>JADJWX010000031.1 GCA_016716135.1 Lewinellaceae bacterium | reverse complement strand
AAATAAATCCTCATTCCTCCTTCACCCGCACCACATCAACCCCAACTCCCGGATCATCCGGTTCAACGCGCCAGCAACTGCTGTTCCTGAATAGCCTGCCATTTCGCCAACTTCCCGCATCGATCAGGCCAAACAACATCGCTTTGACCTCTGCAGCCTGACTGGTCGGTGCAAAATCGCCGTTGTCTCGGCAACCTCCATCAGATTACCGAAGGTTTGTCGTTGAGCCGAACCGGATAATTGAGCGGATCCTGGCTGGAGCAGGTTTTCGTTTGATACAAGGTTTGTTCCACCGCCGTCATCCGGGAGTCGATCTGCGCAACCTGCTCGCGGAGCGATTCCATGGCATCCTCCTTGGGCAAACGACCGGCCAGGCTCTTCATCTGCGCCCGCAGGTCCCGGATATGACCGATTGCCTGGTGTATTTCCGAAAGTTTGTCCGAACAGGATTTAGAAAAATCGAATTGTTGCTGAAAATCACCGGCGCCGGCTTCCGCACGCCCGGGTCGGGTAGCAGGTCAAAGAGCTTGCTCCTGGCTTTGCCCGTTATTGCTCAACCTTACCCAGTACCCCAGGCTGGCGGACCAGCCAGGTCGGTCGACCAAGGGGATAAGGCCGTCAAATTTTTGGGCATTCGGATAACGTGTATTCCAAACAAAGCGGTTGCCCCGCTTTCAACGCACCCAGCTTATCCTCCTTTTTATTTTGGTTTGAAAAAGTACGGACCACTGCGCCCGAAGCATCCAACACATCCAGTTGTACCGTATCTTTTTCCTCCGGCTTCTCCTTCAGGTAAAAATGCATCATCACCCCGCCAGGATGATTGGTGCCGGTGGTTTTCGAATTCCGCGCCTGCCTGCCGTTCATCCGGTACGTAGGCATCGGCTGAAACAGGTGAAACGTCTTTTCCCGTATTTCCCCTTTCAACTGATGCAACACCGTCAGATCGTCTAGCATCCAAATGCTGCGCCCCTGCGTGGCCACGATCAGGTTGTCGTTTTCACCGTCAGATCGGTGATGGGCACAACGGGCAAGTTGAGTTGGAAAGGCTGCCAGTTGGCGCCATCGTCCAAAAAGTGATGTACATGCCCTCACTCCGTGCCGCAGTAAAGCAAGCCTGCTCTTTCCCAGGGTCGGCGCGCAAAACCCGCGTAAAGTGTCCGGGATCGGCCACCGTTGACGATCGCACGCCAGGCTTTGGCCGTAGTCTGCAGTGTGAAACAGGTAGGGCCGGTAGTCGCCCGACAGAAACGACGTAGCCGCCACATACGCCGCCCTTGCCCGGAACGGATCGGAGGCTCCACACTGTTGACCATGCACCATTTCCCATGGCGGGCGGGGTCAAATTGGCCCAACTGGCGCCGCCGTCGCGGGAGACGTGCACAAGCCCGTCGTCGCTGCCCGTCCAGAGCAGGCCGGATTCGTAGGGCGATTCGCAGGCGGCGAAAATGGTGCAATAGTATTCCACGCTTGTATTGTCTTGCGTGATCGGGCCATGGATGATTTTTGGCGCTCCTTGTCGTTGTTGGTCAGGTCCGGACTGATGGCTTTATGGCTACGACCCGGCATCGGTAGTGACGTGCAGGTGGTTCGACGCCGCGTACGGTTTCTTTTGGATCGTGGGGCGAAAAAGTATCAGAGAAGTTCCGTAGGAAACGGTAGCGGGCATCTTTTCGGCGCCGTGGCCCATGTTGTCTTCGGGGCCAAACGTTGACGCTGCGAGGGGTTTTGCGCCAGTGATCCACCCGAATCAGATAGCCGTGGTAGGAGCCGCCGTACACAATATCGTTGTCGGCAGGATCAATGGCTATGTGCCCCGACTCGCCGCCGGCCGTAGGTTCCCAGTCACTCTCGCCAATCGTAGCGCCTTCGGTGCGATGGCGTATCCGGAGCGTACTGTTGTCCTGCTGCGCCACGCCGGTGCGGTACGGAAAGTCGTCGTCGGTGATTACCCGGTAAAGCTGCGCTGTGGGCTGGTTGTGGTACGTGCTCCAGGTGTCGCCGTCGTAAACGACCTGCGCGCCGCCGTCGTCGCCCATGATCATGCGCCGGAATCTTCGGGTGCGATCCAGAGGTCGTGGTGGTCGCCCGTGCGGTGCGTATTTGGCCGTGAAGGTTTTGCCGCCGTCTTTAGACACATGGTAGGCGACGTTCACCCCGTACACCTTGTCTTCATCTTCCGTATCGGCATAGATGCGGGTGTAGTATGAGACGCGTTGGCGCAGACTGCGGTCCTCATTGAGCCTGGCCCATTTTTCCGCCATCGTCGAGGCGGAACACCCCGCCGTTTTCAGCCTCCACATTGGCCCTTACGCGTGGGGTTGGCCGGCGACACCGTCACGCCGACAATCCCGATGGTATCTTTTGCGGCAGCCCTTCATTTGCGGGTAATCTCCGTCCAGGTGTCGCCGCTGTCGGTGCTTTCCAAAGGCCAGGCCGGCGCCGCCGCTGCTCGAGCTGTAGAGATTGTGCGGCGGATACGCCAGGTGCTGGCGTACAGGATGCATGAGTTGGTGGGGTCCATGCAGGTCGACAGCGCCGGCATTGGCACCCGACGAACAGGATGCGTTCCCAAGTTTTGCCACCGTCTTTGGAGGCGGTACACCGCGCTCTTCGGAGGGTTTGAACAAGTCGCCCAGCACGGCAGCGTACACGCAGGTCAGGGTTGTTCCGGGTGCACCCGGATGCGCGGGATGTGGCGGCTGTTTTTCAGTCCGGCGGCCGACCAAACTTGTCCGGCATCGGTGCTGCGCCACATGCCCGAGCCGTAACCGACGTTGCCGCGCACCGTCACCTCACCACCACCGGCGTACAGCACATTGTGGTCGGAAGGCGCCACTTCGATGGCCCCGATGGAGCCGCCGAAAAAGCCGTCGGAAATATTTTCCCAGCTGCGTCCGCCATCGGTGGTGCGCCAGATGCCGCCGCCCGTGCCGCCGAAGTAGAACAGATTCAGTTTTGCCGGGCACAACGGTCACCACCGCCGAACGCCCGCCTCGGAAGGGGCGGATGCAGCGCCATTCGAGGGCGTTGAATAGATTTTCTTCGAAAACAGGTTTTGGGGGCAGCGGTCGTGACCGGTTGTTTTCTGGGCAAAACCGGGAAGGCTAAAGCATAAGGCGAGGGCAGAACAGGAGGAGGGTGCTTGCCTTTTGGTGTGATTGTTTCCAGCCAAGTACGGGATTTTCTGGAGAAATGCCTTTGGTGGAAAGGGCAGACTTGGCAACTAAATCCATTACCCTTCCTGGCCATCAACTTAAGGGTGCTGGTGTTGTATTTGATTAAAGGTTGGTTGATTATGATTACATGATTGAAGAAGTACCCGTACCTATTCAAGCCCTCAAAATATCAATACCCCTACCGCCTGTATTCCGGGTTGGTGAACCACTTCTTAAATCAAGCCTTAATCCCGTAACAATCTGCAATCATGTAATCTGTTGATAATCAGAATTGTATTTCTGGTGACGTGGCTATGCCCTATCCAAAGAACCACGATTACCCACAAGTTGGTTGAAATGCTTTTAACAGGATTGAAATCAACGGGGCATTTTTGGCAAATTTGGCTCCGCCGTGTCAACCCCACCCCCGGCCCCCATAGCCTTCAACTTAAGGGATTTTTAGTCGTAATAAATTGACGATTAATTGATTACATGAATACATGATTGAAGAAGTACCTGTAGTGTACTCAATAACATTTCGCGGCAGCGGTATTTCAACATTGCCGGTATGTTCTCTATTCAACAATCATGTATTCATGTAATCTGCAATCATGTAATCAATTGAATCTCAAATCTATTCGCCTTAAGTTGATGGCTGTAATCAGTGAACCCGACTACCTACATAAGAGTTCAACGGAGTTGTATGTAATAAGCTTTTCTGTGCCGTCTGTGCCTCCAGTGGTGCGAAAAAGCAATCTACGGCTGCCTACCTACTCAGAGCACAACACCTGCCGACCCAAGGGCAGAACCGGTGCAATCAGCATTTTGAGGTTGACGCTCAATAGCCCGGACAACGACTTGAAAACCGAGCAGCCCACCATGCCCGCACCGATCAAAACAGCCGTTTGGAAAACTGCCGGGCAAACAGGCAATACGAGGCAGCGAAGCAAGCCAGCAAAAAACCAATATTAGAGTTGTTGGCGGTCGCTTCGCTGTTGTTGAAATGGCTAAGAGAACAGGTCGACAAGCTGCCAAATGGATAATGCATGGCTTTGCCCCATTCGAAGGTAACGACCCAGGAAAGAAAGGATGGCCCCTGGCATTAGGCGTTTTTATTAGCGGAAATCATTTGATGTAAAATTTGACGTGTGGAGTTAGGGGTGTTAAAGTGTTTTCCGGCTAAGGTTGGCACGTAGCGTATTTCCGCAGAGTAGCACAAAGTTAACTCGCAGGATTTTCCTTCAACGGAATATAAACTCTGCGGAATTCTGTAAAACTCAGCGTTACTCTGCGGGAAATACGCAACATTGCTAAAAATGTTGAGTTTTTACAAAAACAACCTTCCTGAAAATTTCTCTTAACACCCCTAGTTTGGAGCACGCAAATTTATAGCATTGTCCGATGCACCTATGGACCGGAATGCCGAATGTCCGGCAATTTTTGTGCGCGTCATTTTGACATGGCAGTAAAATTGGGTTAAGTTTGTCGACGCTAAATAAATCGCACTTGACCAGGCTTGATAAGCATATTTTTGCACTGCCCTTTCTCCGGAGTTTTTTGGGGGAAGAACAGTGTAGTTGTGTGGTAACAGGTTGGGTAAAGACGATATTCCCGAAAACGACGAAGTAAAAGGCGCATTGCGGATTTTGGTTTTTCGTTTTCAGGTGTACAAAGTTGTGGGAAACCAAATAAAGCAGTCAACACCGAAATCAAAAAATTATCAAAAAATATTCAAAATGAAAGAATTCATCTTTTACAAGCACCGAGTACAGGAAGAATGATTGGCAGATTTGTCAGCTATTACATCTGGGAAATTTATCATGTATCTAATCCTTTGGGCAATAAAAGGTAGTAAAGAGGAGGCTTGGAGAATAAATAACGACAAAATTTGGCTTCAAATTATTGCATTTATTTTGGCTGTAATAATTTACGAAGTATGAACGCTGTACCTAATCCACAATAAGAAATGGATAAGTTTTTATCATTACTAATCAAAGGATTTGAAATAATTGAAACTTTTTTTCATTAACATCCTAACATTTCTTCATCAGAACTGTTTTCTTTTTGTAACATTAGAAGTCACCTTGATGAAGAACATCGAAAATTCTAGAGCAAGACAAATTAATTTACTTTTTCCTAATATTATCAGGAATGCTTATGCTCTAATTTTTGTTTCCCAAGTAACAGCATTAATAGCGGAAGCAGAAGAAGTAGATATATGATATTTGTTGGAGTTATAGTGCAATTCATTTTCTTGTTGTTATGAATTATGGATTTGCTATAATTTATCTCGAACAAATAATATTGGCAAAGACCCTTACAAGGGAACAGGAATGGAAGTTTTCATAATTCTGTCATCTTGTTTTTGTTAGTCTAATCATCCAAAATATTGGGGGTTCCTTAATTGGTACGTTTATCCTCTAATTCTTATAGTTTCTCATCTATCCAAGATTCCAAAAGGTAAACGACATATAAAATTTTGGATAAAAAGCTTTTAATTATTTTCAAATGATAAAATATTAAAATATTCAGTATTTATTTCATTCTTATCATGGTGATAGATTTATATTTTATAGTCGCGTAGAAGCCAGAAGTTCACCATGGCCCTGATAGGAAAACAATTTTCTGACCAAGTTTCAAGAAGAATAAATTTACCTGATGTGCCACTTTCTAGGGTTGTGGTATCCAAGCCAGGGTTATACCCGTCGGAAAGTGGTTTGCGAAAAACCACTATAGTCCGACAATATGAAAGTTGAGCGTCAGGAGTGACTCCAGCGCTTGTTTATGTTCTTTGATATTTTTGAAAAAGTCGAGTATGGCTTGGCGAAATTCGGCGAAGTGCTCATAGAAATTGTATGAAGTCACCTTCTTGCGCAAATACTTCCATAATCGCTCAATCAGATTCAGATTGGGGGCGTATGGCGGCAAGTAAATCACTTTGCACCAGGGGTTTTCAGCCAACCATTCTTTGAGGTATTTGGAGTGGTAATACGGGGCGTTATCGCAGATGTTGATAATGATTTTTCCGGGGTGCCTTCGGCGTTGTTTTTTCCACAATTTGATACAGGATTGGGCATTAACACGCTCGGATTCAACAACCAGCACATCCGTTACCTCGTGGGCATTCAATGCACCATTAATATTGACCCGCTTGCGACCTGGATTGGCCGGCATTTCAAAATCTTCTCCCCGGTAAATCCAGCCCCAATCCGGGCGAGTATTGTGCTGCGGATGTACAGCGTCGTTGAAGTAAACTACCTGACCCTCATCGGCTTGGCTGAGCAGTTCATTCAATTCTTGTACAAATTGCTCCTGCGCTTCGCGGTCTGCCTTAACACCTACGCCTTTTGTCTTTTTATACACAAAACCAAGGCGGCCCAGCAATTTGACCACGGCAGAAAGCGAATACCGAACGCCAAACTCCGACTCGATATATGCCGCTACCTCTTTGCTGTTGATGTACAGCCGCTGGCGAAGTTCACCCGCTAATTGCTGCTCTTCCTCCGGCGTCAACTGCCCCGAATACGCCACGAAAAAGGTCTTCAAATAATCCTCCAAGCCTAACTCTTCATAAGCCTGACGGTAGCGGTATACGGTAGAATCGTCGATGCCTAAACTTTCGGCAATCAACTGGGGCGTACAACCGTAATGCAGCATCAGCAATACCGTCACCTTGATATAAACACGCTTGTCTTTCTCGATGCGTTGCATCGTCCGAAGCCGTTGAACCGTTTTTGTATCAAGGTGAATCATCCTACAAAATTAAACTATGCTTACTTTTCGCAAACCACTTTCCGACGGGTCTAATAAATGAAAAAACAGATATGTTAATTGAGTCATTGACGGCCGCTTCATCGGGTTCCTTTGAGATTTCCGTATCGAAGCTTTGCATATGCGTCCCCAGCCAAAAGCCCATCCAATTCGAATGAAAAAAATAGGCGTAAAAAAGAACGATGTACGTGAAGATAAATAAGTTGGAAGGTTTTGCTAAGTCTTTCAATTTCGTCAACCCGAGAAGTAGTCCAATGAATGCAATATTAAGTGGGTTTATTAGATGAAAATAAAATAGAATTTGATATAAATTGTATTTTTTTCGTAAAGTAGTCATTAGTAAATAGAACAACATATATAGATATCGCATATAATAAAGGGAAGAATATTATCGCGATCTTGTCCCAGAAATTAAGTTTGAAATCATATTCTTTCTGTAATAAATAAATACTTATAAAAGTAAATGAAAAGCCCATGGCGGCAGTATATTGATTCGCCATTCTTTCATTATAAAACACATGCTCCCATACAAAGAAAAGCCCAAGGTTGCCTCCCATCAGAAACCAAAAAACTACAATGGTGTCTCCTTGGTGGGGAGAGGGACGTCCCGGCCCATTCCCCCAGGGTCCGGGGGACGTCCTACTAAACTTTTGTTTCGGCACAGTAGTCCTGTGACGTTTTCAGGTAAGTAGTGTCGTACGTTTCCAACGCCCCCGCAGAGTTGCACACTTCTACCAAAAAAGTCCGTTTTTTGTAAAAAACTACACAGCACCATGCGCATCCCACTACTCGGTGTACTCCTGATCTTCACACTCCAGCTCAACGCCCAAAAAGGCGAACAACCCTACTACATCCAGCAAGCCCTCCCCCCCGCCCTCGAGCAAAAACCAATCGACTGCTTCCAGCGCAACCTCGAAGAAGGCCTGGCGGCTCAAAAACGCGGCGACTGCCGCCTGGCGCTGCGCTGGTTTCGCGACGCGCAAAATTGCCCCGAGGTATTGAAAATCCCCGAACGGGCCGAAGAGATCAAATCCCTGATCGCGCAATGCGCGGAAAAGCCCGGCCCCATTGCCGACTCGAAGCCGCGAGCCGCCGCCGCATCTGCCCCCCTGCCCACCTATGGGCTGCCCACCGGCCGGGCCGAAACCGTACGCCGCCGCTTTCAGCCCAGCCGCCAGTTTTTACAATACGACCAACCCGAATGCTTCGACATCACCTGCCAGGAAGCCGCCCGTGCTTATGCCGGCGGCTACTGGGATGACGCCGCCGCCCTCTACCGGGCCGCCAAAAACTGCGCCGACGCCGACCAGGCCGACCGCATGGAAGCCAACCGCCGCATCGCCGGTTGCAAAACTGCCGCACAAAACGAACTCCTCCAAAAAGAGCAGGACGCCGTCCGCCAGGCCCGCCACGCCCTGGCCGCCAACCGCGCCAACGACGCCAACATACTCCTGCGCGACCTCAACCGCTCGCTGGCCTTCCGCCTGGCCGATTTTGCCAACGAGTATATCGCCCCGGAAGACAACGACGCCTGCCGCCAGGCCATGTTCAACGCCGTGTACCATACCCCCTCCGTACACTCCGGCCTGCCCGACGACCGCATGCAGGTGCCCTTTTGCTACCAACTCGGCGACAACCTCGACAGCAACCTCTACGTGCGCTTCCTTGGCAAGGGTAAAAACACCCGGATTTGCGCGTTCGCCCCCTCGCGCCGCCTGCTGTTCCAATGGGACGCCCAGTCGCTCCAACCGGAGGCGCCCATCCAACTCGAAGACACCACGATGGTGTACATGGACGCGGTGCCCGACGGCCGCACGTTGCTGTTCCTGGCGCCCAATGCCTACCTGTTCTGGCGCAACCCCAGGGAAGTATTCCGCTTGCCGGTGCGCTCGGTGTCGTTGTATTGCTTCAGCGCCGACGGCCGCACGTTTTTTTACCTCGACCCGGGCGAAATGGCGGTGTACGCCCTCGATTTAGGCGATGCTTTTGCCACCCGGAAAGGCTACGCGCAACGCGCCAGCCCAGAGCCTACCGGTATTCAGGTCGAGTTCGGCATTCGCCAAATGGCCGGCGGCAACGGCACATTCTGGCTGGGCTACCTCGACAGCCTTGTGGTGTACAGCCCGCAGCGCAATGTCGGCCGCCTGTGGGGGCATGAGCAAACGTATTTACTGGGGTACCGGCTACCCGACTTTCATTCCCGGCGTGCACCGGATATGCAGCTCGATCCACTGGCCCGGAAAGCCATTTTTACCAACGACAATACCACCGTTTATTTTGAAATTCCGGAAAACGCAACTGAACCGGTCATGCCTGCGGCCCACCTGGACGGGCGGCTATTAGCCCTCAGCTCAAATGCAGCGTATATCGCCACCGATCAGGCCAATCTGGAAGACAAAGGCAATACGTTGCACCTGTTCGACCCGGAAAAAAAATCGTACACCTACGGCGCATTAATTCCACAGGAAAACGCCGATATGCAGTTAAGCCGCGCCGAATTTTCGCCCGACAACCACTGGCTGGCAACAACCACCCTCTCCGGGAAACTGGTCGTATGGGAATTATCGCCGGGCAATAGCGAGGAGCAAACCAATTTGGGCTCAAACAAATATATCCTGCCCAGCACCGACGGCTCCACCTATTTTATCTGGCGCAACGATTCCATCCTGCTTGTCGATGCCGACCGGCCCGGCCGCATATTGCAGTACATGCCGGATGCCCCCGACAACCTCTTCCCCAGTCTCCTGGTAGAACAAAACTGGATAGCCTACCGGACCGGCCACAACTCCGTAGTGCTCACCGACCGGCTTGACCGGCAGCGGTTTACGCTGAATTCCCCCGGCGGAATTTATGGCGGGATTGTTGGCGATTTCAGCCCGGACGAGCAGTACTACGTTTACGCGGCAGAAACGGAGGACTCGATCGCCATTCTCAATTTGGCAACCGGGCAAATCGAAGTTGCCCGGGCATTTGCCGGGGCTGTAAAACAGGTAAGATTTGTGCAAATGACCGGCGAATTACTTGTGCTGCATGAGGTAAACCCCGATAATACCGGTGATGCGCCAACGGTGATCAAACTCTGGAACCCCGCCTTGCCACCGGATGAAGCCCTGCGCTCCGTGCGGCTCCAGCAATATGAAACCCGCGAAGTTGCTTTTGCGGAAAAGCAGGGGTTTATTGCCTTCACCGATGGCATCGACATTCGCGTGTTCCGCCGAAACGACCTCCTCGACGAAATAACCCGGATTCGTCAAAATGGAACCCACATGGTTTCCACCATGCAGTTTCACCCGGACGGCAACATGCTGGTGGCCGGGTATGAAGACGGATCGATTATTTTTTGGGATGTCGCCACCGGGCAGGCGCGTTTCACCTGGGCCAAACGACCGCTCCTCGACTCGCTTGAACTCACGGCGATCAATTACCTGCGTTTTGCCGACAACGGGCGCCGTTTGGAAATATACCTGGCCGGCAATAAACGGATCATCCGGAACCTCGAGGTGTCGCTCATCCGGGCAACCATGCAAACGGATTTCCGCAAACTGGTATCGTTCCTGCCCAGCCAGATACGCGAATACAACCTGGAGGAAGCCCTGGACTACCCGAACAATTTCGCCCGGCTGGCTGCTTCCGGCGACCTTCCGCTGATTCGGTCTTTTTTTGATTATTTCCAGGAAACAGCCCTTTTCAGCAACAATATCGAACGTGTGGGGCATTCCTGCGACCGGGCAGCCAGTTTGTTCAGCCAATTAGAACCGAGCACCCAAGCCGTATTGCGTCCGATTCTGCTGACGATGTTTGAAGACTATCACTGGAAATTGTTGTTGCGCAACCAAATTGCCCCTGCGCAAAAACTGGCCGATGCCATGCGCCACGACTTTGGCAATCCCATTGTTGCCGTGCGTGCAGAAGCGCATACGGCGTTGTTGCGCGGCGATATTCGCAGCGCGGCAGGCTTGTATGTCGAATGGGCGTTAAAAGCGGCGCAGTCCGGAAATGAAAACGGCTTGCTCGACCGGAATTCGCTCGACAGCCTGCACAACAAAGTCTTGCAATTGCAGGAATACAACCTGCTTCAACCGGAGCAATTGGATTGCCTGTGCGGCCTGTTTGGCCAACTTGCGCCGTTTAACCAGCGCTGCAAGGACCGTTCCGTCGAAAACACCCTTGCCCTGCTCGATGTCAAAACCCGCCTCCGCTGGCGCATTTTTCAACAATTAAATGCTGCGCAAACACAAAAAAACAATCAAACGCAGGTAAAAATGCTCGAAGCGGCACTAAACGATACCCGGCAACTGCAACGGCTGGACCCCGTCACATACCAGCGTACCCTCGAGGTAGTGTCGCTTGCGCTCGGCAAAGCCTATTCCGAATGGGCAAAATTTGAGCAACAGAACGACCGGGCACTCCTGTACTATCAGCGGGCCAATGAATACCTGAGCGCCAACGGCCCATTCCAAACCGCGCAATACGAACGTACCCGCCTGTCGGAGATTACCCGGCACCATCTGGTGATGGGCAATATTTACCAAAGCCGGGACAAACTGCTCAATGCAATTGCCAGCTACCGGCAAGGCTTGCAGGTAGCGGATCAACTGCTGCAACTAGTGGAAGCCGATCTTATCCAAACGCAACGCTACCGCGATCTTTTGACCAGCGATTTGCAGACCCAACTGGGTATGACCTACCTGCTCCAGGGCAATACCGCCGCTGCGCAGCAGGCCTTCGAAAACGCACAAAACGACAAGGCGGAAGGTATACACCGGATGTATTTCGGCCATGAAAACCTGGTTGAAGGCAATGAAATACAGGCTTTTCTGGAATACGGCAATATCCGCTCGGCATCTGAACTCGGGCAGGCATTGTTCCAGATCGAGCAGATTGCCAGCCACTTGCCCGACAAACGCCGCAACCTGATGGACGCGCTGTATCAAATGCGCCGGGCCCGGTTGGCAACCCTTTCCACGATAGACTCCACGCGCGCTGATTACATCTGGGCTTACCTCAAATCCAATCTGTTCGGCGCGCAAATGCAATGGGACTCAGCCTGCCTCTGGAGCAGCGTAGCCAGCCAACTGGCTAAAAATGCCCTGGAAATAACACAGGAACAAAACACCTGGCAGAATCACTGGATGAATGCCCAACTGAACCAAGCCTATTTTCTATTGCTCAACAAGGGCGACACGAGCCGTTTTTCGAAAGTCATCCAACTTTCGGAGGAAATCGAAAATTATTTTGCATCCACAGCCGATGTAAATTACTACCAATACCGCGCCCTGATAAAAACAAACCTGGCACATGCCTACTGGCTGCGTAACCAACCCGGCGACCGCGATACGGCACGCCGGTTTTACAAGGATTACCTGGACGATCCGCTCCAAAAACAAAATCCCTGGGAGGTGCTGCTCAAAGATTTCCGCGAATTGTACGATGCCGGCGTGGTTTTCCCTGAGATGCCGGTGCTGATCCGGCAGATACAGCCTGCGGACGCGGAACTTTCCGGGGAAGACTGGAAGGCAATGGGTGTTTTGGCGCCGGATTAAGCTTGACTTTTCCCCGCCAACACCCCCAACCCAAACAACGCAAAATCATACTTCACCGGATCATCCGTATCGAAGGCCCGCAGGTTTTCGGTGAGTTCCAGCACGGCTTTCCAATCGGTCTGTTTGCGGCGGAGCAACCCCAGGCGGCGGGCCACGCGGTCGACGTGCACATCGAGCGGGATGAGCAGCTGCGCCGGTTTAATGTGCGTCCACAACCCAAAATCGACGCCGGCGTTGTCGCGCCGTACCATCCAGCGGAGGAACATGTTGATGCGTTTGCAGGTTGAGCCCCGCTCGGGCGTTGCTACATGTTTGCGGGTCCGCTCCGGCGCCCAGGGGTGGTCGAAAAAGTCGCGGTGAAAACCGGTCAGGGCAGGCTCAACGGTAGGCGACTCGGGTGAAAGATGCCGGGAGAAAGCCGCTTCAAGGGAGTCGTTTTTTCGGTCAAAATTTTGAAAAAACTCCAGGAAGTACAACGTGTCGGTGGCCCGGAAGGTGCGGTGTTTGAAGTCCAGAAACCGCGCGCGGTCCTGCTCCTCGTGGTTCAGGATAAAATCATAGGGCGCGCCGTCCATCAGATCAACCAATCGGCGGGCGCTTTGCATGATGGTCTTGCGCTGTCCCCAGGCAAGGGTGGCCGTCCAAAAACCCATGATCTCGCGGTCTTGCAGGCGGCGGAAAGCAGCAGGAATACTGATCGGGTCGGTCTCGATAAATTCCGGCCGGTTGTAGCGCTGCACGGCAGCGTCGAGGAAGTTCCGAAGTTCGGATGGTTTAGGCATAGCGCGTGGCGCCGGCAAAGAACGGATTTATCCGGCATTTGGAAAACCCCGCCAGGTGTTCGACCTTTGCGCGCGAGAAAACCAGTTCCAACGTCCAATTTCCATATTTTGAAAAAAGCCACACTCCTCCTCGAAGACGGCACGGTATTTCACGGCCAGGCGGCCGGCCACCCGGGTACCACTACCGGCGAAATTTGTTTTAACACCGGCATGACCGGTTACCAGGAAATTTTCACAGACCCTTCCTATTTCGGCCAGATTCTGACTGCCACTAATGTGCACATCGGCAACTACGGCATCAAGAATGACGAAATTGAAAGCGAGAGCATCAAAATTGCCGGATTTATCTGCCGCAATTTCAACGTCGCCTACAGCCGCCAACGGGCCGATAAAAGTATTCAGGATTATTTTGAGGCCGAAAAACTCGTGGCCATTGAAGATGTCGACACCCGCGCGCTGGTGCAGCATATCCGCACCAGCGGCGCCATGAACTGCATTATTTCGTCTGAAATCGACGACCTGGACGAACTGAAAAAGCGCTTGCGCGAAACGCCGCCCATGGCCGGTCTCGAACTTTCCAGCCAGGTGACGACCAAAATTCCGTACTACATGGGCAACCCCGATGCACCGCGCCGGATTGCTGTAGTCGATTTTGGTGTGAAAAAAAATATCCTGCGCTGTTTTGCCGAGCGCAACTGCTACCTCAAGGTGTTCCCCGCGCGCTCCAGTTTTGAGGAGATCAAAGCCTGGAACCCCGACGGCTACTTCCTTTCCAACGGCCCCGGCGACCCCGCGTCGATGGACTATGCCGTGGAACTTACGCAAAAAATGTTGAACGATGAAAAGCCGTTGTTCGGCATTTGCCTGGGTCAGCAAATTCTGGCCCGTGCGGTCGGCCTGCCCACGTACAAACTCCACCACGGCCACCGGGGCATCAACCACCCGGTAAAAAACCTGCTGACCGGCCGCGGCGAGATTACCAGCCAGAACCACGGCTTCGGGGTACTCGAACAGGCCGTATACGATTCGCCAAGCCTCGTGGAGCCCACCCACATCAACCTCAACGACAACACCGTGGAAGGCATCCGGATAAAAAACAAACCCGCCTTTTCGGTGCAGTACCACCCGGAAGCCAGCCCCGGGCCGCACGACGCGCGATACTTGTTTGATCAGTTTTTGGATATGCTAACCTGAGGTTGTCTCCTATGTGCTTTTCCAATTCTGCCCGCCGACGCGACATATTTTTTACCGCGAAGGTGCAAAGGCGCGAAGGGTAATCTTTCGCGCCTTTGCGTCTCGAAGCAAAACTGAATACGTTACAGCGGGCAAAATTGGCGCGGCACTTTTGCGACACCCTCCATTCAAAAATACCCGACCAAAGCATTTTAGATCAACACCGGCACCCCCGCAATGAACTCCGGCTTCTGCGGCCGTTTGCAGGCTAGGGCATCGCGCCCAGATCAGAAATCGAATACCCCTCCGGGTACGTCCGGTTGGGAATCCTGGTCAGCAGATGTGGTTTCCGACGGGGCGGAAACAGACCCACCAGTTGCCCGCGCAGCCGGACGGAACGCCGTACCAGCGTTTGCAGCCATGCCGGCGTAGGAGGCAAACCAACGGCTTGAAGCAGTTTATCGTCGATGAGCGCATGGACAAACGGGGCGCCAAGCCGAAACAATGGCCTGGGCAGTACCCAGGAGAGCATCAGATTCCGGGTGGCCACGGCGATCAGCTCGTTTTCAGGCGCATAGCGAAATTGTGCCTGTTCGTAGGCGCAGTTGAATGCATCAAAAGCCGCATAAGACTCCGGCATATCGCGGATGCCCATGCGCCGGCCAAGTTCCGTCCAGAAGTAAAAAGCGGCCTGTTTTTCCGTTTCCGTCACCTTGCGCCAGCCGTACCTGTCGATCCAGCGCGCCGGTTCCAGGATAAACGTGGAAAGCGTGTACACGTATTCGTCGTTTGGAATCCGGAAGCGACCATGCTGCTTGTTCATGCGTACCAACGCCGCCTGCCCGCGGGGGCTGTCGTAGCCGTTTTCGAGAATTTCAGACAGGATCAGCACCGTATCGTCGTAGCGTTTTTGGGTCCGTTGCAAAAACTCGCCGGTGCTTGCCAGCAGAGGGGTGCCTTTGGCTACGCCAAAAACCCGGAACAGGGCAAACTCCAGCGAGCGCGTCACATCCCAGGGAAATTCGTAGCAGGTGAACAGGTAGGAAATTTCCTGGCAATCCCGTTGCGCATCGAGGGTAAGGATGTAATCCCGGATGCCAAAGCGCCTGCTCCGGTTGGGTATTGTTGCCACTTTAGCTTCCCAGTCGGGAAGCGGGGCCTGGTGGTTTGGCAAAGTATGCTTCAACATTTTATTGCGCAAGAGGTGTTTTGTGTTTCAGGTAAAATTTGAAACAAGAAATTGAGTATCTTGGTTTTTAGTTTTGTATCATTGGTTAAATTTCTACATTAGCCCAATAAAAACTAACTGTTCACCTAAAATCAAAACAAAATGAACAACCGAGTTTTACTTGCAGCCCTGGCCGGTGGCGTAACATCCTTTCTCCTTGGATGGCTGATTTGGGGCATTTTACTGATGGATGTCCTTCGCGAGGTTAACCCACAAATTGAAGGCATGGAAAAGAGCCCGCCCAACCTGGTCCTGATTTTTGTCAGCGGCCTGGTATGGGCGCTGTTGTATGCCTTGATCTACAACCGCTGGGCGAACATTAGCACCTTCAAAACGGGCTTGATTGCCGGCGCCTGGATTAGCGGTTTGTTTGCAATTAGCCTGGATCTGATGTTTCTGGCAACCACAAATATGGTAAGTGTGAACGGCGCGCTGATCGATGTTGTCGCCAATATCGTGGTAGGCGGCTTGGCCGGCGGCGTTATCGGCTGGGTACTGGGCTACGGAAACCGGGCTTGATCACCGCAGAAAACCTGTTTTTTTATAAATCAAACAACGGGGTTGTCTTATCAAGATGCATAGGGCAACCCCGTTTTCATGCCGTCACTCCACCTTTCGCCGCAAAATCTTTGGCTTGTCGGTTTGATCTGCCGCCCATTCGGAAGGGTCCCATTCGTAAATATCCGGGACAAAAACCTTTACCGTAGTTTGTTCGACGCACTTGGTGTGCATACCGGGCAATTTGATGTCTTCGCGTTTGCGAATTTTGGTGAAAATACGAAGTTCGTCACCGACAATTTCTTTTTCAAAGGCGTAGCGGCCCTGTTCGATCAGAAAATTTACAATTTCCGGCGAAGCCTCCCATACCTGAATATTTGCCTCGGTCAGAATACTGTTCCCCGCCCATACGTGGAGTTCCGGATAGGTGAACCCAACAATATCCAGGGTGACCGTTTTTGCCGAATCCACCTCAAACACCTGGTAAACCGTGCGCTCCATTTGGGCGGCAGCCCGTATTTGCAAACCCAGGGCCAAACCTAATATGAGCAATCTGTGTAGCATAGTCGTTTTTTTAAAATACAAAGTTAGGGGAATTACACTTGGAACGCCGCGCCGGTGTTTTGCTGTAAAAAGGCGGTGATCCATTGCGCAAAGAGTGCATTGTCTACATCCTGGTTTAAACCTTCCAGGGCCTTTGCCACTTTTACCGGCCCGATTTTTTCCCGCCGTATTTCCATCAGCCGCCGGGTGTATGCTTTGGGAAACTCCGGGTGCGCCTGAATACCCAGCATGGCCGGGCCTACCCGGAACATGCCCACCGGGCAGGTAGCCGTAGCGGCCAGCAGCGTACTGTTTTCGGGCAATTGAACCACCTGATCCTGGCACATCATCAGCAGGTGCAGCGGTGTCTGAAAGGGCGCCATCCAGGCTTCCTCTTGCAGTATATCGAACTGATGCACACCCACATTCCATCCCGTCGCCGCTTTTTCCACTTTCCCGCCAAGCGCCTCCCCCAGCATTTGATGGCCAAAACAAACGCCGATAAACGCCTGCCCGCCGGCATGAATTTCCCGGACGAAGGATTTTAGTTTTAAAATCCAGGGTTCCTGGTCGTATACCGAATAACGGGAACCGGTACACAGGTAGGCCGTGCAAGCATCCGCGCGTTCAGGGAAGTGGCCGCGGCATACATCGTAATACGCCCATTCCATACCGGGCAAAAGCGCGGCAAACATCTCCCGGTAGTCGCCGGCAATTTCGAGATTGGACTCCGCGACATGGTCGCATTCCAGCAAGCCGATTTTCATGTGTATTTTCTTTTAATAAATATTCCGGTCAGGCATGCCCCAACCTGAAATGAAACGATTTAGGGCGGGTCAGGGCAGCATAGCCCAGTACCGACAGGGTGCATCCCCGCCCCGAGTCTTTGACGCCCGTCCAGGCCAACGCCGGGTCGAGGTAATCGCAACGGTTCATGAAGCAGGTGCCGGTTTCCAGTTGGTCGCCCAGGCGCAGGGCGGCGTCCGCATCTTGCGTCCACACGGATGCCGTGAGGCCGTACCGGCTATCGTTCATCAGGCGGAGCGCTTCGGCGTCATCCTTGACCGGCATGATGCCGACTACCGGAGCGAACGTTTCTTCGGTCATCACGCGCATGCCATGGTTTACCCCCGTGAGCACCTGCGGCGCCATGTAGGGCGAGCCGTCGCGGTGTGCGGGGAAATGCGCCGGGTCGATGTGGGCGCGGGCGCCTTGTTCCAGCGCTTCCCGGATTTGTGCTTTGGCAAAATCTGCCGCCGCCGTTTTTACCATGGGGCCCAGCGTAGTTTCGGGGTCCAGGGGATTGCCCAGTCGGTATTGCCGGGTCAGGTCGACAAAACCGTCCACGAAGGCGTCGAACAGGTTTTCGTGGACGTAAATGCGCTCGATACCGCAGCACGATTGTCCGGAGTTGAAAAAAGCGCCGTCCACGAGGTTTTCCACGGTAAAATCAAGGCGGGCGTCGGCGCGCACGTAGGCCGGGTCTTTACCGCCGAGTTCCAGGCCTGCGGCCAAAAAACGCTTGCCGACCGCTTGCTGAACGGCATGGCCGCCATCCACCGAACCGGTAAAAGCAACATGCGCAATCCGCGCATCGGCGATCACACCGGCCACCTGTTCGTGGCTCAAATGCAGGTATTGAAAAACGCCCTGTGGCAAACCTGCCGCCTCAAATGCCGCAGCATACTGTTCCGCGCAAAGGGGCGTTTGTTGTGCGTGTTTGAGCAGCACCGTGTTACCGGCCATAAGCGCCGGAATAATGGCATTTACGGAGGTCAGGTAAGGGTAGTTCCAGGGCGCAAGCACCAGTACCGTACCCAGCGGCTCGTGCCGGATAAAGCGCCGGAATGTACCCGAGTTTTCAATGCTGATATCAGCCAAAGCGCCGGCGGCCTGATCGATCATGTAGTTGGCGCGCTCCTGAAAGCCACGGGTAATTTCCATGGGGCTGTAGCGCACCGGCCGGCCCATTTGGCGGGTGAGGGCTTCGGCAAATTCGGTTGAATTGTCCTGAAAATAGCGGACGGCCTTTCGGCAAAACGCAGCACGATCGGCGACCGGGGTATGTTTCCAGTCGCGCTGTGCCGTCGCAGCCCGGGCCAGGGCTGCTTCGATGGCATCGGGTGTGGCGTAAGTGCGTTCGGCAATGACGGCGCCGTCGATCGGACTTATGGTTTGGAACATGGTTGGCATGGCGAACTTTCGTAAGACTCAAAGATAGCGATGCTGGCTCCGGTGTCCGATTTTTTTAAAACGCGCCTTTGTCAACATCCTTCAAAAAAGCAATCAGCCCGTCCATGTACGTTTTTTGATCGTCCCACATGCACATGTGGCTGCCGTTGGGGCAAAGCAAAAAGCGCCCTTTTTGTACGGCTGTGGATACCCATTTCATGTGCTCGGGGTCCATGGTGTCGTGCGTGGCGCCGATGGTCAGCGTCGGGACTTTGATTTCGGGAAGCCGGTCTTTTACATCCCATTGGGCGAGCCGGCCACCGATACCGAATTCGCTGGGGCCCTGCATGGTGACGTACAGGCTATGGTTGATTTTGCCAAATGAGCGGACCACCGGCTCGGGCCATTCGGCCTCCGGCATGCGGCAGATATGTTTTTCGTAAAAATGCGGGGTGAGAATTTCCATGTACCGCGGGTTGTCGAAGTCGTTGGCGGCTTCGATATCCCGAATACCCTGCAAGGCCTCCGGGTCCATGGTTTTGGCCAACACCTCATCGGCATAGCGGTCGTATTCCGGACAGCTCATCATCATGTTGGAGATGATCAGGCCCTTCAGGTTTTCCTGGTATTTGAGGGCGTATTCCATGCCTAAAATTCCGCCCCAGGAGTGGCCGAGCAGGTAAAAATTATCCTTGTTGAGATCCAGTGCCTTGCGCACCATTTCCACCTCCTCCACATACCGGGGCAGATCCCAAAACGCGGTATCCTCCGGATTGTCGGAAAAGCCGGTGCCCAATTGGTCGTAATAAATAAACTCGATGCCTTCGGCAGGCAGAAAACTTTCCATGCATTCCCAGTATTCATGCGTGCAGCCGGGGCCGCCTTGCAGGAGCAGGAGTTTGATCTTCGGGTTGTTGCCGAAGCGCTTCGTCCAGATATTGAAGGTTTTGCCGCCGGTTTGAACGGGGATCACCTTGACCCCGCCGGTTTGGATGCCGTCGCTTTGCGCGGCGAAATAACTTTTCAGGGTGGGGCCATCGGCGGCCGGCGGGTTTTGCGGCGCAATGCAGCCGGAAAGCGACACAATTGCGCCAAGTATCAGGTAGAGATAAAATTTCATTTTGCGCTATTTTTTGTGTGATCAGTTGACGTTGTGACCGGTTTTTAAGTAAGCAGCTTTTTATTTTTTGACAGGAACAACAGTAGCCTAATCCCGCAAGTACACCACCCCGCCTTTCATGACAAATTTCACCCGGCCCATGCTGTAGATGTCGTCCACGGGATTGCCGTCGACGGCGATGATGTCGGCCAGTTTTCCCGTTTCGATGGCGCCCATGATGTCGGTTGTCCCCAACAGGTCGGCTGCATACCAGGTAGCCGCCTTGATTGCAGCAAGCGCCGGCATGCCCGCTTCGTGCATGTACACAAATTCGATCCAGTTTTTCCCGTGCGGGAAAACGCCGGCATCGGTGCCGAAGGCAATTTTCACCCCGGCTTGGTATGCTTTTGCGAAAGTGTTCTGAATGTGCGGACCAACTACCAACGCCTTGGCGGTCACCATTTCCGGGTAATAGCCCGGAATAGCTGCCGAGTCGGCCGTCGACTTTCCGGCCGTGATGGTAGGCACGAGGTAGGTGCCGTGTTTTTTAAACAGTTGGATGGCCTCGTCGTCCATGTAGGTGCCGTGTTCGATGGAGTTCACGCCGGCGCGAATGGCCCGTTTCATGCCTTCAGCGCCGTGTGCGTGTGCAGCTACCCGGAAGCCGTAGTCTTTTGCGGTGGCCACAATAGCGCGGACTTCGTCTTCGGTAAACTGCGGGTTATCGGCGCTTTTCGCCATACTCAGCACCCCGCCGGACGCCGTGATCTTGATCAGGTCGCTGCCTTCCTTGTAGCGCTGGCGCACGGCTTTTGCGCACTCTTCCGGGCCATTCACCACACCGTCTTCAGGGCCCGGATCGGTTGTAAGGTCTCTGCGATAGCCGTTGGTCGGGTCGGCGTGCCCGCCGGTGGTCGCAATGGATTTTCCGGCAGTATACACCCGCGGGCCTTTGATCAGATTTTTGTTGATGGCATTGCGCAAGGAAATATTCACGCCGTTGTTTCCACCCAGGTCGCGCACGGTGGTAAAACCGGCCAGCAAGGTGCGCTCCGCATGCAGCACCGAGCGGTAAGCGTGATCGGCGGGGTTCAGGGTATATTTTTCCAAGGTGCCCGAGCGGCTGGACTCGGTCACCAGGTGCACGTGCATGTCGATCAGCCCCGGCATCACGGTGCGGTCCTTCAGGTCGATCAGCTGGTCGTCGGGACCAGCTGGCGCATAACCTTCCACTACTCCCGTAATTTTGCCGTTTTCAACAAAAATGCTGCGCTCAGTCAGCAGTTGTTCGGTTTTTACGTCGACGAGCCGGCCGCAATGGAGAATGGTTTTTTGCGCTGCGCAAAACATAGTTGCCAGCAGGAGGGTAGTACAGGTCAGAATTTTTTTCATGATGTTGGTTGTTTCCGGTTGATCCAGTTTTCAAAGGGCATTTCAAACTTCACTTCGCCTTTCCCCACCGTACCGACTGCCGTCCAACCGGCCTGCCGGTAAAACGCCTCGGCGCGGGTACCGGGTGCGGTGCCGAGCCAGACGGTTTCATGGGTTTGCGTGAAATACCAGTCCAGCATGGTGTCGTGCAGGGCTTTCCCAATACCCCGGGCCTCGTGTTCGGGCTGGACGAACAAGGCCCAGATATTGTGATCGACCAGATCGGCAATGGCAAAACCCACAACCAGCCCGTCGACCTCACACACCCAGCCACGGCCCCGTTCGGTGATGTAGCGGGCACAGTCGGCGTCGGTCACCAGGGCCGGGTTGGACAGCACGTTTTCCTTGACGGCGTGGCGGACAATCTGGATTTGGGGGATGTCGGAGAGGCGGGCTTCGCGGATTTGCATAGGGTGTTTTATAAAAAAATTCCGGGCTAAAGTGATGATGCCGTGTACATTGTCGGCGTGACTTCGGAGTCACGCCGACAATTGACGAATCGTCTCCGATTTTTTGCAAACCACTTTTTTCCGGTAAAGTCGAAAAAACAAAAGTAGCGTTCGCTGCCGACTTTCTGCTGAAACTAGAGGGGCGACACCGGCGAAAAAATTTATAAAAATCCGCCGACTGATTTGCAATCTTCGCAACGCAAAATCGATCCATCGCATGTCCAACGTCAAACAATTCATTGCCGGCGAAGTCCTCAACCTCGCCGTAGGCTACCTGGCCGGCTTGTCGGCCTCCAACCTCGTGTCGCGTTTTTTTGTAAAAAAAGGCCTGGTAAACCTCTGGGGAGTCGCCGCCAAACGCGAGGCTGTCAGCAAAGACACCTACGAGTGGATCATGCTGATCAGTTCGTACCTGATCGGGTTGGCAGTGTTGCTTGCCGTGACGTATGTCATGCAGCGTTTCCGGAAACCGGAGGCGGCAGCCTGATTTAGAAGGTGTCGCATAAGTAAATCCCAGGCCCCGCGCGACAAACTTTTTACCGCAAAGACGCGAAGCATTAAACTCCGCGTCTTTGCACCTTCGCGGTAAAACAGAATACACTACGACGGGCAAAATTGGCGGGGCACTTTTGAGACACCCGCTACCGCACCACGATTTCATCGGCAAAAATCCAGCAGGGGTTGCCGTTGCAACTATGCCAGGCCGGGCAGTTCAGGTGGTTGTAAGCCGTCACGCGGACGTACTGCGCCATCCGGGCATTGGGCGCCGACCACGACACGGTGCGAACGGATTTTTGGCCGTCGGGCGCCAGGTTGATGTTTTCCTCATAAACATGCTCAAAATACTGCCCGTTCAGGGAAGTTTCGAACATGACTTTGCGCGGGAAGAACACCCAGGATTGCTGATCCTGCAAAAACGAAACACTGATTTGTGTACAGGTTTCACTGTTGAGCCGGACAACCGCCTGCAGGTGCTCGCCCTGAAAGCCCAGCCAGTTGTACCGGTAGTCCGGCTCGCCCACGCGGCGGTTGGTCAGTTCCTCCGGGTCGCCTTTCGCATAGGTCGGTGCAGCCGGGAAAGTCAGTTCGGGCCCATAGGCAATGGAGGCCGCGGCGGTGCGCTGGCGCTCCAGGAAGGCCAAAAAATCTGAAACATACGCTTCCGGCGTATAGCCGTTTTCGTGCAGGTTGCGGAAGCCCGCTTCTTTGCAGTTGTCGATAAAAATCTGGAAGGCCTCGCGGCACTGCTCCGGGCTGTCCGACAGCATGTCAAGAATAGCCCGGCTGTCCGTTTTGGCTTTTTCCACGCGGGCAAAGCCCATTGGAAGGCGGGCGGCCAAAAGGCGCCGTTGGCGGGCGGTGTCGTTTTGCAGCAAATCCTCCGCATCCAGCATGGCGATCAAGTGCTTTTCCAGGAGCGTGTCGGTCAGAAATTTTTCCGTTTGCGGTATGCCGTAAATTAATAATTGACTACCAGAGGCTTGCAAACTGGCCGTCAGATCGCGGATATAATTTTGTATCGCGGGCTGTGCAGCGCCGTAGTAGCCTTTTCCAAAATCGAGCAGGATGGAGTCTACGTCCGCCTGCGGGTTCCACATCAGTTTGGCCAGCAAGTAGGCGCGCATATCGGAAAACTCGGATTGGTCGCGCCCGGAGCCCTGTTCGAAAACCATGCGCACCCCGTGGTTTTTAAACTGCTGCAAATTGGGCTGAAGGGTATGCCAGTTGGGGAACGGGCTGACATAACTTCGAAACTGCACCACATAATCCCAGATCATCAATTGGTCGGTCAGGCGCGACCATTCCGCCAGGTCGCGGGCAAAATCGGGGCAGCCATCGGCAATCGGCTGGCCCCGGTTGCATTCAATGCTGCACAGGCAAATGCTGACATTGGAAGCCGGCAAAATACCGGTCGGCGCCCGGCGGGTGTACTGGTAGGCCAGGGTGCTGATCGTTTTTTCCGGAAATTCGGCAGCCACCGCATTCACAAAAGCGAGCAGGGTGCCGGCCGGGCTGCCGTAGCGGCTGTCGGAGGCGGCACAACGCGGGCATTTGCAGTAGTCGTAGTTGTCGTTTTGACTCACCGACCAGTACAGGGCATCCGGTTTTACGGCTATTTTTTGCCGCAAGGCAGCAATGACCAAGTGCCGCACGGTATCGTTGCTGAGGCATAATTGGCCGTTCGACCACTGGGCGCCGTTCCAGGAAAAATATTCCGGGTGGCTGTCGAAATACGTTTCGGGCGGGCAAAGCTCCCGGAAAGTGTGCACGAACATGCCCCAGTCGCGGTCTTTGTCGGCCCGGGTGCGCAGGCGGTGCCAGCGTGCCCAGCTTGCATCGAAGGCCGGTTCGTAGTGCAGTTCCCGGTACTGAAATGCCGGCGTCTCCAGCCTGGGCGGCACATCGGGCAGGCGGAGTTTGTCCACATGGGGGATCAGGGAATCGCGCGGGCTGAATTTTCGGCAGCCCAGGCGTTCGAGCAGGTCGTACACCCCGTATTCGGCGCCAGGCGCACCGCCGCCGGCGATCAGGAAGGCGTTGTTTTTTCCATGGATAAAATAGGCCTCGTCGGGCATGCTTGGCGGCACCTGGAGGCCGACCAGCCGCAGGTTGGGATGCGACCCCAGGAACACGACAGCCCCTTCGGACGGAACTTTCAGCCCGGTTTGCAGGGCAATCTTTTGCCCCGTTATTGCGGCTAAATAGTGTTGTAAAATGCGCGCAGCGCGCGTGTCGGCGGTTTGTGGATCCGGGGCCAGCACGATGGTCGGTGTTTGGGCACCCAGCCCAGCCGTTAGCCGAAAAAGCACCGACAAGAGGATTAAGAAGCGCATGTTTGTTTTTCTTAGATTGTTCTGCAAGATAACCCATTCAAAACACAATGCCCCCTTGGCACGTTATTTTCAGATACCTTTGCCGCTGCGCTAACCGGCTCAACTCGTAAACACATGAAAGTTCAAATTCTGCGGATCACCGCATTCCTGATCCTTGTTTTTAATCTGCCTGCGGCCGTTCAGGGCCAAAACCCCAACCTTGCCAATCAATATTTTATGAATGGCGAATACGAAAAAGCCGCCGAATTGTACAGCCAGCTGTTGGAAAACGACCGTGGACTGACCGATTATTATTTCGAGCGCTACTTCGACTGCCTGCTAAACCTGGAAAAATATGATGACGCCGAGAAAGCGGTTAAAAAACAGCTGAAGCAGGCGCCCGGTAATGTCAAATTCTACGTTTTCAACGGCAATTTGTACGACCGCATGGGCAAGTCCGACGAAGCCAATGCCGAATATGAAAAGGCGATTGCCAAAATGGCGCCCGACTATGCCTCCATCAACAGTCTGGCGAACACCTTCATCAACGCCGCCAAATTCGATTTTGCCATAAAAACATATGAACGCGGCGGGGCCCTGTTCAAAGATCAAACGCGGTTTGCCTTTAACCTCGGCGAACTTTACCGCCGGAAAGGCAATACCCCGAAAATGATTGAATCGTACCTCAACAGCCTCGACGCCGACCCGGGCCGTTTGATCACAATCCAAACCCAACTGGCGCGCTACCTGGCCGAAAGTGAGTTCACCGAGCTGCAATCCCAACTGTACACGCGCCTGCAGTCGGACAACAATGCCGACTACATCGAACTGCTGGCATGGTCGTTTGTGCAAAACAAGGATTTTAAAAGCGCTTTGCGCCAGTATAAAGCGCTGGATAAACGCCTGGGCGAGCCCGGCCAGCGCATTTTCAAACTGGCCAACGACGCCGCCAATGCCCGCGACTTCGACACGGCCATTGCCGGTTTTGAGTACATCATTCAGGAAAAAGGGCCGCAAAACCCGTTTTTCTTTGATGCCAAACGCGAGGCGATGAACTGCCGGCGCCGGAAGATCACCGAGGGCTTCGACTATACCCTGGAGGATTTGCGGACGCTTGAAAGCGAATACGAAAGTTTTCTCAACCAATACGACCGCGGGCGCAGCACGGCCTTCATTATTATCCAACTGGCCGACCTTGAGGCGTACTACATCAACGACCTCAACAAGGCCATACGGCTACTCGACGAGCTCCGGCAATCGCCCGGCCTGAACCGCAATACCCTGGCGCGGGTGAAGATCAACCTGGCCGATTTTTACCTGATGAGCGGCGAAATCTGGGAAAGCACCCTGCTGTACAGCCAGGTCGACAAAGATTTCCGGGAAGAAATGCTGGGGCAGGAAGCGCGTTTCAAAAATGCCAAACTGTCCTATTTCAACGGCGATTTTGAGTGGGCGCAGGCGCAGTTCAACGTGCTCAAGGCCTCCACCTCCAAACTCATCGCCAACGACGCGCTCGACCTTTCGGTGTTTATCATGGACAACCTCAACTCCGACACCACGACCGATGCCATGCAACTCTACGCCACGGCCGAAATGCTGGTGTTCCAAAACCGGTTTGACGAAGCTTTCCTCCGGCTCGATACCATCCGGTCGGGGTATCCGGAAAATACCTTACAGGACGACATTCTCTACCTGGAGGCCCAGATTTCGGAGAAAAAACGCGATTACACCCGCGCTGCGGAACTCTATCAACAGGTTGCCGAAAAGTATCCGGAAGATATTCGCGCCGACAATGCGCTGTTTGCCCTGGCTAAGTTGAACGAGGAAAAACTGGACAACACCGATAAGGCCAAGGAACTGTACGAAAAGATTTTTATCGACTACTCGGGCTCGGTATTTGCCGTGGAAGCCCGCAAGCGGTTCCGGATTTTGCGCGGTGACAAGATGCAGTGAGGCGGCTCATTTCAGGGCACAACCCGACAATATTTGCGCACCGAAACGCAGTTCGACCGAATAGGGATACATCCGCTCGGACATCCCGTCGCTGCAGGGTTCTTTGCGCAGCATAACGTTGATTTTTTCGCCGGTTGCCGGGTCGGTGCTTTCGTACAACACCGTTTCGCCGTCCTGTTTGGGCTGCGTCCAGGGGAATACCTTGCCCTGCCCATCCGCGATTTGTTTCAGCGCAATTTTTCCTTCCGACTCGGAAATCACGAGCCCCCAAAACGGCTCGGTGCCGATACACCAAAAATCGTACGGCTGGCAGTTGTTGTGCAGGGTACGCATGAGGAGCGTATCGACCTTGGTAATGATGAGCTGGCCGGGACCGCCGCCAGGTTTGAGCACTTTTCCATGCAATACGGCAAAAACAGGCTCTCCGGGATAACTTGTTGGCTGTTGCAAAGCGCGGTACAACGAATCCAGTCCGGTGGATTTGGTTTGCACCCGCAGGTTTTCACCGGCTGTGCAATCATAAAAAAAGGCGCCCCGGGCATCGTTTCTATACATACCCTGGAGCGTTTGCACCGGCGCGTCGGCAACCTGCTGTGCGCTTAGCGCATGGGTTGGAGCCTTGGTTGGCGTGGTATTTTCGCAGGCAAACAACAGGCCGCATATAAAATAGAATAACGGTTTTTGTCGCATAATCAGGTCGTTGATTTTGTTGAACAGGATTGGAAGCCGGCAAGGCCGGGGTGTGGTAAAATTAGCCCGGATTGGCCGGAAATGATTTGAAATCGTATGCCCACAGGCAGTAACATAGGTAAAACACCTTACATTAACATTAATAAATCAAAACAATGCATATACTAAAACCCGGCTTGCTCGTCATCCTGTTTTGCTTGACTGCAGGCCTCCTCAGGGCACAATCGCCCTACAAGTTGAACCTTGGCAAGGAGATCGTCATTTCCGGCGTCAGCCTGTCGGCCGGGCTTATCGGCACGCAATTGCGGGCGAATGTACCTATTTACACCGCCGGTGAACTGGCAGCGCTCGATGCCGGCCCGATCAATGCCCTGGACCGGGGCGCTACCGGCAACTACTCCCTGCGCGCACACGAGGCCAGCAATGTATTGTGGCTTTCCGCCATGGCTGCGCCGGTGTTTTTTTTAGCCGGGAAAGCGCCGCGGAGCCACTTCGGAACGGTTGCTTTGCTTTGGGGAGAAACCCTGCTGACGGCTTCCAGCCTTACCTTGCTCACCAAATATGCCGCCCGGCGCACCCGCCCGTTTGTGTACAACCCGGATGTTCCGATTGATAAAAAACAGACGGCCAACGCCCGGGGCTCCTTTTTTTCCGGGCACACGTCCTTGTCGGCGGCAGGTACGTTTTTTGCCGCCCGGGTTTTTTCCGATTACTACCCCGACAGCCCCTGGAAGCCGGTAGTTTGGGGCGCGGCGGCGGCCATCCCGGCCGCAACCGGTTACTTCCGGGTCAAAGGCGGCAGGCATTTTCCGACCGATGTGCTGGCCGGGTATGCCGTTGGGGCCCTGGCAGGCATTTTTGTCCCGCAGTTGCACCGGCGTGCGCGGGCAGACCAGCGACTGGGTATCCGGGCCGGGGGCAACTACCTGGCCGTTTCCTGGAGTTTGCGGTAGCAGGCACCCCGGCGTGCCGTTTGTACAATTGATGTTGCCATTTGTGAAACGGCCGTTGCGCACCGTTGATTCAATTCCGGCTTGTGTTATCTTTGGTAATCATGGAACAAGCGTTGAAGGCACTCATTATCGACGACGAAAAGAAAGCCCGCGAGGTACTGCAGTTGCAGCTGGAGTACCATATCCCGGAAATTACGCATATCCGGAAAGCAGCCGGCGCCGATGAAGCGTCCGATTTGCTGGCACATTACCGGCCGGATATTGTTTTTCTCGATATTAAAATGCCGCAAAAAGACGGATTTGCCTGGTTGAAAAGTTTGGACACATACGACTTCCAAGTCGTCTTTACCACGGCTTATGACCAGTATGCCATTCAGGCAATCCGGTTTTCCGCCTTCGATTATCTGCTCAAACCCGTTGATGCCGAAGAACTGCGCAACACGATGGACCGGCTGCTGCACTCCACCGAATCGCGGCAACGTACTTTTGACCACCTGTTTTTCAATACCGCCCAAACCGACCCGAAAAAATACCGGCTTACCATCGCCACCACCGAAGGCACCCACTTCCTCGACCCGGCGGATATTGTCCGTTGCGCGGCCGACGGGAACTATACCCACTTTTTTTTGCACGATGGAAAGCGGGTGGTGGCGTCGAGGCCGCTGGGTCATTTTATTGAACTGTTGGAGGGCTGCGCATTTATCCGCTGCCACAAATCACACCTGGTGAATGCCGGTTTTATTGCGCAATACAGCGAAGCGGGGCTGACCCTGACCGACGGAACGGTGGTGGAAGTGTCGCGGCGCCGGCGGTCGGACGTAAAGAAAAACCTGGAAGAACTTATCCTGACCAGTGGTGAAAACGACAAAATGCACGGATGAAACAGGCTGCCTGCAATCCATTTCCCCTGCCTAAACAACTTGCCACTGCCGGGTGCCTGTTTTTTTGTGCCTTGTTGGCTGCGCAACAAAAACCACTTGTTGTTGAGACATTGCCCTTGCCCGACAAGATTATGCGTTCGGTAGCGCAGGATTCACTGGGGTTTTTGTGGTTTGGCAGCGACAATGCCCTGTTTAAATACAATGGACAGGATTTTGAAAAAATCACCCACATCCCAGGCGAATCCAACACACTGACCTTTTCCCCGCCGATATTCGTCACCTCGGGCAAGGCCAACGACCTATGGATCGGGACAGTGCGCGGCGGTGTCAGCCGACTCGAGCACCGGAGCGGGACATACACCACCTGGCGTCATGATCCGGATAATGCCCAAACACTCGCCGGCAACCAAATCGGGGGCATTGCCGTTGAGGCAGACGGTACCGTTTGGGTGACCAGCAACCCCTTTTGCCTGAACCGCATTGATCCGGTTTCGGGCGCTGTTCAGCGTTTTTATGCACAAATTCCCGATATGCCGCCCGGGCGCTACTATCAATTTTTAAAAGGTATAACCCCCGATCCGTTCGATCCGGATTTGCTGTGGGTCGGCTGCGCGTTCGGCATTTTTGAGTTTCGAAAAACAACGCAAAAATTTACATTTCACCCCTTTTCACCGCCTTTTGCTCCCGGGAAAGGCGGTACGGGCCCCGGCTATGTTTTTGTTGACCAGGCCGGAAATGTCTGGACGAATGCGCAAAAGGGCATTATGAAATGGCTGCGCAAAACAGGCCGGTGGGATGCGCGTTTGCCCGGCCACCTGGCAGAAAACGATACGCTTGCATGGGCGCACTTTGCCCGCTACTCGGAAGACGAAATTGCAATTCTGGCCCGCTACAAGGGCCTCTACCTGCACAATGTATTTACCGGTGAAACCCGCTTTGTGCCAAACAGCAAACCTGCCCGCAACCGGACAGAGTACGGCTACCATTGCCTGTTTAAAGACCGCAACGGCAACCTCTGGAGCAGTACCAACACCAATCTTATCCGCATAGCGCCGCAGGAGTGGCGATCCGCTTTTTTCCGGTATCCCAACCAAAAACCGATGAATTGGAATCTGGCGTACCTGAACGTACCGGGCCGGAATGCCGTATTTGTGGGAACATACACAGGCGATGGGTTGATCTTTGTCGACTTCGATCGCGACACCGCCCGGGCCTACCGGTACTCGATGGACGGGCGGCTGGATTCCGATGTGTGGATGGGCGGCCTGTGTTTCGACGCTGAAAAAAATGTGTGGATCGCTTCCGAGGCTGGTCTTTTGAAATGGGATGCCGTTTCGGTAAAAATCGAACGGGTAGACGCCTGGCTCCTCAATGGCGCACATACTGCCGGTCCGACGGATTTTATCAATGCCGTTTTTTTTGAAAACGGCACCCTTTGGATCGGCACAAAAAAGCACGGGCTGTATGCCTTGTCCATTCCCGAAAAACAGCCTGCTCCCTGGTCCCGAAAACACGGTGGTTTGCTGCGCGACCTGGAAATTACCAAAATTGCCGGGGCCGGCGATGGCCGCCTGCTGATCGGCACGGCACAGGGCTTGTGCCTGTACGATGCTGCAAAAAACGAGTTTCACCAAAACCGCCGTTTTCTGATTCCCGGTGTGGACGTTACCCAAATTCGCCCCGACAGCAACGGCGCCGTTTGGGTGAGCACCTACGGCCACGGGTTGTACCGTTTTGACCTTGCCCGTCCGGAAGCATACCGGCAGGTGCTGACCACCCTGGTGGCCAACGGCAATGAAATTTATGATTTTACCCTGACCAAAAACCACGGCATCTGGATGAATACAGAGGGCGGAACCTTGTCGCTGGACCCGAAAACAGGATTTTTTCGGCATTACCCGGAGTTTGGCGTGGTGATCAAATGGGCCATCACGCAAATGCCCAACGGGAACATTTTGACGTCCCGGAGTTTTGGTATCCGGTATTTCCACCCCGACGAGTTAATGCACCAGGAGAATATCCCACCGGTGCCGTACCTCTCGGCAGTCGATATCGGCAACCGGGCCGAAGATTTTTCCCTGGCGCCCAACTACATTCGGGAGGTCACCCTGCAACCCGACGAACGCGAGTTGTCCGTTGCTTTCGGCGCCCTGAATTTTAACCGTCGCCCGGGGACCGAGTTTCACCGCCAGGCGCGCACCGAATTCCGGTACCGGCTCCTGGGCCTGCACGACCACTGGCTGCCGGTGAAAGGCCAGCGGCAATTAGCCTTCAACAATCTCGACCCCGGCGATTATACGCTCGAAATCGAAGCCATCAACGAGTATGGAAAACCGGGTTTGCAACCCCGGCGGTTGTACATACACGTGTTGCCGCCGTTTTATGCCACCTGGTGGTTTCGGCTGGTGTTTTTCGCGATGCTGGCCGTTGTGGGTTGGGGCTTGTACCGTTATTTCCGCCTGCGGCAAATGCAAAAAGCCCATGCCGCTGCCGTGCAGTATTTCATCAACTCCCGCTATGCGGAAAATTCGGTAGACGAGATTATCTGGGACCTGGCGCGAAACGTTATTTCCCGCCTGAATTTTGAAGACTGCATCGTGTACCTGCTCGACGAGTCCGGACAACATTTGGTTCAAAAAGCCGCATACGGGCCAAAAAATCCGCAGGGCCGGGAAATTACCAACCGGCTGAGCATCCCGGTGGGGGAGGGTATTGTCGGGCATGTGGCGGCCACCGGGAAGCCCCTGCTGGTGCAGGACACCGGTGCTGACCCGCGCTACATCGCCGACTTACAGACGGAAGGGGCCGAACTGGCAGTGCCCATTTTGCACGAGGGCAAGGTGCTCGGCGTAATCGATTCGGAACACCATCAAAAGGGTTTTTTCAAGCCTGCGCACCTCGATGTGCTGATGCGCATTGCGGCCCGGTGTTCACAGAAAATTGCGACTGCACAAGCCAACGAGGCGGTAGCGCGCCAGGAACAGGAACTGCTCAATATTCAGAAGGAAATTGCGGAGTCAAAACTTACCGCCCTGCAGGCGCAGATGAACCCGCATTTTATTTTCAACTCCCTGAATTCGATCAACTGGTACATTCTCAAAAACCGGCCTGCGGAGGCGTCGCAGTACCTCACCAAGTTTTCGCGCCTGGTGCGGCTCATCCTCGACCATTCCAAAAATCTCACCATTCCGCTCGACAAGGAACTGGATGCCCTGAAACTTTACCTCGACCTGGAGGCCATGCGTTTTGAAGGCAAGTTTGAATACGCTTTTCAGATCGACGCCGGCATCGAGCTGGAGGAAGTCTTCATTCCGCCGCTGATCCTTCAGCCATTTGTGGAAAACGCCATCTGGCACGGCCTGATGCACAAGCCCGGAAAAGGCAGGTTGCTCTTGCAGCTTTACCCCGAAAACGGCCACCTGAAATGCATCGTGGAAGACAACGGCATCGGCCGCAGAGCTGCCCGCGCATTACAATCGGGGAGCCGGCAGCAGCACCAGTCGAAAGGCATGAAACTCACCAACGACCGTCTCCAGCTGTTGCACCGGGATTTTCTGAAAGCCGACATGATCCGGGTGATCGACCTGGAAGATGAAACCGGACTGGCCGTGGGCACCCGTGTTGAGGTGATCCTGCCGTACGAATAGGCCGTCTGCCGACCGCTTGCGAAACCTTTCCCGCCGATTACACAACAGATTTGATTTGCTGTATGGCCTGCCTGCATCTTCGTTTTCATAACGAACGCTTTTTTTAATATCCGTAAAATCAAACTGTTATGAAAAAACTGATTGTCCTTGCCCTGTTGGTAGTTAGCCTGCAGGCAAATGCTCAAAAACCCAATTACGACCAGGTTGCCGACCGCATTGTCAACCAGTCGCTCGTTGTTGCCAAAGGCGAACATGTACTGATCAGCGGCTCTCCCGAGGTCCAGGACATTTTGGAAGCCCTTTATGTAGCCGTGTACAAAGCCGGCGGGGTGCCGGTCGTCCGTATGTATCTCCCGGAGGCCGATGTTCGTATTTCCAAAGAAGTGAAGCCGGAGTACCTGGCACAACCCAACTATGCCTATGCCATTGAGGACCGCATGATCGACTGTGTGATCAGGGTGGACTTAGTCACTGATCCGGATCGTTGGAGCCATATCACCCCGGAGGTGCGCCAGGCCTTTCACGAGAGTAGTGAAGCCTCACGGGGTATAAACCGGCACGACCGGGTGCGGGTGGTGTCGCTCGGTCAGACCGACGGGATTCCCACACCTGCCATTGCCAAGGTTTTCGGCGCCGACTACAACCAGATGCAGCAAAATTTCTGGAATGCTGTGGCTGCCGATCACGATGCGCTGAAGGCCAGCGCCGATAAAATCATGGCTAAACTCAAACCCGGCAGCACGGTAAAAGTAACCACGCCTGCGGGCACCGACATCAATTTTAAGTTGCACAGCAGCGCTCCGATGGCCAGTTGCGGCAGCACCATGGACCAACAGCGCAGTCAGGGCAGTAATTTTGCCTGGCTGCCGGCCGGCGATGTTTTTGCGGCTGTGGATCCCAATTCCGCCAACGGCACTGTCGTTTTGCCGGCGTATTACCTGGGCAGCACCAAACTGACCAAGCTGAAAGTGGTGTATAAAAACGGCAAAATCCAAAGCATTACTGCCGATCAGGATGTTTCCAAACTGAAAGAGCGCTGGCTGGCTTATGGCGCCGATAAGGCCATGCTCAGCAGCATCGACCTGGGCCTCAATCCGCACAGCAAGGTGATCGGTGATTACCGCAGCTTTGAAATGGCCGGCATGGTCACGCTGGGTGGCGGCGATAACGACTGGGCCGGCGGCAACTACGACGGCGAGGTGGACTATTTTCTCCACTTGAAAGACGCAACACTCAGCATCGGGGAACAACGCGTGGTGGAAAATGGCGCGCTTAGCAGCAAGTAGTGTCGGCAACGTTGCATTTTAATGCCCCCGTGGTATGGTGAGGCCGTTAACTTGCACACTTTTTTAGAGCGGCTGTACAACTTTTCAAATTGAAAAGTTGTACAGCCGCTCTAAATCTTTAATACTGATTTGCCATGGCCATACCCTGTCCGCTTCCCGCGCAGGTTCCGGTTACCAATAAGAATATTCCTGGTTCGGAATTCGAAATTCAGGCACGTTCGGCAACAAAGCCCGACATATTTCAACCAGATTCCCGGCGGTGAAAAACAGGTTGCGAGGCGACTCGTATTTATCGCGCTGCCGTGTTTAATTGGCAATCTGGCTCATCATAACCATCGGATCCTGCACCGACCAATGCGCTTTGACTTTTCCGGCATCGTCAAATTCGAGGATGTCAACATCCTGAATCCGAAACGATTTCCCGGTGGCTTTCATCCCCATGAAGTCTTTTTTCCAGGTGCCGGTGGCCGTGACCAGGATCATAACGGTATTGCCTTCGGCCACCATTTTGTCGGGTACAACCTGCATGTCAAAAGCCTCGAAGTATTCCCGGATACCTTGCAGAACGTTGTCTTTGCCCTGTACGGGCTCCGGGGCGGCGTATTCGATCATGTCGTCGGCCATGAGCTCGGCCATACAATCGAAGTCCTGGTTGTTGATACATTCGTAAACCTTCAGGCATGCAGCCTTGTTTTGCGCCGCATCTTGAGCGCAAAGCGTGGTGCCGAAAAGGCTGAACAGGAACAATACGGTGAAAATTTTCAATGTCTTCATTCTGGTAAAAATTTTATGAGTGAACGTTTGATTTGCGGTAGATGAACCTTGGGTACCGGCGTGCAATGATTGGTAATATTTGTGGTAACCATTTGGCTTTTAGCATTTCTCCCTTGCGCTTGTACAGGTTCCTCGCTACGCTCGGAATGACAATGCGTATTAAATAAAGAGGGAGTAAAACCCGGTAAAGCAACATTTCGTCGCCCCTTCTTTTAGCCCAACCATAGTGGGATAGGCTGAGGCCAAAACTGGGGCGAGGCAATGTTCCTTTTCCAAATCTTTCGCTCCCCGGATTCTTATAAGGTGGTCTTGTCATTCCGAGTGCAGCGAGGAACCTGCCCGCTCGAAAGGGGAACTTAAATATAACTTGCCTTTGCACGCCGGTAGGCAAGGTTTGTTCACAAGGGCGGGACACCAAAAATACGACGCGCTTCCGATGTTGCATCGAAAGCGCGTCGTGTTTTTGCAAATGTTGCCCGTTTCGGGGCGTTTATTTATTGCGGATGAGCGCCTTAAAAGCAGCCTCATTCACCGTCACCGGGTATTCGGCGCGCAGGCGCTCCACCCATTGTTTTTCCAGAAATTCCTGGTAATCGGCCACGGCGTAACCGCGCGCTTCGTCGAGGGCCTTGGGTGTTGGTGGAATGATTTTCTCAATTTTCATAAACGACGCCGTTTTGGTGCCGGCGTCTGTTTTGGCGCTGGTCATACTGCCGGCTTCCCAGATGTCGTTGAGTTCCTGGCGCTTGCCTTTTTCGTAGGTTTTTTCCAGGCGAACCAGCACTTCGTCTTTCTTATTGAATTTTTCCAGGACTTCCTTGGCGCTTTTTTTGGCGGCGTAGTCACGCACTTTGAGCAGGAGTTGCGGGTCGTCGGATTTGAGGGTGTACATGCTCACGCGGGCGCGCTCGTCCCACATGTATTTGTTTTTCAGGTTTTTTTCAAAATACGCCTCCAGACCGGTAGAGTCGGCGTTGGCGCGGTCCCAAACTTCCTGTTTGGCGGCATCAAAAAGAAGCATGCCTTCTTCGTACTCGCGCATGAGTGCATGAAATTCGGGATATTTCTTGTCCAGCTGGCTTTCTTCAAATTCCAGCGTGACTTCCTCCGCCCATCCCTGGTGCAATTTTCCGACCACCTCGTCGAGCGGCGTGCCCATGCCGCGCATGCGTTCGCGTGCGGCGCGGGCGCAATATTCTTCAAAATCGGCTACGGTGTACGTTTTGTTCGAGCCAAACTGCAGCAGCGGGGTCTGCGGTTTTTGCGGGTTGGGTTTCCATTTAAATGTCAGGAAAACGGAGTCGGTTTGTTCGGCGGTCCATTTGGCCAGATTTTCCGGAAAAGCCTTGAAGTTGCCTTCTTTCTGGATGCGTTCAATCATGCTTTTGGTGGCAATTTCACTCCGGCTGTCGCGCTTGACCAGCTCGGTGAACGGCCGCCGCAATTCTTCAAAACTGCCCAGGCCGCGTTTGCTGAGCCGCTTGATAATGTGCCAGCCGATCGTCGTGGACACCGGTTTGGAAATGTCGCCGTCGTTTTCCAGGGCGAAGGCAGCGTCTTCAAACGCTTTTTGATACCGGTTGATCCCGAAGAAACCGATGTAGCCGCCTTTTTCAGCGCTCATTTTATCTTCTGAAATGCGGCTGCAAATTTCGTCCCATCCCTTGCCCCGTTGCAGTTGGGCATAAATGCTATCGGCCTGCATGCGTTTCCGAACGTTGTCTTCTTCATTTTCGCCGGCGCGGATCAGGATTTGTGCAACTTCCATCTCACCACGGGCAGGCCGGAAGCCGTGCACTTTTACCACGTGGTATCCCGTGTTGGTCCGGATGGGTCCCAACAGGGCATCGGGTTTGGCGTTGTAGATGGCTTTTTCCAGGTGGTAGTAGCCGTTCGGGAGCATCGCCGTTACAAAACCCAGGTGGCCGCCATTGTTTTTGGCCGACTTGTCGTCGGAGCTGTCGCGGGCCAGCTGTTCGAAGGAGGCGCCATTTTGAACCTGTTTGAAAAGTGCCAGCGCGCGGTTGTATGCCTTGAGCGAATCGGCTGCCGGGGCATTGATGTCGACGGCAACGAAAATATGGCTGATGTCGACATCCTGCTTCATGTGCTCGTACACTTCCCGGACCAGCTTGTCGGTCACTTCCTTATCGACGAGGTACGAGGCGGCCAGTTGGCGGCGGTAGCCGTCGAGTTCAGACTGAAAAGCCGGGACGGTGTCGAGCTGCATATCCCGCGCTTTTTGGACTTTCAGTTTGAATTTGATGTACAAATCGAGGTATTCCTTCAGCGATGCTTCGGAGAAATCGGCGTTTTGCTGGTTGGTTTTGGTGTAAATATGTTGAAACTCGGACACGTGCACCGGATTGCCTTTTACGGAAAAAAGCACCGGGTCATTGCTGTGTTTTGCCGGTTGTGCCTGAGCAATGCCGCCCAGCAACAGAAACAGGAAAGTTGAGAAGAGGAACTGTTTTACCATGATGGATACGGACAGTTTTGTAGGTATTTGAAATTAGGCGTTAAAAAGGGGTGCAAATTTAGGAAAGCAGGGGCGGATTTTTATGGTTTCAACCGGAATTGCCAGCATGCGGCAACCAGCCGGAACAAAAATGACAATATCCGGATACCCGGAGGATAACGCACCGTTTCCGGATTGTCGTATGGGTGGTATCTTTGTTCCATAAGCGATATGATGTCCGACGATTTTTTGCAACAAACAACCGACCTGATCCGCGAGCCCTTCGAACTGGAAGCAGCGCCACCTCCGGCAAACGAGGAGGAACTGTTGCGTTTGCTGGCCGACCGTATCGGCGACATGCTGGAAACCCAGCCGGAATACCTGATGAGCATGCTTTACCGGCTTGACGTGCTGGAGCGCAAAATCCGGCCTGTCATGCAGCCCGATGCGCCGGAGCCGGCCAATTGGGGCTTGGCCCGCCTGGTGCTCGAACGGCAAAAACAACGCGCGCATACCAAACGCACGGTAAAACCCAAGCCCCTGGAAGATATGGAGGGTTGGGAGTGGTGAACAGGCGTTGCCCCGGATTTTGGAGCTACGCGTCTCAACGTGTGTTTTCCGTAGATTGTTTTCTTTTGTAGAAAAGACACCCGGGCTTCAAAAATTAAACTTTGCGTCCTTGCGCCTTTGCGGTGAAAAGTTTGTTGCAAAATTTTTCAGAAGCCCTTCGCGAGGCAACCCGGATAACGCCAAATACCCTACCTTTGCCCTGCAATTTCCCTAACTAAAATTTACAAAAATCATGCAAGCCAACGGCGCCAATACATCGACCACCAAGCCAAAAACCGCCCGCGAAGACCGCTACCAACACCACGATTATTACAACGTCGACGAGCTGTTCAGTCCGGAGCACCTGCTGGCCCGTTCAGCCGTGCGCGAATGGGTGAAGGCGGAAGTGAGTCCCATCATTGAAGATTATGCCAACCGCGCCGAATGCCCGACGCACCTGTTCAAAGGCCTGGCTGAAATCGGCGCATTCGGTCCCTCGCTTCCGGCGGAGTACGGCTGCGGCGGCATGGACGAAATTGCCTACGGCGTGATCATGCAGGAGCTGGAGCGCGGCGATTCCGGCGTGCGGTCCATGGCCTCGGTGCAGGGCTCGCTGGTGATGTACCCGATTTATAAATTCGGCTCGGAAGAGCAGCGCCGGCATTACCTGCCCAAACTTGCTTCCGGCGAGTTTATCGGCTGCTTCGGCCTCACCGAACCCGACCACGGCTCCAACCCGAGCGGCATGGTCACCAATGTAAAAGAAGACGGCAACGACTACATCCTGAACGGCGCCAAAATGTGGATCACCAACTCCCCGGTGGCTGATATTGCTGTCGTTTGGGCCAAACGCGAAGACGGAAAGGTGCTCGGCATGATCGTCGAAAAAGGCATGAAAGGTTTTTCAGCGCCCGAAATACACGGCAAATGGTCGCTTCGTGCCAGCATCACCGGCGAGCTGGTGTTTGAAGATGTGCGGGTGCCCAAAAAGAACGTGTTGCCCGGCGTGGTGGGCATGCGCGGCCCGCTCAGTTGCCTCACCAAAGCCCGATACGGCATTGCCTGGGGCGCCATTGGCGCCGGTCTTGACTGCTACGACGCCGCCCTGCGCTATTCCAAAGAGCGCATCCAGTTCGGCAAACCCATCGGCGCTTTTCAACTGACGCAAAAAAAACTGGCCGAAATGATCACGGAGATCACCAAAGCCCAACTCCTGGCCTGGCGTCTCGGCACCCTGGCCAATGCCGGCACGATGACTCCCGCGCAAGTGTCGATGGCCAAACGCAACAATGTGCACATGGCGCTGGAAATCGCCCGCGAAGCCCGCCAGATCCACGGCGGCATGGGCATCACCAACGAATATCCCATCATGCGCCACATGATGAACCTGGAAACGGTGCTCACGTACGAAGGCACGCACGACATCCACCTGCTCATCACCGGGCACGATGTGACGGGCTTGAATGCCTTTGGGGAATAAGAAATTAAAAAAGGGTAGAGGGTTAGAAGGGGTGTACACTTTTTAAATTTGAAAAGTGTACACCCCTTCTAACCCTCTACCCTTTTAAAAAACCCCTTTAGTTGTCCGGGGCTTTTTTTCATCGAAAAGAGGTCATAAATGGATTTTTTTGACGTTTACTTGGGTAACGGCGCCTGAAATTTTTATTTCGGCAAACCGTGTTTCGTCATAAACCGGACAAATTCGGCACGATTTTTCGCCATTTACCGGCACTGTAATTCAACAAAAAACAGCTGATTATGCCTTTAACGAATAAACTGCGATGGTTGGTGGGAATGTTCCTGGTTCCTGTTTTGGCTACGGCCCAACAAAAAGAGGAACTGACAACCTTTATCAACCCCTCGTTTGAAGATTTACCCAAATGTTGCGAAGCGCCAACGGGCTGGTACAATTGCGGAAAATCCGAAGAAAGCCCCCCCGATATTCAACCCGGCAGCTTCCAGGTGACCAAAACACCCAGCCACGGCGAAACGTATTTGGGCCTTGTCGTGCGCGACAATGAAACCTGGGAAGGAGTCGCCCAGCGCCTGAGCCAGCCGCTGGAGCAGGATGAATGTTATGAGTTTACCCTGGACCTGTGCCGCGCCGAATTGTACCTCAGCCTAAGCCGTACCACGGGCGAGGAAGTAAACTATGCCACTCCTGCCAAAATCCGCATCTGGGGCGGCATGGGCTACTGCGACAAGCGCGAAATGTTGTACGAAACGCCCCTGATCACAACCACGCGCTGGCTCACCTACACCATGCGGGTACACCCGAAGAAAGGTGCTTACACTTACCTGTTGATCGAGGCGTATTTTAAAACACCCACCCTGTTCCCGTACAACGGCAATATTTTGGTGGACAATGCCTCTTCGATCAAAAAGATCGACTGCAACATGAAACCCATGCAGGAGCCTGAACCTGCACCGCCGGTCATCGCTGCTGCACCACCGGCTAAACCACCCGTAACACGGCCAAAATCGCCGCCGGCACAGCCCAAGAGCCAGCCGGAGCAGGTGGCCAGCGCATCCAAAATCAGCCGCAGCGGCCTGAAAAAAGGCAGCGTGATCCGGCTCGACAAGGTCTATTTTGACGCCGACAAATATGTGATCAAATCGGAAAGCGTGCCTGCGCTGCTGGAGGTGTACGATTTTTTGATGGAAAATGAAGATGTCGTGCTCGAAATCGGCGGACATACGAATAACCGGCCAACAGAAGATTTTGCCCAGACGCTCTCCACCAGCCGCGCCAAATCGGTGGCCGACTGGCTTATCGCCAAAGGCATCTCTGCCGACCGCGTTCAATACAAAGGCTACGGAAAAAAATACCCGATCGATACCAATGCCACAGCACAGGGCCGCAAGCGCAACCAACGCGTGGAGATCAAAATACTTAGCATGAACGGGTAATTGAGGTTGTCTCCTAAGGTGGTTTTTGCCACTAAAATCACTAAGCACCACTAAGTTTTCACTAAGTTCATAGGGTGATTTTAGTGTTTTTAGTGCGCTTAGTGTTGAAAGAATAACTTATGATGAGACAGCCTCCAAAAAAACAGACCCCGGAGTAAGCCTTGCGCACACTCCGGGGTCTGTTTTTTTATTAAATCTATTCAATGGACCTGGCCTAAAAACCATTGATTACATGATTGAAGATTACATGATTACATGATTTTTGAAGTAGTTCACCCGCCCGCCAGGGATACTTCACGATGATGTTGAGCATACTACGCACTTCTTCAATCATGTAATCAATTAATCTTCAATCAAAACCCCAGGTTCCCTAACCCCCAAAAAAAATTGCCGGGCTTTTGCGCCGCCCGGCAACCTCCATCTGTAATACTAATCTTCATGGAGAGAAGTTTCGTGTTGTATTACTTGGATTGTGGGAAAGTTTCTCTTAGTTCAGTTTGTCCATATCCCGGATGAGGATAGAATTCCGGTTGAAATGGATGAGGTTTGATTTGCGCAGTTCATTCAAAATAGCCGTTACCGTTTGCCGGCTGGCGCCGACGAGGTTGGCGATGTCCTGCTGCGTGAGGCCGTGTTTTACCAGCGTTTCGAAACCCACCTGGCGGCCGCGTTTGTCGGCGCTTTCTTTCAAAAACTCCACGATGCGCGTCCGCACATCTTTCAGAATCAGCGATTCCCACTGGTGCTCGGCTTTGCGCAACCGTTCGCCGAGGTAGAGCATGACATCCTGCGCCAGGCTGAAGTTTTGCTGAAGCAGGCGTTTGAAATCCTCCACACGCACGAGGCAATACTTGACTTCCTGGTTCATCGCGCAGGCAAATTCGGCGCGGCGCCCTTCTCCCGTTATGCCCAGCTCGCCGAACATCGTGTACGGGTGCTGGATACTTTTGATGATCTCGCGCCCATCCGGCGAGTATATGCCAATTTTGATCGTGCCCTGCACCAGCAGGCACAGGTAATCACTCGGCTCATCCGCCAGGTAAATAAACCCGTGTTTGTAAGCAGTGTGTACCTCAGTAACCTTTACCAGGTCTTGCAACTCAGCAGGCGAAAGCGAGGATAAAATTGGAAAGCGCGGTAGTACAGATAACAGATCCATAAAGATTATTTCCGGTTTGGGTAATAGTTTGGTTCGACAAATCATCCTAATCCAAAATTGTGCCAAGCCCTGCTTTTGTTTCGGCGCGCAGATTCTTTCTTTGGCATTTCTTCCCGAATTGATCTTCAGGGTTTTACTTTTACCAAACCGGAAAAAACACCGCTGTTTTCACGGCCTACCCAATTCATGTTAGTATGCAAGCTGTCAAACCACATTCCCTCCTTACCGAGTTCGATATCTCCTTGTTCCAGGCCGGAAAACACTTCCGCATGTATCAAAAACTGGGCAGCCACCTGGTAGAAGCAGACGGTGAAAAAGGGGTGCACTTCGCCGTTTGGGCGCCGCATGCCAAACGGGTGTCGGTCACCGGCAATTTTAACAACTGGAACCCCGACAGCCATGTGCTGCTCCCTCGTTGGGACAAAAGCGGTATCTGGGAAGGCTTTATCCCGCAACTCGAAAAAGGCACCCTGTACAAATACCACATCACCATGCCCAATGGCCGCGGCCTCGACAAAGGCGACCCTACGCCCTGCGCTGGGAAACTCCGCCGGGCACTGCCTGCATCGTGTGGGACATGGACGATTACACCTGGGCCGACAAACCCTGGCTGGACAAACGCCTCAAACAAGCCGGCAAACCGCAGCCCTGGTCGGTTTACGAAGTGCACCCGGGCTCCTGGAAAAAGATACCCGACGACGGCAACCGCTCGCTCAACTTCCGAACTGGCCGCCGAACTGGTGCCTTACGTGCAAGACATGGGCTTCACGCATGTCGAGCTCATGCCGGTCATGGAACACCCGTACTTCCCTTCCTGGGGTTACCAGATCACCGGTTTTTTCGCGCCTTCGGGCCGGTTTGGCACGCCCGAAGACCTGATGTTTTTCATCGACACCTGTCACCAGGCCGGTATCGGCGTCATCCTCGACTGGGTGCCTTCCCACTTTCCGAGCGATATCCACGGCCTGTATCTTTTCGACGGCACGCACCTGTACGAATACGCCGACATGCGCCGGGGCTACCACCCCGACTGGAACAGCTACGTGTTCGACTATGGCCGCAACGAAGTGCGCTCTTTCCTGATCTCCAACGCCTTGTTTTGGCTGGATAAATACCACGTCGACGGCCTGCGGGTGGATGCCGTGGCCTCTATGCTCTACCACGACTATTCCCGGAAAGACGGCGAATGGATTCCCAACATTCACGGCGGCCGCGAAAACCTGGAAGCGATTTCTTTCCTCCGCGATTTCAACGAGGCGGCTTATAAAAACTACCCCGGCGTCGAAACCATTGCCGAAGAGAGCACGGCCTTCCCCGGGGTGAGCAAACCTACCTGGGACGGCGGCCTGGGCTTCGGCCAGAAATGGATGATGGGCTGGATGCACGATACGCTCAATTATTTCAAACGCCCGCCCGTTTTCCGGCGCTGGCATCAGAGCGAGGTCACCTTTTCCATGGTGTACGCCTTTTCGGAGCGCTTTATGCTGCCGCTCAGTCACGACGAGGTGGTACACATGAAAGCCTCGCTGGTGTATAAAATGCCGGGCAACGAATGGGATAAATTCGCCAACCTGCGCGCCCTGTTCGGACACCAGTGGACGCACCCCGGCTCGCAACTGCTCTTCATGGGCGGCGAATTCGGCCAAACCACCGAGTGGAGCCACGACCGCGGCGTCACCTGGGAACTGCTCGAATACGATTTTCACAAGGGCTGCCAGGCCTGGGTCCGGGCGCTCAACCAATTATACGCCACCCACCCCGCGCTTTGGTGGCATGCCTTTTCGCCCGAAGGCTACGAATGGATCGGCGGCGACGATGTCGAAAACTGCGTGCTAGCCTACCTGCGCAAAGGCCGCGATACCGGGATTAAGGTGTTGCCGGCACATTCCGCCAGCCTGAACCGAACGTGCCGAGGCGCCAGCGCAGGTGTGCCCACGGCGGTACTTCCGGCGAACTGCTCAACAGCGACGCCGGCGTTTGGCGGCAGCGGCGGTGGATGAACGAAACCGCTGAAAGTGGAGAAAAAGGAGTCGCATTTCCACAGCCAAGCCGGCTAAAAAGAAGGCGGCAGCGGCTCCGAAGGGGAAGGCAAAAGCGAAGCAAGGATAGGGTGGAAATGGTGTAATGCGTTGTTCTTCGAGCGCCGGCTGATAACCAGGCGCTTGTGCTATACCCGGAAGAAAGTGGTTTTCGAAAAATTGGAGGCGATTCGTCTATTGTCGGCGGGACTCGAAGTCACGCCGACAATATGCACGGCAGCATTACTTTGACAAACCGCTTGCCGGCGGTTATCACTGAACACACCCTTGCTTTTTAAAAAATGAAACTATTCCCTCTTTTGATCTTGCTGTTTTGCCCGCCGGCCCTTTTTTGCCAAAAACACGACTATATCTGGATTTCCGGTGATAGCAACACGCCTGCTACAACAACACATGGCGGGATAACTATTGACTTTAATCAGAAGCCGGTGAATGCACATAACTATTTTCCAGAGATCATAGCCTTATCTACCATAAATAATCCTAGCATTTGGCGATAGTGCAGGCAACTTACTGTTTTACACAAATGGTTGTGTAATAGCGGGGGTTGGGGATGACTGTCTCAAAATGGAGAAAATATAACTCTCGGGAAGTCCTTCAAGCAGCGCTGGTGTGGAATTATGAAGATGGTTATGCTGGAGGCCCTCAAAACGCAGTAATTTTACCTGTACCGGATACTTCTGGGGTATTCTATTTGTTCCATAAAAGTTTTACGATTTATTGGTGGCTGGTTACGCCCCTTCGAAACAGCAATGTCTTTCAAATATTTAAATTTACGCAACAAGGAATCATCGATACCTTTCAGCAAACAATTGGAATAAAACCCAATCCTTCCGGTGAAGCATATGGCCAATCGTCTTTTCCCCAGATGGTTCTAAAATATACCGCACCAACCCCCGCCACCCGGTCATGGTGTATTCTTTTGACCGGGAAGCCGGTGTTATTACCCAGTTTGATACCATCGCCTTCGATTACGGCATTCAGCCGGTTATTGGAGAAATCGGCTGCGCGGTATCGCCCAATGGACGTTTTCTTTACCTCGGTTGCCGCCAGTTTCTATACCAATTGGGATTTGCGGGCCTTCAGATATTAGGCATGCCTCCCAAACAGTAGTGTGGCAGATATGCTTATGCAGCCCCACCTTACTATGTTTTACAGTGCCAACTTTGGTCCTGACCTGTAAAATATACTATTCGAGTTTGGCGGTGACACCCGCTTCTTCCACGTCATCCATAATCCTTACTGAACCCGGCTTAGCTCGCAATGTGGAACAGCGCGGCCTGCCCCTTCCCACCCCAGCGGCGCCTCCATGCCTTCTTTCCCGAATTACCGGCTGGGGCCGATTGACAATCCTGGCCTGCCCTGCTCCCCGGTCGTCAATACCACAGCGCCACCTACGCCCCGCCATGGCCTTTTTCGCTCCCTCCCAACCTTGGGTAAAACGGCGCTAAAAATTATTCCCGAACTGGCAACGCAGTGCGCAGGCCCGTTTTCATCTGTTTGACGTTGCCGGTCATAAAGTCCGTGAACTGGAATTTGATTCATTGGCGCAGGTGACTGAGGTAGATGTGGTTAGGGTTTGCCCTCCGAATTTACTTTTGAAGTCTGCGGCAAGCTGGAAAGCGGCAGCGGCATGGGAGTTTGTCGTATGCGGACTGAATATTTACCAACATCCCCAATGCCATAACATGAAATATACCCGGAAGAAAGTG
>JADJWX010000030.1 GCA_016716135.1 Lewinellaceae bacterium | reverse complement strand
TTAGATTCCATTTTACAGCGCTGGAATCGGATATGTTGCTGAGCGATTGCTGTGGCTGGATGACGGAGTGCCAGAAAGGGATCGCGTACAACATGGCATTGCAACAAGCAGCCTGTCGAACTGCATTTCCGCCCGGCGACCAACACTGCGGGCACCTTCCGGAGCGCCATGCCGGCTGTTGCAAAACCGGCCCAACCCCTTCAGCGCCGAAACGACCATCGGTTTTGTGCTTCCCGCTGCTTGCGATGCCCAACTCCGCATCTTCGACGCAACCGGGCGACTGCTTTGGGAAGTCGAAAAAGATTTTCCGGCCGGGGGGAGCAGTGAAACGCTGCAACTGGATGGGCTGACGGCTTCCGGGGTTTTGTACTATGAATTGACAACGCCGTATGGTACGCTGCGGAAGCGGATGGTGCGAGTTGGGAATTGATGGCGGCCCTCAGGTTTTACCCGATTTTTAGCTGTGCTGACCCGATTTTCAGGTTAAATAATTCCCAGTCTGAAAAATCTTGGCCGGATATTTGACCACAGAAAAGTTAATATTGTTGTTGGGCTGTTTATAATATTTAAGCCTATCTTTGACACAGTTTTAATCCGCTAATCCGTATAGTTCTCGTGAGGGTCGATTTTCTGAGGCATTTGACATTCCTCTTTTTTCGCTCTCCTTTTTTCCCGCATCCGGCGGGGCTTCGAATTGAAATCGCTTATTTCCAGAAACTGACGCAGGGCATACAGGCCTTGCAGTCAGGCGCGTGTTTTCAATCTTTCCGCTGACTTAAGCGCGGAAAGTTGAATATAATTTAATCGGTAACCCCGTTTTAAGCCAGCCTTCCAGGGGTATTTCCTGGGAAAACTCGAGTTTAATTATAATCACGTGATCAGTCTAAACGCCCGTTCCAGGGCACGCCTCATCTTGATAGCGGCACGTCGTTCGATGACAGAACGTTTTGCCCGTTGTTTGCCAACCACCTTTTGGGCGGGAGGTTTTTCTGTTGTTGGGGTGGATTTTTTGCTTTTCCCTGTTTTTTCTGAAAAAAATATTGGCGCCGGTTGTGGTATGACACTGCTTCCGGCGAATTCTGTTTTGATAAACCGCTTCATTTTCCATAGCCAAAAAAACGGTTGAATATGAATTCATTTGTACGCTGCCTGAACCAAGATTGGTCAAATAAAATTTCCACCCTTGCTCGCTTATGTGCTGCTACATGCGGTATCAACAACCTTATTTTAAAAAATGAATCCCGCTTGGGTATGAAACTATTTTACGCAATCTATTGCTGTAATCGCTGCTTTGTTAGTGGCGAATTTGTTGTTTGTTGGGGCTGCCTTTGGGCAGATTCCCCAGGTAGGTACTTCAACAGCAATACAACAATGCTTCTCTTCGGTTTCAATGAAGACCTGCGGGGGTAATCCCCGTGATATCAATGGAAATACGGTTGATCACGATGATTATGGTGGTAAGTCAGGTTCCAATGATCTTCTTGGGCAGGTGAAGACCACGTGGTATTTCCGGAAACTCCCAATCTGAACCTGGAAATCGCGGTCGCTTTTAGGATCGATATAACTGCTCGGATAATCAACATCCGTTTTGATTTGGCTTGAATTCAGGTAGCAATGATGACCATTTGAGCTCTGGTATCAAGTGTTGATGGAGCATCAGCTTTGATGGCGGTTCGTGGTATTCAGGACTTCGACATTGATACAAATTGCCTCTTCCAGGGCGGCGATGATAAATGGGCCGTTGAAATGTTTGCTATGATGGCGACGGAGATACCATGAGTTTGTTGGAAACCTTCCAGCATGAAGCCTCTCAGAATTTATGATGAAAACTCTTCAAATGGCGATTAGTGTGGCCGTTGATGGCAGCCTGGAGAAATTAAATCCACAACCGGGTCTCAGGAGCAGGTGATCGCCGGAGTGGCGGCGTCTTGATCAACCCCGGTTAGCAGCAATTTTAATCGCTTTAAGGCCCGGTGGCAGCCGGTTGCTGCTTCTCTGCCACGCAACATGGTGGTTCAGGGTACAGTTGTGTTCGCAGACCTGGTTCGTCAACCGGCCTCGGATCCGGTCCTGGGCCTTTCCGGGCGGAACCCCTTCATCAACGGCGACCAAAATGCCGAGGGTTACCTACCATTTGCGGCAATACCGGCGGTAATTGCACTGACCCCAAGCTTTGGTAGCGTTGTGGATACAGCCAATCGGATTATATGACATGACTCCGTGCAACGTTTATTTAATGATAAAAATCTGGGCGGAACAGTTGTCCAGCGTCGTTCGGACGTGCACTACCAATTTGGTACCGGAACGACAAGGATAGGTCCAGCAACTTCAACTTTGCTTACGATACAGAGCGCAGTCGATAATAATCAACGCGCACGTTTATGGATGCGGAGGCGGTCTGAACTATTCAACTCCGACAATTGCTATAGCAGTCCTTCAAATGTAAACTGTCGGTTGATCTCTCAGAATCGGGAGAGGTTTGGAGACCGGTGATTACGAGGTGTCGTACTACCAGTTGAATACGAAGGATGTCAGTGTTTCAGAACGGATGGCCTGATAGATATTTTCGTTTCAGTTGCTGCGGCTACAGCCCCTGTGATCGCCAAAGTGCCGAATACGGCCTCACCGTAGTGCGCAGGCGTAACAATGCTAATGATGAAAGTCATTTTTTGCCAACGGTTCCGGCGGCTCGGTACCCCAGGATGAATACCGGTATTCCACGGATAACGGCCCCACCGGAGCGCCTGCTCGCCTTCCATCCTAAACTTTGCGGCGGTTGCCGCCACCAACCTTTATAGAAAGCCGCCAGCATCGGCCTGGCCGCGGTGCAGTCCAGTTCAAACCAGCTTTCCGGACCGTAAATCCGGTGCGCCACCGCCGCCCCAGGGCACGTTAGCGTCTGCCTAGGGCACAACGGGACTTGAACGGCACCCCCCAGGGGAACCTTTACCATTACCGTCATGCCTGGGTCGTAATCAATGGCGGATCTACCGGCCTTGGAACCGGTGACCTGACGAATAATAATAATGGCACCGTTTTGATTGATGGAGCAGGCGCTACCGGCGCCGGCAATGCTATTTTGCGGGACCTACCGTAGTGGTGACGGATGCCAATGGTTGTTCTGCCCAGGTCACGGGAACCGTGACGGTGAACGCCACGCCCACCTGCAACATCACTTCCGGCCCCACTTCCGTTTGCCCTAACTCTACCGGCCACATGTACACCGCCACCGGCGGCGGCACCTACCAGTGGAGCATCACCGGCAACGGCACGATTGTTCCTCCCGATAACACGTCATCAGTGACGGTGGATGCCGGGGCAACAGGAACTTATACCGTTACAGTTGAAGTGACGGATAACGGCTGCACCAGTACCTGCTCCCAAACGGTAACTGTGGAAGACATCACTCCCCCCTCCATCACTTGCCCCGCCAATATCAACGTCAACAACGACGCAGGTCTTTGCAGCGCAGTGGTGAACTATGTCGCACCCGTCGGTTTGGACAACTGTCCGGGCCAAACGACAATGCAAACCGCTGGCCTTGCTTCTGGTGCAACCTTCCCGGTCGGCATCACGACCAACACGTTTACCGTAACTGCGGCGAACAGTCAGACAACATCCTGCTCGTTCACAGTGACAGTGACGGACAACGAACCGCCGACGATCAGCTGCTCATCGGTGACGCCGGTGAATAACACCCCTGGCCAATGCGACGCCCCTGTAACAGTGCCGACGCCCGGGTTGTCGGGGTTTTGCACGCGCAATCATGCACTGGATTTTGACGGGGTGGATGATTATGTATCGGCCAGTCACGACCCCGTGCTCAATTTGACGGGCGATGCTTCTTTCGAAGCCTGGGTCTATCTAAAAGGCCCCAATGATTACAACTCTTCCCATAGCATTTTTGATAAAACAGAAATTAGCGATTTGGCTAACTACCGGTATTTTTTGGCCCCGAATAATAGGATGGGCTTTTGGAATGGCACGACCAATGTTTTTTCTACCACCGCTGTTCCGACAGGCCAATGGGTGCATCTGGCCTGGGTGCTCGAATCCGGCACGATGACCTTTTATGAGAATGGGGTTTCGATTGGTACGGGGAGTACTGCGCTGGGTGCTGTCAATAATGGACCGTTGACCATTGGCCGGGATAATAATCAAGTTTTCGCGGACCAGCGAAATATCAACATAAAACTGGATGAAGTGCGGCTTTGGAATATTCCCCGGTCCCAGGCCGAGATACAGGCTGCCAAAGACCTGGAGATCAACTCCAGCTACCCCGGCCTGATCGCCTTTTACAACTTCAATGAAGCTATTGCCTGCTGCGATAACTCCGGTCTGACGACCCTGCCCGACGGCATGGGTGCCAATAATGGAACGCTGAGCAATTTCCCTCTCGCCGCAGGCTGTGCCTCCAACTGGGTGCCCGGCGCGCCGGCACTGGGTGATCCGCTCACATTGACCAACGATGTGACGAGCGACTGCAGCAGCGCCTCCGGCACATACCCGGTGGGCATGACGACGGTGACCTGGACGGCCACCGGGGCGAACGGCCAAACGGCAACTTGTGAACAGACGGTGACGGTGACGGATGACGAACTTCCCAGCATCACCTGCCCCGCCAACCTAACCGTAAACACGCCGAGCAATTCCTGCCAGGCTACCGGCGTAGCGCTTGGCAGTCCGGCGGTTTCGGATAATTGCAGTACGTCGGTAAGCAACGACGCCACTGAGCCCTACGCTTTGGGCAACACTACCGTCACCTGGATGGTTTCCGACGGCTCAAACAGTACCACCTGTGCGCAGGTCGTTACGGTGGAACCTTACGTAGCGCCCCCTGGTAGTTATTTCGATCTGGGTACCTGCCAATCCACACCCTGCCCGCCGGGAACCTATTGCCCGGGTGGCACCACGGCTGGTATTCCCTGTCCTGCCGGTACTGCCCAGAGCCTGCCCGGACAAGAAACCTGCGCGGCTTGCCCGGCCGGCTACTTTTCCTCCTCGGTCGGGGCTACGGAATGCACGGCTTGTGCAGCGGGCGAATACAGCGATGTCCCGGGTTCAACCAGTTGTACCGCTTGCCCCTATGGAACCGGCAGTATGGCTGCCGCCACATCATGTACGCCCCTGGACCCGCAGGAGATTTCTGTCTTCGGTAACAGCAACCAGATCGCCAACCGCGCTGCCACGGTGTCGGTTAGCGACGATACGGACTTTGGCGCTGTCAGCATCGGGAATATGGTCACACACACCTTTACCATATATAATATAGTCAATGCAGTACCGCTGAAGCTCAGCGGCAATCCTTCGGTGGAAATTGCCGACCGGGATGCTTCCGATTTTTCCGTAACGGCTCAGCCCTCCACACCGGTAGCCAGTGGTGGCAGTACGACATTCACGGTGAAATTTCAACCGACAGCGACCGGGCTGCGCTCGGCAATTATTATGATCGCATCCGATGATTTTCCGGAAAAATCCTTTGTGTTTACCGTTCAGGGAACCGGCCAGTAACCGGTTTTGCCTATATACTCTAGCATAAATTTCGAGCCAAACCTCCGCCCAAGTAAACTTGGGATAACAAAATACCAGTAATGCAACCAATTTTACCAACGAGATGAATCACCATCCTGAAAAGTGTCTGCAATGATTTTATGGCACACTTCCACCCGATCGGCGGCGGAAGTGACCCCTGGCGTTTGGAGCTCATTTTCCGGCAACCCAATCTGGGATAGGCACAATTTGAGGCTCAAATCGTCAATGCCTGCGAAGGCGGTTTCCAATGAAGGAACGATCCTGGTGGTGAGCAATCAACGCACCCAGCGGCAGTTGAACCTGAAATTTTCACTTGGCGCTACTCGTAATTTGCCTGCGGGAACAATGGTGATCTGGAAGTGTTTTACCGGTGCTATCGGCATCTACTATTGGAGTGGTGGATGGCGCTAGTAATGTTCACCATTGGCTATGTGCTTATAAATGCCAGGTGGCAACTTCTCATCGTTGATGACGACGACAATTTTGTTGAAGCGGACAATGTGCTTGGCTGCCACAATGAGATGTGCCGGGGGCTGGCAGCATTTTCGACCTGATCGCTCAGGGGCATGCCAGTGGGTATTCTCCCGGAACTCCAGGCGGTATCATTGGCTCCAACACCCTGGCCGGACCGCACAACGGCAATTTTAACGCCGTTATTTTTGGCGATTTCACCTCCGATGGCACGGGCGATTCGGAAGGCCGCCTGGCTGTGCAGGGCAATTTCACTGCTTCCGGAAACTATACCATCGGCGGCGGCGCGCCTACTTCAACCGGCGGATTGCATGCTCCGCAGGGCTGGGATAACCTGGTGGTTGGTGGTGATGTGAACCATTCTTCGGCTTTTGTTGGCCCCAGGGGTAACCTGCTGTACAATACGGCAACCGACCTCCCGCCATTTAGCGGCGGCTTTAGCATTATTCCCGGTATGTACCGCAATTATGCCCCTGCTGTCAATTGGGCAGCGGCACAAACTTATTTCCAGTCGATTAGGTCCGAATTATAGTCCGTCCACCATTGCCACCAACTGCCCGGCGCAGGTTGCCGGCGATGTCACAGATAATGGTGGCGGAAGTTTTGAATTGGATGCCATGAACAGTTCCGGTGTGGTTGTTTTTGATTTGTCCGGATATACACTTACAAATACGCCGAGTATTGATTTCCAAAATGTCGGCAATGCAGCTGCCATCCTAGTGCTATACCCCGGAACTACGGTTACCTTCAGTGGCGGCGCTATTTCGATCGACGGTGTAACGCCCGTTGGTCCCATACAGCTTGGCTAAAGTCGCTTAGAAAAACGCTTGGAATTTTTACTGACTTTGATTTGCAACCTTCAATTTCAGTGCCTATGCCATTCTTGGCAGCGTGCTGGCTCCCTACACGACCAACGTCAGTCTGAGTGGCGGACAAATGAATGGTCAAACGATATTTGGTGGCACAGTCAACCAAAGCAACGGCTTCGAATTCCACAACTTCTGTTTCAACGGGGACCTGAGCACCTGCGCAGCCGCTTGCGCTGAAATGGACGTATCCTGCAATAGTAACTCCATTGCCGATGAAGATGCTACTCCCGGCACATCGGACTGCACCGACTTTGGCTGCCACGACGTGACCACCGGCATGCAGGAATACGAATTCACCATTACCAATACCGGCTCCTGCCCGCTGGTGCTGAACGGTACGCCCCTGGTATTGATCCAGGGATTTAATTCCGGGATTTTACCGTGACCGAACAACCCACTTCGCCGGTGGCGGCAAATGGTGGAACCACAACCTTTAAAATTAAATTTGACCCACAGCAACCGGCCTGCGCACAGCAACGGTAATTATTGCCAACACCGACAGCGATGAGAACCTGTACAAGTTCTCCATCGAGGGGGCTGGCAACGACCTGACAGCCGCCATAACCGTCGCCGAAAACTCCGGCACGCCCAACGACGGCACCATCTGCGGCGGCGGCAGCGCCGACCTGACCGCCGGCCCAACCGGCGGCACCGGCCCGTACATGTATGCCTGGTCGGGCGGCCTTCCAGCCACCGAAGGTCCGCACAACGTATCGCCCGGAGCAACAACCACGTACACGGTGACCATCACCGATGCGAACGGTTGCACGGCTACTGCGGAGCAAACGATTACCATCGAACCTGCGCCGGTCTGCTCGATCACCTTGTTCGGCAACACGGCTTGTGCCAACTCTGCCGGCAATTACTATGAAGCCCCGGCAGGCATGGACAGCTACGCCTGGAGCATCCAGGGGGCCGGTACCATCACCACGCCTACGGATGGTCAATCCATCGAAGTGACGGCCGGCGCCTCGGGTACATACACCGTGACCGTTGAAATAGAAGAAAACGGCTGCACGTCCACTTGTTCGGAAACGATCAATATCCAACTGTTAGAACTCACGCTGACCGCCGCCGGCCCGGCCAACGCCACTTGCGGCGACATAGTGCAGATCACTATCGCGGTGAGCAACAGTTTTACGGACCTTTCCTCCCTGCAATACAGTGTGGAGTGGGATGAAACCGAACTCCAGTACATCAGCCACACGGCCCTGGAGATCGGCGGTGTTGGCGGCGATCCGATTATCGGTGATTTGGACGCCCTGACACTGGGCGAGCTCACCTACTCCTGGTTTGATCCTTCGGGCTTCGACGGCGAAGACCTCGCCGACGCCACGGTTATCCTGACCCTCAACATGAAGGTATTGACGAGCAGCGGCAGTGTTTCCGTCGACGTTTCAAACAGCCCGTTGGTGTCGGAGGTGGTCAGTGCCAGTTTCTGTATCAACACGGCGAATTTTGCCAATAACGTAAATATTGCGTTGAACCCGATCACAGTGACCTGTCCCTCCGACTTTTCGGTGTGTGTAGACCAGCCAGTGTTTCTGCTGACAGACGGCACGCCTGCCGGCGGTACACATAGCGGTATGGGTGTTGCCGCCAACATGTTTAACCCCGCGACGGCCGGTGTTGGCCCGCATGTGATTACCTATACTTACACAGACGGCAATGGCTGTACGAACAGTTGCACCTATACGATTACGGTGAATGCTTTGCCGGTGATGGATTGTCCGGATGATTTTGCGGTATGCGTTGATGCTACTCCGTTTGCGCTTTCGGGGGCTACTCCGATTGGCGGTACCTATAGCGGCACTGGTGTAACGGCCGGTACGTTTGATCCTTCGGCAGCCGGTGTTGGCCCGCATGTGATTACCTATAGTTATACAGACGGCAATGGCTGTACGAACAGTTGCACCTATACGATTACGGTGAATGCTTTGCCGGTGATGGATTGTCCGGATGATTTTGCAGTGTGTGTGGATGCTACTCCGTTTGCGCTTTCGGGCGCGGCTACACCGCTAGGCGGCACGTTACTAAGCGGCCTGGTGTAACGGCCGGCACGTTTGATCCTTCGGCAGCCGGTGTTGGCTTGTCCGGATGATTTTGCAGTGTGTGGATGCTACTCCGTTTGCGCTTTCCGGGGTCTACTCCGATTGGCGGTACCTATAGCGGCACTGTGTACGGCCGGTCGTTTGTCCTTCGGCAGCGGTGTGCCCCATGTGATTACCTATAGTTATACAGACGGCAATGGCTGTACGGAAGGTCCGATACGATTACCGTCAGTGCCCTCCCGGCCCCGGCCATCTCCGGCGCAGCCCCGACCTGCGTTGGCGATATGGTTCAACTCACGGGTACGCCCAATGTAGTGGCTCCGGCAACCGTACAAACGGAAGACTGGACTTCCTCCGACGATAATATTGCCACGGTAGACGGCACCGGCAAAGTGACCGGCGTGGATTTTGGAACCGTGACGATCACTTACACAGTGACGGACAACAACGGCTGCTCTTCCAGCACCTCGGTTATGGTGACTGTCCAACAGCCGGAAATGGCAGTGGAATGCAACAGCAACAACATCCCCGACGGCAGTAACAGCTACGATGTAAATAACTGCACCGATTTCGGTTGTGTCAATATTGACAACTGCATGGTGGAAAAAGAATACACCATTACCAATACGGGCGATTGTCCGCTTATCCTCGACGGCACACCTGCCGTGGTGATCAACGGTTTGAACGCCGGTGATTTCAGCGTTACCCTACAACCCACTTCTCCGGTGGCTGCCAGTGGCGGAACGACGACGTTTAAAATAAAATTTGATCCTACGGCTACCGGCATACGCACGGCAACGGTGGTGATTTCCAATAATGACGCGGATGAAAATCCGTGTACCTTTGAAATTCAAGGTACCGGCTCGGAACTGCTGATTACGCAATGCCCGGCCAACATCCCTCTTATTGAGGGTTGTAGCACCGGTGCGATCGCTACTGCCGGACACCCGGCCTATTCCGAAACAGAACAGGCCTCTGATGCCACGGAATTTGCCGCTGAAGGCGGCGCCTATACCAACACCTGCGGCACTACTACCTTTAAATATATAGATACGAAATTAGAACCTGCCCGACGGTTGTGACCCGGATGTGGACGATAACGGATGTCGCCTGCGGAACGACCCGCACTTGCGACCAGACGATCAATATTGACGATACAACGTTCCCGGTCATCACTACCTGTCCGCAAACGCGAAATATCGAGGGCTGCGACGAAAACGCCATTACCGGCCCGGTCTATTCCACTACCCTTGCTAATTCCGACTACGCCGAATTCAACGATGCCACCAATGCGGGCGTCGCTTCCGATGTTTGCGGCATTGTGAACGTGCAATACCAGGATGCGGCAGCCGGTACTTGCCCGGTAGTTGTTTCCCGTACCTGGTACGTAACCGATGCTTGCGGCAATACCACGAGTTGCACCCAAACGATCAATGTAGACGATACTACTCCGCCGGCAATGGTGCTCAACGGCCCCAACCCAATCGAACTTTGCCAGGGCGCCGTGTACGTTGACCCGGGCGTAACGGCAACGGACGTTTGTTCGGGCGATGTGACCGGGACCGTGACCACCATGGGTTTCGTTGATATCAACACCCTGGGCGACTACGTCGTGACCTACACGGCCACAGACGATTGTGGAAACACTGCGACGATCTCCCGCACCTTTAGCGTAAATCCGGGATTCACCGTTTCCGGCGATGTGACCAATGTGCTTTGCCACGGCAACAGCACCGGCGCCATCGATCTGACGGTTACCGGCGGCGCACTGCCGCTTGTGTTCAACTGGGGTGGCCCGGCTGTTGTCGTCGCCAATGAAGACCAGATCAATTTGCCCGCCGGCACCTTCCTGGTAACCGTGACGGATGCCAACGGCTGTGCGGTTGAGGAGGAGTTTGGAATTACTGAACCCACGGAATTGCAGGTATCCATGAGCGGCTTCCTGCCCGAAACCTGTGCCGGCGCTAATGACGGTTCCGCCATTGCTACGGCCAGCGGCGGCGTTGGCCCGTATGAATTTAAGTGGAGCAACTTATTTATGCAAACACACCCGTCTGCCTCTACGGCCATGAATCTGGCGCCGGACAACTATTGGGTGACGGTAACTGATGCGAACGGCTGTTCAAAAGTTGAGGGTTTTGTTATTTCCGGCCCGACCCAGCTGATCGCAGAGATCATCAGCCACACCGACGAGACCTGCCCCGGCGCCTTCAACGGCAGCGCGACAGTGAACGCCACAGGTGGCACTACCGGCTATACCTACGAGTGGTCGAATGGCGATCTGACGGCAGCGGCCTCCTTCCTGACTGACGATACCTACACCGTGACGGTCACGGACGCCAACAACTGCACAGCCACCGCTGAGGTAACCATCGGTACCGGCCAATCGGTACCCGATATGGCACTTACCGCCAGCGGCCCGGCTTCGGCCACCTGCGGCGAAACCATTGCTGTTCAAATTAAAGCAGACCAGTTTACCAACCTGGGTACCCTGCAATTCAGCGTCAACTGGAATAACGCACAGTTGCAACTGATTGGAAATACCTCGTTGACGATTGATGGCGACGCACCAACTATCGGCACACCGATGCCGGATCAACTGACCTATTCCTGGTTCGATGCCGACTTTGCGCCTTACGGCGCCGGCGTTGCGAACGGCACAACGATTTTAACCCTGAATTTTAAAGTATTAACCAACATGGCTTCGGGCGTCACGGTGAACATCACGGGCGCACCAACCCCCATCAGCGCTACTACCGGCAATTTCTGTGCGGTGAATGTCGCTACGCTCAACGAAGTTGATTTCGACGTGGATCAAATTGCGGTAACCTGTCCGGCAGACATTACAACCTGCCTGGAAAGCGCATCCTTCACGTTGCCCGACGGCGTGCCGGCTGATGGTACCTTCAGCGGCACGGGCGTTACGGGTGACCAGTTCGACCCGGCCGTTGCTACAGCCGGTGTTCATGTAATTACCTACACCGGAACCGATGTGAACGGTTGCTCGAACACCTGCACCTTTACGGTTACGGTCATTGATCTGGAACTGAATGCACCGGCAAATGTCGGTCCGGTATGCCCCGGCGCAACAGTGCCGGCTATCTTGCTGTCAGCTACGCCAAATGATCCGGCTACCAGTTACAGCTGGTCGGTCAGCCCGGCCGGTTCGGGACTGGCTGCCGGCAACAGCAGCGGCCTGAATGCCAGTATTCCGGCTTTCACAGCCGGCGCCGAAGGCACGTATACGGTGACGGTAACCGCTACACTCGGCGCCTGTACGGACACCGAAGAATTTACGATTACCATCGACGATGCCGGCGGCCTGAACTGGGTGAATTGCCCGGCCGATATCGTTGTGAACAACGACGTGGATAAATGTTGCGCCAATGTCAACTGGACGACTCCGACTGCATTGGATAATTGCGATAATGCGGTAGTCAGCGGCCCAACGGGTGGCACATCCGGTACTTGCTTCGATGTAACGGCACCGGGCGCTCCGCACATGATTTCCTACACGGCCACCGACGGCAACGGCAACACGATCACCTGCTCGTTTACGATCACGGTGCGCGATATGCAATTGCCCGACCTGGACTGCCCGCAAGACCGGACGGTGGAAGTAGATGCCAATTGCGATTACACCGGCACGGCTGTGCTGAATCCGGTGGCTACCGACAACTGCGCCTTTACTTTGGTAAATGATGTAAATAACACGAATACCCTCGTGGGCGAGATTTTCGGCCTGGGCGACCACACGATTTTGTGGACGGCTACCGACGGTTTCCCGAATACCACGACTTGCTCATTTACCTTGACGGTGGTGGACAACACGGCCCCGACAATTGATTGCCCGGCGGATATTGTGGTGAACAACGATCCGGGTATTTGTGGGGCGGTGGTGAGTTTTAATGATCCGGTGGTGGATGATAATTGCACCATTAACCTTGCTCCGGGTATGGAAACCTTCGTGTACACTGGAGCCGTACAACCATGGGTGGTTCCTGCCGGAGTAACGTCGATCACGGTTGATGTTTATGGCGCAGAAGGATATGGCGCAGAAGGTCTGGGTGGTAGAGTGCAGGCAACGCACCCGGTTATCCCGGGCGAAACCCTGTACCTGTATGTCGGTGGCGCCGGAACAGAAACCACGGGTGGATTTAACGGCGGTGGATCAGGTGGTGTCTATTTCGGCTATGGCTCTGGCGGTGGCGCTTCTGATATTCGTCAGGGCGGCAATACGCTAAACGACCGGATTATTGTTGCTGGTGGTGGCGGCGGTGCTGGAAGTAACTGCGGTTTAAACTCGGCTGAAGGCGGACACGGCGGCGGATTGATTGGAGGTAGCGGCTGTGTCTTTTCCTGCAGTAATTGTCAGTACACGGGCTCCGGTGGAACCCAAGTTGGCGGCGGCATCGCCGGGCCGACTGGCCATGGTTCTTGTGGCGGTAATCAAAATGGCTCTTTGGGCTTTGGCGGTTCAAACACTTTAATAGGCTATGGCACAGGCGGCGGTGGCGGCTATTATGGCGGCGGCTCAGGTTGTTTTGAGGGTGCTGGTGGAGGAAGCAGCTATACTTCCGGTCTGGCATCAGGCGTCACCCACTCCCAAGGCGTACGTTTGGGGAATGGTCAGATTACCATTAGTTATGCTTCGCAAACGGTGGCCCTTTTAGAGGGCTTGCCCACCAACAGCGTATTCCCGGTTGGCTCAACAACAAATGTTTTTGTTATATCAGATGCTTCTGGCAATACGGCTTCCTGTAGTTTCAATGTTACCGTAACGGACAATGAAAACCCGCAAGTTTCCTGTGCCGGATTGACTACGGCGATTAACACATCCGATGGAGGAACCGGCGATTGCCAGGGCGAGTATTCCTGGAATATCCCCAACCCGTCCGACAATTGTGGCGTGATTAATTATTCAGTGACGTATACCAATCCGGACGGAACAATTGATGGACCTGCCGATGCACTTGCGTTTACACCTCAAAATACTGCTGCCAATGGCACACCGGTGGCAACGCGCAATTTTGCCGTAGGCCAAACAACGGTAACCTACTACGTGGAAGACGCCGCAGGCCATACCAACACCTGCGCTTTCACCGTAACCGTAACCGACAACGAAAACCCAACCATCGCCAACTGCCCGGCCAACCCGACCGCCATCTGCGGCGCAGGCCCGGTCTGGTGGATTCCGCCAACGGCCGACGACAATTGCGGCGTGATCAGCTTCACGGCTTCTCACAACCCGGGCGATATATTCCCGGTTGGCAACACGGTAGTGACTTACCTGGCTACGGATGCAGCCGGCCTTACGGCTGAATGCACCTTCACGGTGACGGTGCATCCTGTTCCGACGGTTACGGCCACGGTAAACGATGTCGATTGCCACGGCGAAAGCACCGGCTCCATCGACATTACACCCTCTGGAGGCACGCCGCCCTACACCTACAACTGGACCGGGCCGGATGTCAGCCAGTTCCTGCAAGACCAAACCAACCTGCCCGCCGGCACCTTCCACGTGACGGTGACCGACGTAAACGGTTGCACGGTAGCGGCTACTTACGGCATTACCGAACCGACAGAAGTGGACATTTTCCTGTTCAGCCAGGTCAATGTGCTCTGCAACGGCAATGCCACAGGATCGGCAACGGTTCGGGCGCTGGATGGTACGCCTCCGTACCAGGTTGCCTGGCTTGGACCAACTCCTGGCAATCCTGCCGGCATAGAAATCGCTGCATCCGGTGGTAATTATACGCTTACGAACCTGCTGGCCGGAAATTACACGATCCGGGTTACGGATGCAAACGGTTGCACTGCGGTGACGAATGCCGATATTTCCGAACCGACTGAACTGGTGGCTACAACGATCAGCACTACCGACGAAAGCTGCGACGGAAATAACGACGGCGCGGCAACGGTAAATGCTACCGGTGGTACCACCCCGTATACCTACAACTGGGGTGGCGTGGGCAATACACCGACGGCGGCCTCCAACAGCGGCCTGGCCGACGGCACCTACACGGTGACCGTGACCGACGCTAACCTGTGCACGGCAACAACTACAGTGACAATCGGCCAGGGCATTGTTCTGGAAATCAACGAACTGGCCAACATAGGCCCGGTTTGTCCAGAAATCGGCGTAGATCAGATTCTGCTCTCTTCCATACCGAACAATCCCGCCATTGAGTACAGCTGGGCGGGCGGTCTGCCTGCAGGCTTGCCCAACGGTACCAGCACCGGCCTCAATCCGGCAATACCGGCATTTACCAGCGGCGCCAACGAAGGCACCTGGACGGTGACCGTCACGGCCACGCTGGGCCTCTGCTCGGATACCGAAGAATTTGAAATAACCATCGACGACGACGGTGGGCTGCACTGGGTGAATTGCCCGGCCGACATCGTGGTCAGCAACGACATTGATAAATGCAGCGCACGGGTCAACTGGACGCCCCCGACAGCCATCGACGATTGCACACCGCCGAATGAAGTCGGCGTAACACAAACGTTGGGCGATACACCGGGCTCATTATTCAGCGTCAACGGTTCGCCGCACCTGATCAGGTACGAAGCAACCGACGGCAACGGCAATACCATTACCTGTACATTCAGAATCCGTGTGCGCGACGTCCAGGAACCGGATGCCATTTGCAAGGACATTACCGTTATGCTGGACGGCGCCGGTACGGCTTCCATAGGCGTGAGCGATGTAAATAACAACAGCTCCGACAACTGCCCGGGCATGACGCTTGGCATTGACAACGGCTCTTTTGATTGCGACGATCTGGGCGCCAACATCGTCATCCTGACTGCAACGGACGCAGCCGACAACACGGCAAGCTGTATGGCTGTCGTTACGGTGGTGGACAAGATTGCACCGACGATCTCTTGTCCGGACCCGCTGACTGCCGTTTGTGCTGCCGGTGAAAACCCGGTTTATGACAGCTGGGCCACCTTCACCAGCGCAACCGGTTCCGGTGACGACAACTGTGCCATCAACCCGGCTTCCTTCCTGCTGGAAAGCGAAGTGGACAACGGCCTGAGTTGCCCGCGCACGATCACGCGCACCTACCGCGTGGCCGACTACAGCGGCAATACCGCTACTTGTACCCAAACCATTACGGTAGACGATACCGAAGCGCCGGTATTCACCGGGGCGCCGGTTGCCAAAACCTGCGGCACCCTGGCTGCCGGTGATATTGCTTTTGTGGCCTTCCAGTCGGATGATCCCGACCAGTTTGCTATCGTAACGCTGGCGCCATTGGCAGCCGGTACGGTGATCAATTTCACCGATAATGGCTGGGAATCTAATGACAATACCTTCCGCACCGGCGAAGGCGTAATTGCCTGGACGGTTCCGGTTGGCGGCCTGGCTGCCGGCACGGTGGTTACCTTCAACCCCGGCGCCCTTACGGCTACCTCAGGTACGCTGGCTTCGGTTGATGGTTCATTTGCCCTCTCAACTTCGGGCGACCAGGTCATTGCTTTCTGCGGAACGTACAATACTTTAACAGGCGCAATTTCAGGTGCAAATCTGGCAGCCGTTGACTTTGACGATCCCTTTGGATGGGATGCCAACGCGACCTCTTCAAACAACTCGGCGCTTCCGTTGGGCCTGACCAACGGCTCCACGGCAATTTCTGTTGGCGAAGCCGACAACGGCCGCTTCGAATGTCCCGGCCCGCCAAATGGTAGTCCGGCAGCTGTGGCTGCTATTGTCAACACGGCTTCCAACTGGGCAGTTTCGGCATCGCCATTCACGCCTGCAGTGGCCGTCTGTACCTACACCATCACCGGCGGCGCCGGCAGTTTGCCACAGGCCGTCGTGAACGTTTCCTGCTCGGAAGATGTGCCGGCCCTGCCGACCGTAACCGCTACGGACAACTGCACTGACCCGATCAACGTGTACCTCAACGAGGTGCTGCAGCCGGGCGTGTGCGACAATAAATTCACGCTGACACGTACCTGGATCGCTACGGATGCCTGCGGTAATTCGACCGTGCATACGCAAACGATCAATGTAAACGACAATACGGCGCCGGTCATCACCGGCACGCCGAACAACCTCACCGTCGAATGCGACGGCTCCGGCAACTCCAACCAGTTGATTGACTGGCTGAACGACCACGGCGGGTTCTCGGCGACCGACAACTGCGGCGAACTCACCTGGAGCCACAACTTTGGCGCACTGAGCAACGACTGCGGCGAAACCGGTACGACGACGGTGATGTTTACCGCTACGGATGCCTGCGGAAACACGGCCACGCGTACGGCGACCTTCACGATCCAGGATACCCAGGATCCCTTCTGGGTACTCAATCCGCAGGATCTGATCATCGAATGCGACAATACCAGCGACCCGAACGACCAGATCGCAGCCTGGCTGAATACAGCCGGCGGCGGCGAAGCAGGCGACAACTGCAGCAACGTGCGCTACTCAAACAACTTTACCAGCCTGAGCGATGGCTGCGGTACCACCGGCACAGCATTGGTGACCTTCACGGCCCGCGATGCATGTGGTCGCACAACCACGCGTACGGCAACGGTTACGGTAGTTGACACGCATGGCCCGGCTATCACCAGCCCGGCTAAAAACCAAACCGTCGAATGCGACGGCAACGGCAATACAACGGCCCTGAACGCCTGGTTGGCCAACAACGGTGGCGCTACGGCTTCCGACGAGTGTGGAACCATCACCTGGGAAACTCCGGTGCTGATGAACGAGATTGAAGGCTGCGGCAATGCCAAAGAACTGGTGTACATGTTCCAGGCCAAAGATGCCTGCAACAACTTGTCGGCTACTACGATTGCCAGCTTTATCATCGAAGACACTGAAGCGCCGGAATGGACGGCTTACCCGCAAAATGCAAGCGCTGAATGCGGTGACGCGCCTATGGCGATCATGGACTGGCTGGCTAATTTTGGCGGCGGGCAAGTGGAAGATGTGTGCGGCGGCGCCAGTGGTAGCGTGACGGTACATTATACGGATGAGGCGACCTTTTTAGCGGATGCAGTAATTGATGGTACTGAAGGATTCGAGAGTATCAACGGTATCTCAAATAACTATGTGCTTCCGGGCTTAACAGTCAGTTCTACTCCAGGAACAATGGAGCCGTATACCAATTTTGCTGTCATTGCAGGTGCTAAATCCCTAAGGGGAGACGGTAGTCAAAAATACACATTTACTTTCCCTTCTGATATTAATACATTCGGAATTACAATTCGAGGTTTTGCTGATTTTCAGGGTGCAGGAGCGCAGATGACTTTCATGAATAATGCAGGCGATGCCTTCACTATAGCCACTGGTCCATTACCAGATTTGAATACAATATTTTTGGGTATAGTTAACTCTGCTATGGCATTCAATACGGTTATGATTGAGACGACAACGGGTGCTAACGATGTTGTTCTAATGGATCAGTTGCACTACGGCCTAGGTCCGATCGCCGGTTCCTTCGTCTACGAAACCGACCTGATCAAATACACCCCTGCCTGTGGCAACTCCGGTGTATACGAATACCGCTTTACAGCCAAAGACCTCTGCGGTAACGATACCTCCTGGGTAGCTTCGTTTACGGTGGTGGACAACCCGCCGCCGAGCCTCACCGCTCCGGCCAACCTGACGCTCAGCTGCACGCAGGATCAGCAAAATAACTCCGCCGCTATCATCGACTGGTTGGATAACTATACCGCCGCCGACGAGTGCGGTACAGTGGATGTAACGCACAATTTCAGCGCAACAACGGTAGACTACTGCACGGGCGACGACATCACCGTCACCTGGACGGCTACTGATGAATGCGGCAATACGTCGACCACCGGCTGTAATCGTGATCAACAAGGACGTCACACCGCCTGCGATTACGCCTCCGGCAAATTTGACACTAAGTTGCGTTCAGGATCAACAAAGCAACGATGCGGCCATTATAGACTGGTTGGATAACTACACAGTGAGCGACATTTGCGACAGCGAACCTACCGTCACGCATAATTTCAGCGGTACGACGATCAACTACTGTACCGGCGACGATATCATGGTTACCTGGACGGCCACGGACGATTGCGGCAATACCTCGACTGCAACAGCATTGATCGAAGTAACGAGAGATGTTACGCCGCCGAGCCTGACGCCTCCGGCAAATTTGACGCTAAGTTGCGTACAGGATCAGCAGAGCAACGATGCGGCTATTATCGACTGGTTGGATAACTATACCACCAGCGACAATTGCGACAGCGAGCCTACCGTAACGCATAACTTCAGCGGCACGACGATCAACTACTGCACCGGCGACGATATCATGGTTACCTGGACGGCTACGGATGATTGCGGCAATACCTCGACGGCAACGGCATTAATCGAAGTAACAAAAGATGTTACGCCTCCGGCAATCACGGCCCCGGCGGACATCACGCTGGATTGCGCCGATATTTCCGGAACCAGCTCGCCCGCAGCCGCTATTGCCGACTGGCTGGACAACTACACCACCAGCGACAATTGCGACAGCGAGCCGACGGTGACGCACAGCTTTAGCAACACTGATCTGGATATCTGTGCAGCGGAAACCTACACCATCACGGTGACCTGGACGTCCACGGACGATTGTGGTAATTCGAATACGGACGCTGCAACGATCACGGTGATCCCGGATACGGAAAAACCGGCGATCACGGTGCCGTTAGCGCCATTAGTGTTGGATTGCGGCGATATCAACGAAACAACCGATCCGTCAGCGCAAATTCTGGATTGGCTGGCTTCGGCTTCGGTTTCGGACAACTGCGACACGGATCCGGAGTTTACCTACGACTTCAACATGTCCGACTTGAATATCTGCGCTGCGGAAACGTACACCATCACAGTGACGTGGACGGCGACGGATCATTGCAACAACAGCACGACGAAAGCGCAAACAATCACGGTGATCCCGGATACGGAAAAACCGTCGATCACAGTGCCGTTGGCGCCATTAGTGTTGGATTGCGGCGATATCAACGAAACAACCGATCCGTCAGCGCAAATTCTGGATTGGCTGGCTTCGGCTTCGGTTTCGGACAACTGCGACACGGATCCGGAGTTTACCTACGACTTCAACATGTCCGACTTGAATATCTGCGCTGCGGAAACGTACACCATCACAGTGACGTGGACGGCGACGGATCATTGCAACAACAGCACAACGAAAGCACAAACAATCACGGTGATCCCGGATACGGAAAAACCGTCGATCACGGTGCCGTTGGCGCCATTAGTGTTGGATTGCGGCGATATCAGTGAGACTGCCGACCCGTCGGCGCAGATACTGGATTGGCTGGCTTCGGCTTCGGTTTCAGACAACTGCGACACGGATCCGGAGTTTACCTACGACTTCAACATGTCCGACTTGAATATCTGCGCTGCGGAAACGTACACCATCACAGTGACGTGGACGGCGACGGATCATTGCAACAACAGCACGACGAAAGCGCAAACAATCACGGTGATCCCGGATACGGAAAAACCGTCGATCACAGTGCCGTTGGCGCCATTAGTGTTGGATTGCGGCGATATCAACGAAACAACCGATCCGTCGGCACAAATCCTGGACTGGCTGGCTTCGGCTTCGGCCTCGGACAACTGCGATACGGATCCGGAGTTTACCTACGATTTTGATATGTCGCAAATAGTGATCTGCACGACAGAGGTGTATACCATCACCGTCACCTGGACGGCTACGGATCATTGCAACAACAACACAACGAAGGCGCAAACGATCACCGTAATTCCGGATACGGAAGCCCCGGCAATTACCGTACCTGCCGATCTGACACTGGATTGCGAAGATTTAAGCCCGATCAGTGACCCGGCAGCCACCATTGATAATTGGCTGGAAAGCGCAACAGTATCGGATAACTGCGATACTGATCCGGAGCTGACGTTTGACTTTGATATAACCAATCTGGACGTTTGCGCACCGGAAACCTATACAATCACGGTTACCTGGACGGCCAACGACGCCTGCAACAATGTCAGTACGAAGTCGGCCAAGATTATTGTAGTGCCGGATAACCAGGCGCCGTTCTGGACAACACCGCCGCCGCAAGCAGAGGTTGCAGTGAATTGTGCCCAGGATGTGCCGCTTCCACCGATTCAGGCTGCTGATGACAATTGCACAGCGCCTGTCGACCTGGAATATACCGAGGTGTTGGTTCCCGGTGATTGCCACGATGAATTTGTGATTATTCGTACCTGGACTGCCGAGGACTTCTGCGGAAACTCCACCGTACGTACTCAAATCGTGGTGGTGGAAGATGCCATCAAACCGGTTTGGAACCAGCTGCCGCCACAAGCGGTAGTCAACGTGGAATGTGCCGAAGATGTGCCGCCGGTACCTGTGCAAACCGCCTGGGATAACTGCGGCGTACCCATCGATGTTGAACTCGTCGAACTGGAGTTGCCGGGTACTTGTCCCAACCAGACGCAAATTACCCGTACCTGGACGGCTGAGGATGCCTGCGGCAACAGCACTTCGCGCCAACAGGTTATTAATGTAAACGACACTGAAGCGCCCATTTGGGGGCAACCTGCTCCGGAATCGCCGCTCAACCTGGCGTGCGCGCAAGATGTTCCGCCGGTGCCGCTTCAGACCCTGTCGGACAACTGCGACGTGCCGATCATCGTCGACTTTAGCGAAGTTGTTCAGCCCGGCGACTGCCCGAATGAATTTGTTATCACGCGTACCTGGAATGCCCAGGATGACTGCGGCAACAGCACTTCGCGCCAGCAGGTGATCAACGTAAATGATGATGAATCGCCTGAACTGGTTGGCCTGCCCACAGATGCTACCGTCAATGTGGAATGTTCCGAACAAGTGCCAACGGTACCGGTGGTAACGGCAACGGATAACTGTGGCATCCAGGTTATTGTCGACTTCAACGAAGTTGAAATTCCGGGTACCTGCCCGAACCAGTACTCGATCACGCGTACCTGGTCGGCGCAGGACGATTGTGGCAACACTACCGCCTTTGTTCAGACGATCAACATCAGCGACACCAAGGTCCCCGTTTTGGTCGGCTTGCCGGTGAATGCAGTCTTGAATCTGGAATGCTCCGAGCAGGTGCCGGATGTGCCGGTAGTGACGGCAACGGACAACTGCGGCGCGCCGGTGGATGTGGAGTTTAACGAAGTTGAAGCGCCGGGTACCTGCCCGAATCAGTATTCGATCACACGGACCTGGACGGCTGAGGATGATTGCGGCAACGCGACAAGCTTTGTTCAGACGATCAATATTAACGATACGAAAAAGCCGGTACTGCATAACCTGCCAAACTTCCCGGTATTGTACTTCTCCTGTGCTGATGACATTCCGAATATTCCGGCAGTTTACGCCACGGATAATTGCGGCGCGCCGGTAGATGTGGAATTCAGTGAAGTGGAAATTCCGGGCGATTGCCCGAACAGCTACTCCATCACGCGTACCTGGACGGCAGAAGACGATTGCGGCAACTTTACCGCATTTGTCCAGACGATCCATATCAATGATACGCAGGCGCCGGTACTGGCGGTGACGCCGCTGGATCTGAACCTGGATTGTATTGAAGATGTGCCGCCGGCGCCGGCCCAATGGGCAACGGACAACTGCGGCGTGGCCTTCGTCGACTTCAGCGAGTCTATGGACCCGGGTCCGCCGAGCTGTCCGAACAGCGTGGTGATCACCCGCATGTGGATTGCTACGGACCTTTGTGGAAATACCTCCTCACACTGGCAAACGATTACGGTACTTGACGAAGAACCGCCTTATCTGGCGGTAACGCCGCTTGATTTGCACCTCGATTGTATCGAAGACGTACCGCCGGCCCCGACGCAGGTGGTACTGGATAACTGCGGGGTAGCTTTTGTCGACTTCAGTGAATCCGTTGCACCGGGTTCGCCAAGCTGTCCGAACAACGTGGTGATCAGCCGCCGTTGGATTGCTACCGACTTGTGCGGCAATTCAGCCGAATTTTGGCAACATATCACGGTGGTGGACGAAGAAGCGCCGGTATTAACCGTTACGCCGATTGATTTGCAGGTAAACTGCTCGGAAGATATTCCGCCGGTACCGCACCAGGTTGCCAAGGATAACTGCGGTGTCGCTTTTGTTGACTTTGCCGAGGAAATTCAGCCTGGTGGCTGCGAAAACCAGTACGTCGTGGTGCGCCGCTGGATCGCCACTGACCTTTGCGGAAATTCGTCTGAACACTGGCAGCATATCACCGTGAACGATACGGAAGCACCCGTTTTGGCAGGTTTGCCGACCGAGGCTTTGGTTGAAATAGAATGTTCGGAAGATGTGCCCGCAGTGCCGGTGGTGACTGCTACCGATAACTGCGAATCGCCGGTCGACTTTGAATTTGTAGAGGTTGAAATCCCGGGTACCTGCCCGAACCAGTACACAATTGTGCGTACCTGGAGCGCAGAGGATGCCTGTGGAAACTCGACTGTATTTACACAAACGATAATAATCAATGATACGGAAGCGCCCGTTTTGGCAGGTTTGCCAACTGAGGCTTTAGTTGAAATAGAATGTTCGGAAGATGTGCCCACTGTTCCGGTAGTTACGGCCACGGATAACTGCGACGTACCGGTTGTAGTTGACTTCAGCGAAGTGGAAATCCCCGGCACTTGCCCGAACCAGTATACGATCACGCGGACGTGGATGGCGCAGGATGATTGCGGCAACGCCACCAGTTTTGTGCAAACGATCCATGTGAGCGATACGGAAGCGCCTGTTTTGGCAGGACTGCCGACCGAGGCTGTGGTGGATATCGAATGTTCGGAAGATGTACCTGCCGTTCCGGCAGTAACAGCTACGGACAACTGCGATGTACCGGTTGTAGTTGACTTCAGCGAAGTAGAAATTCCGGGCACTTGTGCTAACCAGTACACGATCACGCGGACGTGGACGGCGCAGGATGACTGCGGCAACGCCACCAGTTTTGTACAAACGATCAACGTGAGCGATACGGAAGCGCCTGTTTTGGCAGGGCTGCCGACTGAGGCTGTGGTGGATATCGAATGTTCGGAAGATGTACCTGCCGTTCCGGCAGTAACAGCTACGGACAACTGCGACGTACCGGTTGTAGTTGACTTCTCGGAAGTTGAAATTCCGGGCACCTGTGCCAACCAGTACACGATCACGCGGACGTGGACGGCGCAGGATGACTGCGGCAACGCCACCAGTTTTGTGCAAACGATCAACGTGAGCGATACGGAAGCGCCTGTTTTGGCAGGGCTGCCGACTGAGGCTGTGGTGGATATCGAATGTTCGGAAGATGTACCTGCCGTTCCGGCAGTAACAGCTACGGACAACTGCGATGTGCCCATCGAGGTGGACTTCTCGGAAGTTGAAATTCCGGGCACCTGTGCCAACCAGTACACGATCACGCGGACGTGGACGGCGCAGGATGACTGCGGCAATGCCACCAGTTTTGTACAAACGATCAATGTGAGCGATACGGAAGCACCCGTCTTGGCGGGGCTGCCGACTGAGGCTATGGTTACCGGCGATTGTGCCGACGATGTGCCTGCGGTGCCGGTTGTGACTGCTACGGACAATTGCACCCTGCCGATCGATGTCGAATTTACGGAGACAACCGTACCGGGCGATTGTGCCAACTCGTTTACGGTAGTCCGCACCTGGACGGCAATAGACGATTGCGGCAATGCTACGGCGTTTACCCAAACCATCGTGATCTCGGACGATGAGGTTCCGGTGCTGGCTGGTCTGCCTGCCGATGCGACGGTAAGCGGTGATTGTGCCGACGATGTGCCTGCGGTGCCGGTGGTGACTGCGACGGATAACTGCACATCCCCGATCGACGTAGACTTTACGGAAACGACGGTTCCGGGCGATTGTGCCAACTCGTTCACCGTGGTGCGCACCTGGACGGCAGTAGATGCCTGCGGCAATGCCACGGCGTTTACCCAGACTATCGTGATTTCGGACGATGAGGTTCCCGTTTTAGCTGGTCTGCCTGCCGATGTGTCGGTAAGCGGTGATTGTGCCGACGATGTACCTGCAGTGCCGGTGGTGACTGCTACGGATAACTGCACGTCCCCGATCGATGTAGACTTTACGGAAACGACGGTACCGGGTGATTGTGCCAACTCGTTTACGGTAGTCCGTACCTGGACGGCGGTGGATGCTTGTGGCAATGCTACGGCGTTTACCCAGACTATCGTGATCTCGGATGACGAGGCTCCGGTCCTGACCGGCTTGCCTGCCGATGCGACGGTAAGCGGCGATTGTGCCGACGATGTACCGGCAGTACCGGTAGTGACTGCGACGGATAACTGCACATCTCCGATTGACGTAGACTTTACGGAAACAACGGTTCCGGGCGATTGTGCCAACTCGTTCACCGTGGTGCGCACCTGGACGGCAGTAGATGCTTGCGGCAATGCCACGGCATTTACCCAAACTATAACAATTTCGGACGACGAAGCTCCGGTACTTGTTGGTTTGCCTGCCGATGCAACGGTTAGCGGCGATTGTGCAGATGATGTGCCTGCAGTGCCGGTGGTGACTGCGACGGATAACTGTACGTCCCCGATCGACGTAGACTTTACGGAAACGACGGTTCCGGGCGATTGCGCCAACTCGTTCACTGTGGTGCGCACCTGGACGGCAGTAGATGCCTGCGGCAATGCCACGGCGTTTACGCAGACTATAATCATTACAGATGATATTTTACCAGTGCTCACTTGCCCGGCCGATGCTATGGCGCAGTGCAGTGTGGATGAGGTGCCGGTGTACGACAACCTGTCTGAATTTGAATCGGCTGGCGGCATGGCCAGCGACAACTGCGGTTTGAACAGCAGTTTGTTTGGCTTGCAAAGTGAGACCAGCGTTGGTAACGTATACACACGGGTTTACGAAGTGACCGACTTGTGCGGCAACGTTGGAACCTGTGCGCAAACGATCACCGTGCTGGATACGGAAGCGCCCACTTTTGTAAACTGCCCGGCTAATATTACTGTCGGCAACGATGTGGATAAATGCGGCGCCAATGTGGTCTTTTCCACGCCGATCGCTGAAGATAATTGCGACCTCATCGCCTCTGTGACGCAAACGGGCGGCTTAGTGAGTGGCAGTCTTTTCCCGGTAGGCCAAACGGTGATAACCTTTACCGCTGCCGACCCGACAGGGAACACCACCACTTGTCAGTTCACGATTGAAGTGATGGATATGCAAACGCCGACGGCAGTTTGCCAGAACATTACGGTGAATCTGAATGCTCAAGGCACAGCCACTGCCAGTGCAGTAATGGTCGGCGGTGCGTCTACGGATAACTGTCCGGGAGCACTCACGCTGAGCCTGAGCCAAACTACGTTCGATTGCAGCCAGGTTGGCAACAACAACGTGGTGCTCACGGTGACCGACGGTGCCGGCAATACGGCAGTGTGTAACGCAACTGTTCAGGTACGCGATTTGATGCCGCCGACCTTTACCTGTCCGGCGCCACAAATCGTGAATTCCTGCGACGGCCTGGTGCCTGATCTGGTGGCTATGATCACCGACGCTGCGGACAACTGCGGTGTGGCAACGATCAGCCAGAACCCGGTTGCGGGTACCGACTTTGGTAATGCGCATGGTCAGTCGGTCGATGTGACGATTACAGTAATGGATGTAAACGGCAACATGGCTACTTGTGTGGTTCCGGTGATGATCGTAGACAACGTGCCGCCGGAATTTGTGAACTGTCCGACGACGATGGTCATGGTGGCCAACGATGTAGACAAATGCTCGGGTAAACTGAACTGGTCGATCCCGGTGGCTACGGATAATTGCACCCTGTTGTCGGTGGTACAAATCGGCGGCCCGGCCTCCGGAACTGCTGTGCCGGTTGGCCAGCCGCAAACGGTGACCTACCGCGCCTTCGACGCAGCGGGTAATTCCTCCACCTGCGCCTTCCAGGTCCAGGTCGTGGATACGCAAATACCAAATATTGACGACGACATCGTGATGCCGGCCAACGTGACGGTGGAATGCAACAACGTTCCCGCACCCTACGTGCTGACCAATGACGATGTAAACGATAACTGCACGGCGCCGGAAGACCTGGTGATTGTGTTCACGGAAGTGCGCACCGACGGCGACTGCCCGTTCAACTACGTACTGACCCGCACCTGGACGATCACCGACGAAGCGGGCAACCAGCGTGTGCATACGCAGAAAATCACGGTACGCGACACCACGGCGCCGACGGCAGTCTGCCAAAACGCCACGGTCACGCTGGATAAAACCGGCAACGCGACGATCACAGCCGCGCAGATCAACAACGGCTCTTCGGACAACTGTTCGCTGGCGGCCAACCTGACGCTGAGCGTGAGCCCGAGCGCCTTCACCTGCGCAAACCTGGGCGATAACGTGGTCACGCTGACGGTGACCGACGAATGCGGCAACTCGGCAACCTGCACGGCCATCGTGACGGTGGAAGAAGGCATCGCGCCTTGCACGCCGGAGTTCAGCGCCGTGACGACTTGCATGAACAACGCGACAAACCAGGATAACGGCCAGTTTATGGACGTGATCACGGTAAAAGCTCTGTCGGGCCAAACCTGGACGCTGAGTGCCAATACAGGATTGTATTCAGTGAACAGCGCCGCACCGCCGGCCGCACCGCAGGCCCTGGGAACGGGCATGGTACTCACGATGGGGAACAATGACGGCATCGATAACGACGGCGACGGCCAAACGGACGAAGCCGATGAAATGGTGTACTACACGCTCCAAGGCTTGCATGTGGACGGCGTTGGTTATGCGATCACGCTGTCCAACAACCTGGGCCAAAGCGGTACGATCGCCAACAAGGCCTACTACCCGAGCCCGTACTTCACGAACCTGAACGATCCGTTCTGCATTGAAACCCCGCCCTTCACCATCGAGGTGGGCGAGTACAACAATGCCCAGGGCGTGGTCACGCAGATCACAGTGAACGGCGTAGTCACGAGCATCTTCGACGCCGCTGCGCTGGGTATCGGTTTCCATACGGTGACGGCCACCTTCGACGCGGGCAGCGCGACAACCAACCTGGTGATCAACGGCCAGTTGGTGGGCGGCACAAATGCCGAGGCACAGGCCGACCCGGGTTGCCAGCAAACGATCAGCAAAACCGTGCAGATCGTAGGCACCCCGACGACAATCGTGTGCAACGATCTGGTGCATGTGTCTCTGGATGCGGATTGTGTGGAAGATGTCACGCCGGACGATGTGCTGGAAGGCAGTTACGGCTGCTTCGACGACTACTCGGTGGTGCTGACCTACCCGGCCGGCACGAACAGTTACAACCCGCCGAACCGGGTGGATGCCACGCATATCGGCAAAACACTGAACTACAGCCTGGTACATGCCATCAGCGGCAATGTCTGCTGGGGCCAGATCAAAGTGGAAGACAAACTGGCGCCAAGCCTGGTTTGTCCGGCCGATCTGACTATTGCCTGCAGCGAATCGACCGAAGTTTCCTATACCGGTGATGTTGCAATTGAAGATTGCAGTGGAACTTCCACTCAGATCGACGACGAAGTCGTGGACAATGGCGAATGCGGTGATCCGCGCGCGATTATTACCCGGACCTTCTTCGTGACAGATGACTGGGGCAACCAGGCAGCTTGCACGCAGACGATTACGATCATTCCGTTCGATCTGAACGATGTGGTGCTGCCGGCGGATGTAACGGTTGACTGTGAAACAGTATACCTGAATCCTGCCGCTACACATCCGTCAAATACCGGCCGCCCGAGTATCAACGGCGCGCCGATCGGACAAGGAACCATGTGTTCGGCATCTGTGGGCTATACCGATGAAATTCTGGATATCTGCGAAGGCAGCTATGAAATTCACCGGACCTGGAAAGTGAGCAATACCTGCTTGCCCTTAAGTTCTTCCAACCCGGTTGTTTACACGCAACGGATTCGGGTGAAAGACTTCGGCGGCCCGCAGTTTGCTTGTCCGGGCGACGTGACGGTGTCGGTTGATCCGTTCAGCTGTTGTGCTACGGCAGCCCTGCCAAGTATGATTATTTCAGAAGGCTGCTCATACATCACGGACCTGGAAGCCAAAGTGACGGGCATCGACCCGAATACGGGCAATGTGATCACCTTCACGGTGGCCGGCCATCTGGCTGACTTCCCGGGCAACAACCACTGGGATCCTGATACACTGGCAGTGTTCCCGTATACGAATTGCCTGCCGAACGGTTCGGTGTACACGGTACGCTACACAGCTTCCGACGGTTGCGGCAACACTTCGAGTTGCGAATTCCAGTTGACAGTAGCCGACCTGGTGCCGCCGGTGGCCGCCTGTGACGAGTTTACGCAGGTAGCGCTGGGCGCCAATGGCGAAGCCTTCATCAACGCCTCGACCTTCGACGACGGTTCGTACGACAACTGCGCGCCGGTTGAATTCAAGGCGCGCCGGATGGATCCGAACGATTGCCAGACAGATACGCTGTTCCATGACCAGGTGAAGTTCTGCTGCGAGGATATCAACGACACGATCACGGTAGTCTTCCGCGTGTACGACGTGGATGTGCAGCCGGGCGCGGTTGGTCTGGATGAATACGAAGGCAAATACAACGACTGCATGGTGCAGGTGTTTGTCGAAGACAAAATCAAACCGACGTGCGAAGCGCCGGCCAACGTGACGGTCAGTTGCGAGAACTTCGACCCGAGCCTGTGGGCCTACGGCTTTGCCACGGCAGCCGACAACTGCTGCATCGACACGATCACCACGACGACGAACTACTCGTTCTTCGACACGCTGTGTTCGAAAGGCACGATCACGCGGACCTTCCGTTCGTTTGATTGCGCCGGCCAGTCGAGCCAGTGCACGCAGCGGGTGTTTGTGACCTACGAACAGGATTACTGGTTGAAATTCCCGAACGATGTGATCGTAACGGTTTGCGACGGCACGGGCAACTACGGTGAGCCGGAATTCAGCGGCGAAGATTGCGAGTTGTTCGGCGTATCGTTTGAAGACGAGATCTTCACGGTGGTACCCGATGCCTGCTTCAAGATCGAGCGGACGTGGACGATCATCAACTGGTGCACCTACAGTCCGAACGTGGCTTGTGTGACGATCCCGAACCCGAACCCGAACGCGACGACGAACAACCCGGCGAACCTGGTTGGTCCGACAATCGCGCCGGCGGGTACGCCGTTGCCCTGGACGCCCTCGAACGTGCGGGTGAACCCGACCGATCCGCAACCGCTGAACTACTCGGTGTTCTACCACGGCGGCACGTACACAGACTACACCACAGGTCAGCAGGTCACGGTGCCAGGCATTGCCGATGTGAATTGCTTCAAGTATAAGCAGATCATCAAGATCATCGACACGCAGGATCCGGTTGTTGCAAATTGTCCGGACAGCACCGTTCAGGTCTGCGACCTGACGGCCAACAACGGCGACTTGTGGAACGACAGCGGCTGGTGGAGTCCGGTGATCAACAGCCACGACTTGTGCGAGGCTCCGACCGACCTGAATATCACGGCTACCGACCTGTGCTCCGGCGCGAATATTAATTTCGAATTCCTGCTGTTCCTCGATCTGGATGGCGACGGCGTTATGGAAACGGTTGTTTCCAGCACTAACCCGCCGGCAGCCGGTGTGGTTAATGTGGGTAATGCCGCCAATCCGAATTTCACGGGTGGCGTGCCGACACCGTTTGATCTGCGTCCGGTATTGCCGAACCAGAAGTACCTGTTTACCATTCAAACGGCCACTTCGGGCAATGATGTGACGGCCAGTGTTCGCTGGAATACCCAGCAACAACCCGGCAATTACGTAATTCCGGAGCTGCCTTACGGCACGCACAAGATCAAGTGGATTGTTTCGGATGGTTGCGGGAACGAAACGGTATGCGAATATGAATTTGTCGTGAAGGACTGCAAGGCGCCGACGGTGGTTTGCACCAACGGCCTGAGTGTGAACATCATGCCGACGGCAATGATTACGCTGTGGGATATTGACTTCCTCCAGTATGCCGACGACAACTGCACGCCTTCAGACCTTATCGTGACGGCAATTCGCAAGTCGGGCACGGGTACGGGCTTCCCGCTCAACCCCGACGGCACACCGCAGAAGAGCGTTACGTTCGATTGTGATGAACTGGGAACTCAATTCGTCGAACTGTGGGCCATGGATCTGGCCGGCAATGTCGACTACTGCGAAACCTACGTGATCGTTCAGGATAACATGGGCGTTTGTGCTCCTGGCGACAATGCTACGGTAGCCGGTTTCCTGAAAACAGAAGTAGGTAACGGACTGGAAGATGGCAACGTCGAACTTGAAGGCATACACCCGGCATTGCCGCCGGTGAGCATGTTCGATCTCTCGGATCAAAACGGTATCTACGGCTTCCCGAATGCGGTGCCGTTTGGTACGGATTACACGGTCATCCCGACGAAGGATAACGATCCGCTCAACGGCGTATCGACCTTCGACCTGGTGCTGATCAACAAGCATATTCTGGGACTGGAACCGCTCAACTCGCCGTACAAAATGATCGCTGCGGATGCGAACAACAGCCGCTCGATCACGACCTTCGATATTGTTGAGTTGCGGAAACTGATCCTCGGTATCTACACCGAGTTCCCGAATAACACTTCGTGGCGCTTTGTGGACCAGGCTTATACCTTCCCGAACCCGTTGAATCCGTTCATAGATATCTTCCCGGAAACGAAGTCGGTAGCCGATATCCAGACAAGCCATTTCAACGACGACTTTGTTGCAGTGAAAGTAGGCGACGTGAATATGAATGCTGTGACCAGCAGCCTCATCTCCGTGGAAGACCGTACGACGGGCGAGCTGCTTTTCGATGCCGACGACCGCCAGGTGAAAGCCGGCGAAGTGTTTACCGTCAACTTCCGCGCAGCGGATAAGGTGAAGGGGTACCAGTTTACGCTCTACTTCCCGAATATGGAAGTGGTGAATGTGACGGCTGAAGCCGAGGAGATGAGTGAACGCAACTTCGGGGTGTTCAATGATAAGCACAGCCTGACCACCTCGTTCGATAACGAGCGGGTACACGGCGCCTTCGCGGTGACCTTCCGGGCACAAAAAGCCGGTACACTGAGCCAGATGTTGAAAGTGTCAGGTCAGATCACCAAGGCTGAGGCTTACCCGAGCAACGCTGCGGATGTTATGGCAATCGCTTTGCGCTACAACACGCACAACGGACCGGTCATCTCGGGCCAGGGCTTCGAATTATACCAGAACCAGCCTAACCCGTGGACACACCGCACCCAGATCGGCTTCTACCTGCCTGAGGCAACAGATGCAACGCTGACCGTGTACGACGAAACGGGCCGCTTGCTCTACGGTACAACAGGCGACTTCGGCCAGGGCTACAACGCCTTCACGCTGGATCGCGCCTTGTTAGAAACCAACGGAATCCTGTACTACAAAGTGGAAACACCGACGGACAGTGCAGTGAAGAAGATGATTCAGTTGAAGTAAACCGAACCTCCGGTTCGGCAGTAAATACACAACGCCCCGGCACTCAAAGAGTGTCGGGGCGTTTTTTTAGGTTACACCTGGCAGGCATAACAGGGTAGGGGGACGCATACAGCTAAAAAAACAAAGGGGATTTACAAGGCAGATTGCCTTATTTGTCAAATGAAATCAAACCGGTACAAATTGTAATTGCCGTGGAATGGAGTGCAGAAATTATCATTTCTTTGTACCTCTTCAAAGATGTGATTTTGCATAATCCAAATTAGATTCAGCTGGGTTGAATCAAAACCGGGGCATACCCGATTACCTGCAATTTCCATAAAACTAAGTTTTAATAAGGGTTTCCATGTTCTGGGACAAGGTGCTTCGGTACGTCCCGGAAATTGTCATTGTAACCAATTTAAACCGCTATTCGATGCAAAATTTAAAATTCTGCCGGCAATTACGGTTCCTGGCCGCTGTCTGGTTGCTTATGCCGGGCGCTGCCGGTTTTGCGCAAAAATTACAATCTGCTCCAGCGCATGATCCTGCCGTACATTGGTTGTCTGCTATGACGGCGCAGCAGGAAGTCCAAAATAAATTGGAAGTCATGCAGCCGCAGCTGCAAAGCCAGATACCCGGCACTGCACCCTATACCGACCTGTTGAGGCGAATAATTTTTTATAAATCCATTTTGCGCGCACTGCTTTCCGGGATGCCCGTTGAACAAGCTCCGGATGCGGCATTACCGGATGCTGCCTCTTTGGGAGGCCTGTATGAACAGGCATTTACGCCGGAAACGACGCTTCGGCTTTTGTACGACGAAGCGGTAATTTTATTAACCGATCTGTAAGTGACCATTTTTTTATTCTAATCTCTATGAAAAGTTATCTGTTTCCCGGCAGTTTATTGACTGTTTGGATCGTCTGGAGCAGCGCATATTTGGCGGTTGCCCAAACACAAGTTGCAATGCCCCTGAACACCGGGCCGCTATCTGTTACGCTCGATCCGGCAGCAAGCTGTTCCTATATTTTTACGGATAATGGCGGCGAAGGCAATGTGTATAGTCCGTCGTCCGGCTCCGGCTCCGTCATCACCTTTTTGCCTTCGACGCCCGGGAATAAGATCGTCGTGCGATTTTCTGCGTTTTATACGGAAGCGGGATTTGACGGGTTGTTTGTTTACGACGGTCCGGATACCGGGGCGCCGCAAATCAGTTCGGCGGACGGTATATTATCCGGTTTGCCGAACCCGTTTTCGGCGGGCGCCGGTAGTTGGCAGGGGACAGTTGCTCCGCAAAATATTGCGCCTTCGGTGGTTCGCGCCACGGCATCCAATGTATCCGGCGCTCTGACTTTTGCCTTTGATTCAGATCAAACCATTAACAGAAGCGGTTGGGTTGCTGCTGTTTCCGAGGTGCCGGCGGGCATTTGCACCATGACCGCACCGGCCACAATTACGGCAGCTGCTCCAAACGGGTTTTGTAGTGCCGATATTAAAACAGTACCACCCAACATTCAGCCCGGCGCTTGTTCGGCGGCTTTAGACTTGTGGTACCAGGTAAATGACGGCCCGGCAGTCAAAATACCTGTTCCCATACCTGCTTTTATTACAATTCCGGATGTTCAGGTTGGGGTGAACGCGATCTCCTGGCAGTTGGCCGATCCCTGTTCGGGCGGCTTGGTGGCAACAGCGTCGCAACTGGTGGTTGTCACAGATACAACGCCGCCGGTAATTGATGTTCCGGGCGATGTCATAATAAATTTGGATCCGGGCCAGTGCGCCGCGCCGCATTTTTATACGGTGACGGCTTTTGATAATTGTCCGTCGCTGCCGGCGGGTATTGTGGAGCATCCTGTCGATTTTAACAATGGCGCGGCCGGGATCATGTTTGATATTCAAAATCTGACTGCTGCTCCGGTTGTAATCACGGAATTTGGCCCTGCGCTGGACGCGGGCACCTGGCAGGTTGAAGTATTCGCGACGGTTGCTGCGGCGAGTTGGCAAGGCGTGGAAAACAACCCGGCAGCCTGGGCGCTGGCTGGAACACGCTCCGTGGTTTCCGAAGGGCCGGATACAGGTACGCCCCTCACCGGCTTTTCCATTTTGCTGCCACCAGGCGCCTCAAAAGGCATTTACCTGACCAGTACAACCGGAGCACCGGTTCGAAATACGGGTGTGGGCAGCGGCATACAGCGGGAATATACCGACGGGATTTTACGGGTTTCCTCCAAACCCGGTGCTGCCAAAGTATATCCGTTTGGCGATACCTATCAATCACGGGCATACAATGGCTATGTGCGGTATTCTTCGGCGCAGGTAACCCCGCAACAACTTGCCGGACTGCCCTCCGGAGCGGACTTCCCGGTCGGGACAACACTCAACGTTTTTCAAGGCACAGACAACTCCGGCAACACCGTAACGGCATCTTTTTCCATAACGGTTTTGCCCTACGATAAACCGACGAGCAGCCTGATTTGCGCCGGTACGGTAAATGTTTCATTAGATTCCACCTGCACCAAACAATTAAATGCCGATGATATCCTGCTGGGCGGGCCATACCAATGCTATGATGCCTACACGGTTCAGGTGGATAAAATTCCGCCGTTTCAGGACGGCCCCTGGGTGCCGGCTTATCTGACGAGTATCGACGTCGGCAAATCATATGGAATCCGGGTAACGGAACCAGGTACCGGCAATATGTGTCTGGGCACAGTAGTAGTTGAGGACAAGCTGCCGCCGACGTTGAGTGTGCCGGATGTGGACCTCCCCTGTAATTTCGAAACAGCGCCTGCGTTTAGCGCACCGGCTTCGATGGTGCAGGAGTTTGTGCCGGTTACTGCACTGCCGGTCAGTGTGCACGATTTTCAGACCCGGGAAATCAATATCCCGGTCACAGCACCGGCTGATGGCCTCGTGGAGGATTTGGACCTGTATGTGAAGATTTCCGGGGATGTTTTTGAAAAAAATCTGGAGCTGACCCTGGAGAATCCGGCGGGCTCCCAATCGGTTTTATGGCAACAACAAACCGGGTGCGCCGGTCCGCTTTGGGTGCGGTTTGACGATGAAGGCATCGGGAACCAGGATTGTTCGGATTTCACAACGAACCAACGCGCTAAAATCCCCTTCAACCTGGGGACTTTGGCCGGCTTTGACGGAATGCCCCTGAAAGGCACCTGGAAACTTCGCGTGCGCGATCTGAATGGTTTTGGCGATATGGCCCAGGTGGAGGAAGTGCGGTTGATCGTGCGGTACCGGGCAACATTTTCAGCGGGTTTTCCCGGAAAATTAAAATTTCCGGATCAGGTCACTCAGGTTACCCAAAACAGTTTTGTGGTGCCGGCGCCCCTGCTGGACGGCTGCAGCGATGTAACCCTGAGTCATGCCGACGAACTTTTATCGCAACCCTGCTCCACCGGTTTTCTGCAATGATCAAACGCGTTGGACGGCAAAAGATGCCCAGAACAATACCGCTAAAATTGTGCAAACCATCAGGCTGAAACGCCCGGATTTTTCCGATCTGGTTTTGCCCCCCGATTACAACGACATCAGCGCGCCTGCTTTTGAATGCGCCGGTGCTTTCCCGTCGCCGGCCTGGATCGAGAGCCAGGGCTTGCAAGGCATGCCCCATGTATTTGGAAAACCCAACGGCTGCGCCTCGATCAATTGGTCTTTCAACGATATCGTCGTGGATATTTGCCCCGGGGCATACACGGTGAACCGCACCTGGGCCATTGTGGACGCCTGCAAAGCGCAATCCATTCAGGCCATGCAGCTGATCCAGGTGCTCGACCGGGAAGCGCCGGTCATGAACTGCCCGGCCAACCTGACGGTTTCCACCGATCTGTATACCTGTTGCGCTACGGTGGACCTGCCGAATGTCGTGGTCGCCGACGCGTGTTCGGCAATTGCCAATGTGCAAGCCAGCGTGGTGGTGTTCAACCAATATTCCGGCGACACCACGTTGGTGCAAAACGTACCCGGGTCGTTGACAACATTCCCGGGCAACGACCCGGCCAACCCCGATACCCTCGCTTTGTTTGGCAATTCACCCTGTTTGCCTTTGGGGACGCATCAGGTTAACTACAAAATTGAGGACGCTTGCGGAAATCTAAGTGCCTGTTCGTTTTCGCTTACCGTGCGCGATTATATCCCGCCCGTAGCCGTTGGGCGCAGCCTGACCGCAGTGGCGCTTAATGCTGATGACCCGAACGACTGTTATGAATCCAATGCGGATGGCGTGCATTTTTCCGGGGTTAGCACCCTGCCGGCATCGGCATTTGACCAGGGTTCGTACGACAATTGCAATTTTGTGCGGGTAACCGTACGCCGGCAACCGCCTTATTCGGACTGTATTCTGGGCTTGAACCACACCAATGGCGCGCCGCCCTGCCAGGATACTTTCCCGGATTTGAAAAGCGAATATATCCGGGCCATCAGCGAGTCGGATTCGATCCGGTTTTACTGCTGTGAAGCCGGTACCACGCAAACGCTGGTGTTGCGTTGTTATCAGCTGGATGCGTTGGGAAAATTAAGCCTGGGCCCGAACGGAACGGCAATATTTAATGAAACCCTGGTTCAGGTGGAGGTGCAGGATAAACTGAAACCGGGTTGCCAGGCGCCCGCAGATGTGACGGTGTCCTGTGAAAATTTTGACCCGACTCTGGCGGTGTACGGCTTGCCGAGTCTTGAAGATAATTGCTGTCTGGACGCAACCAAGAAATATAAAAACAAGCCCGGCCTGGTCCAGGAACTGAACAGTACACAATTCGATTCCCTGTGCAACAAAGGCACCCTGGTGCGCACGTTTACGGTGTACGACTGCGGGGGTCAAACCAGCCAATGCACCCAAACGATCGTTGTCACCCGCGATGTGGACTATGCGATTAAATTTCCGGACGATGTGCATATCACCTTGTGCGATACCAGCGGCCTGTTTGGGAAACCGGAATTTTATGGGAAAGACTGCGAGTTATTCGGCGTTTCCTATACCGACAATACCTACGCGGTGGTGCCGGACGCCTGTTATTATATTGAGCGCACCTGGCGCATTATCGACTGGTGCGATTACCAGCCCGGCGGTAGCTGTGTCGTCGTGCCCAACCCCACGCCAGGCACTTCGCCGAATGATCCGCAAAACCTGGCCGGCCCGGTTGTTTCGCCACCCGGCACACCGGCGCCCTGGGCAGCAACGATGGTAAAAGTGACGCCCGGAAGCCCGCAGGCCACCGACTACAGCTCATTCTGGTCTGCTTCGGCCAAGTGTTATGAATATACCCAATTGATAAAAGTGCTCGATACGAAAGCGCCGATCGTGGAACAATGCGCCGATAGTCCCCTGCAATTTGGCGATCTGACGCCCAATGCTTCGGAGCTGTGGAACAAATCGTATTGGCACGACAACAAGACGGGCAGCAACAATTTGTGCGAGGGGCTGGTCGACGTTTCAACGACAGGCCAGGGGGCTTGCGCCGGCGCCAGTCTTAACATCAATTATTTGCTGTTTCTCGATTTGAACGGCGACGACACCCTTGAAACGGTGGTAAACAGTGCCGATTTGCCCGCAGTGAATACTGTGATGTACGGCAATGCCGTTAACCCGAACTTTTCGGGCGGCGCGGCACGCACATTCGATCAGCGGCCCGTGCCGGCAAGCCAGCAGTATCGCTTTGCGCTGCAAACTTCGGTTGCCGGAGGAAAACTCACGGCGGCAGTCCGGTGGAACACCCAGGATGCGCCCGATACCTACGTCGTACCGGAATTGCCCTACGGGAATCACAAAGTGCTGTGGATACTCGCCGACGGCTGCGGAAATGAAACATTGTGCGAGAACAAATTTGTGGTCAAAGATGAAAAAGCGCCCACGGTTGTTTGCATCAACGGGTTGAGCGTGAACATTATGCCGAACGCCATGGTCCAGTTATGGGCCTCGGATTTTTTGCAATATGCGGAAGATAACTATACCCCTGCCGGTCAATTGCAACTCGGCATCCGCCGGGCGGGCACCGGCACCGGCTTCCCCTATGAAGCGGATGGCGTAACGCCGCAAACTGCCGTGTCCTTCGCCTGTGATGATCTGGGGACGCAACTGGTCGAACTGTGGGCCATCGACCTGGACGGGAATGCAGACTACTGCGAAACCTATGTCATTGTGCAAGACAATAATGACCATTGCCTGAACCATAGCACAACGGTGGCCGGAGTGCTGAAAACGATAGACGGGTTGGGCCTGGAAGCGGCCACCGTTGGTCTGACGGGCATGAACCCGGCAATACCGCCGGGCGGGCTCTTTGATTTAACCGATCCGTTCGGCATGTATTTGTTTCCAAATCTTCCCACAGTTGGCTCCGTGGTGATTACTCCGACGAAAGATGATGATCCGCTCAACGGGGTGTCCACCTTTGATCTTGTGTTGATCAACAAACACATCCTTGGTCTTGAGCCGCTCAATTCACCGTACCGGATGATCGCCGCCGATGCCAATAACAGCCGGTCGCTGACCACTTTTGATGTGGTGGAGTTGCGCAAACTTATCCTTGGGATTTATACCGACTTGCCGGCAAACACGTCCTGGCGTTTTATCGATAAAACCTACAACTTTCCAGACCCGCTGAATCCGTTTCAAACGGCTTTTCCGGAAATCGTGCAATGGCCCGACATGTCCGGAATCCTGGATGACGAAGATTTTATAGCGGTCAAAATCGGCGATGTAAACGGCAACGCCGTGACCAGCAGCCTGATTTCGGTGGAAGATCGCACATCGGGCGAACTGCTCTTCGACGTAACGCCGACTGGTAGTCGGCAAGAAATCAGAGCCGGCGAAGTCTTCACCCTAAACTTCCGCGCTGCGGAAAAAGTGCAAGGCTACCAGTTTACCCTCTGTTACCCGGACCTGGAAGTACTGGAGGTAAGGCCGGAATCCGATGCAATGAGTGCGCACAACTTTGCTGTTTTCAACGACAGGCACAGCCTGACGACCTCCTTTGACAACGAGCGCGTACACGGCGCTTTTGCGGTAACTTTCCGTGCGCACAAGGCCGGTACACTGAGCCGGATGCTGAAGGTATCGGGTCAGATCACCAAGGCGGAAGCGTATGCGAAGAATGACCTGAATGGCAATAATGACTTAAATGACCTGTTGTCAATCGCCCTGCGCTTCAACACGCAGACCGGACCGGTCATTACCGCTCAGGGTTTCGAATTGTACCAGAACCAGCCTAACCCCTGGACGCATAGCACCCAGATCGGCTTCTATCTGCCCGAAGCTTCGGAAGTTACGCTGACGGTGTACGACGAAACGGGTCGCTTGCTCTATGGTGCAACGGGCGAATTTGGCCGTGGGTACAATGCCTTTGCAGTAGATCGCGCTTTGGTGGAAACGACCGGCGTGTTGTACTACAAAGTTGCAACGCCGACGGATAGTGCGGTGAAGAAGATGGTTCAGACGAAGTAGAACGAACCTCTGGTTTGCACGGGCAAATATGGGGCATGCGAATCAAGGGCTAAACTGGCAATATTACCTTCAAATAAAGCCCGTAGGGCTGATATTATGGTAGAAAATGGCTGTCTTGCCCTTTCCCAAACGCCGTAAGTGTGCCATTACAATGCCGCACCTACGGCGCTATTATTTCCATTGCCATAAATTTCTACTAAAATGACAGCCCTACGGGCTTGGGAGAAGGATTTTTACCCCTGACTCCTGTTTTTTGAAATATATTCGCAGAGAGACCTCATAATTTAAGTTCAGGAAAATATGATACTAATAAAAACCACAGGCTTTCTCCTTTTCCTTGCCATTGCTCTAAATGCCTGCCAACCGGTAATGTTTTTTCTATACGGCATAAAAAAGCCACGCCCCGTACCGGATTCAAAAATTATAAATAAAGCCCTGGACCTCGGTATTGATACGGCGCAGTTGTACACCCTTCAAAAGGAACAGTATTATCCGGTTTTAAAGGCCATAAGTTCATTGCCCAATATCCGGATTTACGATGCCGGCGGTTTGCACTACAAATACTGGGAATCGCCGGATGAGTGCAAAGCGGGCGCCGCTGAATTTATCAAAAACCTGCGCCGGGATGCTGACAACCAACCCCTGAACGATAGTGCTTTCTACCGGCTTCCACTCGAACTGGAGACGCTGCACGGCAGTGCTTTTGCGGAGCGCAAGCTGCCCCGGGATGCCGATTTCTATGTAATCGTTTACTGGGGAACATTTCTGGGAAAACTCAATCGTGATTATATCGAATCCTGGATAAAGGAAGCGCGCGAAAACCGCCAGGTGAACATCCACCTCATTTATGTAAGTTGCGATATGCGAAAAGCCTGGGACTAGCCGTCTGCCGGGCGGGTTAAAATACAGGCGCCTCGAAATATTGTTGTGCTGATTGTCTTTTATTAAGAGTTTGTCACATCAAAAAAAACAACTCATGAAACAACTTTTCCTGCTTTGCTGTCTCGTACTTTTTTCTGTCTCCGCAACTGTACCGCCGAAAAAGATCAAATTGCCCAAAGCCTATGTCTACATTCCTTCCGGCCAGCTGGAGCAGGATGGGAAACAACTCGCCATTCAGGGTTTTTTCATGCAGGCCACGGAGGTCACCAACCTGCACTACCGCGAATTTCTTGCAGCCCTGGAGCGCCAGGGACGCACTGCCGATTTGGAGAAAGCCCGCGTGCGCCCGGAAGGCTGGAACCTCCCCGGCGCGCATATGGAACCGTTTGCCGAACATTATCACCAGCACCCGGCTTTTGAAAATTACCCGGTTGTGAATATCACCCGCGAAGCCGCTTTGTTGTATTGCGCATGGCTGGAAGAAACATTACAAGCCAGGCACCCGGACGAAGTCATCAAGGTCCGGTTGCCTTCGGAAACGGAATGGATGTATGCAGCCCGTGCCGGCCATAAAGATGTGTCATACCCGCACGGAAACTACCTGCGCAATTCCAAAGGACAGTTTTTGTACAACTTTCGCCGTTTCGGCGATGAGTCCATTCACCGCAATCCGGAAACCGGCGAAATAGAAGTAAAAAAGGATGCGCTCAAGAAAATGGCGGCAAACTTAAACGCAGGTACCAATTTCGGACCTGCCCCGGCAAAATCATTTTTTCCCAACGACTTTGATTTATACCACATGAGCGGCAATGTCGCTGAAATGGTGGCTGAAATTGACCACACCAAGGGCGGTTGTTTCAATAGCACGGGCTATGACATTCGCATCGATGCACCCGACGAGTTTGCCGGGGTTACCGGGGCTTCGCCGTTTATTGGTTTCCGGCCGTTGATTACATTGTTGGAAAAGAAGTAATAGAGAATTGCTATTGCTGAATTTTAAATACCCAGGCGTGCGCGCAGGGTGGATTTTGCTGTACTGTTTCGGACAATTGCAGGATCACATCGTCTCCTGCCTTTTTCCACGAAATTTCGGTTTCAACACCCAACAACCCCACCCGCGCACTTGAAGGTAAATCCAGCCCGGTCAGCCGAATCTGACCGGGCATTTTTGTTTCCTGCTCATCCGCCAGGTAAATGGCGTACAGGGTTTTTCCTTTTTGTGTAAACACAAATTTGTCGCGTTGGAATACGCCATTTGCCGGTGTATCCGTGCCGTAAATGGCCGCGCTGTTCACCGCCATCCAGGCGCCGATAGCCTGGAGGGTTTCGTAAGCTTCCGGGTGCCACTCACCGTCGGGTCCGGGGGCAATGTTGAGCAGGAGATTTCCGCCTTTGCTCACTATTTCGCAGAGCGTGTGGACGAGTTTGTTCGGGCTTTTGTAGGTATCGTCAAAAACATAGGACCAGGAGTGGCCCATGGTCATGCAGGTTTCCCAGGGCACGCCGAGTGGGGTAGGGGGGATGCCCTGCTCGGGCGTGAGGTAGTTCTCGTATTCTCCGGGCACCCAGCGGTCGACGATCAGAATGCCCGGCTGCTTTTGGCGGGCCATAGCGGCGATCTTCGGCATGTCGAGATCCTGCCCGTCGGGGATGCCGCGCTGCCAGGATTCGTTGCGGTCGATGGTATTGGCCGGGCGCACCCAGGCGCCGTCGAGCCAGAGCAGGTCGAGGCGGCCGTAGTTGGTGCAGAGTTCTTCCAATTGTCTGAAAGTAAAGTCTTTAAATGCCTGGTAGCGCTCCGGGTATTTGTTCAGGTCGTAGCTGATGTTGCGGTCTTTCGGCGGGAAATAAGGCCACCAGAAGTCCGGACTGTGCCAGTCGGGTTTGGAGAAATAGGCGCCCACTTTAAAAATGCTTTTCCCGGAACGCATTGAAAATTTCGCGGGTCACATCCGCCCGGGGGCTTTTGGAAAACGGGCATTTGGGGTCGGTGATCGTGTAGTCCGTCTGTTTGGAGTCAAACATGCAAAACCCGTCGTGGTGCTTGGTGGTAAACACCACGTAGCGCATGCCGGCTGCCTCGGCGGCGGCGGCCCATTTTTCCGGGTTAAAACGGGTGGGACGGAAGGTGGTTTGCAGGTTTTCGTAGGCTTTTTTGTAGCCGTACCAGTCGGCAGCAAACGGTCCGCGGCGTTCGCACCAGCCTTCGTCTTCCGGGCAGAGGCTCCAGCTTTCCACGATACCCCACTGGCTGTAGGTGCCCCAGTGCATGAGCAGGCCGAATTTGAGGTCGCGCCATTCGCGCAGGTTTTGTTGCACGAGCGGGTCGGTGGGTGGGATGTACTGGTGGGGGTGGTGCTGGGCGTGAAGGGCCAAGGGCAGGAAGAGAAAGGCGAGGAAAAAGCGCATGTAGTCGGAACGTTTGTGGAAAACGAAAATAGGGCTTTTGATTACATGATTGACGATTACATGATTACATGATTGTAGAAGTGGTTCACCATAATGGGGGAATGGGAAATTACCACTTACGGAATGTTGTAGTGTACGCTACGCATACTTCTGTAATCATGTAATCGTCAATCATGTAATCCCAGGGCTATTTCCTGTTGATGGCGGTTTTAATGCTGGTAACAAAAATGGCAATGAGCTGATTGTTCTCCTCAAGCAACGGTAACAACTTCGATTCGGGAAACCAGCAACGTTTGGAGATGAGCTTGAGACATACCGATGTTTCCCGCAGCTCTTTCAGGCAGAGTTTCATTTTATGGACAAAGTCATCCCGGGATTCGGCAGCTTGCGCTTCGCCGTAATTCAGCGCTGGTGAACTGCCCGAGCGTAAAATTTGATTCCCCAAGTGCTTGGCAGTCATTATTTGGGGCAATTTTTCAGCCATATCCATTATTCGGGAGGCAAATTCAATGAGGCGACCTTCAAGATCTTGGGGTGCCATTTTCGCAGGGTCTTTTTTCATTGGTGGCATTAAACTTTTGTCAGGTTAACGGGCAATTGGATTTCAAAGTTAAATGTATTTTAAAACAAAAAATTTGTTTTAAATCAAATTTTTAAACATTTCGATTTTAGTTTTGCTGCATTCAATCTCCCGCCTACCCGGTATACTTTTTAATTACATGATTGACGATTACATGATTACATGATTGAAGAAGTATGCGTAGCGTACACTACAACTTTCCCAGGAGTGTATTCTTCAATTCACCCTGCATGGTGGACCACTTCTGCAATCATGTAATCATGTAATCGTCAATCATGTAATCCCAGGGCTATTTCCTGTTGATGGCGGTTTTAATGCTGGTAACAAAAATGGCAATGAGCTGATTGTTCTCCTCAAGCAACGGTAACAACTTCGATTCGGGAAACCAGCAACGTTTGGAGATGAGCTTGAGACAAACCGATGTTTCCCGCAAGCCTCTTTCAGGCAGAGTTTCATTTTATGGACAAAGTCATCCCGGGATTCGGCAGCTTGCGCTTCGCCGTAATTCAGCGCTGGTGAACTGCCCGAGCGTAAAATTTGATTCCCCAAGTGCTTGGCAGTCATTATTTGGGGCAATTTTTCAGCCAGATCCATTATTCGGGAGGCAAATTCAATGAGGCGACCTTCAAGATCTTGGGGCGCCATTTTCGCAGGGTCTTTTTTCATTGGTGGCATTAAACTTTTGTCAGGTTAACGGGCAATTGGATTTCAAAGTTAAATATATTTTAAAACAAAAAATTTGTTTTAAATCAAATTTTTAAACATTTCGATTTTAGTTTTGCTGCATTCAATCTCCCGCCTACCCGGTATACTTTTTAATTACATGATTGCAGATTACATGATTACATGATTGAAGAAGTATGCGTAGCGTACACTACAATATTCCCAGGAGTGGTATTCTTCCATTTTCCCGGTATGGTGAACCACTTCTGCAATCATGTAATCATGTAATCGTCAATCATGTAATCAAAAAACACGGCCCTCAAACACCCGTAAACGCACCCTCAACGGCCGTGTACCTCAACGCACATACCTACTTTTCCCTCCGCTACGGCACGCTCTCCCCGCAACAGCTGGCGGAGGCTGCCGCTGCGCGTGGTGTGAAAGTGCTGGTACTGACGGATATCAACAATACCTCGGCGGCGTTGGACTTTGTGCGGGCCTGTGAAAAGCACAAGATCAAACCCGTGCTCGGCATCGAATTTCGCGATGCGGAACACCGCTACCTGTTCACCGGTATTGCACGCAACCAAGCAGGCTGGTCGGCACTTTGCGCACTGCTCACGGAGCATTCGCTGGCGGGGAAAGCCCTGCCTGCCGTACCGCCGCCGCTGGAGGATGTGTACATTGTTTACGACCGGGAGGTGAAGCCGCTCGAGATGTTCCGGCCCTACGAGTTTATCGGCATTCGCCCGGCACAGGCGGGCGGACTGTTCCGTTCACCCTGGCGGCGGCACGAGGACCGCCTGGTGGTTTGGCAACCGGTTACTTTCCTCGACCGCGAAGGCTACCGGCTGCACAAACTCCTGCGCGCCATCGATGCCAACACACTGGTGACCAAATTGGGATCAGTGCAAATGGCCCATCCCGATGAACTTTTTCCCACTGAGGCCGAAATGCTGGCGCCCTTCGAGGCTTATCCGAAACTGGTGGAAAATACCCGGCGTCTGCTCAAAACCTGCTCCATTCGCTTTGAAACGGGGCTGCAACGCAACCGCCGCACGTTTATGGGCTCCAAAGCCGGCGACATTCAGCTGCTCACCAAACTCGCCGAAAGCGGATGCCAACGCCGCTACGGACCCAACCACCGCCGGGCGCAGGAGCGCGTACGCCGCGAACTGAAAGTGATCGCCGAGCTCGACTTTGCCGCTTATTTTCTTATCACCTGGGACATCGTGCGGTATGCCGAATCCGCCGGTTACCACCACGTGGGGCGGGGGAGCGGCGCCAACTCCATTGTGGCGTACTGCCTCTGCATCACCGATGTGGAGCCCCTGGAACTCGACCTCTATTTCGAACGATTTATCAATCCGCAACGCACGGCGCCGCCCGACTTCGACATCGACTTTTCCTGGGACGAGCGCGACGATGTGACGGACTACATTTTTAAACGCTATGGCCGCGAGCACACCGCTCTGCTGGCCACCTACAGCACCTTCCAGCATGCCGCCGTGATCCGTGAACTCGGCAAGGTGTTCGGTTTGCCGAAGGCGGATATTGATGCGATCGTGGAGCACTGGTCGGCCACCACACCCGGCTCCTGGCATTGGACGGGGCGGAAAAGCGAAAGCCTACCGCCGGGGAGCCCGGAAGCGGAATCAGCGGGTTCATTACCCCTCCCAATCCGGCAAACGCCCGGCTCCCCTCCTTTGGAGGGGCCGGTGGGGGGCCTGCACCCCTGGGCTCCACACATTCTCCGCTTCGGCGAAATGCTGGTAGATTTTCCCAATTACCTGTCCATTCATGCCGGCGGGGTCATCATCTCCGAAGCGCCGCTGAGCGAAGCTACTGCGCTGCAATTGATGCCCAAAGGTTTTCCGATCACGCATTTCGACATGTATGCGGCGGAGGATTGGGGTTTTCACAAGTTTGATGTGCTGAGCCAGCGCGGTCTGGGGCACATCAAAGACTGCGTGGATCTGGTGCGCGAAAACCAGGGGAAAGCCGTGAATGTACACGACGTGGAGCGTCTGAAAACCGACGCCCGGGTGCGCGATCAACTGCGCAGCGGACGCTGTATCGGTTGTTTTTACATCGAAAGTCCTGCCATGCGCGGCCTGCTGAGCAAGCTGCGTTGCGATACCTACGTACACCTCGTGGCGGCCAGCAGCATCATCCGGCCCGGGGTGGCACAGTCGGGCATGATGCGCGAATACATCCAGCGCTTCCACAATCCGAACGCCTTCGAGTACCTGCATCCGGTGTTTCAGGAGCACTTGCAGGAAACCTTCGGGGTGATGGTGTACCAGGAAGACGTGATGAAAATCCTGCACCATTTTGCCGGCATGGGACTTGACGAGGCCGACGTGATGCGCCGCATGATGACCGGTAAAAAACGCTCTTCCGAGGCTTTTGCCCGCATGCGGCAAACATATTTCGATAATTGCACTGCCAAAGGTTACCCGGAAGCCCTGCAAAAGGAAGTCTGGCGGCAGATCGAGAGTTTCGGCGGCTACTCTTTTTGCAAGGCACATTCGGCGAGTTTTGCCGTGGAGTCGTTTCAAAGTCTGTTTTTAAAAACGTACTTCCCGCTGGAGTTCATGGTCGCGGTGATCAACAACTTCGGCGGATTTTACAACACCGAAATCTATGTGCACGAGGCGCGCATGAACGGCGGAACGATCCATGCCCCCTGCGTAAACCGCAGCCGCCGGCTGACGCATATCACCGGCAACGACATTTTCCTGGGCTTCATACACTTGCGCGGGCTGGAGCAACAATTGGTGGAAGATATTGTGCAGCAACGCGTGGATTTCGGGCCGTTCAAAAGCCTGGAGGATTTTGTACGCCGGGTACACATTTCGCCTACCCAGTTGGAAATTCTGATCCGCATTGGCGCTTTCCGGTTTACCGGGCTGAAAAAAAGTGCGTTGCTTTGGGAAAAAAGCCGCGTGCTGCGTCCCGACAGCGGCCTGGGTGCCAACCTCCTGTTCGAAGACGAGGCCGACAGCTACCAATTGCCGGAACTCGAGGAAGGACCGTACGACCAGGCGTACGATGAACTGGACCTGTTGGGTTTTCCGCTTTGCTCGCCCTTTGATCTGCTTTCGGAAGAAAACAGGAACGGCGAACCCGGCTTGCTTGCCCGCGACATGGCGGATCATGTGCATAAAATTGTCATCATGCAGGGGTATTACGTTTGCCGCAAAGACACGCGCACCATCAAAGGCGACCTGATGCACTTTGGTACCTGGCTGGACCGGGAAGGGCGTTTTTTTGATACAGTGCATTTTCCAGCCACCCGAATGGAAAATAAAACCACCTTTCGCCCCGTCCGGGGTATTTACCGCATTCGGGGACGCCTGGTGTCGGATTTTGGCTTTGTGAGTTTGGAGGTGCTGGAAATGGAGCGCTTGCCGTAATCCGGACCTCTGGTCCGGAAAATAAAAACCCCCGGTGGACGAACCACCGGAGGTTTAGAACTTTATCAATCAAATATCAGAGTCGCTTAGGCGATCTTAACATCTATTGCATTCATTCCTTTTTTGCCACGCATGGTGTTGAACGTGACTTGGTCGCCTTCGCGGATGTTGTCGATCAACCCGCTGACGTGTACAAAAATTTCCTCCTGAGAGGAGTCGTCAACAACAAAGCCAAAACCTTTGGATTCATTGAAAAACTTTACTGTTCCAGTATACATTGAAAAAAATTAAAAAAGTTAAAATGGCAATGTGCCGGGTCAAAGGTAGATTAATAAAATTGTAAAAAATTGATTTACAAGATTATTAACAGTTGCGCGAACCTCCGGTTCGCGCCCGGACCGGAGGTCCGGGTTACTGCTGGGCATCTTTCAACAGCGCATCCGTATCGCGAATAAGCGAGTCGAGCTGCCGTTGAAGACTTTCTTTGCGGCGCTGTTGATCGGCTGACTTGGCGGCGGCGCCATTTCCGGTGGCGGATTCCTTTTCGCCGGATTCGATGGCGCCAAGTTCCTGCTCCAGCGCTGATTTCCGGCGCTCCAGCTCATCGAGGCGCCTGAGCACTTTTTCATCTACATTTTTAGCCTGGTCGCGTATGGCTTTATAAGCGCTGCCAAGTTGATCGAGGACTTTATCGTATTTGCCGGCATCAAACTTTTGTTTTTCCGATTTCAGCAAATTCCAGGCTGCGCCAAGGGCATCTCCGGTTTTCTTAAAAACTTCTTTGGATTGTGCCTTTTCTTCGGTGGTGCCAAAAAAATAATTGTACACCAAAATGCCGGCCAGCAACAAAAGGCCGAGTTTGATCAGGGAACGAATCATAGTTGTCTGTTTTTATCTTTTAAATTAGTTAGCGCCCTCTTTTAATTGTTTCATGATACCCATCAGGTCCAGTTCCTGCCAGGTGCGGCGAATCCGGCCTTTTTCCATGTCGTAAATCAAAATACCGGTAGAGGTAAAATGTTTTCCGGTGGCTTCCACGCCGAACGCCGGACCGATATGGATGGCTGAAACTTCATAGCGCAGGGCTACCTGGGCATCGGTTGCAAACAAGTGTGTGATGGTAAAATGGGCGTCACTGAAAGCGGTTTGGTAATAGCGTACAAATTCGCGCATGCCTTCAATACCGGTTGTCTGATCCGGCCGGAGCGGGTTGCCGTCTTCCCAGTTGGGTGCAAAAACGCGTTCCAGCAACTCCTCATTCCGGTTGTGGTTCCAACCTTCTTCAAACCAAAGGCGAACGGTTTCAGCGTTTTGGTCTGCGAGCCGCAGTTGGCGTGAAGCGGTACATTGGAGGAAGAAGGTGGAACAAAGCAGTGATCCGGCAAATATGTATGCAGTTTTCATAAGCACGGAAGTTTTGTTCCCTCAAATATAAGTTACTAGTGCCGCATCCGGCCAATAATGCCGGAATATGACGGCCCAATTTTCCCTTCCTCTACGTTATTCGTCGGTTTCAATGTCTCGCATTGCGCCCTCCTCATGCCTTGATGAAGGAAAAATTCGGCACGCCAATTCCTACATTATTGACCGGATGCGGCACTAGCGGGGCAATTCCACCAGGATCAATTCGCCATTCGCAAGATATTTCATTTGAAAACGGGTGTCTCCTTTTTTTTTAAGCGACAGGAGCATCTTGTTGCCATCGAGTAATTCCCAGCGCCCATCGTCCCGGAAAACATAATTGAATGTTTGATTGCTGACCATAAAAAGCAGTGTGCGGTCTTCCCGAAAAAGGTAACTGCCCCAGCTGTCGTTCGTGCATTGGTCGGGGAGATAGTCCAGGTGATTAAACCGCCATAATTTATTCGTCCCCAGCATGTCTGGTCCCACAAAACAGAGCCTCCAGAGCCCTCCGGGCGTATTTTCCTGCACAATGCCGCCGTACTGGGCAGGTACTACGCCTTCGCACAACAGGCCGATAATCCGGGCCGTGTCGGCCGAGAGGGCCCAGTTTAAGGTTGTATCGCCGGTGATTTCGCCGCCGTAGTACCGGTAGCCACGCAATTCGGTGTAATCAAATGCATCGCGTTTTTCCCAAAGTCCTTCGCGCAGCCCGTCCTCGTACATGCCGGTCCAGATATATCCGTTGCGGTCTTGCTCCAGCCAGGGGCCGGTTTTGAAAGCATACCGGGAGTAGCGCAGGAGTATGGTTTTTTCATAGTTTTCAGGGTCAAAGGTTACCAGGGTGTCGAGCACCTGAAATTCAGGATCGGCTTCATACAGGCCGCGTACCAGCATATGGGCGTGTTCGAGGCTGTCATACTGCTGGAACAACCACAGTGTGTCGCTTTGCCGGAGGTATTCTTCCGCAACTGCACCATTGGGATAATATTTGCGAACGGCCAGCAAGGTTTGACCATCGGGGCTGCGGATTTGGTCCACCGCCTGGCTGTATTGCCACAGCGTGGAGCCCCAAAAAGCAAACGGAACCGTGTCGCGGCTTATGGATTCCTGGGCTTGAATGAGAAAAGGGAAAAAAAGGAGTAAAACGGTAGGGATTGTGTTCATACCAGCGGAATTATTATTTTTAATTATTAAAACAAAACAGGATTCTGTTCAACAGCGGAATTCAAATAACGCAGAAAGCCGCAGAAACTTTTTTACCAGCCACCTGGTTTCTTTATTTGAAATATTATTCTTTCAAAATACCTAATTTTGCCGCTTCACGAAACAATAGACGGTGCACCGCCCGCCGTCAGTCTACCGTTTACCAACCTTATGGAATACGCTCCGCGCGACATCGAATCAAAATGGCAACGCTGGTGGAAAGACCAGCGCACCTACCAGGTGCAAAACGACACATCGAAACCCAAGTTCTACATCCTGAACATGTTCCCCTATCCCTCCGGGGCCGGCCTGCACGTCGGACACCCCCTGGGGTATATTGCCAGCGATATCGTCGCGCGGTATAAACGGCTCAAGGGTTTCAACGTGCTCAACCCCATGGGCTATGATTCCTTTGGCCTGCCGGCCGAGCAATATGCCATCCAAACGGGCATTCATCCGGCGGATTCCACGGAACAAAATATCCGGCGCTATCGCGAGCAACTGGACAATATCGGGTTCTGCTTCGACTGGGAGCGCGAAGTGCGCACCAGTGACCCGGCGTTTTACCACTGGACGCAATGGATTTTCATGCGCCTGTTTGAGCATTATTTTGATTTGGAAGCCGGCAAAGCACTGCGCATCAAAGATTTGATTGCCCGTTTTGGTGAAAATGGAAACAAAGATGTTCGTGCCGTTTGCGATGAAGATACGCCGCAATTTACTGCTGCCGAATGGCAGCAAATGTCGGAAAAAGAACAACAGCAGCTCCTGCTGAAATACCGCCTGACCTTCCCGGAAGAATCCTACGTCAACTGGTGCCCGGCCATGGGCACAGTGCTTTCGAATGACGAAGTGAAAGACGGTGTCAGCGAACGCGGCGGCTACCCCGTGGAGCGCAAACTGATGAAACAATGGAGCATGCGCATCACGGCCTATGCCGATCGCCTGCTCGACGGGCTCAACGACATCGACTGGCCCGACTCCATCAAGGAACAACAGCGCAACTGGATCGGGCGCTCACAGGGCGCTTCGGTGCGTTTTTCGGTGGATGGCCATCCAGACGCTTCAATCGATGTGTTTACCACCCGGGTCGACACGATCTACGGCGCCACATTCATGGTGCTGGCGCCCGAGCACGCCCTGGTTTCCCGCATCACCACCAACGCCCAACGGGCGGAAGTGGACGCCTACGTGCGCTGGGCTGCCTCGCGCAGCGAGATCGAGCGCATGTCGGAAGTGAAAAAAGTGACTGGCGCCAACACCGGCGCTTTTGCTATAAATCCGTTTACCGGAGAAAAAATCCCGGTCTACATCGCCGACTACGTGCTGGCCAGCTACGGCACCGGCGCTGTGATGGCGGTACCGAGCGGCGATCAGCGCGACTGGAATTTTGCCACGCATTTCAATCTGCCGATCGTTCCCATCCTCGATGCCCAGCAAAACCTCGACCAGGCCGCCGATCCCACCAAAGAAGGCCGCTACATCAATTCGGGTATGATCGACGGCCTGACCTACGACGAAGCCGTGCCAAAACTTATCGACTGGCTCGAAACACAAGGCCTGGGCAAAGGCAAGGTGCAGTACAAACTGCGCAACGCCGTGTTTAGCCGCCAGCGCTACTGGGGCGAACCCGTGCCGGTGTATTGGAAAGACGATGTGCCTTGCCTGATCGACGAAAAAGACCTGCCGCTGGTGTTGCCCAAGGTGGACAAATATTTACCTACGGAGACCGGCGAACCGCCGTTGGCTCGGGCGGAGGGTTGGCGGTATTTTCCCGAACCCGGAGGTTCGGGTTACGAGTACGAACTGAGCACTATGCCCGGCTGGGCTGGCTCGTCGTGGTATTTCTACCGCTATATGGACCCGCACAACGACAAGGCATTTTGCAGTCCGGAGGCCGTGAACTATTGGCAAACGGTGGATTGGTACATCGGTGGTTCGGAGCACGCCGTGGGCCATTTGCTGTACAGCCGCTTCTGGAACCACTTCCTCTTCGACCTGGGCCTGGTTCCCGAACGCGAGTACGCCAAAAAACTGACCAACCAGGGCATGATCCAGGGCCTGTCGAGCATCGCCTTCCGGGCTAAAGAGTGTTTTTACGAAGAATACCTGTGGATCAAGGTCTTGCAGCCGTTTTTCAAAGAATACGGCCCCATGCAAATTCCGGGCTCCCGGCTGGAAGAGTCGTACACCTACGATTTTGCGTTCGAAACCAATGACCTGGTTATCGAAGTCGTTTCGTGGAAACAAACAGACAAAATCGAGACGATCCGGCAGGCTGCCGAAGCCGATAGCAAGCGCCTGATGATTTTGTTCATGGAAGAGCTGATCGACCAGATCAATAATCCCGGGCATTTTGCCGGGAAAATCCGGGAAGCGCTGGAAAGTCGCGCGCGGTTTTTTATGACGGAAAAAGGCCCGGCCTCGGAAATCCTGTTCGTCTCGCACAACCTGACGGCCAAATACTCGCCCTCCTGTTTTTCGGAGTTGCATGTGGATATCAGCCTGGTAGACAACAACGTGCTTGACCTGGAAAAAGCGCGGCAACTGCCCATGTTTCAGCGGGCCAATTTCAAAGTGGATGCCTCGGGGCACTTCACCTGCAACCAGGAGGTGGAGAAAATGTCCAAATCCAAATTCAACGTCGTTAATCCTGATGACATGGTAGCCCAATACGGCGCCGATTGCTTCCGGATGTACGAGATGTTCCTGGGCCCGATCGAAGTGGCCAAGCCCTGGGATACCAAGGGCATCACCGGGGTGTACAGTTTCCTGCGCCGTTTTTGGGGGCTGTTTGTCGGTGAAAACAATACCTGGCTGCCGACCGACGAAGCGCCCGACCGCGACGAACTGCGCATCCTGCATAACTGTATAAAAAAGGTAACCGAAGACATCGAGCGCTTTTCGATGAACACCTGCGTCAGCCATTTTATGATCCTGACCAACGAACTGCGTACCCTGAAAAGCAGCAAACGCGCCATCCTCGAACCGGCCGTGGTGATGCTGGCGCCCTTCGCCCCGCACATTGCCGAGGAGCTGTGGCACCGCTTGGGCCACGAATCCAGCGTGTGTGATGCTGCCTGGCCGGTGCTCAATCCGGAACACCTCAAAGCCGACACCGTCACCTACCCGGTACAGATCAACGGTAAATTGCGCGGCGACATCGAAGTGGCCGCCGATGCCAAACCCGCCGATGTGGAGGCGCTGGTGCTGCAGCAGGATTTCGTGCTGCGCAACCTCGACGGTAAACCGGTGCGTAAGGTGATCGTGGTGCCGGGGCGGATTGTGAATATTGTGGTTTGAGTTGGTTGAGGTGGGATCAAAAACTCCACCGCACCCGCAAAAAAATCCCGTTGCCCAAATTATCCAGATTCCCGGCGTTGTTTTCCAGCCAGAACAACTGCCCCGTCAGGTCGATATCCCAGTTGTTGGCCACCGACCAGGCCATCGTGGGTACGAGGATGATCAAGTGCCCGTTGGGCGAATACACGGCGGCCAGCGATCCCTGCAGCAGCGGCGTGAACGGATGCGATACGGAGGCGAGAAACGATACTTTGCCGGGCATCAGGTTGTCCGCCGTCAGATTGGTTTGCGCAAGTTGGAAGAGATTGGCCCGGCCGCCGATCCCGTTGGAATTGATCAGCAGGCCGCCGCTGCAAAACCAGGAGCCGCCGAACAGCATGTTCACCTCGGCGGTGGCGCTCACGCTCGTTACGCCGGCCGTAGAGTCGATGGGCTGGAATACCGAAATTTCGCCTTTTACTCCGGCCTGTCCGACGTCGGCGGCCCAGCCCAGCCCGGCCGCCAGCCGGTTGCGGTACACGCCGACGAGGCCCTGCCAGTGGACGCGCCCGAAGTGGCCGCCGTAGCGCAACGCTGCCACAGCGTTGCGGGCATGCCGTGCCGGACTGACGGCCAGGTCAAATTCTGAAAAGCCGCCGGTTTGGTACTGCACGCGGAGGGCGTCGGAGCCGGGGCGCTCTTCGTAGTCGAAGTCGAGAAAATTCCAGGCGTTGAACCAATCGTTGGGGTTCCAGGTCAGCGTTTTACCCCAGTTGACGCGCTGGCGGCCCACCCGCACCTGCCAGCGGCCGCGGGCCCATTGTGCCCAAAGCCGGTCGGCGATTACGCTGGCTACCAATGCCGGGCGGTCGACGGGCACAAAGGCGAGGTCGAGCAGGCCGTTGTCCTTGTTCAACCCCTCGGCAAAACCCGGTTGTACACGCACCCATTCGCCGTAAAACAGGCGGTTGCGCAGTTCCACATCGAAGGTCCACAGCGAATCGGGCGTGTATTTCAGTTGGAGGCGGTTGTGGAAAAAGCCGCCGGAAACAAGCGAGTTGGGCACGCTGCTGAACTGCCATTGCTGGAGGTTTTTGACATAACCGCGAAATGCCCAGGGAGAAGCGCTGTCCGTTTGGCAGGAAACAGATCCCGGGCAGTGCATGCACAGCAGAAAAAAAAGGCCGTAAAGCGTACGAGTGACCATGGGTGGTTGTTTTTTAGACGTAGATTTTCAATGGAATCTCCTTAATTTTGAAAAAAATAAAACCATGAAATCTCCTTTTCCCGGCATGGACCCTTACCTCGAAGGGCATCTTTTTCCCGATGTGCATAACAGCCTGGCTTATTTAATTAAGGTGCAATTGGCCCCGCGACTGGCGGCTGCGTATACGATTCAATTGAACACGTATACGGTTACTGACACAGCACCGGAGGAAGATATTGGGATTATGTATCCCGATGTTGAAGTTTTCCAAAAAACAGGCCGGGTGCAGGAATCTGCCGCAAGTTATGGTGTACCTGTTACACCGGAAACAATGGTGCTTCCGGCTATTAAACCCATCGATATACACATTCCTGTGGTTGAAATCCTGGACCGAAAAAATAACAAACTTATCACTGCCATTGAAATTCTTTCCCCGGTGAATAAGCGCAAACCGGGCTTGCAACCTTACCGGGAGAAATGGGAGCGTCTGCATTACGCTGGAGTGCATCTCATAGAAATCGACCTGCTTCGGCGTGGTGAACGTCCATTAGCGCACCCGTACTTACCCAAATGCCATTACATGGTCGCGCTGTTGCGGGCTGGGGTTGGTAAAACGCAAATTTGGGCAATGACCGTCAAAGATCCCTTGCCCGTTTTGCCGGTACCTTTAAAAAAACCGGATAAAGACAGTGTGCTCGATTTGGGTCAGGCTATGAAGGACATGTACGAGCAGGGTTTGTTTGAAAAATCAATCAACTACAGCGAGTTGCCCCCACCACCGGCCTTCACGCCGGAAGAGCTCGACTGGCTGAAAAGCCTGGGCTGCCTGGCCGGCTGAAACTTTGCGGGCGTCAAGCTGTTTATCAAAAAAAATACACCGCCCGCCATGCCCGATACCGCCGCACACCTTGAACAACGCCCGCATCACGGCGCCTTCCAATTGCAACGCATGGAGGCCATTTTCGAGCAGATGCAAGGCAAATCCGAAGTGCCGCACCGGCATGCCTATTACACGGTTTTGCTCATTAAAAAAGCCGCAGGCAAACATGTGGTGGACTACCGGACGCATTATTTTGGGGAGCGCCAGGTGCATTTTGTGAGTCCCGGACAGGTACATCTGGTACATACACCGACGAAACCGGAGGGTTGGGTGTTTACGTTTTCCAAAGATTTCCTGGTGGAAAACAGTATCCCGGAACGTTTTATATCCAACATTAATTTGTTCCGGCCTTTTGGCGACAGTCCGCCGCTTGAAGTGGAGCCGCAAACATTTGAAAAACTGGCCGGGCTGATGGCCGAAATGGAGCGAATCGAACAGTCAAGCCTCCATTATCAAAGCCGGGCGCTGGGTTCCCTGCTCCAGCTTTTTTTGATCTATTGCAGCAATAGCGTGACGCTGAATGCCGTCCAACTGGACGAACGCGACAGCGGTGTTTGCCTGCTCCGGGAATTCAAAGCGCTTATCGACCGGCATTTTCAGGAGTGGCATAAGGTAACAGATTATGCATCCGAAATTCCCATATCGGCCAAACACCTGAGTTTTACCGCCAAAACACTCACCGGAAAGACCGCCAAAGAACTGATCCAGGACCGCCTGACCCTCGAAGCCAAGCGCTTGTTGTTGCATACGGAATTGACAGTCAAGGAAATCGGCTACAATATCGGCTTTGAGGAGCCCCTGCATTTCAGCGCGTTTTTTAAAAAACAAACCGGCGTGTCGCCTTCTGAGTTTCGGATGCAATGAAAGGTCGCGGAGGCTTTTCCGACATTTTTACATGCAGGTCGTCCTTTTTTGCATCTCGGCAGCCGGATATACCCGGCATCTTTGCATTGTCAATTGTAAACAACTACCCGGAACATGAAAAGAAAAAGTTTTCTCAAAAAAGCGCTGCTCGGCGCAGCGGGTGTGGCAGCGGGAAGTTCCCTGCTGTCGGCCAGGAAAGCCGCCCCAAACACCTCCACCTACGACAAACTGATGGCGCAGGTGCCGCAGGCCCAGGTGGGATTCAATCATTTGCCAAATAATGAACATAAGACAATGAAAACCGTTTTGCATAAAGCCGACTCCCGCGGGCATGCCGATCACGGCTGGCTTAACTCGCACCATACCTTCAGCTTTGCCAACTACTATAACCCCGAGCGGGTCCACTTCGGTGTCCTGCGTGTGTTGAACGACGACCGCGTGGCGCCCGGTAAAGGTTTCGGGACGCACCCGCACGATAACATGGAGATCATTTCCATTCCACTGGAGGGCGACCTGGAGCACAAAGACAGCATGGGCAACGTGGCGGTGATCCGCAAGGGCGATGTGCAGGTGATGAGCGCCGGGACCGGAATCACCCACAGCGAGTACAACAAAAACGGCGACAAGGAGGTGAAATTCCTGCAAATCTGGGTCTTCCCGAAAGAGCGGAATGTAACTCCACGCTACGACCAGATCACCCTGAATAACAAGGAGCTGAAAAACCAGCTGTTCCAAATCCTTTCGCCCAACCCGGACGACGATGGCGTCTGGATCAACCAAGACGCCTGGTTTCACATGGGCAACCTGGAAAAAGGTCACAAAACCAGTTACACCCTCAAACGCACCGGCAATGGTGTGTACGCCTTCGTGCTCGACGGCGATGTAACCATCGAAGGGCAAACCCTCAACAAACGCGATGGTTTCGGCATCTGGGATACTGAAAAAATTACCATAAGTGCCGACAGCGATGCCAAGATCCTGTTGATGGAAGTGCCAATGAAAGTCGGCTGATAATCGGCGCAACCACACCACAACCCTGCTTAAACCCTGAAAAACCAATTACCCACGGGCCTGCACGCCTGATGGGCCCTGTCAAGCATTTTTTAAAATTTTCAAACAAATAGAATATCATGACAAACACAGCAGTAAAAACAACCTGGAAAATTGACACTGCCCACTCCGAAATTCATTTTAAGGTAAAACACATGATGGTTTCGACCGTCACGGGCTCCTTCGGGAAATTCGACGCCACGGTGGATGCCGATGGCGACGATTTTGAAGATGCCGAAATTCAATTTTCCGCCGATGTCGACAGCATCAGCACGAATAACGAACAGCGGGATGCGCACCTCAAATCCGACGATTTTTTCAATGCCGAAAAATTCCCCAAACTGACCTTTCAGTCTACAGCATTTGACAAAAAAGCTGATGGTACGTACCAATTGAAGGGCGACCTGACCATCCGCGATATAACCAAGCCGGTTACGCTCGATGTGGAGTACAACGGCACAGCAGTCGATCCGTACGGCAATACCAAAGCAGGCTTTGAAATTTCGGGCAAGATCAGCCGCAAGGAGTTCGGTTTAAAGTGGAATGCGCTTACCGAGGCCGGCAGCGTGGTCGTCAGCGACGAAGTGCGCCTGGTGCTGAATGTCCAATTGAGCAAGGTTGCATAACGTGTGTTTTGGATAAGTTCCATCAGTTGCCTTCTTCCGGTCGACTTGGCAAGTCGACCGGAAGAAGGCAACTGATGGATCAGGATGGCAAGCCCCAAAACCTGCTTAAAATCACGGTTGATGTTGACGCCGGTTAAACATTTGAGTTTGTGGAGACGTTAGTTTTGTGTAATAAAACACACAAGCATATGACTACCATCAAGAAGCAAATCGGGATATGGCTGGACTTCAAGGAAGCATGGGTGGTTATACTGGAAGGCGAAGAAAATAACAAGCCGGAAGTCAGGCACATTCAATCCGAGATTGAGTGGGGCGTGCCCAAAGGCGGCTCGCGCAGTAATACGCCTTGGGGTCCGCACATGGCAATCAATGAACAGGCTTTCCTGGCGCGCCGGAAACAAGCTGAAAAACAGTACTTCGAAGCCATTCTGGGCGCTATCGATCCGCAGGCAGACGAGTTGATGATCTTCGGGCCGGCGGAGGCAAAAACCGGCTTACAGCAGGTGATAAAAAACATTAAGCATTTTCACCCGCAGGTTAAATCGGTGCATCCGGCAGATTCGATGACGCAAAACCAGATCGTGGCTGCGGTGAAAGATTTTTTCAATGCCTGATTTGGGTGGCTGCGCTGTCGTTTTCAATGCGTCCGTCCACCAGGGTGATTACCCGGCGTGCGCGGTCGATCACGCGTTGGTCGTGCGTTGAAAACAGGAAAGTGATGGCTTCCTCACGGTTCATTTTTTCCATTATGTCGAGCAGGGTGGCGGCCGAGTGGCTGTCGAGGTTGGCAGTAGGCTCATCGGCGAGAATGAATTGTGGCCGGGAAGCGAGGGCTCGTGCGACCGCCACCCGCTGCTGCTGACCGCCTGATAGCTGGCTGGGCCGAACGTTAAGTTTATCCGACAATCCTACTGAAGCCAGCAGCTCGTGTACCCGCCGCGTGCGTTCCGCTTTGGGCCGTTTTTGCAACAGCATGATAAATTCCACATTTTCGCTGGCTGTAAGTACCGGGATCAGGTTAAAGGCCTGAAACACAAAGCCGATATTGTGCAACCGGAAGTTGATCAGTTGGTTGGGTTTCAGCTCGGAGATATTAATCCCGTTGATCACAACCTGTCCCTCTGTAGGTGCATCCAGCCCGCCGATAATATTGAGCAGGGTAGTTTTTCCCGAGCCGGAAGGACCCACCAGCGCCGTGAATTCTCCCCGGTTCAAGTGCAGGTGCACACTGTTCACGGCATGCACCGGAATGGTATCCGGGTTGTACACTTTTGAAATGTTGTGGGCGTCTATTACGGTTTGCATATGGTGTTGATTTTTTATGTTCGGATTGCCTCCACCGGTTTCAGCCGCAGGGCTTTCAGCGCCGGAAAAATGGCGGCCACCACGGCGGTGAGCAGCACGAGTTGCATGGTTTGAACGACATTGTGCCAGGGCAGCACGGGATAAATCACCGGCGCATAGCCGAAATCGCGGAGTGATTCCCCCATTATGGCCCCCAGATTGATGCCGGTGTGGCCGAGCCAAAGTGTCGTCAGCCAGGCAGCCAGCAAGCCTGCGGGGGCGCCGATCACGGCCAGCATTATGGTTTCCAAGACGACCATGCCAAATACCCGGAGTTTGTTCATACCGACAGCCATAAGCATCCCGATCTCGCGGGTGCGCTCCAGCACGGCCATCAGCATGGTATTGATAATGCCAAAAGACAAGGCCAGCAGAATGATGAAGATAAAAACCAGCGAGTACGTATCCAGCGACGACAGTACCAGTGCCGTTTCGGGTGAAATTTCCTGCCAGCGTTCGATCTGAAGTTGGGGGAGCGCTTGTTTTAATTGTTGAAAAACCGGGTCAAGATCATCATCGCGGTGGAGCAGAATGGCAGCCTCGTGTGCCCGCCCGTCCGTGCCGATCAGGCGGTCGAGATCGGTTTTTCGAACAAAAACATTCAACTCGTCCAACGGGGCATTATTGGTGTGGTACAACCCGCAAATTCGAAAGGCGCCGGCAGTAATGTTGTTTGCCGTGTCGAGCAGGGTAAGTACAATTTTGTTTCCGATTTCCAATTTTAGTTTTTTCGCCAGTTTGGTGCTCACCAGTACCCGGTTGCGTTGCGCAGGGTCGAGGTAGTCGCCGTCCTGAACAAAATTCTGCATGCCCCGGGTGGCCTGTTCGGCAGCCGGATCGACGCCGTTCACCTGGATGCCCTGACTGCCGGACGTGGTGGCCAGCATGCCGGTGGTCACGCTGCGCAGGCTGAACGCCCTGATGGCGGGTATTTTTTGAAAAACACGAGCGAGGCTGTCCATCGGCATATTGTACTTTGCCTCTTTGTCGTCGGCAAAACCCGGGTGATGCACCTGAATATGCGAAACCTCGTTGTCGATGGCAATCCGCAGCCTGGCCTCGCCCATGCCGAAGTAGATCGCCATGATAAAGGTGCCGGCCCACATTCCCAGTGCCACGGATGTCGTGATAATCAGGCTGCGCGTCCGGTTGCGCCATAAATTCCGCCAGGCAATGATTGTTAGCATATTGGGTTACTGGTTACTGGTTACTGGTTTCAGGTTACTGGTTGGAGGGTTTCTGGTTTCTGGACTTAATGGGATGGTGAAAACCTTCTAACCTTCCAACCAGAAACCAGAAACCTTCAATTACGCATGGCTTCCACCGCGTTCAGCCGCAGCACCCGCCAAACCGGATAGACGGCGAGCACCAGGCCAACGCTGAGGACAACCAGGGTTTGTTCCACAAATATTTTGGCTTTGACCGTAGCCGGGAAAATGGCCTCAAAGCCGAATTTTTCATAAATCTCCGCCATATCGCCGCCCAGTTGAATGGGGTTTTCGGCCAGGTACCACACCAGCGGGTAGCTGAGCAACAGTCCCGCCAGGCTGCCGCAAAGCGTCAGAAACACCGTTTCGGCAAGCACGACCCGGGCGATAGACCAGGGCTGCATGCCCAGGGCGTTCAGCATCCCGAATTCCCTTTGCCGCTCGGCGAGCATCATAAGCAGAGTGGAAAAAATGCCGAACGAAATGAGCATGTACAACACGCCGAGCATGATGTACATGCCGGCGGAGTCGGCCTCGATATGCTGATTGATCTCGGGCATCATTTCCTTCCAGGTCAGCGCCTCGTAAGTTTTTGGCAAACTTTTTTTTAAAGACCGGGCAACAGCCGGAAGGTCTTCTGCCTGTTCAAGTCCAACAACGAGGGACGTAGCCCTGTCCGGCGCATCGAGCCAGTACTGGGCCAACTGGATCGGGATGTAGGCAATCTGGTTGTTGAGCTCCGGCGAGCCGAAGTGCAGCAAACCCCGGATCGGTGTTTTCATTGCGGCGGTGCTGCCGTAGTATCCTTGCGTAAGCAGCACCAGCGTATCGCCGAGTGCAAGGTTCAGTTTCTCTGCCAGTCCTTCGGCTACCAGGGCGCCATCTTGGCCGGACTCAAGCATACTTCCCGATTGGATCTTTGCGCTCAGCCGGGTCAGGTTTTCCTCTTCCGCCGGATTGATGCCGACCACCAAGCAGCCCCGTGTTTTGTCGCCGGAGGATGCCAGCGCAAAACTTTCCAGGCGGTGTGCGATGGCGTTCACACCCGGGGTGCCGGCTACTTGTTGTTCCACGGTTTTATCGATCTCGAAGGAGTTTTCCAGGGTTTGCTCGTCCCAATACCCCTTGGCGTGCACCTGTGCGTAGCCCGTGTACAAACTCACCAGATTTTTAATCAGGTGTTCCCATACCCCTTGTTGCAGCGACACGGTAGCCACCGCCAGCAACACGGCACTGGCAATGGCACTCATGGTGATCAGGGAACGGTTTCGGTTGCGCCAGATATTGCGCCAGGCGAGTTTGAGCAGCATGGTGCTTATTTTACTTTGGTCATATTATTGGTGGTAAAAAAGTTGTCGGAAAGCGGTTGGTCAAACTGGATGGACGAATACGTGATCGTGGTTTTATGCCCCTTTTTATCGGCCGGGATCATTTCCACCAGGGTCGGCAGCATCCGCCCGCCCAGATTTTTTACCTCCGAGCCGATCATGGTATTGACCAATTCGCCGTCTTCGTCGTAAAACTCGGTGCGCAGTTGCAGGTATTCGCTTTTATCGATCCACATCAACAACTTGCCCCAGATGATGGCGGCGTCCGGTTTGGGGATCATCTGGATTTTGTAGCAGTCGCGCCCGGCTTGTTTTTCCGTACCGAGCAGCGTGTGGGTATAATCTTCCACTACCGAAGCCTCCTTGACGAGGTCGTCGTTGGTAAAGTCGGTGCCCATCCAGGATTCGCCCATCATCGAAGGGGGCAATTTGATGGTGCGTTCGAGCGTGGGCAGCCAGTTCCACACTTCATTTTTGCGCTTGAGATAACTTATGCCTTTGTCTTTGGCGGGCGACTGGATCAGCAGCAGGGCATAGTCGGTGCCTTTGCCCCAGACTTTCAGGTCCATACTCCGGGTCCATTTTGGCCGGACGGTGGTGATGGTCATTTGAGCAATCGAGCTGTTACCCCGGGCTTTTTCATCAGCTTTTTTGACAATTTCGCGGGCATCCTGTGCATTGGCCGGCCCGGCAAAAGCAAGCAACAGCAGCGCCAGTATGCCGTTTTTATACAGTACTTTCATGGTGTTTTTTATAAAAAAGAACAGTCCAAAGTTCCCTAAAGTTGTTGCAACCAAAAATGATCGTGCGCATATTTTAAACGGGCGCAGGTCATTTTGCCAAAATTAAAACACCCGGGTCCAAACTGTGTATTTTTCGGCAAAACAGCATCCATTCTATACCTTTGGCGGGAAAAGTCCCGTTTACCGGAAAAAAACCGGCACTAAGGCATGCTCAACATACTTCGCTCCAATCCGGCGGCTGAACCGCGGACCGACGACGAACTGCTGGCCCTGTACCGGTCCGGTGGCGATGCCCGGTATTTGGGCGCCCTGTATGAGCGATATATGCCGATGGTGTATGGTGTCTGTTTGAAAATTTTTCGCGATAGCGGTAAAGCTGAAGATGCGGTAATGGGTATCTATGAAGAGTTGGTGCGCAAGGTGCGGGAGCATCAGGTTGAATCGTTCCGGGGTTGGTTGTATGTGCTGGCACGCAATTATTGCCTGATGGAGTGGCGAAAGAACAACCGGCGGCCTACGGATTACCATCCTCCGGAAGATATGGTGTACTACGATGCCGTGGAAGCGCCTTTCGAACTGGAATTACAGCACACGAGCAACCCAGCAGATAAACCTCTGTCCAAATGCCTGGATGAATTACCCGGAGCGCAACGGCAGAGCGTGGAGTTGTTTTATTACAAAGAAAAATCGTACAAGGAAATCGCTGAGCTCCTTTCCGAAGAAGTTGGAAAAATCCGTTCTTATATTCAGAACGGACGGCGGAATCTTAAAATTTGCCTCGAAAAAGCCGGGGTAAAAAACAGTTTTTGAACGATTCAGGCGGTGACTCCAAGTCACCGCCTGAATACAAACTCGATTCAAGCGGTGGCCCTAAGTCACCGCCTGAATACAAACTCGATTCAAGCGGTGGCCCTAAGTCACCGCCTGAATACAAACTCGATTCAAGCGGTGGCCCTAAGTCACCGCCTGAATACAAACACAATTCAAGCGGTGACTTGAAGTCACCGCCTGAATACAATCATACAATCAAATAATTTGAACCCTTCTGTGCACACCGACGACGCGCGTTTCCTCGAACTCCTGGAACGTTGGCTTTCGGGCGATTTTACCCGCTCCGATGAGCAGGAACTGCGTGCGCTGGCATCTGCCGACGATTTCCGGCGGGAAGCCTGGGAAGGGTTTTCTGCTATGCCGGAAGCGCAGCATGAACGGCATCTGGAGCGCTTGCGCCTGCGTCTGCATAGAAAACCTGGGGGGCGGCGTCTGCCCATGGGGGTATGGATGGCTGTAGCCGCAGTGTTCGTGATGTTGATGGGGGCAATTTATTTCCTTCCCCGGTTCCAGGCCGATCGATCGAGCGCACCGTTGGCAAAGTCGGCAGAGCAATCAACCGCCCAACCACAGGATCTGACAGAATCTGCAAGCGCCGAAGCGGAATCCGGATTGGTGGCGTCCACACCGGAGTCAAATGCGGAACCTCCTGGCGCCAGGCACGAGGTGAGCCATAATGACAGAATTGCAAAAAAAACTCAGCCCGGCCTTGCGAGCGAGTTGGAAGCAGACATGCCGGCGAAGCCAACGATGCCCCCTTCAGCCGACGTTGCACCTGTTGCAGCGGCGCCGGATACCGGCAATCCGGTTGCGCAAACCAGTCCTTCAGCAGTGTTGGAGGATAAAGTCGCTTCAGTTTCTGTACCTGAACAAGCGAATCCCCGTGCCGTGCCAGACAGTATTGCCCAGCCCGGTGCAAATGCCCGGAAAGCTAATGCCGGCGCTGCGCCCGCTACTCAAAAATCGGATGTAATGCTTGCCACGCCCAGTGGCGGCTGGGATGCTTTCCATGCCTACCTGCGCCGCACCGCCCGACTGACAACCGAAGCGCGAAACAACAATGTGAGCGGAAATGTCCGCCTGGAATTTACGGTCGGACCCGACGGCAAACCAGCCAATGTGCGTGTTGTACATGCGCTCGGCTTTGGCTGTGATGAGGAAGCAATGCGCCTGATCCGCTTGTTCAATTGGTCGCCGCCCGGCGCCACACCTGTAGTTGTAGAAGTCCCCTTCGTGCGGTAGTGCACTCCCCTTCAGACCAATTCTGGCCGTAAAATCAATTCCTGGAAAAATGCAGTGATGTACAACCCGGAGCCTGCTTCCATTGTTTAAAGAACGCCTTCGGCAAAATGCCTTATTTTTGCTGAAATTTTAGAATGTGTGTTCCAAACGCCTCCTGTCTGGAGCATCTTGAAATTTTTTATGAATCGACAGGCTGAAGCCAGGATACCAACCCGCGTCGGGAATTTTACCATGATTGCCTACGCGGATTCCGCTGATGAGCGCATGCCGCACATTGCCTTCGTGGCTGAAGGTTTTGATCCCTCTGTTCCTGTTCCCGTTCGCATCCACTCCGAGTGTATGACCGGCGACGTGTTCGGCTCCCGCCGATGCGATTGCGGGGAACAACTTGACGCTTCCCTTCGGATTGCTGCCGAACAGGGTGGGGTGGTGGTCTACCTGCGCCAGGAAGGCCGCGGTATTGGGCTGATCAACAAACTCAAAGCGTATAACCTTCAGGAAGTCGGGCTCAACACTGCAGAAGCAAACACGCACCTCGGTTTTGATGTGGATGCCCGTCAGTACGAATGTGCGGTGTTTATCCTGCAAGACCTGAAAATCGGCGCTGTAGAACTGATCACCAATAATCCTGAAAAGGTGGATGCCTTGCGCCGCTCTCCGGTGGAGGTGTCGGCGGTGATCCCTCTTGTAGTTGAACCGCACGACGACAATCGGGGCTACCTGGTTACCAAACAGGAGCTCATGGGGCATTTGCTCGGACTGTAATAACTCAGATGATGATTGATTGGGAAGAACGCTGGCAATCCCACCAAACCGGTTGGGATTTAGGCGCCGCCTCGCCGCCGCTGACGGCCTATGCCGATCAGATTTTTTTGGAAAAACGCCATTTTCGGGTACTGATGCCCGGCTGCGGCAATGGCTACGAAGCAATCCACCTGCTTCAAAATGGATTTTCCGACATTACGATGCTTGATATCGCACCTTCGGCGATCGCGCATTTGGAGCAGCGTTTGAGCCAAACGGAGCTAAATTGGCAGGCTAAACTGAAATTGGTTTGCACTGATTTTTTCCACGTAGAGGGCGTTTTTGATCTGATTCTGGAGCAAACCTTTTTTTGCGCACTGGACCCGGAGCAGCGTCCGGATTACGTTCGAAAAATGTCCGATCTGCTGGCGCCGGGTGGTAAACTGGCGGGTGTTTTGTTTAACCGGACTTTTGAGGGCGGGCCACCCTTCGGAGGCGATACGGAAGAATACCGCAGGTTATTTGATCCGTATTTTGAATTGAAGACCCTGGAAACCTGTTATAATTCCGCTGCGCCGCGAGCAGGTAGCGAAGTGTTTTTCATTTTTGAAAAAAAAGGCTCCTGATTTGGAGTCTGGTGCGCCGGGTGTTCGCGGTGTCTTTTACCATGAGAGTACGAAGCAAACGCGCTCGCCTTACGGCTTGAAGTACCATAAGACGAGCGCACGCATGCCCCGCTCTCCTTCAATCTACCACCTTGATCACCGGCTTCAAAATAAACTTCCCGTTGCCGGTTTTCAGGATAGACTTTTCGGCGTCAAAATCGAGCGTCAGGGAATCCAACACAAGGCCCAGGTTTTTGTCAATCTTGATTTTTAGGCCGGATTGTTCTGCGCTCGGTGTTTCCAAATCGTACAGGATGCTGTCTACCATGACCGAGTTTTCCGGGCCCAGTACCAGGCGGACTTCCTTAAGAACATTGGCAGGTGCCGGGCCGGTGGCAATGATGGTGTCTGCACCATTTTGAAAATCCAGTAAATTGTAAATACCGGCATTGGTTGCCAAAGAAAGCCATTGGCTGGTATCGTCGGCCATTTTCAGGCGTACATCCCGGATGTCGACGTTGACCTGCTGGTAGTCGCCGGGGCCGTCCGTCAAACGAACCGTCAAAACGGTTTTTCCGGTGGTGGAGCTGTTGTCTTTTTCGCAAGCCCAGGCGACAAACAGCAGGACGCCAATTAAAAGCAAAAGCGGATTCTTTTTCATGTAAATCGGATTTTGAAACGTAAAAAATTAAAAGAAAAATCATGACACTGCTGCAAAGGTGCAGGATAAACCGCGCGGATTCATCCGGGGAAACAACTACCTTAGTTTAGTTAGTTGCCTGCCAGGTTGGGGCAAAAAAAAGTGCCAGACAACGGGTTCGATGTCTGGCACTTTTTTCAAGTAGACCTGTGGGCTATGGTTCCAGGTTTTTCTTCTGCTCCAGTTCTGCTTTTTTCTTAAAAATCTCTTCCCGTGTGCGGTAAGGCACTTCGTTCAGTTTTTCGATCAACTGGTCGCGCACTACGCAAAACTCGGCAAGGATTTCACCCGTAATCGGTTTGGGTTGCGGCAGGTTGAGGCGCAGGTGATCTACCTGCTGGCCATTTTTCCAAAACCTGAAACAAACGTGCGGACCGGTAGCCAGGCCGGTAGAGCCCACATAGCCGATCGTTTGTCCTTGTGCGACACGTGTACCGCGCCGAATACCTTTGGCAAAACCACGCATGTGCAGGTATTGGGTTTCGTAGCTGCCATCGTGTCGGATTTTAACATAGTTGCCATTGCCGCCGCGGTGACCGGCCTCAGTGACTACACCTTCCGCGACAGCCAGGATTGGTGTGCCATAAGGTGCGGCATAATCTGTTCCAAAATGCGGGCGGCGGTATTTCAAAATGGGGTGCAAGCGGCTGCGGCTGTACCGGCTGGAAATGCGGCTGTATTTAACCGGCGACTTCAGGAAAGCCTTCCGGGCGGGCCGGCCGTCAAAATCGTAGTAGTTTGTTTTTTCGCCTTCTTTGTCAAAACGAAAAGCGAAGTATTCCTTGTCGTCGCGCTGATAAACTGCGGCAATGATTTTGCCGGTTCCAACAGCTTCACCTTCAACGTAGTGTTGTTCGTAAACAACTTTAAAGCGGTCGCCGACTTTTTGATGGTAAAAATCAACGGAAGAAGCCAGTACATCGATCATGCCGTCGGCGAGTTCGTCGCTAAGGCCGTTGTCGGTGAGCGCTTGCCAGAAACTGGTTTCCAGTACTCCGGAGGATGCTTTAACTTCAGTAACCACATCGCGTTTTATAACCGACACCTTGTAGGGCTCTTCCAATTGGAAAAGCACGTATTCGTAAGGGGAGGGTTCATAAATCATAAATGCGGGTTTGGCGCCTTTTTCCCTGGAAAGGAAATTCAGGTTTTTACCCTTTCGCATCGAGGTGATGGTAAACACATCTTTTGCGTTTTCGACCAGTTTGGCTACTTCAGGATAGGTGAGCCCCATTTTAATGAGTTTTTCACCCAGCACATCGCCGTAGCGCAGTTCATCTTCGAAAAGGTGGAATTCGTCTATGGCAAAACCCCAGCGCATATTTACCGGAACGACAGGTAAGGCATCCAGTTCGGGCTGCGCCATAACTAAGGCCGCTGCCTGGCGGGTTTTGGAGAGTTCGAGCGTGTTGATCAGTAGGGCTCCCGTTGCGGCAACTGTTCCTGCCAGTATCCAATTACGTAAAGGTGACTGCCAGAAACGCCGCAGCCGCGACTGCGGCTTTGAATCGTCAGATTTCACAGGTAGAGAAACGGTTTAGCAAATGATAGATTGTTGATGGGGCATTGGCAAAAATAGAACGGCAATTGGATTTTGCATGGAAAAAGAAAAGAAATTAACTTTTTCCCTCATTTCCAGGCCGGTTACTCAGAAAACCGGCCTTTTCACTACCGGTTTTCCGAATTGATGACTTCCAATGCTTCCTGTCCGGGACATAAATCGGCCTCGTTCAGGGTGTTTAGCGGCCGCGTGTCGGTATCAAGCATGTAATGCAGATCGCGGCTTTGCGGTTCCATGTAAATAATACCGGTCAGAATTTCCCCTTTGGCGCGGGATTCGTTCAGGCGGGAATAGGCGAGGCCCCGGTCAAGCGGGTCCCACCCTGGCGCCAGCTTGTGCAGTTCGACCAGAGAGCCGTCGTGCATCCGGATCATCTTGTTGGTGCCCTCGGCATACTGTGCAGTGATTTCGGTTTTGACCGGCACATAATCGACTGCAGCGGTGGCTTCAATATGATCCCGTACGTAATCGTACGATTTGGTAGAGCCTGTATTGTTATTAAACGTAACACAGGGCGATAACACATCGATAAAGGCAAAACCTTCGTGCACCAGCGCCGCTTTGATCATTGGGATCAACTGTTCTTTATCGCCTGAAAAACTGCGCCCGACAAACGTTGCGCCCAGTTCCATAGCCAGACCGGCCAGATCGATTGTTTGAAACTGGTTGGCCACGCCGGTTTTGTTTATGGAGCCTTTGTCGGCAGTTGCCGAATCCTGGCCTTTGGTGAGCCCATAACAGCCGTTATTCATCACGATGTAGGTTATGTTCAGATTGCGCCGCACAGCATGCACAAACTGTCCCATACCGATGGAGGCCGTATCGCCGTCGCCGGAAACGCCGAGGTAGATCAGGTCGCGGTTGGCGAGGTTGGCGCCGGTTGCCACGGAAGGCATGCGCCCGTGTACGGAATTGAATCCGTGGGAATTAGCCAAAAAGTAGGTAGGCGTTTTGGAAGAGCAGCCGATGCCAGAAAGTTTGGCCAGCCGGTGCGGCTCGATCGCCATTTCAAAACAGGCCTGGATGATTGCCCCGCTGATGGAGTCGTGTCCACAACCGGCGCAAAGGGTGGACAGGCGGCCTTCATAGTATTGCCGGGTATAGCCCAAGGCATTTTTGGGCAGTTCGGGGTGGCGGAAATTTGGCCGTAGATATGTCATCCGGATTTATAATTTACGATTTACAGTTGCATCACCGGGGCCGGCCTGTTGGCCATTGCCAACAATTGCCTGTACTTCCGGATGAAATTTAAGAATGCCGTTAACAATGAGGCCGGCTGTGATCGGAAAGCCGTCATAATTAAGGATGGAAATCAGTTTTTTGGGATCAATCCCCAACTCAATCATAAGCAGGGAGCGCATTTGCGCGTCGCGATTTTGCTCCACGACATACACGCGCTCATGTTGCTCGATAAAATCGCGAACGGCGGCATTAAAAGGGAATGCCTTCAGGCGCAGGGTGTCTACTTTGACTCCCGCAGTACCGAGCCGATCGGTGGCTTCAAGGGCCGCATAGGCAGATGTTCCAAAAAACAGCAACCCCTCCTTGCTATTCCCTGTTCCGGAAATTTCGGGACCGGGAACCAGGTCTTTGATGGTTTCCCATTTTTTGAGCAGGCGATCCATATTGCGTTTGTAGGCCTCGCCTTCTTCCGTGTACCGCGCATATTCATCTTTTGAGGAGCCCCGGGTAAAAAACGAACCTTTGGTCGGGTGGGTTCCCGGAATGGTGCGATAGGGAATACCATCGCCATCCACATCCAGGTAGCGCCCGAACTCTTTGACTTTTTCCAAATCTTCCGCATTCAGCACTTTGCCACGGTCAAACTGTTTGGAATCATCCCATTCGAAAGGAGGACTGAGGTGGTCGTTCATGCCAAGATCGAGGTCGGTCATCACCATAACCGGCGTTTGCATACGTTCGGCCAGGTCAAAAGCCTCAGCCGTCATTTCAAAACATTCCTTTGGCGAGGCTGGGAAAAGCAGCGGGTGTTTGGTGTCGCCATGCGAGGCATAGGCGGCCAGCAAAATATCCGACTGTTGGGTGCGGGTCGGCATGCCTGTGGAAGGCCCGCCCCGCTGCACATCGATCAATACAGCAGGTATTTCGGCGAAATAAGCGAGGCCGATAAACTCGTTCATAAGCGAAACCCCCGGGCCGCTTGTGGCTGTGAAGGAGCGCGCACCGTTCCACATGGCGCCGATAACTACCCCCATAGCGGCAAGCTCATCTTCGGCCTGTACGATGGCATATTTCTTTTTGCCGGTAACGGGATCGGTGCGCAACCGCTTGGCGTATTTGGTAAAAGCATCCACTACAGAAGTGGAAGGGGTGATCGGGTACCAGGCTGCCACGGTGGCGCCGGCATAAATCGCACCGAGCGCGCAGGCTGAGTTTCCATCGATCATGATCCAATTCCCCACCTTGTTGCGCCGTTCCAGGCGCAGCCCCAAGGGGTATTGGTAGTGTTTATGCACATAATCAATACCGGCTTCCAAGGCCTGAAAGTTCAGCGGGATCAGTTTTTCCTTTTTGCGAAATTCTTCCGAGATCAGAGTTTTCACCACATCCACCTCGATATCGAGCAACGCCGTTAAGGCGCCTACATACACCACATTTTTCAGCAATTGTTGCTGACGGGGCTGTGGGAAAAGCGCCTGACAAATGCGGATCATCGGTATGCCGATATAGTGGATATCATCCCGGAGGTATTGTTTTGCCAGCGGGCGGCTGCTGTCGTACATAAAATAACCGCCGGGGCGGACCGATTCGACGTCGTTTTTCATGCTTTGCGGGTTCACACAAACCATGATATCGATGCCGTTGCGGCGCCCGAGGTAACCTTTATCGCTGACACGCACTTCGTACCAGGTAGGTAATCCCTGAATGTTGGACGGGAAAATATTCTTGGGTGTTACCGGGATGCCCATCCGGAATATGCTTTTTGCAAACAAGTTGTTTGCGCTGGCAGAGCCGGTGCCGTTCACGTTGGCAAATCGAATAACGAGGTCGTTTATACTGCTCAGTTGTTGCATTAGTTCAATGATTCGAATCGCTGTATTTAATTGATTACACTTGCTCCAGCGCTACCGGCGCCGCTACATCCCAAACCTTGCAGGTTTTGGTCACCTGGTACAGGTATTTCTTCATATCCCAGGCGGCCGTCGGGCAGCGTTCGGCGCACAGGCCACAGTGCAGGCACACATTTTCATCTTTGATCATGACACGCTGGGTTGGCAGCGGTTCCGAGACGTACAGGTCCTGACTCAGCACATTCGCCGGAGCATTCAGTCGGGTACGCAGGTCTTCCTCCTCACCATTCGTTGTGAACGTTATGCAGGAAGTGGGGCATACGTCCACACAGGCATCGCACTCGATGCAGAGTTTATCGGCAAAAACGGTTTGCACGTCGCAATTGAAACAACGTTGCGCCTCCTTGAAGCCGTCTTCCGGGGAAAATCCGAGTTCAACTTCCATCCGGCGGTCTTTCAACGAAAGTTCGGTGTCGACATGCGGGACCTGATACCGCTCGTCGTCTACCACATAGGCATCGTACATCCATTCGTGAATGCCCATTTTTTGTTGCATGAGGTTTACGGTAGGCGCCGGACGGCCTTTTTGCAGATCGCCGCCCCGGCAAAACAGGTCGATCGAAATAGCAGCCTGGTGGCCATGTGCAACTGCCGTGATCACATTTTCCGGTCCGAAAGCGGCGTCTCCGCCAAAAAACACCTTTGGTAAAGTCGACTGGAAGGTAGTTTTATGTACCGCGGGCAAATCCCATTTGCCAAATTCAATGCCCAGGTCGCGCTCAATCCAGGGAAATGCATTGTCCTGTCCAATCGCAATCAGCACATCATCGGCCTCCAGAAACACATCGGGCTCCCCGGTCGGGACCAAACTGCGCCGCCCGTTTTCATCGTATTTGGCTTCCACTTTTTCAAAAAGCACGCCCTTGAGTTTGCCGTTTTCCACGACAAATTCCTTGGGCGGCATGTTATTTAAAATGGGGATGCCTTCGCGCTGCGCGTCTTCAATTTCCCAGGGGGAAGCTTTCATCGTATTGAACGGGCTGCGGACCACCACGGTTACTGATTCGCCGCCAAGGCGGCGCGAGGTCCGGCAACAATCCATGGCGGTATTTCCTCCGCCAAGTACAATCACTTTTTTTCCGATTTTGTCGGTGTGTTCAAACGCCACATTGGCCAGCCACTGGATACCGATGTGGATGTTGGCGTCGGCTTCCTGACGGCCGGGAAGATTCGGGAGATCGCCGCCACGGGGGGCGCCGGTACCGACGAAGATGGCGTCGTAGTCTTTCTCCAGGATTTCCTTCATGCTCTCCACATAATGGTTGAAATGGGTATGGATGCCCAGATCAAGGATGTAGTTTACCTCTTCATCCAACACCGCTTCCGGCAACCGGAACGCCGGTATCTGGCTGCGCATCATGCCGCCGCCTTTTTTCTGGTCGTCGTACAGATGCAGTTCATAGCCCAACGGGGCAAGATCGCGTGCAACGGTGAGTGAGGCCGGGCCACCGCCGATGAGCGCAATTTTTTTACCATTTGAGGGGAAGGGGCCCTGCGGCATGAGCGGTTTGACAGCGCCTTTGTTATCCGCTGCTACGCGCTTGAGCCGACAAATGGCCACAGGCTTTTCCTCTACTCTGCCCCGCCGGCAGGCCGGCTCGCAGGGGCGGTCGCAGGTGCGGCCCAGAATGCCGGGAAAAACATTGGATTCCCAATTGACCATGTAGGCCTCCGTGTAGCGTTGGGCGGCGATTAGCCGGATGTATTCCGGCACCGGTGTATGGGCCGGACAGGCATACTGGCAATCGACCACCTTATGGAAATATTCCGGATCATTGATGTTGGTTGCTTTCACTCCTGTATTACCTTTTTGGCTGTGAAATAATATTTCTCCAAGAGCGGTAAATATAGGCGCAGCCTCCGGAAATGTGCTACGTTAACAATGAAAATAAATGGTAAGGCCGGGAACGGACAAAATCAAATCAACAGGCTCACTTCCAGCGGGCCAAACGGAAGCCGGTACCGTAATGCGTAAAGTTCGGATACCAGGAATTCCGGTATATCACTTGCATCTGTTCCGGATTTCGGCCCCAGAATCCTCCCCTGAAAATGCGCTTTGCACCGCCTTCAGGCCCGGCAGGGTCGGTCACGGCAGTCTTGGGGTAGGGGCTGTGCCAATCAAAGCACCATTCCCGAACATTTCCGGACATGTCGTAAATTTTGAGATCATTGGAATTCAGATGGCCGACCGGATGTGTCTGATGCCCGGAATTTTCCTGATACCAGGCCACCTCGCCGACATTATTACTGCCGCTGTAGGTGTAGGCCCGTTCTGCCGGGCCGCCTTTGGCAGCATACTCCCATTCGGCCTCGGTAGGCAGGCGGTACCCATTGGCATTTCGATTGAGGGTAACGCGGTTGCCGGCGATCGAATAGGCCACTTTTAATCCCGTCTGGCCGCTCAACCAATTGCAATACGCCACGGCATCAAACCAGCTTACATTAATAACCGGCCGCGTAGCACGCCCCCAGCCTTTGTCATCGGGTTTTGCCCGCTTGGTTGCTTCGCAAAAACGGTCGTACGCCTCAAACGTCACTTCATATTGTCCAATGAAAAAATCGCGCAGGGTAACCGGGTGCAGCGTATCATCGCCGAAGCCATTTGAAAGCCCCATCTGAAAAGTCCCTCCCTGTACAAACACCATGTTGGGTGGCGGTGGCGGAGTCGGGGCAGGTGGCGGAGCGGTTGTTTGCGCCGGTGTCGCCGGTTTGGAAACAGGAGTTTCCGGTTGGATAGTCTGGGTGGAAACATCCGTGTTTGCCGGAGCCGGTATTTCCTCCTGGTCAACCGTCGGAAGGCCCGGAATCACCGTGTCCGGCGGCTTCGGGAACGCCGGATCATGGCGCTGGCACTCTTCCCAGCGCTGCAAAATGAAGGGCAGGTATGCTTCCCGTAGTGCGTCATTTTTTTCAACAATATTGTACAGCGCTTCGAGGTTTTCACAGCCCGGAAAATCAACCAGAAAAGCATCCAAGGCAGACTTGGTCGGTTCTTTTTCGATGGCTTGCAGGGCTTCCGATTCAAGGCGCAGAAGGGCTTGTTCGGCGGTTTCGCGGCAAGGGCCCTCCGGAAATTCGATGAGGTAATCGCGGTAGGCTGCCGGGGTATCCAGCAGCATGGATTTTCGGCAGGCTGCCGGCTCGTAGTACGGACTGGTGGGATGCTCGTTCATGTACGCCGTGTAACCGGCCACCGTATCTTCCACATAGCGGGTGGTCCACCAGTCGCGGGTAGGTTCAGGGGTAAGCACCAGGGTGGCTACCGTTGCTGTTGCCGCTACTGCCAGGCCGACAGCCACTTTTTGCAGGAGGCCGAGTTTGGATGCTACCGATTTGGTTGATGATGTCGCCGCAGTATCTGCAGCATTAGTCGTTTCGGAGGCTTTTGCTGATAAATTTGATTTATCCACGCCGGTAACCAGGCCCGCGACGGCCTTGGATGCCGTTTGAAAGTTCAGTACACCGGCTTGTTTAGGCTGTGTTGCTTCAGCCTCGGTTACCGGGCCTTCGGCGACCACTTCGATCGTTTCTTCCATTACCAGGTCTTTTTTACGGGGCTGGCCATCCAACGTTTCCAGGATAGAAATTTTCAACACCAACGGGTGGGTACCTTCCGTCAGCGGAGTTACATAAAACCACCATTCGGTGAAGCCTTTTTCATCAATCAGCTGAATCGAATCATTTATAGAAGATATCTGAAATTTTTTACCGCCCGAGGGGTCAAGCAATTCTGCTTCCATGGTGTCGGAAACCCGGTAAAGTTCCTTGAGTTGGACGTGTTCATCCAGTGTGATCTCTTCGACTATTGCATCTTCGCTCAAAGCGATGCGGACCACGCACTTGGTTTCCTTGTCCTTCGGCATTTTATTGGGAATGCGATAAAGAATGCTGCCTTGCTTGGGCGCCGCTTCCCCCGTGGCTTCCGGGGGCGCTTCAAAGTCGGTTTCCGCCAGCCCCTGAACTACTTCTAAAAAAGTCGCCCGAATTTTGTTGTATTCCGTGTTAAGTTCGTCGTTTTCCAGCGTGCCGCGCAGGCGTGCCTTGTTGGCCTCATTGAGCCGGGCCAGCAGCCCGATCACCAGGGAATAGGTTTCTGTTTGGGAAGAAAGCATTGCCTGCAGGGTTTTTAGCGCTTTGGCGATATCTTCCACCAGTAAATCCTGCAGCTCCTTCCGGATAGTTTCAATCGGTTTGGTAATTGACATAGCACATTGATTTTGCGGTAAACTTACCGGTTGTCCTTAAAATAGTCCAGCACAATGTAACAAAACGCCCGCACCCCCAGATCCAGTCCGCTGTCGTCGAGATAAAAATCGGGGGTGTGATGCCCGGCAGCAACTGCGGGGTCCTGATCGGCAGGCATTCCACCCAATGTGAAATACACCGAAGGTACCAGTTGGGCAAAAAAGCCGAAATCTTCCGCGCCGGTACGGGGTTTCTGCTCGACCACGTTGGCTGCCCCGGCTGCATGCTGCAAACTGGGCAATACGCGTGCCATCAATTTCGGGTCGTTCAGGGTGATCGGGGTTTTGCCTTCAATACGAACTTCAGCGCGTGCACCGGCACTTTCGGCAATCTTTTCCGCTGTGCGGACCAAGCGCCGGTGAATGTCCAGGCGCATGGCGGTGTCAAGCGTCCGGATGGTGCCGACCAATTCGGCTTTTTCCGGGATAATATTGGCACGCACGCCGCTGGTAAATTTCCCTACGGTGATCACTGCGGGTTGCTCGGTCAATTCGACCTGGCGGCTTACAATTGTTTGGAAACCCTGAATAATTTGGGTGGCAACAACGATAGGGTCCACGCCGTTCCAGGGCGAAGCGCCATGCGCCTGCTTGCCATGCACAGTGACAAAAAACCAATCGGAAGCCGCCATAAACCCGCCAGCGCGGTATTTGATCGTCCCGACCGGCGTCTGCGAATTGATGTGTAAACCAAACATCGCTTCGATCTTATATTTTTCAAGCAGGCCTTCTTTGACCATCAGCTCGGCGCCGCCTTCTTCGCCTTCCGGCGGCCCTTCTTCGGCTGGTTGAAAAACAAAAACAACAGTACCTGCCAGTTCGGATTTTATCCGGGTCAGTACGTCGGCCACGCCCATCATGATCGCTACGTGGGTATCGTGTCCGCAGGCGTGCATCACACCAACCTGCTCGCCGTTGTATTCACCCATAGCAGTCGATTTGAAGGGAATATCCACCCGTTCGGTGACCGGAAGGGCGTCCATATCAGCGCGCAAACCGATCACCGGGCCGGGACGTCCGCCGCGCAATACCCCGACCACACCGGTGTGGGCAATGCCGGTAGTCACTTCGAGACCGAGGGATTTCAGGTGCGCGGCCACTTTTTCCGCCGTGCGAAATTCCCGGTTGCTGAGTTCGGGATGCTGGTGAAAATCGCGCCGCCATTCGATCACCTTAGGGTCGATTTGTTCGACCAGGTGATCCACCTGCGATTTGAGCAGGGGTTGAGCGAACGCAGTGGTGGTCAGCAGGAGCAGGGCGCCGGTAAAACGAAGTAGTCGCATGGATTTTTTAGGGGGAAAATTACGCAATAGCGGACAGATCGTGTTTTTGGGGACTCTTAGCCGGACGTTAGCTTTTTGAAAATCAAAAAAAGTGCTTTATACGGGTCAGTAAAAAGGTTTTTGAAAATATGTGCATCCCGATTTCAGTGTGAGATTCAAAATTATTTTCAGAATCCGGCTTCACCCTGTTCCAACCGCTTATTGAGTTTTCCAAAAGGCTAAGTCCCGATATGTGCGTGTTTAAATACGCTCGTAAATACTTAGGCCCATAGAATACAAAGAATAATTCTCTGTGTCCTATGGGCCTATGCTTTTAAAAATTGGGAAGCTACCTGATATGGTCTGAAAAACCCGCCACACTCCAAATTATCATTTGAAATGAGTCGGGAATTAGAGGCGGCTTTCCTATTTCTTCATCGGTTCGAGTGTCGAATCAAAGGTGATTTTAGCCTGGGTGGAAAGTTTGTCGGCAACTACCGACGGCACGGAAATAGCGTAGTCGGCCAATTTTACATCAAATGTGGTGGATGCCGATACCTTGTCGCCTTTCACCACAATGGTTGCGGGTGCTTTCACCGACTTGGTGACCCCGTGCATGGTCAGATCGCCCGAAACCGTCACCGTGTAATTACCGTCTTTAGAAAAAGACACCTTGGCCGGATCGTCGATCTTTCCTTTGAATGTTGCCTTGGGATATTTGGCGCTTTCGACATAGTTTTCATTGAAGTGTTCCTGCATCAACGCTTTTTCAAAAACAAAATTTGTCATCAGTACAGCAGCCTGAACCTTGGAGGTTGCTACATCGAGCACAAGTGTGCCGCTTTTGTTCGTAGCGTCTACCCGCTCCGGAGAGTTTTTGGAGGTAGCGTCGAAATAGACTTTCGCATCGCGGGTGAACAGGCGCTGCGCCGGCAAAAGAGCAGGGATAAGCAGCAACATAAATAAACCAAGTACTAAAGACGGATAGCGTTTCATAGAAAAAGTAGTTTGAATAATTGAGTGACAAAATAACGGCTCCCTCCGCGGAAACATGTCCTGGAGCCGTTGGATTTGAGATTCGTTTGCAAGTTGTTAGAAAGCGTTTTTACCGGGGCCGGCTATTGCGGCATGCCGGCGTCTATCCAGGATTTGATCTTGCTCACAAAACATGGCGACAAGGGCGTGCCGCCTTTCGGCATCGCGGAATACCCCGGTAAGTGTGCCACAGCGCCATATAAAGCGCCACTTTGCACACTGGCTTTAACTTCCGCATAGGTAGTTAATTTCAAGTTGCCTTGTGGGTTGGCGCCGCTGTGACAACCCGTACACCGGCTGGACAAAAGCGGCGCAATGCCGTTGGTGTAGGTGATATTCGTGGTATCGCAGCTGCCGAAATTTTCGTTGCAAGCCGTGTTTTTCGCGCCCTGCTCAATCCACGTTTTGATCAGATCTTTTTCTGCGGCAGTGAGTGGCGGATTTGGCGCCTGTGGCATGCGGTCATCCGGGTCGGAATCGATGATTACTTCGTACAACTCACTGTCTTGCGGCTTAAAGGGCTTTACTTTACCGGTACTGATCACCCGCTGATAATCAACCAGCACCACCCCGTCTTCATGGGAGGCAACATCGTGGCAACCAGATTGGGTACACTTTGAAATTAACAAGGGCAGGACCTGATTTTGGAAATAAACAGTATCCGGGCTGCAGGGCCAACCGGAAGTAATGCCGGTATCAATCGGACTTACCGGGCCGCCTGTATCCGGCGGGACCAGCGGGTCATGTTTGCAGGATGGTAAAAGAAACAGGCTGATGGAGCCGATAAGCATGAGGTTGAAAAAGCGCGCTTGAAGCATTGAATTACGGGTGTGATTTGGTTAAAAAAACCGGCCCAAAACCGGAGCCGGCCGGCCTTTCCAGCCGCCTGAAAAAGCGTGCAAAGAACGACCGCGCCGGCTCCTGTAATATGGCGCCGCTTACCGAACCGGTAAAAAATGTGACTGAACGGGAATGGCAGGTGTTTTTTCAGGACCTATTCAGTCATTATCCTCATGTTCCTGCTCGGCGACTCCACCCGGGGCATTTTTCCCGGAAGTTTCCACGCCGCCTTCGCCTGCACCTCGCGCATTCAACCAAGTCACTACCAGGTCGCGTTGCGTTGCACTCAACCGGGCTGCCGGGTGCGTCCAGGTATAACTGGCCAGGGGCATCCCGCCCTGCTGCACCTCCTCGGCCGCTTCTCCCAGAATTTCGGATCGATCACTCTGGGTCAGGGACCCGATCGTACTGAAATTCAGGTGCTCCCGGCCTTCACGTATGTGACCTGCCAGCCACCAGGATACAGGCGAAACCTGGCTGTACCAGGGATATTGTGTTTCATTGGAATGGCAATCGTAACATGCCCCTTTCAGGATCGCATGCACGTCGGCAGGTGGTTGCAAAACCTGCCGGATATCCAGGGCCTGATCCACAGGCGGGTTAGTGAAATTCGGTCGAATGAACTGGATGACCACAAGAATGCCTAAAAGGGCAAACCCAATTATTTTTTTCATTGTAAATGCGTTTTTTTAGAAATAAAAAATTGAAAAACAGCCTTATCGGCTTAAACTGAAAAATTAAAAAAACGCTGCGGTGGCCGGAGTAGTCGGGTCCTGTAATCAGACGGAAACAGATTCTTTTCCGTAGGGCGAAGCGCATTGTTTGGCGCTGTGTCAGAAGCCTGCATGCATAATTGACCGTCCTCCGGAAGCAGGGTGCTTGACATGGTATGGAAACCTATTTGTTGTAAGGGGAGTTGCCGGTGGGCTGGGTCAGACCTGCGATGTTTTGTATTTGCATAATGCAGGTTTAAAAAGTCAAGCAACGTATTACCAACGTTTTGCCGCTGATGTACTTGAAAATGGCGGACCAAATAAGGCAATTTCCAAAGCTCGCCAGCCAACATATTGCCCGACAACAATTGCACACTCAAAATCAAAAAAAGAAAACGACGCACGGTGCCTTATTTTTTACAAAAATCAGGTGGGAGCGTAATTTGTCCAATGACTGGCGCCATGGTGCCCGCTGACACCACACAGGAGCTCAGCGAAACCGGATGTGCCGCTCGGTAACATAATGCCGCCGAAAAACAGCGCCCGTCAACAGCCCAAAGACAAAGCCGCCTATATGCGCCCACCAGGCAACGCCACCGGCGTCGACATCGGTCATGCCAAGTACCCCATAACCGGAACTCAGTTGTTGGATAAACCAGAACCCAAGGAATACCCAGGCCGGAATGTAAAAAACAACGAAAAAGAAGATAAACAGCATCCGCACCTGCGACTTAGGAAACATCACGATGTAGGCCCCCATCACGGCAGAAATAGCCCCGCTGGCGCCGATACAGGGCACACCACTGTCGGGAGAAACAGCAACCTGGATCAGGCCGGCTGCGATACCCCCGGCCAGGTAAAAGAGCAGAAAACGAAAATTGCCGACGACGGCCTCGATGTTGTCGGCAAAAATCCACAGGTACAACATATTGCCGAGCAGGTGCAGCCAACTTCCGTGAAGGAACATACTGCTCGCCAGCGTTTCCCAATCGGCTCCCCGGGAAATTTCAGCCGGGATGGCGCCGTAGGTCTCCACGAAACTCGCCTGAACGCCGTGTGGCATGGATACCTGAAGCAAAAAGATACCGGTATTCAGGACCAGGAAGAGATAACTGAATACCGCCGGGTGTCCGCCTTCAATATTGTCGTCGCCGATTGGAAAAAGCATAAGCGTGCAGGTTGGTTCGCTCCCGCATATTACGGAAACTTCCGGATCATTTTTTGCACGCCGGCCTCAATTGTCGCGTACGGCACCTCTTCTTTGGCCACCAGTACAAGCATCAGGGCAATGTGTTGGTCGGCAGCAGTCAATTTTTCGTAAAACAATTGCTTGTTCAGGCGATAGGCTTCGCGTATACGGCGTTTAAGCCGGTTGCGTTGTACGGCGGTTTTGAAGGTTCGGCGGGGCACCGAAATAGCCAATTGCGCCCGGGCCTCGCCGAATGTGGCTAAAGCCGGGTCGTCGGGTTGCACCGGCAACCAGACCACCCGCAGTGGGTAGGCGATATAGGAATTGCCTTCCCGGAACAACCGGCCGATGAGTTTGCGGCTTTTTAGCCGTTCATTGGTGGAAAAGGTGCGCATTGGCTCGGTCAAAAATAAGCAAAGTCGTCAGGCTGCAACGGCAAACTGACGACTTTGAAAAAAGGGATATATCGAGAAAGTCCGGTCCCGTGCCGGCGAAGCGGTTTACTTCAGGCGGCGCTCATCGGAAACGGAGAGCTTCTTGCGCCCCGCTTTTCTACGCCGTGCGATCACTTTACGTCCGTTTTTGGAAGCCATACGGCTGCGGAAACCATGCTTGTTCTTGCGCTTGCGACGGGACGGTTGATAGGTACGTTTCATTGCTAATCGTGTGGACTAAATGTACAGTTCTTAAAATTTGGAGCGCAAAGGTAAGATGCTTTCTTTGAAAACCAAGACTGCCCCTGAAAAAATAGTGTAATGTCCTGTGTTTGTTTATCGTATTTTAATCAGATTAAACTGTTCCTGATAAAAATCCGTCACAATTCTGCATTCATACATACCCACTGCCAGTTGGGCGGCCGGAATCAGCATTTGATACACCCCGGCATCCAGGTATTCGTTCGGGTAAATTATGTTAACCGATCTTCCCGTAAAATCAACCACATCCAGATACACGTTTCCAGCCTCCGGCAATTCAAACTGGATGGTAAAATGTTGATCGAAGGGGTTGGGGAAAATGCTCAAAGCCATACCGGCATCATAGCTGTCCCGCAATTCCGGACTTTGTTTCTCCAGGTAGTGCACATGGATTCGCGGTTGATCGAAGGCCGTTTCTTTCGAGGCCAGGGTTACCGGCCGCGACCCAACGCAAGCCTGACAAGGTTGAATGCGTGCCCAAAAATCACAGTTCAACAAGGCCGAAAAACCGGGATTCAACAAAACTTCCACCCCGGCGAGAAATTCCGTCATGGCAAATGCCGGCACCGAAACAGTCCCCATGGTAGCGACCTGTTCGCGGGCTTCATAGGTTCCAACCGCCGGGTCATCTGTCACCACCAGGTTGGAAATACACTCAATGTTAAGATTGGCTGGCGACGGGTTGAAAAATATATTTTTGGAGCAAAGCACCATTGCGCGCGCCTGGCTCAAAGCCCATCTTCATCCATAACAAAATTTTGTGCAGTACCCGGCACATCGTAATAAACCAAACCCATAGAGGTTTTCATTGGACCACTCCCATGCAGCCGGATATAAAGAATTATTGCCCTGCAAAAGTTTTCCTCAGAAGCCTGGTTTGGGAGGCCGTTATTGCCGGCAGTTGCCGCCCAATTTTCAGGAGCATTGAACAGCGTCCCACTAATAGAAGGTGTGAGGGCTAAGTTTTGCCGACGCAAGTATTTTTTAATACTGTCATCTGCTATTTGCTCTGGTGTAGCGATAGCGCCGCTAATCAGATATCTTGTTTCATCATTAATCCAGTTATCGACGTTTATTCCAGATAATGCCACCTGATTTGATCTGGCAAAGTGGTAAATTGTTTTTATCGTATCGGAAACATTGGTAACCACAACGCTCCCTGGGGCATTAACATGCCACCGAAGTAACAATGCCAGGGCTCTTTCAGAGCGAAAAAACTTCACCCAAGGTAGGGTTCAAATTTCCGCCGTTCTGGTCCTTAATATTTTTCCAATCGTTTGCATTGTCAATCCCCCAGCTTGTATTTCGCAAATCCCTTAACCGCAAGCGAGCGAACCGCCACATGACGGGGCGGAATGCCGCTTCCGTTCGCAAGGCCATAACCCACCTGTAAAAAGAATGCCACGTACGGTGATAGTTGTGATTGTCAAAAGCTGCATTTATAACTGTATTGGCTAGCTGCCAGCTAAAGTTTTCACCTTGCTTGGTAAAATCATCAGTATAGTTTCGCAGGTTTGAAATAAAACAAGCATTGTTGGATAGGTTGTCGTTCCATTGCCGGTGGGTATTCAGGCCAAAAAACAACATAATTTTTTGATAACTCCTGGCGATCTGCTCGCCGGTAATCCTGGGTGCATTACTGCCGGGAGGGTCATCTTCCTGTTCAGCTTTGAAATAGCTGAGTAAACCTTGCAGTTCGCCTCTATTATAAACAGCACCATTCAGCCGCCCTATCGTCCAGTGGAAATAACCCATGGATAAAAATGCTGCGTCCCAACAATTTACGACTTCCATAAACCCGCCAGACTCTCTGTCCTGCACACTATCGATCACCCGGAACGTCGAAGTACTGTTGTTCGAGCCTGTAATATTTACAAGGTTATTATTCGTTGTACCTACCCAAAGAAAAGCAGCGGCGCCATTTAATGGGCCGCCCGGATAGCCGGCAGGCTGCGAAAATGTGCCGAGTACCATTTTGCCATTGTGTAAATAGGGTAAAATTGAGTATAAATGGTTATTCGGAATTGGCCAATACCCGGAGAAGTCCTGGACAAAAATCCGAGGAATAGCATCCACCCTATTATGGCGCCAAATGTTCGCGGTATGTAGCACGGTAAATTGTGCATTTGAATTCGGCGAATTTGCAGGTCGTGTAAACGCAGTAATCACCACCGGGCACCGCCACTCCATCACCTTCCACAATTTCACCAATCGCCGTGTTTCTTCATTGGCTACGCCGCTTACCGGGCCGGTGTAACGCAACAAATTCGGCGTGCGCCGCAGCCGCTCATGGTATGGTAGCGGGTTGGTTGTTTCGTTGTGGTCTTCCCGGACGCGCGCCAGGAAGCGCATTTTCGCATAAATTTGAAAGTCGCGCACTGCCCACTCCAAAATGAGGTTGAATTGGTTGCTGTTCGGCGGGTTATCGTTACCGATGTTTTCGGCAACCAAGGTGAAACCCAGTTCTACCAGATCGTTTTTCAAATTTAACACATCCTGACTCTGATCATCGCGCACCAAATTGTTTGCGGCGATGGTATTTATATGGAAAGCCGGATCATTGCGCTGGTAAAAGTGCGGCACGCGCAAGGCGACATCAAAAAAGACAATATCCAGGTCATTCAGCGCCTCCAAGTCCCGGTCCGGCGTAGCAAAGGCAAAATATTTGATCAGACTGCGGTCCAGGTCCTCCATACCCGCGTTTTGCGGCAGCTGGTTGCCGACGGTGAGAATACAGTCGGCCAAAAAGCGCACCAGGGATTTCGGGAAGCGCAGCAGGTTATACAGGTGCATTTGTTGCTCCAGCGACAAGGCATCAAAATTGGCCTGCATCGTGTTTTCAACCGCTTCCCAGGTAGTGGCATCGTCGGTTTTAGCCTGCCAGGCGGTCGCGCCGGCCAGCATGGCCGCACTGCACAAACAGATCTCCTGGTAGCCGTGGCGGTAACTTCCCGATAGTTTATTGGTATCGGGCAGGAACAGCGGTGCGCTATCGATAGCGGGCCGGTTGGCCAGGTAGTACGTGTGAAACAAGTGCAGGATATTGACCAGACGCAAGGGGGTGATGCGGTCGTTCGGGTTTGGCGTCCGGTACGATTCCTGAACGATGTATTCCCAATATTTGGCAATAAGCACCTGGGTGATCACCGGGTTACCCAAGGCAGCAGCATTGGCGACATTGCAGACTTGGAGGGTTGCAGCGGCATTGACTTCATCCTGTAATTCGTCAACCGTAAAGGGCAAAAAAACATTTTGCACCAGATGGCAAGTTGCCAGATTCGAGTTGGTATTGTTGTAAATCCGGACGGAAATCTCATACCGGCCTTCGCCCTGTGCCTCGGTTGGTGCCCAGTTAAGCGCTCCCGTTTCGGTGATGTTATTTGTGCCGAGCAAATTTTCATTGAGCCAGGTGGCACTCAGGTAATCGAAGCGGCGGATGGTCCAGTCAAAATGAAAAACGGCGGTATCCGTATTGTCGTTGATAAACACCTGATAGGTGTTCTCCAACCCGATAAACAGCCGTTTGTCGAAGTGGCTTACTAAGGCGTAATTCGTATCGCCCGCGGCATAACCCAGATAGTCCGGATCAACCAGACCGGCTGCCGGATTTTGGATATCGGAAAAAGGCAAGGCGCGTATGGCCATAGTGGAGATTTTTACCGTTTATTAGCATTATTCTTCTTCGCTCCGCTGGATATCGTCGAAGCGCAGCCCGCTGTTCCCTTCGCCTTTACCCGTCTTCTTCTGCCGGCCCAACCAGCAAATGTTTTTGCCGTTGTACCAACGCGCTTTTTGAAAGGCGCGGATAACCTGGATGCCCTCGCGGGGTACCTCTTCCTCTTCAATATAATAGGGCGTATCGACCTCCGTCAGCAATACCCCGTAAGGCGCCACAGGATCTTTATCGTCCACGCCTTCGATATTCCGGCGCAGGCGGCCGCGCTGGAGCCGGATTTGGACCTGTGCAGCATTGGGAGTAAGGTTTACGGGCACAAAGGGAATCCAGTTTTCCGGCGTGCTCGTCATGAAAATGTAGTTATGGGTAGCCGGCGCCAGGGCTGCCGGGGGTGTAGCCTGTGCCTGTAAGTAGTTTTTCAGCCGGTGAAACACCTCGTAACCGCTCTCGCCGTTGCCGAACAGGTCGGGAATGACCTGTTCGATCCCCCAAACCATGTTGGCCATTTCATCCCGCAGGAACAAGACTTTTTCCACGGGCGGCCCTTCCTGCGTTTTGAAGGTCACAGGCGGGATAAAGACCCGCGCGTCGGGCGTTGCCGGTTGGTAGTTGTCGGTGGCGCTCAGGTTGAACATGGTCCAGTCATGACTACCCAGACTTTTGTTAGCCGGTTCAATTTTGGTTTTAAAACCAAAACAATCGGTCACAACCAGGTTTTCCACAGTGCACAAACTCCCCACGGGCACCTTGAAGGGGATGATCTGCCAGTCATTCGAATACATAAAGCCGAATTCGGCAAAAGCGATCAGCGCCAGGTCCGTGGTATTGGCTTTCAGCGCGCCGAAGTTGATTTTTCCGTTTTCAAAAGACCAATAGCGTTTGTTGGGCATACCCGGGAAGTCCACATCGGCAGCCAACAAGGTGATTTGTTTTTCCCGGATGGTCTGGTTCTCCCCGACCAGGGTAGTTGGTGTCAGCAAGTGCTGAGTGTGCTGCGCCGGGTTGTCGAGTTCGTAGGCGTACCAATCCGGATTGCCCTGATAGTATTCTTTGGCGACGACTGCGGATTTTGAGCCGTCGGGGTTTTGCACGGCCAGATTGAAGCGGTACTCGAGTCGGGAAGCATCCCAGGCGAAGTTGCCGGGTTCCGGGGTGTAAAACAGGTCGGTAAACCAGTCGAGCAGTTCGGCAATAGCACTTTTGATGCTTTGCGCATGCGTGGTGACATCCGCCGAGGTTTGTGCATCCAGGGTCTCGTTTTCGAACAAAACTGTATTGGCATTCACCGTGCGGATATATGCGAGAAAATCCAGGGCGTACAGCATTTTCCCCGAAAGGGCATGCAGCCTGCAACGGGCGCCCTGGTCCAACGCATCCAGGTAGTGCGTATCGGCCGAATCGCAGGCGGATTTTTCCAATTCCTGGACGGTATCGTCCGGATCGCCGTTACCGGTTTCCGCAGGGAACGTGTAAGGGAAAACTGTCAGAAAAGCCTGAAAGACACTGGCAGGTACATTTTTGGCTTTTAGAATTTTTTTCCAGACCGTGGTAATTTTCCGCTGGGTCGTAAAATCCATTGGCGCCGGTTCCGCTTCGATGCAGGCCTCCAATGGGATGCTTTCGTCATAGCCGACCGGGGCCTGCCCGGGCAGGTTGAAGCGGGAGACGGGACTCGCTTTCAGCGCCACTTTGGCCATAACCGCGGTGCCGGTGTCTTCGCCTTTGAACTCACCGAACAGCCATTGTTTAGTAAGCATAAACAGGGCATCCGGGATCGGTGCGCTGAGGGCTTTACTGAATTCCGCACTGCGGGGCCGGGGCTCCAGGCGGTTCCACACGCCGAGGCGCAGTTTGCCAGGATCGGCTTTTACGGTTACTCCGCCTCCGGAACCATATTGATTGAATGCAGCCATAGATTTTGATTTTCAAATATTAATGCTGGTTTATGCACCGCCGCCGCCCGTGTTTGTTTCCACTTCGACGGCCAGGCCGTCGTTGAAATTGCCAAAGGGGAAAAGCAGGCTGTTTGGGTTGGTATCGCTGTTGTTGATATTAAAATCGGCCGAGATGTCGGCAGCTTTTGTAAAGTCGGCCACCCGGGCCAATACTGCCGGCAAGGGATGGGAAAACAGAAAGTGATCCATGTTGGCATTATTAATCGTCAGGGCTTCTGCCAGATGTTCGGGTTCGACCGCCCGAATTTTAGCCAGGTCAAAGGTGGCGTTGATGGCATCGAGCAAATAGTCCAGGCTATAATCCGCTGCAACCGGCGGCACGGCCACCAACACCGTTTGGGGCGCCTCGGCATTGGGCTGGTCGTAATTGAAGGCAATTCCGGTGGTTTCCTCCTTGTTGGGGATCACCTCCTGCCACTCGTCGAAGATCAAACCGGTAAATTTGGGCGCCGGCGCACTGCTGTTCTTGTCAAAAGCCAGGATGGTATCCCGGGCGCTGTCGAACAGCATAATCAGCGAGAGCTTGTCCCTGTTAACGGGATTGGCATCCTGGTCAAGCAGTTCGAAATAATCCGCGGGCAACTCCTCCCCTACCCAGTGGTCATTTTCCCGGTAGGGCAATTGCAGGGTGTCGGCCTGTTGCACTTCGTCGTCGAAGGCGCTTTCGAGCGCTTTGCCAACCAGGTAATGTTCGAAATGCCCCACTTTCGGCCGGATGCGGCCTGTTTGACACAACCAGGTTTCCAGCGCCAAGGGTTTGCCGGTCGGCAAAATAGCCGCGCTGTCGGTCAGTGCCGCCTGTACTTCCTCCGGATTCAACAGTTCAAATACCGGCAATACCACGGCATCCTGGCCCAAAAGGGCTTTGGCCATGTTGATGTAATAGGCGGCAATCTCGCGCTCTTCGCCCTGCTGGGGAATATTCGAAGCCAGTTGGTCATAGCTGTCCAGCCTACCTTGCAGCGTGCTGATCAGCGTTTCTGCCCGGACAAGCAGGATCGTTTTTTCCGCATCGGCAGCGCCCGGATGGGACAAGGCCTCTGCCACGCCCCAGCGCCAGGCAGCCCGGAAGTGCGCCAGTAGCGCCGCCGGCGCCCCGACGACGTCGTTTTCCACATCGTCTTTTTGGGCTGTTAGTTGTTGCAGCAGTCCGGAAGTGCCACCAAGCGCGTCATACAGGGCCTGCACGCGCGCCGACAGTTCGTTGATATCAATTGCTTGGTTGTAGTGCAGGCTGGATTCGATCATGGCCGGATGTATCAGGTGCTCCGGATTCAGGAAATTTTCGTTGGAAACCAGTTTGGCCAGCGCTTCCAGCATCGGATAGGCTGCGCAGAAAGCTCGGGCATCCGCGGCCGTTTCCGGTTCAAAATCGAGTATTAGGCTATCGAAAGCCAGTTCGTCGCCGTCCTCGGCAATCTGTTGTATTGCCGTGTGCCGGAATAAGCGCCCCAGTTCAGACTCCTGGAGCTGGGAAGCCTTTTTTTCAGGCTCATTACCAGGTCGATCGGCTGGATATCCAGGTCGTACAGGCTAATCAGTTTTTGTTTGATAATAGCCGGCGACGCTACCGTAGTATAGCGAACTTTAACCTGAACACTAGCTGGGTCGCCGATCTGTTCGCCCAGCCATTTGTTCAGAGCGGGTTCGGCGGCGGCACGCGGGGTGGCGGTTTCGGGCCAAGCATCCGGCATGGTCTGCGCGCTGTTTGCATCGAGCAGCACGGCAACCCTGTGGGTGATGGCGTTGCCGGTGCGCGGTGTTTTCACAATGTCGATTTCCGGAATATTAAGGCCGGCATTCATGGCGTGCTGGACGGCAGAGGCTTTCGGGAAATTGCCCCGTGACACCTGGAACACGCTTTCAGACAAAACCAGATCGGAAACAGCATCGATCGCGTTTTCCAGTTTTTCCACAAGGGCCGTAAACGCAGTTTCGTTGGCGCCGAGTTGGTTGAAAAAAGTGACATAGGCCGAAACAATGGTCTCACCCCGTCCTGCTTCGAGCAATTTCAAACCGTCCAGCACATTGTTGGCTTCCACGGTTTCAATGGCATTGGCGGCATTTTCAACCAGGGTACCCGACACCAGTGGGAAGATTTCCCTCAGGTTGTAGATGTAACCGTCCAGTTGCACCTCGTGCAGGGAGCGCTCGAACAGGTAGCCCAATAAGGCGCCCAGCGGTTGGCCGTTGCGCACGCCATCGAGCAGCCAAAGGGCTTTTTTTACCCGGTTCGACTCCAAATTAATTTCAAAAGCGCTGTTGTCGGCGCTGCCCGTGGCCGCGTAGCTCGCCCGCATGACTGCCGCTGTGATCGCGTGGTTGATCGAAGGGGCATGGATGAAGCCCTGGTTGTCGCCGTCGATCGCCACGAGGTTGCGGGGCTTGTCGCCAATAGCATCTACGAGGATTTCGGAATTATCGGAAGCAAGCTTACGCGGCGCGCCTCTTTTAAGGTTGATCAAATAGCCGAAAGCGCCGATGTAAGAACCGGACTGCGTGCTGGCGTCCGAGCGGATAGACGACAGCGCGCGGTTTACCAAACTCTGCAGCCAGGCGTCGAGCCGGTGCGAACACAAATCGAGGTGTTCGGCCATCAGGCGTTCCAGTTCTGCCGTGGGCAAGCCGCTCAGTACCGGCAATTGCTCCAGCAATTTTTTAAACCCTGCCGTTTCAGCGGCATAATGCGTATTCAGCGTGGCAGGTCGTTTGAGGTAATGGGCCATGGAATTGTCGGGCATGGTACCCCCCTGCCAGAAAAAGCTTACGCCCGGTACTTCATTGACCCCAAGCGAGCGCAATAGAAAATACAGGCGCGAATTGGCATTCCTAACCATATATTTGATTGGCTCGATTAGCAACTTCAAGTCGTCATCAAAATTTTCCGTATCGCTAGGGTCCTCGAGGAAATAGAGCTCATCAAGAATATTGTAGCCATTATCATCTTGATTTTTCCCTTCTGGAGGTTGTGTTGCAAGATAGGAAAAGCCTTCTGCCAAAGAATTCGATTCTTTAAGTATAGAAGTTGCAATTTCCGTTGGAAGAGGAAAAATTAATTGTAAAGGGTCAGTTGACCAATCCAGTTTATATGCTCCCAATTTTAAGGCCTGCAGGAAACGCGGATCCCAATCGGCAACAAACGCATGATACGATTTTCTATCCAGCGCATTTCCAACGGCAAAATCGGAAAGGGGCGTGTTCCCCAATAGTTTGTCAGGTTGCTTGTTGTGTCAGTGTCATTTTGATGCTGGCAACCCAGTTTGTGTGCAGCATTAATTTGAAAAGAAAGAAGCGTATTGGTATTCCCGTAAAGCTTTTGAGAATCAATCACAAAATTCAGGACATCAGCAGCCAAGCGTTGTTTTTCCTGGTCGGGGTACAGGCCGTCCACATAACTTTTAACCTGGCTCCAGGTACTCCCGACAAAACTCCAGGTAGGAAACAGCAACCTGGGCAAACGCGCAAAGACATTTTCCCGCAAGGCTACTCCCGAACCGGTGTTGCCCAAATTGCTATAAATCCGCATTCCGGCATCCCAGGCATAGTTCAGGTAGGAATTGGAAAGCAGCAAATACAGCAGCGATTTGGAGGGCATGCTCCCTTCGATAGTTGCTTTGAGCACCGATTTTATCGGGCTTTGAACGAGCCAGTCGATGTAGTTCTGGCTGGAGGTTTCCGAGATCTTGCTGAGCAATCGTTTTTCCGAGGCTTTCAGAGCGTCCACCGTAAAGCCCTGCATCGTATTGGGCTTATCAATGGGAAAGTCGAGGTGGCGCAGGTGTGCAATCGTCAAATAGCCGGCATTGTCGTTGAATTGGGTATTCGTGCCATTGATGGTAAAATTCCGGGCCCAGTTCCAGTCGAGTACCGTCATCCAATAGTTTTGGGGTACGGTAAAGAACAGGCCTTTGTAGCCCAGCAACTGGGTTTCGGTGAATCCATTATCGGGAAAGATCTGATTTTTCAGCGCGGCATCGTCCGTCCCGACACTGTATCGGTTGTCGTACGTTTGGGCGTGGGCATGCAACCCCAGGATGCGCATAAACCGGTCGTTGGCAATTTGTTGCTTGGTGGTCGGGTCGGCTGCCTCGTCGGCACCCAGGGGATCGTCCACTGTTTGAATTTGCCGGGCGGCTTGCAGCCATTTGGCTTTCATGCCGAGGAGGACATTGAGCAAGTTTCTGCAAAACGTTGCCGAAAATTGATCGTTCCAATTGAAAAGACCGCCGTAACCGCTGATAAAGGCGTTCATCAGTCCGGATTCATCTCCGGATTCATCAAAGAACGGCCGCTCGAGCAGTGTAGGCTCCGTGGCGTACATAGGGTCGAGGTATCTATATTCGGATTGGTGATACACCCCGATTGGCAAAAACCCGTAGGGCTGGTCGCCAACCCGGATGCTGGGCAGGGCGCCCCGGCCTGTGACGTGCGTCGCCATGTAATCCCGGATGGCATCGAGGTTTTGTAACAGGTCCTTGTTGTCCACCTTGTCGTATGTCAGGGTATTGAACAAGTGGTCGCCGGTTTGGTAAAAGGCGAACATTTCTTCCAGAAAATAGCCCAGCGTCGTTTGCCAAAGGCAATAATTCATCACCCCCGCATTGCGGCTGCTAAACCCGCCGGCCTGGTGCATATGCTGGAAAAGCGCCGGATCGAGTCCGAGCGCTTCAGCGAGCACCTGACCATCGGCTTTTTGCGCCTTGTCTGCGGCAAGGGTAAAGGTGTCGCCAGTCAGTTCTGTTTGGAAGGAAGCACTATCCTCGTTGAACATGGAATAGGCCGCGTCGCCGTCGGAGGTATTGTTGGTCGGGGTGCCCGGCGGCACAAAAGCCATACCGCCCGGGGCGTAATGGTGGCCGGTGAACAGTTTTTCGAGGAGCGCGCGGGAGTGCTCGATCAAGTCAGCGTTTTTGACCGTGCGGGTTTTGAGCCCCAGTGCCACGATTTTGGCAAATGCTTGGTCCGGCCCGCTCAGTTTGATCTGGATCGCCATGCCCTTTGCCACGGCATCGCTGAAATCAACGGTCCATTTGAGCTCGGGCCCTACACGGAGTTCACCGTTGGGCGCCTCTTCCAGGGCATCGTCGTCGGAAGGATCGATACCAGCAACCAGTACGTCGGGTACGGTGTCGGCGCCGAAATGGAGATCGGGTGCGCTGTCCTCCGTTTCATAGAGGGCAAAAACAAAACGATCAGGCATGACGTAGGAAACCGGAGCCTTGCTCCAGGCAGTCTCCTTGATGCTGACCTCCGGGAAAACCAGTTGCGTGACCACTTGTGTAACCGGCGGTCCGCCGGTTTTTGCCTGCGCATCGATTGGATTGTCCTGCGGAATCGTTTCCGTAGGTTCCAGGGTGCGGATGATGTAGGCCGCGCGTTGTTCACCGAAACGAAGCACCAGCGATCGCCACAAGCCCATTTTCACTTCCTGCAAAGCCGGGCCGTCCGGTTCGTCCCAGATGGTACGCCAATAGACCTTGCCTGCTTCCAGTTCATCGCTGGTAAAAGCGGGGTCGTGGTAATCGATGGCGATTTCATCGGGAAAAATGCGTATCCACAATTCCCAAAGCCCCGGAATAATTTGGTAACTCCACACTGGCAGTTTAATATCCTTCGATGCGCGCTTGCCCCGGCTGCCCGATTGGTTGCCGGGCGGCGGCGTTTCTTCCTGGGCAGCTTCCGATACGGGCATGGAAACCAGCCGGTCGATCAGGCTGGTGCCTGTCCGGAGCAGGATTTGGCGATTTTCCCAAAGGTTTTGGGCGCTTTGGCCGGCTTGTTGCAGAAAAGATTTGTTTGGGCGCTCCCATTCGCGGTAGTGGGCCAAGAGGCGTTCAAGCGCAGATTGCACCTGCGCCAGGCTGCTTCCCGTGCGGGGTTTATACGTCGAAAGCACTTGTTTCAATAGGGTAAATTGCCTGGCCAGTACCGCAGCCGCCTGTTGGATAGCAATATAGTTCCGGTTGCAAAGCCGGAGTCGGAGGAGCGCCTCCTGAGCGTCAATGATGTTTTTCAAAACGGCGGAAGTATCAGTTTCCGCTTCCGCCTGCCCGTTTTCCCGGATTTCAGGAAAACGGAATTGTCCGAGTTGCCCGGCCAGGGTTTCCAGCGTTGCTGCAGTGCGGGGATAACTGTCGGGCAAGTTGTCCGGGGCCGTTTTCAAGGCGTTCAGGGCAGCATTGAGTTCCCGGAGCAGTGTCGGTTTTTGATTTTGGGGGAGGTTGCGTATTCCTTCCAGTTGCCGCTCATAGACCTGCCCTGTGCGCATAAGTTGCCCGGAAAACGATAAGCGGGTTTCCATGCTGAAAAGGGCGGGCGCCTGGCTGTACAGGCGCAGGGTTGTATGCGTTTTTAGAACAAGGAACCAATCGGGTGCCTTTTGTTCGATCTGCATGAGCTGCTCCAGTTCGGCATTTTTCTTAATGAGCAGCTGCCGGATTTCCTTCCATTTTTTGAATGCCCGGGATTCGGCTTTTTCGGCCGACATGATCTTGTCTTTGCAACTGTGCAGGGCTTCTGTCAGCTGGCTTATCAATTGCCTGATTTGTTCTACGTCTTTTTCATCGAGAAGATGTTGTCGTGCAATATGGATCAGAATGCTGGAAACCGTTTTGGTAATATATTCCTGAACGGACAGTATAAACGCCGTTTCCGCACCCCCGCAGTGGTTAAGCTGGGCTTCGGATTGTTTTATTTTTTCTATTAAAAATTCTATTTCAGGCTGGAGTACGGGGGCAAGTGCGCTGTTGCAATTGGAAGGCTGTTTATCCAGGCATTTATTTAACTGATCAATATAGAAATCGATATCCGAACACAGGCTGTCCAGCCGCCCTTGCCGGTCGTGGAGTAATTCCTCATACAACGCAATGGCATCGACGGCGCCGCTTGCGGCGGCTGCCTGGTAAATCTGGCCGGCAGGTAACCGCTCCAGTCCCGGAATTTCGAGCAGCAGGCTGCCCATTTTTTCATTGATCTGGGCGACCTGGTCTAAGACCAATGTCGTCGGTTGGTGTGTGCCGGCGCTGTGCAGAGTATCCAGCAAGAACTGCAGATCCTGGAGCTGTTTCAAAAAGGCAAAGCGATCCGTCAGGTATTTTTCGGAAAGGGCATGTATCTGGTTTTTGATCTGATCGAGCAGCTCATTGGCGAGGCCCTCCTGGCGCTTTAACTCACTCAGTAACATTTCAAGCCTGGGGATACATTGTGCGAGTGCGGCGGGCAAGTGTTGCACCGTTGCTTCCAGGCCCGGGCAATCGGCGCAATTAATAATGGACAATCCGTTCAATTCTTCGAGAATGTCTGCGGCCGCCTCTGTCAGTTGTAAGAGCGCCTCGTGCAATGCCTCTGTATCATTGGCCTGCAAGTCATCGACATCCGCCAGAGCCGCTTCGAGTTGAATTTTTAAGCGCTTAAGATTTTCCCAGGTCTGTTCGGATATGCCAGCGCCATCGCCGCAATCGTCCCAGTGCATGGCTTGCTCAAGTTGTGCAACTTGTGCCTGCAACAGGGTAAACAAGGCATTGTTGCGGGAATGCCCGGCGGCGCCCTGCGCGCTAGCATCCTGGGTTTGCTGGTGCCCGGCGGCAAGCGCCAGGGCCAGGTCTTGGAGTACCACGGGGTCCAGGCTTTGCACTTCGACCGACTCCAGGGAGTTCCCCAGCATCTTAAGGGCTTCCATCTCCTGAACCAGTGTGGCCGGGGTGCCTGTGGCAGGTTTTCCGGTGGTCAAGACCGCTTCGGTTTCCGTTTTATAGCGGTCGATTTTTTTCCAAACTGCGCTCAGGTTGCCAAAGCCCGCGGGTTCAACGTAGGCTGTTTGAAAGCCGGCGACCCGGTCTTTCGCACCGGCAAACTTCTGATTGAGCAACTCCGCTGCAGATTCATACTTGGTAATCGCCGGTTCGGTCGCCGCATTCCAGGCACGCGCGAGCGATAGCAGGCGCTGGTTGCGTGCTTTCAGTGCGCGTTGGTCTTCTGCATTGACAGAATGTAATCCTGCAATGGCACTGCGATAGCCGGCGAGGAGTTCCAGCAGTTTTTTTTGCCGCTGCAAGAGCGCTGTCGCGCTTAATAAGTCGATATCTTCCGGGTGGCTGACCGCTTCAGAAATTTCGCCTGCCGCTTTTTCCAGCCGTTTGTTCAGGACATATGGAAGTGCCGGGGCTTCCGGGTCTTGCCGAAGGCGTACGAATTGCCCCGATTCGGCCACTTGCCGGTCGATGGCTGCCTGGTTTGCCCGCATCGCGGCATGCGCGTCGCCCAATAGTTGGATGGATTTGGTGGCAAAACTGCTGAGACGGCTGTCGAGCAAGCTGATTTTGTAAAAAGCCGGTGCGGCAAATTGCGCCTTTTCCAACGTTTCCAGTTCCCGCGCGATGGTTTCAATACGGTCAATTACCGTTGTGCCGGCGTTGAATATTTCGCTGGGTTTAAACGGTGTCAGGATGTTATTTCCAGCAATATTCACCTGGATCAGCGTTTCGTTCAACGCCTCTTCAAGCGGGGAATAGATGGAGCCGGTGTGCACATAACGCGTTTCCAGCCTGACCGGAAAAAGCAGCACCGGGTGCTTGCTGTTCAGGCTGTTTTCCATCTGCTGGTTATAAGTGAGTTTATCCATGATTATACAATGCTTTGGTATTGCGTGGAGAAGGTGTTATTGCCTTGGTCTGGCGGCGCAGGCGGCAGCAGATCGGAAGCATGCATGCCGAGTAGAACAGGCATTTGGTACAGGATATAAGCCATGTGGGCGGCATTGCCGCTACTGCCATAAATCACCGTGTTGTCGGGCGCATTAACCGGACCGGAACCCAGGGTGGCGTTTAAGTCCACATGGTGTACGGATTCCGGGGCAGTCTGGTCGAGATGTTGCCAGGCGAGATCGTTCCAGGAGTTGATGGCCGGGAAAACGTACTGACCGGTGTCCGGATCCGGTTCGAGGAGGTCGAGCCCGAAGCGCGCTTCCCCCAACGGCTCCTTGAACATGAAGAAATACCCCGCATCGCTCTGCGTACCGCGGGCTTGCGCCGGCGTAAGCTCGAAGCCGATCAGGGTGATATCCGGCTCAAGCTGGGCCTTGAAAACCGGGAATTTGAAGTTCACCACGTCATCGGCATCCAGTTCGCGCACTGGGTGGGGATTGAATTTAGCCTTGTGCGCATAAATGATGGTGTTTGGAAATTTGCGCAGCAAATCGCCCCGAATCACCAGGACAAGGCCGGGCGCCATACTATCCGCAGGTTTGTTGCTGCCCAGGTTTTGCGCCCAGTCGTGCATGGGCCGGATATCTTCCAGGTTGACGGTAGCGCCTGTGAGATTCAGAAAATCGTCGGGATTCCAGAACTGCTTGAAATAGGTGCCGCGCTGGTCGGTGGGGTATTCGCGCCAGAGCAGTTCCCGGGCCATTTCGTGGTTCAGTCCGGCCATAAAAGCCTCGATAAAAGGCTGGTTGGGCTCCATCAGCAACACGCTGTTGTTCTTCAGCCCGGAAATACCGGGAATGATAAAGTCCTTGGACAAAGCCGCCAAATGCTCGTACATCGACTCGACAAATTTTGGCGCAGCCATCACCGGTTTTATACGGCTGACAGTACTGCCCGAATAGGCCGGGATATTGGGCACGGGAATCAGGCGCATCATGCGCTCACCGAGGGTTTTAATCGGTTGTAACTGGGTTAGTATAGCATCTTTGACCGTGGTAAACAAGGTAGCGCCCGTTTGTGCGGCCGCGGGGATTTGGCCGGCATACTGGTTCAGGGTATCGAGCCAAGCGGTTTCCTCCGTCGAAACGTAGGTTGCGCTTGCCACCGTCGTTCCTGCGTTCACCGAAACCGGAGAGCCATCGGTGGCGAAGGTGTAGGGGTTTGGTTTGTCCGGCGCGCCGGAGATGACTTTGGCATTGAGCCGGTTAATGAACTGCGCATTGTCGATCCGCATGTTGGCGCCGATCAGGCGGTTCAGTTTTTTGGCCGACTTGCCGTTGCGCCGGAGGGCTTTGCGCAGGCCGGCATTGGTGCCGGATGCCGTCAGTGCTTTCGAGGCTACTTCCCTGGCAACGGTGCTGGTACCTGTGGGAGTGGCCTTCACCCGGTTGTGAACCAGGCGGGTGGTTGCAACGATATCCTCCGCGTCGCGCGACTCGATGTGTTTGCTCAGGATTTTCTTGTTCACCTCGATCGCCAATTGCGCCTGCCGGAGTTTCTGGTTGGCTTCGAGTACTTCGCCCAGTTGGTCCCAGGCGATATCCATGAATTTTTCCTGGTTTTTCCGGATAATCTCCGTGCCCAGGCCAGCCACTGCCCGGTATTTGGGGTCGAGGTTCAGAGCGTATAGCCAGGATTTGCCGGCGGGTGGTGTGGGCTGCAGGATGTTGACTGCAGCGTGCCAACGGCCATACATCGGCGGGTTGTTCACGATCGGGTCACAGGTGGGGTTCGTATCGGTCGAGTTGATGCGGTCTCGCAGGGCGATTTTCAGGTCCTGGTCTGTTTGGTTGGCGCCGGAAGGCCAGGCTGGTATAGTTTGGCCGGGCGCTTTGTAAGCCGCGATAAAGGGGAGCACTTCCGTAGGTTGCGGGGTCGGGTTGTCATCGGGCAGCAGCTCTTCGATCAGACTCTGGATATTCATGGTCGGCGCATCCAGTTCATCGGCCGACATAGCCTGCAGCCTGCGGGCCAGGGTTTCGAAATCGCCTTCAGCTGAAGTAGCGAATTCCCAATGGTAGTAAAATGGGAAAACGCGGTCTGAGTCGCCAACCGCCCACGATTTGCTCATCCCGGCGCCTGTCGTATCCTGGTTCAACCCTGCCCTGCGCCCGGATTCATACAGCGGGACTAAAAACATGTGGTAGCGGGTATTCAATTCCAGCTTTCGCGGGCAGACCAGGCGGGAAAAGGCCGCGTCGGGGTCTATTTCCAGCAAGGCTGCCAGTTCGGTCCTGAGTGCCCCCTGGTTCTGTACGTCGGCATTCAGGCGTTTGTTCACCTGCACATGTGCCCAGGCCCAGGCATCGCCGGGCGGTATGTTCAGGGGTTCCTGGGCGGTGATTTTGATTGCCTGAACGGGTTTTGCCGAATCGATGGGTTCGAAGGTGAATTCATCTGTTTTAAGCGCCATCAGGAAAAGCCAGGGCATCAGGTGATCTGAAGCGGGTTCCGGCGTATAGCGCCAGGGGAAATCCTCGTCGTAAAACTCAATACAGGCCAGGTAATTTGCCTCAAAATCCGTCAAACCATTCCGGGGCTCCACTTTAATGATCGCCTGTGGGTTGATGCTTTCCACATCGCCAGGGCCCAGCAGCGCCAGGGTTTTCGCAGCCCCGAGTTGGTGGCTGGAAGCCTGGTTCGTTTTGTAATAAACTTCCGCCGAAATGGTGCCGCGTTCGTCCGAGGTAGCCTGAATTTGGTTGCTGAGCCCTCGTCGGTACCAGGGGATATAGGTGTATTGTGCGATCGGATTGCTCATTGCGTGATCATTTTTTTAAGATTGAGCAGACTTTTGGAAGGTTTTACTTTGGTCAGATTGACATAGCCCTGGATGGGTGTGCCCACCAGCGCAACCGGATCGGCTTCGTAGGCCGGCACGATTTGGAGGGTATCTTCCAGGGCGGGGTTGGCGCGTACCAGGCGCTCCAGGGCTTCATGGGCTGCCGCTTCGGAGTACTCCGTGCTGTTGTAAGGCACCAGATCGGCGGCATGCACAATGCGGAATATTTCTTCGCGGACCGTTATTTTCCGGTCGAGCACCTGTTTTTTCGAGTTGCGGTTTGCCGACAGGGCTGCGCGGCCGACGGCGCTGTTACGGCGCAAGCCTTCCATCCAGACTGTATCCACATTTTTCAGATGCGGCCCGGGGCCCAAATCGATCTTATCCGGGCCGTCGATCAGGATCAGTTCGTAGGCGATGTCCCGTTTTACGGCAGCGCCTTGTTGCGCCTGATCGGTTTCTGTCACCTGATGCCGCTGCTGTATTTGCGGAAACTGGGGCTGGAGAGTTTCTGGCTGTCGGTCAGGTTCTGGAACTGCGCAGGGGCGAAGTTTTCCTCGACATCTGAAAAACTGGTGATTTCCGAGGCGCCGAGTTTCACCTTGGACAACTCGAACAGCGTGGCGCCGACTGGATTCTGATTTCCGAATTTTCGGATAGTGGTTTTGAGTGGTACCACCTGCTGGGTGATGACCAGCGCGCCGAAGGGATCGACGACCAGCATACCGGCTACTTCCGCTTTCCGGGTTTTCACCAAGGGATTCACATTAGCGGCAGGAAGCGCCAGCCAGTTGTCGTCTTTTTCGATGGCCACTTTGAACAAGGGCAGCACCTCGACATCGGGCAACGTGACATTGTCTTCCTTGCCAAAGGTTTTGTTGAAATCAACCTTGAATTTGAGGCCGAGAATTTTGGCCGAAGCCGTACCCGATACATTCCAGGGCGACGGCCCTTTGAGGCGCAGATAGACGCTGACGGAGGCTTTTTCCTTGCCTTTCTTGTAAACACCGAATCCGGCGCTAACCTCAAACACGAACATGAACGGATTAAACTGGAACAGGGCATCGAAGCCCAGGTAGCCAATCACATCGTAGCCCATCGCCTTAAAGCGGGCATCCACATGCGCGCCCACCTGGACGGTGTTGGAGGTCAGGGCGAAATACGCTTCCATTGCCACTTTTGCCTTGTCTTCATCCAACAGCGTCAGTGTGAGCCGTTTCATATTGTTCAGTTGCAAGGGCGGCGGCTGGTAGGCGGGGTGAAAACCGCCGACCGAAAGGACAAAATTGGGTTTGTCGCCGTAAACGAGGCGGAAGGCCATATCGCCCTCTAGGGCGAATTTCACAATCCGGGAATCGTAAATGCTGGCATCGAAGGCGATCCATTTTTTCTCCGGGTTGAATTCGCCCAGGAAACTGACTTTGAGGACGATCGGCGATTTTTCCTCGTCGTTGCCGATGACAACCCGGATTACGCCGAGGATTGCCAGTTTGAAGGGATCGAAAATTTCAATAAATAAACCCAGATCGGCAGTCACCAGGTTGGAGCCGCTGCCCCAGGCCAGCTTGGCCATGGGGCCGAAGACAAATTGTTTTTCAACAATGGGGAAAACCGACTCCAGGTCGGAAATGATCAGATCGACATTTTCCAGGGGATTTTGCGGAAACAGCAAGCGCTCAGCCGTACCAGTTTTAATGCCCTCGCGCAGCACTTCGGTGTACATGCTGCGGTGGAGCGCCAGCAAACCGCCGATGCCGTTGAGCGTAAAGCCCATCCCGAGTTGAATAGGATTGAACCCATCGGCCATAAGAACAATCAGTAGCGAAAAGCCTTTTTCCCCACTCGGCAGGCGGGTCGTGATGATGGCTATGGCAGTGATATTGATCTTACCGCTAAAATTCAGGTTGAGCATCCCGGCGTAGCGGTGATCGCCAATGAAGAGGTAGCCACCACCGGAAAAGCCTTGGGCGTCAATAGAAAGCCCGATGCCGGTGGGCGGCTTGAAGCCGACCTCCAGTTCCGGCGCGCCACCGTCATCCGCTTTAAAGACCAGCTCGGTTTTGAGCCCGATCTCTTCCACCCGGGCCCAAAATGGCCCCAGTTCCAGTTCGAAGGTGGTGCCGAGTGCGAGTTCCAGGCCTTCGTCAGCCGGTGTGAACTCCAGCGTTATGTCTTCGATTTCCAGCGGCCCGATTTTTTTATGAATCGGGATGGTAATTTTCAGCGAAGCGCCTTCAACAAAATAGAAGCCCTTTTTCAGGGAGTAGCCCAGGCCGAAATCCAGCGCCGCCTTGAACCCGGCGCTCGGGATCACTTTGTTGATAAAGCCGTCGCCGTCGCCTTTTTGAATGGCCAGGGTGAGTTGTTTGAGCGATAGCTCGGCGCCAAAATTCGATTCCGTACCGCTGCGCTCGGCAAAGAGGTAAAACTCCGCCGCTTCGATAGACAGGTTCGTACCTGTCGGCGAGCCCAGCAAATACGTCGGGGCACCCTGCCCGGTTGTTTTGTTTTTGATACGCAGACCGAGTTTAGCATCGCCGATGCCTGGACTGCTGAACAGGTCAGTTTGTACCGAAAATTTTGCCGGCGGACGGACCTCTAAACCCAGCCCGGCAGTCAGGTCGGCGCTTGCCGTTAGTTCGATACTCCAATCAGGGCTGATGTTGTCGTCAATCTGCACCCCGCCAACGAGATTGGGGTAAAAAAACAGGCCAGGCATGTCATTCGTACCGTTGTCCTTGTACACGCCGGACAGGTTGACCCCCGCTTCCATATACGAATCCGGCCAGGTGCCGGCATTGTACAGGGGCATACGGATTTCCTTGCCGCTGCCGGCGTGGTTGGGATCGAGAAAATCGCGCAAGTTGGATGCCTGGGTATAAACACCGCCCGGGAGCATAAAGGCCTGCAAGAGCAGGGAAAAGCGGTCCAGAAACTCCTCGTCATCAAAGCTCACTTGCCCCCAGTCGTAAGCCTCTTCAAAGAGCCGGATGGGTTTGGTAAACAGGAGGCCGATGCGGTTCCATTGGACGGTTTTGATGGATTTACTATTTTTTTCCACCCATTCCAGCAAGCTAAGCACATGGCAAAAAGCGAAGGCTTTGTAGTAATTGTCTTCCAGGTATTTGAAAACGAGGTAGTCGGCCAGGCGGCGGGGGAGATCCTGGATATCCGTCAGGGCGGAAATGGTAGTCTGAACAGTCGGGATTACATTTTTAATAATGGCATTTACCGCTACAGCCTTATCCTTCACTTGTAGGATAACACCAGGCAGGTCGCTCTGGTCCTGGATACTGGCAATACTGGCAATCAGATTTTGCAAATCCTGGACTTCGGCAGCCAGGTCAACCTGTTGAAAATCCTGCACCAAATCGGCCAGATCGGTTACGGGCACATCATAGCCCAGGTCCTTGAAGAGCGTCTCCACACCTTGCGTCGTGTCGAGCGTTTTGAGCGGCGCGAAGAGTTTGCCAAGCTCTTCGGTCAGAATTTGCGTGAAGGATTTATTCATAGCGCGGCATTATTATCGGGTGCATGGTGTTTATTTATCTACGCGGTTCAAATTGGTGCGCGGGTAAGGGCTTGGTTATTCAATTCGTTCCAGGTAGCGTCGCCTTCCGTCGGGGCGTCTCCGGAAGTACCGGCTTCGTTTGCCGGCATGTTGGCAGTTGTGTAAATGGCAAGCCGGTGTTTCCAGCGGAAGCGCCGAATGGCATCTTGTGCGCCGACGCCCCAACTCCCGTCGATACCATTCGGGTTCAGGTACGGATCGGGCGGCTGGTTGGCATCGTCTTCGTACAGGTATGTCAATTGAGCTTGCATCCGAAAGGTGTTCAGCCTTTCCTGGTCGGTAGCGGGGAGGGTATTGAAGTTTAGCGGGCGAAGGTAGGGGCAGTGGAGGTTGCGGGAAGCCCAGCACCGGGACGACACATGTGTACTGGTCCCGCCGGTATCGAGCCGTATTGCACAATCGCTGCCCGGCACATGATTCGTCGCATCGATGCTTTCGCCGCCGTGGCAATCACATGGAAATAAACGCAAACTGTAATTATTTAAAACAGGTCTCTATTTCCAACAACATCATGTGTGGCGTCGATTAATTGAACGATATTTCGCGGATCAGCAACCCTGCGATGATAGCTGCTGCTTTGGGAAATTTCCAAATGCACGTCGTCGGCCCGTCGGTATAATAACTGTTCATCACTGTATTGCTATCCGTACGTCCTGCCCGGGCAACATGGCGTCCTGCCATAACCACATCGTTTAAAGCGACGGCATAGTTATGGTTCTCACTCAGGTGGGCCATCAAAAAAATATTGCCCGACTTTTCGACTTTAAACTGCAGCACTTTCCCATATCCATTTATCCGACTCGCAAAAATTACTTTCGAGCCATACGGCGCAAATACCGGCGTAGTGTGGTTGATCGCATGGTAATCAATGCCATGATGCCCTCTGCTGCGGGGCGCATAGTAGCGCGTCGGTCCAAAATCCAGCAGTTTGAACACCAACGGTAATTCTGCAGGAGTAAAATGCGTCGTATCGTTTACCGGAGTACCTTGAGAACCTGTCTGACCATGGTAAAACACATTAGCACCGTAATCTCTACCCTGCCCGCTTCTATCGGCAGCGGCATCATACATGGTACAAATGGCTGGTTTAGTCCTCTCGTCCGGATTTATTTGCGTGGATAACCCCAATGGGACATCATTTCCCGGGTGTATCGGCCCTTCAACCCAGTGAGTAGTCGTAGCCGGCAGCAGTTGCCACATCGGTTGGCACCACTGCATGCCAAACACCACAAAATGGTACGGGTAGGTATTTGCATCATAAAAGTTGGACAGCAAATTGGCATTCAGCCCGGCATAGGGCTGAAAATCATCTTTGATCGGGAGTTTCAGGCAAACGCGCAGGAAGTCGGTATTTTCAGCGGAAGGCACATCGGGCACATCTTCGACTTGCCAGCCGAAATGGCCTTTCTGCGGGCTGACGGCGGTGTTATCCCAGTTTTTGTTGCGATCCCAGTCGGTCGTTTGAATTACATTGCCCTGTGCGTCTTGCCCTTCCCAGCGAATGATAAAGCCTGTGTCGTCTTCGCTCAACGTCCCGAGCGGGTTTAACCGGCGTGTGATGGCGTGGGTGTCCGTGGCATCCAGTTTGCGCTTTTCGAGCACCACCGGGAATTCAAAAAAACCGATCTCAAGCCGGACTTTCTTATCCGCCAGAAAAGCCATCGGTACACGGATGTTCAGGATACCGGCGTCATTGGTAAAGCCGTGGTCATTATATTCGTCGATGATGAACCGCAGGCGGTCATCTGCGGGTGCCGCCGTACCGGCGTGGTCGAAACTGTTGTCCAGGGTATGGGCCTGCCAAAAGGCGTTGTAGGCATCGGTAGAAGCGGCATCCCAGCTGCCGTCCACGACGCTGGTCGGTGTATTTTGCGCGTAATGGCCCAAACGGAATAATGCCCGTTGGGCTTCCTGACCAGGCCGTTGGCGGCCTGGATGGCCGACTCCTGGATACTGCTTTTGTCGTAATCAAATTCCTGGGACAAGCGGAAGGTTTGGTTGCCCGAAACTTCCGCCTCGATCACCAGTTTTTTCAACTTGGCATCGGTAACAGGCCGGCCGGAGCGGATATCCAGCACTTTGATTTTGATCAGCTTGTAAAGGACCGGTTCAACAATTTTCAGGATATATGGCGACCAACTGATTTGATAAGTTTTTTTACCGAGCAGAGAAAAGTCCGGTACACCCTGAAAGGGTCCGGCGGTCAATTCGGAAACGATGCTTTTCACGCACTCACCCTGATCGGCCAGGTCGTTTTTTTCAAATGTTGTCCAGGCAGTATTGCTGTTTTTAAGTTTGTTCAGGACGAACGCGCAATGTTGGATGCCGGATTTTGGGAAACGCAACAGGTTGTAAATATCCAGACGCTGGTCGGCGGGAAGGGCAACAAATTGATCGAAAACAGCTTGTTCAGGGTCGGAAACTTGTAATTGATCAAGTTCTTGAAAAGTCAGGTACGGCGCACCCGATTGTCCGTTCTGAGGGATAAACATAGCCGCAAAGTGCGGCTTCAAAATGCCCACGCCTAGTGCATCTTTATTGGCAGCATCCGCATTCCAATCGGCAGGCGGATTGTTCAGGTTTTGCTCTAATACGGCGTTTTCGTTTCTGCCGTTCTGATAGATATTAAGATAACTGACTGCCGCCACCAGGTTGGCCGGGATTTTCAGCGTTTCGCTGTAAACAATATTTACAGACTCAAGAATGTATTCCCGGTATAAATTCGCGAGTGCAGCGGTAGTAGCCGAGTTTCCATAAATAGCAAGTGCATCCAGGTTGATACCACCGGGACCGACAAGGGTTCCTCCCAGTAAATCAGTTATTGATTGCAAGGGCTCGACAATAGCATGCGAAAGGGTGAGAGTGATCAAATTTACGGTAACACTTATCCGGCAGAATGCTGCAACATCTAAAATTGTATCATCCGGATAGTATGCCGATGAATTAAAATCCAATATCCCGGTTTGAGTGCGTACGGCGATAGAGGCCATTTGTGGAATCTGATTGTTAGTGGCATCCAGGAATTCAATGGTCCAGTTGTAACTGAACGTCTGGCTGTTCGACACACTACTGGTATCTACAAAGACGACATACTTATTCCAAAACGGAGACCCGGGGATACGGCGGATGGGTGAACTCAGGTAGCTGATCAAGGCATAATTCGGGCTCGCAGTACCATTGTTAGCAGCTTCACCAAACCGTTTAATGTTATTGGTGGAAAAGCCTCCTGGTATTCTGCTTTCTGTATTTCGAACAGGCATAATCCTTCTTTGAAAATATTTAAAATCAGCTTTACCCTTGAAGCAACGGCTAAAACAAGGTGCCGTTCCAAAAGGGAACCCCTGAACGCTGGATTACCGGGAAATCCAATTTTCAATACGCTAACAATAAAAACTAAAAGAGGAAACTAGCTTTGGGGGCCACGAAACATAGGCTAAAACTTCCACTTTGGTTTGTACCAGTACCGACAATTGCATCATGCAAGGTAAAAAAGGTACCGATGGGGATTAAAAAAAGACACTTATTGGGACAAAAAGTGATTTGACAAAGAAAAAGATGGCAAACATCGCATCTTGTACTACAAATATACCTCTAACAACCATCTACCCAAATTATTGTACAAAAATAAACCTTTCTTGTCCGGCATCTTGCAAAAACAGCCCCGGGCAGATCCGTGAAAATTTAGCCGCCCGCGGACAATCCCCCGGTTAAAGTTGTTTTAAAGCCCTTCTTCACCCCAACCATGCCGTAAAAATGCCGTTTCTTTGCAATCTCATTTTTTGAAAATCCGAGGCATGAAAATTCGCTCGCTACTCCTAACCCTGCTCGCCTTTTCCACGGCGGCAAGCATCTTCGCCCAGAACCCTGTCAAATGGGCATACACCACCAAAGACGCCGGAAACGGCCAGGTCGACCTGATTTTCACCGCCTCCATCGACGAAGGCTGGACGACCTACTCCCAATTCCTCGAAAGCGAAGACGGACCGGTACCCACTTCTTTCACTTTTCAGGAAGGCCCGCACTTTGAACTAAAAGGTAAAACGGAGGAAAGCGGTGATAAATTCACCAAATACGACAACGTGTTTGGCATGAAACTCACCAAATTCAAACACAAGGGTATTTTCACCCAACGCGTCAAAATCAACGACCCCGGCAAGCCCATCACCGGCTACCTGACCTTCATGGTTTGCAACGACGAGATGTGCCTGCCACCCAAAGACGTCGATTTTGAATTCAAAATCACACCGCCTGCCGGTACCACCAATACACCCAAACCCGATGCCACTCCAGCACCCGATAAAACGAATGTGCCACCCACCGGGACAGTTAAAAACGGCGGCGACACCGGCGCTGCACCGGCCACGGACCAGTCCGAAAATACCGGAACCGATATAGCGGTAACCGCCACCGGAGTAGACGAAAGCCCAAACGTAAAACCTGCCGATCCCAACTTCCAGGGCTTTTTTGATGCCAAACGCGAAATCAACCCGGCCAAATTTGTCAATACCTGCTCCGCCCCTGTTGAAGAAAGCAGCTCGCTGTGGTGGGTATTCATCGCCGGATTTCTGGGCGGCCTGATCGCCCTGCTCACCCCCTGCGTATTCCCGATGATCCCGCTGACGGTGAGTTTTTTTACCAAACGCTCGAAAGACCGCGCTACCGGTCTGCGCAATGCCATTTGGTACAGCTCCAGTATTGTGATCATTTACGTGGGCATCGGTATTCTGCTGACCTCTATTTTCGGCCCCACCATCCTGAACGAGATGAGCACGGACATGTATTTCAACCTGCTTTTCTTCGCTGTGTTCGTCATTTTCGCCCTGTCGTTTTTTGGCCTGTTTGAAATCACACTGCCCTCTTCCTGGGTCAATCAAAGTGATAAAATGGCCGACAAAGGCGGCATGATCGGCATTTTCTTCATGGCCTTCACCCTGGCACTGGTCTCCTTTTCCTGTACGGGCCCGATCGTAGGCACCTTGTTGGTTGAAACCGCAAAAGGCAATGCCGGCGATGCCCTGCTCGGCATAATTCCAGCCCGGCCCCTCGTGGGCATGACGGGTTTTGGCCTGGCGCTGGCGCTGCCTTTCGGCCTGTTTGCCATGTTCCCGGGCTGGCTCCAAAGCCTGCCGCGCTCGGGCAACTGGATGGACAACGTGAAAGTTACCCTCGGCTTTGTCGAACTGGCACTGGCATTCAAATTCCTCAGCACAGCCGATATGGTGCGGCACTGGGGCATCCTGAAATTTGAACTTTTCATTGGCCTGTGGTTCCTCTGCGCACTGCTCCTCGGGTTATATCAGTTTGGCTTGCTACCTAAACTCAAAGGCGCCGCAGGCAAACCCGGTATTGCCCGGGCCGTCGTGGGCGGGCTTGCACTGCTGTTTGCCGGCTATCTGGGCAACGGCTTACTGAAATATCAATCGCTCAGCCTGTTGAGTGGTATCGCCCCGCCGGTGCACTACAATTTTTTCAAACCAATGGACTGCCCGCACAGCCTGGATTGTTACAAAGATTTTGACGAAGGCCTGAAGGTCGCTCAATTGGAAAACAAGCCGCTTTTCGTGGACTTTACCGGGTACGGTTGTGTCAATTGCCGTAAAATGGAAGAAACGGTTTGGAATAAAGCCGAAATTTTGCAGCACCTGAAAAACAACTACGTCGTGGTGTCGCTCTACGTCGACGATCAGGCACGGCTCTTCCCTGAAGACAAATTCAAATACCTGCTCGACCCAAACACAGGCGAAAAAATGCGCACGGTGGGCGACAAATGGAGTTCCTTCCAGATCAATAACTTCAACCGCAACTCACAACCCTGGTATGTGCTTATGCACAACGACGGGAAAACACTGCTCAACGAACCCCGTGGCTACACACCGGAAGTTGAGGAATACCGCGCATTCCTCGATTGCGGATACGACGCATTTGCGCAAATGAAATCAAAGGAGGAAAACAAGACGCTGATGGGTGCGAAATGACAACAACGTTTCAAACGATTAACGCACTCAGTATTTCACCAAACGGCCATCCCAACGCATGCCGTCTTCGGCAACTGCCGTAACGAAATACAGTCCTTCGGGAATTGTGCACAGGTCAAGTTGATAGAGCCCATCGTTAAGCCCTTGAGCCACTTCCGTCAACATGGTCCGGCCAGCTAAATCCTGTACGAAAATAGTTACCCTGTCGCCCGAAACCCGGCGTAAGTCCAGTGTCACCAAGCTTGTCTGCACCGGATTTGGATACAACACCAACGATTGCATGGCCGCCGGGGCCGCCGTGCTTGTCAGGCAAGCCTCAGGCGCTATGCCATGCGTGGCAAAACTGGTGTCAAAAACAACCAGCGTGGGCGGAAATATCTCGTCAACTATTTTATAGTTTGGGTGAATCAGAAGAAATGTCGGGAAAGCAGAAATGACATACTGGCTTACCACCCCATTGCCGCCTCCCTGGGTGCCACTCACAGATGGGTACTGAATATCGTGTTGTTGATCATATGCCTGTACTTCGGCGTTGGTATCCTGATAATCAATGGCAATAAAAACAACATCCTGCGTGTTGCAACCATATTTTTCAAAGGCAAGATTCACCTCCGGGGTAAAGTAAATGCAGGGGCCGCAAGTTGTAAAAAAAAAGTCGAGCACTACGAACTGCCCTCCGTCCAGAATATCATACAACCGGATAGTATCACCATGCGTACTGACAACGGTAAAATTTGGCGCCGTGAATCCGATTTGCGTCCACGCCGTGTTTATTCCACCAATACACAAAAACAGTACGGCTATTACTTTTCTAAACAAAATCATGATCGGGCGTTTTAAACATTGGCTTTGCGTCGTTGCACTCTGTTGTTTGTTCAAATTACACTGATTTCAACAGACCTCCCGTAATTCGCCTGGATTGAGGTTGTTGTATTACAGCAAAAAAAACTGCTATGCTCAGGGCAGCAAATCCGCATCCACCGCCAGATCTTCCCAGGTTTGGTTGTTCAACCGCCGGATCAGCCACCAGCAAATCAATACGGAAAAGCACAGTGCCGGGACGGTTAGCCACATTTTTTGAAAAACCAAGAAATGCAGCCCGCCAAAAATGGCCCCGATTGCCATGATCAGGAACATCCACATGGTTTGGGCGCCGCTTTGGGCGTCTGCCGGCGGTTGCGAAAAAGGTATTTTACGGGCAAATAACAGGGTAAATGCCAGGGAAAAAACCATCTGATTGCATAACGCGAGGCAAAAACCGGGTAACACCTCTGCCCCGCCAAAGCAAAGCCCGCCGAGCAGCAACAGGCTAAAGGGAATATAGCCCAGATATAAAAACACAGCCAGCACAGCACCGGTAAGGAGCTGGCCCGGATGCCGGATCGGTGTGGTATAAAACATCCAGGCCGCCTTGAATTTTTCGGAATGAGCGACATGCAGCAACGCTAGTAAAAGCACAAAGCTGCTCAGGTACACAGCGACAATCAGGGAGTATCCGCCAAAAAAATCCTGGAAAGAATTAAGAGTATCCCGGGTATTGAACAGCAACAAAAGCTGCAATACCAAAAAATAAGCCAGGATCGGATACACTTTCAGTTTGAATTCCCGGCTGCGCCCGATCATTTTCCAGGTGAATAAAAAACCCGTTTGCACTACCGGCGCACTCGATGCTACGCGGGCAAAAAAACGGGAAATCTGCACAGATGATCCGGCTCGGGAAGGCGAGGTCGTACCGCCACTTCCCGAAATCATGGCCAGTTTTTGGTTAAACGCCGGCGCCAGGTAACGCACAACCAGCACAATGCTGAGTACCGGAACAATAATTGCCAGGGCGCCGGCCAACATTTCCCGGGAACCTGCCTGCCAGTTTACGCACATTGAAAACAAACTGGCAAACCAATACGGCGGCGCCAACAATAACAAATCCGTATCCGGCAACTCCATTGACGACACCCCCGTGCGATTCATCAATCGGGGAAAAATCTGCGACCCGCCGTAAACAAAAACAGCAAAACCAATCTGTACGTAGCTGATGATCGCTTTAAATCGCGCCGGTGTGGTAATGCGCAGAATTAAGATATACACCGAATTGATCAAAAAAATGGAGAACAGGGTGGCGAAGAACAAGACCGCTATAAAAAACAAACCGGCGCCCGGATTTATCCGAATGCTCAGGTAAAGCAAACTGGGCAAACTCATCGGGAGTATGATCTTGCAAATATGGACAAACACATGCAGGAGTCGTGCCACTACCACCGTGGCATCGTTCACCGGCTTGGGCAAAATAATTTCATTGTCACGCACATCAATCAGAACCGAGGTGAAATCGCTCACCAGCAGCATGCATAAAATCGCAATGAAAAAACTGAAGAGCATGGTCAGTTGCAATGAAAAATTATCGCCCATGGCAAACACCAGCAAAGCAATCAGCCCCATGACGGCGCTGATAACCATGGTGCCGATCGTGGCATTGCTGATTTCATCGTCGGTTTTCCACTGCTGCCGGGTCAGTTGAATGCTGTTTGGGCGCCGGTCGTCCATCATAAGTTTGGTCGTCAGAATAGCCTTCAGCAAGCGTGTATCCACATTCCAGCGCACATAAAGCTGCCGGGGCGCCAAGGCTACAAACAGAAGGGCTTTATTGATCCAGTTCATAATTCGAGGCGTTTATTCAAAGGCTCGCATCAGTTCGTCGGCGGCTGTGCTGTGGGCATCTTTGGATGTGAGTGTGGCAAAAATTTGTTCCAGGCTTCGATCGCCCTGTTGTTGTTTCAACTGTTCAAAACTCCCGTCGGCCAGAATGGCGCCGTTGTCGATCAGGATGATCCGGTGGCTCACTTTTTCCACAATATCCATCATGTGGCTGCAGTAAAAAATGGTTTTCCCGTCCTTGGCCAGTTTGCTGATCAGTTCTTTTACCAGAATCACGCTGTTGGCATCCAGGCCGCTGAGCGGTTCATCCAGAATGATGATATCCGGATTGTGCAGCAAGCCGCTCGCCAGCAGCACTTTTTGGCGCATGCCCTTACTGAATGTGTCCAGCCGCTGGTGCAGGTTTGCCTGCATCCCGAAAGCAGTCATAATGCGCACGATCCGCTGCGCGCACACATCGGGATCCATGCCGTACAGCTCACCCATAAAATGCAGAAATTCCGTAGGCGTGAGCACATCGTACAGTTCGGCCATTTCCGGGATGTACCCGATCCGTTTTTTGGCTTCCAAGGGATCGAGCGTCACATTATGGCCTTGCACCAAAACAGTACCGCTGTAATCGCTGAGCAAGCCGCACAAAATTTTTACCGTGGTGCTTTTGCCGGCGCCGTTCGGGCCGATGTAACCAAGTACCTGACCGGGATATACATCGAGGGTGATGCCCCGAAGTACTTGTTTAGACCCAAAGGATTTGAACAGGTTTTGAATTTGAATGGACGGTTTTTCCATGTGTTTGAAGTTATTTTTCAAAAAAAATACAAGTTACAACGCGTTGAGCCAATCGCACAACGCTTGGGTGCCGGCAACCATTTTGGGGCAGTATTTTTCCACAAATGCGGCATCGGGCAGCTGCCCGGCCGGCAAATTCCGGCAAGCATCCAACACGTTGTTCCCATCAAAATCGACATAGGAAAACCGCGTGCGGAACGTACCCTGCCGGCATCCGAAATCCGAGCCGGGCAACAAGGCCACCCCCGCCTCATCCAACAAAGCCTGGCAAAACGCCCGGTCGTCTTCAATGCCCCGGCGGGACAATGCATCGCGGTATTTTTCAAAATCGGGCAAGAGGTAAAAACCGCCCTCCGGCGCCGGCATGGTCACCCCGGTGGCGCTCAACTGCCCGTACACGTATTGCCCGACAGCCGCCAGGGCGCCACGTACATGTTCGAGATAGGTGTCGATTGCCGGATTTTCCTGAAAAGCGCTCACAGCAGCATGTTGAATCGGCGCGCTGGTGGAGGTGAATGTTTCGCTGGCGCAAATGGCCATGGCGTTTTCCAGGCGCTTCAGGCCGCGTGGAAACACAAAAAAACCAAGGCGCCAGCCGCCGGCGCCACACCACTTGCTCAAGCCGCCACTGATGATGGTGCCTTCCGGGTAAAACTGCGCGATGGAGTCCTGCGTGCCGCGGTGGTTCAGTTCGCCATAAATTTCATCGGAGAGCACAATCAGCTTATACCGGCGCGCTACTTCGGCAAGGGCGACGAGTGTTTCTTTGTCGTAGGTGGAGCCCGTCGGGTTCGACGGATAGTTGAGGATGACCAGGCGCGGGCGCTCCGGGTCGGCCTGGCAAATCGCCTCCAGTTCATCGGGTGTCAGCAGGAGCCGGTTTGCCATCCGGGTTTCAGCCCGGGTAACCACCCGCCCGATGATTTGCGCCTGCGGGGCGTACGACACCCAGCTCGGGGCCGGAATAACAATTTCGCCGTAGTACGACAATTGCAACAGGAACATCAGCTCCTTCGAACCCGGGCCGATGAGCACATCATCCGCCACCGCAAAGGTGCCTTTGCGGTGGTTGGTAAATTTGGCAATGGCATCCCGCAGCGCCGGCAGGCCGCGTACCGCCAGGTAATCTTTTTCGTGGGCATGCCGTTTGAGCGCCTCCACCACCAGTTCGGGCACCGGAAACGGTGACTGGCCAAACCCGAATTTAAAAATCGTTTTGCCGGCCTGTTCCAGGGCCTTTGATTTTTCATTGATGGCAACAGTTGCAGAGGTGCGCAGGCCAAACAAATTTTGATTAATCACGGTCGGAATCGGTGCGTTGGAAAGCATATTTCAGATTTTTTTGTAAAAAACAGGGTGCTCAAAATAAGGCTGTTCGGGGGAATTGGGGCCGGATGCAGGGAAAAAGGCCTACTTTGGCCGCAGAAGTATTGGTTTAAAACAAAAAAAACTACAGCATTGCCTTATGCGTTGGTACAAGCAAATTCATTGGCAAATCATTATCGGGCTGGTTCTGGGGCTCGTTTTTGGAATCGTGGCAGCCTCATTTGGTTGGAATACATTCACCCGCAACTGGATTTCGCCTTTCGGCACCATTTTCATCAATGCCCTGAAACTCATCGCCGTACCCCTGGTATTGGGCTCCCTGATCACTGGGGTGGCTTCCTTGTCCGACATTCGAAAACTGGGCCGTATCGGCGGGAAAACGCTGGGCATCTACATCGGTACCACGGCGGTAGCCATCACGATCGGCTTGGTGCTGGCCAATGTTATTCAGCCCGGCAAGGCTATCCCTGCCGATGTACGCGACGGCCTTATGGCAACGTACAGCGAAAATGTCGGCGACCGCCAGGCCGCTGCGCAAATGGTTGGAGAGCGCGGCCCGTTGCAAATTCTGGTCGACATGGTACCCGACAATATTTTTGGCTCGGCTTCCGACAACCGGAATATGTTGCAGATTGTGTTTTTCGCGATCTTTTTTGGCATTGGTTTGCTCCAGCTGCCGGAAAAACGCGCAAAACCCGTGCTCGACTTTTTTCACGGCATCAACGATGTGACGATCCGGCTCGTAGACCTGATCATGCTCATGGCCCCACTCGGGGTGTTTGCGCTGATCGCCGACATGATCACTACCGTTTCCGATGGCGACCTGGCCAAATTAATGGGCCTGCTCGGCGCCCTGAGTGTGTATTGCATCACCGTGGTTATTGGCCTGGCGATCCAGACATTTGGCGTATACCCTGCTTTGTTGCGGATGTTCACCAGCCTGAACCCCTTCCGCTTTTTCAGCGGGATCGGCAAGGCCCAACTGGTCGCTTTTTCCACCAGCAGCAGTGGGGCTACGCTTCCTGTGACAATTGAATGTTGTGAAGAAAATATTGGTGTTTCCGAGGAGGTTTCCTCTTTCGTATTGCCGCTCGGCGCAACGATCAACATGGATGGCACGGCTCTTTACCAGGGGGTTGCCACAATTTTTATTGCACAGGCAGTAGGTATGGACCTGAGTATGGCAGACCAACTCAATGTCATTTTGCTGGCCGTTATGGCTTCAATCGGCACTGCAGCCGTGCCTGGTGCAGGCATTATCATGCTCATAATTATTTTGGAAACTGTGCATGTCCCAAGCGCAGGCATTGCGCTCATTCTGGGTGTCGATCGTATTCTGGACATGCTGCGCACCGTCACCAATGTCACCGGCGACTGCACTGTGGCAACCAGCATTGCCGCCTCGGAAGGCCAACTGCGCGCCGTACATCCGGAAGAAGACAAGGATAAGATCCGCTGGAAATAAGGGGGCAACAGGCTGTCGGCTATTCGCTGTTTGTTGCACTCGGGAAGCGAAACTATCCGCCAACTATAGCAGCCAAAAGCCAATAGCCGAAAACCAAAAACCCCGTACATTGGCTGCCGTTTTCCGGGGCATTTAAAATGTTGCTTACCGAAGCATTCGGGAATACCATCAAGAAAGCGCCCGGGTTGTCTTTTGCATTTGTCAACCTAACTGCTTTAACTCATGCCCTGGTACAAACAAACCCACTGGCAAATCATTCTCGGATTGGTCGCAGGCCTTGTTTACGGCATCATTGCCGCACTGAACGGCTGGACCGCATTTACCACCGACTGGATCACGCCCTTCGGCGTAATTTTCATCAATCTGCTCAAACTCATTGCCGTACCGCTGGTGCTCGGCTCGCTGATCACCGGCGTAGCCTCGCTGGCCGATATCCGCAAATTGGGCCGCATTGGCGGCAAAACCCTGGGCGTCTATATCGGCACAACAGCGCTGGCCATCGCCATCGGCTTGCTGCTGGCCAACTTGTTCCAGCCGGGCAAAGCCGTACCGCCGGAAGTGCGCGACGGCCTTATGGCAACCTACAGTGAAAACGCCAGTGCCCGACTGGAAGCGGCCCAAAATGTAAGTGAACGCGGTCCGCTGCAACTGTTGATCGACATGGTGCCGGATAATATTTTTAATTCGGCATCCGACAACCGGAACATGCTGCAAATTGTCTTTTTTGCCATTTTTTTTGGCATTGGATTGTTGCAAGTGCCTGAAAAACGCGCCAAACCCATACTCGACTTTTTTCACGGAATCAACGATGTCACCATCCGCCTCGTCGATCTGATCATGCTCATGGCCCCACTCGGCGTGTTTGCGCTGATCGCCGATACCATAACCAAGGTTTCCGACGGCAACCTGGTAAAATTGTTGGATCTGCTCGGCGCCCTCGGCGTGTATTGCCTGACCGTCGTTTTCGGACTGGCATTGCACACGTTGGGGGTGTACCCCCTGCTGTTGCGTTTTTTCAGCAAAATGAAAGTTTTTAAATTCTTCAAAGGCATCGGGAAAGCGCAACTGGTCGCTTTTTCCACCAGCAGCAGCGGCGCCACACTACCGGTAACCATTGAATGTTGCGAAGAAAAACTCGGGGTTTCCGAGGAGATCAGCGCCTTTGTGCTTCCCCTGGGTGCGACGATCAATATGGATGGCACCGCACTTTACCAGGGAGTAGCCACGGTTTTCATCGCACAGGCAGTCGGCATGGACCTCAGCCTGGCCGATCAGCTCAACGTGCTGCTGCTGGCGGTCATGGCGTCTATCGGTACGGCGGCGGTGCCCGGCGCCGGGGTGATCATGTTGATCATTATCCTGGAAAGTGTGCATGTGCCCAGCGCAGGCATTGCGCTTATTTTAGGCGTCGACCGCATTTTGGATATGCTGCGAACGGTGACCAACGTGACCGGCGACTGCATGGTGGCCGTCAGCATAGCGGATTCCGAAGGTCAGTTGAAGGTGGTATCTTCCGAATCAACCGAAGATAAAATCAAATGGGAAAAATAGCTTCGTGGTCTCGAATGTTTACCTGGCTACGCAGGTTCTTGCTCTGCGACCTGAAGGCGCAGGATGCGTAAAGCCACTCCGTGGTAAAAGAATCTACTTCAACTGCAATATCCGAAAACCCAGCAGGCCCTTTCGCATCGGCAATAAAATCTGTTCGCCGGGTTCCGTAATTGGAAAGTATGGCTGTTTCTTGTATTGGAAACGGTACAGTTTACCCTCCTCCTTTACCTGGAGCCGCATTCCGGTCGGCTTGATCTTTTCGCCCTTCAACAGGCCGTAATTTGAGGACAGGTAGGGTATTTCCGATACAAATTCAAACGATTGATACACGATCGGCCCGCCGGCCCGGTTGAGCAGGCTGGCAAACAGCGGGGCAAACAGGGCCGAAAAGACCACCGTCACAGCAATTTCCGGCACATGCCGGTCCAAAGGCAGCAGACGTTTCCGGAAGGCATACAGGGCTGCCGCAGCGAGCAGGGCGCCGGCGATCATCGCGCCGAGCACCAACCTGCCGGCATTAATGGTATTGGTAAACACCGGGAATTCGCGGGTGTACAGCCAGATCAGGGCGCCAAAAGCGATGACCAGGCCGAATGCGGTGAGTTTTGCGGAAAGATCGTTAATGCGCATACTTGAGTTTTTCCGTTGATGATATCCTTCTTTTTCCCAGCGATGAATCGCTGGGCTAAGAATCACTGAGCGATGAAAACGGGTAATTTAATTTGGTGTGCTAAAAAAATGTAAAACCACTTTTTCCGCCTTAATATTCCGGGGATTCTCAGCCCAGGAATTCTCAGCCCAGGATTCTCAGCCCAAGGATTATTAGCCCAGGGATTCTCAGCTCAGGGATTCTCAGCCCAGGGGTTCTCAGCCCAGGGGTTCTCAGCTCAGTTCTCAGCCCAGGGATTATCAGCCCAGGGATTCATCCCTGGGAAAATTAGCTCAACTGCTCCACCGCCGCTTCCCACTCCGCGTACACGGTTTTCAGTTCGGCCTGACTGGCGTCGTACTTTTTCAGCACTTCCTGTGCGTCCGGTTTATTGTAAAAATCGGGTTCGCCCATTTTCAACTCCATTTTTTTGATCTCGGTTTCGAGCTCGGTGATCCGGCGTTCGCTGCGTTGCACGGTGCGTTGCAGTTGTTTTTTTTCTTCAGGCGACAAGTTGCTGTTTTGTTCGGCAGTTTGTTGGCCGTTGCCGGTTGGCTGTTGCGCGGTTGGCGTGGTGCGCATTTCCACCTGCCGCATATTGTCCAGGCGGCGTTTTTCCAGGAAATAATTTACATCGCCGAGGTATTCCCTGAGCTTATGGTCGCGGAATTCAATGGTGCGGGTACTCAGGCCGCTGAGGAATTCCCGGTCGTGACTGACGACCAGCAGGGTGCCGTTGAAATCGAGCAGCGCTTGTTTGAGCACATCTTTGGACAGCATGTCGAGGTGGTTGGTCGGCTCATCGAGCACCAAAAAGTTGAAGGGGCGCAGCAACATGCAAGCCAGGGCCAGGCGCGCGCGCTCGCCGCCGGAAAGTGCCACCACTTTTTTATCCACATCTTCGCCGCTGAACAGGAAACCGCCGAGAATGCTGCGCAGTTTGGTGCGCATGTCTTCCGGACTGTATTTTTCCATGGTTTCCAACAGCGTGAGTTTGGGGTCGAGGGTTTCGGCCTGGTTTTGTGCGTAGTAGCCGATGGAAACGTTGTGCCCCAGTGTTGCCTGGCCGTCGGTAGCCGGTTCGCCGGCGACCATGATCTTGGCCAGCGTGGTTTTGCCCTGGCCGTTTTGACCGACGAAGGCTACGCGCTCGCCACGCAGGAGTTGAAAATTGACCTTGTCGAGCACTTTAATGGTGCCGTAGCGCTTGCTCAGGTTTTTCACCTCGGCGACCACCTCGCCCGAGCGCGGTGCGTTGGGGAAGCGCAGTTTCATGACCGTACTGTCTACGCCTTCCACTTCGATGCGCTCCATTTTGTCGAGCTGTTTCTTCATGCTTTGGGCCATTTTGGTTTTGGTGGCTTTGGCCATGAAGCGGTTGATGGTCCGTTCGCGGTCGGCGATTACCCGTTGCTGATTTTCGTAGGCAGCCTGCATGCGTTCGCGGCGTTCGGCGCTGAGTTCCACATATTTGGAGTAAGCGGCTTTGTAATCTTCGAGCCGGCCCAGCATGATCTCGACCGTGCGGTTGGTCACGTTGTCGAGGAAGCGCCGGTCGTGGCTGATGACGATAGCCATGCCAGGGTACCGGTCGAGCCAGTCTTCGAGCCAGAGGATACTTTCGATGTCGAGGTGGTTGGTCGGTTCGTCGAGCAGGATGAGGTCGGGTTGGCGCAGCAGGATCTTGGCCAGTTCGATGCGCATTTGCCAGCCCCCGGAGAACTCGTCGGTAAGCCGGTCCATGTCGCTATGCTGGAATCCGAGCCCATGGAGTACCCGCTCAACATCGGCCTGCGTAGTGGCATGGCCGAGGTGGTGCAGGTGCTCGGATATGTCGCCCATTTTTTCGATCAGATCGTGGTAGGCCTCCGATTCGTAGTCTTCGCGGGTGGCGAGTTGTTCCTGAATATCGTGCAGTTGTTTTTCCAGTGCCAGTACTTCGGCGAAGGCGGTCATGGTTTCGTCGAGCACGGTTTTGCCCTTGGGCAGGAGCATGTCCTGGTGCAGGTAGCCAACGGTAAAGTGTGTGGGTTTGACCACTTCACCTTCATGAGGCGACATGTCCTCGGCGATAATTTTGAGCAGGGTGGATTTGCCTGCGCCGTTGCGGCCAACGAGACCGATGCGTTCGCCGGGTTTGACGACCAGATTCACGCTGTCGAGCAGCGTCCGGTTGCCGTATTTCACAAAAATGTTGGAGAGGGTTAGCATAGCGGGCGCAAAGGTAAGCCGATTCGGGGTTTTTTGGGTTGAAGGCTTTGAAGGTTTCTGGTTGTCGGAGCGATAAACATTCGGGAACTGCCGGCCCCTGGTCCGGGAAGCCCGCCCGCCGGCAATTGCGGTATATTGCGACATTTTTTTAACGCACATCCGTCGTAAAAATATGTCCAATCAAAAAATAGCCCTCTCGTCACAAAATCTCGTTTTACTGGACGCCGCAGGTGCATTACTCTCAACGGTTATGCTGGGCATTGTGCTTCCGGCATTCGAAGCGACATTCGGCATGCCGGGGCGCGTGCTTTATGTGCTGGCATTTTTGGCGTTTGTTTTTTTTGTTCACTCGTCCTACTGTTTTTTACGCAAGCCTGGAAATTGGAGGCTGAGTCTGAAGATTATTGCCATTGCCAACTTGTTGTATTGTTGCCTTACGTTGAGTTTATTGCTTGTTTTTTTTGAAAAACTCAGAGCACCCGGATTGTTCTATTTTATGCTTGAAATAATCATCGTGATTTTTCTGGCAATGGTGGAACTAAAAACGGCCTACCGCAATTCTGCTCCCGGAGATCACAACAAGTAACCACGCTGCTAAACTGTAAATCTTACCCACACCATGCCCACTACCAACTACTGGAACCAAAACGCCCCCGCCTGGACCGCCCTCACCCGCGCCGGTTACGACGTATACCGCGATCAACTCAACACCCCGAATTTTCTGGCCATCCTGCCCGATATCGCCGGCCTGCGCGGCCTTGACATTGGCTGCGGCGAAGGCCACAACACCCGCCTGCTGGCCGGCCGGGGCGCGCAGATGGCCGCGATTGATGTGGCTGAAATCTTTATTCAAAATGCACAGCAAACCGAGCGCGAGCAACCCTTGGGCATCGAATACCGGGTGGCTGACGCTGCGGCCCTGCCATTTGCCGATGCCGGTTTTGATTTTGCCACCAGTTTTATGTGCATGATGGATGTGCCCGACGTGGCCACCGCTTTTTCCGAAGCCTACCGGGTGCTGCGCCCGGGCGGTTTTTTCCAGTTTTCCATCACACACCCCTGCTTCGACACGCCACACCGTCGAAACCTGCGCGACACCGACGGCCGCACCTACGCCATCGAGGTGGGCGATTATTTCAAAAACCTCAAAGGCGAACTGGAGGAGTGGATCTTCGGCGCTGCGCCGCCTGCGGAAAAAGCCCGCTGGCCGAAATTTGTGATCCCGCGCTACACGTTCACCCTCAGCCAGTGGTTGAATATGCTGCTCGATACGGGCTTTATGCTCGATCATTTTCAGGAGCCGCGCCCCTCAGACGCAACGGTTGCCCAATTTCCAAGCCTGCAGGACGCGCAGGTGGTGTCCTATTTTTTGCACATCCGGTGCAGGAAGAATTGAGTAGTCCAAGTGAGGCGGTGACTTCAAGTCACCGCCTCACTGCCGCACTTGGATCCCAAGTCACCGCCTCACTGCCGCACAAATCAATACTCTCCGATCGGGCAATCAAACGCAGTTGCCGGCGCGTTCACCGGGTTGGGCAGGGCAATGATCCCTGCCGGCATTTTTACACAATAGGTAGTCCAGCCCGGCCCCATGAAGCCACGCGGATCGGGGCGGTAATAATCTGTCGAAATGATTTGGGCGCCACTGGCAAAGGCTGCCTCCCTGCGGGTGACATCGCCCGTTCGTGCTTCCCGGGTATCGGCATCGGCGCGGGTACGGATCATATACCCCTTGGCGACATAGTTTTGGATTTCGCCAACAAAGTCGCGCGGGTCTTCATACTTCAAGAAAGCCGCTTCCGGCTTACCCGGTTCGGCATACACAAACATGGCGCGGTTGGCCAGCGACGGGTGCCCGTCGAGGTAATCGGCAGTTTCATTGCCGGAACCGTCCATTACGAAAATAACTTTGCCCCTTGCCAGTATCAGTTCGGGCCAGGCATTGTGTTGTACGGCCTCGTTCAGGCTGGAATAATTTCCACGAATGTCGTCAGGCGTAATCACCCCCGGCAGGTCAGCGCCAAAAACAGCCCGGATCTCCTGATCGATGGTACCCAATGATGTTTTTGTGAACGCTTTCGTATTTGTAAAAGGCGGGCCCATCAATTCATAAATATTATCTTCTTTGGGCTCGATCTGGATCACGATCGGCAGGTGGTCATAGTGGCGCTCCGACCAGTTTTTTACGGCTTGCAATGTCTGTTTAAAAGTCAGGTAATGCGTCTGATAATCCAGGTCGGGTACATGCAACACCTTCAGCCCTGGTTCCAGCAAAGCCGGTTCGCCCGATTCGAAAGGCATGCCCAGTACAAATAATCCCATGCGATTGTAAAACAGTCCGCCGTCAGGGTCGTCGTACACGTCAATTTCAATGCTGCGTATCCCGTAGTTGCTAAACTGTTCCTCCAGGGCAACGTGGGAGTAATCCCAATCGTCGGGGTTGAAGTCCGGAGGCAGCAATTGCGGGTTGGCGTACATAAATTGCAGAATAGGGTCGTATGTACGCAAGCGGTAGCTGTTGTGGCTTGCCAATACCTGGTATTGATTGATTTTTAAAAAATTGCCCTGGTAGGCACAGTCGTCGACGCTTTCGCGGCAGGCACTTGCCGCGAAAAGGAAGATCGCTGAGACGAGTATCCATTTCAGAGTCTTCATTTTTATTTGTTTTATTGAAAAAAATAAAGCGCCCATCCGCATTTTTCACTCCGCTAGCTGAGCCGGAATGTCAAATACTGACGGGCGCTTCCGTTATTGCATCCATACCTGATGGGATATACCCTGCAGGTTTTAATCTATAATGGGGCTTAATGTTCAATAAGCCCCCTCCAACCGGCAAGAACCGGGATCATGCACGCGGGTGATTTTGAATTGTACCGCCGGAAATTGGTTTGCAAAAAAAACAAAGGCGAAGTCATCGGATGACTAAGAGCATGCCGCGTTTTCATAACTATCGAATTTTAATGCAAATCTGTAGGACCCGGAAGGGCACTTCCATTATCAATTGATAAGAACTGGAACGGAGTCGTTCACTTGCCGGCTAATTCTTTGCGCAATCTGGATAGCGAAACCGGCGTGACGCCAAGGTAGAAAGCGATAATGGTGTGTGGAATCAGGTTTCCCAGGTAGGAGAAGGTATCGCGGAATGACAAAAGCCGGTTATGCCAGGTGAAATGCCGGAACGTAAACAGCCGTCATTTCCATGTCAAACTCGACACAAGCCGGTTCACATCTTCCTGCATGAATGCCTGCACCGGCGCCAGCGAATCGGGCCGGGCCTGGGTATTGAAGTAAAGGGCGCCGCGCAGGAAGTTTTTCGTCGAATCGGTCAGGAAAAACTGGTAGGAAGAAGCCGTGGCGCCTTCAATATTGAAAACGATGCCATGTACGCGCTCGGCTTCCCGGTGTACTGGAATTTCTTCGATGTAATTGGCCTTGATGTTGTGCTTTTGTGCCATGGTGAATGCGTCCTGCACCAGTTCGTCGAGGCGTGCGCGGCTCGTTACCGGGTAGTAGCTGCAGTGAATCGAAGCATTGAGTTCAGGCACTTCAATGTTGAACCAGCAATCACTTTCCGGGCGCTCGTCAAAAAATGCTGTGTCGCGCTCAATAACGGCATATGCCGGGACATCGAAGGTGAAGCCGCAATAGCTTTCGGCGAATGGCTGGTATGCTTTTTCCGGGTAAATAACCCTGGGATAAGCACGCGGCTTGGGTACGGGAACGTATTCATCGCAGGCCTGGAACAACACCAGCACGACGATGAAAAGCAGGTACAATCGGATAGGTATCATGTAGTTCAGCGCTATTGGAAGCCGCAAAGGTTTGTGAAAAACGTTGGAATGACAAATTTCAGTGTGGACAGGCACACACCATGTTTCCGGATGCCTGTGCACCCCCCGTTAGCGCACATTCCATTCCTTCACCCGTTTGTTGTAGCGCCGGTTGTCCACTTGCCAGGCCGATTTGTCCAGGGAGCCCTCCAGTTCTTCATCCAGGCCGGAGAGTAGTTGTGGAAAAAAGTCGATTCCGGTGAGTTCTTCCACTTTATCAATAGTAGTGGCGTATTCCATCAGGGGGTTGGTGCTGATTTCATTGGGCAACACAAACGCGATTGCGCGGTGTTGATCCGGCGCCAGCAGCACTTTAAAATACCCGGGTGGCACAGTTACTTTGCTAAAGCCGATCTGGCCCAGGGCGCGCCGGGAGAGGATGGGGCCGGTCACGACATACAATTTTTCAAATTGCCGGGCCCAGTCGCGGGTACATTCTTCGAGTTCGCGCCAGACGCCGCCGTTGAATCCACGCACCTGCGGGCTCATATTGCTCATAAAAAACGTTTCGTTCATGGCCAGGTCGTTGAAAGCCATGTCGGCAGCCGGCACAAGGTGACCCCGGTCATAGCCGCTGCCCCGGTAATCGTTGGGTGTGGCGCTCTCGGTGCGCACGTCGGGGTCAGGCCGGAAGGAGGAACCGCGTTCCACCCAGTTTTTATTGAGCCGCTCGCGCGTCAGTTCGTAAGCCACCCATTCCGCCTGTTCGTGGTCTTCGGAGTAGGAGAGGGTGTAATACGTATGGCGTACAATGGCGCCTGTGGCGGATTCCGGGAGTATGGCATCAGGCACAGTAGCGCGGGGTTTTTCCACAACTTCCGTTTGCCCGCTGCCTGGAGTGGCGGGCGGGAGTTGTTCCGTTTTTTCACCGCTGGTTTTGTTGAAAATCCAAAAACCTATACCCGCCAGAATCGCAAACAGGCCGGTTTTAAAAATAATGCCGCCGGAGTCGGAGGAGGATTTGCGCGCCATTTTAAAAATTTTTGTTGCGGCAAAATTAAACTTTTTGTTGGTAGTTCCGCTTGTGGCCGGGTTTTGTTTTTTTTAATGCTGATCCGGATGGTTGAGTTGGGCCGCCGCTTCCGTTGTCAATTCTGGCGATTTCTTTGATTTATCTAAAACAACGCTGCGCATTAAGGGGATTTTCCCAAACTTGCCGGCTCCTATCGAAAACAATTATCCCTTCACAGTGTGAAACAAGTTATGCGCAATCTTGTCATCCTGTTCCTGCTCCTGTTGGTATCCTGCACCGGTACGACCCAACCTGCCCGAAACATCGTTTCCGGGTATTATCCCAGTTGGCGTTGGTACGACCGCGATAAACTGGTGCAGCCCGCCACGTTGAATTATCAGTTGTACGATATCATCAACTATGCTTTTCTCGACGTGGAACCAGATGGCTCCCTCCGGCTTTCCGACCCCTGGGCCGACAAAAACCTGCTGCTGGGCCCCTCCAACGGCACCGCCCCACCGGGGTACGAGCAATCGCCGGATTTGGGGAATTCCGCCTACCACCAATCGGGAAAGCGCTTTGCCGACTATGCCCACCGGCAAAAAGTGCGGTTTGTGGTGTCGATTGGCGGCTGGACCCACTCGGATAATTTTTCTGCGGTAGCAGCCAATCCGGATAGCCGTGCCCGCTTTGCCGCCCAGTGTGCGCAAATTGTCCAATTGTACAATCTCGACGGGATCGACATCGACTGGGAGTACCCGGGCTATGTCGAGCGTGGTGGCAGCACTGCCGATAAAACTAATTTCACCCTGTTGCTCCGGCAGGTACGCGCAGCCCTGGACGCCCATGAGCGCAAGCTGGGCCGGGACCTTCTGCTCACGATCGCCTGCAGTGCTGCACCCTTACGCATGGATGGGATCAGCTGGCCACAGGTAAAAGGGCTGGTCGATGGGATCAACCTGATGGCCTATTCGTTTTACGGGCACTGGGACCCGGTGTCGAACCATAACGCGCCCCTGTTCCCGCCGGCCAACGCCACACAGCCGGGCTTTAGTTGCAGCGAAGCGGTGCAAAACCTGCTGGATTTGGGCGTGCCGGCGGCAAAGATCAACCTGGGGTTGGCTTTTTACGGACGCACGCAACTGACTGCCGGCGCCTCGGGGCTGCACGTACAAGGGCTTGGCTGCCCGGATACGCTGGCGTTTCCGCGCAATGGCGCTACGCCGCAATATTACCTGATTGCCGAACGGCTGAGCCAGGGTATTTACGATTACGGTTGGGACGACGTGGCGCAGGTTCCGTATTTGAGTGGCAAACCGGGAATCCGGTCATTCGTTTCGTTTGATGATGAAAAATCTATTGCGTTGAAAGGGGAATTTATCAAAAGCCGAAATTTGCATGGCGCTGTGATTTGGGACATCACCGCCGATTATCTCGAAACCATGCCGGGTTCGGGCATACTGGCCGGGGCTCCGCTGGCCGCCGTAACGAAACGCGTGTTGTCCAACACCAGAACGCCGGTTCCGGACCTCTTTGCTGGTGCCACGGTTTGTGTTTTCCCCAATCCAACACCCAACGGCTTTCTTCAAATTTTTACCAATGCAACGGTCCCGGAACCCACCAGTTTGGCCGTTTTCAATACCAATGGCGAAAAACTACAGGCTGCCCGGTACTCCAAAGCCTCGCACCAACTCGACCTGCGAACGCTGCCTTCCGGGCCCTACCTCCTCCAGGTCAAACGTGGCAATGCCGAGCCGGTGCTGGTTCGGGTGATGAAAAAATGAACCGGGAATTGATGATCGAAGGAAAATGTTTTGTTGGGGTCTTGGAAATTAATGCCGGTGGCGTGTATCTTTGCCGCCGCTAAAAAAACGGCGCGGTAGCTCAGCTGGTTAGAGCGTTGGATTCATAATCCAAAGGTCGGGAGTTCAAGTCTCCCCCGCGCTACAAAACAGGCCTTTCGATCTAAGAGATTGTGAGGCCTGTTTGATTCTAATTAAACCAGGTATGCATTTTTTTACGTGTTATACAGCCTGAGAGATGGCAAGTTGTACAAAGGGTGCACCTCGGAAATTGGCCAGCGGTTTAAAACCATAATGTCGGTGGCAGTACATCTACCAAGCATCGGCGGCCGCTGGTGTTGATTTACTTGGAAGTTTATAATACGAAGACAGAGGCGTTAGAACGTGAAAAGTGGTCAAAATCCTTGGAGGAGGGTAGGGCAGACGCATTAAAATATAACTGACCTCGGAGAGGTCAAATATTTGTAGCATCCGGTCCATTAGAGCCAGGTTCACGACCTCGGAGAGGTTGAATCAGTCCAGGTATTGACCCTGCACAATCGACCTCTCCGAGGTCGTGAACGTCTTGTTTTTCACAAATAATCTCTGATCTTAAATATTTGACTTCTCCGAAGTCATTTTAAAATTGATGCTCATGTTATTTTAAATCACAAACCAGACCATTGGTTTGGGAGGGGGAGTGAGCACCCCTCACTATCACACCTAAGTTGATCAAAACAAGCGCCCAGCCAATTGCAACAGTTGCAGTTCAATTACTTTGGCGTCATATTTCGCTGTGTTATAACTCGTTGCTGCGTTCAGCAGATTGAGTTGGGCTTGCCGGAATTCCACGGAGCTGACCTGCCCGATCTTGAATTGTTCTTCCGTTCGTTCAAAATTGAGCCGGTTGGTGGCCAGGTTTTTTTGCTCCGCCCGCAGGATAAACAGCGCGTTTTGGTAGGTTTCCCAGGCATTGGCCACGTCGCGCCGGATTTGATCCTGCAGCTGCTGATTTAAAATCCGTTGGTTGGCGACATTGATCGTATTAATTTCCCGCTGCACTTTCCGGCGACCGCCGTCGTAAATATTCCAGTTCAGATTGATTCCTGTAGAAAAACCGCGGCTGTTCGACAAGTCGACGAAGGAGCCCGAGGCATTATCTGAAAAATTAAAATTATACCCGGCACTGGCGCCTAGTGTCGGTTTGTTTGAAGCGTTTATAACTTCAAGGTCTTGTGTGAAGATATTCAGGTTTTGATTGGTCAGTCGGATGGAAATATTGTTCTCCAGGGCGCTGGAAACCAACTGGTCGAGGCTGAGGGTGGGGTCGTACCCGACCAGCGTGTCCACCTCCAGGGCGATATCCACGGCGCGCCCCATGGCAACATTCAGGTTGCGTTTGGCATTTGCCAACTGGTTTTTACTGTTAATAAAATTGATGGAATCCCGCTGAATGTCTACCTCGGCGTTGAGTACATCAAGCCGGATGCCCTGGCCGTATTCATAGCGATAACGGGCCCGGAGCAGGCGCTGCTCCGACAGGGCAATAGTTTGCTCCAGAACCTGCATGTTTTGCGTCAGCCGGGCTACTTCATAATAATGGCCAATCACTTGCAATACATTTGTTTCAACGACTTGCTGGGTCTGTAAATCGGTTAACCGAACCAGTTCCTGCAAGCGTTTTGCCGATGCGTCGCGGGACTTGTCCAGCAAGGTGTAGTTGGCGGTAACTGACGCATTAGCGCCCCAGTTGAAGGCGTTGGTGACTACGTTTTCGTTCCCATTGCTAAACTGTTGGGTCGAGCCCCCCAGGCTTGCATTGGCGCCGGTACCGGCATTAATGGTTGGAAGGTAGCCGTTCAACTCCCGGCTGGCATTGCGCATTGCAATTTCGGTGTTGTTTTTAGCGACCTTAATATTGTAATTGTTTTCCAATGTGATTTTTACGGCATCGTCGGCGGTCAGTAAGGGTTGGGCCTGCATACCGCCTGCCAATAAGGTGGCAAACAGCAGCATAGCTATCGGGGTCGAATTGAACTGCGGCATTTTCAATGTAATTTTAGTGTGTTAGCAGGGTGATTAAAGCACCTCTTTTAAGGCTTCCTGTTCGGTGTGTTGTTCCTTCACAGCCCGTTCAATTTCCCGCCGGCTAAGGCGTTTGCCGGTGAACAACCAAATGCGGCCCAGTTTCAGCGAATTACTGATGTAGAGCATGATAGGCAGCAGAAAAAGCGTCAGCAGGGTGGCATAGGCGATCCCGTAGGCTATGGTAATGGCCATGGGAATGAGAAACTGCGCCGTGCGGGCCGTTTCGAAGGTGAGTGGCCCCAAGCCTGCCACCGTGGTGACTGTCGTCAGGAAAATTGCCCGGAATCGCGACCGCCCGGCCTCGTACAACGCTTCTTCAAAGGGCAAGCCTTCCTTCAGATAGCCGTTGAACTTACTGACCAGAACCAAGCCGTCGTTGACCAAAATGCCGATGAGGGCAATCACACCCAAAACGGACAACATGCTCATCGAATAGCCGTGCAGCCAATGCCCCCAGGCCACGCCGACCAAACTGAACGGGATCATCAGAAACAACAACAGCGGCTGGCTGTAGGAGCGGAAGGTAAAAGCGATAATGGCGTACATCAGGAAAAAGACCACCGGCAATACCGACTTGAAGGAGCGCGAAATTTTGGTTGCCTCCCGGTTTTGGCCTTCGTACAAGGGCGAAACCGTCGGGTAGCGCGCCAGAATTTCAGGCATGATATTGTTTTGCAGGTCGGCCAGAATTTCAGCGGAGTCGTCGCCGGATTCCTTAATGTCGGCCTCCACTTTGATTTCGCGCCGGCCATTGAGGTGGTTGATGGTCACGTCGCCCCGGGCGATGGAATAGGTCGCTATTTCCGATAGCGGCACCCGGGCCCGAGACGGCGTAACGATCCACATATCATCCAGGTTTTTGATCGAATTTCGTCCGGCCCGGTCGTAGCGCACCCAAACGCGAATTTCATCTCGGCCGCGTTGAAAACGTTGCACGGATTGGCCGAAAAAGCCCGCCCGCACCTGTGCCATCACATCGTTGAGGGTCAGGCCGAGCAGGTAGGCATTGTCTTTTAACCGGACATCAATTTCTTTAATGCCGATGGGGTCGTTGTCGGTGATGTCTTTCAACCGGGGGTTTTCTTTCAGCGCTTCTTTCAGCGCTGTTTTGGCGCCTTTGAGTTGGTCAATGTTATTGCCGGTGAGGGAAACGGAGATAGGCTGGCCGCCGAAATTCCGCCCGGCGCCGTACACCAGGTTTTCGACGCCATAGACCGGACCGGTTTCCGCTTCGATCGCATTGGCGATTTCATCCGAGGTAGCACTGCGTTGTTCGCCGGGTAGCAGGTTTATTTCCAGCGTAGCCCTGGAAGTGCCCGGCCCGATGCGGCGGACAATATTTTCTATCACCGGTAAATCGCCTTCCTGTTTTTCGGAAAACTGTTCATTGACCACCCAGGCAGCTGCTTCGATGCGCCGGGCGATGGAGTCTGTGATCACTTCGCTGGTGCCTTCCGGCATATTCAGGCTGATACTTACACGGTCGCTGGCAATGGCCGGAAAAATGGACAAGCCGATCACGCCGCCCCCAACGGCGCCGATGGTCAGAATGAGCAACGCCAACGGAATGGACAGGGCGAAAAGGCGATTGGCGAGCGCAAATTTCAGCGCCGGCGCATAGAGCCTGTCGCGGATCCAGTACATAAACTTGTCGGCCCAGCGGTTGATTAAAAACCCCTGTTTGTTTTTATTCATTGCCCTCGAATGGGAAATGTGCGCAGGCAAAATGACCAGCGCCTCCAGCAGCGAAAAGAGCAGGGTGACAATCACAACTACGGCAACTTCGTAGTAAAAATCGCCGAAGCGGCCTTCCAGAAAAAAGAAGGACGAAAAGGCTACTACGGTGGTCAGAATTGCCGAAATGACTGCCGGCATGACTTCAAGCGTGCCGTCAACCGCGGCTTTTGTGGCCGACTTCCCTTTTTCATAATGGGCGTAAATATTTTCCCCGATCACGATCCCGTCATCCACCAGGATACCGATCACGACGATCATGCCAAACAGCGACATTACGTTGATGGTGATCAGCGCCGGCGCCAGAATAAACATGCCTAAAAACGAGACCGGCAACCCCATGGCAACCCACAAGGCCAAACTGGGTTTTAAAAAAACAGACAACAGGATCAATACCAGTAGTATGCCCAACATCCCGTTTTCGGTCAGTATGCGTGTACGCTCGCGCAAGGAAATCGAGCGGTCGGCTGTTACATTCAACTGTACATTTTCACGTTGCGCATTGAATTTATTAATGTATTCGCGCATCTTATCGGATGCGCCGAGGTACTCCTCCTGGTTGGTGGTTTGCACCCGAATCTGGATGGCCGGATTGCCGTTGTAATACATGCGGTCGGGGTTTTCCGACCAGGTGTCCCGAACTGCAGCGACATCTTTCAGGCGAATTACCCGGCCGTCAGGTTGGGCGCGCACCACGATATGATCCAGCTCGTCGCCGAAATAAGCGCGATTATTGGCCCGGATCAGGTAGTCTTCTTCACTGGTTTTGATATTGCCCCCGGTCGTCAGGATGTTTGCCCGGGCAACCGCTTGCGCCACTTCAGCGAAGGTCATATCGAGCGCGCGGAGGTCATTTTCCCGGACGGCAATTTCGATTTCCTCGCCGGGGAATCCCGTGATCTGAACCTGGGAAATGCCCTCCAGCCCGCGGATGTCGTCTTCCACCTGGTAAGCAATTTGTTTCAGGGTGCGCAGCGGCACATTGTCCCCGCTCAGGGCCAGGCTGACCACTTCGTTCAGGTTTTCCCGTTTGGCAATAATCGGAGGTTCCATGTCCACCGGAAATGACGGAACGCGGTCCACGGCGTTTTTCACCTCCTGGATCATGTCGTTGATATCGTACTCCTCAAAAGTTTCAACGGTTATCACGGCAGCGTTTTCAGAAGATGCCGAGGTCACCCGGTCTATGCCGATGATGCCTTTTAAGTTGTCTTCAATTTTTAAAACAATTCCCTCCTCGATCTCCTCCGGCGATGCGCCGGGGTATGCAATGGAAATGGTGATCGTATTGGTGGGGAAAAGCGGGAAAAAGGAGGAGTTCATCCGGCTGAGGCCTATGATGCCAAAGAGAAAAATGGCGATCAGGGCGACATTTACGGCTACCGGAAATTTTATAAAGTAGGCTATGACTTTTTTCATGGCAGTTGAGTTGAAAACGGGGCCTTAATTCTGCACGGCACTTTCGTCCGAGTAAACTTTCACGCGCATGCCGATATGCGCGCCCGGAATGGCGCGGGCAACCAGTTGCATGCCATCCTGAAGGCCTTTGACCACAACAGCGTTTTCTTTAAAATAAACAGGGTTAACCTGTACCAAATCCAACACGGTGTCGCGAACAATGAACAACTTGTCATTTTCCACCAACAACTTCCGGTTCACTTCGAAGGTGTTTTGCTCGTCTCTGGCGGCAACATTGGCTTCCAGATACATACCTTCCTTTAACCCGGCGCCGCTGACCTGAATAAACGTGGGAATAGTTTGTGAAGCGGGGTCAACCAGGCTGTTCACCCGGACCACCCTGCCTGTCCACTTTTGCGTGTGCTCCACATTGTGCAACTCCACCTTTTTGCCGGCACGCAATAAATCCCCAAAGGCAGTGTTGATTGCAACTTCCAGCTCGTACACGCCCGGGTCGATAAATTCGCCCAGCTTTTGCCCCGGCCTGACCAGCGCGCCCGGATTTACCAGTGCCTGGGTGAGTATACCCGAAAATGGCGCCCGGATGGTATAATTGCGCAATTGCGTCTCCAGGTTTTGCACATTGTAATAGGCCGTATAAATGTTGCGCCCGGCGAGGAAGAGTTTTTCCTTTTCGCTTTCCGGCTCGGGCAGCGCCGGGAGCGGAGTGTTCAGATCGAATTTCCGGAGATAGTCGTCCCATTTGCCGACGGCTTCCGGGAAGTCGAGCCGCAAATCGGGGATCAACAGGATCAATTGGTTATAAAAACTGCTTTTTTGCGCTTTCAGGGCAATTGCCTCTTCCTTTTTGTCCAGTTCCAGGAGAATTTCGCCTTTCTGAAACGAGGTGCCCGGCTTGAATAGGCGGCTGCTTCCGGTAAAAATACCTTGCACCTCTGCGTAGAGTTCCACCCTGTTTTTGGCCGCTAAATTGCCTGAACTTGTGATCGTTATCGGGGAGTTTGTATTTTTTACCGTTTTTACAAAAACACCGGTAACCAGTTTTCTCTCCCCGGCCGGGTTCCACTCTTTTTTATTCGCAATCGTGTTTTTGGCAATAAAAAAAGCGGCAACCAACAGCGCCACTCCCAATAATCCCAGAATGAACTTTCGTATCATGGTTAGTTAAAATAAAGGTTGTTTTACACAATTGTACCGGCAAGGTCGGATTTATCGGCGGGCCGACACTAAAAGCACGGTTAAAACCGTGCAATTTCGGAAACACTACAATATCGAGTTTGTTGCTTTGTCAACAATTCATTTTCCCATCTTGGAAAACCGTGGCAAAGATACCACAACCTGACAGCGCCAACCGTTCACCAAAATCCAACGCATTTCACGCATGAAACAATCTTTCGCCGCAACGCTGCACAATAAAACTACCCAATCCGAAAAGCAGGTGGTTGCCCGGTTCAAACCGGGAATCCTGGTGATTCAGGACGACGAACAGGAATTCGAATGGTTGCCTGCCGATATCCAGTCGGCCCGGCTGTTGAACGACGGCTCCGCTATCCTGCAAAACGGCCCCTGGTTTCTGGATGTGTCCGACCGCGCCTTTTCGCCGGCGCTTGAGCGCCATTTTGGCGACAAGCGGTTGTTCCGGCGCTCTTTTTTCGACCGGATCGGGGTTATGGGCTGCCTGCTGGCGCTTCTGGCGGGGGCACTCCCGTTGATCATAGTTTGGCTTTGGGTGGTACCGTTTGTGACCGAACGTGCGGTAAAAAAGATTACGCCGGAGATGGAGCAAAAAATCGGAGATTCCTGGTACCAATCGCTGGCTTCCGATTTTCAAATCGACAGCGCCCGGACGCGCCAGGTTCAACAATTTTGCGATGCCATGCATGTCGGCGGCGTCTATCCGATCCGGATCACAGTGGTGCGGGAGCCGGTTGTCAATGCCTTTGCCGTACCGGGTGGGCATATCGTGGTGTTCGACAGCATCCTGGGCATCATGGATGCGCCGGAGCAGCTTGCCGGCCTGCTCGCGCACGAGGCTGGTCATATTCAGCTTCGGCACTCCACGCGGGCGGTGTTCCGTGAATTATCCAACCAGTTGTTTTTCAGCATTGTTTTTGGCGATTTCGGCAGTTTGTCGGGTATAGTTGCCCGGCATGGCAGCCAGCTGGCCGGACTTTCCTATTCGCGCAGCCTGGAGCTGGAAGCCGATGCACATGGCTTGGCTTTGCTGAAAAAAGCCGGGATTCCGCCCGGGGGTATTCCGGCGCTTTTCCGGAAAATGCAGGCAACCACTCCATCAAACCCGGATGTCCCGAATTTCCTCAGCACCCATCCGGCTATGGCCGAACGAATTGGGGCCGTGGAAAAACAAATTGCCGGAATGCCGGATGCCGCAACCACCGTGTCGCCTGCACTTCAGGAGCTTTGGCAGCAGATCAAACGCTGAAAGTTATTCGTACACCAATTCCACTTCCGGTGAAACGGCATACCCGATGCAGGTATTGACAAGGGCGCCCGGCCCCTCCCGGCGGGTTTGTTCGACAAACTGAATCTCTAAAACACCGCGCACACAGCGCGCCAGACAACTTAAACAAACGCCGGTTTTGCAGGTATACGGCAGGTCGATGCCTTGCCGGAGTGCGCCGTTCAGGATGGTTTCGCCGGCGAAAATATCAAATTCCGTGCGCGCGCCAGCCGGACTGGTCACCACGATATGGTGGGTTTGGGAGGGGTCGATTGTGCGCAATGGTTGCTGCCGCTCAGGAATAAAAGTTTCCTGGTGGATGTTTTCCTTGGAGAAATCCAGCATGCCCAGGGTCATTTGCGCCATGCGCATAAGTGCCACGGGGGCACAGAGGTAAATCTGTGTATTGGACAAAATGTTGCGCGTCAGCCTGCCGGCAAATGTCTGCAGCAGCACCTTTTCAAACAGGGCGTTGCCCAAATGGTGGTACAGCGCATGTTCGACAGTTTTTCCCGGCTGAGAAAATAGGTGCAGGAAAACCGCGCGGGAAACTTGCGGACCCACTGGTCGATCTGTTTTTTGAAAATAGTATTGGCGCTGTCGCGGTTGGCATAAAAAAGCGCGACCGGTGTTTTGGGGAAGTGGTTCAATTCCAGCAGTTTTTTCAAATGACTGAAAACCGGTGTAATGCCGCTCCCGGCAGCCAGGTAAACCAAATGCCCGGGTGCTTTTTCCGGCAACACGAATTGTCCAGCCGGTGCGGCACTCCGGAGCAAGTCGCCTGCCTGGCTCTCCTGCACCAGCCAATTGGAGAACCGGCCATTCGGCACGCGTTTTACGGTAATGGTGGGGGAATTGTCGAGTTCGGGGCAGGAACTGAACGAATAGGCCCGGCGTTCTTCCCGGCCGTTTAAAGTACGGATGATCGGCAGGTATTGCCCGGGCCGATATGAAACGGGCAGGTCGTCGGCAGGCTCAAGGTGGAGCGTTACCGTGTCGGGTGTTTCCTGTTTTTTGCTGATGATGCGCCAATGCCGTTTTTGTTCCATACCGGTCAGGTTGCCACTGCGGCCAGATTTTTGGGCGCCGCCCGTTTGGAACAACCGGCGCCTGAGTTGGCAGTTTTTATGTTGTAATTTATTGTCCGGATGCCGTTTTGTCCCGCTTGGGTACGGGGTCGGGGCCGAAACTGCCCCAGGGATGACAACGCAGGATGCGGCGTACGGCCAGGTATGTCCCCTTGAAAATCCCCCATTCTTCGATGGCCTGAATGGCGTAATTCGAACAGGTCGGCTGAAATCGGCATTTGCTGCCACCCAACAATGGCGACAAGGTAACCTGGTATAATCTTATCGGCAGCGTGAACAAATACCGGATAATTTTTTTCATCCTTCAAAGGTAATAAAGCCCCTACTTTCGCGACGGGTTAAATTCAAACGCGCAGGGGCGACCCCGTACACCCGGGCGACCACGAGGGTAGCCCCTACAACCGGAAAAACATGAAAATTGCACTTGCACAGATCGATTACCACATCGGCAATTTTGATGGTAATCTTCAAAAAATGCTCGAACGGGTAGAACAGGCCAAAGCCCTGGGCGCGGATATCGTTTGTTTCGGCGAATTGGCTACATGCGGGTATCCACCACGCGATTTTTTAGAGTTCGACGACTTTATCCGACGCAGTTATGCTTCCATCGACGCTTTGAAAAAAGCCAGCCGGGGCATCGGGATCGTGGTGGGTTCGCCGTCGCGCAACCCGGTGATTGAAGGCAAGGATTTGTACAATTCGGCCTATTTCCTGTACGATGGCGCCGAGTTGGGCGTCCAGCATAAAACCTTGTTGCCGACCTATGATATTTTTGACGAGTACCGCTACTTCGAACCGGCGACGGCGTTTAAAACCGTTTCGTTTAAAGGGAAAAAAATTGCGCTTTCGGTTTGCGAGGATATCTGGAATGTCGGGAATGAAAACCCGCTTTACACCATCTGCCCGCTCGATGAAATGATGGCCGAAAAACCGGATTTTATCCTCAATATTTCGGCTTCGCCGTTCAGCTACGATCATGCGAACGTGCGCATCCACACGGTGCGGGCCAATGTCGAACGCTACAATATTCCATTGTTTTACACCAACCATGTTGGCGCGCAAACCGATATTGTGTTTGACGGCGGCAGTATCGTCATGTCGCCCGATGGGCGAGTTTTTGACGAAATGCCCTACTTCGAGGAATGTTTGCGGGTGTATGACCTTGACGAAGTGGTTCGTGGCGGTAAAACCAATGAACAACCGAAGGACAAAATCAAACTCATTCACGATGCGCTCGTCGTCGGTATTCGCGACTATTTTGGAAAACTGGGTTTTAAAAAAGCCATCCTGGGCTTGTCCGGTGGTATCGATTCGGCGGTAACGGCCGTGCTGGCAGCCAAAGCCCTTGGGCAAGACAATGTGCGGGTGCTGCTCATGCCCAGCCAGTTCAGCAGCGACCACTCCGTGAACGACGCCCGCCAACTGGCTGTAAACCTGGGCATGCAATACGATATTTTGCCGATCCAGCCGATGTTCGAAGCCTTTGAAACGGCCCTGCAGGCGCAGTTTGCCGGTATGCCGTTCAACGTGACCGAAGAAAATATCCAGGCCCGGATACGCGGCACCCTGCTGATGGCCATGAGCAATAAATTCGGGCATATTTTGCTGAACACCACCAACAAAAGTGAAATGGCAGTGGGCTACGGTACCCTGTACGGCGATATGTGCGGAGGTATCTCCGTGCTTGGCGATGTGTACAAAACGGAAGTGTACGCCCTTGCAAAATTCCTGAACAAGGACGCGGAAGTGATCCCGGTGAACAGCATCGAAAAACCGCCGAGCGCCGAACTGCGGCCCAACCAGAAAGACAGCGACAGCCTGCCGGAATACGATATTCTCGACAAAATCCTGTACCAGTACATCGAAGAACGCAAGGGACCGCGTACGCTGGTGGAAATGGGTTTTGAGGAAAGCCTGGTGGCCCGGGTGCTGCGCATGGTCAACATGAATGAATTCAAGCGCGAGCAGGCGGCCCCGGTGTTGCGGGTGAGTAAAAAAGGATTTGGCATGGGCCGGCGGGTGCCGATTGTGGGGAAATATTTATCGTAACCCGGGCCTCCGGCCCGGCTTGAGTTTTCTATAAGATTGACCCTGAGGTTGTCCCAACAAAGAAAATTTTGAAATGCCCGTGATTTGCCCCGAAAACACGGAGGCCACGGAGTTTACTGCTCCGTGGCCTCGTGGTAAAAAAATGAAACCGACTGTGTATGCGCGGACTTTTTAGTCGGCTGCAGGATCAGTTTTTACGCATCCTTCCGGATAGATACCATCGCTTACAGCACAACCAGCTTCAGTGTTTCCCGTCGCCCATCGGCGAATTGGACCTGCACCATGTGTGTACCTGCCTGCAATGTTCCGTGTTCAATGATCAGTTCAGCATCTGTGATATTGGAATATTGTTTTACCAATTGGCCTGTAGCGTTGAAGATCGCTACCTGGTATGCTTCACCTTCCGCCACGTTTGTTTGCAGCAGGACATTGCTGGTTGAAACTGGATTGGGAAACAAGATAGCGTTGCGGCCAGGTTGCTGGTTGTCAAGGGCGTTTCTACCGCTTACTCCAGACCCCGCTTCCGAATTTTCACCGGGCGGAATAAATCCATTGGCAGACGAATAGGAGCCGGAAGTCGGACCACTTGCTTCTCCCATGCCGCAACCGAAGACTTCCCAATGCACTCTGGAAATGAGGCAATAGCCATTGATCGTTCTGGTTTGCCAGTGCTCCATTCTGTACGCTTTGCCATAATCAAGTGTAAGCAGTCCAACCACGATCGAATTCCAGGTGCCGATTGGTACGGTGGGATTACTCAGGTCATACAGTACCCAGTGATGCATGTCGTTGGCAAAATCATAATCTTCCGGAATGAAATACATGTCGTAGGTCGGTGCAGCGCATTCGGTCACGTAAATAAGGTCGAATTCCCCCGTAACCGCATACCGCCCGGCATACTTGGAATCGAAAAGCTCCCGATGTACCGATGGCGGACAGCCATTGGCTGCCGGGATGGTATATTGCAAAATATAACATCCGGTCCAGAAGGGCACTTCAAACATCGTTTGGGCGGGGTCCAGCCAGTTAATGGCAACCGGTGCGCCGATGTTGGACGGGTCAGTGCCGCCATCGCAGTCCAGGGCCTGGAAGAGTTGCCAGGTACCCATGGTCGTTTGGGGGTCCACAGTGACACGGACATCGTCGTATTCGACCTTGCACAGCGAAAGCGAAAAGCTGGCATCCGGGCATTGGATTTCTTCAACGCAGACGTTGTCAACGAACCAGATATTACCCTCTCCTGAGGTGCCTCCGGTACGGATGGGGCGAAACCAAAGTTGATTGAACGCAGTCCCCGGAGTAATAAATGCCTCAAAAGATTTCCACAGGTCATGGGTAATCGTATTGCCATTATATGTACCGACTAATGAGGAGCCAGCGGGTACAGCCGGAATGCGATCCTCAATAGAGCAGCCGGAAATGTTATTCCCGCCGAATGCGTTAGGCATATTATTTACCAGGTAAAGGCTCATTTGGTCCAGATAATTTCCTGGGTATTTTGTGCGCGCAGTAAACCTTACCTTATAAGTTTTATTTGGCGCAAAGTTAGCATGTAACAAAAAGCCTTCTCCCCGGAAACCTGTATTGTCGGGGCATGGTGTATGGTAAAATGTGTACATTCTCGCATAGCGACTGCCGCTTGGTGCAGCCGGTTCATTGCTGTTTGGAAGAGGATTGCTCGGGGTTCCATGCGAAGAGGTGGCGAAAGGAATACAAAGCGCATAAAATGGATTTGAAGGCGCCACCGAGCATTCTTCTTCAAAATCCCAGCAATAACTGGTCAGTGTTTGTGCCGGTAACTGGCTTGCCAAAAAAGCTGCAAGGAGAAAAATGGATAGGTTTTTCATAAAAGTTATAATTAAAAATGTGAGATAATCTTCCGGAGTAGCCTGAAGGCATTTATTGGGTTGGTCGCAAATTTCAATTTCGCCAGTCCCATTTTTTGGACTCGAAAGAACCAAACTAAAATTTCCGGGAAAATCTGCTCCTGTGGAGTAGCATTGAGCATGTTGCTCCATGCCAATTGAATACCTGTTAACAATTTAAAAAAGAACAATTTGCGAACAGCTGATCGGAATACACGCCGTTTCTTTGCCTTGCGCTTTCAGCGTTTTAATTTTGTCTGCATGTCCCGATTCATTCTTTTCGCCCTGTTTTTCGCCTTCGGCAATGGCCTGATTGCCCAAAACATGCCTCCCGAAGTCAAAAAAATCACAGATAAATACGCCTGCAACAGCTGCCATGTGCTCGACAAGCGCGTAGTCGGCCCCAGTTGGAAAGATTTAGCTCAAAAAAAATACAGTGCTAAAAAAATGTTCAAACTGATCCGGGAACCGCAACCGGGCAATTGGCCCGACTATCCGCCCATGGCGCCCATCCCAAGCATCAGCAGCGCCGAAGTGAAACTGGTTGCGGATTGGTTGAATGGGCTGAACTAACTTTTTACACACCCATTTTTTTCGAAATAACTATGTCTAAAACAGAAAAATTCTCCGCCGAAATCCAAGCCGGATACACCTTCAAAGGCAATTCGTTCGTGATCGGCGGGGCCATGCTCGATGCCGAGGCTATTCCGAATCTTCAGGTGACTATTCCGTTGCGCACCATGAACCGCCACGGCCTGATTGCCGGCGCCACGGGTACCGGCAAAACCAAAAGTTTGCAGGTTCTTACCGAACAACTTGCCGCCAACGGCGTACCTACACTGCTCATGGATATCAAGGGCGACTTGTCGGGTGTGGCGGTTGCCGGGGCCGATCACCCAAAAATTCAGGAACGCTGCGGCAAAATCGGTATCGGCTGGAAACCAACCGGCAACTCGGTTGAATTTCTCAGCTTGTCGGAGGAAAAAGGCGCCCGTCTGCGGGCTACGGTGAGCGAGTTCGGGCCGGTGCTTTTCAGCCGTATCCTGGGCCTCAACGATACGCAGGGTGGGGTAGTGTCGGTTGTTTTTAAATATTGCGACGACCGCAATCTGCCACTGCTCGATTTGAACGATTTCAAAAAAGTCCTGCAATTTCTCGGCAATGAGGGAAAAAAAGAAGTTGAAGCGGAGTACGGGCTGTTCAGCTCCGTTACCGCCGCGACCATCCTGCGCAAAGTCATCGAACTGGAACAGCAAGGCGCCGACCGCTTTTTTGGCGAGCTGTCGTTCGATGTGCAGGACCTGTGCCGGACCGACGAAAACGGCCGGGGCGTCATCAGTATCATTCGCCTGACGGATATCCAGGGCAAACCCAAGCTGTTCAGCACGTTTATGCTGCAAATGCTGGCTGAAATTTATGCTTCTTTTCCGGAGGAAGGCGACCTGGAACAACCCAAACTCTGCATCTTCATCGACGAGGCGCACCTGGTGTTTCAGGAGGCCTCGGAGGCGCTCATGCAGCAAATGGAGGCCATTATCAAACTGATCCGGTCGAAAGGGGTGGGCATCTTTTTTATCACCCAAAATCCGGCGGATATTCCCGACAGCATCCTGGCGCAATTGGGGATGAAAGTGCAGCACGCCCTGCGCGCCTTTACCGCCAAAGACCGCAAAGCTATCAAACTGGCCGCCGAAAACTACCCGATCACCGAATGGTACAAAACCGAAGACGTGCTCACCAATCTGGGTATCGGCGAAGCGTTTGTCAGCGTGCTGAACGAAAAAGGGATTCCGTCGCCGCTGGTGCATACCCTGATGCGGGCCCCGGAGTCGCGCATGGATATCCTGACCCCGATGGAAATTGACAACATCATCGCCCGTTCCGCGCTGGTGCGCAAGTACAACCAGGCCATCGACCGGGAAAGTGCCTACGAGATTTTGAATGAAAAACTGGCGGAAGCCCAGGAACAATCCGAAAAGGCGGCAGCAGAAAAACCGGCAGCGGCAAAGCCAAAAGGCCGTGCCGAAAAAAGCGTGCTCGAAAAAGTGATCAGCGACCCGACTACCCGGCAGATCGGCCGTACGGTGGCTCGCGAACTCACCCGGGGCCTGCTTGGCGTGCTGGGCATCGGCGGGAGCTCAAGCAGCCGCCGGAAAAAAACGAGTTGGTTTTAAAACCACTCAGGTCCAAATTCACACCGGGTTCAATGGCATCGGCAATTGAACCCGGTGTGAATTTGGACCTGGCAGGTTATGTTTTTCAAAACACAAAAACGATGCGATTCCTTTTCAATTTTATCCTTTTACTGGCCTTATCCATTCAATCGACGTTTGCCCAAACGCCGCCCGACCGCTGGCGGGCCGACATCCAGACACTCCAGCAGGAACTGCCCAAGCGCCATCCGGATCTCTTTCGAAACTTTTCCCGGGAGGCTTTTGAGGCGGCCTTGGCGGATTTGTCCGCCAAACTGGAGGGCCACTCGGACCTTCAGATCGCGCTGGAACTACAGGCAATCGTTGCCCAATTCGGCGATGCGCACACGCGCCTCGAACTGACGCCGCTTCTGCAGCGCAGCAAGGTGATTCCCATTGGTTTAGGCTGGTTCGACGATGGCTTGTACGTGAGTGCCACGGTCAAGAAATTCGGCCCGGCACTGGGTAAAAAAATTCTGGCGATCAACGGGATGGACGCCAATGTGGCCCTCGAACGTATCGGCCGGTATGTCGCCCGCGAAAACGACGAATCCATTCGGCGCGATGCCCCGCTTTGGTTTCGTTTTCCGGATGCCATGCGGCAGGCAGGCGTTTCGGATTCGGACACGCTGGCCATGATCATGGCCGACGAAAAAGGGCAGCGCTATTTTATCAAAACCTATCCCATTGATTTTAAAGCAGAAAAAACGGGCGGACAACCGGTGCAGTACACACCCAAAGAACCCGACTTGCGCTGGAGCCCAATGAAGCAGATGTTTAGCCTGGACTGGTTGGAACGCGATAGTATCGCCTACTTGCAGTACAATGTTTGTTTTAGCCGGGAAATCGTGCTAGCAGCGGGTGATACGGCAAGTGCCATGCAATTTCCGGCTTTCCAGCCCCTCGCCGATTCCGTTTTGGTACTGTTGAACCGGTATCCCGGCGCGCGTTTTTTTCTCGACCTGCGGTTTAATGCCGGAGGGAATCCCTCGGATGGTATTGCGTTGGCGGAGCGCCTGGCGACCATGCCTTTCGTAAACCTGCCCAACCGGCTGTATGTGGCCGTCAACCGGAATACCACAGGGGCCGCTGTGGAGATCGCTGCTGCCTTTCAGGAAAAAACAAATGCCACCCTGCTGGGGGAAACGCCGGCCCAACGGCCGAATCACATCGGCGATCAGCGCGATTTTAGCCTGCCCAATACCCGCATCCAGGTTTTTTATGGTACGCGCCCGGTGCGTGCGCTGCCCGGCGATCCGGCTGCGCTAACCCCGGATAAAATTATTGAGCAGCCCTTTGCCCAGTTTCGGGATGGAAAAGATCCGGTACTGGATTTTGTGCGGGGGCATTGAGCTACCCGGCCTGCGATTTCAAATTTCAGCGCGAGTTCGACTACAACCCCAGGGCTTTCCGGAAAAAATCGTTCAGCGGCTTGCCGGCTTCGAAATACCCGGCAACAGCTTCGACGGCATCCGGCTGGAGTACAATTTCCGGATCAATTTCAGTCATGTAATAAAACTGCTTGTTGTACAAGGCCGGGATGGCATTGGCCAGTGCTTTAAATTCCGGCGCCAGAATCTTGTTTTTCTCACCTTTCAGTTCACCGAATTTGGCTGTGAAGTCCGGCGCCTGTGTTAGTTTTTGAAAGGCCTCCGGAGCATTAATGATCGCCTGGCGAACCTTGAGCAGGTTTTCTTTTTCCAAAAAATAGGCGCCGCCGCCAAGGCTCAGGCTCCCGAAACTAATTTGAAAATAGTAGCCGGGCTCCTGCATGGTTTTGCGGCCTTGCGAGGTAAACACGGCCGACATGTGGGTTTTGTACGGCGTTTTATCCGATGAAAAACGCGTATCACGGTGGATGCGGAATATGCTGTCCTTGGGCGTGGTTTGAAAATCCGGCTCAAATTTTTTTATCCGGGAAATGAGCGCGGCGACAAAATCCTCAAAGGGCTTTTTGGCTGTTTTTTCAAAGCGTTTTTTGTTTTCGGTAAACCACTCCCGGTTGTTGTTTTGGGAGAGGTCGTACAGGAATTGCAGGAAGTCACTCGTTAGCATAGGCTGAATTATTTATCATTTTATTTCAGATTCATACCGGGCGGTGCAAGGGTAGCATTAATTATTTCTTAATCGAATCGGGAGCGGGTAATTAAAAGCGTTAACGCAGTGTTCTGGCCTGGCCAATTTGCCAACAAATTAATACTATCCCTGTTAGATCAAGTTCCCAATATTTCTTAAACAAACACTATCTGTCATGCAAAACAAATCCTTGCTGTTGTTTTCCTGTTGCACGTTGTTGCTTTTTGCAGCCTGCGACAAAAGTTCAAACCCGCAAAATGATAATTTCGACAACAATACCGCTGTGTTGCTGCTGATTGATGAAGAAAGCATCGATAACGGGAATGAACCGAACAATTTTTCTGCCGTCGACGTGAACGACCAACTTGCCGATATTGGGTTGCGGCTCCCGCTGCGATATTTTGAGGAAAATGTCGGGAAAACAATCGACCTGTACACTGGCCAGGTCGGCGATGAGGGGTGGTTCGCCCCGAAAACGATCCTGAATTCCTGGAAAAATACCGGCCCAACAACAAATGGCACACAGAATTACCTTACACCCGGCCCTGGCCTCGGCGCCAAACAACCGGACGATGACCGCGAGGTACTGCTTGATAAAATCCCGGATATCACGCCTTTGCGTGCTGCGGGCCTGGCTACTTTGATTGGCCAGACGGTTTTGGCGGTGGTGTACGACAGCGACATCAGCATCAATTACTCCCCGTTGAACGGGAATCTGATGGGGCATAACCTTGGGCTTGTGGCTTTTGATGTGCTCAACGTGACGGAGCGTACTGACGGCTCTACCTCTTCCTTGCCCCGGGTGACGATCCGGATTCGTGATGTTGCAGCAATATCGGCGCTGCCGCTTTCCTTGTTTGCCAATGCGCCTGTGCCGCAGTCTTCCGGTGAACCGTTCGATATTGCACCTCCGACAGTTGCGCCGGCTATTCAATTAATTCCTGCGCCTTAAGCGAACTGCTTCCGATCTTTTCCAAGATAATTTTGGCTCATCGCTCCGTGCCGGAGCGATGAGCCATTTTCTATTTTTTATACTCCTCAGAAACGTGCAAACATTAATATTCCAGAATAAACTTTGACAAATTTTGCCCCGTGGCAAGGTTTAGTTTTTGCCGCAGCCGGTAACGGGCTACCTCTACGCCACGGAGGGAAATGCACATGAGGTTGGCAATTTCTTTGGTATTCAAATTTAGCCGGAGAAATGCGCAGAGTTTTTGCTCATTGGGTGTAAGGTCCAGAAATTCAGTTCTTAACCGGGTTAAAAAATCGCCATGCACCTGGTCGAAATGGTGCTCAAATTGCTCCCAGTCTTCCTGTAGCCGCAGGTTTGTATCAATTTCTTTTACGATTTGCTCCAGTGCCTGCTTTGTTTCAATACTTTTCCCCTTGCGCCTGACTTCCTTCAGGTCTTTTTTTATAGATTCTATAAACTCATTTTTCACGACTAAATTCATTATCGAAGCCGCTAATAGGTTATTTGTGTGCCGCAATTCACTTTTCACTTTGTCTTCTTCCAGTTGGCGCACCTCCAGTTCCTTTTGTTGTTCTATTTCAATAAGCTCTTTTTGTTTTTCTGCCAGTTCCCGTTGTTTCCCTTCTTCCACTTCTTTTGCTTTTTTGGTATAGCGGCGTTTTTGAAATCGAACAATTTGGAAAATTGATAAAACCCCAAGGAAAAAGTATAAAAACTTGGCATAGATGCTTCTTTGAAATGGCGGTTTTACTTGCAGCAATAATGGCCGGCTGGTTACAATGTCGCCAAAATAGTTTCGGGTTTGTACAAGAAACTCATATTCGCCCTCTATAAGATTGGTGTATTCTTTGGTTGTAATATTGGTCCACTCGCCGTAATTCTGGTCAAAGCCTTTTAAAAAATACCGGAATTGTTGATTGTTGACTTCATTGAACTGAAACGATTCTACATGAAACTGCAAAACTCTGGCATTATGCGAAACGATCAGTTTTTCAATATTTTCCGGGTTAACTCCAAAGGCTTTTCGGGCATATAAAATGCTGTCTTCGGTAACGCTGTACACCTTGCTTACAACAAGCGGTTTTTCAACGGCTATGCGGTTTTCAGCTTCAGGCTTGTAGTACAGGAAGCCTTCATTCGCATTAAACATGACGCCATTTTGCATGTTGACCGAGATGTTTAAAAGGTCATTATTAAAATGGTAGCGCAATTGAAACAAAGAGGAGGGCACAAAAACGTAGTTGTTGGCGCTGATTTGTTTAAAGAAGCCAACGAGGTTTTCTGCAAATACATGGATGTTTTTTTTCTTATCCTGAACCAGTAAATAGACTTGTTGTTTTCTGATTTCTTCCGGAAATATATCGGCATCAACGATCCGGTCTGTCGTTTGATCCAGTTTGTATAAACCGGTCTTTGTGGCTAAATAAATATCATTGTCTATACTGCTCAGGATAATCTGCTCATCTATCGGGTTATTATTGTTTTTGGATATTTTAGTAACAGTGGCGGAGGAGAGGTCTTCTGCCAGGATCAATTGGTACAAACCCTTGTAAAATTGTCCTACCCATATTCGTCCTTGCCGGTCTTCTTCAAAAAAACGGCTCGATTCGTTGAAGCCTTTTATTTTTTGAACGGCTTGCAACTCTTCACTGGCCGAATTGATTTTGAATAGATACAGGCCGGAGTAAGTGCCGCCAACAGCAAATCCGGGCCTTGACCGCAATTGCTTCACCTGCCATAAACCATCGGTGCCTGCCAGTCGTTTGGCTTTGCCTTTTTCCAACACAAAGAGGCCGGTATGGTGCCCTGCATAGAGCTTCCCATTGATTTTTTGCAGGCCGTATGCCGGACCTTCTGTTCCCGGCAGAAATACGCTTTGCCTAGTATTTTTTGCCAAAAAATAAATCCCGTTTGTAGTGGTATAATAGGTGCCGTCGGTTGTTTCAAATGCTTCATAACCACTACCCTGGATATTGATCTCCTGGTTGATGAAACGCACCGGCGAGTTTATGTCAACCAGCGCAATACCGTTTTGCATGCCCACCCACAAATTGCCGGAATGATCCTGAAAGGCGCGCAGGCAGGTATTGCTGAGTAGCCCATCGTCCTGTGTAATGTTTTCTGTAGCCTGTTTTTGAAGATCGTATATAAACAAACCGGCTGTTTGTGTTGATATGACCAGGCGCGTATCGGAAAGTTGGAGCACATGATTCACATATTTTCCATGCAGCGCCTGGATTAGGTTGTCATATTTCCTGCTTACACCGAATGCAGTGACAAACTCAATTTCTCCGGAAATGTCGAACAATAAATAGCCTTCATCCTGTTGAATTACGCCGGCTATGACCCGGCTTTTGAGGCTTTGCGGGTGCGCGGGTATTAACTCCGTGCCTTTGACCTCGAATAACCTGCCCGATGGACTTTGGGTATATAGTTTCCCGTTGGAATGAAACGATCTGTCCAGGCCCTCGCTATGTTTAATCACCTGAATAGACTGGCCGTCGTACATGTAAATGCCCTGGAAAGTACAGAAATATACTTTTGAATGGATCAGGAAAACATCCCACACCTCGTCGAAGTCCCTCGCATCTGCGGGAATGGTCGCTGTAAGCGAATTGTAATTCCAGTCTCCGTTAAAATATCCGAATTCACCTTGCGAGCCGACGTATAACCGGTTCGTCGTTTCATCAAAAGCCAGCGACCGTTCCTTCTTGCCGGGTTTGTACGCGTGTACTTCCCAATCATTGCCGTTGTAAGCAAGTACGCCTAAATTGTTTGCGACAAAAAGCGTCATGTCCCTGTTTTGGGCAAAATCAATGTTTTGAATGCCGGCTTTGTAGTCCCCTGGTGTGAAATTTTGAATGGGGTATTTGCCTGAAAAAGCCTCGGTCTGGCCACTCAGCAAAACGGAAAAAATCAGGCAAAACACGCGCTTTGTGTCGCAGGTACAATATCCCATGAGCAAGTTTGTTATTGACAAAGATATCTAACTATCAGTGAATTATGATCTAAAAGGCATAAAAATGAAGTAGTCGTTTAGCATAATTGATGAAAAAATTGATGAGGTCTTTTATTAAAGGTTGTGGTAAAAACCACTCTAGATTTGGCGCAACTACTCGGCTTGCGAAATATTGTGGATGCGCAGTTTGCAGGTAGCGAAACAGAATGGTCGCTGACGGGCTTGCTGCAGTACAAAAGCAATGTGTTTAAATCGGGAGCGTCGTTTGGAACAGGGCTTTTGGCCATCGTCGGGATGCCCGCCCGGTATAAAAAAGAAAAACAAAGCGTAAAAGGCTTCTTAAACAATGATAAAAATGAAGAACATTTTACTACAACTGGCTCTTTGCTTGCTTCCTGCCCTGGTCTTTTCCCAAACTGACCGGGTAACCCTGGTGCAGGGTGGCGCGGGAACAAAACTGGTAGTTAATGGCAATGATTTCATGATCAACGGTATGAATTGGGATTACTTCCCCATTGGTACCAATTATTCCTACAGCTTATGGAATCAATCCGATGACATAATTAAAGCGGCGCTTGACGCTGAAATGCCCATGCTGAAAAATATGGGCGTCAATGCCATCCGGCAATATACCGGGGTGCCGGCACGGTGGATTCAGTACATCTACGAAAAGTACGGCATTTACACTATGCTCAACCATTCTTTCGGCCGCTACGGGCTAACGTTGGAAAGCGCCTGGGTTGGAAATACCGAATATGCTGATCCCCGGGTTCGCGAGTTATTGCTTGCAGAAGTAAAGGCGATGACTCAGGAATATAAAGGCACGCCCGGCCTGCTTATGTATTTACTCGGCAATGAAAATAACTACGGGCTTTTCTGGGATGGCGCCGAAACCGAGGATATTCCTCTGGAGGACAGAAAAGCAACCTTGCGCGCGCGGCATATGTACAAGCTGTTTAACGAGCTGTCGTAGCCATGAAAGCAATCGACACGGCGCACCCCGTAGCTATTTGTAATGGCGATCTGCTTTTCCTGGACATTATTGCCGAAGAATGCAGGGATATAGACATCCTTGGCACCAACATGTACCGGGGCATTTCCTTCGGGGATGCGTTTCAGGCTGTTAAGGAAAAATTGAACAAGCCGATCATGTTCACGGAATTTGGGGCCGATGCCTTCAACGCAATTGAAAATGCCGAAGATCAGCAGGCCCAGGCGTATTATTTGGTTGGAAACTGGAAGGAAATTTATGAAAACGCAGCGGGTTTGGGAAAGGTTGGAAATTCTATTGGAGGCTTCACCTTTCAATTTAGCGACGGCTGGTGGAAATTTGGCCAAACCCAGAATCTGGATGTCCATGATAATAATGCCTCATGGAGCAACGGCGGCTATCTGAACGACTTTGCACCGGGCGAAAATAACATGAACGAAGAATGGTTCGGGGTGTGCGCCAAAGGTCCGACAAGCCCGCGCGGCCTTTACCAGTTATACCCCCGCGCCGCGTATTATGCCTTAAAAGAGGTGCATGCTTTCCAACCTTTCCGGGAGGGTGTTACGGCAGCGGCGATCAACGAATATTTCGGGCAAATCCAATTGATGGATGCCGTCGTGAAAGCCCGAGGTGATAAGGCCGCTTTGGAAAGTGAACAATCCGGCAAAATCCGGCTGAGCCGCCTGAGCGCCGACCTATCCACCTTCAACACCGGGGGAAGTTTGATCTCCACGCCGGAAGAAGCCGACCCGGAAGCAGAAGTATTTCCCAACCAATTGGGTTTCGACCACATGCAGTCTTTTTTCGTAGGCGTGGCCGGCAATCCGACCGCAAACCTGCGTGCCAATGTGGAAGTAAACATCCTGGGTAATGTGGCACAAAACCCCATCAACGAAATTTTTTATGAAAATCGCGGACGCCCCGTGGTGGTAAACACAGCCAACGGGCCGGTCAATTTGGCCGATGCCAACAGAATTCAGGTATACCGGGCCAATATAAACTGGAACCACAAAGACTTTGACCTTACCGGCTTTTACCGTACCGGCCACTACCATTGGGGTTACGAAGGCGATTTTTTCGGCCTGTATCCGGAAGCAAATTATGGCCCCAACATCGACATTTATAACGGCCAGGCGCCGCTGGGTTTTGAACTTGATGGCAAGCGAAAACTCAAAGGCCTCAGCATTGCCATGGGACCCGAATTGTGGTGGGGGGCCAACCCCGCTATCCTGGTGAAGTACAGCCGTACCATTGCGGGCATCGACCTGACCGGGATTTTTCATGAAGATCTGGAACAACGGGGTACCACGGAAAGCTCCTTTGCGATACCGGTGCCAAAGACGCGCAGGGCTACCCTGCATGCAAAAACAAAATTGGGCGCTCTGGGGCTTGAACTGGGCGGCATCTGGGGCGGACAACCGCTCATAGACCGGACGTTCCAGATCGTTGACGGTTCCAGAGGCGATTATACCGTTTACCAGGACAAAATCCGGCCGGAGGATAACTGGGGCGGCAAACTGAAACTGACCTTTTCGAAAGGAAGAGTCAACTGGTACGCGCAAGCTGCCGCAATGGCCCTCGTCGCAACCGGTGGCGCCGATTACACCAAAACGTTCACCGGCTGGCGCTTGAAGGACAGCGGAAGCGGAAACCAATATAACTTCCTGACCGGATTCACCTATACGATGGGCAATTTCCAACTGGCGCCCAATTTCTTGTGGCAGCGCCCCATCGAAGGCCCCATCCCCGGCGACGTGCAGGCGCCCGGCCGGCCCCGGAATATTCTGGACGACCCGTTCTCCGTGCGCGCCAACCGCGAAACCACAGCCGGCGAACTCCTGATTACCTATGACCCCACACCGGCCACCTGGATGTACGACTGGGACAACGACCGGTCCGAAGATGCCAGACTGGCTGTGAGCGCAGGTTTCGTTTTCCGGCATCTGCCTACTATCCAGGATGCAGCCATCGGTATTCTGCCGGATGGCCGGACCACCTTTGCTTTTCCCGGCTCCGCACCTGCCGAGGACCTCTGGGAAGCCTATGCGCGTATCGTGTCCAAATTGAACCCCGATCTTGGGTTTATCGCCAATGCTTACGTTGGAAATGCCCAGGCCAACGGCGACGCTGTTCGAACGATCCAGCGCTTTGGCCTTGACTTGCGCATGGTGTATAAAAACATCAAACTGGTTTCGGCAGTAAAAATCAACGATTGGGGCCCGTATGATTATCACCGGGATTTCAACCTGACGTTCCCCCAGCAATTCATGTTGGACCTTTCCACGACGCTGGGCAAACCGAGCTGGCTTGAATTGCCCAACACACAAATTGGCGTTCAGGGCATCTACCGCACCCTGGACCAGTACTCACCGCGCTATTGTCCGACGCATTTTATCAATGCAGCCGGCGAACTGGAGTGTGATCCGACCGCACCGGGTTATGGCAATGGCAACGAATGGGAAATCCGAACCTATCTGCGCATCAATATCTTTCAGTAGTCCATCCACCGAATAAATTTTCAACTGATGAAGCATCATTATACATATCCAATCATCTGTCTTTTTCTGGCTTACACTGTGCTTTTTCTGAGCTGCAAAAGAGACTTGGATGAACTGGGTCCCGCAACCTACCCCGCAACTGCCGACGTTTTTATCGATGCCTTTAGTCCCGACCTGGGCTATGCCGCTTTTGGCGGCTCGGATGTACGGGCCTTTGATGTCGATACCGATGTGAAATACAAAGGAACTGCCTCCATGCGCATAGCCGTGCCTGATTTTGATGATCCGGCAGGCGCCTATGCCGGCGGCGTTTATTTTAGTAATACCGGGCGCGACTTGTCCGGCTATAACGTGCTGACTTTTTATGCCAAAGCGTCAAAACCGGCTTCGATAGACCTCATCGGATTTGGCAACGACCTGGGAGAAAACAAATACCAGGCGGCTATAAACGGCCTGGAGGTGAATACCAACTGGAGAAAGTACTACATTCCGATACCGGACCCTGCCAAACTCAAGGCCGAGCGCGGCATGCTGTTTTTTTCGGAAGGCCCCGAAGATGGCAACGGCTATACATTTTGGATAGACGAAGTGCGGTTTGAAAATCTGGGGACAATCGCGCATGCCCGTTCCGGAATCATAAACGGCGAAGATGTGACTGAAAATGCAGAAACCGGGAATACATTCAACATTGCCGGTTTTGCCGTGGCAAACCTTCCAAACGGCGTTGACCAACGGGTAGAAGCCGCTCCGGCTTATTTTGAATTTGCCTCTTCAGCGGCCGCAGTGGCCAGTGTGAATGCTGCCGGTGTGGTAACGGTGATGGATGCCGGCACGGCCGTAATCAGCGCCTCCCTGGCCGGATCGGCCTCGCAAGGTTCCCTGACAATCGTTTCGTCCGGAGCGCCGGTTTTGCCGCAAACGCCGGCCCCGGTCCCGACGGAGGCTGCCGATAACGTGATCTCCGTTTTCAGCAATGCGTATGATAATGTTCCGGTCGATTTCTTTAATGGCTACTGGCAGTTTTCGACGGCACAAACCTTTGATGTTCAGGTGGCCGGCGACGACATTAAGCGCTATACCCAGTTGAATTTCGTAGGCATACAATTTACAGCTCCCACGATCGACGCTACCACCATGACTCACTTCCATATTGACATCTGGACGCCGGACCCGGTCAGCCCTGCCTCCCAGTTCAAAGTGCTCCTGGTGGATATCGGTGCGGACGGCGCGTTTGGTGGAAATGACGATTCATCGCATGAACTCACGTTCAACAATTCGACCTTGGCTTCCGAAACCTGGATAAGTCTGGATATCCCCTTAGCCAGTTTTACCGGCCTGACTTCCAAGGCTCATTTGGCTCAAATTGTGCTTTCCGGCAACCTGCCCAACCTTTTCGTCGACAACATTTATTTCTACAACGGCAACACCATGCAAAGCAGCCCGACCGTTGCCGCGCCGGCGCCGACGCTGCCGCAGGCAAATGTCATTTCCCTGTTTAGTGAAGTGTACAACAATGTACCCGTAGACACCTGGCGGACGAATTGGTCGGCCGCAACGCTGGAAGATGTCCAGGTAGCGGGCAATGCCGTGAAGAAATACTCTGCTCTCGATTTTGTGGGTATCGAAACGGTTATCAACCCGGTCAACGCGACCGGTATGACGCATTTTCACATCGATGTATGGTCGGCCGACTTTAGCAGCTTCGCAATAAAATTGGTCGATTTCGGTGCGGACGGCGCCTTTGGCGGCGGCGACGATGTTGAGCACCAGATCAACTACGATATGCCGGCTAAAGGGCAATGGATCAGTTACGACATTCCATTGTCCGACTTTACCGGCCTCGTCACCCGGGGGCACATCGCGCAGTATATCCTGGTCGGGCGCCCTATAGGAGCCAATACTGTCTATGTAGACAATTTGTATTTCCACAACTAACCATTCAATAATATAGAAACTACGCCATGAATAATATAACTATTAAATTGCTTACTACGCACAGGCTGTCTATGGCCATCCTTTCCCTTTTCATATTGTTCTGCCTGGCCGGTTGCAAAGCAGACGAAGAGCAAATGCCGCCGCAGCGTAACTGGCAGCTGGTTTGGAGCGACGAATTTGACGGCGCCTCCGGCACGTCGCCCGATCCGGCCAAGTGGGTTTTTGATATCGGGACCGGAAGCAACGGCTGGGGGAACCAGGAATTGCAGTATTACACCGGTCGCCCGGAAAATGCATCGATGGATGGGGCTGGCAACCTCCTGATCACCGCCCGCCGGGAAACATTTTCCGGAGCGCCTTTTACGTCTGCACGTATCAAAACGCAAGGGCTGTTCGCACAGGCCTACGGCCGTTTCGAAGCCCGCTTGAAAACACCTTACGGACCGGGATTGTGGCCGGCATTCTGGTTGCTGGGCGCTGATATCGAAACCGTGGAATGGCCACAATGCGGCGAAATCGATATCATGGAATTGCGGGGGCAGGAGCCAAATATTATTAACGGAACCGTGCACGGACCCGGATATTCCGGCGGCGCTGCCATTACCCAAAGTTTCGCCTTATTCAATGACCGCTTCGATGCCGACTTTCACCGCTATGCGATAGAGTGGGGCAAAGATTATATTGACTATTTCGTTGATGACACCCTGTATCAACGTATTACGCCGGATGATCTTCCGGGCGAATGGGTGTTCGACGACCCGTTTTTCATTATTTTAAACGTGGCAGTCGGCGGAACCTATGTCGGCTTTCCAACGTCACAAACTCCGTTTCCACAGCAAATGACCGTGGATTATGTCCGTGTTTACCGGGAGGCCAACTGAAGCGATTGAGGCGGTGACTTCGAGTCACCGCCTCAATAACGGGGAGCCAAAAGTGAAGCGGTGACTTCGAGTCACCGCCTCACTACGGGGAGCCAAGTGAAGCGGTGACTTTGAGTCACCGCCTCACTACGGGCAAGTGAAGCGGTGACTTCAAGTCACCGCCTCACTACGGGCAACGGGGACAAACTCAGATAACGAACAAAACGCGATACAATGCCACAGGAGCGGAATAATGTAAAATTGAGTTCCGTAATTATCGACGGGGAACAATTTTATAAAATAGCCGATGTCGATGAACTACGCCCGTTTTTTATGAGTGTAGTCAGTGACTCCAACCACTGGATGTTTATTGCCAGCAACGGAGGATTGACTGCAGGACGAAAAAACGCGGAGCACGCCTTGTTCCCGTATTATACGGACGACAAGATTACGGAGTCGGCAGAAATCACCGGAAGCAAATCTATCTTTCAAATTCATAAAAATGACAAGACGGTAATTTGGGAACCTTTTTCTATCCGTGGAGAAGGAAATGTTGGAATTCAAAGAAATTTATACAAAGCTGGCTATTGCAATAAAATTATTTTTGAAGAGATAAATTCTGCACTTGGACTCAAATTTCTATACCAATGGAGTTTTAGCAATGAATTTGGGTTCATTAAAAAATCGACAATTATTAATCTTTCCGATGAGATTATTACAATTAATATTCTCGACGGTATTCAGAACATTGTCCCTTATGGCGTGGGCAGTGACCTCCAGAACAGGGCCAGCAACCTGACGGATGCATACAAACGCAGTGAACTGGACGAGGAATCGGGCCTGGGCATTTTCGCGCTCAGTGCGATTATTGTTGATAAAGCCGAACCCAGTGAGGCGCTCAAGGCCAATGTGGTTTTTTCGCTGGGCCTGGAAAATCCGGACTATCTGTTGTCTGCGTTGCAACTGAAAAGTTTCCGGCAAGGCAAAAGCATTTCCCGGGAAACAGATGTGAAGGGCGAAAAGGGCGCCTATTTTGTCCACGTTGCGTCCGAACTCCTGCCACATGCCGAAAAGCAATGGTTGCTGGTTGCCAATGTCAATCAAAATCATTCCGCTATTGTTCGGCTGATCGAAACCATTAAAAGCGATCAAAACCTGGGTGAACGCATTCAACGCGATATTGATCTGGGGACAGAAAATCTGGTTAAGTTGGTGGCCGCTGCGGATGGGTTGCAGTTTAGCGAAGATATGCTGCTTGACTCCCGGCATTTTTCCAATGTGCTGTTCAACATCATGCGCGGCGGCATTTTTGATGAAAACTACCAGATCGAACGCTGGGATTTTACCCATTACCTGGAAAAAGCCAATCGCCTTGTTTTTTCCAGGCACCAGGAATTGCTCCGGCAACTCCCCGACAAATTTCCGCTGCCGGCCCTGAAAACGGTATTGCAACACAACACCGACCCCGATTTTATCCGACTGGCTACCGAGTATTTACCCTTGAAATTCAGCCGGCGGCATGGCGATCCCTCGCGCCCCTGGAATAAGTTTTCTATTAATACCCGGAGCGAAATTGACGGCTCTAAAATTCTGGACTATGAAGGCAACTGGCGCGATATTTTTCAGAACTGGGAGGCACTCGCCCATGCTTACCCCGGCTTTATTGAAGGAATGATTTTTAAATTCCTCAATGCTTCCACCTTTGATGGTTATAATCCCTATAGAATTACAAAAGACGGTTTTGATTGGGAGGCTATAGAACCCGACGACCCCTGGTCGTATATCGGATATTGGGGCGATCACCAGATTATCTATCTGCTGAAATTTCTGGAATTTGCCACGAACTACTATCCGGAATTGCTGGAAAACCTGCTGGACAAAGCGTATTTCGTTTACGCAAATGTTCCGTACAAGATCAAACCCTACCGGGAAATCCTCAAAAACCCGAAAGACACCATTGACTTTGATTTTTCTCTGGACCAGCTGATCCGGGAAAAAAGAAGCGAAACCGGCGCCGACGGCGCTTTGCTGCACGATAAAAACGGGCAGCTGGTACACGTAAATTTTATCGAAAAAATACTCGCCGCTGTACTCGCCAAGCTGTCCAACTTTATCCTGGAAGGCGGCATATGGATGAATACACAACGGCCGGAGTGGAATGACGCCAACAATGCGCTGGTCGGGAACGGGGTTTCCATGGTCACGCTCTATTACCTGCGCCGCTTTTTGCAGTTTTTTGAAAAATGCTCGCCGAAACCAGCCTGGATAGCGTAGTGGTCTCCGATGAAATGGTTGATTTCTATCAACACATTGCGGATACGCTCCGGGAAAACCAGGGCTTGCTCCATGAAAAAATCAATGACCGGGACCGGAAAAATCTGTTGGACCGCTTCGGGAATGCCGCAAGCGATTTCCGGTGGCGGGTTTATCAACAGGCGTTTGACGGTGCCAAGCGCCCCCTTACCCTGGACAGTCTGCGCAGTTTTGCAACACTGGCGCAATTATTTGTAGAACAAACGATCCGGGCCAACCGGCGGGACGACAACCTGTACCACGGCTATAATTTGATGACGTCGACCGCCGATGCGGTGTCGATCGAACATCTGAATGTGATGTTGGAAGGGCAGGTTGCCGTTTTGAGCGCGGGCAGCCTTTCCGCAGCGGAGAGTTTGGGCCTGCTGGACGCTCTTAAAGCGAGTTCGGTATTCCGTGAGGATCAACAAAGCTACCTGCTTTACCCAAACAAAAACCTGCCCGGGTTTTTGCAAAAAAATACCATCCCCGCCGACCAGCTGGCCCAATCCGGAATTTTGGGAAAACTCGCCGGCAAGGACTATGCAGCCATCCTTGAAAAAGACCTGCTCGGGAATTATCATTTTAATGGAAATTTCAAAAATGCCGGTGATCTGGAAGCCGCGCTCGAAGCCGGTAAAGATTTCGACGCAACGCTGAAGCGTGATTTACTCCGGCTTTTTGAGGCGACATTTCAGCACAAGGCATTCACCGGCAGGAGCGGGACCTTCTTCGGGTATGAGGGTTTGGGGTCTATCTATTGGCATATGGTATCCAAATTGCGATTGGCCGTCCTGGAAACAATTGTCAAAGCCCGGGAAGAAAAGGCCGGTATCGACCATGTCAGGCCATTGCTGGAGCATTATTACGAGATCACGGAGGGAATCGGGGTGCATAAGTCGCCCGAACTCTACGGAGCGTTTCCCACCGATCCGTATTCACATACGCCATCTGGCAGAGGCGCACAACAACCCGGCATGACCGGGCAGGTGAAAGAAGATATCCTGGCCCGGTTCGGTGAATTGGGCGTGCTCGTCAAAAACGGTGAACTGCAATTCATGCCGGATTTTCTTCGCAAAAATGAATTCCTGACGGCCGCTAAAACCGTGGCCTTTTTTGATGTCAACGGCCAACGCCAACAACTGCAGCTGCCCGAAAACAGCTTGTTTTTTACCTGCTGCCAGGTCCCGGTAGTCTATATGCTGACAGCAAAGGAAGGCGTAGCCGTTTTTTCCGGAAACGAAGCGGTCTATCAATCGGAAACGCTGTTGCTGGATAGAGAAATTACACATAAAATTTTGAACAGAAGCGGTGAAATCCAACGAATAACGGTACGCCTGAACCCAGGCCGTCTATTGGATCAACCTAAAAAAGCAGATTAAATGGAACTGGTAAAATTCTTTTTTGGCTCATGTTCCCATCGGGTTGGTAGTGAGGAGGTGACTGCGAGTCACCCCCTCACTTGGCCCTCCGTTCAGCTAAACGGGAACATGAACCTCTTTTTCATACTGCTGCTACTCGCCATGATTACAGGTTGTCAATCTTCAAAAAAGAAGTGGGAAGCCACGGGTTATGAAACCGCTGCGGGTGGAAATAAATTACAACAAATTCAACCGGCAACAGCCGGAGCCGGCGCTTTGCAGATCGTATTGAAACCGGAGGAATCCTATCAAAAAATTACCGGTTTTGGCGGCGCGTTCACCGAAAGTTCAGCCTACCTGCTGAACCAACTCAGCGAAACCAACCGGGATAAAATTTTACAAGCCTACTTCAGCGAAACCGGCGCGAATTATTCTTTGACCCGAACCCATATCAACTCCTGCGACTTTTCCCTGGGCCAGTATTCCTACGCACCGGTTCCGGATGATAAAAACCTGGAAAATTTCTCCATTGATGAAGACCGGGATGATTTGATTCCCATGATCAAGGCGGCGCAAAAAATCTCCACGGACGGGTTCCGGATCATCGCTTCGCCCTGGACGGCGCCGCCCTGGATGAAGGATAACAACAAGTGGGTCGGCGGCAAACTGTTGCCGGAATACCGCGAAACCTGGGCCTTGTTTTTTTCAAAATACATCCAGGCATACCGGGATGAAGGCATAGACATTTGGGGGCTTACCGTGGAAAATGAACCCCACGGCAATGGCGGCAACTGGGAGAGTATGTTGTTCACGCCTCAGGAAATGACCGATTTCGTGCAGCACTATTTGGGGCCAAAGCTGGAACAAGACGGCTTGAGCCAGGTCAAAATTCTGGGCTACGATCAAAACCGGGCCGAACTGAAAGCCTGGGTGGATGAAATGTTTAAAGATGCGAACTCCGCAAAATACTTCGCCGGAACAGCCATTCACTGGTATGAAAGCACGTATGATTTCTTCCCGGAAGCCTTGCAGTATGCCCATAAAAAAGCGCCGGATAAATACCTGATCCAGACCGAAGCCTGTGTGGATGCCGAAGTGCCCAAATGGAACGACGATGCCTGGTATTGGAGCAAGGAAGCAACCGATTGGGGCTGGGACTGGGCGCCGGAAGACCAAAAACACCTGCACCCGAAGTATGTGCCGGTATTTCGCTATGCGCGCGATATAATCGGTTGCCTGAATAACTACGTAGACGGTTGGATAGACTGGAATATGGTACTGGACAAACAAGGCGGCCCCAACTGGTTTAAAAACTGGTGTGTCGCCCCTGTGATCGTCGACCCGGAAAACGATGCGGTTTATTTCACGCCGCTGTATTACACCATGGCGCATTTCAGCAAGTTTATCCGGCCGGGCGCCACACGAATTGGTTTTGAAAACCCCGATGACGAATTAATGGTGACGGCCGCGAAAAACACAGACGGCTCTATTGCAACTATAATTTTCAATCCGACGGAAAAAGAAAAATTATTGAAAATAACCCTGGAAGGGCAGGATTTCCATATAAAAATTAGTGAAAAAGCACTTCAAACCGTGGTATTCAATCCAATAAATTAAAAACAATGTCACAGTACCAAACAGCAGCCAAGGATAGAGTTCCGGTCATTCAGAAAGCCGCATTCGGAGCCGGTCATTTGGTCAACAATCTATTGCCCGGCGCTTTAGGCGTATTTTCATTTTTCTTGCTGACGGCCTTTGGCATGGATCCCTTTCTGGCGGGTTTGCTGGGCGGTTTGCCAAGGATCTACGATGCAATTTCCGATCCGATTATGGGCTACATATCGGACAATACCAAATCCAAATGGGGGCGCAGAAGACCCTACATATTTGCCGGCGCCATTTTGAGCGGTATTCTGTTCGCAGTATTGTGGCAATTAAATCCGGAAAATTCCCAACAATATAATTTCTGGTATTTTTTGATTTTTTCGCTGATCTACCTGACCGGGAACACCATCTTTTCCACCCCTTGATTGGCCTGGGCTATGAAATGACGTTCGATTACAACGAGCGTACCCGCCTGATGGGCTTTTCTCAAACGGTAAGTCAGATCGCCTGGATGATTGTTCCCTGGTTTTGGGTCCTGATCGCCAATCCGGACCTGTTTGAAACTCAGGCAGAGGGTGTGCACAAACTCTCCGTCGTCGTCGGTATAGCATGCATGGTATTGGGCATACTTCCGGCCCTGCTTTGCAAGGAAATCGACCAGACTAATCTGCAAAACCGGGATGAAATCACCTTCAAAAGTCTGTTGAAGAACCTGAAAGGCCTGGTGCGAAATATGGTGCTGATCTCAAAAAATCAGCCGTTTATGCGCTTGTGCGGCGCCACTTTTCTGGTTTTTAACGGCTTTCAGATGGTGGCTTCTTTCAGCTATTTCATTATTGTATTCTATTTGTTCAACGGCCAATATGATGCTGCCGGCACCTGGCCCGCCTGGTTTTCCACCGTCAGCGCGTTTGCGACGGCGTTTTTGATTATCCCGGTCATTACCTGGATGTCGAACAAGTTGGGCAAGCGAAAGGCTTTTGTGATTTCCACGGCGATTTCTATAGTGGGTTATATTTTAAAATGGTGGGGTTTTTCGCCGGAAAACCCGTGGCTGATGTTTGTCCCGGTGCCTTTGATGGCCTTTGGGATCGGAGGGCTGTTTACACTGATGATGTCTATGACTGCCGATGTGTGCGATCTGGATGAACTGAATAACGGTATGCCGAGAAAGGAAGGAACCTTTGGCGCCATCTATTGGTGGATGGTAAAGTTGGGGCAGGGCCTCGCACTGGTTTTGGGCGGTCTGGTATTGAAAATGGTGGGCTTCGATCAAAACGCAGCCACGCAATCTGTGGAAACCATTACCAACCTGCGCATCGCAGATATTTCTATTCCGGCAATTACCGCAGCATTGGCCATTCTGGTAATGTGGAATTATGACCTCACCGAAGAAAAAGCCCACGAAATAAAAGCAGAACTGGTTAGCCGCAGAGGCGAATTATAAAGAAAAAATGGCTCATGCTCCCGTTTGGCTGAGCGGGGGCCAAGTGAGGGGGTGACTGCCAGTCACCCCCTCACTATCAACCCGATGGGAACATGAGCCGAAAAAATATAGAAAAATGTCATACAGAGCAGAACGCTACCTTTCGTTGACCGGTGTCAATACCGAAAATTACCTCGCCGGTTTGTCCGCGCAGGAAATACAGGATTTATTTCTCGAAATTTTAAACAACGGCATTTACGGATTCTGCTTCAGCGTGTATGAAGAAGGCCAGAAACCCGGCGATATCATTTCGGAGGAACAGGTTAAACGGCGAATGCAAATCCTGAAACCACATGCGCAGTGGATTCGGTCTTTTTCGTGCACCGATTACAATGACCGTATTCCAAAAGTAGCCAAGGCTTTCGGGCTCAAAACGCTGGTTGGGGCATGGCTGGGCAGTGATCCGGAGGTAAATGAACGGGAAGTGAACGGTTTGATTGAACTGGCCAAAGCAGGCCTGGTTGATATTGCCGCCGTGGGCAACGAAGTTATGTACCGGAAAGATTTGTCGGAGGATGAATTGCTGCGCTATATCTACCGGGTAAAGGAGGCCATTCCGGGCATTCCCGTTGGTTACGTGGATGCCTACTATGAATTTTCGCAGCGCCCGAAAATCACAGAGGCCTGCGATGTGATCCTGGCCAATTGTTATCCGTACTGGGAAGGCTGCCCCTTCGAACATTCCCTGGATTACCTGAAGAAAATGTATCACCAGGCCGTTCAGGCTGCAAACGGGAAACCCGTTTTGATCACCGAAACGGGCTGGCCAAGCCGGGGCGAAAACCTGAAAGGCGCGGTTCCGTCGGAACATCATGCCCTGGCCTATTTTATCAATACCCAACTTTGGGCTTTGGCCGAAAACGTGCCGGTCTTTTACTTTTCTTCTTTTGACGAATCCTGGAAAGTAGGCGCCGAAGGTGAAGTGGGCGCTTATTGGGGGATTTGGGATAAAAACGAGCAATTAAAATTCCAAAACCCATGAACACTTTTGCTGCATTAGATCTATTGCCGGCCAAAGGGATATGTTATTCGGGGTTTCGCGAAGGGCAAATGCCGGGCGGTATTTATCCGTCGTATGCGGAGGTAAAAGAAGACTTGCTGCTATTGCAAGGTCATTGGAAATACCTCCGGCTCTATGACGTGGATGCACACAGCGAAACGGTTTTGGAAGTTATCCGCCGGGAAAACCTGGATTTTAAAATTATGCTTGGGGCGTTCATCGAAGCAGAGATGAACAATTTCGGTTGCCCCTGGGGCGGCGGTGTGTATACGGAAGCACAACTTGACCGTAATCGAAAAAGCAACCGCGATAAAATTCAAAAACTTATCGCACGCGCGAACCAATATCCGGAAATCATTTTTTCGCTATCCGTAGGCAATGAAGCCTGCGTCGACTGGACGGATCATTATGTGTCTGTCAACCAGGTTGTCGAATACGTGCAACTGGTGAAGGATGCGGCCCGGCAACCGGTCACTTTTTGTGAAAACTATGTTCCGTGGCTTACCAAATTAAAACCGCTGGCCGCGGTCGTCGATTTTATTTCCATACATACTTACCCGGTTTGGGAATACAAAAAAATCCATGAATCCCTGGAGTACACCAAAGAAAACTACCTGGCTGTAGCAAACCTGTATCCCGGTATGCCGGTGGTGATCACCGAGGCCGGTTGGGCCACCAATTCAAACGGCAGAGGTATCGACCCGGAGCACGTCAGCGAAGACAATCAAAAAATCTACTACAACGATCTCATGGACTGGTCCGAAAAGGAAGGCATTCTCACCTTCTTTTTTGAGGCCTTTGATGAATCCTGGAAAGGCTCGCCCGAACCGCTGGAGCCGGAGAAACACTGGGGTGTGTTTCGTATTGACAGAAGCCCCAAACAAGTCATGGAACAAAGTTTTAACACCAACTAAAAGAGTAATAGTTTGACTTTAAATTTTTACACTATGAAATGTATTTCCTGCTTTTTACTGCTACTTGCTTCGGCTATCGCACAAGCACAGCCGACAACCAGTGCCCCCGTGCCGCCAACACGAAACCCATCTGATGTGATTTCGATTTATGGTGAAGCGTATACAAATATCGCCATGGTGAATTACAACCCCGGTTGGGGACAAAGCGGCTCCGTAAATATTGCGTTTGACCCCGGCGATGGCAACCTGGCCATGGCGTACACCAATTTCAACTACCAGGGAACGGGCTTTGAAGCGAATCCGCAAAATGCCTCCGCCATGGAGTTTGTGCACATCGACATTTGGACATCCAATGCGACGGCGGTAAAGTTTACGCCGATTGACAACAGCGGCATGGGCCCTTCGGAGGTCCTGGTGGATGTTCCGCTGAGTGCCGGACAATGGAGTAGCGTGGATTTGCCCAAAAGTGCGTTTACCGGTATGTCCTGGAATTCCGTTTTTCAATTGAAATTTGACGCCAATGCCGGGGTTACTCCCTGCGACATTTACCTGGACAACATCTATTTTTGGAAACCCGGCAGCGACCCGGGGGCCGATGCTACCTTGAGCGACTTGCAAGTAAATGGCGCAACCATTACCGGCTTTGCGCCAAGCGCTTTTAACTACACGTACGGCGTTCCGGGCGGCAACCCTGTCCCCCAGATTACGTTGGCAACGACTAGCAATCAAAATGCCACCGTGACGACCATTACACAAGCTACTTCGATTCCGGGGGATGCCACCGTACTGGTGACCGCCGCCAATGGTACGACCACAGCCACCTATACCATATCGTATTTCTTCAACTCCCCCGCTACGGCGGCCCCCACGCCTACCAATACCAATGTGATTTCGCTGTTTAGCGATGCCTATACCGATGTGAATGTGGATAGCTGGAACACACCCTGGAGCCAGGCCGCCTATGTTGAAGATACAATTGCCGGAAATCCTACGAAAAAATACACCCTTTTAGGATTTAACGGCGTAGAAACAACCTCAGAACCGGTAAATGCTTCAGGTATGACCTACCTGCATCTGGATGTCTGGACGCCCAATATAACCACGCTCAATGTGAAATTGGTGAGCTTCCTGGGCGATGGTAATATGGGACCTAACGGCGATTCGGAGGCAAATTTGAACGTTAGTCCAACGTTGGGAGCATGGAGTCAATTCCATATCCCGCTGGCAGATTTCACGAATGCCGGGCTGGCAAGTTTGGATGATTTAAATCAATACATATTCACCAGTACGCCCTTCGGATCGGGCATTTTGTTCCTGGACAATATGTACTTTACCACCGAGCTAGTCGATGTCGACGATGTTAAAAATCTGAAGCAAAAAGTGGTGGTTTACCCGAATCCGGCCACTTCAAACGCCACTGTTTTTATTACTTCGGATGTGACCACAGTGGAAATCTTTAACCTGGGCGGGCAGCGGATCATGACGACCAACCAGCCCACCCTGAATTTAAATGGCCTGGAAAGCGGCATGTACATCGTGAAAATCACCGATGCAAAAGGCGTTATTTACACTGACAAGCTGCTTGTGAAATAGTGCCAGGCACCTCGTCAGACGACTCCAGGTCTAATGTCGTCAATTTAAGAAATCAGAGGAGGTGGACACTTTTCAAATTTGACTTTTCAAATTGAACTTTTGACTTTTTTAAGAGCAATATCAGTTCGGGAAGTTCCTTTTAAGTCAAATTTGAAAAGTCTAATTTGAAAAGTCAAAGTGTACACCCACCCAAATACCTTAAGTTGACGACGTTAGACTCGTCGACCAAGGGCTGGCGCCTTAAATGTATCATCAACATGAATCATGCGAATCAGAGCAAACCCACCAATCGCAGAATCAGGTGCTTACCGATCCCAGGACTCCTGTCCAGCGCAGCAGACACCACCCAAAAAGGACAAAACAGGGCTCATACGGCTCTACCGAGCATAGCTTGGATGTCCGCTGCGCTTCGACAGGACAAGAAAAGGGAAGATCCCATACATTTAGCCCCCTGATTCGGGTCATCCCGGATTTTTCTTGACCAGGAAAAATCCGGGATTTTTGCATACTACCATAAGGTAATTTGCTAGTAATGAATCACTTCTGTTCTTTTTACCTTGATGTAAAAAGAACCAAAAAGATCAAGGCTGTATGCAAATCCAACGATTTTGCCTGAAATCTCCGGCGGCGCAAAACCAAACTCGTTCCTCCTGCGTCGTCACTCAAACATGGTTTTGCTAAAAGCCGCCTCCGATTTCGCAAAACCGGGATTTGCATAAGGCCGATTCCACTCTTGTGAATCAATGAGTTAAATCAAAAGATGTCTTCCCCCTAAAATTCGGGATGATTAATATTGGCCTTTTATACCCAACGGGCCTTACCCTTCCATTGCCCGTACAATCGCCACAAAATCATCGGCTTTGAGCGACGCCCCGCCGATCAGCCCCCCATCCACATCGGGCTGACTGAACAACTCGGCGGCGTTTTGGGCATTACAGGAGCCGCCGTACAGGATGGTGGTGTCGTCGGCAACCGCTTGCCCGTATTTGCCGGCCAGCAGCGCCCGTAGTGCAGCGTGCATCTCCTGCGCCTGTGCCGTGCTGGCGGTTTTGCCGGTCCCGATGGCCCAGATGGGTTCGTAGGCGATCACGATTTTCCGGAATTCCGCTTCCGGGGAGATGGAACAGGCTGGCTTTGAGTTGTTCCGCCACATACTCCACATGCGTGCCTTTTTCGCGAATTTCCAGCGGCTCGCCGCAGCAAAAAATCGGGAGCAGGCCTTTGGCCAGGACCAGGTTTACTTTTTTAGCCAGTTGCTCGTTGGTTTCGTTGAAATACTGCCGCCGCTCGGAGTGACCGATGATGACGTAATCGACGCCGACGGAGACCAGCATATCGACGGATACCTCTCCCGTATAGGCGCCCTTTTCCTCGTGGTGGCAATTTTGCGCAGCCAGAAAAAAGCCATCCCGCGTTTTGATACGTTTGGCGGCAGCCTGCAAAAACGGATATGGCGTGCCAAAAACGACCGGCCCGTTCGGGTGCCCATCCAGTTTTTCAAAAACAGATTGAATCAGATCCAGCCCCTCTTCCAGGGTTTTGTTCATTTTCCAGTTGCCGGCTACGAGTTGTTTACGCATTTTATTGAGTGATTGAGTGATGGAGTGGCGCCAAAAGTACGAAATAGTCGACGCTGCCAGGTCGCAGGTGCTTAACTGACAGCGTCGGAGACTAATTTTGGTTCCGGTAACAGCTCCTGGAGTATTGTCTGCAAGTCAGGTACAAGGATGCTGTTCGGTGAACCGCCGTGTACCAGGCCGGTACGCACAGCTTGCCCCGCCACAGGCGGGGGTGGTGTGAGAGGGCTGCGGTGGGTCATTTTGGCTCACCGTTCCCTACTCGATTCTGCACCGTTTTCTTTCTTTATTTCAAATATCTTGGATTATAGATTATTGGGGGCAATTCTTTTTCTTTTTGCGGTTTGAGCCTTATTCGCTTTTTGCCTGCTGGTAAAAGAATCTTAAAATATCCACCAATTATGTTTCCTCTCGGTTTCAGCGTCACTTCAAAATCATTCTCTTCTATTGTCGCCGTCCCCAGGGTGTTTAAATTATATCGAAAGTAAGTCCCAAATTCGTAAGCCATTTTGTAACGAGACCCCTTCATTCTTTGCTTAAAGTATCTGCGGATTCCAATTTCAGGTCTTATGAATTGATATAATTTATTCTTGCCTTCAATCCTGACGGTATAATCTTCAAATTCATCTATGAAAGTACCCCGATAGCCTAATTGAAATCCACTTGTCAATTTGATGAAATTTTCTTGCCCATGCCGATTTAGAAAATTATAGCTTACTCCTGATGAAATGGTAGGGGAAGCAAAATCAAGAACATAATTGTCCACACTTCCCTGATTTGTCAAGGCGTATCCTGTTATACCCACTCCCAAGTCGGTAATCCATTTTTGATTTATTCGGTTAACGAACAATACGTTTATCCCCCCTGCTGGATAAAATATTCCTTTCCATTGCTCTTGCTCTTTGTCGAAATTTGGAAAAGAATGCCCAACGTCTATTTCTATACCAACAGAATATTTGTTGATTTTAGTTGTTTTTTGTCCAATTACAATCGCTGGAATCAAAATCGATATTATCAGGAGTATTGACTTCATTTTCGTTATTGTTTCATTTTTTTTATGGTGCAGAACTCTCGAGTTACCAACAATCCCTCCAATTCCACTAAATTGCGGCTATCCACCCACAACCCGCTGTACTCCCGCAATGCGTCTTAATACGTATCCGTTTTCGGGTATATCGCCTGTCGACGAAGTTTTGGTGACCAAGAAATTCCCGCAATACGGCATTGTTTGGTGGAATAAACGATCAAATTTACGTGCATTTCTCCTTTTCGCTGCGGTAAAGGGAAAATGTCCGGTAGTGCGGCAAAGCGCCCCAACGGGCGCCGAAAACCGGCCGGCATTCCGGATCAGCGCGGAGATGCGTTCCCGGTTTTCAAGCTGCATGGTGATGGTGTTTCCAAAACTCAAAACTACCTTTGCCACAGGTTATGGCCAAAACACAACAACAGAAAATTGTGCTCGGATTGAAAGTCCGCCAGTTCCGGCAGGAAAAGGGCTGGAATTTTGAGGAACTCGGCAGGCATACCGGGATTTCCGTTTCCTACCTGAATGAAATTGAAAAAGGCAAAAAATACCCGCAACCCAAAAATCTCCAGATTTTGGCCGATGCGCTCGGCATTACCCCCGAGTTTTTAGCCTCCCCGGAACTCACCAAACAGTACGCCCCGCTGGGCGACCTGATCCAGAGCAATTTTTTGAACGAACTCCCGCTCGACCTTTTCGGTATCGAAGTGCAACAGGTGGTAGAGATCATCGCCCGGGCGCCCGACCGGGTCAATGCCTTCATTTCGGCCATGCTTGAAATTGCGCGCAATTATTCCCTGCGCGACGAGAATTTCTTCTTTGCCGCCCTGCGTGCCTACCAGGAGCTGCACATGAATTATTTTGAGGATATTGAACAGGCCGCCGACGCCTTTGTGCAGCGGCATCAGCTGCCGAAAAATGGCGGCGTGCCGGCCCAATTGCTGGCGGAAATTCTCATTCGGGATTTCAATTACAAGCTGGACGATGCCACGCTCGACACCTTTCCCGAACTGAAAAGTATGCGCGCCGTGTTTCAGCCACGTAAAAAACGACTCCTGCTGAACAGCCGCCTCAACGAGCGGCAGCGCGCTTTCCAACTGGCCAAAGAACTCGGTTTCAATGTCTTGCATTTAAAAGAGCGCCCCCTGGCTTCCACCATGCTGCGGATCGGTTCGTTTGAGCAGGTGCTGAATAATTACAAAGCCGCTTATTTCGCCGTTGCCCTGCTGGTCAACCGCAATTCTTTTGTCCGCGACTTGCGCGGGTTCTTTCAACAGCAAACCTGGAACGGCCGGTACCTGCTCGATCTGATGACCAAATACCAGGCAAGCCCCGAGGTTTTGTTCCAGCGGTTCAATGTGCTCTCGCTCGATTTCGACCTGCACAAGGTTTTTTTCCTGCGTTTTATTCATGACACGGAAATCGACAAATTCGATATCGACAAAGAATTGCACCTCAACCGGCGCCACCAGCCCCATGCCTCCGGCCTCGACGAACATTACTGCCGACGCTGGTTGTCCATCACACTGCTGCGCGACTTACAGACCTACCAAATCGAAACCGGCGACTACCGGCAGCCTATGTCGGGTGTGCAGCGTGCCTTGTTTTTGGATACCCAGGAGGAATACCTCTGCGTCACGGTGGCCAAACCCGGCTACCCGACGGTCGACCGCAATGTGAGCGTCACGCTGGGCATTTTGCTGGATGAGCAATCCAGGGAAATTATCCGTTTCTGGGATGATCCCGCTATCCCGCGCACCTTGGTAAATGTAACCTGCGAACGCTGTGCGCTGCAGGATTGTACCGACCGGGTCGTGCCTCCCACTGTTTTGCAAAAACGCGAAGCACGCCGGCGCATGGGCGAGGCTATCCGAAAACTCACCGAATAACATGATCATTGTCCAGGACAAACTCGTCAGCGACGAACTCATCGAAGAACAGTTTATCTGCAACCTGACCGCCTGCAAGGGCGCCTGCTGTTGGGAAGGCGATTCCGGCGCCCCGCTGGAAGAGGCGGAACTGCCCGTGCTGGAGTCCATTTTTGAAAAAATAAAACCCTTCCTGAGTCCGGCCGGCATCCAGGCCATCGAAACGCAAGGCAAATACCAGTGGTACGTGGAAGGCGAGGAGTACGGCACACCGCTGGTAAACGACGGCCCCTGCGCCTACATGACCCTCGACGGTACCGGCACCGCCCAGTGCGGTATCGAGCGTGCCTACCGCGCCGGTGTGATCGATTTTCAAAAACCGATCTCCTGCCATTTGTACCCGATCCGGGTGGAGAAAAACGAAAAAACGGGCTTTGAAGCACTCAACTACCACCGCTGGGACATCTGCTCGGCGGCTTGCGAACTGGGCCGGCAAAACCAAATGCCTGTCTACCGCTTTTTGCGGGAACCGCTCATCCGGAAATACGGCGAAGAATTTTATGAAGCCCTGGACGGCGCGGCACAGTTTATCCAGGGGAAACCGGCATGACGATTTTGAACGCGGATGACGCGGATTCCGCTGAGGCGGAAAACGCGGATTACCGCGGATTTGCCTTCCATTGATAGAAAAAAATCCGCGCAAATCTGTGTTTCGCCGAAGGCGAATCCGCGTCATCCGCGTCCCATCACAATTTGAGCAGCTTGCCCCAATGCACAAAATCACCGACCTGCACCCGGTAGCCATACACGCCGGCCTGGAATGACCCGACCGGGACTTCCAGCCGCTGCCCGCCTGGCGCCAGTCCGGCGCCTTCCGCCAACAAACGCCCGGTGAAATCAAATACCTGCCACTGCATCGGCCCGTTCAGTTCAGGACTGAATCGCAGCCAGGCATTGCCGCTGGTAGGGTTGGGTGCCAGTTGGATCAGGCTTGCTTTTTCCGGCCCGGAAACGCTGCTGCTTGGGCTGAAACAAAGTTCGAGCGGCCGGTAACGCTCGTCCGCCGTATAGCCTTCCGCCTGCAGGCGGTTTTGTTTGAAATCCAGGGCAGCATCCACGGCAATGGTTTCGGAGGTCGAAATTTTCAGGTAAAACAACAACGTGCCGGCTGGGAAATCCACAGCCGCAGCGCTGCTCCAACTGCATGCCAGATGGCCATTAAAAAGGGCAAAATTTGACACGTCGAATCCCGGGCCGGGCACTATTTCAAGCAAACTGACAGGCTGCGCCAAATTCAATTCGAACTGTAAACCCAGCAGCGCGCCCGACGAATCGGCGGTGACGGGAACCAGGTAAGTTTCCCCCGCCACGAGCAGCCGGTTTTCAACGCCCAGGCAAAAATTTGATCCCTTCGTCAGGGTTTCCGTTTGCGGCAGCGTATCCCGGGGCAGGGCGCTGCAACTGACGTCGCCGATTTTTATCGAAGTAAACTGGACGCTGTCGGTCGAAAATATAAGTTGAACCGATTCGGGGAAAACAGCGGAAAAAGGATTCAGGCTGTCGGGAAAACTGTAATCTGCCGGGACAAAACGCCAGGAAGTGTTGTTGGGCAACTCATCGTAAATGCCGAGGTGCAACTTGCGTAATTCAGCCAGGTCGACGGCACTCACCGAGCGGCTGTTGTTGGCATCGGCGGCGATCAACTTGAACGGACTGTCGAGCGCGCTCGAGTCGCCGGCCAGGTATTGTTCGATCAGTGCCAGGTCGTAACTGCTTAGTCCGTTTAGCGGGTCATCGTCTTTCCCCAAAGTAAGGGTGTATGCACCGGCCAGGGGGATTCCCATGCGGTTGTAGAGCCGGCAGCCGTCGTTATTTATCGAGTCGTTCAAGCCAAACAAGGTGCCGGGCGGAAGGGCAGGGTGGTTGCCCGACAAATGAAAAACTCGGTTTCAAGGGGAAATTTACACCACAATAGTCCGTACAGATCGCCAGCAATTTGGTATAACTCGAACAGTATTGGCTGTTATCCGACACGCTGAGCGGTACTGTGCAAAAATCCGTGTTGCCGGCAGCATCGCGCACCCAAAGTTCGACCATGTGTTGGCCGATATCAGAACAATCGTAGATAAGCGCGTGGTTGGGCATGCCGGCAGAATCCAGGGGGAAACCAGAACCGTCGCCGGCTCTTCGCACGCCGAACGTCAGGGCATTTAGCGTGGTGTAATTATCTGCGGCATTTTGCAAAAAATCAGTATCCCAAAGCTGGATCATCCGGGTTGGCATCAGGTTCACCGAAAGGCCGTTCAGGCAGGTCAGGGTCGGTTTTCCGCAATCGTGGATATCGATTTCCGTGGAACAGGTTTCCTCGTTGCCATCGGCGTCGGAAATGGTCCAAACCACCTGGTGTTTGCCGTAAGGCAGTTGGAGGGTTGCCCATTCATCGGGTGCTTGTTCGGTATTCCAGCCGATGCGGTACGTGTGCACATTGCCGTCCGCCGTAGTTTGAAGTCCGAAGCGATAGTTTGCCTCCGGATCCACCGGGCGCAAGTCAAACACGCGCCATTCCAGCAGCGCCGGGTCGGGATAATTGTTGTACGGCACGTACGCAGCGGGTATGTCGGCCAGGTTGTCGGATGCAATGCGCGTTTCTGGCGCGCCGTCGCCGTCTAAATCCAGGAGCATTTCAAACGAAACGCTCAGTGGTTCGGCGCAGTCGGTTTCGGCCACGAGCGCCAGGTCGACTTCGGCATCGGCCAGGTTTTGGGTTTTCGCAGCGGGGTCCCACCAGTCAATGTAATGCCAGAGGCCGGGGTCGTTGTCTGTTTGGTCGCAGACGTCCAGCTCCGTTGGCGGACAGGTTTTTTGAAAACAAGGGGTTTGTGCAAATGCAGAGGAAAACAGCGTGCTGCCAAGCAGAATCGCCAGGCAAAGGGTAGGGATTTTGTTCATAAGACGGGAATTTTTTGGTGAAAGATCAGATTAGAATCCAGGAGGGAGGCTTACAAAAATACACCCGAAAGCCAGACAATAGCAAGGGCCGGGTTGACTGGTCCGGCAACAGGGACAAGTGAGGCGGTGACTCAAAGTCACCGCCTCACTACCAGACCGAAAGAAAAAATCCGCGCAAATCCGCGTTTCGCCGAAGGCGAATCCGCGTCATCAGCGTTCCAACGCAGGGAAACCCACCAGCACCCGCAAGCTCAGCCGGTCGCGCAGCACCCGCCCGGCAGCCCAGTCGTAGGGGCTGTTTTGGAAATCGTGGAGGTTGTTCAGCCCGTAGGAGTACATCAGTTCGGGCTGGATTTTCCAGTTGCCCACGCGGAATCCGGCGCCAATGCCGAGGTCGAGGGCGAAGCGCTCCGGCAGCAGGTTGAGCGCCGTGGTGGAGCGGCCGTCGGCAAGGTTCCACGATGCCCGCCCGCCAAACAAAATGAGCGCTTGGGCAGGCAGGCGTTGCAATTGGTTGCTCAGGATAAAGTGAAAGGGGAACTCCAAGTCCGCAAATTGGTACTTGTCTTGCCGGGTTTGCCCGTCGGGGGTCTCAAAACGGATCGAGTTGGAAAGCACGGAAAGTTGAAGCCCCTGCCGGACATCCAGGGCAGAAAATACCGGCCATTGCGCCCAAATGCCCAGGCTGGCGCCGGCGCCGGTCAGGTTTTGATTCGGAATAAACGGCCTGCCGGTCTGTAGCGGTTGTCGCTGGATATTCAAGGTTTGCAACTCGGCGCCTGCCGACAAACCAAAGGAAAAGGGCTTGCTGTCGGCTGCCTGTTGACTAAACAAGCCCGTTGCACTGAAAAGCCATACTGCGATTGCGATTTTTTTCATGCTAATTTGCACAGCAAAGCGCTGCAAACTTGTTTCCTTCGCAAATAATGCCCACTCCAGAAGTTTTTTCATTGATGCTAATTCGCTCGGCCGGGTTGCCTTTCGACAGCCTGGACTGTCTGGCTGCCGATTGGAAGACCGCCGAACAAGCCCTGAAGGTTGGGCAGGCTAAACGCACCGAAGCGGCAAAAGTCCTGCAAGCGGCATTTGATTCGGCCTTGCAAACCTTGAACGGATCGCCGCTGCGCACGCAGGTGTACAATTGCCGCAAAGCCTTTTTTCAAAAAGAAAAACTGCCGGGCGATCAAATGTTGAAACAATGGGCCGCTGCCGAACAACCGGCGCTGAGGCAACTTCATGCGGCAGTCACACACTTTCGGGAGGCGGAAAAAATAGAAGTCCGGGCGGAAGCCGCCTTCGCGGATGCCTATGAAACGGCAGTGCAGCAAGGGCTTTTTGAACTTCAAAAAATAACGCAAACGGAGTTGTTCCAACGTGCGCTGTTGTTTGCCAGCCATTCCCTGCTCGGCCAGCTCCCCCGGTTTACCGGCCAACCTGCCGCACATTTTGGAAAAAAAGAACGCCAGGTTGCCTTTTCCGTCCTGCAATACGCCGCGCGTATGGCGACCAAAACCACACCGCTGGGTTACTTCAATACGGTTTCAGCACAATCTTTGGATGCAGATCCAGATGCCTTGCCCTTTGGGAAAACCCTGGTGACGCCCAATGTCGCACTGCTGGAGGCGATTTATGCCGTGTTGTTGCAGGCGCCGGAGTTTTTTCGCACCCTGCCTGTACGCCTGAATCCCGGCATTACAGCATCCGGGGCTAAGCAATATTCCTGGCTGTATTTTGATGGTGAAACCGAAAGTTTTCAGGAGGCGGAAGGCACGGGATTGCTCCATTTTATCGTCAATATTTTTTTAAAAAATGCGCGTGCGCTTCTGTTTGAACAACTGCTGGATCAGGCGGGAATTGCCGTTGAAGCAGAACGTGCTGATTTGGAAACCTTCGTGTTGAACCTGGTCGATATCGGGTTTTTGGAGTGGGTTTTGCCGGAAACCGGTCTGTCGGCAAACTGGTGCAGCGCCCTGTACCAGTTTTTGGGATTTCTTGAACCGACGCCCCTGATTGTGGAAACGGCGGCGTTGTTGCAATGGCTGCGCAATACGGCGCGCACATTGCCGTACCAGCCGGTTGGTGCCGTGCTGGAATCCCTGGAAACTACCCGGGGAGAACTCTCTGCTTATTTTGGCCGGCACGGCCTCGCAATTCCTCCAATTCCACCGGAGCAACTTTTTTATGCCGATGTGGAACATCCTGTGCCGGCGGGTATCCGGGAACAGCGGTGCATCAATTGATGGCAGATTTGGCCGGCTGTTGGGCCGAACACCCGGCTGCGGCTTACCCGGAAACACGGGCTGCCTGGCTCGGATTTGTTTGGGAAAATACGGCGCCGGGCAAGCCGGTTGGGTTTCTGGAACTTTGCCGGGCATATTTAAGTGATACTCGTCCTGCAGCCGCTACTCGTCCTGCGACTTCAAGTACTCGTCCTACGACTTCAAGTCGTAGGACGAGTGGTGGCCCCCCCCAAAAAATCGGCGCCCTCATCCAGCCTTTTCAAGAAAACGGCCGGTGGTACGCCGTTGTCAACAGCTTGTACCCCGGGGGCGGCAAATTATTCGCCCGTTGGTTGCCTTTGTTTTCCCCGGAAGTTACGAACGCACTTCAAGGCTGGTTTCAAAGCGGGCCACAGGGAGACGCCCAAATCCAATTTCCCTGGCAGGGTTATTTCAATGCCAACTTTCAGCCACAGTTGGCGGCGGATGCCCTGCTGGTGCCTGGGGGACGTACTCGTCCTGCGGCCTTGCCTACTCGTCCTACGACTTCAAGTCGTAGGACGAGTACGGCTGCCGACGCCTACCTTCTGGGTAACCTGGAGTTGATCCGGGAAAACGATGTACCGCAGCTGCGCGACGGCGCTACCGGCAGGCTGGTCGAATTGGTCGATTTGGGCCTGGAAGCGCCGGAAACGCGCCCGCCGGTTATGCAATTGTTATGGCAGCTTGGCGTGCCGTACGTTTCGCTGGCGCAGGTACTGCCGGTCGATGCGTGGCAGCCTCTGGAACACCGGCAGGTGCTTTACCGCCGCCGCCTGGTTTGCCGGCAACTGGTGTTGGCCCGCGCTGCCTGGCTGGTTGAGGAAACAGCCTGGAAACGGTGGTTGGAGTCCGTGCAAGCGGAGGTTGATTTTTTTAAAAAAATCAGAGGGGAATTGACTCAAATGAATGTTCCCCGGCACTTTTTCGCACAGTTGGGTGCGGCAAAGCCACAGTATTTTGACGCCGGCAGCCCCTTATTTATGCAGCTTTTCCGGAAAAACCTTGAGCAGGGTGGGGGAGTGCTGCTGCTTACCGAGATGTTGCCTGTGCCGGAGGAAAAGGCGCAGGAAATTGCGATTGAATTTTTTATTCAGGGGAAAAAAGACCCAGACGATTAGGTTATTGTCGGCGCAACTTCGAGTCACGCAGTATATTTATGGCAATGTGATTTTCACCACGAAGAGGTTCTCTCATAGGCACTTCCAAGTATTCACCCGCCGCAGATTATTACTTAAACATGAGTCATTCCGAATTTTTAAAATGACTTCAGAGAAGTCAAATATTTGTAGATCTGATATTTAAGGGCGCTCGACGACCTCGGAGCGGTCGTATGTGCAGGAGTTAGCACCTGGATATTCGACCTCGTTACGGCGCGCAATGATTGGTAATATTTGTGGTAACCATTAGGCTTTTAGCATTTCTCCCTTGCGCTTGTACAGGTTCCTCGCTGCGCTCGGAATGACAATGCGTATTAAATAAAACAGGGAGGGGCGGTAAAACCCGGTAAAGCAACATTCGTCGCCCCTTTCTTTTAGCCCAACCATAGTGGGATAGGCTGAGGCCAAAACTGGGGGCGCGGCAATGTTCCCTTTTTCCAAATCTTTCGCCCCCGGATTCTTATAAGGTGGTCTTGTCATTCCGAGTGCAGCGAGGAACCTGTCAGCTCGAAAAAGGGGAATCCTAAATATAACTTGCCGTTGCACGCCGGTAGAGAGGTCGGGCAACGGGTAACCGGAGCATTTCTACAATTATTTGACCTCACCGAGGTCTTTTTTATGGAAAAATTCGGGATAACTCATGCGAATCATGGGCAAAATGTATTCGGTTGACCTCCGCCAAAGCCCGTAGGGCTGTCATTTTAGTAGAAATTATTACCACAGAAATAATAGCGTCGCAGGTGTGGCATTATAATGACACGCCTACGGTGTTTGGAAAGCTGCAAGGCAACCATTCTCTACAAAAATTTCAGTCCTACGGGTTTTATTCAAAGGTAATATTGCCAGTCTAGCTCGTGATTCGCATAACTCATGTTTAAAAATTGGGAAGCTATCTTTTGTGTACTAACTTATAAGACGGCCTCTGCCAGCAAATTTCAGACCGGCCGGCGCATCGCTTCCTGCGCCCGGATAATGATGTACGAGCCGATCAGGCCGGCAGCAATGCCTTCCATCAAAATCAGCACACTGGCCATCACCGGGGTGAAATAGTTCCCGAGTGCAGCCGCACTTTTGATACTGGCCATAAACGCCGGGTTGTAGGCCAGAAAAATTGCCATAAAAACGGTGAACGGTATGACGGCAGCCAGCGTGGTCAACAGTCCCAAGGCCACTGCGGAGGGGTATTCATTCAGGGCGTCCGGGTGTTCGTGCAGCCAGGCCCGGATGGCAAGCCACAAGCCGGACATGTGGATTATTGCGTTAAAAATGCGGAGGTAATACTTGTCGCTCAAGTTGAAAAAATGCATGAGCAGGAAAAAGGCGAGGAAGCCCAGGAACATCAGGCCTCCATAGCGCAATGCGATCTGTTTCATGGCTGGATACGTTTTAGTACAAAGACGGTGATTGAGAAGGCGCCGGGGCTAACATTTCAGTCAGCACATTTGGTCGGAAGCGGTAATTTGGAGAGCTGATCTTCCGCAAGCGATAATTTTCAGATTTTGAAAATTGGGGCTTTTTCGGAATTTAAAGCGCCATTTTTGGCTTAAAACAAGTATAATGAAAATTTGTTTAGCGCCATTTGCAAATTTTAATTTTTAAAGCACTTCAACCTTTTGCTATGAAACATGCGGTGATTTTCTGCTTAATCCTGCTTTCCAACCCGATTTGGAGCCAAGCCCCCAATACAAATGCAATAAAAAACTACAGCATAAACCCCGTGCCGTTCACCGACGTCCGGCTCGGCGATGCCTTTTGGAAACCCCGTATCGCCACGGTGCAGCAGGTGACCATTCCGCACATCCTGCAACAGTGCGAAGCCACCGGCCGTATCCGGAATTTTGAAAACGCCGCCGGCACTGCGGAAGGCGGATTTTGCTCGGCCTTTCCCTTCGACGATTCCGACGTGTACAAAACCATTGAGGCGGCCTCCTATGCCCTCCAGGTAAAAAAAGATATGGCGCTCATGGCGAAGCTGGATGCACTGATCGCAAAAATTGCGGCGGCGCAGGAGCCGGACGGCTACCTCTATTCCTGGCGCACGATTTATAACAAAAGCGATGAGGCCACCCGGGCGAAAGACGCCTCCAAAGACCGGGGGCTCAACTGGGCGGGAACGGAACGCTGGCTGAAAACCGACGGCCTGAGCCACGAGTTGTACAACCTCGGCCACCTGTACGAAGCCGCCGTGGCGCACCACCTGGCCACCGGCAAACGCAACCTGCTGGACATTGCGATCAAAGTGCCGACCTGGTGGACAAAACCTTCGGCTGGGAAAACTCGAAAAAGCACCAGGCCACCAGGAAATTGAACTCGGCCTGGTCAAACTCTACCAGTTGACCGGCGAAAAACGCTACCTCGACCTCGCCAAATTTTTCCTCGATGTGCGCGGCTACGGCGACGAGTACAGCCAGAACCACAAAAAAGTGACGGAGCAAAACGAAGTAGTCGGCCATGCCGTGCGCGCCTGCTACATGTATTCCGCCATGGCCGATGTGGCTGCGCTGACCGGCGCCGACAGCTACGTTTCGGCGCTGAAAAACCTGTGGAATGAAGTTATTGCCGGAAAGGTGTACATCACCGGGGGCATCGGTTCGGCGGGCAGCAACGAAGGATTCACCGAAGCCTACGACCTGCCCAATTTCAGCGCCTACTGCGAAACCTGTTCCTCCATTGCTTTTGCGCTCTGGAACCAGCGTATGTTCCAACTCACGGGCGACGCTCAATACATCGACGTATTGGAGCGCACGTTGTACAATGCCCTGAACGCCGGTTTGGCGCTGAAAGGCGATCATTTTTTTTATCCCAATCCGCTGGAGTCGCGAAAAAATATGGAGCGCACGCCCTGGTTTAGTTGCGCCTGCTGTCCGCCGAATATGGCGCGATTTTTCACCTCCCTGCCCGGGTATATTTATGCCAAACGGGAAAACACCGTGTATGTCAACCTGTTTGCGACCAGCGAAACCACCGTCAAAAACGTCAACTCGATCGGGCAAACGGTGCCGGTAACGATCAGCCAAAACGCCAACTTTCCCTGAGGAAGGCATCGTGACCATCCACGTGACGCCGGAAAAACCGAACACGTTTCAACTGAACATTCGCATTCCCGGCTGGGCCCGTGGCGATGCCTTTCCCGGCGATTTGTATTCGTTTGCCTTCAGGGAGGCAGGAAGTGTCAGTATTCGACTCAACGGCAAGGCGTTTCCAACGGCCATCCGGAACGGCTACGCCGAGATTGAGCGGAAGTGGATGCCGGGCGATGTGGTCGAACTGGTTTTTCCCATGTCGGTCCACCAGATCAATGCCAACCAACTGGTGGAGGCTGATGCGGGCCGGATCGCCCTGCAACGCGGGCCCTTGGTGTATTGCCTGGAGGGTAAGGATCAGCCCGACGAGCGGGTGTTGAACCTGCTGGTCAGCACCGACCAGGAGATCGGCACCAATTTGAGCCGGAGTTGCTTGGCGGCGTGCAGACCTTTCGCTGGAGGGCGGACTGGTGGAGCGCAAAACCAGTCCGATGGATGCCGAACTGAAATCCATGCGGCTGAAAGCCATTCCCTATTACGCCTGGGCAAACCGGGGAAAAGATTACATGACCGTTTGGCTGCCCACCGAAGTGCGGCAGGCGCGGGCGGTAGAGTGATTGCCGTTATCAAATCGGAGATTTCGGTAATTCGCCGTAGATTTAAGGGCCAAAATTATCAGTCGCGGTTGTTTCGGTGGCCACACGAAGGAAACACCAAAATTGATAGCATGCCTGTAAACACCATTACCGCCAGCCCCATGCTGCACGAAAACCAGGAACGCATACGCGTAGACATTCCTTACGACACTGTGCTGATCCAAAAGATCCGGACGGTAAACGGCGCCCGATGGAGCGCGCTGCACCGCTGTTGGCATGTGCCGAAAACAGCGGAGGCCTGGCAAAAACTGCAGCGCCTCTTTCCGGATATCCAAATAGCGGCTCCCCAACCGGAGACGCCTGCCGCTCCCCGGTTGGCGCCCTTGCCCAAACAAGCGCCATCACCAATTGCCGGGCGTTTTGTCGCCAACAAGATCAGTTTATTGCTGCTACCGGACACCACCGATTTTATGGGCCTGCACTTCCCGCCGGGCTGGTACCCGCGCATTTGGCCACCGTGAAAGGCATCCGCCGGCGCCGCTGGGATGCGGAAATGAACGTTTGGAAGGTGCCGTACACGAAACTGACGTTGCGTTTTTTGGAAAAGTATTTTCCGGGCCTGCTGGACTGGACATTTGAACCATCGGCAGATATTCCGGAGCGGCTACCGGAATTGCCAATACACTCATACCCTGCCAAAGCGACTGAAACACCCGCAAAATACGAGGAGGCCGTGACCGCCCTGGAGCAGTGCCTCATGCTCAAGCGGTACAGTTGGCGGACGGTGAAGGCGTATAAGAATTGCTTCCGGCAATTTATCCGGCATTACAATGAGATCAAACCCAGCCAGATCACGCGCAGACAAATTGACGATTATGTGGCGGGCCTCATCCGGGAGAAAAACATAAGCGAGTCGTATCAGAACCAGATTTTGAGCGCCATCAGGATGTTTTATGCAGAAGTGATTCCACAGGAGCATAAAGTGCAGGGTTTACTGCGCCCGAAACGGCCGGAAAAATTGCCGCATGTGCTTACGGAGGATGAGGTGAGCCGTTTGTTAAAAGCGGTGGATAACCTGAAACACCGCTGCATACTGATGATGATCTACTCTGCCGGATTACGGCTGGGCGAAGTGCTGCATTTAAAAATGACTGATGTGCAGCCGGAGCACAACCGCATATTTGTCCGCGAAGCGAAAGGGAAGAAGGACCGGTGCACCATTCTGTCGGATAAAGCCTGGGCGCTTGTGCACGAGTACCTTGATGTGTACCGGCCTATCGAGTGGCTGTTTGAAGGCGTAAACGGCGGGAAATACGGCGAACGCAGTGTGCAGGCCATCTTTAGTCAGGCAAAAGCTAAATCAAAAATTAACCCGTCTGCCACGGTGCATACCCTGCGCCACAGTTTTGCGACCCATCTGCTGGAGAAGGGGGTTGACTTGCGGTACATCCAGGAACTGCTGGGGCATGAAAGCAGCAAGACCACGGAGATTTATACACACATTACCAAAAAGGGCTGGGACAAAATAAAAAGCCCGTTGGACGACCTGGATATTTAGCCTATGGAATTATATTTGAAAACCGAACGGTCATTCGATCGATTATTCCACAAAGTAAACCCGCAATGCGGGGTTACTTTTTCACTTAAAACTTCGCCGACTGGCGAAATACCCGAAAACGACAAAGTAAAAGGCGCAATGCGGGTTTTT
>JADJWX010000029.1 GCA_016716135.1 Lewinellaceae bacterium | reverse complement strand
CCGAACTGAAAATATGCGCGCCGTGTTTCCGCCACGTAAAAACGGCTCCTGCTGAACAGCCGCCTCAACGAGCGGCAGCGCACCTTTCAGCTGTGGCCAAAGAACTCGGTTTCAATGGCTTGCATTTAAAGAGCGCCCCTGGCTTCCACCATGCTGCCCGGATCGGTTCGTTTGAGCAGGTGCTGAATAGTGACAAAGCCGCTTATTTCGCCGTTGCCCTGCTGGTCAGCCGCAGATTCTTTTTGTCCGCGACTTTATAGGGTTCTTTCAACAACAAACCTGGAACGGCCGGTACCTGCTCGATCTGATGACCAAATACCAGGCGAGCCCCGAGGTTTTGTTCCAGCGGTTCAATGTGCTCTCGCTCGATTTCGACCTGCACAAGGTTTTTTTCCTGCGTTTTATTCATGACACGGAAATCGACAAATTCGATATCGACAAAGAATTGCACCTCAACCGGCGCCACCAGCCCCATGCCTCCAGCCTCGACGAACATTACTGCCGACGCTGGTTGTCCATCACCTGCTGCGCCACCGACAGACCTGCAAATCGAAACCGGCGACTACCGGCAGCCTATGTCAGGTGTGCAGCGTGCCTTGTTTCTGGATACCCAGGAGGAATACCTCTGCGTCACGGTATTGAAACCCGGCTGCCCGACGGTCGACCGCAATCTTCAAGGCGTCACCCTGGGCATTTGCTGGACGATCGGTCCAGGAAATTATCCGTTTCTGGGACGATCCGGCCATCCCACGCACCCTGGTAAATGTAACCTGCGAACGCTGTGCGCTGCAGGATTGTACCGACGGGATCGTGCCTCCCACTGTTTGCAAAAACGCGAAGCACGCCGGCGCATGACAAAGGCTATCCGAAAACTCACCGAATAACATGATCATTGTCCAGGACAAACTCGTCAGCGACGAACTCATCGAAGAACAGTTTATCTGCAACCTGACCGCCTGCAAGGGCGCCTGCTGTTAGGAAGGCGATTCCGGCGCCTTTCAGAGAAGAGGCGGAACTGCCCGTGCTAGAATCCATTTTTGAAAAATAAAACCATTCCTGAGTCCGGCCGGCATCCAGGCCATCGAAACCTCAAAGGCAAATACCAGTGGTACGTGGAAGGCGAGGAATTGCAGCTTTCGCTGGTCAACAATGGCCCCTGCGCCTACATGACCCTCGACGGTACCGGCACGGCCCAGTGCGGCATCGAGCGTGCCTACCGCGCCGGTGTGATCGATTTTCAAAAACCGATCTCCTGCCACCTCTATCCGATCCGGGTGGAGAAAAACGAAAAAACGGGTTTTGAAGCACTCAACTACCACCGCTGGGACATCTTCTCGGCGGCTTGCGAACTAGATAATGAAAGGCAAATGCCTGTCTACCGCTTTTGCGGGAACCGCTCATCCGGAAATACGGCGAAGAATTCCACCAAGCCTGGATGGCGCAACACGGTTTTATCCAGGGAAACCAGCGTGATTTTGAACGCGGATGACGCGAGATTCCGCTGAGGCGGAAGACGCGGATTACGCGCGGATTTGCCCTTCCATTGATAGAAAAAAATCCGCGCAAATCTGTGTTTCGCCGAAGGTGAATCCCGCGTCATCCGCGTCCCATGACGAATTTGAGCGAAAACTGCCCCAATGCAGGAAATCACCGACCTGCCCCAGTAGCCATACACGCCGGCCTGGAATGACCCGACCGGGACTTCAAGCTGTTGTCCGCCCTGTGCCAGTCCGGCGCCTTCTGCCAACATTCGCCCGGTAAAATCAAAAAACTGCCACTGCATCGGCCCGTTCAGTTCAGGACTGAATCGCAACCAGGCATTGCCGCTGGTAGGGTTGGGTGCCAGTTGGATCAGGCTTGCTTTTCCGGCCCGGAAACGCTGCTGCTTGGGCTGAAACAAAGTTCAGGCGGCCGGTAACGCTTTCGTCCGCCGTATAGCCATTCCGCCTGCAGGCAGTTTATTTCGAAATCCAGGGCAGCATCCACGGCAATGGTTTCGGAGATTGAAATTTTTCAGGTAAAACAACAACGTGCCGGCTGGGAAATCCACAGCCACAGCGCCGGGTAACTGCATGCCAGATGGTCATTAAAGGGCAAAATTTGACGCGTCGAATCCTGGGCCAGGCACCACTTCGAGCAAACTGACGGCTGCCCAAATTCCAGTCGAACTGTAAACCCAGCAGCGCGCCCGACGAATCGGCAGTGACGGGTACCAGGTAAGTTTCCCCCGCCACGAGCAGCCGGTTTTCAACGCCCAGGCAAAAATTAGAGCCTTTCCCCAGCGTTTCCGTTTGCGGCAGCGTATCCCGGGGCAGGGCGCTGCAACTGACGTCGCCAATTTTTATCGAGGTAAACCGGACGCTGTCGGTCGAAAATATAAGTTGAACCGATTCGGGGAAAACTGCGGAAAAAGGATTCAGGCTGTCAGGAAAACTGTAATCTGCTGGACAAAACGCCAGGAAGTGTTGTTGGGCAACTCGTCGTAAATGCCGAGAAGCAACTTGCGTAATTCAAGCCAGGTCGACGGCACTCACCGAGCGGCTGTTGTTGGCATCGGCGGCGATCAACTTGAACGGACTGTCGAGCGCGCTCGAGTCGCCGGCCAGGTATTGTTCGATCAGTGCCAGGTCGTAACTGCTTGGCCCGTTTAGCGGGTCATCGTCTTTCCCAAAGTAAGGGTGTATGCACCGGCCAGGGGGATTCCCATGCGGTTGTAGAGCCGGCAGCCGTCGTTATTTATCGAGTCGTTCAAGCCAAACAAGGTGCCGGGCGGAAGGGCAGGGTGGGTTAGCGACAAATAAAAACTCGGTTTCGAGAAATTTACACCACAATAGATCCGTACAGATCGCCAGCAATTTGGTATAACTCGCACAGTATTGGCTGTTATCCGATACGCTGAGCGGTACTGTGCAAAAATCGGTGCCCCCGGCAGCATCGCGCACCCAAAGTTCAAACCATGTGTTGGCCGATATCAGAACAATCGTAGATAAGCGCGTGGTTGGGCATGCCGGCAGAATCCAGGGGGAAACCAGAACCGTCGCCGGCTCTTCGCACGCCGAACGTCAGGGCATTTACTGTGGTGTAGTTATCCCCGGCATTTTGCAAAAATCAGTATCCCAAGGCTGGATCATCCGGGTCGGCATCAGGTTCACCGAAAGGCCGTTCAGGCAGGTCAGGAATCGGTTTTTCCGCAATCGTGGATATCGATTTCCGTGGAACAGGTTTAGTCGTTGCCATCGGCGTCGGAAGCCGTTTTAACCACCCGGTGTTTAGCGTAAGGCAGTTGGAGGATTGCCCATTCATCGGATGTAGTTCGGTATTCCAGCCGATGCGGTACGTGTGCACATTGCCGTCCGCAGTAGTTTGAAGTCCGAAGCGATAGTTTGCGCCCGGGTCCACCGGGCGCAAGTCAAACACGCACGCCATTCCAGCAGCGCCGGTTCGGGATAATTGTTGTACGGCCCGTACGCAGCGGGTATGTCGGCCAGGTTGTCGGATGCAATGCGAATTTCCGGCGCGCCGTCGCCGTCTAAATCCAGGAGCATTTCAAACGAAACGCTCAGTGGTTCGGCGCAGTTGGTTTCGGCCACGAGCGCCAGGTCGATTTCGGCATCGGCCAGGTTTGGAGTTTCGCAGCGGGATCCCGCAAGTCGATGTAATGCCAGAGGCCAGGGTCGTTGTCTGTTTGGTCGCAGACGTCCAACGGCTCCGTTGGCGGACAGGTTTTGAAACAAAGGGGTTTGTGCAAATGCAGAGGAAAACAGCGTGCTGCCAAGCGGAATCGCCAGGCAAAGGGTAGGGATTTTGTTCATAAGACGGGAATTTTTGGTGAAAGATCAGATTAGAATCCAGGAGGGAGGCTTACAAAGACACGCGAAAGCGAGACAATAGCAAGGGCCGGGTTGACTGGTCCGGCAGCGGGACAAGTGAGGCGGTGACAAATTGACCGCCTCACTGCCAGACCGAAAGAAAAATCCGCGCAAATCCGCGTTTCGCCGAAGGCGAATCCGGGTCATCAGCGTTCCAACGCGGGGAAACCCGCCCGCGCCTGAAAACGCAGCCGGTCGCGCAGCACTACGCCCGGCAGCCCAGTCGTAGGGGCTGTTTTGGAAATCCGTGGAGAGTTGTTCAGCCGGCCCGTAGGAGTACATCAGTTCGGGCTGGATTTTCCCCAGTTGCCCACACGGAATCCGGCGCCAATGCCGAGGTCGAGGGCCAAGCGCTCCAGCAACGGAGGTTGAGCGCGCCGTGGTGGAGCGGCCGTCGGCACCAGGTTCCACGATGCCCGCCAGCCAAACAAAATGAGCGCTTGGGCGAGCAGGCGTTGCAATTGGTAGCTCAGGATAAAGTGAAAAGGGAACTCCAAGTCCGCAAATTGGTACTCGATACTTGCCGGGTTAGCCCGTCGGGGTCTCAAAACGGATCGAGTTGGAAAGCACGGAAGGTTGACCCCTGCCGGACGGCCAGGGCAGAGAATACCGACCATTGCGCCCAAGTGCCGAGGCTGGCGCCGGCGCCAGTGGGGTTTTGATTCGGAATAAACGGCCTGCCGGTCTGGAACGGGTGTGGCACAGATATTCAAGGTTGCAACTCGGCGCCTGCCATTAAACCAAAGGGAAAGGGCTTGCTGTCGGCTGCCTGTTCATTCGACAAGCCCGTTGCACTGAAAAGCCATACTGCGATTGCGATTTTTTCATGCTAATTTGCAATGCAAAGCGCTGCAAACTTGTTTCCTTCGCAAATAATGCCCACTCCAGAAGTTTTTCATTGATGCTAATTCGCTCAGCCGGGTTGCCTTTCGACAGCCTGGACTGCCCCTGGCTTTGGCTGCCGATTGGAAGACCGCCAGACAAGCCCTGAAGGTTGGGCGGGCTAAACGCACCGAAGCGGCGAAGTCCTGCAAGCGGCATTTGATTCGGCCCTTGCAGGCCACGAACAGATCGCCAATGCGCATGGAGGTGTACAATTGCCGCAAAGCGCTTTTTCCAAAAGAAAAACTGCCGGGCGATCAAATGTTGAAGCAATGGTGAACTGCCCGACAACCGGCGCTGAGGCAACTTCATGCGACAGTCACACACTTTCAGGAGGCGGGAAAAATAAGTCAGGACGGAAGCCGCCTTCGCGGATGCCTATGAAACAGCAGTGCAGCAAGGGCTTTTGAACTTCAAAAAATAACGCAAACGGAGTTGTTCCAACGTGCGCTGTTGTTTGCCAGCCATTCCCTGCTCGGCCAGCTCCCCGGTTTATAGCCAACCTGCCGCACATTTTGGAAAAGAACGCCAGGTTGCCTTTTCCGTCCTGCAATACGCCGCGCGTATGGCGACCAAAACCACACCGCTGGGTTACTTCAATACGGTTTCAGCACAATCTTTGGATGCAGATCCGGATGCATACGCCTTTAGGAAAACCCTGGTGACGCCCAATGTCGCACTGCTGGGGAGCGATTTATACCGTGTTATTTGCAGGCGCCGGGGATTTTCGCACCCTGCCTGTACGCCTGAATCCCGGCATTCCCGTATCCGGGGCTGAACAATATTCCTGGCTGTATTTTGATGGTGAACCAGAATGTTTTTCCGGAGGCGGAAGGCACGGGATTGCTCCATTTTATCGTCAATATTTTTTAAAAAATGCGCGTGCGCTTCTGTTTGAACAACTCCTGGATCAGGCAGGAATTGCCGTTGAAGCAGAACGTTGCTGATTTGGAAACCTTCGTGTTGAACCTGGTCGATATCGGGTTTTTGGAGTGGGTTTTGCTGGAAACCGGTCTGTCGGCAAACTGGTGCAGCGCCCTGTACCAGTTTTGGAATTTCTTGAACCGACGCCCTGATTGTGGAAACGGCGGGGTTGTTGCAATGGCTGCCCAATACGGCGCCCACATTGCCATGCCAGCCGGTTGGTGCCGTGCTGGAATCCCTGGAAACTACCCGGGGAGAACTCTCTGCTTATTTTGGCCGGCACGGCCTCGCAATTCCTCCAATTCCACCGGAGCAACTTTTTTATGCCGATGTGGAACATCCTGTGCCGGCGGGTATCCCGGGAACAGCGGTGCATCAATTGATGGCAGATTTGGCCGGCTGTTGGGCCGAACACCCGGCTGCGGCTTACCCGGAAACACGGGCTGCCTGGCTCGGATTTGTTTGGGAAAATACGGCGCCGGGCAAGCCGGTTGGGTTGCTGGAACTTTGCCGAGCATGTTCAAGTGATACTCGTCCTGCAGCCGCGCTACTCGTCCTGCGACCAAAGTACTCGTCCTACGACTGGGGATCGTAGGACGAAGGTAGTGAAGCCCAAAATCAGCGCCCTCATCCAGCCTTTTTCAAGAAAACGGTGGTACGCCGTTGTCAACAGCTTGTACCCCGGGGGCGGCAAATTATTCGCCCGTTGGTTGCCTTTGTTTTCCCCGGAAGTTACGAACGCACTTCAAGGCTGGTTTCAAAGCGGGCCACAGGGAGACGCCCAAATCCAATTTCCCTGGCAGGGTTATTTCAATGCCAACTTTCAGCCACAGTTGGCGGCGGATGCCCTGCTGGTGCCTGGGGGACGTACTCGTCCTGCGGCCTTCTGCTAGTCACCACGACTTCGGGTGTGGGACGAGTACAGCTTGCCGACGCCTACCTTCTGGGTAACAAGGTTGATCCGGGAGAAAACGATGTACCGCGAAACTGCGCGGGCGGCGCTACCGGCAGGCTGGTCGAATTGGTCGATTTGGGCCTGGAAGCGCAAGGAAACGCACCCGCCGGTTATGCAATTGTTGCGGCGACTGGCGTGCCGTACGCACCGCTGGCTCAGGTGCTGCCGGGGGATGAGTGGCAGCCTCTGGAACACCGGCAGGTGCTTTACCGCCGCCGCCTGGTTTGCGCCGGCAACTGGTGTTGGCCCGCGCTGCGTGGCTGGTTGAGGAAACAACCTTGCCAAACGGTGGTTGGAGTCCGTGCAAGCGAAGTTGATTTTTAAAAAATCAGAGGGGAATTGACTGACATAAATGAATATTTCCCGGCACTTTTTCGCACAGTTGGGTGCGGCAAAGCCACAGTATTTTGACGCCGGCAGCCCTTATTTATACAGGCTTTCCGGAAAACCCAGAGCAGGGTGGGGAGTGCTGCTGCTTGCCGGATATTTGCCTGTGCCGGAGGAAAAGGCGCAGGAAATTGCGATTGAATTTTTTATTCAGGAAAAAAAGACCAAACGATTAGGTTATTGTCGGCGCAACTTCGAGTCACGCACCCAGTATATTTATGGCAATGTGATTTTCACCACGAAGAGGTTCTCTCATAGGCACTTCGAGTATTCACCCGCCGCAGATTATTACTTAAACATGAGTCATTCCGAATTTTAAAATGACTTCAGAGAAGTCAAATATATTTAATAGATCTGATATTTGAGGACGTTCGACGGCCTCAGGCGGTCGTATGTACGGGAGTTAGCACCTGGATATTCGACGCATCGACAACGCGCAATGATTGGTAATATTTGGTAACCATTAGGCTTTTAGCATTTCTCCCACAGCATGACAGGTTCCTCGCTGCGCTCGGAATGACTTAATGCGTATTAAATAAAACAGGGAGGAGCGGGTAAAACCCGGTAGAGAACATTTCGTCGCCCCTTTCTTTTAACCCAACCATAATGGGATAGGCTGAGGCCAAAACTGGGGGGCACGGCAATGTTCCTGTTTCCAAATCTTTCGCCCCCAGATTCTTATAAGGTGGTCTTGTCATTCCGAGTGCAGCGAGGGCGCCTGTCTGCTCGAAGGGAACCCTAAATATAACTTGCCGTTGCACGCCGGTAGAGGTCGGGCAACAGGTAACTTAGACATTCTACAAATATTTGACCTCTCCGAGGTCTTTTTATGGAAAAATTCAGGATAACTCATGCGAATCATGGGCAAAATGTATTCGGTTGACCTCCGCCAGAAAGCCCGTAGGGCCTGTCATTTTAGTAGAAATTATTACCACAGAAATAATAGCGTCGCAGGTGTGGCAATGTAATGACACGCCCTACAGTGTTTGAAGCTTAAGGCAACCATTCTCTACAAAAATTTCAGTCCTACGGGTTTTATTCAAAGGTAATATTGCCAGTCTGAACCGTGATTCGCAACTCATGTTTAAAAATTGAGGCTATCTTTTGTACTAACATAAGACGGCCTCTGCCAGCAAATTTCAGACCGGCCGGCGCATCGCCTCCTGCGCCCGGATAATGATGTACGAGCCGATCGGGCGGCAGCAATGCCTTCCATCAAAATCAGCACACTGGCCATCACCGGGGTGAAATAGTTTGATGCAGCCGCATGATACTGGCCATAAACGCCGGAGTTGTAGGCAGAAAAATTGCCATAAAAACGGTGAACGGTATGACGGCAGCCAGCGTAGTCCAGCAGTCCCAAAGCCACTGCGGAGGTATTCATTCAGGGCGTCGGGTGTTCGTGCAGCCAGGCCCAGATGGCGAAGCCACAGAAGCCGGACATGTGGATTATTGCGTTAAAAATGCGGAGGTAATACTTGTCGCTCAGTTGAAAAAATGAGCAGGAAAAAAGAGGAAGCCCAGGAAACATCGTGGCCTCCATAGCGCAATGCGATCTGTTTCATGGCTGGATACGTTTTAGTACTAAAGATCGGTGATTGAGAAGGCGCCGGGGCTAACATTTCAGTCAGCACATTTGGTCGGAAGCGGTAATTTGGACTATTTCGATCTTCCTCAAGCGATAATTTTCAGATTTTGAAAATTGGGGCTTTTTCGGAATTTAAAGCGCCATTTTTGGCTTAAAAAAGTATAATGAAAATTTGTTTAGCGCCATTTGCAAATTTTAATTTTTAAAGCACTTGACCTTTGCTATGAAACATGCGGTGTTTTTGCTTAATCATGCTTTCCAACCCGATTTGGAGCCAAGCCCCCAATACAAATGCAATAAAAAACTACAGCATAAACCCCGTGCCGTTCACCGACGTCCGGCTCGGCGATGCCTTTTGGAAACCCCGTATCGCCACGGTGCAGCAGGTGACCATTCCGCACATCCTGCAACAGTGCGAAGCCACCGGTCGCATCCGGAATTTTGAAAACGCTGCCGGCACTGCGGAAGGCGGATTTTGCTCGGCCTTTCCCTTCGACGATTCCGACGTGTACAAAACCATTGAGGCGGCCTCCTGCCCTCCAGGTAAAAAGAATGTGGCGCTCGTGGCGAGCCTCGATGCACTGATCGCAAAAATTGCGGCGGCGCAGGAGCCGGACGGCTACCTCTATTCCTGGCGCACGATTTATAAAGCGGCGATGAGGGCCACCCCGGGCGAAAGACGCCTCCAAAGACCGGGGGCTCAACTGGGCGGGAACGGAACGCTGGCTGAAAACCGACGGCCTGAGCCACGAGTTGTACAACCTCGGCCACCTGTACGAAGCCGCCGTGGCGCACCACCTGGCCACCGGCAAACGCAACCTGCTGGACATTGCGATCAAAAGTGCCGACCTGGTGGACAAAACCTTCGGCTGGGGAAAACTCGAAAAAGCACCAGGCCACCAGGAAATTGAACTCGGCCTGGTCAAACTCTACCAGTTGACCGGCGAAAAACGCTACCTCGACCTCGCCAAATTTTTCCTCGATGTGCGCGGCTACGGCGATGAGTACAGCCAGAACCACAAAAAAGTGACGGAGCAAAACGGTAGTCGGCCATGCCGTGCGCCTGCTACATGTATTCCGCCATGGCCGATGTGGCTGCACTGACCGGCGCTGAAAGCTACGTTCCGGCGCTGAAAAACTCGTGGAATGAAGTTATTGCCGGAAGGCGTGTACATCACCGGGGCATCGGTTCGGCGGGCAGCAACGAAGATTCACCGAAGCCTACGACCTGCCCAATTTCAGCGCCTACTGCGAAACCTGTTCCTCCACCTTTTGCGCTCTGGACCAGCGTATGTTTCAACTCACGGGCGACGCTCAATACATCGACGTATTGGATACGTTGTAAAATGCCCTGAACGCCGGTTTGGCGCTGAAAGGCATCATTTTTTATCCCAATCCGCTGGAGTCGCAAAGATTATGGAGCCAGGCCTGGTTTAGTTGCGCCTGCTGTCCGCCGAATATGGCGCGATTTTTCAACTCCTGCCCGGGTATATTTATGCCAAACGGGAAAACACCGTGTATGTCAACCTGTTTGCGACCAGCGAAACCACCGTCAAAAACGTCAACTCGATCGGGCAAACGGTGCCGGTAACGATCAGCCAAAACGCCAACTTTCCCTGGGAAGGCATCGTGACCATCCACGTGACGCCGGAAAAACCGAACACGTTTCAACTGAACATTCGCATTCCCGGCTGGGCCCGTGGCGATGCCTTTCCCGGCGATTTGTATTCGTTTGCCTTCAGGGAGGCAGGAAGTGTCAGTATTCGACTCAACGGCAAGGCGTTTCCGTAACGGCCATCCGGAACGGCTACGCGCCGAGATTGATGGAAGTGGATGCCGGGCGATGTGGTCGAACTGGTTTTCCCCATGTCGGTCCACCAGATCAATGCCAACCAACTGGTGGAGGCTGATGCGGGCCGGATCGCCCTGCAACGCGGGCCCTTGGTGTATTGCCTGGAGGGTAAGGATCAGCCCGACGAGCGGGTGTTGAACCTGCTGGTCAGCACCGACCAGGAGATCGGCACCCAATTTGAGCCGGAGTTGCTTGGCGGCGTGCAGACCCTTTCGCTGGAGGGCGGACTGGTGGAGCGCAAAACCAGTCCGATGGATGCCGAACTGAAATCCATGCGGCTGAAAGCCATTCCCTATTACGCCTGGGCCAACCGGGGCAAGGATTACATGATCGTTTGGCTGCCCATCGAAGTACGGCAGGCGCGGGCGGTAGAGTGATTACGTTATCAAATCGGAGATTTCGGTAATTCGCCGTAGATTTAAGGGCCAAATTATCAGTCGCGGTTGTTTCGGTGGTCACACGAAGGAAAACACCAAAATTGATAGTGCCTGTAAACACCATTACCGCCAGCCCATGCTGCACGAAAACCAGGAACGCATACGCGTGGACATTCCTTACGACACTGTGCTGATCCAAAAGATCCGGACGGTAAACGGCGCCCGATGGAGCGCCTGCACCGCTGTTGGCATGTGCCGAAACAGCGGAGGCCTGGCAAAAACTGCAGCGCCTCTTTCCGGATATCCAAATAGCGGCTCCCCAACCGGAGACGCCTGCCGCTCCCCGGTTGGCGCCCTTGCCCAAACAAGCGCCATCACCAATTGCCGGGCGTTTTGTCGCCAACAAGATCAGTTTATTGCTGCTTCCGGACACCACCGATTTTATGGGCCTGCACTTGCCTGCCGGGCTGGTACCTGCGCATTTGGCCACTGTGAAAAACATCCATGGGCGCCGCTGGGATGCGGAAATGAACGTTTGGAAGGTGCCGTACACGAAACTGACGTTGCGTTTTTTGGAAAAGTATTTTCCGGGCCTGCTGGACTGGACATTTGAACCATCGGCAGATATTCCGGAGCGGCTACCGGAAATTGCCAATACACCTCCTCCCCTGCCAAAGCGACTGAAACACCCGCAAAATACGGGGAAACACCGCTGCATACTGATGATGATCTACTCTGCCGGATTACGGCTGGGCGAAGTGCTGCATTTAAAAATGACTGATGTGCAGCCGGAGCACAACCGCATATTTGTCCGCGAAGCGAAAGGGAAGAAGGACCGGTGCACCATTCTGTCGGATAAAGCCTGGGCGCTTGTGCACGAGTACCTTGATGTGTACCGGCCTATCGAGTGGCTGTTTGAAGGCGTAAACGGCGGGAAATACGGCGAACGCAGTGTGCAGGCCATCTTTAGTCAGGCAAAAGCTAAATCAAAAATTAACCCGTCTGCCACGGTGCATACCCTGCGCCACAGTTTTGCGACCCATCTGCTGGAGAAGGGGGTTGACTTGCGGCACATCCAGGAACTGCTGGGGCGTGAAGCAAGAGACCACGGAGATTTATGCACACATTACAAAGGGCTGGGACAAAATAAAGCCCGTTGGACGACCTGGATATTAGGCCTATGGGAATTATATTTGAAAACCGAACGGTCATTCGATCGATTATTCCACAAAGTAATCCCGCAATGCGGGGTTACTTTTTCACTTAAAACTTGCCGACTGGCAAGATATACCCGGAAAACGACAAAGTAAGCAAAGGCGCATTGCGGGTTTTTGGTTTTCGTTTTCGGGTATA
>JADJWX010000028.1 GCA_016716135.1 Lewinellaceae bacterium | reverse complement strand
CCAAAATTCCGGTATTTACACCTTACCATCCCATATTCCAGTGCCTCTCTGCAACCCGAAAATGCGCCCCACATCCTGCCATAGAAATACGAAGCCAGGCCGTATTGGGTATTGTTAGCCAACTGAATAACTTCTTCTTCTGTCTCGAACCGGGTAACCGGTGCTACCGGCCCAAAAATTTCTTCCTGCAAAATGGCCATGCCAGCCTGTACATCAGCCAGCACCGTCGGCTGGTAAAAAGTACCTTGAAGTGCCTGGCCACCGGTCAGCACACGGGCGCCTTTTTTTACAGCATCGGCCAGCAGACGTTCCACTTTTTCCACCGCATCGGCATTGATGAGCGGCCCGATTTGCACACCCATATCCGTGCCGTTGCCCACTTTCTGATTTTGAACGGCAATGGTAAATTTTTTTACAAATTCATTATACACGCCACTTTGGGCAACCCGCCAGCCAAATACAAGTTTGGCTATGTTCCGGTATTTGGAGGCAATTGCACCTTTCACTGCAGCATCTACATCAGCATCATCGAAAACGATAAACGGAGCATTACCGCCGAGCTCGAGCGAAATTTTTTTTACGGTATCGGCGCATTGGCGCATGAGTTGTTTTCCAACTTCAGTACTTCCGGTAAAAGAAAGTTTGCGGACCACCGGGCTGTCGGTCAGCGTTTTCCCAATAGTCGGCGCATCAAGGCCCGTTACAATATTTAGTACCCCGGGCGGTATGCCCGCACGTGTTGCTAGTTCAGCCAATGCCAAGGCTGAAAGCGGGGTTTCTTCGGAAGGTTTTACCACAACCGTGCAACCCGCTGCCAGGGCAGGTGCAACTTTTCGTGTTATCATGGCATTTGGAAAATTCCAGGGAGTGATCGCTGCCACCACCCCAACAGGTTCCTTAAAAACCAGCACCCGCAAACCCGATGCATGCGGCGGAATGATATCGCCATACACCCGGCGGCCCTCTTCAATGAACCACTCGATAAAAGAAGCCCCGTAAAGTATTTCGCCCCGTGATTCTGAAAGCGGTTTGCCCTGCTCCAATGTCATCAACAGAGCCAGGTCTTCGGCATTTTCCAGGATAAGCTGGTGCCAACGCTTCAGGATAACACCGCGTTTGGCTGCCGGCAGAGCACGCCAGGCCGGAAGGGCTCCGTTGGCTGCTCCGATAGCTGCCTGCGTTTCAGCGGCGCCACAATCGGCTACCTGCGTCAACAGTTCGCCAGTTGCCGGGTTGGTTACCGGGAACACCTTCCCCGAATTTGCATCTTCCCAATTTCCATTAATATATGCTTGTTGACGAAGCAGGGTGGAATCGTGTAAAGCGGCCATATGCATTCTATTCTATTGGTGTACACTTACCTAATTCGGATTAAACTCCAGACGCATGGTATTATCCGGTTCATCATCAAAACCCGGTCGGTGAAAATTTTTTAATTTAGGGAAAATCCGGTCTAATTCTGCCCGAAGATGTTGGAGTTGTTGTTGGAGGACCCATATCTCCTCTTTTTTTTCAATTAATTGCCGGCCAATAACCTCCCATGCCCCAAGGCTGCGCTCAATGGCAATATTGGCAATTTTTGCACTTCCGTTTGAGTCGCTTTGCAACGGGTCGTCAAATTCTTCCAGGTGCTCCATACCACCAATAGCCCGGTGAACTTTAGCAGAAATAAAATACTGATACCAGCGAATGACATCCACCGCATCCTGAAAAAATTGCCAGCGCTCCACATCGACCGGTCGACCATCTTCAATTTGCTCTTCCAATTGTTCACTTTTAACTTCAAAATAGCCGGCATTACGTTCAAAAAAATCATTCACGGCATTGGCATATTGCATGGATTTATCACGCATATCCCGTTCAAGCGCCTGAATAGTTGGATCCGGCTTTTCATCCGATTGATCCGTAATTTCATCCGGATCAATGCCCATATCTGCCATCATTTTATCCAGCATTTCAAGTACGCCCTCAAAATTCTTTTTGATATTTTGCCAAAATGCCGGATCGGCCGGATCGTAGTTTCACTCCGAAAATTCCGCGCTCATTAGCAATACCCGGCAACGCGCTGTAAACGGGCAACGTTCACACCAGCGATCACAGTCATTATGTACTCCAGGAATAAATTGCTCTTCCATCATATGCCGGAGTTGTTGGAATGAATTTTCAAAGTACGCGAATTTCTTTTCAATTTAGCCATTCAAAGATGGTGACATATTCAGGATGTCAACTCTCATGCCGTTTCCTATATTGTCGATTCAAAAAAAATTACACCAATGAAACAAAAATTACGCATGGGCATGATCGGAGGCGGTATTGGCGCCTTTATCGGCGGTGTACACCGAATGGCTGCGGCACTGGATGGCGAAATTGAATTGGTTTGCGGCGCTTTCAGCAGTGATCCGGAAAAATCAGCGGCGTCAGGAGCAGAGCTGGGTTTACCGGCCGAGATCGTGTTTACCGAATTCGAAGAAATGATTGATCAGGGAAAAGGCGCCCCGGAACAGCAAGTGCATGTATTTTGTCTATCGTAAATTCCAACTATATGACACGTCTCCCGCATAAACTGAAGGCTTTACAAAATGGCTTTGTTGTTACTTGTGACAGTTAGCCGGGCTTTCAATTTAAACGAAGCACATGAGTTGGAAAAAGTGGTGAATGAAACAGGTTTATTATTCGCGCTTACCCATAACTATACCGGCTACCCCATGGTCAAACAGGCCCGGCAGATGATCCGGCACGGTGCATTGGGGCAACTCCGAAAAATTGTAGTGGAATATCCTCAAGGGTGGTTAAGCACCAACCTTGAATCAACCGGCCAAAAACAAGCAGCCTGGCGAACCGACCCACTTCGAAGCGGCATTGCCGGCGCAATGGGGGATATTGGTACACATGCCGAAAACCTGGCCGAATATGTTACGGGGTTAAAAATTACCGAACTCTGTGCCGACATCAGCACTTTCGTCCCCGGGCGGTTGCTTGATGATGACGGTAATGTGCTGTTGCGTTTTGAGAATGGGGCCAAAGGAATCCTGCATGCCAGCCAAATCAGCGCCGGTGAAGAAAACAATCTGAATATCCGGGTTTATGGCGAAAAAGGCGGATTGGAATGGCATCAAATGGAGCCTAACACCCTGCTGGTCAAATGGTTGGATAAACCGGCCCAGGTATATCGCACAGGTGTGGGTACACTTTACCCGGAAGCACAGGCCAGCACGCGCATACCGGCCGGGCACCCCGAAGGTTACCTGGAAGCTTTTGCAACTATTTACCGGAATTTTGCACGCTGTATCCGCGCACGCCAAGAGGGAAGAACACCTGATTCGTTGGATAAGGATTACCCGACAGTGGCCGATGGCGTACGCGGCATGCAGTTTATTGAACGTGTAATTGCCAGCGGTAACAGTACTGAAAAATGGTTAGCATTTTAGTATTCAATGATTTCTGTCACGCACAAGGTTGATTTTTCAATAGCATATGAACTATGCATTTCCCAGAGTTTTGCCCGTTATATGCGGGGCGTCTGAATGCTGACAAATTCCTTTCCTATTTTTTTAAGTTGCATTACTGAACAAGCCCTACTTTTGCATTGTTTGGATTTTGTCTAAATCAACAGGTCTGTCTAGATTTCCTGCATTATGCAACGCCGTTACCGTACGATTCCCGATTTGAAAGTACACGAAAGTGCCCATGCGCTTGCATTTGAAGACCCTGCATTGGCAGGCAAATTGACTGCAATGGGTTTACTTCCCGGGACATTAATTGAAATGGTCCGTACGGCGCCGTTTGGCAGCGCATATTACATTAAAGCGGATGGGGTCCGCCTTGCACTACGCGAAGAAGAAGCCTCCAGTATCTTGATTGATGTATGAGCGAAGCCCGGGATAAATTGTTAAACATTGCCTTGGTAGGGAACCCCAACTGTGGAAAGTCGACAATTTTCAATCAGTTGACTGGCTTACGGCAAAAGACCGGCAATTTCCCGGGCATAACTGTTGAGATCAAGGAAGGGCGCATGCAATTTCCAAGTGGTCGGCAGGCTATACTGACCGATTTACCGGGTACCTACAGTTTGTATCCCACTTCTTCTGATGAAAAGATCGTTGCATCAGTACTGACTAACCCGAAGGATGCGCATTATCCTAATGTGGTTATTTACGTTGCCGACGCTACGCATTTGGAAAAGCATTTGCTGCTGCTCACCCAATTACTGGATCTGGATATCCCGGTAATGATGGCGTTGAATATGTCGGACACTGCCGAGGAGATTGGGATCAAAGTAAATGCCGGTGTGCTTGCCGATCGTTTGGGTATTCCTGTTGTGGCAATTAGTGGCCGAACGGGGGCCAATATCCAAAAACTGATTGCTGAAATAGAGAAATTATCTGACTCAACTGCTTTTTCTGAAAAACACTTTTACCCGCTTCAGGAAGTAGAAAAACAGGTAGCCGAAGCCGTATGCCTGAATTTTTCTTTAACGAATGCCTACCAGGCATTGCTCCTTGCACATCACTACGAATGGCTGCCGTTTCTATCTGAGCAAAATCAGGAAACGCTCCGGGCGATTGTGCAAGACAAAGGCTTGGCTTCTTTGCGTTTTCAGGTCGATGAAACATTGGATCGCTACGACCGGTTTACGCCGATTGTCCAGGAAGCGGTGCAACGCCCTCCTCAATTTCCAAGTACACCAACGGACCAAATTGACGCCGTCGTAACCCACCGCTGGTGGGGACCATTGTTGTTTTTTTTTGTGATGCTGCTCGTCTTCCAGGCAATTTATGATTGGAGTACAGTGCCAATGGACTGGATTGAGCAGTTTTTTGCCCAATTGAATGTTTGGCTAACCGACATATTACCGGTACACTGGTCCACCGATTTAATAACGGATGGGATACTGGCAGGTTTAAGTGGCATTTTAGTATTTATTCCACAAATAGCCATTCTGTTTTTTCTGATTACGGTTTTGGAGGAAATTGGCTACATGGCCAGGGTAGTTTTTATTTTTGACAAAACCATGCGCCGTTTTGGAATGAACGGGCGCAGCGTGGTATCCCTGATAAGTGGAGGCGCGTGTGCTGTGCCGGCCATCATGAGCAGTCGAACAATCGGCAACTGGAAAGAACGCCTGATCACAACGATGGTGACCCCATTTATCAGTTGTAGCGCCCGCCTGCCCGTTTATGCGGTGTTGATTGGCCTGGCGGTACCGGACAAACGGGTTTTTTGGATATTCTCCTGGCAAAGTTTGACCTTCGGTAGCATGTATGCATTAGGTGTTGTTGCTGCTTTTGCCTCGGGATATTTGATGAAAAAAGTGTTGCACACACGCGAATCGTCCTACCTGGCGATAGAATTACCTGTTTACCGGATACCACACTGGCGAAATCTTTGGCTTACCGTTTGGGAAAAAGTAGGCGCTTTTGTCATTGGCGCCGGAAAAATTATTTTGGTTATCTCAATGGTACTTTGGGCATTAGCGCGTTTCGGCCCTGGCGACGCAATGGCTCAGGCAGCAACAAAAGCCAGGCAAGAGGCTCAAAAACAACAACTTAACCAAACGGAAGCAGCCGACCTGTTGGCAGCATACCAACTCGAAGCATCCTATGCCGGTTATCTGGGCAAGGTGATTGAACCGGCAATTCGCCCGCTGGGGTACGATTGGAAAATTGGTATTGCCCTGATCGCTTCGTTTGCTGCACGGGAAGTATTTGTCGGAACGATGTCGACAATTTACAGTATTGGAAGTTCGGAGGATGCCTTCATACTTCGCGAAAAAATGAAAAAGGCGCGGTTTGAGGACAGTGGTACCCCGGTGTACACACTGGCTACTGCATTGTCGCTGCTGGTATTTTATGCCCTGGCAATGCAGTGCATGAGCACTATGGCCGTGGTAAAACGCGAAACCGGAAGTTGGAAATGGCCGTTACTTCAGTTTTCCTATATGAGTTTGATGGCATACCTGTTGGCCTGGGTGGTATACAACGTATTTGCGTGATGGACGCATTGTCAGAACAATGTAAACGCATTGTCTTCGTCCACGCGCCGGTGCAAATCTTTACCATCTGTTCCCGGTGTATTTAACCGCTCGGAAACGCGGTATACTTCGAGTATGTCATTATCTGGCGGAACTAACATCGCCCGGGTTTCTTCCGGATCCGTAGTGTCCAGCCAAAGCTGCTGACCCTCTCGCTCCAACAATAACACCGGCATCCGGTTATGCAAAGTAGCCACTTCAGTATTTGGGGTGGTTGTAATAATGGAAAAGGAGTAGAGCATATTATCTGAATTGCGCCAAACATCCCAGATACCTGCCATAAATAAAAGTTTTTCGTTTTTAAGTTTAATCCGGTAAGGGACTTTTCGTTTTCCTGGTAGGGTGCGCCACTCATAAAAACTATCAGCCGGAACCAGACAATGTCTTCGTGCTGCCGGCACGCGAAATGAAGGTTTTTCAAAAATACTTTCAGCCCGGGCATTAATCAGTTTACCGCTGATTGCACCGTCTTTGCTCCAGTAGGGCAGCAGGCCCCAATGCATTTGTTGCAAAATTTTAGGTTGATCATTTGTAATGACATAAGCTGTTTGGGTTGGTGCTATGTTAAAACTAATTTGAAGGGTTGTTGGAAGTTCAATCTCATGAAGTTGCTCATCCAATTGCTTTTTTGTCGGAACAAAAGAGTACCTACCACACATATGTTGTTTGAAAAATTGTTTTAACTAAATAGGACTCTTCCCGGGGCGATATCGCAGGTATTGAATCAATGCTTATCTAAGTAGTTGAAAATGAATATAACTACAGGCTAATTTAAATATAAATTTTTTGTTTCACCTACTTATCCACATCGCAAAACGCAGTATTTCTAAATACCTGGTTTTCAGAGCCTAATTTTGCAGCCTTTTGAAAGGCCATCTGTGGAAAACTTTTTAGTAAAATCCGGGATACCAACATGCTCAACGGCAAATAGCCAAATTCGGTCGAAATTGGCAACCGGCTGTGTATAAACAGGGAAATGGCCAACGATAATTAACAGCAAAAACTATTTTAAAAAGACCAAGACGAATCCAATACAACTTCTTAACAAGCCTGTGGAATACCACCTAAATCGTTGAATATTAATTTACTCATACAGAATGAACCTGTGCATAAGTGCCGTTCGAGCATGGAGAAAAAAACTAGCTCTTGCAGTTATAACGTTTTCCACAAACTAACAGTCCTAATGATGGCCTTGGAGTTTTATTTATTAACTAGTTTATTATTATTATCAATTACTGAACGGTGGAAAGTGTATGACGAAAAGCCGTCTATTTTTGTTTTGTTTTAATTGCCGCAGATAAACCACTTATCCTTGGATATCCTGAAATTTATAGAAAAGTTTCTTTCATGTTTCGATATGTAGAAAATACCCGGGTGCCCAAAATTGTCCGGCTTTGGCTGATCACCGGGCTTGTTATGATTTTTTTTCAAATTATCATTGGCGGTGTGACACGGCTGACCGGGAGTGGTTTGAGCATAACCCGCTGGGAGGTTGTCACGGGTACGGTACCGCCCTTAAGCGCTGAAGCCTGGGAAGAGGCTTTTGATCTGTATAAGGCAACACCGCAATACCAGAAGATCAATCAGGGTATTAGCTTGTCGGACTTCAAGTTTATTTACTTCTGGGAGTATTTTCATCGCTTGTGGGCACGCTTAATGTTTTTTGTATTTATCATTCCGTTTGCCTGGTTTTTATGGCGCGGCATGTTTTCCCGACCGTTAGTGCCCCGGTTGGTAGTGGTCGTATTATTGGCCGGGTTGGAAGGCTTCTTTGGATGGGCGATGGTTGCCAGTGGATTGATTGAGCGCCCCTGGGTTAATGCCTATAATTTGACCTTGCATCTTTGTATGGCGTTGGTAATATTCTGTTACTTATTGTGGACAACTTTTGTTGCTTTTAATCTGAAACATTCGGTTTTCCACAATCGAATGTTGGCAAGATTTAGTTGGTTTTTGTTCCTGCTCACTTTCGTTCAAATAGCATTTGGCGCACTGATGTCGGGTACAAAAGCGGGCCTTTTTTATCCTACTTGGCCTGCGATGCAAGGGGGCTTTGTGCCTTCAATTTTATTGGATTTTTCTCAGTGGAAACTGGATAGTTTTGCAGCATATGATTCCAATCCCTTCATGCCGGCATTAATTCAATTTTTACATCGGAATACAGCTTATTTACTGACAATCATAGTATTATACTTTTCCTGGAGGGTTATTCGTTTGGAAATTTCAGTGCAACTGCGCAAAGGAATCATGTTTATGCTTTGTGCCCTTTTTCTTCAGATTACTCTTGGGATTTTGACTTTAATTAATTGTATTGGCCAGATTCCTGTTGTCTTGGGTGTGTTGCATCAGGCGGGAGCTGTTCTGCTGCTTAGTGCAGTGTTATATGTTACATACCTGTTGAATTGTGGAAAAGCAGACATGAATGTGGAGAAAGCAGGTGGTTCGTAATGCACAATAATATTGATTTTACTCACAGCTATTTAACTGTTGGTTGCAGGTTCTCCACAAAAATAGTTGAACGACAATATAGTTTATCGATACTTTGCATTCAGAATTGTACCTTGCCATCGGTAGACGCTTGATATGTTTGATGTTATAACTTTAGTTGTCCGAATCAATAACCGAGTCGAGCTTAATGTATGCTCCTGTTAATCAGGCTTTTTTTCTATTTTTGTCATTAAATTTTTGAATTTTCTAATTTAAACAATGGACGTTTCGATAAAAGAAGAAACCGGATTTAAATATATTGAATCCGGATCGGGTGGGGAAACATTATTGCTGCTGCATGGTTTGTTTGGTGCCTTAAGCAACTTTGAAGGGATTTTCAGGCGTTTCTCTGATCGATACAATGTGGTCATACCTATTCTTCCGATTTATGAAATGCCGATTTTTGAGGTATCGGTTATGGGGCTGGTAAATTTTGTAACCCGGTTTGTAGAATATAAGAATTACGAAAAAGTCCATTTGGTTGGCAATTCCCTTGGTGGCCATATCGCTTTGTTATATGCACTGGCGCATCCCGAGCGCATTGCATCAATTACGCTTACGGGGAGTTCCGGGTTGTTTGAAAGCGCATTTGGCACGGCATTCCCGAAACGTGGTGATTACGAATACATTAAACGCAAAACCGGTGACACGTTTTATGATCCGTCTGTTGCTACGAAAGAACTGGTCGACGAAGTCTTTGGTATTGTAAATGACAGAAATAAAGCGATTCGCGTAGTGGCTACAGCTAAGTCTGCTGTCCGCCATAATCTTGCCGATAAATTGCATAAAATAAAGGCGCCGGCCTTATTGATTTGGGGCAAGCAGGATACAGTAACCCCACCCTTTGTTGCAGATAAATTCCACGAATTAATTGCAGATTCCCGATTACACTTTCTCGATGAATGTGGTCATGCTCCGATGATGGAAAAACCGGACGCATTCAATAATATTTTAAGTGCATTCCTTGAAGAAGTAAGCCGGAAAAAGGTGGAGGCTTAAATCTCCCACATCTGGTGAAAATTGCCAGGATTTCTCTCCTGTCTCGTTCGTTGGTTTCAATGTTCTCACATTCGGCTGTCTTTTCCGAGCACTAAAAGGTTATCCAATCTGCCCTTGTCGGATTTAGTACTACTTCTTTTCAAAGGCTTCCAACAAATGCATTTTAAATTCCAGGTAGTTCACGGCTATTGGGGTTGACCTTTTTTCTTTGGCTTGCAACGATTGCAAGTTATAGGGAATATCTATTTTTTGACTTAAAATGCGTTCCACATCCTCCAAAAACTTGGCCGGATGAGCAGTTTCAAAAATAATACCCAAAGCCTCGTTTTTTATTTTCTCCTGGTATTTTCTCCAAGCCAGGTAACCAACTGCGCCATGTGGATCCATGATATAGTTGTGATGCAAGAAGATTTGTCGCATAGCCTGTTCCGTCTCTATGTCTGAAAAAGCATACCCTGTGATATGATCTTTTATAATGTTCCACGTGGAACCATATAGATTTAATATTCTTGCAAAGTTGGATGGATTTCCAACATCCATAGCGTTGGAGAGGGTAGGGATTGAGGGTTGAGGGTTGTATAACCCAGTATTTAAATATTCCGGAATTATATCATTGGCATTTGTTGCGGCAACAAAGCAATGAACAGGCAAACCCATTTTTTGTGCGATAAGCCCTGCTGTTAAATTTCCAAAATTACCGGAGGGTACTACAAAAACAACGGGTTTGCCCATTCCGGAAACTTGCTTATATGCCTCCCAGTAATAAAATATTTGAGGAATTAAACGGGCAATGTTGATGCTGTTGGCAGAGCTTAATCTAAGTTTGCTGCGTAACGTTTGATCTAAAAAGGCTTCTTTAACCAACGCCTGACAATCATCAAAAGTGCCTTCCACTTCGAAGGCGTGAATATTCTCCCCAAGGGTTGTTAATTGTTTTTCCTGGAGCGGACTGACCTTTCCGGAAGGATAAAGGATTACGACCTGTATGCCGGGCGTTTGATAAAATCCTGCAGCCACTGCCCCACCCGTATCACCAGAGGTTGCTACTAAAATAATGAGGTCACTCTCCGTTTCCTTATTAAAGTATGCCATAGCCTTGGCCATAAAACGGGCGCCAAAATCTTTGAATGCCAATGAAGGGCCATGAAAAAGTTCGAGCACTGCAGTGTGGTCGTCAAGCATGACCACCGGAGCGGGAAAAGAAATGGCAGATTCTATTATTTTTTGCAGGTCTTTATCCGGTATTTCTCCGTTGAGTAAAGCCTTTGCCACTTGAAAGGCAATTTCCTGAAAGGTATACTTATCTAACTGCGGGATCAATTCCTTAGGTATTTCCGGGATTTGTACCGGCATGAAAAGACCCTTGTCTTCTGGAAGACCCTGAAATAGGGCCTCTTCAAAACTGAATAGTAGCGATGGATTGTTGGTGCTGTTTAGTTGCATGGGAGGTTTAGTTAGGTGTTCCACGTGGAACATTGCGTTAGATTTTTGTGATAATTATTTCCACCCGCCGATTTTGCGAGCGGAGTTCGTCCGTGCTATTATCTGTTAGCGGGAATTTTGGGCCTTGCCCAACAGTTTCAATGCGGTGTGCACCTATGGATTTCTCAATTAAAAATTGGCGGATAGCCATGGCCCGTTCCTCTGAAAGTCTGAATAAATCGTCGGGTTGCCCCACATTATCCGTATGCCCTTCGATACGAATTTCGAGCGTCGGATTTTCCAGCAAAATAGTTGCCAAACGTTCCAATTCGGTATGGGATTTTTCCAGAATAATAGCCTTGGATTGCTGGAAGTAGATTGGCTGAAGTTCAATTTTATCGTTCACTTCGAGTGGTTCCAACCAAAGGTCGATTTGATAATAGTCCTGGAAAAAATAATAGTCGCGGCGGAATAAAACTGTTTCAGTCAATCCGGCAAAAGCCCCTTTTTCGGGCGTGAGTTCAAAGGCCACACCTTTTGGGATTTTCAGGGTAAAGAATCCGTCTGAAGAAGTGATCATATTTTTTGGACCATTGGCTATGCCGTAACGCACGATTGTATTTGGCATGAGATCCATGGTTTTTCGATTGAAAATCCTTCCTCGAATTGTAAACTCAGTCGGTTGCGGAGGGGCAATCCGTACCCGAAAAATATCGCTGTTGCCGTCCCGGGTTGAGGTAAAATACAGATAGCCGGAGGTCATGTTGAAATAGGGCTGGCTATCATCGGCGCCGGAGTTTACCGGCGGTACAACACGCACCGGCCGCGACCAGTTTTTCCAGGTATCATCCAACCGGTTGCTCATGAAAATATCATTTCCACCGGAACTTTCCCAACGGTTTGAAGAAAAGAAGAGTGTCGTGTTGTCTTCCGATAAATAGGGCGTCGTTTCCCTTTTTTCCGAATTAATCACAGTGCCCAAATGTTGGGGCGCACTCCAACTATTTCCACTTTTATTGAAGCAGACGTACAAATCCATATCTCGCGAGTCGTGCCGGACCGCGGATAAAATCAATACCTGGCCATCAAAACTCATGGTCAGATTTACATCGGATGTAATGGTATAGTACTCGTCAATTTCAACTGGGGTAGGGTGGTTCCACAAGCTATCAACGCGGCTAATCAGCGAAAATCCTTTGGCCATATCTCCCTTTTCCGAAAATTGGTTGATGCAGTAAAAAGCATTTGGATCGGGCGTGATAGCCACGATACTATTGGGTAGCGCGTTGTTCAGTGGCTCACGGGGATGCATCAGGAAATAGAAATTGGCAGAATCGCCCTCCGTTACCCATACATCCTGATTGAATGTTGACGCTGCGGGTCTTTCACCGGGCGGCCTGCCAGCTCGGAGTAGATATTGCGGAGCAATCGTTCGTACTTTTCCGTTGGGTATTTTTTGTGCAAATCTACACTGTCCAAAAAAAGGTAGCGGTTAAATTCCGGGTAAGCGACCCGGGTAAAATAGAGGGTATTGCCATCACGGCTTGGAACCGGAGTGATTTCATCATATTGGGAGTTTATAAATTCCGGCAACTTTTCCAATTGAAAATAGTTGTCCTGGGCTTGGATCACAAAAGGGGAGAAGATGAATACTAAAATGTACTTGCTCATTGCGGGATTTTGATTAGATGCAAAGGTATTTGCCTGGATTTAGCGGAAAGTTTTTTTAATAACTCAAATCGTAACACAAACTAAAAAGGGCTGTTTCCGTATGGTAAACGAAAACAGCCCTTGTTTAAGGGTGTTCGGTCTGCACTTAATTCAACCGTTCATATATCCCGGCAATGCCCTGGCCACCACCGACACATGCTGTCACCATGCCATATTTTGATTGCGCCGGCGCATTTCGTTGAGCAGCTGAACTGACAATTTTGCACCCGTGCAACCCAGCGGATGCCCAAGTGCAATAGCGCCCCCGTTCACATTGACGAGATCCGGGTTTAGCCCTGCTTCTTGTATCACTGCTAAGGCCTGAGCGGCAAAGGCTTCATTGAGTTCAATTTGTTCGACATCGTCCAGTTTTAGTCCGGCTTGTTTCAGTGCTTTCGGAATTGCTGCAACCGGCCCAATGCCCATGTACAACGGATCTACCCCGGCAACTGCACAAGCGGCCAAACGCGCCACCGGTTTTAAGCCAAGCGTCTGCATCATTTCTTCCGACATTACCAGCACAAAAGCAGCTCCGTCTGAAGTTTGCGAGGAATTACCTGCTGTAACAATTCCTCCGTTGGCAAACGCCGGACGGAGTTTTGCCAAACCCTCCAGGGAAGTATCACGACGGACACCTTCGTCTGTATCTACCGTGAATTCGCGCTCTTTTCGTTTATCATTTTCAACCCATACTTCGGTCACATTAATCGGAACAATGCCATCCGCAAAATTGCCATGGTCAATTGCTGCTGCGGCTTTGGTGTGCGAACCCAGTGAAAACGCATCTGCCGCTTCGCGCGAAATACCATATTTCTGCGCCACTGCTTCTGCGGTAAGGCCCATGCCAACCAGGTAGTCCGGCGTATTGGCTGCAATGTTGTAGTTGGGCGCCAACTTATAGCCGGTCATTGGAATCAGGCTCATACTCTCGGCGCCACCGGCAATGTAGCAATGTCCCATGCCCGAACGGATTTTTGCCACGGCAATACTAATCGTTTCAAGCCCCGAGGCGCAATAGCGATTCACGGTCATACCAGGTACGTCTTTTCCCAGTGCCCGCACGGCGATCAAGCGGCCAATTTGTAACCCCTGTTCACCTTCGGGGTTCGCACAACCGACGATAACGTCATCGACCATCCCGGGTTCAAGCCCCGGCGTTTGTTTGATCAAATGTTGAATAACCTCGATAGCCAGGTCGTCGGGCCGGGTGCTTTTGAACCCACCTTTACCGGCTTTCCCAACGGCGGTACGATATCCTGAAATGATATATGCTTCCATATTCGTAGAATATTTTTTAAACGTTATGTACGACTTCGGTGAAGCGGTTTTTTGTAAAAATATTGTTGATAAATTCAATTCCGGAGTGGTTTCCCACTTTCCAGCATATGCTGGATACGCTCCAGCGTTTTCTTTTCGCCACATAAACTCAAAAAAGCTTCGCGCTCGAGATCGAGCAGGTACTTTTCTGAAACTTCCTGCGGGCTGGTCAAATCACCACCGCAAAGTACCCAGGCAATTTTTTTTGCAATTTTTATATCATGCTCGCTGGCGTAGTTACCCAGCTTGAGCGAGTGCGCTGCGATGTACAGAGCGCCCAAACCTGTTCGGCCTAAAACCAGAATGTCTTTCCGGGGAATAGGCGTTGTATAGTTATTGCTGAGTTCAAGCACTTTGGCTTTTGCCTCGGCAATATTTCGAGCCGTATTGTACACGATCTGATCTTTTTCGGGCAACAAATAACCGTAGTTAAATGCCTGATTGGCCGACGTAGCCACTTGGGCTGTTGCAATAGTTTTAAACTTTTCAATCAGGGTGGGAATTTGAACATCGCCTTCCCGGTTGTATGCATCAGAGGCACGGACTGCAAATTCCTTGGTGCCGGCGCCCCCTGGAATGAGACCAACGCCCACTTCCACCAATCCAATATAACTTTCCGCAGCAGCCATTACCCCATCGCAATGCATGGCAAATTCACAACCGCCACCAAAAACATAACCCTGCGTAGCCATAACTACCGGCACCGCGGAGTAGCGCAGGCGCATCGATGTTTGCTGAAACAGGTTAACCGCCATGTTCAATTCATCCCATTCCTGTTGGTAGGCCATCATGGCAATCATCATCAGGTTGGCGCCAACGGTAAAGTTTTGCGCATTGTTTCCGATGACCAGACCCTTCCATCCTTCTTCTTCTGCAATCCGGACCGATTCGTTCAAGCCCCGGAGTATCCCTTCGCCGATGGCATTCATTTTGGAATGAAATTCCAGGCAAAGCACACCGTCGCCGATGTCGTGCAACGTTACTTCGGCATTTTGATACACCGGTTTTTTATCCCGAAAAGCATCCAGCACAATGAAGGCCTCACCGCCAGGCAGCGGCTCGTACGTTTTAGTGGCCGGGTTGTAACAGGAACGTTTACCATCGGTTAATTTGTAAAAACCGGTGTGGCCCTCTTTCAGCATTTCCTTTACCCATGGCGCAATTTTTTCCCCGCGGGCTTCAGCAGCTGCTACGCCTTCCTCAACACCAACCATATCCCAGTATTCAAAGGGCCCCTTTTCCCAGGCAAAGCCGGCACGCAGAGCGTCGTCGATAGCGAAAAGGGTATCGCTGATTTCCGGTACGCGGTTGGAAGCGTAGGCAAAAAGGCCGAGAAACGAACGCTGCAACAATTCTGCCCCCTTGTCGGTGCCTTTGAAAATGGCTTTCATCCGGCGGGGCAATTCGTCAATTTGCTTGAGTGTATCGAGAATGGGCAGTTTTTCCTTTTTGGAGGGCTCGTATTTCAGGGTTTTAAGATTCAGCGCCAGAATAACCGGCCGGCCGTTGGCATCTTTCTCGGCAGTTTTTTCATAAAACCCTTTTCCCGATTTATTGCCGTAAAACTTATTGTCCAGTAAAAATTTCAGAAAAGCCGGAATTTCAAACGTGCTGATTTGTTCGTCGTTCGGGCAGTTTTTCCGCATGCCATCGATCACATGTGCTGCCGTATCCATACCGACCAAATCACCCAGCCGGAAAGTACCCGTTTTGGGGCGCCCGATTGCAGGGCCGGTGAGTGTGTCCACGGTTGCTATATCCAGACCGATTTCCTCCGTGAGTTGGAAAATTTTAGCCATGGCATACACCCCCACCCGGTTTGCGATAAAGGCGGGTGTGTCTTTGCAAAGCACCGTTTGTTTACCCAGAATAATGTCGCCAAAGTGCATGAAGAAGGCCGTCACGTCGGGGGAAGTGTCCGGAGTTGGAATAATTTCCAGCAAACGCATGTACCGGGCGGGGTTGAAAAAGTGCGTGCCCAGGAAATGTTTTTTAAAGTCCGCACTTCGCCCCTCTGTCATCAGGTGAATCGGAATTCCAGATGTATTTGAAGAAATCAGGGAGCCGTCGCTGCGGTATTTTTCGACCTTTTCAAAAACCTGTTTTTTAATATCGAGGCGTTCTACCACCACTTCGATAATCCAGTCGCAGTCTTTTATTTTTTGGAAATCATCTTCAAAATTTCCCACCGTAATTCGGGTGGCAAATTTATTGTCATAAAAAGGAGCGGGCTTTGCTTTCAGCGCAGTGGCGAGTGCCGTTTGACCAATCCGGTTTCGGGCTGCCGGGTTGTTTAATTCTGATTCCTTTAAATCCGGCGGCAGGATATCCAACATAAGTACTTCCATGCCACAGCCGGCGAGGTGTGCGGCAATCCCGGTCCCCATGAGGCCTGAACCAAGGACTGCAACTTTTCGAATATGTTTATTCAGCATAATAATGGTAAAAATAACTGTTAGGGTATAACGGATTACAATAGCGAAAGTTCGCTTTGCGAAGGTAGGGGTTTCACACAGCAATTCTTAACAGCCATGGGTGCCGGTTTGCCTCAGCTCCGGGATTTTTTTGTTTCGCTGAGATAATTGGGTTGTTCGCTAAAATCCAACATTGGAATATTTAAAAATGCGCATACCAACAAAAAGATGTTCCTACATTTAACATATAGATTTTCACCTGCCTTATTTGAAAAATTAATAAACACATGAAAATACCGTACAACTCCCGTCTTTTCCGCCTGACAGGAATAATCCTCGGCGTTTTACTTTGGTTAGCCAATGCTTCCAATCCTCCAACTGGTAAAACTGGTGCGCCATTCGAAAACAACAATGGCCATTGCAACGAATGCCACGGCGGCGGAAACCCCAATGGTTTCGGGGGGCAGGTGGATGTTTCCGGCCTGCCTTCCGCAATTGAACCAAACACGACCTATCCCCTGACGATTACACTTACCCCGACAGCCGGTTCGCCGATCCGCGGTGGTTTTCAATTGGTTGTCGTGGATGGCAATAATGCCAATGCCGGCGATTTGACCGCAGGCAATGCACAAAGCGGCACTGAATTTTTTAACGGTCGCGAATATCTTGAACACCGGGGCGCCAAAAATTTTACTGGTGGAGGTCCGGCATCCTGGACGTTTACCTGGAAGTCGCCCATAACTGCAGCGAACAACTCCATCGGATTTTATTTTATTGGAAACTTTACGAATGGCAACAATAATGATAGTGGCGATTACCCGGTTGATTTTTCAAATTTCTACAGCTTTAATGGACTGCCGCCTTTGTCTGCTTTTATTTCAAATACGACCGACGTGCTGTGCAATGGAGGTAATACCGGCAGTGCAACGGTAGAGGCATCCGGCGGGGCCCAACCGTACACGTATTTATGGTCGAACGGGCAGAACGGGCAAACCGCTGTAAACCTGACGGCCGGCACGTATACCGTTACGGTCACAGGTTCGAATAATACGGGAACCACCACCGCTACGGCGTTCATTACCCAGCCCCCGGTTCTGAATCTATCTGCTTCCGTTTCAGGTATTTTAACCTGTGTCAATACATCAGTGACTGCTACGGCAACTGCCTCCGGGGGAGCGGGTTCCTATACTTATGAATGGTCGAATGGAAACACCGGGAATCCAACCCAATTGACAATGCCCGGAAGTCATAATGTTACGGTTACAGATGCCAATGGTTGTACAAAAGTTGCCTTTGTCAATGTGAGCAGCAACCTGGTTGTGCCCAATGTTGAAGCCGGCCCGAATGCCAGCCTTACCTGTAATCAACCGACAGCAATTCTGAATGGGAACGGTTCCTCCGCAGGGCCAACGTTTAGTTATTTATGGACGGCTTCGAATGGTGGAAATATTGTTTCTGGCGCAAATACGCTAACGCCACTGGTTGATGCAGCCGGGCTTTACACCCTGGTCGTAACCAATGCAACCAACGGCTGCACGTCCTCCGACAACACAACGGTCACGCAAGGCACACAACCACCAACGGCTATGACTTCGGGCGATATCCTTACTTGTGCTATGGCTACCGGCACCGTATCGGTGAGTACAAATGCCGGCCAACCGGTATTCAGCTGGGCAGGACCCGATGGTTTTACTTCCATGCAACAAAATCCAGCCGTAAGCCTGACCGGTACGTACACGGTTACCATAACAGACCAGGTATCGGGTTGTACAAATTCAGCAACCGCGACTGTAACGGAAAATCTGACGGCGCCTTCCGTATCGGCAACCAGCGATACGATTACCTGTGCAATGCCGTCTGTGACTATTTCGGCTACTTCCGGAACATCGGGCGTGACCTATGCCTGGACGGGGCCAAACAATTTTAACTCAAACCAACAAAACCCGACTGTGAATGTCGCAGGTACCTATGTGGTTGTGGCAACCGACCCGGCCAATGGCTGCACCGATTCCGATACGACCATGGTTGCTCAAAATACCGCGCCGCCTGCTGCTTCCGTTGTGGCGGAGCAGCTGACATGCGCAGATACGCTTGCGCAAATAACCACTACGACAAATGCTGATCCTGCCGGCTTTGCCTGGGCCGGGCCGGGGGGCTTTACCTCCAACCTCCAAAACCCGGAGGTGCAAATGCCCGGAAATTATACCGTGACGATTACCAATGGCGCCAATGGTTGCACTACGACTGCGGTAGCGATGGTTACCCAAAATACGACTGCTCCGACGGCAAGCGCAACAGTACCCGGCAATTTGAATTGCCAGGTCAGTTCACTCCAGATTAATGGTACGGCTTCGTCGCAAGGGGCAAATTTTCAATATTTATGGACGACTACAAACGGCAACATTACGGCAGGCGCCACCACCCTGACCCCCACCGTGGATGCTGCCGGGGATTATTCCCTCAGCGTGACCAACGCAACAAATGGGTGTACCTCCACAACGTCGGTTTCAGTGGTTGAGTCGCCACCCGTAGGGGCTTCCACTTCGGTGCTGAATGACGTGCTGTGCAATGGTGGTTCCGATGGAACTGCTATTGCTTCCGGTACCGGTGGGTCGGGCAGTGGCTATACCTATGTTTGGTCATCCGGGGCAACAACCGATACTGCGGAGGCTTTATCTGCCGGCATGTACATGGTAACAATAGCCGATAGTGAAAATTGCACGTCTACCGCTTCGGTAACGATAACACAACCAGCCATATTGACAGCAAATGCCACTGCAACAGGCGAAACCGGCCTGGGGGCTTCCGACGGAACAGCTGCAGCTGCACCAACCGGTGGAACTTCTCCGTATGCATACCTTTGGAGCACCGGCGGTACTACCGAAATGATCAGTGGCTTGGCCCCTGGAAATTACACGGTAACTATAACCGATGACAACGCTTGCACAGCTGTGCAAACAATAACGGTCAATAGTTTCAACTGTACTATTTCTGCAACAGCTACTGTAATAAACGTAAGTTGTAATGGCGCCGCCGATGGCAGTGCTACTGCCAGTGTTTCCGGTGCAGCACCGCCGGTAAACTTTCTTTGGTCGAATGGCGACACTACTGCCACCACCAGCAACCTGGCCCCGGGAACCTATACGGTGGCTATTTTGGATGGTAATAATTGCCCGGCCGAATTGTCGGTGCAAATAACCAGCCCGGCAGTTTTACTGGCCAACGCTTCAGCAACCCCCGAAACCGGTATTGGCCTGAACAACGGGACCGCTACCGCTCAACCAACCGGTGGAACTTCTCCCTATAGTTTTATGTGGAGCAACGGCTCAACGGTGCAAACCATCACCGGTTTGGCGCCCGGGCCATATACTGTGACGGTCACGGATGCCAACGATTGCACCGTAGTCCGAACGGTGACGGTAAATGCCTTTAACTGTAATTTGGGTAGTTCGATATCGACCGCCAATGTTTCCTGCAATGGCGGAACCAACGGGCAGGCTACCGCAGTGACAACCGGAGGCACAGCGCCTGTAAGCTATAGTTGGTCGAACGGCGATACCACGCAAACAACGATGAATTTAGTTGTAGGCACCTACACCGTTACTGCCACAGATTCAAACGGGTGTGAAACCGTTTCTTCTGCAACAATTACCGAGCCGCCGGTTTTACAAGCTGATATTGCCGACATCAATCCAACTTCTTGCCCGGAAAGCCAGGACGGATCGGCTTCCGTAGTGATCGATGGCGGCACAACACCCTATCAGTTTATGTGGCCCAATGGCTCCGGTGGCCAAAACCTGGCAGTAGGCACCTATGTCGTTTCTGTTTCAGATGCCAATGGCTGTACAACGACGACGACGGCAACCATTACCTCCAACGATACCATAGCTCCCAGCATCACATGCCCGTCTGTAGCCCTGAATTTTTGCTTTGATGCCCCGGTGCTATTTACCGCACCACCGGTATCCGATAATTGTGCACTGAATGGTTCAACGCCGGAACTGATTGCCGGACTTCCGAGTGGATCATCCTTTCCGGTCGGTGAAACGGTGCAGGTTTATCAGATAAAAGACGTTTCCGGAAATACAGCAACTTGTTCCTTCGCTATCGTGGTCGGCCCGTCTATTGAATTGAAACTCGACAGTGTTCAATCCGATATTGGTAATGCCGGAGTAGGCAGTATCGATGTGACGGTAAGCGGTGGTTCCGGAACGTTAACCTACTCCTGGGAAAAAGATGGCGCTCCCTTTGCCAATACAGAAGATTTGACCGGTTTGCAGGCGGGCATTTACACGCTCACGGTAACCGATGAAAACGGGTGCACCAAAACGATGATGCCGGTAGTGGTTGATAATACCGTTGGAACAAACACGCCGGACGAAGAAGCCCGGGTGCGCATTGTGCCAAACCCGGCTCCCCACACCTTCCGCCTGGAAATGGAAGGCGTACAACCGCTGGCTATGCAATTTTTTGATATGCAGGGCCGGCTGTTACGTACACTCAGGAAAGATGAATGGACGGGCGAAATTGATGTTTCTGAATTGCCAACAGGCATGCATTATCTGCGGATACTCGATCTCAAGGGTAGTTCTTTGATGATAAAATGGATCAAGGCCGACTAGTAGGTACTAGAGCTGTGGCTTAATTGAATATTTAAAACGGATCGTATTTCCGGCACTATTTTGGGCTTCTGGGTTGAGAAGCAGCGCCGGCGGGTACGATCCGTTTTTTATTTTCGTTTATTGCCAAGGCAAGTATTCCAGTTCAAAAAAATTATTTAACCCACCTGATCCGATGATTTCCCCGATATTTGCATTCCTGTAATTTCTATCGTCAAACCTATCATTTATAATTTACCGCCTAAATGGAAGAGAAAAAGCGCCGACCGCGCATCCAAAAACCGTCTCAGGAAAATCCGCTGAAAGAGCGGCCCAGATCAACGGATTCCGGCGATGAAACGAATCGCGAAGAATCTTACAAAGAACGTCAACCCTGGCAAGACCGCAGCCGCCCCAACGAAGACCGGAAAAAATGGGACAATGACCGCCGCCCATACGACCGGGAACGCAAACCCTGGCAAGACCGCAATCAAGGCGGCGGCGGAGAGCGCAAACCCTGGCAAAATCGCGAAGGCGGTGGCGGTGAACGGCGCCCCTGGCAAGACCGCAATCAAGGCGGCGGCGGAGAACGCAAGCCCTGGCAAAATCGCGAAGGTGGCAGCGGAGAACGGCGCCCCTGGCAAGACCGCGAAGGCGGTGGTGGAGAGCGCAAACCCTGGCAAGATCGCGAAGGCGGTGGCGGTGAGCGGCGCCCCTGGCAAGACCGCAACCAAGGCGGCGGCGGATACCGCAAACCCTATGACCGGAGTGGCGGCGGCGGGTATGGTAAAAAACCTTTCGGCAAACGCCCATTCAAAAAGAAAGAAGAATTCCAGGTTGAACGCCGCCCGAAACCCGGGCTGCCATCGGGTGTCGAGATGCCGCTGAATAAATTCCTGGCACACTGTGGCCTGGCGTCCCGCCGGAAAGCAGTTGAGTTTATTGAAAAAGGAGTCGTTACGGTAAATGGCGAAGTAAAACTCGAACCGTTTTACCGGATACAGGAGGGCGATATCGTGACCTGCGAAGGGAAAGAAATGAAAGTGCAGGAACGAAGAATTTACCTCCTGCTCAACAAGCCCAAAGGCATCATTACCACAACTGACGACGACCGCGGGCGCGCAACCGTGCTCGATATTGTCGACCCACATTATCCCGAACGAATTTACCCGGTAGGCCGGCTCGACCGCGATACGACGGGGCTGATCCTGATCACAAATGACGGTGAATTGGCTGCCAAACTAACGCATCCCAGTCAGCATGTTCAGAAACAATACCGCATTGGAATCGACAAGCCACTCAGCAAATCCGATTTCGAGCGTATCGAAAAAGGGGTGGAGTTGGAAGACGGTGTATTGCATGTCAACTGGATCCGTTTTTCCGAGGAACAACCCAACCATGATGTTATTGAACTGGAAATAGTGGAAGGCCGCAACCGGGTAGTGCGCCGCCTGTTTGAATCGCTGGGCTACCGGGTGCGCAAACTGGACCGGTTTTATTTTGCCGGCCTCACCAAACGGGAACTGCAACGTGGTTCATTCCGCGAACTGACCCAACGCGAAATCACCATGCTGAAGCATTTTACCGGCCACCCGTCAACCGGTAAAAAACAACAGGAAGATGAACCGGATGCTGAGGATACAAGCTCAGAAAATACCGACAATTAAAATATACAGGCAAAAAGAGCCGGTGGATTTGCAAACCACCGGCTCTTTTTATCCGTTCTAACACCAAACTATTTTTTTACTAAACACAACCTTGCCATGAAAAAAACTTGGAAATGGGTTCAAAGTTTTCTGCTTACACTTTGTTTCGCTAGCCTGGGCTTTCACGCCGCACAAGCGCAAATGATTGAAGATGGTGTCCGGTTTGGTCTTAAACTCGGCATTAACGGCACAAACTTATACGACGACGCCAAAGCGGAAGACCGGGATGGCCGAATTGGATTTACCGGCGGTGTATTTGCAAAAATTCCACTTGGCCAACGAAGCAGTTTTGCCTTGCGGCCGGAACTGCTCATCGCCACCAAAGGCGCCAGCTACCAGCGGGACAGTTTTGTTTCGTCTTTAAAATTCGCATATATCGAACTGCCGGTTTCCTTGGAATTTAACCTGAGCCTCTTGAATATCCATGGCGGTTTGCATGCCAGTTTGTTGGCCAACTCCGATGGCAAATTCACAGATGAGCAAGGCAATCCGATTTCGTTTGATAAAGATGACTTGCAAAGCCTTGATTTTGGCTGGCACCTTGGTGCAGGCCTCGACCTTGGCAATATCGGCCTGCACTTCAGAATTTCGCGCGGGCTCACTAAAATTAACGATGGGCAAACAATCAATCAACTGGTTGGAAACCTGAAAAACTCAGCATGGGCGCTGACCTTTGCCTACGGATTTTAGCGTGGCATACTACCCGATGCTGTGCCTCCCATCATCACAACAATCAATTAAATGGCTCGAATTCAGGCTGACTTTCTGGTTCTTGGCTCCGGAATTGCCGGGCTCACTTTTGCTATTAAAGCCGCAAAAGCCCACCCCAACCGTAAAGTCCTCGTACTGACCAAAACAGACGAAGGCGAAAGCAATACCCGTTACGCACAAGGCGGCGTAGCCGCGGTGTGGAATCATGAAACGGATACTTACGAAAAACACATCGCCGATACACTTGATGCCGGCGACGGTTTGTGCGATCGCCGGATTGTTGAAATTGTCGTTGAAGAAGGCCCCCAACGCGTACAGGAAATTATCGATTGGGGCGCCCGGTTTGATAAAGAAAAAGGCTCGGATTCGTATGACCTGGCCCGGGAAGGTGGGCATTCGGAAAAACGGATTTTACACTACAAAGATCTTACCGGCTGGGAAATGCAGCGCACGCTGATGGAAGAGGCCGACCGGTATCCGAATATCGAAATTCTGGAACACTATTTTGCTCTCGACCTGATCACCCAACACCATCTGGGTTATATGGTAATCCGCGTGACGCCCGGTATTGAGTGTTATGGCTGCTATGCCCTGAACAAACAAAACGGCGAAATTGACACCATTCTTTCCAGAGTAACCATTTTATGCACCGGTGGCGCCGGGCAGGTGTACAAGTCGACCACCAATCCGGTGATTGCAACAGGCGATGGAATTGCCATGGCTTACCGGGCAAAAAGCCGGGTGGGCAATATGGAGTTTGTGCAGTTTCACCCTACATCGTTGTATAACCCTGCCGGTGAAAATCCCTCCTTTTTGGTGTCGGAAGCGGTGCGTGGTTTTGGCGCTATTTTAAAAACAGCTGAAGACGAGGAGTTTATGCACCTGTACGACGACCGACTGTCGTTGGCGCCACGCGATATTGTGGCCCGTGCAATTGACGCCGAAATGAAAAAACGCGGTACCGATTGCATGTACCTCGATTGCCGGCATCTGGACAAAGAAGCCTTCACGGCGCACTTCCCGACGATTTATGAAAAATGCCTCAGCCAGGGTGTCGACCCGATGCGCGACCTGATCCCGGTCGTTCCAGCCTGCCACTACCTTTGCGGGGGCGTAGCGGTTGATGAATATGGCCGGAGCAGCATTCATCGTTTGTACGCTGCCGGCGAGTGTTCGTCTACCGGCTTACACGGGGCCAACCGCCTGGCATCCAACTCACTTCTGGAAGCAATGGTTTTTGCACACCGGATATTCCAGGACACGGAGGATAAGATTGATGGTTGGACTTTCGCAGAAAATGTGCCCGACTGGAATGCAGAAGGCACTACCGAGCCTTCCGAGATGGTTTTGATCACCCAGAGTATCAAAGAATTGAAGGAGATCATGTCATACTACGTGGGTATCGTTCGCTCTAATATCCGTCTGAAACGCGCACTCGACCGGCTCTTTTTGTTGTACCAGGAAACAGAAGATTTGTACAAAACCACCACGATCAGCCCGCAACTGATGGAGCTGCGCAACCTGATCACCATTGCCTATCTGATCACCCGATCGGCTACACACCGGCAGGAAAGCAGGGGCTTGCATTACACCACCGATTATCCGGGTCAGTTGCCGTTTATTGAAAATTCGGTGTTGTAGCAACGAGAGTGGCCTTTTTACATATTCCGCCGGTATTGCCCACCAACCTTAAACAGGGCATTGGTAATTTGCCCCAGCGAGCAGCATTTCACCGCTTCCATTAATTCAGCAAACATATTTTCGTTGCGAACGGCGGCTTGTTGCAAGTGGCGCAAGGCGTCTTTGGCTGTAGAATCGTTTGCTGCGTGCAAATTTTTCAACGTTTGAATTTGATCTTCCTTTTCTTCCGTTGTTGCCCGGATCACCTCTTTCGGCAGTATTGTCGGGGAGCCTTCTTTGCTTAAAAACGTATTCACCCCGACAAGCGGCAGTTCGCCCGTGTGTTTCAGGGTTTCGTAGTACAAACTTTCCTCCTGGATCTTGCCGCGCTGGTACATGGTTTCCATAGCGCCGAGTACACCGCCGCGTTCAGTGATCCGGTCAAATTCGGTCAGCACGGCTTCTTCCACCAGGTCGGTCAGTTCTTCGATGATAAACGATCCCTGCAACGGATTTTCGTTTTTTGCCAAACCCAATTCCTTGTTTATGATCAATTGGATGGCCATGGCGCGCCGCACGGATTCTTCGGTGGGCGTGGTGATCGCCTCGTCGTAGGCATTGGTATGCAGCGAATTGCAATTATCAAAAATGGCGTACAATGCCTGGAGGGTAGTGCGGATATCGTTGAAAGCGATTTCCTGTGCGTGCAGCGAGCGGCCTGATGTCTGGATGTGGTACTTCAGCATTTGGCTCCGTTGCTTGGCGTTGTATTTCCAGCGCATCGCTTTTGCCCAAATACGACGAGCCACCCTACCGATAACAGCATACTCTGGATCCACACCGTTGGAGAAAAAGAAGGAAAGGTTGGGCGCAAAATCATCCACCTGCATGCCACGCGAAGCGTAATATTCCACAAATGTAAAGCCGTTGGCAAGCGTGAAAGCCAACTGCGATATCGGATTGGCCCCCGCTTCGGCAATGTGGTAACCGGAAATAGAAACGGAATAGAAATTCCGGACGTTGTTTTGGATAAAATACTCCTGCACATCACCCATCACCCGAAGGCTGAACTCCGTACTGAAAATGCAGGTGTTCTGCGCCTGATCTTCTTTTAAAATATCTGCTTGCACTGTACCTCGAACAGCCGACAGCGCCCGGGCTTTGATCTCCGCGTATGTTTCTTTTGGCAAAACTTCGTCGCCGGTGAGGCCCAGCAACAGCAAGCCTAATCCATCGTTTCCAGCAGGAAGTTGATCGGCATTGTAACGGGGCCGGGCCAGACCGCGGTCATCGTATTTTTCTTTCAGTTTTGCTTCCACCGTCGCTTCGAGGCCATTTTCGCGAATGTATTTTTCACATTGCTGGTCAATGGCTGCATTCATAAAAAACGCCGCTACCGTGGCGGCAGGGCCATTGATCGTCATGGAAACCGATGTTTTCGGATCGCAAAGGTCGAAGCCGGAATACAATTTTTTGGCATCGTCCAGGCAACAAACCGACACGCCGGAGTTACCGATTTTTCCGTAAATATCGGGGCGGTAGTCGGGGTCTTCCCCGTACAACGTGACGGAGTCGAAGGCAGTGCTCAGGCGCGCCGCCGGCAAACCCTGCGATACGTAATGGAACCGTTTGTTGGTGCGTTCCGGTCCGCCTTCGCCGGCAAACATGCGGGTGGGGTCTTCGCCTTCGCGTTTGAACGGAAACACCCCGGCCGTGTACGGGTACTCGCCCGGTACGTTTTCCTGTAGCCGCCAACGCAGGATGTCGCCCCAGTCTTGAAAACGGGGAAAAGATACCCTGGGAATACGGGTGTGCGACAAACTTTCGGTGTGCGTTTTTACCCGCACTTCCTTGTTGCGCACGGTGTACACGTATTCGTCGGCAGCATAGGCAGCCTTCAGGGCTTCGTGTTTTTCGAGGATACGTTTGCAGCGCCAGTCGAGTTGATCTTCCAGGGTATTGTACTCCTGTTCCAGTTTTTTGACCATTGCAACAGTGCCAGAGTCAGCGGGTGACTTCGAGTCTCCCGCTGACCTGTTCAAGTGCTCGATGGCGTTTTTCAAACTCCACATTTTCCGGGCTATTTCAACTTGCTCGTCCACCTGTTTGTCGTAGTGCCGGTTGCTCTCGGCAATTTCCGACAGATACCGGGTGCGTTGCGGGGGGATGATGAAAATCTTTTCCGACATCTCGTCGGTTGCCTTGAAGTCGGATTTGAAATCTGCGCCGCATTTTTCCACCAACAAATCCATCACCCGGCGGTACAGCTGGTTCACCCCCGGGTCGTTAAACTGGCTGGCAATACAGCCAAACACCGGCATATCGTCGACCGCGACATCCCAGGCGTTGCTGTTGCGCTGCACCTGTTTGCGTACATCGCGGAGTGCGTCCAGTGCGCCGCGTTTGTCAAATTTGTTGATGGCTACCAGGTCGGCAAAGTCGAGCATATCGATCTTTTCAAGTTGGGTAGCAGCGCCAAACTCAGGTGTCATCACGTAGAGCGACAGGTCGCTGTGATCGACGATTTCGGTATCACTTTGGCCAATGCCGCTGGTTTCGAGGATGATCAGGTCGTATTGTGCGGCTTTCAGGATTTCTACAGCCGATTGGACATATTTGGACAAGGCCAGATTGCTCTGGCGCGTAGCCAGCGAGCGCATGAACACCCGGGGGTTGTTGATGGCATTCATACGAATTCGGTCGCCAAGCAGTGCACCACCGGTTTTTCGCTTGGACGGATCAACCGAAACGATCGCCAGCGTTTTGTCCTCAAAATCGAACAGAAAGCGGCGTACCAGTTCATCAACCAGCGAGGATTTGCCTGCGCCGCCAGTGCCGGTGATGCCCAAAACGGGTACTTTATGCTGACCGCCTGCAGGAGGTGCCAGTTTAGGGGCTACTTCTTTTTCAAAATATTCCGGGTCATTTTCAGCGACGGTGATCAGCCGGGCAATAGCTCCGGGGTCTTTTTTTTGAAATCGGGTCATTTCACCATTCAAACCGGCGCCCATTCCGACAGGCGTGTCGCATTGTTGCAGTACATCGTTGATCATCCCTTGCAGGCCCAGCGCGCGGCCGTCGTCGGGGTGGTAAATGCGGGTAATGCCGTAGGCTTGCAGTTCTTCAATTTCGGCGGGCAGTATCGTGCCGCCGCCGCCGCCGAAAATTTTGATATGCCCGGCGCCTTTTTCCCGGAGCAAATCGTACATGTATTTAAAAAACTCCATGTGCCCGCCCTGATACGACGTAATGGCTATGCCTTGCACATCTTCCTGGATGGCGCAGTTGACAATTTCCTGCACCGATCGGTTGTGGCCAAGATGGATGATCTCGGCGCCGGTACTTTGCATGATGCGGCGCATGATGTTGATGGCGGCATCATGCCCATCGAACAAACTGGCAGCGGTAACGAGGCGGATTTTATGTTTCGGTTGGTAAGCCGGTGGATTTTTCATGGTGGAATGATTCGGTATGGCCAGGCAGTGTTGTTTACCAATAATTTTGATCAGAAACAGAATTTGCTGATTCTTCAGAGTAAAAAATACCAACAGTGGTATTTGGCGGAATTTGATTTGGAATTTACCGTACAAAGATACGGGTATTGGCGCGGATAGGAAAGGGCGAAATTCCGATAGTTAACCAACCGACTTGATGGTTTTGAATAATCTTATGAGTGTTTTGATTGCAAAATAAGCAGCAGCAAGTGCTCCAATTGATGCAAGCACGCCCATCAGTGGCCAGTCTAATAAAAAACCGCCAACTGCCCATATTACAAGGCCGAAACAAGTTAAGGCAAGCAATAGGAAGAAAAAGATCAGCAGGCCGATCTGAACACCTTTGTCAGGGTATGTTTCCCCCTTATGTTTTTGAAAATGCCGGTTTTTTAAAAATTTTCCAGCAAGTCGGCTTTTTTTGTGCCATTGAAATTGATGGGGGGACTGATGAATCTGGTTTAATCCGGTTTTCCGATGTTTTTTAAATGCCTGCCATGTTCGTTGATAAGACGCCGGTTCAGGCCAAAAACCGATATCCGATTTTGAACAAGATGATGCCGTGGGCAGCAAGATGAGTTGCCCGCAACACAGCGACAGGAAAATAAGTGCTGGCCGTAATTTGCAGATCATGAAAGTATCGGATTTTACAGATAAAACGTATGTATTCCGATATTGCTGCCACAATTACGTTCCTCTGAATTTCATAAACGCAATATTTATTTTTCTTTGATATGCGCTACCTCTCCATCGATTTTTACCGCGGCTTCACCATTGCTCTCATGTTGCTTGTAAATACCCCCGGCACCTGGAGCCAGGTGTATGGGCCGTTGTTACACGCCGACTGGCACGGATGCACCCCCACCGATCTGGTGTTCCCCTCTTTTATGTTCATCATCGGTGTATCCATGTGGTTTTCTTTTGAGAAATATGGGCGGACGCTCAGCAAAGCTGTATCCTGGAAAATCATACGCCGGATGGCTATTTTGTTTGGCCTTGGGCTGTTGCTGGCCGCCTTTCCGTTTTATGATAAAAGCCTGGATAACTTGCGTATTATGGGGGTGTTGCAACGGATTGCGCTGGGCTACGGGCTGGCGGCATTTTTAGTGCTGACTTTGCCGCCCCGTTGGCTTTTTGGCGTCGCTGCGATTATTCTTTTAGGGTATTGGGCATTGTTGGTTGGTATGGCGCCGCCGCTTGAGGATCCCTTCAGCCTGGTGCACAATTATGCCCGGCAAATTGATCTTTCCGTATTGGGCTCCAAACACTTGTGGAAAGGGAAAGGGGTTCCTTTTGATCCGGAAGGTTTACTGAGCACCTTGCCGGCTGTTGTTACGGTGCTTCTGGGTTGGTGGAGTGGTCAGATCATGCAAAAAAGGCAGGAACAAAAAAGGCAGGCGGTGCGTGATTTGCTGTTTTGGGGCGTTATCGTTGCAACTGCTGGCCTGGTATGGGATTTGGCTTTTCCGATCAATAAAAGTCTATGGACGAGCTCTTTTGTATTGTACACAGGCGGCCTGTCCATGATATTCCTGGCATTCAGCGTTTGGGCGCTGGATATTGTCAACGGAAAACGCTTTGCCGGTTTTTTCCTGGTTTTTGGCGCTAATCCTTTGTTTGCCTTTGTTTTGGCCGGTTTGCTTACAAAAACCATCGTGCGGATCAAATGGATGGAACATGACGAACCGGTCAACGCGTATAGTTGGATTTATAACACGATGTTCAAACCAATTGACGGCGGCGGGCCCTTTGGTTCATTGCTGTTTGCCGTTGGTTTTTTGCTGGTTATCTGGGCGGTGTGCTTGCCATTGTACCGTCGGAAAATTTTTATCAAAATTTGACTTAATATAAAAACCATTTCCAGGGCGCTGCAACTGTTTTATAATTTTAGCATCTTGTATAAGTCTGAAATTTAATTCTGATTTTTACATCGAAATTATTTTTACAAACCGTTTATTTTATGAAGCAATTTTCCACTTTGGCCATGCGATTAGCAATAATTATGCTTTTTGCCTGGCCAGCGTCAGCCTTGGCACAGAAGGTTGATTTTAGCATTCAGGGACTGGTTAATACCGCCAATGGTGAAGCACTGGTTGGTGTAACCGTCCAAATTCCGAGACTAAATACCGGCGCCAGTACCGGTACTGACGGTCGGTACAGCCTGCGTGGCAATGCTACTCCAGGCGATTACGAAATCGTATTTAGTTACGTTGGCTTTGCCAGTGTGCGCAAACGAATTTCGATTGGCGGCAGCCCGCTCACAGTTGATGCCGTGATGGGGGAAGACATCCTTCGCATGAATGAGCTACTTGTTGTTGGTTCATCGGTTACAACAGAACGAAAGCAGCTGGGTAATGCAATCAACTCGATTAAGTCCAACGAATTGGTCGCTGCAAACCCTCAAAGCCTCAATAGCGCTTTGCAGGGGAAATTGCCGGGTGCATTGATTCAGCAAAACTCGGGAGACCCGGCCGGTGGTTTTAGCATTCGCCTCCGGGGTGCGAGCACCCTGCTTGGGTCATCCGAACCCCTGTACGTAATCGATGGGGTGGTGATTAGCAATCAAACCGCCAACGTTACAAACATCAACGCCACAGGCGGCGCATCCGAACCCGGAACGAACCGCTTGTCGGATATTAATCCCAACGATATCGAGCGGATCGAGGTGATCAACGGGGCAGCCGCAGCGGCTATTTACGGTTCGCGTGCTTCCAACGGTGTGGTCCTGATCACGACCAAACGCGGCGCCTCGGGTACGCCCCGGTTTTCATTCAGTACCGGAATTAATGTAAACGAATTGCGCAAGAAGGTGTATACCAACCTGCGCAACGAACAATTCGGCAGCGCCGACCAACGCTTGTATCCCATTGCCGGAACCAATCCCACAACCGGTGCGCTCACCGTAGGGGCTAATTTTTCTACCGATAAGGTAACCGTAACCCGCTATGATTACCAGGATGAAGTGTTCGATACCGGCCTGGGTACCGACCAACACCTTTCGGTGACTGGTGGCAACCAGCAATCCAATTACTATGCCTCCATTTCGTATACAAAGAACCAGGGTATTGTACGCAATACTGATTTTCAGCGCTACGGCGCCCGTTTTCGGTACAACCAAACCGTGAACAGCTGGGCCAGTTTTTCCATCGGCCTGAGTTACAATAACTCCTTTTCGAATGAAAAGCCCGACGGCAACGTATTCTGGAGCCCTGTAAACGCGATCAATATCACCAATAATATTTGGGATATTACCGAGCGCGATGCCTTGGGCAACCTGAAAGCAGTAGAACCTACACGGGTGAACCCCCTGAGCGTTATCGAGGATTTTGATATCAACCAGGAGGTCAACCGCGCGATTACCGACTTTCAGTTGAAACTATTTCCACTACCCGGATTATCCATCGACTTTATTACCGGTATCGATGCATATGGCCAGGAAGGCAATATTTTCATTCCGCCGTATCCGTATCCGAACGTAAACAATACGTATTTCAACGACGGCTATGCTTCTACGGCCAACAATAATGTGTTTTTAATCAACAACGATATCAATGCTTCATATAAACTGGATTTTGGCAACATCACGCTCAACACCCAGGCGGGCTACAGCAACCAGTTTTCCAAAAACACCTACGTGGTAGCGCAGGGACGTGGCCTGGCGCCTTTTGTCTCGACAGTCAATGGCGCCAGCATCGTGCTGAACCCGGCGGCTACCGACGCGCGCTTTCGGATTTGGGGCTATTACCTGCAGGAAACGGTAGGCTTTAAAGACCGCCTCTTCCTGACCGCCGCCGTGCGCATGGATGGCGCTTCTACTTTTAGTGAAGACAATCGCAACATCTTGTACCCGAAGGTGAGTGCGAGTTACCTTCTTTCGAGCGAACCCTTCTGGAAAGACAGCCGCCTGGGCAATATTGTCAGCACCGCCAAACTGCGCGCTTCCTGGGGCCAATCGGGGAACCTGACGGCGATCGGGCCATACGACCGCTTTTCCACCTTCACCACCGGTAACCTCGCCGGCAGTATTGCTATCAACCAAAGTAACACCCTTGCCAACCCGGATGTGAAACCGGAACGGGCTACCGAACTTGAATTCGGCGCCGACATTGCCTTGTTCAGCGATCGTTTAGGCCTGGTATTCACCTGGTACAGCCAGGAAATCGAAGACCTGCTTGTCAATCGCTCCTTGGCTGCTTCGCAGGGTGGACGCGCTATTACCAATAATATCGGTACGCTCGAAAACAAAGGTCTGGAGCTCTCTCTGTACGGTACACCGGTGCGCACCAGCAGTTTTTCCTGGGACTTTGGCGTCAACTTCACTCGCAACCGCAACATGGTTACAAACCTTGGCCAAGCCCGAACGGCTATTCCCAACGTGACCGGCGCGCCCATATTTGTGGTCAACGGCCAACCGTTGGGCGTTTTTTACGGTACCTACATTGCGCGCGATGCCAACGGGGCGCCCTTGCTGACTCCTGAAGGCTTTCTGCAACAAGAACGCGGCGATGTGGATACCGGTCAGCCTATGCGCGACGCTAACGGCCAACCTACCGGTACCGTTCTGGAAAAAGTGATCGGAGACCCGAATCCGGACTACATCCTCGGCGCCAGCACGACGCTCAACTTCAAACGCTGGAGCCTTACAGCCGTAGTGGAAAGTGTACAGGGGCAAGACGTATTTGATGCCGACAAACGTACCCGGCAGGGTGTAGGTATCGGCGAGTTTGCCGAAAAAGAGCTCAGCGGCGAACTTCCGCGGGGTTGGATATGGGGAGTATATCCCATTCTCGAATGGCGGATGGAAGACGGTTCTTACACCAAACTGCGTGAGGTGACGCTCAGTTACACCATTCCCAAAATTGGTAATGTTTTGGAGAATACGGTGATTTCCCTTGGTGGCCGCAACCTTTTTTCGATCGATAACTTTTTTAGTTACGATCCGGAAACAAATGCCGGTGGCCAGAGCAACCTCATGCGAAATGTAAATTTCGGCCAGGTGCCCATCCCACGCACCTATACATTTTCGATTCGAACGAATTTTTAAACAACCGACGACGAACGGATTATTTGACCTTCACTCAAATTTGACATTATGCGAACTATAAAAAAATATACTGCATTTTTCGCAGTGCTGATCTTGGCGCATGCTTTTTCGGCCTGTGAAAAGGACTTTACCAATCCCGGCGCAGCAACGGAAACCCAGGTGCTGAACAGCGCCGATGGCCTCATCGGCCTCACGGTCGGAATTCAAAAGCGCTGGAGTGTGGGCCGCCAAAGTCCCTTATACGCAACCGTGGCCGGCTCGGGTTTCAGCACCTTCGAACTCAGGCTCATCAATCCGGGGAACCTGGCGGAAAACGAAGTCGCTATTGGTAAGGGTACCCTGCTCCCCAGCAATGGCATTACCGCCAACATTTGGGAAGAATGCCTGCTTGTGCGCAACGAATCCGACAAAGTGCTCGCCAACGCAAGCAAGGTACCCGATGCCGGTGTACGCTCCGGCCTGATTGCCATGGCCTCCATTTTTAAAGCGCTTGCCAACGGAACTCTGGCGCAGTTTTACGAACAGATACCGCTGGAAACAGGCGATAATGCCCGTTTCAGCCCGCGAACCGAAGCGCTTCAAGATGCTGTTGCAACCTTGGAAGCCGCTAAAGCGGTCGTAACCGCCACACCTGTTTCAGCAGCCTTTAAAGCCAAAACACCTGCCAGTATCGATGCCCTCAATACGATCAACGCATTGCTGGCGCGCTATAACAATATGCTGGGGAACCACGATGCTGCCATAAGTGCTGCCGGTGCGGTCGACCTGTCTTCGAAGTCTACCTTTGTGTTCGATGCGGTCAATACCAACCCTATTGCATTTGTTTCTATTTTGACCAACAACGTTTATCAACCGGTAGACCTTACGCTGGGCCTTCCACCCGCTTTGCAGCGGGTAAATGATTTACGCCTGGAGTTTTATTTTGAGGATCTGATGCCAATGAACAACGACTTTCGCGCAGCAGGGTTCTTCAATAGCGCTACTGCAGCTATACCGGTGTATGTGCCAGGCGAAATGCTGCTTATTCGGGCGGAGGCTTATGCCCGGAAAGATATGCTGAACGAAGCAAAGACCGAATTAGACAAAGTGTTGCATAAAGAAGATTCCGATGATGTGTTCGGTATTGGCGCTGATGATACTGGATATAGTGGCCCGCTGACAAAAGAAGCGATTCTGGAGGCCATCTATACCAATCGCTGTTACGAAATGATGATGTCGGGTATGCGTTTGGAGGATAGCCGGCGCTTTGGTCGGCCCGGCCCAAATGAACCCAACGAAGAGCGGAACCGCAACTTTTATCCCTATCCGAACAGCGAACGGAATAACAACGTAAATACCCCGCCCGATCCGACTATTTAGCCTGCGTTTAAAATTTGAGTTTGTAAATTTTATTAAAAATGGGTCAGCGGTTTTATTCCGCTGACCCATTTGCTTTTGAAACACATTGGGCGATAAATTTATCCTGTATCCCCAAGTCAAACTTTCATCGATAACAAACCAGTAATTTCCCGCACCTCTTTCAATGTTTGCTGCGCGCGTTTGCGAATGACGGCGCTGCTGTCCTGAATCTGCGCCTTCACTGCCCGCTTGTCGGCATGCAGGGTGTGCAGGCGCTCGCGAAAAGCCGAGGTGAGCGCAGCCAGAGCATCGGCTACGGTTTCCTTCAGATTGCTGTAGCGCAATGCGCCGGCTTTATAGTCGGTCATCAAGGCAGTATAGGCATCGAGTTGGCCGCAGGCGCGCAAAATTTCGAACAAATTTTCGACTCCCGGGCTCATTGTGCCGGCCGGGGTGTCACCGGTATCGGTCACGGCCGACTTAACTTGTTTACGCACGCGGTCTTCATCACCAAACAGGTTGATGTAGTGCTTTTCACCCAGGCTTTTACTCATTTTTTTTGAAGGGTCGGCCGGCGACAAAATCTTAGGGGTTTCCGTAAACAGCGGCTCCGGATGCCGGAAATATTCTTTGTCAAACTGGAAATTGAACCGTTGCGCAATATTGCGCGACAATTCAAGGTGCTGCTCCTGATCTTTCCCAACCGGTACGTAATCGGCGTGATAGATCAAAATATCGGCCGCCTGCAATACCGGGTAACTAAAAAGACCGGCACTTACAAAGGCTTCCTTATCCGTTTCTTTTAACTGGTCCGTTTTGTCTTTAAATTGAGTCATTCGGCTCAGTTCGCCATACGGCGTAAGGCAACTCAGCACCCAGGCGAGTTCCGCATGTTCGGGGACCAGACTTTGTACAAAAAGGTTTTCCGGTTTGATACCGCAGGCCAACAGATAAAAAACCATTTTCCAGGTATTCTCCCGAAGCTGGTCTGCCTTGTACGGCATTGTCATGGAGTGATAATCCACTACTCCGTAGAAACAATTATATTCCTCCTGAAGCCGTACCCAATTCTGAACTGCTCCAAAGTAGTTGCCGATATGTAAATCGCCGGTAGGTTGGATGCCAGAGAGAATGTTTTTCATGGATAGAAAACTATAGTGGATTTATAGAAAAATACTTATTGCTTACTTTTTATCCGTAGCGGCAATTACCGAAATTTCAATATTTACAAATTTCGGCAATTCAGAAACTTGCACCAGTTCACGCGCCGGGGCAAACTCCGGTTTAAAATATTCGCCATATACTGCGTTGATCCGGCCAAACTGATTCATGTCTTTTACAAAGACTGTGGCTTTTAGAACATGCTCCAAACCCGAACCGCCGGCCTCAAGAATAGCTTTCAGGTTTTTCAATACCTGGTGCGTTTCGGCTTCAATATTATCCAATACGAGATCGCCTGAAGCAGGGTTGAGTGCAATTTGGCCTGAAATAAAGAGCAGCCCGTTGAAGGCTACCGACTGGTTGTATGGACCGATCGGCGCCGGAGCATTGGAGGTGTTGATGAGTTGTTTCATAGCAATGAATATTTTCCAACAGGATAAAATAGAAAAAGCCCCACGATGCCCCGGCACTTAGGTGTCCGGGACTGGAGCCTCCTCAAAAATTGCTGTAAGTGGTAAGGTGTATTAACCTTCGGTACTTTCCTCTGCGGTATTTCCCGGAACCAATACCTGGCCGCGGTAGTACAAGTCACCGTCAACCATATAAGCATGGTGGAAAAGGTGCTGTTCGCCTGTGGTCGGGCAGGTAGCAATTTGTGGAACTTCAGTCTTGTAGTGCGTGCGGCGAGCGCGGGTACGGCGCTTGGAATGCCGCCATTTAGGATTTGGCATGACTTGTAGTCAAGTTATTCGTTAATTAATCAAGTGCGCTTTACGGGACTATATTCCCGGTTGAGCGGTTAATTCAAGCCTTTGAGTGCATCCCAAAACCGGGTTGGAAGTACCTTCATCGGCGCCATTATTCAAATATTTCAAAACGTCGCGGTTGCAGGGTGGATTCGGGTCGTTTTCGCAATCGTAGGTATTGGTTATCGGGAGCGCTAAAATCACAAACTCGTACACATAAGTTGCAATTTTTAATATCGAAGCTTCCCGCGAAATAAAAACAACCTCATCTTCCTCCTCGCCTTCCGCGTCGCCGTATTTCACCACCAATTGCCGGTTTCCCGACAAAGGAAGGTGAATATGGGCAGTACAGCGATCACATTCGGCATGGCTGTATCCACTAAACGTAAAATCCAGCAACAACATGTCGGAACGTTTATCCAACTGCAACGTCACATCAATCTTCCCATCCTCAATTGGCGAATCTTCAAAGTGGCGAAAAAACGCACCGTCCAACTGGTATGTATATTGATGTATCCCAAATTTTAATCCCAGAATCGGAATGGAATACGCTACTAACGGGTCCATCGCCACTACTTTTTGAAAAACGGGCTGCAAAGGTAAGTTCCTGCACGGAATTGACCAAGTGTAAAAACATACTTATTGGAATAATTGATCGAAGGATTGGTCCGGATCGGGCTTCCTACGCTTGATCGATTGTGGTGGCTTCACATGTTCGTCGGATACCGGCGGTACATTTTTGGGTTTGCTTTCTAATTCTTCAAACTCGATAAACTCTTCTTCCACGGGTTGCGAATAGCCCGGTTGTTGTTGCATGGTGCGGCGAAACTTTTTCAATTGGTTATATCCCAGCGCCCGCAACAGCACATACCCTGAAAGCAGGGTGAACCCGCCCTGTACTACCCAATACCCGACGCGGTCCAAGGCTTCCATGCCGGTTGGCAAAAGCCCGGTGCCGATGAGCACCAGCACAGCGATCACCAACCCGGCTACCGGGTTGTTTTGGATATACTTCAGCAAACTTTGTCCGGTATCCAACACTGCGCGCCAGTTGATGATCAGGGCCAGCACAAACAACGCGGGCGCCGCCCACCAAAGCAAAAAGAAAAAACCGCTCAGAATATAATAAGCCGCAACAAGTGCAAGGATGCCAAAAAGCAGACAACCTATGCCTCCGCCGCCACGACTGTTGAAATGAATATTTGTCATACCGTATTAAACGCTAAATGCGCTAAAGTTTTGTCTCGCCCAAGGCTAATAGGGTTGAAAACTCGTCGAATGTAGCCGGCATTACCGACAAACGCGGATTTCGAACCAAGCCAAATTGCTGCAACGCCGGGTGTGCTTTGATCTCCGCCAACGGCACCGGGCGCTTCAGCGGTTTCACCGGACCGAGGTCTACTGCCGACCAATCGCCCTTTTCAGCTGTGGGGTCGGGATAATGTTCCTTGAGTACCCGGGCAATACCGACGATTTCCAGCCCGATGTTGCTGTGGTAAAACAGGCAAAAGTCACCGGTTTTCATGGCGCGCAGGTTGTTGCGGGCCTGGTAGTTGCGCACGCCATCCCAGCGGGTTTTGCCGTCGGCGGTGAGGCGGTCGAAACTGTACACATCGGGTTCGGATTTTACTAACCAGTAGTTCATTGAGTAATGTTTGTATGGGCAAATCCGCCTTCGCTGAGGCTACGGCGGATAAATTAAAATTTCATGCGCGGATGATAAAGATAAATGGTCTCCTTCAGGTACTCGGTATCGAGATGGGTGTAGATTTCCGTAGTAGTGATGCTTTCGTGGCCCAGCATATCCTGCACTGCTTTCAGATCGGCGCCGCCCTCTACCAGGTGGGTGGCAAATGAATGCCGCAGGGTATGCGGGCTGATCGTTTTTTGAATACCCACTTTTTCCGCCAGTTCTTTTACGATGTAAAAAATCATGACCCGGGTGAGGCGCGCGCCGCGGCGGTTCAGAAAAACGTAGTTTTCATGTCCGCGGCGTATGTTTTTCTGAAATGCCCGCACCTGCCCGATGTAATAATTCAGGTACTTAACCGCTTCCGTGCCGATGGGTACCAGCCGCTCTTTGTCGTTTTTGCCCACCACTTTGATAAACCCGGCAGGCAGGAAAAGGTTGCTGAGGCGCAAATTGACCAACTCGCTGGCGCGCAGCCCACAAGCGTACAGTGTTTCGACAATAGCCCGGTTGCGATGCCCCTGTGGTTCGCTCAGGTCAATAGCCGCCAGCATCTGCTGAATTTCGTAGACGGTGAGCACCTCCGGTATTTTCCGGCGCAGCCGGGGGCCTTCCAACAGGTCGAGGGGGTTGTCGTCGAGGACATCTTCCACCAGCAAAAATTTATAAAACGCCCGCAGACTGGAGATCAGCCGCGCCTGCGAACTGGCTTCCAGCCCTAATTTGTTTACCCAATGAATAAATCGCTCCACATCGCTGCGTTGCACCTGTACGGGCTGGAGCGGCAGGTTTTCAATTTCCAGGTAACGCACAAATTTTTGCAGGTCGCCGAGATAAGCATCCAGCGTGTTTGCGCTCAGGGAGCGCTCGAGCAGAAGGTAGTTGTGAAAACTTTTTAAGGCGACCGGCCAATCCATAGCGCTGTTCAATTACAATTCGGGCTGATCCCTCGGACGCAGGAGTTCGCGGTGATAACAGTCGTGAAAATGCCGCACTTCAAAACTGGAAGGCAAGCTGGGCCAGTCGACGTAAAAACTGTTCAGTGGCAGTGCTTGCGACCACTCCTCCACCCGGATTGCCAGGCGGTGAAACTTTACAGGCAATTTCGGGTCTTCCGGACGGGTTTCGCCCACGTGGCTGAAATACACCGGCAGGCCGGTCTGCTTGCTCAGGAAAAACCGGATATGTTGCCAGTTGATACCGGCGGTGTCCAGAGCCCAGTCGGCGCCGACGATGGTGCAATTGGTTTTGCCGATCATCGTATCGCCCAGGGTTTCGTAGGGCGGCGTGCCGAGGTACTTGTCGGGGCCCATGAATTTTTGGGTTTGCCCGGGGTGCAGCAGCAAGGGGATAAAAAAGAAATGCTGGAGGCCGCGCAGGGCGTACTCGTCGCCCAGTTCGCGGTTGTCGTAGAGCATGGCCAGGGTGTCGCCGCGCAGGTCGTATTTCATGCGGCCGTCGAAAACGATGCGCTGTTGGTTGGTCAGCCCGGGGTATCGGGTTTCCATGTCTACTTCGAAGCGGATGCCGGCTTTGCCGTCGAAATGTTCGAAGCGACTAAAGGCGCAGGTGCCGCGGTAAAAAATGGAATCTTTGCTGTACGGGTATTGCTCAAATGCCTCAATCCGGTAGGATCCGTATTCCACGGCTTCTGCTTGTTGCTGCATTTTTACCAGCAAAGGGTGCGTAGTTTGGGCGAAGCCCAAAAAACAACAGGAGAGGAGAAACAGGGAAATAACGATGCGCATGATCCGGCAGTTGTGAACGTTGATCCAGACAAAGATAACCAATGGCGGGCGTGACCGGCCCGACTTTACCTCAAAATACTCAGTTTGAAAACGTCCTGTGTATTTCCGGCAACCTCCACCCTCACAAAATACAACCCCGCCGGCAAATGCCCCAGCGCCAGAACCTTCCGCTCCGCCCCTTGCGCCACCGGCTCAGACAGCGCCACCCACCCTGCCACATCCAGCAGCGCCACCCGCATGCCTGCCGGCGCGCCGCCCTCGATGGCCAGCCATACTTCATTGGAAGCCGGGTTGGGATATAGTTGGAATGCAGACCCCGGTTGCGCCGGCCCGTCCGCCGCCGACACCGGGTCGTTGATGCCGAGCGTATCGCAGGGGCTGCCGGGCAGGTCGTAGAGGCGGTAGTTGGGCATGTAGGGCAGCGAGCCGTAGATCCAGGTAGGCAGCTCTACGGAGTGCTGGCGTACGTCGCAGGCCGCGCCTTTCAGGTCGGGATTTTCGATGACGTGCATGTGGAAGCAGCAGGCAGCTATGTAAATTTTTCCATTGGGTGCGCGCTCCATCCAACCAAAGGCCAATGGGAATCCATTGTACGTAAATCCATCATAAACGGCTACCGTATCGCCCGACAGGGCAATGTCCGGCGCATAGAGATCATACTGCACGATCTTCTTTTGCTGGCCCAGGATCACATACGCAAAGCGGCTATTGGCCGATACTTCCATGTCCAGGCCCTCCCAGGTATCGTACGGCACAGGCGAGAGCACTTTTACCGGATTACTGATCAAGCCGGTGCAGCGGTCGAAGTCGTAGATGATGAAGCCGTAATAGATATGGTATTGGATGAGTTTTGAGCCGTCGGGAGTGAATAGTAGGATTTGCCCACCTCCATAAGAAGTGGAATCGATGACTTCGTATGCATTTTTTTGTTCAAACGGCCCTTGTATTCCATCCGGAGTCAGCAGGAAACGATAAAGTTTCGGGTTGGCTGTTTTGGCATTGGGCGCCACAATCCACCAGTCGCGGCCGTTGCCGTGGCGTGCGGCGGCGGCTACTTCAAATAGACCATTTTCTAGAAGCGGAACGTCTTTTTCTACTACCACTCCTAATTTATCGGGGGTATCCATATCGATAAGACTATAATTCAATCCAATTATTGAAGGCGGTTCATCCCAACGTCCGGCGTCTATATAAAATAGATAATATCTATTGCCAAGCCTTGGATCAGGTAATGCAAATCCTGCATGTGCTTGTCTAAATGAAGGACTAATACCATTACAAAAGTCTATCCAGTAACTAGTGGGAGGACTATTTATAGTATCACCATTTGCCATCATTTTTCCAGAATTATCATAAATATGGCAGCCGTTTGTATAAAAGAGCAAATTCCCAATAGAATCACTCATCGAACTGGTGAAGGCAACAAAGCTACCTTCAAACTCAGTTGGGGTGAAAACCGGATAACCATTGGAGAAATCTATTTTGGTTGTTTTTACCAATGGGTTGACGCTTTTTTGGCTGTATATCCAGGTGTTATCGTGTTTCTGGGCAGAAAGAAAGGCTGGAGTTCCTGCAAGGAGCAATAAAATAATATTTTTCATATCAAAGCAAGGCACGGCAAACGTGTACGCGCTTGCCGTGCCAATAAGTATTAGAAAATCAGTGTTTCACAATAAATGTCCTGATGGCTTGAGTACCGGAAGCATCGAGCACCTGCAAGCGATACACACCACTCGTAAAAGATTTGGTATCGATGGTTGGATTCTCTGCCGCTATGAGCTCTTGCCTGGCTACCTCCCTTCCAAGCAAATCAATTGCACGGATTGTATAAGGCGCCTGGCCACGCTCAATGGCCACTTGCAACAGGCCTCCTGTTGGGTTAGGAAAAGCACGCACATGAAAACTGCCAGACACAGGCATTTGCATTTGATCTCTCTGGTTCCGGGCCTCTGTCCCGCAATCATCCTGCTCAATCGTTTCACCGCTTATCCCTTCGTACAAATTCGCCGCCATGTACACCGCCGCCGGGCCACCCTCGCGCGGGCACTGCTCCCCGATAGATTTCAGCGTGGATAGCTGTGTAACATCAGGTGCATGACCTTGCGCAATACTTTGCAAATAAATACCCAACACTTCCTTTTCATTCTGCTCATGAACAGCCAGGGCAGCGATAGCGCTCAACTGCGTCAGCAAAACATCGGCCTGGGCATTGCGGGCCATTTGCAATTGGGCCAAAATGCTATTGCTTTGGGCGAGCAGCGCCGCAATTTCTGTATTCAGCGTTTCGCGCTGGGAAATCAGGGCCTCGTATTCAGCCGGAGTCAATTCCTCCGAAAGCGTCTGATCTATGGCTGCTATTTGCGCAGACTTGGCCAGCATCTGTGCTTCGTTAGTAGTTAAAGTAGATTGTTCCGCAACGGGAATCTCAAATAAAGCCATAAGCTGCAAACCGATAGCAACCATCCGGCCTACTGTGGTAGTAGCTTTGGTATTCTGAAACGATTCCATTGTGCTGCCGGTCGGCGCCAGCTCCGGGTAGGGAGCCAGCTTGTACAGCAGGTAGCGCTCGCGCCGCCAATGGTCGTAATCTTCGCCGGGCAAATTTCCGCCGGCAATGTCGGTGTCGAAGGGATTTTCTTCGCCGCCGCCTGGGGGCAAGAGGCCGGGTTGGCATGCCTGCTCGCATGCCGGTGGTGTTAACAGGGCGTTTAGGTTAAACCAACCCAGGGCAGGGTTTAAAGGTATGGGAAACCAGGGAGCTAGATTAGGCACATCATATTGAGATTGAATCGGAAAATACATTCCCGGCACAAACGTAGCCCCCGCAGTATTCGTCCAACTATTCCCGGTATTGAACTGCCCATCAGTGCGGGCGTCCACATAATGCAGCCCCAGCCCGGTGGTATTCTGCACGGTATTGCACTCGATGAAATTTTGGCCGGGGCAGTCCAGTTCGAAGCGCATGCCTTCCGATACGCCGTCCACGGTGTTGAAGGAAAGGTCGTTGCGAATTGGCGCGTTCCAGAGCTGAATACCGTAGTCGGCGGCGCCGCTCACTTTGTTGCACTCGATCTCGTACTGGCCGTTCAGCCCCACGATACCCCCAAAAGAGCCGTTGACGGTAATGTCGTTATCGTGGATGTACACATTCCGGTGGGTATTGGCCAGGATGCCGAGTGCGCCGGCATCATCCACCTGGTTGTGATCCACTTCCACGAAAGCCGTATTGCTTAGCCCGGTACCGTACACGGCAATGCTGCGGCCCAAGGGGCCGGTAGTGTGCACGTTGTTGTCGATTTGGTACTGCCGGGCGCCGTTGGCAAAAGCGTCGAACAGGCCGATGCCCAGGCTGGAGGCTTCGATGTTGTTGTGCCGCGTGCGGCCTTCGATATTACCGAAAAAACCGTCGAGGTATATCCCGGTTTGCATGTTGACCATGCGGCAGTCGTCGATATTAACCGTGGTCGGATTCACTTCCCGGCCTTCGGCGCGTATGCCGACGGTGCAGTTGTTGAAGGCGTTGGCGTTCCATTGGTTGGTACCGTTGGTCACCAGGCCCTGCACATCCAGGCTGAAATTGCCGGTTACATCCCGATAGTTGATGCCGCGGCCGAAGCCGTACGGCGAACTATTGGTAATGTTGCGGAAGGTGGCGCAGTCTTTCATATTAAAATTGAAATTGCGGGCTTCGATGCCGATGGCCAGGTTGTCAAAGGTATTGTGCCAACCTTCATTCGAGGGAAAGATGGTCAAATTTGTCAGGGAATTCGGGCCGTTATTTCCTTCGAGCCACATGCCGGCCAGCGCACGATCAATGCTGTAAGTCAGGCCAAGGCTGGGTAAAATGTCTTCAATTTCTGTGAGACAGCCGATGCACATCAAGTTCCCGGAAACAAACTGGTTTCGCTCGAAATAGGGAAATGTTCCGGCGCTGCCATGCAAAATAAATGCCCCGTCGGTAGCGCGCAGCCCGATCAGGTTATTTTCAAAAATAGTCTGCCGCAGGGCAATTCTGGGCTGGCCCCCGCCTGAATTAAAAGGCCGTACGGCATACAAGGCATCTGCAATTAAATTGGTCAGTACTGGATCAGAGCCGCATTGCGAGCGAAAAGTGCCACTTCCATACACATATATACCGCGCCACAAACAGCAGGTGCCGACAACGTTCACGCCACGTGCAAATTCAAGGGTTCTGCCGCCCGGAACATCAAAACCGGTGGCCTGGCCCATGAAGATGTTTATGCCGTTTGTGAAGGAAAAACTTTTGTCTACGATAATCATACCGGACACGTAAACATCGTAATTGATTTGGCTCCCGTTGATTGCAGCGCCGGGCAAAACGTCGTCATAGTCCGTCATATTTGTTGTTGGTGGCAGACAACCACCCCCACCGCAGGGGTTGGCTTTGCCAATGAAAATTCCGTCGACGGGGGGCGTAAGTTCCTGGCTGACAATTACTTCTTCGCCCTCACAAAAAACGCGGTGCCGGAGCACCGGCGGGCCGTCGGTGTAGGTGGAATAATTTGTGATTTGTTCGTGGTCGCAGTCGATCTCAAATCCATCGTTGAGCTGGATCGTTTCATTGCCTATTTGTAGTTCCCACGTACTGTATCGCCCTTGTTGCTCGCACCACGTATATGCATCAAGGAGGAGCGTGGCGCAGTCGAGCGTCAGGTTGGCCGTAAAGTTGCTGATCGCCTCACAGCAGCAACCCACCGTGACCCAGCGGGAGCAAGAACCCGGAACGCCAAAAGCGACGTAATCTTGCGTAACGAGGTAAGTTCCGGGCTGTGCATACGAATGTGCCACGGCATAACCGTTTTGCAGCGGTGACCCGTCGCCAAAATTCCAGGTAATGAAAACATTCGGGTCGTCAAAACTGGAATTAAACGCCACCGTGCATCCGATTATCTCAAAATTGAAATAACGATCAGTACAGTTTGAAGTACCGTCACAGTTTACCGTGACCTCTTCGGTACACGTGTAGGTTACCGGCACCTCATTTTCCAAAACCGTCACTTGGTGGGTAACGAGATACGTTCTGGGGGCATACGGTGGAAAACAATAAAACAAGAACGTGTGCAGCGGACTGGATACATCAACAGAGGAGTTCCCATCGCCGAAGGTCCATTTTTCAAAAACAATATTGTTGCCTGTGTATGAATTGGTGAACTGCACGTCGGTGCCGGAAGTTTGGTTAAACGTGAAATCGCAGGGTGATTGGGCATTTAACTGGTAAAAACCAAGCGTCAGTAATACCCCCCTATTTTAACAATGCAATTACATTTTTCATAAAACGAATAATTTGGGAAGTGAGAAAATTGGGTGAAAAAATCAATCAACTGTCTCCGCCGCTGCATTCAGCGACGAAAGTGCTTAACTCCTGCCTTGAAAAATGTGGGAACCGGGATTATGGGATAAAACAGGCCTGTGTTGATTTTTGGGGTTGCGCGGAGAGGGATGTTGCGCGAAAAAATGTTCTCAAATATCTGAAATGCTTTTAATACTCCCGGCTCTTGGCAATAGGTTTAACACAAAAAACCGCTCTGTTGATTTTCAACGGAATGTCTGAATAATCTTGTTACGTCGAGGTTAATTTCCCGGAATACCCAGGCGTATTGGCATACTTTTGCGCAGCAAATCCGTTTTAACACAACAAGGCCCAACCCGATTTTAACCGAACCAAACACCACAAATTTCATGAACGCGCAACGTATCCGCCTGATCATTGGCCTGATGACCGCCGCTCTTATCGGCGTCATCTGCCTGCAGATCTACTGGATCAGCTGGAGTATCCGGCTGAACGAGGAACAGTTTGACAAATATATTTATGCCGCGCTCAACCGGGTGGCCGACAAATTGCAGTATTACGAAGACGTGGCGGTGCTCGAAGCCCTGAACTCCACCCGGGGCAAATCCAGCGAATCGAACCGCAACATTCGACGGGCTACCAAATTTTTGGAAAACGGCTTCTCCACCCGCCGCATCAGCCGCGCCGACAGCCTTCCCAATCCGGTCGACGGGAGCGAAAGTTTTGAAGACAACATGACGATGTGGGAGTACATGAAAGTCAGCCAGCTGGTCGATTCGCGGCCGTTGGCGGAGCGCATTCAGCTCGATTTGTTGTCGATGTCGCTGAAGGAGGAACTCAGCAGCCGCGGCATAAATACCCCTTACCAGTACGGTGTGTATGCCAAGGCGCGCAACAGTTTTGTGGTGGTCAACGATCACTATGTGGTGGTGGACAATAGCCCGCAGGTGACGCAGGGTGGCGCATCCACCCTGTACAACTCGCCCTACCGGGTGGCCTTGTTTCAAAAAGACATCGAGTCGCCGGGCTACCTGTCCATTTATTTCCCGAACCGCACCAGCCTGGTCTTGGGTTCGGTGTGGAAAACCCTGTTGCTATCCGTCATTTTTACCGGCATCATTTTGTTCTGTTTCTGGTATACCATCCAGGTTATTTACCGGCAAAAGAAGCTGTCGGAAATGAAAACGGATTTTATCAACAACATGACCCACGAATTTAAAACCCCGATTGCCACCATTTCGCTGGCTACCGACAGCATTGCCAGCCCGCTCATTGTAAAATATCCCGAAAAAATCCAGCGGTTTGTGGATATCATCCGCCAGGAAAACCGCCGGATGAACAGCCAGGTGGAGCGGGTGTTGCAAATTGCCCAATTGGATAAAAAAGACTTTCAACTCCGCCTGGCTGAAACCAACATGCACGAACTGATCAAGCAGGCGGTTGACAATTTCAGCTTGCAGGTGGAGAGCCGCAACGGCAGCCTGACGCTGGACCTTCAGGCAGAGCGTCCGGTCATTCAGGCCGACGGTACGCATATTGCCAGCGTAGTGCACAACCTGCTGGACAACGCCAACAAATACAGCCCGGAAAAACCGGAAATCACCATTCGCACCCGCAATGTTCCCAACGGTATTGCCGTCACGATCGAAGACAAAGGCGTGGGGATCAGCAAGGAAGCCCGCAAGCACATTTTCGATAAATTTTACCGGGTGCACACCGGCAACATTCACGATGTGAAAGGTTTTGGCCTGGGTTTGAGCTACGTCAAAGCCATCGTGACGGCGCACAAGGGTTTTGTGGATGTGCACAGCGAGCCGGGCAAGGGCAGCGCGTTTACGCTGACGTTTCCATTTTCCTGATTTTTTCCGGAACAAAACCCGGCGTTTACCTCGGTAAACCCTTAGATTTAAGGCAAGTACAGGTGTAAAACCTGGCATCTGAAATTTATTTAACCAAATGCTTGCCTTATGAAAAATTTGACTTTGGGAATTTTATTCCTTTCCGCCCTCAGTGCCTGTGTTGTTCCGATCAATTCCAGTTTTGAAAGTGCCCGCATGCTGGGCAAAGGAAACGCCGAGGCCATGGGGCATTATTCTCATTACCTGGTCAATGCAGAGGGTGAATCCGAAGCTGTCAACAACAATTTTGGCCTGCGATTAGGCTATGGTATTTCGGACCGGTTTGACTTGAAAATGCGGTACATCCGTCTGTTGCCCAAGGAAGAAGGTGCTTCCGGAGTCAACTACCTTGACCTGGCACCCAAGGTTGCCATTGTGCCGGGGATATTTGCCGGCACAATGCCCATCGGCCTGTATTTTGCCGAAGATGAAACCCAGTGGGTGTTTAGCCCGAAATTGTTGTACACCTATCCGGCAAACAACATGTTTGAAGCTACCCTGGCCGCTAAGGCTGATATTTTTCCGGATGACGACGGCGAGGTTTATCTCGGGTTTAACCTTGGCTTTGGCATGAGCCAAAATCTGGACCGTTGGGCGATCCGTCCGGAGCTGGGCTTCATGGTCAACCCCGGCGAATCGGGAACCATTTGGTCTTTTGGGATCGGGTTTAATGCCGTGTTGCCCGGTCGAAATCAATGACACCGGCAAAAAGAACAATGAATTTTCCGATTTTTGCCGCCACCAAACACGCGGCGGGAATTTTTCTGCGCTCAATTTGATGTTTCAACTATGTCCGATCTGATAAAAAAAGTAACGGAAGCGACTGCAAAACTTGAACAGGAAACACCGGCCAGCCCGGAGGCATTGGAAAATTTCCGTATTCAATACCTGGGCTCCAAGGGCCTGGTCAAGGCTTTCATGGAGGAAATGCGCAACGTGCCGAACGAGCAGAAGCGGGAATTTGGCCAGGCGGTCAACGCCCTGAAACAACAGGCCGAAGCCCGTTTTCAGGAGATCAAAGCAGCCCTGGAGGCGAATGCCGAACAGGCTTCGGCCCGGCAGCTCGACCTCACAGCGCCTGGCGAGCCCATGCCGCTTGGCTCCCGCCACCCGATTTCGATCACCATGAACCGGATCATCGAAATTTTCAGCCGGATCGGTTTTGTGGTAGCCGATGGCCCGGAGATCGAACACGACTGGTACAACTTCACCGCCATGAACACGCCGGAGGACCACCCCGCCCGCGATATGCAGGACACGTTTTATGTGGTAGACGCCCCGGGCATGTTGTTGCGTACGCATACCAGCAATGTGCAGGCCCGGGTGATGACTACCCGCAAGCCCCCGATCCGGATCATCGCACCCGGGCGTGTGTACCGGAATGAAACCATCTCGGCCCGCTCGCATGCGCAGTTTCACCAGGTCGAGGGGTTGTTTATCGACAAGGAAGTTTCGTTTGCCGACATGAAGCAAACGCTGTTTTATTTCGCCCAGGAAATGTTTGGCGCACCTAAGATCCGCCTGCGTCCGTCGTTTTTCCCATTTACCGAACCCAGTGCGGAGATGGACGTTTGGCTGGGCACCGATACGGAAGAAAACTACCGCCTGACCAAAGGTACCGGCTGGCTTGAAATTCTGGGCTGCGGTATGGTAGACCCGCAAGTGCTTGAAAACTGCGGGATCGACAGCCGGGAATATTCCGGTTACGCTTTTGGCATGGGTATCGAGCGCCAGGCCCTTCGCTTGTACAATATTCCTGATATCCGGCTATTGTTTGAAAACGATGTGCGCATGCTCCGGCAGTTTTCGGCTGCGATCTAAAACCCGTCCCGGCCAATATTTTGTTTATCTAAAAATGTTGACCGGCGGCGAGTTCTGTCGTAAGTTGTCTGTTAAATCAATTCACCAAATCAAAAATCGCTTATGTTCCTTGCCATATTGGGCGTATTTGTCGCCTTTCTCGCCTACACCCTGTCCAAAGCTAATCCCAACATGGGCACCTTTGGAAAAATGGGCCGCTACATCGGTATTGCCTTGGTTGTTTTAGGCATACTGACTTCCTGTTTTGTTCAAATTTCACCCGGTATCGTGGGCGTTCAAACCCTGTTTGGAAAAGTACAACCGGGTGTATTGACCGAAGGATTGAATGTTGTAAATCCGTTGGTTGAGGTAATTGAGTTTGACGTACGGACACAAAACTATACCATGTCGGCCATAACGGACGAAGGCCAGAAAATGGGAGACGACGCTATCCGCGTGCTTTCTGCTGACGGCCTGGAAGTCGTGATCGATATGACGGTGTTGTTCCGGGTCATTCCGGCAAAAGCACCGGAAATTCTGCGCACGCTTGGAAAAGGTTACCGGGACGTGGTGGTGCGGCCAACGGTGCGTACAAAAAGCCGGGACTTTGCCGCTTATTACGACGCAGTGTCGCTGTATTCCAGTAAGCGCGACGAATTTCAGCAACGGTTGTTCGATGCGATGGATGATGCTTTCAAGGATCGTGGCATTGTGCTTGAGCAGGTACTGATCCGGAATATCAATTTGCCAGCATCTGTAAAATCAGCAATTGAAACAAAGATCAACGCGGAACAGGAAGCACAAAAAATGAAATTTGTGCTCGACAAGGAGCGCCAGGAAGCTGACCGCAAACGCGTGGAAGCACAGGGTATTGCCGATTACCAACGTATCCTCACTTCCACCCTGACCGATAAACTGCTGCAATACGAGCAGATACAGGTGCAAAAAGAACTGGTTAAATCGCCAAACGCAAAAGTTGTGGTGATGGGAAACGGTAAAACCGCGCCTATTCTGATCGGGCAGTAAAATCCATTTGTTCCACCAATCCTTCCGGAGCCACAGTGTGCGCATAAATAACACAATGCCCGCTGTGGCTCTGCCCATTTAGGTATGCCCGCCGTCCAATTTTCCGCAGTCATCATCACGTTCAATGAAGCGCACAACATTGGCCGTTGCCTGGATTCGCTGGCAGGTGTTGCGGACGATCTGTTGGTGGTCGATTCTTTTTCAACCGACGAAACGGTTGCTATTTGCCGGGAAAAAGGCGCTCGGGTAGTGCAGCACAGATTTGCCGGGCATATCGAGCAGAAAAACTATGCACTGGAACAGGCGCTTCACCCTTGGATATTGTCGCTCGACGCCGACGAAGCCCTGAGCGAAACGTTGCGGCAATCCATTCTGGCAGTAAAGCAAAACTGGAGGGCAGATGGTTATTCAATGAACCGCCGGACAAATTACTGTGGCCAGTGGATCAACCACAGTGGCTGGTATCCGGACCGGAAGTTGCGCCTGTTCGACAAACGCCTGGGGCATTGGGGTGGCCAAAATCCACATGATAAAGTAATCATGAACCAGGGTTGCCGGGTGAATCAACTTGCCGGCGACTTGCTGCACTACAGCTACTACAGCGTGGATGAGCATATTGAACGGGTACGCCGGTACGCTGAAATGGGCGCACAGGCCTTGTATAACCGGGGCAAAAAAGGATCGTATTGGAAACTGATCTTTAATCCGCCGTTTAAGTTTATTCGCAATTATTTGCTGCGCAGGGGCTTTCTCGATGGCCGTGCTGGTTTTACCGTTTGCCGGATTGCAGCTTTGGAAACTTTTTGGAAATACCGGGAGTTGCTGCGGTTGAGAGAATCCAAGACCTGACAGGTGGAAATTTTAACCAAAAAGGGGGCCGCGCAAATGCGTGGCCCCCTTTTTGGTTAAAATTTCCACTTGTCAGGTCACTGCCCGGCTTCTTTTATGTACTCTTCCACCAGCTGTTTGTAATACGGCTTCAGCGCCGGGGATACGGTGCGGAAGAGGTCAACTTCTGCGCGGCGTTTTTTCAAATATTCCTCCAGTGCGGGCGGCATTTTCGCCGGTTGTTGTTTGGCTGTTTGTGCCTGCCGTTCTTCGTCCTGCTCCTGTTCGCGTTCGGCACGTTCGGCTTCCAGCAGGCGGGTAAGGATGTCCTGTTGGCGCTTGAGCATTTCATTGGTCAGGCGCTTGTTCACCAGGTCGGTTTCAATTTTATCCATTTCCTGCATGAGTTCATCCAGGGCTTTGTCGCCTTTGCCTTGCTCCTGCTTTTGTTTTTGCAGTTCGCGCAGGGCATTCCGAAGAGCGGCTTGCTGGGCAGCCATTTGGGCAAATTCTTTACTCATACCGCCCTGTCCTTTGCCTTTTTGCAGGCGCTCTTTGAGGGCTTTCATTTGTTCGTTCAGATCGCCCTGCCCTTTGGTGATCTTGTCCATCGGCTGTTTGCCTTTTTTACCGCCACCGGTGCCACCGGGTTTACTGCAACTGCCGCTGCCGGGTTGGCCGTTGGCCATTTGCTGTTGCATTTGATCCATCACTTCCGAGAGCATCAGCGCGAGGTCGTTGAAGCCTTTCATGGTGCGTTGTTGGTATTCGCTGGCGGCGGTAACATGCCGTTCTTCCAGGTCGTCGAGGCTGTATTTCAGGCCTTCTTTGATATCTGCAACCTTGTCGGTGATAATGCCTTCAATCTGGAAATTCCGGCTGGCCAGCGCTTGCAGGCTGTCTTCAACAATTTTGAAATCGTCTTTAATTTTAAACTGCTCCTGGGTTAGTTCCACATACCGAGGCGTATTGACAGAAGTGTTGGCAAAATTTTGCATGTTTTGCTCCTGCGAAAAGGACAGGCCGATCAGGTTTTCCAGCAACTGGCGCAACATGGCAATATCTTCTTCCATTTGCTCCTGCTCGCCCGACTGGCGGTTCTGGCGCATCTGGTTGGCCATGTTTTTCATTTTTTCGGCTGCCTTTTTTTGTTTTTTGCCGGCCTTTTGCTTTTGACCCTGGTTCATATCCTGCTTGGCATCTTTCATGTCATTTTGGATATCCTGCATTTCCTCTTTGTTATCCTCAATCTCTTGCGGCCGCTTTAACTCTTCGTTTTTCTCCAGCATCTCTTCGTGTTGCTTCTTAATGTCGTCCATTTTTTTGTTCAACTCATCCTGTTCTTTTTTCAGGTCTTCATCCGACTTGCCGCTGTTTTCTTTTTCCGTTTCCTTGGCCAGTTCTTCCTGTTCTTTGGCCAGTTCTTCGAGTTGCTCGATTTGCTGTTGGAGCATATTTTCGACCTCCAGTTGTTTGTACAGCTCTTGCAGGCGGTCCAGTTGTTTTTCCAGCTGATCGTTCGACATTTGCATTTGTTCCATTTGCTCCAGCATCTCATCCTTGTTGAGTTCCTGCAACAATTTTTCAATGTCCTCCATGAGTTGCTTCATTTCTTCGGACATGGTTTCCTCGAACATTTTTTGCAACTGCTCCTGCTTTTCAAGAAGTTCCTCGTTCTTCTGTTGGTTGAACTCCTCCTGCATTTTTTGGCTTTCCTCAAAATTCTGCTTGGTTTGCTCGATCTGGTTCTGGAGCTGCTTTTGACGGTCCAGCATTTTTTCCATTTCCTTGCGCGATTGCCAATCCAGTTCTTTTTGCTGGAGCACTTTATTGCGCAGTTTTTTCAGTTCCTCCTGGATCTTTGCACTTTCCTTAAGCGTGTTTTCCAAATCTTTTTGGATTTCTTCGGCCGTTTGCGCCTGGTCTTTGCGGTATTCGTCGAGGGTGGGCATGCGCCATTGCATCACATTGGTGCGTGCACTTTTGCTGCCGTTCACACCGTCGTTGTCAAATACTTCAAAGTAGTAGGAAATTTCATCACCCGGCTGAATATCCAAGTCGCGCAGATTCCAGGTGTAATCGTACTGGATTTGTTTGCCCGCGGACTTAGGTACCTTGACTGTGCTGAGTGGCATCTGGCCGCCTTTGGCTTTTTTTACCTGATAATTGAATGTCAGGTTCAGCAAACCGTAATCGTCGGAAGCGCTGCCGGCGAAAAACAGCAGGCGACGGTTCGTGCTGTCGCGAAATTCTTCAGCTGAAATTTGCGGATGCAGGTCGGGGATAACCGTGATAGTATAGGCTACCGAGTCGGCGTTCAGGAGTTCTGCATTGCTGAGATAAATTTTGTACGACTCGTCCTTGAGCGCCCGGCGGTTAAAGGAAAACAGTTCGTCGTCGAACCGCTTGGTGGCTGCCGGAGCGCTGCTGCCAAAGCGCAGGTCGAGCCGGTCGGTGTGCTGGGCATTAAACACCCAGTTGATATTGGTGCCTTGCGGCAACACCAGATCGCCTACATTGTCCAGGTTTTCGGCCGGCCGGCCAATGTATTCCGGAAAGGCCAGTTTGACGCCGAACGACAAGATGTTCGGACGCCGGATGACGCTCAATTTATATGCTTCACTTTCAATGCCGCCGGCAAAAAGGTTGAACTCTACATCTTTTTGCACATTCGAAAACGTGTACGAGAATGCGTTGGCAGCGTCTTTTTGCAAGCGGTACTGCACATTGCCGAAATCGATAAACATTTCATTCGGCAATACTTCTCCTTCGGTAGCGACATGCAACACGAAATCGGAAAACTGCACCGCTTTCAGTTCATTGGTTTTGACTACAAAGTGAAACGGTGCGGGTTTTTCAAACTTAGTGGTGCTGTTCAGCAAACGCATGGTGCCTTCCCGCAAAATATTGGGGGCGCCCAAAAAGAGGAAGAGCAACAACAACACCGGCGGCAACGCATAGCGCAGGTATTTTCGGTTTTTTTGCAGATCAATGGCAGACTGGAAAGGCACCAGTTTGATCTCTTCACTTTTTTGATTGATCGAAGCGTTGATCAATTCCGTGTAAATGGCATTCCCCGAGGCCTGCTGTTTTAATTGTAAAATGTTCAGCAATTTGTCTTTCACATCGGTGAAATGATCGCCGATGATCGTAGCCGCCTGCTCATGGCTGATCACTTTTCCCAAATGAAAATAGTGCATGAGCGGTACCGCCACCCAGCGATACACTGCGGCGCCGGAAAGCAATACAAAACTCCACAGCATAGCGGTGCGCACCCCCGTGCCGAAGTAAAAATAATACTCCAGCACGTTGAGCAGGATGAACAAGCCCAGTACGGCGCCCACGGTGTAGAGCGCGCCGCGTAGTAGCTGATTGATGTAAAATTTGCGAATGAAACTATCGAGTTTATCGATGAGCAGGCTGTAGTTGTCGCGTTGCATGAGTACGGGAACTTAACTTTTTATGATTTTTTCACCGCTGAGGTGCAAAAATTTTGCGTCCTGGCGCCTTATCGGTGATAACTGCGAAAAACAAAAATGCATACAAAACCGCTGTAAAAACGAATTTATCGGCGAATGGGTCGGGGATTAACCGTTTTTAACAAGGATAAACTTATTTACTGCCGGTTGTACTTCTCTTCAAAACGCCGGTTCAACAGTTTTTGTTTGTTGTCGAGGTTGATCTCCCGACCCTGAATAAAGGCGGCGGTTACTTTGTTGGTCCGCATATCGAGGGCATCACCTTCACTGATAAAAAGGGTAGCGTCTTTGCCGGTTTCCAGACTGCCGGTCGATCCGCCAATGCCCATAATAGCCGCCGGGCTGAGGGTGATAGCCTGCACCGCCGCCTCGTAGGGTAGCCCGAATCCGACTGCCTGGCCGGCCTGAAACGGCAGGTTGCGCTGCTGCCAGGCGCCTTCCACATTCAATACAAAGGGAATGCCGGCACTGTGCAATGCCGCGGCTGTTTTGAAGGGTTGGTCGATGTCCTCATCGTCCCGGGAGGGCAAACGCTGGGTTTCGCTGAGGATCACCGCTACCTGGTGTTCCCGGAGAAAATCGGTGATCATCCAGGCATCCGCTGCACCGACGAGCACAGGGCGCGCGCCAATCGATTCGGCAAACAGCACTGCCTCTTGCATTGTTTTGGCATTGCCGGTATGGATGTACAGGTTCTGGCTTTTGTCAAACAAGCCGCGCATGGCCTCAAAGCGCGGATTTTTCACCTCCGGATTGGCCGACTGCGCGTAGGCTTTGGCTTCGCCAAAATAACGGCTCAGGTCATCGATATTTTTCTGGTACTGGTTGCCTTGTTCCTCCTGCGGGTTTGGCGCAGCCTGGCCAAAACGCCGGCGGGGTGTCGGATTTGGCCAGTTCAGGTGAATGCCGTCATCGGCGCGCAGGGCGGCGTCTTCCCAGTTCCAGGCGTCGAGCTGCACCACCGCCGAGCTGCCGGCAATTGCTCCGCTGGACGGAACCACCTGTGCCAGCAGTACGCCGTTGGATCGCACGGTGGGCTGTACATCAGAGTCGGTGTTGTAGGCTACCAGCGCGCGGGCATTGGGATTGAGGCTGCCGGTTTCGGCAAAGTCCTGCGTAGCGCGTACCGCCTCAATTTCAACCAGACCCAACCGGGAATTTGTTGCAATGAAGCCCGGGTACACATGTTTGCCCGTAGCGTCGAATATTTTGGAAAACTTGTTCCGGTCGATCCGGATGGTTGCTGCATTGGCCACCATGGTTAGTTTGCCGGCTTCAAAGGCAATGGCGCTGTTGGGGAGTACCTGGCCGTTGCCCAAATGCGCAGTGGCTCCGAGAATAAGAATGGCGCCGCTTTGGGGCGGCGCGGGGGTGGGGGGTTGGGCGGGGAGAATTCCTACACTAAAGAATACCAGGAAAATTATAATACAACGCATCATTTCCATAGAGTTAAATTGTTATTGTGGAATTATGTCTCCACCAGAGCGGTCTTTTTTATTAGTCCCGCCAATAATCCGGGCCATATCGTTTTTAATAATGAATTCGATTGTTTCCTTTGGAAGGACAGATTCCAAGTTTTTAAACGTACAATAAATTCGGACAAGTGACTTGGCATTTAGCCCGGCACTCTCAACAGATAAATAATTTTGAATTTTGCCGTGCTCAGTTTGAAGTCCCCAATGATAATCTTTCGTATTCAAACTAGGGAATACCTCTCTTCCTAAATACATCGCTAATTCTCCTATAGAGATATTTATTGGGGTTATTACTTTCCAGACATGTTTGCTTTTTTTAAAAAATAAATTGAACTCAATGGATTTTTGCCTGGAAAATACCACTTGTAATTTCTTAAAAAAGCTGCCGGCTCCAATAAAAACAGGCACTTTTAGTACACGTTGTGTTGCAAACGTTACACCTTGTACATCCGGCCTATCTAAAACTGAAAAGGTTAATGTTAACTCAATTAATTCGAGTAAGCTAACTCTAATTTTATTTTGAAAGATTTCTTCTTCTTGAACTGTTAAAACGCCTTGAATCTTTTTTTGGGTTAAACTTTCTATTCGGCTTTTTAAATGTAGCGCATCAGCAATTAATTCCGCATTGGGATATTTTTCAAAAAGCATTCGCAATGCAGATTGAAATTTATTTTCACTTACAAGTTTTCTTATTTCAAGAAGAACATCTTGCATAAGCACAAATTAATCTATAGACTTTAAAATTTAATCAAGCCTCCAGCATCATTTTATCGCGCAAGTCAACATCGCGTTCCCCTCAATTTCCCCTTCCAGCACATCCCCGATCTGTACTGGCCCTACGCCTGCCGGTGTTCCGGTAAAGATCATGTCGCCTTTTTGCAAAGTGAAGTATTGCGAAAGGTACACAATAAGTGTGTCGAAGGAAAAAATCAGGTCGCGGGTGTGGCCGTCCTGAACCACCGTGCCATTTTTTTTCAGTTGAAAATGAATATCCTGCGGGTTGTTCAGCTCGCTCAACGGAACCCACTTGCTGAGTGGGCCCGAGCGATCAAAACCTTTGGCAATTTCCCAGGGATGGCCTTTTCCTTTTAGTTTTTCCTGAAGGTCACGTGCAGTGAAGTCAATGCCAAAGGCAACTGCGTCGTAGTACCGCGCTGCAAATTCCGGCTGCACAGCGCGGCCGTTTTTGCAAATACGCAAAACAATCTCGCCTTCGTAGTGGATCTTCTCTGAGAAATCCGGGTAATAAAACGGTTTGTTATTCACGACCAGTGCGGTTGGCGGTTTCATAAAAACCATGGGCTCGGAAGGAACCGGATTGTTCAGTTCCTTCGCGTGGTCGATGTAGTTGCGGCCAATACAGAATATTTTCATGGGGCGAATTTAAAACCTGTCAGGTGCTTTTTTCCAAAAATATGCCTTGACGGTCAAGGCATATTTTTGGAAAAAAGCACCTGACAGGTTAACAGGTAAAGGATCTCAAAACCCCGATTTCCCATGCACGTAATGATGGATGCCGCCGAAACTATTTCAATTGTTTATTCCGCTTCAGCTGGCGCTACATCATTTCGGAACCAGCTGAGTGCCCCCGACGGGCATTTTTCCACCTGGGCAATGATCGCCGCGCTATCGGCGCCGTCTATGTTGATCCAGGGGCGGGCCTGCGGGTTGAATACGGCATTCAAACCTTTCCAGCACATCGCGGAATGTTGGCAAACATCGGGTTTCCAGACTACCGTAATGTCGCCGTTGGTGTATTCTTTTTTCATAAACAGTAAATTTTCAGCCCAGCCATTCATGGCTGGGAAAAGGGAAAAAATTAAAATGCATCGCCAAAAGCAAAATCCGGTTTGCGGCTGGTCCAACGTCCGCGGGTAAAATCCGGAAATGCTTGCGGACTGCTGCCGGTTGCAATGGAGGCCTCGCTGAGCGGGGTGATCGCCAGCCAGGTAGCCGCGTCGTAGACATCTATTTGTGGCGCGATGTTTCGTTTTGCGCTTTCCACAAAATGGTGAAACACAAAAAAATCCATACCGCCGTGGCCGGCTGTTTTGGCATCATCGCCGTATCGTTTCCAAAGCCGGTGGTCTGCTTTTTCCAACCAGCTGTAGGCGCCATCCCATGCATGCGGCTTGGTAAGCCCTTCAAACAAGATACTTTTATTCACATCCATCCAGATGCCCTTGGTGCCCTGCACACGAAAACCCAGCGAGTAGGGGCGGGGTAAGCCGGTGTCGTGCGAAAGCAGCATGGTTTCGCCGTTGGAAGTTTTGATAACGGTCGTAACCACATCGCCTAAGTTAAAACGCACCGAAGCGTTAGGATGATCAGCGCCACCCTTCGGATGGTTGACAATGTAGTTGTGTAAACCACGGGCTTTGCTGGCCGTAGAGGTCAGGTATAAAAAACGATTGCCGCGATTGATATTGGCCATCATGGCCAGGGGGCCGACGCCGTGGGTCGGGTACAGATCGCCGTTGCGGTGAACGGAGTGTTTGGTGCGCCACTTAGCTTCCGAAAAACCGTTTTCGCCAAATTCGACACCGGAGTTGTAGGGCGTGACCCCGTCGTTGAATTTAACGCCGCGCAAGTCGTGCTGATAACCGCCCTCGAGATGGATCAGCTCGCCAAACAGTCCGTCGCGCACGAGTTGCAGCACGGCCATCACATCGCGCCGGTAACACACATTTTCCAGAAACATCAAGTGCGTGCCGGTTTCTTCGTGGGTGTTCACGAGCTGCCAGCACTCGTCGAGCGAGAAGCCACCGCAGACTTCTGTGCCCACGTATTTTCCGGCTTTCATGGCCGCCACACATTGTTGGGTATGCCATTCCCAGGGGGTGGAAATGACCACGGCGTCCACGTTCGGGTTTTCGAGCAGGCGGAGGTAGTCGTAATCACCCTGGTCGTACACTTCCGGTTTTTTCGCCCCGTTTTGGTCGATCAGTTTCAAACAATCGGCCACCATGCGGGTGTCGGGGTCGGCAATGGCGACCACCTCGCAGTCGTCGCGGCGCAAAGCCAGGTCGACGTAGCCTTGGCCGCGCAGGCCAATGCCGATAAAACCAATTCCGATTTTATCGCGAAGTGCGGCCCGTGGATTGCGGACCGGCACATTGACGGGTTTGTTGCCGGCGCCGATGTTTGTAAGGCCTAGCGCGGTGGCGGCGAGCGCTGTTTTTTGCAAAAACTTGCGGCGATTGAGTTTGGCCATGCGGGGTTAGTGTTTTTTCTCGCCTTTAAAATTTTTTTCTCCGGCCTCCACAGCCAGTTCCAGATGATTTTCAACCGGCGGCACAGGGCAATTGTAGCCGTCGTTGTAGGCACACCAGGGGTTGTAGGCTTTGTTGAAATCCAGCCGGATTGTCCCGTCGCTACCGATGTTGCCGGTGCGCAAATCGAGGTACCGTCCGCCGCCGTAGCTGCTGTCGCCGTTGGTGTGGTCCTTAAACGGCAAAAACAGGTAATCGGCGTAGCCTTCCATTTCAATCACTTTCAGGTTTTGATAAAGTGAAAGTTGATGTGGCTTGCCGGCTACTTCAAAGTGTGCAATACCGTAGCGCACAAATTTTTTGGTGCGGCCGCTGTAGGTCGGCAGGTCGAAAGGCTTGGCGTCGGGAGTGCGTTCAAAACGGGCGGTAATATCCCAGGCGGCATCTGCCGGGTAAAAATCGAGCTGGGCAGTATCCCGGGCTTGCAATGGGGACCGCTCGTCGGTTAAAAAATCCTGTTTGTAGTGTTCCCGGTGGCGGTTGATTTCGATGGTTAATTCCGGGGCGGCCTGTTGCGCAAGGAGGTTGGCAGCATAAAAAAGGGTGACGAAAGACAGGGTGGTGCGATGCATATAATAAGTGGTGGTTTGTTATTCGTCCTGCGACTTCAAGTCGCAGGACGAATAGGATGAGTAGCGTTCACTCCCGCCGAATGGCCTCCACCGGATCCAGTTTGGAGGCTTTCATCGCCGGGTAAGTGCCAAAGATAATACCCACCAAAATGGCGACGATACTGATGGTTAGAAAAGTGTTCCAGGTGTACACAGCCTCGAAGGGCAAATCGGTCACCATTTTGATAATCGGGATAATGATCATGGTTGCCAAAATGCCAACGAGCAGACCGAGGAAACTGCCAAAGGCCGAAACGGTGATCGACTCCGCCAGAAACTGCTGCATGATATGCCGGCGACTGGCGCCAACGGCTTTTCGAATCCCGATCTCGGTAGTTCGTTCATTGACGGAGATCAGCAACACGTTCATTACACCCACACCACCGACTACAATGGAAATGCCAACAATCAGACCCATGATGATGCGAAAAAGCAAAAAACCTTTGGCTGCCTGGTCGAGCCGGAATTCATTCGTAATGATCTGAATGTCTTCTTTTTGATTGGGGAATTGCGTTTGAATTTTAGCCTCAAGTTGTTTTTTCACAGCCTGCACCTGCTCGACATCGGAAACTTCCACGTAGCCCGTCGGCGGGTCGTTGTGCAACTCCATGGCCTGGAGCAGGCTGATTGGGAAAATGCCCATTGGCCGGGCATTTTCGTCTTCGGCTTTGATCACGCCAATCACCCGCAGGTTGCGCATTTGCCAGTGCAGCGGTTTGTCCAGCAACTCCGACCAGCGCTCATGCCCCAATGCCTGTTTAGCCAAAACCTGATTGACCACGACCACAGCATTTGCCTGCTCCAGGTCGGCGTTGGTCAGCACGCGCCCGGCCAGCAAGGTAGTATCGCTTAAATACGGTGTTGCAGCTTCCAGTATTGCGCCCAAGGCTTTGGAGCTGGTATCCAGCCGCAACTCGGCCGCCCGGTTCGACCGCAGCGCTGTCCGGTTGATATCTGGAAGGCTGTCGGTCAGGTGTTCAAAAACATCGGGGCGCAGCACGGCAAAGGAATCTTTTTTCAACCGAATGCCGTCGATAGTTTGATGGGTTTCGGAGCGCAAGACGATCACGTTAAGACCGGTAGTTTTTGTGATCTGCTCGCGGGCAAATTGCTCCAACCCGTCGATAAAGGAAAGAATGGCAACCAGGGCCGCCACGCCGATTACAATACCAAACACCGAAAGGATGGTGTGGAACAGGTTGGTCCGAATGTTTTGAATGGCGTGCCCAAACGAAAAAAGGGTGTTTTTCAACATGGCAGAATCAAGGGTAGATGGAAACAGAGAACCAGTTTACAAGAAATACCCCGGGTCGGCTTGCGGCATTCGATCAATCGGCAAAAACCGCCGATAAACTTAGTGAACGGTTCAGAGAAGGCCTTCCAAAAAATGTTCCTGCACGCCAAAACCGGCTTTCAACGCCGCCACCTTATCCAGGGCCTCGGCCCGCTGGCGGATATCAATTTCTGATCCGCTGCTGCCAATTGCGGTAATCATCACATTTTTAGCGGTATGCTCCGTCGAAATAAATTCAAACACCTTGGTTTTGTATCCGTTTGCCTCCAGCAACAGCGCGCGAATGCCGTCGGTCACGATCTCTGCCTGCCGTTCCTCCAAAATTCCGTGTTGCAGGATAGGCGCCAACTCGTTGCTGGCTTGCATATCGCGGCGTATCTGTTTGTGGCAACAAGGCGCTGCCACCACAATGCCGGCCCGGGCATGAATGCCTTTTGCAAGCGCCAGGTCGGTGGCTGTGTCGCAGGCATGCAGGGCAATGAGTATATCGAGCCGCGCCGGTTGGTAATCGGTAATATCCTGGGCTACAAATTGCAGGCCTTCAAAGCCGGCTTCCCGTGCTGTTTTATTGCAAAAATCAACCAGTTTTTGCCGCAATTCGATACCGGTAACCCGGACCTGCAGGCCAAGCTGATGGCGCAAAAAATCGTACAGCGCAAAGGTCAGGTAGCCTTTCCCGCTGCCCATGTCGGCGATTTCGGCATCGGTCGGCAGCGGGTGTGCACGGAGCAGGCTGTCGATAATTTCCAGGTATTTGTTGATTTGCCGCCATTTATCCTGTGAAGACGGAAGCACCTGACCTGTTTTATTGGTGATGCCCAGCGCATGTAGCCAGGGTGCCGCAGGGTCGAGCAGGCGTTGTTTTTGTCGGTCGTGGCGGGTATCGGCAGGGGCGGTGTGTGACGGTTTTTTTTGTGAAAAGATGGCCTTGCCTTTTTGGGAAATACTGAGCGAGGCGTCCATTTCAATACTGAACAAGTCGGCGTTCAGAAATTGAGTGCCCAGGCGCGCTTCCAGATGCTGCACAGATTCATCGGCAGTGAAATTTTTGACCTCATCGCGGGTTTGGTAGCGGAACGTCCAGGCGATCCGGGGGCCGGCTTTCAGTACGACCGGACGCAGGTAGATGTTTTTCAGGCCTTCCGGAACGGCGCCGGTTGGTTTGCTCAAGGTGCATTTGATCAGCTGCCCTTTTTCGCAGGCAGTTTTAAAACTGGTAAAAAATTGAGCAAGCATGGGCGGTGGGCGAATAGGCCGCAAGGGCCCGAATGGCGAAAATTAAAGTTGTGCGCTCCGGCCGCGCAAGGCAGCCCGCCGGCGCAGTTCGTCTTCGATGGAACGGAGGGTATATTCCAGCTCGCCGCGGCTTTCGTATTTCCATTTTAAAAGCCAAACGCCGGCCATAAAACCCAGCAACGCCAAACCCATCACACCGAATGCCAGGCGCGCAAGGATCGGCCAGCCCAGTACCAACGCAACACCACCCAACACCATCCAACCGGCCGAAGTAGCCCCGATCAGCATGTTGAGCTTGCGCCAGCGGTCAAATTGCGCCATGCGCAAATGCATTTGCTCGCGCAATTCCAACAGATGCTCCGCGCCGAAATACTCAGGCCCCAACTCTGCCAGGAGCAGAAAGTCGTCGTTGGCCTCGCGTTCGAGGCGTTCGATGGGAGACTCTTTGGATTTGCGACTGAACATGACTGGCGGCATTTTTTGCCTTTTCTACAATAACGGCTGAAGTCTTGAAAAGGTTGGCTGGGTTTGCTGGCTTTTAACGGTTGGACGCTGCTTAACCGGGCTTTTTATACCTTAGTGAAAGCAAACAGCATTGAATTTCCGAGTGCTGTGTTAAGCTGAAATACTTGGTTACGCAAAATAAATCAGTTTTTTCCCATGATCCGCTATTTTCAAATTATTATTTGGACTTGTATTAGCCTTATTGCTTTTGGGCAGGCACCGTTTTATATTTCTTACCCGGCTTCGCTTGATGCCGGCCCGCTCGACGGGCGTTTGCTTTTGCTGATTTCCACCGATTCGACGGCGGAGCCGCGTTTTCAGATCACCGATGAATTTACTTCCGCACAGGTTTTCGGCCAGAATGTAGATGCCTGGGCGCCCGGCGAGCCCGCCCGGTTTGACGGCGGTGAATCCGGCTACCCGATCCAGCAGTTACGCGATTTGCCGGCCGGCGAATACTACGTCCAGGCCTTGCTGCACCGCTACGAAACCTTTCACCGGAAAGACGGCCACACCGTGAAAATGCCCATGGACCGCGGCGAAGGGCAGCAATGGAACCGGGCGCCGGGAAACCTGTATTCCACCGTTCAGAAAATACAGTATAATCCTTTGCTCAAACGTATTTTCAGGATTGATCTGAACCAGAAAATTCCGCCAATTGAGGAGCCAAAAGACACCAGGTACATCAAACATATAAAAATCCAGAGCAAGCTGCTCACCGAATTCTGGGGCCGGCCAATGTACCTGGGCGCGCATGTGCTGTTGCCCGAAGGCTTCGAAGAGCACCCGGAAGCGCGGTACCCGCTGGCCGTTTTTCACGGCCATTTCCCGGCCGATTTTGGCGGATTCCGAACGGAGCCGCCCGACCCCAATCTCGCGCCTGATTACAGCAAACGCTTCCGTATGGAGGGCTACAACCGCATCCAGCAACAGGAGGCTTACGATTTTTATAAAATCTGGACCGGCCCTGATTTCCCGCGCGTACTGGCAATCGAAATTCAGCATCCCTGTCCGTTTTACGATGATTCGTACGCGGTCAATTCGGTCAACGTAGGCCCTTACGGCGACGCCATCATGTACGAGCTGATCCCGGAGATCGAGCGGCGCTTTCGGGGTATCGGTGCGGGCTGGGCACGCCTGACTTACGGCGGAAGCACGGGGGGCTGGGAAGCACTGGCGGTACAGGTTTTTTACCCGGAATTGTTCAACGGCTGTTATGCCGCCTGCCCCGATCCGGTGGATTTCCGGGCGTATATGAGCGTGAATATTTACGACGATAAAAATGCCTACTACCGCGAGGGGCCTTTTGATAAAATTTTGCGCCCGTCGCGGCGGGATTACCTCGGGCATATTTCATCTACGATAAAAAGTTCTTCCCAGATGGAATCCGCCCTGGGCAACTACCACCGCAGCGGCGGGCAATTTGATATCTGGGAAGCCGTGTACGGCCCGCTTGGCCCCGAGGGCTATCCGGCCCCGCTTTGGGACCGGCAGACCGGCGTGATTGACCATCAGGTAGCGGAATACTGGCGGGAAAACTATGATTTGGCCTATATCCTGAAACGCGACTGGGCCACGTTGGGCCCCAAACTGCAAGGCAAAATCCACGTCTATTGCGGCGACATGGATAATTACTACCTGAACAACGGCGTGTACCTGCTCGAAGAAATTCTGAACAGCCTGGACAATCCGCCGTACGACGGGCAGGTTGATTACGGCGACCGGGCGGAGCACTGCTGGAACGGCGACCACAGCCAACCCAATGCGATCAGCCGGCTGCGCTACCACCGGTACTTCATTCCGAAATGGACGGAGGAAATTCAGAAACGCGCGCCGGAAGGGGCGGACCTGACTTCCTGGCGGTATTGAGTGGCCCGGCTGCCGTTGAGAAAACCTTGAGGGCAACAACCGTTGACAGCTAATTTGCTGGTTTTTTGGATGTTGCCCGGACCTTAGCTTGCCAACAAGCCTGACCACCTACGCTGATTAGTTTGCTCAATTTTTTCAAAATAACGCTACTGAAAATGAAACCAATCCTCCCAATTCTTTTCCTGTTTGCGGCCTACACCGCTATTGGCCAAACAACCGCACGGCTTTTCCGCCAACCCGACGTTTCCAAAACACATATCGCCTTTGTTTACGGCGACGACATCTGGCTCGTACCCAAGCAAGGCGGCCTTGCCACCAAACTGAGTTCTCCCAGCGGCGCCGAATATTTTCCGCGCTTTTCGCCTGACGGTCAAACGGTGGCCTTCACCGGAAACTACGACGGCAACCTCGACCTGTACACGATCCCCATCCTGGGCGGCATACCGTTCCGGGTTACGTATCACGGCATGACCGACATCATGCAGGACTGGTACCCCGATGGCAAGAGCCTGCTCTTTTCTTCCAGCCGAAACAGCGGCAAGCAGCGCTTTTCACAGTTTTACAAAGTGGCTGCTACCGGTGGTTTGCCGGAAAAACTGCCGATTGAACAGGGCGAATTTGCCAGCTTCTCGCCCGACGGCAAGCGCCTGGCTTTTGTGTACAAATCGCGCGCAAATCGCACCTGGAAACGCTACCGCGGCGGTACTGCTCCGGATGTGTTTACGTTTGACCTGGCGTCTTACGCCTCGGAAAATATCACGCAGAACGACGCCAACGATGAGTTCCCCATGTGGCATGGCAACAAGGTCTACTACCTGTCGGATGCAGGCGCGGAAAAACGCTACAACATCTGGTCGTACGACCTGAACAATAAAAGCCGCAAGCAAATCACCAACTTCCGCGACTTCGATGCCGCCTTCCCGGCATTGGGCCCCGACGAGATCGTGTTTACCGCAGGGGGCAAACTCTACCTGCTGAGCCTGGCAAACGAGAAACTCACGGAAGTAAACATTCAGGTCGTCGACGATTACACGGCCGCCAAACCGCGCCAGGAAAATGTCCGCAGCCTGGTGCGCAACTACAGCCTTTCGCCCGACGGCAACCGCCTGCTGGTGGAAGCGCGCGGCGAGGTGTTCAACGTGCCGGCACAAAAAGGCTATACGACCAACCTTTCGCAAAACAGCGGGTCGGCCGAGCGCTTCCCCGCCTGGTCGCCCGACGGCCGCTACGCCGCCTGGTGGTCCGACAAAAACGGTGAGTATCAACTGGTGCTGCACGACCTGACAAAGCCCAACTCGACTGAAATCCTGACGAACTACAGCTCAGGCTTTAGGTATGCGCTGTTCTGGTCGCCCGACAGCAAAAAACTCGCCTTTGTCAACCAGGACATGCGCATCCAGGTGTACGACCGCGATGCGAAAACTACCGTCACCGTCGACCAGGCGCTCGACTTTTTCGAAGGCAGCCTGCGCAGCTTTTCAGCCTCCTGGTCGGCCGACAGCCGCTGGCTCACCTACAGCCGGAGCGGGGAAAACGGGAACCCGGCCATTTACCTGTTTGATGCCCAAAACAAAAAACTGCACCAGGCAACTTCGGGCTTTTACGCCGACTACAATCCGGTGTTCGACCGCGACGGGAAGTACCTGTATTTTATCACCAACAGGCACTTTGCGCCGAACTACAGCGAGTTCGACAACTCCTTTATTTACGACAAATCAAATCTTGTAGCGGCCATACCGCTGCGCAGCGATGTGCCCTCGCCGGTTTTTGTCCAAAACGATACGGTAGCCCTGAAAATGGACAAACCGGACGAGGAGAAAAAAGACGCTGAAAAGAAAGACAGCACCGCTGTAAAACCGGTTAACATTGATTTGGATGGTTTGGAAAACCGTGTTGTGATATTGCCGTTGCCCGCCGGAAACTATGGAAACCTCTCCGTTGCGGCCGGCAAGTTGCTGTTCCTGACGCCCATGGAACCACGACCGAAAGAGGGCCCGGGCCTTGCGTTGAAAATTTTCGATTTTGAAGCCCGGGAGGTCAAACAGGTGCTTGCCGGAATCAACGGCTACGAACTTTCAGCCAATGGCAAAAAAGTTTTAGTGTTAAAAGACGAAACTGCCGCAGTGGTGTCGCCGGAGCCCGATCAAAAAATGGAAAAAACGGTGCCGCTCGACAACCTCGAAATGACGCTGATTCCCCGCGACGAGTGGACGCAAATTTTCAATGATGTATGGCGGCTCGAGCGCGATTATTTTTACGACCCCGCCATGCACGGTGTCGACTGGAAAGCCATGCGCAAGCAGTACGGCGACCTGGTGCCCTACTGCGCCACCCGCAACGACCTAAACTACCTGATCGGTGAACTGATCGGCGAACTCAACGCCTCACATACCTACCGGGGCGGCGGCGACCAGGAATCACCCAGGCAAAAAAACACCGGCTATCTGGGTATCGACTGGGCTTTGGAAAACGGCTACTACCGGATCAAAACCATAATTCGTGGCGCACCCTGGGATACGGAAGTGCGCTCGCCGCTCGACGCGCCCGGGCTGGGTGTAGCGGAAGGCGACTACATTTTGGCGGTCAACGGCCGGCCAATGGATACACGTGTCGACCCCTCGGCAGCCTTCGCGGGATTAGCCGACGCGACGGTGGAACTTACGGTGAACAAACAGCCCGGCTGGGAAGGGGCACGCACCATCGCCGTCAAAACCATTGACAACGAAACCCGCCTGCGCAACCTGGCCTGGATCGAACGCAACCGCCGCATGGTCGACAAAGCCTCCGGCGGCAAGATCGGCTACGTATATGTCCCGAGTACGGGTCTGGACGGTCAGAGCGAACTGGTTCGCATGTTTTACGCCCAATGGAACAAACCGGGCCTGATCATCGACGAGCGTTTCAACAACGGCGGGCAAATCCCCGATCGCTTCATCGAATTGCTTGACCGAAAGCCGTTGGCTTTCTGGGCGGTGCGCGACGGCAAAACCTGGCAGTGGCCACCTGTGGCGCATTTCGGTCCCAAGGCCATGCTCATCAACGGTTGGAGCGGTTCCGGTGGCGACGCTTTCCCGGATTATTTCCGCAAGGCCGGCCTTGGCCCGCTCATCGGTACCCGCACCTGGGGCGGCCTGATCGGCATCAGCGGTGTGCCGTACCTGATTGACGGCGGCTCGGTCACCGTGCCCACCTTCCGCATGTATGACCCCGATGGTACCTGGTTTCTCGAAGGACATGGTGTCGACCCGGATATTGAAGTGCCCGAAGACCCTACAGCCCTGGCCCAGGGGAAAGACCCACAGCTGGACCGCGCGATTCAGGAAGTGTTGAAAAAAGTGCAGGAAATGCCTGCCGCTGTACCGCCACGGCCAAAAGCCGAAAAGCGGAATTAAGGTGGTGCCCGTTTATTCAGCATAGAGGCACGGAGCAGCCTTACTCGTCCTACGGCTTCGAGCCGTAGGACGAGTACTCGAACGGCCCCCATGTCTCGTGTTGAAAATTTGGAATAGTCTGCGCACGCGAGGACTTATGATACACCCGCTACGCGGTGAAAAAATTGTCGCGCCGGACATAAGGACTAAGCACGTTTTCCGCTTGGCCAGAATATGCGCTGGACGAGTTATAGGTTGGCATAGACACCATTTGCTCTACTGCCCATCCTGCTCAAAATTGAGTTTAAACCCAATCCGCTGATTTTCGTCCGGCCGGTCATCGTCGTAATCTTCCCATTCGGTGACTTCAGTGATGAACCCTTCCAAATGGCGGATGACGTAGGGTTCTTTTATTTCCTCGGGCCGGTAGATGGCGAGGGTTTTGGGTGGCTGCGGCTGTCCGTATTTTTCGATGTACGGGTAGTTGATCAGCACCAGGATTTTTCCATTGAACAGTTGCTGGTACACCAGCGAGCCGTTTTGTTTGATCAGGTCGCGGTGCAGCCCTTCGCCTACGGGTTCGCCCAAACCGCTTTTGGTGCTACCCAGCGTGAGCACGACGGCTTCCAGGTTTTTAATTTCGGAGCGTTCTTCGACGGTGCAGGTCAGGTTGGCTGAGTCCACCGCTTTTTGCAGCAGTTCGAGCAGTTCTTTTTTTAAACTGTCGTGCCAGCGCGCGCGGTATTGCGCGGTATTTTTCAGGATTTCCTGGTAACGTTCGACTTTGCGCTGGAAGTTTTGGTAGTCTTGTTCGGTGAAGGTCATGTATTGCGAACCTCCGGTTCGCTGTTTTGTAACGCGAACCGCTGGTTCGCGTGGGTTATTTAATCTGGTTCGCGAATATAAAAATAACCCCCGGCTTGCTGGGCAAACCGGGGGCTCCTTGCGTTTTTTAAGCGCCGCTGCGCGCCGTCGCGAACCAGAGGTTCGCGTTACCGCACAAACAAAATTTCGCGGTATTTCACCAGCGGCCAGTACTGATCGTCTACGATGCCTTCGAGTGTATCTACCGCTTCCCGGATCAGTTCCATTTGCGGTTTCACCTCGTCGCAAAGCAAGTGGGCTTCTTCGTGCAGGTCGTCGGTTGCGTGAGCTTTTTCCAGCGCCTTGCGCATTTTTTTAAGCCCCTCCGAAATAGTAGCCACGTTGTCGTTGATCCGTTCCAACTTGTCCTTCTGGTAGCCGGCCGAATCGTCGAGGCCAATGACTTTCAGTGAAGCGATATTGTCGGCCAGTTCGGTCTGATAGCGGATTACCGCCGGCATTACGGAGGAGTTAACCAGCTCTTCCAGCGTTTGCGCCTCAATGTCCAGTTTGGTGCAGTACGCATGCAGCTGAACGTTCAGGAAAGCGTCCAGTTCCCGTTCGTTCAATACGCCGGATTTTCCGAAAAAGTCCTGCGCATGTTTGGTGCGCAATACTTCCAGTGCAGCGGGGGTGTTGGTGTGGTTCGAGAGGCCGCGCTCAGCCGCTTCTTCCCGCCACTCGTCGGAGTAGTTATTGCCCTCGAAAAGGATAGATTTCATCTTGCGGATGTAGTTTTTCAACACCATCAGAATCGCTTCTTCCTTCTCGGTGCCTTTGGCCATCAACTTGTCTACGTCGTTTTTGAAATCGGTGAGTTGCAGGCCCATCATCGTGTTCATGACGGTCATCGGGCCGGCGCAGTTTTGCGAGGAGCCGACGGCGCGAATTTCAAATTTATTGCCGGTGAACGCAAACGGCGAGGTGCGGTTGCGGTCGGTGTTGTCGAGTTCAAGATTGGGCAGTTTGCTGATCAGGTCGATGGCGCGTTGCACGGCGGCATCGTCGGTTTTTTTGCCGTTGGCAATCTGGCCGAGCAGCTTGGTCAGCGCCTGGCCGATAAACACCGAAATGATGGCCGGGGGGGCTTCGTTGGCGCCCAAGCGGTGGTCGTTTCCGGCATGGGCAATGCTGGCGCGCAGGATATCGGCGTGCTTGTACACGGCCATGATCGTGTTTACAAAAAAGGTCAGGAAGCGCAAATTGCGGCTCGGTGTGTTGCCGGGGGAGAGCAGGTTGACGCCGGTGTTGGCGCCCATGCTCCAGTTGTTGTGCTTGCCCGAGCCGTTGATGCCGGCAAAGGGTTTTTCGTGGAACAGCACGCGCAGTTTGTGGCGGCGCGCCACGCGCTCCATCACGTCCATGAGCAGTTGGTTGTGGTCGATAGCCACGTTGATCTCTTCAAATACCGGCGCCACTTCGTACTGGCCCGGCGCTACCTCGTTGTGCCGGGTGCGCACCGGAATGCCCAGTTTGTGGCTTTCGATCTCGAGGTCGCGCATGAACAGGTACACCCGTTCCGGGATGGAGCCGAAGTAGTGGTCTTCGAGCTGCTGGTTTTTGGTGGCCGGGCGGCCGAGCAGGGTGCGGCCGGTGAGCTGCAGGTCGGGACGGGCGTTGAACAGGGCATCATCCACCACGAAATATTCCTGCTCCCAGCCGAGGGTGGCGGTCACTTTGGTCACTTTCGGGTCGAACAGTTGGCAGACCGGCACGGCTGCATTCTCCAGAAAATTCTGCGACCGGAGCAGGGGCAGTTTGTAGTCCTGCGCGCGCCCGTCGAAGGTTACGAAAATCGTAGGGATGCACAACGTTTTGCCTTCGCCAACCTGCATGATGAACGCCGGGCTGCTGGGGTCCCAAACGGTGTAGCCCCGCGCTTCAAACGTGCTGCGCATACCGCCGGAAGGGAAGGAGGAGCCGTCGGGCTCTTGCTGCACCAGGGCGCCGCCGGTGAATTCTTCGATCACACGCCCGTCGTGGGTCATGGTGAAAAACGAGTCGTGCTTTTCGGCTGTCTTGCCGGTTAGCGGTTGGAACCAGTGGGCAAAGTGCGTGCAGTTTTTCTCCTGCGCCCATTCTTTCATGCCGGCAGCGATCACGTCGGCCAGCTCGCGGCTGAGTTTTTGGTGGTTTTGAATAGCAGCCTTGACGCCCAGGTAAGCTTTTTCCGGTAAATGTTTTTTCATAGCTTCTTCGCCAAAAACATTTTCGCCGAAATAGGAGGCAATGTTTGAACTTCCGTTTTCACTGAACTCACCAGGCAAAGGTTCCAGGCGGTTTTCAATGGTTTGCAGTGCGTTGAATCGTGATAGGGACATATTGTAGTGATGAGTGATGAACTATGAGTGATGAATTGCTAGGTCAAAACAGGCAACTTCCCGACCGGCCGAATGGCAGCAGGTCAGGCGGTTTGATGGTCATTTGGGCAGTGAAAATTGGCAGGGAGTGATTTAAAATATAATTCCGATGGAACTCTATTCGCTGTTTTAGCGAAAATCGGTGAATTTTGATGTCTTTTAGCGAAATTCTAAATTTCACAAGGTAGCTTTTAGGTTATTCTGCTACTTAAGCCTTTTAAACAGGGCAAAATTAGATTGATTTTTGGCGACATTTCAATTTTTAGCAAATTTTCTTGCGAAATAAATTCAAGATTGATTCCAATAATTTTTTTATTATGAATTTATTTAAAACTATAAAATTTTGAATTTTCCGGCAATTTTTAAATTTTAAAACAAGCCCGTTCTGCTCCGGGGGTTTTTATTCGCCCAATGGTACGGCAAGAGCATTTTTGTATGCTGTACGAGTTGCCTGCCTGTTGCGCTCAATGCTTCTGCATATACGTCGACACGAATTCCTGCAAATCCGCGCCGTGTACATTTCGGGCCAAAAGGCGACCTTCCGCATCGAGGAGATAGTTGGAAGGAATGTATTCGAACTTGAGCGATTGCCGCACCGGAGAAAGATCGCCCAGGAGATCAGAAACATTCGGCCAAATGGCTCCGTCTTTCCGTATGGCGGCTTCCCATGCCTCCCGGCTGCGATCGATCGATACACCCAGCACATTAAATCCCTGATCGTGATACTGATCGTACAGCGGGCGTATCGTTTCCTTCATCTCGCGGCGGCAGGGTGCACACCAGGAGGCCCAAAAATCAACCAGCAACAGGCGCGAACGCAAATCTTTCAGCGACAAGGTGTCCCCGGCAGGGGTTGGCAGGGCAAAGTCGGGCATAAGCGCGCCCTTCAACACCGGCAACCGCGAGGGGTTGAGGTAAGTGGCAAGTTGTTCAACCCAGGGATGCCCGGCTGCCCGGGTGCGCAACCGGTCCAATACCGCAAGGTAAAACTCCGGCTGATCGCGAAAATCATTGATGGGCGCACACAGGCGCAGGGCCGCAAACACCGGCAAGGACGCCTGCGCTGTATCCAGGAACGCGAATAAAGCCGCATTGGTTTTTTGCTGACTTTCCGTGTTCACATGGTCGGACCATTCTTCTGTTGAATCGGAAGGCGGACTCTGGCGCTCAAATTCCTGGAACAACGGCAGCCGCGCATCGCGCAGCTGCAACAATTGCAGGCTTTCCGGGTGGGCTTCGGTCAGTTGATAGCTGTGGGTCAATTCCCAGGCATTGCCCTGCACCCGGGTTGTACAGCCGGGCGCCAGCACCAGGCAAACGTAGTTTTCAGCCGGGAGCGGATCGGCAATTTCGTTGCGATAACGGCTGCCTTCCGGCTGAATAAACAGGAGATAAATCCCTTTCTCGTGTAGCCAACCCAGATCCCGAAACTGAAAGGATCCGTCTTCCGCAAGTGTTGCCGAGTCTACCACAGCGCCTTCGTAAGAAGCGATCAGTTGGGTATAAAAATTGGGCTTCACCAGGTACAGCATCGGACGCCAGCCTTCGCGAAGGGCAATTTTGCCCGAAAGTTCGGTTTTAGGTGCAGGATTTTGAGTACAGGCAGGTTGCCAAAAAATCAGGGCAAACAAAAAAAATAGCGGCAGCATTCGTCCGGGCATGGGCGTGGTATCATTTTGAAGCAAAGGTAAACTACCCATGTTGCTGCCCGCCAGACCTGATTCGCGTAAACATGGTACTTTTTAGCGCCCGGTCAGGTTGGGCATCCCATGTTTTCGAAGGCATCACAACAAACCCGGTCTCAAGCCGCCATTTTACCCGACTTTTGCCCTAGAACAATTACCAGCCAACTATGGGATTCCGCTCCGCACTGATCTACCCCTTCGCCCAATACATCGGCCGCCGCATTCGCCGCATGGCCGCCAACGCCGTGGGGGACCAGGAAAAAATTATGTACCAACTCCTGTCCCGCGCCGGTCAGACGGCTTTCGGCCGGGACCACCATTTTTCGACGATCAAAACATTTGACGATTTCACGCGGGCAGTGCCCATCCGCGATTACGAGGAGTTGAAACCCTACATCGAGCGCGTTAAAACCGGCGAGCGCGACGTGCTTTGGCCGGGCTTGCCCGCCTATTTTGCCAAAACCTCCGGCACTACCTCCGGCGCCAAATACATCCCCATGAGCCGCGAAAGCACCCCCCTCCATTTCGGCACCGCCCGCGACGCGCTGTTCAATTACTTTGCCCGCACCGGCAATGGCCGCTGGCTCGACGGCAAACTCATCTTCCTTTCCGGCAGCCCTGAAGTCGAAGACGTTAACGGCATCCCGACCGGCCGCCTGAGCGGCATCAGCAACCACCTGGTGCCCGCCTGGCTGCGCACCAACCAGATGCCTTCCTGGGAAACGAACTGCATTGACGATTGGGAAGAAAAAGTGGAGCGCATCGTCGACGAAACCCTTGGGGCCGACATGCGCCTGATCTCCGGTATTCCGCCCTGGGTGCAGATGTATTACGAACGCCTGCTGGCCCGTTCGGGCAAACAAACGATCCGGGAAATTTTCCCCAACTACTCGGTGTTCGTTTACGGCGGCGTCAACTTCGAACCCTACCGCGCCAAGCTGGAGGAGCTTGTCGGCGCGCCGATAGACACCGTGGAAACCTATCCGGCTTCCGAGGGCTTCATTGCATTTCAGGATTGCTGGCCGGCCGAGGGGCTGCTGCTCAACACCCGCGCGGGCATGTTTTTCGAATTTGTGCCCGCCGACGAAATTTTCAAGGAAAATCCAACACGGCTCTGGCTCAGGGATGTAGAAATCGGTGTCAATTACGCCCTTATCCTCCACACGAACGCCGGCCTCTGGGGCTACAACATCGGCGACACGGTGCAGTTTGTGTCCAAAAATCCGTACCGCATCGTAGTATCCGGCCGGATCAAACATTTTATTTCCGCCTTTGGCGAACACGTCATCGGGAAGGAAGTGGAAGAAGCCCTGCTCCCGGTAGCCAACGCAATGGGCGTCCGAATTGTCGAGTTCACCGTAGCGCCGCAGGTAAACCCATCGGAAGGCGGACTGCCCTACCATGAGTGGTTCATCGAATTTGATACGCCACCTGCCGACTTGCCGGCCTTCGAAGCGGCCGTAGACCGGGCCATGCGGGAGCAAAATATTTACTACGACGATTTGATCACGGGCAATGTGCTGCGCCCGCTGGTCATCCGGGCGCTGCCCCGCGATGCTTTTCGGGAGTACATGAAAACGCAGGGGAAACTGGGCGGGCAGAACAAGGTGCCGCGGTTGGCGAACGACCGGAAGATTGCGGATGCACTGTAACGCCAACTGTTAGTTGGCCGCGAATTTTAAAAAAAACAGCCCCGTCGCGGCGGGGCTGTTTTTTTTAAAAATCACACCTGACAGGTTAGGGCCGCTCAAGGCCGCTCCACTTCCCCCTTCCCATACTGATCCGCCCACTCAAACATTTCCGACAACACATGCAGCACACTCTCCCGCGCCCGGTAGCCGTGGCTTTCGTAGGGCAGCATCACCAGGCGGGCGGTACCGCCGTTGCCTTTGATGGCCTGGAACAAACGCTCCGATTGAATGGGGAAGGTGCCGGAGTTGTTGTCCATTTCGCCGTGGATCATCAACAGCGGTTTTTTGATTTTATCGGCGTGCATGAAGGGCGATACGCGCATGTAGATGTCCTGGGCTTCCCAGAAGGAGCGGCGCTCGCTCTGGAAGCCGAAGGGGGTAAGCGAGCGGTTGTACGCCCCCGAGCGGGCGATGCCGTAGGCGTAGTCGTCGGAGTGCGCCAGCAGGTTGGCGGTCATGAAAGCGCCGTAGGAGTGGCCACCCACCCCCACGCGCTTGCGGTCGATAATGCCCAATGAATCCAGATAATCGATGGCAGAACGGCCGGAGGCGACTACCTGCTCCACGAAGGTGTTGTTCATCGTTTCCGGATCACCGACGACCGGCATGGTGGCGTTCATCAGCACGGCATAGCCCTGGGTGACGAAAAACAAGGGCGAGTCGTTGCGGTAAAAGGTGAAGGTATTTTCCGAGCCGCGCACCTGTCCTGCGGTGGCAGGGTCGGAGTACTCCAGCGGATAAGCCCAGATGAATAACGGCAGGCGTTGGCCGGGTTTGTAGCCGGGCGGCAGGTAGAGCGTACCGGATAGGGGAACGCCGTCGGGGCGGGTATACCGCACCAGTTCCTTGCTGACGCTGGTGAGCTGCGGCGCCGGATCTTTGAAATCGGTCAGCGCTTTCCGGGATTTAGTTTTCAGGTCTACCCGGTAAAAATTCGGCACCTCGGTTTTGCTCTGGTAACGGGTGATGATCTGTTTGCGCTCGGCGCCGGCAAACATGATAAAATCTTCGTAGGCCCCGGACGGGCATTTGTACACCGTCTGGGTTTCGCCCGTTTTCAGGTTGACTTTGTCCAGCCGCGGATAATCGCCTTCCGGGGAAGCGCCCGGCGCGTCGAACCAGGCCCAGTCGCCGTCTTGCAACATTACCCAGTCGCCGCCGGCAAGCCGGGTGTACACGGGCCGGCCTGGATTTTGTAATCGTCGCGTACACTGCGGTCGAACAGTTTGGTTTTGGCATCGGGATTGTTCAGGTCGGTGCGCCAGGTGGTCGTCCAACGCCGGTCGCGGTCGTACTCGGCGAGCAGGGCGATGTCTTTTTCAGCCGTCCAGCTAAATCCCGAAAAACGGTGCTGGGTTTTCAACACTTCGGTGGGTTCGCCGGTGAAAGGCGCATCAAGCCGCAGCACTTTATCGCGAAAATCAGCCTTGTTGGTCGGGTCGCCGCCGTCAAGCGCTTCGGCCCAGAGCAGGCGGGCCGGGTGGAGGGCCTGCCACTCGAAATTGCGGGGCCCGCTGACCACGCCCTGCCGGGGAATATCGTCGGTGACGGGGTATTCGGCGAGGGTACGTACCGGCTTGCCCTGCCGATCCCGGATTTCGTAGTTCCGGGTGAAAGAATAATAGGGCACGCTGAACGAAAACGGGCGCTGCAAGGTGGTCACCAACAGGTAATTTTCGGCGGGGGAAAATTCGGCGCTGCTGTGCAGGCCGGGCGCGCCAAGCAGTTGCACGCCGTTGTTTTTATCGGAGATCAGCACCAGTTGGTTGGTGGCGTAATATTCAAACTGGTCTTCATCGGCGGCGTTGCCCAACAGGTCCTGGTAGGTGCGAACCTGGGCGAGCTTACCGGCGGTGGTTTCTTCCACTACGGGCCCTGCAGGAATTCCCGTCGGAATCGGGGCTGGTCCGCGGCCGGGAGGGATGACGCGGGCGAGCAGCGTGCTGTTGTCGTTGAGCCAGCTGAAAGCCGAGCCCAGCACGTCGTTGAGCAGTACAGAGCCGAGCCGCAAGGCGCCGCCTGTCCGGGTGTTCGCTACCCAGAGTTCGACCCCGGCTTTCGTTTCGATTCCGAAGGCGATTTTTTCGCCATTGGGTGACCATTGCGGCACGCCGGCCAGTTTGCCGTTGGCGGGCAATTGAATGGTCACGGTTTGGTCAGTGGTCAGCCAGCGGATCGTGGCGCCGGTATATTCGGTGATGTTTTGGCGGCAATTGAGTGCCGGATTGATGCGCAGGCCGGCCAGGCGCAGCAGGGGCTGAGCGAGCGTGGCAATGCCGGGGTTGGGGTTGTAGTCGACCAGCATGATGGCCTCGTTGGTGGGGCTGGTGCTTGAGGTTGGTGTCGGGGCGGCCAGCACAATGTTGGACACATCGGCGGGTGGTTGTTTGTAGGCACTTTGGCTTTGCAGAAGCAGCGGAAGGAGCAGGAGCAACAGCAGGTTTGACTGCCGGAGTACGGTCAAAGCCGGAGACAGTTGCGGGAGGCGGTAGTATTTTGTTCGCATGGTGCAAATTTTTTTCCTGAAATATTGGTGTATAGTTCGGTTACGAATGTAGAAATTCGGCTGCTAAACAAACATTATTGCGGGGTATTTTAATGCCGGAATGCCGGTTCCATTATTTCTTGCTCCTGCCGGGGGATTTTCAGTGTGCCCGCAAGCTGCCGCCAGTTTTTAACCGCCGATTTTACCTGATCTAAAATTTGCTGCATTTCGGCAATTGTCAATTGAAAATAGGCACCCACGCTTTGGGCGAGGTCAAAATCCAGCGCATTTTCCTCCATGGTTATATTCAGGGATAACCCATCCCGTTCAATAGACGGGTTGATGTCAAAAGCAGGGGATAGGCGCCAGCCTTTTGACGTCAACAGAAATCCATGATTGCGCAAGTGATCATCGGTATTTGAAACAGCGATATTGAAAACTATGCGCCGCCATAACTGGTGCAAATCTTCTTTTGAAGTTGCTCCCGAAAACTGGATAAACTCTGCCAGTTCGAGATAGCTGGCTGGTTGGTCTCGCAGTATACTTTCGGTATTTCCGGTCATGGTCATCGCAGAGGCAAAATGAATGCGGCCATGTACTTGCCGGTCGAATCGTTTGGTCAGGAAGGTGTGGTGTTTTCCGGCAACTTGTAACAGTTTTGATTCCGACATGGTTACACCTGCCTGAACAGCCAGTTGATAGACAAGAAATTCCCAGGCGCCTTTATCAATGCTGTCATTTTTTGAAGGAAATTTGGCAATCCACAAATGGCTATGTTCATCGATGATGTTGGCTTTTGGTCTGGCGCCGCCAAGCGAAGAACCGGGCGCCAACAAAATTGCGAGCCATTTATTTACGGCCTCGTTGTCTGCATCATGCTCGACAACATTCGCAGCATATTGCAAGTCACGTATTGAAGAATGCGGCGGAATGGGCGTGGCTGTGTCGTTATTTAAAAAAGGTCCTTCCGGGTCGAGCTTGAACCGTAGCCCACCCATCCGGCTTTCATCCTGAACACCGAGCAGGAAGTCGATTTCGTAGAGTGTTGGCGCATTCGTGCCTGCTTCCTTTGCAAGTTGCGCGGCCCGTCTTTTCATCAAAGTCCGTCCCCATCGATCGGGCATGGAGTCCAGAAAAACACCAAAGTTTTCTTTGCCATTGGGAAACTGCGGCCCCGCAAACCAGCTAATATCCGGGTCGAGCAAAAGTGGTGTGTGGGATTGCAACCACGCCGGGTTAAAGGAAAAACCGAACGCCTTTCTTCCCTTGGCCTGATGTGCGGAAAGTATCCCAATAAATTGAGGCTCAGCCATTCCCAGCCAATGGGCATAAACCCAAATATCTGTTTTTTCGGCGGCCATAGTTAGTTGCCTGTCAGCAATTTTAAATCCTGCAACTTCCGTCCCATTTCATCATCGGCGGCCAATTTCAAAAAGTCGTCCTGAAGGCCCAATACCCGCAATACATTGAAATAGGCGCCCATGGAAACGCTGCTATTTCCTTTTTCAATTTGGTACAAGGTGGAACGGTTAATATTTGCACGTTCGGCTACCTGTATCGTTGTGAGTTTTCTTCTTTTTCGGGCGAGCTTGATGTTTTCGCCGAGTTGCTCCAGTATCTTCTGATGCTTGGGAAAGAGTAATTGTTTTTTGCTTTTCATAGTTTTTGTTGATAATTATCAACAAAAATAGGTTTTATGTTGGAATTAATCAACATAAAAAAGCGGCGGCGCAATAGCCAAATTATTGATCCCATTTTCCGGCGGGGTTGGATCAGGGCCGGCCGGCCAATGTTGGTCACATCGGCAGGGGCGCATTTTTACTTGCATCGCGTGTTCGTTTTGAATGCGAAAATTGCGATGAAAGATAATCAGTATTTCGCACTCAGTGCTTCTGCATAACAATCGCTGTCATGCACCGCAAGTTGTCCACATTTACGGCTTTGAAGGGCTCCAGCAACTGCAACCCGTGGGTTTTGATGCAGCGGTCCAACATCGGACGCGTAAGCAAAAAACGGTCGGTACCATCCGGCATATGAAAACGGCCCTGGCCGAGGAATTGCATTTTGTCGGCAATGCCAACATCCGTAGCCACTCGGATAAAAACGGAACCACCGGGTTTCAATACCCGGACCAGCTCGGCAAACATGGCGTTGAAGTGATCCGGGTTGTTGGCAAAATGCAAAACGGCGCAACAAATGATATGATCGAAAAAATCCGGGTCGAAAGGCAGTTTTTCCAAACCGGCCTCCAAAAAATGTCCGGCAGGCACGGTGGGGTACTGTTGTTTGAGCGTGGCAACGGCTTCGGCATTTTGATCAACGCCATAAACGGGATTGCCGTTTTGAACAAACCAGTGCAGGTTGCGGCCGCCACCCGCGCCGGCATCGAGTATCCGGTCGGAAGTTGCATAGCGGCCTTTCAGAATTTGATCGAGCAGGTAGATGTCGGTGTTGCCGACGAGCTGTTGGAGATTTGGCAGGGACATGTCTGGTTTGGCTAACTTCATTAATGGATTACTTTTCGCACTGGCCGACGCGTTTTTACCCGGCATTTTCATAGGCTAATTTTAGCCAGTCGAAGACAGCCTTGTCCAAATCTTCCGCACTTTCAATCCGTATCCGGTGTGTGCACATCGCGTTCCAGCTGCCGCCGGCTTCCAGTTTGCCCGTGGGGTCCTGGCCTTTCAGGTTCAGCCCGATATCGAGCCGGGTTTTGGTGGACGGTTGGATCAGGGCAAATTGTTTTTTGCGGCGCAGGCTGACGTAGGCATTTTTCGGGGCGATATCCACATCGGCGCCGAAGGCGTTTATTTTTTCAACCAGCTGATCGTAAATCGGGCGCAGGGCTTCCTTGCCGGTGTATTGTTTTTCGATCAGGTCGTCGGTACTGGCTGCCGAGCCGGCATCCGAGCCCTTGGCTTTGTGCGCCACCAGGTTGGCAAAACCGTGGGTGAAGCCGTGTTTTTCTTTTAAAAATTTGATGATTTCGCCGTGTTTGCTGTGGCCACTTTTCTGAACGATCTCAATCCACTGTTCCAAAGTTTTACCGGTGTTTTTTTGGAGGTTTTCGATCATGGTGTTTACCGCCGGATCCATAGACTAAATTTTTAGGTGGACAAATTTTGACTGCGGCGAAAAGTAAAATTAATGTTTTAAGAGGGCTTTGTTTTAAAACAAAAAATATACAAAAGTCACTTTGGCAGCGGTAAATGCGCTGATTGACCACACAAAATTTTCCAACCATCCAGCCGGCGGATCACCACACCCGACTCGGTCATGCGCAGTTGCGTGGCCGTACCGGTGGTATCGAGGAGTGTCCCCGACACAATGCCGGTATAGGCTGCCAGTTCCGGCGAAAGCGGGTTGATCCGGACTGTTTCCCAGTGGTAGTCGATGTGGCGGAAAGCGCCGGCATTTTCGAGCAGGATGGTCCGGACCGAATCGTACGACAGGGCGGAGGTGTAGGCCGGCGGCACCCAGAAAAAATCGTCGGAAGCATCGAGGTAAGAAAACTCCGCGGTGAGCCCGTTTTTTTTGATTGCCTGGAAATAATTATCGAACATCGTTTGGACTTCCCGGACAATGGCTGCCCGGTCTTTTTCCGTAAACGGTTGGGGTTCCTGCGGCGCCTGGCAGGCGGCCCACCAACAGCCGGAATAAAGCAGGCAAAGAATGAAAAGTCGTCTGTTTTTCATGTTATTCGATTGCATAAACAAAATGACTGGTTTCAATCCAAATGTCGCCATTTTGCCGGTAAGGGTCAAAAAAGGCGAGCAGGGGCGCCTGCGGGAAGTTGGCCAGGTGTACGCCGAATAAAAAGCGCAGGATTTTAAGGCGGTTTTCGGGCGTGTCCGGAAAATTGATCACAAAATTTGTGGCTTCGCGGCGCCAGGTTAGTTCCAGCTGATCCAGCACTCCCGGCATATTGTTTCCGGAAAAGTAGGGTACGTCGAGGTCAAGCAAGCCGAAACCCAGTTCCCAGCACTGGATCAGTGCATTTTCCGAGCCGGCCATAGCTGTCAGGAGTTTGCCACCTGGCCGGAGCCGGCTGTGCAGTGCATGGATGGTGTGCGCAAGATCGGGCACGAAATACAGCACATGGTTGGCCAATACCAAATCGCAGGGGCGTTCCAGAGTATCGGGCAAGGCGGCAAAATGCCGGATGCTGTGTCCGGAGAATGGCTGCAGGGTTTCTGCCGCTTTTGACCGGGCTTTGTCGCCGGGCTCGACCAGCGTAAGTTCAAGCCCATTGGGCGGCCAGTTGGTTTGTTGTAAAAAAAGCCGGGTGAAGGAGCCGGTTCCACAACCGAAATCCAGCAAGTGTACAGGACTGTCCAGGTGCGGAAGGTACGCGGCGTAGGCTTTCAGGTCCGCTTCGGCCTCGGTGGAATGGGCTTCGAAAAAAGCGTAGTCGTCGAGGATGGGGTCGAAGGCACTTTTGGAAAAATCGTCCATTTTCGGATTTTGATTTACTGAGCCAAATTGGCAGGAACAAGTTTGCCGACCGGCTAATGTACAAGCAGGCATTCCAACAACCATTCTTTTTCCGTCAGCACAGGCTCGTCGCGTATTTGCTGCCGAATTTGTTCGCGGGCCTGCCGGTCCAGATCGGCCAGATTGCTGATGCGTTCGGTGAACCGGATGATATTCAAATAATTTTTCCGGTGGTAACCAATCACTTTTTTGCGATGGATGTAGTTCCGCATGGCGTCTAGGTGCGACTGCAACAGATCAAATTCCTGCAAAACGAAATAGGTTTTGAGCAGCAGGGTTTTTGCCGCCAGGTTGAGCAAGGGGTCGTTGTAATTTGCTTTTTGCAAAAGGATAAGTACGGAATCATACTGATGGCGCGCATAGTCGAGCCGGGCCTGATTGAAACTGAGGGCACTGTTGCGGTACTTCGGCTCCAGGTAGCCGTTGTAGTCCGGGATAAACCCGGCCACCCATTCGAGTTCGCCACAGCGCAGGGCGGCGGCCACAATATTGTGGTAGGTAAAGCGGGAAAGCACGCCGTTTTCAAACAAATAACCGGCTTCCAGGGCCTGCCGGTACAGGCGCAATACTTCCTGCTCCAGGTGTTGCTCGCCGCGATTCGTTTGCCGGATACAATGGTTGATAGCGAACATGTACAATTCCCGGATTTCGCCGGGACTGAAGTGCTGCTCTGATTCAGGCAACAGCGCCATAAACTGACGGAAATGCCCGTCTTCTTCCGGAAACGCCAGCATCCTGCTGGTAGCAAGGTACAGGGCAATGCCCGGCGTGTCGACCCATTCGGGGCGTTCCGCCAGGCGAATGATTGACTGGTTAATCGAATTGTCTTCACCGGCCTGATACACGTTTTTTTGCGCCAGTTCCAGGCAAATCAGGCGCAGGCGGTGTACGAGATAAGCTACATCGGTATGCCGGGCGAGCATGCGGATGGACTCTGTATTTGTCGGGTTTTGGGTGAGTTGCATGTCGTGTTGTTCCTGGTAGAAATCGCGCAAGAGGTTGTGGTAGTGCACATTGCGTAGCGATTGTTGTTCCAGTTCCCGGCCTGCCGCGCTCATTTGCCGCTCGTAGTGCCCCATCAATCCGCGCCGGCGGTACAAGCGGGCAAGTTGGAACCGGTCCGGAATCGTTTTGTTTTTGAGGGCTTCTGTTTGCAGAAAGGTTTCCAAAAGCCGGTTAAGGTAGCTGAGCAGCAGGCGAAACCGGGTTTCGTCAAATGGTTCAGTGGGGAAGAGCGCCGACCACAATTCCTGTTTATCGGGATTGCGGGCCTGGCACAACAGGTCGAAAAGCTGGATAAGGTCGGTCCGGAGGTTAAAGTAAGGCGACTCCAGAAACCGGCGCGCATGTTTCAATTCCTGTGCGCTGAACGAGCGGATGAGTTGGATGACATTGCTATTTTGCATCAGCGAGCAGCAGGATTTTGTCAAAAAAACGCGAGATTCTTATTTGAGAAGGCCGGTGTTTTACTCTACAAAAATAACGGAATAATTTAAAACAGGCGATTTGATATTTTCTCCATATTTCTAAAAATCAATAATTTATATTTCAAAAATAGCTTCCCGCCAATTCGATGCGCTTGCAATGTTTGGTCTATAAACCCCGGAATTTGATTTTCCGATCCCACCCTTTCCGCTACACTTTTGCACCAGGAAATATTTCCAATGTTATCCGGCCGGCCCGTTGCGGGCATGCTGTAATCCATACCCTCTCCACCTGATCTTCGTCTTGACTTTAAAAATCTTTGAAATGAAATTGTCTGTTACAATCCCAACCCGTTCCCGGATCAGCCCGGTGCTGTTGCTCCTCGCGGCCATCCTGATCAACTCCGTACAAACCGGAAATGCCCAATGCGCGGGCAATGCCATACCACCCACTGTAGTTTGCCAGCCTGGCGTGCAACTTGATATCCCCCCGGGCGAATCCCGAACAATTGTGGCAACCGACCTTGATGCCGGTTCGTTCGACGATTGCAGCGCTTCCAACACTCTGCAATTTTTTATTGAAACCGGGCCGCCCTCCGCCACGCCGCCGGCAACCACGCAGCTGGAGTTTGCGGCCACGCAGGCCGGGAGCCACCCGGTTGTGTTGTGGGCTGTCGACGAGCAGGGCAACGCGGCCTATTGCACCACCAACCTGGAGGTATCGGCCTGCCAGTCCGCCACTGCACTGGCTTGCAACGACAATATTGTTATTGCCCTGGGCGCAAACTTTACGGCTACCCTGGATGCTTTTGATGTGTTGGAAGGGGGCCCGTATTGCAACTACGATACCTACATGGTGCGCATCGGCCAGGGCGGCAACTTTGAACCCAGCATTACCCTGGGGCCTGCCGACATTGGTACACAGCTTTTGTCGGTGCGGGAAACCAGTACCGGGAACCTTTGCTGGGGAACGCTGACTGTAGTGCCGGGAATCCTTTCTGAAGCTTGCCCGCTCCTGTATGTCGACCTCGCTACCTGGGCTATCCGGCCCTGCTTTTCCAACCTGTACCATGTTACGTACATAAATGCCAGTACATTTCCAATTTCCGATACACATGTTGAGCTTACCCTCGCTCCGGGGCTGGCGTTCGAAAGCAGCGAACTTCCGGAAACAGACCTGGGCAACAACAGCTACCGGTTTGAAACCGGCAACCTGGCTGCAGGGCAGGTGGGTAGGTTCTGGGTCCGGTTTCAGGCCGATTGCGATGCGCCTGTGGGCACCACGTATTGTTCTACGGCCGGCATCTTTCCGGACACCCTTTGCCTGGGTACACAACCGTGGTCGGGCGCCGAGATAACGGTTGAAGGAACGTGCGTTAACGACAGTATTTTCCTGAAAATTAAAAATATCGGCAATGCGGCCATGATACAGGCGCTGGACTATGTGGTGGTGGAAGATGTCCTGATGCGCTCGTCCGGTTCATTCAATCTGGGAGCGGGTGGAGTCATGACGCTAGACCCCATCCAGGCCAATGGCGCGACCTTTCGCCTGGAAGCTGATCAAGAGCCGGGGTACCCCTACGGTGGCCAGCCCTTCGTGGCGGTGGAAGGCTGCGGCGGTTTTACCCAAGGGATGGTTACCCAGTTTCCGACAAATTTGAGCAACCCGTTCACTGCCCAGGATTGCCGCGAAAGCACGGCTTCCTACGACCCGAACGACAAACAGGCTCGGCCCAAAGGTGTAGGCGCCGGGCGGTTGATCGAAAAAACGACACCGTTGAACTACATGATCCGTTTCCAGAATACGGGCACCGATACGGCCTTCCGGGTGGTGCTGGTAGATACCTTGTCGGCGTTCCTGGACCCCGCCACGCTGCGGCCGGGGGCTTCCAGCCACCCGTACAGCTGGGAACTGCGTTCCGGCAATATCCTGCGGTTTATCTTCGACAACATCCTCTTGCCCGACAGCACAGTGAACGAACCTGCCTCGCACGGTTTTGTGCAATTTGCCATTGAACAAACGGCAGACAACCCCGACGGTACCCAGATCGACAATTCCGCCGCCATCTTTTTCGATTTCAATGCGCCGGTGCTGACCAATACCACCCGGCATGTGGTCGGCAGTCAGCTGCTTCTGGTTTCGGTGGATGCGCCTGAAAACGGCAACGCCCCGCTGCGCGTGTACCCGAATCCTGCGACTGATCTGGTTACGTTCAATCTGGATCAAACTGCCGGAAAAACGGCGTACCGATTTGAACTTTTGGATGCCCTGGGTCGTCCGGTGCGGCGACTAAACGACGTGAACTTGCCGCTTGCCTTGCCTTGCTCCGGGCTTCCTGCCGGCACCTACTTTTTCCAGCTTACGGAAACTGGTGGCCGGGGTAATTGGACCGGTACGGTGCTGGTCCGGTAAACCCAATCCCGGATTATTACGGACACGTACTGCTACCTTGCCTGTAGGAAAGTTTAGAAAATTAGCGGCTGTTTGAGTTTCTGCCAGGATGGCCAACAAAAGGCAAAGCAAGCAGGTAGCGCTATATTTTTTCATGATGGGAATACTGTTTTAAAGGTGCTACCACCGGCTATATCAGAATTCCGCTATTGTTTTAGAAGTAAAACCCAGTAGTACACTTGCATGCCTTCCCACAGTTCATTTGTGGGAAAGCATGCAAGTGTTTTGAAAGGTCCATAATTGGATTTTTTGAAAATCGTTTTCTACTGCCCTGAAAATTGCCCCGGATACACACAAGGGCAGCATTGGCTGTAAGTCGCAGTTAAATCTTTCATCCAGTTGGCATACTGGCCTATAGCGCTATTGGCATCCATAACATTCGCTACCTGAATACATAAAAGGTTGGGGCAATTGGTGGCATTCATCATGGTTAGCGAAGGACATTGATCCAGGTTAAGAAAGTAGTAACTTGTTGGATTCCCAGTTACGGGGTCAGGGGTAAAAAACGCATTACCCTGGCAATACAGAAGCGTCAACTGGTTTAGCCCGTTTACCTTCAAACTGGCCATATTATTATACTCGCAGTGCAGGGTAATCAGCTGGGTATTATTGGTCAGATCCAGTTGGGTTATATTGTTATAAGCACAATCCAGATGCTGCAGGGCTGCAAATGCTTCGATTCCCTGAAGATTGGTGATCATTTCATTTCCCGGCAGATTGGCGGCGTTCAAATTAAGCGCCTGAACAGTGTCGATATCGGCGGTGAGCACCTGGCCGTTCACCTGGCCGTCGCTGTCGATACCGCGATCGACCAGGATTTGCTCAAATTTTTGGTCGGGTATCATCGTTTGTTTGTGCTTCGGCAAATGCGCAACAGCACAGGGCTAAGAAGATCAGTACGTATTTCATGTTTACAGATTTTTAAAATGTACGTGTTACTCCGATTGACCGGAGTTGTCTGTAGTTGACGAATCTGTCAACTGGTACAAAGGTGCGGCTCCCGTGAAGGCGGGATTTCTGCTATTGTTTCAAATAGGTTGAATATTGTTTCAGGGATCAATGCATGATTGATGGGAGGGGATGTGCCATTCAAAATCCGGTACGATTTTTTAAAAAACAAGGACCCTTCCGGTGTGGAAAGGCCCTTGTAAATTTTACAGTTGATAAAATCTTTAACGTTTCCGTCGGCTTTAACAAGGCTTGGGATACCCGGCAACCGCGCTGGTTGAACTCCTTCGACATTCGTTATTCGGCGTTGGATATTCGATATTCCAAAATGAAGCGGAATGTCGAATATCCAATAAGGAATTTCCAATATCGAAGTATCACCGCCCCTGCCAAATCACCCTCCCGTCCTGATCGGTGATATACAGGCTACCCGCAGATGTCAGCACCAGTTTGCGGCCGCCTTTGCCACCGTGCTGGTCGTTGGCCGTGTTGGAGGCAAATACGGGGTTGCCGCTCTGATAGATGACCATATTGCCGTCGCCCTGGAAATAGAGGTCGGTGCCTTTGTTGTCGGTGTGGGAGGTCCAGGCGCCATTACCATAGCCGGGGCCGTAGAGCACCAGGTTGCCGTCGTATTGCCACAGGAGATTCCAGGCGCCGGTTTTCAGTACGGAGGACTCTGTGCCTTTGTGGTATTCGAAGCCGAGATCGCGGGAGACCGCCTGATAATTCCCGGAGAATTTATACTCGATAAAACCATTGATAGGTTCTACAGCTACGCCATTGCGGATTTTATAGCCAGTATTAGGCGTCACGAAAGCAGGGTTGATGTAACTACCACCGCCGCTACCGGAAGCTTCCCAATCCAGCCGTTCGCCGCCTCCCTGGCCGCCCGAATACCCGCCGCCGGCGCCGCCAGTACCATTTATTTTATAAGTCCACTTATCATCCGAGCCGCGATCACCGCCACCACCGCTGCCACATCCGTAGCCTCCCCAATGATCGCCACTTCCCCCCATTCCTCCCACTGGAAGTAGTTTACCGCCTACCCACTGGAATAAACCTCTACCTCCGGAAAGTAAAGCTCCATCTCCATAATTACCAAATTCTGAATTGTAAATTTCGGTACTGCCGTCACCCATCAGGGTACTGCCGCTATTACCTCCGTTATATCCCTGACCCCATTGCTGTCCGTTTGCTGCTTGCTGGTAGCTTAGATAGGAAGTTCCACCACCGCCACGACTGCTTCTCGTAGAAGTAGCTCCGCCGTTACCATTTGATCCGAAGGGGGGGCATATTTGGCAAGTTTGTTTTAAAAACAAGTGATCGCCGTTTTCTGAAGTTTGACCGGGAAGTCCGTCCTTCGGTATGGGTTTATTCCCGGGGGTACCACCTGTTCCCCCCATGTGAGCACCGCCGCCAGCGCCTGCAACTAACAGAATTTTCCAGTTGGACGGCGTATTCCCATCAGCGCCGCCCGGCAGGTATACCACCCCGGTTCCGCCCCCGCCCCCGGCGCCTGAATTATGAAAACCATAATAGTACAAATAATCACTATCACCAGCCCTCCCAATGATCACACGCAAGGTGCCGCCTGGGTTCAATTCATTGGCGCCAGATCCAATTTTGAATGTCGCCACCGCCGTGGCTCCCTGACCGCCATGCGCTTTTGCAATGAACATATTGTCGAGGATCGACGATCTCGCATAGACTCTGCCTCCGTCGCCGCCGCGGGCAGTGATGGTCAAATAGGGATTGGCGCCCGGCTGGGGGATAATGTAATCGATGTAGTTGGCGCCGTCCTGATTAATCCGATAGGTTGCACCATCCACGTTCAGGAAGCCGGTCAGGCGCGTTTGGCCGAAAAGGGAAATTCCGGTGAAGAGGATTGTGACAAGCAGAAAAAGGCCGGCGCTACTATGTTGCCGTCCATGGCTGAACCATATTCCGTATTTCATAATACTGTGTTTTTTTTAAATGATGGTACAAAGGTGGGCTCCGTCGGAAAGGCGCGCGTCTGCTATTGTTCCAAAAAGGTGGAATATTGTTTCAGATAAAGCGCCGGCTTTCAGGCGCCGGCACATAAAAAGCGAGAACCTTTCCCGGGAAGGAAAGGCCCTCGCATGGTTGTCTTTTAAAATTATTCGTGGCGTTGATTATTCCTTCTAAATTCGTTATCCGGCGTTGGACATTCGATATTCCAAAACGAAGCGGAATATCGATTAAAGAATTTCCAATATCGAAGTATCACCGCCCCTGCCAGATTTTATTCCCGTCCTGATCGATGATATACAGGCTGCCCTCGGGTGTCAGCACTAATTTGCGGCCGCCTTTGCCGCTGTGCTGGTCGTTGGCAGTATTGGAAGCAAATACGGGGTTGCCGCTCTGATAGATGACCAGGTTGCCGTCGCCCTGGAAGTACAGGTCGGTGCCTTTGTTGTCGGTGTGGGAGGTCCAGGCGCCATTACCATAACCGGGGCCGTAGAGTACCAGGTTTCCGTCGTATTGCCACAGCAGGTTCCAGTTGCCGGTTTGCAGCACGGAGGACTCGGTACCCTTGTGGTATTCGAAGCCGAGGTCGCGGGTGACAGGGCCGGCGTTGGTAAACTGGTATTCGACATAACCATCAATGGGTGATTCCGTAACGCCGTTTTTTATCGCAAGCGGAAGTGCATCGGGAGCCAAAGCATATTGATCTATCCAACTACCGGCCCCACCGCCTGCAAAACCATTCGACCCTACCGAGGCGCCGTTGTAGCCGCCACCGCTGCCGGCTCTGGTCAGAAGATTGCCGGCGATGCCACCGCCCCCAAATCCAAATGCACCGACATAATCATTATAGGTATAGCGCCCTCCGGTCGGATACAACAGGCCGTCTACAATATGATAACCCGCTCCGGTGCCATTCTGAACACAACCTGTACACCCAAGTGGATCGGAATCTTCTCGGAAACCGCTGCCGGTATAACTGAAATCTTCCTCTCTCCATCCACCATACTCATAATCCCGTTCCGCGGCAAAATGGTTTTGGCCTATATTAATTTTAGTAATATTGTTTGCCGGATCACCGTCACGACTAACTGCACAACAGTCTGCGTATGCGCCGCCGCCGCCGCCGGCTATCGCCAGTACATGCCAGGGGTAGTAGTAGAGTGAAGTCCGCACCTCCCTCTTTTCGTATATCACACCGGTGCCGCCGCCACCGCTACTCCCTATTGCATTGGCATTATTAAGCCTGCTGTTTCCGGCACGCCCGATCACCAGGCGGATAGTTGTGCCTGGTCTCAATTGGTTATACCCAGTACCAATTTTATACAGACCGCCCATGGTGGCGCCTTCTCCTCCTTTGGCTTTAACGTTATTGTTCACCGTGCGATTACCCCCGTCGCCGCCGCGGGCAGTTATGTTCAGGTATTGGTAAGGGCATGGATCGGGAATGGCAAATTCGATATAGGTGTCTCCGGGTGAGTTGACCCGGTGCAATTGGCCATCGGCAGTGAATGTGTGCGCCGGTTTTTCCCTGAAAAACCATTTTTGCTGTTCGGTGATAACGTTGGATACTTCTTGCAAAACAGCGGCACCGCCCAAAGTAAAATTGGCATCGGACAAACCAATGCACAGATTTTTATTGGACAACAATTTGACTTTATGGTCTTCCAGCACCCAACGCTGTAAATCACTGTTAGCATTATAATCAGCCACAACAATCTGATCATTCAGCAGTTGCTGGCCTTTGCGTGCGATACACTTATTCTGATTAGCTATCAGGCGAATTGTATGCGTGGCATTGTCGTAATACCAGACTTGTTGCGGGTGCAATGTCGTATTGCCGTCACTCCGTTCGCCCAAAACGATAGGGGTTCCGTTGCTTTGACTGTTGTTTGTCGCTTGCAGGACCAGGTATGTCCGGTCGAGATGGGCAATGTAAATTGGGCTTTGTGCCAGGGCAAACCCTGTACCTGCCAAAAGGAGCAAAAGCAGGAACATGGCGCGCTGCCGGATGCCTGGGACATCAAGGGTTTCAAACTTTATTTCGTACTTCATGATGGTGCAATTTTGTGAATGTTTTATGGTACAAAGGTGCTGGCCGTGCGCGCGCCGTAAGTCGGCTATTGTTCCAAAAAGGTGGAGTATTGTTTCAGATAAAGGGCTGGCTTTCAGGCGCCGGCACATAAAAAGTGAGGGCCTTTTCCGGGAAGGAAAAAGCCCTCGCATGGTTGTTTTTTAAAATTATTCGTGGCGTTGATTATCCCTTCGACATTGGATATTCGATATTCCAAAACAAAGCGGAATGTCGAATATCGATGGAAGAATTTACAATGTCGAAGTATCAGTGCCCCTCCCAGATCACCTGACTGTCCACATTCAGGATCTGCACATGACCGGCCCCGTTCAGCAGCAGTTTTGCCCCGCCTTTGCCGCCTTTCTGATTGTCGGCAGTGCTGGTATACCAGATGGGATTGCCGTCGTAGATGACCACGTTGCCGTCGCCCTGGAAGGCCAGCATAGCATTAGGGTGTCCGGTGGTATTGGACGACCAGACGACGTTGCTGCCGGAAGTGATGGAAATATCGTGCAGCTCCAGGTTGCCGGTGGTTTGAAACCACAATTCGTATTGCAGAACCTTCATCAGCTTGACGGCGCCGTTATTGGCATGTAGTTCCGTTCCGGTACGGATATCCTTGGTCAGGAATTGTTCGTAGTCTTCGAAGCCGATCATATAGCACTTGTCGCCTTTTTCAATGCGGGTGGAGCTGAAATAGACCCAGTTGCCCGTTTCAAGCGTTTGGACCACTTCCGGGACGTTGTAGCCGGTGGCGCCGCTGAATTTCACCTTGCAGGAATTGTAATTCTTGAATAAATACTTGCTGGCGCACTCCAGAGTACAGGTTTCGCCTGTTCCGGGGTTTTGAGCCAGTATACCGTGAATTTGGGGCAGCAATTCGCTCGAATTGCCAAACTGGTACGGGAGGGTCAGGCTGTTGTCCCAGGCGTTGTAACTTTTCACGGAAATTATTTTTTCGGTGCAGTTCCGGATATGCACTTCGTTCTTTTGTGCAGTCAGCTGAATAACGCTAAGGCAAAACAGACCCGTCAGCAGGGGCCATCGAAAGGTGGTGTTTTTCATGTCTTTTTAATTTTTTTATGCACAGGTGCAGGGGGCTTTTTATCGCGTTTCCTACTACCGTTTAAGAATTGAGGACTATTGCTTAACAACACGTGCCTGGGCGCGGCCTGCTTCACCAATGACCTGCAAGGTGTACAACCCGGCCGGAAGCATCGACAGGTCCAGTTGTAACACCTCCTGCTGGTCTGCAGTGCGGGAAAGGACACAGCGGCCATTCTGGTCAAACAGACGGAGCAATCCGGCAAGCCCGTACTTGCCGGCCTGAATTGTAACCAGGCCGGTGGCGGGATTGGGAAAAACTTCCAGGGCGCTGTCGATAAGATCCAGGGTATTGGTACCCACGATACATTCCTTTCCGCCATCTTCGATCGTCCATCCGTAATCATCCTTCAACTTTTGGCGGGCAGCTTCGCCTGCGCAGTACCGGGCCGTACTATTAGAAAATGTTACGTCGTTGGGAATCCTTATTTCACCGGAGTCCAGCGTACTCCACCCGATCAGGAGGCTGTCGTAGTTGGCAACAGATAAGCCCGAATTTATGAACATGTTTCCGGCATATTGCAGGGAACTGATATCCCAGCTGCCAAGATTCTGGTCGAAGGCCGTTGCCTGCTGAAACAAATTCCCCATATCACCTACTTTACTGACGTTCCAGGCTCCGATATCCTGATTAAAGGCAAAGGCCAGGGCAAACATGCCTCCCATTTCGTAGGCGTTGCTGACATCCCAGTTTCCAATATCCTGGTTAAAGGCAAATGCTTCGCGGAACATGGTATTAAAAAAATGCACATGACTGACATCCCAGCTGCCGATATCGGCGTTGAACGTTTGGCAACCCAAAAACATAGATTCCATGCTGGTTACTCCCGATAAGTCGGGTGCATCCGCTGCAAGGCTATTCAAGTTAATACAGCCCGCAAAGGCCCCTTCCAATGACGTCCAGGAGATAGCACCCCATTGATCGACGGAAAGTATCTTCTCCCGGTCTCCTTCAAAATTGAAATAGATCCTGGGGAATGTTCCCCGGACACGGATGGTGACTGTGTCGGCCGCGCCGTAATCATGGGTGATGCTTCCGGTAACGCCGAGGCTGTCGAAAACGCCGTCATTGTCCCAGTCCACATCGTAGTTATAGGTGGTATTGGGGGCAGTCGGGATGGTGATTTGGGTGGAACCGGACACGCCGGGGTTGTCGGTTTTCCAGGTGGTGACAAAATCGGCAGCGCCCTGGGCAATAACCAGGTGGAAGCCGAAGAGTGCGAAGAGCAGGGTAAAAATGATTTTGTTCATATTTCGATCGTTTCCTGATACTTATGATGGGAATTTTTTTACCGGACAAAGTTCTTCGGGAAAACAAAGGCGGAGTTCGGCTATTGTTCCAAAAAAGGGGACTATTGTTCCAAGGTGCAGGACTCACCTGAATTCTGCTAAAACATCCGACATTTGCCCTTGAATTATGCGTGGATACGGTTACATCGGCTGCTTGATTTTATGTTTGTCTACGGGCCTTGCCCGTGGGCAGGGCTGGGACGGTGTACCCAAACTCTATCCGTCGAACCTGACGGCTTACGATCTGGAAGAAGGCCTTCCAATCAGCTGCGTCAGTAGCGGGCTGACGGATCGTCGCGGGCGTTTATGGGTCAATGCGTGTTTCGAACAGCCGGAGCACCGGACTGTCAGTTTTTTCCGGTTTGACGGCCGGCATTCGGAAGTGGTCCATTGGGATAGCCTGCCCCCCGGGGCCGAAAATCTGCAGCCGGCCTTGTCCTGCATCAACCAGGCTGGTGATCTGTTTGGTTTCTTCAGGCTGGGCGCACATTTTTTCCTGTTCGACCCGGAAACCCACCGAACCGTTTTTTATCGACTGACCAATCCGGATGCGGAAATTTGCTGGATGGACTATTCCGCGCAGCATGGACTTATCCTGCTGGCCCGGCTTACCCGGAGCATACAGGTATACCGGTTTCGGGATGCAAAGACTGAATTGCTGGCTGATTTGCCCATAGTTCCGTCTGATAAGGATGAGACGATAAAATCCGTTCCCTTTTTACCCGGATTCCAGACATTGGCTGGTGACGAATTGTGGTTTTTTCAGGAACCTATTACATCCTATTCACCGGAGAATGTTCGGGAGCAGTTCCTGCTCATACGCCTCAATCTTCGCACCAGGGAACTGAAGTCATTTACATACGATGCGCTCTTTTCAGCGACGCCGGAACCCCGGGAGGCCCCCTGGCGGCAGTTCGTACTTTGTTCGGATGCCCGAAACCATGTATTGCTGCTGGATACCAAACGGCTTTACGAAATTGAAAAGGGTACCGGGCGGGCGGTATTGAAAACGGTCTTCGACAACCAGGTCCAACCTTCTTACATGGTCTCTGAAAAATACAGGGCTCAAAAAGACGAATTGGGCAACCTGTTGTTCGTGCTCCCCGATGAGCGGAAATATTACCGGGCTGTTTTACTGGATACGGCAGGTCAGTACTTCGACTACACCGCCGTCCTTCAGCAAATGGCCAGTGTTTCCCGCTTTGGCTGGATTCATCAACACAACGTGCAGAGCAATGATTTCAGACGGAGTATCAAGACATTCTCTGCCGGTGGGTTGATCGTTGCAGATATCCAGTTTTACGGTGCCATTTCCTACATCATGAAAGGTATCCCCACCCGTGCCATCGCAGAATGGCGGCCGGGTGAATACCTGGTTCGATCCGAGATGCATAACGGCCAGCTCCTGGTACGTCCACATGGAGACCCGAACCTCCAGTTATTTCATCCTGAATTAAAGACTGACAATGCGCTTCACCATACCACCTTGTCGAACCTGATCCATTCAGACAACGGTTTTTGGTGGTATGGTGCGCCCCGGGGACTGGTACGCATCGACAGCAACAAGCTGCGCACTTTTTTCCCGGTGGGCTTCGATTTTACACGATTTACGCTCCTGGATGCCTATAATGCGGCCCTGGTGGACAATCGCGGCCAGCTGTTCTTTTACAACCTGGCTACCCGAAAGTCACGTCCCTGGAAGGCGAATGGCAAACCTGTCAGTATCCAGGGCGAAATCAATGAACTGTTTTTATCGAAAGACAGCACGCTCTGGATTGCCACTCTCCAGGGGCTTTGGCAGTTTTCGCTCAAAAGTGGAAATTCCAGGCGGATCGGTTTGCCGGAAGGTTTTCGCGACGAGCGGATTATGTGTATTTCGGAAGACGCCCGCGGACGGCTTTGGGTGGGCACTTATGGCGCCGGGGTGCATATCTTTCATCCGCAGACGGGAGTCATTAAGGTCGTCAATGTGGAAAAGGGCCTGTCTAACAATACAGTAGTGGGCATTCTGGCAGATGCAGAAGAGTACTATTGGTTGTCGACCTACAAAGGAATCAACCTGTTGTCTCCGGAAGGTGAAGTATTGGCCCGCCTTAGTGAGGCGGACGGCCTTTCCACCAATGAATTCAACCGGTATTCCTATTACAAGGATTCAAAAGGACGGCTGATCTTCGGATCCATCCACGGCATCAATATCCTCGAGCCGGAATTGCTGAAGGCACTATTGCTGAACGCCAATGGACTCAACCTGTTCCTGACCGAAGTGAATTATTGGGATGAGCGAACCGGCGCCGACCGCAATCTCCATTACGGTTTCCAAATTTGGGGCACCTTGGAACTGCCGGCAACACACCGGTACCTCAACCTCGGCTTTGCCTTGTCCAATCTGGTGCGTCCGGAAAACCAGACCTTCTTTTACCGGATTGAAGGATTCAGCCATGACCAGTCTGATGACTGGATTTTTCTGGGTGACAAGCCCCGTTTGTCCTTGCCCGACCTCCCTCCCGGCGATCTCCGTATCCTGATCCGCGGGGCTGATTACCGGGGTAACCAGGCGGAGGCGCCGATCGTGCTGAACGTACACGTGGGTCGTTTTTTTTACGAAGAACCCTGGTTCTACCTGCTCTGTTTCCTGCTGGTTGCCAGCGGAGCGGCCTATTGGATCTACCGGGAGCGCCTGCTGCGGAAGAATCTTGAACGCGAGCTGGCAGCCCGCACGCATGAGATTATGGATACCCGCGACCAGCTCATTGCCCAGGAGAAACTGGCTTCGCTGGGCCAAATGGTAGCCGGCATTGCCCATGAGATCAAAAACCCGCTCAATTTTGTCAACAACTTTTCGGAGGGATCGGAAGAACTCCTGGAAGAACTCCGGGAAGAACTGGAGCGATACCGGGCAAAACCGGATGATGCTGCCTTTGAGAATATCCTGGCCATCCTGGAAGACTTGCGATTGAATGCAGTTGATATCGTCACTTACGGCAATCAGGCCGATCGTATTGTTAAAAGCATGATGGACCACGCCCGCGGCACTTCTGGCCAACGCCTGTCCACTGATATCAACAAGCTGGTGGAAGACAACCTGAACCTTGCCTATCACGGCTTCCGGGCAATTCACCCTGCTTTTCAGGCTCACCTGGAAAAAGTACCGGACCCGGCACTGACACCCCTTGAGGTGTATCCACAGGAGTTGGGCCGCGTGTTGCTTAATATCCTGAACAATGCCTGCTTCGCCGTCAATGAAAAGCAAAAAAGTGTCGGAGGGGAATACCATCCGACTATTCGGGTGAGTACCGGAATTGAAGATGGCGATGTCGTTATCCGTATCCGGGATAACGGGCCCGGCATACAGCCCGAGGTTCGGGAACAGATATTTCAGCCGTTTTTCACCACTAAGCCCACAGGAGAGGGCAACACCGGCTTGGGGCTATCGATCAGCTACGATATCATTACGCTGCAGCACAAGGGGAAAATATCGGTGAAAAGCCAGCCCGGGGAGTTTACCGAATTTGTCATTCGGCTTCCGCTGGTGTAGTTTTCAAAACAGATGTTATTAACGCAAGTTGTAACCTGTTCGGGTGTCTCGCGCTATGCTCGACATGATCACTGCGGTTTCACTTTATAAACCGGTAATAATCGAATCCAGATGTCTCCCCCGCCTTGCGGGGTCGACATGACACCTTGAAATGACAAGATTAGTTTCAATCGGATTTCTCGCTACGCTCGAAATTTCCCCTGCGCCCTGCCGCAATTTCGAGCGTAGCGAGAAATCCGATAAGATTTAGTTTATAAATAAACGACTGTCATGTCTCCCCCGCCCCGCGGGGGAGACATCTGAACGAACAACACATTATCGGGTATTTATTTGAAACCGTACAGTTCATGTCGACTGAAAGGAGACAGCCGAATAGGTCATAACTTCCATCGATCAGCCAAACAGTTTTTTCCGAAGCAGTTGAAAATCCACCGGTTTGGTCAGGTACTCATCGGCGCCCATCGCCAGTACCCGCCGGCGGAGGTCGGCACTGTCGTAGGCTGTCAGCATAAAGATCCGGAGCGATGAATATGTTTCCCGTATAATTTCCAACAGTTCCAGGCCGCTCATATGGGGCATGTTGATATCGGAAAGGATCAGCGCCAGATCGGCCGCAGTTTCTTTTTTAAGAAACTGCAAGGCTTCTGCCGCCGAAAAGGCGAAATGCAGTTCGAGCAGGCCATCGCGGCACTCTTTGCGAAAGCGTTGTAAAAAAAGCCGCTGTATTGCCGCCTCGTCATCTACAATCAAGAGTTTCATAGGAATTATCCGTTGATGATGCATGTACTGCAAAATTCCCGGTAAACAGCAGGCCGGACTTCCGGTTATGTTCCAAAAGGGTAGAGTATTGTTTCATGCTACCAGTCAATGGCCGGATTTTCAAGTAGAACGATCCGGCAAAAAGATCCGGAATTCGGTGAATTCACCGGATCGGCTGCTGACCTCCAGGTTGCCGTTGTGTTTGTTAACAATGATGTCGCGACTGATAGACAGGCCCAGCCCGGCATTGCCTTTACCTGAAGGTTTGGTGGTGAAAAAAGGCTGAAAGATTTGATCCTGTACTTCAGACGGGATTCCGGCGCCATTGTCCCAAATCCGGATGGAGATGCCTGAACCTTCAATTTCTGTTCGGATATGCAGCGTTGGTTCGTACCCGCTGTTTACAGCCTGTTGTTTCTGGTAAACCGCTTCAAAGGCATTGTTCAGAATATTCAGTATAACTCTGCCCAAATCTGCCGGCAACGCTTCAATTTGCCCGACAGCCGGATCATAACTCTTTTCGATAGTCACATTAAACCCGGGTTCCACGGCGCGGTAGCCATGGTAAGCCAGTTTGAGGTTTTCATCGAGCAAGGCATGTAAATCAATAGCATAAAAATGGTCTTCCGTTCCCCGGGAAATGTTTAGCAAATGGTGCATAATGCTGAGAGCCCGCTGGCCGTTATCGCGGCTGTCAAGGGTGTTTTCCCGGATGTCGGAGGCCAGATGCTCGAGGCTTTCAAAAGTAGCCGGGGCAATATCCGGCCGGAGGATTGCCAGCACTCCCAGCAACTCTTCCGCCTGTTCGGCGGCGATATCTGAAAAGTTGGTGACGAAGTTGAGGGGAGTTTTGATTTCGTGGGCGATACCGGCGATAAGCTGCCCGAGCGTAGCCAGTTTGTCCTGCGCGATCAGTTTTTGCTGAATGGCAATAACCTCTTCGTTTTTCCCTTTCAAAGCCAGAAACGCATCGGCTAGTTTTTTTGCCTGGGTTTCCAGGTTTTCGGCCTGGCGTTGCTTTTCGTCGGCACGGGCACGTTCGATAGCTGCTTGTTGTTGCAGTTTGCGGTGGCGGGTTGCCGATCGGAAGAGGCTCCACAATAGCCCTCCTGCCAGACCGGTAATCAAAAGAATTGCCCACCAGGACTGCCACCAGGGGGGATGGATGTGGATGATTAGTTCAACGCCTTTTTCGTTCCACACGTCCCCGGCGTTGCAGGCCCGCACATGTAATACATACCGCCCCGGAGGCAGATCGGTATACATAGCCTCCGGGTGGTTGCCTACGTCATTCCAGCCGGCATCAAAATTTTCCAGAAAGTAGGCATATTGGTTTTGCTCCGGCGCCACAAAGTCGAGCGCGGCAAAGGCAAAAGCCAACGTATTCTGATGATAATCCAGCGTGATTTCCCTGGTTTCAGAAACCGGCCTGGCCAGGGGGGAATCCGGATCAAGCCAGGAAACCGCTTGGTGATGGATCTGCAAACCGGTGATCACTACGGGCGGTGGCGGCAACAGGTCGTTTACGCTGTCAGGATCGAACCATACCCAGCCGTTCGTCCCGCCAAAACACAGCCGGCCATCAGTAGTTCGAAATGCGGTACTGGCCTCAAATGCAGGCTGAGACAGTCCACGCTCCCGTCCAAAGTTTTGGGCCCGCATGAGCTGCCGTTCCGGGCTTAGTTGCAGTTGTGCAATACCCTGGTCTGTGCTTACCCACAAATGGCCCTGATTATCGGGCAAAATGGCGTTGATCGTGCTGCCGGGGAGACCATGTTTTTCAAGGAAATGTGTGAATCGCCTGGTTTGCCGGTCGAGGCGGTTGAGCCCGCCGCCCCGGGTGCCTACCCAAATAAAGCGTTCAGGCATTACCGGGTCGGCTAACAGCGCCGTTAAGTGATTATGGCTCAGGCTATTTGAATCGAGGGGCGCATGGTGAAAAACGACTGTGTTTGCCCCGGCAGGATCAATGCAGGCAAGCCCATCTTTGTGCGGATACCACAACCAGCCGCTGTGATCGATAATGCCTTTGCCAAAATGCAGGGCATGCTCAACGGCCGTATTGATTGGGCGATCCGGATTGCCGGATGTATGGAAAAAATCGTTGCGCAGGTGGTATTTGAATAAGCCCGCACCAGTAGTACCTACCCAAATATTTTTGCTGCGGTCGCAATAAATACTGGAGCACTTCAAGCCATCAGTCAATTGGGCGTAGTGCGTTCCCAGTGGTTCAAAGTTCAGGGCTTGGGTATCGAAAACCAGTGGCGCAGCTTTGTTGCCTAGCAGGAAAATTTTTCCCTGCCAGTCCATGGCTGCCAGCTCCGGGCCGGCTATTTCTCCGGCTCCGGAGTAATAAAATGACCGGTATTGGGGCTGGTTGTTCGGACCATCTTTGACACCGGTAACCGCTTTTCCGGAAACGATCCAAAAGGTTTGCCCGACGCCGGAAATGAACTTACAGTATTGATTTGCGGGAGCGGAACCTCGTGGAACAGCAGTCCGGGATACTGTTGTAAACTCAAGGGGTTTGCCGGACACGAAAGGGCCGGATGCATGATAAAGTGCCTTTGCAGTGGAGACCCACAGCCGGCCGTGGCCGTCCACAAAGAGCTGGTGTACCGGCTGATTGGAAATGGGAATGCGGTCGGCTGTTTTCCCAGTCACCGGACTAATTGTCACCGCCGGATACTCCTGCTGCGGAGCATCGATCTCCAGCCGGTCAAGGCCTTTGTCGGTACCAACCCACAGGGTCTGTGGTCCGGCAGAATTTGCAGATATCGATGCTGTTATGCAAGTGATATTGTTCGAACGGAGTGTACCTGTCAGATTTGAATTATACTGAAAACGGGTAAACAAGCCGGACCGGGGGTCATACCGATTGAGTCCTTCCCGGGTACCTACCCAGAGTATGCCGTATGGATCGTTCCAAAGGGCGGTAACGTAGTTGCTGCTTAATGTTGTCGTATCGAAAGGTGCGTGGTAAAACTTGAGGACGCGGGTACCGTCATAGCGGTTCAATCCATGTTGGGTGCCGATCCACAGGAACCCCCGGCTATCCTGGCAGATGGCCGTAATGTTTTCATCTGTCAAGCCGTCCAGCCTTGAAAAAGGCCCGACAGGCTCCAGTGCATGGTGTATTTGGGCGAACCCATTTGCCGGAATCCAGCAGAGCACCCACCACAGTATAAACCAGATATTTATGCTTAACCTCATTGCCTTAATTGTGGCACAAAGGTAGCCGGCGCTTGAGGGGCGGATTTCCGGCATTGTTCCAAAAAGGTAGATTATTGTTCCAACGCGCCTTTCCGGAAGTCTTTGGGTCCTATGCCAAATTCCTCGCTAAATGTTTTGGAAAAATATTTGGGATCCCGGAATCCGCAATCATAGGCTACCTGGCTGATATTCAGATCTGTGACCAGTAGCTGTTTGGCGTGCCACAAGCGGATGTACCGGATCAGGCTAGAGGTGGAACGCCCGGTCAGTGCTTTGATCTTTCGGTGCAATTGTGTGCGACTGACGCCGATATCCCGGCAAAGTTCCAGGATACCAAACTCCTCTTCATCCATATGCGCCTGGATAGCCGCTTTGATCTGGCCCACAAACTGATCTTCCTGTTGCAGGGCATCTTCACTGTCCGCGGGCAAATCCTCCATAGTCCGGTACCGAGCCTGGAGGCGAGCGCGGAGTTCAAGCAGGTTTTCAAGGCGGGCCAGTAATTCCTGTTTGTCGAAGGGTTTAGCCAGATAGGCGTCGGCGCCGCGCTTCAAGCCGGCAATTTTAGATTCCACATCGGCTTTGGCTGTTAGCAAAACAATGGGAATGTGGCTGGTGCGGGTATCTGTTTTGAGCGTTTGGCAAAGTTCAAATCCGTCTTTCCGGGGCATCATCACATCGCTGATGATGATATCGGGTACGGTTTCGATGGCTTGCGCAATACCTGCTTCCCCGTCCTTTGCCCAAGTCAGTTGATAACGCCCTTCCAGGCAACTTATGAGGTATTGCACAATATCGGTATTGTCTTCAACGAGCAGGAGTGTGGGGAGGTCCAGATCGCTTTCCTCTCCTGTGCCTGCCATGGGTGCCGCCGGCAGCTCGTGCTTTTTTACAGGAAGTTCGGCAGTACCGGCTTTGGGCGCCGGCGCCTCCCGACGGATGGGTAACCGGAGGATGAACATGGTGCCCCTCCCCTCCCGGCTTTCCACAGAAACTGTACCGCCGAGCAGCCGGGTAAATTCCTGTACAAGTGACAGACCGATTCCCGTGCCGGGTGCATTGAACCGGTAGGTGTCTTTCGCCTGGAAGAACCGGTCAAATATGTACGCCAATTGTTCAGCCGGAATTCCAGGGCCCGTATCCCCCACCCGGATGCACAGGACATTGCTTTCTGCTTGGTCCACGTCAACATTCACCTGGTCGCCTTCCGAGCAAAATTTCAGCGCATTGCCGAGCAGGTTGGAAAGGATGCGTACCATTTTTTCCGGATCAAAATCCAGGGTAAGTGTATCCACCGTCGGGTGGTAGCTTAGCCGGATATCGCGGGTTTCCGCCAGGGGTTGGAAAGATTCGACCAGTTGCCGCAAAAAAGGGATGATGTCGGCTTGAAACCGGTTGACTTCAAGCTTGCCGGATTCGAGTTTGTTCAGGTCGAGTATCTGCCCGACCAGGTCGAGCATGTTGCCGGTATTTCGGTTTATCATGCTGAGCCCGCGTTCGAGCCAGCGCTCGGGGTTTTCGGCAATCTGACCCGTCATGCCGGCTATGACGGTCAGGGGCGTCCGGAATTCATGCGAAATGTTGGTGAAAAACCGGGTTTTGAGCTGATCGAGTTCTTCCAGCAGTTCATTTTTTTCGGCCAGCTCGCGGGATTTGGCAGCCTCCTTAAGGAGTGCGGCTTCTTCCAGGGTTTTCCGGAGGGTTAGCTCCAGATCGGCAAATTCAATAGGTTTGGTCACAAAGTCGAAAGCCCCTAGGTTCATGGCCTTTCGGATATTGGGCATATCGCCGTAAGCCGACACGATCACAACTTTCAATAGCGGGTTAATTTCCCGGAGCCGCCCGAGTAGCGTGAGCCCGTCCATACGCGGCATATTAATATCCGCGAGGACCATGTCGAAAGCCGGATCCTGTTCAAAGACCTCCAGGGCTTCCACGCCATCGGCTGCGAAACGGAAATCGTACAGCCCTTCCTGAACGCCTTTTCGAAGGCGTTGGAGAACCAGTCGCTCAAAGCGGGGTTCATCGTCTACAACAAGTATGCGTGCCGGCATGGAGATCACATTTGGTTTGAACAGGCAATTTTATGGAACAACGGGTAAGTAATTGCAGTATCCTGGAATCCACAAATATACGCGACGGGCTTACCACAGGTTCGTGATTTTACTGCCGGTATGGAAAATACTTTGACCTTCCGGCTGTCATTGCGGTGCTGGCTGTTCCAATCAAAACCGCTGCAAAACCGACCGAACACTGTCCACATAGCCCCCGCCAAACAAATTCACATGCACCAGCAAATAGTACAGCTGGTAAATTTCCACCCGCTCGTCGAAGCCTGGCTCCAAAGGCCAGGCTTCCGTATAGGCGCTGTAAAAGGCCGGATCAAAACCGCCAAACAGGCGGCTCATGGCCAGATCCATTTCCCGGTGCGCGAAACAGGCGGCGGGGTCGATGAGCACTGGCAGGCCGGCGGCATCACAGAGGAAATTGCCGCTCCAAAGGTCGCCGTGGCAGAGGGCAGGTTGTTCTTCCGGGCAGCGCCAGCCCAGGTTTTTGCACAGGCGATCGAGTTGTTGCTCCGTTGCAGCATCAAAATAGCCCAACTCGCGGGCGAGCAACATTTGCGGCCATAGCCGCTCTTCAGCATAAAATTCAGCCCAGGTAGTATGCCGGCTATTTGATTGCGGCAAGCGACCGATAAAATTGTCGTGCGCGAATCCGAACAGCGCAGAAGTATTGCCATGCAGGTTGGCCAGCCCGCGGCCAAAGTGCTCCCAGAACAACCGGTTGCGATAGCCGGGTTTGACGTATTCGAGCACCAGGTAGGCATGGCCGTCGGCGGTGCTGCCGTGGCCGAAAATTTTGGGTGTCCGGATTGATCTGGAAGCGCCCAGCAGGGCCAGTCCCTGGCTTTCGGTCCGAAACATGGCGGGCGCCTGTTTGCCGGTATTGGTTTTAACAAACCACTGCCGGCCAGCCGGTCCATCGAGCCGGAAAGCCTGGTTAATGCTGCCCCCCGAAAGGGGCTGCACGGCGCTGAAAGTCGTTTGCAGCAGCGTTTCTAAGTGCTTTTCCAGGCTGGTTGGTAGCATGGCGCCAAAGGTACGCCGGCGCAGGACAATTAGCCTACCAACCCGGATTCCCCACCTGAATATTCAGGTCTGTGACGCCGTTAGTCAGTTGCACCCAATAGCCCTTGTTGTTGGCCCGGGCAGCCGGCAACGCGTACATGTCGTTGCCCAGCGGATTGAGTGGCGTGCCGATAGCCAGCGGGATATATGGCCCGCTGCCGGAATACAAACCGATCACATTTTTTACCGTCCAGTTTTGGCCGTCTGGCGCCGAAACTTTAACCGCAACATCGGTGTAACCGCCCTGGCTATTGCAGGAGCAGAAGTCAGGCACTGCTATTGCGCAAGCCACCGCTGTTGCCGCCGCCGTGGCTTTCAGCGGTCCCGGACAATTGCCGCCACTGATCAACACCTGGTATGAGCCGTTTGGATAAGCGCCAAAACTCAGGGCTCCGCCGGTACCTGCAACCGGTGTTCCAAGGTTGTCGCCACCGCCGGTCTGCAGTTGATAACTGGCACCTGGTTCGGAGCCGGTCAGGCTGAGCACTGGTCCTGGCTCCCCCTGGCAGTACGCGGAGGTCGCCACCAACTGGTAGGAGATGGTGCTAATGTTTGAGGTTTCAGCGCAGCTGCTGCCGCAACCGTTGAGGTTTACAGCCACAGTTACCGTGTAACTACCGGATGCCCCGGCCGCCACGGAAATGGACTGGCCGTTGGTAGCGCCCTGGATCGAGCCGTCGCCTTCAATGCTCCAGCTGTAGCTGTCCATGCCAGCGGGGGCGCTGTAGGTATTGCCTTCCGAAAAAGCGCAAACGGCACCTGCCGGTCCGTCGATGCTGCAATCAGGCTGGCCGTTCAGCGTAAGTTCGATGGAGACCGTACGCGGGCAATCGTTGTTGTCATCGGCTATTGAAAAATAGAGGGTGTGGACGCCGTTGGTGAGGTCGGTGGCATAAAAAGTGTTGGAGCCGTCGTCGTAAGTGCCGGCCGGATCGGTGAGCGCTTCGTCCTTGTACCAGGCACCGGCAGGGGTGAAATTGTTGTCGCCGCCGATGGTCACCACCCCGGGTACCGGGCAGCCACCGCTGGCGGGTTGCACGATGATGTCCTGGTTGACCACGCCGGGCACAGGATTGCCTTTCGGGTACTCCAGGATGCCGTTGTTGGTGAAGGTGCCGGCATTGGTGTGCGCCAGCGCGGTGTTGATGGTCATCAGGCCGTGGTTGGTCACAGTGCTTTGGTTGTTGACGGCGCCCGACTGGATGTCCATCACGGCGCAGGCTTCGTTGGTAAAGTTGTTGTAGTTGGCCAGACCGAGCAGGCTGACATCGGGGCCGATCCTGATGGTTCCCGCATTGGTGAAAGGGCCGACGCTGTTGTGCAGGCCGGTATTGGGCGAGCGGTTGATGCTGATCTCGCCGGTGGCCTGGTTTTGAAAAGTTGCTTCATTCCACAAACCCCAGTCGCCGACGCTGGCAGAATTTCCCAGAGCGATTTTGCCCGAATTGGAAAAAGTGTTCGACTGGTTGCGCAGGGCCGTTATCGTTGCGCGATCGATCTGTATTTCGCCGGAGTTATTGAAGGCTCCCGTAGAGTACAGGCCCCAATTGCCGATAGCAGTTTGACTGCCGATGACAATTTTACCGGCGTTGGTAAAGTCGTTAAAGTTGTTTTGCAAGGCGGTGATGGTACTCCGGTCAATGTTAATTTCACCTACTGCATTGTTGTTGAATATCCCGTCATTCCACAGGCCCCACTCAGAGCCACCACCACTGCCTCCAATTGTGATTTTGCCTGTATTGGTGAAGTTTCCCCCGGAATTCTGCAAGCCATGGCTGTTTTGGCCGTTGCCCAGGTTATCGATTAAAATTTCACCCCCGGTATTGTTGAAATTTGCAGTGCTGATATAAATACCTGTCCGCCCGCCACTGACGGCGCTGCCGATCGTTATCTTCCCGGTGTTGACAATAGTTTTATTAAAGGCTGAAATGTACATACCATTGTCGTTAAAGCTCGTTGCCCTGATTCGGTCAATATTTAATACGCCGCTGTTTTCAAAATTCCCGTAAAGCGTAAATCCGATCTTATTGTTTCCGCGGATCATGCCGATATTAATAGTGCCGGCATTGAAGAATGGTCCGGAGGATTCAGTCTGCATAGCTGCCTGCTCCCCGTCATAACCTTCCAGTTGGATCATGCCGGTAACGGTATTGATAAAAACTGCGGTACTATACAATAAGGGATAGCCGGTGTAATTGGCTGTCGGGCCATTGAAAATTTTACCCGCATTAATGAAGGTATCCTGTCGATGCACAATGCCGGATTGACTTACACTGTCGATTATGATCTCCGCATTGACCTGGTTGCGAAAATCCGAATAATTATCTATAGCAGGTGCAAAGGAGAAGATTGCGCCGCGTAAAGCGAGCGATAACTTTCCGGCATTTTCAAACCGGGCAGTTGAGGAATTGTGAATGCCTGCACGGCTGACACTGTCTATTTGAATATGGGCTGTTGCCCCATTCAGTAACAGGCCTTGATTATAGATACCCGGCCCGGCCCCGAAGTTGATAGGCTGACCGAAAATGGAGATGTCGGCATTGTTGGTGAAGCTTGCATCAAGGCGGTTGTCGATGCCGGCTGAACGTGGATAGAGATCAAGCAGGCCACCTGCATTGTTTTCAACCGTTGAAAAATTATAGATACATGGCCCGCTAAACATTACGCCAGGCTTGATCGTCACGGTACCGCTGTTGATAAAACTGCTGTTGGCACGGTTGTTCAGGCCGGTATTAACCTCATTGATCGACAGGTTCCCTGTGTTCTGAAAACTGCTTTCGTTGTAAATGCCGGGCCCCGTGTTGGCGCCGCTGGCTTCAATTACCAATTGCCCGGCATTGCTGAACATGCCATCCACGTAATTCCACAAGGCGATATTGGTGCAACGCTCAATCCGGACGGTTCCGCCGGCCATGTTGGTAAACGTGCCGCCGTTTACCAGGCCGTAGCTCCCGCCACTGGTTACGGCTCCGATGGTCAGCAGGCCGTGGTTAATTACCGTGCCGCCGTTGGCCAGGCTTTGTGTGGCTGGGTCGTCTATAGCCAGGCTGCCGAGGGCCTGGATGGTCAGTGCGGCATCCACATCCACCATCACCGATTTGGCGACAGCCGCTGTGCCGCCCATGATGACGGGGTCGTTGGCCGTGTTGGGAATCGTTACGTCGTCGGCAGCGTCGGGTACGCCGGCCGACCAGTTGGCGGGATCGGCCCAATTGGTGTTGCCCGAACCCGTCCAGCTTGTTTGAGCAAAAAATAAGTGCGCCGGCAAAAGCAGGCAGCACGACAGGAGGAATCGGAACACGTGATTAGCAGATTTCATGAAAAATAATTTTACCGAATAAATTGACCTGCCCGGTTTTGAAGAAACGGGTGGCGATATGCCGTTTTTCGGAAAAGGGATGGGAAGAAACCTGAAAAATGCCTGGCGGGAAACCAATTGCTCCGAATCGTAGAGCGGAATCGGGGCGGCGTGTTCAGATGTCGTTTTTGTGTCGGTTTTTATGAACCGGCCGGATTAAAGAAAATGCATTGTTACGCAAAATAAAGCCGATTGCTGCAAAATCTGCCATGTATGGAAAAGATTTCTGAAAAACATAGTTTCCGGAACATTCGGACCAGTGGTTGCCGGTCCGCATTTGTCGAAAAAATTGTTGCTGCCTTTTCTGTTGCTTGAATTTTGAAAGGGCAAGTCCCAATTCGCCTTCGAACGAATCTTCCCATTACACAAAAAAGTACGCTATGAAAATTATCCTTTCCTTCAGTTTCCTGCTTTTTACCTGCGTCTTGCAGGCCCAGTTTCTCCAGGCGCCGCCCAGTGGCGACAACCAGGCGAGCACCGTTTCGCAAAGTGTCAGCGGCGTGGCTACCGTAACCGTGCGCTACAACAGCCCCGATGTGGACGGCCGGCAGGGTAAAATATGGGGACAACTGGTACCCTACGACCAGGTGTGGCGTGTTGGCGCCAACGAAAACACGACCATCACCTTCTCGGCGGATGCCCGGGTGGAAGGGCAGGCCATTCCGGCCGGGACTTATGGTTTTTTTCTTATCCCCGGTGCATCGTCCTGGACCGTTATTTTTTCAAAAACATATACCGCCTGGGGTACATTCGTGTACGACGAGGCTGAAGACCAGTTGCGTGTTCAGGTAAAGCCCGAAAGTGCGGAATACAACGAGTACCTGACTTTTGAATTCACCGAACGCAAGCCGGATTATACCGTACTGGCCATGAAGTGGGAAAACCTGGCGGTGCCGTTTAAAATTGCTTTTCCGGTGCATGAACTGGTTGTCGAAAGTTTCCGCGCGCAATTGAAAAGCAATATCGGCCTGTTTTTCTGGGAAGCGCCGAACCAGGCCGCCGGGTATTGCCTGGACCACGAGGTGTTTCTCGAACAAGGCCTGGCCTGGGCGGAGCAGTCTGTTCAGATCAAACCCCAGTTTGAAAATTTGATGACGCAATCAAAACTGCTCGAAAAGCTGGGCAGGCCTGCGGAGGCAGAATCGGCCAAAACCCTGGCCATGAAACTGGCGACTCCCAACGACCTGTACTACCTGGCCCGGAGCTTGCAGGCGCAAAAGGAAAACGAACAGGCGCTGGTAATTTACCGGCAAAATCAGGAGCGCTTCGGCGATCTGTTCATCACCCAGTTGGGCCTTGGTCGCGGCTATTCGGCCCTTGGGGATCATGCCGCTGCGCTGAAACATTACCGGCAAGCGCTGGCGCTGGCCGATTCGCCGCGCCGCAAGGAAAACCTGGAACGCCTGGTTGCGCAAACGCAAAAGGCATTGGACAGCAAAAACTAATCCCCTCTGTGCTCCTCCGTTCCTCTGTGAGCCTCCGTGAAACTGAGTTCTACAAAACAAAAAACCTCCGTGTGCCTCCGTTCCTCTGTGAGCCTCTGTGAAACTGTAAAGCAAACGTCCCCCATCCGACACAGCCGGTCTTAAATATTCCAAATGATCGAATTTGCCGGCAACTTTGGCAAGTTTTTCACCACACCCGATTCCGATGGAATTTACATCCTTACGCCTGTTTGTTTCCTGCCTTTGGGTTTGCCTGGCGGCAACTTTGCTTTCCGGCCAACAAACCTTTCAGCGCGCTTTTGGCGCCGCCGACATTGCCATAGATGCCGCCGCTATCCTCTCTACTGCCGGCGGCTACGTTTTGGCAGGCTCCTCAAACACCAGTATTAACCTCCCCGGCCCGCAATACAAACCCTTTCTGATGAAAATCGATACGGCAGGCGACCTCGTTTGGCTCCGGCATTACGGGCCGGCTTTTCAGGCGGGGTTTCGCACGGTTATCGAAGCCAACGACGGCGGCTACCTGGCAATGGGCGAATTGCATGGGGTAAACTCGATGGGAAACGGAGAAATACTGGTGGTCAAAACCGACGCCGACGGCATGATCCAGTGGCAACAGGTCATACCCAGTTACCTGAGCGGCCGGCGCAACACCGGCGATTGGGTCAGGGCTGTTCCCGGTGGTTACATCATCTCCGGCCGTTCGTCGCAGGGCGATAGTCATGCCGTGCTGATCCGGATCGACAATCAGGGGAACACCGTGTGGTCAAAACGGTGTATGTTTTACTGGGGCGAAAATCCCAGGTTTCATGCATTTTCTATCATCGGCGACACCATTTTCGCCGTTGGCCGCAGGGATACATTCGCCGCCTTCAACCTGTTCGATGCGGCAAGCGGCAACATCCTGTACCATCATGCATACGACGGCCCGGCCGATTATGAAACTGCACTGCATTCGATCACAGCGGCGCCGGACGGCGGCTGGATGGCGGCCGGGGCCGCTTATCCGCCCGGCAATTCAAAATCCATCCAACTGGTTTGCCGCACTGGCCGCACCGGCGACCTGGTGTGGGCAAAAACCTATCCCAATGTCGGGTACGGGCCGATCGCCCCTTTGTCGGACGGCAACTTCCTCCTGGTTCCACGCCGGAACGAACCACAGAATGCAAACCTCGATCCCACCCTGGTAAAAATCAGTGCCGACGGGGCGGTATTGTGGTCGTACGAGTATGCTTTGGACGGAACCGATTATTTCACAACGGCAATCGAAGCGCCGGATGGCGGGATCATCGCTGCCGGTGCGGTAATTTTCCCGGGCCAACCGGCCAGTATTTTAGTCGTTAAAACGGATGCGAACGGCCTGGTGACACAATGCTGCGCACAATCGGTGAGCACGGCAGCCAGCCATCTGCCGATCACGGTATCGACGGCCGATATGATGCAGGTAAACTTCGACACCACCTGGAACGTGAACCTGCCCCAGGTGTCCGGCAGCCTAACCAAACTGGATTATTGCCCGCCGGTGCCGGGTTATCAGGAGATTTTTCTTTGTCCGGGTGATTCTTTTGTTGTTGACGGAAAAGTCTATACAAGCCCGGGCTTTGTAAACACAACGGTTGCCGGCCCGAACTGCGATACCAACCTGGTGTACAACATCCGGACCGGGATCAATCCGAAACTTGAAAAGACCGTCTATTTCTGCCCGGGCGATTCCGTAACCCTCAATGGCGTCACCTATACCCAGCCCGGAACATACACCCACCTGATCCCGTCTGCAACCGGCCTGTGCGATACATTGGCAACCTACATTGTGGAACATACGGTATTGAGTGCGCCGTCAGCCATCGTTGCAAATTGCCCGCCCGACAGCCTTATCCAGATACCTTTTGGCACGTTGTCGGCGCCGGTTACATACCCGGAACCGGATGTATGGAGCACTTGTGTTTGCCCGGGAATACAGCTTGTTCAGACACAGGGTTTGCCCAGCGGCAGCGCATTCGTGCCGGGCGATCATACGCTTTGTTTTGAAGTGCAGGACAGCTGCGGTAACCAGTCTGCCTGTTGTTTTCAACTTCGTATTTCGGTTGATGATGCGCACCCGTGCGACGAAAAGACAAATGGCTGCATCCACTTCGAGTTGCTTCGCATTTCAATCGATGTTGCAAACCGCCGCAGCTATCATTTCCGGATACAAAATAACTGCTCGCAACCCCTGGTATACGTTGCCTTTCAATTGCCCAAAGGCGTGGTTGCCGTCGCACCTACGGGAAGCGATATCTATACAACCCCCGGCGGCCGGCAATACGCGATTCGCAATCCGAATTACAGCCCGCTGTACTCCATCCGGTTCGAACCGCAGGCTACCGGCATAAAGAATGGTGAATCGGACGTTTTTACGGTTACGCTTCCGCCTTTCAGTACCCCCGGCTATTTCAACAGTGTGGTGCGGTTGCAAGGACAACCGTTCACGGAAGCGCACCTGAATACGTTCAATTGCCCGCCGGAAAGTGATGCCGCGTCGCAGAGCCGGGCCGATAACGGGAAACAAGAAAATCAGCTGCTTCGGATTTCCCCCAACCCGGTTGAAAACCGGATGATTTTGGAATGGGACCATTCCGAGCACCAACCGGTTCAAATTCAGGTGTTTAGTGCGCAAGGGCGGCTATTGCTCACCCGTGAAATGCCTGAGAACCAACTGGTTCTCGAATTGGATTTACCTGCGGGCATTTATTTTGTTCAGGGGCACACCGCCTCCGGAAAGCTGCGGTCGAGCGGCCGGTTTGTAGTGCGTTGAGGATACTCGTAGTCAACGCTGGTACCGGCTCCGGTACACGCTCGGCGCATACCCCGTGTAACGGGGTCGTCCACATGGATTTTTTGTTGCTGAAAAATCGCAAAGCGTTTTTGCGAACGCCGGTCAAGGTCGATTTGAAACACCTTCGAGGCCCAAACGGCAAGGTCTTTTCCACAAAATTTTTCAACCAGGTAAAGAATCAAATTCAGGGAGGAATAGGCGCCGCCACTGGTGTACAGGCCGTTGTCGTCGATCACGATATGTTCCGGCTGGAGGTTGGCTTTTGGGAAGGTTTGCCGGAATGCTTGTTCGAAAGCCCAGTGGGTGGTGCATTTTCGGCCGTCGAGCAGGCCGGTGGCCGCGATCAGGAAAACCCCCGTACACATGCTGCCCAGTTCGGTGCCGTGTTCGGTGTATTGCCGGTGCATCCAGTTGATGAGCCCGGCATTTTCGCGTATGGGCGCCTCCATTTCGCAAATAAAACCCGGCACGATGATCAGATCGTAGCCGCCGGCACGGGCGTAATGCCGGTGGGTTTTTACCGAGATCGCACCGTCATACAGCCGGTTGTGCACCGAATGCCCCACCAATTCAACCTCAAAAGCGGGCGGCTGTCCCATACTGGCGAGTTGTTCATTTACCTGTTTCAGTAACAGATAAGCGCCTACTACTGCCGAGGGCATCACTTCACCCTTGGGTACCAGAATGGCAATTTTTCGCATAAATCGTTTTTGGCACAAATGCCCCTGTTTAATGGCAAATGTACACATTCCTGCAACATGGAGCCGGCGGTACTTTTGTGTACACTGCAAGCCAGTACATAAACAAGAATTGCGCTATGAAAACAATACTTCCCTTAATCCTCGCCATTTTCTGGGCGCTTGCGCCGGCCCATGCCCAACGTCAGGGTGAAAAATTTGAAGCCCTAACCAGGCATTTTCACCAACTGGTCGACAGCGGCCAACTAGCCGGTACCGTCATGATGGTAGCGGAAGGCCCGCTGATATACACCGATGTGTACGGCATGGCCGACCGGGAACGGCAGCGCCCGATGCGGTTGAATACACTTTTCAGCATGGCTTCGATGACGAAACCTATCGTGAGTGTCGCGGCCATGATGTTGGTGGAAGAGGGGAAATTCAAATTGGACGACCCGGTTGGACGGTACCTGCCTGCGTTTATCAATACGCATGTTTTTGACGCAGTGCAGGGCACCGTGCCACCGCGGCGGCCAATTACCGTGCGCGATTTGTTTATGCACACCAGCGGCATCACCTCGGGTGATTTCGACGCCTCGCCTACAGGCGCCGCCTACCGGGAAGCATTTGCGGAAAATCCGGCTTCGCTGGACGAATTGGTACAAATTCTGGGTGAACTTCCCTGGCACATCACCCGGGTGACCGCTGGACTTATGGCTACAGCACCGACGTGCTGGCGCTTTTGGTCGAGCAGGCCTCCGGCATGCCGATCGATCAGTTTTTACACACCCGCTTGTTCGGCCCCTTGGGCATGACCGATACGGGGTTTAAAGTGCCTCCGGAAAAAACGGATCGCGTGGCGGCCATGTACGGTGCCGACCTGAAGCTGCGCCGGGCGCCGGAAGAGAGTCCGAATGTGCTGGGTACCATTTTTCCGCGTGGGAACACCGGATTGGTATCCACGCTGTCGGATTATTCCCGTTTTGTAAAAATGCTGGTGAACGGCGGCGAATGGGATGGGAAACGGTATCTGAAACCGGAATCGCTAAGCCGAATGCTGCAAAATCGTCTGCCAGAAAGTCAAATTCCGTTGCAGGTAGGCAACATTTCCACACCCGGGCAGGGCTTCGGTCTGGGCTTTGGCGTATTGGTGGAAGACACGGATTACGGCGGCCGCAAGGGCGATTGTTTCTGGCCTGGCGCTGCCTTCACATATTTTTTCCTGAATCCGGATACCGGCGTTTACGGTGTCTTTTTAACCCAGTTTACCGATTTACGGAAGCTGCATTTTCTGTATGAATTTCACGGACTGGCGAATGCTATATTTACTGGAAATGAGGAGGCGAAAGGTCTGGGCGAAAAAGGCTGAGCAGGTCCATTGCGATCAGTTTGGTTGCCCGGAGTATTCAATTTGGGAACGTGCCAATCTTGTGGCCCTGGACGGCGCCAGTGGAAATTTTATAAAAAGGCCAACCGGTAATTTGTGCGCTGATACAACGAATCAGTTGCGTCAGCAGGGTGTTCAGGCTGGTATCGATAAGGCTGAGTCTGAAACCAAAAGCCACGTTGAGCTTCAGTACTTCAAGATCGTCCTGCAACTGGTAATAGCAATCTGCCATGCCCGGGCACTTATTCAGCTGGTGTACGCTGTTGACCACTTTTAAGGCCCCGCGCTGTATTTCCTGGCCCAGGGTACGCTGGTAGTTGACGGGAAACTGCGCCGTCACTTCATGCAGGAGGGCGATCAATTTGTTTACATCCTGGTATATCTGAAAATTTACTGCTTGTGCTGCCATAGTTGCGTATCATTTAATGCGTGATACAATGGATGCAACAAAGGTGCGCAGGCCAGGAATGTAAAACGTGGACTATTGTTCCAAATAGGTGGACTATTGTTTTTGCAGGGACCTTAATAGGCTTTTTTATACCCTTTTGCCTTTTTCCCGCCAAATTTTTTGTCCTTGGACTTTTTGTCAAATTTTTCGGGCATCGGCTTGGCTTCATTCACTTTCACACGCCGGCCATTGATATCAAACTCCTCCAGGCCACGGCGCACATCGCGGCTGAAGGCGTGCTCGATGTCAAAGTGCATGTAGGATTTTTTGATGTCGATGCCGCCAATAGCGGGTTTGGGTACGCGAAATTCGCGGATCAGCAATTGCAGGAAATCTTTTTTATTGATCCCGTCCATGAGGCCGATATTGACAAACAACCGCTGCATGGAACCGTTGGGACCCGATTGTTCCTGCCGGCCGTTTTTACGGTCTTTGCCACTGCGAAGGTTGATGTCGGGTGCATTCCGGTAATAAGAAAGGAAACGGTTGAATTCCACACTGGCAAAACGCTTGATCAGCTCTTCTTTGGATAAATCCTGAAGTGCTTCGTACACCCGGGGTAAAAAGGGTTCGATCTCGGCGTGCTGTACTTCCTGGTCGTGGATGTTCTGGATGATATGGAACAACTGGCTTTCGCAAACCTCGTAGCCGGTCGGGATGGTCATTTTGGCAAAGGTGGATTTCGAACGGCGCTCGATCTGCCGGATTTTTTCTTCAAACTTCGGGGTAATAATACTGATCGAAATACCCTTGCGTCCGGCCCGGCCGGTGCGACCGCTTCGGTGGGTGTACACTTCGATTTCGTCAGGCAGGCCGTAATTGATCACGTGGGAAATGTCGCTTACGTCGATGCCGCGGGCGGCCACATCGGTGGCGATGAGCAGCTGGAGGTTGCGTTCGCGGAAACGCTGCATGACGCGGTCGCGGTCCGACTGCACGAGGTCGCCATGCAGGGCATCGGCGTTGTACCCGTCGCGGATCATTTGCTCGGCAATTTCTTTGGTTTCGCTTCTGGTACGGCAAAAGACCAGGCCATAAATACCGGGGGTGGCGTCTACGATGCGTTTGAGCGCAGCATAGCGGTCGGCGGAGTGGCAGACAAAATACCGATGCTCGATGTCGGCGTTGATCTGATTGGCCTGGCCAACATTGAGTTCGAGCGGGTCGCGCATGTAAGTGGAGGCAATAGCCCGCACTTCACGAGGCATAGTTGCGGAGAACAGCCAGATAGACTGGCGGTTTTCCACCGCTTCCAGAATCATATCCACGGCATCTTTGAAACCCATATTGAGCATTTCATCAGCCTCATCGAGTACGATGCGGGAAACCTTGTCGAGCCGCGCAACCTGCCGTACAAGCAGATCGACCAGGCGGCCCGGCGTGGCCACGATAATCTGGGCGCCGGCTTTGATCTTGCGCACCTGTGTTTCGATGCTTGCGCCGCCATACACGGCAACCACTTTATAATGGTGGGCAAATTGGGAATAGCTTTCCAGGTCTTTTGCCACCTGAACACACAATTCGCGTGTGGGACAAAGAATAAGCGCCTGCACATTTTTTTCAGCAGGGTCGATGCGTTGTAACAAGGGCAGTCCGAACGCAGCGGTTTTACCGGTGCCGGTTTGCGCCAGCGCGATAAAATCTTCGTTGCTTTGGAGTGCGGTGGGAATTACAAGTTCCTGAACAGGGGTAGGGGTTTCGAAGCCCAGGGTAGCAATACCCTGCAGCAAGGCCTCCTCGAGGCCTAAATCTTTAAAAGCAGTCATTAAAAACGTTGCGTCAAATAAAAATATCCGTTTCGGGGTCTTGTCGGACGGTGAGAATTCGGGTGCAAAGATGCGGCTTTTTTGAATATGCGCGTATTTTTTATTTACAGCGGCTTTCGTGCTGTAAATGTTAATGCTGCAGGTACCGACAGCAGTTCTTTCCCGCACTGTATCTTTCACAGCGGTTTAGTCTGCCAAATTACCACCTCCGTTCATAACCTGCTTACCTATGAAAAAAGCGATTTCCCTCTGCTTTGGATTGGTTTTCCAATTCACTTTCCTTGTTGCTCAAGTTTTACCTGTTTGCGACCCAGGTGTCACGCCTGCCGCCGATGCCTGCGCCGACGCCTGTTTTTTTTGTCAGCTAAATGGCTACGATGGCGAGACTGCAGGGTATACCGCGAGCCAGGCACCCGGCTTTTGCGGCACCGTGCAAAACGATCAATGGCTGGGTTTTATCGCCGGCGCCGGCAGTATTTCCATTGATGTAATGCCCTACGGTTGCCAGCAGGGCGATGGTCTGGAAATCGCCTTGTACGCCGATTGTGCGGCGCCGCCGATTGCCTGCACCCCCGGTCAGTCCGGTGGCGGTGATCAGCTGCGTTCGTTAACGGCATCGCTGGTGCCTGGCCAACCGTATTTTTTGATGATCAATGGCTTTGCCGGCGATGCCTGCCAATTCAGCATATCCACAAGTCCCGCCGATGCGGTTTTCGACTTACAAATTGACTCGATCGGGTTGATCAAGGGCCCCAGGGTGGTTGCGGAAAAAAGCGCACTGGTTTATAGCCTGGACTCGGTGCCGTTTGCGACCAGCTACCGTTGGACCGGGCCGGCGAGTTTTAAAATTAATGGTCAAACACCACCGGTGGTACTTGATGCGCCGGCCGGCAGGCAGGTGACGGTCACCTTCGGCGACGAAGGGGGTGTGTTGGGTGTTCAGGCAGAAAATGCCTGTTCGCAAAGTCCCGTTTCGGAACAACGGATTTACATCGGCACGGCCCCGTTGGCGTCACCTTGCCCGACATCGGATCTTCCGGGCGCCGACAATTGCGCCGATGCCTGCGTTTTTTGCAATTTCATGGGATATACCGGCACTACCGCCGGCTACACGCCCGACCCGGCGCCGGGTTTTTGCGGCGTGGTGGAAAACAATCAATGGATTGGTTTTGTCGCTGGTACGCCTGCCGCAACATTTAAAATTTCGGCATCAAATTGCGCCGATGGCGATGGCTTGCAAGCTGCGGTGTATCAAAACTGCGCGGAACCACCGCTTGTTTGTGCCGGTGGAAAGCTTGGCGGCGCTGCCGACACCCTGGAATTCGTTGCGCTCCTGGAGCCCAATCAGCAATATTTTTTGATGATCGACGGCTATCTCGGCGATCAGTGTGATTTTTCAGTAGCTATAGTCCCGCCGATGGCTGGGTTGCCGCCGGCTATGGGAGTTACCGGACCAATTACCGGCCCTACGACACTTTGCCCGGGCGCCACGGTTACCTACAGCGTGGCGCCGGTAGCAGGGGCCGCCGGTTATACCTGGCAAGTGCCGGTGGGTTGGTCGGTGAACGGGATGCCCGGACCCTACACCGGGGTGGGTGTTGGGAGCAACCAGGTGACGGTGACTGCCAATGCCAACGGCGGACAAATTTTTGTCCAACCTTTCAATAATTGCCTGGCAGGCAACCAAGTGGTGAAAAACCTGGTGTCGCAACCCATTCCACCGACATTCCTGCCGACAGTAACGATTTGTGCCGAAGATGCCCCGTATGTGTTGCCCTGGGGCGACGAGTGCCCAACCAGCGGTACCCACTGTGTTACCCTTTCATCTTACCTGGGCTGCGACAGCGTGGTTTGCCAGCAGGTAATCATTCGAAACCCGATCGTTTTTATCCACGCGCCCAGAGTGCTTTGTTCCGGCGATTCGATGGTTGTTTGCGGCGAGGCATTTAAAACAGCGGGCACTTTTTCGAAAATATGCGAATCCTATACGGGCTGTGATTCCACGGTACATTTTACGCTGCTTTTATTGGAGCCCATTGCTTCCATTATTCCGGAGAGCGACCTGGTTTGTGGCAGTTTACCCATAGTACTCAATTCGGAAGCCAGCCCCGGAGTCAAATCCTGGCAGCATCCAGACGGGAGTGTCGTCGGTACAGGCAACGCCATCACCGTTCAGGAACCCGGCACGTACATTCTCACGGTGACGGCATCGGCCAACGGAAATGTTTGCGTTACCACTGATTCAATTACCATTGTTGCCGGGACACCGCCAACTGCCGCAGCTACCGGCGGTATTTTAACTTGCAGTCAACCCAGTATTCAACTTATCGGATCATCCAATACCGCCGGCGTTTTATTTTCCTGGTCAGGCCCCGATGGGTTTAGTTCAACGGATGAATCGCCCGGGGTTACTGTTCCCGGTATTTATTTGCTGACCGTGACCGATCCGCAGACCGGCTGTACCGGTACGGCTACAGCTGAGGTATTGGAAGACAAACAAGCTCCCCTGATTCCAACAATTGACGATATACTGCTGAACTGTTCGAACCCTGTCGAGCAGTTGCATTGTTTTAACCCGGCCTTGAATTGCCAGTGGTCGGGCCCGGGTATCGGCAATCCCAACGACCCGGACCCTGTGGTGGCGGTTGCCGGAACCTACCAGCTAACGGTAACCGGGCCGAACGGCTGCACGGTGACCACCGAATTCCAGGTGCTGACCGATTTTCAAATCCCGGTACTTACCGCCTATGTTGATCCGATTACCTGCCTTACCCCAACGGGTATGCAACACTGTTCGGTTGATATTCCCGGTTCAGTTTGTACCTGGGAAGATCTGGGGTTTGGCCTGTCTTACCTGGTAACGGCCACAGCACCAAATGGCTGCACCGCCAGCGATACGGTAACGGTACAGTTGGATACCGTCAGTCCCTTGGTGGAAGTCGCCGATGATACCTTGCGCTGTGGCCAGCCTATGGTGGTGTTAAGCTGTACGACCGATGTTCAAAATGCCCTATTTGCCTGGTCGGGCACGGGCAATTTTAGTTCGGACCTTCAAAATCCAACAGTTATGCAGGAGGGCCCGTACATGGTGACGGTCACTAACCCGGTCAATGGTTGCACCTCTGTTGCTACGGCCACGATATATTCCGATGCGCAGTTGCCCCAAATTATCCTCTCGCCGCCGCCAGGTCCGCTCACGTGCAGTAATCCCAGCGTTGTCTTGCAAGTTGTTTCCACTCCGCCACAGGTAACGTTTATGTGGCAAGGGCCCAATGGTTTTATGTCGGACTTGCCAAATCCGGTTGTCAGTGAACCGGGCGTTTATACGGCAACGGCGGTCTCTGCAATAAACGGTTGTTCCAGTACGGCGGCTATTGTCGTCCAACAGGATACCACCGCACCCGGCGCAACAGCTACCGGTGGTGTGCTTTCCTGTGCGCAACCGCAAGTACAAATTACGGGCACATCGCCGGCCACTCTCGTCACCATGGCCTGGACAGGGCCGGGTATCGACCTGCCGATAACTTTCGACCCAATGGTAGAACTTCCCGGCGTATACACGCTCATCGTTACGGCGCCCAACGGCTGCACCAGTGTCGATACCGCGCTGGTACTTGCCGATACGTCGACAGTACTGATTACGCTGCAACCCGATACACTTACCTGCACAAGGGATAGCCTATTGATTGACCTGCCGCCGCTCCCGCCGACTTGGATCACGGCGCCCGGTGTGCATAATTTTTCTATTCCAAATGCAAACATTGGTTGCAAGGCAAAGGTGGAAATTACCGTAGCGGAAGACGTGCAAGCGCCGGAATTGAGCCTGGTACAGCTGCTGCCGGATCAGAATGGCCAGGGCATCGGCGCCATTGATATTTCAATTGCTTTCTCCGGTGCATACACCGTAGGCTGGTATCTCGACAATGTCTTGTTTTCAACTGCTGAAGACTTGGATAGTTTGTTGGCCGGAACCTATACGCTGTTGGCAACCGGCACCGCCAACGGTTGCACCGGTTCGTTGGCAGTTACTGTGCCCGATACGGTTGTTGTTTCAACCCATGCTATGGCAGCAGCGGCATTTTGGAATATTTTTCCAAATCCGGTCAGCGATTACCTGCACCTGCAATACCGGGGTGCAGACCGCCCGCTGGCGCAAGTCTGGCTGCTGGATGCCGCCGGCCGGTTGGTGTTGGCGCAAAGCGGAAGGGCTGATTCCGGCTGGGGAGTTTCCTGTGCGAAAATCCCGTCAGGTTCCTACACCATCCTAATCAAAACGCAGGCAGGGCTGTTCCGGCAACGGGTAAACGTGCTGCGCTGATCGGGCTGTTTTCATTTTTGGCGCTGAAAATTTTGCCCCAACTTTGCGCTATGGCTTATTTCTCCAAACGCAAGGGCAGTGCCAAGGCGCTTACTCCGGACGAGGCGCTGGTGAAAATGGAAAATTACTGTGCCTATCGCGAACGTTGCTGGCAGGAAGTGGATCAGAAAATGAAAACCCTGGGGGTTTCAGCTGAAATTGCCGGGGAAATACGCCATGCTTTGCAGGAACAAGGCTACGTGGATGATGCCCGCTTTGCCCGTGCTTTTGCCGGCGGGAAATTCCGGGTAAACCGCTGGGGACGCGTGCGTATCCGCCTGGAGTTGCAACGCCGCCGCATTGCATCCGGGCTTATTGAATCGGCGCTGGAGGATATTGACGAACAAGAGTATCGTTCAGTGTTACAAGAGCGCCTGGTGAAAAAACTGGAACAATATCAGGCTGCTGCAGATTCGCAGGGAAGGACAAAAGCAGCGGCAGCGCTGATCCGGTCGGGCTTTGAGCCGGAATTGGTATTTCTTTATCTTTGACAAATAATCCCCTGGATGGGGTCGCGAGCCGCCAATTTCTGTTTTTAAAAACCTGACTTTTTCAAAAACTTGGCAAACGTACCTGCTGGCAGGGTAAGTATCTTTCAGATATCTTTGAATCCAAAGAACGGGAATGTTATTGCTCCGTTCATTCAAACCTCCATATCGTATGGCAAAATCTAAACTCTCTCTTTCCGACATCAAGGTGAACAGTTTTGTGACCACGCTTGACGAGCAGGAAATGAACCAGCTGAAGGGTGGTATCTACATCATTCGCGGCCGCCGGTTTTCCTATCGCACGCGCTGGACGTCGGTGGATACCCGTTCTGAAGAAGCGGAATCCATCTGGCAACGCATGGGTAACAAATCTGCCTAGATTACACGGTGTAATTTACCTTAAACAGTCGCATTGCGTTGACTGTGCCACTTGGCGCGCACAGTTTGTGCAAAGTTGCGCTGGGTAAGCTTGCTTTCGAGCCAGGCTTCCAGGTCAAATGTTTGCAACAGCGCCTGCGCTTCGGGCCAGTTGGCCAGTTCCCGGAGGTCCTGCTGCATTTTTTGAAAGGCAAGCCGTTGTTCAGGCCTGCCTGCTGCGCGCATCAATTCGGCCATGAACTGAAAGAACCGCCGCTCCAGATCGTAGAGGCGGTTTTTCTTTTGCAAAAAACGGGTGGCGGAACGAAGCAAAGATTCCAACAGAACTGTATTCCCCATTTCAAAATGGATAATCAATGCGAGCATACGCGCCAGACTCTGCAGATCTTCCCGCTCCACCGTGCGGGGCTGGTTGAGCCATTCGTTGAGGTAGTCGAGGGCGCCGCTGTAATCGCCGCAACCAAAACAAATGCAACAATATTGAAAATAAAAACTGGCCGTTTCATAGTCGTGGGGGTCAAATTGTTCAGCCTCTTGCTGGCAATGCTCCATCTCCTGCCGGGCGTCTTCAAATGCGCCGGTAAAAATGCAAAGGACAAACTTGTTGGTATAGTATTGCCGGTGGATTTTTCGGCGGTCATCTTCTGTTAACGGCTTCAATATCTGGAGTTTATTCAACGCAGTGTGCACTTCGTCGTAGCGTTTCAACAAACCACAGGACAAGATGAAATTGCTGAGTGCTGCAATGTAATCGGAGAGGTTTTCTTTTAAAAAATGGGGTTGCGACTCCAGAATTTCCAACAGTTTTTTCCCGGTATCATAAAATTGATCCAGTTCCAGGGCCGCATAAAAATACAGGTTGAGGGTGCGGTAGTACAACACCCGGGCTTTGTGCGACAGCGCCTGATCGGTGCTGCTGAGCAGTTCATGCCCAACCAGCTTTTGCAAGCGCCGCATGCGTTCCTCTCCCCGGTGCTGCGCCTCGCGTTTGATGGTGGTGTACACTTGAAAAAACAATTTCCGGTAGTCGGCAAAATTGCGCAGCTGATCCAGCGCCTGGGTTTCGGTGTACTGCAGTTGGTCAAAATGCTTGTGCAAATAATCGACGTCCATCCGGGTGTAGGCCAGGTGTTTTTTCCAACGAATAACTTCGAGCAGTTGTGTGAAACACTCGTACTGCCGGGCCAGTTTGGCCGCCTTTTCAAGCAATTCCTCACAAGCGTCGTAGTGGCTGCGCCGGAATAATACGGCAACGCTCTGCAACAAATGGTTGATGCGAAAATCAATGGCGTGTTGCTCGTCGAACGATTGCAAACTTTTCAGCAGCAACTCGTACAAATAGGCCTTCAACTCCGAATACTTCCGGCTCTCCACCGCCTGATCGGGGTAAATGATTTTACGAAGTGCCTCATCGTCGAACTGTGCCATATTTCCCATGGCTTCAAACAACTGGAGGTACTTGCTGTCGCGATCGGGTTTGCCCCGGATAAAAAGCTTGAAATAGCGCTTTTCTGCAGGCGTCAGCCCCTGTATCAGGCGGTACAATTTTTCGGAAGGCGTTTTTGCCATAGGTATGGATATGTCACTTGAACCGGGTCGGAAGACGAGCAGGCGTCGACAAAATTGTCAGTTTTTGATCATTTCACCAAACCTACCGAGCCTATCGGAAACCTGACTTATTGCCAGAACCTGGGTTGGGGAGCAAGTCCCGTGCCGGTACTTTTGTCTCAACATTTACAAAATTGCTCTGCTATGATGAATGCCGTAGAATCGCCCGTACCAACCCGAGTTGCCCGCGCCATTCCGATTGGACCCGGCTACCAGGAGACGCCGCTAAAACAAGCCCGTTTCGGCACGCCGGAAAAAGGCGGTAAAGTTGTGCTGCCTACCATGGAAGGCATGTGTTTCGAGAAGGTTAAGCATATCGCTTACCTTGAGGCCAGCGGGAATTATACGGTATTACACTTTCTTGATGGCCGGCAGATTCTGGTGTGTAAAACGCTGCGGGAAGTGGAGGGCCTTTTACCGGGCGCGGCTTTTGTTCGCATTCACCGGTCGCACACCATTCACTTGCGCCACATTAAAAAATATGTGCGGGGAAAAGGCGGGCACGTCGTCCTGCAAAACAGCGTCACACTCACAGTCTCTGCCGGTCAGAAAGATAACTTCCTCCAAGCCCTGAAAGTGTATTTCAATTAAATACAGGGGCGAACCCAACCTCCGGGCGTAAGCAAACGTCTATACAAGAAAGGCACTGCAAAGTGTGCCGTCTTACCGAAAACCTAAAGCATAGATCACCCGTAAAGTACCCAAGCAAATAAACACAGTAAGGGTTTGGTTTAGCGCCGGGCGTGTAACGACACGACCCGGCGTTAACTTTTTCAAACGGTAGCGCTTCCGTTCATTTCAAGACACCGTGAAACCGCAATAAATGGCCCTCGGCCTGTTCGTTGTACAGGCATAAAATCAGGGCGTTGCGTTCCGGACCGGCCGGAGGGAATAAAATCCGGACCGGATTGTGGCTGTACCCTTGTTCTGCAAACAGCTGCAACTGCCGGTTGCGCGGCCGCCTGAACAGCCGTAATTCTTCTACTGTTTCCGGAATCGGGACATTGCCGTAACCTTCTTCGCGCAGAAACTGTTTCACCATCTCGTAAGTGGATGCCAACTTTGTGCCGGCAAAAACGCTGCGGTATTCCCAGCCGTCGCTCCGGCCGCCCATGTAGTCGGAACCTGCAGGCGGAAACTGCTCACGCATTGGAATATGCGGTTCCATCGGCGCCGGAGTGGCCGGCTCAACGAAGCCAAATTCGTCGAACTGCGGTACCGGCAGTGGTTGGATGTTTGCCGTTGACTTTTTCATAAACCCGCTTGCGGCGTTTTCATTTTTGAAAATCGGATCCGGGCCAAGCATGAATCCTGCAGCAAAAATAACGCACTTTGTGTTTTAATTTCTTTTAAATAAAAACTATTTGTTTGCAATTGGTTTTTTCGCAATCCAAACACAACCATGACGGCGTACCTTCTCACCATCGGCGATGAAATTCTAATCGGCCAAATAGTAGATACCAATTCTGCCTGGATGAGCCGGCAGTTGACCCTCTGCGGATTCCGCGTGGTAGGAAAAAGCAGTGTGGCCGATTCCGCCCAAGCAATTATCGAGGGTATGGAATACGGCGCCCGGCAGGCCGATGTGGTCATTTTGACGGGCGGCTTGGGGCCCACAAAAGACGATGTCACCAAAGAAACCCTGGCTGATTATTTTGGCTCGCCCATGACCCTGCACCAGGAAACGTATGACCGGATTGCTGCCTATTTTAAAAAGATCGGGCGGCCAGTGCCGGCTGCGGCTACGATTCAGGCCACCCTGCCCGACGAGGCACTGATCCTGCCGAATAAGGTAGGCAGCGCACCCGGCATGTGGTTTGAAAAAGACGGGAAGGTGTACATTTCACTTCCGGGTGTTCCGTTTGAAATGCAATACCTGCTCGAGCAGGAAGTGTTGCCGATGTTGCGGCAGCGTTTTCCGGGCAGCATAATCGCGCACCGAACCTTGCTAACGGTGGGAGAGGGCGAAAGCAACATTGCCCAACGGATCGAATCTTTTGAAAACAGCTTGCCCGCGCATATCAAACTGGCCTACCTGCCCAGCCTTGGCCAGGTGCGGTTGCGCCTTACCGGATCGCCGGACAACTCCGGAACGGTCGCTCCAAACGGGGAAACACTCTACGCCCTGCTCGATGAAAAAATGGCAGAACTCAAAGCCTTGCTTCCGGACCTGGTTTTTGGCATTGAAGACGACTCCCTGGAAAGCGTGCTGGGCAAAATGCTGCTGGAGCGGCGACTGCAATTCGGCACGGCCGAAAGCTGTACGGGCGGCTACATTGCCCACATGATCACATCGGTGCCGGGATCTTCCGATTACTTTCCGGGCTCCATAGTCAGCTATTCCTACGAAATGAAAACCAAACTGTTGGGCGTGCGGCCCGATACCCTGATCAAGTTTGGCGCCGTCAGTGAAGAAACGGTGCGGGAAATGGCTGCCGGGGCGCTGAAAACATTGCATGCGGATGTGGCGCTCGCAGTTTCCGGCATTGCCGGCCCGGGCGGCGGTACGGATGAAAAACCGGTCGGCACCGTTTGGATGGCCGTTGGGAACCGCGAACGGATCGTAGCGCGGAAGCATGTTTTCGGACGCGACCGGCTGAAAAACATCCAGCTGACCGGCGTGCACGGCCTGAATATGGTCCGGCAGTTTTTGTTGAACAAACTCTAATATTCCAGTCCGATTCGCTCCCGGATCGCATCCAGCGTTTCCATCAAATCCAAAGTAAAATCCAGCGGTACCAGGTCGCTTTCCAACCGGCCTTCCTCCAGGCACGCCATCACATGGGCGGCTTCAAAATGGTAGCCCCAGCCCTCGAACGGGAATTCCATGTCGCGTTTTAGTTCGGTGTTGCCCTCATAGTGCGAAACCGTCACTTTTTTGGCGAAGTGCCAGCGCGGGTGGAGGTAGATCGTCCCTTCCGTGCCATAAATACTAGCTTCCACCGGCGTATTGGCTACAATTGAGGAATGCCCGATGGCCAGGCGTTTGTCCGGATAATCCAGGATGAATGCACAGGATTCGTCCACTTCAGTGGAAGAAAAACTGGCCGCAGCCTGAATATGCTCGGGCAGCGGCTTGCCCAAAACAAACAAGGAAAGCAAGGCTGGGTAAATACCGATGTCGAGTAGCGAGCCACCACCCAGGCTTTTGTTGTACACCCGCGAATGCGGATCAAAGGGCATATGGAAACCAAAGTCTGCTTTGACGGTGTGCACATCCCCGATTTCCCCTTGGGCTATCAGGGCCAGGGCGTAGTCGACTGCGGGAATAAAACGCGTCCAAAGCGCTTCCATCAGAAATGCACGGTTCCGGCGCGAAGCATTGACCATGCGGAGGGCCTCCTGCCGGTTCATGGCGAAGGGTTTTTCACACAAAACCGGGATACCATGCTCCAGGCATAACAAGGTGTTTTCGGCATGGAGCACATGCGGAGTAGCGATGTACACGACATCCAGGTCGGAGCATTGAACGATTTCCGCATAATTCCCGTAGGCGTATGGCGCTCCGAACTCATCGGCAAACTGCCGTGCCCGTTCGGCAGAAGTGGAGGCCACGGCATGCAATTGGGCATTGGGGACCATGTTTAAATCGCTTGCAAATTTTCGGGCGATTCGTCCAAGCCCGATAATGCCCCATTTGAAGGTTTTTGCCATAGTAAACTTTTGACAAAAATAGGCAAATAAAGGCAGGAGGAGACAGGTACGGGGTATTCAGTTTCCTGAGTTTCTTTACCAGCTTTTTAATAATCATTTTTTAACCAATCAAACTTTTTATTTATGAAGAAAATCCTACTAGGACTGGCCTTGCTTTGCGTGAGCGCCGGTTTTGCCCTTGGGCAGCGAACAGTCTCAGGAACGGTAAGCTCCACCGACGGTGAAGCCCTGATCGGGGCAACTGTCGCCGTGCTCGGCACAACATCCGGCGCCCGCACCGACATTGAGGGCAAATTCAGTGTGCAAGTCCCCGATGGCGCCACAGCACTCCGGTTTTCATACACGGGCTTTGATGCCCAGGAGGTTCCGATCACTTCCGATGTGTACAATATCGTGCTGCAACCTTCCAGTGCTTACCTGGACGAGGTGGTTGTCGTTGGTTACGGCACACAGCTGAAACGCGATGTGACCGGGTCAATTTCACAGGTGAAAGGCGAGTCCATCGCCAACCTCGCCACCCCCAGCTTCGACCAGCAACTGGCCGGCCGCGCAGCAGGGGTACAGGTCACACCGCCCAGCGGGCTGTTGGGTGCGCCGCCGCAGATTCGCATCCGCGGTGTCAACTCCATCTCTTCCGGTACCGCCCCGTTGGTAGTGGTTGATGGCGTACCGATTTACGATGGCAATCAGGGCGGTTTTACACCGAAAAATGCTTTGGGTGACTTGAACCCGTCCGATATCGAGTCGTACGAAATTCTGAAAGACGGCGCCGCTACGGCCATCTACGGCTCGCGGGCAGCCAACGGCGTGTTGCTCATCACGACCAAACGCGGAAAAAAAGGCAAGCCGAAATTCAATTACGACATGTACATCGGCATGGCGCGCCCTACCAACTTGTTTGACTTGCTCGACGCCGAACAATTTGTAATGATCAACAATGAAAAGAGTTTCAACACCGGTGATACCGTACCCATTGCCAACCTGATGACGGATGCGCAGGGCAACGTGGTCAATACCGACTGGCAGGATGCCGTGTTCCGCAACGCCATGCAGCACAGCCATGTTTTCTCGGTTTCCGGCGGCACTGATTTTACGAATTATTACTTCTCCCTGGGCTATTCTGACCAGGAAGGCATCTCGGTGGGCAACAGCCTGCGGCGCTACTCCTTCCGCGCCAATATCGACCAGACTGTGAACAAATGGCTCAAACTCGGCTTTTCCAGCGGCGTCACCCGACAGGAAAACCTGGGCCCCCTTACCGGGTCCAACAACCTTTCGGGGAACACCTTCTCCGTTATGCGTATGATGCCGAATGTCCCGGTGTATGATCCGAATGATCCGACAGGCTACAATATCGACGAAATCAACCCGCGTACCCTGGGCCGCGGCAACAACCGCATTGAGATCGCCAACGGTATTCCCAACCAGCGTTTCGTGCTCGACAACGACAAACGCCGATCCGACAACACCCGCCTGCTGGGCAACGTATACGCCGAAATCGGGCTGTTGAAAGGCCTGACTTTCCGCACCCAGATCGGTATCGACGGCAACTACGTAGACGACTACCTCTTCCAGGACCCGCGCCACGGCGATGGCTTTTCTGCCAATGGCCGGATTTCACAGGCCTTTTCGCCTTCCCTGCGCTGGAACTGGCAGAACCTGTTGACGTACAGCCACCAGTTTGGGGAAAAACACAACCTCGACCTGACGGTTTTGCAGGAATATCAAAAAGAGCGCAACACGTTTTACCAGACGCAGGTGTCTGATCTTTCCGACCGCTTTTTCCAGGAAAACATTGTTACCGGCACCTATGCCAACCAGGAAATCTTTGGCGGTATCGGGGAAAACGGTATTGCTTCCTACCTCGGTCGTGTGAACTACAACTTCGCCCGCAAATACTACATCAGCGCATCCATTCGTCGCGATGCCTTGTCGTCGCTGGCTGAAGCCAACCGCGAGGGTTACTTTCCGGGTGCTTCGTTTGCCTGGCGTATTTCGGAAGAAGGTTTTTGGGGCGGAAGCCTGGCCAACGTGATCTCCGACCTCCGCTTGCGCGGCTCTTATGCCGAGGTAGGCAACGTACGCATCGGCAATTATCCCTACATCGGCTCCTATGGTTCTGCGCCATACGGCTTGCAAAACGGCATCACCTACAACAACTTCGGAAACGATGGCCTGCAGTGGGAAGCTCAGAAAAAACTGGACGTCGGGATTGACTTCGGTTTGTTCGACGGCCGGATCAACGCGTCGTTTGCCTATTGGCGTCAAGACAACGACCAGATCATCCTGAGCGCCCCAACCGCGCCTTCGTTGGGCATTCCCAGCAATCGTATTTTCACCAACATCGGCAATATGCGGGGTGATGGTATCGAATTCACCATAGATGCCCTGGTGCTCCGCAGTGGAAATTTCCGCTGGAATACCAGTGTGAACTTCACGACGCAAAACAATGAAGTATTGTCGCTGGTAAAAAATAATGACGGCACCGATCAGGATATCACCGGCGACTACAACATTATCCGGGCAGGCGAATCGATCAACGCCATTTACGGTTTCGACTACTACGGTGTCAATCCGGCCAACGGAAACCCGGTATATCAGAAAGCCGACGGCACCCTGGTACAGCAAAACATTGTCTCGGGTGCATACACCGTGTTCAACCCGGCCGAACCCGGCGCAACCGGCGCAGCTGCCACGCTTTCTACTTCGACCGACCGGCGTGTGCTTGGTTCTGCGCTCCCGAAATGGTTTGGTGGCTTTGACAACAATTTCTACCTCGGCGCTTTTGACCTGAATGTATTCCTGCGTTTTTCCGGCGGCAATATGATCATGAACCGTACACGTGTTGACCTGATGGAACAAGCGTTCAACAACAATGGCACGGATATTTTGGGCCGCTGGCAAAGTCCGGAAAATCCGGGCGACGGCCAAACACCAAAACTGCGCCTGAACTCCAGCAACACCGTCAACAACCCGAGTGTGGCGTCGACCCGTTGGGTGGAAAAAGGCGACTTCCTGCGCCTGGCAAACGTAGCCATCGGGTACACCATGCCCAAGTCGCTCACCCGCCGCGCAAACATCGAATCGTTGCGGATTTTCGTCCAGGCACAAAACATGCTCACGATCACCGGCTATTCGGGACTTGATCCGGAAACCAACACTAACGGATTTGGTGTTGATTTCAACGGCAACCCGCAACAGCAGGTGTTTACCGTTGGCGCGAACCTAGGTTTCTAAACAAAAAAAACGCTTAAACAATGAAGAATACGAATTCAAAACTATTCATACGTTCGATTGCGGCGGCTTTTGTCCTGAGCGCAGTTGCAAGTTCCTGCGACAAGGATGTGACCGACCTGCAACCGTTTGACCGCATCACCGAAACGGCGGCTTTCTCTACGCCCGAGCGTTGCGAACTTTCCATGGTAGGGGCATATGATGCGGCACAAAGCGGCTTTTATATCGGCACTGCGGTACGTGGCTATCCATTTGGCGCAGCTAATGTGGAGCAAGGCGACAACCGTGGCGAGGACATGCTCAATGTGGCCACATTTTATGCCATTACCTATGGTTCTACCTATAACCCGACTACGGCGAACAACGTCTACCACTGGGAAACACTTTATGGCCTGATCAACAAAGCCAACATCGTCATTGAAGGTGTACAAGGCGCTCAGGCGGCCGGTATTCTGACCGACGCACAAGCAAAAGGCTATGAAGGTGAAGCGCGCTTTTTGCGTGCGCTGGCACACCACGAGTTGCTGGTACATTTTGCCCGGCCGTACAACCACACGGGCGATGCATCGCACCTCGGCGTGCCCTATCGCACCAGAGCGGTCAACACCGCAGCAGCAAAAGATGCGGCGCAAGGCCAAGGGCGCAATTCGGTTAAGGAATGTTACGACCTGCTGATTGAAGACCTGAATTTTGCCGAACAAAACCTGCCTGCTTCCCGCGCCGGTACGCTCAACATCAGCCGGGCAACTTCGGGGGCTGCCATTGCACTGAAAACCCGCATCTATCAGCACATGGGTCGTTGGAGCGATGTCATCGCCGAGGGGAATAAATTACCCAGCGGTAGCCCCTACAGCCTGACGGCTACACCGGAAGGACCCTTTGCCAACTACACCTCCAATACCGAGTCGATTTTTTCCATCGAAAATTCGAGTGTGGACAATAGTGGTGTAAACGGCGCTTTGCCGGTGATGTACTCGGTGTCGCCGGGTCGTGCCCTGGTCGCCGTCAGCCCGATCATTTTCAACGCACCATATTGGGATGCCGACGACCTGCGCCGTACGCAGGTGAACAAACACAACGGCCGCGCGTATTTCAGCCATAAATACCGCAACATCACGACGCAGGACGACTGGAACCCGATCATTCGCTATGCCGAAGTGCTGCTGAACGTAGCCGAGGCCCATCTCCGTGTGGGTTCCCCAGATATGAACGCGGCGCTTCCGCTGCTCAACATGGTGCGCAACCGTGCCGTGACCGATCCTGCCAAGCAGTACACGGCCGGCACTTTTGCCGACGCCAAAGCCATGCTGCAAGCCGTGCTGAACGAACGCCGGATCGAATTGCTCGCAGAAGGCCGCCGCTGGGCCGACATCCACCGCCTGGCCAACGATCCGGACTTTTCGACCGGTGGCATCCCCGCAAAAGTGCTCTACAACCAGACTACTTTCGCCAGCTGGGAACCCGGACTCAATTACGACGCCAACGGCAACTACACCGGCACCCTGGGCTTGCCGGCTGTCCCGTACGACGACTACCGTTTCGTGTGGCCGATCCCGGTTTCGGAGCTGAACACCAACCCGGTGCTCGCAGCTCAGCAGAACCCCGGCTACTAGGTTGAACTATTTTTTTGTGTAAACTAAGTACTGTGACAAGATTATTGAATCATTTTGACCAGGCAATTTTGGCGTTGATCAAGGCGCGAACGACGTGAATACCTGAGGTCTTTTAGGAGTGAGCAACGCTGAACAGCGCCAAAAGGGGCGGTCACAAATGGTTTGAATAATCTTGTCACAGTACTTAATTTCGGCGGTTGCAGCATTTTGCTGTAACCGCCGTTTTTTTAGTGCGCTTTCCCGCCGCGCGCCACCCGGAACCCCAGGTTGCAATCGCGCGCATCCGGGAAACGGCTGCTTCGGTTGCTTACCCGGCAGTGGGCCGGATTGTTGCTCCAGGAGCCGCCACGCACCACACGGGCGGCGCCGGTGCGTGGCCCTGCCGGATTCAGCGTGTCGGCAGTCGTGGCATAGGCCGTGGCCGAGTACCAATCCTGGCACCATTCCCAAACATTGCCCGAGCAATCGAACAAACCGAAGGCATTGGCCGCTTTTTGCCCGACCGGATGTGCGCCTTTTTGGGCATTGCCGGCATACCAGCCTGTTTCCGTCAGGTTTTCACTGCCAGCATACGGGAACGGACCTCCGGCATTTGCAGCGTATTCCCACTCGGCTTCTGTGGGCAGGCGGTAGCCGTTGGCGGCGGGGTCGAAGGTGATGGAATCACCCTCAAATTGATAGGCAGATTGAAAATTTTGTCTGGCGCTCAGCCAATTGCAATACCGGGCGGCATCGCGCCAGCTGACGTGCAATACCGGATAGTCGCCAGCTGTAGATGGCCGTTGCAGGCCTTTTTCATCATGCCGCCAGCAGATGCCGGATTTTTTGTTCCAACCCAGCGGGCCCCAACAATAGCTGCCTTCGCCGCGTTCGGCATCGGTTTGATAACCGGTGGTTTGAATAAATTCCTGAAATTGCGCCAGCGTGATTTCTGTTTTTCCAATGTAAAAAGCGCTCACCCTAACCCGCCGGACCGGTTTTTCGTCGGCGTCACCACCACTATTTCCCCGGGAATACGAACCGTCCGGGATCAGGACCAGCTCCGGTACTGCCGGAGTAGGGCTACTGAAATTGTCGAAACCCAGGAGGGCCAGCCAGGAAACAAACAGTATGTGCATTTGAACTAAATTTTCTTCGAGTAAAATTCATGAAAAATCTGAACAGTGTAAGCAAGGACAGCTTTTGCCGGTTTGGCCAGTTCCTCCTCCTGGCGATCTTTTTATTCTCGGCCAAATGCCATACCGACGACCTGCCGCCGCGCATTCTGGTATTTTCAAAAACAGCGGCCTACCGCCATGCGAGTATTCCGGCCGGTGTGGCAGCCCTCCGCAAGCTGTGCCAGGAAAACGGCATGCTGATGGATTCGACCGAAAACGCCGATGATTTTAATGAAAAAAACCTATGCCGGTATGCAGCCGTTGTTTTTTTGAGCACAACAGGCGACGTTTTGAATCCCGAGCAGGAGGTCGCGTTTGAACGTTACATCCAGGCCGGCGGCGGCTTTGTAGGCATCCATTCGGCCACCGATACCGAATACGGCTGGGGCTGGTATGGTGAGTTGGTCGGGGCTTATTTTGTGGATCACCCGGCGATTCAGGAAGCGAAAATCGACGTGAAGACACAAGATCACCCCGCCACAAAACACCTCGGCGATACCTGGAAACGCACCGACGAATGGTACAACCTCCGCAACCTCAACCCGGCAGTCACCGTGCTGCTCAATGCAGATGAAACCAGCTACCAGGGCGGCACCATGGGGGCCAACCATCCGCTTTCCTGGTACCACGATTTCGACGGCGGCCGGGCGTTTTACACGGCGCTGGGTCATACGGAGGCGTCGTTCGGCGAGCCGGATTTTTTGAAACATATCCTCGGCGGACTGAAATACGCCATCGGCGCCAACCGCCGCCTGCGGTATGATCTGTGCCGCACGCCGGAACTGCCCGATCAGTCCCGTTTTATCAAAACTGTGTTGGCCGAAACCTGAACGAGCCCATGGAATTCGACATGTTCCCCGACGGGAAAATCCTGTTGATCGAACGCCGCGGCGCCATCAAAATATTCAACCCCAACACCGGCCTCGTGACGATCGCCTACAAATTGCCTGTTTTTGACGGGCACGAAGACGGGCTGCTCGGCCTTGCCCTCGACCCCAACTGGGCCGATAATCACTGGATCTACCTGTACTATTCGCCGCCGGATGACCAACCGCGCAACCGGCTGGCGCGTTTTCGCTTTGTGGCCGACACGCTCGACCGGGCCTCCGAACAGGTGCTGCTCGAAGTACCGGTTCAGCGCGACGAGTGTTGCCACGCTGCGGGCTGCATCGAATTTGATGCCGAAGGGAACCTCTACCTCTCCACCGGCGACAACACAAACCCCTTCAACTCAAACGGGTTTACGCCCATCGATGAACGGCACGGCCGTAGTGCCTGGGATGCCCAACGCTCGGCGGGCAATGCCACGGACCTACGCGGTAAAATACTGCGTATCCGACCACTGCCCGATGGTTCTTACGGCTGTCCGCCGGGCAACTTAAGCACAACCAATTGGCCGGGGAAGGGGCCTGTTGCTCCGGAAATTTACATCATGGGTTGCCGAAATCCGTTCCGGATGTCGCTCGATCACCGGCGCGGCCTGCTGTTTTGGGGCGAGGTTGGCCCCGACGCCGGCGAACCCGACAGCCTGCGCGGCCCGGCCGGCTTCGACGAGGTGAACCGCAGCCGCTCGTCGGGTTTTTTCGGCTGGCCGTATTTTGTCGGCGATAACCAGGCCTACCGCGATTACGATTTCAGCACGGGAGAATCCGGCGCTTCGTTCGATGCCCGGCAGCCTGTGAATAATTCTGCGAACAATACCGGCACCCGAAATTTGCCGGCCGCCCAGCCTGCTATGGTCTGGTACCCCTACGGCAATTCGGAAACTTTTCCCTTGGTTGGGAATGGCGCGCGCAATGCCATGGCCGGCCCGGTGTATTACTGCGACCGGTATGCCGGTGCAACGCGGTTCCCCCGGCATTACGATGGGAAATTGATCATGTACGACTGGATGCGCGGGTGGATGCAGGCGGTAACCCTCGACTCACTCGGCAATTTCAGCCGCATGGAACCGCTGGCCCGGCACATCCGGCTTTCACGCCCGATAGACATGTTGGTCGACAACGGAGGCGCCTTGTGGGTGCTGGAGTACGGTAAGCAATGGTTTTCTTCCAACCCCGATGCACGCCTGAGCCGCATTGATTATGTGCGCGGCAACCGTCCCCCCAATCCGGTGTTGCTGGCGGATAAAACGGCGGGCGCCGCGCCGCTTGGCGTGGTGTTTTCAACAGCAGGCACAAAAGACCCGGAGCACCACCGGTTGTTTTATGAAATTAATTTTGGCGACGGCAGCCCGGTGCAAAAAATTGCGACCAACAAAAAAGTACTGGCTGCCACAAATCCGGAGATTGCCCTGGGGCGCAGGACCAGTCTGACCGACAGTATTGCTCATACCTTCGAAAAAGCCGGCGCCTACGAGGTCGTATTGAAAGTGACGGACGCCCAGGGAGCCACAGCGCTGGCCCGTCAAACCATACTGGTGGGCAACGACCCGCCGCGCGTCTTTTGGGATTTTCATGGAAAAAACCGCAGTTTTTACGAGCCTGGCACCACGTTGCGCTACGAACTCCGGGTAGTCGACCGGGAAGATGGCTCACTGGAGCGCGGTGACATTGATGCGCAAACGGTGACCGCCACCATCGATTACCTCGAAACCGGGTTCGACATCACACAAATTGCGCAGGGCCACCTGGCTGGCCGCCAACAGGCGGAATATGCGCGCGGTAGGATTTTGATCGAAGCCTCCGATTGCAACAGTTGCCATGCTGTCGACCGGCAGGTGAATGGTCCGGCTTACCAGGCCATTGCCCAGCGTTACCGGAAAAATGACTTTGCCGTGCGGGACCTGTCGCTGAAAGTCATAAAGGGCGGCGCCGGCAATTGGGGACAAACTGCCATGAGTGCCCACCCGCAGCTCAGCGTCAGCGACGTCGGCGAAATGATCCGCTGGATACTCTCGCTTGCTGCACCGCCCAAGCCGGTAGCTTCGTTTCCGTTGCGCGGAACGTATGTTTTGAACGTGCCCAAGCCGGGTTCCCAAACAAAAAAAACAGCGCCGGGAAACTTTGTGCTCCAGGCCAGTTACCAGGACCGGGGCAGCCCCTGGCAAAGCGCGCTCAGTGCCGGAGAAACGTTGGTGTTGCGCCCGGCATTTCAGCAGGCCGAACAGGCCGATAGCATGGCCGCTGAAGTGCGCAGCTTTCGGCCGTTTAATGGTGACACGGTAGTGCTGCACGAACTCCGGCACAACAGTTTTTTTATGTTCAAGCGCTGTGATTTGCGGGGCGTGTATTCCGTGGCTATCGGTTTGGGTTCGGGTTTGGGGCCTCAGAAAATTGATGGCGGCAGGGTGGAACTGCGCCTCGACAGCCCCGACGGGCTGCTGGTGGGCTCGGCGCCGGTTCGGGCGGTAAATGCTGAAAACGTGATGCAATTCGAACAAATCAGCCTGCCGCTGGCCCAATCAGCCTGGCCTGCCGACCGGTCGTTTCACGATTTTTATTTTGTTTTTAAAAATGAAAATAACCCATCGAAACGAGTGGCTGTAGTCGATTGGGTGCGGTTTAATTTGTAAAATTTGTAAAAGGTTACAATGCGTGCAGCGGCTGGATATTTTGGTTGTTGCCAAATATAGTGTTCTGCGAAATGGTATGGATCATAAAAAAGCCCCCCGGCAAAACTGCCGGGGGCTTTTCAATGTGATCCCGATGGGATTCGAACCCATGACACCTTGATTAAAAGTCAAGTGCTCTGCCAGCTGAGCTACGGGATCTTTCAGGCGCTAAAAAAGCGGGTGCAAAGATAAGTGCCTCAATCCTTAAAATCCAACCGCATTGTCAAATATTTCCAACAATTATTTGGAATACACCCGTACAAACGCGGAAAAAACCAAAAATGTTTCGCCTCCGGCGGAAACTTAACCGAACAGTACGTTGTTTCTCCTGCACGCCTCCGGATTTCACAGACAATATTTGCGGGGCCGCCTGGGTTTTACCCTACCTTTGCACGTAAGAAAATATTCATTAGACGGATTTAATCGAACGTTATGGAAACCAAACGCCAAAAACAAGTCGCCGAGCAACTGCGTCGCCATTTCAGCATGATCCTGACCGAAGAGGGCGGCTTTATTTATGGCCGCGACAAACTCGTGACAGTCACTCAGGTCAAAATATCACCCGATCTGCTGATCGCCAAAGTGTACATCAGCGTGTACGGTACCGAAAACAAACAGGAGGTTATTCTCGAACTGGAAGAAAACTATCCCCGGTTGCGCCAGGCCCTGGGCGCCAAAATCGGCAAGCACATGCGCCGCGTACCCCACCTCGAGTTTTTCCTGGACGATACCCTCGACGAAATGTACCGCGTAGACGAATTGCTGAACCGCGTCAGCGAGGAAGACCGGAATATTAAAAAGGGTTGATGCACTCAAGTCCCATCCCATGTCAAAAATCGGCTTATTCTTCGGCTCGTTCAATCCGGTCCACATCGGCCATTTGATCATCGCTAATTATATGGCCTCCCAAACCGATCTCGACAAAGTCTGGCTGGTGGTAAGCCCGCAAAATCCGTTGAAAGAAAAAAAAACGCTCGCCCGCGACTATGACCGCCTGCACCTCGTGCGCCTGGGCATTGGCGACAATCCGCTCCTCGAAGCGTCCAACATCGAGTTCAACCTGCCCAAACCCTCCTTTACCATCGACACGCTTACGCACCTGAAGGAAAAATACCCGGAGCGCGAGTTCGCTCTCATCATGGGCGGCGACAACCTGGCCACGCTGCACCTCTGGAAAAGTTACGAGTTGTTGGTGGCCAATTACGACATTTACGTGTACAAGCGCCCGGCAACCGAATTGGGCGATTGGGCCTCTCACCCGCGCATTCACCTGTGCGAGGCGCCGATGCTCGACATTTCGGCCACCTACATCCGCGAATGTTTGCGCAGGGGCAAATCCGTCCGCTACCTGGTGCCCGACGCCGTGTTTGAATACCTGCAAGGAAGCAGCCTGTACCGCAGCTAGTGCTAATTCGGGCATTGCACCGGGCAACCCATTTCGGGTATAGCGCACCATTACACCCAGTTACGATTGACCACTTCAAGACGTTTCACATGTACATCCGGATACGCTCCACTGTTTCATTGCTTGCACTGTGCGCTGTTTTTTTTAGCAATTTTATCGCTGCGCAAAACACCAACTTCCCGTCTATCAGCATCGGCGAGTGGCGGCAACACCTGCCCTGGCAACGGGCCGTTTCCGTTTCGCAAAGCAGCACTAAAGTTTACTATGCCACCGAATGGGCGCTTGTTGAACTGGATAAAGCCGACCGTTCACCGCGTTTTCTCACCAAAGTGGAAGGGCTGAGCGACGTAGGCATAAATTTTATCCGGTTTAACCAGGACGCCAACGTCTTGCTGATCAGCTATGCCAACAGTAACCTGGACCTGTGGAATGCCGCTGATGGTTCCGTGGTGAACATGCCGTTTATTCAAAAAAATGTGAACATCAGCGGCGACAAGCAGATTTATGATGTTGCTTTTGAAGGGGAAAACGCCTACCTCGCCTGTGGTTTCGGAATTTTAAAAATCAACCTCGAAGCGGCAGAAGTGGAATACACGGTGTTTACGGGTTTGCCCATCCGCTCCATCGCAGTTTTTCAAAACAACCTGTACGCCGGCACCGAGGAGGGCTTGTACCGCCTGCCTGCCGACGATATCAACCCGGCCGACTTCAGCCGTTGGCGCCTGCTGGGTTTGCCGGACGGGCTCCCGCAGGGGCGCACGGCAAACGCCTTGCAAGCTTACGAAAACAGGCTGTTTATTGGTCTGGAGCATGCGCTTTGCCGCTACGACGGCGCGGTGCTTGATACCCTGGGGACGCAACCTGTGCAGGAAGTTACCTTTTTAAGTGCCGAAAGCACGGGACTGGTCATCGGCTGGCGCAAAGATTTTAACGGCCGGGTACAATACCTGGCGCCCGGTTCGTCGCAGCCCTACGATGTCAGCGGCCCCTGCGAATCGCTGGTGCCGCTGTACGCCGTGGAGGAAGGCTCCCGTCTGTTTTGGATGGCCGATGCAAACGACGATTTCCGTTTTTTCGACGACAATACCGGCATTTGTGACCGCTTCCGCTTCAACTCCCCGCATACCCATCAAAGCTCCGAAATTGCGGTGGTCAATGGAACGGTTTACGTAACTACACCCGGTTTTGATGTAAACCTGGCCGCGACCTACAACCGTGCCGGATTATACATTTATAATCCGGACAAGCTATGGAGCAGGTTTTACGGCGAAACCAATCCCGAATTGAAAAACGGCGATTGCGATAAAGACCTCTGGCGTGTGGCGCCGCACCCTTTCGAAGATAAATTTTATGTGGGCAGCTTTACCGGTGGCCTGGTGGAAGTGACTTCGGGCGGCGCCCAAACGAAATGCTATACCCAGTACAATTCTATTTTGCAAAACGCCGGCATTTCCGGGGCAAACCGGACCGCTATCGGCGGCATGGCTTTCGACGATGCCGGCAACCTGTGGATATGCAACTACGACGCCGCAGCGCCAATTGCCGTGCTGAAAGCGGACGGCACACTGCGTAATTTCTCCGCTTCCCCGGAGAACAACCTCCTTCAGGTAGCGATAGACCGGAACGGCTACAAATGGTTTGCCGTTGGCTTCAACGGCGGGGTCATGGTGTACGACAGTGGCAGCGATATCGACAGCCCGGCCGACGACCGCTACCGGGTATTTACCACAGCTAACAGTGTGCTGCCTTCCAATACCGTGTATTGCGTGGAAGTTGACCTCGACGGCGATGTGTGGGTGGGTACCCAGCAGGGTACGGTCAGTTTCGAATGCGGAAGCAATGCTTTTGACGTGAATTGCAAGGGCTCGCGCCGGATCGTAAATGTGGACGGTTTTAACGGCTACCTTTTTGAAAACGAAGAAATACGGACAATCGCTGTGGATGGCGCCAACCGCAAGTGGTTCGGCACCTCTACCGGCGTGTTTGTTCAGTCGCCAAGTGGCGAGGTACAGGAAGAACATTTTACCAGCACCAACAGCCCGCTTTTCGACAACACAATTACCGATATCGCCATCGACCATACCACCGGTGAAGTCTGGATCGGTACGGTGAAGGGCCTCATCTCCTATCGGGCCGAAGCCACGAAGGGCACCAAGATCAACTCGCCCAAGCCCTATGCCTATCCCAATCCCGTGCGACCCGATTACGATGGCCCCATCGCCATTTACGGGCTGGCCAACGATGCCAATGTAAAGGTTACGGATGTGGCCGGCAATCTTGTTTATGAAGGCAAGGCCTTCGGTGGTCAGGCCGTTTGGGACGGCCGCGATTACCTCGGCCGCCGTGCAGCCAGCGGGGTTTACCTGATTTTTGCCACGAGCTCGGAACTGTTTGAAAACCCCGATGCGGCTATTGCCAAGATTGTTATTTTGAATGGCGGGTGATCGTCATTTTGCCGTTTAAATCTGGTTTTCCCGTTCCTCGTTCAACCAGTTCAGTGTCCGTCGGATACCCTCCTCCAGGCCGGTAACGGTATAGCCCAGTTCATGCTCCGCTTTTTCACTACTCAACGGCCAGTGCCGTACAAACTTGCGCACAAAAGGCGGCGTGATCATCGGCCTGCGGCCAAACCTGTCGGCCAGAAACTGCTGGGCATGTGCAAACGCCAGCATGGCTTCCAACGGCAGGCGGATCATGGTATGCCGGCGCCCGGTCAGTTGGGCCAATTTTTCAAAAAATTCAAGGTAACTGGCATTCTCGCCTCCGAGGATGTAGCGCTCGCCCGGGTGACCTTTTTCCATGGCCAGGACGTGGCCGTTCAGCACGTCGTCGATAAAAACGTAATTGCCGGTGCTGTACCCGTTGCCGGGGATCAGGCGCCAGCCTGCCGGCTGCATAGCCACGGATCATTTTAGTCACCCCGTTGCTTTCGCTCCATTGGCCGGGGCCGTACACCCGGCTTGGATTTACGATAATCAGCTCAAGGCCGTGCCGGTCGGCGAATTCCAGGGTTTTTTGCTCGGCTTCCAGTTTGGAACGTTCGTAGGCCGTCGTCAGGTCGGGGTTGGTATTGGTATGTTCCTGAACTGGGCTGCCGTCCGGCGTGGGGCCCATGACACCGGCGGTGGAGGTAAGCACCACCCGGCGAATCCCGGCGCGGCGAGCTGCTTCCAGGATATTCAAACTGCCTTGGACATTGATTTTATGAAAAGCCTGCGGATCGGGATGCCACACGCCCGCCAACGCCGCGATATGATACACTTCCGAACAGCCCGTCATGGCCTGTTGCAGCAATTCCACGTTGTGCAGCGCAACTTCAATACCGGAAATATTGGGGTGTTGAATGTATTTCATCTTTTCCGGGTTGCGTACCAGAGCGCGCACCTGCCGGCCCTGCCCCGCCAGTTTAAGACTCAGCCGGGCCCCGATGTAACCGGTTGCCCCTGTGATGAATATTTTTGCCATGAATATGCCTAAATCTGATTCGCATCAAAAGCGGGCTCATCAGTTGTTTCACAAAAAGCCTGTGCACAATGGTACGAACTTCCATTTGAAGCAATTGCAGACAGGCGGCTCAGGCAGGCATCATTTTTTTCGGAGCCGTTTTTTTCAGTTGCAGCGCAAACTCCTTGCCGTTCAACACGGAATTTTCTACAATCTGGACCTGTCCGTTTTCCGGCAGATGGATGGTAGCGGGGCAAGCTTGCAGGATATCCCGTTCGATATTGATGCCCGGCATAACCTGCCGGAGTTCGAGGCCTTTGGGCGTGAGGGCAAACACGCCGACGTTGGTCACGTAGAACACCGACTTGCCCATGCGCAGAGCCTCGCGGGCGCTAAACGTGACGTGGCTGACTTGTTTCACAAATTTATACGGCCCGGGTCGTGCAATTCGCAGCCCGGAATCGTGCAGTTCAAATCGCGCATGAGCCATCCAGGTGCCAATGAAAATAATCGTTTTGGCGCCGGCGGCAATGTCGGGGAAGCCACCTGGCCCAACGATATCCGTCAGCCGTTCGCCCCGGTGGGAGGCGTTCACATTGCCGGCGCTGTCGACCTGTAAAAAACCAAGCACCGCCACATCGAGGGTGTACTGGTATCGACGGAACATATCGAGGGATGATTCCAGGTGGTGGGGCCCAATGGCTGCGCTAAAAAAAATACCGGGCGCCGGCAAGCCGCCGTAGGCGCCGGCCTCCGTGGTGAACAACAGCTGATCGGACAAGCCCTGCTCGATCAATTGCCGGGCTACTTCCTCCGGAAAACCTACGCCGATGTTTACCATAGCCCCCTGGTTTACCGCATCGGCAAACACCCGGGCGCCAAGCCGCGCAAGCGCAAATTCAACCGCGCCGCGCACCGGCGTTATTTTTAAAAAATTATTGATAAACCGCAATTGCTGCGCAGCCTTACGCAGGTCGGTTGTTGCCCCGGGACAAAACATTGGCCAGTAGCGCCTTTGCCGGATGGAGGCCGTTTGTTCGTTGTAAGGATGCACTACGATGTAGTCCACGTCGGATGCAGGCATGTTTATTTCCGATTCCGATTTTGGAATAATGCCGCTCACAGTGACGAACACCTTCCCGCCATTGGCATGCGCAGCCTGTGCCGACGGGATGTTCTCCGTCCAGGTGGCGGCATTTTTAAAATAAATATTGCCTTCGGCATCGGCGTAAGGGGCGTTAATCAGTGCGATCTTGATTTTTGGCAAAAAATACAACAGCGCTTTTTCGTCGGCGTCAACGGCTACGTATTGCGAGCGGGCATTGGCGGAAAGGGCGGTCCCCTTGCCTGTGCGCGGGTCTAAAAACGTATTCACACCAACCTGGCTTCGCAAATGATTCTGACCATGCGTTTGGCTGTCCAGCAGCAAAGTCATCACGCCCTGCGGTATTGTGTGCAATTCCAGTTGCCGGCTTTCCGCCAGTTGGAGTTGTGCCTTGCAGGTTTCCAGGTGCCCGGCAATGTAACGGAGCATCAACCCCGGCAAGCCCAGTTCTTCGATGGTACCCGGGACTTTTCCCCGGCCGCCCTGTGCGCCGACATTGACCCAGGTCAGATTTTTTGGCGCGCCTGTTTTTTTAAAATGTTCTCGAATTGCCCAAAAAAACACCGAGCACCGGGCGTTGCCTGCCAGACCGTTGGAGAAAACGGTGCTGCCTTCGGGAATCAGCTCGGCTGCTTTGCGGGCGGTGATAAATTTGGAAGAAACCGGCGCTGCCGGCAGGTAATCCAGGTCTTTTTTTGACCAGCTGAAGCGCCAGCGCAGCATATGGAGTATAAGTCGAATACGTTCTAGCAGGTTCATAGGAAGTGTTTTTTAGTGAACGGATCACATGGAAATGCTGCCTTTGCGGAATGCAGTGGAACCGATCACTGCGTTGATCAAATAGGGTACGCCTTTGTCCATGCTGATTTTGGCGCGCCCCACGGCTTGTTGAAAATCGTCCAGATTGTCTACCCGTTCGCCGGCAGCGCCATAACCCTGCACCACACGGTGATAGTCGGTTCTGGGCAGTGAAACGGCAGTGTCGGCGCCGAGCAAGTGGACCTGGTCGCGGGCGATTTGTTCCCAGGAGCCGTTATTGCCCACAATGCCGCAGATTTTCAGGCCGTTTTTGGCAAAGGTTTCAAACTCGGCCAGACTGTAGGCGGCACTGCCGTCGCCATAAATTATCCAGATGTAGTCATCGGGGAAGCAGGCAGCCGCACCCAGGGCAAAGCCTCCGCCAACCCCCAATGTGCCAAATACTCCGGGGTCGAGCCAACTCAGTGGTTTGCGTGGGCGGAGGGTATAGGCTGCTGTTGCGGCAAAATCGCCCCCGTCGGCCACCAACACTGTGTTGTCGGGCAACACCTGTTCGAGATGGCGAAACAAAGCCAGGGGGTTGATTTCCGGGAGCACTTCACCCGCCATTTCTGTAATGGTTTGTTCCCGCGCCGCATCCCGGTTTTGCAGTGTATTTTTCCATTCCGTCCAAGAGGGTAGCTCGCCGGCAGCATCTGCTAAAGCGATTAAAAACCTGGCCGGATCGGTGCACACGGCGCGGTTGGGGTGCAGGTTTTTGTGGAGGTCCTGGTGGCTACGGTTGATGGCGATCTTTTTTGCCTTGCGGTTCAACGCCTGCCCATAGTCGAGGCGGAAATCGGCAGGCACCCCGGCCAGCACAATACAATCGGCTTCGCGCAGTGCCTCTTTCCGGTGGTGAAAAAACTGGATGGAACTTTCCCGGCCCAGCAGGCCGCGCGCCATGCCGCTCAGGTAAACCGGTATGCCCAGGCGGGTCACTGCCAAAGCGAGGTTGGCTGCCAAAGTTGGCCGGGTGAGGGCGCCACTACCCAACAGCATGACTGGCTTCTGCGCACGATGCAATTGGCGGACGATCGCTTGCACTGTTGATGCCGAGAAATCGGGCAGATCGCCGGGTGTTTTCGAATTTGCCCCGGATAAATTGGGTTGCCTACCGGCAAACAAGTGGTTTACATGCCGGTTGATATACCAATGCATGAGCTTTTCCTTGAGCCCGGCGGCTTTTTTGTTTTTCCGGCCATACCATTCGCGCACAGTTTCTTCCGGATACAATAAATCGACTGGCAACTCCAGAAAAACCGGGCCGGGCACGCCCATGCAGGCTGTCTGAAGGGTGCGGCGCAGCAAATCCGGGAGTTCGCGCAGGCGACTGGCCTGCACTTCGTATTTTACTGCCGAACGCAGCAGCGAAACCTGATCGATGTCTTGCAGTGCTCCGCGGTTTCGGAGCAGGGTGGCGGTGGCACCGCCGAGCAGCAGCAAAGGCGATTGGGCCATTTGCGCGTTTTTCACTGCCGTGATAGCATTGGTGACCCCAGGGCCAGCCGTAACGGCAGCAACCCCAGGCAAGCCGGTAAGCCGGGCGACAGCATCGGCGGCAAACACGGCCGTTGCTTCGTGGCGAACGTCCCAGACCCGAATGCCGGCCCGGGCGGCTTCCACATAAACAGGACCGATATGTCCGCCACAAAGTGTGAACAGGTGCTGGATGCCTGTGTTTTTCAGTATTTCTGCAATTTGTTGGCCGCCATTCATTTGGAAAAATTCTATCCGGCAAGGTAGCTGGTGATATATTTACTGGCCAACGACCTGCATCAACGGGCGCCCTAATCTTGATCATGCCGACGGGGTATGCGACGCCTTAGCTTTGAATATATAGCTACGATTTTTTGCGGCTTTTTTTGTTCACCAACTGCGAGTCAGAAATATGTTGCTTCTAATTTCGGGGCTTCCCGGTTCAGGCAAAAGTACGTTGGCAAGGACCTACGTGGCTCGTTTTGGCGGCGTGCATATCAACAGCGACCTGATCCGGAATGACTTGGGTTTGCGCGGGCATTATGCACCCGGCGACAAGGAAAAAGTATATGCGGCGATGTTGGAAAAAGTCGGGAGCGTACTGGCCGGCGGCGGTAATGCCGTTGTGGACAGCACGTTTTACAAAAAAAATATCCGGGCGCCATTTGAGGCATTGGCTGCGAAGTACGATGTGCCGGTAATCCGGGTTCAGGTAGAGGCAGCTGAGGCGGTAATCCGCCAGCGGCTTCAAAAGACCCGGCCTGACAGTGAGGCGGATTTTGCTGTTTATGAAAAAATCCGGGCCGCATTTGAGGCTTGGGAAGCGCCGGTGTTGGTTGTTCGTTCGGATACCGACTCCCTGGATGTGCAAATTGAAAAAATTGACCAATACGTTCGATCGATTCATGACCGATGATCAAATACAATCCATTCTGAAAACCGGCACGGTTCCGGGAAACGGAGAACAAATTGAACTGGTAGAAACCCATATTTCCTGGGTGATTCTTACCCGGCACTTTGCGTTCAAACTGAAAAAGCCGCTGACCTTTGGTTTTTTGGATTTCAGCACCCTGGAGAAGCGCCATTTTTTCTGCCGGGAGGAATTGCGCCTGAACCGGCGGTTGGCGCCGGAAATGTACCTGGACGTATTGCCGGTGGGTGTAGTTGATGGACAGGTTACGATCGGAGCTGCCGGCGTGCCGCCCCTTGACTATGCCTTGCAAATGCTACGTATGGATAACCAACGGCAGATGGATAAACTCCTGGCCGGTGGAAAAGTGACCAGCCAACACCTGGAGCAATTGGCCGGGGTATTGGCGCCGTTTCACAAATCGGTAATCCTGCCGGATTCGGAACAATTTCACCCGGCAGCGCTTTGGTCGGACTTTGCCGATCTCTTTCGTTTTAGTGCCGATATCGCGCAACTGCTGGGAGCGCATACCAATGCCCAACTGGAACATTGGCGCAATTATTTGCCTGCATTTTTAGAAAACCACAGCGAACGCCTGAAGGAACGCCGGCGCAATGGCTTTTGGGTGGATGGTCACGGCGACTTGCATACCCGAAATATTTTTTTGACAAAAAATGGCCCCGTGGTGTTCGATTGTATCGAGTTCAGTGAACATTACCGGCAATCGGATATCCTGAACGAACTCGCCTTTCTATGTATGGACCTGGAAGCGCAGGGGCATGCCGAACTTGCCGGTATTTTTTTGCAAGCCTATACCCGGCATTGGAATGTGTTTCCCAAGGCCGAGGATCAACGCTTGTTTTTGTTTTTTAAAGCCTACCGGGCCAATGTGCGGTTGAAAATTGCGCTGCTGGCCATGCGCCAGCATCAAACGCCGGAGGCGACCGAACAGGTGCAGCAATACTGGCGTTTGATGCAGGCGTATTTGGAGCAGATCGATCCGGGTGCGGTTTGACCTTTATTTTTTAAATGCCGGAATAAGATGCCGTTTGCGCAGGGCCCACCAGAGCAAAGCGCCGATGAACAGTAGCGGCCATAGCCCGACCAAAAAAACGAGCATAGCCTCCAAGCCATTCCAACCTGTCCGAAAAGCCTCTTGCAATTGGGCGGCCAGTCCGGGTGTCCAGGCCACTGTTGGTTGTGGCTGGGCAATGCGTACTTTTTTGGTAACCGGGCGTTGATGCAGCGCAATCGTCAGCGTGCTGAGTTGTACGGCATCGTCGAGCCGCAATTGTTCCAGGGTTGCGGCGTCTGCAGCCGCGCGGGCGGCCAGGGTGTTGCGGCGCGCCTGTACTACGTCGGGCAGTTTCGTCGGGTTAGTGGCAATATCCCGCTGCAAATCAGTTTGATATTGTTGGTTCCGGAGTTGGGCAAGTTGTTCTTCCAGGGCCTTCAAACTGACATCTTCTGCGGTGATTGTCCGGTAGTCGAGTTGTTCAGACCAATGGCCAATGGCGCGCAGGGTAGTGTCGAGTTGTTTAGCCGGTACCCGCACGACAAGGTTGTTGGTGATTTGGAAAACGGTGGTTTCCAGCAGGGAATCCTTGCTGACAGGGGTGTCGAATTGTTCGGAAACGGTTTGAACGAGTTTATTTTCCAAAACAAAACCGCCGTTTTTCCGGACAATGTCTTCAATGGCCAGGGTAGCCTTAAGCACATCGGGCGTGCGAAAAGACAACTCGGCCCGGCGGACCAGTTTTTTTACCGTATCCCAGTGGTTTGCCTGGGCAGAAGTTGAGTGGAAAGCTGCTTTCTCCCGGAAGCCTTCGGTTTCTGAATACGTTGCAGCCATATCCGTTTCGGCAGCTACGGGTTTTTCAGCCTGTAAGTTCGGGGCATGTGATTGATCCTGACGGCAGGCAGAAACAAGAAGGAACAAAAAGACAAGCGGGAAAATTGATCTCAGGTAGTGCATGGTGTTTTTTCGCAGTGGGATGCGGAAAAAACCGGAAGTGCATAAAGCCTATTCCATGCGGCTAACATTGGCAACGAACTTGAACTCCTTGAGGGCCAGAATCGCCTGGTTCAATTGGTCGGTGTTGGCAACAACCAGGGAAATCCGTCCTTCAAAATAGCCGCCTTCGCCCGAGATGGAAAAGGAGCGGATGTTAATGCCCATGCTTGAAATCCGGTCAGTCAGTTGTTGGATCACACCGGGGCCGGCGTCAATTCCGGTAACCAGAACTGTAGCGACAAAATCGGCTTTAACCGTGGCTCCCCATTCTGCTTTGTGTACCCGGTATTCGTAGTTGGCCAGCAGAAAGGGGGCATTGGGGCAGGTTGTCCGGTGAATTTTTACGCCTTCCTTGGTACCCACATAGGCAAAAATGGGGTCCCCTTGCACGGGGTTGCAACAAGTAGCAAAGGAATAGGCATAATAGGTCCCCGGCTCGCCATTGATAAATACATCGGCTTTGCTGGCCTGTTGTTTAAGCGGTTTTGCTGCTTGCGCGGTATCGCCCGGGCGAAGTTCGCCATCGCCGTTATGCGGGGCTTTTTCGCCTTCACTCTCGATGAGTCTGGGGCCGTCTGTCCGGAACGATTTCAGCCCGGATAAATCCACTTGTTCCAGTGCAATGGCGCTGAAAAACTCCAGGCGGTTCGGGAATCCAAACCAGCGCGTGAGCATATCTGCGTTTTCCTCCACCGGGCACTTGTGCATGTTTTGCAGTTTCCGCTCCAGTATTTCACGGCCTAAAGCAGCCAGTTGGCGTTTTTCTTCTTTCAGGGCCGCGCGAATCCGGTTTTTGGCCTTGGAGGTAATGACGTGTTTGAGCCAGTCTTCGCTGGGGCGCTGATTTTTATCGGTGATGACCTGTATCTGGTCTCCGTTTTGCAGTTTGTAATGGATACGTTCCACCTTATTGTTCACCTTGACGGCGCGGCAAGTGCTCCCGATATCCGAGTGGATACTAAAAGCAAAATCGAGGGCGGTGGCGCCTTCCGGCAGGATTTTCATTTCGCCTTTCGGCGTAAAAACGTGTACCTCTTCGGAGAACAGGTTGCTTTGAAAATCGGCCAGGAATTCCACCGGGCTACCCGACAGCACATTTTCAAGGGTTTCACGCACCTGGTTCAGCCAGGTTTCAAACACCAGGGCTTTATTGCCGATGCCGCGCACGCCTTTGTACTTCCAGTGGGCAGCAAAGCCCCGCTCGGCAATCTCATCCATGCGTTCGGAGCGGATCTGGACTTCCACGTAGCGGCCATCGGGGCCTACCACGGAGGTATGCAGCGATTCGTATCCGTTGGCTTTAGGGTTGGTAATCCAATCCTTGAGTCGTTCGGGAATGGGCTTGTAAAAATCGGTAACAATGGCGTAGGCCTGCCAACAGGCAATCTTTTCCCGCTCGGGCGGAACGTCAACAATGATGCGGATAGCAAACAGATCGTAAATATCTTCGAAGGCAACCTGTTTTGTCCGGATCTTATTCCAGATGGAATAAATGCTTTTCGGGCGCCCGATCATCTGAACATCCAGGCCGAGCTGCTCCTTCAGGGCTTTTGCCAATGGGCGTTTGAATGCCTCGATGTATTGTTCGCGGCTCCGGCGGGTCAGGGCCAGTTTGTCTGCGATATCGTGGTACTCATCGGGGTGGGTGATCTTGAGGCAGATATCCTGGAACTCTGTTTTGATCTTGTACAACCCCAGGCGGTGCGCCAGCGGCGCATAAATGGTGCTGGTTTCGGCGGCAATTTTAAGTTGCTTGTGCGGCGCCATGCTCTTTATTGTGCGCAAATTGTGCAGGCGGTCGGCCATTTTGATCAGTACCACCCGGACATCGGAAAGCATCGTGCGGAGCACTTTGGTCAGGTTTTCGGCCTGCGGGCTTTCCGAATCGTGGAGGCTGTCGAGCTTGGTCAGTCCGTCAACGATAAGCGCCACACGGGCCCCGAACTGGGTATGAATTTCCTTGAGCGAAACGTCGGTATCTTCAACTACATCGTGCAGCAGGGCTGATACTACGGCTGTGGGACCCAGGCCAATTTCTTCAACACAAATGCGCGCCACTTCGATGGGATGCAGGATGTAGGGCTCACCGGATTTCCGGCGCTGTTGCTGGTGTGCTTTAGCGGCCAGTTCAAAGGCCGCACGGATGTTGTTTTTATCCTCAACATCTAACGGCGCAGGCATACACCGGAGTAAATTCCGGTATGCGCGTTGGATGAGTGTCGTATCATCCGGATGATCTAAGGTTGGTTTTGCCTGCGCCATGGATTTCCTGCTGCTTAAAAAGAATGCTGTATTATTAAAAACTGGCGGTTCCCGGATTGTTTTGCTTTATATGAACAACAATTATTCCGCTTGTTTAGGTTTAACAAAATTACCGCAAACATCCATACAGCAAAACCCATTTAAGGCTTATTAACTGTTTTCATCGCAATTGGTGTATTTGTTTTTATGGAAGTTCGCCGTACTTTTGCACTCCTTTTTTCAAAGCATGCGGGCGTGGCGAAATTGGTAGACGTACCAGACTTAGGATCTGGCGCCGAGAGGCATGGGGGTTCGAGTCCCTCCGCCCGCACATATTTTACCTGCACGGTGCGTAATTTCTCCATCCGGTAAACTTTCTGACGACCACCGCACTGCGTTCACTTTTCTTACTCCACACTTTTTCTTCAATATGCCCAGCGTTCAGCGAAAAGATATTGACAACACTTCCGCCCTGATCACGGTCACCCTGACCAAAGATGATCTGAAACCCAAAATCGATGCCGAATTAAAGCGTGTGCGCAACCGTGCCTCTATCAAAGGGTTTCGCCAGGGCCATGCACCGATGGATTATGTCAAGCGGATGTTCGGAACCTCCATTTTCAGCGACACGATCAACCAAATGCTGTCGGAGGAATTGTACAATTACCTGCGCGACAGTGAACTCAACGTACTTGGCCAGCCTTTGCCCACTGAAAATCAAAACAGGTACTCCTTCAAAATTGACAATATGGAGGAGGAATATGCCGTCGAGTACGAAATCGGTTTTGTGCCTGCATACGAGGTGCAGGGCCTGGATAAAAAGCAGGTCTTCGAACGCCTGACGGTTTCGGATTTGGACACACTGGCAGAGCAGGATCTGGACAACGCCCGCCGGCGCATGGGTAACCGTACAAATCCGGAAGACGATATTCAGGAGCGGGATATTTTAAAAATTGCCGCGCGTGAGCTCGACGGTGATCAACCCAAAGCCGAAGGTTGGGAAACGACGATGACTGTTTATGTGGACACGGTTTCGGACGAGGAACTCCGCAAAGCATTTTTATCCAGAAAAAAAGGCGACCAAATCCGGTTCAATGCGCGTCTGATTGAAATGGGTGATGATGACCAGAAGTTCCGGAAGTATATTCTGAACCTCCCGGAGGATGACCACCGCGTTGTGGGCGATTGGTTTGAAGGTACTATTGAGGAGGTATCGCGCATGGAAATTGCCGAATTGAACGATGAGTTTTACACCAAATACTTCGGCGGCGGCGTCAGCAACCAGGATGAAGCCATCGACAAACTGAAAGGCGGTATTCAAGGTTTTTACGACATCCGCTCGAATGCACTCCTCATGCGTGATTTTCAAAAGCGGCTGTTGGAGTTAAATCAAATTGAACTGCCCGAAAGCTTTTTGAAACGGTGGCTTGGAGCAAATAATCCGGAACTGACCACGGAACTGATCGATGCCGAATACGCGGCATTCGCTGAAAATCTGCGGTGGTCTTTGTTGCGCGACCGGCTCAAAGAGCATTTCGAAATTGAGGTCACCAATGACGAAATCCGGGCAGAATATGCCCGTAAAGTGCGAAACTACTTCCAGGCTCAATTGCCGGACGACATTATCGAAAGCAGCATTGACCGCCTGATGCAGGATGAAAAAGATGTTGAAAATACCGTGCGCGACCTGGAAACGGATAAAATTTTTACTGCTGTCCGGGACTTGGTTACCATAAATGACAAGGCTGTCCCCTCCGAAGAATTTCATCAAATTCTGGATGCCATTACCAAAAAAGCAGAGGCGGAACAAAATGAAGATGCCGAACTTCGGGAATCTGTAGCCTGATTGTAACCTTCCAAAAAATTCCTTGTTATAATTGCCTCAAAACTATTTAAGCATGTTCGATAAGAATGAATTTCAAAAAGTATGCCACCAAGCACCTTGGCATGAGTGGCATGCACCTCGAAAAGTACATTGAAAAAAGTACGCCCTCCACGCACCCGCACCTGCGCAACCTGACACCGTACGTGATTGAAGAGCGCCAGCTGAATGTCTCACAACTCGATGTGTTCAGCCGCCTTATGATGGACCGCATTATTTTTATGGGTCTGCCGGTGTCGGATCAAGTGTCAAATATTGTTCAGGCGCAGTTGTTGTTTCTGGAAAGCGCCGACCCCAAACGCGACATTCAGCTGTTCATAAACAGCCCGGGCGGTTCCGTGATCGATGGCCTGGGGATTTATGATACCATGCAGTATGTTGCTCCCGATGTGGCTACTATTTGCACCGGTCTGGCTGCCTCCATGGGCGCCGTGTTGCTGGCCGCCGGCGCCAAAGGCAAGCGCAGCTGCCTGTTCCACAGCCATGTCATGATTCACCAACCCATGGGCGGCGCCCAGGGGCAGGTATCGGATATCGAGATCACCTACAAGCTGATCAAGAAAATGCAAAAATCACTGTACGATATCCTCGCAGAACATACTGGCCAGCCTTACGATAAGATTTCGGAAGACTGTGATCGGGACAACTGGATGAGTGCAGAGGAGGCTAAAGAATATGGCCTGGTGGACGAGGTGCTGGCACGTAACAATCCAAGAAAAGAAAAGTAAACCATGCTAAAACGCGGTCGAGTGAATCCACACCAATGTTCATTTTGCGGGCGAAGCAAAGACGACGTCATGATCCTGATCTCGGGCATGGATGCCCAGATTTGTGAGATGTGCGTGGAAAAAGCCCAGGAGATCATCGATCAGGAACTAAACCGGCATGAACAAGCCGACAGTGCAGGTTCTGGTAAGCCGTCCGGCTTTGGCGACCTTGTAAACCTGATTCCGCCCCGCGATATCAAGGCTTTCCTGGACGATTACATCATTGGTCAGGATGATGCCAAAAAGGTGCTGGCTGTGGCCGTGTACAACCACTACAAGCGCCTGAAGCAATTGGGTGAGCCTGCAGCAGGTAAGGATGATGTGGAAATTGAAAAATCCAACGTGCTGTTCATTGGCCAAACCGGTACCGGCAAAACCCTGCTGGCAAAAACGATTGCCAAACTGCTCAATGTGCCTTTTGCCATTGTTGACGCCACGGTGTTTACCGAAGCCGGATATGTCGGCGAAGATGTGGAAAGTATCCTTGCCCGGTTGCTCCAGGTTTGTGATTATGATGTGCCTGCTGCCGAGCGCGGTATTGTTTATATCGACGAGATCGACAAGGTGGCCCGCAAGCAGGACAACCCGTCCATCACCCGCGATGTATCGGGCGAAGGTGTGCAACAGGCTATGCTGAAAATGCTCGAGGGCGCTGAGGTACTGGTGCCGCCACAAGGCGGACGTAAACACCCGGAGCAAAAACTGGTCAAAGTAAATACCCGCAACATTCTGTTCATCTGTGGGGGAGCCTTCGACGGCATCGAAAAAGTGATCGCACGCCGGGTAAATACCCAGGTAATCGGCTACGGCAAACAACAAGATGAGCGGATCGACCGGGAAAACCTCCTGCAATACGTAAACCACCTGGATATCAAACAATACGGGCTTATCCCAGAGCTGGTAGGGCGTTTACCGGTGCTGGTGCACCTCGATCCGCTCGACCTCACGGCGCTTTGCCGCATCCTGACGGAGCCGCGCAACGCCCTCGTCCGGCAATACCAAAAGTTGTTTGCGCTCGAAGGGGTTGATCTTAAATTCAAACCCGAGACGATCACTTTTATCGCCGAAAAGGCCCAGGAATACAAACTCGGCGCGCGCGGCTTGCGCTCGCTTTGCGAAGCCATTCTCACCGACGCCATGTTTGAAATGCCGTTGAAAGGAAAAAATAAAAAAGGCGGGAATGAACTGGTGATTGACCGGGCGTATGCCGTTGAAAAACTGGAGCGTTCGCGGATCGGGCAACTTAAGGCGGCGTAAATTCCAGTGTGCATAATTTTCACAAAGAGGATGTCACATAAGTCTTAGCGCGTTAGGTAGTTTCCAAATTTTCACCATAAACATGAGTTATCCCGAATTTTTCCATAAAAAAGACCTCGGAGAGGTCAAATATTTGTAGAAATGCTCCGGTTACCCGTTGCCCGACCTCGGAGAGGTCGAATATCCAGGTGCTAACCCCTGCACATGCGACCTCTCCGAGGTCGTCGAGCGCCCTTAAATCTCTGATCTACAAATATTTGACTTCTCCGAAGTCATTTTAAAAATTCGGGATGACTCATGTTTTTGGTGAAAAAATAATCTACGGCGGGCATTTCAAATTTTGTACTCCTACTTTTTTTTCAACAAAAAAGGCTCTACAGAAGCCCCCAGGCTACCCAAACAGACCCAAATCCCACCGCATAGCCTTGCCAAAGATCGACCGGCACATGTGCTTTCAGTACCAGCCGCGCCGAACCGACGAATCCTGCAAAAATGATGACCAGAGCAGCTGCCGCTGTCAGGCTAAGTTGCACGCCAGCGCCAAACAGCGAAAGGCGCAGGCTGCTCTCCGGCCACGTCCAGGCGGTCAGCAAAACCATGCCGACCAGCCCGCCCATGCCGGTTGCGTGCGCGCTGATCTTGGTAAAAATATTGATCAAAAAAGCGCCGAACAGGGCGATCGTGGCGCCAAGCACACATACCAGGTACAAAGGTGGTACCTGCCCGCCCGACCCCAGGTTTTTGTAAATCCACAAATAAAATACGCCGGTGATAATGTAGGGTCCGATCCGCTCCATTCGCTCGGGCGATTCCAGGCTTTTTATAAAACCCAGTGGCTTCATCACAGCAATGCCAATACCGGGGATAAGCGCTGAAGTTGTAAAAACGTAGAGCAACAACAACAGGGCAGGCTTGTCGCCAGGGTTATTCACACCAAATGCAAAAGGATTAACAGCCATCAGCAAGAGCATGGCGTAGGTCAGCAACAACATCGGGTGCCCGAGGGTAGAAAAAAAGTGCGCGAAAAATCGAAGCATGATCAGCGTAAAATAGCGGTACCGATGGCGCATTCCAGGCAACGGCCGGCATCGCAATACTGCGATTTCAAGTGAAGGAGCGCTTGCGTACCGGCGGCGTTGCCTGCTTGTTGGCCCATTTCGGCCCAAGTGGCAATCACAGTATTTGCTTCCGGCGGCAAATCTTCGAGCAACTGCAAACTGCGGTCTTGAATATCCGTCCGTCCCTTCACCTGGCCGTAGTAAAACAAAAACGGCGCAACGGTATTAATGAGCAGCAAATGTACAAATTCGCGGCCCGGCGGCCCGGTTCGTTTAGCAGCCGTTTTATCAAATCGGAAATGGGTATGCCAGTAATTGCTGGGTTCGGCCGTAAATAATTGGGCTGTTTCGCCGGTATTCCGCGCGTCGAGTACACGGCTGAACAACTGTGCCGAACCGTGTAGCAAGGCAGCAAACTGAGCCAGACGAACCGTTGGAAAACCTGTTGGCCGCAGCCGAAAAAATTTCCACTGCCCGGCCGGCATCGGCTGCAATTCGTATTTGTGCTGTAAAAACCGGTACTCCTTGGCCACTGCTTTGGGGTAATCGTCGGCAAAATTTTCGTCGAGCAAACCTGCCTGGCCGAAGAGCAATGCCTCCAGTTGAAGCAAATTATCGCTGTGCCGCGCCAGCAAGCGGCGCGGCAGTATTTGCGCCAGCGTTTCAAATGGTTCGGTATTTATTTTTAATCCAAAATTGCGCGCCAGCATCCGGTAAAAGGCTTCCTCCCAGTCCTGCCCGCAGGCCGATACCAATTGGGCCACCAGCGCGGTTTTTTGTTCCAGGCGCTCGACAAGCAGCCGATCCAGCCAGTTTTGCCGGATCAGCCCCGGAATTTCAGCGTATGTTCGCGCACAGGGAATCCAGGTCCGCTCATGCGTCAGGCGGTTATATTTGTCGAGCAAACCCGGCGGGATGCGTTGGCGGAGTTCCAGGCAGGGCAGCGGTGTGCCATTGGGCCGTTGCAGCCGTTGGTCTTCGTCGAGCACCACATGCAAAATCACATTGTCGTAGGCCGGGTCGGTGTGGTGGTCGTGGGTAAGCCAGTCGGAAGCGTTGAGGTGCATTTCGACATTTCCGGCCCAGAGGGTGGTACCCAGTCGAATGCGGGCGTTGAAAAAATCAGGGCCTGCGTTCGAGTTCAACTCGCCCGGGTGCAGTACTTCGAGGGCTTCGCCATCTGTGGTTTGAAGGTTTTGTGCATCAAATCGGCGCCAGCGCCAGAGGAAATGCAGGAAGTCTTCACGCATATTTTTTGTTTTAGGTTATTTCGAGCGCAGCATAAAATTGAAACTTTTTGATTTAAAAAAAACTTGCCTCAATACATTTTTTGAAATTTAATTTGATTATAAGAAATTGACTTTCTGTTGGTTAAAAAGTGAAAATTGAAATTTTCGAATAGCCTACCCCCTTCACAGGGCAGAACGAACAAGCGCATCCTCAAACTATGACCGAATTACCCGACTCCTTCCATACCCTCGCCGCTCCCAGCACCGGCGCCTTCAAAGACCGGGGCAGCAAGTTTTTTGCCTATGCCTACCCCTGCACCTCGGAGGAAGAGGCGATGGCCCGGGTGGAGGCGCTCCGGAAGGAACATTTCAAGGCTAGGCACCATTGTTTTGCCTGGCGCTTCGGGCTCGACGGCCTGCGTTTCCGCGCCAACGACGATGGCGAACCCTCCGGCACCGCCGGAAAACCCATCCTTGGGCAAATTGACTCCGCGGGTCTTACCGATGTAGTAGTGGTGGTGGTGCGCTATTTTGGCGGCACCTTGCTCGGCGCATCCGGCCTCATACAGGCCTACCGGGAAAGCGCCGCCGATGCGATCGGACATGCGGAAATTGTTGAAAAAATTGTTTTTGAAAACATAAACCTCGAGGCAAATTATGCCCGGGTACCCGACCTGATCAATGCAATAAAGAAACTGCAGTTGGAAACGCTCCAAGAAAACTACACCGACACCGGCGTTCAACTAACCCTGGGCATCCGCCGGGGAGCCTTTGAAGAAAAACTGCTGGACCTGAAAGCCCAACTTTGGAAAACCAGCCCCGAAGAAGCCCGGACGCTCGATTGGCCGGAAGGTATTGCATTGGCCCGCAACCCGTAATCAAAACCTATGCGTCAAGTAGCCCACTTCCAAATCAACAACCTGGCAACCGCCAAAAAACAGCTCCTCCACTGGGCCAGCCGGCACCCCGTGTGTGTATACCTCGACAGCAACAGCTACCCCCACCAACAACACCGCAGCTGGGAATGCCTCGTGGCTGTTGGGGCCGCCGACAGCTTTCAGGCAACTGCCGGACAGGCATTTCCGGGGTTGCAGGCGTTCGCCAAACAAAAACAGGACTGGCTGTTCGGCTTTTTGGGCTACGATCTGAAAAACGAAGTGGAAGCCCTGCAATCTCAAAATCCCGACGGACTCGGCCTGCCCGACCTGTATTTTTTTCAACCGGAAATGGTGGTGGGAATATCCAGCGAAAACCTGCACCAACTCACGATTTTTTCGCTTATCGAAACCCCGGAGCGGGTATGGGCCGCCATTCAAAATACAATTCCCCAACCTGCCGATGAACCTGCCCATTCCAGGCTGCTCCACCCCCGCCTGCCCAAGGCCGACTACCTGCAAGCCGTGGAAGCCGTGCGTGGGCACATTGTGGAGGGCGATGTGTACGAGTTGAATCTCTGCCAGGAGTTTTATGCCGAAAATTCAACCCTGATTCCCTTGCCCACCTTCGAGCGCCTGAATGCCCGCGCCCAGGCGCCTTTTGCCGCCTATTTGCGCAAGCAAAACCACTACCTGCTCTGCGCAAGCCCCGAGCGGTTTTTGCGAAAAACGGGCGACCTCCTGGTTTCCCAACCCATCAAAGGCACCCGCCGCCGCCACTCCGACCCGGCCGAGGACGCGCTTATCCGCGAGGCCCTGCGGACGAGCATCAAAGACCGGGCGGAAAACGTGATGATCGTCGACCTGGTGCGCAACGACCTCGCCCGCCACTGCCAGCCCGGCTCGGTGCAGGTGGAAGAATTGTTTGGGATCTACGGTTTCCAAACGGTTTATCAGATGATCTCCACCATTACCGGCACCCTCCGGCCTGGCACTCACCCGGTGGTGGCTATCCGCGACGCTTTCCCGATGGGCAGCATGACCGGCGCCCCAAAAGTGATGGCCATGGAACTGATCGAACACTACGAACGCAGCCGCCGCGGACTGTATTCGGGCGCAGTCGGATACTTCACGCCGGCCGGCGATTTTGACTTTAATGTGGTCATTCGCAGCATTTTGTACAATGCGGCTAACCACTACATTTCCTGCCAGGTAGGCGGCGCTATCGTGTATGATTCCACGCCCGAAGAGGAGTACCAGGAGTGCTTGCTCAAGGTGCAGGCTTTGCTGGACGTTTTGGGCGCCCGGCTGCAGGCCTGAAAACAACAATCCCGGGCAATGTACACTTTCGACAGTGGACTTTCGACTTAATCCTTACCTTTGCCCGACTTTTTGTCAACGACTTTTTTATTTTAAAAAAACGCCAATTTTTAGCCCGGCATGGACATTACGGCCGCACAACTTGCCCAACTTCTTGACGGTACCCTGGAGGGAAATCCCGACGCGACCGTCCGGCAACCCGCACGCATCGAGGAGGCCCGGGAAGGCGATTTTGCATTTCTCGACAATCCCAAATACGAGCCATACGCCTACTCCACCAAGGCCTCTATTTTGTTGGTAAACAAGAATTTCCGGCCGACGCAACCCGTGGCCGCCACCCTGATCCGGGTGGATGACGTGCGGAGCAGCCTGGCCTTTTTGCTGGAAAAATTCAACGACATCGTTTCGCCCAACGGTGCTCCCGCCCAGATAGACCCGCAAGCCTGTGTACACCCCGATGTACAGGTCGGTGTACAAACTGCGGTGGGCGCGTTCACGGTAGTGGAAGCAGGTAGCAGCATTGGCGAAAATTGCACGATTTACCCGCAGGTGTTCATCGGTCGCAATGTGCGGATCGGCAACAACTGCAAACTTTTTCCCGGCGTCCGCATCCACCACAGCTGCGTGATCGGCGACAACTGCGTGCTGCATGCCAACGCGGTCATCGGCGCCGACGGCTTTGGTTTTGCCCCGCAGGAAGACAAGTCCTGGAAAAAAGTGCCGCACGTCGGCAATGTTATTTTGGAAAACAACGTCGAGGTCGGCGCGAATGCCTGCATCGACCGGGCAGCCCTGGGCAGCACCACCCTGCACACCGGTGTCAAGATCGACAATCTGGTGCATATCGCCCACAATGTGGAAGTAGGCAAAAACTCCGTGATGGCAGCCCAGGTGGGCGTGGCCGGCAGTACCAAAATCGGCGAAAACGTGCAGCTCGGCGGCCAAACCGGCGTGGCCGGCCACCTGACCATCGCCGACGGCACCCGCGTGCAGGCGCAAAGCGGCATCGCCTCCTCCATTAAAAAGCCCGACCAGGCGCTTTTCGGCGCTCCCGCCATCGACTACAACGACTACGTGCGGGCTTATGTGGTGTTCAAAAACCTGCCCGATCTGCAGAAGAAAGTGCGGACGCTGGAGCGGATTTTGAAGGATTTGGAGGGAAAGGCTTAAGGCCTATCATACCCATTTGGCACTGCTCCCCCCTGCTTTTTGCAAAGATCGCTGTCGTATCTTCGCCCAATGCCACCCGAAACCGCGCCATTACTCTACCGCGAACTGGTAAAAATCGCCGCGCATGCCCACTGGGCGCCGCGCGAAAAAGTGCTGGCCCTGGCCACCTTGCTGGAACGCCTTTTCTTCGAAGCGACCCGGCAGGAGCAGCTGGCCTTCAGCACCCTTTTCGCCCGCATCAGCTACGCCGGCCACCAATTTCAGATTCAGCCCGAAACCCTGCAACGCATCCACCATTTCCGGCGCATCGCCGGGCGGGTACGGTCGGGACAGGAGCAAGGCATCGAAGCGCGGCATGTGCACCTCGGCGTGCAAGTCCTGGCCGAAACCATCCTGATCTTTTTCAAAACGGCAATTCCCCCGGAAGTGCTGGCGCATTTCCCGGCCGAAGGCGAATGGCAGTTTGCCGCACCCGAAATCTGGGACTACAAGGCCCGCGCCCGCGTGGTGGCCGTGCGCGACGAACCGGAGCAACACTTTTTTTTCGCCTTCGATGAAGAAAACCCCTTCGAGCCGGTGCGCGTGCGCTACAACCTGCCCGAACGCAACGACAGTTTCAACCCCACCATCCGGCTTTTGCGCACGGTGTTCGGCTTCCCGGTCACGCTCAACCTGCTCGATGTGGACGTGGACCAGCAGGGCTACTACCGACCGCGCGCTTTCGTGGTGGAGCCCGATTTTCTGATGGACGTTTCGGCGATTTCCGAGTGTTTCAAAGTAAGTGGCGCCCAGCCGCTGGCCTACCTCGTGAAAAAGTTTTTGCCTTATGAGCAAACGCCGCCCATCCTGTTGGGAAACATAGCCAACCTTTTCCTCGACAGGCTGCTGACTCAACCCGATGCCGATTACACGGAATTGCTGCGCGAAAGTTTTCAGGCCTATCCCTTCGTGTTTGCGCCGATGCCCGACGCCAAAGTGCGCGAAATTTTGGGCAAAGCCCAAAAACATTACCTGAACCTGAAATACATGGCGCAAACCGGGTTGGCCCAGCAACAGATCGACCCCGCCGATTGTGTGTTGGAGCCCACATTTTACAGCGAACAATTTGGCCTGCAGGGCCGCCTCGATCTGTTTTTCCGGCAGGATGACCGCTCGGCCATCGTCGAATTGAAAAGCGGCACCCCGTACCGGCCCAATGCCTACGGCATCCAACGCAGCCATTTCACGCAGACCCTGCTCTACGATCTGCTTGTGCGCTCGGTGTACGGCGCCCAGGCCGACCCGGCCAAGTACATTCTGTACTCGGGTATGGACGTGCAGCAACTGCGTTTTGCCCCTACCGTGGCGCCCGAGCAGTGGGAGGCCCTGCAAGTGCGCAACCACCTGGTGGGCATCGAGCGCCTGCTGGCGGCTATCCGTCCGGGCGATGTTGAGGTGCCGTTGCTTCAGCGCCTTCGGGCTGACAAGGCGCCGCAGGGCGATTTTTTACAGCGCGATTTCGGCCAGTTTGAGGCCGCCTACGGCAAACTTAATTCGCTGGAGAAAAAATATTTCAACGCCTTTTGCGGCCTCATTGCCCGCGAGCAGTGGTTGGCCAAAGTGGGTGAAGAAAACAGCGATACCGTCAATGGTAATGCCGCGCTTTGGCGGAGCAGTTTTGCCGAAAAACAAGAGGCCTACGCTATTCTCAGCCATTTGAAAATTATGCAAAACCGCGCGGATCAGGCCGACCCCTGCATTATTTTTCAAAAAACGGAAATGACCAATCCACTGGCCAATTTCCGCGTCGGCGACATCGCCGTGCTCTACCCCGCCGAAACGGAAACCGACACCGTGCTCGACCACCAGGTGATCAAGTGCATTATCACGGAACTCAAGTCCGATCAGGTGACGGTGCAACTCCGTTACCGCCAGTTCAACCTGAAGCCCTTTGAAACCAGTGCCCTGTGGAACCTGGAACCGGATATGCTGGACATGGGGTTCACGGCGATGTACCGGGGGCTGTTTGAGTGGGCGGGGGCGGGAAACCGCGCCCTGATTCTCAACCCCACCCCCATCCCCTCCCCCAAGGGGGAGGGGGGCTTGCCCTCTGGATTTTCAAAGCATTCGGGGTATGATTCGGCTCCTGATGCGGAAAAAGTTAGGAAAATTGGCGCTTTTGGCCAGCCGCAGGAAACTACGGATATGGCACGATGGCGCTATCTGAAGGGCTTTTGCCGCAATCTTCGAAAATATCAAACGGAAGCAGAGACTGTACTTTGGGAGAAAATCAGAGATAAAAAATTGGATGGTGTTAAGTTTCGCCGCCAGCACGCCATTGAAGAATTTATCGCGGACTTTGTCAGTTTAGAATTTCGCCTGGTTATTGAACTGGATGGTAACATCCACGATTTCCAACCGGAATGGGACGCTCTGCGAACCGAGTTTTTGCAACTGGCCGGTTTCGAAGTAATTCGGTTTACAAATGCCGATATTCTAAACCGAACGAACCAAACACTTGATTCCCTTCGCCAAACCATTGCCAAACGCCGTAAAGATTTGGCCAAGGTTCCCAACATCAAAAATAATCCCGAGGCCAAGCCCCCCTCCCCTCTGGGGGAGGGGATGGGGGTGGGGTTGCCAAAAATCGCCAACGCCAAAAACTTCTTCCTCCTCTGGGGCCCCCCCGGCACCGGCAAAACCAGCATCATGCTGCGCGACCTGGCCGGTTGGGTACTTCGCGAAACCACCGACAACCTGCTGCTACTGGCCTACACCAACCGGGCAGTGGACGAAATTTGCGAAGCGCTCGACAGCCTCGGCGGCGACATCCGCACGCAATACCTCCGCATCGGTTCGCGCTTCTCCACCGCCGAAAGGTTTAGGGACCAACTGCTCAGCGCACACACTGCCAATGCCGGAAACCGGGCCGAACTGCTGGCGATTTTGGAGCCCCGGCGTATCATCGTGAGCACGGTGGCTTCGTTTGCGCACAATGAAAACCTGCTGGCGATCAAAAAAATACAACGACTGGTAGTCGATGAAGCGTCCCAAATTCTGGAACCCCAACTGGTGGGCCTGCTCACCCGCTTTGAGCATTTTGTGCTCATCGGCGACCACCGGCAGCTACCTGCCGTGACTGCGCAAGCCCCGGAACTTACCCGGGTGGACGATCCTGAGTTAAACGCCATTGGCCTCTTCGATCTGCGCGATTCCTACTTCGAACGGCTGTATCGCATCTGCCAGCAGCATGGATTGGACGAAAACTACGGCCAACTCTACCGCCAGGGCCGCATGCATGCCGACATCATGGATTTTCCCAACCGGTATTTTTACGACGGCCAGTTGCAAACTCTGGCAGGTGATGAACCGGACGACACGCACAGGCAGCACCGCCAACTCCAGGAAGATCAAGCAGACTTGTCCGGGCCCTGGGCACGTCGCGTCCAATTCATTCCGGTGCGCGCTGATAATGCGTTACCCTATCAAAAAACAGCGCCCGAGGAGGCCCGAATGGTCGCGCAGTTGCTCCGGCATTTCAAAGAAAAATGGGCTGCCATGGGCAAACCCTGGGACCCGGAAACCAGCCTGGGCATCATCACACCCTGGCGGGCGCAGATTGCACAAATCCGGCAGGCAATCGCCGAAGCCGGGCTTGACCCCGATGCGCAAACCATCGACACCGTGGAACGCTACCAGGGCGGCGCGCGGGAGGTGATCCTGATTTCCTGCTGCGTGCATGCGGGCAGTCAGCTGGCCAAACTGGTCAATCTTTCCAATGAGGGCATCGATCGGAAATTGAACGTTGCGCTTACCCGCGCCCGGGAGCAGGTGATCGTCATAGGCAATCCGGATGTTTTGCAAGAAGATGCGCGATACCGGGCGTTTATAGATTTGTACAACTATGTTTAATCATGGAAATACTATTAAGAGCCCTTAAGAAAATTTGGTTGTTGCGTTTTTTGCGTCGCATTTACCTGGCCAGCACCTATTTCAATCACAAATACATTCAAATCATCCAATGGGGTTTCAATTCTAACGAAACCTCCAATTTCACTTACCAACTGACTCAAAGTAACCTGAACTATCTGAGTTTCACGGTGTCGGCCGTTTTGAACGAAAACTATCAAATCGTCCGGAAGTACATCGACGAGGCACAAAACGACGCGGCGTTGCGGGAGCATATTCTGGAAACTACCCGAAACTCGTCCCAACGGAAGTTTGCCGATGAAAAAATCCTGTTCGGCCGCCGGCTGGGTTGGTATGCTTTTGTACGGGCGCTTAAACCCAAACTCGTCATAGAAACGGGGGTCGACAAAGGCCTTGGCTCCGTGCTGTTGTGCGCTGCACTATTGAAAAATGCCGAAGAGGGTCTCCCGGGAAAATATTTGGGCACCGATATTAATCCGGAAGCCGGTTATTTATTGACCGGCCGCTATGCTGAAGTTGGCAAAATCCTGTATGGCGATTCTATAGAAAGCTTATCAAAAATAGAAGAACCGATAGATTTGTTTATAAACGATAGTGATCACTCTGTTGAATACGAATGCCGGGAGTATGAAGTGATCCAAAAATTACTCACCAAGCGAGCGGTCATTTTAAGCGACAACGCACACGTTTCGGGTTCGCTCGCCGATTTTTCGCTTAAAACCGGACGGCATTTTCTTTATTTCCAGGAAGAACCTGAAAATCATTGGTACCCGGGTGCGGGTATCGGTATTTCGTTTTCAGCGTAGAATTGTACCATACAACTGGACATTTTCTGCCCGACTAACAGTCGGCCTTACAAATCCTTCATATTATCCTCCGGATTCCGGTCGATCAACAACGAAAACGGGTCCACCCCGGCTCTTTCCGGTTTTTCATCTACGGTGAATGTAAACCGGTTGTTCTGCTGAGCGACTTTCACGCGCTGCCGGTAAAGCACCTTGCCATATTTCTTGCCGGAAGCCGGTTTGGCCAGGGCACCGATATCGATGTAGTCATTGACGGGGACTTCCGTTTCCTTACCCAGTTCGTCGGCTTTAATTTTATGGCATTCAATCTGCACGGTTACTTCCCATTTCCCGTTTTCCAATTCTTTCATGGTTGCTTCCTGGCAGCGGTTTTCAAACAGGGTAATGTCTTCAAACAAATCTTTGACCACGTAGCGCAGCGAATCGGGCGTGTGGGCGTAAAATGCATCGAGCGCGTCGAGACTGGTTGGGTAGGGCGGATCAGCGTAGCGGTATTTTCCGAGGAAGTCGCGTAGTGCAGCGTTTACATTTTCTTCGCCGATCATTTCCTTGAGGTAATACATTGCCACGCTGCCTTTGTTGTAGTGGATGTAGCCTTGCCCTTCACATTTTGCCAGCGGCAATTCTTTCAGCGTCTCCCGGCCACGGCCGCGCAGGTATTTGTCCATCTCGTATTTCAGGAACTTGCGCATCTGGTCTTTCCCGTATTCGTGTTCCATAACCATGAGCGCGCTCCACTGGGCAAATGTTTCCACCAGCATTTCACTGCCCTGCATGTACGACCCGCATTCCTGGTGGCCCCAGTACTGGTGCCCGATCTCGTGGGCGGTCACGTAAAACATCAGGTCAAGGTCGTCGTCGGGGTCTTTGAAATCCTGGATAAACCCGATACCCTCTGCGAAGGGCATGGTGCCGGGGAACGATTGGGCAAACTGCGCATAGCGCGGAAACTCAATGATCCGGCACTGCTTGTGGTAGTACGGCCCAAAATTGGCCGTGAAATACTCCAGCGATTTTTGCATGCCGTTCAGCATGCGCTCCACATTGAAGGTGTGTTTCTCGTGGTGGTAAACCTCCAGCTTTACGCCTTTCCATTCGCGGCGGGCCACGGTATAACGCGCGCTGAGGAAGGAGTAAAAATTGAAGGACGCGTGGTCGAGTTTGTAGTGAAAACAACGGCGGCCGTTTTCCTCCCATTCGCGCAACAGCGAGCCCGGACCGATGGCAATTTGGTCGGGTGCGGTGCGGATCACCGTTTCCACATTTACCCAATCGCTGTTCGGGCTGATGTACGCGTCCATGCGGTTGAGGGTATCGGTGCGGTCGAGTGCCGGGTACCGGCTTTTTTCCGGCAGTTCGTACTTTTTCCGGGTGTTTTTATCGGTGAGTTCGGAGCCTGCCTGGTAGCCAAAAACCGGGATGATGTCGGTGTTGTCGAAAAAAGTGCCGTTTTGCACGATTCGGCCCCAGCGGAGCTGGTTGTCGAAACCGGTCGGGTCAAAGTCGGTCCGGAATTCCAGCAAAATCGAATCGCCGGGCATCAGCGCCGGCTTGAACCGGTACATGCGCCAGTTGACCAGCGAATCGTTCAGCAGCAGGGAGAGGTTCGCGTTTTTCAGCTCAAACTTACCGTGTTGCGGCACATTGACAAAAAGCGTGTCGATGGGCCGGTCGTAGCGATTCCAGGCGTAAAATTTTCCTTTCACATGCAAGGCGCGGGTTTCGGGGTAAAGGTCGATATCGTACTTGACGTCGTAAATGCGCGGTTGGATCCGGCCTTCGTACTGCTTGTAGTTTTTCTCAAAATCGGCCAGCAGTTTTTCGCGCTTCTGACTGGTGGTGTAGGTGTTTTTGACTTTGGTATTGTAAAACGTCCACCCGGCAGTACCGAGCCAGGCAACGAGGGCCAGCCAGCCGAAATTCCGGTAATTCGCCCATTCCAGCCTGGCGAGTTTGAGCCGTTTTTTCCAAAAATTCTTTGCCGCGCGGCCAAAACAGAAACGCCGCCAGGGCCAGCAGGGTACAGAACAAAAACCAGTAGGCGTTGAACCAGCTCAGGCCTTTGGCGTAGGGCTGGTAGCCATAAAAGTCGGACAAGGTGTAATTCGGGCGATTGGCAAAAATGACCATGTTGCTTTCGATGTCCAGCGCGCTCCAGGCAAAGTCGTTGACGATGATCAGGATGATGACGAGGAAAAAACCGAGGTACATGTTGGGCGAAAGCGCCTGTATCAAAAAACTCAGCACGAGCAAAAAAGCGAACCCGAGCAGGTCGGCCACCAGCAGTTCGCGCAAGTACACCCCAACTTCGTAGCGGTGGTAGCCCATAGCTGCCTGGGCCGCAATGGCCGCAACAATTGCGATGACTTGCAGCGTGGCCAGAATGCCCAACACGGCGCCGTATTTGCCCAGCCAGCCCGTCCAGTTTTTAGTGGGCAGCGCGTCGGTGATCTCGTTCATGTGCGCGTTGCGCTCTTTCCAGATGACCGCCCCGCTGAAATAAACCATGATGATAATGATGAACAGGTAAAACGAGCCCCGGATTTCATCGATCATGGTGTAGGTAACCGGGAGTTCGTGCGTGCCGTACGATTCGTTGGCGAAAAACATCCCCGGAACGCAGTTGAGCAGCCCGAGCAGGGTGAGCAGGATAAATGCCGTGCTGCGCAAAACACCCAGCCATTCAGTTTTGAACTGGCTCCAAAGTTGGCGCAGCGTGGTTGTCCAGCCTTTGGCGGGCGCAACGCGCGGCAAAACACCCAAGGCGCGCAGGCCGACGGGGGCTTCCGGTTCCACAGCTTTTTGCTTGCGCCGGGAGCGGCTTTTTTCGCCAAAATGAAATGCCCGGTAGCCGATGATCAGCGCCGCCAGCCCAACCAGCGACCAAAGCAGGCGATTGACCAGGAGGCTGCCTCCGAGCATCACAGCTTGCGTGTTTTTGTCCTCCACCGTCCAGTATTTCGACACAATGCTGAAGGCCCGGAAGCCGAGCGGGTCGAGCAGGCTGGCGAGTTGTTCGTTTTCGATATCTCGGAGCAAATTACCGGCTACGATATACCCGACCAGCAGCGCCGTAGCCGCAATAAAAGAATACAGCGTAGAGCGCGTATTAATGGCCACGGCGTATAAAACACTACCCACAAAAAAGGTGTTAGGGATGGCAAAAATCAGTAGCCCCATCAGGTGCCCCTGCGTTTCGAAGGGGCCGAAGCGTCCGGTGTCGATCCATTCGAAAACGGCATTCAGGGCGACGCCCGTCCACATGCCCAACGTGACGCCCAGCATCGGGATTAGGGCGATCAGCAGCGCGCCGCCAAAATGCCCGAAATAGTAGCCCGCCTTGTCCACCGGTTTTGAAAAAATGATCTGGCTGGTTTGGTTTTCGTAGTCGCGAATACCAGCCGTGTTCATGAAAGCCGTGGTGAGCAGGATGCAAAGGATCGAGAAAACGCCGTACCAGTTTTGGGCCACAAACGGCGCGTTTTTCCAAACATTGCCATAGCTGCCGCCAATACCCACCTGGTCGGAAATGGTGCCGAAAAAGCACAACAGCCCGATGATGAATAAAAATATCCAGGGCATGGGCGAGCGCAGCCAGGATTTTAGTTCGAACGAGAAGAAGGTGGTGAACATGTGGTAGGTTGTTGATTCTAAAAACCGTTTACGCAGGGCCTTGAGTAATTTTACTCAGCGCATTGAGTAAAATTCAAACGGTCAGCTGGCCCGCCAGAATTTTGGCAAAAAATACGTCCTCCAAATCCGCATCCGCAGCCTGAAAACCATCGCCGGGATTCGTTTCGCTGAGCACATGAATGATGGGTTTGCCCGCCACCAGTTTGCTGGAGATCACCTGGTACCGGTTTTGGTAATCTTCAATTTCGGCTTTGGCAATGGCTTTTTCCCAAACCTGCCCCTGCAAGGCTGTCAGCGCCGCATCCGGGGTGCCGGCGTATAGCACCTGGCCGCTGTTGATGATGGCCATGTTGGAGCAGAGTTCCTTTACGTCTTCCACGATGTGCGTGCTGAGAATGACGATCACATTTTCACCGATTTCCGACAACAGGTTGTAGAAGCGGTTGCGCTCGCCGGGGTCGAGGCCGGCGGTGGGTTCGTCGACGATGATCAGTTTGGGGTCGCCCAGCAGGGCCTGCGCAATGCCGAAGCGCTGGCGCATCCCGCCCGAATAAGACGAAACAGCTTTTTTGCGGTGATCCCAAAGGTTGACACGCTCGAGCAGAGCGTTGACCACTTCTTTTTGCTGCGCGCCGGGAATTCCTTTCAGAACGGCGAGGTGCCGCAGCATTTCCAGGGCGCTGATGCGCGGGTACACGCCGAACTCCTGGGGCAGATAGCCCAGCAGGCGGCGTACGGCATCTTTGTCTTTCAATACGTTGATATCGTCGAGGGTGGCGGTGCCGGAGTCGGCATCCTGCAGGGTAGCAAGGATGCGCATCAGGGTGCTTTTCCCGGCGCCGTTGGGGCCGAGCAGGCCGTACATGCCGGTAGGGATATCGAGGGAAACGTCTTGGAGGGCTTTGACGCCGTTGGGGTATGTTTTACTCAGGTTGCGGATAGTGAGTTGCATGATTCGGGTATAGGATTCGAAATGACTTATATGGCGAATATGACAAATAAAATTTTACAAAGGTGGCAGCAGATCGAGAAATGACCGGATATACGGGACAAAGGGACTACTTTTACCGGTATGCGTTCCATGTTGCACTTTTTGATAACCTTCCTATTGTATGCCGCGTTTGACCTGGCGTTCATTAATTTTTTTGCAAAAAAATTTATTCACGAACAGGTAGGTTGGCTCCTGGCGCCCAAACCCGACCTCGGTGCGGGCTTGTTGTTTTACCTGATCTTTTCCGCCGGTTTGCTGTTCTTCTGCATCGGGCCCGCCCAAACAGCCAGGGGGGCTATGTTCAACGGCGCCTTTTTCGGGCTGGTAACTTACGCGACTTATGAACTGGTGAACAAGGCGCTCCTGGCCAACTGGCCCTGGCCGTTGGTTTTAGTCGATCTGGCCTGGGGCACGTTGGCAGGCGCAGTAGTTTGCTGGGCGAGCTGGAAGCTGGGGCATTTGGTCAATGCTTAATTTTTAAAAATGGCAGCATCCAATACCGTGATCATTCTGGGCAGTTCCAACAGCAACGGCAATACCAGGAAAGCCGTGAATTACCTGGCCGAAAAACTCCAGTGCGATGTGCTCGACCTGAATAATTTTAAGATCGGCTATTTCGACTACGATTTTAAAAACCGGCACGACGACTTTCTTCCGCTCATGGAATCGATCACCAGCCGCTACGACACCCTGATTTTTGCCACGCCAGTGTACTGGTATACGATGAGCGCGGTGATGAAAACATTTTTCGACCGGTTGAGCGATTTGCTGAAAATCCGGAAAGATGTAGGCCGCAGGCTGCGCGGTAAATCCATGGCTGCAATCAGTTGCAGCGAAGATGATGATCTGGTATCCGGTTTTTACATGCCCTTTCGGGAGAGTGCGGCGTATTTGGGCATGCAGTACCTGGGTGGGTACCATTGCTGGGTGGATGATGGCCGTTTCCCGAATGCGGCGTTAACTGCGTTGGATTTGCTGGTCCGGGAATTGAAGGCCCGCAGCAAAGTTCAGGGCTAAAACCATCTGCATTAAAATTCTGTTTATCTTTGCACCATGCTATTCGCACAAATAATTTCCAACAGCATTATTATTCGCAACGGGTTGCACACCTGACGCGCGGTTTTGCTTTTTAGGAAATAAAAACCCCGGCAAGTGTGCACATGGGTTGCACTTTCCAAATATAACACACTTTGTTTTAAGTGCGTAAATTTGTTTTTTCACTCAGTAAATGGAACAAGACCTCGGAACAAATCACCTGTGCAAACTTGGGGGCTGGACGGAAAATTTGTTTATCAATGTAACAGCGTATTTCTTATGAACGCATCCGGTCGAACAATTTTTTTGATGGCCCCGGGGGCGGTGACGAAAGCCAGGGTTGATGCTTAAGGTTGATTGATATTAGGGAAGAAGAAATGGAAGTTTACAGAGGAGCGGCTGAACGTGTGATTCGACTCAATGCGCCTTTTTGTATTTTTGATCAAAATGAATCAAACCGGTGGCTAATAAACGCTACAAGGGGTGGCCGGTGTTGCAACGTTCTGAAAGCGCCAGCAGCAAACCACTGCCGCTCTCATTTTTTTAGACCCGTTTGGCATGCAAATTCAATGGGATTCAATTTCAAAATTGAGAGGAACTCATTCTGATTTATGGATTTTGCTTCCTACTGGTGTAATTGTTAATAGGCTCTTAGATCGGAAAGGAGAATTAAAGTCTATTAAAAAGCTTGAGTCATTTTTTTATTGAGAAGAAATTCGCCAACTTTTCTATGAAAACAAAACAGGGAAGTTTATTTTCTGAAACCCAGAACACATCGAAGGTTACAAATCCCAACAGAATAGCCGACACGCGATGGACGCCAACCCTTTTAAAAATAATAGGGCCCAATTTTCCATTTTGTGTTTGCATCGAATAATACCGCGGCAGTGAAGATTGCAAAAGAGATTATCGAAAAAAAATAACCGGCACACCACCAGAAGGACCAACAAACGGAACCACAACCGGCGCACGGATTCGCCGTGCAAATTTGTTAGCTGAAGCTTTCTGGGCGCCACGCAAGGGTAGAAAATATAAAAATGACTTCAAATTAACACTGCATCCAGAGGAGATTAACAAACCGAGGCGCTGGAAGCCATCTGTCATTTTGAAACAGCAGGATTTTTCATGAAGAAATTCCATTGAACATTCGCGGTCTCCAGTCATGAATGAATGCCCCAACACCATTTCAAGTATGACTAAACGTGCGGCTTTACTGCAGCCTACCGCCCCCTGAACGGACGCCCAATATGGAGTGTTGTTGAGAACAGAGGTTCTGATCGACGATTCTTGGGCAGACTGGCGCTCATGTAAAATTCCTTTCCTTGGAACCATTGATTGGTCCACTGCAAAACCTAAATCTCGATTCAATTGATTGGGTTATTGTCGGTGGTGAAAGCGGGAGGAAACCCCGCCCTATGAAACCGGAATGGGTTCAAGAAATTCCCGCTCAGTGCAAAGCGCGGTGTCTTTTTCAAACAAGGGAAAATAAAAGCGCAGGCAGACTATTGGGGAAAACCATGACGAAACCCTGTAAAATTGAATCATTTAATAAAAGTAAGGCAGCAGATAAACACAATAAGCAGCAACAGTATGTATCGAGAATTCAAACACCTCCACCTACCCAGCATCGACGCCGAGATCCTCCAGTTTTGGGACGATGAACAGATCTTTAAAAAATCCGTCGACCAGCGCCCGGCCGAAAACGCATTCGTGTTTTACGAAGGCCCCCCCTCTGCCAACGGCAAACCCGGCATCCACCATGTGATTTCCCGCACGGTGAAGGATATTTTTTGCCGCTACCAAACCCTCAAGGGACATCGTGTGGAGCGCAAAGGCGGCTGGGATACGCATGGCTTACCTATCGAGCTCCAGGTGGAAAAAGAACTGGGCATCACCAAAGAGGATATTGGAAAAAAAATCACGGTGGAGGAATACAACCAGGCCTGCCGCACCACGGTCATGCGCTACAAAGACCTCTGGGATGATATTACCCGGAAAATGGGCTACTGGGTGGACTTGGACAATCCGTACATCACCTTCAAAAACGAATACATCGAATCCTGCTGGTGGCTGCTTCAGCGGCTGTACGAAAAACGAACGGCCAACGGCGAATCGTTTTTGTACAAAAGGCTTCACCATTCAACCTTACAGCCCGGCTGCCGGAACCGGCCTGAGCACGCATGAGCTGAACATGCCGGGTTGTTATAAAGAAGTGACAGATTTCTCCACGGTGGCGATGTTCAAGGTAAAACGCGAAGACCGGTCGGCCTTCCTGTTTGATGCCGATGACGAGGATGTGCGCATCCTTGCCTGGACCACTACGCCCTGGACGCTGCCCAGTAACGTGGCGCTTACCGTTGGCCCGGGCATCACGTACGCCAAGGTTCGGACCTTCAGCCCGTACACCGGCGCGCCGGTTAGCCTGGTGTTGGCAAAGGACCGCCTGCCGGCTTATTTTCCGGAGGGAAACGCGGCATTGGCATTTGAAGATTACAAGGAGGGCGATAAAAACATCCCGTTTAAAGTAGAGAAAACCTTTCAGGGAAAAGACCTGGTAGGCGTCCACTTTGAACAATTGATGCCCTATGTGAGCTCCCCGGAACTCGAAAAGGATGGGTTTCGCGTGTTGCCCGGCGACTGGGTGACCACTGAAGACGGTACCGGCGTGGTGCATACCGCCCCCTACTTTGGCGCCGACGATATGCGCGCCTGCAAGGAAAACGGCGTACCCATGATAGGCGTGCCCGACGACAAAGGCCGCATCCTGCCCCTCGTGGATAAACAGGGCCGTTTTGTGCCGGAAGTGACCGACTTTGCCGGGCGCTATGTGAAAGCCGAATATTACCCGGCAGAGGTGCAGGCTGAAAAAGATTTCAAACCCACGGATTTGCTCATCGCCCTCAAACTTAAGGACGAGAACAAGGCCTTCCGCATTGAAAAATATAAACACAGCTACCCGCACTGTTGGCGGACCGACAAGCCGGTGCTGTACTACCCGCTCGACTCCTGGTTTATCCGCGCATCGGCAGCCCGCGAGCGCATGGCCGAGTTGAACAAAACCATCAATTGGAAACCAGCCTCCACCGGCACTGGGCGTTTTGGCGTATGGCTCGAAAACCTGCAGGACTGGAACCTCAGCCGCTCGCGCTACTGGGGGGTGCCGTTGCCGATCTGGCGTACGGAAGATGAAAGTGAGGAGCTGTGCATCGGCTCAATTGAGCAGTTGAGCAAGGAGGTGGACAAGGCTGTGGCGGCTGGGCTGATGGAGGGGAATCCATTCGGCCCCGGCCCCCTTGGGGAGGGGGGAGCAACCCCACCCCCAACCCCTCCCCAAGGGGGGAGGGGAGCCGTAGAGGGGGTTGCCGAGCATAGGGAAGTCAAATCTGCTGCAGCTGGTTATTCCGACCGGATTTCTTTCAAAACCGACCCGGAGCGCTGGAAATTTTTGAAAGACTATGTTCGCGCTAACCGAAAAAATCCTACTCCTGCCGAAAAAATCATGTGGGATGCCCTGCGTGACAAACAATTTCACGGCATCAAATTTCGGCGCCAACATGCCATAGAAGATTTTATCGCAGATTTTGTAAGTCTGGAATACCGTTTAGTTGTCGAAATTGACGGTGATGTTCATGATATTCAACCGGAATACGACAAATACCGGACGGAGTTTCTCGAAGCCTGTGGTTATTCAGTTATCCGGTTCACAAATTCGGAAGTACAAAATGAAAGACCGGCCGTTTTGAAAAAATTATGGCAGGTCGTTCAAGTACAAAAAAACACCCTTGCCAAAGCGGAAAGCCCTTCTACGGCTCCCCTCCCCCTTGGGGAGGGGTCGGGGGTGGGGTTGACACCTGGGCAGGAGTCGAAGCCGGGGGCCGACCTCCACCGCCCCTACATCGACGACATCGTCCTCGTTTCCCCTTCCGGAAAACCCATGCGCCGCGAACTGGACCTCATCGACGTCTGGTTCGACTCCGGCTCCATGCCCTACGCCCAATGGCATTACCCGTTTGAAAACCAGGAAAAGTGGAAACAGAATTTCCCCGCCGATTTTATCGCCGAGGGCGTCGACCAAACCCGGGGTTGGTTTTACACCCTGCACGCGATCGCAGTCATGTGTTTCGATTCGGTGGCGTACAAAAACGTAGTGTCCAACGGCCTGGTGCTGGATAAAAACGGCGAAAAAATGTCCAAGTCGAAGGGCAATGTGGTGAATCCTTTCGAAACCATCGACGAACACGGCGCCGACGCCACCCGCTGGTATATGATCAGCAATGCAGCGCCCTGGGATAACCTGAAGTTTGACGAAAGCGGCATCGTGGAAAGCCGGAATAAGTTTTTCGGCACCCTGTTCAACACCTACAATTTCTTCGCGCTGTACGCCAACCTCGACGGGTTTAAAATGGACGAGTCAAATGTGCTGCCGTACAGCAAGCGCAGCGAGCTCGACCGCTGGATCATCTCCAAATTGTACAGCCTTGTGGCCGACTACCACGCGGCGATGAACGACTACGAACCGACCAAAGCCTGCCGCGCTATCGAAAATTTTGTGGACGAGCACCTGTCCAACTGGTACGTCCGGTTGTCGCGCCGGCGTTTCTGGAAGGGCGAAATGGGTGAAGACAAACTCGCCGCTTACCAAACGCTCTTCGAGTGCCTGATGGTGGTCGGCCAGCTGTCAGCCCCGGCGGCGCCTTTTTTTGCCGACTGGCTCTACCGCAACCTGACCGCCCCGATCAAAGCAACGGCAAAAGCCAACAACACGCCGCTGCAACACGACTCGGTGCACCTGACCGACCTGACGCAGCCCGACCCTTCGAAGGTGGACATGGCCCTGGAACGGCGCATGGACCACGCCCAACGCATTTGTTCGCTGGCGCTGAGCATCCGCAAAAAAGACAAACTCCGGGTGCGTTTGCCTTTGCAAAAAATTCTGCTGCCGGTGCTGGATGGTGCTTTCCAGGCCGAAGTGGAGGCCGTAAAGCCGCTGATTTTGGAAACTAATGTAAAGGAATTGGAATATATTACTGATACTTCTGGTTTGCTGAAAAAATCAGCCAAGGCAAACTTTAAAACACTTGGGGCTCGTTTGGGAAAAAACATGAAAGAAGTGGCAGTAGCAATTAGTTATTTAACAAATGATGAAATCTCTAATTTGGAGAAAACAGGCTCGATGTTTATTTTCTTGAAAATGGTAAAACTTAAAAAATAACACCAGAAGATGTTTTTATCACTACTGAGGATATGCCAGGGTGGAAAACAGCCTCTGATGGTGTCATTACTGTTGCTCTAGATAAATTTTACCAAACAAGCCCGTATTGAATGGCTCAAACGTGAATTAATTAGTAAAATTCAAAGTACACGAAAAAATAAGGATTTTAAGGTTATTGAAGGAATAGTTTTGCAAATTCAATTAGAAAGCAAGTCTGAAGAGGAGTTCATAAATGCATTGCAATCCATTGAGGCAGAAATAAAAAAAGAAGTAATTGGTACAGAAATATTTTTTGTCAACAACCTCCCGGATAAGTTTACTGTTGAGATTGATGAATCTTTTCCAAAACTCAAACTATCCGTAGTAAGCTTAACGGAAAGAAGAAAAACCGATAGAAGGAAAATTGAAAGAGCAATTAATCGATCTTCAGATAGTGATCATCTATCTTTTTATATAAAATGGATAAAATCCACTGACATATCTAAAAAGGTTGCTGGTTTAGTAGCAATCGATGATTTATTAAAACAAGATAAAGCCTTGTTGAAAAACACAAAAATTAAAGGATTAATCAAAGAAGGTCTAAAAAACAATTCATCATATGTTCGTTATAGGGCAGTCGAAATTATTTCTCATCATAGTAAATACTATTTAAGTGATTTTAAACTCCAAATCATGAATCTATATAAAGGAAAAAACTTTGCAAAAAGAATCGAAAAGGTTTTGCAATCCCCAAAAAAGTGAAGTTGTCTCGATTAAACATCGATTTTTGTGAGTTTTAGAATTACAACTAAAAAAGGAGAAATATCGGTGACCAGGCTTTTGCTTACAAACACCCTGGATGGCGAAAAGGTGGAGTTGAATGATGAGGTGGCGCTGGGGATTGGGGTAATGGTATCGTAACGCGAACCGCCGGTTCGCGGTTTATCGCATGAGCAAACCGAAGTTTTGCAAACAGCCCAAAGCAACAGCCTGTTATTCAAGCAATAGTCCCGCAATGCATTTATCGTGGGACTATTGCTATAAAAAAAGTGGCATTTACCGCACAGACCTTACTTTTGCACAGAACCAGCCCTTAATTGATATAAATGCGAACCAGACGTTCGCGTTCAATAAACAGCGAACGGGACGTTCGCTTTACATATGGCCAAAAGTAACCGCGGACAAAGAAGCCTTTCCTTCGACGATGAACGCCTCTCGAAACTATTCGGGATGTTCCTCCTATTTCTCTCATTCTATTTTCTTGTCGCCTTCACTTCCTACTTCTTTACCTGGGAAAACGACCACGACATCGTGTTCCGGTTTTCCTGGGATATGTTTCTGGGCGATGTGGAGGTGGATAACTGGTTGGGCCGTCTCGGCGCTTTTTTGGCCGACAGCATAATTTATTGGGGCTTTGGGGTGGCATCGTTTGGATTTGTGTACCTGTTGTACAAGTACGGCCTGGGGCTGATCCGGCGTGTGCCGGCAAGCCACCTGTCGGCCACCCTGCAGAAAACGGCCATCTGGATGGTGGTGGTTTCAATCGTCGGTTCGTTTTTATTTCAGACGTTTGAATTCCCGGTAGGGGGCGTTTTCGGCCTGGCCGTAAGCGAATGGATTCAGAAGTTCCTGGGCATTCCCGGCACACTTGCGTTGCTGATTTTTGCCTTGCTGGCAGTGTTTGTTTGGAACAACAACCCTGACCTTTCCGATTTTACCTGGCGCAAGTTCTTATTTGAAATACAACGCGCATGGCGCGATTTGCTGAGCGGGGAATACGGCAAGCGCCGCCGGGTACCCAAGCCGTCTGCTGCCATTTCCACGACAGATAAGCCGGAAACGGAGAAACCGCTGCTGGCCGAGCTGGAGATGGAATCATTGAAAAAAACAGCGGGAAACAGCGAAGAAGAAAGCCTCAGCCCGGGCGGACAACTGGCTTTCGACCTGTCGAAAAAAAGCGCGCTCTTCAGTGACGATAAGCCCGCGAAAAAAAGCGAAAACGCGGAAGACACCGAACTGGAGATCAACATACCGCCGGCTCCGCCACCCATCACACCCGATGAGGCAGAGGCCTACAAACCCCCGGTGGAAGCGATTCAGGAAGACAGTGAAAACCTGACCGAACCGTACGACCCCACCCTGGAGTTGTCGCACTACGAGTACCCGCACCTGCAACTCCTGCACGAGTACGACAATACCCACCTTGAAATTGACCGGGAAGAGCTGGAACACAACAAAAACCAGATTCTGCACACCCTGCTCAATTTTAAAATTGATATTGAAAAAATCAAGGCGACGATCGGGCCGACGGTAACCCTCTACGAGATCGTGCCGGCGCGGGGCATAAGAATTTCAAAAATCAAAAACCTCGAAGACGATATTGCCCTCAACCTTTCGGCACTCGGCATACGGATCATCGCGCCTATCCCGGGCAAGGGCACCATCGGTATCGAAGTGCCCAACAAAAAGCGGCAAACGGTGGGTATGCGCGAAGTGCTGCAAGACGATAAGTTCAAGCGCGCCAAAATGGAGCTGCCCATTGCCCTTGGAAAAAATATCCAGAACGAGGTATTCGTGGCGGACCTGACCAAGATGCCCCATTTGCTGATCGCCGGCGCCACCGGCCAGGGTAAATCCGTGGGCATCAACGTGATCCTGAATTCCCTGCTCTACAAAAAACACCCTTCGCAGATCAAACTCATCCTGATCGACCCGAAAAAAGTGGAGCTCTTCCCCTACGCCCGCCTGGCCAATCACTTCCTCGGCTTTTTGCCCGACCAGATCGAGCCGATCGTTACGGAAACCAGCAAAGTGGTGCAAACGCTCAATTCGCTGATCATCGAAATGGAAACAAGGTATGATCTGCTCAAAAGTGCCGAAACGCGCAATATTGCCGAATACAACACCAAATTTGTAGCCCGCCGGCTCAACCCGCTCAAGGGCCACCGGTTTTTGCCGTACATCGTACTGGTCATCGACGAGTTTGCCGACCTGATCATGACGGCAGGCAAGGAAGTCGAATTGCCCATCGGCCGCCTGGCGCAATTGTCGCGCGCCGTGGGGATTCACCTGATCATCGCTACCCAGCGCCCTTCGGTAAATATCATTACCGGGGTGATCAAAGCGAACTTTCCGGCTCGTGTGGCCTTCAAGGTGGTGTCCAAAGTCGACAGCCGAACCATCCTCGATACCGGTGGCGCCGACCAACTGACCGGCAAGGGCGACATGCTGCTATCGGTTGGTGGCGATATCGTGCGTTTGCAGTCGGCATTTATTGACACCCCTGAAGTGGAACGGGTCATCGAATTTATATCCAATCAAACCGGATTCCCCGAACCCTTTTTCCTGCCCGAATTTCACAGCGACGACGATGGCGGCGGCTCCAAGGAAGTTAGCCTGGCCGACCTCGACGACATGCTCGAAGACGCCGCCCGCCTGGTGGTCGAAACACAACATGGCTCCACCAGCATGATTCAGCGCCGCCTCAAACTTGGCTACAACCGGGCAGGCCGGATTATGGACCAATTGGAGGGCCTCGGGATCGTCGGGCCCGCCGAGGGCTCCAAGCCGCGGGAAGTGCTTTACTACGACAGCACCGAACTGGAGCGTTTTCTGACCGAGCTCCGCGCGCGCAGATAAACAGTACAAACAATGACTATTCGCGACCTCCGCACCATATCCCTCCCCGACCTTGAAACACTTTTCGCTTCCTGGAACGAACCGCGTTTCCGGGCCAAGCAGTTGTACGAATGGCTCTGGGCAAAATCGGCGACCGATCTGGATGCCATGACCAACCTGCCCAAAAGTTTGCGCCAGCGCATCAATGAAAGCTTTACCCTGCACACCCTTCAAATCGACGCGGTGCAACACAGCGCCGACGGCACGATCAAAACGCGCCTCGTCACGCACGACGGTCATCGTATTGAAAGTGTGTTGATCCCTGTGCCCGAAGATGCCCGCTACACGGTGTGCGTGAGTACTCAGGTGGGTTGCAGCCTGACCTGCGCTTTTTGTGCTACCGGCCGCATGGGTCGAAAGCGCAACCTCGAAGCCTACGAGATTTACGACCAGGTAGCTATCGTGAACCGGCAATGCCAGGAGGCTTATGGGCAAGGATTGACCAATATCGTTTACATGGGCATGGGCGAGCCACTGTTGACCTATGCCAATACGATGGAAAGCATTGCGCGAATCACCGCGCCGCCGCCCCTGGGTTTGGGCATGTCGGCCCGGCGCATCACCGTGAGTACGGCAGGCATTGCAAAGATGATCCGCAAATTGGCCGACGATGGTTTTCGCAGCAACCTGGCGCTCAGCCTGCACGCCGCCGACGATGCGAAGCGCAATGAAATTATGCCCATCAATGAGAGCAACCAACTGGAGCTGCTGATGGAGGCGCTGGAGTATTTTTACCGGAAAACAAAAAACCGTATCTCCTACGAATACATTGCGTTTGAGCGGTTTAACGACAGCATCGAGGATGCGCAAAAACTGGTGCGGCTGTGCCGGCGGCAGTTTCCGGTACGGGTCAACATTATCGAATACAACCCCATCGACGGAGCGCCGTTTACCAAAACCGGCGAGGAACGCCTGGATGCGTTTGCCGCTTTTTTAGCAAAAAATGGTGTGACGGTGACGGTGCGGCGGAGCCGGGGGAAGGATATTGATGCGGCTTGCGGGCAGTTGGCGAATAAGTAACGCGAACCTCTACCGGCGTGCAATGATTGGTAATATTTGTGGTAACCATTTGGCTTTTAGCATTTCTCCCTTGCGCTTGTACAGGTTCCTCGCTACGCTCGGAATGACAATGCGTATTAATAAAACAGGGTGCTCGAAAGCGGGAATCCTAAATATAACTTGCCTTTGCACGCCGGTACCGGTTCGCTTGAGATTCGCGAACCGGAGGTTCGCGTTACGCCCGAAACTTATCCAGCAAATGCGCCAGTTCCGTGGCTTCCGCCTCGCTCAGTTTGTTGCCGGGCATTTTTTCAGGGTCAACAAAACCGGTCGCCTGCACTTCCGAAAGCAACGATTTACCCTGTTCGGAAATAGTAACCACCACCATGCGCCGGTCGCCGGAATGGGCGACACGATCGACATAGCCGCTTTCGCGGAGCTTCTCAACCAGGCGACTCACGTTGCTGCTGCGGTCGATCATGCGGCCTTTGATGTCGAGCACGGAAAGCCCTTTGGGATAACTGCCGTTCAGGATGCGCAGGATGTTGTACTGCGGGAGCGAGAGATTGTAGTTGCGCAATTGCCGTTGCAATTGACAACTCAACCAACTGGCTGTGAATAAAATATTCAGCAGGGCCCGTTGTTTTGGGGGCAGCGGTTTGGTGCTTTTTAATTCGGCTTCGATATTCATGACGTAAATATAAGTGTAACTACACTAAAACGAGCCTTCGTTGATTTTGTTTAATTTTTTGAGCTGCGACAGGCTGTAACTAAAAGTGAGGGGGTGACTCGAAGTCACCCCCTCACTACAAGGCCATATCCGAAAACGAGGCAATGGTCAATAATTGACTTGGTAGTTGCCACCGACGGTATGTGTTTGCCCGGTATTCGATTGTACCGTGCCCGACAAGGTGCCGATAATCTGCTGGCCCTGCGGGCCAAATTGTGTTATCGTGGTGTTGATGTTAAAGGCCTGGATCGAGTCGGGGCTGTTATTGTAAAAATAAAAGTCATCAACTGGGAAGGTGCCGGTCTGCTGGTTGTTTTCAAATTGGAAGATCACATATTTTCCGATAGACTCACCAAAAATATTGGTTTTTCCCCCAACAAATTCCCGGCCGATATTTTCCACAATTTTATACGACTGGCCGTCGTAAATGATCTCGATAAACTCCGCAATCGGGGTGCAAACCTGGATGGTACCGACCAACAGCGGCGAGCTTGGGTTGTTGAACGTGCTGGTTGGGCTTGTATTGAGCGCATCCAGATCGTAGCCGGTTACAGTGATCGGCTCGCTGTTACACTTGAACAAAACCTGGCTGAAACTGCCGTCAGGCTCGGTTGGTACAGTATATTGTTTATTCCCCAAGGTCACCAGGGCGTAACCGTCCTGCACAGCTTGGCCGTTGCAATTTTGCAACAACCCGGACACCAAAACAGTAGGCGTATTTTGCAGCTGCACGATAATATCAGACAAAACAACATCATTCTGGAAAGGGCCGATGTTTTGGCTGTACACCAACTCGCTGCCGCAGAGCGTCTGCACACGAATTTCCATCAGAAAACTTTCGTTTTTCGGAACCTGACCGCCGAAGCAGCCATTATTATCCGTAATGGCATTGCGTGTCCAACCCTGCGAAAGCACCGTCAGTTCCACGACGGCCCACGACAGCGGTTGATCGTTGTTTTCAAGGAATATTTTACCGCTCAAATGGACCAAGGGCACACCAACATCGCAATTCCAGAACGAAAAGTGGCTGACCTTCCCGACATACCGGTCGCCGATTTTTTCGGCAAAACCTTCCTCCACCCAGCGGGCGGTGGCGTCGTCGTAGTGCCAAAGCGGGATGGTGGCCGGGGCTACGGCTGCTTTTTCTGACGGTATGGGCATACTGATCTCCGCTTCCTGTCCGGCTGCAAGCCGGAGTGCTTCGCCGGTGGTGCTTTCGAGTTCGACGCCGAGCATGCCGAAAGTTGCCAGGGTTTGTTCTTCACCGCCGAGGTTGATACCACGCAGGTCGCCGGGCATGTGCAAATCCAAATCGGGCGCCGTGGGATCGAGATATTGGGCATACACCCGGACGGTGCCGGAATACGCGCTGCCGTCGGCCATTGTCACGGCATTGGCGGGGAAATTGATCCGGGCGCCATTGCCCGTTTCGGCAGTTGAACTTTGCGACGCTGCAAACGAGTGGATCAATTGTTTTTCCAACAACTGGATCGTCAGGTTTTGCAGGGATTTGTTTTCAACAACATACGCCCGGGAAAAGGCAAAATACCCGGCTTTTTGCACCCGCAGGATCGCATTGAGGGCAGGCAACTTGAGCTCGGGCAGGCGAAATACGCCATTGGCATCGGTGTAGGTGATTTCGTCGCCGGCGCGGACTTCAGCATTGACAACCGGCTCATTGCCCGTTGTAAGCACCCGGCCGGTGAAGGTTACCTGGGCATTTTTGCCGGTGGACGGTGTGGGGTAGTCTTCGCCGCAGGCCAGCCAAAGCGTGGCGCAAACGAGGAGCACAGCGGAGAGCAATTTCCAATTTTTCATAAATGAACTTGTTTGAATTATTTGTTTGGATTTGTTTGCTCTTAATACGCAGATGTTTTCGTTGGGGTTGGGTAGGGCGTTGCCGGCTTTGGCAAATTCAGCAACCGGATTGAAAAAAAACGGCTGCTGCCCAACGCCGGTTGCCGACGATTCACTACCCGCATTCGACGACTCAGCGGAATTGTATTTCCAGGGCAGAAAAACCAACGCAGGTTTGCTCTGTCACCGAACAAATTTTATTTAACAGCACTAAAATTGGCAATGAAAACAATCCTGCGCATTCTCCTTTTTTGCCCCATTTTTTTATTTCCATACCTCTTGAAAGCCCAAACCCAAACCATTCGCGGCACGGTACTCGACCAGCAATCCGAACTGCCGCTTGTCGGCGCAACCGTTCAGCTTTTGGCCGATCCGGGTACTGATGTCAACGGCGCCATGACGGATGCCGATGGCCGCTTTACCCTTCAGGGCGTGCCTGTGGGGCGGCAAGTGCTCCGCATTTCGTACCTCGGCTATGAGCCGCTCACGGTACCCAACATTCTGGTCACTGCCGGGAAGGAGGTGCAGTTGCAGCTCCAACTGCAGGAGTCCTATTCCTCCCTGAACGAAGTGGTGATCGACGGGCGCGCCGACAAAGACCGGCCGGTCAATGAGATGGCAACCATCAGCGCCCGGCAGTTCGACACCGAGCAGGTGCTCCGCTACTCCGGTGGCCGGAATGATGTGGCCAAACTGGTGGCTAATTTTGCCGGGGTGGCGGCCAACAACGACGCCCGCAACGACATCATCATCCGGGGCAACTCGCCCACCGGGGTGCTCTGGCGCCTCGAAGGCATCCCCATTCCCAACCCCAACCACTACAGCACCCTGGGCACAACCGGCGGACCGGTATCAGCGCTCAACCCCAACATGATTACCACATCGGACTTCCTCACAGGGGCTTTCCCCTCGGAATACGGGAATGCCACCGCCGGCGTATTCGACATTGCGCTGCGCAACGGCAACAAGGAAAACTACGAATTTACCGGCCAGTTGGGCGCTTTTTCCGGTCTGGAAGCCATGGCCGAGGGCCCGCTCAACCGCAAAAACAACGGCTCCTTTGCCGTGGCGTACCGGCATTCGTTCACGGAAGTTGCGGCGGCTGCGGGGCTGAATATCGGGACGGCGGCTACGCCGAAATACAAGGACCTGACCTTCAACGCCGATTTCGGGAACACCAAACTGGGCCGGTTTTCCCTGTTCGGAATTGGCGGGGAAAGCACCATCGACTTTCTGGCTGCCGAAATCGATACGACCGATCTCTTCGCCAATCCGGAAGAAAATGCCTACACCACATCGCGATTCGGTGTGCTCGGGCTTAAACACAGCCTGCTGCTGAACGACAACGCCTATGTGCGTACGGTGTTGTCGGTGTCGTACTCGGGCAACAACTACAAATCGGACGATCTGGTGATCGACGACGGTACGCCGTTTCGCACAAATGATGTGAACGACGACGAGGTCACTTACCGTTTTTCATCGTATTACAATACCAAGGTGAATAGCCGCCTGACGATCCGCACCGGCGCGCTGGCACAAATTTTCACCCTAAACACCCGCTTCGATACCCGCTTCAACACCCCCGATTTTGACGGCGACGGCAAACCCGACTGGTGGACCCAGCGCGATTTCGACGGGACATTCAGCCTGCTCGAAGGGTACGGGCAAGCGAAATACCGCCTGACCGAACAGCTGACCTTGAATGGCGGCGTGCATGCCCTGTATTTTGACCAGTCGGAAGATTTTGCACTGGAGCCGCGCGCAACGGTCAACTGGCAATTGGCCCCCAAACACAGCCTGAACCTGGGCTACGGCATGCATCACCAAAACCAACCCCTGCCAGTGTTCCTGTACCGCGAGCAGTTGCCCGACGGCTCCACCGTAGCCACCAACAGCGACCTGGGGTTCACCCGTAGTCAGCACCTGATTCTGGGTTACGATTTCAAGCCGGCGCCCAACTGGCGCCTGAAAGCGGAAGCCTACTACCAATGGCTCGGCGATGTGCCGGTGGAGGCTGTGCCTTCCAGTTTTTCCATCCTGAATTCGGGCGCCGATTTTGTTTTCCCGGAGCGCGGCTCCCTGGTCAATGCCGGTACCGGCCGGAACTACGGCCTCGAGCTGACGGTGGAAAAATTCTTCAGCCGGGGATGGTATGGTTTGTTCACACTCAGCCTCTTCGATGCCAAATTCAAGGGCTCCGACCAGGTGGTGCGCAACACGGCTTTTAATGGCCGCTACGTGGCGAACGCCCTGCTTGGCCGCGAATTTGCTCTGGGCAGCAGTGGCCGGCGCTTCCTGACCCTGGATACCAAGTTCACGGCTGCCGGTGGGCGCCCATACACCCCGGTCAATCTGGCGGCCAGCCGCGCTGCCGGCGAAGAGGTGTTGTTTGAAGACCAGGCATTCAGCCAGCGGCTCGACGACTATTTGCGCTGGGACGTCAAGATCGGTATCCGGGTTAACAGCAGCAAACGCAAACTGTCGCAAACCTTTTTCCTCGATTTCCAGAACGTGACCAACAACCAAAACATCTTCGCTATGCGCTACAATACCGTGCGGGAAGAAATCGGACGGTTGGACCAGATCGGGTTCTTTCCGGATATTTTGTACCGGATTGAGTTTTAAGTTTTTTACCGCGAAGGTGCTAAGGCGCGGAGTATCACACTTTGCGCCTTTGCGGTGAAAAAAGAACAAACCTCGAGGGTAAAACCAAATAGCCCCAACGCCGAATAAATCGCTATTTTTGACAAACAATACGCGCAGGTTATGGCCAAAAAAGGATTCAAGGAGGTTACCGGATTTGATGACCGGGTTGTCATCCTGATCGGGTGGCCACTGGCCAGTATGTTGATTTCCATGTTGCTTTTTAATGATTATTATGAAAGCGGCAACTGGACTTACCTGAGTATCTGTATTCCCATGTCGTTTGTGTACACCGGCGTGTTTTGGGTTGCGTTGCGGTGGACGTATTACCAGGTAAAAATGCGGCATCCGGCCATGCGGGAAATCGGGCGGCGGCTGGCCTGGATGGGTGTGGCGTTTGTGGTCGTGAATTTTTTGGTTAAAGTGGTGTTGGACAAATTTTTTGACTGGCTGCTGCCCGGGCACGGCGGGGAGCCGAGTTTGGTTGTGGAAACGATTGCCGCGCTGCTGGTTTCGGCCCTGGTGATCGCAACCTACGAGGTGCTTTCTTTTTACCTGCAATTGCAAACGGCTGTCGCCGAAAAAGCCCAGTTGGAGCGCCAAAATGTGGAGTCGCAACTCGAAGGCCTCCGCAATCAGGTCAACCCGCATTTCCTGTTTAACAGCCTGAACACGTTGGTTTACCTGATTCCGGAAGACCCCGATAAAGCCGTGCGTTTTGTCCAGCAACTCAGCAAAGTGTACCGTTATGTGCTGGAAAGTCGCGAAGCCCGGATCATTCCCCTGAACGAGGAACTGGAATATTTGCGCAGCTACGTGTTTTTGCTCAAGGAGCGTTTTGGCGAAAATCTTCAGGTCAATATGGCCAACCTGGATGGGAATGCCAACAGCGCGATTGTGCCGCTCACGTTGCAGATGCTGTTTGAAAACGCCATCAAACACAACGTGATCTCCACGGAAAAACCCCTGACCATCGACCTTTTTGTGGAAAACGGACACCTGGTGGTGCGCAACCTGCTGCAGCGTAAAAATCAGGTGATGGACTCTACCGGTGTCGGCCTGGAAAATATCCGGACCCGCTACCGCATACTCACCGACCGGGAGGTGGAGATCATTGTGTCGAGGGAATACTTTACCGTGTTGCTTCCCATGGTTGAAATTGCTGAGCCGGTCAGTTGAGCGAATTTAATGCACTATGAAAATCCTACTCATTGAAGATGAATTGCCCGCGGCCCGGCAGCTGACCAAATTACTTACGGCACAGTTGCCGGGCTGCACCATTTTGGAAACCCTCGACAGCGTTACCGGCGCCGTACGGTGGCTGCGTAGTTTTCCGGCGCCTGATCTGGTTTTCATGGATATCCAGATCGCCGACGGGCTTAGCCTGGATATTTTCCGGCAGGTCGATGTTTCCGCCCCTGTTATTTTCACCACGGCTTTCGATCAATACGCCGTGCAGGCATTTAAGGTGAATGCCGTTGATTACCTGCTCAAACCCGTCGATCCCGAAGACCTTCAAAAGGCGCTCGGCCGGGTGCAGGAACGCCGCCTTGCGGGGCCGGTCGACATGCAGGCCCTGGTTAGCCATTTTCAACCGGCCAGGCACAAAGACCGGTTTTTGGTAAAATCGGGGCAGCACATGGTGTTTATTGCCACAGCAGAAATTGCTTTTTTTCGCTCGTCGGACGGGTTAACCATGGCGCATCTTTTTTCCGGAAAAAAATATTTTGTGGATCACACGTTGGACGAGTTGGACAGCCTGCTCGACCCGCGCCAGTATTTTCGCGTAAGCCGGGCTGTGACGCTTCGGGTTGATGCCATCGAAAAAATTCACCCACACCTGAATGGCCGTTTAAAGATTGATGTACGACCCGGGGCACCGGAGGATGTGTTTGTAAGCCGCGACCGGGCCGGCGCGTTTAAAAACTGGTTGGGTGGCTGAATCGGGAAGCGTTTTAAACCAGCGTGGCGTCTGGTTTAGGGCACGTCTTTTTTCAGGTTGATGGAATTGCGAATGACGGTGCTGCTGTCGGGGAAACTGATCGTTTCGCCCTGGCAATTGGTAAAATAGACCATATTGCCAGCATCGTAAAACCGGTATACCTTGCAACCGTCGTGCTCGAATAGGTAGGAGATTTGGTAAGTGGGGTTGTTTTGAGTTGGCGCTTCAACAAGCGGAAGCCGAATGGCACGGGAGCAGGCAATCAGCGAAAGCAACAAGAATAGCGAACAGGCATTTTTCATGATGGCGTTCTAATTTAGTGGGTTAGCGATTTCAACTTCCCGAAGATTACTTTTTCCGTGTTCCAGGCTGCTAATTGGCCAATGAATTAAATTTTATTTAATCTGTCGGGCATGATTTTAACGCCCTTACCATTGTTTTAACGTTATGTTTTAACCCTCGTTATGCGAAAATTCTTTCCATTAATTCTATTGATTTTTTTACTGCCAATAGGTAGCGTAAATGCCCAGTTGCCCGATAGCCTGAAAGCCTGTTTGGACAGCGCCCTGAACCACATAAAAACAGTGGCCCTGCACCGGAATACCGTCAACTGGACGGACGTGGAGGCACAGGTCGCCTGGCGGGCCGGCCTGGCGCAATCAGTGATGGACCTCCGGCCGGTATTCACCTATCTTTTGGAACAACTAGACGACTCGCACGGCCGGTTTTTTGTCAACAACCGGCCGATTGCCTGGTATCACGGCTCGCCAAAGCCCTATCAGGCGCATATTGATCCGAAGGTCTGGGCGGTTATTCAGTCGGGCAAATACCCGTTCCAATATGCCATGTTGCCCGGTCAAACCGGCTACCTGCGTATTCCCGGCATGCCGATGGGCGATGTTTCCCAACTTGCGGCGCCCATCCGGGCGGCGGTTTGCAGTCTGCAAACACTTGGAGCAAAACAATGGGTTATAGACTTGCGGTATAACGGCGGTGGCAATATGTTTCCGATGCTGGCCGGTATCTCGCCCATTTTGGGCGATGGCGATATTGGCGGAGCGATCGACAATTTGGATAACCGTTTTGCCAGTTGGGCCATCAAAGACGGTAACGTGTTTTACAACGACCAGCAGAATACTAATTTGGGAAATGACTGCCCCATTGCTGCGGCGCCTAAAGTTGCCGTTTTGACCAGCCGGTATACGGTCAGTTCGGGTGAAGTGGTGGCGGTTGCGTTTAAGGGCCGGCCCGACACCCGTTTTTTTGGCGAACATACCGGCGGTTTTACGACCGTAACCAGTTGGGTGCAATTGCCCGCGGGAGTCACCATGTCTATTTCTACCAGCTATTACACCGACCGGACCGGGGTTGTTTACAAGGAATTTGTGCCGGTGGACGAGGAGGTTGAATTTGTGCCGGATGATGCTCCGGATAAGGACGCTACGATCCGGAAAGCACTGGATTGGTTGCGGGGGTAGGGGGCAGGCATACTCGTCCTACGACTTTGAGTCGAAGGACGAGTAGAGCGGCGCCATATTGCCCTAGTTCGCGTTGTCGCTCAAAAACTTGATCCGCATTAACTGGATTTCTTCCCAGGTGATTTCATCGTCTTTGAGCTCTTCGTAGGCCACGTCGAGATCATCGGTTGGTGCTTCGGCAAAGTATTCGAGAATGGTTTCGCGCACGTACTCGTCGACGGCTTTGTTCAGGTAGTAGTCGAGGCCGAGTTTGGTGCCGGAGGAAACGATGCCGTAGAGTTCTTCCATTAACTCCTGCGTGGAAAGCCCGGTTGATTTGGCGATGTCGTCCAGCGGGATTTTCCGGTCGATCGACTGAATAATGCTCACCTTGGTTTTGGATTTGTTGGCGACGGTTTTAATGGTGATATCCATTGGCCGCTCGATATCATTTTCCTCGACATATTTCTGGATCAGATCGAGGATCGGCTTGGCGTAGCGTTGCGCTTTGCCCATGGAAACGCCCTGGATCTTCGCCATGTCTTCCATGGTGATCGGGTAGTGGGTGGCCATTTCGGCCAGCGAAGGATCCTGGAAAATAACGTAGGGCGGCAGGTTGTGTTTTTTGGCAATACTCCGGCGCACGTCTTTGAGCATATTCATCAGCGTTTCGTCCAGCACGGCGGTTCCGCCTTTTTCGTCGTCAAAATCGTAGTCGGTATCGTCGAAGTTGTGGTTGACCGTAATCTGGATTTCGAAGGGTTTTTCGATAAACTGCCGACCTTTTTCCGAAACTTTCAACAAGCCGAACTGCTCGATTTCCTTGTAGGCCAGGTTATTGATCATGGCGTGGCGAATGACGGAGTTCCAGAAGTTTTCATCCCTGTCTTTGCCAATGCCGTAAAGTTCCAGTTCGGTAAACCGGAAATCTTTCATTTCCTTGGTTTCGCGCCCCATGATGAAATCGACGATCGTTTTCATCAGGTAGTTTTGGTTGAGCACGAGGATTGATTCGAGCACATGAACCATTTCCTCTTGTACATCAATCTTTTCTTTCGGGTTTTTGCAGTTGTCGCACATTTTACCGCAGTTCTCCTCCTTAAACGGCTCGCCGAAATAGTGCAACAGAAAACGGCGCCGGCAGGAGGCGGTTTCGGCATAGGCGACAACTTCCTGCATCAACTGCGCGCCCATTTCGCGCTCGGCGACGGGTTTGTCGCGCAGGAACTTTTCGAGCCGCAGGATATCGTTATAGTTGTAAAATGCAATGCATTTGCCTGCCAGGCCATCGCGGCCGCCGCGGCCGGTTTCCTGATAGTAGTTTTCGATGCTCTTGGGCATGTCGTAGTGAATGACAAAACGCACATCGGGCTTGTCGATACCCATGCCGAAAGCAATCGTCGCGCAGATCACGTCGATTTCTTCCATCAGAAAATCGTCCTGCGTTTTAGAGCGCGTTTTGGGATCAAGGCCAGCGTGGTAGGGTGCGGCCTTGATGTCATTTACCCGCAACATTTCAGCCAGGTCTTCGGCTGTTTTCCGGTTTTGAACATAAATGATGCCCGATTGATTCCGGAATTCTTCCTTGATAACCTGAATGATCTGCTTGACGGTCTGGTCTTTTTTAACCTTGGGGCGGATTTCGTAAAACAGGTTGTCGCGGTTGAAAGAGGAGATGAAGGTGTTTTCATGCTCCATGTCCAGGTTTTTCAGAATATCCTGTTGGACCTTTGGTGTTGCCGTGGCGGTAAGCGCAATAATAGGCACATCGTTGGCGATGGCGTCGAGCATCACACGGATGCGCCGGTATTCGGGTCGGAAGTCGTGCCCCCATTCGGAAATACAGTGCGCTTCGTCGACGGCCACAAACGAGATTTGATTGCTTTGGAAAAACTCGATATTTTCTTCCTTGGTCAGTGTTTCAGGGGCGACGAACAACAGTTTGGTTTTCCCGTCGGTGATGTCCTGTTTCACCTTTTTCATTTGTGCTTTGGTGAGCGAGGAGTTCAGAAAGTGCGCCACCTCATCCTCATCCGAATAGCCCCGGATAGCATCTACCTGGTTTTTCATCAAAGCGATGAGCGGGCTGATAATGATGGCCGTGCCGGGCAGCATGAGGGCAGGCAGTTGATAGCACAGGCTTTTGCCGCCGCCGGTGGGCATAATTACAAAAGTATCGTTGCCGTCGAGCAGGCTTTTTATGATCGCGCGTTGGTCGCCTTTGAAGGCATCAAAACCAAAATAGCGGTGTAAGTTTTCTTGCAGGGTATCGCGTTCGACAGAGATCGCAGACATCGTTTAATTACTGATTTATGATTAGCGTACAGACCTTCATGAATTATGCCGTTGAAAATAAAACATTTTCAGCATAACATCGGCAGAGGTACATGGATTTTTTAACGGATCGTGGGGAAACGCCATTTGGTTGGGAGCGTAACAGGCTATTTTCAGGCGATTCAGGTTTGCGCCTCCGGTTTCAGGGTAAAAACCGGAATTGGCTGTCCTTTTTTGAGCGCAAAAGCCCCGCCAAAAGCGAGGCTTTTTTCAAAAAGGCGTCAAAGATAGTAAAATAAAAATGAGTTTTTCCAAGTCTATTGATCGGAAGTGATGTTAAAGAATTTCGAATATTCAAAGGATAATTTGGGACGGCTTGGATATCCCTGTGTGATTCAGAATAAAAATTTGCCACAATGGTCTTGGTATTGGCAAAAACCGAGCACTCGTGCGACAGGGAAACAATGCTTTGAAAATAAAATGTCCGCAGACTGCTAACCACCAGATTAAAACCGGATAAATCAAACGAGCACCTGCAACTGGCAGCCTTAGCAGAAGGACATAAAACCAAATGTCACGTAGTTTTTGTTCATCAGGGAGCGTTGTTCGGACGTTCCCTGATTTTTTTTGCTGGGATGTTGGTCCGGTTGCCCAAAATCCGGGCTACAGTCGGCAGTTCCGTTTTATAGCCAAAAACAACCTGGGAAAAAGGCAAAACACGGTCGGAAAAACACGGATTTCAGTTGAATAAAATGAGATAAAAAGAGTGCATAGGCAAATGCACTGCAGCCGGGGCGGCTCCGTCTTTCGGTGGTAATAATCGGTGGGCAAATCAAGCGCGCTCGGTTCAGCCTTGGTATCAATTTTAAACACGATTTGAGGCAGAGTTTGAGCGATTATTTACAAAATTATTCCTTTTTGCTCCTAAAATACAGCGCCTGCTTGTGTTGCGCGTACTTTTGTACTCAATTTTTCCTACTGCACGTGAACCACACCCAGCCCGACATCCTCGCTGCCGCCCAGCAAACCATCCGCCTCGAAGCCGAAGCGCTTCAGGCCTTAGCCGACAGCCTTGACGATACCACCGATTTTCAGCGTTGCGTCGAAACGATCCACCGCAGTAAGGGCCGACTGGTCATCACCGGCATCGGCAAAAGCGCCATTGTGGCACAAAAAATCGTCGCCACGCTCAACTCCACCGGCCAGCCTGCGCTTTTCCTGCACGCCGCCGATGCCATTCACGGCGACCTGGGTATGGTGCTGCCCGACGATGTGGTGCTTTGCCTGTCGAAAAGCGGCGAATCAGCCGAAATTAAAGTGTTGGTTCCGCTGGTCAAAAATTTCGGCAACCGCCTGATCGCTATGACTGCCAACCGCGACAGCACCCTGGCCCGGCAGGCCGATTTTGTGCTCTGGACGCCCGTCAACCACGAAGCCGACCCCAACAACCTCGCGCCCACGGTGAGCACCACCGCCCAAATGGCCCTGGGCGATGCGCTGGCGATCACATTGCTGGCCCTGCGCGGGTTTACGCCGGAAGACTTTGCCAAGTTTCACCCGGGCGGAGCTCTGGGCAAACAACTCTACCTGCGTGTGGGCGAACTTTGCGCCCTGCACGACCGGCCACAGGTAAGTCCTGATTCAACCTTGCAGGAGGTCATTCTGGAAATTTCGTCGAAGCGCCTGGGTGCCACCGCAGTGCTCGATGCTGCCGGTCAGTTGCACGGCATCGTCACCGACGGCGACCTTCGACGCATGCTTCAGCGCGGCGCCGATTTCAATAGCCTCACGGCAAAACACATCATGAGCCCTGCCCCCAAAACCATCCGCCCCGACGCACTGGCCGTCGATGCCCTGGCGCTGATGCGCAAACACGCGATCACCCAACTGCTGGTTTTTGAAAACGAGACGTACCAGGGCATTGTGCACTTGCACGACCTGGTTCGGGAAGGCTTGGTTTAGCGCATATTCGGGAATTTTCTACCTCGGCAGTAATTCCCGAACACGCGCCCAGCACAGCCCTTTACCGCCACTGCAATTGCTTTCGCAGGTGCTTGTATTTTGGCAAATTGATCAGCAATACGCCACTTAGAATTGCTCCCAACGCCGCCAGTTGTTGCCAGGCAAACGGCTCGGAGGCGATCATCCAGCCCAGCAATACCGCCACCACCGGGTTCACGTAGGCATACGTACCCACCTGCACGGCCGGCCGCTGCCGCAACAACCAGATATACGACAAGTATCCAATCAGGGAGCCAAAACTGACCAGGTAAAACAGGCCTGCCCAGGATGCAGCACTGACCGTTGCCGGAGCAAAATCGGTCAGTTCGCCCTGAAACAAGCTGACCAGCAAACTACACAGGCCTGCAGCAAGCATTTGGATACCGGCGCCCAGGCCCGCTGTTATATTGTTCGCAGCCCGGTATTTCAGATATAGCGAGCCCCCAGCCCAGGCTATACAGCCCGCGATCAGCACCAGCATGGCAAACAACTGGTCTGAAATGCCGGAATTGATTCCCCCGGCGCCAAACAAACAAATAACTCCGGCAAAACCGACCAACACGCCGCTGAGAATGAGGCCGTTTGAAAAATTAAACGACCACTGCTTGTAGTCCAACAGCACAAACCAAAATGGCATGCTCGCAACGATAATGGCGGCCAGGCCGGAGCTGATGTATTGTTCCACCCAAACAACCGCGCCGGTGCCGCCGAAAAGCATCAGGATGCCGGCAAAACTATGCTGCAGCACTGCCTTGCGCGGAGCCCGTTCGCCCCGTGCCAGTTGCCAGGTGAGCAGGATAATTCCGGCAATAAAAAAACGCAGGCCGATAAGTAAAAACGGCGGTATGGATTCAAGGCTGATCAGGATGGCCACATAGGTGGAACCCCAAATCAGGTAAATGGCGGCAAATGCAGCCAGGATCATGGCCCGGCTGGGCGAAGTGGTTGTATTGGACATGACGAAAAACAGTTCGATGTAATTAAGTACTGTGACAAGATTATTCAAACCATTTGTGACCGACCCTTTTGGCGCTGTTCGGCGTTGCTCACTCCTAAAAGACCCCAGGTATTCGCGTCGTTCGCGCCTTGATCAACGCCAAAATTGCCTGGTCAAAATGATTCAATAATCTTGTCACAGTACTTATAATGCGGAAACGTGTTGCTTGCTGCGGAGCAGGGCAAGCGCCTGCCCGATTTGACCAATGTGGTACACATCATGTTGCACGATCCCATCCAGCAACAACCGGAAGGCGTGTTTGCCATCGGGCAGCGGGCGCTCCAGCAAGGCGTCGGACTCTGCCTCCAGCAATTTCAACAACTCATTTTGGTTGGCTTCCAGTTCTTTCAAGAGTTTCTCCCAACCTTTTTGTTCCAGCAGCTCTTGCGGCGGCCAGTCGCGCGCCGAATTCACCTGAATCTGAAAATTGTCGTTGCCCTTGAGGCGTTCCACCAACAACCGGCGCCAGGCCAGCAAGTGTGCCACCTGCTGTGCGATACTGTGCAAGCCCGGCGCCGGTGCCTTCAGGGCCTCTTCGGCCTGGATGTCGTCCAGTTTTTTGCGCAATGAATCGCCATACCAGGGATTTCCGCCATAATTTTCGCGGAATAACCGGATGTACTGGGAAAGATTTGTTTTCATAGCTTCGTTGTTTAACCCGTATCTTTACCGGTAAAATATTTTTAGGCGGTAAAAATATTGGTATTCTTACCAACAAAGCAAGTTTTAGTAGTAAAAAAATATGGAAAACCCGATCGCAACGCTGGCACTGGACGGCGGTTGGCTTTGCCTGGACTTTATCAACACCGTGTCGGCCCGTACACCCGGGCTTGGCACGGAGTACCTGAACAACTGGGATGATCTCCGGGCTTGGGTGCGGCACGTCGGCTTGTTTTCGGAAAATGAGTGGCAGCGATGGCAAGCCTTGCCCGAAAGCAATATCGAGGAGGTACGTGCTTTTCGCGAAGCGCTCTATGTTTTATTCGAACACCTTTCCCGGAAAGGCACACTGCATCCGAAACATCTGGATGCGTTCAATGGTCTATTGCACGAAGTGTACCCACATACCCAGCTCTGCCTGACTGATAATGGTTTGCGCCGTGGTGTTTCGGAAGCGCCGCACCCGGAAAAACCGCTCTGGCTCATCGCCCTTTCGGCTGAAGCCCTGTTGCTGAGCGACCGGTTGACCCGGGTAAAATCCTGCGGCAACTGTGGGTGGCTGTTTCTCGATACCAGCAAAAACGGCACCCGCAGGTGGTGCAACATGCAAACCTGCGGGAGTCAGATGAAAGCTAAGGCGTATTACCACCGGAAAAAAGGGCAGTAACCGTGGGGGGCGGTCGCGTTACAGTTTTTCCAGTTGCATTTCAAAAAATGGCATCCAGGTGCTCCCATCGCGGCTCATGGCGCCGGTTTCGATCCATTTGCCGTCGGTAAATTGGATTGTATAGCGAATTTGCCCGGCCATCGGATGGCTGAACCCCCAGATGATGTTGCCGTCGGGCTGTACCGCAAAATCGGCATCTACGTGGTTGCCATCGGCTCGAATGGCACGCATCAGGTATTTTCCGGCCTGCTGGTCATACGATATTACGGCAAATGCCTGGTGAATAACCTGTGTGGAGTCGGAGGCATCCGTGCCACGGCCGTCAATCGTAAGTGCGGTTCCGTTTGCATGAAACCGGACATGCTCTGCTTGATGAAATTCATGCCGTTGTGGCCCCATTTGTATCCATCCGGAGCCTGCCCAGTCCCCTTCGAGCACACGAATTTTTTTCATGGCATCCAGTATTTGGGGGCTGGGTTGAAGTTGTGCCTGCGCAAACAGGCTTAGCGGGCAGACGCTCAGGGCGACTGCCAAGACAATGGAATATTTCATATTGAAAAGTTGAATTGGTTGCGGTTATCCTCCGTTGTGGTTATCAAAGTAGGATTTCAGATTGGCGTAAAATGTCTCAAACGCCTCGACACCTTTCGGACTTAGTTTGCAAAGTGTTAGGGGGTAGTTATTCTTAAATGTTTTCTCAACCTCGATATACCCGGCCTCCTGCAGCTTGCTGATTTGTGCGCTGAGGTTGCCGGCTGTAGCGCCGGTTTGTGTTTTTAAGGTATTAAAATCCGTTTCGCGCACAACCATCAGGTGCGCCATAATGGCCAGCCGCAATTGGGATAATAGCAAAGGATCGAGTTCATTAAACATGCTTGTTGCGGGCTTGAACATTCAATAAATATCCGGGAATCAAGTAGCCAACTACGGTAGCCGCCGCCTGAACCAGTAGTTGTTCCTGATAGTTCAAGAACAGGCAAATCAGGGCGCCTGCCCACATCGCCGCCGAACCGACCAGCAAAGGCGTGAAGCGCAGTAATGTTCCGGAAATAAACGTTGCAAACCCAACCAAAACCAAAATATACGGAACTGGCGACACCTGCGCACGCACAGCGAGCACAATGACAATAAACAAGGAAATCCCGAAGGCCATCCAAACCCTGCCATACCATTCCCGTACCGTATTCGACGAAGCCGGATGTTTTTTATCGCGGCGCCACTCATAAATTATGGCAGCCGGTACTCCAATTACCGTCATGGAAATCCAAGCCATAAAATGCCGGGGGTGCTGTAGTACCACGTCCAGATAATAATCGGCCACACAAGCGAACACCACCAGCCAGCCCCAAAGCAGAAAATGAAATCCATTTTCGCGAATGGTGTTTTTTGCCAGATCAATGGTTTCACGGATGACGCGCAGGCTCTCCTCCGGGTTTAGTACTTTTTCGTCGTTTTCCATATCGAAAATACAGTTTATGTTTTAGACTTTATTGCAAAAATAGATTAGTTTAAAATATAAACCAAATTTCCTGACCAAACATCTTCCCTGCATCGACATTCAAGCTGAATTTAGCGACCAGCAAGTTGTTGCAACATCTGTTTACTCCTTCGAAAGCAATTTGATAATAAGCCCGCTTTTCATACGCGGTTCAAAATAGGTGCTCTTGGGCGGTAGCACTTTTCCGGCATCGGCAATTTGCCGCATATCGTCAAAAAGAATGGGGTGCAAAACGAAGCCCAGGCGGTCGGTTGCATTCCCGGCGGCTTTTCGGATGCCCTGTAGCCCTTTTGTGCCTTCAACGTAGGATATTCTCGAACTGGTTCGGAAATCCCGGATGCCGAGTATATTTTGCAAAACCAGTTCGTTGAGCAAGCTGACATCCAGCAAAACCGGCAAGGAGCGGGGGCCTGGCCGGAAGGAAGCCAGTACTTCGGGCTTCCACTGCAACCGGTACCAGTGTTCACGAAAGTGTAATTTGAGTTCGTGTTTTTTGCGGGGTTTCCGCGGGTGTTCGACGTATTCAATGGTGGCTACCTCCGCCAGCCGGCCGAAAAATTGTTCAGGACTCAGGTTGTTCAGGCCTTCAACTACGCGATTGTAGTCGAGAATGTCGAGCTGATCGGTGGGGAAAAAGGCGCAAAACAGATGATCGAAGTCAAGTGCAGGGTATTCGGCCTTGTGCTCTTTGTGGAGCAGGGCTACCGTACTTGTCCGGTGATGCCCGTCTGCAATGTATACATCGTGCACTTCCTCCTCGAAGAGGTGCTGCACGTGTGCAATATCCGCCGGATCAATAATTGCCCAGAGGCGCTGGGTTTGTCCTTCTTTTCGAAAATACGTTTCAAACAAAGGCTGGTTAGCAGCTGTAAAGGCTGCCAGCCAGGTATTGAGTGTTGGTACGGGCGGGAACGTAAGCAAAACCGGTTTTAAAATTGCACCCCAGCGTAAAATCAACTCCATCTGCCGGTGTTCCCGTTCGCGTAGTGTTTTTTCGTGCTTTTTGATATGCCCGGTGAAAAAGTCCTGAACATCATTGAGCGCTACAATGCCCGTATGCAAATGATGGTGTTGTTCGATTTGATAAATATACAAGGCCGCGTTCGCTGAGCGAGTCAGCAAATTGTCGCGCTGATAATCAAGAAAAGCGTTCTTTGCATCCGAACAAAAAGCATCCGGTGAGGGAATGCGATCGAACAACGGATGGCTGGCCCGGAAGGGTTTGATGTGCATGTAGTGTGCCGGTTGAGGAAGTAAATGTAGCGGCAATCCGTTTTTTTTACCTTTGGCAGTCAATAAATTTTCAATTTTGGCGATTATTTCGTTTGCCGGATGGTTTTCAGGCAGGTAAACTGTCCAAACCGCCTTTTTTAAATACCGGATTTAATACCTAATCCCAGACCCCGGTTGTTATGAAACATATTTCCGCCTTCCTGATTCTTAGCCTGTGCGTCGTTTCCCATGGCGCGCTTTCTGCACAATCTGTTTCGGAGTTAAAAGCCCAGTTGCGGCGTGCGGCATCGAAGAGTGAAAAGTTGCAGCTGACTTACCAGCTGGCCGAAAAGCAGTTGGCCCGAAGTCCGTCTGAAGCAGCCACCTACGCTGTGGAAGCCAGTGAACTGGCCGTTCAATTGGGCGAAAAACGCATGGCCTCCGATGCCCTGTTACTCGCCGCTGAAGCCAACTACCGGCGGCGCAATTACCCGGAAGCAACCCGCCGTTTTACGGAAGCCTGGAATACCGCCCGAAATTACGGCCATCAGGATGTCGCCCTGCAAGCGGCAGAAAAATTGATGGATATCGGTAAACGGCAGAACAACCTCGGCGAAGCGTTGAAGTGGAGCCAGGAGACGATCAATTACCTGAAAGAAAATACAGGCCGTTCGACCAGCAGCGGCGATGCCCTGCGTCGCCTGGAAGGCCAGTTGGCGGCTGCCGAGGCCGACAACCGCAATTTGCGTGAACAACTGGCTTCGGCCACCGGCCATTCCGAAATTCTGGAGTCGAGCTACCGCCAGCAGATCGAGCAGGTGCAAACGCAAACCCAGCAAGCGCTGTACAAACGCGATTCGCAGTTTGTGCTCAAGCAACGTCAGGCAGATTCCATTGTTCAGTTTAAAAATAAATTGCTGCTCACCCTCACTGAAGAGCAAATGGTGGATTCGATGATCAAGGCCCAGCAAGGCCGCGAGATTGAAGCGCAGAAAGCCATGCTGCTCCGCGTGGAAGTGGAGCGCCAAAAATCGGAGGCAGCCCGAAATGCCTTGCTGATGCTGAGTAGTTTTATTCTGGTGGTTGCCGGCTTGTTTTACCTGCGCTATCGCGCCAAGCGCCGTACCGCCAACCAACTGGCCAGCAAAAATAAAATCATCGAAGCGGAGCAGAAAAAAAGTGACGAACTGCTGCTCAATATCTTGCCGCCGGCTATCGCCAACGAGCTGAAAACCAAAAAGAAAGTGGCTGCCCAGCAATATGACCAGGCAACGGTCATGTTTGTGGATTTTATCGGCTTTACCCAAATTTCCGAAATGCTGAGCCCGGAAGGCCTTGTGGCTGAGATTGATTATTGTTTTTCCAATTTTGACCGCATCATCGGGCAATACCGCATCGAAAAAATAAAAACCGTTGGCGACGCTTACATCTGCGCCTGCGGCCTGTCCGATCAAAATGCCAGCCCGACCGATATGATCAAAGCAGCGTTGCAAATTCAGGATTTTCTGCTCCACCAAAAAGCCGAGCAGCAGAGCCGGGGGCTGCCGTTCTTCGAAGCGCGTATCGGCATTCATACCGGTCCGGTGGTTGCCGGAGTGGTGGGGGAGAAAAAATTTGCCTACGATATCTGGGGCGACACCGTCAACATTGCGGCTCGCATGGAAGAGACATCAGCGCCCGGCCGCGTCAATGTAAGCGAGGAAACGTACTGGAAAGCAAAATACGATTTTGAATGGGAGCCCCGTGGGAAAGTGGCCGCGAAGAATAAAGGCCTGCTGGAAATGTACTTCGTCAAGGGGCTGAAGGACCTTAATTATTGAGATATTGGGATATTATTTCACCATTTTGGAAAATCAATATCCCAATATCCCAATATCTCAACCTAATCCAGGATCAGAACACCGGCTGCCTCATACGCTACTTCACGCTTCGGCTCGGTGATGGCGGCAATTTCCGCTTCCGACTTCCCGGCATCTTCAGCGTAGTGGCGCAGGTCGTCGACCGAAGTCACATCGACAAAAGCAAAACCATCGATAACCACGCGTTTGCCTGACAGGTCCTTCGGCATAAAGAAGGCATAATCTTTAAAGGTAACACGCATTTCGGGCATGCCCGGCTTGTCGGACACCAGCGTCATCCAACAACCTTTTTTCTGACAAACTTCTTTCACGGTGCCGGTTACTTTGATGGCAAGTGAATCCGTTTCAGCCATTTTGGGCATTAAGTCGTCATAGCTGATCGCATCATCTGCGGTTATGGTGGTACCGAAATGTTTGCCGTCGTCGGCATTTTGTGCATGCGCCGAATTACTCGAATTTGTTCCGCAGGCAAAAAACAGGGCGGCAGCGCCGAGGCTTAAGCAGATTTTTTTTAACATCATTTTAGACTTTTTTTTCAAGCGTTTGAAATTCAGAATGTTACTCTTTGTAAGAGCGTTGCAAAATTACAAATTTGGACCTTACCTAATATGACTGGCACAATATTCGGATAGCAAAATTGTTCTTCAATGCGCATAAGTTTTAGGGTACCCAGGTTTGAAAACAACCACTAACCGATCAAAACCCGGTTTTTTCTGTTGCAAAATTTGCTGCACGTTTTTCCGGCTTAACTTACTTTAATCAATCTTTAACAGTATTTGCACCCTTCTTTTACACCCGTTTTCGTTGATAATTCAAACTATTCCTTTTTATGAAGGGTCTACTCTTTTGCACAATTCTGCCAGCGCTGTTTCTGGTAACTGCACAAACTCAACTTTCCGCACAATGCCTCGATGGGAACTGCCGCAATGGCTATGGGCTTTACCGCTTTCCCAACGGCGATGAATATATCGGCAATTGGTCCAACGGCCGGCCGCACGGCAAGGGGAAATACAAATTTTCCACCCGCGAGCGCTACGAAGGCGAGTTTCGCTATGGGAAATTCGATGGTACCGGTACGATGTACTATCCTGATGGAGCATACTACACTGGAAGTTGGAAACAAAATGTGAAAAACGGCCTGGGCCGTCTGGTCTTTACCAATGGTACTGCCCAGGAAGGTTCCTGGGTGAATGGTAAGTTTTCGGGGAGCCAAAACGCTACGGCGTCCACGACCCAGAACAACAGCCAAAAGCCCAATCAAAACCAGGCCTCCAAACCCAAACCCTCCGGGAAATCGGATGTGGCGGGGCTTATCAACTGCACCTCTTCCTATTGCCGGAGTGGCAGGGGGTACTACGACTATCCCGACGGCTCGCGCTGGATCGGGGAGTTTAAAAACGGCGTTCCCAACGGTGAGGGTACCTGCTTTTACGCCGGTGGCGACCGCTATGAAGGCCAGTGGGCTAATGGCGCTCCGCACGGAGAAGGCATCCTGTACACGGCAAGCGGACGCGTTTCAGGCGCTGTTTGGGTCAATGGGGCTGCCATTCGTGAGCTGGATTCCAACGAATCCATGCCCAATGATCCGGTACAAGTGGAGGCCAGCAGCACAGTGAAAATTTACGCCGTAGTTGTCGGTGTCGGGCGCTATACTTCTATGCCTTCGTTGAAATTTACGGATGACGATGCATACCGCTTTTACTCCTTTTTGAAAAGCCCGGAAGGCGGCGCCCTGCCCGATGAACAAATTGCCGTGCTGGTAGATGAATCGGCTACCCGTGAAAATGTATTGCGCACCATGCGCCAGTATTTCCTCAAGGCCGATGCCAACGATGTGGTGTTGTTTTACTTTAGCGGTCATGGCCTGGAAGGCTGTTTCCTGCCGGTCGATTTTGACGGGTTTAACAACAAGCTCCGCCACGATGAAATCAAACAGGTGCTCATGCAAAGCAAAGCAAAACACAAACTTTGTATTGCCGATGCCTGCCACAGCGGTACGCTCAATTATGGCCTGGCAGCGAAAGGGAAGGCCCCGGTTTCGCTGGAAAAATACTACCAGGCCTTTGAGGATTCCAGCGGCGGTGTGGCCCTGCTGATGTCGTCTAAAGGCGAAGAACTATCGCTGGAAGACCACGGCTTGCGCCAGGGTGTGTTCACCTACTACATGCTGCGCGGCCTGAAAGGCGCTGCCAATGCCGATGGCGACAACATCATCAACATTCGCGAATTGTTCAACTACGTGTACACCCGTGTTCGGGAATACACCACGAATGTGCAAACTCCGGTCCTGACCGGAGCTTTCGACGACAGGATGCCGGTGGCGTTTCAACGGTATTGATTTTGCCCTTGCAGCACAGGTTTTTTACTGCAAAAACGCCAGGACACAAGGTTGTGCGCTTGGCGTTTTTGCGTTTTAACAAGGCGGAAAACCAGCCAGAACCCGACAACACTCCAAGGGCCGGTTTGTTAATTACTATGTGCCGGTGTATCTTCGACCGCATCCAACAACAGGATTTTTAATGGCCTATTTGCCGACATATCGCCTACGATTATACCGTAATTTCAAAGCCATCAGCACGGCGGATTATTACGGTATTGTGCGGTATTACGAGCAATTTGAAGAAGCGATCGGCACCCTCGACATGGAGGAGTATTTCGATTGCACGCTGGCCTATACCGAAGCCCTGTATGAAGTCGGCAATTACCGGCAGCACCTGGTTATGTGCGACCACCTGCTGGAACTGGTTATTATCCAAAATATAGAAACCTGGGGCGGCGAAGACATTTACACCAAGCTCCTGTTTCGAAAAGCCAAATCGCTGTATCAACAGGAGGAATACCCCGAAAGCGCCTACATCCTGCGTGAGTTGATCAAGCTGCACCCGCACAACCCGCAGCCCGTTCGCTATTTACGGGGTTGCCTGATCCGCCAACGACCGGAATGGCTCACCAAAACCCGGGCGCTCGCCATTGCCTTCACGCTCCTGGCTGCCGCGACTATCGCCCTGGAGATGTTCGTCGTGCGCCCTTTTTTCATCGATTTCTACGAAGCTGCCCTGGTTGTGCACAACAGCCTGATGGGAAGCGCCGTACTGACTTTTGCCGGCGGCGAGTTCTGGCATGGCTGGCGCTGCCATCAAGAAGCCTGCCGGTTTGCACAAAAGATGTTGGCACGGAAAAAAACGCTGGAAAAGGATGCGTAGCTCAAGTCAACAATTTTCCCTTTCGCACCACAATTGCCGAGCCCTCGGCTAAAAATATCGACTTCGGGGTAGCTTCCGTAAGGCCGGCAAATGCCGGTCCGTACGCTGCCCCGAAATCGACCTGGCAGTGCCACGACTCCACCGGGTAAACCTGCCAGCGCGGGTGCTCCACCTGGTACTCCATCGTGCGGGTTGTATCCCAGGGCGCATAGCCCCAGTAGTGCTCGGTGATAAATTCCGCCTCACTGCCTTCCTTGATATCCATAGCGGCACCGGCAGTTTGCACGCCAAAAGATTGCCATTGCCTGCCTTCGCGCCAGCCGTATTCCACCTTGAGGTGGCCGGGTTGTTCCTCCCAGCGGCGCCACATCCGGCGGGCCACGTAGCGCTCGCGGTACAAGGTGTTGGCCACCCAGGCGATAGCGGCTTTGGGCACGATCTCGCGGATGAATACCACCCCGCGTTTCCAACCCAGTTCCGGGTCATGGCGGCGCACGTAAAACCGTAGGTTGATCTCTTCAAAATGGACGTGAAAAGGAATTCTCAGGCCGCGGACTTTTGTGTTTTCAAACATAAAACCCACCACACTGACGTAGCAGGTATCATTCCATCTATCCAGCTCGGTGTGCGCGGGGAGGTAGGGCAGCAGTGTTTCAGGCGCCACGGCGTAATTGAGCAGGACCAGGCGGCGCCAGGCTGCGGTGAGGAAGGGGGGCTGTTCGTTTTTTCCCATTAGAAGTCAGATAACGGTATTTTTGCCAAAAAACCGACGGTGTCAATTGACTAACAAATAAAACCATAAAAAGATATGTCCACCCGCAATACCTTCCAATCCCAAATCCAAACCGGCATCCCCACCACGCTGCCGGCCCCGAAGCCCCTCGACCCTACCGTCTCCCACGCCCCGCGCCGGGTCATTGAAGGCGTGCTGTCGGAATCTGAAAAAGTGCTGGCGATCCGGAATGCACTGCGCTACTTCCCCGCCGCCTGGCACGAAACGCTGGCTGCCGAGTTTGCCGATGAACTTCAGCGGTACGGCCGCATCTATATGTACCGGTTCCGGCCCGATTATCCCATGCATGCCCGGCCCATCACAGATTACCCGGCTAAAACCAAACAGGCCGCGGCCATCATGCTGATGATCCAGAACAACCTCGATCCCAAGGTGGCCAAACACCCCCACGAACTCATCACCTACGGGGGCAACGGGGCGGTGTTCCAAAACTGGGCGCAGTACCTGCTCACCATGCGCTATCTCTCTGAAATGACCGAGGATCAAACGCTGGTGCTCTACTCCGGGCACCCGCTGGGACTTTTCCCCAGCCATCCCGAAGCGCCGCGCGTGGTAGTCACCAACGGCATGATGATCCCCAACTACTCCAAAAAAGAAGACTGGAACCGCTTCAACGCCCTTGGCGTCACCCAGTACGGCCAGATGACTGCCGGCTCGTTCATGTACATCGGCCCGCAGGGCATCGTGCACGGCACCACGATAACACTCCTTGGCGCCGGCCGCAAAATGGGTCTTGGTAAAAACGATTTACGCGGCCATGTGTATGTCACCAGCGGTCTCGGCGGCATGTCGGGGGCACAGGCCGGCGCTGCCGTCATTACCGGCTGTGTCGGTGTCATTGCCGAGGTGGACGGCGATGCCGTCAAACAACGCCTTACAGACGGCTATATTCAAAAAGAAAATGTATACACCGACCTGGGTAAGCTGATCGACCGTATGGAAAGCTGCCGTCGCAACAAGGAGGCGGTAGCCCTGGTTTACCACGGCAATATCGTCGATCTGTGGGAACGCTTTGCTGCCGATGGTATCCAGGTGGAACTGGGCTCCGACCAGACTTCCTGCCACAACATCCACGACATGGGCTACTGCCCGGTGGGCTACACCTTTGAGGAGGCTAAACAATTACTCATTTCGGACAAACCGAAATTCATGGAGGCCGTTGCCGACTCGCTGCGCCGGCACGTGGCGGCCGTAAATGTCATGGCTGACCGGGGGATGTATTTCTGGGATTATGGAAATGCGTTTTTGAAGGAGGCGGGTGATGTTGGGGCGGAGGTGTTTAACCCCACCCCTAACCCCTCCCCCCGAGGGGAGGGGGACTTGGCCAGTGGGGGCGGTTTAATTGATCGAAAAAAGGCCGCCTATGGTCGACCGCATGAAACTACCAATGCGGCCCGGTGGAGTTATTTAAAGAATTTTGTAAAAACGCTCCGCAAAACACAAACGCAGGCTGAACAGGAGCTATGGGATTTGCTGCGGGATAAAAAAGTTGAACAGGTAAAATTCAGAAGGCAGCATGCCATCGAAGATTACGTGGCTGATTTTGTGAGCCTGGAACTTCGCCTTGTTGTTGAATTGGATGGCTCAATCCATGAAATTCAACCGGAATACGACGCCCTGCGAACGGAATTTTTGAATACGGCGGGCTTTGAAGTAATCCGCTTTTCAAATACGGATGTTCTAAACCGTTCAAAAAAAGTAATTGCCGAAATCAAAAATGCAATCCATAAACGAAAACAAGAAGTAAACCAGGATCAAGCCCCCCTCCCCCCGGGGGGAGGGGATGGGGGTGGGGTCGCCGTAGGCGCCTCCCCTTACCGCTACGCATCCTACGTCGAAGACATCATGGGCCCGCTGTGCTTCGACTACGGTTTCGGACCTTTCCGCTGGGTGTGCTGCTCCGGCGACCCGGCCGATTTAAAAAAAACAGATGCCATTGCCGCGAGGGTTTTAGCTGAAATGCTTGAAGAAGCACCGGACGACATCAAAGGCCAGATCAACGACAACCTGCTTTGGATCAAAACGGCCGAGCACAACCTCCCCGTCGTCGGCTCTTTTTCCCGGATTCTCTACGCCGATGCCGAGGGCCGCATGCGCATTTCCAAAGCGTTTAACGACGCCATTGCCGCTGGCGAACTGGCCGGTCCGGTGGTGCTCGGCCGCGATCACCACGACGTGAGCGGCACCGATTCGCCCTTCCGCGAAACGGCTAACATCTACGACGGCTCGCGGTACACGGCTGATATGGCGGTGCACAACGTGATCGGCGACAGCTTCCGGGGCGCCACCTGGGTGAGCCTGCACAACGGCGGCGGCGTGGGTTGGGGCGAGGTGATCAATGGCGGTTTCGGTATGGTGCTCGACGGTTCGGCTGAGGCAGACAAACGCCTGCACGCCATGTTGTTTTGGGATGTGAACAACGGCATCGCGCGGCGGGCCTGGGCACGCAACCCGCATGCCCTGGACACTATCCGGCGCACCATGGAGGCCTACCCGGGATTGCAGGTCACCCTGCCCAATCTTGCTGAGGAGGATCTGGTAAAAAAAGCCCTGGACAACGTTTCCGGGTAAAGCCGCTACTGCACGACAAGCGCCAGTTTGCTGCCATCGGGGCTGACCGCCAGGCGGCTGATGCTGCGTACCCCGTAGGTGCTCAAATCAGCTATTTCCTGCCAGACATTTTGCCGGCCTGGATTACACTGTACAATTTTGGCGCCCTGGCCGGCCAAAAAAATACCGTCGGCCAATACGGCAAAATCTTCGCTGCCAGCCGGCATGGTGATCAGAATGTCGGAACCACCTTTAACCGGGTCATAGGCTTTTAAAAACCAGGTCTGGTCCGTCGCCTTGTGCACATAGGCCAGGCGGCCATCCGGCATTTTTTGCAGGCATCGGCCGATGTTGAAGGCTACCCGGACGGGTTGTTGTTTACCGGTGCCGACAATGCCCAAGGCGTGCGGCGTAGTACCTTCTCCAACCAAAAAAACAGCGGCCAGTGTGTCGCGCAGCCAGCAATGGTAGCCGATATTGGTCAGGGCCGGGAAAACCGGGTAGCCGTTGTCGGCGCGATCGAGCGGAAAAGACCAGAGCCGCTGCGCGCCGTTTTCTTCCACCCGAACTGCTGAAAAACGGCGGCCACCGGGCATGAGCGTCGGTGAGTATTCGGGTGTGGTGGTAGCGGTCACTCGAGTGGTCGTGCGGGTCAGCAGGTTGAGGGCGTAGATGTCGGTTTGGTTGGTATCTGCGGGAAATTGAACCGTCAGGTATAGCTCGTTCGGGCTGAAAAACTGGGGTTGGTTGTTATAGCCCTGAGGGTTGAAACCGGAGAGAAAACGCGGGGTGCTGGTTTGCCAAATGTTGTTAGGCGCTTTATTCAGAGCCATCAGAATCACGTCGAAGTGCTCCAGTTTTTGGGAAAAAACAAGGGTTGTACAGAGTGCAAAAAGCAGGGTGGCGTAGTTTCTCATTGTGCTAAAGTAAGCCGATCTTTTAGTTCGACATATTGTAAAAACGCACGATTCCGTCTGCAGCAGTATTTCAAAGGGAGTAAAATGGCGAACTGAAAGTTCGCCGTTACAATTCGAGCATGCTAATGCTTTCCCGGCAAGTTTCCAGATCCGCCGGATCATTCGAAGCAATCACCACCAGCCGCTCGCCACTATGCCGCTCCAGCAAGGTTTTGAACCAGCGGATCGCATTTGCATCCAGGTTGGTACTTGGCTCGTCGAGCAGCAGCACCGGGGTGTCGCTGCAAATAGCCAGCGCCAGTTTAACGCGTTGTTTCATCCCGGAAGAAAAATAGCGGATCTCCTTCAGGCGGGTGCGCGGCAGTTCGAGCAGTTCATAGAGCCCTTCGGGTGAATATTCCGGCAGCAAGGGCTTGAGCCGGCTGTGAAAACGCAGGGCTTCTTCGAGTGTAAATTCCTCGATCAGTTCGATGTACGGTGCGGCAAAACTGATCTTTTGGTAAACCGCATCACCGTCAATCTTCCGGTCATTTTCCGTGAAAGCAATCTGGCCTTTCGAAAGTGACAAATGCCCCGACAGAACCTTCATCAGGGTCGATTTCCCGGAACCATTCGGGCCCTGCAAGGCATAGGCCGGACCGGTGTGGAACTGGTAATTCAGGTCCTTGAAAATCCAGTCGAACCGGAAGCGTTTGCCGGCATTGGTCAGTTGAATATCCACTACAGGGCGGGTTCAGCTATGCGTCCGGCAGCATTAAGCGAACGGAAACCTTTCATCAGGCCGCGTTTCGCGCTGCGTACGAAGGTGGTGATTTCGTCACGGTATTTGGATGCTTCAATTTCCTCCTCGATGACGGAAAGCGCCTTGTTTACGCCAAGGCCGCGTACGAACAGAATGCGGTAGATGTCTTCAATATGATGTATTTCTTCGCGGGTAAACTTTGCCCGTTGCAGACCAACCCGGTTGATACCGGTGTAAGACAGCGGCTCGCGGGCCGCCATAACATACGGGGGGACATCTTTTCGGACGAGGGAGCCGCCGCCGATCATTACCTGGCTACCTATGCGGACAAACTGATGCACCGCTACCATGCCGCCCAGGCGGGCGTAATGGTCGATGGTAATATGACCGGCCAGGGTTACATTGTTGGCCAGGATGCAGCCTTTGCCGATAAAGCAATCGTGCGCAACATGTACATAAGCCATGAGCAGGCAGTTGTCGCCAATTACCGTACGCTCCGCCTCACTGGTCCCCCGGTTAAGGGTGCAGCATTCCCGGACGATCACCTCGTTGCCCAGTTCCAGCGTCGTGTTTTCTCCGGCATATTTCAAATCTTGTGGTATGGCGCTGACTACTGCGCCGGGAAAAATTTTGCATTTATTGCCAATGCGGGCGCCGTTGAGAATAGTTACGTTGTTTCCTATCCAGCAATCATCGCCAATGATGACATCTGCTTCTATTACCGTAAATGGCCCTATGGTGACGTTTTTGCCAATTTTTGCATTGGGATCGATCACACGCAAGCCGTCAGTGTAGCTCATGGAAAAAGCTCAGTTTAAAGTCTGGCGGAACAACAGGGTTGCGGTGAAAATGGAATCCCGCCTTGTGGCCTGCCAGAACTTCCGGTTAAAAAATCTCAAGCCTCGTTGGCGCTGGCGTCCTTGTTCCGGCGAACGATCTGCGCTGTGAGCTCACCTTCCGACACAATTTTATTGCCCACATATGCCGTTCCCTGCATATGCGCAATGCCGCGCCGGATGGGTTCGATAAGTTCCATTTTCAGGATTAGGGTGTCGCCTGGGACGACCTTCGCTTTAAATTTGGTGTTTTCGATTTTCAGAAAATACGTATCCCAGTTGCCCGGATCAGGCACGTTGTGCAAAGCCAGAATACCGCCGGTTTGGGCCATGGCTTCAATTTGCAATACACCCGGAAAGATTGGATTATTCGGGAAATGGCCTTGGAAAAAGGGCTCATTCATGGTAACGTTTTTTACACCAACCACGTGATTTTCAGTCAGCTCAATGATTTTGTCCACCAGTAAAAACGGGAAGCGATGCGGCAACATCTGGCTGATTTTGTTGATGTCGTACAGCGGCTCTTTTTCCGGGTCGTATTTGGGAATACCCAGCAGGCGCCGTTTTTCCAGCAGGTGTTTTTTCAAAATTTTGGCAAACTCCACATTGGCGGTATGGCCGGGCTTGGTGGCCACGATCTTACCCTGGATGGGTTTGCCGATCAGGGCCAGATCGCCAATCACGTCCAGCAGTTTATGCCGGGCCGGTTCATTTTGAAAATGCAGTTTTACGGTGTTCAGCACCCCTTCCGAATCGACTTTTATCGATTGCTTTCCCATTTTTTCAGCCAGGCGATCGAGCTCGGCCTGTTCCATTTTCCGGTCGGCGATCACGATCGCATTATCCATGTCGCCCCCTTTGATCAGGCCCATTTCCAGGAGCTTTTCCAACTCATGCACAAACACAAACGTGCGGCAGGGAGCAATTTCCTCCTGGTAGTCCTCCATGGTGTGCAGGGCGGCAAATTGCTGGCCCAGTACTTTGGAGTTAAAATCGATCATGACGGTTGCCTCAAAGGATTCGGCGGGCAGGGCCAGTAATTCGATCCCCAGCAATTCGTCTTTATAGGAAATCGGTTCGGTAACCACAAAGTATTCCCGGTCGGCATCCAGGGCTTCCTGGCCGGCCTGTTGTAGCGCTTCCACAAAAGGGAGGGAGGTTCCGTCCATGATCGGCATTTCAGCGCCGTCAATTTCCATAAGCACATTGTCGATCCCCAACCCGGTTAGTGCGGACAAAACGTGTTCGACAGTGGCTACCTGTGCCTCGCCGCTGCGCAACGTGGTACCCCGGTTGGTGGAAACAACCAGGCGGACATCGGCAGGCAATACCGGTTGTTCGGGCAGGTCAATACGTTGGAACCGGTAGCCGTGGTTGGCCGGGGCCGGCTTGAAAGTCAGCGAAACCGCTTTGCCGGTGTGCAGACCTACGCCCTTAATCGTGACAGGATTTTTAATGGTGAATTGTTTCATTATCCGGAAATACGTGGTTAGGGCAGCAAAGTTACGGCGCTATCGCTGGAAAAATACTAAATCCTTTGCAGTAGTGCATTCAACCAACTTTTGAGGCGCGTTTGGTTGATCAGGTATTCAAAGAGCCAATACCCGGCAAGCGCCGTAGCGGCGCCGGCTGCCACGTCAATCACATAATGGTGGCGTGAATACACGGCGGCAAACCAGATGCCGCCGACAAAGATACCAAACAGGAGGTTGACCCACCATTTTCCCAAATAGCGGCCGTACAACAGGCATAAAACCGGATAAGCAGAGTGCAGCGACGGGATGGCTGCAAACACATTGGCATTTTTCGCGTAAATGCCGGAAAACAGGTTGATCCCGAAAAATGCGTCGAAGTTGAGCAGCCCGGCAGGGTTTGCCGGGGTGCCGTGTTTTATTTCAAAACCGTGCAACTCAATGTACCAGGGCGGTGCTGCAGGGTACAAATAATAAATGGCGAAGCCCACCAGATTGGTGAAAAGAAAGGCATACGAAAAGCGAATAAAAAGGGGTTTGTCGGTCCGAAGCAGGTAATAGGCAAATGCCAGGGGAACGGGTACCCAGCCGAGGTAAAACAAGCCTGAAATGACGTCCAGCGCAGGGTGAGTATGCTGCGCAAAATATTCGTTCAGGGTAATCGGCAGTCCATTGGGGCCGCTGATCCCGAACCAATTTTTTTCAATGACATAGGGTTCGAGCACGTGGATCGGGTTGACCACATAGTTTGGGACCACCCGCAGGGAGTCATAAATGATCCAATACACAATGAAGGCGCCAAAGGCAAGAACCAACCGGCGTGTTTCGGCACTGGCAAAATAAAAGCCCACCATACCGATGTAAAGGCCGATATGCTCGGCGCGCAGCCCGACGAAATAGTAAAACCAGCAAAAATAAACCAGTGACCCCACCGGAAAAACAACACGCGCATTCATACCCGCAAACTTAGACATGGCAAGACTTAAGGAACGAATTTTTCATAAACGGCTTTGCCGGATGCAGGGTCCGTTCCAAACAGTTCAACATATTTTACATCCGGGATGATGCCAACTTTTTTGCCTTCTATTTTTATAAAAACCCGGTTTAGCCAGGCCTCCTGGCCATTAATTTGCAACAGGGCGCGGGGTTGTTTCCGGCCGTCGAGCAGGAGGCGCAACTTGCGCTTGGGGTAGGAAACCACATTGAATTCAAATTCTCCAACCTGGTTTTTCAACGACCGCACCTCCACGCCGTAGGCCATGGTGCGCTGCAGGTACGACAACGGCGCCACCTGCCCCTGCTCATCGTACCGAAGCCAGTATACGCGGATGGGCTGCTTGGGGTCGAATTTTGTGCCGTTTTCAATAGTATTGGCGTCGTAAACAATGGTATTGGTATTGGGTGTGCGCTGCACAAAAAACAGGCGCTGGGGTGCTGCAGGCGGCGTTGGGAACGACAACTGCGCTACCAGAAAACCTGGAAAAAGTAAACCCCCAAACAGCAGCGCCAGAACGAGTGGCCGGGAAATGCGGTACATAGCTTAACTGGATTTTTTGCGGCTGTCCAGGGCATCCAGGCCGGCTTTCGACTCACGCAGGCGCTGGATGGCCGTCCAATTGGTCAGGATAGCCATCACGAAAATGGGAAAAGTGAAAATGGTAATGTTTTCAAAGTACGGGAAATCCGTACCGGGTATCACAAATTTAAAATCGCCGGTGTAGTGTTGGGTGATGCCGCAAAGTATCGCGGAAATACCGACCAGCAATACCCGTTCGGGGCGTTGCATCAACCCGCCTTTACATTCGACGCCCAACCCTTCGGCCCGCGCCCGCACGTAACTGACCATGATCGAACCGATCATGGCAATAAAAGCAAATAGCGAACTCAGGAAATATTGCTGCGCAACCAGGTAGTAACAAATGCCCAAAAACATCACCAGTTCGCTGTACCGGTCGAGCACCGAGTCAAACAGTGCCCCGAAGCTGCTTTCCTGTTTGCTCACCCGGGCCAGGCGGCCGTCCATCATGTCGAACAGGCCGGCCAGCAGGATGATGCAGCCGCCCCAGGCCACATACCGGAGATCACCGCGGGCCGAGTTGGTACCGTAAACAAACACAATGGTCGCGCCGATATTGATCACAAAACCGATTGCTGTGATGGCATTGGGTGTAATTCCGGTGCGGGCCAGCAGATCGATCAGGGGTTGGATAACCTTGTAAACCAGGGGTTGGCCGACATCTTTGAGAAAATTTGCCATGTTTCAGGTGTTTAAAATTCCATTTTTACCCGAACCCGTACGCCGAGTTTGGAAACAAAAGGATTTTCGGTGTAGGTGAAACGGCGTACCAGGTCGACCCGGATCAGACGGAAGATATTCGCCACGCCGATACTGCCTTCTACATAAGGCTTCCGTTCGAGGGTATACGTCATGGTTGTCCCATCGTCGTATTTCGGAAAGCTAAGTAAACCATTATCCTCCGTTGGGCGATTGCGGTCATCTATTTTTCCCCAGAGTGCTTTCACAGTGAATACCTCCCGCCATTTGAGTTTTTTCAACAGCGGAATACGCCCCAGGAAAATACCGCCGAAATTGTGGAAGTAATTTACGGCGACATACTGGTCACTTACAAACTCCAGAAAATTCATCAGGTTGTACGAATTCAACTGGTACGAATAGGTCTGGTTGGCCCGGTGTACGCTGAGCAGCGGATACGGTACGGTGCCAAATACCTTCCCGACCTCAACAATGCCGATACCCCAGCCTATGGGCGACAGGAAAAAGCCTTTGCGCGCCTGTAGACGCAGGTTGTGGTAACTGTACTCGCCGCGCATCAGGCCGTTTATGCCGGCACTGTAGTAAAACTCGAAGATTGGATACTTGGTCAGGACCGGTGTGCGGTACGTGGCCCCGTCGTAAAATTTTTCGTTGGGGGCAAAACGCAAATTCAGCCCAAGCTCGGTCGTGGTCAGGTCTTTTTTATAGCGCGTTTCACCACGATCCTGGTAATCGAACAAGAGCGCGCCGGCACCGTTTTGCCGGATGTTTTTTACGGAAAAACCGTAACTGAAGCCCGTACGGTATTCATTCAGGTAGTCAAGCCCGATGGTTTCCTTGTAAATCATGCGGTTGTTTACCCCGCGTTTGAACGAGAGGAAAAAGTTGTCTTCATTGACAAACTGCAAGGACTGCCCGGGTATCTCGACGTCATTTTGATACCACAGCCGGATCTGATTTAAGGGGAACAGGCGGACTTTCGCCTCGCTAAATGAATAACGAATGGAGCCAAAACCTTTCCACCGCTGATCCTTGAAGCCGTAGGCTGCATAACCTTCCAGCATCAGGCGTTCGCTGAATTTGTAGTTGGTGCGGCCGCCCAGGCGCATCCGAAACCCCTCCACCTGGTTGAAACTGTAAAACGTGTTTACCGGGCCCACATCGAAGCCGCCGATGGGCGTATAACCTTCAAATAAAAATTTGATGCCCCCGAGCAGGCGCCGGAACGACTTGTTTTTATACAGGCTGTCCAGTGTTTGCTCCAGCCCTTTTTCAGTTTTGGTAAGCGCCAAATGCCTGTTTTTTCGCCAAAACAGCGAATCCCGGGTAAGGGCGTCGTCGTCGCGAATTTCCGCCAGGGGCGTGTTAAAGAGCGAATCGGGCAGCGGCTGATTGAGTGTGTAGCCCCGGTAGGAGGTCGTTTTATTGCCCAGCAGGGAGCGGGTACTGTCGCCGCGAAACAGCCCGAAATCCATAAAAATTTCATCTTTCGACAACATGAGCCCGCGTTCTTCCGGCGAGTTGCCTACCCAGGAATACTCCTGGTTTATTTGGAGCTCATTCACCCAGTTGAGGTTGATGTCTTTGGGTATGCCCGCTTCGATCTTCCGAATAGAGTACGTCGAGTCGAGCGCCACCCAGAGGTGCCCCATGAAGGCCAGGTCTGTCTTGTTGCGGGGTGCAAAATACATGTGCACACAGGGCGTGTTGTCGATCAGCACGGTATCCTGGATGTAAAAGCGGTACAGTGTGGGGGAAATAGGGCTGAGCGGGCTGACAAACTGCATGGTCAGGAGGTCAACGGCATTGTTGTAAAAGTTGACATCCATGTACATGGCATTGATAAAATAGGAGATGCCCTGCAGGTCGAAAATGTCCTTGAACACCACATTGCGCTCGCCGTGAAAATATTCTTTCCGGGCCTGAGGCGACTTCCGGTAGTACACATCCGACACGCTTTCGCGCAGGAAGAGCAACAGGCTGATTTTGTCATTGACCTTGTTGGTGTCGGCATTTTCAAAAATAAATTTGAAGCGCCGGAAAAGCAGGCTGTTTTTGGTCTTTTCGGTGATGTTGTTCAGGGCAAAACCGACTTTTTCGTATTTCTCAAACTGGTAAAAATCCAGCCCTTCCTTTCGGTTTTTGTCTTTGTTTTCAATGACTTTTTTGATGAGTTCCACGGCCGGATTATCGCGGTTCCGGTATTTCTCCACGCGCACGGTAATCTCTTTCAAACCGACGGAGGCCTCTTCCATCCGCACGGTCAGGCGGTTGGCCTCCCCTTCCCTTATCGGCAGGGTTTGCGTGGTATAGCCCACGCAGACCACCTCGATGGCGCTGAGGTTTTTTTCCTGAACTTCAAGGTAAAAGTTGCCCTCAATGTCGGTGCGGGTACCTTTAGTAGTACCGACCAGTTGAACACTGACGTAGGGGAGCGCGTCGTTGGTAACAGCGTCCAGCACCTGTCCGCGCACCGAGGTTGTGCGTTGAGCAAAGGTTGTCGACAGCGTGAAAGATGTCAAAATTGCGGCAAACAGAAGCCGCCACGTTGTTTGCATAATGGCTTTTTCAGTTCGGTGCGTGTCCGAAAAAACGGGTTGTTACTTCAAGATTTTCAAACAGACACATCAGGTACGATAGTTAAAGGGTCGTTGGGTTTCGGAGGGCATAAAAACTAGGTAGCGATTAAATAAAAAGATCAAAAACCAGCCGGTCAATGCCGAGGCAATACGCGCCGGCCAGGGTTGCCATCCGGCAAGGTTGTGTAACAACCAAACGCCGCCAACGTTCAAGCCCATGCCCAATAAAACGCCGCTTGCGTATTTGACGACCAAAACCCAGCTCCGCGTTGCCCGGGCCCGTTGAAAAACCCATTGCCGCTGGAGAAAAAATGCCACTGCGGCGCCAACAGTACGACCTGCCACCGTGGCTTCCACCGCCGACAAGGCCAGCCAACTCAGCGCCAGGTGAAAAGCCAGGAAATCAAAACCGGTAGCGGTCAGTGAACTCAGGCCGTATTTGCCCAACAACCAGGTTCCGTTGCGAAAGCGATAAGCCAGGTTTTTCATGCTAATTTTTTGCCGAGGCGGTATCAAAAGGACGCTTTGGGATTCGCCTCGTGGTAGTTAGTTTTTTCCCGCCAAGGCGTGAAGTTTATTTCTTAGCATCTCGCGGTGAAAAGTCCGATTGAGCAGGGATTGAAAATGTGCTCAAATCTGCATCAGCGCCACCTGCAACACCAGGTTGGCATAAATACCGGCCAACACATCGTCGAGCATGACGCCCCAGCCCTGCCCTATTTTTTCCAGGCGCCGGATGCCGAGCGGTTTAAAAATGTCAAAAAAGCGGAACAGCAGAAAGGCCGCCAGCCACCATGTCCAGTTCAGGGGGATGAAAAGCAGAGCAATCCACATGCCCACTATTTCATCAATGACCGTCTGGCTGGGGTCTTTGCCCCATTCCGCTTCCAACAGTGCCGAGCCGCGGGCGCCGATCCACAAAAAAGAGACTGTCAGGGCTCCCAGCGCGAATGCGTACCACCAGCCCGGCAACAGCAGTGCCAGCGGCCAGGCCAGCAGAACGGCTGCCGCCGAGCCCCAGGTACCGGGGGCCAGCGGCAGCCATCCGGCGCCAAAGCCACTAAGCATCAGCTTGTAAAAGCGCCGCATATTCTTTTTCAAATTCTTCGTAATAGTCCATACCCAGGTGGGTGATCAAATCTTCGCCCATCAGGTAGCGCAGGGTATTTTCCAGTTTGCTCAGTTGTTTGAAAATATCGTGCTGAGCCGGCAGGCCCGGCGCCGTTTGCGGCGCTTTGAAGTAGAACGACAACCACTCCTGGATGCCGCGCATTCCGGCGCGTTGTGCAAAGTCGAGGAACAACGCCAGGTCAAGCACGATCGGGGCGGCCAAAATGGAGTCGCGGCACAAGAAGTTGATCTTCACCTGCATTTTGTAGCCCATCCAGCCGAAGATGTCGATGTTGTCCCAGCTTTCCTTGTTGTCACCGTGCGGGGGGTAGTAGTTGATGCGGATTTTGTGGTAGATATCGCCGTAGAGTTCAGGTTGCAGATCAGCATCGAAAATACCGTCGAGTACATTGCCTTTGGAAACTTCCTTGGTTTTGAAATTTTCGGGGGCATCCAAAACAGCGCCGTCGCGATTGCCCAGGATATTGCTGGAAAACCAACCCTGTACGCCCAGTGCGCGCGCATGCAGCCCGGGCGCCACGATGGTTTTCATAAGCGTCTGGCCGGTTTTAAAATCTTTTCCACCAACCGGGACCCGCATCAGGTGCGCCAGTTCGACCATGGCCGGAATATCGCAGGTCAGGTTGGGTGCGCCGTTTGCAAAAGGTACGCCCATCTTCAGTGCAGCATAGGCATAGATCATGCTGGGGGCGATGCGGGGGTCGTTGTTGCGCAGACCTTCTTCAAAAGCGTCGAGGCTTTCGTGCACGGCGCTTACTTCGGTATACGCTTCCGTAGACGCGCACCAGACCATCACCAGGCGGTCGCAGTTGTTGGTTGATTTGAACTGGCGGATGTCCTCCATGAGTTGTTCGGCCAGTTCCATTTTTGTCTCGCCCGATTTGATGTGCGTGCCGTCGAGGTTGCGCACGTAGGCTTTGTCGAACACCGCTTTCATGGGTTTGATCTGCTCCAGTTCGGGTTTGAGCGCCTCCACCATACCGCGGTCGATCACTTTTGCCTGCAGGGCTGCTTCATACACATTGTCGGCGTACACATCCCAGCCACCAAACACCAGGTTGTCCAGGCCGGCCAGGGGCACAAAGTCCTTGATGCGGGGGTTGCGGGGCTCGGTGCGCTTGCCCAGCCGGATGGTGCCCATTTGCGTGAGCGAACCGATGGGCAAGGCCAGCTCTTTGCGGGCGGCCAGTACTCCGGCGATGAAGGTTGTTGCTACTGCGCCCATGCCGGGCGTCAGAATGCCGAGTTTTCCACTCGCTGGCTTAATATCTATTTTTTTAATTGCCATAGTTCAATAGTATTTATGCATAATTAAATCCATTTTTCAGCGCGATACCAATCGACGGTTTCCTGCATGCCGGAAAACAGGTCGTATCGCGGTTCAAACCCGAGTGTATCGAAAGTATGCGAGGCATCGCACCACCAACTAACACCGCCGATTTCATTCAGTTTTTCGCGGTTGAGCGGCGGCATTTCACCCCGCCATTTCCCCAATGTTTCAGAAACGCCCGCAACCACCCGAACGATGCCCATCGGAAGGCGCAAGCGGAGGGTGCGGCGTTGCAAAGCGGTACGTGTGGCTTCGCCCAGGTCGTCGGTGGTATAATCGCGGTTATCTGCGGCGATATACCGTTGCCCGGTTTGGCCCCGTTCGAGGGCGGCCAGCATTAATTCGGCCAGATCTTTACTGTAAATAAAACTCACCCGTTGCGGCGTTGTGCCAATGTATAATTCAAAACCTAAACTGACCAGGCGAACAAACTCCAGGATATCCTTGTCGCGCGGACCGAATACAGCCGTGGGTTGCACGGCAGACCAGGGGAAATCATTCAGGCTTCCCAGGTATTGCTCGGCAGCCAGCTTACTGGCGCCATAGGCCGTTACCGGTTGAGGCGTTTGCCCGGGATGAACCCTGGAATCGCCATCGGCCGGGCCCTGTGCTGCCAGACTGCTTAAAAACAAAAAACGTTGCGGCAGCAAGGCGTCTTCCCGTAAAATATCGACAAAACGCCGGGTGTTCTCCGTATTAATTTGAAAATAGTCTTCCCGGCGCAAGGCTTTCGTCGTGCCGGCAATATGTACCACATAATCAAAGCGACCCGCCTGGAGCAATTCGCGCCGGAGCGCCTGCTCGTTGTCAAAGTGGAGTTGTAAAAATCTGATCCGGGCATCCCGCAGGTACCCCCGGCTGCTGGTTGGCCGCACTGCAGCAGTTACCTCCCAACCTTTTGCCAGAGCATGGTCGGTAAGTGTACTGCCAATAAATCCGCTCGCGCCGGTGATGAGAATGCGTTTCATAGTTCGATGTTTAGCCGTGTTACGGCTGGCAGCCGGCGTTACAGCGTCTTTTCGTAGAGCCGGTATTTCCGGTACACTTTGCCGTGGATATGCTCCAGGGCGCGGTTCATCATGTCGTTGTTTTCCAGTATCCAGGATGCTTCGCCACGGTGGATGCCTTTGCGCAAACTCGTTCGGATGTTGCGCACATAAAAAATGACATCCACTCCCAGGCGGCGGTATTCTTTGATGGTGCCCAGGGCCAGTATCCGGATCGATTTAATTTTTTTCAATCCAAACAACAACTTGAACACGCCGAAGGGAAACAGCCGCCCGCGTTTTACCTTGATCTGTACTTCATTCACATTGGGGATGGTGAGCGATACGCCGATGATTTTCCCGTCTTTTTCGGCAAAATAGACGTAATCGGGGTCGATCACCTGCTTGAGGTCTTTCCCGATTTGCCGTACTTCATCTGCCGTCATAGGTACAAAGCCCGTGTTTTCTGCCCAGGATTCGTTGTACACGGGCAGGAATTTTTCAATCTCTTCGTGAAAACGCTTCATGTTGATCTGCCGGATCGTTACGCCGCGGTCGGCCAGCCGTTTTTCCAGTTTATCGGAAAATTCCATCACTTCGTGCGGCAGGTCCGAGTCGAGCAGCTCATAGCAAAGCAGATCGACGTTTTTGCTGAACCCGTAATTTTCCAACAGGTTGATATAATACGGCGCATTGTATGTCATCATGATAAACGGCGGCTCATCGAAATTTTCCACCAGCAGCCCGCAGGTTTCGTTGGTGGAGAAATTGGCCGGACCGATCACTCTTGATATGCCTTGCCGGCGCAGCCATTCGGCCGCGGTATCGAGCAGGGCATTTGCCACAGCCTGGTCGTTTATTACATCAAAAAAGCCAAAAAAACCTTCTTGTTTTTGAGTGAAATTGATGTGGTTGCGGTTCAGGATCGCAGCGATGCGGCCGGCAACGACGCCGTCTTTCAAGGCCAGGTAATACTCGGCGGTCGAGTGTTTAAAAAACGGCGATTTTTTTGGATTAAGCAGTGCCTCCTGTTCCATGTACAACATGGGCACATAATTTGGGTCGCCGGCGTACAAGTCGTGCGGAAAATCAATAAACCTGGTTAGCTGGCTTTTGCGATTGGGGTCTACCTTGATGATTTCGATCATACCGTTACCATATCTATTTGGCGGTCCAAAATTCCAAGTTGTTTGGCATTGCGATACAAAATATCGACTGCCCGGTCGATCTGTTCGATCGAATGGGTGGCCATCAGCGAAAACCTTATGAGCGATTCCTCACTGGGTACTGCGGGGGATACAACCGGATTGATAAATACGCCTTCCCGGAACGACTGGGTCGATAGGGCAAACGTTTTGTAATTGTCGCGTACGTAAAGCGGAATAATGGGCGAAGCGGTGTGTCCGATTTCAAAACCCAGATCCCGGAAGCGCTCAATGGCATAATTGGTGTTTTCCCAGAGCCGGTCGATTCGCTCGGGCTCGGCCTTCAGAATTTCGAGGGCAGCCAGTACGCTGGCAGCAGAGGCTGGCGTCATGCTCGCACTGAAGATCAGCGAGCGGGAATGGTGTTTCAAAAATTCGATTACCGATTTGGACGAAGCAATGAAGCCGCCCAGCGAGGCCAGCGATTTGCTAAAGGTGCCAATTTGAATATCAACGGCCTCGTTGATGCCATAGTGGGAGCCGGTTCCGATACCCAGTTTGCCGATCACCCCGATGGAGTGGGCATCGTCGCACACAACCACGCAATTGTGCCGTTTGGCAATCGCCGCAATTTCCGGCAGAGGGGCAAGGTCGCCTTCCATACTGAAAATACCGTCGACAACGATAAACTTGAGCACCTCATTGGGCAGGCGGGCTGCCATCCGCTCCAGATCCTCCATATCATTGTGCCCGTACTTTTGCACCTTGCCGAACGACAGGCGTGTGGCATCGATAATGGATGCGTGTACCCGTTCGTCGATGAGCACATAGTCGTGCCGGCTAACCAAAGGCGCCAGCGCACCGAGGTTTGCCTGAAAGCCCGTGCTGTACAAAATAACAGCCTCGCGTTCGAGGTATTCAGCCAGGGCTTCTTCCAACTCGATATGGATGGTGAGCGTTCCGTTCAGGAAGCGCGAGCCGGCACAGCCTGTGCCAAATTTGGCGGTGGCAGCCTGGGCGGCTTCTTTTATTTTGGGGTGGTTGGTCAGTCCCAGGTAGGAGTTGGAACCAAACATGAGTACGGGTTTCCCGTCGATCATCACCTCCGTATCCTGTTCCGACTGGATGACACGAAAATAAGGGTATAGTCCCGCCTTGCGTGCCTTGTCTGGTTCGGTATAGCTGTCCGTACGGGCAAGTAAATTTTTATTCATCCCAGTAAGTATTTCGTTGAGTAAAAAGTATCGCGCCTGGGTGGCACATGATATTCAGCGCTGCTCCGCTTATTTCTTTTTTGTAGTAAAAGTTGTGTTGAAAACATAGTCCCAGAGTGGATTGCTGACGCCAAAACCCTTATCATCATGCTGATAATGGTGTAGCATATGATGTTGTTTTATCCGTTGGAACCAGGCATTTTTCCAGTTCAGGTGATGCATGGCATAGTGCATGGTATCGTAAAACAGGTACCCGCCGACAAACCCGGCAAAAAACGGGTAGACGGTTGGCACGCCAAGCAATGCCTTGTATGCAAAGAAAAAAATCAGAGCCAACGGAACACTGACGCTCGGCGGCATGACCAGGCGTAGCCGGTCGTTCGGATAATCGTGATGCACACCGTGAAAAATAAAATGTACCCGCGCACCGATTTTCCCGGGCGGCATCCAGTGAAAGACAAAACGGTGCAAAACGTATTCGACAAAAGTCCAGGCAAACAAGCCGCTCACAACCAGTCCAACAGAAGCCCAGGCTGCCGGTGCATTCCACAGGCACCAACTAATTACGGGGAGATACAGGACCAGCGGAACACTGAAGTGCACTTTGGAAAGCGCTTCCATCCAATTGCGTTTAAACATACGCGAGGAGGCTGTGCTGTTGGAGACAAAGGTTTTTTTAGCACTGATATCGGCCATGGTTTTGTGCAATTACTTTTTAACAAAAAAAGGTTGTTTGTTGGCTGTTGGATTTTATCCGCAAAACGGATACAAGGCCAATAGCCAGCAACAAAAAATGGATTAACAATATCGGTTTTGAAAAATCAGGTTTGCCGCGTTCGGTCAGGTAACAGCTTGTTTTTTTTCCCAGTCGTCTATCAATTGGTCAATTCCCCGGGCAAGGTAGTTTTGAAAAACGACTATTTTATTCAGTTCGTTGCTAAACGCCGGGCATCCGGAGTCACAGCGTTCTTGTAGTACATCGTCGAGCAGGTCTCCCAAAACAGCCGCCCGGCGCAATTTGTTTTTTAAGTTATTCAACCATCCTGCTGTATTGATCCGGAAATACCGGCGTCGGTCGCCACTAAACGTGATGTAATCCACCATGCCCTCGCTCGTCAGCGTAGACAGGGCATTACTGACGGCACTTTTGCTCGCTTGCAAAAATTCCTGAATGGCGAAAAAATCCTTGTGAGGAGGTTCGCAGACCAACAGGTATGCAAACACGCGACCCGTCAATGGAGCAAGCCCGGAGCGTTCGAAAAACACGCCCATTTGTTCGACTTTTTCGCGTACGCGTTCCTCTTTTTCTCCATCTACCGTAGTCATAGCGCCCTCATTTTTCGCCAAAGGTACGGCGCTTCTTTTGGTTCTGGAACAACAGAACCAAAAGAAGCGCTACTGCCCGTAAGGTGTCCGGGCAACGATAGACCGGCCCAGGGTAATTTCGTCTGCATATTCCAGGTCGCCGCCAAAAGATACTCCCCGGGCAATCGAACTGAGCTGCACGCCCGTGGGTTGGAGCTTTTTAGCTAAATAGTACACGGTAGTTTCGCCTTCAATTGTCGGGCTGATTGCCATGATCACTTCCTGCACATCGCCGGCTTGCACCCGCTCCACGAGGGAATCGATATTCAAATCGGCAGGACCAATACCCTCAATGGGCGAAATAATGCCACCCAACAGGTGGTACAATCCGCGGTATTGGCCGGTGTCTTCAATCGCCATCAGATCCCGAATGGTTTCGACGACACAAAGCAACCTGCGATCCCGGCGGGTGTCGGCGCAAATCTGGCAAAGGTCTTCATCGGCCAGGTTGTGGCATTGGGTACACTCGCGAATGCCTTCGCGCATGGCTACAAGCGCGGTGCTAAATTGCTCCGTAACCGTTTTATCCTGTTTAAGCAAATGCAAAACAAGACGCAGCGCCGTTTTTCGGCCAATTCCGGGCAGAGTAGCGAAGGCGTCAACGGCTTTTTCAATGAGTTTGGAAGAGAAGTTCATGTGCGGGCAAAGATAGGGAAATTGATTGTTGGCTGTTGGCCATTGGCCAGCCACAAAAAAAGCGGCGGCAGGCCTTTTCAGGTGACTGCCACCGCACGGAAAACTACCCTGTCATGTCCTATTTTTTACAAGCAGCGCCTTTTGCGCGTGTGTTGTTTGTAGCATTGGTTACCGGATCGGAACGCTCAACACCGGAATATCCGAGTGGTTGGCCGTGTCTTCGGTAAGGCTGCCAAAAAGCAGGTGCGACAAGCCTTGCCGCTGGTGCGTACCCATCACGATCAGGTCGGCATTTTCCTGATTGGCAAATTGCAGGATACTGGCTTCTTCATTGAACGTGTTGCCGCTGATAAACGGGGAGGCATTTTTAAGCCCTGCCGCCTGGGTAAATCCGGTTATTGCCTGTTCAATCTCGTCGTTCGTTTCAAAACCGCCCGGGTTGTTCAGGTATAAAATCTTAACTTCGAAAGGATACACCTTTTGCCATTCAGCCAGTGTCTGAAAAACGATTGCCTGATCTTTCCGTAAGGTGGTTGGAAAAATCACTTTTTTCAGCTTGAATGCGCCGGAGTTTTCAGGTACCGCCAAAACCGGGCATGGGGCGGTGCGAATCACTTTTTCGGTATTGGAACCGACAAAAAATTCGGTTGTGCCGGTCGCTCCCTTGGTACCCATAATGATCAGGTCCGCCCGGTCTTCTTCGGCAATACGCCGGACCGTCGAATACAAAAATCCCTCTTCCACTACGGTTTCGAAACGGACGTCATTGTATTCACCGGAGTCCCCCAATTCGCGCTTGATCGTGTACAATTCCTCGGCGGCGTTCTCGTAATACTCCGACATGTCATACGCCTCAGGGACGTAGTAATCGGGCAGCGGGGGCGCATAGGCTACAGCAGTATTCGCATGAAGCAACTCCAGTCGGCCTTTTACCTTCTGGGCTATACCGGCCGCGATGCGGATTGCATGCCTGGAGTTGTTGGAAAAATCGGTGGGCACTAAAATCTTTTTCATGACTAGGAGGTTTTGTTTGACAAAAGTCCTCCCAATTCCGGCCTGCGCAAATGACCTGTATCAGAGCCACCTATGAGTATGGTCAGGGGGTCAGTCGATTTCCGGGCTCAAGGTTTGCGCCGCACGTTGCCGGGCTGTAACAAACAGCAATCCTACCCCAACCAGCAACATAAAATAATAGGTGATAAGCCGCCAGCCGGCCATGGCGGGCCCTACTGCGGCGCGGGGGATCAGATTGCTGAATACCAGTAAAAATGCGGCCTCGGCGCCACCCGTACCGCCGGGGGTGGGCACAAACAGCATGGCGACAAAGACCATCCACTGCAAAAAGAAGATTTTGAAATAATCAACCTCCGGGCCAAGGGCGCACAGTACGGCGATCAGGATTGCAAAGCGAGAAATCCACTGGCCGATAATTGCCAACATGCTGAGTAGGAACGGTTTGCGACCTTTGCTGTACACCAGGCGTATGGCATGCCGGAAATCGGACACCAGCATTTGCAAACGTTCGGACCGGTCCATGCGACCGTGAAAAAAACGCCTGAAGTATGGCGTTTTTTTTGCCAGAACAACCAAGGTCACCAGCACTGCCAGGCCCGCCAGCAATGCTGCCGCATGCACATCGACAAATGCGCCTACACGCTGCCACAACGGGTTTTCCCAAGGGCGGGTCAGCACCAGCGAAACCGGAATTATACTCAGAAAAAACACGGCTTCTTCGAGATGCCCCAACAGGGTGAGTGTAGCCGCCTGCCCGGTCTGGAAACCCTGTTGCATCAACATGCCCATTTTAAACGGCGCGCCGCCAACGGCCACTGGGGCCACCACGCCACCCACATCGGTGGCTACCACAATCCGCAATAAATTGAGTGGGGAAATCGGGATGCCAAAAAACCTGGACCAGATATAAATCCGCAAGGCATGCCAAAACCAGGGCAACAACGACAAGCCACAGGCTAAAAACAAATAGCCCCACGAAAAAGCCGACCAGTCCAACAATTTTCCCTTATCCGTCGTGTACCACGAAAATGCCAGGTTGCCCAGCACGCCAATACACACAATGGGAATCAGCCGTCGCAGGATTACATCAATTCGTGGAAGGCGTGTTTGTTTTTGTTCTTCTGCCATAAGCGCGCCTGCGCAGTGTTTTACTTAAAATGCCGGGCAACCGCAACAAACGTTTTGGATGGCAACCAGGCCCCCTCAATCCGGTCAACAGTGTTTTTTTCACCGGCATACAGTTGCGCTGCTCTCAGGCGCTCCACCAATGCAGGGTGCAATGCCTGATAGCCCAAGTCGCTGCGAAGGTAGCGGTAGTAATTGTAATGGTTGTAAAAATGGCTGTTTTCAATGCCGTATGCCGTGAACAACGAATACTTGTCGCCCTGAAAATCGCTGCCGGTATGCATGACGCGCGGGTCAAACAGAATGCAATCGCCCGGCCCGGTCTGTACCCACTCGGCGCGGTCGGCCAGGTGGTCTTTCCCGCCGACCAGGGTCAGCGCCTTGGCCAACATGCCGCTTTGCCGCTCCAGGCTGGCTTGTTCGCGGTCGCCCGGCTGTTGCCCCGGTTTATGCGTACCACCCACCAGGCCAAGCCGGAAGCCCCCGGAACTTTCCTGCAAATACATCCCCACACGCAGCAACCGGTAGGGCGCCTCCGATTCATCCCAGTCGGGCCCTTTGCCGTAATTCCTGCAAACGCTGTCGCGGTGCCAGTGGAAGGAAGAAAACCCGACGTGCAGATCGTTGTGCTGCAAAAATTTATAACCTGCTCCCAGCAGGCTTTGAACAGCCGCTAAAATTTTTTCGTTAAACAGCACATCCCAAAATTCCGGGTGCCGGCAAACACCGTCCGGAATCGTCCATTTTTGACTCCGTCCGGCGGAAAGTTTTTCCAATGCCGCTTTATACCGGGCCGTTTCGGCGGGTTCCAACAGGCCGCGCAAGACAACAAAGCCCTGATTGTCAAAGCGGGTTTTTAAGTCTGTATTTTGATCCATAAGTTGGGCAAGGTTTACAAAGTCAGGTCACCAGATGTTCCGATATGGAGCAAACAATGGCTGTTCCGGCTGTACGAGGTCCAGATTTCCTTCCTGCAACAAAAATTCTGCAAAACGCCATTGGAATAAATTATCAAGGTCGACAGCGTATTCCGGCGGCAAAATGCAGGGAAGGATGCGTGTGCCGGTCAGACTTTTTGCTCCAAAATTGTTGCCCGCCGGATTACCTCGATCTGGCCGGTTTGCCAATAGGTTTCGGGCAGCGCTTGCCGGGGCATATTGTACGGTTCGGTAAATTCCGACTCAAGCAGTGGTTGCAAAAGGCCGCCATGTATCCGCCACATTTTGTACGGATTTTGGCCTGAATCCGTAACGCCACGCAAGCTATCGGCCTCCGGTACCTTCAACATGGCCTCGATGGCCTGGTCGATGAGCCCGGGCGGGCGAAAGGGCGAAGTCGGGCGCAATTGTACGATCAGCTCCGGCCGGTAGCCCTCCGCTTCCTCCAGCCATCGCACGGTATGCTCAAGCACCGGGAAATCGGTTGTATCATCTTCGGCTAACGCCATTGGCCGTAGAAACGGAAATTCAGCGCCAAACTCCAGGGCCACAGCGCCAATTTCGGGGCTGTCTGTGCTCACCAGGACCCGGTCCACGTATTTCGACGCCAACCCGGCAGCAATGCTGTACGCAATCAGGGGGATGCCGCCCAATGGCCGGATGTTTTTCATCGGGATGCTCTTCGATCCGCCGCGGGCCGGTATGATGGCCACAATATTGGGTTTCTTTTTTTTATCCATTTCAGGCGACTTCCAGCGCAGTTTTTTCCAACATAGCCTTGGCCCGCAGGGCAATTTCCAGGGTGCGGATACCGTCTTGCAGGGTACAGGCCGTGTGGGGCCGGCCTTGTTGCACGACATCCAGAAAAGCGGCGGCTTCGGCGCGAAACATTTCGTTGCGTTCGAAAAAGATACCGGGGGAGATCGCTTCCACAGCGGTGCCACCCTTGCTGTACACTTTTGCCGCTCCGGAGGCATTGTCCCATTCAATACGGCCTTTTTCGCCGATAATTTGCAGCCGGTGCTGTGCGGGCCGCGACACATAATCGAGATACACCGAGCCGATAGCGCCATTTTCAAATTGTAGCGAAACCAGCGCAACATCTTCAGTGTCGGTTTCCAGTTCCGACAAATGCCCGCCGACGGCATGCACCCCGGTCACGTCGCCGGCGAACCAGCGCAGGTAGTCGAATGGATGGCAAAGGGTGCGCAACACACCGCCGCCCAGGTCTTCGCGGGCGCTGTAGCTTTGCCGGTAATCTTCCCAGGGGTGCCAGTCGGGCAGGTATTCGCCCCAATGAGCATGCGCGGCCAGGATTTTACCCAGATGGCCGCGTTCGATGACTGTTTTTATTTGTTGGAAAACGCCGTGAAAACGGTATTGAAAACCAACCTGCACACGCAAGTTCTGCCGTTCAACCAATTGCTCCAATTCATAAATACCCTCCAGGCTGTGTGACACCGGTTTTTCTAAAAATAAATGGCAGCCGGCTTTGGCGGCTGTCAAGGCTGTTTCGAGATGCAGGGCACTTGGGTTGCAAACAAAAACGGCATCGGGTTGCCATTCCAGTGCAGTCTCCAGGTTTTCAAATGATAAAAAAGGAGGTAGCGTATCCGAAAATGCTCCGCCACGGCTTTTAGTAACGGCAGCGAGCTGGCGCACGCCGAGAGCCGAGAGGTTTTTCAAATGGCGGCGCCCAATGGAGCCCAGACCGACGATCAGTATTTTCATGCGAGCAATTTCGATGGACAGTTTGTGCTGTGTTGTCATGGTTAGCGGGCTTAAAGAAACGTGCGGCAGATATCCGCAATCCGGCCCGCCGAAGTGCCGCCGTTTTGAAGCGGGCGCAGGGTTTCGGCTAATTCGGGCTCGATGTCGGAATACACCGGTTTGCCCATGCCCAGGGCGACCAGTAGCACAGAAGAGAACTTGGTGACCATTGCCGAACAATTGGCGATCATCGGATCAATACTGCCGTTGGCAAATACCAAACTCCCGGGTGCAAAACGGGCAATTTCCTGCGAGGCCCGCCGGTGGTTCTCATTCGGATGCAACTTGAAAATCACCGGCTGCCCGGCGGCTACATCCAGCACTTTGCGAATGAATGCCCGGCGGTTTTCAAACTGTCCGCTTTCGCGCAGGCAGGAGGTGGCGCCCAACACAAAATCGCGATGGGGAAAGTCGTTGGCAGCAATGGCGCCGAGATTGTCAAAATTTGGAATGCCGGTGACTTCGATTTTTTCAGGGGCAATGCCTTTTCGGACAAAAAGTGCTTTAAACCCTTCGGATGCCACGCAAAACTTCACATAGGCGTGCGATAAGCCGGTCATCGATGTATTGCCCAGGTAGCGCGGCAAGCCCAGGCGGCGTACGATATGATACACGATATTTTCAGGGGTCATCATGCCTTCCTGCACGAGTACGATGGGCAAATGGCGAATATTCCGGGGAACGATCAGGTCGGAACAGGTAACCACGAGGTCGTACCGGTTGCGCTGTCCTTTATAGTCGACCTGCAAATTATTTGTCTTCAAAAACGCCTGCGTTGCGCGCATGTGCTTTCCACCAAAAATGGAAAAATCCAGTAGCCCCTTTTCGGCAGCCGCCTGGACGAGTCCGTCGCCGAAATACGGGGAAAACCAGCACTCGAACTCCGGGAGCTGCACGGCTACCTGGTGCATCATTTTCGTCTGGTTCAACGAACCGCCAATCAAGAGAATTTTTTTGCGCATAGGCTTTAAGCGGTTTCCATTTGTGTTACCCGGCGCAATTTTTTACGGGCGCCCAGCTCACTGTCGTACACTTTTTTCAAGCCGTCGCCCAAAGCCAGTTCCACGGCCTGGATGTCTTTCACCAGGCGGTGCATACCCGTGGGTTCCACCGAAGCGGCCTGGTCGCTTCCCCACATGGCGCGGTCGAGCGTGAAATGGCGTTCGACAAAACAAGCGCCGAGCGCCACAGCCGCCACCGTGGTAGCCAGGCCCGTTTCGTGGCCCGAATAACCGATGGGTACCCCCGGAAACTGCGTTTGAAGCGTCCGGATCATGGTCAGATTCAATTCGGTCAGGGCGCAGGGGTAGGCCGAGGTGGAATGCGCGATGAGCAAATTTTCGGTGCCTAAAACGTTTACGGCCGCTTCGATTTCCGCCTGCGTCGACATACCGGTGGAAAGCATCAGCGGTTTGCCGGTGTCTTGCATTTTTTTGAGCAGCGGAAAATCGGTGAGCGAGGCAGAGGCCGCCTTGTAAAACGGCGGGTTGAACTGTTCAATAAAATCGACGGCGGGCTCGTCCCAGCAGGACGCCAGCCAGTCGATACCTTTTTCGCGGCAGTAGCGGTCAATTTCAGTGTATTCTTCCCATTCAAACTCTACCCGGTACCGGTAATCCATGTAGGTCATCCGGCCCCAGGGCGTATCGCGTTCGATGCTGCGCTGGTCGTAGGGCACGCAGTATTCGGGCGTTCGTTTTTGAAACTTGACGGCGGAGCAGCCTGCCAGTACGGCCTCGTCAATGAGTTTTTTTGCGATTTCCAGGGAGCCGTTGTGGTTGATGCCGATTTCGGCAATAATGTACGTCGGGGCGCCCGGGCCGATTGTTTTCCCGGTGTTCAGTTGGATCATACGCGCTGCGGAGTTTGAAGTTGAGAGTCTGGAACAAATGGGTTTTCGGAGGCGGATTTTGTTTTTGCGTCAATTATGAATTCGGCAAACTCCCGGAAAGCGCCGTGGCCACCGGGGGTTTGGCAACAATAGTCTACCAGGGCTTTGATTTGCGGCATGGCGTCGGACGGGCAGGCACTCAGGCCAACCAGTTTCAATACCTCGGCATCGTTCAGGTCGTCGCCGATAAAGGCAACTTCTGCTGCTTCCAGGCCGGTTTCCGTTAAAATGGTTTGGAGCAATCCCGCCTTGTTTTTCACCCCGGGATGCAAGCGGGTAATTTGCAACTTGGCCGCTCTTGCGGCCACGATCGGCGAGTTTTCTCCGGTCACGATGCCTACCTCCACGTCGGCCAATTCCCGCAGGCGTTCGACGCCCATGCCGTCGCGCATCGAAAACCGTTTGAGCGCTTCGCCGCTGGCCGAATAATATACACCGGCATCGGTCAGCACACCATCGCAATCAGTTAGCAACAGGCGGATGCGGGCTGCCTTTTCACGGGTTTGCAATCCCGATATTCGAGTTCCTGTTTTCAATGTTTTACCCAATAAATCAACCTGCCTGTGCCTGGTGCACAAGCGCTTAACTCCGGAATGTGATACATCCGGACCTTGGTCTGGTCCATAAAAATTTGGGCAAAAATGGGACGCGATTGTATCCCTGCTGTTAAGACTGTGTTATGTTAAAATTAAATCAAATGGCCGTCCAGCCGCCGTCCACCACGAGATTGGCGCCGGTCATGTACGCGGAGGCGTCGCTGGCCAGAAAAAGCAGGGCGCCCTTGTAATCCTGCGGGTTGGCCATGCGGCCGAGGGGGGTGCGCTGGGCGTAATTCTGGATAAACCAATCGTCCTGGCCATTCGCCACGCCGCCCGGCGAAAGTGCATTGACCCGCACTCCGGCCTTGCCCCAATAGGCTGCGAGGTACCGGGTGAAGTTGAGCACACCGCCTTTTGTGGCAGGGTAGGCCGGCGACTTGAAGAACACTTGCGCTCCGCCGGGTTTTTGATACAACCGTTGATCGGGCCCGACGATGCCGTACGTCGAAGCAATATTTATGATGCTGCCGCTCCCGCGTTCGGCCATTGGAGCGCCCAAAATCTGGCAGGCCAGAAAAACTCCGGTCAGATTTACCTCGATGGATTTTAACCACATTTCCAGCGGATAATTCTCGAAGCGCGATTGCTCCGCCGCGAGCGCCGGGTTTTCAAACATATCGTTTACGGCGGCATTGTTTACCAGCACGTCGATCCGGCCAAATTGTTGCAACACCAGATTGCGGGTTTCCGCAAGTGCTGCCGGGTCGGCGACGTCGAGGCTGAGTGCCAGATGCCCGGCGCCCGCCGGGAGTGTCTGCAGGACTTGTTCGCAGCGATTTTTATCCAAATCCGCAACAACAACACGGGCACCGGCTTCTGCCAGTGCTGCGCAATGATGCGGACCGATCAGGCCGGTGGCGCCGGTAACGAGCACAATTTTGCCTTCAAGGGAAAAAAGTTCGGGGCTGGTTGGCGGTTGGGAAAGCGGCTCCTGTTGCATCCGGCAAAGGTCTGCCGATTAATGTTTAGCCAAGTTTAAGTTTTTCCCAACATGCGTTCAGGGCATTTTCGAAAAAAAGTACCCGTGGCTCACGGCATTTTCAGCGTCCGTGTTTTTCTGAAAAAAAGTGTGCACCGGCACCTGCCGCAGCATTTCGATATCGCCGGGGCGGAGTTGCTCTTCCGAAATCGGAATTTCGGCGGTTTGGTACAGTTTCCGGTAATCGGGGATACGCAGGCGGTTGAGCGGTTGCACGCTGTTGTCGATCCAGCGCCAGGCGGCCGGAGAAAAACGCAAAAAATTGTAAATGCTAATCGAGCGGTCAAAGTGCGCAAAATGATCCGATAGATCGATGAAGTGCGACTGCAGACCTCCTGGCCGCACAACCCGGGCAAACTCCTGCAAAATACCCGACAAAATTTCAGGGTAAATATGCTCGAAGGTATTGTTTGAATGCACCAGATCTATGCTCCCGGTTTCGAGCGGCAAGCGGCGGGCATCCTGCACCATGTACTCGATATGCAAGGCTTCGGCGATGGCTTCGAAGGACATCGCGCCGCACCGGGCCGCCAGCTGCTGCAATTGTTCGAGGCGTTCGGGTTTGAAAGGCACATAGTGGCCGAGTTTGCCCTGACCGGCGCATTCCAACATTTTGGTTATGGTCGTTTGCAAGTGCCGGGCGTTGGTGAGCAGGGTGATATCCACCGTCCGGATTCGTTCGGCGCCATACAGGAAAAGGGCAACCGGCACCACCGGGTACCATCCTGCGCCCAGCTCCAGCGTTTGGCACAGTGGCGCGCCGCCGGCATGGCGTTCCCAGGCCTTGATGTGGCTTCGGGCATGCCCGAGGCGGTCTTCCAGATAGGCATCGCTCAAAAACACACCCCGGGTTACATGTTTCTGGAAAAAATAATTGAGGCGCTGGCTGTAGGGCAGAACGGAAATTGTTTTTTGGACGATGGCTTTAAGCATCCATTTCTTGATCATGGTCGGGCGGTGTCGTGTGCTGGGCAAGGGGCAGGTAAAGTTCCTGCAGAACATTCAGGTGATGGATCTGGTGGCCGATAATGATAAAAAACAAGGCGCGGGGGGTAACTTTCCAGCCGCTGGCCGTGCCGATAAAGGCCGATTGCTCGTCGGTGCATTGCTGTAGCAGGTAAATTGTATTGTCGCGCACGATTTTCCACTCTTTCAGCAGGTCTTTGATACTGCGTTCGGAAACATCCACGGCTTCCATCCAGAAATCCTGGTTGAAGCCGGGCAGGGCAATCCGGTCAGCGCGGATAAACGATAATATCCGGAAGGCAAACACCCGTTCAAAATCGATCAGGTGCATGATGATCTGTTTGACGGTCCATTTACCGGGGCCGGGGCTGAAGTTGCCTGCCGCTTCCGGAAGGGCGGCAAAAATTTGCTGGGCTTCCCGAAAGCCGCGCCGGAGCATGGTCTGTGCTGCCAGGCGTTTGGGCAACAGGCGCAAATATGTTTCATGAAAGGGGGCGTACTCTCCTTTTTTCGGACGTTTCATAGAAATTGATCGGCAATGAGGTTGTCTCAGGAGTGGTTGTTTTCTTATAAAATTCTATTCAAATCTATGTTTTTGCAAGTTTTGTCATAAACCACACCTCAAATACGGTAAAAACTACATAGATCAATAAAAAGATACCGACAAACCACTGGTTGGGTGGCTGTGCCGATTGTTGGTAAACAAATAATACGGCAATCGCCAGCACCAATTTCCCGAATACGGAAGCGGATACGAGGTTGGTGAAAGCCACCTTGCTGGCGCTGCTTGCCGTGCTGCGTCCGGCATAAAACAATCCGGTACTGACAAGTACGAACAACAAAACCGAAGCCAGTGCAAATGTTTTGTGGGTTTTGGCCTCCGGCAAAACCAATAAAAAAAGTAGGAGTAAAACAGCGGTGCCTGCTGTGACGCCTGCTAGTCGGGAAAAAAAGGCCTTGTTTGTCATAGGCCGCAAAAATACCAAATCGCAAGGGTTATTCCGACGATGTTATATCCGTGGAAAGCGGTTTGCGAAAACCTGGACAAGTTCTTAGCTGTAGTTACCCGGTCGTATTCCAAACCGTTTTTCAAATACCCTTGAAAAATATGCCGGTGTATTGAACCCGCAAGCGTAGGCTACTTCTGCGATTGTGTCGAAGGTTTGGGATTCAAGAAGTTGCCGGGCCTTCTGTAATTTGATTTCCTGGATGTAGGCTGTCACTGTCAGACCAGTCTCCGCTTTCAACCGGCGCAACAACTGCCGCTCGCTGATTGCCATTTGGTCGGCCAGGTATTTGGTTGTGAGCGGATTTTTTTCTGATAAGGCATTTTGAGCGACAGCATCGAGGTTTCCCAGCCAGCCTTGGTGCTGCGTCGCGGGTGGTGGAGGTGTTTGGTCTGCTTTATTTTGGCGGCGAAAGGGGGTTGCCCAGGCAAAAAGCAGCCCGGCCCCAATCAGCAGCGTACACAGGATATAAAACCAGCTTTGCCGGTAAAAAAATACCGTCGTCTGCAGGGGTATGCGCAGCGGCTCCGACCAGTTGCCACGGTGTGCCATACCCTTGATCAGCAAATCATACGTGCCGGTTGGCAGGTTTGCGAGGCTCAGTTGATTTTGCTGGCCAATATGGATCCACTGCTGTCCCGGCAAGTCAAGTTTCCAGGCAAATACATTTTCTGCACTTTTGGTATAGTGTGAGAGTGCAAAAGTCAGTTCAATTTGTCGCTCATCAGAAGTCAGTTGTATCGGTTCGAGCCGGTCCAGATTGGTTCGTATGGTGTTTTGTTGCCCTGTTTTGGCGTCGATCCATGCGATTTGTGTGAGGTATACCTGAGCAGGAGTAATCTGGTTCAGTGCTGCTTTTATTTTTTGCGGCGCAATTCGGTTTAAACCCTGAAGCGTTCCCAGCAGCAATTCACCGGAGCGGGTTTTGAGGTAGGACATCCGGTTAAATTCAGGATGCGACAGGCCGTCGGGTCGTCCAAAGTTGCGCAACACCCGCCCTGAAGGGTCGAGTAAGGACAAACCGTCATAGGTGCCTACCCAAATAAATCCGTCATTGTCTTCCAGAATGCTTACCACCGTGTTGTTAGCCAGCCCTTCGGCGCGGTCGATAACCTGTAGTTGCCCGGTTTTGGGGTTGTATACATGGAGGCCGCCAAGGATCGTGCCGAACCAGATCATGCCGTTACGGCTTTCACAGACAACCTGTACCCGATGATCATTCAAGCCTGCCTGGCGCGAGAATTGCCGACTTTTTTGGCGGAACAAATCAACCTTCCAGAGGCCGCCGTTGCTGCCGACCCAAAGTGTTTTGTCGCGCCCGACGATGATGTCGTGCACCTGTTTCCCAAAGTCAAAGATTTTCGGGCGGCCGTCTTCCTGATATTGATCCAACCGGCCTGTTTTTATATCATAAATATACAAATGCGGTAGGCTGACAAGCGCCAGGGTCTGATTGGCCAATACGGCTAGCCGGTTTATTCTGAAATCAAACTTGAAGGAATCAATTTGTTGATCCTGCACGTTAAAGCGAAAGACGGTATTAAATGGTCCGTTCGAAACATACCAGATAAACTTGCCATCAGGCAAAAACCGTTGGCCTTTCCACACCGGTTGGCCAACCAGGCGGTTGGGCAGCGCCGGCATTTCCGGGTCGGTTAGTTGCCGAAAGGCAGGTTCTTTATCCACGGCCACTAATAGCTCCCCGGAAGGCATTTCAATCATACCCCGTATGGAACGGTTTGGAAAGTAAGTTTGAATATTCTCCGGTTGGTGCAGGGAAATATTGAACAAGCCGCTTTTGGTGAGCACGAGCACCTGTTTTCTGAAATCCCGCCCGTCCAGTTCCATGATGGTGTTTGCAACAAGCGGGGCCAGTATCGGGGTGTAATCGAATTTTTTGCCGGAGGCATCAATCAGGAAGGCCTGGGGTGTTCCAGTCTTTGATTCCCAAAGGATGACGAGGTTCCCGGTCTGGTCGGTAAACAGTTTGCACAGGAAGTTGGCCGGGCTTGTGTGCCGGGTGGGTGTGAATTGCGTTGCGTTGGGGCCCCATTGAAGCAAGGTGGTCTTTTGCGCTTCCAACACGGTGCAATACACGGTATTGCGGTGGACTGTTAAGTTTCGGATAATAAAATCATGCTCGTCTGTTTTTTGAAGTACGGGCAGGTCCAGGAAAAATCTGGTGCAAACTCCGGTTTTTGCATCCATCCGGACGATCTGTCGCTTCGAATCGGTGAACCAAACGATGCCCTGATCATAACAAATAAGCGATGGGCTGAAAAACACGCCTTCTTCAAAGCCCATATCCTGCAACGGGAGTGCCGTTACTTGCAGAAAATGGTCGTCAGTATACCGGAACATGTACAGCTGGGTACTATCTTTTGCCAGTACCCAGGTTTCGCCGGGATCTCCGGCGACAGTTTGTAAAATAATTTTTCCAGGACCGGCAACGGAGTCTATCGGCAAAAGGCGGCTCTCATGGCTGCGGAGGTCGTACAACAACAGCGCGTTTGCATAATGTCCGATCAACAGATCGGGCGTGTGCTGGTGACTGAGCCGGGGGCGCTGTTGCGACCAGCCGGGGCTCTCGGGTATTTGGATTTCCAGCGGATGGAAATCATAGCCGTCAAACTGCACCAGGTAAATTTCCTGCCGTTGGTTGGCAGTGGCGCAGCTGCGCAGAAAGAGCCTTCCGCGCGGGCCGGTAAAAGCCGCATCGAAACATTTATTGGGGAAATCCCTGCTGTTACTGAGGGTATCGGTCGCTGCCGGAAGCAATGCAGGCAATCCGCCAGGGCTCCCGGTGGCCAACTGGGCATACAATGCCCACCGGGCGTTGAAAACCAAAAATAACAGTTGCCAGAGGCGCATGGATTAACAAAAATCAGATGAACAGGGTGGATTGCCGGCGAAGTTAGGGGGAATTGCCGGGTTTTCAGGATGCCGGTATCCCATGCTTTGTCGGGCCTTGTCGATTTTTGTTATAGCGTACGGAAGCCCGGAGCCATCTTCTGCAAGCCTCTGTTATTGCCCCGGGCGATTATATTCCAACCAAGGATGCTGCCAAGACTTGTTCATTTACCCAGCGATAGGTTTTCTCCAGCCCGATGCCGAGCCGCCCGGAAGGTGTCCAGTGCAGTTTTTCCTGAATCAGGCGGTTGTCGGAATTACGGCCGCGGACGCCGGTCGGGCCGGGAATGTGTTTGATGCTGAGTTTTTTACCGGATATCCGGATGATCTGCTCGGCCAGTTGATTAATGGTGACCATTTCGGCGGAGCCGATATTTACCGGTCCGGTGAAGCCGGATTGCATCAGGCGAGCCACACCTTCGATACACTCGTCGATGTACAGAAAAGAGCGGGTTTGGTTGCCGTCGCCCCAGATCTCGATGGTGCCGCCTGCCTCTGCCTCGGCTACTTTCCGGCAAATGGCAGCGGGCGCTTTCTCGCGGCCACCGCGCCAGGTGCCTTCAACCCCGAAAATATTGTGAAAACGGGCAATGCGAGGCTCCAGACCGTGATTGCGCATGCATGCCAGGTAGAAACGTTCGCTGAAGAGTTTTTCCCAGCCGTATTCGCTGTCGGGCTGGGCCGGGTAGGCCGATGCTTCCGCACAGTTCGGGTTATCCGGGTCGAGCTGGTTGAATTCCGGATAAATACAGGCCGAAGAGGAATAGAAAACTTTTTTGATCCCCTGCCGGAGCAATTCGGGAAGGAGATTCAGGTTGATCAGGGCAGAGTTGTGCATGACATCGGCATCATGTTCGCCGGAGAAAATATAACCCGCGCCACCCATGTCAGCGGCCAGTTGGTAGACCTCGTCGAAGGGTTGGTCCAGGATATACCGGACAAAATAGGGGTCGCGCAGGTCGCCGATTGTAAAGGCATTGGCACGGGTTTCCGAAAACTCCGGGTACTTCAGGTCCACGCCTTTTACCCAGTGATTTTGCTTGCGTAAAAATTGGACGAGGTGACTTCCGATAAAACCTCCTGCGCCGAGTACGAGTATTTTTTTCATACGGTTTGCGAATTAAGAAATGCCGCGGCGTTTAATAATTTCGAAGAGTATTTTGAACTGTTGCCCGATAGTTGGCAATAGCCCGAAGTGTTTCATACAAATACCAAAGCGCTCCCGGACCGCCTGTAGCCTGTGTTTGGCAGACAGGCCGCCTTCGAGGTACAGGCAAAAAATGTCATCGTTGAAATGCGCGGTACGCACCTGTTTCATTACCCGGATGGCCCAGTCGATGTCGTTGGCAATTTTCCATGGGCCGAGCTGATAGGGCGGTGCAATAGACCTTTTCACGACCATGCAGTGATGGCAAATGACCATGCCGTTCAGGAAACTTCGATCTGAAAGTGCTTCGGGCAAAGGCGTTTCTTTATGCCAGGGTCTGGTTGCATTAAATTCATCTGTGTACAGGGCTCTTGCATAAATCAGGTCTGCGTCGGCATGCCCTTCCATCATGTTTTTTAATGCACTGGGATTTGCAATTTTATCCCCGGCGTTCATGAACAGTACGTATGCTCCGGTTGCCCGGGCAAGGCCCTTGTTCATGGCATCAAAATGGCTTTTGTCGGGCTCGCTGATCCAATAATGTAATTCGTGTTCGTACTTTTTTATAATGTCAACCGTCCCATCGGTCGACGCACCGTCGACCACGATGTATTCCACCGGTTTATAACTTTGTTCCAGTACACTTTGGATGGTGCGTTCTATGAATGGCGCCGCGTTGCGTGACACGGTAATTATGGAAACTTTAGGGTAGTACATGCTGATGGTTCGGGTTTTGCATGAAATGTGCTGCTGAACCGGCTCGATTGGCCAATTCAGAATAAACCGGATACGGCTGATGCCGTAAATCCGGTTAATCCATGAAATTTAATTGGGTTAAGTGCCTGACGATTGGCGTGTCTTTCGGATAAAAGTAATCCGGCTTTAGGCTGAAGACCAAATCAAACTTGTAACTATGTAGCTTTTACCTATAACTATGTAGCTTTTACCTATAACTGTGTAAAGGCCACTTACCGAACCACCGTCACCGAACCCGATTCCGTGGTTTCAAAAAACGCCCCATCCTCGCGGTATCCACTGATTTGTGCCATCCAGATATACACGCCGGGGTTGACCGGCTTGTCCTGAAAACGCCCGTCCCAACGGGCATCCTGGCTTTCAGACCGGAACAGGAGGTTACCCCAGCGGTCGTACACTGTGAGGATCAGCGATTCCATATCGGCGCTGTGTACCGAAAAGTAATCGTTCACACCATCGTCGTTCGGGCTGAACACATTGGGTATGTAATAGCGCGTCGGACATCGGTCTTCCACAAAAACGGTGTCGGAACCTACACAGCCGTTGGCATCGGTCACCTGCACCCAATAATCACCTTCTTGCACCACATTAAAATTTGGGCCGGTCGTGTTGTTTTGCCATTGGTAGTGCGCAAAACTTCCGGGACTCAGCACTACCAGTGGATAACTGTCTTTGCTGCATGCCAGGGTGTCGGCGCCCAGGTCGGGTCGGGGCAAGGGGTGTACCGTCACCTCGGCAAAGGCCGGCCAGGTCGCGCAGCCGGAAATGATGCCGATGACCTGGTATTGCCCGGCAGCTGTGGGCTGCACGGCGGGCAGCAGGGGATATTGTTCGGGAGAAAAGAAGTTGTTGGGGCCGGTCCATTCGTATCGTGCGCCGGGCAGGTCTTCAGCGCCCAGCGCAACGGCTCCACCGGCGCAGGCTTCCTTGTCGCCGGTGACGGTAGCGGCCTGGCGCAGGGTGATCAGGATGACACGGGAAATGGTATCCTTGATGTTCAGGCAATTATCGGTCAGGTAGAGTTTTACCGTATAACTGCCCAGCGCAGTGTACACATGGGCGAAGTTGGGGTCGGTGCTGGTGGCGCCGTCGCCGAAGTCCCACAACAGCTCATGCCGCGGCGCTTTGAATTCGGTTTTAAAAATAATGGTGTCGTTCAAACAGCCGCCTTCCGGGATCAGGCTGGTGGCGTTGATCGGTTTAAAACTGGCGCCACCGCCGTAGGCATACGATTCGAGGTCGCCGTAGCCATAAGCTGTAGCAATTACGCCGCAGCCGCCGGAAATGATCGTGTGGGCGCCCGGCTGTACTTTCAGACGGGCAAAGGAAAAATCGGGATTCCCGGTCACCGGAATAACGCCGACGAGATCGGCAATCGGCTGGCCGTCGAAGCTGGTTACGTCTATATCCTGGGTTTTCAGGATTACGTTGATGTAGTTTTCCACGATATTTTCCAGCGACGAATTGTAGAGCGTCACCGTATCGCGAATCTGCTCGACGCTGTTGAGCATAACCATGGCCGGGTCGCCTACGCCATATCCGGAGCAAGTACTGCCGATGATGTACTGCGCCACGGCAATGGGCTTGTCGGCGCTGATAAAGGTGGATTCGCCGGTATTGTATTCATAAAATTCGCCGGCGTTCAGCGTAAACTGGGTGGCAGCGGCGCCCTTCACCGTCACGTTGGTTCCGTTTTCCGAAGCCATGACCCGGAAAATATCGTAAGGCATTTGGGCGTGTGTGGCTGTTACAAATTGTTTGCCCCAGGTAGACACCGGGAGCATTTGCTCCAGCAGGTTGTCGCGATAATCGCAACCGGCGGGCATGGGAATCCAGCGACAGCCGGCAAGCAGGTTAAAATTCTTGTTTCCGGTAATGTGGGTGCCGCTCAGATCATTGGTGGCGTACCGGGCCTGTACCTGATACGTTTCGCCGGCGTCGAGCAGTACGGTGAATGTGGCGCCGGCTGCTTTGCCGCCCAGGGTTTGATCGCTAAGCCGTATGGTGATCTCGGTTTCATCCTGTATGCCTACCAGTAGAAATTCAGAGGGGTACGTGGTATTGCCATTCCCGTACCCCCGGTAGCTGAGCGCATAATATTCGTTGCCCAGCGATTCCACCGGCAGCACCATGGAAGCTTCCGAACGCATGGAGTGGTACTGGTGGATGTACACCGATACCGGCAGGATGGATTGCACCTGTATGCCCCGGGGCGCCGTTTGCTCGGAGCCTGTATTTTCGGCGTAAGCCGGTAGTTGAATAATGGTGACGTCGTTGGCGGCTACCGTGAAGTTGGTTTCCCAATTGTAGAGCGGCATACGTACCACGCCGCTGGTGTTGTACTTGGAACTGATCATTACCACCATACTGTTCTGGCCGACATCGAAGTGTTCCATAAAACCGAACCAGAAGTTGCGGCCTTCGCTGGTTTGGGCGGCGAGGTTTCCGGAGAGCAGGAGTACGAGGAGTAGATTTACCACAGAGGCACGGAGAAAACGGAGTTTTTTGGTGGAAGCCGGCCGTGCTTCAACCCCACCCCCGCCCCTCCCCAAGGGGGAGGGGAGTCGTAGAGCAGGCCTAAGTGGTTGATTTAAAACCACAAAACTAGTTTGTCGCGTCTCCCCTCCCTCTTGGGGAGGGGATGGGGGTGGGGTTGAAAGAAAACGTGCCATGTCCATCCAACAAATATGGCACACCAGCCGAACAAATTTTTTGAAAAACAGCCAAATGCCAGGAGCCGCCTACAGTTCGATCACCTTGCGGCGCAGTTCGAAGTTTTGCCGAGGTACACTTTGCGCACCATTTCGTCGGCGGCGAGTTCTTCGGCGGTGCCGGCGCGCAGGATGGCGCCTTCGAACATGAGGTAGGCGCGATCGGTGATGCTGAGCGTTTCCTGCACGTTGTGGTCGGTGATGAGGATGCCGATGTTTTTGGTTTTGAGCTTGGCCACGATGTACTGGATATCTTCCACCGCGATCGGGTCGATGCCGGCGAAGGGCTCGTCGAGCAGAATAAACTTGGGATCGCTGGCCAGGGCGCGGGCGATTTCCGTGCGGCGGCGCTCACCACCCGAGAGCGTGTCGCCGTGGCTTTTGCGCACCTTGTGCAGGTGGAATTCGTCGATCAGTGATTCCAGTTTTTCCTGTTGCTCGTTTTTTTTCAAATCCGTCATTTCGAGCACCGCGCGGATGTTGTCTTCCACACTCAATTTGCGGAACACACTGGGCTCCTGCGGCAGGTAGCCGATGCCTTTCTGGGCGCGTTTGTACATGGGCAGGTCGGTGATCTCCTTGTCGTTGAGATACACCTTGCCGTCGGTGGGCTTGATGAAGCCTACGACCATGTAGAACGACGTGGTTTTACCGGCGCCGTTGGGGCCGAGCAAACCGACGATCTCGCCTTGTTTGACATCGAAATCGACGTCTTTTACTACGGTACGTTTGCCGTAGTTTTTTAATAGATTTTCTGCTCTTAAAATCATTTAGCCTGAAATTCATTAACAACAATAGCCGGAATAGAAAACGGCAACCGGTTTGACCAACTGGCCTTTATCAGCGGCTTTACTCAGGTAGAGAATTGTTTTGGAACTTTTTTCTCCATAGCGAAGGATATAGTCCATTTTATTATCGCCATCCAGGTCGCCGCACCAGAGAAGTGTACTGACCAACACATCAAGCCTCATTTCGGCTGAGCCGATTTCTTGCTTCGTTCCATGGTCTTTCAGGGTAATTTTTGCCGCGTACAAATTTGGGTCGCTATTTATTATATTCATTTGCAAATTACACTGTTTCAAAATTGAATCATTTGATACATTGGAACTATAGAAATCGTGAAACGAAATCCCGTTAGAACGATCTCCGGAATATATGGGTTCTATTGAATTTTGGATCGGAAATTCATTTCGACTGCCTAGAATGAATAACAGTGATTTATTATTGGAACTGGAAACTACAACATTTGTACTTTCGAAATTTATTTCCTTTGGAACTAAATTATAAAATGAAATTTCGATTTTTTTTCTGACAATTCCCGTTTCTGTTTTATAGAACCCATACCAGTGCCACCCCGAATAATAAAAATAATTGCGTACGCAACTCGCCTGCGGGAAAAGAAGAATATAATTTTTATTCAATTTTTCATCGCCGGCACGGACGGTATTGACGGTATTGTCCAGAAATGCACTGAACATATAGCCCGTTGTTTTTTGATAATGAACTTTAGCCAGTAGCCGCTACCGGAATAGATGTTATGGACTGAAGTCACCAAAATAAAATTCGATAGTTCCAACAGTATCAGCCCGATTGAATACTTTGTACCAGGATATTAACTTTTTCTCCAAACGGCACACTACGCAACAGCTTCGATTTTGATGACGGCGCGGAACGCAGGCTCAGCCCCGCCGGGGCAATTACAGTCGCTTCGCCCTGGTTGTTGTCGAGCCAATTTAAAATAGTGGATTTTCTTGTCCCCTGAGTCGACAGCCAAAGCAAAAGCACAAAAAGCTTTCATGGAGGTAAAAAGTGCGTATTTCATCGACGTCAATTTTACAGCAATTCAGGATAGCAGCTCCTTCACCATCGCCGAAATCGCCCGCCCCTCAGCCTTGCCGGCCAGTTTCTTGGTAGCCGCGCCCATCACCTTGCCCATGTCCTGCGGCGAGGAAGCGCCCACTTCGGCGATAATTTCTTTTAAAACGGCTTCCAGTTCGGCGCCTTCCAGCATTTCGGGCAGGTAGCGGCGGATCACCTCAATTTCTTCCGCTTCTTTTTTAGCCAGTTCCGGGCGGTTGTTTTTTACATAAATATCGTGCGAATCCTGCCGGCTTTTCAGCAGTTTCTGAAGCATTTGCACCTCGGCGGCTTCATCGATAGCCTTTCCCGAGCCGTCGGTTTTGGCTAATAAAATAGCACTCTTGATGGCGCGGATGCTGCGGAGTGCTACTTCATCTTTGGCCTTCATGGCAACGACGAGGTCTTTGTTTATTTTTTCTTCGAGCATGGTGATTTTAAATATGGGTAATTTCGAATTTTTGAATCAAGGTGACCTCGGAGAGGCTAAATATTTGTAGAAATAGCTCTAAGGCGCTTTTCTCGACCTCGAATAGGTCGCACAGCCTAATGAAATTCTATAAAAATTCGACCTCTCCGAGGTCGTTTCTTCTCCTTAAATGATTGATCTACAAATATTTGACTTCTCCGAAGTCATTTAAAAAAATCGGAACGACTCATGTGGTTTAAACGTGAATAAAAAAATGGCGCCGGAAGGCTACTTTCAACAGTTATAATTTAAACAAACGTTTTTCCCGGATCAATTGTGCCACCTCGGGCGGTACTTTTTCTTCCCAGCCGGCTTTCCCCTCTTGAATCTGCTGCAACACTTCCTTGTGGTAAATGTCCAGGATGCCGGGATTGAAGCCCTGCACATCCACGATATTCCGGTGGTCGATCAGGTGCTGGTACAAATAATGGATATCGTCGGGGACATCTACGGTTTTGGCGGTCAGGAGCTCCCCGTTGTCCTTCCGGGCGGGGTACACGTAGAAACGAACATGGCGGGGAAATAGTTCGCCAAAAGCGCCCAGCAGGTTGTCGGGGTTGTTGGCGCAGGTTTCGCGCAGGATGATCTGGAGTTTGCGGGCGCCCATAGCCAGACCGATGCGGGGCACACGGTAATTTTGGAAATAGGCGATCAGTTTTTTGTGTTGCAGGCAGTTGGAGAGGATGACCGTTTGGCCCAACATGCCGAGAATATCGGCCCGGTCGAGAAAATCTTTTTCTGAAAGTTCACCGTCGGCGCGCAGGTTGTCGAGCGTAATTTCAGTAAGAAAAAACGCGCGGTCGGCGTCCACATCGGGCTCGGCAACAAACTGGGCGTAGGCGCAACGCACCATGTCCTGCTGCACCAGCGTGGGCGGCCGGTAGCTGCCCCGGGCGATGAGGATGGATTTTTTGTACAACAGCTCGCTGGCGTGCACCGGCAGGCCGTCGGGGCCGAACATCATCACCTCGGTCAGGCCGTTTTTGACCGACCACAGGCAAACCAGGCGGTTGTCGACCTGCTCAAAATCGGGGCCCTGCATGCGCACCAGGTCGATGGCCACGCGGTTGTGCAGGTTGTCGAGCAGCGATTGAAGCAGGGTTTCCGGATCGTTGTGGAAACGGTAGCAGCCGTAGATCAGGTTGACGCCGAGGATGCCGATGGCTTGTTGTTGCAGGCGGTTGTCTTTGTCGAGCATGCGCACGTGCAGCACCACGTCGTTGGGCGGCGCACCGGGCTGGAGTTGGAAGCGCAGGCCCAGCCAGCCGTTGCCGGGGATCGTTTTTTCATAATTGATCGCCGACACGGTGTCGGCAAACGCGAAGAAACTCTGGTCGGGCCGCACCTGCCGCAGGCGGTCTTCCATGAGCTGGAACTCGTGATCGAGCATTTTGTACAGGCGCGCTTCGCACACGTAGCGGCCTTTAGCCTCCGGGCCGTAAATCTTGTCGGACACCGTTTTGTCGTAAGCACTCATCGTTTTGGCGATAGTGCCTGCGGCGGCGCCTGCCTGGAAAAAATGGCGGGCAACCTCCTGCCCCGCGCCGATCTCGGCCAGGGCGCCGTAGAGCCCGTCGTCGAGGTTGATCTCGAGGGCTTTTTGTTCTGTTTCGAGGATTTGGCGTGGAGTGCTCATAACGGGAAGCAAAATTAGGAGAATGGACGGATTTGCAGCGATTTACAGGATTTACAGGTTTTCCGACTTCTTGTTCCTGTAACCTCTGGTCATGCTATCGCCACAACACCTTTTCCGCCACATCCTCCCGCTTCCCCGCCACCTCCGGCATCTCGTGCCAGCCCAGGTAAAAAAGCCCCAGGCAAAATTCGTTTGGTTCCAGTTGCAAAAATTCGCTGGCCTCTAGGGCTGCTTTGGGCGTACTCCAGTAGCAGCCCAGGCCGAGCTCGGTGCAGGTAAGCCACATATTTTGAACGGCCATTGCTACAGCAGCAATTTCTTCAAACTCCGGTACGCGCGCCTCCGGGTCGCGGTGCAACACGATAGCGATCACAGCCCCGGCACGGCGGGGGGTTTCGCCGGCTTTTACCATTTTTTCTTCCGAATAGGCTTCCGGTGCGGTGTTGTAGTGGTAATAACCCGACAGGTAGTCACCCAGCGCAGCGCGGCTTTCGGGTGAGTGGAATACCTGGAAGCGCCAGGGTTGGGTTAGCCTGTGCGTGGGCGCCCAATTGGCATTTTCGAGCAGTTGCTCGATGACGGCGCGGTCTATGGGTGCTTCGGATTTGTAGAATTTTGGGAAGACGGAGCGGCGTTGGCGGATGAGGGTGGAGATAGGCAGCGAAGTAGGTGGCATGTAGTTTTTATTTAGGGCAAAAATAGTTGAGTGCAACCAAAACACTGAGCTGTTCTTAAGTGTGTCCGTCTTACCTTTGGCAAAGAAAAAAAGAAAGGACCTGAGGCTTTCCGGTCTTCTCGGTCCTGTAGCCTTGTTTCAAAGCCCTGCGGTGAGTGTTTTGTGTCTCTCGTGGCCCTGCTCCCTTCCCTCCCTTCCCCCCCTTCTTTGCCCTTTGTCTTCCTCTCCCTTGCCCTCCTGGCCCCTTTGCTTTTTCCCCCTCCCCCCCCCCCTCCCTCTCTCTTTTTCTTTTGGCCCGTCCGGCCTTCCCGCCCTTTTGTCTCTTGTCTGCTCTTTTGGTTTAAGTGCTTTTTTCTTCTGCTTCCTTCGCCTCCGTCCCCTGGCTTTCCGTGTTCTTGTTCCCCCTTTGTGGCGCGCTCGTCCGGGTTTCTGCCCCGGCCCCCTCTGGGCTTTTGCGTGGGGTGTGCTGGTGCTGCCGGGTGCCTTTTGGTTCCCCGTGTCGTTTCCCTCCTGTCGTTTCTTTCGCTTTGGCGCTTGGGTCCGTTTTTTTTTTTACTATTGAATGACCGGCAATTCCTCTCCTTTTTTAATGGAATTGCGCCATTTTCCCGAACTTCATCCCTACATGCCAAAGGGATTGATCTTCTGTTTATTATGGAACCTGCTCCCACTGCTTTCCATCGGGCAGGTTCCGGGTCATTTTCCACAGCTCCGCCCAGCACCAGTTATTACTTACGATACCGATCGTGGTTTGCCATTTAGCTGCATTGCCGGCGTTTTTTTCAATCCCAGACAGATTTTTTCTTCGTTGTGGGGACAAAAATCCGCCTTAACTTACCACGGATAATCCGTTGCTATGCCGCTTTCTATATCCTCCATCCAAAAACTATTAATTCTTCTGGCAAACCTGGCTGAAAAAGGCGGCTTGTATTATTACCGGCTTTTTGCCTGCTTATTTTTTACACCCGTCTGGATAGCTTCACCAGTTACGCTGAACGCTCAATCCTATCTTTTCGACGCTCAAGCACTAAGCACCGAAAACGGGCTGGCTAATATAACAGCCACATCAATTTATAAAGATAAACAGGGCTTTATATGGATCGGAACGGCTTATGGCCTGAACAGGTACGACGGCTACAATTTCAAATTGTTTACCCGGGAGAAAAATGCCTTGCAATATGATGGGGCTAGTACGCAGATAAATGAAGATGCGAGCGGTAAACTGTGGTTGTTTTACCGGGGGGGCTATTTTTTGACACCTTCTCCGAACACCATCAACGCAGTAGATATTTTTGACCCTGTAACCGAACAGGCGGTCCCGCTTGACACTTTTTTTTTCGGAAACCTTCCTTTTCGCGTAAATGAAATTTGTCTGCCGCGCGTCCATGATCCTCAAAACCGGCTTTGGATCCATACCAAAAAGGGGGCATTGTTTCTTTATGCAAACAACCGGTTTAAAAAAGTCTTTCAACAGGAGGGCGCCTTTTTTTCACATATTACCATTGATCAAAAAGAAAACATCTGGCTGGCTCGGGGGCGTCACCTTATGACTATTGATACCCTGGGGAATGTTTTGGAAAAAACGGAATTACCGAGCCAGATTATCGGGGTTTACACCGGACAAGATCAGGCTATCCGGATATCCGTCAGGAATACTGCCAACCTGAATATTTCCATTTGGGAAAAAAACCAAAACGGCGCGTTGAGGCCCCTGGTGCTGAAGCGCGACGGCCGGCCTGTAGTTTTAAATGAAAAGGCGCCTTTTCTACGTTTCCATCAAAATGGCTTCTGGTTTGCGCGAATTGGCGAGCAACTCCATCTTTTCGATGCTCAAGGCAACTGGCTTTTCAACTATAACACCCTACTGCCCCCAAATACAAATGTCGGTTTCAGCAGCTGTTACGAACATGGTAATAGATTGTGGCTGGCTTCTCCTACCGGAGTGGTAAAAGTAAGTGTAAGGGAAAATCCTTTTAAACTGATTCACCGCAAAGACGATAAACTTTCCGATTGCAGAAGCATTACGGAGGACGAGCTGGGCAACCTCTATTTTCTGAATTCCCACATACTCCAATGGAATAAAAAAACGCAACAATGCCGGAAACTATCCGACCCGGTCTTTGCCTATGCCTTGCTGTATTCGGATAGTACGGTTTGGGCAAGTACATACGGGGGAGGCCCCTCCACAGGGTGTGACCTGGATTTGCGAACAAAAAAAGTAACCAATTACCCCCCTTTGAATCCAAATAAATCCCTCGTGCTCTCCCTGGCGAAAACAAATGATCCAAAAAGGTTTCTGGTCGGCATGCACCCGGGGCTCGCTTACCTGGATTTGCGGCAAAAAAAGATTCTGCCCTTTAATGAAGGGCCCATTGAAAGCGCTACCGATAGTTTGCTGGAATCCAGCGCGGTCAATTTTATCCATAAAAACGGCGCAGGGTATTGGCTGGCTACCGACAAGGGAATCTTTTTGGTGAAAACAGCAATGGGGGGTACCCTGCACTTTAACAAATCGGGCGGCGATTTGCCATTCAATTACATCCGGCATATTTACGAAGACAAAGACGGCGTATTCTGGCTGGCGACCAAAGGTGGCGGCATTATCCGCTGGCCGCTTCCGTCAATCGATGAAAAAGGTGGGCGCTACCGAAAGCCGGCAGAGCGGTATCGTCAGTTTACCACGGAAGATGGCCTGTCGGACAATTTTACCTACGCCGTGTATGAGGACAAATACGGCAAGCTCTGGATCCCCAGCGATAAAGGGCTGATGCGTATGGATAAAACATCGTTCAACCTCCAGACATTTACGCGGGAAGATGGCCTGCCGCACAACGAATTCAACTTTGCCGCGCATTACCAGGCAAAAGACGGAACACTTTACTTCGGCGGTTTAGGCGGGCTGATCGCGCTGGATCCCGCGGTGTTTACCGCAGATGATATTTCCGCCACCCCGATGGCATTCATCGGCTGTTTTGTACTGGAGGGCAGTGCCGATAAATTGACGGATAAGACCCAACTGCTCCGGGAGTCAAATACTATACGGATCAATCCCGGCGATAAATTCCTTGAACTGCACTTTGCCTTGCTGGACCATGACAAAGTCGGGCAACATCGTTATGCTTACCAGATTGAAGGCTATAGTGATAACTGGAATTACATCGATGAAAATTTTATACGCATCACCCATTTGCCATACGGCAATTATACGTTGAGAATTCGGGGCCGAAATAACAGTCGCGGCTGGTCGGAACAGGAATTATCGCTTCCTGTTCACGTCGTGCGACCATTTTACCTGCGCTGGTGGTTTATCATGCTGCTGCTGCTACTGCTGCTGGGCGGCATTCTTGCCGCCGTGCAGTGGCGGATAACGGAGCTGAAAAAAGGGAAAGCGCGGCTCGAAGTCGAGGTTCAGAAACGCACCCGGCAATTGGAAGAACAATACCGGCAGATGGAAGCAGACAAACAAACCATCGCCGCCCAGGCCGAGGCGCTTCAGGAACTGGACAAAGCGAAAACCCGCTTCTTTTCCAATATCACCCACGAGTTTCGCACACCGCTGACGCTCATCATCGGGCCGTTGGAGCAGTTGCTTGAAAAAAAGAAAGCCTCCCGGTGCGTCAGCAGTTGTTTGGTGTTTTCAAAAATGCCAAACAATTACTCACGCTGATCAACCAAATGCTCGACCTGTCCAAACTCGAAGGAGGGCATATGCGGGTTGAAGTGACCCACGGCGACATTGTCAGTTATACCAGTGAACTCATACACCGATTCCAGCCCCTGGCGGAAAAGAAGGCACAAAAATTACATTTCAGCACTGAACTTGGCGATTGGAAAACACAATTTGACAAGAACAAATGGAACAAGATCATCTACAACCTGGTATCGAACGCCATCAAATTCACACCCGACAAAGGGGTGATCGGGGTACGGTTGAACAACGTAAAAAGAGGAGAAACCGAATGCATCCAACTGGAGGTTAAGGACACGGGTATTGGCATGAATAAAGCGGAAATGAGCCGGATTTTCGACCGTTTTTATCAAGTGGACGCTTCTTTCACCCGGGTACAGGGAGGCACGGGGATTGGGCTGTCGTTGGTCAAAGAACTGGTAGAATTGCAAGACGGATCAATTTCCGTAAAAAGTAAACCCGGGCTCGGTACTGCCTTTAAAATAGAGCTTCCCGTAGTCAGCGATGAATCGCCTGTGCAAAATACCGTTTCGGAAGAAGACCTTCTTCTGCCTGAATTGGGAAAGGCTGTCGCAGTGCCTGCTCCTGCCGAAGTAACTGTTTTGCCGGCGGCACGTTCAAATACGGCAAACGAAAAACTGACCTTGTTGCTCATCGAGGACAATGATGAAATGCGGGCGTACATCCGGCAATGTCTGGATGAAACCAAATACCAAATTCTGGAAGCGGAAGACGGGCAAAAAGGAATCGATCAGGCATTGGCCCATGTGCCCGACCTGATTATCTCCGACGTGATGATGCCAAAGAAGAACGGCTTTGAAGTCGTTCAAACGATTCGTGCCAATCTGATGACCTCCCATATTCCCATTATTTTATTGACGGCGAAAGCCTCTCTGGAAAGCCGTTTACAAGGCATCCAAAGGGGAGCGGATGCCTACCTGTCCAAACCGTTCAGCCCGCAGGAGCTGGTATTGCGTATCCAAAAACTGATCGAAATACGCCAATTGTTGCGGGCGCGATATGCCGGGGCAATCAACTTCCAACCACCTGAAGACGGGCAATTTGAAACAGAAGATGCCTTCATCGCGGATCTGAAAAAATTCATCTCCGAAAACCTTGATGTCGTTGACCTTAACGAGAAATCAATCTGCAAACATTTTGGCGTGAGCCGGATGTCGCTTTATCGCAAACTCAAAGCGCTGACCGATCAGGGGATCAGCGATTTTATTCGATCTGTACGGCTGGGAGTAGCCTACGACCTGATTCAGGAAGGCCGGCTCAACCTCTCCGAAATCACTTTTGAAACAGGGTTTTCTTCCTTGAGCCATTTTTCCAGAACGTTTAAAAAAGTTTACGGCAGATCGCCTTCTGATCTGAAAAACGAGATGAACTGATCGTCTCCCCCCTTCCCAGGGCAAACGCCTCAAAATCGCCCCGGATGGGGCGGCATCTCGGTAGTATTGGCCCAATGATTGGCAGTTTCCGGCCCAGCGGGCCGGTATTACACGATTATTATATGCCCAATAGTGGCCCGCTGGGCCACGGTAAACAGGACTGGTCACAATTGCTACCGAGATGTCGGCCCGCCGGGCCGTTTTTTTTGTGGGCATCAGGCAATTATTGAACATTTTTGATGCGTTTGCCCTGCCCCCCCTCCTATCCCAACCTGTTTACAGAAAGTGCAAAGAGCGAATTCTTCGGCTTGTACCGACAAATTCCCTGTGTGCGCAGCCAGGCGTAACACACTTGCGACCACTGGTTTCAGCGCTTTTTCCGGTCTGTTTTTGAGGGGGAATACGAATTGGAATGAAATGTCAAACTTTTGAAACGCAGGGGTAAATGGTCGTGCTCCATGCACCCCATTTTTGCACTGTTGATTTAAAAACCAATTCCAAGTACAGCGATTTTTAAAACAGACCAATATGAATTATTCAGCTAAATCTATGAACGGGCACCCCAACGTGCTGTTGATCGTAACGCTTGCCAGTCAAACGCCACAAGCCAAACCGTTTAACAAGGAAAATGAAAATGCGACCTACGAGCACATCAGCCAACTCTGCGAGCAACAAGCCATCAACCTGTTCATTGCCCATTTTGCCAATACGGTAAACGATTCTGCCGTACTTTCCTGGGGCTTCCAGGACGGCAGGTGGAACATGGTGGAACTTCCCGCCTCGGAAATTAGCGTCGCCTATGCCGACCTGCCGCAAAACTTCCCCAAAGCAAATGAATTGAGAAACCTGTTGGTAAAGCACAGCGTATTTTGCATCAACCACCTGGAAATGAGTGATACGTTAACCGATAAAGTGCTGACCTGTAATCTTTTGCCGGATCTTATCCCGCCCACATTTAACACATCGGAACAGAACCTCGGCACACAACTTTTAGAAGCCTCCAACCATCAGGACCTCCGAACCGACAAGATTATATTAAAACCCCGGTACGGCGAACGGGGCAAAGGCATCGAGGTGATTGATTTTTTGGAGGTGGATTCGGCCCGCGTCCGGAATATGGAAGATTATATTGTCCAACCTCTTCTGGAATCAGATTCCGGAATCCCGGAGCTGGGCATCAAAGGCAGGCACGATCTGCGAATGCTCATTCACAACGGGACGATCATGGATTTCTTCATCCGGGTAGCACCGGCCAACAATTTCATCTGCAATCAGTCGCATGGCGGAACAATTGCTTATTTCCAACTCCACGAACTGCCGGACCGCTTCAGGGAAGTCGCTCATGAAGTGGACCGGTCGCTAAGTCAATATATGCCCCGGTATTACAGTGTGGACGTAGGCGTAGGCCGGAGCGGCAAACTCTGGGTTTATGAGTTGAACACCATGCCCGGAGTCGTGTGGAATGCCCAGGGTACCGATAAGATGCGGTACTACGGCATGCACCAATCGATTATAGCATCTATTAAAACTGGCCTGAAACAAACGGTAGTGCTTGAGTAACACCCTGCCTGGTGGTGTCTGAAACAGATACGCACCGTATGTCCAATCTTGAAATCAGAACGTCATAAACCGGGAACGTGAGACATCTGAATTTTTAATAAAAAACATCATGTTTCGACATTTAGACATTCTTAGTGTATTGCAATACAATGCCGTACATGACACCCCCCTCCATTCGCCGGATATTAAGCACTGGGAGCGCGTGCGCTCCCAGTTTTGCCTTCCAAACGACTGGATTCACGTTGCACAAACATTTCTTTCGGCCTGTCCCCAAAAGGTCCAAAATGCAATTGATTATTATAGAAAACAACTGGACGACAGCTTCGCCCATTATGTAAAAGCGAACTGCGCGATCAATAACCGGAACGTCGCAGAAGCCGCTGCAAATTATCTGCAATGCGAGGCAGATGAAATCGCCCTGACAGACAGCGCGACAATGGGCCTGGGCCTATTGCATTTTGGGCTGAAATTAAACGCAGGCGATGAGGTATTGGCAACCAGCCATTGCAACTGTTCCACTTCTTTGGAGTTGATCGTAAAGCGGAGCAAGGCGCGCTTGCGGAAAATTGACCTTTATCAAGATCCCGCAACGGCGCGTATCGGGGAAATGACGGAAAACCTGATAAATGCCGTTCGGCCCGAAACGCGCTTTGTCCTGATCACGTATGTGCAATCCGCAACCGGCGTAAAACTGCCTGTCCGACAGATTGCTGCCGGCATTAAAAAACTCAATGCCTCCCGAGCACCCTCCGGGCGCATATATCTATGTGTGGATGCCGTGCATGCGTTGGGCGTTGAAAACTTCACCATGGAAGAATTGGGCTGTGATTTTCTGACTGCGGGCACACACAAATGGCTGTTTGGCCCGAGGGGGACGGGTATTTTATTTGGGAGAAAAGATGCCTGGGATGTGCTCGATCCAATGGTCATTCCTTTCAGTTTTACTGCCGAAACAGAGGGAGTAGGTTTGCCCAAAGGGGATAGTTTTTTCTCAAAATTCACCCCGGACAGCTATTTCGCCGCTGAATACCGTTGGGCGTTAAAAGAGGCATTTGAATACCATCTTGAAATCGGCAAGGAGAAAATTCAAAACCGGACACATTATTTGAACAGTTTATTGAAAGCGGGGCTTCTGGATATTCCACACATCCAAGTGCACACACCATTTTCCAATGCGCTTTCGGCAGGCATTGTCTGCTTTGAAGTAAAAGGCATGGATGCCCGGATGGTTATCCAAAAGTTGAAGGAAGCGCGCATTATCGGCACAACGGCGCCTCAATCAAACGCTTATGCCTGCCTCACACCCTCCATTCTAAATTCCGAAGCGGAAATATTCAAGTGCATTGAGACCTTGGAAAAGATTTTCGATTAACTCAAAAAAAATAAACGATGAGCACAAATACGACCATGTTGGCCTACCCGGATATGCCGGCTAAGCGACCCGGAATCAAATACCAAAACAGTATTTTAGAAACCATCGGCAATACCCCTTTAATAAAGATGCATCGCCTCAACAAAGGCTTGCGGCCATTGATGTTGGGCAAGATGGAATTTTTCAATCCGGGAGGCAGTAGCAAAGACCGCATTGGCATCCGAATGATCGAAGCCGCCGAACGGCTGGGGCTGCTCAGGCCGGGTGGAACAATCGTAGAACCCACTTCAGGCAACACAGGCATTGGCTTGGCGCAAGCCGCCGTGGTAAAAGGTTACAAGGTCATTTTTACGATGAACGCCAAAGTTTGCCGGGAAAAACGGAATATCCTCAAAGGGTACGGGGCGGAAATCGTCGTTTGCCCCTGCGGCGTCGATCCCGACGATCCAAGAAGTTATTACAAAGTTGCGGAACGGTTGACGGAAGAAATTCCCAATTCTTTTTCACCCAACCAGTATGCCAATGAAAACAACCCAATGGCGCATTACGAGACAACCGCTCCTGAAATCTGGCGGGACACCAATGGGCAAATCACACATTTTGTTGCAGGGATGGGCACAGGCGGAACGATCACGGGCACGGCACGATACCTGAAAGAGCGAAATCCGGCTATAAAAATTATTGGTATTGATGCCCAGGGCTCGCTTTACCGCCATTTGTACGACGGAACAAACGGCATAGCGAAGGCTTATAAAATCGAAGGTATTGGACAGGATTTTTTGCCCGACACAATTGATCTCGCATTGATTGATGAAATTATCACCATTTCAGATAAAGAAGCCTATGCGATGGCCCGGCAAGCTGCCCAAAAAGAGGCATGGATGGTCGGCTCTTCGGCAGGGGCGGTTATTGCAGGGGCGTTAAAAGCAGGGAGACAATTGGATGAAAATGCCGTCATGGTGCTGTTGCTTCCCGACTCGGGGAAGAATTATTTGAGCACTATTTTTAATGATCACTGGATGGAAGAAAATGCGTTGGTCGAAGGTGCCGGGAAAGTGTGTGGGACGCAAGAATTATAGAGCCGGACTAACGGGGGGCAGAACGATGGCATGCGAATTGGCAACGTCCTGAGGAACCCAGCGTTGAAATGGCCAATTTTGATACACCACGGAGGCATGGCGAATACGGAGTTTAATTTTCCGGGCTCTCCATGCCTCCATGGTGATTATTGGGGAGCCAACATGTAGGTACTGATTTTTGTCGACCTTATTTGGCACGTCACCGCGTTCTAATAAATACGCATTTCAAATTTCGGGGTAAATTATTTAGGTGTTGTTGTTTTCTTCCAGATTACACCGTTAGGATTTACCTCCGTCGTGTAGGCTAAAAATTTCTTCTTCCCAACAAGTTTCCAATCCAAATTGGCAGGTGCAATAAAGTCACTGAGAACCCAAACGTAACCTTCCGGCGGCACCCCGGGGTCGTCGTCATCGGTGACTTTGATCATTAACCCCCTGATAGGATTGCCCTGGTTGTTCCAGGGTTTATACAAAAGGTCACTATCTCCTTTACCACAGGTATAGTTCAAATTGGGTATAAATTTTATATAGCCGGAAAGTGGAGAGAGACCCGGCCCCACATAATTGACATAAAGATCACTATACCCGGTATTCGTAATGCTTTGCTTCTCCTCCTTGTACGCCAGGAAAAGGGCAGAACTACAGCCATCATTGTTGATATTATCTTGCAGTACGGTATAGCCTGGTACTTGTCGGCGGGCAAACTCTGCCAGTAGTGGGTCGTCAGCTGAAATAGTAGTTTCATCAGAAATAGGTACTTCCATGATTTTAATATCCGTAATCAGCAACGGGTCTTTTGTGAGGGGCGGTAGTTCATTTTCGCCATTCAATTGCTCAAAGTACTGCTCAAGTTCAGCTTTCCGGGCCGGGTTTTGGCAAAGTTCCCAAATGGGCAGCAGACTGCGTTGGGTGAAGTCGCACAAAACCGGGTTGTCGCGGATAGACTCAATCCAAGGCGAGTAATCACCTTCAAGAATGGATTGTCCGTACTGGGAAGCGCCGCCTTTGGTGATCAAATTAATCTGGGCCTGGCTTCTGAAGGTTTGCAGGGTTTGGCCATATTGGGAACTTACGTCTACGGACAAGTTCCCAACAGCCCAGTTATAACTTGCCCGGGCGTAGAGTTGAAAATTATCAGAACTATACTCCTGCGTTCTGCGGGCTGAGGCACTGTAATCCACGCGGGCGCCGATAACGGCCTCTGTCAACATGAAGTGGCCGTATTTGCTAAACAAGGCAGCGGGCTCTAAGTATTCCAGGTCGGCAGCCGCCTCAGTGGTCAACATGCCCTGCAGGGTTTGAACATCAAAAGGAAGGGAAAGCCGCCACCTCGAAACAAGGTTTTTTACGGTAGCAAATTGAAAATCTTCGTGTGTATAGTACTGTTGGGCAAAATTGGTTTTTACCGAGGCTTTAAACCCCAGATATTTCACCTTTACCCCGGCGGAAATGCTCAGGTTTTCCTGGTATTCCCGGATATCTTGTCCGTAAATGGAATTGATCTCATTCTTGTTGTACAGGATGAAATCCACATTATCCGGAATAGCATACGGTATACCATATGCGTTCACTTCCCTGACGAAGTTTTTCAATTCAATCAAAGGACTTTTGACCGCTGAAACATCGGCGTATTCGCCAAAGAAATCATACCCGCGGCCCAGATATTCCAACCCGGGAAGTTGGTCTGCATTCAACGGCACGGTATCATCGTCCGCCTTGCAATATAAAAGGGTAACGAGCAGGAAAGTTAGCAAGCTTATTCCAGCCCATTTATTCGACAATAATTTGCGTTGTGCTCTCATGACTGAAAATGTTAAGAAGGTTGAATAACAATTAGCCCCGCCTTATGAACCGGAGCTTCTTCCGCATAAAAATGCCAAATAGCCTCCGGACCCCTTAGCAGGATTATTTATCTCTCGAAAGCTAAATCGTCTATTCCTGCAAAGTCAATGCAAAATATCAGCTGGCCGGGTGATCTAAGCTGTCAGCCGATCACCATGTTACTTCATTCGAAGTGAGCAGGATACAGTATTGCAGTGCTATCTATGTTTTCGAATGCGCACGGATGTACTATGGCGCCCCTCCGGCCTTGTTCAACTGGAAGATTTAAGGATTCCCACTTTTGATCTGAAGCAGGTCAGCCGCATACCCGCCTTCACTGCACTATCAGCACCGGCACATCCACCGCATGCCGCACCGCATCAATCGTTTGCCCGAAAATCAGGTCTTTCAGCGTCCGGTGCCCGTGTGCGCCCATGACCAGCAGCTTGATGTCATGCGCCTCGACTAATTTTGGAATAGCCTGTTTGGCCGGGCCGTAGCCGATATGCGCCTCGCAGGTATAGCCCAGCTCGCGAAGCCGGCCTGCGTAGTGTTCTAGATTTTCATGGTCCTCTGTCGTTTCAAGGTCGCTGATATCGGCCCCCATCACCCATGCGCCGGCGCTTTCCACGGCGTGCAACAATACGTATTCGGCGTTTTTGCCGCCGAGTTGCAAGGCGTGGTTGAGCGCTGCGGTGTCCGAATCGGAAAAGTCGAGGGCCACGCCAATACGCCGGTACTCTGGCGGCGGCAATTCCTCGAGGCCGGCGAATGCGCCGTGGGGGAGTTTAGTTTTGTGTTTCGGGCTGCGCCGCAGCAGGGGTTTTAACGTAATATACGCCAACATGCCTCCGGCAAAAAAGAGCAGCGGCAAAACCAGGAACTGTACGACCCAGCGTTGGGAGCCGGCCTGCTGCGTCCACACAGTCACTTCCTGAATGACGAGTTGGACATTCAACACAACGATGACAGCCGCGCTGGCCCAGCCCCCCAATTTGGCCCAAAAGCCAATAGCAAAGTCGCCCATGCGCTGCTTGTCGCTCACGTAATGCAGGAGCGGAATAATGGCAAAACCCAGTTGCATGCTCAGGATGACCTGGCTAAGCACCAACATATCCCCGGTTGAACGTTCGCCGAAATAACTGATCGCCAGAATGGCCGGTATTACCGCCAGCAAACGGGTGATGAGCCGGCGCAGCCAGGGTGCGATGCGCAGGTGCAGGTAGCCTTCCATCACGATTTGCCCGGCCAGCGTACCGGTGACGGTGCTGCTTTGCCCGGCGGCAATGAGCGCAATGGCAAAAAGGGTAGGCGCATAACTTTTCCCGAGCAAGGGTTCGAGCAACTGGTGGGCATCCTGAATTTCGGACACGCCGCTGTAACCATGTTTGTGAAAAACCGCGGCGGCCAGGATCAGGATTGCGCCGTTGACAAACAAAGCCAGGTTGAGGGCAACGGCCGAGTCGATGATGTTGAACCGGATCGCCCGTTTCAGGCCCTGTTTGGAAGGGTCGATCTTGCGCGTTTGCACCAGAGCGGAATGCAGGTACAGGTTGTGCGGCATCACGGTAGCGCCGATGATCCCGATGGCGATGAACAATGCCTCATCGTTCGGAATGGAGGGTATAAACCCGCCGGCCATTTCCACAACATCGGGTTTTGCCAAAAACATTTGCACTAAAAATGCCCCGCCGATGATCAGGATCAAACCCAGGATGAATGCCTCCAGTTTGCGAATGCCCAGGTGCATGAGAAACAGCAACAAAAAAGCATCCAGCACGCTGATGGCTACGCCCCAAACGAGGGGGATATCGAACAACAATTGCAGCCCGATGGCCATGCCCAGCACTTCGGCCAGGTCGGTAGCCGCAATGGCAATTTCCGCCAGGATATAGTTGAAAATATTGGCTGCCGGGTGGTACAGTTCCCGGGATGCCTGCGCCAAATCGCGCCGGGCAACGACACCCAGCCGCGCGCTCAGGCTTTGCAGCAGCAGCGCGATCAGGTTCGACATCAGCAACACCCAGAGCAACGCATAGCCAAAACGGCTGCCGCCGGCCAGGTCGGTGGCCCAGTTGCCGGGGTCCATATAGCCCACGCTGACGAGGTAGGCCGGCCCCAAAAAGGCAAACAGCCGGCGCCAAAAACCACCTTTAACATTGGTTTCGACAGTGCCGTGTACTTCGGAAAGGGAGCGTTCGGGATGTTTCATCGGTCGTAGTTTATGGGTGGTTAACAGGGAATCGTAGTGGCAAAATACCGCTTCTTGGGAGACTGGCTTCTTATTTACCGAGTTGCAAAGGCGCAAAGCGTTTTCCCCCGCGCCTTTGTACGTCTCGGTGGAATAGTTGCGCCATCAGGAAGGCTGGACTCATAATTCTTTTTCCAAAATCCCGATCGGCTTCCCAGGAAATTTTCACATACAGGTTCTGCCCCACCTTTTCACTCAGTACAATCTCCTGGCCATTTCCGGTGCGTATGCGCAGGGATTGGTCATAGGGGAAACGTTCGAGCAGTTCGAGTTGGGCGCCCAGGGCGAGGTGCATCTGGTCGAGGTATTGCAAAAAAGCAGCGCTGTGGTCGTCTACACCAGTCACTACAGCGTGGTCGCCAACTTTGAGCGTACCCAGCAGCACTTGCTGGCGGAATGACCAACGGCCCTCCGCATCGGGGATGGGGTCGCCATGCGGGTCGAATTTGGGATGCCCGAGAAACTCGTCGAGCCGGTCTACGAGGCCGTTGCCCTGCACGTGTTCGAGTTGCTCGGCCAGTTCGTGCACTTCATCCCAGGCAAAACCGAGTTTTTCCACCAGCAAAACCTCCCAGAGCCGGTGTTTGCGAATGAGCGCAGTGGCCAGTTTGTTGCCTTCAGGGGTGAGTTGAACGCCGCGGTATTTTTCGTAATCGATCAGATTTTTTTCGGCCAGGCGCTTCAGCATGTCGGTAACAGACGCCGCCGTGGTTTGCATTTCTGCCGCAATGGCATTGGTTGTTGCCGCTTTGGCTTCTTTTTCCGAAATTTTAAAAATCGCTTTGAGATAATTTTCTTCAGCCTGGGAAATCATGATTGTCAATTTTTCAGCAAAGGTAAATTATATTTTTAGGCAAATCTAAAAATTATTTATAAAATAAAAAAAACCGGACCGCAAGAGGTAGCGATCCGGTTCAGCGGGTAGCCTGAGCTAGCCGGCTGATTGAAGTCTCGTAGACTGATTTATCTAGAGTAGGGCTTCAATAATATTTTCTTCCGATACACCTTCGGCCTCCGCTTTAAAGTTGCGCACGATACGGTGGCGGAGTACCAGGTTGGCAATTGCCTGCACATCTTCGATGTCCGGCGAGTATTTTCCGTTGATAGCGGCGTGGCACTTGGCGCCCAATGCCAGGTATTGGCTGGCACGCGGGCCGGCGCCCCAGGTCAGGTAGTTTTCGGCTTCGCTGGCTGCGAGCGATGTGTTCGGCCGGGTTTTCGAAGCCAGCGACACGCAGTATTCCAGCACATTGTCGGCTACCGGTATTTTCCGGATGAGCTGTTGAAAATCAATTATTTCCGGTCCGGTGAGTACGTGCTTCAGTTCCACATTACGCGAAGTAGTCGTGTTTTTCACAACCTCCACCTCTTCGGCGTATGCCGGGTAGTTCAGCGGAATATTGAACATAAAACGGTCAAGCTGCGCTTCCGGCAACGGGTAGGTGCCTTCCTGCTCGATGGGGTTTTGCGTAGCGAGCACAAAAAACGGCGCGGGCAGTGCATGGCGCGAACCACCGACGGTAACTACGCGTTCCTGCATGGCTTCCAGCAGGGCGGCCTGCGTTTTCGGCGGGGTCCGGTTGATCTCATCTGCAAGCACGATGTTGGCAAACACGGGGCCGCGCAAAAAGCGGAAATGCCGGTCTTCATCGAGAATTTCCGAGCCGGTAATGTCGGAAGGCATAAGATCGGGGGTAAACTGGATGCGCTTGAACTCCAGGTCCAATACTTCGGCAATGGTGCTTACGAGCAGGGTTTTGGCGAGGCCCGGCACCCCGACGAGCAGGGAGTGCCCGTTTGAAAAAAGTGAAATAATTACTGCCCGGACGACACTCTCCTGGCCGACGATAATTTTACCAATTTCTTTTGAAAGGTCCTTATACGCTTGGGCTAAGGCATCAATGGCTTCTACATCAGACTTTTGCTTCGACATAACTATTTAGGCGGTGTTTTGTGCTATTGTGTGGGATGAATGAAGTTGTGAATTTGCGAAAAAACGCCGGAACGGCGGGAATGTTTCGCCGAAAGCGGGCCAAAGGTAGTAAATGACAGGTTTTTTGCTATAAAAGCGCCCGGGTGGGTTTGCCCTTTTCTTTGCCGGACATAAATGCCCGGGTGGAGAACCTGGGATGGAGGTACAAGTTGGAACCGGAATTTCCAGAATGGAATTGATAACTATGGTTCGTGAATATTTGCAGTTGGCGAGGACGCCAACTGCGGCATTTCGTTGAAAATCAAGCCTGAATGCCCTTGTTGGCGTCCTCGCCAACAAGTCTTTTAGGCTCTCATTTTCAGCATTTTATGAAATTTTTTACGAACTATTTTATAATTTCTCCTTTAAAAATTGCCCGGTATAACTCTTTTCCTCTTTGACCAAATCTTCCGGCCGGCCCTCAAACACCAGATGCCCGCCGGCTTTGCCGCCTTCAGGCCCCAGGTCGATCACCCAGTCGGCATTTTTAATCACTTCCACATTGTGTTCTACGACCAGCACGCTGTGTCCTTTTTCCACCAGGGCGTTGATGGCGGTGAGCAGCTTGCGGATATCGTGAAAATGCAATCCGGTAGTGGGTTCGTCGAAAATGAAGAAAATATGTCCGCCCGAATTGTCACGGATAAGAAAGGAAGCCAGCTTTACGCGCTGGGCCTCGCCGCCCGACAAGGTGCTGCTCGATTGCCCGAGTTTGACGTAGCCCAGGCCGACGTCGTTGAGCGGCTGAATGCGCTCGATGATATCTTTTTGGCCCTTGAAAAAATCGAGCGCTTCCTCGATGCTCATTTCCAGCACATCGAAAATATTCTTGCCTTTGTATTCCACATCGAGCACTTCCTGCTGGAAGCGCCGGCCCTTGCACTCTTCGCATTCGAGGTGTACGTCGGCCAGGAATTGCATTTCCACCACCTGTTCGCCTTCGCCTTTGCAGGCTTCGCAGCGCCCGCCTTCCACGTTGAAACTGAAGTGCTTGGGTTTGAAGCCGCGAATTTTGCTCAACTGTTGCCGGGAAAACAAATCCCGGATGTAGTCGTAAGCTTTCACATAGGTCACCGGGTTGGAACGGCTGCTTTTGCCGATCGGACTTTGATTGACAAATTCCACGCGGGTCACTTTTTTCACGGGACCTTCCAGTCCGTCAAACAGCCCGGTTTTTTTGGATGGGCCTTCGGGCAGGTTTTGCAGCAGTGCCGGGTAAAGAATGTCGCGCACCAGGGTGGTTTTGCCCGAGCCGCTCACGCCGGTTACCACGGTGAGGCAGTGCAGGGGAACGGCGGCGTCAATTTTTTTCAGGTTGTGTTGCCGGGCGCCTTTGATGCGCAAAAATTCGGTGGTTTTGCGGCGCTGGGTGGGTACGGGGATTTCCATTTCGCCCGACATGTATTTTGTCGTCAGGCTCTCCGGGGCGGCTTTACCGATATCGGCATAGTTGCCGGCGAATACCACATGGCCGCCGTGCGTTCCGGCTTCGGGGCCCATATCGACCAGGTAGTCGGCATTTTTGATCACTTCCTCCTCGTGTTCCACCACCACGACGGTGTTGCCCAGGTCGCGCAGGTCTTTGAGCACCTTCACCAGCCGGCCGGTATCGCGGGGGTGCAGGCCCACGGAGGGCTCGTCGAGCAGGTACATGGAGGCGGTGAGGTTGCTGCCCAGGGTGCGGGTGAGGTGAATACGTTGGGTTTCGCCACCGCTCAGGGTGTTGGAAATGCGGCTGAGTGTGAGGTAGCCCAGGCCGAGTTCGACCATGAATTGCAGCCGCCCGTGAATTTCCACCAGCAGGCGTTTGGCAATTTGCTGATCGTGTTCGCTCCAGCTAATGCCGTTGAAAAAATCGAGGACTTCATCGAGCGGAACGTCGGTCAGCTCCGATATGTTTTTACCGGCCACCCGTACGCAAAGGGCCTCGCTGCGCAAACGGCCGCCGTCGCATTCGGGGCACACCGTGCGGCCCCGGTAGCGCGCCAGGGTCACCCGGTTTTGAATTTTGTACGTTTTGCTTTCAATCTCCTTGAAAAACGCATCGATACCGTCGAAGTAGCTGTTGCCGGTCCAAAGCAATTTTTGTTCGGCTTTGCTGAGCGCTTCGAAGGGTTTGTGCACCGGGAAGTCGAACCGATGTGCCTGTTGCAGAAACAGCCGGAGCCACTCGCCGTATTTTTCGCCTTTCCAGGGCGCGATGGCGCCGTCGTACACCGACAGCGTTTTGTCGGGGACCACCTTGTCGGGGTCGATCCCGAGGATGCGGCCGTAACCTTCGCATTTCGGACAGGCGCCGTAGGGATTGTTGTAATTGAACAACTGCGGGGTGGGTTCGGGGAAATGAATGCCGTCGAGTTCGAAGCGGTTGTTGAATTTTACGGTTTCCGGAGCACCGTCCACCGGTTGAATCCAGCACTCACCCTCGCTTTCATAAAATGCGGTATTGACCGAATCGGCCAGGCGCATCCATTCGCTTTCATCCTCGTGTTGCACGCTGTACCGGTCGATCAGCACGGTCAGGTTTTTTTCCCGGAAGGTGTAGGCTTTGTCTTTCACATTTACCGGCGCCTTTTGGCCCGCTTCCGGGTTCAGCCATTCTTCAATGCGCTGAATTTCGCCCTGCCAATACACCCGTGAGTAGCCTTTTTGCAACAAAAGGTTTAATTCCTGCTCGAGCGTGCGCTCCTTGTATTTTTGGGTAAACGGAATAAGGATCAGGCCGCGGCTGCCTTCGGGCTGGCTTTTCATGAAATCGATCACATCGCTCACGGCGTGTTTTTTGACCTCCTGGCCACTGATCGGCGAGTAAAATTTGCCGACGCGGGCATACAACAATCGCAGGAAATCGTAAATCTCGGTCATGCTGCCTACCGTGGAGCGGGCATTCCCGGTGGTTACCCGCTGTTCGATGGCTATCGCCGGGCAAATGCCGCGGATATAGTCGACGTCGGGCTTTTTCATGCGCCCAAGAAACTGGCGGGCATAGCTGGACAGGCTTTCCACATAGCGGCGTTGCCCTTCGGCGTACAGCGTGTCCATGGTAATGCTGGACTTCCCGGAGCCCGATACGCCGGTCACGACGACCAGTTTATTTTTCGGGATTTGCAGGTCAACGTTTTGCAAGTTGTTTACCCGGGCGCCCTTGATTGAAATGTAGCGGGGATCTACTAGATCGGTTTCCAGGGCGGTAGCCTCCGGCGCCGGGTTGTTTTTTACTTTAGTCATTCGCGTGGAAATAAGTCGGCAAATTTCGGGAAAAACAAACTTTTAAAAAAATTTGTTTGAAATGTTTTTTGGGCGCTGCCCGCCAGCGGGTAGTATTTTTCACCACGGAGACACGGAGGCCACGGCGCATTAAACTCCGTGGCCTCCGTGTCTCCGTGGTGAAAAAAGAAAAATTAGTTGCAACCGGCCTCCCAGACTCCCCAGAACACAGCCAACCAGACCAGGCCCTTTATCAGAAAAAATAAAAAGCCGGCCACGCCAAAGCGGCGAATCCACATTTTCCAGTTTTGTTTTTCCATGCTCAGCGGGAAATTTTACGGGTACAGCACCATTTTTTGGCATACCAACAAAATAGTTTATTGTTTTGTTGGCAAACAAATTGCAGCAGCCCTGCATTCCGTATTAAAAGCCGAAATACGGACAAAAGCAGCAAATTGCGAGTCTGGCAAAGTAAAAAGTCGGTCAGATTCTATCTTTGCGTTTTTTATAAATTAACCGTAACCGTTTTACCGCCTGTCAATGTATATGAAAAAAACACTCGTCGTTCTGGGTATACTCGTCAGTTTCTTTGCTTTTTTGTGGTTGCCAAGTGGCTGTTACTGGGATAATGAAGAGGATTTGTACGGCCCCGATACCAACACCAATTGTGATACGACAAATATGCGGTTCAGTGTGGAAATCAGGGCGATCATGGCTGAGCATTGCGACAAATGCCATATTTCGACAGCAGCAACCTACTCTGGAATCCCGTATGAAACCCACGCTCAGTTCAAAGCGGTGGCTTTAAACGGAAAACTACTCGACCGGATCAACAACCAGGCCGCGCCCATGCCCGAAACGGGCTTGATGAGCCTGTGCAACCGGCTGAAAATTGAAGCCTGGGTAAATGCCGGCGCACCGGACAACTAGCCCCGGCGCTTCTGTTCACCTACCTAATCACCCAAATTATGTTGAAAAAAATCGTGCTCTTCCTCGCAGTGGCCGGCGTCATTGGCGCGGGTATCGGTTATTACATGTTCAATAAAAAAGTGCCCAGCATGGCCTCTGAAAAATCAGAAGTGACCATCGAAGCGGCACAACTATACCAGGAGTTTGAAGCGGATGAAGCCGCCGCCTCGGCAAAATACGTGGGCAAAATTGTGGCGGTCAGCGGCACGGTGCTTGAAGCCTCCGCGCTCGAAGACGGCACCCCCAAAGTGCTGCTCGACACCGGCAGCGATTTTGGCGTTTCCTGTGAATTCGACCCGAACACCAAACACGCCAAAACGACTTTTACCCCGGGCGAAAAACTGACGCTCAAAGGCGAATGTGCCGGCATTAACCTCGATGTGCAATTAGCCCGTTGTGTCGTTGTGCAGTAGGTTGTTTTTGATAACCTGCCGGCCTTCCTGGCATTTATCTATAATTCTTTACCAACAAAAAACGCACTACGCAGTATGAAAAATCGGATTGTGATTCTCGGTGTATTACTGGCGCTTGGCTTTTCGGCACAGGCGCAAAAATACTTTACCCGCGACGCGCGGGTACAATTCAACTCGGATACCCCGGTTGAAAAAATTGAAGCGGTGAATAAAAGCGGAACGTCGGTGCTTGACACCCAAACCGGCCGCATGGACTGGAAGGTGCTCATCAAAAATTTTCTTTTTGAAAAAGCCCTGATGCAGGAGCATTTTAACGAAAACTACATGGAATCGACCAAGTATCCCAATGCAACCTTCAAAGGCTCGATTACCAACCTGCAGGATGTCAATTTTGCCAAAGACGGCACCTATAAAGTGACAGCTAAAGGGGCCATGACCATTCACGGCGTCGAGCAGGAGATCACTGTGCCGGGTACGCTAACGGTTGGCGGCGGTGCAGTAAAAGTGAAGGCTGATTTTGTGGTAAAACCGGCTGACTATAAAATTGACATCCCGGGTGTGGTCCGGGACAACATAGCCAAAGAAATTGCGGTGACCATTGACGCAAGCTTAAAACCAATGGGCAAATAGCACTCGTATATTAATATTCAAGCCAGTACGCACCCGTTATGAAAAAATTGTTACTCCTTGCCTTGTTTTTGGCAAATGCACCTTTTCTGTTTGCCCAGGATGAAGAGGACCTGCTCTCCCTGTTGGGTGAAGAAGAAGTCACCGAATATGCCACCGCCAGCTTCAAAACGAACCGCGTTGTTAATGGGCATTCCATTGAAAATACGGCAGCGGGTGTGCTTGATTTCAAAATTTCGCACCGCTTCTCGCCAGTCCGGAATGGCTTTTACGATATTTTCGGGCTCGATGGCGCTACAATCCGTTTCGGCTTCGACTACGGCATTACCGACCGGCTCATGGTTGGGGTCGGGCGCAGCAGCAAGGAAAAGATTTACGACGGCTTCCTGAAATACAAGATTCTCCGGCAATCGAGCGGAAAAAAGAAAATGCCGATCACCTTGTCGTACCTGGTTGATGCGCAGATCAAAACGGTGGACTTCCCGGAACAGGACCGGGAAAACCTATTCTCCTCCCGCCTGTACTACACCCACCAGCTGCTGATCGGCCGCAAATTCAACGAACGGCTCTCGCTCCAACTAATGCCCACGCTGCTCCACCGCAACCTGGTGGAAAGCAAGTCGGAAAAGAACGACGTGCTCGCCATGGGCGTTGCCGGCCGCATCAAACTGTCGAAGCGGGTGACGCTGAATGCAGAATATTACTACGTACTGCCCGACCAGATCAACTCGATTTATACCAACGTGTTATCGATCGGCTTCGATATTGAAACCGGCGGGCATGTATTTCAGCTGCATTTTACCAACTCCTCCGACATGACCTACAAGGGCTTTATTACCGAAACGCTGGAGGACTGGTTTTACAAAACAAGCGACGGGAAAAATATGTCGGGCATCCGCTTCGGCTTCAATATTTCGCGGGTGTTTACGATTGTGAAACCGAAGTCTATTTACTGAGCAAATTATACCGCTGCAACCGCCCGAATGCCTCTGCAGGGTTCAAGGCTACCCACCGCATTGAAAACGGTTCCGCATCCGGCACAGCCATTCGCACTGTGCCGGATGCGTTTTTTTTATCCTGTTCCATCAGTTTCCATAAATCCGGGAAAGCGGTTTCGGGGATGTGGCGATGCGGGAAAAAATGCAGGATGGTTTCGGCAAGTTCGGCAGCATCCGGACATTCACAAAGCATTCCGATGGCTACGGCTTCGCCGTGGGTGAGCGGTTCGGCCGTTTTTAAAAAATAACTCTCCAACGCATGGCCGATGGTGTGGCCAAAATTGAGCAGGGCCCGGATACCCGCTTCCCGGGGATCTTCTGCAACAATTTTTGTTTTGACGGCAATGGAATCGGCCAACAGCCCGCCCCAGTTGGTGGCCGCGAGGCTGCCTGCAGGCATCGATTGAATTTTTTTCCAAAGTGCCCGGTCGCCGATCAGGGCGTGTTTGATTACTTCGGCAAAACCGCTGCGCAACTCCCGCGCAGGCAGGGTTTTCAAAAAAACAGGGTCGATGAATACGGCGGCTGGGTACTGGAAAACGCCCACGGCATTTTTTGCGCCTTGGAAATCCACCCCCAGTTTGCCGCCGATGGCCGCATCGGTCATGGCCAGCAGTGTGGTGGGGATTTGGATAAAATCGACGCCGCGCTTGTAGGTGGCTGCGCAAAAGCCGCCCATATCGCCCACCACACCCCCGCCCAGATTGACAACCAGGGCTTTACGATCAAGCCGGGCTTCGAACATGGCCTGCCAGATGGCTTCACAGGAAGGCAAGGTTTTCAGGGTTTCCATTGGAATTCCGGCATGTGCTGTTTCTCCGACAACAAATGCTTCGGCAGATTGGACCGGGAGCGCCGGCCGGCAAAGGCGGTTGGTGTTTTTATCGGCAATTAAAAAAACGCTGGAATAGCCCTGTTCATCCAGCCAGCCGGGCAAGCTTTCCGCCAGCGGGCCAAGGAAAATCGGATGCCCGGAAAAAGGGATGCGTTGGGTCATGCAGGTTTTGCTTGGCTGGCCATCTGGATTTGAACGGTGGTGCCTTTATTTGGTTCGCTTTGGAGGCTGAGTTTCCAGTTGTGCAACTTGCAGATGGTTTTTACATAAAAAAGTCCAAGGCCGAAACCTTTCACATTGTGCACATTACCGGTGGGTACGCGGTAGAATTTGTTGAACACGTGTTTTTGGTGCTCTTTGGCGATGCCGATCCCGTTGTCCTGCACACTGAGCAGTAGGTATTTCTCCTCGTTTTTCAACCCTATGGTAATTTCCGGCGCGCCTTTGGAATATTTTACGCCGTTGTCGACGAGGTTGTGCAGGATGTTGGTGAGGTGAAGCCGGTCGGCGCGGATGTGGGTATTGGCAGCATCGAGGTCGAGGTGCAGGGTGCCGTTTCGCTCACCAATTTTGAGTTCCATTGACGGTGAAATGCTCCGCAGCAATTCGGCCAGGTCAATGTCTTCAAAATTAAGTTCGATCGTATCGCGCTCGATTTTGGCCAGTTGGAGCACCTTTTCCACCTGAGTATTGAGCCGCATGATCTGTTCCTTGATGATGCCCGAGTAGCGGTTTAGGCGGTTGTCCGATTTGATGAGGTCGTTTTGCAAAAAAACATCGGTTGAAATGTTGATGGTCGAGATTGGTGTTTTGAACTCGTGGGTCATGTTGTTGATAAAATCGCGCTGCAACTCGGAGAGTTGTTTTTGCCGCAAAATCACGAACATGGCGTAGATAAAAAAGGCTACCGTGATCAACATGAGCACGGTGAACACCACGACCAGCCACATGTTGCTCAGCAAATTGGCGCTTTTGTTGGGGAAACGCACGCCGAAATAATAGATAAAATCGCTGTCGTAGTGCGTGGGCAGCGGTGCATCCAGCGAAACGCCCTGCGAACCTGTCGAAGAGGGTTTGGTGTATTTGATCATGCGCCCGCTGACCATCTGGTTGCTCGAGCAGTCGAAAATACCGTACTGGAAATCTTCGCGCATGCCCTGGTTTTCAAAGGCCTTTTGCAGGTAAAATTCCAGCGTAGCCGCGTCGAACTGATTGTTGATGTTGATGACGTAGTAGTTGGACGAGATCTGCTCGATCAGGTTGGCGTCTTTCAACACAAACAAACCCACCCGCGCCAGGTCGCGGGCGGTATCCAGCAGTGCCTGCCGCACTTTGCGGTCGAACTCCTGCTCCTGCAAATTCCAGGAGCGCAGCACCCAGTAGGTCTGCACCGTGAGCAGGCTCAGTATGGAGATGGCGCCCAAAACAATGACGCGGCGAATAATGGTACTGGTCATAGGAACTTAATTGTGTTGCCTGAACAACGAAACGGACAAAGGGTTTAGCCCCCTCTGTGCCCCTCCGTCCCTCTGTGCCCCTCCGTGAAACTAAAGTGACACAGAGGGGCACAGAGGGACGGAGGGGGCACAGAGCATGATTTATTTTTTACAAAATTCCCAAAATTCCAGCATCGCCTGCCCGGTTTTTTCAGTTGCCTCGAACATGCCCATGTGGGCCACGCCGTTCAGCAGGCGAATATCGGCAGTTTGCGGCAATGCGGCGGCTTGCAAGCCCCGGTTTGGAGGCACGATGGGGTCCAACTCGCCCAGAATAAATTGTACGGGACAGGCAGCCTTTTCGAGCGTGATTTCGTGATTTTTCCGTTCGAGCATACCCTGCAGCGCGGCGATGACGCCTTCGGCACTGCCTTGTTTGGCTTTTTCCACGCGGGCCCGGAGTACTTCGGGTTGTTTTTGGGCAAAATCAGGCGCAAAAAGTCCGGCAAACAATTGCGTCACGTATGCCTCCAGTTTCCCCGATTGCAGCAGGGCTATGCCGCGCCGGCGGTTTTCCGCCTGTTCGGGACCGTCGGTAAACGGATGCGAATGGATCAATGAAAAGCCGGCCAGGCGTTCCGGGTATTGGTGGGCAAAAGCCAGGGTGGTGTAGCCGCCCATGGAGTGGCCGTAGAGGATGCAGCAGGCGATGCCCAGTTCATTGATGACGGCACAAACCGCGTCGGCATACCCTTCCATGCCCGGCGCCAGCGGCAGTTCCGACCCGCCGAAGCCCGGAAGGTCGATGCGCAGCACGGGTTGGTTTTTGAAAACCGGCAATAGCGGCTCCCAAACGGAAGCGTCTTCGCAAAGACCGTGGAGGAGGACGGCGGGTGGGCCGGGGTTTTGCAGCCCGTAGTGGAAATAGGCGATGCTGCGACCGTTGTTTAGGAGGGTGTTTTTCATAGATAGAAAACGTCAAAATACACAGGAATTGCACTGCCCGTCAATTTCATGCCCAAAATGCGGCGGTTTTCCCGATTTTTACCGCAACGGCGCAAAATGCGCACAAGGAAACCGCCTATGGCACTCGAATTCCGGCTTTTCAACGACATTTCCCGGGCGTTCAGCCCGGAGCTCCCGCGCGATCTGGGCACGATGGACCAACACCTGGATTTTATTTTGCCCAAAGTAATTCCCTACGGTGAAGACTTGCGCGAGGAGCATTTCTGGCTGAACAAACGCTGGAAAGAAGTCCGGGATGACGAGGGTTTTCACGAAGCCATCCTGCATATTTTCGGCACCGGCGGGGAGTATCTGCTCTCGCTCGACGGCAACCTCATGAAAGGGACCTGGCGCAAACTGGGCGAGGAAAATTCGTTGATTATCGAAATAGCCGGCCGAAGCGAGCTGTTCGACCTGCGGTTTATGAACGCCGAGTTTATCGTGCTCACCAAACACGGCGATCAGGGGCGGAAAGGGCAGCGCCGGTACTTTTGCCTGATCCACGAGCGGGTGTCGAAGGGTGCCGGCGGGCAGGATCTGGACTGGCGGAATGTGATGGAAAAACTATTCAATATTTGGCGGGACAACAGTCTCGGCATTTGGGCCTGGTTGTTTTTTATTGGAGCGCTGGGGCTGATCATATATTTATCTGTCAACTGAAATGGAACTATTCGATTGGATTGTGCTGGTGACGGCGCTGGCAGCAGTAGTCATTTACGGTATCCGGAAAAGCCGGAATATTTATTCCAGCGATAATTTTCTCGCCGGGAAACGGGATTTGCCCTGGTGGACGATCGGCCTTAGCGTAATGGCTACTCAGGCCAGTGCGATCACCTTTTTGAGTACGCCTGGGCAGGGCTATTTCGACGGGATGCAATTCGTGCAGTTTTACTTTGGAATGCCGATTGCGATGATTTTTCTGGTCATTTTCATCCTGCCGGTATACTACAGCCTGAAAGTAACGACGGCCTACGAGTACCTCGAAGAGCGTTTCGATTTGCGCATGCGCACCCTTACGGCGGGGTTGTTCCTGATACAGCGCGGAGTGGCGGCTTCCATTAGCATTTATGCCCCGAGCATCATCCTTTGTGCAGTTTTTGGCTGGAACCTGGCGCTGACCAACTTCCTTATGGCACTTTTTGTCGTGTTGTACACCACTACCGGGGGCAGTGCGGCGGTGAGTCGAACGCAGGAGTTGCAAATGACCATCATGCTCAGCGGTTTAGTGCTGGCTTTTGTTTTGGTGCTCAACCAGTTACCCGAGGGTGTTGGCCTTACCGAAGCCTGGCAAATTGCTGGCGCTACCGGAAAAACGCAGGCGGTTGACTGGTCGTTCGACTGGAACGACCGGTACAATTTCTGGTCGGGCGTGCTGGGCGCCACGTTTTTGTTTTTATCGTACTTCGGGACCGACCAGAGCCAGGTGGGGCGCTATTTGTCCGGTAAGTCGCTGCGTGAGAGCCGGATTGGGTTGTTATTTAATGGTTTTATAAAAATTCCGATGCAGTTTCTGGTGTTGTCGGTCGGGGTGATGGTATACGTTTTTTACCAGTTTAATGCGCCGCCGCTGCACTTCAACCAGGTAAACCGGGCCAAAGTTGCGGGCACGGCGCAGGAGATTCCGTTCGAACGGCTCGAAACCCGCAACGACAGCTTGTTTTTGCAAAAACAAAACCTGCTTGAGGGTCTTGCCGCGGATATGCGCGCCGGCAAGAGCGAAATCCCGGAACAAACTAGAATACAACTTCAGGAACTCGACCAGGCACGGAAAGACCTACGGGCTGATGCCCAGGAAATTGTCAAGGAAGTAAACCCGCTTGGCGACCCGAACGACAAGGATTTTGTCTTCATCAATTTTATCTTGCAATACATCCCTACCGGACTTGCCGGCCTGATGCTGGCCATGATTTTTTGCGCTTCCTGGAGCACAACGGCTTCGGAATTGAGTGCATTGACCGCTACATCGGTATCAGACATTTACCGGCGTTCGATCAACCCGGGTCAGGATGATGACCACTACTTCCGGATGTCCCGCTGGTTTAATGTGGGATGGGGTGTATTCATTGTCATTTTTGCCACGTATGCCGATTTGTTTGATAACCTGATCCAGGCGGTAAATATGATCGGCTCTATCTTTTATGGCACGATTTTGGGCGTCTTTTTTACGGCGTTTTTTTTGAAACAGGTAAAAGGGCGGGCGGTGTTTTGGGCTGCAGTGATCGCACAAATTATCGTGATTTACATGTTCTTTTTTGTGGATAAAAACGCGTATTTATGGTACAATCCACTTGGTTGTGGCCTGGTAATGGGGATGAGTTGGTTATTACAGCAGTTGGCAAACCGGGCGGCATAGCGACTAGGTTATCAGTGTTTAGGATTTTATTAACGCATATCGGTGTAGTTTTTGGAAGTATAAGATCGTTTAAAAAACACTGATTGCCGAAACCCAAATTTTTTTTCACAAAAAACATTTAATCCAATGTTGATCCTCACTTTTCTTCTGTTTGTTCTTTTCGCTTTTGGAAATAAGATGTTGAAAGAAGCTTGAAATAGAACTGGCAGCAAGCCTTGCCTAGAAGCATTTTGTTGCCCTGAGTTAACTAAAAATCCCCTCCCGATTTTATTTCGGGAGGGGATTTTTTTATATTTTGAAACCCAATGAGCCTAAAAAGAAAAGCCGCCAGAACACTTACGTGTCCAGCGGCTAATAAACCCCAAAAAACCAAATGAAAACTATTCTTAAGACGCTCAAACAGGCGTCGATATTGCAAAACTATCGGTCAAAATTACGTCATATAGTTTAATCAAACAACTTATTGAATTAAATTTTTTGACGCTTTTTTTCAAATCCGGCGACAAAAGTAAAACACCGGTTTGAAACTTTTATGATTAACAATGCAATTGTAAAAATAAAAGTAAAAAATGCTGCTAATCAGTAGTTTAACATTATATCTTCAATAGTATGTACTGCGCTTTTGCAGGTACTTTTCTTCAAACAGCAAATGAACCAAAAAGTTGTGGTGAATTATAACTTTAAGAAGGGCAAAGTCGAAAATTGCTGTTCCCGGAGGATTTGAAGTACGTATTTGCCACTAGCCAAATTGTCAACTGGAATAGATAGCGAAGTTGCCGGTGCCAGGCTGCGCCCGGAACTGACAAGCCCTCCCCAGCCATTGTAAATTGCCCAGTGCAGGTCGTTTTCGGTTTCTTGCTGCCAGGTAACATTTAGGTCTTGTTCTACCGGAGAGGGGAATAAATGGTATGTAGGGCGATCTTCAAACACGATGGTTCGCAGGATGCTGTAATTTTTACTGCCATCAAGGTCAACCTGCCGCAGCCGATAATAATTTATTCCCGGAGCAGGTTCCCGGTGCAAAAAGGTATACTGATTCGTCGATTGGGAGGTGCCGGCCCCAGGTATCTGACCGATGGTCCGGAAGGTTTTTCCGTCGATGCTATGTTCTACCGCGAAATAATCATTGTTTATTTCAGCAGCAGTGGCCCAGTCAAGTTGGACTTCTTTTCCGCTGCGTCTTGCGTTGAAGTGGATGAGCTCAACCGGGAGCGAAAAGTCTGCGCCGACAGTGAAATCATCAATGCGGAAGTTGGGGGGGGCAGTACAATTATCTGTAGTTTCTGCTAGAAACGAGAGTCGAAACCGGAGGTTGGGGAGATTATCTGCTGCTGCAGGAAGATCATAATAAACACTCCCCCAAGAGGTGCTTGCACCGGCTGAAACATCACTGTCGATCAAGTTCCAGTTAGTGCCGTCGTCGCTCCACTCAAAGGCCATCTCGCGATTCCATGCATTCGTAGCTCGCCGTCCAAATCCAACCCGGATATTCGTTCTTCCCACAGTGCTGATAACATTAGCCACAGTGAGCGAAACGGTCGTTGCAGTAGGGACACAATGCTGGAAGATCACATTTTCGAATGCAGAAGCCTCCTGGCTGGTTGGCGAGGAGGAGTAACAACAACTCTGTACCGCTGGACTATTAAGAACTACCGAAACCCTGCTGTCGCTGGCCGTCCAGCCTACCGGCAATGCGGAACTATTGTTAAACGTGGCGTAATAAAACGATTGCGCAACTGCCAAGTAGTTTATGCTCAAGGCGATGACCAACAGCCAGAGTTTTCGCATTTTTAGGGAATGTTAATATTTGAATATGCAATACGGAGTATACGCTGCAAATTTACCCTGCATTTGTGCAATCTTTGTCTACTTAACATGCCCGAGTAAAAAAATAATGAACATTTAAAGTTGCCATTAATCACCACATCATGCAATGCCGGTTATCTTGACCAAACCAAAACATACATTGAGTAAAATGCCTATTCGACTACTTCTGCTTTTCCTGATTTGTACATGTATTTCAACGGCCAACGCCCAAATCAATCGAAATTCTAATTTTATCGAATTCGGCATCGGCCTGGCCGCCACCAACTACTCCGGCGATATGGCAGAGCCGCACCTTGAATTAGTGCAAACCCGTATCGGCGGCCAACTTTTTGTGCGATACCAGTTGCACCCTAATTTTTTGGTCCGCGGTCAGGTTTTTGGCGGCGTTGTTGCCGGTGATGACAAACATTCGCCGGTACATGCCGGGCGAAATTTTAAATTTTCGACCACTTTGGTGGAAGTTTCCGGTTTGCTGGAAATGGCGCTTGGAACATATGCCTACGATCCCCTATTTAGTGCATCTACCCTGTACATTTCACCTTATTTGTTTGGCGGAGTCGGCGCATGCTTTGCCCGGCCAAAAGTAACCTACTACGGCTCTGAAGCCCGGCGGGACTATTTTGTCAGGGCCCCATTGCCGGAAGGTGGTACAGGGCAAACCCTCCTGGTTGCGCCTTTTGGTGTAGGTGTGCGTATGATTGCCCGCCAACAGCTCAGCTTCGGGCTGGAAGCCACTGCCCGGCCTACATTTTCTGACTTGTTTGATGGTGTAAGTCAAAACGGGAACAGCACAGAACGCGATTGGTACTACACCGTGGGGGTCACCGTGTCGTACTATTTGAACGGCCCTTGGAATCCGGCCGATACAAACTTCTAAACCGGATGTTTAACGTGCCGGCAAAATACCCGATACCACCTCGCCAAAACCCACACGAACCTCGTCTTTCCGGGCCCAGCCGCGCATAATGACCGAATCGCCGTCCTGCAAAAATGTGCGGGTGGAGCCGTCATGCAGCGGCACCGGTTTTTGCCCGCCCCAGGATAATTCCAGCATCGAACCGAAACTGTCGGCGTCCGGCCCGCTGATCGTTCCCGACGCCATCAGATCGCCCACCTGTACGTTGCATCCGTTCGAGGTGTGATGTGCCAGCTGCTGCGCCATCGACCAGTACAAATACCGCATATTTGACCGGCAAACTACCGTTTCAGTACCGTTTTCCGGTTTTATGCCCACTTCCAATTCAATATCGTAATTCCGGGCGCCGGTGGTTTTCAGGTAGTCGAGTGGGGCCGGGTTTTGTTGCGGCCCTTTGACCCGGAAGGGTTTGAGCGCTTCGAGCGGAACGATCCAGGGCGACACCGACGAGCCGAAGTTTTTTCCTAAAAACGGCCCGAGCGGAACGTATTCCCAGCGTTGAATATCACGCGCACTCCAATCGTTGAACAGCAACAGCCCGAAAATATACTCCTCAGCCCGCTCCACCGGAACGGGCTCGCCCAGTGCGGTGTTTTTGCCAATTACAAAAGCCATTTCCAACTCAAAATCAAGGCGTTGCGATGGCGCAAAGATCGGGGTGTCCTGGTCTTTGGGGAGTATTTGGCCGTATGGGCGCCGTACCGGCGTGCCGCTGACCACTATGCTCGATGACCGACCATGGTACCCTACCGGAATCCAACGCCAGTTTGGAAGCAGGGGGTTATCGGGCCGGAACATCTTGCCCACGTTTGTTGCATGTTCGATGCTGCTGTAAAAATCGGTGTAATCGCCAACACGTATGGGCATGTGCATTTGCACATTTTGGCGCTCGACCAGAATTTTCGCAGCATTTTCAGGCGCTTTTGGCAAGCACAGCCAGGTCTGGATTTTTCGCCGCACGCCGTTGGTGACCGTTTTGCCTTCGGCAATAAAATCATTGAGCACAGGCTGCTCAAATAGTTTTTTAAAATAACGCTTTTTGCCCAAAAGGCCATTTTCAGCGGCTGCGGCCAAATCGACGATGTGGTCGCCGATGGCCATGCCGGCGCGCGGTTGCCCGTCGCCAGGGTCAAAAATGCCGAAAGGGAGGTTGTGAATGGAAAAATCAGAGTCGGATGCAATCGTAAGCCAGGTATTCATGGCGGCAAAATTCGCAAATCCTTTTTGCCAAGCGAATAAACGGGTGCATGATTTTCAGAATTTGGAAAATCCCGTTGGTTCTTTAGCCGGAACGCGGGGCCGGCGTCATTTTTTGGCTTAACTTTGCCCCGGATTTAACCTGAATATTTAATGTACTAAAATTAATTCCCGTCCTGACCATGGTAGAAAATAAAAATCAACAACCGGCAATTAATATTGAAATTTCAGAAGAAATTGCGGAAGGCATCTATTCCAACCTGGCCATTATTTCCCACTCAAATTCCGAATTTGTAGTCGATTTTATCCGGCTGATGCCCAATGTGCCGAAGGCAAAAGTGAAGTCCCGCATAGTGCTTACCCCGCAACATGCAAAACGGCTGTTGAATGCGTTGAAAGATAATTTGCAGAAATTTGAAATGCAATTTGGCACTATCGATGAGCCGGAGCATTCCCAACTCCCACCCATGAACTTCAACACGCCGCCTGCGCAGGCATAAGGCTATTCTTTTTCCATAAAAAACTTCTGGGTTTGGTCGCTTTCGAATGTGGAAGGGCGCACTGCCGGGCTTGTACCAGCTTCGGCATCAAAACGAAAAGAGGTGTCGCTGTTCCACTCCAGAATGCCAAACAGGGTTTTTCCGGCCAATGGGCCCGTTTCAAATCCACTCAGATCCAGTTCGATCGGCTGCTTTTCGCAATCATAGCGATATGCCATGGGAAAGGTGTCGATTTTACTGCCAAAGCGGATCAGCCAAAGCCCCCGACCGTTTTCTTTAAAATAGAACGACTGCCCTTCGCGGGTCGACCAGCGGCCGCTTAGCGTTCGGCAGGTAGAGTCGGCACAGCCTGTGATAGACAGTAAAACCAATAGTGTTATTGCCATAGGTGCGACTGGAAGGTGGGTATTGCGCTGCTGCATCATGTTTTTGATTTGTACGAATGCGGGTATAAAGACAAAATACCGGCCTCTAAGGTGGCAAAAAACTGTTAAAACCGGGAATAAGTATTTGCTCAAAGCAGCCCGCCGTCGGCAAAACTGAAATATCCGCGCTCGGAAACGATCAGGTGGTCCAACAAAGGCAGATCCAGTACTTCTCCGGCTTTGCGCAATCGACGCGTCAGATCAATATCTGCCTGGCTGGCCTGCAAACTCCCGGAAGGATGATTGTGAATGGCGATCAGAGCCGCTGCCCGGGCATCCAAGCCCAATTTGAAAACCATTTTTATATCGACCACTGTCCCGGCCAATCCGCCACTGCTCAGGCGTTCGCGGGCAATTACGGCATTGCTTTTATTGAGCAGCAGCAGCCAGAATTCTTCATGGCACAAGTCGGTAAGCAGGGGGGCTATAGCCTGGAAGGCATCGCGGCTCCCGGTGATGCGCGGGCGTTCGCGGAGGTCGGACAACTGCCGCCGCCGGCCCAATTCAAGAGCAGCCGCAATGCTCACAGCCTTCGCTTCGCCAATGCCTTTGAAACGGCACAATTCAGCGATCGAGCGCTTCCCAAGTTCATGCAGGTTAAATTCGACGGTAGCCAGGATGTGCTGCGCCAGCGTCACGGCGCTTTGGCCAACGGTGCCGGAACCCAGTAAAATGGCCAGTAATTCAGCATCGGAAAGGGCGCCTTTGCCTTTGAGCAACATTTTTTCGCGCGGGCGGTCTTCCTCGGCCCAGGCGGGAATGGCGCGGTAAACAGGATCAGACATGATTGCAGATACAGTGTTGTGAATGGTGGTTTGCAATGTGTCAGAAATTGATCCCCGCGCCGAAAATACAGGCATTTTTGAAATGACCTTGATAAAAAAATTGCCAGCTGGATTACTTTTTAGGCATAAATTTGAAGTTTTAATAATCTGACGCCCCATGTTTGTTGACAGGCTCTCCCGGCATACGACTAAATTAACCAAGGTGTAAAACATATCCGTTCTATGGTATCCTCGCGCAACACGTTCCTTTTTTTTGCTCTTTTTCTTTTTACGGCTATCAGCCGCCCGCTTTCCGCCCAGGAATGTACACCTGAAACCATGACTTCCCCGCCCGTCGACGAAACGGCCATGCCTAAAAACGCCACGGAGTCGTTCGAAAATAAATTCAGGTTTAACCTCGCCTGGGGTAAAGTTTCGGATACATGCCGCCACAACAACCCGCCCTTGCCCCTGGTGGAAGAGCAGGAAAAACCTGCCCAATGGGTGTATTTCTGGAATTTTGGCGACGGCACATTCAGCCGCGACAGCACCCCGGAACACGCGTTCCCGGTGGGAACTTACGTCGTGAAAGCAGCACTCAAACCGATTTACAGCGACGACCATGATCCACTGGGATATATGGTGGATACCATTGTCGTGAATGCCACAGACGCCGCGTTGTCTTACCCCGCCCGCATCCCGCAAGACTCGTCTATTGCCCTCAATGTCAACTGGGCCGCATCCCGCCCCGGCGGGCGGCTGATCTTTGCGCTGACCTATAAAAAGATCCGGGAACAGGGCGAAGCCCCGCGCACCGTTTACCTGATGTTCCCCTCCAATGAGTTTGAGTTTGTCGGTATGCAGAGCGGACCGGCGCCCAGCTCCAGTTTCCCCGAATCTTTCGACGGCACCCCGCACCGGGTATACGCCTGGGATTTTGAGGCGGTGGACAACGCAAATGATGCCACGGATGAAAACAGTGTTTTTGTCGAACTGAAAGTGCGGGAGGGCGTCGCCGATTTGTTGCCGGATACGGTGCCCGAACTACTCACCTCCGTCAAAGCAATGTACAAATTGCACCCCACCCAGAAGGCCGGTCAGGTGAACCTGCTCGGAGTGGCCAACGCCGACAAAACCAGTACCGGCGCCTACGTTGGCGACAGCGGCGTTGAAAACAGCAATTTCATCGACGGGCTGGACGAACTAACCTACCTGCCGATCTCGCTGAACTGGGCCTCCGACCCCAACGCCATGTCGGTGTACCCAGCCGTGCTCGAACCCGGCGCCACCGAGGCACAGTTGCATTACCGAATCGATTTTTTTAACGGCGGCACCGCCACGGCGGATACGTTGCACATCGACGCCACCGTAGACAACAACCAACTCAACACAGGTTCGCTAACAACCGTCGCCACATTCCCAAGCCCGCTGGCGCAGTCGTTTCAAAGTGAAAATACCCTCCGTTGGGCTTCCAACAACGCCAACCTGCTCTCGCTCGGCCAGGCGCAGGATGTGGGTTTCCCGGATGAACATGCTTTCGGATTCGTCAATTTTACTTTAAAAACCAAACCCGGCCTGGTTTTCAAAGAAGGCGACCGCATCCTTGCCCAGGCCCACATTCAAATGGAAAAAAGCGAGGTCACCACCAACCAGGCTATCGTGCGCGTGCAAGGCCTGAAAATGCCGGTACCCTGCATGTTTGGCTTGAAAGTATATTACAACTTCCGCTTCGATGACGAATCGTTTCACCGCTCCGGCTACAACCTGGCACTCACGGCGCGCAAGGCTCTGGGCAAAATGCCCAACCCCCAAAACCGCTATTTTTTCGATTCCCGGATCCCCAAATCAGTCTTTCCCATGTTCTGGTGGCAAGCCGAATTGGGCTACGGCCAAACAAAGTTGCGCAACCCCGAAGTGGATAGTGTCCGGCTGGGGCACCTTGACCTTACCCCGGTGCTGCTGCGTTTTATTGCCAAAAAACCCGAATTGCGCTTTGGCAACATCGGGGTCAAACGCGGCTGGGGTCTCTCGGCAGGCTATACCGGATCGTTCCTGTTGCACGGCAAACAACTTAATGGGAACAAACTTGACCTGAGCGCCTGGAGCTTCGGCGAACGGCTTGACCACGCCTTTTCCATTTCACTCGACCTGCTCAACCTGATCGGCAGGCCCGGCATTTCATGCGGATTTGGCTGGCGCTGGCGCAATTCGGCTGTTACCCAACAATATGGCTTGCCCGGCACGCCCGGCGCTGCCAGTGGACGGGCCTGGTACAACCACCCGTTTGTGTATGCGCATTACACGTTTTCGCACCGCCTGCGCTATGAGCTGAATGGATTTAAGTAAAAAGTGTATAAATCACCGTGTTGGGCAAAAACGACCCGCGGCAAACGGCTCCATACGCAACCCCAATAATTGAAAATATGAAAGCAAGTTGGTTCTGTATATTTCTGATTCCCTTTTTCTGGTTTGCCTGCCAAACCGATCCGTTGCAAGGTGGCGAAAAAAATGCACGCATCAGCGCTGCGGATTCTGTTCGGATAAGCGCCTCCATTGACTCCCTTTCAACGCTGGCCGACACGGCAACCGCAGCGAACAAGGCGGCATTGTTGATCCGCATTGCCGATTTAAATAAATCCTTGCACAGCAAAGACGCCTGGGTAGATGCCATACGCGCCCTGTTTTCTTTTTACCATAAAAACAGGCAGTACGACGAACTGTACCCTCTGCTGGACCAGGCTGTGCGGGATAGTTGGTGGGAGCCGGATTCCAAAACGGGCCAGTTGTACACCTTGCTGGGGTTTACGCTGCGCCGATTGGGCCGAAACTATGCTGCCGGAATTTATTATGAAAAAGCCCGGGAAATCTCCGACCGCTTCGGCGGCGTAACCCAGGCTAACCCGGCCGGAGTAATTCACAAAACGCTGGCCAATATCAAAACCCGGCTCGGCGAACATGAGGAGGCCGAAAAACTGTTCCTAACCGCCCTCGAATTGTTGGAGCAGGACTCCTTACCCGAACGGGCGGCTGCCAACCGGCTTACCATGGTGGAAATTCACAATGACCTGGGCCTGGCGTACCAAACTTCAGGCGATCTGCCAAAAGCGCTCGAACAGTACGAAGCAGGGCTGCAGGCACTTGGGCAATTGAACAAACTCGACCCCGGAAAAGGTGCCGCTGCTGCAAACACCAAGGGATTGTTGTTGTCGAGCAAAGCCAGCGTTCTTTTTCTGAGTGGTCGACACACCGAAGCGGAACAGGCTGCCCGCGCCGCGCTGAACTCTTACGAACCCGGAAAAAACAACTACCGGTTCAACGGGCTCACCATTTTGTCCGGTATCCTGGAGCGTGCCGGCAAACTGCCGGCTGCCCAAAAATACCGCGACGAAGCGCTCGACCTGGCCAATGAAGGCGGCGTGGAACAACGGGAGGTTGCCAAACTATTGATCGAAATGGGCTGGAGCGCGTACCGCAGCCGCAATTTTGCAGCGGCTACCCAATTTGCCCAACAAGCGCTGAACCGAATTTATGCCAAAATTTCGCCCGACGACGTGCGCCAAAACCCCGACCCCGGGCTGCTGGACCCTGACCCCGAAAATGCCATTGCCGAGGCGCTCGACCTGAAAGGAGAAGCTCTCTGGCAACAATACCGCTCGGAAGCTACCGACGGCGTGTTGCAACTGGCCGACAGTACCACTGCCCTGGCCATTCAAATGATGGAAAACCTGCGCGACGCCGCTGTGTACGAATCGTCCAAACTGCATTCGTCGCAACAAAGCCGGCGCCTGTTCAGCCGGATGCTGGCCATTTTGTTTGCCCAACAAAAAAACGGCGACCAGGCCGTTGCAGCCCGGGCATTTGCCTTTGCGGAAAAAAACAAGGCGGTGTTGCTTCAGCAAAAAATTGCGGCCGATGCGGCCATGCGCAGTGCCGGGGTAGCCGATTCATTGATCCGGCAGGAACGCGATTTTAAGGAGCGCCGGGCTTTTTTACAAAATGCCCTTTTTGAAGCACAAATCGCAGAAGGCAGCCCCGACGAAAAGGCAATTGAGGCATTGAAACGACAACTTTACGCGGTGGAGCAAGATCTCCGCCAGCTGCAATCCGGCATTGCCAGCGCCTACCACATTGAAACAGCTCACGCACATACACAGACTGCCACAGTGGATGCTGTGCGCCAAAAATTGCTTCGAAAAGACGAACTGTGGATCGACTATTTTACTGATCCGGACAGCAGCCTGGTCTACATGATTGCGGTATCCCACGATGCCCTTCAATTTGTGCGCCGGCCGTACCGGGAAACCGCCGTACGCGATTTTATCGCCTTATTCAACAATGCCATCCAGGCGGAAAACAAAGCAGGCGACCCGGCCCTTTTTTCCGAATTTGTACGGACCGCCCAAAACTTGTACGACGATTTACTGGCACCGGTAGTGCCGCAATCAATCCCGAAACGGATCACGCTGGTGGCCGACGGCGCCCTGGCCTTGCTGCCCTTCGATGTGTTGCTGTGCAAGCCGGTGGATACTCCGGCAGGCGTCAATTACTCAACGCTTCCCTACCTCGTAGCAACCAGCCAGACGCGCCTGGCGGCTTCGGCTTCGCTCGATCTGTTTTATGCCCGGCATGGGCAACCCAAGCGCCGGGATTCGTATGCCGGCTTTGCTCCGGATTATTCGGGCAGCATTCTGGGGCAGGTTGTTTCCGGCTCGGGCGTTGTGCAGTCGGTAGCGGCGGATTTCAATGGCAAAGCCTTTCTGGGGCCCGATGCCAGTCTCGAAACATTCATGAAGGAAGCTGCCGGCTATGCGATCATTCATTTTCACGGCCATGCCGAAGCCTCCGACTCCTTTCCCGATCATTCCTGGATGGCGTTTACAGCCGGCCGGCCTATTGCCGGTGTTATGTTGCCTCAGGAATCGGTACGCACGTTGGGCTCAGGGCCGCGGCGCTTGCCTGCATCCGAATTGGCACACTGTTTATTTGCGCACCAGGTGTATCATGCCCGGCTCAATGCCGATCTGGTGTTGCTCAGCGCTTGTCAGACGGGCCTGGGTAAAATTGCCCCGGGCGAAGGCACGCTGAGCCTGTCGCGGGCATTTCAGGCGGCAGGTTGCCCGGCCACTGTGATGAGCCTTTGGGAAGTGCGCGACGATGCAACGGCCGAACTTATGCAGCTGTTTTTGGAAAATATCCGGCAGGGGCAGGACAAAGACGAAGCGCTCACGAATGCCAAACGCAGCTACCTGCAAACCTCCGGCGACGCCTTTCCCTATTACTGGGCCGGTTTTGTACTTACCGGAAAAGCAGACCCCGTACAATTGCACGGGGGCTGGTGGAAGCGGCCGGTTTTCTGGCTACTGGTGTTGGGTGTGCTGGCCGTTGCCGTATTTTTATTTCGGAGCAAATTTTTTAAAAAAATCAATGGCTGATCCGGAGGATCAACTTTTTACAAATCGGGCGCTCCACACTGGCCGGCCATTGCGAAGAATTTGCAGCACATACATACCGGACGGCAGTTTGGCTGTTTCAACCCGGTTGAGCGGGCCTGATAGTGCTGTCGATGACAAAACGATCATTCCGGTCAGATCGGTCAAAACAACCCGGAGTGTGTTTTCCGGAACCGGGGTGCCCAGTTTGAGTTGCAGAAAATCGTTGCACGGATTTGGGAAAATAGCGACCCGGAGATCGGTATCTGCCTGAAATGCGGGGACCACCATTTGCAGTTCAAAAACGTTTGAACAACCCAGCGCGTCTGTAACCGTCACCGTGTACATTCCAGGGCTGAGCGATCCGGCCGTAGCGGTGGTGTTTCCATTACTCCAAAAAAAGGAATAGCCCGGGAAACCACCTTCCGGCGTTAGGCTGATCGAGCCGGACGCCATCCCGGTATCCGGAATAATTTGAACATCCGCCAACCCGATCGGCTCAAAAATGTCGACCCGGAGCGCAACCAGACTGTCGCAGCCGCCGGCAGTGGCCAACACAAAATTAAAATCGCCGGATTGACTGACCACCGACCCGTCCGGCAATGTGTGCGTTTGGCCCGAACAAAGGCGCACGGTATCGGCGCCTTGCGCGAGGGGGTATTCGGCCACCGGGAAGTTGTAAAACGTCAGCATCCCAATACCGTTGGCATTTTTGACGGGCGCCTCGCTGCCCACCGGGTGCGCACGGTAACTCAGCCCGGTAAATCCCGCCCCCGGCGCAGCCGATAGTTGGAGTACCACAGCATTCCCCTGAATTGCGCCGCCGGCAACGGTTATCGCCGTATCGCCCTCCAGCCAGAAATCACTCTCCCAGCCGGGCGTCCAGAAATACGAATCGGATTCTTCCCGCAGTTGCATGGTGATTTCCTTTCGGTTGCAATTCGAAAATCGCAGCGCATCAACGGAGGGCGGGTATATATTTTCGGTATTCGGAACGCCGTACAAATCATGCGCCACCAGCCGGTAAATATCGTGTCCGGCGCGTTCGTAGCCGTTGGCGTAATGGTAATGGAGCCCGTCGTGGTTCATGCCGGTGGAAGACATGATTTGCCAACCGGGCAGGGTTTCGGCAATCTGCCGTTGGGCTTCTGAAATTTGCAGGCAGCTGTGCAGCGTCGCATTGAAATTGAACCAGCCGGGCCGTATCTGGAAGAGGTAACGGCGTTCCAGGGCGGGGAAGTCGGTGCGCCAGGCATTGTCCAGCGTTTCAAATTTTTGGAAATAATCGGGCCCGCTGTTGGGATTATGGGAAAGCGCATTCGACTCCCCCTGAAACATAAAAATACCCCGCAGGTGATCGATCAAACCGGAGCGTTGCACCCGCCGCAGAAACTTACCGTACACCCTGGCCGTATCTGCGTGATTGTTTGGGTTGGGGAGCATGGTTTCGATAAAAATACCGCCGATTGCGCCGTTGAGGATGGCCACCGGAACGCCCTGTTTTTCAACAAGATTGTTTGCCAAAACAATACCCCACTGGCCGCCGACATTGTCGGCGTAACTGCCCAGCATACCGGCTTCCTTGCGCCAGGTGTACAGTGTGTCGTTGTCGAACTTCAGCCCGAAGGTGCGGGCAAAGGGCACCTTGTTGTATTTGTACGCGTGCTCGGTAATGCCAAAACTGACTTTTGCCAGGGCGTTTGATTGGCCTTGAATGAGATAAGCATCGCCGGCCACCACGTCGCAAACTTCGAGTTCCAGGCTGGCCGACTGGTTTTTTATCCCGTATAATTGAAAATCATAACCCGCCAATTCCGCTGTGATCTGTGGCTCAAAGGCAAAGTCCTGGGGTGTGTTGTCGTAAAGTGTTTGCTGCAAAAGGCCGTCGCGCAGCACATCCAGGCGGAGTTGGTTGTAGGCATTGGGGTCGGAAAGGGCGCCTTTGATCGGGATGATCCCTTTGTTGGTGGTCAGGTCGCGTGGAAACAGTTGGAAGTGTTCAGGGGTTGATTCAAAAACAGTTTTTACGCCCGGGAGGCGCCGTTTGAAAAAATGAAAATTGTGGACCGGTGAAAAAACAACCCGGGAGTAATAGGCAAACATGCTCCCGTCGGCCGACAGGGGCAGTGCATTCACCAGACTGTGCGCGTACAGGTAATCGTCGCGGAAATACTCGTCTTTTAAGGTGAATTGTTCATCGAGCCAAAACACCCAGTCGCGCCGGCTCCAAAACGTATCGCGTGGTTCGCCGTAAATACCGCTTATCATATAGCCCTGATCCAGCAGGGCAATGGATTTACCGTTGTCAACAGCGGCGCTTCCATAGTTTTTTTCGGTATTCAGGTTGCCCGTTGCCTCGTTGAAATCGGCCAGAAACACATCCCGTTTGAGGAGGCTGTCCACTTCGCGGTCGCCCAGGGCGATCAACCGGCCGTCGTGGGCCTGCACGACATCGTTGAATACGCTGTTTGGATAGGGAGCCGTGTATTTCCACAGCAAATTCCCCGTATCGTCGGTCCGAAACACCTGCGCCCGCACCGAGGCTCCGAGCCCCCAGCCGGCAATGGCAAAACCGCCGTCGGCCGTTTGTGCCAGGGCATTCCCGATATCGTAGGGCAAGGCATGGTACGCCTTCCAAAAACCGGGCTCAAACTGTTCGTCGACGACCGCCAAAAAGGCATCGGAGAGGGCGTTGGTGTTCGTATAAACGGCCTGGCCGGTAACGGCAATTTTTTGATCGGCGGTCAGGATCAGGTCGTTGCCAAAGGCATTCAGGCCGGCATGCCCCAGCGTCGTATCGCGCAGTAGCAGGCCATTGGCATTTGTTTTGAGCAAGACGGCTTTGAAGCTGCTGTCGCCCGGGGCACAATTTTCGCAGCTGCCAACGGCCACAATTGCGCCGGAGGGCAGCTCGATGGCGCTGTTCAGGTACATATTGTCTCCGTAGGCGTATTGCCGCGCCCACAGGGTTTGGCCGCAGCTGCTCATTTTGACGAGATAGCCTTGCACGTCGTAGTTGCCGGCCAGGAGAAAACCGCCATCGCGCAAGGCGATCATCTGGCGGGGCACGATCTTGCCGTTTGTGCTGTCTTCGCTGGTAAGCAGCAGATCGGTGGGGCCGGTATTTTGTGCAAAGCACCAGGTTTGAAGGAAGAGGGGAATAAGCAATTTCCAGGCACTGCAAATTAGCTTTTTCATATTGATTTTGGTTTGTATGCTGATTCAATCGCGTACGTTTTGACCAAGTTTGGTGTAGTAAATTTTCCGCAGAAAAAATTGGCGGCGGGTAGTTTATTGAGGGCGTGACTTCGAGTCACGCCCTCAATGCATACGGTAGCATCGCTTTCGCAAAACACGTTGCATTTCGAATTAATCCAGCGATCAAAATACTCATTTGCCAGGTCTATCGGTTGCTCTCCCTTGTTTTCTGCCAAAACGGTACCGCCACACTCAGCCCGATGTTGTACACCCGTTGGCCGGTATCTGTAAAACCCAACTGGCCGAAGGCTGTTACCCGGTCTATGGTGGCATGCAAACTCAACCGGTGAATATTTTCCAGGTATTGATAACCCACCGGCGGATCGGAAATATCACCGGCCACACTTTCGAATGAGTACCGCAATCCCAGGCTTCGTTTAGCGGCAGGTGAAAACCGGATTTCGGCATTGAGCCCGGCGGTTGCCCCATCGGTGCCGAGTGTAAAAACATCGGTAAAAAAGTTTTCGAAGGCATCGCCGCTGGCCTCTTCCAATGCGCCCGACTGCCCGAAAAATGATTCGTGCACACCCAACAGCAGGTCTGTTTTTTCATTCAATTCAAGCCGTCCGCCAATTTCCATCCGAAATCCGAAACCGTTGAATCCATAGGATGCCTTTGGCAGCGTCGATGGCGTACTGCCGGCCTTGGTTTTGTACTTGCCGCCATAACCAAACAAGCCGCCGGCGAGGTAAAAGTGCCGCCACATAAACGACACGTGGCTGGCCATTTCGAAGGAGTTGTTTTTTTCGCCTTTATAATATACGTGGCCTTTGTTGACCGCGCCGGAAAAATACAGGGCGCCGGCGGTTTTGCCTTCGTAGGTCGGCTTGGCCATGTAGGTGCCGGCATTGCCGAGGTAGGCGGGGCCATGGGAAGCGCAGGCTTGCAAAAGCAAGACAGCGCCGAGCAAGACTATTGCATTGGCTTTCATGATATTGTGATTTGGTGAAAGGAAAATAACGTGGTAGAGTACTCGTCCTACGACTTGGAGTCGTAGGACGAGTAGCCGACTTCAAGTCGTAGAACGAGTACTCCACCATTACAACCTACCGCTGCACAACCAGCTGCCGGACGCCCTGGCTATTGGCCGGCATGTTCGAGGTTGTCGTTGTTCAGGCCGTAGCGTTGTTCGAGCAGGATTTGGCTGAAAAGTAAAGGTTTGGAAAAAAGGGAGAGCAGTACGGTGAGGAGGAGTGACCGTTTCATCTGATTGAGCATTAGTTTGGTTAGCGATTGGTTTCGGCGGGTAGCGTTTACCCGGATACAAAAATGGCGGGACCTTGTGTGGCTGAAAACCCCGAAACCAGGGATTTTTAACAAAACTGCTCCAAGTTCTCCCAAATTGAGGTAATCGCATTTCTCCCTGCTTTCAGGGAGAAATGCGATTATTCGCTGTTTATCCTGCGGAAGCGAACAGGATTGGGGATGCCGATACTTTCCAACATGCTCGTACACCCCTTGAAAAAACGCGTACTTTTACAGCTGCTTCCCTGTCCCCCCCTTTCAATGTTTCAAATCAAATGACCCGATGTTCACACAAGCACTGACCAACCCGAGAGGTATCAACGCCCAGGCGGCCTGGGATGCCCATTTTCAAACGGCGCTGACAACCCTTCAGGCTGCAAATCCCGACGCGCTGGACCAGGCACTCGCCGCCAGCCTGACCGAATGGGAAACCGGCAGCGGCGGTCTGGCTACCGACCCGTCGTACCAGGCTTCGGAGCGCTATTGCATCCGCCAGAGCTACCTTTGGCAGTTGTACGCTGCCATTGAACAGCTGGGGAAAGGCGCCGCCGTCAGCCGCACGATTTTCAACCGCGCCAAAGATGTTTTGGAAGAAACCCCGCCAGCGGCACAACCTGCCGACCGAAGTTTTCTGGAAGGCGACAATCTGATTCGCCGCACGCTGGAACACTTGCGTCAGGTGGCCATTTTTTACCCAGCCGCGATCCGGGCCGCCAGTGGCCTCGAAAGCGCTTCCCCGCCGCTCGACCCTTCGCCGGGCTTTCAGGCGCTGACACTTTTGGACGCCGACGCCGACCCGGCGCAGGCCGAAAAAACGCTTCAACGCCTGTGGGCCGACAATGGGCGCGTACGGGCCATTCTGCTCGGCGCCGACGCTACCGCCGATAGCGCCGACATTCTGGACAACTGCATTTTCGATCCCGGCGCGGGGCTGGCTACCGGTCATGCCCTATGGGTAAAAAGTTATACCCTGCTCCGGGCTTCCATTTCAACCTGGTTGGGGGCCGAGATTCCCCATGATTATTTGCAGGTGCGCTGCATTTTTTTGTCGCCCCGGGGAAAACCTACCGACCTCATTGCGGTAGGCGCCCCTTTCGATTTTGTTACGGTCAGTTTGAAAATTGTGCAGGCTGCGCAGGCGGACGATGGGGGGGGAATAGTTGACGCGCGCCATGACAAAATTGAACCTCTAAACCAACAATTTGCTTTACCCACCCGCTGAATCCATTTTTATGAAAAAGGCCATTTGTTTTTGCCTGTATATCGCCAGCTTGTTTTTTGCAACAAGCGCCAGCGCTCAAATTTTACACATCCAGGAAATTCCCCGTACCCAGCGCGATACGGTTGACGTGGCGCCGGGTGGTTTGCCCATTGTGGATATCAACAGCCAGCTGGCGATCCGGCCCGACGTGGTGGCCATTCGCGAAGTGGGTCGCGCACAGTTTCCACAATTTTTTCAGGAAGATGTTTTATCGGAAAAAGCCGCGCGCATCAATGATGCCCTGGCCAACCAGGACCGCATTTTATCGCTGACCAAACAAATGCTCTCCGGCCTGGATGTGCAAAAAGACCTGCTGAAAGAAGTGGAGGCCTACCTCCAGCGCGTAGCGGCCGACTCCATGCTTTCCGATGATTTTAACCTCTACACCGGCGAGTATTTCCAGCAGTTTCGGGGCGTGCCGCGGGAGCAACGCCCCGATCGCTTCGTGTACAGCATCGAGCGCTTCAACGAACAACTGGAAAAAATTGCCACCGATTTGCGCATCCTTAAACGGAGCAGCCAGATCGAGTTCAGCATAGCCGCCTGGCGGCGCGACCCTGCCGGTGGCGTGCGCGTGCATGTGGAAAATTTCGACACCTTTGAAAACGGCGAATTTTTCTCCGTACCCCGCTGGGTGACCACGCTCTCAGCCAACGACCGGCAACAGCTCAACCGGTACGGCCAGCTGGCGCAGGGGCTCAACGAGGACGCCTCGCAAGTGCTGGAAGCCTACAAAACCAAAATTATCGAGAGCTTTCCGTCCATCGACTGTGTGCAAACCATTCCGGCGGAAATGGACAGCGCCCTGCAATCGGCAACCACCGACCTGCGCATTGTGCTGAACCAGTTTAAGGAAGGCGCTACCGACCAGGTGATCCCGACATTTGCGTCGCTGCGGTCGGAACTGTTGAACTGGCCGGCGACCCAAACGCCCGACTGGAAGGGCCGGCTGAATACGATGCTCGACCGCTTGAAAGCCGTGTCGGATGGTTTTCAAACTTCCGTTGGCGATTCGATACTGCAAGCAAACCTGCACCTGATGCGCGTGCATGGCTGCCTGCGGCAAACCCTGGCTGATATCCAGCGCATACAGGATCTGGTGCAAAAATTCCCGTACACCTACCTGCACAAACTGCGGCTGAATTCGGAAGAACTGGCCGAAGAGATCCGTTCTTTCCGGCTCGATGAAATCCCGCCGCTGGGCATCATCGACCTGGAGTACACCGGCCAGCGCCAGGCTGGCGACGAACTGCTCATCAAGGCCGTGTTCCGGCTACCGAATGATACGACGGAGAAAAAAGCCACCGGTCATGCTATTGAAACCCGGCGCTTAAAAATGATCCTGATCGGCGCACATTCCATCACTAAAATCGGGCTCATCCTGGCCAACTCGTATACCCTCGATCCGCCGCCGGATACGCCTGAATTTCGCTTTGCGCCTTCGGCAGCACTGCTGCTCAAATTCGGCAGCCGCAAGTCGCATTTTTACAACAATTTCCTCGACCCGGGCATCGGGCTGAACTCCGCAGCGCCGGATTTTGACCTCGACGGCACGCCGGAGTTTTCGGTAGGTCTGATCGGAACCGTTTTCCGGGACATTATTTCTTTGGGCTGGAACTGGAATTTCAGCCTCGGCAAACCCAATTATTTTATTGGCATTCACTTGCCGTTCAACCTGCCGGGTGTGCCGGTGAATACGATTCAGCGCAATCCGTTGCCGGAGGAGTAGGGGTGGCCGTCGGCTTTTGGCTGTTAGTGGTGGTTGGTAGTGTTGCTTTTTGAGTGCAACCAATAGCCAACCGCCAATTGCCGATACAGCCAACAGGTTTTTATACTTTTGCCAGAATTTTCAGCCAAGGGCAGTGGCCAATCGCCAACCGCCAACAGCCAACCGCATAGATGAATCTTACCGCCCTCTCGATCCGCCGCCCGTCGCTCATCATCGTAGTCTTTGCTGTGCTGACCTTCATGGGCGTGGCCAGTTACTTCAGTTTGCCGATTGAACTGGTGCCCAAATTCGACCCGCCGGTGGTGACGATCATGACGGCCTACCCGGGCGCCTCGCCAGCAGAAGTGGAAAATGCCGTGGCCAAACCCATCGAAGATGTAATTTCTTCGCTGGAAGGTATCGACCAAATCCAGATCGGTTCGAACGAAAATATCTGTTTTGTAGCGCTGGAGACACACCAGGATATCGACATCGACAAAACGGTGCAGGAGCTGCAGCGCAAGATCAACCAGATATTGCCGACGTTCCCAAAGGAAGTGCGGGCGCCGGTGATCAACAAATTTGCCCTGTCTGAATTGCCCATTTTGCGGCTTGCCGCGCGGGCCAATGTGGCGGGTTCTCAGTTTTACGACCTGGTGAGCAACCGTGTGTTGCCTGAAATTGCGCAGGTAAAAGGCGTGGCGCAGGTCAGTATCCTGGGCGGTGAAGAGCGGGAGATCAAGATCAACATCAGCAGTGCCCGGTTGGAGCAGTACGGCTTGTCGCTGCTCCAGGTGACGCAGGCCGTGCAGGCGGCCAACCTCGATTTTCCGACCGGCAAGGTGACCGGTTCGGAAACCCAGTTGCGCATTCGGCTGGCCGGAAAATTTCTGACGCTTGATGACATCCGGAACCTGGTGGTGGGCAAGTCCCGCTTTGGTTCCTCCATTTTTATCAAAGACATTGCCGAGGTGCAAGACGGGGTGAAGGACCCCGAAATTCTGTGCCGCTCCAACGGCCAGCCGGTGATGGGCCTTGAAATTCGCAAGCAAAGCGATGCCAATGCCGTGGAAATGGCCGATCAGGTGCTCGAGAAACTGGCTGCCCTGGAAAAAAGTTACCGTGCCGAGGGGTTGGATTTTTATGTGGTGGCCAATACCAGCACGTTCACCCGGCAGGCTACGGACGCGGTGGTGCACGATCTGTTTATCGCCGTCATCCTGGTGGCTCTGGTCATGCTGCTGTTTTTGCACAGCATGCGCAATGCCGCCATCGTGCTGATCTCCATCCCGACGTCCATCGTCAGCACCTTCGTGATGATGAAAGTCATGGGCTATTCGCTCAACCTCATGTCCTTGCTGGGCCTTTCGCTGGCGATCGGCATCCTGGTCGACGATGCCATTGTGGTCATTGAAAATATTTACCGCCACCTGGAAATGGGCAAAAACCGGGTGCAGGCCTCCTACGACGGGCGGCAGGAAATCGGCTTCACGGCAATCAGTATTACCCTGGTCGACGTGGTAGTTTTTTTGCCGATCATTTTCACCGTCGGCATGGTGCCCAATTTGCTGCGGCAGTTTTGTATGACGGTGCTGGTGTCGACGCTGATGTCGTTGCTGGTGTCGTTTACGCTGGTGCCCTGGCTGACTTCCCGGGTGGCCAAAGTGCACCGGTTCAAAGGCGGGAACTTGGCCGGCCGGCTGGTACTTCGGTTTGAAGTTTTTCTGGACTGGTTGTCCGATGGTTTTGTAACCGGTTTGCGCTGGGTTTTGCGAAACTGGAAAACAAAAACCCTCACCTTGGTTGCTGTTGCCGGACTAACGTTTGGTTCCGTTTTACTGATTACCGAGGGTTTTATTGGAAATGCCTTTATCGACCCCGGCGAGCGCGGCGAATTTTTAATGGAAATTCAGCTGCCGAAAAACGCCTCCCTGCTGCAAACCGATGCGGTGACCAAACAGGTGGAAAACTGGCTGCGCAAACAACCCGATGTCGTCAATTCATTTACTACCGTTGGCACCACCGGAAAATCGTTCGGCTTGAACGCGCCGTACGTCGCCGAAATCCTGGTGGTGCTCACGCCCTACCACGACCCGCGCGAGGTTTCGACCGATATTTTTGCCCGGCAGGCCAAAGTGGAGCTGGAAGAACGTATTGCCGGCGCCCGGATCAGCGTGTCGCCCATCGACATCCTCGGCCTGTCGTTTTCACCGATCGAAGTGCGCCTGAACGGCCCCGACCTCGACAGTATCATCGCCATGTCGGATACCATCCAAAAAGTGATGGCCTCGGTGCCGGGTTGTGTGGAAATTACTCCAAGTGTGGAAGCCGGAAACCCCGAAGTCCAGGTGGAAGTAAACCGCCAACGCATGGCCGACTACGGCCTGACCATGGCCCAGGTGGGCCTTACGCTGCAAACGGCCTTCAGTGGCAACTCCGATGCCCGCTTTCGCGACGGCGATTTTGAATACCCGATCCGCATTGCGCTCGATGCTTTTGACCGGCGCAGCGCCGACGATATCCGCAATATTTCTTTTGTCAATCCGCTGGGCAGTACGGTTTACCTGAAACAATTCGCCGAAGTACGGGAGAGCTCGGCGCCTACCCGGCTGGAACGCCGCGACCGCCTGCCCTCCGTGCAGTTTTCCGCGCAGGTGATCGGCCGCCCGACGGGTACGGTTGCCCGCCAGGTGAAGGCCGAACTCGACAAGCTGCGGCTGCCTACGGGCTCGCATTTCCGGTATGGCGGCGACTTACGCCGGCAGGAGCAAGGCATTGGCAGCATGGGTTTTGCCTTGTGGACCTCCCTGGTGCTAGTGTACCTGATCATGGTGGCCTTGTACGACAACTGGATGTACCCGTTCGTGGTGTTGCTTTCCATTCCGCTTTCGGTCATCGGCGCGTTTCTGGCCCTCGCCCTGGCGGGCCAGAACCTGACGGTGTTTACCGGTCTGGGTTTGCTCATGTTGATTGGTCTGGTGGGGAAAAACGCTATCCTGGTCGTCGACTTTGCCAATCACCTCCGGCAACAGGGCGTCAGCCTGACGCAGGCCTTGCTGCAAGCCACCAAGATGCGTTTTCGGCCGGTGCTCATGACCAATATTGCCATGGTGATCGGGTTGTTGCCGCTGGCATTGTCGACCAACGTGGGTTCCGCCTGGAAAGTAGGCCTGGCCTGGGCAGTGATCGGTGGCTTGTCGTCGTCCATGTTTTTGTCGCTGATCTTTGTGCCGGTGGTGTACAGTTTGTTCGACCGCTTGCTGGCGCGTTTTGGTTTGGATAAGAAGCAGGTGGTGGAATTTGTGGAGTAAAAATCCACTAGTTTAGCCCTTAAAAACTGCCCATGTTTATCCAGAAAAACTTTACCCTGAAAACCATCATGAATTTTGCCGGCTTCCACCTGATTTGGCTGATTGCCTGGGCGGTGTTGGTTACGCTCCTGCACGAATACACGCACACGGAATGGTTGCACATTCCCTGGCTGCCGCTTTCGATCATAGCCACAGCGGTTGCGTTTTACATCGGTTTTAAAAACAACAGTGCATACGACCGGCTGTGGGAAGCCCGCAAAATCTGGGGCGCTATGGTGAACAGCAGCCGCATGTGGGGTTCCAATGTGAAAAACTACGTGACTAATCAGTTTAATGCCACTCCGGTTTCGGACGCCGAACTTCAATCTATCCGCCAAAGTCTGTTGTACCGGCATCTTGCCTGGTTGTACACCTTGCGCAGCCAACTCCTCATCCCGGCGCCCTGGGAGCATATCAGCCAAAGCAGGCATATCCGCCAACAAACAGAACGCCGGCGCCGGAAATTCGGGATCGGCCTGTTCGACGACGGCCTGATCGAAGACCAACTCAGCGCCCTGCTCGGCAATCAGGAAATGGAAGCGGTGATCAATTACCAAAATACTGCCACGCAATTGATCGACCGGCAAAGCCAGGCCCTGCGCGAATTGCGGGCCAAAAACCTGATCGACGATTTCCGGCACATGGAGTTGCAAAAAATTCTCAACGATTTTTACACCCAGCAGGGCCAATGCGAGCGCATCAAAAAATTTCCGTTTCCCCGGCAATACGGCGGTGTGAGTGTCATTTTTGTCGGTGTCTTTATTTTTCTGTTGCCCTTCGGGCTGGTATCGGAATTTGAAAAATCGGCGCGTACGGCGCCTGGCTTTCGGTGCCTTTTACGGCGCTTATCAGCTGGATTTACCTGGTCATGGAGTTAGTCGGCGATTACAGCGAAAATCCCTTCGAGGGCATGGGCAACGATATTCCGATGCTGGCACTTTGCCGAACGATAGAAATTGACTTGCGTGAAATGCTCGGTGAAACGGAATTGCCGCCGGCAATTGAAGCAAAAAACGGGGTGCTCATGTAGCCGGTGCGTGGCGTACTGCGGGTGCAATCCTGTTGTCCGGGCTTGCGCTTTTAGGAAAAGTTGGGCCGGTTGATCGCCGGTAAGCCGTGTTCCATCGAAAAACTGTCAACTTGTTCAACGCTACGCGTTTCGGCATTGTTTCTTAGCAACCCCTTAGCCCTACGCACATATGTCTTTTATACTGAAAATGGCCTGGCGCGACAGCCGCCGCAACCGCGCCCGCCTGCTCCTTTTTATTTCGGCCATAGTAGCCGGCATTGCCGCGCTCACGGCGGTGCGTTCGTTCAGTGTCAACCTGACCAACGACATCGACCGGGAAGCCAAAAGTTTGCTCGGCGCCGATTTGATGATTGAGGGCAACCAGCCCTTGCCCGATTCCCTGTTCGATCGGGTGATGGCTACGCCCGGTGCGCAAAGTGCCCGGGTGTTCAACTTGCTCAGCATGGCGTATTTCCCCAAAACAGCGGGGACCCGCCTGACGAATATTCGGGCTTCCGACCCGGGGTATCCGTTCTTCGGCACCTGGAAAAGCACCCCGGAAAATGCCTATCAAAATTACCAGCAGGGGGGTGGAAAAAAAGCGCTGGTTGAACACGGGCTCTTGCTGCAATTCGGTGTAGGCCTGGGCGATACGATCCAGATCGGCACGGAATCGTTCGAAATTACGGGCGACCTGCTCTCGCGGCCGGGCCGCGCGGGCATTGGTTCGGCCATTGCGCCGGTGGCTTTTATTCCGATCCAATGGCTTGATTCCACTGGTCTGGTGCAAAAAGGCAGCCGTGTCTGGTACCAGTATTACTTCAAAATTCCGCAATCGCGCGACCTGGACAGCCTGGTGAACCGCCTCGACAAACCCCTGGAAAAAGCCAACATGGACTGGGAAACAGTCGAGTCGAATAAACGGCAGATTGGCCGTGCATTCGGCAATTTCAGCACCTTCCTCAACCTGGTGGGCTTCGTGGCGCTGCTGCTCGGCTGTATCGGAGTAGCCGGAGCGGTGCATATTTATATCAAAGACAAACTGCCTACGGTGGCTATCCTGCGTTGTCTGGGCGCCAGCGGCCGCAAGGCGTTTTACGTGTACCTCGTGCAGGTAGCCGGCATTGGTTTGCTGGGTGCGGTAGCGGGCGCTGCATTGGGCTCGCTGATCCAGAAACTGCTGCCCTGGGTGGCCAAAGACCTGCTGCCGATTGCTGATGTCAGTACGGATTTTTCGGCGACTTCGGCCTTGCAGGGCGTGCTGCTTGGCGTTTCGGTAGCGCTGTTGTTTGCCTTGTTGCCCTTGTCGGGCATTTTGAAAACCTCGCCGCTGCGCACCCTTCGGGCTTCGTTTGGTGAACAGGAAAGCGCCAGCCGCTGGCTGCGTTGGGGTATTTACGTCCTGATTGCCGTGGCGTTGTTCGGCTTTACCTGGTGGCTGATCCGCGACATGAAGGAAACCCTGATTTTCATGGGGGGCATTGCCGGCGCTTTTCTGCTGTTGTTTGGCGCAGCCAAATTGTTGATGCTGCTGCTGCGCCGTTTTTTTCCAAAAAACTGGTCCTACGTGTGGCGGCAGGGCATCGCCAATTTATTTCGACCCGAAAACCAGACGGTGCTGCTGGTGGTGACCATCGGCCTGGGCACCATGCTGCTCTCCACCCTGTTTTTGATCCAAAACCTGTTGTTGCGGCAGGTCGAGTTTTCCGGCAGCGGCAACCAGCCCAACATGATCCTGTTTGATATTCAAACCGATCAAAAAGACAGCGTGGCGGCCATGGTGCAGAATTACGGAATGCCCCTGCTGCAACAGGTCCCGATCATAACCACCCGGGTGGAAACCATCGACGGGATGACCAAAATGCAGGCCGACGCCGATACAACCATCGACCGCCGGAATTGGGTGTACGACCGCGAATTCCGGGTCACCTTCCGCGATACACTGATCGACACCGAAAAAATAGTGGAAGGCGCCTGGACCGGTGTACACAAACCCGGTGAACCGGTTAAAATTTCGATTTCAGAAAATGTGCAGCGCGGCATGCGGGCAAAAATCGGCACCAAAGTGGTGTTCAACGTGCAGGGTACCCGCCTCGAAACAGAAGTCGGCAGCGTGCGTGAGGTGGATTTTAACCGGGTGCAAACCAACTTTATGATCGTGTTCCCGAAGGGCGTGTTGGAAGCCGCCCCCCAGTTTCACGTGGTGGTTTCGCGGGTAAACAGTGCCGAACAATCGGCTGCGTTCCAATCGGATCTGGTTCGCCGGTATCCGACCGTTTCTGCAATCGATCTGACGCAAATTCTGAAATCGGTCGATGAGGTGTTGAGCAAAGTTTCCTTTGTGATCCGGTTCATGGCATTGTTCAGTATTCTGACCGGTTTGCTGGTGCTGCTGAGCTCAATTTACCAGGGGAAATTTGCCCGCGTCCGGGAAAGTGTGTTGTTGCGCACCTTGGGCGCGTCGCGTAAGGTTATCCTGCGGATTATTGCCCTGGAATACCTGCTGCTGGGTGCATTGGCCTGTTTGGCCGGCATAGGTTTGTCCGTTGTTGGCGCTTGGGCGCTGGCCTATTTTTCCTTCAAAATTCCGTTTGAGCCGGACTGGATGCCGCTTTTGGTGACATTTTTAGTCATCACCGTCATTACCGTCATTATTGGCCTGGCCAACAGCCGGGAAGTGGTGCGCAAGCCGCCGCTGGAGGTGTTACGGCAGGAACTGTAACGCCGACTGTTAGTCGGCGTGAACGCTAAAAAACACAAAACCTGTCAGGTGAAAGTTGAGCCCCAAAACGGCGTCGGAAACGCCGTTTTTGGGGCTCAATTTTCACCTGACAGGTTCGCCAGGGCCCATTGCACCGTTTCCTTATCTTCCGGATACGTCACCCCGTACCATTGGCTACTGCTGTTCAGCACCCGCACCCGCACTTTACCTGCTTTCAGCAAATTATTCACCACAGTCGGGATGTAAAACTCGGCGCGGGGCTTATCTGAATTAGCCTGCACAAATGCGCGGAACTGGGTGTCCAGTTCTTGAAAAACAGTGGGGTGAAAACCCCAGAAATTCATGGAAACCGGAGTGCCGGCGGCGAGCGGAAATTTTGCACCCGTTTCGTCGGTGTGAAAAATGCCCTCGGGGAACCGTTCAATTTTCGTGTGCTCGGTGACGTCGGTCAAAAATCCGTCGGGGCCAACCGTGCACACCCCGCGCGATACGGCGCCGTTTTCCGACAGAGTGTTGCCGAGTTGGTAAGCGACCATGCCGTACTGGTCGGGCGCACAGTCGGTGCGCAGGAAATCGCCGATAACCCGGAAGGCTTCGGCGCCGTAAAAATCATCGGCATTGATGGCGACGAACGGCTCACGGATGCAATCGCGTGCAACAAGAATGGCATGGCCGGTACCCCAGGGTTTTTCGCGGGCAGGTATTTGGGGCAACCAGTCGAGGGTGCTATCCATTTCCTGGAAGGCGTATTCCACGGCAATTTTTTGTTCAATTTTATGGCCAAGGCGTTCGCGAAACTCCGTTTCAATGGCTTTTCGGATAACAAATACGACTTTGCCGAATCCGGCTTTTATAGCGTCGTTTACCGAAAACTCGAGGATGGCTTCACCGCCGGGGCCCATACCGTCGACCTGCTTGAGTCCGCCATAGCGGGAACCGATGCCGGCGGCGAGGATTAAAAGTGTGGGTTGCATTGCGCTGCTGGTTTGTGTTGTGGAAAAGAAAATTGGCGGCTTCGCGGGGTTTTTTACATTTGTCGGGGCTCTTGCGGCCCGCTTAACCGCAAAAGTCCGAAACGAAACCCACTTTCACAGCACCCTAACCCAATCTTTGTCCTATGAGCGACACCACTACCCGCCCTGCCGGCTATCGTTACCAGCTGACCATTATTGGTATCTTGTTTTTTGTATTCGGGTTTGTCACCTGGCTGAACGGCACCCTGATCCCGTTTCTAAAACTGGCCTGTGGCCTGGAATACGACTGGCAGGCTTTGCTGGTGACATTTGCGTTTTACATCAGTTATTTCTTCCTGGCCATCCCCTCTTCCCAAATTTTGAAACGCACCGGATTTAAAGACGGGATGGCACTTGGCCTGGTGGTTATGGCCCTGGGCTGCCTGGTGTTTATTCCGGCGGCCAATGCGCGGGCGTATCCCTTGTTTCTGGCGGGTTTGTTTGTGCAGGGCATGGGCCTGGCTTTGTTGCAAACCGCTTCCAACCCGTACATCAGCATCCTCGGGCCAATTGAAAGTGCGGCGCAGCGGATCAGCATTATGGGTATTTGCAACAAAGTGGCGGGCATTTTGAGTCCGCTGGTGCTCAGCACAATTGTGCTGAAAAATGCCAGTGCCATTGAAACGCAGATCAATGAAGCGACGGATTTGGCCGTAAAGGCCGATTTGCTGAATGCGCTGGCGGGCCGGGTAGTGATGCCCTACCTGGTGATGGCTTTTGCGCTGATTGGCCTGGCGCTGATGATCCGGCGCTCGGCACTCCCGGAAATTGATACAGCCGGAGCGGAAGCCCAGGGCGATGCCAGTTTGTCGGCGGGCCGCACCAGCATCTGGCAATTCCCGCATCTCCTGCTGGGCGCCCTGGCGATCTTTTTTTACGTAGGCGCCGAAGTAATGGCCGGTGATGGCATCACGATTTACAGTCGATCCCTGGGTTTTGAGCTGGACCAGACGAAGTACTTCACGTCGTTTACCCTGGGCGCTATGCTGGTGGGCTATGTGCTCAGCATCATTTTAATCCCCAAATTCATTTCCCAGCAAAACTTCCTGCGCTATTCAGCCATACTCGGCCTGGTGCTCACGGTGTTGACCTACCTGACGTCGGGTTCCACGGCTGTGCTTTGCATTGCCCTGCTTGGTTTGGCCAATGCTGTTATGTGGCCGGCTATTTTCCCCCTGGCGATCAATGGTTTGGGGCGGTTCACCCAAATCGGTTCGGCGCTGCTGATCATGGGTATTGCCGGGGGCGCATTGCTGCCGCAGCTGTACGGGTACCTTGCCGAACTGGACGCGGTGGGGCATCAGCTGGCCTTTCAGATCACGATGCTGCCTTGCTATTTGTACATCCTGTATTATGCCATTCGGGGATATAAACTTCGTTGATTTGTTGATTTGAGCGCGCAGGGTTGTTCGCAAGTATTTGTTAACCATAAAACACCTGAACCATGAAAATTTATTTTTTTGAAAAACTGGACGTTTGGCAACGCGGGCGCGTTCTGGTAAAATCCATTTATCAATTATCGGGAAACTTGCCTATGGAAGAAGCGCTCCTTCAGCAGCGTCCGCGTATAGAAGAAATTGGAAATAAAATTAACGCCCTGCGGGAATCGCAACTCAAACGCGATAAATAATCCCTATCCCCTCAAATCAACACCTCAACAAGTAAACAAATCAACGATAAGTTATTCATTCGTATCCACCAATTCCATCACGGTGCGAAAGGCTGTAAATTTCCCGGCAAAACGCTGCTGGTGCTGGCGTTGCAGCTCGGGGGCAAATTCTTCCATGTAGCGTTCGAGGTGCAATTTGTCTTTCACCAGGTACTGCATGGTATAAATTTCGGCGTCGGTGTGTTCGTGGTAGAGGAGTTTGCTGATCCGGTATGAGCGGAACATTCCGGTAGCCATGACGTCCGGGATGTGGGTTTCGCGCATCCACTGCAGCCAGTCGCGGTGTGCATCCAGATCGACGGTGATCGTAACGTTGTAAAGCAGCATAAGTGTCGTGAAAATGCTCTAAGATTTGGCCGGAAAGATAACCTGAAATAGCATTTTGGAGTTTATAGACCGGGAAACTGCACGGCTTATCCCGTACTGCGTTGCAGGAATTCAAAACCCCGGCAGGTTCGGCGTCATCCGGTCAACTGTTTCCATAAAATAGTTTTAACTTGTAAGCCGTTCTGAACAACCACCAAACAAAACTCAAGTTCTACCATGATTAACAGGCTACGCTCGTTGTTACTACTCGCCCTGGCATTGATTCCACTGGCACTTTTCGCCACTCACAACCGCGCCGGCGAAATACACATCGAACAAATTGGCCCGCTCACGATCCGGGCTACCATTATTACCTGGACGCGTACGCTTAGTTTCAGCGCCGACCGCGACACGCTTACTATCGACTGGGGCGACGGGAACCGCGAGCAGGTTGTTCGAAGCAACGGGAATGGCAACGGCGTCGTCCTCAGCGACCAGGTCAAATACAACACCTACATTGCTGTGCACAACTATGCGGGGCCGGCCTGGTACACGATATCCATGACCGACCCCAACCGCAACGCCGGGATAATTAATGTGAACCCGCCTCAGTCGGAGAATGTGCCTTTTTATATTGAAACGAAATACCGGTTTTTGGACCCCCAGTTTGACGGGACGAACACAACGCCGTATTTGCTCCAGGCCCCCATCGACAATGCCTGTGTCGGGCAGCCGTTCAAACACAATCCGAATGCATTTGACCCCGATCTGGACAGTTTGTCGTATAAACTGATCACCCCTTTGCAGGGTAAGGGTGCCGTTGTACCCAATTATAGTTTCCCGAATGAAATTGGCCCGGGGCCAAATAATACGCTGTTTCTAAACGAGCGAACCGGTGATATTCTTTGGCAATCGCCACAAATTGCCGGGGAGTACAATTTGGCCTTCATCATCATTTCCTGGCGGAAAGGTGTCCCGATTGACACGACCATTCGCGATATGCAGATTTTTGTGGAAAACTGTCAAAATCGACCGCCGGTGGTTTCCTCCATTGATGATCTGTGCGTGGTGGCAGGAGAAATAATCGAATTTCCGGTGACAGCCACGGACCCGGATTCCGGCAACCTGATCCTGTTGACGGCAGCCGGGGGGCCGATCAGCAACCCGTACAGCCCGGCGACTTTTGTTGCGCCGACAAATTATCAGGTGCCTCCCGTTTCGGGAAATTTTCGCTGGCAAACGGCTTGCGAACATGTCTCCAACCAACCATACACCGTAGTGTTTAAGGCCGTTGACACGCTGAACAAAAACACGCCCCAACTGGCCGATCTGAAAACGGTGAACATAAAAGTGGTCGGTCCTCCTCCGGAGGATGTGCAGGCCAATGCCCAATTTGGTGAAGTGGAAATAACCTGGGAAAAACCTTATGTCTGTGAGGATGCTGCGGAAGATTATTTCTACGGATTTTCCGTTTGGCGGCGCCTGGGCACCAACCCCTTTACGATTGACACCTGCACGCCGGGTTTGAAAGGTAAGGGCTATACCGAGCTGATTTTTGTCACCCGGCAGGAACAAAACGGCCGCTATTATTACAAGGATACCAATGTGGAACGCGGGCGGACCTATTGCTACCGAATACTGGCCAAATTTGCCCGTACTTCAGCGGGTGGCTACCCGTACAATCTGGTGGAAAGCCTGCCCTCGGAGGAGGCCTGTGTGCAATTGCCACGTGAACTTCCCCTCATCACCAATGTTTCTGTGCAGGAAACCGATGCCACCAGCGGCCAAATGGATGTTTGTTGGTCCAAACCCGTGGCAGGCGACCTGGATACCGTGATCAATCACGGGCCGTATCGCTACCGGTTGTTGCGCGCGCCGGGCCTGAGCGGAGGAGCTATGCAAGCCGTTCCGGGTGCAACGTTTACGGTGGATAATTTCTGGCAGGCAAACGACACTTGTTTTACCGACCAGAATCTGAACACCACCGGCCAGCCTTACCACTACAAGGTGGAATTCTACACCCGTGGCAATTTTACTACGCCACTCGGCTCCACCAACGATGCTTCTTCGGTTTACCTGACTGTTAATTCGACTGACAACACCAACCTGCTTTCCTGGGAAGAATCGGTCCCCTGGACCAACACGGCGTATACCGTTTTTCGCTTTAACAATACTACCGGGCAATTCGATTCCATTGGAACAACCGATGTGCCGATGTATGATGACCGCGGGCTTGAAAACGGGAAGGAATACTGCTACTACGTCCGGAGCTCGGGCACCTATAGCGTGAACGGGGTGATCGACCCGATTCTGAATAACTCACAGGAAGCCTGCGGTGTGCCCCTGGATACAGTGCCGCCTTGCGTGCCGATACTTACCGTGACCAATATTTGCAATGGCGGTAGCGGCGCCCAGCCCGATCCGCCCTACGAAAATACGCTGAGCTGGACCAACCCGAATACTGCCTGCCCTGGCACCGATGATGCCGTTCAGTACCACTTGTGGTACGCCGATACTGAAGGCGAACCCCTGGCCTTGTTTCAAGTGATCGACGGAGCGGAAAATACGTCGTTCGTCCATGTGATTGAAGAGGGCCTTGCCGGTTGTTATGCCGTTTCAGCGGTAGACTCAACGGGCAACGAAAGTGCCTTGAGTGTGCCGGAATGTGTGGACAATTGTCCGAATTATGCCCTGCCCAATGCGTTCACGCCCAATGGCGACGGTTTCAATGATCTGTTCACCCCATTCCCGGATTGGCGGTTTATCGAACGCATCGACATGCAAATTTTTAACCGCTGGGGCAATGTAGTTTTCGAAGCCACCGACCCGGTCATCAACTGGAACGGCCTGAACCTTTCGGGCAACGAAGTTTCCGAAGGCACCTACTTTTATGTGTGCAAAGTATACGAACGGAGGGTCGATGGTGTGGTGTTGCGGCCCGATGTGTTGAGTGGATACATTGAACTGGTGCGGGGCGGAAAATAAGTTGTAGTGTCCTGCCTGTTTTATCGCCCGTCCTGTGGTTTGGAACCGTAGGACGGGTTTTCATTAAAAAAAGCATCGAGCAGCACTCCGGCGCCTGCAAAGGGTGAAACCCGGCCGGCCAGCACCTCGGGTTCCAGCGCTGCCAATTTTGTTTGCACCGCCGGGTTTCCATAAAATGCCGCTTTAATACCCGCTTCGATGGCTTCTTCCAGCCAGTATTTTGCTTGCTGGCGGCGGTTTTTAGCAAAAAAACTATTTTCCAACATAAGGTCCCGGCAAGCGGAAATAGCCTCCCAAACTTCAGCAATCCCGGCGCCTTCCTGCGCACTGCAGGTAAGTACCCGGGGCGCCCAGCCGCTGGCTTTTGGCGGCAACAAATGGGTGGCGTTCAGGTAGTGGGCGCGGGCCTGGTTGGCCAGTTTGACCCGGTCGCCGTCGGCTTTATTCACGGCCAGGATATCGGCCATCTCCACAATGCCGCGTTTGATGCCCTGCAATTCATCGCCGGCGCCGGGCAGGAGCAGCAGCAGAAAAATATCGGTCATTCGATGTACGGCGGTTTCCGATTGCCCCACGCCCACCGTTTCGATAAGCACGGTGTGGTAGCCGGCGGCTTCGACCAGTAAAATGGTTTCACGGGTTTTCCGGGCTACGCCGCCCAGAGAAGTTCCCGCTGCCGAGGGGCGGATGAACGCAGATTCGGATGCCGACAGGCGCTCCATGCGCGTCTTGTCGCCGAGTATGCTACCCTTGCTCACGGTGCTGGAAGGATCGATGGCGAGCACGGCTATTTTTTGCCCCCGATCCACCAAATACATACCCAATGCCTCAATAAATGAACTCTTCCCGACGCCCGGCGCGCCGGTAATGGCAATCCGCAGGGAGGCGCCCACATGATGAGCGGGCTCCGGTTCTGCTACTGTGGAGGCCTGCCGGTGGTGATCCAGCAATTTCTGCACGACGGCCTGCGCCAGCACCTGATGCTCCGGGCGGGCGCTTTCCACCAGTGTGATCGCCTGCCCGAGCACGACCCGGTTGCCGGCAAGGATTCCCTGCACGTATTCTTCTGCGGAGCGTTGGGTTTTTGCCATGTTGGTGATTGGCTTTGCGACAAATGTGCGAAGGATTGTAAAGAACACCAAGTTTTGCGGGAGCATGCTGTTCCGGGAGGTGCATGTCGGTATTATTGAGGGGGAGAATTAGCGTAAAATTGGCAGTTTTCGCAATAGGTTTTTATTAAGAAAACCGCATTCAGCTTTTTAACTTTTTCTTTATGCTTCTGAAAAACAGCACATTAGTTGTTAACCGGATTAACAGGCAACCTCGAATGGTTAAACCGGATTTAATCTCAAACGCAACACTGGCAACGCACAGACGAAACGTCTAATATTGTGTGAAAATACTTCGCTAACCACTCAAAACAGTACGTTATGAAACATCGCCTGTCTGTTCTTTTCTGCCTCTTGCTGCTGGTAAGTTGCCGCAGCGTAAAAATCTCGGATTTTCATACCAATGCTCCCACACCCGAACCCCTGCCACGCCTTGCGCTGGAGGTGCACACGGAAAGTTTTGCCCTGCTGTTTGGCAAAGAGCTAGCCGAACGCATCCTGGTGCAAAACGCACTCGATCCCGGAAGTTATATCCCCAACCCTATTGGTGTTTTGGCCCAGGTTGGCCAGCCGGTGCACGATGTCTTTGTGCTGTTGGGCAATGAACTGACGGACAACCTCGTCCGGTCGGATGGTGAGCAAAAAGGCAAAGCCCGTTTCAAACTCATTTATTACAACCGTTACAACTCCGGATGGGGCTACACCATCCCCTCCATCCTGACCTTGGGCGCGGTGAATGTGCTGGCCTTGCCGGCAGGCGTAACCAGCGCCGAGGTGGAGCTGCAAATGGAAATTACCGATAATGCCGGAAACGTCCTTTCGCGGTATCGCGCCCCCGGATCGGGTAAAACCAAGGTGGCCATGTATTACGGCTACAGCGGATTTGGCGCTATGCGCAAAGCGAACCTGCTGGCCCTGCAATCGGCCCTGCAAAGCATTAAACTTCAGATGGCGGCCGATTTGCCGCAGTTGCAAAACAAACTGGCGGCAGTGGCGCCGGTGGAGTGATGCCCGGCCGGCTTACCCTGCTGGAATTTTAACTACGGCACAGGGGCCACGGAGCGAATGTTCCGTGGCCCCTGTGCCGTAGTTAAAATTACTTCATTGCTGCTTCGCGCAAACGCTGTAAAAACGGTGATGCGAAAATGAACGACTGAAGATTTTCATTGGTGCTTTCGAGCACCTCGTCGCGGTTGCCGGTCCACTCAAGCTGTCCGTTGAACAGGAAGCAGATATTGTCGCCGATTTCCATGACCGAGTTCATGTCGTGGGTATTGATGATGGTGGTGATGTTGTTTTCAATCGTGATGCTACGGATGAGTTCATCGATCACCAGGGCAGTTTTCGGATCGAGGCCGGAGTTGGGTTCGTCGCAAAACAGGTATTGCGGTTCCAGCACAATGGCCCGGGCGATACCCACGCGTTTTTGCATGCCGCCGGAGAGTTCGGACGGGAATTTCTTGTTGTTCCCGGTCAGGTTGACGCGTTCGAGACAGTAGTTCACCCGCTCGAGTTTTTCTTTAGGCGTTTGATGGGTAAACATGTCCAGCGGAAACCGGATGTTTTGTTCGACCGTCAAGGAGTCAAACAGTGCCGAGCCCTGAAAGAGCATGCCCATTTTCATACGGATGGCGCGTTTTTGTTTTTTATTCAGGGCGGTAAAATCCACATCATCAAACCAGACCTTGCCTTGCGTGGGTTGAAACAAACCCACCAAAATTTTCATCAGCACGGTTTTCCCCGATCCGCTGCGGCCGATAATGAGATTGCATTTTCCGGCTTCATAGGTGAAGGAAATGTCTTTCAGCACTTGCTGGTCTTCGAACGATTTGAAAATATGTTCTGCGCGAATCATGATGGTTGGTTGTTGGCTATTGGTGGGTGTTTACCATTTTTCCAGGCGCAGCCTGGGTATTGTTTGGCCTGCAATAAACGAAAACTTTGCCTCCTCCCAGCGCGGCGCCCGAAAACGGGGCCTGGCATTATTTGAAAAACAGTAGGGTTCGGTTGGTACGCCCAGCCAGTTTTTGTCCAGGATGCCATTGCCATTCACATCGTGAAAACAACTGATGGCATAGGCCCCGTCCGGAACGCCGGCAATAATCACTTCCAGGCTACCGGTTTTCCGAACGGGGACGACTTGCTGAAAACGCGCCCGGTCGGGTTGCAGAAAATCAGCTTTTTTATCAAAAACAGCAACGTACAGCCGGCCTTCCGGTTGCTGCAGATTGGTAAAAACGATACGGAGTTCCGAACTTTTCATAAAAAACAGCAGCCAGCTCAGCAATAAAATCATAGATCGGGGTGCTTCAGAGCGGCAATGCCGAATACCGTTCAATAAACGCTTTCAATTCATCAACCATTGCAGGCGAACCAATGGCGATGGTGCTGCGCTGATGCAATTCTTTGGGATCGACTTCGAGTATCCGTTTTAGGTGGGTATTGATCGACTTGCCGCCGGCCTGCTCGATGATCATGGACAGGGGGTTGCATTCGTACAACAGGCGCAATTTGCCTTTGGGGTACTTGCGGGTGCTGGGGTACAGGAAAATACCGCCCTGGTTGAGAATCCGGTGCACGTCGCTCACCATAGAGCCGATGTAGCGCAGGCTGTAGTTTTGGTCGCTGCAATTGTCGATGTAGCGCCGGAGTTCCAGGTCAAATTTGGAATAGTAGCCCTGGTTGACCGAGTAGGTTTGGCCGTTTTCGGGGATGCGCATATTTCGATGGCTGAGGCAAAATTCGCCGATGCTGGGGTCTAGCGTAAAGCCGTTGACCCCGCGGCCGGTGGTGTACACCAGGATGGTGGAGGTGCCGTACAGCACGTAGCCTGCCGCCACCTGTTTGGTACCGGGTTGCAGAAAATCGTCGATCGTAGCCGGTCCGCCCGAATCGCTGACACGGCGGTAGATGGCAAAAATGGTACCTACGGAAACGTTCACATCGATGTTGGACGAGCCGTCGAGCGGGTCGAACATGACGACATAATTGCTCTTTTTTGAGCTGGCTGCGGGCACCTGAAGAAAATCTTCATTTTCCTCGGAGGCAATGGCACAGCACTCGCCGCTGTTTTGCAGGCACTCGATGAGTTTCTCATTGGCATACACGTCGAGTTTCTGTTGCTTGTCGCCGGAGGCATTGTCGCCACTGTCGGCTACGCCGAGAATGTTGACCAGGCCTGCTTTGTTCACCTCCCGGTTAATGATTTTGGCGGCCACGCCGATATCGCGCAAGAGCCCGGTGAGTTCACCGGTGGCGTAATCAAAATCTTTTTCGGCGCGAATGATAAATTCGTCGAGGGTGATAATCCGGGAGCCGGGGCGGTTGAAGGGCGGTGAAACGCCGTTTTCAGGTGCTTTTTTTGCTGTTGCCATGCGTGCGGTGGAATTAGATGTAGCAGCCAAAAGGGCCACGTTATGTTGGTTAAGGCATTGAATATATTTGCCTGAAACAGGCGTCACAAAATTAAGGAAAACTTTTGGTGCCCACAGGCGTCTGTTCAAACCCGAGCAGGGCAGTTGTTTGGGAAAAAAATTTGACCACCCGTGCCAACCATAACCGGCGCGGTAATGAACAATCCGCCGGAATTGGGTTTTTATACCTTTGCTAAATTTTAACAGCCTCCAGCCATGCAACACCTGGCCTATCTCAATAAATTTTTCTGGAATTACCGCTGGCGGTTTTTACTGGGCATTGTGTTTGTCGGGCTGGCCAACTGGTTTCGCGTTTGGCAACCCAAAGTAATTCGTGATGCGCTCGACACGGTAGTTGAGCAGGTCCGGCACTACAAGGAAACCGGCGGTATTGCCGCCCATCCGGAAGCGTTTGAGGAGTTGGGGAACCAGATCGCCTGGTTTGGCGCCGCCGTGATCGCCTTGGCCATAATGATGGGGCTGTTTATGTTTTTCATGCGGCAAACCATTATTGTGATGAGCCGCCTGATCGAGTACGATATCCGGAAAGAAATTTTTGCCCACTACGAAACCCTCGATCTCGCTTTTTACAAACGCAACAGCACAGGCGACCTGATGTCGCGCATTTCTGAAGATGTGTCGAAGGTGCGCATGTTTCTCGGGCCCGCTATTTTGTATGGGCTGGATCTGAGTTTTCTGTTCGTGCTCGCCATTTCATCCATGCTTCGTGTTAGCGTTCCGCTGACGCTCTGGTCGTTATTGCCACTGCCGTTTTTGAGCATTTCGATTTATTGGGTGAGTACGGTGATTAACAAACGCAGTGAAAAAATCCAGCGGCAGTTGTCCAAATTGACCAGCACGGCTCAGGAGGTGTACAGTGGCATCCGGGTTGTGAAAAGCTACGGGCAGGAGGCCGCCATGGGCCGGTATTTTGCCGAAGAAAGCGAGTTGTACCGCCAAAAATCGCTCGGCCTGATCCGGATCGATGCTTTTTTCTTTCCCCTGATGCTGCTCATGGTTGGCGCCAGCACGATCATCACCGTGTACGTTGGCGGTTTGCAGGTGGTCAAAGGCAACATTACGGCGGGCAACATTGCCGAGTTTGTTATTTACATCAATATGCTTACCTGGCCGGTTACAGCTATTGGCTGGATTGCCTCGCTCACGCAACAAGCGGCTGCTTCGCAAAAAAGGATCAACGAGTTTTTGCATACCAAACCCACGATTACCAACCCGGCATCCAACGGACAAGCGGCAAACGCTCTGGCTGAAACTGTAACCGACTCCGGCCAGACACCGGCAACTTCAGTTTACCAGGGCCATGTTGTGTTTGAAAATGTCGGTTTTGTTTATCCCGACACGGGCATCAGGGCGCTCGAGCGTGTTTCGTTTGAGATCAAACCCGGCCAGAAACTGGCCATCATCGGTCGTACCGGCGCCGGGAAAACCACGATTGCCGACCTCCTGGTCCGGATGTACGATGTCTCGGAGGGGCGAATTTTACTGGATGGCAAGGATCTCCGGGAACATGATTTGTTTATGCTGCGCCGCCGGATCGGCTATGTGCCGCAGGATGTGTTCCTGTTTTCCGATACGGTGCTGGGCAATATATCTTTTGGCAAGGAAGGGCTTACCCGCGAGGAAGCCGAATTTTATGCCAAACGCGCTGCTGTGCACGACGATATCGTCAGCTTGCCCAAAGGCTATGAAAGCCTGGTCGGCGAGCGCGGCGTCACACTCTCCGGCGGGCAAAAACAACGGGTCAGCATTGCCCGGGCGTTTGCCAAACAACCCGATATTATTCTGCTCGACGACTGCCTCTCGGCGGTGGATACGCACACCGAAAGCCGCATTCTTGGCTACCTGGATCAGGCGCTGTCGGACAAAACTGCGATCATCATTACCCACCGCATTTACAGCATGCTGAAATTTGATAAAATCATTGTGCTCGAAGACCACCAAATTGTGGAAGAAGGTACGCACGAGGAGCTGATCCGGCTTGGTGGCTATTATGCGGAAATGTATGAAAAACAGTCGGCCCTGGGTGATACCGAGGAATGAGGTCCGGGCCGGCACTTTTGCTGCAATCCGGAAATCAATCCGTAAATTGCCTTTCGAACCAATCCTTTGTCATCATGCTGGTAAAATCCTACCTGGATGCTCCGATCGGCTGTTTTGAGATTTGCGGCAGCGCGTTGGGAGTTCGATCGGTGAAACGCTGTGAAAAACCCGGCGTGGAAACGCAGGAAATTTCGGATGAACACCCGGTAGCCGTTTGCAAACGGGAGTTACGAGCCTATTTTGATGGGAAACAACGCGAATTCACGGTAAAACTCGACTGGAGCGGCGCTCCGGAATTTCACCGCCTGGTTTGGGCGGCGTTGCAACAAATTCCATACGGGGAAACTGTTGCGTATTCGGATATCGCCAACCGTATCGGGCAACCAAAGGCCGTGCGTGCGGTCGGGCTGGCCAACCGGAACAACCCGGTTGCGATTGTGGTGCCTTGTCACAGAGTGATCGGAAAAGCCGGAGAATTGCGGGGCTATTTTTACGGGCTGGATATAAAAATGGCGTTGTTGCGCCTCGAAAACCCGGTGCGGTTTGCCGAGCAAGGTTCTCTTTTTTAGGCCACTCTACCGCTGTTTCCGATCCTGGAGGGGTTCTTTCCGGATTGGCGTAAAATGAATATTTTTTACATCGGCGCCGGCGCGCTCGGCCTCCCGGATCGTACTGGCTGCTTTTGCCGTATCGCCTCGCTGCAATTGGGCATCCACAGCGATTTGGACGGCTTCCAGGTTTTTCGGATCTTTTTTCAGCGCTTCATTGGCGTACATCAGGGCACTCTCGGTTTCGCCGAGGCCCAGGTTGGCTTTTGCCGCGCTTACCCGAACCTTGGTGCTGCTCGTTTTGGTAGCCATCCGCTCCATTTGATCGCGCCGGACTTTCAGGGCACTCAGGCTGTCGCGCACTTTTGACGTGGCTTCATTCAGCCAGGCGCCATCGAGCGACTTGTTTTCACGGGCCGTTTCAAGTTCTTTTTTGGCCTTTTCCGGTTGTTCGCTTTCCAGGTAGGCTTTTATGCGGGTTTTTTGCAGTGCATCGGCTGTATTTTCGCTGCAGGACGTTACAGCCCCAAGATCGCGGGCAGCCGCTTTGTAGTCTTCTTTTTGGAAATATAAGGCCCCGCGTTTGGTAAGCGCGGTCGAATTTTCCGGGAAATAAGCCAGCACCTTGTTGTACTGTGCAATAGCCGAGTCCTTTTCATTTTTCATGATGTAATAATCGGCCAGCACAAAACTCGTGGAGGTGTCCACCGGAGGGGCGAGTGTGTCCGACTCCAGGCGAGCCGTGGCGCCCGTACCCAGTTCTTGCAAAATATTAGCCGCAATAGGTACTTGCAATTGGTTGGCCAGCACCATGTACAGCAGGCGGCTGATGGCGCGCACATCGCTGGTCCAGTTGGCTTCTTCCGTGACGGCAAGCAGGCGGTTGATCGTCGTATCGCCGGCATAACGCACGCCGCCGGCATCAATCAGGCGGTAGCGTACATCCACCGTGTAGTCTTTGCTCCTGCGGCCAAACTGATTAACTTTTCCCCATACCAACATTTGCACATTGCAACCCTGGGCTATTTCCACCGCCTGGGCCGAGTTGGGGTAGTCCTGATCGATGTTATATTGTTCGTTGACGTCGGCCAGTGCCCGCACGCGCAGGCCGGGTGTTTGTTCGATCAGGTCATTCAGGTCGTCCATAATATCGAAAGCCGGGTCGCCGCCGGCTTGCGTACCGGTTTGTTTAAAGGGAAGGATCATCACCTTTAACTCGGCAGTCTGACTAAATACCGGACAGGTATCCTGGCTTTTTTTATAGTCCCAAAACTGCCAAACCAGAAAAGCGCTGACCAGCGCCACGATGCCGCCGATGATGTAATAGCGGAGCGCTTTTCGGCTGGTGGGTTTGATTTCTTCCTCAAAAAAAACTTTGCCGGTTTCCAACTGCCGGATGAGCAGCAGGGCCTTGTCGGCCAGTTGATTGGTGGTCAGGCGGGCATCTTCCGGCGAAATGGTGCCTTTGAGCGTTTGGGCCTTTAGCTGATACAGGTCGGCCTGGTTGACGCGGGCAATATCAGCCAGTTCGGCATAGTCTTCCGAACTATCCAGCAAAGCAACCAATTGGTTGTACGCTTCTTCCAGGTTTCCCTGGGCGATGCTTTTTTTTATGGCATCCAACGCTTGTGCGAGTTCCATAGTTGGCGGGTTTTGAGCAGCTTGGGATTAGTTGACAGACAAGCTGTTATTGTGCTAAAACGCAGGCAAAGGTCAAAGAATTTTTTAATGCGGCGTTAGGATTTGTTTAAAATTGGCGCTTGTTCTTAGACGCTTCGCAGCAATTTTCAGGCGAACCATCCCGCCGGCTACAACATCTGGTGCAGGACCTTCCAAACATTTTGCGCCACTATCTTTTGCCCGTTTTCATTGGGGTGAATACCGTCGCCCAGGTTCAGTTCGGGGTCGGCAGCCACGCCTTCGAGCAAGAAGGGGATAAGCGCGGCATCATTGGCTTTCGCCAGTTCGGGATACATGGCGGCAAAGTCTTTGGTGTAACGTGGCCCAAGATTGGGGGGTGCCAACATGCCCGCAATTACCAACTTACAATCCGGATATTTGGCTTTGACCCGGTCCAGAATGGTTTGCAGGTTTTGTTGGGCCTCCTCGACCGGTAAGCCGCGCAGGGCATCGTTGGCGCCAAGTTCCAGCACGAATATATCGACCGGCTGTTGCAGCACCCAGTCGATCCGGTTTTTCCCATCCACACTGGTTTCGCCGCTCAAACCGGCGTTGATGCAGCGATAGGCCAGTCCCAGACTGTCAATTTTGTCCTGGATCAAAGCGGGGAAACCCTGTTCGGGCGACAATTGGTAGGCCGCCGTCAGGCTGGTTCCGAAAAAGACGATGTTTTTTCGGGAAACCTCTTCCTGTTTTTCAGGTTGTTGCTCACCGCTGCCGGATGCCGCGTTGGCTGCGGTGGGTGCATCCTGGCAGGCCCAGATAGCGCACAGGCCCAGAAGGAGAAATGGTATGCGAAGGTTGTACATGCCGAAGTTTTATTTTTTCAAAGGTACAACAAGGGCCGGCAGGCTTGGTTTTGATACAGCCCGGTGTGGTGGATTTTTATGGAACAAAACGTCAGTTCCCAAGTTCGCGCAGGGCCAGAAAAGCCATCAGGCCCATTCCCGTTTCGAGCGCTGTTTCGTCGATATCGAAGGTATTGGTATGCACCGGCGAAGTAATTCCCCGCAAAGCATTGCCCGTGCCCAGGCGGTAAAAACAGGCGGGCAGTTTTTGGGAGTACCAGGCAAAGTCCTCAGCGGTCAGGCGCAGGGGTAACTCCACTACCTTGTCGGCGCCGAGGTATTCCACAGCCCAACTGCGGGCACGTTCGGTGAGCGCTTCATCGTTGTACAGCACGGGATACCCTTTTTGGATATCGAAATTGCAGCTGCCGCCCATGCTTTTGGCAATTTGTTCGGCCATGTTTTTCATGCGTTTGTGTGCTTCTGCGCGCCAGCGTTCATCCATGGTGCGGAAGGTGCCTTCCAGCTTGACTTCATTGGGAATAATATTCGTTGCACCGCCGGTGGAATTAATTTTTCCAAAACTCAATACCGTGGGCAAGGTCGGGTCGGCATACCGGCTGACGAGCTGCTGCAGGGCCACCAGAATTTGCGCAGCAATGGTCACCGGATCGATGCAATGCTGGGGTGTGGCCGCATGCCCACCTTTACCGCTAACGGTCACGTACAATTCGTCGGCGGAAGCCATGTACATGCCCGGCCGAAAACCCACCATACCTGCTTCGAGCGGCGGGTGTACGTGCTGGCCGAAAATACCCGCCGGTTTTGGATTGTGCAGCACCCCTTCGCGAATCATCAGGCTGGCGCCCCCGGGCAGGCGCTCTTCACCGGGCTGAAAAATACATTTTATCGTGCCGGAAAACCGGTCGCGCAGATTGTTCAAAATGCGGGCTGCGCCTAAAAGTGCAGCGGTGTGCACATCGTGGCCGCAGGCGTGCATGACGCCTGCGTTTTTTGATGTGTAGGGTACGGTATTGGCTTCAAGAATGGGCAGGGCGTCCATGTCGGCGCGGAGGGCAATTGTGCGTTTGCCCGGGTTTTTACCATGAATAAGTGCTGCCAGGCCTGTGCCGGCCATGCCGCTCTTGTATTCGATGCCCCATTCCGACAAGCAAGCAGCGACAAATTTGGCCGTTTCCACTTCCTGAAACGACAGTTCCGGGTGCATGTGCAGGTGGCGGCGATAGCCGATGACATCAGGGTGAAACTGGTGGGCGAGGGTACGGATTGCGTCGTGCATGTTGTGTGTCAGTGGATGACTTTTGGGCAAATATCGGGAAACGGCTGAAACGTTGGTGTGGATTGCATCCACCGGCAGGGGCAAACGTTGCTAAGGGGTGGCAAAAGCTATAAAAGTATTCCAACCATGGTTCCTTCCACCTTCGCCCCAAAAATCCGTACCTTGCAACCCACTACAAAACCGCATAAGCAAGTTTTGAAACACTTCCTGCCGCACGTTATTCAGGAGAACTACCGCCACGGCCTATTCCAGGGCAGCTTGCGCGCGTATACCATGTTTGTCGACCTCAGCGGGTTTACCAGTATGACGGAGAAACTCATGGTAAAAGGGGCTGAAGGCGCTGAAGAACTTTCCGCCATCCTTAATCACGTTTTTCAGCCTACCGTGACGCCGGTGTACGAACAGGGTGGTTTTATTCCCTATTTCGCAGGCGATAGTTTTACGGCTATTTTTCCGGCAAGCCCCACCTCACCACCCCCGGGAGGCGACATGGCGCTCGCCGTACTGCACACGGCACGTGCCACGATACAACGTTTTATCAAAGAACAACAACAACCCGATTCGCTTTTTGCCCAACACCACATCGGTATCAAAATCGGGCTCTCGGCAGGAGAGGTCAATTGGGGTATTGTCGGCAACCGGCGCAAAGGCTACTACTTCCGCGGCGCTGCGATTGACGGCTGTGCACAGGCACAAACGCAGGCTGGAAGCCAGGAAGTCGTGTGCGATCAGGCTTTTCTGGATGCTGTACAGGACGATGTGCCGCTACTGCGTTCGGAAGCGCTCCGCAATGGATACCACCGGCTTGATCTGGACCAAATTCCGGAGTGCGCACCCGGAACCCGGCGGATTAAACTCCCCAAGCCTGACCCTGCCATCGCCAAAGAGTTTTTACCCGAAGAGGCATTTGCGGAAGGCAATGCCGGCGAATTCCGCAATGTGGTCAGCGTGTTTCTCTCCTTTTCCGGGGTCGACAATCACCAGGCGCTCGATCACTTCGCGGCGTTGGTGCTCGACCAAAGCCTCAACTTTGGCGGCTATTTCAAGGAAATTGATTTTGGCGACAAAGGCGGACTCATGTTCTGCATTTTCGGCGCTCCGGTTTCTTTTGAAAATAATACCGAACGCGCCCTCGAATTTATCGCCGCCGTGCAGGAAGAGCTCCAGCACCTCGAAACGCTCACCGGGGCCCGATACCGCATCGGCATTTCCTCCGGCATGGCGTTCACCGGCGTGATCGGGAGCCCCGAGCGCTGCCAGTACGCCGCCGTGGGGGCACGCGTCAACCTGGCTGCCCGGCTTATGGCCAAAGCATCGTGGGGCGAGGTGGTGGCCGACGACAATGTGCAGCACAACCGCAATTTCAAATTTGTATTTCGGGGCGATGAGCAGTACAAGGGGTTTGTCAACAAAATTCCAACCTACCTGCTCAGCGGGCGCAACCTCGGCGGCCGTTCTTCGTTCACCGGCGAATATTATGGCCGGGCCACGGAACTTCGGACGCTCCAGGAATTTGCGGCACCGGTGCGCGACGGCCGTTTCGCCGGCGTGGCTTTTGTTTTTGGCGAAGCCGGTATTGGGAAAAGCCGCCTGAGTTACGAGTTTCGCCGCTCCATGCGCGACACGATGGCGCTCAGCTGGTTCAACTGCCAGAGCGACCAGATTTTGCGCAAGCCGTTCAATCCCTTTATCTATTTTCTTAAAAACTATTTTGAGCAGAGCCCGGACAACAGTCCGGCCAAAAACCAGGAACTCTTCGAATCGAATTTCCTGGAGCTAATGTACGACCTCACGGAGAGCCGGCATGGCGAGGCCGATGCCATCCGGCGCGAAATTGCGCGTACGCAGAGTATCCTGGCTGCCCTGGTCGGTATCACTTACCCTGGCTCGCTGTGGGAACAACTTGACGCGCGCGGCCGCTACCAAAATGCCTTGTCGGCCATGGCCAATTTGTTCGTGGCCGAGTCGATTCTGCAACCAGTCGTGATTGAACTGGAGGATACGCACTGGTACGATGACATGTCGCGCGAATTTCTTGCCCAGTTTATCCGCCGCGCCCAGGGGTATCCCTTGTTTTTCCTGGCTACCAGCCGCTACGAGGACGACGGCAGCAAATCCTACATTTTCCGGCGCAACGTATTGCAGGAACTTGCCATTCCTTTTTGCGAACTCGACCTGAATTTTTTACAACCCGACGACCTGCGTGCTTTTGCCGAGGCCCGGCTGGGTGGCGCCCTGCATGCCGATCTGTTTGAACTGTTGCAACGGATGACGCAGGGGAATCCGTTTTACCTGGAGCAGATGGCCGACTACTTTCAGGAGGCCGATATGTTGAAAAATACCGGCGGGGTGTTGCAGTTGAAAAACCAGGAAATTCAGGTGTCCGACTCCGTCAAACAGATTATGATGGCCCGTATCGACCGGCTCAGCGGCCTGGTTAAGGAAACCGTGAAAGCAGCGGCTGTGATCGGGCGGGAATTTGAACTGCCGGTGTTGTCGGCTGTGATGGCGCGGCAGGAAGAATTTGCCCGGCGCAACGGCGACCTTGACCTGGTGCTCAAAGAGCAAATCCAGACGGCGGAAAAGTGGCAGATATGGCATGCCATGAACGAGTTGCGGTACATTTTCCGGCACTCTTTATTGCGCGAGGCAGCGTATGACATGCAGTTGCGCACGCGCCTGCGCGAGTTACACCAGCTCATCGCCGAAGCGATCGAACACCTCTATCCCAATTCAGAAGAGCGTTTCGTCGACCTGGCCTTTCACTACGAACAGGCCGAGGTGACCAAGAAAACCAACAAATACCTGGAAAAAGCGGCCCAGTATGCCCAGCGCAACTTCCTCAACCGCCAGGCGCTCCAGTACTACGGCAAGCTGATCGACAACCTGCTGGAGGGTGGGAAAAAGAGCAAAAAACTGGTCAAATTTCTGCTGCGCAAAGGCGCTGTGCACGAGCTCATCGGCCAGTGGGATGAAAGTGAAGCTATGTACCGCGACGGACTGGTGCGTGCCAAGGCGCTCAACGACTGGTACCTCATCGGGCGTGCCAACCGGCGGCTGGGCCAGTTGCTCATGCTCCGGGGAGATTATGCCGAAGGGAAAAAGAATCTCGACGTGGCAGTCACCTGTTTCGAACTGGCTAACGACCAGGTGGGCATCGCCAAAACCTATGGCAACCTCGGCACCTTCTTTTTCCGACAGGGCAGCTACGAGTCGGCGCAAAGCTGGTTTGCCAAAGCCATTGAGATCAACCGCTCTATCCAGCGGGATACTGAAAATGCCGCCATTGTGGCCAACCTTGGCCTGATCTTTATGAACCAGGGGCATTATGACGAAGGCATCCGCTGGCTGGAGGAGCAGATCGATATTGCCGAACGTTCCGAAGACAAACAAGGCCTGGCTGTGCTCTACACCAACCTGGGCATTATTTATTTGGAAAAAAACAGCCTCGACAGCGCTTTGCTTTGCCTGGAAAAAGGCCTGGCTTTGTCGGAAGAATTGGGCAACAAACTATACATGACCATTTGCATCGGCAGTATCGGCTCAGTTTGGGAAAAGAAGGGCGACTATGCCAAGGCTATGGAAATGTTTGAGCGCGATCTGGCGCTTTGCCAGGAACTCGGCGACAAACAGGGCCTGGCAATTGCCAGCGGCCTCATTGGCGACCTGCTTTCGACCATCGGCGACCTGGATCGCTCCAATACATTTCTGGAAGAAAACCTTGCCCTGTCGCGCGAACTGAACTATAAAAAAGGCATTGCCAAAGCCCTCAATACCCTGGGCGACAACTGGTACTACAAAGGCGATCTTGACCGTTCGCTGGAGTATTACAGCGAAGCGATCGAGCATGCCCGCGCCATGGGCAACCGCCTGGTACTGGGCAATTCGCTGGTGGAAAAGGGGACCGTCCACCTGTATGCGGGCGATGTTGCCACGGCTCGCCAATTGTTGGAAGAAGGTCGCGATATCGGCTTGTCTTTGGGGAATGCCGAATTGACTTTTGCGGCCAATGTGCTGCGCGCACAGGTATTTATGGCAGAAAACAACAAACAGGAGGCGCTTCGGCAGCTGAACCAACTCCAATCGCTTGCCCGTTCGGAGCGCGAAGAAGCGGCCATTCATTATGAATTGCGGAAAATTGCAAACAACCCCTTGCCGCACTACAACCGGGCACTTTCCTTGTACCAAAGTTTATACGAACAAACCCCGCAGTATGTCTACAAGCTGCGCCTCGAAGAATTGAAAAAGGAAAGGCAATGATTTTGTGCTGATGGCTTTGTTTCTTGCAAGGCATCGGACTTCCACCCTGACAAGATGGCGCCCAAATCAATCCATCCACCCTTCAACAACGCAATGATCCAATGCTTCGATATAACCTCAGTTACTGGGAACGGGAGACATTTTTCAAAGGCTTCGACGTAGCTGTGATCGGCAGTGGCCTGGTGGGCCTCACGGCTGCCATGCACCTGAAAATGCGTGATCCGGGCTTGCGTGTGGCTATCTTTGAACGGGGTGTGTTGCCCGCCGGCGCCAGTACGCGCAATGCCGGTTTTGCCTGTTTCGGTTCGATGGCCGAGTTGCTCGACGATATGACTCACCTGGGGGAAGACGATGTGCTGGCTGTTGTGGAAAAACGCTGGAGGGGCTTGCAGGCGCTGCGGTCGCTGGTGGGTGATGCAACAATAGATTTTCAAATGCTGGGTGGTTACGAGCTGTTCACCGACGATGAGGAAGATGTCTTCCGCGAGTGCGTGTTTCGTATGCCTGATTTCAACGAAAAAATTGGCGCCATCACCGGCCAGCCGGATGTGTACAGTGTGGTAGATGAGCGGCTGCCCCAATTTGGCTTTCGAGGGGTGCAACACCTGATTTTAAACCGCTGCGAAGGGCAGGTGCATACGGGAAAACTCGTGCAAGCTTTGCTGGATCAGGCAACTGCCCTGGGTATCAAAATTTTCAACGGTATTGCGTTGCGCAAACTGGAAGACTCCGCGCAGGGTGTTGAACTGGAAACTGAAACCGGCTGGACGATCCGGGTGCCGCGCGTGCTGGTGGCGGTCAATGGCTTCGCCAAAACATTGTTGCCCGACATCGAGGTGACGCCGGCCCGCAACCAGGTGCTGATTACAAAACCTGTTGAAAACCTGCTCGTTGAAGGTTGTTTCCACTATGACCGGGGCTACTTTTATTTTCGCAATATCGACGGCCGGATTTTGCTCGGCGGCGGCCGTCAATTGGACCAGGCTGGTGAGCAAACCGGAGAATTCGGGCCCAACGAACTGGTGCGCAGTGCACTGGTGCAAATGCTCAAAACGCTGATCTGCCCCGGGACGCCTGTGGAGGTGGACACCTGGTGGACCGGTATTTTGGGCCTCGGCCCGGTAAAAAAACCGATCGTGGAACGCTATTCGAAAAATGTAGTGGTGGCTGTGCGACTGAGCGGCATGGGGCTGGCTATCGGGACCCTGATCGGGCAGGAAGGCGCGGAGATGGTGCTGGAGGGATGATGCCTTGGGGCACTGGATCATCGACGCAAATACATGCCTTTGGATTCCGGGAGTGTGTCTTTAAATCCAAATTTTTCATAAAGAAAAGCGGCGTTCCCGTCGGCAATCAGGCTGATGAAACAGGATTCCGGAAGTGCCCGCCGGATAAAGCGCACGAGGTTTTCCATGATCATTTTTCCGATACCCATTCCCTGATGTTCCGGATGGACGCAGATGTCGACAATTTGGCAAAAACAGCCGCCGTCGCCTACAATTCTGCCCATTGCAATCACTTTCCCGGCTTGTTTTGCCATGACGGAATAAACAGAGTTTTTCAGACCGGTTTCGGCTGCTTTCACTGTTTTGTCAGACAGCCCGCAGATGCTGCGCAAATGCCGGTAGGTGTCGACGGAGATAGGGCCTTCTAAAATTTGCAGTTCAGCCATTTTCTTTTTTTTCTAAAAAATAAACCATCCCCAAGTACCCTCCAAACAGCAGGGTGTTAATACCCAATGAAAGGACCATTTGTCCTGGAAGCAAATTTTTCAGCCAAAGACTCAGGCCATACAGTCCCAGCACCACCAGCAGGTAAAAACCCATGCGCCCAAATGCGTACGGCACCGGGTAGTACCGTTTGCCAATGCTCCAGGCCAGCAGGCACATCAACGCGTAGCTGATCAGTGCCGCCCAGGCCGAGCCGGTATAGCCGTAGATCGGTACCCACCATAGGTTGAGCCCGATTGTTACGAGGGCTCCGGCAATGGCAATCAACGCGCCGATGTGTGTTTTGTCCTTCAGGCGATACCAAACGGACAGGTTGTAGTATACCCCGAGCAATACATTGGCCAGGAGCAGGATGGGCACCATGTGCAGGCCCACCCAGTAGGGCTCGGCCAGAAAGTATTTCACAATGTCGATGTACAACAAAACCCCGAGCATGCCCAATGCTGATGCGATGGTAAACCACTTGGTAACCCGCGCCTGCAACGCCGGGGCATCGGTGTCGTTGGCATGCCGGAAAAAGAAGGGTTCGGCGGCGTAGCGGTAGGCCTGCGTGAAAATGGTGATCAGCATGGCCAGTTTGTAAATGTTGCCATAGATACCCACGTCGGCGAGGTTTTCCTGCGGGGTGCCGGGCAGCAGCCATTTTTGCATAGCCCGGTCGAACATGCTGTTGATGATGCCGGCAAATTGGACCAGGATCAGCGGAGCGGCATACAGGATCATGGTGCGCCACAATGCCCGGTCGAAAGCCCCGACAACCACGCGCCGCAATTCCGGGAACAGGTAAAACATAGTGGCAAGACTCGCGATCAGGTTTGCCAGAAAAACATAGCCTACGCGGACTTCGGGTGACCACACCAGATGGACCCACTCTATCCCCTGCCGGTCGGCCCAGGGGCAGTAAACCAGCCAAAAGAGGTTGAGAAACAACACCAACCCGATGTTGAACAACTTTCCGCTGACAAAACGCCAGGGGCGCTGCTCCAGCCGCAAGCGCGCAAACGGCAACTCGGAAATACAGTCGAACGCCAGGATGAGTGCAAACCACCGGATGTACTCCGGGTGGCTGCTGTATTGCAAGGCATCGGCCAGGGGTTGTGCAGCCAGTAATACTGCCGCCGCAATAGCTGCGGTGCTTATAAAAAGCGATACCATTGCCGTGGAGTACGAGCGCTCCCGGTCTTCCTTCGGCGTGCCGTACCGGAAAAAGGCCGACTCCATGCGATACGACAATACCACGATCAAAAAAGCCGAGTAGGCGTACAGTTCCGTTAGTACGCCGTTTTCCACCTTGGTGAGCGTGCGGGTGTACACCGGCACGAGCAGGTAGTTCAGGAAACGCCCGAGGATGCTGCTGAGGCCGTAGAGAGCGGTTTCGCCGGCTAGTTTTTTGATGAGTGACATTTGGGTTGTGAATTGGATTCCACCGTTTTAGCCTGGCACATTCATTGCCGGGCGCGGAAAGATACGCCGCTGTGGTAGTTCAGGTAAAATGGATTGTTGCTTCCATCCATAAATTCAAGCAGTGCCGGAAATTCACGAACCAATTTAGGGTATCTGCCTGTTGCTACCGGGCTTGTGACGGGCTTGAATTCCGGGTTCAAAATAATCCACCCCAGTTCAGTATTCAACAACATGTATCCATCGGGTAGCATTTTGCCATTGGGCATCCACAAGCCGTATACCGGGCCAATTGGAAGCGGAGTTCCATCGAAGCGGAAATATTGGTAACGTTCCTGATCAACTTTTGCACAGAAAATTTTGCCGGGGATGACCACCCAAAAGTTATTGTAAATAACCGGTATCAGTATATTCCCGAGCGAATCGAGCAGCCCCGTTTTTCCGGCATATTTCACACAGGCCGCACCATCCCGATAATTATAAATGGACAGGCTGTCCAAGGTTAGGATTATTTTTCCCTGTTCGTTGACAAGCACATGTTTTTCCCTGAAATCATCGGTGTAAATAACGGCGGAGCCTGTCTGGTAACGGTATCTAGGGGTCCATCCTTGGAGGCAATAAATACCCCCATCATTAGGATAGGGGTTTTGTAGCGTTGGTTTAGGCGATTTTTTAAAAATGAAGGGCGTTGCCAGTTTTCCAAGTGTGTCCACAAATGCGTATTTCATTACACTACCGCCAAGTGTGCTAAAAAGTCGGCCAACCAACAAATACTGATCGATGAAGCCTTGATCTACAAAATGGACGGTTAATGGCTTGTTGGCCTTGGAGTCCAGCATATGAATTCTAATCCCGCTTGTATCAAAAAGGCCTTGTTCCTGAAAGTTCCAACCAAGCGGGAACTGCTGACCTTGCATGTTTATCATTGAGTCTGGTATAGCGTCGCTATTTCGGTATTCGGCATACATATTTTCCCGCAGGATTTTGTACTTCGAGCTATTTGGCTTCTTCGCCCAGTTGCCCCGGGCATCAATAACGCCTGATTCTGTTTGGCTGACTACCGGAATCAGGCCATAGTAAAGGCTTGGGTTGGTATAGTAGTTTTTGGGCAGGGAAAAGCCTTTCGGCAAGATGCGCTTTAGCCAGGCATCATACAAAAGATAATTCGAGCTGACTTGCGCAACGATCAGGTTTCCATGTGGGGTAGTGTAGATATTGTGTTGTGACCAATTATCGCCCGGTACTTCTGCTTTAGTTCCGTCAGGTAGGATAAACTTCCGTCTTCCATTCTCCAATATTTCATTAATTCCATCTGAGTGCATGCCAATTGAGGGGTTTAGGCAGTTTTGGTCCGGCACAGGTAGTCGTTTTCCGTTCAGATCGTAGGCAGTGAACAGGATTTTGTTGCGGTGCGGATTGACCCAAAGCAGGTTAGTGCTGTCAGTTACTTCGTGTCGGATCTGGGCGAATTTAGCCGGGAGAACTTGCTGCCCGGAATAGGAGAAGAAACCCCAGAGGCTGTCTTTGTACACCAGGTAACCGCTGTGCCGTTGCAGCTCCATGATTAATTGGAATTTGGTAGGTACAACCTGTCGCCCGGAATAGTCCACAATGCCATGCCGGTCCGTATAGCCATCGACGCCATTCTGACTCACCCAAAACCGTCCATCGTACGATTGCTCTATGGTGTTAAAAGCGTCTTTGTGAATGATTTGGAAACTGGAATCCATGATCCACTTGTTTTGGAGATCGAATTCCGACGATGCTTCGAAATAGGGAAGTGCATCAGCGTTGAACCAAATCCGGCCCATTGGCCTTGGCAAAAGTTCTCGATTGTGGATGTCAATAATAGTATACCCGATATCTTCCGTTTGGCCATTAGCAGCATTCTGATCCGTAAACGGATATGATTTTTCGGCAAGGAAAAGGCTGTCGCGGATAAATTGAAGGCTCCAAAAAGTGAAGGGTAAAACCTCCCGCTGATCCAAATCAATGAGGCCGTATTTGTCGTTCTTTTCAACGATAATCCAGGTGTTCCCTGCGATGGTTGGATTTTTGAAAATGGAATCGAGTACACTGTGGCCACTTCTGTCCATGAGTATCCATTCCCAGCTGCCATGGGGATCAGATGGGTTGGACTGTGTTGCATAAAAGTAACCTTCCAGAGGCGTCAGGCTGATATTGCTAAAATTAAACCCAGTTAGCAGCCTGCCACTGGAGTCGGCCAGGGCTTTCTGGTCTGAATCATTTTCCAAAATGATAAACGTAGGATTCAAGATCTTGCAGCTTTGGTAGTCCTGATCAAATAACACTCCCAATCGCTTGCTCAGGACATTTTGGCGGCCAGTACTTTTGTGAATTACACAAAGCTCATGCTCAAATTTCAATTGAGGAGGAGATGGAATATAAATCGATTTTGACAAACCTGTCGGAATGATGTGACCATCTTTCTGTACAATATGGAATTTCTCAGCGGTGTCGAGTGCCCAGATAATACCTTGATTATCGGGTAGCCATCCATCTTGGAATTGCGGTTGTACTAGGATGTTGCCTAGGGAGTCGGCAAAACCATAGCGGTTGTTAGGGCCAAGGAGAGGAACGATCGTTTGGGCTTGGAGGCATGTACAGTAAAGGATCAGGAATAAAAGGCCGTTGCGTCGGACTTTGTACGTTGGGTACATTGTGTTAACTTTTTGGTGGTGATATATTTCAATAAAAATAGGCTAAGACACTGAATGCGGAAAATGCAAATGCCAGGTAAACTCCAACCCTCAAATTCAAAACGCCATTCCATCACCTTAGAAAGAACCTGTTTCAGTCTTTTGTGGTTTCCCTAATGTGGGAAATCGGTGCTGAAATGATGACTACCGGATCTTCAGAAAAGTTGTCTCGGGTGTCTGCGAGGCAGTGGTGCGGGGTCTTGCGTATTATAAAAACTCCCGCGGCCGGACAAACCATCCAACCGCGGGAATTAAACAAAAGATCAACCTTCTAACCAGAGACCAGCTAACCGGCAACCCCCGAAACTCACTCCATTTCCTGGATCACCTCCGTCACCTCCGGCACCATGCGCTTCAGCATGCCTTCAATCCCGGCTTTCAGGGTAACCGTCGAGGAGGGACAGCCGCTGCAGGAGCCCTGCATGGTCACGAAGACGCGGCCTTTTTCGAACGCTTTGAATTCGATGTTGCCGCCGTCCATTTCAACGGCGGGTTTGACGTAGGTATCGATCAGTTCTTTTACTTTTTTGGCGATTTCGCCGTCTTCGCCGGCAAACTGTGCGGCGTTGTTTTTTGCCATTTGCTGCTCGGCGAATTCTGCAAAGCCATCGTTCACCACAACCCCGTCTTTTTCGACGTAGTCTTTGATGAATTCTTTCAGTTTGAGCATGATCTCCGTCCAGTCGTAGTTCAGTTCCTTGGTGATGGTGACGTAGTTGTTGTTGAAATAAACGCTTTTGACGTAGGGCAGCTCCATCAGCGAATGTGCCATGGGGCTCCATTCGTCGGCGAGTTCTTTTTCCTTGAAATCGGCAATGCCGCGGTACAGCAGCCGGTTGGTCACATATTTTATCGCTTCCGGATTGGGCGTGTGCTCGGTGTAGAGCATGACCGGACTTTTAGCGGCAGTTTCCATGATGCAAATTCTCTTTGTTTACATTTAATCCACGCAAAAGTAACAACGGCGGGGCAATTCAGTTCAGGGAATTACGGGGTAATCACATTTTGAAAAAAATACTTTCGTCGGGCAATGCATAGATTCGAACGGTGGGGTAACGGAACAGGATGTTAGAAAACAGGATGTGGTAGTCCTGAGCGTTGATGTTGGGGGCGTCTGCCGGGTCGTTGTGGAGGTTTTGCAGGCGATGGAAAATGGACTCCGGAATTTGGGTGTCAAAACTCAGGCTTTTTAAAGGGACTTGCAGCGGGGAGTTTTCCAAAGTCTGGATCAATTGCTCCAGGATTTTGGCAAGATAGAATTTGTCCTGAATTTTTGAGGGGTAGAGCCGTTTCATTGTTTTTAATGCATTGCTATGGCGATGGTTGCCATACTCAGTTTTATATCCGGCGCTTTCAGTAGTGCGTTGCCGCAGGTTTCCAGGGTGGCGCCGGTTGTCAGTACATCGTCGACCAGCAAGATGTGTTTTCCTTGAATGCGTTCCGGTTTTTTGAGAACAAATGCCTCACTGACATTGTCAAAACGTTCCATCCGTTTTTTACGGGTTTGTGAATCGGCAAATTGTTGTCGTACCAATACGCCGGAAAGTATCGGTACACGTAGCGTGTCGGCAATGCCGGATGCCAGCATGGCGCTTTGATTGTATCCGCGGCTCCGCTCTTTTTTGAGGTGCAAGGGTACAGGTATGACAGCCTCGACAGAGTCAAAAAGCGGCGAGGTGGCCAGTACCGATCCCATCTGCCGCCGATGCGCAGGCCGATATCCGGCTGGTTTTTGTATTTCAATTTATGCAGAGCGTTTTGGATTGGACTTTTTCGGTTGAAATAGTACATCGCTGTTCCGGAATGGAGTGGCAAGCGCCCCCAAAACCTGTCCGTGAATTCATTTACTTCCAGGAGGTGCATGTCTGTGGATTGCAGCCGTCTTTGGCAAATGAAACAAAAACAGCTAAACTGGTAGGCAGGTCGGCATCGCAACCTGCACACAAGTTTGGGTAGATAATATGAAGCAAGCCGGAATACAGGTCTTTCAGCCTGGGTACAAGCAAACGAACCATTTTCGGAATTTTTACAAACTTAAATCAACTTAAAGCGCCTTGTTTGCCTAGTTTTTATATTTCTTTTAATTTAATTGAATTAATAAACATGTTTTTTGGATTGATAAACAATAGTTTAGGCGTGTATTCTGGTGTTTCAGGATACTGTTCTTTGGCTTTTTTAGTGTATTACTTCAGTAATCGGTTTCAGGCGCCCGTTCAGCCCGGCGGGTGGTTTTAGTGAAGGCTTTTAGTCTCAAATAATTGCGTGCGGCTTTACACGGTTATGGGTAAAAGCTACATAGTTATAAGCTAATCCTACATAGTTACAAGCTTGTCCTTGTGGGCAATTTTGTTCTGCTTAAACTCGCATGGTGTTTAATTAAAAATCATAACCATGAAACGAGTAACTCTTTCCGACCTTCCTAGTATGGAGGCGCAGTCCGAGGTGCTGGATCAAGCCCTCTATTTACTGGCCAACTCACCTGTTCAGTTTCGCTCCTCCGACCTTTGTCGCTTGCTGGGCGTTCATGCTTCCGTGCTAACCAGAATGAAGCTGGTCCACTGCAATCCACAGTATGAGCCATTTGTCAATCAGTATGCACTGATAAAGGTTTTAAAATACCTGTTTCAGTGTTTCCCCACATTGGTCTTGAGTAAAACGTGCCAAGGGGAATTTGTCGTGCGGTTATTTAAACGATGCGGTAATCACAAATTGGAAAACTCGCCGGTTCATATCCCAGCCGACGAATTTTTTAAACAAAATGCTCCAAAGCCTGGGTCAACACGCTGGTATTTAGAACAAGAGGCTCAAGGAAAACTTGGTGGCTTTGGTTCGTACTAACGGGTAATCTTTGGAGAAAAATAAAAATTAGTTCTTGGGTCTTGTGCATATCAATAATCGTAATACCTTTGCGCCCGCTTTAGAAAGAGGCGGTTCTGGAATACCCGTTCAATTTGAGTTTTGTTTGGATTTTTTTTGGAGCGAGTATTTGGAAATGGCAACAGGGTGTATGTATCTTTGCGCCCCGCTAGAGCGGGAAAGTGTTAAATTACGTGCTTAACGCAGGTTAAGCGGAGTAATAAAGAGTTCATTGACGTAACGGTAGACGAAAGGCTTTTTCGTATTTTTTGAATTAGATTCTGAGGAAGAATTGAGTAAGGCTTGGGTCAAGTTAGAAGTTGGGTATAGAATAAAGATTTGGCTAGGTTTACGGACTTAGTTAGATAAAGAATACACGATGGAGAGTTTGATCCTGGCTCAGGATGAACGCTAGCGGCAGGCCTAATACATGCAAGTCGAACGGGTTATGGGTTTTCGGATTCATGCGCAGTGGCGCACGGGTTCGTAACGCGTACACAACATACCCTTGACAGGGGGATAGCGGCGGGAAACTGCCAGTAATACCCCATATACTTATCTGCAGGCATCTGTTGGATAAGGAAAGTTACGGCGGTTAAGGATTGGTGTGCGTCCGATTAGCTAGTTGGCGGGGTAACGGCCCACCAAGGCGATGATCGGTAGGGGGTGTGAGAGCATGGCCCCCCACACGGGTACTGAGACACGGACCCGACTCCTACGGGAGGCAGCAGTAAGGAATATTGGACAATGGGCGGAAGCCTGATCCAGCCATGCCGCGTGAAGGAAGACTGCGCTCAGCGTTGTAAACTTCTTTTGGATGGGAATAATACTGTCGACGTGTTCGGCACTTGAAGGTACCATCAGAATAAGCACCGGCTAACTCCGTGCCAGCAGCCGCGGTAATACGGAGGGTGCAAGCGTTATCCGGAATCACTGGGTTTAAAGGGTGCGTAGGCTGTTCGGTAAGTCAGTTGTGAAATTCCCCGGCTTAACCGGTGGGACTGCGATTGATACTGTCGGACTTGAATCAGGTTGAGGTAGGCGGAATGTGGCATGTAGCGGTGAAATGCATAGATATGCCATAGAACACCGATTGCGATGGCAGCTGACTAAATTATAACTGACGCTCATGGACGAAAGCGTGGGGAGCAAACAGGATTAGATACCAGGGTAGTCCACGCCGTAAACGATGATTACTTGCTGTGTGGCCTTTGGGCTGCGTGGCGAAGCGAAAGCGGTAAGTAAACCACCTGGGGAGTACGCCGGCAACGGTGAAACTCAAAGGAATTGACGGGGTCCGCACAAGCGGTGGAGCATGTGGTTTAATTCGATGATACGCGAGGAACCTTACCTGGGCTAGAATGCGTCGTGAAGCGATCTGAAAGGTGAAGCGTCCTTCGGGACTCTATACAAGGTGCTGCATGGTTGTCGTCAGCTCGTGTCGTGAGATGTTGGGTTAAGTCCCGCAACGAGCGCAACCCTCGTGTTCAGTTGCCAGCAAGTGATGTTGGGGACTCTGAACAGACTGCCGCCGTAAGGTGTGAGGAAGGTGGGGACGACGTCAAATCATCATGGCCTTTATGTCCAGGGGCTACACACGTGCTACAATGGTAGGGACAGAGGGCAGCGACTGTGCGAGCAGAAGCGAATCTCAAAAACCCTATCCCAGTTCGGATTGGAGTCTGCAACCCGACTCCATGAAGGTGGAATCGCTAGTAATCGCGCATCAGCCATGGCGCGGTGAATACGTTCCCGGACCTTGTACACACCGCCCGTCAAGCCATGGGAGCTTGGGGCGCCTGAAGACGGTGATAAAAGGAGGTTGAATCGAAGGATCAACCGTAAATTGAAAGGGCTATAGCTCAGTTGGTTAGAGCGCTACACTGATAATGTAGAGGTCGACAGTTCAAATCTGTCTAGCCCTACGGCGTCAGTAGCAGGGAGTAGTAGCAGTAGCAGGGAAAGCGCGAAGGGAAGGTTGGTTCTACGGAGCCGGCACAAATCCACTGCCACTGCCAACTGCCTACTGAAGTAGGGGATTGTTTCGCTTGGCTAGAGCACTGGCTTTGCAAGCTCGGGGTCATCGGTTCGAATCCGATATCCTCCACCGTTTACCGTTCAAGACCGCAAGGGTCACACGGGCGATCATTACAATTGATTGATTATAATCGAATTTGGCAAGGCATTGGTGCCGTGTATGCGTATGCTGGCGGTGGTGATACTGCGGATTCATTCATTATAAGAAAGTTCATTGACAAGACTGGGAAAGCAAGAAGAAGTAGTAAGCGAGAAGATAGGAAGTAGAGGTAAAAAAATCGAGCCAAGAACAAGAGCGTTGGTGTTTGTGGTAACATAAGCATCGTTAGCGGCGATGAAAGAAATTTTAGTGCTTGTTTTTAGGAACAATCACTAAAAGAGATGGAAGCGAAATAAGGGCGTATGGGGGATGCCTTGGCTCCCGGAGGCGACGAAGGACGTGGTAAGCTGCGAAAAGCAACGGGTAGGTGCAAACGACCGATGATCCGTTGATGTCCGAATGGGGCAACCTAGCACGTTGAAGACGTGTTGATACAAGTCGCAAACCCGCTGAACTGAAACATCTAAGTAGGCGGAGGAAAAGAAAACAAGTAGTGATTCCGCAAGTAGTGGCGAGCGAACGCGGAAGAGGCCAAACCCATGGGCGTGCCCATGGGGGTTGTAGGACTGCGATGTGGACAATAATTGTTTAGTTGAAAGCCATGGAAAAGGGCTACCGCAGGTGAAAGTCCCGTAAGCGAAAGGCAATTATTACCTAGCAGTATCCTGAGGTAGGGCGGAGCCGGTGAAACTCTGTCTGAATCTACCAGCACCATCTGGTAAGCCTAAATACTACCGGGAGACCGATAGCGAACCAGTACCGTAAGGAAAGGTGAAAAGAACCCTAAGAAAGGAGTGAAAAGACTCTGAAACCATACGCCTACAAGCGGTCGGAGCCTTAGTGTATGCCTTTAAGATATGCGGGTGACGGCGTGCCTTTTGCATAATGAGCCTACGAGTTATTCCTCATTGGCAGCCTAAGTACTTCAGGTACGGAAGCACAGCGAAAGCGAGTCTTAACAGGGCGACCAAATTGTCAGTGGGGATAGACGCGAAACCGAGTGATCTATCCATGGGCAGGCTGAAGTTTCGATAATCTCGAAATGGAGGGCCGAACCGGTAAGTGTTGAAAAACTTTCGGATGACCTGTGGATAGGGGTGAAAGGCCAATCAAACTCGGAGATAGCCGTACTCCCCGAAATGCATTTAGGTGCAGCGTTGGGTAATGTGTGTTGGAGGTAAGTCACACTGATAAGGCTAGGGGGCTTCACCGCCTACCAACCCTTAACAAACTCTGAATGCCAGCACATAGTACCAGCAGTGAGCCCCGGGGTGCGAAGGTCACGGGGCGAGAGGGGAACAACCCAGACCAACAGTTAAGGTCCCTAAATCACAGTTAAGTTGCATGAACGAGGTGGGAATGCACAGACAGCTAGGATGTTTGCTTGGAAGCAGCCATTCATTTAAAGAGTGCGTAACAGCCACTAGTCGAGCGTTCCTGCGCGGAAAATAATCGGGCATCAAACTGTGTACCGAAACTTTGGACTCGCAAGAGTGGTAGGGGAGCATTCTGCGCGTTGAAGCGGTGTCGTGAGGGGCCGTGGAGCTAACAGAAAAGCAAATGTAGGCATAAGTAACGATAAATGGCGTGGAAAACGTCATCGCCGAAAGACTAAGGGTTCCTAGATCTACGTTACTCGGATCAGGGTGAGCCGGGTCCTAAGGATAAGCCGAGAGGCGAAGCCGATGGCAAGCAGGTTAATATTCCTGCGCCTGCTATATAATGAAAGTGACGCATCGACGTGGCGGCTAGGTTCTGACGGAATAGAGCCTTGAGCCAATCTCTTCGGGGAGCGGCGAAGTCGTAAAATTGGGTGCCAGGAAAAGCGAGTATAGCAGCCCGTACCGTAAACCGACACAGGTAGTCGGGGTGAGAATCCTAAGGCGCTCGAGTGATTCGTGGCTAAGGAACTAGGCAAAATGACCCCGTAACTTCGGGAGAAGGGGTGCCCCTGCAGCGATGTAGGGCGCAGTGAAAAGGCCCAGGCGACTGTTTAGCAAAAACACAGGGCTATGCCAATTCGAAAGACGACGTATATGGCCTGACACCTGCCCGGTGCCGGAAGGTTAAGGAAGGGGCTTAGAGCAACTGAAGGTCTTAACTGAAGCCCCGGTAAACGGCGGCCGTAACTATAACGGTCCTAAGGTAGCGAAATTCCTTGTCGGGTAAGTTCCGACCTGCACGAATGGTGTAACGATCTGGGCGCTGTCTCAGCCACGGTTTCCGGTGAAATTGTAGTATCGGTGAAGATGCCGATTACCCGCGATGGGACGAAAAGACCCCGTGAACCTTTACTACAGCTTTGCATTGGGCTTGACTTGTTGATGCGTAGGATAGGTGGGAGGCTTTGAAGCGGCAGTTCCGGCTGTTGTGGAGCCGACGTTGAAATACCACCCTTTGGCTAGTTGAGTCCTAACGCCTGTTAGACAGGCGAACAGTGCATGGTGGGTAGTTTGACTGGGGTGGTCACCTCCTAAAGTGTAACGGAGGTTTGCAAAGGTACCCTCAGCATGGTCGGTAATCATGCGAAGAGCATATTAGTATAAGGGTGCTTGACTGGAGAGACCGACGGGTCGATCAGGTCGAAAGACGGCTAAAGTGATCCGGTGGTTCCGTATGGAAGGGCCATCGCTCAAAGGATAAAAGGTACTCCGGGGATAACAGGCTGATCTCCCCCAAGAGCTCATATCGACGGGGAGGTTTGGCACCTCGATGTCGGCTCGTCACATCCTGGGGCTGGAGAAGGTCCCAAGGGTTGGGCTGTTCGCCCATTAAAGTGGCACGTGAGCTGGGTTCAGAACGTCGCAAGACAGTTCGGTCCCTATCTGTTGTGGGCGCAGGAAGATTGCAGAGACCTGACACTAGTACGAGGACCGTGTTGGACGAACCGCTGGTGTATCTGTTGTGCCGCCAGGTGCAGTGCAGAGTAGCTACGTGTGGCAAGGATAAGCGCTGAAAGCATCTAAGCGCGAAGCCTACTTAAGATGAATCTTCCGATTAAGGGTCGTAGAAGACGACTACGTCGATAGGCGGCAGGTAGCGTGGCGACATGTTGAGAGCCGAGCCGTACTAATAACCCGTAGCTTCCTTTTTTTAAATTCTTTTTGGTGGGTGTAAACACCCGGCTCATAAGCTGGCGCGTATGCAGTTCGCACAAAAAACGCACCGGCGCTCTTCGAGTCTCGATCAAAAGCCGCTACATCCAAATCCAATCCAATACTGCTTCTTCCCAGTTTTGTTTTTAAAGAAAACACCGCGCCCGGCGCGCGGTCAAAAGAATTGTTGGTGTCTATAGCGGTGGGGTTCACCTCTTCCCATTCCGAACAGAGTAGTTAAGCCCACCAGCGCTGATGGTACTGCGGTAGATGCCGCGGGAGAGTAAGTCGATGCCAACTCAAACTACACAGCCTCGTATCGTTCAGTCGGTACGGGCTTTTTGTTGAACAAAAAAACCTATAGCGGCCATCTCGTTTGGTCACTCCGTAAAGACGACCTGCAAGCGGCAGATAAACACTAACATTGCTTGATAATGACGACGGTAGATGTCGTGGGAGCATTGAGCCAGTCCGCCAGCGGCCAACCCAATCAAACAAGCCCCCGATGCTGAAGCGAAGGGGGCTTATTTAGTATCTGCTGTAGGGTCCTAGATTAGGGAATAATCGCAGTTATATGGTTGAAAACCGTTAACGCAGGCCCAGATAAGCCTTAATCGAGGAAGCAAATTCCAATGGCAGCGGAGGTAAATCTCGGCTGCGGGCTCGTTGTGACGAACGCCGCCTTCGTATACAAAATCCGGGAAAAATCCCTGCAGACCCAATTCGAATATAAAAGACTGATTTCTCCGGTCTTCTTTGAAGGTTTCCATAGCCCAGCCCAGAGAAACAAAGCTTGTTTTAAAGTCACCAAACAATTGGTTGGCGCGAACTGCCACACCATGAGCGCGCACCTTGTTGCGCTTCTTTTTTTCTTTCAAAAACCGGTTGCCAGAATGT
>JADJWX010000027.1 GCA_016716135.1 Lewinellaceae bacterium | reverse complement strand
AATGTGATGCCATCCACCTGCCAGGCATGGACTTTGGGCCCGAATTCAGTGCGCTTGGTTTCCTTACCCCGAACAATGGGTCGGATATACGGTTTAGCCAGGCTTACGATGCGATCTTTGATCACAGCCTGGGGGTCATCAAAACGCAGTTGTTGTTGTTTGAGCACCGTACGTGCGGTTTGTAAACGCTTGTACGTACGCTGTTTGAGCAAGACAGGGTGCTCAAAAGCAAGTTGATCGAAGGCGCCCAGACCTTTGCCAAGAAAATACAATAAGCGCCGGCGAATTTTGCGCTCTTGCTTGTGCGTTTTGCGCCGGCGTTTTTGATAATTCAAAAATGCCTGCCTAAGTTCTTTTTGTTTGCGCCGGAGTCTGCCAATACCGATTTGTTTGCATTGCTCATCAAGCAAAGTCCATAGCCACTCACAACTCTCCCAAAGTAACTTTACGTCCGTGGGATAGCGCAGGTGCGTTTCGTAACACGTGGCGTCCATCAATACAGCCTGACTTTGCTCCATATGGGGTTGCCAGTGCGCTGCCAATGTGGCCTGAAAAGCAGCAAAATCAGTGTGATTGGCCAGATAGCGCCGCCAGCGTCCTACCAAATCTTTATCCCGTATCCGTTGGGGCCACTCCAGCCGAATACCACAAAAAGCCTGCATCTCCCAATCGCTATTCAAGCGATCCAACAACTTCTCATCGCTCAAACCCAGATAGGCTTTGAGCACCTGTAAAGCTATCCCTCCCCGCACATGCTAAGTGTTGAAGAGGAATGGCTTGGTATAACCTAGGGGCGTATTCCAAAGGCTTTCCACCAAAGGTCACGGCCAGCTTGGTCGGTAAACAGTTATATTTCAAACAATTTGGGTACCTCTTTGATTTCATTTTTGTCATCCCAATTTAACTCTTTGGGGCCATTTTTGAGATTCTTTTCTGAAAATTAAGCCCAGACTTTGCTGACAGGCAAACACAAATTGGGCTTTCATCAGAAGACCCTCATTAGTGATACAACGGCGGACTGAGCAGGTTTGCCGAAATCCAGATTTACCCGCAAAACGTCCACTGCCGGGTTGGGCTGCATTTCGATGTTTACGTCGAGTTTGGCGACCGTTGTGTTGGTTGAATTGCCAGGGTCGAAGCCGTCCATTTGAAGGCGAAGCGCATGAATGACGCCATTCCAACCGGGGCTCATCGTGCCGATAAGCAAACGAATGGTGGGGAAGTTCACATAGTTTTGCCCGGTATTTGTGCTTGCTATAACTGGGCATAATCCCCTTGCCTGCGGCAGTACCGTCGTATGATAGCGAGAGGTAGTACGGGTGGTTGGGTTTCAAATTGACCGAAAGAATACTGGGATCATTCAAACTGGCCAGTGGCACTGAAAATAAACTATCAACACCTTCAGTCCCCTTGATCTGGTAAACAGTCAGGCCAACTAACCCGGCTGCTAAATCATCAAAAGTACCAGAGTTGGGGGTGAATTCCCAAACGCCGTCATCGTCCACATCGGCATCATAGAGATAGACAACGATGTCGTTTTCTCCCAGAATGGCATTCGGGACATGTAAGTCGGCAGCATTATTCAGGCCAAACGTTACGTATTTGGCCAATCCGCCTGATTCGTTTGAAAGGATCAGCGTTCCGTATTGGGTGAATAAACCGGCATTTTCAAAAAGATCGTCTCTGGAAGCGCCTCCCGGGACGACTTCAAGATTGTCGTGTGCAAAGGTGTAATCCGTATGCTCGAAGTAAGCGACCGTAGAATCTCTTTGCCCTCCGGCATAAACATCATTGGAAAACGTCACCTTAAACTTGCCCGGAATTGCAGGTGGCATATACGGTGGGAAAAAGGAGATCAGGTTGTCCACGCCAGATTCGACAGAATCAACAATGCGATTCAGGGTAACCATGTTTCCATCAGGCTCTTCGACAACTGCCTTCAAGCCCACATCGTAAATCGTGGTCGGTTCCCGGTTTATAAATACGACTCCAATGTGGTCAAGCGTATCAACCTGTGAAACCGGCGTAGCATAGTGGTAGGCGGTAATTGGAAAAATCATTGTGGGGAAGCCAAAACAAACTTCCACCGTTCCTCCGGCATCCAAAATCCCGGATATTTCCTCTCCGGTCTGACGTTGGATAAACACGGCCGGGATGGTTACAGAATCAGCATTCGCCCCTCCCGACATGCCCCCAAAAAGGTTGTGGCATCAAAATAAGCAGCGCAAGGCTGGTCCAAACTATTGGTATAATGGTTGGCCACAATCACCGCTTTGGCGCCGGCTTTTTGCGCATTAAACACCTTGGTACTAAAATCACAATCGCCACGGCGGATCAAGGCAATTTTATCCGTAAGACTACCGGGCGCCAAAGTGGTGCAGCCCAATGAATCCGGGCCTGCCCATACGACCTCGCCGCAGAGTTCTTCGGTGATCTCGCCGCCAAAGGTGGCTTCGATCCAGCCGCACTCGGTGAAGGTGTTTTGCAGAAGTTGGGCGATACTGGAAGGCGATACGATTTCCATGACGAAACCGTCGCCATCCGTACCCGGAGTCTGAGCGTTGGAGTTTTGAATAGCTGTTACCTGAAAACAAATAGTAAAAAACAGCCCAAGCAGAAACGTAAGGTTTCTTTTCATAACACAAGAGGATTTTAAAAATTAAAGAAAATGGTCATCGGTACAAATACTCTATCAGGCTTCGGAGCATACCGAGGTCTTTCCTTGGGCATATTCGGTAAAGTGGTACAGAATCTGGCTTTGTGTAGGTGGGAATTCTAAAGATAATGCGCAGCAGGCCCGCTGCTTAATGGCAAAAGTAATTTTTTGCGTTAAAAATTTACGGCGTGTACATTTTTTTTCAAGCGCCGGAACTGAAATACTATCGTATTCCGGGCGATATGCACCATCGAAAAGTTTGGTCCGTTAACTTTTTATTTAAACCTTTATAAAGCTAAAACGTCAAAGCCGGATAATCGCCAAGCAGCCCGTTTGCCCACTATCTTTTCACACTTAACAGACACCCGACTTCATGGCTTCCCTTACACCCTTATCAGGCGCCCTGGGGCAACGGCGTGCAGCCCATTTGCTCCGCCGCGCCAGTTTCCGATTTACCAAAGCAAAAGTGGACGAGTTGGCCGGGATGACCGCCAGCCAGGCTGCAGCCAATTTGCTGATCAGTCCACCACTACAGATGGACCAGCCGGTGTACGACAACCCCAATTCCGACCCGGTGGAAAATACCACCTGGCTGATCCCGTCCGGGCTGACACTTCCGTCCGACAATAATACCCTCCGGCGCTATGTGATGGCCTGGTGGGTCAACGAAGCCCTCCATGACCCGGGTGTAACCCAAAAAATGGTGTTGTTCATGCACCAGCACCTGATTGTCACGGCGAATGCTTCCGGTAATGCACAGTTTTTTGACTACCTCCGCCTGCTGCATTGGGGCGCCATGGGTAATTTTAAAAAACTGGCAACCAAAATGGTGACTGATAATTCGATGCTGGTGTATCTGAACAATCAACAAAACACCGCATCCAACCCGAACGAAAACTTTGCCCGCGAGTTTTTTGAACTGTTTACCATTGGCAAAGGCCCGCAAATTGCACCCGACGACTACACCAACTACACCGAATACGATATTGAGCAGGCTGCCCGGGTATTTACCGGGTTCAGGACGCGAAACCAGCGCGACATGCTTGACCCGGAAACCAATATTCCAAGGGGCAACGTGGTGATCAACCAACACGATAAAGGGAATAAGGTATTCAGCGATAAATTCAACGGGACCGTGATCACCGGAGCCCAAACCGGCAATGCCATGTGGACAGAGCTGGATGCGTTCGTCACCATGGTATTCAACCAGGAAGCAACTGCCCGCACTTTTTGCCGCCGGTTGTACCGTTGGTTTGTCAGCCGCAAGATCACGGCGGAAATCGAAAATGATATCATAACGCCCCTGGCTACCACCTTCCGTATCAGTAATTACGAAATCAAACCGGTGCTCAAACAATTGTTGCAAAGCCAGCATTTCTTTGATGCCGACGATTCGGACAATGCCGACGAGATCATTGGCGGCCTGATCAAATCGCCCCTGGAAATCAGCCTCCAGATGCTTTCCTTTTTTAATATCCCAATTCCGAGTCCGACAGCTGATCCCACACAACACTATCAGCGCCTGTATTCAACCGGGATCATTCAACGGGTCTTGTTACCGGCAGGTTTGCCGCTATTTTATCCGAATGATGTTGCCGGCTACCCGGGCTATTACCAGGAACCTGAATACAGCCGGCAATGGTTCAACTCAAGCACCATTATCGCGCGCTACAAGTTTCCACGTCAGTTGACCACCGGCCGCATGAGCTACGGCACTTCGCCAAACGCCCTGCTGTACTTCCGGCTCGACATTGTCCCCTGGGTTAAGAACAGCGGTTTTTTTAGTGATCCGCTCGACCCATATGCCCTGGTACAAGATATTTTGAACTACCTGCTGCCCGAGCAGATTGACAACGACCGTTTTAATTACTTTTATCTCGACGTGTTTTTAGATAACCTGCCGCCCGCCGACTGGACGTATGAGTGGCAGCATTACCTGGATACAGGTGACGATACGGAAGTGCGGATACCGCTTGAAAAATTGCTCAACGCAATTATGTATTCACCTGAATTTCAAACCTTTTGAGCGGCACAACACCGCCCGGGCTTTAGCAATCAACCGTTCAATCATTCAATTGCTCAACACAATGAAACGTCGCAACTTTCTAAAAATACTTCCGGCAGCCGGAGTCTCTTCTTTTGTCGTAAACGGCTTTAACCTGAAACCCTTTGCAAACAGCAAAATCGCAAAAATCATTGCCGATTGTGACGGCATCCAGGAGCGCGCGCTCATTCTCATCCAGTTAAAAGGTGGTAACGACGGCGTGAACAACCTCATCCCAATTGCCCAATACGATACCTACGCCAATTTGAGGCCAACCACCCGTATTTCAGATACAGCCTATATTGATCTTGATAAAACCGTCAAAGATAACCGCCGCGTGGGTTTGCACCCGGCCATGACTGCTGTCAAAGAATTGTATGACCGGGGCTGGGTAAACGTACTCCAGGGCGTCGGCTATCAACAACCCAATCAATCACATTTTAAAAGCACCGATTTGTGGCTGACAGGCGGCGATGGCACGCCGGACAATTTCAATTTGCAATCAGGCTGGATGGGCCGTTCCATACAGGCGCTCTTCCCCGATGTCGAAGGCGCGCCCACCCCGGATATGCCCGACCCATTGGGCATTCAGGTAGGCGATTCCAACCCATCGCTTGGCTTTCACACCGAAACCGAACATCAAAATGCGATCAACCTGACCGGCCAGGACCCCGCGGGTTTTTACTCGCTGGTGCAAACCATCGGCGGTGCGCCCATCCTGAACATTCCCGACAGCGATCACGGTGAAGAGCTGGCCTACATCATGTCGGTTGAACAAAGTGTAAACAAATACGCCCAACGGATTACCGATGTTTTTAATGCCGGCACCAACGCCGGAAGCTATCCCGCCACCGGACTGGCGAATCAGTTAAAAACAGTAGCCCGGCTTATTCGCGGCGGATGTAAAACCAAAATTTACCTTTGCTCGCTTGGAGGCTTCGATACCCATAGCGCACAGGTCGATTCCGGCGACACATCCTTGGGTACCCATGCCAATCTACTGCAAGTTCTTTCCGAGGCAGTCAAAGCCTTTCTGGACGATTTGGAGTCTATGGGAATTGCCGAAAAGGCAATCGCCTGCACCTTCTCGGAATTTGGCCGCTCTCCGGTTGAAAACGGCTCTTTTGGCACCGACCACGGCACGCTGGCGCCGATGTACATCTTCGGCAAAACCGCGAATCCCGGCATTTCAGGCACCAACGTGGACTTAGGCAACCTCACCAACGGAAACCAGTTGCAGGGTATTCAGCATGACTACCGGCAGGTATTTTCCACCCTGTTACAGGATTGGCTGGGCGCCAATGACTGGGTGATGCAGGAAACGATGTTCCAGGATTATCAAAAACTGCCCCTGGTTGGCGCCGGCTATGTAGTCGATCCGCAATGTTATTACGGTGGTTCGACGACCATCGTAGATGCCCGGCCCGAAAAATTGCGGCAACTCAGCATTTTTCCCAACCCGGCACATGCATCTGCCGAAATAACATTCAATACTGCCGAATCTTTCCCGGCGCGTTTGAGCGTACACAGCCTGGGCGGGTCCGTAGTATCGAACAACGCCGTGCAGGTTTTTGCAGGCGACAACCGGTTTTACGTCGATGTGAATACCGTTCCCCCGGGCGTTTATGTGGTCCGGCTGGAAAACATGCTCAACGGGGTGGCCAGTGTGGTCAAACTTAGTGTGGCCAGGTAAGTGCCAACCCGAAATTTGAGGCAAATGGCGTTTCAGACAAGGGCAGGGTGCACAGGTAATTATGCAACTGCCCTTGTCAACTGCCTTGTTTTTCCGGGAATTGATCGAAATTTGCGGGGAGCAGAAAACATTTTTACCCGGTTCGGTCGTTTCAAGACCGTGTATACACCGCAAACTTCCCGAAATGCAACGTTTATTCCTGTTTTTTTTCTTTTTTTTCCTGGCGCTGCGACCTTCTTTGGTTGCGCAAGCCAATGCCGACTGCGCTACGGCATATGATGTTTGTAAAAAACAAGCCTACCACTTTAACAAGCTTGGCGGCGAAGGTGCGGACAACCACGAGGCCGATTTCATTGCATGTTTTATGAACGGCGAAAATTTTGGTCAGGCAGAAGAAAACTCCGCCTGGATAAAATTTGAAATTGAAAAATCCGGCAACCTGACGTTTACCATCACGCCGCACAAAATTGATGACGACATCGACTTTGTGGTCTTCAAACTTCCGGCAAATGGTGATTGCGCGCAGAAGCAGATTGTCCGCTGCATGGCATCCGGCGACCGCAGCGAGAATGCTATTTCCAGCCCCTGCATGGGCGAAACCGGTTTGCGCGACGGCGAACGCGATGCCAGTGAAGATGCCGGCTGTTCCGACCCCGGCGATAATGCCTGGCTGGCGCCCTTGCGCGTTATTAAAGGGGAAAAATATGTCATTCTTGTAAGTAATGTATCCTCCAGAGGCCCCGGGTTCAGCATTCGTCTTGGCGGCTCCGCCAAACTCCCCTGTGATGAAGATCCACCCAAGCCGGTAGCAGCCAAGCCTGCGCCTAAACCCGTGGAAAAACCCAAGCCGGAGCCGGTGGTCCAAAAACAGGTAAAACCGGAAACCATTGGTGGCCGCAGTGTCGAAGTTGGTGAAACTGTGAAAGTCAAGGCCCGCACCATCAAACTGCGCATTTGGGACAGCCAGGTGGAAGATGGCGATATCATTTCGGTGTACCTGAACGAAGAGAAAGTAATCGACCACCTCTACCTTCGTTCGCAGCCTCAGGAGTTTGAGATCAAACTTCCTCCGGGAAGGGAGCACTACCTGACTGTGTATGCCGATGATTTTGGGAAGTCAGAGCCTAATACCGCACGCGTTTTGATTTTTGATGGGACCCGCGAACAGGAAATTGACCTGGTAGCCGAACGCAAAAAACAGCAAAGTATCAAAATCATTACGGATTAAACTTTGTGCGGAGCATAGTTGTTCGGAGTAGTGCATACCGGCAATTGCCGGCTTATCCAAACTTTCTTCATGCTTGGTTTTCGTTTTTCAGAATACACGCCCGATCCCAACCAATCCGTTTTCGACCGGTTGTTTAAAATTTTCCAGGAACTAATGCTCTACACTTCCGGGAATGTGGAGGAAGCGTTGTCCTGGCTTACTGAGCTGGATAAGGAGTACAAGTTGACTACACCCGATTATGGTATCGGCGACTTTATCCGTGATCTCGAAGAACAAGGATACATCCGGCGTGACGGGAGCGGGGAAGGTGGCCTTGGCCCTACCTCAAAACTGGAGATCAGCCTGCGGCAAAAAAGTTTGGATGATATTTTCGGCGATTTGAAAAAAGCCAAAAGCGGAAAACACAACACGGGCTTCATTGGTCAGGGCGATGAGTTTACTTCCGATGTAAAACCGTACGAGTTTGGCGACAGCCTGGAGCATCTTGCCGTTACAAACTCGCTGCGCAACGCCTACATCAACCATGGCATTGATGAGTTTCACCTGACTCAGGACGACCTGGAGGTGTATGAAACATATTACCAAAGCCAGATGTCATCGGTGTTAATGATCGACATTTCACACTCCATGATCCTGTACGGTGAAGACCGGATTACACCGGCAAAAAAAGTGGCGCTTGCCCTCGCGGAATTTATCCAGACCCGCTTCCCGAAAGATACCCTGGACATCCTGGTTTTTGGCGACGACGCATGGCCCATTGAGTTGAAGGATATCCCCTATCTGCAAGTTGGGCCTTACCACACCAACACCGTTGCCGGTCTGGAACTTGCTATGGATATTTTGAAACGCCGGCGCAACCCCAACAAGCAGATTTTTATGATTACCGACGGCAAGCCCACTTGCATCAAACTGGGTAAACGGTACTACAAAAACGCCTTCGGCCTCGATCGAAAGATTGTCAACCGCTGCCTTAACCTGGCCTTGCAATGTAAAAAACTGGACGTGCCCATCACCACGTTCATGATCGCCCGCGACCCCTACCTGGTGCGGTTTGTGGAAGCATTCACACAGGCAAACAACGGCAAAGCATTTTATTCTTCTCTACAGGGCCTCGGGGCGTTTGTGCTGGAGAATTATAAAAAACGCAAGCGGAAGTAGTAATTTGGGTGCGGAGTTGCGAGTGTGGAATCCGTATTACCTTTGTGCCATGTACATCCTGCTCATCTCGATCATCATAGGACTGTTTATTGCCATGTTGTTTGTCAACCTGTACTTCCGGGCCAAGGTGCTGAAAGTATACGGCGTATTGGTTCGCAACAAAGTCCAATTTGGCGCGGCACATATCTTTAACCGGCAAAAACTTGAGGCAGAGGTTCTTACGCAATATCCGCAGTTCAAAAATGAGATCGAAACCTTTATCCGGCACATGCGGTATTCCATTCAAATGGCCTCTGTGCTGATTGGATTGATCACAGCCTTTGGAGCGGTACTGATGTACTTCAGATAGATTATGATAAAACGGAAGATTGGGTTATTTGGCGCCGGGCATCTCGGCAAAATTCACCTCAAATGTATTTTAGCCACAGACACTTGGGACTCGTCGGATTTTTCGACTCTGAATGATAAAAATGCCGGAAGGGGCAGCGCAGTTTGGGGTACCCCGGTTCAAATCCGTCACGCCTTTAAAAAGTAAATGCCGTTGATATCGCCTACACCGACGCTCGAGCATCAAACTGGCTCTCCAGGGCTATCCGCGGGCAAACACGCTTCCATTGAAAACCGGCTACCCACACCATCAGGCAAGGGGGTGTTGCTTCAGCTGGCTGCCCAATACGGCGTCACGGTACAAGTTGGGCATGTCGAACGATTCAACCCTGCCTACCTGGCACTGCGCGATATTCCATTGAACCCCATGTTTATCGAAAGTCACCGCCTGGCGGCTTTCCAGCCCCGGGGCACCGAAGTTTCGGTAATCCTCGATTTGATGATTCACGATCTTGACCTGGTATTGCACCTGGTTCAGTCGCCCGTAAAACGCGTAAGCGCCAGCGGCGTGGCAGTGCTTAGCCAAACCCCCGATATTGCCAATGCCCGGGTTGAATTTGCCAATGGATGCGTAGCCAATCTCACAGCCAGCCGGATTTCATTGAAACAGATGCGGAAAATGCGGCTCTTTCAGCAGGATGCTTACATCA
>JADJWX010000026.1 GCA_016716135.1 Lewinellaceae bacterium | reverse complement strand
AACGGCGGTGCTCGAATATTTTGATGCCATGCACGCTGAGTCAGTAGCCCTGTTTCAACAACTGACACCGGAACAACTCGAAACCAAAGTGCGTACCCCGGCCGGGTATCCGATTACCTGCTGGAAGTGGTTGCGCCTGCTGCCGGAACACGAAATTCATCACCGTGGACAAATTTACCTGCACCTCAACCAGCTCGGTGTGGCTACACCGCCGTTGTACGGGTTGAGTTCGGAAGAGGTCCTGGAATTTAGCCAACCAAAGTCATGAAGGTGCAGTACACTACCGTGCACCACGAACCGGAAATTCAGCAAATTCTGTCGCTGCAAGCCTTGAACCATCCGGTGGCCCTGTCGGATACCGTTATGCGGCGGGAGGGCTTTGTGACCGTCCGGCATGCGCCCGATGTCTTGCGCCAAATGAATGCCCTTTATCCCTCCGTGATTGCCATGGATGGCGCGAAGTTGGCGGGCTACTGCCTGGTAATGCTCCGGCAATTTGCCGAGGCGGTACCAGAACTTGTGCCGATGTTCAACCGGCTGGAAAGTCTGTCCTGGAAAGGAAAATCACTACGGGAAAGCCGCTGGTTCGTCATGGGACAGGTTTGCGTGGCGGCTGGATACCGTGGGCAGGGCGTTTTCGACGGGATGTATGCCAAACTAAAGGAGCACTGCCGCGCGGACTTTGATTTCGTGATTACCCAGGTGGCTGCGCGCAACACCCGATCCTTGCGCGCGCATGAGCGCGTAGGCTTCGAAACCGTTGAAATTTATCCCGATGCAGCTGCCGGTGAAACCTGGCATGTTATAGCCATGGACCTGTAAAACAGGCTACTCTTCGTCTTCAAAGTAAACCTTGTAATACTTTTTGCCTTTTTCATCGTCGAAACCCCGCTCGATGAGGTCGCGGCGACCGTGGACGTAGATGTGGAAATTTTTGTCCAGTTTGATCACGGATTTCAACACCTTGAATTCTTTGCGTACGGCGGGTGGGCTGATGTCGAATTTGTCTTCCAAAGGCACGGCATAGGCTTTGGCATACTCATCGCGGAATTCGCGAAACGCCGCTTGTTGCTCCTCCTCCGGAAACAGCGTTTCGGCAAAGTTGTCGAGTTCAAACTCTTCATTTTCTTTGAAATAGAGCCCGGAGCGGTAGAGCGCGTCCAGCTGATCGGCGCGATCGAGGCCGAACTTGTGCGGCAGGCGTTCGTGGATGAATTCGCCGGAGAGGCTGATGTAATGCCGCGTGTTGAAGTAGTTGTCTTCGATCGGGCGCAGGCGCAAAAACGCGTCTTTCCAAAAAGAACGGTCCCCTTTTTTTGAAACTGTATCAACGGCGCAAACGCGGTAACCTTCCGCCTCATCCAGGTTAAAAATGAGGGCGGCCGTTTCCAGTTTGCCTGTTGGAATGCCCTCCAGCACATTGAGTGTGAAGGATTCTGCGGTGCGCTCCACCTTCAGGTAGGGGTCTTTGGTTTGAATTTTCCACAAGCCAATGGCGTTCGCAGGTTCGCCCGCCAGCAGCAGATCATCAAAATAACTCACCAAAAACTCACCGCCCTGCACCCGTGCATTATCGCAATGCTCGTACAGCAGGCCTGCCAGTTCGCCGGCCATTTCAGGCAGCGTTTCCGGGTCGTTGAAAATATTCATGCAACATTGGTAAACCTGGTGATTGCTCACATCCTCCTCGTGAAAGAAGTAAAAAAACTCAGCCGATTTTTCAAACGGTTTGAGGAACGACCCGATCAGGAGTTCGTGTGCGAGGTCGTGTACCGGCACCAGGGTTTGTTTGGGGATATTGACCCCTTCATATCGGTTTTTGTTACCCACCCAGCTGATGGCCAGGCGACGGAGGTTTGCGGAAGCGATATCAAGCATACTTGTTAGAAGGTTACGGGTTAGAAGGTTGCCGGATCGGGAAAGATTTGGCACATTTGCCGGCCAAAATTACACAGCAGCCCCATGGGTGCCAGCCTAAAAGCCGCAAAGTTTTCCACAATCCGAAATTTATTCCAACCTGCCATCTCGCAACCAGAAACCAGAAACCCTCTAACCAGCAACCTTCAAACCTTGCCATGCGTATCGCCGTAAATACCCGATTTCTGCTGCCCGACAAACTGGAGGGCCTGGGCTGGTATACGCATGCGCTGTTGCGCCGGATGGTGGTGAGCCACCCGGAAGACCAGTTTTTCTTTTTTTTCGACCGGCCGTTTGACCCCGCTTACGTGTACGCCGAAAATGTGACACCCATCGTTTTGTTTCCGCCGGCGCGGCATCCGGTGTTGTGGTATGCCTGGTTTGAATGGGCCGTGCCCCGGGCGTTGCGGCGCTGCAAGGCGGATGTGTTTTTTTCACCGGATTGTTACCTTAGTCTTGCCAGTCCGGTGCCCACTGTGATGACGGTACACGACTTGATTCCGTTGCAGCATCCCGGGCAGGTACCCTGGTGGTCGAGGGATTACTACCGGTATTTCATTCCACGGTATATACGCCGGGCCAACCGGGTAGTTGCCGTCTCCGAATTTACCCGGAAAGCAGTGCTGGACGGGATAACCGGCGCCGATCCGGCAAAAATTACGACGGTGTACAACGGCTGCCGCTCGATTTTCCGACCTCTGCCGGAGGCCGAAAAACAGCGGGTACGGGATGCCTTTTCCGGAGGAGCCGCCTATTTTTTTTATAGCGGCGCCATTCATCCCCGAAAAAATATTCACCGCCTGATCCACGCTTTTGACGCTTTCAAAAAACGCACCGGCGCCCCGGTGAAATTGCTCCTGGCCGGGCGCTTTGCCTGGGAAACAGGGCCTGTTCAAAATGCTTTTCAGCGGGCAACATTTAAACAGGATATTCATTTTTTAGGCTATATCGGCGAGCAGGACCTTGCGCGGCTGACCGCCGGTGCGCTGGCCCTGGTCAATGTGTCCCTCAGCGAAGGATTTGGCTTGCCGTTGGTGGAGGCCATGTATTGCGATACGCCGGTGCTTTGTTCCAATACCAGCGCTTTGCCCGAGGTTGCCGGCGATGCGGCGCTTTTGGTCGACCCGCTTTCGGAACAGGCAATATCGGCGGCGTTGGAAAAACTGTTTTCGGATGAGTCGTTGCGTGCACATCTGGTTGCACAGGGGCGGGAACGGCGCAACCTTTTTGACTGGGATCAGGCTGCCGAGCAGGTTTATCGGCAGTTAAAATTGGCCCGGAACTCGTCCTACGGCTTCAAGCCGTAGGACGAGTGTTCCTGCGGTTGATTGCTACACTTCGCACAAACTTCCACACTTCAAACCAGCCGGTGCTAATCCCGGCCGTCAATACGCACAGGCCGATTTCCGGCCAGCGCAACGGCTCCAGTTTGAATAATTCATTGAACCAGGGAATGAAAAGTACAGCGCACAGGATTAGCGTTGCAATGCCCAGAATAATCGGAATCATTCGGTTTTTGTAAAAGATGGTTTGCGCAATGGTATGTTCGAAGGAACGGTTGACCAGCGTGAGAAAAATGTTGGAAAGCATCAGGTGGTAAATACAAATGCCCGGGTTTTTTCCTCGCTGGCGCCCTGACTGATTGCATAATGATACAGGCCGAGAATGCCGGCAGTAATTACCAGTCCCTGAAGGATGCTCTGGGTAAGTTCCCTGCCGGTAAACAACGGTGCGTCGGCCGCCCGCGGGGCTTTTTTTAAAATTCCCGGCTCGGACGGCTCATTTTCATAGGCAACCGCACAGGTAGGGTCCATGATCAGTTCCATAAAAATGACGTGGATCGGGGCAAGCATGTGCAGGTAGGTCCAGCCGAATACCAGGGGAAGCACCACTATCAGGACGATCGGTACATGGATGCTGATGACATAGCGAATGGCTTTGCGCAAATTGTTGTAGATCTTTCGCCCGAGTTCGATGGCAGTCACCATGCGATCCAGGTTGTCGTCGAGCAACACCATGGATGCAGCGCCTTTTGCCACTTCGGTGCCGCGTTTGCCCATGGCTACCCCAATCTGAGCGGACTTGAGGGCAGGGCCGTCATTGACGCCGTCGCCGCTCATGGCTACTACCTCGCCGTTAGATTTCAGGGCTTCCACCACCCGGAGTTTGGCGTCGGGAAACATGCGTGCAAAAACGGCAGTTGTTCGGACCGCTCCACGCAGTTCATCTGTGCTCATTTGCATGACCCGCTCCCCGGTGAGCACAGTTTCTTCGTGCTGCAATCCACTTTGCCGGGCAATATTGAGCGCCGTTTCGGGGTAATCGCCGGTGATCATTTTTACCTGGATGCCCGCTTCGTAAAAGTGGTTGAACACGCCCTGAATATTTTGCTTGGGCGGGTCGAAGAGCGCGATGAGGCCCTCAAACTGCCAGGGGAAAGCATCCTGGGATTCCGGAAAATCATTGCCCGGCCATTCGGCGCTGGCTACACCGAGTATCCGGTAGCCTTTGGATGCGAGGTCATGTGTTTTTTTGAAAATCAGGGTTTTCGTCTCGTCGTCAAGGTTGCGGCAAACCAGCACAATGCGTTCGACGGCGCCCTTGGTCGCCACGATCTGATGGCCCGCAGCATTGCGGTAAATATGGGTCATCATGGGGGCACACCCTCCAGCGGATATTCGTGCGCCATGGAAAATTCCGGACGCCGGTCGCTTGTTGTTGCTTCGGCGTATGCGGCATGAATGGCTTTTTCCATGGTGTCGAAGGGCTCCGGTTCGCTGGCCCACATGGCGTATTCGAGGCACCGGTCTTGGCCACCCATATCGACCACTTCGGCAACCGACATCCGGTTTTCGGTGATCGTTCCGGTTTTGTCCAGGCAGATGACCGTGGCGGAGCCCAGGCTTTCCACCGTTTTGGGTTGTTTGACCAGGATATTTTGCTTGGTCATGCGGTAGGCGCCAAGGGCCATGAAGGAGGTGAACGCCACGGGAATTTCCTCGGGAATCAGCGCAAGGGCAAAGGCAAGCGAAAAGATCAGCGCGGCAACAATGGTGCCGACGTAGTAGAAGTTTATGCCGAAAACAATCAGGAAAGCGATCAAACCGGCAAACATCATTTGACGGACAAAGCGGTCGATCTGGCGTTGCAGGGGCGTCGGTTCCGTTTCAATCGATTCGATCGACTGGCCCAGTTTGCCAAACTCCGTTTTTGCGCCGACGGCACTCACCTGAGCTTTTCCCATGCCGGAGGCTACGACGGTACCCTGAAAGAGTTGGTTCGATCCGTCCTCCGCTGTTTTGTTTACCGGCAGCGATTCGCCAGTCAGGATGGCTTCGTCGACGCTGAGGTCGTGCTGTTCGAGGACTATGGCATCGGCGGCGAGGCGTTCGCCTTCGGCAAAAAGCAGGATGTCGTCCACGACCAGGTCTTCGGTTGCTATGGCCATTTCCTGGCCGTCGCGCATTACGGTTACTTTTGGCTGTGAAAACTGCCGGAGCGCATCCAGCGCTTTTTCGCTGCGGTATTCCTGAATGATCTCGATCGCGATAACAAAACAGATCGAGGCGACCATGAGCCAGGCCTCGGTGGTATCGCCGATGGCAAAGTAAAGCAGGCAACCCAGGACCAGCAGTAAAAAAATCGGCTCGCGAAGTACCTCAAAAAGAATATTCCAGAATTGCCGTTTGGGGCGCAAGTACAGACTATTGCTGCCGTGGCGCGCGCGACTGGCTTGCACCTGGGCATCGGTTAGTCCGTGAAGTAGTGGTGAGTTTGGCAAAATAACAATCTGGTTTTCAGTTAAATCCACTTGACGACGCTGCCTTCCGGCTGGTAGCTCACTTCAAGCAGGCTGGGAAAATAGTCTTTTTGGCTGTCAATATGGGATACAATATAAATTTGCCGGAACTGTTCCTGCAAGTAGTACAGTGCCAGCATCATTTCGTGCCGGCGCTCTTCATCCTGGCTGCCGAAAATTTCATCGAAAGCGAGAAATTCCACCCCCTGTGCATTTCCACTTAAGTCCATGATAGCTTTCGTGATCGCAATGCGAAGGCAAAAATTTGCCAGGTCGATTTCGCCGCCAGAAAACCGTTCGATAGGGTAGAGGATGCCGCCGTCGGCGATGGCAAAATCAAAGTTTTCGTCCACCTCGATGCGCTCATATTTGCCTTTGGTGATGCGGCTGAACAATTCGCTGGCTTCTCGGGAGATGCCCGGACTGACTTTTTCCAGAATTTCTGTTTTGAACTGGATCAGCAACTCGCTCAGTTTTTTTAACAACTCCACCTCCTCCAGTTTTGTGCTGATTTGCGCCCGGATATGTTCGTCGGCTTCCAGTTTGCCGCGTGCCCGTTCGATGTTGTTTTGGTGTTCGAGGCTGCTTTTTTCCAACTGGCTGACCTGGCCGGATTGTGCCGAATATGCCTCTCCGTACTGGGTGAGCGTATTTTTTGCAATTTCGTAGTGCTCCGGCTGGTAATCGGTTTTGGTCAGGGCGGCCTGTTGGTCGCGAATGAATTGTTCCGTTTTGACAATGTCGGCATCGGTTTGTTGCAGCGCTTTTTCTGCCAGTGGAAGTTCGCGCAGCACATAGGCCTGTTCGTTCGTGAATTTCAGATACTGCGGCTCGGCGGCTTCCACCTGGCTTTTTAGCCCGTTGTATTTGTTTTCATCAAAATGCACGGTACCGATTTCCTGCAGGATGGCCTGAATTTTTGTCTCTTGCGCTTCGTATTTTTTCAAAACACCCGCTTCGTACGTTTTTTGCTTCGCAAATTCCTGCAACCGGGTTTGCTGCGCAAGCAGTTCCTGGAGTGCTTTCGCAATTTCGCCGTGTTGTTGACGCAATTGGAGGCCTTCTTTCCGAACGGATTCCTGCTGCTGCTGGAGCGCCTGCATTTCCTTGCCTTGCAAGGCTTCGATTTCGAGGTTCAGTTTAACAAGTACCTGTTCATAGGCGTTTAAAACCGGTTGGAAACAGGTCGGACAGGTGCCTTCCTTCCCGATTTTTTGCAGGTCATTGATCTTGCTGCGGCGTTCATCCACCCGGACGGCCAGGGCATCGATCTGACTTTTTACCTGGCTGAAGGCTTCGCGTTTTTGTTCAATGGCAGCTTCCAGCGATTCAGCCAACGTTTTTTTCTCCCGGATCTCCTGTTCGGTTTGTTCGGTATTTGCCAGGCGGCTCGTTAGTTCGGCCAGGCGTTCGCGGCTCTGCAGGAGTGAAGGTTGCAATTCGGCCAGTTGATCCAGGTTTGTTTTTTGATTGAGGTATTTCTGCCGGTCGAGGGCTAGCTGTTGCAGGCTTTTTTTGTCGCGTTCGTACGATTCAAAGGTCGGCTTTTGTGCCAGCAGCGCTTTTTGTTGTGCTGCGAGCCCGGCAATTTTTTCCTTCAGGTTTTCGCGTTGGTTGCGGTGCCCATCCAGGCGCTCCTGCAAGCGGCTGAGCTCCTGCTGGGCTGCCTGGAATTGCTGTTGTTTTTGGGCTTCAGCCTCAAATTTTTTGCGGGCGGTCTGGTAGTCCGCCTCCACGGCGTTCAGTTTTTTCTGTTCTTTTTTTAGCTGTTTCGCCGTTTTCTCGAGCAGTTTGGTTTGTTCCGCAATGTCGCTTTCCAGCAGGGCGGCCACTTCCGGGTCGAGCAAGTTTTGCTGCTGGCCGGCAATCTGATTGATCAGGTCGCGGGTGTTGGTGTTCATGCGGGCCTGGACATCGTCGAGGGTATCGAGGCCGATCATTTTGCGCACCATGCGTTTGCGGGCTTCGCCACTGGTGTCCGAAAGTTCGGATAGCTCCTTCTGCCCGGAAAATACGGAGCGTTTGAACGCGTCCCGCTCCATGTTTAGAATCCGGATGATCTCCTCGTTCACCGGGGCTACTCCCTTGGCCACCAATTCATTGTTTTTGAACAATTCGGCGCTCACCGCCATGGCTTTGCCGCGAAAGCTGCGTTCCACCCGGTATTCCGTTGGTCCGATGGCAAACTGCAATTGCAGGATCACGGTGGCTTTCGGGTCGGCAAAAGCCGAGCGGATCAGGTTTTTGTTGCTTTCATCTTTGCCGTACAGGCAATACAAAATCGCTTCAAACAGCGTCGACTTGCCGGCGCCGTTCCGGCCAATAATGCCCACCAGCCCTTCCCGGAACTCCAGGTCGAGTTGGCCGTATTGCTTGTAATTTTCAAGATGCAGGGTGCGGAGAATCATGGGTTAGTATTCGTCATTTTGGTCCTTGTGACTTTCGGGGGATATTTATTTAATTTCATGAAAAAACTGCCCGGCTTTTTGGATCATTTTCTGCGCTAGTTCCGTGTTGTCGGCATATTTCTCGCGAATATAATCGGCGAAGATCTGGTCGAGCCGGTCAAACTGGTCGGCTTCCAGGTTGCGCACAAAACTCCGGTCGGCAAACGAACGGCGTTTGGGCAGGATCTGGAAGCATTCCGGGAACTGGTTTCGCAGGTAGATGTTCGAAATTTCGAGCGACTGTTCGATTTTTATATCGTTGAAAATCACGGAGAGTATGGCTCCGGCAGTGTCGTGCTTTTGCTGAAAACGATCGATTTCTGCCTGGATGTCGGCCACGGTTTTTTCCTGGCATTTTTGAATGTCAAGTTTCAGCCAGGGGCGTGCCGGTACGGCCTCGAAAGTTGTGGTGCAGCTACCATCCGCAGCAATATCCAGCAGGATAAAGCCTTTTTCGGAATCAATTTCTGTATCGCTCAGCCGTTCCAGGGAGCCGCAATACCAGGCATTCGGGTGCAGATCAATTTTTTGATAATTGTGCCAGTGCCCTAGGGCCAGGTATTGAAAGGCGCTCAGCTTTTCCTGGAATGCTTCCGGGAAAATTTGCTCGCCGTACTCTTCCATGAGGAAACGCTTACCCAGCGAAGTGTGGAGCATCAGGATGTTGAATTTTCCGGGTACCGGCTCCAGGCGTTCCAGTTGTTCCTGTAAAATCCGGTTGTCGTTGATGTGGGGCAGGCCGTGGATGATCACCCCGTCCAATTCAGTGGATTCCCAGGCTTCGCCAAAAAACGGCTGCACGCAGGGCAGGCTTCCGAAGGCGCGCAAAATGGGGCTGGTGTACACGGTTTTGGGTGTTTCGTGGTTGCCGGCAATGATGTACACCGGAATGCCGGCATCACAAACGCGGCGCAGTTGTTCCAGGCCAAAAGTCAGGGCCCGGTTGGAGGGGCTGGGGCGGTGAAAAAAGTCGCCGGAATGAATGACTGCGTCGGGTTTGATCTCCAGAATCCGGTTCACCGTATGTTCAAAAACGGTGTACATATCCTGTTCGCGGGCGTTGATCCCTTTTTCGTTGACTACGTCGAAAGCCTGAAAACCTAGGTGCGTGTCGGAAACGTGGAGTATGCGCATTTTGGGTTTGTTTTTTGCAAAAATCCAAAAATACGGCGAATCGGGGAAGGATTAAGCCCTGGATAAAACAGGCTGAAAAACCTGATTTACCCCCGGATGCGCAGGTAGGTGATGTAGTCTGTCGACGGCGGGTCGGTCAGGCTCAGGCCACGTGCCATGGTAACCAGCTGACCGCGGTGGTACGTGCTGTGCTGGATGCAATGTTGAACCACTTCAGCATTTGCAGTGGTGAATTCCTGGCCTTTGGTATTCGTGTAGTGAATATGCTGTTGAAAAAAGGCGTCGGGGGCATCCTGGAGGAAAGCGCTGAATGCTTCGGAGTTGGATAGCAGACCGTTTTTCAGGTCAATCAGCGTACCCGTGAAGTTGTGGCTGGGGAACGACGCAGCTTTGAGGCCTTGCAGACGGCGCATCCAAATTGCTTCGGCATCCCAAATATGCAACAGCGTGCGGCAGAGACTTGGAAAACTGGATGGGATTTCTTTTTCGAGTAATTCCAGGGGCTTGGCATATAACCAATTCAGGATGCTTTGATTGGCCCAAAGATTGTATTGGCCGTAGTCTTTCAGCAGGCTGCTAATCGTCATGTTTAACTTTTTTCTTCTGTTGCGTTGCGTTCGAGCAGTGCCATGTAAAACCCGTCGAACCCTTCGTCTTGCGGCAATATTTTGCGCTCGGCAATGAACCGGAAATCTTTCCCGGCTTCGGAGGACAAAAATGCCTGCACCTGGTTTTCGTTTTCCGAAGGCAAAATACTGCAGGTGGCATACACCATGCGGCCGCCCGGTTTTACGATCCGGCAATAGCCCTGGAGGATCTCCTGTTGCGTTTCTCGAAGATTTTCGAGGTGTTCCGGGCTGAGTTTCCATTTGCTGTCGGGGTTGCGGCGCAGCACACCGAGCCCGCTGCAAGGCACATCGAGCAAGAGCCGGTCGGCGCTGTTGTACAGCCGTTTGATCACTTTCCGGTTTTCGATCGGCCGTGTGTCGATGTTGGCGATGCCGGCACGGCGGGCGCGCTGGCGGAGTTCGTCGAGTTTCCAGGCCTGGGTATCCAGGGCAATCAACCGGCCCTTGTTTTCCATGAGGGCAGCCAGGTGCAGCGATTTCCCGCCGCCGCCGGCGCAGGCATCGACCACGCGCATGCCGGGCTCAGGCGCCAAAAAGGGGGCCACCAGTTGGCTGCTGTAGTCCTGCAATTCAAACAGCCCGTTTTTGAATGCTTTCGTGCGGAAAACATTTTGTCGGCGTTCCAGCACCAGGGCGTCGGTGTCGCCGAAAGGTTGTGTTTCAACGCCTTCCTTTTCCAGGATTTTTTGCAGTGCTTCCCGGGTGGTTTTCAGCCGGTTGGTGCGCAGCACAACGGGGGCCGGTTGGTTGAGATGGGCCAGGGTGTCGTTCCAGCGGTCGCCAAGTTCAGTGTGGCCGAGTGCGTCCAGCCAGTCGGGGATGCTTTCCCGAATGGGACGTCGGGCGTTCAGGCTCCGGGCTTTTTCCTGAATTGCATGCGGATCCAGTCCTTCAAACTCGGCCCACTCGGGAAAAACCAGGTGCTGGTTTGATTCTTCTTCCGGCACTTCGTCTTTTAACTCAGTAAGTTTCCGAAGCAGGTCTTTTTGCTTGCTGCCGGCTTGCTGCTCCGGGGCAGGGGCAGGTTCAAAATTCAGGCTTAAATAAATGCCGATAATTTTCCAGAAGTCGGCTTCCGTTTGTGGTTGTTTGCCCAGGATTTCGCTGTAGAGCCGGTAGTTTCGAACGATTTCGTAGGTCGTTTCGGCGATGAACGCGCGGTCGCGGCTGCCGGCTTTGGGGTTTTGCCGGAGGGTGTATTCGATCACTTTGTCGGCATACCGCTGTTCGATAAAAATGTCGATCAGCGCCTGCGCGACGGCGCGGACTAAAATAGGATGTAATTTATTTGCAGCAGCAGCCAAGGCAAATCCGGTTTTAACGTTTCCGGCAAAGGTAGGCCATCGCGGCTGATTCAAGCGGCCGGAATCCCTAACTTGCAACCCGAATCAGCAGATGTTTCCATGAAATTTCAAAATGCCATTGTACGAATAGCCGGTCCGCAGGGTGAAAAACAGTACCTGCTTGTGCCGGGCCAGGTAAATTCTTTGGAGGAGTTGCATGTTGATGTTCAACGTGTTGAAGACAATTCGGGTTGGCGCTACACGCTTTTTTTGCACCCAAAAACAGACCTGACGGTGCTTGATTTGGCTGTTGAGTTGGCCTGTCCGGCAGTCGATTTGTTTTTTGCCAACGGCTTTCAATCCTGGAGCGAAAGCCGGCTTTTGCCGGTGGATGCTGAAATCCGGCGCTTGCGCAAAATTGCCCGCCCGTTTATGGGGCTTTACGGGGATGACCACATCAGCGGCATCCCGCATGGTCCGGGGCAATTGCACGCCTGGTCGTATACCTACGTAGTTGGGCCAGGAGGCCGAACGACATACCTGAGCTCGCTGGGCGAAAGCACCGGGTTTACACTGTTTTTATATGATCATGCAAACAAAATAATGACAGTGCGCAAGGATTTGCCTGGCTTGAAACTTAGCCATTCATTCCCGGGACTGTATTTCCGGGTTGGGCAGGATGCGCAACAATTTTTTGCTGACGTCGAACTCAACCGGGAAAGTCGCATGCCGGCACTTGGTTGGACCAGTTGGTACCGGCATTTTACGAATATTTCCGAAAGCATAATTTTAAAGAACACGGCGGCGATAGCCGAAAGTGGCCTGCCGTTCCGGTACGTCCAGATCGACGATGGTTGGCAAACAGCCACAGGCGACTGGCTGTCGGTTAAGCCGGAATTTCCCAATGGTATGGGTCCGGTTGCCGCGGCTATCCGTGAGCGCGGGCTGGTGCCGGGGCTTTGGCTGGCGCCTTTTGTCGCATCGGCCAGGTCGGAACTGGTGAAACGCCATCCGGACTGGTTGTTAAAAAATGCAGGCGGGCGCGCGATTCGTGTGGGATGGAACCCGTACTGGGGTGGTTGGTTTTATGCGCTGGATTTTTACCATCCGGCAGTGCAGGATTATCTCAGCGGGGTTTTTCATGTGATTTTGGAGCGGTGGGGGTTTGAGTTGCTTAAACTTGATTTTTTGTTTGCGGTTTGTTTGCAGCCGCCACGGGAAAAAACGCGCGGCCAGGTGATGCATGATGCGATGCAATTTTTGCGCCGGCAAATGGGTAACCGGACGATGCTGGCTTGTGGAGTACCACTTAGCGCCGCAGCCGGTAATGCCGATTATTGCCGGGTTGGCGGGGATGTGCACTTGCATTGGGAGCACCGGCTGCTTGCCGTTTTGCGGCATCGCGAACGGGTGAGCACGCTAGCTGCCTTGCGCTCGGTGTTGGGGCGCTGGCACCTGAACGGGCCTGCCTTCATCAGCGACCCGGATGTGTTTATTCTGCGCGACGATCACCAGCACTTTACCCCGGTGCAGCAAAGTACGGTGTTGATGATCAATGCATTACTTGGGGGGCTGTTGTTTACCTCCGATGACGTTAGCACGTACACCCCGGAGCAGCGCAGCGAACTGGAGGAGGCGCTGATCTGGTCGGGCAGCCCGGTGCGGATAGTTACCCGGCTGGAGGCTGATGTATACCGTATTTTGATTGAAAAATCGGGCGAGTCTTTCGCGGCCTATTGCAATCTGACGGCACTGCCGGTTTCGGTGCCGGCAACAAAAAACGGCCGGATTACCCTCCAGCCGTTTGAAACTATGATTTTGAAAAATTAGTTGCCGGTTAATTCCAGCTCATGTCTTCCGGCATATCGGAAATGATCTCAAAAAGATCGCCTTGGGTGTACATGACATGGCGCCACAAATGATTGGGTTTGAATTTGAAAATATAATTCGCATTCATTTCACCGGGCACCCAGGAGCCAAACTTCAACTCTTCTTTAAGTTGGCCGGAAGTCCATCCGGAGTAGCCCACGAAAAATCGAATATTTGCGGGTTGGATCAGTTGTTGGGCGATCAGGAATTTTAGTTGTTCGAAATCGCCGCCCCACCAAACGCCATCGGCAATTTTAACACTGTCTTCAAGCATTTCCCCTAAATCGTGGACATAATGCAAGGTATCCGTTTGGACCGGGCCACCGTAGAAAATTTCAGCTTCAAATTTTGGAAAATCGGCCATCAGGTCATTGATCCCCATATCAATATTTTTATTCAGGATAAACCCAATGGTACCTTCATCATGGTGTTCACAAAGCAGCACTACAGAACGCCGGAAATACGGGTCAAGCATAAATGGCTCGGCAATCAGCACTTGCCCACTTCGAATCATCGTGTTTGTTGCCATATCAACTGTTGCTTTTCATTAGCCAACCAATGTATGGAAGAAATTATTTTAAAAACAAGCCACGCCGGAGGTTTTGTTGCTGGTTAACTGCAGAATACCGGTTTTTAGTAAAGGGCCCGTGCCGCTGTTTTCACAGTACATCCGTGCCGGCTTCCGGATTAATTTTTCGGATCATTCCCCGGAGTACGGCAGCACCTCCGCCTACTTCGATAAACGTTGAGATGCCGCTATGGATCATATTTTCAATGGTTTGCGTCCAGCGAACCGGAGCGGTGAGTTGCGCGATGAGATTTTGACGAATTTGCTCCGGATCAGTCACCGGCCGGGCATGTACATTTTGATAAACCGGACAAACAGGTTTTTGAAACGGTGTGTTTCGGATGGCTTCAGCCAGTTCGTCCTGTGCCGGTTGCATCAGTGGCGAGTGGAAGGCGCCACCAACGGCAAGCACGATCACGCGTTTGGCTCCTGCTTCCTGAAGTTTGGCTGCGGCTTGCTCGATGCCTTTTTTTGAGCCTGAAATGACTAATTGGCCGGGGGAGTTATAATTTGCCGGCACGACCACTTCATCGGTGATGGCTGCACAAATTTCTTCAACCCTGGCATCTTCCATACCGAGGACGGCCGCCATGGTACTCTCCGTAAGTTCACAGGCTTTTTGCATGGCAAATGCCCTTTTGCTGACCAGTTGCAGCGCATCGGCGAACGACAGGGCGCCCGATGCAGCCAAGGCGGTGATTTCGCCGAGCGAATGGCCGGCTACGGCGTCCGGGCGGAAAGTATTGCCTGCAATGGTGGCGCGGACGATACTTTCCAGGAATACGGCTGGTTGTGTGACTTTTGTCTGCGTCAGATCATCTTTTGTTCCGGTGAACATCAGGTCGGTGATCCGCCACCCCAATATTGAATTGGCTTGTTCAAAAAGTTGCCGGGCGTCTTCGTTGGTGTCATACAAGGCTTTGCCCATGCCTTCAAATTGGGAACCCTGCCCCGGGAAAACGTATGCTTTCATATATCAATAGGATTTATCTGCTCCGGATTGCCTTGGAGCAGATCATCAAAAACGGTTTATTTAATCAAAAAAAGTTGTTGTAAAGCTTGCCAGAGTTGCCGTTTCCGGCCGGTATCCGGTTCAAGAATCGATATCTTGTCGGCAAACAGAAGGCGTGTGCCATAAAAATCTACCAGTTGGTAAAGGGGGCATTCGAGGTTCAGGCCGAGTTGATTTGGCGTGCAGCCAAAAACCAAAATGCATTCGGCTTGTTTAATTTTTACCAGAGGCAACACAGGCAACTGCTCACCGGCCTCCAGCTTAGCCAAAAGTGTATCGTTTTCGAGATTGAGCCCTGCTGCCAGCAACACCTTTTTCAGGAAATTTACCTGTTCAATGCTTTCCGTTTCTTTCAAAACGACGATAGCAACCTGTTTGGCGAAGCCTCCTTTTACCCGGTTTAAAATGGAAACATCCGGAATTAAATACAACAAGTCGTTGCCTGAAAACATAGCGTAATTTGATAAAATCTAGGACGAGGTGTTTTTTTGCTTTTTTTGTGAAAAAGTATATTCGCACTTTTTATCGCCAATGGCTTAGCAATAATTCTGTGAAAGCAAAAAATATCAATTTGATTTGAAATATAATTTCAACTTGCTACAAAGTTACGTAACTTTGCTCGACCAAACCAATTGTAATATTTGTCCTAACAAATTAAGACTATGCCAATGCAATACACGATTCCTGTGACCCGGACAACCGAATCCCGGCACTCGAGTATTGATTTCCAAAACCTGCCATTTGGGAAGGTTATTTCCGACCATATGTTTGTTGTGGAATTCGATGGCGAGAACTGGATTGACCCCAGGATTGAACCGTTTCATAAACTTGAGATATCTCCCGCCAACCTGGCACTGCACTACGGACAGAGTATTTTCGAAGGCATGAAAGCGTCCAAGTGCAAGGGTGAACCCGTGCTTTTTCGCGCGGAAATGCACGCCCGCCGGCTCAATATTTCCGCCGAGCGGATGTGCATGCCAAAAATCCCTACTGAACTTTTTTTACAGGGTCTGCATATGCTGATCGATCTGGACCGCGATTGGATTCCGGAACAGGAAGGATACTCTCTGTATATCCGCCCGATTATGTTTGCGACGGATGAATACTTTGGGGTGCATGCTTCAAAAACATACAAGTTTTTGATTTTCACAGGCCCGGTAGGCCCATATTACCCCAAACCGGTAAAACTGTGGGTTGAAGAAGTCTTTACCCGTGCCGCTTTGGGTGGTGCCGGCGAGGCAAAATGTGCAGGCAACTACGGTGCATCCCTGCTTCCGACCCAACGGGCCAATAAGGCTGGTTATGATCAAGTGATGTGGATGGACTCAATCGAAAAGAAATATGTACAGGAAGTTGGCACGATGAATCTGTTTTTTGTGATGGATGGCAAGGTTATCACACCGGCTACAACCGGGACGATCCTTCGCGGGATCACTCGGGACAGTTTTCTGCGCCTGCTAAAAGATTGGGGCTATACGGTAGAAGAGCGATTGCTCAGCATCGCGGAAATTGTAGACGCGTACTGGCGTGGATCCCTGCAGGAATGTTTTGGTTCCGGAACGGCTGCGGTTGTAAGCCATGTGAGCGAAATTACCTGGCGCGACCGCAAGATAGAACTGCCGCCTGTCGATGAAGAGCACCGCCCGGTTGGTACGCGGCTCAAAAACTACATCAACCAATTACGGATGGGACGGATACCAGATGAGTACGGTTGGCTGGATGCATGTACCGGCGCCCTCAAAAATGCTGAGGCGCAAGCGCCCGTGCTGGAAGAAGCCGCTGTTTAGAACATATTGGGTAGAAATACTCTCCGGAAAAAGGGCGTTCGATGAATATATCGTGCGCCCTTTTCTTTTTGTTTCGTGGTATGCCCATGGATTTTTATACACCTTTAACCATATTCCGTTATGATTGCCAATACACCGGAGCCTCCGTACTATGCGGTCATTTTTACCTCTGTTCGTACTGATGCTGATACAAATGGCTATGCAAAAATGGCCCAACGCATGCTTGATCTTGCGGCTACACAACCCGGATTTTTAGGCGCCGAATCGGCGCGAAATGAAACCGGGATAACTGTTTCATATTGGAGAAATTTAGAGGCAATCCGGCACTGGAAGGCCAACTCGGAGCATTTGATTGCACAAACGCTCGGGCGATCAATCTGGTACCGCGAATTTAAACTGCGGATTTGTTTGGTAGAACGCGATTATGGCTTTCATCAGCCACCGGCTTCGAATTCGCCGTTACAATAAATAAACACCGAAACGAATCAACCAGACGCCCGCCAGAACAGCCGTGGCAATAACTACGCCGCGCATGGACAAGTCCCAGCGGCGCCGGCGATAAATATTTAAGGGAATCAGGTTGAGCGCGATGGCAACAATTGCCAGGGTGCGTTCCCGGAAGTTGGTTGAAAAGCCTTCTCCACTTGCCGCGCCTTTCATTTCCAAAAAACCGAAAAGGTTGTACAGCAACAGGAATCCAAAAAACGGCAGCAATACCCCGAAGAGCAGGCCTGCCCAAATTTCATTGCGATTGAACATGCTTAAGTGCTTAAAATTTCAACTACTGGAAACGCCATCCATCTGTTCGAGCCTCCGCATGCGTTCCATGCCGGGATAGTCCGTCAGATCGTGCATCGAAGGGACAACCGAAATGTATCCGTTTTCCAGGGCCCAAACATCGGTATCATTATTGTTATCGTCGTTTACAAATTTGCCGGTCAGCCAGTAATACGGTTGATTATTCGGGTCGCGACCTTCCATGAATTCCTCTACCCACCGGGCATTGGCCTGCCGGCATATTCGAATGCCGCGCAGGGCGCCGGCAGGGAGTTTGGGGATGTTCACATTCAGTAGTTTTCCGGCCGGAAAGTTTTGACTCAGGGCGTAACTAATGATGTGTTTTATCCAGGGTTTTCCCGGCTCAAAGTCGGCTTGAAAACTGTAATCGAGCAGTGAAAAACCTATGCTGTGAATACCTTCCAAGGATGCTTCCATGGCGGCGGACAAGGTTCCGGAGTACAGGATATTGATTGAAGCGTTGCTTCCGTGGTTGATTCCAGAAACACAAAGGTCGATTTGCCTGTCCTTAAGTACTACATGTTTGGCAAGTTTGACGCAGTCTACCGGGGTTCCGGAGCACTCCCAAGCTTCAATGCCCGGAAAAACCTGCACATGCTTTAGCCGTAGAGGGTCGTGGATGGTAATGGCATGCCCTTTACCACTTTGGGGCGAATCGGGCGCGACAACCACGACCTCGCCAAAATGGCTTGCCACCTCGACCAGTGCCCGGATACCGGGTGCTACAATGCCATCATCGTTGGTTACTAATATCAATGGTTTTGCCATGGGCGCAAAGGTACTACCTGACGAATACTCCCTGGTGAAGAAAGAACTTGTTTTCTCCGTTAAGAAATTTGAGTTTTACCATATTTCAATACAATTTGCGTTACTAAATAATTGGAAATACTTTGTTAATTCGTTGTTTTGCAGTCTTGTTGGAATGTTGTCTGGCTTGGTGGCGGGATTTATGGATATTTTACCTTAATCTTGCAGGCAGTTCGGATACATTTCAAAACAAAAAAAACAAAATTTCCAACTAACCCGATTCTTCAATAAACAGCCAGTTATGAAACAAGCCTATTTCACCCTGCTGAGCCTTTTTTGTCTGGCCGGAACATCAATGGCTCAACCCTTGTACCTGATGTACAATGCCTCCTGTATGGATCAATTGGAATACAGGTATGTTTACTCCGGTACTTCAGTTGTGGCCTATTCGGTCAATCCCACTGCCAATGAGCAATATATTTTAACTACTGGCTCTGGAGGAATCAATTCCCCATCGTTACCGCCCAATACGTTGAGCTGCCAGGATTTTAAATTTACCGATCAGTTTTTAAACGAAGTTAATAACGTAACCAAGCAAGTGTATATCGTGCTGCAACAGACGCGCGGGTACTTGCTGGTGCCGGTTATTTCTGCTACCCAGGTCATACGCAGCGGCACGTACTATCTTTACCGTGCACCGAATTATTCCTTCGCCATCGATACCTCCAACCTGGTTTATGAAAGCAACATCGCGACCGGCAGCTCTACCTGGTATATTTATTTCAACGGGCTGAAAATCAGAGGCTGCTTTTATGAATATGGGTTCAAACGCGAGCCCACCAAGGTTAGCCAGGAACGCTCGGAATTTGATTTTGTTCCGGGTATCGGTATCACCAGTGAACGTACCGGAATGACGGCAGTGGAAGCAGAAAACAACCAGTACAGGCTGATTAAAGTGAATAATATAGCCCTTGAAGACTATATCAATTCCAAATGCCAGGGCAGAATGGCCTCCACAACCACGCCGCCGATTTCAACCTACACCCCCGAGGTGACATATGGAACAGGAACGGATAAAGAAATATCATCCATGCCCGATTATGGCCCGCCTCCACCCAATACGGGTGCCGGCACAGCGCTCCCGCCCCTTGTCAGCTGTCCGGATCTTCCAGGCGAAGGGTACCATATTGTTCAGCCCGGACAGACGTTAAACAGTATTTCCAGGGCGTATGCCATCCCGGTAAAATCCTTGATTTCCTGGAATAAAATCAAGGACCCGGATGTGATCCTCGTGTGTCAAAAAATCTGGCTCCGCAAACCGCCGGCCAATACAGCCGATGTCGTCTATAAAGGCGAAGTCGCTTCCAAAACGCAAGATGGCCCGGTAGCACAGCGGCAGGATATGTATTGGAATACCAGTGTAACCTATGCTCCTGCGCCATATTCTCTTACCCAGCAACCCGCTGCTACGACACCGTATACCCCTCCGGCACAACCCCTCGTGCACACGGTGCAAAAGGGTGAGACGCTATATGGAATTGCCCAGCGCTATGGCATTTCAGAAGCAGAAATACGCAGATTGAATAATTATCCTGCCACTGGTACGGTGTTACTCCAGCCGGGCATGCAAGTGTTTGTCTCAGATTGTTGCCCAAGCCAAACAACTCCGACAACAATTCAACCGGCAACGCCGACGACAACCAACACTTCGCCTTACCCCAACCTGAATTCCAAACCCGCAGCGCTCAATCATCCATATTACCAGCCGCAACAGCCGGCAACAACTGCTAATCCGAACACCGGTGTGCTCCCTGATCTGTACAGTAACCCGACTACAACGCAGCCTGTAGCGCCGGTAACATACAATAATCAACCTGCAACGACAGGTACTCAACCTCAGCCGTCTACGGCAAAAAAACCAACCTACTTCCAGGAATATATTGTCCGACAGGGCGATACGATCAATTCGATTGCCATAAAATTTGGCGTTAACGCACAGGAACTGGCCCTGGTCAACAATAAGGAGCCGAATGAAACCCTAATTGCCGGCCAACGTTTACTGATACCACGGAGTTGAGCCAGGAAGATTTGTTAAATCTGAGCGGGCCCGGCATCAAATTTGCCGGGCCCGCTTTTTTTACGGCGGTATTTTTTCTAAAACTCCAGCCGGAGTGTTCCGGAGACGTTCCGCCCTGCCTGGGGAAAAAAACCTGCCTGGTGATAAACGCCATTCCCTTCCAAACGGACGTAGGGGTTATCGGGGCGAGCATCATACCCTTCGGAAAAATACCGGTAAACCCAACCATTTGATTCGTATTGTGCATTGAGCAGATTGTTACAGGAAAAAATGAAGCTGAGTTGATTTCCCAGAACCCGGTTCAGGTCATAGTTGAGCCGAAGATCTGAAAAGAAGTAAGCGGGCAGGGTCGTGTTTTCATTGGCGGTATTGTCCAGGTACTGTTTACCGACGTATTTTCCGGAAAAGCGATACTGCCAGGTGGTGCTTTTCACTGTTGGGTAGTATGTCCCACTGGATTTCGCCGCGTGCCACTACCGGCGGTGAAAACGCAAGGTCCGTATTTTGATGTCGGATTAATTCTTGCCCTCCGGTATCCCAATTGTCGAGATATTCCATGAACTCAGAAACTTTGTTTCGGCTTAAAGCGAGATTGCCCAAAAAACGGAGCGTTGGAAAAAGTTGAAAACTCGTCTCAAGTTCTGCACCTGTACGATAGCTCGACGCTACATTTGTACGGATATAGGCGCCTACGTCATTTATCCGGCCATCAAGCACCAATTGGTCCAGGTATTTCATGTAAAATAAATTGATGGTCGCTTGCCATGTTCCCTGCTTCCACTTCAAGCCGGCCTCCCAATCGAATAAAGTTTCCGGCATCGGACGAGAGGCTGGAGTAGACTGCGTGTAGTCATCCCGGTTCGGTTCCCGGCGCCCAATCCCCCAAAAGGCGTAGACAGTATACTGTGGATTTATCTCCCAGGTGAGGCCAAGTTTGGGGTTGAAAAAATTCAATCTTGCCATTTGCGCTACGGGACGCTGAAATTGGTCGTATCCTAAAAACGTATACCGGATTTGCCGGTATTGCAGGTCGGCAAATGTCGAAAGCCCCTGTTTGAAGTGTAGTTCTATTTTTCCAAAAATATTCCCGTCGTATTTACTGGCATTGTTGTCGTAGTAGCGGGCGTCTTTGGAAATTCCATAATCGGCCCAGATCACTTCACCATAATGCCGGCCATCATAACGGTTAAAAGCACCGCCCAGAATAAATTCCGGGGCGGCCTGAAGGGCAGGCGGATTTATTTTAGGGACCCATTTTAGCGCAAATGTTCCACCATAAAAGTGATTGTCCAGCCATCGCCGCCGAATCAGATCGGTCTGCTCCAACAAACTATCTGCAATGTGTGGCGGATCAAACCCGTAATCCTCAAAAAACTGATCCGCTTTGTACTGTTCATAAAAACCAAAACCGCGGGTATAGTGCCCATTTAGCTGGAGCTGTAAACTATTGAAAAGTAGCCGCTTGTAATGTGCTAAATAGTATTTCTGGGTATAATCGTCCACCTCATCCGGATAGGGCGCTCCAGGCCTCTCCGTACCGGCTGAATTGAAGGTGCGCAGTGCCGGGTCATCGAGGTATTGGGCCGGCAAGCCATTCCAGGCCTGGTATGTCACTTCATGTCCGGACAGTGTATGCAACAGGAAGGATTGCCGGTCGTCAATATACGCCCCGGACAAGTGGTACGACTTCAGATTAGCTGTTGCCCGGTCTACATAGCCGTTGGAATATATTTGGGATAACCGCCCGGAAAAGGCCCATCGCCCATGAATAAGCCCGGAGCCGAACTGCGCGGAGTGTTTTCGCGTTCCGAAAGACCCCAGCGTATTGGTAATGCAGGCATTCGGCAGCGGGTCAATTCTTGACAAATCTATGTTTACCGTGGCACCAAATGCCCCGGCGCCGTTGGAGCTGGTGCCAACTCCGCGTTGAACCTGTATTTCTGCTGCGGAAGCGGCAAGGTCGGGAAGATCGACCCAGAAAACGCCTTGGCTTTCAGCGTCGTTAAGCGGAATCCCGTTGATCGTTACATTTATTCGAGTTGGGTCGCTTCCCCGAATTCGCATGCCGGTATAGCCAATTCCGTTGCCCGCATCCGAATTTTCCACGAGCGACGGGACGCTGGTCAACAACATGGGCATATCCTGAGCTTGGTAAAACGTTTCCAGTTTTTCCCTGGAGAAATTATTGTGTGGAACCGGAGAATGTTCTCCTGTCCGAGTCGCTTGAATAACTACTGTTTTTAGTACGGCAGAATCGGGGACCGGGTTATTTTTTTGTGAAAACAGGAACGTCGGCACCGCAATTATGGCAAGTGTCAGGGCCGTCAAAGGCGGAGCATGAAGTGAAAAATGCATGAAAACTCAGGTTTGCGTAAACATCCGTTTCCGAAGGGGTTTCGGAAACGTAGTGATGCCACTACCCGTCTCAATTCCCTTTCCGGCATTACCCGGACAGGTTCGATGGGTGTAATCTCAGCCCGAGTGCAATTGTGGCTTTAGCCGGAACAATTTGTGCACCTGGGCACCCCAATGAGTAAAAAATCAGGGCAAAGGTGTAAAAAGTTTTGCGACTTGCGAAATAGCCTGTTCAAGCCGTTGGTTCTTTGTGCCTTGTAAAATCGAATAGGCGGCCCCGGCCCTTTTTAGCAGGTTTTCGTACCAATTGAATAAAATATCCCGTTGCCCAGGGTTTTCCCGCAACGGATCGGGATGCCATGGGAAATCGGGCGCGCACAGGAAATACCAGTCGGCAAGCTTTGGATGGGTATAGCCCCTGGCCCAAACCCAGTCTCCGTTTTCGGGCAGCCCAAAGCGGAAATGTTCCCAAATTTGAAGTACGGTCCAATCTGTGTCGCAGAAATAAATGGTATTGTCCAACTCGGCATACCAGGATTCCCAAGCCTGCTGCCCTTTTCCAATTGCGGCAAGGTCGTTCCTGGTATAGGTTCGGCTCATATGTTCAAGATAAAACCGGGCAAATTCCGGCGCCCAATTCGTATTGAAATACCGGGCAAGTGCTTGCGCCAGAACAGATTTTCCGGTGGATTCCGGGCCGGTAAGCACAATTTTTAAAGTGGGTTGTTTAATGTCAGGCATGTTTTAATTTCAGTTGAGGCCCAGTATTTTTGCCCTGAAAAAATTTAGTATGCACGATATAGAACCGCATTTTCGGTGGCGCGATAGTTATATTGCATCCAATGATGAACGCTCTCCTTTTTTCGGGCGCCGGTACAGCGATTTTTACGAAACCAACAAACTGTATAACTTTTACCTCCACCCGCAATGGGATGAGTTTGGCTCATCGACGCTGTATGCCAAAATTCTTTTTGCAGACTATGATGATGGATATGCTCTTATTGAATTGATCGGCGAATGGAATGATGCGCTGCACAATGACATTATGTACTTGAAGCGTGAAATTGCGGATATTTTGTTTAAATCGGGTATTTATAAATTTGTGTTTTTTTGTGAAAATGTGCTCAATTTTCACGGATATGAAGATGATTACTACGCAGAATGGGCCGAGGAAGTTCGGGAAGAAGGCGGCTGGATTGTTTTGATCAATACCCGGGAACACGTTGAGCAGGAGCTCCTGGATTCTCACCTGCAACAATACATCAACTTTGGTTCGACCTTTAACAGTATCCAGTGGCACAATCAAAAGCCGCAGGTTGTTTTCCTCTTGATTGAAGCAATGGTCACAGGCGTAGCAAAACGGCTGGTCGGATAGGCTGCCGGTTAAGAATTAACGACCTTTGTCACTGCTTTTAATTTCAGACAAATGACCAGCGAAACAGCAAAAAGCAATGCTTCAGAGCGGGAAACTCCTTTTCGTTCAGGATTTATCAATATTATTGGCCGACCTAACGCAGGAAAATCGACCTTGATGAATGCACTGGTAGGGGAGCGTATGAGTATTATTACTCCAAAGCCGCAAACGACCCGGCACCGTATCATCGGGATTCTTACCGGACAACAGTTTCAACTTGTCTTTTCTGATACACCTGGATATGTGCGCGACCCGGCCTACAAGATGCACAAAGCGATGAATCGTTTTGTGGAGGGCACCTTGGAAGATGCTGATTTGTTGCTCTTGGTTTTTGATTTGACAGAAGAATTAGATGACGCGAATCCGGTGCTGGCCATGGTTAAAAAAGCGAATATCCCTGTTATTCTGGTTCTTAATAAAATGGACTTGGTAAAAGAACAGCGAATACAGGATGTGCAAAAGTGGTGGGAAAAGCGCACGACAACCGTAGAGGCAATTGCTGTTTCAGCGCTGGATTCTAAAAATACCGGCCAACTTTTGGAACGCATACTCCAGTACGTGCCTGAGGGCCCGCCGTATTATCCCGTTGATCAGCTCACAGACCGACCGGAACGTTTTTTTGTATCGGAAATCATTCGTGAAAAGATATTCCTCCTATACCAAGACGAGGTGCCTTACTCCTGTGAAGTAGGCATTGAATCGTTTCAGGAATCTAAGACCAACGCCGGCGAACCCTTAGCCAGAATACGCGCCGTCATTTACGTTTTACGGGAAACACAAAAAGGAATTCTCCTGGGGAAGCAGGGGCGATCAATTAAAAAGTTGGGAACAGTCTCCAGATTGGCTATTGAATCGTTTCTGCAAACGAAAGTATTCCTGGAACTCACTGTAAAAGTCCGGAGTAACTGGCGCGATGATGAACGGGCTTTGGAACAGTTCGGCTACAAATAAAAAAAGACGGCAGGATGTTAACACCCTACCGTCAGAAATATAACCCCAAAAAACCTAAGCCAAAGATAAAACCCTTCGCAAGTTCTGTGCAAGTATTTTAATGAAAAAATTTGAGGCAGGTTCAAATTTTATTGGAAACCACTGATAAGGCTTTAAAAACAAGCTTTTTCCAAAGAAAAAGTCCCTCCCCGTTCATCAACGGAGAAGGACGTCATCAAAACACGCTTCATTTTAAACCTAAATAGTGTAACTGCCTGAAACTTAAGAGGGAAATTTTAGACTGTACACTTATCTGTTTATTCAAAAATGGTTTTCAACAAGGGGACTCTGTTTGCGCAAAAAAGCACGACAAAATTAGGTGCAATCTTCTTTTAAAACAAGAAAAGTACAAAAAAAAACACGCACAATCGAATTGAGCGTCTACCGTTTCAAAATCGGTTTTGTCGTTTTTATAAATTTACCCTTCTGGTTAATTAAACATCTGTATGCGATCAATTTTAATACGTAATGCGCGATTGATCAATCGAGGAGCCATCCGGGAGACCGATATTTTTATTAAAAGTGGCAAAGTCGAACGGCTTGGAACCTACAGTGGTGGCCAGGCTGATATCGAATTGGATGCCGGCGGTCATTTCGTCATCCCCGGAATCATCGATGATCAGGTTCATTTCAGGGAGCCCGGGCTTACCCACAAAGCTACCATTGCCACAGAAAGCCGGGCTGCTGAGCAGGTGGTACGACCTCCTTTATGGAAATGCCCAACGTAAATCCGCCTGCTACGACTCAACACTTACTCGGCGAGAAGTACAAGATTGCCGCTCAAACATCGCTTGCTAACTTCTCCTTTTACATGGGGACTACAAACGACAACTATGAGGAGGTTATGCGTACCGATCCGAAGCAAGTTTGCGGAATTAAAATTTTTATGGGTAGTAGCACAGGCAATATGCTGGTAGATGTCCCGACCACCCTGGAGCGTCTGTTCGCTGATGTGCCAATGCTGATTGCCACGCATTGCGAAGATGAATCGACGATCCGGGAGAATATGGCGAAGTTCAGGCAGCTTTACGGAGATAAAATAGAAGCATCCATGCATCCGGAAATCCGAAATGTGGATGCCTGTCTCAAGTCTTCTGCTTTGGCTGTTGATTTGGCCAAACGATACGGAACCCGGTTGCATATTTTGCATATTTCTACCCGGGATGAGCTGGCTTTATTTGACAACACGATTCCTTTGACGCAAAAAAGGATTACCGCAGAGGTATGTGTGCATCACCTGAAATTTCATGCCGGCGATTATATCCGGCTGGGCAACCTGATCAAATGTAATCCTGCAATTAAAGTCCAAACGCACCGGGATGCCTTATTGCCGGCATTGTTGGATGGTCGCCTTGATGTAGTAGCAACCGACCATGCACCACATACCCTGGAGGAAAAATCCGGACCGTATGCAGAAGCGCCCTCCGGCATACCTTTAGTCCAGCATTCTTTAAATGTAATGCTGGACTTTTACCATGCCGGCCTGATCTCGCTGGAAAAAATTGTTGAAAAAATGTGTCACGCTCCGGCGCAGGTATTTCAGATTCATCAACGAGGATTCCTGGACGAAGGGTATTGGGCCGATCTGGCCATCGTGGATGTCAACCGGGAGTGGACGGTAACGCCTGCCAATATATTATACAAGTGTGGTTGGTCGCCGTTTACCGGGACAAGTTTCAGGGGTAAGGTGCTGACAACGATTGTCAGTGGACATCTTGCCTGGCACAACGATCAAATCAATGAAGAAAAAATGGGCGAACGGTTGACCTTTGATCGATGATTCCCACTGTTTGAGCCATTTTTGAGTAAAACTTGGTTTCAGGTTCAGCTGATTTCCCAAATAAACACTGAACTTTGCCCGCTCTTAATTAAAATCTTGCCCAAAGTAGCCGTGCTTTCGGGCGCAACCCTACCACTTTTTTTATGAAAGAAGTAAAAAAATACCTGGATGCCAACCAAAAGCGCTTCCTGGATGAACTGCTTGACCTGCTCCGGATTCCGTCTATCAGCGCCGACCCTGCTTACAAAAATGATGTGGCCAAAATGGCCGAAGCCACTGCAAAACATTTGCGCCAGGCCGGACTTGAAAAAGTTGAAGTACAGGCCACAGCAGGCCATCCGATCGTGTATGGCGAAAAAATGGTTGATCCGAATGCTCCCACCGTCCTGGTTTACGGGCACTATGATGTTCAACCGCCGGATCCGCTGGAATTGTGGAAAAATCCGCCCTTTGAACCGGTGGTGAAAAAGACCAAGTTGCATCCAAAGGGGGCGATTTTCGCACGCGGCTCTTGCGATGACAAAGGGCAGTTTTTTATGCATGTCAAAGCGTTGGAAGCCATGGTGGCAAACAATGCCTTGCCCTGTAATGTGAAAGTTATGATCGAGGGCGAGGAAGAAGTTGGGTCCAAGCACCTGGAACAATTTTGCAAGGCAAATAAGAAAAAACTGGCATGCGATGTAGTCCTGATATCCGATACCAGCATCATTTCCAATGATACCCCAAGCCTTACCGTTGGGCTCCGGGGGCTTGCATATTTGCAGGTGGAAGTTACCGGGCCAAATAAGGATTTGCATTCCGGCGTCTACGGCGGTGCAGTAGCCAATCCAATCAATGTCTTGTGCGACATGGTTGCGTCCTTGCACGACAAGAAAAAACGGGTTACGGTCAAAGGGTTTTACGATGATGTCGAAACGCTGAGCAAAAAGGAACGAAAACGTCTTAATGAAGCGCCATTTGATGAAAAAACATACAAAAAAGACCTGGGTGTAAACGGGTTAATGGGCGAAGACGGCTATACCACTATCGAAAGGACCGGTATTCGTCCAACCCTTGATTTGAACGGCATTTGGGGTGGATACACCGGGGAAGGCGCCAAAACGGTATTGCCGTCTAAAGCATTTGCCAAAATCTCCATGCGCCTGGTTGCTCATCAGGATCCGAAAAAAATAGAAAAACAATTCCAAAAACACTTCGAATCACTGGCGCCTAAATCCGTCACTGTTAAAGTAACAGCGCTGCATGGCGGCCACCCCGTGGTGATCCCGACCAATTCGGTCGAATACAAGGCAGCAGAAAAAGCGATGGAAAATGCATTTGGCAAAAAGCCGCTTCCCCAGCGGGGTGGAGGCAGTATTCCGATTGTCGCCATGTTTGACCAGGTGCTGGATGCGCGTTCGGTGCTTATGGGATTTGGCCTCGATTCCGACGATATTCACTCGCCCAACGAGCACTACGGCTTGTTCAATTTTTACAAAGGCATTGAGACTATACCGTATTTCTACCAATATTATGCAGCAATGAAAAAAAGCAAAAAAGCGTAAATCACACGTTTTTTCGCAACTCTTTTAAACACATTTATCTCACAATCAATATCATAGATTGACATGAAAAAAACGATTTTGTTTTTTGTGGCTGTACTGGTCAGCCTTGGCCTGCAAGCCCAAACAAAACTTGAAACAATGCAGGACAGTGCCAGTTATGCTTTTGGCGTACTGGTTGGTAAAAACCTCCAGCGCCAATTGCCGGAGGGGCTCAATATAGACCTGATTATGACCGCCATGAGCGCCGCGTTGAAAAATGAAGATATGGCATTGGACCAGCAGACCGCTACCCAATGTTTTACTACCTTCAATACGGCTGCACAGGCAAAGGCAGAAGAGAAAAACAAAGCCCAGGCACAACAGAATAAGGTCGCCGGTGAAAAATTTCTGACTGAAAACAAGAAACGCAAGGAAATTATGACGACCGGCAGCGGCCTGCAATACGAAGTACTGAGCAAAGGCGCCGGAACGGCATCGCCTTCCGCTACCGACCGGGTACGCGTACATTACCATGGCACGACCATCGACGGCGGTGTTTTCGACAGCAGCGTTGAGCGGGGAGAACCTATCACCTTTGGTCTTAACCAGGTCATCAAAGGATGGACGGAAGGCCTTCAGTTGATGAAAGTCGGCGATAAATTCAAGTTCTATATTCCGGCCGATCTGGCATACGGCGACAACAGCCCGTCGCCCAAAATCCCGCCAGGATCTGTGTTGGTTTTTGAGGTGGAACTTTTTGATATTAATCCGGAAGATTAATCCCTATGGCAGGAGGCGGTTGGTTTAACATTAAAACCGCCTCCTGCCATAAACTCCGACCTGCCTACACCACTCATCTTATCATGCGAAACCTGCACTACCGCGTATTTGCTTTCCTTCTGGTTTATGGCATGCTTAAGTTTTTTGGAGGCTCCTTCGGCCAGTTGGTACTCTATCCGGTTACTTTATTGGTTACTTTTCTGCATGAGTTTGGCCACGCCATGGGCGCTCTCATAACAGGCGGTAGTGTGGTGAGCCTGCAAATAAATGCCGACGGCAGCGGATACACCGTCACCCGGGGCGGCAGCCAGGCCGTAGTGTTAATGGGCGGTTACCTGGGAAGTGCCGTTTTGGGCAATTTATTGTTTCACATTGGCGCACGGCACCGCCAACTTACACACCATACCTTACTCGTTTTGGGCGGCTTAATGTGCATTTCAGCCTTGTTTTGGTTCGAGTCGCTGAGTAGTACGGCGCTTTTATTGGGCTTTGGATTTTTGCTCGGTTTTATTGCCCTGCGTACGACCTGGGACCAGGATGTGCTGATGTTTTTAGGCCTGGCGGCGGTGTTGTATATTATCCAGGATTTTGATGTGGGACCAACGAGCGACCTGGTAATGTATGAACAGGTCGTAGGCATTTTTCCATCACAAATTTGGATGTACATTTGGTTGGGCCTCGCAGGGCTGTTGTTTTTTTGGAATTTGCAGGCAGTGTTCAAGCGGTGAATACTACTGAAGTAAGGCACAGCAATTATGTTGACCAACAAAATTTCACTTCGGGGACTTACCACGGTCGTACTGGTGTATATGGTATTTGCTTTTGGCTGGTGGGCAGTTCAATTATGGCGGGAAAACGATCGGGTTTTTACGCTGGCCGAGGAGTTGTTGGAACGAAAATATGGCGGCCCGAATCGCGGAATAAACCTCACAGAACTCAGGGCAACCGCAGAGTACAAGCAATTGGTTCAACGCCGGCAAAAACACCAGCGGATGATCCTTGCCGAAGGCATTTTTTTTACCCTTTGCCTGGGTTTTGGTTTGTATGTGATAAATCGCGCCGCCAAACGCGAAGTCGTACTTGCCCGGCAACGCCGTAATTTCCTGTTAAGCATTACACACGAATTGAAGTCGCCAATCGCCTCGCTCCGGCTGACCATGGAAACACTCAGCCGCCGCACACTCAATCGCGACCAGTTGGAAACGCTCTGCACCAATGGCTTGCGTGATGCTGCCCGCCTGCAAAATTTGGTGGAAGATCTCCTGCTGGCAGCCCGTTTGGAAGACAACTGGAGCCCGCATCCCGAACCGGTGGATTTGTTGCAAATCGCCCGGGATTGTATGCTCAACCTGAAAACTCGTTTCCCAAAATCCAATATCCAAATTGATATTCCAACCGAATATGCGTCCATTCTGGCAGACAAATCCGGAATGACGGCCGTAGTGCAAAATCTGCTTGAAAATGCAGTCAAATATGCCCCTGAACGCACAACCGTGTTGCTTCGTGTGCGTCAAGTGCAAGGCAAAACACACCTGGTAGTTTCTGACGAGGGCATAGGGATACCAAACAGTGAAAAAACAGCGGTCTTTGAAAAATTTTACAGGATCGGTAACGAGGAAACCCGTCAAACCACCGGCACCGGACTGGGACTTTATATCGTTAAACAAGTTGTGGAAGCACACCAGGGGAGTATATCCATAACCGACAACCGGCCCACCGGAACGATTTTTACCGTTGAGATTTGAAAAAATGAAACCAACTCCAGTTGGGAATACATACGAACAATTGATTGCCGACCTCACCCCGCGTTATGGCGCCGGTGAAGCCCGCAGCATTGCCCGCATTGTTTTCGAAGATGTTTTTCAAACGAAAAATCCGGTAGCCCTCCGGTTGGATGCAAACCAGGAAAAACGCTATCTCGAAATCCGGGATCGCTTGATTTCCGGCGAACCCCTGCAATACGTGCTCGGCCAGGCGGATTTTTTTGGCTTGAAATTCAAGGTCGGCCCGGCAGTGCTCATCCCGCGCCAGGAAACCGAAGAACTCGTTGCCTGGGCGTTGGATTGGCTGAAACATTGCGAAATACAAACTCCGGCAGTTTTAGACATAGGCCTGGGGAGCGGTTGTATAGGGGTTTCGTTAAAAGCAAAATTCCGCGCAATGCACCTGCACGGCCTCGAAAAAAGCCCTGCCGCGTTGGCTGTTGCCAATGAAAATGCTGAAAAATTGCTTGGGAAAGCATCCTGGAATTTTGTTTGCGCCGATATAACCGAACCCGCAGTTTGGCCAATTTTTCAGCGTTTGGACCTTATCATCGCCAACCCGCCGTATATCCCGTTTTCAGAAAAAAAAATAATGCCCGAACATGTTCTCGCGCACGAGCCTGCCATGGCGCTGTTTGTTGAGGATTCCGATCCGCTGCTGTTCTACCGGGAAATCGGGCGTTTTGCCTTGCAAAAATTAAACCCCGCCGGCGCGCTGTTTTTTGAAACGAACGAATTTAATGCAAAGGATGTAGCCGATATGCTTGGCCGGATGGGCTTCACAATTGAACTTCGCAGCGATCTATCCGGCGCCGACCGTATGCTTATGGCCCGGCCTTCGCGCGCACAACAACCAACCTGATACTCAGAACCATGTTCGATACGACCAAAAAAATAGGTATACTCGGTGGCGGCCAATTGGGCAAAATGCTCTGCCTGGCTGCTGCACCCTGGGATTTCAAAATGTGCGTGCTCGATGCATCACCCGATTTCCCGGCGGGCCCATTTTCTGCCGAGTTTACCAGCGGCAACTTTAATAACTACGAAGATGTGTTGGCTTTCGGGCAAGACAAAGACGTGTTAACCATTGAAATCGAACACGTTAATACTGCGGCCCTGCACAAACTGGAGCAGGACGGTAAAATTATTCATCCCGCACCGGCTGCTTTGGACATTATTAAAGACAAAGGGCTTCAAAAAGAATTCTACCAAAAACATGCTATTCCAACCCCGGAATTTCACTTGTTTAAAGACGAACATGCACTGCTCGAAGCGATTGAAAAAAATACGCTGCATTTGCCCATTGTACAAAAAACGCGCACTGCCGGTTATGACGGGCGCGGCGTGGCCGTTTTGCGTACAGATGCCGATTTAAAAACCAAACTCCTGAAAGGCCCTTGCCTCGCGGAAGCGCTCGCTCCGATCCAAACGGAACTGGCGGTAATCGCTGCCCGAAATGCATCCGACGAGGTACGTGTTTTCCCTGCGGTCGAAATGGATGTGCACCCGGAGGCCAACCTCGTCGAGTTTTTACTTTGTCCGGCACGCATCAAGCCGTTGGTAGCAGCGCAGGCAGAGGCACTTGCCGAACGTTATCCGGGCGTTCGACATATGTGGTTTGCTGGCTGTTGAACTTTTTTTAACGATAGAAGGTGAATTGCTCGTCAACGAAGTAGCACCCCGCCCGCACAATAGCGGCCATCACACCATCGACAGCGCCAGGACCAGTCAGTTTCAGCAACACCTGCGCGCAATTTGTGATCTGCCCCTTGGCGAAACAGCGCAAAACATCCCGGCCGTCATGGTCAATTTGCTCGGCGAACCCGGACACAAGGGCCCCGTGCAGTATGAAGGTGTGGCGGAATGCCTGGCAATGCCCGGCGTGCACGTGCATTTGTACGGTAAAGCCTTAACTTCACCGTTCCGTAAAATGGGCCACGTGACTGTGACGGCCTCCACGCTCGAAGAAGCCCTTGTCACAGCAAAAAAAGTTAAGGAAACGCTGAAAGTCGTTTCCATTGCATGAGTCAATTCAATAAAATCAAAACGCGCGATGATTGCAATTATCATGGGTTCCGATTCAGACCTGCCGGTCATGCAAAAAGCCGCCGATATCCTGACCGAATTGAAGGTGCCGTTTGAGATGACCATAGTTTCCGCGCACCGAACGCCGGAGCGGATGTTTCATTTTGCAAAAACTGCGCGCGAAAAGGGTTCCGGGTGATTATTGCGGGAGCCGGGGGCGCCGCACATTTGCCGGGTATGGTGGCGGCGATTACGCCGTTGCCTGTAATCGGTGTTCCGGTAAAATCGTCCAATTCGATAGATGGCTGGGATAGTATTTTGTCCATTTTACAAATGCCAGAGGGGGTTCCGGTTGCCACCGTGGCGCTCAATGCAGCACGAAATGCCGGAATTCTGGCTGCGCAAATACTCGGGACAGGTGATCCGGAAGTTTTGGATCGGGTAGCAGCGTATAAAAAAAAGTTGGAGGACCAGGTGTTGGAAAAAGCGCGAAAACTCGAAGCTTGAGGCTGTTTTTTATCACAAAACTCCAACCTTGTCGACATCTTTGGTTCAGGCTTTCGGAACCAGTTTTTTAATTTCCGTTACAATATCCGCATACGCAGCATCCGAATTCGGGAAATCCGAAACCGTGCGGTTCATCGTGGGTAGCGCCCGCAGTTTTTCCAGTCCGGTTCCGTCGATGTCCAGTTTTTCAATAAAAATCGGAATAATGCGCTTCCCACCTTCCATCGCCTCCAGGATCAGATGGAACCAGGTTTCGGTGTTGAACAAATTCGGTGTGATCAGGACAAGGACATAATCGGCTTCAGCGATCTTGGCTTTTGCCTGGCCTGCAATGTCCGCACCTACCTGGGCCTCGTGCACATTGTACAGTTCAATTTTTTTAGTTGCTTTCAGGATAAATAAATGCCGCTTGAGCGTCTCGCAATGGGGAGTGTCCTGGGCGTCGTACACTACGACAAATTTGGGGGTAGCATTGTTGGCGGTTGTCGGTGGCGCCACCGCCGGCGTCTGGGAGGGCGCAGGTATGGGCTCTGCCGGTTTGACCGATTCGTTGCCTGCGGAAGGGCTGTGGCTCGAAGTTGTTGGTGCGCCGCCATTTTTCAGTACTTGAAAAATCTGTTCGAAAAGCACACCCCGGTTGGCGCCGCGCCGGTCGCCTCGCGCATTAATTTGCAAACCGCCCTCGGCATCCGTTTTCCCGGCGTGGTGAATGGCGACCACTTTCCAGTCTTTGTTAAAAACCGGTGAGCCGCTACTGCCGGGCTCGGTATCGGTGGTGTAGTACACGTGTTGGTTCCAGACGCCGAGCACCTCGTTGGCATTCAGGGCAATTTGTTTGTCCTGGCCTTTCGGGTGCTGAATAATTGTCACCGGCTCGCCAACTGTCGGGATAGCGCTGGGATCAAACTCCACGTAGCCCCACTGGCTCAAGGGCGAATCGGGGTTGTCGATAATTTTGATCCGGCTAAAGTCGAATTGGTCGGGTGTGCTGGTGGCAAAATCGTTGGGGTCGAGCCGGTAGGCATTCCGGGTTTTGGTGGCGCCGTTGGCATCGAGTTCATAGTTGAATTCAATGCGGGCATCTTTGGCAACTTCTGCGGAAGGGATGACGTGGTTGTTGGTGAACAGGTAGCCCTCTTTTGTCAGAAATCCGGTACCCAGTTCGCCATCGGAGCATACCACCCGGCAAACGGCTTTGGACGCTTGCAGCGCTTTTTCCAGCCAGTTGATTTTGAGCAAATTGCTTTGCGGGCCAATGATTTTTTCAAGGCGGGCTTCATCCGGCACCTGAAACTGAAAGGTGTTGAGGCTTCGAATCTTTGCGTCGCGCTGGATGCGTTTGGGCACTTCTTTCATCAGTTCCAGCAAGCCAAACCGTGTGCGGGCAGAAATGCGTGAGAACTCCTCAAAACTGATCATGCCCCGCTGGAACATCTTGTTGGCTTCCTTGAAATTGCCGGACTGCATGATGATGTCCTGCCGGATGCCGGCCTGTGTTTGTTTATCCAGGTCCAACAGCGCGTCGAGGGCTTTGTCCACTTCGTTTTCTTCCAGCAACCCCTCGATAGTTTGCAGGTAAATTATTTGGGCATTTTGCATAGGACATTCGGTGATCTTGATGAGCAGTTTGGTCAAATAAAGGGGCGTGCGTCAGACCAGGCGTTTGTGCCAGCTTCCGGCAAACGGTACCAGCCAGTTTTCTTCTAAATCGCGTTTCGTGGCTACAAGGGTATTTACCATCAGCGTATCCTCCTCAATCCCGGAATTTTGAACTTCCGCACTGAACTCCGGGCGGTTTGCAAACTGCAAACGCCCATCGTGCACCCAGGCAAAACGCATCCGTTCGAACAGGTCTACCCCCAGTTGTGCACCCAAGGCCTCCAAAAAGTGGACCGATTTATCGATCGAACAACCACTGGCGCCTGCCTGGGATTCGTCGACCATCAACAGGACAAATTGATTTTGAAAAACCTCAGCCCTTGCTTTCAGGGCGGCGTTATGGGCAGTCCATTGGCGCACAAAACCATCGAGGGCCTGTTGTGCAGCCTGCGCTTCGGTATCAGTGAGCGGGCGGTTTGCCGTATAAACCCAAACGCGGGATTCCGGTGAAAAACTGGCGGCATTTGCAAGCTGAGGTGTCAGCGATTGCGTATTTTTTAACGTTGTGCTATTCATGCGATTGCGAAAAATTACTTCATGTTATTCAGAATAAGCTCCGACAAATCATAAACCAGCACTTGCTCATTTTGTTCCTTTGCTTTCAAGCCATCCTGAAGCATGGTGATGCAAAACGGGCAATTTGCAGCCACCACTTCCGGTTTGGTGTCCAGCGCTTCTTCCACACGTTCCAGGTTGATGCGTTTGTCGCCGGGTTCATCCTCCTTCCACATTTGTGCTCCGCCGGCGCCGCAGCAGAGGCCGTTTTTGCGCGACCGTTTCATTTCCACCAGATCCACATCGAGCGCTTCGAGCAGTGCGCGTGGCGCTTCATACACGTCGTTGGCGCGCCCCAGGTAGCAGGAATCGTGGTAGGTGATCCGTTTGCCTTTAAAATCTCCGCCTTCTTTGAGTTTCAACCGGCCGGATTGGATCAGTTCCTGGAGGAGTTGGGTATGGTGCACCACCTCGTAGTTGCCACCGAGTTCGGGATATTCATTTTTTAAAATATTGAAGCAGTGCGGACAGGCGGTCACGATTTTTTGCACCTGGTACATGTTGAGCGTTTCAATATTCATCAGGGCCGTCATTTGAAATAAAAATTCATTTCCGGCTCTGCGGGCGGGATCGCCGGTACAGCGCTCTTCGCTGCCGAGTATGGCAAACTCCACGCCCACCTGGTTGAGTATTTCGCACAGGGCTTTCGTTACTTTTTGTGCGCGGGCGTCAAAGGAGCCGGCACAACCCACCCAGAACAGAATTTCCGGGGTACGGCCTTCCGACTGATATTCAGCGTAAGTTTTTGCAAGCATGTGGAATTTATTTTTTTATTCGTTGCGCCAGTTATCCCGGGCATCCGACATGGCCCAGGCGGCGCCGTTGTTTTCAATAGCGTTGAACATCGGCAGCCAATCGCTCGGACCTGCCGACAGGGTAAGAATTTCGTACCGGCGAAGTTGCAGGATGATTTCCAATGGGTTGATCAGCACCGGGCAGGCTTCCACGCAGGCGTTGCAGGTAGTGCAGGCGTGTAGTTCTTCCGGACTGATCCGGTCAAACAGGCTTTTCCCGTCGTCATAGTTTTCGCGGGTGAATTTTCCCGACGCCAGGTTTTGACCCACTTCCTCCGCGCGGTCGCGCACATCCATCATGATCTTTCGGGGCGACAGTTTTTTCCCGGTGATATTGGCCGGGCAGGCAGCCGTGCAACGCCCGCATTCTGTGCACGAATAGGCTTGCAGGATATTCAGCCGGTTTAGGGAAAACACGTCGTTGGCGCCAAATTCGGGGAGGTCGGCAGCGGCATTCGGATCGGCTTGGTCGAGCCCCATCATGATGCGTACTTCTTTTTGGATTTCCGGCATATTCGGCATTTCCCCCTGGGGTGTCAGTCGTGCGAACCAGGTGTTTGGGAAGGCCAGCATGATGTGCAAATGTTTGGAGTATGGCAGGTAACACAAAAAACCGAATACTGTCGCCAGGTGCAGCCACCATCCGAATCGCTCAACGGCCACGACGGCGCCGTCGCTCCAATTCCCGAATAATGCCGGCCCAAGCCAGCTGCTCACCGCAAAAGCGCCGGTAGTGGGGTAGTGTTCCACACCCCGCGCCTGCAGCACCTTGTCGCCACCATTCATGCAAAAAATGCCAATAATCAGGATGATCTCGCCAAGGAGGATCAGGTTGGCATCGCGGGAGGGCCAGCCATTCATTTCCGGTTTGCGAAAACGCGGTACCCGGAGCAGGTTGCGGCGCGCCAGGAAAATGATGGTGGCTACAAATGCCAGTACGGAAAGCAATTCGATAAAACTGATAACGAAGGTGTAGAAGCCGCCAAGAAATGGCGCAAAAAAGCGGTGCGAGCCGCTCAGGCCATCCACAAAAATTTCAATGAGTTCGATTTGGGTGATCAAAAACGCCACATAAATAAACAGGTGTAAGACGGCCGGGAGTGCGTTCTTGAACATTTTCTGCTGCCCGAAAGCGACCAGCAGCATATTGCGCAAGCGCTCCGAATACCGCCCTTCATGTTGTCCGGCTTTGCCGAGGTGGATGTTTTGCCAGACCCGGCTGTAGCCCTTCCAGGCAAACCATCCCGTTGTGGCCAAAACTCCCAGAAAAAGTATCGACTGAAGCATAAAATCGTTTTGCAGGCGAAAAGTACTGCGTTGATGTACCTTAGCACAATAATAAGACGAAATATGAAAATACTGGATGACCGGCAAATTCGGCAAAAAATCAAGCGCCTGGCGATTGAGATTCTGGAACGCCACTTCGGCGAACCCGAGATTATTTTAGCCGGCCTGAACAGCAATGGCGTCGAATTTGCGCAGCTGCTGCTGGACGAACTGACACCGATTCTTCCGGCGGATATGAAAATTAAACTCACCCGAATCCGCCTCAACCCGGCCAACCCCCTGGAGTATGCTCCCACAATTGACTTGGATGCCAACCAGTTGCAAAACAAACCAATCATCATTGTGGATGATGTGGCCAATACCGGCCGGACGATATTTTATGCCATTCAGCCCTTACTGGAACTGTTGCCAAATCGGGTGGAAGTGGCCGTGCTGGTTGATCGAAAACACAAATCCTTTCCTATAAAAGCGGACTATGTGGGAATGTCGCTTTATACGACGATGCGGGATGATATTGACGTGCAAATCAGGGGTGGGGGAGAAATGGCGGTGTTTTTGAAGTAACACCGGCCTCTGGCCAGTGCTTTTTCGCCAACTACCAGTTGGCGTTACACGGTCAACCGCGCTTTCCGCGCTCTTTTCTGGTCGGCATTACTTTCGTACAGGCAATACTGATCGTATTTGGTCCGGTCGCGTTCGACCCAAATGTCTTTTCCAATATCGCACAGGACGATCAGTTCGTCATATATTTTATTGCCGTGATCAACCCGGCGTTCCACAGCGATGTCCCGGTCGTGCAATTTATCCTGTTGGATATTCAGCGCTTTTCAAATTCGGTGCAGGCGTTCAGGATGCGCTGGATGAGGTTTTCATTTACACCGACATCGGCCAGAAAGTCGATTTGCGCCCGGGCGACCCGGGCAACACGACGGCCGCAAAAAAGGAGTTGAGGGTCGCTCATGTCGCCAAGTTTGGCGGTGCCGAATTTACGGTAGCGCCCCGTTCGGTCGTGAAATTTCATGGCAACCCGGGTCATGAGCGAGCGGATTGCCGTGCGCAATTTATCCGCAGCCTGGTTTTTCTTTTCCGTACAGATCATCTGATCGCCAACCATTTCGTCGTCATCCGGAAGGTTGTGAAATTGAGTGCACATGGTCTTAAACGCCTTCAGACGATCGAGGCCATAGCCGTACTGTTCGAAAAACTCCATGTCGCGGTGGGCATTGCGGATGGCTTGGACACAGGTGACGTATAGTTCGGGGTCGGAAACATTGTGTTTGCGGTTGCCGGCTTGTTTTTTCATCGTCGACGGGTGGCCGCACCGGTAGTTTGATGCAGCGTTGGTTTGGTGATTAGTTAACAGCTAAATTTTTTGTTTGGTCGAATTTACGCGGCGCATTGATTGGTATTTCTTGTTAATCAAAGCTTTAACGCCGCTGTGATTCTGAACAAAAATAATTCGTTTTAAAATTCCGTACAAGAGTTTGACACAAAAAATTATTTAATTTTACTATTCCAAAATTTTCTTTACTGGTTTTCAACAAAAAGTAGAAAGAAAATAGCCTGCAATTGTTACTATTGTTGCCAGCGAAAGTTTGAACTAAAATCCAGCCTATGCGCAAACTGTTATTCATCCGAATTTGCCTTTTTTGTCTACTAATCACCGGCTCATGTGCGGGGCAGCGCCCGGCATCTGCAACAGCCTCGGCAAATCCGGATTTTCTTTTTTCAGAATATTCGATTGCTCAACTTCAACAGGGTTATACCAGTGGTGATTATTCGATCCGGGATGTGGTGCAGGCGTTTTTGGGCCGGATTGCAGCGGTTGATGATGCCGGCCCGACGTTGAATGCCGTGATTCAGGTAAACCCGGATGCCCTTCAAATCGCCGATGAACTGGATGCCGAACTGAAGGCTGGAAAAAGCCGCGGCCCCTTGCACGGTGTGCCGGTTTTACTAAAAGACAACATCGACACCCACGACCGGATGGAAACCACGGCAGGTTCCCGTGCGCTGAAAGGCTCCCGGCCGTTGCAGGACAGCTGGGTGGCGCAAAAACTCCGCGAGGCCGGTGCCGTGATTTTAGGAAAAACCAACCTGAGTGAGTGGGCTAACTTCCGGAGCGGCATGTCGTCCAGTGGCTGGAGTGGGGTAGGTGGTCAAACTAAAAATCCCTATGTGCTGGACCGGAACCCCTGCGGCTCAAGTTCGGGCTCCGGGGCTGCCGTATCGGCAAACTTGTGCATCATTGCCATTGGTACGGAGACCAACGGCTCCATCATTTGCCCTGCAAATGCCAACGGGATTGTGGGCATCAAACCGACCGTTGGTTTGATCAGCAGGGCCGGTATTGTCCCGATTTCCCATACCCAGGATACCCCCGGCCCGATGGCGCGTACGGTTGCGGATGCCGCTGTTTGCCTGGGAGCGCTGGTTGGTGAAGATGCAGACGATCTACAAACAAAACGGAGCGCAGGCAATACATTTTCGGACTACACCCAATTTTTGAAAATGGATGGCCTGAAAGGCAAGCGGATCGGTTTGTTCACACAGCCGTTGGGCCGACACCGCAAGGTGGATAGTCTGTTCGCGCTTGCCGTTACTATGCTAAAAAACCAAGGGGCCGAAGTAATAGAACTCGAAAGCATTTCTGAATCCAACCTTGGCGCTGCTTCCTTTGAAGTCTTGCTCTATGAATTTAAAGATGGCTTGAACCGGTACCTTACCAGGCTTGGCCCTACGGCGCCTGTAAAAAGCCTGGAGGACTTGATAGCGTTCAATAAAACAGATTCAATTGAATGTATGTTCGACCAGGAATTGCTGATCAAGGCGCAGGCTAAGGGCGACCTGGATACGCCGGAATATCTTGAGGCGCTGGAAAAAATGCTGACGGCTTCGCAAAAAGAAGGGCTCGACCGGGTTATGGCGGAAAGCCGCCTGGATGCCATCGCGGCACCATCCGGGGCGCCGGCCTGGAAAACGGATTGGGTTAACGGGGATCATTTTATTCTTGGCAGCTCTTCGCCGGCAGCCCGCGCGGGCTACCCCAACATTTCCGTACCGATGGGTTTTGTGGATGGTTTGCCGGTTGGCTTGTCCTTTTTTGGCAGGGCCTGGTCGGAGCCGGTTTTATTGGAAATTGCGTTCGCGTACGAGCAAGCTACCCGGCATCGGAAACCGCCGCTTTTTTTGGACAAACTCTAATCCGAAAATCACTTTTCCTGTTTCAGCGCCTCAATCGTGCTCGCAGGCAAATCGCGCAAATCCAGGATCATCAGGCCATCCAGGCAGTCGGAAAAATTCGGGTCGACATTGAAGGCAATGAATTTGGCATTTTGCTTCAGGTATTGCCGGAAGAGCACCGGCACCTTAAAGTGGGCCGGTTCGATGGCTTCGACGAAACTTTCCAGGGCATCAAATTCGCCGTGCAACATTTCGGCCAGCAGCCGGGTGTTTACCGACTTGATTTTCAGGCGAAAGGGTTTGCGGGGACGGACCAGCTTCGCCAGTTTGCTGTCGAAGCAAAACCGCTTGACGAATTCCACAATAACGCTTTTCGAGACATCGGAAAACTCCTTGCTAATGCTTACCGGGCCGTACAAGTAGCGGTAATTCGGGTTGGCGAGCAGAAAATTCAGGATGCCTTTCCACAACAGAAACAAGGGGAGCCGGTGTTTCTGGTAGTCTGTAACTACATAAGAGCGCCCCAGTTCGACGGCCTGTTGAAGGAGGGGGAAAAAGCCCGGTTTCATTTTGAACAGGCTGTGGGTGTAAAACCCGTTTACCCCAAATCGCTTGAAGATCAGGTCGCCCTGCCCCAGGCGGTAGCCGCCGGCGATGCGTTGCCCTTCCCGGTCCCAAATGATTAGTTGGAGGTAGTACATGTCGTACTCATCCAGGTCACGGGGCAGCCCGGTGCCTTCGCCGGCCTCCCGGAAAGTTTGTTCCCGAAGCCGTGCAATTTCAAAAATGGCATTGGGCAAAGCAGAAAACGGGGCAACATAAACGTCAAACTGCCCGCGCACAGCAATTTTTTGTTCAGGTTTCAGGGCTTCAATATCGGCTATAACAAGTTCGGGATCAACAGGATAAGCCAGCGGCTTAAGTTGGGTTGGCTTGTCGGCGGTAAAGTGCTCGGGTTGTATATCGAACGGAGATCCGAGCGAAAAGATTTTTGCTTGCAGGAATTTGCCCCAGGTTCGGGTATTATCAAACAAGGCGATATCTTTTGGACTGATTGGATTTCCAATGCGCACACTTACACGCAAAGTTTCCTCAAACCGGGAGAAGGTTTGGCGGGTCAGTATTTTCCGGAAAATATTGCCGTTCAGGTTTTCGGCGCTAAGGTGAATGGGCACAATAGGCTGGCCGACCTGCCGAAGTTGTTTAAACACCTGGGCGCGCAGTAGATTTTTTCCCATGTTCGCCAGGGGATTGTCTGAAAAGTCGAGCGCCAACCCGATCGGAATATTTTTTTGTAAATATTTAGCTGCTTTCTTGGCAAAATTCAGCCGCAAAAAACGGTCTTCCAGTTTCCCGCGCTGGGGAAGTATCGACAATGGCCGCAACGTAAATGCCGGCGGAGTGGGGTAGGGATGAAGTAATTTGACTGTATCGACCTGGGGCGCGAGCAAACTCAACAATATCCACTCGTCCAGTCCGGGCAATAACCGATTGCTGACAAAGATCGCTACAAGCGTTTTGGCCA
>JADJWX010000025.1 GCA_016716135.1 Lewinellaceae bacterium | reverse complement strand
GGAAAACCGTTGCTGTGCCCCTGGATTCTGTCCGGCTGCAGTTGACCGAAAATGCAGGTTATGTATTCAAAAGCCAGGGTTTTTACCAGGAAGCCGGCAGTTACCGCGTGGCTGCGTCCTACCTTTTTCTGGAAGACACCACAGTTGTGCCGAACAAGGAAAGAACGGTAAAAGTGCTGTTTTTGTCTTCGGACACCCTCAAAATCGAGATGAAACTATCCGGCAACAAACAGGTTCTTTTTTTAAAACGTCAATCCTGATCCGAAAAACCGGCCAGGGACCCAAGTTGCCGGGCTACTACGCGCCCACGTGCATCCCGCTCCAGGCTCCCGACTTCAACCAGGGGGTCGTGCTCAAAAAACAGCAATTGATTTTCCTGCACGGCCTCGTCCAGCATCCCGGCTTTTTCTTTCAACGTTTCAAGTGGCCGCACATCATAGGCCATGATGTAAGGCATACCAAGATGCCATTGGGAGGGGATGGTGTCGGCGCAATAAATCAATGTTCCGAGATCGGTATCAAGCACAGGCACCATCATGGCTTCAGTATGCCCGTAAAACCGCACCCGAAAGCCCGGTAAAAACTCAATATTCTGCTCTACATCTAAAAAATGCAGGCAGCCCATCTCGTGCAACGGTTTAAAATTTTCAGGCAAAAACGAGGCTTGTTCCCGTGGGTTTGGGTCGGTTGCCCACCGATAATGTCGCTCATTGGTCCAATAGCGGGCGTTGGGAAAACTGCATTCGACGAGGCCGGTTTTTTCATTATGCCAAAGGGCTCCGCCACAATGATCAAAGTGAAGGTGGGTCAGAAAAACGTCGGTTATATCCTCGCGTTGCCACCCGGCTTGTGCCAACGAATCGAACAGGTTTTCTGCCCCGTGCGGTTCAAAATGCGCCCGGAATTTGGCATCCTGTTTATTGCCAAGCCCGGTATCAATGAGCACTTTTCGGTCGCCAATTTCAACCAGAAGCGCCCGCATAGACCAGGCACACATATTTTGCTGATCCGGCGGGTTTAACTTTTCCCACAACCGGCGGGGCACAATGCCAAACATGGCGCCGCCGTCGAGTTTAAAATAGCCCGTATGAATAGTGGTGATTTTCAATGGATGCTGATTGATTTCGGTGGTTAAAAACCGATTTTTTTGGTTCCTTCCGTTGTCGATTGTTTCAAGGCAGCCATGCGTATGGCTGTAACGGCGGCCTCCACGCCTTTGTTCCCGTATTTACCGCCGGCCCGGTCGAGCGCCTGTTGTTCGTTGTTGGGGGTAAGTACGCCAAATATGAACGGCTTACCTGTGGCGATGCTCAGGTTTGTCAGGCCGGATGCAACAGCCTGATTGATGTATTCATTGTGATTTGTTTCTCCTTTGATGACACAGCCAAGGCAAATAACGGCGTCCAGTTTTTTCTGACCATTCAGGATGCGCGCGCCGGCCGGAAGTTCGAAAGAGCCGGGTACCTGGATCGTATGAATATTTTCCGGTTTTGCCCCGTGCTTGAGCAGAGTGTCATAGCAGCCATCGTATAGTGCATGCGTAATTTCCGCATTCCACTCTGCCACCACAATCCCGAAATTCATGTTATCAGCTGCCGGGATGTTGCTTTCATTGTACTCGGATAAGTTTTTTGACGAACTTGCCATAGCCTTTAATTTCAACCGCGCTTGCGCGAAAATTTGTAAACAGATTCTTTGACGGCATACGCGGATTTATCTCCGCCGGCAGGTGCTAGCCGATAAAATTCGAGGTTGGCGTTGGTTTCATCGTACCGGAAGCCAAAAATTTGCTCTGAATTTTCCTTATCCGACCGGTAAAGCGTAATCACATCAATTTCACTCCCCGCGACAAAACAATCGCCGGCATAACAAACTTTATACCGGTCGAAAAGCGGCCAGTTCAGGATAAACCCACCGGGTGTAAACTGAATATTTTCACCGCCGTTTTTTCCCGGGGCGAAAAAGGCGCCGTTGAATAAATTATGATTCAGCGCAGTGGTGAAAGCCGCCGTGCCATTGAGGGTATTGGCAGCCGATTTAATGAACCGGTCCAGCTGAGCGCGCCCTTTGGTTGCGTCGAACATGGTAATATCCTTTTGCCCCTGGGAGTTATAAACCAGGAAAACCGATTTGCCCTGGCTTGCATTTTTAAGTTCCAGCGTATCGTCGTTGAATTGAACAGGCAAGGTCCATGATTCGATGCCATTGTGGCAAATTGCGCTGTCCGGTTTGTTTGGATCAAAAGAAATAGCAAAGGCATACGGAAGGTGTGCGTTATTCATGGCGTCCAGCACCGAGCCGTACTGGTCGGCACGGCTGCAAAAATCAATAGCAACCCAATGGCCGGCCAACAACCGGGGGCTGGCAAAATTATTTTCGGGTTCGTTCTGGTTACCGGCGCCTTTAGAATCTTGTTTGCATGCTGCAAAAAACATGGCCAGAATGCAGCCAAGCAAAAGTGTATTTTTCATGTTTTGTAAAATATTTAGCGGTGGCATTACAGTTGCGGGGCGCAAAAATAGCATCCGTCAGCGGCTAAAAAAACTCCTTAACGCAAGAAGCGCACTTTGACAAAAAAACGCGGGTCGCGCGCGCCAATTTGCCGTGCGGCAGCCGAAGACAACACAACTTCGATATTGCTTTCATAGCCGGATGGTATCCGCCCGATTACTTTGGCATATACCGTTTTGCGGCTCATCGGGTTGGTAACTGCCATTACGGTGCCAATTACGGCTTCGCGGTGCAGTGCGTACAAGTCGCCTTTTTCATTGCTGTTGTGCTGCCAGAAACAAACTCCTTGCGAAACCACTTCTTTGCGGCTTCGCTTTTCCGTTTCGTAGCGCTGCCGGTGTTCGCCGCCCGAAACAGGCGCCATCGACGTTCGCCATTCAGCCCGGATACCCTCAACACCCATCCAGCCCATGAGCAACAACTGACCGGGATAGATGCCTTCAGACTTGAGCTGGTTGCGTTGCAAAATGGTATCAACTGGCATATTGAAATACCGTTTACAAATTTGAAACAGATTGTCGCCGGCTTGCACGACATAGAAAATCGGTACGAATTGGGCCGCCTTGAAATTTTTACTTTTGTACCGTGTAATGGCCCGGTTAGGAATTGGAATGCTGATCAACACCCCGACTTTGAGTACCGGATCGGTCTGAAACTCGGGATGCAACGCATACAATTCTTCCAGGCTCAGCCCGTAGTACCGTGCCACGGAGAACAGCGTTTCCTTCGGTTTTACAAGGTGATGGATCAATTTTAACCCGGATTCGACCGTAAGTAACAAGCTGTCTTTCGCGGTTAAAAGATTGGATTTGGATTCCGTTTGGCCGGCAGTGCCATATGGGGCACTGATCGCAATAGCGAGCAATAGGGGCAGGAGTTTGCGCATAGTGTTTCTCAAAGATGTGCGGCAAAAGTAAGGCACTACGTAAGTAAAACGGATAAAATAAGCGTATTTGTATGATTCTTGGAGTTATTCCCGCCCGGTTCGCATCCACCCGGTTTCCCGGGAAACCACTGGCCCTGATCAATGGAGTGAGCATGATCCAACGGGTGTACACACAAAGTTTGCAGGCCAAATTGGTTACAGAACTGGTTGTCGCTACCGATGATAATCGCATCCTGCAGCATGTACTCGGCTTTGGTGGGCGGGCAATGCTTACAAGTCCGGATCATCCTAGCGGAACCGACCGTTGCGCCGAGGTAGCCTGCCATTTTCCGGGCGCCGACGTAATTCTGAATATTCAGGGAGACGAGCCGTTTATTCAGCCCGGGCAAATCGACTTGCTAGCCAATACGCTTCTGGAATCAGCCGACTTTGACATAGCCACCCTGGCCAAACAAATCCATGACCCAGATGAATTACACAACCCTAATGTAGTGAAAGTGCTTTTTTCTAAAAAAAGAGCGGCTATTTATTTCAGCAGGCATGCCATCCCGTATTGCCGGGGGCGACAGCCGGAGACCTGGCTGGCACATGCGCAATATTTTAAGCATATCGGCCTGTATGCCTTTCGCCGGGGCACGCTGCTGAATGTGGCGGATCTCCCGCCTTCGCTGGTGGAAAAAGCCGAATCGCTGGAGCAATTGCGTTGGCTGGACAACGGCCTGCAAATAGCCGTAGGCATTACGACGCTGGAATCGAAAGGCATCGATACGCCGGAAGATTTGGCCGGTTTAGCCGGCTAGTTCTTCGTAGGCGCCCAATTGGCGCACCAACACGTGTGGCAAGCCTCTGGGATTCCGGGTAATAACCGGCCGGAACCGGGCATTCCAGATAAAATCGGTTGCAACATAGGAGCGACGGGCATGGACCAGCTGCTGATTGGCTTCATCCGTTCCTTTTACCAGGACCAAAATCTCTGCATTTGCTGCTTCCAGGTCCTCCTTTGAAAATCCAAGGAGCGAACTTGATTCATTTATTTCATGCACCACCGTCCAGGAGAGGGAGAAAAAGGAGATTTTGGAAATTTCAAGCGGAAGGCTGTAAAACTTTCGCACAATGGCGCCGTCGTCGTCGCGCTGGTTCATGGCAAGAATAACCTGAACCTCAGTTTCCAGGAGTTCGCTTTTCCGGGCATTTCCCATTCGGAACATCACCCCCCGACCATTCCGGTAAGGCGCAACGAGCACATTTTCGCTGAACACAACCCGGGCGGTCGGCCGCGAAAACCGGCCGTATAACAAGCCGGAGATCAGAGCAAACGTCAGCAATCCTGTGAACGACTCCAGCGAAGCGATCACATTGGCAGAAAAGCCAACCGGACTGATATGGCCATAGCCCGTTGTCGTCAGTGTTTGTGTGCTGAAAAAATACACATGGGCAAATTCATCCCAAATGCTCCCCCCGGGCATGCCCATCAACTGGTCCGTACCAACCAGCAAATAAAGACCTGTAAACACCAGGTTGAGTACCAGGTAACTCCCTAAAACCAATAGAAAAAACCAAGCCCAGGGCATCGTCACCAGGTGGAAGTAGGTATTGTCCCAGCGGCTGAGATACTGGCGTTCCACATTAAATGTGCCGTCCGGGTTCATCATCCGGCCGTCGGTTGTCACATTTTTCCCAAAACCCAGTTCGTGCTCCAAAGGGCTGCCAAATATTCTGCGGGGAATCCGTACCATGTTTTCACAGTTTTAAATTTAAGGTATGCGGCGCCAAAATGCGACATTTGCCCGAAATCTCTGTTCATCGACAAATCGATTGTTGGGCCAAACAAATGCCGTTAATTAAGGTTCTAATGTTGATTTCCCTGTTTTGCTATCCAAGTTGTCCTAATTATGAAAAACCGCGCTATTGTTTGGTTCCGCCAAGACCTGCGTTTGCACGATAATGAGGCCCTCAGCACAGCCCTGCGCATGGCTGACGAAGTCATACCCGTCTATATTTTTGACGAACGTGTTTTCAGCGGTAAGACGCGTTTTGGTTTTCCTAAAACCGGAAAATTCAGGGCCCGTTTTGTCATCGAAAGTGTTGAAAACCTGCGGCAAAACCTGCGGCAGATCGGCTCCGACTTGTTTGTACGTGTTGGCAAACCCGAAGTGCTCATTGCCGAATTGGCACAGCAAATAAAAGCCACCTGGGTCCTTTGCAACCGGGAACGCACCCAGGAGGAAGTGCTGGTACAGGATGCTCTGGAGCAAAAACTCTGGAGTATCGGGGTGGAATTACTCTACTCGCGCGGAAAAATGCTGTATCACACACAAGACCTTCCGGTGCCCGTACAGCACACACCCGACACATTCACCCAATTCCGGAAAGAAAACGAACATATCACGCCGGTACGGGCGCCAATGCCTTCGCCAACATCCATGCCCATGCTGACCGGCGGACTCGATACCGGCGAAATGCCCCGGCTCCAGGATTTCGGGCACGCTCCCTTTGAAACCGACCCGCGTATTGCCCTGCTTTTTAAAGGCGGCGAAACGGAAGGTTTGCTCCGACTCCGGCATTACCTGTGGGAATCTAATGCCATTGCCACGTATAAAGAAACACGAAACGGCCTGATTGGAAGCGATTACTCTTCCAAATTTTCGCCCTGGCTGGCTGCCGGCTGCCTCTCGCCCAAATTTATTTACCACGAAATAAAACGCTACGAACGCGAGCGCATCGGAAACCAAAGCACATACTGGATGTTTTTCGAACTGCTTTGGCGCGATTTTTTCCGGTTGATGGGGAAAAAATACGGCAACCGGATTTTTTTACGGGGCGGCACCCAGGGCAAAATCCAGTCGCAACTAAAGAACAACCGCGAAAAGTTTAGTGCCTGGGCAGAGGGCCGAACCGGGGTGCCTTTCGTCGACGCCAACATGCGCGAACTGAATGCCACCGGCTGGATGAGCAACCGCGGGCGGCAAAATGTGGCCTCCTTCCTGGTAAAGGACCTGAAAGTGAACTGGCAGATGGGGGCGGAATATTTCGAATCGCAGTTGCTCGATTATGACCCCTGCAGCAATTGGGGAAACTGGAATTACGTGGCCGGCATCGGCAGCGACGTGCGGGAAGATCGTTACTTCAACATCCTGAGCCAGGCGCGCAATTATGACCCTCAGGGCGACTATATCCGGCTCTGGTGTCCGGAATTTAAAAAAGTACCTGCCGAGGCAATCCACCGGCCCGACCTGATCAGTCCGCAGGATAAACAGTCATACAACATTGGGGACTACCCAATAGCAACCAGGCACTTTGAAAAATGGGCGGGGTGATTCCAGGAAAGAGGTGAAGAGGCAGGATCTTGTTTGTCGACGATTTCCCCTTGGTCCTTAAGGCGAGTTTTTTTGCTTCTGTTTTCGGTATGGACAATGCCGGCAGCCACTTCCGCAGCACTTTCCCCGCTGAAGCAGGTAGAATTCCGTGAATACCACATAGCCTTTCTCCATGTAAAAATCGCGGCCCTGTACCAATGCGGAATCCGACTCGTTTGGATTTGCCTTTTCTGTCATTGCGAAACTTTGCAATGCAAACATTAAACCGCATAAAAAGTTTGGAAAAGGTGCTCCGGCGTCAGGCAAGATCAGATTCGGAATGGATGATTAAAACCGGCGTACTGGTATGCAGAAGCATGTCTTTTGAAATACTGTGGTGCAGCAGATCATCCCAAAACGAGCGCTGGTGGGTTACAAATACAAACAAACCAATACGTTGCTCAAAGGCGTATTCGTGCAGGCATTCCACTACATCGTCGCCAACAATCTTTTTGAACATGAAGGGCATATTGGGGTCGGCGTACACATAATTTATTTCAAAGAGCCGTTTCTCCAGATCTGCCCCGGTTTCGCCGGCCTGACCGACGTGCACGAAATGCAACTGCCCGTTAAACCTGCGGGCAAATGCAACCGTTTGCTTGATTGTCAATGGGTCAAGCGATTCGAAGTTGCTGGCGTACAGAATATTTGGGAAACCTTTGTATTGTGCCTGAGGCGGCACCAGCAAAACCGGACAATGCGCAGTTTTTGAAACCGCGATGCTAACCGAGCCAAACAATTTGCGGGTGAGATTACCGCGTCCGGTGGTACCCATAACGAGCAAGTCCGCCTTTTCCGACATCACCTGCAATACTTCTTCCGGAAATCCAAACGCGATATTAGTGCGCAGCCAGGGGCGGTTGGCACCCGGCTCACTGTCTTCCCGGTGCATAGCCATGCTGCCAGGACAAACAATACTACTTTCCTTGGTAGCCTTTTGCACAAATGCATCTACCTCGTCCTGCATTGTTTTCCGGTAGGAAGATAAAAATCCGGATGTCGACGGTTTAGCCCCTTCGAAGATGCTGTCCATGACATAAACGACCTCCATATTGGCATCAAATAGATGTGCTAACTGGCAGGCATATAACAAGGCGTTTTCAGATGCAGGGCTAAGATCGACAGGTACCATAATCCGCCGCAAACGATAAAGTTTGCTGCGCAACAAATTGCGGTTGCGCAGCAAACTTTCAATCTCATCCACCGTCGGAACCGCTCCCGCCGATACGATTTCACCATCCAGCATAAGCGCCGGCAGGTCGGTTACCCCGTTTGCATAAATTTGATTGTATTCTGAAATCTCCTCCACCTTCCCCTGAATGGGAAACTGAGCCAGCGCCAGGGAGAGATTTTTCCGCAAGGCATGCATTTTAGCGTCGCCTGTTCCGAATATCTGAATCGTTGTCATGTAGATGCGCTTGTGGCGATAAGCAGTATACGAATCTTGAATGGTGGCAAACTATTTCGAGTGGACACTAATCCAGGTTTTCATAAACCATATGCGGCTCTCTTGGCTTTTCATTGATAATAGCCTTGATAACATCCTGAGTGGTCACAATGCCGATCAGTTCATCATTTTTCACTACCGGCAAGGCGTGGAACCAGTTTTTACTGAAAATCTCAAGCGCAACATTGATCCGGTCGTCCGGTTCAAGCTTCCCAAGTCCCTTGGTCATAATATCTTCGGCTTTTTTATTTGCCAAAAGTTGGGCGATTTCCTGCTCGCTTGCATGGTTTAATCCGCCGGTAAAATGCTGAAAATCAGATTTGGATATAATACCCACAATTTTTTTGAAACGCACTACCGGCAAATGGTGGAAACTGTGCTGCTCAAAAACCTTTTTTACGGCAAGTAACGTCTCTTCAGGGTTGACCGTCACAAGATCGGTCTCCATGATTGTTGAAATCGGTGCGTAGGCGTTCATGTTTTTGCTTTTTAATGATAATGAAAGAGTTAAGAGTAAAACAATTTGATTGTCTACTGCAAAAGTGGCTGTACTTTACAGGCAGAGTGCATGACTGAACTCAACGTGTAAAATGATTTCGGTCAGTTAGGGTATAAACCGCTGAAATTGTATTTTTGGACCTGGGAAACACATACCATCATGAAGAAAATTCTGATTATTGAGGATAATTTGGAGGTTCGGGAAAATCTTTCCGAGATACTTTCATTGAGTGGCTACCAAACAATCACGGCAGAGGATGGCAAGGTTGGCGTCGAGAAAGCCATCGCCGAAACACCGGATTTGGTGCTTTGCGACGTGATGATGCCGGAGTTGGACGGCTTTGGTGTATTACATATCCTGAGCAAGCAGGCCAAAACCTCCGATATCCCATTCATTTTCCTCACTGCCAAAGCCGAAAAAGATGATTTTCGAAAAGGCATGTCCCTGGGAGCCGATGATTACATCGTAAAACCATTTGACGACACAACTCTTTTACAAACAATCGAAACACGGTTAAAGAAAAATGAACGGCTGCGCGAAGCCTCCGCCAAACAAGGCAGTGGCGGGCTGGAGCACTTTATAAACGAAGCAAAAGCCATGGAAGCCATCCAGCGGCTTTCTGAAAACCGGGAAAACCGACAATACCGCAAAAAAGACCCTATTTTTCAGGAAGGCGAAGTGCCCCGTTGGCTCTTCTATATCGAAAAAGGCAGTGTCAAGATTTTTAAGAGCAACGAAGACGGCCGAGAGCTGATTCTCCGGGTGGCTGGCGCCGGTGAGTTCCTGGGATATTTGGCCTTGCTGCAAGATGACCGATATCCGGAAAGCGCAACTGCCCTGGAAGACTCCAGTATCCGGCTTATCCCCAAAGATGATTTTTTCTCCCTGGTTTACGGCCACCGGGATGTCAACGCCCGGTTTATCAAATTGCTTGCCGGTCATGTTGCCGAACAGGAACAACAACTGATTGATCTTGCCTATAATTCCGTGCGCAAACGGGTGGCTACCTCCATTGTTCATTTATTTGATCAGGGATACCGGGAAATCAGTCTGCTCCGGGAAGACCTGGCTGCGCTGGCCGGCACAGCAAAGGAAACTGTGATCCGGACATTGACGGACTTTAAAACGGAAGGCTTGATTGATATTCGGGATGGTTTTATTTCAGTGTCCAAGCCCGACAAATTGCGCAACATGCCCAATTAAGGGGCGTTTATCACCATACATTTCCGGATAAAACCTAAAAAAAATGCGGGCAAGCTCTATCAGCTTGCCCGCATACTTTGTTGAAGCATCCGCTTCAATACCGCACTTTTTTCAGTGCAACGAATTGGTTTTTGGATTAAAAAAAAGGCGATTAAAACTGTTGGTGAGAAAGCAAAATTTAATCAGATTGAGGCGAAAATCATGCCAACAAACCCGCTCAAAGGTATAGGATTTCAATCAAACACATATATTTATGGCGGAATCACCCAATATTATTTTCTAAACTTAACTTCAAATGGACAATCAAAACCAAGCCCTCGATGCGGATTTGAATCCGGCAGGCGAAACCCCATCGGGATTAATCATCACCGAAAACATCCGGCAGTACTGGACTGAATCCAGGAAATGGGCCATGTTTTTTGCCGTTCTCGGCTTCATTTACATCGGCTTTTTAGTGCTTTCCGTCTTTGGTATAAGCACTATGGGTAATGCAGGCATTTTTGCCGGTGTGTTTTCCTTGCTGATAGTCGGCGGAATAGTCTTCGTGCCAACCTGGCTGATTTTCCAGTTTTCACAAAATCTTAAACAAAGTTTAGCATCGGAAAGTACTCCGGCGCTCGGCTTAAGTTTCCGAAACCTGAGACGCTTGTACCAGTTTGCCGGAATATTTATGATTATCATTCTGGCAATTTATGGCATCATGTTCCTTTTTATGCTAACCTTTTTGTCCAGTCGTGGCATGTAATTTTAACCATCTAAAACCAACTAAAAATGGAATACCTAGATCAGGATTTTCAAGCATCCGCCTCCCAACTGCACCCCACTCGTCAAATTCGTGAAGACTGGCGGATCACCGCCCGCTGGGGAAATTTTCTGGCAATTGTAGGATTTGTTTTTATCGGAATAGGGCTGCTTGCAGCATTCAGCTTATCCACCGTGATCAACATGCTGGCTGCAATGGGCGGCAGCAGCCCGGAACTCGAACTGCTCGGTTCAATGGGTGGTTGGCTGGCTGTGTTGGTACTGGTAGTATTAGCCGTACAGTTTATGATCGTCTTATTTCAGTTTAGGTTTGCAAAAAATCTGAAAACAGCCGTATTGCAAACGGATCAACCGGCATTCGAGGAAGCGTGGCTGCAATTTCGCAACCTCCTCCGCTGGTACGGCATTTTAATCATCGCCGGTGTTGTGTTTGGCCTTTTGGCCAATGTGGCCATGTACGCCTTTCTAACCAATTCACTGAGTCAGTAATCCACTGCCAGTCAGCAATCGCGACAGTGTACCGCGAATCCTGCGAATCCAGGAGATAAAAACGTAGAAGTCAGTCTGGTGGGTTTGTGAATACTACAACTCAAACTCTCCCGACTGTACTTCTGCGTATGCCAAGAGTATGAAAAAGCGCTGAGCCAAAAGTCCCCTCTGTTACAGGCCATCGCCGTCCAATACCCTGCCCAGGCCGCCGAGAATACTGCCCTCTTCCTTTCCTCTGTTTGTACCGTATTGAAGTATCCTGCCTGCCAACCGGCTTACCGGCAGCGACTGGAGCCACACTTTGCCTGGCCCGCGCAAAACGGCAAAAAACAATCCTTCGCCGCCGAAGACCATATTCCGGATTCCCTTAACAAATTGAATATCATAGTCGACGCGCTGGGTAAATCCGACAATACAGCCGGTATCGACGCGCAGGGTTTCCCCAATACCGAGCTCACGTTCGAGGATATAACCGCCGGCATGCAGAAAAGCCATACCATCGCCTTCGAGTTTTTGCATAATAAATCCTTCGCCACCAAACAGGCCGGTGCCCAGGCGGCGCTGGAATTCAATACCGACCTCGACGCCTTTGGCTGCGCACAAAAACGCGTCTTTCTGGCAGATGACTTTCCCGCCCATCTCCATCAAATCCAGCGCAACGATTTTTCCGGCATAGGGCGCAGCAAAAGTTACCCGCTGCTTGCCTGGGACGGTATTGGTAAATGTGGTCATAAACAGGCTTTCCCCGGTAAGCAAACGCTTGCCCGCAGACATCATTTTTCCCAGAAAACCCTGCGCCCGGCTACTGCCATCGCCAAATACAGTGGCCATTTCAATACCGTCGTCCATGAACATAAAACTGCCGGACTCCGCAATTACCGTTTCCTGAGGGTCAAGTTCAATCTCTACACACTGCATTTCTTCACCGTAAATGGTGTAGTCAATTTCGTGATCTCTACGCATGATTTATTTTGATTTTTACCTGCGTTCACACAGGTTTATAGGTTCGGAATAATGTGTTTGCCTGCAAAGTTGAACTAATAAGTACATGCGGCGCCCGGATTTCCCGACAAGGGCACTGAACTTTTCGGCCAATGCTACGCCGAAACAAACTGCATCGTTAATCCCATTTAAAATAAACCGCAGCACTCAGCCCCGGACGCTTTGGAACATTCTTTGCCCAAGCCGCGCCCGCGCCGGAAACTACCACGCCCCAAAAGCGATTGATTTCCCAAATGCCTTTTATACCGGCAGACAGCCAACCCTGGTCGTTGACATACAGGCCCGTCAAGGCATCTAGTGGCGTCAACGTGCGCGAACCATTTTCCAGCGGCAACACCAACTCCGAAAATAAAACAACCCAAACGGGTCCTGCCCGGAGCCCGCCTTCTGCGCCAGCGTTGAGCGAGTGGCTGTAATTGTTCGTACGGAATGTAACGCCACCAAAAGAAGACCAATAGGCCCTGGAAAAACCCATCCCGATACTGAATGTCGGATTGATCGTCACGGCGTCAAATCCGGTGCGGAGGCCGGCTGAAGGCTTGCTTTTATCAGCCGGCAGTTCGAGGCGGAGTGCACCTGCCATCGCCATCTTTCCGGTTCGGAGCTGATGCCGGACGGCCAGGCTGATATTGCCGAGTCCGGAAATTGAACCGGTATCTTCCTGCGCAAACATCAGGTTGTTGTCGGGGTTTCGGGCGCCGCGTTCGTTGAAACGGTAAGGCAATGAAACGACAGCTGTAGTTCGGTTACTCACGCCATATTCGCCGTAAAACTGGATGGTCTGTTCTGAAACTTCCCGGATCAATTCGATATCGGCGCCGTTGGTTCCAAAAAGTGAGGTATAGGTCGGTATGGTGTGGTACCCTAATTGTGCATAAATACCTGCCTTGCTGCGGGACCACGGGCTTTGCGCCTGTACAGAAACCATGGCAAGGCAAGACCAGAGAAGAATCAGGAAATGCCGCATAACTAGTCTGTTATCTTAAAAAATCAGGCCTTAAACTCGCCTGTGACAGTTTGTTTCAGGACGCGCAGGTAGGTTTTTTCGTCGATCAGCAAACGAACGATGTTGCCGTCGATCTTGGTGACTTTCCCGACAATTCCTGCGCTGGTAACTACCTCCATGCCTTCGCGCAGGTTATCAACAAATTTTTGTTGTTCCTTTTGACGCTTAACCTGCGGCCTGATCAAAAAGAAATAGAACACAACAATGATGAGAAGTGGAAACAACAGACCCATGAGCGGGCTACCGCCTTCGCCGGCCTGTAAGAGCATAAATTGCAACATGATGTGGGTTTCAGTTTATTAAGAAAAACATCCCGACACCTGGCGGTATCGGGATGTGCAAAAGTAAGTTTTACAAACGGTAAAAAGCAGAAACTGCGATGATCCTTAATTCACCTTGAAAGCGGCATCTTCAATGCCTTCATTAACCTTCAGGGATGTAACTGTGCCTTTCATCGGGACAGGGAACACGCCGGAGATTGTAATGCTATGAGGAAACAATACGCCTTTTACTTCTTTGTAATCGCCAAAATCATTGATCACGGTTGCCGGCGCGCCGTCGGGGCCTTCCGAACTACTGATTTCACGAATCTTAAGGCTGGTGGCCATATCGTAATATTCGGTAGTCTTTTTGCCATCCGGGCGTTCAACCTCTACGACATAGGCTTTTTTGCCTTCCACTAATTCAACCCCTTTGAGGGTAAGTTTGGCCCCCGAGTCGCTGTATGCAGCTTCCTTGCAAAACAAAGCCTGTTCTTTCATATCGGTTAGTTCCTCGCCTTCCATTTCACGTTGCCCCCCCATGCCGGATTCAACCGCTTTTTCGCCGTTGTACACCCGGTTGGACACCACATTGCCTTGCATCGAGATGGTTTGTGCCACTTTAGTGCCGCCTTTTTGGCGCATGCTCATCCCCAGATTACCCATCGGGGTAACCAGCGACATTTCAAACTGAACATCTTGCAGCGTAGCCAATTTCTTGGTACCACCAATGGCGTTCACATAGTCGGCAATAATGGTTTCTGCAGTAACACCGGCTGGTATAGCCACATTGGCATCCTGAATTGGATTGCCATAGGTATCATAGAAGTTTACTTTACCGTCTGCCGCAAATTGTTTGATGCGGTCCGCCACATCGTCTTTGTTCCCTACGACCAAAATGTGGGCCTGATCCGGGAGGATGTATTTATTGGCCATAGCCGTAACAGTCTCTGCATTGACATTTTGGAGGGTTGCCAGGTAGTTCTCGTAATAATCGGGCGCCAATTTGTAGCGTACAGTATTGAGTGCAAAATTTGCGATCGTGCCCGGTTGTTCCAGGCTCCTGGAGAACTGGCCGGTCATTACATTTTTAACAAGTTGCAAGTCCTCTGCGGTGACTTTTTCCGAGCGGAGTGTTTTGAATTCTTTCATAAATTCAATGATCGCGCTGTCGGTAACTGCATTGCGCACACTGGCAGCGGCATTGAAGCTGCCGATGATTTTGCCGGTTGATAGCGAAGAATAAGCGCCGTAGGTATAACCTTTGCCTTCACGCAGGTTCAGGTTGAGCCGGCTATTGATAAAACCACCGCCGAGAATGGTGTTCGTCAGGCTGCTCGGGATGGCATCGGGGCTTTGGGGTTGCAACTCAACCGGATAGGTAATGTTGATAACTGATTGCACAGCGCCGGGTTTGTGCACGAAATCCACCTGCGTTTTTTCCGGCGCTTTTGGCGTGGCGTACTTGTGTGTGGGCACATCCCCGGAAGCCCATTTTCCAAAATATTTCTCCGCTTTTGCCATAGCATCCGCTTTTGAAATATCGCCGACAATGACCAGGTAGGAAATATTTGGCTTCAAATAGGTTTGGTAATGTTTTTTGATCTGCTCCAGGTTGATGTTGCCCAGGGTCGTTTCGGTCATGACTTCCCCGAACGGATGGTCTTTGCCGTAGCGCAATACCGAAGCGACGTTCCCGGCAATGGCATTCGCATCGTCTTTATTGGATGCGAGTGCACTTTCAGCCCTTGTTTTTGCTTTGTCAAGTTCTTCCTGGGGAAATGTCGGGTTGAGCAGGACGTCCGCCATTAGTTCGAGTAACTTGTCGGTATGTTTGCTCAGGCAGGCCCCGGAAACACCATTGGAACTGGACGAGATGGATGCGCCAATAAAATCAATTTCTTCATCCAATTGTGCTTTGGTGCGCGTTGTTGTGCCTTTGCTAAGCAGCTCGCCCATCATATTGACATAGCCGGCGGCATCTTTTTCAAGTACCGGGTCGTAATCAGCAAAAATGCGGAAAGATACCCGGGGCAGTTTATGGTTTTCAACCAAAATAACGGTCAGCCCGTTTTTAAGTTTGTTGGTTTCGGCTTTGCCGATTTGAATTTTCGGGGCCGAACCCGCTTTCGGGGCAGCGGCCCGCACTTCGCCACTCGGAACCGGAATTACCGGGGCGCCGCTTTTGGTGGTTTGAGCAATGGAGGCACTGGAAAATTGGGTCAGTAGCATCGCGCCGACGACCAATATGCTGATTAATTTTTTCATATTTTATATTGAATTTTTAAGCGGTTAATGCACTACGATTTGATGCGAAAAATCAGGGCTGGCTTCCTTTGGGCAACCAAAACAAAACGACACGGGACTTGTCGGAAAAGTATTTATTTGCTACCCGCTTGATATCTTCCCGGGTCACTTTGCGATACCGCTCCAGCTCGGTATTGATCAGGTTAGCATCGCCATAATACATTTCATAATTGGCCAGGCTTTCAGCAATACCGGCAACCGTATTATTCGCCGTTACAAAGTCGGCCTCCACCTGATTCTGGATCTTTTGATATTCCTGCTCAGAAATCAGGTTCTGTTGCACATCGGCAATTACTTCATTCATTGCTTTTTCCAGTTCACTGGGATCTACCCCCATGTTGGCAATGCCGAACATAATGCTGGGCCCCGGGTCTTCCAGGTCAAAGGTAAATGAGCCCGCTGCCAGTGCTTTTTGCTGCTCGTCAACTATGCTTTTTTGCATCCGGCTGCTTTCGCCCTGGCTGAGCAACATAGACAACATTTTTACGGCATAGAAATCCGCTGTACCCTGTGCCGGAACTTTATAGGTGAATACCACTGCCGGCAGTTGCACGTTGTCGTACACCGTATCGCGTACTTCGACAGTGCGGTCGGGCTCCACAATTTTCGGGCGGAAAATCTCGCCTTTACCACGCGGAATATCTTTAAAATAAACATCCACGAGCTTTTTTGTCTGTTCAATATCAATATCGCCGGCGATGGAAAGGATTGCATTGTCGGGCCGGTAAAAATCCTTGTAAAACTGTACATAATCCTGCTCAACCGCTGCGTCGAGGTGTTCCATGGAACCGATCACAGAATGTTGGTAGGGATGCTTGGTGTAAAGGCGTTTCATAGCTTCCTCGAGCAGGCGGCCGTAGGGCTGGTTGTCAACACGGAGGCGACGCTCTTCTTTGACCACTTCGCGCTGCGTCTCGATGCCTACTTCTTCAACTTTGGCGTGCAGCATGCGCTCGCTTTCGAGCCAGAGTCCGAGCCCAAGCTGATTGCTAGGGAGCAATTCGTAATAAAACGTACGATCGTACCAGGTGTTGGCGTTGTTGGAGCCGCCAGCCTCACTGATGTAATCGTCGAACTCCCCCCGGCCGATATTTGCCGAACCTTCGAAAAGCAGGTGTTCGAAAAAGTGGGCAAACCCTGTACGGTCAGGTTTTTCGTTTTTGGAACCAACATGATACATCACGGAAACCACAACGTTTGGCGTGGTATGGTCTTCATGCAGGAGAACCTTCAAGCCATTGGAGAGTTCATACTCCACGAATTTGATATTTTGCCCGTATGCAGTTGTCAGGCTAAAAATTAATGCCAGAATAAACGGAATAATTCCTTTCATAATCAAAATTTAAGGTGAATAGCTGAGGATAAATGCCGCGCGAAATTGCGAAGATTTGACGGTATTAACATTCCGATTCGATAAACGTTTTGGATGAATCGGCAAATGTTGCAGGAAAAAGTCGCTTTGAACGACTTGAGGCAGTGTTTGGGAATAAGAAAGCGCCTCCTGCTTTTTGAGACAGGAGACGCTTTAGGGGATGTCGGGGTATTGGTGTGTCCGTTTTTTCCGGACCGGAGGGATAGTTCAATTAAGTGTGTCTGAGGTTAAAAGTTAATTTAATATTGCGCTTCGCGCGCGGCCGAAAGGGCGCGCTTTTATTTTTCTATCAGGTGCCTGGAAAACCGCTCCCCCCCTTGGGGCTTTCCATCCATAAGCATTCTTTTCCAGACTTCTGGCATCGGCAAAGATAGATTTGCTTAATCAGCGCAGTATCGGAGACCCATGCCGCTTTGCCTTTAATGAGTTTGCGAATGATACGATGCTTCAAAGGGTTGGCGTAGATCATTGCGTAGTTCTTGGGGTAATCCATAAAGGCATAATTCTTCCCAGTCCGCTTCCAACTCGCAATCAGTCGCTCATTTTTCCGCCCCAGGTCACCTTAGGCCTCCAGCCCGTCTGGGCCTTTGGACGGCGCCGCATAGACCGTACGTAAATCCCTTCGACTGATTTAATGTCTGTCGTCCACAAAGGGTGAACACGCACTTTAGCCGATACACTTCTGGATAATAGCCAAGGGATAAACCTCTGAAATGGCTTCGCTAAAGCCGGCCAAATCATCCGTACAGAAGACCAAAACATCTTCCACGCCCCATCCTTTTAAACCCCCAAACCGGCCCCCCCCCGGCCCGGCGCCCCCCCGCCCTGACCCTCCGCACCATCCGTAAGCCCCGCGACCCTCGTAGCGCACTTAAAATGCACCGCATCCAAATAGATGATCGCGCAGCGAGCGCAAAGGACGGCTGCGCCAGGATTGTATTCCGACGCACTTTGTCGGTAATTGCCGAAATCTTGCCCGCAGAAACCGATATACCATATAACCGATAATAACCGCCGTATCCTCAACTGAATTGCCTTGGGCGTACAAGGCAACGATTTGCTCGTCTACACCACTGGATAACTCCCGCCGACCCTTTTCTACCAACTCGGGCTCAAAGTCCCCATTCCGAGGGGCCGATCGACAGCGGCCCCACAGAAGATAATAACTGTTTCGACGTAGCCATTGCGCTTGTTCTCCTGCCCGGAGGCGCGTTCTTCATCCAGAAAATCCGCGCCGCCATCCAACATCTTGTTCACCAGCGATTGAGTAACTCACTAAATACACTACCTTCACTCCAGCGTGGCTTCTTTGAATAAAGTGTTCTACCACGATCTCGTAGTGCGGCATCGGGAATTAAGTCCTCAAGTGTCTTTTTCTTTGCCATAATGCGTTAAGTTAAGCAGACACACTTTAATGAACAGTCTCGACCGGAGGTCCGGGTTACACAAATTTATCTGCACAGGACGATGAAGCAAATGCATCCGGTTTGGCTTTGAATACAAAGCCCATACTCAGAATATAGCCCATGGCTTCTTTCAGGGCGGTATTGCTTTCAAAACTCGGGTCGGTATTGATATCGGCATGTACTTCCAATTCAATGTCGTATAAATCCAGTAGTTCGCAAAGCGCGTAAGCCACTTCAACCGATCGCCCTACTTCCAGGATCATACGTTCACGCAGAGTCATTTTGCGCCCGGTTTTGTGATTGGAGATAAACATGAATCCACCGCGTTTTTCCCGGAGAAACACAATTACGGTGGCGAAGTGCACATCATCACCGATGACCTGGGAATCGGTGCCAATGCATACCTTTAACCGGTTGCCGGCGGCGGTTTCCCGCTGAATGGTTGCCTCCACAGCGGTGAGCAGGGGTTCTTCAATTTTTTGTCCGTTTAATCGTCTCCAGTGCATGGCCATTCATAGTTGAAGGGTGAAGTAGCAGATTTCCGGGATGCAAAATTTGCGTATGCAAGTATAAAATACTTCCGTCGTAGTCGGAAATCCAATACCCGCTTAAACAATACATTTGCCAAAAATAGTTCCTGAAAGATATGCGGAAAGACTCTTTTCTCCGGCTGATCAACACCCCCTGGAAGATGCGCCTTTTCCTGTGGCGCCGGTTGCCGGCTGCTGCTTTCATGGGTATACGCGTTTTGCACTGCGACGGGGAGCAGGCCTCCGTTCAATTGCCATATGGCTGGCGGTCACAGAATCCGTTTCGGTCCATTTATTTTGCCGCCCAATGTGCTGCCGGCGAGCTGTCTACCGGATTGCTCGGGCTGGCAGCGCTCCAGGGTAAGCCCCCGGTTTCCATGTTGGTGTTGCAGGTGGAAGCTACATTTTTAAAAAAGGCGGCAAACGCACTGCGGTTTGTTTGCGTGGATGGCCCAAAGGTGGAGGCCGTTATCCAACATACGCTGGAAGGCAATACAGCCCAAACTATCCGGATGGAATCAATAGGGTACTTACCCGATGGGACCGAAGCGGCACGGGTTTGGATTACCTGGTCGTTCAAAAAAAAGCAATAAATGGAAGATAAATTTGAAGCACTGATCGAAGGCTTGCTCGAACATCAGTTCGGGCTGGCGAATGCCTTCATAAGTCCTGAACTCACAGCCGCGCTGCGCCAACAGCTGGTATACTTATACGAATCGGGCGCCATGAAACCCGCGGGCATCGGCCAACACTTCACGTATGCAAAAAACCTCAAAATTCGAGGCGATATGATTTACTGGCTCGAAAAAGAAAACAGCGCCGCTGAAAAAGCATTCCTGGAGCAAATTGAGGCATTTATTGACTATCTGAACCGCACCTGCTACGCCGGCATCAATGCCTTCGAATTCCACTTTGCCCGCTATGAAACCGGTAGCTTTTACAAGCGGCACCTGGATCAGTTCAAAAGTGACCAGGGACGAAAATTTTCACTGGTAACCTATTTGAACGAAGACTGGAGTGCATCGGATTCTGGTCAGTTGTTATTGTTTTCCGGGGAAAAACCTGTAGAAATTTATCCTACGGGGGGGAGCGCTGTTTTTTTTAAGTCAGACGAAGTGGAGCATGAAGTCAAGCCGGCCATCCGGCCCAGGTTGAGTATAGCGGGCTGGCTTAAGCGCATTTAAAAAATAACATGAGTCATCCCTCTATGTTGCTATCCAAGCGTGAAGAGCGTTTTTTGTTCTTACAGGTTATTTTTTAGGCATTTGGAGAGTATTTGGCACAAAAGTTCTACTTGAAAGGGGCGCAATGTTCGTCCCTTTCATTTTTTTGAGGGGTTGACTTGTGTTCATAAATATGCCCAAATACTCTTCTATGAGCGGCCACTCAATTGCCTGAGGCCGCAAGATTCCAGATAACTTTGTTAAAACGGGAGGCCGGTCTGAGATTAAGCGGACTTTTTCACCTATGGTGAAATGCCGCAGGGATGACTAAGCGGTCTACTCCCGGGAGTTTATTTATGGCATTTAATGAACAACTTGCCGTAGGTTTTCGTGTTTTGGATTGGCGTATAGGGTTGCCCCGTAAGCCACCCGCGGATTCGATTAAGTATTTTCTGCTAATTTTAATGATGGCATGCGGGCCATCAGCGTTTTCGCAATTTCAAGTAGCAAAGGCTTAGTTCACTGTCTTGTTGAATCGCTTTCCACGAACACTCAAGGGCACTACGCGCGCCTTTTCCCCGAGTAGTTCGTCGATTAGCCTGACCGGTCACCGCTTTATGCGTTTGAGGCACAAGCCCCGATAGGCACAGAGTTTATCCAGGGTTCTGAAGCGTCTCATATCGCCCTTCAGTCAATAACTGGATGGCGTAAAATCCAACTCCTGGAACGCTACGCGGAGTTTCATCTGCGGTTCGTAATAGTCGTTTGCAATACCAGCGCAGTTGCTTGACGATGTGTCTTGCCGCCTCAACTCATCCAGCGGATTCAAAACCGGGTCTGGTTGCTTGGCCACTGGATAAAGGTTTGCCGCCGCGTGGAGGCCAAAATGCAATACATTAATGCGCGTCATTGCCCGGCGCGTCCGCTGGCGTAACGGCCGCCTAAAGACCCGGTGCCGTGCGCCCGGTACTCCCGCGCGGCCGGCCGGGAGCGGGAGAACCTTGCATTTCATTGCGTTTACCCCAGGAACCTCAATGCGCAAACTAGAGTCTGAATTTTCCATAAAAAAGACCTCGGAGAGGTCAAATATTTGTAGAAATGCTCCGGTTACCCGTTGCCCGACCTCGGAGAGGTCGAATCTCCAGGTGCTAACCCCTGCACATGCGACCTCTACGAGGTCGTCGATCCCTCTTAAATCTCTGATCTACAAATATTTGACTTCTCCGAAGTCATTTTAAAAATTCGGGATGATTCATGTTGTGAAGCCGTTCTATTGCCCCAATTGAAACAACCAGAATGGTTATTGAATAACCAGTTCAAACGGCAGGCGGGCCTGGATACCCTGATTTTTACGCATATCCTGCAATGTTTTATACACCGGGTACATTTCACCAAGTTCGGAACGGATCATCCAGGCACGGATCACTTCATCCGAATCCCGGTCTTTGTCAAATTTCTCCAGCAGTTGTTCCAGGCCGGTCTTGGTCCGGGGGAATTCGGTGGTGCGGTATTTTTCCAGGCCGGCCAGCTTTGCGGCGGCGGATAGCGCGCGATCGAGGCCGCCCATATCATCCACAAGTCCGATGGTTTTTGCTTTTTCGCCGGCCCAAACCCGGCCCTGTGCAATTTCATGCACCGCTTCAGGCGTCATTTTCCGGCCTTTGGCCACTTTCTCCAGAAAATCCTGATAAATCCACTCCACCCGTTCCTGGATCAGCTGGCTTTCTTCCGGCGAAAAGTCATAAAACGGCGTGCCAAATGCTGAGTATTTTCCGGTGCGCACGGTATCCATCGTGATGCCCAGATTTTCTTTCATTGTTTTTTGCAGAATCGGGATCACACCAAAAACGCCAATCGATCCGGTGATGGTAGTCGGTTCGGCAAAGATGCTATCGGCCTGGCAAGCGATGTAATACCCCCCGGAAGCGGCGACGTCTCCCATACTTACGACGATCGGTTTGCCGGCCTGCCGGCACAATTGAACTTCGCGTAAAATATTTTCGCTGGCCAGTACACTGCCACCCGGTGAGTTGATCCGTAAAACGATAGCTTTGACATTGTCGTCCTTGCGAATCTGGCGGAGCATTTTCACGTATTTCACATCACAAATATCCCCGGGATCGGCCTGATCGCCGTCTACAATGGTGCCTTCGGCAAACAGCACAGCAATTTTATCCTTGGAGGAAAGGTCAAACTTTTTTACCCGGGAGGAATAGTAATTTTCTACACTGACACGGTTGAGTTTTTCTTTTTCGTCGAGCCCGATTTTGGAACGAATGAGGTCAAATGCCTCGTCTTCGTATGCGATCCGGTCGACCAGCTTGTTTTCGACCGCGCCTTTTGCACTTTTCCCATTAAAATTATCCGCAACTGCCCGCAAGTCCGCTTGAGAGATATTGCGGCTCTTGCTGATATCCGCAATCATTTCATCGTACAAAGCCGAAATATATTCACGGATTTGCAGGCGGTTTTCCGGGCTCATTTTATCCAACCGGTATGGTTCCGTTGCCCCTTTAAATTTGCCGGCATAAAAAATCCGCATTTGGATATCCAGTTTATCCAGCATGCCTTTATAAAACATGATCATCCCGGAAAGACCGCGAAAATCGACGGCTCCAATCGGATTGATCAGCACCTCATCGGCTACGGAAGCAACGTAGTAAGCATTTTGGGTGTAAAAGTTGGCGTAAGCAATGATAAATTTCCCTGAGGTTTTAAAATCGAGCAGTGCATCCCGAAGCACCGATGCGGTAGCCTTTCCGGCCGTCAGGTACATTGCATTTATATAAATGCCCTTGATGTCGGGGTCTCCTTTTGCTTGCTCAATAGCCTTGACCATATCGGTCAGCCCAAGGACGTTCTCCCGGTCCATATCGAAGGGGTCCAACGGTAAATTGTTGGTTTTTTCAGGAATAGGCATCTCAAACTTGAGTTCCAGAACGGAGTTGGCTTTTACTGAAACTTTCTCCTTTTCCATAGCCTTTTCGGCAAAACCGGTGATTGTCCAAATACCGAAAAAGAACAATAAAACCAGGGCTAAAAAAGTGCCCAGACAGGAAGCGAAGATAAATTTGAGGAACTGACTCATAATACGTGGTATGATGCCGGCGAAAAAAGACCGGCCGTTGAATAATTGCAGAATATTAAATCCACACAAAGGAATATCGCCGGGCAGCGATTGTTTTGAAAATTAGATCAATGGCAAAAATTGATTGATGGAATACAAGTGGAAACGGGTTGGCGAAAAACCGAATTTGGACCGCTGGAGGCTTTTCTGGTGGTTCTTTGTGAAAATTTTGATTTAAAAAAAGACTTTTGCGTATCAGGCAAACACACCCTCTATGTTACAAAAGCGCCCTGCATTTTTATGCAACCCTCTGTTTCTAATCGCACTTTTCATGTTTCCCGTATGCGCCTTGACGGCGCAATCTTTGCAGGTAACGAATGCAACCACAGCACCATTTACTCCGGAGAATCTGATTTCCAATATTTTTTTAGGCGATGGCGTTGAGGTGACCAATATCACCTACAACGGGCAGGCCATCTCCGTAGGATACTTTACCGGCGGCCAGCAATCTATCGGCCTTGAGCGCGGCATTGTTATGACAACCGGCCGAAGCGAAACCGGAAACCCTGCATTAAACGAATACGGGAGCAGTGAACCAGGCAATGCATTCGCCAATAATATAATAAATGGTCTGTTCCCGGGCACCGACCCCGACCTCGCGCCGTTGGCCTCCGGCGCGCTTTATGACATTGGCCGGTACACCATTACGTTTGTGCCTACCTCAGATACCTTGCGCTTCCGGTATGTTTTTGCCTCCGAGGAGTACCCGGAATTTGGGTGCAGCAACTTCAATGACATTTTTGGATTTTTCATTCAGGGGCCGAACTACCCTACTCCAACGAACATTGCGCTTATTCCCGGCACCAACCTGCCTGTTTCAATCAATAATATTCACCCGGTCAACCCAACCACCTCCAACTGCCCGGCTAAAAACGAGCAATATTTTGTTGATAACAACGGAACAAACAAACCACCGGTTTATGATGGATTTACCCGGGTATTTACAGCCGAAGCCATTGTAGTGCCCTGCGAACCGTATACGATCAAACTTGCTATCGCCGATGTGGCCGACCCAAACTATGATTCCGGGGTTTTTCTGGAGGCAAAAAGTTTCGGCACCGGGGCATTGCGCGCCGCATTGAACACACCCAGCCTTGACGGCACCATCACTGAAGGCTGTTCGGCCGGCTCACTCACCTTCCGCTTGCCAACACCGGCAACGGAGGATTACCCGATCGATTTTACGATTCTTGGAAATGCAGTCAACGGCCTCGACTATCAAACGATTCCGGCAAACCTGGTCATTCCGGCCGGGCAACAGGAAATTGTTATACCCATTGTCGCTTTTGAAGATGGGTTGTCCGAAACCGGCGAATTTCTGGCCATTGATGTGCGCCGCGATCCTTGCAATCGCGATACTATCCAAATTGTGTTGCGCGACAACCTGCTGGCGCCACCAGATCAGCTGATGGATACCAGTTATTGCATTGGCGCCCAGGCTGTTACCCTGAACGGTACGCTGCCGGTTCCGCAACCGCCTCCCCCGATTTTCAGCAATTCGCAGGATTTTTCCATTAATCCCGTAAATACGACTATCACTTCCCCGATCACTGTTTTCGGCGTAATTCCGCCGGTACTTCAACCGGGCATGATCCGCTCCGTTTGCCTGAATATTGCACACAACTGGGTAGACGACCTGGATGTGTATCTGGTATCTCCGGGCGGACAGTTTCTCGAATTAATGACTGATTGTGGCGCCGATGGTAAAAATTTTACCAATACCTGTTTTACGCCGGCGGCAACAAAACTTATCGGTCAAAGCACTAAACCGGATGCCCCCTTTACCGGTGACTGGCAACCCGAGGGGCCCTGGTCCGACTTGTGGAGCGGCGCCTATCCGGTAAACGGCAACTGGAAATTACAATTAAAAGATGACGGCAATGGTTTTGTCGGCACTTTGAACGACTGGACAATCACCTTTGAGCCATTGTACGAAATCAAATACCAGTGGTCGCCAGCAGCAGGACTTTCCTGTGCCGACTGCCCGGTGCCACTTGCGCAGCCGGATGTGCCGACAACCTACCATTTGCTTGCGGTGGATTCGTATGGATGCACGCTGGAGGACTCCGTTCAGGTGAATGTACTTGAACCATTGGCTGCCCCCGTGGTTTCCTGCGCAGGATTTACCAATAATTCCATTTCGTTTTCATGGCCAGATGTAGCCGGCGCTACCGGTTATCAGGTAAATGTGAACGGAGCAGGGTGGATATTACCCAGTGGCCTCAACAACCATGTGGTAAACGGCCTCAACCCCGGCACACTGGTCACCATTGAAGTACAGCCCATCAATGATCCCGGCTTAAATTGTCCGGGTCCTTCTGGCACGGCGCTCTGCGTCAACTGTGACCAGCCGCAAGTCGAAAGTGTGGTAACCGGAGAAACCTGCACCGGCCAGGCAAATGGCAGTATTGTACTCAGTACCGATAATTTAAATCCACCCTACACATTCAACCTGGGAAGCCAGCAAAACAGCACCGGGGTGTTTAACAACCTTGCACCCGGTAACTATACTGCAACAGTTACCGACAATTCCGGATGTTTTGCCGTTTTGCCCTTTACTGTCAGCGAAGCTCCAAACCTTGAGGCCCAGGTTGAATCCAATAATATCACCTGTTTTGGTGGCGACAATGGAACTGCAACGGCGAATGCCCTGGGCGGTAGTGGTGTGCTCGATTTCCAATGGAACGACCCGGCTAACCAAAATCTGGCCAGTGCTGTGAATTTAGTGGCAGGCACATACACTGTAACGGTTACCGATCAGAACGGTTGTTCTACAACAGCAAGTGCAACCCTCAGTCAGCCACCCGATCTGCAGCTGGCCGTAACCACCTGGCTGACTAAATGCTCCGGCGATTCAACCGGGCAGGCCGCAATTAGTGTAAACGGCGGAATTGCACCCTACAATTATTCCTGGAGCAACGGACAATCCGGAGCACTCGCAACCAATCTCGCTGCCGGAAATTATACCGTTACCGTCACCGATAATGCCGGCTGCGCCAAAACATCCTTTGCACTGATTGGTTCTCCTGCGCCGCTAACAGCGACGATTGACAGTCTTGCAGCAACCTGTGCAAACCTGGCAACCGGCGCCGCCATTGTAAGTGCGCAAGGTGGGTCGGGCGCCCTGACCTATCAATGGAACGACCCTGCCGGACAAACTACCGAAACGGCATCCAACCTGGCAGCCGGCACCTACACAGTAACTATTTCCGATCAAAACGGTTGTCAACTGAGCCTGCAAACGACTGTGACGGCGCCTCCCGCCATTTTCAGCACCACGAGCCATACGGATGCGCGCTGTTTCGGCACGGCCACCGGAAGCGCTTCAGTGGCAGCATCCGGGGGCGCCGGCAACTTCATTTTTCAATGGAGTGACCCGGACAGCCAAACAAGCATGCTCGCGCAAAATCTAAGTGCCGGAACCTATACCGTGACCGTATCCGACGCCAATGGTTGCACAGCCACGAATTCAGTTCTGATCGCCCAGCCGGCGGCACTTGGCTTGCTGGCCGTGCCAACGCAGGCATCCTGTTTTGGCCTTGCCGATGGTGCTGTTTCCACGCAGGTGCAAGGCGGCACGCCCCCCTTGAGCTTCATTTGGAACTCCGGAGAAACCAGCCCGGGTATTTCAAATAAAATTGCCGGCGGATATTCCGTTACCGTCACCGATGCTGCCGGCTGCACTGTGGAAACCTCGGCAACAATCACAGCCCCGGATGCAATACATGTTGGTGTTGTCGCTCAGAATATTGACTGTTTTGGCGCAGCCACGGGTACGGCAAAGCTGGAAATAAGCGGCGGAAGCGGCGGTTATTCGGTGTTATGGAATGGGCCCAATGGTTTTGTGGCGCCTGGCCTGGAAGCCAATAACCTTATTGCCGGAACCTATAGCGCAACCGTAACCGATGCTGCCGGCTGCACCTTCGTGCAAGCCGTTATTATTGCGGCGCCTGCCAGCGCCCTTGAAATCGGTTTGCCGGCTCAGGGCGACACCATTTGTTTTGGAGCAAATAACGGCGGCGCAACTGCGACACCCTCCGGTGGAACACCGCCGTATTCATATCAATGGAGTCCAAATAATCAAAATACGGCTACTGCATCAGGCTTGAGCGCGGGCTTGTACCGTGTTTTGGTAACGGATGCAAAAAATTGCACCGCGATCGACTCTGTTTATATTCCACAAAAAGAGCCGATGCGTGTAGAGGTGCAAAGTGAGCCAGCCGATTGCTTCGGGGCAAATACCGGCACGGCAAAGGTTGCAGGTGTTTTTTATGGAACAATGCAGGCTAATCCAAGCCAACTAACCTGGAAATGGAACACCACCCCGGTTCAAACCGGTCCTCTGGCAACAGGCCTCCTGGCGGGCCAAACATACACCGTTACGGTGACGGACCAACAGGGCTGCAGCGCCACCCAAACTGCCACCATCGGCGCACCTGCACCTGTTTTTATCACCATAACCCGTTCGGCGCCGCCATCGTGCTTCAATGGATCCGATGGCAGTATTATTGTGCTCGGTTCCGGCGGGGTGGCGCCGTACAGCTATGCCTGGGGGGCATCGGTAGTTGATGCCGTCGATTCGTTGGCCTTCAACCTGCCGGCGGGGAACTACCAGGTTACTGTTGTTGACGCCAGGGGTTGTACCGGTACAACAGGCACAACCCTGGGTCAGCCAGATGCCCTGGAGATCGAATTTCAGGTAAAAACCCCTCTTTGTTTTGGCGATAGTTCCGCGCAGGCGGCGGCAATTCCTTCTGGCGGCACCCCACCCTACCAGTATTCCTGGGTAAACGGTGCACAGACGAATACCTTACAGAACCTGCCCGCCGGCACTTACCCGCTCACCCTGACGGACAAGAATGGATGCGTCACAATCGATTCCGCTGTAATTGGGCAACCCAACGCACTTAGTGGCACATCCAGCAAAAAAGATATCGGGTGCCTAGACGAGGCCCGGGGGGAAATCCTGCTCACCGGAAGCGGCGGCACCCCACCCTACCGCTATGCGCTTAACGGGGGGAGCTGGACTGGCTCACCCGTACAAATCGGGCTGCAAGCCGGTTTTTTTGTCCCCCGTATTCTGGATAAAAATGGTTGCGTGGTAGAATTGCCGCCGGTGGAAGTACTACAGCAAGACCCGGTTTTGGTCGATCTGGGCCCCTCTGTCACCATTATTTTCGGCGAAAGCACGCAGCTCCTGGCCGAGGTATCAAATGCCGTGCCGCCGGTGCAGTATAGCTGGCAAGCCGCCGACAGCCTTTGGCTAAGTTGTTTGGATTGCCAGGCTCCCTTTGTCCAGGGGTTGGAATTCGCGCGCTGGTTTGAAATTCAGGTAACGGACTCTTTGGGTTGCAGCGCTTCAGACCGCATTCTGGTGACCGTTGAAAAAGTGCGCAAAGTGTTTGTCCCCACCGGTTTTTCACCAAACGGCGACGGCGCCAACGACCTGCTTTTAGCGCATGGTCAACAGACTACGAAAGTACTGGCGTTTCAGGTATTCGACCGATGGGGTGAGTTATTGTACGAAGGTGGCGGGTTCCACCTCAATGACACAAATGCGGGTTGGGACGGCACATTCCGGGGGCTGCCGGTCAATCCGGGGGTTTATGTTTGGGTACTAGAAGTGGAATACAGCGATGGCGTGCAGGAAACATTCCGGGGCAGCACCAGTTTGCTGCGCTAACTGCAGGCGGCATTGGCGTTTAAAACCAATCATTTCCCACGGCCCTGTAACAGCACCAGGGCGGTATAGAACATGATTTTAAAATCCAGTGCAAGGGACATGTTTTCGATGTAAAGCAGATCAAATTTCAAACGTTGCAGCATTTCCGATACGGTGGACGCATAGCCGTATTTCACCTGGCCCCAGGATGTGATTCCGGGCCGAACTTTCAGCAGGTGCCGGTAATGCGGATTTTGTGCAACAATTTGATCAATGAAATGCCGGCGCTCCGGACGCGGACCGACCAGCGACATATCGCCCAGCAGCACGTTCCAAAAATTGGGAATCTCGTCCAAGCGCCATTTTCGCATCAGGCTTCCCCAGGGCGTACAACGCGGGTCATTTTCCCGGGATAATTGCGGGCCGGCTTTTTCCGCATCCGTATACATCGACCGAAACTTCAAAATGGTAAATGGCCGCCCGTGCAAGCCAAGGCGCTCCTGTTGAAAAAAAACAGGCCCCGGAGAGGACAGACGCACCCGGATAGCAATATAAACCAGGAGCGGCGACAAGAGCAACAGCACCAACAGACTTACCGAAATGTCGATCACACGCTTCAGCACCCGCTGCCATTTCGGCATTAATTCCTGGCGGATTTCAATCAGCACCGCGCCGTACACATGGTTCATTTTTACCGTGCCCAACAGAATATCGTACATATCGGGAATGATTTTTATCAATACGGCGTCGCCAAAATCAAAGAGTGTGTTCAGAATGTCCCTAAGCAGATTGTGTTCCGACGTTTCAATGGCAATAATGACCTCCTCAACCTGGTGCGAAACAATAATCTCAGAAATGTTTTGCAGGGTGCCCAGCCGGGTCAAATGCGCATCCAACAGTTGGCTGGAATTGTTGGTATCGATATACCCGACAAATTTATTCCCCAGGCTTTTCTGCCTCCCGCTGATGTCAAGGTATAAATCCAGGGCATTTTGATTACCGCCGACCAACAACGTGTTAAAGGCAACCTTACCGGCTTTTAGCCTGCGGCTGGCGCGGGTCAGCAAAACCATGCGCACAGTAGCCGTGCCCAGGAAGTGCAATAAAAACAAGGTACAGAAAGACTGGTAGTACGTCCGGTAGTCCCGCACAACATCGTCCAGGATCAGCGAAAAGAATAAAAACAAAATGCCCAGGAAGGAAAGAAAAAATGTCCGGCTGAGCGTGGCCAGCCTGGAAAGCCGGTAAATATCCACATAGTGGTCAAAAATGGCGTAAAGCAAGATCCAGCCGGTTGGTACGATAAGGGCTCCCAGAAAAAGGTTGGGATCGTTCAGGACGTCCCAATCCAAAGGAACACCCTCCATTTTTTTTCGGTATAAAAAGAACAGGACCCAGGCCAGCATAGCCATTACAAAATCGGCCACACCGTACAAAAAGGTATCGCGTTGACGTTGAGCGCGGGACAAAGTTGGATTCGTTGGTTTAGTGAAAACTGGTGTTAGAAGTGAACCAGGCGAATATTATCCAGGTACACGTTGCCGCTGGTTTGTTCCGGGGTACCGGTAGTCCCGGCTTGCAAGGTTACCCTGAAAAACAGGCGGTAATTGACCTGTTGCAGGCTCACCAGAAAATCGGTAAGGTTAAAGTAAATCTTGTTCCAGTTTTCGGAAGGGAGAAATTGGAAAACCGGCTGGGCCAGTTCGTTGGAGCCGCCCCCGTTATTGCCCAAGAGCCACAATTCGAATAGAATATCGTTGCGATAGTGCATTTCCAGCCATACCTGGCGGCCACCGGTCGAAGGCAAGTTTTCAACTTCCTCAGTTGCAATTTCTATGACCGCATGCGCGGTGTCTACCCGCAGGTATACGGATCTCCCGTCGAAGGCGCCGTCCGGTGTAATAATAAAGGATGTTGCCGTGTCGGCATCTCTGTTCTCCAGAACAATGTTGGTAACGTTAAACGATCCGCGGTCTACTGACCAGGGGAAAATAGCATTCGCAGAATATTTAGTACCCGGCTGAAGATTCGTTGTTTGTCCGGGGCTTAACGTTACCGGAGTTTTATAAGATTCCAGAAACGGGTACAAGCCGGGGGTTTGGACAATCCCGTTTTCTTTTACTCCGGGGAACAGTTCGATCGTCACATCGCCGTCGGCAAGAATAGGTACCGTGGCCGGCAAAGAATATCCGCCCAAAAATTCATCATTCACATAAAGCCAGCCGTCGGTAATTTTTTGCCAGCCGGCGCCCCCCAGGGCATCCACCGTGAACGGTTCGATCGTCAAATAGGCCGGGAGCGGCTCTTCTTCGTTTTTACAAGAGATGACAAACAAAACCAGGAACAGCCCGAGCAAGAATTGCTTCATGTTTACTTGTGTTGGTTAAGAATTTCAGGATAGTCTATTTTGAGCGCATGTACAGTTCAATCGGTACACCGGTAAAATCAAAGTGTTCGCGCAGTTGATTTTCTAAAAACTGCTTGTAAGAATCCCGCACCCAGTTTGGGTTGTTAACAAAAAAAGCAAATGAAGGGTAATAGGTTGGAATTTGGGTAATGTATTTAAACTTCGGATACCGGCCTTTTACCGAGGGTGGCGGCGTCGTTTCTATTATGCCCAGCATAAGGTCATTTAACTTCGAGGTTTGGATTTTTCGGGTCCGATTTTCATAAACCCGCAGTGCCACTTCAATAGCCTGAAAAATGCGTTGTTTTTCGGTAGCAGAGATAAACAAAACAGGCACATCGCTGAACGGAGCGATCCGTTTTTTTATGGCTGCCTCGTAATCACGCGCGGTGTTGGTTTCCTTTTCCACCAGATCCCATTTATTTACCAGGATAACCAATCCCTTATGGCGTTTTTTTGCCAGGCTGAGAATGTTAAGGTCCTGTGCTTCCAGGCCAAGGGTGGCATCCAGCACCAGGAGGCAGACATCGGCATCTTCCACAGCCCGAATAGCGCGCATAACAGAGTAAAACTCTAAATCTTCTTCCACTTTCGTCTTTTTCCGGATGCCTGCGGTATCGATCAATAAAAACTCTTTGTCAAACTTCTTATATGTGGAGTGAATCGGATCGCGGGTGGTTCCGGCAATCGGTGTCACGATATTGCGTTCTTCACCGAGCAAAGCGTTCAACAGCGAGGATTTTCCAACATTTGGCCGACCGACGATGGCAAACTTCGGCAACTCGGTCTCTAATTTTGGGTCATCCTGAATATGCTCTACTACTACATCGAGCAAATCGCCGGTTCCGCTGCCACTGATGGATGCAATAAAATGGGTTTCTTCAAAGCCAAGGCTCCAAAACTCGTTGGCCTCCATCAGGCTGCGATGATTATCGACTTTGTTAACAACTAGAAAAACGGGTTTTGTAGACCGGCGCAGCAGTTTGGCCAGTTCTTCATCGAGGTCCGTAAGGCCGGTTTGCGCATCAACCATGAACAAAATAACGGCGGCCTCCTGAATAGCAATGCGCGCCTGGTCCCGGATGGCAGCCTCGAAAACATCCTGTGAGGCATGCACAAAACCGCCGGTATCCACTACGGTAAAACGCTTGCCGTTCCACTCGCAAAATCCGTACTTGCGGTCGCGGGTTACGCCGGAAAAATCGTCGGTGATTGCATCCCGGGAGCCGACCATTCGATTGTACAAGGTCGATTTGCCTACATTCGGTCGACCAACTATGGCAACGATATTTCCCATTTTTGTGTAGCTGTTTGGGTGGGGCAGATGGTTTGCTTACTTTTGTGTTTATTATTTAGGCCCCAAAGGTAGAGTTTTCCCGCCAGTTCCTTTATTTCCCCGCCAACACCAATTCAAAGAGCCGCATGAGCAAGATCCTTTTTCGTGATCCGAATGTTACCATCTTCCAAAGTGCTTTGTTCCAGACCAATTCCACGGTCATCCGAACGGATGATGTAGTGCTTGTTGTTGATCCCGCCTGGTTGCCCGAAGAAGTTATCCGGATTCGCGAATATGTGGATTCCATACGGGAAGACCGGGCTGTTTTTTTGGTTTTCACCCATTCAGACTTTGACCATGTGATCGGATACCGGGCATTCCACAATGTCGACAAGGTATTTATGAGTGAGGCCATGGCCGATAATCCGAATAAAGAAGCAATTGTGGAACAAATGCGGGAATTTGATCAACGGCACTACATTAAGCGATCGTATCCGTTGGAATACCCGGAAGCAGATTTTAAGGTATACCGGGATGGTGTTCAGTACCGGCACCAAAGTACCAAAATTGCCTTCTACCTCACACCCGGCCATACGGCAGACAGCATGATGTTGGTTGTCTGGCAGTTGGGCCTGTGCCTTGCCGGGGATTACTTGTCCAATATTGAATTCCCGTTCATCGACTACAACAGCGTGGCCTATGAACAAACCCTGGAAAAACTGCCCCGTATCCATGATCGCAATTGGTTTACCCGTCTGATTCCAGGCCATGGAGACCCGGCCCTGACAATTGCTGATTGGCTGAAAAGACGTACGGAAAGCCTGGCCTATATTTATGCCCTGCGTGAAAGTATTGCTACCGATACGCCTTTTGACGCCAATTCCCTGTGGAGCCGCTACCATTTCCCACTACTTCAACTCAAATACCACGAAGATAACATTGCCCGTATGCGGCGGGAGTTTGAAGAAGGCCTTTGGACCTGGAATCCGGACGTTGCACTCGAAATACCGGACAATGTGCCGTCCGGTGAGGTTCCAAAAAAATAACGGCCCCCGGGTTATTCCGACATATCCATTGTGTGGAAAACATTCAGCACATCATCGTCCTCTTCAAGCCGGTCGATCAGTTTGATCATTTGTTCCACCTCCTCGTCCTTCAAATTTTTTTGCCAACGTGGGAATCCATTCCGCCTGAGCGCTCGAAGGTTCGATTTGCCGTTCTTCCAAGGCTTTTTGCATGGTGCCAAAATCTGCAAAGTCTGCGTATAGCACCGCTTCTTCATCTTCAAACTTGATTTCCTCCAGGCCGTGATCGATCAGGTCCAACTCCAGCATTTCCCAGTCCTGGCCTTCCGATTTCACTTTAAACACCGCCTTGTGACTGAACAGGTAACTAACACTGCCCGAGACACCAAGCGAGCCCCCTGCCCGGTCAAAATACATTCGCACGTTGGCTACTGTACGGGTCGGGTTGTCCGTAGCTGTTTCTACGAGAACAGCAATACCGAATGGGCCATAGCCCTCGTATATGACCTCCTGATAGTTTTCCGCATCCTTGCCCTCCGCCTTTTTAATGGCATTTTCGACGTTGGACTTTGGCATATTTGCTGCCCGGGCATTTTGAATAGCCATGCGCAAGCGCGGGTTGTAATCCGGGTTCGAGCCGCCGGATTTAACAGCAATGGCTATTTCCCGGCCAATCCGGGTAAACGTTTTGGCCATGCCGGCCCAACGTTTAAATTTTCGTTCTTTTCGGAATTCAAACGCGCGTCCCATAGTTGAATTAAGGTTGATCTAAAAAAGCGCGCAAAAGTAGGTAAATTAGAGACAAGAAAAAAGGCTGATTCCTACCGTTAAAGGGGAAAAGTGTGCCCTGAAACCCGCATCTTTGTCTTTCCTCTTATTAATAACCGTATTATCGATGAAAAATTTTTGCTCTGGCCTGTTCATTCTCGCGCTATTTCTTCAGGCTTCAGCCGTTTTTGCGCAAAAAAAAATCTACATGTCTGATGCCGTCATCCGCACGGCAGACCAAATTGATTTCGCCTACAAAAGCACCGTAAAAAAAGCCGTAGCAAAAGACGGGCAGGCCATCATCAAATTAATTGAATTTAGCCGGATTCTGGACGGAGTTGAAGCCGTCGAACATGCCAGAACCATGCTGGAGATCATCCCGGCTGCCACAGACAAAACCGTGGCTGTAGCAATCCAGTCCCTGAGCCCAAAGTTGAAAAAAGTGACCCTTGACCGAATGCTTGGCGCACAAAAGAATATAAAAAACGAGGCGCTTAAAAAACCAATAAAAAATTGGGCTCCACTTACCTGGGAGACGCTGAATAACCGGCCCCTGGTTTTAAACGATCCCGCATCAGATCAAAAAATGATTGATCGGGATAATACACCAACTGCCGGCCCCAAAGAAAACATGCCCGAACAACAGTGGGATGAAAGCCCGGCCAAAGCCAAAAAACCGGCCACACCGGGCCAGACTCCTAATTCCGGACAGCCGGCAAAACACCAAAAAGGCGGCCACTAAACTGCGGCATCACTAAAAACCGACAGCATGTCGCCCCCCCCCCTTTAATCCTGCACACTTCCCGAAAATTCCCTGTTGAGAAATAATATACAATGTCCTTTCCAATTTATACAAAAACCGGCGATGCCGGCGAAACGGCCCTGTTTGGTGGCAAACGGGTACCCAAAAGCCATTTGCGCGTAGATGCCTACGGCACCGTAGACGAGTTAAATTCGTTCATCGGTTTATTGCATGACGCATTGGAATCGGAATCAATCCGGCAATTGCTGGTCCAGGTCCAACACCGCCTGTTTTCCATCGGCGCTTACCTGGCATCAGATCCGGAAAAACAAATGGCCCGTGTAGACTTGGAAAGAAATGATCTCAAAATTTTAGAGGATACAATGGACATGATGGACGGCCAATTGCCTGATCTGAAGAATTTCATATTACCCGGCGGTCATCCCACAGTTTCATTATGCCATGTATGCCGGACGGTCTGCCGCCGCGCCGAACGCCTCATCGTGGCATTGCACCAGGAGAGTCCGGTGGACCCCTTGGTTTTGCAGTATATGAACCGTTTGTCAGACTATTTTTTCATGCTGGCGCGCTATCTGTGCAAGGAGGCCGGCGCGCCCGAAATCCTGTGGGTAGCCCGGGAAAAACAACACTAAACTACACGACTGACAGTATTATTCCCCTACTCCCACTATGGCATTGTTTGCATATGCCTGCCGGAAAACCTCTGGCGCCATACCAGTATATTTTTTGAAAAACCGGGTAAAATAGGCGTTGTCCTCGAAGTTCAATTCATTAGCGATCTGCGAAACATTCGCATCCGAATTAACGAGCAAACGCTTGGCTTCCAGCACCACCCTGTCGCGGATTAATTCCCCGGCCGGTTTGTTGACCACCGCATTAACCAGTGCGTTGAGATGGTTGGGGGTAATGTAGAGCATGCCGGCGTAATCGCGTGGCAGGCGTTTTTCGCGAAAATGAACCTCGATAAGCCGCTCAAAATTGCGCAATACAGCCAGTTGATGACTTGTTATTCCCGGCTGAGACACCCTTGGCAACTGCCTGGACAACAAAACCAACAGCTGGAGTAACATCCCGCGCAAGATTTCCTGTTTGAAATCGCCGTCATTTTGAAATTCCAGCAGCATTTTCTCCATCAAGCCATGCACCTCGCCACAGCATTCGGTGTCCAGGATATTGGCAGGACTTTCACTCAGGGAATTAAAAAGCGGAAACTCTTGTACAAAGTTCGGGTTGTGGCAAATGGCAGTGAAAAAGCTTTCATTAAAATTCACCACCAAACCTTCCGTTTGCTCGTCAAAATCCCAGCTATGAATTTGCCCGGGGCCAAGGGCATAAACCTGATGTTCCACAACCGGGAATTTTTTAAAATCGATAGAGTGTTCACCGCCGCCAACAGTGAAAAGGACGATTTGGAAAAAGTCGTGCCGGTGCGGAAAACACAGGTTGCTTTGTTTTTCCTTAAGCGCACTTATTCGTGTAACCAGGAACTCCGTAACACACTGGTCGGCTCCAATCAGGTTGCAAATACTAAACGTAGGAATGTTTTTCACGTCGGTTGACACTAGTAGTTATCCAGTTCAACCGGCAAGTTACAGCATTTGTTCAAGCCGTCCCATTCAATATCTTATTCCAGTACAACCAGGGCAATACGTGGCGCTTCATCTGATACATGGACCAACGCTCCTTACTCTGATCAAAGGGGAAGGTTTCCATTGGTTTATTCTCGTAATCAAATTCGGCCAATACCAGTTTGCCGTAGCCGGTCACCAATGGGCAGGAGCCATATCCGGTGTAACGCGCTTCTGCCGGTTTACCCGAACGAATTTGGCTGATCAGCTGCGCTACCAAGACCGGCGCCTGTTTGCGTACGGCCGCCCCGGTTTTGGCGTTCGGCGTACTCGATACGTCGCCAATAGAATAAACATTGGGAAAGCGGTTGTGCTGAAAAGTAAATTTGTCTACATCAACCCAGCCATAAGGATTGTCGGGTATCGCAAGCGGGCTGTTTTTGACAAAGTCGGGCGCACTTTGCGGTGGCGTAATATGGATCATTTCAAACTGTTCGGTCACCTGGCCGGCGACTTTCCCATTTTCATAAACATCAAAAACCGCCTCCTTGCTTTCCGGTTTTACCTCCACCAGATTGTGCATGAAATGGGTCTTAATTCCATACCGGGCAATCACCTGTTCCAGGGTCTTCTTGTATTTTTCAACCCCAAAAATGGTGGTCCCGCCGGAATAAAAATGCACATCCACCGCACTCGAGAGGCCATGCTTGCGCCAAAAATCGGCGGCCAGGTACATAATTTTTTGTGGCGCCCCGCCACATTTTACCGGGGTATTCGGGCTGGTAAACAGCGCCTTGCCCTTACGGGTGTTTTTCAGGCACTCGTAGGTATAGGGTGCCATCTCAAAAAGATAATTTGATGTAATGCCGTTTTTGCCCAAATAACCCTCCAGGCCTTTGATCTTGCTCCAGTTCAACTGGATACCCGGACAAACGACCAGGTAATCATAGGTATACCGGTTGCCTTCCGCCGTGGTCACGGCATTTTGCTCCGGATCAAATTGTGCGGCTGCTTCCTTCAGCCAGGTGGCCTTTTCAGGCATAACCGACGCTTCGGAGCGCACGGTATCTGCCAAATTAAACACACCGCCACCTACCAGCGTCCAGGCTGGTTGGTAGTAGTGCTTGTCGGACGGATCAATGATTCCGATATCGAGTTTTGCGTCTTTCCGGAAAAGTTGGGCGGCCAGGGAAATGCCGGCATTTCCACCACCTACGATCAGTATTTGAAAATGTTGCTTCATCGGGTAGATTTTACTTTGATACCCGACAAAGGTACCCGGCCATTTTCAATGGCGTTTAGGATGACTTAAGGCAATAATTGCATTAATCAACGAATACGTTTCATGCCTGTTTTTCCACGCCTTTTTTTAAAGAAGCAGGATCATAGCGGACGTTGACATTGATCCACATCAAACGTGAAATCCGGAAGATATAGACAAAGTTTACAGTCAAAAACAGGAGCAATAATCCAAAAGCCATATTTATGCCCCAGCCTAAAACCCAGTGGAACAATGCGACAAAAAGCAGGCAAAACCAGGCAGTCCAGATATAGGAAATAAACATCGCACCATAGTAATAGCCCGGCTCCGGAAAGTAGTTCAGGTTGCACTTGGGGCACCGTTGGTGCATGTCAAACGATTTTGAAAATGACCAGCTGCCTGTCGCAAAGGTTTCCCCCTCGTGGCAGCGCGGACATTTCAAGGCAAAAATGCTGTAGGCCTTTGATCCTTTTTTAAACATAGGTAGTTTGTAAGTCGGCAAGCCGGATTATTCCGTCGCATCCGCAGATTGATAGAATGATTCAAGTGTGCGTACGAGCTCAGCGGCAGAAAGCACGCCGGAACGACGCCAGACGGGTTTCCCGGCCTGAAAAAGGATGAGCGTCGGTACGGAACGCACATTAAATTCAGCGGCAATTGCCGGATTTCGATCGACGTCGAGTTTGAATATTGCGGCCCGGTCGCCTACGCGCTTTTTTACATCTTCGAGAATTGGCGCCAGCATCTTACAAGGGCCGCACCATTCGGCAGAAAAATCGACAAGTACAGGTTTGTCGGCGTTTACTAATTCTGTGAAAGTCATATTTAATTTCGGATTGAAGAATAATATAAATTTTTTTGGGCTCATGTTTCCAGGGGTAAGTGAGGCGGTGACTGCCACTAGTGAGGCGGTGACTGCCACTAGTGAGGCGGTGACTTCAAGTCACCGCCTCACTACCAGCCCCAAGGTACATGAGCCGAAATCGATGCAAAGATGCGCTGCCATCTAAAATGTTCGTTTGCACAGAAGCGGTTCTTTCTTGGATTTTTTAATGAACCCGCAAAAAACACACCGCAATTGACAATGCTCACCCGAATGCATGACCACGATCATCTTGCCCGCCCGGGGCATTGCCCGATTTTTGGGCTGCAAAAATAAAAACACCTTTTTCATGGCAAAACCTGCCGCGCCGCCTGCCGCCAAGCCTGCTCCACATTCCCGACTCTATTGTTATCATTGTCAGGACGAATGTCCGGACGACCGGTTACATATCGACGACAAATATTTTTGCTGTAACGGCTGTCAGATGGTCTACGAAATCCTGAACACTCACCAGCTCTGTCAGTTTTACGACCTGGATGACAATCCCGGCATTTCGCAAAAACTTCGCCGGGATGCCCGTTCCTTTGCCTGGCTTGATGACGATGAGATACGGCAGCAACTCCTGGAATTCAGCGACGGTAACACCGCCATTGTCACATTTTACCTGCCTGCCATGCACTGTGCATCCTGCATTTGGCTTTTGGAACATTTATACAAACTGGATAGCGGTGTGGTGCACTCCAAAGTCAATTTCCTGAAAAAGCAGGTCACCATTCATTTTGAAGAAAAAAATACCTCGCTGCGCAAACTGGCCTCTATGCTGACCAGCATCGGCTACACCCCGGAAATCAACCTGGGCGACGTCAGCGCAAACGGCAAACCCAAAGCCGTAGACCGCAGCCTCCTGTATAAAATAGGTGTTGCCGGCTTTGCCTTTGGCAACATCATGCTGTTGAGTTTCCCGGAGTACCTGGGACTCCAAAAAGAACTGGAAAGCCGGTTTTTCGCGGCTTTTGGTTTTGTGAACCTGCTTTTGTCGTTACCCGTTTTGCTTTACAGCGCCCGCGACTATTTTGTATCGGCCTACACCGGGCTGCGGCATCGCCACCTGAATATCGACGTACCCCTTGCCCTGGGTATGATGATGTTGTTTGGCCGCTCGGCCTGGGAAATTCTGACCCAAAGCGGTGCAGGTTACCTGGATTCTTTTGCCGGGTTGGTGTTTTTTCTGCTTGTTGGCCGGTGGTTTCAGCAAAAAACCTATCACCAACTCTCGTTTGAACGCGACTATAAATCCTATTTCCCGGTAGCAGCATCTCGAAAAAACGTCGACGGCTCCGAATCTGCAACACCACTGAATAAATTGAATCCCGGCGATATAATCCTGGTGCGCAATGGCGAACTCATTCCTGCAGACGGTATCCTGCTAAAGGGCGGAGGTCGCATCGATTATGCTTTCGTAACCGGCGAGGCCGACCCGGTGCTGCTCGGGAGCGGCGCTCATGTATACGCCGGCGGCAAACAACTGGGCGAAACGCTGGAAATCAGTCTGACCCGGCAAGTGAATACCAGCTACCTGACCCAATTGTGGAACAATGAAGCTTTTAAAAGTCAGGCAAAGGGTCATGCCAGCGCACTGGCCGATCGGGCTGGCCGGTATTTCACCGCCGTAATCCTTGGCGTGGCCGGGCTGGCCTTTTTATACTGGGCACCTCAAAACCTGCCTACTGCCATCAATGCATTCACCGCAGTACTGATCATTGCCTGCCCCTGCGCCGTAGCCTTGTCAATTCCATTTACCATGGGAAACATCCTGCGTATTCTGGCCCGCAACCGGTTTTATGTAAAAAACACCAACGTACTGGAATCGTTTTCGGCCGTGCAAGCCGTCATTTTTGACAAAACCGGGACCATTACCAACACCGGACAACATGCCGTGCATTTTGTGCCGGCCACCACCGATGGGCGAGGCCAACTGAGCCCTACCGAAAAAATCGCCGTCCGCACGCTGGCAAACCAAAGCAACCACCCGCTCAGCCGGCAGATAGTCGCCGCTTTTGCCGATGTTCCATTGGGCACGGCAAACGGATTCCGGGAGCTACCAGGCCAGGGTATCCAGGGCACAGTGAACGGCTGGGGAATCCGCCTGGGTTCGCCCGATTTTATTGCCGGCCAAACCCAGGTGGGCGAAGGTGTTTATCTTGAAATAAATGGCGTCGTACGTGGATATTTCCGGTTAAAAAGCCACTATCGGCAAGGCCTCGCTCCCCTGCTTGCGCATTTCAGGCAACAGCAGGTAGCAACCTGGCTGGTATCGGGCGACCACAACCGGGAAGCGGAAGCCCTGAAACCGTATTTTCCGGATGCGGCTTCCTTGAGGTTCAAACAAAGTCCGCAGGACAAACTGGACTTCGTAAAAAACTTGCAGCAAAATGGGCAAAATGTACTCATGCTGGGTGATGGATTAAATGACGCCGGCGCCTTGCAACAAAGCGATGTCGGTATTGTGGTAGCGGAGAACACCAATAATTTCACTCCTGCCTGCGATGCTATTTTGCATGCCGGCGAATTTGACCGGCTCCCGCAGTTTTTCCGGCTGGCACAATGGGGCATGACCACGGTCAATGCAGCCTATCTGTTGGCGGCCGGTTACAATATCGTCGGGCTGAGTTATGCCGTTTCAGGCACCCTTTCACCTGTAGTGGCAGCCGTTTTGATGCCCCTGAGTTCCGTGACGATTTTACTTTTCGGTTTTGGCATGAGCCAGTGGAAAGCCATGAAGCTGGGCCTGGCATCCAGCCCCCTGCATTCAGATCAGGTCCTATACCAAGGTCATAATCCGGCCTGACCTGAGTCATTCTGATTCGGACGAAAATCAGGCAGTTTTGTGTAGTTCCTGATGGAAATCATTAACTAAAATCGTACTGTCATGAAAATCAGAATAGAACCGGACACAACCCTGGCTGAAATTCAGGAAGCGTTTCAGAAAGAGTTCCCATACCTGAAAATTGAATTTTTCACCAAATCACACCGGGCATTTAAGGGCAGTCATGCCAAATTTTTGATCCAGGATTTGGATCAAAAACTGCGCAATGTATTGCTTGCGCCAAAATCCGGCGCCCTGGAACTCCTGCCGGAAATGCCCACCTACGAGGCGGAGAATTTATTTGAAGAAAAGTTCGGCTTGCATGTACAGGTATTTCGCAAATCCGGCGAAACCTGGTTGGTCACCAGTGTTACCGACAAGTTGAGTCTCGCAAAACAAAACGCCAAGGGGCAAGCCAGTGAGCACGTTCACTTCATTACCGATGACCCGATCGACTACCGGGAACAGGAATAAATACGGCGCCAATATTTGCCACTAAACAAATTGATCATGAAAACCATCCTAGTGCCTACCGATTTCTCCAAATGCGCCGCCAACGCGATGACGCATGCCATGGCACTTGCCCGCGAAACAGGCGCCGAGCTGACGCTGCTCCATGTTGTTTTTCCCAACGAAGGCGTAGACAACAACATGTACAATGTTTTTTGGTCCGATGAATACATGGCCGAACGGACTAAAGGGCTGAAACAATGGGCGCGCCGCTTCCAACGGCAAAAAGGGAATCAGGGCATTCCTGTACATGCGGATTGCCGAATCGGATTTCCGGTACCCACGATTTGCGACGTTGCCGAAGATATCCATGCCGACCTGATCGTAATGGGTACCACCGGCGCTACCGGGCTCCGGGGCACGTTCCTCGGCAGCATCGCCGCCGGTGTCATGTCGAATACGCAAATACCGGTGCTGTCGATTCCAAAACAAGCGGTGTTGCGCAGCGAATACAATGCGGTGTTTGCCACCGATTTCCGGCTCAAACTGGATTCTGCTTCGTTGGCCGTGCTGACTGAGGTGCTCGCACTCAGAAAAAGCTTGCTGCATATAGTCCACATTCTGGACAAGCCGGGGCTTGCTCCCGACCCGGCACGCGAAAAATCTATCGGGCAGAAACTGGGCAATATCCCGCACGATTTCCACTATCTGCACGACCGCGATATTACGCAGGCTGTTTCCAATTTTCTGGAAGCCCGCGACGCCGGCTTGCTTGTTGCAATTGCCCACGAGCACAGCCTGTTTCACCGCCTGTTTTTCGAAAGCATTACGCGCCGGTTGGCACACCGGGTAAGGCTGCCGATGCTTACACTGCATGACGCCGTTACCTGATACAGCGACGAAAGTCGCCAACCGGCTTGATTCTAATCATTCCCAACCCTATTCTCAAGAGTCAATTTTGCAGTAAACAATCACCTTTTTAATACCCTGATCATGCAAGCATCAACGCCGATTTTTAAAATAATGACCAAACAGCCCGAAACGGTTTCACCTGCCGATACCATGGAGGAAGTGCGTAAAGTGTTTGAAAAACGTGGATTTCACCATGTTCCGGTAGTGGAAAACGCCAAACTGGTGGGCTTGGTGAGCTACACTGATTACCTCCATCTGGTGCGTTCTGTTTTCGACAACAATATGGAAGTGCGCAACAATGAAAAAGTCCTCCATGCAACCGTTGTCAGAGAGGTAATGACAACAGATTTGCTTTGCTTGTCAAAAAATGATACCGTGGAAGATGCGCTGCGGATTTTCAAAGCAAACCAGTTCCATTCCCTGCCGGTGGTGGATGAGCACGACAACCTGGTTGGAATAATCACAACCTATGATCTGATGAAAGTGCTCGAACGGGTATTTGTCGGACAGCAATACCCGATTGACTGAAAAAATAATGGGGGGACAATTGAGGCAGTGACTGCCAGTCACCGCCTCACTACCAGCCCGCTCATGAGCCAAGATTTAAGAGTGATAGTTTTTGGTTTTTTGTTAATGAAAATGCTCCGGCTGGATGAGCCGGAGCATTTATTTTTAGCCACCTTGGGCGGCATGTCCATTCAAAATTGACGTACCACAGCAAAGGTTTTTTTCTCCTGGCGGACATCGCCCTGCGGGGAAAATATCTCCAGGAATAAAACATAAATCCCCGGACGCGCAAGTGTCCCGTCGTCCAGGTCGCCATCCCAGCGCATGGTTCCTGTAGTCCCCAACAGTTCCTGCCGTGCGATGCGTTTGACCAAAATACCCTGGCTATCAAAAATTGTCAGGGTAGCTGCATAGCCGGCGGCCGGCGCCTGGTATAAAATATTCAGGAAATCTTCAAAGCCATCGCCATCCGGGGAAAGCCTCGGAGGGTCAAGTGTGACCAGCTCTTCGCTGAGTGCAGTGGGTAATTGTTGGGAGTTGGGGTGGGTTGGTGTGCCCGAGCCGAATTCGGAGCGTGCGGCAGAAGTCCAGTTGGCCGGATCATTCGTCGGGCCTTCGGGCCGGATACGTTCCAGGGATACGCCGTTACGGTCTGAACTGCTGTAAAGCGCATTGTGAAAATCTTCCGAGTAATCAAACGAATCCAGGGTCACCGTTACACCGTCCTTCACCCAAAACAGGGTTACATTTCCGGCATCGTCGGGCAGGGAGGGCAAACTAAGCGGGAAAATCGCTTCGGCCTGTGCCTGGGCAAACCGTGCCTGGATATCCGCCGGGTCGGGTGTAAAAACGACAAAAGCCCGGGGCAAAAAAAGTCGTTGAAGGGCCACAGGTTGAATATCAGCGGCATTTGAAAAGTTGGCCAGAAAGCAGTTTTGCCAGTCGATCAGCCTGTCGCTTCGGTTGTACAGTTCCACAAAATCCACACCGCCGGTAGCCGGATTGAACAGCACCTCATTGATCACCACATCCAAAGGTTCGGGTTTTTGTGGCAACCCGATCAGCACCGTGTCCATATCTGAGGCGCTATTCCCGCTACAGTCCTGGAGGGCAGCCGTTGCCGTGAAGGAATAAACCACGCCCAACTCAAGCGGCTCGCCCAGGGCAATCAGCACCTCGCGACGATCGGCAGTTGAAACGGTGGCGGAAAGGAGGGTGCGGAAAGGAGAAATTTTGTAGGCAGCAGGATTCATGGCCGCCGCCTGATCCAGTCCTTCAGAAAAAATTGCACGTAATAAAAGCGGATTCTCCGGAAAAACAGCCAGCAACCGGGGCGGCTCAAAGTCGTCGTTAAGTTGCAGGGAAGCATTTTGCAGCCCGGGAGTCCCACCGGGTAAAACCGGACAAGACTGCCAGTTTTCAGCGCCCAGGCACGGCAATTCCGGGTTGATGCGTTCGAGGCTCCAGCCGCCATTGCGCTTGTTGGCGTCTGCATGCCAACCGGCCTGATAGGCAACCTGATCGATCACCTGCCCCTGCAGGTTTGTCAGTACCAACACATCGCCATCGTTGTTCAGCCCGGGGAAGCCCGCCATGGCGACGGTGCGGCTTGTCACCGCCAGCATTGCCGGGGCGCCGGCAGTAGTTGTCAGCACGACAAATGAATCCGGATGCAGGATATAAGCCGGCAGGCTTTGCGGTGTTCCGCCGTCCGACAACAACAGCGTTTTCAGGTCAATGACTTTAGCGCTGCGGTTGTACAATTCCAGCCATTCCACTTCCGGCAAGCCTGCGGAAGGCGAAGGGTCTGCCATAATTTCATGGATCAGCAGATCGAACGCAGCTGCCGGACTCACATTTACATATTGAAAACCTGCGCTTTGCAAGCCACTGATATTGCCCAGTGTGTCGGCAACCTGGTTGGTTTCCAGGATATAATTTCCCGTGTTTAACGCGCCGGCAAGTTGCAGGCGAACCTGTTGGCGGCCACCACCCGCGAAGAATGCTGCCGACGGGTTGCCCAACCCGGCAATAGAATAATTCCCTGGATTAAGCGCCGAGGCCGAATCAAGATCTTCATTGAACGTAACCAGCAATTCGGTTGGAGTGCTCACCTGCACCCCCAAAAGTGCAGGCGGCGCCGTATCGGGTATCAGCGGTTGAATGGATATGTTATCGAAGAAAAACTTGTCTTTTCGGGTAGCCGTATACAAACAGTGAAAGCCAAAAAACCGGATGGGACCACCGCCGTATTGGTCATCCTGAACGACGCCCTGCGGCACAAATGCGCCACCATTGGTGCCTGCCTCCAGTTGCCAGTTGCCTTGAGCGTTGCGCTGCACGCGCAATTGGATCGAAACCGGGTCGTTGGCTACAAACCCTGGCACACCGGATGCCAAAAGCACACTGCCCGAGCCGGCATCCTGCCGAAAAAACCGCAACGCATCGGCAGTGCCGTTTTCGCCAATTTCCAGGTAATAACCGTTTGCCTGCAACAAATCGGCCTGATCGGCCAAAAGATAAATGCGCAACAGATTGGACGCCGAAGGGGCAAATTCAAGCCGGATATCCGCCTGCCAAACGGCGCTGTCGGGAACGCCCCCCCCGACTGCCAGTGTCGAGGCGCCTGCGTCCGGCGCATTGAGTTGAAGTTCACCGGCGGTGTTTACGATAAATGCTGTCAGGTTGCCCTGCCATGCCGGGTTATTCGTAAAATTCCCATCGGAAAAATCGTCCGCTATTTGTGCAACCAACTCAAAATTGGCGTTAAAACAAAAAACAATTACATGAATCAGGAAAATGATCGAACGCTGCATAACAAAATTTTTGGCCTGCCCAAGGTACGGTTGTCCGGTATTTTCGACGGCTCCATTTCAGACCTTTTGCTCCTATGTACATTAATTTTTATCTGCCTGGCAGGCATTTTGGGTTGTAGAAATCAGGTAAAAAATTCCGGGCGACCGGTTCTGGTTGTTACCTACCCGGTATCGCTTCGCGACCATGCCGATATAAAAAGTGCAGAAATTGAACAATTGGAAAGTGGCGATAAATTGGCCGACCTGAACCGGACAAGCCGATTTCTGACCAGCATTTACCTGGGGGGGCGCCTTCGGCAGGAGCCCTGGCTTTGGGTGGAGAGCAATTCGGGCCGGCAAGGCTGGGTGTTTGCCGGGGCGGTTTTGCCGGAAAGCGCAACCCCGGAGCAGGAAATTGCCTGGATCGATGGCAAACGGTTTGAGGCGTTTTTCGGCTCCCGTTTGGCTAAACGTTGGCAGACCTGGAAAAGCAGGCAAGTCATCGACACCGACGCGGTATTTTCAAAGGTGCTGCGCGAAGGCAAATTGCTGCAAGACACATTGAATCAACTTATGGCTACACTGGCAACCCGCGACCCCGGCCAAACGCCACCCGATATGTACTGGTTGGGTGAAACAGCACCGTTTTTTATTATCCAGGAAATTCCCAACCAAAACCGGTATTGCCTGTTCCTGGATTATAAGGCGGTGGCCGATCAGGCAGCAAAAACCAGCGGCGAGCAGGATGATGAGTTTGCGCAAATCGGTTTTTTGGCTTTTCCGCTCGACAGCATCGAATCCACGTTGCCTGCCTGGGTGTTTCCCCTGAGTTTGGATGAGAGCTGCAGCAATCTTGGCGCCGGCATGCACCTGAAAGTATTGCACTCCATTGACCTGGCTATTCAAAAAGGGCAACTGTTCCAGCCGGAATTAACTGAGTTCAAGCATCAAATTCTGAACGATATTCTCGACAAAGACCGCACATACTGGCAGCCCCGGGAAAAGATACTGGCCGAACTTTGGCAAATCCGGAAAGCGCAACTCCATTGTTTAACAGCCCGCGACCAATTGGCCCTCGAAGCACGGCAGGCGATGTTTCAGGCGCCGGAAAAAAACAATTTACACCTCAATCGACGCGCCGGAGAATGAGTGCTTTATACAATTCATATTAGTTTTACATCCGGAATTATATCTTTCCCGGCCTGAATCCTACACGCCATACGGCCACGATCAATAAAATTTGTTTCCCTGCTATGGATAAAATGATTTCCCGATTTCCCGAACAATTAGAGGAGGCCCTTCAATTGGCTGAAAATGCGCGTATTTCCAAACATACGGCTGCTATTCGCACGGTGTTGATTTGCGGCCTGGGCGGAAGCGGCATTGGCGGCAACTTCGTTCAGGATTTAACCAGCGCTGAATGCAAGGTTCCCATTCTCGTAAACAAAGGTTACCTGGCTCCGCATTGGGCAAACAAACATACGCTTGCCATATGTTCCTCCTACAGCGGAAATACGGAAGAAACCTTGCAGGTTTTTGATCAACTGGTTGGTACAGGCGCTAAAATCGTGTGCGTAACGTCGGGTGGCCAACTGCTCGAGCGCGCAAAAAAACACGGTTTCGATTATGTGCAGGTGCCCGGTGGCTGGAGCAGTCCGCGCGCCTGCCTGGGTTATTCCATTGTGGCTCAACTGGCCGTATTGCACGGCGCCAAACTCATCAAGGGGCGAATTTTTCGTCAACTGGACGTCGCGCGAAAATTGCTGGTAAAAGACCAGGCCGACATACAAAAACGCGCCCAAAAACTGGCTGGCTTCCTGGCTGAAAAAACCCCGGTTTTGTACTGCGCCGACCACATCGAAGCTGTAGCTGTACGCTGGCGCCAGCAAATCAATGAAAATGCAAAAATGTTGTGCTGGCACCACATCGTGCCGGAAATGAACCACAACGAATTGGTTGGCTGGCGGCTTAACAGGCCGGACCTGGCCGTGGTGTGGTTGCGCAACCGCAACGATAACCCCCGAACCGCGGTTCGTATGAACATAAACAAGGAAATTATCGAGCACTTTACACACACCTCCATCGAGGTATTTTCCAAAGGCAAATCGCTGCCCGAACAGGTTATGTACCTGGTTCACCTGGGCGACTGGGTTTCTTTCTTCCTTGCGCAGGCCCGCGGTGTAGACCCCGTAGAGATCAAAGTGATTGATTTTCTGAAATCCGAACTGGCAAAAGTGTAAAAACCGGACTACCATGGCATTTATTTCCCTCAATCTAACGCATACCACAAACTTTATCGAACCTGCAGAATTTGACGCCATCGAACCGCAAGTTCAAGCCGCCGCTGCCGTGTTGGAGCATCGCAGCGGTCCGGGCAATGAATTTCTGGGTTGGCTTGATCTTCCGGTAAATTACGATCAGGCGGAATTTGCCCGCATCCTGGAGGCGGCCCAACGCATTCGGGAACAAAGCACCGTGTTGGTGGTGATCGGTATTGGCGGCTCTTACCTGGGCGCCAAAGCAGCTTTGGAATTTTGTCAGCCGACAGCTGCTTTGCCCAAATCGGCAGATCCGGGTTCGGTAGACATCTGCTTTGCCGGCACCAACCTGAGCGCTCCCTACCTGAACCAGCTGTTGGCCGGGTTGAAAGGCCGGGATTTTTCCGTAAATGTCATTTCCAAATCCGGCACAACCACCGAACCGGCAATCGCCTTCAGGCTTTTGAAAAAACTGCTTGAAGAAAAGTATGGCAAAGCCGGCGCTCGCTCGCGCATTTTCGCCACCACCGACCGGGCAAAAGGTGCCTTGAAAACACTGGCCGGTCGTGAAGGATACGAAACATTTGTGGTGCCGGATGATGTAGGCGGACGATTCTCCGTGCTCACCGCCGTTGGGTTGTTGCCGTTGGCTGCGGCCGGCATTGCGGTAGATCAATTGATGCGCGGCGCTGCTGACGCCCGCGCGAATTTCCAACAGACGGCATTTGCGCAAAATACAGTGTTGCAATATGTCGCCGCCCGGAACATTCTTCATCGTAAAGGAAAAGCCATTGAAATGTTGATCAACTACGAACCGCGGTTGCACTACCTTGCCGAATGGTGGAAACAACTTTACGGGGAAAGCGAGGGTAAAGACGGGAAAGGAATTTTCCCGGCCAGCGCCGATTTCACCACCGACCTGCACTCGCTTGGGCAATATATCCAGGATGGCCGCCGGCACCTGTTTGAAACGCTGCTCGAGATTCAAAATCCCGAATCCGACATTGTGCTGGAAGCGGAAGCCGATGACCTGGACGGTTTGAATTACCTGGCCGGTAAAACGCTGGACTATGTCAACAAAAAAGCCGCTGAAGGTACATTGGAAGCACATGTAGCCGGGGGCGTTCCCAATTTGAAAATCACCATTCCGGAAGCGAACCCGTATTACCTGGGCCAGCTGTTCTATTTTTTTGAAAAAGCCTGTGCCGTGAGCGGTTACCTGTTGGGGGTGAACCCTTTTGATCAGCCCGGCGTGGAAGCGTACAAGAAAAATATGTTCCGGCTTTTAGGAAAAAAATAACTCATGCCCGGCTATTGCGGCGAATAAGGGATGTACTTCGAGCTGTCCCGCAAATTAAAATAGCGTTTGGGCAAGGCCTCAAACGGGTAATTTTTAAATTCACCCAGGAACAGGTCGGGTTCGTTGCGCAGGCTGTCGAAGCGCCATGCCGCCTCGTCGATGAGTAAACACCGTGCACTGTCGGGATGCTCCAGCGCCGACAACAATAGAAATTCATATGCCGATCCCCAGGAAAGCACCAGCGTATCCATAGGTGCATGTTCTTCCGTCAGGATAAGTTTCCGGTTTGGCAGGTTGGCTGTTTTTTCCAAAAGCGCCTGCTCCCAATTTAAGCGTGCCGTCCAATTTTGATGCGCCATCCCGATCCGGAGCAGGCCCAGCGCCGCCAGGGATGCAATGACTACCCCGATTTTTTTTTCCGGAAGGATGCCGGGTAAAACATTAAAAACCAGTGGGAACCCGGCAAATACGGCAAGTGGCAGGTACAGGTTCTCCAGGTAAAACTGGTTGTCACCCAGGTGAAACGGCACATTGACCAGCAGGACAAATCCTATTGGCGCCAGGACTGCCACAGCGGCTTTCAACCACTGTTTTTTCCAAAAATAAAAGCCTGTGTTTACAGCAACAAGCAGGGGGATCAGGTAATAATCGCGCAGGCACCATTGCAAAAAATCCCGGTTACTTTGAATATCGAGCCAGTGGGGCCACAAGGCGCTGTAGGCTTTTGCCCGTTCCAGCGACATCGCATCGTACCAGTCAAGTTTCAGCAGGTTGTATTTCACAAAAGCCGTTGCCAAAAAAACAAGGGCCGCGAGTAAAAAAAGTGCCTTATTGCCCGGGTTGCGCCTGGGCTCCAAAAGCACAAAAAAGGTGCAAAACAACAATGCATACAACACCATTGGGTGAAAATAAAAGGCTGTGATCAGTGCAGCGATCAACGCCGGATACTCCCACCACCGTACGGCTTTTATTTCTCCTTTAAAATCGAGCCAGGCTAAAACCAGCAGCAGAAAAGCAAGGCCTTGCGGCATCTCCGACAACCAGTAAAAAGTATGCGTCGTCATCAGCGTGGAAACCAACAGGAGGACCAGGGCCCATTTCCATTGCCGGAGTCCGAGCGTGATGCCCAGGAAAATCAAAAAATAATACAAAACATGCCCCAGTGAGTAGCTGTACAAAACTGCTTTCAGCGGCAGATGGAGTGCCTGGGCAGCCCAGGCGAAAAATTGGGTGCCTGCAGCGCCGAAACGACCGCTTTGTATCTGAAGGCTTCCGGTGCGCAGAATTTGGAATGTTTGAAAAGCCATGTCGAGCATCGCCATCCGTTCCAAATAAAAAACGGCTGCCAACACGAGCAGTATCGTGTAGACAGCCGTTCCGAGGAGCGCGGTTTGGCGGGTGGTGCTTATCGCCTGAAGATCTTCGCGGATGCCCATGGCCCGGTTTTACACCCGTTCAATTACAATTGCCGTAGCGCCGCCGCCGCCGTTGCAAATTGCGGCCAGTCCGAGGTTGCCCTCCTTTTGCTGCAAGACATTGTTCAGCGTTGTGACGATCCGTGCTCCGGAAGCGCCAAGCGGGTGGCCGAGCGACACGGCGCCGCCGAATACATTCGTTTTGTCGTGTGGCACTTCAAGTACCTGTTCGAAGGCCATGGTAACCACGGAAAACGCTTCATTCACTTCAAAAAAGTTGATATCCGACTGTTGAACACCGGCCATTTTCAGTGCCTTCGGAGCAGCAATGGTCGGTGTAGTGGTAAACCACTCGGGTTCTTGTTCGGCATCGGCAAAACCACGGATTTTAGCAACCGGCTTCAGGCCGTATTTTTTGACGGCTTCGGCACTGGCCAGAATTAATGCAGCTGCCCCGTCGTTGATCGTGCTGGCATTGGCCGCTGTAACCGTGCCGTCCGGCGTGAAGGCCGGACGCAGGGCCGGAATTTTTTCAAACTGGACTTTTTTAAATTCCTCGTCGGTGCTGATCATCACCGGGTCGCCCTTGCGTTGCGGGATTTCCACAGGCACAATTTCGGCGCCCATGAAGCCGCCTTCGGTAGCGGCAGCCGCCCGTTTATACGAATCGATGGCAAAAGCATCCTGCGCTTCCCTGCTGATGTTGTATTTGGCGGCGGTTGCATCGGCACAAACGCCCATTGCTTTTTGATTGTACACATCCACCAGGCCGTCTTTGGCAAGGCCATCTACCAGTTCGGCATTGCCGTATTTGTACCCCCAGCGGGCATTGGGCACATAGTAGGGGATTTGCGACATGTTCTCCATGCCGCCCGCCACAACTATTTCATTGATCCCGAGCATAATACTCTGGGCACCAAAAGTGATGGCCTTCATCCCGGAAGCGCAAACTTTATTGATTGTAGTACAAGGGACGTTGGCCGGCAAACCGGCAAAAATTGCAGCCTGCCGGGCCGGCGCCTGGCCAAGGTTGGCGCTGACAACATTGCCCATAAGCACCTCATTTACCCAATCAGGCTGGATGCCGGCGCGTTCCAGGGCGCCTTTAATGGCGCTTGCGCCCAGTTGGGTTGCACTTATTGAAGATAACGACCCGCCGAAACTGCCGATTGGCGTCCGCACAGCCGCAATTATGAATACTTCTTTCATGGAAATTTGTTTGTGTAGTTTGTAATTGCGCGGCAAAGGTAGTGCATTTTGCTTTTCCTGATTCAGAACCAAATTCGGTATAAAGACCAATGAAAGGCAGCAAAATTTTTCAGGGAACCAGCCTATAAAATATTTTATACCGAATTTAAAAACATTGAAAATAACAAAAACGTCACTATTGGCCAAACGCAAAACATTTCGTATATTTATGTGCGCTTTTTGCAAATTATATCACTTCAACACTAGCTTTTACTATGGAAAGACTTCGCCGCATTTCACCCCGTGAAGCTTATGCTGCTTATGTTCGCGGACATTTATTGGTCGATGTTCGGGAGCCGGTAAACGGCGCACAAAAAACGATCGACATAAACCATCTGATTACCATGCCGATCAGCGAATTAAACCAACGGTACGCAGAATTACCGACCAACCGGCCGATCGTTCTGGTTTCCAGGGTTGGCAATAGTAGCGATGAAGCAGCCCGCTTTTTAATGAACCAGGGTTATTCCGATGTAACCATTGTCGATGGCGGCCTGGCTGAATGGGAAAAGGAGGGCCTGCCGGTTCGCCAGGCTGATTAAAACCTTTTCTGCGTTTAGAGGGCGCAATTGAAAAAACTGCACAAAAAACAAGCCACGCACCAGCCATGCGTGGCTTGTTTTTTTGTGAAACAATTTCTGGCGGGACAGGCAGAAGGCGATTCTTTCTACTTTTGGGCAAAACAGGAATTCAAATGGCCACAAAATTGAGCTTCGGTGTTCCCCCGGTAATTCTTATCAGTCTGTTCGCTGCCGGGATTTTTATTCTTGATGCCTGGTTCGTGCAAGACGGTAATATTGCATTCACGTACTTGTTGGTTATCATCCTCGGGCTTTTTTTCAGCGAGCGCAATGATGTGCTGCTTTTAGGCATAATATCAACCGCATTAACCATTGTGGCGGTATTTATTCAGTATGTAAACGGCTCGCAAGCGCCATTTGAGCAGCTGCTGTTTGCCCGGGTAATCAGTATCGCCGGTATCTGGACAGGGGTGTTTCTTGTGATGACCATTTTGTCGATGCGGAAAGATGAATCCGTGCAGGAAAAGCAGTTTCAAGCGCTTTTTCAATATGCAACCAACGGGATATTGGTTACAAACTTCAATGGCGAGATTGTGCGGGTTAACCCTGCGGCAGAAAAATTATTTGGCTATCAAACAGCAGACCTTCTGGGCCGGCCCGTGGAAGTCCTGATCCCCACCAACCTGGCACGCATCCATCAAAATCATCGGACGGCATACCGCACAAAACCACACGCACGGGCAATGGGTACCGGTTTGGATTTGTACGCCATGCGAAAGGATGGCAGTGAATTTCCTGTGGAAGTCAGCCTGAGCCCGTTCCGAACCGATGCCGGAGAGTTTATCATGGCTTTTATTGTTGACAATACCTTGCGAAAGGAATACGAACAGCGGGTTATCCGGCAAAACAAGGAACTCGAAAAACTGGCTGCGGCATTACAAAGCCTGAATGAAGAACTGGAAGAAAAAGTGCAAACACGTACGCGGGATTTGGAGAAAGCTAAAAACGAACTGGCCGCAGCGCTGGAAACGGAGCGGGATCTGGGCGAATTAAAAAGCCGTTTTGTTTCGATGGCTTCCCATGAGTTTCGCACCCCGCTGAGCACCGTCTTGTCTTCCGCCGCACTCATCGAAACCTATGCAGACCGGCTGGATTTTGAGAATATCAAAAAACACGGTTCCCGTATAAAAAAGGCAGTCAATAACCTGAATACGATCCTTACGGAATTCCTTTCACTGGGTAAACTGGAAGAGGGGAAAGCCGAAGCAAACCTGCAGGAAACTTCTTTGCCGGCACTTGTAGATGAAGTTTACCAAGAGATAAAACCGCTGCTTAAGGATGGCCAGGAACTGGAACATCAGCATGAAGGCCAGGCAATTGCCATGCTTGATTCCGGGCTGTTCAAGCATGTGTTGCTCAATTTATTCTCGAACGCCACAAAATATTCGCCTGAAAACACCACTATCCGGGTTTATACCCGGGTTGCGCCGGATGAAATTGCGCTCCAGGTTTTCAACAAGGGCATGGGCATACCGGAAGCGGATCAAAAACATCTTTTTAGTCGTTTTTTCCGGGCAGCCAACGCAACCAATATTCAGGGTACGGGGCTCGGTTTGTACATTGTAAAACGCTACGTCGAGCTCATGAATGGCGAGATCGGATTTCATAGCGAAGAAGGCAAGGAAACCGAGTTTTGGGTTAAAATTCGTCCGCAATAATGCTCCTGGTGCTGATTCGATTATTTGAACTGGATTGCCCGCACGGGCGAAATACTCGCTACGGCAAACGAAGGCAGCAGCAAAAAAAGCAGCGTAATGAGCAGCGTACCCATATTGACCAGCAGCAACGTAAGCCAATTTATCGCAACAGGTGCATACGACAGGTAATAGTCCGCTTCGTTCAGGCTGATAAAATGAAACCGGTCCTGAAGCAGGCAAAAGCCGATCCCCAACAAATTGCCCCAAAACATTCCGGTAACTGTAATTACGGCGGCATGGTATAAAAACACCTGACGTATCCGGCTATTCGTCTCGCCCAGCGCTTTTAACACACCAATCATTGTGGAACGTTCGAGTACCAACACCAACAGTGCCGTGATCATGTTCACGATAGCCACGGCCAACATCAGGCCGAGAATGACCACTTCGTTATAGTCTTGTAAATCAAGCCATTCAAATATTGCCGGGAATTTCTCCCGAATACTCACACACAATAGGTCTGGCGGCAATACTTCGTCGTAGATGTAGGAATTGTACAGCTCGAG
>JADJWX010000024.1 GCA_016716135.1 Lewinellaceae bacterium | reverse complement strand
CCACAATGGGGAAGTCTTCAATTTTCCGGGTCTGGATCAGCGTCAGCGTTTCGAAAAATTCGTCCATGGTACCGAAGCCCCCGGGCATGATGACGAAGGCGTAGGAGTATTTGACCAACAGGACTTTCCGGATAAAAAAGTAGCGAAAGGTTACAAAACGGTCGAGGTACGGATTTTCAACCTGTTCGTGCGGCAGCACAATGTTACAACCCACCGATTTGCCTCCGGCCTCCCGGGCGCCGCGGTTGGCCGCTTCCATCACGCCGGGTCCGCCGCCGGTCATGATGGTCAGGCCCAGATCGGTGGCGATGTGTGCGCTCACCTTTCGCGCGAGTTCGTAATAGCGGTGTCCCTCCTTAAATCGTGCCGAGCCGAAGACCGTCACGGCCGGGCCGGTAAAATGCAGCGCGCGCAGGCCTTTGATCATTTCCCAAAAAACGCGGAGGGCAAAACCCAATTCGTAACTGCGGCTTTTTGGCCCTTCGAGCCAGACGGATTCGTTGCGGTTAATAAGGGGGCGGCGTGGTTTGGACATAAAAACTTGTTTTTGGAAAGGAATTTTTTTCCGGGGCAACTGGTGAAAAGGCAAAGGTGAAAAAAACGCAACAGTTTTACCTAACAACCAGTTCAGGCATCGAATGGCCGGCTGGTAGCTGTTGGCTGTACCTGGAAATGCGAAATTATCGCTTACAAAAACCCGCTGCCGGGAATAGCCAACAACCAATGGCAAAAAAGCCAAATTACCCTATCTTAGCAAAAAGCAAAAACGTTATCCCAGGATACGTTCGTTTGGCGCCAACAATCCCGTGATTGGCTTTTGGAAAAGAAGGCACACTTTTCATTCATTTTTTTATAAATCTACTCCAACATGAAAAAATCCAATCTCCTTTTTGCCGCGTTTTGCATTTGTGCCATAGCAACAAATGCCCAGCCAATCCTCCAAATGAATGCAATACCCAACATTGGAGATGTTACCACCTTTCACGTAGCCGACCCGACCGGCATTAGCGAAGGCAATGCCGGCGCCAATCAAACCTGGGACTTATCGGCCCTCCAGGATCTGGACGGCGTGACTCCCTTCCTGTATGAATACCTGGCCCCGGCCAATACGCCCTATGCGTCCAGTTTTCCAGGAGCCAATTTTGTGACGAAAATCAACGAGGACCCGGTGGTTTATGTGTACCACCAAAAAGAATCAAACCAATTATTCACACTCGGCGCAAAAAACACAGAGTTTGACCTGCAATATCCCGATCCGGACCTCGTGATGGATGCTCCACTGGCTTTTAATGGCAGTTTTCAGGATAATTTCACGTCCATTTTGGACGCAGGCACCGGAGCGTTGGTCTATGGCCGGGCCTCCCGAACGGTTACCTACGACGGCTACGGAACCCTCATCACACCGGCGGGCACTTTCCCGAATGCCGTACGCCTGAAATCCATTTCCATGCAGGTGGACTCCACCAATTTTTTCGGCACCATGATCATCAATTACACCGACATTACCACCTACAACTGGATGGCGCCCAATACGCCGGGCCCACTTGCTTCAGTGTACTACACGCACACGGTTTCGCATACGATCCTGCCGGGTATCGATACCATTATCAGCGATCTTGGCGTGGTCAAATCGGCGAATTTTATCGATAACCTGACGACCGCTGCACCGGAGCCCTCCGAACAACTAAGCGGCGTTTCCATACAACTTACCGGACCGAACCCGGTTGCCGATCAACTGCGCGCAACGATTTTCACCGAAAAAAGCGGCCTGGACGTTCAACTACTCCTGACCGACATGCAAGGCAAACCACTGGAGGCCCGATCCTTCGAAACCGCTCCGGGAGAAACCCAGATACTTTTCCCGGTAGGGCATTTGCCTGCCGGCACGTATTTACTGACGCTTACAGATGGGAGGGACGTGCAGGCTTTGCGCTGGGTTAAGTTGTGAGAGATTTGACTACATTAAAGCAAGCCGTTTCTTCAACGAGGTTTTTCAGCGTGCCTGACCGTGGAAACGGCTTGCTTACAATATTCCCAAGCGTGTAAGGCGCTAAAATTTATACCACGCATCATCCAACGCATTCAGTTCGTCGTCTCCAACTGGGCTTACCGGCCGATGTGAATTTACCTAACAACCAGTTCAGGCATCGAATGCCTACCTTTGCCGGCTGATAGCCCTTGGCTATTGGCTGTTAGCCATTGGCTGCACCCTGAGCTGCGTAAATTTTGGCTTACGAGAAACCAATAAATTTCCGCTGCCGGGAACAACCAACAACCAAAGGCAAAAAACCAACAACAACAAAACATGGCCGAACAAAACTTCGTCGACTACGTAAAAATCCTGTTTCGCTCCGGTAAAGGCGGAGCGGGCAGTGTGCATTTCTACCGCGGCCCGGGCGTGCCCAAAGGCGGCCCCGACGGCGGCGACGGCGGCCGGGGTGGCCATATTATTCTGAAAGCGGACCACAACGAATGGACGCTGCTGGACCTGAAATACACCAAGCACATTTTTGCCAAAAACGGCAATCCCGGCAAAGGCGGCCTCAAAACAGGCTCCGATGGCGGCGACATTGTGATCAAAGTGCCGTTGGGTACGGTAGCCAAAGACGCCGAAACCGGCGAGGTATTACTGGAAATCCTGGAACGCGGCGACAAGAAAATCCTGCTGACCGGCGGCCGGGGCGGCAAGGGCAATAATTTTTTCAAATCGGCAACCCACCAGACGCCCACCCATGCCCAACCCGGCGAAATGGGCGAAGAACGGTGGATAATACTGGAACTCAAGGTACTGGCCGATGTCGGCCTGGTCGGGTTCCCCAATGCCGGCAAAAGCACCCTGCTCAGCGCCGTCAGTGCCGCCAAACCCAAAATCGGCGACTACCCCTTCACCACGCTGGTGCCGCAACTCGGCATCGTGGAGGCACGGCCGGGAAAGTCGTTCATTATGGCCGATATCCCCGGCATCATCGAGGGGGCGCATGAAGGCCGCGGCCTGGGGCACCGGTTCCTGCGCCACATCGAGCGCAACAGCGTGCTGCTGTTCATGATCCCGGCCGACACCGACCGGGCTTTGCACGAGGAATACGATATCCTGTTCAACGAACTGCAGGAGTTCAGTCCCGAACTGCTCGATAAGCCCCGCATGCTGGCCATCAGCAAGGCCGACCTCATCGACGCCGACCTGGAAGCCATGCTGCGCGAAACCCTGCCGCCCGGCGTGCCGGCCATTTTTATTTCTGCGATTACCGGAAAAAATATCCAGCAGTTGAAGGATATGCTCTGGACGGCAATGAACGCAGAGCTGGTGTGATTTTTTCTGATCCGGCGATCACTTCGCCTTCAGGGCCTCCATGTCCACTGCCGCACCGCCAAGCCATTCCCGCAGTTTTGCAGCAAAATCTGCCTGCATAGCCGGACTCATGTTCCGGATGCGCGCCTGCCCGTGGTCTTTCCCTCCCAGGATGTAACTTTTTGAATTCACCTTATCGGAAGGCGTGATCCGGTCGGCCGACCAGGTATCGGCCGCACCGTAAATGTAGAGGATGTTGTTGCCCCGGGTTTGCAGCCAGCGGTCTGCTTTTTCGTTGAGGCTGTTGTCGTAGGGCGGCGGATTGGCGTCTTTTGGCATGAACACCGCCGAAGGATTTTGCTTGAACTGGGTCAGGTATTTTTTGAAGGGTTCGATATTGTAGCCGTAGTAACCCATTTGCGTCCCGGCCTGGTAGTAGTGCGTAGCGTAGTGCGTGATGTCGCGGTCGGAGAAAAAACCGAGATCGGAGATTTTCAGGAAATGCTCCACAGCAGCGTCCAGGTCGCTGCCGGGCGCCGGGATGTCTTCGCATTTTCCGCCCCATTGCCAAAACGAAAAGGAATATTCCAGCACGGTGTACTCAAAGGCCTTTTCCAGGGAGCCCAGGTACTCGTATTTCAGTTTGGCGCCGTTGGAAAACCACTTGAGTTTGTCCAGCACTTTTTCGCGGTTTTGAAGTATATAAATCTGGAAGTCCTGAATTTTTTTCCGGCACTCCGCCGTACCCACCGTGTCGAGGAAGGTGTAGATGCGGGTATCTTCCAGGCCTTTGTTGAAGGGCGCCACGTAGGGGATGGACACCGCCACGTCATCGGGGTAGAAATACCGGTAAAAGATTGTCGTCTGACCGCCCTTGCTGATGCCCGTGCTCACCCAGGGCCCTTCGTACACCTGCCGGAAAAGTTGATTGATGTGGTGCAAGTCGGCGGTCACCTGTTCGAGTGTGAGGTACTGCCATTGGAGCGAATCGGGGGTGGAGGGGCCGAAAAAACGGTGCTCGATGTTGAGGTAGTTGGCGTCGAGTATGGCCTCGATCTCGTTTTTGCCCAGGTTCAGGTAGTAGCCCTGCGTATTCATCACCGCAGGCCGGTCGAAGCCGTGGTGCGTGAGGCGTACCTGCTGGTAAAAATAGCCTTGTGCGGGATTTTTATGGTCGAGCGGTTGGCGCACGCGCAAGTCATATTGCGGATGGCCGTTCAGATCGTCGAGGCGTTTAAACGACACATCGGGGAGGTTGAACAATGCGCGTTCGAGGCGTGCAACGTCGTCGGTTTGCGCGGCCAGGGAAATCGCGAGGAAGAGCAGGGTGGTGGCAAGCGTTGTTTTTTTCATAAATCCGGAGAAATTAGGATAAAAAGTTGTGGTCCAAATGTAGTCGCTCAACTTGGTTTTCCGGTCGAAACCGGTGTAAGAGGGCCTGGCTTTATCGAAAACCTCATCAAAGCGGTCAAAAACCGCTAACTTGCAAAAAAAATTTCAGCATGGAAATGCTTTTTGATCAACCACCCCGGCGCAGCCGCTCCAAGTCCCTTCCAGAAGCGCTCATTTATGAAATTCTGGACGGAAAACCCATCTACCGAAAGGGCTACCGCCAGGTATTGAACGGAACCAAAACCCTGGAAGAAATTATGCCTGCCAGCACCCTCCAAAGCGCGATCCTGTCCATTTTGTTGCGGCTTATTTTTCAACATTATGACGACAACGACTATTTTATCCTGACCAATGAACCCGGCTTGCACCTGAGCAAACGCATCAATCTGGCCGGCGACATTTTGATTTTTGACAAAAAAATATTGCGCCCGGAAGACATTAATCAACACTATGCCAAAGTGCCGGCCCAGGTTCATATCGAAGTTGACATCGAAGCCGATACGGAAGATATGGGCGACATGGAATATGTGACCAAAAAAACACGCCGTCTCCTGGCATTTGGCACGAAACGGGTTATCTGGATTTTTACTTCGGTAAAAAGCATTTTGCTGGCAGAGCCGGATCGCCCCTGGCAAACACTGGAATGGCGCGGAACGGTGGAAATTGGCAATGGCGCTACATTCAACCTGGAAGAGCAACTGAAAAAGCAAGGGATCAAAATTTAACCACCCACCATGTCGAACCCACCCAAGCACAACATCACCGCCCTGCGCCGCGCCCTGACCGCCCGTGGCCTGGCCGCCTACGTTATCCCCGTCACCGACCCGCACATGAGCGAATACCTGCCCGAACACTGGCGCGTCCTGCACTGGGCTTCGGGCTTTACCGGCTCGGCCGGTACGCTGGTGCTCACGGCCGATTTTGCCGGGCTCTGGACCGACAGCCGCTACTTCATCCAGGCCGAGCAACAGCTGGCCGGCAGTGGTATCGAACTGATGAAACTGACCATACCGCACACGGCTGAGTTTGTCGACTGGCTGGCCGACCGGCTGCCCGAAGGCGCCACCGTTGGCCTCGATGGCAGCCTGCTCTCCCGCGGCTGGTACCAAATACTGGAAGCCGGCACCAAACCCCACGGCATTCGCCTCAATCCGCACATCGACCTGGTAGCGCCCCTGTGGACCGACCGGCCGGCACTGCCCCAGGAACCCGTGTACGAGCATCCGGCCAAATTTGCCGGCGCTACGCGTAAAGAAAAACTGGCGCAAATCCGCGAAAAACTGGCAGCGCAAAAATCCGGCTACACCGTCATCTCCACCCTCGACGACATTGCCTGGATGCTCAACCTGCGCGGCCGCGATGTGCCCTACAACCCCTTGTTTGTCGCACATGCCGTGGTCGGGCCCAAAGAAGCGGCACTGTTCATCGACCAGGCCAAAATGCCGGATGCCATCCGAGGAAAACTCACTCGCGATGGGATACGGGTGCTTCCCTACGAAGCAATTACGGACTATCTGGGCAAACTCCCGGCGCGCGCATCCGTGCTGATCGACCCCAAGCGGATCAGTCAAAACCTGCCCGGCGCATTTCCCGAAGGGCTGAAAGTGCTGGAAGGCACCAACGTAACTACCGTGCTCAAAGCCTGCAAAACAGCCAAGGAGGCTGCGCACACCCGCCAAACCATGGCGAAAGACGGCGTCGCGCTGACCAAATTTTTTTACTGGCTGACGCAAACGGTGGGCAAGCAAAAAGTCACCGAACTGGATGCCCAGGCCAAACTCCACCAACTCCGCCTGGAACAGCAGGACTGTATCGGCGAGAGTTTCGGCACCATTTCCGCCTACGGCCCGCATGCCGCCCTGCCGCATTACAGCGCCACCGATGAAAGCAATGTTGAACTCAAACCCGAAGGCCTGTACCTGCTCGACTCCGGCGGCCAGTATTTCGGCGGCACTACCGATACTACCCGGGTCATTTCGCTGGGCAAGATCACAGCCGAGGAAATTGAAGACTACACGCTGGTGCTCAAAGGCATGATCGGCGTCAGCATGCTGCGTTTTCCGAAAGGCACGCGGGGTTATCAGATCGACGCCTTTGCCCGGCATCCGCAATGGATGCGGGGCATCAATTTCGGCCACGGCACCGGCCACGGCGTCGGCTATTTCCTGAATGTGCACGAAGGTCCGCAAGGCATCAGCCCGGCGGGGACGGTGAATGCTGCGCTGCAACCCGGGATGATCACTTCCGTAGAGCCGGGGATTTACCGCACCGGAAAACACGGGGTTCGGATCGAGAACCTGGTGCTTTGTGTTGCGGATGAAAAAACGGAGTTCGGCGAATTTCTTGCTTTTGAGACGCTTACCATTGCGCCGATTTTCACCAATCTGGTGGACAAAAAACTGCTGACGAAGGAAGAACTCCGTTGGCTGCGCGCGTACAATGGCTTGGTGCTGCGCAAAATCGGGCGGTATTTGACGGATGCGGAGAAGGCATGGGCGCGGGCAGAAACCCGAATTTGAATCGCCCTACGGCGGAAATGGTTCGGGCTTGGATTTGGGTTGATCCGAAAAAACAGCGCTTCCCCTTTCCGCACTTTTCCGCACCTTTGATTCGCAATGGAACGCATCTCTGTTTTCGACATTTTCAAAGTAGGCATAGGCCCCAGCAGCTCGCACACCATGGGCCCCTGGCGGGCTGCCCAGCGCTTTTTGCGCGAGTTGGGCCGCGACGGGAATTTTGACCACGTCGTGTCCGTGCAGGTCGATCTTTACGGTTCGTTGGCCAAAACCGGCGCCGGACACGGCACCGACCTGGCCGTTATTCTCGGCCTCAACGGCGACGACCCGGTGACCATCCCTGTGGAAGCCGTGCAAACAACCCTGGAGCATATCCGTAAAAGCAAAACGATCAAACTGGGTGGGCAAAAAGAACTGCCTTTTGACCCGGAACAGGACGTCATTTTCCTGTACCACGACATATTGCCCTACCACGCCAACGGCCTGGTGTTCCGTGCTTTTTTGCGCAATGGCGCCGGCTTCAGCCAAACGTACTACTCCGTGGGCGGCGGTTTTGTGGAAAAAGAAGGCGAACAAAATATGGCGGCCAACGTCACGCTGCCCTTCCCCATCGACCGCGGCGCCGACCTGGCCCGTTGGTGCAACCAGGAGCAAAAAACCATCGCCGAAATTGTGTTCCAAAACGAACGCACCTGGCGTTTCCCGGAGGATATCAGCAAAGGCCTGCTCGATATCTGGACGGTCATGCGCCATTGCGTGTACAAAGGCTGCCATACCGATGGGGTGCTCCCCGGAGGGCTGGAGGTTACCCGCAGGGCGCATGCCATGAATATCAAACTGCTCGGCGACCGGCTGTACAACAACGTGGACGAATGGATGGACCAGATTCGCCAGTGCGATTGTTCGTTCCAATTTATTCTGAAATGGGTGAGCTGCTTTGCCCTGGCCGTCAACGAAGAAAATGCGGCATTTGGCCGGGTGGTCACCGCGCCGACCAACGGGGCGGCTGGCGTGATTCCCGCCGTGATGATGTACTACGCCTGTTTTTGCCCGGAATTCACCGGCGATGACGACATTATCCGCTTTATGCTCACAGCCGGAGAATTTGGCAGTTTATTCAAAAAAGGCGCTACGATCTCCGCCGCTATGGGTGGCTGTCAGGCAGAGATCGGCGTATCATCGGCCATGGCAGCCGGGGCGCTGACGGCCTGCCTGGGCGGCTCGGTCGGGCAGGCGATGATGGCCGCCGAAATTGCGATGGAACACCACCTGGGCATGACCTGCGACCCCATCGGCGGACTCGTGCAGGTGCCCTGCATCGAACGCAACACCATGGGCGCCATCAAGGCCATAACCGCCGCCCAAATTGCCCTGGAAAGTGATCCGACCAAAGCCAAAGTCAGTCTCGATGCCGTGATCAAAACGATGAAAGAAACCGCCGAGGACATGAACCACAAGTACAAGGAAACAGCCGACGGCGGGCTGGCGGTGCAGGTGACGTTGGGTTTGGTGGAATGTTAATGACCCTGGTTAGGTCAGAATAGCTTCTATTTGCTTCAATTCGTTGCTGCTGAATTTCAGATTTTCCAAACATTGCAACGAATCGGCCAGTTGCTCGGGCCGGCTGGCGCCGACAAGCACGGAAGTGATCCGGGCATCGCGCAGTACCCAGGCGAGCGCCATTTGGGCCAGCGTTTGGCCGCGTTCCAGGGCCAGGGTATTCAGTTTTTGAATTTGTCCGAGCCGTTGCGGAGTCAGCGTTTCTTTTTTCAAAAAACCATGCGCCTTGGCAGCGCGGGAGTCTTCGGGAATGCCCTGCAGATATTTGTCCGTGAGCATACCCTGGGCCAACGGTGAAAACGGGATACAGCCCGCACCTTCCGTTTCCAGCACATCAAGCAGGCCGTCTTCAACCCAGCGGTCAAACATGGAGTACTTCGGCTGATGGATCAGGCAAGGCGTACCCAGGGCTTTCAGTATCCGGCAAGCTTCGGCCGTTTGCTCGGCGGTATAGTTGGAAATGCCGACGTAAAGCGCTTTGCCCTGCCGCACAATCAGGTCAAGTGCGGCCATGGTTTCCTCCAGCGGCGTATCGGGGTCGGGGCGGTGGCTGTAAAAAATGTCGACATAGTCGAGGCCCATGCGTTGCAGGCTCTGATCGAGACTGGATACGAGGTATTTTTTTGAGCCCCACTCGCCGTAGGGGCCGTCCCACATCCGGTAACCAGCTTTGGAGGAAATGATCAGTTCGTCGCGGTAGCTTCGGAAATCCGTGCGCAAAAACCGTCCAAAATTCTCCTCAGCCGAGCCGGGCGGCGGGCCGTAGTTGTTGGCCAGGTCGAAATGGGTGATGCCGGCATCAAAAGCGCGATGCAGCATTTTTCGGCAGTTCGACTGCACGTCCACATGACCGAAATTGTGCCACAAGCCAAGCGACACGGCCGGGAGCTTCAGTCCGCTGCGGCCGCAACGGCGGTATTCCATCGATCGGTAGCGGGCAGGGGAGGGCAGGTAGAGCATAGCAACTTTTTTTTAGAAAAAACCTATTTCAGGTTAAAAGCCTGGTCTACCAGATGAGCCTGCTCCTGTTCGTGTTTTTTGGCAAAGCCGGTAGCCGGGCTGGCACTGGCAGGGCGGCTAATGCGCGTCCAGCCGTATTCGCCGTGATTAAGCATGATATGCCCCCAGGCGCCCATGTTGGCCGGTTCTTCCTGCACCCAGAAAAGTTGGGCTTTGCCGTATTTTTTCAGCAAAGTTTCAAACTGCTCCTTCGGGAAGGGGTAGATCTGTTCGAGGCGAACGATGGCCACGTCGGTGCGTTTTTCATCTTCCTGGCGTTTCAACAAGTCGTAGTACACCTTGCCGCTGCAAACCAGCAACCGCTTCACTTTTTTCGGGTCGGCTTGCGGGTCGTCCAGCAGTTCCCGGAACCGGGTGCCGTCTTCCATTTCACTGATCAGGCCCAGGTTGTACGGCGGCCGAAGGGTCGATTTTGGCGACATAACCAGCAAGGGTTTGCGGAACGGGCGGGCCAGTTGGCGGCGCAGCAGGTGGAAGAAGTTGCTCGCGGAGGTGATATTGGCGATCGTCACATTATTGCCGGCACAGCCTTGCAGGTAGCGTTCCATGCGGGCTGAGGAGTGTTCGGGGCCCTGGCCTTCGTAACCGTGGGGGAGCAGCATGACCAGGCCGTTCATGCGACGCCATTTTGTTTCGCCGGCCAGGATAAACTGGTCGATAATCGTGGAGGCGCCGTTGGCAAAGTCGCCAAACTGGGCTTCCCAGATCACCAGGGCGTCGGGATTAGCGTATGCGTAGCCGTATTCAAAACCCAGCACGGCGTATTCCGAAAGCAGCGAATTGTAGATCAAAAAACGCCCCTGGTTTTTCGCCAGATTTTCAAGCCGGTTGATACGCTGGTACGTTTTGGCATCCACCGGAGCCGCATGGCGGTGGCTGAAGGTGCCCCGTTTGACATCCTGCCCGCTCATGCGTATGTCTTTGCCCTCCAGCAACAGGGAACCATAGGCCATCAGTTCGCCCAATGCCCAGTCGATCTGGCCGTTGTCCACCAGGCTGCGCTGGTTATCGAGCAATTTGGTGATCTGCGGCAGCGGCGTGAAATCTTTCGGCAGATTGAGGAGGTGCCTGAGCAGTTTGTCCAGTGTTTTTCGGGGCAAGCCGGTTTCGGGCGAATGCTGAAAATCGATGTCATCGGTAGAGATCGTCAGCGCTCTCCAGGCCAGTTCAGTTTCCTGGTATACGTAGGGCAGCGGGTTTTGCCGGGCGTTATCGAGACGGTCTTGCAATTGGGCGCGAAAATCTTTTTCCATCTCCTTGGCCAGTTGCATATCCACGTCGCCACGCTGGATCAGGATTTTATTATACACCTCCCGGGGGTTGGGGTGATCGTTGATCGTTTTGTACATGTCGGGCTGGGTGAAACGCGGCTCGTCACTTTCGTTGTGGCCGTAGCGGCGGTAGCACACCATGTCGATGTACACGTCGTTGTTGAACTGCTGGCGGTATTCGGTGGCCAGTTCGACGGCAAAAACCACGGCTTCGGGGTCGTCGCCGTTGACGTGGAGCACCGGCGCCTGTACCACCTCGGCTACCTGCGTGCAATAAGTGCTTGACCGCCCTTCGTCCCAGCCGGTGGTAAATCCGATCTGGTTGTTGATCACAAAGTGAATCGTGCCGCCGGTGTAATAGCCCGGCAGCTGGCTCATTTGCGTGATCTCGTATACAATGCCCTGTCCGGCAATCGCGGCATCGCCGTGGATCAGGATGGGCAGGATATGGTCGTATTCCGATTCGTACAAGGCATCGGCTTTGGCCCGGGCGAAGCCCAGCACTACGGGGTCGACGGCTTCCAGGTGCGAAGGGTTGGGCAGCAGTTTGAGGTAAACGTCTTTGCCATGCGGGGTTTTGACCTGGGAGGAGAAACCCAGGTGGTATTTCACATCGCCGTCGCCAAAACTTTGATCCGGGATGGTTTTGCTTTCAAATTCGGTAAAAATCTGTTCGTACGTTTTGCCCAGGGTGTTGGCCAGTACATTGAGGCGGCCGCGGTGGGCCATACCGATCACGATTTCCTGCACGGGGATTTCCGATTCGGTGGCTGCGGTGATTATGGCATCGAGCGCCGGGATAGTGGCTTCGCCGCCTTCCAGCGAAAAGCGTTTTTGTCCGACAAATTTGGTGTGCAAAAACTGCTCGAACACCACGGCGCCGTTCAGTTTCTCCAGGATGCGCTTTTTCTTCTCAATCGGAAAACCGTAGTCGCCGGCGAGGTTACGACCTTCCACTTTTTTGCGCAACCAGCGCATGCGCTCCTTATCGTAAATATGCGTGGTTTCGAAGCCGATATTGCCGCAATAGATTTTTTTCAGGCGGTCGAGAATTTCCCGCAGGGTGGCATTGGGCATTTCCATTTCAACACCCGCTGCAAAACGGCGGTCCAGATCGGTTTCCGCGAGCCCATAGTCAGCCAGATCGAGCCGGGGTTGGCGATCTTTGCGCGGTTTGATCGGGTTGGTGGTGGATAACATATGCCCGCGGGTACGGTAGCCATGAATGAGGCCCAATACACCAAACTCCTTAAGCAGGTCTGTGCCGGAGGACTTTGGCGCGCCGTTTGAGGCGCCATTACCGCCGGCTTCAGTGAGTGCAAAATCAAAACCTTTGAAAAAAAAGGCCCAGTCTGATTCCACAGATTCCGGGTCGGATTGCCAGGAACGGTAAAGCGATTCGATGTACTGCGGGTGGGCGTTTGATACTGCCGAAATATCTTTCATGATAAGTTTAAAATAAAAAACGGATACCCGGGGTTTAAACGGGCAAAATTAGGGGTTTTTGCAGGGATTCGCCGGCCAGGACCGGCAATCAAATTTTTTTTTGTCCATTATTATTTTTCCAGTGAAAAGGCCTACCTTTGCCCGCCCTAAAAAAGGGCTCCTTAGTAGCAGCCCGTTTTCAACTAACGAACTAACGATTTATAACAAATATGGCACACCACCGTTCAGCACTGAAGCGCATTCGCCAGAATACGAAGCGTCGCTTGCAGAACCGTTACTACAAAAAATCGGCTCGTACGGCGATCAAAAACCTGCGCGATCTGAAAGACCAAAAGCAGGCTAGTGAGTTTTTGCCGAAGGTGATCAGCATGATCGACAAGTTGGCCAAGCGCGGTAGCATTCACCGGAACAAAGCCGCCAACCTGAAAAGCGGTCTGACCAAATTCGTCAACGGTCTGGCTTAAGCCGGCAGTAGGCGCCCGGCTGTTTGCCATTGGCTTTTTGAAGGTGAAGATAGGAGCAGCGCTCGTGTCTTCACCTTCTTCATTTGGCTACGGGCTGCCGGGATAATTTCCATGGTGGCAAAATCCATTCGGATTATATAAGTTTGCGGCCGGTTAAACCCGCCTGCTATTCAGCCTGATACCATTTCAATGTCTGCCACAACCAAATTTTACCCGCTTCGCATCCGCGAAATACGCCGCGAAACTGCCGATACCGTGTCGGTGGCTTTTGATGTACCGGAGACTGTCCGGGAATTATTCCGCTTCACCCAGGGGCAATACCTGACGCTTCGGACCGAGATTGACGGTGTGGATGAGCGCCGTTCGTATTCCATCTGTTCGGCGCCACATGAAAACGACCTGCGTGTAGCGATCAAAAAAGTGCCCGGCGGGGTGTTCAGCACCTATGCCAATACGGTGTTACAGGCAGGCGACAGTTTGCAGGTCATGCCGCCACAAGGCCGTTTTTTTACTGAACTCCATCCGGAAAACCGGCATTTGTATGTGGCTTTTGCTGCCGGAAGCGGCATTACCCCGGTCATGTCGATTTTAAAAAGCACGTTGCATGAAGAGCCCCGAAGCCGCTTCATGCTGTTTTATGGCAATCGGGGTTTTGACCAAATCATCTTTCACGAGCAGTTGGAAGAACTCAAAAATTTGCATCCCGACCGTTTGATCGTTCACCACATTCTGAGCCGCGAATCGTTGGGCGCGGAGTTGTTCCAGGGCCGTCTCAATGGCGCCAAATGCCAGGCCTACAGCCGGCTGCTGTTCAACCCGGCTGAAGTGGATGCTTTTTTCCTGTGCGGACCGGAGGAGATGATTTTTGAAATCAAACAAAATCTGGAAGAGCAGCACGTTGAACCCAAACGCATTCATTTTGAGTTGTTTACCAGCCCCGGAACGCCAAAGAAAAAAATCAATCCGCTGGCCGGAGCCGGCAACCCCGATGCCTTCGATGCTTCGGTGGTGGTTATTCAGGACGGGATGCAGTTTGATTTTCAACTCCAGTCGGACGGCAGCACGCTGCTGGATGCCGCCATGCGGGCGGGCGCCGATCTGCCGTTTTCCTGCAAGGGCGGGGTGTGCAGCACCTGTAAGGCAAAAATTCTGGAAGGTGAGGTCAGTATGGATCTGTGCTACGGCCTGGAGCCCGATGAGGTAGAAGCGGGTTTTGTGCTCACCTGCCAGTCGCACCCGAAAAGTAAAAAAGTGGTGGTTAGTTTTGATGCGTAGCGGGTTTTACCGCCAAGGCGCGAAGACGCTAAGCGAGCATTGCTGCGGCTGCCCCGCAAAAATTAGCGCAGAATTCCCAGACCGGCGGCCGTATTTTTACGGACTCAACTTTTTCTCCCAATGAAAAATATCGCCATTCTCACCGGCGGCGACTCCGCCGAACGCGTTATTTCCCTGCAAAGCGGCCAGGTGGTAGCCGATCATTTGCCGAAAGATCGCTACGCTGTATTTCAGATCGATATCGAAGGCGCCAGCTGGAAAGACCGCGAAACAGGAATTCAAATCGATAAAAACGATTTTACCCTTCCGCTCCCCGATGGGGAAAAGATCCACTTCGACTGCGCCTTTGCCGCCTTGCACGGCAGTCCGCTGGAAGACGGTAAAATGCAGGGCTATTTCGATATGCTGGGTTTGCCCTATACCTGCTGCGACGGCTATGTGAGTGGCCTGACCATGAACAAGTATCACTCCAAAATGTACGTGGCGCCCTTTGGCGTGCCGGTGGCAAAATCGGTGCTCCTGCACCGCGGCGAGTCGGTCGATACGGATCGTTTGCTGGAACTGGGCTTGCCGCTTTTTGTAAAACCCAATACCCATGGCTCCAGTTTTGGGGTGACCAAAGTCAAAACAGCCGCCGAATTACTTCCGGCCATTGAGGCCGTTTGGCCCTACGACAGCGAAGCGCTGGTGGAAGCGTTTATGGACGGCCGTGAGTTTTCCAACGGCGTGTTGCGGGTAAACGGTGAAGTAGTGGCCATGCCGGTCACTGAAATTATTCCGGAGACCGAGTTTTTTGATTTTGCGGCAAAATATGAGGGCCGGTCGCAGGAAATTACCCCGGCCAACATTCCGGATGCCCTTACCCAGCAGTGCCAGGAGCGCTCCCGGCAGCTGTACGACATGCTGCACTGCAGCGGGGTGGTTCGCTTTGATTACATCCTGGTCGGCGACACATTCCATTTTCTGGAAGCTAATACGATCCCGGGTATTTCACCGGCCAGCATCGTACCCCAACAAGCCCAGGCGCATGGCTGGCCGCTGGGCGAGTTTTTCAGTTTGCTGATCGAAGAAGCCATGCGGCAATAATTGCCGGACTTCGGGGCGGAGCAATTTGCATGGCGCCTCCATTTCTTGTCTTACCTTCGTTGGGCACGACATACCCAAGGTTACGGAAATGACTGTCAAACGAAAACAATCAAACAAACCCGCCGCCAAACCGGCCTGGCCCTACGGACTGTGGCTGTGGCTGATCTTTTTCGCCGGTTCGCTTTTTTTTATCCCGCAATGCCTGGATCGCTATCTGGTACCGCGTTTTTTCCTGTTGTCGGCACTGCTGATCGGCGCGATCTGGAGCCTTCGCAAGTACTGGAAGGAGCAGATCGCCGCCTGGCAATTGCATAGTTTTGATGTGTTGTTACTGGTTTGGTATGGTTGGAATGTTGCTTCGATAAGTTGGGCATTCAGTTGGTCGGAAGCTATTTTTTATGCGCAAAAAGTGCTGCTCCTGTTTGCAGTGTACTGGCTGGTGCGGCAGGCATTGTTGCACAACGAGGCCTTTTTCCGGAAAACAATGGCGCGGGTCACGCAGGCGCTCACGCTGGTGGTCTCGGTGTTGTTGCTAATCCAACTGGGCCAGGCCATCAGCGAGCACGGCCTGGACAATCAGCGGCTTTACGACTATGCCGACGGTGTTTTCGGCAACAAAGGCCTGGCCACTGATTTTGTCTTTTTTCTCCTGGTTCTGAATGTGTTGTTCGAACAGGAATTCAAAAACAAACGCCTTTTTTGGGCGGCCACGGGTCTGTTGGCGCTTTTCATTCTCGTATTACAAACCCGAACTGTTTACCTGGCTACTGCGGCTGCCGGGTTGTTTTACCTTTCAGCAAGAGTGTTTTTGGAGCCGCCGTTCAGACCTGTTTTTTTAAAAAAAATAGTACCGGTTGGCATACTGGCCATTGTCACGCTGGCGGGGCTGCTGGCCTGGAAAGGGCAGGGCACCAGTCTGGCGGAACGCCTCAACCCGGCCAACTACCTGGAAAGCGCCTCCGCCCTGGAGCGGCGTTTCGTTTGGTACAAAACCGGTGAGCTGAACAAAAATCATTTTTGGCTGGGTGTCGGGAATGGAAATTGGAAACACTTGTTTCCCTCGCAAAGCATCGAAGGCGCTTATCGCTTGCAGGAAAAAAATATCGTAATGACGCGGGTGCACAACGATTACCTGGAGGTGCGCTCCGAAATGGGTATTGTGGGTGTTGTGTTGTTCATTTTGTTGTTTGGCGCTGCTTTTGGCGCCGGCCTGCTGGCCTTGCACGAGGGTCCGGCGCCACCTGTCCGGCACGATCTGGTGGTGCTCATGGCCGGTTTGTTGGGGTACTGTGTGATCCAGTATTTTGATTTTCCACGGGAGCGGATCGAGATGCAGGCGCTGCTTGCCTTTTTGTTTGCATACCTGGCGTTTCACAGTCGTTCGGTGTGGGGGCGCGGGCCTGGGGTGTCGCTTGGGAAACAGCAAACGGTGTTCATCGGGTTGCTGCTGGCAGGTTTGATGTTGAATAGTTGGATTGGCTGGAACCGTATACAGGGCGAAATTCATACGGTAAAAACGATGCAGGCCCAGAGCAAGGGGAATTTTGCGGCTGTGCAGCGCGAAGCGGCGGCAGCTTCCAATTTGTTCTATGAATACAACGATGTTGCCTTACCACTCCAGTGGTACGAGGGCATTGCATTTTATCAAATGAACAATATTCCGGAGGCCGTTGCTGCGTTTGAGGAAGCGTACAGGTTGAATCCCTGGGCTTTTCAGGTGATCAATAATTATGGTTCTGCACTGGTGCGTGCCGAGCAGTATACCGAGGCCATTGCTTTGTTTGAAAAAGCCCTGGCGATTAATCCGCGCTACGAGGAGGGAAAATTCAACATGGCCTATTGCCTGTATGCTTTGGGGGAATTTGACCAGGCGCTTGAATGGCTCCACCGGGTGGATACCATTCCTAATCCGCAAACACCGCAGGAGCGACAAAAAAATCAGGCCGTCCTTCAGCAAAAGGCCGGCCTGGAAACAGCAATTAGTAAACAGCAGAAATAAATTTTATTGCGGATTGCGGAATACGGATTGATTCGCAATCCGCAATCCGATTACTGGCGTTCAACCGATGCCGTTCCATCCACTTTTACCGAGCTGGTGGCATCTGTTTTGACAACTGCGTGGTCTTCAACATTCACCCGGGCATTGGAGGCATCGGAGGCAGAAATATCAGCCCGGCGGACCCGCCAGCCGGAAGCTTCAAGCTCCGCACCTTCGGAAAGCGTTGCATTGAGGCGTTCACTGTTGCCGATCAATTCCACCCGGCTTTTTCAGACAAGGCAAGGGTCAATTCGCGGGAATCGAAAAATCCCCGTACTTGCGTATTCCCTTTGACGGTAATAGATGACTGACTTTCTTCAAAGCCGCGTATCGTCACAGTGCCGGTATTGTTCGCGACCAGTGAAGTAAATACAGGTGTTTTAATGATGCATCGGAGTTGGCCGCTCAGTGCTTTTGCCCGCGTGGTCAGGGTGAGGTTATCGCCCGAGCGGATAATTTCAAGGGCGTCGCGTTCGCTCTGCGGACCGTCAAATTCGATGCTGAAATCGTCGCCTTCGATGATTTCCGTTTCAAAATTTCCTTCCAGGAAAAAACGCTCGTAGTAACGCCTGCTGCGGTAGTTACGGTCGCCAAACTGCGGGCAATCGGCACAAACAAGGCCGCGATCGGTCATTTGGAACGCTTTGCCGGGATTGTTGTAAACGGAGTACTCCCGGTCGGAGTCGGCGTAATCAATATCCCAAACCCTGCGGTTGATCACATCGTCGAATACGATATACTTGCCTTCCGGTACGTTGATGGTTAACCGGACCTCCTGAACGCGCCATTTGTTTCCGGAGGGAATGCCATATCCGGTGGGTACGCGCAGCGTGTTTCCGTCGAATTTAACGTCGAAGATCGTGTTGGCGGCATTGGAAACGGCATCGGCATTGGTGGTGCCGCGTGCCCGGATCGATTGGGTGCATTCGAAGCGGTTTGTTTCGCTGCGCCGGATGTTGATCCGAACCATCTCGTTGATTCTCAAACGGTCATTGTCGATAAAAAGCCCGCCGTCATCGTTGAACCAATCGTCATTGTGACCGGATATACTGCCGGCCCAATTGACATGCAAGGTGTCGGAGGGGATATCCGACAGGTCGAGGTTGTTCGTCACAGTGCCGCTTTGCCGGAAGTTGGTCGCCGCCCAGCCGCCCAGGAGCACCAGGGAGATAAAGTTCAGTACCCAGAGAATGCTCATGCCCGATCCCAGCCATGCCGGTGATTTATAGCGAAAAATGGTACGGCCCAGCCATAAAACCAAGCCTACGATCGGGATACCGATCAGGAAGATGCCGTTAAAAAATCCCAGGTAGGTTGCGCTGGTGGACAGGGGGCTCAAATAGGAAATATAGGGCGCAGCAGTAAAAAAAGCGACAATTCCGCTTACCCAGGCAGTTGCCAGCCCGAGCACCATCATCACGGCGATAAAAATGATAAAACCCAGGATGAGTTTGCCAAACACCGTCAGGCAGCCGCTGGCTATATTCGACGTCGTGCGACCTATGGAGCTGGTGCCGGCGCGGGCGCCCAGGTCGTTCACTTTTTTGGAAAGCCGCTCAACGCCATGTTCAATTTCGCGGGCGATGTTTTCCACATTAGCCGTTTCGCCCCGCATGGCGAGGCGTTCGGCGGCAGTGCGTGCCGGGGGTATCAAAATCCAAAGCAGGAGATAGGCGGGTACCCAAAAGCCGAAGGAGAGCAGCGCCAGGGCGATAAAAATGACCCGCATCCAGATCGTGTTTTCCATACCAAAGTAGGCGGTCAGGCCGGAGCATACCCCGCCGATTACAGCCTCTTCTTCGTCGCGAAACAGGCGTTTACCCGGGCGAAATGTTTTTTTGCCGGATTTGCCGGAATCGCGGGTTTCTACGGGTTCGCCGCCGAAATCTTCCGGTTTGCCCATAATTTCAACGGCAGCTTCGACGTCGGGCAGCATGACAATGGTGCGGTTGCCCAGGTTTGTGCTGATCAGTTCGCCCAACCGGGATTCGATGTCGTGCATGATCTCGTCGCGGCCTTCACTTTCACTGAACCGCCGCCGAATGCTGTCCAGGTATGCCTGCAAGTATTCAAAGGCATCATCATCTATGGTGAGTGCATAACCGCCAAGATTGATATTCAGTATCTTATTCATTGTTTGAAGTTGGTTGAGAAAATGTGGGTGGTTTTGGGTTGTTGCGTTTGAAGTACAGGGTATGTGGGGCGTTTTTAGTTGTGTTGCATTCAGGCATCCGGGGGAAACGGTTCGATATTAAGGGGCTTTGGAGCGTCGGAATCATCGCCACCCGGCTTCTTTTTCTTTTTGCCTTTGGCAGAGGTCACATTCGTCGCTATGGTTTCGTCGACGGCTTGCACCAAACTTTGCCAACTGCCGGTCAATTCCTCCAGAAATTGCTTACCCGTTTCCGTGATCGTGAAATACTTCCGGGGCGGCCCTTTCTCACCTTCCCGCCAGATATAATCCACCAATCCGTCGTTTTTCAACCGGATCAGCAAGGGATACAAGGTCCCTTCCTTTACCAGGACATTGGTGCCTTCCAACTGCCGGATGATCTCCGGCGGGTAGGTTTCCCGACCGGCAATTACCGCCAGCACGCACATCTCCAGGACTCCCTTGCGCATTTGTGCTTTGGCATTTTCTAAATCCATGTTTTTGTTTTTTTAGTTGTTGCCTCGGACCGGCAGGTTTTTGGCAATGCCGGCTAGTTGATGGCACAAACATATGGCTATTCTAGGTAGTATGCAATACAAGGAAGTTAGTTTAGCATGCTATTTTTTTATGTAAAATATTTTTGCGCGCTTGTTTCAATTTTGATCAAAAATGCAAAATGCACTGATAACCAATTATTTAATTGGGGCCCGGCAAATGCAGTTCAGGGCGAAATCCACGGTTTTGCCTTTTTATCCGGTGCGGCGTACTTTTTTATAAAAAAAATCTTTTAACATAATTTTAAGAAAACATTAACGTTAGTAACTCCATTCGTTTAACCAAACAAAATCCATTGTTATGAAAAATGTATTGCGAATGCTCAACAACCGGGCGCTTCTGCTTTTTATGGTGGCGGGTTTGCTGGCGCCGGCCTGTACCCAGGTATATTTTGAAAAGCCGGTTCCCCAAAAGGCTGCCGAAATGCAGACGATCCCGGCCGACTGGACCGGTGTTTACCTGGCCGAGCCGCTTGGGGTGGAGGATCCAACCTTGTTGGAGCAACTTTTACCGCAATGTTTTCGCCTGGAGCGCCTGAGCGAATCGCGGTTGTTGGTAGCCTCGGAATACCGGTTGCATGAAAAGGATATTCCGCGTCTGCGCAGTGCGCTCGACGAACAAAAGGCATCCGGCGCCCTACTCGACTATATGTTGACTGAAAATATGCTGCTATGTACGGTTCCCACAGAAGATGGCGGAACGGAACAGCATTACACGGCGCTGCTCAAAAAGGGGAATTGGTATATCCTGACGCAAACCATTGCCCCGGTACAACTTTTTGATCTGAAGAGCGGCAATAAAATAAGTTATGACCGGAAGAGCAGCTCCGGCATAACCTCGCCCTGGTTGCCGGAGGCCGACAGCATGAGCAGTACACGGACACCATTGGTTGCCCGGCAAATTCAGCAGCGCTGGTATTTCAATTCATGGGAAGCAAGCGCGCAAAAATGGACGTTGATCTATGTGGAGCAATCCGGAAAGGATCAATTGCTGGTCAAACAATCCCAAGTGCAAAACCCGGAGGCATTTAAAGACAGGCTGGACTACTTTAATCGCATTACGCCGTTCCGGGAGCTGGAGTCCGATCATTATGAAATTTCGCCAACGGATGAGGCGCTTGAAAAACTGCTGGCAGAGAAGGATTTGTTTCAGACGACCTACCTGCGCAGAATTGACGAATAAAATTTGAGTTATGTTGGGCAGCGGTGTCCAACCTGCCGCTGCCCAACCAACTGCCGTTATTCACTTGCCTGGTATCGCGCTACCGCATTGTGGAGTGGTGGTACCGTTTGCAGGTAGGCCCAAATCGCATTCACTTCCGTGTCGGTAAGGGTGGTATGCGGAAACATCGGATAATACAGCGGCCCGCCCCTGGGGTTTTTCCAAACTTGACGGCATCGTAAAACTGCTGTTGGGTCCAATTCCCAATGCCGGTTTCCTTGTCCATGGTGATGTTTGCAGAAGGGACGAGTTCGCGTTCCATATTGATCATGGGATTGCCGCCACCGTAAAACCCTTCGCTTTTTTCAGGAACCAATTCATTCATCGTTTTGAAATCGGCTGAATGGCAGCCGAAACAAGCGCAAAGCGCATCGGCCACATAGCGGCCAAAAGCGACCTGGTCGGTGGTATCCGGTATGGTAATGGTTTTTTCCGGCAACGGCAGCGGTTTGAAAACCATGTTGGCCAAAAACTTAACGAGGAAGTTTGGCTTATTGGGCGGATTTTCCCGGGTGTCGGCTGCCAGCGAAGGCTCGTCGGAGTGCAGCCATGCGATGATTGAATAAATGTCTTCATCGGCCATCAAAGGGAATTTTGGCATGTACGGCGGTGCATAGGTGCCATCCTTTCGCACCCCGGTGCGCAAAAAATAATATAACTCGCCATCCGTCCACGCACCGATGCCATGCACCTTGTCTTGCGTAATGTTATAGGAAGCAAGTGTCCCGAATTCTACCGGAATGTCGGGCAACACCTTCCCGGTCAATTTTCCATCGGCGCCCCGGTGGCATTCATTACAAAGCAAGGTTGCAATCTTAGCGCCACGCGCAACATACGCGCTGTCTTGCGGAACCTTTAGCGAGGCAACTTCCGGGGGAATATTTACGTCGTAGGTAGGAATGCCTTTCAAGGCAATGTAGGCAGCAAAGCCACCGATTCCAAGGGCCAGCAGCCCAATCAAAATTCCAAGGATTTTAAGTACGCGTTTCATATATAGGACATTTGGTTAAAAAACAAGTTTGAATACGGAGGAGCAGGTTTTTCAGACTTGCTTTTCAGGCGGGATAAAATCTTTGCCCAAATGTATAAAAATGCGGTCAAACGCAATGTTACACAGGGCAAACACAATGTTTTTCAAGATTAGGGTTGTTTAGAACTTTCAGTCTTTTTTGAAAATTATAAAAAAAATGGAGCGAGTCTAAATAGTATAAAATACTGATTTTTAGTTTTTTATAAAAGATTTAGATGTTTAGACACTAAAGTTTGTGAAAATTTAACATTTTAATGTTTAACAAAAACTTGCCAGAAGTTAAACAGGTACATATCTTTGACCTATCAAAAACGACAATAAAGGAGATAGCCATGACAAACTTTGAATTTAACAGCAAACTGAGTGGGTTAACCGCGCTTTTGCACTCCTTCGCCTATAATTTGACCAAGAATTCAGAAGACGCAAAAGACTTATACCAGGAGACTGCATTCCGGGCCTTGTCCAACCGTGAAAAATTTCAACCGGGCACCAATTTTAAGGCATGGATGTTCACCATCATGAAGAACATCTTTATCAACAACTACCGGAAGAAAGTCAAATCAAACACCATTCTTGACACGACCGACAACCAGTACTACCTGAATTCCGGTAGTCATGCCACAGGAAATGCTGCAGAAGGCGATATCATGCTCAAGGAGCTAAACAAAATGGTTTCGGCACTGGACGACAGCATTCGCATACCGTTCCTGATGCACTTTGAAGGATTTAAGTACCAGGAAATTGCCGATGAGCTATCGCTCCCGCTCGGAACAGTAAAAAGTCGCATCTTTTTTGCCCGCAAGGAGCTTAAAGAGAAAATCTTGTCCAATTACGGGTTCCACCCAAACTAAATACGAGTCGTCCCCCCAGGCAGTAAAACACATGAAGAGCCATTCCGAAGGGAATGGCTTTTTTTATTCCGGCTCCCCAAAAAGCGGCTACAAACTCCGGGTACGCCCCCCATCGACCGGAAGGTTGATCCCATTCACATAGCCGGCTGCCGGGCTGGCCAGAAAAGCCACCACAGCCGCCACTTCTGCGGGCTCGGCGAAACGGCGCAGGGGAACCTGGTTCTGAAACTGCGCCTGCACGGCTTCCAGTGTTGTGTTGCCGGCCGCCGCGCGCTTTTCAATAATTTCATGCAACCGTCCGGTGCTGGTGTACCCCGGCAGTACATTGTTGACGGTGATGCCAAAACGCCCCACTTCGTTGGCCCAGGTTTTAGCCCACGACGCCACAGCCCAGCGCGTGGTATTGGATACCCCAAGATTGTCGATGGGCTCCTTAACCGACGTGCTGATAATGTTGATAATCCGGCCATAACCGGCTGCCTGCATACCGGGCAACACCGCCTGTGCCAACAACTGGTTGCAAATAAGATGGTTGTGGTAGGCGCGCAGGAACGCTTCCGGGGTGGCTTCGGTGATCGGGCCGCCCGGTGGGCCGCCCGTGTTGTTGATTAAAATATGGACGGGTTGGTCGCGCAACAACTCCGCAATTTTTGCCAGCAGGATCTGGCTGTCGTCAAAATCGGCGATCAGGTACCGGTGCTGTTGCCCATGGCTGGTATCCAGTTCGGCCACGGCTTCCTGCAGCGTGCGTTCGGTGCGGGCCACGAGGGTAACCTGTGCGCCAAGCCTGGCCAGTTCAATTGCTGTCGCCCGGCCAATGCCGGCACTGGCGCCGCCGACCAGGGCGTTTTTCCCATGAAGTTCAATATTCATTTTTGCTAAAATTTGAGGTCAGGCAATGGCCCAATTTAGGAACAAAATTGCTCAAACCAGGCAATTTCAGTTGAAAAATCAAGTAAAGGGTACTGGTGTTTCAGTTGTTCAATGGCCGCTAATTGTTGCCGGGCAAAAGCCCGGTGTTCCGCTGTATCTGGGTGTAATGGCCGGTGCCCGGTGGCAGTTCGTATCTTTTCCAGCTGTGCCAGCAGGCGACGCGTTTCTTCAGAAAAAAATGCCGCAGCAAAATATTCCCAGATGTAGGCCACTGCCGTTTCGCTGGGATGCACCATGTCGTCGGCATAAAACCGGTAATCGCGCAATTCATCGAGCAGGAGTTCATACGCCGGGAAGTAGTGCACAAAATCGAACTGCGCGCAAAGGTCGGCACATGCCAGCAGCAATACCGCTTTGCTGCGCTGGTTTTCCACAAAACCGTTGCGCAAATGCCGCACCGGGCTCACACTGAGCACCACCTGTACGGCAGGGCGTTTCGCGCGAAGCGCTTCAATGGCCGTTCCCAGGGCTTCCACGGTTTCGGCCACGCTGAGGCGGCGTTCGTCAAACCAGCCGGCCGGCGCTTTGTGGTTGTTGGCCACGATCTGGCCGGTTTCCTTGAGCACAAACACCTGGGCGGTGCCCAGCGTCAGGAACAGGTAATTGGTTTTTTCCAAAAATGCGGCGGTTTGTTGCCGGGCACGTTCGATGTTTTTTCTAAACGTTACTTCGTCGGGGTGGTCGAATGCCCCGTGGTAGTCCCAATGGTAAAACAAACCTCCGGTTCGTTTTTGATAGCCAATTTTTCAACGAACCGGAGCTTCGTTGTACCAGCAATGGACACCGGATTGTACACAATCCCGTTGGGGTTTACCAACGTATCGAATTTCCCTTCCGCCAGTTTCCTGCCGATGTGTTCCGTAAAACAGGAACCCACCAGCAGCAGCGGGTCGGCGTGTGTCAGCTGAAATGGCGCCCGCCAGGGTGGTACAATTGTCCGAAAGCTTTTCATGGCAGCCCGTTTTTTCTGGGCAAACTTGCTACTTTTACGGCTCTTTTTCAGCAGCCTTCTGAAATTCGACGCATGGGATTTTTTGAGCGACTCTTTGGCGCACGCCATACCAACCTGCCGGACATTCCGTTCGGCCGGTATACCGATGCCTATAAAACGGAGGCCCAAATGGCTGCCTGGAACCGCTCGCTCGCCCTGTTTGACGAGGACAAGCACCTGGAAGCGTACAAGGCTTTTTTTACGTATCTCCGCGATGATCATGCGGATAATGTGCATTGGAAACAGGTAGACGACACCATACAATTTGAATTTTGGCAGGGCTCCCAACGGGTCACCGGCACCGCAACGCCGCAGAAGGTGACCGCCGAAAGCAAAGTGGCCCGAACGACCGACCTCAACGTCGGGTTTTTGCGCCGCCTGATGGAGTACAACTACAGCCTGAAATTTTGCCGCTTTGCCCTCGACCCCGACAACAATCTGGCTATCCGTTTTGACACCCTGGGTACCGATGCCTCCCCGCTCAAATTGTTGCATGCCCTGCGCGAACTCGCTATTCATGCCGACAAACAGGACGACCTGCTGATCGATGAATTCCGATCGCTCAAGCCGGTCGAAGCACGCCAGGAGGCCGCCATCCCCGAAGCCGAAAAAGAAATAAAATACAACTACCTGCGCCAGCAAATAGACGCCACATTCGCGCTCCTCGACAAGGCAGTGCCCGACCCCAACCAGTATCCCGGAGGCTATGCTTACCTGATGCTTTCCACGGCCTTCCGCCTCGACTACCTGCTGCGGCCGGAAGGTTTTCTGATGGACACCCTGGAGAAAATTTACGGGATCTATTTTGCAAAAAACGAGCGCACCAACCAATTGAAAATCATCGCACTGCGCAAGGAATTTCAGAAAATACTGGACCGGCCCAAAGAACAATTGTTTGCCGAACTGTACCGGACCCGCAGCACCTTTGGCATCAATCCGCCGGCAAACCACGAGCGCATTGTTTCCCTCATCGAAGGGGAATTGCCGAACATGGAATGGCACCTCAACCAGAACTACCTGGAGCTGGCAATGGCCGTGCCACAGTATATCGTCGGGAATGCGCTTTTTCAAAACGTGCCGCCAAAACCCGATCGCGAGCTGCTCCACCTGTTTTATCAAATTACCGAGCCGGATTTTTTCCGTGCACTGGGTTTTCCAACATACACCACCCCCGACGGGCTCCCCAACAAACGCCCGGTCATACAGGCTATCCGCGCAGTTGTGCAACACAATCGGGCTGTATACCCGCGCCTGCGCCCGGATTTGAATCGCCTCGACTTTAGTTCCAGGGTTCTTTTTGCAAAAAGTTTCCTGGAAATGATCCGGAATTTGGACTTGAGCACGGACAATTAACCAACCGGAATTTTATACCGCAAACGCATGGCCGACTTTATCGATACCTACCGCGACGTAATCATCCAGATCGCGACGCCATACAGCACCGGCACCGGCTTTTATCTGAAAGACCGGAACCTGATCGTAACCAATCACCACGTAGTGGAGGGCAACCGCTCGGTCATTGTCGAAGGCGCCAAATTCAAAAAACAACTGGTCAAGGTTTGCTATGCCGACCGGAAATACGACCTGGCTTTTCTCAAAGGGCCGGCTATGGAGGCCGAACTGCCTGAAATTCACCTGGGGCTTACCAAAGCCCTGCGCGAACGCGATCAGGTAACGGCCATCGGCCACCCGTTCGGCCTTAAATTTTCGGTAAAAACAGGCATTGTTTCCGGCGCCCGGGAAATCATGAACGACATCCCCTACCTCCACATCGACGCCGCGCTCAACCCGGGCAACTCCGGCGGCCCGCTGGTGGATAACGACGGCGATGTGGTTGGCGTCAACACCTTCATCATCCGCAACGGCGACAACATGGGCTTTTCGCTGCCCGTGGCATTCCTGCACGATTCGCTGGAGGCCTATCAGGCTGTCGGCGGCGACGATACCTGCCGGTGCACAGCCTGTGCCAATGTGGTTTCAGAAAAAACCGTGGACAACGGATTTTGCTCTTTTTGCGGCAGCAAAGTCGAGCTGCCCGGCCTTGTCGACGAATACGAACCCACCGGTGTGCCGCGCACCATCGAAACCCTGATCACCCGTACCGGCCACGACGTCAGCCTGAGCCGCTGCGGTCCGAATTGCTGGGAAATCAAACACGGCAGCGCCAAAATCAGCATCACCTACCACGAAAAAACCGGCCTCATGGTGGCCGACGCCGTGCTCTGCCAGCTGCCCCAACAAAATATCAAACCGCTCTACGAATACCTGCTGCGCGAAAATTACCACAGCGGCGAACGCACCCTTTCGGTGCATGAGCAGGACATCCTGCTCTCGCTGCTCATCTACGACCGCTACCTGAACGAAGAAACCGGCATGAAGTCGCTGCAGGAACTGTTTGAGAAAGCGGATTACTACGATAATATTTTGGTGGAACAGTACGGAGCGCAGTGGAAGGTGGCGGAGTGAACTCCTCCGGCTTCTGCCTATCTTTGCCCCATAAATTTCACCACGGAGGCATGGGCTTCCTTACTCGTCCTACGACTTGAAGTCGTAGGACGAGTACTGATAAAATGCAAACACATGGTCCTACAAGATACCCAACCCATTCTCGATCTCTCCAAGTGGAAAAAAACCGTCGACGAAAACGCCGCCACCTACCAATCGGCCCACCCCTACCCGCACGGGCAATTTGAAAATTTCCTCGAGTCTGCCGCTGCCCAAAAAGCCATGGAGGCTTTTCCGAAAGTTAAGGACGACGGCTGGATTCACTACGTGCATGTCAACGAGAAAAAACACGGCCTCAACAAAATGGATCTCATCCCGCCGTATCTGCAGGAAGTGATCCGCCAGCTGAACACCGACGAATTTGTGGCCCAGCTCAGCCGCCTCACCGGCATCGACGGCCTGAAAGCCGACCCCTCGCTCGAAGGCGGCGGCCTGCACCAAAGTCAGCGGGGCGGCTACCTGAACATCCACGCCGACTTTACCGTACACCCGCACAAACGCAACTGGCGCCGGCGCGTCAACCTGCTCGTGTACCTGAACGAAAACTGGCTCCCGGAATACCGCGGCGAACTCGAACTCTGGACGCGCGACATGAAAGCCTGCGCCAAAAGCGTGCTGCCGGTGTTCAACCGCTGCGTAATTTTTAACACGGACGCGGATTCGTACCACGGCCTGCCCGACCCCATTCAGTGTCCGGAGGGCATGACCCGCAAGTCGATCGCGCTGTACTATTTCACCGAAGAGCAGGGCGCCGTACCAATCAAGCGGGCCACCAACTACCGCGCCCGCCCCGGCGATGGCCTGAAAAGTATCCTGATCCGCGCCGACACGGAAGCCGTGGCACTCTACACCCGGCTCAAAGGCTGGCTTGGCATCAACGACGATTTTGTAAGCAAGGTGCTGAATTTGTTTAACCGGAAAAAATAACCCCGGCCCCACCCCCAACCCCTCCCCCCCAGGGAGGGGAGTTTGCCCTCATTCCAGCCTGAAGTTATCGTGAGGGGAAGCCCCCCTCCCCTCGGGGGGAGGGGTTGGGGGTGGGGCCGGGACCAAACGAGGTTGAAAAACACATGTCAAACACAACCCGCTATTCCCTCCTTTTCGCCTTCCTGGGCGGCATCTTCTACATCCCCTTCCTGGGTGGCGTGCACCTGTTCGACTGGGACGAGGTCAATTTTGCGGAGATCAGTCGCGAGATGCTGATCCTGAAAGACTACCTGCGGATCTATGTCAACTTTCAGCCGTTTTGGGAGAAGCCCCCGTTTTTCTTTTGGATGCAGGCCATGGCCATGCAGGGCTTTGGTGTGGGCGAATTTGCGGCGCGCCTGCCGAATGCGCTTTTCGGAGTGGCTACGCTGGTGTTGTTGTTTAACATCGGGCAGAAATTGTACAACACCCGTTTCGGGATCATTTGGGCCACCGTTTACCTGGGCACCATTTTGCCGTTTTTGTATTTCAAATCGGGGATTATAGACCCCATGTTCAACCTGTTCATCTTCCTGGGACTCTATTTTTTTATTTTGTCCTATTGGAAAAAAGCGGGTTTCACAAGTATTCATCTGCCGCGCAACCGCTGGTGGTACCTTTTCCTCGGCGGCTTTTTTATCGGCATGGGCATTCTCACCAAAGGCCAAACCGCCTACCTGCTTGCGGGCCTCACCATGGCGGTGTACTGGGTGTACAAGCGTTTCCGCTTTTATGTAAACGTGCCGGAGTTTTTGTTTTTTACCCTGGCAGCCACCCTGGTTACCCTGGCCTGGTACGGCCTCGAAACCTGGAAAAACGGCCCCTGGTTTATTGTCGAGTTCAACAAGTACCAGTTTCGCCTGTTTTCCACACCCGATGCCGGGCACGTAGGTTTCCCGGGTTATCATTTTGTGATGCTGCTGTTCGGCTGTTTCCCGGCCTCTGTTTTTGCCGTCCGCGCCTTTTTTCGGCAGCCCGACGAACAACAGGACCATCAGCAGGATTTCCGCCGCTGGATGAAGTACCTGTTTTGGGTAGTGCTCATTTTGTTCAGCATTGTAAAATCCAAAATTGTGCACTACTCCTCCATGTGCTATTTCCCGCTCAGTTTTCTGGCGGCGGTGGTACTAGATAAAATTTTACGCGGCGAGATTGCCTTTGCCACCTGGATGAAAGTATTGCTCCTGACTGTCGGCGGTGTTTTTGTGCTGGCCACGGCGGCGCTGCCTTTCATCGGGATGAATGCCGGGGTGCTTGCCCCCCTGTTCAAAGATTCGTTTGCCCGGGCATCGCTGGGCGCGGACGTGCGTTGGACGGGCTGGGAAATTATCCCCGCCTTGTTTTTGCTCACCTTGTTGGCGCTCACCCTGCGCTGGTTTGGCCGCGGCCACCGGGAACGCGGGTTTTATGCGCTGTTTGGCGGTTCGGCCGTGTTCGTCATGCTGACGCTGGTCTTTTTTATCAAACGTATCGAAGGCTACTCCCAGCGGGCGGCTATCGAGTTTTTTGAAAGCAAAGCCGGCCAGGATGTGTATTGCACCACCTACGCTTACAAATCCTACGCGCAGTTATTTTATTTCAAAAAACAGCCTTCGGCAAACGAAAACGCCTACAACACCGACTGGCTCCTGAACGGCCCAGTGGATAAAGACGTGTACATCGCCACCAAAAACTACCGGGCGCAGGCCCTGCGCAACCGGGCGGATATGGAACTGTTGGGCGAAAAAAACGGGTTTGTGTTTTTCAAAAGGGCGCGGGTGGCTGGAAACTAGGGCAAGGTTCAGTGGCAAGGCGCATCGTTAAGCAGTAGCCGATTGGCAAGTAGCGGGTTAACTCCCCGGGCGCAGCGCGTACGCCGGAAAATCCTCCAAAAAAGAAAACGTCTCCTGTTCAAAATCGAGCGCGCAACTGTACGTAGCCAGCCCATTGGTGACCGCCAAATACGGCGCCCGGAATTGCAGGTTGTACCGCGCAACCTGTTCGAACGCCGCAGTGCTCAACGCAACTTTCGGCGATTTGCATTCAACGAGCAGCCAGGGTTGCAGGGCGGCATCAAAAACAGCGATGTCGCAGCGTTTGGGCCGGTTGTTCAGCGTCAAGCCAACCTCGGACCGAATTCGGTTGGCGGGGTACAATTTTATTTCCAACAAATACTGCAACACCAACTGGCGCAACAACTCTTCCGGCGTGAGCGCCACATGTTTGCGCCGGATAGGGTCGAAGACAAATCGTGCGCCCGCACGCTGGGTCAGCTGTAAGGCCGGTTCAAACTGAAGAAAATCGAGCTGCAGACGCATAGTTGAAGGGCGGTGAATTTACGATCGTAGGCCGTGGAAATAATCGGATGCAAAGGTAGTCTGAATGCGGTTTTTGCACCACTTTTGAACGGGTAATGCCTTTTTCGCTTAAATCCAAGCTGTTTTGAATACACCGTCGCAACAACCCTTTTGGTTTATTATTGCCAACCCGGCTGCCGGCAATGGCCGCGTGGGGCGCCTGTGGCCACGTATTGAAAGGCTGTTGCAGGAGCTGGGATTTTCGTATACCGTCCAGTTTACTCAACACCGCGGGCACGCCGTCCGGCTGGTCGACGATGCGGTGCTGAAGGGGCACCGGCATATCCTGGGACTGGGTGGCGACGGCACCAACCATGAACTGGTCAATGGCATTCTGACCCAGACACATGCCCCCTCGACGGATATCCACTACGCACTTATGCCCATCGGTACCGGCAACGACTGGGCCCGAACCTACCGGATTCCACATGATCCGCGGCAGCGCCTGCAACAGTTGCTGGCGGGAAAAACAGTCCTCCAGGATGTTGGGAAAGTGCGCTACCAGTTTGATGGCCAAATGGCCGAGCGCTATTTTGTCAATGTGGCCGGCATGGCCTACGATGCTTTTTTGGTAAAAAAACTGGAACGGCACCGGATGGTATCGCAGCTGCAATACCTGCTCACCGTGGGCCGGTATTTATTTGAATATCGCCTGCTTCCGGCGCGCTTGCATTTTGAAGACCAAACCGTGGAGGATTTTTTTTACACCATCAACATTGGAATATGCCCGTACTCAGGCGGCGGTATGCGGCTGGTACCCCACGCGGTGCCCGACGACGGGTTGCTTGCCGTCACGTATGCCCGGCAGTTGCCTAAATGGGAAGTGCTGTTGCAAACCCCTCGATTTTACAACGGCACTATTCTGGATCATCCCCGGATCGAGGGTTTTCAAACACGAAGTCTCCGGGTCGAACAAATCGGCGATACCCCGACGCTGCTTGAGGCAGATGGCGAATTTTTAGGCGAAACGCCGGCAGAATTTTCTGTGTTGGAAAAAGTGTTGCGGGTGGCGTAACGCGAACCTCTACCGGCGTGCATTGGTAGGTTATATAGGGGTTATGCGAATCAGGGGGGAACTAATCGGAATCTACCTAAAACGCTTGTCATGTCGTAGCGCAGCGGAGACATCTGCAAAAGTTCCAGGCTCCAAAAAGTACCGAGAAACGCTACGAACGCCCTTTTTTAGGTGCATTCCGCAAATTATACTTGTGTAGGTGTCTCCGCTGCACTACGACATGACAAGCCAAATGGTTGATAAGGGCAAATTTACCCCCATTGATCTGCTTGAACATTTATAACAAGTCAACGCACGCCGGTACCGGTTCGCGTTACCGCAAACGATCCATCGACCGCACCAAAGCCTCGTCTTTCCGGATCGCCCGGGCTGCCAGCCAATTGAACAGGAGCGCAAGAACCGGCAAGCCCAGGCCAAAGGCAAAGTTGACCGTTCCGTTACCGGGCGCCTGATCCAGGGTGTTTTTTACCGTAATGCCCAGCAGAACCAGCAGCATGATACCGATACCGGCAGCGACGAGGGCAAGCCGCATTTGCAGGGAACGGTTTTTAAACAAAAAAATAGCCGCAAGGGAAATTAAAGCCCCAAGCCCGGTGAGGCCCAGCAAGCCCGGGTTGTCCAGCGGGTTGAGCACGCCGTCGGCCAATGCTGTCAGAGAGCGGGCCGGGTCGTCGGCGGGTGTTTGCAGGTATGGCAACGCAAACTGGCCGCCAAGAGCGCCGGCCGCCAGGAGAAGAAAAATCGATTGAATACGTTGGATCATAGGAATGCCGGTTGTTTTGCATCGGCCGGCAAAAATACAGCTTCTGTCGAACCAACATCGGAGCAGGATGTTTTTACGAAAAAAACGGATCCCCCGTGCAGGAGCATCCGTTTTTGATACCGACTAACAGTCGGTGTTACACCGCAAAACTTTCGCCACACCCACAGGTGCGCGTGGCATTCGGGTTGTTGAAATAAAATCCTTTGCCGTTCAGGCCGCCGGAAAACTCCAGCGTTGTATTGAACAGGTAGAGAAAACTTTTCAAGTCGGTAACAACTTTTACCCCGTTATCTTCAAAAACCTGATCGTTTGGTTTCGACTCGTTGTCAAAATCGAGTTTGTAGGATAAGCCGGAGCAACCGCCCGATACGACACTGACCCTGAGGAAAAAGTCGTCGGCAATGCTGCCCGAGTTTCGGACTTCAGTAATTTTTGCCTTGGCGCTGTCTGCTACAAAGATCATGGTGTGTAAAAAATTTAATGTACTCAGGCAGTGGTTGCGGTATTCTCCACAGTCGTCGGAACGATACCGTTTTTCTCCTGGTAGTCCTTGATGGCTGCTTTGATGGCATCTTCGGCCAGTACGGAGCAGTGGATTTTTACCGGCGGCAGCGCCAGTTCTTCCACGATGTCCATGTTGTCGATGCGCATGGCATCTTCTACCGATTTACCTTTCAGCCATTCGGTGGCCAGGGAGGAGGATGCAATAGCGGAACCGCAACCAAATGTTTTGAATTTTGCATCGCGGATCAGGCCGGTAGCGTCGTCGACTTCGATTTGCAGGCGCATCACGTCGCCGCATTCCGGGGCGCCGACCAGGCCGGTACCCACGTTTTTGCTGTTTTTATCCAGTACCCCAACGTTGCGCGGGTTTTTAAAATGATCCAGAACTTTATTGCTGTATGCCATGACAGATAGTTGTATTGTTTGCGATTGATTATTGTTTTTTGTTTTTACCGCTTATGCTGAAAAAAAGTCCCCGGACAAAATAATAGATCCGGTAAAGCAATTTGGTAAACGGGTCGGGCGGACTTTGAATCGGCATAACGTAATTTGTTGTTAGTGTGCAGACCACTCGATTTTTGTGAGGTCTACACCGTCTTTATACATTTCCCAGATCGGACTAAGGTCGCGCATGTGATTCACACCATTGGTGACGGCTTCGATGGCGTAGTCCACCTCCTCCTCCGTTGTGAAGCGGCCGAGGGAGAAGCGGATAGACGAGTGCGCCAGATCGTCGCCAAGGCCCATACCTACCAGAACGTAGGAAGGCTCCAGCGATGCCGAAGTACAGGCCGAGCCGGATGAAACGGCAATATTTTGGTTGAACGTCATCATCAGCCCTTCGCCTTCCACGTGTTTGAATGAAATATTGGAAACATGCGGCATGCGGCTTTGGATATTGCCGTTCACTTTGGTTTCTTCCAGTTTTGTCAGGGCGTTTTCCAACTTGTCGCGCAGTTTGCTGACACGTTCGGCATCCTGTGCCATTTCAAGGCGGGCAATTTCAGCGGCTTTGCCAAAACCTACGATGCCGGGCACATTGAGCGTTCCGGAGCGCATGCCCCGCTCATGGCCGCCGCCGTCCATCTGTGCGGTGACTTTCACCCGCGGGTTTTTCCGGCTCACATAAAGTGCGCCCACGCCTTTCGGGCCGTACATTTTGTGGCCGGTAAACGACATCAGGTGGATACCCACTTCGCGCGGATTAGTCGGGATTTTTCCTACCGCCTGCGTGGCATCACTGTGAAACAGCACGCCGTGTTTTTCGCAGATCTGCGCGATTTCGCGCATCGGCTGAATAACGCCGGTTTCGTTGTTCGCCCACATGATGGATACGAGGATGGTACCCGGTTTGATCGCAGCATCCAGTTCCGCCAGATCGACCTGGCCGTCTTCCTTCACCTTCAGGTAGGTGACCTCTGCGCCGAGTTTTTCCAGGTGTTTGCAGGTATCGAGCACGGCTTTGTGTTCCGTTTCCGCTGTGATGATATGGTTGCCTTTGCGGGCATACATCTCGAATACGCCTTTGATGGCCAGGTTGTTGGCTTCGGTAGCACCTGAGGTGAAAATAATCTCCTTCTCGTCGGCGCCGATCAATTGGGCAATTTGCTCGCGGGCATAATCCACTGCCTCTTCGGCTTCCCAGCCAAACTGGTGGCTGCGGCTCGCGGCATTGCCGTGTTTTTCAAAGAAAAAAGGAATCATCGCTTCCACAACACGCGGGTCGCAGGGAGTGGTTGCGTTGTTATCCAGGTAAATTAATCTGCGCTTTTCCATGCAGGAATGTATTTGTATTTAGATTGATTCTAAGTGAATTACAGGAACGCAAATATAACAGCTTGCCACAAAAAAAGTTTGTAGTTTTTTCTTTTGATCTGCATTTCGGAGCCGGAAATACTGTTTTTAAGCATCCGGAGATCGGTATGGCCCAGGGAACCAGTACATTTGCTGAAGTTATGAGTCAAGCAACTGATTTTTTCGCAGAATTCCCGGCTGTTTCAAAAAAACAATGGCTGGACCGGATAGCCAGGGATTTAAAAGGCAAACCGCTGGAGGATCTCCACTGGCAGTTGGGTGAAACACTGCGCATCGATCCTTTTGCCCATGCCGAAGACCAACCCGCTCCCCCTGCCCCAATGGCTGCTGCTGAACCGGGATGGGAAATTAACGAGGATATCGAAATCGCAACACCGGATGCCGCCAACCGGCAAGCCTTGGAGGCCCTGGCTTTTGGCGCGGAAAGTTTGCACATCCGGCCCGACGGGATTGCCGAACTTCCCCGATTGCTCGATCGGGTGCATTTGGACTATATCAGTCTGCATTTTGGCGGCAAAGGCCTGTCCGACGGGCCGGCGGCTTTATTATCCGCGCTTGGCACAGTTGCAAAAGATCGGGATTTGGCTTCCAAGACAATTCGGGGGTCCCTGTACTTCGACCCCGCTGCTGCTGCGGTGCCGGATTGGCGTTATACGCTTGACTTGCTCCGGTTTGCACAGGCCGAATTTCCGGGATTTTGCTGCCTGAGTGTTGAGGGCAGCACCGCATTTCAGGGTACGGATCAGGTGGTTGATGAATTGGCGCTGTTGGTTCAGCGTGGTTCAGTTTATTTGGAACAGCTCACTGCGCGAGGGCTTTCAGCAGGCGAAGTGACCAATCAAATGCAGTTTTGCCTGCATATCGGTACAAGCTATTTTGTTGAAATTGCCAAGCTACGCGCCTTCAAATTGCTTTGGTTGAACATGCTGAAAGCCTGGAACGCGCCGCTGAAATACCCGGTGCTTGACGTGCGTTTTTCGCCCTCAACCTATACCGACGACCTGTACACCAACATGATCCGCGCCACCACGATGGCCATGTCGGCCGTTTTGGGCGGCGCCAACCGGCTCACGGTAAAGCCTTACGATGCCGGGCGTACGGCACAGGCGCAATATCCGCAAGCCTTTTCACGGCGCATTGCACGCAACGTGCAACATTTATTGAAGCTGGAAAGTGGCTTCAGCGCGCTGACTGACCCGGCAGCGGGTAGTTTTTATATTGAAAAACTGACCCGCCAATTGGCAGAAGCTGCCTGGGAAAAGGTAAAGCAATAGCATTTTCAGGATTGGAATGCCGGGTGAACCGGTTATTGTTTTTAATTTTAGTGATCTGAAAACTGAACCTGGGCGCTGTTGCGTCCAGTCTCCCTTTTTCGCTCACCAACAACCGTAATCGTATGAACAAATTTGTCCTGCCAGTACTCGGATGCCTCCTTTTCGCCGCCACACTTCGCGCGCAAAATGCTTCCGACATTGTGGTTCCCGTCACTGTCTCAACCTCCACAAACCCTCCTGTAATCAACCTGAGTTTTCCGGCCACCACCAATGCGGTCAGCACGCTGATCGGGCGGAAATTTATTAACGATCCCAGTTGGAATTTTATCGTATTGCCGGCAGCCAGCACGTCCTTTGCCGACAGCAGTGTTTTGCCTGGAATCGGTTATGAATACATTGTGATCAAACAGACCAGTGTGGCGCCTACCACCCGGGTCGGCTTGGTTTATGCCGGTATTGAGGTACCTGCGCCGACCTACCGGGGCAAAATGATTTTGCTGGTCGACGATCAATTGTCAATCCCGCTGGCGATGGAATTGAACCGCCTGGTCGACGATTTGCGCGGCGATGGCTGGCAGGTACTTCGACGAGACGTGAACGTGGCAACCAGCACGGTCAAGTCTGTAAAAGCGATCTTGGCAGACCTATATAATCAAGACCCGAACAACACCGTAACCGCCCTTCTTTTTGGCGACATGCCGGTGCCTTATTCCGGCGATATCAGCCCCGATGGGGTCCCGGGCTACCAGGGCGCCCGCCCTACCGATTATTATTACAGCGACATGGACGAACAATTCTGGACGGATACGCTGGTGAACAATGTAACGGCCCTGCGCCCGGCGTACCACAATGTACCCGGCGACGGCAAATTCGATCAAGGCCAAACACAGACATTTCCAGAAATTGTTGTCAGCCGGGTCGATTTTTCCAATCTGACCGGTTGGGACGTTTCGCAAACAGAGCTCTACCGCCGCTATCTGAATAAAAACCACAGGTTTCGCAACGGCGCCTACAAACCGGAAACACAAACCCTGGTGGACGATAACCTCGGTTTTGCCGGCGGCGGCGCATTCGCTCAAAATGGCTGGCGAAACGGGTACGCCCTGACCGGCTCCGGCTCCATTGTTCAAGGCGATTTTTTAGCCGACACCAAAAACCAGAGTTTTTTGCTGGGTTATGGTTGCGGCAATGGAAATTTCACCAATATCGTCGGCGTTGCCAACTCGGATAACTTTAAAACCGACAGCGTCAACATTGTATTCCCGCTGCTATTCGGCCCGTTGAGCGGCGATTGGGATTTTGAAACAAACCCGCTTTTGCCCAGCGTACTGGCCTCTAAAGGCGGCGCCCTGGCCACCGCCTGGGCCGGGCTGCCCAACTGGCATTTGCACCACATGGGCCTGGGCGAACCGATCCTGACCAGTACGCTTTGGGTGTGGATCAATAGTTTTCTGGCCAACCCCGTTTATCCGCCAAATGGCGCCGACGACCTGGTGCATGTCGGCTTGCTGGGCGACCCCAGCTTGCGGGCACATTATATTCAGCCGCCGCAAAACCTCGCTGCAGTGACCTCCTGCAATGACATTACCCTGACCTGGGATGCCTCGCCGGATGCCGATGAGGGCTACCTTGTGTACCGGGCTTCGTCTCCCGACAGTATTTTTGAATTGATCGTCAATGCCCCGGTCAATGCCACAACCTTCACCGACACGATGCCATTGTCCGGTGGCAATTATTACCAGGTACGTGCTTTTAGCCTGCAAATGGTACCCACGGGCTCCTATTACAACCAAAGTACCGGTGTGCCCGTTTCCATTGACTTTAGCCCCAGCGCGCTGAATGTTTTGACCCTCGTAACCAATGTTAGCTGTAATGGGAATTCCGATGGTGCTATCGAGCTGACGGTTTCCGGCGGAATGAATTTAACCTATGAATGGTCCAACGGCAGCACAGCGCAAAACCAAAGTGGTTTGGCCGCAGGCACGTATACCGTCACGGTCACCGACGATTTAGGCTGTACTGCTACGGGTTCCGCAGTGGTACAAGAACCATCGGCAATTGCGCTCAATGCCATAGTACTCGATGTGCCTTGTTTTGGCGGCGCCAACGGTGAAATTCAACTTGAAATTGCTGGCGGCACACCCGGTTACACCTTCGACTGGTCAAACGGCGCTACAACGCAAAGTCAAACCGGCCTGTCCGCAGGGATCTACACGGTGACTGCTTCAGACGCCAACGGTTGCACCCAAACGGCAACGGCAACAATAGCCGAGCCCACGGCGATCGACCTGACACTGACAGCGGAAAACGCCAGCTGCAACGGTTCGTCAGACGGCAGCCTCGACCTAACTGCAAATGGCGGAACGCCGGGCTACACCTTCGAATGGTCGACCGGTTCGACGGAGGAAGACCTGACCGACGTAGCTGCCGGAACATATACCGTTACGATCACCGATGCCAACGGCTGCACGCAAACGGATAGTGAAACCGTAGGCGAACCGCCGGCATTTCTTACCGGCACAGCCATTACCAATGCCGGTTGTGCGGGCGCCACTAACGGAGCAGTCGATCTGATCGTAGGCGGTGGCACACCCGGCTATACGTTTGAATGGTCAACCGGATCAACCGAAGAAGATCTGGCCGATGTGGCGGCAGGGACCTACACCGTCACCATCACCGATGCCGCCGGATGTACCCAAACAGCCACGGCTACCATCGGGCAAGTGACTACCCTGGTTGCCGAAAGCAGCCAGACCGACGTGTCGTGCTTTGGCCAGGCCGACGGTAGCGCCGAGGTACTTGCCAGCGGCGGCGACCCGGATTACATGTATTTGTGGTCAACCAATGAAACAACCGCAACCATTGCCAGCCTCCCGGCCGGCACCTACACGGTAACCGTAACCGATAACGCCGGTTGCAGCCAAACTGCCGAGGCTACCGTTTTCGAGCCACCGTTGCTCACCGCCGGCAGTGTTTGGAACGCACAGCCTTGCATGCAGGATGTGGGTGCGGTGACCCTGACCGTCAACGGCGGCACACCGGATTATTCGTTTGAATGGTCGACCGGAGCCACAACCCAAAACCTGGATGATGTTGCCCCGGGGCTGTATACGGTAACGATCACCGATGCCAACGGCTGCACGATCGAAAACACAAACATTGTCGTTCAGCCGCCGGCAGCACTATCGGTGCAATCCGGATTTGCGCAAACCAGCTGTCCGGGTGAAACGCCCGTGTTGGGCGATATTGCCGTCGTAGTCAATGGCGGTACGCCCGGTTATACGTACCTGTGGTCCAATGGCGCCACAACAGCCAACCTGCAAGGCGTGCAGGATGGCACGTACACGGTGACGATCACGGATGCGCAGGGTTGTACAGCAGTGCATACCAATACTGCCGTTGCTTACATTGCCCCATGGGCAGTAACTGCTACCGTAATGGATGTCACTTGTAACGGCATCTCAAATGGTACCGTTATGCTGGCAGCCTCAGGGTCAAATGGCCCACCGTACACGTATGACTGGTCGACCGACCCAATGGGCGGCGTCCCAGCCGGCACGTATACGGTGACGATCACCGACGCCCTGGGCTGCACGACGGTCGAGATGTATACGATTCTCGAACCTGCTGCAATCAGTTTGGTAGACCTTGCGGTTGTTGATGCCGATTGTTCCAATGGATTTATGGGTGCTATAACAGTAGCCGGAATTGCGGGTGGCACCATGCCGTACGGGACGCTTTGGACTGGCCCCGACGGATTTGTGTCGGATCAATTGAGCCTGACGGGGCTAACAGCCGGGATATACACGTTGGCCATTACCGATGCCAACGGCTGTACCAGTCTGTTTGGGGCAACAGTATCGGAAGGCCCCACGCCGCCGGATGTGTTGCTGAACGGCGCCGACACGGTTTGTATTGATGTGCCGGAGAACTTTGTGATCTTCCCGGATGCAGGCACCAATTATCAGTGGAATGCAGGTCCGAACGGAACTGTTGTTTCAGGACAAGGCACATCAGCCGCTTCGATCCAGTGGTCTGCTACCGGCGTGCAAACCGTCGAGGTGACCTATAATTACGGCGGCGACTGTGTTGATTCCCGTTCGACGACCATTTTCGTCGATATCTGCGTCGGCACAAAAGAGCCCAAACTTGCCGGCGTGCATATTCAGCCCAATCCCTTCGGCGAATGGCTGGTGGTGCAGTTTGACCGGCCGGTGGATGCCGATTCCAGGCTTCGTTTGTTCGATATGCAGGGACGCCTGATTCTGGAAAAAACGGCTCTGACCGAAAATACCCGCCTGGAAACCGGTGATTTGCCGGCCGGCAGCTATTTGCTGCAGGTCATTGAAAAGGGTCAGGCGGGAATTTGGAAAGTTATCCGGTATTAACTTTTAGATACTCGTCCTACGACTTCAAGTCGTAGGACGAGTACAAAAATCCACTTGCCATGCGCCCCCTCAGTTTAATTTTTCTCTTTTTCTCAATTTGGGCTTCCGCCCAAACACCAATTGCCGTAGCCGACCAAACCTTTAAAATGGACGGCGAGCACTGGTTCGTCTATGCCTTTGCGCAAGGAGACCAGGTGGCATTACACATGGAATTGCTTGTCGGGCGCCGGGTAAAAAATGTTGAATTTTCGGAGTACAACGGGCAAATGCTGTTCAGCACCTATTCCCTGGATTCCTTCTTCGACAAAACCATCCTGATCCCGCAAACGGGTATTTACCTGCTGCGCATCCAGGAAAGCGGGATGGGCAAAAAAGTGTGCCGGTTCACCCTGCACCGCACGCCGGAAGGGCCGCTTACGGCACGCATGGACACCCGCGTGCCCTGGGACATTCGCGCGCAATCAAAGTTTCAGGTGAAAACGCGCATGATCCCGGTTGGTAAAAAAACCGGCATTAGTTCGATCAGCGGCAAGGTGACCGTAAGTGCCAGTAAACTGGGCCTGAAAAACCCCGTCAGTGCCTATGCCTTCAGTTTGCCGCCGAATACCGTACAGTGGGCGTACCGCATTTCAGTGGGCCAGACACTGATGGAATCGCGGCAAAAAGATGCCGATCAGCTGACCAGCGCGCTCAATTCGGGGGCTGCCAAAATATTGCCCGTGGCGCCACCCACCGCGTTGGCAGCCTTTGCCCTTGGCATGGCAATTGACCTGACGGTGCCCAAAGCGGGCGAAGATGTCGAGTATGCCTTGCTGACGGCAGAAAACCTGGAACTGTTCAAAAAGCGCGAACCATACAAAGCCTTTATTTGGCAGGGCGATGTGAGTTCGGACGTCCAGCGCCGGTACAGTCCGCTCGAAGGCAGTTTCTACTTTGCTTTTCGCAGCGACAACTGGATGGATGATATTACTGTAAACGTGGACATCGAGGCGGTCACTGAAACGCCTATTTTCGCCGAAGAAATTTATTTGGAGCCGGCGAATTGAAAATACGGATTGCGGATTACGGAGTGCGGATTGGTTCATCATTTCGGGAGGTGAATGGGATGCACTTTTTCAACTTTTGATTTTGTTTGCAAAACAAACCTATCCGAAATGATGAACCAATCCGCACTCCGTAATCCGCACTCCGTAATCGGTAATCCGCACTAAAAAAAATGGTTGTTTCAAAAATCCAAACCGCAATAGCCGCTTATAAAAACTGGCTTCAGCGCGAGCGCAATCACCCTTTTTTGTATAAGTGGGAATCGGTGCAGGTGTTTCAGCTAAACTGGAACCCCGATGACACCGACCCGGCGGCCATGTTTGAACGAAGTTTTCAAAACAGTCAAACACGCCGCCTCTGGCAAACGGAGCATTGGTATCCCATGCGCATGATGACCGGCTTCTGGCGTATTGAGCCCGGCATGGTGCGGGCGATGTTTGACGACCTGTTCAACGAAAGCCGCGACGTGGAGGCTCGCATCGGTCGGTTTTTGTTTGGCTGCGATGAGTTGCTGCGCGATTTTAAGCAGCTAAATCCTACCTCGGTGGAGAACAACCATTACCACGACGACTATCGCATGATCGCGCTGTACCTGGCATTCCGCTACCCGGAGCAGTATGCACCCTATGATTTTGCCGTTTTCCAGCAAACCATGCAGCATGTACAGGCACGGGATATTCCACAGCAAAACGACATCGGGCGATATTTCAAGGTGCTGCGAATTTTGATGAATTTCCTGGAAAAAGACCCTGGCGTCCAGGCAGCCATGCAGCGGCATTTAGGGCCCGCGAAATATTACCAGGGGAAAACATTGTTGTTGGCAGAAGATTTTTGCCAGTTTATCGCCCGGCAACTGACGCCGGAGGCTTCCGTATAATTGATCTGAAAAATCTGTCCGCCTAACGCGCCCAGGTATTGTATTTCAAAATGCAATAGATGGCGCGCACACCGTCTTTCCAACCAATTTTTTTGCCTTCGGCATACGAACGGCCATAGTAGGAAATGCCGACTTCATAGATATGAATACCGGCAATCCGGCTCATTTTGGCGGTCACCTCCGGCTCGAAGCCAAAGCGCCTTTCCTTCAACTCAAGGCCTTTCAGAATATCCGCTTTGAACAGTTTGTAGCAGGTTTCCATGTCCGTCAGGTTGAGGTTGGTAAACATGTTTGAAATAAAGGTCAGGAAGCGGTTGCCGATGCTGTGCCAGAAAAAAAGGATGCGGTGTGGTTTACCACCCATAAAACGGGAGCCGTACACCACATCGGCATAGCCGTCGATAATGGGCCGCAGCAGGATGTTGTACTCGGCAGGGTCATATTCCAGGTCGGCATCCTGAATAATGATAAAGTCGCCGCTTGCGTGCTGAATACCGGTGTGCAAGGCGGCTCCTTTGCCTTTGTTGACATCATGTTCGAGGTAACGAATATTCAGGGTAGGGTTGGCATCCATGTAGCGGCGGATAGCGCCGGCCGTGTCGTCTTTGGAACAATCATTGGTAATAATCAATTCCTTTTGAATACCCTGGATCAACTCGACGGCTTTCACCTTGTCCAGGATGCGGTGGATGGTGCGTTCTTCGTTGTAGGCAGGAATAACAATAGACAGGGTTTTAGCCATGGCAGTAATCGTCTGGGAGCATTAATGTGGGGGGCAAAAGTAAGCCGAAGTTTCGGGTTCGTTAAAAATTGTCACAACTGGCAAAAAAAGTTCCACATTTAACGTTTTAAAGTAATTTTTGGAAAACTTTTTGCTAAAGCCTATCGTTAGGCAAGAAGAACAAATAAACATTTTCTAATCCGCGCAAAACTGCATTACATCATGTCAGATCGTATTTCTAAATTTCGTCGGATCTGGCGTATTTCGCCCCGATTGGCTTTCGCTTACCTGCGTCGCCGGGCCACTCGTCAAGCAAAGAAATTCCTTCCCCGGGAGGAGTGGAACATCAATTGGCTTGGAGAGGAAATGCGTCCGTTCAATAGCCTGCGCTAGTCGCAGGTTTTTTTGTGCCTGTATTTCCCGCAGGTACTGATTTTCGCCCCGGTTGTGGTGGGAATGCAGGATATTTACCTGCAAAAAAAAGAAGCTGAGCCATGAAGATCATGCTTTTTGCCATACCCGTTTTTTTTCTGCTTATTGGTCTTGAGTTGCTGATGGCCCGCCTCAAAAAGGCGCAGTTGTACCGTTTCAACGATGCTGTGACAAACATCAATTGCGGGGTGCAGCAACAAGTAACCGGCGTGTTGTTCAAAACGCTGCTTTTTGCAGGCTACCTCGGGGTTTATGAACTCCGGATCTGGACGATCCCCGATGCCTGGTGGTCCTTTGTGTTGGTATTTATCGGCGTCGATTTCTTTTACTACTGGTTTCACCGCAGTACGCACGAGGTGAGTTTTCTCTGGGGCACGCACATTGTGCACCACCAAAGTGAAGAATACAACCTGAGCGTTGCCTTACGGCAGTCGGCCATTCAGGCTTTTTTTGGAAATTTTTTCTACCTGCCGCTGGCCCTGCTGGGCTTCAACCCGGTGACCTTCCTGGTCATGAACACCTTTCAGACGCTATACCAATTTTGGATTCATACCAAAACGATCGGGAAATTACACCCGGCATTTGAATACGTTTTCAACACGCCCTCGCACCACCGGGTACACCACGGCGTGAATCCAAAGTACATCGACAAAAACCACGGCGGCACCCTGATCATCTTCGACCGCTGGTTTGGCACCTTTCAGGAGGAGGAGGAAACGGTTGTTTACGGCGTAACGGTACCGCTCAACAGTTGGAACCCGCTTTGGGCGCAGATCGACTACTACGTCTGGCTGGGCAAACAATTGTGGCGGGCGCCCGGGTGGAAAGACCGCTGGAATATGCTGCTGCGCAAACCTGGGTGGCTGCCGGAAGCCCTGGGCGGAACCATTGAAGCCAAGCCCATTTCGCCGGAGCAGTTTCACAAGTTTGACACACCTGTTTCTCCAACTGTGCATGGCTACGTACTGGTCAATTTTGTATTGTTGATCGGCGCCACGTTTTTCTTCCTGCAGGCTGCGGGTAAAAGCCCGGGAATAAACCCAACCAACCTGCTGCTCACGGCCTGGATCATCTGGACGACGGCGAGCCTCGGTGGCCTGCTGGAAAACAAACGCTGGGCGCGCTGGTCGGAGTTGATGCGCTGGATTGCCGCGGCCGCGCTACTGTTCTACCTGTAAATCATTGTTGCCGGTCTTGTCCGCCGCCTTGTTTGGGCGGGGCATTCTGTTGCGGCAGTTGCAGTGGAACTTTAGGCCGGTTTACCGGAGTTGGGGGCGGATTCTGATTGGCGGCCGGTTGTTGCTGCTGGTCTTTCTCTTCCTGTTTTCGGCCAAAAAGGCGGTCAAACAATCCGCGTTTCCTTTCCGGGTTATCCGGGTCATTGTCCGGATTGCCGTTTTCGTCAAAATAGCGGTCAGCCGTTTCTTTCAGGTACTGGTAGCCGTTGGCCTCCAGCGAATCCCGGATGGTGGAGTCCATCAACAGCATATCGAGCGTATCGGGCGATACATCAATGCGCATCGGGCAACCAAACAATGCTGCTACCTGTGGCTTGGGTTCCGGGAAACGCGCCTGATACATTTTCACGAAAGCCTTGTCATTTGCCATTTTATGCCAAAACAAGGCTACAATGGGCAATGCCATAGACGAGCCTTGTCCCAGCCGCATGGAGCGGAAGCGGACAGCCGGGCTCTCGGCGCCCACCCAGGCACCGGTTACCAGGTGGGGATTGTAGCAGATAAACCAACCGTCGGCCTGATTTTGCGTGGTGCCGGTTTTTCCGGCAAAATCGCCCTGGTAAAGGCCAAATCCGTAGCGCATGCGCCCGCCGGTACCGCCGTTGATCACCGATTGCAGCATGCGCGTCATGGTGGCTGCCTGATCTTCGGTCAGTGCCTGTACAGCAGGCGTGGGATTTTTTGCCTGTTCTTCGGCGTAATCGTAAATCACGTCGCCTTTCCGGGTGGTTACCCGGAGCACCGATACCGGGTCGGGGCGCCGGCCTTTATTGGCCATGGTGCCATACACCTGCATCATTTCGTACAGCGAAATATCGGCTGCGCCCAGGCTGATCCCGAATTCGCGGGGGAGCCTGCTGGTAATGCCCATGCTGCGCGCCAGTTGGATGGTGCGTTCGATGCCAACGCGCTCGATCAATTGCGCTGCAATTACGTTAACGGAGTAGGTGAGTCCGCCCAAAACGGAGTACCAGCCACCGTAGACCTCATCGGAATTGTGCGGCTCCCAGTCCTTGATCATAACCAATTCATTGGGCAGGTACGAACAGGGCCGGAACGAGTCTTGCAGGGCTGCCGCATACACGATCGGTTTGAACGTAGAGCCGACCTGCCGCGAACTTTTGACGTGATCGTATTTGAAATACTTGTGGTTGGTGCCGCCGATCCAGGCGCGTACCTGGCCGTTGGAGTGGTCCATGGCCATGAAACCGCAATTGAGCAGGCAAAAGTAATAGCGGACGCTATCGATGGGGCTCATGGTCGTGTCCACCTCGGAAGTACCTTTGTTCCATGAAAATATGGTCATGGACACCGGCTCTTCAAAGTTGGCTATGATTTGTTCTTTCGACATGCCTGCCTCCTTGAGTTGGTACCAGCGGTCGCTGCGCCGCATTTGGTCTTCGATCCACTTGTCGTCGCCCCAGGGTTTATCGTTTTTATAGTTTTTCCAGTGCTGGTCGAAGAGTTTTTGCAGGGACTTCATTTGTTCCTGGGCGGCTTCTTCGGCATAGCGCTGCATTTTGCTGTGCAGGGTGGTGTACACTTTCAAGCCGTCGGTGTACAGGTTGTACGGTGTGCCGTCTTCTTTGGGATATTGTTTCAACAATTTGGGCATCACCTCGGTGCGCAAATACTCCCGGAAATAGGTAGCCGTGCCTTCGTTGTTGCCGTCGCGGCTGTAGCGCTTGGCACCCACGGGCTTTTGCATGAGCGCTTCATACTCCGGTTGGGTGACTTTGCCTTTCTGGATCATTTCCTGCACCTGCTCCATGCCGGGCTCGTTGACACGCACCGAAATCTCAAAAGAGCTGTTACGCACCATTTGCTTGAGTACGATGTTGCGGCGCTTGCGGGAATTTTCGGGGTTGCGGACCGGGTCGTAGAAGGTGGAGGCCTTGAGCATGCCGATGAGCGTGGCTGCCTGGTCGGCGGTCAGATCGACGGGTTTTTTATTGAAAAAATGGCGCGAAGCCACACTGACCCCGTAGCGGTCGCCGCCGAAAGGCACCGTGTTGAGGTACAAGCTGAGCAACTCGGCTTTCGTATAAATGCGCTCCAGGCGCACGGAAATAAAGTTTTCCCGGATTTTATTGATCACCAGGCTCAGGCCCGGAATGGGGTATTTTCGGCGCGGGTACAGGTTTTTGGCCAATTGCTGGCTGAGCGTGGAGCCGCCACCCATCGATTCATTTTTAAAAATCACCCCGTAGGCCACGCGGAACCAGCTCATCAGATCGATGCCGCTGTGTTCAAAAAAACGCTTGTCTTCCGTAGCCAGCAAGGCCGTCACCAGGTAAGGGGATATTTTGTCAAGACCGATCGTGGTGCGGTTTTCAATGTAAAAACGGCCGATCAAAACACTGTCGACGGAATAAATTTCCGTGGCATTTGCCGTTTCAATGCTCTCCAGTTCCGAACGGGTGGGTAAATCGCCGAAAAAACCAAGTCCGACACTCAACACCAGCAACAGCACAAAATAAATGCCCCAGCGGATCAGCAGGCCGAGCCAGGAGCCAACCCAGGCCGTACGCGGGTACTGCGCCGCAAAACGCGACCAGGCATTCCGCAGCGGAGCGGTGCCCGCAGCCCAACCCTTGCGCAGGGGATCCAAAACCGGCCGGAGTACTTCAAGAAGTTGTGCCCAGGCGGCGCGTACCGGTGCGGTAAATGTGGAAACGCCACGCCGGAATGCCTGGACAGATTCGTGTTCTGAAATGGACGAAAAAAACTTTCGCATAGGTGTGTGACGGTCCTGTTTTTGCAAACCCGGCTGCAGTAGCGGAGTCGGGGGCTACGGGCGTTGAAACAAGGTTAGTTTCCATCTGCCCGGCCGGGTTGTTACCGGATTAACGCTCGTTGGCGCACAAAGTGTGCGAAGGTACTAAATCTTGTGGAATCACGGTGGTAGTTTAACCTGGCCGAAGCGGCATTCCCGGCGTTTTCGTTGGCAATTCAGGCATCGCAGCCGGCTATGCTTTTCGAGGTTGATCTTCTAAAAAACGGACTGAACCACCATGGCGTAAAAACGAAAGCTTCCCGGCGCAAGCATGTGCGCCGGGAAGCTTTCATTCCTCAAGGTGGGGTAAACCACCTTACTCCACCATCTTCAACCCCAGCTCATCCAGCTGCCCCTGATCCACCGCACTTGGCGCGTCGATCATCATATCGCGGCCCATGTTGTTTTTCGGAAAAGCGATAAAATCGCGGATCGAGTTGGCGCCGTTCATCACCGCGGCCAGGCGGTCGAAGCCGAAGGCAATGCCCCCGTGCGGCGGCGCGCCGTATTCGAAAGCGCCGAGCAGAAAGCCGAATTGGGCCTCGGCCTGTTCGGGGGTGAAACCGAGCAGGCGGAAGTTCCGGCTTTGCAGGTCGCGGTCGTGTATCCGGATAGAGCCGCCGCCGATCTCCACGCCGTTGAGCACGAGGTCGTAGGCGTCGGCGCGCATGCTTTTGAGCGTGGCCTGGTCGTCGCTGTCCATTTTGGGGATGTCGGCCTGCTTGGGCGAGGTGAACGGGTGGTGCATGGCGAAAAAGCGGTTGGCGTCTTCATCCCATTCGAGCAGGGGGAAATCGAGCACCCAGAGCGGTTTGAAATCGCCGGGTTGGCGCAGGTTCAGGCGGGCGCCCATTTCGAGGCGCAGTTCGGAGAGTTGCTTGCGCGTTTTTTCGGTTTCGCCGCAAAGCAGCAGCAGCATGTCGCCGGGTTGGGCGCCGCACTCATCGAGCCAGGTTTTCAGATCGTCGGCACTGTAAAATTTGTCGACGGAGGATTTAATCGAACCGTCGGCATCATATTTCACATACACCAGCCCGCGCGCGCCGATCTGCGGGCGCTTCACCCACTCCGTCAGTTCGTCGATCTGCTTGCGGCTGTATTCGGCGCAGCCCGGCGCGCAAATGCCGAGCACGCTTTCGGCGCTGTCGAACACCTGGAAACCCTTGCCCTGTGCAGCAGCAGTCAGGTCGGTAAATTCCATGCCGAAGCGCAAATCGGGTTTGTCGGAGCCGAAGCGGCGCATGGCCTCGTCGTAGGTCATCCGCGGGAAATCCGGCAAGTCGAGGCCGAGCACCGATTGGAACAAATATTTGGTCAGGCCTTCGAACGTGTTGAGGATATCCTCCTGGTGCACGAAGGCCATTTCGCAGTCAATCTGGGTAAATTCCGGCTGGCGGTCGGCGCGCAAATCTTCGTCGCGGAAACATTTGACAATCTGAAAATACCGGTCGAAACCGGCGACCATCAGGATTTGCTTGAAGGTTTGCGGCGACTGCGGCAGGGCGTAAAACTGCCCCGGGTTCATGCGCGAAGGCACCACAAAGTCGCGGGCGCCCTCCGGGGTCGATTTGATCAAAAAGGGCGTTTCAATTTCGGCGAAGCCCTGCTCCGACAGGTACTTCCGCGTTTCAATGGCCAATTTGGAACGGAAAAGAATATTCTGCTGCACGGCGTTGCGGCGCAGGTCGAGGTATCGGTATTTCATGCGCAGCTCGTCGCCCCCGTCAGTATCGTCCTGGATGGTGAAAGGCGGGGTTTTGGCCTTGTTCAGGATTTTGAGTTCGCTGACTTTGATCTCGATCTCGCCGGTCGGAATTTTAGTGGTTTTTGCAGCCCGTTCGATCACGGTGCCGCTGGCCTGCAACACAAATTCGCGGCCTACACTGCGCGCGACGGCAAACAGTTCGGGAGCAGTGTAATTTTCGTCAAAAACCAATTGGGTGATGCCGTAGCGGTCGCGCAAATCGATCCAAAGCAGGCCGCCTTTGTCGCGGATGGTGGCAGCCCAGCCGGCCAGGGTTACGGTTTTGCCGGCATCGGCCAGGCGGAGTTGGTTGCAGGTGTGGGTTCTGTACATGGTTGCGTATGGTGTATTAACGGCGGTTTGGCCCCTCCCATTTATTTCTAATTTCCCAAAAGAGGATTGATGTTTTGAAGGTGAAAGGATTGAATTGTGGTAGTTTATCAGCCTTCCGGCATTACCCGGCTCAACCCCACCCCCATCCCCTCCCCCAAATGGGAGGGGGGCCTGATTCCGCCTTACTTATTGATTGCGTAAACGAAATCTAAAAAAAGTTTGAGGGCAAGCCCCCCTCCCCGTTGGGGGAGGGGATGGGGGTGGGGTTGAGCAAGCGGAGTGGCTTAAGTCAAATAAAACCACCACAATCCAGTCCAATACATTCAAAATGATTCAATCAACGTTTTGGCAATCCCGGGTGGGGCCGAAAAGTCCGCAAAGGTACACCAAACCCCTACATTCAACGTTCATCCTTTCCAACAAAAACAGGGACATTCTGTAGCAGTAGCCCTATTTTTGCCAACTTCTAAAAAATCCAGTTTTTCATGCAACATCACGTGGATATCGAAGCGCTGAACTACCAAATTCAACAGGAAAGCGTTTTTTTGGAAAAACTTGCCGCTGAAACCGGTAAGCTGATCATTGGCCAGCAAATGATGCTCGACCGACTGCTCATCGGCTTGCTCACGCGCGGCCATATTTTATTGGAAGGCATGCCCGGACTGGCCAAAACGCTGGCGATCAAAACACTGGCTCAGGCGGTGGATGCCAAATTCAGCCGTATTCAGTTTACGCCGGATTTATTGCCCGCCGATGTGCTGGGCACGCAGATTTACAACCCGGCGCGCTCGGAATTCACCGTGCAAAAAGGCCCGATCTTCGCCAACTTCATCCTGGCCGACGAGATCAACCGCGCCCCGGCCAAGGTGCAAAGCGCCCTGCTCGAAGCCATGCAGGAGCGGCAGGTGACTATCGGAAAAGAAACCTTCGAACTGGAAGAGCCTTTCCTCGTGCTGGCCACCCAAAACCCCATCGAGCAGGAGGGCACCTACCCGCTCCCGGAAGCGCAGGTCGACCGGTTTTTGCTCAAGGTGAAAATCGGGTACCCGGAAAAAGAAGAAGAGCGCGCCATTATTCGCCTCAACCTCGCGCAAACGCAACTGCACGTGCAGCCGGTGGTGTCCAAAAACGCCCTGCTGAGCGCCCGCGACGTGCTGCACAAAATTTATATGGATGAAAAAATCGAGGAATACATCCTCGATATCGTCATCGCCACCCGCGAGCCGGCCCGCTACAAACTCCACAGCCTGGAGCCACTCATCAGCTACGGCGCCTCCCCCCGGGCCAGTATTTCCCTCGCCCAGGCAGCGCGCGCGATGGCTTTTTTGAAACGCCGCGGCTACGTGATCCCCGACGATGTGCGGGCTATTTGCGCCGATGTGCTGCGCCACCGCATCGGGCTGACCTATGAAGCCGAAGCTGAAAATGTGACGCAGGAAGATATCATTGAAAAAGTGCTGAGCACCGTGGAAGTGCCCTAGCCATTGTTTTAACCAACCGATTTTATACCGTGCCAATTTTTTCTAATCAACAACGCATCTCGGCAGCCCTGTTTTTTTCGCTGCTGCTTTGCCCGGCCCTGTTTTTTGCGCAGCAAAACAAGCCTGCGGCAAAAAAGCCCGTCGCACCGGCAACTGCCGCCTTGCAAGACACCGCCATTACCAACCTTTTTGACGCTAACAGTAAAATCCAGTGGGTCCGCTATTTCCGGGGTCGCCTCGACGATGTTTCGGAGGTCGTGCTCTCCCTGGGCTTCGACGGCAGCAACTGCCGCGGCTACCTGCAATACGCCGAAAGTAAAAACCGGTTTAAACTGACCGGCAAACTGGATGGCGCCATCCTGCTCCTCGATGAAAGCGATGCCCGGGGCATGATCACCGGCCACATCACCGGCACGCTGCAAACCGACCGGATCAATGCCGAGTGGACCAATGCCGTGAACACGCTGGGCAGCCACCTGGAAGCCGAAGAAACAAAATCAAAAAATGCCCTGAACAAACCCTGCGGCTACAACAAATGGGTGAGCCGCTACGTCGCCCGGTGGAATAACGCCCGGGTGGACTTCACCCTCGCTCGCGTCAACAACGGCCTGCTCAACGGCTACCTTTGGATTGAGGCCGACGACAAAACCTATACCATCGAGGGCCGCATTTCGCCCGACGACCAGTACGAACTCCGCGCCGTTTTGCCCAACGGGAAAACCGCCGCCCAACTTCAGGGAAACCTTAAGGACCCCCAATCGACCGATTGCCTCTGGGTTGGCTCCGGGGAAAAACGCACCATCAAAATGCTGCTGCGCTACAAATACCAGGTTGGTTGCCTGGAATATGCCGACTATACCTCCAGCTACGATGCGATCTATCCGCGCACGGAATGCGCTGGCTGCAACGCCATCCTCGATCAGCGCATAAACGAGTGGGTCGGTCAATGCAAAACAACAATTGCAGCACAGAAAAAAACGGAAACGCCCCAAAACCGGAATGCCCAACGGGCTAGCGCCTGGTATGAAGTGACCTGCTGGACAGAAACGATCTTTTGCGGCTACCTCACTTTTGCCGAATCGTGGAATGAAAAAACCAAGGGGCAGTCGTTCAATTTTGACCTCCGCACGGGCAAGGAAATTGTTTTTGACGACCTGTTCAACAAGACCTTCGACGCCAAGGAGTGGTTTGCCAACTATGCCCAAAAAGAATCGCCCAAAATGTCCAAGTTTGCCCAGGACCCGAAATTCCGCGAATGGCTTCAAAAAGAGGGATTTCCGATGTTTACCATCCGCCGCGATGGCCTGGAGCTCAGCACGCTGTTCCACCCGGTTTACGGCCAATACAATCTGACGGTACCCTATCAACTCCTGAAACCCTACATGCGCCGCGATAACCCGATTCCCGACCTGGTTAAATAGGATTTTTCAATTTATGAATTACGATCTACGAATTACGATTTGTTCACCTTTTCAGGGAATGGGAATTCCCCACTTGCAAATACACACCAACGAAATTAACATCACAACCGAATAGGTGGACCATTCGTAAATCGTAATTCGTAAATCGTAAATGCGTTTTCAATGCTGCTAAAGCAACACTCCCCAATTCATAAACGATGGACACCACCGAGCTGTTAAAAAAAGTGCGCAAGATCGAGATCAAAACGCGCGGATTGAGCAGGAACCTGTTCACCGGGGGGTACCATAGCGCCTTCAAGGGCCGCGGCATGTCGTTCAGCGAGGTGCGCGTGTACCAGCCCGGCGATGATGTGCGCACCATCGACTGGAACGTAACCGCCCGCACCGGCGAGCCGCATGTGAAAATTTTTGAGGAGGAGCGCGAACTGACCGTCATGCTCCTGGTGGACATCAGCGCCTCGTCGTTTTTTGGCAGTACCGGCCAGTCGAAAAAAGAAGTGATGACGGAAATTTGCGCCGTGCTGGCCTTCTCGGCCATTGCCAACAACGACAAGGTGGGTCTGCTCCTGTTTTCCGACCGGGTGGAATTGTTTATCCCGCCGCAAAAAGGCCGCCAGCACAGCCTGCGCCTCATCCGCGAGCTGGTAAACCTGGAGCCTGCCGGCAGGGGCACCAACCTGGCTGCTGCCCTCCAGTATGCCCGCAATGTCTTGCGCAAACGCAGCGTTTGTTTTATCCTGTCCGATTTTCTGACGGCAGATTACGAGGCGCCCCTGCGCATTTTTGCCCGGCGGCACGACTGTATCGGCCTGCACAGCTGGGATATGCGCGAACGGTCCTTGCCGGATGTAGGCCTGGTGCGGGTGGCCGATGCCGAGTCGGGCTCAATCACTTGGGTGGATACCTCCGACGAAGCGTTCCGGAAAGCCTACACGCGGCGATTTGAAGAACGCACCCAAATGACCCGGAGTTTGTTTGGCCGCGCCGGCGCCGATTTTCTCAGTATCCCCACAACCGATTCGTATGCGCAGGCCTTGCTGCGATTTTTTGAGCAGCGGGCGCATCGGCAATGAGTGAATGCGTGATTTGCTTTTCACTGAATAACGACGACAACTATACCGTGATCAACCGCAACCACATCGTTACCTTTTTTTTGCTGAGCCTGCTTCTGGGCGCATCGGGGATGCACGCGCAAAACGACGCCGTAGCCGTCTTCGACAGCGGGTATGTGGAAACCGGCAACCCCTTCGTGCTGCATATCAGCGTTCCGCAAGATTACGGGCAGCCCGAACAGATTGATTTTTCCGCCTGGGATACCTTGTTGCCGACCAAAAACATCATCAACCAAACCGGCTGGCAGCAGGAAAACGGCCGCTGGGTCCAGCATTTTACCCTGCTCGCGTTCGACTCGGCCCAACTCGAACTGCCTCCACTGGGCCTGCATTTTGCCGGAGGCGATTTCCTGCAAACCAATGCGCTCAGCCTGAACGTGCTGCCCACACCGGCGCCGGACGACCCCGCCGACATGCAGGAGATCAAAGACATCTACCGCGAACCCCGCAACTGGCTCGATTTCCTGACGCCTTACTGGCCGATCGCCGCAGGGGTGCTGCTCCTGGCGCTGGCCATTTGGTGGTTTTTATTCCGAAAACAAAAAACCGGCCTGGAAACGGAACGCATGATCCGGCAGGCGCCCCACGAGCTGGCCTTGCGCAAACTTGCCGAACTGGAGCGCCGGCGTTACTGGCAACAGGGCCAGCTGAAAACGTACTACTCCGAACTGAGCCACATTGCACGGGAATATCTCGAACGGCGCTATCATATCCCGGCGCTTGAATTGCCCTCCGATGCCATGTTGCGGAAATTGCAAAAAACGGACCTGCCCGAGTATTGGCTGCAACCGCTGACCGAACTGCTCCAGTGGGCCGATCTGGCCAAGTTTGCCAAAGGCAATCCACCCGAAACCTACCACCAACAGGCTTTTGAAACGGTCCGGGCGCTCGTGGAAAAAACCAAACCCCGGCCTCCGGAGCCGGAAACCGCATCAAAAAACCGCACGAACTAACTGCCTATGTCGCTCGCCCAACCCATCTGGCTTTTATTGTTGCTGGTGTTGCCCCTGCTGATGCGGCGCCATTACCGGCGCAACCGCCAACGCAGCCTGGTGCTGTACCTCCCGCAGCGCCCGGCATTGCCGCTCCGGACTGGCTGGCGGGTATGGTTGCGGCGCTGGGTGCCCGGAATGCGCTGGGTCGCATTGGCGCTGCTGGCGCTGGCCATGACCCGGCCGCAGCGCCAATGGCAGGAGCAAAAAATACAGGCCGAAGCGGTCGATATCATGCTGGCACTCGACATTTCGCCCAGCATGCTGAGCCGCGATTTTGATCCCGACCGGCTGCAGGTGGCCAAACATGTAGCGGAAGAATTTGTGGAAAAACGCCCTTACGACCGCCTGGGGCTGGTGGCATTCTCGGCCGAAGCGTTTACCCAGTGCCCGCTGACGACCGACCGGCGTGTGGTACAGCAGTTTATACGCAGCCTGACCGTGGGCCGGCTCGAAGACGGCACCGCTATCGGCATGGGCCTGGCCACCGCCATCAACCGGCTGAAAGACAGCCCGTCGAAAAGCAAAGTCGTCATCCTGCTCACTGATGGCGAAAACAACGCCGGGTACATCAGTCCCCTGGCAGCTGCTGAAATGGCGCAAACGCTGGGCATCCGCGTGTACACGGTGGGCATCGGCACCAACGGCATCGTCATGTCGCCGGTGCGGCGGTACCCCGACGGCACCTACGATTTCGCACCGCGCCACATGGCTTTCGATACCGACCTGTTGGTGGACATGGCAACCAAAACCGGCGGGAAGTTTTACCGCGCCTGGTCGGAAAACGAACTGAAAGGCATCTACGATCAAATTGACCGGTTGGAAAAAACAAAAATTGATGTGACCACCATCCGGCGAACCACCGATTATTTTCACTGGCTGGTTGGCGCGGCGGTAATTATTTTATTGCTTGAACTGCTGCTGCGCTGGGGCGTTTTACGCTCGGTGACGGTTTAGCCGGGATTAAAAAACTGAACGAGCTGTGCTGCAATTTGAACATCCCTATTTTTTGAACCTGCTGTGGGCCATACCCATTGCCTTGTTGCTGTGGCTGGGGTACCGATGGTGGCGTCGCCGGGCCTTGAGCAAGGTGGGTGTGCCGCGTTCCGTCGCGCGGGTGTTGCCGGGCTGGTCGGGCCTTCGTTTTTTTGTTAAAAATGGTCTGATTGCCCTGGCGCTTGTCCTGCTGGCTTTTGCCTGGGCCAATCCGCAACGCGGGGCAAAAAAACAACCGGTAACCCAAAAAAGCGCCGATGTGTTTATCGCACTCGACATTTCCGAAAGCATGCTGGCGGAAGATGTGGCGCCCAGCCGGCTGGAACTGGCCAAATCCTTCGTTCGAAAGCTCATCACAGCCCTGCGGGGCGAGCGCATCGGCCTGATTTTCTTTGCCGGCGATGCTTTTTTACAAATGCCGCTTTCCACCGACTATGCCGCAGCCGATATGTTTGTGGCCAGCGCAAGCCCCGATATGATCACGGCGCAAGGTACCGACATCCCGCGCGCCATCGACCTGGCGACCGAGTCGTTCGACCCCGACCCTGGCGGCGGACGGGCGCTCATTTTGATCACCGACGGCGAAAATCACCAGGATGATGCCGTCGACCGCGCGGCTTCGGCCTATGCCGACGGACTGGTTATTTTGGCCGTTGGCGCCGGCACGGAAGCCGGCGGACCGATTCCGGCCGGATTTTCGGGCAGCCGCGGACAATACAAGCGGGACGAAGCCGGCGAGATCGTGCGCACGCGGCTGGACCAGGCAGCCCTGCACCGCCTGGCAAGCAGCGGCGGCGGCGCAGCCTACCGGCTGACCCAGGGCGATGCCGCCATTCAGGCAATTCGCCGGGAAGTGGGGCGTTTGCAAAAACGCACCCTCCAGGTGCGCTCGTTTTCGGAGTTTGAGTCGTACTACCAGTGGTTCCTGTTGCCGGCTTTTTTGTTGCTGGCCCTGGAAGGCTGGTTGGGTTGGCGGAGCCGGCGCGCACCGGATCGATTGGGATAGTCGCATTCAAAAATTCATTTGAAATTGGAGAAGAAAAATTTGAAAGGGGAAGGGCCAGGGCAAACGCATTAAAATCGCGAGCGACCTCGGAGAGGTCGAATATTTGTAGAAAATGATCGAACAAGACGTGATTCACGACCTCGGAGAGGTCGAATTTGTGCTACGGTCAAATAATTTGACACTGATTCGACCTCTCCGAGGTCGTGAACCTGGCTCTAATGAACCGGATGCTACAAATATTTGACCACTCCGAGGTCAGTTATACTTTAATGCGTTTGCTCAGGGGAAGGGCACTAAATAACATGGGCTAAATAAGTAAAAAATTCAGTTTGGCCATCTGGGAACCACGCAAAATGCATGTGATGAAAAACATAGAAAAATATAGTTTTTGGATAGTATTTCTATCGTTGGCGCAAGCCTTGACGGCGCAGTCGGCGCATGCCCTCCAACGCGAAGCCGACCGCCAGTATTCCAAATCGAACTATCGCGAAGCCGAGCAGGGCTACCGGCAAGCCGGCGAAAAAAAAGCCAATGACCCCGCCTTGCTCTACAATACCGGCAATGCTGTTTACCAGCAAGGGAACTACGCCGCTGCCGAACCTTTTTTTGAAAAAGCAGCCAAAACGGCAAAAGAGCCCGCCAAACGTGCCGATGCCCTGCACAACCTGGGCAATGCCTATCTGAAACAGCAGAAATTCCGGGAGGCCGTAGATGCCTACGAAAACAGCCTGCGCCAACGCCCCGGCGACCCGGAAACCAAGGTGAATCTACAGCTGGCCAAGAAAAAGCTTCAACAACAACAGCAACAAAACCAGCAAAACCAACAGCAAAACAACGACCAGCAGGATCAGCAACAACAGCAAGACCAGCAGCAACAAAATCAGCAACAGCAGCAGAACCAGCAACCCAACGAACAACCCCAACAACCTGACCAGCAACAACAGCAACAGCAGCAACAACCCGACGGCCGCATGACGCCCGAGCAGGCAAAACGCCTCCTGGAAACAGCCGTAGCGCCCGAAGACCGCCGCAACGCCAAAAAATACCGCGAGCAGGAACCCGGCAAGCACCAGGCACGCCCGAAAAAAGACTGGTGAGACTGTTTTTGAGTTACGAGTTAGGAGGTTGTGGGTCAAGGTTATGGCTGCCAGTAAATGCGGACTTTTGCAACCTGCAACTAGTAACCAGCAACCTTCTAACCATATATTCGTTATGCACGAAAAAGGTATTCCAACCGTAGACCTCTCCAAATTTGTCAAGGGCTCAGCCGAAGATCGCAAACAATTTGTACACGACCTGGGCAAGGCATTTCACGAAGTCGGCTTTGTCGCCGTTGTAAATCATGGTATTCCCAAACAACTGGTTGATGGTTTTTACAACGCCTCCAAAGCATTTTTTGCGCTGCCCGACGCTGTTAAGGCCAAGTATGAAGTGGCCGGGTTGGCCGGGCAACGGGGATTTACCTCCTTCGGAAAAGAACATGCCAAGCAGTCCAACGTGGCCGACCTGAAAGAATTTTTCCAGATCGGACAGCAAGTGCCTGACGACCACCCCTTGAAGGCAGAATACCCGGAAAATGTTTCCGTTACCGAAACCCCGGAATTTACCCAATTGGGCCGGGAACTGTACCAGGCATTTGAAAAAGCGGGCGGCCAACTCCTGGAGGCCATTGCCATTCACCTGAACCTCGCGCCGGATTATTTTTCCCGGTACATTACGCATGGCAATTCCATCCTGCGCTCCATTTACTACCCACCCATCACCAACGAGCCCGCCTCGGCGATCCGCGCGGAGCAACACGAGGACATCAACCTGATCACCCTGCTGGTGGGCGCCAGCGCCGGCGGCCTGGAACTCCTGAACTCGGAAAACAAATGGATCCCGATTATGCCGGAGGCCGACGAAATTGTGATCAATGTGGGCGATATGCTCCAGCGCCTCACCAACGATTACCTGAAAAGCACCACGCACCGCGTAGTCAACCCGCCCCGGGAAGAATGGCATTTGCCGCGCTTGAGCATCCCGTTTTTCCTGCATCCGGTGAGCAAAATGCGCCTTGATTGCCTGCCCGCCTGCGTGACGGCCGACAATCCGCTTCACTATGCCCCGATCACGGCCGGGGAGTACCTGGACGAACGCCTGCGGGAAATCGGATTGAAAAAGTGAGCGTGTGCACTGCGGGAGTGCTGCGTTTTTTACCGGGGTGAAATCACAATTTTCCCACCGGTTTAACCTCCCCCGTTTCGTGCAGAAATTCATACACCGTATCATCCAACTCGTATGTACTACCGGGCTTGAGCAGGAAACCCAGGTAGTCGCCCACGCCATTCCAGGCGATCAAAACGGCCCGGACCGTGAACGGATAGTTTTTATGCCATTCGTCGCCGACCTGTTCCACCCGGTCGATGTGGTAAAATTCATAGTGCAGAAAAGGCAATTTGTGCCTTGGGAATTTCATTAAAGCCACCGCCTTCCGGTAGGCATCCGGCAGCACGACATCCCACGCCAGTTCTTTTTCCCGCAGTTTGCGCTCCACCGGATCGGTCGTTTCGGGCAGAGGCTGGTTTTTGCGCAGTTGCCGGACGATGCCTTTTTGTGCCAGCACACTGTCGCGCCAGCGGCAATCTTTTCGGTAATTCACCACCGAACGTTGTTCCGGTTCCGGCGGGCGGGTTGCATAGTCCAGTTTGATTGCGGCGAGGATGTCGGCATTGCGCAGGCGGTGCTCCGGGGTTTCAGTGCCCAGCATGCGCGGGCGGGCTGCCCGGACTTTTTCAAATTTAATACCAGTCACGCCCGCTTGCTCCAGTGCTTTTTTTACATCTTCCGAAACCCAGATTGGCGTTAAAGGTTCTTCCGCTTCACAGGCCATAACATCGAAATCCGCATCCCAGATATACTCTCGGGGTTGAAAATTTGGAAACGGTGGACCAGCCTTTATTATCGAATCGCGCAATTCCAAATAGTCTTGTTCGGAAGTTAATTGTTGCTCTAATGGCGCACCAATATCCATTTGCCGGCGTCCGGGTTTATACCGTCGCTGGCTCCAATGGAACTGCACTTGCGCGTAATCCAGATATTGATAATCGCATTCAGCAATGTGAAAAACATAGTATTGCCGGGCTCCCCGGCCGTACCGCTTATCCTCCAAACTAAGACTGATTGGGTAAAATCGGTGGGGTGGCAGTTTGAATTTTTCCAGCACTGCTTTCATTTTGGGAGAAACTGTGATAGCAGCCGAACGAAACGGGCGACTGTGGCCCCAGTCATGCAAATCGGCAAATCGAAGTGGTGGTTCATAAATTCCTCCCAGAATAAAATCTACAGGGGGCATACTATCCGACAACTTATTGTACAGCAGATTTGAATCAAAAAATGGCTCCTGGTACCCCTTGCTTGTTGTCACTCCGGGGATAAGTCCAAATTCATCGGTAGATTCCTGAAGGATATAAAACGACGTGATTTCAGGTGGGCTCAACTGTTGCAGCACTGCAGAAATAAATTCGTTGCTTAAGAACGGGCTGAAAGTCGTTTCGTAGATGCCTTCATTTGCACCTAAGCCAACCAACCCATCAGGCGAATTATATTCCCTTAACAATTCTAGTGACCATGGCAACAATTTGCACCGATCCAGCATATGCCAATTCCAGGCATTCGGATATTTTTTTAAAAGACTGAAATCCAGGGAATGAATAGACCTGCTCCGAATCAAGTACAATTCAGCCGGCACCGTATCGGAGGGTTGTATAAACATACTCCGTTTTTTCCAAGCATCCCCATACCTCAGGTAGGTGTCGATCAGGTCAGCAGGAGGCTGTTTATACGGCTCGGATGGTGGTAGTACAGCGCACCGTTTTTTGTACTGCCGGACTAAATTCTTTTGCCGCTTAAAAGTCGGATTTTCACATATACACGACCAGTTCAACTTTTCAGCGTACCGGTCCAAAAATGCTGCTGTCAGCGGAAGTGTTGGATTTCTGCTTAGGTAGTACCAATTGAATTCATGATGCTCCCGATAGGTTTCGATAAGTGTTTCCGTCCACACGATGCTCGGGTTCATAAGCAATTCGTGCCAAACCCACTTGTCCGCATAGCGGGCTATAAATTCCGGTGTCCACTCCAGGTCCGTATTTGCGCTCAATCCCCGCCAGTCCCAATCATTTTCAAAAAGAGCAATCAAACTATCCGGCAGCGGATAAAACCGCGACACCTGCTTTCGGAACAGGTATTCGTATTCCGTACAAAATTCAACCGGGTCAACGGTGGGCGGAACCTGCGCCCGCAGGTTTCCGTTGAGCAACAAGAGCAAAAAGAAGGGGAAAACACGCATAGGTTTCAAAGGATACTTTTTTGACAAATATAATTCGAATGCAAAACACTTTGCGTCTTCGCGTCTTCGCGGTAAAAAACGCCCTAAATTTGCGCCGCAAATTCCCGAAACCACCCAATTTCTAATTTCCAACATCCAGCATGACATCCCGCGCCATACGCCGCCAGTTCCTCGACTTTTTCGCCTCCAAGGCCCACAAGATTATCCCCTCGGCTCCCATTGTGGCCAAGAGCGACCCCACCCTCATGTTCATCAACTCGGGCATGGCCCCGCTCAAGGATTTTTTCCTCGGCAACCAAAACCGCCCGCCCCCCGCGTAGCCGACACCCAAAAATGCCTGCGCGTGACCGGCAAGCACAACGACCTCGAAGACGTGGGTTTCGACGGCTACCACCACACCATGTTCGAGATGCTGGGCAACTGGTCCTTTGGCGATTATTTCAAAAAAGAAGCCATCCAGTGGTCCTGGGAGCTGCTCACCGAGGTGTACAAACTGCCCAAAGACCGGCTCTACGTGTCGGTGTTCGGTGGCGACGAAAAAGAAAAACTGCCCTACGACCAGGAAGCGCACGACGAGTGGAAAAAATACGTGTCGGAAGACCGAATTCTGGCCTTCGGCAAAAAAGACAACTTCTGGGAAATGGGCGATCAGGGACCCTGCGGCCCCTGCTCTGAAATTCATATCGACCTGCGCCCCGACAGCGAACGCGCCAAAACCCCGGGCCGCGACCTGGTGAACGCCGACGACCCCAACGTCATCGAAGTGTGGAACAACGTGTTCATGGAGTTCAACCGCCGCGCCAACGGTTCGCTCGACGAACTGCCCGCCAAAAGCGTCGACACCGGCATGGGCTTCGAACGCCTCTGCCGCGCCGTGCAGGGCGTGGCTTCCAACTACGATACCGACCTCTGGAAGCCGCTTTTCGATTTTCTGGCCAACTATTCGGGCATCAAATACGAAGGCACTTACCCCGACATTGACCAAAACTGGAAAAAAACGGACGTGGCCATGCGCGTCGTGGCCGACCACCTGCGCGCGGTTTGCTTTACGATTGCCGACGGCGAACTGCCCTCCAACACCGGCGCCGGCTACGTCATCCGCCGCATTTTGCGCCGCGCTGTGCGCTACTACTACTCCTTCCTCGACCTGAAGGAACCCGTGCTCTACCGCATGGCGCCCATCCTCGCCGAGGAATTCACTGACGTGTTCCCCGAACTGAAAGCCCAGATCGACTTTGTGGTGAAAGTGATTCTGGAAGAAGAAAAATCCTTCCTGCGCACGCTCGAAAGCGGCCTGAAGCGCATCGAAAGTTTAGCTGTAAAAAACAATACCATCGACGGGCAGCAGGCTTTTGAACTCTACGATACCTACGGTTTTCCGATCGACCTCACCCGCCTCATCGCCCGCGAAAAAGGCTGGTCGGTGGATGAACCCGGTTTTGAAAAAGCGCTCGCCGAGCAGAAAAACCGCTCGCGCAAAGACGCCGCCAAGGAAGTGGGCGACTGGACGGTGCTGCGCGACGAGGCCGATGTGGCATTTGTCGGCTACGACCAACTCGAACTGCGCGACAGCCACGTGATCAAGCACCGCACCGTCATGCTCAAGGGCAAACAGCAGTACCAGCTCGTGCTCAACCGCACGCCGTTTTATCCCGAAGGCGGCGGCCAGGTCGGCGATACCGGCTGGCTGGAATTCGGTGGGGAAAAAGTCCGCGTACTCGACACCAAAAAGGAAAACGACCTGGTGATCCACGTCGTGGAAAAACTACCGGACTATATCCAGGATGCCACGGTGCACTGCCACGTAGACGCCGAAAAACGCCGCCTCACCGAAAACAACCACTCGGCTACCCACCTCTTGCACGCCGCGCTGCGCAAGGTGCTGGGCCACCACGTACAGCAAAAAGGCTCCTACCTCGACGACCAGACGCTGCGCTTCGACTTTGCCCATTTCCAAAAAGTAACCGACGAGGAACTGGCCGAGATCGAGCAGATCGTCAATGAAAAGATCCGTGAAAACATCGCCCTGGAAGAAGCCCGCAGCCTGCCCATCGAGGAGGCTAAAAAAGCCGGGGCCATGATGCTGTTCGGGGAGAAATATGGCGAAACCGTGCGCATGATCACCTTCGACCCCAACTACTCCCGCGAGCTCTGCGGCGGTTGCCATGTGGAACGCACGGGCCAGATCGGTTTTTTCAAAATCACTGCTGAAGCCGCCGTAGCCGCCGGCGTGCGCCGCATCGAAGCCCTCACGGCTGCCGGCGCCGAGCAGTACATCAGCACCATCGACCGCGAAGTGTCGGCGATCAAATTGATGCTGAAAGCCAAGGAGCCCGCCAAGGCTGTGCACGATTTGCAGGAGGAAAACCGGCGGTTGCAAAAAGAGATCGAACGCTTGATCCAGGAACAGGCCAACAGCCTGCGCGAGGGTTTGCGCAGCAAATTTGTGGAAACGAAGGGCATCAACTTCCTGGCTGCCGTGCTGCCCCTCAGCGACGCCAATGCCATCAAAACCCTGGCTTTTGAACTCGAACGCGAAGTGGGCAATGCCGTGATTGCCTTCGGTTCCGTCAGCAATGACAAACCGCTCCTGACCGTCAAGATCAGCGACGAATTGGTCAAAACGAAAGGCCTGAATGCCGGTACCATGGTGCGCGAACTGGCGCAAAAATTCCTGAAAGGCGGCGGTGGCGGTCAGCCGTTTTTTGCCACGGCAGGGGGGAGTGATGCGGCTCAATTGAAGGAAGCGGTGGAAGCGGTAGCGGGGTATTGGTAACGCGGGTTGGCAGACTGCCCAATCGCTGCTCCCATGATCGAAACAATCGTTTTTGCATGAAAAACGCGATCCGCAAGTATGGCAAAAACGAAGTTAAATGCAAGTGTCGGCGTAACACGAAGTCACGCCGACACTTCAGCCCACGTTCAATGCAGCCTTACATCCGTTTCAGCCGCAGCGGCTCGGCGCCGCGGCCCGGGCATTCGTCGCTTACTTTGGTGAAGGTAATCCTGTCGTTGCCGTCAAAAACATAGGTATACACGCCTTTTTGTTCGGTGGGGCAGATGTTTTCACCCATGGTATCCCAAACGGTTACCTGGCCGTCTTTTACGACATAGGCGCCCTGAACATCAAGCCTGCCATCGTTGCCAATGTCGAATTCATAGCCTGCATCGGTAATGGTCATGGTGTAGGGGACGGGCTTGCCGTCCGGGCCGGTAAACTCACCCGACCATTTGCCGACAATGCTGCCACCGGCATTGTCCTGCGCGAACGCGCTGCCGCAAAAAAAGAGCAAGAGCAAGGGGAGAAAAAACAGTTTTTTCATAACGCTAAACATTTGGTGAAGAAATGATGGTTTGGGGCCACCAATGTAGGTACAATTCAGCAAAATCGCTGCGGGGCCGTGTCCGCAGCATATTTCGCGCCGCGTAAGGCTGCGGGAAAAACACCCGTTTATCGGCAAGTTCCCTATTTTCACAGCAAAATCCTTTAATACAACGTATCCATGGAAACACTATTTGACTATTCCAAGTTTGCAGAACTGTTTACCGCCTATGCGCCAAAAATCGTGGGCGCCATTCTGACACTTACCATTGGTTTGTGGCTGATCAACTGGCTGACCGGCCGGATCAAAGCGGCGCTGAAACTCCGCGGCGTGGAGGAAAGCGTCCGGCCTTTTATCGCTTCGCTGATTTCTGTCGGCCTGAAGGTCATGCTGCTGCTCAGCGTAGCCGGCATGTTCGGTATTGAAACGACCTCGTTCATTGCCATTCTCAGTGCGCTTGTTTTTGCCATCGGCCTGGCCTTGCAAGGCAGCCTGGGGCATTTTGCCAGCGGTGTGCTGGTCCTGATTTTCAAACCGTACAAAGTCGGCGACCTGGTAACCATCGACGGTACGACCGGGAACGTGGAAGAAATTCAGGTGTTCAACACC
>JADJWX010000023.1 GCA_016716135.1 Lewinellaceae bacterium | reverse complement strand
TGCAACATTGCCGAGCGTTTTTTACGGGGAAAAATTGCAGACAAGGACCTGCAACTGGTGCTCAACTGCATCCGCGTTACCAAGGTGCCGCAACAACCGACCACGTTGCTGGAACAAATTATCTGCGACGCCGACCTGAGCCACCTCGGCATGGATATTTACTGGGACCGGACCGGCAAACTCCGGCAGGAATTTGTGCTCACCCGCGACCAGATCATGAGTGACCAGGAGTGGATCGACTTTGAACTGAACTTCATGCTTGGCCACGAATACCACACCGCCGTGGCCAAGGAAATGCTCAACAAGCGCAAGGCCAAACACATCCAACGCTTGCTCAAACAAAAACGGCGGCTCAACCCCGGCAAAGCCCCCACCATGCAGGAACTGGCCCTGCTCGATGAAAAAAATAAAAGTGGCGATATTGAAAAAGTGTTGAAAGAAAGTGAAACCGAACTCAAACTTGCCCGTTTCGGCCGCGGGGTGGAAACCATGTACCGCACCACCTACCGCACCCATACCAACCTCAGTTCGATGGCCGACAGCAAAGCCAATATCATGTTGTCGGTAAATGCCATTGTGATCTCCATCCTGGTTTCCAACCTGCTGCCCAAACTGATCAACGACGCCAACGAATTCAACCTGCAGCTGGGCATCCCATCGGGCATGCTCCTGGCTACCTGCATGGGCTCCATGGTCTTTGCCACATTGAGCACACGGCCCAAAGTGACCGAGGGGAAAGTGACCCGCGAAGCCATCAAACAGCGCAAGGCAAACCTGCTCTTTTTCGGTAATTTTTACAATATGCCGCTCGAAGATTTCCAATGGGGCGTCAACGAAATGCTCAAAGACCCGGAATTCCTGTACGGCACCATGAGCCGAGACCTGTATTTTCTCGGCATCGTTTTGGCAAAAAAATATCGTTATCTGAGTATCTGCTACAATATTTTTATGTTTGGTCTCATTTTGTCGCTGCTGGCATTTGCCGTGGCATTTGCCTTGTAAATGCGTTGAAAGGTTTCTGGTTCGCCTTCCAGAATGGGTGAACAACCTTCAAACCAGAAACCCTGAAACCTTCAAACCAGAAACCTTCAAACCCTCCAACCCTCGTCAAGTTGCCCAATCTCGTAATCATACCCACCTACAACGAACGCGAAAACGTCGAAGCCATCATTCGGGCCGTTTGCAGCCTCCCCGAATCCTTCCATGTATTGATCGTTGACGACGGTTCGCCCGATGGGACGGCAGATATCGTTCGGGACTTGCAGCAACATACTTTTCCGGAACAACTGCACCTGCTTGAACGCAGCGGCAAACTCGGCCTCGGCACGGCCTATATCGCCGGATTTCGATGGGGGCTCGCACGGGGGTACGCTTTCCTGTTTGAAATGGATGCCGATTTTTCGCACAATCCGCAGGATCTGCCACGCCTGCTGGCCAAATGCCGCGACGAGGGCGCCGATGTAGCCGTCGGCTCCAGGTATGTGCACAGCGGTCATGTCGAAAACTGGCCGCTCGACCGCATCATTCTTTCCTACGGCGCTTCGCTGTACACGCGGCTGATCCTCTGGATGCCGGTAGCCGACCCCACAGCCGGCTTTATCTGCTACCGCCGCGAAGTGCTCGAAACGATCGATCTGGACCGTATCCGGTTTGTCGGGTATGCCTTCCAGATTGCCATGAAATTTTCGGCCTATTCATTGGGCTTCAAAGTGCGCGAAGTGCCCATTACGTTCAAGGACCGGGAAAAAGGCCAGTCGAAAATGTCGCTGCACATCATCCGCGAAGCCATATTCGGCGTGCTCCAACTGCGCTGGCAAACGCTGTTCAAATCATTTCGAAAGCGTAAATGATTTTTACCACGGAGGCATGGAGTGCATGGAGCCGATCCGCCTTCGGCGGTTTTTTTAGACATGTTTTACAAGAAAAAAAACAGGCTATGCGGACACTCGTCCTACGACTTGAAGTCGTAGGACGAGTAGGCCTTCGGCGGGTTGCTCCGTGTCTCCGTGGTGAAAAAACTACTGCGCCTTGCGCAATTCCATGGTTTGCACATTTGCCTGGGTGGTCGACTTCCAAATCTGTTTTTTCCGCTTGTTTTCCATCACAATCCAGGATTTTGCGATGTAGGTATTGCGGCTGATGATGGTGACTTCTTCGGTCGTGTTATTCCAGGAAAAGTCGCTGTTGTCGGGTTTGCGCACGCCACGGGTGAGCACGGAAATGTCGTTGTCGCCGCTGCCGTTTTTGCGAAAAGTGATGGTTCCCAGGTCTGTTGCCACTTCGTTGTCGCCATTGGCGAAGCGCTGTTCATACCGCTCGATATTCCAGGTGCCTACGAGTCGGCGGTGGAATCGTTTTTGAGCGCTGCACGACGCCAGGAGGGTGACCACTATAAATAATGCTATTGAACGGATTAGCAATGATTTCGTCATAATTATGGTTTGTTTTTAAAGGTAACGAAAAATTGGATGGTTTCTTTTTTTTAAAACCTGTCAGGTCAATTTTACCGGGACACAACGATTTTTTGCAAACTAAGCCGCCCGCCCGAGGTTTGGATTTTTAAAAAAAACACGCCTGCCGGCAAATGTGCCACCGAAAAACGTACAACACCCGAGCCGGAAACCTGGCCGACTTTTCCTCCATAAATATTGAACAGGCTCGCTTGGACCCAGTGTTTCGTTTGCAACGTAAAAAAATCAAGCGCCGGGTTGGGGAAGATCCGGTATTCGGGCAAAACCTGCGCTTGTTGCGTGGGCACTACCTGTGCCAGTTCGTACAACCGCACCTGATCGGTCACCTGCTGATTCGGTCCCATGCCACCTGCAAGCACCACTGCCGTGGGTGAAACTTTGGCGACTCCCCGCAAATCCATTGTCGGGGCAATCACCTGGTTCAGAAACGGGGTAAGCGTGCCGGTTGCCGGATCGTACAGCGTCAACCGGTCGAGTGCCGGCACCCCGCCCGAGCCATTGTAGGCGATGCCGTTGTAGTTGTAGGTCACATCCGAGCCGCCCAACCAGAGCGCCTTGCCGAGCAATTCGACGCAGCCCATGCGGTAACCTCGTGCCAGCGATTCGGTAGCGCCCGACCAGTCGATCTGGCCTGGATCATCGGGATGAATGTAGCCCTTCCGGAAAAATGTGGTGGGCGGAAACGCGCCTCCGGTTCGGGCGCCTCCGGCGTAATACAACGTATCGCCGATGATGGTCCCGGAGCCACCGAATACTTTGTAATTGAGCAGATCAGGTACGGGGGTGCCAGCCAGCCAGGTATCGGTGGCCGGGTTGTATATCTGCACATTGTTGACATTGGTGGTGTTGCTCCAGCCGCTGACCACAAAGATGAGGCTGTCGCGCCATACGGCTTGTACCTGGTCGTCGATCGCCAGGGGCAGGTCGGCGCCGTCGGGAAGCCAGCTGTTTGTGGCCGGATCGAACCGATGGACTTTGCGCGATGATGTTTCGTTGCCATTGGCCTCTACGTGATACCCGCCGATGACATAAATTTTTCCGCCAACGGTACTTGCAGCCGCGGCAATTTTTCCACCGGTCGGATCGGGCACCGATGGCAATGCCTGCCAGGCGGTATCGCCGAGGCGGAGCCGCCAGGCTTTGAGGTGGATTCCCGACCAGGTTTTGGTTGCATCAAGCCCGGCAAAGGAATAGATAAACACACTGTCGCCTATGTGTGCTTCCGTAACGGCATTGTTGGTCACCGGCTCGGGGAGCGCAGGGAGTGTTTGCCAACTTTGGGCAGGCAGGGCGGCACCGCCGAGGAAAAAGAGCACCAGAAATCGCATCGGACGAATGTCGGATTTTTTCTTTTCCCGGCCATGAATAACCGGGCTAAGCACCTGAAATAGCCGGATTACCCACAAAAGGCACTCACCCGCAGGGAAGTGGTGTTCAGTCATTCCCGGGAATATTCTGGCCGGGATTTATGAATTTTCCAGACGCCGGGCATCCCCTCTCCCGGACGTCCGTTTCAACCACATCTTCAAACGCTTAACACAGAAAACATGAAATTCTTCTTCTATTTGCTGGCCGGATTGCTGGCAACCGCTTTTTACCCCACCTCCAATCAGACATTTTTAACCGGAAAAATTACCGACGACAACGGCGAAGCCTTAATAGGCGCCACCATCAAAATTCTGAAGGGGACGGATTTTATCCGTGGCACCATAACCGATTACAACGGTGAGTATCGCATCGGGCTCGATCCCGGCACCTATGATCTGGAAGTATCCTACACCGGTTATCAGGTACAAAAGATGGCCGGGGTGCAAGTGCTGGCCAATACCGTGAACCGCGTCGATTTTAACCTGACGTCGGCGAATGTGCTCAGTGAGGTGGTGGTGTCCGAGTACAAAGTGCCTCTTGTACACCAGGATAATACCATGAGCGGCCAAACGCTCACCACCCAACAGATCAACAGCATGCCGACACGTAGCGCAAACGCTATCGCAGCCAAAACAGCCGGCACAACCTCGATCGATGGGGGCGCCGTTAATGTTAAAGGGACCCGGTCGAACGCAACCAACTATTACATCGATGGCGTTCGCGTGAGCGGTGCGGCGCCACCGGTTCAGGATGCTGAAAAACCCGGTAAAAAAGACCGGACCATGCGCCGTGACACTACCCTGCCGCCGTCAGATTTTAGCGCCGAAACCTATACTGCCATCCACGAAAACCCCTTCCTCGAAGCCCGCGCCAATGCGGTGTCCACGTTTTCCATTGATGTGGATGCCGCCTCGTACAGCAATACGCGCCGGTTTTTGCAGCAAGGCCAATTGCCGCCGGCCGATGCCGTGCGCATCGAAGAATTTGTCAATTACTTTGATTATACCTATCCCGCGCCAACCAGCGCCGATCCGTTTTCTGTGAATACGGAACTGGCCGAATGCCCCTGGAACGCCAACCATCGCCTGCTCATGATCGGTCTGCAGGGCCGCCAAATTGAAACCGGGCAGTTGCCGGCAAGCAACTTTGTGTTCCTGATTGACGTGTCCGGGAGCATGAATAGTTCGAACAAACTCCCGCTGGTACAGGAATCCCTCAAGATGCTCACCGATCAGCTGCGCCGCACGACCGGGTGGCCATTGTGGTGTATGCCGGGGCGGCCGGGTTGGTGTTGCCTTCCACGCCGGGCAGCGATAAAGTGGCCATCAAAGCCGCAATTGACCGGCTGTCGGCAGGCGGCAGTACGGCCGGAGCGGCCGGTATTCAGCTGGCCTACCAGGTGGCTCGTAAAAATTATGTTGGCGGCGGCAATAACCGCGTCGTATTGTGCACCGACGGCGATTTTAATGTTGGTGTCAGTAGCGACGGCGAGTTGGTCAAACTTATCGAGAAGGAGCGTGAAAGCGGCGTTTTTCTCACGGTGCTGGGCTTTGGCATGGGCAATTACCAAGATGGTAAAATGCAGCAACTGGCCGACAAGGGCAACGGCAACCATGCCTACATCGACCAGTTGGGCGAAGCCAAAAAAGTACTGATCAGTGAATTCGGCGGTACCATGTTCGCCATTGCCAAGGATGTGAAGATCCAGATCGAGTTCAATCCGGCCCGGGTAGCCGGCTATCGTTTGATCGGTTACGAAAACCGCTTGCTCGCCCGCGAAGATTTTGACGACGACACCAAAGACGCCGGTGAACTCGGCGCAGGCCACCGTGTGACGGCGCTTTATGAAATTGTGCCGGCGGGACGGCCCCTGCCTGCGGGTGTGAAAAACGGGGAAATGCGCTATCAGGAAACCAAGCCCACAGCCGCCGCCAAAACGGATGAACTACTCACCCTGAAACTGCGGTACAAACAACCCAAAGTGGGCGCCGCAAGCAAGCTGATCGAAACAACGGTTGCAGATAAAATGACCGCTGCTCCCAGCAACAATTTCCAACTGGCGGCATCCGTGGCCGAGTTCGGCTTGCTCCTGCGCAATTCCAGTTACAAAGGGACAGCTACCTACGAGCGCTGCCTTGCGCGTGCGCAAAAAGCAGCCAAAACAGATGCCGCTGGTTACCGCAAGGAACTCTGCGAGCTGATTGAAAAAGCGCGTTTGCTGGCTACGACAGAAACTGCGCGGAAGTAGGAGTATTACTCGTCCTACGACTTCAAGTCGTAGGACGAGTACACGTTTGGCCTCAAATTTTCACAAACCGCCGCACCAGCCGCTGCCCCGATTCCATTTCAATCGAAACCAAATGCAAGCCCGGCATCAGCCCGGAAACATCCAGTTGATTGGACAGACCTTTATGGGCCTGCATGATTTGCCCCTGGGCATTGTACACTACCGTCCGGCGTGCTAGTGCCGGTAATGTTTCCACAATAATATTTAGCTGATCCGCTGCCGGGTTGGGCCGGATCGCAAACCCAGGTAGCGCTTCCGGCGCATCGGTATCCACTAATTGGCAATTGAGGCCAAAAGGCGACCATGTGCCGGCATCCGATTGAATGCAGATAAATTTAACATCGGGCCCATCAAGTGGGCTGTAACAAAAGCCCCAATCGTTGAGGAAAAAATAGCTGCATTCGGGCGCGTTGTTTAAAAAGGGCGTGCCAACCATGCCGATACCCTCCAGAATGTCGAAACTCCAGCCAGATGGGGCGCCGTTTTCATCCAGGAATGTTGCACGCTGCCGTTGAAGTACTAGCGGGCCGGCCTGCACGGATTGCACGGAATCAATCCGGTAATAAAATTGCCCCTCATCAGCAGGTACCAGCACCGTTTCGCCAGGCGCCAGGTTGAAGTCGTACAGTTTTACAAATGCATTTGAAGCCGGTTCATAAACAAACACGCGGTTTGATTTGGCGTATACATACTGGCGGCCGGTCACGGTGTTGAAGTGCATACCGGTTGCGGTGATTATTTTGCATTCCTGGCCATTGATCACGGTATCGGCATCTACCCTAACGTTAAAGTAGCCCATTATTCCGGGAGAACCGGGGCCAAACCCAAACGTCGATAACTCATAAGTCAATACGGTGTTGTTGTCAAACCAGGCTTGAGCAGGAAGTTGACCGGCAAACGCAGTCAGGAAAAAGAAGATGAAAGGAAGTGTACGTTTCATACAATACAGTTTTTTGGCCGGTTATAAACCAGCGTTTGGTTAAACATTCGTCCAAATTCTTTTTGCTGTGCCGGAAGTGAGCGCCTGCCATTGGCAGATCATACAAGGGAGGTATTCAGGGCATAGCCGGTCGCTATGGTGAAAGACCCAACTCAACGTAACCGCTTGGAGATTGACAAAGGAATTTTGGACATATTTCTATATCCTTTGCAAGATACTGATTATCTATTCAAAAAATACCTGCATTTTAACACGCTGGTTTTGATGCACAAAAACAACGGGCGCCCCGAAACCAATCGGAGCGCCCGCTGCATACGTTGCAAGTCCTACCTGCTCAGGCGGCAGTTTGCGTTTTCATGGTTGCAAGTTTGCGCACAAGGTAAATGGCAGCCAGCAGCAGGGTGTAGGAGAGGGTTGCGGTCATGGTGTGAAAGTGATTGGTTTGATTAGTGATGGTAACGTTGTACTTGGTTAGGCTGGTTTTTTTGGACGGGCAACAATCGGTTTTGGTTGCACAGCATTGGTTTGATCGTTCGTAGAACGAGGCGCTAAAACGAAACGCTGCCCGCGCTGCAATTTTTTTTAAAATGTTTTTTGCCGGTATTCGCATCCGGCCCCAAGACAACAGCGCGCCGGAATTCCCCTACGCAACACGATTTGCATCAAAAAGAAAGCCGCCCTTTCCTAAAATAGTTGGTAAAAATTTTCGGCCATCGGGCAAAGCGACCTACATTAACGCTTCGATGCAGAATTGTTCACCAAACAACTTTTTGTTATGTTTTCTGCCCGTTTACACTGTACGGTAGCCGGAAGATGATCGCCGCCCCAACGCGGTAATTATGCTCCGTCTACCGTTTATCCGTTCACCAAACTCAGTTCATTGGCCTATGGCAGCCTATACCACCAAAAATATCCGGAACGTCGTCCTGGTCGGGCACTCCGGATGCGGTAAAACCACTTTTGCCGAAGCGATGCTTTACGAAGCACAAGCCATCACCCGCCGCGGTACCATCGAAGATGGCAACACGCAGAGCGACTACACCCCGCTCGAACAACAACGCGGCCATTCACTCTTCGCCAGCCTGCTGCACTGCTCCTGGAAAGACACAAAAATCAATATCATCGACACCCCCGGGCTCGACGATTTCGTCGGCGAGGTAGTTACCGCACTCAAAGTTGCCGATACCGCCGTGGTGATGCTCAATGCCCGGAGCGGTGTGGAGGTCGGTACCGAACTGATTTGGGAGTATATCGACCAATACGAAACGCCCGCCCTTTTCGTGATCAACCACCTCGACCACGAAAAAGCGGATTTTGAAAAAACACTCGAGCAAACCAAAAATCGCTTTGGCTCCCGCGTGTTGCCCATGCAATTCCCCGTAAATCAGGGGCCCGGCTTCAACGCCATCGTGGATGCCCTGCGCATGACCATGTACGTATTCCCAGCCGGTGGCGGCAAGCCGGAGAAAAAAGATATTCCGGCCGAACATAAAGCGCGCGCGGATGAAATGCACAACGCCCTGGTGGAAGCTGCCGCCGAGAACGATGAGGCGCTCATGGAAAAATATTTTGAAGACGGCACGCTCGACGAGGAAGACCTGGCCAAAGGCCTGGCGATCGGCCTGGCACACCACCAGTTTTTCCCTGTTTTTTGCGCTTCCGCACTGAACGACATGGGCTCCGGACGCGTGATGGGTTTTATTCACGATATCTGTCCCAGCCCGGCCGACCGGCCTGCCGCCGATCTTGAAGGCGGTGGCTCCAAGCCCTGCGATCCGAATGCGCGCCCCTGCGTTTTTATTTTCAAAACAGCGCACGAAGCCAAGGTGGGTAATGTGTCCTACTTCAAGGTGTACTCGGGGGTTTTGAAAACGAGCGATGAACTCACCAACGCCACCAACAGCACGCTGGAGCGATTTTCCGCCTTGTTTGAAAGCGAAGGAAAAAACCGAGAGCAGGTGGATGCGCTTTATGCCGGCGATATCGGCTGCACGGTCAAACTCAAAAACTCGCATACCAACCAGACGCTCAATCCAAAGGGCGCCAATATAAAAATCGAACCGATCCATTTTCCGACGCCGCGCATCCGGATGGCGGTGGTGCCGCCGAGCAAATCAGAAGTGGAAAAAATGGCCAATGCCCTGCACTCCATCCAGGAGGAAGATCCGACGCTGCTGGTCGAACAAAGCATGGAACTCCGGCAAACCATCGTGCAGGGTCAGGGGCAGATGCACCTCGAAATCGTGCGCACCAAAGCCGAGCAGAATTTCAGCGTACAGATCGACTACGAGGAACCGCGCATTCCCTACCGGGAAACCATAACCAAAATGGCAAACCACATGTACCGCCACAAGAAGCAATCGGGTGGCGCCGGCCAGTTTGCCGAGGTGCACATGCGCATCGAGCCGTATTACGAAGACATGCCGCCGCCCGATGGGCTGAACGCCCGCAACATCGAGGTGGAAACCCTGAAATGGGGCGGCAAATTCTCCTTTGTCTGGGCTATTGTCGGCGGGGTGATCGACGCCCGTTTTACCAATGCCATCAAAAAAGGCATCATGGCCAAAATGGAAGAAGGCCCGCTTACCGGTTCGTATTGCCGCGATATTCGCGTCAGCATTTACGACGGCAAGATGCACCCGGTCGACTCCAATGATATGGCGTTCCAGATCGCTGCTACCATGGCCTTCAAGGAGGCTTTCCCGACGGCTGCACCGCAACTGCTCGAGCCGATCTACGATGTGGAAATTATGGTCGACTCGGAGTTTATGGGCAACGTCATGGGCGACCTGCAAACCCGCCGCGCCATCATCATGGGCATGGATTCGGAAGGGCACTACCAGGTGATCAAGGCGAAGGTGCCGCTCAAGGAATTACACCAGTACTCGTCCACCCTGCGCTCGCTCACGCAGGGCAAGGCCAAGTTTAAAATTGCCTATGCCGAATATGCACCGGTACCGGGCGACATCCAGGCCAAGCTGATCGCCGATTATGCGGCGCATGCAGCGGAAGATGAGCATTGATTTTTTTAGAAATGGCTTTATATGGAAAACCGGCTTCTAAGTTTTTTAGAAGCCGGTTTTTTAATCGGCCTTGTCCTGAACATAAACCATGCGAATCAGGGCAGGACAATTCCTAAGTAAAAGTTTAAATACAAATCACAACTTCACCACCTTCCGGGTAGCCACGCGATTCTGTTGGTCAAAAACACGCGCGAAATAAAGCCCCGGTGGCACCTGGGTCAGCGAAATCTGCACACGGCCTTGATCAATATTTTCCTGGGCAAACACCCGGCGGCCGGTTTGGTCGAGTATTTCGATGCGACTGACCGGACCGCTGTCCAGGCGAATTTCGATGGTGGTCGTTGCCGGGTTCGGGCTAAGCACAAGCCCGTCCAGCGTGCTCAAATCCTTTGCTGCCGTGGTGTTAGGATTGAAAAAAGAGCGCAGCATCTGGTTATTGTTTTGAATGATCAGACTGTCGCCGCCCGGGCAATTTTCAAAAATCCATTCGAAGAAATCCTGGTCATTGCCAAATACCGGAGCACCCAGCCAGCAAGCCGGGATATCTGCCGTAATTGTCGAGTCGCAGTTATCTGCGAGGTAGAACAGAAAACTCCTGGAATGTCGTCACCGTCGGCGGAATATTGAGCAGGCAATCGGGGACATCAAACCAGCTGGTGTCCATCGGCAGCGGGCAGTTTTCGATAGCATAGCACAACACATCGTGTACACAATCGAATGGGCCGGCGCCGGCCAGGCAATCGTACCCTTGAGCGATCAGGTCGTCGATAGCAGCTGCTACGGCATCCGGATCACAGTCGTCGTTATTGACCGGGCAATTCTCAAACACGTAATCAAACACATCGGCTACACAGGCAAACGGTCCTGCACCCAGGAGGCAGTCAAATCCCTGGTCGATCAGGTCTTGTGTTAATTGTTCCACCTGTGCAGAATCGCAGGGATTTCCCCAGTACGGATCTATGGTTGGCGGGCAGTTTTCAAAAACGTAATCGTACACCTCATCCACACAGGCAAACGGGCCGGCGCCGACAAGACAATTCGAGCCTTGTGCAATGAAGCCCTGAACCAGACCGGCTACTACGGTGGAATCGCAGGGACCGCCCCAGTAGGGGTCGTTCGCCGGTGGGCAATTCGCCAAAACATAGTCGAACACATCGTCGATGCAATCGAATGGCCCGGCGCCGTTGAGGCAGTCAAAACCCTCGGCGATCAAATCGTCGACCAGATGCGCAACAAACACCGGGCTGCAGGGGTCGTATCCGGTAGTGTCTGAGAGCGGCGGGCAATTTTCAAACGCGTAATGGAGTACATCGTCGACGCAATCGAACGGGCCGGCGCCATTCAGGCAGTCAAAACCTTCAGCAATCAAATCAACCACCACCTGATTCACCACTACCGGATCGCAAAAGTTGCCCCCGGTAGTGTCGATGGTCTGCGGGCAATTTTCAAACGCGTAATCGAACACATCGTCGACGCAATCGAACGGGCCGGCGCCATTCAGGCAGTCGAAGCCTTCGGCGATCAGTTCATTGACCAGCTGATTCACAACAGGCGGATCACAGGGGCCGTTTTGGGCTGTAGTCTGGACAGTAGCCCATCCCGAAAGCAGAACAAGTAGGAAAAATAATTTCTTCATCATGTCAGGAAATGTTTGGTGTAAAAAATTTTATTTCAATTGCTGCTTAGATGGAGCCATCGGGGTGGCACCCCCATCGGCATGGCTGTTTTTTTTTTACACCGGCCCAATTTTGATAATAGAAGACAAAAGGCCGCACTTCAAACATCCCTTGCAAACCTTTAACCCCAAGTTTGCTTTTCACGCCATCCCGTTACCCGTATCTCACCCCTTTTTTTAGGAGAATGGAAAACAATCAAGACGAAAAACAATTGCTCAGGCGCTTCCGCGAGGGAGATGAGGCGGCGCTCGACCGGCTGTTTGAAACCTACTACGGCTATCTTTTTAAAATAGCCTGTTCGATACTTTCTGATCCGGCTCTTGCTAAAGATTGTGTGCAGGAGGTTTTTGTTCGTTTCTGGCAAAAACGCGGCGAACTTGAAGTGAAAACAACCCTGAAAGGCTACCTCCAGCGCAGCATCATCAATGAGTGTCTGGGGCAACTGCGCAAGAGAAAATTACCTGCAGCACCCGAAGAGGCCTCCCTGCGCCTGCCCGATCCTGCCGCTTCTGCCCAGCAAACCCTGGAAATGGAGAGCCTTAACGCACTCGTGCAAGCAGCCGTCGACCGGCTTCCCGAGCAATGCCGCCTTATTTTCAGAATGAGTCGCCTGCAAGAGTTAAGCTACCGGGAAATCGCCGAACAACTTGAAATAAGCCCGAAAACTGTCGAAAACCAAATTGGGAAAGCGCTCCGGCAATTGCGCGCCGAGCTTGGCCCCTGGCTGAAATTACTTTTACCCATATTAGCTTTTTTGTAAAAAAATCGGCGGCCAATGGGGGTAGTACACCCGCTCCCGCATCTCAATACTAATTCTGCTTTATCAGAAATGGCAACTGAAAAATATCTTCAACTGGTTTTTAAACGGCTCACAGAGGGGCTAACGGAGGCTGAAGCCGCCCAACTCGACGTCTGGTTGCAAGCATCGGCCGACAACCGGCAGGCTGCTGCCGAAGTGGAATCTATTTTCAACGCCTCCGCTCAGGAAGTTCCGCCGGTCGATATCCCCGTCGAACTGGCTGCGCTGAAAAGCCGGCTACGGGCAGAAGCCAAATCGAATCCCGAAATCAACGTAACCCACCGCGCTCCGAGGCACTGGTGGTGGGCAGCTGCAGCCGTTTTGCTTACGCTGCTGGCTGCTGTATTTTTCCTTCGGGAAGGCTCCGTCCCGGCTGCAGAGTGGACGTCCGTTTCATCCGGCAACCAACAAAACCAGGTGGTAAACCTGCCCGACGGCTCCCGCGTTTGGCTCAACAGCCAATCCGAAATTGCCTTTGTAAAAAACCTCAACGAACAAGCAGAACGGCAGGTCAGGCTTAAGGGAGAAGCATTTTTTGAGGTAGCAAAAGATCCCGGTAAGCCGTTTGAAGTGGAAACCGAAGGATGCCGGATACGGGTATTGGGCACCTCGTTCAATGTACGGGCAAGGAAATCCGAACCGACAGTTTCAGTAGCCGTACGTACGGGAAAAGTGCAGGTTGCCTCCCAAACCGACGCTGCCGTGCTGACACCCGGACAGCAGCTCGTGCTTGAAAAAAACACACAAAAACTCACGCTATCCACACCCGGCGATACATACGTTGGGGAATGGCGAACGCCTGAAATGGCATTTCAAAACCTGGAGTTGTCCATGGTTGTCCAACGGCTCAATCAGCGTTTCGACCAGCCCATTTCGCTTGGCAATCCGGCCTTGGCGGATTGCCGGTATTCGGGCTATTTTCCCAAAGCCGATCTGGCCGGTATTTTGACCAACCTACAGGCTGTTTTCGGGGTAACCATCAAACAAACAACCGACGGCATCCTGTTGGAAGGAGGTTCGTGTCCGGAATAATTCCTTACTATGCCTGCTGAAAAATTCTATTTGCGTTTTTTTCTACTTGCTGTACTCGCAGTTTTTGCCGGCCGGCAGAGCCTTCCTGCTCAAATCGCCTTGGCCCAACGGCTCGATTTTGAAGCCCGGAATCAACCCTTGGGCGAAACCCTGCTCAACTTAAGCCGGGTTTCCGGTGTGGCGATTGGCTTCGGCGGGCACTTGGTTGATACGCCTCGACCGGTTTCAATTTCGTCGAAAAATGAAAAACTATCGGCCATTCTCGATCGCTTGCTTGAAAACAGCGACTTGGCCTGGCGCGAATCCAACGGTCAGATTTTAGTGTATAATAAACCGCCACCCGAGCGGGTGCTGTCCGGATTTGTGGAAGATGCCAGTAGTGGTGAGCGTTTGGTAGGGGCTTTTATCATGGAATTGAATTCCGGCCGTTCGACAACCTCGAACGGCTATGGTTTTTTCAGTATTCGTGTGCCGGGAAATCAGGCTGCCCGCGTTGTCGTTTCGATGCTGGGGTTTCAATTGGCGAAAAAGGAGCTGGCTAAAGGAGCAGCCCGAAATCTGGTTTTACAGCTCAGACCTGCGCAAACAGCGATGGCGGAGGTAGAAGTTTCAAGCGACTCTGTAGCGGAACAGCTACGGCCGTTTTATCTGAAAAAAGAAGAAAATCTTGCCCGAATACCGTTTGGCTTGCTTCCGGCGCCGGGTGGCGAAGCGGATTTAATTCGTGCGGTGACCTTGTTGCCGGGTATCGAATCCAGCATTGACGGGCTGGGGGGGTGGAGTATCCGCGGAGGCGATATGGATCAGAACCTGGTCTTGGTAGACGATGCCGTGGTGTTTCACCCGGAGCATGCCTTGGGATTGTTTTCGGCATTCAATCCCGACATTGTACGCTCGGCCCGCCTGTGGAAAGGCGACGCGCCGGCGCGGTTGGGTGGCCGGGTAGCCTCGGCATTGGAAGTGCGTACCCGCGAGGGCAATTTGGAACGTTTTGCCGGATCTGCCTCGCTGAGTTGGATGGCGGCGCGCTTGTCGATCGAAATGCCCTTGCAGAAAGAAAAAGGCGCGATGTTATTTTCAGCACGGCGCTCCCTGGCGGGCCCGGTTTTAAAATATTTTTCCCGCAAGGCTTTGGAAAAAGATGGCTGGGACGGCGCCACCGATTACCATTTCTCCGATTTAAACTGGAAAATATTCTGGACGTTCAATACGCGCAACCGTGTTTATTTGAGCCTGTACCAGGGCAGCGATTTTTATAACGATAACCGGAAATTAACCGAAACAGAAACCATAATCGGCAACAATCCGAACGATCCGGGTGTGCTGTCGTTTACCTTCGATTTAAATTCGAGGTATCAGTGGAAGAACCGCTTTGCCTCCTTGCGCTGGAACCGCATTTTTTCCGACAACTGTTTTGCCAATACTACCCTGACGGCCAGCCATTTTGTGCTTCAGGCAAGCAGCCGGAACCTATTCGGCTTCCAGGACCCCGGCACCTCGGAAACCTTTCGCGACACATTCAGTTCGACCAGCCAAACCAAACTCTTCGATTACACGCTGAAAACCGATGCCGACTGGTATGCTACCGGGAAATTGACCCTGCGTGGCGGCGGTCAGGCTTCCGTGCTGCATGTGATGCCATTTTATTATTTCGGCGACGCCGGCGCATTACCGGTTTGGGTTCAGCTCGACGAGGATAACCTTCCGGAAGCATCAACAAATGTCAAATTTGAAAAAGGAATTACACTAGCCGTGCATGGCGAAGCAGAATGGATGCCCGGTTCAAACTGGCGCTTGCGGGCAGGCCTGCGGGCAGAGACGTTTTCCAACAGAGGTAAAAGCTGGTTTTTGCCACAACCGCGTATTTCCATTGAAAAAAAGTGGAAATCAGGTGTTTCGTGGTCGGCTTCGTGGAGTGTGCTGGCGCAGGCTCTTCGGACAGTGTCGCCCAATTATATCGAATCTGCCGGCGATGTTTGGCTTTTGGCAAGTTCGGCATTGCCGCCGCAGCAAACCAGCCAAATTACTACTGGACTGGGTTGGACAAGCGCAGGCTGGGCAGCGCGTTTAGAGTTTTATTACAAAAAAATGAACCGGGTGGAGACCTACCAGGCAAGCTGGCTAAGCTATTTTGATTCCGTTTATTTTACAGATCCCAATCAAATTGTTTTCTACAATGAGGGGCTTCGCTCCTGGGAACAGGAGGTCGAATTGGGCCTCGGGCGGGCTGCCGGGCTTGAAGTGCTTTTGGAAAAAACTACCGGCAATACGACGGGTTGGATATCCTGGACGCTTTCCAAGTCGGAACGCAAATTCGAGAACCTGAATAACAATCAATGGTTTGCAGCGCGCTTCGACCGGCGTCACCATTTCAAACTGGCACTGTTTCAACGGCTGGGCGCGCACTGCTCCGTATCGGCTACCTGGCAGATTGCTTCCGGCGACGCGATTTCAAAACTGCTCATTTCCTCGGAAAAACGTGTCCGCTTGCTGGATATTCATAGTCAGGGACTTTGGGTAGAGCGGCTTGGCTATGGCGACTACCGCCAACCCTGGCAGCACCGGCTCGATGTCAATGCCACCTGGAAATGGCAATCCGGTAGCGTTAACCACCAGCTTAGTGCCGGTTTTTACAATGCGTACAACCAGACAAATACCTACTTTACCTACTGGATTGATTCATCGGATTACTATGCCTCCCCATTAGTGCCGCAGAAAATCAACGGGCTACCCTGGCTGCCGCATTTGACCTGGGGGATTCAGTTTTAGTGGTGCGCGCGGAACAAATTACTGGCTCGGGCAGCGTGGTCTTTGAAAACCCGAGCCCCCCCCCATCAAGGCCGCGCCCCTTCCACTACCCCTTTCAATTTCTCGTCCAAAAACCGCGTCATCAGGTTGTACAAGTGCAAACGCGCATTGCCGCCCCGGATGCCGTGGTTGAGGTTGGGGTAAAACATGGTGTCATACTGTTTGTTAGCGGCGATCAGGCGGTTGCTCATTTCGGCGCTGTGCTGAAAATGCACATTGTCGTCGGCCAGGCCGTGCACGAGCAGGTAGTTGCCTTTCAGTTTGTCGGCGAAATTGATCGGTGCACTATCGGCATAGCCCTGCGGGTTTTCGTTTTCGGTGCGCATGTAGCGTTCGGTGTAAATACTATCGTACCATTTCCAGTGTGTCACCGGCGCTACGGCAATGCCGGCCTCGAACACGTCGCTGCCTTTCAGCAGGCAGAGCGAGGACATGTATCCCCCATAACTCCAGCCGAAAATGCCGATGCGGGCCGGATCGGTAAACGGCAATGCGCCGATATACCGGGCCGCGGCGATCTGGTCTTCTGTTTCGTATTTGCCCAGGTCGAGGTAGGTCATTTTTTGAAAGGCCTCCCCGCGGGCGCCGGTACCGCGATTGTCCACACAAGCCACCACGTAGCCTTTTTGCGCCAGCATTTGAAACCACCAGTAGTTCGCGCCTTTCCAGGCATCGGTCACTTGCTGGCTGCCGGGGCCGCCGTACACGAACATAAGCACCGGGAGTTGTTTGCCCTGAAACTGTGGCGCCGTGGGTTTGAGCATCCAGCCGTTGAGGGCGCCGCTCCAGGTTTTGCCGTCGGGCGCCGGGGCGTTTTTGATGGGCACCGTGAAAAATTCCAATGGCGCCACACCACATTCGGCCTGTTGGGCCAGCAGTGCGGTGTTCTGTTCGAGTTGGCGCACGAGGTTGCCGTTCCGGTCGCGTACGCTGTAGCGGGGCGGGGCGTTCAGGGTGGTGTAGGTGTCGACAAAATAGTCGTGCGTACTGCTGAACTGCGCACTGTGAAACCCGGTGCCGGTGCTTATTTTTTTGCGGCTTTTGCCATTTAGTTTGACCGAATAAATTTCACGCTCCATCGGACTTTCAACTGCCGCCTGAAAATACGCCAGCCCGTTTTTGGCATCCATGCCGTAAAAATCGGTCACCTCCCAGTTGCCCCGGGTCAGGGCTGCCTGTTCGCGGCCCTGCATGTCGTACCGGTACAGGTGCATGAATCCGCTTTTTTCACTTTGCCAGATAAAGCCCGAGCCGTCGGCAAGAAAAACCGGCTCCTGCAGGTCCAGGTAGTAGGCGCTGGTTTCTTCCAGCAACTTGGCACATGCCCCCGTAGCGGGGTCGGCGAGCAGCAGCGTCAGGTGGTTTTGGTGCCGGTTCAGGCGCGTGAGGCAGAGTTGGCCGTTGGGCGCCCAGGTGATTCGGGGGAGGTATTCGGCGTTTTGGTCATTGAGGTTATTTTCGGGTGTTGGGAGTTTTACCGGAATTGTTTTGGCGGTAGCCAGGTCGGCGATATGTGCTGTAACCGTGGCATTTTTTTCGCCCACTTTGGGGTATTTGAACGTCACCTGCTCGGGATAGTCGCCGCCGCGGTACATTTCCATGGTGAATTCGGGCACCTCCCGTTCGTCAAAGCGCAGGTAGGCAATTTTACGGCCGTCGGGGCTCCACTCAAAGGCGCGCACCAGGGCAAATTCTTCTTCGTACACCCAGTCGGAGGCGCCGTTGATGATGGCGTTTTCCCGGCCGTCGTTCGTGATGCGCGAGGTTTTGCCGGAGGCGAGATCGAGGACGTACAAATCGTTTTCCAGCACATAAGCTACCTTGCTCGCGTCGGGCGAAAAGGTCGGGTAGCGCAGTTTGACGCCGTCGTGCAGGCGGGTTATTTTTCTTGTTTTCGTGTCATAAACAACATACGTGGCGCGTTTGCTGTGCCTGTAAATGGCCTCCACGCCGCTGGCAAGCAGGATTTTCGATTCATCAGGGCTGAACGTATAGTTTTCAAAAGCCCCCGCCCAACCCGGGGCGCTTTCGGCGGGCACCGTTGCCGCGTCGAACAATACGGCTGTTTTTTTGCCGCTGCGCAAATCGAATTGTTCGATGGCCGCGTCGTTCAGGACGGTGTAATGCACCCCATCGTTTTGAAAGCGGAAACCCGGCAGTGTTTTCGTTTCAAAAGTGTTGTTCGACCAAATATCTTCAAGCGTGATCGGTTTTTGGGCGGGCAGGGTCATTGCCGGCAAAACCAGCAGCAGGCAATAGCGGGCAAATGTGTTGATCTTGTTTTTCATGGTGGAAAAATTCAGCTAACGATGGGTAAAAATACACAGCATCGGCGGGACTCCAAGACGTGTCGGTGCACAGCACATAAAGCCTATATTTGTCAAAATGTTTAAAAACTGCATCTCCGTGAAAAAACAACTCGCCCTGTTTCTTTTTATCTTCCAGGCAGTTTTTTGCCTGTTTGCGCAAGAACTGCAATGGACGCCCGAAGGCCATGCTTACTACCTCCAATCCAACGGCCAGATCGTGCGCGTCGATCTGCCGGAAAGCACCGAAACCCCGCTCGTCACCGCCGCCCAACTCACCCCGGTAGGGGCTGCCGGACCGCTTCGGCCGCGGCACTTTTCCTTTTCCGACGATGCCCAAAAACTGCTGATCTTCACCAACAGCAAACGCGTATGGCGCTACGACACCCGAGGCGATTACTGGGTGCTCGACCGCAAAACGAACGCGCTCCGCCAATTAGGCAGGGACCTCCCGGCTTCCTCGCTGATGTTTGCCAAATTTTCGCCCGACGGGCAAAAAGCAGCCTATGTCAGCGAACACAACCTTTACGTGGAGGACATCGCCACGGGCAAGGTAGACCAGCTCACGGAAACCGGTGGCAAGCGAAAACTTATCAACGGCACCTTCGACTGGGTGTACGAAGAGGAGTTCGACTGCCGCGACGGCTTTCGCTGGAGCCCCGACAGCAAACGCATCGCCTACTGGCAAATCGATGCCGAGCAAATCCGCGATTTCCTGATGATCAATACCACCGATTCGATCTACCCCTTCACGATCCCGGTGGAATACCCCAAAGTGGGCGAGCCGCCTTCACCCTACCGCATCGGCGTGGTGGATATCGCCTCCGGCAAAACACAGTGGATGGCCATTCCCGGAGACCCGCGCAACACCTACCTGCCCCGTATGGAATGGGCAGCCAATACCACGGAACTGCTCGTGCAGCAACTCAACCGCAAGCAAAACGAAAGCCGGCTCATGCTTTGCGATGCCGGCACGGGAGCCGTACACACGATCTACACTGAAACCGACGAGGCCTGGATTGACCTCAAGGAAGCTGGCGAAACCGGCTATTGGGATTGGCTGGACAAAGGCCGGGCCTTTCTCTGGACCAGCGAAAAAGACGGCTGGCGGCATGTCTACCGCATTTCCCGCGACGGAAAAACGGAAACCCTGCTCTCACCGGGCAACTACGACGTGATCAGCCTGGAGCGCGTGGACGCCACCGGGAACTACCTGTATTTTATGGCTTCGCCCGACAATGCCACGCAAAGCTACCTCTACCGTATCCGGATGGACGGGAACAGCAGCCCCGAGCGGCTTTCGCCGGCCGGGCAACCGGGTACGCACAGCTACCGGATCTCGCCGGATGCTCAATTTGCCCTGCATGCCTTTTCCAACCACTACACCCGCCTCCAACGGGAGTGGGTGCGCCTGCCCGGGCACCAGGCGCTCGAAGCCAAGGAAGCTATTCCGGCCGAGATCGAGCGGCCGCGGGATACCAATACCGAATTTTTTCAGGTCACCACAGCCGACGGTGTGACTATGGACGGCTGGCTGGTCAAACCCGATAATTTTGACCCTTCCAGAAAATACCCCATCGTGTTTTACGTGTATTCCGAGCCCGCCGGCGCTACCGTGCGCGACCGCTACGGCATCGGGCGCAACCGCCTGTACGACGGCGATATGGCCAAAGACGGCTACATCTACGCCTCCCTCGACGGCCGCGGCACCCCCGCGCCAAAGGGGCGTGCCTGGCGCAAAGCCATTTACCGCAAAATCGGCATCGTCAACATCCGCGACCAGGCTATGGGCGCAAAAGCCATGTTCGAACGCTGGAACTGGATCGACACCAGCCGCGTGGCCGTGCATGGCTGGAGCGGCGGCGGTACCGCTACGCTGAATTTGCTGTTTCAATACCCCGAAATTTATCAAACGGGAATTTCGGTGGCGGCGGTGGCTAACCAGCTGTCGTACGATAATATCTACCAAGAACGCTACATGGGCCTGCCGCAGGAAAATCTGGAAGATTTTGTGAATGGCTCGCCCATTACCCATGCCAAAAATCTGCGCGGCAACCTGCTTTACATTCACGGTACCGGCGACGATAATGTGCATTACCAAAATGCCGAACAACTGATCAACGAACTCATCAAACACAACAAATATTTTCAGGTGATGCCCTACCCTAACCGCTCGCACAGCATTCGGGAAGGGGAAGGAACCTCCAGGCATCTTTCGACTATGTTCACCCGTTTTTTACAGGAACATTGCCCGCCGGGCGGGAAGTTGACGACTCCCTGAGATGGGTTCTAGTAATACCGCCCATAGGCAGCAAACAAACCGGCAAGAAGCGCCACGAGGCTCACTGCCATGATCAGTTGTCGGGTATAGGCCATGCGGAAAAATCCGGGAAGCGCCAGCCAAACCAGCGGCAGTACCGGGATAAAATATCGCCCGCTCATACTTAAAATGCGTGAATGCCCCACCGGCGCCCACATGAGGTATAGTGTGGTGGCGAGTCCGGTGGCCATAATTATCGCCGCTGCGACAAAAAGCAGCCTTGCGTTTTTGGGCAGTTCAACCGGTTGTTTCTGCATAAAAACAAACAGCGTGGTGAGTAGTAGCAAGCCGATTGTCCAGGTCGGCAGGTAATTTTTTTCCCAACCGAATTTTCCGAAATAATGCGCCGTAATAGCCTGCGCGTTTTCGGCAAAAGACAGGCCGAGTATTTTTATAAACCGCCCGGAATTTTCCACGATAAATAAAAACTGCGCGCCGGGATCCACGCCTTCGTTGAGGGTTACCTGGTTGGCAAAAAGCGGGTTGTACTGATCTTTGGGTAAAAACAAATGGCTGGTTTGGCTATTCCACGCGGCTGTGATGGTAAGAGCAAGGATGCATAAACCCAAAGCATAGCGGTTCCGGTATTCCGGTTTTTCAAACGATTTTTTTGGCAATAGAAATGCGAGTAATGCAACAGGAGCATACACAAATTTATTCAACGCCAATACTACAATGCCCAGGGCCAGCCACAACAGTTGCTTTAACGGGATTTTGTCTTTTTTTTCTATAATTTTTCTATAAAAAAAGGCGATAATTAAAAATGCCACACCGTTTGTCACCACATCGCCGCTGGCGCTCGCATTGATAAACACAGAACTTGGCAATAGCGCCAAAAACGCAAATGCCCATTGGCGCCCGGGCATTATTTCTATAGATTTTGAAATTAAAACTATCCAAAAAAACAGCGTAAAACACCGGATAAAATAAATGGCAAACAACGGTTTTATTTCGAAGGCCAAACAGATTTTCGCAGCGATAACCTGGGGGATGTACGCCGAAAAGGGATATAGCCCGGTGTTCGGGAAATCGGCAAATACTTTTACCCGGGAATTCAATTCTATCGATGCTGCCTGCGCATATTTTTGGGCGGTCTGTTTGGCGTCGTAATCGAACTTCATGGGCAAATAAACCGCTTCCAGTTGGCCGATGCTTTCCGGGATCAGCCCGCCCAGGCGATTGTCTTGCCGTTCGCCCCAAAAATGGCCTTCGGCCAAATGGAAGGCCCGTTCGATATGGTCCGCCTCGTCGGGCACCTGGAAGGGCGGGATCAGGCAAATGATTGCCAGGCCAAAACTGAGGGCTGTGATCTGGAAAAACAGGGCAGGCGTTATTTTTTCTATTCGATCCAAAACAGGAGAAATTGATCCCTCAAATGTACGGCGGCACAATTTGTGGCCGGCAACAAGCACTTCCGGATATTCTGTTCTGAACCTGAATTGATTATATTCGGCGCTCCGTTTCCGACATATGCTAAATATCAACCAATGGACTATTTTCTTATAAAAGGCTCTTTTCACGTTGTCCGGTACTCCCCGGACGGCGATTCGCTCATGTTTGAAGCGGATAACGCTAAAAATTGGGATTTGATCCAAAGTGAGTTTAACGCGCTTTTCCAGGAGAAACTAACTACCGGAAACGGCAGTGTCCAGTTGCGCCTGCAAGGGGTGGATGCCCTGGAAACACATTACAGCCAAATGGCAACGCCACCACCTGCTGCCTTGCGTGGCAAAACCTTTTCCCTGGCCGAAGCGCCTAAACCCGGAAAGTTTGAACAACCCGAGTTTTATGGAAAACTGGCAACCGGGCAACTGCTCCGTAATCTGGGTGTGGAAACGGTCACCTGGGGCCCTGGCGGCGCCTGGATCAAGGAAATAACTGTCGGCAAGGGCCGAAGCGCTAAAACCTACGACGCCAAAAACAGCGACCGGATCGAAGGCTATATCGTGGTCAACGATTTTGATTCCAAAGGGCGTCCCATTTCGTGGGTGTTTGGCGGCAAAACGCGCTCCCTTGATGGTACGCAGTTGACCGACTCCAAGGTGCTGAGCCTGTTGAAGAAATCAGCAAATTACCAGTTGATTGAAACCGGGCTCGTATATCCGTATTTTTTTATGACCCTTTCAGCGGCCCTGCGCCAACCACTCAGCCAGGCCGTAGTGAAAGCCGTTCAGGCAAAGAAAAATATTTGGTCGACCGACAGCACACTCCGGGGGATCCCCCTGAAGCGCCTCTCCCAGCTTACCAGTGACTACCTTGTGTTGCCTTACCTGTTCCGGCGCCTCATCAAGCATCAGTTCAAATGCCTGGAGGATGATTACCGGGCGGCAGTCGAAAACAAGCTGGCCTTCAAACCTGATTACGAGGCATTGTTTCCGGATCGGTTTTTCGACGATAGCAATCCATACATTTTCCTGGTAGACGAACGGGATTTTCAGCGCCTCGACAAAATTGTCGCCATTACGAATGAAAAAATGCAATTGAAAACACACCCGGGGAATATCGTATTCCTTTCCTGAGCATGTCCGGCTATCCAATTGACCATTACCGGACTAAACTTTGTCCCGGCAATTCTAGTTATAAGCGGACAACTAACTCACGACCGCATAATGCCCACCACCTGGTACGACAGTGTTGTCACAAAAATCGAAGACGCCAGTCCGAATGTAAAGCGGTTCTGGCTGGAAACCCCCGGCGCCGGGCGACCCGACTTCAAGGCCGGTCAGTTTGTCACCATGGACCTGCCGATCGGCGAAAAACGCCTGCAGCGCTGGCGCAGCTATTCCATCGCCAATGCCCCGGCCGACGACCCCAACCTCCTGGAACTTTGCATCGTAAAGGCACCGGACGGCTTGGGCTCGAAATATTTTTTTGAAGCCGTGCAACCGGGCTCCACCCTGCGCTGGAAAGGTCCCGACGGCACCTTTTGCCTGCCCGAAACTATCGACAAAGACCTGGTGCTCATCTGTACAGGCACGGGCGTGGCGCCTTTCCGGAGCATGCTGCGCGACCTGGAGCACTCCGGCCGGCCGCACCGGAACATCCACCTCATTTTCGGCACCCGTACCGAAGCGGATATTTTATACCGCGAAGAATTTGAAACGCTGACACGCACCATGCCGGGCTTTCGCTACGATGTGGCGCTCTCCCGGCAGCCCGACTGGCCCGGCTACCAGGGCTATGTACACCAGATTTATCTCAAGGAATATGCTGAAAAACGGCCTGATATCCAGTTTTATATCTGCGGCTGGGGCAATATGATTGATGAAGCCGTGGCTAATCTGTTGGTTAAACTGGGCTATGACCGGACGCAGATTTTGTACGAGTTGTACGGATGAGGTGCCGATGCGCCTGCCTGCGTTTTTTTTACCACGGAGACATGGAGGATACGGAGAAGCCTTACTCGCCCTACGGCTTGAAGCTGTAGGGCGAGTGCTTGCTTGGTTTGGCAAACACAGCGGGCACGGAATTTTCGCTCCGTGCCCGCTGTGTCTCCGTGGTGAAATTTGAAAAACTCCCCTCGCGTATACAAACCCTTATCCCGCCAAAATCGACTTGTATTTGGTTTGGTCGTTCAGCAGCTTCACGGCGGCGTCCACTTCCGGATCATTTTTCAGGCTTTTGCGCACCTTGCCGCGCTGGAAAAATACGCGCCCCACGAGTTCCTGTTCAATCTCGTGCACGATGCGGGCTTTATTTTTAAGCATTTCCCCTTTTTTCTCGGCTTTGATCTTGTTTTCCATAGCCTGGATATCGGCGCCGATCGCGAAATTTTCGCTTGTGGCGAGGGTGCTGAGTTCCTTCAGTTTTTTCTCCGAGGCGCTTTCGTATTCGAAGTTTTTGCTTTGAACAAAGCGGTTGAAATCATCCCAGCCGGTAAACTCAAACGTTTCGATCGAATCAATTTCAGGTTGTTTGAGCATCCACTCGGTGGCATAGTCGAAAATGATGTTTTGGTCCAGCAGCGCCCGCACAATTCCGGTAGCCGTATCCACCGGCAAGGTCACATCGGGCGCCACGCCACCGCCATCGAGCACCCGGCGGCCGTTGCGGGTTTTAAAGGCGGCGCGTTCTGAATCGGGAATGTGTACCGGCTCCCCGTTTTTATACCGCACAGCCTGGATGCAGCGCCCCGAGGGAATGTAATATTTCGCGGTGGTCAGTTTGATTTTGGCGTTGTAGCCGACGTCTTTGGTGTTTTGCACCAGCCCTTTTCCATAACTGCGCTGGCCCATGAGCACGCCCCGGTCGGTGTCCTGGATGGAGCCGCAAACGATCTCACTGGCCGATGCGCTCATTTTGTTGATCAGTACGACCACCGGAATTTCCTTGTCGATAGGGCTGTGTAGTGTTTTGAAACTGCGGTCCCATTCCGGCACTTTGCCTTTGGTGCTGACGATAAACTCGCCTTTCGGCAAAAACACATTGGCTACGTTGACCGCTTCGTTCAGCAGGCCGCCGCCGTTTTCGCGCAGGTCGAGGATCACGCCTTTCAAATCCGGGTTCTTCCGTTTGAGTTCCTGCAGTGCATTGGCCACGTTTTCTCCGGCAGCGTGGGTAAACGTGCTCAGGTAAATATAGCCGATACCCTGGTCGACAATGCCGGCGTGCGGCACGTTTTGCGATTCGATTTCGCCGCGTTCGAGGGTAACGCGCTGGTTTTTGCTTTCGCCGGGACGCTGCACTTCCAGGTCGATTTTAGTGCCGGGCACGCCGCGCAGGAAGGCCATCACGTCGTCTTTGCTGCGGCCTTTGGCGCTTTGCCCGTCTACGCTCAGGATGGCGTCGCCTACTTTGAGCCCCGATTTGTGCGCCGGACTATCTTCAAAAATTTCGGTGATCACCACCCAATCGCCCATTTGTTTGGCTTCGGCGCCCACGCTGTTGTAGCGGCCGTCGTAGAGGTAGCGGTAGCCCTCGATGTCCGTTTCGGAAATATAATTGGTGAAGGGATCGAGGCCGCCGAGCATGGCATCCATACCGGTGCGCATGAGTTTGCCGGGGTCCAGTTCATCCACATAGGCGTGGTTGATTTCCTTGTAAGCGTTGGTGAAAATTTCGAGGTTTTTGATGATGTCGAAGTACTTGTTGTCATCAAATCCCTTGAAAGCAAACAGGCCGGCCGCAGCCAGGCAGATCAACAGAAAAATTCGTTTGTGCATAATTTTTAGGTTACTGGTTTGTGGGTTTGAGGGTTGTGGGTTGATTTTGACCAAAATAGGGGAGTTGGGCGGGGTCGTTTTTATTTTCCGACAAAACTACGGGCAAATGCCGCGTATTCGTGGAAACGGCTGATTTTTTGCCTGGGTGAACGGTGCCTCCCTTTTGTCTTCACACTTTCCCGGTTTAAACAATCAGCCCAAAAACCGCCGCAGCACCGCCAGCAATTCTTCGGGTTTATCGGCATGCACCCAGTGCCCGGCGCCTTCGATCGTCGCGATCTCTGCCTGCGGAAACAGGGACTTGATTAACGCAAAATCACTGTCTTTGATATACCCGGACTTGCTGCCGCGAACAAAAAGTACGGGTTTGTCGAAAGGCGGGCCACTGACGCCGGACAGAACATCCGGATAGGCCTGCCAGAGCACGGGCAGGTTCATTTTCCAGCTGTAGCTGCCGTTCTTGTTCCGGGTAATGTTTTTCAATAAAAACTGGCGGACACCGAAGTCGGAAATGTTTTTTTGAAGCAAATCATCCGCTTCCTGGCGAGTGCCGACCCGGCTCAGGTCCAGCGCCAGCAGGGCTTCGTAAATATCGCTGTGATTGTCCGATGCCGGGCCGGGAGCAATATCGACAACCACAAGTTTGTCGACCATATCGGGATGATCGAGGGCAAATTGCATGGCTACCTTGCCGCCCATGGAATGGCCGATGAGCGTGGTGGTGAAAATCCAGTGATGTTCCAAAAAAGTTTTCAGGTCTTCCGCCATCTCGGGGTACGTATGGCTGGGCAAATGCGGCGACCGGCCGTGGTTGCGCAGGTCGGGCGTGATCACAAGGTGATGGTCGGCCAGGGCTTTGGCCACCGTTTGCCAGTTGTCGGAAAAACCGAAAAGGCCGTGTAGGATAACGATGGGGTCGCCTTGCCCAAATTCGCGTGCAAATAATTCCATGGTACCGGTTTATTCCATCAAAACGAAGCCCGGGTTTTATTGTTTAAAGCGTGGTGCTACTTTTGTGCCCTTGTTTTTTTCAGAAATTTCTCCCAACACAATGCTACGAACTGTACTGATTTTCCTGGTAAGCGCCTGCCTGCTCGCAGCAGGCAGTTGCAAAAGCGATCCCAAAGATCAACAAAATGCCGGTGCGGACGCACAGATAGATCCCGAGCTGGGCCGGCTGAACGCCTTGCTGATCCAGGAGCCGGACAACGACTCGCTGCTCTTCCGGCGTGCCGAGGTATACTACAATCTGGACGGCTTCGATGAAGCGCTCAACGACCTGAATGCGGCCATCAAAATTGATTCCCTGCATCCGCAATACTATCATTTGCTGGCCGATGTGCTGCTGGATTATGCCCGGCCCAACGATTCCAAACGCGCCATCGACGTGTTGCTCACGGCGGCTTATTTATTCCCGGGGCGCGTCCCGACGTTGTTGAAGCTGAGTGAGTTTCAGCTGATCGTCCGCCAGCACGACGATGCACTGGCCACCCTGGATAAAATCCTGCAAAAGGACCCACAAAATGCCGAAGCTTTTTTCATGGCCGGCCGGGTTGCCCTGGACAAAGGCGACACCACGCGCGCAGTAGCCTCCCTGCAAAAGTCGGTGCAATTCGACGCCGACAACGCCGACGCCTGGCGTTTCCTGGGGCGTATTTTCTCCAATCGGAATAACCCGCTGGCTGTGCAATATTTCGACAACGCCCTGCGTGTGGATTCGAACGATCTGGAATCGCGCGAATTCAAAGGCGCTTATTTCAAACGGCGTGGCGAGTTCAACCGGGCTTTTGAAGTGTACCGGGATATTGTCGTGCGCAACCCGGATTATTCCAATGCCTACTTCGACATGGGTATGATCTACCTGGAGCTGGATTCTCTGCAAAAAGCCTACGATCACTTTGACCTGGCCATCAAGACCGACCCGCTTTTTGTGATGGCCTACTACTACCGCGGTCATGCTTCCGAACTTCAGGGAAATATCGCTGCCGCAAAGGCCGACTACCAGCAGGCCAGCGGCATGGCGCCAAATCTGGCAGAACCCAGGGCGGCCCTGGAACGGTTGAAGTAGGGTAATTTGGCCTTTGGCTGTTGGTTGGTTGCACTTAAGTAGTGAAGTTTCAATTCCCGATGAACAACCAATAGCCAAATGCCAACTACCAATTGCCAAAAAAAATGTTCACTTACGCAATCGGCGACATACACGGATGCAACCGCACGTTTGAAAAGTTACTGGAGCAATTACCGCTTCAGGATGGGGATGCATTGGTCCTTCTGGGCGATCTCATCGACCGGGGGCCGGATTCGAAAGGCGTAATCGATACCGTTTTTCGGCTGCGAAAACAGGGCTACCCCGTCACCTGCCTGCGCGGCAACCACGAGCAATTGTTACTCAACAGCCTGTTGGACCCGGATAAAATGGAGTTGTGGCTGTTCAACGGCGGGTTTCAAACGCTGGAGAGTTTTGGCGTGAAACAGTTGCTCGGTATTCCGGAGCGCTACCTCAATTTTTTCCAGGCCATGCCGCACTGGTTTGAAACGCAGGACTATCTGTGCGTCCATGCCGGTCTCAATTTTTCCCGGCCCAACCCGCTCGACGAGCAGTACAGCCTGCTTTGGATCCGGCGCTGGTACGATGAAATAGACTACAACTGGCTGGGCAAACGCATGGTGCTGCACGGCCACACGCCCGTTGAACTGGAAACAATTCAAACACAACTGACCAACCTGCCGGCCAACCAATACCTGAACCTCGACAACGGCTGTGCATATGCCTTGCGGCAACACGACCGGCCGGATTTGGGCCGCCTCGTGGCTTTTTGCCTGGAGACCCGGGAATTATTTCATCAAAAATGCGTTGACTAGAGGCCTTATCCTCGTTAACAAAAGCCCTGCAGACAATATAATTTTTATTGATGCGCTTCACCCCTGAATTTTAAGCCTAGTTTTGCCACGATTATTCACCCAACATTATTTAATTTTTTATTTATGAAGTTCTCAATTAAAACCCTGCTGCTGCTTTTGGCAGTTTCTGCATTTACCGTAACCGCTTGTAAAGACGATGAGTCGAACGAAGACAAGCTTACCGCAGCCTCCTGTTGGAAAAATACTAAGTCGGAAACCTATGATCCGACGACTAACGTATGGACAGAAGATGTGCTCGATGATTGCGATAAAGACGACTGCACGCGGTTCAATGCGGACAAAACTATGACTTTCGATGAGGGCGCCACCAAATGCGATCCGGCCGACCCGCAAACCAGCACGGGCTCCTGGAGTCTGAGTGCCGATGGTAGCACGCTTACCGTATCGGATCCGGGAAGCGGCTTTTCGTTCGTAGGCCAAATTACCGAACTCAGCTCCAGCAGGCTGGTCATAGAGATCGATATTCTGGGCTTTAAGAGCCGGATTACGTTTACCAACTAATAATTTGGTGTTTGCGAATAGCCGGAAACAGTGCTTTTCCCGCATTTGTACCTAGCACCTAAAGCCGCATAGAGGTTTACGATCGGCTCTTCCTTTCGTTCGCCTTTATGCGGTTTATTTTTTCCAGGCCCAAAAGCCGTACCTTTGCCCCCCATTTCATACTAAAAATATGTTCCCAACCTACGACGTCATAGTAGTCGGTGCCGGCCATGCCGGTTGCGAAGCAGCAGTGGCTGCAGCCAACATGGGCTGTAAAGTCATGTTGGCCACGATGAACATGCAGACCATCGCCCAGATGAGCTGTAATCCTGCTATGGGCGGCGTAGCCAAGGGCCAGATCGTGCGGGAAGTGGACGCCCTTTGCGGCTATTCCGGCATCGTGACCGACCACACGATGGTGCAATTCCGGATGCTGAACAAATCCAAGGGACCGGCCATGTGGAGCCCGCGTGCGCAGAGCGACCGGAATGAGTTTGCCCGGTTGTGGCGGCAATTGCTGGAAGGGCATCCGAATATCGATTTCTGGCAGGAAATGGTGCGGGGCCTGGTGGTCAAAGACGGCCGGGTGCAAGGGGTGCGCACCGGAATGGGCCTCGACATTCCGGGCAAAGCCGTGGTGCTCACCAACGGCACCTTTCTGAACGGGATTATTCATATTGGAGAAAAACAGTTTGGCGGCGGCCGGGCCGGCGAAAGCGCTGCCCGCGGCATCACCGAACAACTGGTTGAACTGGGCTTCGAAGCGGGCCGCATGAAAACCGGTACACCGCCCCGTGTCGACGGGCGCACGATCGATTTTTCCAAAATGGAAATTCAACCCGGCGACAATCCGGCCGGCAAATTTTCGTACACGGATACGCCGCCGCTGACCGATCAGATGCCCTGCCACATCACCTACACCAATCAAAAAGTACACGATATCCTGCGCACGGGCTTCGACCAATCGCCTATGTTCAACGGGCGCATTCAGGGGGTCGGGCCGCGGTACTGCCCGAGTATCGAGGATAAAATTGATCGTTTCAGCGACAAGTCGTCGCACCAGCTTTTCGTAGAGCCGGAAGGCCGCGACACCTGCGAAATTTACATCAACGGCTTTTCCTCCTCGTTGCCGGAAGATGTGCAATACAAAGCCCTGCGTGCCATCGCCGGATTGGAGAATGCCAAAATGTTTCGCCCGGGTTATGCCATTGAGTACGACTATTTTCCGCCCACCCAACTGCAGGTCACCTTGGAAACCAACCTGGTCAAAAACCTGTTTTTTGCCGGCCAGATCAACGGTACCACCGGATATGAAGAAGCAGCCTGCCAGGGCCTGATGGCCGGCCTGAACGCCGCCTTGGCCGTACAAGAGCAGGAGCCCCTGGTGCTCAAACGCTCGGAAGCCTACATCGGCGTGCTCATCGACGACCTGGTGAACAAAGGTACCCAGGAGCCCTACCGCATGTTTACCAGCCGGGCTGAATACCGGATTTTGCTGCGGCAAGACAACGCCGACCTGCGCCTTACCCCCATTGCCCACCGCCTGGGTATGCAGGGCGCCGACCAGCGCATGGAGCGCGTGCGCATCAAGGAAAACGCCGCCGCCGAAATCGCTGCTTTTTTTCAAAATGCATCCGTCGCGCCCGACGAGGTGAACGGCTACCTGGCTTCCGTCGACTCGGCGCCGATCAACCAAAAACTCAAACTCCACAACATCCTCCTGCGCCCGCAAGTGGATATCGGGAGCCTCGCGCAGGCCCTGCCTGAAGTGCAGCGGTTTTTGACGCCCTTCGATCAGGAATTTGTCGAACTCGCCGAAATAAACATCAAGTACGACGGCTATATCCGCAAAGAGCAGGATATGGTGGAAAAAATGAGCCGGCTGGAAGATTTGCACCTGCACGAAGATTTCAACTACGCCACACTGACGGCACTCAGCGCCGAAGCCCGCGACAAACTCGCCCGGCAAAAACCGCGCACCATTGGGCAGGCCAGCCGGATTTCCGGGGTGAGCCCGGCGGATGTGAGTGTGTTATTGGTGCATTTGGGGCGGTGAATTGGGGAGCAACCCTTCATTTAAAATACAGCCACGTCAAAACACCCAGCGCAAAAAGATACAGTCCCGCGCTGAGCAGCAGGGCGCGGTACTTAAAGCGCACCACCCGCCGGTGCATGGCCGCAATGGAGGCCGCCGAATCGGAGCGATAAACCCAGGGCAGCGGAAAGATCACCACAAACGCCGCCACGAGCGACACCAACCATAAGCCCGCGACAAGTTTCAGCGTATTTTCATTGGCATATCTCAACGCATTGGCGTCGCTGCCGAGCAGGATGGCGTAGGTGATGCCGTATAGCCCGGTGCAGAATTTGGCCGCTTCTTCCAGCCGTTTGGGCGTGTCCTGCTCGTCGGCGCGGCGCCAGACGTGCCAGCCTTCTTCTTCCGGCGTGGGCGGGCGGGTCGGGAGTTGGGGCGGGGTGTCGGGTGTTTTTTTTGGCATGATGTAGTGGTTTTGTATTCTAGCAGAGCATTCAGGCGGTGACTTCGAGTCACCGCCTGAATCGCGTGTTCCCATTGAGGCGGTGACTCCAAGTCACCGCCTCAATAGCGTAGCGCGCCTAAAATTCACCTCAAAAACAAAAGTTCTCTGGCCAAATCCAGGTTGCACAAAGTCCCCTTGCGCAAGCCCGCAAAATCGGGCGCAGCGCTATACGGCCAATCTTCTGCGCGCGCAACAAGGTTGGCTTCTACCGGATTGTTGAGGATGTAGTTAAAGCAGGTGGCGCCATACAATTCCCAATTTTGCAGGAGCATCCCATACTTGGGGTGACTTGAGGACAAAGCAACATCTTCCCAGCCGTCCTTGGCTTTGGTCTCTTTGCGAAACAAAGAACCGGAGCGGTTTTCCTGCACATTGATGGCGCGGGTGTATGAGCGAAGCAGGATGGCAATGGATTCGTTGAGGGTACGCCTGCGGTATTCAGGCGGTGACTTGAAGTCACCGCCTGAATCGCGTCCATCACCGCCTGAATCGCCCGGCGGCACAGTGAGGCGGTGACTCGAAGTCACCGCCTCACTCGGGTTCGGCACCTCCACCTCCACCCGCCGCACATACAGCAGCCAATGAAAATGATTCGGCATCAGGCAATAGCACAACAAATCGCCATACGGGAGCAGGTGCGCGCGCATTTTTTTCAGAAAAAACAGATAGTTATCGGCATGGAAAAACACCTGCTGGCGGTTGTTGCCCTGGTTATAGATGTGAAAGATTGTGTCTGGGGTGAAGTGCATGATGAGCTGTTTTTTTTTGATGTTTTTTTTTCAGGCGGCGGTTTTCAGGCGGTGACTTCGAGTCACCGCCTGAATCGCGCGTTGGTAGTGCGGTGCCCGTGCTCGTAGTGAGGCGGTCCGTCGTAGTGAGGCGGTGACTCGAAGTCACCGCCTCACTGCATACCCGCCACGATCTCCTTAAACCGCGCCTCGCCGATTTGTTTTATGATTGCCTCCAGATACCCTGCCGGGTGCCGCACATCCGGCGAGCCGATTTTTTGCAAAATCTGGTACGCCTGCCACAGCAGCGGCACGGCTTCTTCCGGGCGGTTTTGTTTAAAAAGCATTGTGCCCATATTGGCCAAAGTGATCGCCATACCGTAGGTGTCACCGATTTGCTGCCTTATTTTCAAACTTTGCTCCAAGTAGCGCAAGGCCGTGTCGTAATCACCTCTTGCATTGTAGATTTGACTGATGTTATTCAAGGTCGTCCCCTCACCCGCTCTGTCACCGATTTGCTGCTGAATTTTCAAACTTTGCTCCAGGTAGCGCAAGGCCGTGTCGTATTCCCCTTTGGCATGGGCGGTTGTAGCTAGGTTGTTCAAGGTCGTCCCTTCACCCGCTCTGTCACCGATTTGCTGACAAATTTTCAAACTTTGCTCCAGATAGCGCAAGGCCGTGTCGTATTCCCTCCTTGCTTTGTAGATTTGGCTGATGTTGTTCAAGGTCGTCCCCTCGCCCGCCCGGTCACCGATTTGCTGACAGATTTTTAAACTTTGCTCCGCCATGTTCTTGCTTGTGCCATGTGCTCAAGTTGTTTAGTCGCCTTTCGCCCACCTGTCACCGATTTGACTGCGTTATTTTCAACTTGCCCAGTAGCCGTGTCGCCCCTCTTGGTCACGAATTTCTGATGCAGGTTCTTTTCACCCTTCTTACCATTGCACGAGTAAATTGCTAGAAGGCCGTGTCGTAATCCCCTTTGGCATGGGCGGTTGTGGCTAGGTTGTTCAGGTCGTCCCTTCACCCTGTCGGTCACCGATTTGCTGACAAATTTCATCAAACTTTGCCATAATCGCAAGGCTTTTTCGTAATCTCCTCTTTCTAATGCCAGTCCAATATTGTTTTAAGGTCGCCCTCGCCTGCCCTATCGCCTGTTTCTTTGTCTTTTTTAATTTTTTCAAAAAAAAAAGTGCTTCATCGCTTTTTCCAAAAAGGTGGAAAATCTGCCCTAAACGATTCAGCACTTCCCCAGCCGTCTGCTCACCACAAGTCTCGTGAGTCTGCCCGGCCACCAGCAAGGCATTTTGGTATTGGGAGTTGTTGTACAGAAAATCAGTAAGCCGCTCGCCGGTTTTATTCACTTTTCCCACGTCTTTCGCCTGTAGAAAGTGGAAAAAGGCTTCTTGCAGGTCTGCCACAAGATTGGTCACATTTTCCACCACATAGTCGTAATACTCCCCCGCCTTTTGGTCGGAGAAATCCGGGGCTACCAGGCCGGCGCGTTCGAGCAGCAGCCGGGTGAGCGTGGGCACGTAAAAGAAGGCGTGGCCGTTGGGGCCGGTGGTTTTTTCGGCGAGGGTTAGATTGCTTAGGTGGGTGAGGGTGGCATATTCAGGCGGTGACTTCAAGTCACCGCCTGAATCGCGCGAGTCACCGCCTGAATAGGCACTGTCCTGCATCTCCACCGCAAGCGGCAGCACGGGCCGCCGAAAATGCGCCAGCAGCCCCAGTGCACGGCGGGCGGGGGCATCCAGCAGGCTGAGCAGCCGCTCAAACACGAGGTTTTCGCTCATGCGGGTGAGCGGAAAATTCGGGTCGGCGCGGTGTTTTTCGATGAACGCGTCCAGCGTCTCCAGCACCTCGCCAAAGGCTTCTTTCTTTTCCCGGTACAGTTGGTCGAAGTATTCGAGGGCGCGGTAGTTGCCGCCAAAACTGCGGAACAGGGTTTTAAAAACAGGCTTTCCGGCCTCGCCGGGCGGTATTTTTTCGGAAATATCGAGGTAACGGCATTTCATGGCAAAGTCGGGCCGGGTGGGTTCGTGGAGTTCCACTGTGCGCAGCCCGGGTAATTCCGGCAGGGGGTAACGGCCGGTCAGAATGAGCGGCAGCCCAACTTCGGCGAGGGTCTTGATGATATCCCATTCCATGTCGAATTCCGGCAAAAAAGCCCCGCCGCCGTCAGCCGACTGGAAGGATTCGAGGTTGTCGAAAATGAAAACAGGATGGCTGCTATTGACGACTTCCTGCAAGGCTGTGAGGAATTTTTCCCAGGCCTTGTCCATGCTTTTGATCTGGTGGGCGAGCAGGATCTGTTTTTGCTCGTTTTGCAAAAAGGCGATTAATTCGTCGGTCACCTGCCCGATACGGAAACTGTTTTCATCAAACATAAACACCTGCGCCTCGTCGGGGTCGGCCAGCACGAGGCGTTCGGCGGTGTGCACGGCGAGGGCAGTTTTGCCGATGCCGCCCTGACCTTGCAGGTACACCGGCGCGGCTTCTTCGAGGTATTGGCGCATGGCCTTTTGCTCGCGCCGCCGCCCGATGAAGATAAAATCCTTGTCTTCCTTCCCGGCGAAGCGGTGGATTTTCTGGAGTTTTTCGCGCAGCCGTCCCGTTTGCCAAAACTTGCCCTGCCGTTGTTTGCCGCTGTTTGCTGTTGTTGCCAGCGCGCCGATATTTTGAGTCAGGTAAAGTTGTGGGATGAGGCTTTGGCTTTGCCAAAATTCGGGCGGCAGCTGCAAATCGGGATTCCCGCTTCGGCTGGTTTTCAATGCCCTGGAAAAAGCCAGCGGCACGCTCAGCCCTTCGGCGAGGTGTTTGTAAAACTGCGCCGCAAACAAGGTGGCGTACACATCCACGACCGAATGGCTCATGGCCACCACGCCGGGTATGCCCGCTTCGAGCAGGCGCCCCGTCACGCCGGAATAACCGCCGCCCGAAGCGCCTTGTGCCGATTGGCAGGAAGACAAGAACACGAGTGCGGGCGTTTTTTCCGGGCGTTCGTTGAGCAGGGCGGCAAAATTGGCGGCGGGAAAACGGTGCGGCCGCATGGAGCGTTCGTCTTCGAGCAGCAGAAAACCCTCGTGGGCCTGGACGTTCATCCAGTCGAGCACGCCGTATTCGCTGTGGCCGCTGAAATGGAAAATGTCGTAGCGCGGGGCGTCGAATGCCTGCCGCAGCGCCTGCTCCGAGCCGTCGGCGGTGAAGTGAATTTCGATGCCGCCGTGCCGGAGCAGCGGGCCGAATGCTTCGGCGATTTGCAGTTGCTCGTCTTCGTAGCGCAGGCGGCCCGACTCGCCGTCGGTTTCCGGTGCAGCCACCATCACCAGGATGCGGAGCGGACCGTCGCTTGCGGATCTGAAGGCGGGCAGTTCGGCTTTTCCGCGCAGCGTCGCGCCGCGTGAAAAGTAGAGGTGGCCGGCATCGCCGATGGCTTCCTGCCAGGGGAGGTTGAGGATGGCGTGGTCGTCGTGGGTGAAGTGGACGAGGTTGTGCGGCACTTGCGAGTTTTGGCGGAAACGCTCGTAATCGGTGAGCTGCAGCCCATCGAGTGCGCCGCGCAGCCGGCCGACCAGTCCCGCAAGGAAGTCGGGCGGCACGATGGCTTGTTTTTCCAGGACTTCGGAAAACAGGACGTAGTCTTGTTTGAGTTCGCCCTCTTGTTCGGGAGACAGGGCCAGTGGAAAATGGTAGAAGTTCATTTTGATAATGGGTGATTATTCAGGCGGTGAGGTACGTGATTCGGGCGGTTCATATTCAGGTGGTGACTCCAAGTCACCGCCTGAATCGCGCGAGTCACCGCCTGAATACGAACACGTTCACGTTTTTTTAGTAGATAAATGTTTGATCGCCGTCGCGTCGGGCGGCAGGTCGAAGGGGATGTCGACCGCCATCATTTTTTGACAAAAGGGGCAGGGCACCTGTACGGTGGCATTGCCTGGCGGGGCGTCTTCGGCGATTCTGAAAACGTAGGGGATGTTTTTGCGCTTGCAGTTCCAGCAGGTGAGGTAGAAAGCACGCTTGTTGTTGCTCATTGAGGCGCGGGTTTGAATGAGTAGCAACATTACGAAATTTCGGCCTTTTTATCGAATGGAGGTTTACCCGCTTTTCTGCATCGCAAGCAAGGTGCCGGATCAAAAGCACATGGCCAACACAGCAGAAGTTGTATTTTCGCCGCTCGCAACCCCCACCTTTGCTTATGCTTTTGGAAGGCGCACTATTAGGATTGTCGCTGAGTTTCATGGTTGGCCCCTTGTTGTTTGCCATAGTGCAGGCCAGTTTGGAGCGCGGTTTTCGCGCCGGTTTTGCGTTGGCAGCCGGTATCTGGACCAGCGACGTCCTGTACATTACCCTGGTTTATCACGGCGTGGATGCACTGGCTACCTTGACGGCATTGCCGCATTTCCGGCTGTGGGCCGGCCTGCTGGGCGGCGCGGTATTGGTGATTTTCGGCCTGGGGACGTTTTTGCGCAAGCGTGTGCCCATTGCGGATACGCATCATACCACTGCTGATCGGGTGCTCGATGCCTTGGATGGTCCGGAGGCGCCGGGTGTGGAGCACAACTGGATGCGTTGGGGGTACCCGGGCTATTGGCTGCGGGGATTTTTGCTGAACACCATCAACCCGTTTACTGTTTTCTTCTGGCTGGGTATTGCCAGTGCGGTGATCGTCCCGAATCAGTGGGCGCCCAAGGAAACCCTTGGTTTTTTTAGCGGCATGTTGATTACCCTGATCGCGACCGACACGTTGAAAGCCTATGCTGCCAAACGGGTCCGGCATTTTCTGACCCGAAGCACACGCGTTGGGTCCAACGCGGCATCGGGCTCACCTTGTTGGTGTTCGGGTTGGTCCTCGTGATACGGGTGTTGCTTTAAAAACTGCGCGCTTTCTACGTCAGTATTAGCAAACGTTAATAAAAAGGGCGTTTTCACGGCCAAAAGCCGGATTTTTGTTGTTCGCCTATACATTTAGCAATTCATGTATTTTTTTCAAAAACAGTTTCTCATGCGCCAAGTCTACCTTCTGCTTTGCTTTACCGGGTTCATCACCGGGCTTTCCGCCCAAAACAGCACGCCGTTCTGGGAACCGGTATCCGTGGACCGGATTGCCTTGCCGGAGGGCACCGCCCCCGATCTCAATCCCGTAAAATTTCAGGCCTACGACCTGCGCTATGATGCCCTGACCCAGCGGCTGGCGCAGGCGCCGATGGAGTTCACCGAAGCGGCGGCCCGCAACCCGCTGCTGGTTGAATTGCCTGCGGCAGACGGTACGATCCGGGAGTTTGAAGTCTGGGAATCGCCGATCATGGCGCCGGAACTGGCGGCCCGATACCCGGGCATTCGCAACTATGCCGGCCGGGCTACCGACGACTCCGAAGCCACGGTGCGTTTGGGCGTGACCTATCAGGGTTTTCACGCCTTTCAATTTGAAAAAGACGGCAGCGTGCAGTCGATCCGTCCGTATGCGATGGGACAAACGCGCTACTACCTGGCGTATAAATTGTCGGATTTACCGAAAGAAAACACCCTGATTTCAGGCATTCCCTGCGGCGTGGAAGCGGACGGCCAGCAGCCCATACCACTGGAACAACACATAAAACCCGGGCAGGTTACGGAGCGTGGCGCAGCCCTGGTCACGCTGAAAACGTACACGATTGCCATCTCGGCCCGCGGCGAATATTCCCAGTTTTTTGGCGGAACCAAACCGCTGGTATTATCCGCCATCAATACGGCCCTGAACTATATTGTTGCTATTCAGGAGCGCGATTTCAGCCTGCGGCTGATCCTGCATCCCATGAACGACCAGATTATCTTCCTCAACCCGAACACCGACCCGTTCACCGGAAATACCGTTGGGGAGTGGATGAACCAGAACCCGGCGGCGATCGACTCGATTTTGCCCAACAGCAGCTACGATATCGGGCATGTTTTTTCCCGGTATATCGTCGGCGACCAAGTCGGGGTGGTGGGCGGCCGTGCCTGCAACAGCGATAACAAAGCGCGGGGCGCGTCATCGGCACAAAATCCGCAAACGGAATATTTTTACCTGGTTGCCGCGCATGAATTCGGGCACCAGCTTAACGCCAGCCATACCTGGGCGAACTGCCCGAACGTTGATAATCAACTTGCTCCTGCAACAGCTTTCGAGCCGGGCAGCGGCAGTACGATTATGTCGTACGCCGGTTCGTGCATCGACAACAATGTTCAAAACGACAACGATCCGTACTACCACATCGGCAGTATTATTCAGGCGCAGACCTTCATGTGGCAGGGCAGCGGCGCCACTTGCGGTGGTTCTATTCAAACCAACAACAATGCACCGGAAGTGGAAATTGTCAGCCCGAACAATGTGGTTATTCCGGTCAACACCCCCTTTCGCCTGACTGCAGCCGGTACGGATGCCGATGGCGACAACCTGAACTACTGCTGGGAGCAGTATGATACCGATCCCGGCAAGTACACCCTCGGCATGCCGCAAGGCAACGCGCCGGCTTTCCGCTCCTATATTTTCAGTGCATCGCCGACGCGATATTTCCCCAACCTGGCCGACCTGGCAGCCAACAAAAACACTACCGTGGAAGTACTGCCGACTTACAACCGCAACCTGAAATTCCGGGTGACCGTGCGCGACAGAACGACCGGCGCCGGCGGACAGGCCTGGAAGGAAATCACACTTGCTCCCCGTATCGCCGCCGGTCCCTTCCGGGTAACCTATCCTAACAATGCCGGCGTCAGCTGGTGGCCGGGCGAATACCAGACAGTCACCTGGGATGTGGCCAACACCAACATCAGTCCGGTGAACAGCCAACGTGTGAACATAAAACTCAGCATCGACGGTGGCCTAAACTTCCCCATTACCCTGGCCACCAATGTGCTCAACCAGGGACGTTATTGCGTCAAGGTGCCAAACATCCCCACGACAATGGGCCGCATTATGGTGGAAGCCGCCGACAACGTATTTTTTGATATTTCCAACAACAACATCAGTATTCAATCGGCCGCACAACCGGATATCAGTTTTTGCGCCACTTCAGTGTACGATACCATCTGCCTCCCCCTCCAGTACAGCACGGTGATCAGCACCGCTTCAACGGCCGGCTTCAGCGACCCGGTTACGCTGGCGGTTGAAGGCCTGCCAAACGGGGTGACGGCTTCATTAACCCCCAACCCGGTAGTGCCCGGAAATGATGTGGTGTTGACGCTCGATTTTCCGGCAAACCAGCCGGAGTTAATTTTGAACTACAAAGTCAAAGGCTCTGCGGGCGCATTAACAGACTCTACGACCAATACGCTTTGGATTATCCAAAATGACTTTTCTCCCCTGACTGCCGTCAAACCGGTCGACGGCGCCGGCGGCCAGGTGCGCCTGCCAACCCTGCAATGGACAACCGTAGGCGCCGCTACCTACGAGGTGGAACTGGCCTCCAGCCCTTCGTTTGCACCGCCGACCATTGTTGCCACGGCGTCCAATATTGCCGTGGACAGTTTCGCCGTAACCACGCAGCTGGATGAAGGCGCGATTTATTACTGGCGTTTCCGCCCGACAAATGCCTGCGGCGTCGGCAACTGGGTCGGGCCTTTTGCCTTTGCCACGGGGCTTAATGTTTGTGCAACCTACGTATCAACGGATGTTCCCAAAACCATAACCCCAAATGCCATTACAACGGTTGAATCCAAAATTAACCTGCCGGCAGGCGGGGTGGTAAGCGGGGTAAAAATTACCCGTATTCAGGGCAACCACGGCTTTTTCAGGGACCTGGAAATGCGGCTTATCAGCCCTGCCGGAACAGATGTTTTGTTGTTTACCACAAAATGCGGCGGCGTGAGCGCCAACTTCAATTTTGGCTTCGACGATGCCAGCCCAACTGCCTTTGCCTGCCCGCCCAATAATACCGGCGTTTTGTACAAACCGGAAATGAGCCTCGGCGCCATGAACGGGCAAAATACCGGGGGCGACTGGATCCTGCGTGTAAAAGACAATGCCATCAGCTCGGGCGGCAATCTCAGCGGATTTGACTTCGAGGTGTGCTCCAGCACCAGCCTGAACCCGCCTTTTTTGGTCAATAACAACACCCTGCAGGTAATGCCCGGCGGCAATGCCGTAGTATCAACCGACCTGTTAAAAACCGACGATGCCAATAACGGCCCGGATGAACTTGTTTACACCCTGCTAACCACTCCGGCCTATGGCGAATTGCACCTGAACGCAAGCGGTGTGGCCATGCAGCCGGGCGACCAGTTCACGCAAACCAACCTGGATAATAACGGATTGCGCTTTTTCGACTATGGCAACAATGTGGGGACCGACGAATTTTGTTTTGTCGTGACCGACGGCGAAGGGGGCCTGGTGAAGGATTGTTTTACCATCCAGCCTTTCCCGGTCAGCACGTCGGAAAGCCTGCGCGCGCTCAGCTTCCTGCTGGCGCCCAACCCGGCAACGGAAACCGTGCGGCTGAGTTTTGGCGAAGCCTTGCGCTCCGACACCCGCATCCGGCTGTTTGACGCTGCCGGGCGCTTGGTGCGTACCGAGCGGGTTGCTTCCGGTCAACAGGTCGCGATTTTACAACTGAACAAATTACCCGAGGGGATGTACACCGTTTTCGTGGACAATGCCGAGGGCAGCGGTGTTCGGAAATTGGTCGTCCGGTAACGCGCACCTCCGGTTCGCCGTTTGAATTGTTTAAAGGAGCGAAATTGTAAATGCGCGCTGTAGTTTTTTTCACCACGGAGCCATGAAGAACCTTACTCGTCCTACGGCTTTGAGCCGTAGGACGAGTTTTCGCAGGACGCCGAATCGGCTTCACAGATCATTCAAAAACAAATACACACATGCGTTTTCTATCTATTTTAATTTTTACGGCCGCGGGCTTTTCCTGTTTGCACGCCCAATCCGGGCTAAACTTCTGGATGCCGGTTGAAAAAGAGCATATTCCATTGGCTGAAAATGCCGAACAAGAAACACGGCCCAAGCAGTACAAAACTTTCCGGCTGGATTATTCCGGCCTGAAAACCGCATTGCATGCGGCGCCCATGGAATTTACCGGTACGGGGGAACCGATACTGATTGAGTTGCCCCAGGCAGACGGCTCCCTGCACAGTTTCCGTGTATGGGAATCGCCCGTAATGGCATCCGAGTTGGCTGCCAGGTACCCCGGTATCCGCACCTATGCAGGCACGGCAGCCGATGGCTCCGGCGCACGTGTACGCCTGGGAGTGGGCCCTGCCGGTTTTCACGGGTACTTTTTTGGCCTCGATGGCCGTATCCAGACGGTGCGCAGTTATGCCAGGGGCATGCAGGAGCATTACATGGCCTACCGGATGGAAGACTTGTCTTATTTGAACGAATCGCTGGCCCGTTGTGGCGTGAATGATGCTTTTTCTGTTAATCCGGTAAAAGGTAAACCGGCGTCAGATCGCAGTGAAGCGCCGGTAGGCCTGCGCAAATACCGCGCGGCAATTTCTGCCCAGGCAGAATATTCGCTGTTTCACGGCGGTACAAAAACCTTGGTTCTGGGCGCCGTTACCACGGCCATGAATTTTATCAACGGCATTACCGAAGAAGACCTCGCCATACGCATGGAACTGGTGCCGAACAACGATACGCTGTTTTTCTTTGACCCGGACACAGACCCCTACTCCGGCGCCCTGGCGTCTTCGTGGTTTGGTCAAAATCCGGCAGCAGTTAACTCGCTTATTGGCATAAACAGTTACGATATCGGCCACGTCCTTTGCCGGGTTGCCAACCCGCAAGGCGTGTACACGGCCGGCATTGCCGCGCTCGGCGGTGTTTGTACTGCGATCAACAAAGCCCGCGCGGCCAGTTCGCTGCCCAGCCCGATCGGCGAAAGGTATTATTTAATTGTTGCGCATGAAATGGGGCACCAGTTTGATGCAACGCATACGTTCAACTCTTGCCCGCCTTCAGCCGACAGCCGGGAGGCATCCACGGCCTACGAACCCGGCGGCGGGTCAACGATCATGAGCTATGGTTCGCTCTGCGTTCCGGATGCGATCGGTGATGAAGACCCCTATTTCCATGTAGGCAGTATTGAACAAACCCGGCTTTTCATCACGCTGGGTGCTGGAGCCACTTGTGGGGAAGCGTTGCCTGCCGACAATAATGCCCCGGAGGTCAGCATCCCGCTGACGAATGGGTTTTACATCCCGGTCAGCACGCCCTTTGCCCTCACCGGCGTGGCTACCGATCCTGATGGCGATGCGCTGTCATACTGCTGGGAGCAGTTTGACACCGGCCCGGAAACACCCCTGGGACAACCGACCGGCAACGCACCATTGTTCCGTTCTTACCTGCCTGCAAACACACCCACGCGCACCTTTCCGCGGATTCAGACCATCATCAACAATGCCTCCAATCCTACCGAATATTTGCCGGATTACAGCCGCGTTTTGAATTTCCGGTTTACTGCACGCGACGGCAAGGGAGGGGTGTCCTGGGAAAAGATTTTATTCCGCTCCACAACCGATGCGGGCCCGTTTATCGTATTAGAACCCAATAGCACGCTTGTGAGCTGGGCGCCGGGTGAATACCAGGAAGTTACCTGGGATGTAGCCAATACCGATAAGGCGCCGGTAAACTGCAAGATGGTCAACATCAAATTGAGCACCAACGGCGGCTTAACCTATCCGATCACCCTGGCGACTAATATAGCAAATACCGGCCGTTATTGCGTTCAGGTGCCCAATTTTCCCACCAACAGCGCGCGCATACGGGTAGAAGCCGCCGACAATGTCTTTTTCGATATTTCCAATTCCAATTTCAGAATACAAGCGCCCACACAACCGGGCTTCTCCTTTTGCCCGACCGGCTTGTATGATACGGTATGCCTGCCTGCCACGTACAACACCGTAATCAGTACCAGCACACAAGCGGGCTTCAGCGAACCAATTACCTTTAGCGCCATTGGTCTTCCGCCCGGCGTAAACGCCAACTTCAGCCCCAACCCGGTAACACCCGGCGCCGAAACGGTAATGACGCTGGATTTTCCGGTGAACCAAACCAAGGCAACCTTCGATTTTACGCTCAGTGCCGAAGCCGGCGCCCTGAAGAAGGAGCGGGTGAACACCATCAGTGTTTTCTTTAACGATTTCTCGGCAATGGCCCTGCAATCGCCGGCAGATGGCGCGGTAGGACAAGACCGTGGGCCGCAATTCAGGTGGAACGGCGTACCCAATGCGAATTTCTACGATATTCAGGTGGCTACCAACCCCTCGTTTGCCCCGGCAACCCTGGTCAATACGCGCGACAACCTTGTTGCCGATAGTATTAAATTTCAGGATTTGCTGGAAAAAGGCACGGTGTATTATTGGCGTGTACGGCCCAAAAACGAGTGCGGCGACGGCGCCTGGGTAGGGCCTTTTGCTTTTGCAACCCTGATCGATGTTTGTACGACATTTGAATCGATAGATGTTCCGAAAAACATTACCGGAAGCCAGGTAATCACGGTTGAATCAAAAATCAACATTCCCTTTGGGGGAATTGTAAGCGACGTAAACGTGTCGAAAATTCAGGGCTTTCACGAGTATTTCAAAGACCTGGAAATGCACCTCATCAGCCCGTCGGGCAAAGATGTGCTGCTGTTCAAAGACAAATGCCCGAACTACAACGGCACCTTCAATTTTGGTTTTGACGACAGCAAGCCCGGCACCTTCGGTTGCCCGCCGCCCAAAGACGGGTCGCTTTACAAACCGGCTGAAAATCTCAGTTTATTCAACAACGAAAATTCAACCGGCAACTGGACGCTGCGAATCAAAGACAACGTCATCAGTTCCGGCGGCGCAGTGCAGGTGTTTAATCTGGAAATCTGCTCCGGCACCTCGTCGACCCCGCCGGTTTTGGTGAACAACAACCCGCTCCAGGTACCACCGGGGGCCAATGCCGGCATTACCGTCAATTTGCTGAAAACAGAAGACGCCAACAACAGCGACGCCGAACTGCTCTACACCCTGACGACCATACCGGCAAAGGGCCAGCTTCAACTGAATGGCAGCGGCGTGGCCATGCAGGTGGGCGATCAGTTTACCCAGGTCGACCTGAATAACAACGGCCTGCGCTACTTCGATTACGGCAGCAGCGCCGGGCCGGATGAATTTTGTTTCACGGTGACGGACGGCGAAGGCGGGCTGATCATAGATTGCTTCACCATACAACCGTTCCCCGTGAGCACAACGGAAACAACGCGTGCGCTCAACTTCCTGCTGGCGCCCAACCCGGCTTCCGAATCTGTCCGGATTGCCTTTGGCGAGGCACTGCGCTCCGACACCCGCATCCGGATGTTCGACGCAGCCGGCCGTATGGTGTACAGCACGGTGCTGGCCGGCGGCCAGGTAATGACCCAACTCGATGTGGCCCGCTTTCCGGAGGGATTGTATACGGTCGCGGTAGATAACCGTGAAGGCTCCGGGGTGCGCAAACTTGTTGTGCAGTAACGCGAACCTCCGGTTCGCAACACTATCCAGCGCAGTGCGAGATAACGATTCGCGCTGCGCTGTTTTTTTTGGCGCGCTAACGAACCGTTCGCGTTACAAAACCAGCTTTTGCCGCTCTTTTGCCAAGCTTAAAGCCCCGTTTCTGGCCTTTGGCACCTTCGTTTGACTACATTCGCGCCAGTATTTTTTCTAAAAAGTTACCTGCTATGCGTTATTGTCTGCTGCTTTGCTGCATACTCCTTGGAAACCCGGCCTTCGGCCAAAACGCCCCGAACTATTTCAAACCGGTTTCAGCGGCTGAAATTCAGCTCCCGGAAACGGCAGTGCGCAAACTGATCCCCCTGAAATACCACAGCTATCAACTCGACTACCCGGGCATGAAAGCAGCGCTGCAAACGGCCCCCCAGGAATTTACGGAAGCTGCACGCCGGCAGCCCACCATCATTGCCCTGCCGACAGCCGCCGGCACCCTGGAAGATTTTGCCGTTTGGGAAATTGCCATGCTGGAACCGGCACTTGCAGCTGAAGTACCCTTTATCGGGACTTTCGCCGGCGAGTCGTTGCTCGACAAGCGCAAAAAAGTGCGTCTGAGTTACACCTTGAAAGGCTTTCAGGCTATGATCATGAATCCCGACCTGGGCGTCGAATACCTCGACCGCTACGCAGAAGGCCAAACGGAATACTACATGGTGTACGACCGCAAAGACATCCCGCTTGAAGCACGCCTGCAAGTGCCAACAGCCCCGGCTCCGCCGCCGGACATTCCTGCAACCGACCCCTCCACGCAGCATCCAGGGCAGCCGGTGCAGGCGCGCGGCGACCAGGCCGACCCGGTGAAACTGCGGATCTATAAATTCGTCGTTTCCAATACCGGCGAGTACGGCCTGGATCATGGACCTACGAAAAACGATGTTTTTTCCGCAATAACAGAACACACCAACCGGATAAGCGCCATTTTGGAGCGCGATGTGTCCTTGCGGCTGCAACTTATACAGGCTACCCTGCTGGTCACCTTTACCGACCCAGCCAGTGCGCCGTTTACGGGTACGCTGGTGCCCGGCTGGGCCGGACAGAACCTGGCTGTACTCGATGCCGCCGGTATTCCGAGGGAGGCCTATGATGTCGGGCATGTGTACGCCCGGTACATGGGTGGGGGTATCCTGGGGATTGCCGGAGGCTTGTCTTGCCTGGGCTCAAAAGCCGGTGGGTGTACGGGTGGCAGCGGCTCCTACGGCGATGATTTTATCGGCACAATCGGTCAGGAGGTGGGGCACCAGTTTGCCGGTGGGCACACCTGGAACCGCTGCGGTGGCGGGGCCGGTCGCGCGCTTAGCTCGGCTTATGAGCCCGGCAGCGGCAGTACGATCATGTCGTATGCCGGCGCTTGCGGTTTTGATAATGTGCAGGGGTATTCGGATTTGTACTTCCACGCCGGTTCGGTTGAGCAAATTCATACCTACCTGTTTTCCAACAACGGCAGTATTTGCGGCACTTTGGTAGAGACCGATAATCATGCCCCGGTTGTGCAGCTGGACTATACTGATGGTTTTTTCATTCCCTGGGGCACACCTTTTGAGCTCGACGGCAGCGCGACCGATCCCGACGGCGACCCGCTGGTGTACAATTGGGAAGAAATTGACCTCGGGCCGGAGGTGCCGCTGGCACAACCGCAAGCCAACTCCCCCCTTTTTCGCACCTGGCCTTCCGATACGGTTACCAACCGGTACTTCCCTCGGTTGAGCCGGATTTTGAGCAACACCTTCGATTTGACGGAACAAATGCCCGGCCCCTGGACGCGCGACCTGACTTTCCGCCTTTCCGCCCGCGATAACCGCACCGGTGGTGTCGGCTGGGCCGACGTGGCTTTCAAAGCCTGGGGTCAGGCGGGTCCTTTCCAGGTACAGGCGCCGAATACGACCGGCATTACCTGGAACGCGGGGGAATACACCGAAGTGCGCTGGGACGTGGCCAAAACGGATGAAGCGCCGGTCAATTGCAGCCACGTGAACATTCGCCTCAGCACCGACGGTGGTCAAACCTACCCCATCACCCTGGCCGAGCATGTACGCAACGACGGCAGTCACTATGTATTGGCGCCGGCCGTTTCGACTACGCAGGCCCGCATACGAGTGGATGCCGAGAATTCGGTCTTTTTCGATGTGTCAAACCAGCATTTTACCATACAAACGCCGACGCAGCCCGCATTCTCCCTCAGCCTCATCAACGAGCGCGAGCTGCTGTGCCTGCCGGCAACGCATACCGTGGAAATTTTGACTGCCGGGGTACTGGGTTTCAACAGTCCGGTAAGCCTGGAAATTGTCGGGGGGCTGCCGCCCAATGTTGCGGCGAATTTCAGCGCAACAACGCTCCAGCCGGGCGAAAGCGCTACCCTGCAACTCGATTTTTCGCAGGTGACCGTGGAGCAGCAATTTACCATTACCCTTCAGGCCTCCGCTGCCGGCGCAACGCCGATTTTGCGCGAAATTTTGCTCACCACCCTGCGCAGCGATTTTTCGGCCCTGGCACTCACCCTGCCGGTGAACGGCGCCACGGAATTGCAACTCAACCAAACACTGCGTTGGACCAAGGCCGTGGATGCACTGACCTACGATGTCCAGTTGGCCAGCGACCCTTCCTTTGCGCCGGGTACGATTCTGGCATCCACAACCAGCACCTTGCTCGACAGTTTCAAACTGCCGATGCTACTGGCAAAAGGCACGCCCTACTTCTGGCGGGTACGCCCGGTGAATACCTGTGGCGCTGCTGACTGGACGGAGCCTTTTTTCTTTTCCACCTTTGCGGAAGCCTGCACCGTTTGGGAAGCCAATGACCTGCCCAAAAGCCTGACCTCGAACGGTACGCCAACCATTGAATCCAAAATTACCGTGAACCAGGGCGGGACTATCAAAAGCGTGGAAGTGCACCAGATCAAGGGTTATCACGAATTTTTCAAAGACCTGGATGTGCACCTCATTAGTCCGCAAGGCACCGATCTGACCCTCTGGACCAATAAATGCGGCAATTTCAACGGCTTTTTCAACTTGCGCCTCACCGATGCGGCACCCGGCGCGTTCCCCTGCCCGCCGCCAAACAACGGCAATGCCTACCGGCCGCAAAATCCGCTGAACGACGCTTTTTTAGGGCAAAACTCAACCGGTGTGTGGACCTTGCGCGTCCGGGATCTGAATATTGGCGGTGGTGGAAACTTTGAGTTGTTCAGCCTGGAATTCTGCTCCGAAGTAGACGTCAATCCGCCCTACCTGGTCAACAACAACATGCTGGTGCTCGATCCGGGAACCAACAAAGGCATCACACCCGACCTGCTGCTGGTGGAAGACGCCAACAACACCCACAGTGAATTGCTGTACACGCTGCTGACGGTACCCGAATATGGCCATCTTTCGTTGAATGGCAGTGCCCCCTTGCAGCCCGGCGCCCAATTCACCCAAGCCCAGTTGGATAACGGCGCGCTCCACTTCTTCGACGATGGCAGCAACTACACGGACAATGGTTTCCGCTTTATGGTCACCGACGGCGAAGGCGGCTTTTTCGGCACGCCGAAATTCCGCATCGGGCATATGCTGGTTGGCACTGATGCGCCGAATGCCGCTGCGTTCGACTTCCGTTTATTCCCGAATCCGGCCAATGCATCCGTTTGGCTGGCCGTTGATCAGCCCGTGCCGGGTGACGTACGGGTAGCGCTGTTCAACATGGCAGGCCAGCAGATGCAGGAGGCACTGCTGCCTTCCGGCGCGGATCGTTTGCAGCTGCATACGGCAGGTTTGCCGCGCGGGATGTATTTGGTGCAGGTGCAGGGTTCGGTTCGGAAATTGGTTTTAAAGTAACGCGAACCGCTGGTTCGCGAAAAATCTCTCAGCCCAGGCCTTAAGGCCTGGGCTGAGAGATTTTTCGCATCCGCAGCCCCAACGTCGCAAACCCGCCCGCTTCAAAATGCTCGATGCGGAGCGTGTGCCGGCCTCCAAGTTCAACTTCGATTTCATCCACGGCGGGTTCGTGCACGTCCCAATGGTCGATGAGGCGTTTGCCGTCGAGGGATAGGCGGGCGCCGTCGTCGGAAGTGAGTTCGATGGCATAGCGCCCGGGTGCAATGTCGAAGGTGGAAGTAGCCACCGTGGCGAAACTATCCGCCGGCACCCCTTCGGCCGGGCTGCCCCACCAGGCAAAGTAGAGTTCGGGTACCCTAAGCGTAGCGACGGCCTTCCCTGTAGTGACGGCCTCACTCCAAGTGAGGCCGTCACTGGAAGCACTGGAAACATTGAAAAACTGCACTTCCCAATCCAGTTTTTTCTCAAAACGCTCGAATGAAAAGCGGTACGGTTGCCCGGCCGGAATGGTTTGCCCAAACACATCGGTTATTTCAAGGGCGCCCACATATTCAAATTCCAGCCAAATGGCATCGGCCACGGCGTCTGCCGTCAGCCGGATGGTGGCCGGCATGGCCCCGGATTCCTGATCCACCGCCGCGATACCCTGCTTCCCGCTGATTTTCCATTGCCCCGGCGGTCCGTACAAATTGAGCACGCAGGAATTGCCTTCGGGTGCTTCGGTGTGTTCGGTCAAAATGGCTTTGGGCCGTAAAAAATCGTAGGGACCCCATTCGTCCACAAAAATATACCGGCGCCCGCGGGGGTAGTTTGGCGGGAGCCCGGCATTGATGCCGCCGGGCAGGCTGTCGGGTTCTTTGAGCTCGCCGTAGGGAATTTCGAGCGGGGCGTAGGGATTGCGGGGCTGTTTGTCGGGGTGGCTAAAGTTGAGACTGCGGGCGGCAGATATTTCGGGCTGCGCCCAAACACGTTCGATCTGGGCTGTGGAGCCGAAAATATCGTTGCGCAAAAAGGTCAGGTTTTCGTTTGGCGCCGGCGTTTCGAGCAGGGTTTCGTAGCCGGTAAACAAATTCTCCCCGTTTACCGCGATGTTTTGCGAAGCAGAAATTCGCAGGGGTTTGCGCACGCGCAAAAACACGTTTCGGTCGATCAGTGCATCGCGGCTGCGCACATCGCGGTTTTGGGCGTAGCCCCAGTCGGCGGGTTGTTCGGCGCGGGCCCAAAGGCGTATGCCGATGCTGTCGGCTTCGAAATAGTTTTGACGAATGACGTTGTCCTGGCCGTGTTCAATGGCGATACCGGTGCGGCAGTCGGCGATGTAATTGCCCATAAAAACCGATCCGAAGCTGTAGCCGCCCCAGATGCCGTAGGTGCATTCGCGCAGGAGGTTGCCTTGCACGCGGTTTCGGCTGAACGTGACCTCCACGCCGTTGGTGGGTGCGTGGCTGAAGTCGTTGCCAAAAATGACGTTGTCGTTGCAGCCGCCCTGGCCGCTGTCCATCGTGGTTTGGCCGGCCCAGAGGAAAAACCCGTCACCGGAGTGTGTGGCCGAGTTGAAGGCGAACAGGTTTTCATTGCTTTGTTCGTAGCAGAGAATACCCGCTGAATCTTGTCCGCGCTGGTAAAACCCGTGCGAGTAGCCGCGCACATTCCAGTCGAGGCGGTTGTGCATGACGCGGTTTCGGCTGCTGCGGTACAGGCCGATGCCGAGGCCGGAGTTGAACTGGAAACTGTTGTTGTAAAACAGGCCGTCGGTACAGCGGGTCATCAACAGGGCGTTTTGGTTGCCGGTGATGCGGCAGTTGCGCACCGTTGCGCCGGCGCAGCTGTCGAGGTAAATGCCGGCGCCGTAGCGTTGCCATTCATTTTGATCGTTTTGGTGGTAACTGAGCCAGTCGGAAAAATCCTCGCGCTCCCGCACGGAACGCAGGCGTGGGCGGTAGTTGTAAGAAAAATCGCTGTTTTCAATGGTCAGTCCGGCCGAGTTTTGCGCCAGCAGGGCAATTTTGAAACCGCGCACCTGCGCATTTTTCAGGGTAATGTTTTGTCCCTGAATTTCGATGGCCAGGCCGGTGAATTGGTCGGGCCGGGTGGGGTCGGCAGTGCTTTGGAGCCGGGCATCCTGGAAATCGACGGTGATGTCGTTGCCGGCAATGGTGATGAGCGGCGTGCCGGGTGCTGCGGGTGCTTCGAAGCGGTAGGCGCCGGGTTTGATGCGGCAGGATTGGGTGATTGTTAGCCCGGGTTTGAGTTCGATTTCGGGGGTTTGGGTTACCTCACCCCCATCCCCTCTCCACTGCGCGGGGAGGGGGGCTTGCTCGCTCCCTTTTTTTAGATTGATATGAGGGAAGACTCCCCAGCCCGTGGGGGGCATTGCCATCAACGTAAGGGGTTTTACAGGATTAAAACATTGCATTATTTTTTTGAACATCTCGCTCTGCTGTATCAACCCCACCCCCGCCCCTCCCCAAGGGGGAGGGGAGACGCGACAAATTAAGTTTGTGGTTAAAAACCAACCACTTAGACCCACGCTTCGGCTCCCCACCCCCTTGGGCAGGAGGGCCAGATTCTGCTCGATTTTTTGCTTTCGAAATTGGAATAAACAATTATCCAGAGGGCAAGCCCCCCTCCCCCCGGGGGGAGGGGATGGGGGTGGGGTTGATAAAAAGAGCGATGGCTTTTTTAATGTGCCGGGCAGCTGCTGCACCATAGGGGAGCGGTAAGGGTGCAAGTGCATCAGCAAGGCAAAGCAAATCGGAAACAAGATTTTCATGCAGCAAATTTAGGGAAAACAAAAACCCGTCCTACGTCTTGGAGCCGTAGGACGGGTAAAGCACCCAAATTGGGGCATTTACAAATTACACGGATCCAGCGGTCCGTTGATGCATTCCAGCGCTTCCAACAATTCGTACATGTGCGGCTGGTTAGAAATATTGCCCAGGGCGCCGTTGGCCACGCGCAGCAATTCGTTCACATCGGGGTCGGGCGCCAGGTAGTGCGTCACTTCTTTCAAAATATCGCAGCTGGCAAACTCTGTGAGTTTTTTGGTGCCCAGCGATGGTTTCAGTTTTACAAAAATGCTCAGTTTGAGGGCTTCGCCAAACAGCGGGTTGATGATCTTTCCGCTTGGATCGGTCGGGTTGGTGAGCAGGTCGCAACTGGCGTCAGCAGTGATCTTTTTAAAACCCAATCCTTTCGGGATCGTGCCGGTATGCGGCAGCCATTCGATGACACAGTCGGCCCGGCCGGGGGGGACGTTCACAAAACTGTTGCTCATACCCACCGTGACGGGCAGGGCAGTTTCGATGAGCGGCGCGGTGTTTTTGGTGATGATCTGGATGCAGGTGCTGGTGTTCCGGCAGTCGTCTTTGGCCTCGAAGGTGCGCTCGACGATGCAAAACCAGTCGCAATCGCCGTTGGCATGGGTGTCGAAGCGGCTGAAGTCGAGTGTGGGATCGCAGTTGTCGACTGCCGTGGCCATGCCCGTTGCCGCGACAGTGGTGTCGCAGGTGACGGTGATGTTGACCGGGCAAGTGATAGCCGGCGGTTTTTTATCCTGCACCTTGATCACATGCACGCAGCTGCTGGTATTGCCGTGTACGTCATGGGCTGTCCAGGTCCGGCTGATTGTGTATTCGTGGGTGCAGGAGCCCGGAGAGGTTGCGTCGACATGCGTAAACGGATTGAGGCCGCAATTGTCGGTTGCCGTGGCAAATCCGACGGCACCGGGCGTGGTGGGCGTTTCACAGCTGACTGTGACCTGGGCCGGGCAGGTGATCACGGGTTTTTCCTTGTCTTCAATCGTGACTGTAAAAGTGCAGGTAGCAGTGTTCCCAAGTTGGTCCGTGGCCTTGCACGTGACGATGGTGGTGCCCACCGGGAAGGTAGCGCCGGAAGCGGGCGTGCAAGTGGCCGTCACCGGGCAGTCGGCGCTGACCGTCGGCGAGTAAGTCGCCACGGCGCTGCATTTTCCGGGTTCGCTGTTTTTGGTGATGTTGGCCGCGCAGTTGATTACCGGCGGCGACGAGACGAAGCTGCCTTCTTCCAGGAAAATACCCGAGTCGAGGCGGCGGTCGCCGGCATCGGCTACACCCAGTTTAAACCGGTAGGTTTTGCAAGGAACCAGATCGACGGAAGCAGTCATTTTTTTGGTTTTGCCGTCGTATTGTACGGTGGTGGCGCCCGACATGTTCACGTACCAAAACGTATTGGATATCCCGGCGCAGGTCCCCGGCCCTACGTTGTTTATGGAAACCGGTACGTTGGCGGATTCGGGCACAATGGCGATGTTTTTATTGGTATACGTTGCCGGGCCGGGTATCGGGCCGGAAACGAAGAAGCCGAACACGTCGTTGTAAGCGGAGCAGTACCACTCTTCGTATTCTTCCGAGGCGAACACATAATTGAACGAAACCTTATTGCCGATGGCTTCCAAATCGAACTCCAGCATGCAGGCGTCGTACGTTTCGTAGCCCGGGATGAGGGCGCCCAAAATTGAATTGCCCGGATGACCGTTTTCAATCGTTGCACCTTCGTCGTTGTTGGCGCCGGCGGCGATCGAGACATTCCCGCTGGTCAGCAAAACGCCGGTTGAAATGCCGACTTCATTCACGGCGCCGGTGGAAAAGGTACCGGCAGCGCCGGCGGCACAGTCCAGGGTGGCATTGGTGATGGTAACGCCCGGACCGACAAGTTTGGTCGCCAGCGCGGTGGCATTGGGGTTGCTGGCTACATTGAGTTGGGCTGAAGCGGTGCCGGTAAACAGCAACGCAAAAACTATCCATAGCAGGGTAGTTTTCAATTGATGGAGGTGTTTCATAATCGTTGTTTTCTTTTTAGTTTTTAAAATGCAGGATGCGGGGGGCTACTGTTTGGGCAGTTCGGCCAGATAGGCGTTCCACTCTTTGATGCCCCAGCCGCGTTTTTCACGGGTTTTCAGATAAACCTGTGCTTTGCGGTTTGCGTAGTCTACCTGAAAAGAAACCAGTTCGGTGGTCCAATTGCTGAAAAACTCGTCGGCTGCTTTTTGCGAAGCAAAATTCATCGGCTTGATGTCCAGTTCGAACATGTATCCGAACGTGCCGGAATCATTCAGCGAGAGCACCTTGGTCGTTTTGTTGTAACTCGCCTTCAGCGCCGTTTGCGCGTTCAGGTTGGCGATACCAGCCAGTCCGAACAGGAGCAGGGCGGTAAGCAAGCCGGATTTTAGAACATTCCATTGTTTTTGCATGGTTTTGAAATTTTTAATTAGAAAATCAAATAGTAACCAACACCCGCCGGGGTGGATTCTGGTATTACAGTTAAAAGCCAAAACGAAAATGGGAAACACGTTTGCCGTGCAAGGTGGTGCGGGAATACCCCCACAGTTCATTTGGCATTTGTTAGACTAGTCGTTTGATACGGGCTCACCACAACACAGGGCATTTTTTGTGGCGTTACTTTTTGGGGATGCACAACATGCTTGAGCACAAAAATATAGTAAAAAATTGCAAAAAGGGGAATATCTCCCGGATAAATCAGGCCTCTTGCCTTCGGATTTTAATTTGAATGGCGTCCGGCACCGGTTCTTCCAGGATCAAAATCAGATAACCACCTCCGCCGGCGCCGCTGAGTTTCCAGCCCAGGGCTTTGTCCCGGTATTGTTCGATCTGCGCTAAAATTCCTGGATCCACCATGTTGGGGAACATGGCAATTTGCGCCTCGAACGATTGCCGGAAAGCCCGTCCAAAGGCAACCGTATCCTGCCGAAGGATAGCCTCCCAGCAGGCCTCGGCGGCCAATGCAAGCGTACGTACATTTTCCAGGTTGATGCGGGTGTCGTCCAGTACCCGAAAACCGGCCCGGCGTGGCTCAAGCGGCAGCAAATACAAGTGGCGTTCAAGCCAGTCCAAAACAGGAGCATCCTGTACCGACATGATATGTTCCGGCCAGTACCGACCGTTGTATTGTGCCCTGTTTAAGCCCGGCATGACGATGCCGATTGCATCCTGGGAACCGGAAACCTCGGTAGTGCCCGGCGGGTTGTCGTAGGCAAAGAGGACACGCGCGAGTTGTTCCGGATTGCCGGAAGGCAGTGTTTGCCCCCAGAGTTCGATGGCTTTCTCGCGGGTGCTGGTTGCCATGCCGCTGCGGTAGTTGAACGGCTGTGTGGGGTCGATACTGATGGTAACTACCGGCCCGGGGTGGTGTTCGGACACCCAGGGCTGATCGAGCCAGCCACCGGCCAGGTCTATCCGGTAAGGCATGCCGTTCAGCCGGCGCAGGGCTGTTGTGCTGCGCGCGGGCAATTGGCCGGCGGGTATGCGTTTGGCCACCCGGTATTCGACCCCGTTTGCGCGGCACAGGGCTTCTTTTTCCGGCGAATGGCCGTCTTCGTTGACAAAAAAAATATCGGGCCGGATGTCGGCCAGTTCCGGTTCGAAATCGAGCATGCCGCTGCCCCGGCTCACCCGGACGGCATGCACGCAGGCCAGGGCTTCAAGCATAAATTTGCGTTCGGCCTGGGTATTCACGGGGTAGCGCCCTTTGAGGGCATGCACGGTTTGGTCGGAGCCGATACACACATGCAACAGGCCCAGTTTGGCGGCTTCCTGTAAAAAAGCGACATGCCCGCTGTGCAGCAGGTCGAAGCAGCCGCTGACGAGTACATTTTTGCGCATTATACCGTGTTGAATTTTTGGTAATCGTCCATTGGGTAATTCCGGGCAACAGGTGAAAATTGCGTTTTTTAACCGTTTTTTCAGCTAAACCGGCACGTAAAATAAATATAGTTCAGTCTTTTTTGATCTTGTGTTTCCATTTCATCATGATGCATCGTTCCTTGCTCCTTTTCATTCCGGTATTTTATTTTTTTCTGCTGTCGGCCATTTCCTGGCTTTTGGATTTTAATGGCTTGTACGGGCAGGATGCGCACGAGTACCTGCGGCAAAGCCAGGTGTTGGTGCAGCGGTTTTTAGGAGAGGGTTACCCGCCGGCCGGCCCGGGTGAAGCGGAACTTGCAGGGGGCTATCCGCTGGCCGGGGCTTTGTTGCAGTTGGCCGGCGTGGCGCCGGTACTGGCGATGCAACTGGTCAGTTGGCTGGCGGCGTCGGCTTCGCTGTTTCTGTTCGAGGCATTGCTGCGGCTGCTTTCCCCGGGTACGCATATCCGGAGCCGGTGGCTGTACGGTCTGTTGGGTTTGGGGTTGGCGCCGTACTTCGTGCGCGCGGGGCTTACGGCTATGTCGGATGCCCTGGGGCTGGCTGTTTTTTTGGCGGCCTTGTTTTTTGGGTTGCGTTGCCTGGAGCGGATGCACATGCGCGATTTGTTCGGTTTTGCCGTTTTTTCCGCAATGGCCATCACGACGCGTTATGCCCTTGTCGTGCTGTTGTTTTTGCCGGGGTTGGCGCTCCTTTTGGAGTTGTGGCGGATGCGGCGTTTTGGAGTGCTGGCGTTTTTTGTTGTCTTGGGTTTGCTGGCTTTTTTGCCGCTTTGGTGGCTGAAAGCCGGGGCGCCGGCAAGCCCGCTGGAGCATTCCCTGTTGCAGGACTGGTCGGCCCCGAACCTGTTTAAAAAAACATTCAGTCAGGCCAGCGGTACGGTTTCGTACACTGTTCCAAACGCCGTGTACTTATTTTTTCCGGTGATGCATCCCGGGTTTTGCCTCGTACTTCCGGGTTTGTTTTTATTGTTCAAAAAAACAGATGTGCAGTTGTATACCAAACGCTTGCTTGCGCTGAGCCTGCTTGTTTTTTTGTTTTTTTTGGGTGGGTTGTCCCATCAAAATTTGCGGTACCTGCTGCCGGCCTATGCGGTGGTGCTGTTGTTGCTTTTTCCGGCCTGGGACCGTTTTTTTCGCCTACGGCATGTATTTTTTCAAACGGCTTACGTATGCCCTGATCGGCGTTGCGTTGCTATGCCAACTGGCATTCGGGCTGTACGTTTTCCGGCCGGTTTGGAAGCGGCACCAAATGGAACGGGCAATTGCCCGGGCGCTGGAAGCGGAAGTCCGGCCAGGGGATGTGTTGTATGCCTTTGATGTGGATATTGCTTTAAAAACCTATCTGCCGGGGGTGGAGTTCCGGAACCTGTATGTGCTGCGCTACGATACGTTCCCGGCGGGCAGTTTTATATTGTTCAATGCGCCGGGGCTGCGGGCGCAATGGGCCGGGAAGGCGCCAATGCTAAACTGGGAGTACGCAAACACCTATTTTGATCTTGTGGAATTACAGCGCCTGGCCGGCGGCTGGTCGTTGTATGAGGTTGCCGGGCCAAAATGAGCCGGCATATTTACCTGAAAAATTCCGGTTGCGTCTTCTACCTTTGTCATTATGTATCCAGATTTATCTTACCTGTTTCACGCTCTGATCGGCACCGAGCCGGATAACTGGCTGTCCGTTTTTAAAACATTTGGCTTTTTTCTGGCCCTGGCATTTTTGGCCAGCGCCGTTACCTATTACGTTGAACTGCGGCGCAAAGCCCGGGCCGGGGTATTTCAACCGGCAAAAGTCAGCGTCACGGAAGGAGCGCCGGCTTCGATGACGGATATCGGCATGAACGCCCTGGTCGGCCTGATCATCGGCGGGAAAGGGCTTTATGCGGTACAGCATTTTGCCGAGTTTCGCGTAGATCCCGCATCGATCATCCTGTCGGGGAAAATGCATTGGCCTGCGGCACTGGGCGGGGCCCTGTTTTTCGGCGGTTTGGTGTGGTGGGAAGCCTGGCGCAAGCGCAAACCCAAGCCGGAAACGCGCATGGTGGAGGTGTGGCCGCACGATCGCATCAGCGAAATGACGGTGTGGGCGGCTGTGGGCGGCATTGTTGGGGCCAAGGTGTTTGACCTTTTCGACAATTGGGATTCGTTTTTACAAGACCCGCTCGGTTCGCTGCTTTCGGGCGGCGGCCTGGCATTTTACGGAGGGCTGGTCCTGGGCTTTATTGCTGTGGTGAGTTTTATTGTTCGACACAAAATTCCATTCCTGCCGGCTGCCGATGCCGTTGCACCGGCACTTACCGCCGGTTATGGCGTTGGCCGCATCGGTTGTCAGATGAGCGGCGACGGCGACTGGGGTATCGTAAATCAGGCGCCCAAACCCGACTGGATGAGCGCTTTGCCCGACTGGATGTGGTCGACGACATACCCGCATAATGTGCTCAACACGCCGCATACCGACCCGGTGTCGAGTGTGCCTATTGATGGCTGCACGTGGGAGTATTGCATGCAGCTGTCTATGCCAGTATACCCCACGCCGTTTTATGAGGTCGTGATGATGCTGTTGATTTTTGGGATTCTTTGGGTATTGCGGAAGCCCCTGAAAGCACCCGGTCTGCTGTTTTTTATTTACCTGGCGCTTATTGCTGTCGAGCGTTTTTTGATTGAAAAAATCCGGGTGAACGTACACCACGACGTATTCGGGATGCGCATGAGCCAGGCGGAAATAATCTCCGTCGGTTTGCTTTTGGTGAGTGTTATCGGGAGCATTTACGTTGTCCGGCGATACAAATCGGGCAAAGCAGGGGAGACCGCTGCCGAAGGGTAAAAAAACTTCACTTCTATTTTGTGTATCCAGCCAATCCCACCCCTTTTCAGGGGCGTTGGGGGAAATGCCGCAGCCGTTCGGCTACGCCGTGTACGATCAGCCATTGCCCCAGAATATAACTTGCCATAATGGCCACGCGCGCACCGGGGAACGGATGCCCGAATTTGTACACTGCAATCATACAGTCGGACAACATAAACAACAGCGCACCGCTGAGCAGGCTGGTAAAAACAAGGTCTTTCACCTGGCTTTGCAGGTTGACGACGCTTAGCGCCATCGCCGAAATAACAGTGGCATACATTGCTACCGGCAGCTGCATACCTTCAGGGATGTCGGGCCACAACCAGTTCAGAAAACCTGCTAAAAAGACCAGAAATGGGATAATAATAAGTGGCCGGCGCCGCAAGTAGCCGTTTCGCAAATTTACTTCAGTGAGAAATCCGCCGAGATAACACACATGTGTGGCTAAAAACGCCCCGAGGCCAAGCAGGAAAAAAAAGTCGCCATAATTGCCATGGGTAAACATCATGAAAATATCGCCCAGCATGGCAAACAACAATCCGGCAATGATCGTATGCCGGAAAAACCGGCGAATCCCCGGCGTTTTTCGCACCAGCCACATGGTTAAAACCGGCATGAGCAGGGGTTTGGAAAAAAGGATCAGGGTATGATTTCCTGAAATTTCACCGACCAGTTCCAAAAGAGCCAGTAAAACAAAAATGCCCAACCAGATAATGCTATTGCGTTCCATTCCGCAATGTTACTGCTTGTTGGCTGATAATGCTAACCTTCAGCAGGATGCGCATACCGGTGGAGGTTGATGGGGTGTGCGCCGGTGTACATATTCCACCCAGTTTATGATCAGTTGCAGCCCTGATTCGGTGAGTATGGATTCCGGGTGAAACTGGACGCCCCAAAGCGGCAACTCCCGGTGTTCCAGGGCCATGAGTGTACCGTCGTCGGAATAAGCTATTCCGTTTAATGGCGTCTTTTCCAGGTTTTGGAGCACCAGCGAATGATACCGCATTGCTGAAAAAACTATCGGAATACCTGCGAATAATGGATGCCCGTTGTGTCGTACCGGCGATGTTTTGCCGTGCATTGGCAGCCCGGATTTTACAAGCCGTGCGCCAAAAAACTCACCCAGGGCCTGCATGCCGAGACAAATGCCCAGTATAGGCAACCGCTGATTCCAGGCGGCGATCAACCGGGGCAGCATGCCGGCATCCTGCGGGCGTTTTGGTCCGGGAGACAGCACAACGCCATCAAAATCGCCGGGCTCAAAAGCGAGGAGTTCCAGAGCGTCGTTGCGTACGACAGTGCAATCTGCCCCGGCTTGCTGGAGATAGTCGTACAGGTTGTACGTGAAAGAATCGTAATTGTCGAGGAGCAGTATTGCCATTGTTGTGCAAAGGGCATAGGGCGGAGAGCAAAGGGCATAGGTTTCATCCCTATACCCTTCGCCCTTTGCGCTTTTATCCGCCGCGCTTCCGTTTTACGGTTGTTTTTGTAGTGGTTGTTTTTTTGCCTACGGCCCGGCCGTTTTTACCCTGGCGGGCGCCGGCCTTTGTTGTCGTTGTTGTTTGTTTTGTTGTTGCTCTGCCATTGGGCCGGTTTTTTGTGGTGGTGGTCGTGGTTGTGGTTCGTTTGCCAACAACGGTGCCATTTGCCCGGCGGGCAGCAACGGTGGTGGTGGTACGGGTATGCACAACGGTGGAACGGCTGCGTTTGGGTACATATACCTTATGCGCGCGGACAACCCGGTGGGTCGTCACCACATGGTAGTGCCGGTGGAAGGGCCGTACGCCCACATAGTGCACCCGCCAGGGCCGTGGGCGCCAGGGGCGGTACCAGGTTGGGTAGTAGGCAAAACGCCAGGGTGATACCCAGGCGCGATATCCGGGGCGGTAGATATAGGTAACACAAGGCCAGAGCCGGACGTTAACGACGATCCGGTAAGGCTTTAATTGAACCGCAGGGCCACCCCGGCCTTCCCGTGCGCCGGCTTCTTCTTCAAAAGGTTCGGCGATGGTTTCTTCACCGTAAATGGCTTCGTCGCCGACTATTTGTAGTATGGTAAACTCGTCGTTTTGTCGCTCAATTTCGATAACGGCAATGTCTTGGGATTCCTTTTCATTGACGGGAACCTGTAAAACAATGGCATGTACATCGCCCTCGGAATTGTCGATCACCCGAACGTAGTCAACTTCGCCATCTTCGTTCAAATCGAGGTTGTTCACGCCGTTATCTTCCGTGTTCAGGAGTTTTTCAAATTCCTCCGGCGATGCGGATTTTTTAAACAGTTCAATGGCGCCTTCGAGGCTGAAGTGGTCGCCGGGCAGGCCGGTGCTGTCGGCCGGATCGACATCTTGCGCGTTGGCGGAGGCACTAAAAAACAGGAGCATGCCTGCGCTCAGGATACCGCTAATAAGGTATGCTTTCATAAATGGAAGTGGTTTGTACGCCGGAAGCCAGGATCCCGGCAGTGTTTTTAAAAATCGTAGCATCAGACGGGCAACTTCGGAAATCGTTTAATCCAAACAGGGCCCGCCGGTCGGGTTTCAAAAAAAATTAACACTTTGGCGCCAGGAAAGGCAGCCACGGGTTGACGGTAACATGGGGACGTGAAAACTTTAACAGGTCGGGGAAGTTGGCAATTCATTGAAATCGCCGGGCCAGATGCCCGGGTTACTCAATCCCGCTGCCGTTGTCCTCATAAATCGGGCGGCTTTTAGCGGGTTCGGCTTCAATGCCGGTGCTGCCGTCGTCGGGTAATTCGTAAATACGCGGCTGATCACCGGAGGCGCCGGTTTTTTCTTCACCGTATTTTTCCAGGTTGTCCATCCATTTGACGGAAGTGTCCCAGGTATCGAGCAGAAAGGGTTTAAACTGGACGGCTGCCACTTTGGCCTTGCCCGGCAGCTCAATAAGGTAGGGATAGGTACGCGATTCCTCCACGGTTTGGTCGCTGATCATGCCGGCTTTATCTGCAAACCAAACCAAAATACTGAAGATCAGGATGCCGACAAAACCCAGCACGGCGCCACCGAGTGCCTGGTTTATAATATTAAGGTACAAAGATTGCAAGACGCTTTCGAAACCTTTGGCGACCTGCCGGACAATCAGCATGATCAGGGTGACATTGATCAGAAAAGCAGCCATGAACATCATGGGATTATCCGAATTGAAGAGCTTTTCCAGAATATTCGTGGTGGTCGGCGTCATTTTGAAGGCCAGCACAATCCCGAATACATAAGCGGCAATGTTAAAAACGGTGCTGATAATGCCCTGGTTAAAACCTTTCCAGAAGCCATATACAAAAGCAACCATGCATATAAGATCGATCGGCATGTTTTTCAGACGGCGGCGACTGATTTTAGTCACCTGTTTTTGAGGGACTTAGCCTCATGATTCCGGGTGCAAAGATAGGGGATTTTTGATGTAGTGGCGGCTTCATACCGCTTTTGCGCAACACCGCCGAATTTTGTGCAGATCGACCGGCAGCAGTTTGCAGGGGAAGAATTTCCGGCAACCCGGCTGTAACCTTTTCGGCTTTGCCCTTGTCTTGCCTCTTATCCGGCAATTGATCGCAATAAACTGCGGGCTGTTCATAGAAAAACGGCTGTCCTTTGTCGCCGGTTTTGTCCTTTTTATAGAAAGTGTATGCTTTTAACAGGTTCTATGCATTGCATACTACCTTAATCCCCGCATCTTTGCAATGAAAACAAAGCATTTTTAATCCTTTTGCTACGAACGGAAACTACGTTACAACTAAAAAATTAAGCAATGAAACCCATCTTTCTGACACTGTTCAGCCTGTTTGTGCTGAGCGCTACCTCATTTGCCCAAACGATCAGCGGCCAGGTTCAACAGGCTGATGGCCAAGCGGCCGAATTTGCCACGGTGTTGCTTTACCATGCGCACGACACCAGCCTTGCCAAGGGGAGCGTGAGCGACGCCTATGGGAAGTACGAATTTGCCAACATCAAGCCGGGGCGTTATTTTATCAATGCCAATCTTGTCGGCGCCGGCAAGGGCGCCTTGCCGGTTTTTGAATATGCCGGTGGTGATAAAACCCTGGAAGCCATGACCTTGCAGGAAAACACCCAGGAACTTGGCACAGTGACCATCGTCGCCCGGCGCCCGGTAATTGAAGTGCGCGCAGACAAAACGATTTTGAATGTCGAAGACAACATCAACTCCCAGGGGCAAAATGCCCTGGAACTGCTTCGCAAAGCCCCCGGGGTGGTGATCGACAACAACGACAACATCAGCCTGCGCGGTAAAAATGCCGTGCGTTTTCAGATCGACGGCCGCGATGTACCCATGGACAGTAAAGACCTGGCGAACCTGCTCAAAGGCATGCGCGCCGAGGATATCGCCGCCATCGAGATGATCAGCAACCCTTCTGCCAAATACGATGCCTCGGGCAACGCGGGCATCATCAACATCCGTACCCGGAAAAACCGGTCGCTTGGGACAAACGGTTCTGTCGGAGGTGAGTTTGTCTCCGGTGAAACCATCAAAGGCGGCGGCAATTTCTCGCTGAATCACCGCAACACCTGGGTCAATGCCTTTGGCAACTACTCCAACCACTTCGGTACCTGGCACAACGACCTGAATTTGTACCGCGAGCAAGCCGGCAATATTTACGACCAGTCGAGTGTCATGTCGGATCAAAACAACAACCACAATTTTAAATTGGGCTCCGACTTTTTTCTCAATTCCAAAAACACGATCGGTTTTGTTGTTGACGGCCGGAATGCCCGCGGCCCCTGGCTGAATGAGGCGCATACCGATATTTACAACCTGAACAACCCGTCGGTGATCGACTCGGTTTTGGTGGCTGCCAACTATCAGCCGCAAAACCGCTTAAATCTCAATTTTAACCTGAACTACCGCTATGCCGATACGCTGGGCAGGGAATTCACCGTGGATATCAACCGCGGCGATTTCACTTCCCGGGCCGACTCCTACCAACCGAACCGCTACATGGACCCGTCGGAGCAGGTGGTTTTGTCGGAAAAAATTTACCGCACAAACACCCCGACTGATATCGATATGTGGATCGCCAAGGCCGACTATGAACAGCGGCTGTTCAAAGGCAAATTCGGCGTCGGTTTCAAACTGACCAATGTAAAAACCGATAACACCTTCGACTTTTTCAATGTGATCGGCGGAAACCCCGAGCCCGATATCGACCGCAGCAACCGCTTTGTGTACGACGAACGGGTGTATGCCGGCTACATCAACTACAACATCCAGGTGAAAAAATGGAGTTTCCAGGCAGGTCTGCGGGCCGAGCACACCGATTGGAAAGGCGACCTGACCAGTTTGAAGCCCGGCGGCGACGAAATGAACGAAGCAAAATACCTGAGTTGGTTCCCCAGTGCAGCCGTGACCTACAGCATGAGCGAAAAAAATCAATTCAGCCTAACCTACAGCCGCCGTATCGACCGGCCCAATTACCGCCACCTGAATCCCTTCGAAGACCGGCTCGACGAACTGGCCTACAAAAAAGGCAACCCCTTCCTGCGCCCGCAATTCACCAACAGTGTGGAACTGACGCACACGTTTATGGGCATGCTCAACACCACCCTCGGGTACAGCCGTACCAATGACCTGTTCACCGAAGTGATCGACACGACGGAGGGCAACCGCACTTTTTTGACCAATGAAAACATTGCCGACCAAAATAATATCTCCCTGAGCATCGGTGTGCCGGTTCCTTTCGCAAAATGGTGGGAAAGCTACTGGAACGTGACGGGGTTTGTAACCTCCTTCAATGCCAAATTCCGCGAAGGATTTGAGATCAACGAAACCTTCAAGTCGATGAACCTGTACAGCGAGCACACCTTCCGCCTGCCCAAAGGCTGGTCGTTGCAACTCTCGGGTTGGTTCAACGCGCCGTCGATCTGGGGCGCCGTGTTCCGCAGCAAAGCCCAGGGCGCTATGGATTTTGGGGTGAAAAAACAATTTTTTGATGGAAAGGCTACTGCCAGCTTGTCGTTCGGCGATATCCTGAATACCGCCGGCTGGTCCAGCGTCAACGATTTCACACCAGGCCTGTACATGCGCGGCAACGGAAACTGGGAAAGCCGCACCATCCGCCTCAACGTAAACTACCGCTTCGGCAACAAAAATGTGAAAGGCGCACGCCAGCGCAAAACCGGTGTTGAAGACATAAACAAACGGATCGGGGGATAGGCCTGCTGCCGAATTCGGCCCGATAAGAAATTATTTGATTTGGTTACTTTTTGGAAAAGCAGTCCCGGCGCGAGCATTCGCTGCCGGGGCTTTTTTTAAGATAAAAGGCTGTGTTATCAGGAATTTCCCGGCCCCGTGCGACAAACTTTTCACCGCCAAGGTGCCAAGGCGCAAAGTGTGATACTCCGCGTCTTAGTGTCTTTGCGGTAAAAAAACATACGCTACGGCGTGCAGAATTTGCGGGGTATTTTTAAGGCATCCTGTTATGCGTATTCAGCTTGATTGGAGACTTTATACGCTCGCATATTTCCGCTTTCGCCGCCAAAAAAATACCGCCCCGAATAGGCCCAAAAACACCAGCGGGAGCCCCAGGTTGAGCGCCTGCCAAAATGTTTTTTCCTCCCGGGCGCGCACCGTGTCGAGCAGGCGAAGTTTTACTTCCTTGGAGCGGGCCTCGATCACGCCGGTAGCGTCGATGAGGTATTCCACAGCGTTGAGCAGGAGTTCCTTGTTGGCATAGGTGCTGTTTTCATAACGGTTGAAGCCCAGGGGCAGCCATTCCTTGTTTTCGCGGTTGCGGATGAAATTGGCGGCCACGTCGCCGTCGCTGATCACGATCATGCGGTTGTCGGGCACACTGGCGTTCCGGAAGTCGAGGCCCACCTGTTTCAAGCCGGCCAGCATATCCTGCGAAACGCGATTTTCAAAATTGGACGGAAAAACACCCTCGAGCAGCACTCCCACGGTTTGCGGCCCTTTGTTGAAATTTTCCGGATTGAGTTCGGAACGCACAATTCCAAAATTTAACTCCATCGGACTGAATTGCAGGCGGCTGTACCGGCTGCTTTGCAACAGCACCGTTTTACGAACCGGCGTTTTTGTCCGGATCGTGTCGATGGACGAGCAGAATTTCAACTCCACGCGGTCGAGGTTTTTTACCACCGGATGCCGGCCCGTCGGGCGCACGGCGGGGTAGTAGGGCCAGGGGAACAGCTGGAATTGCGGCGCATTACCCACCACACCCACCTGGAGCGGAATTTTGGTGCATTCGATGTCGAGCACCAGGTCGGGCTGAATTCGGACACCGTATTTGAACAACATATCTTCAATGTTGAGCGGATAGTCGACCGGGTAAAAACGCGGCCGAATACTGTCGAGGCTGGCATTGAGGCGGTCTATCAACCAGAGCACCTTTCCGCCTTGCATGATGAATTGATCGATTTTGAATTTGTCGCGTTCCGAAAACGGCCCGCGGGGTTTGGCAACAACCAGCAGCTGGCAGACCTTGGGGTCGATTTGAATGACCGAATCCAGTGCGATGCGGTCGGTATCGTAAAACTGGTGCAGGCTGCGCTCCAGGTCGAGGGTTTCGAGTTCGTCGAGTTCGCCATGCCCCCGGGTGAACAGGATAGCGGCCCGGTTTTCGGCCTGAAGTTTTTTGATGGCGTTGGCAAATTTGTACTCCAGCAGGCTGACCGAGTTGTTGACTACTTCATCGGGCATGAGTGTGGGCGACTGGTTTTCCAGCAAATTGACTACCACTTTGCGCTGGCCGTAGTTGAACACCGCCACGGGGTAGATCAATTGTTGTTTGCTTTCGCCTTGTTCGTTCACGCGCAGGTTGACCGGTGCAATGCCGTCTTCAAGCAGGGCTTTCTGGCGGGCTTTGATGTCGTCGGTGCTGCCCTCAAGCGGATCGAGAAACTGGTAGTCGATGTAGCCGGTCACGGAGCGGAAATCATCGAGCATTTCGCGGGTGGCCGTTTGCAGGCGTTTAAACCCTGCGGGAAATTCGCCCTGCAAAAGTACCTGCACATAAATGCGGTCTTCCAGGGCACTCAGCATTGCCTTGGTGGGTTTGGTAAGCGTGAACCGCTTTTCCTCGGTAAGGTCGAGGTGGGCGTAAAAACTATTGGCTATAATATTGACAAACAGGATGATCCCGCAAAACAAACCGAATTGCAGCAAAGCCTGAGATCGTTGCGAACGCGCCATGGAGTCGAAAAATTAGTTTGGGGCAAAGATAGAATCAAATCCTGGACACCTGAATAAACTTGCCCCGGCTCACCCGGTACTGGTAGCGTCCGATCGTGATGGTGGCGCCGTCGGCCAGTTGGGCCAGGTCGTCGATGTCTTGCTCGATAGTGTGAATACTGCCTTTGGTTTTGTAGGCGATTTCCAGGTAATCCTCGTTTACGCCGTCGGCTGTTCCGCACAAGACGATATGCACCGGCACCTTCAGGCCGATGAGCAATTCCATGTCGCGCACGTCGCTGTAGTTATCGGCGATGAGGACGAGTTGGTCCAGGCCCTTCATTTTGCTCAAGCCCAGCAGCAGCGCTTCCAGGTCGTTTTCCGGGCCATCGCCGCCATTGCCTGCCCGGGCGGTTTCCTGCATGGTTTGGAGCAGTTTTTCCATGTCGGCTTGCTCCGTGAAATACAACCCGCCGGTTTGGCCGACGATCTTTTTGCTGTCGGGTGTGGCATCGCCGTCGTTAAAAAATATGTACTGGTTTTCTTCCCCCTGCACGAGTTGGAGGGCATGCCAGAGCACCACCTGGTCCATGTACGGCGACATGCTTCCGGTAAGGTCGGTCACAATTACCTTGTGTTTCCAGTGCTCACGCATGCGGTAGAGCGTGGCTTTGACCGCTTCGCGGGTTTTTTCAAAATAAATCGGGTCGTGGGCAAGGGCTTCGCGTTCGCGGGCGCTGCGCTGCTCGATGCGTTTTTTAATGGTATCCATCGGGGCGCCGAAACTCAGCTGGTGCAGAAAAGCAATTTCATCGTTTTTGCGGTTCAGTTGGTTCAGCGAGTCGAGGAGCCGTTGTTCGCGATACAGCGAATCTCGGATGAACGCCTTTCGCTCGCGCTCGGCCTTGCGTTTGAGCAGGGCTTTGGTGCCGATGGTGTTGAAGGTGATGGTCATTTCACCGGCCATGTCGTGATTGGGGATGTCGTAGCATTTTAATTTTGGGTAAAACTGGGTGCTGAAACAATAACTTGCGCCTTTGGGCAGCATCAGGGCTGCCCGGCCACGGGCATTGGTCACAGCCACGTATACCTTGTTCGCTTTGGCATCGGTGAAATACAGGACTTCGCCATCCAGCGGTTTATCGTCGAGATCGAGAATTTTTGCCTGCAGCAAAACACGTTCGCGGGTCGGGGTTTGTGCGACGGAAACGGTTTGGAAAACGCTGTCGTTCCTGATTTCCTCGGTGAATTTTGTAGCCAAATGGGTAATGCTGATGGCGTCGCGCAGGTAGCTGTCTTTTGGCTCCCGGAACGTTTCGATGCCCGTTTCGTTGCCGGCATCAATGCGGTACTCGTTGTCGTTGGGCACCAGAAAATACACTTCGCCAAAGTTGCCGGTATACCCCTGCCAGACCTTACCGGTTTTGGTTTGTAAAACCCGGACATCCAGGTCGGGTATTTTGCGGCGCGCCAGGTCGTACACCGTTATTTTTAAGAGAGCCAGGGTTTTGGTGGGCTCCACTTTGTCGCCGCGATGCCAGTGTTCGCGAGTAGTGTCGGGCTGTGGTGTTGGGTTATTTTTTTGGGCAAAAAAGAGGGTAGGGGAAAAAAAACAGGAAAGGAGGATCAGGTGTTTCATGTAGGTGCGTTGCGTTTGTAAAAACGGTGTTTCAGAAAACGCACGACAGCCGGGCAGGATTTTAATTTTTAGTTGGGGAATTAAATATAAAACCTGTCAGGTTAGGGAAACCTACCGCACTTCCCGGTTTTTATCCACCCAATAGGCCCAAAGCACCAGCAGCCACTGCGCATGGCCGGCAATGGCGATAGCCTTCACGTCGGGCGGTGGAGGGCCAAACAGGTTGGCGCCATAGGTTACCAGCAAAAAGGTCACCAAGCCCCAAAGCGCATACACCCCGACGGGTTTGATCGCTTTGGTATGGCGCAGGTAAATCCAAAGTCCGGCAACAAAAAGCAAGACTTCGACGACGACCGTACCGACCAGGGAATTCCACAGGCCCAGACCGAACACCGGGGTGTCGGCAAAACTCAGCGGCAGGTCGGGCCGGTGCACGATCAGGTCGATAAACCAATGGCTGGCCACACAGGCGCCCAAAACCAGGGCGGCTTTAGGTTGCTTGCTCAACAGGTAATAAACCCCGCCGATCAGCACGGCCCAAACGCCGGCCATGAGCAGGCTGTGGGTGTAGGGGTAGTGCACAAAATCGAGTGGCGTAACGGCCGTAATGCCGGGCCGGATTTCAACGCGTTCCATGCCCAGCAACAGCAAACTGGGCCAAAGCAGATCGACAAATTGTACAGCAAAAAAGAGCGCGCCGAGCGATACCCGGGGTGCTGCGGCTTTAGCGCCAAAACCAATTGCAAAGTGACCGATAAACATGGTTGGAATGTTTTATTCTTAATAAGTAGGCGTCATATCCTCATCTACGCAAATGATAAAATCTGCGCGGCCCTTGTGCTCGTCCAGTAGTTTGCTGAGATCAGCCTGCGATACCGTACTGATGGTGGCGTACTGCAGGTTTGGTTTTTGTTGTTGTAAATACCACAAAATACCTTCGTAATTATCGGAATGGTAGGCGCCGTTGAAATGCAGAAAAAGGCTGCCCGGCTTGTAATATTTCAAAATAAAATGGGCCATGGTGGCGTCTTTGCACGCCTGGGCTTTTGGGTAGTTTTCACTGCCGTGCATGCTGCCCATCATGGTGAGCATGTTTTTATATCCGGGGAGTTCTGCGTCGTAAGCCATTGGCAGGGGAGCAATCCAGGATTTTTCCTGTTCCGACAAGCTGTCCAGCACGGCAAAACCGTCGTAGGCTACTTTTGAAGCATAGCGGCGGGGGATGTTGGTCGCCGCAAATAGCAAGTTGTTGGTTTTGGCAAAATTGACGAGGGGCGCGTAGTCTGTTTTATAATTTTTCCACAACCGGGCCAGGGTGTCCAGTCCTTTGGCATCAATTTCTCCGCTCAAATAACGGTTTAAGGCTTCCTGGTTATCGGCTTCGAGCATTTCTGCGCCCAGCACCAGCGACCGTTGGTTGTGCAGGTCGTGGCACAATTCCAGCTGCAACCAATGGGCTATGGCATTGTTGTGGTATTCACCGAACAACACAATGTCTTTGCTTTGCAGCTGGCGCACCATTTTCGCATAGCTGACCTGTTTGCCTTTTGGCGTGTAAATTACGTAGGCAGGTTTTTTCTGCGCATAGGCGAAGAGACTGAACAGCAGGAGAAAAAAGGTAAGAATACGTTGCTTCATAATTTATTTACGTTTATGCAATGCCGCTAAAGTCCTATATTTTTTGATCTTCTTTCTTTGAAGAGGCATTATATTTTTTCTAAAAAAACCTTTGTACGGGGTTACTTTTACAATATTTCCAACACAAAGAGGTTAAACCTACGGCCGTGAATACCTGAGCCGGATGAACTTTTTACGAACATTCATTATGAAACGAATACTGTTATTTCTCCTTGTTTTTGCAAGCGCGTCCATTGTTGCCTGGGGGCAGTGTGTTGCCGGTAATTGTGTCGACGGCCAGGGTACGTATGTATATCCTTCGGGCGCCAAGTACATTGGTCATTTCAAAAATGGCGAAATCCACGGCATTGGCGTTTGCTATTATACCGACGGCAGCAAGTATAGCGGAGAGTGGAAAAACCGGTTCCCTGATGGCAAAGGCACTAAAACCTATTCGGATGGAACCAAGCGCACGGGAAACTGGAAAAAAGGCAAACCGGTTGATGAAAATGCAGAGCTTTTGGAAGAATATATTGCCGGAAAAGAGGAAGAAAAACAAGATGATGGGACGAACATCCAATCGGGTTGCCTGAGTGGAGATTGCAAAAACGGCGGCGGCATATTTGCCTACCCCGATGGCAGCAAGTTCGAAGGCAATTTTATCAACGGCAAGTTCGAGGGCAATGGCACCTTTTATTTCGCCAGTGGCGACCGGTATGTGGGCAACTTTAAATCTAATTTTCCGCACGGCTCCGGCACGCGGTATTACGCCAACGGAAATGTAGAGGAAGGGGAGTGGCGCGAGGGTGAGTTTATTGGTTCCAGCCTGATTGAAAGTGGCAAAACCGGTTGTATCCAGGGCGATTGCACAGCAGGAAATGGAACATATATTTTTAAAGAAGGCTCCGCAAAATATACCGGCGATTTCCAGAACGGTCAACCGCATGGGGTCGGCATTTGCGTGTATGCAAATGGCGATCGTTACCGCGGCGAATGGGCGGATGGCGCTTTCATGGGCAAAGGTACGCTTTACCTGCACGATGGCACCGAGGTGGATGGCTATTGGCGTGCAGGGGAATTTGTCGGTACTGAAACACCGCTTGATTACAGCCCGGTATTTACCGAGCCTGCACCAACCCCGCCTGCAAATATCGAAACCAAAGTCTGGGCTGTTGTGGCCGGGGTCGCATCCTACGACCATATGCCGGTGTTGCGGTATACGGATGATGATGCCTACCGTTTCTACGCTTTCCTGAAAAGCCTGGAAGGCGGTGCGTTGCCTGATGATCAGGTTCGTATTCTGATAGATGAGGAAGCTACCCGGGAAAACTTACTTGGAACCCTACGCGAAGTATTCAGCAAGGCCGGACCTAACGACCTGGTAATGTTTTACTTCTCAGGCCATGGCCTGAACGGGTCGTTTCTTCCAATTGATTTTGACGGATACAATAATAAAATCACCCACGAAGAAATAGCGGCCTTGTTTAACACCTGCAAGGCTAAATATAAATTGTGCCTGGCCGATGCCTGTCATTCCGGTAGCATCTTTGCCATGCGCTCGGGAGAAACAGAACCGGTGTTGGTGCAATACTACAAGACACTTTCGAAATCTGTTTCGGGTACAGCGCTGATAATGTCATCCAAAGCCGATGAAACTTCACTGGAATCGGCTGGATTGCGCCAAGGGGTCTTCAGCCACTTTTTAATCCGCGGCTTAAAGGGAGAAGCCGATAAGAACAATGACAAAATTGTTTCGGTGCAGGAGATTTATAACTTTATCTACGATAATGTGCGCGCTTACACCGGTAATCGCCAAAGCCCTGTAATCAAAGGGAACTATGATCCCGCCATGCCGGTGGCTGTAATGCGATAAGCGGGACGCTGCCCAATTGAACCAGTATGAACAGGCCTTGCAGGGAATCCTTGCAGGGCCTGTTTTGTGTTCCCAAAGTTGCTTCAAATGAAGATTCGCGCAGGCTGATATGTTTAAAAAAAGTTTTTTTCAAAAAAATACAGCAAAAAAAATAAGTTTTCGCTCAACAAAATCAGCGATTAAAATGTCGCAAGCGCGACACATGTAAATGCAAACATCTGTTTTTTAGCATTTTATGCCTTGGCAGTTAAGCCAATCTAGAAAATCCATCTTAACAAAACACTCAACAAACAGTTTTTTTTGTCCTTTGGGGCCAAAACAATGTGCCGCACATTTGTATCGTTAATGAAAGCGAACGGCGGGAAATAGACAAGAAGCGGTAAAATTCATTGACCACAGACTCTGAGACTTTTCATGAGATTATACGGGAAACCGCCGCGGCACAAACGAGTGCCGCGGTTTTTTTTTGCCCCTGCCCCTCCTACTGAAAAACATACTAAACCTACCCGTACAACTTTAGGGCTGCATGCTGCTTCCCGTGGCAACGACCCAGCTGATGCGCTCAACACAGCCAACAAAAGAAAATCAACAGGCAACCGGTTTTTCGAGATTCAGGGTTGATAAATCCGTTTTTTTTAACCGCAAAAAAGTTTTTTCAACAAAAATATCGTGAAAAAAAATCTTTTTTTTCAACAAAAGCGAGCCTGAGCAGCCTATTTAAAAACAACAAATCATTGTTAATCAATTTGTTGTGTTCTATTTTATCATTGAAGCCCTTAAAATGTCGCTGTTTGACGTCTCAACAAATGCCTTTTTTTGTTCTTTGGCAGTGGTATCAATTCCTGCACTTTTGTATCGTTGATTAAAGAGAACGGCAGAGATAAGAGAGAAAACGGTTTGATCAACCCCAGGTTGTAGACTTTTCATGAGATTATATACGGGAAACCGCCGCGGCACAAACGAGTGCCGCGGTTTTTTTTTGCCCCTGCCCTTCGGAATAAGGTTGGTTTCTTTCGAATATAATTAAATTCAGTAACGAAAAAGCATCATTTTTTTGTTGCATTAAAGTACTGATAACCAATTTGTTTATTTCAAAAAATGGGCAATATTTAATATTTTAAGCCCGGCACTAAGGCAAGAAAATGTCCTATTGTGTAAAAGCATGTACTCGCATCTTTGTACTGTCAATGCGAGCAAATAGTAGGAAGCGGCAGAGTTACATCGGATGCATTTGACCCTTGTTTTGCGCTTTTCATGAGACAATATAGACTTAGCGGGAGGGCCGCGTTGCAAACGAGCAATGCGGCCCTCCCGTTTTTTACTAATATATATGTGTTGCCGAAGCGCGTGTTTTTGCGCAAATTAAATAGGTTCAAATTATTTAAAATCAATGACTTGAAACCCAAAGACTTACTTTTGGCTTAAAAAAAATAATAATTAAAATGCTAAAATTGTCCTTTTTTTATCTGGAAGATGCCGCATCTTTGTATTGTCAAAAGAAACAAAGCAGCAAAAAGATGTGCCTTGTGTTTTGACCAACAAACAGCAACTTTTCATGAGATTATTATAAGATGGCGGGGGCTGTGGCGCGAGAGAGCGCTGCGGCCCTCGCCTTTTTTATGAACATTAACGACGTTGTTGCCATTCCTTGCGTTTTGCGTCTGCAATGGCAAAGCGAATGGCTTCATAGGAGAATTGCTGCTGGAAATGCTCATAAATTTCCTTTAATTGGTAAGGCTCCGCAAACAACGAAAGCGCTCCCTGAATAAGATCCAGGGCTTCAAGCGACACCCATTCTGATATTTCCACGGACTCCCCCCGTTCATACATGATGGCCAGATGGCTAACAACGGTGACCGGACTGATTTCCCGGATACGGGCAATTTCATGAATCGGACGGCCTGCTTTGAATAAATCCCAGGTAAGCAAAAATGTACTTCCGGGAACATGTTGACCATCCTGAACTTTTTTACGCACAAATTCGCGGACTGCGCCAATAAAGGCGTCGCCATACAGTTGTAGCTTGCGCTCACCAACCCCGCTGATGTAAAGTAGATCCGCATCGGTCACGGGGCGCTTCTGCGCCATTTGTTCTAAGGTCGCATCACTGAAAATAAGATAAGGCGGGATGCCCTGCTTTTGGCCGATTGTGCGGCGCAGGGCAATCAGCCGGTCAAAAAAGTTCGTCGCGAAGGAGTTGTGTACGGTTTGATTGTCTTTGTGCAACTTCTTTTGGCGCAGTCTTTTCTTCCGGCCGTGGTGGCAAGGCAAGTTGTACTTTTTTGCCATCGAACAGAATGGATTTGCCGGCTTCAGTTACCCGCAAACAGCTATTATCGTCGTAGGCAATCTCCAGCAGACCGTTGTGCAACATTTGCGAAAGCAAAAACTGCCATTCGTCAAAACTATACTCTTTTCCGGCGCCATAGGTCTTGATTTGGTTGAACCCCAGGTTGAAAATCTCCCGACGCTGGCTGCCACGCAAAACGTCCACCAGCATATTCATCCCTACATTTTCCTCCATGCGGACTAGTGCCGATAAGGCTTTTTGTGCAGCCTCTGTGCCGTCAAAATGGCGGGGTGGATTGCGGCACACATCGCAATTTCCGCAATTTTTATCGTAGGATTCACCAAAATAGTGCAGCACCGTTTTACGCCGGCAGACTGGTGCTTCCGCAAATTGATACATTCGGTTCAACTTGGCAATTTTCAGATCCTTTTGGACTTGTACCGCATCGCTTTCTTCAAACATCTGCCGGTAGGTGTTTACATCCTGATAGCTAAAAAAAAGCAGAGCTTCAGCCGGGAGTCCGTCTCTGCCACAACGGCCGATTTCCTGATAATAACCTTCGAGGTTGCGCGGCAGATTGTAGTGAATAACAAAACGCACGTTGCTTTTGTCAATACCCATGCCGAAGGCTATCGTTGCACAAACAATCGGAACACGATCGTTGATAAAATCTTCTTGCACGCGGTTGCGCTCCCCCGGCGCCATATTGGCGTGGTAATATGCCGTATTGAACCCGCGGGCATTGAGTTTTGCCGAAAGGTCTTCACAGGTACGGCGTGCCAGACAGTAAATAATCCCCGACTGCCCCGGATGGCTTTTTAAGTGGCTAAGGATTTGTTCGAACCGTTTTTGACCCCGGCTAACGCTCAGGGAGATATTCGGCCGGTCGAAGGAGGCAATAAATTCCGCAGGGTTATTCAGTTGCAATTGCCCGGCGATATCCTTTCGGGTCAGCTTATCGGCAGTTGCAGTGAGCGCCAAAACAGGCACCCCCGGGTATTGTGCTTTTAAAAACTTTAGTTGGGTATACTCCGGCCTGAAATCGTGTCCCCAGGCAGAAATGCAATGTGCCTCATCAATCGCGAAAAGACTGATCTTCAGCCGCTTCAATAATGGTTGAAAATTTTGTGAAACGAGTTTTTCCGGACTGACATACAGTAACTTAATTCGACCTGCAAGCAGTTCCTCCTCCACTTCGCGGGTCTGATTGGCCGTCAGCATGCTGTTGATGAAAGCCGCCGGGGCGCCATTGGCACGCAAGCCCTCCACCTGATCTTTCATCAGCGCGATAAGGGGGCTTACCACCACTGCCGTTCCCTCCATAGTCAGCGCAGGAACCTGAAAACAAATGCTTTTTCCGCCGCCGGTAGGCATCAGCACAAGCGCATCGCGGCTACTATAAACAGCCTGGATAATTTCAGCCTGAAGTGGCCGGAAGGTATCGTAGCCAAATACTTTTTTGAGTGCAAGCCGGGCGCGATCAAGGGTCATTGGTTTGTCGTTGTGGTTTCAACACCTGACCGGCAAATGTAAAACAAAAAAATTGTTTTAAAATAAAAACAAATTGTTTTACATTAGCTCCGGCCTTGTGCTACAGGAAACGGCAGGCATGTTTACCTGTTCACCTTTTAAAAATACCTACGGCCATGTATTGGGATTTTATCAAAAAACGCTGGTTTACCATTGCATTGCTTTTGATCCTTTTGATCGCGGCAGTGCGCAAAAATTTGCATGTAGGCGGAGATGATGCCGCCGCCCCTGCTTCTAACGAACGTCCGGAAATTTATACCGAAGAACCTGCTTCCGCCAAAAGCGCTTCCATGCTGAACCTTGGCGGCGGAGAAAAAGCCGCCAGGGTGCCACTCCCCGACATTGACGAGGCCACCGCAGTTACATTCCTGCAACGGTTCGGCAAAACAATGGTAGCCGAACAACAAAAGTTTGGAGTCCCGGCTTCTGTTCTACTTGCCTGTGCATACGTAAACAGTTTTTCCGGGCGGCGGGGCTGTGCCCGGGAGGCCAATAATTACCTGGCTATTCCCTGCACACAAGACTGGGATGGCCCGCAGACCAACTTCAACGGGGCGTGTTTTCGCCAGTACAACACTGCCTGGGAAAGCATCCGGGGTTTTAGCCTATTTCTCGGGCAAAAGCCCTGGTTTGCTGCGCTGAAAAAATCAGCCGGGCAAGACTGGAAAGCCTGGGCCAAAGGTTTGGCAAAGCATAATGTGTCGGATGTGCAGCAATTTGAAGCAGAGCTGGTGCGGGTTATCGAAGCCTACCGGCTGTATGAACTGGATCAATTTGTCCATTAATTTTTCCCGGAAAAAGCGCTTTCGTTAAGGCCGGACATTTTTATTCCATGCGAATATTCAACTTTTGCCGTTTGAATTTGTCAAACACCCTCTTTTCAGACACAACAAACACGCAAACATGAAATTTCGCCTGATCGGTCTGCTCCTTTTCGGAGTACTTTGTTTCACGATTCTTCCCGGCAATAAAAATGGCCGGGCTTCCGAGTCCCAAAGCGGAAATACCGGTGCGCCGGGAGATGAATCCAATTCCAACGGCTCGCCGCGCACCTGTTCCTATTGCCATTTTGGGGCTGCCGGCCCAGTTACATTTATTCATTTGATCGACAACAATGGCGACACTGTTACGCAATATTTGCCCGGGCAGCAATACAAGGCGCGCGTCAGTATGACCAATAGTAACACCAACCTCACCGGGTACGGGTTTCAAATGATTGCCCTGCGCGATTCGGACAATGCCGATCTCGACGGCTTTTCCGACCCGGGTAACAACACCGTCAACAATTACAAAATCGCAACAATACCCAACGGGCGAACCTACGCCGAGCATGATAATGTTTCGTTGACGCCCGTTTTCGACGTAGTCTGGACCGCACCTCCGCAAGGCACCGGGCCGGTAACTTTTTATGCCGCCGGCAATGCCGTAAACCGCAACGGATCCACCAGCGGCGACGGCACCGACGCCCACGTTTTACCAATTAATGAGGCCATTCCGGCCGGTACAGACAATCCCGCCGTTACTGAAATTCCGTTGACCACCTGGCCAAATCCTGCTACGCATTTTATCAACCTCAGTCTTCAATTGCAGCAAAATGGTGAAGTCCGGCTACGTGTTTTTGACCTGAATGGGCAACTTTGTTGGGAATCCGCACAAAACCTGGAAGCCGGGCCAAATGCACTGCAACTCCCAGTAGCTACCTGGAAAGCCGGGGCATACGTGCTGGAAGTTTCAAACGGAAATCAAAAAGGCATTTCCAGATTGGTAAAAATTTGACCTGATTTGAAAAATAAACAGGAGAGGCCGTCCGGACAAAATACCGGGCGGCCTTTCTTGTTTTATAGCCAGCTATTCCTTGCTACCTTCGGGTTCCAATCCGTTTACATAAAAACTTGCCGCATGAAAAACTGGAAAACGACCATCCTGAATCTGCTTGTTCTCATTCTCGCCCACATTTCCTGTACCAATACCAAAAACACTCAGGCGCCTACCGTCGGCTTCGTCGATGCTTTCGAAGACAGCACCATTGCCCAGGCGAAAACCGGTTTTCTGGACGCGCTGAAAGCGAGTGGTTTTTCCGAAGGCGCTAAAACCCTGAACCTGGTTTATCGCAATGCCCAGGGGAATATTCCCACGCTGACTCAAATCGTGCAGTACTTTATTTCCCAGGAAGTAACGCTGATGGCTACCTGCCCCACCTTGTCCACGGTTACTGCCCTGCAAAACACCAAAAAAATCCCCATTTTTATGATGGTAGCGCCAACCCCGGCCATCATGGGCGTACAGGACGCCGCCGGCAACCCGCCCGCCAACCTGTTCGGCGTAGCGGATGATTTGGCTTACATCGACACCTCGTTTGCGATTATCACAAATCTGGTAAAACCCAAAGGCAGTCAGCTGCGCGTCGGCATGATTTATAACCAGGCCGAACCCCAATCTGTCGACGCCTTCGAACGCCTGGAAGCACTGGCTAAAACGTACGATGTTGCTCTTATCGCCCTGCCGGTTAATGCCACTGCCGATGCCCAACTGGTAACCGCAGCCCTGCTCAATGAAAATATCGACGCCTTTTTTGCCAATCCGGACAACACTGTTTTTGGCGCTTTTGAAACCATTCTCAAATCCTGCAACGAAGCCCGGGTGCCGGTTTTTACCAGTGAAGCCGGCCTGGTAGCGCGTGGTGCGGTGGCTGCCTATGGCGCCGATATTTATCAATGGGGCTATCAGGCCGGGAAACAAGCCGCACAGTTTTTGAAAACCGGCTCCACCGATGGCTTGCAATGGGAAATGGTGGAATTGCGCAAACGCGTGTACAACCCGGAAGCCGCCGAACGGTTCGGGATCGAAGTACCCGGAAACTTTCAAACACTGACGAAATGACCTTTTACCTCACCGCTTTTGTCCTCGGACTTTGCCTGGCGGCCATGGGGCTCGGGATCTACATCACGATGAAGATCTTTCGCATCCCGGATATCACTACCGACGGCAGCTACACGCTCGGCGCTGCCGTAACCGCCGTACTGCTCATCCAGGGCTGGTCATTGCCGGCCATTATTGCGGCTACTGTATTAGCCGGTGCGCTGGCCGGGGTCCTGACCGGACTGGTACACACCCGTTTGAAGATCGATGCACTGCTCGCCGGCATTCTGGTGATGACCGGCTTGTATTCGGTGAATCTGAGCATTTTGGGGCGTTCGAATATCCCCTTGCTTGAGGTCGGTAGCATTTTTTCAGCGTTGGCTGTTTTTGAAAAACCAATTTTTAACGAACTCTGGGTAGGCGCACTTTTTCTTGCTATCCTGAGTGGCCTGCTGGCTTATGTGCTGCGCACCGATTTCGGCATCGCCATGCGCGCAACCGGCAACAGCGAATCGATGACCCGCGCATTGGGGATCAACAGCGACCGGATGAAAATCATCGGGCTGGCCATCGCCAATGCACTCACTGCCCTGAGCGGCTTCCTGGTAGCGCAATACCAGAATTTTGCCGACATCAACATGGGTATCGGCATCGTCCTGGTCGGCCTGGGCTCCGTACTCATCGGCGATGCGCTGATCAACTGGCTCAAAGTGCAAAACATCGGGCTCCAACTGGCGCTCGTGCTGGCAGGCTGCATTGCCTTCCAACTGGTTTTGGCCGTGGCACTTTCGCTGGGCGTCAATCCGAATATGCTCAAACTGATAACCGCTGTATTTGTCCTGACGATCGTGGGTATCCCCCGACTCGTCCGGCGCCAGGCTGTATGATTAAATTTGATCTCATCACAAAAACATTCAACCGCGGCCAGGTCAACGAAGTGACGGCGCTGCGGGACATCCAACTGCACATCCGTGCCGGAGATTTTCTCGTGCTGCTTGGCGCCAACGGTTCGGGCAAAACTACCCTGCTGAACGTGCTCGCCGGCGCCATCCGGCCCAGCCAGGGCCGGCTGCTGATCAATGGCGAAGACGTCACCCAGCTCCCCGAGTACCGGCGTAGCCGCTGGATCGCCCGGGTTTTTCAGAACCCGCTCGGGGGTACCGCGCCGGATTTGAGTATTCTCGACAACTTTCGCCTGGCGGCCCTGCGCACCCGCCCGAAAACGCTCCGCATCGGCATTGATCAGGCATTTAAAAAAAACGTCCGGGAAAAAATTGCCGGCCTGGGATTAGGCCTCGAAGAAAAACTCCAGCAACCCATGGGCACCCTTTCCGGAGGCCAACGGCAGGCACTCACCCTGCTCATGAGCGTGATGGACCATACCGATATTCTTTTGCTCGACGAGCCCACGGCAGCACTCGATCCCAAATCAGCAGCCGTGGTCATGCAAACGGCGGAAAAACTGATTGCGGAATATCAGTTGACCACTGTTTTTATCACCCACAACCTGTCGGAGAGCCTGCGCTTTGGCAACCGCCTGATCCAGATGCACCGGGGCGAAATCGTGCGCGATCTGGATGCCACCGCTAAATCAAAATTGCAGTTGCAGGATTTGTACGGCTGGTTTGATTAAATCTACATTGGTAAACAACATTGATGCAGCACGGATGAAGCAACTTCTTCCATATTTTTGACTTGTTTTTTTACCGAATAGCCCACTTATGCAATTTTCACCTCTTCTGGACGAGCCCTTCCCCTTGGCGGACGCACAAATCGACTTTTTTAAAAAAAACAGGTTTATAAAAATTAAACACGTCCTGGACCCGGAAGTCGTGGCTTATTTCAACCGGGTGATCAGCGCGAAAGTAGCCCGGTTGAACAAGGTGGAAACGCCGCTTGAACAACGGGACACCTATGGCAAAGCCTTCCTGCAATTGATGAATCTTTGGCGGGAAGACCCCGACATCAGGCAACTTGTCTTCAGCCGACGCCTGGCCCGGCTGGCAGCCGAACTCATGCAGGTCGATGGTGTCCGGTTGTACCACGACCAGGCCCTATTCAAGGAGGCCCATGGCGGCATCACGCCCTGGCATGCCGACCAGTATTACTGGCCACTGGCAACCGACAAAACGATCACCGCCTGGATACCCCTGCAAGCTACGCCGCTTGAAATGGGGCCGCTCGAATTCAGCGCCGGCAGCCACCGGATCGTTGAAGGCCGCGATCTGATGATCGGCGACGAGAGTGAAGCGGTGATGACTAAAAAACTACGGGTCACCGATTTCCCGCACATCATCGAGCCCTTCGATGTCGGGGAAGTCAGCTTCCACTCCGGCTGGATTTTTCACCGGGCCGGTGCAAACAACACCCATGAAACCCGGAAGGTGATGACCATTATTTACATGGACAAGAATATGCGGCTGAAACAACCGGAGAATAAAAATCAGGAGGCCGACTGGCATACCTGGTGTCCGGGTGCCGAAGTAAATGCCGTGATCGATACGCCGCTCAACCCGGTGTTGTTCCCCTGAACGATCAGGGCAGCGTAAACACATCACCTTCTGCCGCGATATCCACATCGAAAGGCGGTTGTTTGTCGCCAAGGGCTTTGTTCAGGAGGTGACGCAAATAGGAATCGGAATGAGAAGGGTCGTGGTGAAAAAACAGCATTTTTTTCACAGCCGTCATTGCACCAAATTTTAAGGCGTCCACCATTGAGCTGTGCCCCCAACCCACCCGGGGTTCGTATTCTTCGGAAGTGTATTGGGCATCGTGCAGCAGCAAATCGGCGTTGCGGGCCAGAGCATACCCCGAGGTCCATTCGGGCTCGTCGGGGAAATGCGCCGAGCCCAGGGCCGGCTCGTGGTCGGGCATGTACGTCAGGACGGAATGCCCGTTTTCGATCCGGTAGCCGATCGTAGGTCCCGGGTGGCATACGTAAGCGGATTGGATCGCCAGATTGCCGATTGAAAAAGTACTGTGGTTGATCTCGATAATATTCGGGCGGCAGGGCAGGTCTTGCAGGCGTATGGGAAAAAGCGGAGGCGAGAGGTAGCGTTGCAAGCGGTTTAGCAGGGGTTCTTTGGTGCTGGTCGGACCCCAGATATTCACCTCCATTCGCGGGTTGTACAGGGGCAAAAAAAATCCCAGGCCCATGATGTGGTCCATGTGCAGATGGGTCAGTAAAATATCGATCCGGGAAACGCCGGCGGGAAAGTTGTCACCCAGGCGCCGGATTCCCGACCCGGCATCCAGAATCAGCAGGGTATCGCCCTCGGTTACCTGGACGCAGGATGTATTTCCACCAAAAAAATTGTTTTCGGGGCTGGGTGCAGGCAATGAACCACGGGTTCCCCAAATCGTGATATCCATGGTTATTCTGTTTTCCAAAAAATAGCTACGGCTCCCAAAAACCGGTCGGGGCGGCCGATTACCGGATAGGCCGTTACGGATATTTTGATCCGTTCGCCCTGCAGACTTTCAATCAAAAACGTGCCATGCGCGGGCCGTTGGTGCATCAGCGTTTTTACCAAAGGCAGGTCTTGCGGTTCCAGGGGGTTGCCGTCTTCGCCGATCGGTTTAAAAATAGTCGACCACTCTTCCACAGGCATGCGGCCGGTTTCTTCATAGCGTTTCCCCAGGAGTTCTTCCGCTGGCTCATTGTAAAAAAGCAAATTGCCCTCCGGGTCGGTCAGGAAGATCGGGATGGAAAGGCAGTCGGCTAATTGCCGGCTCAGGATGATTTCTATTTGGTTGGCTGCCATGTGCAAGTTTTGGAGGGACCATCAAATGAGAGCGTAATTTTAAGCAAATAAAATCAGGTAAAAAACTTCAGGGTTTCCGGGGTGCCTCCGGAAGCCTCATTTCAAATTGCTTACTTGCAACGTTTTATCGAAAATACGGATAAATCTTTACAGCCCGAAACCGCTCACCATAAATACAAATGGATTTTCCGGCAGGTCGGTGTGCGTGATGATCACAATTGCCCAGCGATAGCCGGAGGCTGAAGGGGTAAATTCCACGGTAAAAGCTGTGCTGCCACCCGGCGCAATTGGCGTGCCCGGCATTGCTGTCACCATAAAGTCGGCAGCATTCAACCCGGCGATCGTAACCAGCGGCGCCCCGGTAAGTTCCAGTGGCACGGAAGTACTGCCATTGCCAAGGGAGAATGTAGAGGTAGCCGTACCGCTACCTGATGGCACCGCTCCAAAATCCGTTCCGTTATCCGTACTGGGGGTATTTGAGCGGTTTTCGATAGGGTAGCCATTGCCGGAAGCTTCAATTTCTGCTGAAGGCGGTTCGGGTTGAGCATATTTCCACAGGTCGTTTAAATGGCCGTTTGAGGCGGTAACTCCCCGGCCAACCCCGCCAAACAGCCACAGCTCGTCGGAAGCCCCCAACCAGGCCACGGCGCCTTCACGGCCGCCGGGATAGTTGCCCGGGGCTGCCGTGCCCTGCGTGCCAAACGCACCGCTCGGATTGGGCGTATTCGGGCCTTTTACCCAGGTCCACTCGTTGGTCGATGGGTCGTAACACCACAAATCGCTCAAGCGCCCGGTGGTCGATGCGGTAAATCCGGCGCCACCATGCAGCCAGAGTTTTCCCGTGCTGCCGTACCAGGTGGCCGTACCTTCCCGGGCGCCCGGTGTGTTGCCCGGCGCCGGTGTGCCCTGCGTGCCGTAAACTGCATATTGACTCGCGGCCTTACTGCCTTTCATCCAGACCCATTGATTGGTGGAAGCGTCGTATTTCCATAAATCGTTCAAGCGGTTACCGGTTAAACCACTCTCCGGGTAGCCCACGCCGCCAAATATCCAAATGTTGCCGGAGGCATCGGACCATCCCGCCGTGCGATCGCGACCACCGGGGAAGTTGCCGGCATCGGGAAGGCCTTGCGTGCCATAGACTCCGTTCTTGTTTGGTGCATTGCTGCCCGAAACCCAGGTCCACTGTTCGGATATCGGGTCGAATGTCCAGAGGTCATTCATGTAACCGGAACTGCCGGACCCGTTATAACCGTTTCCACCGTGCAGCCAGAAATTCCCGGAAGGCAACACTCCGCCGGCAGTTGCGATCAGCCCACCGGGCGTATTTCCCACAGCAGGCGTTCCTTTGGCGCCAAAAGTGCCGCTCTGATTGATCAATTTGCTGCCTTTCACCCAGGTCCACTCGTTGGTGGAAGGGTTGTATTTCCATAAATCATTCAAATACCCTGAGGTGCTTCCTGATTCCGGGAAACCGATGCCGCCAAACATCCAAAAATTCCCGGCGCCGTCAAACCAGGCTTCCGCGTAATACCGTCCGCCGGGTTTGTTGGCAGCGGCGGAAGTGCCCTGGGTGCCATAAACCCCGTTTTGACTGATGGCATTATCACCTTTCACCCAGGTCCACTCGTTGGTGGAAGGGTTGTATTTCCATAAATCATTTAAAAATCCAATTGTGGAGCCCGAAGCCGGATAACCCTGGCCGCCAAAAAACCACAAATTGCCCGAGGCATCGGTGCACCCGGCAGCATATTGTCGTCCGCCTGGTGTATTAGCCGGAGCTGCAATGCCTTGCGCCCCGTAGATGCCATTTTGATTGATGCCGTTAAGCCCTTTCATCCAGGTCCAGTCGCCTTGCGCCTGTGCCGTATTTCCCAGTAAAAAGCACCAAAAGAATACCAGGGCAGTCCGGCAAATGGGGACAACAAGTTTGGCGATTTGCATGCCAAAGGTTCGTTCATTTGATTTCATAATTTCTGTGAATTAAGGTTCAGATTTGAAATGTTTAAAAAAATTCAAGGTGCGCTCCTGTAGCACAGCCATAAATCGATCGATGGAAATAGAAGAAAAAAGGGAAGGATTAGACTCAAATGTACAACCAAAATTGGGGAAAATCGTACATCTACCGCCAGGCATCAGCGAACCAGAACCACATCGCCCCTGAACACCTCCGTACTGCCATCCACAAATTCCACTTCCACAAACCAGACAAAAACGCCGGGCTGTAACGCCTTGCCCCGGTACGTACCGTCCCACCGCAAACTGCCGGCATCGGGCAACTGATTTTCCGGCGCCGAGAAAACATGCGTGCCCCAGCGATCGTAGACGCCCAATTGGCGGATCAACGCAACTCCCGGCCCTGTGAACACGGTGAAATAATCATTCACACCGTCCAGGTTCGGGCTGAACGCATTCGGCACGTATACCCGGCGTTCGGTGACCAGGCGGATAGCCACCTCGGCCTCTGCCGTACAGCCATTTGCGTCGGTAACGGTAACGGCATAACTGGTATTCGCCGGCGGAATGGCCAAGGGCGACGGACAATCCGAGCAACTCAACCCCTCCGGCGGCTCCCATTGCCAGGCTACTACCGGCAGGTTGGTCGTGGCTGTCAATTGTGTACTGTCGCCAAAATCAAGGGTAAGGTCAGGCCCGACATCGACCGTTAAGAGGGGCGGCGCCTGCAATTGCAGGGTCAGCGCACTGAGGCAGCCGATTGAATCCCGAACCCGGATGTCATACGTATCCGATGGTAAATTGGTGAATGATGAATCGCTTTGGAACGGACTACCATTCAGCGAAAACCGGAAAGGTGTAGCCCCCTGCAACTGGGTAAAATCGATGCGGCCGTTGCGATCGCCAAAGCACAACGGGTCGGTCAGTTGAATGTCCATCAGAATCTGCGGTTGCGCCACATAAATGCTGTTGATATCGGTACAGCCGAGCGCCGAGGTGACGGTAACGGCATACCAGCCCGCTTTCCCGACTTTAGTCGTTGGCGTAGTTACGCCGGTCGACCACTTGTAGCTGGCAAACAGATCAACGGTGCGCAGCACGGCGCTGTCGCCCGGACAAATTACCGTATCGCCGGTCAGTTGAAAATCGTTGATATCCTCCACGGTTAGCGTAAGCGTTACCAAACTATCACAGCCGTCTGCGGTAAAAAAAGTTTCTTCGTAAACACCTGCCGAGTACAAATGCTTTAGTCCAAATACATACTCGTCGCCCGCACAAATGGCTGCGGTCGCTGTTCCACTTAGTTGGTATACATCGAGGGTCAGGGTGACCACACTGTCGCAGCCGTCGGGCGTGGTGAGCGTTTTTTGATAAACGCCGGCATCGTAAAGCACGGCATTGTCAAAAACATACGATTGTCCCCGGCAGATAGTGGCCGTTTCGGTACCGCTGAGCTGATACACGTCGAGGGTCAGGGTGACCACACTGTCGCAGCCATCGGGCGTGGTGAGCGTTTTTTGATAAACGCCGGCATCGTAAAGCACGGCATTGTCAAAAACATACGATTGCCCCCGGCAGATAGTGGCCGTTTCGGTACCGCTGAGCTGATACACGTCGAGCGTCAGCGTCACCACACTGTCGCAGCCGTCGGGCGTGGTAAATAATTCCTGATAAACTCCCGGGTCGTACAGCGTATTTGCGCCGAAGGTGTACGCCTGGCCTTGACAAATAGAAGCCGTAGCGCTGCCCTGTTAGGGCGCCCAGTGCCAGATGCAGCGTTACCAAACTATCGCATCCGAATATGGAGGTTAATTGCGTCTGGTAAGTACCCGGATCGTACAAGGTTTGATTTCCAAAAACATACGATTGCCCCTGGCAAATGGTGTCGTACACCGTAATGTTCCAATTCGGGTAAACCGGCAGATAAATCCAGTTGGAAGGCAACCGACAGGTCGGATTAGCCAGGTTGGCGGCAGTTTCGGCGGCCAGTACCCGCACTGCAGTATTTTGTTGAAGATTGGGCACTATGACCTCCGTTTGCATGGTGGGCCCGCCAAAGTCCTGCCAGGTTTGCCCGCCGTCGAGTGAAATTTGCCACTGCAACTCCGGGCTGTCAAATCCCGGTCCGACAGCAGCTTCCAGGCGGGCATCATCGCCGGCGCAATAGGGCGAAGGGCTGAGTTCCGTCACGCTCACATCGGGGCCGCAAGCGTGAAACGTAATGTTGTCGATGGCAAAGTCATTGCCTATGTTCATCTGCCCGCCCGGTGTGTTGTTGCGCAAGCCAAGCGTGAGTTGGCTCACGCCCGGAGCCGTGGTTATGCTAAAACCGAAGGTACGCCAGGTACTGTCGATGGGAATATTACCACTGGCAAACACCTCCACCCCGTCAATGACAAAAGAAATATTCGGTTCGGCCAGTGTACCGATGAAAATGGGCCAATTCATCGAAATGACGTCGCAGGAGAATTCGTACAGCGTGTTTTCGCAAACCGGGATCGTTTGTTCGTAAAAAAGCCCGGGTTCGGGGCTGGCATTCACGACCATCATGTAGCCGTTGGTGTCCGGACTGTTGTTAAAAATATTGATCCAGGAGTCTGCGGCAAAGCCTCCCCAAGGGGCGGTATTGTTGGTAATGGTGTAGGTGCCGTCATTCGGTGGCGGGTTAAATTCGTATACATAGCCCGGGGCATAGCCGGGGTCGAAAGGGAGCACATTGTCGGGGCCACTGCCGAAGTCACCGTTTGGGAAACCGTTTGCCCCCTGGTTGCCGGTGCAGAGCGCGCCGATGCTTGTAATGGCGGCACTGCATTGCTCGGGCGGCAGGAAGGCCACCGGGAAAGGGCCGGAGTAGGTCACACAAAACGGGTTGCTCAGTTCCGGCTGGCTGGGGGCGGCAGCCAGCCGGATCCAGGCTGCAATGGGCAGGTTGAAGATCGTAAAGCCGGGCTGGTTGGTCGGTGCGCCGTAGTTGCCCCAGTTTTGGCCGGCATCGGTGGAGAGTTGCCACTGAAACCAGGGATCGGGGTACGTGTTGGGGCCGAGAGTGACCGTCATGCCAATCGAGTCGCCCGGACAGTGGAATTTAGGATTTAGTTCGGTGAGGGAAAGCTCGGGGCCGCAACGTATCAGGGAGAGGTTGTCGATGGCAAATACATTGCCGGGGTTGCCCGGTGTGTTGTTCACCAGTTCAAAAGGCGTGGGGCCCGCGGCATTTATGGTAAACGTTGCCGTGTAGCTGTTCCAGGAACCATCGGCCTGAAGAATACCGAAGTTGGCAACCGGCGCGCCGTTTACAAACAACTCAAAGGCAGGTGGCGGTTGCAGCGGAAGCCCCGGGTCGTATAAATTGATGGCATCGAAGCTCAGGATGTAATTGCCCGGAGCGCAAAGCGGGAGCGTTTCTGCCCAAAAAGCCCCGGGATTTGTCTGGCTGTTCACCACCATCATGTAGCCGATGGGAGTTATGCTGGCATCTTCGGTATCGACCCAGTTGAGTGCCGCCCCACCCCAACTGGCCGTATTATGCGCAATGGTGTATTCCCCCTGGCCGGGTGGTGTGGTAGTGGTGTAAACATAGGGGGCGGGCGCCAGAAATCCGGGAGGGTCTTGTACGTTGGGAATGCCGTATCCGAAGGTGCGCGAATTTTGGAGCAGGTTGTTGCTTTGCGAGTTGCAGGGCTGGGCCTGAAGGGCAGCAGTATTCAACCCGATCAGGAGCAGCAAGAGCATTTTCCTAAGCATGTCAAGTCGTTTTGTTTGGTTGCCGGAGTTGGGATGTTGCTGCAATTTGCACCTTTTTTAGCAAAACCAGGTGCATCCGGCATATTACAGGCGATACAAACCCTCTAAAATCACCGCGCAGGCCTCGCGTATCTCGACTTCCCCGATCGTCAGCGGTGGTGCAATGCGCAAGCTCCGGTCGTTAAACAAAAACCAGTCGGTGATCACGCCCCGCTCCAGGCAATGCCGGATGGCCTGTTGTACGGCGGCTGCACTGCCCAGGTCGACAGCCAGCCAGAGCCCGGCACTGCGTACCTCGCGAATGGCGGGATGCACCAGCAACTCGCGAAACAATTTTTCCTTGGCCGGCACCTGCGCAATCAGGTCGGTTTCCAGCAACTCCTGCAAGGTAGCCAGCGCCGCCGCCGCACACACCGGATGGCCGCCAAAAGTGGTGATATGCCCCAGTGGCGGATCGACCGACAATACCTGCATGATTTCGCGGGGAGCGATGAACGCGCCGATCGGCATGCCGCCGCCAAAACCTTTGGCCAGCAACAAAATATCGGGCCGTATGCCGTATTGTTCGAACGCAAACAAACTCCCGGTACGGCCATATCCGGCCTGAATTTCATCGAGCACCAGCAGGGCGCCTGTTTCGTCGCAGCGGCGGCGCAGGGCTTGCAACCAGGCTGGGCGCGGGGTATGAATCCCCGATTCGGCCTGTACCGTTTCCACGATCACTGCCGCCACATGCCGGTCGATCTTTTCCAGGCCGGCATCGCTGTTGAAGTCGATGTGGCGAATGCCGGGCAGCAGCGGGTGGTACGGCAGGGTAAAGTCGATGGGCGCCATCAGGCTGGCGGCGCCCTGGGTGCTGCCGTGGTAAGCGTTGCGACAGGCGACAATGCCGGGGCGCCCGGTGTGGCGTTTGGCGAGTTTCATGGCGCCCTCGGTGGCTTCGGTGCCGGAGTTGACGAGGTACACCGCGTCGAGGCCGGGCAGTTGCGCGGCCAGCAGCGTCGCCAGCTGGACCTGCGGCGCCAGCACGTATTCGCCGTAAACCAGGGTGTGCCAGTACCGGGCCAATTGTTCTTGCACGGCGGCTTCCACCCGCGGGTGCCGGTGCCCGAGGCCGCTGACGCCGATGCCCGCGATCAGGTCGAGATAGCGCTTGCCGGCAGTGTCGTACAGGTAAAGCCCGGCCGCCCGTTCGATCTCCAGGGCCAGAGGCGCCGGCGACGTTTGGGCGAGATGCTTAAGGAACATTTGTCGCGTACTGAGCATATTTAATTTGGATGTAAAGATTTTTGCACGAATATTTGTGGCGTCCTGAACTTGCCGAGCGTCTAAAGATCAAAATGGCTGATTTTCTGTTTAATCGTTTAAATACCTGGCAATTGCGCCCCGAAGAAACATCATTTTAACCATTCAACCCGGAATCAGCCGACCTGGATTAATTACTGTAAGGACTACGTTATGACTGCTGAATCGTTTATCGCTTACGACATTCCTGCACTAAAAGTAGAGCAAACGGGAAGAGACGCCTTTCACGCTTTGAATGATCACCACGTTAAACATCTTCCCGTAGTGGATGGCGAGCGGCTGGTCGGGATACTTTCCGAAGAAGATATTTTCAACCACAAATTGTACGAACCGATTGCGGAGTACAACCTCGCCATGCCCGGCCGCTTTGCCGTACACAGCTCCGATCACTTGTTTGAAGTGATGCGCGTTATGGGCGACAACCGGCTGACGGTGATCCCGGTGGTCGATGACCAGGGCAATTACCTGGGGCTGATCGCCCAGAATGACCTGCTGCGCTATTTTGCCAACTCGGCTTCGTTCACCGAACCGGGCGGAGTTTTGGTTTTGGAAATGAACCGCCGGGATTATTCACTGGCCACTATTGCCCGGATCATCGAAGAGGAGGATGCCAAAATTCTGAGTTCTTTTGTCAGTTCCGAAGCCAGCACGGAAATGCTGGAACTCACCATCAAAATTAACCGCCAGGAACTCAGCCGGGTGGTTGCGGCGCTTGCCCGCTACGAATACGAAGTGAAGGAATCGTACGCCGAACTGGACTATGCCGACTCGCTGCAGGAGCGGTATGACTCGCTGATGAGTTATTTGAATGTGTGAGTGTTGGAGCTGTTCTTTTGAAACGCTCCTCACCAATTGCCATGAAATCACCCCCCAAACCCATCCCGCACCACCCCCAGCGCCGTCTCATAAATCGCCGCATTACAAGCCAGCATTTCCCCGCCGAAAATAAAATCGCCGCCGCCGCGAAAATCGCTGACCTTACCGCCGGATTCTTGCACGAGCAATGCCCCGCCGGCTACATCCCAGGCGTTGAGCCCGTATTCGAAAAAGAGATCGAAGCGGCCGCAGGCCACCCAGGCCAGGTCGAGTGCTGCCGAACCGTAGCGCCGAACCGCACGGCCTTCGACGAGCAGAGTGCGCAACACGTTGAACCAGCCTTCCGCGCGACTGAAATTGTGGTACGGAAAACCCGTAGCCACCAATGCTTCCCGCAGGGTTTTGCGTTGGCTGGCATGGATGGGCAGGTCATTGCACCAGGCGCCGCCGTTTTGCCAGGCGAAAAAAAGTTCATCCTTGGGCACATCGTGGACGATGCCGACCAGCATGTCGGCACCCGAGCGTAAGCCTACGCTGATGGAATAGTGCGGCAGACCGTACAGGTAGTTGGTCGTGCCGTCGAGCGGATCGATGATCCACTGCAATTCGGCAGTGGCGCCCTGCTCCACGGTTTCTTCTTCCGTAACAAAAGCGGCTTCCGGCAGCAGGCGACTCAGGCGCTCCACAAGCATTTCTTCGGCCGTCCGGTCGACATAGCTGACCAGGCCGTTCAGGTGTTTTTCTTCCACCTGGCCGGGCTGCACCTGGTTAACATGTTCGCGCAAAAATGCAGCGACTTCCAACACGGCCAGGTTGGCGTGCCGGGTGAGTTGTTCTAAATCTGGATTTGGCATGGTGTAAAGGTAAGGGGCGAAGGGCAAAGGGCTTAGGGCATAGGGCTTAGTTTCCATTTGAGGGGAATTTGCCCTTCGCCCTAAGCCCTTTGCCCTTTGCCAGCTCACTTCGCCCCCAAATCCTGCACCCAATAGGCTCCGGCTTTCCCGACGCCCATATCGCGGAACCCAGGATTCATCAGGTTGGGGCAGTGGTCTTTGCTGGTACGCCAGGCTTCCACCACAGCCTTGGCCGTAGGGTAGCCCATAGCGATGTTTTCGCCAACCTGCCGCCAGTCGTAGCCAGCATTGCGGATGCGCTTGGAGAAGCCGGTGCCATCGGGACTGGTGTGGTTGAAGTAGCGGCGCTTGTTCATGTCGTCGGCATGGCCCTGAGCAGCTTTTTCCAACAGCGTGTTCCAGGCCAGGGCCGGCGCGGACAACGGCGCCGGAAAGGAGCAAAAAGAGGATTTTCATGATGGAAAACTTGTACCAGTTCTAAACGCAGAATAATCCGGAAATGCTATACAAGCGAAAAAAGGTGCGCCGGGGCACGTAAAAGTTCAGGCAAAAACGGTAGCGATATCGAGGTCCAGCCCTGTTAAAACCGCCGACTGTACAGCGCCGGTTTCTGCCGCAAAGGCAAATATTTGGTAGCGCTCTTCCTGTAATTGGTACACCTCAATGGATTGGTTGTTCGGATCAACAATCCAGAATTCCGACACAGCGAATTTTTCGTACAACTCTTTTTTCTCAATCCGGTCGCGTTTGATTGATCCGGGGGACAGAATTTCAACCAGAATGTCAGGCGTACCCAGCACCACTTGTTCCTGTTCGTTAATGATGTCGGTGTTTTCTTTACGGATAAAGATGATGTCGGGCTGTGGCGCATTGTAGTCATTCAAAACAACATCCAATGGGGCATGAAAAATTTCACCAACAGGATTTTGATCGAGATGCTTCAGGAAAGCAGAAATCAGGCGCATCGAAATGCGCTGATGCTGAACAGTTGGGGAGGCTTTTTTCACGAGTTCGCCATTCAGGAGTTCGTATTGGAAGTTATCGGTATCGTCGAATTCCAGTGCGCGAAATTCCGCGTAGGTCATATTTTTTGTCAGAACGGTCATGCTCGGAAAATTTTACGCAAGTTAAATTTTTTGAGCCAAGCGGTCAAACAAACAAAGCCTGTTTCAACTCCTCCACTTTGCCAAGCGCAACCACCCGGATCTTGTATTTTTTCAGATTCAGCCCTTTCGTGCCGTATTTTGAAATATAAATTTCCTCAAAGCCCAGCCGGTCAGCCTCGGCGATGCGCTGCTCCACCCGGCTCACGCTGCGGATTTCCCCGCTCAAACCCACCTCGCCGGCAAAGCAAACATTGGACGGGATGCTCACATCGAGCAGCGACGATACCAGTGCCGATACAATGGCCAGGTCAATGGCCGGGTCGTCGACGCGAATGCCGCCGGCCAGGTTGAGAAAGACGTCGTTCATGCTGAAATAATAGCCGCAGCGTTTTTCGAGTACGGCCAGCAGCATTTGCAGGCGGCGCATGTCGAAACCGGTGGCCGAGCGCTGTGGGGTGCCGTATACCGATTTGCTCACCAGGGCCTGCGTTTCGATCAGCATGGGCCGCATGCCTTCCATGGTGGCGGCCACCGCGCAACCGCTGAGTTCCTCGTCTTTTTGGCTGAGCAGCAGTTCGGAAGGATTGCTCACCTCGCGCAGGCCTACCGAGCGCATTTCATAAATGCCCATTTCATCGGTACTGCCGAAGCGGTTTTTCAGGGTGCGCAGGATGCGGTAGGTGTTGTGCCGGTCGCCTTCAAACTGGAGCACACAGTCGACGATGTGTTCCAGCAGTTTGGGTCCGGCGATATCGCCTTCCTTGTTGATATGCCCGATGAGGAACACCGGGATATTGGTTTCTTTGGCAAAACGCAGCAGCTCGGCCGCGCACTCGCGCACCTGGGAAATACCACCCGGGGCCGAGTCTAGGTGCGGTGTGCTCATGGTCTGGATAGAGTCGACGATGAGCAACTGCGGCTGCAAGTCCTGCGCTTGCTTGAGCACCTTGGTCATGTTGGTTTCGGTGTAGATGTAACAGTCGGATTTACCACTGGGCAGGCGGTCGGCGCGCATTTTGATCTGCTCGTCACTTTCTTCGCCACTGACGTACAGCACTTTAGCCGGCAGCTGCACGGCTACCTGCAGGAGCAGGGTGCTTTTGCCGATGCCCGGCTGGCCGCCGATCAGGACCAGCGAACCCGGCACGATTCCGCCGCCCAGCACGCGGTTGAGCTCGGCGTCGGGCGTAGCCATACGTTGTGTGGCGCCGGTTTGGATACTGGCCAGGGGCGTCGCTTTGGCCAGTTCGCCATTACTTTTGGCAGGCGCCCAGGCGCGGCGTTTTTCTTCGGCGGCGGTTTCTTTCTCAACGATTTCCTCCTGGTAAGTGTTCCATTCGCCGCAGTGAAGGCACTTTCCCATCCATTTTGGGGAAGAGGCGCCACAGTTGGAGCAGAAAAAGATTGTTTTTGCTTTTGCCATGTCGGGGATGCTACACGAAAGGTTGATCAAATTGTTTAGCCATTCAATTTAGCATATTTGGAAAATGCAGTTTGCATGGCATTGGTATGTTGAAACCGGTTACATCGCGGCCAGCCACAAAATAAACAATTTATTTTAATAAAATAAGCAATGTATTGCAATTTGTTTTAAATTTTTCGACTGCGTGGAATTTTAGTATATTTGTGAAAACGCGATAAGCAACTCAAACAACCAAACAAAGCCTTTCTCCGGCCGTTATTAGGGAGGAAGGCTTTGCCCGGTTTACTTATATACAGCACTTGATTTTATGGAAAAAGTTTCAATAACTACCCTGCAACCCAAACATTACAAAGAATTGCTGGAAGCCATGAAAGCAGCCTACCCGAACTGGTCGGGTTCCTACTGGCAACGCGGCACGATCGAGCAACTACTCAAAATTTTTCCCGAAGGACAGTACGTCGCCCTGGTCGACGATAAGGTGGTCGGGTGTGCGTTATCGATTATTGTGGATTACGATAAGTTTGGCGACAACCATACCTACGCGCAAATTACCGGCAATTACAATTTTACCACCCACGATCCGAAAGGCGATGTGTTGTACGGCATTGAAGTGTTTATCGACCCGGAGCACCGTGGTTTGCGCCTGGGCCGCCGCCTGTACGATGCCCGGAAGGAACTTTGCGAGCACCTCAACCTCCGCGCCATCGTTTTTGGCGGCCGCATCCCGAACTACCACAACTACGCCGACAAAATGACGCCGCGGGAGTATATCAGCCGGGTACGCATGAAAAAAATTCACGACCCGGTACTGAACTTCCAGCTGTCCAACGATTTTCATGTGAAGAAAATCCTGCGCAACTACATGCCCGACGATGAGCAGTCGCAGGAACACGCCACGCTCTTGCAGTGGGACAATATTTATTACCAGGAGGATGATCTCAAGGTGCCACGCAAAACCTACGCCCGGCTTGGCCTGGTGCAGTGGCAAATGCGGCCCTACCGGAATATCGACGAGTTGTTCGTTCAGGCCGAATATTTTATCGACATGATCTCCGCCTACAAGGGCGACATTGCGGTGTTCCCCGAGTTTTTCAACGCCCCCCTGATGGCCGAGCACAACCACCTGCGCGAGTCGGAGGCCATCCGCTGGCTGGCGCAGCATACCGATACGATCCGCGAACGGTTTGCCGAACTGGCCGTCCGGTACAACGTCAACATAGTTACCGGCAGCCTGCCCGAACTCCGCGGCGAACGCCTGTACAATACCGGTTATTTCTGCCACCGAAGCGGTCAGGTGGAGCGGTATGTGAAAATCCATGTGACACCCGACGAAACGAAATACTGGGCCATATCCGGCGGAAATACCCTCCAGGTTTTTGATACCGACGTGGGCAAGGTGGGCGTGCTGATCTGCTACGACTCGGAGTTCCCCGAACTGGGGCGCCTGCTGGCCGACCAGGGTATGCAAATCCTGATCGTACCTTACCTTACCGATACACAAAATGCCTATATGCGGGTGCGGCACTGCTCACAGGCCCGCGCCATTGAAAACGAATGCTACGTGGCCATTACAGGATCGGTAGGCAACCTGCCGCAAGTGGAAAACATGGACTTGCAATATTCGCAATCGGCAGTGCTGACGCCCTGCGACTTTGCATTTCCGTCCAACGGTGTGAAAGCCGAAGCCACGCCCAATACCGAAATGGTGCTGATTGCCGATCTGGACATGGAACTGCTCTCCGAACTGCATCACCACGGCGCGGTGCGCAATTTGCGCGATCGGCGGAAAGACTTTTACGCCCTCGGGTTTACCAAGCCGAAAAAAGCACCTGTGGTAGAAACAACGTAGAGCTTGGACGATGTGATTGAACCGGTGAGAAAATCCCCAACATGCTTAATTCACCGAAAACGTCGGATCCATTTTCCGCGCACGCAGGCGCAACTTGCGCACGCCACGGTTCATGATCTGCCGGACGCGCTCGCGGCTCAGGCCGATATGCTCGCCGATATCGCCCAACGATGCAGGCTGCTTGCGCCCGATGCCGTAGTACATCGAAAGCACCGTGGCTTGCCGGGGCGTCAGCAGGCTCAGGAGTTGCTGCACCTCCTCTTTTTGTGATTCCCGGATCGACAGTTCGTAATCCGGTTGTTCAATGCTTTCATCCTCCAGCACATGGACCAGCGAGCCTTCGCCTTCGGTACTCAGCGGCGCATCGAGCGACGAACACATTTTGTACGTGTCGAGGCTTTTTTTGACCAGTTCCGGGGTAAGACCGGTGGCTTCGGCCAGTTCTTCCAGGGTGGGTTCGCGTTCCTGCTTTTGCAGGATTTCCTGGTGGCTGGCCCGTACTTTGGCGCCCACGCCTTTCAGGTTGAGCGGAACGCGAATTTTTTGTGCCTTGTCGTTGACGGCCTGCAGGATAGACTGCCGGATCCACCATACGGCATAGGAGATAAACTTGAAGCCCCGCGTTTCATCAAACCGCCGGGCGGCTTTGATCAGGCCGATGTTGCCTTCATTGACCAAATCGCCGAGCCAAAGGCCAAGGTTTTGGTATTGCTTGGCTACCGACACGACAAAACGCAGGTTGTGCCGTACTACTTTGACCAACGCTTCCTCGTCACCTTCGCGGATGCGTTGAAACAATTGGACTTCTTCTTCCGGTGCGAGCACGTCGTACCGGGATATTTCGGTGAGATATTTCTCCAGCGATTTTTCGTCCCGCCGGGTTATGGACTGAGTTATTTTTAATGCGCGCATGTAACACGAACCTCCGGTTCGGTTTAATTCAAAAATCTGGTTAATACAATTCTAATCCGGCCTTCCCGCACTATTCCAAATCGACCAACTGTGCATTTTGCAGCTGGTGTTTTTTCATAATGCGGTTAACAAATGCTTTGTGGCCTTTCGGCGCCAGCAGGATAAGTTTTCCGCCTTTCATCGACGCCAGTGTGCTCATCAGCTTCCACTTTGAGATCGACCGATCGATGTTATCCGTTTTTACCGCTATTTCAACATACACTTTCCGGCCGGTGCTCTTTCCGGTGATATCCGGGATAAAAGGCATTTCCTCATCTTTTTTGCTGAACTGGGAGGGCGTCTCGTAGTCTTCCCAGTTGGCTTTGATATCATAAATCCCACGCTTTTGAGCCCAGGTAAGTGCTTGTGGGAAATAAGGTTCTTTTACCATGCTGTACAAATTTTCGTTTATGGAGCTGCGCAAGCATCTCCGGTTAAAAAGAAAAAAGGATTGACAGGAATGTTCCAACAGGTCCAAGGTGTACCCGCCCGGAAGCAATAACAAAACCCGGGCAGACAAAAAAAATTGCCCCGAAAGCGGCAAAGCGTTTTCCGAAGGGGTTTTTCCTACCTGTATTCAGGGAATTAGCATGTTTATGGCCGGAAAACCACAATATAAACAAATTCTGTCAAAAATCCAAATCCCGTTCAAGGCTCGCGCCACTCCTGGGGTGTCATGCCAAACTCCTGTTTGAACACGCGCCCGAAGTAACTGGGATCGTTAAAACCGGTGTCGTAGGCCACCGCAGTGATGCTCAGTGCGGGGTTTTGCAGCAGTTCCTTGGCCTTGTTAAGGCGTATGTACCGGATAAATTTGGTGGCGGGAAATCCGGTGAGCGCCGACAGCTTGCGGTGCAGTTGGGAATGGCTCATGGCCATCTTGCGGCAAAGCTGATCCACGTCGAAGCTGCCGTCGTCGAGGTGCGCTTCTATAATGGTACGCACGTCCAGCACAAACTGGTTTTCCGTTTCCGGCATCGCCGGTATATCGCGTGCCGGTTGGGAGCCGGCTGAAATCCCCGCGAGTCCGAGGTAGTACTGTTGCAGTTCCTGCCGCCGTTCGAGCAGTTTGCGAATGCGCAACAACAATTCCTCCTTGTTAAAGGGCTTGGCCAGGTAGGCATCGGCGCCGTGCTCGAGGCCTTCGAGTTTGCTTTCCACGTCGGCTTTGGCGGTGAGCATGATGATCGGGATATGGCTGGTGTGCGCATCCTCCCGGAGCGTACGGCATACTTCGAAGCCGTCTTTGTAGGGCATCATCACGTCGGTGATCAACAGGTCGGGCACCTCTGTAGTCGCGATGTCAATCGCTTCCTGACCATCACGGGCCACCAGTAACTGGTACTGACCGGCCAGGCAGGAAGCGAGATAAGCCACTACATCGGGATTGTCTTCGGCAAGCAGCAAAACCGGGTGGCCGTTTTGTTTTTTCACGACTTTGCCGACACCCTGCACCGCCGGTTGTTTTTCTGCTTTTTGAATATGTTTAGGAATCATCGGCTCTGCAATGGCCGTCAATTCGGTACGCACTGGCAACAGGACGGTGAATTCCGCGCCTTTGTTAGCCTGGCTTCGTACGGTGATCGTGCCGTCCATGAGCTTAACCAGTTCTTTGGTCAGCGCCAGGCCAATACCGGTGCCTTCGCCATGACGGGTGTAGGAATCGTCGGCCTGATAAAATCGGTCGAAGACGTGTAGCAGCTTGTCTTCAGAAATGCCGATACCCGTATCGCGTACGCGAATTTCGATGCCGGGCGCGGGCGCATCGTTGCTGTTCCCTGGTTGTTTCAGGCGCGCATCGTCGTTTCGCAACCGCACATCCACGTACACGTGGCCGCCAACCGGGGTGAATTTCACAGCGTTCGACAACAGGTTTGTGAGTACCTGCTGCAACTTTTCGGGGTCGTAGTCCATCGTCAGCGCATCGAGGTCGGAGAGAAAGTGCATTTTCACGCCCTTGCTGTCGGCAAAGGAGTGGAAACTCTCCACCAGGTATTTCAGGTAATTTACCACATCGCCCTGCCGGAGTTGCAGGTCCATTTTACCGCTCTCCAGTTTAGCCAGGTCGAGCATTTGGTTGACGAGGCCAAGCAGGCGGCTGCTGTTTCGTTTGATCATGTCCAGGCCTTCGGCAAACCATTCGGCGGGGTTTTCCCGCACCTGGTCGGCCATGCCGGAGATAACGGTGAGCGGCGTGCGAAATTCATGTGTAATGTTGGTGTACAGTTTTGTTTTTACCGCATCAAGTTCCTGCAAGCGCAAGGTTTCCGCCTGGGTCAGGCGTCGGCGAAGCAGGATGCGGTAGATGCCGTAGATCATGGCCAGAAACAACAAGACATAAGCCGAATAGGCCCACCAGGTAGCCCACCAGGGTGGGCGCACCACTACCCGGAGTTCAATCACCTCGGTACCCCAGACGCCTTTGCTGTTGGCGCCCCGGATGCGAAAGGTGTATTCGCCCGGCGGCACATTGAAATAGGAGGCTTGGCCTTCGCGCAGGTCGCTGCGCCAGTTGGGGTCGTAGGGTTCGAGCTGAAATTCGAGCAAATTGCCTTTGGGGTTATCAAAATCGAAACAGGCGACATTGAATGCAAACGTG
>JADJWX010000022.1 GCA_016716135.1 Lewinellaceae bacterium | reverse complement strand
CTATTTGAATGCCCTATGGTGGCTAAGGATTTAGACAGTTTAAAAAATTTGATTATCGAAGGGGAATTAACAAACAAATATTACAAGGGCATTCCAATAGAATTTTATATACAAGTAAAAATAAATAATATAAACAAAAAAGAAATTTTGTATTTCTTGAATAACATTCAGAAAGGGGACACTATAGAACTAAATCTTAATTCATATGGTACTAGTTTATAAAACCTAACTATTTAGGTACCTGATTTAGCATTCTAAATAAATATCTTGAGTCATTATCCTGCTATCCCAAAGTGTTCAAAAACTAAAAATAAACCACAATCCGCTCGCAAGTCCCGGCGTGTCGAAACTGCCACAAGGAATATCAGTTTGTGCACAAAAAAGGAGAAAACTATGTTCCGGTAGCAAAATGTAAAGGCTATACCCTAATGTAATAAATCTATTGATCACCCAAACAGGCGTTTGCAAACAAACCCGCATCAATAATTTTGGTCGTTATGAAAACCACATATATCCTCCCGTTCATAAGTTGCCTCAACTTTCGAGTACTGGCCATTATGTTGGTTTGTGCAGGGGTTACTGTTTCAGCATACGCCACAGAAGAGATTTATTACGGTGGACTCTACCGGACCGAGTTGCTTGCTTCCACCCCTTCCTTTGAAGTGTCAGGTATACTAGATCCTGACACATCTGTTGAACAAACTGTATCGGTCCGTGATTTGATTTATTTCACTGTTGACGAGGACACATTGATCAAAAGCAGTGCCTTTACACATTGGGTGATGGTGGATATCGACAAGTACGATGCGGGCAATACCTACCTGGGCACGGAGACTAATGTGCAGCTCTTTGCCCATTATGACCCCGATGAGGGGATGCGATACGATTACGGCCACGTTTATGAGTTTAAGGATGTGCACCGGTTTGTCGTGACGGTGACTTCCAAATCAGCCTCTTTTCCCGCCCATTTTCGCCTGGAGGGTAAGATCATAATTGACCGCAAATACAACTTCAACTGTTCGGGCAGTCCGGCCTTGATCCAAAAAACACATGCCGAACTATACGACGCTACGACCAATGCCCTGCAAGTAGGTTGGGAAAAACAGGCCGGTGCAGAGGAGTACGACCTGGAATGGGCCTTTTACGATACGCTCGGCATCATGATCGATTCAGCGAGCGGCACCTATGACAATTTTGATTTCCTGTTTCGCAACAATGCCACGCGAATTACCACGGCACACACCTGGTATAACATTCCGTTGGTTTATCCCAAAGGCCGCATCTATTGGCGGGTACGCGGCGTGCGCTACAAAGACAACCATCGCGAACAAGGACAATGGACCTCCGTACGGGCAATGTCCGAAACGCTTAATGTAGGTGAAGAGTGGTACTGGGTAGAGTGGCACGAACAAGACCTGAACTGGCAAATGCAAACCGTCTTTGCCGAGGAAGGAAAGCGCTCGCAATCAGCGACCTACTTCGACGGTTCGCTGCGCAACCGCCAAAAAGTGATCCGCAGCGATGCCATCGACATGGTCGTCGCATCGGAGGTGCTCTACGATAGCCTTGGGCGAGCAGCCTTGCAAGTGATGCCTGCCCCGGTATGCACCGATACAGGTTATGACGATTGGACGCGAAAAATCCAGTACATCGATGCCTATTCCGCTGCCCCGGGCAAATCGCATTACTCCGCTGTCGATTTCAATTTCGCTGCTGCCAATTGCGACGTGGCCACCACTAACCCGGCATCGCAGATGGACAGTTCGGCCAGTGTGGTTGCCCGCTACTATTCGTCGGCTAACCCCTGGCGAGACCGGATCATCAACAAATTCACGCCGGCATCGGATGGCTATCCCTTTTCCCTGACTGAGTTTATGCCCGATCCAACCGGCCGTGTTCGCCGGCAAGGAGGCGTGGGCCCGGCTTTTCAGTTGGGTTCCGGCCACGAGACAAAATATTTTTACGCCAAACCCGATCAGGATGAGCTCGACCGGCTCTTTGGCAATGACGTCGGCTTGGCTTCGCACTACCAGAAAAACGCCGTGGTGGACCCCAACGGCCAGATCAGCGTGAGTTACATCGACGCACATGGCCGTACAATCGCAACAGCCCTGGCCGGCGCCTGCCCGGACAGCCTGCAACAACTCGATAATTTTTCCACCGCCGACCAGGTAAAAAAAGACTTGTTGAACAATGTGCGCGACGGCTTGGCGCTCGTATCCACCTATTCCCTGCTGGTAACCAGCGTGGGCCCGGATACATTTTCGTACACATTTAAACCGCCCTTGCAATTGGCTATCGATTCTTGCCTTGCCGAAACCCGTTGCTATGATTGCAAGTATGACGTGGAGCTCAGCGTATTGAGCGAATGCGGCGAGCAAATGATAAATGGCGGCGAACTTTTCACCTGGAACAACTATTCGACACTCGATCTGTCCTGTGACTCCTTACCCGACACCCTGATGGTGGATACCTTTATCCGGTCGCTTCCGGTAGGTGTTTACCAGGTACGCAAAACCATACGGGTCAGCGAAACCGCCCTGAATTTTTATGCCGACGACTTTCTGGCCAACCTGACCTGCCTGCCCGATCCGGATTCCTTGAAAAAAGTATTTATCGGCGATACGATTTGCCGTGTTTCCTGTGAAGCCTGTTTTGATCAACTGGGCTCTTGGAATGATTTTTTAACGGCCTATGTGCTGGACATCCCCAGTCCTATGCAATCTGACACGTTGGATGCACAAAATGCCTTTCAGACAGCTTATGGCTCCTGTATTGAAGTCTGCGACGAAAGCGACCCATCCGACTGTCAGGCCATGTACGAAATGATGCTGTTGGACGTCAGCCCGGGCGGTCAATACGGCGATTACGGTGAAATGCTGCTCGGGCCAGGACCCGACAGTACCTTCGTTTACACCGAGTCTTCCGATACCACGTCCGTTTTTTGGAAAGCTTCCGGTGCAACGCTTTATCCCTTCCAGGATGTGGATAATATTGGCTTGTATTACGATGAACTCGGCAACGTGGACTATGTCACACTTCCGGACTCTGTTCCGGTCCGGATAGATTCCTTGGGTATTAATGAGTTTATAACCTATTTCAAACCTTCCTGGGCCAAAACCCTTGTAAAAGCCCACCCGGAATACTGCGCCTGGCTTTGTTGCACAAACAGTTCCAGTGCTTATTTTGATTCGCTCCTGACCAGTACCACCACCTATGCCGAAGCGGTAGCGTTGGGCTTCTTTCCGATCGATTCCCTGATCGCGCGCGATTCGTTTTTTGTAATTATCAATACCGAATTGACCGGACAAATGGATTCGATCTGGAATTTTTACACCTCTACCCATCCCAGTACTTGCAGTACACCGATCAGCCTCACGGAAATTATCAAGTCTATCATTTATTGCGGCGGTGAACTGCCCTGTGACATAGAAATTGATACACTCTGCACCGCCGACAACGATTTGTTCTGGCAGCTGATCGTCAGCCAATACATTTCCCAAAGAAACCATCTCAAATGGAACAGAATACGAGGCGATGCCTGTCCGGCACCGGAAATCCCCAATGACTATTGTATCCGATACGACAGCCTCTGTTTCGGCAAACCTACCTGCCAGGGGCTGCCAAATCCATACCGCGACAAAGTGTCCCGCCTGTTTTCCAGCCCGGCGCCGCCGCCGTCTGTTGCAGTAGCGGAGGATTCCATTCACGTTTTGCTCCAATATGTCAACGATCAACTGGACGATGCTTGTGATACCACTTGTACGGCTATGGCCGGCATCTGGATCGAAACCTTGAGCCAGACTTGCGATTCCATTGCCAATGCCGACCAAAGTCGCCTGGATGAACTGCGCGAGCGCTTCATTGCCGTGTGCAAAAACGGCTGTGATCTGGAGCACCCCTTTGGTTCGCTCACCACTTCGGGCGATTCCACCGAATATGGTGATTATTCCCTCCAGGATGCAATCGAGGCGGTATTCCCATCCCTGGATTCCTGCGATAAAAATTGCAGCGCCAAACTGCTTGACTACCCGGGAACATATGGTATGCTGCAATATGCCGTCCCCCAACAACAGATTTATTATCAAGATACCTGTCGGTGCGACCGGTTGGAAAGCCTTGATGCCTGCTGGCAAGCCGTCAGCGACACCACCACATTTTTAGTGTACTTAAACAGCCTTTCCAATGTTCAACTGACAGAGGCTGAACTCCTGGAATTGCAGGAGGGCTGTGATACCAGTTGCACCTTCATGAGCGGCGCCATCACCATTCCGCCGATCCTGGAATGCGGCACCTGCAAAACACTGGCAGAACTCAAACCGAAGTGGAATGCTTTCAAAAGTTCAGGTTGTATCGGAGGAACCATTGACTCCGATGAACAATCACTTGTGGCCGGCCATATGAACCAAATATTCGGCCTTAACCGAAGTTTTGAGGATTACGAGGCTTTCATCGAAGATGGGCCACAAACAGACTCCTCCTGCCGCTACCTCTGCCCGCTGTCCCTCTTCCCCGAAGCACAAATCGACACCAGTTGCGTGAGTGCGGAATTGGATGAAGGCATGGAAGCCCTGGCCAACCTGTCGTACCAAAACCTGTTGGACAGCATGCGCCAGGTGTTTGTGCGCAACTACCTGGCTAAATGTCTTGGGGATGATTTGATTGAAACCTTCAACGTGACTATGCCGCAAGGCGAATACCAATACACCCTCTACTATTACGATCAGGCCGACAACCTGGTGCGTACCGTGCCGCCGAAAGGGGTAGTGCCTTTGACAAACTCAACTGACCTGGAGGATGTAAAAGAACATCGGATCAATCCAGGGGGAACAGCTGTTTACCCAACCCACAGTTTCAACACCCGCTATTGGTACAACACCCTCAACCAGGTGGTGCGCGATTCCACGCCCGACCGGGGGGTGACGGAGTATTGGTACGATCAACTTGGACGACTGGTGCTTTCGCAAAATGCCGAACAACGAACGTATTCACCTATTCGTCATTATACCTACTCCAGGTACGATGCTTTGGGCAGAGTAGTTGAAACTGGCCGCACCCTGCACGATGACTCCTATGTACCCACTTGGGGAGAAATATGGGACTATGCCGATTTTGAAAACTGGCTATTGTATGATGGCACGAACTATTTTGAAGAAGTCACCAAAACCTACTACGATGCGGCCCTCGAAGATTTAACAGCTATCCTTGACCCCTATTTCCCGAACACCGGCAGCGCCGATGGCCAAACCAATTTGCGCAACCGCGTGGCAACCATAACATTCGAAGAAGTTGCCGACGACCAGGATACCACCTACAACTACGCCACTCACTACAGCTACGACATAGCCGGCAACGTCAAACAACTCGTCCAGGATTTTCCGGAACTGGAGATCGTTGGGCACCGCTTCAAACGCGTCGGCTACGAGTACGACCTCATCAGCGGCAAAGTCAACTACGTGTACTACCAGCGCGACTCCATCGACCAATTTATCCACCACTATGTGTACGACGCCGACAACCGGGTGGAATATGTGGAAACCAGCAACAACGGCCTGCTTTGGGAGCGCGACGCCAACTACGAATACTACCTCCACGGCCCCCTGGGCCGCACCGAACTCGGAGAGCGCCGGGTGCAAGGGCTCGATTATGCCTACACCCTGCAAGGCTGGCTCAAAGGCATGAATGCCTCTGCCCTGCGGCTCGACACCGCACAAGTGGGCGACTTCGCCACCCGCGACATGGGCCGCGACGGCAAAAGCGGCAACACCGGCGACCTGGCCCGGAACAAAACCGTGGCCCGCGACGTGGCCGCCTTCACCCTGGGCTACTACTACGGCGAATACCGCAAGATCAGTACCCAGGCAACCGACCGTTTCGAAATGCAGTACAACCACGGCGGGCACTTCGAAAGCGGGTCGCCGAGCCTGTACAACGGCAACATCCGCCACGCGGTGTACAGCATAGCCAAACTACACGAACAAGGTAAATACGAAGCCAGCCCGGAAGGTTACGCTTACCGATACGACCAGCTGAATCGCCTGGTGCAAATGCGGGCCTATAATTCCGGGTACTCGTACAGTTCCTTTAGTTGGACATCCGGCTCGGCTTCCGATATCCTGAAAGAAGATGTCACCTACGACCCTAATGGGAATATCCTGACCTATGACCGTTACGGTAATGCCGGTAGTCCTGCTGTTATCATGGATAGTCTGCGCTACGATTACAACAGTGCTGATAATAAACTAAACTTTATCGACGATTATCAGACCAACTCAGGTGCCTATAGCGGCGATTTGGAAGACCAGGCTTCCGGCAATTACGAATACGATGAAATCGGAAACCTGAAATATGACAATAATTTGGCGATTCAAAGTCATATCACCTGGACAAATGCGCAAAAACTGAAGCAATACACCAGAGAGGAGGAAATGCGGTTCACCGAATTTCACTACAACCCGATGCAGCAACGGATAGCCAAATTTGAAAAACTAATACTGGGGGAAGAGGATACCATCCAAACCCGCACCTACTACATCCGGGATGCACAAGGAAACGTTTTGGCTACCTATACCGGATGGGTACACTACGGCAAGGAGGGATTCGGTTGGGATTCGCTGGGTTTGGCCGAACACCACATCTACGGCTCCGCCCGCGTAGGCATAGCCTTGCCGGATGTCAAACTCTATCCCGAGGTACCCGAAAACCCCTACATTGCAGAAAGCGTTTTATACACTCTGCCCGAAGGCTGGAAACGGTACGAACTAACCAACCACCTGGGCAACGTACTGGCCGTAATAACCGACCGAAAACGCGGCCAGGCCGCCTCCGGCACCGACATCCAGTGGTACGAAGCCGATGTGATGGCCGCGCAGCAGTACTACCCCTTCGGTATGCTGATGCCGGCGAGTACCGATAGTTCTTTGAGACGGCAGTACAGCCTGAATGCCTACGACTACCGCTACGGCTTCAACGGCAAAGAAGGCGACGACGAGATAAAAGGCGACGATAACCAGCAGGACTATGGTATGCGGATTTATGACCCGCGGGTGGGGCGGTTTTTGAGTGTGGATCCGATTACTAAGCAATATCCTTGGTATACACCGTATCAGTTTGCAGGTAACATGCCGATCAAATTCACTAGACTTGGATGGAAAAGAACCTGAAAATAATCCTGCAGATTACGAAGGTAATGCAGAAAGTGCTGGCATAGAGGTAGTGTCGAGAATACTCTCGCATGCTACAAGTAATAATTTTTGGAAAAATCGTTCGACTCCATATGATAAGCAAATATTACTAGGAGATGATGTTGAATTTGGAAGTGGTGAGTATAATACAGATACTGATTTTAGATCTGCTTTAAGGTTTAACATGTTTGTAAATAATGAATACACAATGATGATAGACGAATCTAACGCGTCTGATTTTAAAGATTACGAAGCATTTGTGGTTTATACTTTGGTGAGCAATTTTGTAAATGGGTATGGAGCCCAAAATTATGATTTTCCAGTAAATGGGATAATAAGTTCAAAGTTTTTAGGTTCTGATGTATTAAACGCAGCATTAAAAGATTACCATTCAGGCATTCGATATCCAGAGGGTAAGCAATATGGATTTGGTGCATGGAATTTGGCTAGTGATTTATATAACACAGGTACAATTTTTAGCATTACAGGATTCACAGGGTCAGCACACATAACGATATCTCCAAATGAGGAAAATACAATGCTAAATATTGATATCTTTAACCTAACTACACTGACATCGGGTACTTATGGGAAGGAAGCATTTTCTGAAGAAAATTATCCAAAATCATATGTTCGGGATCCATCGACTGTCTCACCAACAATCTATGGAAATATAAGTCAGACTTTTCACCTTCAAATAGCAAATGATGGAAATTGATCTTTATAAAAAAATATTAATTGTTGTGCTGACTTTGTTTGGAATCCCAATTGTCGTTTTTCTTCGAATCCAATGTTTGGATATGATTGACAAGAGAAATAATGCTGATTTGCAAATTGGCACTTACGTCCTTGATGTTACAAAGTCAAACATAGGTGATTATAAGTATAAGATAGATAGTTCTACTATTGTCAATTTGCGCCTTACTTTTTTGATGACTTCACTTTAAATTCAATAAAAAAGTTCAATTTATATATGATAGTGTTGGTAGATGGGAGGCGAAAGGGCATAGTATTGACGAGTGGACAGTATTATATTATTCAAAACGTAGTTTACAAGGAAATATCATAGGTAATCAAATTTCAACATGTTGTACTAAAGATAGTTTCATATATTTTTCGCCTACTCCGCAAGAGTCATACTCTCCAGTAAAGAAATTGGCTTTTAAAAAAACATCTTGGTCAGGTGCACTACATAAATGAGGAACTAAGTTAGGACCCGCTGGCCCAAAGTGTTCAAAAACTACAAATAAACCACAATCTGCTCGCGAGCATTTGCAATGCGACGCGCGGCGTAAACAAGTCACCGACTTTCGAAAAAGATAACAATTTCCAGCAATAACCAACACAGAATAAATCCTGTTTCCCAAGCCTATTTTCCCATCTATGCCATGATCAAATCCCTGCACCACCACCTCGCGCCCCCGCCAGCCGTTGGCGCCGCACAGCCGGCGGTCACAGCCAGCCTGTCTTTTCAAGCAGAAAGCAAGGGCATTATCAAAATGCTTGGCTTGCTACACGCTGGGGTAAATGACATGGTGCTTGCGGTTTACCGTTCATCGGAGTGTAGCAACCGGGCAACAATGCACCAGGTAAAATGGGCTGTCGATGTTTTTACTTCGGATATGGAAAAGGTGAAAGGCAACGCCTTGCAAGCTATAGCATTGCCCAACATGGAGGCCCCGGATGCGGAATTCGCTATCAACTTTGGCGGCAAACCCTGGCTCATTCTCCTGCAATTTCAAAAAAGCCCCCACCGGATGGTGCTGTATCGCTGTTCGATCGATCCGGAGGGTATGATCGGTTCTCCGGAGGAATTTGGCAGTTACCCGGTTGAAAAAGTGGAGTATCCAGTATCGGAACACGGGCTGCTTGTCGCACCAGATGCATCCAAACTGCTTTTTGTGTACTACCCCAGTTCGGATAGTTTCAATGATCCGGTGTCTTTTGCCCTTTTTGACAGCAATTGGAGCCAGCTGCAATCGGGCTATTTTAATTTGCCCCAAATGGGATACGACTTGCGGGTTGGTCAGGCCTTTTTTGCCCCGGACAGCACAATCTGGATGCCCGCCTGGACAGCCCTGGAGCAAAACAACGGTGTTTTACAAGACCTCTGGATATGGCAAGACCCTGCCATGCGGCCAAAGCGCATCGATGTAAGACTCGATCCGGATAAATTGATCACCAGTATGAAAATCAGCCTGGGCACAGACGGTAAATTGTATGTCGGCGGGGTATGGGCGCAAGCCACGAAAAGGAATCTTCGGGCCGTGCCTGTTGAGGCAGCACAGTATGCTCAGGGCTGTTTTTTTCTAAAAATTGACCCTGACAACCAGGTGATTCTGTCAAAAACGACCGCCACATTTTCCGATACCCTATTCAGATTTTGGAGTCTCGACGAAACGGAAGTTAACGAAAACGGCTTGGGCATTAAACACTTGTGTGTGGGAGAAACAAAGCCTGTGTCCGATGGCAGTTTTTGGGTCACCATGGAGGTTAACCTTATCAATCCTGCCTTTGCGGCAAACCCAAGCGGCGGAGCGGCTTATCCCAAGCCGCTTAGCGGACCGGTCATCATCGTAAAATACGGGCCGGATGGAACGCTGCAATCGGAAATACTGGTGAAGCGGCAAATAATGTCTGTTGAAGGTAGCGGCAATGGCCATTTGCTGCTTCCGTATGCCGACAATGGCTTGTTGTTATACAACGTGCATCAGGATGATATTTCGGACGAACCGCAACATTTTGGGCAACTTCGGCTGTGCCAGGTTGTTGACATCGAAGGCTTGGCCATGTGGCAACAAGACTCCACGGCAGCCGCACTTGACCTGAGCAGTACGCCCAATGGTACGGCAAAAACCTTGTTCAATTTTGAGGAAAAGGAATACTGGTTTGACCCGTCGGCCTGGCTTCAGGTTTCGCCGACCCGCCTGATCGTCGGTTGCGATGGTCGGAACGGCAACTACGGCCTCATCCGGGTGGATTGGCCGGAATGAAGACTGCATTTTTTGAAAAACATCCTTTAGTATGAAACACATTGCTATTTTTTTGAGCTGCGTTTTTTTCTTGCTTAGTGGCAGTGCATTGGCCGGTCTTGACTTAAAGATTAACTTTGTGAAAATGAAATTATATGGCATTGATTGAAGTTACCTGTCGTTATTGTCAGCGTTCAGACCAGGTTCGCAAGCAAGGAGTTAGCAAATCTGGTCATCAACGCTACCGCTGCGAGCACTGCCAGCGCACTTTTCAACTGGAATACTCGCATACTGCTTACAAGCCTGGGGTCAAAGAACAGATTTTAGACATGGCAATGAACGGCAGTGATTCGAGATACAGCGCGGGTCTTGAAAGTCAATATGAACACCGTGATGAGCACGATTAAAAAAAATCGTCGGCCATAACTCCCATCAATCCTGTCTTTGTCAAAACCTCCAAAAAACTCATTCTAAGGCTCGAAGCGGATGAACAATGGTCTTTTGTGCAGCGAAAGAAAAATCAACGCTGGTTGTGGTGGGTCGAAGACTTTGACAGCGGCCAAGTGGTTGCTTTCGTCTTTGGTCGCCGTACGAATCAGACCTTTCAACAACTCAGAAACTTACTCAAAGCATCCAGTATTCGAGTCAAAAAATGGTTTACGGATGATTGGTGGGCCTATCTGGATTTGCTCAACCCTCGAAAACACCAAACCGGAAAACGAAACACGCAAAAACTGGAACGAAAGCATCTCGATCTAAGAACCAGGATCAAACGCTTGGCCCGTAGAACGATATGTTTTTCAAAATCGGAAACTATGCATGACACTACTATTGGCCTATTTATCAACTCCGTTTTCTTCGGATTAAAAGTTAATCTTTAAGTCACGACCCATTGGCCCAAAAGTGGGAGCAGTACACCAATTCGGATTATTTCACCTTGAGGACCTATAAATTTGGTGTTGCAAAAGGCACTCCCTTTGTCGTATTATACGACGGCCTGTACCGAGGAAGCGCCGGCGGCACGAAATGGGAAAAAATCCGGGATTTTGATGTTTTCGGGACTTCATACTATTTTTTCGAAGTCAATCATACAAACGGGTATATCTACTTCAATAGTTCGGTAGATTCCTCAGGCGGCTATCCTATCTATGAAAGTCCGGATTTAGGAAAAACTTGGACCAAGCTGAACCTGTTTCCGCCCTTATATAATGGGTGTTATGATTTGGCATTTATCGGCGACACGCTGTACACTATACAACCGTTTGAAGTATACAAAAAATTTGGTCCGGGCCAACCGGAAATCATGCCCAGTTGGCCATCAGATACCGCCGGCCAGGTTTTCGATATAACTGCGCAGGGAAACGACTTATGGGTAGTTACAAAAAAAGGGCTGTATCATTCACCGGACGCGGGCTATACCTGGCAGCACGCATTAAAAAGAAATGTGGCCTTTGGCCATCCTTTCCCCGCCGTATGTTTTTCCGCTAAAGGATGAAGTATTTTTTCAGGATAAAAACACCAATCTGGTGTTGTACTCTGAGGACAAAGGGGCCAGCTGGACAGAGATCTCCTATGTTGACACCATATCAGTTTGCAAGAAACTCACCGATATATGGTATTGATTTTGATGGATTAGAAATTTATTATGCTATTGATGGATCTTATATAGGGAAGTCCGGTACATCTACTGAGATCAGGGTAATCACGAATGCTAAAATTATAGAGTCGGGCTTGGCAAAGAAAAATTTATCTCACTCAGATTGGAATCATGACTGGCTAAAAAATGAATATCACAGTCAAAAAGCTTATACAAGTCCAAATCAAGCAGCTGTAGAGTGGGCATTTGAATATCAAGGGAAAAGCCACGCAACCCCTGACCAAAAAGAGGGATTTATTTCAATTGAATATGGAGCTATGATTGGGTCTAAAAAGACTGTTGATCAAAATGGGCGACCTATTACATTATATCTTCTTGGTAATACAGTCACTGACAGGAAACCTCATGAAGTTGATGTGTTAAGATCGGAAGTGCCAAAAGGATGGGCCAGAGAACATGCTATCCATACTCATCCTGGCGGTAAGGGATCTGAGAATCCAGAAGAGTTTTCACCCTATCGGGATGAAGTAGGTTTTTTTGGAGATGAGGCCGTGGCAAGATCAAACAATCTCAATCTATATTTAGGAACCCCTAGAGGACATTTAAAAGTATATGATTATAAATTAAAACAATCGCTTTTAATTTACGATAGCTTGCCCAGTCTAGGTGGCACAAATGGGCGACCGTCCTTTAAACTTAAATTTCGATACGACCCAAAGACAAATTCGTGGCCAGATTATATTGAATACCCTAAATACTCTCCTCCTAATTTAGAAAAAAAGTAATGCTGGACTAAGCCAAAGAATAAAGATTCAAATGCAAGGCTAGTTCAATCACTTTGGAGGATCGGTATATGAAATGAAAGCACTGTTCTACTTACAATCTTAAACGCTATGGTTAAAAAACTTGTATTTGTATTATTGACAATAGGGTGTACTTATAACACAAAAACTGCCGATAGCGCTGATGCAATATTCCAGACACTCGAGTCTTCAATATCTCAGGACTATATTCAGTCTTTGAAAAGCACACCAGATAGCGATGTGATAAAATTATACTACTCATCATTTGTAGGTAAATATATAATGGCTACTGAAAAGTCTATGAAAATTAATAGATTTTTTTTACTTATACAAAATTAATAACCCTAAAGACCAGGGCCTATATTTCACTTATTGCGTGGCAAGAAAATTAAGCCAAAAACCAATTGATATTGAAAGTCTAATTCAAGAGATAATTGACAGAGAAAAAAATATTATTGCTTGTCTGAGGAAAAAAAAAGAAAATGCCTTAAATAACTATAAATCAATGATTCAAGGAGACACAATAACAATACCGTTTCCAGTTCGAATTAGTGAAGACAATTTAAGGAGTACGATATATTATGACTGTCCCACCTATCACTGGGATTTCAAAAAAGATACTGACTTGGAAATAAAAGGAAAAGTTGTAAAAAAATTTTATAGAGAATCCCCTCAAGAATACTTTATTGAAATTCAGGTGTTGAATCTTAGTGATCTAAACACGATGTTTTTTTTTAATAGAATTAATATTAATGACACAATAAGGGTAAACTTAAACCTATACGGCAATCGTATTTGACTGACTAAATTTACATAGCCCGGAAGGCTGGAAATGCTACGAACTACCCTCTGCTGGCCCAAAAAACTATAAATAAACCACAATCCGCCCGCGCGCGTCTCTGACGCAATACGGGCCGTAAACAAGTCTCCGACTTTCGAAAAAAAACCAGCCAAAAAACCACCCAAAGTTCTTTGACATAAAACACCACATCTACGGTTCCGCCCGCGTAGGCATAGCCTTGCCGGACGTTAAACTCTATCCCGAGATACCCGAAAACCCCTACATTGCAGAAAGCGTTTTATACACTCTACCCGAAGGCTGGAAGCGGTACGAACTGACCAACCACCTCGGCAACGTACTGGCCGTAATAACCGACCGAAAACGCGCCCGGGCCGCCTCCGGCACAGACATCCAGTGGTACGAAGCCGACGTGATGGCCACGCAGCAGTACTACCCCTTCGGTATGCTGATGCCGACAAGTACCGATAGTTCTTTGAGACGGCAGTATAGTTTGGATGGATATGATTACCGCTATGGTTTCAACGGCAAAGAAGGCGACGACGAGATAAAAGGCGACGACAACCAGCAGGACTACGGTATGCGGATTTATGACCCGCGGGTGGGTAGGTTTTTGAGTGTGGATCCGTTGATGAGAAGACTCTCATCTGTTTCTTCATATAATTATACATTAAATAACCCAATAGTTTTAATTGACCCTGATGGAATGTATCCCATTCCTCCAGGTGCAATAGTTGGAATTGAGAAACTCTCAAATGGAAATTTTTCTCATATTTCTGTAAAAGCAACAGTATATATTTATGGCCCAGCTTCGTCTGATGACATTGCGAGCCTACTTGAGCAACAGACTAATTCATCCTGGAATGCAAATAATCCAGAAGTAAGTAGGTATTCTTATCAAAAGGGAACACCTGTAAAATTTGAAATTAATTTTATAAATGTAAGTGTTGATGAGGCAAAAGCGATTGCGGGCACAAATGAAGACAAATCAGTAAATTTCCTGAAAGTAATAGATGATGAATTTGGTAGCAACTCGTTTTTCGAAGGAAACTCTGGAGTACTTAATTTAGCGCAAAATAAAATACGAGAAGGGACAACGGTCGCACATGAAATGGGACACATGATGGGATTTAGGAGTAAAAATCAACAAGATGATTCGCATATATCGGATGATGATATTTGGAATTCACTTGATGGCCCCACTAAAATTCCACTGATGTATTCTGGAGGTGAATTTATTAATAGAATCGGAGAAAGGACTCTCCTGCTGGGTCAAAGTGTTCGGAAACTAAAAATAAACCACAATCTGCTCGTGAGCGTTTGCAACGCGACACGTACCGTAATCAAGTCTCCGACTTCTGCTAAAAAACAACAACCCAACGCCAAAAACTAAAACAAAATGAGCCGCTACAAAATCCTGGATCAACACGGGCTGAACTACCTGACCATAACCGTCGTGGATTGGGTAGATGTATTCATTCGAAAACGCTACAAAGACATCCTGCTTGAAAGCCTGCAGTATTGCCAAAAAGAAAAGGGGCTGTTGGTATATGCTTATGTGCTAATGAGCAGCCACATGCACCTGATTGCGGGCTTAAAGGTGACGTTCCGTTATCCGATATCTTGCGGGATTTTAAAAAATATACGGCTAAAACGCTATTACACGAAATTGAACACGGCGGAAGCGAAAGCCGGAAAGAATGGATGCTGCACCGCTTTGCCTACCGTGGCCGGCAGGCTCCCGGGAAGCGACAGTATCAATTTTGGCAAACTGACAATCATCCTGTTCTGCTTTATACGCTGCCGGTAATTGCCCAAAAAATCGATTATATTCATAAAAACCCCGTGCAGGAAGGCTGGGTTGAATCGCCGGAACAATACTTGTACAGCAGCGCATCCAATTATGCGTCCGGAACGGGTTTGCTCGATGTGGCTGTGGTTGATTTACCGATGTCCTGGGTTGGGTATATTCCGGGGACGTGAATTTTATTGGTTATTTTGGCTGAAGCAGGCGGGAATGTGGCGCATTGAGTTTTGTTTGATGGTTTCTATGTTAAGTCGGAGACTTGGCGACGGAACGTGTCGCGTTGCAAACGCTCACGAGCAGATTGTGGTTTATTTTGTAGTTTTCGAACACGTTGGGCCAGCGGGTCACGAGCAGATTGTGGTTTTTTTTGTAGTTTTCGAACACGTTGGGCCAGCGGGGACTTCAGACCCCTAGGATAAAAACGATTTTATTAATACTAAAAAAGGCGTATGGAAATATGAGCTTCTTGAAACAGCTATGCTTCAATACTTGGAAAAATTTAAAAAATAGAAATTTAATAATCCTTTTTTGTATTTTCTTTATTTATAGTTGCCTAGATAAAAAGGAGAGATATTATTTTTGGATCTTAGAAGTTATTCAAGTCCATATAAAGTATTGTTGGATTATAAAAACTGTAAAATTGCGGAAGGTGAAAATGGATTTTCAACAATTACTATTGATGATTATCCGCTTACATCTTTTAATATTAATTTGACTTTATTATACAGCAATAATAAATTAGGTGCGGTTTTAGTTGATGTAAATAATGAAAATGCGGAACTATTTGAATTAAAATATTCTGGCGTTTCATCAATTAACATTGAATATAGTAAAGATATAGGTCCATGTTCTCAAGCAACTGATATCTACAAAACATCAAAAACAACTTGTTTTAAATGGTTTGACATGAGAGTAATGGGCCAACATTTTAATTAATATCTTCTACTAATCCAATATGTTCAATAACTAAAAATAAACCACACTCTGCTCGTTTGAAGCCGGGGTGCAGTATGTGTCGCTGGCGGAGATTGGGGTGCGGTGATTCCGGGAAAAGACAGGTTCTTCGACTCCTACGGTCCCAACGTGTTCAGAAATTTACCTGCTGACCCAAAGTGTTCGAAAACAATAAATAAACCACAATCCGCTCGTGAGCGTTTGCAACGCGATACATGCCGCAATCAAGCCACCGACTTCTGCTAAAAAAACAACCCAACGCCAAAAACGAAAAAATTTGCGCCGTTACAAAATACTGGACCAACACGAAAATACCGCTTAAACCGCCACAACCTCCATGCGCTCCGCCCCAAGCAACATACACCACAAGCTCCCCAGCAACACCACATGCCCGACATCAAAATAGGTAAACCAAACGTGCGGCGACCATTTGACCAAATGCGGGATCACCGCCAGTACCGCCAGCGGCAGCGACCACAAGAGCAGGCGGCTGCCCGGGTCGTTCCGTTTTTTCAAGAGGTAAAATTCCAGTGGCGCTAAAAAACCGAGCAGGGCCAGCGCACTGTGCGCCTCTACCCAGTGAAAATTTTGTTGCAAACCGGAAACGGCCAGTGCCAGCGCGACCGCCAACCAATTGGCCAGCGTCAGACCGCGATAAAAACCTTGGGAAATCAATGCGCGGCTGTGCTCGATCGCCGCCTGCGCCAAGGCGCCCAAACTTAAAATGCTGAAAATCCAGCAGGCATATTTTCCGGGAAAACCCGCCCAATAGTAAAACAGGTGACCAAAAACCGGCCCCAACACCGAAGAAATGGCCATCAGCCCAAAAAAACGCCGCATCCAGCGCTGCGGCACAGTTGGCGCCGCCAATTTATTCAGCCGCCACCAGGCATAGCCGCACAGCACGGCAATGAACAGTCCGGTGAGCGCAATGCCCGGCTCGGCCAGGCGCAGGTTTCCAATGTAGATATCCGGTTGCATGGCAGCAAATAAACAGAAATAACTTGCATTGTTTTGTTTTCAAAACAAAAAATTTGAAATTTGAGCCGTTTAAAACCACCCGATTTGAGTAAGGAATTTGCCAACGAGCCCGCCACAGGCGAAGAGAAACAGATCGAAAAAGCGCTGCGCCCGAAACTGCTGGAAGAATTCAGCGGGCAAAAGAAAATTGTGGACAACCTCCAGGTGTTCATTGAGGCGGCCAAACAACGCGGCGATGCGCTCGATCACGTCCTGCTGCACGGCCCGCCCGGCCTGGGCAAAACCACGCTTTCCCATATCATCGCCAATGAACTGGGCGCCTCCCTGAAAATGAGCTCCGGCCCGGTGCTCGAAAAACCCGGCGACCTGGCCGGCATCCTGACCAACCTCGAACCCGGCGACGTGCTGTTTATCGACGAAATTCACCGGCTCAATACCGTCATCGAGGAATACCTCTACTCGGCCATGGAGGACTACCGGATCGACATCATGATCGACTCCGGCCCCAATGCCCGCAGCATTCAGATCAACCTCAACCCCTTCACCCTGGTGGGCGCTACCACCCGTATGGGCCTGCTTACCTCGCCCTTGCGCGCGCGGTTCGGCATCAATTGCCTGCTCGATTATTACGATGTGACGGTGATCGAAAAAATTATTTTCCGCTCGGCGTCCATTCTAAATATCCCCGTTACACCCGAAGGCGCCCAGGAAATTGCCCGCCGCAGCCGCGGCACGCCGCGTATTGCCAACGCCTTGCTGCGCCGGGTGCGCGATTTTGCCCAAATCAAGGGAAATGGCACTGTGGATAAGGAAATTGCCGAATACGGCTTGTCGGCCCTTGATGTGGATACCCACGGCCTCGACGAAATGGACAACCGCATTCTTTCGGCCATCATCCACAAATTCAAAGGCGGACCGGTCGGCCTGACCACGGTGGCCACGGCAGTGGGGGAGGAGCCCGGCACGATCGAGGAGGTGCACGAGCCGTTTTTGATCATGGAAGGTTATCTCCAGCGCACACCGCGCGGCCGCCTGGCCACGGAAAAAGCCTATCGCCATATCGGCGTGGTGCCGCCCTCACAGGCCGGTACGCTGTTCGAGTAGGCGGTATTTCAAGGAAAACCATTCGTTGGACAAAGCCAAAACAACGTGCACCAGCACGGCCACCCAGATTGTCTCCGTTTGCAGGGTTATAAAACAAAGCAATATGCCAAGGGGGATGGCGCCGATGCCTTCCTTCGGCCCCTTTGGCACATGCACCAGCGCATAAATGGCCGTGTTGATCACGATAGCCGAGGTTTCGCCGTAGGCCCGTACGCAGGAAAAAAGCAGGAAACCACGGAACAGCAATTCGTAAGCAATCAGGTAACCAACCCAGCTTAACGCACTCCAAATCAGGGTGCTTCGGCTCCAGGGCAGCCTGCGGATTTCCGGATAGTGGGCTAGGTTGTCAGGTTGCCGGGCGGAGCGGGAGGTCATGAAAATGACCACTGCACTCAGGCTAATAGTCCAGTAAAAAAACGCCGGCGGAAATTTGGCGGCTACACCGTAGTCGGCCCAGGTGAACGGTTGGCCGGTTAACAAAACAAGTGCCGGTATCAGCCCAAAGCACAGCATCCCAACCACGCGTTTCAGGTAAATAAACCGGGCCTGGCCGTTTTCGGCGCCATACTTCCCGATCAGCCGCTGCAACAGCCGTTCGGATTGTCCGGTAAACCAGAAAATGATGAAGCCGATGGTAGTCAGGGCAATGGCGTAGTCGGCTTCCAAATTTGTTCGAAGTAGTAGCATGGTAATCAGTTGGTTTTAATCTTGCAATATCCCGTCAGTTTTATCTAACGCATCCACGGCATCCAAAAAAAACTTCGCTCCCCAATTCGGATACCGCCATCGCAAATACGGCCCCCAAATCGGCGCCGACCCGGGCAGCGCTCCAAAGGTATTTCGGTTCGATCCAAGTTTTTGAAAACGGGCCGCTTCGCCTAAAAACTGTTTGGCCGCAGTTTTGAACTTTTGCGCGCCGGTAACCTCCCCAATGCGTGAAAACAACACACTCAGTTGCGCATTGCCGACCGGACAGCTAAACGAATAATCGCCCTGCCAGCCGGGCCCATAGCGGCCGGCCAATCGTCCGGCGCGGCTGTGTTCCTGCAAAAGTCCATTGGCGGCGCCCAGCGTTTTTTCCAAAATTTCCGGCTCATCGAGCAAAAACGCGCTTTCCAAAAAGCCCTGCAAGGTGTAGGCAATGGTATGCGTAAACGCCGCCGGCCCGGGGCGCAAACCCCAATCGGCAACTGTACCGTCGGGCCGAAACCGCTGCGCGTAAAACCGAAGCGCCCGGCGCATTTCGCCGGGAATTTCCGGCAACATTTCAACGCGGTTGGCCGCCAAAACTGCCCAAACGGCATACGTGTAATACGACGGCACAAAGCCCGGTACATAGGCCGCTTGCCGCCAGGCGCCGTCGGTTTCGAGCAGCCCAAGCAACCAGGAAACGGCGCGCTCAAGCGATCGCCGGATATTCTCCGACTCAGCCAAAGTTTTCTCAACTGGATTTCGCAAACCAAACAAAATCATAGCCGTATTGAAGACGCTGGGTGCGACGCTGCCGGCCAGGCCACCCGGGAAAGCGCCGCCTGGCAACTGTGTGGTAATCAACCAGTTTTGGCAGTTTCCGGCCAGTGTGCGCAGCGATGGGTCCTGGTTTGTTTCCGCATACCGCAGCAGGGTAGGGATGAGGTAACCTGTCGTTTCGGGGTACGCCGCGGCCCATCCCCACAACGGGGAGTAGCTGTGTGCGGAGCCCTTGCCGCCGGTGACTTCGATACTTCGGCGGAGCCAGGCAATTGCGGCATCGGTGCGGTTGGACCAGGTGAGGTTGGACATCTATCATGTTGGTTTAATGGGGGTATGTTATAATTTACGATGGGGGGGCGGGGGGGCGCGGGGCGGCGGGGCCCCGCGCCCCCGAGTTTCCTTCCGGATTTAAACCTGCGGACCGCGCGGAAACGCTGTTGCTAAAAGCCGCTTTTACAAAACAACCTTCCTGAAAATTTCTCTTAACACCCCTAGTTTACGATTTACGATTAATACACCTTTTCGAAACAGGCATGTTTGAGGCCTTATCAAGTTTTAAAAAAGGCACGCAATTACCCTAAACCTGAATGGTGAACCAATCGTAATTCGTAAATCGTAAATCGTAAATCATTCCCCCCACAAAGATTCACTAGTTTTGCACAAGGTCCATTTTACCACCGGATACCCATGCGTCTTGTCCTAATTTTCAATTTTCTGTTTGTTGCAATTTCCGCCTCCGCACAAATGTGGAACGGCGTCGATACGCTCTACGGCAACGAATGGATTGATTTTTCAAAAACCTATTTCAAAATTCGCGTGGCCGACGACGGTATTTACCGCATCTCCGCGCAAACGCTGACCGACGCGGGTTTCCCGTTGGGGACGGTGCCCGGCAGCCAGTTCAGGCTGTACCGCTACGGCAAGCAGGAGCCGATGTTTACGACAACCGAGGGCCTGTTTTCCACCCAGGATTACCTCGAATTTTTTGGCGAAAAAAACCGCGACGCCCTTGACCGCCACCTGTTTGAAAACCCCGACGCCGACAACCTCAACCCCTGGTTCAGCCTGTTCAACGACACTACGGCCTATTACCTGACCTGGGAAAGCAGCGGGCAGGCCTTGCGCTACACAGCCGTGCCAAACGACCTGAACAACCCACCGCCAAAGGAACCGTTTTGTTGGTCCGAAACGGGGTTCGCTTACAGCAATGCCCGCTTCAAAAAACAGATCAGCAACGAAATTCAATATTCCTGGTTCGACGGGGAGGGCTACGGCAGCCACGCGGCGAGCGATTTCACAGCCAATATTTCACCAAAACAAATATTCCCCAATGGCCCGCCGGCCCGCTTGAGTTTGCGCTATGCCTGCGGCACCGGCGCCCACCAACAACAGCTGACGTTTAACGACAGCCTGCTGACCGAAGATCAATTTTTCAACTGGCGGGTATGGCAACACCAGTTTGAAATCCCGGCCACCAGTTTGCTGACCACCAACAAAGTCCGCCTGCAATCCAGCCTGGGCAACAACGACCGGCATTCCATCGCCGGCATTTTCCTGCGCTATCCCCGGCTGTTTAATTTTGAAAACGGCACTACGGCGGAATTCCGGCTCGACGACGGGGCGGGCGCCCGCTACCTGGAAATTCAAGCCTTCAACATTTCCGGTGGGGCGCCTGTCCTGTTCGACCGGACCAACCGGCTTCGCCTGGAAACTACCGTCGAGGGCGGCTTGGTCAAAGCCGTTTTGCCACCGGCAACCGGCGAACGCCACCTGTGGCTGGCCAACCCGGTGTCCGGTATTCGTCCGGTGACGGCCCTGGAGGCAGTGCAATTCCGGGACTACCGGACGGCGGCCGCCGACTACATCATTTTGTCCAATCCTGCGCTGTATTCCGATCCGGCCAATGGCGGCGCAGACCACGTGGCTGCTTACGCTGATTACCGGCGCAGCCCGCAGGGCGGCAGTTACAAGGTGGCCGTGGTGGATGTGAATGAATTGTACGAACAGTTCGCCTACGGGGTGCGTTTTCACCCTATGGCCGTGCGCAATTTTGTCCAGTTTGTGCACAAAAACTGGCCTGCACCGCGCTTTCTGCTGCTCATCGGCAAGGGGCTGGACTACGACCGTTTCCGGCGCCCCGATGTGCAAAGCCAACTGGCCGACTCCCTGTTTTTTGTGCCGACCTATGGCAGTCCCGGCGCCGATCAGTTGCTGACAATGCGCGATAAAAAACTGTCGGAGCCGCTGTTCCCGGTAGGGCGGCTGGCAGTGACCAGGGCTTCGGACATCCGGGTGTACCTCGACAAAGTGATCGAGCACGAGCAGCAATTTGCCAATGCGCCGCAAACGCTGGCCGGAAAAGCCTGGATGAAACGGGTGATCCACAACAGTGGCGGCCTGGCGGGCGAAACCGCCGGGATCCGGGCGTACACGCAGAGTATGGCCGACGAACTGGCGACCAACCGGGTGGGCGCCGATGTGCACAATTTTTACAAAACCTCGAACGATCCCATCCAACTTTCCAGCTACGAACAAATGCTGGACCTGCTCAACGGCGGGGTGTCGATCTGGATGATCTTCGGCCATTCGTCCTCCAGCGCCGTCGATTTTGATATCGGTGTGCCGGCAGCCTACAACAACAAAGGCCGCTACCCGCTGATGATGATCATGGGATGCTTTTCAGGACAGTGCTCAAACCCGCAACAGGGTATCGGCGAGCAATTTTTACTGGCGCCGGAGCGTGGGGCGATTGCCTATTTTGCTTCGGTCAATTTCAGTTTTTCCGATGCACTCCATGCCTTTGGAAAAAAATACTACGAGCGCCTGGGCGGTCCGGACTATGGCGCTACCATCGGCGAAGTGTTGGTAAACACCGTGCGCGATTTGTCAAACTCCGCTTATCCGGCGCAAATCGCCCAGCTGCATCAAAACCTGCTGCAAGGCGATCCGGCCCTGCGCTTGCATTTTTACCCGGGTCCGGATTATGTGGTAGACGAGCAGTCCGTGAATATTTCCCCGAACCCGGTCAGTCTGGAACAAGGGCAATTGCAACTGCAATTTGATGTGGTGAACATTGGTGAAAACTCGGGCGGCGATTTACCCCTGCGCATCGACCAGCGCCGGCCCGATGACGCCCTGCTGCCCCGCTTGCAGGACACCGTTCCGGCTCCCGCTTTTCGGCGGCCGCTAACGTACGACCTGCCAACTTCCGGCAGCCAGCTGGGTTTCAACCGGTTGCTGGTAACGCTCGACCCGGAAAATGTACTGCCCGAACAACCTTCCGCTGCGGCATTCAACAACGAACTGCTCGACGGCAGCGGGCAAGCCGGGGTGCCGGTGTATTTTTTTGCCGAAGACGTAGCGCCGGTTTTTCCGGAAAACTACGGCATCGTGCGGCAGGCAGCGCCGCTGCTTCGGGCATCCACCCTCAACGCCAATGCGGCGCCCCGTCGCTACCTGTTTGAACTGGATACGCTGGAAACATTCAACAGCACGTTCAAAAAATCGGCGGAGTTGTTCCAGGCCGGCGGGTTGCTGGAGTGGCAACCAAATGTCGTGCTGAACGACGGCACGGTGTATTACTGGCGGGTGGCGCGCGACAGCCTGGTGAACGGGCAGGTGCCCTGGCGGCAACGCTCGTTCGTGTACCTGCCGGGCAGCGCACCAGGCTGGAACCAATCGCACTTTGGCCAGTTTGCCGAAGGCGATTTTATTAATCTCGAAGCGGTGGACAGCAGCCGGCAACTTGAATTTGTGAACAGCGCGGGTTTTATCAGCATCAATGTGGCTTACCGCAACCGCGAACGCTACCCGGGCCTGCAAAACGTGTATTACGAAGGTTTTTTTGGCGATGCCGGCTTCAACGGCCAAGGGCTTACGCGCGGTGTGGCGGTGATGGTACAGGACCCCAACACCGGCCATATCGTGCCTAACCCGCCCAACAGCAAATACAATTCCCACCCGACAAAAACCAAGTCGCTCTTTTCATTCAACACCCAGGATTCGCTGGAGCGGATCGCGTTGATGGAATTTTTGGAACAGGATGTTCCTGCGGGCGCCATCGTAGGGCTGCTGGCCCTGCATCCCTGGAACGACACCCTGGGGTACGCCCCGCGACGTTGGGCGGTGGACTCGGTTTCCTACGGAAAAAATTTGTTCCAGGTTCTTGAAAACCAGGGCGCGATGCAAGTGCGTTCGCTGGTCGACTACACCCAGGGGCCACATCCCTACGGTTTGATTTTTCAAAAAAACAATCCCGCATTCGGCGCGGTAGACACGGTGGTTTACCACATCGATTCGGTGCTGAATATCCGTCGCAATTTTCAGGCAAAATGGTCGGTCGGGCAATTTGAAACGCCGCCCATCGGGCCGGTAACATCCTGGCAGCGGCTGGTCTGGCAACCTGCGTCACCGGATGATCCTTCTGACCGGGTCAGCCTGGCTGTTTTAGGCGTGCGCGAAGGGCAGGCCGATACCCTGCTTTTCAGCATGCCGGCGGCAACTGATACCAGTATTGCCCAAATCCCGGTTGCGGAATTTCCGAAGTTGCGGCTGCGCTACGAGTCCAGCGATACGAGCACCCGTTCGGCTACGCAACCGGCATTTTTGCGGGTATTGTATGAGCCGTTGCCGGAGGGCGCGCTGAATCCGCGGTTGTATGCGGATTTTTACGCCGACACGCTTCAGCAGGGTGAACCGGGCAGGGTAAATCTCGCTTTTTCCAATATTTCGGAGTCGCCTTTCGACAGTGTGCTGGTGCGGTTTCGGATTGAAAATGAAACCGGCGCCGGGCAGGATTTTTTCCGGCGTTTGCGCACCTTGCCGGCAGGGGATAGCCTGCACGCGGTTTTTCAGTTTGAAACAAAAAATCTGAGCGGCAATTACAGGCTCATCGTGGATGTAAACCCGGCAGGTGACCAGGCGGAGCTGTACCATTTCAACAATACGGCCTTGTGGCGATCTCATGTGGCCCGCGATGTGCGCAACCCGTTGCTCGATGTCACATTTGACGGCTTGCATATCCTGGACGGCGATATCGTGTCGCCGCAGCCGGTGGTCATTTTGACCCTGACGGATGAAAACCGGTTTTTAGCGGTAGCGGATTCCGCGGCGTTTACGGTACAACTTCAGCATCCGAACGGAACCGTGCAGGCCATTGCGCACAACGATCCCTCGGTGCTGTTCATTCCGGCCGACCCGGATAAACTCCCGGAAAAAAACCGCGCGCGGCTGGAGTGGCGGCCGGTGTTTACCGACGACGGCTTGTACCGGTTGCTGGTCAACGGGCGCGATGCTGCGGGCAATGTTTCCGGAAGCATTGATTATGCCGTGCATTTTCGGGTGATCACGCGTTCCTCCATTTCCAATTTACTGAATTACCCGAATCCGTTTTCCACCTCCACCTGTTTTGTGTACACGCTCACGGGGGCTGAGACGCCGACGCATTTCCGCTTGCAGATCATGACCGTCAGCGGGCGGGTGGTGCGTGAGATAACGGAGGCGGAGTTTGGCCCGTTGCGGGCCGGTACGCATACCAGTTCATTTTGTTGGGATGGCCGCGACCAGTTTGGCGACCAACTGGCCAACGGCGTGTACCTGTACCGTGTGCTGGCTAAAAAAGCCGACGGCTCGGATTTTGAATTTTTTGCAAACGAGGCCACGGATGGGTATTTCAAGGGCGGGTTTGGGAAAATGGTGCTGATGCGATGAGTTGGGTTGCTACGGCGATGAGTACTCGTCCTACGACTTCAAGTCGTAGGACGAGTAAAATGCCGCTGTGGTAAAAACAGTCAATAAAAATCGAAACGCAAGATCAAACATACCGCCGGGGTATCCGGCACTCGTTCCTGGGCTCCTTGGGTGTCGCCGGCTTGCAGTTTTTGCAAATGCTGGTATTTGCGCGTTGGGCGGGACCAACTGCCGCCGGTGATTTTGCCTTGGCGGCCACATTCATGGGATTTCTGGCGCCCATGGCGGAAGCAGGAATCAGTCAGGCAGTTATTCAGGCTAAAAATTTGAGGCAGGAACAACTTGCCGCGCTGGCATGGGTAAGTTTTGGCTTGGGGGCTGTGATCCTGCTTTTGTTGGGAATGGCATCCGGTCCGGTGGCCCGCTGGTATGGCCGGCCGGATTTGGAGGGGCTGATGCCATTATTGGGGTTGAGCCTGCTGGTGACGCCGTTTGGCACGGTCCAGGGAGGTTTGATCGTCCGGGATTTTCGGTTTCAGTTGGTTGCGCAGATCGAGGTTGGGGTTTACCTGGCTGGTTTTCTGCTGCTGACCGGCCTGCTGGCCTTGGGTTGGGGTGTTTGGGCGATGGCCTGGAGTTATGTGCTGCGCAACAGTTTGGCTGCGCTGGTTTGTTCCTGGCTTACCCGCCGGCAATACCCGGTGGGCTGGTTTCGGGTTAGTTCGTTGCGTGAAATACGGCCCTTGCTTCGTTTTGGTACGTTTGATTTGTCGGCACGCTGGGCTGATTTTTTAGCAAATTACCTGGACAAACTGATCATCGGAAAGTGGCTGGGCGCAGCGGCGCTCGGCTATTACCACCTGGCTTTTAGCTTGTTTGTGTTGCCCACGGCGCGCCTGGGGTATGTGATTACCCGGGTCAGTTATCCGGTGTTTGCCAGGGTGCGGGACAATGCCGCGCAATTGCAGGCGCATTTTCAACAGGCGGCGCAGGACGTGATTTTGATCTTGTTTCCGCTGTATTTGGGCATGGCCTTGTTTGCCGATGAATTGATCCGGTTGTTATACGGGCCGGAGTGGCTGGCTGCCGCCCCTGTACTGGTCGCGTTTTCCGTGGCCGGCCTGGTTCGAACGTTGAATGCGGTGTTTCCGCAGCTGACCAAGGGCATTGGGAAACCCCAGCTGACGACCGTTTGGATGTTGCTCTGGACTTTTTCACTAACCGGCTTTTTGTGTCTTTTTTTGTATTTGTCTCCAACGGCGGAGTCTGCGGCCTGGAGCCGGGCAGGCGCGAAATATGCCGTGGAACTGGTTTTGCTATTTATGCTTGGTCGATGGTGCGGGGTGCAGTTTGGCCCTGTATTCCGGTATGCCGTACGATTTTTCCTGGCCTGTACTCCGGTTGCGTTTGGGGTGTATTTGGCCGGACTTTGGCCGGGTGGATTTTGGCCAGTGCTGGTTTTGAAAATAAACATTTTTTTGGCCGGATTAGCGGGCCTGATCATTTGGAGCCCCTGGCAAGCGGATTTTAAGCGAATAATCCTGATTTTTTCAGGGAATACGCCTGATTTAAAAATGAAAGGGAAATCGGCACCGTAAATACACGGTACCGCAACGCTCGTCGATTTTAAGATTTCAATGCAGCACATCCCTGATATTTTGCACCTATTAGAAATTACATATGAAACTTACCGAAATCCAGTCCAAACTAAAAGAGCGGGTGGCCAAGGGCCTCAACTTTGGGATAGAAGCCGTAGAGGAGGTAATCGATCCGGCTTCCGACCTGTTCAACGAGTTTGTTCTGCTCAAAAGCAAGTACAACGACCTGATGTACATTTCCACGATCAATACCTTGCCCTATGAGCAAATTGAGATTGGAATGAACCGCCTGCGCAGCAATATCCTTGGGATAATCGATAAGATAGAAAGCCCGGGTTTGAAAAAAAACGCGGTGGAGTCCGATTTGAAAATTCAGGCGCTGCCGACCCGGCGCGATAATTTTTTCAAGTTGCTTGATATTCATTTTAAAAACCTGGAGGCAATCCGGTTTGTCAGTGTTTTGGGCGACGACGAAGAACTGACTACCGGCCGGGCAGCTGTTTTTAATTTTTATCAAATGCACAAACGCCAATTCCGAAACCAGAAAGACAAAAACAGCCCGGAAGCCCTGCAGGAAGTTCAGGCCTATTTCCGGGATTATTTTGAAAATGAAACCGGAATGTTCGAGGTGTATTTCAAAAATATTCAACACCTGCTCGGCTATACCCTGGACAGCGAAGTGGAACAGCAATTTTTTCTGAACACCATGCGTTCGTTGTTTTCACGGTACGAACAAGGCCACATTCTTTACTACACGTTGAGCGGCTTCAACCCGGTTTTTGCTGACTATGTCCGGAAATCCGGCCTGATTGAACCGGACGTGCAGGAAATTCTGATCTCGGAAAACCATTACCGGGCATTTTTAAATCCGGATTCCCATTCTGTCGGATGATATCAGTAACTAGAAGCAACCTTTTCCCAACGGGGGCTTCTATCCGAACTACCTAACACAAAAACTAGCAACCTGTCTCATGCGAAAAACTAACCTCCTGTTTACCTGCCTGCTCCTGTGCAGTTGCCTGCAATTGCAGGCGCAAACTCCCAACCGCGTTACGATCAAAGGGACCATTCAAGACACGGTCGGCGCCGAAATCCCATTCGCCACGGTAATGCTGCTGAACCCGGAAGATTCCACCCTGGTGAATTTTTCGCGCAGCGATGAAAAAGGCGTTTTTGCCTTTAAAAATGTGCGCAATGCACCCTACCTCTTCAAGATTTCCTACATCGGGTTTATTCCGTTTCAATTACACCTCAACCCCTCGGAAACGAGTGAAAACGACTTGGGTATCCTGGCCATCAAACCGATCAACCAGCAGCTGATGGAAGTGGTGATCAAAACGGCGAAAGCGCCCCTGCGCATCCGGGGCGATACGATCGAGTACGATGCCACCACGTTCAAAGTGCCGCCCGGCTCCACGGTGGAAGACCTGTTGCGCCGCCTCCCCGGCATTGAGGTGGACGCCGACGGGAATATCCGGGCGCAGGGCCAGGATGTCCGGCGGGTGTACGTGGACGGGAAAACGTTCTTCGGCGACGACCCAAAAAGCGCCACCAAAAACCTGGGCGCCGAAACGATTTCGAAGGTGCAGGTGTACGACGACAAGTCGGAACAGGCCAAGCTGACGGGCATCGAAGACGGGAAAAAGGAAAAAACCATGAACCTGGAGCTCAAGGATCAGTACAAAAAAGGCTCCTTCGGAAAAATAACCGGCGCGGCGGGCACGGAAGACCGCTGGGCAGCCCGCGGAAATTACAACCGGTTCAACGACAAACAGCAGTTGTCGTTTATCGGCTACGGCAACAACATCAACGAAACCGGCGTGAACTGGGAAGATTACGGCGAGTTTAAAGGCCAGAACTCGTTCAACAATTATGACAACGGCGATTTTGGGTTTGGCGGCGGCGGCGGCCGGGTGTACTATTTCGGGAACGATGAAATCCTGAATAATTTTGACGGCCGGGGTTTCACCAAGAATTTCGGCGGTGGCGTGAATTATAATTTTGACAACAAAAAAACGAAGTACAACGGCAGTTACTTCTACAACGAAACTACCCTGGATCTGGATCAGTTTTCCTTGCGTGAATCGTTTTTGCAAAACGGATCTTTCTTCACCGCAGATACGAACAGCCGGACCGAATTTCGCGGGAATCACAGTTTGGCCACCCGCCTGGAACACGAATTTGACTCCACGGATGTGTTGATCGTAAAGGCCAACCTGCGCTTTTCAAATTCCGACAACAGCAACCTTCAGTCGCAATATTTTACTGACGCAACCGGCGAGCCGACGAACGATTTGTTTACCGACAACAGCGGCGACCTGAACTCCTGGCAACTGACCAGCGCCGCCATTTTTCGCCATCGGTTTAAGAAAAAAGGGCGTTCGTTCGCTATTAGCGGCGGCTATAACAACAACCGGTCGGACGCCAACGAAAACCTGTTTATTTCCAACGAGTTTTACAATGCGACCAATTTTACAGACCAAATCCGGCAACTGAACCGGAATGACAATTCGACGGAGCAGGTGAAGTCCAGCGTTTTGTACACCGAGCCGCTGCACAAACGCTGGTACTGGGAAACGTTTTACAACTTCAGCCACACCGGAAACGCCGTGAACCGGCAGGTGCTCAATCCCGAATTGAACAATGAGCGGATTGACGACCTGAGCGTTTTTTATGACTACCGCGTCTTGTACAACCGGCTTGGTACCGATATCCGGTACTCGCATGAAGGGCTAAATGCCTCCCTTGGCCTGGCGGGCCAGCAACTAAAACTGAGCGGCGAATACGCGCTGGATCAGGACATGCCGCTGCTCACCGACCCAATCGAAAACACCTACAACAACCTGGTGCCCTACCTGGAACTGAGTTACGAGTTCCCCAACAACTGGTGGCTGAACACCGATTACAGCTACGGCATTTCGGAGCCGCGAATCAACGATTTGCAACCGGTGCCGATCGTGACCAACCCGGCTTTCCAGACGCTGGGAAATCCCAACCTCGTGCCCGAGCGCTCGCACGATGTTTCACTCAACCTCAACCACTGGAACCCGGCGTCTTTCGCAAACCTTGGGGTGGGCGCCAATTTCAGCAAGTACGAAAATCAGATCGTGTACAATCAAACGATCGATTACATCGACAGCGTGGGCATCCGGACCATTACCCGGCCGGATAATGTATCGGGGGGCTACCAGTTTAATACCTATTGGTGGTCCAATTTCCCCATTGTCAAAACCAAACTGTCGTTGAATGTCGGCGGTAATATCAATTCGAGCCAGGCGCCGGCATTTGTGAACGGCATAGAAAACGAAACCCGCAATAATGGATACAGCATTCGTACGGGGCTTACCCTTACCCCGAACCAATCGTTAATCCTGAACGTAAGTGGAAATCTGGGTTTTAATAAAATTGATTATTCTATTCAGGAAGCACAGAACCAGGATATTATCAACCACCGGCTGGGGGCCGACGCAAAATGGCAGTTTTTGTCGAAGACATTTTTGGAGGCCAATTTCAGTTATATGTTTTACCGAAACGACCGCTTCGGGTTTAATCAGGAGGTGCCCATCCTGAACGCTTCCATCCGGAGGCTCCTGGGTCCGAACAACCGCTTTGAATTGCGACTGGCGGCTTTTGACCTCCTGAACCGCCGGGTTAGCATCACTCAGCGTGGTACGCAGAACTACGTAACCCGGAACACGGCTACAACGCTTGCCCGGTATTTTATGCTGAGTTTGAGCTACAACGTTCGCGGCTACGAAGACAAAGTGAAAAAGAATGGTTGGTGGTAGGTTGGTACAACTGCGACCTTAGTTGTTTATCCCATGTGCATGTGTGTTTTAATTTTCATGCAGCAAAAAATATATTTAAAATGACATTGAAATTTCTTCAAAAGACACTCTTTGCAGTGGTAGTCCTGCTGGCTACGCTGTCTGCAGTTACAGCCCAGGAAATGGAGGGCGAAATCCGCTACCTAATGACACACAACTGGAGCAAAAAAATGATGTCGCTCGATTACCTGAGCCAGCAACAGCGCGACCGCATGGCCTATATGTGGGGCAGCCGCTCCGAATGGAAAGCATACGCCAATTTGTATTTCACTGCTACTCAATCAAAATACGAAGATTCGGAGGAAAGTGCCGAGCCGGAAGATGAGGGTTACTCCTGGCGGAAAGATGCGTATACGATCCGGCGTGATTTTGAAAAAAACACCGTCTTCGATGCGCTGACGGTGCTGGGTAAAACTTACGTGATTGAGGATTCGCTGCAATGTCAGGACTGGAAAATCCTAAACGACATGAAAGAAGTGGCCGGGCATGTGTGCATGAATGCTTTCTGGGAAGATACCGTCAAGCAACAAAAGGTCACTGTATGGTTTGCACTGGATATGCCTGCGCAGGCAGGCCCGGAACGGTTTTGTGGTTTGCCGGGCATTATTCTGGAAGCAGATATCAATGACGGCGCCTTGTTGATCTCTGCCGACCGGATTCAGATGAAAACACTAACCAACGAACTGGATGTGCCTAAAAAAGTAAAAGGCAAGCGCATTACCGAGGCGGAGTACGTTGAAAAAATTGACGCACACCTCAAGGAAAAACGCAAGGCCGAGGAGGCCTGGTTTTGGGGGTTGCGGTACTGATCAACCGGGTTTTTTAATGCGCCAGACGGCCTGTTGCTGCGGCCCTTTCCCTTCGTTGGCTACCAGCCAGTAGTTGCCATCCCACCAGCTGACCGACTCGAACTGGCGGGCGATCAGGCACTTGGGTAAGCGCCTCGCCTGCCGGGTACCCTGCAAAAAAGCACTGCCGGTGAAACCGGAGAAAAAGTATGCGGTTGCTTTGGTGGAGGGGAACAGCCCCCATTTTTTCCGGATGATATAACTCGTCAGCACAAACGTTTTGCCGTCGGGGCTCAACGAAGCGCCGGTGACTACCCGGTTTTTCAGGAACAGGCTGTCGCGTAAGACGGCAACATAATTTCCGGGTTTTGCCGGCACGACATAGTGTTTTGTGATACTGTTCCTTTAAACACATTTTTGGAAAACAAGTGCAGGCTGTCCTGGTAAAATACCATGGCTTCGCAGTTGAAGTTCCAGTCTTTCTGGTTGGCAGGCGGGAAAGCCGTTTGATCGGGGTATTGGAACCGGATAGAGTCCAGGGCGCCGGTTTGGGGGTGAAAGCGGAAAATACACAGGTCGCGGCGGGCATTTTTGTTATTTCCAAAATCGCCGATGTAGAGGTACCCGGCAGCGTCCAGGGTGATGTCCTCCCAATCGCGGTTGGGAACGGGCAGGCGTTTTGTTTCCAGAAGCTGGCCATTGGCGGGGTTTACTAGAAATAATTCGGGCGGATTCCGGCTGTCGTTGACCAACCAGATATTCCCTTCCGGCGTACGCGCCATGCCGGATACCTCGCGAATCGCATCAGGCAGCGCAATGCGGCGGTGTGGCAGGTTTTGGGCAAAAACGGTTGTTGAAAATGTGATCGAAAACAGGATAAATGCCGGTACAAAATACAAACTGGAGCGCATGGATTAAGGCTGGTTTTGTGCGGAGTGGCATTGGCAAAAGTCGTACCGGAAAAAGTTTTTTTCGGGTGGATTTCACCAGGGAGGCATGGAGTACACGGAGATTGTTCTTTTTTTCGAGAACTCGTCCTACGGCTTGAAGCCGTAGGACGAGTAGGGCCGCTCCGTGCCTCCATAGTGAAATGTAAAACCCTGTTACAATTTCACAAAACGTGTCGTCCAGGCGGCGCCGTCTTTTTCAAAACGAATAAAATAGACGCCTTCGGCAAAATCCCCGAGTGGGATATCCAATTGACGACTTGGTTGCCGAACTGCTTGTTTTAGCTGACCCGTTGCGGTAAAAATGTGCAAGGCATCAAACGAAATATCGGTTTGCAGGCGCAGGATTTCGGTAGCCGGGTTGGGCGACAACAGCACATTTGCGCTAAAATCGGCCTCCCGTATTCCAACCAGCGTGCTGACATCCTGGGTATACCGGGGGGCAATTTGATAACCACCGGTAAATGGATCGCTGGTGTCAAACTGTCCGCCAATGCCGGTAAGATCGAACGGCGCGGGCGGCGCTGGTTGGTTGAAAAGGTCGACGTCGTTGTCGATACGCACCTGGATGGTGTCCAGCGGATGATCATCAGAAACCATATACACGCTGAATCCGGTACCGACACCTGTTGCCCACTGCGCCTGATCCACGTAGCGCAGGTTGTTGATCCGGATGAGTTTGGATTCCGTGTTTTCGCCATGCACCTGCACTGCCAGGGGCGTCACCAGCGGGTTGCCGGCAGAGACCTTCCAGAGGGTATCCGGAAAAATTTGCAGCAGGCCGTTGAACTGGTTGATGACGCCGCGCACCGTGATCTTGTCGCCTTCGGTGACCGTGTACCCGTAATTGCCGGTGAAGTTCAGGATGGTTATGCCGTTGTTGTTGTCGTCGATCATGGTAAACTGGAGTCCGCCGGGCCGGAGGTTTACGCCGTAGGTAGTGGCAGTGAGTTCGCAATAGACTCCGGACGAGTCGGCCACGCCGTTGCCGTCCACATCGTTGATCTGGTCAATAGTGTATTGCGGGTAACATTGAACAGTAATAAAGACCTGGGCTTCGTCACAATCACTGTTTTCACAAACCTGGTAAGTCAGCATGTCACTGCCACAGTAGCCGGTGTTGGAGGTATAGCTAATCGTGTTATCCGGATTCACCGTTGCATTACCGTTTGCCGGGTTGCCGGTGATGGTAACTACCGGAGGCGTTGTGCCGGGCAGGTTGTCGTTTTGCAGCACATTGATGGCGGTACTTTCACCGGAAGAGACAACGACTTCGTCCGTGATTGCGGTTACCCCCGTAGGGCAGCCGGCGGCGGCGCCGGGGTTGGCAAAGATTTCCCGGCCGTTGATCGTCACACCGGTTGGCGTGAGGGCATCCTGCCAGTTTTCGGGCAGGAGGTTGTCGGCATTCGGATCGCAGAGCACCAGGGAGTTTCCAAGGCCGTTGGCGCCGGTAGGCCAGGGCGCCATATTCAGGTAGTCGACGGAATCAATCAGGGTGCCGTTGGCATCAACGAGGGCGATGTCTTCCCCGGGGGAGTTGGTCAGTGCGCCGTCCCAAATCAGGGGTTGGAACCCAAACACTGAAGAAAATGCCGACTCCGACTCGGCGATTACCAGATAGGCGCCGGGCGCCAATGTGGTGCCTGCGGCAAAGGTATAGGTCACGCCCTGCGAAAAGGACCAATCGGACAAGTCTACGGTATTCGCGGAGTTGTTGTAAATTTCAATAAACTCCAGCGAGTCGACGCCGCCTTCCGGGGGATTGTACATGATTTCGGTGATCACGATTTGCGCGGACGCAGCAAAAACGAGCGTGAGATTGCAGAGCAGTAGCAGTGTTAATTTTTTCATGTTTTGTAACTGGGTTTGTCGGTTTTGTAAAAAAAATGAACACCCAAAAGTAACGAAAAGCCGCAAGCCGGGCACGGCTTCAGGATTGGGAAGGCAGTGTAGTTTGTGGAATGCCGTTTGGCGGAATGAATGCCTGTCGGAATAATCTGACAGAAGAACTAAATGAATACCAATTTCGACTGCCCCGGAAGGCAATATGGCGGGAATTTCTATATGTCATTTAAGCGCATAACTTAACGGGAATTTAACACAGTCTGATTAATTTCGCCCTCGAATTTCCTTCTTTTTATCACTAAATCCGTTTAATGTATGATCACATTTACTGTTAACAAACGGTTTTCTGCGATAGCGGGCAAGTTGCTTTTACTGGCTGCTTTGCTGCTTTGCGGATTAACCACATTTGCACAGGTAACTACCTCTTCGCTTACCGGCTCAGTTACCGATGCGAATGGAGAAGGGTTAATTGGTGCTACAGTTGTTGCAACGCACGTACCATCGGGTACCCGCTATGGAACAGCCACGAACGAAGCCGGCCGCTATACACTGCCTGCCGTTCGTGTTGGCGGCCCCTTCACGGTGGTAGCCAGCTACACGGGGTTTGAACCACAAACCCAGCAGAACGTATACACCAGCCTTGGCACCGCTACAAACCTTCGGTTTGTGTTGCAGGAGTCGTCCACGCTGGTATCCGAGGTGGCTATTATTGGCCGGCGGAATGACATTTTCAGCTCCGATCGTACGGGCGCTGCCGTGACGTATAACGCCGACGCCATTGCAACCGTTCCGGTGATCGGCAGCCGTTCGATCAGAGAAGTTACCAAATTTACCCCATTCGGCAACGGCAACACTTTTGGCGGCCAGGACTCCCGCTTGAACAACTTTACCATCGACGGTTCGGTTTTCAACAACAGTTTCGGTTTGGGTACAGACGCTGCAGCCGGTGGTCGTACGAGCTCGACGGCCATTTCACTGGATGCTATTCAGGAGGTTCAGGTGAACATTGCACCGTTTGACGTGCGCCAATCCGGTTTTGTCGGCTCCGGCCTCAATGCCGTGACCCGCAGCGGCACGAACGAATATTCCGGCTCGGTGTACACCTTTTTCCGGAACAACAGCGAAACGTTTAACGGTAATTCGGTCAACGGCAACCCCATCACCCTCGGTGATTTTAAAGAAAATATCTACGGTGCGCGTATCGGTGGTCCGTTGATCAAAGATAAATTGTTCTTTTTCGCCAACTTCGAACAGGTTACCCGGGTAGAACCCGCGCAAACCTGGTTTGCCAACGGCTCACCGAATGCCGCTGCCGGCGACCAAATTAACCGTGTGGCTTATCAGGACATGGTGGATCTGAGCAATTTTATGCGGACCAATTTCAACTACGAAACCGGTCCGTTTGAAAATTACGATGACGAAACCAACAGCCGGAAGTTTTTGGTTCGTTTGGATTACAACCTGAACGACAAGAACAAACTGACGCTGCGCTATACGCACCACGATTCCGATGATTACAACATTATTTCGAACTCCAGATCGGCTGGTTTTGGTGATCGCCGGACAAATGCCGACGCGATGAGTTTCCAGAACTCCGGTTACCTGATCCAGGATAATACCCGTTCTATCGTCGGGGAATGGAACTGGACGATCAGCAACCAGTTGCACAACAACTTTATCATCGGCCTGGACAAGCAAAATGAAGACCGCGCTTATGCCGGCGCCTTTTTCCCGCTGATCGATATTAAGGAAGACAGCCGGACTTACATTTCCGTAGGTATGGACCCGTTCACACCGGATAACAAGCTCAACTACTACACGTTCCACGCAACGAACAACCTGAGCTACTATACCGGCCGCCACACCATCACCGGTGGTATCAACTACGAATATTACAAGTCGAACAACCTGTTCTTCCCGGCCTCTAACGGCGTGTATGTGTTTAATTCACTGGCTGATTTTTACACTGCAGCGAATGATTACCTGGATAACCCGACCAACACCATGTCGCCGGTTGAATACGACCGTTTCCAATTCCGCTATTCCGCCCTGGAAGGCGCCGCTTCACCGCTCCAGGTGCTAAAAACCCATCGGATTGATATTTACGGCCAAGACAATTTCCAGGTAAACGACAACTTCAAAGTGTTGTTCGGGTTGCGTCTGGGAACATTTTTCTATGAAAATACGGCATTGGAAAACCCGGCGATTTCCGGGTTGGATTTCATCGATGTGGATGAAAGCCGCGGGTACAAGATCAATACCGGCGAAATGCCGGAGACGCAAATTTTGTGGGAACCGCGTCTGGGCTTTAACTGGGATGTGACGGGTAAGAAAACCACGCAGGTGCGCGGTGGTACCGGTATTTTCACCGGCCGTCCGCCTTATGTGTACCTGTCGAACCAGATTGGCAACAACGGCGTGTTGACTGGTTTCATTGATGACCGCAATGCTGCTACTTTGAACCGCCCGTTCCGCCCGGATGCCAGCGTGTTCATTCCGGCCACGCCTACCTTGCCTTCCTCGTTTGATATTGCATTTACCGATGCGGGATACAAGTTCCCGCAAGTTTGAAATCCAACCTGGCGCTCGATCAGAAATTGCCGGGCGGCCTGATCGCCACGGTTGAGTTTTTGTACAACAAAGATGTGAACGGCCTGCTCTACTTTGACGCAAACCTGGAGCCGTCTACCGGCGCTACGCTGAGCGGCCCGGATAACCGCCCGCTCTTCCAGGGCTCCGGTAACGCCAGCCGTATCCACGATAATGTATCCCGCGCTGCTGTATTGACTAATACCAACGAAGGCTACTATTTCGGCTCTACCTTCAAACTGGAATACCCGGCTAAATCGGGTCTGTATGCCATGGCAGCTTATACCTACAGCGTGGCAAAAGACATGATGTCGGCCAGCTCGATCGCTTCGGGTTCCTGGACGAGTGCACGTTCGGTCAACGGCAACAACAATCTGGAACTGGCTTATACGGACAATGCTATACCGCACCGCTTCTCCGGTATTCTGGGCTATCGTTTCGAGTATGGCACTAATTTCTTTGGCGCAACCGGTATTTCACTCGGCTATGTGGGTGACCGCTTCGGCCGCGTTTCTTTTTCCGTTGCCGGCGACCTGAACCAGGACGGTGTTTCGGATAACGATCTGATCTACGTGCCAAACGATGCCAACGAACTGATTTTCCAGGAATTTACATCCGGTGGCAAAACCTTCACGGTTGCCGACCAGGTGGCTGCGTTTAATGCTTACATTGCTCAGGACGAATACCTGAGCGAGCGCCGTGGCATGTACGCTGAGCGCAACGGCCGCGTATTCCCCTGGCTGCACCGTTGGGATTTGTCGGTGACGCAAGACTTCGGTCTGGTGATCGGTGGCAAACGCCATTCGATCCAATTCCGCGCCGATATTCTGAATTTTGGCAACCTGATCAACGATGAGTGGGGTGTGGGCAACACGCTCGTGACCAACCGTCCGCTCACCTTCCGCACCATCAATGCCAACGGCGTACCGGAGTACCGCATGGCCACGCAGGTAATCGATGGTGAAACACAAATGCTGCGCAACACCTTCATTCCGAGCACTTCGCCCAACAATGTCTGGACGGCTCAGTTTGGCCTGCGCTACACCTTCAATTGAGTTTAGCGAACGCTAATTCGTAAAATTGCGGCAGCCGCATCGAATGAATTTCGGTGCGGCTGTTTTTGTTTTTACTTTCGCGGCAGTTAAAAAACACTGTTATGAAACGACTTTTCCTGTTCTTATTCCTTCTTCCCAATCTGCTCGTCGCCCAAGGCGGCATGTGGCTCCCGCTCCATCTGGAGAAACAAAATGAAAAGGAAATGAAGGCCCTCGGCTGCAAGCTGGAAGCCGACGACCTGTACAACCTGAACAAACCTTCGGTGAAAGACGCCATCTGCCAGTTCAGCGGCGGGTGCACCGGCGAAATGATCTCTGCAGAAGGGCTGCTGCTTTCCAACCACCACTGCGGGTTTGGCGCCATTCAAAGCCATTCCACCCTGGAGCACAACTACGTGGAGGATGGCTTCTGGGCCATGTCGCGCGCCGAAGAACTGCCTTGCCCGGGCGAAACAGCCATGTTCATCGTGCGCATGGAAGATGTGACTGCACTGGCCTTGCAAAATGTCACCTCCATGATGAACGAGCGCGACCGGCAGGCTCAAATTGATAAAAACCTGGCCCAAATTCGCGCGAATACCAAAAAGGAAAAGTGGGAAGAAATTCTTATCCGGCCGTTTTACGACGGCAACCAATATTTTCTGTTTGTTACTGTAACCTATACCGACGTCCGCCTGGTGGGTGCGCCGCCCAGCAGCATCGGCAAATTTGGCGCCGATACCGACAACTGGGTCTGGCCCCGGCACACCGGCGATTTTTCCCTGTTTCGGGTGTATGCCGATAAAGACAACCGCCCCGCCGAGTATTCCCCCGACAATCAGCCCTACAAGCCACGCCATTTCCTGCCTATTTCAATCGGGGGGATCAAACCCGGCGATTTCACCATGGTGTACGGCTTTCCGGGCCGCACAGATGAATACCTTACGGCAGCCGCAATCGCGCAAATAGCCGATGTACTCGATCCGGCCAAAGTGACGATCCGGGACAAAGCCCTGAAGGTGATGGACGGGTTTATGCGGCAGGACCCCGATATCAAAATTGCCTACATTGCCCGCTATGCCAGTATTGCCAATGCCTGGAAAAAATGGCTGGGCGAAATGCAGGGGCTCAAAACCTACAAGGCCATGGAGCGCAAGCAGGCCATCGAAGCCGAGTTTTCGCGCAGGGTCAACCAAAACCCCGGATTCAAGATCAATTACGGCAACCTGCTGCCCCGGCTCAACCAGAGCTACCAGGAGATGGAACCCTACGCCTTTGCCCGCGACAATTACCAGGAAATATTTTTGCGGAATATTCAACTTATGGGCTTGGTGGCCAGTTTGAACAGCTGGATCGGGAACTACGAGTCGGGAAACCTGCCTGCTTTTTCCGGCGCCATTGAAGCCCGCAACAAACGCATGGCCGGATTTTACAAAGATTACCGGCCGGTGGTGGACAAGGCGGTATTCGCCGCACTCGCCGAGCATTATGCCCAAAAAATGCCGGCATCGTGGGGCGGTGCTTATGTGAAAGAAGCGGCGGCCAAACACAGCGGGTTCGCGGGACTGGCTGCGCATATTTTTGAAAACAGCATTTTGACCGACCCCGAAAAATACACGACGGCATCGGCCGGCGACCCAAAAGCGTTTGGTGAACTCCTGAAAAATGACCCGGCTGTCGTTTTCTGGCGGGCGGTTTCGGAGCCGTATCAGGAATTGGTTGCGCCTAAACTTCAGGAATTGCAAACCAATATCAACCTGCTGCAACGCCAGTACATGGCTGCGCAAATGGAGGTTTTTCCGGAAAAACGTTTTTTCCCGGATGCCAACGGCACCATGCGGTTGACCTATGGCAAGGTGAACGGTTACAGTCCGCGCGATGCCGTGATTTACGATTATCAAACGGACCTGGATGGTGTCATGGAAAAATATATTCCGGGAGATTATGAATTTGATGTGCCGCAAAAACTGATCGACCTCTGGAAAGCCAGGGATTACGGCCGCTATGCGAACCGCGAGGGCCAAATGCCGGTCGGGTTCATCGGCACCAACCACACCACCGGCGGCAACTCGGGCAGCCCGGCCCTCGATGCCCGGGGCAACCTGATCGGTCTCAACTTCGACCGGGTTTGGGAAGGCACCATGAGCGATCTGAATTACGACCCGGCAATCTGCCGCAACATTATGGTAGACATCCGGTACGTGTTGTTTATTATCGATAAATATGCGGGCGCCAGGCACCTGATTGATGAGATGAAAATTGTTAAACGCTGAAACCAGATCATGTCACTCGACGAAATTCTTATCCATCTGGGCGAAGAACGCGACCAGTATTTTCAGGCTGTTTCACCACCTGTAATGCAGTCCAGCAATTTTGTTTTTCCCGATTTGACGGCTTTTCGCGCCGCCTTTTCCGATGAGCTGACGCATCATGTGTACACCCGTGGGAACAACCCGACTGTGGCCATACTAAGAAAAAAGCTGGCGGCCCTGGAAGGTACGGAGGATTGCCTGGTTTTTTCCAGCGGCGCCGGCGCCGTTGCGGCTGCCGTTATCGGCAATGTTCAGGCCGGCGACCATATCGTTTGCCAGCAGGCGCCCTATTCCTGGACGAATCATTTGTTGCGCAAACTGTTGCCCCGGTTTAAAGTGGACCATTCGTTTGTCGACGGAACCGATATCAACAACATCCAGGCGGCTATTCGACCCAATACCAGAGTGTTGTATCTGGAAAGCCCGAATACCCTCACTTTTGAGTGCCAGGACCTTGAGGCCTGTGCCGCCCTTGCGAAGAAACACGGCTTGGTTTCAATCATTGATAATTCGTATGCTTCGCCCATTTTTCAAAACCCTGCGTCATTTGGGATCGACATTGTTGTGCATTCGGGGACAAAGTACATTAACGGCCATTCCGATGTGGTGGTTGGCGTCTTGTGCGCCGGCAAAGCGATGGTGAAAAAATTGTTTGAGTCGGAGTTGATGACCCTGGGAGGCATACTTGGGCCCCATGATGCCGCGTTGGTCATTCGGGGCCTGCGAACCCTGCCCTTGCGCGTTCAACGCAGCGATGCCAGCGCCCAATACCTCATTAAAAAATTGGATGCGCACCCGAAAGTGGCGAAAATCTGGTATCCGTTTCATCCTGAATTTCCGCAATTGGCTTTGGCAAAAAAACAAATGCGGGGTTGTGGCGGCTTGTTCTCCGTGCAGTTTAAAACCGATTCGGAGGAAAAAATGGAACGTTTTGTGCACCGCATTGAGCGCTTTCTAATGGCAGTATCCTGGGGCGGGCATGAGTCGCTGATGTTACCGACGATCGGTTTTTATCAGATTCCGGGTAAAGCCGCCCCGGAAATTCCGTGGCAATTTTGCCGTTTTTATATTGGCCTGGAAGACCCGGAATGGCTTTGGGAAGATCTGGCGCGTGCCATGGAGGCGCTTTAACCTGTTTTACCCCGGTTGTGACCCGGCCGGCCCGGCAGGTCTCAACATGGATTTATATAGCATACACCGGGCTTTGGTCGATTGCGGGCAACTATTTCTGCCCCAACCTGTTTTTCTTTGTCAAAGCAAAAAAGCCCACTCAAATTGATCTTATGCCTTCCAAGCACCCAACTTCTGCTCAAAACATAGCTGTTTCGCGTTCAGGAACTTACCATTTCAGCTACTACAGGTCTATCGAATCAGCCAGCCAGGACTGGGAAATTGCGGCACCGAAAGACAACATTTTCCTTCAACCCGATTACTTGGCTGTTTTGGAAAGTTATCCGCCGAAAGGTATGCGATTCGGGTATTTGGTTTTTTATCGTGGCGACTTGCCCATAGGCGTTGCTCTGTGCCAGATTAAGTATTTCAAGGGAGATGACAACATCAGTGCGGAGTCGCACGAATCAAAAGAACCTTGTTTTTTTGCCGGATTGGCGAAATGGATGAAGCGCTGGGTGGCGGGCAAACTGGCTGCAGACATTTTGATCTGTGGAAACATGTTGCTGACGGGAGAACACGGCTATTGGTTTGATTATGAACAGATCCACCCGGATAAAGCAGCCGTTTTATTGGAGGAGGCCCTGAATTTTGTCCTGCACAGCGCCGACCGTTCTCCGGAAAAGATGCCGGTAATATTGGTAAAGGATATAGAGCCACGGCACCGGCAACACGGACAATATCTGGTCAATAAAAACTATGTCGAGTTTGAAATCCAGCCGAACATGGTTTTGCCGCTCCCTTTTCAGGATTTTGAAGCGTACCTGGCGGCCATGTCGACCAAATACCGGACCCGGGCTAAACGCGCTTTTAAAAAAGCAGCCGGTATTCAAAAAAAGGAACTCTCCTTAAACGATATCCAGCAGGAATTGCCGCGGATGTATGCCCTTTACCGCGAGATAGCCAATAATGCCGGTTTCAACATGGTGGACTTGAATGAGCACTATCTGTTGGCGCTAAAGCGTGATATGCCGGATGTTTTCCGGATTTTCGGGTTTTACCAAAATGGAAAATTGCTGGCCTTTTTTACAACGATCCGAAACGGTGCGGAATTAGAGGCACATTTTCTGGGGTACGACAAAGAGCACAATCATGACCTGCAGTTGTACCTGAATATTTTGTACGACATTGTGCGGATCGGGATTGAAAGCGGTTGTCATCGCATCATTTTTGCGCGTACAGCCCTGGAGATAAAAAGTTCCATCGGGGCTGTTCCGGAGGTTTTGTATTGCTATTTACGGCACCGGAACCAACTGGTCAATAAATTTACCGGCACTGTGTTGGACTACATCAAGCCTGTTGAAGAATGGCAACCGCGCCATCCATTTAAAATTGATCTGGAGGAGGAGTAATTATTGCCACTGTCCGGAGTCACTCAGCGGATGATGGCGAACTCCTGTACTTGCAGCCGCTTTTTTACTTTTACCCAAAGCAGGTATACCCCGGGCGCCGGGCGTTCGAGCCAAACTTGCGTGCCTGCTCCGGCCAAATCCTTCGCATGGCCGTCCCACACTACTTTGCCTCCAATATCTGTAATCCACCATTCGGCGGGCGGCAAATCCGGTTGCGGGGAGGGCGGGACATTGGGACGGACCTCAAAGTTGCCGTAATTGGGGTTGGGAACGACCCGGTAAACAATATCTCTTTTCGGATCGTTCGGGTCGGGCGTATTGTCAATCCAGATGATGGCATCATTGGTGCATGCAATCCTGGTTTGGTTAAAAGTGGCGCATGCCCGGTTCAGAATAGTTTGGCCGGGAGTAAGAAATGATTTTGGACGTACACTAAACAAGACGAACCCGACAGAATTGTTCCCGCCGCTAGCACTGTCGGGAAGATCTATGTCATCAAAATACCAACGGAGAATATTGCCGTTTCCATCTTCGATAAACTGGTAAGGGTGGCTGGCGCCAAGTATCGTGAGGGAGCTGATCTCAAAGCGGGGATCCAGAGTGTCGCGCAGTATTACCTGAAAGGCGGTATCCGGACCGACATTCTGAAAGCGAATGAGGTAACTAACAGCCGCACCTTCAGCTAATTCTGCCGGTGTAAATACGGCATCACCGAGCACTTGAATATCATTTTGCGCTGCAAGTGTTTCGGAATAGCAAAGCACCGCCAGGGGCAAGACAAATTGACGGAGGCAGTTCATAATTAGTATGAATTAATTTGGCAAATTGGTCAGGGCGCCAATTTTACAAAGGTCTAAGGTAGTAAAATTATCTTTGCCGCTTTTACTTTGCCGGCCTAAACAAGTCGCATGGCCCAACAAGAATTAATTGAAAGAATGTCCGTAGGCAGATGAGGATTTTTTTAGCTGTGCATCGGGTTTACCACAGGCTACGTTACCTTGCCGGCCAATTCCTAAAGACAAACACGAACTCGTTTTAAGAAATTTCAACATGAAGTCAAGAAGGGCATTTCTCCAGCACTCCGTTTTTGGTGCCATGGCGGCAGGTTCTGTCGAATTTTGGACACGCATCAGCGCAATGCCGGAAACCTTTCGGAAAGGTAACTTTCCGGCCGTAATTGCGACCTGGAACAACGAAGATGCGACAAAAGCAGCGTGGGAAATCTTATCTGCCCAAGGCCGGGCGCTCGATGCGGTGGAGGCCGGCGCCCGCGTTCCGGAAGCCAACCCTGAAGATTCCAGCGTCGGGTACGGTGGTTTTCCGGACCGCGACGGGGATGTGACGCTGGATGCCTGCATCATGGATGAATTCGGGAATGCCGGCTCCGTCACTTGTTTACAGCATATCAAACACCCGGTAAGTGTGGCACGATTGGTCATGGAAAAAACCCCGCATGTGATACTGACTGCCGAAGGGGCACTGGAGTTTGCACTAAGTCAGGGTTTTAAAAAAGAAAACCTGCTCACCGAAACGGCGCGCAGGGCCTGGGAAGAATGGAAAGTAAAATCTGAATACAAACCGGTGATAAATTTCGAACGGCACGATACGATTGGGATTGTGGCCATTGATGCGCAGGGGCGCGCATCCGGAGCCTGCACAACGAGTGGACTGGCATTTAAAATGAAAGGCAGGGTAGGGGATAGCCCGGTTATCGGCGCCGGCTTGTTTGTCGATGCCGAAGTGGGCGCAGCCGCCGCCACGGGCCTGGGCGAAATGGTTTTAAAAACGCTGGGGTCCTATTTTATTGTTGAAGAAATGCGCCGGGGCAAACATCCGCAGAAAGCGGCTGAACTGGCGATCAGACGGCTGGCCGAAAAATATCCGGAGCAGGCGCGGGAGAATCAGGTCGGGTTTGTTGCCCTGGATGTTAAAGGCCGGCATGGCGGGTTTGGCTTGCAACCCGGCTTTAACTATACGCTTTTCCAGCAGGGCAAAAATGTGATTTATGAATCGGGAAGTTACTTCTCAAAATAGCCCGCCCATTTGTGCGGCCAGTGTGTTTCTTTTTGAAAGAAAAACATGGCACACAAATGGACAAAGCTTGTTTTCATAGCCCAATTAATGTTTGTAAATCACACTGGTGCGTGTCGAATAATCCTCAAAAACCACCCGGACAAAGTAACTCCCCGGAGCAAGTGTGTTATCGAACAGTAGGTGCCAGGAGGTATTGTCTACCCGGTTGGTCCGGAGCGGCACCAGCCTCCCGGAGGCATCAAACAGCTGGATCGCGGCAATCGATGCATTTCCGTCTTCCGTTTTGACGCGACAGCCCTGATCGCTTACCGGGTTGGGGTATACTGAAACCAGCGGACTGTTTTCGGGGCTTTGCACACCGGTCAACACACTGATCCCCTGACCTTCCACGATTTTATAGAAACTGTTTCCTGCCAAGCCGGCAAAAACTTCAACCAGCCCGGAGGGCCAGCGCACCTCCAGGGAGTCGATTGCGGTAGCATCGGCTAAACCAAAATGTTGCCGGAGTTCATTCTGGCTCTGAAATGAATTGTGCGCCTGGACGTGCCGGATTTGCCAGGTCGGTTGCCCGTTCAATACTGCCTTCAATCGCAAAACTGCGCCGATAGCCGACCGGTTGCTCTGCACACCGTAAAGTTTGAAAGCCGCCCAGTTCCCGTTTGGCGGAGGGCTGTCATTGCGGAATAAAGCGCGCCCGCCGCCGCCGCCGTTGGTGTAAAAATCCAGGTCGCCGTCGTTGTCGTAATCGGCCAAGGCCACCCCGCAAATATTCCCCGTGCTGCTCCCGGCGGTAGTACCCGAATTAAACGTTCCGTTTCCGTTGTTTCGGAACAGGCGGACGGTAGGCGCAGCATCGGAAGTGATGAGCACATCCAGGTCGCCGTCATTGTCCAAATCTCCCCAAACATTTGCAAGGTGACCGCTTTGCGTGGTGAATGGTGTGTTCATGGCGGTATAACTTCCGTTGTTATTGCGCCAAAACCGGTTGCTTGCCCCGTTGTAATTGGTGAGGCAGATATCCAGATCACCATCGTTGTCAAAATCAATAAAGTTATAGGTTTGCCCATCCTGAAACACATTGAACGGGGTGGCTGTCAGGCGTTGCAGGCTAAACGTGCCATTCTCCTTGAGCAAATTTTTGTAGCAAAAATCCGGACCCGGTGTGCCTGCCGGGCCGGCGCCGATAAACAGGTCCATGTCGCCGTCAAGATCATAGTCGGCCCATGTGGGAATCGTGTACGGCGCCAGTTGATTCGTGAATTCGTATCCGCTGACCAGGTTGAAGGAGCCGTCATGCTGCTGCCGGTACATCCGGCATGAAAACGGTCCCGGGTTGTGAAAACCGTTTGCATGCACAAAAAGCAGGTCGAGCCGCCCGTTGTTGTCCACGTCTGCCAGTGCACAGTCCCAGGCGGGATAATTTTCCATACCGGGGAGATTACTGCTTTCAAGCGCAAAGGTTTGGTCGCCATTATTTCGGTGATACCCTGAAACCAGGCTGGCTGTAATGCAATCGGGGTATCCATCATTGTCGACGTCGCCCCAACTGGCTCCGGCAGCGCCCTGCCCGGCAGTTGCGCCATTGAGGTCTGGCAGTTGGGTGAACTGTCCGTTCCCATCGTTGCGGAACAAGGATTTGGGGCAAACAAACAGGTCGGGAAGGTTGTCGTCATTCAGGTCGATCCAGGAAGTGCCCTTGTACGGCGCGGTGCTGTTGATGAAGGTGACGGCAGGGTTAGCGGGGTCGGTCACTTTGGTGAAGGTCGGCTGGCAGGCAAGTGTTACCGGCGCCAACAGTAAAAAGATCCAGAAATGTTTCATGTGTTATGTGTTTGGTGTGTGTTGCTTTCAAATTTCCAATTTTGGCAGCCTGAAAAAGTCAACTCCGATAATATTTACCATTTTCTTCCGGAAGTCCACTGCGGCGGGTACGGAACCCGGACTATTTTTGAGCTATGCCCGATCCTTCATTTTCCACTTGGACCATTGTGTTTTTGATCGCCGCTGTACAGGGCGCCTTTGTAGCATTTGTATTGTTGGTGCGTAAGCGCGGCTGGCGGCCGGCCAACCGGCTTTTGGCGGCGCTGTTGTTGTTGTTCAGTTTCACCCTTTTCGAATATGTGCTGTACTGGACCGGCTATATTTACAGTTTTATGCATTTGGCCAATCTGAGCGCACAATTCCCCTTTCTTTTTGGCCCGCTGGTTTACCTGTACCTGCGTACGATTTACGAGCAGCGGGCGCTGAGCAGGCGGGATGTCTGGCACCTGCTTCCCTTCTGCATAGCCACCATGCTTTATCTGCCCTGGTTGACACTGGATGCTGCCGCCAAACAGGCAATCACCCTGGGCCAAACAGGATTCCCGATCAGCAGAGATGTACTCCGGCTACTGGTATGGACGCGGGTGGCCCATTTGGCAGCTTATGCCGTTTGGAATGGCTGGTATTTGCAGCAACAACCGGGGGTCGGCAAAACAGCTCGGTGGGCGAGATTGATCAATGGTTTTTACCTGGGATTTTTGCTGGCTTACACCGCCTATTTTGTGTTGGTCCGGTTTCCGTTTTTTTCGCTTGCCTGGGACTATCACATTTCGGCAACCATGACCGCCTTCATCTACATGATTGCTTATGCCGGGTACGTCCAGCCCGCTGTTTTCGACGGGTTTGATTTCACGGAACCCGGTGCGCCGGTAAAGTATAAAAACAGCAGTCTGACCGAGGAGGCAGGTCGTTCCCTGCTAAAAAAGCTCACTGACCTGATGGCTCAGGAGCAATTGTACCGGAATCCGGAATTGAACCTGGATGGCCTGGCGAGCAGCCTGGAGGCAAGCAAACACCATGTTTCCCAGATCATCAACGAGCAAATCGGGCTCAGTTTTTTCGAATATATCAATCAACTTCGTATTGAAGACGCCAAGCGCTTGCTGGCAGAAACCAGCCGCAGTGATTTGCATGTGATTGAGGTGGCTTATGCCGTTGGTTTCAACAACAAGGTTTCGTTTAATAATGCCTTCAAACGCCTGACCGGCATGACGCCCACTGCTTTCCGGAAAAGCCATGCCCGAACCGACGATAGCGCCACCGGGCAGCCTGGAGCGGTAGAAACGCAGTAAGCCTACCGTTGCGCTTTTTTCCTATTTTGCCTGCAAAACAACCGCGCAGGATGCCGATAAATTTCAATGGAACGGTCCTCAACCAAATGCCAACCGAATTGGCACAGGTGCAACGCGCACTGAATTACGGTGATGGTCTTTTCGAAACAATCCGGGTGTTCAACGGCCGCATACCGTTGTTCGACCGGCACTGGCAGCGCTTGTCGGAAAGCAGTCAATTGCTGGGCCTTCAGTTTCCTGCGGACTGGAATGCGTCATTTTTTACGGAGGCAATTTTGAAAATAGCCCCCGCAAATGCCCGCGTCCGGTTGTCCGTTTGGCGGGAATCCGGTGGTTTCTACCGGCCATCGGATGACCAGGCAAATTTTTTGATCGAAACGGCGCCATTGGAGCAGTCTTGTTTTAGTTGGTCGCCAATTTTACTGGGTATGGCGGCAGGTTTGCGGTTGCCGGTGGATTCTGTGTCGAACTGTAAAACCATGAGCGCGTTGCGCTATGTACTTGCTTCCCGGCAAGCCGCTGCAAAGGGCTGGGATGAAGTTCTGCTTTTGAATACTGCCGAACGGATTTGTGAAGCCGGCTCCAGCAATGTTTTCTGGTGGGAGCATGCCAGCCTGTTTACCGTGCCGCTTTCGGAGGGGTGCGTGGCAGGCGTGATGCGGCATTTTCTGATCGAACTGGCGGCGGCGGCAGGTTATGTTGTTCTGGAGAAACCCGCTACTTTCGCTACCTTGGAGCAGGCCGATGAAATTTTTCTTTCCAATGCTATCCGGGGTATTGTTCCGGTGCGCAATTTTGCCGGGCGACCCTTGGGTTCTGCCAATACCCGTTTACTTTTTCAGGAACTTATCCGGCAAATTTGCACGGCACGGTAAAGTTCATTAACCCGTACATACACAATTCATGAAAAAAATTCTTGTAGCTAATCGAGGTGAAATTGCCCTGCGCGTTATGCGTACTGCCCACCGGATGGGCATTCAAACCGTTGCCGTTTACTCAGAAGCCGACCGGCACGCGCCGCATGTGCGTTTTGCCGACGAAGCAGTGTGTATCGGTCCGGCGCCCTCTGCGCAGAGTTATTTGCTCGCCGACAAAATATTGGAAACGGCAAAAAAGACGGGCGCCGAAGGCATACATCCGGGCTACGGTTTTTTGAGTGAAAATGCCGACTTTGCAAGAAAAGTACAGGCGGCGGGTATCGTATTTATCGGTCCCAACCCGAACAGCATTGAAATGATGGGCAGTAAACTGGCGGCTAAGGAAGCGGCTAAAAAATTCAACGTGCCCATGGTGCCCGGCATCGAGGAGGCCATCACCGATATTGAAATGGCCAAGGCTATCGGTAAAAAAGTGGGCTACCCGGTCCTGATCAAAGCCAGTGCCGGCGGCGGCGGCAAGGGCATGCGCGTAGTCGAACGGGAAGCGGACTTGCAAACGCAGATGGAGCGCGCTGTTTCGGAAGCCGTTTCGGCCTTTGGCGATGGCGCCGTGTTTATCGAGAAATTCGTGACGGCGCCCCGGCACATCGAAATTCAGGTGCTCGGCGATGCACACGGCAAGGTGCTGTATCTCTTCGAACGGGAGTGCTCCATCCAGCGGCGACACCAAAAAGTGGTCGAGGAAGCCCCCTCGGCAATTGTTTCGCCTGCCATGCGCCAAGCCATGGGCGAAGCTGCCGTGCGGGTTGCCAAAGCCTGTGATTATGTAGGGGCGGGCACCGTTGAATTTTTGGTAGATGCCGATTTGAATTTTTATTTCCTCGAAATGAACACCCGCCTGCAGGTGGAACACCCGGTTACGGAATTTATTACCGGACTTGATCTGGTTGAAATGGCAGATCCGAATAGCCCGGGGAGAGCCGTTGAGCCTGGAGCAGTCGGATTTGCAAATTGACGGACATGCCATCGAGTTGAGGGTGTGCGCCGAAGATCCGTTGAACGACTTTCTTCCGTCGGTCGGCAGGCTCGATCGCTATCGCATCCCTAGCGGTGCGGGTATCCGGGTGGATGATGGGTATTCGGAAGGCATGGAGGTGCCGATTTTTTACGACCCGCTACTGGCTAAACTGGTGGTGCACGGCGCCACGCGGGCCGAGGCGATCCAAAAAATGAAAGCGGCCATTGCGGATTACGAAGTGGAAGGCGTGTCGACGACTTTGCCGTTCGGGCGTTTTGTGATGGACCACCCGGCCTTCAATTCTGCGGACTTTGATACAAATTTTATCAAACACTATTACACCCCGGAGTTGCTGCTGGAAAACCGCCAGGCCGGCGCGGCGGTGGCTGCAAAACTGGCCCTGCATTTGCATTTGTCACAAAAGCGAAACTTGCGGGTGGCCAAACAAGTTGCCAGCAGATGGCCAACCCGAACCAAATAACAACGCGTATGAAACAAAGCCGGATTTTACTTGTGGAAGACGAGCCAAAAGTTGCGGCGTCGGTGCGGGAGTGGCTGCAGGAGCAAAACTATCTGGTTGATATTGCGCCGGATGGCGCCGTAGGCAGGCACATGGGCCTTTCGCAGGTTTACGATCTCATTCTGCTCGATCTGAATCTGCCTTTTGTGGATGGCTACGAGGTGTGTAAAAGCATCCGGGAACGCCACCCGAAAGTGCCGATTATAATCTTGTCGGCGCGCGGGACGGTGGAGCAAAAGCTAACCGGCTTTGACCTTGGCGCCGATGATTACCTTGTTAAACCCGTTGACTTACGCGAATTGCTGGTACGTATCCGCGCACAGTTGAAGCGGCAGGCGCCGGATTGGGAAAGCCTGGATGAAGAGCTTCTGAAAGTGGCCGATCTTGAAATAAATACGGCATTTAAAACGGTCAAACGTTCGGGCCAGGAAATTGAACTTACAGCGAAGGAATTCGCGCTGTTGGAATACCTGGTGCGTCGGAACGGCAGGGTGAGTTCGCGCAGTGAAATTGCCGAAAAGGTTTGGGATATTAATTTTGATACCGGCACCAATGTGGTAGATGTTTACATCAACTTTTTACGCCGAAAGGTTGATCGCAATTTCGAGCCCAAACTGATCCACACCAAACAGGGTATGGGGTATTATCTAAAAGTCCTCTGACCGGTGTCGGGGCAAAGCTGCGCAGACTTCCATGAATATCCGGGCAAAACTTACACTTCAGTTTTCCATCATTGTGGCCAGCATTCTTTTGCTGTTTTCATTGTCTGTTTACCTGCTTTCCGATAATTACCGGCGCGAAGAATTTTTCAGTCGCCTGGCCAGCCGGGCCATTACCACTGTGCGGCTGCTGGTGACGGTTAAGGAGGTTGACTACAACTTGCTCCGGATTATCGATCAAAATTCCATTCATCAGTTATTTGAAGAAAAATTATTGGTCTTTAATGAGTCAAATGAGATGATCTACAGCAGCCTGGATGATTTCCCATTGATCTATTCCGATTCGCTGATCGCCCATGTCCGGACCCAAAAAAGGGTGGAATACACCGTGAATAACCGGGAGGCCGTGGGGATAGTGTATACTGCGGCGGGGGAGAAATTTGTCGTCATCGCATCGGCATTTGACCGGTATGGCCGGAGCAAGCTGCAAAATCTGGGGCAAGTATTGATCGCGGGCCTCATTCTGGGTATTGGAATTATTATACTGGCCGGCCGCATATTTGCACAACAAGCCCTTCGCCCGCTTGCCATTATGAATGCGGAAGTTGCCAGCATTACGGCCGGAAGCCTCAACCAACGCATACCCGGTGGAGAACAGCGGGATGAAATCGGCCAACTGGCCCAAAATTTCAACCTGATGCTGGAACGCCTGGAGGCTGCGTTTGCGATTCAACAGCAGTTTGTTTCAAATGCTTCGCATGAGTTGCGCACACCGCTGGCTGCTATTTCCAGTCAGCTGCAAGCCACCCTGAGCAAGGAACGCAGCGGAGCCGGGTACCGGAAGGTGTTGCAGTCGCTGGTAGAAGACGCCCGTACACTAACGGAACTGACGAACGGTTTGCTGGTTTTGGCACAATCAGGCATCGACAAACAGCGAGCGTTTTTTAAACCGGTCCGGGTAGATGAAATTATTTTTTCTGCGCAAACGGAGCTCCTGAAATCCAATCCAACCTACCAGTTTCAGATCGAATACGCCCAGTTTCCAACCGATGACAGTGCATTGCAAATCCTTGGAAATGACCAATTGCTCCGGACTGCGTTTTTAAATTTCATGGACAACGCCTGCAAGTTTTCGCCCGATCACTCCGTGCATGTGATCGTAGGTTTCCCAAAAGATGGCACCATTGAAATATGTTTTGCCGACAAAGGCCCGGGCATACACCCCGAAGAGCAGACGAAAATTTTCGATCCGTTCTACCGGGCCTCCGAGACATCCTCGCGGGTGCGCGGTCACGGCATCGGGTTATCCTTATGCGCCCGGATAGTACAACTGCACAAGGGGAATATCCGCCTGGAGTCACAGCTCGGGGAAGGCAGCCGGTTTTATGTCGGTTTTCAAACCGGGGGTTGATCCGGCGACAAGATCATCGGGCCGGAATTACTTCCAATTCGGCTTCTTTTGCTTCAATAAACTGTTCCTGTAAAATTTGGAGCCCCAGAATATGATTCAGCAAGGCGTCTTTCCGAACCAGGGAAACGGGGTTGCCGTCCTGCTCGTAGTCGGTTAAAAATTGCTTGAGCCGCTGGGTGTCGAAAATGCCTGCATTTTCAATCTTTTTCGTGGTTAAAAACCGGTTGATCAACAGTTGTACGGCTTGCTGCTTTGCCTCGGAGGTGTGTGCCGGCGGCGCCATAAAGGCAAACTTTTCCCGTTCATACAGGGCCTTAGGAAGAATGTGGCGCATGGCCTCGCGCAGCACCCATTTTTCAACATTTCCCTTTATCCGCAAGTTTGGCGGGATCACTTTTGCTGCCTGGGCAACATGATGGTCCAGAAATGCCGGGCGACTTTCCATTGAATTTGCCATGTCTACGCGGTCGCCACCCCAATTTAAAATCTGGCATTCGAGCATGGTTTTAATCCAGGTGTACTGTGCAACATCGAGCACGTGCCGGCCATCTATTTGTGTTTTGTCAAACGAATTTGCAATAGCCTCAATGGGGTCGTAATGCTCCAGCTCCGCCAAAAGGTCATCGTGCAGGAGTGGCCGTGCCAGTGCCAGGGTCTGAATCCACGACTGGATCCAGGATGGCGTAAACCCGCACACGGCATCGAGTGCCGGATGTGAAACAGCCGACTCGGCCAGGATAGCGCCTTTAAAAATAGCGTTCGTTGTTTCCAGTTGTTTCAAGTGCTCCGGATTGTCGGCGTAGGCATGCTGGAGGTAGTCTCGCTTGAATGCCGGGTAGCCGCCAAACAATTCATCCGAACCTTCGCCGGTGACCACAACGCGATAGCCGCAGGCGTTCACGCGTTTGCTCATGCACCATTTGGCGACGCCCAGGGTATTGTAAAAAGTGCGTTCGGCATGGTACAGGGTTTTTATGTAATTCTGTCCGTACAATTCATTTGCCGAAAGGCAAATTTCTTCCTGATCGGCGCCTGTGGCTTTGGCCATTTCCCGTGCGATAGCCGATTCGTCGTAAGCAGCATGGTCAAAACTGATGGTGAATGCCTTGACCGGCGCCTGTTGCATAGACGAAGCCAGGCCCAACATCGAACAACTGTCGATGCCCCCCGAGAGGTAGCACCCGACCGGCACATCGGCTTCGAGGCGCAGGGCTACCGCCTCTAAAAGTTGTTCCTTGACCTGGTCAATATGAAACGTTTCGGGTTTGGTGTCGTCGCGGTCGGCATCTCTGGGGAAATCCATATCCCAGTATTGCCTTTCCTGCACGTCGAAGCCATTTTTTTGCTTTTGAATAATTAGCATATACCCGGGTTTCAAGGCGTGAATCCCTTCAAAAGCACTGGTGCCCGGCACCATGGTGTGCATCAGCTGGTGCAGGATGCCCTCCTTGGAAAATCGGCGCGGAACCTGCGGGTGCGCGAACAACGCTTTGATCTCCGAGGCATAAAAAACGCCCTCCCGACCGATATGATAAAACAGCGGCTTGATACCGAAACGGTCGCGCGCCAGAATGAGCCGCATGTTTTTTTTGTCAAAGAGGGCAAAGGCGAATTCACCCCGCAAATGCGATATAAAATCAAGGCCGTGTTTTTTAAAAAGCGGCAGGGCAATCTCGCTGTCGGATTTGGTTTTGAATTTAAATCCTTCCAGCCGCAGGTTGGTCCGGAGCCGTTTATAATCGTAAAATTCCCCATTGACCGTCAGCACGCATTGGTTATCCATACTGTAAAGCGGCTGGTCGCCGGTTTCCAGGTCGATGATCGATAGCCGGGCATGGCCCATAGCCAGGCCGTGCTCGTTGTCCAGATGGTAGCCGAAGCCGTCGGGGCCCCGGTGTTTCAGGCGATGGGTCATTTTGGTAATATCCAGCGCAGCTTGCTGTTGCAATGGTTTGCGCATCCAGAATCCATTAATTCCACACATACAATTGTTCAATTTTTAGGGTTTGCCCAAGTCCGGATTTTGGACAAACGCTTAGTTACTTAAAGGGATTTGTTTTTCCGGAAGGCGATCAAAACGGTTCAATACGGCGATCAACAAAGCCTGCCGTACAAAAACCGCCCCATGCGCCTGTGTAAAATAAAGGTTGTGGTGTGTGCCGTCGAGGGTCGGGTCAAGTTCGTCGAGGCGGGCCAAGGGGTGCAATACGACGGCATCTTTTTTCAGGTTGCTTTCACGGTCGAGTTTATAGCGGGAGTCCAGCGTTTTATAGCTGTCGCCGAGAAAAGCAATGGAGTTCATGTAAATCACATCGAGATCGGACAAAACCTCGTTGATGTCGTTTGACAGCGAAAATGAAATGCCGGATTGTTCCAGCATCTGAGCCAGTTCGGGGCCCAGGGGATCGGCCATTTCCGATACGATTGAAATTTTCCGAATGCCGGATTTAAACAAAAGCGACATGCGCAAAAAGCTGTTTACCGCGCGCATGCTGCCTGGCGTCCCCAGGATGCCCAGGTGTATTTTGTGTTTGTGTTTGACCTGGGCCTCCTTTAGTTTTGGCTTCCATTTCAAAATGGCAAACCAATCAGCCAGCGCCTGTGTCGGGTGCTCCCCCGAGCCATTCCCCGCATTGATGAGAGGCAAACGGAGATTTTTTGTGATTTCATCCACGGCATTTGTTTCCGTATGGCGCATAACGACCAAATCGCCGTATGCGTTGAACATTTCCCCGATGTCGGACAGGGATTCGCCCTTGGCCACGCCGGTGACCATGCCGGTTGGTATGCTGATGATTTTTCCGTCGAGTCGCAAGACCGCGCTTTCAAAACAAAGCCGGGTGCGGGTGCTGGCTTCGAAAAAGGCCGTAATGATGATTTTTCCGTCGAGCGGATGGCTGGCGGCGATTTCGGTTGTTTCCAGCAATGCGGCAAACTTGCAGAGTTCCAGCACTGTTTTTTTGTCAAACTGATCCACCGAAAGGATAGACCGGCCAACCAGTTTTTTTAAAATATTCAGGTCGATATAATCCTTACCGAGGAATTTTTCCGGGTCCGGGTACAGCCCTTCGGAATCCAGCGGATTTTCATCGGGCCGGTTCGATGCAGGTTTTAGTTTTTCTGTTACCATAATTTATTCGATTTTATATCGTGCAATAGCATGCCCACCAGGCTTATCGCACCGATGCTCATCAGGATGAGTGCGGTCAGAATCAGAAATTTGAAAAGCGGCTGCGGAAATAGCATGTGTTTGTTTTTTAGTGGCGTTATGTCAGGTTTTGAATTTTGATTCATCCAGATTTTCCCAACTGAAATTCCCGGGTTGAAATTTGGCAAAAAGGGTCGTGACAACCATCGAAACCGCAGCGCCAATCAGGGAAGCGGTATACCAGCCAAGTTGAAAATAAGCGGCAAGGCCAGTAGCCGTACCGAGAACCATAGCCCACAAGGCGCCTTTGGCGGTGGCTGATTTCCAGAAAAGTCCCATCACAATGGGGTAAATGGTGCTGGCAACCATGGGCCCTGCGAAAAATAAAACAGTGGCCAGGGTGCCAATTCGCGGCAGGCAGACCAACCAGGCCAGCAAGCCAAGGCCGGAAATAACCAGGATGGAAACCCGCCGGATTTGCTTTTCGGTGGCGGTCGGCCGGATCATGCGTTTGTACACATCTTCGATGATCAGGTCGGAAGTTGCCGCCAGCAGGCTGTCGATGCTCGATGCCAGCGAACAGAAAAACACCACGAAAACGATGATAGCGCCCACTCCGCCTAAAATATGGCCGGCCATTAGCGGCCCGACCATGTCCGGGCTGGTAATATTTACCCCCAATGATCCGCCGGTCAGGGCAATAAACCCGGCGGCCACAGGCACCGGCAACCAGAACAAACCTGCCAGCGTGTAGGCTTTTTGCCCAACCCCTTTCCGCATGGCAAATGCACGGCTCCACCAGACGTTGCTGTGAAAAACCTCGCCTATGCCGAACAGCAGGTTGTTGAAAATAGCCATAATTGCCGCCGGCAACAGCATGTCTATCAACATGGGCTTGTCGGTTTGCAGGTCGGTGTAAACCTGTTCCAGATCGATCGTATATAAAACAGCGCCGCCAACAACGACGATGCCAATAATTATTATCAGTGACTGAATGAAATCTGTACCGATTACGGCATAAAGACCACCAAAAATTGTATACAGAATACAGACGAAAAGAATCACGCTCATGCCGATTTTATAGGGTATGCCGGCCAGGGCGTTCATCAGTATTCCGCCCGCCATGCCCATGCTGATGAGCCAGGTAAAACCGTAAAAAATGGAGATCAGCAGAAAAATGTACCAGGTGTTGGCGCCGTATCGCAGGCGGATGAAATCGCCGCTGGTATACCCTGTTGGCATTAACTGTTTGATCCGTTTGGCCAGCGGCGCAAACAGGAAAAGGCCGAAAGCGGCAGTGGAATAGGCAATCATGCCCCATAAACCGAGTTGCAAGGCAAATTGTGGCGCCAGCATCGTCGTATTGGAAGTGATCCACGTGGCCATGGCTGTTGCCGTGCCAAATGCCAGCCCTACATTGCGTCCGGCAAGCATGAAACCGTCCATATTTTTCGCCTTGCGCCCCCAGTAAAAACCCAGGAATATCCAGACAGCGCTTAAAATGGCCATTAGCAGCCAGCCGGTTGACGGCGAAAGAATTTCAGATTGGTGTTCCATACATGCTAACTTTTTGGGGCGCTCACGTGTCGGTTGCCGTGCAAGACAATGCCGACAGTAATTAGAAAAACCAAAGCGCCCAAGCCAAACAGTGCAAAAGCGAGATTGAGTGAATGGTGTTTCACTTGTACCTGCAACGGCGCCGACCACTGCCCCGGGGTGTTGTCGTGCAAAGCGAAGGCGCGTACCCGGAAGTAATAGTTCCCGTTTTTATACCCGGAGCAGAATGTAGCCATATCCGGCCCGGTGTAAAGGGTTTTGGCCTGTTCAAAAGTGGTGTCGGTTGCTTGTTGTACTTCGTAGGTAACCTTGTCCGTCGGTTGCTGTGCTGCCGTCCCCAATGTCCATTGCAATTTAAAATAGCCGGACTTGGTCACTTGCCCGGAGGGGTTTTCAAAATGCGGCGTTGGTGCCGCGCTCACCCAACAGGAAATACCCATGAACAGTAAAACTAATACCGGGAGCAGGGTAGGGACTACGGACTTTGCAGGCCATGCATTGGCTTGCAAAAAAAATGTTCGAGCAAATTGATTTCTATAGAAAATAACGAGTAAGAATTAATGGCGATGCTGGCAATAATTAATATTGCATTTCAATACCAATAAAACTATGCAGTGGTTTTACCGGAAAGCAAAGTTAATAAAATATGCTTTCTGTAGAAACAAAATAGGATTCACCTGTGGAAACCCGGTGTCAGCTGCCAAGTTCCTGGATCGTGATAACGGGCGAAGCCTCCAGGTCTCCGGCTTCCATAATTTGGACCAGGAGGTCAATGTTTTTATTCAATTCTTCAATTTGAGCGTCCGACAAGCGGGATAAATGTTTCGAAAGTTTTTCCTGCAACGTTACCGGCGAGTGTTGCAGGATGTCGGCGCCCTGGGCAGTCAGGATAATGTCACTGACGCGTTTGTCTGCCTGGTTTGTCAGGCGGGCAGTCAGGCCTTTGCCTTCCAGCCGGGTCAGGATACCGGAAATAGTGCTTGCATTTAGTTTTATAAAATCCTTCAGTTGACTGGCAGTGGCCCTGTATCCGGGTTGCTCAGACAAAAATTTCAGGCACAACAGCTGCGGGATACTGATGCCGTATTGCTTTTCTATACGCTTGTTTTCAAGGTTTATGGAGCGAATAATCTTGCGCAGTTTAACTAAGATGTCGATGTAATCCATGTCGAAGAAAATTCCCGGGGTTATACGTATTGATTTATGCTTCCTCAAGGTATTTAAGCCGGGCTAAATGCCGCCATTTTTGTTTTAATTTTCTTTTAATTTTCCTTTAATGCGGCTTTAAAACCCGCGCCTGCACTTTTGTTTCGGTAATCAGACAACGGCTTTATCAAATCGTTTTTTCTGAAATCCAATGTCTTAAGTGCAGCCTGAATACAACGGGTACTAAACCGGGTGAAAGGCTGTAATGAACGCTGATAATTAGCAAATATGGCCTTTTCTACCCCTGTACTTTTTCTTGTCTTCAACAGGCCGGAGCATACCGAAAAGGTGTTCCGGCAAATCCGGGGTATTCGACCAACACAATTGTTTGTAAGTGCCGACGGCCCGCGTGCGTCGGTGCCGGGGGAGGCGGAAAAGTGCGCGGCAGTCCGGGCCGTCATCGACGAGGTGGATTGGGACTGTACCGTTCATACCAATTTTTTACTGGAAAATCTGGGTTGCCGGAAAGCAGTGACGACCGGGATATCCTGGTTTTTTCAGCATGTGGAGGCGGGAATTATCCTTGAGGACGATTGTTTGCCGAACGATTCTTTTTTTCCGTACTGCGCTTCCTTGTTGGAAAAATACCGGGACGATGATGCCGTGTGGCATATTTCCGGATCCAACCCATGCACCCTACCGAACCGTCGCGAGTCTTCGAGTTATGTTTTTTCCCGTTTCCCGTTTATTTGGGGGTGGGCAACCTGGCGCAGAGCCTGGCTCCGGTATGATCCGTTTTTTTCGGGTTTGGATGAATCCTGGCTGGATAACACCAGTGGATTTTCGACTGTTTCAGCAAGTCCGACGGCCCGTATGTACCTCTACGACAAGTTTGCAAGCACCCGGAATGGTGAAATTGACACCTGGGACTACGCCTGGTTTTACACCATATTGAATAGCCGGGGCACTTGCCTGAATCCAACCACCAACATGGTTCTAAATATTGGTTTCGACCATGAAGCCACCCATACCCGCAGGCGGGTATTTGGACAAGTACTTCAAGTGAGAACGGACTCCATGAAGTCAACCTTGACCGATCCTGCCGTACGGCAACCCAATCCTGCACTGGAGCGTGCATTTTTTCAACGTTCACAAAAAAGTGACCTGGGATTAGCGCTTCGGTATCTGGCTCCGCATTTGTTTTTCAAGCATATTCCCCCTCCCAAACCCTGGATCAATCTGTTTGGGATGAAAACATTCTTTACCTCATGAGTTAGTGCGAAAATTCTGGAACACATTTTTAGAGTCCAAAGGGGCTCACCAAATTGTGGAGTAGTGGATAGCGTTCCATTGCTCCCAATTTTTTTTACAACCTCGCCCTTATTCCGGCACTTCCGCTTCTATTGCTACCTTCGTATAAAATACTGTTGGCCGAAGAATGTTGGAGAAAACACCTATGCTACTCAATCCGGATTTCCGGTATATCCTGGATGCGCTTGAAAAAGGATCGGACAGTATGTTTGTGACCGGTCGGGCGGGAACAGGGAAAAGTACCCTGCTTCAACTTTTCAGAAATACCACGCGAAAAAAAACGGCTGTTTTGGCGCCAACCGGCGTGGCTGCATTGAATGTCCTTGGCCAAACGATCCACTCGTTTTTTGGTTTCCCGCCCCGGATCATTACAGCCCAGGAAGCAGCCAAACGGGTTGCCCGGAAGGATAAATTGAGACTCTACAGAAATCTGGAAGTTTTAATTATCGACGAAATTTCCATGGTTCGGGCGGATGTCCTGGATGCCATCAACCTGTTTTTACAGGTAAATCGGGAAAGCCTCCGGCCGTTTGGCGGCGTTCAACTCGTGCTTTTTGGCGATCCCTTTCAACTGCCCCCGGTGGTGACAAACGACCCGGTTGAAAGCGCTTATTTCAACGATTATTACCGGACCCCATACTTTTTCTCGGCAAAAGTTTTTCAAGAGCCCGGCTTTCAGATTGAAATGATCGAACTCAGTAAGGTGTACCGTCAGGAATCGCGCCATTTTTTGCGCTTACTCGAAGCGGTGCGCGTAAATGAACTGGACTACGATGATCTGGAAGATTTGAATGAACGCTGGATACCCGACTTTCGGCAGACAGACGGCTTTATCACACTCTGTGCCCGCAATGCGACGGCCGACCGGATCAACTGGACTGCTCTGGAGCAACTCGCGCAACCGGAACAAGTGTACCAGGCCGAGATAAAAGGCCAGTTTGACCCGGCCCTCTACCCCACGGAAGCTGCCTTGAAATTGCGGGTCGGTGCGCAGGTAATGTTTGTGAAAAATGATCCGGAAAAAAATTTTGTAAATGGCACTATTGGCCGCGTTATCGAATTAAAAGCCAATCAGTTAACTGTCGCGGTAGAAAATTCCACCGGCAAAAGCCGTGCGTTGGTGGTGACGCCCATGGACTGGGAAATAATCCGCTATACTTCCGGGGCCGCAGGCGATATCGAAACCGAATCCATCGGTTCATTCCGACAATTCCCGCTTAAGCTGGCCTGGGCAATTACTATTCATAAAAGCCAGGGCAAAACCTTTGATCGTGTTTTGATCGACTTAGGCGCCGGGGCCTTTGAGCATGGCCAACTGTACGTGGCGCTAAGCCGCTGCCGGACCCTTGAAGGCGTAGTATTGCGCAACCCGGTTCGCCCGCAGGATATTATCACCGATGAACGTGTTGTGGATTTTTTTACACAAAATTTTCAGTGACCTTTCTGAAGCCCCCCGTATTAAGACAAAAACAATTCAGGGTTATAATACCTGGGCACAATCCCCTCTTTTCCATTAGTTCCACTAATTTTGCAAAAATTACATTTTCAAAACTCAAACACCATTATCTATTATGACTGTTAAAGAAAAATACCAAAGTGTGCTGTCGCTTGGCGAAAAAATGAACGTACAAGGAGGGAAAGTTGAAGAAGAAAACGGCGTACTGAAAGTTTTCGGCACCGTTGACTGCCAGTATGAAAAAAATCAGATTTGGGATGCCATCAAAGCGATCGGCGGTGAAAAACCAACAGATATCAAGGCGGATATCCGGGTGGCCAATACAGATTACTATGCCAAGCATACTGTTTCCAAAGGCGAAAGCCTCAGCAAAATTGCCGAGCACTACTACGAAGACATGATGAAATACAAAGTTATTTTTAACGCCAACCGCGATATCCTGGACAATCCGGATGTGATCCATCCCGGTCAGGTTCTGACCATTCCAAACATTTAAGGTTTGCGATTAATTGAAAAAACGGCTACCCGGATATTCCAGGTAGCCGTTTTTTTGGGGGGCTCGTCTGGCACAACCTGCGATTCATGCGCGGCGGATACCGGCCGCGGCCTGGTACAAGGCTTCGGTTTCGGAAGACGGACGCATGTTAAGTTTCTCCTGCAAGATTCGCTCACATTCGTGAAACTGCCGGACCGCTTTTTCCTTTTTGCCCAGCGCCAGGTAACAGTTCATGATTTTATAGTGAACAAATTCGAGGCAATCGTCTTTGTACAACAAACCGCGCAGGGTTTCCAGTGCGGCATCATACTGCCGGCTTTCCAGTTGGTACGTGCTCAATACATCCAGCGCGTGAAAATATTTTTCGGTAAATTCTTCACGCGGCCAAACGGCCCAGTCTTCCTGCTGAAACTCTTCTAAAAATTCGGTGCCCAGCTGGGCAGCCATCTGGTACCAGTGGGCCGCTTTTTCTGTTTTGCCGCGGCGCTCCCATTCTTTTCCTTGGTAAAATGCTTCGGTAAACGCACTCGTATCGCTATACAATTGCAGGTCGGGATTTATAAAAAAATAATCGTTCTGAAAGCAGATAACATCCTTGCTGATGTGTTTTTCAAAGAATTTCCGGAGGTTGCAAATTGCAACGTTCAGGTTGTTCTTAGCACAATCCGGATCATGATCCGGCCAAAACCACCGGATGATTTTATCCCGGTGTATGTTTGACGGCGCATGAAAAAATAAATAGGCAAGCAACGAACGCTGCCGTGTTCCGCCTGGCAAATCGACCCGCCGGCCTTTTTGGAAAAGCCGGAAAGTGCCTAAAAAGCAAGTGGATATATCTGCATTCATGTCGATGGCAGCAGGCTTCCAACCCAACAGGGCAGTGCTGGGTAAAAAGTGCAGGGTATGGTTTTGTTGGCAGGGTTGATCTGCTTTTACATACGTCAAAACCATCGTGCCGAATTGCTCTTTAGAGAGGGGCGTTAGCAGGCAA
>JADJWX010000021.1 GCA_016716135.1 Lewinellaceae bacterium | reverse complement strand
AAGTGCCGGCGATTCGGACAGCCGGCGCAAACGCAAACGCAAAAAAGTGCAACAGCCCATCACCGCAGCCGCTATTCAGGCTTCGCTGACCAGCAACCAGGGCGATAAAAAAGGCCGCGGCCGGAATACGGAACAAAAAGAGGTTTCCCAAAAAGAGATCGAAGATCAAATCCGGAAAACGATGAGCCGCATGGGCGCCGGCGCAAGCCGCAAGCGTCAAAAAATCCGCCGCGACAAACGGGAAACCATGCGCGAACGGGCTGAACAGGCCGAATTGGCCGAAACGGATCAGAAGTTGCAGGTCACCGAGTTTATTTCGGTATCCGACCTGGCATCGCTCATGAGTGTTAGCCCGTCCGACGTAATCAAAGCCTGCATGTCGCTCGGCATTTTTGTGTCGATCAACCAACGACTCGACGCCGAAATTATCGAGGTGGTTTCCAGCGAATTCGGCTTTGAAGTGGAGTTTATCAGCGCCGAAGAGCAGGTAGAGGTGGTGGAAGAAGAGGTTGACGATCCCAAAGACCTCGTTTCGCGCCAGCCGATTGTAACAGTAATGGGCCACGTAGACCACGGTAAAACCTCCTTGCTCGACTATATCCGGAAAGCCAACGTGGCCGAAGGTGAAGCCGGGGGTATTACACAGCACATTGGCGCATACGAAGTATTGGTCAACGATAATGACGACACCAAAAAAATCACCTTCCTCGATACGCCGGGCCACGAAGCGTTTACCGCCATGCGTGCACGGGGCGCCAAGGTAACCGACATTGCCATTATCGTTATCGCCGCCGACGACAACATCATGCCCCAAACCAAAGAGGCCATCAGCCACGCACAGGCCGCCGGCGTACCGATCGTTTTTGCCATCAATAAAATTGATAAAGCCGGCGCCGACCCCGAAAAAATCAAAAACGAATTGGCGCAAATGAACCTCCTCGTAGAAGAATGGGGCGGGAAATACCAAAGCCAGGACATCTCAGCAAAATCCGGACTTAACGTCGACAAGCTGCTCGAAAAAGTCCTGTTGGAAGCCGAAATCCTCGACCTCAAAGCCAATCCTACCCGCCGGGCTATCGGTACGGTACTGGAAGCCTCGTTGGATAAAGGCCGAGGCTATGTTGCTAAAATCCTGGTCGAAAACGGCACACTGGACGAAGGCGACCCCATGATCGCCGGCGAATTTTCCGGAAAAGTCAAAGCCATGTTCAACGAACGTGGCAAACGTATCAAACATGCCGGACCAGCCACCCCCGTGTTGGTACTCGGCTTGTCCGGTGCGCCCCAGGCCGGTGAAAAGATCAAGGAAACCGCCACCGAATCCGAGGCCCGCGACATTGCAACCCGGCGCGCGCAAATTATCCGCGAACAATCCAACCGGGCCAACAAACGGATCAGCCTTGAAGAGATCGGCCGCCGCCTGGCACTGGGCAACTTTAAGGAACTCAACCTGATCGTAAAAGGCGACGTGGACGGCTCCATCGAAGCATTGAGCGATTCGCTCATCAAACTTTCGATGGAAAAAATTCAGGTCAACGTTATTCACAAAGCTGTCGGTCAAATTGTCGACAGCGACGTCATGCTAGCCTCCGCATCCGACGCCATCATTATCGGCTTCCAGGTACGCCCCTCGCTCACTGCGCGCAAACTGGCGGAAAAAGAAGGTGTGGATATTCGCCTCTATTCCATCATTTACGAAGCGATCGAGAAAGTCAAATCCGCTATGGAAGGCATGCTCGAACCCACCAAGGAAGAGGAAATCATGGGGCAAGCCGAAGTACGCGATGTGTTCAAGATTTCCAAAGTGGGTACCGTGGCCGGCTGCTATGTGCAGGAAGGCAAAATCAATCGCAACCACTACGTGCGGGTTATCCGCGACGGTATCGTGATCTACCCGGTCAACGAAGGCCAACACGCCGAGCTGTCGTCGCTGAAACGCTTTAAAGAGGACACAAAAGAAGTACGCTCCAGCCTCGAATGCGGTATGACTATTCGGAACTTCAACGACATCAAGGTCGGCGATGTGATCGAGTCTTACATTATCAATGAAGTGAAGGCGACGTTGTAAGTCGTTCGCATAAAATACAAGGCCCGTCGCGCGGTTGCGTGACGGGCCTTTAAATTTTTGCCCCGGATACCGGGGTTATTCCCCGGGCTCAACCACTGCTTCCGGATTCATCCAAAAGACCTCCCAGGTATGCCCATCCGGATCATCGAAGCTGCGTTGGTACATAAAGCCAAGGTCCATTGGCTCCCGCTTTTCATTGCCGCCGGCCTGCACGGCTTTCCCCACCATATCGTTCACCTGCGCAATACTTTCCAGGGCGAGCGCATTCAATACCTCCACACTTTCATGGGCATTGATCAGTTTTTTCGAAGAAAATTCCTGGAATTTTTTTTCTGTTAACAGCATAACATAAATGTCTTCGGAAAGCACAACACAAGCCGCCGTATGATCGGTAAATTGCGGATTGATCGAATAGCCTATTTTCGTGTAGAAGTCTTTCGACTTTTCGAGATCCTTCACAGCCAGGTTGACAAAGATTTTAAGTGCCATAGTTTTTGTTTTTTTTAGATAAAAAGATCACACAAATATAAGAACACAAAATGTTTTAATTGTGAAATAATTGCGACAAAAAAGCGGGGAAATAAAACAACAAATTGCTTCTTCTTTATTTGTGATTAAAATTGCAAGCCCCGTTCCGGAAATGGCTGTGCTGCAAGCAGCCGGCGATCCGCAGTATTTGTTCATTGCAGTGAATCAGTTTTTACAAGCCAATGGTCAAAAGGCCCGGTCGTGTATAAGATCTAAGTATAATAAGTCTTTACGGGTGTAAATCGTTGCCTGCCGGTTCTGCCCACCTGTTTTCTGCGTCACGCCGGAGAATAACTGCGTTCAGGTTCAATATTGCCTTTTCGCTTGGTTTGAATAACCCTATTTTTACGCCTTGTGCTTCATTTCCCACAAAATTGTCCAGCACAGAAGCGGCACTTTTTTTGCAGAAAACCAGAAACCCTCCAACGTTCTCACCAGTAACCTAATTTGATTTGAAAGGCATCATTCTCGCCGGCGGACTCGGCACCAGACTATACCCCCTCACCCTCGCCGTGAGCAAACAGCTCATGCCGGTGTACGACAAACCCATGATCTACTACCCGCTCAGCACGCTGATGCTGGCCGGCATACGCGATGTGCTCATCATTTCCACCCCACAGGACCTGCCCAAGTTCGAGCATCTCTTCGGCGACGGCCACGAGCTGGGCATGAATTTCTCCTACGTTGCCCAACACGTACCCAATGGCCTGGCGCAGGCATTCGTGCTGGGCGCCGACTTCGTGGGCAATGATTCCGCATCGCTTATCCTGGGCGATAATATTTTTTACGGCGCCGGCCTGGGCCCGCTGATGCGTTCCTGTGTAAACCCGGAGGGTGGGATCATTTTTGCGTACCAGGTAGCCGACCCGGAACGGTACGGCGTGGTGGAATTCGACACCGACAACCGGGCCCTCAGCATCGAAGAAAAACCGGCAAAGCCAAAAAGTCATTTTGCCGTGCCCGGCCTGTATTTTTACGACAACTCCATTCTCGACGTCGCCAAAAACCTCAAACCCAGTGCCCGTGGCGAGTACGAAATCACCGACGTGAACCGCTGGTACCTCCAACAAGGCAAACTTCAGGTACGCGTCATGGGCCGCGGCTATGCCTGGCTCGACACCGGCACACACGAATCGCTTATGCAAGCCGGCCAGTTTGTGCAGGCCATTGAAGACCGGCAGGGCCTCAAAATTGGCTGCATCGAGGAGGTAGCCTGGGAAATGAAGTTTATCGACGACGCCCAACTGGAGCGCCTCGGGCAGAAATATTTAAAAAGCGGATACGGCGAGTATTTGCTGGCTTTACTGTAACGCGAACCTCCGGCTCGCTTAAAAAAAACCGCCAAATAACAATTTCACATTCAAGCACATGAGCATCCTCTTCGGCCTACTGGTTCTCATCCTGCTCGCCGCCGGCCTTTATCTACAACGTCGCCAACGTAAAACCTGGATTAAGGATGAACGCTACGAAGAAAGCGGCGACTGGCTCGACAAACGCTCCGGCGAACGCGGCACCTACGGGTCGCTCGACGCCCGGCGCGAGCAGGAGCGCAAAACCCTGGCCGACCAGGGCCGGACGCACGAACTGGCCCGGCTGTTGCGCGACTATTTTTTTGAGCATTACCCCGGATTTGCGCGCCTGAACAATGACCAACTCAAGGCATTCACCACGGCAGCCCGCAATCAGGCCAGCCAACTATTCCAAACCGCAGCCAGCCTACTGGACGGTCAAACCGTCAGCCCACATGAAACGCCCGATCCCGAAGCCGAACATATCCAGCCTTTGAAAAAAATCATGCTGGATTTCTCCTACCAGGCCTTCCCGGCACTGTTGGATTTAGACCTCGAACAAATCAAACAGCTCGACCGGTTTGCAGCATCCTGCGCTGTACAACTGCTTGAAAATGCCGCACAACTGCAATAACCCTTTTTAAAAATGATGAATGATGAATCGGGTATTCATCATTCATCATTCATCATTCATCATTCATCATTCATCATTACCAAAGGACCGGCCATGTGGTTTCCGGCGATCCAGCCACCCGTCCAGGCAGCCTGAAAATTAAAGCCGCCGGTGATTGCGTCAATATCGAGCACCTCGCCGGCAAAAAAGAGCCCGGGAAAACGTTTGCTTTCAAAGGTTTTGAAATTCAACTCTGCCAAGGCGACCCCTCCGGCGGTGACAAATTCTTCTTTGAAGGTACTTTTTCCGTGCACGGCAAATTGGCCGGCGGCAAGTTCGGCAGCCAGTTTTTGCAGTTGTAGTTTGCCGGCATCGGCCCAACGGAGTCCATCCGGCAAACCCGCCGCCGCCAACAAGCGGCTCCATAGGCGGGCCGGCAGGTTGAATTGCGCCTGGGAACTGAGTTGCTTGCGCGCCAATTCCTGCTTTAGTTCCAGCAATGCTGCCAGTGCTGCACTTGCCGGCTTTTCACCCAGCCAGTTTACGACGAGCGGGAACCGGTAATCCAGCCGGAACAATTCGCGGGCGCCCCAGGCCGAAAGGCGCAATATGGCCGGGCCGCTCAGCCCCCAATGGGTGATGAGCAGCGGCCCCTGGCTGGTCAGTTTGCTGCCGGGAATGGTCAGTGTAGCCTCCGGCACGGATATACCGGCCAGCTCCCGGAGCCTCGGGTCTTTGATATTAAAAGTGAATAACGAAGGCACTGGCGACACGATCTGCAAACCCAGGCCCGCAAGCATGTCCCACACTGCCGGGCTACTGCCACTGGCCACCAGCACCCGGTCGGCCAGCAACGTTTCCCGACCGGCCAGATGTAACAGCCAGCCGCCGTGGCGGGGCTCCAGGTTTTCCACGCGCACCAGTCCGGATTTGCACGCCGGCTTTTTTTGCTGCATCCCACAGGCAGGAAACAATCGTCTGAGAATCGTCGGTAACCGGGAACATGCGGCCGTCGTCCTCTGTTTTCAGGCGAACACCCCGGCGGGCAAACCACTCGACGGTATCCTGTGGCCCGAATTGCAGGAAAGGGCCGAGCAATTCACGGCTCCCGCGGGGGTAATGTTGAATCAAGTCGCGGGCCTCGAAACAGGCATGCGTTACATTGCAACGGCCGCCACCGCTGACCCGGACTTTTTCCAAAACCGATTTGCCCCGCTCCAGCATCACCACCTGGACGCCGGGGTGGGCTGCCGCCGCTATCGCTGCGAAAAAACCCGCTGCGCCACCACCTATAATCGCGATTTTCATCGGGCAAAAGTACGCCCTCCGGCACTTGCCTGGTGAACCTCCGCCCGGCATAATGGTTTTTCATTAATGCGCAATCCGCTTTAAATTTGCCTGTTAAAAAAAAGATGCTATGCAAAACCTGATTGTTTCCGCCCAACGTATTCTTCCGGTCTTGTTCCTGGCACTGTTGACTCCCACGCTGACCAGCGCCCAAACCGGCGATCCGATGTTCGATCGTATGGAACAAATGATGCGGCGTATGCAAGAGCAAATGCGCCGCGGCATGTCGTTCGACACCACTTTTGAAGGTGGCCACCTGCAGTTTTCACCGGATTCAAATTCGTATTTCTACTACCGGATCGATACCAGTTTTAACGGGATGGGGGATAATTTTTTTGAATTCTCGCCCTTTGGCAGTCCTGGCGATCAGGATGGATTCATGGACCTTGGCCAACTATTTGATCAGTTTTTCAATGGCGTTCCACCGCAGGGTTTCCGGCCGGGTCCGGACAATTTTCCATCCGATGACGGTCAGGCGCCCGGCGGGGATGATTTGTTGCCGGAAGAACGCCTGCGGCTGCAAGAGGAAAACAGGAAACCGGAGGGCAAACCTGCCAAGCCGGTGAAACCGGAAAAGTCGAAGGTCAAGACGATACGGATTTAGATATCCGGGAGCAATTCCCAAATTATTCCCGTTCTTTGCGTGGCGTTCATCCAAAAAGCAGCCGGATCAGCAACCAATCGGTACGCGCCTTGTTTTCCAGGCAGCTTTTTGCGCGCTTAAAACTTTTATGCATGCCCGTTAACGAAAAAATGGATGTGTTTATCTACCGGGTCCGGGAAAATGGCCTGGAGGTTTTTTTGGTAAACAAGGACGAACAGAATCTGCCTGAACAAGCAATTTGGCAGGCTATTTCCGCTGAAGAAAATGCTCCGGAGCGGTTGAATCAGGACAACTGCATTGAACTGGAACCTGTGACCGACGCAAACGGCGCTGCCCGCAAAGCGATTGCCGTTGAGGCCGATTGGCACGAGTTACCTTCCCTGCGCGCCCTCATTTATGAAGATTACCGCGTTGCTAAAGAAAAGGCACGCGAAAAGATCAAGAACTTCATTCCTGAAATGGAGAAAGGCGCCTTTTTCGCCGTGAAAGAAGCCTTCAAACGTATTCTTCCCGAACAGTATGCCTTTTTGAAGGAACTCCGGGAGGTTTTGATCGAGAAAAACTCGACGAAATACCTTTGAAATTTAAAATGTAAAAGGCAAAATTTAAAAGTCAAAAGGGAACTTGTACCGGCCAAAGGCTTTATCGATCTCCCTTTTGACTTTTACATTTTACATTTTGACGTTCTCTTTTCTCCCCGGCTATGCTCCAACGCATTTTCCAAAAATATACCGGTTTTTTACGCAGCCTGAAGTGGGTATATGTGCTCAACAACTTGTTGAACTACAAGTACCTGCGGGCAAACAAAGCACTGTACAAGCGCCTCGGCCTGCATAAAAGCGTGCTCAGCCCGATCGGGAGCACCGATTTTTCCGGCAGTGCCTCCGGCGAACTCCCCTGGCTCGATCAGCCCAATGCCGCCGATGCGTTGGAAAAACATCCGGAATTTCAAACCATGGAACCGGCTTTGCAAACCAAGGTGCGCCAATTTCTACACGATGGGTACCTGATCCTCGAGGGATTTTACTCCCAACCGGACACCGATGCGCTTAATGCCGAAGTAGACCGGTTGCTGGGCAGTGGGAAAACCGGCTTTAACTACACGGGCCGGAAAATTTTTAACCTGCACGAACAGAGCAGCCTTGCCGATGGGTATTTTTTCCGGCATCCGGAAATACTCAAACTGCTGTCGTTCCTGCTGGGGAGGCGGGTCATCCCCTTCCAATCGCTGAATTTTGTGCAAGGCAGCGAGCAACGCGCCCACTCCGACTCCATCCATATGACTACCGAGCCGCCGGGCTACCTGATCGCTACCTGGACGGCCCTGGAGGACTGCACGGAAACCGACGGGCCGCTTTTTTACTATCCGGCCAGCCACCGCCTGCCTTATGTCATGACCACCGACTACGATTCCGGGAACACCCGGTTTACCATTGGAAATACCAGCAACCGCCGATACGAGGATAAAATCGCCGAATTGATCGCGGCAAATAAGCTGGAGAAAAAACAGTTCCTGGCAAAACGCGGAGATGTGCTTATCTGGCACGCCAATTTGCTGCACGGCGGTGAACCCATCCAAATTCCAGGCACGACGCGACGCAGTATGGTTTGTCACTATTATGCCGAAGATGTCTTTTGTTACCATGAAATGTCGCAACGCCCGGCAATTATCCGCCACCAGGGGCATTAATTCCACCGGGGAGGGTTAAATCACCGGTTGTTCAAAACATATCCTGTGGAAGTGGCGTTCTCTCCCGGAAAATCCTTCCCGCCGGCGCATTATGGTGAAATCATGCCTACCTTTGCGCGCGTTTTTTTATCATTAAAAACAAGTCCTCCAACGCAGATATCCGTTTTGGGTAAAAGGGGAGGCTAGGTAAAACGACACATGAACCGTACTCGACTTTGCACCCTGTTGGCCGTCTTCTTTTTTGCGCAAACAGGCGCCGTAATTGCCCAAATGAAAGGCTGGGAGCTCGGCGGATGGGTTGGTGCTTCCAATTATTTTGGCGACCTGAACACCAATTACCGCCTCAACCGCGTGCATCTTGCCGGCGGTATACACACCCGTTACAACTTCAACGACCGCCTCGCTTTTCGTCTTGGCGGCAGTTATGGCAAGATCAGCGCCACCGACGCCGATTCCAAAAATATTTATGAACAACGGCGAAATCTTTCGTTCAAGAGCCATCTCGTCGACGTGTCCATGTTGCTGGAGTTCAACTTCCTGCCCTACATGCACGGCCACCGCGATTATTTTTTCACGCCCTACGTGTTTGCCGGGCCGGCGATTTTCTTTTACAACCCGCAAGCCGAGCTCGACGGCACCTGGTACAACCTGCCCGAACAAGGCACCGAAGGGCAGTTTCGCGGCGAAGAGTACAGCACCACCCAAGGAGCATTGGCGTATGGCCTGGGCTTTAAGGTGGATTTTTCCTACCGCTGGAGCCTGGGTGTGGAACTCAGCGCCCGCAAGGTTTTCACCGATTATCTCGACGATGTGAGCGGGGTGTATGCCGACTGGCGCGACATCCGGTCTTTGCGCGGCGATGTGGCGGCAGCCCTCTCTGACCGCTCCGTAGAACCCAAAATCGGAGAACCGGGCCGCCAACGCGGCAACGGCAAAAGCAACGACATTTACATGTTTTTGGGCGTGAGCCTGCAGTATTATTTTGGCGAGATTCGGTGCCCGTCGTACAATCGGTAAAACGGCAGATTTTATATTTTTTGCCAAATACGCACCTGCCGCCTGCCCCCTGCGATAACTTGTAGCAGGTAGTTCCCGGCCGGCAAATCGCCAACATTGGCTTCCCAAACATTCCCGCCGGAAGCCGGACCCAGGTTCCGTAAGACCCCGCCTTGCATATCACAAATGTACGCTTCCAATATTTTGGCAGCAGTGTGGTCTGCCGCTTCCACAATCAACCATTCCGCAACAGGATTGCTGCGAATTTTAAACAAATCGGCCATAACCGGCTTGATCTGCGGCGCTGAAACGGGGCCTGACAAAGCAGATTCAACGACATAAACAGGGCTTAGCGGAATTGTACTCAACGTGTCGCCGGCAGCTGAAAAAGTAACCTGTACTGCGGTATACCGGGAAGTCCAAAATTGCATGCCCCGGCGCCCGGCGACATACCAGATATAATATTCCTGCTCGCCATAGATCTGGCGATAGCCCCCACCCGATAAGGGTACACTGTCTTGCTCTGCCAACACGGTTCTGATTCGCATGGCATTTTCTTGGGCGCCGAGTTTGCCATACGCATCATATTTCACCTGGTAATTGGTTTTAAAATAGGCCGTTTGGCTGTTGTTGATCCGGGTACCGCTATAGGTTCCAGCCAGCGTCGAATCAAATGCCAACGGGTAGGTCCGGGTGAACGGCATCAGGTTAAACTCCCGGAATACACCAGGCACAGCTAATCCGAAATTTTGAACGCTACTATCCGTAGCTGAAAAATAATTAAAACTTGGAGGCCCGGAACCGGCGCTGGTTCGGACACAATATTCGGCGTCCGGGTATTGGCTTGCAAATTGCGTTCCTGCCGATGGCAAAACCTCTCGCGAAACCAGGAATGGAGTACCCGGCAAGGCACCAAAATCCCATACCTGGTCTGCACCGGCCGGGCCCGGATCAAAAAACGCCCCGGGAATCCATCCCGCATGCGTCATTTTATCGCCAATTACGAGTTCGGTTGAAATATCCATGACAGGCTGCGCCTGTGCAAACGGGATCATAATACTGGAAACAAATACTGCAATGATTGGATGGCGCATGGTAAACCCTTTTCAGGAAAATTACACTATGCTGGTGAGGCTACATCATAAAACTGATTAATCCATAGCGCCTGTTGGGCCAATACTGCCTTTCATCCAGTAAACGAAAAATGAAAAAATCCCGCCTCCAACAAACTGGAAGCGGGATTTTCATATTCGCCAGGTTGAAGTTTTCCAACCAGTATTATTGTATTAAAGATCAGGCCTGCACCGTACCACGGGCCTTTTCGATCACCTGCTTGGCAACACCTTCCGGCGCCGGGGCAAAGTGGGAGAACTCCATGGTGGAAGAGGCGCGGCCAGACGTCAGTGTGCGCAGGGCCGTTACATACCCGAACATTTCTGCCAACGGCACATCGGCCTGAATGGCAACAGCGCCACCCGGGCGGCCATCCTGGCCTTTGGGCATACCGCGACGGCGGTTCAGGTCACCGATAACCGGGCCCACGTATTCGTCGGGTGTGATAACTTCGAGTTTCATGATCGGCTCCATGATCTGCGGGCCGCAACGCGGGGCTGCTGCACGGAAGCCGTCTTTCGCACAAAGTTCGAAGGCAATCGGCTTAGAGTCGACGTTGTGCATCGAACCGTCGTACACACGTACTTTCATGGAGTCGATACCAAAACCGGCCAGAACGCCGCTGCTCATCATTTGAGTAAAACCGTCGTTGATCGGCTTCATGTAGTTTTTATCGATCGCACCGCCGACGATTCCCCATTCGAACTGCAGTTTTTTCTTGCCGTTCTTGTAATCATCGCTGTCCAGAAACTCCTGGTCAGCCGGGCCGATTTCAAATTCCATATCGGCAAACAAACCGGAACCACCGGTTTGCTTTTTGAGGCGCTCGCGGTGCGAAACCGTTTTGGTGAGCGCTTCTTTATAGTTTACCTGCGGAGCGCCCTGGTTGCATTCAACTTTGAACTCGCGGCGTAAGCGGTCGACAATAATTTCCAGGTGCAACTCACCCATGCCGGAAATAACGGTCTGGTTGGTATCTTCATCGAAACGGACGCGGAAGGTCGGGTCTTCCTCGGCGAGTTTGTTGAGTGCCATGCCGAGTTTGTCCAGGTCTTTTTGTGTTTTCGGTTCAATGGCCAAGCCGATAACCGGCTCGGGAAACACCATGCTTTCGAGCACGATCGGGTTGTTCAGATCGCACAGGGTATCGCCGGTACGGATGTCCTTAAAACCAACCACAGCGGCGATATCGCCGGCTTCCACCCCTTCAACCGGGTTTTGCTTATTGGCGTGCATCTGGTACATGCGGCTGATGCGCTCTTTTTCCCCACTGCGGGTGTTGAGCACATAGGAACCTGCATCCAACTTGCCGGAATAGGTCCGGATAAAGCACAACCTGCCGACAAACGGGTCGGTAGCAATTTTAAATGCGAGGGCGCAGAAAGGATCGCTCACGGAAGGTTTGCGCGTCACTTCAGCCTCTGTTTTAGGATTGGTGCCTTTAACGGCCTCAATATCCACCGGCGAAGGCAGGTAGTAGCACACAGCATCCAGGCAAGCCTGCACACCTTTGTTTTTATAGGCCGAACCACACATAACGGGCGTCATTTTCATGTCGCAAACCGCTTGACGGATGGCATTGCGCATTTCATCAACGGTAATGGAGTCCGGATCGTCAAAAAACTTCTCCAGAAGCGTATCGTCGTAGGTGGCGATTTCTTCAATAAGTTTCTGGCGGTACTCGTTTACCGTTTCAACCAGGTCGGCAGGAATCGGCACCACGTTGTAGGTCATGCCCTGGTCATGCTCGTTCCAGATGATAGCTTCATTGGTCACGAGGTCGACCACCCCTTTGAAGTTTTCTTCGTTGCCGATCGGCACCTGAAGCGGAACAGCATTCGCACCCAGTTTTTCGTACATGTCTTTGACGACATTGAAAAAGTCGGCGCCGGTACGGTCCATTTTATTCACAAAACCGATCCGGGGTACTTTATAGTTATCAGCCAGGCGCCAGTTGGTTTCCGATTGCGGCTCAACACCGTCTACGGCAGAAAACAGGAATACAAGACCGTCGAGTACCCGCAGGGAGCGGTTTACCTCTACAGTAAAGTCAACGTGGCCGGGCGTATCGATAATGTTAAAGTCAAACTGCTTGTCGTCGACTTTCCAGATACACTTGGTTGCTGCTGATGTGATGGTGATACCACGCTCCTGCTCTTGCTCCATCCAGTCCATGGTAGCGGCACCATCGTGTACTTCACCGATTTTGTGTGTTACACCGGTGTAGTAAAGTACACGCTCGGTTGTCGTGGTTTTGCCGGCGTCAATGTGGGCGGCAATACCAATGTTTCGGGTGAACCGGAGGTCCTTTGCCATTGCAATAAATTATTGAGTGATTGAATGATTTTAAAAAACTGGCTTTGGCGTTAAGTTTTTATAAAATTTTCTTTCAAAAAGAAAATCCCGCAGAACTTGGGCTAAAATTTGGCGAAACAGCGTTTTGCTTTTTGTAAATTCTGAAAAACAAAGTGGCGTAGCCAATAAATTTTTTCCTAAAACAGCAAAACCGTCGAAAAAGCGGGCGTGCGCCGGACTTTTTCAACGGTATGGCTGGAAGTTCCGTTCCACGCTTAGCTTTTGCTTTTGCCTCTGTAGCGGTAGTGGGCAAACGCGCGGTTGGATTCGGCCATTTTGTGGGTATCCTCCCGTTTTTTGGCAGCGTTGCCTTCTCCTTTGCTTGCAGCAACTACTTCGGCGGCAAGTTTCTCGGCCATGCCTTTTCCGGCGCGGGCGCGAGAATATTTTATCAACCATTTAATCCCGATGGAGATTTTCCGGTTGGCCGGAAGTTCCGTTGGGATTTGGAAGGTGGAACCACCGATCCGGCGGCTACGCACCTCGACCTGAGGCATGACGTTGTTCAGTGCTTTTTTCCAGACTTGCAACTCGTCCTCGTTGGTGCGCGCTTTTACGATGTCCATAGCGTCGTAAAAGATGCTGAACGCAACGCTCTTCTTGCCCTCCCACATCATGTGGTTAACGAAACGAGTAACCATCGTGTCGTTATACCGCGGATCGGGAGCCAATACTCGAGGTTTCGGTTTGTGTTTACGCATTAGTCAATATTCAATAAGTGAATGTGTTGTTGGCGTCAATTGGGATTAGCTCTTCGGACGCTTCGTGCCGTAGCGGCTGCGGCTTTGCTTGCGGTTGTTTACACCGGCCGTATCGAGCGCACCGCGCACGATGGTGTAGCGCACACCCGGCAGGTCTTTTACACGACCGCCGCGCACCAGCACGATGGAGTGTTCCTGCAGGTTGTGGCCTTCACCCGGGATGTAAGCAATCACTTCGATGCCGTTGGTCATACGCACTTTAGCCACTTTCCGCAAAGCGGAGTTCGGCTTCTTCGGAGTGGTGGTGTACACACGGGTGCAAACACCCCGGCGTTGCGGACAGGAGTTCAACGCGCGGCTTTTGCTCTTGTACTCCACTTTTTCGCGGCTCTTGCGCACCAGCTGATTAATGGTAGGCATACCTAGTTTTTACGATATTTTTTGATAACTTATTCAAAATCAATTGAAAAAAGGCACAAACAAAACACCCTCTCTCAAAAGCGAACGCAAAGATACTCGCTGCGCGGGTATTTTTCCAAACCGGATTCTCTTTTTATAAAATTTAATGCTGTTCATTTGTCTGTACCTTTGGCATGAACATCAAAACAGCAGTCTTTCCATGCAGGCAAAAATCACCGCATTGGGCACTTATGTCCCTGAACGAATTGTAGACAACCACTATTTCGAGTCCATTATCGATACCAATGATGAATGGATCGTCAGCCGAACCGGCATCCGTACCCGGCGTTTTGCCTCCGAATTTGAATACACGACACACCTGTGCGCAGCTGCGGTTGAAAACCTCGTTGAAGAAAATAACGTGGTGCTCGACGATGTCGACTTCATCATTGTGGCTACCGTCACGCCCGACCAGATCATGCCCAGCGTGGCTTCACAAGTCCAGGAAAAACTGGGGCTCCGGCATACCGGCGCCATCGACATCGCTGCGGCTTGTGCAGGTTTCGCCTACGGCATCATCCTGGCCAACGGGCTGATCGCAGCCGGAACACACCGGAAAGTCCTCGTTTTCGGCGCGGAAACACTGTCGAAGTTTACCAATTTCGAAGACCGCACGTCCTGCATCCTGTTTGGCGACGGCGCGGGTGTGGTGCTCGTGGAAGCCACCCCCAAGGGCAATATCCTGGCCGGCGTTACCGGTAGCCAGGGCGACGGTGGAAAGGACCTGTACATGTCGCACATGCGCAAGCAGATCAACGGGCAAGATGTAATCACCGACAATAAAATCCACCAAAACGGCCGCGCCGTATTCAAATGGGCCGTGAACACCGTTTCCGCACAAATGCCCCTGCTCGCCGGGCGAGCCGGCCTGACCCTGAACGACATCGATTGGTTTATCCCGCACAGCGCCAACCTCCGCATCATCGAAACACTGTGTTCCCAGTCGGGTTTTCCGCTGGAAAAAACGCTCGAAAGTATCACCCTGTTCGGCAATACTTCCTCAGCCTCCATTCCCCTGGCACTGCACCGGGGCCTGCGCGAAGGCAAGGTGAAAAAGGGTGACAAACTGATGCTGATCGGTTTTGGCGGCGGACTGGTGTATGCCGGGGTGGTACTGGAATGGGACGTTTAATTGTGAAAGTCAAAAGTCTAAAGTCTAAAGTCTAAAGGGAGATCGTACCGGCCTTCGGCCATTGTTATTTACCTTTTGACTTTAGACTTTAGACTTTTGACTTTTGACTTTAGACTTCCCCATTTTAACCCCGTCTGCTCAGCCGCCTGTTCGCCGTTCCAGCAACCAAAACCCAAGCCAGCTCCCCAGCGCCAAAACAGCCGTAATCGTCCAGTGCGCCTGAAAACCCCACCAGGCAATCACCTGCGTGCCCAGCAATGGCGCAACAATATTCGCCAGCGAATACGAAATGCTGTACATCCCCATGTAGGTCCCGGCGCTGCCTTTGGTGGCGTAGTCGAATACAAAATTAGTGCTGAAGGGCATCACAAACATTTCGCCGAACGACAGCCCGACAATGAATACCAGCGCCGTTACAAACCCACCCGGGGGCAGTAAAAACGCCAGGTACGAAAAGGCATAAAGTACCAAACCCAACCGGACAAACTGCAGGCGGGTCCTCTTCCGCTCAATCTTGTAAATCATCGGCATTTCCACCAGAAAAACAATCAGGCCGTTGATGGCCGCAATTATGCCGATAGTCGATTCGTCCCAATGGTATACCTCTTTGAAAAACAACGGGACCGTCCACAAAAACTGCATAAACACCATACCATTCAGGATGGTGAGCAGCGCAAACAAAACAAATGTCCGGTCGCGGTAGGGCGTTACGGCAGCCTTGGCGGGCAGCGCTGCCGGAGTATGCTCCGCCGTTGCAGCAGGCTTGGGCGCAATGAAAATCCAGAGCAATACCGCCGCCCCGATACAGGTCAGCCCGTCGGCGATGAACATCCAATGCCACCCCAACCCGACCAGCAAGCCGCCCAGCGCCGGGGCTACGGTCCAACCCAGGTTAACCGACATGCGGTACAACGAAATCGATCGTGTACGGGTTTCCGGCGTGCTGTACCGCGCAATCGCAACCGAATTGGCCGGACGAAACACATCGGCCAACACACTCATCAGAAAAACCGCGCCGCACATCAGCCAGAAATCCCGTATCCAGATCAGCACCACCAGCATCAGCCCGTTTAAAACCAGGCTCCAAAGCATGATCGGGTAATAACTGAACCGGTCGGTCAGTTTACCACCGAGATATCCGCCCAATAATGCCCCCGCACCAAAACAACCCAGCACGTAACCAGCCTCCGGAATGCCGTAGCCCAAATTCTCGGTCAGGTAAATCGTGAGAAAGACCACCACCATCGCGCCACAACGGTTGACCAGGCTGATGAGCGACAAAAACCAGATACGGGCAGGAATGCCCATGTACGAATTTTTCCAATGGGAATACAGGCGAACCAACATAGGGCATCAAAAATTGGGAAAGTGAAATGCACCACGCATTCCAAACAAAAAACCGGAGGCTCTGAAAAATGGTTTCTTCTAAAAGAGAAAATTTGGGGAAGCTGGCCGGTACTAATCATAAAGGAAAAACGCCGGCTGCTATTAAAGCAGTCGGCGTCGTTCATACAATAGAATGGATTAGCTTCTGATTGGTTAATCGCCCGGGCAACGGGTTGCACCGCACAATTCTGGCGCTAAAGTCGAAACTTTACGGATAAGTACAAATTTTTTTCAGCCATGCGGTAAAATCCGACAGAAGTTCCACCGCCAAAAGCGGCAAACCGGTGCCTAAAACAGGCAATTTTTGTTATTTTTGCCAACAGTCCATTCTTTTCATGGAACCAGCCCTCCAGGTTCCACGTACATTCTAAATGACGTCTATCCGCACTCAAAATTTAGTTTTAGTGCCTGCCGGCCTACCCTCGCTCGATGCCATCGTTTCGGAAGACTGGGCGACGCTGTCGCGCCAACTCGGCGGCGTTGACCTGGCCGACACCTGGATGCACTTCCCCGAAGCCATGGCCTGGATGCGCGACTTTCTGCTCGAACACCCCGACCAACTCGGGTGGTGGAGTTTCCTCACCATTCACCGGAACGACCACCGCCTCATAGGCACCTGTGGCTTTAAAGGCGTGCCCGACCCGGACGGCATAGTAGAAATTGGCTACGAGATCGCACCGGGGTATCAGGGCCGTGGCCTGGCCACCGAAGTGGCGCGCGCCCTGGTCGATCACGCATTTGCACACGAGGCCGTAAAAACCGTGCAGGCCCACACGCTTGCCGAAGAAAATGCCTCGGTGAAAGTGCTGCGCAGGCTGAATTTTGTATTCGCTGAAGAAGTCGTTGATCCGGAGGACGGAACAATCTGGCAATGGCGGCTCGACAAGCCTGCGTAATTTTGTCTGCTCAAGGCAATTCCAAAATTACCCCTGCCCCGAAGGTAGCGTTTAGGCTACTTTTGCCCTTTCAGAAAAATAAGTCAACCGGCCTACCCGGCCTTTCCCGCTTTCATTATGAAACTAAACCTTCGCCTCGCCCTGCTGCTCCAGGTCTGCCTGATTATTGCCCTGCCCGCCCAGGAAATTCAAGACTGGAAACAACTCCTGCAACGCGATAACGCCAACTTTTTTGAAATCTGCGCCGACGCCGAGCGCATTTTTGAACAAAAAAAATCCCAGCCGGAAACGGCCGGAACCACCGATGAACCCGCCGATGAAGGCTCCGCATACAACCAGTTCAACCGCTGGAAATGGTTCTGGGAATCCCGCGTAAACCCCGACGGCACGTTTCCCGATATCCGCCCGCTGGCTACCATGCGCAAATTCACCGGAAAGCGGGCCGGCGTGCAAAATCGAAGCGCCGCTCAGGACTGCGGCTGGCAAATGATCTCGCAAACCACCTGCACCGGCGGATACAGCGGCATGGGGCGCACCACATCCATTGCCTTCCATCCTACCGATCCCAATATTTATTACGTCGGCGGACAAAGCGGGGGCGTTTGGAAAACGACCGACGGCGGGGCAACGTACATGCCCGTCAGTGAAGGATTGCCCTACAACAGCGCGTCAAACCTCGTGGTCGATTACAACAACCCGGAAATCCTGTACCTGGCCAACGGCGATTACGCCGGCTCGATTTATTTCACCGGAATCTACAAATCATACGACGGCGGGCAAAACTGGGAGCCCACCGGCCTCAGCTGGTCGCTCACACAGAACATAACCGTTTACCAAATGGCCCAAAGCCCGGTAAACCCCGCCGTACTGATCGTGGCTGCCAGCAACGGCCTCTGGCGCACCGAAGACGGCGGCGACACCTGGACGCTGGCGCGCCCGGGCAACTACTCCGACCTGGAATTCCACACCGGCAACGGCAACATCGTATATGCTGCCTACTACGCCTCCGGAACAACCAGCAACATTTACAAATCCACCGACGGCGGCATCACCTGGAACCAACTCAGCAACTTTGGGCTCCCCGGCAACCGGATTCGCATTGCAGTCACGCCTGCCAACCCGGAAGTGCTCGCGGCCATGTGCATTACCGGTGGCACAAGTAAGTTTTTTTATTCCTCCGACGGCGGACAAACATTTGAAAACCGCGCCGACTGCCCCGAAAACGACGTGCTCATCCTCTCCCCCACCAACCCCAACCAGGTCTATTGCGGCGCTGTAAACGTACATCAGTCTGCCGACCAGGGCGCCACCTGGGTAAAAGCCAGCCACTGGCACGGCGGCACCCCCGACCCCGTAGTGCATGCCGACCAACGCAATGTCAGCTGGCAACCCGGAACCAACCGGATATTCTTTTGCAACGACGGCGGAATCTGGCGCTACGACGAACAGGCCGACGACTGGCTCGAACTGTCCAACGGCCTGATCATCACTCAGTTTTACCGCATCGCCGTCGCACAAACCGACGAACTGTTCATGATCGGCGGCACGCAGGATAACGGCGGCCGGAAACGCATCGCCCCGGGCGAATGGGAAGCCACCAACGGCGGCGATGCCATGGAAGTGGCCATTGACCACACCAACGCCGACATAATCTACACGACCTACATCAACGGCCAGCTGTACCGCTCCCTCGACCGCTGGACCAACGACACCTACTACCGCATCAGCGACAACCTGCCCGGCCAAACGCCCGACCACGACCTCAACGGCTCCTGGGTGGCCCCCTACCAACTCGACCCGCAAAACCCCAACACCATCATTTTGGGCTACGCCGATGTGTACCGCTCCACCAACCGCGGCACCGCCTGGACCAAAATCAGCAACAACCTCACCGGCAACGCCAACGCCAAACTGGATGCCCTGGCCATTGCCCCTTCCGACCCCAATACGATTTACACCTCCAACAATGCCGTTTTGTATAAAACTACCAACCTCGGCGCCAACTGGAGCACCCACTCGGCACCCAATTCAGCCAATATAACTTCGATCACCGTACACCCGGAAAAACCCGAAGTACTCTTCATCACCCGCGGCGCATTCAGTGCCGGCAACAAAGTTTTCCGCTCCGACAACGGCGGCGCCAGCTGGACCAATATTTCCGGATCGCTGCCCAATGTGCCCACCAGCAGCCTGTACCTCGACCTGGCCGCCGATGGCAGCTACACACTTTTTGCCGGGAACGACCTCGGCGTTTGGTACCGGAAAAACACGATGAGCGACTGGGTAGGCATGAACCAAAACATGCCGATCACTGTGGTGAGCGACCTGGAATTGCAAAAATCGTCGCGCAAACTGCGGGCCGGCACCTATGGCCGAGGCATCTGGGAATACGACCTGGGCCATTTGCCCGGCAGGGATTTTTCCATTTGCACTGATGTCAATCGCGCTACAATTTGCCTGCCGACCACCTTTTCCACAACGATTTCTGCCAACGCCTGGGAAAGCCTGACCGGGCCCATCAGCCTGCAAGTTTCCGGCTTGCCGGCCGGCGCATCTGCCACACTGAGCGCCACCGACCTGTCCCCCGACGGTACGGCTACCCTGAACATTGAGCTGCCGGAAGGCATGCCCGAAGGCGAATTTTCGATGACGATTCTGGCTGTTTCCAACGGCGACACCGCCACCGCTACGCTGCGGCTGACCCTCATCTCCAACGATTTTTCTTCGGTAAAAAACCTGCTCCCCGCCAATGGCAGTGCCGGCGTCAGCCGCTGGCCCCTCTTGCGCTGGAACGGCGCTGCAGATGCGAACAGCTACGATGTGGAACTTGCCACCAGCCCGGCTTTTGAACCGGCGACCATTTTAAATCGTACACCGGCCTGAAGCCGGACTCGCTGCAATGGAATCTTGCCCTCGACGAAGGCGGCCTGTATTACTGGCGCATCCGGCCGGTGAACAGCTGCGGCCCCGGGGCCTGGACGGCGCCCTTTGTGTTTTCCACCGCCGCAAAAACCTGCCTGGCCCTTGAAAGCACGGACGTGCCCAAACCTATCACCTCCAACGGAACACCCACCGTAGAATCCAAAATCCAGGTATTTGCCGGAGGCCCGATCAGCGAGTTGAAAATCAAAAATTTTGAGGGAAACCACCAGTTTTTCAAAGACCTCTCGGCTTCTATCATTAGCCCGGGCGGTAAGGAAGTGCTGTTGTTTGATAACAAATGCGGCAGTTACAGCGGGAATTTCAGGCTCGGATTTGAAGACGCCGCGCCAAATGCTTTCGGCTGCCCGCCGCCGCAAAACGGGAACCCATACCGCCCTGAAGGACTGTTGAGCGCCTTCAAAGGTGAGGATGCCACCGGCAACTGGATTCTGCGGGTGAAAGACAAAGCCATCAGCTCGGGCGGACAAATCAACGGTTTTGCCATCGAATTTTGTTCGGACATCGCGCTCAACCCACCTGTACTCATCCACAACAACGCCTTGCAACTGGCGCCGGGCAGCAACGCCCCGCTCACCACCAGCCTGTTGCTGGCCGAAGATGCCAACACCGCCCCGGGCAGTTTGATTTTTACCCTCATGAGCACGCCGGCGCAAGGTGAACTGCAACGCGCCTGGGCAGGCGCGCTGAACGTGGGCGATCAGTTCAGCCAGGCCGATATCGACAACGGTGCGATCCGGTATTTCGACTATGGCAGCGGAAGCCCGGCAGACCAGTTCCGGTTCAGTGTGTCGGACGGCGAGGGTGGCCTGGTTGCCGATACCTTCCGGATTGCGCCGTTCGCCCTCAGCGCCGATGCGCCGGAAGCAACGCTCGACTTTTTCCTGGCGCCCAATCCGACCCCGGGGCAGGTATTGCTCCGGCTGGCCGAGCCACTCCCGGCTAATGCCCGTGTTTTTCTGACAAACCTGGCCGGGCAGCAGCTGCGCAGCTGGCAATGGAATGCCGGTGTGCAGGCAGATGTCCTGGATTTAACCGGCCTGGCAAACGGTGTTTACCTGGTTTCGGTGCAAAGCGGGAAAGCGGTGGGTATCCGGAAGGTTGTTAAACAGCAGTAGGGTTTACCCGCCGTAGATTATTACTTAAACACATAGGCTCATAGAACACAGAGAAATATTCTTTGTGTTCTATGAGCCTATGTGTTTAAAAATTGGAAAGCTATCTTTTGTCCACTAACTTATGAGACGACCTCGTCTCATGTTTTCAATACCAGTCAATGCGCATGCTGTTGCGCAAAAACTCAGGCTCGTAAGTTCAGGAAAAACTTAAAGCCGATATTAGCAGAAATTGCCTTCGACTTGGTGTGGTAGTTTCCGCTGATCACAAAATCCATGTTGCGGAACACATCGCGGATGTAAAAATAGCCGAGTTCAACGCCCAGGGTAAAATCCAACTGTTCGGGTTCGGCGCCATCGGCTCGTTTTACGGCCTTGTCGTTAAAATCGTAGCGGACGCCCACTTTACCGATTGCAGTGAAGGCGCTTTGTTTGTTTTTGGCGCACTGGTTGCCGTTGGTGCGGTACAACCCGGCGCCGGCTTCCAGGTAGGTATGCGGCCCCCAGAGTGTTGTTTTGTCAAAATCTTCAGCACCCGGGTCAAACGTAAACGTGGTGCCCAAACCGAGTCGGGCCACGCTCCAGTGGGTCCCCACGTTCATGGCTACATCAAGACCGGCGCCCAGGCGGTTCCCGGTATTTTCTGCATCGGGTGTGTGAAAATAGAACGACGGAACGTCCAAAAACAATCGGGGGCCGGTGTACTGGGCCTGCAAAACGAAGGCTGAAAACAGGAAAGAAAGGGTGAAAAGCAGGGAGGATTTTTTCATGCTCATGGCGTGCTTGTAAGGTTGAGTGATGGATGCGTTTTTTCCTGCCGGAGCTGAAAAAACAGGCAGGCAGGCTTGTTTAGAAGTTGTTGCCGGCCATATCGCTGCTACGAAACGACCGGAAAAGCCGCAAAGGTACATGCAATTTCCAATGCAATCATAGCCCATTGCGGCAATGCCGGTAATGCCATTAAACCGTATTTTCGCCCCGCAAACAAGTACAGGTTCAAATGACAAAACGAACAACAAAAAAGGCCAACGCCGCGAAAAGCAGAAAAACGGCTGAAACACAATCTGCCCCGGAGCGCTGGATGCCCTGGGTAGTTGCCGGGATCGCGCTGATTTTATTCGCCACCGGATTCAGCAACCCCATGGTGGCTATGGACGACCACTCCGCCACGGTGAACAACCCGGTCATACGCGACTTTTCCCTGAAAATATTTACCCAGTTCAACCTCGGCATGTATGCCCCGGTGACCTGGCTGGGCTACGCACTTGCGCAGGCTTTTGGCGACGGCGCGCCATTTTGGTACCACCTGTTGAGCGCAGCGGTGCATGCCGCCAACGCAGCGCTGGTTTTCCGGCTTTTTCACCGCCTGGAAAGCAATACGACGGTGGCCTTTTTCATCGCGTTGTTTTTTGCCATCCACCCCATGCAGGTGGAAGCTGTTTCGTGGATTGCCGCGTTCAGCACGCCGTTGTTTGCCCTGTTTTCGCTGCTGGCGCTCCATGCGTACGTTCGGCATACCGAACAGGCACCCTGGAGTAAATCCTACTGGATGGCAGTCGGCTTTTTTGTGCTGGCATGTTTGTCGAAGTCTACAGCCGTAGTGCTCCCCCTCAGTTTGATGGTCGTCGATTTGTGGCTAAAGCGGGCTCCGCTGAGCCGCCGGTCGATCCTGGAGAAAGCCCCGTTTTTTGTGCTTGCCCTGGGCTTCGGTTTGCTGGCATTTTACTCGCGGGCACAAGCCGGGCATCCCGGCGAAAGTCTGGCCGGCGATTTTTCCCTGACCGATCGCGCCCTGATGGCCGCGCATACGGTGTTGTTTTACTGGACAAAAATTCTGGTGCCGCTCGGGCTAAGCATTTGGTATCCTTTTGAAAAAACAGCTGCCGGCGGCTGGCATTGGACGTACTATGCCGCCCCGGTGACTTTAGCCGTGCTGCTCGGCCTCGTTTGGCGCAGCCGGAACACGGCGCCTTTTGTATTGCACGGGGTGCTGTTTTACCTGGCCAACATTGTGTTGAGCCTGCCATTTTACACGGTAGGCACCTTTGAACTGCGCGGCGACCGGTACAATTACCTGGCCATGCTGGGCATATTCGCGCTGCTCGCTGCATTGCCTGCTTTTGTAAAGAAAAAAAGTCCCGGGTTGGCCGAACGCCTGTGGGTTGGGCTGGCTGCACTCGGGCTTTTCTGGCTGCTGATCAGCGTAAACCGCATTCGCGACTGGGGCAACACCCAGGTGCTGATTGATACCGCTGTGGAACATCAGGGCGACAATTTTGGCAAAGCCTATCTCTGGAAAGGCATGGACTATGGCGACAAAGGCGATGTAAAAGGCGCCCTGGAAAACTTCAGCAAAGCCATCCGGGTCAATCCCGAATTGACGGATGCCTACAAATTCCGGGGCGGTTTGCTCGGCATTGCCAAACAATACGAACGCTCGCTGGAAGATTTGGATAAATACCTGGAAAAAATCCCGGACGACCCGGAAATCCTGTACAACCGCAGCCTTACCCTCGTCAACCTGAAGCGCTGGCAGGAAGCCCTCGACGACCTGAACAAGACGCTCGAACTGGCTCCCGAATTTACCCGTGCCTACCGCGCCCGCGGTAATGTGCGCAAGGAGCTTGGCGACACGGAAGGCGGGGAGGCCGATTTGCAGGAGTTTGAGAAGCGGAGCGCCGCAGAGCTTTGATTACGGAGTGCGGAGTGCGGAGTGCGGAGTGCGGAGTGCGGAGTGGTTCACCATTCCGGAATATGATTGATTGCACATTTTCCAATATTTCAATAGTGCCAACCATTTTCACTCACCGGAATGGTGAACCACTCCGCACTCCGCACTCCGCACTCCGCACTCCGCACTCCGTAATCCGCAATTAGGCAGTTTGCCGCGCAAGCGTCGCCTTCAGCAGGCAACCAAAAGCAATACTCACCAGCACCAGTACGGCCAGCCAACCGATTACCGGTACCCAACTCAGCAGCCGGAGCAGTACCAGAATGCCCAGGGCCGCTAAAATTCGCTGCCCTTTCGTCCAGGAAAGCCCGCGGTATTGCTCCAGGGCATTAGCGCCAACAGTAGCGGTAAGTGCCGGGGCAAAAACCAGGGTGAAGATGTAAAACAGCAAAGCAAACACGCCGAATGGAATCCCGATCACCGTGATAAGCAGGAAGATCACCGCCACCGGCAAGCCGATCAGGTACAGCATGCCCATGCCGAACCGGTTGAGCCATTGGGCGGGCAGGCCTTCGGCACTGCGTTGGAAAAAGCGCTCAAACAGGAGCAGCAGCACAACAACCAGCAAAGCGCCGGCGAGCAGGCGATAAATGCTGAAAAAAGAAAATCCGCGCGAAAACCAGCCCTTGTCATAGTCCATATCCTGCTTCAGGGATGTATCGAAGCTGGCCCTGGCGCCGTCGCGCAGGCTGCTGCCAAAGTCGAGTTCACCGTCGGGGCGCCAGTAGCGCACGGGTCCGTAAAATTCGGCGCGTTGGCCCAGTTTCAAGTCCGTGGCGGCAATTTCGGCCGGGCCTCTGAAAATACCGTCGAGGGTGATCTCCCCGCCGCGGATTTCCACGTCCTTTTCCGCCTCGCCTTCAAATGTTACACGCCCGCCTGCCATAATTACAGCACCCATCACCCGGCCATACATCCGCACCTCGCCACCGCCAACCACCAGGTCGCCGTGGATCACCGCATTGCGACCCACCTCGAGCTGTCCGGAGCCGACGACCACGTCGCCATACACATCGCCCAACAGCCAAACCTCGCCACCACCACACCGCAGGTCGTCGCCGATTACGCCTTCGATGCGCACCCGGCCACCACCGACAAGGACGTCGCGGCGGATCGTGTCGAATACGGTGATCTCGCCGGCGCCGGCGGTCAGGTCGCCGTTGATCGGGGCCGAAATATGAATTTTACCGCCGGCGGCATATACATTTCCGTCAATTGGATTGGTTACCTGCACCGATTCGCCGGTGAGGATGGTTGCAGCATGGAGCTGCGGCAAAAAAATGGACAGGACCATGATCAGGCCTGCCCAGCGATACATTGTTTTCATGATGATATGTTTGTTTTTTCAGTTTAGCTAAAGATAACCACCGCATTCAGCGATCCCAAACTACCTATACGAAGGCTCCGCGTTATTCGTCCTACGGCTTCGAGCCGTAGGACGAATGGTACGGACAACTACCCGCCGCCCGATTTCTTCCGCGGTTCGGCAGTTTGCCGGGGTTTTTCCGTTTTGGGCTTTTGGGTCGGTTTGGCCGGCGCTGTGGTCCGCGGTTTGGATGGCGTTGCCGGAGCAGGCCGGGTTTGCGGAACAGTCTTTTTGGGTTCCTGCCATTTGTCGCGATGGTAGTCCCGGGCCTTGTCAATGTCCGGAATTCGGGCCGGTTGGGTAGCCGGGCGTTCGGGCCTTTTGGCAGGTTGTTCGGCGGGTTGGTTTTTCTCCGGTTGTTTCACGCGGGGCGGAACAACGGGCTGCGTTTCGGGAGCACGCTTTGGCGGTTCGGTTTGGGGTACGCGGGCAGGAGCCGGCTCGCGGGTGGGGGCCCAGTCGGCGCGTTGCCGTTCCGTTTCGGCACGGTCGCGCTGGATTTCAGTTTGTGCCTGCGCACGCGAGCGCACCAGATCGGGGTATTGACGCTCGTTTTTTTTCAAAAATTCATCTTGTGTCATGGTGCGCGCCGGGTTTTTCGCATTGAATTTTTCCCGCTGTTGTTCAAACTGCGCATATTCGGTCAGGCGGGCGGGCAGGCGGGTTTTATCGCTAAGCCATTCGTCCGAAACGATGGTCCGGTTCCGGTCGCGCCACTCGCCAACCCCCATGCTGATCGTGGAGCCGGAATTCCGGTGGCCGTAGTAGTGGTTGACAAAATGGGTGGACAGGTGGTTGTAGGTATGGTGGTGGCGCGGGTAATTGAAATACCAGTGCATAAAGTGATACGACGGAAAATGCACAATCACCACCGTGGAATGGTAGGGATAAAAGCCCCAGTACCACCAGTAGGGGTACGGGCGCCAGCAGGGTTGCGGCGCCCACCAGGGGTAGCCGAACCAGTACGGATAATTGTACTGATAGTAGCGCTCGACGTATACCACCTCGGGAGCAGCGGCATTGTCTTCGGCGTAAAGGTCGTCCTGGACGATGTCGTACACCTCATCGGTGTACGTGTAGCCGTTGGCATCGGCGTATTCCTGGGCGGCAGCTTGCAGTTCCCGGCGCGCCTGCGGGTCGTTTTCCACGGTATTTTGCCAGGTTTCCAGTTCCTGCGCCTGCCGGCGTGCAACCACCAGGTTGAGCGAGTCTGTTTTTCGGATCACCCAGGCCGGGTCCTCTTTGTACACATCCCCGACGAGCACCGTAAACCGCAGGTCTTCATTCAGGATTTCGATGACCTCCGGCAGGCCGAGCAGGGTTTGAAAAGCCCCTTGCGCCGGCGCCGGATAGCCGGCGATGAGTTGGGTGAAAGCGCCCCGGGCAGTTTGGTTCAGGTCGTTGATTTTTATGAGCGTGGCCATATGCCGGTCGACGACTTCGAGGGCATCCGGGCGTTTGGTATCCGGTAGCCACTCCAAATCCTGGCGCATAGCCGCGCGGTCGTTTTGATGGGAAACCAATTTGGGGATCAGGTCCGGAAAACGGGAAAGGTCGAAGAACATTTCCTGCGTATTGCGGGGAAAATCTTCGATCAGGGTGCGGAAAGCCGCGCCGGTTTTTTCCCGGATGCTTTGCATTTTGATCAGCACTTCCGGGTATTTGGATGCTTCCAGGATAGCCAGCCGGGCATCCTGGGGATATAGCACGAGGGCATCAACGGATTTTTTATTCTCCTGTGCGAGTTCGTGCAGCAAGGCCTTATCGGTTTGGGCAAATGATTGGCCGAGCAGAAACAGCAGGGCGCTGCAAAGGAGCGCTATCGTTTTTGTGTTCATGTAAAACGAACCTCCGGTTCGTAAAAATTTAGTGAAAGCGAACACCAGTTCGCCTGAAATCAGTTTTATCAAGGCAAAGTTTAACGAATTAACAGGAGAAATGCCAGAACGTACATCAGGCTGCAGGGTGAGCCTGGTCAACCCTCAGCGCAATTCCACATGCGCATGATCGTCGTGCCGGGCAGCTTTGCAACCCTGAAAGCGGAGTTTGCCGAAGGCGGACAAGCCCAGGCGCTGCTTCAAATGCGGTTGCACCAAAATGCGGCGAATGGCCGGATGCTCCGCCAGCAGTCGCAGCAGTTCACGCGTGCGCGCAGCGTCGAAGCGGTAGTTTTTTCCCGAAATAAACGGCGCGGTAATACGGCCGTCGAGGTCGATGTACCAGTAGCCTTTTTGTTTGCACCCGGCTGCATAATCGCGTTCATTGGGAAGCGGGCCGGCATACAGGCCGTAGCCGAAGGGCGAGGGATTGGCGTTGACCGGCGCTCCGGACACAGCATGCGTCCAGTAAAAACTCAGGTCGATTTTTTTGCCGTCGCTGTGGCTGAAGTGCGGTTCCAGCGGATAGCCGTTAATAAACGGGAAGTTTGCATCCAGATACCAGATTGCTGCGCCGGGAAATTGTTTTTGCATATCCTGCGCTACTTTTTCGAGTGTCGCCCGCAAATCGGGCCGCACGTAATGCCGGTTCAGGAGGCAAAACCACAGGCTTTCGGGGCGAAGTTGAGGATTGCTGAAAACGGGCATCGGTACCCGGCCGTTGAGGCGGGCCAGGGGTGGAACAAGAAACAGAGTAGCGGCAAGATACAGGAGGATAAAAACTACCCAGGTTAACCCGCGTAAGGGCCATTGCCGGCGCAGGAAAAATGCCGCCAGCAACGCCAAAAGCCAAATGAAACCGCCAATTTGGGTAAGCAATGTCAGGAAAGCTATCCAGCCCAAATGCGCGAAAAACCTGAAAATGGCTCGAAGGTGCATGCAAGCGTTCTTTTGAAAAATGCCGTATTTTTACCAACACTAAACGCAAAAATATGGAAGCGCGTACCGCAAAAACCGCAACACCGGAAAAAACGACCAACATCAGCATTCGCTTCGACGGCTGGGAAGTGCAGGACGCCCGGCCACCCATGTCGGAGGCTGAATTCCAGGCCTTTTGCCAACAAAATCCCGACTTGCGCATCGAACAAGACAAAAACGGAAATATCCTCATTATGCCTCCCGTATCTTTTGACTCCGGAAATTTTGAAAGTGAAATGATGGTTTCACTCGGAATTTGGAATCGCCAGGCTGAATCAGGCAAAACCTTTAGCTCGGCAACGCTTTTTATCCTGCCCAACGGCGAAAAACGCATGCCCGATGCCGCCTGGATTTCCCTGGAGAAAACAGCGCAGCTCTCCGCTGCCGATCGCAAATCCTTTGCCGAAATCGTCCCTGATTTCGTCGTTGAAATTCGCAACCCCTCAGACGATCTTCAAGCGCTCAAAACAAAAATGACCGAAAGCTGGATCGCCAACGGCATACGCCTGGCCTGGCTACTCGATCCGGCGACGGAAACGGCCTGGGTATACCGTTCAAACGGTACGGTGGAAGAAATTCAGGATTTTGAACAGACGCTTTCCGGGGAAGATGTGCTACCGGGATTTTCGTTTGAACTCCGCATTTTGAAAGGTTGAGGCGTTCCGTACTCGCGCTCCGACTTGAATACGTACGGACATTCTTGACCGGGTACAGGCCCTGCTGGACAAAAAAGGCATGAAACGCCGCGACCTCGCAGCCGCATTGGGAAAAAGCGAATCCGAAGTAAGCAAGTGGCTGGCCGGAGCGCATAATTTTACTTTGAAAAGCATCGCCAAACTGGAAGCTGTGCTGGGGGAGGATATTTTGGTGGTGGCGAAATAACGTTGAAACCATGCGTACGCTGTTACTTGTTTTTTGCTTTTGCTTCTTTTGTGGAACACCGGGTCAAGCATGTATTTGCATGGGAGAGCCCCTCGATTCCTGCTTAAAAAACAACGGTGCTATTTTCATTGGTGTACTGACTCAAATCGTGCGCATGGATAGTTTGTTTATGGCACACGATGGCCGCACCGGGCATAGTACTTATTTCAATTTTAGAGTTTTAAAATATTATAAAGGATTGGGGCGAAGCAGCGACTATGTTTCCGTTTTTGCTACAGAGGGTTCCTGTGGCGGTTATTGTGCCGGAGCAACGCCGGGAGACACGATGTTACTTTTTTCTAATTACATTGGCGATCCTTACTCCGGCCAATTTTTATCTGGCTCGCAATGTGAGCGGGCTAGAAAACTGTCGGCAACTATGCCTACGATTGATTCAATCAGACAGTCTATCCGTAATGGGACAGATAATTATTACAAAAGATATTACAGATTAGTCCCTCTCGAAGAGGAAATACAGTTTCTTCAGGACAGTACAAATCGCTGGTTTATTCCTGACAACAAGGATTCTTATTTTGAAAAAAACAAACCGGAACCAAAGGATTTACCCGGCGACAAGACGGTCCTTAACTGGCCTTTACTCGCCAGCATACTGTTAAACTTACTCTTGGCTGTCTTGCTTTGGCTTCGGCAAACGCGGGAATGACCTAAGGCCCATAAAATTCATTAAAACCCTTCTCAATCAACCCATTTTTTAAAACCTGGTCTGAGGTCCAGAGTTTAGCTTGGATTTCAATCGTCAAGGCGACAAAAACTAAATCCTTGCGATCTGTTTCTTTAACCAATTGAAAGGCTTGCAGGAAATTCCGGGTACTGATAAGTGATTCATTAAAAAAGTGGACGTTGAGTATCAACCGGTAGAGCATTTCAAGTACTTCTTCTTCAGAAAGCCGGCTTTGCTCAACAATGCGGGTTCTGTACTTGAAAAGTTCAACGAACATGAACTTGGGTGTGTAAAATTCATCTCCGGAAAGGAAAATTGCATCACAGTACCGGTTTGGAGATCGAAGCAACGCTGAAAAAATAATGTTGCTATCCACAACAACTTTCATCGTTGTCCAATTTTCTCCAAAACCCAATCCTGATTTTTAGCCCACCAGTCTGCTTTGGACTGATCACCCATTTCACCAGCCTGCTCTGCTGTCATTTGATTCCCCTCGGTCAGTTTTTTCATCTCCATCCAACTCAGGAGTTTGGCAAACCAGGCATCGTCCAACCAGGCTTTAGGGATCGAAAGATGAACAACATCTTCACTTGAACTTGCCTTAGCATAGGCAGCGCCGCCTTCTTCCACAGCAAATGATTTCGGTGCCGGAGAAGCAAAATAAGCATCAATCAATGCCAGCAGCCGTTCCAGTTCAGGAGCCGAAAGATTTTCTGGCAACAACTTGAGCAGTGCTTTTTGCGTACTGGTAAGTTTCTGGGCCATTGCGATAATTTTAAAACAAAATCAAAAATACAAGTTTCCAGGTTGCATGCCAAATCCCACACTTTGTTTTAAATTTGCCCAACACCGTTCCCTTCCCGCCATTCATCATTTATCATTCATAATTCATCATTAAGGATGCCCTCATTCGCACACCTCCACTGCCACACCCAGTACTCCCTCCTCGACGGCGCCGCCGCCATCCCGGCCCTGTACAAAAAAGCAGCCGCCGATGGCATGAAAGCCCTGGCCATCACCGACCACGGCAACATGTTCGGGGTGTTCCAGTTTGTGGCCGAGGCGGCCAAGCATGAAGGCGTAAAACCCATCGTGGGCTGCGAGTTTTACGTGGTGGAAGACCGGCACCGCAGGACCTTTACCAAGGAAGACCGCGATAAGCGCTACCACCAGCTCTTCCTCGCCAAAAATCCGGAGGGCTACAAAAACCTGGTGAAACTTTGCTCCCTGGGCTATATCGAGGGTTTGTACGGCAAGTTTCCCCGCATCGACAAGGAACTCATCCTGCAATACCACGAAGGTCTCATCGCCACCACCTGCTGCATCGGCGCCATGGTGCCGCAGGCCATCCTGCGCAAAGGCGAGGAAGAAGCCCGCAAGGAATTTGAGTGGTGGTACAACATTTTTGGCGAAGACTACTACATCGAACTCCAGCGCCACCAGATGGACGAACAGGATCAGGTGAACGAGGTCCTGCTGCGCTGGGCAAAGGAATACAAGGTCAAAACCATCTGCACCAACGACTCGCACTACGTCGATCAGAAAGACTGGAACGCGCACGACATCCTGCTCTGCATCAATACCGGCGAGAAAAAAGCCACGCCGGCCATCCGCGAGTTTGCCGAGGAAGGCACCGTGATGAAAGGCGGGCGTTTCGCCTTCTGGAACGACCAGTTTTATTTTAAAACCCAGGCCGAAATGGGCGCCCTGTTTCACGACTTGCCCGAAGCGCTCGACAACACGATGGAGATCGTGGACAAATGCGAGCACCTCAAGTTGAAAAAAGACATCCTGCTGCCCAATTTCGTCATCCCGAAAGAATTTGCCAGCCAGGACGACTACCTCTACCACATCACCTACGAAGGCGCCCGCGAACGCTACAAGGACATCACACCCGAGATCGAAGAACGGCTCAACTTCGAACTGCACACGATTAAAACCATGGGCTTTGCCGGTTACTTCCTCATCGTGGCCGACTTCATCAAGGCCGGGCGCGACCTGGGTGTGTTCATCGGCCCGGGCCGGGGCTCGGCGGCCGGTTCGGCAGTGGCTTACTGCATCGGTATCACCAACATTGACCCGATCAAGTACCAGCTCCTGTTCGAACGTTTCCTCAACCCCGACCGCAAGAGCATGCCCGATATCGACACCGATTTTGACGACGAGGGCCGGCAGAAAGTGCTCGACTACGTGGTGGAAAAATACGGCAAACAGCAGGTGGCCCAGATCGTGACCTACGGCACCATGGCAGCCAAAATGTCGATCAAAGACGTAGCCCGCGTGCTCGATCTTCCCCTCGAACAGTCGAACGCCCTGGCCAAACTTGTGCCCGACAAACCCGGCATCTCCCTCAACCGCGTGCTCACCGCGCCCATCGACGGCGAGGGTTCCCTGCGCAGCAAGGAAAACCTCGGTCCCGACGATATTGAGAATATTAAAAAACTCCGCGAATTCCTCAACGCCGACGGCACCCACGAAAGCGAAGTGCTCAACGAAGCCATGGTGCTCGAAGGTTCGGTGCGCAACACCGGCATCCACGCCGCAGGCATCATCATCGCGCCGAAAGACCTCACGGAGATCATTCCGGTGTGTGCCTCTAAAGAAACCGAACTGCTGATCACGCAGTACGAGGGCAACATCATTGAAGATGCCGGAGTCATCAAAATGGACTTCCTGGGGCTCAAAACCCTTACCATCATCCGCGATGCCTTGCGCATGATCGAGGAAAACCACGGCCGGAAAATTGATATCGACAGTATCCCGCTTGACGACGAAAAAACCTACCAACTCTACCAGGCCGGGGCCACCAACGGAACCTTCCAGTTTGAACGCGCCGGCATGCAGAAATACCTGCGCGAGCTCAAGCCCGATAAATTCGACGACCTGATCGCCATGAACGCCCTCTACCGGCCGGGCCCCTTGGAATACATCCCCGATTTTATTGCGCGCAAGCACGGGCGGCAGCAGGTGACCTACGATTTGCCGGAAATGGAGGAATACCTGGCCGAGACCTACGGCATTACTGTTTTTCAGGAGCAGGTGATGTTGCTGTCGCAAAAACTCGCCGGATTTTCCAAAGGCGACGCCGACGTGCTGCGCCAGGCCATGGGTAAAAAACTCAAGGCCGTGCTCGATAAAATGAAGGGCCAGTTCATCGAAGGCGCCACGAAAAACGGTTTTCCAAAAGACAAACTCGAAAAAATCTGGACCGACTGGGAGGCATTCGCCATGTATGCGTTCAACAAGTCGCACTCCACCTGCTATGCTTTTGTGGCCTATCAAACGGCATTCCTCAAAGCGCATTACCCGGCGGAATACATGGCTGCGGTGCTTACCCACTCGCAGAACAACATTGACAAAATCACTTTCTTCCTCGAAGAGTGCAAACGTATGGGCCTCGACGTCAAAGGGCCCGACATCAATGAATCGAAGCTAAATTTCTCCGTAAACAAAAAAGGCGTGATCCGCTACGGCCTGGGCGCCATCAAAGGCGTTGGCGAATCGGCCGTGGAATCCATCATCCAGGAGCGCCGCGAAAACGGCCCCTTCGAAACCATTTTCGACTTCATGCGCCGGCTCAACCTGCGCACGGTGAACAAACGGGTTATGGAAAGCCTGGTGTTTGGCGGCGCTTTCGACGGATTTTCCGCTTCCCCAGCCCTGAAGGGCTGGGCTGAAAAATCGCCTGAGGCAGCCTCTTCGCAGCCCAACTCTTCGCAATCCAGCCCGTCTCAGCCCAGCCCGTCTCAGCCCAGCCCGTCTCAGCCCAGCCCTTCAGGGCTGGGACTACATAGAGCCACATTTTTCGCCCCCTCCGACAAATTCGACTCCTTCATCGAGCACCTACTCAAATACGGCGCTGCCTACCAGGAAGACAAGATCATGTCGGTCAATTCCCTGTTCGGCGACCTGTCCGACACGGTGAGTATTCCGGAGCCCACGATTCCCAAAGTGCAGCCCTGGAACCTGCTCACCAAACTCCAGCGTGAAAAAGACGTCATCGGGCTTTACCTGAGCGGGCACCCGCTCGACGATTACAAATTTGAGGTGGAAAACCTCACCACTTGCGGATTGGAGCGCATCGAGCAGTTTAAAAGTCAGAAAATACACGTCGCCGGGTTCGTCACCAAAGCCGAGCACCGGATCAGCCAGCGCGGCACCGGATGGGGGCGTTTCACCATTAGCGACTACTCCGGCAACCTGGAACTGGCCTTGTTCAGTGGCGATTACGCCAAGTTCAAACACCTGTTTGAAGAGGGCAACTGCCTGTTCATCACCGGCCAATACCGCCAGCGCTACAACAGCGAGGAGTTTGAGTTTAAACCGGAAAAAGTGGAACTGCTGGAAACGGTCGGGGGCTCACAAATCAGCTCCGTGACCCTGCAAGTACCCTTGCAACTGCTCACACCCGAACTGCTCGACCAACTCGATCAGCTTTGCAAAGCCCACAGGGGCAAACACGCGCTCAAAATGCGCCTGCTTGATCACACCAACAAAAACGCCCTGGCTTTTGCGGCAAAGCGCAAGGTGAACGCGGATTCGGATTTTGCCATGCAGTTGAAGAAACTTGGCCTGGAGTGTACGCTTGGGTAGCGCCGACTGGTAGTCGGCGTAAAAAAATTGCAAACAACTCACATCCCACCTCCACAACCTGCTGAAATTGACACGCTTAAAAACCCTCCTGCTGCAAGTTGCCGTTTGGACAGTATTCGCACCTGTCTACGCCCAACCCGACGACTACCCTACTGCCTTGACCACGTTCCCGGTAGCCGAATATCAGCTCATCGATGTTCCAGACCTGGACCTCATCGGCGCCTATTTTTTACCCGGCGCCCCAAACCAACTGTACAACCCGGCTCAAAAAAAGATATTGGACCTCCAAACCCATGCGGTGACGACAAGGGCGCCTCAAAAAACCGACCCGTTGTCGGGTTGGCAACGGGTATTCATACCGGCCAAAAGCAATGACCCGCGCTGGGCCAATATTCAGGTTTCGGATGTCACGAGAATTGCCGGTGCACAAATCCAGTCTTTTGCCTTGATCGTCGATGGCACCGACAGCCTGTATTTACCCATGGATATTCGCAGCTTCCCGGATGTGAATTTTTCCTACAACTACCCCTGTTTCTGGGCGAGCCTCTACGAATCCAGGGAGGAAGTTGATTTCCAGCTGATCAAAAAATACGATGTGGAAAGCCGCCGGACTTCGGAATATCATTTCAAGTTACCGGACGAAACCGGGTACGGCGATTTCTCAGAGCCGCCTTGTCACGACAGGTTCCACATCTGGTACAACCATTACAAAGGGGGTTTGTATGCTTTCGACAAGCGTGATGGACAGGTTTTCCGCTATCCCCCAACCGTGCCGGGCGAATGGGAATTGCTCGGCCGGGACAGTGCGCTGCTTTATTTATGCAACAACAGCAATGGAAAGATACTCGCCCTCAACAAGCAATGGCTGGACCAAAGAAGAGTACTTTTTGACGGCGGGCAATCGCTTAGCGAGTTGCTCCGGTTTGCACAAATAAAAGACTCAGCGCAACTGCCCACTACGCCAGACCTGTTGACCTTTTCCAGGGGCTATCAACTGCTCCGGCAAACGTTTGGGGAAACAACCAACCAATCCATAAAAACCGAACTGGAAGAAATTCCCGACCTGCTCTATCGCCGCCTGTACAACGAACCTGCTTTTGCAAAAAAATCGAACGCCCAATTCGAAGGTCTGGAAACCCAACTGCCCGAAAACCTCTTGCCACTCCTCTACGACTGGCAAATGGAATACAGCATCCAGCAAGGCGATCTTGACCGCTATGCAGCTTATTACGAAAAACTCCGGCAGACAAAAGCCGATTACTTTGAACCCGGCGAATCCGGGCTTGGCCTGATCGACATGGCCTGCGTCTCCAAAAGACTGGCGGCGCAAAAACAATGGCAGGAAATCAAGAAAAACAACCCGGCGCCGGATAAACAATTGTGGGAAAAAGCAGCCCTTGTAGAAGAACTTTTCAGCGGCGGTGTTTGTCAGGTCGAAATGCAAAGGGGGGATGGAGGCTCCAGAGCGGTAAAATCCGTTGCCAACCAGCGACCTGCCGCCTGGGTATATGCCGATCTGGTGCAACGGCATCCCGGCAGTCCGTTTGCAGCGCAGGCGGTTTGCAAGATTGTGGCGTATGGCCAGGTCGGCAAGATGCTGCCCCTTGAAATCTGGGAGGCTGCCGCAGGCGTCGTCGCATCGCCTTGCAAAACGGAAGCGGAATACACGCTTTTCAACTATCTGGTCCGTGACTATGCGGAAACCCGCCCGGCCAGCCTGCTTCGGGCGCGCACTTTGGGCCGGCAATTGCTCAAAGCAAATCCGGATCATCCTGAGAAAGAAATGATTGAAAGCCAGATGGGGGAAATTGAAGGGGAACTCGCAAATCCGGAGGGGAATTAAATTTTTGGCCTAAATTGGTCCATTCAACAAGGCACCCGGACCTCATGGACAAATTCACCTACGACGTATTCCTAAGCCACAGCGCCAAAGACAGCGCCACAGCCCGCGACATCGCCGAGCGCCTGCGCAAAGACGGCCTGCGCGTCTGGCTCGCCGAATGGGAACTCCAGCCCGGCGACGATCGCGCTGCCAAAATTGAGGCCGGCCTTGAAAATTCCCGCGTGCTCGTGCTTTGCCTGTCCGCCAATGCTTATGGGAAAGAATGGCCGGAACTGGAAGCCCAGACCTTGCGTTTTCGGGACCCTGCGCATTTGGAGCGGCGGTTTGTGCCGGTACGGCTGGATGAGGTGGAGGTACCGGAGGGGGTGAGTGGGGTGGCAGCGTTGAAGTGGAGTACAGAACCTAAAGAGTATTGGAAATTTTTAAGTGCTTGTAAGACAACTGAGTTATCCATTTTGGCTAGACCAGACGTTAAAATTAAGACAGCGAACAAAAGTGTACAATTACCTATTAATGATGATAAGATTTACTACTACTCTTTTAGCCCTGATGGGAAACGTGTATTAACTGGTGGAAATAAAAGGATATGTTTATGGGAGTTAAATACAGGAAATCTCTTGAAGGTATTTAAGGGTGATTCAAACCCCGCATGGGGAGTTGCGTGGAGTTCTGATCAGCGTATTGCTATTTCTGGTGAAGGTGGGAAAAAAAGGATACGATTATGGGATGTTCAATCAGGTAAATGCATAAAAGAATTTATAGGTGGAGGTTATTATATAGAACAAGTTGCTTTGAATGCGGCTGGGAATAAAGTTTTGTCTGCTTCCAGTGATTCAAAGATATGGCTTTGGGATATTGAAAGCGGTCAATGCATACGTACATTCAATGGACATAAAACGAATGTGTGGAGTGTAATTTGGAGTTATGACCAAAAACATATCCTATCTGCGGATGGAAAAGGAGAAATTCGCCTTTGGGACTTAGATAACGAAGAAAGTATTCAGATTTTCAAAGGTCACACCGATGGCGTAAAAGGATTAAGTTGGAGTACAAATCAGGTTTATGCACTTTCAGCATCTAATGATAACACAGTTCGACTTTGGAATATCAAAACTGGAGAATGTGTTAGAATATTTGAAGGCCATACCAAGTCGGTTAAATGCATTGCTTGGAGTAATGATGACCGTTATGCGTTATCAGGCTCACTCGATCAAACATTACGTTGCTGGGATATAAAATCTGGGAGTTGTATATGTATCCTCACGGGCCATAAAGATGAAGTTCGAACAGTCACCTGGTTAGCCGACGGCCACCACGCCATCTCCGGCGACTCAAGCGGCGAAATCCGAATCTGGGACCTCTCCGAATACCTAACCGACTCCCCCACCCTCGAATCTACCAGATCAACCTCCGCCCCCGCCCAAATCCAGTACACCAACGCCAAAGTCCTCCTGGTCGGTGAAAGCGGCGCTGGCAAAACCGGCCTGTCCAAAGTGCTCGCCGGCGAACCCTGGGAAGCCAGCGACTCCACCGTAGGCGCCTGGGCTACCCAATGGAAACTGCCCGTCGATTCCGACGACGGCGTCGAAAAAGAGATCTGGCTCTGGGACTTCGGTGGCCAGGCCGACCAGCGCCTTATCCACCAACTCTACATGGACGAAACATCCCTGGCCGTGCTGGTGTTCGATGGCCAAAAAGAAGACCTCTTCGAAACCCTGGGCGTCTGGGACCGCGACCTCGCCCGCGCCGCGCGCAAGGAATTTGCCAAACTGCTCGTCGCCGGCCGCGTCGATGCCGGCGGCCTGCGCTGCAGCCCCTCTCAGGTGGAAGCCTTTGCCCGCGAACGCGGCTACCCCGGCTACCTCGAAACCAGCGCCAAACTCGGCACCAACTGCGAAAAACTCAAGCAAGCCATCCTCGATGGCATCCGCTGGGAAAACATCCCCTGGCGTACCTCGCCCGTGCTGTTCAAACGCCTGAAAGAAGAAATTATCCGCCTCAAAGACGAAGGCCGCGTGCTGATGCGCTTCAACGAATTGCGCGAAAACCTGCACCTCCGCATGACCGGCGAAGACAGCCGCTTCAAAGACGAGGAACTCAAAGCCGTCATCGGGCTGCTGGCCGGCCCGGGCGCCGTTTGGGAACTCAAATTCGGCAGCTGGGTGCTCCTCCAGCCCGAGCGCATCAATGCATACGCGCAGGCCGTCATCCAGACGTTGCGCGAAGACAAATTCGAGCGCGGCTGTATCCCCGAAGAACGGGTTCTTTCCGGCGACCTGACCTACCAGTCCTCGGTCCCGCGGCTGCCGCAAGACGAAGAGCGCATCGTTTTGCTGGCCATGCACCAGGCCCTGGTGGAGCGGGCGCTTTGCCTGCGCGAGCACACCCCCGAAGGCACGCAACTCATTTTCCCCAGCTACTACCGCCGCGAGCGCAAGGAGCTGACCGGCCATCCGGCCGTGCAGGTCAGCTACCGATTCCACGGTTTTCTCGACGATGTGTACGCCACGTTGGTCGTGCGGCTGCACCATGCCCGCACCATCGAGAACGACGAACTCTGGCGCTACGCCGCTGATTTTCGCACGCTCACCGGTAAGCAACTCGGCGTAAAACTCACCCGCCTGGGCGAAGGCGCCGGCGAACTGGAGGTTTATTTCGATCCTGCCATTCCTGTTGAGGAAAAAATCGTGTTCAGCAAATACATCCACGAGCACGTGATGCAAAAAGGTCAGGAGGTCGTTCGGTTGCGCCACTACGTTTGCCCGCATTGCGGTACCGAAGCCGGCAATCGCGAAGTGGCCATGAAACGACTGAACGACTGGCTCGACGGCGGTCAGGCTGACAAAAAGCCGACTATGATCTGCGTGGGCTGCGAAGAACGTTTCCCGCTCTGGGACGAAATGGAGCAATATTTTGCCAGTCCGGAGGCCCAGCGGCAGGTCCGCGCCCTGCAGGAACACTCCGACTTCATCCTCGATGCCGAAAGCAAGGAACGCGCACTGGTCGGCGAGGTGATCTCGACGGTGGCGCTGGCCGGCCAGATCAGCCGGGAGTTCAGCGTCAGCGACCACGGCATCGATATGGAGATCGAGTTCAAAAACGACGCCGGTCAGGCTACCGGCCGCAAGTTGTACCTCCAGCTCAAATCCGGCGATTCCTACCTGCGCGAGCGTAAGGCTGACGGCTCGGAAGTGTTTAAAATTTCAAAAGCACGCCACGCCGACTACTGGCGGGAGCAGGCCTTCCCGGTATTGCTGGTGATCCGGAATTCCAAAGGCGAAGTGCGCTGGATGGAGGTGCGGGATTATTTGGAAAAAGCCAGCGCAGGCGGCAAAAAAGCCGTCAGGCATATCGTTTTCGACGGTGAGCGCTTCGATGTGATGAGTGTGCGTCGATGGCGTGACCGGGTGCTCCAGCGTTGAACGCGATGCTCCCCTCCCCCATTCAGCCCCATTTTTTCCCGGTTCAGTCATTTTTATGTCAGGAAACAGGTCGCTGTAAGGTTATCTTGCACACACACTACCCGCCCACCCGGAATCCTTCTGAATCCGGCCATACCCTTCCCCCCGGCACCCCGGGAAGATTACAATGAAAACGGCATTGCCAGCGATGGCTACACCCGAACCCGTCTTTGCATGCGATACTTGTACGCGTCGTGGATTTTTGTTGTGCTGATTTTGGCGCATGCCGGAAGTTTTGCCCAAATTTCCCCGGGCGAATTGTCGGCGGCGCATGCCGATTTGGAAGGTGTGTTCAACTGTACCAAATGTCATGTACTGGGCGAAAGCGTCACCAGTGCCAAGTGCCTGGAATGCCACAAAGCCATCAATTCCCGGATACAGCAAGGGAAAGGGTATCACGCTTCCAGCCAGGTGCGCAGCAAAAACTGCTTCGACTGTCACAGCGAACACCACGGGCGGAATTTTGAGATGATCCGGATTGATGAAAAAAGTTTTAACCACGATTGGACAGGCTACAAACTCAGCGGCGCGCACCGGAAAACCGATTGCCGCGATTGCCATAAACCCGACCATATCCAGGACCCCGATTACAAAAACGATAAAAAAACCTTTTTGGGCCTCAGCCAGCAATGCGCTGCCTGCCACACGGACGTCCATCAAAACACGCTTTCCGCCGATTGCGCCCGCTGCCACAACACGACGGCTTTTGCGCCTGCGGCAAACTTTAATCACAGTAAAACAAACTTTGCCCTGTTCGGCAAACATACCCAGGTGGCTTGTCTTGATTGTCACCAAAAGGAAACCCGCGCCGGTAAACCGTTCCAACGTTTTGCCGGCGTACCCTTTTCCAACTGCACCAGCTGCCACAGCGACCCACACAACCAAAATCTGGGCGGCGACTGCAAAAGTTGCCACACCGAACAGGGTTGGTCGGTATTTACCGGCAACAAACACTTTGATCACAGCAGTACCCATTTCCCCCTCAAAGGCCGGCACCAACAGGTCGATTGCCGACAATGCCACGACCTCACGCTTGGTGCCGGCCGGGTTTTTCAGGATCGCCTGGGACTGGCCACCACCGCCTGTGCTACTTGTCACGACGATGTGCACAGCGGAAAGTTTGGGACCAACTGCGCCGAATGCCACAACGAATCGGGCTTTCGCGGCAAAAGCGCCTGGGAAAATTTTAACCACGACCGAACCGAATTCCCCCTCGAAGGCATGCACCAGGGCATAGATTGCCGCCAATGCCATACCGGCAGCAGCATGACGGAAGCCCTGGCACACCAAAATTGCACATCCTGCCATGCCGATTTTCACGAAGGGCAGTTTGTCCAAAACGGTAGCAGCCCGGATTGCAGCCATTGCCATACCGTGGACGGTTTTCAGGGCAGCACCTTCAGTTTTGAACAACACGAAAAAACAGGTTTCCCGCTCACCGGCGCGCACATGGCCACCCCCTGTTTCGCCTGCCATTTGAACGACGATGGTAAATGGCAGTTTGTGCAACTCGGCACCCGATGTGTCGAATGCCACAACGACGTACACCAGGGCCGGATCAATGAAAAATATTACCCCAACCAGGATTGCACCCGCTGCCATGGGCCGGAAAGCTGGTTTGTCAATCATTTCGATCACGAACAAACCGCATTCCCCCTGCGCGGCGCGCACCAGCCCCTGTCCTGTTCGGTTTGTCACATCCGCGATGGTGACGAAGATCAGTTTGGAACCTTTTCCGGTCTGGATTCGAAGTGTTTAAATTGCCACACGAACATCCACGGCGACCAGTTTTTGGATGAAAACAAGGAAACGGATTGTTTGCGCTGCCACGGTTTTGACAATTGGACGGCGGCAAACTTCAACCACGATAACGCAAAATTTAAACTGGAAGGCCGGCACGCAGAAATTGACTGTGCCGCCTGCCACAAATCTGTCGCGCAGGCAAACGGCGCACAGGTGGTTTTATATAAAATCGAGCAGTTCGAATGTACAGATTGTCATCGGTAGTCCTTTTTCTGGGATTGTGCCTGACAAACTACGCACAATCTCCACACGGCGAAACGCTCCAGCTGAACTGTGGCGACTGCCATACGGCAGCCGGCTGGGCTATTCCCGCGACTGCCTGGCAAAAACCTGCCGCGGACAAAAAGGCTGCGCCCGGTGAAAAGCTGCAACTGCGCTTCGATCACAATTCCACCCTCTTCCCCCTGACCGGCCAACACGCCCTGATCAACTGCCGCGATTGTCATGCATCGCTCGTCTTCGACGAAGCTGATCCGGCTTGTATCAGCTGCCATACCGACATGCACCAGCAAACAGTGGGCATGGATTGCGCGCGATGCCATACAACCAACAACTGGCTCATCGACGACATCCCCGAACTGCACATCAACAACGGATTCCCGCTCCTGGGCACCCACGCTGTTATTGCCTGTACCGACTGCCACACCTCCGAAACACAACTCCGTTTCGACCGCATCGGCAACGATTGCATCAATTGCCACCTCGATGATTTTCAGGCAACCACCAGTCCGAATCACGTGCAGGCCGGTTTTTCAACCAATTGCGTCGATTGCCACGACCCCGCCAAAACCGATTGGGGGACTACCCTCGTAGACCACAGTTTTTTCCCGCTGGAAAAAGGGCACCAGATTGAAGATTGTACGGCCTGCCACAGCGGCGGCTCGTTTTCCAACACGCCAAACGATTGTTACGCCTGTCACCAGGCCGACTACGAAGGCGCCGCCAACCCCAACCACCTGGGCGCCAATTTTTCGCAAACCTGTACGGAATGTCACACTACCGACCTGGGTTGGATGCCGGCGAGCTTTGCCCGGCACGATGCCGATTATTTTCCCATTTACAGCGGTGAACACCAGGGCGAGTGGACGGCTTGTGTGGATTGCCATAAAAATCCGGCCAACTACGCTGAGTTTACCTGCGTGAGTTGTCACCAAAATCCGGAAACGGATGATGAACACGACGGTGTAAACGGCTACAGTTACAACGACCAGGCTTGCCTGGCCTGCCACCCGACCGGCGATGCAGCCGGCGTGTTTGATCACAACAACACCAATTTTCCCTTGACCGGCGCGCATCAAACCACGCAATGTATTGAATGCCATGCCAACGGGTACGTCGGTACGTCGACGGATTGCAACACGTGCCACGCAACCGACTATGCGCAAAGCGCAAACCCTGACCACGAGGCGCTTGGCGTCCCGACGGATTGCGCCACTTGCCACACAACAGCCGGCTGGGCGCCGGCTGAGTTTCCCATACACGACAATTATCATCCCCTGAACGGCGCGCATGCAGCCATCGCCAACGACTGTGCCGGTTGCCACAACGGCGACTACAACAATACCCCGAACACCTGTGCGGGTTGCCACCAGACGGACTACGACGGCACCACCAATCCCGATCATGCGGCCAGTCAGTTCCCCACCGACTGCATGCTGTGTCATACGGAAACGGCCTGGGCGCCGGCGGCATTTGACCATGAAACGATATGGCCGCTCACCGGCGCCCATGCCAATGTACCCAACTGTACCGATTGCCACATCGGCGGCAACTACACCACTACGCCCAATACCTGCGCAGGCTGTCACCAAGCGCAGTACGACGCCACCACCAATCCCAACCACACGGCGATCGGTATCCCGACCGATTGTGAAAATTGCCATACCAACGACGGCTGGATGCCTGCAACCTTCCCCATCCACGACAATTATTACCAACTAAACGGCGCACATGCAGCTATTGCGAACGACTGCGCTGCCTGCCACAACGGCAACTACAACGCTACCCCAAACACCTGTGCGGGTTGCCACCAACCGGACTATGCCGCTACCACCGACCCTGACCACGCCGCCAATCAATTTCCCGATGATTGCACGCTTTGCCACACCGAAACGGCCTGGGCGCCGTCGACCTTCGACCACAATGCCACCTGGCCGCTCACCGGCGCACATGCCGGCGTGCCCAACTGTACCGATTGCCACACCGGCGGCAACTACACCAATACCCCGAATACCTGCGCAGGCTGTCACCAACCACAATACGACGCCACCACCAATCCCAACCATACGGCGATCGGTATCCCGACCGATTGTGAAACCTGCCATACCAGCGACGGCTGGATGCCCGCGACCTTCCCCATTCACAACGATTATTATGCCCTGAACGGCGCGCACGCGGCCATTGCCAACGACTGTACAACCTGCCACAACGGCGACTACAACAACACCCCCAACAGCTGCGCGGGCTGCCACTTGCCGGATTACAACGCCACCACCAATCCCGATCACGTTGCTGCGCAATTCAACACCGACTGCGCGGTTTGTCACAGTGAAAACACCTGGACGCCGGCAATTTTTGACCACGACAACCAATATTTCCCCATTTACAGCGGAAAGCACCAGGGCGAGTGGATGGCCTGCACCGATTGCCATGCCAATCCGGCGAACTATGCCGAGTTTACCTGCACAAACTGCCACACCAACCCGGCTACCGACGACGAGCATACGGGTGTGAACGGCTACGTCTACCTCGATCAGGCTTGTCTGGCCTGTCATCCTACCGGCGATGCTTCCGTCGTGTTTGATCACAACACCACGGCATTTCCACTGACCGGAATGCACCTGACGACAGCCTGTATTGATTGCCATGCCAACGGTTTTCAGGGTACGCCTACCGTTTGCGCGGCCTGCCATACCGTCGACTTCAACGGCACTACCAACCCCAACCACCCGGCCATTGGCATCCCGACCGACTGCGAAACCTGCCACACAACCGCCGGCTGGGCGCCGGCCTCCTTTCCTATTCATGACAATTATTACACCCTCTCCGGTGCCCACGCCGGCATTTCCAACGATTGCGCCGGCTGCCACAACGGTGATTATAACAACACACCCAATACTTGTGCAGGTTGTCACCAGCCTGATTACGACGCCACCACCAATCCCGACCACAGCGCGAACCAGTTTTCTACCAACTGTACCGATTGCCACAGTGAAACAGCCTGGACACCCACGACCTTCGATCACAACCTGGTTTGGCCCTTAAACGGCGCGCACGCCAATGTGCCCAACTGTACCGACTGCCACGCCGGCGGCAATTACAACAATACCCCAAACACCTGCGCCGGCTGTCACCAACCCGATTACGACGCCACCACAAACCCCAATCACGCCGCCAACCAGTTCCCCACCGACTGCACCCAGTGCCACGATGAAAACGCCTGGGCGCCCGCTACCTTCGACCACAACGCCGTCTGGCCGCTCACCGGCGCGCATGCCAGCGTACCCAATTGTACCGACTGCCACATCGGCGGCAACTACACCAATACGCCCAATACCTGCGCCGGTTGCCACCAAACGAACTACGACGCCACCACCAATCCAAATCACCCGGCGATCGGCATTCCAACCGACTGCCAAAACTGCCACACCAGCGACGGCTGGATGCCCGCAACATTCCCCATTCACAACAATTATTACCAACTGAACGGCGCGCACGCAGCCATCGCAAACGACTGCGCAGCCTGCCACAACGGCAATTACAACAATACCCCAAACACCTGCGCCGGCTGTCACCAACCCGATTACGACGCCACCACAAACCCCAATCACGCCGCCAACCAGTTCCCCACCGACTGCACCCAGTGCCACGATGAAAATGCCTGGGCGCCCGCTACCTTCGACCACAACGCCGTCTGGCCGCTCACCGGCGCGCATGCCAGCGTACCCAATTGCACCGACTGCCACACCGGTGGAAATTACACCAATACACCCAATACCTGCGCCGGCTGTCACCAAACGGATTACGACGCCACCACCAATCCAAATCACCCGGCGATCGGCATTCCAACCGACTGCCAAAACTGCCACACCAGCGACGGCTGGATGCCCGCAACATTCCCCATTCACAACAATTATTACCAACTGAACGGCGCGCACGCAGCCATCGCAAACGACTGCGCAGCCTGCCACAACGGCAATTACAACAATACCCCAAACACCTGCGCCGGCTGTCACCAACCCGATTACGACGCCACCACAAACCCCAACCACGCCGCCAACCAGTTCCCCACCGACTGCACCCAGTGCCACGATGAAAACGCCTGGGCGCCCGCTACCTTCGACCACAACGCCGTCTGGCCGCTCACCGGCGCGCATGCCAGCGTACCCAATTGTACCGACTGCCACATCGGTGGCAATTACACCAATACACCCAATACCTGCGCCGGCTGTCACCAAACGGATTACGACGCCACCACCAATCCAAATCACCCGGCGATCGGCATTCCAACCGACTGCCAAAACTGCCACACCAGCGACGGCTGGATGCCCGCAACATTCCCCATTCACAACAATTATTACCAACTGAACGGCGCGCACGCAGCCATCGCAACGACTGCGCAGCCTGCCACACGGCAATTACAACAATACCCCAAACACCTGCGCGGGCTGTCACAAACCCGATTACGACGCCACCACAAACCCCAATCACGCCGCCAACCAGTTCCCCACCGACTGCACCCAGTGCCACGATGAAAACGCCTGGGCGCCCGCTACCTTCGACCACAACGCCGTCTGGCCGCTCACCGGCGCGCATCCCAACGTACCCAATTGCACCGACCGCCACACCGGTGGAAATTACCCCACTCCATCCAACACCTGCGTCGGCTGTCACCAAACGGATTACGACGCCACCACCAATCCAAATCACCCCGGCGATCGGCATTCCAACCGACTGCCAAAACTGCCACACCAGCGACGGCTGGATGCCCGCAACATTCCCCATTCACAACAATTATTACCAACTGAACGGCGCGCACGCAGCCATCGCAAACGACTGCGCAGCCTGCCACAACGGCAATTACAACAATACCCCAAACACCTGCGCCGGCTGTCACCAACCCGATTACAACGCCACCACAAACCCCAACCACGCCGCCAACCAGTTCCCCACCGACTGCACCCAGTGCCACGATGAAAATGCCTGGGCGCCCGCTACCTTCGACCACAACGCCGTCTGGCCGCTCACCGGCGCGCATGCCAGCGTACCCAATTGTACCGACTGCCACATCGGTGGCAATTACACCAACACGCCCAATACCTGCGCCGGCTGTCACCAAACGGATTACGACGCCACCACCAATCCCAACCACCTGAGCAATCAATTTGGCACCAACTGTACACAATGCCACGATGAAAACGCCTGGGTACCTTCCACCTTCGACCACAATACCGCCTGGCCGCTGACCGGCGCACACGCCAGCGTACCCAATTGCACCGACTGCCACATCGGTGGCAATTACACCAACACACCAAACACCTGCGCCGGCTGTCACCAGCCCGACTACAATGCCACCACCAACCCCAACCACCCGGCACTCGGTATCCCGACTGACTGCGAAACCTGCCATACCAACGATGGCTGGATACCGGCGGAATTCCCCATTCACAACAATTATTATCAACTGAACGGCGCGCACGCAGCCATCGCAAACGACTGCGCGGCCTGTCACAATGGCAACTACAACAACACGCCCAATACCTGCGCAGGTTGTCACCTGCCGGACTACAACGCCACCACCAACCCCAACCACAGCGCAGCAAACTTCCCCACCGATTGCACCCAATGCCACAACGAATCGGCCTGGGTGCCATCCACCTTCGACCACAATACCATCTGGCCGCTCAACGGCGCGCACGCCATTGTCAATTGTACCGACTGCCACATCGGCGGCAACTTCAACAACACGCCCAATACCTGCGCAGGTTGTCACCAGGCCGACTACAACGCTACCACCAACCCCAACCACAGCGCAGCAAACTTCCCCACCGATTGCACCCAATGCCACAACGAATCGGCCTGGGTGCCATCCACCTTCGATCACAATACCATCTGGCCGCTCAACGGCGCACACGCCGCCATTGTCAATTGTACCGACTGCCACATCGGCGGCAACTTCAACAATACCCCCAACACCTGCGTGGGTTGTCACCAGGCCGACTACAACGCCACCACAAACCCCAACCACAGCGCAGCAAACTTCCCCACCGATTGCACCCAATGCCACAACGAATCGGCCTGGGTGCCATCCACCTTCGACCACAATACCATCTGGCCGCTCAACGGCGCGCACGCCGCCATTGTCAATTGTACCGACTGCCACATCGGCGGCAACTTCAACAATACCCCCAACACCTGCGTGGGTTGTCACCAGGCCGACTACAACGGCGCCACCAACCCCAACCACCTGTCGGCAGGTTTTCCCACCGACTGCGCGTTGTGCCACAATGAAAATGCCTGGGAGCCCTCAACCTTCGACCACGACAACATGTACTTCCCCATTTACAGCGGAAAACACGATGAGGAATGGAACACTTGTGCCGACTGCCACACCACCCCCGGGAACTTTTTGGCCTTCAGCCTGTATCGATTGCCACGAACACGATAATCCGGCCGAGTTGGCGGATGACCACGATGGCGTGCCCGGCTATGTCTATTCCAGCCCGGCCTGTTATGCCTGCCACCCCAATGGTGAAGATTAATTTTTCAGAAAAAACCTGCTTTTGAAATTGCGTAGTTTACCAGCCATATTACTTTTCTGCTTGTCCGCGCTAAGCCTGAATGCCCAGAATGCTGTCGACACCATTCCGGGGGCGGTTTCCTACGTATCGTCCCGAAACGTGTATGTAAAATTTCCGTCTACCCACCATATTGCCATTGGCGACACGCTTTTTATCGAAAAAAACGGCACGCGCCAGGCGGCACTGCTGGTCACGAATAAATCGTCGGTATCCTGCGTGTGTGCACCATTGATTCCGGAAAAATTCAACCTGAACGACCCGGTTTTATCCTTCGGCAAAAAAGAAACGCCTCCTGAAAAGGACGAGACCGAACCACCAAAACAACAAGCGGATGACGCAGCCATTGTGAAAATCCCGGAGGAAGAACCGGAACCAACGCTGCAAAAAGATGCCTCCCCGGCCGCCAAACCCAAAACACGGCGCAACCAATTGCGCGCCCAACTTTCAGCCGCCTCCTACAGCACATTTTCCGACTACCAGGACAACAATACCACCATGCGTTATGCCTTTGTGTTGAAAGGCGACAAAATCAACGACTCCAGGTTTTCCACCGACAACTACATCGTTTACCGGCACATTCCCAATGCCCGCGACAGCCTGCGCAACACCCTTGGCTTTGCCCTGAAAATTTATGCCTTGTCGGGGAAATACAATTTTTCGGAAAACACCAGCCTTACGCTCGGCCGGAAAATCAATCCCCGTATTTCAAGCATCGGCGCGGTAGACGGGCTCCAATTTGAACAGGGCTTCGGCAAACGCCTGGTGGCTGGCGCAATTGCCGGCTCGCGCCCCCGTCTGGGCGATTACGGTGTGGATTTCAGCCTCATGCAAGGCGGCATCTACCTCGGCCTCAACCCCAAAGCCAAAGACCGGTACAGCCAAACCACGCTGGCTTTTATGGAACAACACAACGGCTCCAATATCGACCGGCGTTTCATCTATTCCCAGTACACCGGCGAGCCCCTGAAAAACCTGAACCTGTTTGGCTCCATGGAGGTTGACCTGTACGAAAAAGTGCACGATGAGGTGCATAACAAGCCCCGGCTGACTAATTTTTATGCCATGGTGCGCTACCGGTTTTCCCGCAAACTGGACGCCGCGCTGGCTTACGACAACCGGAAAAACATCATTTTTTACGAATCCTATAAAAACTTTATTGATCAGCTGATCGACCAGGAAACCCGGCAAGGTTTGCGCGCCAGCATCAACTTCCGGCCAATCAGGCGGCTTACGGTGGGCGCGCACTCCAGTTGGCGTTTTCAAAAAAATCAGGCCAACAGTGCCAAAAACCTGAATGCCTACATCAATTACAGTAACATCCCGGGTATTCATGCCGCCGTGTCGCTTTCCGGCACTTTTTTGGAAACCAGCTATATCCGGAGTACGAACTTTGGCCTTCGGCTAAACAAAAACTTCTGGAACGGAAAAATCGGCTCCGAACTGTACTACCGAAACCTCAATTACCAGTATCTCCAAATAGAAAAGACAAAACGCCAGCACATGCTGGGCGCCAGTTTGTCTTGGCGGCTGTTCAAAGGTCTCAGCCTGTACCTCTACGCCGAAAACACCTTCGATGATGAAAATTATGACAACCTGCGCGTCAATACGAAATTGATGCAGCGGTTTTGACACCGGGGCTGTCCTGTAACACGAAGCATTAAAAACTGGCGTTTATGCACCTGTGCTAATTGCCACGGCATGACGTTTTTTTTTGACTAATCAGACTGCCTGCCACACTGCAATTTGAAATTTGAAAAGAAAAATCAGAAATTTGAAAGGTATACACCCGGACCATTTTTTACCACAACAACAACACCCGATATGTATAAACTACCCGTACTCGTCTTATTGCTGGCCTTGTTTGCCTGCGATTCCGGCCCAAAAGTTATTGAAGCCGATGCTGCCGCCGATGCCGAACAACATAACCACCCGGTGACCCAAACTGCCACAACCGGCGCCGCCCCGCCATCCACCGAAACGCACAAGGTGGTGGCCGAAGAAGCCCTCGATACGGAGCGGTACACCTATGTCCGCGTCAATGAAAACGGCGAAAGTTTCTGGATCGCCCTACCGAAAACAGCCGTGGAGATCGGCGCCACCTACTACTACCAGGGTGGCCTGGTGAAGAAAAACTTCGCCAGCCGCGAGCACAACCGGGTGTTCGAAACCCTGTATCTCGTCAGCGGCATTTCGCAGCAGCCCCCGGGCGGCGCGGGCGCCGGCGGCTCGGCGGTAGACCAGGCGCTGGGCAACCTGAGCGGCGGCGCGCCCGTGGAACCGCCCGCCACCATCCAGGCTGCCGCCGGGGCCATTAAAATCGGCGACTTGATCAAAAACAAATCGAAATACGCCGGAAAAACCATCAAAGTGACCGGCAAAGTGATGAAAGTCAACCCAATGATCATGGGGCGCAACTGGCTGCACCTGCAAGACGGCACCGGGAATAACTTCGACCTGACCGTCACCACGCAGGAAAGCATCCCGCCGGGGCATGTCGTTACCATGGAAGGTACCATTGCGCTGGACATGGATTTTGGCGCCGGGTACCGCTATGATATCATTATGGAAAACGCCGTTGTGGCGAAATAACCGAACGAGGCTGAACACATGAAACTGCTTAAAAAAATATACAACGGCTTGTTTTCCACGTCTGCGGCAGGGCTGTATATGCTGCTCTTTGCCGCGGCAATCGGTACGGCCACCTTTATCGAAAATGATTACGGCACCAGCGCCGCGCAAAAAGTGGTGTTCAAAACCAAATGGTTTGAGTTGCTGCTTGTCCTGTTCGGCATTTCCATTATCGCCAACATCATCCGTTACCGGATGATCCGCCAGAAAAAATGGGCCATCCTGACTTTCCATGCGGCGATCATCGTCATTTTGCTCGGCGCGGGCATTACCCGCTACTGGGGCTACGAGGGCATGATGGGCATTCGCGAAGGCAGTAGTGCAAACACCTTCCTCTCCGCCGAAAGTTATCTCGTTTTCGAAGCCCGGCAAAACGGCAAGCGGTACACCTTCGACGAGCCGGTGCTTTTTGCCAGCCTGGGCAACAACCATTTCAAACGCTCATACGTGCTGGGCAAAGACCAGATCGACGTGGAAGTGCTGAACTTTATCCCCAACCCGGTGGAACGCATGGAACGCAACGACCAGGACGGCCTGCCCACCCTCAAAGTGGTGATTGGCGGCGCCGGCGGCCGGGAGGAGTATTTTGTCCAGCAAGGCAACCGCGTACAAATTCGCGGCACGGTCTTCAATTTTGACGAAGCCGAAGCACCCGGCGCCTTCAACATCCGCTACGATGCCGGCGGGCAACTCCTGTTCAAGGCAGATATACCTTATACCCAGCTGACCATGGCTACCCAGCAACGCGACTCCATTCCGCCCGGCGACTGGCGCCCGCTGGCCCTGCGCAGCCTGTACTCCGGCGGTGGCGGCAGTTTTGTGTTCGGCGACTTCCTGCCGAGTGCCACGGTGAAAATCGAGTCGGAAAAACCCAAAATGGATAACCAGAGCATGGGTGCGCTCAACATGGACGTCCGGATCAACGGCCAGTCGAACCAAGTCATTGTGGCTGGCACCAAGGGCGTGGAAGGGCGCCCCCGCTTTGTGCAGGGCGGCAATACCCAGTTGGCGGTGTCGTATGGCGCCAAACGGGTTAAACTGCCGTTTTCGATCCAGTTGCGCGATTTTATCCTCGAAAAATACCCCGGCACCGAAAACGCCTCTTCCTACGCCAGCGAGGTGACCCTCAACGACCCGCAGGAGAACGTGCAGCGCAACCAGCGGATTTACATGAACCACATCTTGGATTACCGGGGCTACCGTTTTTTCCAATCGTCGTACGACCCCGATGAACTGGGCACCTACCTCAGCGTCAACCACGATTTTTGGGGCACCCTCGTTTCGTATATCGGATACGGCCTGCTGACCCTGGGGCTGATCTTTACTTTTTTTGATAAAAAAAGCCGTTTCCGCCAGCTGGGCCAAAGTATACAGCGCATGCGCACCGCAACCAATACACTTGTTTTTCTTCTCATTGCTACGCTAAGCCTGCTGAGCCAGCCGGTATTGGCCGAGCCGCATACCACCCCGGAGCACATCGTGTATCCCGGCCATGCCAAAAATTTCGGCAAGGTGGTGGTGCAAGACCACAAGGGCCGCCTCAAACCCATGAATACCCTCTGCAGCGAAGTGCTGCGCAAACTCTCCCGAAAAGAAAGCCTCTACGGCTTGAGCGCCGAGCAGATCGTGCTGGGCATGGCTACCCACCCGCAGGATTGGTACAATACCCCGCTGATCAAACTCGGCCGGCACGAAACCATCCGCCAGCTGATCCCGGTTGAGGGCACTCTGGCCGCGTACAACGATTTTTTTGATGAAAAAGGCGCCTACAAACTCCAGGACCTGGTGCGCGAAGCTTACAACAAAGAACCGCGCGACCGGGGCGTGCTGGACAAGGAGGTGCAGAAGCTCGACGAGAAGATCAACATTTGCAGCATGATCTTTTCCGGGCGGATATTTCGCATTTACCCGGTGCCGAACGATCCGAACAATACCTGGGCCTCACCGGCCGATTTCGGCCACAATCACCAAAGCCTGTCGGCAAACAGCCCCTTTGCCGAAAAGTTTTTTCCGGCCTATATACCTACCCTGCAACAAGCCCTGCACAACGGCGACTGGACGCTGGCAAATCAATTGCTGGAAGAGCTGGCCAGCTACCAAAAACAGTTTGGCAGCGCAGTGTACCCTTCGGAAAGCAAACTGGATGCCGAGCTGTTTTTGAATAAAATGAATGTATTCAGCCGCCTCGGCAAAGTATACGGCCTGCTGGGACTGGGTTTTCTGGTACTGTTGTTTACCTCGGTATTTAAACCGGCGCTCAACCTGAAATGGCCGTTTCGCATCGGGCTGGGCATTTTTGCCGCAGCAGTTGTCCTGCACGCCTTCGGGCTGGGCTTGCGCTGGTATGTTTCGGGGCGCGCGCCCTGGAGCAACGGCTACGAATCGATGATCTACATCGGCTTTACCACGGTGCTGGCTGGTATGATCTTCTCGAGAAAAAGCATGGGCGGCCTGGCGGCAACCAATGTGCTGGCCGCAACTATCCTGATGGTGGCCGGCCTGAGCTGGCTCGACCCCGAGATCACGCCCCTTGTGCCCGTGCTCAAATCATACTGGCTGACCATCCACGTATCGCTGGAGGCCGGCTCCTACGGCTTTCTGGTACTGGGCGCCATTATCGGGGTGATCAACCTGATCTTCATGATTTTCGCTAACCAGCGCAACAAAAAGAATATCTACCGCATGGTCGACGAGATGACCAAGATCAGCGAGATGACCCTGATCGGCGGCCTGGCAATGATCAGCATCGGCACCTACCTGGGCGGTGTGTGGGCCAACGAATCGTGGGGGCGCTACTGGGGCTGGGATGCCAAGGAAACCTGGGCATTGGTGAGCATTTTGGTGTACGCCTTTATCCTGCATATGCGTTTTATCCCGGGTATGCGCGGCGTTTATGCTTTCAATGTGGCCACCTTGTTTGGCTGGGCGAGTATTATGATGACGTATTTTGGGGTAAACTACTACCTGTCGGGCCTGCACTCCTATGCTGCTGGCGACCCGGTGCCGGTGCCCGATTTTGTCTACTACACCGTAATCAGCCTGATTGTCATTTCCCTGCTGGCGCTTTGGCGGCACCGCTGGTACCTGCGCTCGGATGTGCCAAAGGCGACAAGCCAGGCCGCACGTACACAGGTGGTTTCCGGCAGCTGACCCGGCGGCGATCTTTAATCCATAATCCGCAACACCCCATATTCGTTAATTAAACAAACAAATACACATGTCACCCTTCGTCCACCGTCTTTACATAGGCGCAATGACGACCATTGTAATCCTGACCATTATTTACCTGGCCTGGAATGGTTACAGTTATTATTCCACACCGCTGGAAGAGCGATTTTACCACCCGAATCACGACTGGTTCAAAGCCAGCGGTTTTATGGGCCACGGCCTTGGGATCGTCGGTACCTTGTTGATCGTGGTCGGTGTTTTTGGCTATATCGCCCGCAAACGCTACAAGTTTCTGGCCCGTTTCGGCCGGCTGAAGTACTGGCTGGAGTTTCATATTTTTTTATGTGTGCAGGGGCCGGTGATGATTTTGTTCCACACGACGTTCAAGTTCGGCGGTGTCGTATCAATTGCGTTTTGGAGCATGATCCTCGTGGTATTGAGTGGGGTGATCGGGCGGTTTATTTATATTCAGATTCCGCGCACCATTGAAGGCCGGGCGCTGAGTTTGAACGAGGTAAAGTCTATGAAAACCGACCTGAGCGATGTGTTGAAAACGAATTACCGGTTGGACGAAGAAAGTTTCCAACTCGTGCTCGCATCCACGCAGGCAACCGGAAAATACCAGTCGGGCAACCTCATCGGCGCCATGCTGGGCAAATATTTTGACGACCGGCGCGCCATTGGCCGCGTAAAAAACACCTTGCGAAATCACGGTATTTCCACCGGCGACATCCGGCAAATTGCCCAAATGATCCGGAAAGAAATCTCCCTGAACAACCGCATAGAACGCCTGCAAATTATGCAAAACCTGTTTCGCTACTGGCACGTGGCACATTTGCCGTTTGCGATTATCATGCTGGTTATTATGCTGTTTCATGTGGCTGTTACGCTGGCTTTCGGTTATAAATGGATTTTTTAAAAAACTATGTTACTCGAAAAAATAATCATCTACGGGATCGTGTTGCTCGTTTGTGCAGTGGTGATCCATATTTACCTGCGGAAGCTTAAAAAAGCCTCCCGGGTTGTGGCGGCAAAAATTGACAAAGCCAGGGAAGAGGGGCTGCACGAACCCGTGTCGTTGCATCCGGTTATCAACGAAGACAACTGCATTAAAAGCGGCGCCTGCATTGCCGCCTGCCCGGAAAAGGACATCATCGGCATCGTCAACGGCCGGGCAGCGCTGGTCAATGCTTCGCAGTGCGTAGGGCACGGCGCCTGTTTTCATGCCTGCCCGGTGGAAGCAATTTCCCTGGTAATCGGGACCGAAAAACGCGGGGTCGACCTGCCCCACGTTAACCAGACGTTTGAAACCAACGTCCCGGGCGTGTACATCGCCGGTGAGCTGGGCGGCATGGGCCTGATCAAAAACAGCGTGGAACAAGGCCAGCAAGCGGTGGAAAACATCGTGCGCACGGGCATCAAAAAGCACGGCGCCACGCACGACCTGGTGATCGTCGGCGCCGGCCCGGCGGGCATTTCCGCCTCCCTGATGGCAAAAAAGCACCAGCTGAATTTTATCACCCTGGAGCAGGACAGCCTGGGTGGCACGGTGTTCACCTTTCCCCGCTCCAAGGTTGTGATGACCGCTCCGATGAACCTGCCGCTGCGCGGAAAAATCAAACTGTTCGACACCAACAAAAAACAACTGCTGGACCTTTGGAACGACGTGCTTTCCGAAAACCAGATCAGCATCCGAGAAAACACCAAGGTAGAGGAGATCGGCCGCGAAAACGGGCATTTTGTGGTGCACACCAATCGCGACGATACCTTTACCACTCAAAACGTACTACTCGCGATCGGCAGGCGCGGCACCCCGCGCAAACTCGGCGTGCCCGGCGAAGTGAGCGAAAAAGTGGCCTACCGCCTGCTCGAACCCGAAAATATTTCCGGCAAAAAAGTTATTGTAGTTGGTGGCGGCGACTCCGCCGTGGAATCGGCCATGTTGCTGATGGAACAAAATGAAGTCACGCTTTCGTACCGGAAAGATGCCTTCGCGCGCATCAAGCCCAAAAACCGCGAAAACATTCAGGCCGCTATCGAATCCGGCGCCATCAACATGCAGTTCAACACCAACCTGACCAACATCGGTCCGGAGCAGGTTACCCTGCAAGACAACGACGGCGCCGAACAGGTGCTCGCCAACGACCTGGTCTACATTTTTGCCGGCGGCGAACTGCCCACGCAGTTTTTACAAAAAATCGGGATCGAGATCACGAAGCGGTTTGGCTATACGGTGAAGAAACATTGAAAGAAACGCGCTCCGTTTTTTTATTGCAGCCGCTCCAACACCCGGAAAAACCACACCATCACCACCAGGAAAAAAACAAAAACAAAGGCATTGATCCCCACAGCCAGCCACGACCACAGCGTGCGCTGCTGCCGTGCCCCGCGCAAGCCCCACCAGAATCCGATGCCGCTGAGTAAAAAAGTGGCGCCCAGCAATACCAGCCCAATCCAACGATGCCCCGGCAAAATTTGCGGCGCCCGGGCAAAAAAACCCATGGCCAGGCAAGCCAGTACGGCAAACCATAAACTCCGGTTGGTGTATTTCATGTTTGAATTTGTTTATCGTTTCTCGTCCTGCGACTTCAAGTCGTAGGACGAGTACCTCCCTGCCGCCGCCACCACAAGTACAAAAACCCGCCAAAACTCAATGCCGCGGCAAAATAAAAAACAGCCGGCATACGCTCCAAATCATTCGCCACATACCAACCCGCCAGGAAGGCGCCCACGCCGATAGCGATTTCCAGGGCGATGTACATCGTGGCCAGCGCCCGGCCTTTCCGTTCCGGATCGCCAAGGTCAACCGACCAGGCATTGATCGCAGGAGCGAACATGCCATTGCCCAGCCCGAACAGGATAGACGACAAATACAACATGGCGGGCGAATGCGCACTGCCAAAAGCCAGCATAGCCAGGGCGATCATCAGGGCCGATACTTTCAGCACCGGCTCCCGGCCGTGGCTGTCGGAAATGCGCCCGGCAAACAGGCGGGTCGATACACTGGCCAGCGTGAACAAGGCAAAAAAAGTACCCCGGTTTTGCACCCCCACCGAGTCGCTCAGATCGGGCACCAGGGTCAGAATCACCCCGTAACTGAAATAGCAAAAGACCATGACGATCCCGACGGGAATCACCCGGGGATCGTAAATGTCGTCTTTGGTCACCCGAAGCAGCCCCAGCTTGAACGGCTGTTTTTCGGGCAGGGTTTCCTGCAATTTATACATCACCAGCATTGACAGGGCCGCCATCACCGAAGACACATAAAACATGGCATCGACCGACCACGACATGGCGATCCAGCTCCCCAGCGGCGGGGCCGAAGCGCCGCCGATGCTGAAACAAATCCCCAACATACCCATCGCCTCGCCCCGGCGGTGCATGGGCACAATGTCGGCAACATAGGCCGCCGTACCCGTGGGCTTAAATCCGGTGGAAAATCCGTGAAAAAAACGCAGCCACAAAAAGCCGTTCACAAAAGCCAGCGCCGGGTACAGCACGCCGCAGATCACGCAGGCCAGCACGCCGATGTACATCACCGGGATGCGCCCGATGGAATCGGACAACTTGCCGCTGAACGGCCGGGATATTCCTGCTGTAATGGTAAAAAGGGAAATGATCAGGCCCTTGTGTTCGGCGCCGCCCAGGGAAGTAAGGTAGGCCGGCAATTCCGGGATCATCATGTTAAAACTGCCGGCAAACAGGGCGTGCGAAAGGCAAAGCAGCAAAAAAGCGGGCGTGTAAAGCGGCGTATCGGCAGGGACTGCGGGTGGGGACGACATCATCCGCAAAAGTACGGCAGCCCCGGCGAATTACAGGCCCGGGATTTCCCGGAACAGGTAGGAAACTTCGATGGAAAAACCGGGCAGGATAAGGGAATGGGCTGTATCGCCAACGCAGGCTTTTTGGCGCCGGACAAATTCCTTGCGCACATTTTCAAATACTTCCACTTGTTTTTTCTTGACATCAACCAGCCAAAACTCGCGCACATCGTGCAATTCATAGATGTATTTTTTCTCCTCCTGGTCGTATTTTTTGTTGGTGGATAAAATTTCCACCACGAGGTCCGGAGCGCCCTTGATTTTCCGGCCATCCTGAATAATCCCGAGCCGCGCATTGGAGATAAACAAAATATCCGGTTGGAAAACATTGTCCGCGTCGAGTTCCACATCCATAGGTGCTTCCAGGACGAGTCCCAATGCATGCGTTTCAACAAAATCATCCAGCCGCTTAACTAAACTCAGAGAACTACGCTGATGTGGAATCCCCGGCGAAGGTTCCTCGACCAGGTGGTTGTTGATGAGTTCGAAATACGGAGGGCCTATGGGCATTTGTTCAACTTCCTCTGCCGTGTATCGTTGCGTAGCCGGGGGTACTGCGGCTTCTTTTTCACTGGTAGGTTGCTTTTGCATGGCATTCCTTTTTTTTACAAATTTAACCAAACCAAGCCGGTCATACCCCGGTTCTGACTTTACCGCCACACATTTTTTTTAATCTAACTCAACGATAGTGAGGGGGTGACTGCGGAGTCCCCCCCTCACTTGGCACCCTGCCTGGCCAACCGGGAATATGAGCCATTATTCTACATGGCCATAATCTGGATTAATTTGATTTCAGCTGTTCCAGCTTGAACTTCAAAAAGCCGACCAGGACCTCCAGGCCCTTGTCAAAGTTTTCATTGTTGTTCACAATGATGTCGGCATCTTCCCGGTAGGGCTGGATGTATTGTTCGTAGGCGGGGAGCACGTGATGTTCGTATTTGTACAAGACATCTTCGATCGGGTAATTGCGCTCCACCTGATCGCGGTAGATCCGGCGGATCACCTTGAGATTCTCCTTGGCATTGATAAACACTTTCAGGTCGAACAGCGGGGCTATTTTTTTGTAGTGAAACACAAACAAACCCTCGACGATAATGATGGGCGCGGGCTGGAAAGTCAGCATGCGCGGCGTGGCTTCCGGGTTGTTGAAGGTGTACTCCGGGCGCGAAACCGGCTCGCCACTCAACAGGAGTTCGAGGTCGTTCCGGAAGGCTTTTTTGTCAAAGGACTTGGGCAGGTCAAAGTTTTTCTCGCCGCGTTGGTCGGTATGTTGCGCTTCTCGGGGCAGGTAGTAATCGTCTTGCGATACCACGCACAGATCGCCCGGAGCAAAGCGCTCCCGCAATTGACGGATGAAGGTTGTTTTGCCGCTGCCGCTGCCGCCGGTGATGCCAATGAGAAAGGGTTTCATTTCAATGCCGCAATGCGTGTGAATGAGGTAATGTGTAAATACACGATTTTTTTGCACCACGGAGGCATGGAGAAAATCTACTCGTCCTACGACTTGAAGTCGTAGGACGAGTACTCGACTGGCCTGGCAACCATACGAGGCACAAAGAATCAGACGCTATGCCCTCCGTGGTGACTCGGCGTAAAAGTAGCCTTTTGAGTAAAAATTTTTGCAGTCCGGCACCGCGGCGTACATTTAGCCGCGTTAAACGCGACACGAAAAACGTCACTGCATGGAATTACTGATCAACATAGGCCGGGGCATGCTCGGGATTGCCGCACTGTTAGGAATTTGCTTCGCCCTGAGCCGCAACCGCCGGGCCATCAACTGGCGCCTGGTTGCTTCCGGTATCGGACTTCAGTTGTTGTTCGCCATTTTGGTGCTCAAGGTACCGGGCGTCAGCTGGGCTTTCGACGAGTTTGCCAAAGTGTTTACCTACATTATCCAATGGTCGGAAGAAGGCGCCCGCTTTCTGTTTGGCGACCTGGCGACCGGCGACAAAGGCTTCGGCTATATTTTTGCCTTTCGCGTGCTGCCCACCGTGATGTTTTACTCCGCCTTGTCGGCAGCCTTGTTTTACTTCGGCATTTTGCAAAAAATCGTGTACGGCATTGCCTGGGTGCTCACGCGCAGCATGGGCATGAGCGGCCCGGAGAGTTTGGCGGCTGCCGCCAATGTGTTTATCGGACAAACGGAAGCCCCGCTTATCGTTCGCCCCTACCTGGCCGGCATGTCGCGCTCCGAGGTCATGTGCCTGATGACCGGCGGCATGGCTACCATTGCAGGGGGCGTGTTTGCCGCCTACGTGGGTTTTCTCGGCGGCGACGACCCGGCGCAGCAACTGCTTTTCGCCCGGCACCTGCTGGCCGCGTCGATCATGTCGGCGCCGGCGGCCATCGTTTGCGCCAAAATATTGATCCCCGAAACAGAAAAACAGGAGATCGAAAAACTCACCCACACCGATACCCGCCCGGGCGACAACCTGCTCGACGCGCTCTCGCAGGGCACCACCGACGGCCTGCGGCTGGCCGTCAACGTGGGCGCCATGCTCATCGTGTTCACAGCGCTGGTGTTTATGCTCAACTGGGTGCTGCAGCACACCGTGGGACACTGGACCGGCCTCAACGAACAGATCGCCACCGCTACCGGCGGCCGCTTCGAAGGCCTGACGTTTACGTATGTGCTCGGCCTGGTTTTCGCTCCCCTGGCCTGGCTGCTGGGCACGCCCTGGGCCGACAGCATGCTGGTCGGGCAATTGCTCGGCATGAAAACCATGATCAACGAATTTGTCGCCTATGGCGCCATGGGCGACATGCAAAAATCCGGAGCCATGAGCCTGAAAGCCGAGATCATCGCCCTGTATGCTCTCTGCGGGTTTTCCAACTTTGCCTCCATCGGCATCCAGATCGGCGGCATCGGCACCCTGGCGCCCAACCAGCGCAAAACGCTGACCCAACTGGGCTACTGGTCGCTCATAGGCGGCTCGATTGCCTGCTTTCTGACGGCTACGGTGGCAGGCATGTTGTTGTAGCATACCCTTTTCGAGGTACCTGGCAGGAGGAATATTTTTTCCAGCATTAAGTACTCGGACAAGATTATTGCCGGTTTATTTATCCGCCCGCACAAGCGGAAGAACAGCCCTTCCAGCGGCGCTCCGGAGCTCGACCATGTACATACCCGTTGCATTTCCGGCAAGATCCAAACGTTCGTTGTGCGCGCCGGCTGCGTAATATGCCTTTTTCGAAAAAATAACCTGGCCCGTTTGGTCATGTACCCGTATTTCGGCCTCGCCGGGCCGGGGCAGGCTAAATTGCAAAACCGTACTTTCGCTAAAGGGATTCGGCCAAGCTTCCAGGCGCAGCGTAGCCTCGTCCGGGTCGGTGGTGGCGCTTGTTTCCAGGAACCGCAGTTGCACGTCCGATTCCTTGTACGCGCTGTTATAGGCATGTGCGGGCAAGGTTGCTTCGTCCAGCTGCAATACGTCGCTCAATAAGGCGCCACTTTCCAAAACCTGAAAGCGCAAGCGGAAGATTGGCGCGGCCTCGCTCAACATGACCGGGTTTGCCTGCGACCACAGCATCCGAATTTCTCCTGCGGCCACGTTATAGGTACCAAAGTTATCCATCGAAACCGGCAAGCCTTTGAGCGGCTCGATTTCCACCAGCATCAATTGTACCGGGTTGAAATATAACGCGAACTGGAAGGAGTTCAGGTCGTCGAGTTGATCGGCGCGAAATTCGACATCGAGTTCCTGGCCGGTTTGCAAAATCCGGTCTTGTACCTGGAGCACCAATGGCTCGCCGGCGCTGAAATTGGCCGGGTTGGACCAGGTGCTCACCACGTCGCCCAATTTTATGCCTTTAAAATCATGACCGCTCGTGTTGCCGGTTACGCCCGTGAGGTTGATTTGTTCGGGGAAACCCCAGGGTATATTGGGATTGGGGAACACATAGTCATCCGCTACGAAGCGCCAGGAAGTGATCAGGTTCAGGGCTGCCGGATTACCCAGGAGTGCCTGATTCAACAGTGAGGCGTCAAAGGTGGTGATTGAATTGCTTTTGTTCACATCGGCAGCAATGCGCTTAAAGGGCGCCGGCAAGAGGACTATGTTGGTCACGTGTTTTTGAATTGCCATGACGTCGGCACTAGTCGCGCCGTTGAGTTTATTGATGTTTTTGGCTGGTTTTACGGTAAAATTACCCGTACCCGAAGGAATGTTCACCTCGTAGTCGCCGTTCGTATCGCTGGCATCGCTTCCGTTTCCGGCGCCGGTGACGTTGACCGTGGCGTTGTTGACGCCGCTCACGCCATCGTGCTCCCAAATGATACTCCCGCTTATGGTCAGGCCGCTGCAGGAATTGACGTTGGGGTCGCTGTCGTCGCAGTCGATGTCGGTGGTGTTGACCAGTTCCGAGGCCGGCCGGTATCCTAACGGGCGCTCACAGGCTGTTTGCGTATTGCCTGTGGTATAGCCGTCGCTGTCTGCGTCTTCGTACCAGATCTGGCCGGGAAATTCGTTTTCGTCATCGTCGTCGCAATCGGTGTTATCCAGAACGTAGCCGGTACCACAGGTCTCGCAAAATGTCTGAGCCATTGCCGGATCGCCATAGGTGTCGCTGTCGCTGTCGAGGTAGCAGGTGACCAATGTCCCGGTGCTGTTTACCTCCCATTCCACGATGCGGGTGCAGCCGCCCACGGGGTCTTCTATTTTTACATAAAAAACAGTGGCCCCTGTTGGCAGGTTGTTGGCCGGGGTGAAAGTATTGGTGTTCACGTCATATGTCCCGGCCGACTGGGTGGCATTTTCATCTGTAAATATGCCGAGGATGTTGAAATCCACCGGTGCGCCGAGGCCGAAGGCCGGGCTGACGGAGGAGCAATCCGTGGTAGTCGTTAATTCAACGATGATTTCCTCGTTGGTCACGTTCGGGATGGGGTTGCCCTGGGGGTAGCTGATGATACCGTGGTTGGTAAAATCACTGGTGTTGATATGTGCTCCGCTATGGTCAACGTTGAGGAGGCCGCTATTAATAAAAGTCCCATTATTTTCGATTTTGCCAACAATGCTGATCTCCGAACAGGCGCCATTCGTTAGAAGGCTATTACTGCTTTTTATGAGCAAGGTAGTTCCCCCCGTACTGTTTTCGCCCAATGCAACCTGGCCTCCATTGGTGTTGAAGAAGGAAACGCTTGCTTCGAGGTACAACCCAGTATAATTAAAAGCGTCTACTCTGACGATGCCTGCATCATTGGTGAAATGCGTGGTTGCCGAACTTAACAGATAGATACCTGGGCCTTCAATATTACCATCCGACTGACCTATCAATATCTGTCCTCCATTGCTGTTTTCCACCGTGGATTGGTAGGCGCTAAATGCAGCTCCGAAAACATTATCTATCCGGATAATCCCATTATTGTTCAGAAAGTCGCCTGAATTTAAAAGCACAAGGCCATTGTCGTTAATGTAGCCGCCGTCTTGGCCAATATTGATTTCCCCACCATTAAGGTTGGAAAGGGAAGCATTGTTTAGATCCATTCGAATAGCAGGGTTTTCAGCGTTTTTCACGGAAATAATACCCCCGTCATTGGTAATGGGGCCTTTGCTGTAAATCCCATAGTCTGATGTAGCAATGGTGTGTCCTATTTGGATAGTTCCAAAGTTATAAACTGCTCCGAGGTTGTAAAGGCCTTCGTTGGTGGACCCATCAATCGACAAACTTCCCTGGTTGTTGATGGTTAGTTGCGCACCTGTTTCAATGGTGACCGATTTGGTCAGCGCAGTCGTTGTAGCAAAAATGACCGGGTCATTCGTTGCGTCCGGGATGACCACATCGTCATTGGCTGTCGGCACGCAGTTGGGCGACCAGTTGCAGGGTTCGTCCCAGTCGGTGCTGATGTGGCCCGTCCAGGTACGGGTGGTGGTGGAGCAATCGGGGTTGGGGTTAACGTTGGCATCGCCGTCATTGCAGTCGGTATTGTCGGCGACATAGCCGCTCAGGCCGAGACAGTCAAAGATAGTAACCGTTGGGTCGCCATATCCATCGCCGTCCACATCGGCGTAAAGCGTAGTTGCACCACAGTCAGCGGCGAGGGTCCACGTTGAAAAGGCATCCACGTTTTGGGTTTCCACCCAATTAGCGGATACATCGCTGGCGCTGGCCAGGTAGATGTTCCAATCGGTACCGTTGAAACGGTATGGACGAAGATCAGGCTCCGCAATGCCGTTGAGTTCATGGCCCAGGTAACTGAAACGCACCGTAGCATCCAGCCCCGAATTATTGGCAGGAGCAATGTCATAGTAGCGTTTAATGCTCACTTCCCCGTTGACATCCTGTACATCATGCCCCCGTTGGATGGTGGTAGTACCCAGGTTAGCCGATGAAGTAATGCTGGCGCCAATGTTGCCGGGGTTTTCCGCAGCGGGAGCATTCAGGTCAACGGTCTTTTTGACTACGCCCCCATTGGTGCTGTAAATGTAATTTAAAGCGTTTTCTCCGGTGATGGTACCGTTACCGATAAGTTCAATGTCCGAGCCATTCAAATTTAACTTACCATGATTCAGGTTCAACAAATTGGAGACGGTAACAGAACCACTACCGAGGCTGGTGATACCGGATAATTTGTTAATTATCAAGGTATAGAAATTGGTAGGGTCAAAAGAAATGGTTTGGTTACCGGTTCCGTTCAGGATCACTGCAGAAGTGCCGGGCGTAAATGTTCCGCCATCTACTATAAAATCACCTTTGATGTAATAGAAGCCGTTGCCTTGTACGGAAGCACCCGATTGAATCAAAAAGGAGTTTGCGCTTTCGGTCACAAAAATGTTGCCGCCATCGAAGTTGAATAAGTCAGTCCCGTTGGGCAGGTGCAGGTACGGACATGTCAGCGCTCCCCCAAGGACGCCAACTACTTCCAGGTCGCCGGAATTGATGATCATTTCGTTGGTGACAGAAACAATTGAGAAGATCCTGACCGCCTTATCAGCCGGTTTATCGATAACCAGGTTGTAGAAAGTGACCGGATCAAAGCCAATGGCCCGATCATCTATTGTCCCCGTCATGGTAACGGTGGAGGTGCCCGCAGTAAACGTACCGCCATTGACTGTAAAATGGCCGCTGATGTCGTATTGGCCGTTGCCTTCTACCGTCGCTCCCAGGTTTATATCAAGGTCTCCGTCGGTCACGGCAAGGGCGCCGTTGTTGATCAGATGCCCCCCTGCAACCTGGACGGATTTTGTTTGTACAGAAGTACTAATAAGCGGATCGGTGGCTACCGGATATATGACGACGTCGTCAGAGGCGGTAGGGATACCGGCAGGATACCAATTTTCAGCACCCTCCCAGGCGTTACCATCGCAGCCTGTCCATATCTTTTTACCGGAGAAACTACCGGTGACCGAAACAGGTGCATTGCCGTTGTCTGCCGTAAAGGTGCCCGCATTGTACAGGATGACGCCGTTGTTGGTCTCGATATCACTGCTGCCGGTGGATTCCTTGAGGATGGTACCGCTATTCGTAAACGAGTTGTAGGTATCTGCTATATTCTTTTCAAAAAGGTGGATAACAGCACTACAGGAACTGTTTAGGAAAGGTGCTTCATTCCTGATAGCAGCATCGGTTATACTTCCATTTTCACCAATTTTTATAAGCCCTTCGTTGGTGAAAGAACCATTGCCTGTGTTGCGGAGACCATTCCTTCCAGACTGGACAATATCAATAGTTCCTGTTGAAAAATTATCAAAGATTCCTTGGTTTTGAATGGCATCGTCTCCAGTGCCGGAGGTCGCTCCAATAGTGATGTCGCCTTCATTGTTGAATTCACTCAAGAGTCCTGCACTGCCATTAAGAATACCTGCATTAGTGGTTTGATTGATGGAAATTGCTCCCCCTGGTTTGTTATTAAGGAAACCTAAATTCCCAATGGCGGCAACTCCCAGCGTGCCAGTTCCCCCAAGGCCTCCAATAGAAATGGTTCCAAAATTATCTATCGTACCGTTATCCTCCACTAATATACCCAGCTTGCCAGTCCCCCAGATTAAAACAGTGCCACTGGTATTGTTAATAAAAGAAGCGGATGAATTTAGGTATATGCCATCCTGACCGATTGTATCACCATTACCTATATTTATCCCGCCATTATTGGTGAATGTATTTGCCTCGCAATGAATCCCTCTGGTTCCGGCATTCTTAAGGTCGATGAGACCACCCAAATAGTTCGAGAAGCTTCCTGCGTTTTGAATACCTATAAGGTTGGCTTTTTTGATATTCAGCGTACCAAAATTAGAAAAAGTACAGCCGGCTTCGTTTTGGATGCCATTTTCACCAATCGGATCACTTACTGTACCGATATTGATGGTACCTCCCAATTGGTTGGTGAAAGTGGAATTGGAGTTGTTGAATATCCCGTTTCCATCCATTCCCACAATATTGATGATGCCGCCAAACTTATTGATGAAAGTAGCATTATCATAATTTAAGATGCCAGTATAGGTACTGTATCCTACCGGGGAAATGTTGATTTCACCATTATCATTGGTGATCATTCCATTGTTGGAAATGCCGTTAGAGTAGCGGGGAGACAAATTCAAGGTAGCATTTGGCTCAATGGTCAGTTCTCCGCCGTTTAACACCCGGACAAACCTTGCTTCGGCAGGAGAACCAGGCCAAATGTAAGGATCATTAACAGCAGCATTGATTTCTACAATATCAGAACTGGTGGGCACCTGAGTTGGAGACCAGTTGCCGCTGTCGTGCCAGTTGTGATCCACCGCTCCTGTCCAGGTGATAATGGTGTTTTCAAAGGTATACGTCACAAAACCGTTCTGGGAATTACCTCCTCCCAGGCTGCCTTCCGTCCTGTTACTGCTTATGGCAACGGCTGAATAAGCGTAGCTGCCGCCACCGCCACCATTATTGGCAGTAGCACCGCCACCACCACCAGAATAACCACCGCCGCCGCCGCCGCCGCCACTAATACCGCCACCACCACCACCGCCAAAACCCCAGCCGCCATGTTGAGTAGTGTTGCCCCCTGCGCCGCCATTTGGAAGACCCTTACCGCCACCGGTATTGCCACCGTCATCACCGCTGCTATTGGCGCCACCGCCGCCACCGCCGCCATTAGATCCGCCACCACCACCACCACCGTTGCCGTTTGTTCCCCCGGAACCGCTATTGGCGCCCTCTCCGCTTCCCCCGCTCTCCGTTGAGCGGCCTCCCTGTCCTTTTTGGCTATCTACGCAGCCACCAAAGACATTTCCCTGATAGGCGCCGCCGCCGCCGCCGGCTACGGCGAGTATGGCCCAATTGTGCCCAGTTGAAAACCTGTATAAAACGGTGGTACCACCGCCACCACCACCGCCGATCCCATCAGTTCCTCCGGTACTTCCATTCACACCATGTTTCCCGACAATAAAGCGGACGGTTCCCCCGGGTCTTAGTTCGTTGATACCATTTCCTATCCAAAACACAGCTTCGGTAGTAGCACCCTCCCCACCATTGCTTTGGCAATCTGCGCCGGCTTTGGCATAGCCACCATCTCCTCCTCGGAGGGTGAAACTGAGGGTGTTGTAAGTGGTGTTTGAAGGAATGGTATAGTCTTGAGCAGCCCCCTGATGTTGAGTGGAGCCGTTGGCATTAATGGTGTGGGTGCTGCCGTCGTCGTTCAGCGTCTGGGCTGAGAGATTGAGGCTATGGACAAGTACCAAAGCGAGTACGAGAAGCAAAGAATGCAGCTTTTTCATGGTGCGAAATTTTTCTGATTGAACAGTTTATTGAAACCGATGGCACAAAGGTGGGGGCAGACCACGCCGAGGCATTGGCAGGTATGTTTCAAAGGTTAGCAAGCATGTTTCCAAGGGGTGGAAACATGACCAAAAGTGTTTCGCCGGGCGGCGAAACATAGCTCTAGGGCACTGCTATTCAATCATTTGCGGAACGAGGATGGCCGTTCGCCAAATTCCTCGAAAAAGGAGGCAGAGAAATAGTTCAGGGAAGTAAAGCCGACCTCGTAGGCCACTTCGGAGATGGTGAGGTCGGTGGTGGCGAGCAGTTTTTTCCCCTGGTGGAGCCGGTAGGAACGGACGAGAGCAGTCGCCGGTTTTCCGGTGAGCGCTTTCAGTTTTTTGAAAACCTGCGAGCGGCTCATGCCCAACATCCGGCAGAGTTGGTTCATGTCCAGTTCGGGGTTGGAGAGTTCCGCTTCGATGAAGGAATAGAATTTTTGCAGGAAGGGGTGCTCAGGTTTGGGATGCGTTTCGGTCGCATCGGTGATATCCGGCAACCGAGCATACCGGGCTTGTAATTTCTTCCGCAACTCCAGTAGTTTGTCCAATCGTACCAGCAGTTCCCTTTTATCAAACGGCTTCGCCAGATAGGCATCCGCCCCTTTTTCGAGGCCACTGATTTTGGAGTCGAGGTCGGCTTTGGCGGTAAGCAGCACGATGGGGATATGATCGGTGCGTTCGTCGGTTTTCAGGGTTTCGGTCAGTTCATAGCCGTCCTTTTCGGGCATCATTACATCGCTCACGATGAGGTCGGGTACTTGTTCAATAGCCATGTCAATCCCCTCTTGTCCATTGTCGGCCACGGTCAATTGATAGTCGTCTTCGAGGCAGGCGATGAGGTACTGGCGCACGTCGGGGTTGTCCTCGACAATCAAAAGACTGGGTTTCCCGGCTGTCCCGAATTCGGTTGCTTCTGAGGCCGGGTTGACCAGGGCGGGTTCCAGAATGGCTTTTTCCAACAGCCCTGATTCTTCCAACATTTCAGCCTGCACTACAGATTCGTTGACGATGGGCAGCTCTACCGTGAAAGTTGTGCCTTCGCCGACCACGCTTTTGACGGAAATATTTCCCCCCAACAATTTAACCAGTTCATGCGTCAGGGCAAGGCCGATGCCGGTGCCTTCCCCCTTCCGGGTCGAGGAATCGTCCACTTGGTAAAAACGGCTAAATACGTGGGGCAGGTCATCCACCGGGATGCCAACGCCCGTATCTTGTACGATCAAACTTAAAGTTGGATTTCCGTCTATTGTTTTTTGGTCCACCTGCATATAAATGTTCCCGCCTTCTGGGGTGAATTTGATGGCGTTCGACAGCAGGTTGGTGACGATGCGCAACAATTTATCGGGGTCGTAGTCCATTTTGATTTCCTCTACATCGGTCAGGAAGTGCAGTTGCAGCCCTTTACTTGCGGCAAAAGATTGGTAGGATTCGACCAGGTATCGCAGGTATTTCACCAGGTCACCGTTGACCATTTCCACTTTCAGCTCATTGGCCTCCAGTTTCCGCAGATCGAGGATTTGGTTCACCAGATTCAGCAATCCGAGCGTATTCTGTTTGACCATCTTTGTGCCCCGTTCCAACCACAAATCCGGCTTCTCCCTGATTTGGTCAATCATGCCGGAGATGATGGTGAGCGGCGTGCGGAACTCGTGGGAAATGTTGGTGAAAAAGCGGGATTTGGTCTCGTCCAGTGCTTCCAGTTTTTCTTTTTGCCTTTCGACGACCGCTTTCTGGGCCGATATCTCTTCGTTCAACCGGCTAAGCTCCGCATTGGCTTTTTGTTTGGAGCGGAAATAAAACAGGCCGATGGCCAAAACAAAACCCACAACAGCGAGCGCAATCCACAGTATGCGCCGGACATTGGCTTCCCGGGCCAGCTTCCTTTGCTGGGCGAATTCCAGCTCCTGTTTTTCTTTTTCAAATGCAAAACCCGCTTCCAGTTTGGCAATTTCCCTGGTGTTTTCTTCGCTAAAAAGGGAGTCCCGGATGTCGGTGGAAATTTCAATGAACCGCAGCGCCTCGGAAGCATTGTTTTGTTTTTTGTAAACCCGGTACAGGCCGTTGGCGGCGTTCATTTCATTTTCTTTGAAGCCCGCTGTTCGGGCGAATTCAAAGGACTCCCGGAAATGGGATTGAGCCTGGGCGAAATCCCCTTTCTCTTCAGCCAATTTCCCCAATCCGTACAGGCTTTTTATTTTTATCAAATAGGTATTCGTACTTTGCGAAAGTTCAATGGCTTTGAAATAGCACGCCTCGGCGGCCTCTACGTTGGAAAGCATTTCGTATGCCTGGCCGAGGTTCCAGTAAAAATCCCCTCCGACATACTGCCCCATTTCCTTTTTCAATTTTTCCGTACTTCTAAAAATGTCAAGAGCAGTGGCATAATCCTTTTTCAAAAGCAAAGCCCTCCCTTGTTTAAACAGAAACTCCGGGTTTGTTTTTTCACCATAGGCCCGTTGGTACGCCGCACCTGCTTTTTCCCAGTACAACTGGGCATTTTCAAAGTCCTCGATGGTCATATATACCTCCCCCAGAAAATCAAGGTTCTGGATGATGTCCGCATGGTGTTCTGTTCCTTCTACCACCTTGAGCGCTTCATGGAGGTTATGCAGTGCCTCTGGGTATTTACCAGCAAAAAAATAGCAGACACCCATGTTCCGGAACGTATGGCAGACCCCCGAGCGGTCGTTCAGTTCACGCATCAAGGCTTGGGATAACAGAAAATGCTCAATGGCTTTTTCCGTTTGCGAAGCCCGCCCATAGTTGTTGGCGATATTGGTGTAGATTTCGGCTATTCCCCTTTTGTTTCCCTTACTTTTATTGATATCCAGCGCACGGCTCAGGTAGAGATTTGAAGCATCAAATTCGGATAGGAAAGAATAGATTCTACCGATACCGTTAGCCGCTTTTGCTTCCATGTCTTTATCGCCTGCCTCTTCGGCCAAGACGAGTGCCTCTTTCAAAAGCCCCAAGCCTTTTTGGCGCTCATTTTTTTCGTGACAGACATATCCCATTTGGATGAGGCAGGCGGCAACGTTTACCTTGTCATTGTTGGATGCGGCCAAGCCCTTGGCGGTTTCATAAGTGTGTAAAGCGCTGTCCAGCTGCTGCCGGTTTTCGTAAATCCGGCCTTTGGTGAAAAGCACTTTTACCAGTAGTGCACGGTCACCTGATTCCTTGGCTTCAGGCACTATTGTTTCAATCAGTTGAAGGGCGCTGTCAGGGTTGGTTTTTGAAATTTCGAGTGCCAAATAATTAGAGGCCTCAAGTCGGGCAGCCCTGTCCTTGGCAGCGGCGATTACCTTCTGTAATGAATCCGTGACGGTGTTTTGTGCTGGTAAGAAGTCGCTGATAAAACTACACAAAAAGACCAGGGCCATTAGGCGGGGATGATATGGTTGATATGTGATGAAGGCTGAACGCATTCAGTAATTTTCTTTGGACATGGCAATATAATAAGTTGACAGGTGGGACACAACGACGGCGAAAAAATCCCCAACATGCTCTACAAATAAAATAAATACAGTAGGGGGGGCGCATAGCAGCAGGAATTAGGGCAAATGTACGTAGCTTGACGAACGCTACTGGTCGCTCATAGGCGGCTCGATTGCCTGCTTTCTGACGGCCACGGTGGCGGGCATGTTGTTGTAGCATACCCTTTTCGAGGTACCTGGCAGGAAAATTGCTGCTATACCTGGTTAAAAAAGTGCAATTTTACCTGGCATTTTGCCCAATTGATTTGCTTTCAGGCATTTCGTGAAAACACCATCTTCCATATTCCGGCCTTCGCCCGCCTGGCTTCTTTTGCTGATCGTCTGTTCGCAGCATCTGGCGGGCCGGCTCTACGTGGGGCGGGTATATTCGGTTGAAATTGCCGCGCGCATGACCCCGAACGAGCACGCAGTAGCCACTATGCTAAAGGCAAAAACCGGGATCGATATTCAGGTGACCCTGCTGGGCGAAAATCAACCCCACCATATTTCCCGCACCGGCTATACCGCGCCGGTGGTTATTTCAGAAGAAATTGACGGAACAACCTATTTCTACGCAATTGGCCACAAGCCTGAAAAAACAGCCTATTTTACGTATCCGGCAAATACACAACAGGCTGCCAAAGGTATTCCCGGCGAAGCGTCGCTGTTGGTGCAACTGTTTTCAGACTACTGTTTTGACACACCCGGTTTCTTAATTACCCCGCCCCCTGTAACACGCCACACGGCAACTTTTTTAAGCCAACTGGCAATGCCCGGCGGCGAACCCGCCGTTCCGCATCCCCCGCCCCGAAGGGTTTAGAACTTGTCCAAGTTTCCATTTTTTTTACGGGCGTCCATTCCTTTCCGGATTGGACCACGGCTATCTGAAGCACATGCGTGCGCGCATGGCTTTTTCCTGTCATTTCTAAATTTATTCAATCCATGAAAAAATATATGCTGCCGGCAGGTCTGCTGGCACTGCTATCCTGTATATCCCCTGGTCTGCGGGCACAAACGCCTGCCGACGCCATTATGATGGAACCCCGGCAATTTTGCGGGGCGCTCCTCTACGACCGCGCTGCTTTCAATGAATATTGGGAAGGCAAAACCCTCCGGGAAAACGGCACCATCGAAACGGTTTCCCGCAATGCCGGAACGGCCATGTTTGCCTACGGCCTAATTGGCCAACTCAACCTGATTGCCGGGTTGCCCTGGGTTCAAACAAATTCCAGCGAACCCAACGGCGGCAAATTCGCCGGCGCCAGCGGCCTTCAGGATATCAGCCTGGCCCTGAAATACCGGTTTCTGAACAAGCAACTCGGCAAAGGCAAACTTGCCCTGCTGACCACGCTCGGTTTTTCCACCCCGGTGAGCAATTACCTTTCCGATTACCGGCCCTACAGCATCGGTTTCGGCGCGCCGGAACTCAGCCTGCGCGGCATCGTGCAATACGAGCTGTACAACGGCTTTTATGCCCGAACAGCCCTGGCGCACCTCTGGCGCGGCCAAACGGAAGCCGAACGCGACTACTACTACAACAACGGCAGCTACTACACCCCCTGGATGGACGTGCCGAACGCCTGGAACTACCACGCCGTTCTGGGCAAGTGGTTTCTGGATTACGCGCTTCGCGTGGAAGCCAGCTTCGGCGGGGTTTATTCCGTTTCCGGCGACGATATCCGGCCCTACAACGCCCCCCAGCCCACCAACAAAACGGTCGAAAACCTGGTCGGCGCTTTTGCCCAGTATTATTTTAAAAAACCCAACGGGCTTGGCCTGCTCGGTTATTTCAACCGGGTAGTGCAGGGCCGGAATGTCGGCAACACCACCGGTTTCGGGTTTGGGATCACCTACGTCTTCAAAATTTAAATCTTAAAAAACACTACACGTATGAAAAACGCAATACGCATTTCCATAACCCTGACGGGACTCGCCATTGGCGCCATGTTCCTGTTTTCCTGTGAAAAAGATCTGCCGACGCAGGCTGAATTCAACGCTTATGTTTTCGCCAGTCTCGATGAAAACGGCGGCAGTTGGAAACCTGTACTCCTGGCTGCCGCCGATCAAATTCAGATTCCGGCGCCGGCAGATGTCAGCTCCACCGCATACCAGGACGAGCTGGCCGCCCTGCGCCTGGCCGCCGGCAACCGCACGGCCGAACAAACGGCCGCCGTCGCGTACTGGACGAACAATCCGACGGTGCGTTGGAACGAGATCGCGCTCGAACTGGTGGCCAAATACAACCTCATTCCGGGCCCGAATGCCGACGGCACCTACACCCTTCCCAACCCCGCCAACCCGGGCGCCACGCCGAATTTCCCCTTCGCACACCCGCCCTACGCCGTGCGGGCGCTGGCCTACCTCGGCGTGGCCCAGTTCGACGGCCTGGTTGCGGCCTGGCACTACAAATTCACCCACAACCGCCCGGCGCCACAAGAGGTAGACAACAGCATCCCCGCCGCATACACCGGCAATCTGCTGCCCTCCTACCCTTCCGACGGCGCCGTGGTGGCTGCCACATCGCGGGATATTCTTTCGGCCATGTTTCCGTTGGAAAAAGACTACCTGGCGGAAAAAGCCGCCGAGCACCTGGCCAGCCTCATCTGGGCCGGCGCCAACGTGCAGAGCGACATCGATGCCGGGGCGTTCATTGGCGAGGAAGTGGCAAAAATTGCCCTCAACCGGGCTAAAACCGACGGCATGAGCAAAGCCCAGTGCCCAAAACCGGTGTCCGACTCCCTCAAAGCGGCGGCGTTTGACCGTTTTGGCTGGCAGTGGGACAATCTCGAAGTACCGCCGCGGCCGGTGGGCCTCACGCCGTTGTTCGGCCAGGTAACCCTGTGGAATGTGCCAACCGTGGAAGAAGTGCGCCCGCCCGTACCGCCGGCGCCCGGCTCGCCTGAATACCTGGAAAATGAGCAGGAACTCATCCACTTTGCCGACAACATGACCAACGAATGGCGGCGCATCGCCAATTTCTGGCAAGACGGGCTGGGCACTTACACCCCGCCGGGGCACTGGAACCGCATCGCCAAGGAGCATATCATCAAATACCGGATGAATCCCCTGCGCACGGCCCGCACGTTTGCCTACCTGAACCAGGCTATGATGGACGGCGGGATCAGTTGCTGGGATGCCAAATACTACTACCACTACCCGCGACCGATCAACCTGATACCGGGATTTAAAACCATTGCCGGAACGCCTAATTTCCCGAGTTACACCTCCGGGCACAGTGTTTTTTCGGCAGCCGGCGCTGAAGTGCTGAGTTATATTTTTCCGGAGGAAGGTTCGAAATTTCGCAACTGGGCGCTTGAAGCCGCCATTTCACGGGTGTACGGGGGTATTCACTGGCGCTTCGATGCGGAAGTGGGAACAGCCCAGGGTATTCAGGTGGCGAATTACACGATTGCTGTAGCCCAAAACGACGGTTCGGAATAAGGCCTGTTCAGGCAAAAAGAGACTGGATGTTCTTTTGGCCCGCCGGGACCAGTGTTTTCAACGGAAACTGCTGGATACCGGCGGGCTTTTTTTGTCTGTTTACAGATGCGGGGCTTTCTGGCGCAATCATTTTTTCATGCAAATTGGGAATTGGATGGCTTCACATAAATAACTGATAATGTGTGTTATCCGTTCAGATGTCTCGCTGCGCTCGACATGACAGACGATACCTAAAAACCAGATTTTATCAGATTTTATCAGATTTCTCCCTATGGTCGAAATTTGATCGCGATCAGGCATTTCCCCGACTAAATTTCGACCGAAGGGAGAAATCTGATAATAAATTCATTTGCATATAGATTTTGTCATGTCGAGCGCAGCGACCCCCAGCCCCCCCCCCGCAGAACCATTACTTGACCATACTGGAAATACCTAACCTATGGTAAAACCGATTATCCGCATTTTCTAAAATTCCGCCTTTGCCCCAAACCGTAGGATTCCCAATTTGCATGAAAAGTGCTGATAGCACGGAATCCCAATCCCGTTCGCGGGGCAATGTCCGTCCGTGGAATCAATTGCCCGAATGGGGCCCCACGGTGTAGTGCGCTTTTTCAAATGCAACCTTCAGCCCACAAACCGGTGCGCGAACCGCCAGGCGGGAATTCATGATACGACATCTAACATCAAAGCTAAAAAATGCCTTTTGACTCAAAGGAACATTCCCTTTTTGCCTTGTCCGGCGCGAGTCATGGCCGGCACATTTTTCAAAACAAAACTCCCTGTCAGCACATGCTCAGTTCCCGCACGTTTTACCTGATTCTGGCTGTATTGCTCATTGGCCTGTATTTCTGGTCTGCCCGGCAAACAGCCGCCCCGGCACCCGAACGCCCGAATGACCCTTGGGTTTTCCGCTCCGTGCTCGACAAGCAGCCGCGCATGATCACCTTTGCGCTGAATGACAAACTCTGGGTGGCCTACTCCACCGAAAACTGTGCATTGTACAAAGCCTGGGCCGGCGGGGTCGATTTTGACGGCGCGGTGTACACCATGCGGCATGGCCCGCAGCCCGTTTCGGTCGGTAATGCCTGGTTTGAAAACGCCTACCCCCAACCCTGGACGGTGGTGCGCAACGGGAAGCCCGAACAGCCGCAAACCGATTACAAAGGCCACCGCTACCTCGATGGCGGGCAGGCCGAAATTATGTACGACCTGGTATTGGCCGACGGGCAGCGCATTCGCGTCAATGAGCGGCCCGAATTTGTGGAACGCGACCGGCAGGCCGGTTTTTCCCGCACTTTCGTTGTGGAAAATGTACCGGACGATGCCATGGTTTACCTGCGCACAAACGCCGGCTCTATCGCAGACCCGACCAATATCGAAACCAACGGCACCTGGGAAACGACCAGCACCAAACCCAACCATGCCCTGGAAGGCGTGTACGCCCTGGAAGTTGACGGCCAACTCACCCTCCACGCGACCAAACCCACGGAGTTGACCACCATGTTTGTGCCGGCGCCGCTTTACCCCAATCCTTTCCAGAACAACGCGGAAGCAGCCGAAGCAGCGGTCGTATCGCCGGGTGAGCGGCTGATGGCAAAAAGCGACTGCCGTATCTGCCACAACCCAAGGATGCAAACCGTAGGGCCGGGCTACGTCCAAATTGCCGAACGCTACAAAAACACACCCGCCAATGTGGAAACGCTGGCGCAAAAAGTGATTGCCGGCGGCGCCGGAACATGGGGCATTGCAGCCATGAGCGCCCATCCGGACCTCCAATTGGAAGATGCCAAAACAATCGTCGGCTACATTCTCGACCTGGATGAAGGCGAAGACGATGGCGAAGGCGGCGGCATCATGGTCGATCCGGCATCTATCCCGGCGAGCAACTGGAAGGCAGCCGATAGCGGCGTCAACGACGGCGACATGCGACCAGGGCTGATCGGAAAACTGTTCAAACTCCAAAAAAGCCCGAACAGCCTGGATGAAATCAACTTTAACGCCCCCCCCGCAAAAACGGTGCTCGCGCCAAACATCGACGCGGGTGTGATCGAGTTTACCCCGTATAAAAACGATGTGGCCCTGCAGGCTACCGGGTATTTGTACCTGGAAAAAGACGACAATGTGCTCTTGCGCCTCGGCTCCGACGACGGCTCACGGCTCTACCTTGACGGCCAGCTGCTGATCGACAACGACGGCCGGCACGGCACGGAAATGTTGGATGCCGAAGTGGCCCTGCGCGCCGGGTACCATGCCCTGCGCCTCGATTATTTCCAGGCCGGCGGTGGCATGGCCGTCCAATTGAAGTGGGCCCGTTCGGGCGACCCGACCATGCAGACAATCCCGCCCACCAATTTCGCACATCAAACCAACGCCGACAACCAGGGCCTGCCCGTATTTACCAGCGCGATGGCCGGCATCCCCGGCGATGGTTTGCCGCTCACAGCGGTGCATCCTTCTTACGACCTTGCGCCGGCCCGCCCGGATGAATTTTTACCAAAAATCGGCGGATTGGATTTTCTCAGCGACGGTCGTATGGTGGTGAGCACCTGGGACCCCACCGGCGGCGTGTACATCCTGAGCAATGTGGAAAGCGGAAACCCAAAAAAAATTAAAGTGAAACAAATCGCCAAAGGCCTGGCCGAACCGCTTGGCCTGAAGGTTGTCGACGACACGATTTATGTTTTGCAAAAGCAGGAACTCACCCGGCTGGTCGATACCGACGGCGACGAAATTATCGACGAGTACCAATGCGTCGCCAAAAGTTGGCGCACTTCGGCCAATTTCCACGAATTTGCCTTTGGCCTCGCCTACAAAGACGGCTACTTCTACGCCACCCTGGCCATCGCCATCCTGCCCGGCGGCGCCAGCGCCCGCCCGCAAATCCCCGACCGGGGCAAAGTCGTGCAAATTAACCGCACCGACGGCCACGTCGAATTCATTGCCCGGGGCCTGCGCACCCCCAACGGCATCGGCATCGGCCCCGACAACGAACTGTTCGTCGCCGATAACCAGGGCGACTGGCTGCCCTCCTCCAAAATCCTGCACGTAACCCCCGGCGCCTTTTTCAATTCCTATGCCGTCGACAGCCAGGCCGTGGCCGGTTTGCCGGTGCAAGCACCCGTGGTGTGGTTGCCGCAAGACGAGATCGGCAACTCCCCCACTCAACCCATCGTCATCAACGACGGGCCGTACAAAAACCAGTTGTTGCACGGCGATGTGTGCTACGGCGGTTTGCAACGCGTATTTATGGAAAAGGTTAGCGGCGCCTACCAGGGCTGCGTCTTTCGCTTTGCGCAAGGCCTTGAAGGTGGTACCAACCGCCTGGCCTGGGGCCCCGACGGCGCGCTGTACGTCGGCATGATCGGCAACCCCGGCAACTGGGGCCAGACCGGCAAAAACTGGTACGGCCTCCAACGCCTGAAACACAACGGCAAGTCCACCTTTGAAATGCTCGCCGTGCGCGCCAAAACGAACGGCCTGGAAATTGAATTTACCGAACCACTGCGCGAGGGCGACGGCTGGGAACCCGAAAATTATGCGGTCAGACAATGGTGGTACCAACCGACATCCAATTACGGCGGCCCGAAAATGGACGAGACGGAACTGACCGTCGCCTCGGCAACAGTGAGCGCCGACCGGAAAAAAGTGTTCCTCGAAATTCCGGGCATCAAACGCGGCAACGTGGTGCATATACGCCTGCACGATTTGCCGCTGAGCGAGCTGGACCATGAAATCTGGACGACCGAAGCCTGGTACACCATGAACAACATTCCGGAAAACAACCCGGGCATCGTGGCGGCACACCCGGTTTTCCCGCAGGTGGGCGATAACGAACTGACCGACCTGGAAAAAGCCGCAGGCTGGGAGTTGCTCTTCGATGGAAAAACCATCGACAAATGGCGCAACTACAACAAAAACACCCTGGGCAAAGCCTGGATCATCAACGACCACGCCATTCACCTGCAAACAAAAGCCCTCGACGGCGGCGCATGGCAGCAACGCGACGGCGGCGACATCGTTTCGATGGAAGAATACCAGGATTTTGAATTAAAACTGGACTGGAAAATCGGGCCCTGCGGCAATTCCGGCATCATCTACAACGTGGTGGAAGACAGCACGAAATACCAGTACGTTTGGCAAACCGGCCCCGAAATGCAGGTGCTCGACAATACCTGCCACCCCGACGCCCGCATCATCAAGCACCGCGCCGGCGACCTGTACGACCTCATCTCCTGCAAATACGAAATGGTGAAACCCGCCGGCCAGTGGAATCACGTGCGCCTGGTGAGCAAAAACGGCAAGGTGGAGCATTGGCTGAACAATCGCAAACTGGTGGAATACGACATGAATTCGCCGGAGTGGCCGAAAATGATTGCCGGAAGCAAGTTCAGGGACATGCCCGGTTTTGGCAAGGCGCGCAAGGGAAAGATTGCCCTGCAGGACCACGGCGACCCGGTGTGGTATAAAAATATCAAGATTCGGAAGTTGTAACCCGAACCTCTACCGGCGTGCAAAGGCAAGTTATATTTAGGATTCCCCTTTTCGAGCAGACAGGTTCCTCGCTGCACTCGGAATGACAAGACCACCTTATTAGAATCCGGGGGGCGAAAGATTTGGAAAAAGGGAACATTGCCGCGCCCCCCAGTTTTGGCCTCAGCCTATCCCACTATGGTTGGGCTAAAAGAAAGGGGCGACGAAATGTTGCTTTACCGGGTTTTACCGCCCCTCCCTGTTTTATTTAATACGCATTGTCATTCCGAGCGCAGCGAGGAACCTGCACAAGCGCAAGGGAGAAATGCTAAAAGCCAAATGGTTACCACAAATATTACCAATCATTGCACGCCGGTACCGGTTCGGGCGGTTTGGGCGGCAGCGCAACTACTCGTCCTACGACTTGAAGTCGTAGGACGAGTAAAAAAACTACTTCGAAACCCGCTTTGCCATTTTCACAGCCCACTTTTTCATGTTGGCGGTTTCCTTGTCGGTCAGTTTTTTATCCGGTTGTTTTTCCAAAAAACGGTCGGGCGGCATGGAGCCTTTTTCCAGTACTTTTTGAATGGCAGCCAGTTTTTCTGCTTGTTGGTCGGCAGGGAGGGAGGGCAGGGTGTCCCAGTTGAGTTTGTCTTTCGGGCGATTATTTTTCGACTCGTTGTTGTGGCAGCCGTAGCATTTGGCCTGAAAAACGGCGTCCACTTTTTTGGGGATTTTCAGTTTGCCGCCGCCTTCGGCAGTAAAGGCCGGCAGCAGCAGCAGGCCGCAAAACAGGAACAGGGTAACGGTGATGCATTTTTTCATAAAAGGCGTTTTTTTGTTTTAAGCGGCTAAAGTACAAAGGGCGAAGAAGTATAATTCACCGATAAATTTGAATTGGTGCCAATGGATTACATTACTGGTTTTTGTGCATATTTTTGATCGTTATTTGTATTTATAAACGTTGCAAAAACAACCAAATGGCAAACCGGCGCGCCCTCCCTTTCCAAAACATCGCCCTGTCGCTTTCCGGCGGCGGCTACCGTGCAGCCGCCTTCCATCTGGGCAGCATGGCCTACCTGAACCACTGCCGATGGCAAAACAAGCCGCTGCTCGACCAACTGGCCGTATTGTCCACCATTTCCGGCGGCACCATCACGGGCGTGAAATATGCGCTCTGCCTGAAGCAGGAAAAATCCTTCGCCACCTTTTTTGGGGAGTTGTACCAATTCCTCAAATCCGACACCTTGCTGCCGGATGCGCTCGAAGTTTTGAACAATCCCGGCGCCTGGGAAAATTCCGGCAAGCAGCGCAACCTGATCAATTCCTTTGCACAGGTGTACCAATCGCGGTTGCTGGAGGGTCAAAATTTTGGTTTTCTGCTCGACCCCACCGATCCCCAAATTCCGGAATTTGTGTTTAACAGCACCGATATCGAGCACCAACTGGCCTTTCGTTTTCAAAAAAGAAACAGCAAAAGCGCCTTGATCGGGAACGGCAAAGCCGACGCCTCTATTTCCATTGAAGAAGCCCGGGAAATCCTGCTCGGCGATATTGTAGCTGCGTCCAGTTGTTTTCCCGGCGGTTTTGAGCCGCTGATTATGCCGCACGATTTCAAAAAATCCGACAACAGCCTTTTAGCCCTGGCCTGGAAAGGCGATACGCCTGAAAAGGATAAAAAACTACTGCGGCTGATGGATGGCGGGATTGTAGATAACCAGGGCATTGAAGGCGTGATGAATCTCGACAAAAGTGTTTATGATAACACCGGCGAGCCGTATGTGGGTACGTTCATCGTTTCGGACGTAACGACAAAACAAGTGCATTTTCCAAAGGAAGAAACCGGCCAGAGCCCTATCCTGCTCAATGTATCGCTGCTGTTTTACAACCGCCTGGCCATGGTTCTGCTTGCCGGGCTGGCCGGGCTGATCTGGTTTGCCACGAACAAGTGGCTGGTGGTCGGTTCGGCTGTTTTGGCAACCATTTGCGGATTGTGGCTGGTGGCCGGTTTGTGGCTCACCGGGAAATTTATCCGCTACATCAAAAAAACCGTGTCGCAGGAGTCGCCCTCATTTTTGGAAGACTTCAAAATTCTGCGCGTTGTTAAACTAAAATATGTGGTGGCCTTGCTTGGCGTTCGGGTATCCGCCCTCGGCAGGCTGGGCGATGTGTTTATGAAACGTATCCGGGAGTTGAATCAAAAACTACTGTTCGGGAACAAACACTGGCGGTATCGCATGGTGACCAACTACATCTACGATTTGAACAACCCCGTACCCTGTGAATCCGGCGACCAACTGAGCCCGCTAATAAAAAGCGCCAACAAGATGGGAACCAGTTTGTGGTTTCCGACGGATGATGACGCTTCAAGAAACAACACGCTGCATGCATTGATAATTACCGGCCAGGCCACCATGTGCCATAATATCCTGGAGTACATTGAAAAAATCCGAAGGGAACGCGACCCGGCATTGCCGGCCGGTTTTTTAGCCCGATTCGATCAGCTTCAGCCTGAAATCGAACAACTAAAACAAGATTGCGCAGCCGATTTTGCACGGTTCCATGCCGAGCCGGCATGGTTGCTCCGGCAGCTGGTACCCGACAATGCCTGAAAAAATTGTTGCCGCAGGAACTAATCGCTCCATGTCCCGGTTTACAGGATGTCAACGGATTGATCCTCCCGCAAACACAACATACGCATGGTACGCAACTACAATTATTCCCGACAATGGCCAAGCCCGTTTGGTGTTGCAGGGCATGTCGGCCGGCGCGATTGGCGACAGTGTTCCGGGATGCGGTTTTACCGCAAGCATTGACCGAACGGCCGGCTGCCGGCGCTGATTTCGGCTTGCCCGGCAGGGTTAATTTTCCACAGTTTTATTCAAGAAAACGCCGTTTTGCGTTGCTAAAGCGCGAGGACTGTTTGTTTTCGTTTATCCAATCCCTCCGGTGGCGTAGCGCAACGGTAGCGTAGTGGTCTGTCGCACCAAAGGTTGCGGGTTCGAATCCCGTCGTCACCGCCAACAGATTAAAGTAGATGGTGTCTGTAGTTTACCGGGCAAGAATACCGCCTTGTGGCGGCGGAGAATCGGGTTCGAGACCCGGCAGACGCCCTGATGGATTGGTAGCTCAATGGCAGAGCCGCAGTTTGTTAAGCTGAAGGTTGCAGGTTCGAGCCCTGCCCGGTCCGCCAATTCGGGAGTGTAGCTCAACTGGTAGAGCGCCGGTCTCCAAAACCGGAGGTTGAGGGTTCGAGCCCTTCCGCTCCCGCAAAAGTAGCGTTCGTGCAGGTGGTCTGAGCGTCCCGCTGAAGGTGGGATGACGAACGCTCGAATCGATCGCAAACAGCGCCGGTAAGCTGCGCTGTGGATTCAAAATAAGCATTTTAGAATGGAAGTTTGCCCGGCGGCCAGAAGTTGGCTGCCGGGCGTTTTTTTATTTCCGGAACAATTACCCAATCACTTCACCACCCCTTCCAGTTTTCCGCTTTCAAAACCTGTAATTTCCACCGGCACCCCGGTCTTGCCCTCACTCAGCGCGGCGGCAATATCGTCGAGCGAACAGTGGTGTTCGATGGCCAGTTTTGCGGTATTTCCGTTCATACTTTTTTGCACGGATTGCACGCCTTTCATGGTTTTCAGGCCAGATTCAATTTTTGACAGTTTGGAAAAATTGACATTGGCCAGCAGCACTTCCGAGTGCGCGCCGCCGCCTGTTCCAACAACACTGTTGCCGGAAGTTTGGGCCATGCAGAGTTGTTCCAGGAAGTAATCGGCCATCAGTGATCCGGCATTGCGTAAGGCAATTTTGGCGGCAGTAAGTTCGGTGATGTCGACCCCGCCGGCGTGTTTGCCGTCGGCGCCCAAGATTTGCGCGTTGCTGGTGCGCACGGCACGCGCTTCCACGCGGGCGGCGCAAGAGCGCAGGTTGCCCGAAGCCGTACCGGCCGACTGGCTGAATGCCTCGCCGATGATGATGATGTCGGCGCCGAATTGGTTCCCAAGCGCCGAAGCGGCATTGGCGTCGTTCTTGGCGGCGTTGAACTGCGCGCTTTCCCGGATGGCGTTGTACACCGAGGGGTCGAGCACTTTGAAGCCGGCCTCGATCAATTTGCGGATGATCTCCGTTTCGCCGGCCGGGTCGGGGATGCGCTGGGAGATGTGTACTTCGGGGATGATCACCATGACCGTGGGCGACTGCCCCGACTGGGTAACCGGGCAATTGCCTTTTCCAAATACCGCAGCCTGGGGTTTACCCGTATCGCCAACGGCGTCCAAAATGAGTTGCTTTTCTGCTACCAACCATTCGCTGGATGCCAGGATGGCTTCTTCCACGGCGTCGGCCATCGCTTTGCTTTTGAAGCCCAGTCCGCCAATCGGAATGCCTTTGATGACACCGCCGCCAATGGCGCCCATTTTGGTGACTTTGCGTTCAAACGATTTGGAGGTCACCACCTCGCGGGTAGTCGGATTGACGATTTTCAGGATAAAACCCACGTGGGCTTGCATTACCCCCACACCGCCAATCACACCACCCAACAAACCGCCGCCACCGCCACCGCTCTCCCGCTCTGAGAACTCGGTGATCTCCCCGGAGATGAGCAACTGGGCGCCCAGCATCTGACCGGCCTGTGCACCGGTGCCCTGTTGGATCAAGCCGTTATTGTTCAGTTCGATCTCTTTGGAAAGGTCTTCCAGGTTTTTTGAACTTTCGAGCACCCGGAAGCAATTGGTTTCCACCAGGGTATTCGACAGCATGGCCGACAAGTTGTCGCCAAAGGCGCGGTTATTGGTAGATGCTGTCACTGAAAATTTAGCCACGGCAATGCGCGTGCGGTCTTTGATTGGCAGGCCTTTGCAGGTGTAGTCCACTTTTTCTTTTTTGGTTTTTTGCGCAGTGGCAGCAAATGGCAATGCGCAGCAAATAAGCGCAGTGAGCAGAGCATAACGAATAGACAAATTGATGGTCATGACAAATGCGTTTTTGAAATTAGAAAATTTGAATCGGGGCATTTGTCACTTAGTGGGTGGGTGGCGGGGTGCGGTACCCGGGCGCGGCAATTTTTTTCAAACTTTTTTCCAGAAGATCGGCAAACATTCCATCAGGGGGACCCGGGGCAGTCGCCATGAACAGCCGCTGCGTGTACCACATGGCGAAATTCCAATGCCCAGTTGGCAATACCCGCCCTTTTCCGAAGCCCCCACCAAGCCTACCCGATCTTATCCAACTCGCTAAGCCGAAAGTGGTCCAAGTGCGGTACCCGGAGCCGGCCTTTGTGGTCGAGGCGTTCGAAAAAGCGGCGGACCCGAGCGTCAGACGCCGGATCATAACCTTCCAAACCGGTTTTAACCACCAGTGCCACATAGCTTTTCAGGTTGTTGTTCGGTTTGTCTGAACTGCTCAGGACGCCGGTCGTACATTCGAAGGAGCCGGCGTAGTCCGGGCCCGGCATTTTAAGTTTCAGGTAAACCGTTTGTTCGTTCCCGCTTTGTTCGCGTTTAAAGTAAAAGGAAACAAAGGGGCTGTTTGTGTGAATTTCGCCGGCAAACTCGCGGTCGTGCTCATTGCTGCCCTTCAGGTACAGTGTGGCGGCAATATGGTGGTAAGTATCCTGGCGTATGCTTAGCCGTTCGGAGGAAAGTTGAAGGGTGCCGGTTTCATCTTCGTACCCGTAGTGCAGATGGTAGTCGCCCTCAAATTTCTCCAGTCGAAGGTTGGCGCCCCGTTGACGCTGGTCTTTTAGAAAATTCTCCAGGTCGTTCATGTTTTCGATGAGCAAATTGGGCGAGGTTAGTCGGTTCAAGTTGCGGTCGCGCAGAAAGGTCTCCACCGGGTCGGGTACCTGTTGCCCAATCTGATTAAACAACTGATGCGCCTCCGCTTCCGACCCGGCCTGCAGCCGGCTAAGCACCGCTGTTTTGGTAATGAGCTTTTTAAGTTTTGGAGATATATAGGTCAGGTGGCCCACGGCTAGTTGCTGCCTGTCATGATCCGGCGTGAGGCGCACGATGAGGTGCATATATAATTGTGTGTTGGGGCGCGCCCGGTCTTCGATAAACAGGCAGATCAGGTGCTGGTTGGCCTGGTCGGCCGTGGCTACGCCGATGTAGTCATAGTTGTCTTCGGCGGGGGTGCCCAGGATCAGTTTTGCGACGTTGAATTGCTTGCGATTGGGTGGGAAAATACACAACAGGTTTGTTTGCAAAACGCCGGTTCGGCCTTCGACGCGGCGGTAGACCAGCCAATAGGTGTTGTTCAGTTCGTTGAGGTCTTTCTGGAGAATGATCGCGTGTATGTGGTGGAATTGTTTGGAAACCGGCACATTCCCGGGTACGGAAATCGTACGGAGATACGCCTCAAAACCTGCCTCATCGCACAAATCCAGGTAGGCAGTCAGTTTCAGGAGCAGCTCGCGACTTACGGAAAGGCTGGCCAGGGGATTGATCCGGTAATTTTTTAGCACTAACTTCCGGAAACGGCGCAGGTACACGTCAGCTTGTTTGTTCGGCCAGTCCAAGTGGTTTTCTACCAGTTGGCGACACCACTCGGCAATGCGGTCCTTGGATTCCCAATGTTTCCAACCGGCTTTTAAACAAACTTCGTGCAATAACTGGTAGAGTTTTTCAACTGGGATTTGCGGGTTTCTCTTCATAAATGTGAGCTTAGGCGGAACCGGACTAGATGGATTATGCTGCACAAATATGAATAAATTGTTAAGCTTTTGGACAAAATGCACAAATCCAGATTTTGCATTCATGCATTTTTTATTCAGAAATTAAAATTAACACCACCTCCGGGGAAGCAAAATGCCGGCAACGGCGCCCCGGTTTCATTGATTTTGCAGTTGCATAAATAAACAATTCAAACCTGACCGATTCGTGCATTCATGCGCCATAAACTTTGCCTTTTTCGGGCCTTGAAACACAAATCTTTTGCCTGATAAATTTGTTTTGTAATTCGGGTACCCAATCCTGAATGAGGAACCACGAAAGCGCATTCGTTTGGCAGCGACCACTCACCCAAATAGTTAAGCCTACCCGTCTTGCCCGTTCCTCTACCCGTAATCTGCATAGCGGCTAATACCCTAATTCTGAATTCCTGATTCCCTGTTTGATGCTGTTCGGCAGTGTGCCGACCGATAGAAATGGTATGCCCCGGAGTAACCAACGCATGTCCAATTTCAAACCGATACCTGTTATGAAACCGTCCTACGCCGTCCTGTTCCTTGCCCCAGTATTCCTGTTATTCATGTGCCTCGGCTGCGCTTCCGAAAACAGGTCCAATGGTCCCGGGCCTCAATGCGATTGCCCGTACGTGCAACCTGCCTTTGCCCAGTTGCAGCCCAATACTAAAATTATTACCGAGACGACCAACGCCAGCCAACAGCAAGTCCGGAAGTGGCGCGACCTCCAGTTGGAGCTCGGCCTGGAGCTCAACGAACCGCTCAAAGACGGCAACCTCGGGCTGGCGCGCCTGGCCGGCAAAGCGGTTATCCCGTACTTCAATGACGGCAAGGAGCGCTTCTACCAGATCATAACCGTGGAAAACGGGCAGATCGACAAGTTCCAGCAATACATGCTCCAGGTCTGCGAACTGTATTACCGCTACTATGTGCTCAACGATTGCAAACCCGGCGAAGCAGATAAAGCGGCTTTTCTGAAAGAGGAACGCATGCTCAAGGAAAAATTGCTGGGCTGGCGCGATGCGCAGCAAAGTATCCGCGCCATAAACAACCGACCACCGCCGCCTGCACCGCCGCCGCAACGCCTCGAATTACTGCTTATGCATCCCGGCGGTATGGAGTTTCCCAAAGTTGAGGTTTCTCCGAATTCTGTGACTTGTTCGCCCGGCGCATACAGCACGACACTGGTGCTCCATCCGGGGCTTTACACCGCGATTTTGACCGACCTGAAAACCGGCTCCCGGTGGCACGCTTCTTTTGACGCCGGAGAGAAAATTATCCAGGAACAACGATTCATTCCACTAAACAACTAACACATCATGAGAGCTGCACTGTTACTACTCGCTATTATCTATTTGTGGCCTGCCCGCGCAAGCGCGCAAGACCGGCCCATACTGGTCGTGGGGCCCATTCAATGCGCCTCCCGCATCAACAATCCGAAGATTCGGGACAATGTCCGCACCGCACTGTCCAACAACTTTTATACCTGTAAAAACCTCGCCGTCCTGATGCAACACAAGTACAAGGCAAACACCCCGGAAGAGGAGATCATCCGGCTCCGGGAAGTGGAAAACATCATCATCCAGCAGTATATCCTCCACCGGGGTCTTGACCCGACAATCGAACCGGGCAAAGGCCATGTGACTGCGTTCAAGCGGAGCATTCTTACCCGTTACCTGGTGTTCGGTTATCTCAACCACAACCCGGTGGATATTCGAAAAGAATACCAGCTGGAACTGCACGTCGTCGACGTCGACAACTGGACTTACGTGATGCCAGTGGATATTCTGTATTTCACCGAAACTGAAATTCTGGACCACGACGCCGCAAAAACCCGGGTGGCTGCTTTCCTCGCAGAAAAAGTCGCTCTGGCTGAGCGTGGTTTTTGTTTCACCCGGCAGCTGGAATTCCGCCTGGATTCCCTGGATCAGGATATCCGCCTGCTGATTCGCGCCGAATGGTTGTTTCCGGAAGACACCGTTATCCGGCAAATGGTGCAAAATTATACCCGGAAAAGCGACCGGGCGCTCAAGCATTACCTGGATCAGAAACTCATCGTTTTCAGTGGTTTGTTTCAAGCGGAATTTGAAAAACACGGCAAAAAACCGACCCGCTTGCTCCTGCAATACAGCAAGGTGCTGGTTGAAACCCTCGACCGCTTAATCCCGCGAACGACCGACCTGAAACAACTGGAATCGCTGCGCCGGATGTACAGATTTTACCGCGATTTTTTACCCTGACAACCAATCAAGCAGAACATTTTCCATAACCGATAAATCGAACGTACCATGAAGCACAAACTTTTACCCGTACTCCTGGGCATCGCCCTCCTGAATTTTACCGGTTGCGTGGATAGGCTCCTGAATCCGGCAAAAGCCAAAAAAGTGGAATTTCAGGTTTTTATCAACCAAAACACCGTGCCTGGCGTCGAGGTCCTGTGCAAAGGCAAAAGTGGCCGCACAGATAACCTCGGTTATTGCTACCTGGCGTTGCAAAGCCACGTCGACAAAGAGCAAAAAATTTACATCAAATTCGAACCGTTGGGCATCGACACTGTGTTTTTGCTCCCACTGTCGTGGGTCATGCCAATCCACCTGAACCTCAACGCTCCGCCCTTGAAAGATTACTACAAATCCATCAGCGAAAAAAAGGATACGATAACCTACTTCCGGAACCAACTGGATGCGGTCAGCGATATCCTGAACAATCTGGAGCGCGAACTCGACACGTACATGGAGCAGAACCCGAAGAGCGCCGTTGCAGAATTTCAAAAACTTGTGCATCAACGCAAGGAGGAACTTGCTGTGCTTTACGCCCGTTTCGACAGCCTCGGCGAACGGTACGCCGACCTGATGCACCACCTCCCCGTGGAGCAGATGCGCCCGGAAAATTTCAGTGAACTCGAAGCTATTTTTTTGGAAACCGTACGCCATGCCGGCAGCCTGCGCTCCGACGCCCTGGCCCTGGACGATATTGCCAGAGCCAATTTGCAAAACCAACCCGATATCGACTTTACCGACATCTTCTTTGCCACCGGCGCCTACAAACTGGACCAACTCAGTCCGGAACAACGCGCCGAGTTGCAAACCGTCGAGCAAAAGGTGTTGCGCTTCTATCAAACAACCTATCCAGATCGTACGTATAACCAATTGGTGCTGCACTTTCGCATGATCGGGTCGGCCGATGGCGTCCGGGTCGGCGACCGGCTTTGGGCCGAAATAGCCCCGCTGTGCAACCGTTCGACGGTTCGTGGCGACGGCAACCAATGCCTGTCTGAATTACGGGCCGACGCCCTGGTGGATTATTTTCGGCATGTTTTTCGGGCCTGGAACCCGGAGATGATCCCGGAAGCGATCGGTAGCAAAGCCGCTGTGCCGCAATTGGCCGATCAGCGCCACCGAAAATGCCGCGCGTCATTCGTACTGTTCCCGCCTGAACAACGGGATAACCACACCGAACTTTATCGCATGCCGGCAATCAAATTGATGCAAGCAGGCGGCAAGTAAGTGTGCCGTGCAGCACCATCCGGTTGTCCCCCGATGCAACAAACTATTTGGTAAAAAATTTCTAAAAAAAGGTACTCCACTGCTGGGGTACCTTTTTCATGGGTGCGCCCCTAATTCTACTTTGTTACTTTAAACACAGAGGGATTAAAGTGACAAAGTAGAATTAACGTTCAGCCCTTCCCTTCATTAAAAAAAACTCCGGTACTATGGCCTCTGCTGACTTCTGCCGCCTTATGTCTCGGCACTCATTCGTACCTCCAGCTGCCGCAGATCGCCCCGGATAAGAACACAGACCTTCATCCCATGTACCTGCCGCATTTACCACCATGCGCTCCGGGCAGCGGTCGGGTTCTGTTTTGCAAACTCACCCACGCAAAATGGTCTTGTATGCGATTTCTGTTCGGCAGGTCGGGACTTTGCCGCTGGCTTCCTTCAGATTCCGGCTCGCGACGTACACCCTTGCCTTTGGCTAATACTCCTCGCTGCCAAGCGTATAGCGGACTTACACCGCCAAGACTGCGCCCATGCCGGGCGCACAAAGAAAAAGGGGCCATATCCGTGGATGTGGCCCCTTAATTTTGCTTGTGGGCGCAGAAGGATTCGAACCTACGACCCCCTGCTTGTAAGGCAGGTTTTGTTTGTTTTTCAATATTTCGCGATTTTTATTTTGTTTACTGAAAATCAAGTAGTTAGACGGTTTTCAATTTTTATTTTTTCGCTGTTTTTTGCCCTATTTTGTACCTTTGATGTAAACCAGGATGTAAACCGGTTTACATGCTATGATCCAGGACGCTACCATTCGGGTTACCCTTTACAAGTCCAAAACGCTGGCCAATGGCGAGCACCCGCTCATGCTTTGCGTGACGCGCAACGGCAAACGCAAGTACATTGCCCTCGGCATCAGTTGCGCGCCCCATTTGTGGAATTCCGAAAAGAACGAACCCAAGCGCAACCACCCGAACAAACTGGAAGTGGAAGCCATCATCGGCAAGCGCATCGGCGAATTGCAGGACAAGGCCCTGGAAATGAAAGTCACGGAAAAAGAGATCACGCCGGAAACGCTGGTCGGGTCGGTGCAACGGCCGACAGGCAAAACGGATGTGCTCGAATTTTTCGACGCGATCATCGAACGGCTTGAGCTGCAACGAAAAGTCGGGAACGCCAACGCCTACCGCGATGCCAAGCGGGCATTGCAGGCTTTCCTGGGCAAGCGAAAAACGCTGACCTTTTCCGAAATTGACTACAGTTTTCTCAACCGCTTCGAGACGCATTTGCGTAGCAAAGGTCTGGCGGAAACCAGTCTTTCGGTGTACTTCCGCACCCTACGCGCCTTGGTGAATAAGGCCAAAAAAGAGCAACTGCTGCTGCCCAGCCAATACCCTTTTGCAGAGTTCAAGGTCTCTAAATTCGACACCCGCACCCGGAAGCGAGCGATCAGTAAAGCCGAGGTTAAACGGCTTGAAGCGGTGGATGTTTCCGGCCAACCAAAATTGCAACTCGCCAAGGACGTTTTCCTGTTCAGTTATTACTGCCAGGGCATCAACCTGACGGACATTGCGCGCCTGCGCTGGTCGAACATCGTGCAGGATCGCCTTTTTTACACCCGCACCAAAACGGGCAAAGACTTCAACCTGAAATTGTTGCCGCCGGCCCTGGCCATCGTGGAATCGTACCGGCCCTTTACCGGGCGCCAAGCCAGCGACTATGTTTTCCCGATCCTGGAACAAGACCGGCACATCACGCCGGTCCAAATTGACAACCGCATTCACAAACTCACCGGCCAGATCAACCAGGGCCTGAAAGCCCTCGGCCAGCAAGCCGGCATCGAGACCCCGCTGACGACCTATGTGGCCCGGCATACTTATGCCACGGTACTGAAGTCCAGCGGCGTGCCGGTGGCCGTGATCAGCGAGGCGCTGGGGCATGAGTCGGAGGCGATTACCCAGACGTATTTGAAGAGTTTTGAGAATGCGGTGATTGAGGCGGCTAATGAGGCGTTGTTGTAGCCAGGCAGCGTGCGGATGGATCAGTGTGATCCAACAATGGCAAGAGATGTAAAAAAGCCGGTTGTGGGGCGTAGATGAGGATATTGCTGTCCAAAAGTTTCATATACGGGTGGACAGGGCGTTATTCTTCCCGTCCAGGCAGAGACCAGTCTTTTTGGTTTTCTTCGAAATCCTGAGCAAACGCTTCAAAATCTTTACGGGCAGGAAGGCCTTTCAGGATAAAAGCCCGGTCATCTGTGGCCGCTGCGGGTTGCTCTTGATCGGGCGTTTTTTGAACTACACGGATATTCAACCGATCCAGTAATGCAAGAAGCAAATCCAGGTCTTTATCATGCGGAACTTCAAGAATAATGCGTGTCATGTCCCAGAAACTGTTTTTTAAGTGATTACAAAATCATGCAAAAATGTAAAGCAGGTAAAGGCAGACCAATTTCCTGCGGGCAGTGCCTATACGACGACTGGCGATATACGCTCAAAAAATCTACTTTTGTTAGAGAAAAATAACCAGACAGATATGGCTGCTAAAAATAATGCTAGTACCAAATTAAGCCCGCTTCAGTTAGAGTTGCTGAAAATTTACTCCTTCCAGCCTACGGAAGAAGAACTGCGGGAATTGAAAAATCTGTTGGCCCAATTTTTTGCACACCGGTTTACTGAGAAGGCTGCAAATGCAGCTAAGTCCAATAATATTACGGACGAGGATTTAGATAAGTGGTTGGAGGAAGGTGATTAGTACCTGGTACTGTGTTTTCCTTGTTTCGGTTTTGCCGCTTACTTGACAGTTAATTTACGTGAGGCTTTGTTTGATGAAACTTATTTTACAAATATACGGCTTTTGTAATTCTATAGCCGTATTTTTGTTTTAGCTGTAAATGTTACAATGAATACATCCGCTCAAATTCAGGAAATATTCAACCGGCACCACGGCATTGTGGATGCCGGCACGCTGCTGGAAGAAGGCGTGAACTATTACCAACTCAACCAGTTGGTAGACAGTGGCGCTGTGCTCAAACTGAAACGCGGGCTATACAAATGGAGCGATGCCGACACCGATGAAATGGTCGATGTGGCCCGAATCGTGCAGGAGGGTGTATTCTGCCTGCACTCCGCAGCGCTATTTCACGAACTGAGCACCTTCATCCCGGTTGAATACCATGTTGCGATACCGGATAAGTCGAAAGTCGTACTACCGGAGTATCCGCCCATTAAACTTTACTATTGGGACCCCGTGCCTTACGAAATCGGGATTGAGGTTGTGACTATAACCGGCGCGCCGGTCCAACTGTACAGCCCGGAAAAAACAGTTTGCGATATGGTGCGATTCCGGCAGCGGGTTGGGATGGACAGTATGAAAGAAGTGCTGAAAACCTACCTCGATAAACCTGACCGAAATCTTAGCCTGCTCCTGCAAACGGCAAAAACCCTTGGAGTTGAGGGTTTGATGCGGTCTTACCTTGAAATTCTTGTATGAAAAATATTCCTGCTTCTGTCCGGGACCGGCTTTTGAAAATTGCCCGGGAAAACCAAACAGATTTTCAGTTGCTGCTTATCCGGTATTTCCAAGAACGGCTGCTTTACCGGTTGTCGAAATCCGGCTTCAAAAACAATTTCTGTCTCAAAGGGGGCGCATTACTATACGCTTTGGAAGGCGAGCAAAGCCGGCCAACTCTTGATCTCGATTTATTAGGGATTGCGATTGCCAATAATCATGAAAAGATGCTGGATGTTTTCTCGCAGGTATGCACCTATCCGTATGAAGAAGACGGAGTTGTTTTCAATGCGAGCTCGATCACTACTACTGCGATTACCAAGGAAGGAAAATATCCGGGTATCCGCTTGAAAGTTCAAGCCTCGCTCGGCAATGTCAGGCAAAATCTTCAGATCGATATCGGTTTTGGAGATGTCATCACGCCCAAACCGGTGTTGATGGATTATCCAGTTATCCTCGATATGGAGGCTCCTGAAATTCAGGCATATTCCGTCGAAACGGTCATCGCTGAAAAATTTGAAGCCATGATCGATCTTGGCGCCGTGAACAGCCGGATGAAGGACTTTTACGACATTTACCGGCTGCTCCAAGCGGGCAAGTTCGACCTGGCGCTTCTTTCTGAAGCCGTTCAAACTACCTTTCGGAATCGACGCACTCCTTGCCCGAAGGTTCATCCCTTGTTCCAGGATGAATTTGCGCTTGACGAGCAGCGTTTGAGTCAGTGGGCGGCTTTTTTGCGCAAGTCAAAACTTGATTCGATTGCGTTTCAGGAAGTGCATAAAACGATTTACCATTGGTTGGAACCGGTTTACCAAAAGATCACTCCGTTGAGTGATTAGCAATAAGGATAAAAACGATCTTATCTTTCTAAAATGACCCACCATGTACTGGAATTACCAACGCCGCCGCACCCCAAAAGCAGCGCCCGGCGCCACGCGAAAAGCCTACGGCAGCACCTGGTGGGGCGAACAATGGCTGCAAGCGCTCAATGAGATCGACTTCTCCAACCGCCTGCCCCGCGGCCGCACCTATGCCAACAAAGGCCTGGCGCACGACCTCGAACTGGACGGAAATACCATTTCCGCCAAAGTGACCGGCACCCGACCCCGCCCCTACAAGGTCCGCATCAGCGTGCCAAAATTCGATACGGAAACCCGCGAACGCCTGCTGCGCCTGGTGACCGACAACCCGCTGTTCCTCTCCAAACTGCTCAACCGCGAACTGCCGCCCGAACTGCACGAAGCCTGCCTGGCCGAAAATATCCACATTTTTCCCCGCCGCTGGGACGACCTTGATGGCTCCTGCTCCTGTCCCGACTGGGCGGTGCCCTGCAAGCACATGGCCGCCGTACTATACCTGATTGCCAACGAGATCGACAAAAATCCCTTCACGGTATTTGACCTGCACGGCTTCGATCTGGTGGCCGCCTTGCAGGAAAGCGGCTACACGGAAGAAACCGCCGAAGTGGTACCGGTGCTACGCCTCGATAGTCTGCACCAGAACATCCTTCCCGAAAACGAGGTTTTTGCCTTCGACGAAGCTTGTTATGCCGCCCTGGATTTTTCCCAAATCCCCGACTGCCGGGAAAACCTCCTGCGCCTGCTCAGCGACAAACCCGTGTTTTTCCCCGAAGGAGATTTCAAAAAAACACTGGCTGCGGCGTATAAGCATATCGTCGCCGGGGTGGAAAAACAGGTCGCCGCCAATCAACACGAGGCCAATTTGCCGGTGCAATCTGTTGAGCAAGTGCTGCTGCTGCTGGACGCCTCGGATGCGCGCTTTGCCGGTTGTTCGTTGCTGGACGCGCACGACGAGGCTCTGCATAATTTTGAAACGGCGGACGATCTCGCCGCCTTTCTGGAATCCCTTTCTGCCGCACAGGTATCGCTCGCGGCGCCGGAATTGCGCAGCCTGCATCTGTTTTACCGCCTGGCCGAACTGCTGGCCCGGCACGGCGCATTTGTCCCGCAACTGCTGGCGCTGCCGGAGGGGCCGGCCTACACGGTACGTTTTGTGCCGGCCCTCCTGAATGCCGGGGTGCGCGCCGTTTGCGAACAAGCGGCCGCCCTGTTGGCACCGGGTATGGTTTTTTACCTGGATGCGGAAACCGAGCGTGAGCCCATTCCCACCGATTACGCAACAGCGCTGATGGCGGTATTTCTCGGCTATTTTGTTGAAAAACACGCCGGGAAAGCGGCGAAGGACGGTGAACTGCCCCGCTGGTTTTTTACGGGCATACCGGCAGTGTTCGACCGTTTTGAAAACCGGGAATACCCGAAAAGTATTCAGCTTTGGCTCAGCCGTTTTTTTATATCGGAAAAGGATTTTGTGCCGGTTTTTGAAGTGCTGGATGAGGGCGACGCCTTTGAGATTGGCGTTAGCATCGAAGACAAAACTGCGCCGTTTGAGCCACCGGTGCCGCTGGACAAGATTTTTTCCGCAAAAAAACACGCCCGATTGCGCCTCGACGCGCTGCGCGACCTGAGCATGGTGGCCGACTTTTTTCCGCCGCTCAATGAATTGATCGCTTCCAAGGGCACGGCCCGTTTGCGTTTTGACAGCCAATCGTTTGTCGACGTGTTTTTCAACGCGCTGCCGGTAATTCGCCTGTTCGGCATCCGCGTACTGTTGCCCAAGGCTTTGCAAAAGTTGCTGCGTCCGGCGCTTTCCATGAATTTGAGTGCAAAAAACAAAGGCAAAATTTCAGGTACGGGCTTGCTGTCCTTTGCCAACATGATCGATTTTCAGTGGCAACTGGCGCTCGGCGACAAACTGCTTTCGCCGGAGGCATTTTTAAAACTGGTTAAAAACATGCGCGGCATCGTGCGCCTGGCCGACGGTTATGCTTTTGTGGATGAAAAGGAAATTGCCGCCTTGCTGGAAAAAATCGAAAACATGCCCGCACCCGGCGGCCCCAAACTCCTGCAAATCGCCCTGGCCGGCGAATACGAGGGCGCCCCGGTACAGCTCGACGCATCGGCCCGGGCCTTGATTGCCGAACTGCTGCGCCCGGAGGCCGTGCCGCTGCCCGCCGGCATGCAAGCCACGCTCCGTCCCTATCAGCTGCGCGGCTTCGAATGGCTGTACAAAAACAGCCGTCTGGGCTTCGGCAGCCTCATCGCCGACGATATGGGCCTCGGCAAAACCCTGCAAGTGATCGCCACCCTGCAACGCCTCAAAGAAGACGGCGCCCTGGCCGGCGATCAAAAAGCGCTGGTGGTAGTGCCCACTACCCTGCTGACCAACTGGACGAAGGAAATTGCCCGCTTCGCGCCCGGCCTGCGCGCACATGTGTACCATGGCCCGGGTCGCAGCCTGGCCCCGCTGGCCGAGGCTGATATGCTCCTGACGACCTACGGCGTGGTGCGCTCCGAAAGCGCTGTTTTTCAGAAAAAATCCTGGCTGATTGCGGTAATCGACGAAGCGCAAAACATCAAAAACCTGGAAGCGGCTCAAAGCAAAGCCATAAAAAAACTGAACGCTCCCGTGCGCATCGCCATGACCGGCACCCCGGTTGAAAACCGCCTGAGCGAGTACTTTTCCATCTTCGAATTTGCCAACCGCGGCTACCTGGGCACGCTGAAAGAATTCACCGGCGAATACGCCAAACCCATCGAACTGGAGCGCAGCCAACGTGCGCTCGACCGCTTCCGCCGTGTCACTGCGCCCTTTCTCCTGCGCCGCCTGAAAACGGACAAAACCATCATCAGCGACCTGCCCGATAAAATTGAGACCGACCAGTTTTGCACGCTCACGCAGGAACAGGCTGCTTTGTACCAAAATGTGGTGGACGAATCACTGCGTGCCATCGCCGCCGAGCAGGAGGGTGATATCAAACGGCAGGGACTGGTGCTGAAAATGCTGACGGCGCTCAAACAAGTGTGCAACCACCCGGCGCATTTCCTGAAAAAGCAGGCCGCCGCGCCCGAATTATCTGGAAAAACACAACTGCTGCTCGAACTGCTGACGCAAATCCTGGACAACGGCGAAAAGACGCTCATCTTCACGCAATACCGCGAAATGGGCGAACTGCTCCTGCCGCTGTTGCGTGAACAACTGGGCCTCGACGCCGCCTTTTTGCACGGCGGCCTGTCCCGCAAACAGCGCGATACCATGGTCGATGATTTCCAGCAACGGCACAGCGCCCGGGTGTTGTTGCTTTCGCTCAAAGCCGGCGGCACCGGCCTCAACCTCACCGCCGCGTCCAATGTGATCCATTACGACCTGTGGTGGAATCCCGCCGTGGAGGCCCAGGCTACCGACCGCGCCTTCCGCATCGGCCAGCAACGCAATGTGCAGGTGCACCGCTTTATCACCCAGGGCACCTTTGAAGAGAAAATCAATGCCATGCTGCAAGCCAAAAAAGAACTGGCTAATTTGACGGTGGCGGTTGGGGAAAAATGGGTGGGGGACTTGTCGGACGGGGAGTTGCGGGAGTTGGTGCAGTTGGGGTGAAGTGATGGTCTTCAATGCTGTTGCGTCCCACAATACGGGCAATACAAGTAGGCGTTTTTGGTAAACGTGATGGCCAGAATGTCCAGCGGGCTGACACTTTTTTCCTCAATCAAATAAATGATTTTCTGCAACAGGGTTTTTGTCTTGCCGGAGCCCGCCCCGGCGAGGACCAGCAGCCGTTTTTCTGTACTGACGACGGCTTCGCGCTGCTTTTCGTTTAATGCGTTGAGGTTCGTCATGGGCGGCCATTGTACATTGGAGGTATTGCGGACGGGGCTAATATACCGCTTATGGAGCAGGAAGAATAGTCGTTTATCTTAAACGGGATAGGTCAGCGGTTGTGTCCACTGTCTGACCATTTGCTGATTTCAGAAGGGCTTTAGCCAAGTTTTTCGTCTAAATCATTTTGTGTCCAGCCTTTTTCCTGGAGCAGTTCGTAAATGCGTACAACCAACTCGCCGTAGTGCTTAACAAACTGACGCGTTTCAGCCGGAGTTTCTTCCAGAATCTGCCGTGCAAGGGAATTTTTCATGTGATCCGGTTTTTTATGAGAGTAGGGGCCAGAATTGATGCGCAACTTTATTGTTTGTGAAAACTTGACCAGCCAGTTGCAATCTGGACGACCAGCTTGGGCGGATAGAGCTTGTTTTTACACCAGATCGTACCCGGTGGATTGCTGGTACGAAGGGACGCCATAACGGTCTATTTCGGCTATGGCTTGTAGTAGATGTTGTTTTTTTATGTTGGTGGGGATCATGGTGTGGTGGCTTATTTATTTTGACCAGGGTTTTCAATAAACCGCTGAAAGATCTTAGCTGAAGGATAATTCGATAATGACGCAATACCATTGGCCAGCTCTATTGGGTAAAGAGCCCCCCTCATGCTTACGACTAATAAGCCCAGGAAGCGTGGCCAAAATTCTACCCAAGCCAATGAGGTCTTTTCCTAAGGGGAATTTAGGATTTTCATCATAAGCGCCTGGTGGTATGTTGAGCACCAATTGAGTGCCCGGGCCAAACTTTACGTATAACTTTTCTCCCCAGTTTGTCCTTTTCCCATAGGGATTCTTTAAATCAGGTGCACGGTAGACCTCCCGTCGCACATACTCATGGGACAATACAGGTAGGTAAAGAGCGTCCTGTTCTTTTGGTTCAGCAAAATTTGCGATTGAGTTTAGGTGATCGTGAAAAACGCCACTTTTTTCCTGGCCTATGATGTGAATAGGGCGATCCTGTTTTTTTGTATGTTCCAGGAAATTCCTAAGTTGCGGTACAATCTTGGAATACTGACTTCGAAGAGTAAGTGGGCCGTCTTTGATAAACAATGTATCAGAAAGCAAGCTTTTATCGCTGTGTTCCCAAAGCACCCGAATGGCTGTAAATAGCATCAAATGTTCCATCACCAGCATATAAGCGGATGCTACAGAGTCTGGCGCACTATCTTCCTGCATTTCTAAATGGAACCCAAGCATATCCGTTAAAAACACCTCTTTGTTCACAGTTTGGGCATGCGTCTGTATCAGCATCAACCGGCAGACCCATGGTTAACTCTACTTGACAATGCGGACATTCAAAATTTGGAGAACGGGAAGGCACGGTGCGCCATTTCTGATAAGCAATCCATTTCAACGTTTCATAAAATGCACCGTTTTCATCTACTCGCATGGAATCACGGATGATATGGCGGATTGCCTGATAATTGCTGCCCAACTTGGTTTGAATATTTTTCAGCGGAAACACCGTGGCATGAAAAACTGCACTATCGGCCAGCACGTCTTGTAACAGGATTGGATGCGGGTTTTCTTTATCAATCCTGGCTAACCGAGTTTGATCCAAGGAAAGCAATGCCGTCTTTACAAAGCCTACTTCCTTTGGTGGTTTTAGAGAAGAAGTAACCGGCACAAAAGAACCGTCGACTGCCCAGACATGCGTGAGCGGCTTCTCGGTTCCAATCTCAAATTGGTTCCAAACGGTCTCACTTGCATCACTGTCAGAAGCCGGAGCTGTTTCAAACTCCGATATCAATGCGTTTATCCATTCACTTTTCAAAACGATACGCATGTATCCGGGGGTTCGCGCACGAAGAATATCGTCTTCGATGCCTGCATAGGCTATTTGCACTCGGGACAATGCTCTCGTCTCATCCTGACTGGAAAGGTGACCGACGAAGAAATTTTCCGTTTGAGCAAGCAACTCCTTGTTGATCGTCGATGGCGATTGCGTGGAATACACCATTCCAATGTGGAACTTAGCGCCCTCTTTAGCAAACCGGGCGTATACGCCCGTCAGGTCTTTCCCGTCTGGAGGGAAAAGGTTGTGGGCTTCTTCGAAGTACAACTGGACAAAGGTTTTTCCGAGCTTGTTATTGACAAATTTTCTTTCCTGGTGACCAAATATGGCTTTGGAAAGATAGTCGGAGAAATAGCGTCGAATTTCGTCCGTTGCATTTCCCAGGTCCAGAATAACTGTCTTCCCTTTGTCAAGCAGGCCTAAAACTTCGTTAACAAAATCAGCAGCCTTGGCATCGTGGAATTGCAAGTATGGCCTGATGACACGAACGCCACCCCCAGTAGTACCCGGGTTGAAAAAATCAAGTAACGCAACTGCATCCGGCTCAAAGAGCGCATTCCCACTGCCGGAAGTAAGCAGTGGGCTTGTTGGAGTAGCTTTTCGAAATGCTTGCGCTTTTTCAAGTTCGACAACCAATTCGCCCAAGTTTTTTGGGGCAGATGACGGCGCTGCGCCATCATAAATAGCCTGCCTAAAATTTTCTGAAAACCCCGGATTAAAATCCCGGGAACGCCCAGCCACCCAGTTTGCAGACCGGATAGCATTCTCGTCGGCAGTAAATCCGGCTTTATGCAGAATTGCCCAAAATATCTGGATACGGCGTAAGGCCCGCATCTTTTCGTTGTTGGGCAGATCATCAAACTCTTCCCGGGTAGGCAGTGCAACTTCCATGAAGCTGCGAACGTATTGCGCCAGATTCCTTTCCGAATTCAGGAAGGAGCTGATCACATTTATCGCTTCAGCGGGTTGCTCATAGAAATTGAATCGAAGCGGGCTGGACGGTGTTTCACTTCGCGGGGTCAATGCATAAACATGGCAACGATCCTGATAGGCCGACCGGATCGACTTGTTCCCATCCTGAGGATTATCATTGGCATATTCCCCGTTGATATCAAAAATGATTTGGCCGACACTATTATCCAACAATGTCGCATCGAGCATACCCCGGGCAATAAGTTTTACGATATTGGATTTACCAAGGCGGGTCTTGCCAAACATGGCCGTACGGCAACCCTTAAAATCTTGCATGGAAATCTTAATCGGAATAGTGGCCATTCCATTATCGCTGGTCAACCCACACTCCATCGTGCGAAGATTCCCGATTTCGAATTGGCTTTCCGACTTAACCGTACCGTTGACGATCAATTTAAGTAAGGCTTCATCCGGAGCAAAACCTTTGTACCGGTGTGCACTAACCACATTATTCACGTCACCGGAAAAAGCCAGTTTTTTCATGTCTTTGGGATCAGCATAAACATGCCCAGGACATCGCAATCCAATGCGCCCCATTGCAATTCACTCTGGGTCCAGATATCCAACTCCGGCATCGATTTTTTGTGCAACTCAAAGTAGGTCTGCTGTACCTGGTTACTCAACGGCGTGGGCGATACCCCGGTCACCCGCAAGAGGGTAAAATGCGGCGGCGTTTTTCCGGCATTTACCGGGGTCATGATCAGAAAAGAACCACGTGGTATGCCGCCTACAGCCAACTTGTATGGGTCGCTGGTAATGATCTTAGCAGTTTCGTAACCCAATTCAAGCACATACCCTACAAAGCGCATTTGATCTATTAAGCGCGCTTTTTCATTTTGCTCCTCGCGTTGCAGAAATGTTTTGAGGACTTCGATGGATTGCCTTGAGTAACCGTCGTGTTCAAAAGTTCATTGAAAGTTGCCATGGTTTTAAGTTTTCGGCGGATGTGATAGGATGATGAGTTCTTCAAAATTCCGGCGGCTCTCCGCTTTTGCGGAAATGGCGCTAAACCGGGACATCTTAATCAGATAGAAACCCAAATCGCGGTAGATATCGCGAAGCAAACTGTAATTGGCATTTGTGGAAACTATCTGCGCACCCCGGTCGCGCGCTCGTCCCAGCGCCTGCGCTAACCGTTCCTGATCTTCCCAGGTGAATAGTTTCTCATTGTACTTGATAAACCCGTTGTTGTTGTGCCGGACGGTGTAAGGTGGATCGACAAAGACCAGATCACCAAGCTGCCTGGTCAATCAACGGCTCAAAATCGCCGCAAAGCAATTCTGCACGTTTCAACAATTCTGAAATCGCTTCAAAAGACTCCCCTTCGATGATCACCGCCGTTTTTCCTTTTTTGGGCACGTTAAACTCTCCTTTCAGGTTGACCCGGTAAATGCCGTTGAAACAAGTCCGGTTGAGATAAAGCATCCGGGCTGCCTGGCCGATTAAATCTTCCGGAACCACATTCCGCATCAGGTAATAGTATTCCGTCGAATGCATCCGTTGGTGGTGTTCCAACAGCCCCTCAATTTGCCTCCAGTCGCGCTGAATACCCCTATAGGTATTGATTAAATCCGCATTTATATCCCCCAAAACAGCCTCCTGCGGCTGCAAATGAAAAAATACGGCGCCTCCACCCAAGAAGGGCTCCACATACTTCCGGAATACCTTGGGAAGCAGATCTGCATGGCGCTGGATAAACCAGCGTTTGCCACCGGGCCATTTTAGAAAGGGATGCATGCTGTTTTGTTGTCAAATTTTTTCAACTTTCCATACCCCACAGGCCGTCTTTGCCAAGCCCATTTGCCGATGCTCGATCATTTTAGGCGTCCAGGTGGTACTTTGAATTTGTTTAGTAATGGCATATTTACTGTTTGCATAAACCTGCACCTTTTCGATGAATGCCTTGTCGGCAGCTTCTTTATTATTCTTTGTCGGCTCTAGTAACGTCAAATTACCGAGCATATACAAGTATTTCAAATGCTGCTCCTCCGTAAAATCTGCCTGCCAGTTTTCATTCCGGGATTCCGGCAAAATGTGCTCGATCGTTCCCCCATCGGTCTCAAAGTCCAACCTGGCGCCGTCATGCAGTTGCTCATTTAACTCATATAGAATATACCGGACCACCTTGCGCTCCTGATTGTTGTTCGTATTGAAGGCGCGCAATTCGAAATACTTCCTGAACTCATCATCGGCTAAATAGATATCCTTTAGTTCCAAAATAACCTCATTTGTCGTTCTCAGACTACCATTAAAAACCTGGATCGCTACCCGGTTATACACTTCTTCCATGCGGTTCGTTTGAAGTTTGCCAATCACATTGTAGCGGAAGGAAAGATGCACAATCGCTCGCAATACTTTACGGAATTCCGGCAAGGGGAGTTTTTCAAACGAAGCCATTAGCAGGGGATAGCAGAGGGTTACACCGAACAAGGTCAGGGCATTTACCAACTCCTCCGCTCCTTGTCCGTTTTCCAATAGTCGTCGTGTGGGCTGGATAAAGCATTGTAGATATAAGCCTGCGATTCCAGATGATCCAGCAAGTCCAACACATCGCTGTCCTTTTTCACAATCTGCTTGACGGATTTAAACAAATATTCCTTCTGCACCAGTTCACGCCTCGAATTGAGGTAGTGCCGCAGAAAAATCGGAAATTTTTTCAAACCAATAGCATCCACAATTTTTTTCCATTGTGTCTTTACGACTGCCAGATCGCTGGGGCTTTTACTGACTAATGAAAAAAGGAAGTTTTTAAGCAGGTCCGTAGCGGTGAGATCGACCCCGCGTGAATTGAGCGTTTCAAAAACCGTGTAGGCATTGAGTTCGTCTTTAACGGTAATTTGAATAAAACGCAGATTGTCTGCTACAGAATGGGTCAAAAACTGGGTAACTTCCGTACCGTCAGGTTTATTGGTAAACATCTCCCGAAGCCGCGCTGAAAAGAAACGGTAGGCATTCCAGAGCAACTTCTCCGAATCAGACAATTTCGATACAGCCACAGGAGGCCGAAACTGTATCAGACGGGATTGGTAAAAACCGTCATTATTTTCGTTTAAAAACAATTTGCTGGAATAGGTAAGCGAAGCAGGGTCTTTCTGACCGATAAACTGCCTGGTCAGGATATCCACCCGCTCGAGGTTGGCTTCCGGTTCCAGCCCTTTTTCTGCCAGTTCGCGAATAAAACTAATGACTGCCAAAGCCAAAATGCTCAACGTGGAAAAACGCTGCTGCCCATCGATAATCTGAAACTGCCGCTCCGAATCGCCGATTGATTGCAACACGATCGAACCCATGTAGTGGGGCTCATTGTGCCGGTAGGCATAGAGCAGGTCGTTCCACAAGTCTTCCCAATTATCTTCATCCCAGGAGTAATCCCGCTGGAAGAGCGGCACCCGGTAAATTTTTCCGTTGCCCAAGATGTCATTCAGGCTGACTGTTTTGGTATCCAGTAAGTTGGTTGATGCAGCCATTTTTGCGTTTTACGTAAGGATGCGCTATGTTTTGTTTACATGCGCTCTGTTCCATGAAGAAATGAAATACATTTATTTTTGACCAATCTTCCTTTTGACCAATGCTCCTCTATAGATTGAATAAATTCCGATCGTACTAATTTTGCTCTTTGATTTAAATGCCCCCCTGTTTCCAATCTTAAATATAGTCCTTCCAATGGCCCGGGATAAAGCATGGAGGGCTTATTCATTATGGCTATTAACGTAGATGTTGTTGTATGTCCTTTGAAAACCAATGGCACAGGTTCGATTTCACAATTCATTAAATAATGATTTCTTTTTTCTACTGATAAAAAGTACTTGGAATGGCGATCATATATATCAAAGCCCAAACCAATCTGGCAATTGCGTATATTGTATAGAATGCTTAAGATAGCACCACTCGCCAAAAAGGATATACCGTTCTGTAAGATGTTTTTTTAGTTTTTCAAATCGTTTATAAGCCCATTCCCATAATGGTTCAAATTGGGGATGCCCTCCGGGGCTGATATAATTGCCCCGATTTTGAAACTGCAGATCGCCTTTTCTATCGAAAGAAATCCCAACGTTTGCACCATCAACTTTTTCTTCAACGATTACTGCTTGAGAAAGGAACGCATTAGCCTCTGATTCCGACATTACTTTGTCGTCCCGAATGGAAGCGCCCGGGAGTACGAATAAATGCGGGGTACGCGGAAACTTGAAGAATTCCATTTTAACCCATTTTACGTTGGAAAATTTCCTGAGTTCCTGATAACAAGGAAACTCTACTTCTATCCCTTCTTTTTGCAGCGCTGCTACCCAACCAATCCATTTGCTATCAGCGGCTTGTACAATCGGCGCCGCGCCCTGGTTGGCCTTCGCCAAGGCAATGAATTTTTTGTCCGAATTGTCTATGCCGACCGGCTCCAGTGTTTCCGGGAATTCAGCAAAGGCATACTCCGAAGGCGGTTGCGGCGTGATATTAACCTGCTTAATCCGGTTGGGATTCGTCTGGTTTGTCAATACCCAGCGTAAAAAACGATCGCCAATACCAGGCATACCCTTAGGGTTTAATTTATGCTGATATTCACCCAGTACCTGATACTGACCGTCGATTACCAGCTTGCAACGTCCCTGGTTAAACGCTTCCAGAAAGATGATACAGGAAGCCATACATTCAGAGGTCATAGTTGAAACACCATTTGCCGCCAGTGGAACATTAGTGTCAACGATATATTCATTCATACTGCGCGGCTTTTTTTCGTTCAATTGCTTTTAAGGTCATGGCTGTAACATCCTCAAACTCATCTCCAAAAAAATGCTCCGGCCAATTGGAAATATTGCCGTACTCGTCAATCTGAAGCGCTTCAATCTTTGATACGCCTTTCTTTTGAGTAACAAAATATATCGCTACATCTTCGTGGTGCAACTGTTCCTCAGCTATCCTGCGTTGAACCCGCCGTATCAAATGCTCCGAGTGCGACTCCACAATTAGTTGCGTATTGCGTGGCTCGCCGTTTTCCCGGGCATGGATAGCCTCGATCAGAAGATCGGCCAGGTGCGATTGCACTGAAGGATGTAAATGAATTTCCGGCTGTTCCAAAAGAATAGTCGAATTCGCCGGCACATAAAATGATTGTACCATGACAGGCAGTACCTGTGAAATGCCAAACCCCACATCGGTGATCAGTACCTCCGGGGCGCCTGCCTGGATACGGATGCGGACTTCATATTCCTTGCGCCCCTTAGCGATGGGCGCCACATGGAATTCGTGAATAAGGCCCATCTGTTTCAACCATCGGGCAATAAGCGCTTGAAACGGCTCGGCCTTTTTGTTCTTTCCTCTCGATATTTTTCGATCTGCAGCAGCTAGCATAGCATTAACCGACAAGCGTCCTTGCGGACCAACATCCGGAGGGATTTCTCCGGAAAACTGATAAAATCGCTCAGGATGTTCCCGAAGTGGCCCTACATAGTAAATCGACTTAAAAAGATTTTTTATAGATAAGGACAGGTCCGTCAAAAAGCCCGTGTTCTGAAAATTGGCTACCGCTTCATTCGGAAAGCCGAAAAAATTCTCCGGATTGGGTAACTTCCAGTTCCTCCCTACAGATCGTTTTAGCGTATACCTCTCCGACTTGAGTTCATACTTGTTTTTCGAATTGTCTTCCGATTCAAGTAATAGCTTAAAATCAATAGGTTGGGTACCATTCTGGCTGTTATGTGCGGAACGGGTACTCAGGTTATACAGAAATTGCCGGAGTTGCAATTGATTCGTTCGTTCATCATAACCTATTGCAGCATCAAACTCCTCCAGGTCAAATGGCCCATATCGTTCATTTGACACCGCATCGGTAAAGGTCAAGGGTTCTTCCGGCAGGAATTGCATGGAAAATTTAAATACACGCGCTTGTTCATGCCGGTGTACAACATCCTGCCAGGAACCTAAATCAACCAAAGAGTCTTTGTCTCCCAAATGCAGTACCCGCAACCGGTCATACGATTCTACCGTTTGCTTGAGCATCAGTAAAAACTGCGGAATACTGGATTTCCCGGAGCTATTATTCCCGCAGATAATCGTCAGGGGAGCCAGGCGAACAGGGCCGGAAGCCTCCCACGACTTAAAATTTTCAATACTGATTTGTGTTATCATAACAACTGTTGAAGAATACTACAAAGATAACGCTTGATAGCCATCGACGAGCCTCACCCCTCCCACCAGCCCAACTCATCCCCCCGAATCGGCCGGTACCGAACCCCCAAAGCCCCAAAATGCTTCTGCGCACAAACAATCTTCCGCTTCTCATGCGGGTATTGCAGCAGGTTCGGGTTGGCGGCGCCTTTCGTTTCGCGCACCAGCTCCAGCTTGAGTTTGCCCTCGCCGTCCCAGCGGATGACGCCCCAGTCGGGGTTGTAGTTGCCGATGATGCGGGGCATCAGCACCTTGAAGAGGTTCGGGAATTTGAAGTAGCAGATGATCTGCGCGTCTTCGTTCAGGCGGTTTTCCACGAAGCGGCGCTCGACGTCGGAGTCGATCTGCACTTGGTCGTACAGCGACCAGGGCGCACCCTCGATCAGCTCCTTTTTTGCGGAAAACGTTTGGTAGGCGGGAAGATCGACTCGGGCAGGTACTCCAGGCTGTCGTCCGTCAGCGTGTATTCGATCCGGGTAGCGATGTGGTCGGCCAATAGCTCGCGGATGGTGCCGAGGAAAACGCCGGCAAAACCCTCCGGGTTCCGGAACATCTTTTCCTGCACATCGCGCCGCAAACCTTTGAAAATGCGCATCACTGTGCCGCGTGTCAGTCGGGTCTCATTGGCCGTGCGCCCGATCAGGTCGAACACCGGATAGGTCGTCGGCGCCTCCTGTACCGAGCGCGGATCGGTCACCTGGCCTTTTTCGCTGGAGAACTTGATGGATTCGCCCTGCCGCAACGAGCCGCGGTCGCCGAAGTGTACCAGCGAGTGCGGACCGGCCTCCCGGATCTCCACCACCTGAAAACCCTTCAAGCGGTCGTCTTTGGCGATACGGGCGATGTTGTCGCCGGCCTTGTACCAGCGCGCGCTCGCGCTCGTGTTGCCCTCGGTGTCGGTGATGCGAATCTGGATCTGCGCCAGGCCGGTCTTCACCTCCTGCAGCGCAAGCGCAAATTCCGTGATGACAAAGCGGCCTTTCGACACCACGATCTGCGGCTCGGGAAAAGCCCGCTGGTTGTTCAGCACCTCGATGCACTGCTGCACCAGGGCCTCCGTATCGACGTGGATGCGGTAGTCCGTGCGCTGGCAAAGGCGCTCCCAGAACTGCCGGAAGTCCAGGCTGTTGAACAGCTCGTCGTTGCGCACCGCCTCCAGACGCCGGGCATTGGTGGGCGGCGGCGGGGCGGTATCGCCGCTCTCGCGGTAGTCTTGCTGCAGGCGGTTGGCATAGCTCTCGTAGCTCTCATTGGCGATCACGGTGAGCACGTTGACCGCCTCGTCCTGCACGCGCGCGCCGTCCTGGTCGACGGCCAGGCGCAGGCCCCGGCCGATCTCCTGCCGCTTCTTCCGCTCGGAGTAGGTGACGTTGAGCGTGCAAATCTGGAACACGTTCGGGTTGTCCCAACCCTCCTTCAGGGCCGAGTGGGCGAAGATGAAACACTTCTTCTCGTCGAAACCCAGCAGTCGCTTCTTGCCCTTCATGATCGGCTCGTAGGCGGCTTTTTCCAGTTCTTTTTCTTTTTTCGTCTTGTCGCTTTCCTCGATGCTGGTGTCTTCGTACTGGTCGGGCTGGTTCGCTTTGGAAACTTTGGCAAAGTAACTCTCCCGAACATCCGCAGGCTCCCAGCCCTTGAAAAACGGATACTGTACTTTCAGGCGGTCGTACTCCTCGTCGAACAGGCGGGGGATGAGGGCCTGCGGCGCCACGTAATTGGCCACGCGGTCGATGAAAAAGAGGGAGAGCACCTTGATGCCCTGCGGCAGCAACTCCTTTTGCTTGCGGAAATGCGCCTTGATCGTTTCGCGAATCTGGATGCGGAAAACTTCTTCCCTGGAAAGGTCGGTGGCGCCGTCGCCTTCGAGCGCGAGCACGTCGCCGTTGGTGAGTACCACAATCCCGTCGCGCCGGTTCACCTCATCGATCACCAGGCCCTTGTAGTTCGGGTTTTTCGTCTTCTCGTACAGGTCGTCGTTTTTCCGGAGTTTGACTTTCTCCTGCCGCATCTGCCCGTCCTTGTACACATTCAGGGTGGCTTCGATGGCCAGGCCGTAGCCGGGCGACTCTTCCGCAACTGAAAGGTCAGCGCCGGAATATTGAAGTTCTGCTCTTCCGTCACGCCGAGCACTTCGATCTTCTTCACCAGGTTGAGCCGGAAAGCATCCACCGGGCTGAGGCGGTAGATGAGGTTGGGGCGCTCCACGGGCGTGGCGCTGTAGTTGATGGCAAAGAGCGGGTGCAGGGTGCGCAGGGCCTCGCGGGAGCGGGCGCTCAGGTAGTTCTGCGATTCGTCGAGGATGAGGATGGGGCGGGTTTCCTGCACGTACTGGAAGGGCAGCCGCTCGCCGGGCAGTTTTCTCGGTAGGCTTGTAGAAGTTGTTGCTGCTTTTGTTGAAGGCGTCGACCGTCATCACCATGATTTCGGTGAAGGTGGAACTGGCGAAGCTGCGCAGGCGGCTGATCTGGGCGCTCGCGTAGGGGGTGAGGTGCACGGTTTCGTTTTCGTAGAGCGACTTGAAGTGCTCCTGCATGTCCTCGAAGCTCTGGCGCACGCCCTCGAAGATGGCGACGCTCGGCACCACGATGATAAACTTCCGCCAGCCGTAGCGCTTGCGCAGTTCGTAGATGGTGCGCAGGTACACGTAGGTTTTGCCGGTGCCGGTTTCCATCTCTACGGTGTACACGGGGAAGCGCCAGGAGTCGATGCCGGCGCCGTCGAGCACGAGGCCCTCGTCTACGTCGAGCAGGAGGCTGGGGCCGAAGTCGTTGGCTGCGCGCACGGCGTTGAGGTTGTCGAGCAGCCAGGCTTCGTCGAGGCTTTCGTTGGGCGGCAGGTTGGGGATGATGTCGTCGCCGAGCTGGAAGGCGGCGGCGTCCTGGCGCGGGAGGTCGTCGAAGAGCTGCACGGCCGCTTCGATGGCGCGCAGCTGGTGCTCCTGGTTGGGGTCGAATTGAAAGGATGCGGTGCGGGCCATGGGTGTCAGATGGTTTTGAGCAGGCCCTTGTCGGAGAGCCGCAGTTTTTCCTGGTCGGTGATGGCCCGGTCGAGACAGATGAAGACGTCGTTGCTGCCCAGATCGAGCCGGGCGATGGTGTGGGGCGCGCTCTTGTCGTAGAGGCAGACGAGCAGGCTGTAGGCGTGAAAATCGGAACGAACGCGCCGCACCCGGTTGGCGCCGTAGGCCGGCTCCGCCCTGATGCGGCTGTCGAGCGGAAAACCCTCGGTGAGCAGGATCTCGGTGGTCAGGCCCGCCTCCGTCCAGCCTTCCTGCAAGGGGTCTTCGAACTGGCTGAACAGGGTTTCCAATTCGGCCGGATCCTGGCCGTGGTAGTTTTGCCAGGGTTTGAAGTGGGAGGGTGTGAGGCGGAGGATTTTGAAGCCGGAGTCAACATCGGTGTTATTAACTGTAATCTTTAATTTAGATTCCTGTACTACGTTTTTTACTCGAGTTAGCCCCATTTCAAAAATTGATCCTAATTGAGGTTCAGGTTTTGGTAGAGGTTCGGGTATCTGGATACAAATAAATTTCACATTACCGTGGGCCTCGATGTTTTTTTGGATAATAGCATGTGCAGTTGGAGCGCTTCCTGAAAAGAAGTCAAGAACAATTTCCTCATTGGAAGGGTCTACACCAATTTCAAGCATTCGTTTTATTAGTCGTGTCGGCTTTACAGAATTTAAGACATTCTCGTTGTGTTGAAATTTAACGTATTTTAAAAGTTCTTTTTGCCTCTTGAGTGTGCTCAACATCCTTATACTTCCATAGGTTTGAGGAATAATACCTTGTCTTACTTCGCTTAAAAACCGTTTTAATGCCGGCATGCTATCACCATTGGGACCCCACCAAACCCTATTATCTTGTTCTAGTTCTAAAAACTTTTCATAGGATGACCTCCAATA
>JADJWX010000020.1 GCA_016716135.1 Lewinellaceae bacterium | reverse complement strand
GTTGAAAGCTCCTGGAACAACGCTGTCCCGGAGCCAGCCTGCAAAGTGCCCATGAACACGAGATCATTACCGAACAACAGGCCCGGCTGAAAACCCTGTTGCGGGTGGTTTGATCCGATGTGCCCGCATGGGTGAAGATGTCGGCAGACTTGTTGAGCAGTTTATTTTCGCGCTGAACCATTTCCACAGCGCCTACCTGCAACACATGCTGGAAGAAGAAGAGAAACCCAAAACAACTCTTGAACTATTTTCGTATGCGGATCTGGATGGAAATGCGCAGCCGTATTTCCAGGAAAATGCCCCGGAATCGCGCTTTTTGTTGTGGTTCCGGTATGCAATCCCTGCCATGCAGCCCTGGCGCGGCTTCAATGGCTGCTGGGCACGGGGCATGGCTGCACCGGCACCTTTTATGGAACAAGCAATGGCTGTTTTAGAAACAGTGCTGCCTGAAAAGGCATACCGGCAGTTGACATTTGGTTTGAATTAATGCAGCGGCTGTTCCCACCAACCTGCCGATGCAGGATTGCTTCTAAATTTCAAACACAAGGCACATAGAACACAAAGAATATTTCTCTGTGTTCTATGTGCCTTTGTGTTTAAGTCATAATCCGCGGCAGGAAATACTTAGAAGTACTTATAAGCTTGCTGAATGGCTCCGCTTTTAAAGTGCACCAAAACGCCCGGGGTCCGCTTTCTCCTGCATGAGCGTGTAAACGACTTCAAACACATCCTCCACCTGCGGTTTGCTGTGGTAATCGCCGTCTTGCCCGTAGCCGGGGCGGTGGGATCTCTGGCGGCAACGGTCACCGGAGCCGAGTCGAGGTAACGGTAGCCGCCCCAGCCTGTCTGTGGAGTACCTGCTGCATCATGCGTAGCCGGTAGCCCCCTGGAAATCTTCGTCGAGGAAGACGGACGCGGTTGGTTTTTGCAGCGATTTCAGGCAAGCATGCGGCAGGGGTCGAAGGGCAGCAGGGTTTGCACGTCCACGAGTTCGACGGATATGCTGTGTTCAGCCAGCATCGAGCAGGCTTCTTCCGCGATACGTACGCAGGAACCATACGTGATCAACGGGACATCGGAGCCCCCGCGCAGGTTATCGGCACACCCAGCGGCACCGTAAACTGCCCGATATTGTCAGTAAGCGCCTCCTTTTTGAGGCGGTAGCCGTTCAGGCATTCCACGACAAGTTCCGCGTCGGGCTTGCTGCGCAGCAGGGTGTTGTAATATGCCGGCAGCTCTAATCATATTGCAGGGGGCACGCAGAAATACATGCCGCGCAACGAGCCAAGCATCATACTCATCGGCGAGCCGGCATGCCAGACGCCAACCAACCGGTGCCGCAGTGCGGGATGATCGCCGGAGCGGCTTGTTGGTTGTTCGCTGAACGCCAGCGCAGGGTGCACAAGTCGTCGGACAAGGGAGAGGCCGTAAATCAGGTAGTCGAGGTATTGATTTCGGCAATGGGGCGCAAGCCACGCATGGCCATACCGATCGCCTGTCTCCATAATGGTCCACTCCGCGGATTCCTACGTCGAACCGGCGCTCGATGCCGTATTTTTCCTGCATGCCGCGCATGCCCTGGTTTACGTCGCCGATGTGTCCGACATCTTCTCCAAAAGCGAACAAGCCGGGTTCCTGGGTTCAAAATTGGCGTCAAAGCAGGCATTCAGAATTTCATAACCGTCTTTTGCGGCGCATCTTCGGCAAATTGGTGCGGCGACGACGGGGACCTTTCAGGGCCGATTTCGGCGTATGGCTGTACAGGTGTTCCGTGTACCAGCGGGTGCCGTTGGTTTGCTCCTGTTCGCAAAATCCGGCAAGTTGGTCTCTGGCAGTACTTGTTTTGCCGGCGAGGGCGTAGTGCGCCCTGCGGGCAATTTTAAGCAGTTCGAATCGCAGCGGTTCACGGGAACGTTCCACTCCGTCAATCTTGAACTGAAAGTCCAGCCTCCGGATGTTCCGCCCGGGCGGCCTGAAGTAGCCCCTGGAGGGTCTGGCGCTCCGCGCCGACGGCATCGTGGTAATGCCGGAAAGCGAGGCCGTGCAGCAGCAGTTACTTCCCCTTGGCTTTCGGCTTGTATGGTTTTAATCTCTTCGGGGGTAGCAATGCCGGATTCGATCATCCAGTCGGCCATGCGTTTGTTGTAATCGTAGGCCTTCTTCAGTTTAGCGCGCGGGAAGATTTTACTCGGCGGTGATCGCCGGAGGTGGAATGCCTGAGTTGCTGCGTCGTTTCTTTGATATGAAAAAGGGCGGGCTGGTGTGTTCTGGCGCATGGTTGCTACCGCGTATCCTGGTACATTTGGCAGAGGCCGGAGAATCCCAGGCTTTGCCGACATGGATGCTGATGCCGTTTTCGCCGCTGAAACCGCTCAGGGCTTCCGAAATGCTTTCTTCGTCGTTTGGCATTTCTTCGGCACGGAAATGCCGCACCCATCGTCCCAAACAGAGATGGCAAGCGGGACCTGCAGCACGCCAGCAGCGTCTGACCGCTCTCCCCAAAAACGCCTTCGGAGGTGGAGGTGTCGCCGATGGTACAAAAAGCCACTTCATTGCCGTTGTCCGACAACTCGGCACACAGTTCGGGTTTTCCCTGAATTTTTAGAGGCAAAAGCCAGGCCCAGCGCGCGCGCCATCTGTCCCCCGGTAGGTGAAATATCCGGCTGAAATATTGTACCTGTTTTTTTCAACTTTAGCTTTCAGGCGCCCTGCTCGTCGATGAACGGGGTGGCAAAATGGCAATTCACCAGCCGCCCGCCCGAGAATTTGTCGTTTTCGGGGTCACCAAAGCTCGCCCGAAAAAATCGTCGAGCGTCATCAGGTCGAGGGCCAGCATCAGCGTTTGGTCGCGGTACTCCGAGCGGAAATCACCCGGAGCCCTGCCTTCGCCATCGCTACTCCGGGAGTACTTCCCTTGCCATCGCCGATGATGCCAAAATTTGCTTTACCGGTCAGCACTTCCCCTGGGCGAGAATACTGGCCTCCCGGCTGATGCAATTCCTGAAATCGCGCAGCACCGCTTCGCGCCCGGCTTTTGACAGCGTGTTTTTTCTTTGAACCGGATGTAGGGCGGGGCGATGAGGATGTCTCAACCATATTGTACTTTTGAAATTCTAAATGTCCTGTACTTGAGAATTGCCGGGCAGGCGCCATGGCTTCCTGGTGGTTATTTCAGGCGTTTGTGCAAAGTTTGTTTGGCCAAAAACCCCTGAACTTTGCCATTGTTCCAACATTTGTTTGATTTCCACCTGCAAACTGGAATCGCCCGCAAAGATACAATATTTCCATCAGCCCTTTACCGAATATCGTTCGGTCTTGTGTTTGAAATACCGTGCGGCCTGGGAATACTTCGGCGCGATACCGGCCTTGAAATACTTGCGAAAACAGCCCCTGCATCCAATTGGCACCGGATAGCCTGGCAAGCGGTTTTTAAAAATCAAGAAGTATTGACGGGTATTCCTGCATAAAGAAAAATTATAAATTTTTCATCCCCTGGATTTACAAAGGTTTTTTGACCTAATTTTGCGCCCTGATTCCAAAACCACTATAATTTAACCATAACAGACTACCTGCGCTTTGCAATGAATCAGAAGTACGATACAGTGATCAGGACTTGCATGAATTCAAAACACTGATCGAATCCAAGATGGCAAAAGCGCAGGAAGGCCATTTCGATTTTACCCAGAAACAGATCGACGAACTCAACGAAAACGGATTTAACCAGCAAGGGGGAAGCGCGATTGGCATGATGTGATTCCACCGCGCACACCGACCTCGAATCACTCCAACGTATGGTTGCCCGCCAACAACGGCATATTCAGGATTTGAGAAATGCCTTGCTGCGCATCGAAAACAAAACGTACGGAATTTGTACCGTTACCGGCCGTTTTCGATCAGCAAAGAACGCCTGCGCCTCGTGCCGGATGCAACAAAAAGCATTGACGGAAAATATTGCAAACGCCAAACAAGCGAGGCCCCGCTTTCCGATTCGGCAAACCATTGATCTTATCTGTAAACACGGCGGCTTCCAGCCGCTCCGGCGCCCAAACCGGTCAGCGACAAAGTGCGTATTCCGGGCTAATAAAATGCCGCGCCCGGGGCGCTGAAGACTGGGAAGTCGGCAGTGATGCCAGAAGAGGCCCGGCTGCGCATGCAAAACCGGATGAAGACGAAGATTAAATAGCCACGTTTGATGCTTTACAAACAAATCGGGCCACCTGTTTTTACAGGCGGGCCCGATTGCTTTTGCGTTTGTTTGTTTTCAATTTGAGCAATCTGTCAAAGCCGAATGATACTGAACACTGGTGGCAACAGCGGAACATCCGGCTTCATCGCCACCGCCCTTTTTGTTTGTCTCTCGAATACGGTCCAGTAATTTCCCTGATTTCATCGTACCGGATTTTGCAACGCACACTACCAGGGCAATGTTTCCGGTTCGCGCACGAATACCACCAGTTTACGGATACTGTTTTTCCGCTCCTTTGCCAACACGGATACCCGCAAGGCCTTGCTCGTACGAAAAGCAACTCTTCCTGTTTCCGTTTTTGGGCCCGGTAAAAAAACCGACGCATATCCAGGTCGCTAACCGGATTCGGTTCATCTTTCGAACACGAGCACTCGCACCTTTGCGCACTTTGCGCAGCGCTTACCTCTGGTCGGCCTTTTCATCCAAAAACCAGGAACCCGCATGCATTTAGCCCATCGCGGCAGTTATCGCTATGGCGCCGTCGTAGTCTTTGTATTTCCAGTAAAGCCTGTAATCCTGCGCCTGCGTTTCCGGCAGCAGCCAACAGACTCGTAGAATCAAAACCAATAAGCAGTTGTTTCATTGTTTGTCATGAACACAGGATCTTGCCGGTTAAAAGACCGGCAAGATACTGGCCCCGGTAAATTAATCTTTTTGATTTTCTCCAAATGCTCTGCACCCTCTATATCCAGGCCCCCTGGACAAGCTTGGAAATCTTGTCCAGGTCAATCTGTGCCGGTCAGGCTGAGCACAACAAACTCATCAGGAGAGCCAACAAGCAACAACAATTCATTGATGATATTACCGCTGTCCTTTACCCAGATGCGGACATTTTTCTTTGCCGTCGCGCACAGTGAGCAATTCAGCGTATTCACGGTTGGCACGCTTAGGTGCCTCTTTGTAGAGGCTCACGCCGTTGTCGGGGCTGTCGGAGTGAAGTACCCACGGGCCTGTAAGGCCGCCGACAACCTCGCGGATCTTCTCCCATTCGGGTCGTCGGTACTGGGATTTTGGATACCAAACTGAAAACTCTCGGCTTACAAAACGCAGCCGTAAACCGTTCGTCTTCCATGTACTGCCTAAAACCGGTTAATAGCGTCGTTTTGGGCGGAGAAGAGCGCTGCAGAAGGCAAAAAAAGGTAGAGCAGCGGCAGCAAAAGGAGCAACTTTTTTCATAGCAAAATTTGTGGGTGAACAGGTTGATCCGATGGCGCTTAACCATCCGTTTCTTTTTCTTTTGTGTAAAATATCAACATGCTTCACTTCCTGAAGGCCTTTCTCCAGGGTGTGTTGCTTCGTTTATTTTCGAAGAAACCAGCGCCAGCGCGCGCTTTGATTTCAGCCAGAGCGGCTTCAGGGTCTTCGTAGGTGTCCTCCGGCGCCGGTTCGGGTGCAACACTCCGGGTTTTGCGAACGGTTCCCTTCCGGGTTTGCTTTTTGGGTACCTGGGATTCAGCAACAGGGTTTGCGGCCGGTTCAAGGCTGGGCGTCAATGCAGGTTGAGGCGTTTCTATCTTGGGCGGCATTACCGGGGCCAGAGCCTGTTGTTCCTGTTGTGCCGGGCCGCCTGTCCACCAAAAGACGCCTGCAGTGAGCAATATGGCGATGACTGCGGCGGCAGCCAAACGGAACCACCGCAAGGGCGGCGCATGCGTACTGCCCGTTGGTTGCCGGGCACTTGCACTGCATGTTCGGCTTGCAGAGCCTGGAAATACGGTGCAAATGCCTGATAGGCTTCCGGATGTTGCCCGCACTGAAAAAACCTTGAGTTGGCGTTCTTCGTCCAGCGTGGTTTCCCTTCCTAGTAGCGGTCGAGCAAGGCCTGAATATTTGCTTGTTCTTTCATGTTCAACTGTTTCGGGTCTGTACGGGTTCGGCGGCAAAACCACGCCGAATTGCATGCGTATGGCCTTCCTGGCCCGGTGGAGGTTTACTTTACCTGGTCCAAACTGATGTCCAGGACCTGAGCAATTTCTTCGGCTTTTAACTGGTCTTCAATGTCGCGCAGGTGCATTACCATGCGTTGTTTCTCCGGCAAATCCTCCAGGAACCGGCGTACCTGGCCGGTCAAATCCCCTGCACCTCAATCTGGCGGGCCGGGTCGGCGCCGTCGGTTTGATATTCGGCTTCCTGACCGATCGGCGCGGTGCGGCGCTGGGCCCGGTCACGGCTTTAATCCAACGAACGGTTACGTCAGGGTCATGCACCAGGCTTCCCAGTTTCGGATAGTCGCACTTTGGTCGGCAGGTGTTTTCCACACTTTTTCGAGCACCTCCTGCACCACATCTTCCGCTTCATGGATACTTCCTGTAATCCGCAACGCAAAGCGATAAAGCTTGTGCCGTATGGGAAATACCTGCTGATGGAAAATTGTCCAGTTCATCTGATTGTGGTGATGCCCAGCCGCCTTTGCCGTTATTTATGGTTTTTTTCCGCTTATCGGAAATGCACCTTCATGCGGCAAAAATATTTGGAAAGCGGCATGCCGCCCTGTACTTTTGAAAACAATCAGCACTTTGCCCAAACCGTTATTACTTCAAAAACAATGTTTTATGAAAAAAACTATCTTTCCCATCGGCCTGCTTGCGCTTTTATTTTGGTCGTGCGCCGATACGGATACCGGCCAGGTACAAAAATCCGCCACCTTAACTTTGTCCGGCCTGGAAACGCAGGCATCCGAAAACCCGGAATGGACCTGAAAACCTGCGTTTATACCCGGTGTGCGCCGACGAGCAGGTGTTGAACGCCGTTGCATCCCAGCCGGCACTGGCAACCCTGGCCGAAGGCATGCAAACTGCCGGCTTTCGGATCACCGAACGCAAACAATTCGGCCGGGAACAAAACGCATGGTACAATGCCCTCACGGTGCAAAATAAAAGCGACAAAACCGTTTTCCTCATGTCGGGCGATGTGGTAACCGGCGGAAACCAGGACCGCGTGATTGCCTATGACGATGCGATACCACCCGGCACCATTAAAAATATTGATGTGTTTTGTGTGGAAGCAGGCCGTTCGAGTTATTACGACCCGGAAGCGCCGGAAACGGAAAAGCAGATCGCGGCGTTCCGGGGATACTACAATGTGGCCAGCCCGCACGTCCGGAAAGCAGTGCATCAGGGCAACCAGCAAGGTGTATGGAAAGCGGTAGACAAAATAACCGAAGCCAATGATGCATCCTCCGATACAAAAACGTATGCCGCCTTGGAAACGGAAAACGCTCACAAGGCCCGGCGCGAAGCGTACCTGAATTTTTTTGAAGGCAAAATGGATGCGCTCCCCAATGCCGTCGGGGTAGTTGCCGTTTGCAACGGCAAGGTGATCGGTGTCGATATTTTCAGCCAGCCGGCCTTGTTTCGCAACCAATACAAGGCGCTGTTGCACGGTTATACTGCCGAAGCGGTTGTTGCCGGAAATGAAACCAACACCTCGAATGACCAGGCCGCCCGGGAAGCATTCAAGCAGGTAGCCTGGCTGGCACAAAGCAATCCCGACGCTGAAGATATTGTCGGAAAATTCAGCATCAATGGCGCCTGGGTGCATTTGTTTCGAAATAATTGCACTTGATTTAGATCTTTTAGTTCAAATGGTTTCCGGTTGGTCTGTGGGCGGGCCGGAAACCATTTGCTTTCCATGCCGTTAAAGTCGGCGCCAACCTCTATTTTTGCCATTCCCCATCTGCCGCATTCACTCGTTCACTCAACTACGCATTGAAAAGTGGGAAATAATACACAACTCGACGACTGGCGCCTCGAACAGGAGGAATGGCTGGAAGCTTTGGAAGAAGTCATAGAAGCACAGGGCAAGGAAAAAAGGGCGACCTGGAACTGGAGCGCCGGATCGAAAATGTGATCCGTTGGAATGCCCAGGCGATGGTGTTGCAGGCGCAAGACAAAAATCTTGCCCTGGGTGGGCACATTGCCACTTACGCGGCCTGCGCCACGATGCTCGAGGTGTTGTTCCACCATTTTCTGCGCAAACGCTCGGAAGAATACGGCGGCGATCTGTTTATGTTTCAAGGACATGCTTCACCCGGCATTTACGCCCGGGCAGTATGGGAAGGCCGTCTGGATTTGCAACAAATTGCCGACTTCCGGCAGGAATTGCTCCACGGCGTTTCGAGCTATCCGCACCCGCGGCGTATGCCCAAATTTTGGCAGGCGCCAACCGTGAGCATGGGCCTCGGCCCGATGACGGCCGTATACCAGGCGCGTTTTTACAAATACCTCGAAACCCGTGGATTAAAACCGAAAAACGGCGGCAAGGTCTGGCACTACATCGGCGACGGTGAAATCGATGAGCCTGAAATTTACGGCACCATCGGCGTGGCTTCCCGGGAAAATCTGGACAACCTCATTTTCGTGGTGCACTGCAACCTGCAACGCCTCGACGGCCCCGTGCGCGGCAACGGCAAGATCATCCAGGAAGTTGAACGCCATTTTTACGGCGCCTCCTGGGATGTCATCAAAGTTGTATGGGGCAGCGAGTGGGACGAACTGCTGGCAAAAGACGAAGACGGCGTTTTACTGGCCCGCCTGGAACAAATGGTGGACGGCGATTTTCAGGAAATTACCAACCTCGACGGCGCCGGCGTGCGCAAAAAACTGGTCGGCGACGATCAGCGAATCGCGGCATTGTTGGCCGACTATTCCGACGACCAACTCAAAGCCATGCGCCGTGGCGGACACGATGCCCTGAAAGTATTCGCCGCCTACGAGCAGGCTGTACGGGCCAACAAGCCGGTGGCGATCATCGTCAAAACGGTGAAAGGCTACGGCATGGGCAAAGCTGCCGAAGGCAAAAACAAGGCCCACCAAACCAAAGACATCAGCGCCGACGCCCGGGTGGAGACTAAAAACCGCTACGGAATTCCGATCAGCGACGAAGATGCCAAAGCGGCCAAATTCTGGTATCCCGGCCCGGAAGACCCAGCCACAAAATACCTGCTCGAGCACCGCAAGGCACTGGGCGGCTTTTTGCCCGAACGTTCGGAAGATTATCCCCAATTGGAGTTGCCGGAAGTAAGTTTGTTTGAAAACAACTCCAGGGCAGCGAATCTGCCGGGGGCAAGGCATTTTCCACCACTGCGGCCATGATCGATATCATGACCCAATTGATCCGCAACAAGGAAGTAGGCAAGTACATCGTGCCGATCGTTCCGGATGAGGCGCAGACCTTCGGGATGGAGCCGCTGTTCAACTCCGCACAGATCTGGAATCAAAAAGGGCAGCTGTACACCCCGCTCGAAATCGGCATTTCAGTAATCAAATACAAAGAATCCGTTACCGGGCAGGTGCTGCAGGAAGGCATCAACGAAGACGGCGCCACAGCCTCGTTCACAGCAGCCGGCACGGCCTACAGCAACCACGGCATCCCGACCATTCCGTTTTATATTTATTATTCCATGTTCGGTTTTCAGCGCGTGGGCGACCTCGTTTGGGCGGCTGCCGACATGATGTGCAAGGGTTTCCTGCTCGGCGCCACGGCCGGCCGTACCACGCTGAACGGCGAGGGCCTGCAACACCAGGATGGCCACTCGCACCTCATCGCGCAAACCGTACCTTCCGTGATCAGTTACGACCCGGCCTTTGCCTACGAACTGGCCGTGATCGTTCATGATGGCATCCGCCGCATGTATGTCGAGCATGAGCACAAGATGTACTACATCACGTTGTACAACGAAAACCTGCCGATGCCCGCTATACCCGAAGGTGTGGAGGAGGGGATTAAACGCGGCATTTACCGCTACCAGCAGTCAAAAAAGAAATCGGCACAAGCCGGCATAAAAGCCCATTTGCTTGCTTCCGGGATTATTATGGACCAGGCGTTGCAAGCCGCTGAAATTCTCGAAAGCGAAGGCGTCAGCACGGATATCTGGAGCGCAACCTCCTGGAGCGAACTCTACCGCGATGCCAATGCCTGCGACCGCTGGAACATGGCGCACCGGGCGAAAAGAAAAAGTGCCCTACCTGCAAATAAGCCCTGAAAGGCGAGGATGGCGTTTTGGCTGCCAGCGACTGGGTAAAACTCACCCCGGGTTGCCTGGCGCCCTGGATGCCTGCCGACTTTACCGTGCTCGGTACCGACGGCTTCGGCTTGTCGGAGAGCCGGGAAAGCCTGCGCGATTATTTCCAGGTGAGCGCCAAATACATCGCCTACGCAGCCGTGCGGTTGCTGAACCGGCAAGGAAAAGTCAGCGACAAGGCAGTGAAGGATTTTATGAAAAAATATGAAATCCAGGCAGATACGATCGACCCGATGTCGGTTTAGGCCTTTGGTTTCGGCCGTCAGCCCGCTGGAACGGGTAAGAGAACCTGATGGCCCCAACTGTTTCGGTGGCTTTTACCCGTCTCTTGGAGAAAAGAATTGCGGCGCCGTTTTTTCACCTGAACCCATCTAAAAAGTACGCCATGAAATACTACATGATCCTTTTGCTGATTACCGTTGCCTCGAAGTCGTGTATACATGAAAAACAACCACCTGCGCCAACCTTGGAACTTACGGGGCGTTGGATCTGGGTCGAATCCAGCTTCATAACTCGCGGGATGCAACAACCTTCCATCACCACACCGGCCTCCACCGGAATAGCCATGGAAGTAGAATTTTTAACCGGCCAAAAACTCAAGCTCTACCACAACAACACCCTGGTGAACTCCCAGGCCTACGAGTTGTGGCAAACGCCGGGCAACCCGGACTATATCCTTGAACTCGGCACCCGCACGCTCCAGCCAAACCTGGAGGAAGGGCCGATCTATATCACCGGCGATTCGATCTTGTACATTGCCGGTGGCTATAATGACGCAGGTGCCGGACAAACCTGGCGCCGCGTGAAATAAGCCCCGACCGGCTTTTGATTCAAAAAACAGCCCGGCCCATTGAAATCCGGTGCAACTTGTAATTTGAGCCCTGAAATGAAAAAGCCTGTCCGAATCGCTGTAATCGGCTCCTCCACCGCTGCCGGCCAGGGGGCCGAGCCTCCCGAAAAGGCCTGGGTAAACCGCTACCGGGCTTACCTGAAGAGCCTGCATCCGGACAATGACGTGATAAACCTGGGCCTCGGCGGCTTGCAAACCTTCCAGCTCCTGCCCACCGGCTTTGCCGTGCCCCCAAACGGCCGCTTCCCGACCCCGAGCACAACATTACCAAGGCACTGCTTTACCAACCCGATGCCGTGATCGTGAATGCCCGTCCAATGATGCCGCCGCTTTTTACGGGCCGGAGGAACAACTACAGAATTTCGATACTATTATCCAAACCGCCCGGGCCGCCGGTGTGCCGGTTTGGATCGGCACAACACAACCGCGGGAATTCAGCGCTGCGCAAATTGAGATTCAAATGCGGCTGAAGGACGCCATTTTGAGCCGGTATGGCCAACAGGCGCTCAACTTTTGGGATTGCCTGGCCACACCCGCAAGCCTGCCCGACCCGCGCTTTTCCCTGGGCGATGGCGCCCACCTCAACAATGCCGGCCATGCCCGCGTTTTCGAGCAGGTAAAAACGGCAGTTCGCCGGAAGCGATAGCCGCCTGAAAAATCAAATGGCAAAGCGAGTGCCGAAAATGCCGGCCCGCTGTTGGAAATTTCCCGGTATTATCGCCAGGCACGGTGCGGATCGAAGTGTACGATGCTACAGGCCCGGCTACATTGCCGCGGAATCGGGCGTTGCCGCTGAAAATCCGGTTAAACGCGGGAGGAGAGGACAGTATTGGGTCAGGGTTGCGGGTGTGGGTTTTAACCGGTTGCTGCCCTGACGCGGAAGGCTGAGTGGTACCTACTCGTCCTACGACTTGAAGTCGCTACTCGTCCTACGACTTGAAGTCGTAGGACGAGTAACCACCTAATCACTCCTGCTCCTTCGCCGCTTTCCGCTGTAATTTTTCCTGTTTTTTAAAATACCGCCGAAACAAAAATTGTGCTTCAACGCTTCCATGTTCTCGCTGAAACGGGCAGGTGCCTGCTTCCAGGCTGCCGAGAGTATTTTGCAGGCGGGCGGCGGCAAGCGAATCCTGCATGAGCAGGCGCGCGGGGCCCTGCCCTTCCTGCAGGTCGGATTGAACGCCCCGGACCACCTGGTTCAATCGGTCACCAGGTTGCCCGTTTGGCGGGTGAGTTGGCTGAGTTGGGTTTCCAGGGCGTGCATTTCAGATACTACCTGGTTCAGTTCGTACGCCATGGCGGTATCCCGCAGGAGGGCGCCGATGGTGCCTTCTCCTTGCCGGATATCACCAACCACTTGCCGGAGATCCGACATGGTGACCGAAGCAGTTCCTGTCGCACTGCGCAAGTTGTACAAGGCCGCTTTCAGGTCGCGAGAGAGCCCTTCATCGTTGAGCAGGGTGGTCAGCTGGGTGCTGTTGTTGATCCGTTCAATAGTTTCCTTCAGGCCTTCGGAAATATCCAGCACGTTCTGATTGGTTCGGTCGAGCGTACGCAGCATTTCCTCCGTGCTGACATCTGATTGGGATTGCAGGATGTCGCCGGGCTCGATCAGTGGCGCCGGATCTTTGGACGGCAGAAGTTGACAACCCGATTGCCGATCAGACCATCGGTGCCGATGCTGGCCGGGCATTTTTCCGGATTACCTGACGCATCGACTCGTTCAGGGTAATGGTAACAACCACCAGGGTGTCGTTTACAAGTTGAACCTCCTCCACAATGCCGACCACGATGCCCGACACGCGCACATTGTTTCCGGCCACCAGGCCGCTGACATTTTCAAAATGTACGCTGATCTCGAAGCGGTCGCTGAAAATACTTTTGTTGCGCCCGAGCATGTACAGGAAAAGGATCAGGAGCCCGAGTCCGATGAGGTCAAAGAAGCCCAGTTTTATGTTGTCAATTGTCTGTTTAGCCATGGCGTTCAGTCAAAAAGGCCCTGACCTTGGGGTCGGAGGAGGCCTGAAGTTCGGGAAATGTTCCCTAGGATAGCAGGTGCCGTCGATAAGCATGATGATGCGTTCGGCGGCAATTTGAGCCAGTTTCAGGTCGTGCGATATAACCAGGGACGCGGTTCGATATTCCTGTTGTACCTGTTGGATCAGTTCGATGATTTCCATGCCGGTGATGGGGTCGAGGCCCGTGGTGGGTTCGTCGTACAGGATGATGGCAGGTTTGAGGATCAGGTACGGGCCAGCGCAATGCGTTTGCGCATACCGCCCGACAGTTCGGCGGGCATCATTTCGGTGGCATGCGCCAGCCCTACGCTTTGCAGTACCTCATGCACCCGCTCGTCAACATCCTGTTGCGGGGTTTTCAACCAGTGGCGCCGAAGCGGGAATTCGAGGTTTTCACGCACCGTCATGGAATCGTACAGGGCATTGCTTTGAAACAAAAAACCAACCCGGGCGCGCATTTGATCGAGCTCGGTGTAATTCAAATCGGGCACATTTTCACCAAACACCTCAATCCGCCCGCTGTCGGGGCGCAACAACCCGATGATGCATTTAATCAGCACGGATTTGCCCGACCCGGATTTGCCCAGCACCACGAGGTTTTCGCCTTCGTAGAGCGTGAGGTCAAACCGGTCGAGCACCACATTGTCGCCAAACGCTTTGCAGAGCCCTTCCACCCGGATTACGGCTTTTTGGTTCCCATGGTTGTTGTCGTACTAATAGTCCCAAATCAACTCCGCAACCTGCACAGCCAGCAGGTCCAGGATAAAAATCAAAACAGAAGACATGACCACCGCCGAGTTGGCCGAGCGGCCCACACCTTCCGTGCCTTTTGTCGAATAATACCCCTTAAAACAGCCTACAATGCCAACGGCAAAACCAAAAAAGAAGGTTTTAATGATCGCCGGAATGGCATCGTAATAGGCCAGGTTGTCGATCACCTGCGTATAAAATAATGAAAACTGAGTACTTCGTAAATGTTCACGATCCAGGAGCCGTACAACGAGATGGCGTCGGCCAAAATAACCAGTACCGGCAACATCAGCGTGGCGGCCACGGTGCGGGTAACCACCAGGTATTTGAACGGGTTGGTACCCGACACTTCCATGGCGTCAATTTGTTCGGTCACCCGCATCGAGCCCAACTCAGCACCGATACTGGAGCCGATTTTACCCGCAAAGATCAGCGCGGTAATCACCGGCCCGATTTCCCGGATAATCGCAATGCACACCATCGCCGGAATTTGCGCTTCCACACCATACCGCACCATGCTCGGCCGCAATTGCATGGTCAGCACCAGGCCCATGATAAACGCTGTCAAGGCGACCAGCGACAGCGATTTGTAGCCAATAACAAAACACTGCCGGACCAATTCGCTAAATCTAACGGGGCCGGAAGGCCTCCTGAAAAACGGAGCACAAAACCGGGTCAATTCCCCGATTTCGTGGGAAAACGCGACTTTTAACGACGGAATTCATGTACGTCCATTCATTTGTTCTTCCGAACACCATTCAAATTTTTGTAAAGATAATCCGGCATTGCGACAGCCTGCTCTTACTCCGGTCATTGTTTCCCATGCGCTATATCAACCTTTTTGTTGCCCTTCTCGTTTGTATTGAACCGCTGCAGGCGCAGTCCTGGCAACCGGATGCGACCAGTTGGGACAACCACCCACCTGTCCGTGGTCGCCATCGGCCTTCCACCGCAGGCGCCGGCGCTCCCGATCGAATAGCGCTCTGGGTGCCGCGTTTCAACCCGGTATTTACAGGAACTGGAACCCGGAAACCACGGTGACTAACCTCGCCCGGGGCGGTTATCAAAACCTACCACCTGATGCCCACCGGCAACCCGCCACCACCCAACCGGCCCTGGCCCGACACCGCCCGCAACATCACCAAAGCCCCGGGCCCACCGGCCCGACGCCATCATCATCAACCTGCCTTCCAACGACGCCCGGCTGGCTACGGCGTCGCAGAACAACTGGCCAATTTCGACACCATCGTCGGCGAAGCCCGGCCGCCGGCGGGGCGGTCTGTGTGTTTACCATCCCAACCCCGGAACCTGAGCCCGAAAAAGTGAGGTAACCGGCCGTACGCGACTCCATTTTGCAGCGCTACGGCGATTTTGCCCCGGGTTTCAGACGAATTGCCGGGGCCCGGGCGACTGCCCCATCCGGAAATTCGATTCCGGCGACGGTATTCCACCAACAATGCCGGACACCGCCTGCTGTTTTCCCGGGTATTGGGAAAAAATATCCTTGGCTGTTTTTCAACCGGCCGCAGGTTTATGCCACATCCGACACGCTTTGCGCGCGCCGGGCCGGATCACTCCTGCGCGCTGGCGGTATCTGTACGCCGACACCATCCTCTGGTTCGACCGGCCCAGTTATGCCGGCGCCGCCCTTGCAAGCGGTGCAACCCTGACGACGCCGGCGCTGAGCAGCCCGGTGCCCTATTTCGTGGAAGGTCCGGCGCGGGCCTTTTCATTTTCCCAGGCAACTGGTGGGCACCACGAGTACCAACCGGGACTGGAACGGCATCATGTTCGAACTGGCAGCCGGACACCAGCCTGGTGCTGGATAGCCTGTCGGTGCACTGCACAGCACCGGCACGCAATACCTGCGCGTGCACACCCGGCGGGTGGTTTGTCCGGCCATGAAAACGAACCCGGCAAGCTTCAAGCGCTGCTCGATTCATTTTCAGTGCAGGCGCTGTACGAAGGCGTAGTTGTCCGCTTGCCGGCAGGGCCCGCTAGCACTTGGCCGGCGGCGACACCTTGTCGGTCTACCTACACCTGGCCGATCCGGCCGGCCGGCTGGCTTACTTTGCCCCGGCCGATCTCCGGGGTGGCCCGTACGCCTGAACTGCGCTTGCAAAACGGCACCGGCATCAGCCATGTGTTTTCGGAGCGCTATTATCCGCGGCTGTTCAGCGGGCAGGTTTTTTACCATTTTGGCTACCGGCCGGAAGGATTTTTGCAAACACGGCGCGTGCCGGTGCCGGTGTTCTTTTCTGAAATGAGCGCCGGAATCCGGCCGGATTCCCTGTTCATTCTGGCCGATACCCTGGTACTGGATGCCGGTTTTGAATACGGAAACCGCCAATGGTCAACCGGGGCACAGGGCAGCGGGCTGGTTTTGCGTGCCCGCGACTGGCCACCCGGTGGCCGGCAGGCAGGTTTCCCTTCAGGCAAACTTTCACCATACGGCTGTGCCGTGCAAGACAGTTGGATCCATTTTATTTTCGCCTGTCCGAAGATCAAATGTGCCGGAAGTGCGCCGTTGCTCCGCATGATCCACCACACCGGGTGGTTGAGTGTTCAGTTTGACAATGCGGGCGAAGCCAAGCCACCGTTCCTGCTTTCGGCAGAAATCATAAACCAAACCGGGAAGGCGTTATATCGGACATCGGGGTAATATGCCCTTGCAGATCCCGGATGACGGTTCCCCCGGCCTGTATTGATACGGCTACGGTCCCGGATTTTTACAAATTTTTAAATGGGAAAAACAGGAATGAGTTTCGTCTCAAAGAAATGCGCCACGCACCGCTGTTTTTCTTTTGTTCGTCCTGCTGATGCCGGAATCCGGTACAGCCCAAATGGGTGCGTTACGCCCAGAATACTGCGGCGCGCCCTTCCCGGTTTTCGTGGTGATCGGCCTTCCACGGCGGTGGGGGCCGGAGCAAAGCCGGTTTCTGAATGCTCTGGGTAAACCGCGTACGAACGCTACCTGAAATCGGTATACCCGGCCAACCAGGTGATCAACCTGGCCAAACGCGGCCACACGAGTTTTCATTTGTTGCCCAACGGGCAGCGCACCACTTCCGACGGCCGGCCAAAACCGGATACCTTGCGCAATATTTCCCGGCGCTAATCCCGCAACTGGATGCGATTTTGGTCACCCTGCCCTCGAACGACGTGGCTTCGGGGAAACAAGATCGAGGAGGTACTGGCAAACTCCTGATATGCTCGCAAAACAGCCCGGGAATGCGGTGTCGACCTCTGAGTTTCAACTACGCAGCCCCGCAATTTCAGTCCGGCAATAAAATGCAGTGCATGCTCCGTGATTCCATCCTCCAGCGGTTCCCCGACCGTTCGGTCAATTTCTGGAGTGGCCTGACAACCTCCCAAGGTAAATTGAGGAACAATTCAATGCCGGCGACGGCATCCACGTCAATAACGACGGGCACCGCGTGCTCTATGAATCGATGCGGGCCAGCAGCTCGTCGGAGCACATTCTGGCGCCCCAACGGGAATTTTCCCGAACCGACAAGGTGTGGGCGCAGGCCATACCGCTAAACCTCCACGGATTCACCCGCCGCCGCCCAAGCCCAGGTCGATCCCCCTGCGCACGGGCACCCTATTGCTGCGCGTAGATAAACTGCTGGTCTGTGCTCACGTGGAGATTTTCAATGCTGCTGGGAAACTGGTGCGCAAAGGCATTACCAGCCCGTCGGCGGTGCTGAAAACCGATTTCGGCCCCTGGGGTGTATACCGGATCCGACAGCGGCACATCGGCGGTGTACACCCAAAAATGGATCAAGCTGGAATAGGCTGAATTTGTATTTTACAAATTACCAGGCCTTGCATCCATGAACATCGCACCGTGATCTTTTGCAGTAATTACCGGGAGCAACCCCTAAAAAATCAACCGCCGGGAAGACGTCCTTTCGCGAAGGCCAAACGGCGTTTTATTATTTTCTAGATATATACCGGCCTGGTGAAATGGTCAATCGGCGGTGAAGAGCACGATTTCATCCAGGGCATCTTCACCGATGGGGAAAAGCCGGCGAACCGCCGATGATCGGCCGTTTCCCTACCCCGCCAACGCCACGGCTATTTTCGACACCGTGCCGTTCGCGCTGCCGCGCAAACAATTCCTGAACTGCTGCGTGCACATCCCGACATTCACCTCCAGTTTACCATAGGCATGTGCCAACGGGTGCACGACAAGGCGCGGGTGCTCAAAGCCATCAACCTCGGCAGCCCGGAAGAGCGCATCCTTGCCATTATCGACTTGCTCAAAGCCAAACTCTCCCGCCTGAAATATGGTAAAAACGGGCACTTCACTGTGCCCCTCACCCGGCAAGATATCGCCGATATGACCGGCCTGCGCGTGGAAACGGTTATCCGGAAAGTCCGCTTGCTGGAAGGGCAGGGATTCCCGCAGATTGAGGACAGGAAAATTCTGCGGGCCTATGGATTGGACCGGAAGCGGGATTATATGAGTCACATTACCCCGGCCAGCCCACCGCGACCACGCCACTGCCTTCAAACGGCAGCCAATCCCCGCATCATTGTACAAGCGGCATTTCCAGCGAATCCGGCAGCTTTTTAGTCGGCAGGCCGTTTTCATTTTTGTCGTAGTCCAAAAACTTCAGCCAGTTCAAAGAAATACGCCGGAAAGGGCTGTGCCCCTATCGCTCCGGCCAACGCAAACCCTGGTCATCAATCCGCCCTGAAAATCGGGCCGATAGTCTTCAGGGTCAGCGGTACAACATCCGCCGTCACCAGGCCGCTGTGGTAGGTATTTGCAGTGTCCGGCAAATTGCCCAGGGAAACCGAGGCCGTACAGCCGCCGCCCTGTTCGCTGGACGGTGACCGTGCACGTTTCACCGGGCAGCCAGTCGGTCTGGAAAACTATTGAGCGTGTCGCCGGTGCTCCAGGCGTAGGTATAGTTGCCCGAAACCGGTTCCGGCAATGCCGAAAACGTAACCAGCCCCGAACTGTCCAGATCAGCCCGGATGGCCGAACGCAGGCAAAACAGGTTTTCGGCAGTGTACAATAACTGCCGGGATTGGACCGCAAGACCATCCGGAAATTGCGCCGAATGCCCAACGTCCGGCTAAAATCCGTGGTCTTATACGCCACTGGCGTGCCGTCCAGCCCTGCCTGATTATTGATCAACCAAGACACTTCAGGCGTTAGCATGGCCGTGTAGTTGTAATCGAGTACTGCCCGAAAAACCGTGGAATCAAAATTGCCCGGTTGGTACATTGGAAAAACACCGGTATTCCAGGTGGAGTCAAACACCGGTTCCTGGGTATAATTCCGCAGGATAAACGTCAACGTACGGGGCAATCCGCTGCCGGACAACTTGCCGGCGCAAAACTGCCGGTGAACTGCCAGACTTCGTCGGCGCCTTTTTCCGAATTCGTGAATAAATACACATTGTTCAGCCCGGCGGTTCGGGTTGCCGGTTGATTATCGAGTATGTAGTCCACCTTAAAAACGGGGTCTTCCGTTACCGGGGGCGGCAGGTCTTTTTGCAGGCACTGAAAAGGAGGAGACCTGGTGGAGTTGGCTGCACGGCAGCATTTTTAGCATAGTTTGTATAGCCCCATCATCTTATTTTTTCCCAAACAAACACCGCACCTGCAAATCCCACCAAACCGGGCTCCGTTTGGGCAAATCAATATCCGAACCGGTCCGAATCCGGCCCGGTCTGGTAATGCATACGCAGGCCCAGGCTTAGTTGGCCGGTCGGTTGCCATGCCACCCCGGCAAAAGCGCCGGCGTACCCGGCAAACCAGCGGCTCCAGGCGGATGCGGGCGTTCGAGCACCTGGGCCCGGGCGCCAGGGAAGTTTGCTGTGTCCTTTCCTGCCGGCCCTGCACGAATAGCATCAGCGTAAGGCATAAACCGGCTATTCAACATTGACCACATTAAGGTGGTATTGCAGGTAGAGGGGCCACTCCAGCCAATGTGGTGCCGGTTATGCGTTGTTCAGTCCGTTCGAGGGTATAGCCAAAACTGTATTTCAGTTGTTCCACACTGCTCAGCGCGGTGTCGGCAAGTTTGCCTGGCCGGAAACGCCAGACGAGGTCGGTGTTGAAAGACCAGGGTTTGCCACGCCGGTGCAGCCGCGCCGAAAGGCCGGCGTCAAAACCGGTTCGTTCATGTTCCAAATGGCCAAGGGCAGTGCCGCCTCCGGCAGCCACACCCAGTTGCCAACGCCAGGTCCGGTGCAAGCGTTCCGGCGCAGCAGCGGGCGGCGGAGTGAGGGGAAGCGGCTCCAGACCGGGAGGTGGCAGCGCCAGCGGTGGAAACGGCAACGGCAACTGGTCCAGGTGCACCCAGGCAACTTAGTTTTGATTTTTCCGGAAGCGACCATCTGCCGGCGCAGCCAAGGGGTTGGCACCGGCATTTCATCCGGCGTATTTTCCGGCGTAAATGCCGACGCTTTTTCCTGGAAACGCGGCAGTGCCGGCTCGGAACCGGCGGCGTTTTTTTATTATTCGACGCCCGGCTTGCGCTACCCTTGTGGGCTTCAGCAGCAGTTGCCGGATTTTTCAGACGCCGGGGTGGTTTTTTGAAAGAAGCAGCCTCCCGGCAGGCGGCTTCGCTTTTCAGTCCGCCCCCTACCCCGTTTTCGCCGGGCATTTGCTCCCGCGGCTTTTCAGGCATGCCCTGTAATCTGCCGTCCCAGGATCGGTTGTTTTTCCGGCATTTTCCTGCGCAGGCGCCTTTGCCGTTCCGGCAAAACGCTGCGGCAGTAATCCGCCTTCGGCAAAAAACCACCAGCCGGCCAGCAGCAGCGCCAGCAACCCGGCGCCCATCCACCACCACCAAAAGCCACGCCTGCGCTTGCGTTCCCGGGCTTCGATCAACGCCTGCGCCTGTAGCCAGTGCTCTTCCCGGAAGGCCAGCGCCGCTGCTCGGGCTGGTCTTCGGCGAACTTGCGTTGCAAAAATTCGTCCAGGCGATCCTTGTTTTCCATTAGCGTACCGATGTGTTTTCTGTTTGTTCCAATCCGGCTTTGATCCAGCTGCGCAATTGACCGCGGGCAAAACTCACATGCCATTTGGAGGTACCTTCGCTGATATCGAGCATGCTGCTGATCTCGGCATGGCTATAGCCGTCGAGCGCAAACAGGTTGAACACCTGCCGGCTTACCGGCGGCAGGCGCTGCAGCAGGTTTTCGAGTTGCTCGGCGTCGAATTGCCGGTCGGTCTATCTCCAGTCGACAGCCGTTGCATCCGACTGTTGTTCCATTTTTTCCGAAAGCAAACCTGGTCGCGCCATTTGGCCTGCGCCGGAACATGTCGATCAGCGTATTGATTTGAATCCGTCTGATCCAGGCCACAAAAGGTACTTCGGGTTGTAGCGGCAGGTTTTGGCAAAATTTTCAAAAAGCCGTTGAGCGCCGCCGCTGCTTCGCTTTCGTCGCGCCGGTACCGCAGGCACACCGCCATCAGCACCGGGTAGCACTGCTGGTACAGCCTTGGTACTGCGCTTTGCGCGCGCTTTCGCGGGCGGCCTCCAAAAGTTCGGGCGTAATGGTCATTCAGTCGGACTTGATTCTGCTGACGCAGCGCCGCATGGAATGGTTGGGTTGGGTTGAAAATTTTACCCTCGGGACCCGGATACGGATACGGCCGTTATCGCCCTCCGTCTATGGGAAAACCTGTAAAAGTCCCATTTTCCCTGTGGTTAAGGCAGTGAAACCATCTCCGTTCCCCCAACTTTGCCCCTATGATAAATCAGTGGAATTTCATGCGATTGTTGGGGGCCGGTTTGGCCGTTTGGGCTTTTGTGGAGTTGTACAACACCGGCGAATGGGCCGCTGCTTTTCCCGGGAATTATTTTCGGTATGCAGGCGGTTTTGAACACGGGGCGTTGCGGCAGCGGGGTCTGTTATGCGCCCGCAGACCAAGGCAACGCATCAAAATCCGACACGGTGATTGCAGAAGAAATACGCTGAGGGAATTTCCCGCTAGCTTAAAACATACAGGACGTTTTTCTACAACAGGTTTTAGGTGAATAAAACGGCGCGGCGAAAAGCTGGCGCCGTTTTTTGTCGTTACAACGCCGCATAATACCGCGCACCCAAGGTCACCCCCTCCGTACCGATCCGTTCCAGCCCCCAACGCCCGGCCTCCTTGTGCACAGGTTTGGTTTCAGGCCCTGATGCAGCGCCTCGTATTGCGCATACGACACGGCTTGCCGCTGCGCCAGTTTTTCAAACACCCGAAAATGCCGGACAACATCCTCCCAGCCGGACTGCACCACGGCTTCAAACACCTTCGCTTTCGAGCCGCTTCCGTAGGCCACAAAGCCCAGGCGTTTGCCTGCCAGCCGGCTTTTTTCTGCCCGGTCGGCTTCCAGGGTGCTCATGAGCGCCAGGAAAATGGAAGTGTGTACAGGTTGCCGGTTTGCTGCTGGCGCGCTGTGCTTTTTCCAGTTTTTCCTGCACAAAACGGCGGTATTCGGGCGGTGCTGACCTGTTTCAAAAAACTGCCTGCGCCTTTCAAACGCTTTGGTATCGGGAAACTGGTCGGCGTTTGGTTCTTCAAAACCGTGGCGCCCCACATCGGCCGACCAGTGACCAATGGCTTTCCGGCCTTCAATGAACGCTTCCACATAAATACGTTTGGCGTGAAAGGCATACGGCAGGTGAAAGATCACGCGCCCAACGCTCGCAGCGCCCGAAACTGGTCGGGTCGGAAAACACCGCGTCCAGCGCCCGGCGCCTGAAATCGGCCAGCGCTTCATGCATCCGGTTTTGGTAGCACCAGTTGAGTACTGGGCATCGAAAACCGGGGTGTCGGTGTGGCGTTCGCGGCGGGGTTTGTAAAATCGTGGACGCTCGGTGGACAGCCAAACAAGCGCCGAAACTTCAGCAGGCGCGGATGCCATTTTACCAGCATGGCTACCGCCCGGCACCCTGGGTGTATTCGCCGGTAGACCTGTTTCGTAGCGGGCAATATCGAGGCCACCACGATGGCCACATTGGCCGGGTCGGTGGCCACCCAGTCGGGGGTGTTGTGCAGGGCATCGGTGGCGCTGATACAGGCAAAGGTCATGTCACACATCGCAATGGCGCAGGCACCCGGCGCCGTAACGCCCGGCCAGCCGTTCCTCCACCATACCGACGGCGTAGGTGGCGGTGGGTTTCGACATGTCGAGCGCGCTTTCGGTGCCCAGGTAGATCCGTCCGATAGATTTCGGGTCGATCTTGTTGCGATCAATCAGCTCGGCGATGGCTTCGGCGGCCATGGTGGCAGCGTCTTCGTGTACATCCGGCAGCGCCATTTTGTACAGGCCGAGGCCCTGCTGTAATTTGACTGCGGGAATCCGGCGTTTTTCCGCCAGCGTTTCGATGTCGAGAAAAAGTTTGGGAACATAAAAAGCCATGTCGTCGATACCGACCGGCAGCACGCGTTTTGCCATGTTATTTTAGTTTAGTGCCGAACCGGTAGTGGTGTGTTGGTACGGCGTAATCCGGACCTCCGGTCCGGAAAAATGGCAAGGGCGGTAAAAATTTGCTGCGCAAAATTTCGAATGCGCGGCAAATTTTAAAAAACCAAACGCCGTGTTTTCCAAATTGTTCGAAATACCTTGTAAGCGGCAGGCCTTGCGAAGGTTTGGGTTGCGACCACCAAGTCCAGAAGTGTCCGTATGCCTCCAAGTCAGCAAAATGACAAGTTTATTTTTCTTCCTAATTTTGTTTGCAGTCAAAATATCCCAACCATGAAAATCAGACAAACCCTGATAATATTACTGGCCTTTGTGACTTGCCTTCAGGCATGGGCCCAAACCAGCCTTCGTACCGGAAAAGACTACGCCGTTTTTTTCTACGTCACCAAATTCCAGCCCGGTTGGCCCGCCTTGCCGGAAACAGAAACCGAAGCCAAAGCCCTGAAAGCCGAACTCGAAAGCAACTACGGCTTCGAGTGCAAACTCGTGCCCAATCCCACCAAACAGCAAATCCGCGAAGAACTGGCCAGCTGGAACAACCGACTCGGCCCCGACGACCAGGTGCTCTACTTCTTTTCCATGCACGGCCACTACCGCCCGGCCAGCGACCTGGGCTACCTCGTAGCCGCCGACGGCAAATACGAAGACCGCTACTCCGAATCCTACCTCAACTACAACGACCTGCGGCCCTACTTTTCCGAGTGCAAGGCCCGCCATATCCTCGTAGCCCTCGATGCCTGCTACTCCGGCTCCTTCGGGACTACCCGCGAGCGCGCCCGCCCCGATGCGCCCGACTATGCCCAGGCGCCCGATTGCGCCGCGCAGCTGAACAATGCGCTGCGCTACTCCGGCCGCCAGTACCTTTGCTCGGGCAATAAGGACACCCGAACGCCTGCCAAATCGGCCTTCGCAGCCAAATTCCTTGAAGCCCTGCGCAAAGGCCCCAGTGCCGACGGCCTGCTCTTCTTCGACGACCTCACCTACTGGCTGGGCAAAGTGCGCAACCCCGAACCGGAAAATGGCGCCTTCGCCGGCCACGAGCCCGCCGGTGATTTTGTATTTGTACGCAACAATGCCTGCGCCCCGGCGCCCGACCGCGACGGCGATGGCGTACCCGATGCCACCGACCAATGCCCCGATACCTGGGGCAGCCAGGCCAACGGTTGCCCGCCGGATATACAAGCCGACAATACTGCCGCCGACCTCGCCGCCTGGAAAAGCGCCAAACAACAAAACACCGAAGCTGCCTACCGGGCGTACCTGCGCCAGTTTCCGCAAGGCGAATTTAAAGACCTGGCCAACAGCAGCCTGCGCCAATTCGAAGCCGAAGCAGCCCGCCAGCGCGACAACACCGCCTGGGAGGTAGCTGTTGAAAAAAATACTGCTGAGGGCTATAAAAAATACCTTGCCGATTTCCCCGTGGGCCTGCACCGCAGCGAAGCGGATGCAAAATTGAAAGCCGTTGAAAAAGCCCGATAACATGGTCTTCATACAGGGCGGCACCTTCCAGATGGGCAGCAACGACGGAGAAAGCGATGAAAAACCAGTGCACAGCGTCACGGTAGGTGATTTTTATATCGGGAAATACGAAGTGACGCAGGGCCAATGGCGAGGGGTGATGGGCATCGACCCGCCGTACCTGCACAACAAAGGCTGTGACCAATGCCCCGTGGATCGGGTTAGTTGGGATGATGTTCAGGAGTTTATCAAAAAACTCAATCAACAAACTGGGCTGAAATACCGCCTGCCTACCGAGGCTGAGTGGGAATATGCAGCACGGGGAGGCAACCAGAACAGCAATTACCAGTATGCAGGGAGCAACAGCATCGATGCCGTAGCCTGGTATTCCAGTAATTATAAAACGACTAACGCATTTGGCGACCAAAAAACCACAAGCCCTGTTGGTTCCAAATTGCCTAACGACCTTGGCTTGCATGATATGAGCGGTAATGTGAATGAGTGGTGTTCCGATTGGTATGGCTCGGACTACTACAAAAACAGCCCGTCTTCCAATCCTACCGGCCCCACATCAGGCTCCAAGCGTGTCCAACGCGGCGGGGCGTGGAATGTCTCCCCGCGGCAATGCCGTGTGGCGAATCGCGACTACTACACACCCAATAATCGCGACCTCTATCTAGGTTTCCGCCTGGCTAGGTAACGCCGAACCCCGTTCGGCGACGAACCGAAGACTCCTTCACGCGTGCAGCCTGACCTGGCCTTCGCTGGTCAGGTACATCACGCGCCGCCGAACGGGGTTCGGCGCTACGGCAGCGCTACAGTTCGGGGTGGCAGTAAGTCCAAGGGTGCGCCTGCCACTGCGTTACAATCCCCGCTTTAACCGGGTTGTTCAGCACATAGGCTGCAATCCGGTTAAACTCTTCTTCCGGCTCTCGCACCAAATGATCGTAGCTTTCCTCTTCCCAGAATGAACCACTTCTCCCCAATAGCCTATTGCTGTGAAGTCCGGAGTATTTCTTCAGGTCTTGGAGTACTTTCCACAAAATTGGCGCACCAGGGCGCAAGGTGAGCAGCAGGTGTATGTGGTTGGACATAATCGTATACGCCCACAGATCAAAATACTTTTCTGCATAAAAATGCAAATTTTCGGCGTTTAATTGAGCTACCTCCGGTTGCCGGAGCCAATGTGGTTCGTTGAGGTTGCTATCTAAAAAATCATCAAAACTGGCGAAGTAACGCTTCCCGGCTTCGTATTCCTTTTTCTTACGGATACGGTCGACGGCAACTTTTAGTTCTTCTGGCAATAGTTTTTCGGCTTCTTCGGGTGCACAATTCGCCTGGCGGGCCTCCAGCAAGGCCACTTGATGGCTGGCCTTTAGCGCTTGAATAATGTTTTTTGGAACAGAGCCAAACAGCCGCATGGTGACAAAAAAAGTGCCTTCTGGCGGTTGCCAATGGGGTAGTTTGCTGCCTTGGTAATAGTATTTGCTCATATGTTTGTGTGTTTGTACCGCCGAACCCTGTTCGGCGACGAACCGGAGGCTCCTCTACGCGTACAGCCTGGCCTTGGCTATCACCAGTCGGGGACTTCGCGCGCCGCCGAACGGGATGTCGTACCGCCGAACCCCGTTCGGCGACGCTCAGAAGGATACTTGCACGTGCAGCCTGGCATGGAATATCACCAGTCGGGTACATCGCGCGCCGCCGAACGGGGTTCGGCGTTACCTGGCCAGACGGAACCCTACGTAGTTGTAGCTATCACCGGGGGCTTTGAAACTGCGACTCGCCACACTGCAATTCCGCGCGTAATCGTCCCACGACCCGCCGCGAATAACACGGAAGGAGCCGCTTGAAGGGCCAGTAGGATTGGTTTGGCTGTCTGAGGAATAATTAGCTTCCCAATCGAAGCACCATTCCGATACATTGCCGCTCATGTCGTGCAAGCCCAGGGCATTCGGACTGTTCAGGCTGCCCACGGTGACGGTTCTTCGGCGATACGTTCCAGGTACGGAACAGGACATATTAAATCCTCCGTCGAAATTGATTTCAGCAGAATTAGCCACATTTTTCCCGTTGCCAAACAGGACCTGTTTCCCGCCGCCCCGTGCGGCGTATTCCCATTCGGCCTCGGTAGGCAGGCGGTAGTTGCGGCCCGGGTATTTGGCATTGAGTTTTTTCAGGAAATCCTGCACATCCTCCCAACTTACGTTTTCCACAGGGCAGTCGTCGGAGTTTTTAAATCTCGATGGATTGCTGCCCATGATTTCGGTCCACAGTTTTTGGGTCACTTCGTAGCGGCCGATGTAAAAATCGCTGAGGGTCACACTATGAGCAGGTACATTATGCCAACAATCACAATCCTGTTGTCCACTGGTGCAGCCCATTTGGAAGGTACCGCCTTTTACGAGTACAAGGCCGTCGTCGGGCAGTGAAAGTTCGGTTTTGGCGAGTTCGGTTTTGGCTTCGGGGCAGCCTTCGAGGTAGGCTTTGCCGGCTTGGTCGGGGCATTTGTCACTGATGTCGGGTACGCCGTCGTTGTCGCGGTCGGGGCAGCCATTGGCTTTTGCGGTGCCATATTGGTTGGGGCAGGCGTCTTTCGAGTCGGGTATACCGTCGTAGTCGGCATCCGCCTGGTCGTTGGGCAGGGTACCAGTCGGGCAGCCTGCGTTGGACTTTGGTCCGTACTGGTCGGGGCAGCGGTCGGCGGCGTTGGGTACGCCGTCGCCGTCGCGGTCGTTGGAGGCTACTTTTGCGCCGCAGCCGTTTTTAGGCACAAAAACAAAACCGCCGCCCAGGTCGCCGGTAAACTCCCCGTCTTTGGGTGTTGGTCGGGCTTCACTCACGGCGGCAAGCAATTCTTTGAGGGAAAGCAGGCCGTCCTCCCCGCTATAGCGTCCGCCGAGGGCTATGCGCATTCTTTTGACCAGTTCCGGAGCCGGCGGGGACGCGTTCTTTGGCGCCTGCGGCGATGTAGTAGCGGGGTTTTGCGGCTCAGCGCCTGTTGGATATTGGCCTGACAGTCGGGCGTTTCCTTGTAAATTTCGCCGTCGGGTTTTCCTTTTTTGCCGCCGAAGGTGCCCGAGTAGCAGGCGTCGAGTATTACGAGGATGTGTTCGCAGGGTATACGGGCTACCAGGGTGCGTAGTTCGGTGTGCAGCAGCCAGGTGTCGAAGGCGCCGTCGTTGGCTTTGGCGCCGGCCGGGCAGAGGCAGCCCGCCTCGCCGGCTTCGTCGAAGTAGCCGTGCATGGAGAATACGAGCAGGAGTTGGTCGTTTGGGCCGTAGCTGCGGTTGGCGAGTTCGGCGAGTTGGGTTTTGATGCCAGCCTTGGTTTTATCGGGCAGCACGGTGGTTTCGAAGCCGTAGAGGGTTTGGAGGTCATTCGCCAGGTCATTGCACTCCGTCAGGGTGGCGGGCAGTTGGGTCCAGCCGCCGGTGTAGGTGGTTACGGGGAAAAACACGGCGTAGTCCTTGCGCGCTTGGGCCTGCAAAATAGTAGCGGCGAAAAGTAACGGGAAGATGAATCGCTGTTTCATAGGTTGCGGTTTTTATGCTGGCAGGCATTACCGGCGTTCGGCAGTATGAAAGAATGCCGACACCACGCGCCCGACGTAGCCGCCCAGCACGGTTTCCACCAGGGCAAAGCCGGCGACCATTTGGGCATTGGTTATGCTGGACATGGCCTTCTTTTCAATTAGAAAAATCAAGGCTACCATATAAACCGGGATAATCAGATAGACAAAGCGCACCAATGGCCCGGAAACATAGCGCACCGAAACGCTGGCTTCCCGGTGTGCGCGCAGGTAATCGTCAAGTACAACATACAGGTAGCCGGCCAGGGTAGGCGCAAGGATGCCGATAGCTGCCCAACCTTGCTCGTCGTTGAAACCGCCGGTGCCCCAGTGGTAGCCGAAGCGCCCGAGCACGAGCAGTTTGCCCAGGGCCAGCATCCACAACAGGCGTTTTTTGAACGTGTCTTCCCGGATCATCCGGTTTGCAGCGGCGGGTGTCGGATGGTCGGGCAGGCGGTCGAGGTTGTCGAGCAGGGCCTGGGTGTAGCGGGCGTGCTGGCGCGCATATTCGCTAAAATCAAGCTGGCCGGTATTCCACAATTGCCGGGTTTGTTCGAGTTGGGCGCTCAGGGTTGTGACTGCGTTGGCAGCTTCTGCAACGCCGGATTTTTCGGCATATTCGAGTGTTGCCTGTACCGCGGGCGCTAATTCGCCATCGGCCACCAATCGGCGGATATCGCTACGGGTCATTGTTTTTCCAGGTAAGGTTTAAGCTCCTGTTGAAATTTCAGGTGAAAGGTATCGAGGTAATCGTTGAAATCCGGTTCCATGTCCATGTAGCCGCTGGTACGGGGGCGATAGACGCCGGAGCCAAATTTGCCGGTGAGGCGACCAGTCAGGCTATTGCTGCCGGACAGGTAATTGAATTCAAATTCGAGGCGTTCGCGGCGCACGTCGTTGCATTTCCAGCCAAGGGTTTCCGCTGCGCGGCACCAGAGTGATTTTTGCTCATCGGTGAGCACCACACGGCAGAGATCGGAAATGCTGATGCGGAGGAAGGTTTCGGTGCGTAGTTCTACGAGCATTTCCGGCCGGCGATCATAACAGTTTGTTCGGGTATATTTTACTCTTAAAAAGGCTTCAATGTTGTCAAATACCTGCTGGCTGCTCAGTTTGCGCTCCGTTTCCACGGTTCGGCCTTTTACCGTTTTACGCAGCGGTAAGGGCGCAAGGCTGACGGCTATAGGTTTGTCCTTGCATTCGCGCATTTTAGATTCTGTGCGGATGCTTCCGTCTTCCTCCCAAATAGCCACATAAAAACAAGGAATGTACACGCCGTCTTTATCCAGCACGTACACTTGCACATTGCCTTGCGCAGGCGGTATTTCCATGAAATCCGAAAACGTTTGAAAAAGTTTCTCCTCCAGCGTCTGATCTGAGGAGAGCCGAACATCGTCCTGAGTGCGGTTCCACAGGGCTATTGCGGTATCGAGGTCGGTGGAGTTTACATGGAGCAGTAATTCCAGCTCGGTCGAGTCTTTTTTCAGTCGGACTTTTGTGACGTGGATGGCCTGACCAAGCCCGGTTTTATCGAGCCACTGCTGGTATACTTCGGCTTTCTGGTTGAAAAAAGTAAAGTCGGCAGGCGTGAATTGGATGGGTTGTGTGAAAAGGTGGACGCTGCTCAGGCAAAGCAACTGGAGGCTAATAAAATAAATTCGGACAGTATTCATTCGAAGTATTTTGGTTTTTGCACTATAAATCGGAATTATCCAAAGGTAAAAACTATTCCGTTTTGGGACCTTTATTTTCCTTAACCGCCTGCCCGCCCTACATTTGCCAATTCACGTCCGGAACCTATGCAAATCCTCTACCACCCAGCCGTCCTCGACCACGATACCGGCCCCGGCCATCCGGAAAACCGCTTCCGGCTGGAATCCTTCGACCTCGCCGGGCCGACGATGGAAATCCCCGACGGAACGGAATACCTCGACCTGGTGCATCCCCAGGCTACATCGACCTGGTGCAGGAACACTGCGCCCGGGCCGAACTGGCTCGACGGCGATACCCGGACTTCCGCGGAGTTTCGGCGCAACCGCCGCCGTGGGCGCAACGGTGCTGGCCATGGAACGCGGCGATTTCGCCCTCGTGCGCCCGCCCGGCCATCATGCCTATCGCGCCGAGGCGCACGGATTTTGCCTGTTCAACAACATTGCCATCGCCGCGCAAAAAGCAGTGGATGCCGGCAAGCGGGTGCTGATCCTCGACTTCGACGGGCACCTCGGCGACGGTACCATGGATATTTTTTACCGCTCCGACCAGGTGCTTTACTGGTCATTGCACCAGTATCCGGCCTACCCGGGCAACGGTTCGCCGATAGAGATCGGGGCAGGTGCAGGGCTGGGTTTTACCATCAACTGCCCCTTGCCCGCCGGCAGCGGCGACGATATTTTCCGCCACGCGGTGGAGTACATGCTACCGGCTGCAGGGGAGCAGTTTCAGCCGATGTGGTGGCCATTTCCGCCGGATTCGACGCGCACCAGTTCGACCCCTTGCCGCAATTGCGGGCCACCGGCAATTTCTACCACTGGATTGGAAAAACGTTGCAACAGCATTTCCCGGAAAATTATTCGCTGCGCTGGAAGGCGGCTATAACCTGGAAGAACTACCCGGCTGCGTGTTCAATTTTCTTGCCGGTGTCAACGGCGCGGGCATGCCCCATCCGGAAACGACGACCACGTCGGGCTTGCGCACCTGGGAGACTTACGAATTGTACCTGCACCAGGCGGCGGGGTTGTTGGCGCAGTATTGGAAATTTTAAAAAAAATTGGCCGTTTGCGTGTTTGAGCAATTAAATCATGAAAAAAGTCCTCGATAAATTCTTTTACCCAAAATCCGTTGCCCTGGTCGGTGCCACGGAAAAGCCGGAGAAAATCGGGTATACCGTGTTGCGCAACCTGCTTGAAAACGGGTACGGCGGTACGGTGTATCCGGTCAACCCGAAGTATCGAAAATTGCAGGGTAAAAAATGTTATGCCCACCTGCGCAATTTGCCGAAGGCGCCCGACCTGGTGCTTTTTGCGCTGCCTGCCGCCCTGGTCCCGCCGCAAATGGCGGCCTGCCGGGAAATCGGCGCCCAATGTGCGGTTGTTATTGCTTCAGATTCAAAGAAGCCGGGGAAGAAGGCGAAGGCAGTTGTACCGCGACCTGAAATTTGAAGCAGCCAATAACGGCGTGCGCCTCATAGGCCCCAACTGCATCGGCTTGCTGACACCTTCCATCGGACTGAATGCCAGCTTTGCACCGGCGATGCCCGCTGCCGGCCGGGGTTTTTATTTCGCAAAGCGGCGCCCTGGGCTCGGCCATTCTCGACTGGGCGGCGGAGAAAAATGTTGGGTTTAGTCACTTCGTTTCCATTGGCAGCATGGCCGATATCGGTTTTGACCAGTTGATCGACTATTTTGGGGTGGACAGCCGCACGGCCTGCATTTTGATTTACATGGAAAACCTGGTCGACGCCCGCCGGTTTATGAGTGCGGCACGGGCCTTTGCGCGGTCCAAACCCATCGTGGTGCTCAAGGCAGGCTCCAGCAAACTGGGCGCCCGGGCTGCCCTGGCCCATACCGGCGCGTTGGCCGGCAACGATGCCGTGTACGCTGCGGCCTTCGCCGGGCAGGCATCATCCGGGCGCATACCATCCAGCAATTGTTCGATTGCACGCAGGCCCTGGCCAATCAACCCCTGCCCGCCGGCAACCGCCTGGCCATCGTAGTGCGGAGGCAGTTGCCCGGGCGGTGGTCGAAGAGTCGAAAACCATTTACGACAAACCGGTGTACGCCAGCTGGATGGGCCTGCAAACCGTCAAAACAGGCCGAACCGTGCTGGAAGAAGGTCAGGTGCCCTGGTACCCCTTCCCCGAACGCGCGGTGGTGGCGTTTATGCATGGCGGTGCGCTACCGCGAAAACCTGAACCTGCTCCACGAAACGCCCTCGGATCTGCCGGTGGAACTGGACAATATCAACCGGACCGGCGCCAGGGTAATCGTCGATATCGTGCAAAAATCGGGGCGGCTGCATTTTGAAGAGGCTGAAGCAAAACGCTTGCTGGCCTGCTACGGTATTCCTATCAATACCAGTTATCTGGCAAAAACAGAAGACGAGGCGGCGGCAATTGCCCGCAACATGGGCTGCGCCGTCGCGCTCAAAATCGAGTCGCCGGATATCTGGTACAAATCCGAAGTGCATGGCGTGCGCCTGGGCATCGAACGAATTCGGCACCCGGCAGGTGTACCGTTTTTTGATGGAAAATGTGAAAAAGAAGCGTCCGGACGCCCGCATCAGCGGGGTGACTATTGAAAAAATGGTGAACACCCAGCATGAGCTGCGTATCGGCGCCATGAAGGACCCGACCTTCGGGCCGGTGATTTATTTCGGGCCGGGCGGAGTCGCCACCGACGTGCTGCAGGACCGTGCCTACGGCCTTCCGCCGCTGAACATGGCCCTGGCTAAAAAACCTGGTGTCGAGCACCCGCACTGCGCAGTTGTTGCAGGGTTATAAGCATCTCGCCGCCGGTACCCATCGAGCAGCCGCATTAATGTGCTGGTGCGCTTCGCTTACCCAAGCTTATGGACTTTCCGGAGATCCGCGAAATCGACGTCAACCCCTTCGCCATGAACCCCACCGGCGGCATTGCGCTCGACGCGGAAATTACGCTCGAACAAAGTCCCAGCCTGCAACGCAGTCCCTACGAACACCTGAGCATACAACCCTACCCCACCCAATGGGTAAAAACCGTGGAACTGAAAAACGGGCAACAGGTGCAGCTGCGCCCCATTCGGCCCGAAGACGAACCGCTGAGGCGGAATTGGTCAAAACACCTCCAAGGAGAGCCTGTACTTCCGCTTTTTCGGCTTCGTGCCCGGCATCGATCACAAAATGCTGGCCCGCTTCACGCATATCGATTATGACCGGGAAATGGCCATCGTGGCGGTCATTGAAGTGGACAAAAAACCGGAGATCATCGGCGTGGTACGCATCGTGGGCGACGGCTGGCGGGACTCCTGCGAATACGCCATTCTGGTGGCCGACCACTGGCATGGGAAGGGCGTTGGCAGCTTGCTCACCGATTACATCATCGACATTGCCCGCGCCCAGGGCTACCACCGCATCACGGCTACGTTTTTGAAAATCAACAGCGCCATGCGGCGGCTGTTTCAGCGCAAGGGATTCAAAATTAAAGGGGGAGAGTATGATACGGATTTGGCGGAGTTGGGGTTGTAAGTGTAACGCCGTCTGGCAGACGGCGTCAGGGTTCAGCCCCCCTACTCGTCCTACGACTTGAAGTCGTAGGACGAGTACCACCCCGGCCACTCACCGCGCCACCACCCGGTTCGCCGGTGCCGACGCCCGTTTGTACCGGTCGGCGTGCAGGAAAGAGGGTAGGGCAAGAAGGCGGAGCGCCAACAGGAGCCGGTTGTTCAGGTGCTATTTCTTTTGTTTTTTACAGACAAAGTGTCGGCGCGACTTGAGTCACGCCCACACTAGCAAACCCAAAGTCAGGTTCCCGCCGAGGGAGTTCCCGCCTGATATTCGTCGTCGAATGGCCTCTTTTAAATCTTGCAATACTGCGCCTCCAGCTCCCGGTCGATGCCTTTTTTGATCGCCCGTTTGGCCATCCAGCGCAATACAGGTTCGAACAGGCTGAACACGCCGGGGATATTGGTGTCGCTCCACTGGATGATAAGGGCCATGTGGTACAGGTTTTTGGGAATGCCCGATTTTGGGTGCGTGCGCCCGTCGGCAGCCAGGCCGTAGGCGACTTGCAGTGTTTTTTCAAAACCGGCGCTTCCAGGTTGTACCAGCACATTGAATACCACTTTTTCGGTCTGCGACGGATTGTAAAAGCGGTGCAAAATACCCATGGTGGCGGTGGCAGATTCCCCGGGTTCAAGTTCGACAAACTCCAGGCCTACCTGGATGCCCAGGGTGCCTTCGACAGCGGTAAACGTTTCGTCGAACGTTTTGTGAAAGTG
>JADJWX010000019.1 GCA_016716135.1 Lewinellaceae bacterium | reverse complement strand
TCAGCGATGAGGTTGATAATTTCCTCGTCGATCTCGTCGATGGCGCTGCGGCAATTTTCCATGCGGGCCAAAAAATCGGGATCGTCGGTGGTGACGGCCCGGCGCACCAGGTTTTGCAGCATTTCGGCGTATTGCGCCGGCGTGAGTTGCTGCGCGGTGTCGCTCCAGGCCTGGTCGGGGTCGGGGTGTACTTCAACCATCAGACCGTCGAAGTTGAGGTCGTAGGCTTTTTGGGCCGTTTCGGCCAGGATGTCGCGGCGGCCGCAAATGTGGCTGATATCGCAGATGACCTCCAGGCCGGGGAATTCCTGCATCAGGTCGATAGCCATTTGCCAGCGCGGCGGGTTGCGGTATTTGAAATCGCCATAACTGGAAAAACCGCGGTGGATGGCCGCTATGCGCCGCAGGCCGGCTTTGTGCAGCCGTTCGAGGGCGCCCACCCAGAGTTTGTAATCGGGGTTCACCGGATTTTTGACCAGCACCGGGATATCGGTACCTTCCAGCGCATCGGCAATTTCCTGCACCGAGAACGGGTTGACCGTCGTGCGTGCACCGATCCAGAACACGTCGATGCCAAATTTCAGACAATCATACACGTGCTGCGCGGTCGCTACCTCGGTGGTTACCGGAATGCCGGTTTCTTCCTTCACCCGCTTCAGCCAGCGCAGGCCCGGCATGCCAATGCCCTCGAAAGCGCCGGGCCGGGTGCGTGGCTTCCAGATACCGGCGCGGAACAGGTCGACGCCCTGGTTTTTCAAACCATGCGCAGTGGCCAGCACCTGGGCTTCGGTTTCAGCGGAGCAGGGGCCGGCGATGAGAATCGGGCGTTTCAGGTCGAAAACGGGCTGAAAGGTCATTTTTCACTTTTTTCTGAAAGAACAAGAATTGTGTTGGGGGGTTTTCCCGGGGTTGGGGAACGTGAATGTTGCCTTGCGCGTTGGGGCTTCCCATAGGCGCGATGCATTAGTAAATGCTCGCGTTATTTTGGGCCATTTTTAGCGGCCCCAGGGTAGAAAACCTATCGAAGCAACTATTTCCTCCTTTGTTTTTGGGCGTTGCCCTGCAATAGGTGTTCGGCGTTCCACGATGGCTTGATTGCAATACACTTGCGGTACGGCTGCCCGATGTGCCGGCGATGACGGCACGAGCCCCGGGACCATACCGCCTATCCGCGCACTGAATGAAATCCTTTTTAACCCCGATTCCAATGCGTGGAAATTACTGGACCACTTCTATCGCTTTTCGACGGTACAGTATGAAGGTTGCTTGTTTGGCGGCCCTTTTACATCTGTAAAGGAAGGTGATTCGTTTTATAACCAGCATCCTAGCGTTTGGATTGTTTCAACATGGAACGATGCCCAAACAAAAGCCGTAGAGATTTAATATAACCGAAGAACTATTGTCAATTGATTTTCTTGACCGATCCCAACCATGCCGTTAAAGCTGAAGTCGTAATTCAAATTAAATGCGCGGTCGAACCGGCCGACAGCAAAAAGTTTGATATTGCCCAACCAAGGGAAAGCTGCCTTCAAGAGTGTGCTGAACAAACCATGCCCGAGATTTTCGGTTTTTGGAAGCGGAATCAGGAAAGTTGCGTATGCTTTGGATCTCTTTATTGAAGAATTTAAAGCAAGTCCCGGTAATCACGCTGCAAAGTATCTGTTTCCATCATCTTTCATCCGTCTGGATGTACACACCCGCACATTTCAATCAAAGTGACCGCTCCACCTTGCTCGCCTTCATGCAGCGCTATTCGTTCGCCACGCTGATCACCGCTCTCCCCGGCGAAGCACCGGTGGCCACGCATTTGCCCTTTACCATCGAAACCCGCGGCGTGTCGATCTGGCTGGTCGCGCACATGGCCCGCCAAAACCCGCAGTGGCAGCATTTTACCGAAGGCGAAGTCCTGGTAATTTTCCAGGAGCCACACGCCTACATTTCGCCGCGTTGGTACGACAAGGAACTGAGCGTGCCCACCTGGAACTACACCGCCGTGCACGCCTACGGCCGGCCGGTGCTGATCGAATCGGAGGCTGCCGTGTTTGCCGCTTTGGAAAAATTGATCACAGCCTCCGAAGTCGCCTACCTGGAACAGTGGAACCACCTGCCGGAGGGCTACAAAACCGGCCTGGCCAAGGGGCTCGTCGCGTTCGAACTGGAAGTGACGCGCCTGGAAGGCAAGGAAAAAATGAGCCAGAACCGCACGGAAAAAGAAATAGCACAGGTGATCGCCGGGCTTGAGCAATCGGACTATCCCGGCGACCGGGAAATGGCGGCCCTGATGCAGGAAAAATACGGGCGCCGGTAGTAGAATTTTTCAAATTGAACCTTTCAAATTGAACTTTTGACTTTAAAAAACTTTACAAACCCGGTGCATCCGTTGAAAGTCAAAAGTTTAAAGTCTAATTTGAAAAGTCTAAAATACCCGCATGATAAAACGCATTGTAAAAATGACCTTCCGGCCGGATGCGGTCGATACCTTCCTGAACGACGTGTTTGAACACAGCAAGGCCGGTATCCGGGCTTTCCCCGGTTGCCGCCACATGGAATTGCTGCAAAGCACAGCGGAGCCCAACGTGCTGTTTACCCTCAGCTATTGGGACGGCCCGGCAGCACTCGAACAGTACCGCCGGTCGGAACTTTTCCAGACCACCTGGGCCAAAACCAAAGTGCTGTTCGCCGACAAAGCCGCCGCCTGGTCGGTGGCGGTTTTGGATGCGCCTTGAGTTGGAACGCACATTGTCGGCGTGACTCGAAGTTTAATGTCGTCACCATCAAAAATCAGGTAGGCTCGTAGCGCATTTCCCGCAGAGAAATACGCTAAGGGCGGCGTTCCCCTGCTACGGATCAAATTACGCAAAGATTCAGCGATTGATGTTCGACCTTTCTTGTTTGTTGCGTAGTGCAATCTTAAAGTGACAAAAGAGCACTATGTTGACGACAGTAGACTCGAAATCACGCCGACGTTACGCCACCACCACCCGTGCCTCCCAGGTAATTGTCGCGCCGGCCAGCCGAAGCGTCTCCGAGGCGCTGCAATATTTTTCAATGGACATCGACACGGCTTTTTCCGCTTTTTGCTGATCAACTTGCCCAAATACCGTAAACACCAGGTGGGCTTTTTCCCAGGGATTGGGCAAGGGCTTTTTGAACCGGTGCGCCTCGATTTCGATGTGGAGGTCGCGCACCTGCTGGCGTTGTTTTTTCAGAATGGACAACACATCGACGGCCGAGCATGCGCCCAGGCTGAAGATCATCAGTTGCATGGCTCGGAGGCCGCCGGCGTCCGAACCGCCGGCAATTTCAGGCAGTGCGATCCGGAGTTCATCGCCGGCATCGTTGGAGCCGATCATTGCCTGGCCGTCGGGGGCCAGGCGGAGTTGAATATGCATGACAGGGCGTTTGTTTTTACAAAAAAAGGCGATCAGGGTACAAAAACAACCGTATCGCCCAGGCCAATAATGCCATCTTCCAAAATCCGGGCCGTGATGCCGCCGTGTCCGCGCATGGCATTGTAGCCGCCGGGGCCGAGATTGCTTTCCATGCGCGAGCAGGGTTGGCAATAGCCGGTGCCTTCCAGCAGCGCCGTACCGATGCGGAAGCGGCAATTGTGCAGGGCAAGCAGGTTGATACCGCGGACGACGATATTCCGGCGGGTTTGCCCGGGGTCGATCGCAGCGACGCCCAATAAACCGGCGACGGCGGTCAAATGTTCATCCTGGATGAGCGTCACCTGGCGTTTGCCTTTCGCGCCGCCCCGGTAATGATCGCCCGCCAACCCGGCGCTTTTGCGGGCTTCCACTTGTTCGAGCGCCTGAAGTTCGGCCCGGCGCCCGGGCCGTATCCCGATCCAGACTACCTTGCCGGGTTTTGGGAAAATGCCGAAGAGTTCCTGAAGGTCTTGCATACAATTGTTTGCGCTAAAAATACAGCGCGCAGGCTTCCAAACGGCCATTTGTCGTACTTTTCGGCGATGGACGACAATCTGCTTTTCGAAATTATTGACCTGCTCGACGACGGTGAAATCGTCTACCTGCACCGTCAGACCAAGGAAATCCTGTCGTATCCCGACCCGCAGCGCTGGAGCGAAAGCGAATACATCGATCTGATCGAGGAAGTGAAAGCGCGCGCTGCCGCCGAACCCGACCAGTTTGTCGTGCTCGACCCGCCAGATCCACGGGATTCCTACCACATCATGGAGGACTTCGTGTTCACTGTCGACGATGAACCGCTGCGCAACCGCCTCCTGGAAGCGCTGAACAGCAAAAAGCCGTTCCGCTATTTTCGCAGCACGGTGGAGGATTCACCACTTAAGGAAGCCTGGTACGATTTTCACGATGCCCGCATGAAGGAGTGGGTGCTGGAGATGCTGGCGCGGGTGTGGGATTGAGATTTTTCACCAAGGAGGACACGGAGCCGTACTCGTCCTACGACTTGAAGTCTGTCCATTACACACAAGTTGTCGAAAATGAATTTTTTTGGCTTAAGTTCCTTTATTCAGCCGCGTGTCAACCCCACCCCCCTCCCCAAGGGGGGGGAGCCGGTGTATCTAAGTGGTTTGGTTTTAACCACAAACCTAATTTGTCGCGTCTCCCCTCCCCTTGGGAGGGGCCAGGGGGGTTGTACAGCAGAGCAAAATGTAACATTTAAGGCCACAATTCAACGCCTAACAAATTCCAAAAACTTCAATCAACTCGGGAGCCCCGCTGGAGGAGGGGTTGACACACGGCCAAAAAAATTAAACTCAACGGATTTGTGTGTAATGGACAGACTTGAAGTCGTAGGACGAGTACGTGGCCAGTAGCCAAGCAAAACTCCATGCCTCCAGGTTGCATAATCAACAATTCACGCAGGTAAATGCCACCTCCGGCGCTCAACCCACGTCCATCCAAAGACCAAAATGATTAAGAAACCAGTATGTCAATTCCAACCTTCACCATACTCGGCGCCGGAATCGCCGGCCTTTCCACGGCCATTGCTCTGAAAAAGATCGGCATTCAGGCCCGGGTTTTTGAGGCCGCACCTGCGTTTAAGCCCCTTGGCGCCGGCCTGTTGCTGGCAGCCAATGCCGTGCAGGCCTACCGGAAAATCGGCATTTCCGAAAAAATCATTGCGCGCGGCCGGGCATTACCGCTGTTTGAAATTCTGGATGCCCGCGGTCGGCTGATTTCCCAAATTGATGCGGCCTCCATTCAGCAGAAATACGGCGTGCACAATTTCGCCATTCACCGCGCCGACCTGCACGAGGCGCTGCTGGAACAACTTGTCCCCGGTCAGGTGCAGTATGGCAAACGCGCCACGGGCATTTTGCCGGGCCCCAACGGCGCGCAGGAAGTGCGCTTCGCCGACGGCAGCAGCCAGCACACCGATTTCCTGATTGTGGCCGACGGTATTCACTCGGCTATTCGCCAACAAATACTCCCGGGCGCTACCGAACGCTACGCCGGCTACACTTGCTGGCGCGCAGTGATCGATGCCGGCGCCATCCATCAGACCAGCGCCACCGAATCCTGGGGCACCGCCGGCCGTTTCGGTATTGTGCCGCTTACCGGCGAGCGTATTTACTGGTTTGCTTGTGTGAATGCGCCTAAAAACGATCCGGCATTGCGCGATTTTCGGGTGGCCGACCTGCTGCGGATTTTTGGCAATTTTCACGACCCAATCCCCGCTATCCTGGCGCAAACCCGCGATGCCGACCTGATCTGGAACGATATCGTTGACCTGAAGCCTATCCCCCGTTTTGCCTTTGGCAACGTCCTGCTCCTGGGCGATGCCGCACATGCCACCACGCCCAACATGGGCCAGGGCGCCTGCCAGGCTATCGAAGATGCCGCGGTGCTGGCCGATGTGTTGAAAAAACAATTCGCCGACCCTGCCGCTGCCTTCAGGGCGTTTGAGCAACGGCGGCTGAAGCGCACGCATTTTATTGTAAACAACTCCTGGACGCTGGGGCGTATGGCGCAATGGCAAAATCCGCTGCTTGCGGCGCTGCGCAACGGCCTGTTTCGTATGGTGCCCGGGCGGGTGAACGAAGCTCAACTGGAGAAAGTGCTGACTGTGGATTTTTAGAACCCATCTCAAAACTGGCGTCGGAGTCAAAATGAGTGGATTGAAGTCGAAGGCAAGGCAGTTTTTTGAATCGTAGCGGGGTTCTACGTTGAAAAAAACTAACGCAGTATTCGACTTATAGACACCATTTTGGCCCGACAGGTAGTTTTGAGATGGGTTCTAGTTAAACACATAGGCACATAGGACACATAGCCTTTTTAAAATCGGGAAATTATGTGTCCTGTGTGCCTATGTGTTTAAACATTCAGCCGCCTGAGAATTTTACGCGCCCGGCTCTGAAATCCGGCGGTGCCATGCGGCAGGTGTTCTTCCAGGATGAGGCACAGTTCCGGTTTCAGCTCGGGAACTTTTTGACAAATTTTTTCCAAAACCGACATCGAAAAGACCCGGATAGCCACTGCCTCCTGCGGGTCGGCCAGGAAGGTAAAACAGGCATCGGCGAGGTCGTCCAGAACACTGTCGGGGATTGCCATATCCTGCAGCACCCGCACCACATTGCGTTTGACGGCATCGTGTACCCCCGGCTCACGCATTTTGGACACCATTTTCGGCAACCAGGGCTCCAGCAGCCAGGGTGTTTTGTCGGCAATGGCGCTGATCACCCAGGCTGCCCGTTGGCTTAGCCGGTAGTTTTCGTCCAGGAAAACGCTCAGGAGCGCAGCCAGCCGGTCGCTGTCGTGACCGATCCAGTTGGCCAGGCGTTGCGCCTGCGGCTTGGAGTGTTCCAACAGGAGTTGTTCTTCAAGAAATTGGGCGGCTGTCGGCATTATTTTATTTCGAAGTGTTTTTTTGGAGTACTGCTTTTACCTGTTCATAGTCGGCGCGGGTGGAATAGCCGTCGCTGGAAAAATATTGGTTGACCTCGTCGAGAAAATCGGCCAGGGTTTTGCCATCGGTGCGTTGGTAGCGTACATCGGCCCCCTTTTCGAGGAGCGCCATGCAAATACGCCAGCGGTGGTTTGCCGCTGCATGCAGCAGGGCTGAGGTTTCCGTGCTGTCTACGTCAGTGAACAAGGTATTCGGATCGGCGCCGGCTTCGAGCAAGGCGTCGACCGATTCGTTGGGCTGTTTGTAGGCTGTGATCGATTCGAAGAGCAGTGGGCGTTTGTAGCGCACCTCGCGGGCATTGGGGTCGGCGCCGTGTTGGAGCAAAAGGCGAAGCAAAGCGGCATTGCCGACCGCAGCCGGACTGGCATGGATGGGTTTTTCGGTTGTATCGGTAGTTTTAAATTGTGCACCGGCGTCGAGCAGCAGCCGGACGCACTCGGTTTTTTCCTGTTCGCGGTAGGAGGTATGACTCGCTTGGCTTACAGCAAATTCGAGCAGGTTGCCTTCTTCGCCTGTACTTTCAGTGAGTTTGGATACCGGCAGCGCCTGTACCAGTTTTTTTACTTTTTCGATTTTCCCGTCGTAAATCGCCAGGGCAATTTTTTGTTTTTGGGCATCCTGAAACCAGGGCGTTCCATCCTGGTTGTAACCGGCGGGGGTTAGTGCACTCAAATTACTGAGGCTGGTCCAGACGGAGTTGGCTGCATACAGGGCAAAGGGGAGCAGGATGATGCCAAAGGCGGCATATTTGGTGGCTTTGAATGGCAGCAGGTTGAGGATCAACAGCGCGACCAAAGCAATGATGGCTAGGTAATAAATTGCCTGTCCCATGCCGCGTCCGGCTGCATCGCCGCCTTTGGTGGGGAATAGTGTTTCGGCGCCAATTAAAATGGCGAGGATGCCGATGACGATCCAGTTGATGATGGTGATTAGCTTTAGCATGGCTATAAGGTTGGATGATTCACCCGTATTCGGCCAAAGCTTCCGTTGAACATGCAGCTCGGAGCACCGGTTTCGGGCGCTCAAAAATACAGGTTCGGTAAGGAATATTTGCACTGCCGGCGTAGTCGAAAATGCTGAAGATCAAAACATGAGTTTTGCGAATCAGGGGTTCAACCTGCACATTAATCTGCGTGTGGGATCATTGGGTTGCATTTACGCAGGTTATATCCCATAGACTTGTCCTGTCGCAGCGCAGCGAAGACAACTACACAAGCAAAATTGGCGTGATGTTCTCAAAAATCAGGCCTCTTAGCGTTGCTCGGGTACATTTCGGACCATAAAACTTGTGCAGGTGTCTTCGCTGCGCTACGACAGGACAAGAAGGGGCAGATCGCGCATACATTTTACCCCTAATTCGCCTGCGTTATGCCGAATTTTAAAAATAAACCCGGTACATCAAATTCGGGAAAACCCCGAACTGCGTCATGTGCCCCACCTTGCCCGGCTCGCCCTCGTCGTAAAACTCCATGATCCTGCCCTTGTGGTTGGTGAGGTTGTCGAGGTTGAGGAAAAGTTCATGTGTGGCCCGGCGTTTATTCCACTTGTAGCTGGCCGACAGCTGAATTTGGTAGGGCGCCCCAATGGCGGTTTCAAATGCTTTGGAATAATCCCAATAGCGGTTTTGTGCGGGATCAACCGCCAGATTTCCCTGGGCATCGCGGAGCAGGGGAATGATCTTCCGGCCGCCGCCCAGAAAGATCCGGCTGTTAATGCCCAGCGTGCGGTTTTTCTTTTTGCCCAGGTTCGGAAATTCCTTGCCGCAAAGGACATTTACCAGGTAATCACCTGCAAAAGGCGTGTTGCGCTCGCGGCCATCGAGCGGCGTGTATTTCGAGCGGTAGAGCGAGGCATTGACCAGAAAGTAGTAGTTCTGGCTGAAAAACTTTTCGAGAGTGAGTTCCAGGCCGTAGTTTTTGCCTTTGCCGGCGTTCACCAGTTCCACGTAGCGGAAATCCAGACCCTCGATAATGGTGGCGAAATAGCTGGTATCCAAATTTTCCACCGGCAGGTTGTAGAGGTTTTGGTAGTACAATTCGAGTTTCGCGCGCAGGTTTTTGCCCAGGCGCTGCTCGAAACCCAGCACAAAATGATCGGCTTTCAGCAAATCCAGGTCGCGGTTTGGCTCGTCGATGCTGCCGTCGGGGCGCTCGATTTTTGCAAAATAATGGTGCACACTTTCCATCGCGCTGTGTTTGCCATAGCCGAGCCGGATATTGAAGGCAGGTGTGGCTTGCCATTCCAGGGCCAGCCGAGGCTCGAGCGTGCTTTTTTGATTCCACAACACATTCATATTGTGCAGGCCGGACACCAGCGTGAGCCGATCGCCCGCGCGCCATTTCCAACTGACGAAACTGCACAACGTGCTTATATTTTCCTCAAAATCGAGCAAAGTGAACTGCGTGTGCTCGTCGCCCCGGAAGGTGCTCTGGTCAAACCGGTACCCAAACAGCGTGTAGTTCGCGCCGGCCTGGATCTTATGGCGGGCGTTGATTTTGTGCTGAAACGAAACAGCCCCCCGGTAGCTGGGTTTTTGCAGTTTGCCCTGAAAATTGAGGTGCCTGCTTACGACGGAATCCCGGAGAAACGCACCCGTGTCATCGTACAATTTGATAATGCCGGCCTCAAAAATGTCGTCTTCAATGCCCTCGCTGGAGTAACTGAGCGTCGTGGTGAGCAGGCTGTTTTGGCCAAGGTTCAGGCTGTGCCGGAGGCCGGCGTTGGCCAGGTGCGCTTTTTTGTCAAAATCATTCCGGATACCGGCGCGGCTGGCGTTGTTGCCGGGAATGACCCAGAGCGCCGGGGTTACGTCTTCAAAACTGAACTTGCTCAAACCACCCAGGCCGAAGACCGAAAAAATGCCCGCTTTTTGGGTCGGGAGCACCAGTTTAAAGGAAAGATCCTGGAATTGCAGCACCCCGTTTATATCGCCGAGCAGACCAAGTTCGCTCAGCAATCCCGCCGTCGAGTAGCGGTAATTGACCAAAAACGAGCCGCCATAGTTTTTTTTAAGCGGCCCTTCCAGGGTTAGTTCCGTGCCCAGCAGGCCGAAGCCGAAAACCGCTTCGAGCTGTTCGTTGTTGCCCGGCCGGAGCCGCAGGTCGTACACTCCGGAAAGCGCGTCGCCGAACTCCGGCGCAAAGGCGCCCGTGTGAAAATCGGAGGTTGCGAGCAGGTTGTTGTTCAAAATACTGACCGAGCCGCCGACCGAACTTTGATCGCCGAAATGGTTGGGGTTGCTGACCGGCACCCCTTCGAGCCGCCACTGCACGTACTTCGGGGAATTGCCCCGGACGATGATGTCGTTCGAGCCGTCCTGCGTACTCGTGATGCCCGCAAAATTGGCGAGTATCCGGCTCGGGTCGTTGAACCCGCCGGCATAGCGGTTCGTTTCCTCGGGCGAAATGGAGCGGGCGCTCAGCAAGGCCATTTCGTTGATCGCCGCGCCTTTGTGCTGGTTGGCGCGCACGACCAACTCGCTGATCCGGAGGGTGGATTCGCGCAAGTGCAGGCTCAACACGACTTCTTTTCCCGAGTTCACGACAATGTTCGGCACTTCCAGGTTTTCGTAGCCCAGGCAGGAAAGACGCAGGACAATTCGTCCGATCGGCACATTTTCCAGCCGGAATTGGCCCCCGGCATCGGTCACGGCGCCTTTGAGTGGCTCGCTGCCGGCGATGAGGACTTGCGCCCCGATGAGCGGTTGTTGGGTGTCGGCGTCGAGGAGGGTTCCCCGAACGGTTTGGCTGAGGTTTTGGCTGTTGAGTTGAAAACAGAGCAGCGCGAGGAGCGCCGCAGTCAACCGGATTTTTTGCTGCATAACGTTCGTTTTAAAAGTTGAAGCAAAAATCCGGGCAGGCCGGGCCGCCGTTCATTGACGTTTGGTAAGAAATTTCGGTTTTTTCACCGCTTAGGTGCATAGGGCGATCCTCCGCGTCTTTGCGTCTCGCGGTAAAAATTTTGTCGCAGCGTGCCTGGCACTCCCCCCTCCCGCTCAAGCTAATTCCGCCATACGCCGCAACTTTGAAAAATCGAGCAGCCGGAATACCAGCGCTGCTGCTAAGGCTAAGACCAACACCAATCCTACCCGAATGGTCCAGGCTATTTCCAAAAAGGAAAAAATCCACCAGGCGCCGGCCAGTACAAACCCCGCATAGCCCAGCGTTTGCGCCAGCCCTTTGGCCGAAGGCCGAAAACCAAAATAACGCGTACACAGAAAGGCCATGGCTGCGGCGATAAACGTTTGCGTGCCCAGCGTCGCCATAGCCGAGCCCAGCGCCTGGAAGTGCGGAATGAGCAGCAGGTTGAGCAGCACGTCGAGGACAATGCCGGCTACAAAAAACCGGTTCATCTGCATCAGCCGGCCGTCGGCGGTGAGCAGGGTACTGAAGATGTATATCGATGAAACCGGCACAAAAGTCCAGATCAGCAGGCCCAGGGTTTCCCAGCGGTAGGCGGTGGCGCGTTCGGGCAACATGAGTTGGATGAGGTCGATCCGGGCAAAATACACCAGCGCTGCCAGCGCAATGCTTCCCGCCCAGATCAGTTTAAAACTCACCGACACCAGGGCCCGCACATCATCGCGGCGTTTCAGCATGCGGGCAAACATGGGTAGCAACAGCGAGGCAAATAAAAAACCCAGCATATTGGCCGCATCGAGCAGGCGGTAGGCACTGGCATACACATCGGCATGCAGGCGCCCGTCGGGGAGCAAGCGTTCGAGCAACACGGCATCGAGGCGCGTGTAGGCCGTCATCAGGAGAATAACCAGGGCAAAGGGCAGGCTTTTCCGAAAAAGGGCCAGCAAGGCCGGCCGGCCGGCCCGCCAGTTTTGCAGCCAGCTTGGGCGAAGCGACAAGCGGACTTTCCCGCGCAGCACTACGCCAACTACAACAGCCGTCAGCGCCAGGGCAACGGTTTGCGCCAGCGCAAATGACGCTGCGGAAAGTGCAGACGGCGGCATCCCCCACAGCAGCAATCCACACGTAAGCAGCATCAGCAATTTATCGAGTGCCGACAAAAAACTGTCGAGCCGGTAGTACCCCAAACCGGAAATATTGGACCGCAAAAAAAGCACACCCTGCGCCAGCACCTGGTTGAACAACAAAATCAACAACAGCGGCAACTCCGGCAAGCCGTACCCTGCCAGGCCCCAGGCAGCCAGCAAGGTCAGGCAGATGTACACGGTGCTCAGTAAAAATTTTAGCGCCAGCAAATTGGGAAAGTACTTGGGCAACAATTTCGGGTACTGGCTGACGTGCCGGTTGTTGAAATTCTGAATGCCGAAATCGTTCAGAATCTGGAACAGGTAGGTGAAATTGAGCAACGTGAAATACAAACCATAGTCCCCTTCCGGCAAGCGGTTTTGCACCTCCAGGTCGATACCGAAGATGAAAAAGGGTTTGATCAGCAGGTTGATCGCGACCAGGAACAGGATGTTGAGCAGGAACTCGCGTTGCAAAATTTGGGCAGATTTATTTTTTCCCCACGGATGAATCCGTGAGATCATTTTTGCTGCGCCGCCGCAGCCGCCCGGTCCAGCCAGGGTTTTGCTTTTTCAGGTTGCCCCATGTCGTTGTATGCCGAACCGATATATTGCAGCAATGTGGGGTTCTCCGGCTCGTACTTCAGGCCTTCCTGCCACTGCTCAATGGCCTCGGGAAAGCGTTTTTTCATCGCCAGCACGGCGCCCAGGTTGCGGCGGGCATCGATAAAGCGCGGGTTAATATCGATCGACCTGCGGTAGACGACTTCGGCGGAATCCAGCTGCTGCCGGATAAAATAAATAAAGCCCATGTTGGACAACACCTTGTCGTCGTTTGGCCGGTGCTTCAGGGCCCTTTGGTAGTCCGTAAAGGCCAGGTCGTATTTGTTGGCAGCCTGGTTCAGGTTGTTTTGCCCCTGAAAATGCTGGCCCAGCCGGAAGTAAGCAAGTCCACGGCTGCCAAAAGCATCGTGGTAGGTGGGGAAAAGATCAATGGCGTGGCTGTAGTAATCGATGGCTTTGTTTACCCAAGTGGTGTCGGTCACCTGCCCGGTCTCTTCGTTCATGCCTTCTTTGATCGTTTCGATGCCCATGTGGTAATTCAGTTTGGCGCAGTTGGGCGACTTGGAAATATCGGCTTTGTAAAGCGTGTAACTGGTGTACCAGGCCGGGTTGCGCAATACCGTTTTTACGCTGTAGGCCAGCAAAATAATTCCGGCCAGCCCCCACACCAGTGTCCCCTTGCCATTCGGGTTGCGCAGCTGGGCCGCGGCCGGTGTATTTTCTTCTTTTTTTAGTTTAAAAACCGCCGCGAACAGCCAGGCCAGGGCAATTGCAAAACCCAGGGAGGGCGCGTACAGCACCCGCTCACCGTAGGAGGTGCCGATGAGCATGAGCACATTGCTGAACAGCGAAAAGGTTACCAGATAAAAAAGAATGGCATACGCCAGAAGATGTTTTTTGCGCAGGTTAAACAGCGCCCAAACAAACATCCCGCCATAGGTAAAAAAGCCGACGAGGGCACGCCAGTCGCCGAAAGTCACCGGTTTCATTTGCGGATAACCCAGGTCACTCACGAGGGGATGCGGAAAAACGAGCGCTTTCAAATAACGCCCGCACATCATAAAAGCAGAGGCGAGCTGCGACGCGCGGTCTTTGGCGGCCACGATAAAATTGTCGAGCGCCGAGTAGCGCTCTTCAAAAGGCTGTGCAGCCAGCACCTGGTGCCGGATTAGCAAAAAGATCACGGCCGGGACCAAAAACAGGGCGGCGATACGCACAATTTGGCTCAACGGCCGGTCGGTAAAAAACCAGAGTGTCAGCGGGAAAATGGCCAGAAAGGTGATCGAACTTTCCTTGGAAAACAAAGCCAACGTGTACATAGCCACGGCCATGATCAGCCAGTTTTTATTCTCCCGTTCCAGGTAGCGCCAAATGCCGTATAGCGATGCCGTACAAAACAACAATGCCAGTATTTCATCCAGGCTTTTGATGTTGGCCACTACTTCGGTATGCACCGGATGTGCCATAAAAAACAGCACCGTCAGGGCCGGAATAATCGGGTGATATGCCGCCAGCACCCGCCGCCAGGTGATCCAAAGTACCCATCCGGACAAGCCGTACATGATGGCGTTCATGATGTGTCCGACCGCCGGGTTGTCGGGTGAAAGTTGCCATTGCAGCGAAAAAATCAATAAGGAAAAAGGCCGGTACAACGAGCCGGGGCTGTTCCAGGCGCCGTAGCGGTACTCCGTTGAAAACATGGTACCCAGGTTTTTCAGGCCGCCTTGCGTTACCCAGTTTTCTTTGATCACGGAATAGTCGTCCAGGCAGTACACATGCCCGAAGGTGTTCATGTACAGGACAAATCCAAGCGCCGCCGCCAACAGCCCCATCCATGCCGGCCCGGTGGCAACCGGTCCGCCAACGCCGGAGGTTTGCCGGGTTCTGGCCGGGTCCTGGCCATGCTTGCGGAAGGCTTGTTTTTTAGCGGGTTTTGTTGATTTTCGCTTGGACATGACTTTTTCAATACTTTTAATGGCGAAAGTAGAAGAAATGCCTGAATTTGGTTCTGTTAAGGTTTGTCAAAGGCCTTGAAATGTACCTGCTACTTAGTACTTTTGGTGCCGTTTTGAAAAAATTCTAATTTGATTCACAAAACTAAGTTTCCCACTATGAAAAAAGGTGTTTTCCTCTTCGCGTTTCTTTTCGCACTGGGCATTGCTGCCGCTGATGCGCAATCTTGTCAGGGTAAAGCAGCCAGTGCGTCCAAAGCCTGCTGCATGAAAGCAGATAAAGCTGCTGCTGCCGATGCATCCATCGAAAAACGGATGTCGGACGACGGTACTGTTGCTTATGTTCGTAAAGAATCGGATGCTGAAGGCAATGTCAAATTTGTCAGCGTCAAGTACGACGAAACGAGCGACGCCTTTGTAAACGTGGCTCCGAAAACGGTTGCTGCCGGTGCTACTTCCGGTATGACGAAAAAATCCTGCGCTGCCGGTGCTTCCAAAGCCTGCTGTGCAAAAGGTGCCAGTGCCAGCAAAGCCTGCTGTGCGTCCAAAGCGAAAGCCGCCGACGCTGATATGGAGCAGAAATAAATTGACTTTTTATAAAGAAAACCGCCTCCGGAGTTCGCTCCGGAGGCGGTTTTCTTTTATGCCAATTTGTGCTGGCATTTAGTTTCGAATAATTCGCATCCCCCGGCCATTGCTTCCGCCCATCGCCTTGATGCGGTCATCCATCATCTTTTGAAAATCATCCTGCGTGGTTTTTTCACCCTTGGTCGGGGCTTCCAACTCGCCTTTTTTGGGCGCTTTCAGTTCGATCGACTTGGCTGTAAGCTGCAGCTCGCCGTCGTTGATGTCTATGGCCAGGATCATGCCGGGCAGGGCACCATACGTCACGGGGCCGGAAGCCACCGGGATATCAGGTGCAAACCATGCGACCACGGTGCGCTTGCGGTCGGCAGTTGTGTCTTCCCATAGCGCCTGCATGCAATTGTAGCCCAGTATCTCCCGCGTTTCCATGCCGACTTTCCAGGGTGTTTGGTCTATGACATCTTCAATGAGATAGCGCTTTCCTATAAACTCGCGCTGGTCAAGGCGTTGGTTGGTTGCCAGATTTCTGTAAAACAATGCCTCCGGGCGATGCATTTTGATGACCATGCCATTCCCACCCATGTCGTCGTCGTCTTCCTCTTCCTCCACATTCCGGTACAGGCTTTCGGTAGCTGAAAACAACAATTCACTTTTCATAATTCGAAATTCCGGGATCATAGCCCGCATGTCTCCAGCATCTTCAGGCAGGTTCCGGTGCATGTTCATTTTTTCTTCAAACTGGATTACACCATCGGTGTTCTGAGCCGGCAAAACCCAGGGAAGGCCAAGTGCCAGCCAAAAAAGTAACATATACAGTTTCATAAGCATGATTTTTTTTACAAAGGTAAACCGGGGGCATAAGGCGGGACGTTAAGCGCCCTTGATTTAAAGTTAATTTAGGTTAATCACCTAAAGCCGCACTGTGCAAATCCGGTATTTTTGATTTTCCCAATTTAAGTTTCAACCGACGTACAGCTTTCTTCAATGACAAAATCCAGGTCCATAGCGCTTATCATCTTCAGCCTGGTGTTGCTGGGCATATTTGAAGGGCTTTGGCTAAAACGGATTTGGCTCGAGCAATATGAAAAACTACAGCAAGAGACCAATTACCTCTTTCAGCAGTCTGTTACGGCGTTGCAAGACAGTATGCTGCGCCAAAGTATGCGCAGCCTGGACATACAGCTCGACCAACCAGCGCTGAAAAAACGCAGGTTTCAATTCCAGGCTACCACCGATAACCCTTTCCCGGCCGATTCCCTCTCCAGGGCTTTCGGATTGGAACACAGCACCAAAATCCTGCTTCGGATCGACTCCACAAAAACCAGTAGCTGGTTGGCGGCTGATAGCCTGACTGCCGATCAGCAACTTCAGGTATACGTCGTTCAAACCGGTTCCAATGACAGCACGGCCTTTGCAGGCCTCGACAGGGTATTGACCGAACTCCCCGGACAGATTCGCCTGCCCGAATCGGGTCGGCAGGTTTTTAAACTGGAAAAAAATATGATCCCGATCGACAGGCTGGAAAAGACATACCGGAAAAACCTGCTTGCTGCCGGAATCCCGCTGGATTTTGCCATTGTTTACAAAGACGAACCTCCGTTCGGCAACCCTTCCGGTGGAATTGTAACCAAACCCGTACTTGCGGGTTTGCTGGTACACCAGTATTATGCTGCGCACTTTACAGACTACCAGGCCTACCTGCTTCGTCAAATTCTTCCCGCCCTGGCCTTTGCACTGCTTTTGTTTGGCGTAACTGCTGCCGCCTTCCTGCTGATCTATCGAAGCATGCGCCACCAACAGCGGCTTACCCGGCTTAAAAATGAGTTTATCAGCAATATCACCCATGAGTTGAAAACGCCGATCACCACCGTAGGCGTGGCACTCGAAGCCCTGAGCAGTTTTGACATACGCAACAACCCGGAAAAAAGCCGGGAGTACCTTCAACATTCCAAACAGGAACTGGACCGCCTTTCGCTGTTGGTTGAAAAGGTGTTACGGCTATCCATGTTTGACGAACAGGAGACCCGGCTGAAAACGGAACTGTTTGACCTCGCCTTGGTAGTTCACCAGGTAGTGGCTGCCATGCGGCTACAGGCGGAACGCGCCGGAGCCCACGTCCAGGTGCTAATACCGGAAACAGTATCATTTCAGTTCAACGGAGACAAGCTGCACCTGTCGAGTGTAATTTTTAACCTGCTGGACAATGCATTGAAATACACCAGCCAACACCCGGATATCCACATTGCACTTGAGAAGAACGACAGCCAAATCCGGTTAACCGTGCGCGACAACGGCACAGGCATCCCGGAAGCATTGCAGGAAAAAGTATTTGACAAGTTTTTTCGTATTCAGGAGGGCAACCGGCACGATGTAAAAGGGCATGGGCTGGGCCTGAGCTATGCAGCCATGGTTGTCCGGCAACATCAGGGCCGAATTTGGGTGGAAAGCAATCCGGGTGGCGGCGCTGCATTTTTTGTGCAATTCCCTGCACGAGAAATTCAGGATGTAGGGTAGTCCCTTAACGCTGCCACGGCTGCCGAAATCTCGGCTTCGGTATTGTAATAATGCGGTGAAATACGCAATGCCCATTGAATGCCTTTACGGGAGAAATCAATTCGGGCGACATAGTTTGGGGTAATCCGGGCATTGATTTGGCGGTCCCACAAATAAGCCATTATTTTTCTCGGTTCCCATTCCGGACAATACGCCGTGACGATCCCGCACAAATCGGTCCCCTGATCCAAAACCCGCACACCGGACAGTGCGCTGAGTTCTTGCCTGGCTTGTTCCGCCAAACTGCGCACGCGCTGTTCAATCCAATCCATGCCAGTTTGCAAGGCATATTCCGCAGCTGCTTTACTGCCCAGGATGAGTGCGGCCGACATTTCCCAATATTCAAAACGGCGCGCATCGGCAGCGGGCTCATAGGTGTCCGGGCTTTTCCAGTGTCCACTGCGCATGTCTGGCAACAGCATTTCCAAGCCGGCTTTCAGCACGCGGTCCGATACAAACAAAAAACCGGCTCCACGCGGTCCACGCAAAAATTTTCGGAATGTTCCGGACAGAAAATCGCACCCGATTTTTTGAACATCAAGTGCCAGTTGGCCAGCCGACTGGCAGGCATCTACGAGGTACCAACAGTCGTTTGCACGGCATAACGCACCGATCGCTTCCACCGGTTGAACCAACCCGCTGTTAGTCGGCACATGCGTTACCGCAACCAGAACGGGGTTGTGTTGCCGGATCAAATAGGCCATGTCATCCAGATCAACACCGCCGGCATCGCTGTCCTTAGCCCGTAGCAACTTGATCTGGAAGCGTTTTTTCAGCGATAAAAACGCAATTTGGTTGGAAACGTAATCATTTTCCGTTGTGAGAATTACATCGCCCGGTTGCCAGGGAATTGCACTTAATGCCCGCGCATAGGCATCGGTTGCGCTGGTTGCACAGGCGATGTTGCCGGAATCCGTATTTAACAACCTGGCCATGGCCTGATAAAAACCGGCCAGTTGTTCGGTTGCCTGGTCGGCAGCCTCATAGCCACCGATACGGGCCTCCAAATCAAGCTGTTCCTGCATAACCTGGAGTACCCGGCCCGGAGGCAACGCGGCGCCGGCATTATTTAAATGGTTCCGGTGTGCGCAACCGGGGGTTTCGGCGCGCAAAGTGTGTAGCGTTGGCATAGCAAAGTCAGTTATGGAAACCGCTCAGACCTCGTCGTAGCTCGCGACCAGACTTTTCAAGTTGGCCAGGTTGCGCTGTTTAAGCGGTTCACGGGTTAGGATATTCGTGCGGGTGTGAAAATGATGGGCAGTCAGAAAATTCACCTGCAGGCGGTTCCAGGCTTGCTCCCCGGTGATCAGTTTGTAGGCCGTTAATTCCATAAACAAGGTCTGCCCGATCGGGTAAAAATCGGCCCGGCCCAGGTAGTCCAGGTCGGCATCACAAATTATTTCTTCCAGCAAATTCGTTGGAGACTGCGGGATCTTGGTGGCCATGATCATACCACAGATCGTCTCAATATCATCTTTGGCGTATCCGAATTTGGGCAAGGTGGCTCTGGCCATCAAACAGCCTTCAAATTCGTGGCCGGCGTGTTTGTCTTTTACAAAGCCTGCATCGTGATATAGCGCCGCTGTTTTTACCAGCTTTAACAAATGCCCGTTCACCCCTTCACTTTTACACAAATCCCGCGCTACCCGAAGTACGTCCAAGGTGTGGTGCATACCGTGGTAGTAAAGTTTTGTGGAAAGTTCTGTACGCAATTTGGCCAGAATATATCGTTTGGCAGCGCGGTAATCCATTAGAGTTGATCGGTATTTCGGTGAACGCTATAAAACGGCAGTATGTTGGACAGCGGCCAGTGTAAAATTCATGTTTTTCCTAAAATTAACTCGATAAACTGGAAATAATTTGCGCGCAGAGGCAATTTAGGCCGCTGCGTTTAAAATTTGAAAAAATATTACATCAATTTTGATACCTTTTGGAATACCTTGCGTTTAAAGCATGCTTGCAAGTTACAAGTTCGCGGCAAGCAGTTATGGTTTACGAACATTCATTTTTTCTCAAAACACTACAAATATCCGGTTATGAATTTAATGGAGATACTCCAAAGTCAACTTTCAGATGACGTACTTGGCCAGCTCAGCCAACAGATTGGTGCTGAAAAAGCCCAAACGGCAACAGCAGCTAATGACATTTTTGCTACACTTCTGGGAGGCATGGCGTCTAACGCCAACAGTGTCAACGGCCTTCAGTCACTTGCTTCGGCGCTGGATCGGGATCACGATGGCAGTATCCTCGATGACTTGGTGGGTATGGTTGGTAATATGTCGCAATCGGCGGACAATGCGGCTCCCAAAGCGCTGAATGGCGCCGGTATCCTTGGGCATATTTTAGGTGATCGCCAGGAAGTTGCAGCGCAACAAATCAGCCAGAACTCCGGTCTGAATATCAATCAAATTATGAAGTTGATGCCCATCCTGGCGCCAATTGTGATGGGTGTACTTGGCCGGGCCAAAAACAGCAGCGGTGGCGGTGGCGGACTTGACCTTGGCGGCCTGGCTAATATCCTGCTGGGCTCGGTTCAAAACGCACAGTCGAGCGGATACGGCGATTTGATCGGCTCGGTGCTAGGCGGTGTGTTAGGCGGCAATCAGCAGCAAGCGGCGCAGCCACAAGGTGGCGGGTTGTTTGGGCAAATTCTTGGCGGGTTGTTTGGCAAGAAGTAGAAGTAGGCGCCTCCGAAAAAATTCAAACAGATAAAAAAAGAGCGGCACCAGCGTGCCGCTCTTTTTTTATGCAAGTACCCGATCCTTTTACTACCCGTCTTGATTATAGGTGATTTGCGAAACCGGGCGCTTGTGATGCCGGCAACAGGATTTGCCGGTTAGAACATTTTTCAGCCGTCGTCCCTGCGGCATTCCGAGATTTGCAAACGGCTTTCCATGTGATCAAGCAGATGCACAACAATCTATGCAAGGCAAAAAAATGCGGGCCATCCTTTTGACATAAAAAGGATGGCCCGCGTAAAAAAAGGGAGGCACGACTAGTTGTCATGCCTCCCGGTATTCCTTCAGATTACTTCGTCTGAATCATCTTCTTGACAGCACTGTCGGTAGTGGTCTCGAGTTTGTAGTACAGTACACCGGTAGTATTCACCAGAGCGCGTTCGATGGCAAATGCGTTGTAGCCTTTGCTGAATGCGCCGGTTTGAGTGAACACCGTGCGACCCGATTCGTCAAAGATCGTCAGGGTAGCTTCAGTTGCCTCAGGCAGGTAGAAGCCGATCTGCGTCTTGTTCATCCACGGGTTCGGTTGGTTCTGATACAATTCGAAGCCAAGACCTGTGACTGTCGAACCGTTGGCACCGTTGAAGCGCAAGGCTACGGATTGACGGTTGCGACCCAGATCGTATGCTTCGGCTTTCGTGATCTGGCTCGACACCTGAACCATTTGGCTCAATGTACCGGAAGCTTTTGCACGGAAGGTTACAGCAAACTCACCTGCAATACGTTCGTTGTCGAACGAGGTGGTCAGGCTATGCTCGCTGTTGAAGACACCGAAGTTATTCATCGTCATTTCAGTACCCGGAACAACCTCCATTACTTCCAGATTCGGGAAGTGCAGGGTGAACTGGTAACCGGTAGCGCGTTCGGCAGCGCGGAAGTTCAGCGTAAAGGTTTCGCCGGCTTTCACCGTACGATCCTGAACATCGAACAGCAGCGTACCGTCGGTACGGTCTTCAGTGCTCATCAGGCTGCTGGTTACAGCATTCATATTCACGTCACCCACTTTCACTGACACGAAGTCCTCGGCGTCCATGCTGGCGAGCATGTTGGCGATTTGCTTCGTTTCGGGGAAGATGGTTGCGAACGGATTCTGCTGATCCGGGAAGGCAAAGTCTTTATCTACAAACCGCCAGGAAGTATTGTTTGGCAGTTCGGTGTAGAGGCCAAGGATCAGTTTGCGCAACTCAACGATATCGAACGTCGTGATCGAGCGGCTGTTGTTAGCGTCGGCAGCGATCATTTTGTACGGGCTGTTGAGCGGTTCCAGACCCAGGATGTGCTTGTTGATGAGCACCAGGTCAAAGGTCGATACGCCATTCAGCGGGTCGTTGTCTTTGGTTGGCGTCACTGTGTAGTCACCTGCGAATGGTACACCGGCAAACAGGTAGTCACCAGTTTGGTTCGACAGATTGAACATGCTGGTCGGCGGCAGTGCCGGGTGCGATCCATCGAGTTCAACGTTGGCATCTTCAAGACCGTTACCTACTTCTGTTTTCAGGCTACCGGCTACAGTACCGGCGGCGTTGGAACAGAAGCCCATATTGTCTTGTACAATCACATAGGTTTCGCAGTAGTCGGCGTTGCCAGCCAAATCAATCGACCAGAGTTCGACGAATTGCGTACCCAGTTCATTACAGTCAAATGTTACGCTGGTTTGTGGTGTGCCATCCGGGTTGTACGGGAAGCCCGTACCAGTGCCGGATTTGCGGATACCGATGACCAGTTTGTTGCTCGGGGTGCAGTTGTCTTCCGTGTACTGGAGGAAGTCATTTGCCCAGAGCGAGATCATCTGCGTCGGCATGATGTTAACACTCAAACCATTGAGACATACCACTGTCGGCTTCTTGCAATCCTTCACAACGAAGGTGTATTCACAGACAGTTTCATTGCCGCAACCATCTTCTACGATCCACTTGATCTTATGCGTGCCGTAAGGCAGTTCAGGTACTACGTAGTTGGTTGGTTGCTGTTGCGTATTCCAGCGTACAGAAGCAACTTTATCTGTACCGCTTACAGTTGTTTGCAGTGCGAATCCATACTTCTGGTTCGGCAATACCGGACGTTCGTCAAATTGACGCGGCGTGCCACCAGTGAAATTCGGGTTTTGTGCGTTGCCAAAGTTCACGTTGTTGAAGCCCGGCAGGTTGGTGCTGGAAACAACCGTTTCCATAGTACCGTCACCGTCGAGGTCAAGGAACAACAGGTATTTGACATTCACAGCAGCGCCCGAGCACAGGTCTGTAGCCGTAATCGTCAGGTCAGTCGGAGCCTCGCACAAGTCGTGGCTCATCGTCGCGTTGTCGTACCAGTAGGACTCGTTCCACAATTGCGCGTTATTCGGCGTGATATCGCATACTTCAACCGGGCTGGTCGGGCAATCCGAAACAATCGGCTTCTGCGTATCGATCACCTTAATGATCTGCTTGTAGCGGAAGCAATTGTTGTTCGCAATACTCGGTACGGTAACTTGCTGACCGGTTGCAAAATCTGTATACGTACCGCCGTGGTAGAACACCGAGTAATTGGTGGTCTGCGGGTCGGTCGGATTCACCCGTACGTTCGTCGGTGTCCAAGGCTGCGGCGTACCCAGCGGTGCGATTGTCGGACCCACCAGGTTGGCAGGATTGTTCGACGTCGCATTCGGGTTCGGGTTCGGAATATCAACACAGCCTGCATTCGGGTTGTACGTGCACCAGTTAATTATGGTCCAGGTACGTTCGATCTTGAAGCAGGCATCCGGAACTACCGTGAAGATTTCATCTTCGAAGGAAACACCCAGCAGTTCGCAATCTTCACCGTTAAATTCAGGCTCACCGTAGTTGCCGGAACCGTTACAAACGGTAACAATCACGTCGTTCGGGAATTTCACCCAGTAATCCTGTTCGTAGTTCACAAACACACGCTGCGTGCACTGCTGGGACAAACCACCACAGTCGAATACGCGGAAGGTGCGGGTAATCGTACCCTTCGAGCACAGCGTATCGAAGAAGTTGTAGTTTGCTGTTGCAGTGATCGTATCGATGCAGCAGTTGTCGGCGCCTGTTGCGAAGCCATAAGCCCAGAGGCTGGGATCAAAGTTTTCGCAGGAAACCGTCACGTTAGCCGGAGCATTACAGAGCGGCTTGATCTTGTCTTCAACGAAGACGTTAACCATGCAGTCGTTGTAGTGCCCTTCGAAAGCATCGAGGCCGATGGAACCATTCGGTACCGGTACATCGTATACGCGGAACACAACCTGGATCGTATCGTTGATGTCATCGCAGCAGAATTTCACCTGATCGTGGAATTGCGTGCTGGTCTGGCAATCATTGCTGTTCATACGACGAGCCTTGAAGTGCACGTCATAGCAGATGTCATAGGAACCGTCGTCGAAGGTGTAAGCATTCACGAATGCCATACCGTCACCACCGAGTGCCACTTGTGTGAACTGGTCACATGCAGCAACAGGCGGGATCTGATCTTCAACCGTCATGGTGAAGGTGCAGTTCGATACGTTACCGCAACCGTCAACAGCCGTGTAGGTCACCGTGTAGTCGCCCAAAGGCAGACATTGGGTGTAGCCAAATACAGCCATTGTATCCGGATCCCAGTGGTTGTTACCAGCGAAATCGCTCAGTGAACCTGTACCTTCAATGATAATCAGGTTACCCGTAGTGATGTCTTGGCCAACCACTTTGTAGGTCAGTGCAGTAATGTTCGAGCAAGCCTCGCGGATAATTACATCGGGCAGGTTAGCCGTGGCGCAGCAAGCGAACGGATCCGTGCTTACAGTAACGTTGTCCGGGCAGGAGAAGGTCGGACCATTCGTGTCAATGACCTTAATTACCTGCGTATGCTCAATCGGGTTACCCGGTGCAACAGGCAGACACATGTTGCGTACTTTCCAGGTGCGGATAATTTCATAACTACCCGGGCAAATGTCATAAATCTCGTCGGTCTTGCTGATCGAAGCCATGCACAGACCGCCGCTTCCGATCGGTGAGCCGTTGATCGTCGGCACGCCGGTTGAAGACGGATCAGTGCTATTCACATTTTCGCAATTGAGCGTTACGTCAGCCGGGAACTGAACATCAGCCAGGTTGAACGGAGCAATCGTAATGCGTTGTGTGCAGGAAGACTGGTTACCAGACTTGTCTGTCACCAACCAGGTGCGGATAATTTCAGCACGCGGATCGGAGCAAGAGCCAAAGTCTGTGTAATCGTCTGTATCAACACTTGTCCAGGTATCGCAATCCGAAACAATCGGCGAGCCCGTGAAGGACGTGCTGGTCGGATCGCTACACTTGATCGTAATATCGGACGGGCAAACCAATGCCGGCGGTTCTTTATCCTCAACCTTAATCTGACCCCAGCAAACGTTTCCGCTGATGGCATGGACGAGATTAAAGTTCAGCGTTTTACCAATGTGGGTATAATCCACGCGGTTCGCCGGGTTGAAGGTGTGTGTACCAAACGGATAGGTCAGGACAACAGAGTAGTCATCGTCGCACAGGTAAGTGCCCTCAAGCACATCATCCGGCGCAAGAACAAAGACGCAGTCGCCACCGTCGTTGTGAATGGAAACATTCACCAGGTCGTTACAAACGATAGTCGTCGGAGTGGCAACTACTTGTACCACTTTCGTGATCTTCTGTTTGCAACCCGGATCAGCCAGGGCTTCAGCCATTGTGCCGCCTACCTGAACACCGTTAATGACCAGATTGGTCGTAGCGGCGCCAGCGTCGAACGTGGCCATTACCGTATGGAAGCCGAGACCCAGGGCGCCGGCGTCGAAGATTGTCGTCGGAACGCCGTTAACCATGACATCAACCACCGTGCCTTGTGCGCCGTTAATTTCACCTACTTCAATGGTGAATGGCTGCGTGTTCAGACAGAACGGATCGTTCAGGTTAGTAAAGTATGGCGTCGGATAGCAAGCTTTGTTGCTGATCGTACCTGTCTGGCCCACGTTGTTGGCAACAGAAATCGAGTAGCCAATGCATTCAACGTGCACACCTTTCAGGGTGTAGAAAATCATCTCGTCTGCTTCGTCGGTCTGACCGTCATTATCGTTGTCGATACCGTCAGCCGTACCTGCTGTGAAGGCAGTACCTACAGCCAGGGCAACCGGAGCACCCGGAGGAGCCGGGCTGGCCAGGGAGTAGAAACCGGTGTTAGCGGTCAACGTCCAGGTTTGCATAGCCAGCGATTTCACCGTGATCAGGTCCATAAACTGGCCATTCTCCAGTGTCGTTGCATTACCCATGCCACCCATGCCCATGCAGGATGTTACTACTGCGTATTCTGGTGTGCAAGGAGCGATACCTTCCACTACAGTTACGATAGCAGTACAGGTCGCGCTGTTTCCACACTCGTCCGTTACCGTCAGGGTAACTACGTTATCACCCAGGTTAGCGCAGGTGAAGCTGTTCGGCGAAACCGAGAAGGTCAGGTTCTGCGGCAGGGAACAGTTGTCAAAGCTGCCGTTGTTGATCTGACCAGGCGTAACCGTTGCATTACCGGCTTTATCCAGGGTAACCGTTGCATTTTGGCAAATAGCCGTCGGTGCCTTGGTGTCGCGTACCGTCACGATTTGCGTGTGTACGAACATTTTGCCGGCTTCGTCGGTCACTTTCCAGGTGCGGGTCAAGGTATAGTTAAACGGACAATTGCCATCCGTGCGAACTTCGGTGAAGGTGATCACCAAGTCTTCCGGTGCTGTGCAGTTGTCGTGTACGTCATTGTTTGTCAGTACAAACGGAGCAGGTACGTTGTCGCATTCAACCGTCACGTCGCCAGGCATTACGATGTCGGCATCGAGTTCCGGATTCTGCGTGTCCATTACCATTACGTCGAAGGAACAGATGGACGTGTTGCCCATAGCATCCGTTGCAACGAAGGTTACGGTGTAAGTACCAACATTAACGATTGTACCGGAAGTCGGACCGGAAGTCTGAACCACCGTCGGAATGCTGCAGTTGTCTACAGCCACCGGTTGCGGCCAGTTGACCTTAGCCCAGCACATATCCGGATCATTGCCAAAGCGCAAGGTATCCGTCGGGCAGTTCAGGAATACCGGCGGTTCGGTATCTTCAACCGTTACCGTTTGTGTGCAGGTAGCGGAGTTGCCACACTGGTCAATTACGCGGTACGTACGGGTATAAACATTACCGTTGGCAACTTCGCTCAACAGGCCGAAGGAATTCACATTCAGGCCGCAGTTGTCAGAAGCTATGCCTCCGGCAGTTTCAAATTCGGTCAGGTTAGCATACGGCGGTTGTTCGGCAGGCGAACACTGTGCCGTCAGCGGAGCCGGGCAAGTCAGCATCGGTGCAACATCATCGTTAACCGTGATGATCTGCTGAACAGAGGTTTCGTTGCCGCAGTCATCCTGGGCAATCCAGGTACGAACCAGCGTGAATTTGTTCAGGCAGGCGCCCGGATCAACTGTTTCGCTGAAGTCAACAAAGACCGGAGCATTACAGTTATCCGAAGCCGTCAGCACCGGAGCAGCCGGTACTGCATCTGCACAATCAAATGTCAGCGGCGAAGCCGGTGCAGGCTGATCCCAGGTCGGAGCCACCAAATCGTTCACCGTAATCGTCTGTGTAAATACAGCCGAGTTGCCGGCAAAGTCGGTAGCCGTCCAGGTGCGTACAACCGAGTATTGGTTCGGGCAAGTACCCGGCACTTCAACCTCGTTAAAGTCGAGGTCAACAGTACCCTGGCAGTTGTCCGTAACCGTAACCACTGCTACAGCCGGCACATCTTCCGAGCATTCAACTGCAACCGTGATATCCGGCGTACCAACCAGTACGGGCGGTTCTGCGTCATTCACCGTGATGGTCTGCGTATGCGCAATTGCGTTGCCGCAATCATCTTCAGCCGTCCAGGTACGAATGATCGTTACACCGTCATTCGGGCCCGAGCCGGGCAGGAAGGTTTCACTGTATTCCACATCAACCGGAATATCGCAATTGTCGGAAGCGGTCAATACCAGCGGCATCGGCACATCTTCACCACACTGCAGATCCAGGTCAGAAGGCAGGGTCAAACCACCAGCCGGCGTAAAGGTTTGGCCGGTGTTAACAGCGCCTGCAGTGTTCGGAGCAGGTGCATTCCAAATGAAATCGCCATAAACATTACCCGTGCCAGACAGGCTGAGCGACGTGCCAATGGCATTGTTTCCATCTTCGAAAACACCAATATCGGTCGACATCATACCCATGGCCGGGCCGTCTACAGCCTGGAAGGCGCCTTCATAGCTCAGGAACTGGAGTACCATAGTTCCATTCAGCACCAGAGCGATACCGTCGGGTGCGCCGTTCTGCACACCATTCACCAGATAATCGAAGGAAGCAGTACCAAAGCCATTGCTCTGATTGCCAAGTGTTCCGGACAGATTCATTGTACCATAAACAAGGCCATTTGCGCCGTTGTAAAGCACGAGGGAGTAGTTCGACAAGTCAGTGCCCGTAGTACCGGCAACTTCGATGAATTCATCGACGTCACCACCAACATTATCATAGTGGATTTCGTTGATCCAAACAACTTGAGTCGTCGAGTTCCAAGTGGGTGCTTCAGTATCGCTCACGTTGATCGTCTGAACGAAGAAAGTGCTGTTTCCACAGTCGTCTTCAGCCGTCCAGGTACGCGTGATCGAGTATTGGTTCGGGCAAGAACCCGGAATTTCAATCTCAGAAATCTCAACATCAACCGGAACGTTGCAGTTGTCCGTAGCCGTTACCACTGCAAGTGCAGGTACGTCTTCCGAACACTCAACATTCACGACTGCATCGGGCAAGCCGACCAGTACCGGTGCTTCGTCATCAAATACGTTAATGACTTGAACACGCGTGGTGACGTTGCCACAGTCATCCTGTGCAACCCAGGTGCGCGTCAGCGAGAATTGGTTCGGGCAGGTGCCCGGAACAATTACTTCACTAAAGTCAATAATAACCGGTGCTTCGCAGTTGTCCGAAGCCGTTTGAACCGGAACAGCCGGTACGTCTTCCGAACAATCGACATTCACCGGGGAATCCGGAGCGGGTTGGTCCCAAGTTGGCGCTTCATCGTCAAACACGTTGATCGTTTGTACGAACGACGTGATATTGCCGCAATCGTCTTCCGCAGTCCAGGTGCGCGTGATCGAGTATTGGTTCGGGCAGGTACCCGGAATTTCAATCTCGGAAATTTCAACATCAACCGGGATGTCACAGTTGTCCGTAGCCGTTACGACTGCCAAAGCAGGTACGTCTTCCGAACATTCAACATTGACAACCGGATCAGGCAGACCGGCAAATACCGGAGCCTCATCGTCGAATACGTTGATCGTTTGTACGAACGACGTGATGTTACCGCAATCGTCTTCCGCAGTCCAGGTGCGCGTGATCGAGTATTGGTTCGGGCAAGAACCCGGAATTTCAATCTCAACCAGTTCCAGATCAACCGGGATATCGCAGTTGTCCGTAGCCGTTACGTTGGCAACAGCCGGCACATCTTCCGAACATTCAACATTCACGACAGGATCGGGCAGGCCGGCAAGTACCGGAGCCTCAGTGTCGCTTACATTGATCGTCTGTACAAAGAACGTGCTGTTACCGCAATCATCTTCAGCAGTCCAGGTACGCGTGATCGAGTATTGGTTCGGGCAAGAACCCGGAATTTCAATCTCAACCAGTTCCAGGTCAACCGGAACGTCGCAGTTGTCCGTAGCCGTTACGTTGGCAACAGCCGGTACATCTTCCGAACATTCAACATTCACAACCGGATCAGGCAGACCGGCAAGTACCGGAGCCTCATTGTCGAATACGTTGATCGTTTGTACGAACGATGTGATATTGCCGCAATCGTCTTCGGCAGTCCAGGTGCGCGTGATCGAGTATTGGTTCGGGCAGGTACCCGGAATTTCAATCTCAACCAGTTCCAGGTCAACCGGGATGTCGCAGTTGTCCGTAGCCGTTACGTTGGCAACAGCCGGTACATCTTCCGAACATTCAACATTCACGACAGGATCGGGCAGGCCGGCAAGTACCGGAGCCTCGGTGTCGCTTACGGTGATTGTTTGTACAAAGAACGTCGAGTTGCCGCAGTCATCTTCGGCAGTCCAGACACGCTGGATTTGATATTGATTCGGGCAAGAACCCGGAATTTCAACTTCATAAAAGTCAAAGTCAAGCGGTTCGCCGCAGTTGTCCGATGCCGTTACATTGGCAACAGCCGGTACATCTTCGGAGCACTCAACATCAACTGTGGCAGGCGGCAGGTTTGCCAAAACCGGAGCTTCTGTATCGCTAACCGTAATGATCTGAACGAAAGAAGTGTAGTTACCACAATCATCTTCGGCAGTCCAGGTACGCTGAACCTGGTACTGGTTCGAGCAGGTACCCGGAATTTCGACCTCAACGAAGTCTACTGTAAGCGGTTCGGCGCAATTGTCCGTAGCCGTTACGTTGGCAACTGCCGGCACATCTTCAGAACATTCAACGTCAACCGTTGCCGGCGGCAAGTTATGCAGCACAGGCTTTTCCGTATCCTGGATCGTGATGATCTGGAAAGTCATAGCCTGGTTGCCGCACAAGTCGGTAGCAACCCAAACGCGTTGCACAACAAAGTTGTCTTCGCAACCACCGGGCTGAGTTTCTTCGGAGAAGTCAACCACAACCTGGCTGCAGTTATCCGTAACATCCGGGTGCACAACGGCCGGAACATCTTCAGCACAATCAAACATCGCGCTTGCCGGAACATTGGAGAATACCGGAGCTTCCGTATCCTCTACCGTGATGGTCCATACGTGTGAATCCGTATTGCCACACAAGTCTGTAGCAATCCAGGTGCGAACAACAACAAAGTTGTCTTCACAACCACCAGGCTGGATTTCTTCGCTAAAGTCAACAAACACCACTTCGCAATTGTCCGTAGCCGTTTGAACAGGTACCGGCGGCACGTCTTCAGAACAGCTAACCCGGATATCAAGCGGTTTAACAGCCAATACCGGCGGAATATCATCATTCACCGTAATGCGCTGCCAGTGTTCGTCGGTGTTACCACAAAGGTCGGTAGCAACCCAGCGGCGAACAACTTCAAACTGATTCGGGCAACTACCCGGCGTAATGGATTCAGAAAAGTCGACGAAAACAATACCACAGTTATCGGTAGCATTACCAACCGGAGCAGGTGGCACATCGTCTGCACACTTCAACTGTGGCAGGTCAAGCGGCGTCGTCAACAGTACCGGCGGTTCGTCGTCGTGTACCGTGATAAATTGCCAGTGCTCGTCCGTATTTCCACAAAGGTCGGTAGCTTTCCAACGGCGTACGATAACGTACTGGTTTTCGCAGCCACCCGGCTGAATGTCTTCGGAGAAGTCGACAAACACAACACCGCAGTTATCGGTAGCGTTGCCAACCGGAGCATCCGGAACGTCTTCCGAGCAATCAACCTGGAGGTCGATTGGCGTCGTCAGCAATACCGGCGCTTCGTCGTCATGCACGGTGATCATTTGCCAGTGTTCCGTGGTGTTACCACAAAGGTCGGAGGCAACCCAACGACGCATGATAACATACTGGTTCGGGCAAGAACCCGGATCAACCGTCTCATAAAAGTCTTCAAATACGATACCGCAGTTATCCGAAGAAATTTGCTTCGGAGCAGCTGCAACATCTTCAGCACAATCATACTGGGTATTCAGCGGAGTCACCTGGAATACAGGCGCTTCGTCGTCGTGTACCGTAATCAACTGTGTCCACCAATCGGTGTTGCCACAGAGGTCGGTAGCGATCCAGGTACGTACGACTACGAATTGGTTTTCGCAGCCGCCCGGCTGAATTTCTTCCGAGAAGTCGATATTGACAGTACCACAGTTGTCGGTAGCCGTTTGCGTTGGTACCGGCGGTACTTCGTCGGCGCAATCAACCTGGAGGTTGATCGGTTTGACGTTCAATACGGGCGGGATAATATCTTCCACATACTGGAATGTCTGCGTGCAGGTAGCCGAGTTTCCGGCTGCATCCCACGCTGTGTACGTGCGTACAATGGTACGAATACCGTCATAAGCGCAGTGCGTCAGATCGTTGTCATAGTCGCTGAAATCCAGCGCAGTAACACCGCAGTTATCTGAAAGTGTACCGCCATTGGCCGCAAAGTTGGCCAGCGTCAGTGGCGCAGGCAATATTTGCAGGCAAGTCAAATCCAGCACATTGGCCGGGCACACAATAGCCGGTGCTTCATCGTCCTCAACAGTTACGTTGAAATCGCAGCACACCGTGAAACCGCTTGCCGAAGTGTAGCAGTATTGAACATGCGTTACACCAATCGGGAAAACGGAACCGGAAGCCAGACCTGCTGTGAGCGTACCCTGTACAGGGCTGCCGCAACCGTCGTTAAACAGCGGTGCGTCGTACGTTACAACAGCACTGCAAACACCGTCATCGGTGCCAACCGTAATATCGGCCGGGCATTCAGCGATACCGGGCGACTGCATGTCTTCCACTGTAATTACAGTAGTGCAAGTTGCCTCGTTAGCCGGAGCGGAACAATCTTGCACACGCAGCGTGATCGTCACCGGGGTTGCAAGATCGGCACAAGTCAGCATAACATTCGGACCGAAGTTAACACCGTCGCGGCTGACTTCTTTAGCACAAAGGCCGCAGTTGTCAAAGCTGCCAGCGTCGATATCGGCATAGGTAATTACCTTTTTACCGTTGGGCTCCAGATTAACCGTGTAGTTCCCAACACACATAGCCATCGGGTCTTCTTCATCGGCAATATTCACAACTACCGTACAGGTAGTCACATTACCGCAAATGTCTTCAACAGTATAATATACATAGGTAGTGCCTACGGGGAACAGTGCGCAATGGTCGTCACCGATAGTATCCACCATAACGGTCGGATCACTGGTCGTGATCGTCAGCGTGGGAATCGGGCAGTAACCGCTGCCTTCACCGAAATACGGGAACTGGCAGTTGTCGTAGAACGTCGGCGGCGCCCAGCACTTCATCTGGTAGCAATCGCCGTTAACCGTTTGTGCATTGATCGGATCCGGGCAGTACGTGAAGATCGGAGCCTCATCGTCTTTAACCGTGATCGTAAACATGCAGGACGGAGCGTAGTTGCCATGCTCGTCGCGCACATAGTAAATGACCTTGTACTGGTCGTCGATCTGACCGGCGTTGCAGTACGGACCTTTTTCAAACATGTAGTTGGCCTGTGCTACGCCGAGTACATTGACGCGGAAGTTGGGCTCAGGAGCGCCGGTTGCAGGATCGATGGTCGTAAATACGCCATTGATCTCTTTTTGCACTTCCATTTCATAGCACAATACCGTGCAGTTATCCGCAACTTCCGGGTGATCCCATGTAGCGTTCACCGAGCAATCGTAGCCGGGTTTGTCGCTGGTCATGAAGGTCATGTCTGCAGGGCAATCGATCGTCGGCGCAATATCGTCAATGATCGTGATCGCCGTGCTGCAGTAGCCGGACACGTTGCCGCAAGCGTCGATAGCGCGCATGCGAATAGCAATTACTTCGTCATTATCGGTATTTCCGGAACACAGGTGCAGGTTCGGAATGTCGTTGCAGTCGAACGTTTTCATCATCGAGTACGGACCGAACGCCAGGTTGATGCCGTCGTTGATAATGTCGCGGGCAAATTCATAGGTCAACGGACCGCCGCAGTTGTCGGCGCTGTTGTCGTTGAACTGTTCGGCCATAACCGATACCTGGCCGTTAGCGCCAAGGTAAGCCGTTACGGATTTGCAGTTTGCGTTCGGGTCGATGTCGTCAACCACGTTGATCGTTTGCGTCACGGTGATCGAGTTGCCGGTGCAGTCAGTCACGCGGTAGCGGCGGGAGATCACCAGAGCATCGCCGGGGCAGCCGGAGCCGCCGTTGTCGCTGTCGTCAATGAATTCAACCGTGATCGAACCGGCAGGCGAGCAGGCGTCGGCCTCGGTCGTTACCACGCCCGGATTCGGTGCGGGTACTTCCGATATGCATTTCACGTTGATCGTGGCCGGGTTGCTGGCCGTCGGGTTCACATTGTCCACCACGTTGATGGTGCCGGTGATCATCGACGAATTACCGCAGGCATCCGTAGCCACGAAAGTCACGGTGCGGCTGCCGGCCAACGGCGCGCAATCGCCCAGGCCGTTAAGCACTTCGGCTACCGTACCCGGAATAGTCGAGTAGGACACTGCGCTGCAGTTGTCCGTTGCCGATGCACCGGGGTGGTTGTTCAGCCAGTTTTGAATGGCCGTCACATTTCCTGCGGAATTACCCGGGCAGTTCAGGTTGAGTGTGGTGATCGCACCAGACCAAACCGGCTTCTCGTCGTCCAACACGGTGATCATCTGGGAGATGTCGCGCGTGTTGCCGGCGCAGTCGGTGAGGCGGTAGGTACGACGCCAAATCTGCGCGCCGTTCGGGCAACCGTTGCCGGCCACGATAACCATATCCGTTACATGCGACACCATTATATTATTAGTAGGTGTGCAGTTGTCAGACAGGTTGGTCACCAGCAAGGTGTTGGGTGCGGGCAGCGGCAGGCATTTGATAGTGGCGTTTGCCGGCGGTGTGCCGGTGGGCGCTTCCAGATCGTACAGCGTAATCGTAGCCGTACGGGTGGACGTATTGCCGCAGCCATCGGTAGCCGTGAAGGTCACCGTGGTAGAGCGGGTGTTGCCACCGGGCGGGCACCAGGCCGGAACAGCGGCCAGTACGCCGGCTGCCGATGCGGGCGAAGCCGTGATGGTCACACCGTTGCAATTATCTGTCGCAGAACCGGTGCCGTCAGCGGCCAGCCAGTCGGCGATTTGTGTCGTAAGTGCCGGGTCGCTGCAGTTGTAGGTCTGCGACACCGGGTTCTGGCCCCATACGGGAGCCACATTATCATTTACTATAATGGTTTGCGTGCGCGTTGCGCTGTTGCCGGCACAGTCGGTCACCCGGTACGTACGGGTAATAACCTGATCGCCGGGGCAACCGGTCACGCTGGCCGGCACGTCGCTAACGTGCTCCTTGGTCAGGTTGGCATTTTGCGTGCAGTTGTCCGTTGCAGGCACACCGGCCGGGTTTGGCGGCGGCACCTGCGTGAAGCAGGTGTAGGGGCCGAGCGCCGGCAGCGGTGGAATAACCGGTGCTGCATTGTCTACAAGGATAACTTTTGCTACGGCAAAGTTTTCATTGCCGCATTCGTCTTTTATGTAAAAACCAACCTGCACTTCGCGGGGCTGCGGAGAACAGGCTTCTGGCATTTGCGCCCATATACCAGCGCCGGTAGCCGGCGAGGTCGTTTGGCAGCCGACGATCGGACCGCCACCCAGGCATACAAGTACGTTTTGTGTAAACGGACCGCCACAATTGTCGGCAACGGCTGCGCCGCCGAAATTGTTGATCCAGCCTTGAATGGCAACACCCAGGGCTATAACCTGTGCACCGTAAGCAAGGCCACCCAGATTCGGGTTCGGGCAGGCCAGCGTCAGATCCTGTGGCAGGGTGGTAAACGTCGGGGCAACATTGTCCGACACCGTAATCATTTGTGTGCAGGACTTCGAGTTGCCGCTTTGGTCGTAAGCAATATAGGTGCGCGTCACCTTGAATTTATTGGTGCACACAAAATCCGAATAGGCATCGGAGTATTCAACACGGTCAATCGTGCAGTTGTCGCTGGCATCAGCACCACCGCCGAGCGCTTCGAATTGCGCTTCCGTCATCGGGTTTGGCGGCAGGGCAGCCGTATAATCGGCTAAGCAGGTCAGCGTTTGCGGCGCCGGACAAGTGATGTTCGGCGGCGTGCAATCGGCGATCAGGATGGTAAACGGCAAAGCCGCGCTGCGGCCGGGGCCGCCGGGCGGGGGCAGGTTTACCTCGCGGGTCACCCAAACCTGGATCGTCCGGCCGATATCGCTGCAATCCACTTCGTAGTCGGCATCAGCCGGTACAAGCGGATTTGTGGCGGCGGCATTTTCCCAGACTTTAACGACCGAACAACAAACCCCGTTGGAGGTTGTCGTGTACGGCCCCATCAGGGATGCCGTGATCTCACCATTTCCGAGCGCGTTCAGACATAGGATGATCTCACCAGGAGGAAGCGGGGGCGCCGGTGGAACTACCGGTACCGGAGCGTAGCCGATGGTACAGCTAACCCCGCTACATGGCTGTGCATACGCAGCGGTGCTCCCTAAAACAGACAAACAGAGCAACACCACCAGACGGGAAAGAATGGGCATTGTTCTGTTTGAAAAAAGAGCGACAGCATTGCTGTACACAGTACTACAGCCAGGCAAAGAAGCCTCGTAGACTTTTTTCATGAGATTGAAAATTTTGTTAGTATTACAGATAAAAATAAATTCCGAATCAAGGTGGATTAAAGAAAATCGGGAATCAGTTTTGGAATCAGAGCACACTACAACCAGTCCGCAGAAGCTTTGCACCGCAAAAATGGTGCCTAAAACAAATGGAAACCGTGAAGATGATTTTGCATCACCTTTCACCTTGCGAAGGTAAAATTTTATTTCAAACTTCCATGGTGAAAAAACAACAATCGTCAAATTTTCGCCACAAGCGGCAAGGCTTATCCGTTTAACACGGTATTAACTGGTCCGTCACCCGGGTTGCGCCACTGAAAAAACCGTATTTCCACCTCTTTTTGGCGTCTTTTTGCCACCGGAAGGTGAAAATGCCGAACCTGCAACTGGCCGGAATCCAGGGCTGAAACCTGGCTCATATTAACTAAATATTTTTTGTGAATCCGGACAAAACGGGGATCGTCAAGGGCCTGTTCCCAGTAGCCGAGGTTTCGGATGGCGGTAACCCGTTCCTGCCCGGGAAGGTCGGAGTACACCTGGGTGATCTCGCCTTCGGCTTCCAGGAAAAGTACGTTCCGGACCGGCACCGAAAGTCGGCGACCCTTGGTGAGTTGCAGGTCAATCGCCGGGCTCTGTGTTTGTGGCGGAACGAGTCCGCGATTCCAGTAATACAGCTGCTCGGCCCGTTCGAGCGCGCGTTGCAAATCCGGAATGGAGTATGGCCTGAGTAAAAAGTAGGCGGCGCCCAGTTGCCAGGCTTTAAAAGCATCGTCCTTCCGGGGCGAAACCATAACCCAGGGTTTCGCGGAAAGCAAGTTCCGGATCGGCTCTTTACTCAGGATATCGGCAGGTACTATCAGTACATCCACAGCCGTTGCGTCAACGGGTTCCGGCAGCGGATGCAAAACCCAGGGGTAAGGGCGGTTTGCCCATTGGCGGACTGGTTCCGAAGCGAGGATTGAAGCGTCATCCGAATGTGCACAGACACATCCTATTCTGATCATTGGGACGGTTTTTGAAACAGCGCTAAAGTACGCAGCCAGAATTGCCGCCTGCAAATTTTCAGTGTTCTTTCTTGATTAACTTAACAAAACCGTTTCAAAAACAAGCTACCCAAACGATTACCGGAAGGGAATTCAGACAGCCTAAAAAACAAGTAAAAACGGGTTCCGCTAGCGCAAAAAATAAGTCAAACTAAGGCGCAGCGAATTCGTCCGGATATGCGGTCCTGCCGCAACAAAATCGAGATAATTGTACAAATTCCGGATACCCATATAGTACCGGGCATTGGCGCGAAAACGCCCGTCTCCGGCTGTAATGCCCACTACCGGACCAAATTCGAGGCCGGCAAAGGCGTCATTCAGATCGACCGCCCGGATCGCGTTGTTTATGTTTTGATAATCCGCTATCATCAACTCGCGCGCGGTCCGGTCCAGGCCGTGAAAGTTGGCGCCCAGATATGCCCCGGCTTGTAAAAAAAGCGGCACATCGCGCCCGGGTCGGTATCCGCCAAGTATCGCCGTCTCAAAAGTGTTGTAGTGGTAAGCGTAGGTGTGCTCATCCGGCTTTTGCTCGGGGTGGAAATACACCGCCCGGGCATTGGCGCCTTTAAACGCGAGCACAATCTCCTGGTTCAGTTCAAACTGTTCATGCCAGCTGACCACGAACGAGCACCCGATCACCGGCGCGATCCGCCCGGATGAAGTGGTGAACAGATCCGATTTCAGGGATGAAACGTTTACCCCGGAAGTGACCCCCAACTGATAGTGAATCTGAGCAAAGCCGGTAGCGGCTGCCGAAAGAAGGAAAAATACAAAGAAGAAAATCCTGATAAGCATGACGGAAAAAAGATTGTCTGTTTTTGGTTTGGGAAACGGCCAGGAGCAGGACCCACCATACCTTGAGTAAATCTAAAATGGGGGTATAGATACTTGCCGAAAAGTTCCCGTTCCCGGAGCATGTAATCAGAAGTCAGGACGACTGGACGTACCAAAAATCCCGCCAAGTTCAATCAGCAACTTCCAAAGTTTCAGCAACTACCCGACAAAATCTGAAAGACCGGATGAAACTGCAAAACGCTGCCTGCCCTAGTGAGACGGTGACTTCAAGTCACCGTCTCACTTCGAAGTCACCGCCTCACTATGCGCCCCGCTTATTCTATAGATAATTTGAATTATTGTTTAAAAATTTAAACTATAGTTTTTTATACAAAAAATCTATAAAATTTCTATGTTTTAGAATACACGCTAAAATATTTAATTGGCACTTTATCTTCAAAATAAGCCTTGCCGACAATAGAGCCCGAGCAGCCCATAGATTGCAATTCCTCAAGATCGGCGACATTGCGAATGCCTCCACTGGCGACTAGCTGAATCCGGGGGAATTTCAGCAGAATTTCTTTATACAATTCTACCGCCGGACCGGCCAGTTCACCGTCACGTTCGATATCGGTTACGGAGATCTGGTGCACGCCCAGTTTCTCCAGCCGGGTGATAAAATCAAACAGCGGCAAGTTCGTTTGATCGACCCAGCCATGCACGGCCACCTTTCTCTGACGAACATCGGCGCCGATTAAGAACCGGTCGGCGCCAAAGCGCTCCACCCAGGCCCTGAATTCGTCCGGCGCCAATACCGCCACACTTCCTACGGCAAACATTTCCGCCCCGGCGTCCCACACCTGCCGGAGTGCCGGAATCGACCGCAGACCTCCGCCGTAAATAATCTCCAGCCGGGTGCGCGCGGCAATCTGCTCCAACAGGTACAAATTGACCGGACGCCCGTCGCGGGCACCATCCACATCGATCATGTGCAGGCGCCGGATGCCGGCTGCTTCCAGTTCCTGAGCCAGTTCGAGCGGGTCCTGCGGATATTCGGTTTTCTGTTCAAAATCGCCCTGGCGAAGGTGCACCAAACGGCCACCCATTAAATCAAAAGAGGGAATAATTTGCATGACAGCGTTTCAGATTTTTCCTCAAGATACAGGTATTTTCAATGCGCAAAATACAGGAAAGCTCCTTCCGGCACGCCCCAAGTTGAAGAAATCATTATTTCGACTGTCAAAATTAACCAAGGGCAAACGAGCAAGCCTACCTTTGCCGTTCTCTTTTAATCGCTTGCGATTTTGCCGCCAAGGCGCACCTTGTTTCTGCAATCAGTCTCCTCCACTGCACTATGAATTACCCAACCGCTACCCATTTTTTCCTAAGCGCTCTACTGCTCCTTGCCCTGAACCGCGCCAACGCGCAATGCCCACAGGTTGAGGCGATTATGGTTGACGCCTGCCTGACCGAACACTTAAATGAATTTATCATTATCCACTCCGGCGGCGGATTTAACACTGCCGATATTCAGCTGGATTTTGACCCGAACAACAACGTACTCGGGCAAGGCAACAACGATATCAATACCAATAACAACAACGACCCGGGCGACCCAACGCCCTGCGGACTAATTCCCGGAAACACAGGCGCTTTTACCGGATGCAGCAACCTGATTGCCGTCGGACCCGGCGTGGATATCCCGCCAAACTCCATCGTCGTTTTGCAGACGAGCAATAACTCGGTAAACAACCAATACAATTTCAGCACTTTGTGCGGCGCCGGCCAGTGCGTGTACGTCATCTCCAGCGCCTGCACGCGTACTGCCGGCGGCTTCACCAATGGCGGAGCCGGCACCCGTACCACTACTTTCTCCATCGCCGGCACCTGTATCCAAACCATGACCTACGACCGGGCCCTGCTCAGCAATGCCAACGGCGATTACTACCTCCCCCTTACCGACACCTACGGCAACGCCGGCTGCGTCGTGCCCCCCACCTCCCCGGCAACCCAGCCGCCCAACGTAGACCCCATCCCAAACGTATCCGTTTGCGGCTCCTACACCCTGCCGGCCATTACCGGCACCAACCTCAGTGGAAATGCCGCTTATTTTACCGGCCCCAACGGCACCGGCACCCAGTACAATCCCGGTGACATGATCACCACCACCACCACGCTCTACGCCTACGACGGCGCCACTACCGCGGGCTGTTCCGACCAGGAACAGTTTACCGTGACCATCACCGCCGGGCCCACCGTCAACCTGCCCGCCGATGTCGTAGCCTGCTCCGGGCAGGCACTCAACATCCCGGTTACCGGCTCCCCCGGCGCCACCTTCCCCTGGACCAACGACAACACCGCCATCGGACTCGGCGCTTCCGGCACCGGCACCATCAATTTCACCGCAGCCAACGTGGCGAGCCAGCAGGTGGCGCAAATCACCATCACCCCCACGCAGGCAGGTTGCACCAGCACCCCGGTCAGCTTCAGTATCACGGTCAACCCCGGCACCAGCATGGACGACCCGCCCAACCAAACCGTGTGCGCCGGTTCGCAGGTAGACGTCGTGTTTACCAGCAGCAACAACCCAACCTACGCCTGGACGAACAACAACCCCGCCATCGGACTCGGCCCCAACGGCAACGGCAACATCAACTTTACCAGCGCCAACGTCGCCACCACGCAAACGGCCACCATCACTGTCACCCCTTCGGAAAACGGCTGCACGGGCCCCGCCCAAACCTTCACGATCACCGTTAACCCCTCGCCAACCGCCAACACACCGGCCAATGCCACCGCTTGCGGCGGGCTGCCAGTCAATATCAACCTGACCGGCAGCGCGGGCGCCACGCTGAACTGGACGAACAGCAACACCGCCATCGGCCTGGGCGCTTCCGGCGCCGGGAACATCAGTTTTACCAGTGCTGCCGTCACCACCCAGGAGGTCGCTACCATCACCGTCACCCCAACGCTGGGCAGCTGCACCGGCAACCCCGTCAATTTTACCATCACCATCAACCCAAGCCCGGTGATGGACGACCCGATGGACCAAACCGTGTGCGCCGGCACAGCCGTTTCGGTAATGTTCAACAGCCCGGGATTCAACCCCAATTACAGCTGGACAAACAGTAATCCTGCCATCGGCCTGTCGGGTGGCGGTTTTGGAAATATCAACTTCACTGCGGCAAACGTAGCCACGCCGCAAACCGGCACCATCACCGTCACGCCCGCTCAAAACGGCTGTACGGGCCCGGCCCAAACCTTCACCATCACCGTAAACCCAACGCCTACGGTAACTCAACCGGCTCCCGTGATCACTTGCGGCGGACAAACTGTGGCTGTCAATTTCACCGGCAACCCACCCGGCACCATCTTCAACTGGACAAACTCCAACACCGCCATCGGACTGGCGGCTTCCGGCGCCGGAAGCCTCAATTTTACCGCCGCCAGCGTAACCAATACCGAAACCGCCACCATCACCGTGACCCCACAAATCGGCAGCTGCGTCGGCAATGCCGTCAGTTTTACCATCACGATCAACCCCGGCCTGACCGTTGATCCGCCCGGCAACCAAATCGTGTGCGGGGGCGATGCTGTGAGTGTCATGTTTAGCGGCAGCGGCAACAATCCAACCTACAATTGGACCAACTCCAACACCGCCATCGGGCTAGGCGCCTCCGGCAACGGAAACATCAATTTTACCAGTGCCAACGTTACCGGTGTGCAAACCGGCACCATCCTGGTAACCGCCACCGCCAACGGCTGCACCAGTCCGCCCCAGCAATTTACCATCACCGTCAACCCCACTCCCAACGTCAACCAACCGGCCAACACCATCAGCTGCGGCGGCCAGGCGGTCAGCGTCAGCCTCACCGGCTCTACCGGCGCCACGTTTAACTGGACCAACGACAACCCGGCCATCGGACTGGCCGCTTCCGGCGCCGGCAGCATCAACTTTACCGCAGCCAACCCGGCTACCCCGCAAACGGCCAACATCACCGTAACCCCATCCATCGGCCCCTGCACCGGCACGGCCATCAGTTTTACCATCACCATAAACCCGACGCCCACGCTCGACCCGCCGGCCAACCAATCCGTCTGCGCCGGCGACAACGTGCTCGTCAATTTTACCGGCACCGGCAGCAGCCCCACCTACAACTGGACCAACTCCAACCCGGCCATCGGACTACCTGCTTCGGGCAGTGGCGACATCAACTTTACGGCAGCCAACGTCAACGCCGTACAAACGGCAACCATCACCGTAACCCCCACAGAAAATGGCTGCGCCGGCCCGGCGCAAACCTTCACCATCACCGTCACGCCGGTGCCGCTGGTTACGCAACCGATCGATGTGAATGCCTGCGGCGGCGGGCAGATCAACGTGGTATTTGCCGGAACACCCGGCGCTACCTTCAACTGGACTAACGATAACACCGCCATCGGCCTGGCCGCTTCAGGCTCCGGCACCATCAGTTTTACCGCAGCGGCAGTGGTTGTTCCCGAATTGGCCAACATCACCGTCACGCCGGTGATCGGCCCCTGCGCCGGCATGCCGCGCACCTTTACCATTACGATCAATCCCACGCCGACCGTCGATGATCCGCAAGACCTGATCGTTTGCGGCGGCGATGTGGTCAACGTCAATTTCACCGGCACCGACCTGCCCACCTTCAACTGGACCAACACCAATGTCGCCATCGGCCTGCCAACGGTGGGGAACGGCAGCATAGCCTACACCACCCCCCTGGTAGCCAACCAGCAAACAGGCACGATCACGGTGACACCCATTGAAAACGGTTGTGTCGGCGCTGCGCAAACGTTCACCATCACGGTAAGTCCGGCGCCCACGGTCAACCAGCCCGGCAATGTTTCCATTTGCAGCGGCCAGTCTATTTTGATCAACCTCTCCGGCACCAACGGCGCCACCTTTAACTGGACCAACGATAACCCGGCCATCGGACTGCCGATCAACGGCGTTGGGAACATCGACCTCACCGCCGCCAATGTGCCAACGACCGAAACCGCAACAGTGACCATCATCCCCACGATCGGCAGTTGCGACGGCGTGCCCGTTTCGTTTACCATCACCATCAACCCGGTGCCGACGGTGGTTGACCCGGCCGACCAAACCGTTTGCGCCGGCGAGCAGGTCAACGTCAGTTTTTCCGGAACGGGAAACCCCGCGTTTAACTGGACAAACAATAACCCCGCCATTGGCCTGGGCGCCAGCGGAACCGGCAATATCAGCTTCCCGGCCGCAACTGTGGGCTCCGCCCAAACGGCCACCATCACGGTGACGCCTGTGCTCGGCAATTGCAATGGCGCTGCGCAAACGTTCACCATCACCGTTAACCCGGCGTCAACCGTGGACCAACCGGCCAACGTCAGCGTTTGCAACGGCGAACCGGTCCTGGTGACGTTCGCCGGAACCGGTAATCCCACTTTTTCCTGGACCAACGACAATCCGGCCATTGGCCTGGGCGCCAGCGGAACCGGAAATATCGACTTCACTTCCGCCCAGGTCACCAGCACCGAAACGGCCACCATCACCGTGACGCCAGGCGGCGGCAGCTGCCCGGGCGTTCCCGTTACGTTCACCATCAGCGTGAGCCCCGGCGTGAGTGTGAACAACCCCGGTGACCAGGCCGTTTGTGTGGGCGACTCGATCCACGTGCTGTTTTCCGGTACGGGCAATCCGACATTTTCCTGGACCAACGATAACCCGCTGATTGGCTTGGCAGCCAGCGGCACCGGCGATATTCACATCCAGGCGGCCAATGTGACCATGCCGGAAACGGCGACGATCACAGTGACCCCGGAGGGTGGACTGAGCGGCTTTGCGTATATCACGAGTATTAGCCCCGTTAATGCCATTTCAGTAATTGACTTGTCGACAAATACCGTAGTTGCCACTATTCCGGTAGGAACTGATCCGCAGGGCGTTAGTGTGAGCCCGGATGGCAGTCGGGTTTATATCACTAACAGGGTTTCGAATACCGTTTCTGTGATCGATGCTGCCACGAATACCGTTATAGCGGCTATACCTGTTGGACCGATGCCCATTCCAATAACTGTAAATCCAGCCGGGAACACTGTTTATGTAGGTACTGATAACGGATTGGTTGTAATTGATGCCGGAACGAATACGGTAAGCGCAACCCTCCCGCTATCCATCACTCCAAGAGGCATTGTAGTGCACCCTGACGGTAGCCGGATTTATGTTTCGCAAGCAGATATCTTGGGAACGGGTGTTTCCGTGATTGATGCCGGTTCCAATACACTAATTACAACCATACCGTTTCCAGTAGGAAAAGGTGCGGAAGGCATTGCTATCAGCCCGGATGGCAGTTGGTTATATGTGGCGAACCAAAGTTCAGACGAAGTTACCGTCATTGAAACGGCGACAAATACCATCGTCGCAACAATCCCCGTCGGAGATTCCCCGCACAGCGTAGTCGTCAGCCCGGATGGTAGCCGGGTATACACTACCAATGAAAACACCGGAGATGTCAGCGTCATTGACGCGGCTACAAACACGGTTATCGCCACCATTCCGGTGGGCATCGGCCCGATCGGCATCAGCATCACCCCGATGGCAATTGGGTGTATGTAGCCAATGTCGGTTCAGATGAAGTCACTGTCATCAACACTGCAACCAATATGGTAGAAAACAGTGTCCCGGTAAACTTCCCCTACGCCTACGGTAACTTCATCCACGCCACCACCACCTGCACCGGCGCCCCGCAAACCTTCACCATCACCGTCAGCCCGGCGCCGACCCTGGCACAGCCCAACAATTTCACCTTTTGCGGCAACACAACCAGCATGGTCGGCTTCAACGCCTCGGCAGGCGCCACCGTGCAATGGACCAACGACAACCCCGCTATCGGCCTTCCGGCCAGCGGAACGGGCCCGATCAGCTTCATCGCCGCCAATGTGGCTACGCCGCAAACCGCCACCATCACCGCCACGCCGGTGGTCGGTAGTTGCAACGGCACGCCGGTTAGTTTCACCATCACCGTCAATCCAGCCGTCATGGGCGGCATTACCGGCGACCTGCTCATTTGCGAAGGCGACAGCACTACGCTGACCGCTACAGGCGGGTTGACGTACGAATGGGATAACGGCGACACCACGGCCACCATCACCGTCAGTCCTGTTGTGCCGACCACTTACATCGCCATCATCACCAACAGTTTTGGCTGTTTCCGGGCGGCTTCGGTACTCGTCGACGTCGATCAGGCGCCGGTGGTCATGATTAGTGGAAACACCAGTTTGTGCGCCGGCGAGGGCACTACCCTAACGGCTTCCGGCGGCGGCAGTTATGCCTGGAGCACCGCCGGTAATACGGCGACGATTAACGTTACGCCGGCAGCTAACACCATGTACACCGTCACCGTTACCAATGCATTTTCCTGCACGGCTACCGCAGAGGCGACGGTATTCGTCAACCAACCCGACACGATAAATCTGGCCCAAACCAGCTGTAACCCTGCCGACACGGGCACGGTTGTTCAGAATTTGCAAAACCAATTCGGTTGCGACAGCATTGTCACCACCGTTACGAGCCTGGCGCCTACCGACGCAGTTGACCTGACGGAATTTACCTGCGACCAAACGCAGGCCGGCGTGTTTGTCCAAAATCTGATGAACCAGTTCGGCTGCGACTCCATCGTTACGACTACCGTGATCTTCGATCCGGCGGCGGTGGATACTACCCTGCTCAATTTTACGACTTGCGATGCCAACCAGGCAGGTGTGGTGGAAAACTTGCTCACAGGGGCGGATGGTTGTGATTCACTAGTGGTTTCCATTACCAGTTTTGTTCCCGCCGACACCGTCTACCAGACGGCGTCTACTTGCGATCCGAACCAGGTGGGCACTACCGAACTGTTGCTTACCAATCAGGCGGGCTGTGATTCGCTGGTCATCACGACTACTTCGTTTAGTCTTGCCGACACCGTCTACCAGATGGCAACTACTTGCGATCCGAACCAGGTGGGGACCACCGAATTGTTGCTCACCAATCAGGCGGGGTGTGATTCATTGATCATTACTACGACTTCGCTGCTGCTCGCCGACACCGTCTACCAGACGGCGGCTACCTGCGATCCGAACATGGTGGGTACTACCGAATTATTGCTCACCAATCAGGCAGGGTGTGATTCATTGATCATTACTACGACTTCGCTGCTGCTCGCCGACACCGTCTACCAGACGGCGACTACCTGCGATCCAAACCAGGTGGGTACCACCGAACTTTTATTGACAAACCAGGCGGGGTGTGATTCATTGGTAATCACTACGACTTCCCTCCTGCTCGCCGACACCGTCTACCAGACGGCGTCTACTTGCGATCCCAACATGGTGGGTACTACTGAATTGTTGCTCACCAATCAGGCGGGGTGTGATTCGCTGATCATCACTACGACCGCACTGCTGCCTAGCGACACCGTCTACCTGACCATATTCACCTGCGATTCCATGAGCGCCGGGGTATTTACCCAAAGTTGGACGAACCAGTTCGGCTGCGACTCGACCATCGTGACTACCGTTACCTTCGATCCCAGCCTGATCAACATTACCTTCCTCAGCGGCTCCACCTGCGACCCCGATTCGGCCGGCACGACGCAAATCACCTACACCGGGTCGGATGGCTGCGATTCTATCGTGGTGATTACCCTGACGCTTAGCGCCAGCGATACCCTGACGGTCAGCTCGTTCACCTGCGACCCCGCCCAGGCGGGCACTTTCGTGACGGTGTTGACAAACCAGGCTGGCTGCGATTCGGTGCTGATTTCCGAAGTGTTGTACGATGCGGCAGCCTGCGGGCCGGTTCTCTCGGTTACCGGGACAAACCTGAACTGCGCCGACGGCGCCGACGGCACATTCAGCATTCAAATACTGAACGGCCAGCCACCCTTGCAATACGATTGGGAAAACAACCTGGGCAATACGGGAACCGGGCAAATTACCGACCCAAACAATCCAACGCTCTTGCAAAATTTGCCGGCAGGCAATTACACCATCACGGTCACCGACCTGAACAACCAGGCCACGTCCACAGCCACCGTCACCCTCACGGCGCCCCCGGCCATCAGCCTGGCTGCCAACCCGGTGCTGGCCTTCAACGGTTTTGCCTTGAGTTGCAGCGACACCGCCGACGGCGCCATTACCAGCACAGCCTCCGGCGGCACGCCGCCCTACCAGTTTGCCTGGAGCAATAGCGCGAACACTCCGGACCTGAGCAACCTCAGCGCCGGAACGTACACGCTGACCCTCACCGACGCGAATGGTTGTACGGAAGTGGCAACTACCGGTCTTATGGCACCGCCACCACTGGATTTTTCGCTCGCACTTGATCTGGTGGACTGCGGGGACACCCTCGCCGATGCAACCATCAGCACTGCCGGTGGCGTAGCGCCGTACACCTTGCTGCTCGATGGGAATATTTTGACCGGCACGATGCCTTCGATCAGTGCGGGGCCGCACACCGTCAGCCTGACCGATGCCAACGGCTGTACGGTCGACTCCACGATCCTGGTGACGTTGCCGCCGGCGCCGACCATTGCCCTTCCGGCCGACACAACGGTGTTGCTGGGCAGCACCCTGCAACTAGAAGCAACCACAAATCTGAACACCTGGGCCAGCCTGACCTGGCAACCGTTGCCTGATACCAGCTGCGCCAACTGCCTGGTACAAAACTGGGCGCCCCGGGAATCGCAGTTTATCACGGTAACTATCGTGGACACCTTCGGCTGTACGGCGCAGGCCACAATCCGGGTGTCGGTGGATAAATCGCTGGCCCTGTACGTGCCGAATGTTTTCAGCCCGAACAACGACGGCGTGAACGATTTTTGGGTGGTCAATGCGGGCGCTTCCGTGTTGGAAATTACGGACGTGCAGGTGTTCGACCGCTGGGGCAATTTGCAATACCAGTGGAACAACGCCATCGATCCGAACGCCTGGCCGGGCTGGGACGGCACTACGCGCGGCAAAAAAGTGCAGTTGGGTGTGTACGTGTACTACCTGAAGGTGAAACTGGCCGACGGCTCGGAGGAAGTGGTGAAGGGGGATGTGACGGTGATGGGCTGGTGAGTAGGTGCAAAGCATTTTTTGAAACAGCCCTTCGTTGATTATTTCATGCACCACGGAGGCACGAAAGTACTCGTCCTACGACTTGAAGTCGTAGGACGAGTAAGATACCTCCGTGGGCTCCGTGCCTACGTGGTGAAAATTTGGACCCGAATTATTGCGCAGACAGCGCCAACCGAAACCCAATCGTTTTGTCACGATCTTCCGGTTTGGACCAATTTCGAGAAGTCACACGGCAAAGCCAAGGATCGAAATCCCAGCTACCACCACGGATCGCACGCAATACTTTATTGAAGTTGTCTTCGCCGTCGTATTTATATGGGCCAATATCCACACACCATTCCCAAACATTCCCACTCATGTCGAACAGCCCAAGTTCATTGGCTTTTCGCTCGCCGACCGGATGCGTTTTTCGGCCGGAATTGCCTGTCCACCAGGCTACCAAGCCCAAATTTTTGCTGTCCCCGGCATATTTGAATTTTTTGGATTTCCCGCCGCCCCGCGCCGCATATTCCCATTCCGCTTCACTCGGCAGGCGAAAGTGCATGCCCGTCTTTTCATTCAATTTTTTGATAAAAACCTGGACATCATCCCAGGACACCGACTCCACCGGGCAGCGCGGACAATTTTTAAAACCGGATGGATTATTCCCCATCATCGCCTCCCATTCCGCTTGCGTGACCTCGTATTTGCCGATATAAAAATCCGGCATAGTAACCTGATGCGTTGGCTTTTCAGAATCTGCGCAGTCAGTCCCCTGTTCCTCCGTGCAGCCCATGGTAAATGAACCTCCCTGCACGAACACCATGGGCGGGCAATCCTTGCAGCGTTCGAGGTCGAAGGCGGTCACCGGGCTGGTCATTTGGTGGTTGGGTTGAGTGGTGGGGTTGGAGGCAGGCGGTTCATTTTGTTTGACCACGGGCTCGGTGGTCATACCCCGTTCGCGCAACCACTCGTCGCGCGATTTCCAGCCGTTCGCCACGGCTTCACGGCGGGCGATTTTAGCGGGGTGGCTGCTGCTTTCCCCTTCGAGTTGAATGGTTTCAACACCGGCCTGGGCTTCCGGCAGGGTAGCGCCGAGCATGCGCAGCACACTTCCGGAAAACTGGTCGGCCTCGAGCTCGAGCAGTTTGCGCTTGCGGGAATCGTTTTCCAAAAAATTGTGGCCGTTCAGGTGGTGCCCGATCTCGTGGGCCAGCACGGAATAGGCCGCCCAGCGGGTTTGCGCGTCGGCTTTAAATTTTTCCAAAAAACCTGTGGAATACAGAATGTAGCGCTGGCCGTTCTCCGTTGTAGCCAGCGCATTTTGCACACTGGAGGATTTGACCACAAAATTTTGTTGCAGGCCCAGGGCATCCACCAGTTCGGCAACAATGCGGTTGGCTTCATCCGAGGCGTCGAACAGGTACACATCTTTGCCGTTTTGTTCGCCGTCGTAGGCACAGCCGGGGCCGAGTTGGAACGACTGCGGCTGCGAAACGGCCGAAAAGGGAAGCAGGAGCAGGAGCAGGAGTTGGCGCATGGTGGTTTTGTTTTGTGAACGATTGCTTGTTTTCCGGAGTGAAAATTTGGGCAACGCCGGCGCATAGCGCACGACGAAGATAGTATCTTTCGAGCTGTTGCTACTCAACCGCCGAATCATGCTGAAACAAATACGTTGGGCTTTTTTTGCCGTGCTGGCTGTAGGAATCGGGCTTTATCCGATCGTTTATTTCCTGGTAGACCGCAACTTCGGCCTGCTCTCCTCCAAATCCGATGCGCTGCTGGCGGCGGCCTGGTGGAACGCCGGTTTTTACACCCATATCGTGTTTGGCGGGCTGGCTCTGTTGGTGGGCTGGACACAGTTTAGCGCCAGATTGCGCAACCGCTACCTTTCGGTGCACCGCAGAATCGGAAAACTATACGTCGTCGCTGTATTGCTGAGCGCCCTGGCAGCCGTAGGCATCGGCTTTTTCGCCACAGGCGGAATTGTCGCAGCAAGCGGGTTCGTCAGCCTGGGTTGCATCTGGTTTTACACCACCCTGCAAGCCTACCGCGCCATTCGGCAAAAAAACCGTCGCCGGCACCAGATCATGATGATTTACAGTTATGCCGCTTGTTTTGCAGCCGTCACCTTGCGGCTTTGGTTGCCGCTGCTGACGGCTGTGTTCAACGATTTCGTCACCGGTTACCGGCTGGTGGCCTGGTTGTGCTGGGTGCCCAATTTGGCCCTGGCGCATTTTTTCTGGGTAAAACCGCTGATGCGCAAACAGATGGCTGCTTGATTTTATCAAATATGCACCCGGTTATTTCAGGTAGTTATCCTGGAAAAACTCGCGGTAGCCGTCAAGGGTTTTGTTGCGCAGAATACGGCGGTAGTTTTCCTGCGTGATGGCAAAAAACTCCTTGTTGTACGTGATCTTGCTTGTTTCGCCCAAAAATTCCTTTAAGGATTTAACCTCGTCGTAGTAGCGCATGGCCTGTTCCCGGGTGTCAAATTTGCGGATCACCAGAATGGGGGTGTTGGTGTCGGTACCGAGAAAAATGTTGGAAATACGCAGCCGCTCCAGCTGGTGGAACTGGCGGTTGTAGTCGGACACCGCAATTTTGACATCGTCGAGGCGCACATCGCCGGTAAGGGCCACCAGGAAATAGTGCAGTTTGTCATCCTCAAGGGTAAAACTGTTGTCGAGGTTAACGTTGGCTGCGGTATTGCTGGCCGGCACTTCGAAACCCTCGCACGACAGGAGCCGGGCGATCTCTTTGGCACGGGTGGATTCGCTGGTTTCCGGGTGCCGGGCAATCACTTCTTTGAGCGCTTCGCAATAGGCTTCATTGCCCTTCAGGTTGCCGGTGCACAGTGCACTGAGCAGGGCAAACTTGGCCATGAGCGGATTGGTGCTCCCGTATTTTTGGGGCGCCTCCATGCAGCGGTCGTAAGCGGATTTGTAATCGCCGTTTTTGAAGTACGAATAGGTTTGCTCGTAGAACTGGTTGAGTTCGCGCTCGCGTTCCAGGCTGGCGTTCAGGAAATCCGGATCGGTAAGCGCCCGGGCAAACGAACTGGTCGGGTATTTACCCACCAGCTTGTCGAGGTAGTACTTGGCGCGCGTGGCATTACCCAGGTCGTTGAAGGCCAGGTAGCAATAATACCAGGTTTCCTTTTCATACTTGACTGTGTCCGGGTACCGTGCCTGCATTTCTTCGAGTGTACCGGTGCAGCGCTGGTTGTTTTGCAGGCGGTCGCGGAACAAGACACCCAGGTTGTACATGGCCTCATAAGTCGACAGGTGCAACACGGCCAGTTCGGCCTCGCTGCGGGGCAGGCCCTGGAAAATATCGGTCAGTTCGGATTCCGAAATAACATCCGTTTGCAGGCTGTCTTCGGCGGCGGCAACGCCGGGCAAACTGGTGGTGGGGCGGTTTTTACGCCGCCAGTTGTCTTCCAGCGGTCGGTTCCCCCAGGTTCTGGAGAAATCTTTTTTACCTTTTTTCAAAAAGGCTGCGTTATAAAAATAGAACGACGATGGGCGCATGCCTGCCGTAGGGATCGGCAGGGAGCGGGTGTTGGCAGCTGCCGGGGAGTCTGCTTTTTGAGCGGCAGCCTGGGCGGCCTCCGCTTCCCGTTGTTTTTTGATCTTTTTCGCCAGTTCCTTGCGGGCCTCGTCGCTCATGTTGTACACAGCGACAATACTGTCATTGTCAGCGATGGTGGTGATCAGCCGGGCGATATCCGTCAGGTTGTTGGCATAGCTTTGCACGGTCGGGTAGCGGCTATCGGCAGCGGGCAATACCGTAAGGGTACTGTCGTAGTAGCTTTTTGCCGCCACAAAATTTTCCTGTTCAAAATACAGGTCGGCGAGCCGCAGGTAGGATTCACCGCGCTGGTTGGAATTCCCGACACTATGGTTCAGCGATTTGTGCAGCAGCGCGATGGCATCTGTTTTCAAGCCGTCTTTGATGGCGATATCGGCCATGACGAAGTAGATCTGATCGCGGTATTCCAGGTTTTTCCCGTCTTTCGCCATACGTTCGAGCGATTTGTTTGCCTCGCCGCTATTGATTTTGCCATGTGCCCAGCCGGTCTGGATTTGCCGCAGGCGGGCGTTAAATTCCATCTCATAGCCGGGGCTGCTGCTCAGGGCTGTTTCGAGTGCGGCGTAGGCTTTGTCGTATTGCCCGGCGCGCTCGTACAGCTGCGACAGGATATAGGCCAGGCGGGCGCGTTCTTTGCGCTTGCTGGTGTAGGCAATAGCTTGTTCGAGGGGCGGGATTGCCTTGTCGTATTGTTTTTGTTTGAGCCAGAGGTAGGCCATGGCCATGGCGAGTTCCTGCCGCTGATCGGCGGGAAAAAAGGGGTCCTGCGCCAGGTCGCGGAACAGAAAGTCGGCCTCGTCGTATTTCTCGCGTTCGATCAATGTGCGGCCGTACCAAACCATAGCCAGGGGGTAGGCAGCGTCGCGCTTGAGGCTGTAGTCGTAAGGATTGGGCTGCTGGATGATCGGTTCTTCGGCCGCCTTTTTGTCATCCGCTTTTTTATCTGCTTTCGATTTTTTAGACTTCTTCTTTTTCTTTTTGCGGGAAGGTTTTTTCTTCTTGCGTTTTACCTTCTTTTTCTTTTTTACCGACTTTTTCTTCTTGCTGCTTTTTTTCAGCTGGCTTTTGGTTTTGTTGTTGGGGTTGTACTCTTCCCGGATATACTGGAACGTTGACTCGGCGGTTTCATAGTCGCGCTTGAGGTACTGCGCCTGGCCGATCATGGTGTAACAATCGTCGGAAAAATCGCTGACCCGGTGCAGACCGATAGCCATGGATGATTTTTTGATCACGTTATCGAGGTCGCCAAGGCTGGGTTGCGGATCGACCGCAGCGTAGGGGTACAGGTCGAGTATCTGGTTGTAGTTGTCGGTATGCTGCGCTGCCAGGCCATCGATCGTGAGGTTCAGGAGTTCATTGGCATTGAACCAGTAATTGTACTTGGACGTCAGGTTGTGATAGCCTTTTTTGAACCAGCCGACTTCGGCGCCTTTCTTTTTCGTGGTTACGCAGCCTGCTGTCAGAAGCAGCGCTGCCAGACTCATAACTAGTATCCGGATGTTCTTCATATTTCCAACAAAATTAAACGGAATGGTCGCAATGCGGCCATAGGTACGGATGGCGCTATTTTTATAAAAACGGTTGTCTGCAACCTTTAATTTAACAAAAATTACGGACAGTCGCCGGGATATTTTCCGTGGGGGTAGCATAAATTACCCGAACTTTGCGGCGCAACGCGAAAAAAAAGCACAGGCATGCAAAAGTACTTTGGTATTATTCAAAAAATCCGCGATTTGGTCCGCTCCCAAAAAGATGACAGCCGGGGGCTTTTGGAAAAAATGCGCGACCAGTACCGCCTGGTTATCATGAACGACGAAACCTTCGAGGAGGTTTCCTCGCTCAAACTTACCCCCTTGCGGGTTTATATTTTCCTCAGCTCGCTGGTGGTCGGCACCGCAATTCTGATTACGGCGCTTATCGTTTATACGCCTTTGAAACGTTATATTCCGGGCTATGGCAACTTTCAGCGCGATACGGAAATCGCCGAGCTGACCAGCAAGGTGGCCGGGTTGGAAGAAGAAATCAAGGCGCACCGCGCATACAACGAAAATTTCCGGAAAATTCTGGTCGGCGATATGGCCGACCTGACGGAAGAAGCCGTCAAGAAAAACAGCCAGCCGGCATCGGCCGATGCCAAAGAAAGCAACAACAGTCCGAAAAAAGTCGACCGCATCGATGAAGATGAAGCGCTTCGGGTGGCTGTTGCCGACGGCACATTTTCCGGCGGCGGAGAGTCGGCCGCCAATGTGCTCAACCCAATAATTGCCCGGGAAAAGCCCCTGGAACAACACGTGTTTATGCCGCCTGTGTCCGGGGAGGTGATGAGCCCGTTCGACCTGCATAAAAACCATTACGGCCTTGATGTTGCCGCTCCAAAAAATACGGCCGTCAAAGCTGCCGCCGACGGGGTGGTTATCTCGGCAGGATATACCGTGGAAACCGGCTACAGCATCGCTATTCAACATCCTAACGATGTGATCACCATGTACAAACACAACTCCGTGCTGCTAAAAAAAGCCGGAAGCGCCGTAAAAGCCGGGGAGGCGATCGCCATTATCGGCAACTCCGGCGAAAACACCTCCGGCCCGCACCTCCACTTCGAACTCTGGCACAAAGGCCGGGCCGTCAACCCGAGCGATTATATCAACTTTAATTGATTGCGGAGTTTCGAGTGCGGAATGCGGATTGCGGAGTGCGGATTAGTTCACCTTCCCGGGGTAAATAAATTGGGGGCTTGCTCAAAGTATTCGAGCAGGCCCCCAATTTTATATTCAACGCAGTGGTGAACCACTCCGCAATCCGTAATCCGCAATCCGCATTCCGCATTCCGCAATCAAACCCCCGGGTCCACAAATGGCAATTTCACAATGGTCGCTTCCAGTTTTTTGCTGCCGGCCACGATCATAATTTTATTGCCGGCTTCAGCATATTTGGATTTGACGTAGCCCATGCCGATGGGTTGGTCGAGGGTGGGCGAATGGGTGCCAGAGGTAACCACGCCGATGCTGGCGCCCCGGCGGCTTTCGATCGGGTAGTCGTGGCGCGGTACGCGGCGATCCTGCACGACAAAAGCGACCAGTTTGCGCTTGACGCCATCGGCGCGTTGTTTGAGCAGGCGCTCTTTGGACGGGAAATCAGCCGTTTTTTTCAGTTTGGTGATCCAGCCGAGCCCGGCTTCGAGCGGGCTGGTTTTATCATTGATATCGTTGCCGTACAAGCAGTAGCCCATTTCGAGGCGCAGGGTGTCGCGCGCGCCCAGGCCGGCGGGTTTGATATTCCATTTGGCGCCGTTGGCAAACACTTTATCCCAGATTTTAACCAGGTCGCGGTTGCGGGCATAAATTTCAAATCCGCCCGAACCGGTATAGCCGGTGGCCGACACGATCACGTTTTTGCAGCCGGCAAAAGTGCCGCGCTGGAAGTTGTAGTATTTGATGCTGCCGAGGTCTATTTTGGTCAGTTTTTGCAAAGCCTCCACAGCCTTGGGCCCCTGCACGGCGATGAGTCCCGTTTTGGCCGAGATGTTTTGCATTTTCACATCAAAACTGCGGGCCAGGCGGCGTAGCCAGCGCCAGTCTTTGGTTTCGTTGGAGGCATTCACGACCAGCATGTAGGTTTGCACGCCGGGCTCGGTCATTTCGGGCGTATCGTCGAGGCGGTACACGAGCAGGTCGTCCACGATACCGCCTTTTTTGTTAGGCAGGCAGGAGTATTGGATTTGGCCGGGCTCCAGTTTTTCAACGTCATTGCTCGTGGCACTTTGCAGGAACGCCGTAGCTTCCCGGCCTTTCACGATAAACTCGCCCATGTGGCTGACGTCGAACACTCCGACACCGGTACGCACAGCCTGGTGTTCATCAGTGATGCTGGTGTAGGAAATCGGCATGTTGTAGCCGGCAAATTCGGCCATTTTGGCGCCCAGCGCCAGGTGTCGTTCTGTTAGCGGAGTTGACTTCATTGTATTGGGTTGGTTAATCCTTTGAGTTGGAAGTGGCGCGTTTGGCCGGCGCGGTTTCAGGCCGGATCACTCGCTTCATCGAGCTGGCCGGTTGTTTCGTTTTGGTGGTGTTCAGGGAGCGGGGCGCTTCCACATTGGTATCGCCTTGTTGGTTGTCGGGGTCGGCTGCAGGATGTTCAAGCGTGCCATCACCCGGGGTAAGGCCCATGCGCTGGCTGATATCTTTGGGCAGCGCATTTTTGTGCAAGGTCAGGGAGAGCGTGTTCAGGCGCATGTAGGCTTCAGACACGTAAACAAAGCCCTGAAGTTCCGAAATTTCACCCCAGGAGTTTTTCACGCGGTAGTACATGCCGCCGTTCGTCTCATTGACGATGCCGACGATGTGCATCAGGTGGTCGTCCTGCGTTTCCATGCGGTCAAAAAGTTGCTGGCGGTATTGTTGGTCCACCACTTTCTCGGGCTCCCAGTAGGTAAAGGTGTTGGCCATTTGTTCTTTGGTCTTGGACGACCAGTCGGCTTCCGGCACCAGCGCCAGGCCGTTGTTGCGGGCCGCAAAACCGGGATTGCTCACGTCGGCATCCCATTCCACGGTGTAGCCCTGCTGGAGGGAATTGTTGAGGCAGCGGATCAGATCGCTCAGGGGCATATTAAAAAACTGGCCGTTGGAAAAATTATCGGGCACTTCAAGCACAAAACTGCTCCAGAACGGGTGGTGGGTAAACGAGGTGATATTTACGTAATCGTCCGGCCGCAGGCCCAGGTAATTGCGAAAAGACGTTGGGGTAAACTGGATATCGTTGTAGGTAAACGTCAACGGCACGGCCCCCAGTTCGGCGTCGAGCACTGTGTCGATCTGGCTCAGCCAGTCTTCCGGGAGTTTACTTTTTTTCGCCTGGGCGACAAATTCGTCGCACATCGTTTGCAGGGTCTCGATCAGCCGGGCGTGGTTGAACGGCTTGGAGGGGTCTTTCCGGCCCGGGTAAACCGATTCGGGCACGACGCCGTACTGTCGCACGGCATTCAGATTGTCGTGCGCCAACCCGCCTTCGTCCAACTGGGCTTTGCCCAAACGCCGGACGTAGTTTTCACATTTCTGGCGGTAAATGTTGCGCACGGTAAACATCTCGGACAAATCGTGCACACCCTTGCCCATGCGCAGCAACTCGCTCTCCAAAAACGATGTGGTGGAAAAACTCCAGCAGGTGCCGGTGCGATCCTGGCTTTTCACCGGGGTGGCCGGCAAACTGATGTATTCTTTGAAATCAAACGGTTCGGGATTCTGTGCCGTTGCGCTCCAGGCAACGACAACAATCAACAGGGCAATCAATATTTTTTTCATAGCAGTATTGTGTTTAAATACGTATCGGGGCCGGCAAAAATACGAGGAATTATCCAGTGCAGCGTGCCGAAACGGAGTTTCTCATTCGGCTCATATTCCCATCGGGCTAGAAGTGAGGCGGTGACTGCAGTCACCGCCTCACTTGCTCCCCCACTCAGCCGAACGGTTCATCGGTGAGCAGCGGACGGGTATTCACTCAAGGCCAGCCCATCGCCCTGATGGTTCAGGCTAACCAAAATGCGCCGCGCGCCAAAATCCAGCACCAACGCATCGTTCAGGTAGTAGCCGTCATCATTGCGGGAAAGGCGAACGGCCTGCAGGGGAAGGCCGACAGCCGGTTGCCACAGTGGAAAAGCGGCACAATTAACCCGCTGGATCGACACCTGGTTGTGCAGCTTTTGCAAATCCCTGGCCGTCTTTATCAGGGTTTCAGCCGAAATGATCCGGATGGCGGTAGTGTCTTCACCCGAACTCAGGAGTAAGGCGCCCTGCCGCTCAAACACCAGTTCCAAACTGTATAAAAAACGGTGGGGCGGTTGGTCCGCGTCGGTATTGTTCAGCCAGAGATAATAGTTGACATCGAGCAGGGGGCAGGCTTCAAGGCGCTGAAAGGCCTGCAAGGCTTCCAAAGGGAAACAACCGGGTGGTGTGGGCTCAAAGGCCGGATCGTGCTGCATGTAAACAAAGGTATATTTTTTGACCGCAGAAAACGGTTGTTCAAACTTTCTACGAATTTTTTCGTAGAAAAATTTGTAACTACGAATTTTTTCGTAGAAACTTGCAACTGCATTACGGCCATTGGCTGTATTTACGCCAGGTAGCATGCTACCCGGACTACAAACACAAAACTGCGTTTAAGGTAAATCCCTAAATCTAATCCATACCACAATCAGCCAACAACCAACCGCATAAAAAAATGGCAATATCCAAACCAACAGAATCCGAACTGGAAGTACTGCAGGTGCTCTGGGAGTCCGGCCCCAGCACCGTCCGGCAGGTAAACGACCAGCTAAACGATCCGCAAACAACGGCCCGCAGCACCCGGCGCAGCACCGGCGCCCCCCGGGAAGTGGGCTACACCACCACGCTGAAAATCATGCAAATCATGTTTGAAAAAGGGTTGGTCAGCCGGGAAGAAGATGGCCGCACGCACATTTACACCGCTGCTGTGAGCGAGCAGGACACCCAATCGGCGCTGTTGCAGCAGTTTGTCGACGCCACCTACCGGGGCAGCGCCATGAAGCTGGTCATGCAGGCGCTTGGCAACCACGAAGCCAGCCCTGCCGAAATCGATGAGATCAAAATGCTGCTGGCACAACTGGAACAAAATCAGTCGAACGATGATGCATAGTCCAACTTTTTTATCCGACGCACTCATCCAGGCGCTGGGGTGGACGCTGGTCCACTCGCTTTGGCAGGGTACTGCCGTAGCCCTCCTGCTGTGGCTGGTTTTGCCGCGCCTGAACCGGTCCGGTCAACGGTATTGGGCGTCCTATGCCGCTTTGCTTACCGTGCTGCTGGCGGCAGGGGTTTCCTTTGTTTGGGTGTACAGCACCCGGAATACGCTCGTTGAAATAGCGCCGGAGCTGACCGGCGGGGTCCTTTTTTCCGGCAACACCGGTGCGGTACCGGCCGCCCTGCAAACCGGTTTTTGGCAAAACCTGGCGCAAACCCTGGAGCCCTATCACCCCCTGATCGTCAGCATCTGGCTGCTGGGCTTTGTTTTTTTTCTGTTCCAGCTGGGCGGCGGCCTGCGGTACATTTACCGCCTGCGCCGAAACCAAAACCAACCGCTGGAACCCGTCTGGCAGGAAAAACTACAGGCGCTGGCCAGCCGTATCGGCTTGTCGCGCCCGGTAACCCTGCTGGAATCCGCGCTGGTAAAGGCCCCCATGGCGCTTGGGCTCTTTAAGCCGCTCATTTTGCTGCCGATCGGTATGGCCAACCAACTCAGCCCCGTTGAGGTGGAAGCGATTCTGGCCCATGAACTGGCACATATTGCCCGGCGCGACTGGCTCTTCAACCTCATACAGGCGATCATCGAAGCGCTTTTCTACTTCCACCCCGCCGTTTGGTGGATCGCCGCCACTATACGTGCCGAACGGGAAAACTGCTGCGACGACACCGCCGTGGCGCTCACCGGCAACCGGCTCCTTTATGCCAAAACGCTCGTCCGCCTGCAAGATATCACCCGGCCGGCGCCGGCACCCAACCTGACCCTCGGTATCGACGGCGCGCCCAACCTGCTTCGTCGCCGCCCGCTCTTACTCGAACGTATTAAACGTATTCTTCACCAACCACAACAATCCGCATCTCTTATGGAAAAAACAATAGCAATGGCCATCCTGGTGGCCCTGATCACGCTGCTGACAGTGCGCGCCAATACGCCCCCCGCGTTGGTGGAAAGCATCCGGGAAATTGCCGAAAAACCCATCACCTGGCTGGCGCAGGTCCCTGCACCGCCCGTTCCTACCAGCTGGCAGGCGCCGGCGCGCGACTCCGTACCCGATCCGGTAAAACGCCAGCGCATTGTACGGGAAGACGACGATCAAAAAGTGGAAATGCAACTCGAAAACGGCAAGATCACCCAACTCAAAATTGACGGCCAGGAGATCGAACCCGCGAATTACAACCAGTACGAAAGCCTCACCGAAAGCCTGCGCCAGGAAATGGCGCCACCCGCACCGCCCACACCGCCGAATGCGCCGATGGGGGTTTGGACGACTCCAAAGGCGCCCCGGGCGCCCTTCCCGCCCCGGCACTCAACCTCCCGCATCAGCACCGAAACCGACGATGACGGAAATACCATTATTATGGTTGAACGCAACGGCCAGCCACTCAAAATTCAGGTAAAAGACGGTGAAGTTTGGGTGGAAGATGAAAAAATCGAAGCCGGTGAAACCATGGACATCCAAATCGAGCAGGAATGGCCCGGCGGCGCAATCTGGTTTGACGGCGAAAACAAAATCAAACTCGACGGCAAACGCCTGCACTTTCGCAGCCCGGAAGGCGTCGTCATTGAAGCCCCCGACGGGCCGCAGTTATTCCATTTTGACCAAAACGGAGAGCAGTTCATTTTCAAAGGCTACGACGGTTTGAAAAACTTTTCTTTTGAAATGCCCAATATTGACAAGGCAGAGTTGGCGCGTATCCAAAAAGAAACGGCGGTAAGCCTGGAAAAAGAGCGCAAGGCACTGGAAAAGCAAATGCGGGAGATGGAAAAACAAATGCAGCAAAGCGATAAGGATGTGCAGAAAGAACAAAAAGAACAATACCGCGCCATGCAGGAGGCTCAACGCGCTGTCGAAGAAGCCCAGATCGCCCAAAAAAGGGCCATGGAGCGCGCCTTCAGAGACCAGCAAAGAGTCCGCAGCGATGTGCGCCGTGTCGAACAGAACAGCCTGCGCGGGTTACATTTTCAAAACCGGCAGGAATCGTACGGCTCGGTCATCCCCAAAGCCTTGCTCCAGGATAAACTGATCGATGATCCGGACAATTACACTTTCGAAATTTCAAAAAAAGACATGCGCGTGAACGGCAAAAAACAGTCCGGCACCCTGCACACAAAATACCTCCAGCTGTATCGCAAATACAATGGGAAGGAGATCGGCAACGACAAAGTCCGCATCCGCGTAAAAAACTAGCCGAATACTGAACTATGCTTGGATATCATGGCCTGCCTCTTGCTGGGGGCAGGCCATTTTTTATGCAAGGTTAAAAAATCAGCACTTTCAGTTGCGCCTGCATGCAACCCGAAAAACAACTGCTAATATTGCATCAAAAACAGATGCAACGCCTGTCGGAATCCATGTTGGAGCGCCTCCTGTTCGGCATGCTCCTGCTACTTGCCCTTGCGCCGGCTTGGTTCTCCGGGCGCTTTTTTGTGACGGGCGACGGGCCTTGCCACGTCTACAACTCCCGGGTGCTGCTCGATTTTATATTGGGACAACACCGCGCATTTTACGACCCGTTTTACTACCTGAATACCAACTTCGACCCCAACTGGCTGAGCCATATTTGCCTGGCCGGGCTGCAAGGGATATTCGCCCCGGAAATTGCCGAAAAACTATTCCTGTCGGGCTATGTGTTGTTGTTCGCCTTTGGCCTCCGGTTTCTGTTGCGCCAGATCAATCCGGCCAGTCTTTTTTTGAGTTCGGTGGGGTTGTTGTTTGTATGGCATCATCTGTTGCAGGCGGGTTTTTATAATTATGCGCTGAGCATAGCGCTGTTTTTCTGGGTTTGCGGCTACTGGATGCGGCACCGGCACGCATGGACGCCCGGCACCATGCTGGTGATGGCTGCCCTGTGGGTACTGCTGTACAGCGCGCATCCGTTGGGGCTGATTTTCAGCATGGCGTTTATCGGATCAGGGCTTTTTGCCGAAACGCTGCAAACCCTGCGACAACATGGCGCCCGGCAAACCTGGGTGCAACTGCGCGGCCCTGTATTTCGCCTCATGCTGGCCGCCACGCCCATGTTGGTGCTGCTGATTGCCTATTTTTTGCGAAAACCCTGGGGAGCCGATCCAAATACCTCGACGGTGGCAGGCCTTGCGGCAGATTTTTTTCAGGTTAAAACGCTGATCACCCTGAACTCTACCGAACGCGACATCGCAAAATTTGCCGGCACACTCGTCGGGCTGCTGCTGGCCCGGGCCATCTGGCAACGACGAAGCACACGGGTCTCCGCTGATTTTATACTGCTGTTCACCGTTTTTGTGCTGTGGCAGTATTTCCGGCAGGCCGGCAACGGCGCCCTGGAACAGGCCCTGCCGGAACGGATACAACCTTTCATTTGGCTGGGATTGCTGTGCTGGACGGCAACGGCGCAATTTCCCAAATTCATCCACTGGCTCGCGCCTGCGCTTGCTGCGGTGCTGTTGGGCGCCTTCCTGTCCGTTCGCCTCCCGATTTTGCAAAAAGCGGCAGCGCTGGTGGAAGATTACGTTAATGCCACCCAACATATCGACGACGAATCGGTGATTTTGGTGTTGAACTACGATTTTGGCGGACTGGATTTTGACGGCCGCCCGATTGCCAACCGAAACGCGCTGTTTATGCATGCCGCCGACTACATCGGCGCTTACCGGGCAGCCATAATGTCGGACAATTACGAAGCCACCCGTGCATATTTCCCAATGATCTGGCACTGGCAGCGCAATATGTTCGGCCAAACAGACAAGGAAAGCATCAACTTCGAAAACCGACCGCCCAGAGCAGATATCCTGAGTTTTGACTGGCGCAGCGAAGGGCATAAGATCGATTATGTGCTCCTGCTCAGCTACGATCAACGCTTCTACGACCATCAATATTCCCGGGAAATAATGGGCCAGCTCGAAACGGCCTACCGGTTTGTGAGCGGGTCGCCCAGGGGCAAAGCGGAAATCTGGAAACGAAAAGAATAAGCACGCGTTTAAAAGCGAAAGCCGAGTAAATTTGAAACTCAATTGATTACATGATTACCGCATTTCCCAATGGTTACTAAAACCGACATTCAATTCCGCACCGATATCGAACAGCTCATCAACCGGTTTTACGACCAGGTGATAGCCGATCCGGTTATCGGTTATATTTTCACCGACATCGCAAAAGTCGACTGGCCCAAACACTTACCGGTGATGTACGATTTTTGGGAATTTCTGCTGTTGCAAGGGAAAAACTACCAGGGGAACCCGATTGAAAAACATTTCGAACTGCACGCACGGCACCCGCTCACTGCCGAACATTTTGACCGCTGGCTGGCCCTGTTTCAGGAAACTGTGGACAGCTTATTTGCCGGGCCGGTAGCCGACGACGCCAAATTCCGGGCCATGGTGATCGCCGAAACCTGGAAACCCAAATTTACCGGCGGACACGGCATCGGCATGCCGAAATCCTGACCCGGCTTCTACGCAAAACATCCATTGCCTCCGGCAAGCTACATTTCGTTTTTTTTAAATCCCAATCGCGATGTCGCGAACCTCCGGTTCGCGTTACCCGCCGATATTGAACGAAATCCCTAAAAAATAACCCAGGTCGTAACTCGTCCGGGTGGGGATATCGCCCACATTCGGATCGAAGTAATCGCCCACGTTGTAGCCTTTGCCCAGGCGCGTGCTTGGGCCGGCTGTGAGGCCACCGCTGAGCACAATGCGTTGGCCGCGGCCAAATAATAGGCTGGGGCCGAGGAAAAAGTTGAGCGCCGTCAGGTTGGCCGTGCTCAGCGGGATGCCGATACCGAAGGTGCCGGCCAGGCCTACCCCGCTCCGGTGGCCCGGGTAAAAGTGGATGTAGGTACTCAGTGCCGGTTGCACGATCCCGCTTTCGTCGGCCACAATGGCGTTGTCGCGGGCGCTGAATTCCTGCGCCGGTTCAAACAGGCGGCTGAAGCCCACGCCAAAGCCCGTACTGATGCGCAGGCCGCCCTGGGCACTCAGTTTGACGGTTTTGACTTTGGTGGCAATGGCCTGGTCTTTCGCACTTGTCGACACCGAATCGTGCGGCGCAAAGCGGGCCGTGGTGATCACGTTATTTTTTTCCATGGAAATAGCCACGTCGTAGCTGAACGACTGGTCGGCCAGTTCCCGGAATTTCAACTGCAGCGCCATCATCTCCTCCGCGCTGAGGTCGCGGGTTGATTTGTCGTTTTGGTAGGCCAGGTAGGCTTCGAGTTGTTCGCGCAGGTTGCCGGCATTGCCGGTCACATCGCGCAGGTCGGTCGCGAAATCTTCCAGCGCGGTACTGCCGACATCCAGGCTGCTGAGTTGCTGCGCAATGGGCGCCAGTTGGATGATCTGGGCGTCGAATTCGCGTTGTTTGGCTTCCAACTGATTCATCAGACGCCGTTTGACGACGGGGCGTTGTTCCCATTTGAAGGCCTCGTTCAGAGCGAGCGCTTCGTCGGATTGCCCCGGAAAAATCATCGTCTGGTATTCCGATGCGATACGGCGGATCAGCGAAGGCCGGATGCGCGGGTTGCGCAGCAGCAGGTCGAGGTGATCTGCGGCCAATTGGGCTGCGCGTTCGGATTTGTCCATGCTTTCCAGTTCCGAATAAATTTCAGCCATCTGGGCCTGCGTTTTGGCCAGCGCCTGCAACTGTATTTGTGCCTGCCCGATCAGTTGTTCAGCGCCCCGGGAGCCGGAAAAGAAATCCTTGAGCCGCATGCTGCTCTCGCCCAGACTGAACAAGGGCATATCCATAAAACCCAGCAAGCCGGGCGCCCCGGCGTCAGAACCGCCCAAAATCGACATGCTGCCACCCATGCCCGGCGCAAGCCCCAGGGTACCGGTACTGGCGCCGCCGTCCCAGTCGTCGGCATTGCGCTGGTCGATCTCTACGTCGGCCTCATAGAGGTAGGGGTTGTATTCGGTAAAGTGCAGGATGATAAAATCCCCTTTGCGGATTTTAGGCTTTTTCACGGCTTCACCGTCTTTTTGGTAACTCAGGCTGTCGGTAAACAGGTTGTAGTACACGTGCAGGTCCTGTGCGTGCAATTGCGCTGCGCCGGGCAGGAGGAGCATGCCCAAAAACGACAGGATTGTCTTAAAACTAACAGTTTGTGGCTTCATTGTTCAGCGTCAATGATAAAGGTGTGCGAATAAATATGGAGGGAACCGGAGGCCAGGTTTGCAGTTTTGCCGCCGCGGGTCTGCACCTCCTTTTCGTTGTTCAGATAGGTTTGTTTAAAAAGTTTTTCCAGTGGCGATTCTGTTGGGTTTTTGGTACCGGCGCCCCGGGTATTCATAATCGGGCGCAAGTCTACAGGGTTTTCCGTGACGAATAATTTAAACACCTCCATGCCATAGGGCGGAGCGATCTGGAAGGGTTTGGGTACTTCAAAAACTTCGCCCGGCGCTACCCGGAACTCCGCGGGCGTTTCCTCCAGGTCATTTTGCGCAGGGATCAGGCAGGTGGAAACATTGTCGGGTTGAATGTCAATCAATGAAAAATAAGCCGCTTTGCGCCCGTTATTCTTGACGCGGATGCGAAATACGTCGCCCTCCCGGAAGTGCAGGATGCCCTGCGTATCGAGTTTGGATTCAATCGGAGCGGGCCCTTTCTCGATCACCCGGTTGCCCGGCAGCCGCTCCGACTTCATGGGGATGAGTTCAAAAGTGACGTTCAGGTAGGGGCTTGCAGTTTCCATTTGCCGCAGGTATTTGATGCGGGTGTAGCCTTTCAGCACGTCGATGATGTCCTCGACGATCTGTTCCGGCCGCTGGCTTTTTGAAAAGGATTCCAGTTCAATCTCGCCCGGGCCGAGAAGCAGCAGGTTGGGCCCCGATTCGATCAGGAATACCTCGGGTGGCATGTCTTGCTGAAACACCTGGTTGTATTTTTCGGCAATCTCTTTTTTTAATTGCTGCGCCACCGGGTTTTGGTCCGGCAGGTTTATGGAAACTCCCAGTTTCAGGGCGCCGAAATTTTGCTCCCGGACGTACACCCAGGCTTTTTTGGTACTTTCCATGGGTACGGCGGTTTCCAGGTCAACGACAGACTCAAACGGGAAAGCCTGTTTTACCGTACCCAATGCAAGCGGCGTTTTTCCGGTAGTGTCGCGGGTTTCCGGCGGGTACAGGCCAAGCACAGCACCTTCGTTGAGGCCCTGGATGGTGCCGGCTTTCACCATGATCCGGTAGTTGTCGTTGGCAGAAGAAACGCTGAAATAGGCGGGTTTGGGCAGCAGGCGCCCCCCCAACAGTTCCTGATCGAGCGTACCTTCGGCCTGCGGTTGCTGGCGCGGAGCGATGCTGCTCATTTCCAGCCGGATGCGGTCGAATAAACCGCGGTAGCTGGTATTTGGCGCGGCTTCGCTCAAAACTTTGCTGAGCGCGTACGAGAGCGAACCCAGCAATTGCCCCTCCGCATCGCGGGTTTCGAAATTCAGTTGGTTGTGCGCCGAGCCGAAAAAGGCAGCCATAGGCGCCAGCTGTTCCACACCTTCCGGGGGGCCAAACTGCGTAATGTCGCCGTTCTTTGGCGCTGTTTTATAGGTCGATTTGACAAAATCAGGGTCGGCCATCGGAATATCGGTACCGCGGGCCGGCGTCATGCCACGCGTTCCGGTACCCGAGTGGCAGGCATCGAGCACCACCATGAGGTTGCCGCCGGGGCCGAGTTTCCGGCGCAAGGCTGTAAACAAATCGTTAAGTTTATCGTCGCGGATAAGCCGCTCGCCGGTATACACCCCGGCTTCGTACCTGAGCGGCGAGTCGTAGGGCACGATGGCCTCGTCGAAGCGGTCGGCTTCGTCACCGTTGTCGTCGGCAACCTGCTGGCCGTGGCCCGAAAACTGGAAGTAGACCACATCGCCGGCTCGGATTTTGGGCACAAAACGTTCTTCCCAGGTTTTGAGAATACCGGCATAGGTGGCTTCCGATTCGGTAAGCGTCAGGATGTTTTCAGCGGGAAAACCCCGGTTGAGCAGGGCCTGGCGGATGATGCCCAGGTCGTTGGAGGCATGAATTTTTTGCCAGCCGCCATCCTGCGGATAATCCCCGATGGCGATCAAAAAAGCAAACTTGCGCGGGGTTTGCGCCAGCGCCGGAGCGTGGAAAATACCCGGAAAGAGGATCAGAATACATAGTAAAAAGCCATTCGTTTTCATCTGTTGCGCTTTTTTGTAATATTCGGGATGCTGCAACAGCCCAAGTGGCAATTTATTCCACACTGTGCCAGAGGTTATCAGGCCGGTAACAGCAGTTTCAAGCCGACAAGTTAGCGAAAAGCATAGGATTGATACCTTTTTTCAAACAAGGCTTATTCCCGGCGCGGTGTCGCACCAAGATAATTTGAAACGATCGGAATACCGGCGTATATTCTGAGCACCGGAGGAAGCTCCGGTCCATAATTTTTTCCCGTACTTTGGCAACGAGAAAAAACAAAATCAAGGTGATAACCATTGTTTAAGCACGGGATCAATGCCTAAACCATTGACATATGAAACGGAAGCCGCCTATTTAATGGCGCTTCGCCGGGAAGAGCCGGAAGCCTTTGAAACCCTGTACCGGCAGTACTTCCGGATGGTAGCCAAACAGGCGTTGCTGATGGGGGTGACCGGTACGGATATCGAAGATTTATTCCAGGAACTGGTGCTCATTTTAGTGCGAAAAGTACGCGACACCGAATTCAAACTTTCGGCAAAATTGAGCACCTACGTGTATGCCGTAGCGCGCAATCTCCTTCTGAAAAAAACGGGCAAAAAAGCCGAGTTCCCGGTTGAGGAGTCAACCTTGCTGGCGCTCGAACAAAGCTGGACGGATGATGCACTGGATACCCGGATCGAGATGGAAGAACAACTCAACGTGGTGGTGGGTTACCTGGAATTGCTGGAAGACGACTGCCGGGAGGTACTGCGCTTGTCGTTTTATGAAAAATTGCCACAAACGGAAATTGCCCAAATTATGGGCTATGCCGACTCCTTTGTTAAAGTGAAAAAACACCGCTGCCTGGAATACCTGCGCAAACAAGTGAAATCACATCCGCTGTTCAAAGACCTTCAAAACGACGCTTCATGAACGAGCAATACATAGATACCATTCATCGGTACCTGAACAAAACGATGACGCACGCTGAACGAAATACGTTTGAAGCCGAATTGCTGCGCGATCCGGAATTGCGCGAAGCGGTCGAACTGGAACGCAGGCTGCTGGCCGGGCTCGAAAAAGCCGGCGAACGACAGCTGCAGCAAACCGTCGGAACGGTTCATGCAAAACTCAAAAGCGAAGGTTTTTTTGCCGATGAAACCAATGAAAAATCCCAACCCGAATTAACCATTGCGTATTCTTCAAATAGATTTACCATGCGAAAACTTATTTCAATTGCAGCCTCTATCCTCGTCCTTGCAGGCGCAGTATGGTTTTTTGCCATCCGCGATACCGGCGCCAATGTCCAGGATTTGTACCACGCATACTACAAACCAGACTCCGATGTTCAACGGGCGCGCGAAATTATCGCCACGCTCGAATCCAACGGCCTGGCCGGCATACCCACCGACACCGACAGCCTGAAAACCGCCCTGGAACGCTATGAAGCCGGCAAGTACGACGAAGCGCTCGCCATGCTCAAAGCCTTCGCCGACGCACATCCGGAAAACGACATCGCCCGGTATTATATCGGCGTGATTCATATGGATCAGGAGCGGTATGCCAAAGCGATTGAAGTGCTGCTTCCGGTGTCGCGTATGGACGATTCCGAGTTTAAAAACCGGGCATTGTGGAACCTTGGCCTCTGTTACCTGCGCACCGAAAACAACCAGCAGGATGCCTACAACGTCTTTCAATCCCTGGCCGACGACCCGGAATTCCCGGACCACCGCAATGCCAAAGCCCTGCTGGAGCAATTGCTGCCAAAAAAGAAGTAACAAAAACTCCGGGCCCCGCTTTCAAGCCAAAAACGTCCACGAACAAACAGTTATCATCACAAACAGGCTTATGCGTTTAACAGCAATTTGGCCTGCCGCGCTCTGCGTATGCTTCTCCGCTGTGCTGAGCGCTGCTACGCCGCAATCTGTGGCACAGAAAGTCCTCGACCGCCTGTTCGCCACCAATGGAAACTACCAGTTCAAAAAACCCAAACTGGCTATTTCCACCAAAAACAATAAAGGCGGAGCCGTATACGAACCCTGGCGCAATACGATTTTTCTCGATCAGAAAACTTACGACATCTGCCGCACTTTCGGCCCCGACTCGCTGTCGGCCCTGGCATTCATCCTCGGGCACGAACTGGTACATGCCTACCAGGCCGGGCAGAAAACCGGGCGCGGAAACAGCAACTTTCTCGCTTATACCCAAAACTACGGCGCCGATGTGCGGCTCGAAAAATCAGCCGATATCCAGGGCCTGTTCAATGCCCAGCTCTCGGGCTTTCAGGCCATCCGGATCATGCCCGAAGTGATCGAAGCGGTGTACAATTCCTATGGGCTGGCCGGAAAAAACCTGCCCGGCTATCCGAGCCTCCGCGAACGAAAAGCCAGTGCCTCGGAAGTCAGGGCCATTGCGCAAAACCTGCTGGACATTTTCACCGCCAGCAATTACCTGGCCGTGATCGGGAAATACCAACTCGCCATAGCAGGCTACGAGCACATCCTGCAGTATTACCAGGGTATTGAGCTGTACAACAACCTGGGGGTGACCAATGTGCTGCTCGCCCAGCAATACTGGAACCCCCGGACCGACAAGTTTATCTACCCCCTGGAGGTCGACTGGTACACCAAAATTACACAGGCCATCAGCCGTGGAGAGCAAAGCCTCGATCCGGCGCTTGAACCTTTTCGGCTGGATTGCCTGGACAAAGCCGCCAAAAATTTCCGTACGGCCGCCCGGCTTAATCCCCGCTATCTGCCGGCGCATACCAACCTGGTGAGCGCCCTCAACCTGATGGGAAACCCCGTGGAAGCCCTGAAACATGCCGAGTTGCATTTACTCAAACACGTGCGTGGCAAAAAAAAGTACAAAGGCCCGAAGCAGGATCTGGAAATGGCGGAAATCGCCCTGGGTATCACCTATGCCCTCTACCCCGGTGGCGAGCGCAAAAAGGATGCGGAAAGCCTGTTCCAACGCCTGTCGGGCTCCTATTATGTGGCCAGCGCCCTGTATGCCCGCCAGAATTTGAACAGCCTGCACCATACACAATCGGAAAATGTGCTGTCCAACCTGACCCTTCCGGATGCGTTCCGGCAAACACTCGCCGCCATGCAACTCGGCCGGACGAGCGACCTCGAACGCCAGGCACTTGATGCAAACAGTACTGTTTTTTTTGCAAAAAAACGCGACATAGAGTCGGCCACCTATGTGCTCGCCAACGACCGGGGCGCCAGCCTGGTCAGCTTTCTGCGCTTTCAAAACCGGCATTTGAAAGGTGTTCAGGTGCTTTCCGGAAACCAGGATCTGTCGGCTGTGGCCTACCGCAACCTGCTTGCCGCCCGCGACGGGTTTTACCTGCACGCCAAAGCCGATCACGCCATTTTGAAACTGGATGCCAAAGGTGGTGTGCTGGAAATGGTGAAATATGTGGTGCATTGATGCAGGCCTATTTCTTCACCTTGCCCGGGTTGTCCTTTACAAAAGCGCCCCAACCGCTGTAGCTCTTTTGCCCTTTAAGCGGCCCCGACGATTGGAACCAATGGCAAACAGCCGTGGCCAGGGCGTCGGTAGCGTCAAACTGTTTTTCACTGAATTTGCGGTGCAGAATATTTTCCAGCATGCCGGCCACCTGCTCCTTGGAGGCGTTGCCGTTGCCGGTGATGGCGCGCTTGATCTTCTTGGGCATATACTCCGTGATTTCCAGGTCGTTAACCATACCGGCTGCAATAGCCACACCTTGGGCGCGGCCCAACTTTAGCATCGATTGCACATTTTTTCCAAAAAACGGGGCCTCGATAGCCATCTGCGTCGGGCGGTACTGCCGGATCAGATCCTGCACCTGCTCAAAAATGTAGCGCAGCTTAACGGTTTGTTCCGCGCCTACATGCTTGAAAGTCACTACGCCAATTTCCAGCACCTCGATGGCGCGCTTGTCGGCATCAATAATGGCGAAGCCGAGGACGTTGGTGCCGGGGTCAATGCCCAGAATGCGTATGGGTGTGGTGGTCATGATGCTGGTAAAACTAAGGCGCGCCGGCCAGGACGTGCGCAATTTCAATTTTTGGTAGTGAGGCGGTGACTGGTAGTCTAATGTCGTCAATTTAAGAAATCAGAGGAGGTAGACACTTTTCAAATTTGACTTTTCAAATTGAACTTTTGACTTCTTCAAGAGCAATATCAGTTCGGGAAGTTCCTTTTAAGTCAAATTTGAAAAGTCTAATTTGAAAAGTCAAAAGTGTTCACCCACCCAAATACTTTAAGTTGACGACATTAGACTGGTAGCCACCGCCTCACTTATTCCCCCGCTCAGCCAAACGGGAACATGAGCCCAATTTTTCATAGCATTGGAATTGTCCGATAGAGGCTCCAAAGGTACGCGCTTACGCGATGCTTCCGGTAATTCAGGGTATTTCATGCGAAACCGGGGTTAAAAGCACGCGCAATCTTCCCTTTTCTTGTCCTGTCGCAGCGCAGCGGAGGCATCCACAAAAGTTCTAATACCCTAAATGTGCCCGAGCAACTCTAAGAGCCCTGTATTTTAGGTACATCACGCAATTTTTGCTTGTGTAGGTGTCTCCGCTGCGCTGCGACAGGACAAGCCTTCGGAATATAAACTGCGTAAAAGCGACCCAATGATCCCACACGCAGGCTAATGTGTTTGATTAATCCCCGATTGGCATATTTCCTGCTCAAAAAATACGGTCCGCCAGCCGCCAGTGCAGCAGCCAGCTCAGTCCGACCAGGCCGCAAAGCGCCAGCCAAAACGCCGGGAACCCGAAGGCGCCGGCAAACGTCAATCCGATTGACGGCCCGAGCACGTGCGTAAGCGACCAGGCCATCCAGTACCAGGCCATGTATTCGCCGCGTTTGCCGGCCGGGCTCATATTCAGCGGGATGGAGCTGTTGAAGGGCAATACCAGAATTTCGCCCATGGTCAGCAGGGTAATTCCAAGAAAACCGAGCCACAGTGCTTTTGGCGCCAAAAAAGGCAAAAACGATACGGCGATCAGCACCAGGCCGATCAGGGTGGCTGCCTGGATTTTGTTGGATTTTTCAATGCTGTCGATCAAGGGCATTTCAACCAGGGTAACGAGTATGCAACTCAGGCTCATCAGGATACCGATGTAGCGCTCGTCGAAGCCCCATTCCGTTTTGATAAATACCGGAACGGATTGAAACCACTGGATAAAACAAAAGCCGAGCAGGAAGGAAGCCAGCAAAAATTGCAGGTACAACCCGTTTTTATGTGGCGGGCGGGCAGCGGCTTTGACCGCCAGTTCGGCTTCGGTTTCGGTGGCCTGCACCCGTTTTTCCCATTTCCGCGAGCGCAGCCAAAAATACACGGCGGCGGTGATGCAGGTCAGCCCGTCGATCCAAAACAGGTATTTGTACCCGAGCGTGGCTGCGATAAAACCACCGATGCCGGGGGCGGCCGTCATGCCCAGGTTGATAGCCAGGCGAATAAAGGCCATGGTGCGGCCCGTTTTAGACGGCGGCACAAAATCGGCGACCGAGGCGGTCATGGCCGGGCGGTAGGCTTCGCCAAACAGGGCCATGGTAAAAATGAGCGCGTACAGGCTGGCAAAAGCCGTGGCAAATTGTAAACAAACCAACAACACCCCGCCCATGAACAGGCTGCCGGTAATAACCAGGTTGGCGCCGATGCGATCGGTGAGTTTTCCACCGAGGTAGGAGCCGGAGAGCGATCCAAGGCCAAAGGCGCCCGCCAGCAAACCCGCTTCCGGCAGGGTGAAATGCAAAACGGTGGTCAGGTATACTGTGAGGAACAGCAGCACCATGGTGCCCATCCGGTTGATCAGGGTCATAAAAAAAATGGTCCACACCTCCCTGGGATGGCCGGTGTAGGCATTTTTATACAGTTGGAACGATCGGGCTAGGGCGCTGGACATGCGGGTTTTGCTTAAATCGGTGGTGTGTTCACAAACCTAACGCCGCAAATCAAAATTAAATTCCCGAATTCGACGTGAACAATCCGTATTCCAGTAAGAGGCGCTCGTATTCAGGTAAAACTTGCGTCAAATGGTGCTCCAGGTGCGCTACGTAGTCCAGCATAAAATAAAGCAGCGTGACAGGTTGGTTCGCGGGCACTGTTTTGAATGCGAGTTGATCGAGGTTGTGGTGCAAGCGCAAGCGCGTGCGGTTTTCTTCAGCGGTGGCATCCATCAGACGGGCCAACTGCCGGTTGAATGCAGCCCAAAACTGTACGAGTTCGGGCCAGTTGGCTGAGTGGTATTGTTGTTGTTCCACCCAAAATTCCTGGTCGTAAGGCAGCCCGGTAAGTCCTTCGCTTTGTTGCGCACGTAAAAACCGGCCGTGGTTGTTGGATGCCGAGTCGATGAGGTGGCCGATAATTTCAGCAGGCGACCATTTTCCCGGTTGAGGTGGTATGGCGGCACTTTCAGGCGAAATTTTCAGCAATTCAGGCGTTGCCTGGTCAACGATCCGGCGCAGCAGTATACCTGGTTGTTCCATGGAAATAAAGTCAAAAGGTAAAATGTAAGATATAAAAGTCCAAAAGTAGATCGGTTAGGCCAACGGCCGCCACCAATTACCTTTTGACTTTTACATCTTACATTTTGACTTTTACATTTTTCACCCGTTTGCATAGCGCAGCACATCTTCCACAAATTCGCGGTGGTTGGCCAGGCGGGGTACTTTGTTCTGGTTCCCGAATTTGCCGCGGGCTTTCATCCAGCGGTGGAACGTGCCGGGCGGCACGGGATGCAGGCGCAGCCGGTCGAGGGCCAGGCTGTGGAAGCGTTTGGCTTCGTAGTCGGAGTTGATGCGCTGGAGCGTTTCGTCGAGCATTTGGTTGAACCGGTTGAGGTCGGCGGGAGCCCGCTCAAACTCAACTACCCACTCGTGGCCGCCGCGGCTGTGGCCGTTGGCAAAATAAACAGGCGCCGCAGTATATTCCGACACAACCACACCGAGCTGGCGGCAGGTTTCGGCAAGCGCCTTGTCGGTATCGCCCACCATGACTTCTTCGCCGAACGCGTTGATAAATTGTTTGGTTCGGCCGGAAATCCGGAAGCAAAAGGGGTATTTGCGGGTAAAAACCACAGTATCGCCCGGGAGGTAGCGCCACAGGCCGTTGTTGGACGAGATGAGCATTGCATAATCTTTTCCGAGCTCAACATCGGGCAACAACACGGTTTTCGGGTGCTCTTTTTCCCATTCTTCAATTGGGATGAATTCGTAAAAAACGCCGTTGTCGGCCAGCAGGAGCATCTCGTTTTGCTTCGAATCGGCTTGCACGCCAAAATACCCCTCGGAGGCATTGTAAATTTCCTGGTACACAAAGTCGTCACTCGGGATCAGGTCCCGGAATGTTTGCCGGTACGGCTCAAAGCCCACACCACCGTGCATGTACGCCTGCAAGCGGGGCCACACTTCGAGCATGTTTTGCCGGCCCGTCCGGTCGAGGATCATACGAAACAGCACCAGCAACCAGGTGGGCACACCGCCGAACATGACCACATCGTCCATCTGGCTCACCAGATCGGCGATGCGGTTGAGTTTTTGTTCAAAGTTGGGCATGAGTGCGGTTTCAAAGTCGGGGGTAAAAAACAAATGCCCGATGAGTGGCATATGGTAGGTCAAAATAGCGCTCACATCGCCGATGCGGGTTTTGGGAAACGATTCGAGGTGGTAAATACTACCGGGCATGATGAGGTTGCGCCGGCGGAATATTTCCATATCGGGCCGGTTGTGGTAGATCAGGGCGAGTGAGTCCCAGCCGCCGGCGTTGTGGCAGTGGATGCGGTTGGCGGGCGGAATGGGAATAAATTTGCTTTTGTCGCTGGTGGTACCGCTGCTTTTGCTGTACCAGTTGACCTCGCCGGGCCAAAGGACGTCGCGTTCACCGTGCATCATGCGGTTAATGCGGCCTTTCAGGCTTTCATAGTCGTGTACGGGCACCTGCCGGGTAAAATCCTGAACCGAACGAATAGCGGGAAAGTGGTGTTGCCGGCCAAATTCCGTGTGCCGGGCAGTTTCAACAAGTTTCCGAAACCAACGCTCCTGGGTAAGCTCAGGCCGGTACATGAAACGCTCAATGCGCTTCATACGCAAACGCAAATACTGCTTCACAGTGGCGTTTACCAACCTTTTCATAAGCGAGTTCGGTTTTGTCCGTTTCGTTCCTTGGCGAAGGTAGATAATTCAATAAAAACAGCGCGCAGTTCGTCGATAGCCGGGCAAATTTCAAAAGCCGCTACAAACCTTGCGTTAACCGTGTATTTTGTGTTTACTGTTAAAAAAAGCACGGCATGAAACTAAACAAATTCAGGGATTTCGACACGTTTTATGACAGCCTGTTGCCTGCCGAAAAAGGGATTTGCCTGCAACTGCGTCAACTTATTCAGGAAAACTTTCCGCAACTGCGCGAAAAATTTGGTTACGGCGTACCCTACTACCACCTGCACACACGGGTTTGTTTTATGTACCCGGCTTCTTTTCCATATAGCGGCCGGCAGACAGGCGTGGCACTCGGATTCACAAAAGGACACCTGCTATCGAATGCGCAAGGCCTGTTGGATTTGGGCGACCGGAAGGAAGTCGCCTATGTGCCGTTGTTGCAACAAAAAGATATTCCGGAGGGCGCCCTGCTTGAAATCCTGCACGAGGCCGTACTGTTGGATGAAGACCTGTACCGGGAGAAGAAATACCGCTGAGCGAAACATTATACTTCGAACCCGGATTTTTGGGCAAAATGTCCGGGGTGCACCCTTTTTGCAGGTTTGCACGGCTGGCAGCAACCCTTACCCGGGCAGGCTGTTTTCAAATAAAGCCAATGCCTCCCGCGACAAATTTTTTACCGTAAAGGCGTAAAAGATTACCCTTCGCGTTTTTACGCCTACGCGATGAAACAGCATACGCTACGGCGGGCAGCATTTACCCGCCACTTATGAGATAGCCTCGTTCAAACATCATTTTAAAAACAAATTCCATGAAAGGATACATCCTCTCCGCGTTGATCACCCTGGCTGCCACAGCAATGCTCCATGCGCAGCAACTTCCTGAAAAACCGGAAGATATCTCCCCGCTACTCATCGGCGAAACCATGCCCAATTCGGAACTGGCCGCCCTGGACGGGAAAACAATTTCCTTTCACGACATCGCCAAAGAAAAACCCACCGTGCTCATTGTTTACCGCGGCGGCTGGTGCCCCTATTGCAACCGCCATCTGGCAGCGATCGGCCAATCTGAAGCCGAAATCCTCGAACTGGGCTACCAAATCGTCGCCATCAGCCCCGATAAAGCAGAAAAACTCCGGGAAACGGCAGAAAAAGACAGCATCCGCTACCGCTTGTTTTCGGATGGCGACGGCGCCTTCGCCAAAGCCGCCGGCCTCGCTTTTCAGGCGCCCCAACGCTACGGAGAACGGCTGCTCGACTGGTCGGGCGGCAAAAATACCGACGGCTACCTGCCGGTGCCGGCAATATTTGTGCTCGACCGGGATGCGGCCATCCAGTTTGAGTATATCAACCCCGACTATAAAAAACGCCTGCCCAGCGAAATACTGCTGGCGGTACTGAAAGCATTGCAGGCAGCGGAGGATTAGCGCGCCCGGGATTGTCCGTTTTATTGATACCTTGATCGGTGAAAATCAAACGAAAGACTTTCCGCTTATGTCCATTTCTCCACTTGCGATCATGGGTTCCCTGCTGTTGCTGGCAAGCCTGGGCCTCGGATTCGCCGACCCAATCCCGCAAAACCCGGCCTATCACGACTACGGCGACCAGCGCGTTATACTTGGTATTCCGTATTTCTGGAATGTTGTTTCCAACCTCCCGATGCTGTTTATCGGATCGTACGGTTTGTGGCAATGTGCACGCCATTGGTCGCGCCGGCCGGCGGGTGTGGCGCGGTTGATCCCGCTCGTGTTAAGTTTCGGTATTTTCATCACCTGCTTTGGCTCGGCGTATTACCATTGGTCACCCGGCAATACCACCCTGTTCTGGGACCGTTTTCCGATGACGCTGATGTTCATGGCGCTTTTCGCCCTGCTGATGTACGACTTCCTTGGCCCCCGGGTGGGAGCGCGCACGTTTTGGCTGGCGATCCCCCTGGGTATGGCCAGCGTGTTGTACTGGCATTTTACGGAGGCTGCCGGGCATGGCGATTTGCGGCCCTATGCCCTGGTGCAATTCTTCCCGATGGCTGCTGCGCCGGTGTTGCTTTTGTTCTACCCGGGAAAGGTGCCCTATGTCCGGTACATTTTGCTGATCCTCGGCTGGTATGCCGTGGCCAAGGCTTGTGAGCATTTTGACAAAGAAATTTATACTGCCCTCGGCTTTTGGAGCGGGCATACCCTCAAACATTTACTTGGGGCGATCGGGCTGGTGTATGCCATGAAAATTGTGGACGGTTGGTATCCGCATAGCCACTAACTTAAGCTCTTTGAGCGGGTGAACTACTTTTCAAATTGAACTTTTCAAATTAGACTTTTGACTTAAAAAGGATGATTCAGGCTTTTGAAAGTTAAATTAGAAAAGAAAAATTGGCTCACCCAGGCAGATACCCGAACTATCCCAACCGAAATCAAATCCGTAAAAATCCGCGTTCTATTTCGAGAAAAGGAAACATGAGCCATCCCGAATTTTTCTATAAAAATGACCTCGGAGAGGTCAAATATTTGTAGAAATGCTCCGGTTACCCGTTGCCCGACCTCGGAGAGGTCGAATATCCAGGTGCTAACCCCTGCACATGCGACCTCTCCGAGGTCGTCGAGCACCTTTAAATCTCTGATCTACAAATATTTGACTTCTCCGAAGTCATTTTAAAAATTCGGGATGACTCATGCGAATCAGGGGTTAACCTGGCAATATTACCTTCGAATAAAGCCCGTAGGGCTGACATTATGGTAGAAAATGGTCGTCTCGCAGTTTTCCAAACGCCTTAGGCGTGCCATTATAATGCCGCACCTACGGCGCTATGATCTCTACGGCAATAAATTTCTGAGATTGGGAAAGTTGTACGTCCACTCAGGTACCCGAACTATCCCAACCGAAATCAAATCCGTAAAAATCCGCGTTCTATTTCGAGAAAAGGAAACATGAGCCATCCCGAATTTTTCTATAAAAAAGACCTCGGAGAGGTCAAATATTTGTAGAAATGCTCCGGTTAACCCTCGCCCCAGTTTTGGCCTCAGCTTCCCATTGTGGCTAAGAGAGGCCGAATACTTCCAGGTCCCCCCTTTTTTTATTTATTCGCTTTTTCCCGGCAACCTGCACAGTAATAAAACCTCTCCGAGGTCGTCGAGCACCTTTAAATCCCGATCTACAAATATTTGACTTCTCCGAAGTCATTTTAAAAATTCGGGATGACTCATGCTTCCATACTTCAAAAAATGTTTCGTTACTGAATCGCTATTCCTTCACCAAGCGCGCCGAGTATGCCGCATCCCCGGCATACAGTTTCAACAAATAAATCCCGGCCGGTGCGGTGGAAAGATCAATGCTGTTTCCGGGCTGTCGCACTTGCAGAAACAGCCGTCCGGTGTAGTCGAACACTTCCACCCGCTCGGCATCCAGGTTGCTGATGCGAACGAGGCCGGTGGTTGGGTTGGGAAACACCCGTATGCCGGTTTTGCCGATTTCGGTGACGGCGCTGGGTGTCAGGTTGGTTACTTCCAGGCAAAATTCACCGGTTCCGGGATAGCCGGAGCCAACCCAGCCGTCTACCATGAGCTGGTACGTCAATCCCGGTTGTGTGGCAATTTCAAGGAGAGCGTTGTACACATCATTGCCCAGGTCTTCATCATCATTACATGCAACAGGAGTAGGGTCTGCACAGACACCGGAATACAAAGCCATTTGTGTATCGCCGTCGCCATTGATGTAGTTGGTCGCGTTGCACTGCACCGTCCGGATGCGGTAGGTATTGCCGTCGCCGGTAAAGGAGAACCAGATGGTATGGTCCAGATTGGGGCCCTGTTGGTCGCTAAAACAGTCCCAGCCTGCTGCCGGGTCGCCACTGGCGTTGTAGCCGGTGTTATCGTACAGCGCGGAAGTTTGCGCTGTATTCTGCGGCCCGCCGAGCAGGCTGCTGATGTCGATGGCTTCGGTGCAGGCGTCGCCGGGCGCAGCCATTTGCTGTTCAACGGTTGCGGTAGCGGTAGCGGTGCAGCCGTTGGCATCGGTTACCGTTGAGGTGTAGGTCCCGGCAGCGAGTCCGTCGGCGGTGGCCGTCGTTTGCCCATTGCTCCAGACGTAGGTGTACGAAGGCGTGCCGCCGCCGGCGCTGACGGTAGCCGTGCCGTTGTTCATGGCGCCTGTAGTTGGTGTGGCTGTAGCCGAGGCGGTCAGCGCTGCCGGCTCGGTGATGGCTGCCGCCGCCGTTGATGTACAACCGTTAGCGTCTGTTATGGTAGTGGTGTACGTTCCGGCAACGACTCCGGTGATGGACGCGGTGGTGGCGGCGTTGCTCCAGAGGTAGGTGTACGGTGTGGTTCCTCCGGTGGCAAAGGCCGTCGCGCCACCGTCGGCTGCGCCTGCGCAAGCGGCATTGGAATCCACCACGGTCGCTGCGACTAGCGCTGCCGGCTCGGTAATAATTGCCGCCGCCGTTGATGTACAGCCGTTAGCATCGGTAATGGTAGTGGTGTACGTTCCGGCAACGACTCCGGTGATGGACGCGGTGGTCGCGCCGTTGCTCCAGAGGTAGGTGTACGGTGTGGTTCCTCCGGTGGCAAAGGCCGTAGCACCGCCGTCGGCAGCGCCTGCGCAAGTGGCATTGGAGTCAATCACGGCCGCTGCGACCAACGCCGCCGGCTCGGTGACCTGTACCTCCAGAAATCTCGAGCCCAAATTGTTTGTCACCGTCACGAAGTATGTTCCGGCGGAGAGTCCGTTGATGTCTTCCGTCATTGCTCCGGTAGACCATTCGATGGTAAAGGGCGGTTCGCCCCCGTTCAGGCTCAGGTCGATAGCACCGTCAGCTGCGCCAAAACAGCTGGCTGGCGTGGCCACAGCGCTCAGCTCGGGCAATGGGCAATACAGGCCGGTAGAACCGAACACCTGCACATTATCGATGGAAAAGGTTTCGTCGTTCGAATTGAGCAGGCCGCAGACGCGAACGCGTAAATTGCTACACGTCAAAGCAGTCTGCGATATGGTAGCTTCACCGGCATTCCCATTACCGGAGCCATCGGCATACACGACGGTGTGGCCGGTAACGCCATTTCCTATCAGGTTAGGGAGACGTTCCCAGGGACCACCATCGCAGCTGAATTCCACGTCGATATGATCAGCGACGAGGTCCGGCGGGTTCATACCGGCCGGTTCGGAGTCAAATCCTTCCCACTTCAGGTCCAGGGAGAATCCAACGGCACCGGGAGCTGCGCCGCCGGTGTTGATCAGTGGGCTTTCCCAGCAAACCACCTGGTCGAGGTCACGGGCGATCAACACGCCGCCGGCAGTGTAGAAGTGGTCGTCGGGATCAATGCCGTCGAGCGTATCGAGGGCGTTGATGGTCCAGTTGACGCCGGCAAAGTTGGCATTGGAACAGTTTATTGCCAGCGAATCCGGGCAGGAGGAGCCGGGCAAGAGGCCCTTGCCGTCTACGCTGAACGTTTCGTTGTACGGGCCGCCCGGCGCTAAACCGACAATAATATCCGCATCGGCCGTACAGCCGCTGGCATCGGAAACGACAACCACGTAGGTGCCGGCTTCCAGGCCTGTGCGGTCTTCCGGATTGTTGCTGCCGGGCAGATCACCCCAATTCACCGTGTAGGGTTGTAAGCCCCCCGCGATGATCAGGTCTATCGAACCGTCAAAAATGCCTTCGCAGGTTGCCGGGCCGACATCGTTGCTGATTGAAAACGGCGAATTCACCACGGTTCCGCTGGCGGTAGCCGTGCAGTTGGCGGCGTCGGTAACGGTTACCGTGTACGTACCTTCGGACAGGCCCGTAAGATCTTTCGAGAGGTTGCCGTTGCTCCAGGTGTAGGTGTAGTTCGGTGTGCCGCCGAACACCGTCAGGTCGATCGCGCCGGAGTTGGGACCGCCGCAGGTGATGGGCGTGACGGCCAGGCTAAGCTCGGGTGCGGCGCAGCCGACAGTGACGCCCATTTCCGGTACTGATACGTTGTCGATCGTTACAACTTCGGCGTTGGCGTTCACATTTACACAAACGCGGATACGCAGGCTGCCGCCGCCAGGGATGCCTGATACTGAGATTGTTGTATTTCCCGAAAACGGGTTCCCGGGTACGCCGTTCGCATAGCCGATCGTGGCACAGGTGGCTCCTCCGATTATGTTGTCTACATCCACATAAGCGCCGCCGTTGACGCTGTACTGCACCAATATGTAGTCGAAGCTGGCATCCATGCAAGGGTTGCCGGCAAGGTCGGGATCGAAACCGGCCCAGCTCAGGTCGACGGAAAAGCTGACCATGCCGGGCGCCATTACAGTGTTTAGTAGTGGGCTTTCCCAACACACCCGCTGGTCTGTATCGATGGCTTCGAGGACACCGGCAGCGGTGGTTTGAAAATAATCGGCATCGTCCCGGCCGAAAGCAGCCGGAGGCTGGTTGTCCCAGGGGCCGAGCATCCAGTTGATGCCGGTGAAGTCGTCAACAAAATTCAGCAGATAGCCCTTGTCGGGCGTGGAAAAGGTTTCGAGGTACTGGGCCTGGCTCGAGGCGGCGAGGCACAGGAGTAGCGCGGGTAAGATTGTTTTTAGCATTGGTTATGTTGTTTTATTTAAAAAAAGAAAAATCAGGCAACGATGAAGCCTGGCATGATATACAGGGAAGCTGCCCTGGCATGTTTCAGCGTGCCACCACAATTTTATACTTTTTCCCTTTCATTTTTTCGCCCTGAACGGCTTGCAACAACGCTTCGGCCTTGTCCTTTTTTATCGCCACAAAGGCCATGAAGTCGAGCACTTCAATTTTCCCAATGTCGGCTTTTCCCAGCCCGCCTTTTTTGGAAAAAAAGCCCACGATATCCATTTTGCTGAGTTTGTCCTTCCGGCCCCCGCTGATGTACAGGGTTACCCAGGGGGCCGGTTCCGGGAAGGTCAGTTCCTGCGGCAATTCCAGGACCGGCGGCGCTTCGGGCAGGTAGGCGGGCAGCTGCTCGTTGGCACGCAACAGCAGGTAGGCGGTCCCTTCCGCGTGCATGCGGGCGGTGCGGCCATTGCGGTGCAGGAAATCATTTTGTTTGAGCGGCAGGTCGTAGTGCACCACGTGTTGTACTTCCGGGATGTCGAGGCCGCGCGCCGCGAGGTCGGAAGCGACCAGGAAAACGACGCTGCCGTTCCGGAACCGGATCAGTGTTTTTTCGCGGTCGGGTTGTTCCATACCACCGTGGAAAAAACTGCATTCGATTTTCATGCCGGACAGATACCGCTGGACCTGTTCGGTGGTATCGCGTTGGTTGCAAAAGATCAGGGTAGGTTCGGCGCCGATAAAACAGAGCAGGCGGAACAGCGCTTTTTCTTTGTTTTCATCGGGGGCAACCACCTGTTTCAGTGCCAGGCCTTCGGTCGAAACAGCCTCGTCAAGTTTGTAAAAATTCAACACCTTGGGATTGGTAATGCCGGTAAATTCAGGAATCTGTTGCTTGTCGGTTGCGGAGGCCAAAATGCGCTTTTCCAGAAAATGCAGGCCTTTAATGATGGCGGCCATTTGCTCCTGAAAACCCATGGCGAGGCATTTGTCGAATTCATCCAGCACGAGCATTTTGGCCCGCCGCAGATCAACCGTTTTCCGGGTCGTATGCTCCAACACCCTGCCCGGCGTGCCGATGAGCAAGGCCGGGGGCTGGCTGAGGCTTTGGATTTCCGTTTGCATCGAATGCCCGCCGTAGCAGGTGCTGACCTTGAAGCCGGTGCCCATTTTTTGCCATACGCGCTCGATCTGCAAGGCCAGCTCGCGGGTAGGGGTAAGGATCAGGCATTGCACGCCTGCGACGTCGGGATCGAGCCGCTGCAAAACGGGTAGCAGGAAGGCCAGGGTTTTTCCCGAGCCGGTCGGGGCCAGCAGGATCACGTTGGTGTAGTGTTGAACAGCCGGAAGAGTCGTTTCCTGCAGGGTGTTTAAGGCCGGAATGTCCAGTTTTGCCAGCGTTGCTCCAATAATCGGGTCGGTATCCATGCGGGCAAAGGTAGGCGGAGTTTTTTTATCAATCCTGCCCCTTATCCACCGGCTCCAATCCCTGCAAAATACCTTTTTCAATCGGCGGCACGCCGCGATCCATCCAGCGTGGCATGGGCGCATTGAGCAGGTAATGATCGAGAAACTGTTGCAGGCGGGTTTGAAAGTCGATCCGGTTTTGCAGTTTGACCGGCCAGTGCGGCTCGCCGTTGTAGTTGAGCAGCCAGGCGGGCTTGCCCAGGCGCCGCAGGCCGGTAAACATTTCGATGCCCTGGTACCAGGGCACGGCCCCGTCTTCGTCGTTGTGCAGGATGAGCACCGGCGTCTGCACCTTGTCGAGCGCAAACAGCGGTGAATTTTCCAAATACCGCATCGGGTATTCCCAAAGCGAGCCGCCGATCCGGCTTTGCGTGCGCTCGTACTGAAACTGCCGGCTCAGGCCCGTGCCCCAACGGATACCGCCATAGGCCGAGGTCATGTTCGACACCGGCGCGCCGGCTTCCGCGCAGGCAAACAAATTGGTGCGCGTGATCAAATAAGCCGCCTGGTAACCGCCCCAGGAATGGCCTTGTAAGCCCACCCGTTCCGGATCGACAAAGCCCTTGCCGATCAGCGCCGTCACTCCGCTCATGATGGCGTCGTAGGCACTTTCGCCGGGGTAGCCTGTTTTGTACGGAATGTCGGGCGCAAACACCAGATAGCCCCGGCTGGCATACATAGTAAACGTGATGGAGGAGCGGTGCACATCGGGCGCCCGGTGCTGGTGCAGACCATCGGAAAGTTTTTCGTAAAAATTCACCACCATCGGGTACTGCTTTTTCGGGTCGAAATTGTCGGGTTTGAACAGCAGGCCTTCGAGTTGCGCACCCGAAAGAGAGGTCCATTTTACCAGTTCAACAGCGCCCCAGTGGTATTCCGCCTGCTGGGGGTTGGCGTTTGAAATACGGATTGCGGATTGCTGCCTGCCCCGCTCCAGCGGGGGATTGCGGGTTATTTTCCCCTCGAATTGGATAAAATGCAAATCGGGGAAAGTCTGGTAGTTCTCGCGGGTGAACACCAGTTTATCCGCTTTTTCGGCCTTGATGGGGCGGCGGGTATATTGAAACTCGCCACCGAGCCAGGGTTGGATTTGCCCTGTATTCAGGTTGAACCAGGCGTAACCTTCAGTTTTACTTTGCTCGCTAAACGTATGCAGCAGCCACGGCTGGTTGGGATCGATGGCCTGCGCCTCGGGGTCGAGTTGGATATAGCGGTAGCGGGTTTGTTTTTCCCGGCCATTGGTCAGGCGTTGCGGTGTGGCTTGCCCTGCCGGGTCGAGTTTCCAGATATCGAAGCGGTCGTACACGAGCAGGGCGCCGTCGCCCGTCAGCCAGCCGGCCATGCCGTGTGCATTCGGAAAATCAGGCGTGTCGCTTTCTTCGTTGAAAAACGTTGTTTGGCGGTTGTCGGTCAGGCGGTGGGTTTGGTTTTGGCGGGCGTCCCAGGCAAACCAGCACGAATCGGGGTCGCTCCACCAGGCGGCAAACTGCGTTTCCGGCGACAAATACGGCGAGCAGCGCAGGGCAGTCACCAGCTGGGTTTTCGCGCCCGTTTTCAGGTCAACGGCGTACACGTCGCGGGGTGCTTCGCCCTCCCATTGGCGGTACTGCGCGTAGGGCTCATCGGTAAACGCCAGGGCCCGTTCGGCATTGCGTTCTTCCTGGAAGCGCCAGTCGGGAATTTCCGGCGAGCCCAGCGGCACAAATTTCTCCGAATCCAACCGGCAAAGCACCGGGAAGCTGCGTTTTTTATCGGCGGCCAGGCGGTTTTCCATTTCGGTGTAAAGCCGGTTGTTGTTCCAGGCCCACACCTCCACCTGCACGATCTCTTCTTCCAGCAGGCTGGTGTCTGGCAGGGGCAGTTGGGGTGCCATACCGAAGTACAGTTTGCTGCCGTCGTCGCTGAATTGCGGGCGGCTGTGCGCACTGATCGCCCAACGCTCCTGCCCCACCCGGAGGAAGGCGCTGCCCGTGTCGGCCAGTACACGCAGTTCGGGCCGGGCTTCCGACCAGTAGCACAGTTGCCAGGGCCGCACCCGGGCTTTGCTGGTATCGGTATCGGCCAGGAAGGCCAGTTGGCCACCCGGATCGTCGAGCGCGAGTTGGGCAAATTTCCCTTTTTCCGCCTGCATGATTGGTTGCAGTTGGCGTTGCGCGCAATCGAAGCGGTATACACCGGCGGGAAAAGTCGAGTCGCGCCCCGTGGTGTGCAACAGCAGCGCGGAGCCGCGTTTGGCGAAGCGGTATTCCAGCACGAAGGCCACCGTGTCGGTCCAGCCGGTTGCCAAATCGCGCAATACCAGCCGGGAGCCGTTTTCCTTGACGTCTTCCTTTTTTTCTTTTTTGGTTTTTTTCTCCGTTTCGGCGGCAGCGGCCGTTTTTGTGCTGTCGGGTTCGGTTTTTTCTTCTTTTTTGGGTTTTTCCGGCTTGACCGGTTCCAACTGGTAGGCAAGCCAGCCCGACCATTTTTCCGGCAGGGCAAACGACCGCACGTCCGGAAATTTCTCCAGCGTACCCGTAGCCAGCGCATAAATCGCCAGACTGTCTTTGGGCAGCTCGTCTTTTTTCACCTTGCGGCGGCGTTGGGCTTTGAGTGTGTCGAGTGGCGGCTTTATTTCAAAAACCAGGTGTTGGCCGTCGTGGGAAAACTTCGGATTTGCCGCCCGTTCAAAACGCACTGTTTTTTGGCTGGAAGCCTGCCAGAGGCAAAGCGTGTTGTCGCCCTCGGTGGTGGGTGTTAGCAGGTAGGCCACCCACTGCCCGTCGGGGCTTACCATTGGGCTGGCAATGCGGTTCCAAAGGTGTACGTCGGCGATTTCGAGATTTTTTTTCTGGGAAAAAAGGAGGGTGGGGAGGAGAAGGAGAAGGAAGAGTGTTTGTTTTTGCATGATGTTGTTTTATTAAATGCACCTCGGAGGGACCTTACTCGTCCTACGACTTGAAGTCGTAGGACGAGTACTCACATGCCTCCGTGGTGAAAAAAAATTTACAAATATATCCTACGCCTCCCGTTTCATCTTCCAGCGTTTGTGGCTCCACAGCCAGTTGCCGGGCTCCTTCCGGATGATGGATTCCAGCTTGCCGGCAAAGGCCTGGGTGATGCTCGTCGGTTCGGCCTCCTCGGGATTGGCGCAGATTACCGAAAATTCAACGTCGTAGAATCCGCGTTTCAGGCGGCGGACTTCGTAAAACAACACCGGGAAATTAAACTTTCGCGCCAGCACATCCACCCCGGGCAGCGACGCCGTTTCCTGGCCCAAAAACGACACCCAATGCGCACTTTTCCGGCTTGAGGGCGACTGGTCGGCCAGCAAAATATACACAGACGGCAGCCCCTCCCGCTCCCGTTGGCGCATGGCGGTAAACGTGCCTTCCATATCCACCATGACCATACCGGTGCGTTCCCGGGTGCGGTTTACGTAGGCGTCCATCAGTTTGTTGCTGATCGGCTTGAAGGCAGTCACGGCCGTTCCGTGAAACGTGGGTGGCATGGTAATTCCGGTATATTCCCAGTTGTTGTAATGGCAGCCGCTGAGTATGACCGACTGCCCCTGATCGAGATACCGGTTGATCAGTTCCGGATTGCGCACCGGGCACCGGCGCAGTATTTCAGGGATGGACAGGGTGTACGATTTCATCGCCTCCAGCATAACATCCGTCAGGTTGCGGTACGAGTGCCGGACAATTTTCATCAGGGCGTCATCCGTTTTTTCCGGAAAAGCGCGCCGCAGGTTGTTCCAAACCACCTCCCGGCGGTAGCCCACCACCCGGTATAGAAAAAAGGCCAGGACATCGGACAGGCCGTACAACAGCCAAAACGGAACGAAGCGAAAAGCTTCAATTAAAACACGTGTAAAAAAATAACCAATCCGTTGCATGCGGCAAAGGTACGCAAGGGCGCAAAACGGACAACCTTCCGGCCAGTTCCCTTGTTTTTTCTCTATTTTCGCCCACTCGATTCCGCAACTATCCTGCCTGAACATGAAAAACAAATTCCGCTCTGCTTGCCTCCGCGCGCTGTTGTTTGCGCTCAGCCTGTTACCCCTGGCCTTGCCGGCGCAAATGCCCGCCAAACCCTCGGCCTCGGAACTGCACCAGGCCATCAAAAAACTGAACGTGCTGGGCTCGGTGCTCTACGTAGCCGCTCACCCCGACGATGAAAACCAACGCCTCATCAGCTACTGCGCCAACGAAAAACTGTACAACGTCAGCTATCTCTCGCTTACCCGCGGCGACGGCGGCCAAAACCTCATCGGCCCGGAATTGCGTGAACTCCTGGGCGTGCTGCGCACCGAAGAATTGCTCATGGCCCGCTCCGTCGATGGCGGCAAACAACGCTTCACCCGTGCCAACGATTTCGGCTATTCCAAAACCCCGGACGAGACATTGAACATTTGGGACAAAGACGCCGTGTTGTCCGATGTCGTTTGGACCATCCGGCAAGTACAACCGGATGTGATCATCAACCGTTTCAGCGACGATAAAAGCCGCCCCAATCACGGCCACCACACGGCTTCAGCCATGCTTTCGGTGGAAGCATTTGACCTGGCCGGTAAAGCGGATGCCTACCCTGAACAGCTCAAGTTTACCACCCCCTGGCAACCCCTGCGCGAATTTTACAACACCTCCTGGTGGTTTTATGGCGGCCAGGAAGCCTTCGACAAAATGGATAAAAGCCATTTGTTTACGCTCGACCTGGGGGTGTATTTGCCCCTGAAAGGAAAAAGCAATACCGAGATCGCCGCTGAAGCCCGCTCGATGCACCGCTGCCAATCGTTTGGCGCCATGGGCACCCGCGGTGAAACGCAGGAGTGGTTTGAATTTATTAAAGGCGACCGCCCAAAAACAAAGGACCCCTTCGAAGGTATCAACACCACCTGGACGCGGGTGGAAGGCGGCGCGCCGATCGGAAAAATACTCGCCCGGGTGGAGCAAGATTTTCGTCCCGACAACCCCGGTGCTTCCGTGCCCGGCCTGCTTCAGGCCATGCAGTTGATCAAAGCCCTGCCCGATGGCCACTGGAAACGCGTCAAGTTGGACGAGATCAAGGAGGTGATTCGCGGCTGCCTGGGCCTCTACCTCGAAGCAACCGCCGAAGGTACCACTGCGACACCCGGCGATCCGGTAAACCTCCGCCTGGAGTGCATCTACCGGGCCCCGCTGCCCGGCGGCAAGCCGGTAGTGCTCAGCAGCCTGTCGGTAATGCCGGGTATTTTTGACACGATCACCGGATTTACCCTGGGCCTGAATCAGGACTGGGAACTCAATAAAACCGTGCGCCTGCCGGAAGACATCCGGTTCACGGCGCCCTACTGGTTGTTGCGCCCATCCACCGATGGGATGTACACCGTTGATGATCAGTTGTTGCGCGGGTTGCCCGAATCGCCGCGTGATTTTCGGGTGCAATGGTCGATCCTCGTCGACGGCACCCCGATCGAGTTTGAGTCGGTGGTCGCCAACAAAGAACGCGAGCCGGACGTCGGGGAAGTGTGGCGGCCGTTTGATATTCTGCCGCCCGTGTTTGTTGAACTGACCGAGTCGTTCTACCTGGCTACCGGCGAACATGTGCCCGTGACGGTGCGCGTGAAAGCCAACCGGGATAATGTAAAAGGCGAGGTTAGGTTGTTAAGTCCTCCCGGCTGGCCAAATACGTTTTCGTCGGATAGTTCGCCATTTCTTGAATTAAAGAAGAAAGGCGACGTGGCAGAATTCACGTTTGATCTGCAACCCTACTCCGGGCCCGACCTGATTGACCTGGGCGCTGGTTTTCAAATTGATAAAACAATGTACATCAGCCAGTTGCAAACCATCACCTACGACCATATTCCCCGCCAGTATGTGCTGCAACCGGCGCATGCGCGCGCAGCCCGGGTTGATCTGAAAACAAACGCCAAAAATGTGGGCTACTACATGGGCGCCGGCGACGACGGCCCTGCGGCCCTGCGGCACATGGGCTGCACCGTCACTATGCTCGACGATGCCGACCTGACCCAGGAAAAACTCCGCCGCTTTGATGCCGTGGTGCTCGGCGTGCGCGCCTTCAACACGCGCGATGTCCTGGAACAACAGCAGGCCCAATTGATGGAATACGTGCAACACGGTGGTACTTTGGTGGCGCAGTACAACACGAGTTACAACATGGTGACGAAAGATATCGGCCCTTATCCGATCCAACTGGGCCGCGACCGGGTGACCGACGAAACCGCGGAAATTCGTTTGCTTCGGGCCGATCATCCGGCATTGAATGCGCCGAACAAGATCACTGCGGCGGACTTTGACCATTGGGTGCAGGAGCGCGGGTTGTACTTTCCTTCGGAATGGGATGAACACTACACCGCCCTGCTTTCCAGTAACGACCCCAATGAAAAGCCGCTGGATGGTTCGCTGCTGGTGGCGCCGTATGGCAATGGGTATTTCGTGTACACCGGCTTGTCGTTCTTCCGGCAATTTCCGGCCGGGGTGCCGGGAGCGTACCGGTTGTTTGCCAACCTGATTTCGTTGAAAATGAGCCCTTAAGGACTGTTTTTTATTGCCCGTTGTGGATTCTTTTCACCGCCAAAACGCAGAGGCGCTAAGAGAAATTCTTAGCGCCTCTGCGTTTTGGCGGTGAAAAGAATGTTAAAACAGCTTGCCGAATTTCCAACGGATCAATTCATCGCGATTGCAGGACGGCTATCATGTGTATATTGAATTTCGACTTTTTCCACAAAGTCGGGGTCGTCAACATGCAGGTTTTCTCCCATGATGAAGGTATAGGTGCCGCTTTGGGTGAATACGCGCTGGTTGTTGTACACACCGTACTCGTACGGGTCGGCCTTAAACGAGCGGGTATCAATGTTCAGATAGTGTAACGAGGCAAAATGTTCGCTGTCGACCAGGGGCTTCAATTGCGCAATTGCAGCGTCGGCCGGAAATACGACATAAAAAAAGTGGCCGGTCGGATCAACGACTCCCAAAAACGGTGGGTTAGCACCGGCAAACTGGAGCTTCAGGGTTTCGCCTTTGAACAGGGTAGTTTTCGTAGCCCACATGGCGTACGATTTTTCTGTAGAAACACTGGCATCGACGGTGGCCGGTGTTTCGTCGGTTTGCGCAATTGATGCGGCCTGTTGGTTAACTTGTACGGTCCAGGCGCCGGCAACGAAGAGCGCAATTGTTGGGATGGTAATACTTACGTATGTCTTCATGGTTGTAAATTTGTGACGCAACCTATAGTCGTGGATTAAAATTTCGTGCCAACTTCTGCTCTAACACGAATTGGGTAGAAAAAAATTTCAAAAAAAGCCCAAAATCGCCGCGAAATTTATTCTGCGGGGGCTTTTTCGGAGAAAACGGAGATGGACGACAAGCAGTTTTTCAGCAAAAATCTTTTGGCCTGGCACCGCGACCACCACCGCCCCATGCCCTGGAAAGGCGAACGCGACCCCTACAAAATCTGGCTTTCCGAAATTATCCTGCAGCAAACCCGGGTCGAACAGGGCCTCCCGTATTATGAAAAATTCCTGGCGGCATACCCTACCGTGCGCCGGCTCGCCGACGCTCCGCTCGATGCTGTATTGAAAAACTGGGAAGGGCTTGGGTATTATTCCCGCGCCCGCAACCTGCATACCGCAGCACGATACATTGCCAACGCCCTTGGCGGTGCGTTCCCGGACCATTACGACGGTATCCGGGCGCTCAAAGGCGTGGGGGATTACACTGCCGCCGCCATCGCGTCGTTTGCCTACGATCTGCCGTATGCCGTGCTCGACGGCAATGTGTACCGGGTGCTCGCCCGCTTTTTCGGCATCGACACCCCGATCGACAGTACCCCGGCTAAAAAGGAATTTGCCGCCCTGGCCCAATCCCTGCTCGATGTGCGGGCTCCGGGGGCATATAACCAGGCCATCATGGATTTTGGCGCCGGGCACTGCACCCCGCGCCAACCGGCTTGCACCGACTGCCCGTTAGGCCCGCGTTGTGTGGCAAGGCAGTCGGGCCAAGTCGCACAGTTGCCCGTCAGGAAAAAGGCAATGGCCAAACGCGTGCGGTTTTTTGCCTATGGGGTGTTTGAACACCGAAACACCGTATGGCTGCGCCGGCGGGATGGCAAGGATATCTGGCAACAGTTGTACGAATTTCCCTTGTTGGAACTGCCCGAAACGCCCGCAGACACGGCAACACTGCCCCCGCTTTTGGTCCGGCATTTTTTCCCGGCAGGGTTGCCGGAAGGTTTGGAAGTACAAGCGGTTTCGAAAACATACCGCCAAACCTTGTCGCACCAAATAATTCAGGCGGTTTTTATTGAATTCAAAATGCCGGACGATTTAAAAGCTGTTGATTTTCAAAAAACTAGGCTCGCCGAATATGCGCAAATCGAACAATTTAAATTAAAAAAAATACTTGCCGTACCCCGCATTATTGATTGGTATTGGCAGGAAAAGGCCTTAACTTTAAGGTTAGTTTGAACTTCTAATTATTAAATACTGCAACTATGATCAACAAAGTAACCCTCATCGGCAACCTTGGTGCAGACCCGGAAGTACGTCACCTCGAAAGCGGCGTGCAGGTCGCCCGGTTTTCCGTAGCAACCAATGAATCCTATAAAGATAAAGACGGCAACTTCCAGCAGATCACCGAATGGCACAATGTCGTTTGCTGGCGTGAGTTGGCCGAGCGGGCCGAAAAAATGTTGAAAAAGGGCATGCTCGTCTTTGTCGAAGGCAAAATTTCTTACCGGAAATATACAACCCAGGAAGGGCAAGACCGCTATGTGACCGATATCGTGGCCAACACGTTCCGCCTGCTTGAGCGCCGTGAAGGCGGTGGCTTTGACAGCCGGTTCCCCACTGCCGAAGACACACCGGCTGCCAAGTCCGGCGCCGGCGAAATTCCGGTCTCCGAACCTGCGAATAATGGCAATGACTCGGCCGGCGATGATTTGCCGTTTTAAACGGGCAGGTTTTTATGAGAGCCAAAGTAACCCTTCGACGAAAGGAACTATTTTTTGAAGTTTAAAACATGAGTCATCCCGAATTTTTCCATAAAAAAGACCTCGGAGAGGTCAAATATTTGTAGAAATGCTCCGGTTACCCGTTGCCCGACCTCAGAGAGGTCGAATATCCAGGTGGCAACCCCTGTACATGCGACCTCTCCGAGGTCTTCGAGCGCCCTTAAATCTCTGATCTACAAATATTTGACTTCTCCGAAGTCATTTTAAAAATTCGGGATGACTCATGTTTTTGCGTAAAAGTTTAAAACCCATCCGGCATCGCCGATACGGGCCTGCCGGATTACCCAAAAGCGGTACTTTGCAGCCTTGCTTTTTAAGACAAGGCAACACTACCCGTGGACAGCTTATTCCAATTCGACCTTACCGTCGCCGAAACACTGCTTTTCATAGTGGGCGGCATTGCCACGGGCATCATCAACACCCTGGCAGGCAGCGGCTCGCTTATCACCCTGCCGATCTTTGTGTTCTTGTGCGGGCTGCCGGCGCCTGTCGCCAACGGTACGAATCGCATTGGTGTGATTTTCCAGACGATCGTTGGCGTACGTGGGTTCAAAAAAATGGGGATCACCAGTTTTACCGGATCAACCTGGTTGATTGTGCCGTCGGTAGCGGGCGCCATTGTGGGCTCGCGCATTGCCGTCGAACTGAACGAAAAGTGGATGGACTATACCCTGGGCGCCCTGATGGTGTTCATGTTTTTCGTCCTGCTGTTGAAACCGGAACGCTGGATCCGCGAATCGGAAGCCGACACCCGTCGAAACCGGCACCCGCTCAGCATACTCAGTTTTTTCCTGATCGGTGTTTACGGCGGCTTTATCCAGGCCGGTGTCGGAATTTTTCTATTAGCCGCACTGGTGTTGATCGGCAATTACAGCCTGCGGGCCGGCAACGGGATCAAGTTGTTCATCGTGCTGGTGTTTAGCCTGCCTGCCCTGGCCGTATTTTTATGGTACGATCAGGTACACCTGGGTTACGGATTGGCCATGGCGGTCTTTCAGAGCATTGGCGCCTGGTTGGGTGTGCGTTTTGTAGCGCGGGTGCCGGATGCCAATGTGTGGATTTACCGGTTGTTGCTCGCCATTGTGGCCGTCTCGGCGATCAAATTTTTCTTTAAAAAACGGAAATTCTGCGCAGCCCCGGAGCGGTATAATTATGGTACTAATCCCCTTTGCGTACAACTTGTATTGGACGAGGTCTTTTATCCCTGATTTGCATTTCGCCTGCGACACAGGCGTTAACCTGAACATTTTGCCTTCGAAGAAAGCCCGTTACCGGCGTGCGTTGATTAGTTATGTTGAAGTTATACGAATCAAGGGTTCCACTAATCGATATCAACCTAAAACGCTTGTCATGTCGGAGCGCAGCGGAGACATCTGCAAAGGTTCCATGCTTCGAAAAGTGCCGAAGAACGCTTCGATCTCCGTTTTTTAGTTACAACTCGCAAAGTATACTTGTGTAGATGTCTTCCCCCGCTAGGGCGGGGTACGACATGACAAGCGCTATGGATGGATGATTAGGCAAGTTTACTCCATTGAACCGTATAAACATATATAACTTGTCATTGCACGCCGGTAGAGGGCTTTGATAGAAAAATTTAACCCCGGATTCGCAATACGCACCTTAGAACAGTACCGGTCACTTCGCTTGCGCATCTACCACTGCCAGGGCCACCATGTCGACAATTTCCCGCTCGGAAGCGCCCAGTTGAAGTACATGGATCGGCTTCTTAAGGCCCATGATGATCGGACCGATAATTTCGATACCGGCCACAGCACGCACCAGGTTGTAAGCAATATTGGCAGCCGACAGGTTGGGGAAGATCAGCGTATTGGCTGCTCCGCCGACCAAACTGCTGAACGGGTGTTTTTCCTGTAGCAACTCCGGATTGAGCGCCAGGTGAGCCTGCATTTCTCCGTCGACAATCAACTTCGGGTTGCGCTGTTTGAGCATTTCTGTCGCGCGGCGCATTTTCACGGCGGCAGCGCCCTCGCTGACAGAGCCGAAGTTGGAGTACGTCAGCATTGCCACGCGCGGTTTGATATTGAGATTTTCCACAGCGCGGGCGGTCAATTCGGCGATTTCCACGATCTCCTCGGCAGTTGGGTCTAGGTTGATGGTGGTGTCGGCCAGGAAAAGCGGGCCAAAACGGCTCATGAGGATGTACATGCCGGCCACCCGCTTGATTTCCGGGCGCGGGCCAATGACTTGTAAGGCAGGCCGGATGGTGCTGGGATAATTGCGGGTGAGACCGCTGATCATGGTATCGGCTTCGCCGGTTTCGACCAGCAGGATACCGAAATAATTCCGGTGCGTAACCAGGCGGCGTGATTCGCTAAGGATGAGGCCTTTTCGTTGCCGCTTTTCAAAAAGCAGGTCGCCAAAGCGCTCCAGGCGTTTTATCTCTTCGGTGGTCACCGGGTTACTGGGATCGATGATGGGTACCTGCTTCAGTTCGATACTGTGCTCTTTAAGCAAACTTTTGATCTTTTGAACATCGCCCAGCAAAATTGGGCGGGCAATATTTTCTTCAACGACCACTTGCACTGCTTTGAGCACATTGACGTTTTCGGCGTCGGCAAATACCACGCGTTTGGGGTTTTGGCGAGCTCGGGTCTGAATAGCCCTGGTGAGGTTGTTGTCGATGCCCAGGCGTTTGGTGAGCTGGATTTCGTAGGCGTCCCAGTCGGTGATCGGGTTTTGCGCAACGCCCGAGTCCATGGCAGCACGCGCCACCGCCGGGGCAACTGTGGTGAGCAGGCGCGGGTCGACAGGCTTGGGGATGATGTAGTCGCGGCCATACACCAGGTTGGCGTTGTTATAGGCCATATTAACGATATCGGGTACTGGTTTTTTGGCAAGATCGGCAAGAGCGCGTACGGCAGCGAGTTTCATTGCTTCATTGATGGCTGTGGCGCGCACATCAAGGGCGCCCCGGAAGATGAACGGGAAGCCCAAAACATTGTTGACCTGATTGGGGAAGTCGGAGCGGCCGGTAGCCATGATGATATCTTTGCGGGCAGTGGTAGCTTCTGTGTAGCCGATTTCCGGGTCCGGGTTGGCCATGGCAAACACGATGCAATCGGGCGCCATAGACCGCACCATTTCCTGATTCAGGATACCACCTTTTGACAAGCCGACAAACACATCGGCGCCTTTTAGCGCATCCGCAAGTGTAGTTTTTTCGTGCAGGCTGTCGTTGACAAATTCGCCCTTTTTGCCGTCGAGATTGGTGCGGGAAGGGTGCAACAGGCCCTTGCTGTCGAACATGTACACATTCTTGTGTTTAGCACCCAGGGCACAATAAAGGCGCGTGCAGGAGATGGCGGATGCGCCGGCCCCGTTGATCACAATTTTGACCTTGGCAATGTCTTTTTTTACAATTTCCAGTGCGTTGAGCAGTGCGGCGGCGCTGATGATCGCCGTACCGTGCTGGTCGTCATGCATGACCGGGATGTTCAGTTCTTTTTTCAGCCGGTCTTCAATTTCAAAACACTCGGGCGCCGAAATATCCTCCAGGTTGACGCCGCCGAATGTCGGTTCCAGGATTTTCACCGTCCGCACAAATTCATCCACGTTTTTGGTGTCGAGTTCCAGGTCAAAGCAGTCGATATCGGCATAAATTTTAAACAATAGTCCCTTGCCTTCCATAACCGGTTTGCCGGCGGCCGGGCCAATGTCGCCCAGACCGAGCACAGCGGTTCCGTTGCTGATTACGGCTACCAGGTTGCCCTTTGCCGTGTACTTGTACACATCTTCCGGGCGTTCGGCGATGGCCCGGCAGGGTTCGGCTACGCCCGGCGAGTATGCCAGCGAGAGATCGCGTTGGTTGGCGGTTTCCTTGGTAGGGATTACTTCGATTTTACCCGGGCGGCCCTTGGCGTGGTAGTAGAGGGCTTCCTCCTTATGGGTTGTTGTTTTTTTCTTGCTCATAATTTTGAAGGCGTTAAGTATTAGCGCGCTGCGAAAGTAGGCAGTGTCGGTTAATTTACCCATTTTAAGAAAAAAGCCGACACAGATGGTTGAGCAAAAGGTGTAAAATACCAGCAAGGGCCATCCCATTTTGCCTGGAATAGCCCTTGCAGCACGATGCCGCATTGGTACAAATTGGAAAAAACGGACTACAGCGTCACGGTAGCCTGCCCGGAGATCGTTCCGAGGACATCTTTCCTGAAGTTAAATCCTTTGACGGCAAAACGGTAGGTAGTGCCGGCTGTATGGCCACTCCAGTTGAATTGATGCACGCCGTTGCTGGCGTTGGTATTGGACTGAAAATCCTTATAATTCAGCAGGCTGCCCGAAGCATTGTACCGGTACACCCGTACCCAGTAGTAAGGCTTGGTGAGCCAGTTGGGGTTCGTGTAGGTCAGCCGGACTGTTCCGCTGGAATATTTCGTGGCGGTAAAGCTGGTCGGTGTGGCGTAGTTATCCGGGTAGTACATCCGTATGGCGCGGTTGTCGTTGGAGGTGAAGGCGGGGCTGGTATTGCTGCCCTGGTTCATGATCGAACCGGATTCTGTGGCCGGTGTGCCGTGGATCGGGCCGCCGTCGGACGAGTCGGTGTGGCGGTAGCCCAGGCAGTGGCCGATTTCGTGCATGACCGTTTTCTTTTTACTGCCCCAGCTGTCTTGTGTGTCGTTGATGGAAATCCATTTCCACACGACACCGGCGGAGGGAAAGCCGGCTCTGGCAACCGTAGAGGAACCGAGGTTTTGGTGCGAGCTCGGCATGCCGGTATCGGCGTCGGAGCCAAAAACAATGTGGGCGCTGCTTTGGCTGGTGGTAGATGCCAGTGCAACGCGCGTGTACGAAGCCGCATTCCAGGCGGCTACACCATCGGCAATGGCCGTTACCCAGGCAGTACCACAATCGGCGCTGACGCTGCTGCGGATGAAATACTTGAGCGTGGTCACACTGGTGGCGGTCACGGCATCCGTGTAGGATGTTTCCACAATACCCCGCTGGCGGTCCGCGGCGCCGGCGGGTGCGTCGGGATCGGAGGGCAGGTCAAAAACTTCACCGCGGATCGTCATCAAGAGGGCTTTTTTATCCCAGCCGGCATCGTCTTCATAGGTTACGAAATCAGCGCCAATCTGAAAATGGCTTTCATCAATACCCAGGCCGATCAGGTAATCACGGATCAATTGATCGTCGCCGCCGGGGGCATTGGAATCGTCCTTTTTACAGGAATACTGCGTGAGGGTAAGCCCGGAGAAAAGCAGTAAAAGCAGTGTGCAGAACAATTTGTGCATTGCAGTAAGAATTAAAGTGTGAAAAGGAATAAAAAGAAGGGTGTATAATTTCCTGTGCAGGACAGGATTTTTCGTTTCGCGGCAGTCAAGTGCGGGAATCCCGTTATCTTCAACCCCGACATCCCGCTCGTGCCCCTACTGATTGGAAAATGTTTCTCGACACTTACCGCCCTGCCTGTACGGGGTGCAGTAAACATGCCTGAACATGCCTCGTAATCTTATAATCATTGATAACAACCCGTCCGATATCGAGCATCTGAAGCAACAGATTGCTGCCAGCAGTGCCGACTGGGATGTCGGGGCCACGTTTAATTGTGCGGAAGAAGCCCTGGAGTATATCCGCAGGCATCCGAAGCCCGATTTAATTTTCTCCGATATTCACCTGCCAAACATGGACGGTTTTGAACTGCTGCGGCAGTTGCCCCGCCATTTCATCCCGGTTGTTTTTGTGACCACTTTTGAAGAACATGCCATCCGGGCATTTTCCACGGCAGCGATTGATTTTTTACTCAAACCGGTAACGCCCGAACGGCTTGTGCAGACCTTTGAAAAAATCCGGTTTTACAACCAGGATAATTTTCGCCAGCAGTTCGAGGTGCTGCAACAAACCCTGCAGGAGCTGTTGAAAGACCGTCCGCAGGTTGCCCGCATTGTAGTCAACAGCCAGCAAACCGTAGAGGTACTCGACACACGGGAGATCACCCATTGTGAAGCCAACGGCGCCTATACCTCAATCTATCTAAGTGTCGGAAAAACGGTGACCGCAGCCAAACCACTGCGCCATTTCGAAGCGCTGCTCGACCCGCAGCGGTTTTTTCGGGTACACCGGAGTTTTTTGGTTAACGTACACATGATCCGCCAGATCCGCAAAGAAACCTACCAGATCAGCCTGACGAACAACGCGCTGGTTCCGGTTGCCAGCGAACATTTGGGCAGTCTGATGGCACGACTCCGTTCCATCACGCCGGGCTGAGATTTTTACACGCGCATTTTCCCGTTTTTTCGAAATCCGCCTGTCTGCGCTTACTCTGGTTGTTGTGCTGATCAAATGTCTATCACGCCTTTGGTTTGGCGTAGCTTACTTTCCAGGCCGGCCTCTTTTTTTTCCGAAACCCGGCGCTTGCTTTTTAAGAGCATGTTGGGGATTTTTCTGCCGGAGGCAAAAACAAGGGCTTTTTTTGACAGTTTTCAGGTGCCTGGCCCAGCTAAGTGCCTGAAAAAAGGCGATAAAAGGCGTAAAAAGAACTGTTTTGGGCCCGGTGAGAAAATCTCCAACATGCTCGAAAGGTGGGCTATCCCAAACTTCCACCTGAACCTTTGGCCAGGCACCAGACATTAAAAAACGCCAACCTTGAATGAATGGAAACAAAACGGCAATCAACTGAAAGTGAACCCTTTAGGATTAGTTTAAATAAAAAAAATACTTTTAAATCCCGGACCAACTGTAGCAGGCAAATCGCTATCTGTCTACCTTCATCTGTATTCAATTTGCCCTGCAACGCAATGGGTGAACACTCCGCACTCGCAACTCCACACGCCGCACTCGAAACCATGTTAGTCAAAACCTTTGCAGCCGCCGTACGCGGCGTTGATGCACAAACCATCACCATTGAAGTAAACACCGGCGGGGCGCTGGGCACTACGGCCGACAAACCCGGCTACTTTATCGTTGGTTTGCCCGACAACGCCGTGCGCGAAGGCCAGCAACGCACCGAAGCAGCCCTGAAAAACTCCGGCCTCCGCTTGCCCCGTTTTAAGACCATCATCAATTTGGCGCCTGCCAACCTGCGCAAGGAAGGCTCGGCCTTCGATCTGCCGATCACCATCGGAATGCTGGCTGCTACCGGTGTCATCCCGGAAGACAATCTGGACGGCTTTTTTATCATGGGCGAGCTCTCGCTCGACGGATCATTGCGGCCTATAAAAGGGGCTTTGCCCATAGCCATACAGGCGCGCAAAGAAAAATTCCGGGGCTTTATCCTGCCCAAAATCAATGCCCGGGAGGCAGCCATCGTCAGTGATCTGGAAGTGTACGGCGTGGAGTCGCTCAACGAAGCCATCGAGGTATTGTCCGGTAGCAGCACGATTTCCCCCATGCAAGTAAACGCCCGGGAAGAATTTGCTGCCAACCTGGATAATTACAATGTGGATTTTTCCGACGTACGCGGCCAGGAAAACATCAAGCGCGCGCTGGAGCTTGCCGCAGCGGGCGGGCACAATGTCATCCTGATCGGGCCACCCGGCGCCGGCAAAACCATGCTGGCCCGGCGCCTGCCCACCATTTTGCCGCCGCTCAGCCTGCACGAAGCGCTGGAAACCACCAAAATTCACTCCGTGGCCGGGGTGCTGGCCGGCAACACCGCCCTGGTAACCACCCGCCCCTTCCGGGCGCCCCACCATACCATCAGCGACGTGGCCCTGGTTGGCGGCGGCTCCGACCCCATGCCCGGAGAGATCAGCGTGGCGCACAACGGCGTGCTTTTTCTGGATGAATTGCCCGAGTTCAAACGAACCGTGCTCGAAGTGATGCGCCAGCCGATGGAAGAACGGCGGGTGACGATCAGCCGCGCCAAGGTTTCGGTAGACTATCCTGCCAGTTTTATGCTGGTTGCCAGCATGAACCCCTGCCCCTGCGGCTACTACAACCACCCGGACAAAGATTGCGTGTGCGGCCCCGGCGTGGTCAAACGCTACGTGTCCAAAATTTCCGGCCCCTTGCTCGACCGCATCGACCTGCATGTGGAGGTTACGCCGGTGTCGTACGACGAACTTACCGGGCTGGAGCGTCCCAAGATCACCAGTGCTGAAATCCGGAAGCGTGTGTTGCAGGCCCGCGCGGTGCAGGAAGCCCGTTTCAAGGATTTGCCCGATGTGTATTCCAATGCGCAGATGCCGAGCCGGATGGTACGGGAGGTGTGCGCCTTGGATCAGGCCGGGATTTTGCTTTTAAAAACGGCGATGGAGCGGCTGCAACTGAGCGCGCGGGCTTATGACCGAATTTTGAAGGTGGCGCGCACGGCGGCGGATTTGGGTGGGAGCGACAGGATTCGGATTGAGGATTTGTCGGAGGCGATTCATTATCGGAGTTTGGATCGGGAGGGCTGGGCTGGGTAGAGGTGGCCGAGCATTACAGGTATAGCAGTGCGATAGATTACTCAGGAGGTAAGGGCTTGGTGGATATTTCGGTTATTGATATTGCTCCGATAATTGGATATGCGCATGTGGGCGATTAAGGCTGAAACTGTCCACGCCTTGATTATATTTTGTTACGAACACCTACCCCGGACAAAGTCTGATATAGATTCGGCCGAAGTCAAAAGACTTTGCCCAGCAGGCTGGTACAGAGAATTATTCGGGGGATTTGTCAGTGCCAAAAGCAAGGCGTTAGCGAATTTTCTAATTTACAGGAATTCAAAAAATCTTTGAAAACCGAGGGGAACGTCAAAAAAAACACACAAATCCTTCCCAAGAGCGCTGAAAAAAGGCTTTGCTAGTAATTTTTTTTGAATCATTGCACCGAAAAACAAGCGCCATAAATTTTGAAAGTGTCGCACTTTTCTCAAAATTTTGTTTCGTCCTAATAATAATAGTTCATGAAGAATTTATAAATCATTGAAATTGACCGAAAAAGAAGTTGTGGCGAGGACGCCAACAGCAAAAGTTCACGAACTATTGTTATAAACAAGGCAATAACAAGCAACACCATGTCATCGCTGGAGGAGGATTTTTACTTAAAAGGAATTGCTCAAAATGATTTTGAGGTGCTTCAGCAGATTTATAAGGAGAGCCTGCCTGGAGTGCAGCGCTATGTGACGAAAAACTCCGGTACACCCGATGATGCCCGGGATGTGTTTCAGGACGCTATCGTGATAATTTTTAAAAAGGTTTCGAAGCAGGAACTGGTATTGACCACACGATTTCATGTCTATCTGTTCAGTATCTGCAGGAGGCTCTGGTTAAAACAATTGAAAAAAAAATGGAATAAAGAGGTTCCTTTTGAGTCGAAAAGGGAATTTGGGTTTGAAGATGATTTTGCTGAAACCATGTTGAAAAGCCGCAAATGGGAACTTTTTAACAAATACTTCCAAAAATTATCGGAGGAGTGTCAACAGGCTCTAAAACTCTTGTTTAACGGCGAATCCAGCAAAGAAATAGCACAAAAAATGGGCTATTCTGAGGATTATGCCAAACGCAAAAAATACAAATGTAAAATACAACTGACCGACATGGTCCGCAACGACCCGGAGTATCGGGCTTTAAAAGAATGATGTAATTCAAGGTAATAATGGCCTTTAACGACGAGACATATCACCAGATTCAACAATACCTCGACGGCTTGATGACCCAAGCCGAACGGGAGGCGTTTGAACTGGAAATGGCCGCCAACCCCGAACTGGCCGAGGAAGTACAGCTGAACCGCGATATGCAGGAGTTCCTGGCCGATACGCCGGAAAATGCCCTGCGTAAAAACTTGCAGACCCTTAGCGAACAAGCGGCCAAACAAGAAAAAAATCGACCTGCCCGGCTGTGGTGGTGGCTGCTGCTCGTTTCCGTGCTTGCCTTACTGCTTTGGTGGCTCATACCGGGAAAACCGGTTACCAACTCCGCGCCGTCACCCATGCACGATGGTCAGAACCGTACAAACGAGCAGAACCTAAGCCCCGTGGATACAACAAAGGCAACTCCCCACCCAAAAAAACCTGGGCCTAAACAGGAAGAACGTGCAGATGATGCGCCGGCCTCCCCACCCAACTCAAAGAAAAAGCAGCCAAAACTCTTTGCCGCTAACTTTCAGCCCATGCCGGCCCTCGAACTGCTGATCGGCAATAACCTGCGCGCCGGCGATTTTCAATGGACCGACACCCAGCCTATGCCCGACGTGCCCCTGGATAAACCCGGTAGCCCAATAAGGTTTCATTTTTCCGGAGTGCTCCGCACCGATGATGCGGATATGCGGGACAAAAAGCTGAACCTCTATATTTTTTCCAACGACCCAGCCGCCTTTGAAACCTTTCATCCGGTTTCCAGCCTGCCGCTTCGTCCCGAAGCCGCAGGCGACAATACCTACCGCATCTCGGCTGATAAATCCTTCGCACCCTCTCCGGGCCTGTATTATTATCTGATTGAGGACGCCGCGACGGAACGGATTTACTTGGTGAATAAGTTCGTGGTTCGGTAAGTTGATTCATCTTACCAAGCCAGAATTGAGTGGGTCTATGCTAAATGTCAAGTCCCAAATTCGATCGTATTCTTTACATCCAAACGGCAATCGAAAATTTTTTGGTTCCTGTCCGGTCACTTTTCAGCCAAAATGGGAATTGTGGTTTGAAATGAATTTTTAGCCGTAACAAGTTAGCAGCCTAGACTGCTTACTTGTTACAAAAAAAAGAATTATGACAGCCTACGCAAATCCCTTCGAAAAGGTAGCAGCATCTTGTAGCGTCTCTACCGAGTTCATGGACAATTTCAGACGAGTCCGGCTCATTGAACCGCAAAGAGATTTCCTGGCCCTGCAAAACATTTATGGCAATACTATTTTGTTATCCATCAGTACAGATCATAGGCTACACCTTACAGTGGAGAAAACGGGAAGCAAAACGGGCTGGGAACAATTTGAAATCAGTCCGCACATGAATGGCACTCCTATGGAGGTCTCCCAAATTGCCGCAGTTCAATCAACGGATTTATCCAGAATTGACTTGATTATCTCGGCAAAAAACACCTCGGGACCAGTCAAAGATCATTTGTTGGTTTCCTTGGGGCATTCCTCAGATTCACTGTTAAATAATTGGGATTGGAAAGAAATCCCGGACGACAGGAAAACGGAAAGCCCGCTCGTGATTTCCGACATTTTCATCGCCAATTCAGGAACGAAGCCAACGATTGTGGTTGATACCCAATCCAATGACGGAAGAGACAGTATTCAGCGTTACTATATCAATCCTGATGGCTCTCAATATTGGAAGAGCCACGGCCTTGCGGCAAATCTTACAGCCGGCACCGTTCAAATGTGTGTAGGCCGCTCCTATCACCAGCGGGTAGATGGCATATATACCTTAGGAAAAAACAATAATGAAACTCATATCATTTATACGCCACTTTACAATGAACGCAATCCGGGTATAGCAGCACCCGTCACCAATCTGGCATTTCCGTCATCACAAGTCGGTGCTTCCATGGCCCTGGCGGCGGCATCTTTGCCAAAATATGATACGCGTGGGATGACCACCCTCTTTGTTGCCGGTGCCGGGCAGCTGTACTATTTACACGGCGGCGACCAAAGCAATGGAACAGCGTTAAAGCTGCTACAGTCGGATGATCTCTACCATGATGTTGAACAACTTTATGTAAATATTTCAAATCATAAAATCGCAATTTGGGGGCGCAATGCCCACCAGCAAATTTTCTATTCCACTTGTGATCTGGATGATTTTGAAACTCCAGACAAGTGGTCTAAACCTTTGCCCATTCTAAATGGTGTAACGCAACTAAGCCCTTATATCAACAAGGCGAATGATTGTCTTACATTTTTCGCTGCTGGGAGCGGCAATAACCTGATCAAAGCCACGCAAACGGCTGATTCCTCCATTTGGAATTCCCAGCCGATTACCTTGCCCGACCCAGGGGTGCCGGCTAAAAAAGGAAAAGCCTACATAACGCATGTTGTGGTTCACGATATTAATAACTGCCCGCTGGCCAATGTGGATGTTACACTTAGTGTAGAGGGAAGTGCCGGCGTTTACATCAACGACGAATATTTCGCACTGGATAGTTCGCCGCAAAAAGTTCGAACCGATAGCAGTGGCGAGCTTCACATTACGGAATGGGTGGATGGATGCCGGGGTACAAGTATTAAAGCCCAGCTTAGTCCCGAGTATGTAACCGATACCAACCCGATGCATAAAAGTATGCAAAAGATGGCTCGGTTAGACTCGGTAGAGAAACTCAATAACGCTCAATACCAAGACCATAAAGGTAACACGTACAAATTAATTCCCGCCGGGGCGAAGATTACCGATGAGCAGGCTCAGCAACTGGTCTCCAGTGTGCAAGCACTGTCTCATGCGTGGAACAATGTATCCAATCAGGCTATCGAAATAGCCTCCAAACTGGAGGATGTAGTTGGACAAAATCTCGAGCGGTATCAGCGGGTACATGATCTGGATAGCGGCTTTCACTATGTAACGCATCTGGCCAGTGATGTGCTACGCTGGGCGGCTGACACCGCCGACTCGGTAGTGTCGGTGGTTAAAGACACGGGCTCGGATGTTTGGCATTTCATTGTTAAAAACGGGGATAAGGTTGTCGGTTTTGTGATCAAAACCTGTGATGAGGTTATGAAAGGCCTTGAGTTGCTTTGGAAAACCATCGTTGGCCGCCTGAATGACCTATGGAATTACCTGATGTTCGTTTTCGATGTTGCAGATGTGATGATGACCAAGGACATATTTAAGTGCTTCGTCGGTTTCTATTTTGATCAGGCCAAGGACTGGTTAAAAGGAGTTGAAGGAGGACTGGATGAAGGAATAGATTCAGCAAAGTCCGCTCTTCATCGCTGGGCAGAAGATGACTCCATTGACTTTTCTGCTCTTCGCTCACCAATTATGGGTTTTAAAGGCGGGCACGATAATTCAAAAGCGCTGTCGGCTCCGTCTAAATTGCTTCAGAGTCATTTTAGGCATAATGTGGCGAATGCCCAAACAGTGCCTTTCAAGGGCTTCGAGACGGTCAAAGATGATTTAGAACACCTGCTGCATAAGCTGGCGGAAAGGGTACACGATGCCGATGGTGAAATCAGGCAACTGATAAAGGATGTTCGTGCGTTGATTGTTTATAAAGGCAGCTTGCTTGATCCGGACTTTGTTGTCTTGCTCAGAAAAATTGCTGTGGATATCGGCGAATTAGCATTAACCGCTCTACGGGCGATTTTAGATGTGGTGATTGAATTATTTATCATCCTGGTTGATGCCATTCGAGCTGTGCTGACTAAGCCGTTTTATATACCGGTTCTTTCTGAATCGCTTGATTACTTCTTTAGCCTAAAAGATGTTTCGCTGCTGGATATCATTTTGCTGATCGGAGCGCTACCTGCGACCACGGTGTATAAAATAATTCATAACAAAGCGCCTTTCCCCAAAGATGATCCAACCACTCAATTAATCCTCTCTTCACCGAATTACCAGGCCTTTAAAACGGCTGTTAAAACAGCTACTGACCAGAACATTAAGTGGGCAAAGGATTCGATCACCATCTCCGATCGGTTCAAGGACATCATTTTCGGTACCCTGCATATTGCGGGAGGGATGGCCAATACCCTCAAAACAATGCTGGAAATGGTAGAAGAAGAAGAAAATGGCGAAGCGCCGGGACTGAGCCTACCGATTGGCGTACTTGGTCTGGTTGCTTATGGCAAAGAGATTATCGCACATGTCCTGGAGACTCCACAGGCCGTGAAAGGCTCGGCGGTTGAAATATTTTCCAACATCTTGGGAAGTGTAGGCATCCTTCAACAACTCGCATTCCGAATTCTACCCGGTGAAATGAGCGGGGTATCCATGGAGCCCATTGCCGCTGGTGTGGATGTTGTTTTGAGTTCCGCGAGTATGATCCCACTTACCGTAGATGCTTTTGAACTATGTAATGAGCAGCCGCAGCCGGAAGCGAAGGAAATGTCTGCCGGCATCCTGGATGCGTTATCGGGTATTCTGGGGCATATCAGTACGGTTACCGGCTTTGCCGGAATGCTTGATCAAGACGAAGAGTTTCAATCCAAACACATTTTGGTGGGGATAGCAGGAGAGGCGGGTACTATTGCCGCTGATCTGGAAATTGCCGAAGGTTTCGTCATGATAGCATAGACCATATTAGCAAATCCCATTAACGCATTTAATTCACCGGGCATTCACCGCAAATGCACGAAAAAAATCAACTATGAAAGAAAAGTCCAACCTAAGCACCGCAAAATACGATATGGTAGTAGGCATAACGGAAGAGGCCATTAATGCTCAAATGGCAAGCTATTTACGCTGGAACGATGGGCCGGCAGTTGTCCAATGGTATAGCCAACAAAGCCCCAATGCCCCGTATAAACTAATGGACCCGATCGAGGATCTGGGTATAGATATTTTTGACATCCCGACCGGCGGCGAGGTGCCGGGGCCCTTAACAGCGGAAAATTGCTACTTCGTGGCCGCGATTAGGGCAAAATTAGGGTGGCCCGAGGAGAACGGAGAAGATGCCCCTGATCTCCTCAATTTGGATAGGGGGATCAACGCAGTGACCTTCAAGATGTTCTTTTCCGAATTTCAAATGGTGTTTTTGGAGTTTGGTCGCAGAGGACCAAGCTGGACCAATATAGCGCAAAAGCCGGACCAACCCTTCGAGTTTGATTATGTGGTAGATTTGAAATTTGGTTCAGCCGAGTTTGATGCACTCACACCAGAGCAACGGCAGCAACTCAACAACCTCAACCCCAGTTCTGCCTGGAGTGTTCAGCAGCTGTATCTTGACTTAACGACGGCCGCTCTCTTGCGTAGCCCTAGTTTTAATAGTGGAGCAATGGGGACTATTATCCAAAACTTCGTGAATAGTAGTACCTGGAATAAAATGGTGAATGGGCAACGACTGGTCCTGGCCAATACGGTCAGAAAAATTAATGCCGCCCCCATTAACAAGCCCAGCATGGCTCCCACCAGCATCCAACTTGGAGTCAGTGGTTTTATCGAAGCAACCGGGCAGCATAACAATAAGAGTCCGCTCACTACCCTCAATTATTTGATGATGACGGACCAGGATGCTATGCCGCCGGGGCAATTTGGCGGTTTTGATTGGAATTGGGTGGAGGAAAAAGACCGAAGCAACGCGAACGGTTGCATGGCAATCAAGCGAGATAAGTTTGTCCAATTTTTGCGCGATATGCTTTGCGGCACAGGATCAAGTATGGGACCAATCAATGACATTTGCTTCTTGCCCAGCACTACCGCATCTATCAGTCATCTTGGTATAGCTAAGTTAGGTTCAGGAATTAGCATTGACCCATCTCATATTTCAAGTATGACAATACAACCTTCAGGTGCTGAGGTATTATACTTGAAATACGAAAAACAAAGTCAATCTGAGGATGATAATTGGAGTACCGCGGAAGTAGAAAACGAGCTCAAATACACGCTTGTTTTTAAAGTCAATTTGGTGGGAAATGAAATTAGAATGAGTATTGATTCACAAATTTATTCCAGAATCAAGGCAGATATATTCAATACTGGCGGATCCAGTGGAATCATCGGGGGTTATACCATGAACCCGGTTTATGTGATTGGCGTTCAACCGGATGGCAGGTTGTTTGCAAGCTTGAAAAAAGGATCTGACACCCTAACTCCTAAAGATAAAACAGTTTCTTCAAGTATTTTGGGCGGTCTTGAGGGAAGCGCTGGCATGTTAGAAAAGGAGAGTGCCTCGTTTGACAGTTTTGCGAAAAATCAATTGCAGGCATTTAACAATGATATTAACAGCTTCCTGCAACACAATGGTCAATTATTCATCTTCCCGGGTGGGAAGACCTTTACCTTCAAAAGTCCAAGCTTTTCGGAACATCAGGACTTGATTGCTGCATTGACTTATAATACCGTTTAAGAGTATAAATATGAGTCGTCCCGGATTTTCGCTTCGGCGATGATTCGGGGCGACCCAATGGAAGGGCCCAAATCCAGTCAGATTTCAAAAATTTTCTTAGCCTCCAAAAAAAGTTGGTCCCTGCCCGGTCACTTTTTAGCCAGAAAGGGAATTGTGGTTTGAAATGAATTTTTAAACATTAAAACTTAAACCACATGATGCAGCATTCCATACGCATAATGCAAAACATTCAAAAAATCGTACTGGCTTTGGCCCTAATACTCGTTCTGCAACCGGCCATGGCGCAGACCTACAATGGCAGCCTTACGTTAACAACCCAGGCATCGGTCGATGCATTTAATTTCACGGAAGTTACTGGGTCGCTGACAATTAGAGGTACTAATATTACTAACGTAAACGGGTTGTCTGGACTTACTAACATCGGCAACTACCTAAATATTTATGACAATCCTGCTTTGATCTCTATTGCCGGTTTAGAAAACCTTAGTTCCGTCGCTGGGAGGTTGAATATTTTAAATAACCCTTCTTTGACCTCTGTATCCGGTTTAGGAAATCTTAGCTATGTCGGTTCGATCTGGATTTATGACAATCCGTCTTTGGCCGCTATTACCGGATTAGGAAACCTTAGCTCAGTCGGGTCGGACGTGGATATTCATAATAATTCTTCTTTGATCTCTATTGCGGGTTTAGGAAACCTAAGCTCCGTCGGGTCTATTTATTTATATAGTTTGCCGTCTTTGCCGTCTTTGTCAGGGTTAGAAAACCTTAGCTCCGTCACAGGCAGCAATGGTGGTAATTTCTTTTCGCCCGGTTTTATTTTGGGGGATTTGCCTTCTTTGACTTCTTTGCAAGAGTTAGAAAGCCTTAGTTCCGTCACGGGTTACTTTGGTATTTACCTAATGACTTCTTTGACTTCTTTGTCCGGTTTGGAAAACCTTGGCACTGGCGTTTCTCATTTGGTTATTGCGTACAATCCTTCTTTGACTGACTGTTGTGCCATACAGGGTTTACTTGAAACAGGTACTGTTTCTACTGTCGAAATTTATAATAACCAAACTGGCTGCGACAGCGAAACAGCGGTATTAGAAGCGATTTGTGTGGCAGATTCCGACGGCGATGGTGTATATGACGATGAAGACAATTGTTTAGAAACCGCCAATCCCGATCAGGCAGATGAAGACGGCGACGGCATCGGCGATGCCTGCGATGCCTGTCCGGCCATTCCCGATCCTAACTGTGCTACTTGCGGCAACGGAAAATACCTGGTGTGTCACATACCGCCTGGTGAGCCTGAAAACGCTCAGCAGCTCTGCATTTCCCTCAACGCAGCCAACAACCACATAGGCAACCACGGCGGTTGTTACTGGGGCTACTGTAATGCCGGTCTGGTGGCAAATGAAAGTAACCCACATACCAAGGCAGCCAGCCACCCGAAGAGAGGCTATGACCACACGCAAGGCAACAACACGCTGGTGGAAACTGCAAAAGGCAATGTCTATTTCTTTGAGATATCGCCCAACCCGGCTACCGACAAAATAAACCTGCACCTGCATGGCCATAGCGATGACGCGCTATTGTACATCTACGATCAGCTGGGCCGAAGGGTATGGATGCAGCAACTGGAAGAAGCCCAAAGCTCCCTGCAGCTCAATCTTAACCTGGACAATGGTATTTATTTCGTATCGCTTATTTCGAATGGCGAAACCATTTCGAAGCAGCTGGTGATTAGCAAATAAGCAGCTCCTCAACTATCTTATTGCCGGGGTGACATTTAGTTGCCCCGGCAATTCCCATCACCTTCCCACCAACATATACGCCGCCCAAAAGTGCGGCGAAGCCGTAGCCGGGTCATTAATCAAGCGTAGTTTGGCCGCCCGTAACCCCGCAGCATAGTCCAGTCCTTCTACCATCACCCAGGTATAAAAATCTTCCATAAACGAGGCGCTGATTTGGTCGTACACCTTCCAGAGGGAAAAAACTACGTTTTGGGCGCCGGCAGAGAAAAAAGTACGATTCAAGCCGAGCAACCCATCCCCGTCGGCTACCTGTCCGTAACCGCTTTCGCAACTGCTGATGGTGACCAGGTCGGCTTGTATGTTCAGCTGGGATATTTCGTTTGCATATAAAACGCCGTCTTCGGTGAGGGTATCGCTGCTGGAACAGGCGATGCCGGAAAACTGGGGGTTTTTCAGATCGGAAAAACTGTGTCCTGCGATATGCACATAGTGATAAGGTTCCGTCAAAGCCTGTTTTAAAGCCCCTTCACTGGCCTGCGTTCGCAAAGCCAGGGTGTTATTTCCGGTTCCGCTTTGTTCCATCATTTCCACGATGCTTTTTACTTCATGTTCCGATTCCGGCAGCGGATTGTAGTTTCCGGCGTCGTCGAAGGCCCTGAAATTGGAAAATGGAAGAAAGCGGGTTCTGACGGCCGAGGCTGTATTCGAGGTGTTTGTTTCATCATATACCGGAGCAAAGGCAAAAACGCCCGACAAGTGGGCCTTGCGCATGGCTCGGGCTTTTACAAATAGAGAGGGCGCGTAATGGTAGGATATTTCGTATCGCCTGACCAAAAAATTGAGCGCACTAAATTGGCCGTATGTCGCTTCCGGCAACAACAATTCAAAAGGAAGCAGAAAAACAGGGCCTTCCCCTATGATGATCAGCTTTTGTTTGTTTTTCAGGGCACTTTCACAGTGTGATAAATAATCCTGATAAAGGCGGTGGCTCAGTTGGATAAATTGCTCCCGGCTGCTGCTCCTGTACATAGGTGCGCTTTTTACCATCTCAATCAGGCTATCGATTCTGGCATATACCTCGTTTTGTTTTACCTCGCCGGCAAAATTGGGGGCAAATTGTACTGGTTTGTTTTTTTCTACTAAAAATACCATCCCGCCCAAATAATCCAACAATAGCTCCCCCTCCTCCAGTTGGTTCTGAATGTCCCGGACATTTACAGGTTCAATAGTCATAAGCGCCCTCCAATACGATGGATAGTTACCGGCGATTTCAAACTGAAGTTGAAAATAGGCGCGTTTGAAATGAAAAATCTGATCGGCAATTTGTGCTAGTTTCAGATCGCTAAGCTTTGCTTCTCCGGCATCATGCAATTGTTTTTCCCAATACTGGATGTCGGACATTATTTGCTTTTCTTTTTGCAGAAGAGCGTCCGGAATATCTGTAAGTCCTGATGCATCAGCCTTTATGTAGGCCAGCATCAGCTTTTGTGCCTTTATCTTTTGGGCATAGTAGTAGGCCTCTTCCACAATTTCCTGCGATGGCCGAATTTCATAGAGCGATTGGGCAAAATACAAAGATATCCCCAAGCAATAAAAATGGTGTTTAATCAGCTCCTCAATGCGGCCACCCCTTAAAACAATCGCATTTTCCAACTGGTAGATATGGAACTTGTCGACCAAAGACATGATCTTTAGAGCTGTTTCCAGCGCTGTGCCGTATTCTGCTTCATCAGCAAAGTTTAATCCCCTCGATTGGTGAAACCGCGCAAGTTGTCTTAAAATGCCGTAGACATATGGATGATTCACAAAATCATCGGGATTGGGAAGCTGGTTGAGGTCGAAGGACCGATACGTTCTACAGACTTTGTGCAAGGCTTTATGCGTGAAATAAACACTGGAATCTGCGGCGTTTTTCTCGTTTCTCCGGTGATTATACAATTCTCCTATTTCCATCAAGGCCAGTAATATTCGGGTGTCCCAAATTGAGAGGTCCTGCTTTTCTATTAGTTGGACATAATCCTTGTAATACCGGATGCATAGGTCATGGTTTCCATCAGATTTATAGCTGTAGCCGATAAGCCTGACGATTTCTGAACGTAGCCAATAGTATTTATCATATTGCGATAAACGCTCCTGATAGGAACGCAGCATGCTATCTGCCGACATTAAGGTTTGCCTGGCTGCGGTAGTTTCCCGGCCTTTGATCTTTGTGCCCCCTTGCGCGGCCTGGTACTCTAGTTCAACAAGTGTTCTGAGATTTGTATTGCGGATATACTGTAGACTTTTTTTATACAAGTCCAGCATGGCTGTATCGAATCTTCCGTGTTTGAAATGAATGGTTGCGAGGAATGCATAAAGTTCGCCAAGGTGTTCCTTGTTATTTTCAGGCGCCAGGTACTCCCACACATAAATGGCTTTTTGGTAATAGTCTATGCTGAGCGTGTACTCTCCTATAGATGAGAATAGTTCGGCAATATGTTGGTAATAGCGACATGTTTGAACGTCATTTTCACCAAACTGTTGAATGGCCGCTTCCAGGCTCAGATTGGCAAAATAGATCGCTTTTTCCATCAAGCCCTGCTGCTGGAAGGCCAGACTAAGTTGTTCGCAAGTCTGAACGTAGGCATCGCTTTGACGGCTAATCGGGTTATGTTGCGTGGTACTCGCCTCATTCGAGCTCGCGTGCCGGAGGCCTTGAGCGGCTATATGAACCATTCTGGCATCCGTAGCCGTCATTCCTGAACTGTGGTCCGGCTTGATTCCTTTCCATATTTCAGGGGTGCGTTGCTGCAATTGGGTTAATTCATTTCCCGGATCAAATGCTTGTCCGAGAAGTGAAAATGAAACAATAAGGCAGCCAAGTGATAAAAGAGTTACACGGTGCATTTTTATCATAGGCGTATGTTTATTGCAAAAGTAGAAAGGAATGAGTGTATAAGCCCGCTTAAATGTTATCTGTAACCATCAACCCCAATGTGTACTGCAATGCCCAAATGTCCAGCCGGATGGTGCGGGAGGTGTGTGCTTTAGATCAGGCCGGGATTTTATTATAGAAAACGGTAATGGAGCGTTTGCAGCTTGGCGCGCGGGCGTATGACCGGATTTTGAAAGTGGCGCGCACGGCGGCGGATTTGGGTTGGAGCGAGACGATTCGAATTGAGGACTTGTCGGAGGCTATTCATTACCGGAGTTTGGATCGGGAGGGATGGGCGGGGTAGCGTGCTTCCGGCCCTTTGTAATCCCTTAGCCGTTGGAAATTCCTTGTTGGATATTGGATATTCCCCTGGTGTACATCCACCAAAATCCGGTGCGTGCCAACCGGGTGGAAGTGACAGAACATTACCGGTATAGCAGCGCGACTGATCATGCCGGTTATTGATATAGCGCCTATAATTGGATATGTACATGTGGGCGATTTGGGATTTTAGCTTGACTTTAGCCAATTAGGCCGCTCTATTTAAACAACTGATATTCAATGTTACCAGAGCGGCCTAATTGGCTAAAGTCAAGCTAAATTGAACAGGCTGCCCGCATCAGTTTACTTTATTGATATGGACATTTTTGTTCTCGTTATTAAACCCTTTTTCTTTTAACAAAAACAAAAACGTCTGTCCGCCCCGGTCGAAGAGTTCGGCTTGCGACCAGCCTTCACTCCATTTATAGCTGGCGGCAAGATCGCCGATAGTGCCGTTGCTGTTCACCTTGTTGATGTGTACGTTATTGCCTTTGCTGGTAAATCCCTTTTCTTTTAGCAGCATTAGATAAGTCTGATCCCCGCGTTTAAAAAACTTGGCTTGCGACCAGCCTTCGCCCCATTTGTAACTGGCAACCAGGTCGCCGATGGTGCCGTTGCTGTTCACCTTGTTGATGTGCACATTATTGCCTTTGCTGGTAAACCCCTTTTCTTTTAGCAGCATTAGATATACCCGTCGGAAAGTGGTTTGCGAAAAACCACTATAGTCCGACAATATGAAAGTTGAGCGTCAGGAGTGACTCCAGCGCTTGTTTATGTTCTTTGATATTTTTGAAAAAAGTCGAGTATGGCTTGGCGAAATTCGGCAAGTGCTCATAGAAATTGTATGAAGTCACCTTCTTGCGCAAATACTTCCATAATCGCTCAATCAGATTCAGATTGGGGGCGTATGGCGGCAGGTAAATCACTTTGCACCAGGGGTTTTCAGCCAACCATTCTTTGAGGTATTTGGAGTGGTAATGCGGGGCGTTATCGCAGATGTTGATAATGATTTTTCCGGGGTGCCTTCGGCGTTGTTTTTTCCACAATTTGATACAGGATTGGGCATTAACACGCTCGGATTCAACAACCAGCACATCCGTTACCTCGTGGGCATTCAATGCACCATTAATATTGACCCGCTTGCGACCTGGATTGGCCGGCATTTCAAAATCTTCTCCTGGTAAATCCAGCCCCAATCAGGCGAGTATTGTGCTGCGGATGTACAGCGTCGTTGAAGTAAACTACCTGACCCTCATCGGCTTGGCTGAGCAGTTCATTCAATTTTGTACAAATTGCTCCTCCAGCTTCGCGGTCTGCCTTAACACCTACGCCCTTTTGTCTTTTTATACACAAAACCAAGGCGGCCCAGCAATTTGACCACGGCAGAAAGCGAATACCGAACGCCAAACTCCGACTCGATATATGCCGCTACCTCTTTGCTGTTGATGTACAGCCGCTGGCAGTTCACCCGCTAATTGCTGCTCTTCCTCCGGCGTCAACTGCCCCGAATACGCCACGAAAAAGGTCTTCAAATAATCCTCCAAGCCTAACTCTTCATAAGCCTGAACGGTAGCGGTGTATGGTAGAATCGTCGATGCCTAAACTTTCGGCAATCAACTGGGGCGTACAACCGTAATGCAGCATCAGTAATACCGTCACCTTGATATAAACACGCTTGTCTTTCTCGATGCGTTGCATCGTCCGAAGCCGTTGAACCGTTTTTGTATCAAGGTGAATCATCCTACAAAATTAAACTATGCTTACTTTTCGCAAACCACTTTCCGACGGGTCTAAGTCTGGTCGCCACGTTTAAAAAATTCAGCTTGCGACCAGCCTTCGCCCCATTTGTAACTGGCGACCAGGTCGCCGATGGTGCCGTTGCTGTTCACCTTATTGATGTGCACATTTTTGCCCTTGCTGGTATACCCCTTTTCTTTTAGCAGCATTAGATAAGTCTGGTCGCCACGTTTAAAAAATTCAGCTTGCGACCAGCCTTCGCCCCATTTGTAACTGGCGACCAGGTCGCCGATGGTGCCGTTGCTGTTCACCTTATTGATGTGCACATTTTTGCCCTTGCTGGTATACCCCTTTTCTTTTAGCAGCATTAGATAAGTCTGGTCGCCGCGATTGAAAAATTGGGCTTGCGACCAGCCTTCGCCCCATTTATAATTGGCAACCAGGTCGCCGATGGTGCCGTTGCTGTTGACTTTGTTGATGTGCACATTATTGCCTTTGCTGGTAAACCCCTTTTCTTTTAGCAGCATTAGATAAGTCTGCTCGCCGCGTTTGAAAAATTCGGCTTGCGACCAGCCTTCGCCCCATTTATAGCCGGCAACCAGACTACCGATGATGCCCGGTTTGGGAGGATTATTATCGGGGTCAGATTCGGGGAACAGGTCATAACTTGATGGAATGCTGCCCCGGGCGGTTATTTCAGCCAGTTTTTGCGCAAAATCCTTGAGTTTACCCAGGTCAATGTTTCCAAAGTTTACACAAACTGCAACATTGATTCCTCCTAAATCGACACCGTTGGAAATCATACCTGGAAAGTATTTTTGCAATTCTGCTTTGCCGCCGCCACCTGCGCCATTGTGTCTTACACGCTTTCCATCCTTATCAACAATCCACCCCAAACCATGGGGAAATTTATCTCCACGAAATTGGCGGGATTCCATCTGGTCCAGTGTGCCGGGTTTTAGGATGTCCTTGTAGTTCGAGAGGCGATCCGTGGCGACCATAAGACGGATCAGTGACCGTGCAGAACAGGCCCAACCGCCTGCTGCACCTACACGGTCGAGTCCTCTGTTATCGTCGGAAGGCCATTTCAGCGTTTTGATTTTACCCCCTTCCAGCACATGCCGATCTGAGTCGAAGTCGTCTTTTGTGTGATCGTAGTTAGTTATATCGCCTTGCAGTCCGAGCGGCTGAAAGATTTTCTGGTCTATATAATGACCATAACTTTTACCCGATGCGGCCAGAACAACCATCCTTGCAAATGTGCCCATACCGATATTGGAATATTCCGCCTTACTTCCCGGCTCAAATTTTAGCCTCTTGTGAATCAAATGGTATTGAACCAATTTGTCGTCCGGAATTTTCGCATCTTCTTTAATGCCGTAATAGGTTCTAATAGGCCCGGTTTCACCATCATTCTTAACCAGGCCGGCTGTATGTGTCATAAGGTGCTTAACGGTCATATTGTTGTACCAGTTGATCCAGTCTGGCCGATTTTGTTGTTGGCTTCCCAGAACATACGCAGCGGTGAAGGCATTGTCGTTCATTACGCCATTCGTACCAAATAGTTTCTGATCGACTGAAAATCCGGGATTCTCTTCTGTCAGCTTCATAATACCTAACGACGTAATAATTTTCGAAACACTACCGATCCCGCTCCGATGGTAGGGCATCATAGGTTTGCGGTCGTTGTAATTGGCATAGCCGCAGGCTTTGTTCACGACCAGTCTTCCAGTTTTTGAAACGGCCGCAGTCATTCCCGGGACATTGTTTTCGCTTGCAAACTGTTTGATTGCCTGATCTATTTGCTGTTCAATAGAACTATGTGCTTTGCCTGAAACAGGCGGACTTAGAAAGGCTTGGTTTGCAGAAAGTAAGAGGAGAAATGCAATAGCTAATTGCGATACTCCAATTGGGTGTTTTTTCAATATTTTGATGGTGTTCATATTCTATCAATTATTTGATTAAACTTTATTATTAAATCCGATTTACAAGCTAACCCGATGTTTTATTCCAGCTCTAAGACTAACCCGCTTGGATTGGTAGGGGTGCAGGTCGTCGCCACTTTTTCCTTCAAAATCGGCATTAATGATATAGTTGCCCTCGGGCAAGCTGAAGCTTACTTGCCCGTCTTTGCCCGATAATACCGGCTTGCCGGTTGTAGCAACGGTTTGCGAGGATTCGTAATAAACTATGACGATCATTGAAGCGCATTTATGATCCTTGCAATTAGGCAGGGTAACGGTTAGGAGCGCCTTTTCTTTTTTGGCTTTCTTGGAGTCGGCGGGCGGCTTAGAACTACCTGGCCTTGTTGTAACAGGCGGCTTCGAGCCTCCGGGCCTTGTCTGCGTGTTAGACTTTGGCCGTGGCGCCGTGGCGTTCTCCTTGGCTGAAGTCCGGGTAAATGTTAGGCGACGCCCCCCGATTTCCGACATTTTGTTAGCGTCATCGACCGTGACCGCCCAATCAAAGGCATTGGCAGACTTCCCTTTCGGCACGTCGACCAGGTAACCTTCCACCTTGTTTTGTTTCCGTTTGCCGACAAAAACATTGGCATAGTCCGGCTGCCCGCCTGCGAATGGCGATTCGCCAAACCAAACCACAACGTCGCCAACCTGACGAACATAATAGGTGGCGCCATCCGAGCACTTCCAGGTACCATCCAAATCATCGATTGTATTTGCAGTAAAACTTCCTTCCGTCTGTTTTGGCAGGCGAATACGGGTATCCTTTCTGTTTCGATCTGTCTTCTTCAAACTTGTGGCGCCAAATCCTGCAGGCCGATTGGTTATTTCGAGCAATTTGCCATTGTCCGAAATCTTTACATTTAAAGATCCATTTTTCCCTGTACCGTATTTCGGAACAGCATACCACTTGCCCTCGAGCTTTTGTTCCTCGATGCTTCCAAAAAAAACGTGCGAATATTTCTTTTCGGAATGCTCTGCAAACCAGTAAACGGAATTCCCCTTTTGCGTTACATAGTACAGGCCCTTGTCATTCCCGACATATACCCCGTTCAATTTTGGTGACGCGGCAGGTTTGGAGCGGTCTGTCGAACGGGTAGGTTTCTGAGCCTGGACAGCGCCAAGAAAGGAGTTGAACATCAGCAGGATAAAAAGTGCCTTGCCAATATTCCGCATGCATCGGGCGCGGCGTTCATCTTTTTGAAATAGCCCAACCGGGAAAAAGGACAGGCCAATAATGGGCTTTGAATTTTTCATTTTCAGATCATTTAAGCAGTTAAATAATAGTGTGGAGTTCTTGTGGACAAAACTCTTCCTTCCCGCTTTTAGGGGCTTTAGGCAGGATAACATCTGTTTTAACTATTGTAACATTTGCTGAAAAGGCTGGTGTTTTCGGGCCTTCCCTGAAATTATCAGCGCGTTGTCGGCACTATGCGACCGGTTTGGGTGGCCGTTTTATCTTTGTTGCATGCGGCTATGGACCAACCAATCGAACCTGTCCATTTCAGAGCTGGAAACGACAGGCGTGCTTAGAGCCAATTGGCAGCGCTACCCGCCAAACGACGGCTTCCGTTTAGCTTATGCGTGGATGTGTACCCGAATGGAAAAAAGCAACTTGCCCTGCAAGGGTCATGCGCCTGTTTGGGCCTGGCATTCTTGCGGCGGCTTTGGCAAACCACCGGCACTTCGCGATGCCCGGGCGCTTTTGAGCGATCTGGAACTGGAAAACGGCGTTCAGACTATCGAACTGGACTGCCCCGACGATTGTGCTTTGTTGTCCATGTATGGTGTTTGGAACACTATTTTGGACGCATTTATGGACCGCTCATCAGACACCGTCATCGGGAAAAGGCTGGAGCGCCAGTTGTTTAAAATCAGGCCTGAAAAAATAGGGGAATTTGATGCGGTGCAGGCTTCCTTGCCCCTGATAAAAAAAGAGTGGGTGCTGGATATCCGCCCCCTTAAGTTGCCCGTCGGGAGTTTTGATTTTGACCCCGATGCGGAAATATGAGAAGTTGAGGCGGAATCATTTCAAAAACTCCTGTGGTGAAACACCAAACTCTTCCTTAAAAGCGGTGCTGAAATACGACAGCGAGCCGAAGCCCGTCTGCCAAGCTGCTTCGCTTACATTGTACTGCCCGGAACGGAGCAGCTCCAAGCTGCGGTGGAGGCGGTAAATGCGGATGTAATTGGCCGTTGATTGATCCGTGAGCGCCTTGATTTTTCGGTAAACCTGCATTTTACTGTAAAATAACCCGGCACTGAGCAGATCGGCGTTCAGGTTTTCATCATCAAGATGGTTTTCAATGAGGGCGTTTACTTTTTGGAGAAAGGGGTCGCTGGTGGAGAAAAAGTCGCTTGGGGGGGCTTCGTGGTTTGCTTGCGCAGAACCGGAAAATTTGAGCCGCAGCCGCTCCCGCAGTTCCGTCATTTTCTCGATTCGGACGTGCAGTTCCTCTTCGTCAAACGGCTTGGTCAGGTAGGCATCAGCCCCGGCTTTGAGGCCCTGGATACGGGCTTCTGTACCCGCCTTTGCAGTGAGCAATAAGACGGGGATGTGCAGGGTCAGTTCGTCGGCTTTCAGGTGTTGGCAGACTTCGAGGCCATCCATGCCAGGCATCATCACATCGCTGATGATGAAGTCGGGGATTAGTTGGCGCGCCTTTTCCAAACCCGCCTTACCCTCGGCGGCGAAGGCGAGCCGGTATTTAGTTCCAAGACATTGGCCTGTAAAGCGGGCCACGTCTACATTGTCTTCAATGACAAGCACCAGGGGAGCGTCGCCTTCTATTTGGTCCGGGAGGCCTTCGGGCGCCGCTTGTGGTATAAACACGGGCGCCTTCGTATTTCGGGCAAGCGGCGCCTCCCGGCGGATGGGCAGCCGCAGCTCAAACGTCGAACCTTTCCCCAATTTGCTTTCTGCCGAAATATCGCCACCCATCAGCCGGGCATATTCGCGGGCAAGGCTGAGGCCGATACCGGTGCCCCCGCTGTCCGATTCTCCTGTTTGAAAAAAACGGTCGAAAACATGCGGCAGGTCTGTTTCGGGGATACCCCGGCCGGTGTCCGCCACCCGTATTTTCGCTTCTTGCCCTGGTTCGTTTTTCGAAAAAAACAAGGAAACCGAACCGCCGGCTCCGGTGAATTTCAGCGCGTTTGAGAGCAGGTTGGAAACGATGATTTGCCATTTCTCCCGGTCAAAATCCATAAGACAGGTATCGGTACCGGTGTGAAATTTCAGGTCAATATTTTTTGTTTCGGCCAGTGAATGAAAAGACTCGGTGAGGTATTTGAGGAATGGTACTACGTCCGACTGTTCATATCGAACCCCCATCAGCCCGGCTTCCAGTTTGTTCAGATCGAGCAACTGGTTCACGCGTTCGAGCAATTGTTGGCCGCTTCGTTCGATGGTGGCAAACTGGCTTTTCAGTTCGTTCGCCGCCATCTCCGATGCTTGCTTTTGGCCCTGCCGGGCGGGGCCGAGAATAAGCGTGAGCGGTGTGCGGAATTCATGGGTCATATCGGTGAAAAACCTGGTTTTCAGTGCGCTGAGTTCCTTCACCCGCCGTGCTTCCTGTTTTTCAATCTGGCGTTGCAACCTGTTTTTGAAAATGAAAAAAAGGAGCGCAAACGACAGGAGTACGTAGGTCAAATAGGCCAGCTTTGTGCGGTACCAGGGTGGCAGTACAGTCAGCCGGAGCGAACGAGCATCTTTTTCTGGTGTCCATACGCCATTGCCGGCCGAAGCGATTACTTGAAAAACATAACTCCCGGGCGGTAATTTGGAAAACGTTACCCGGCGTTCTGCTGAAGCGTTTGTCCAATTGTCTGAGGAGCCGAGTAAGCGGTATTTGTACCGCATGTTTTCCGGGTGGAAAAATTCGAGGGCTGTAAATTCGACGGTGATTTCATAAACCGAAGGCGGCACGTTTAGTGTTTGGAGTAGTTCCGGGCTTGGCCCCGGCGGCAATTTCCCGCCTGCCAGCAGCAAGCCCGTTATCTGAACTTCAGGTGCAGTACGGTCTTTCTTAAAATCATCCGGGTTGAGCACATAAAGGCCATTCCGTGCGCCGAACAGTAGCCGCCCGTCCCGCATTTTCCCGCCCGAACTATTTGGAAAGTAGCCTGCTTGTTCCCGCAGGTCGAAACAATAAAACGCTTCCCGGTCAAACTTGCAGATGTGGTGCTGCGTGGTGACCCAGAGGTTTTCATCGGCGTCTTTCGCAATAGACATCAGGTTGTTTTCGGCAAGGCCATCCTCAACCTGGTAGAGGCGAAAGGTGTCGGCTTGCATGTCGATGTCTACCAATCCCGATCGGGCGGCCAACCAAAGGTGCCCATCACTTGTGGCTACCAAATCCCGGACAGAAAAGAATTGCATCCCGATTGGGTGGCCGGGTTTATCCGGATTTACCACAAACTCGCCAGTCGGCAAATCCAGATAGCACAGGTGCCCATAGGGTAGCAAACAGTGGACACGATCTTCTGAAGTGCGGAGGTTCATCATCACCCGCGAGTCGTCTATCCAGGGAAGGCTGGGTTTGGGATAATACCATTTTCTTGCCAGCGTATGGTGATCAATGCGGAGCAAGCCGTAGTTCGTCTGTGCCCAGACGTACCGGTCATCGATAGGGTCGGAAGCGATATGATTTAAATATGTCGCCACAGAGTCGCCGAGCGGTAGCCGGCGCGGCAGGCGCTCCAGCGGGTCAATTTCATACGCGCCACCTCCGTTGGTGGCTACCCAAATTTTCCCGGACGAGGTCAAAATGGTGTTTTTCATTTCTTGCCGGCCTCCATTGGGCAGTACGACCTCGTATCGGCCACCGAGGCTGTCTACCCGTACCAGACCTGCCGCAGGATGGCGAAGCCAGAGTGCGCCATATTGGTCTTCCATAACCCGGTAGACGTAATTGTACGCTCTGTTATACCCTGCGTTTACCTGATAAAACAGGAACTTGACCTCGTCGAAATTGATGACATCCAATCCGTCTGCTAGCGCCAGCCAAAGGTTGCCGGAGCGGTCGAGTAAGAGTTGCGTGACGCCATTGTGCCCAAGGCTGAATTCGTTGTCATCGGAGTGGGTATACCCGGTAAATTTGCCTTCGGAAAATTTTATCAGTCCTGCCAGCGGGGTGCCAATCCAGAGCGCGCCATTGGGCCCGAGGAGGAGGTCGTTGACGGAATTTGCAGCAGGTCCGCCAGGCAGATCAATTTTTTCCACGCGCATTTTCCCGGCATCAAAAAGCCACAAGCCTTCCACCGAACCGATATAAAACTGATTGCCTTCAATTTTTTCAATGGCTTTTACAAACGGCTGCTGCCAACTTGCCGTGTTCGGGAAACTGATCATTTCGAGCCGCATGGTATTGGCATCTGCCCGGAGCAGCCCCTTGTTTGTGCCTACCCAGATATGGCCGTTTTCACCTTCGGCAAAACAGTATGCTCCGGGGTAGTTGGTATTGTTGTATCCAAAAGATGGCCCCGTCAGCGGCTGGAGTTTGTTGGCCATCCGGTCGAGCAGATAAACCTTTTCACGGCCACCGACCCAAAGCTGACCCTTGCTGTCCTCAAAGAAAGCCACGGCATCTACAGGTAGCTCCTTTTCTTTTGCCGAGGGGTAATGCAGAAAATTGTTTTGCTCCCGAACGTAGCGATATACACCATGCCGGGTGCCCACCCAGATGTTGCTCTCCCGGTCCGCAAAGAGCGTTTGAATAGCGACGTGTGGCAGGGAGTGCGGATCATTGAACACTTGTTCGAAGTGGTGGAAACGATACCCATCGAAGCGGAGCAGCGCTGATCCACCAGGCGTGCCCCCTTGCTGTGTGACCGCCCAGATGAAGCCGTATTTATCCTCAGCGACAGCTTTGAAAACGGTGCTGCGGAAACCATGTTTTTGTGCTAGATGGAAAAACCGGAGACTCTCCGTGAGGTAGCCGGACTGGGAAAACAATTGCTTTGGAGCACTTAGCCAAAGCAAGAGAAACAACGTTGTTTTAGACCAATAATTAAGGCGTTTGGAGATTGCCATTTGAAGCAAGGATACAAAGTAAATTATAGCCGGCTTATTTAAATCCTTCTGATTGCACCGAAACGGGGCTTATATTCCCCAAACATACTTCAAAAAAAACACCCATAACTGACTGCGTTCCCGGCTTCCGATAGAATCGGGAAGCAGGTCTAATTTTACCTGGATACGCTGGGTTTTTAGGCCGCTTGGCCTTAAGCGTGTATTTTAACAAGTTATGCAACGAACCCCTCCCTGCCCCTGCGGCTACTACAACCACCCCGATAAAGACAGCGTGTGCGGCCCCGGCGTAGTCAAGCGCTACGTGTCCAAAATTTCCGGCCCGCTGCTCGACCGGATCGACCTGCATGTGAAAGTGGCGCGCACGGCGGCGGATTTGGGTTGGAGCGAGACGATTCGAATTGAGGACTTGTCGGAGGCTATTCATTACCGGAGTTTGGATCGGGAGGGATGGGCGGGGTAGCGTGCTTCCGGCCCTTTGTAAATCACTTGGACATTGGAAATTCCTTGTTGGATATTGGATATTCCCCTGGTGTACATCCACCAAAATCCGGTGCGTGCCAACCGGGTGGAAGTGACAGAACATTACCGGTATAGCAGCGCGACTGATTTCGCTGGGAGCAAGTGAGCAGGCCGTAATGCCGGCACGTTCAAAAATTCCCTACCTTCGATGCCATCCATTTGACAAACAATCTTTCTATGAAAAAACTTCTGTGGATAGCCCCGGCTATCGTACTCGCCCCCCTCTTCCTCGTCGCCCAGCAATGGACGCCCGCCGAAATGATGCAATGTAAACGCGTGGGTGATGCCGACATCTCGCCCGACGGGCAGCGCATCGCCTACACCGTTTCCACAGCCCGCATGGACGACAAGAACTCCGACTTCCTCAGCCATATCTGGGTGGTTTCCGCCGATGGAAAATCCAATCTCCAGTTCACCTTTGGCGACAAGTCCTGCAACAATCCACAATTCTCGCCCGACGGACAATTCCTGTCCTTCACCTCCGCCCGGGGCGACGACGGTAAAAATCAGCTGTACATCCTGCGCCTTGCCGGTGGAGAGGCGGAACAACTGACCACGGCCGAAAACGGGGTGCGCACCTACCGCTGGGCGCCCGACAGCAAGCGCATCGCTTTCACCATGACCGATACCCTGCCGGCCGCTGAAGCCAAAGCCCGCAAACAGAAACAGGATTGGGATGTGGTGGATGACTATCAAAAAGCGCAACTCTTCACCGTCAGCCTGACGAAAAACGACAAGGGCAACTACCCGATCCAACGCCTGACCGACGCCGATTTTCACGTAATGGGCTACGACTGGTCGCCCGATTCCAAAACGATCGTTTTTGCGCACCAGGACGCGCCCTGGGTAGATACCTGGCCGACCATGGATATTTCCACCATGCCCGCCGACAGCGGTGCGATTGTTCCGCTCGTGGTAAATCCGGGCCTGGACGGTTCGCCGCGCTTCTCGCCCGACGGCAAATGGATCGCCTATGAATCCGCCAACGGCGATATCAACTGGGCCCAAAAGATCCGGGTCAATGTCATCGCTGCCGCAGGTGGTAAACCGCGCACCCTGGCCGGCAGCCCCGACGAGCGTTTCGACATAATCGGCTGGACACCCGACGGCAAAAACGTGCTGCTCGAAGAACCCTTTCACACAACCTCCCAATTGTACACGCTACCCGTCGACGGCAGCGCCATCAAAAAAATAAGCACCAATGCCACCGGTGTATTCGGCAGCGTCAGCATGAACGGAAAAGGCGATATCGGTTATGTGTTTCAAACTGCTGAGATGCCGCCGGACGTCTACATTGCCAGTCTCGGCAACATGCGTGGCCGCAAACTCACCGATATCAATGCCGACTATATGGAAGGAAAAACCGTGGCAAAAACGGAAGTCATTTCCTGGAAGTCCAAAGACGGCAAATTCACTATCGAAGGCTTGCTGACTTACCCGCACGGCTACGTCGCGGGCCAGAAATACCCGATGCTCCTGAATGTGCACGGCGGTCCGGCGGGCGTTTATTCCCAGGGGTTCACCGGCCAGGGTTCGGTATATCCCGTCCAGGCATACGCGCAGGAGGGGTATTTTGTGTTGCGGGCCAATCCGCGCGGCAGCAGCGGCTACGGCACCGAATTCCGGCGCGCCAACTACCGCGACTGGGGCTACAACGACTACGACGATCTCATGGCCGGGGTAGACAAAGTGATCGCCGACGGCCTGGTGCATCCGGACAGCCTCGTCGAAACGGGCTGGAGCTACGGCGGCTACATGACCTCCATGATCATCACCAAAACCGACCGCTTCAAGGCGGTAATGGCGGGCGCTGCGGTGACCAACCTGATGAGCTTTAACGGTACAGCGGATATTCCCAGCTTCCTGCCCAGTTATTTCGGCGGCGAATTTTGGGACGACCCGGAAGTGTATGCGAAGCACTCGGCCATGTTTCACATTAAAAATGCCAAAACGCCGACCCTCATCGTGCACGGCATGGCCGACGACCGGGTGCCGGTCGAGCAGGGCTACCAATTGCACCGCGCCTTGCAGCGCCTGGGCGTACCGACGCAAATGGTCACTTACCCCAGGCAGCCGCACGGTTTCCGCGAACCGAAATTTATCCTGGATGTCGCCGAGCGCACGCTCGGTTGGTTTAACCATTACCTTGGAAAAGACGGCGGCAAGGAACTCAAACCTTGAGGCTGTTTTATGTGACTTCCAATTTTTAAACACATAGGCACATAGGCCCTGCTGTCTGAAGGGATGGATAACTGTCTGAAAACTGGCAGTTGGCTAACGTAGGTTTCGGGAATTGGGGTGGCGGGGGTATATTTGGCGGGCGTGCTGTTGTAAATGCTGAAAGAACAGGATTGGGCCCAGGGCAAACGCATTAAAATCTCGAGCGACCTCGGAGAGGTCGAATATTTGTAGAAAAGGATCGAACAAGACGTGATTCACGACCTCGGAGAGGTCGAATTTGTGTTACGGTCAAATAATTCGACACTGATTCGACCTCTCTACCGGCGTGCAATGATTAGTTATAATTAACAGCAACCTCGCTCTTTTCGCTTGTACAGGTTCCTCGCTGCGCTCGGAATGACAAAACCTCGTTTTAAGAATTGGGGGGCGAAAGATTTGGAATAACGGAACATTACGGCGCCCCCAATTTTGGCCTCAGGAGCACCCGCAGCAGTTGGGCCAAAGGGGAGGGGCGCCGCAATGTTGCCTTACCAGGATTTACCGCCCCTCCATGTTTTACGCAATGAGCCTTGTCATTCCGAGCGCAGCGAGGAACCTGCCCGCTCGAAAAGGGGAATCCTAAATATAACTTGCCTTTGCACGCCGGTACCGAGGTCGTGAACCTGGCTCTAATAGACCGGATGCTACAAATATTTAACCTCTCCGAGGTCAGTTATATTTTAATGCGTTTGCCGGGGTGGGGCCTTGACCGGGTTAGATTCCGAAGTATGTGCGAGCATACGTTGTCGACAATTCAATTAGTATTTCGAACTATCTAAAAAAGGCTGCTAATCCACAAATTCATGCCTTGGTCCAACCACGAAATCACCCAAACCCTTCACTCCTATTTCCAAATGCTGGCCCTGGAAATAAATCAGACCCCCTATTCCAAGGCAGTCTACCGACGGGCGCTACAACAACGGCTAAACGATCGTAGCGAAAGTGCCATCGAATTCAAGCATCAAAACATCAGCGCTATCCTGATCAAATATGGCCGGCCATACATTTTGGGATACAAACCCCGCACACACTATCAGCAAAGCTTGGAACCGGCTGTTTTGGAATACTTGGCTACGAATAAACAGTTGGAACAAGACTTCGACTTATTTGCTTCAAGTGATCAGTTGACTTTGCCAGATCATGTTAATTTTCAAAACTGGTTACAAGACCGTCCAAATCCTGCAACAAGTGTAGCAGAACCTTCCACCGAGTATAAGGTTAGGATCAATAAAACGAACTATCTGGAAATAGAACAAACCAATAGGCGGTTAGGCTTATTAGGGGAGGAACTGGTGATTTCCTACGAGCGTTGGCGCCTGCTCCAAAAGGGTAAAGATGCGTTAGCCGATAAAATTGAATGGGTCTCGCATGACCAAGGTGATGGTGCTGGTTTCGACATCCTTTCAAAAAACACGAATGGCACTGATCGGTATATTGAAGTGAAGACCACCAAATTGGGAAAACAAACCCCGATCTATCTCACTCGTAACGAGTTACTCTTTTCGCAACGTCATGTTGATCATTTTCACCTGTATAGGGTCTTTGAATTTGGCAAGACACCAAAACTGTTTCGGGCCACGGGAAGTTTAGATGCTATTTGTCTGTTGGAACCGGTTAATTTTATTGGAAGGTTTTAACAATATCGACAATTCGCAAATTACGATTTGCTCCCCTTCATCGAAAACATCCTCAACATTACCTACTCCTTCCTTCCCCTGCTGCCCGAAATCCCCAGCACCGGACAACGATTAACCGGGCTAACAGGAGTCCTGAATTTTGCGTGCTTTCAAAATTCAGGATACCGCATACGAATCAGGGTTTCAAAAAACATACAGTCGATTTGTGATTGCACTGCATTCGGTCATCCAATAGTTGGTTGAAATTATTTGAATGTGTAAAAAGGGGTTTGCCTAATTGCTGAATCTTCTCGCTTCGCCGAAGTCAACCCCACCCCCATCCCCTCCCCCCCAGGGAGGGGAGCCTGATCCCGCGTAACTATTTGATTGCAAAAACGGAATCAGGACTTAGTTTGAGGGCAAGCCCCCCTCCCCGCTGGGGGAGGGGATGGGGGTGGGGTTGACACACGAAAACCGAGATATTGGCCACCGTTCCGGTTTTCAGTGCTTCTTAAGCCACTTGTCCAAATCCTTCAGACAAACAAAATCCGGTTTTTGCGTCTTGCAGGGCGCATCGAAGGCCGCGCGGAGCGCCTGCATTTCGCGACGGTAGTCCTGACCGTTGCCCTCAAATTGTTCCAGCGTTTTTAGCACCCGCTCGGTTTCCCAGAGGAATTGCCCGCTGTACAAATGGTGTTGCTGGTAGGCTTCGCCGATTTTTTCGCGGATCAGTTCGGCTTGCATCAGAATGCCGGCGTGGAGCGGTTCGGCAAAAAGACTTTTGTCGTCCACCGCATTGCCGGCCAGGAAGGTGAACACCTCGGGCGCCCAGCGGTCTTGCAGCCCCCGGGCCAGTTCCTGCTGCCAGTCGGGGCGCGATTTGAGTTTGGCCAGGGCAGGTTCGCGCACCCATGTTGCTTTGTTGTAGTCGGTGAAGATGAGTAGGTTGCTGATGTTTTTGGAAACATCGTGGCGTTCGATTTCCCCGATCATCCGCAGGTCGTTTTGGTCGGGTTGGCCGATCGACTTTGCGGCGGCAACATAGCGTTCTGCCTTTATTTTCAGGCTCATGGACAACAGCAGTCCGCAAGGCACTGCGCCCAAGCCTGCCGCCACCAACAGCGGCAGCCGGTAGGCCGTGCCACCGTTGAGCAATATGCCCAAGCCGATGATCAATAACAGTTGAATGGTTGCGGGCAGAAAATTGCCCAGCCAGAAAAGTATTGGCCCGCCTTCCCGAAACCCTGCGAACATGGAGCCCAGCAGGGCCACCAGCAATCCGCCTGCCACCCACAGGAAGCGCGCGCCGCTGCCCGATGTCGACACCCAGGCAAAGCCGCCCTGCGCGCCGATAATGCCCGCCACCAGCGCCAGGCAAACGAAGGTCGCCAGATAGTACAGGATGATGGTCCAGGCCCAGCCCACGCCCGCATCGCCGCCGGGGGCAGATTTCCCAAAGGTTTCGAAAGTAAAAACCAGTAAAAGGAGGGCTGCGATGCCGAGGAGGATGTTGCCAAGGAGGACCATTTTGAGTGTTTTTATTTGGAGTAAACGGAGAGTACATTTTCGCCGACGATGAAGGAACCGCCGTAGGGAACCTCCTGCAAGACGATTGCTTCGCCGATAAAATTCAGGGTTTCGTCGCGCCGGTCAAGGGGCAGGCCGGTCCGCGCAACCCAATCCGCTTCCGTCGGCACTTCCACAATGATGAGGGCGGTGTGGCCCATTTCCCACCACAGGTCGAATTGGGTTTCACGGCTTTCAAAATAAACCGTGCCGCCGCGTCCCTGGTTGCTGAGCCGCACTTTCGGGTTGCCTTCGAGCCGTTTGCGCGGCTTTTCGCTGCGGTATTTTCCAGTGGATTGCACGATGCGCCGGATGTTCTCCACAAACTCCTGCGGCACATCGAGCCAAACGGCGATGTCGCGGGTTGTTTTGCCAACTTCGATGTGCATGCGCGTCAGGTTGCGGAGGAGCTCGAGCCGGGCAGCTTCTTCGCATTGTTTCCGGTGTTTTTCAAAGGCTTCGAGGGCCATTTTTTCGCCTTCGCGTTCGGCTTTGGCGTGGAGTTCGCGCGCAGCATCGAGTTCTTTTTCGAGCTTTTTCCGTTCGACTTCGAGGCCGGCATTGCTTTGCTCCACACCGCCTACAGCGTTTTTTAGCACCATTTCCAGGGTGGCGGCGAATTGTTTTTGTTGCTCGGCAACGACAGCAGCCAGGCGCTTTTCAACTTCGGCCTGGATGCGGGCTTCTGTGTTGTCCATTTGGGCATTGAATTTAGTCTGCGAATGTACGGTGCTGCCGGGGTTAATTTGTCGGACTGGCGACGCACAGTTTTGAGATGGGTTCTAAACACGTGCCGCCGTCTTCGCTGATCATTTCAGTGATTTAACGTGCGATAATGCAGGCAGAATCAAACGCCAGACCGGACCTTCATCCTCCGCTATTTTCGGTGCGGTTCTTGCAGTTCCCGGCGAACACGACCTTTCCCTGTATGCAACGTATCATGCTCTACTTGTTTTTCGGGTTGGCGCCGATTTGCCTCCTCGCCCAAAAACCGCCTTTCTTTTCGCTTCAACCGGCCGACACCTTGCACAAAGCCCGCCTTTGGGCAGGCGTAGGCACTGCAACGGCGCTCTACGGCAGCACCCTGGTGGTCCTGCACCGGGACTGGGTCGCAGACGGCTCCACCAGCCGTTTTCATACCACCAACGACCTCGGCGACTGGAACCAGATGGACAAAATGGGGCACGGATTTCTGGCCTACAACCAAAGCCGCTGGCTGTTCGCCGCTGCGCGATGGGCTGGCATCAGGCCACATGCGGCAGCCTGGACGGGCTTTGCCGGCGGGCAGGTTTTGATGACAACGCTGGAAGTTTTCGACGGGCTCTCCACACCCGGCGGTTTCTCCTGGAGCGACATGGGCGCCAACCTGCTCGGTTCAAGCCTGTTCCTGGCGCAGGAGATCGGTTGGCACGAGCAACGCATTTCCCTGAAAGTGAGCGCCTGGCCGAAAAACTATCCCACCGCCCCCATCTATCCCGTTTCGCCGGCCGGGAGCACCGGTTCCACCACCCTGCAACACCGTGCCGACGATATTTTCGGGACGGGCCCGGCCAGCCTTTTTTTAAAAAATTACAATGCCAACACGGTATGGCTTTCCATGAACCCACGCGCATTTTTTCCGGATCGCGCCACCTGGCTGCCGCGCTGGTTGAACGTGGCGGTGGGTATGGGCGCTGAAAATTTGTACGTCGCAAAAGGCTATGCCTGGAAAAACAACGCCAACTGCACCGGCCCCGATTGCGAGGTGTACGCCCTCGACCCGGACCTGTACCCCCGCACCCGGCAGTTTTACCTTTCGTTCGACATTGACCTCACCCGGCTGGGGCTCCGGAACCGGTTTTTACGTCTGCTCGCCGGCACGCTGAACATTGTCAAAATACCGGCGCCGGCGCTGGAGTTTACCAGCAGGGGGGATTTGCGGTTTCGTGCGTTGCATTTTTAGAGCATGTTGGAGGAGCCGCTTATGTATTAAGCCTGTTGCAGCAGTATGCTTTTACTATTAAAACCTTTGATAATCAGCCGGGCGGCTAAAATCATTTCGTATAAAAAAATCGGAAAGGCAAATAGCGCTCCTTCTATAGAAATCTGTTGAATAATGCCAAACATTTCCAACAATGCAGCAATGAAAATTAACACAGCGCCAACCACACCAAATGCCGCAATCTTTTTTGGGATTAAATTGGTGCGAGTGAACACCATGCTATAGATAAATGTATTGATTCCCAGCATAAAATTGGGACCCAGTATGAATGTCCAATCGTGCACAGCTTTCATGGCTGAACCACTTACCAGATAAGCGGCAGTATCGGGAGAAATCGCGCTTGAATAGGATTGGCTGAGTGTGACCATGGCAAGTACCGAAACCAGCCCCACCAGGATCAGCATGGCTTCTGCCAATCGAAAACAGAGATAAGCAAGACCCAAACTTTCGTTGTACCGACGCACATACGGAAATAGCATGATAGCTGTACCGGCAGCGGCGCACACTACCAATAGCTCGCATAACGCCCCGACAATAACGCTTTGTGCCTGCCCGGCCCCTCCAGTCAGATAATCGGCCTGAAACAATACAGGTTCATAGAACGGCAGTGCCAGGATGGCAGCGCTGGTGGCAATGATGTAAAATATACCTGTGAGGATAGCATTGGTCCTGTGCGACCCTACTGTTGATTGCGTGTTCATGATAGTTTTCTTTTATTTAAAATGTTTCTTCTATAAATTCTTTGTTAACCATGATACCCGTGGTGGTCCCCATGGCAACTGCATTGGCGACCGTGCGCATACGACCGGCATTGTCGCCGCAGGCAAAAACCCCCGGGATGGTGGTTTTTTGCGCGGCATCGACTTTAATATACCCTTCCTCTGTTGGTGCGCAGCCCAAGGATTGTGGTATGTCCGTATGTTGAATAAATGGGACCCGCGCATACAAAGCCTGCACAGCTGCGGTGCTGCCATCCTTGAACAGGATTTGGTCTAGATGCCCCTTTTTATGGTTCAATCCCTCGATTTCATGCTCGACGATGCTGATGTTGTGCTTTTCGAGCGCAGCGGTTTGCTGACCCGACAGCGTAGATTTCCCGTTGGTGTACAGGGTGAGGTCATGCGTCCAGTTGGCGATAAGCGCAGCAAATTCATAGCCATCATAACCATTGGCCAGTATGCCGGTCTTTTGGCTGCGCACTTCATAACCGTGGCAATACGGACAATGTAGTACGCTGATGCCCCAACACGCTGCCAAGCCCGGTATGTTGGGCAAAACATCTTTTATGCCCGTTGCAAAGACCAGTTTCTTAGCTACAAATGTTTGGCCCGACTCCAGGCCGACCGCAAACCCATTCTCCGTCTTAAAGGCGGTTGTTGCCAGGGCATCCAGAAAACTTACCGTAGCATACTGCTGAACCTGTTGCTTCGCGCGCCTGGCAATTGCTGCCGGAGGTTGGCCGTCGTTGGTCAGGAAATTATGCGAATGCGGGGTTTGCTTGTTACAGGGCGCCCTGCTGTCTATCACTAAAACTTTTCGCAGCGACCTGCCCAGCGTCATAGCGGCTGCCAGTCCGGCATAACTGCCACCAACGATGATTACATCATATTGCATTTTGTCTATTATTTTAGGCTTCGCTGAATTGCGGAATACTTGTAATGGCAACGCCATGCCGGTGAGCGCTATGCCGGTTTGTTTGATAAAAGCACGCCGGGGCAACATGACCTTAGCCCTTCGTCGCTTTTTTTGAAATCTGTTGGATCAGGAAATCCAAAAACGGCACGCCGATGAACACCATCCAGGGAACCAGTGCGATCGTCAGGATAAAGGTTCGCTGGTATAGCGGGAGTGCCGACAAATGTTGGCCAAATAGAAACAGAAACAGGGTGATAGACGGATAAATCACCGTCCAGATTTTCAAGGATGCCTGCAATCTTGCTTTTGCCTTCATGTTTATTGTTTTTTATGCGTACAAAAATTATATGCACAAAAGTAGACGGGGCAAAGCAGGCTATAGTAGGACGATTTTATACTTGAATAGGACTTATGTAAAATTCTTCCGGAATACGTCGGGCGAGGAACCGGTATGTTTCTTAAAGAACCGGATAAAGTAGGACACATCTTCGTAGCCCAACTGGTCGGCTATATCTTTTACCTGGTTGGAAGTCGCCAGCAAATACCTTTTTGCTTCAAGAATAATGTATTCATCAATGAGCACGGAAGCCGTTTTGCCAACGGCTGTTTTTGTTATTTCATTGAGCTGGAAGGAGGACAGATTCATTAAATCGGCGTACTGCATCACTTGCTTACGGGAAGCAATATGGGTTTCCAGAAGTTCGGTAAACGCTTCATACCGTTCCTGCACGTAAATGGTGCTGGTGGCTACGCTGGGCGCATACGCCGGGCCTTGCCGGACCAATTGAATATAGAGAATTTGTAAACCGGCTTTTATAATATCCTGATACCCCTCCTGCTTGTGCGTATACTCTTCAAATATATTTGACAAGACAGTCAATACCTGTTCAAATTGAGGGGCTTCGGGCAGGTAAAAATTATTGCTATTGGCTTTGCGGAGGCGCTGTGCGTCTTGCTCTTTTGGATGGTAAAATGTATTGTCAAATTCCATTAAATAGCCCGTAGCATCTGCCGTTAATTGAAGCTGGTGTACCTGCCCGGGGCGCAGCAAAAAAACGGAACCGTCAACTACCGCATGTGCTGTAAAGTCTATCTCATGCTTACCGCCTCCTTTTTCCAGGGCAAGCACAAAATAGAAGTTATGCCGGTGCAAGTCGTGCTGTAAGTCGGCTCCATTTAGTATATCCTGAACTCTCCGGATACTAACCGTCCTGAAGTGGGCACAGCAGCCGACGTGATATTTCTGACCGGGATATTTTTCATGTGCTTAAAAATGAATCCGAAAATTCAAACCCTGACAACCCTCAGCATGGCAATACACCCTGCAATCATCCAACAAAAATAAAAATTACGCGTACTTTCCAATCCGCTTTTCGGCATGTCGCCCCCCCCACCGGAAGCAGCCGCCAATCCGCACCGCTCCCCTTACTTTTTTCTACCTTTGAAGACCAGGGCGATACTGTTTCGCAGCAACTTGGCTCGCAATATGGCGCAAATCAATTTTACCACATCCCGCATGGCTGCCCCGCGTTGCACCCCCTTGTTTTGCACGATATACCTGCTCCTCCTTTGCACCCGCCTTGCCGCTCAGCCAGCCAATGAAATCCAAGCGCTGCAAAAACGATTTGAACAAAGCCCGCAGGACACCGCCGCCGTCAACGCTGCGATCCAGTTGGGGCAATTCTATTTAGCCGCTTCCAACGATTCGTTCCTGTTTTTCAACAACTGGGTGGAACGCTTCTCCCGGCAACAGCTCTCCGGCAAACAAGCGCTCGGTGAAACCCGCCGGCGCTTTTACCAAAGCGCGCTAAGCATAAGCCTGCGGGAAAAAGGCTACTACCAACAGCGAAAACGTTGGGATGTCAACGCCGCGCTGGCCAGTTATGAGGAAGCGGCAATCTGGGCCGAACGCTCGGACGATGCCCGCAGCCTCGCGCTCACGTTTAACAACATGGCCAATGTGTATGAAAACCAGGGCGATTTAAAAACAGCGCTCGACTATTACCAGAAAGCCCTGAACCTGCTGGAAAAAATCGGCGGCAATGCCCTGGCCATCTGCCTGGACGACATCGGGAAGCTAAACCTTTCGCTGGGCGACCTCGCGAAAGCGGAAGAGTCCTGCCAACGCTCGCTGGACATTTCAGAAAAACTAGGCGCCACGGAGCAGATTTGTATGGCAAGTATCCACCTCGGCGGTATTTACACGGAAAAAAAGGATTTCGAAAAGGCACAGGTTTATTTCAAAAAGGCCCTTGCCATCGCACACCGGGCAGACAATACCCTCCTGCTTGCCCTGGCCTACCGCTATTGGGGCGTTTGCCTGGAAAAACAAGGCGATAAGCAACAGGCCCTGGAGGCGCATCAAACCGGCCTGGAGTATGCCGTTGGTATGCACTACATCAAAGGCGCAGCATTGTCGCACTTCTACGTCAGTAAATTGCTGCACGAACAGCAACAGGAACAGGCTGCCTTTGAGCACGCCCGGCAGAGCTTTGCCTTGTCCCAACAAGCCGGCATCCCGCTGAACATCAAGGAGTCGGCCGCCTGGTTGAGCCAACTGTACGCCGAAAGCGGCAATCCGGAAAAAGCCCTGGAACTGTACCGGCTGAGCGTAACCATGAAAGACAGCATTTTCAATGCCGGCAACCGGCGGGATATGATCCGGCAACAAATGCAGTTTGAATTTGACAAAAAAGAAGCGATTGCCCTCCGGGAAAAACAAGTGCAACGGACCATCCTGATCGCCGTCGCCATCTGCCTGTTACTGGCACTCGGCCTGGTCGCTTTTATCTGGCGAAACCTGCGCACCAAAGAGCAGCAGCGCCGCATCATCGCAGCGCAAAAAACGGAGGTGGAAATGCGGAACGCCCAAATTGAAGCCGTCAGTAAAACCATCCGTAAACAAGCACAGGAACTCCGGCGGATGGATGAAATGAAAACCCGCTTCTTCGCCAATATCTCACACGAATTCCGCACCCCACTGACCCTGATCATGGGCCAGATCGACAGCGTCCGGACCCGCCTCGAAGACAACCGCCTGAAAGACCGCCTGGCTATGGCCACGGCCAACGGTAACCGGCTGCTGGAACTCATCAACCAATTACTCGACCTGTCGAAACTGGAATCAGGGAAAATGCAGCTGCAGGTGGCGCCGGCGGATCTGGTGCAATTCCTGCGCTACACGTTCAACGCTTTTGAGTCGCTGGCAGAGAAAAAACAAATTTGCCTGGCGTTTCAAAGCGAGCCGGAATCGCTGGAAATGTTTTTTGAAAAAGAAAAAATGGGCAAGGTGTTTTTCAACCTGCTCTCCAATGCCATCAAATTCACCCCGACCGGTAGCGCCGGTACAATTACCATGCGTATTTCAAAAAAAGAGCCCGACGCAGCGTTTCCGGATGGCTCTGCCGAAATCACCGTCAGTGACACCGGCATTGGCATCCCCGAAGACCGGCTCCCGTTTATCTTCGATCGCTTTTACCAGGTCGACGACTCCAACACCCGGGAGTGGGAGGGCACCGGTATCGGGCTGGCACTGGTCAAAGAACTGGTGAAATTGCACCGCGGATCGGTCACCGTGCAGAGCAAACAGGGGCGCGGCTCACAGTTCACCATACGGCTCCCTTTGGGCAGCAGGGTTTTTGAAAAATCAGAAATCGGCGCGGCGGTCGGCGAACCTGCCACCGGTTTTCGACAAGAGAATATGGCCGCAGACGCTGCCGGGGTTCCTGCTGAAAATAACCGGCAGCAACCGCAAAGCGCCCCTGTCCTGCTCGTTGTCGAAGACAACCCGGACATGCGCGCATACCTCTGCGACCACCTCCTTGAAGCCGGCTACGCCGTGACGGCCGCCGTCAACGGGCAGGAAGGCCTCGACGCCGCGCTGGCGCAACTGCCCGACCTGGTGATCACCGACGTGATGATGCCCCGCATGAACGGCTACGAACTGAGCCGCCGCCTCCGGACCGACGAGCGCACGAGCCACATTCCCATCATTATGCTGACCGCCAAAGCAGGCGAAGAAGCAAAAATCGAAGGATTCGAAACCGGGATCGACAACTACCTGACCAAACCGTTCAGCGAACGGGAGCTGCTCGTTCAGGTGAAAAACCTCATCCAACTGCGCCAGATGATGCGCCAACGGTTCAGCACCGCCACCACTATTCGCCCGGCAGCGGTGAGCGCCACACCCATGGACCAGGTTTTTTTGCAAAAAGTCATCGAAACCATCGAAGCCCACATGGGCGACGAACATTTTGGCGTCGAGCCTCTGAGCGAAGCAGTCAACATGAGCGTCACACACCTCAACCGCAAACTGAACGCCCTCATCGACCAGCCGGCGGGCAACCTGATCCGCTCCATGCGCCTGCAACGGGCCGCCGATTTGCTGGAGCGCCGGGCGGCGAGCATTTCGGAAATCGCCTGGCAGGTCGGGTTCCCGGAGGCCGCTCATTTTTCGCGGAGTTTTAAGCAGCAGTTTGGTCTTACACCGTCCGAATGGGTGAAAAAGCAGGGAGGCATGGGCTGAAGGATTGCCGGCGTGCCTTCTGACGGCAGCAGGCCATCCAATAAAAAAAAGCCGTAATCCCACAAATTTGGTATACTTTTATCCCGTCTTTTTAAAGTCGATTTAATCCGTAGTTCTATATTCCTGTTTCTCATGGAAAGGGAACACAAGCTTGTCGCTGAGAGTACCTTCTGAATTTCCGGGTCCTTTTTCCTTTTCCAACGTATTTTTTTGTTCAAATCTGATTTGTGCTCCGCAGGAGCCAAATCGGGTGTTTTGCATTTTATTCATTTCATCAAAACGCCCGGCTTGCCGGGCAAAAAATGAAAGTCTACTCATGATCCGGATTTTCTTTACCTGCTTACTCGCCTGGTGCTGCGCCACGGCTTCGCATGCCCAGTACCTGGAAAACTTTTCCGGCCAAAACGGCAAAGGCCTGATCGATGCCGTTTGCCCGAATGGCTCCACGCTGGTCACCCAATGCGGCTCGAACTGTACCGCCAACAATCTGGCAAACTGTTCGGCTGTTCCATCCGATTTATCGGGCGTGAATTGGACCCTTGTCGTTCCCGGCCCGGGTTCGTTTTTTACGGATAATTCCGGCACTGGTTTCACAAACGACGATTATTATGGTGTAGTCAGCAACCAAATGGAAGTAACGGACTCCGATAATGAGATTTGCTGGTTAAGCCCAACCTTAAATATCGGATCTGCCGGGCCGGTAACGATCAGTGTTGATGTCGATGAAGACGGCAATTTGGATAATGATGATTTTATCCGGGCCGAGTACAGCCTCAATGGCGGCGGCTGGGTGCAATTTGGATATGAGAACAACGACTTCTCTGCGCAAACATTTACCTCCTCCTCCATCAGCGGCTCTACCCTGGTCATCCGTATTTGCGCGTCGACCGACAGCGGTTCAGAATCTATTTACTTCGACAATGTACGGGTACCCCAAGCCGGCGTAACGGTAGGCTGCACTCCCCCGACATTTACTAAAGCAGTAACGCCTGCAAGCGCCTGCCAGCCCAATTCAGGCGCTATTCAAATAACGGCCTCCGGCGGCACGCCGGGCTACAATGTAGCCTGGGGCGGCGCCGGCAGCGGCAACCCCGCCGGCACCGAAATCGCCTCCTCCGGCGGCAGCTACACGATCACCGGACTGACGGCCGGCAACTATACCGTCACGGTAACCGACGCCAATTCTTGCTCGGCCACCATGACGGCCACGGTTGGCACAATTCCGGCGCTTTCGCTCAGTACACAGGTAGCCAACGCTGCCTGCCCCACCGATGCCAACGGCGCCATTAATTTGACTGTCACCAACGGCGCCTCGCCCTATTCCTATGCCTGGAGCAACCTGCCCGGCGCACCCGATCCGGAAGATCAAACCGGCCTGCTGCCCGGGACATACACCGTAACCGTAACCGACAATAACAGCTGTACGGCTACGACCAGCGCTACCGTGGGTGTGGTCCCTGCCGGTCCGTACCTGGAAACCTTCAGCACGCCGAACAAAGGCTACCTGACAAGCATGGCGAATGATTTTACGGGTGTAAACTGGACGATGTCGCCCTGGTCTATGGGCGACCGCGACGCCAATGATTATTTCCGCACAAACGGCGGCGTGCTGGAAGGCGTCGATTTTGATGCCGAAGTGTGCTGGCTAAGTCCGCTGTTCAATATTTCGGCATCCGGCGTCGTATCGATTGCTGTTGATGCCACCTGGGAAAACTTTAACAGCGGCACGCCGGGCGACTATATCCACCTGCAATACAGTGTGAACGGCGGCGCGTTTGCAACTGAACCAAACCAGTTTGGCGGCGGCACCAACGGTACGGTGCATTACGCTTCCGGCAGCAACAACGACGGCAGCGGAACGTTGACCGCCGGCGGTATCAGCGGCAACACGCTCCAAATTCGCATTTGTGGAAATTTCAATTTTAATGATGAAGAAATAACCCTCGACAATGTCCGCATACCGCAAACGGTATCGTTGGCCTGCGCAACGCCGGCGCTGAGTATAAACACGACAAATGTGCTCTGCAACGGCGCCAGCACCGGCGCCCTGAACCTTAGCGTAACCGATGGAACGCCACCATACAGTTACAGCTGGAGCAACCTCCCCGGTTCGCCGGACCCCGAGGATCAAATGGGCCTGCCCGCCGGCACTTATACCGTGACGGTGACGGACGACAATGGCGTAACGGCAACTGCCTCCGCCACCATCAGTCAGCCTTCGGCGATTAACCTGAGCACTTCCGTTATGGATGTTGCCTGCTTTGGCTACTTCAACGGCGCCATCGACCTGACGGTTGGCGGCGGCACGCCCGGCTATACCTACGCCTGGTCAAACGGGCCTGTTTCGCAGGATATCAATTTTTTGTCTGCCGATACCTATACGGTAACCGTAACGGACCAAAACGGCTGTACCAAAACGACTTCCGCAACGGTTGGCGAACCAGATCCGCTCTTTGCATTGGGTATAGCGGACAATGTTGCATGCAAGGGAGGTAGCACCGGCGCTATTAGCCTGACGGTTATCGGCGGCACGCCCGGCTATACCTATGCCTGGACGAGCGGGCCTACTACCCAGGATCTGAATAATATTTCTGCCGGCACCTATACGGTCACCGTGACGGACGCCAGGGGTTGCACCACAACCTCTTCGGCCACCGTATCCGAACCGTCATCTATAGTGACAGGCTCCACTATGGTAACCAGCGCCTGTAATGTAAACGACGGCGCCATCAATGTGACCGCTTCCGGCGGCGTACCGGGCTACCAGGTCAAATGGAGCGGCCCATCCGGCGGCGACCCGGCGGGTGTGGAAATCGCCGCTTCCGGCGGCATGTACAATATTACCGGGCTGACAGTCGGCGCCTACACCATCACCATTACTGATGCCAACAGTTGTACCACAACCACTACGGCCACTGTTTCAACGGCTGGCTGCTGCATGGTGTCCGCCAACGCCGGGCCGGGTAAATTCGTCTGTCCCAACGGCAGCATCGGCATCGGTGGCGCGCCTACCGGTAGCGGCACGCCAACGCTTTCGTATGCCTGGGCGCCGGCCGGTACCCTAAACGACCCTACGGCTGCCAACCCGATTGCCAGCCCGGCAAACACAACGACCTACACCGTGACCGTGACCAGTTCGGCCGGTTGCAGTTCCACCGCCTCCGTCACCGTTACGGTTTATACCCCGCCTGTAGCTTCCGGCACACCGACAAACCCGCTTTGCAACGGCCAAAACGGGAAAATTACCATGACCATCAGCAGCGGCGCCACACCCTACGATATCAGCTGGGACGGCCCGGGCGCCAATGACGGCCTCGCCAACAACCAGGCATCGGGCTATATGATCCAGAATTTGCCGGCAGGCACCTACGCCATCACGGTTTCAGACAACAACAGTTGCACAGCCACTACTTCGGCCACCATCACGGAACCGCCGGCACTGACTGTTTTGGCCACGCCCACCGACGAGTCCTGCCCCGGCGACGCCAACGGAAAAATCACCGTGACGATTGGTGGCGGCACGCCGCTGTATAGTATTTACTGGGTAGATACCCCCAATGGCAGCAACCCGAACACCGTCAACAACCAGTCGTCCGGCTATATGATCCAGAATTTGCCGGCGGGGAATTACTTTGTCAGTGTTACCGACGCAAACTTCTGCTCCAAAACCACCACCACGGCGATCGGCACGGCCAATCCCACACCGGAATGTAGCATCAGCGACGCCATGGGCGCCGTATGTCCGAATTCTTCCGGAAACCAGTATCAGGCGCCGGCGGGTATGGACAGCTACAGCTGGAGTGTGACCGGCAACGGTATGCACAGCGGGCCGCTTGACCAGCAAACGCTGCTGGTAGATGCCGGCGCTTCGGGTACGTACACCGTGACGGTGGTCGTTACGAAAAACGGCTGCACGGCAAGCTGCTCCAAAACAGTGATGATCGATATGATCCCCTTCGAGATCGTGTACAATCCGCAGTATTGTCAGGATGATCCCGGCCCGGTCATTGGGCTGAACGGCTCGGAAACGGGTGCTATCTACAAATTGCAGTCCACCGGAGGTGGCGGTATCTTCCTGGATTCGTCGCTTGTTGGCACGGGCTCCAGCCTTGTTTTCGGGGCATTCCCCAATGGGAGCTACCAGGTGACCATCACCGGCGGAACCTGCGACGGCACGATCAGCGGCACGATAGACGGCACCGCCGCCGATTGCCCGATTGCCCTGCCCGGCCATTGCGCCTGCGACGATCCCTCCGGTTTTACGCCGGTTACGGTTAAAGTGACCGCGCCACCCTTCCAGAACTGGACGGTTACGGAGGTAATCGGCCTGTACGGACCTTCAAACCCGTATCCGCCCATTGCGGTCGGCACACCGCTCAATTACATCGGCGGCAATATGTACACCCTCGACGCTGCACGCGACAACACCAAAGGTTATTTCGTACGCGTGAGCAACGGGTTTACAGAAAAAGTTATTCAGGTCGGATACCCCTCCTGGTAAACGGCGCACAGCAGCAAGAAAAAAGGGTTGGCCTCTTCAAAAGGCCAACCCTTTTTTCTTGCAACCGGCAAAGGTTCAGAATTGGTAAGCATTGGTTCAGAAATGGCAAGCCGATCCGGTGGGCCCGGAAGCAACTTTGTTGTGCAAAAATCAACCGCACTGCTTATGAAAACGTATCCGGCCTGCATTCGCCTTACTACCCTGCTCCTGTTTGCCAACATCGCCGTTTCAACCGCCCAAAAGCAAGGCCTCCAACGCATCGACTCCCTGAAAACGGAACTGTCCAAATCAACGGAAGACACCGCCAGAGTCAAATTATTAAGCCACCTGGCCTACGGGTACAGTCAGATCGATATGGAAGTAAGCCAGCAATACGCCAGCCAGACACTGGCCCTCGCCAAACGGCTGAATTGGGAAAAAGGCATCGGGTACGCCAAAGAAGTGATCGGGCGCAACCACTGGCAGAACGGCGAATTTGCTCAAGCCTTGAACTATCATTTTGAAGCGCTTGCCATTTGGAAAAAACTGGGTATCCAGGACAAAATCGCGATGGTCAATTTATTCATTGCGCAGGATTATGCCGACGACGGCAATTATTTTGAGGCGCTGAAATACCTGCCTGTTGCATTGAAGGGCTATGAAAAAATCGGCAACCTGTACAATCAGAGTGTAGTCCACAACATTTTTGCCTGGGTGTACAGCAATTTGGGCATGCACCCTGAATGGCTAAAGCACTCCTATGCCGCTTTAAAAATATTTGAGGATGCCGGAGATCAAGCGGGCTATGCCGTTATAAGCAGCAATTTGGCCAATAACCTCGAAGAGCAGGGCAACTATGCGGAAGCTATAAAAATCTATCTTAAAAGTATTAAATCCTTAAAAGAGGCAGATGATTTTATCAACGAATCACTTAGCTACAATGATCTGGGGCGTTGTTATTCCAAAACAGGGAATTATTCGGAAGCGCTGAAACAGCACCAGATTGCGTATGAAAAAGGTCGGAAAATCAAAAACCATACCTGCATGGGCAGGTCGTATTCCGGTGTCGGCGATGTTTATGTTGCACCGAATAACTATAACACGGCGCTAAAAAACTACCTGTTGGCTGCCGAATCCTTCCGCGCAGTTTCCAATACGCCTTCTTTGGCCGGGCTCTATTCGAAAATCGGAGACTGCTACGTCAAACTCGGGGATATGGGCGCCGCAAAGCACTATTTTGACCGGGCATTTTCGCTGATTGAGAAAATGGAAAGCATCGGTGAAATGAATTTCTACTACAAGGGTATTATGCAACTGGACAGTGCCACCGGCAACTGGCAAAAAGCATTCGAACATTTAAAACGCTATACCGCGACACGCGACAGTATGCACAACAAGGAAAACACCAAAAAAATGGTGCAAATCCGCATGCAATATGAATTCGATAAAAAAACGGCCCAGGAAAAAGCAGCCCAGGAAAGGAAAGACGCCCAGGTAAAACAGGAACTGCAAAAGCAAAAACTGATTCGCAACGGATTTATGGGCGGCTTTGTAGTCGTCATGTTGTTTGCAGGTATCGTTTTCTATCAGCGGAATAAAATTAAAAAAGGTAAAAAACGCAGCGACGAACTGCTGCTCAATATCCTGCCCGCCGAAGTTGCGGAGGAGCTAAAAGCAAAAGGCTCGGCAGCGGCCAGGATGATCGACGAGGTCACCGTACTGTTTTCCGATTTCAAGGATTTTACCCAATTGTCGGAAACGCTGACGCCGAACGAGTTGGTTGCAGAGATCAACGAGTGTTTTTCCGCCTTTGATTTGATCATGCAAAAACACGGTGTGGAAAAAATCAAGACTGTCGGCGATGCCTACCTGGCTGCGGGCGGCCTGCCCAGCCCCAATGATACCCACGCCATAAATGTGTTGAACGCCGCGCTGGAAATGCAAACCTTCATGGAGCAGCGCAAGCGGATCCGGGAAGCCGCCGGTAAATTTTTCTTTGAAGCCCGTATCGGGGTGCATACCGGCCCGGTGGTGGCTGGTATCGTGGGTATAAAAAAATTCGCCTACGACATCTGGGGCGATACCGTCAATACCGCCCAACGCATGGAAAGCAGCGGTGAAGCGGGCAAGGTGAACATTTCGGGCAGTACCTACGAGCTGATAAAAAAACAATTTCAATGTGTTTACCGGGGCATGATAAGCACCAAAGGGAAAGGGGAGGTCGGGATGTATTTTGTTGGGTCGCCCGTGGAAGGCGAATAACAGTGTACCCCTGTTTTTCCCGATCAAGGTTTTATTCCCAGATGAACGTGATTTTCGAAAAATCAGAGGCGACTGGCCTGTTGCGCTTATCTCATAAGTACGTTGTCAATGCTGCCCGACGTAGCATATTCTTTTTCACCGCGAGGCGCCAAGACGCGGAGCATTTTCTTAGCGCCTTGACGCCTTCGCGGTGAAAAGTTTGTCGCGCCAGGCTTTGTTCTGAGACAAGGTCAACAGGCCCGGCAAGCCTTCCAACGAGGGGCAATAAACAAATTGCCATCGCCAAATTCAACCGAATCAATTATGATGAAAAAGGCTGTTTCTTTTCCCATTGTGCTAATACTGCTTTTGCTCGTCGGAGCCGGCAAAAGGCTGCCCGCGCAAAACACACTGGATTCGCTCAAGGGCATCCTGAAACTCCAAACAAAAGGCGAAGCGACCGTCGATGCTCTTTGTGCCATCGGGGAATTTTTCGCAGACCAAAACCAGGGAGATTCGGTGCCGGCATACCTGGAAAAAGCCACAACGCGCTCTGCCGAACTCGACTATAAACCGGGCATGGCAAAATGCCTGCAAATCGACGGCAGGCTCAACCGCTTGCGCAAAAACCTCCCGCTTGCCATCGAAAAACTCAAGGAATCAATCCGGCTGTTTGAACAATCCGGCGATCAGTTCGAAACCGCCAAATCCTGGTTCTTCCTGGCCGACGCATACGATTTCAACGATGAACAATACAACGCGATTGATGCCTACGGGCAATCCATCCGGAATTTCAAACAGTGTAAAAAAAGGACGGCGGAGCGAGCCTTGTTTTGTAAAAAAATGACAGCCGTTGCGCTATGGCGCACCGGTACGAATTATGAAGACGATGGCAATCATGTTGCGGCTCTGGGCAATTATCAGGAAGCCCTGGATTTGTTTAAAGCAATCAATCTTGAAAAATTCCAGGGCAGTGTGTTGATCAATTTTGGCAATAATTATCTTGCCATGAAAGAGCCCCGAAAAGCCCTGCCGTATTACTACAAGGCACTGAAAATATTTCAAAAAATAAACTACGTGGATGGAGCCGGTATTGTTTACATCAACCTGGGAGATGTTTACGGCATATTGGAGATGCCGGATAGTTCGCTTTATTTTTTACAACAGGCGGAGTCTATTTTCAGGAAAAACAATTACGAGAAATACATTGCCGAGGTACTCTATTCCGAGGCCAGAGTGCTCCTCGGCAAAAACGAACCGGATGTCGCGCTTATAAAATTGCAGGAAAGCCTCGACATGGTTCAGCGCATTCATAACCGAAACCTCTGCGCCAATATCCTCAATCAACTGGGGGAAATATTCCGGCGAAAAGGCGTTTATCCAAAGTCTGAAATGTACCTCGATACGGCAAGGGCCCTTATCCAGGAACTAAACCTCAAACCACTCTTGCAGGAAAATGCACTATCAAGTTCAAAACTGTATGAAGATTGGGCAAAATCTTCCGCCGGCGCTCAAAAATCTATTTTTTTGGATCAGTCGCTCCAATATTTCAAGCAGTACAAAAGCTATCAGGATTCCATTTTTAACGAAGAAAAGGAAAAGGAACTGACCCAAAAAGAACTTACTTATGCCTTCGAAAAAAAGGAGGCAATAACCCTGGGTGAAATTAAAAAACAACAGCTTATCGGCGGCTGGCTGTTGGCGGGTTTTGTCATGGTTGTCTTGTTTTCACTGGCCATGTTGCGCCAGCGAAACAAAGTGAAAAAGGAGCAAAAAAGAAGCGATGCCCTGCTGTTGAACATCCTGCCCGCCGACATTGCAGAGGAATTGAAAACCAAGGGCTCGGCAGCGGCCAGGATGATCGACGAAGTCACCGTGCTGTTTTCCGATTTCAAGGATTTCACCCAATTGTCGGAAACATTGACCCCAAAGGATCTGGTTGCTGAAATCAACGAGTGTTTTTCCGCTTTCGATCTGATCATGCAAAAGCACGGAGTGGAAAAAATCAAGACCGTCGGCGATGCCTACCTGGCTGCGGGCGGGCTCCCCAGCCCCAACGATACACATGCCGTAAATGTGCTGAATGCCGCCCTGGAAATGCAGGCATTTATGAAAGAACGCAAGCGGATACGGGAAACCGCCGGCAAATTTTTCTTTGAAGCTCGTATCGGGGTGCATACCGGCCCGGTGGTAGCCGGCATCGTGGGCATAAAAAAATTCGCCTACGACATCTGGGGCGATACCGTCAATACTGCCCAACGCATGGAAAGCAGCGGGGAAGCGGGCAAGGTGAACATTTCCGGCAGCACCTACGAGCTGATAAAAAAACAATTTCAATGTGTGTACCGGGGCATGATAAGCACCAAAGGGAAAGGAGAAGTCGGGATGTATTTTGTTAAGCCGGCGGTGGCAACCGTGGAAGAAGGTATTCCCCTTGCCGTATAAATATTGGTGGCCTCAGGTTGAAGCAGTCTATAAACTGACCGTGTATTGTGAAGTAAACATGAGTCATTCCGAATTTTTCCATAAAAAAGACCTCGGAGAGGTCAAATATTTGTAGAAATGCTCCGGTTACCCGTTGCCCGACCTCGGAGAGGTCGAATATCCAGGTGCTACCCCCTGCACATGCGACCTCTCCGAGGTCGTCGATCGCCATTAAATCTTTGATCTACAAATATTTGACTTCTCCGAAGTCATTTTAAAAATTCGGAATGACTCATGTTTTGCCGAACCGTATTTTTTCAATTCAGGTTGTACCCTATAGCCGCGAACCTGCCGGCCGTGAACTTGTCGGTCGCGTCCCTACCCGACGCGCCGCACCGGGGCGGTTGGTTTTTACCTGGCTGTTGCCGTTTACCCGGCGCTGCGAAGTCCGGGAGGCGCCGCCGCGGTATTGTCTGTCGTTGTCGCGCTGCTCAGATCCATAGCGGGTATTATCGCGCCGGTCGCGTGGGTTGTCGTTGCCCCAACGATCGTTCCGACGATCGCGGCTGTTTCGATCGCTCCAACGGTCATTGCCGCCACAGCTTCGGTTTTGGTTGTGTTTGCAGCAGGAGTGCTTGCCGGAGCCGCGCTTTTTGTGCTTGCCGTAGTGCTTGCCGGGTTGGTTGCAGGCGCCGTGTTTTTTCGACTTTTTGCATTTGTCGCAACCATCGTGCCTGGTCTTGCCATAGCCTTGGCCGTAGCTGTCGAAAGCCTCGGTTTCTCCGTAAATTTTTTCAAGATTAATGCCCGGCATTTGCCGGTTTTCGGGTGTGCGTGTTTCGGATTGTGCGTCGACAAAAATGACGCACACAAAAAGAGCGGTGAGCATAAAGTGCTTCTTCATGGGAAAAAGGTTTTGTTTAATGTTATTTTCCCCTTAGTGCACAAGCCGGCAGGCAGGAAACCCCCGTGGGTTGTTCTTAACACGATTTTAATACTGTGCCGGCCGGTTTTTGCCGCGAACCAATTTCCTTTAATCAAAAAAATACGACGACGATGGACATAGTGATCGATTATGATGAAACCACCGGGCTGCCACTTTTAAAAGAGCAGGATAAAATACTGAATCTCATCCGGCAGATACGGGAATACCTGCCCCTGCCGTATACCATTGCAGAATACGGCTGCGGCGATAAATGCAGCATTATCCTGCGAAAACTGATGATGCTGGGCATTCCGCTCTATGCCCTGAAACGGGGCATGATCATGGAAAAAGACATGTCGGAAAAGGCTTTGCGGGAGCGTGATTTCCGAAAACGGCCGTACGCTCTGGTTAGCGACAACCCGCTTTACCGCGTCAAGGATTTTTACGATCCGACGCTTTTTAAAATGATTGAAGACAAGTGCGCAGCCGTACAAATTCAAGAGGGAGCCATTTCAACGGGCCCCTTTCTCCTGCACCACGACAGAGAAGTGCAGTACGTGGAGGCGCGCAGCCATATTTTTGTGATCATCAAATTTTGGCAGGAGTCGGAGCAAACCGATGTGGAACTGATTCTCGATCCGACGATCAACCAGGAGCACCTGATCGAAATAGAAGAATTGCGGGATTACCTCAACGACGACGAAGCCCTGATCTTCACGGCGCCATTGCTTGGCCGCTTCCGGTTGGCCCATCGCTACCTCACTTTTTTACAACGCCGGCAACTGGCATCCTCCCAATGGAGCACGGAAACGGAATTGGCGCCGAAGGCACATCACGCCAAATTAGTCCGTTTGCTGAATGGCGCAGCGCCGGCTTCCATCGGCGATCCCAACCATTGGACCTACGCCAACAATATTCCCAACAAGGACGCTCAAACCCATGAACGGCAACAAAAATTAACCGGGAAAGGCGATGTTTTGAATGAGCCGCTCGACAAAATGTTACAAGCCAGGGCTTCGCACCTGGGCGATGTATTGTTGTTTCGAAAAGAACTGCAATCCCATGTGGCCGGCCTGAAGCTCGGGAATATTCTCAAAGCGGATGCCCGGCAGGCGGAGGAACGGCTGGCGCCACTGGCCGAAATTGAATTGATCATTGCCTATTACAGGGCCATTCGGCAGGTGGAACGCTGGCTCCGGCTGGGTATTCCGCTGAACCGGCTTTTGCCCCGCCAACGCCAGTTGAACAAAGTGGTTGGCATCAGCATGCGCTTGCGCCGCAGGATCGAAAAAATGGCTGTCGTGAGCCAGGATGCCAACGAAGAAATAGATGCACGCACCCTGAACGAACGTTTTTTTGCAGCCACCCTCGAAGTGATCGAACAAATGAACACCGCCGGCATGGCGGTTTTTGTGGATAAGGTGGGCAATATCCACGGCCTGTATTCGCACAATGGCCTGCCGGATGATAGGATTTCAACGCCTGCCTACATCAAACAGTGCACTGCAAAGGCTATTTGCCACTGTTCACACATCGATACCGTAAAGGATGCCGGCAAATACGACGGGCGATTGGGTGTAATGGCCGGTATTGAGATCGCACATATCCTGGCCGATCTTAAAAAATACTTTAATTACATCCCGACCGACGCCCGAGCCGACAGCATGCTGATGGTGTCCGCATTTATTGGCGAAGAGATGACCTTTACCGGGGAGGATGTTTCCATGCCGGGAAGTGCCGCCGTAGCCGGGCTTGCCGCGCCGGACAGAATTTACCGCATGAAAAACAGCGACGGCGAAAATTTCGGCGTTCGTTTGACGGCTATGCTGAACTTTTTGAAAAAACACCAGGCTGCGGGCGCCATCACGCTGGTGAACGACTTTGAACCCGCCTCCGGCAGCGTGGAACTGCTGGAAAAATGCTTTGATCCCGAATTATTTTATACACCGCATACGTACGAACGGCATATTGAGCAAGGACCGGTATTAGACAGGAGCGGCGTACCGTTGGTTATTGTCGATGCGATTATGGGCATTCACCAGCAAGACTTTTTCCTGAATGGCGAAAATGCGGAGTCGGGCGCTCTGGCACTCAACCACCGTTTGCGGAATCTGGCGAAAAAGGAACGTTTCCGGGATTTGCGGGTAACGGTCGGCGTGATCGAAGGCGCACCGGACAGTCGTGTTTCCCGGAAGCTCGATGTTGCCATTCGGGTACGGTTGAAAGGTGAGCGGAATCACGCCGGGGCTACCCTGCTCGAAGACCGGAAAGACCCCGGTGTGGCAATCGCCCGCCTGGCCGGGCATTTTGTTGCGTTGGTGGAAAAAATTAATGCGGCGCGTAAAACGAAATTGAAGGTGGTCATTGGCGAAATTGCGCTCCTGCCGGGAACGAACAGGAATGTAATTCCCGAAGAGGCGGTCGCCACCTTCGGGGTGCAGGGAAATCTTCCGGAAGCCCGGCAACATTTTCTCCTCCAACAAATTCAAGCCTGGGTTTATGGCACGCTCTCGGGTACTGTAACGGAGGGCGGCGAAGGGGTTGAGCTGATTTCCATTCATCCAATCGACTTCATCAGCTATTACCGCAGCACCCGCGTTTCCCTCGATCTGCGCGGCGCGGAGGAGCATACCATGCAAGCGTTTCTCGAAGAAGCCCGCAAGGAACTGAACAGCTTGGCTAAAGCATTGCAGCTGCAAACGGAAAGCACCGTCGAACAACAGCTCCAGCCTTATGCCCTGAGCAATTCCGGCCAGGTGCTGCAGATCGAACGCAGCTATGGCGGCAGCCACAATCCCAATGAACTGCTCATCGGCAATGACCTGCTCATCGGAAGTTTATTGCAGCTGGAGGCTACGCTGCGTTTCCTCAACAGCACAAACGCAGAACCCGGTCCACTGTTTGACCTGGTGAAAACCTGTACCCCAAAAGAATGGCGTGAAAAATTAGACCGGTTTATCTCCGGCGCACTGCACGATACGTGCAACATTGCGGCTAAAAAAGAATAAACGCCAGATTTGATATGCCTGGCCATAGCCCGGATTGCGTACGGTGACCAAACTTTATACTTGCCGGAAAGTGGCTTGCCCCCCAGAGCAAATGCATCAAAATGCAACGGACCTCTCCGAGGTCGCCTGTGATTTTGATGCGTTTACCCTGCCCCCCAAAGCAAACGCATTAAACTATAACTGACCTCGGTACCGGCGTGCAAAGGCAAGTTATATTTAGGATTCCCCTTTTCGAGCGGGCAGGTTCCTCGCTGCACTCGGAATGACAAGACCACCTTATAAGAATCTGGGGAGCGAAAGATTTGGAAAAAGGGAACATTACCTCGCCCCCCAGTTTTGGCCTCAGCATCCCCAATGGTTGGGCTAAAAGAAAGGGGCGACGAAATGTTGCTTTACCGGGTTTTACCGCCCTCCCTGTTTTATTTAATACGCATTGTCATTCCGAGCGCAGCGAGGAACCTGCACAAGCGCAAGGGAGAAATGCTAAAAGCCAAATGGTTACCACAAATATTACCAATCATTGCACGCCGGTAGAGAGGTCAAATAGTTGTAGCATCCGGTCCATTAGAGCCAGGCTCACAACCTCGGAGAGGTCGAATCAGTGTCGAATTATTTGACCGCAGCACAAATTCGACCTCTCCGAGGTCGCTCGAGATTTTAATGCGTTTACCCTGGCCTGCCCCCCCAACATGCGCTAAAAATTCGGGCCGAAAGACGGAGTCACCGTTTCGCCAGTTTTTGCACAAACAGCCCGTGGTTCCGCAATTTTCCTTTTAAAACATAAATGCCGGGTTGGAGCATGCCTGTTTCAATCTGAACGGAATTAACTCCCCGGCTTGGAAACTGCTGCTCCAACACCTGCCTGCCCAACAGATCGACAATTTGCACCGACTGAATTTCGGCTTCGCCCGCATCAATTTGCAGAAGGCCGTGAACCGGG
>JADJWX010000018.1 GCA_016716135.1 Lewinellaceae bacterium | reverse complement strand
GGACAACCCCGGCCTGCCCTGCTCCCCGGTCGTCAATACCACAGCGCCACCTACGCCCCTGCCGGCCTTTTCGGTATTTCCCAACCCGGTAAAAACGGCGCTTAAAATTATTCCGAACCGGCAATTCAGTGCGCAGGCCCGTTTTCATCTGGTTGACGTTGCCGGTCATGTAGTCCGTGAACTGGAATTTGATTCCGCGGCGCAGGTGACCGAGGTAGATGTACAGGGTTTGCCCTCCGGAATTTACTTTTTTGAAGTCTGGTGTGCCGGAAAGCGGCAGCGGCATGGGAAACTTGTCAAGGTGGAATAAATGTTTACCAATATCTCGATGTCACAATATGAAATATACCCGGAAGAAAGTGGTTTTCGAAAAATTGGAGGCAGTTAAGCGATTGTCGGCGTGACTCGTACGGTTTCAAATAAATACCCGATAATGTGTTGAAGAACCAGATGTTCCCCCCTGCGGGGTCGACATGACAGTCGTTTTTTTTTAAACTAACCATTGGATTTTCGCTACGCTCGAAATTACGGCGGGCGCAGGGGAAATTTCGAGCGTAGCGAGAAATATGATTGAAACTAATCCTGTCATTTCAAGGTGTCATGTCGACCGAAGGGAGACATCTGGATTCGATTATTACCGGTTTATAAAGTGAAACCGTAGAAGTCACGCCGACAATATGCACGGCAGCATTACTTTGACAAACCGCTTTACTTGGAGTATACCTTGCAAAAAACCTTGCGCGCGGCACCGTATTCCCTCGCCAAACCGGCGCATTGACACCGGCAAGGATAGCGTTGACAAAATTGGGTTTAAAAACTGCCCAAATCATTCGAATTTTGACCACATGCAACGGCTATTCTATTTTTTGCTTTTTACGATCAGCATGCAGCTTGCCAACGCCCAGGGGACAACCTTTCAAATCCGGGGCCGGGTACTCGACGAAAACGGTGAAGCGCTGCCCGGTACCACCTTGCAAACTACCGACCGGCAGGCCGTAACCGACGCGGCCGGACGCTTCAACCTGGACATTCCATCAAAAACCGGCTGGCTGACGGTGCGCTGCATCGGCTATTTCCCGCAACGCATTTCCCTGGACACCCTCCGGTTCAGCGGGCAACTTGCACGGCTGGACATTTTCCTGAAGTCCAATGCCGTGAACCTGCCGGAGATCGCCATCTCCAGCAAACCCATGGAATCGGTTTTTCAGGAAGATTTCCGCTCCAACCTGCTCGACTACGATTTCGCCGGCGAAGACCTGCTGCTGCTGGTGCAACTCGGCAAAAAATACTTTCTGCAACTTACCACCGACAACGGCCGCCTGCTGACCGAACTGCAATTGCCCGAACCGGCCGACCTGCTGCACCGCAGCTGTACCGGCGACCTGCACGTGGTGGGCGAACACCATGCCCGGGAAATCACGCTTGCCGGAAACCGCATCGATACCTTTCCGCGCTATACCACCGACTTGTTTTACAAGCTGGTCAAACCTTGCGTGCTGGAGCAAAACGGGTATTATTTTTATCAAAAAACAGGCGCTTACCGCCAATCGGTGCAGTACCTGTACTACGACCCCGACCGAAAGCAGCATTTGCTGGCTATCATCCGCAACGAAATCATTGAAGCCCAGCTCCGGCGGCGCCATATGGAAATCCTGGCTGCGTACATGCTGACCCTTTCCGACCTGGATCGCGACGACATTCTCGACGGGTACAGCCCCCTCACCGATCCCGAAAAGGTACTCCGGCCCGAAAATCTCACCCGTATGGCCGAAACCAACGGCCTGGTTGCCAACATCGGCTTTTTCAGCACACTCGCCGAAGACTCCGTGTATGCCCCATTGATCAAAGTTGGCTCCCGGATTTACCTGCTCGACCACGTGAACGACAAAATGCTCCGGATCGCCATGGAACCCCCCGGCATGATCAAACCGCGCCGCTTACTTACCACCGTAGTGCCGGCTGGCGCAAACAGGTGCTGGTGGATGCTGCCCTGGAGCGTGTCTATGGCCGGTTTAGTGCCAAAGACGGCGCCCTGGTACTCAAAGAACTGGACCTGGAAACCGGCGGCGCACGCAAAACCTACACCCCCGCCATCGCGCCCTACCTTTCCAATAATTTTAAAATGCGCAACGGGATGCTCTACTTTATCGGCCAGCCCAATGTCAATATTCCCAACCGGCGCTTGTACAAGCTGAATCTTTTTACTTTCGCCGAGTAAAATGGGATATTGTTTTTAAAACAAAAAATTTCAAAAATAAAATCATAGACCCTATTTTTGCCGACCGCGAGGGTCGCCCCTGCGCATAAGATCACCTGATTATGGCTCGTTCAAAAAAAGACACCACCGTTCCGCCCACCGTATCCCAGAATGGCGAAGACACCGTCGTCACCCTTTCGGGGATGTACCAGGATTATTTTCTGGACTATGCCTCCTACGTCATCCTGGAGCGGGCAGTCCCTGCCATCGACGACGGCCTCAAACCCGTGCAACGCCGCATCCTGCACGCCATGTTTGAGCAGCACGACGGGCGTTATCACAAGGTGGCCAACCTCATCGGCCAAACCATGCAATACCACCCGCATGGCGACGCCGCCATCGGCGATGCCCTGGTCAACATGGGCCAAAAAGACCTGCTGATCGACTGCCAGGGAAACTGGGGTGACTACCGCACCGGCGACTCGGCAGCCGCGCCGCGTTACATCGAGGCGCGCCTCACCAAATTTGCCCTCGAAGTAGCCTTCAACCCCGATACCACCCAGTGGCAACTTTCGTACGACGGGCGCAAGCGCGAACCGGTGAACCTGCCGATGAAATTTCCGCTGGTGCTTGCCCAGGGGGTGGAAGGCATTGCCGTTGGCCTGAGCACCAAGGTGATGCCGCACAATTTTGTGGAAATAATTAAAGCCAGCATTGCCGCGCTGAAGGGGCGAAAAACAGACCTCTACCCCGATTTTCCCACCGGGGGGCTGGTCGACGTGACCAACTACAACGGCGGCGGCCGTCGGCGGCAAGATTCGCGTCCGGGCCCGCATCAAAGAACTGGACAAAAAAACACTGGAGATCACCGAGTTGCCCTACGGCGTAACGGTTTCCGACCTCATCGACTCTATCCTGAAAGCGAACGATAAAGGCCAGATCAAGATTAAAAAAGTGGTGGACAAAACCGCGGCCGAGGTGAGCATTGAAATTGAACTGCAGGCCGGCGTCAGCCCCGATGTGACCATCGATGCCCTGTACGCCTTTTCGAATTGCGAAGTCAGCATCAGCCCCAACTGTTGTGTGATCGTGGAAAACAAACCGCTGTTCACCGACGTGAACGAACTGCTGCGTATTTCCACGGAAAAAACCAAGGCGCTGCTCCAACTTGAGCTGGAGATCCAGAAAAACGATTTGGAGGAAAAACTGCACTTCGCTTCCCTTGAGCGCATTTTTATTGAAAACCGCATTTACCGCGACATTGAAGAATGCGAAACCTGGGAAGCTGTGCTCGAAACCATCGACACGGGCCTGAGAAAATATGTGATCACGCCGGAAGAGCCGGGTTATGCCAAGGAGACCAAAAAAATCAAGCTGCTGCGCGCCGTAACCGAGGAGGATATCGTGCGGCTCACCGAAATCCGGATCAAGCGGATTTCAAAATTCAATTCCTTCAAAGCCGACGAAGAGATCGCCAAGCTCAACGAGCGCCTGCAGGAAACCCTGCACCACCTGGCACACCTGACCGAATACGCCATTGCCTATTTTGAAAACCTGCTGGAAAAATTCGGCAAGGGCCAGGAGCGTAAAACCGAACTGGCGGTGTTCGACGAAATCCGCGCCGCCGAAGTGGTGGCCAACAACGCCAAACTGTATGTCGACCGCGAAAACGGGTTTGTCGGCATGGGCCTGAAAAAAGATGAGTTTGTACAGGACTGCTCCGACATCGACGACATCATCGTTTTTCGTCGCGACGGCGTGATGAAAGTCGTGCGCATCGACGAAAAAGTGTTTGTCGGCAAAGACATCCTGCATGTAGCAGTATGGAAGAAAAACGACGAGCGCACTACGTACAATTTAGCCTACGTTGACGGGAAAAGCGGCCGTTCCATGGTCAAACGTTTCAATGTGACCGCCATTACCCGCGATAAGGATTACCCCGTGGGCGGCGGGGTTAAAGGTTCCAAGGTGCATTACCTGACCGCCAATCCCAATGGCGAAAGCGAAGTGGTAACGGTTACGCTCAGTCCGGGCTGCTCGGCCAAAATCAAAGTGTTCGACTACGACTTTGGCGAGCTGGCCATCAAAGGCCGCGCCTCCCAAGGCAACATCCTGACAAAATATCCGGTGAAAAATATCCGGCAAAAGGAAGTCGGCAAAAGCACCATCGGCGCGCAAAAACTTTGGTACGACGGCATTACCGGCCGCCTCAATACGCAGGAGCGCGGCGACATGCTTGGCGAATTCGACACCGGCGATATGATCTTCGTGTTGTACAACGACGGCTCCTACGAACTCACCGATACCGATCTGCTCCAGCATTTCGAACCCAAAGAAATTTTGCACCTGGGCAAATTCAACCCCAAACAAGTGGTCAACGCCGTGCATTTCGACGGGCACAAAGGCTGGACAATGGTCAAACGCTTCCTCGTCGAAACGTCCAAACTGAAAGAGCGGTACTCGTTTATTACCGATCACCCGAAGTCCAAACTGCTTTTTGCCAGTTTAAAACCCAATCCACGCATCAAATACTCCATACGCGTAAAAGGCAAGGCTATGCCCGGCGAAATCGGTCTGGGCGACTTTATGGATGTAAAAGGCTGGAAAGCGGTTGGCAACAAACTCAGCGACACCCTGTTGAGCAGCGTCAAGGAAATGGAACCGGACGAAGCCCCGGCCGCCGAAGATGCAACACAAGGCTCCTTGTTTGGTGAAATGCCGGAAAGCCCACAGCCGAAGGCAAAAGCCAAAAAGCAAGCGAAACCGGCAACAGAGGAAGAGACCCGGCAACGTTATAAGCCGGGCGATACGATCGAATTTGACTAAAGGAGAGGTTTCTAACGCTGAACAAGAAATTTTTTCACCAGGGCTTTTTCTCCGATCGAAAGATGTAGCCAGTACAAGCCTTCGGGCAGTTGGCTGATGTCCAGGTTGCGCAAGTGGTCCCCTGCGGGCAGTTGTTCCGCCGGCCCGGCAAGAAGCAGTTGCCCCATACTGTTGAAGACTGTGGCGGCGGTGTGGGCGCTTTCCGGCAGAGAGATGTTCACCCGGAGCTGATCACTGGCCGGATTGGGGAACAAGCGGAGTGCCGGCGGTGCGGCAAAGGTGGATGTGGTGGCAGTGGTGGTGGAGGTGGCGCTGAATCCGCGGTCGTCGTAAGCCTTGAATTTCCCCCCCCAGATGATTGGGTAAACCGGGTCGTCCAGGTTGTATAATTTGTAATACCCGTTGCCGTAATTACAGCAGATGCCGTCTCCATAAGCATCCACAAAATGGATGGAGTAGCAGCCGGGGCCCGGCAAATTCAGGGTATCCCGGATGATGGTGTTGTTGCCGTAGGCGCCGGGGCCTCCGTCGATACCGGTGAATTTACCGCCGCCGTTCGGGCCGACATCCTGGTTGCCGCCCGATTCGAGTACCAGTCCATGCTCATCGCGTAGTTCCCAGTACGTTTCAGCGCCGTACTGATCGGTACGTATTTTAAGCAAAACCTTCAGGCTGTTAAATGCTTTGGCCGGTTCGAAATTGTCGATGTGGTTGTTGTTTGCCTGGTCATCATCATAGGGCTGATTGTTCACGCTGAGCAGGCGTGTTTCGAGGCTGCCGCTGTCGGCTACCGGAAATTCGTCGAAAGCAATAGCGGCTTCGCCATAAAGGCCCAGGTTGCCCGTCCACTCAATAGTTTGCACGGTACTGTTTTGCCATTTCAGGGCAATCGTAGCTTGCGTAAGTGCCTCGGAGCCAAGATTGATCAGTGAAAAGGCGGGGTTAAGGGCCATGTTTCCACACACCTCGTCGAGGGCGGTGCCCGTTGTGTAGTCAAAAATGCCGGCATTGGTTTGGCCGTAAGCCACCGGGCATTGCCGGGCTTGTTCCCAGATATCAGTGGCATTCCACTGCCCGACTTCATAAACTTTCCGGTTTGGGCAAATCACGAAAATGGTCGGGTAGTAATGGACGTCAAACGTGTCGGCGATTTTTGCATCGTTGATAATTGGGAAAGGCGTTCCGGCGACCCAATTGCCGGGTGTATAATTGTTACAACCGGCACTGCCATACAGGCAATTGACATTGGTGTTTGGGTCGCCCTCGATAAACAATATCCTGGCTTTATCGTCGCCATCGGGGCCGTGTTGCGCGTAAAAATTGTGCATGGCATGGCTGTTGTGATAGGCCCAACAAGGCGCACACCAGGTTGCAGACACTTCCAGCACGACAATTTTACCCTGGTCAAGCAGGTTGTACAAATTCCAGCTTTGGCCATGAATATCAGTTGTGGTAAAATCGGGCGCTACAGAGCCCGCAGGCAATTGTGCTTGCAAGGAAAGGGTTGAAGCCAGAAGGAGCGCGAATACCCAGCCTTTTCTCATAGATTTTTTTGCTATTGGCATACAGTGATTCAGAAAACACCGTAGCTAAAACAAAAATAGGGCGGAGGTTTCGCCTCACAGGCTTACCTTTGGCTAAATTATTACAAAACCTGCTAAAAATAGTCTTTCCGCCTATGAAACGCTTGTCTACCATCCTATTTCTGCTTTCCGGCTTGTACAGCGTCTGCTTCGCACAGTCCACCTTCAATGTTTCCGCTCTGGAAGTTTGGGAAATTGCGCAACCGACTATCCCGGATATTGAAGCCCATTTCAACATCACCAACACCACCGGCGCCGTACAAACGATCCGTTGGGAACGTATCGTTGTAAGCCTTGTCGGTGATGACGATACCAAAACGCAGGTCTGCGACCTCAACCAGTGCTATCTCGCGCACGTCAGCACAAAAACTTTTGATATTGATCCGGGGCACACCGGACCGATCATTTTACATTTCCTCAACCCGAATGCATACCAGGGCGCCAGCGGCATAATCGACCTGAAAATGACCAACGTCAATACGCCTTCCGATTCGGTGACCGTGACGTTCCTGTATACCTCCTCCTTGTCCGGAACAGATGATCTTCCCGTTGCAAACGTCAAACTCTTCCCCAACCCGACGGTGGAGAATTTCCAGTTGACCAATGCCGATGATGTCCATCGCATCCGGGTATTTTCGCTGGACAGCCGCGAAGTGGCGCGTTTCACTGCCACCCCCGGCCAGATTTATTCGCTGGCTTCCCAGCCCGCAGGCACCTATCTGCTGGCTCTGGAAGATGCCAACGGACAGGCGTTTCAGGCAATCCGCCTGGTGAAAAATTAATGATTAGCGATGAATGATAAATGATAAATGGTTCACCGTCCACGGACGGTGAACCATTTATCATTTATCATTCATCATTCATCATTCATCATTATACGGGGTATTCCACAAAATTGCGCGGGGTTTCATACAGCCTGATGTGCAGGTCGTATTGTTCAGGCAGGTGTTTGCGCAGGATTTGCCAGATCACCACGGCGATGTTCTCCGCTGTTGGGATCAGGTTTCGAAATTCTTCGGTATCCAGATTGAGGTTTTTATGGTCGAAGCGGCGCTCGATTTGCTCCCGGATCAGGTTGGCCAACCAGCCCAGATCGACTACCATGCCCGTGTCCGGGTCGATTTCCCCGACCACTTTTACTTCCAGTTCATAATTATGGCCGTGCCAGTTCGGGTTGTTGCACAAGCCGAATACCTGGTCGTTTTTGGCATCCGACCAGGCCGGGTTGTACAAGCGGTGGGCGGCGTTGAAATGGGCTTTTCGAATAACAGCTACTTTCATCGGGTGGTGTTGCGTTGGTTTGCACATCGGCAGTAAGGTTGCCTTTGCAACGAAACAGCCAATACAAGCGGCGGTTTTGCAAATACAGAAAAATAACTCAAACCGGCAATCACGCCTTCACTCAATGATTTACCTTACCTTCGCAGTTACCTGGTTGAAATACCAACCATGGTCTGTCGTTTCGAGTAGGAAGTGCAGCGTGCATTTGGAATTGCATGAGCGGAGTTTGAAGGCAAAAAAGCAGTTAATTGTGGCAAAAAGCGGCAAATAATAACGCCGCGCCACGATATCAACCCAATAGAACATCGTTCGGTACAGTTTAGCGTCCACCATGTTCAAAAACACTTGCCCAAAGGGATGGAGCCATAGCCGGCCCTTTTCCCGCCTGCTGCCGATATCCAAATACATCCTGCCAGCCTGCGCGATTCGCTGATCTGAATACGGCCCGTTTTTTTTGATCCGGACGGTCTGATGTAAAACGCAACGTGCACATTAATAAGGATGAAAGCCCTGGGACAACAACGCGCAAAAACACACCTGCACCGGCTCTACCACAGCCGGCGGGTGCCGCATGCGATGTTGTTTCTGGGCAATACCGGGTGGGGTACCCTTGATTTGGCGCTCGAATTTGCTCAATGGCTCCAATGCGAGGCGCCGGGTGAGCATTCAGAAGGCCCCTGCGGGAGCTGCAACTCCTGCCATAAAGCCGCCCAGTTTATTCACCCGGATATTCATTATTCCTACCCGACGGTAGGCGCCAATGCCGTAAGCACCACCGTCGTCGGAACGTGGCGGGAAGTATTGCTCCAAAATCCCTGGCTCGACGTGAATACCTGGCTTCAACGCCTCGGCGCCGAAAACAAACAGGGAAACATTACCAAGGAAGAGTGCAATGCCATTATTAAAAAGCTGAGCTTCAAAGCTTTCGAAGGACGCTACAAAATCCTGCTTCTGTGGTTGCCGGAATACCTCGGTAAAGAAGGCAACCGCCTGCTCAAACTCATTGAGGAACCGCCGGAGCAAACAATTTTTCTGCTGGTCGCCGAAAATGCCGAACTGATCCTGCCAACGATTCTTTCCCGTTGCCAACTGGTTAAAACCGACCCACTGACCGATGCCGAGGTGTGCGCTGCCTTGCAGGCAAAACGCCAACTGGATGAAAACCGCGCTCAACAAATTGCCTTTCTGGCCGGTGGCGATTTTAACCGCGCACTCCACCTGGCCGATACCCCCGAAAACGACGACGCCGGTCTGCTGCTCGATTGGCTGCGCAAATGCTACCGTGGCAACGGCATCGAACTGGTTCAATGGACCGAGCATTTTGCCAAACTCGGACGTGAAAACCAGAAACAGTTTTTGCAGTATGCCCTGCATTTTATGCACGAACTGCTGGCCATGGTGGTTGCCCGTAAAACAACCCTCCGTCTCCGCCCCGATGAACTGAAAACCGCCCAAAATATGGCGGGCATAATGACCTTTGAAAAAATTGATCAATTGGTCCGGATTCTGGGTGAAAACAGCTATTACATTGAACGAAATGCCAATCCAAAAATCCTTTTTTTAGACAGCTCCATTCAGATCAATCGAATTCTGAAGAGCACCTGACCGGGTTGCTGGCTTTTGGCCGTTAGCCTTTGGTTGCGCCCGGTGTAATGAAAAATTGAAACTGTAAACTACCGTCCGAATTAATACTCGACATATACGACAACAATATGGGCTGCATAGGATGTTCCTGTTCCACCGGTAAAGATGCCGTGTCCGGCTGCCAATCCAATGGCGGCTGCGCAACCGGCGGCTGCAACCGGCATAATACCTACGATTGGATTACGGCTATGGGTATTCAGGATACCCGGCCGTTTGACATGGTCGAAGTGAGCTTTAAAAACGGCTCGCGCAAAGCATTTTACAAAAATCCGCCGCATACCCGCACCATTACCGGCGACTGGGTGCTGGTCGAATCGCCCTCCGGCGGCTACGACCTGGGTAAGATTTCCCTGTCCGGCGAACTCGTGCGCCTGCAAATGAAACGCAAACGCACCCGCAACGACGCCAAACAACTGGCCGTCATCCGCAAAGCGCACGAACGCGACCTCGAACGGCTCGACGAGCTGCGCAAGCAGGAGCGCGACGTGATGATCCGCTCCCGGGCTATCGCACGTACGCTCGATCTCAACATGAAAGTCGGCGATGTGGAATTCCAGGGCGACGGCCGTAAATGCACCTTCTACTACACAGCCGACGGTCGTGTGGATTTCCGCGAACTCATCCGGCACTATGCCCGGGAGTTCAAGGTCAAAATTGAAATGCGTCAGATTGGCGCCCGGCAGGAATCGGCGCGCATCGGCGGCCTGGGCAATTGTGGCCGCGAACTTTGCTGCTCCACCTGGCTTTCCGAGTTTAAAAGCGTCAATACTGCCGCTGCCCGTTATCAAAACCTGGCCATCAACCAGACCAAATTGTCGGGTATGTGCGGCCGCCTGAAGTGTTGCCTGAATTATGAGCTCGATACCTACATCGATGCCCTGGAAGATTTTCCGGACCGGGCCGACAAATTGAAAACAGCTGCCGGCGTGGCCATCCTGATGAAAACCGATGTGTTCAAGCGACTGATGTTCTACACCTATGCCGATGACCGTGGGCGCTTTTTTCCGCTGCATGTCGATCAGGTTTGGGAAGTGTTGGATATGATGAAAAACGGCGAAATGCCCGCCAACCTGGAAGACATTCAGGCTATGGCTCCGCCGCCCGACGATACTGAAGATGAAGTACACGATTACGAGAGCGTGAACAACGTCATTCAATTGCCTATCGAAAAGCGGAAAAAACGCCGGAAAAAGAAAAAACAATCGAGAACTGCCCAAAGTCTGGCTTCCGCTGTGGAAAAAGCCGGTAGGGAACAGCCACAAAGCAACCGACCGCCGAAAGGCCGCGATGATCGCCGCCGCGACGGCCGCCCGGACAACCGCAAAGGGCGTAGTGGCAATCGTCCGGATAAACCCAGAAACGAAGGTGGCGGCAACCGGAATACCGACCGGCGAAATAAGGAGAAACGGCGGGACGGGGGAGATTCATCGAAGGGGGATAAAAAAGAATAGACAAAAATTTTGAACAAATTCTGCTGCAACGGCTTTACCCAAAGTCATCTATTATAACCTATGCAATACGACGTCATTGTCATCGGCTCCGGCCCCGGCGGTTATGTTGCCGCCATCCGGTGTGCCCAGTTGGGCATGCGCACCGCTATTATCGAACGCTACTCTGTACTTGGCGGTACCTGCCTCAATGTGGGCTGCATCCCCTCCAAAGCGTTGCTCGACTCCTCCGAACATTATCACAATGCGGAGAAAACATTTAAAACGCATGGCATTGACCTCAGCGGCCTCAAAGTGAACATGCCGCAAATGATCCAGCGAAAAAATGCCGTGGTGCTGGAGAACAATAAAGGTGTGGAGTTTTTAATGAAAAAAAACAAGATTGACGTCTACAACGGGCACGGCACTTTTGTAGATAAAAACAAAATCAAGGTCGTACAAGCCGACGGTTCAACGCTCGAACTGGAAACCAATAAAACGATCATCGCCACCGGCTCCAAACCCATCGTGCCGGCTAATTTCAACTACGACAAAAAACGCGTGATCACCAGCACCGAAGCTCTGAACATCGAAAAAATACCCGGCAGTATGCTCATCATCGGCGGCGGCGTCATCGGCCTCGAACTTGGGAGCGTTTATGCCCGCCTTGGCACGGAAGTGACTGTGGTGGAATACCTCGACCGCATCCTCCCTACTATGGACAGCGATTGCAGCCGCGAACTAACGAAAAGCCTGAAAAGCCTTGGCATTACTTTCCACGTACGGCATGCCGTGACGGAGGTGACACCTTCAAAAACCAAAGTAAAAGTTGTGGCAAAAAGTCGCGATGACGAATCTAAAGTACTGAATTTCAACGTTGACTATTGCCTGGTTTCCATTGGCCGCAGGCCCTATACCGACAACCTGGGTCTGGAAAATGCCGGTGTCAGTGTGGATGAAAAAGGCCGCATCCCGGTGGATGACAACCTGCAAACCAATGTGCCCGGTATTTACGCCATCGGTGACGTCATTCGCGGCGCCATGTTGGCGCACAAAGCCGAGGAGGAAGGTGTTTTTGTCGCCGAAACCCTGGCCGGCCAGAAGCCGCATATCCACTACCACCTGATTCCCGGCGTGGTGTACACCTGGCCGGAAGTGGCTGCTGTGGGCTACACCGAAGAAGAACTGAAGGAAAAAGGCACGCCGTACAAATCGGGCAAATTCCCGTTCCGTGCCTTGGGCCGCGCACGCGCCAGCATGGACCTCGATGGCATGGTCAAAGTACTGGCGCACAAGGAAACGGATGAAATCCTTGGCGTACACATCGTCGGGGCCCGGGCTGCGGATATGATCGCCGAAGGCGTGGCACTCATGGAGTTCCGCGCATCTGCCGAAGATGCCGCCCGTATGAGCCACGCCCACCCGACATACACCGAAGCATTCAAAGAAGCGGCTTTGGCGGCTACAGCCAACCGGCCGCTGCACATGTAAGGCCGTCTGTCAGACGGCTTCCAAAAAAACCTGTCCGGTAAAATTGAATAAAAAATGCGGCGCCACAAGCGCCGCATTTTTTATTCAATTTTACCGGACAGGTTAGCAATTAATACGCCTTCGCAAACAACACCCGCTGCGTACTCGGCTTGCCAGTCAGCACACATTTTCCGGCCTCAGCAGGCCCATCCACCGGAATACAGCGAATGGTCGCTTTCGTACGCTCCTTAATGGCCAACTCAGTTTCCGTGGTGCCATCCCAATGCGCGGAAATAAACCCGCCTTTGGTTTCCAGAATCTGCTCAAACTCTTCCCAGGAATCGGCTGGTGTGATATGCGCATCGCGGAATGCTTTTGCCCGGTTGAACAGGTTGGCCTGTATATCGTCGAGCAGTTGAGCGACGTGGTCGACGACAGTGTCAAGCGGCACATTGTTTTTTTCACGGGTATCGCGGCGCGCCACTTCGATCTGGCCGGCGTCGATGTCGCGTTGGCCAAGGCCGAGGCGCACCGGCACGCCGATCATTTCGTATTCGGCGAATTTGAAGCCCGGGCGGTTTTGCTCATCATCGTCAATTTTACGGAAATGCTTCTGGCGCGCAATTGGGCCGCTATTTTTTCAGCCGTCTCCATCAGTCCCGGCGCCGGTTTGGGGATCGGCACAATGACGACTTGCACCGGCGCCAGTTTGGGCGGCAGCACCAGACCCTCGTCGTCGGAGTGTGTCATGATAAGACCGCCAACCAGGCGGGTAGAAACACCCCAGGAAGTAGCCCAGACGTGCTCGAGTTGGTTTTCTTTATTCAAAAATTGCACATCGAAAGCTTTGGCAAAATTTTGCCCGAGAAAGTGCGAGGTACCGGCTTGCAGCGCCCGGCCATCCTGCATAAGCGACTCGATGCAAAACGTTTCGTCGGCGCCGGCAAAGCGCTCGTTTTCGGTTTTGATGCCCTTGATGACTGGCATTGCCATATACTCTTCGGCAAAACGGGCGTAGATATCAAGAATCAGGCGCGTTTCCTGCATGGCTTCTTCGGAAGAAGCATGGGCCGTGTGCCCTTCCTGCCACAAAAATTCCGCCGTACGCAGGAACGGCCGGGTACGCATTTCCCAGCGCACGACGTTTGCCCATTGGTTGATGAGCAGCGGCAGGTCGCGGTAGCTTTGAATCCAGTTTTTGTAGGTGTCCCAGATGATCGTTTCGGAGGTCGGGCGCACAATCAGTTCTTCCTCCAGTTTGGCTTCCGGGTCAACGATTACGCCACCGCCATTGGGGTCGTTTTTCAGGCGGTAGTGCGTCACAACGGCACACTCCTTGGCAAAACCTTCAACGTGTGCCGCTTCCTTACTCAGGAAGCTTTTAGGAATAAACAAGGGGAAATAGGCATTTACGTGGCCTGTTTCCTTGAACATAGCATCCAGTGCATCGCGCATTTTTTCCCAAATAGCGAAGCCATGCGGTTTGATCACCATACAGCCGCGCACCGGAGAGGTGTCGGCCATACGCGCTTTACGCACAATATCGAGGTACCATTGCGAGTAGTCTTCGGAGCGTGGAGTAATTTCTTTAGCCATAATGTAATTTAATGGGCAAATGCGAAAAAGTTAGTGAGCGAATTTTTGCGCCCGGCAATTTGATTGTTTCCTGCCGTTCATCTTCCTCGTGTGTGGCCGGGCGCCGTTAAAACCTGGTTAAAATCAGCCTGAAATGTTACCTTGCAGGGGTGTCCCGGTCTAATTCTAAAAGAATTTAACATTTCGAAGTTCCCGCAATGGCGGTTTAAGCCAACTTTAACGGCCTCAGAATGTTCAATTAAAGCCTCTTTAACCAAAAAAAGCGCGCAAAGGTAATATTTTTGAACCTGTAAACGCTTGTTGCGGAACCATTGTAAAAAATCTAATAGTCGCTATGAAAAAGAATAATGCACTGCTGACAAATATCCTGATGGCTGTTGCCGTGTTTATCGGTGTTTCAGCCAACGCGCAGGATGATTTGTATTATGACCCGGCAACCGACGCCGGTTATAATACCCCTACAAATAATGACGATTCGTACCGGGAAGAAGGAAAGATCACCAAACCGTATCGTGAAGACGATTATTACTACGAAGACGAGTATGCCTACGAATACTCCTCGCGTATACGACGCTTTCACCGCCCGGTTCAGGTGATCGACTACTACGATCCGTTTTTCGTGGATATGTGGTTTTATGACCCGTTCTATACACCTGGCGCCTCCATTTACGTTGGCGGTTATAATGACTACTGGCGCTGGCGTCGCTGGAACCGCTGGCAGCGCCGAAATGCCTGGACATTCGGCTTTTACGGCTCCGCTTGGGGAATTGGTTACAGCCCCTGGGGTTGGGGCGGCGGTTGGAACTCCCCCTGGGGTTTTAATGCCTGGAACAATCCGTATGTGTACAACAACTACTTTTATGACCCATACTGGACCTGGAACGGCTATAACCCGTACTACTGCCCAGGCAATGTGTGGGTGAATAACAATTATTACTACAACAATACCGGCAATTCCAATCCCAACGGCTACTCGCCCAAAACCTATACCGGCGTTCGGCGTTCCGGCACTACGGTGAATCCGGGTTATGCTTCGCTTTCCAGCCCGAACACAACAAAACCAGGTCGACTGGTTGCCCCGGGAAAATCGCCCACGATTGAATTGCAAAACCGCCCGAACGGCCGCGCCGTTACCAATACCACCGGCAACGCACCGACCGGCAGGGTTGGCGAGCGCTCCGGAACATCAACCGAACGGCCGACAACAGTCCCGGGTCGCACGCGTACCAACCCGGAAACGCAACCTAATGGCCGTACTACTACGCCGGAAACAACACGCCGTACCACCACGCCGCCCCGCAGCCGCGAGGTGACGCCAAACACTGAGCGCCCCGGCCGTGAAGTGACGCCGAATACAGAACCGCGCCCCAGCCGTCGGGAGAATAACGCCACCCCGCAGCGGGAAGAACAGCGGCGGACCACTCCTGCAACCACGCCCACACCGCGCCGGGAGGAAAACCGTTCCTCCACACGCCGAGCCGAAACGCCGCGCACCGAGCCGAGCCGCCGCGAAACGCCGTCGAGCTACAATCGCAGTTCGAATGAGCGCCCAAGCCGCCGGGCCGAGCCATCATACAACCGGCCGTCCCGCTCCAACGATAGCGGAAACAACCGGAGCTACCAACCCAGCCCGAGCAGCCGCTCGTCTTCGGGTAGCAGCACCCGCAGCGGCGGCAATGATGGAGGCAGCAAGTCTGCACCATCTCGGAGCAGCAGCGGAAGAAGTGGCCGCGGGAATTAATTCATAATACCAATGGTCGTCCAGCCCGGTTTTCAGGCTGATGGAACGATCAATTTTATAGAAAATCAAATGGGTGGAAACCGGTCCTGTCACCTCTTTCCACCCATTTTTATTCCCCCAAAACACGCTGTACTTTTACTTTTGGAAATTCTTTGAAACTATGAAACATCGCCATCTTTTTTTGGTCTTTATGCTGTTTTCGGCCATTGCTTACAGCCAGACAGCCGCAGACGTACTCAAATTTTCCTACCTCAAACCCGGCGGTACGGCCCGTTTTATCGGCGCCGGCAGTGCGTTCGGCGCACTCGGGGCCGAGTTCGGCACACTTAGCCAGAACCCCGCAGGCCTGGCCATGTACCGGACCGATGAACTGATGCTCACACCATCGCTGCGCTTTTCCAACACCGATGCTACGATTGCCACAGGCAGCAACCCCACGCTGGACGAAAGTAAAAGCCACTTTCATTTTGACAACATCGGTATTGTGTTTAACACCACGCCTCGCAAAGGAAACTGGACGACTTTCAATGTCGGCTTAGGGTACAACCAACTGGCGAATTACAACCAGGGAATCTACTACTCCGGCAATGCCGATGGCACTATCCTGAACAACTGGTTTGCCGATGCGCAACAGGTACTGAACGGCGGCGGCACCACCGACGACCTGGATCCCTTCACCTCAGGGCTTGCCTATGAGGCCAATGCGCTATATTACCTGAACAATGCCTTCACCTACGATTTTGACGGCAACCCCAACGCCAATATCGAACACAGCCAAACGCTTACCCAATCCGGTACCATGAATGAAATGGTCATCTCCTTTGCAGGGAATTACCAGGAAAAACTCATGATCGGCGCCACCGTCGGGGTACCGTTTGTGCGTTACAGGTTGAGCGGCGAATACCGGGAAGCCGATCCCGGCGCTGCGGTTGACTTTTTTGATGACCTGGCGTATACGGAAGACCTTTCGACAGACGGTATTGGTGTAAATGTAAAATTCGGGGTGATCTACCGGGCCAGTCAGGCCGTCCGACTGGGGGCTTCGTTCCACTCGCCCACCTGGCTCAGCCTGACCGATGATTACAGCAACACCCTGAATTATGCGTTTACCGACAATAGCGGCTCGTACAACGAACAGGCAATTTCGCCCGGCGGCAATTTTGATTATAAACTGGCAACACCCTGGCGTGCTGCTGTCAGCGCTGCTTTTCTGATCCAGAAAGCCGGCTTTTTGAGCGCCGAAGTTGAATGGGTAGACTACAGCGCCAATAAGTACAACTTCACTGCCGATATCGCCAACACCGGAAACCAACTGGCCGAACGCGAAATAAACAACGAAGTACAGCGGCTCTTCGAACCCAAAATGAACATCCGTTTGGGTGGTGAAGCGGCCCTCGACAATTTTCGGCTGCGTGCCGGTGTTAACCTCCTCGGCAAACCCTACGCCACGGAAACAGGTTTCAATACGGTATACTCCGCTGGCGCCGGGGTGCGCGGCGAGTCGTTTTACCTCGATCTTGCCTACCGTTTTTCCACCGGCGAAGGCTCCGTGCTGCCGTATGCCGGCGGGCCACTTGTAAACACCGACAACCGGGTTTCGGATATTTTGCTGACAATCGGCTTTAAGTTTTAAGGCGCTTTCAATTTTTACCACGTAAACAGGGGAGGGCACAGAGCATAAAACTCCGTGCCCTCCCTGTTTGTGGAAAATGGAATAATCTACGTCGGGCAATTTTATTGACAAAAACCCACGTCCTGCTTACTGCATTTACCCATTTTCTATTGGCGCAACCCGGCGCTCAGGGTACAGCCAGCTTCCCAGAAGCATGGCAAGTATGCTGGCCCCAAAACCATACAGCATGGGCGGCACCTGGGCCAGGGTTTGCACCATAGTTGCGGCTTCGCCTTCCAAGGGTTGTACTACGCTGCCCGTCCAAACCATAGCAGCCAGCCAAACCACAATTCCGGCGATCATCGCGGCGATGGCCCCGAGCGCCGAGGAGCGCTTCCAGTACAATCCGGCGATCAGCGGGGTAAACAGCGAGACCAGGCTGAACGCCGAGGATTCCCCGACCAATTCGTAAATATTTTCGCGCGACAGCGCCATCCCACCTGTGACGACAGCTACGCCCACCACCGAATAGCGCATGATCTGCAGCAGCTGCGCGTCCGTCACATTGCGGTACAGTGGTTTTACCAGGTTTTCGCCGATGACGGTGGCCGGAGCCAGCATCGCACCGCTGCAGGTACTCAGAATGGCGGAAAGCAAGGCGCCAAAAAACAGGATCTGGATGCCCAGGCCGCTGTGTTGCAGCACCAGATGCGGGATCATCATTTGGGTATCGCCGCCTTCCAGGAGTTCGGGGTGCAACATGCGGCCGCAGTAACCGATGATGAGTGGCAAGGCCGCCACGGTCAGGTACATGACCGAGGAGGTGTAACAGGCGTTCACCGAAGCGCGCACCGAGCGCGCGCCCATAACCCGCTGGAACACATCCTGCTGCGGGATGCTGCCCAGCCCGATGGTCATCCAGGCTGCAAACCAGTGCACGTAGTTGATCGGTTCCGGGTCGGGCAGAAACTGGAAAAAATCGGGCGGTGCGGTGGCCAGCATGGCATCGAACCCGCCCACTTTTACCACCATGTCGAACGCCAGGGCCAGTAAGCCAACGATGATGGCGATCGTTTGCACAAAATCGGTGATCGATACCGACCACATCCCCCCGATGTACGTGTAAATCAAAACAAGCGTTGTGCAGATGAGCACGCCGTAGGTTTTGTCCAGGCCGCATACCGCCTGCAACAGAATGGCCAGGGCGATCAGCTGCGCCGCGATCCAGCTGAAGTACGAAGGCACCATAAACACAGCCGACACCACCTCGGTGGCCTTGTTGTAGCGCATGCGAAAAAAATCGCTGAAGGTGAGCAGGTTGAGCTTGTACAGCGGCCGGGCGATGAGCAACCCGGCGAGGAACAGGCAGAGCGCAGCCCCAAACGGGTCTTCAATAACGCCCAACACGCCGTTTTCGATAAACTCCGAAGAGGCGCCCATCACCGTTTCCGAACCGAACCAGGTGGCAAACAAGGCGCAGGCCGCCACGAACATGGGCAGGTTTTTGCCCGCCACCACAAAATCGGCCGTCGATTTTACCCGCCGAGACGCCCACCAGCCAATAGCCAGGGTGCCAAGCAGATACAAGGCGATAAACCCGAGAAGTACTCCGTTTTCCATAAATAAAATTCAAGTGCGATGTGCCGGCAAAGGTAAATGCTTGACCGCTGATTGCCGATTTCAGGTCAACCGCTAATTCAGCCGGAAGGCCACCGTCGCTCCGAAAAAATAATACCAGTCGTTTTCCCCCGGGTTTCCGTTCAGCGATACGCCGTCGATGTCGTCGGAAAGCACCGGGCGTAAACCGCCTTCGAGGCCGAAAATTAATTGATCAAAAAATGCCATCCGGATGCCGCCGCCCGCCAAGGGAAGTAAAAAGCGGTTTTTCAAATTTGCTTCTGGCAAGGGAACTACCAGGAACTTTTCGCGTTCGGAAGGCGGCCCGTAGTACTGCGCATCGGCATCGGCGAAGGTGTACCCCAGGCCGGCAAACACAACCGGCGTGATGAAAAAATCACGGCCGACGGCACGGTCGCGGCCAAGCACTTGCCATTCGAGCAGGCCGGCCAGTTCGACCAGCGCCGTGCCGAATTTGAATTGGCGCGGGGCTTTTACGTCGGAGTATTTGTCGTCGCCGGATATGGCGCCGGCGTACACCTGGCCTTTGATGGCAAAACGGTTGCCCAACTGGTAACGAACGAAAGCACCGTAGGCCGGGCGGAGCTCCTGAAGATCCACGCGCCCGGCGCTTACATCGCCGGAATAACCCGCCAGGCCGAGCATGATGCCGGCTTCGAGCGGATGCCCGGTTTGATGAAATTGGGCATCCGCATGGGGCATGGAAAAACAAAAAAATAACAGCGGGAGGAGGTAGTGCATAAAACCGGTTTTTGATTAAAAAATCACGTTGCCAAGTTAGAGCATGTCAAGGGGAAAGTCCCCGGCTCGTGCACAATTCCCTTACCTTTGCAACCGGTTTTTCTCCAAAACCACAATAGTTATATTTCCAAGTATGCAAAAAACTGTATTTACCGGGGAAGACTCCATGGCCGGGATCATCCACAGCAATTACCGGATATTGGTGATCCTCGAACGCATGGGTATCAAATTGGGTTTGGGCAACCAAACGGTAGAAGAGGTCGCCACCCAGCACCAGTTGCAAACCGGTGCGCTGCTGTTGATCCTCAATCTTTTTGGTTTTAAACAGTATAACCCCGAAGTTGGCAAACACTACGCGTTTATTCCGGACATTCTCCGGTACCTGAAAAATTCGCACAGCTATTTTCTGGAACAAAAAATCCCGTCCATCCAACAGCACATCCACCAACTGGTGTTTCAGCTGCACGATTCCAATGCCGCCATGGTGGAGCTGTGTTACAACAAATACATAGAGGAAGTGACCGAGCACATCGGTTATGAGAACGAAATTGTTTTCCCGTACATCGAACAACTGTTCCGGATGTATCAGAATCGCGCCAACGGCGGCCCCGCCCCCGAATCGTATACCATCGGCATTTATGGCGAGCATCACGAGGATATCGAAGGATTGTTAAACGACTTGAAAAATATCCTGATCCGGCATTTACCGCAAAAAGAAACCGGAAACCTGCGGCGGGTCGTTTTGCAGGAACTGTTTGACCTGGAGTCCGACCTGAACAGCCACACCCGCATCGAAAACGAGGTGCTGATCCCACTGGTAAAAAAACTGGAGCAGGAACTCGAGCCTGTGCCCGACAACCGTTAAGCCGCCCGAACCCGAGCACAACTTTGCGCAACAGGAAACATATAATTTTGATTGTCGAACCTTCGGATACGCTCCGGGAGGGCCTGGAATGCATCCTGACCGATCGCAACAATATCGGCATTGTTGTGGAGCATTGCTGGGAGCCGGCGGAGCTGTATTCGGCCTTCGTCAATACGCAACCCCGTATTCTGATAGCCAGCCCCGCTGTTTTTGAAAGCCGGGACAAACAAATCAAAAGCCTCCGGGAAAAATATGCCTTCCACAGCGTCGGGCTGGTTTACAGCTATTTTCACCCCGACCGCCTGGAGGAATTTGACGCCCTCATCCACCTGAACGACAACCGGGAAAAAATCAAAGCCACGGTTAATAAATTGCTCGCCGATCCCGCCGACCAGTCGGGCGCCAACACCGGCGGTGATACGCTCTCTGCGCGGGAAACGGAGGTTTTGCGCTTGCTCGTGCGCGGCAATTCAACCAAAAAAATAGCCGAAGCGCTTTTTATCAGCACCCACACTGTAAATGCCCACCGTAAAAATATCATACGCAAACTGGACATCCAGACCGTGTCGGGCCTCACCATTTATGCAGTGCTGAACAACATTATTAGTTTGGAAGAGGTATAGGAACTGTGGGTATCCTCATCCTACGACTCCAAGTCGTAGGATGAGTAAGGCAACCCTAGGTACACTCGTCCTACGACTTGAGTCGTAGGACGAGTAGGGCAACAAGCATCCCTATTCATAGTAAGCCACTCGCTAAAAACCACCCATTCTGGCAATAGGGCGGCAAAAGGGGATGCCCCACCTTTGCACTTTGTAAAAACACGGTAAAAATTATGCGTATTTTGAAAAAAGGACTTCTCCCCCTGTGTCTGGCCGCCGGCATCGTTGCGGCCCTGTTTTCCTGCAAGGATACGGCACAATCCAGCCAGCCCGAAGGCGGCAAAACCGCCGTGCTGCTCGTCAACCACGGCTCCCATTCCAAACTTTGGCGCGACATGCTGCTCGACCTCGAAAATGAGGTTAAGGACAAATTGCTGGCGCACCCGAAAATCAGCGAGGTGCGCACGGCATTTATGGAATACAACGAACCCTCCATTGCCACGCGCATGAAGGAATTCGATCAGGAAGGTTACGACGATGTGATCGTTGTGCCCATTTTCCTCACCGTCAGTTCGCACTATTCGCACGATATCCCGGTCATTCTCGGTACCAGTGCCGACCCCAAGGCCAAGGAGTACATGATCGGCAAGGAAAAGATCGAGGTGTACAAACCCAAAGCCCGCGTAAGCATCACCCCGCCGCTGGACTACACCACCCTGTTGAAGAAAAATGTGGAACGCCGCGTGAAAGCCCTCAGCGCCGAGGCGTCGAACGAAGGCGTGCTGCTGGTAGCTTACGGCGACGCCGACTACAACCAGCAATGGGAAGAAATGGTGGAAGAAATCGGCAAATACCTCAAGGTAAAAACCGGCCACGAAAGCATCGCCTATGCCTGGTGTGGCCACCTGGTCAACTACTCCACCGAACCTACCCAAAACGGCATTAAAAAACTGTTCGAACTGGAAGACAAGGTGCTCGTCATTCCCGTGCTCGTGGCCAACGACCCTTATTTCCAAAATGATATTATTCAAAAAGCGGTCGACGACGTGGAGGGGGCCGCTTCGGTCAAATACGTGCAGGACGCCATCCTGCCCGATAAAAACCTCAACGACTGGGTTGTCGACATCGCGACCCAAACCGCCAACAACCTCTAGGCCGCGTTTTTTTGATGTGGAAAATTTTTTCGTGCAAGAATGGCGCAAACTGCTGGCCAGCCTGGCGGTTTGCGCCTTTTTCCTGTTTTTCTGGCTGAATGGCCCCTTGCAGGTAGCGCCCGAAGTGCTCCGGCAGGAACACGCGGAAAGTCGTTTTGCCATGCCCAAACTGGTGAAACATAGCGAAGGCGAAACCATTCGCAGCTTCCGCGCTATTCGCACCGAAACCGACGATTGTTTCGGCTGCGGTTTGCTGCTGCTCGATAAAAAATCGGAACGCCCGGCCTTCGGTCTGCTGGCTACCGATGCCAGCAATCCAGGTTTGTCCAAGGCCCTGGGCGCCAAAGTGCTGGCCCACAGCAGGCCGTTTGTGGCCGACAGCCTCCACCTGGAACTGCTCCCTTCCTTCGATCTGTATTACGCCTTGAGCGGGCAAACGATCGGGAGCCGGCAGTTGTACCTCGAAAGTACCGACGTGGTGCGGGGCATACGCGGCTATGCCGGGCCCGTCGACATCGGGGTGGTGCTGGCTGAAGACGGCCGGATCGTTTCGCTGCACCACGTTGCTTCCGAAGAAACAGCCAGTTACCTGCGGATGATCAGCCAGGCGGGGTTTTACCGGCAGTTCGAAGGTTTGCGCCTGTCCGACGGCCCGCAGCAAGTGGATGCCGTTTCGGGCGCCACGCTGACCTCCGAAGCCATTGCGGGCACGCTCACGGCGTTGAGCCGGAAGGCCACGCCCTTTCCGTTGTCCGATTACCTGGAAACTGGCGACACGGTCTTTTTTTCGGTTGATGCAGTGCTTTCCCGGATATGGATCGCGCATGCCGCCGTTATTTTCCTGTTGTTTTTTTACGGCTTGCAGCGTCGTTGGAAAAAATCGAAACGGGGTATGCTGGTGTTGCAGCTGCTTTCGGTGGCCTACATTGGTTTTTTCCTGAACAACTCCTTTACCTACGTTTCCTTCATGCATCCGTTTATCGGCACATCGGTATCGGCCCTGGTGGGCCTGTACGCCTTTTTCTGTCTGCTGGGCGCCATTTGGGGTAAAAATACCTACTGCAAGTACGTGTGCCCGTTCGGCAATGCCCAGCGCCTGTTGCTGCGCATCAGCCCGGTGAAACCCAAGCGCTTTTTTATTCCGGATAAAGGACTGTACCGCCTGCGGAGCGGCTTGTCGGTGGTGTTGATTGCCGGGGTGCTGCTGGGTTTGCGCAGCTGGAGCAACTTCGAGTTATTCCCCGACCTGTTCGGGCTGGAATGGCTGTCGTTCTGGTTTTTCGCAGCGCTGGCCTGCGTGGCGCTTACGGTGTATTACCCGATGATCTGGTGTCGCTTGTTGTGCCCCACCGGTTCGGTGCTCGACTGGCTGAGCGATGCCGTGAAAACCCGGAATAATCGCAGATGAAAAAACCGGATTACCAATCAATGCACGGGAGCGGTATTTTTTAAACGCAGGCTAAACAGAAACCCCAGGGCTATAGGAAATGGAGGCACGGTCTGTTGCATGGCGTATTTTTATTGAATCAATTTTTCCACATCGTACAACCGCAGCGCCCCCTTGCCTTTCAACTCCAGGGCGCCAAGGTCGTGGATGCTGTACTTGCCGGCAGGCAGCTCATTTTTAACAGCGCCAGTGACGCAAATATGGTTGGGCCGGCAAAGGTTTTCGACCCGGGAGGCAATGTTCACCGTATCGCCAAAAACGTCGTACTGGTACTTTTTTTCGCCTACCACCCCGGTGATGACTTCGCCCACATGGATGCCGATTCGAATGTCCCAGGTAATGGAAGATTGCTGGTTGCGTTTTCGCAGGTAATCGAGAAAATCCAGCCCGGTATTGACCATGCGTTCGACGCCGTCGGGGACATACTGGGCAATGCCGCAAGCTGCCATGTATGCGTCGCCGATGAGTTTGATGCGTTCCACCCCGCGTTTTTCAACAATATCGTCAAAGGCGGAAAAGACCTCGGAAAGTTCGGACATCAGGAAGTCGACCGGCACTTCCGAGGCGATTTTGGTAAAATTGACCATGTCGGAGAACAGGATCGTGACATGCTCGAAGCGGTGCGGCGTTACGCGCCCGCTTTTTTTTAATTCCAAAATTGCTTCTGCGGGCAGCATGTTGGCGAGCAGCAGTTCTGTTTTGAGGCGTTCGCGCCGCAGCGCCACCTGCGTTTGAACTCTTGCTTTGACAATTTCAGGGTTAAACGGCTTGGTGATGTAATCCACTGCGCCCAGCGTCAGGCCCCGGGCTTCCGCTTCGGCATCGGCCAGCGCCGTGATAAAAATGACCGGAATATCCTTGGTTAGCGGGTCGCTTTGCAGGAGGCGGCAAGCCTCGTAGCCGTCGATGCCGGGCATCAGCACATCCAGCAAAATAAGGTCGGGCAGTTCGTTGAACTGGGCAACCACCTGGCAGATGTTGGTTGCTGATTTCAGCACCCGGACCTGGTACTGTGTTTTGAGCAGGTTGACGAGAATGGCGATGTTCTCCGCGGAGTCGTCCACCACCAGCACGGTGCCGAGTTTGTCCTGCCGTTGTCCCAGACCGATCATGACCAATTGTTTTTCCATTGCCAGATATATTCGACCGCCTCGTCGAACTCCCAGTTGCGGGCAGCGGCAAACGCTTTTTCCAACAGTTGGCGGCCATCGGTCCGGCTATCCGCAACGGTCATAATTTCCTCCAACAGGTCGAGCGCCTGGCTGTCGTATTCCTGCAACAACTGCAGGAGCCGGTCTACTTTTTCGGGCAAGGTAGGCCCGTCGGCCTGCACAGCCGCCTCAGGCACGTCCATTGTTTTTTCGGGGATTTTTTCCCGAATTTCGGTGGACAGCGTCACGAGTTGTTCACCGAGTTGCTCGACGAATGAAAATTCCTGGCTGGTCATGTTGCTGTTATCCTGTTTTAAAAGGCGAATTTTCAACAGTTTATCCAGTTGGGTATTGGTTTCAAAAAGTTGGCGGGCGCCGATATTGCCGGCCACGCCTTTTAGTTTGTGCACCAACGATTGTGCCAGCATAAAGTTTTTTTGTTCAAATGCCTCCCGGATTTCCCGGTCTATCCCGGTGAAGTTCCGGGTGAAGTCGCCGAGCAGTTTTACCAGTAATTTCTCGTTTCCGGCTAGGCGGTTCAGCACGTCGCTGATGTCCACACTGTTCAATTCGATGGGGGTGTTTTTCGGAACAGCGGGCGCTGTGTAGGTGCCAGACTGAGTTGCCGGAACATGTTCGCCACCGAGGTGGTGCAGCAGGCAGGCGTACAGTTCATCCGGGTTGATGGGTTTGGTGAGGTGTTCGTTCATACCGGCGGCAAGGCTTTTTTCCCGTTCGCCGGGGAAGGCATGCGCGGTCACGGCAATGATCGGCAGCTGTTGCAGTTGTTCGTATGCACGGATATTGCGCGCAGCGGTCAGTCCGTCCATAACCGGCATTTGGATATCCATGATGATACCGTCGTAGGGATGTTTCAGGGCTTTTTCGATGGCGACTTTGCCGTTGTTGGCCAGGTCCACCACCAGGTCCACCGAACGGAGCAATTCAGTGGCCACTTCCTGGTTTATTTCGTTGTCTTCGACCAATAAAATCCGTTTGCCCCTGAGGGATTGCCTGACCTGGTCCCGCAGTTGTTGTTCCTTAGGCTGTCCCTGAAACTCGACGATCATGTCTTCCCGGAACAATTGCAACACGGTGTTGTACATGATGGAAGGATTGACCGGCTTGAGCAGGTAGGCGTTCAGGCCTTCGTCCCTGGCTTGTTTGATCACATCGCCCCGGCCGTACGCCGAAACCATGATTATGGCGGGCACATAGGCCTCGATTTGCCGGCGAATGTTGCGGACGGTGTCCAGGCCGTTCAGCCCCGGCATTTTCCAGTCGACGATCAGGACTTCAAACGCGTTGCCGGCATCATATGCCGTTTGGATCATGCTGAGCGCCTGTTCGCCCGATGCTGCCAGCGAAACCTGAAAGCCGAATCCGCTGAGCATTTCACCGAGGATGTCCCTGGAGTCCGGGTCGTCGTCGACCAGCAATAATTTCCGGTTCAGCATATCCTGGTTAGGCTGTCCGCCGAGTTCGGTTTTATCGGTGCAACCCAGTTCGACGGTAAAGAAAAACGTGGAGCCTTTGCCCGGTTCGCTTTCCACCCAGATCTCCCCGTTCATCAGTTCCACCAGGTTTTTCGAAATGGACAAGCCCAGGCCTGTGCCCCCGAAAAGCCGTGTGGTGGATGCATCGCCCTGGATGAATGGTTCAAACAGTTCTTTTTGTATTTCCTTTGAAATGCCCTTCCCGGTGTCGCTGACGGAGAACCGGAGTTTGCATTTCCCGGTTTCCCGGAACACCAGGTCTACTTCCAGGATGATTTTTCCCTTTTCCGTAAACTTCAGCGCATTGCTGATCAGGTTGAGTAAAACCTGTTTCAGGCGCAACGAATCGCCGATGAGTTGCTCGGGTACACTCCGGTGGGATTTGATGTGAAACGACAGGTCTTCGCGTTCCCCCACGCGAACCATAACCACATCGATGATGGCCTGAAAAAGGTCCTGAATGTTGAACATGCCGGCTTCCAACTGCACTTTTCCGGCCTCCACTTTGGAAAAATCCAGGATGTCGTCGATAATGCGCAGGAGCGATTCCGCCGAATTTTCAATCTTGAGCAGTTGGCTGCGTTGTTTGTCGTTGAGCTCGCTGTTCAACACCAGGTACGACATGCCGAGGATGGCATTCATGGGGGTGCGGATTTCGTGGCTCATGTTTGCCAGAAAATTGCTTTTTGCCTTGTTCGCCTCCTCTGCCCGTTTTTTTAGCCGGTGCGCCTTTTCAGCTAAATCTTTCAGGTCTTTGTTTCTTTTTTGCAAACGGTCGAGTTGCATGCCGCCGAAAGAGGCAAAAATGCCCAGGAAAAACGGCGCCGTGTCAATGATCCACAAGAGCGGCGATTGGGCCTGCACCGCAAGTACATTCTCCCAGGTCAACGCGCCAAACTCGGCGTAGGCTTCAATAATTGAAGCGATAATCGGGAAACAAAAACCAAACAAGGCCCCCCAGAGCGCGTAATTAAAGACTTCGCTGCGAAACGGTTTTCTCATAAGGCGCCAATTATTGTTGAAAAAGAAAAACCACGGGGGAAGTGTTTAATGCCTAAAGGTCGGAATTTTTGGAAATGTACCTCCCGCCCCGGCTATTAACCTGAACAACCAATTTTCTCCCTACCTTTGCCCCAGCCCATCCGCACTGCAAACGGACACCGGGGCGACCACACTATGAACAAATTTTTCTACAACCGTGTCAACCGGCGCGCGCTGAAGGAACAACTCCAGGCGAGTGCCGAACAGCGCATCACGATCTCCTTTTACAAGTACGTCACCCTCAAAAACCCGCAACTCTTCCGCGACCACCTCTACGGAATGTTCGACGAGTTGGGGGTGCTGGGCCGCATCTACGTGGCCCGCGAGGGCGTGAACGCGCAGATTTCCGTGCCGGAATCCAACTTTGCGGCCTTCAAGGCAGCCATGGACAGCATCCTGTTTTTTCAGGGCTTGCGGCTCAACATCGCCATCGAAGACGACGGCAAATCCTTCTTCGCGCTCATCATCAAATTGCGGCCGAAGATCGTCGCCGACGGCATCGACGACCCCGGCTTCGACCCCTCCAACTACGGTACGCATCTCAAGGCCGACGAGTTCAACGCGCTCACCGATGCGCCCGATACCATTCTCGTCGATATGCGCAACCACTACGAGAGCGAGGTCGGCCACTTCGAAGGCGCCATCACCCCCGATGTGGATACCTTCCGCGAAGAACTGCCCTACGTGGCCGAACTGCTGGCCGATCAAAAGGACAAAAACATTGTCATGTATTGCACTGGCGGTATTCGCTGCGAAAAAGCCAGCGCGTACATGAAATACCGGGGCTTCAAAAATGTATTCCAACTCGAGGGCGGCATCATCGAGTATGCCCGCCAGGTGAAAGCCCAGGACTTGCCCAATAAGTTTGTCGGTAAAAATTTCGTGTTCGACGAGCGCCTCGGCGAGCGTATCAGCGAGCAGGTGATCGCCCGCTGCCACCAGTGCGGCGCTCCTGCCGACGACCACACCAACTGCGCCAACGAATATTGCCACATCCTCTTCATCCAGTGCCCCGATTGCCGGGCAAAATACCAGGGCTGCTGCTCTGCCCATTGCGCCGATTTTCAGCAGCTCCCGGAGGACGAGCGCAAGGAACGCAGCAAATCCGAGCAGTTCAACGGCTCCAAGTTTGGCAAAGGCCGTTACAAGGCTTTCCGGGGGAAGGACTCGAAAAGTATTCTGGAGGTGTGAGGGATTTTTTGTTTTTTCGCGGTGCCGGCCCCATAACCATCAACTTACGGAACCAGAGGGGGTGTGCACTTTTGACTTTTCAAATTAGACTTTTGACTTAAAATGGATGATTCCGGCTTTTGAAAGTTTCTTTTAAGTCAAATTTGAAAAGTTTAATTTGAAAAGTCAAAAAAAGTGCACACCCCCTCTGGTTCCGTAAGTTGATGGTTATGGGGGTGGGGCCGAAAACACACACACCATGGCAAAACCACCACGCAAGTCCAAATCCGCAGCCAAACCAACTGCCCCGCAGCAGCAACCCAAAGCCATACAACTCCCGGATTTTTTCACCAACATCCGCTTGCAAAGCCTGCTGCTTTTCGGCTTTGCTTTTTTGCTGTACGCCAACACGCTGACCCACGGATTTGTGCAGGACGACGCCATCGTGATCACCGATAATATGTTCACCGCCAAAGGCGTGGAGGGCATCCCCGGTATTCTGAGCAAGGATACCTTTTTCGGTTTTTTCAAAGTGGAAGGCAAAGATGCCCTGGTATCCGGGGGGCGCTACCGCCCGCTGACGCTGGTAATGTTTGCCCTCCTGCACGAAGTGGCGGGCGACAGTCCGTTTCTGTACCACTTGCTTACGGTCTTGCTTTTTGCCGCCACTTGCGTGCTCTTGTACCACACGTTGTTACTTCTGCTCGATGGTTGGAAGGCGGCGGCAGGTCGTGCGCCGATGGTTGCCTGGATTGCTACGCTGCTTTTTGCCGCACACCCTATTCATACCGAAGTGGCCGCCAACATCAAGGGCTGCGACGAAATCGTGGTGCTGCTCGGCAGCCTGGGCGCTTTGTGGCTGACGGTTCGGGCCTACGATACGGGAAAAACGCTGTGGGGGATTTTAGCCGCTCTGGTCTTTTTTCTGGCCTGTTTGTCCAAGGAAAATGCAGCAGCCTTCGTGGTGGTCATTCCGCTGGCCCTGGTCATATTTCGCGGGGCTTCGGTTGGGAAAAGCGTGCAAACGAGCCTGCCCGTATGGCTGGCTTTTCTGGCCTTTTTCATCCTGCGCGGCAGCATTTTGGGCTGGAAATTCGGCGGTGCGCCCATGGAACTGATGAACAACCCCTTCCTGAAAATCGAAGGGAACCAGTGGGTACCCTACACCTTCGCCGAAAAACTGGCTACCAACCTCTACACCCTCGGCAAGTACCTCGTGTTGCTGGTGTTTCCGCATCCGCTGACGCACGATTATTACCCCAAGGTTATCGCCATGAAAACCTTCGGCAACCCCTTGGTGCTGCTCAGCCTGGCTGCCTATGCCGGCATGTTTTGGTACGCTGTGCGGGGGCTGAAACGCCGCGATCCGGTCAGTTTCGGCATCTGGTTTTTTCTGCTGACCATTAGCATCGTTTCCAATATCGTCTTCCCGGTGGGCACCAGCATGGGCGAGCGGTTTGTGTTTATGCCCTCGGCGGGTTTTTGTTTGGTAGCCGGGGTGTTACTTTCCCGCCTGAAGAACTGGAAAACAGCCCTGGGAATTGCCGGCGCCATGGCGATGTTGTTTTCAGTAAAAACACTACTGCGCAACCCGGTGTGGGCCAGCAATGAAAAACTGTTTTTCACGGATGTGAAAACCTCGGTGAACAGTGCCAAGATCAACAATGCCTGCGGGGGCGTGCTGTTTGAAAAAGCGCAACAGGAAACCGATAAGGCTGAGCAAACCCGCATGTTTGAAGAATCATTCGGCTACGCGAACCAGGCGCTCAAAATTTACCCGAACTACAAAGACGCCCTGCTCACCCGCGCCGGCTGCCAGTATTTTCTGAAAAACTTCGACGGCGCCGTAGCCGATTACCGCACGGCTGCCCGCCTGGCCGAAGACGATCCCAAGCCGAAAACCTACCTGGCGCTGGCGCTGCGGGAAGGCGGTAAATATTTCGGCGAGCAAAAAGGCGATTTGGCTAAAGCCCTACAGTTTTTAAACGAATCCTGGCAACTCAATTCCCAGGATGCCGAAACCGCCCGCCTGCTGGGCGTGGCCAACGGCGTGCAGAACAACCATGCCGAAGCGCTCACCTGGTTTAAAAAAGCGGTGGAACTCGACCCCGACAATGCGTCCTACCTCTTCGACCTGGGCACGGCTTATTACCTCAACGGCGATCCTGTGCAGGGCGAAGCACTCCGCCGCCGGGCGGTGGAGCTGAACCCGAAAGTTTTGGAAGAAAAGCAGCAGGGGCAGTAGGGGTATGCCACCAACTTCAGGAGCCCAAGTGGGTGTACACTTTTCAAATTAAACTTTTCAAATTAGGACTTTTGACTTAAAAAGGAAAATTCAGGCTTATGGAAGGTTCCTTTCAAGTCAAAAGTCTAATTTGAAAAGTCAAAAGTGTACACCCCCTTAGTTTTCTGAAGTTGGTGGCGATACCCCCCAGCGTTAGCGGTCAACATGCGCTTTTAAAAAATCTTCCATTTTTTGAACGTTTCCGCTTTTTCCTGCACCATTTATTTAAACGCCTGTTTTGTTGTGCCGTGAATATTGTCGGCCTGACTCGCAGTCTAATGTCGTCAATTTAAGAAATCAGAGGAGGTGGACACTTTTCAAATTTGACTTTTCAAATTGAACTTTTGACTTTTTTAAGAGCAATATCAGTTCGGGAAGTTCCTTTTAAGTCAAATTTGAAAAGTCTAATTTGAAAAGTCAAAAGTGTACACCTACCCAAATACCTTAAGTTGACGACATTAGACTCGCAGTCACGCCGACAATACCCTACGCTTTACCCTTAGGTGATATGACGATCAATCCCTTTTTTCTGTGCCTATTCTGCCTGATCACCACCTGCCAAGTTTTTGCCCAAAAAAGCATCCTCCGAAATGGCGGTTTTGAAGAACATGGCGATCAAAGGTGTTTGTCTTGCAACCAATCGTCCGGCCAGTTTGCGGCGCTGGTGTACCATTGGGACAACGGCGGCTGGCATTGCATGCTTTGCGACAAAGACTACAGGCAGCAGTCAGACGATCGGAAAGGAAAATTATGCCCCATGGACAGGGTATCGCCCCAATCGGGCAAGGCCATGATTTCGATGGTCTATTCGCCCGGTGTGAACGGGATTTATGGCGGGGTGGAGGGCGCCTCCCACTTGTCGGCCCGAACGACCGAACCCATGCGCGTCGGCCAGCTGTATGAAGTCAGCCTTTGGTTGTACATCGATAGTGCAAAACGGCAGGATCCGGATTGGGGCAAACACCTGGGCATTGCCCTGTTGCCGCAAAACCTGTCTTTTTTTGGCGGGAAAAAATCCCTGGTCATTCCTTTCATCGCTGTCGATACGGTGGTGTACGACCGGTGGTACGAGGTTACATGGCGCGTCCGGCCCTTGTGCACCAGCAATTACCTGATGATCGGTGTTTTTGCTAATCCGCAATGGCCCAAAACACGAAGCTATTCCGACGTACATTACTACCTCGACAACGTGTCCCTTTTAGAAATGCCGGAAGCGTCGGCCGTGTCAGACAGCTCCGTTTATTATTGCAGCCGTTATGATCCTGTGTTGCTGGGCGCGCAGCCCCTGATGGACAGTAAAATGCTGTGGTATGAAAACGATGCCTTCGAGTTGACCGATGAACACCGCGCAGTGTTGGACAGTTTTGGAGAATATGCAAACCAGTACCCCGACCTGGTTTTTGAATTGTCCGGTCATACCGATAGCCTCGGCAAAGACAATGTTGCCTTGTCGCAAAAACGGGCGCAGGCTGTTTTTGACTACCTGACTGAAGTGCTGCAATTCCCGCCGCATCGATTCTATACACTTGCTTTGGGCAACTCCGCTCCGCTCCGCCCCAATCATACGGAGGAAGGCCGAAAAATGAACCGGCGTGCAGAAATCAGGCAGACCGGTCTGACTTTGCCCATGATGTACTACCGCTATGCCTTGCAGGCGGTTGAAAAAAAGAAGAAACCCGAGGCTTTTGTTTATCTCGATAAATGGACCGCGAAGGCAGAAAAAGGAGCGTTGATGCTCTTGTTTTTCGACCCCCGGCTTGATCCGCTGCGGTCGGACAAACGCTGGAAACTGATTGAACAAAAAGTCCGCAACAGCTACAAAAATCTCCAAAACGCGAAAGTGTCATTTCTGATCGATTCGCTTCGGTTTGATGCCTGCCGGTTGTCCGGCGGAGTTATGGCAGGGATGTTGAACAGCCTTCCGGGATATATTCCCGGGAGTGAAAATTATACCATGGAATTTACCGGCGCGACGGAAGCCGCTGTCCGGAATCGATACCAGGCACATTTTAATGCGGTTCTACCCCAGTTGAAAAAGACAGGCTGGCCCAAAAAAGGCCCCCTGAGCGAAAGTGCAGTGTACAATGCGTATCAACTGTTACTGAACTCGGGGGATGTTTCCGCCTACCTGGAGTGGCTTCCGGTTTTGGAAAAAGCCTGCGAAGCCGGCGAAATCCCCTGGTTGATGTATGCAAAATGTTACGACAAATGCAAGGTCGGGTTGGGTATGCCGCAACGCTACCTGACGGACTACCAGCTATTGGAAGACGGCGGTTTAATGCAGCCCCTTAAATGGGAAGGGGACGAAAACACGGTGAACGATTTCAGAGCCAAAATCGGCTTGCCCTTGCTTCCGCCGGACATGGTTGAGGCCATGAAGAAGATAAAATGAGGGTGTATTAATTAGGGCAGTTCGGATTCCAAATATTTGCCGCGGAGGTATGGAGGACACGGAGAAAACCTACTCGTCCTACGACTCAAAGTCGTAGGACGAGTATTCGCACGACATAGTAAACAGACCAATCTATGCGGGCGCTCCATGAACAAAAACCGCAGTTTTGGCCTTTAACTTGGTAGTTTCTTTTCCATAACGAGGGTATTTTTTGTCAATTCCTTTGCTGAAAGGCTCAAATGCGGGTCTTCTCGGTAGTCCCTCGCATTAAATTGAAATTCCATTGACGACAACACCCATTCAGTTTTTTTGTACCGACCTGGACGGCACCCTGCTGGGCGATGAAAAAGCCGCCCGGTTATTTAAATCGGCCTGGGAAAACCTCAAGCCCGGCCAACGCCCATTCCTGACCTATAACACCGGCCGCCTGCTCGACGATGTGCAGCAACTGCTCGGACAAGGCCTGCTGCCACAGCCCGATTTTATTATTGACGGTGTGGGCACCAATATTTTCAACGCGCGCGAAGGGCAGGTGCTCAAGGAATTTCGCGAAATTCTCGACGAAGACTGGGACCTCCGGCGCGTGGAGTCGGTGCTGCACAGCCTGGATTTTCCCCTTGAAAAACAACCCGACCACTACCAGCACGAATACAAATCCAGCTGGTACCTCAACGACGCACCACAAAATCATATCGAACAAATTCAGGTCGCGTTGGAAAATGCCGGGGTCGCCGTGCACGTCGTGTATTCCAGTTTCCGGCACCTCGATATTTTGCCGAAGGCAGCCAACAAAGGCAATGCTCTGCTCTGGCTCCTGCGCCACCTCGATATCCCGACCACCGAAACCCTGGTGGCCGGCGACTCCGGCAACGACAACGCCATGTTTTCCATCCGGGGCGTGCGCGGCATTGTGGTGGGCAATGCGCAGCCCGAGCTGCTCGAACGTACGCAAACTGAAACGGTGTTCCAGGCCGCATCGCACGAAGTGTGCGCGTATGGCGTGCTGCGGGGCTTGCAACATTTCGGCATTCCGGTCGACGGAAACCACACGGATGACGAATCTGCGGATGCGCCCTCGATTTACCAGGCCTTGTCGGCCTCCGGGACGGAAGTGACCGGCGACCTGACCAGCGAACAGCTCAGCCTCATCCGCCAGGGCTATCACCAGGCTATCGAAGCGCTCAAGAAAAATATTACGCCCCTGGGATTTGTTGCCTGCTCGCCGGCCGACAACAGCGCGGAAGGGACCGACGAAAATTACCTCAGCGTATGGGCCCGCGACGGCGCACTGACCCTCATCGGTTCGCTGGCACTGCGCACGCAGGACGATGCGATCCATCAGTGCCAGCGGCAAACACTCGAAACCCTGCTCCGGCATATTTCACCCAACGGCCAGTTGCCCGCCAACGTGCGCATCGAAGGTGAGCGCCCCGATTACTCGGGCGTTGGCGGCATTGCTTCGATCGACAGCGGCTTGTGGGTGATTATTGCCTTTCACGCCTATGTGTCGCAAACCCGCGATCTGGATTTTTTGCGCAAGCATATCCACGCGCTGGAGCAAGCCATGCGCTGGCTGGGCGCCCACGACAGCAACAACGATGCTTTGCTGGAAATTCCGGAGGCCGGCGACTGGACCGACCTGTTCGGCCGCAGCTACAATGTGCTGTACGATGAAGTGCTCTGGTACCAGTGCAATATTTGTTTCGGCCGCCTGCTGCAAATGCTGGGCAACGAACAACAGGCGGGCGATTACCTGCGCTGGGCCCGCGTGATCAAACGGGAGATTATCACCAATTTCTGGCCGACCACCCGGCAGGAGATGTACAAAAATGTGTCGTTTGCCGAACAACAATACTCCATCGGCGATGCCCGCTACCTGATCGCGCAACTAACGCCCTTCGATTTTAGCTGGCGCTGCGACGTGCTCGGCAACCTGCTCGCCTTCCTGTACGACGTGACCGATGCCCGCCAGGCCAACCAAACGTTCCGCTTCCTGTGGGGCGTGGGCGTCAATGACCCGCACCCGGTGGCCAATATTTACCCGGTAGTCAACATGGGCGACAAAGACTGGCGGCCTTACTACACCGTCAACCTGCTCAACCTGCCCCACCATTACCATAACGGCGGTATCTGGCCTTTTGTGGGCGGCCATTGGGTGCGGTTTATCAACAAACTCGGCTTGCGCGGACTGGCCCTGCAGGAACTCCACCGCCTCGCCGAACTAAACCGCCTCGGTGTGCAGCAGGAGTGGGAATTTAACGAATGGGCGCATGGCCAAACCGGCCGGCCTATGGGTAAAGCGTATCAGGCCTGGTCGGCCTCGGAGTATATCCGGGCCTGCCATGCCTTGAATGTGGTGGCGGGCCACTGAAAAAGACAAAATGTAAAAGTCTAAAGGGAATTGTTGGCACACATAATCCGGCAAGGCGTCAATGGCGCCCAAATTCCGTTCACAGGAACTCAATTTTTAACTTTTGGATTTTACATTTTGAGGTGATTTAACCTTTAGTCGCCTAACCTGCCCTAGGCGGAATCAAATCCGCGAAAATCCGCGTTTCGCCGCAGGCGAATCCGCCTCATCCGCGTGCTATTCCTGTTCGTCGGGAAATCCAAAGAAGGGATATCAACGTAGAGCGATTGGAACGCGGATAGCGCGGATTCGCCTGCGGCGAAGACGCTGATAAACGCGGATTTGATTCCACTTAGGGTAATTTTCGGATTAATGCCAATGTATTAGTTCAAATCACTTTGCAGAATAATTACAACAAACAAAATTAGAACCATGCCATACACTGATTCTACCAACAGCATCCTGATGATTTCCCTGCACGGCTATGTGAGCGCGGAGCCCGAGTTGGGCAAGCCCGACACCGGCGGCCAGGTCGTGTATGTGCTCGAACTGGCCAAGCGCTTTAGTCGCCTGGGGCTACATGTGGATGTGGTTACCCGCCGTTTTGAAGGCCAGCCGGAGTTTGATGTTGTCAATGAAAACCTGCGCGTATGGCGTATCCCGTTTGGCGGCGACGACTTCGTGCGTAAGGAAGACATGCACGATCATATTTCCGATTTTGTGACTAACCTGCTTTCGGCTGTCCGGCTCCGGCGCCACCAATACGATATCGTGTACTCCCACTACTGGGATGCCGGCTGGGCCGGCCAGAAAATTGCCGAAGGCCTGGAAATTGCCCATGTGCACACCCCGCACTCCCTGGGCTGGTGGAAAGAACAAAACATGGGCGCCGATATGGATGCTGCCGAAATGGAGCGCAAATACCGGTTCAGGGAGCGCATTCGCAAAGAGTTTCTGGTGTACCAGATGTGCGACCACGTGATCGCTACCACCGAACCACAGGCCGAACTGTTGTTCAAACACTACGACCTGCTCGAACGCCGCCTGACGGTGGTGCCCCCCGGCATGGATGAAAACCAGTTTTCCCCGGTCCGGCAGGAAGACCTCAAAAAGTTGCAGGAGCGCTACGACATTCAACCCCACGACGTGCTCACCCTGGGGCGCATGGCGCACAACAAAGGCTACGACCTGCTGCTCAAGGCGCTGCCGGTCTTGTTCGACCTGGTGCCCGATGCGCGCCTGGTGGCTGCCATCGGCGGGGAAGGCTCGGAGCGCGACAAAAAAGGCATTGCCAAACTCAGGAAACAAGCCGAAGCGCTGGGTATAGTTGACAAAATCAAATGGGTGAACTACGTGCCGGACGAAGACCTCAGCAACTACTACCGGACCGCCGCTGTGTTTGTCATGCCCTCGCGCTACGAACCCTTCGGCATGGTGGCGATCGAGGCGATGGCTTGCGGCACACCCACGGTAATCACTGTGCATGGCGGCCTGATCGATCTCATCGGTTTCGGCCAGCATGCCCTGTACGCCGACCCCAACCGCCCGGCCGAGTTGGGCGCACTCATGGCCATGCCCATGCTTTACCCCGGGCTGGCGCATCAGCTTTCGGTGGAAGGCGCCCGCTTTGCCCGCCGAAATTTCGGCTGGACCGGCATTGCCAAAAAACAACTCGCCATTTTTAACGCCGTGAAGCAGCGGCGGAAGGAGGATTTGGTATAATATTTTGCTGTACTTACCCTGCCCAGGTAGCAAGGATTACCGCAATGACTGCAAGACTGAGGATTACAAAAATTCCGGCAATTATCAACACGGTTTTAGCGATAGCCTTCGATTTGCGATTACCTTCAGAAAACAACACAATGAAAGCGAAAATAACACTGAGCAGAAATGCCAAAGAGGAAACTATCGAAAAAAATGTGGCCGGAATAAAGCCCACAACAAAGCTTCCGATAAACAGAATCAATGAAGCGCGGGCCAGCGGGCTGGCCTTGTCGCCTTCCGCAGCAGCGGCCTTTTTCAACGCCTTTTTCAGCGATTTAAACATCCTGATTTTTTGGAAAAAACCCACTTTCCCCGAGCGGGCTTTCGTGTGCCTCGCATTTAATTCAATCCGGCTGCTCTTTTCGCCAGCCGTGCCCGGCTTGTATTCCAGGGAGGCATTGCCCGGCATAACCCACAGGATAAAAAATAGCAAGCTGAAGATTCGTAAAACACGGTACGAAGTTGGCGATCTCATTGTCTACCAGTTTAATTGTTAAAAAATCAGATTACATCAGTGAAAACGAATTCAGCAACAACAAAACAATACAGCCTGCCATAACGGCTATATTCAGGATCTTCCAGCCAACTCCGGATAATTTTAACCCAATACTACTGCTCAATATCCCCGCCAGACAGCATGCCAGACTCAGGTAACCTGTGCTGTACCGTGTACGCAAAAACTCGGGCAAATAACTGTGGTAAAGTTCCACCGCCTCCATATGCGGCTTACCTAATCCGGCAACGTGTACCCACCAACTGAAAATACTGAGGGGTATTAGAAAAAAGACCAATCCGACAAGTGATATGATTCCCAATTGCTGCGGCGTACGGGCGGCTGCCCCCACGACATAGACAACATGGTTGGGCTCAGTCCAATAATAGTTGCGAATGCGATAAACCCCGACGAGTAGCAGCACATCGATAATTGGACCTATGAGGACGAAAAGGTTGAACTTGAAAAACGATCCGTTTTGCCAACTCACCACCATCCAGGGCGCGATTCCGGACACTATACTCAAGATGAGCACCGTGTATATCAGGCGCAGCGAAAAGGATGCTTTTTGTAGGAAAAAGACCCCGGCCAGGAGGTACAATACGTCCACAAAATTGCCGAAGTAGTTGACATACTGTATCCATATAGATGTTTGGGACTTTCCTGCTGTGGACCCTATTCCAGAAATCCCCCCCATACTCAACATGAGATAGGCTTCCAAGACGCCCAACACCCCAAAAACGATACATACAACACCGATAAGAGTAATCCAGCTAGATGTTTTCATAAGCGGAGGTTTGGCGGGCAGCGGCCTGGAGAAATTCAACAAACCAATTTATAGTCATATTTCTTAAAATAACGCTGCCTGCCGATCTCTTCCCGTATGATTTTGATCACCTGCACGGGAACAAGGGACGTACAACTTTTCCGTCTTCCAATTTTTCTTTTCAAATGTCAATTTGAAAAGGGGCTTACCGCTTTGTGCGGTTTTTTTAATTTGAAATGTCAGATTGGAAATTGGAAATTTGAAAAGCGGCACACCCGCGCAGGTTCAGTATTTCCCCAAGCCTCATTCCAGCCAAAAGCCTACCGGAAACTCCATTCGGAATGCCACAGGTGTCGAATCAATCAAGAGAGGTCGAACATTTCTCGTACGCACGTCAAACTACAATTATCGGAGTACGTATTTTTTACCCACCCGGCCACACCCGCCGCACCAGCCACAGCACTGCACTCAGCGCCAGGCTCAGGAGGATCATCGTGGTAATCGGGAAATAAAACCGGAAATTTTCCCGCTCAATGCGGATATCGCCCGGCAGTCGCCCAAGCCAGCCCAGGCGGCCCTGAAGGGCCCAGGCAAGCAGGCCCAGCACGATGAGCAGTACGCCGGCTGTGAGGAGCAGTTTGGGCAGGGCGTTGGTATTGAAATCCATACGGAAACTGTTTAAAGCGCCAATCATTTTTACGCGCTGTTGGCTTTGCTACGGAACGTGGTTGTTGAGCGAACAAAATACCGAACTACCGGCCAATTCGTCGGCTCAAAAACAGGTTTTGAAGATATTTCCCGCGTCCGAACCGGATTTTCCCCGAACTATGCACCCGCAAATACGCACCCTCCCCACAATATATTGGACGGCTACGCACCGCAACACAAGTACATGAAAACACCATGCCTCCTCGCATTTTTTACCTGTTTAACCTTTTCCCTTTCCGCACAAACCACCCTGATCAAAGGCCGGGTAACCGACGTCTCCAAAAATGCCCTGCCCGGCGCCAACATTCTCCTGCGCGATACCTACGACGGCGCTACGGCCGATGCCAACGGCGCCTTCGAATTTGAAACGGAAGAAACCGGCCCGCAAACCCTGCAAGTCACCTACCTCGGTTTCGACTCGGTGGTGCAGCAGGTAACGCTTTCCGGTGGCGTGCTGGAATTCAACCCAGTTATGCGGGAATCCTTCAACGAACTGAAAGTCGTGGTCATCTCCGCCGGCGCCTTCGAGGCCAGCGATGAAAAAAAAGTGACGGTGCTCAAACCGCTCGACATCGTGACCACCGCATCCGCCGGCGGCGATATCTACGGGGCCATGAAAACCCTGCCCGGCGCCCAGGTATCTACCGGTGATGTGGAAGGCCTGTTTGTGCGCGGTGGTTCGGGCTCCGAAGCACCGACCTTTATCGACGGCATGCTGGTCCGCAATCCCTTTTTTGCCAGCTCACCCGACTACGCTTCCCGCGGCCGTTTCAACCCCTTCCTGTTCAAAGGCACCGTGTTCAGTACCGGCGGCTACTCGGCGCAATACGGCCAGGGTATGTCGTCGGCCCTGGTGCTCGAATCGGCCGACCTGCCTGACCGCTCGGCCGGAACCGGGGCACTGTCGAGTGTCGGGATCGGCTTTGGGCAGGTTCAGCTGTCGCGCGACAAACGCCGGTCTGTCGGCGGCAGCGTCAACTATTCCAACCTGGCGCCCTATTTCTGGTTGATAAAAGAAACGCCCGACTTTACCCAAAAACCCGAATCGGTCGGTACCGAGGCATTTTTTCGCCAAAAAACCGGCAACACGGGCCTCCTGAAATTTTACGGCTACTACAATTGGGGCCGGGTAGGATTCAACATCGACGCCCCCGACGGCAACACGTTCGGCTTTTCGGTCAAAAACCACAACATGTACACCAACCTCAGCTGGTCCGACCTCCTGGGCGAACACTGGAAACTGCAACTGGGTACTTCTTTCTCGCGCGACTGGAACAACATCGGCACCTCGTTTAACACGAGCAACATCTCGCCCGATACGTTTTTCCTGCGCAATAGCTTCGGGCAGTTTCGGGCGGTAGCCACGCGTTTTTTCGGCCGCCTGACGAGCCTGCGCTTTGGCGGAGAAATGCAGTTTGGCCATGAGGAATTTGAAAACCGCTACTTCGGCGCCTCCGATTTCAACGACCGCTACAGCGCCGGCTTTGTCGAAACCGACCTGTACATGACCACCAAACTGGTGGCCCGCCTGGGCCTCCGGGCCGAACACTCCAGTTTGCTGGAGCAGGCGCGGGTGTCGCCCCGGGTGTCGCTGGCCTACAAACTGGGCGACGGCGACCAGGTTTCCTTTGCCTGGGGGCATTTTTACCAAAAAGGCGACAGCCTCCTGCGCTGGCAAAACCAGTACGGGCAAATACCCGGCTACCAGCGCGCCGAGCATTTTATCCTCAATTACCAGTACATTTTCAACGAGCGCACCTTCCGTGTGGAAGGTTTTTACAAAAAATACCGCGACCTGGTCACCACGCGGGGCGCTTTGCGCAACGACGGCACAGGCTATGCCCAGGGGATTGAATTTTTTTACCGGGACAAAAAAAGTCTGAAAAACATGGACTTCTGGCTGTCGTATTCCTGGCTCGATACAAAACGGCAGTTTCAATGGTACCCGGTTGAAGCGCAGCCGGGCTATGCCGCCAACCACGTGTCGACCCTGGTGGTCAAAAAGTTTTTTCCAAACATCACCTCCAGCCTCAGCCTGAGTTATAACTACGCCACCGGCCGGCCCTTTTTCAATCCCAACCGGCCGGAATCGGAATTTCTGGCAGACCGGACCCCCGATTACCACAACCTCAGCCTGAGCGCCAGCTACCTCACCACCATCCGGGGCGCATTCACGGTGTTTGTGTTGAGTGTGCAAAATGTGCTGCGCCAAAACCAGGTGTTCGACTACCGGTATTCCCCCGACGGCACCATGCGTACGGAAATTTCGCCTGCGGCAAAACAATTTTTCTTTGTTGGGGCGTTTTTCAGCTGGGGCACCGACCGGCGCCAGGAAGTGCTGGACAATCAACTTTAACAAAATAAAATCACCACTATGAAAAACACCGTAGTTATCCTGCTCCTGCTGGCTTCCGCAGCCGGTATTCAGGCGCAGTCGAATCCGAAGTATGTTGCGGCCATGGAAAAGGCACTCGCCGGCATGGACACCCTGAGCACGGGCGACCAGTGGCTTGCCAAATCAAATATGTTTGAGCGCATCGCGCAAAAAGAAACCGGCGAGTGGCTGCCGCCCTACTACGTGGCCCTCTGTCAGGCGATGATTTTCAACATGGACCAGGACCCTTCCAAATACGAAGCGCTTTGCGAAAAAGCCGAGCGCAATATCGCTGTAGCCGATTCGCTCAACCCCGACAACTCCGAAATTTACGTCCTGAAAAGCATGGCCGCCGGTATGCGTATCCGGATCAACCCCATGGTGAATGGGCAGAAATACGGCCCCGAGGCCGCTATGACCCTTGAAAAAGCCATGGCACTGGATCCGGAAAACCCGCGGGTGTACATGAACAAGGGCATGAGCCTGTTCTTCACCCCGGCCCAATGGGGCGGCGACCCGGTGAAAGGGAAAGAACTGATGGAACTCGCTGATGAAAAATTCGCAGCGTTTAAACCGGCTTCATCCATTCACCCGAGCTGGGGCAAAAGCGCCAACGACTACATTTTAGAAATGGCCCGGAAACAGTAACTCCGGGTTGCTCAACAAAAAATGCCGACTACGCTCGAACTTGTACTCAACCCGGAGGAGCGCGATTCCGAAACCCTGCTGCGGAAAAAAGCCGCGCAGCAGGCCGGCATCCGTCCCGAAACCGTCAGCCACCTCGAAATCCTGAAGGTTTCGCTGGATGCGCGCAGCCGCACGCCGGTTTTCCGGATGCGGGTAGACGTGTATGGTCCTGGTGAACTGTACAGCCCGGAGCCGGCCATCTTGTCAGGGTACCGGCCGGTCGACGGCAGCCGGGGCCGGGTGCTGATCGTAGGGGCAGGTCCGGCGGGCTATTTTGCCGCGCTGGAACTGCTGGAGCAGGGCGTACAGCCCATCGTGCTCGACCGGGGGAAAGATGTGCGGACCCGCCGCCGCGACCTGCGCGCCATTCAGCAGTTCCACGAGGTAAACCCGCACTCCAATTATTGTTTTGGCGAAGGTGGCGCCGGCACCTATTCCGACGGCAAACTGTACACCCGTTCGGTCAAGCGCGGCAACCTGCAAAAAGCCCTGCGCCTGCTCGTGGAGCACGGCGCCAAATCCGACATCCTCAGTGAGGCGCATCCGCACATCGGCTCCAACAAGCTGCCCGGCGTGGTGCAGAATATCCGGGAAACCATCCTGCACTACGGCGGAGAGGTGCATTTTGGCCAGTTGGTCACCGATTTTATCTTGAAAAACGGCGTGGTGCAGGGCGTTCGCACGCAAACGGTTTCGCCGGAAAAAAAAGCCGAAACTACCCGCGAATGGCTGGCCGACGCCGTTGTTCTGGCTACCGGCCATTCGGCGCGCGATATCTACCGGCTCCTGCATGCCCGGGGCATTGCCATCGAAGCCAAACCGTTCGCGCTGGGCGTCCGGGTGGAACATCCGCAAGCGCTGATCGATGAAATTCAATACCGCCAAAACCCGCGCAACGAACACCTGCCGGCAGCCAGCTACAGCCTGGTGTGCCAGATTCGGGAGCGGGGGGTGTTTTCCTTTTGCATGTGCCCGGGCGGCCTGATCGTGCCGGCGGCTACTGCGCCGGGTGAGATTGTGGTGAACGGCATGAGTATGAGCCGCCGCGACTCCCCATACGCCAATTCCGGGGTGGTCACCTCGGTGGAAGCGGAAGACCTGAAGGCCTGGGAAAAGCACGGGGTGTTTGCCCATCTGGAGTTTCAGGCGGAAGTGGAGCGCCGGATGTTTGCCGCCGGCGATGGCAGCCAGCGCGGACCGGCGCTCCGCCTGCCCGATTTTATTGCCGGAAAACTGTCGGTTGATTTGCCGGGCACCTCATACATCCCGGGCATTTTTCCGGCGCCGCTTTATGATTTGCTGCCGCCCTTTATTTACAAACGCCTCCGCGACGGGCTCTCCCGATTTGGCCAACTGATGCGCGGCTACTACACCAACGAGGCCATCGTGGTGGGCACGGAAAGCCGGAGCAGTGCCCCGGTGCGCATCCCGCGCGACCCCGGCACGCTCATGCACCCGGATGTACAGGGGCTTTTCCCCTGTGGCGAAGGCGCCGGCTATGCGGGAGGCATCCTGTCGGCAGCGATGGACGGGCAGCGGGTGGCGCAGGCAGTGTGTGCGGTTGTTTTAAGATAAATCCGTCTCAAACCCTTCAGCCACTACTGGCAGGAGAGGCCATCAATAACAAGAAACTCTTTCCATTTACCCGCAACGCCCGCAAGGTTTTTATCGTCGAGGGTGCGCATCAAATCTTCCAACGTCTGGATTAGGAGCGTACTTTCCTTTTGGTGTTGGCACAAATTTTCCTCCAGCCATTGCCTTTCGCCTTTGATCCACTCGGCGTCTTGTGGCCAACGGGGTTTGTTGTTTTTTATCAGGGTCCGTTCAAAAATCTTATTCATTTTTTCGTGCGAAAAAAGCCAGGTGTTGGCGGTGCCCAGCTGAGCGATCAGCAGGTATAGCCGGGTTTGCGGGTTTACTCCCGGTGTTTTATAGGCCGTATCATAATACTCGAAACAGGCCTTTTGATGCTCTGGGCTCCAATGCAGGACAAATTTTTCCTTAAATTTGAGATAGTAGGCCTTGGCTGCATCGGCAGTTGCCTGGGCATTCGTTAGGGCCTGCTCATCGGCAGCACCCGATTTAATTTCCATGAAACTATCGAACGCCTGGTCGGTTTTTATCAGGCCGGGTAGGGCTGTCATTATGGCTTCGTCGCGCGGGAGCCGTATTTGGCCATTGCTTTTCATGGCCTTAAGGCTTTCCTTGGCTGATTCTTCCGCATTCTTATAGTCGCCCAGTTTCCACTCGCATAGAGCCCGAATTGTCAATGCGGTAGAAAATACGCCATTTTTCTTCAATTTGGGCTCACGTTGCAGGGCCTTACGAACTTGTCCATAGGCAACGGAATAATACATTTCCGGGGAATTAACCAGGGCCTCCTGGCCGGCCATTGGGTCAAATGCCCAACTGTCACCGGCCTTTCCAAGGTTCTCCCGCTCCCTGTTTTCCAGGGTCGCGCCTTTGTTAAATGAATTTTGCGCCTGATCAAGATAAATCAGGTGGGCGCAAGCGGTCGCGTTCCACAAGGTGAACAGGAGCAGGGCGTAGCGCATACTTTTCAAAAAGGGTGTTTTCATTTTTTTATTTGTTTAAACGTGTGGTTGATTAGTGGCTATAAGTGTCGGCCTGACTCAAAGTCTAATGTCGTCAACTTAACCCCGGTCACTAAAACCCCCCCCCCCCCCCCCCCCCGGGCCCGCCCGGCCGCGTCGGCCGCCCCCCCCCCCCCCCCGCCCCCCGCCCCGCCCCCGCGGGGGGGGGAAGGAGAAAAAAGGGGGCAAGCGGGGGGGGGGGGGGGGGGGGGGGGGGGGGCCCGCGGGAAAAACCCCCGCCGGGCAACAAACGGGGGGGCAGGGGGGGGGGGGGGGGGGGGGGGCGCCGGGGCCCCCCCCCCCCCCCCCCCCCCCCCCCCCCCCAAAAACCCCCCCCCCCCCGGCCCGGCGCGACCCCCCCCGGGCGGCCCCCCGCGGCGCGGGGCGGGGCGGAACCAAAAACCCGAAAAGAAACAAAAGGAGCGGGCCGGCCGGGGGGGCGGGGGGGGGGGCCCCGGCCCCCCCCCGCGCCCCCCCCACCGAAAAGCAGAAAAGGGCCGCGGCGCCCCCCCGGCCCCCCCGCCGGCCAAAAGAAAAAAAAAAAAAAAACCCCCCCCACACGGGCCGGGCCGCCCCCGCGCCCCCTGCCCCGGGGGGAAGGGGGGCCCGGGGACCAAAAAAAAAAAAAAGCAAACCCCCGCCCCCCCCCCCCGGCCCCCGGGGGGGGGGGGGGGGGGGGGGCCGCCCCCCCCCCCCGACCACCCGGGGGAAAAGGGGGGGGGGGGGGGGGGGGCCCCCCCCGGGGGCCCCCCGAACCAAGACCCCGGCCCCCCCCCAGCCCCCAAAACCCGGGGGAAACCCGGGGGCCCCCCCCACCCCCCCCCCCCCCCCCCCCCCAAACCACAAAGACCCCCGGGGGGCCCCCAAAAAACCCCCCCCCCCCCCGGGGGGGGGGGGGAACCCCCCGGGGCCGCCGGGGACCCCCCCCCCGGGCCCGGGGGCCTTTTTTTCCCCCCCCCCCCCCAAGGAGAAAAAAGGGGGGAAAACCCCCCCCCCCCCCCCCCCCCCGAAAAAAAGGCACAAACCCCCCCCCCGCCCGGGGGCGGGCGGGCCGGGGCCCCCCGGGCCCCCCCCCCCCCCCCCCCCCGGGCGGCCCCCCCCGCGGGGGCCCCCCCCCCCCAAAAAAAAACAACCAAAGGGGGCCCCCCCCGCCACAAAAATACGCCCCCCCCGCCCCCCCCCCCCCCAAAAAAAAAAAAGCGACCAAGACAAAAACAAAAAAAAAAAAAAAAACCGCCGACCGCCCCCCCCCCCCCCCCCCCGCCCGCGCCCCCGGGGGGGGGGGGACGCGCAAAAAAAAAAAAAAAAAAAAAAAAAAAAAAGAAAAAAAACGGGGGGGCGCCCAGACAAAAAAAAAAAAACAAAAGCCCCCCCCCCCCCCCCCCCCCCCTTTTTTTTAGTGGAGGGGTGTCCAGAACTTTTTTTTTGCCAAAAAAAAAAAATTAGGGGGGGGTTGCAAAAAAAAAAAAAAAAAAAAAGGTATTTGGGTGGGTGTACACTTTTGACTTTTCAAATTAGACTTTTCAAATTTGACTTAAAAGGAACTTCTCGAACTGATATTGCTCTTAAAAAAGTCAAAAGTTCAATTTGAAAAGTCAAATTTGAAAAGTGTCCACCTCCTCTGATTTCTTAAATTGACGACATTAGACTCAAAGTCAGGCCGACACTATGCATAATTTCAGGTTCAGTATTCAGGTTGTTTTTCCCTGTTCCAGTGCAAGCAACAAATCTGTCAGGTCAAAATCCTCCAGCTTGTTCAACGTGTCCACTGCCTTTTTCAGGATGGCCAGGGCTTTTTTGACATTGGTTTTATTGAGGTTTTGCCGGGCCAGTCCTTTCAGGTATGCTTCGATCAGCAAATTCAGGGTATCCGATTCCGTCAGTTTCCAGCCGGCTATACTGCCCAATTCTTCTTCAAACAACACGTCAACCAATTGCTCCACGGCGTATTGTAAGGCATTGAGGTCTTCAATGCGATCTTTGACCCAGTCCGACTTCATCCAGGCGGCCAGCAGGGTGGCCTGGATAATTTGAAGCAGCGCCGGGAAATCAATACGCGCACCGGCGGGCGCTGTACGCAGGGCATCCAGCACCGACTTGATCACAGCTTGCAGCGTTTCTTTGTCTTTTGCCCAGGCCGGTTGTTGTTCGAGCACCAGTTCGAGCAGGAAGAGCATCAGCTCGTGCAATTGCGCGCGGTTCAGCTCGAGCCGCCACCGGTCGCCCGCAGGGTCGGGCACGGCACGCACCAGTTCGGGCAATGCGGCTTCGAGGGCATCCAGCAGCTGGCTGACCGGAGTGTCGTCGTTGGGATTGATGCGTTCACGCAGCGCCCGCGTGGCCAGGTCGAGCAGGAGGGGCAGCATATCGGGCAGCAGCTCGGCGCGGTTGTTTTTCTTCAAAATAACGGCGGTGCGTCGGATCAGGTCTTGCACTACCGGCTTGTCGGACACCAGTTCGGGGTGCTGGTTCAGCACCTGGAGCAGGGCCGTTTTCATTCGCCGGGCCAGATGGACGTCGAAGCGACCGTCCTGCTCAAAAATACCGCTTTCCACCAGCACCAGTTTGAGCAGCGCCAGACTTTTGGCATCCGGGTATTTAGCCGAAGCCATTTCGAGTAGCATTTCCAAAACAAATTCGAGCAGTTCCTCCAGCAATTCAAAACGACGCACCGGAGGCAATTCAGCGCGCCGGAACATATAGCCGAACACAATGTCGAGCGCGTGGTTGAGGATGCTCTTCAGGTCTTCCTGCTGCTGGTCGGTGCCCGCAAACTTGACTTTCCCGAGCAGATTTTTGTGTGTTGCCGCAGTGCGCATGCTTACTTCCAACAGCATTTCAACCGTGTGGAATGCAATCCGCTGATCGTCGGGCAACTGGCGTAAAGCATCAAAAACGGCTTCCAGCACAGCGCCCAGCAGGGCCTTGTCGCCGGCTTTATTCAGTATCCAGGCCGGATCGTCGGCCACGTCGCTGATCAGGTTTTCGGCCAGGCCGAGCAGTTGGCTGTGGCTGAAACGGGGCTTCCACCGGCCGTTGGGTGCAGGTTGGGAGATCGATTTCAGCAACTCGCGGACGGTAATCAGCAGCAAGTGTTCACCGTTTTCCGTATTGGCGTCCCAGAGCTGATCGAGTTGGCCGGCTGTGTTTTCCAGGATGAGCCGCACCAGTTCGGGGATGAGCAGGTCCAGCTCAATTTTATCGCCCGGGTTTTTAGGTAAAACAGCCAGGCTGACGCCGGTTACAATATCCTGCACGCCGGCTTTTCGGGAAATCATTTCCGGGTGTTCGGCAAATACCCGGAAACTGGCCTGCATGACCGCATCGAGTGTTTCGGTTGTAAATACTTTTTTAAGATCAATGCGGTCAACCGGGTTGTCGAGTATGGCATCGAGCAGCACCTTTCCGGTCGATTGGACCAGGGCGACGCCACCTTTTTCCCCGGACATCCACACCGGCAGGTTGGCCAGAAAGTGGTTGCCCGTATTGCGCACGATGCTGCGAAAAACAAACTGCCCCCACTGGAGCACACCGTCTTCGTCAAAGGCCAGGCTGTCATCGGGTTCGTCTTCGATGGTTTTCAGGCGTTTCATAATATCGGCGGCCAGGGTAGTGCCTGCATGCCGGATGAGCGCCTGGAATTTTTCGTCGCCGGTGATGTCGTCGCTCAGCTCCTGGAGCACCTCCGAGGCCGCGATGAACAGCTGCGGCACCAGTTTTCTGGACAGGTGTTTGAAGTCGTCCGGGCTCGAAAAGGTCAGGTCGTCCAGCCCGGCCAGGAAGGCCGATAAGGAGCGGCCAAAGGGATTGTCTTTGAAAAATGGTTTTTGCGATTGGGCGAAGTAATCGATGCCTACTTCGATCAGGGCGCCGCCGACGAGTTGGAGGGCGGAGAGTTGGTCGGGTTCCTGCCCTTTTTCCCATTGCCGGATGCGAAAAAACGTAACGCAGGTTTCCCGGTTGGTGACGACGTCACCGTTGGATTCAGCCGACCAGCCGTCTTCGTCGGCGTGCGACAGAATTTGATAAAATTTGGTGTAATCGTTGTCCTCAGCCTCCGACCGATCGCTGCCTTTTTCATGTAATAACTTCAGTTCGGGGTAATCCTGCAAAAATTTGTAGCCATCCCCGTTTTCATTAAAAAAAGCGCGAACGGTGTAGGTTGTCACACCGGTTTTAAATTTGGGCAACGGAAAAACCAGTTCCCGGGCGCGCAGGTTGTTGGCGTAGGCCTGCTGCACAGCGCCGCCCAGTTTGATTGCCGATTGAATGCCGAACAGAATAGCATCGGCGGTAGGATTGAATGCCATATGGTTTCTTTTTGGATATGCGGAAAATGCTGGATCAGCGGAAAATCAATCAAACGGAGGGAAACCTGTAAAAAACAAGTGTGCAAAAATAGCGATGACAAATTAAACACATAGGCACATAGGACATAAAGATGCTGATTTTTAAAAATTTATGTGTCCTATGTGCCCAGGTGTTTTTTATCAATGAATTGTGTTGTCTTACAAGGATGGGCGCAAAAACAACCTCCTGGTTTCCCGGATTCAGAAATCCCTCAGGGCTGTAAAACCAACCGCCGTGCATACCGGTACTGTTCCAATCCGATCTGCACGGAATACATACCGGGCGCCATCCCGCGCATATCCAGGGCGATGCGGTTGTCGCCGGTTTGCAGGGTTGTCTGCCGCTGGTAAACAAGGCTGCCCAAGGCGTCCGACACCGAAATGGAAACAGGTTGCGTGCGCTCCGCCGGGATATCGATCGTAAACAAACCCGTGCCGGGGTTGGGCATCACCGACCAGTCGGGCTCCGCAGCCGCCGGGCCGGCCGTACCGGTTACCGGGGCGCTTACAATGGCAATATTGTCGAGCAGCACCCGGTCGCCGTCGGAGCTGAACGTATCCAGTTCGGGGCTGATACCCGTGAGCGTTTCAAAACAAATTTCGGCGGTTTTACCCAGGTAGGCGTCCAGGTCGAATTTGCGTTGGCGCCAGCTGTCGAAGTTCGGCGTAATCGGCTTGTATGTCGGGCTGACCACATCGCCGTTCACCACGACGCGCAGGGAGCTGAAGTAAGGCAGGTTGTAACCGAACTTGTTCAGGTAAAAGAACGAATACGTCTGTTTATGCTCGAATTGCAGTTCGGCGGAAGCCATGCCCGACAGGTCGGCGCAGAGGCACAGTTTGCTGCGGAACTGTTGGTTTACATTCCAGACATTGTCGTTGTTCGGAATGACGGCTTCGCCAAAAAGAAAAGCCTTGTCGATGTCGCCGCCGGTAATCCGGTAGCCGTAGGCGCCGGTTCGGGCGGCGTCGGCAGAAATTTCGCCCCGGGAGTAACCCGGTTTTTCCAGCCTGAAGACCGAATCGAGCGACAGTTGGTCCGCTTCGAAGGTCAGTACTTGGTTGCGGCGCACCGGCGCCGGATTGGTAATGTGCAGATTGAACAGGCTATCGTTCTGGTTGAGTCCGTCCGGACCGAAATTTACCCAAACATCGATGTCGTAGTCGCCGTTGGCAAACAAGTCGGCCGGATTGGAAAAGCTGTATTTGAATGCCTCCCCGGTGTTGAGCAGTTGGGGTGTTTGCACCATTTCCGCCACCGGCGCGCCACCGTTGACGCGGTACGTCACCTGAATTTCGGTGCCTTCGGGCAAGGGATCGCAGCCCCAATAACCAATTTCCACTTCGGGCGTTTCAAAGCCCAGCATGCAGCCGGATACCGGCTGGCTGACGGCTTGCAGGCGCACGTCGGTATTTTGTTCGGCTATGCTTTCCACCGTCAGAAGCAGCTCGTTGTTGCTCAGGTTCAGGTCGTCGCCGAGGCCCGTCCAGCAGCGCAGGTGATACGTGCCGGGCGTGGCGAATTCAGCGGGTGGCGCCGAAAAGGTGAAATTCAGCGTGTCGGCGGCTGTCAGGTCGGCAGCCAGGGTGAGGGTGTCCCAAACGACGGGGTGGTCTTCCACCTGGTAGGCCATTGGAATTTTAGTGCCTGCGGGCAGGTCGGCGTTGCAGCCGCTGTAGCGCAGTTGGACCGATACGGGCTCCGTGCCGGTCAGGCCGCATTCGATGGGTGTGGGTCCAAGTACGGCGATGGCTTTCAGGTCGAAGGGGCTCAACAATTTGCCCACACCTACAGCGTACCAGGCGTTGGCGGTTTCCTGAAATGGCGTGGAGCAGGGGCCGTAGATGTCTTCAGCCGATTGCAGGGCGCCTTCGCGCGCGTCGGCATATTCCGACAGCCGTACGAGGTAGTATTTCAGGTTGCGGAAGGCGATGGCTGCCGCCGTGTCGAGGCCCAGGCCGGACACCGAATAGTCGAGATTGAGATCGTTTTTGCCGCTGCCGCCGGCAGTGAGCAGGTAAAACCAGTGGTTTTGCACCCCGCTGTTGGTGTGCACGCCGCCGTTGTCGGCCGTGCCGAAAACCCAGTGTTCGCCTTTGTAAGTATCGGGGTTTTCTTCTTTTTTCGGGTCGGCCATATTGCGGAACGGGGATGCGGTGCTCAGGGCAAAATCTTCGCCGATCAGCCAGTCGCCGCGTTCGGGCGCAGCCCACAGTTCGATGGCAGTACCGAAAATATCGCTGAACGATTCATTCAGCGCACCGCTTTCGTTGCGGTAGCGCAGGTTGGCGGTAAACTGCGTGATGCCGTGCACAAACTCGTGCCCCACTACATCGAGGGAGGTCAGTGGGCCGTAGGAAGCGCCGTTGCCATCGCCGAAGCGCGCCCAGTCGCCGGTCCATTGCGCGTTTACCCAGTTTTCGTCGTAGTGGACGAAGCTGATCAGGGCCATGTTGTTGCCGTTTACGCCGGGGTGGTTGTGTTTTTGGGAAAAATAATCGAAGGTCATTTCGGCGCCCCAGTGGGCGTCGGTAGCCACCTCATCTTTCTCGGGATTGACGTTGTTCCAGTTGTTGTCGTCGTCCAGAAAATCGACGGCATCGGCGTGTTCGGTGCCGCGCTGCATGTTGTATGTTTCAATGCCGTTGCCGCGGGTGGTTTCCACCAGGCGGAAGAGGTCGGTATCCATCGAGTCGGTGACGATCGGGCGGGTGCTGCTGTATTTGGTTTCGGCAGTGCCGGGGGTGTTCTGGTCGTGCAGCAGGTCAGCCTCCTCCAGGATACTGCCGTTGGCAGCGCTGATAAACAATTCGCGGCGCACGGACGGTTGCTCCGCAAAAATTTCCACCTGCCAGGCGAGCTGAAAATCGGCGGCGTTGCGGGTGAATCCGGGCGCAACCAGCACCAGTTCGGGCTTGGGAAAAAAGGTAGCCGAGGGGTTTTGCCGGATGCGGCGCAGCAGGGCTTCCGCCTCGGGCGACTCCCACATGTACCGCTGGGCGGGGAGGTGTTGGAGGCCCAGTTGCAAAGCCTTGCTGCCGGGCAGGGTGGGCCGGACTTCAATGTCGAGTCCGCGCACCAGTTTGCCGTTGAGGGTATGCACGCGGCCGTCTTTCTCGTGGATGAGCAGCTCGGCGCCATCGACCGGCACGCTGCGGTGGTATTGCTGGTAGCGGTAGTGGGTGAAGCCCAGGTCGTCGGTGTCGGTGCGGTAGCGGCGCAGTTCGTCGTTGGGGCCCAGGCCGAGATCGCGGAGATGTAGTTGGACCAGTTCGGTTGCGGTAAGATTTACATTTTCGGCTACGGTAAGCCAGTCGGGATTACCGTAGCGGCTGTAAAAGAGGGGTTCCCGGTCGGGGTTGGATTGTGCAAAAGCGGTGCCGGCGGCGAGGAGCCACAGCATGACGGAGTAGAGCAATAACTTCATTTCAAGATCGGAATGAAACTCGTGAGATGGATTGAGACGGAGGTGGGGAAAATATTGGGCAAAAATAGGGGCTTGGCTACGGAAAGTGATGGGAAAGGTTGGGGATGGCTAATATTGACATGGGGGGCGGGGCGGGAATTTGATCCGTTGCCCGCAAATTTAAACCCCTGACTTGATGAAAGCCGGACTGTATGGACGTACATTTTCACAGGTGGCCGGGAAAGTGCAACATTGTTGTATAAACCAACTTCCTGTCTGTCATGCCAGTCCGTCCCGTGCTATCAGTTGTCTACATTCGACATTTTGCGCGATATTGTGCCTGTGAGTGCCTCCGGGCTTATAAGGTTAACACCACAAACCTAAACTTTTGCCTTTTTTATTTCATCCGGCTGAACATTGATTGGCTCCTAAAGTGTTGCAAATCATTAGAATTAATGACAAAGGGAAATCTTAAACAATTATTGGCAGAAGGCAACCTTTCGGGACTGGCAGATCGGTTAGCTGATATCAGTTCAAACGTAAGTAATGAACTGCAGAATGACATTTTACTGTTAATTGGAAGATACCGGACATTTAGTCAACAAAGGAGAATTGGTGCATTATCCAGAGCGGAGCAGGATAACGGGCTTGCTCAATTAAGCGCATCTTTTATGGAACTTATTGATGCATTGCCGGAGGAGGTTAGCGGAATGAAAAAAAACAGGCGAACAGCAGTTTTGCTTGGAATTATACCAATCCTTCTGATTATTGCTCTGGTTTATTGGATGTCGGGAAATAACAACACGGCCCGGATAGAGTCTGAAAAAATACCTGAATCGCATAATACCGGCGTTGTGCGGGATAGTGCAATATTTAAAAAAGATACCACGCCGGAATCGGAAATCCCGGAACCCAAATCTGTGGTTGAAAAGCCTGTTACGTCTCCAGTGGCTACTCAGAGCCCCGGTGGTAATTCGAAAACATCAAAAACTATTTTTAATAATACAACCGTTAATGGCCCTCAAATTATAAACCCTTCAGGTCCAATTACAATCAATAATGATTACTCCGGGAAAAAAGACACCGCCAATGGAAATTAACCGTTACACAGCCTTCTTTTTGTTCGCTACAATGCCCTGTTTATTACCTGCACAGGGGAATCAATCTAATCAGGATTTTTGCACCTTTTACGGGAATAACAAGTTTGATAATACTACCATAAATACACAGGTGGTAAACCCTGAAGTTGTAAACATGTATAACAACTATACTTTTCCATTGGAAGAAATGGAGAAGATAACCAGTCAAATAAAAGAACTGAAGAAACTGGAGGCTGAAATCGCCTTTCAGCAACTCAGTTTAACGGAACGGGAAGCAATTATTAGTCAAAAGGAAGACTCGGTTCGTATCAGGCAGGAAGAGATGGATAAAGTCCGCAAGGTAAATAATCAAACGCTTGATAATATTGAAAAGGTAAAGAAGGAATTCAAAACCGAGCTCCATAAGGCCCGATTAGAGTTTGAAGCGGCGCTTAGTTCTCTGCCAGGTAATGCACAGGATAATGGGCCACTCAATATAAAAATTCGGGAATTGAAGACCGTAGGCGAGTCGATTATCGGATCGGCTGAAAACTGCATGTCTGAGGATTTTACCATATACCCGATTCGGGATAGTACTTCACATAAAACTATTTACGGATTTTCATTGAAGGAAATCCGAAACGATCCCAACTATGTTTTTATCGACAAATTTACCAATGGTCTTGCCCGGGTAAAGCGGAACAACAAGTTCGGATTTTATAATAATGAGGGAAAGTTGGCCATTCCCTTCAAATATGATTTTGCAGAATCCTTTCGCGAGAATTATACGCTGGTAAAAAATTATGGCAAGTGGTTTCTTATTGATAGAAATGAAAAGGAATTGTTCAACTTTAATTCTTTAGTTGACAAATATGAATTTATAAATGAAGTTCGTGAAATTACTTACTTCTCAAAGAATTTGTTTGTGCTCTATGCAAAATTAGATAAAAAAGACAGGAACAGATACAACCGGGTCGAGTATTTTGTTATAAATGACCAGGGAAAAATAATTAGCGGCCCTTTTTATTATGCTCCAAAAGATGTGCGATTTGAAACTTATGAGGTTACAGATAACAGCGGGGTAGAGGTATCTAATACTTATGGCTTAATTGATCGGAATGGACGCTATATTATTGAATTAGGCAAGTATTCTAACATTGGCGAATTCAACCCAGAGGGTGTTTCGATCGTAGAAATAAAAGATGTTCCCAAAAAGTCTATATTAGAAAAGATAAATCTTAAAAAGGATCAAGATGAACAATATCCACAAGATCCACTTATTGATTATTATGCCCCCAAACACGATGATGGCGGAAGCGCAACTAAGAGACAGCAAGCCAGAATTAAAAAACAAGAAAAATCTAAAAAATCTGAGAGCCCTGAAATTCAAAAGTTTTATGGGCTAGTAGACAAGAGTGGCAGAGCGCTGCTGCAATGTCAATATAAGGAAATTAAAAAACTGGATACCCTCGGCCTGTTTCTAGTTGCAGACAGAAATAACAAAAAAGGACTTGCAAATGCCCATGGAAAAATAATATTGGATGCTGAATATTCATGGATAGGAGAGTTTAATGCTTTGGGATTGGCAAGATGTGGAAATGAGTCGGGAAAATATGGCGTAGTGAATGTTTCAGGATATCAAGTAGTTCCAAACGAGTATTTTTCTATTGATAAATTTGACCAATTTGGTTTGGCCAAGTTTAAAAAAAATAATAATGGCAATTATTACGGGGTATTAAATGATAAAGGAGAGGTTGTAGTTCCTGATGTTAAATACAAAGAAATTGATCCTTTCAATCAATACGGTTTTGCAATTGCTCAGTATGACGTTCCGGGAAAGAAAAAATCTTTTTTGCAAAATTATCCGGACATAAAGAAAAATTGTGTAATTAACACAAAGGGTGATGTTATATTCGAAGATGAACGGCATATTTATTTTTTCAGTAGCAGCTGGGATTTATTTCTTATTTCCAACACTCGGATTAATTATTCAGAATATAATGAGGACAAATACGAATCTAGCGAGGGCATTGGCATTGTAAATAGTTCGGGAAAGATTGTCCAAGAGCCAAAATATTCGCAAGTCTATCTCTTTGATAAAAATGGATATGCAAAAGTAAAAGTTGATCAAAGCCGTTATGGCTTAATTGATAAAACCGGTAATCAGGTTTTAGACTGTAAATATGAACGCATAATAGATTCTTTCGACGAGACCAAAACCGCAATAGTATCAAAAGGCTATTATGGCGCTGTCGATTTAAACGGTCTGGAGTTTATTCCTTGCATATTTAATTCTGTTAGTAGAGTTGATGGCGGATTCAGTGTAGAAAATAGCGATACGACGTTTAAAGTTAACCATGAAGGAAAATGTATATCGCAGAATAAGGAGCAGTACGATGCCTTTCTTAAGAAGCATTACCAGAAGAATTGAGTTTTAAGAAGCCTCAACGATAACATTGTACCATAAACCAACCGCACCTCCACCATGCCAACACGCGTCCGAATCTCCTCCGTACTCCTCGGTGAAAACACCTTCAACCAAATGACAATGGTGGGGCAAAACATTGCCGTGCAGGACAACCACATCATCAAGTTGCGGGAGGAAACGGCGACGGTCAGCATCGACCCTGAAAGTTCCACAGGGTACATGGAGGTCGCCGTTTTTACCGAACTGCAGCCGGGCGAGGCCCGCTTCTGGATACAAGCCAGCGACAATTACCACTGGCGCTCGGGGCTGGTCAACCTGGCGGGGAATGAACAACTGCTTTCCTACGGCCTTTTTCCGGTGGATAAAGCCAGTACCACCTTTTCGGAAAGCGCGCTCGAGGAATCCATCGAACTGCCGATGATCCAGTCGATGGACAATGAGTCGAATGCCGGTGAACCGCATGAGATCATTTCGGCCATTACGGAATTGAAGATCAACATCAAATCCGACCACCTCCGCTTCGAAGGGAAAGGCTACTACGGGCGCCGGGATATTTTTGAGGGGGCGGGCGGCGTCAATATCGGTTCGTCCGACTACGAATTCACGTACAAACTCCGCATCCTGCCCGGCAATCCGATCACCCAGCCCGGACAAATGCTCCGGGCCGAAGCGGTGGAACCCATCCAGGTCTTTTTTGCTAACCCGGTGGTGGGTTTTGTCGCGCTGTTTATGCAGCAAAAGATCAACGAAGACTCCCGACGCTCCATTGAAAAACAACTGAATGCGCGGGTGCAGGATGAAATTGACGCCCGGGTGTCCGCTCAAACTTCAGATGCAGCCTTGCTTGCCCGCGTTACGGCCACCGTGGTTGAAACCACCATCCACTTCGACCCGGAAGAAGAGGATTTCCTGGAATTCAACATACTCATGAGTTTCCCAACCGAGCTGACGAGCACCTCCGGTACCGGCAATTCCGGCTCGGGTTGCGGCCTGAAGGTCCTGGCCTTGAGTTTCCTTTTTGCCTTAACGGGCGCCGGCCTTTTTTTGTGGTTGCAGTGGTAATCCTGGCTCCCCAAACCAATAAGCCGAAGCCTCTGCGGGATATGCGATATTTGGCAATCCCCCTGGAAACAAGACAGACCGCTATACCATGGAAGTACAAAGAATTTGTTTGGCCTGTGATCTCAAGGATGATCCGGCTGCGATTGCGCGTTACAAAAAATACCATGCGCCCGGCGCACTTTGGCCGGAAGTTGGCCAGAGTATCCGCGATGCCGGTATCGTAGCGATGGAGATCTACCTGACGGGCAACCGCTTGTTTATGATTATGGAAGTTGATGCCTCCTTCAAGGCCGTCCGTAAGGCGAAGGCCGATGCTGCCAACCCGAAAGTACAGGATTGGGAAGCGCTGATGTGGCAATTCCAGCAAGCCTTGCCCTGGGCAAAGCCGGGAGAGAAGTGGGTGCCTATGGAAAGGATTTTTCTATTGGAGCCTTGAAGGTGAGGTGATTTAAACTTTAATCGCATTAATTGCCCTTCGTGGAATCAAATCTGCGAAAATCCGCGTTTTGCCGAAGGCAAATCCGCCTCATCCGCGTTCTATTCCTGTTTGCAAGAAAACCCGATTGCGGGTTCTCAACGGAGCGAAATTGGAACGCGGATACCGCAGATTCGCCTTCGGCAAAACGCCGATAAACGCGGATTTGCCCAACCTGCTCTAGGAGCGTTTTACCAGCTTAAACCCAACAGTTCGCCCCATCCCCTGAAAAATAGCCAAATTGATCCAGGCCAGGGCAAATTGTTCCAATAATTCCACTTTATCTGATTTTCCAAAATCATAACAATGTTCGAAACCGGCGTCCCTCGCCAGGGTTTCGGCTACAGACTTAGCCGGCGAACTGTCGCCAGCCATGAACATGTCGAGCCGCACGGAGCCGTAGTCCGGGTTCAGCATGTTTTCATATCCCGTGGTGTTGAAACATTTGACCACCTCGGCGCCGGTCAGGGCTGCGAAGGCGTGGTAGGCCGTCGGGTACGGCTCCGGCCGGTTGCGCACGGCATTGGTGGCGTCGATGAGGACTTTGCCCTGGACATCGCCGAGTTGTTTGGCCAGTTCGGCGGCAATTTGGGGCGGTGTGGCCACCAGAATTGCTTCGACCTGCGCGGCCGCTTCGGCGATGGGATGTACGCTGGTATTCGGGTTTTGCAGCAGCGCCTGACCCTTGAAGTTTTGGGTGTCCTGCACGCCGAGCAGGATTTGATGGCCGGCTTTGGCCCATTGCGTGGCGAGCGCGCCGCCGACGTTTCCGGTTCCGATAATGGCTATTTTCATGCTTGTCAGAATGATTTTCGAATAAACCCGCCGAAGTTATGGCTTGTGCGGAAATCCGCGCCAAGTTGCGCAAGGTTTAGCGCCGGGCCGAATTGCAGGCCGCGGTAATCCAACCCGGCCCGAAGGCGCTGCATGCTGGCGGCGTGGTCGTTTTTTATAAATACGGTAAACAATTCGAGGCTGGTGTAGAGGTGCCAGCGAGCGCCAAGTTTGGGCGTATAGCGAAAAATGGAAAACCAGTTGTACTCCAGGTCAGATTTCAGGCCGGCGGAGGCCAGGCCGAAGAGCATCCAGTTTTCTTTTGCTTTGAAAATATGCGCGCCGACATCTACGCTTCCCTCCGTGCTGTTAATCTTGCCGACCAGGCTGGCGCCTATCCCGATGTTTGTTGTAAAATTGAAATAGGCCCCGGTGAACAGGTCGGTATTGTTGTCATAATCGACCGTGGCGCGGGTGCGGCTGAAGATGGACCAGCGGTGATTTTGATCCAGAAATTTCAGCCACTGCACGTCGGCGAACAAGCCGTTGTTGCCGGCCATGAACTCGAGGCTTTGGGCCTGAAGCGCATGGCCGGCAACAAAAATGCACAGGGAAAAAACCAGCCGCATCATTTTTTATTCAATAATTCCACCACGAGTTCAGCCGCCGCAGCGCCGGAGTTTTGCTGCTGGCCGGTAACCAGGTGGCCGTCGGCGATGGCATAGGACGAGAAAGGTGCGGCCACTTTGAAGGTAGTACCTTCGATCTTGCGCGCTTCGGTTTCGATGCGGTAGGGCTGGATTTTTTGACCCACGGCCTGGTCGGCATAGTCTTCCTCGGCGTCGCAGAAGCCCGTCCAGGTTTTGCCGTTGACCAACAGTTCGCCGTTCGATTTTTTGGCTTCAAGCAGCAGGGTTGTGGCGTGGCAGACGGCGGCACTGGGTTTACCGGCTTCGTAAAACCCGGTGAAAAGTTTTTCCAGCACTTTGTTGCCGCGGAAGGTGTACATCGGCCCCTGGCCGCCTACGAGGAAGATGGCGTCGTATTGAGCAGCGTCCACATCGCCCAGTTTTTTGGTGTTGACCAGCATCTGCTTGAACCAGTCGAGCTGGAGATAACCCAGGGAAATGACGTCGTGGGCCGAGTAGCCGCTGGCGTCGGTGGGGTTGGAGTAGGCATCCATTTCGATTTTGCCGCCCTCGGTGGAGGCCAGTTCGACATCGTAGCCGGCTTCCTGGAACACCCGCAGCGGGTGGGTCAGTTCGGCGGCCCAGAAGCCGATGGGCCAGCCGGTTTGTTTGGACGTAGCAGGGCTGCTGGCTACCATCAGGATTTTGCCCTTGACGGGCGTGCCGTGGACGTGTACGGCGTGCTGAACTTCTTTTACAACTTGCATTTTTTCGGTTTGTTGATTGGCCGGCCGGGTGGTTTGGGCTTGTGCATTCAGGAACAAAAAAGTCAGTGCGGCCAGCAGGTTGAACGGTGCGGTGCGTTTCATTGCAGTAGTTTTTTGTTAAAAAAAAATCAGGAACAAAACTACCGGCCCGGCCTACCTTTGGCAACAAACTGACCGATAGGTGCGCTACGCACTTTTTTGAAAGTATACTGATAACCAACACCTTGGAGCGATGCCGGACTTTATCTACAATGGAAAGGTTTATTATAACCCGGTGGAATTTGCCCTTGACCGGATTGGCGGCACCTGGAAAATGCCGATCCTCTGGCGGCTAAAAGACCGGGTGTACCGCTACGGCGAACTGAAAAAAGCCATAGCCCACATTTCCGATAAAATGCTGACCTCCCAACTGCGCGAACTGGAAGCCGACGGCCTCGTGCATCGGGAAGTATTCGCGGAAGTGCCACCCCGAACGGAATACAGCATTACGGACAAAGGCCGGCTGGCAATGCCGGTGGTGGAAACGCTGCGCAACTTCGGGATTGAATTGATGGGCCTGGAGGGGATTGCAGTGGAGGAGTACAAATAACCAAATGCTCTTTTGAGTCTTCAGACTCGAAAGCCCTGTATTGCGGACTTAGTCCGCCTGAGTGTTATACCGGATAAGTCCGAAAGGATAACCATCCAAAGTCTGAAGACTTTGGACAGCAGGGAATAAAAACACGTACTGCCGTACGCCCGTCCTATACGCGGGTGCCGGCAGTACACCAATCGTTCTCATTTGGATAATCAGGTCTGTAGCAGCATACAGTTGCCCGATTTGTTGTCCGGGCTTCTGCTGTCTCTGCTGTCCGAAGTCTTCAGACTTCGAGACGGTTATTGTGCGGACTAAGTCCGCCGGAAAGCAGTCCTAAAGTCTGAAGACTTTGGACAGCAGGGACTTTGGACTACACGTACACTATTTGCGAACACAGATTACCTGTGCTTTTCCTCCATTATTTGCAGCGGATATGTTACCACTAGTGTTGAATCCATAAGAAATGGTCGTAACGCCGGTACTGAAGTCCGAATAAGGAGAACTTGTCCAATATCTTACAGGGCCTATAAAGGTTCCATCTCCTACGGCAGCCGAATGTTTGAGATAAATTTGCTCCATTTCTGCGGCCGCGGGCAGGTACCAATCGTCAAAGCCATCAGCCTCCAGGTCATAGCAGAGTTTCGCAGCGTAATCGCCGTCACCATATAAACCAACAATAGCTGCGGTGTTGCCCTCACCATCGAAATCACTGGCAATTGCCTGTGAAACGCTTGAAGAGGCAATCGCCTCCAGTCCGGTAAGGTTTTGATACGTCATAGCCGGATTAAATCCGATGGAGGTATTGTTAACCACCGGGTGGGCATAAATGATTTCTCCATTGGACAGCTCGAGTTCCAACAATCCTTCTGTACTTATTCCTGACCAATATGGCCTGCCGCTGTTCGTAAGCGTGAGCATTTGGCCGCCTTTACCTTTGGGTACCCGCTGCCAGGCCGTACCGTCGTGATAGGCTAAATCTCCCGCCTGGGCGTCTGTCGGCAGTTCGATCTCATTTTCCGGGTCGGCATCGGCGTCATCGACCGAAATTGTGCCGCCGCCGTTGCTCAAAGTAACTTCGGCGCCGGTTTGCGTGAGCGTCTGAATTTCGTTGAGCGGGTCGGCATCGGCGTCGTTTACCGTGATCATCCCGCCGCCATTGCTCAGGGTTACATCCGAGCCGGTCTGCGTGAGCGTCTGAATTTCATTGGTTGGATCGCCGTCATCATCGCTGCCACCGCCGTTGGCGGCGTAGAGGGCGTAGGGTACGCTGAGCAATTCGGAGGTACCCATGACCTGCAGACTGTTGCCGCCTGTCGGGTCCAGCAGCGTCCGGATACTGGTAGGCATGCTCCAGTCGACAGCATCAAAACTTCCGCCAACCGGGGTGCCGCGGCCGATTTCAAGGCTGACCAGGCCAAACTGGTTGGTCGTGACCTCAAAGTCTTCGCTGTAAACGAAGTTGTTGTTTTGCGACAGGTCAATACCAATCCTGATGGACTGATTGGCCAGCACCTGGCCGGCAGCATCGCGCACGACGGTCTGGTACTTGAAGGCCTGTGGTGCCTGGGCCTGGGCGGTGAGGGCAAAGAGCAAGAGCGATAGTATTGTAAAAATTGCGTTTTTCATGTTCAGTTTGATTTAATGATTTTAAATGTTTGCACGGCATTCTGGTCTTTGGCCCGCAGCCGCAGGTAGTAGGTACCGGCGGGGAAGCCCGACAGGTCGAGGCTGTGTTGCGCTTGCTGCGGCAGAGTTTGGCGGAGCGTCACGACACGGCCGCCGGCGTCGGACAGACTCAGGCTTGTCAGCTCGACCGTTTCCGGGGCTTCGATGCTGACCATACCAGCCGTGGGATTGGGAAATACGCTGACCCGGAAGGCGGCGGCGGGATTGTTTACCGCGACGACCATCAGCTGGGTTTGGTGGAAACCCTGCGTGAGCACGGCGCCGGATGTGGCATAGGTTTCAATGACCGCCTCGCCCAGGGTCCAGCTCATTTGAGCCGTGCCGGTCGCATAGTGTTCGCCACTGCTGGCGACCACTTCGGGGCTGAGCGATTGGGCTGTACTCCAACTGCACCAGAGTACGCCCAGAAAAAATAACAGTTGTTTTTTCATAGGTGAATGGTATTTTATAATTAAAAGATAAACTGCAGGCCTTTTGGGGCGGTTGCATGACATGTCTTTGCATCCATGGGCAAAGATGGACCATGCCAAGGAGCTAAATCCGTCAAATGAGTAGCTGAATCCGTCAAAATGAGGGGGGAGTGGCCGGTTTCGGGCGTTTCAGGCGCCTTTTTACGCACCTTTTGCTTTTAACTGCGTATATGCCCATGCTTTTCCAAGCCCTTGGGCACGGAAGGTCCGGCTCCCGGATTTCGTCCGAAAATGAGGGCCTGCCGGGGATTTTCATGTGGCCAAAATTTGCCTGGCAACCCGCTAAAACGCGCTGTTTTTTGCCTTAATCACTTCCGCCAAAATACTCACCGCAATTTCCGCCGGCGTGCGGCTGTTGATCGGCAGTCCGATGGGTGCATACACGCGTTGCAAATGCTCCCTGGAATACCCCTCGGCTTCCAGCTCGGCAAACAGGGTTTTCACTTTTTCGGCGCTTCCCATCATGCCCAGGTAGCGGTAGTGCCGGCCGAGCAGTTGTTGCAGGATCAGTTTGTCGGTCCGGTAACCGAAAGAGAGCAACACGACGTACGTGTTTTCCCCTTCGGGAATGCAGGCGCCGATTTGCGAAAAGTCGGCAAGCAGGGTGTGTGTGGCCAATTCGGGAGGCGGCGCGGTATTTAGCGCATCGCGGTCGTCGAGCACCTGCACGGAAAAGTCCAGCTGCGCCGCCATGCGGCACAAGGCCAGGCTGACGTGCCCGGCGCCGGCAATGCAGAGTTGCGGGCCCAGACCGAGACTTTCCGTAAAGCTCCAGTTTCTATCATTTTCTATTGAAAAACTATATTTTTCGACGCCCTGCTTTTCCAGTCTATAGAAAACACCTGTCTGGTCCAGGGTCAGGGAACCGGCATTTTTTTCGACAATTGCCCGGATTACCGGCAGCATACCATCGTCCAACGGATAAAACGCAATCGTCTGCTCGCCCGAACAGATCATGCCCGAGCGGTGGCTGGGAATGTCCCGCCGATGGATTTGTTTTTTAAAAAACGGAGCAAACGGCTTGTGCAACAATTCGGCCTTGCAATATTCCACCAGTTTAAATTCCATAATGCCGCCGCCGATCGAACCAGCCATAAAGCCCGAACTGCTCACCAGCATTTTGAATCCCTGCCGGCCCGGGCTGCTGCCCGAACTTTCCAGGACGTACAGCAAAACAACCCGGCGGCCGTTTTCAAGTTCGCGAAGGAGTGTTTGCCAAAAATTCATTGCGCATGTTTTAGGTTATTGTCGGCGTTGGATTTCGAGTCCAATGTCGTCAACTTAGCGTACACGCTTCAAGGAACGCGGATGACGCCGATCCCGCTTTCAGCGGGAACACGGATTTACACTGATTTTTTTTAAAAAATCTGCGACAATCCGCGTTGTTTACATCCGCGTCATCCGCGTTCCAGCTTGCCAAGTTGATGACATTGGACTCGAAGTCACACCGACAATGTACATGGCATCATCGCTTTTGCAAACAACGTGTTACCGGGCAAAACTAATTCAAACTTAAGTCGAGCTTAAATTTTGGGGAGGTTACCCGGATCAAACGAGGCAGCTCAATTCGATTCCAAAAACCGCAACAAATCGGCCTTGTATTCCGCGCCGCCGCGTGCCATGACATTCAGGTGGCCGGCGCCTTCAATGGCGTGAAATTCTTTTTTCGTAGAAGCCAGGTTGTCAAAAATTTCGCGGCCGTAGGCAATTTTGATCCGGTCGTCGGCATCACCGTGGGCCATCAGCATAGGCTGCCGGATATGGCGTGCCGCTTCTGCCGGACGAATTGAATCGGCTGCAAAATGTGCGGTTTCTTCGGCCTCTGAAATAGCGCTGTCGGAAAACCATTGCCAGGGAATTTTAAGGCGGCGTTGCTGGTAATCGAACACGATGGTGCGAAAATCGGCGAAGGTGCTTTGCACGATCCCGAATTGGAGCCGGGGTTCGATCGCCAGGGCTTGCAGGGCAACAGCGCCGCCCATGGAGTTGCCCCAAACGCCCAGTTTGCCGCCTTGTTTTTGTTTCAAAACATAATCCACCACGTCGGCCACATCGTATTTTTCAAAATAGCCGTACGTGCAGTATTCGCCGCCGCTTTCGCCGTGTGCCCGGCTGTCGAGCAGGATGGTTTCGTAGCCGTTTTCCCAGAGCCAGGAAGCCGTGGAGAGCCAGCGCTCCTTGCAGGCGCCTACCCCGTGCAGCATTAAAATGGTGATTTTGCCGGTGTCGGCGGGCCGGTGAATCCAATAGGCCTGGAGCGTGATGCCGTCGCGGGTGGGAATGGCGATTTTTTCAAAAGGCAATTGGTAGTCGGCAGGCGTCCGGCCAATGGAATATTTCCGGGGCGTGATGATCATGTAGGGCGCCGCCTGGTAGAGCAGGGTGAAGCCGCCGGTCATGAACAGGGGGAAGATGAGCAGAAACCAAAACCAGCGTTTGTGGATCAGTCGTTTGTTATTCGTCATTTTTTGTGTTGTTTAAATAGGCCGCGATACCCTTGCCCGCTTCGAGCAGGACTTCCAGGTTGGCCAGGTACAGGGTGCGTTTTTGAAGTTCTTCATCGGTAAAATCGCTGCGTTCCTTTGTGCTTTGCGCGCTCCGGGTCAGGACGTTGGTGTGGGGAATAATGCCCGTGCGGATGTCCATCAGCACCACTTCGCAGGTGGCATAGGCCTTGGCTTCGTCTTTTTTGAAAACCCGGACTTTGCGAAACAGGTCGCTGTTGAGGCTGTACACGAGCAACATGTCGGCCCGTACGCGCACGGCCGACTCGCGCAGCTGGTGAATATTCGGGCGCAGTCCGGTGACCATAGCGGGCATGGAGAACACCCGCCGGACTCGTTTTGCCTGACCGATCGTTTGTGCAAACGTGTCGATCAATTGCTGCTGGATATTCAGGTTCTCTTCGTCGTACCAGTTCCAGGCGCCGTAGCGCGAGTGTGTACCGCCGTATTGAAACACGGCGAGCCGGATGCTATCGGGCAGCTCGATTTTCCCGTTGAGGATCATCCGGATCTCCGCTTCACCGATCGTACGGTCTTTGTAGTCGAATAGCGATTCGGTGATGAGCGGGTCGCCGGCTTTGTAGCGGGCGGATTCGTGGTAGTCCGGATTGTAGTGGCGGGGCGGGGTGCAGGCAACGGTAAGGAGCAGCCCAAGGGTGAACAGTGGAAAAACAATGGCGTGTTTCATGACCGGCATTTTGAGGTAAACAACGAAATGGGAAATTGTTCTGTTGCTTTGGGGCACATATTGACGGCGTGACTGAGAGTCTAATGTCGTCAACTTAGTTCTACTTTGGCACTTTAACAATTGGACTACGCAACAATCAAGAAAGGTCGAACATCGATCGCTGAATCTTTGAGTAATTTGACCCGAAGCAGGGAACGCCGCCCGTAGCATATTTCCCGCAGAGTCACGCCGAGTTAATTCGCTGAGTTCCGCAGAGTTTTCCTTCACCGGGATGAAAACTCTGCGTACGCTGCGTAAAAACTCCGCGAAACTCTGCGGGAAATGCTCTACGAGCCGCTCCAATTCTTGACACATGATTTCCTAAATTGATGACATTCGACTGAGCGTCACGCCCTCAATGGCTTAACCGAAGGTTTTTATCTATAGTTACATGCTTGCATTCCCCCATTTTCAAGGTCGGAAAGTCAATGGTATCGGTAACGCCTCCATGTTTAAAAATCAATTGCAAACTATCCGGTTTCTGATACAACCGGGCATCGTAATTCCAGTACGGCGGGTCATAATTAAAGACTTTGGATGCGTTGTTTGAAATATTGCCGATTCTCCAGGTTTTCAAGTTTCCCTGAAGGCTGGCATCAGAAATTTCAGCGCCGGTTTTATTTGTCAATTTTATAAATACCTTATTTCCGATATCATGTTGTATTGGTAAAATTATCATGACGGAAGGAATATTGATCAGTAGTAATATTCCTGCGAATAGTATTTTTCTATGGAGATTTCTTGCGTTAATTAGGGTATAAATAATCAATGCAAGAAGGCCAAAACATGCCAAAAAAAAGAAAATAATTAGCCAATAAAATCCGATAAACACCAGGAATTCAAAATTCCATGCGCCGACATAGCGCGCGCCGGCCCATAGTAAAAAAATAGTCCAGCCACCTGCAAAAGCAATCAGTCCGATATTCCAGCTTATAGATAAAAGCGCTTTATGCCTAACTGACATCGTATAAGCCCGGTTCAGTTCAGACTGCTCCGTTGGGTGACTTTAGAGATGACCGGTCTGCTGGCAAGCACGAGTATCTGCAAAATGATGGCGATACCGATAAGCACGGCCATTTCAAAACTGGTAAGCAGGGAAGAGCCTGCGACGATACGCTGGGACTGATCGTTGAGTAGTTTGCCTTCTTTGAGTTGGATCAGGGAAAGGCGGTGGAGGTTGGCCGAGGCTGTGGCAAATTGCGCATCGATTTGGGAGCGGGTCGTGACGAGTTGGGGTTCGTCGGTTGCAGCGCGGAGGTACTGGCGTTCGAGGTCCTGGAGAGCAACCACGTTGGCTTTGAAATCGCGGAAGCAGACGGACTCTTCCTCGGTGAGGCGGGTTTTTGCATAGTCGACCAACAGACGGTCGATAGCGGCGTTGTGAGTGCCGAAACGGGTGCCGACCTGTGCAGCGGGCTGGCCGGCGCAATTGTCGAGCAGCAGCTTTTTCCGGTAGAGGTGGTCGGAGAGTTCGTAAATGTAGCTCTCAACAACCAGGCGGTCTTCGTATACCGATGAAAAGGAGCTGCCAAGTTGGTCGACGTGTTGCCTGCCCAGTAGGTTGGTGATGAGAATGACCACACAAACGGCGGCGAGCAGCGCTGCCGCCTTGAATTTTTGCTCAATGCTGAATGCCCACTTCATAGCCATTGATTTTAGTGAACGGATGGCTTGTGTGCGAAATAACAAAATTTTTGGGGAAGGTCGAAGCGCCTGTTCGGCCGGTAGCCGAATTTATTGATTGGTAAAGTGTTGTAAATCTTTGTTGGAGCCATAGATGACGAGGATGTCATCTTTTTCAAGCACCGTGTCGGGCGAAGCGACTCCCTGGACTTTTTCTTCGTTTCGGCTTTTTCCCAAAATGCTTTTGACCTCTGTTTTTTTGATGGTCGTCAGCGCCAGCAGATTATATTTTTCCCTGAACGCGATATCCTTGATGGATTTTCCGACAAATTGTTCGGGTACTTTTATTTCGATGATACTAAAATCGTGGCTCAGTTCAAAAGAATCTACAACATTGGTCAGGCATAGTTTTTTTGCCCAGCGCTCCGCCGTTTCTTCTTCCGGGTGTACGATTTCGTCTACGCCAATGGCTTGTAAAACCCGTTCGTGCAACGGATTGATCGCCCTGCTGATCAGCCGCTGCACCTGCAAATTTTTAAACAAGGCAGTCGCCATTACATTGGCGCCCTGGTCTTCGCCAATCGCAATTATCACGACATCGGTACTCTGCAGGGGCAGACCCGATACGGTGAATTCGTCCAGCGCGTCCATACAGATCGTATGCGATATTTTTTCTTTGTACAAATCCACTTTCGATGCGCTTTTGTCTATTCCAATCACTTCATTGCCCTGTGCGGTCAGCTTTTCGCCAAGTGATCCGCCAAAATTTCCAAGCCCTACGATGATATATTTCATAGTTGTATGTATCAGTTAATCGTGATCTCTTCAGTTGGATAACGGTAATTCTTATGTTTTACTTTTTTGAAAAATGCGATAACGATAGACAACATACTCACCCTTCCGACAAACATAATGACGATGATGACCAATTTGCTGCCCGCGCTCAAACTGCCCGTAATCCCCAAACTCAACCCGACCGTGCTATAGGCGGAAAAACATTCAAAACCGATGTTCAACAGGCCTTTTTCGGGATCAAAGATAGTGATGAGCATAATGCCCAGGCCTATGATAATCAACGAAAGCGAAATGGTGGCAAATGCCCGTTTAACAGAAATATCGGCAATTTCCCGCCTGAAAATCTCTATGCGGGTTTTCCCTTTTGCCAAGCTTAAAATATTCAACGTGGCAATTGCAAAAGTGCTGGTTTTTATACCCCCGCCCGTAGACGCCGGCGATGCGCCAATCCACATCAGGAGGAAGGTGATCATGACGGTCGGAAAAGTAAGCGCCGTCATGTCCACCGAGTTAAACCCTGCCGTTCGGGGCGTGGCTGCTCCGAATAGTGCGGTTACAATTTTTCCAAAAAAAGAATGATCGGCAAGGGTATGGTTGTATTCCAAAATAAAAAACAAGATAAAAGCAACCACCGTCAACGACAGGGTAGTCGCAAGCGTAATCCGGCTATTGATATTGAGTACCCAGGGGCGGTGGTTTTTGTTTTTTCCTCTATTGAAAAAGAGTTGTATAAATTTATGTTTCAGGTATTCCAAAATATTGACAACAATCGGAAAGCCCAGCCCCCCCAGAATAAACGTAAAAATAATTACGATTTGCAGGGCATAATTATAGCGAAACCCTTCTTCGAAAATACTATTGGTCAACGTGGAAAAGCCTGCATTGCAAAAGGCCGAAACGGCGTGAAATACAGAAAAATACAACTGTTTCCAATACGAACCGAAACCGGCGTGGTGCAGGGTGGAAAAGATCAAAACAGCGGCAACTCCCTCCACAACAAACGTAATAAGTATGATGTATTTCAGGGTGCTGAATACCTTGCCGATCTTTTGCGAATTGGTCATTTCGCTCAGGGTCAGCTGGTTTTCATAGGTAGTTGCCCCTTTGAAAAAATAACTGAAATAGCTCGCAAAGGTCAATATTCCCAATCCGCCAACCTGTATCAAAAACAGGATGATCGATTGCCCGAATGTGGTAAAATAGGTGGCTGTATCCACCACGATCAATCCCGTGACACACACCGCACTTGTCGAGGTAAACAGCGCATCCAAAAAAGACAATCGTTCGTGTGCTGCATTGGGTAGCAGGAGCAAGAAGGCACCTAGAAAAATAATGATCAGAAAACTAATAATAAAAATCTGTGCCGGGTTAAAATAGGCCCGGCTGAGGTCGAGTTTGATTTCAAAAAATTCGCGAAAAAACGTGAGAATTACGGCAAGCACTACCCACACCGGGTTTTCAAGAATTAAATCTGTCTTGAATGCTTCACCCACAAAGAGGTACATGTAAAATATGTACAACGTATAGACAACAGACAATAGATCGAAAAAAAATACCCGCCGTTGAAATAATTTTATATTTCCATAGTAGCGTGCAAAAGTTGACGCCAAACCTACCGCAATAACGAAAAAGTAAAACCCGTCTACGATTTGTTGTATCAAACCGGATTGGTTGAAACCATAATCAATCACAAAGGCACAAATGCCGAGTATGCTTATCCATAATGCTGTTTGATACAATCGTTTTATTTTCATTGCTGAACTGCGCGGGTGGTTATGCCTGGAAGAAAGTGGATTGCGAAAAAGCGGTGGCGATTCGTCTATTGTCGGCGTGATTCGAAGTCACGCCGACAATGTACATGGCATCATCAAGTTCGCAAACCACGTTACTTCAAATATACTTTTCAGTTTGTTGGTAGTCTTCTCTCAGTTGTGTCAGGATTTTCCCAACAAATTTTCTCCCTTCCAGTTTGCCTTATCAAAACGCAATGGGTCTTCATCCGATAAGCCAATGCCCCAGATGGTATCATAGGGGCTCGCTTCGACTAAAAGTTTGCCGGCCGTTTCTAACAGCGCGGATTTCAAATGTTGATTTTGGCTGAATTTCAAATTATTGGCAATGTAGACGATTTTTATTCTATGCGCCTCCCAAACGGCATCGTTGTAATTCCGGACTTGCCTTCCCAGTTCTTTTTGCTTTCTTACGTTGGCGGTAGATAATATTTTTGCCTGTGTATCCCGGTCATCGAATAATTCAGCCTTTTTAGCCATCATAAATTGTTCGGCACTGGAATATTCAATATCGTTCAAACGGAAATTTGCTTTGTGCCATTGGGAGAAGGGGCTTTCATTCCGCCAAAAGAATTCGTATTCGGAATGTCCGAACACTTTCTCTTTTAGCTTATTGAACTGGAAGTTAAATTCTATATTGGAAACGCGCGTTATGGCTTCAAGGTCTTTGGCGGGAAGGCCATTGAAGTTACCTTTTTTCATAATTTCATAACTTATCTCCTCAAACCTGCCATCTGCATAGTATCGAATATACCCATCGCTTGTCATTCTATGACATGTTTTGAAGTCTATGTAGTTTAACTTGCCGTTTGATCTTGATTTGCAATAGGCGAAATCAAAACCGCCCGCTAATAAAAATTCACCGAATTCATGTGGCAACACCGGCAGTTCAATTGCCCACCGTTCGTTGTCTTTTTTAAACGCTGCGCATATTTCTTGTTCTTCCGGATTCATATTTCATGTTTTTATTTAGCTGGTTGTATTGCTTTGCAACTTCTCCCGGCCAATGGTATGCCATCGGAAAGTGGTTTGCAAATTTTTCGGGACTTTTGGGCAGTTTTTATTTTTTCAATGCATTATAAAATGCGCCTTTATCCGCATGCTCCGGCAATCCGGCTACTTGTCCGTCACCCAATTCTACAATTATCCAATTTCCGTCTTTTTTCTTTGCAATATCCATCGTGAAAAAGTTGCTCTTTATTTTTGGAATTACATCCTCAAATACATCAACTATCGGTTCTGCGCCCTGGTAATCGCCCTCATCCCAATATTTGAAAATCATCATTACCTGTCCATGCTTTACGAATGCTCTGAATTCTTTTGTCAAAGGCATTCCACTTTCAGAATGGTTTGTCAGTTCTTCCAATTCGACATATTCCCTGAAAACCAAGCCCTCGTTTAAATCGTCGCCTTGTAAGTCAAGAAATTTATGGACGACTGAATTTACCTTTTCCTTATCGGCTGCGTTTGGCACAAAACAGGCTTCTTCCCAATAGTGTTTTTGAGATTTTACGTAATCTTTAATCACAATTGGCCTTTCTCCAAATTCGGCGATTTCTTTTTGAAAATCCTCAATCTTAAATGCAGATTTTAATGCTTTAAATGTTGTTTTGGGCGAGTACTTTTTGATGGTTTCATAGTTTTCCGGAAGGTGATGGCAAAATTTGTATTCGGCCGGATTGTTGATTAATTCAATGTTTTTTTCGAGTAATGATTTGTACAGTAATTCGTATTGATTTGGAGTTAGCATCCAGCCTCTGTAAATCCCGATTCCCTTTTCTTCATTTGGCCCGACATTTTTTAAGGCAATTTCAACATTCCCTCTTTTCAATTCCTCGAAACTAATTAGCGATGTTTGAATGAATTCAGCCTTTGCAGTTCTGTATTCTTCTGCATACATGTAATCCACTTCTTTGGAACTAAACCCGCTATCGCAAAAAATTATTCGCATTGCTTTATTTTCTATTTTAGATTTCATTTTTTAGCTCATCACGAATCGCCATAATCAATTTCCCGAGGTGATTTTCTCCCGTTTTTGATTTCAAATCCACACCCCAAAAAGTATCTCCCCAAAAATTGCCTTCCTGAATAAAAACATCACCGGTTTCTATCAGCAATGTCTTGTATGGTTCCTGCCGGAATTTCTGATTCAAACAATCCCGCATTACAGATACTTTAATAGAATCCCAATTGGGTAACAATAGTATCCCCCTGCTCATTTTCTTTATGGTTCCGGGTTTTATGCTTGCATCGGTACATTTTAAATACCACCGAACGTCATTGCTTTTGGCACTCATAAAGGCGTGCTCTACCGACGGATAAGCGATGCCGTTTATCACAATGGTGCAGGGCGCAAAGTTACTTAGCCATTTGTACGCTTTATCAAACTTCCATATCATGGCTGCGTCATTGGGTTGCTGCCGTTAAAATATAGTGTGTACTTCTTCCGCCTGCCGCTTCTTTTTCCAGCATGCCTTTTTCAATCAGGTCCTGGATGTCGCGCAGGGCAGTGTCGCTGGAGCATTTGGCAATTTTGGCCCATTTGGAGGTATTGAGTTTGCCTTCGAAGCCGTCGAATAGTTTATTGATCATCAGGCGCTGGCGGTCGTTGAGTGCGGTGGCCCGGTGCTGCTCCCAGAATCTGGCTTTGTTCAAAACCCGGGCCAGCGTGCGTTCGGTGGCTTCCAGGGCCGCTGTCAGACAATCCAGAAACCAGACCAGCCAGTCCGTCACATCCAGGTTGCCTTTTTGCGTCACTTCCAATATGTCGTAATAGCGCTTGCGTTCCAGCCGGATTTGTGCCGACATGCTGTAAAACCGCTGATGGCTGCCATCGGCCCGTGCAAGTTGCATGTCGGCAATAGCCCTGGCTATCCGGCCGTTGCCGTCGTCGAAGGGGTGGATCGTGACAAACCACAGGTGGGCGATGGCGGCTTTGATTACCGGATCCAGTTGGCCTTTCTGGTTGAACCACTCGATAAAATCCAACATTTCCCGGCTCAAAATGCCGGCATCGGGCGCCTGAAAATGCACCCGTTCCCGGCCCATCGGACCGGAAACAACCTGCATGGGACCGGTAGCATCATCGCGCCAGTTGCCGACGACGATTTTGTGCATGCCGCTGCGCCCGGTCGGGAACAAGGCCGCGTGCCAGTCGAACAACCGGTCTGCAGTCAGTGGTTTTTCGCATTGCAAGGTAGCATCCAGGATCATTTCCACCACGCCGTCCACATGCCGGTCGGAAGGTACGAGACCCGAAATGTCCAGGCCCAAATGCCGGGCAACGGAGGAGCGCACCTGCTCCGGGTCCAAAAATTCGCCTTCGATTTCGGTTGATTTCAGGACGTCCAGGGTAAGGGTTTCCAGTTCGGCTTCTTTCTGCAAATCGAAACCCAGGGCCGACATTTTTCCCAGCACAGTCCCCTGCAAATGCCGCACTGCGCCCAGGCGGCTGAGCAATGCTTCGTGGTTCCAGTGGAAGTTTGGCCAATCGGTTAGCTGGTGGATATAGGGCATATGCCGCAAGTTTTGCGGTGAATATAGGGCTTATTCGCCGCATAGTGTGCGGTGAATGAGTTGTTTTTTCGCCCCAAGGGTAGGGTAGGACTTGGCTGATTCGGTAAGTTTTGGATGTTTCCATTGTTAAAAGTTGGAGACTTACCTGGGTGTGTCGCGTTGCAAATGCTAACAAGCGGATTGTGGGTTGGTTGAAATTCTGGGTGCTTTAACTCTGCTCTTTCGGGTCTTCGGACTCGGAAGGAAGTAGGGATTCAGTTGATATCTTATTGGAGGGTGTTTGAGGATTTCTTGCCGGGCCTAAAACGGTTCTTTTTCCGCCGCTATTTTGCCTTTTTTCGGCCCGGCAAGAAATACCCCAATATGTTCTATGCATCCGATAGGGCGATCCGCAAAGTATCTGTTGCCGGATTAAATGGATGTTGTAAAAGTTGGTTATACATGGGTATTGCGGGAATAACTTTAGCCTGGAGCAGCGAATCCAGATCTTCCCATTGATTCCAACGTTCTACAATGTAAACAGTATCTGTAGTGCCTTCTTTTAAGCCAAACTCGTAAGACAAACAGTTAAACGACAAGGCGTCTGGTTTTCCATAATTTGCCAGAGCTGTCATGCATTGTTTAGCATGTTCATTGTCTTTGCAGTTTAAGGTGACTACGTGAATTAGCTTGCCCATTGGGCTTTTGTCTTGCGATTCCATAATTTTTTGTTTGAATAATTAAAAATCTGATAAGACAAAGGTAGAGGGGCGTTGCAGGACCAAACCTATGATTTTCGCGCAAAACCCTATGATTTTCACGCAAAGACAGCTGTGTTTTATGTGCCGGGAGTCATCTTGGTCAGCACCAGCGCTATTTTTGGGATGGCTTCAGTCTTCCTTGTGCCGGACCTGGGAATGCTTAATGCTGTGAAGCATCTTTTCACCTATCTGCTGAATTCGGAAAACTTTTTTCTGTAGGCTGAAGGAGAAATTCCGTTCTGCTTTGTGAAGACATTCGTAAAGTAAAATGGGGTGGTGTAGCCTAATTGATAGGCGATATCCGCAATGCTCAGATTTACAATCCGAAGTAGTTCTTTGGCTTTTTCCATTTTTGCTTCGATCACGTATTCTTTAACGCTTTTACCCGCAACCGCCTTAAATCTTCTGGAAAACTGTGAGGGGCTGTAGCTAAATCTTTCAGCCAGAACGCTGGTACTCAGCATGGCGGGATCATGTATGTTGTTTGCAATAAAGTCCTCTACTTCATGGAAACAAGAGTCTCTGATCTCTACTTGTTGCCCATCGACATTTTGAACGCCTAGTTTAACTTTGCCTTTCTTCATTTTTACTGGTTTAAATCAATAGCCAAATATAATGAACTCGAATCAGGAAACACAGGGGTTCATGTTTTAATTGGTATTTGCCAATGGGCGGTGTTGCGGTGTGTTAGTCAATGCAAGTAAGCGATGTTGGAATTGTTAGCGGCTGGCTTACCTAAGGAATCTATCGCGTCACAAACGTTCACCAGCAGATTGGGGGGATTCTGGGCGCTTTACGTTAGCCTGATTATTATTTTGAACAAGTTGGGTTAACGGAGATTAACCTTCCGGTTTTAATACTTCCTGCTCGATATTTTTATAGTTGTATTGTTGGATACAAAATCCACGCTTCCATCCCAATTTGTATGTACGGTGTATTCCCCTTCATAAATTTCTTTAAAATCCTGCACCCGGCTAATGGTAAAAACCTTGTCGGTCTTAAACCTCCATTCTCCTCTTGTGGTGTAGGAGCCAAATCCAGGGAGCGCAATCATACCCGTATCGTGAAACAGTATATCTTCTTTGCATTTTTCCTGAAACCCGGTTATGATAACGTTTGTGACGGTGTTGGGCTGAAGTTTTTGCCCTTTATAAATAATCTCCTCCACGCACCAGAAATCTCCCACTAAATCATTTTTTGAAACTCTGGTAGTAATAAAAAAGACAACAGCTAATAGTATAAAAGTGGATAAAGCGGCGAGCAACAAAAACCGGAGTCCTAAACTCATTTTACCAATGAACGGGATTTTTTCTGTCGCTTTGTCTATGTTGTCTATAAATTCAAATCTGTCTTTTTGGGAATCGTAGTCTATTTCGATTCCCAATTCGGACAAAACCTGTATTGACTTGTTCATATCTCCTTCCGGAACTTCGATAATAGCGCCATTATTACCAAGTGCCAATGTACCCGCAGCTCTCAGCGTGTTTTCGAAAAGCGTTCGGTAATTTATGTTTGCTTTTCGCAGTGCAAGCTCAACCAAGGTCAATTCTTGCAAATTTGTTAGCTCTATCAGCCGGGTGTATTTCATTGTGGTGTGGTTGTTGGTTATATCTCCGAGTCTTCTGATTTAGAAGCCTTGTTTTATGCACTCGAAAGTATTGCATATTCAAGAGGACAAAGTCCGCTTAATATTTGCGCGGATCCGAAGGCTTCGCCCAGCAGGGCGAGTTTGAAGGCTTCTCAAATATCGATGCCATTGGCTTCCTGCACAACCGCATCAATTAAAGCACGCACCGGCTCCACCAGAGGCCGTACATCTTCTTCTTTGAAATCAAAAAAGTCGCCGTAATCACCTTTTTGTCGCCAGTCAAATAAATCGGAATACAACTTACCCAGGTGCATCTCAATCTTGCCGGTCTTAATAAAATGTAACAGGAATTGCGTCTTGATGCCTGCGTGGGTCTTCGTTTCTACCCCTGCTTTAGCCAGAAGACCACTGACGGCATAGTAGGCCGCATAATACAAACGGTTGATCGCTGCGTTCCACTTTTCGTTCGCCACCAACAGCTCGGCTACTTCATACGCCTCCTCCGACTTTTCAATATTTGGAATAAGTATCTCTTTCTGAAGGTGTCATATCAAAATGCCCTCTTCCTTTATGTTATGGTATAACGGCGTTACGCTATGCTTGCCATCCCAGTCAGTTGTCGAATATACAAATGTCGAAATTGCCTGCCCGTATTCCAGTTCTATTTCAAATAGTTTGTGCCGGAATGCCTGCTCCACTTTTAGGGTCACGGCATTGGGGGTCAGGATGAGAAAGTCCCAGTCCGAATCCTTCCGAGCATCACCGCGTGCACGCGATCCGAACAAAATTACCTCCGCCTCAGGATCAAGCGCCTTTACGGATTCCTTGACCTTTCCCCGTATGGTAGCCGACAAATCGTTTGATACGGTCATGGTTTGATTTTTAGCAAAATTAGGCATTTTATTGGGATGTGGATTCAAGGAATATCCCTGTCGACACCGCCATTGCGTCTTCGTAACGCTTAAAAAATGAGTTCACGATTCCATTGCCGGGTTGTCATTCCTTAGCAGTAAAACAACAAAAAAAATCCCGGCGCAACACCAAAGTCGCGCCGGGAAAGCAAGTTCATTGTTTGAGTTTAGAGTTCCGTCACCTGTTCTACATGTTCCGTCCGCTTAAGCGGCGTTTCTGAAAGGGCTTTGTAGCCGCCGCGGACGTTGACCAGTTGGTCGAAGCCACGCGCTTTCAGGATAGAAGCCGCGATCACCGAGCGGTAGCCGCCTGCACAGTGCAGGTAGTACGTGTTGTCGGCTTTTACCGCGCTCATGTTCTGGTTGATAAAGTCGAGCGGGAAATTGTTGGCGCCTACCAGGTGTTCGGTTTTGTATTCGCTGGCGCGGCGTACGTCGAGTACGTTCAGGTTCGAGCCGTTGAATTTAGCGGCAAAGTTTTCAGCCGTGATCTCGTCGAGGGTATCCACTTCTTCGCCGGCTTTTTTCCAGGCATCAAAACCGCCGTCGAGGTAGCCGATCGGGTTGTCGTAGCCCACGCGGGCCAGGCGGGTGACCACCTCGTCTTCGCGGCCGGGTTCGCACACGTAAAGGATCGGTTTTTTAAGATCAGTGATCAGCGTGCCCACCCAGGGGGCGAAATTGTCATCGATGCCGATAAAGATCGAGCCGGGGATGAAGCCTTTGACAAATTCATCCTGGTGGCGGGTGTCGATCACCAGCGCATCGTTGCCTTCCCAGGCGGCTTTGAAGGCGCGTACGCTGAGGGCCTGTTCGCCGCGTTCGCGCACCACATCAAGGCTTTCGTAGCCCATTTTGTTCATCACGGCATTTTTCGGGAAATACTGCGGCGGCGCAACCAGGCCCGTCAGCACTTCATCGACAAACTCGGCTTTGGTCATGTCGGCGCGCAGGGCGTAGTTGAATTTTTTCTGGTCGCCGAGGTAGCCCCAGGTTTCTTTGCTCATTTTTTTGCCGCAGGCTGAGCCGGCGCCGTGGTTGGGGTACACGATCACATCGTCGCCGAGGGGCATGATGCGGTTGCGGATGCTGTCGTATAAGTAGCCGGCAAGGTCTTTCTCCGTGAGTTCGCCCTGTTTGATGGCCAGGTCGGGGCGGCCAACGTCGCCGAGGAAGAGCGTGTCGCCGGTGAAGATGGCGTAGTCCTTCCCGTTTTCATCGCGCAGCAGGTAGGTGCTGCTTTCCATGGTGTGGCCGGGGGTGTGGAGCACCTGGATGGTTACCTTGCCAACTTTCAGGATTTCATTGTCCTTGGCCACGTGAGCTTCGAAATTCGGCTGGGCAGTCGGGCCGTACACGATGGTGGCGCCGGTTTTTTTAGCCAGGTCGAGGTGGCCGGAAACGAAGTCGGCGTGGAAGTGTGTCTCCAGCACGTATTTCAGTTTGGCGCCGTCAGCTTTCAGGCGTTCGAGGTAGGGCTCGGTTTCGCGCATCGGGTCGATGATGGCGGCTTCGCCATTGCTCTCAATGTAGTAGGCGGCTTCTGCCAGGCAACCGGTATAGATTTGTTCAACTTTCATACAGTGTTTTTTTTTTTTGTTAAAGACAAATTTGGTTAAGACTGTGGAAGATGCGCCCGATGCTTTCCGGGCTGTTTCCAAAAGAACACTGCAAAGATGGGGGTGTGGGATGCCTGTTTTCTGTGAAGCAGTTCACACAGGGAAATGACTTGTGCTACCCGACGCAATGACGAAAGTCAGTAGCCGGAGTTATCCCGGTCTCCTGGGACGTTGTGTTGGCCCACTTCCATTCCCTTCACCCCCTCGGGGCATAGCCATCAACATAAGGGTTTAGAGGGGGTGAACACTTTTCAAATTGAACTTTTCAAATTAGACTTTTGACTTAAAAGGATGATTCAGGCTTTGGAAGTTTCTTTTAAGTCTAATTTGAAAAGTCAAAAGTGTTCACCCCCTCGGGTTCCTTAAGTTGATGGCTATGCCCCCCTAATTCGACTGCAATACATAATTCGAGAAGGCATCAGGCTGCTCCTGCTGCCCCGCCCCGTCAAACGCATCCACCGCCTGCTGGTTGCTCATAAAAAACCGCTGCTCCCCGATGTGCGCGGTCATTTCCCAGCGGCGCAACGTGTCGCGCACGGGCCCGATCACGCCGGTAAAATACACTTCAAGCCCTTTTGCCTTTGTTTCCTGCACCCATTCTTCCAGGGCGTGCACGGCACTGCTGTCGAGGTAGCTGATGCTGTCGGCGTTGAGCACGATGAGGCGAAGCGCCGCGCCTTTTCCGGCGATGAGTGCCGCCATGTTGTCTTTAAAAAAATTGATATTGGAAAAATACAGCGGCCCGTCGAAGCGCACGATCAGCACATCCGGGCGCTGTTCGAGGTTGCTGAAACGCTGAACGTTGCGGTAAAACGGCGAGCCCGGCACCTTGCCCAACACCGCCACGTGCGGCCGGCTGGCCCGGTACACCACCATGCCCAGTGAAAGCAGCACGCCGGCGCCGATGCCCAGTTCAATGCCGAGGGTCAGCGTAATGAGAAAGGTGGCCAATAGCATCCAGAAATCGGAGCGGTCTTTGTGCCACAACCGGATGGCTTCGCGGTAGTCGATCAACCCTGCCACGGCTACCAGAATGACGGCAGCCAGCACGGCATTGGGCAGAAAGTGGAACAACGGCGTAAGAAAAAGCAGGGTAAGCAAAATAAGCGCCGCACTGATCAGGCTGGCCAGCCCGGTTTTGGCGCCTGCCTGGTCGTTGACGGCGGTGCGCGAAAAACCGCCCGTGACAGGGTATCCCTGAAAAAAGGCAGCGCCGAAATTGGCCAGTCCGAGCCCGACCAACTCCTGGTTGGCTTGTACCTGGTAGTTTTTGTGTTTGGTCTGAATGGCTTTTGCTACCGCAAAACTTTCCATAAACCCAACGAGGGAAATAGTCAGCGCTGCCGGCAACAAGGCTCGCCAGGTGCTCAGGTCAAAAGCCGGCAGGGAAAATCCCGGCAAACCGGCCGGCACCTCCCCGACTATTTTCACACCGACCTGATCCAGCCCAAACCCCCAGACCGCGAGAATGCCGGCCACTACAGCCAGCAACGCCCCGGGAATAGCCGGGTGTATTTTCTTTGCCAGTTTGATCACCAAGATGGCCGCCAGGCCAATGCCGAGCGTGATCAGGTTGGTTTCGCCGATGTGCGCCGCTGCGGCCAGGAGAATTTCGTGCACATGCTCGCTGCCCGGAATTTTCACGCCAAGCAGGTGCTTCAACTGGCTCAATCCGATAATGATGGCTGCCGCCGAGGTGAAACCGCTGATAACGGGGTGGGAGAGGAGGTTGACCAAAAAACCCAGCCGGAAAACGCCCATCAAAAATTGGATGGCGCCTACCAGGAACGCCAGGGTGAACGCCAGCAACAGGTAAGCCTCCGGCCCGCTCGGCTTCAGCGCACTGATGCCGGCAGCCGTCAGCAGCGAAACCATGGCCACCGGGCCCACGGCCAACTGCCGGGAGCTGCCAAACAAAGCGTACAGCACCAGCGGAATGGTGGCGGCGTACAAACCGTGAATGGGTGGCAACCCGGCCAGCATGGCATAGGCCATGCCCTGCGGGATCAGCATGACGCCCACGGTGAGGCCGGCCGAGAGGTCGCCTGTGAGCCAGTTTTTGCGGTAGTTGGGTAGCCAGCTGAGTGCGGGCAGGTATTGCTTGATATTCATTTTATGGTGGTTGATAGTTTGTTATAATTTTTGAAAATCGGGTGTCAACCCCACCCCCGGCCCCCTCCCCAAGGGGGAGGGGAGCCGTAGAGTGCCCCTCTCGAAAATATTGATTTTCAATTCATTGAGAGAAATTATGTCGCGCCTCCCCTCCCCCTTGGGGAGGGGCCGGGGGTGGGGTAAACACACCACTCATTTCTTAAAAAGCAGCTGATTCCGCCCCAACTTCACCACCCCGCTTTTTTCCAGACTTTTCAACAGGCGGGAAACCGCCTCCCGGGTCACGTTCAGTTCCTGGGCAATTTCCTGGTGGGTGGCGCTGATCACCCGGTTGTTGTTGTTGGCCGCCACCCGTTTTTGAAGGTATTCGATCAGGCGCTCGTCGAGGTTTTTGAAGGCAATGCTGTCCACCACATTTACGAGGTCAAGAATTTTGCGGTCGTAGGTGCTCATCACAAAGTTTTTCCAGCTCGGGTAGCGCGTCATCCATTCGTCCATGTACCGGATCGGGATGGCAATAATGGCGGTATCGTCTTCGGCTTCGGTGCGGATCTCGCTTTTTTTGTGCATCATGCAACAACTGAACGACATGGCGCATGCCTCGCCGGCCTGCAAATAATAGAGCAGCAATTCGCGGGCTTCCAGCGGATCTTCGCGGGTCACCTTCACGGCGCCCTGCACGACCAGGGGCACCAGTTTGACAAAATCGCCGTAGTCCATGATCACTTCGCCGGCCCGGAAGTGCATGAGTTTGCCGACGCCGGCGATCTCCTCCTGCAGCGCTTTTTCCGATAGAGCCGGGAATTGTTGTTGAACCAGGGTTAAAATGTCCGCGCTTTCAGCAATCATGTTCGCAGTGTGTTTTTTCGTTAAAAAATGGCCACCAAACCCAGGCCGAGCCAGTCGCCCCGCTCAATGGCGCCGGTTTCTTTTTGGTAAAAAAAGTCGTTTACGGTGGCGCCGGCGCCGGCTGCACCGGCATCGCCGTTGTGGTGGGTGTAGTGCAACATCAGTTTCAGATCGGGGCCAAAGTACCAGTTCAGGCCCACATCGAGGGCGCTTTCCCGGCCCGACGCCATGCCGACAGTTTTGGCCTCCGCCTGGTCGGCGGCATGGGTCGGGCCATCGAACTGCATCAGCATCAGCACGGGCTCCAGCACGTATTGCCCGCCGGCCCGGATGTTGTAACTCAGTCGCAGGTGGCCGGTTTGCCCGCTAACGCTGAATTCGGGCGCCTGCACTTCCTGCCGCCGGCCCGTACGCCGGAGCAGCGACCACTCGGCATCGAGGTTGAGCGGACCGTAGTTGAACAGCACATCGGCGCCCAGGGCATAATTGGCCCGGAACAGGCTGGTTTCGCCTTGAGCAGCACCCTGCACGGATAGTGTCAACCCCTTGCGTTTGCCGAAATAATTCAGTTTGTGGCTCTGGGAATAGCGCGCAAATTCGGGGTCGCCCAGATGCACCGACACGCGGGAAACCAGCAGGGGTGAAAACCGACTGCCGCTGGAATTGCCGCTGTAGGCTTCAAAAACCGGGTTGAAAATGCCCAGGTCGTAGCTGAAGGCCAGGGGTTGTTGCGCTTTGTGGAGCAACCCACCCAACTGGAGGCCCATTGCCCGGCCTGGATTGGTGCCGGTCAGCTGGGCGCGCACATAGCGCTGTGACCAGCTTTTTTCCATCGACGATACCTGCATGCCCGAGGTCAGGCTCTCCCGGCTGAACGGCGGGCGGAAATAGCCGCCGCTCAGGTAAAACGCTTCACTGCCCGGCTTGATCCGCCATTGGAATGCTGCATCCCACAGGCCAAACTCCGGCGTACTGCCGTTGTTCGCACCGCCGTGCTGGGCGGTCAGCGCGTCGCGGCCCACCAGGTCGAGTGCGGCAATTGCCTGGAAACTGAAATTTTCACCGGGACGGGCTTTAAAACCCAGGCGGGTGCGGCGGATTTGCAGGTTGAACCGGTCATCAACTGGCTCATAGTCGCCGGTTTGGGCGTTGTAAATTTTCTGATCGACGGTGTAACTGCTCCACAGTTGCACGGCCAGTACGGGCTGGAATTTGACCGTTTTGAGGCGCTGTCGCCATTCGGGTTGTTCATTTTGGGAAAAAAGTGCGACAGCAAGCAGCATCAAAACAGCCAGCGGAAAAGCGGGCCGGAAAAGTTGTGTTTTTACCATTATGGCCGGTTTAAGCTGCAAAGGTAGCGGGTGGCGACGGAGGGCGTCCGTGATCTTGGGCACAGAGGCGGCTAAGCGAGGTTAGGGGGGGCGAATGCTTTTGACGACTGAAATCGCCCCCCCCCGTTTTCGCCCATCCAATTCCATCAGCCGTTACTCCTCCGCGCTGTTTTTCATTTTCATCAACAAGGCATAGGCATTTTGCAACACTACGTCCTTGCCGGCCAGGTCGCCCACCGGGATAATTTGTTGCCGCCCGTTTTGCAGCAGACCGAGTTCGACTTCCACCAGGGAAAAACGGCCGTTGCCGGCGTCGGTGAACACATAATTTTTGTTCTCCCAACGCACGACGGCGGCCTCCGGCACCACCAGGGCGTTTTTCGTTTTCAGGGCCACCTCGGCGTTCATAAACATGCCGGGCACCAGCTCCCGGTGGTCAAATTTTTCAAAATGACAGTGCACTTCAGCAGCCCGGTTTTCATCCAGGCTCCGGCTAATGAGGATGATTTCGGCAGGGTATTTTTTGCCGGGCGCATCGTTCGTCCAGGCCAACACTTTTTGGCCGATGGCCAGTTTGGCGATGTCTTTTTCAAAAACGGTGAGCGCGAGGTGAATGTCGTCGGGGTTTACCAGTTCGAACAGCACGTCCGTAGGCGCGGTATATTTTCCGATGTTGACGTCCAGCTTGGCTACGTAGCCGTTGATGGGCGACCGGACGCTGACGCTGCGCGAAAGGGTGCGTTCCGACAAGCCGTCGGGGTTCAGCCCGATCAGACGCAATTTTTCTTCAAAAGCCCGGACGATGATTTTTTGTGATTCAAAATCCGTTTTGACCTGTTGAAAAACCTTGTCGCTGCTCGCCTTGCCCGCATTGAGTTCCTCCTGCCGGGCAAATTCGCGCTCCAGCAGCCCCTGTTTGGCTTTGGCCAGCAGGTAGTCCTGTTGCAACTGAATAAGTTGGGCATCTTCCATTACCGCCAGTTCTTCGCCCTTGCGGACGCGCATGCCCGGCAGCAATTTGCTCGACTTAAGGTAACCGCCCAGCGGGAAACTGACGCTGACCATGTTTTGCGGCGGCACATCGATGGCGCCGTTGACCCGCAGGGTGGCCGCGAGGTCCTCCTGTTCGGGCTTGCCGGTGGTGATGCCGGCATTTTTCAGTTGATCGGGCGTGAGCGACACTTCGGAGTCGGCAGCCGTTGGGGTGCTTGTTTCGGCAGCGCCGGGTTCGGTTTGTTTGGCGCTGCAAGCGGCCAGAAATATGGCCGGTATGAGGATGAAATACGATTTCATGCTAGTGGGTGTTTTACTCGTTGGTGAAAAGTTGAAGTTGGAGCACGGCCTGGTTGTACTGGCTGAGCGCATCCAGGTACTGGTTTTGCAGGTCGAAGTGCTGGTTGATGAGCATGACCCACTCGAGGTAATTGATTTCGCCTGCGGCAAATTGCCGGTCGGCGGTTTCGACGATGGCGGCTGCATTGGGCAGCACCTCATTTTGGAAAAATTGAAGGCTCGCCCGGTATTTCGACACCTCCTGGCGGGCGCCGGCCTGCTCGGCGCGGTTTTTTTGGTTCAACCAGTCGAGCTCGTTTTGCTGGCGCAACACTTCCATTTCGGCCGCTGAAATGCGCGCGCGCTGCGCCTTGCGGAACAGCGGAACCGCCACACCGGCTTCTGCAAATGTGAACCGATGCCAGCCGTCAAAATAACGCTCGGTTTGGTCGATCGTCTGGTAACCGATGATGCTCTGGCTGTGCAGACCGAAGGAAAGGGTGGGCAGCAACCGGGCTTTTTCGGCATCGACCATCCGGCGTGCTGCGTTGAGCTGGTGTTCCTGCAGGCGCAGCTGGGGCAGTTGCCCGATATTGCTCGTGTCGGCCAGAACAGGGAAGGGCAGTTGGGATTGGGTTGCCCGGGGTACGCGAGCCTGCCCCGGGCCCAAAAGCAGGTTGAATTGCCGGAGGGCAATTTGTTTGTCCTCACGCACCATCGCCAGCAGGTTGCTGATCTGCTGGCGCTGTAGTTGCGCGGTGGTTTTTTCCAAAACAGTCGTCTCACCCTTTTCAAAGCGGAGCACGGCTTTTCCCTCGAATATCCGGTACAGGCTGTCGGCCTGCTGCAACAGTTTTTCCTTTTCGTCCAGTGCCAGGTATTCGTAAAACTGCCGGCTGAGGGCCACTTTGAGCAGTTGGCGGCTTAACCGCGACTCCGCCTGTGCGCCCAGGGCCTGTTCGGCCAGCAGCAGTTTCTGGGTTTTGTACACCTTCGGAAACTCGATCGTTTGCACGATCCCGATCTTGTTGTCGAACCGGCTGCTGTTGAACTGGCCGAGTTCGACCGAAACGTTGGTTTTTTCAATATCCAGCCAGCCGGCTTTACGTTTTTCAAAAACCTGCTCGTTGAGGCGGGCCGATTCGAGCCCGGGGTTGTTGGCATAAGCCAGTTCCAGGGCTTCGGGCAGGTTGATGGGTTGCGGCGCCTGCGCAAATCCCGCGGTTGCCGCCAACGCCAGCACCACGGTAAATGCGGCTGCGTCGGCTTTCATTTTTTTCCAACCGCCTTTTTCAAACAACACATACAAAACCGGCAGCACGAACATGGTTAGCAAAGTGGCCGATACGATGCCGCCGATCACCACGGTGGCCAGGGGGCGCTGTACTTCGGCGCCGGCGCCCTGGCTGATCGCCATCGGGATGAAGCCGAGTGAGGGCGCCAGGGCGGTCATCAGCACCGAGCGCAGCCGGATCTTGGTGCCCATGAGCACGAGGCGGCGCGTATCGTCCCAGCCTTCCGCTTTGAGGCGGTTGAACTCCGAGATCAGCACGATACCGTTGAGCACTGCCACGCCGAACAAGGCGATAAACCCGATGCCCGCGGAAATGGAAAAAGGCAGGTCGCGCAGCCAAAGTGCCACAATGCCGCCAATGGCCGAAAGCGGGATGGCCGAGTAAATGAGCAAGCCCTGGCGGACGGAGTTGAAGGCGAAATACAACATCAGAAAAATGAGCACGAGCGCCACCGGTACGGCAATGGTGAGCCGTTCTTTGGCGGCTTGCAGGTTTTCGAATGCGCCGCCGTAGGTGATGTAGTACCCGGCCGGCAGTTTGATCTGCTGCCCGACCTTTGCCTGGAGTTCGTGCACGATGCTCTGCACATCGCGGCCGCGCACGTTGAATCCGACGATGATGCGGCGCTTGGCATCTTCGCGCTGGATTTGGTTGGGCCCTTCGATTTCCTGCACATCGGCTACCTGTTCGAGTGGAATTTGGATGCCGCCGGGTGTTGCCACCAGCAGGTTGCGCACATCGGCGATCGAACGGCGGCCGGCAGCGTGTACGCGCACCACGAGGTCGAAGCGTTTTTCGCCTTCGTACACCTGTCCGGTGGCTGCACCGGCGAAGGCGGCGCTGAGGGTTCGATTGAGCTCGGCGATGTGCAGGCCATACCGGGCCATAGCTTCGCGATTGTACCGAACGACAATCTGCGGCATGCCGTTGACCTGCTCCACGTAGAGTTCGGTGGCCCCTTCGACGCCGGCGCAAACGCCGCCGAGCAGTTGGGCGTACCTGGCCAGGGTATCGAGGTCTTCGCCAAAAATTTTGCACACCACATCCTGCCGCGCACCGGTCATGAGCTCGTTGAAACGCATTTGCACCGGAAACTGGAAGCCGGCGGTAACCCCGGGAATAGCCTGGATCTTTGCGCTCATTTTCTCGGCCAGCTCGTCAAAGTTTTTGGCCGAGGTCCACTCTTTTTTGGGTTTGAGAATGACCATCATGTCGCTGGCTTCCATGGGCATGGGGTCGGTCGGGATTTCGCCGCTGCCAATTTTGGTGACTACTTTTTCCACCTCAGGGAAGTTTTGGAGTAAAACGCCCGCTGTTTGCTGAGTGGCCTTGATGGTCGTGGTGAGGTTGCTGCCGGTGAGCACGCGGGTGTCGACGGCGAAATCACCTTCTTCCAGTTCAGGGATAAACTCGCCCCCCAGGGTGCCCATCAGCCACACCGAACCGGCCAGCAGGATCGCCGAGGTAGCAATCACGGCTTTCGGGAAATTCAGCACCCGTTCCAGACTGTGTTGGTACCAGCGTTCCAGGCGTTCCATCAGGCGGTCGCTCAGCGATTTTTTGTGCGACACTTTTTTGCTGATAAACAAGGCGCTCATCATGGGCACGTAGGTGAGCGAGAGGATAAAAGCGCCGAGGATGGCGAACGATACCGTTTGGGCCATGGGCATGAACATTTTTCCTTCAATGCCTTCCAGGGAAAAAATGGGCAGGTAAACAATGAGGATAATGATCTGCCCAAACACGGCGGCGTTCATAATGCGGGAGGAAGCGAGGTACACTTCCTTGTCCATTTTTTTGACCGACAGCCGGTCGACTTTCCGGAAGTGTTTGCTGTGGGTCAGCTGGTGCATGATGGCTTCCACCACGATCACGGCGCCGTCGACGATGAGGCCGAAGTCGATCGCGCCAAGGCTCATGAGGTTGCCACTCACACCGAACATGTTCATCAGGATGACAGCAAACAACATGGACAGCGGGATCACCGAAGCTACGATCAGGCCCGCGCGCAGGTTGGCAAGGAAAAATACCAGCACAAACACCACGATGAGCGCCCCTTCGAGCAGGTTGGTTTCGACGGTATGGATGGCGTTGTTCACCATTTTGGTGCGGTCGAGGAACGGCTCGATCACCACCCCTTCGGGCAGGATTTTCTGAATGGCGGCGATTTTTTCTTTTACGTTTTTGATCACCGTCGACGAGTTTTCGCCTTTGACCATCATCACCACCGCGCCGGCCACTTCGCCCTCATCGTTGTAGCACACGGCCCCGTAGCGGGTGGCGGCGCCTTCGCCGACGGTAGCGAGGTCGCGAATGAGCACCGGCATCCCGGAGGCAGTGGTTTTCACGGCAATTTTTTCGATGTCGGCGGGGCTGCCGAGCAGGCCCTCACTGCGGATGTACAGCACCGTGGGGCCTTTTTCGATGTAGGCGCCGCCGGTGTTCTGGTTGTTGCTTTCGAGGGCGTGAAACACATCGGTGATGGTGAGTCCGAAGGCCTTCAGTTTGTCGGGCATGACGGCCACTTCGTATTGTTTCAGCTCGCCGCCGAAGGTCGACACATCGGCCACACCGGGCGTGCCGAGCAGTTGGCGGCGCACGATCCAATCCTGGATGGTGCGCAGCTCGCGGAGGTTATATTTTTGTTCAAAACCCGGTTTGGCGCGTACGACGTACTGGTAAATTTCACCCAAACCCGTGGTTACCGGCGCCATGGAGGGCGTGCCGATGCCCTCCGGAATTTCAGCCTGTTGCAGGCGTTCGCTGATTTGTTGCCGCGCCCAGTAAACATCCACGTCATCGTGGAAAACAATTGTGACTAACGACAGGCCAAAGCGGCTGAAACTGCGGATTTCCTTCAAACCCGGTATGTTGCTGTTGGCTTGTTCGATCGGGAAAGTGATCAGCCGCTCGATGTCGGGGGCGCCGAGCGCCGGTGCCACCGTGATCACCTGAACCTGGTTGTTGGTGATGTCGGGTACGGCATCGATGGGCAAGCGAGTGGTTTCAACAATTCCGAAACCGATCAAACCCAGGGTGAAAAGCCCGACAATGAGTTTGTTTTTTATAGAAAACTGAATAATCTGATTCAGCATGAGTACATGAAATTTGCTCCGCCGGGCATTGTTTTACGCTGCCGGCGAATGGCTTGCAAAAGAGGTGCTGGAGTCCTGTTTTTGATAAAATTGGTGTGGAAAATATCCGCTGGCTATGCGTGTACACGCAGCCAATGGCCGCATCGCAACAACTCAAAAACAGGAAAGGGAAACCGGCATAGCCGTCGACTCAAGCCATTTGCGGGCTGAAAACTTTTCAAGTTGAACTTTTGACTTTCTCCGGCACAATCCCGGTTTGGAAAGTGCTATAACCTCAAAGGAGAAAAGGCCAAGTAGAAATTTGAAAAGAAAATGCGCCTACAAGCGGCTTGTGGCTGAGTGCTATGAGGAAGGTGCGCTTAGCAAGCCTTGGGTGGCTGCCAGATGTCGGCTGTGTGCGCAGCGGGGAGCATGGACTGGTCGTAGTGGGGGAGTTTGCCGGAATCGAACGCATCAAATGCCGGCGGGTCCAATGCTACAGGTAGCGGCAAGATATGAGAGGCGGCGGACAGGCTGCAATCGGCCGTTTTGAAGGGCAGTTCCATGTCTTTGGCGTAGTCGTCGTCGATTACGTTGCCGTTGAAATAGTGGATTTTTACAAAGTCAAACAGATTGAGATTTGCGTCTCCCCGCTTGTGCTCCGCGTAGTGCGAGACAAATGCGCTGATCTTGCCCAGTTCGTGCAGCTCCGTGCTGCCGAACAGGTAAATCAGGATAAAGAATGATGCAATGACCCTGCGCATGCTGCAAAGATAGGAAATCCCACAATTTCTGATTTGCTCGTTTTACCTTGTTTATTGCACAAAAAACGGCATTTGGGCGTCGCTGTGGTTTAGAGAAATGATGGCGCCTTAGGTGCGGCGTTATAATGGCACGCCTAGTGCCGCATCCATTTTCTACAATAATCACAGGCCTTCGGGCTTTGGCGGCGGCTTTTTACCGCTAATTCGATAACGTTAACCGGCAATAGACACCCCGATCAGGCTTCCGATCCCAAACGTGACGGCAGCAGCCAGCAAGCCGAAGATCACCTGGCGCATGCCGGAATACCACACACTTTTTCCGGTGAACAGGGTAATGGCCGAACCGATCAGGAACAATCCCAAGGTGCTGAACACCACGCTGCTGAGAATGGCTGTGGCGCCGCCGCCCCAGAAAAAAGGCGCCAGCGGGATGATTGCCCCGACAGCGAACAGGACGAACGAGGTGATGGCGGCTTCCCAGGCCGAACTTTTGAGCTCCTCGGGGTTGATGCCCAGTTCTTCCTTGATGAGCAGGGCGTGGGCCTGGTCGGTGTCCTGCATCAGGCTAGCGGCCATGTTGTGCGCCTGGGTTTCGGGAATGCCCTTGGCGATATAGATGAGGGCAATTTCTTTTTGCTCGCCTTCCGGGTTGGCGACGAGTTCGGCCATTTCCAGCGCCATGGAGAGCGCACCGGCGAGGAGGCCCGCCGAGCCGGCCAGCAAAATTTCCTGTTGGCCACTGGTAGCGCCGGCCACCCCCATGACCAGGCTGAGGTTGGACACCAGGCCGTCGTTGGCGCCGAGCACTGCGGCGCGCAGGGCATTGCCCCCGACGGTCTTGTGCCGCCCTTCGATGCGCGACAGCTGCTCACCGGATACTTTTTGCCGGTTGTTGAGCAGGGCCTGCAAGATGCGGACGTGGTTGCCCTCGTCGCCTTTGACCGGGATGTTGCTTTTTGTTTTTTGTTGGATGGTGGCTTGTGCGATACTTTTCTCGGTGTCCATGAGTACACCGATGATATAATCGTAGCCGAAAATTTTTCCGATGCGGTTGAGCACCCGGGCGCGCCAGGAGGGTGGAGGTAAGCGCAGGCTGCTATCCTGCCGGGCCAGGTGTTCCAGCATTTTTGCGGCATGGCCGCTTTCGATTTCGGCGAGTTGCTCAAAAACCCGGGCGATCGCGGGTTCGGTTTCTGCTTCGGCTATTTTTTTGTAGAGAAAAGCGGCGTCCACTTCGGTTTGGAGGCTGGCGGAAAGATGCTGTGCGGATAGTGCAGGCATAATCTGAAAAAGTTAAACTTGGGTTGTCAAAAGTATGCCCGAACCCTGTAAAATGGTGCATGTTTCTGCAAATTCCACCGCCAGTGCCGATGGCCTGGAACGGGATCGTCAGGATGCGGTATCCAGGTGCATTTTGTGGAAAAAACGGTGCAGAATGGGGGATAGTACCACGCCTGAAGCGACAAGAAAGACCTGCTGGCCCAACCTGTTCAGAAATTCACCCAAAACGCTAACGAGCAGATGGTGGTTTTTTTGTAGTTTTCCGAACAGGTTGGGCCAGCGGGGCTGCTTATCAATACCCTGCTTTGTGCATCAGGTACAATTCTAACTGTATCAATGAAACCTGGGATACCCAAGGATCTACTTGAGTCATTTGTAAAAAACTTGAATAATTAAGACAGCAAGAGCCATGAAACTATTTTATGTGATATATCAATTATGGCATATTGGGCCTATTGTATATATTGGGTTTGTAATTGTAAAAAAAGATAGTCTTACAATTAAGGACGATGCTGGCCCATTATTATTATTTGTCGTTTTTTTATTTGGGCTTTTGAGTTTTTATTATCGTTACTTTAAATTTAAAAAAACAATTGATTGTAAATCCGGAATAACCATCATGTCTGTAGAATTTTTATTGGCTTTTTTAATAATATACTTAATGCTATATTTTAACTTTAAGAATAACTCCCTCCCAGGATAAAACACTTTTAGCGTAGTGTTTTCTGAAATTAGAGATATTTAGTATTCATATGCAATACTTTGTGAAGAGTTCAAATTTTAAATCTACTTTAAAATTAAATTGTTTAGGGGCAAGATTAGATTGACTGTTTAATTTTCGCAGGATTGCGGTCAATACCGACTTTGTCAAAAATGCCCTACCAATAGTAAACAATTGAAAATTCTTCGCGAACCATTGCAGCACCAATCTATTTAATACATTTTCCAAAAATGACAATACACATACTAAATATCTGCCTATTACTCTTAACAACCGGCCTCTCCGCCCAGCCCACCCAGGTAAAAGACATTCAACCCGGCTTGGGCTCTTCCGTTTTTCTTTCCCTGGAAAAATCGGCGGTAGCAGGAAATCCCCCTGCTGGCCCAAAGTGTTCAAAAACTATAAAAACCACAATCCGCTCGCGAGCATTTGCAATGCGACGCGCGGCGTAAACAAGTCCCCTGCTGGCTCAAAGTATTCGAAAACTACAAAAAACCACAATCTGCTCGTGAGCGTTTGCAACGCGACACGTGCCGTAATCAAGTCTCCGACTTCTGGTAAAAAAATAACTACCCAACGCCAAAAACTAAAACAAGATGAGCCGGTCCAAAATCCTGGACTAACATAGGGACGTGAATTTTATCGGCCGCTTTGTGCCGACCTCGGGTGGAATTGTGGCGTATTGGGCTATGTTTAATGGCTTTTATCTTAAGTCGGAGACTTGATTACGGCACGTGTCGCGTTGCAAACGCTCACGAGCAGATTGTGGTTTTTTGTAGTTTTCGAACAGGTTGGGCCAGCGGGGGAAGGTCTTTTTACTCATAAAGAGCTTGGAGAAGGGGGGCCATACGGAGTTTGGTTATATAGGTGTGGTGAAGGTTGTAACTATCCATTTTCTTTTGCAGATATGAGCATTACGCCTAGAACGTTAACAACAGATTCAATTGTAGACGGTGAGCCTCCACTCTATCCAGGAACAGACGAGCCATATACTAATAAGGTTATGGCAATGAACAAGGATATGATTTTTTCACAGCTCGCAGCAAGCAAAGCTTTTGATCCTGAAGTTAAGGCATTTTCGGTTCTTTGGGTATCCCAGTCCTATTATTTATGGACAGGAAGCTCTGGCTGGGAAGCGCCATTTGACTTTTCAACAAAAGCATTCTTTGCAGATAGAGATAACTACCTATTCATTACAGATGATGGTGAAAATGTAGTAGCTCATAATTTCCGAAATATGGGGAATTTCTTATGGGGAGCCGCAACTTATATTATGGGCGTTCCCCAGTGGCTTGCATTGACAGGAGCACATTTAAATAATTTAGATGATACAGGGAGCTGGGATTCAGATGATGATCAATGGTCAATTCAACTGGGGCGGAAATATGCAAAAGAAATGAATTGGAAGACTATTTATGGCGGTCGTGCAACGATATTTAAAAACTAATTGATAATATGATTTCAACGCGGTTAATATTGATAACTCTTGGAATAGCTTATTTATCTTGTAATGGCACAGATAGTATAAATGAAGTTGTTGATAAAAAAATATCTCATTTCAAAAACTACGGGATGAAATTATTTTGCAACTATCAAATAACCCCCTTTAGGAAAGGTAAGAAATCTAGTTTTGAAATACGCAGATTTGATCAAAATAAAGACTTCGCAGTTGTAAAACTTAACCCTAGTCCAATTATTGAAAAGAATTTTAGAATAGATCCCATTAGCATTTTTTTTGTTCAAAAATTTAAAACTTTAGATTGTTATTATTTTGTCTGTATTGATAGTTTCGTACGGATAGATTTTAAGCACAATAAGGATAACTACGTATTATACAAAGGAACCTCAAAATCAAAATTATATATGCCACTATCAATTGAACAAGCAGTCCCAGTTAATAGCGGCTGGAAATTAATCCACTATACTCATGGAGGCTAACCCTAGACGGTGTATCTAATGTAAGGCTGGGGTAGGTTAAAAAGGACAATTTGGTAAAGGTCATTATCTTAAAGTGATCAAACCATAAAGAAAATGATCCTTTGTCCAAGTTGTCACAGCCATTATTTTTAATATTCATTATTGGACTAGTCTATTACTTTACTAACCTTAGACTTAGGTCTAAAGCGATAATTGGCCTACTTGTATTTATTGTTTTATTTGAATTTATTCTATTTTGGCTAATTGAATTTATAATATTTTATTTTGCCTACAACGTTGGAACGCCTTCAGGATAAAAATATCTCTTTATTGAACTTTATTTTTATGCATTTTCAATATTTATTTTTCATTCTATTAATCATAAAATTTATACAATAACATTTCATCAAATGACAAAACTCAACCCAATCCTTTACTTCCTCTTCCTATCAAGCTCCCTCTTCGCCCAGCCCACCCTGGTAAAAAACATTCAACCCGGCTTGGGCTCTTCCGTTTTTCTATCCCTGGAAAAATCGGCAGTAGCAGGAAATTACCTCTATTTCATGGCTAACGACGATGTACACGGTTTTGAGTTGTGGAAATCCGACGGCACAGCTGCGGGCACCGTGATGGTGCGGGATATTTTCCCCGGCAAATCCCAGGACGGCCCGCAACAACTTTACGCAGCCTACAAAAACCAATTGTACTTCACTGCGCGGGATACGACACATGAAACGGAGCTCTGGCGGACCGACGATGCCGAGGGGGCCGTGCTACTTACCGATGCCTGCCCGGGCACTTGCGACGGCGCCCAGTATTTTCAGCCCCTGCCCATGGCGGTGTACCAGGACAAATTGTATTTCCGTTCGCTCACCCCCGGCACCGGCCAGGAACTTTGGGTGACGGAAGGCGATTCAGCCGGCGCCATGCTGGTCAAAGATATTGATCCGGGCGGCACTGACAGTAACCCTTACTTGCTTACGGTATTCCAGGACAAGCTGTACTTCGTGTGCGATTCGGCCAATTGGGGCCGCGAACTCTGGGTCACCGACGGCACGGAGGCGGGTACCCGGCCGGTAAAAAATATCAACCCGACACTCTCCTTTTCGGTTGGCGATAGCGGTATCGACGGATTGGTAATTGGGCCCGACGCGCTCTACTTTTGGGCCAAAAGCGACAATGCTACCGGCAAGGAACTTTGGAAGTCCGACGGTACCGAGCCGGGCACAGTCATAGTGAAAGACATCAATCCGGGTTCGGGCAACGGCGCTTCGGGTAAACCATTAAACAACTCCGCCTGGCTGGGTTCCGACCTGATTTTTGTGGCCAATGACGGCGCTACCGGCGAAGAACTCTGGATTACCGACGGCACGGAAGCCGGCACCATGCTGCTGGCGGATATTAATCCCGGCGCCAGTGGCAGCGGCATTCAAATTTTTGGCGCTGTGAATGGCTCCGTATTGTTCAAGGCAAACGACGGCAGCACCGGCTACGAACTCTGGATCACCGATGGTACCAGTGCCGGCACTGTGCTGCTGAAAGACATCCTGCCCGGCACATTTGGTAGCTTTCGCAGTTTCGATTCTGATTTTATTGTGTTTCAAAACAAGCTGTTTTTCACAGCCGAAGATGGCGTCACGGGGCGCGAACTTTGGATCAGCGACGGCACGCCGGATGGCACGATGTTATTTGCCGACGTCGCATCGGGATCAACGGAGTCCATACCATCCCATTACCGGCTCATCGGCAACACGCTGTTTTTCTTCGCACAAACTAACGCTACCGGACGCGAACTCTGGAAATACGACCTGAGTTCTGTTGGCACAAAAGCACCGGAGAGCAGCCTGCCATTCGAACTGAATCCGACGGTTTCCAACACAGGCATCTTCAATCTGGTGCTTGATCGACACCTAATACAATCCGGCAGTTATCGCCTGGAGGTACATGATTTGACGGGGCAACTGCGTACATCTCGTACCCTGGCCGGAGTCTCACAAGCAATCGATCTATCGGCCTTACCGTCCGGGGCATATTTTGTCCGGGTATTGGAAATGCAGTCTAATAGAAACGGAATTAAAAAAGTTTTTATCCTGAAATAATGCGTCGTGCCCGACCGGCCCAACGTATTCAGAAATTTACCCAAAACGCGCACGAGCAGTTTGTGGTTTTTTTGTAGTTTTCCGAACAGGTTGGGCCAGCGGGGGCAAGCAGCAAAAGAACGGCTAGCGGAAGGCCGGCCCGGACATGTTGTGTTTTCACCATAACAGATGCGTTGAACTGCAAAGGTACCGGGTGGCGGCACTGGGAGTCCGTGATCTTGGTCACAGATCGCCGCTTTCAGCAAAAACAGGTCAGGCCGGACCTGCATCGATTTATTTCGTAACACATTTGATATTACGTTCTGAGTCACACTCAGATTTGACTCCTAGTTTTATAAAAAATTGAGCTGCCCAAACTATAATTTTAAGTCTACGGAATACTCACCCAAAACTGTTATAAATTTTAAGCCCATACCCGGCTATCTTTGACCTGACAGAGGTTCATTCTCTTATCATCAATGATAAAATCGTTTAAACTGTAAACTGATCCGACACATGAAACCGTCAGTATTTACCTTCATTCTCGTTATCCGAGTGCTCCAGGGATTCGCTCAAATGCCCGCAGATTGTCAGGAAACCTGGATCAAAACTGCTGGGCATCCTGCTTTGCGCGAAGGAGGATGCAATCTGATTCCATCGGAAGATGGCAACCTGTACGGCTGCGGGTTCAGGGAAAACGGCACCCTGCTGTTTAAAATGACACCGGATGGTATGATCCTGTGGTCATACACCGTAAAATTGACAAGCGGTATGGACGAACGGGTTACTGGATTTATGGAAGACAGTGATGGCATGTTGGTTGGTGTCGGCATATTCGAAACCCCAATTTCCACCGGCTTTTTCTTTCGTTTCGACCCTGAAACCAAACAAATATTGTGGGTCGGTCAATACCCGGGGCAGTCAATCAGTTACCTGTATACCATTGTGGAAAAAAGCCTGGGCGGTAACTTCCTAAGCGTTTGCTCCTATAATGATTCACCTCCACCCGGCAGTTTCGATGATGCTAACCTTATTGAAATAGATCGCTCAACCGGCAAGTTGACGGGTATAAATACGGCATTCTCATTCGGTAGTTCCGAAAGCATACTCCGGGCTCAAATACGCCATAATAAACTATACACGGCCGGGAGAAATACTTACGGGATTTCTTATTCCCAAATGCGTTGCGCACTAAGTTGCTTTGACCTGCAAGGAAACCCTCAGTGGGCACGCATGACAATGTATCCCGATGGGTATAATGCACGGATCTACGCAACCGATTTTTGTTTTGATGATAGCGATATGGTGACCATCAGTTACGGCGACTTCAATGGCAGCAACCCGGCAAGCAGTCAATTTGCTGTTTGTAAAACGGACAGTTTGGGAAAGATGCATTGGACCCGGTTGTACACTGTTGCAGGCAATCCGAAGATCATCTCAAAGAATATCATCCATGTGCCGGATGGATACGTCCTGCTTGTAAACACAACAGCCGAAAGCACCTCTACAGCCACATATTTGATTAAGACCGATAAAACTGGGGCAATCCAATGGGCAAAAAAGTTCCCTGATGCCATTTCCTTACGGGGTGAAAAAGGGCTGGTAATATTGGATGATTACATCTACCTGATAAGCGGTTATCAGCAGGATATATTGCTCGCTAAAGTTGATCATGCCGACGGTCTGGTTAGTACCGATTGCCCATTAGTTGAGGATGCGCAAATTTCGGTTACGGATATTCCCACCTTTTCGGAACCTATAACTTACATTCAATATCCGGGAATTTCAACTACGCAAAACCGGCAGGTATCTGGCTCGAATTCCAATTTACCAGTGAATAGCTGGTGCGAAATGCCGTGTCTCGGGGAATTATGTGACAACGGTATTGACGACGATGGCGATGGCCTCGTCGACTGCGACGATAACGACTGTCTCTGCGAGCCGCTTCCCTGTGATAAACTGTATGCGCCCAATGTATTTACGCCAAATAACGACGGTATAAACGACTATTTTTACGCACTTGCATCGGAGTGTATGCCTACACTTAAAACATTTCGCATATTTAGTCGGTGGGGAGAATTGATCTTTGAAAGAAATAATTTCCCCACAAACCAACCTGATATGGGTTGGGACGGCCGATATAAAGAGCGTGATTGCGCAAGTGACGTTTATATCTATCTGTTTGAATTTGAAAATACGAAAGGAGAAATTGAACAACTAATCGGCGATGTAACCCTCCTCAGGTAACCGATAAATTAATTACCCATCTGCGGCAGGAGTAGTTATCCTGCACTGGCCACGCAGCCTAAAAGTGATGTGATGGGCTACCGTGTTTACACAGCCAACCTGCTAGCCCAAAGTGTTCAGAAATTCCCGCAAAACGCGCACGAGGAGATGGTGGTTTTTTATAGTTTTCCGAACAGGTTGGGCCAGCGGGGGAAGAATACGATGCAGAACTTTCAAATCTTGAAGGTTTCGTAGCCGGATTTTGGCTGGAATTATTAGATTACACACCTCCCGCATTTATCAATCCACCGCCCTCCAATGATTTTAACGATTTGGTATTATTTCGAAAAAATACTGCTCTGGAAAAACTCGTCATTATCAATGAATGAAGCTAATGATCTATGAAATATATTCTCACCAGTTACCTATTGATCCTTGTTGGTACAAAAACATTCGCCCAGGTTGAAAAAATTTTTATTGATGAAACTTTTACCTATCGCGTTGATAGAATCGGGAATCACAAACTAAAATTATCCCTTAACAGTCTTAGAGCAAAAGAGGATACATTACAAACATTATTAGAGGTCACAAATACAGGCAAATATGATTACCAACCGATAGCCTGGCATATTGTAGATTCTTTTTTGTATGCAATTGAAGTAAGAAGGCTAGACGATCTTTTTGTGAGTGTATTTTTAATACGATATCGTATCCCTTTAAATAAAAGGAAAGATGAAAAATTAGATATTAGTAAAATGTCAGAATCAATGGAAACCTTGTATTACGTTCAAATAATTGACAAATTTTTATTTGATGTATCCAATAATATTAGATCACAGATAAAGGAACCGGTGTATTTTGATTTCATAGTCGATGACAAAGGTCTGATTACTATTGCACTACTCGAAAAAGAAAAAAGAACCTTGGTGATATATACTAAATCCATCTCACAACATGAAATTGAAAACACGGATAACATACCAGTCTACAAAGGTATTAAATCATGGAAACTGATAGGTTCTTTTGCCTGTTCAATACAAACATCATTTCGAATGTTTAAGGAAAATGAAAATCTGTATCTCCTTACTGAAGATGGCAATTTGTTTGAGGCAAAAAGTGCAGAACTCAATATGTTGTCATTAAGAAAAACTGAACCTTTGGTATTACTAATTAATAGGGATGTAAAACAGGGTGTTCAGTTTATTTCGGTTGACCGGGTTAATAAAACTAAAAATATTAGCGAGACCGATATAAGTCAATACGCTAAAAGGTTAATTGATTATTAAGCCGCTTTTATTTGATCTGTTTTATGGCGCTCTGCCTTCAAATAAAATACAATCGCAAGCTACCCCTCCCAGTCTAAAATCCAACTACGGAAAAAATCCGGTGTAATATCCGCATTGTGGGAATACTTACTCCTGCTAGCCCAAAGTGTTCAGAAATTCACCTAAAACGCTAACGAGCAGTTTGTGGTTTTTTTGTAGTTTTCCGAACAGGTTGGGCCAGCGGGGGCGGGTATTTCGCTACAAATAATACTTATAACCCTAATTTTAAAGCTTAATTTAGTGACGTGCAAGATAGAATCGGGGATATCTATCATGTACTTCCTCGATGGGTTCAAACCAGATATCCATATTTTAATGTTAGTAACGATCAAATGCATTCATTAGAAAATCTACGCGGTATTCCAAATGATGGCAGTCTTGATCATACGACTATCACAAATTATTGGGAATCTTTTTTATAATACTAACCCCAATGCTTCTTTTCAAGAAGCGATGGATTTTGTTAAATTTATTGACAATGAATTTGGTCACCTATTCGTTCCACCGGTAAGATAAAAATGAAAGAATTTCACTATTTGCATGTATGGGGTATTACGGGTTTCGATCAAAAAACCCAGTACGAAGCAGGAGAACTCGTTAATAAAGAGGATGTTGGTTTGGAAATAGATTTTTGGCCTTCTGATGATTTGTTTTACTTTCCTCCTTTATTTTTTTGCACAGAAAGGCTCCGGGCTAAACTGTTAAATAAGGGTTTTCAAAAACTTGCCTTTCACAAGGTTTCCAGAATTGAAAAAGGAGGTAATTTTAAATCTAATTTTCCTGACGTTGAATTACCTCCATATTACTGGGAGATTCGTTTCGATGGTATAGTTGGTACTGATGATTTCGCTTTGTGGGAAAATACTTTTCTGGTTGTCTCTGACACAGCGTTGAATTTCCTGAGGGATAATCATGTAACGCATGCTGAGTCGGATTTAATAACAAGTGAATTCGATCAATATTTTAACTCATCTAAAAAGTTTTTCTGGATGAATGCTAAGGTTAGAGACTATTTCATAAAAATGGAACAAGCCAAAAAATATCCATAATCACGCCTTATGTTAAACAGAAATCTGTTGCGTGGACAAAACGCGCACAAGCAGATGCTGCTTTAGTTATAGTTTCTGAACACGTTGAGCCACCCCGCTCATTTTTCCAAAATCCGGGCCCCCCAAACTTAAAACCCCCCCTCTCTGCTCCCTGCGCCGGCCCTCTCTCCTGTGTTTTTTTTTTTTTTTTTTTCACTCCCACCCGCTGGTTCAACCGGTCGGCTTCCTTGGAAACGGCGTCGACACGCGGCCGCGATTTCCCGTAGCCTTTGAACGACACCCGGCCGGCGGCGATGCCGTTGTCGGTCAAATATTGCCGGACGGCGTGGGCACGATTGGCGCTGAGCTCGGCAGCAAAACGCTCGGTTGGGCGGAGGTTGGTGTGGCCGCCAATTTCGACTTTCAGACCGGGGTGGCGTTTCATGAATTTGACCAGGGCATCGAGCGTGCGGTAGGAAGCGGCGTCGAGCCGGAAATCATCGGCTTTGAAATATACCTGGCCGAGTTCGAGCACGGTGCCAACGCTCAGGTTTTCGATCTCGGTGTCGCGGCCGGCTTCAAAAATTACGGTCGAAGGCGCCTCTGCCCGGGCAGGCGGGGGCTGCGGTGCGGGCGCCGGGGTGTTCGGCCGGGCCGGCGGTTTGGGTTTAGCGGGTGCGGCGACTTGGCGCGGTTGTGTTGGCAGCGGGCCGAATTCGATGGTGATTTTGGCGCTGATATAAGCGTGGCTGCCGTCGAAAGCCAGGCTGACGGCTTCGACCAGGATGGTATTGGTGACGTTGGTGAAAAAATAGTCCGTCACGTCGTAGGTATAGATGCGGTTGTAGGTGAAGCCCGACACGCTGCGGAAGGTGTACCAGTCGTCCCAGCCGTCTTTGATCGTTCCGTCGCGCTTGTCGGCACTGGCCAGGCGTTTGTTGATGTAAATGCGGGCCACATCGTCGCAGTTGATTTCGAGCGTGGCTTTGCGGACAGGCTCCGGACCGAGTGGCAGGTTTTTTCGAAACTGATAGGCTTCGCCGTCGCTGTCGGCTTTGCGGTTGCGCCAGATGGGCATGGAGCCCGGGATGATTTTCGACTTTGGGTTGTATTCGGCAGCCACGGCTTTGGCGGTCCCGCCGGGCAAAGCGGAAGTAGCAGTGGCAATCCGCCGGGCAGAAAGCGGGTATTCGCCGAATTTTGTTTTTTGGGCGCTGACTTCCCAGCTACGGTCGGTTGCCAGGACTACAGGCGCTTTTACGGCGGTGGGTTTGTCGGCGGGTTGTGCGGCGCCGGTCGGAAGCAGGCAGCAGGATGTGAAGATGCTGAAGGAAATCTGGCTGAGTCTGGCAAAGAAAGACATTATTGAAAGTACTTTGAGTTGCAAAGTAACGGTATATAATTTGCCCCTGCAAAATTTAGCGGGTGTTCAGGGGTTTTTTGTTTTGGGGAAATGACCCTGCCGGCCCTATGTGATCAGGAATTTACGTTGGGTGTCGCGTTGCAAACGTTCATGGGCAGGTTGTGGTTTTTGGGTAGTTTTCGAACATGTTGGGCCAGCAGAGTAGTTAATGAGCAGATTCGGGAGTTGAAGGTGGAATTGCCGCAGTGAACCCCATTAAGCGGCTTCGTCAACCTGGCTAAGCACCAGATCGTAAAGCTGCTGGCTTACCCGGAAGTTAACCTCATGAATCAGGCGGTCTAAAAGCACTTTAACCGAATCAATTAGTCCCGATTGCTTAGCCTGAACTAAAATGCCGGCCAGGCCGATAATCGCAATACCTTCTTGCTTGGCCACTGATCGCCCTTTCGATTCGTCCATGATCAATAGGTCTGCGTGTAGCTCTTTTGCCAATACGATGGCTTCCGCTTCTCCAAGGTCCAGGTGTTGAAGCAGGCTGGTTACTTCCGCTACACTGGTTGCAGATTTTACTTCGATCCACTCGGCAGACAAAATCGCCTTCAGGTCGTAACCAAAAGAGCGAAGTTGAAGGATTTCCTGGAAAACAGCATCGGGAAGGACGACTTTACCAAAAAGTCGTTCGAGTAGAAATAAATGATCGATCCGGTAAAGCCCACTGACAGGAGAGGTATCACTGACGACTACCACGGTGCATTTTTTCGATGGTTTTCAAATCTTCTTTGAACTCATCCACATCGTAATGCGCCGGAATTTCGCGGTCGAACAACAGTTTTTCAAAATCAAAATAGCTCATACCCGCCAATTTGCGGGCCTGACCAAAAGAAAGGCGGTTCTGAGCATATAACAGCACTGCCAGCTCCACTTTTAACTCCTGTTCGCTCATGTTGGCCGCTTCCAGGATGCTATCTTCAATTAAGACCATTGTTTAAAGTTTGTACAAAAATACGCGATTTTGAGGGAATAATCCACTGTTCGCAAGAATGAAGTCTACAGGTTTGCCCTGCTGGCCCAAAGTGTTCAAAAACTATAAAAACCACAATCCGCTCGCGAGCATTTGCAATGCGACGCGCGGCGTAAACAAGTCTCCGACTTTCGAAAAACAAATTCCAGCAATAACCAACACACAATAAATCCGACTTCCCAAGCCTGTTTTCCAATCTATGCCATGATCAAATCCCTGCACCACCATCTTGCGCCCTCGCCAGCCGTTGCCGCCGGCCCGTGACGCAGGTCACAGAACACCCTGCACTACCGCCCTAACTTTAACGCCGGATACCGGCAATCAGACCAAGTTAATACCTTTGCTTCCGGAAAAATGCTCAACCGCCTGCACATACTCCTGCTCCTGTTTGCCGTTTGGATGGCCGCCCCGGCGGGCGCCGTTCAGGCATGCACAACTGCTGAAAACGCCGTTGCGCATGCCGATTCGGTGCATTGTGCCACAACCGGCGATACCTGCGCCGACACCCATCCCGGCCAGGATTGCCCGCCCGACACCGATGGCTGCGGCCACTGCCATTGCCCGGGTTGCGGGGCAAACGGCGCAATGGGTGGTGGTTTTCTCAAAAGTTTTAGCCTCCATTTTGAGGCGCTGGCCGGTCTGTACACCAACGGCGGCGCCAATTTTTACTACCGTGCGCCGGCCACTTCCGCGCATCTCGCCGTCCTGCTCCGGCCGCCTATAGTTCCCCTGGTTTAGTTTTTTGCCGGTAGTACCGGCTTTGCTTGCGGTTTTGGCGCTGAGTCAGGGCCGTGTGCGCTATTTATTTCCATTTTTTCACCGCTAAGGTGCAAAGACGCAGAGCCGCTAACAAATCTTAGCGTCTTCGCGCCTTAGCGGTAAAAAAAGACAAAACCAAGTCACACCATGCTGGACGGAATTATCCTGTTTTCCATAAAAAACAAATTTGTCATAGGCGTGCTCATGCTCGCCCTGGTGGCCTGGGGCTTCTGGAGTGCGGCGCGCCTGCCCATTGATGCGGTGCCCGACATCACCAACAATCAGGTGCAGGTGATCACCGTATGCCCCACGCTGGCTACGCAGGAGGTGGAGCAGCTCGTGACCTACCCTATTGAAAAAAGCCTGACGAATCTGCCCGATCTGGTGGAAATGCGCTCCATTTCCCGCTTCGGCCTGTCGCTGGTCACGCTGGTATTCGACGAATCGGTGAACATCTGGTTTGCCCGCCAACTCATCGGTGAAAAGCTCAAGGAAGCCGAAGCCGCCATTCCCGCCGGTGTCGGACGGCCCGAGTTGGGCCCCGTAAGCACCGGCCTCGGCGAGGTGTACCAGTACGTCATTCACCCCGAAAAAGGCAGCGAAGACAAATACTCCGCCATGGACCTGCGCACCATGCAAGACTGGATTGTGGCGCGCCAACTGTACGGCACCCCCGGCGTGGCCGAGGTGAACAGTTTCGGGGGTATCCTCAAACAATACGAAGTGGCGGTAAACCCCGATCGGTTGCGGGCCATGGAGGTCACTATCCCGGAGGTGTTCGAAGCCCTGCGCCGCAACAACGAAAATACCGGCGGCGCCTATATCGACAAAAAACCCAACGCCTATTTCATCCGGGGGATCGGCCTGGTGTCGAGCCTCGACGATGTGCGGAACATCGTCGTAAAAACCGACGTGAACGGCATCCCGGTGTTTATCCGCGATGTGGCCCGGGTACAATTCGGTGGCGCGGTACGCTACGGCGCCATCACCTACAACGGCGAAAAAGAAGCCGTCGGCGGGGTGGTCATGATGCTGAAAGGCGCCAACAGCTTCGAGGTGGTGCGCCGGGTAAAAGCCAAAATGGAAACCATCCAGCAGTCGCTGCCCGTCGACGTGAAAATCGAACCTTTCCTCGACCGCACCGACCTCGTGCAACGCGCCATCCACACCGTGGAAACCAACCTCATCGAAGGCGCGCTCATCGTGCTGTTTGTGCTGGTGCTCTTCCTGGGCAACCTGCGCGCCGGGCTGATCGTGGCCTCGGCCATCCCGCTGTCCATGCTGTTCGCGCTGGGCATGATGGACTTGTTCGGCGTGTCGGCCAACCTGATGAGCCTGGGCGCTATCGACTTCGGTTTGATCGTCGACGGAGCGGTCATCATCGTGGAAGCCACCATGGCGCACCTGCTGTTGCGCAACACCGGCAACCGCCTGAGCCAGGCGGAAATGGACCGCGAGGTGTTCATCTCCGCTTCCAGCATCCGCAACAGCGCCGCCTTTGGCGAAATCATCATCCTGATCGTGTATATCCCGATCCTGACGCTGATCGGGATCGAGGGCAAAATGTTCCGGCCCATGGCCCAAACGGTCGGCTTCGCCATTTTAGGCGCCCTCATCCTCTCGCTCACCTACATCCCGATGATGTGCGCGAAGTTTTTACCAAAAAAAATGACGCACAAGCGGAACATCGCCGACCGGATGATGGACTTTTTTCAATTTCATTATGCCTGGACTATCCGTCTGGCCATCCGCTTCAAATACGCGGTGCTGGCCGCCACCCTGGCCCTGCTGGCGGTCAGTTTGTGGCTGTTCGGCCGGATGGGTGGCGAGTTTATCCCCCAATTAAAAGAGGGCGATTACGCCTTCCACTGCATTTTGCCGCAAGGCAGCTCGCTCTCGCAAAGTGTCGAAACCTCCATGCAGGCCATGCGCCTGCTCCGGCAGTTTCCGGAGGTGAAAATGGTGATCGGGAAAACCGGCAGCGCCGAGGTGCCCACCGACCCTATGCCGCCCGAAGCGTCGGACATGATCATCGTACTCAAGCCCATGGACGAATGGACGACCACCCGCGACTACAACGAGCTGGCCGCCCGAATGATGGAAAAACTCGAGGTGATCCCCGGCGTGGTGTTCGAGTCCAGCCAGCCGATCCAGATGCGTTTCAACGAACTGATGACCGGAGTGCGGCAGGACGTGGCGGTCAAAATTTTTGGTGAAAACATCGACACGCTCGCCGCACTGGCCCCGCGGGTAGCGGCTGTCGTGCAATCGGTCGAAGGGGCCTCCACACCGCAAATTGAACGCACGACCGGCCTCCCACAAATCACCATCGACTACGACCGCCGCCGCATCGGCAACTACGGCATGAATATCGAAGACATCAACCACGTCATCAGCACGGCTTTTGCCGGCGCGGTGGCCGGGGTGGTGTTTGAAAACGAGCGCAAGTTCGACCTGGTCGTCCGCCTCGACAGCGCCAGCCGCCGCTCGATCGACGATGTGCGCAACCTTTTCATCCCCACACCCGGCGGCCGGCAGGTTCCGCTCAGCCAGGTGGCCACGGTGAGTTTCCGGGAAGGCCCCGCCCAGATCAGCCGGGAGGCCGGCAAACGCCGGATCGTGATCGGGTTTAATGTGCGGGGCCGCGACGTGCAGTCGGTCGTGCGCGACATCGAGGCCAAACTCGCCCGACAGGCGCCGCTGCCCACCGGGTATTACTACACCTTCGGCGGCACCTTTGAAAACCTGGAAAAAGCCTCCGCCCGGCTTCAGATAGCGGTGCCGGTAGCGCTGGCCCTGATTTTCATGCTGCTGTATCTGACCTTCAATTCCTTCAAGGAAGCCGCCCTGATCTTCACGGCGATCCCGATGGCGGCAGTCGGTGGCGTGTTTGCCTTGTTGCTGCGCGGCATGCCTTTTTCGATCTCGGCGGGTGTGGGTTTCATCGCCTTGTTCGGGGTGGCGGTGCTGAACGGGATCGTGCTGATCGCTACGTTTAATCAACTGCTAAAAGACGGCCTCGACGATCCCGTGCAGCGGGTGCTCCAAGGCACGCGCCTGCGCCTGCGCCCGGTGCTGATGACGGCAACGGTGGCCTCGCTCGGTTTCCTGCCGATGGCGCTTTCCACCGGCGCCGGCGCCGAGGTGCAAAAGCCACTGGCCACGGTAGTTATCGGCGGGCTGCTCACGGCCACCTTCCTGACCCTGGTGGTGTTGCCGCTGTTGTACCTGTTTCTTTTCCGGAGAAAAACGCTGCCGGGTGCGGCGGTACTGCCGGTTTTGCTGCTGCTGTTTTTCGGAAATCCGGCTTCAGCGCAAACGCGGATTTCAATCGACGAGGCCCTGCAACTGGGTTTGCAACAAAACCTGCTCGTGCAAACGGGGGCGCTGGAAATCGAACAAGCCCGGGCGAGCGTCGGCACGGCATTCGACCTGCCGAAAACGGGCGTTTTTGTTGAAAATGAAGATGTGAGTTCCGAAAATGCCCGGGGAATACTTAAAATCGGGCTATCGCAATCGCTGCAATTCCCGACGGTGTACCGGGCGCGGCGGAAGTTGTTTGAAACGCAGGTTACGTTTGCCGAAGGCGAAAAAGCACAACTGGAAGCGGAACTGAAGCGCGACATCCGGGCGGCCTATTTCGAACTGTGGTTTATCCAGGAAAAACGCCTGCTCTACGGCGAACTGGACACCCTGTACGCCCAACAAGCCCGGGCGGCTGCCCTGCGCGCGCAAACGGGCGAACGTTCCGGCCTGGAGCAACTGGCCGCCGCGGCGCGTTTGCGCGAACTGCGTGCCCGGGCCCAACAACTTGATCATGCGCTGGCCGCCCAACAACAAACGCTCCTGCGCCTGCTCAACAGCGCGGAACCCCCTGCTGCC
>JADJWX010000017.1 GCA_016716135.1 Lewinellaceae bacterium | reverse complement strand
CCCCTGGATGTGTTTGCCCGGCGGACTTTTTACCGGCCGATGGGTTTGGCAACCACCATGTTTAACCCCTGGAAAGAAGGCCTGGCTATACAGTCGGTGCCTACGGAGGAAGACAATTATTTCCGGCAGCAGCGCTTGCAAGGCTATGTGCACGACATGGGCGCAGCCATGTTGGGTGGGGTGAGTGGTCATGCCGGCTTGTTCAGTAATGCCAACGACCTGGCCAAGATTTTTCAAATGCTGCTTAATAAAGGTACTTACGGCGGTCGCCGGTACCTGAAGTCGCAAACGGTGGCCGAATTCACTACGCGCTTTTCTGGGAGCACACGGCGGGGAATCGGTTTTGACATGAAGGAGTTGAATCCGGACTTGCCGCAAACTGTTTGTCCGCAGGCCAGTGCCGGCACCTTCGGCCATACCGGCTTTACCGGCAATGGTGTTTGGGCTGACCCGGAGCGCCAGATCATTTTTGTGTTTTTGTCTAACCGGACCTACCCGGTGATGACCAACCGGAAACTGCTCGACGGCGATTACCGGCCGCGTTTGCAGGGAATTGTTTACCGGGCGTTGATGGATCAGTAAAGCACCAGTTTTCCAAACCGGATCGCTGCCGGCCCTTCCACCGAATAATGGTAAACGCCGGGGTCCAGCCCTTGCAGGGAAAGTTGGGTTTCTCCGTCAAACTTCTCTACGCGGATGGCCCTGCCTTGTGCATCGAACAAGCGGAAAAAACTCTCGCCCGGCCAGTCCACAGTCACCTGAACCGGTGTGCGGCCGGAAGCCGGATTGGGAAACACCCTGCAACTGAATGCCGGAGTCAGTTTTTGGAAGGGTACAACTTCGGCTATTTTTTGCCGGTTCGGGAAAGGTTTTGACAACACCAATTGTCCAAAGCTGGTGAGCTGTAAACCGCTGTTGAAAAACGCCGAGCCGTCCAAACCGAACTTCCAGCGATCGCCATAATCTTCGAAAATCCAGGTGTTGCCTTCGCCGTTGGCCGGGCGCGACCACAATTTGTAATCGCTGGCTTTTGAAAACAAGGGCGCGCGGCCGATATGGTAACAGCGCATTTCCTGCAGGGGTGTGAAATCGGCGTTGGCGCCGTAGTTGCGAAGCACCCAATAGCTGCGGCTCACCGGATCGGCATCCGGCTGGGCGTCGGGCGCCAGGTCTATTCGGGTAACGCACACTTCGCCATTGGGCAATGTGCCCGAAGCGGCCGTTATGAATTCGATGCCGACATCGGCGCCAAATGTGTACGTACCGGGCGCTGATACCTGACGCCGGGCGCTGTATCCCGGTCCTACTGCCAGGGTGGATGCTTCCCGGTGCGCATCGCCGTTGAGGCCAAGGTGCCGGGTGCCGGTTCGGTCGAGCACCTGCCCGCTGGTATTTTCATTGAATTGGTAATACGCTTTCAGGCTGGTGTCGGTGGTGTCGAGTTTAACCAAATGCATCTGCTCCCGGATTTCCGCCTGACTCAATGCCCGCTGGTAAATGCACACCTCGTCGATCAGGCCGTTGAAGTAGCGGTTGCCGCCGTTGGGGTCAACGCCGAGCACTATCGGCACGTCGAACGCTTCGGCGCCCCGGGCTGAATTGTCTACTGCCCCGATGCCGTTTAAATATACCGTTACCCGGCTGGGTTCGACAACCAGCGCAATGTGTGCCCATTCGTTTTGGGGAATGGTCAGCCCGCTGTTCCACCACCAGCCTGCTTCGTTCCAATGGTAACTCAGGCGGTTGCCATCGAAGCCGATGCCTGCGGTTGTGTTACCGCCCCGGCAGAATACGATGGCGGCCCGGTCGCTTTGCGGCCCCAGCCATTTGATCCAGGCAGTGATCGTAACCGTGTCGGAATTCAGGTTCAACGGGCTGGTTGCCACTGCGTGATCGTCCGCCCCATCGAGCAGCAATGCCTGTCCCGGGAAGCTGTCGCGGTCGCAGCCATTGCTTACTTTCAGTTGGAGGGTGTCGTAAAAAATACCTTGCGGTGTGTTGAGGGTCATGTACGCCTGATATTGTCCGGCTGCGCCGAAAACAACTTTTGGTTGGCGGGTATTTTCGCCGGAAACCAGGGCAGCGCCGGGGAACGCCCAGCTCCAGCTGGCGCCGTCGTGGTTAACTACGGAGTAGTCGTCAAAGTAAAATGTATCGCGGGCGCAGGCGCTCTCCAGTTTGTCGGCCATTGCCTGCGGCAAAACGGCGGAGGGCTCAAAAAGCGGGGCTTCCCAAACGCCGAATCCCCAGCAGCCGTTTCGGATCTTGCCGTCGCGGTAAAACGGTTTGAGCCGGTTGGTTTCGGCGCTGAGCGGTAGTCCGGCGCTGTAGGGTTGCCAGTCGGCATGGCTGTTGTTGCGGTAAAAAACGCCGTAATCGGTACCCAGGTAAATGCCGCCGTCGGTACCGTATTGGGCCATGATATTGCTGATGCGGACGCCGTCGAGCAGGGCTGTGGTCAGGTTTTCCCAGGATTGGCCGCCGTCGGAGGATTTGTAGATTTTTCGGCCGTTGGAGCCATAGGTGACTGCTGCCCAAAGCACGTCGGCACTTTCGGCGCTGACAGCCAGCTTCACGCGGTCATTGTTGTTGGGTAGCGGCAAGGCTGTGCATGTAGTCCAACTTTGGCCGCCATCCTCGCTGCGCCAGATGCTGTCGTCGACGCCATCCCATTGTGAGCAGTACAAGACCTGCGGGTTGGTACGGGCGATCTCGATATCATACACCTTATTATCAATGGTACCGGGGAAGGTGTACAGGGCGGCAAATGAACTGCCGCCGTCGGTGCTTTTCCAGATGGTGTTGTCTTTTCCCAAAAAAACAATTCCCCAACATTGCGGGTGCCACACCATTTCGCTGTTGGCGTAGTAGGCGTAGCTTTCATTGGGAAACAGGCCGGTGGGGAAAGCGGTGCGTCCGCCGGTGAGGCCGCCGTTCAGGCTGTACCCGCCAATGTCGGAATGGTACGTTTTTAATCCTGGGCCCGGATTCACATAGCCGGTAGGGGCTTCTGCACCGCCCATGCGGTAGTAGGTATTTGCCGGAAAGGATTCGTGCCAGGCCATGTTGCCATTGTGGTAGCGCCCACCGACGAGCAGGTCGTCGTTCCAGCCACTGTCAAAACCCCAGAGATCGGCGCCGGAGATGCCGTCCATGCGGGCTTCATGGCTTTGTCCAAAGTCGGTGGAGTAGTTGAGTCCGCCGTCGCTGGCGATCCACAGGTCAGTTCCATACGCGGCCAGGGCTTGCAGGTCGGGGTGGCTCCAGGGCAGGTTGCCGACGTATCCGCCGAGGGCTCCCAATTGGCGCCGCCATCGGTGCTTTTAAACCAGGAGGTACCGCCGGCGATCAGCTGCTGGTCGTTGTTGGGGTTGACGACGATCGCCATGTCGTAAAACCCCTGGTTGAAACCGGTAGTGCCGTTGTGTGCCATGAGGTTGGAATGGCTCGGAATGGCATATGGTTCACCGATGGTGTTTGCCGGGTTGGTGTTAACCCAGTTGGCGCCATTGTCGGCGCTGGAGAACACACCGATATAGCCGTTGAGTGTTGGCCCGCTACCGCAGAGGTAGGCGTAAAGTTTCTCCGGCCGGGAAGGGCAAACGGCAATATGAGCACCGGTGACCGATTCGCCGGCGCCGGGTACCCACCAGCCAAGGCCGGCAGTGGTCCAGTTGGCGCCGTGGTCGGTGCTTTGCATAAAATCGGATCCGGATCCGTTTTGCCGTACGGCGAAGGCGGTCGCCGGGTCGCCGGGTTTGAATTTTACGGCCCAGGTTTTTTGGTTAAATTTTTTTGTCCAGGACAGGCCGCCGTTGGTACTTACCAGAAAGCCTTGGTCAGAAGCGGCCAGTACGATTTGCGGGTTGGCAGCGTGAATAGCCAGTTCGTTGACGCGCAGGTTGTTTTCGGTGTACACCTCCGACCAGTTTGCACCGCCGTCGATGGTCTTCAGGATTTTTCCCCGGGTGGCAGTGTATGCGGTGTTCGGGTCGGTAGGATGAATGCGGACCGCCCCGAAGGCATCGTGCAGGATGTTGGCGCTGAGCAGCGTCCAGTTGAGCCCCTTGTCTGTCGTTTTCCAAATGCCGCCCGATTCACCACCGGCATAGAGCACGTTGGGGTCGGACGGGGCAATGTCAACGGCATAAATATTGGTTTGCCAGGTGACTTTGGTCAGGCCATCGGTATGGTACGTTTTAGAAGGGCCTGCCCAGTTCCAGCCGGCAGCGGCTCCGGATTCAGTTTCTGATTTTCGCCGGGCCAGGAGCGCTGACGCTTTGCTGCGGTCTTCTTTTACCGTAGGCAGGTGGAGTGTGCCGTCGGCTTCGGTGAAGGGGCGTGCCCAGGTCATCCAGCGTTTGTAATATTGGGTGTAACTGTTTTTTTGGAAAGGCTGTTCGCGGTAGTAGCTGCGGTAGGCATGTTGGATATCGAAAACATTGGGTTGCCCGGATTGCATCAGGTGCATCCAGGAAGGCGCGTCGGGGCTGAGGTAAATGGGGGAAGGTTGTTCCTGAGCCAGCAGCCGGGGGCACCACATTACAACCAGAAGAAAGACAGCGGTATAATTGTTCATATTATGCTTGTGCGTTTTTGCAAAGAAATTGAAGAATTTGGAATTTAAAGGGAGCATTGCCTGCAAGAAACCCGGGAAAAAGAGCTAAAGCAAAATCGGCTGCGGTATCGCCGAAAAAAAAATGTCGAATAATAGTTACTCTGTTTACCTTGGGCCCGATTTTTGCTGCTCGTTAAACTCATGAAGCAAATTAAGTTTTCGACTACATACCTGTTTCTTGGATTTCTTGCCGGGATCTTTTGCGCCGTCGTTTTGCCTGCCTGTCAATCGGATGCTTCCGGTGATAGTGCCGGTTCAAATAATGCTTTGACCGAAGCAGGGCAAGGAGAATCCCAGGCGCCCAAAGGGCCGCAGGTTAACCCGCGGAAAGTTGTTCAGGAATATTTGGCCCGGGTAAAGAAAAGTCAGCAAGTTTACCTTGATTTTAAGGATAATACCCTGGCCTTGCAAAAGGAAGTTGCGGCCTTGCCGGCCAGTTACAAGCAACAAGCGAATGGGTTTGCTGAACTGGAAGCGGATTTGGCGAAGTATCCGGAAAAGGGGGCGGCAATGATTGATGAAGCGGCTTTGGTAATCCAAGCGTTGGAAACTCATTTGAAATCCGACTGGGCTGAGAGCGAAACCTGGCTACAGGATCAAAATGATGAGGCTATGATCGGGTCTGTTTTGCTGCGCAGAATAAAAGACCTGGAACTGAACGAGCGTAGTTTTGTAGATGTATACGGACGTGTCGAGAAGGCCGTGGAGAAGCTTAAAAATGCGAAAGGCGCACCGGTTGAAGTGTACCGTTAGCTGGTGGTTTTCGGCTGAATCAGGTGTGTTATTTTTGACGGAAACTGGCTGTCTGCAAATTTTTCGTGTTGACTGGCGGAACGCATTGGAATTTTAAATTACATTTGCTTTTAAATTTTTTACTTGTTGTTTTAATCCAAATATCGAGATACTAAGATTTTTTTAGTCTCATGAAAAGGAATACTTATCGCTTGGCGCAAATAGCCAAACTGTATTAATTGGGCATTGAAAGCAGTTTCGACACTGCATTCAATGCCCATTGTTGTTTGTGTGCTGTTGTTGTGCCTGCCGATTCGGGATTTTTTCACCTTTTTGAAATTTATATTTATCATTTAAAATACTTTCTCATGAAAAAGTTTATGCTCAAAACACGGCTTGGCTTGCTCGTTGTATTGGGGATGTTAGCCTTCGGCTTTGGGGCAACTCAGGCCTCCGCCCAAGGGCTGCTTAACCCTACCGGTGCTTTCCCCGATGGAGGGATTAACTGGGTAACGCCAAGCGAAGCCCAATCGGTCCTTGACCAAGAAGTTGTAACCTTGGATCAGCAACTACAGGCAACTCCAAGCACTGCGCTTGATTTAAAGCGCAAGTTCTTCAACAGTATTTCCATTTTATTGCAACAAGGCGAGACAGTGCCTGGCGCATTGGACAACAGCTTTATCAAGTTTGTAGCTGGCTATTCTGACATCCCGGTCGAAGTGCCTAATGCACTTCCTGTACCTACCTGGCTAAGCTACTACGAAGATGCGGCACTGATGCTGCAAAATTAAACCAGCTTTTTTAATCGGTTTTCAACCTTTATTCAATTTAAACTTATTTTCTCATGATTAAGAAATTTACGCAGGGGCTTCCTTCGGGATTTTCTCCTAGCATAAGCAGGTGGTTCCTGGCACTGGCGTTGCCCTTGATGTTGGCACAAACAGTGCAGGCCCAGCTGAATTATGTGGCCGTGCCTTGCAGCGATCCGTACGTGCAGGCATTTGGCCAAACCGGCACTACCTTTGTCGGTCAGGGCGATGATGCTGTTTTTACCATCGCACTGCCTTTCCCATTCACTTTTTACACTACAACGTACAACTCGGTGAATGCTGGTACCAATGGTTTTATGATGTTCCCTCCTGGAACAAACCGTGGCTTTACCAATGCCACGTTGCCTACGGCTACAGCCGGCGCTGCTATGCTTCCGTTCTGGGATGACTTGGATGCCAACCAGGCAACTTCGCCCAATGCGGGTATTTATACCCGTACCGATGGCACAGCGCCCAACCGGATATTCACGGTCGAATGGTTTCAAATCGGGCACTTTGCCGATGCTGCAAACCAGGTGATTACCTTCCAGGTACGGCTGTTTGAAAACGGCAACCGGATTCAATTCAAGTATTTTGATACTGTTTTCGGCGGCACACAGGCTGCTTTTGACAATGGCGCCAGCGCTACTATCGGTGTGGAAGGCCCATTGCCTGCACCGCGTCCGAGCACCTTGGTCAGCTTTAACACAGCAAACGCCGTAACTGCAGGTCAGTGCATTGAGTTCCTGCTGCCACAAGCTTGCAACCCGATTCCAGGTGGTCCGCTGACTGTCAATACAACTCCGGGTACCTGCGAGGGTACTGCTGATGTGGCGTTACCTGCTTTTGATCCTGCTGGTTGCGCCAATGGTACAACAACTGGTCTTCGCTATAAGGTAAATGGCGGCGTGGCAGTGCCTGTAACGCTTCCAGCCACATCGGTTACTATCAGTGGCCTTCCCCAAGGTAACAATGTGATTACCTGGGAAACTTTCCTGATCGCAAATGGAGCACTTACAGGTACGGCGAATCAGGCGGTTACGGTTGTTGATAACGAAGCACCGGTGATTACATGCCCCAATAATATTACAATCAATCTAGCGCCTGGGGCTTGTGCAACTACCTATAGCTATACAGTAGACTGTGCAGATAACTGCCCATTCCTGATTCCGGGTTCGGTTAATTTACCGTTTTCAACTGCGAACGGCCAGGCGGGCGCCATGTTTGATGTAACAAACCTGAGCACGTTGCCAATGGTCTTACAGTCTGTAAATGCAAACCTTGATCCGGGTACCTGGACGATGGAGGTTTATTACACAACTACAGCAGCTTCATTTAACGGAAATCAGACCAATGCAGGCGCATGGACATTGGCCGGTACGGCTTCCGTTACGTCTACCAACGTAAATAATTTTACCATTATTGATATTCTAAATGTTCCCTTAGCGCCAGGCCAGTCGCGTGGTATTTACGTTACTAGTACCACTGGTTTCCCGGTTAACTATTCTAACGTGGCCAGCACTGTTGACGACGGCAACTTGCGGCTTACTGCAGGCAACGGAAAGGCCTATCCTTTTGGCGGAACGTTTAACCCTCGTTCCTTCAGTGGAGGGATAAACTACTCAATTCAGGGCATGTCCGATCCCTTCCAATTAACGGGTCTTCCTTCAGGTGCGGAATTCCCGATTGGTACAACAGTCAATATTTGGCAGTGCAACGACTTGGCCGGCAACCCGGCAACCTGCTCGTTCTCCGTTACGGTAAACGAGTACCCAAACGCTATTCAGTCACTGATTTGTAATGATCTAGTACAAGTATCGGTGGACGAAAACTGCGCGGCTACGATTGGCGCCGACCAGGTACTGGAAGGCGGCCCGTATGGCTGCTATGACAACTATATCGTTGAGGTCGACAAGACGGCGCCGTTTGGTAACGGTCCGTGGCTCCCGGCGGTCTTTGGTCCGAGCGATATCGGTAAGACCTATCAGATTCGTGTGACTGATCCGGCTACCGGCAATAAGTGTTGGGGTAATATCAAAATCGAAGACAAGCTGCCTCCGGTTCTGGATTGTCCTCCGGGCTCTGTTGCCTGTAATGCAGATCCGGCTCCAAGTACTGGTGGAGCTCCTCCGGGCCCATCTACTCAATTGTCTACTATTAGTACAGGGGGTAACCTTGGTAACCCTGGTGGATTGGTGTTTTTTGATATCGACAATATTTCGGGAGGGGACATTGAACTTACCTCGATTGGCTTGAGCCTCACTGCAAATTCTATGGTTCAAATTTGGACTAAAGCAGGTACTCATGTAGGTTTTGAAACAAACCAAGCTGCCTGGACGCAGTCCGGTATGGCAGATGCCACAACGGGCGCTTTTGGAGTTGGTGTTTGGACTCCTGCCCCGATTACAACAGGTCCAATTGTGCTCCCTCCTGGCATAACGGGTGTAGGCTTGATTGCGCCTAATGCCAGTCACAACTATACCAATGGAAACGGTGGTAACCAACTTTTTACAGACGGTTCGGTAACTTTAACCTTGGGAACTGCACTGAACTTCCCATGGAATGCCCCCGTGTTTAATCCGCGTGTTTGGAATGGCTACATCGTATATAATACTGCAAGCGCAGGCGGGCCAGCATATCCAAACGGACTGGAATATAATGTTAATGTATTTCCTACAGGTACTGCTGGATGTTACACTGTTACAGCCGGCGCCGGTGATCCTGTGCTTGAGCCGTGCTCGGATGCATCACTCTGCTATATTGATACGGAAGTTACACAAGATTGTGCTTCCGGCCTGACGAAGATCATCAACCGCAAATGGACGGCTACGGATGCCAGCGGCAATACTGCCACTTGTATTCAGGTAATTGAAGTAAGGCGTCCTACCTTGGGTGGGGTTAGCCTGCCGCCGAACTACGACGATGTAGATGAGCCTTCGCTGCCTTGCAGCGGTCTTGCTCCGAATCAAATTACGCCGAACTACCTTGAAGGAATCGGCCTGCAAGGTTATCCCTATGCCTTTGGTAATCCGGATGGCTGCTCCATTGGATGGACCTACGAAGATGCTGTGATTGGTGTTTGTGACGGTACGTATAAAATCCGCCGCAAATGGACAATCATCGACTGGTGCTCCGGTGATGACATCGAGCACAACCAAATCATTAAAGTAGCCGACCATGATGGCCCGACGTTCGACTGCCCGGCCAACATCACGGTCAGCACCGATCCGTTCACTTGCTGTGCTACGGTTGATCTTCCGGACTTTATTGCTTCGGACAACTGCTCGCGCATCAAAGCCGTAACGGCTATGGTAACGGTTTCCGACCCGCAAACGGGCCAGGTACTGAATATGTACAACGTAGGTGGTTCGATGAGCTCCTTCCCGGGCAACAACCTGTGGGAGCCGGACACGATGGTCAACGTAGGCTCGACGCCCTGCTTGCCGATCGGCAGCCACCTGGTGCAATACACGCTTGAAGATGATTGCGGCAATACAACAACGTGTACGTTCCGCGTAATTGTACGCGACTTTACGCCTCCGGTTGCTGCTTGTGATGAATTCACGGTAGTTGGTATTGGTGTAGACGATCCGTTTGACTGCTACGGTCCTGCGGGCTTCCTGGATGTACCGCCGGCACTGGATGCCTGCAATTTTGCAGGTGTGACCTGGGTTAAGGCCACGACGTTCGACGATGGTTCGTATGACAATTGCGGCGACGTTCGCTTCTCGATCCGCCGTATGGCTCCGTACAGCGACTGCATCACGGGTCTGAACCCGATCCGCGGCTTCCCGGATTGCGCCAGTCCGTTCCCGACGTTCCCGAGCGAATTTGAGCGTGCGATCACCGAAGGTGACTCGATCAAATTCTACTGCTGCGAGGTAGGTACCGAGCAAACGGTGATCCTGACGGTTTATCAATTGGATGCCAACGGCAATATCGTCATTGGCCCGAGCGGCGAACCGGTACGGAACGAGTGTATGATCACGGTATCCGTACAGGATAAGATCAAACCGGTGTGGCAGTCTCCGGCGAACGTAACGGTAAGTTGCGAGAACTTCGACCCGAGCCTGTGGGCATACGGCAAAGCGGCGGTATGACAACTGCTGCCTGGATACTGCCCAGGTTTACCAGGGTCAGTGCGGTTTGTCGCACACGGCGAACTACAACTTCTTCGACACGCTGTGCTCGAAAGGTACGATCACGCGTACGTTCCGTGCCTTTGACTGCCATGTGGCAATCGAGCCAGTGCACGCAGCGCATTTTTGTAAACTACGAGCAAGACTACTGGCTGAAGTTCCCGAACGACGTGATCGTGACGGTATGCGACGGCACGGGCAACTACGGTGAGCCTGAGTTTAACGGCGAAGACTGTGAATTGCTGGGTGTATCGTTCGAAGACGAGATCTTCACGGTTGTACCGGATGCCTGCTACAAGATCGAGCGTACGTGGACAGTGATCAACTGGTGCACCTACAGCCCGAACCAGCCTTGTGTGGAGGTACCGAACCCGAACCCGAACGCGACGACGAACAACCCGGCGAACCTGGTAGGTCCGACGATCTCCCCGCTGGGCACGCCGCAGCCGTGGCAGCCGACGAACGTACGGGTGAACCCGACGGACCCGCAGACACTGAACTACTCGGTGTTCTACCACGGTGGTACGTACACGAACTATGCTACCAACCAGCAGGTTACGGTACCGAGCATTGCGAATAACAACTGCTTCAAATACAAGCAGATCATCAAGATCATCGACGGTCAGAAGCCGGTTGTGCAGTGCCCTGCCAGCCCGGTAGAAATTTGCGACCTGACGGCGAACGACCCGCAGTTCTGGAACGAATCGTACTGGTATGACAGCCAAACGATGAGCCACGACCTGTGCGAAGCACCGACGGACCTGTGCATCACCGCTACGGACCTGTGCTCCGGGCTCGAACGTGAACATCCGCTACATCCTGTTCCTTGATTTGAACGGCGACGGCGTGATGGAAGACGGTGGTATCGAGCAGCAACCCGCCGGGTTACAACAATGTTCAGTTCGGCAACGCGCAGAACCCGAACTTCACGGGCGGCACGCCGAGCGCTTTCGACGAGCGTCCGGTACCGTCGAACCAGAAGTACGGCTTCACGATCCAGAACACGGTAAGCGGCAACGACAAGACTGCCTGCGTGCGCTGGAACACGATCCAACAGCCGAACAACTACGTAGTACCGCAGTTGCCGTACGGCACACACAAGATCAAGTGGGTGATCACGGACGGTTGCGGCAACGAAGAGATTTGCGAATACACTTTCGTAGTGAAAGATTGCAAGAAGCCGACGGTGGTATGCATCAACGGCCTGAGCGTGAACATCATGCCGACGCAGATGATCGCGCTGTGGGATACGGACTTCCTGCAGTACACGGAAGATAACTGCACGCCGTCGAACAAACTCGTTACGGCGATCCGCAAGTCGGGTACCGGCACGGGCTTCCCGCTGAACCCGGACGGCACGCCGCAGAAGAGTGTGACGTTTGATTGCAGCGAACTGGGAACGCAGTTCGTGGAATTGTGGTCGATCGATCTGGCCGGCAATGCCGACTACTGCGAGACCTACGTGATCGTTCAGGATAACATGGGCATCTGTGGCACCAACTTCGGCAACGTAGCCGGTGCGCTGAAAACAGAAGGCGCCAATGGCCTGGAAGATGCAACAGTGACGCTGACGGGCAGCCACCCGGCACTTCCGGGCGGTAGCTTGTTCGATGTAACGAACCAGACAGGTGACTTCATGCTGAATGCGGTACCGCTTGCCGGTGACTTTACGCTCACGCCGATGAAGGACAACGATCCGCTGAATGGCGTATCGACGTTTGACCTTGTGCTGATCAACAAGCACATCCTTGGCCTTGAGCCGCTGAACACGCCGTACAAAATGATCGCAGCGGATGCTAACAACAGCCGTTCGATCACGACGTTCGACATTGTTGAGTTGCGTAAGTTGATCCTTGGTATCTACACGGAGTTGCCGAACAACACGTCGTGGCGCTTTGTAGACAAGACCTACACGTTCCCGAACCAGAACAATCCGTTTGCTGCGATCTTCCCTGAAACGAAGCAGATCGCGAACATGCAAGCCAGCATGGACGACGAGGACTTCGTATCGGTTAAGACGGGTGACGTGAACGGCAACGCCGTAACGAGCAGCCTGATGAGCACGGAAGACCGTACGGCCGGCACTTTGTTGTTCGACGTTGAAGACCGCGCGGTGAAAGCCGGCGAGGAATTCACGGTGACGTTCAAAGCCGCCGAGAAAGTACAGGGCTACCAGTTCACGATGAACTACAACAACCTGGAATTGGTGAACATCGCTCCGGGCGCAAGCATGCAGTTGGACAACTTCGGTGTGTTTGCCAAAGAAGGTGCGCTGACCACGTCGTGGGATGGCGCCAACCAGGCAGAATTTGCGCTGACGTTCCGCGCCAAAGCCAACGGCCAGTTGAGCCAGATGCTGGGCGTATCGAGCCGGATCACGAAAGCCGAGGCGTACAACGCCGGCGCCGAGCGCCTGAGTGTTGCCTTCCGCTTCAACGGCGCGAACGGATCGACAATCGCTGGTCTGGGCTTCGAGTTGTACCAGAACACGCCGAACCCGTTCATCAACAAGACACAGATTGGCTTCTACCTGCCGGAGGCAGCCGAAGCAACGCTGTCGATCTTTGATGAGTCGGGCCGGATGATCTTCACGCAGCGCGGTGACTACAGCAAAGGCTACAACGCGGTAACAATCGACCGCGCAGTGCTGAACACCTCGGGTGTGCTGTACTACCAGTTGGAAACTGCCAGCAACAGCGCCACGCGTAAGATGATTCAGTCGAAGTAATGCGAACCTCTGGTTCGCACTGAATAGATGGGAGACGGTTAGCAGGATTACAAGCCTGCTAACCGTCAAACCAAGAAAAGTGCAACAAAAACCGGCAAACCGAGCCTTGCCGAAGAAGGAATAACCAGGAATCGATTTTAACATACTTTAAAATCGGTTTTTGGGATGGCCTCTCTCCAAATGCTGGAGGGGGGCTTTTTTTATTTTCCCGCCGTAGCCTTGGCGTAGGCAGTGGCATAGGCGGGTTTGCCCAATCAGCAGCCTTGGCGCAGTTGGTTTTTTTGGCTTAAATTTGCCCTTTCAGCCGATGTTGCCTTTTTTAATCCGGCTGTCACAAGTATTCATACTCATGAAAAGGGATTTGATCCATTTGGTAGCCATGGAATATATAAGAACAGGCATTAAAGGGGGGGGCACGCCGTTTAATGCCTGTTGCTTTATGTTGTTTCAATGGCCAAATTCCAGTGTGAAAACCTAAAATTGCCGGGATATTTAATACGCGGTAAAGTCCAATTTCAAAAACACACAATCAACAATGAATAAACAAGAGTGCCGGAGTATATGCATGATTTTATGTATTCTTACAGGCTTGTTGTATTTCCAGGCATGCCAGAACGATCAGGCTCCAGTAAATGCTGGTACGGAAGCAAATTCGGCTGCTAAAAATGCAACAGAAGAGACCGCTACTGCAGCAACTGCACCGGATTATGCTACACAAGCCAATACCCTGAACCAACAAATTGAACAATACCACACCAAACTGGGCAACCTTATCGCAGCAGTAAGTGTAATCCCTGAAGCATCTAAAAAGAATGCGGTGGATTATGCAGAGTTGGATGGTCGCTTGGGTGGCATGCTTGAGCGGGGGAACGGCTTCCGGGAAGAAATCAAAGCAGTGCAGGATGCGCTGGCCGGAAAATCGGAAAAAATTGCTGCACACGATGGCGGTGTGGATGTTGGCGGGAAACTGTATGAACTGCAAAGCGGAGTAGCGGAATTAAACGAAGCCTTGAGCGGTCTGGAACAGGCTGTTGAGAAATTAAAGCGCGCCGGGGGTAAAAAAGTCGTGTTGTTTGAGGGGGAATAAGTGCTGTTTATCGGTTGATAAGGATTTTTGTTTGCATATTCCCAGCAAAAGCGTTTTTTTTGCATTACTTGAATAAAGTGTGACTTTTGGAGCCATTTTTGTTGGCTCTGTCTTGTTCGAACTTTCTTTTAATCCATTTTAACTATCAATCTCGTGAAAAGGAAAAACATATTTTCCAGCCTTTCGTATGGCTATTGTTAATAGTGATCGTCGGTGCATGGCGCCGGCAATCACTATTTTTTTTGTGCCACTTCAAAAATTTACAGTTTAAATATTTGATTTTTAAGATGTTATTTAATTTTTTATTCATCACCAAACTTTGACTCAACATGAAGAATGCGATGGCAAAACATGGCCTGAAACTGCTCACGGCAGTGCTCTTCCTTTTTGGCGCATTGGCTTTTTCGGCAACGAAGGCCCAGGCCCAAAGTACAGACATTACGTTGATGAACCAGAGCCAAAACATGACCTGGATTTCAGAAGCGGAAGCAATGACTGTGCTGGAAACTCAGATTATGAATTTATCGAACACGTTGCCAACCCTAACTCCGGGGACACCAGCATACATCAATGCGCTGAATCAACTGATTTATTTCCGGTTGATTTATACTGACATTGAAGGAGGTGCGTCCACGCAAGAGGCAACAAACGCCAACTTGTTCAATGTTGGAAATGAGAACGGCGAGAAAGATGACTCCCCGTCTGGTCAAATTGATTTAAATCAATTGTACGCCAATGCCTTAGGGCTACTTACTGTTTAATCAACTCCATGTCCAGCAATTTTAGTAGTTCTGAAAATTTAAAACATTTACTCTCATGAAAAAAAGAAATACTCTACATTGGTACTTGCCGGTATTGAGTTTGCTGTTAACCATTTCAATGGCTAACGCACAAACATTTAACGGAAATGCCGTAAATACAGCGGGGAATAGTTTGATTCCTTCAACCGGTACTGGGGGCTGTACCGTCGCTCCGCAAAATGCCGGCGGTACGATTTTTCAATGCAACGTGGCCGGCATAGGCGCGACTACACAGCTATTGAGTGTTACACTCAATATTATTTACACCTGGAACAGCGACCTTGATTTGTACCTGCGCTCGCCAAACGGACAAATTATCGAGATATCAACGGATAACGGCGGTTCCCTGGATAACTATACCAATACCATTTTTTGTGACAATGCAGCCCAGTCTATTACTCAGGGGACTCCTCCTTACACAGGTATCTTCCGCCCGGAAGGTACGCTCAACCCAATTGCTTGCGGTACGGCAAACGTACCGACAGTAACCACCCTGGCAGGCTTTACCGGTGGCCAAAATGGCAACTGGGAGCTGATTGCCAAGGATGATCTGGGCGGTTTTGCTGGTTCCATGGTCAGCTGGTCGCTCAGTTTCGGTGATCCCAGCTGCTCTTTTGCTGGCGTCAGTTTGCCCCCTCTTATGATAGCTGGTACTGATCCTGCTGTTTGTGGCGCTACAAATATTTCGATTACAGCGCCTTCGTTGGCATGTTCCAGTCCAATTGAGGTGTATGTCGATAATGACTTTCTTGCCAATGTATTACCAGGCGCCAGCTTCACCATTCCATCGTTAGATGCTGGAAACCATACAATTCTATACCGCCTCTCTGCTTGTGATGAAACAACGCAGACGTTAACAATATCGGATGGCGTTGAACCGACAATCATTTGCCCGGCAATGTTACGTTGAATTTGGCACCCGGTGCTTGTGCAACCACTTTCAGCTATGATGTGACGATGACAGATAACTGTCCATTCTTTGGTGCAGCCACATCACTGACAAATCACCCTACGCCGATCCCTAATACGAGTTTCTTTAATAGCTTTGACGGTTGCACCTTTGATATTCGCAACGACGGCACGCAGCCCATGTTGATCCTGGGTTTTGCAAGCTTCTTTACACCCGCTGTTACACAGAATGTAAAAGTTTGGTATACTACTACTGCTACTACAAATGTGGGTGTACAGACAAATCCAGCAGCTTGGACTTTGCTGGGCACGGCTCAAATTCAGGGTACAAATTCTACCAACTTTGCCGGAATGGAATCGGACATTCCGGTAGGTGGCTTAGTCTTACAGCCTGGAGAATCTAAAGGGATTTATATTGAAACAGAAGCTGCTTTTGCGATGCGTTACACTAATGGCAGTTTCACGGCGACAGATGGTACGCTGACTGTATTGAGTAACGGTTTTGCCGGGGCGGCTAATTTTGGCAACACCTTTGCCTCACGAGCATTTGTCGGTACGGTTACCTATCAGACGGCAGTTGATCCTACTCCCGTACAAATTGCAGGGCTGCCATCTGGTGCGGAGTTCCCAATCGGAACGACAACAAATTGCTTTGTAGGCACTGATGCTGCGGGCAATACGGCTTCTTGCTGCTTTACGGTTACTGTGAATGAATATGCCAATCCTATCCAATCGTTGGTTTGCAATGATCTGGTACAAGTATCAGTCGACGAAAATTGCCAGGCTGTTATCGGCGCCGACCAAGTACTGGAAGGCGGCCCATATGGCTGTTATGACGACTATATTGTTGAACTGGATAAAACATTGCCGTTTGGCAACGGTCCGTGGGTACCGGCAGTGGTCGGCCCGGCTGATATTGGAAAAACCTATCAGGTGCGCGTGACCGACCCGGACACCGGCAACAAGTGCTGGGGCAACATCAAAATCGAAGACAAACTGCCGCCAGTATTAGACTGCCAGCCTTACTCCCTGTATTGCAACACCAGCACAGTGCCTTGCCAGGGCGAAGGCCCGGTGTTCTCTTCTGCCGACCCGGTTCAGTTTCCGGCTGCGATTTTCCCGCACGGCGGAGGCGCCATCACGGTAGCGGGTAATACGCTCCCGGGTGGATTCTTTTTCGATCTTCGAAACGATGGCCCGGAAGATATCCAGATTTTTGGCTATGAAGTCCGTTTCGGAACCTCGACTTTTGGAGCTGTTTCCTCGCCACAACTCGTAAATACCTACTATACGACTTCTGCAACAACATACAATGGCAACCAAGCCAATGCCGGTGCCTGGACCTCCTCCGGTTCTGCTTCGGTCACGGTAGCCGGTCCAAACTCTGAATTCTCTTTCTTTACCCTGCCTGCACCGTTTATTCTTGGAGCAGGTCAAACAAAAGGTATCTACCTGCATGGTGTAAACGCCTCCCTGGTATATAACAGTGGCGGCAACTCGTCGGCTGCACCGATCACGGTCGGTCAATTAACGCTGACACCGGGTCTGGCGACGCAGAACGAGTTTACAACATCTGCACTCACCCCGCGAACACCCAATGTGGTGATCCACTTTGCCCTTCCGGGCGACGGCCTGCCCTGTTTGCCAAATGGCCTTGAATTGAATGTAAACACCTTTGCTACGGTGGTGGCTGCTACAATGTAGTTGCCGGCGCCGGTGATCCCGTGTTGGAGCCTTGCTCGGATGCGACGCTTTGCTATGTTGATACGGAAGTTACGCAAGACTGCGCTTCCGGCCTGACGAAGATCATCAACCGCAAATGGACAGCCACAGATGCCAGCGGCAACACCGCTACCTGCATCCAGGTGATCGACATTTTGCGTCCGACATTCGCCAATGTCGATTTGCCGCCGAGCTATGATGACATTGACGAGCCGGCACTTTCCTGCGGTGGTGTTTCATTCCCAGGTTACACCCGACTATCTTGAAAGTATTGGCCTGCAAGGATATCCGCACGTCTTTGGTTCACCGGATGGCTGCTCTATCGGCTGGACGTATGAAGACGGTGTGATTGAAGTATGCGACGGCACGTTTAAAATTGTGCGTGAATGGAAAATTATCGACTGGTGCGACGGTGGTGTAAACCACTATGACCAGGTGATTAAAGTGCTGGATGAAGAAGGCCCGACGTTCGACTGCCCGGCCAACATCACGGTCAGCACCGATCCGTTCACTTGCTGCTCCACAGTTGACCTTCCGGACTTTATTGCTACGGACAACTGCTCGCGCATCAAAGCGGTAACGGCAATGGTAACGGTAACCGACCCGCAAACGGGCCAGGTACTGAATATGTACAACGTGGGTGGTTCGATGAGCTCCTTCCCGGGCAACAACCTGTGGGAGCCGGACACGATGGTCAACGTAGGCTCGACGCCCTGCTTGCCGATCGGCACGCACCTGGTTTCATACACCCTTGAAGATGACTGTGGCAACACCTCGACGTGTACCTTCCGCGTGATTGTACGCGACTACACGCCGCCGGTTGCTGCATGTGACGAGTACACAGTAGTTGGAATTGGAGTAGACGATCCGTTTGACTGCTACGGCCCTGCGGGCTTCCTGGATGTACCGCCGGCACTGGATGCCTGCAATTTTGCAGGTGTGACCTGGGTTAAGGCCACGACGTTCGACGATGGCTCATATGACAACTGTGGTGATGTTCGTTTCTCGATCCGCCGTATGGCTCCGTACAGCGACTGCATCACGGGTCTGAACCCGATCCGCGGCTTCCCGGATTGCGCCAGTCCGTTCCCGACGTTCCCGAGCGAATTTGAGCGTGCGATCACTGAAGGTGACTCGATCAAATTCTACTGCTGCGAGGTAGGTACCGAGCAAACGGTGATCCTGACGGTTTATCAATTGGATGCCAACGGTAATATCGTGGTGGGCCCGAGCGGCGAACCGGTACGGAACGAGTGTATGATCACGGTATCCGTACAGGATAAGATCAAACCGGTGTGCCAGTCTCCGGCGAACGTAACGGTAAGTTGCGAGAACTTCGACCCGAGCCTGTGGGCATACGGCAAAGCGGCAGTGTATGACAACTGCTGCCTGGATACTGCCCAGGTTTACCAGGGTCAGTGTGGTTTGTCGCACACGGCGAACTACAACTTCTTCGACACACTGTGCTCGAAAGGTACGATCACGCGTACGTTCCGTGCCTTTGACTGCCATGGCCAATCGAGCCAGTGCACGCAGCGTATTTTTGTAAACTACGAGCAAGACTACTGGCTGAAGTTCCCGAACGACGTGATCGTGACGGTATGCGACGGCACAGGCAACTACGGCGAGCCTGAGTTTAACGGCGAAGACTGTGAGTTGCTGGGAGTATCGTTCGAAGACGAGATCTTCACGGTTGTACCGGATGCCTGCTACAAGATCGAGCGTACGTGGACAGTGATCAACTGGTGCACCTACAGCCCGAACCAGCCTTGTGTGGAGGTTCCGAACCCGAATCCGAACGCCACATCAAACAACCCTGCGAACCTGGTAGGTCCGACGATCTCCCCGCTGGGCACGCCGCAGCCGTGGCAGCCGACGAACGTACGGGTGAACCCGACAGACCCGCAGACGCTGAACTACTCGGTGTTCTACCACGGTGGCACGTACACGAACTATGCTACCAACCAGCAGGTTACGGTACCGAGCATTGCGAATAACAACTGCTTCAAGTACAAGCAGATCATCAAGATCATCGACGGTCAGAAGCCGGTTGTGCAGTGTCCTGCCAGCCCGGTAGAAATTTGCGACCTGACGGCGAACGACCCGCAGTTCTGGAACGAATCGTACTGGTATGATTCGCAGACCGGCAGCCACGACCTGTGCGAAGCGCCGACGGACCTGTGTATCACCGCTACGGACCTGTGCTCGGGCTCGAATGTGAACATCCGCTACATCCTGTTCCTTGATTTGAACGGCGACGGTGTGATGGAGACGGTGGTATCGAGCAGCAACCCGCCGGGTTACAACAATGTTCAGTTCGGCAACGCGCAGAACCCGAACTTCACGGGCGGCACGCCGAGCGCTTTCGACGAGCGTCCGGTACCGTCGAATCAGAAGTACGGCTTCACGATCCAGAACACGGTAAGCGGCAACGACAAGACTGCCTGCGTGCGCTGGAACACGATCCAACAGCCGAACAACTACGTAGTACCGCAGTTGCCGTACGGCACACACAAGATCAAGTGGGTGATCACGGACGGTTGCGGCAACGAAGAGATTTGCGAATACACTTTCGTAGTGAAAGATTGCAAGAAGCCGACGGTGGTATGCATCAACGGCCTGAGCGTGAACATCATGCCGACGCAGATGATCGCGCTGTGGGATACGGACTTCCTGCAGTACACTGAAGATAACTGCACGCCGTCGAACCTCCTGAAAACGGCGATCCGCAAGTCGGGTACCGGTACGGGCTTCCCGCTGAACCCGGACGGCACGCCGCAGAAGAGTGTGACGTTTGACTGCAGCGAACTGGGAACGCAGTTCGTGGAATTGTGGTCGATCGATCTGGCCGGCAATGCCGACTACTGCGAGACCTACGTGATCGTTCAGGATAACATGGGCATCTGTGGCACCAACTTGGCAACGTAGCCGGTGCGCTGAAAACAGAAGGCGCCAATGGCCTGGAAGATGCAACAGTGACGCTGACGGGCAGCCACCCGGCGCTTCCGGGCGGTAGCTTGTTCGATGTAACGAACCAGACAGGTGACTACATGCTGAATGCCGTACCGCTTGCCGGTGACTTTACGCTCACGCCGATGAAGGACAACGATCCGCTGAATGGCGTATCGACGTTTGACCTGGTGCTGATCAACAAGCACATCCTTGGCCTTGAGCCGCTGAACACGCCGTACAAAATGATCGCCGCGGATGCTAACAACAGCCGTTCGATCACGACGTTCGACATTGTTGAGTTGCGTAAGTTGATCCTTGGTATCTACACGGAGTTGCCGAACAACACGTCGTGGCGCTTTGTAGACAAGACCTACACGTTCCCGAACCAGAACAATCCGTTTGCTGCGATCTTCCCTGAAACGAAGCAGATCGCGAACATGCAAGCCAGCATGGACGACGAGGACTTCGTATCGGTTAAGACGGGTGACGTGAACGGCAACGCCGTAACGAGCAGCCTGATGAGCACGGAAGACCGTACGGCCGGCACTTTGTTGTTCGACGTTGAAGACCGCGCGGTGAAAGCCGGCGAGGAATTCACGGTGACGTTCAAAGCCGCCGAGAAAGTACAGGGCTACCAGTTCACGATGAACTACAACAACCTGGAATTGGTGAACATCGCTCCGGGCGCAAGCATGCAGTTGGACAACTTTGGCGTGTTTGCCAAAGAAGGTGCGCTGACCACGTCGTGGGATGGCGCCAACCAGGCAGAATTTGCGCTGACGTTCCGCGCCAAAGCCAACGGCCAGTTGAGCCAGATGCTGGGCGTATCGAGCCGGATCACGAAAGCCGAGGCGTACAACGCCGGCGCCGAGCGCCTGAGTGTTGCCTTCCGCTTCAACGGCGCGAACGGATCGACAATCGCTGGTCTGGGCTTCGAGTTGTACCAGAACACGCCGAACCCGTTCATCAACAAGACACAGATTGGCTTCTACCTGCCGGAGGCAGCCGAAGCAACGCTGTCGATCTTTGATGAGTCGGGCCGGATGATCTTCACGCAGCGCGGTGACTACAGCAAAGGCTACAACGCGGTAACAATCGACCGCGCAGTGCTGAACACCTCGGGTGTGCTGTACTACCAGTTGGAAACTGCCAGCAACAGCGCCACGCGTAAGATGATTCAGAGCAAATAGGTTAGAAGGTTACTGGTTAGAAGGTTAGAAGGTTTTGTACGCCATTTCGGATGTTGACAACCTTCTAACCAGAAACCAGGAACGAGAAACCATTTTAACTAAGAATCGATTTTAACATACTTTAAAATCGGTTTTTGGGATGGCCTCTCTCCAAATGCTGGAGGGGGGCTTTTTTTATTTACCCGCCGACTATTTTCAAAACACATAGGCACAGAGAACACAGAGAAATAATCTTTGTGATCTATGTGCCTATGTGTTTTAAAACAGGGAAGTAATGCGCTAATCCATCCAAATCAACTTTCCAGCCGCGATCAACCGACCCTCGTCCCGAAGTTCCAACCAATACAAACCCGCAGGAACCCCGGCACGTGGGCATTCCTGCCGGAGATATTGCGCAGGCCATGTGTGTATCAGACGTCCGGAGGCTGCGCGCAGCATCAGGAGACGCCCAGGGCGATATAACTCGTCAAGTTTAACGGTTGTTTGGTGCGTAGCCGGGTTTGGCCAAATCCGGAGTTGCAGCGGTGCTACGCTTAGACTCCGCGTGGCAGTCGGCAGGAAGTTTTCGCCCACGGTATGAAATACAGTGTTGGTGATTACCGGTTCGTTGAAATCAAAATAAATGCCGGCCCGGTTTTCAATCACAGCACCCAACGGGTTGTCGCGTTGCTGGTCAATACGGAATTGCACAAAACCATGCGAAGCCGCTTCGTTGACATTGGAGTCGGGGAGCATAATGTTTTCGAATGTGATGGTCAGAATGCCTGCTCCGCTGAGTGCCCAGCGATACGGATGGCTGGAAGCGCCAGGCCGGATGCTGGCCGGGTTTAGCCAGGGCGAAAGCGTGTCGCGTATGACAACGGTAAAAGCCGTATCGGTGCCGGTATTCTGAAAGCGGATCAGGTACTCCAAGGGCTGGTTTTGTTCGATAAAGTGCGGCGCGTCCACGCCAATCGGCAATGCCTGTTTATCATTCGGGTCCCAGGCGCCGATGACCGTCCGGCAATCAGTATCGTGAAAAGGGTTCCCGGTGTAGTTGGTAAACATATTCAGCATGCCCCAACTGGGATTTCCTGCGGGTTGCTCAAACAAGCCTCCATCCCCACGCTTGGTTTTTGCGGACCAAACGGGAACCCCGGCTCCTGTTCGGCAATCAACCGCCAGGTGCTGCCGTCGGCGGGCACGGTTTCCGGATGTATGCCGCCCGGAGGCAGTTGGAACATGCCCTGCCGGGTGATCACATGGTCGTCTACAATAATGAAATCAAGTGCATTGGGCATGGTTGCCGTGCCGGTGTTGTGGATCAGGAAAATCACGGAGTCGCCGGCGCATTCTGCCGAAACTTCCACTTGCGCCCCCGACCAGTTCGGCAGATTCATGGCGCAAATTGTATCGGGGAAAATATGCGCTTCCACGCACAAGGTTTGCCCCAGTTCGGCATCGCAACTCAAGGCAGTGAACAATTTGAAACTCCCGCAGGCGCCTGCCGCAACTACCCCCAGGTCAAAAGTTAATAATTGCCCGTCCTGCGTGTACGGAATAGAGGCGGAATCCACCGTAAGCAACGGGTCCAGCAATACGGTAACCGATACCGGGTCGGCAGTTTCATTGCCCACATTGCAGTAATGCACGGCAAAGGTGTTTCCAAAACAACGGCGCAGAAAGGGCGTGGCAATATCAACTTCCATCAATGGGCAGTCGTACAACGACTGCACCGGAAAATCCAGCGTGTCGGCTATCGGCGCCGGACTGGTGAACGTAAGTTGGACGGTATCGAAACAAGGCTCCCAGAGGTAACTCGGCGGCGTTAGAACGATCTCGTAATTGCCGTTGTCCAGATCCGAAAAGACATACCGGCCGGCGGCATTGCTGCTGGCGTATTGCGTCAGTCCGTTGCCGGTGGCCTGCACCGCCCAACCTTCCAGCGGCGGATCAAAAGCGTCCAACACACAATTGAACGTGGAGTCGCGGGCAATCTGCCCGGTCAGCGAATGCGGGTAAATCTTGCCGTCGGCGCCGAGTTTGATCAGGTACAACTCGGTGCCCTGATAGGCATACAGCACAAGGCTGCCGTCGGGAAGTTCGCGTCCCTGGTAAAATTCAGTCGGCAAGGCGTCGGACAAAAATCCCAGCGGGCGCTGCCAGGCCAGGCTGCCGTCGGGCTGTATCCGTGCGGTGACATAGTACCAGGCATTCAGCAGGCGTTCCTGCACCACGACGACGGCGCCCCCGTCGGCAGTGGCTATGACCAGTTCGCCTTCGAGATACTTGTCGTTATTCAAAAGTGTATTCAGATAAACACTGTCCAGCAATTGCCCGGTTGGGGAAAGTTTGTCCAGGCGGAGCGGGTTGGTATTGGTTGAATTGTCGACTTCTTGCGCAAAAAGATACGTTTGGCCCTGGCTGTTCAGGTCGAAAATTTGTCCGTCAAAATGCGGCCACAGGCGGGCGGGGTAGGGGCTGTAATACCAGGCCATGGTACCGTTGCCGTCAAAGCGGAATAAGACTTCGTCGGCAAGTGTATTGGTGTCAACAGTGCCCCAATTGTTAAAAAGGCAACCGCCGTCGGCAGTCGGCTGTAGTCTGCTTGGGATAACGTAGGTCAGCGTGAACGGATACACCGCGTCCCAAAGCAAGGTGCCGTCGGCGGCGAATTTGAACAGCATACCATCATCCGCTACCGTCGCATTGCCGCCAAAGTTGTAGCAGCGCACAAACGTCTCTTCGGCGGCATTTGCCACAACAGAAACCAGGGCGTTCCAACCCGAATCGGGCAGCGCCTGAACCGATTCCCACAACATCGTACCACCAACGTCGTACCGATGCAGCAGCAGCCGGTTCGTGTCGATGTAGGCACGCAGGTAACCGCCGTTTTCCAACAGGAAAATATCGTTGCCGTATACCGGCGAGCCGGAGTTCGGAGTGTACAGGCTGTCGCCTTGAACTAAAAAGCCCTGGTCATCCGTGTGCAACCATTGCAGTTGCACATCCACGCCAAAATCGGGGTAGGCGAGGGCGGTCATGCGGAAACTGCCGTCGGCTTGTGGGAACAGGCTTTGGCCGCCGCCCTGGCTCCAGGTGAAAAAGGGGTATTTCCGGATAAATCCTTGCGCAACCAGGCTGCTGGTAGAAAAGCAGCAGGCCAGCAACAGAAGTAGAAAAAAGCGCGTGTTTACGTGTCGGGTATTCATGCTTGTTGTTTTTTGACAAAATGCGGGTTTGCCGGCGAGCATTTCTGTGACATTTTTACTTTTGAATCAAAAAAATAATATGCGTGAAACCCTGGCGGTTGCATTGTTTTCGACGTTAAATTCTGCTGAAATTACGCGTTTTGGTAAGTTTTTGCACTCCCCGTATTTTAATAAGCGAAAAGATGTAAGTCATTTTTTTGAATTTCTTGTCAGACAATCAAAAAAAGGTATAGCCGGGTTGACGCCTGAAAATGCCTGGAGCAGCCTATTCCCGGGAAAAAAATTTAACAAAAAACAACTCAACTACACGCTGAACTTTTTCAGCGAACGCCTGGAGCAGTTTCTGGCCGTGGAAGAATTGCAATCCGAATCCCTTCAGACCAAACTTTTGCGCTGCCGGGCGTTCCGCAAGCGCGGCCTTCTGGCCCACTTCGACACCAACACCCGCAAACTGGAACGCCTGCACGCCGAAGCCCCCTACCGCAACGCCGGGTGGTGGCTGTTCGAATACCAGCTGCAAAACGAAATTTTTGCCCGGCAGGCCATGCACCGGCGCGGCGGCGGCACCAATATGGCCCGTACCACCGAGGCGTTGGCCAACTTTTTCCTGTTGGAAAATATGCGCTGGACGGCCACTGCCCGCTCCCTGGCTTCGCTCTCCCGTTCGGCGCCGCCACCGGTGCCGCTGTCCGACCTGGCGCTGCAAACTGCCGCCGATGCCGCCGAAACCGACAACCCCGCACTGGCGTTGGTGTACGCCGGCGCCGAAGCCCTGGCCAAGCCCGACAGTGAGGCGCCCTTCCAGCAGTTTAAGGCTGCCTTGCGCCGGCATGTGGCGCTGTTTCCGCCCGCTGAAGCCCGCGACCTGTACATGGCGGCGATCAACTTCGCCATCCGGCGCCACAACCGCGGCGAGCGCGCCTACACCCGCGAAGCCTTCGACCTCTACCGCGAAGCGCTCGACGGCGGTATTTTGCTTGAAAACGGCCGGCTGCCGAAGTACACGTTTATCAATATTCTCAACCTCGCACAATTGCTTGGCGAACATACCTGGAGCCTCGATTTTTTGGAAAAAGGCAAAACACTCCTGCCCGAACCCGACCGGGAAAATACCTATCGCTATGCCCTTGCCGGCTACCACTTCCGCCGCTCGGAATACGAACCGGTACTGGCTTTGCTTCGGGAGGTGGAATTTTCGGATGTGTTCATCCAATTGGATGCGCGCAAAATGCTGTTGCGCAGTTATTTTGAGTTGGACGAATGGCCGGCGCTGGCCAGTTTGCTCGACAGTTTTCAGGCATTCCTGCGGCGGCACAAAGCACTGGGCTACCACCGCGACAGTTACCTGAACCTGATCAAGTTTACCAAAAAGCTGATGCTCCTGGCCGGCAAGCGCCCGGCAGCTCGTAAGCGGCTGGCCGCCCGGATCGAAGCGGCGGAATCGGTGGCCGAGCGGGATTGGTTGCTGGGAAAACTTGGGGCGAAGTGACTTGTGTGCTACCTGCCCTTTTTGGTCGGATGATTTGGAGTCTACTGTCCTCAATTTAAGAAACCAAGTGTTATAAATAGTTAGCTCGTAGCGTATTTCCCGCAGAGTTGCACAGAGTTAATTCGCGGAGTTCCGCAGAGTTCCCATCCCGATGAAGGAAAACTCTGCGGAACTCCGCGTAACTCTGCGGGAAATACGCTACGAGCCTACGGGGTTTGCCGTTAAAGATTTGCCCACTACTTTCTTAATACATCTTTGTCACATTAGACTTGGAGTCGTCAGACCAACACGCGCACTTTACTTGCCCCAAACCGAAAAATGTGCCTTGTGCGCAGTAACTTGCCTCCACACTAAACACGAACCGAGGGGTCAAAATACCATGCGCACCGTCCTTTCCGAACAACACTCCATTGCCAATCAGTTCATCGCCGAGCTACGCAGCGCGGCCATTCAAAAAGATCGCATGCGTTTTCGCCGCAACCTGGAGCGCATGGGGGAAATTTTGGGTTACGAACTATCCAAAAGCCTGGCATTCAAATCCATCGAGGTGGAAACACCGCTCGGTCTCTCATATGTGGACGTTCCGGCTGATCGCTTGGTGCTCGCTACGATCCTGCGCGCGGGCATTCCCTTTCACCAGGGCTTGCTCAACTATTTTGACCAGGCCGACAACACTTTCGTCAGCGCCTACCGCCGGCAGCACAAAGACGGCAGTTTTGATATCCAGATGGAATATGTCAGCAGCTGCGACCTGAACGATGCCGTGCTCGTGCTTGCCGATCCCATGCTGGCTACCGGTGCGTCCGTGAACCTCACCCTGAAGCACCTGGAGCGTTTCGGTACACCCAAGGCAATTCATATTACTGCGGTGATTGCCAGCACAGCCGGCCTGGAGGCAGTGGCGCGCCAGTATCCGCAGGCGCATCTTTGGCTCGGCGCGGTGGATGAGGAACTGACCGGCAAAGCGTACATCGTGCCCGGTTTGGGCGATGCGGGCGATTTAGCTTTTGGAGATAAATTCTGAACCTTAAGCAAGGTGTCTCGGTTTACCTTTGCGCAACTTGAAAGTACACCCCCCGCTCGATCTGCCTATGCGTTTCAAAGCGCTTTTTTATGTGCTCAAGGTTGGTTTGTTCTGTGTTTTTTTCTCCACAACAGGAGCCTGGTTTGCCTTGCCTGCGCAAAGCAATATCCGGATGCCCGATGCCGGCATCAAACAGGAGATCGCCAGGGTGGAACGCTACCTGCGCTCGTTTAAAAACGATACCGCCAAAATCATTGCTGCCAACTTGCTGGCGACCCTGGAAGCGCAGGGACAGCTGAACAGTTACCTCGGCGTGCGTGCCCAGCTGGCTGCTGCCAGTGCATACGAACAAGACCAGGACAATGAGGTGGCCATACAAAAACTCCTGCAAGTCAAAAAACAGTGCGAAACCGGCCGGTTCGCCGATTTACACGCGCAAACCAACCTGGTTTTGGCCTTGCTGTATGAAAAAATCGGTCGTGAGGGGAAAAGTCTGATCCACCTGCGGGAAAGCAAAACGGATATCGATCAGTATAACCTGGATTCCATTTATCCCTACTATGCCATCCGGATGGCCTCCTGGCAACGGATATATGGCAATCAAGACTCAGCCATTTATTTTGCCCGGGAAGCGTTGCGCACCGCACCCGCATTTAACCTGGATTTGGAAACGGCCATCGGCCACATGCTGATGAATATGGTATTGCCTCGTGAGGCTTTTCCCGAGCGGTTTCAACATGCATTTTCCGGCCTACGGCTTTATCAAAAAATTGAAGACTACACCGGGTGCAGTTACATGTACGGCGCCATTGCCAGCTTGTATTTTCAGCAAAAAAACATCCGCCAGGCACTGATTTTTAACGATTCAGCTCTGATTATGGCCAATCTGGCCATAGCAGAAGGACACGAGCAACACTATGCCGCGGCTGCCATGTACCGGTTCCAGGGCGAATTATTCAAGGCACTGGGACAGTCGGATTCGGCCTGGTATTATCTGAATAAAGGGTACCAGATGGAATTGGCACAAAATGAAAAAGAGGTACGCGAAAGGGTTATTGAGATTGATGCCCGCTACAACAATGCCAAAAAACAACTGCAATTGGACGAACAGGCCCAACAATTGGCCTCCGAACGGCTACGGCGAAACTGGTTGTTGGCCGGTTTGTTCCTCGTACTTCTGCTGACTGCCGCCCTGGCTTATTTTTATGCACAGTTGCGAAAAGCCAACGAAAAAAATCGCCGGCAAGCAGAGCAGTTGGCCAGCCTCGACGCAGCCAAATCCCGTTTTTTTGCCAATATCAGCCATGAACTCCGTACCCCGCTAACCCTCCTGCTCGGCCCCGTCAATACCATGTTGAAAGAGGCAACCCTGAGCGATAAACAGCGCCGGTTGCTGGAAATGGCCCGCCGGAACGGGGACCAACTCGGACAACTCATCAATGAAATCCTGGATTTGCGCAAACTGGAAATGGGCCAAATGCAGCTGCTGAAAACTTCGACTGCCCTGCGCCGGTTTTTCCAAAATCACGTCGCCCAGTTCGAATCGCTGGCCGACAGCAAGCAGATCGATTTTATCTTCCGGTCAACGGTGCCGGCTAATTTAGTGGCTACTATCGACCGGGAAAAATGCCGCCAGGTGCTGACCAACCTCCTGTCAAACGCCTTCAAATTTACCCCCGCAGGCGGCCGCGTTTCCGTCGAACTGTCGATAAAAAACGGGATGCTGGACCTCCGCGTCGCCGATACCGGCCCGGGCATTCACCCCGACGACTTGCCGCAGGTATTCGACCGTTTTTTTCAAACCAGCCGCCCCGACAAACCTGCGGAAGGCGGCACCGGCATCGGACTCAACCTTTGCAAGGAATATGCCCGGCTTTTCGGTGGCGACATAAGTGCACAAAGCAGCCCCGGAGCAGGCAGCACCTTCCGGATGCGCTTCCCGGTCAACCTGGTGGAACAAGCGGCCCAAGCCGTACCCGGCCAGTCGGCCGAAGATGCGCAAAACGAAGTGGTGCGGGCAGGTAAGCATCCCGTCGAATCCACTGCAAATTTGAAAGGGAAATCCACGATTCTGGTCGTGGAAGACAATCCCGATTTGCAGGATTATATCCGTCTGATCCTGTCGGAAACGTACCAGGTGGTAACCGCAGCAAATGGTCAGGCGGCTCTGGACTACCTGCTGCCCTCCGCCGGTAGCCAGCAGCCAACAGCCAATTGTCAGCTGGTACTCTCCGACCTCATGATGCCTGTGATGGACGGCTACCATCTCCTGGAGAAACTAAAATCCAACGGCGCCACGCGGCAAATACCGGTCATCATGCTCACCGCCCGGGCCGAAGCCCGCGCCCGGCTCAAAGCCCTGCGGATCGGTGTAGACGATTACCTCACCAAGCCCTTCAACGAGGAAGAACTCCTGGCGCGCATCGCAAACCTGCTGAAAAACCAGGCAGCGCGGCTCCGCGAAATTCAGGGTGAAACTGCTCCGGTCGCAGACGATCTTTCCGGATCGGATCGGGACTGGCTGGAAAGTTTCGAAGTCTACGTACAGAAAAACATCGCTTCCCACCTGCTCACCGTGCCGGCGCTGGCCCTGGAGTTTGCCATGAGCGAGTCTACGTTGCTTCGCCAGTTGAAGCGCCTGACCGGACTGACGCCCCAGCAATATTTGCAGGAAATCCGCCTGGATATTGCGCGGGAAATGTTGGAGAGTCGTCAGTACAATTCCATTGCTGTAATCGCATCGACGGTGGGTTATTTCGATGTGCGGTCTTTTTCCAGGCGCTTTCAGGCGCGGTTCGGAAAACTGCCGTCGGAGGTGTTGTGAGGACTGATTTTTGCTCTACGTGCTCTCTTTTGCTGTTTCCACCGAAAACGCTACAGGGTTGACGGAAAACGTAACATGAAGGGAGGCAGATTTGTGCTGTCGGTCGGGGAAAGCCGAAAATTCGGGGTGGAGTAGGCGACCTGGTAACCCTGTGGGTACTTCTTTCGATGTTTTTGAAATCAAAGCCGGGTAAACAATTTACCTAAAATCCTCAGCCCAGCGAGCGTGTTTGAAAATCGAAGGGGTCGCTCGAAGCGACCCCTTCGCTAGGCTGGCCCCCTTCGCTTCCCCTTTACTCTGAACAATACGAACACAGAATCCATCAGAATGAAATTCTCACCAAACACGATTTATCACATTTACAACCAGGGCAACAACCGCCAGCGCATCTTTTTCAAGGACGGAATGGGGCTGGCGGCGGGTCTGGGGTGAGCGTGTTTGAAAAGCGAAGGGTCGCTCGAAGCGACCCTTCTCACCAAACTCGGCTGGCGCCCTTCGCGCTTCCCTTTACCCTGAACAATACGAACACAGAATCCATCAGAATGAAATTTTCACCAAACACGATTTATCACATTTACAACCAGGTAACAACCGCCAGCGCATCTTTTTCAAAGACGGAATGGGGCTGGCGGCGGGTCTGGGGTGAGCGTGTTTGAAAAGCGAATGGGTCGCTCGAAGCGACCCATTCGCTAGGCTGGCGCCCTTCGCTTCCCTTTTACCCTGAACAATACGAACACAGAATCCATCAGAATGAAATTCTCACCAAACACGATTTATCACATTTACAACCAGGGCAACAACCGCCAGCCTAGCGAATGGGTCGCTCGAAGCGACCCCTTCGCTAGGCTGGCCCCCTTCGCTTCCCCTTTACTCTGAACAATACGAACACAGAATCCATCAGAATGAAATTCTCACCAAACACGATTTATCACATTTACAACCAGGGCAACAACCGCCAGCGCATCTTTTTCAAGGACGGAATGGGGCTGGCGGCGGGTCTGGGGTGAGCGTGTTTGAAAAGCGAATGGGTCGCTCGAAGCGACCCCTTCGCTAGGCTGGCCCCCTTCGCTTCTCCTTTACTCTGAACAATACGAACACAGAATCCATCAGAATGAAATTTTCACCAAACACGATTTATCACATTTACAACCAGGGTAACAACCGCCAGCCTAGCGAATGGGTCGCTCGAAGCGACCCCTTCGCTAGGCTGGCGCCCTTCGCTTCCCTTTTACCCTGAACAATACGAACACAGAATCCATCAGAATGAAATTCTCACCAAACACGATTTATCACATTTACAACCAGGGTAACAACCGCCAGCGCATCTTTTTCAAAGACGGAATGGGGCTGGCGGCGGGTCTGGGGTGAGCGTGTTTGAAAAGCGAATGGGTCGCTCGAAGCGACCCCTTCGCTAGGCTGGCGCCCTTCGCTTCCCCTTTACCCTGAACAATACGAACACAGAATCCATCAGAATGAAATTCTCACCAAACACGATTTATCACATTTACAACCAGGGTAACAACCGCCAGCGCATCTTTTTCAAGGACGGAATGGGGCTGGCGGCGGGTCTGGGGTGAGCGTGTTTGAAAAGCGAATGGGTCGCTCGAAGCGACCCATTCGCTAGGCTGGCCCCGCTCGCTTCTCCTTTACTCTGAACAATACGAACACAGAATCCATCAGAATGAAATTTTCACCAAACACGATTTATTACATTTACAACCAGGGCAACAACCACCAGCGCATCTTTTTCAAGGACGGAATGGGGCTGGCGGCGGGTCTGGGGTGAGCGTGTTTGAAAATCGAAGGGGTCGCTCGAAGCGACCCCTTCGCTAGGCTGGCCCCCTTCGCTTCCCCTTTACTCTGAACAATACGAACACAGAATCCATCAGAATGAAATTTTCACCAAACACGATTTATCACATTTACAACCAGGGTAACAACCGCCAGCGCATCTTTTTCAAGGACGGAATGGGCTGGCGGCGGGTCTGGGGTGAGCGTGTTTGAAAAGCGAAGGGGTCGCTCGAAGCGACCCCTTCGCTAGGCTGGCTCCCTTCGCTTCCCTTTTACCCTGAACAATACGAACACAGAATCCATCAGAATGAAATTCTCACCAAACACGATTTATTACATTTACAACCAGGGCAACAACCACCAGCGCATCTTTTTCAAAGACGGAATGGGGCTGGAGGCGGGTCTGGGGTGAGCGTGTTTGAAAAGCGAAGGGGTCGCTCGAAGCGACCCCTTCGCTAGGCTGGCCCCCTTCGCTTCCCCTTTACCCTGAACAATACGAACACAGAATCCATCAGAATGAAATTCTCACCAAACACGATTTATCACATTTACAACCAGGGCAACAACCGCCAGCGCATCTTTTTCAAAGACGAGAACTACCGTTTCTTTCTAAAAAAAATGCGCGAGTATCTGCTTCCGTATGGCGACCTGCTTTGTTATTGCCTCATGCCCAATCATTTTCATTGGTTGATGTACGTCAGAGTGTTGGAGATAGAGATTCACCCAAAGTCCGGCAATAGCGAAGGGGTCGCTGGAAGCGACCCCTTCGATCCGAGCGGGCGCAGCACCCGCGACCTGAACAACGCCATCGGGCTGCTGCTGCGTTCGTACACCAATGCCATAAACAAGCAGGAAAACCGTACCGGCTCGCTCTTCCGGCAAACCACGCAAGCAAAAGATGGTTGGGAAGACAGAACCCTGCCACCGACCCACCCGCATTACAACCTGATTCTACAAAATTGGGAATTGTACGGCCCGACCTGTTTCAACTACATCCACAACAATCCGGTCAAAGCAAAATTGGTAGAAAAAGCGGAGGACTGGGCGTATTCTTCTGCTCCCGATTTCGTGGGTTTGCGAAAGGGCACTCTGTGCCAACAAAAACTGGCAAAAGAACTCTTGTTTTTGGTTTAAGAAGCGTTAAAAAGCGAAGGGGTCGCTCAAAGCGACCCCTTCGCTAAAGAGCAATCAGTGGTTATGAAAATCCGCCACCATCCGGCCCGACCCGGACCAGCTCGTGCTGAATAGCATATACCACCAACCCGGCCACGTTTTTACAATCCAGTTTTTCGAGCAGGTTGTTGCGGTGCCCGTCTACCGTGCGGGGGCTGATGTAGAGTTTTTCGGCAATTTCGGCCGTGGTGTATTCTTCGCAGATCAATTGCAGAATTTCCAATTCCCGGCCGGTCAGTTCGATGCCGAAGGGCATACGGAGTTTGGGTTTGGACTTTTGCTGTAAATTTTGCCGGATAATCTCCAGGACCGGCCGGCTGTAACTAAATCCATTGGCCACAACCTCGAGAATCGTTTGCCGCATTTCGGCAGGATCGGAATTTTTCGGCAGGTATGCCGCCGCCCCGAGCTCGATCATTTTCAGCACAAAAGCATTGCTGAAGTAGGTTGAAAGCACCACGATTTTCAACTCGGGGTACGTTTCACGAATGATTTTTGCCGTTTCGATACCGTTGAGGCGCGGCATGTTCAGGTCGAGCAGCAACACATCCGGCAAATTTCCGGCCTGCCGGAGTTGTTCCAGCAAATCTTCCCCGTCTTGCGCATCCAGCAAAACGTGCATGTCCGGCCAGTCCTGGATCAGGGCCATCATACCCTTCCGGAACAAGGCTTCGTCGTCGGCAATAGCGAGCTGTATCATGTGGGATAAATGTATTTTACCTGGACCCTGACGCCCTTGTCCGGCGCGGTGTCCAGTTGAAATTCGGCGCCGATCATGCGCAGGCGGCTTTCGATGTTCAGCATGCCCAGGCCCGGTTTGTAGCCGGCGGCGGCGGGGTCGAAGCCCGGGCCGTTGTCGCGGTAATCCATCCGGATTTCCGCAGGCATTAGCCAGAGGTACAGGTAAATTTGGGTAGCCGGCCCGTGTTTGACTGAGTTGGCGATGAGTTCCTGGGCAACCCGGAACAAGTTGAGCTCCGCAGTTTTGTCCGGTTGTATGGCGCTGTTTTCTTTCGCTTCAAATTCGATATCCAGGGCGCCGCTTTGGCGGTATTGTGCGCAGAGCTCGGCCAGGGCTTCGGCGAGGCCGAAGTTCTCGAGCGTGGGCGGCAGCAGGTCATGCGAAATACGTCGCGTAGTATCAATGGTCGTGGTGATCACACTGAAAAGTTCGCCGACGGTTTCGCTGATTTCCGGGGTTTCAGGCGCCAGTTTTTTCAGGCGGTGGAGGTTGAGGTTGAGTACATTGAGTTTGGAGCCGACCGCATCGTGGAGGTCTTTGGCGATCCGGCGCCGTTCGTTTTCCTGCGTTTGCAGGGTGCTGTAGAGCAGTTGTTCGCGGTGCTCCAGTTGTAAGTCGTGCGCTTTTTGGCGTGCGTTGTTCAGTTTTCGTTGCGACAGCAAAAAAAAGCCGATCAGGGCAAAAGCCAGCAGGAGCATGATCAGCACGCCGACGGTGATCAGGAGGAGGATTTCGTCGCCTTGAAAACTTGTATCCATACCGCAAACAGCAACAGCAGTTGAAAAATCAGGTAAAGCAGGCTATTCATCATCCACAACCCGCTTTGTGCCTTAGTGGAGAGCATGCCGTTGTTCAGGGTTTTGGCAAACATAAAAATAAACAGGCTACCGGCATTATAAATCAGGATCGCCATGTTGACCAGGCTGATGGCCAGGTCCCGGGCCTGTAAAAAATCCGTTTTGCCAAAGGCGTCGAACAGGTAGTACACCACATAGCCGATAAACAGCGCCTGCACAAGTGTTTTGGCATTGCTGTTGAAGCCGTCGAAGGGTTCGAGCCAGAGCGTATTGGCGGCCAAAGCCAGGCTCACCGCAGCCAGATACGGCCAGAAGTAGCGCCGGACGAGCGGTTTTTTCCGGAACAATTCGCGGAAAAAAAACGAAAACAGCCAGAAACTCAGCAGCGTGTACAGGTGCAGCAGGGGCATGTTGTTGATCTTCCGGTAAAACATCCAGGTGGCCAGGCTTTCGGTGAGCAGGTCTACGGCCAGCACGAAAATCAATATCCGGAACAACCAGGGCAAACGCCTGATTTTGAAGATCAACAGCAACAGGCTCAGCCCGGCGCAATACCGCGCCGCTTCGGAAAACCACATCCATATTTCCTGCATCGATCCCATCGGGGTTTATTGGAAGGGTTAGTTGCCGGCGCAGGGCGGGCAGGGCTTGGTGAAATCGTAGTACTTCGCCGTCAACGGCTCGTAAATGGGATACACCTCGAACATGAGGTCGAGCGTGTCCGAGGCCCCGCCGGTTCCCGGGATGAGCCCCAAAAACGCGGTCACGCTGTCGGCCGCTGTGAAGACACTGGCCATCGCCGTCAGTTCGGCTTCATGGATGCCGAAAAACAGGACGCCGCCGTTTACCGTATGGCAGCTGTCGGCTGCAAAGGTTTGCACTTTAGGGGCATAATCGGATGCATAGAGCAGCCGGCGCGCATAGGCGATGGAGTCCGGAATATTATAGGGTGAGCTTGGTTTGTCGTCAGACAAGGGCCGGGCGGCATTCCATTGGTAAACCAGGCCGGCTGCGGCGATGGCGAAGAGCAGGGTCCAGTAGTTGAGTTTCCAGTTCATGTGTTGTGATGCGTTAAAAATTTAATTTGACGCAAAGTACTTTACCCGGCCAACCGCGCCAAACCTTCCGCTGCAAAACAGGTATTTCTACGGGTATTTCGGGTACATCCAACCGGTTTTTAAAGCCGGGTATTTCCGCGCTTACCGGGGCCGGAGGGGCGCTCCACCTTTGTAGGGCATGGTTCTCGCCGGCTCGCCGACACTCAATGGCGCCGGGACATCAGTTTCACCAACAATGGACCCATTTCGAATGGAAAAAAACGGAAGTCTCCCGCGCCGTATTCCCGTCAACCTGTTCTATGGCCTGGATTTCAGCAGGGCGGGCGCTCCCGCGCAAGCTGCCGGTACAACCGAATGGGCGGCGCAACACAATCGCCTGCTGCACATCCGGGCGGCCCGGCAGCCGTTGGCGCCAACTGACCGCATGTGGCTGGAAAACTTCGAACGCTACGTGCGCAAGCACCTGGCCGACGATACGCTTACGGTGGCCAGGTTGGCAGATGCATGCGCCATGAGCGCCTCCACCTTGTTGCGCAAGGTGAAATGCCTGACCGGACAGACGCCGCAACAATACCTGCAAAAAATACGGCTGGACGTGGCCCGGCAACTACTGGAAACCGGCAGGTGCCGGACTGTAGCCCGGCTGGCTTTCAGTGTCGGGTACCGCGATGCCCGGGCGTTTTCGCGCTGCTTCCGGGCGCGGTTCGGGTCGTTGCCTTCGGTGGTTTTGGGGGAGTGAGTGTTTTCCCGGGGGCATTTCCGGGCCATTTTGACGGATTCAGCTACCAAGTTGACGGATTTAGCTCCTTGATATGTTACACCTTTGCTTTGTATTTTCAGTTTCAGTGTATAACCCTGATGCAACATTTAGCCTTTCGCAAAATTGATAACGCCGTTTAAAGGTAGAGGTGTTTTTTTAAGGGGCTAAAGTCCCCAATAAGAGGGTTTAAAATCCTTGTAAAAAATAGAATAAGAGCAATTCAGATAACTAAAATTATAAAACAAAATGAAAAACTATTTTTTGTTAGTAGTGCAACTGTTTTTTCTCGTCAGTGGGACGGTGAATTCGCAATCAAACGAACACATTTTCGCCACCGAAGGCCATAATAGTTGGGGTACCTATGTTGGAGATATAGGAGGAGGTAGATGGTCAGGAGTTAACGCCATCCACCTCGACAAAAACAACCGATTATATGTTGGTGGCGACTTTTCAGTTGCTAAAGGAGTTGCAGTATACAATATTACTTATAGAGAAGGAGATAACTGGCATGCCATAGGTGCTATATCGGATCAAGTATTTGCTATAGGCACGGACGAGAAAGCACATCTTTACATTGGCGGTTATTTTCAGTATATCGGCACATTAAATGTGGATCGAATCGCAAAATGGGATGGCGCCACCTGGTCCGCTTTAGGAACCGGATTGAATGGATACTGCAAGAGTATTGCAGTTTCTTCAAGTACTAAGGTATATGCCGGAGGCACTTTCACAACAGCCGGAGGCAAAAATGCCAATCATGTTGCCGTTTGGAATGGCACTTCCTGGGAGAATTTAGGCGACGGCCTTTCGGGTACATGCCGTGTTTTAAAATTGGATGCCACTGGTAATTTATATGCCGGAGGTTCCTTTGTAACGGCCGGAGGCGTAACGGTCAACAACATCGCAAAATGGAATGGTACCACCTGGGAGGCCTTGGGGACAGGTCTGAACGGCACTTGTCTTGCGATGGATTTCGATGAAAATAACAATCTGTATGTAGGCGGGTCATTTACAACCGCTGGTGGTCAAACTGCCAATAGAACGGCTATGTGGAATGGCAGTACATGGTCGGCTCTGGGTGTTGGTTTGAATGATGAATGCAAAGCGATCAAATGCGATCAAATGGGTTCCGTATATGCCGGTGGTGACTTTACCTATGCTTCGGGGGTAAGCTGCCATGATGTTGCGCAGTGGAAAATTGGGCAACAAAAATGGGTCAAGCTATCTACCGGCATACGATCCCCTACAAGTGATCTTATGCTTGGGGATTCCAGACCTTATATAGACGCTATCGCACTGGATAAAGATCAAAATATAGTTGTAGGCGGCCGTTTTAAACAAGCCGGGGCCATAAGTTCATTAAATATAGCAAAATGGGGCTTAAGAAATTTCACTACAGAAATCCGAACCTTAAAGTCCTATCCCGAAACGACTACGTTTAATACTAAAATATACCTTGAAATCAAAGATGATATTTTTGATAACATTACTGTTAAGCGGCAGTCTGGGGGTAAAGGTGCTTTACAGGAAGAAGGTGTGATTCCCAGAAATGTAAAGGGTATTTGGGAGGTTCCGGTTAACTTAAAAGATATTATAACTTTTGAAATAAATCACTCGGGGACAGCGCCTACTTACATCCCTTCCATAGACATACAGGATAGAAAAAAAAGGGTATATACGATAAAACCTGTCATCCAATGGAAAGACTATAAATCAGGCAAGAACCTAATTCCCAACTTTACGGCCAGTATAAATTCTTTCGATATTATTAAAACGTTGCCTGCGCATATTGACAAATCAGTACCAGAAGGGGGAGGTTTGTGCAAGCAAATCTTCAAAGACTTAAGCGATTCGGATATTGACCACACCAAGGACAGGTTTGGAGACTATGTAATGAAGAATCAGTTCGCATATTCTGGTACCAACGTAGCTTATGGGGAAGTAAAGAATAAAAGCGTCTTTGGAACACAGAATTTCAGGAACACGTTTTCTGTCGGTATTGAGCCGGAAATATCTATAGGTTCTTCAAGTATGTCCGGAAAATTCGGTTATTCTAATGAAGCTGAACAAAACTTTTCACGGTCACAGGTATTTACGTTTTCCAGGATGTTTTACGACACGTATAACCTGGCTTTGGTCAAGGAAGATGCGGATTTGAGTGATAATTTTATTAATGCTGTCAAGGGTTTAAATCCAATTACTCAATATTATAGTACCTATAATAATATACCATCAAATATACAAACTAAGCTAACGACTTTTATACAAAACTGGGGTACCCATTTTCCACTCCAAGTACACTACGGCGGTTTGTTTTTAGAGTATCAGACCACTAATTTTTCTTCATTTGCAAGAAGCAAATCATCTTCCTATCAGGTCGTTAGGGCTGAAGCCAGCCAATATAGTTTGGACCAATCCGCAATTGAAACAGGAGAAAAAAAAGTGCTTTTACGTGGAGGCACTGGGAACACTTTTGAGTCGTTCAGTGCTTCTGATGGTAATGCTCAGCCTGTAAAAATAACGCTCTCTTATCTTTATAATTTGCTCTATATAGAACACTTTGAAAAAAGCTCAATAAATACACTTACACAAAAAGACCTGTACTTTATAAGAAATGCGCTCAGATTGGCGATAGATAATTACATTCAAAGTGCTCCTAAACGACCAGAAGGAGAGTCCATTGAAATCTATGAATTAAATTTGGATAAAGTACGGGTTTTACGATGTGACGACGACGGCACCGGCGATGACGAAGTGGAACTGGACGGTTGGGTAGAAGCAGGGTTCGGTAATACGCCAGTGACTTCATTTGTACGCGAGTGGAGTGGAAATGATAAAGAAGCTGGTAATTGCAATAACCCTAATAGGGGCGTAAGTGAATTTTCTATTAATAAAAAATTGCTTTTCCCAATCAGCTATAATGGCAATAATGCCGTAGAAAGGCGTAATAAAGGATTTGCATTGAAAACGTGGTTTGAGGAAGATGACTATTTTGGAGACGATCATATCCACGACCCTACCTCTAAATCTATCACCCTCGAGGATATTTACAATAGTAACGGACAAACCAAAAGGCTCGATTTAGAAATAAAGGACGGTAGCAGAACCTTAGTTGCTGAGCGCGGAAAATCTGGAGGAACTATTGGCGCCACTGCCACACCTGATAAAACAGTATCTGTGCCTAAATGGCATATAAAAGTGTTAGCCAGCGTCCGTAAAGTGCCTCCTACTGAATTTGGAGTTGAAGATGAGGCACTAATCACTCAAATGGTAGCTAATGACAATAGTGAAGTAAACCATATGGCCGCGCAATACACGCTCACACCTTATTCATCTCCAATCTTTGACGAGGACTATGTCAGAACCAGTCAGAACTACGCTACTGCAAATGGAGAGAATCCTGCACATTTCTGGAGGACTACGGGTCTGACAAGAGGTTTTCAAAGTTCACCTGCATTTGATGTATCTTTCTACTTAAAGGAGAATCCTCAGGTAAAAGATGGTATTGCATCCAGCGATTACCTCGGAGCGGTCAATCACTTTATCCAGCATGGCTTAAGTGAAGGATTGCAATCTTCACCCATATTCAGTGTGGATTATTTCTTAAACTTACCTGCCAATAAGCATATACGCGATAAAATATTTGCAGATCATAGCTCCAGTATCGACCGTAAGATTGCCGCTATGAATTACTTTAATGCAAATTACTTACGGGAAAGCCTTAAAGCTGCTCCATAAATGGACCAGATTTTTCTCTGTCTAAAATAGAAGAATATAACAAGAATCCACTTACAAGTACAGGAGTGGGCGGTCGTTTACAATACCATGCGACCACATTGTTTCATTGGATATATGACCCCAGACGAAATCGAAATTGGTAATCAGAGTCTCTACTTTAGAGCGGTTGCTGCTTAGGGGGGAGGCCAGCCGGAAGGCGCTGTTGTGCGCAAGGTATTGCGGCAGTAGTTGAACGGTAATTTATTGATACTTGCCTATGCCGGCGCGCAATCTGGGGGTTGTGGCGCCGGCATTTTTTTGTTTTGCCCTTGCTACTCCACCCCCAACACCGCCTTCAACAACGACAAATTCGCCTGCACCTCCGGCTGTTCGAACGATTCCAGGATGTCCAGTTTTTCCCGTTTGCTCCGATGCAGGCTCATGGAGGCCTCGTTTTCCTTATTCAAGAACTCGTAAATGAAACGGATCACCTGGAGTTGATTTTCGCAGAGCACATCGTTGAGCGAGAAGCGCAAATTGTCCCGGTCAAAACACGGTCTGGCCGCACTATTGTTGGCCTGGCAGATGGCTTGACGCCAACAAATGGGTGCGCTGTTTTTTATACCTGTATACTGGTTTACAAATTAAAAGTTCAATTTTTAATTTGTAAAAAAAAACATCAATGGTGCCACTAAAGTGGCCAGATGGCTACGTTTGAACCATGCCCGGTATTTTTTTGTCAACATGAGTCATGTGTGAACGGCCTTGTCAATTTTAATAAGCGAAGGGGGCGCTCCAAGCGCCCCCTTCGCTTTACGACAGCACCGGGATAACTTTCGGCATAAGGCCTCACTCCACCCCCAACACCGCCTTCAACAACGACAAATTCGCCTGCACTTCCCGCCGTTCGAACGACTGGCAGGTCCTACGGATGAGGGTTTCCCTTCTCCCTTCAAAAAATACAGCCCCCCCAAACAAATTCATGAAATTCAATGCCCGGCGGAAAACGTCCAACCAACATGGTTTCTTCAAGCCCAAGGCCGGCAGCCCTGGATTGCAGCGTTTTCAGATCGGCCTGGCTGGGTGTTTCCTTCACCTCGATGGCTTTTTTATCATCCAGAATAAAATCGATTTCCTGCCCGGTTTTCTTTTGAAAATAATTGACTTTGCCCAGCCGGAGCAATTGGTTGGCTATGCTGTTTTCAAACAAAGCACCGCTGCTTACTTGAGCAAATTGGTTCACCAGGCCATTATCGGAAAGAAATATTTTGGGCTGGACAGCAATACTCCTGTCCGGGTTTTGCACATAGGGTTCGATCAGGTGCAAAAAATAAGTAGCCCGGAACAATTGGATATAATCTTTAACCTTGTGCCGGTTTAACCCGGTCAGCACCCCGATTTTCTGGTAATCCAGTTTACTGCCGATACGGCCTGCCAGCAGAGTTGCCAGTTTGAATAGATCGTCGATAACGGAATAATCCGACAGAATTTTAATGTCCAGTTCCAGGTAGGAATTTAAAATATCTTTCAGGGCTTGTTCTTTTTTTTCGGGTGAATCTGTGAGTACGACTTGCGGGAAACCACCAAACCGCAAATATTCTTCGTAATACTGCTGATAGCTTGAAAAAACCAAGGGACGGAATGCGTGGAAGCGTTGGGGCATTAATGGTGCGGCATCAATTTCTTTAAAGTGTAAAAACTCCAAAAAATCGAGCGGATAAATTTCAAAGACCTGTTTCCGGCCGGCCAGGCTCTCCGTAATACGATTTTTGAGATAATAAGAACTTGAGCCCGAAACAAGAAATTTCACCGGGAAATTATCGTGGTAATATTTGATAAACGAAACCACTTCCGGGATTAGCTGGACCTCGTCCATCGCGATGACCCCGGGCATCGAAAAATCGTAACCCAAAAACTCAAGGTCAGCCTGCATTTCGCGAAAGCTATTGCGGGTAAAAATATGGCGATATTCCAGCCGCTCCAGGTCCAAATACAACTTGTTCTCGTGCGAGACTTTACCCAGCAAATATTTCAATGCTGTGGTTTTACCAGTGCGCCGCATCCCCGTGATAACCGTCACTTCCGGTTCTGCAAGCTGTTTTTCTAATTCGGAAAATATTGATCTGCTATACACGATGCTTTACTTTATGTAAAAAAAACAAACACAAAGTAATGCTATTTGTCGAACTAGCCCAAATAAATAAGAATTTACTCCACCCCCAACACCGCCTTCAACAACGACAAATTCGCCTGCACCTCCGGCTGTTCAAACGATTCCAGGATGTCCAGTTTTTCCCGTTTGCTCAGGTGCAGGCTCATGGAGGCCTCGTTTTCTTTTTTCAGGGGCTCGTAAATGAAGCGGATGACCTGGAGTTGGTCGTCGCCGAGCACATCGTTGAGCAGCGAAAGGGCATTGTCTTGCTCGTAGTCCTGCATGGCCGTGATGCGGGCGGCAGCACCGAAAGGGGCGAACAGGTTTTCAACAATCCCCTTGGAATCGCTTTGCCGGATCGGGTCGATTTTTTCCCAGCAACGCACCTGCACGATCACCACGCCGCCGGTGTTTTCCCGAATCCAGTCTTTGAACGTATGCACGAAGCGTACGGCGGTGGTTATGCCAAAATTGTCGCGAAAACCAGCGTCCATGGCTTCCACGGAGGGTTCGGTGGGCAGCCAGGTGGGCGGCAGGATGAGCGGGTAGGTGCAGTTCATACGCAGGGCCGTGGTGAAAGCCAGGCTGTCGGCTTCCTGTCGGGCAAAGAGCCGGCGAAAGTCTACGCCGTCGAGTTCGGGCTGGATGCTGCGCAGCGGGTTGTCGGGCGCCCGCATGAGGTACGAAACGCCCTGCGGGCTGATCAGCAGGCGCCGGGCGTCGTTCAGGATAAAGGGTGAAATGACCAGCATGGGTATGCGGGCTTCCGCTTCCGGGCGCCGGTAATCGGCCAGGCGTTTGTCGAGCATGCCCCGGCAGTTTTCGTTGAGCTGGCGCTCGAAAAGGTAGCCCCGGTCGCGGCGGTAGGAGTAATCGCCCGACCGGAAGGAGCGCACCGGGAAAAACAGGTCGTTGGAAATAATGGCAAAACTAACGGGGTTCAGCAGGTCCAGGGCGATGTCGCCGGTGTACTTGGGGTCGTGTACGGAGGGGATTTCGCCCAGTTGCCGGCGCAGGTAGAGTTCGCGCAGGTACGCCGCGCCCAGCACGCCGCCGGAGGCTCCGCTGATGAGCGCCGTTTGGCGGAGCAGGCGGCCGTTGGTGGCTTCGTCGGCGCGCTGGAGCGTTTGCATGGTCCACAGCGAGGAGCGCATACCGCCGCCGCTGGCGCAGATAAACACCAGTTTGGGGCGCTGTACCCCGGCTGCGCGGTTTTTTGCCAGCCAATTGTTCAGGATTCTCCGGGTTTCGGCCGCGTCGCGCGCGAGGGTGTCGGGGTGGTATAGTTCCTCCAGTGCCCGGTAGGTATACTCCGCGCGATTTTTTAGTTTGTAATCCAGGCCATAGGCCCGGTTGCGGTAGTGGAAAAAACCGAGTCCGGTCGTGTAGTTCACCGCCACCATCAGCACGATAAACACCAGGGTGCCCCAATGGCGAAACCAAAAGACGATGGCCCCGAAAACTGCCATGGCCATGCTGGCCAGCAGAAAAATAGTGGCCCCGGTGGGAATCCGCGCCCAGGGCTGATCCATGAACAAGCCGAGCAGCATCAGGATCAGCACGGCCATCAGTTGCACCACCACGGCGTTCCAGTGGTTTTGGCGAAAAACGCGGCCGATGATCTCCGGGTCGTAGTGCGCCACCGTACGCACGGGGCGCAGGTGGAGGCGTTCGGTCAGGTAACTGTCGACCCGCCAGCGGGTTGCGCCGCTGCGGATCTCCCAGAGGGTAGGCATGCGGTAGCCGGGAGCCAGCAACTTGCTCCCCGGTTTCGGGACAAACTGCCCGGGCCGCAAAAAAGCGGCGGCATCCTTGTTGGTAAGGTGCAGGTAGGCGGCCACGGCAATGATCATGGCGTTCAGGCCGATCAAAAAGCCGGCGATGTTGCGGATGTTCGACCAGGTGTCGGTGAGTTCATCGTGCCACTGGAAGCGCACCGAAGCAATTACGTAGGTAGCGAGAAAGACAAAGGGGATAATGCTGTTGTTCAGGCCAAACTTGGTGAATGGCGCATTCAGGGTAGCCAGAAAGGGAAACCGGTGGGCGCTCAGCAGGTAGGTCGTCAGGTTCCAGATCAGGAAAAACGCACCGCAGGCGGCTCCGGTGAGGAAGAAACTCCAAAAGTTGACCTCACCGTGGTATTCCGGTGTGAGCAGCAGGTAGTGGATTCCAAAAAAACGGCCGCTCACGCCGGTCATCAGCAGAGCCAGGAAAATCCATAAACCGATTAAGACCAAATGGTTGCGCAGATGCAATACCACCAATCGCCACGGGAAGGAGTATAAAATTGAACGATTTCGTCTCATAGTTTTTCAAACGAAAAAGTACAGGTTTTATACTTGTTTGACTGTGGAAATGCCGTGTTTTTTGCGGCGCCTGGTATTGTGAATGTTTCCGAACGTTAAATTGCCTCTACGCTCTGTGCACCGCCGTATACGCTGCGAAACTCCGTGAAACAGAAAAAAAATGACACAAAGATGCACAGCGTATACGGCGGTGCACAGAGCGTAAATAGCCTGATGAAGAGGGCGTATCACAAGTAAAACTATTCCCCAGCGCGACAAATTTTTCACCGCCAAGGTGCGAAGACGCCAAGAATTAAACTTCGCGTCTTCGCGTCTTGGCGGTGAAAAAGAACAATCTACGGCGAGCACTGATCGAAAAATATTTCTGAGACAGCCTCACAACCCAAAAAATTTGACGGAACCTCGCCTCATTTCGCCCGCCGCAATCCGGCAAAATAAACCTGGATGCCGAGCGATACGGCAAACTGGTTGGTTTTGGTGGTCGTTTCGGTTACCACGCCATTCTGTGTTGTGTTGAAGCGGCTGCGCGCATAGTTGTATTTGAACAAGGTTTCAATGCCGATCGCGTCGTTTGAAAAGATGGTAAAACCCGGTCCGGCGCCAAAGGCGATGATGTCGGTGCTGATGCTTTGCGGTTGCCCGTCGATGATCAGGTCGTCGGAGGAGGTTCCGAAGCCGAAGTTGCCTTCGAGAAAAACGGCCTTGTCGCCGCCAAATGGAACGTAATACCGTCCGAACGGCCCAAAGAGCAAGTCGGTGTCATCGTTCTTGTCTTCGTTGGGTTGTTTTTCACGGCTGAAGGTGTAGTCGAGCCCGACGCCGATGGCAAAATTTTCAAAGAGAAAATAGCCTACGTGCGGCGCGATGTTCCACTGGAACGATTCCGGCCCTTCGCCTTTTCCGCTGGTCTGCGAGATCGTAGACGTATTGGAAGAAAAACCAAGGGCTGTACCGATCAGGAAATTACCGCGCTCCGTGAAATTCTGAGCTTGTATTTGCAGTGCGAACAGCATGGCAACTATTGCCGCCACGGCTGTCATGATAGTGGTCTGTTTCATACCTAAAAAGTTTAGTTAGAACCACTACAAAAGATCATTAATTAGCCTTTGAAACAAATGATGCGCATCAAAGGGGAGCCTGACCCTGGTCAAAAAAAGTAGCGCACTCAATAGGCCCGCTCGTCCCGTTTTTCCATAAAATTAATAAAAGCCCGGTTTACCACGCGGTTGCCGCCGGGGGTGGGGTAGCGCCCGGAAAAGTACCAGTCGCCCTTGTTTTTCGGGCAGGCCTGGTGCAGGCCGTCCAGCGTTTGGTAAATGACCCGCACGGACGTTTTGATGCCTTCGGGCGTAACGAGTTTGGAAATGCGTTGGCTGATCTCGCAGTATTCGAAATTGTCGTAAAGCGCTGCCACTTCGTTTTTGATCATTTCGGAAGGCAGGTTTTCGGAGGCTTTGCACCGTTTGTAGGCGGCTTGCAGCAAAGCGGCTTGCCCGTTTTCCTGCAGCAGCTCCACCAGCGCCTGGAAGGCGATAAAATCCTTCATTTTGCTCATGTCGATGCCGTAGCAATCGGGGTAGCGGATTTGCGGTGCGCTCGACAGGATGATGATCTGTTTGGGTTTCAGCCGGGAGGCGATGTTCACGATACTGTCGCGCAGCGTGGTGCCGCGCACGATGGAGTCGTCGAGCAGCACCAGGTTGTCTTTTTTATTTTCGACCAGGCCGTAGGTCACATCGTACACGTAGCTGACCATGTTGTTGCGGCTTTTCGTGTCGGCGATGAAGGTGCGTTGTTTTTCGTCTTTGTGCACCAGTTTTTCCACCCGGGGGCGGCGGTTCAGGATGTCTTGCAGTTTTTCCGGACTGAGTTTTTTAGCGGCTTTCAGCTTCAGGATTTGTTCCTGTTTCCAGTTGTTCAGTTCTTTTTCAAGGCCTTCCGCCAATCCGTAAAAAGCCGCTTCAGCGGTGTTGGGAATGTAGGAAAACACCGTGTGGTCGATGTCGTAGTCGACGGCTTCAAGGACGGGTTTGGCGAGCAGTTCGCCCAGTTTTTTGCGCTCGAGGTAAATTTCACGGTCGTTGCCCCGGCTGAAATAAATGCGCTCGAAGGAGCAGGCGCGGTGTTCGCGGGGTTCGGTGAAGGGCTCTTCGCTGACGGCGCCGTGGCATTTGATGATGAGGGCATGGCCGGGTTTGAGTTCCTGTACCGATGTGAAGGGTACGTTGAACACCGTCTGGATGGCGGCGCGTTCGGAGGCGCCCACGATGATCTCCTCGTCTTCGTACCAGTAGGCGGGCCGGATGCCGCTGGGGTCGCGGAGCAGGAAGCCGTCGCCGTGGCCGATGAGGCCGCCGAGCACGTAGCCGCCGTCAAATTTTTTGCAGGCGCGGCGCAGCAGGCGCTGGATGTCGAGGTTTTGAAAAATGAGGTTGTTGATGTCCTGGTTGGAGTAGCCGTCGGGTTTGTACCAGGTGTGGAGGCGCTGGACTTCATCGTCGAGGAAGTGGCCCATTTTTTCCAGCACCGTTACCGTGTCACTTTTTTCCTTGGGGTACTGGCCGAGGTCGACAAGTTCCTGGAAGAGTTCATCGACGTTGGTCATGTTGAAGTTGCCGGCGAGCAGGAGGTTACGGTTGATCCAGTTGTTTTGCCGGTGGAAGGGGTGGACTTGCTCGATGCTGTTGTCGCCGTGGGTGCCGTAGCGCAGGTGGCCCATGAGCAGTTCGCCGGCGTAGGGGGCGTTGGATTTGAGCCAGGCGGTGTCTTGCAGTTGTTCGGGGGTGAGGTTTTTGAGGCGGCCCCACACCATGTCGAACAGGTCGGTGAGGTAGGAGTTGGGGGTATTGCTGCGTTTGCGGCTGATGTAGCGTTCGCCGGGTTTGGGGTTGAGTTTGATGGTGGCGATGCCGGCGCCGTCCTGCCCGCGGTTGCGCATTTTTTGCAGGAGCAGCTGGAGTTTTTGCACGCCGTAGAAGGCGCTGCCGTATTTTTTCAGGTAAAAGTCGAGCGGTTTGCGCAAACGCAAAACAGCGATGCCGCATTCGTGCTGGATCTGGTCACTCATTGTGTGGGAAAAACGATTTGAAGGCCGGTTGGTGCAAAGGTACGTTGCTGGCAAACAGCGGGCCAAGGATTGGGTTGTTTTTTGGTGGGGGGATTTGGAATTCGTTTGGGAAAGGGGCGGGCGGTTACTCGTCCTACGACTTCAAGTCATAGGACGAGTACATCCGTTTTTCCGGTTTCCCGGAAGTTGTATTTTTACAAAAAAACTACCCAACATGACACCTCTCCTCGCCATCACCGGTACCCTGGCGCTCGGGCACAGCCTTTTTCTCGCAGCCTGTTTTTGGCGGAAAAACGACGGGCTGCGGCGCGCCAATTTGCTGCTTGCCGGACTCTTGCTGGCGCTCGCCGTCCGCATCACAAAATCGGTGCTCATCGTACTTTTTCCGGCTACCGGGGTACTGGCGCCGGCTTGCGGCCTGGTGGGCATGGCGGCTATCGGCCCCCTGCTGTACGGCTACCTTTCCGCAATGCTCGACGGCAATTTTGGCCGGACACGACGCTGGTGGTGGCACCTGGCTTTTCCCGGAATCTTGGTTTTGGCCGTACCTTTTCTGAACGATCGGGCCATGTTCGTTTGCTACGTGCTGGCCGCCCTGCAGCTCTTGGCTTACCTGTTGGCCGGCGCCCGGCTGGTGTGGAAAAACCGCCTGCAAAGCCCAAAGGCCGGCATCGTCCATACCTGGTTTCGTTTGTTGCTGGGGGGCGCCGGGATGATTTGGGCCGTGTTTTTCCTGCAATTATTTATCGAAACGAAGTCAACCTACATCCTCGTCACAACCTGTGCCGCCGCAGTTTTATACGCCCTGAGTTTTTGGGGCATGGAAAAAATGACGGCGATAACCCCGCTGTCCGGCGTTTTTCAAAAAAACAAAAACCGCAAAACGGAAGTAACTCCGGACCCTGAAACGACGGCACTCGCCGACCGGGTCAAGTTTTGCCTCGACCACGAAAAAATGCACACCGACCCCAACCTGACCGTTGCCAAACTCGCCGCCCGGCTCGGCGTGCCGCCCTACCAGCTGAGCCGGGCGGTGAACGCCGTGTTTGGAAAATCATTCCCCGAACTGCTCAACGAATACCGTATTGCCGAATCTGCCGGACTGTTGTTGCAAGCCGACTATGACTACCTGAGCATCGAGGGAATCGCCGGCGAAAGCGGCTTCAACTCAACCTCGGCTTTTTACGCGGCATTCAAAAAAATAAACGGGACCACACCCGCCGAGTGGCGCAAGCAGCAAATGATTTCCTGATTCGCAAATCCGTAGTCCTTTTTCCCGAATCCGTAGCCTGGCCCGCAAGTCGTCGCGCTATTTTCGGGTTAAAAAAAATGATGCGGACCTACCTGATCCATTTTTGCTTCCTGTTTTTTTACTTCCAACCCCTGTTTGTTTTCGCGCAGCCCGACAGCCTGCCCCGGCACGGTTTGTGGCAGGCCGAAATCCGGTTTGCCGACCCCGGAATAACCGTTCGGACCGTCGATCCCGACGGGGCCGCCGCCCGGGCCGGACTGCGCCCCGGCGACCGGATTCTAAAAATCAACGGCCACAGCATTCCCGATCAGATTGCCTATGAAAAAATACGACGATCGCTCAAAGCCGGTCAGCCGGCCGTGTTGCTCCTGCAACGCGGCCCCGATGTGCTCGAAACAACGATCTCCCTCGCCCCCTATCCCCGCGAGCACACGCCCGGCCTCGACACCCGGTACGGCTCCCTGGTCACTGCGCACGGCGACCGCCTGCGGACCATCAGCACGCGGCCTGCCGGCGTTGCCGGGAAATTGCCGGCCATCCTGTTTGTGCAATGGCTTTCCTGCTCCCCGCCGGAGCAACACTGGCGTTTTCGCGACGGCTGGGCAGCCATGGTGCAGGAAATTTCGCGGGGCGGGTACCACGTCCTGCGGGTGACCAAGCCCGGCGTCGGCGACAGCGAAGGGCCGGACTGTGCCGACTACGGCTTCAATTATGAACTGGAGACCTACCGCGCTGCGCTGCAATACCTGCGGAATATGCCGGAGGTCGACACCAGCCGCATCTTCCTTTTTGGCGGCAGCATGGGCGGTTCGATGGCGCCCATAATTGCGCAACAGGAAAATCTGAAAGGCATCATTGTCAGCGGCTGCTATGTCAAAACCTGGTACGAGCACATGCTGGAAATTGAGCGGCGTATTTCAACGCTTAGCGGCGACAGTCCGGCAACCACCAACGAAAAAATGAAAACCTGGTCCGCATTTTACGCCATGTATTTGAATGAAAAAATGACGCCGGAGGAAATTTTCAAAGCGCACCCGGAATACCGCAGCCTGTGGAACGAGCCGCCCCGGCACCAATACGGCCGTCCGGCACATTTTTACATGGAAGCCAATGAGCACAATATTGCCGCCTACTGGGAAAAACTAAACCTGCCGGTGCTGGTCATTTACGGGGAGTACGACTGGATTATGAGCCGCGAGGATCATGTGTTGATCGCCGACATCATGAACCGGAAAAAAAGCGGGCTGGGTACGTTTTGGAAATTCCCGGTATGGATCACCAGTTGGTAATATACCCTTCCCTTCAGGAAGCATTTAGTGGGTTTTCGTATAAATTCGACACCACTGTAGCGGAAAAAGCCGTTGCTTGGTTAGCGGAAATTTTAAAAAAATGAATGCATTATGAACAGAAAAGAATTTCTCTCCGCCGCCGTTTTAGGCGCAACACCGCTCTTGTTCGGTTTTCGAAACCCGTCGGTACGTCCGGCAGCAGACCCCGAGCCGCTCGACCGCGAACTGGTGCAAACCTTCGTCGGCGCCGGGCACCGCGACATGGAAAAGGTGAAAGGTTTGCTCGCCGAACACCCGACCCTGCTCAATGCCGCGCACGACTGGCAAGGCGGCGATTTTGAAACCTGCCTCGGCGCCGCCAGCCATGTCGGGTACAAGGAGCTCGCCCGGTTTCTCATCGAGCAGGGGGCCCAGGCCAATATTTTCACCGCAGCATTGTTTGGGCGCATGGATATTATCCGGCCCTTTCTGGAGGCTTTTCCGGCCTCGCTGAATGCCAAAGGGCCGCACGGTTTTACCCTGCTGCACCATGCCAACCGGGGCGGCGAGGAAGCGGCCGAAGTGAAAAAATTCCTGGAAAGCCTGGGGGCTAAGGAGACGAAGATTCCGCTTTATTGAGGCCTTTGGTCGGATTTGATTTGTGGCATTCGACGGATTTCTGTGGGCAGGCATGATCCGTTGAGGGCGGTCAGGCGGGCCGGAGCACGTCGTGGTTGCTTTCCCCGGAACAGCAGTTGAAATCACGTGCCTTCCCCGGCTAAAAACCGTAATTTAGCCGCCCAACTGCGCAAATTCCACCATGCAAACACCCACACAAAAAAAACGCCGCCCCTTCTGGCTCCGATTCCTCATCGGCGCCGGCATCACCATCGGAATCATCGTTCTGCTGCTGGTGATCACCGCCGCTTTTTTTAACAAACAAATCAGCCGCCAGGTGCTGAACGAACTGGGCAAAAACCTGAAAACCGAACTCCAGGTCGGCGACACCCAGCTCTCCCTGCTCAAAGGTTTCCCCAATGCATCCGTCAACCTCACCGACGTGCGGCTCAAGGATGCCTTCGGCGACTACCTGCTCGCTGCCCGCGAAATTTCTTTCCGCTTCAAACTCACCAGCCTGTTCGGCAACCGCATCGAGATCAAAGACATGCACATCAGCGGCGGCGGCATCCGCATTCGCATCACCGAACGCGGCCTGGCCAACTACGAAGTTTTTAAAGATTCCGGCTCCGACGAAGACAGCGCCCTTCGCATCGCCCTCGAAAATGCCGAGTTGAAAAACCTGCTGATCTCGTTTCACAATGCCCGGACCAAACAAACCGCCGAGGTCAACCTGCGCACTGCCGGCTTTGCCGGCAATTTTTCTTCCGAAAAATTCAACCTTTCCAGCCAGGCCGATTTTACCGTTTCGCGCCTCCAACTGGACAAAAGCCGCTACCTGCTCGGCGAAAACATCCGGTACAATGCCGTGATCGACGTCGACCTCACCAAAGACCTCTACGATTTCCAACGCGTCGATCTCACGGTGGGCGGCAACACCTTCGCCGTGGAAGGCATCGCCGTGGACAAACCCGCGTACACCGATCTGAACCTGAAGTTCCTCAGCAAGGAGGGCGACATCTCCGTTATTTTCGACCTGCTGCCCGAACCTTACCACAGCTATTTCAACGATTTTCAAAGCAGCGGCACCTACGATTTTACCGGCTTCGTGCTGGGGCGGGCCGGCAAAACCCAGACGCCGACGATCGGTGCGGAAGTGGCCTTGCGCAACGGCCAGCTCTTGTCTGAAAAACTGCAAAGTCCCTTGCGCAATGTTTCGTTCAAAGCCACCTACAGCGCCCCGCCCACGGGCTCGGGGATTTTTGAAATTGCCGATTTCAAGGGCAATTTCGGCGGAGAACCGCTCGACCTGGCCCTGAAAATCACCCAACTCGACGATCCGGTTGTCGACTTTCAATGCCACGGCGCCCTGCCCCTGGCTGCCGGCTTCGGCCTTTTTGGAAACCCCGATATTACCGGGGGCGACGGTGTGGTGCGGCTCAACAGTCTTAGCGTACAGGGCCGCTACGCCGATATGATCGACATGGGCCGGGTAAACGCCGTGCAGGCCAGTGGTGAAGTGCAGTTTGAGGAAGCCGGCATTGTGTACAAAAATGTGCCGCTGACGGTGCGCTCCGGCCGCCTGCGCCTCGAAAACAACCTGATTGCCGTCGACAGCCTGCTTGTGCAGGCCGGCAACAGCGACTTCAGCCTGCGCAGCAGCGCCCGCAACCTGCTGCCCGTTCTGTTTGCCGATTCGCTGAACACTGCCGATGCGCAGCTTGAATTTAGCGCAGGCTTGCACTCCCGCAATCTCGACCTGACCCAACTGATCAACCTTTTTTCCGTAGAGGAAAAAGCCGTGGCCGGCGGCCAGCCCGAGATCGACTCCCTGCGCACTGCCGGCAATGTGGGGCGGCAGCAACTGACCGATAAACTCAACGGTGTTTTTGAAGCAAGGATCGAGCACCTGGAATATGAAAAGATCCGGGTCGATGAATTTGACGGACGCCTGGCTTTCGACCACAACCAACTGGCGATCAAAGGCGACGCCCGGACTATGGACGGCCTGGTCAATCTGGACGGTATCGCCCACTTTGCCATCAGCCCGACCCTGCAAATGAAGGTGATCGCCAGACACCTGGACCTGCAAACCTGCATGGAACAGTGTAACAACTTCGGCCAGGGGGTTATCACCGATGCCAACCTCCGGGGCCGCCTCTCGGGCCGTGTGGTGGTATGGGCCTTTTGGAACGAACGCAATGATTTTCTGCTGGACAAACTCCGCGCCTACGCCGACATTCAGGCTACCAACGGCCAACTGGTCAATCTGAAAATGCTGGAAGACTTCTCCAATTTTGTACACATCGAAGACCTGCGCGACGTGCGTTTTACCGGCTTGCAGAATTATCTGGAAATCAGCAAGGGACAGCTCTATCTCCCGGTGATGTTTATTCAAAACAATGCCCTGAACCTTACCCTTTCCGGCACCCACACGTTTGACAACGACATCGATTACAAAATCAAGGTCAACGTCGGCCAGACGCTCTGGAACCGGCTCAAAAGCAAGGATGACAATTTCGACCCGCTTCCGCAAAAAAAGGGCTGGTTCAATGCCTACTATTCCATCGTGGGCAACCTCGATAAATACGAGATGAAAAAGGGCAGGAAAGAAGTGCAATCGGCCTTCGAGCGCAGTGAAGCGCGCAAGCAACTCATCGCGGCGGCCATCGACCAGGAGTTTTCCGGGGTGTACACCCGTCCGCCAATTGAGGACGAAAACGAGTTTTTGGACGAGATCGTCGGGGGCGCCGGCGTAAAGCGTGAGTAACGCGAACAGTTTGTTCGCGGCAAAAAATTTCTAGTCCGGAATTTATATTTTGAAACATTGATCTTCCCGACCCGGGGAGACGGTATTCAGGCAGGTGCACTGAAGAAGTGTTTTAGAGGCGATTGGCCCTTCACACGATCCGCTGTTTTTGCGCGAACCGGAGGTTCGCGTTACTTTTTCTTCTTGAAATCCCCGTCTTTCCAGGCTTTGAAAAACTGTGCCCAGGCGAGCGGGCTGAAGATGTTCATCGAGGTGTTTGGCCCGTCGTGCGAACTGTTTCAAACATGCCTTAAACCTGTAGTGTTTCCTGCTGGTTGTTCCCTTTAGTATGCCTTTGTCAATGAATAGATCGACTGGTTGAACGATTGAAGTGAACAATAGTAGCATTACTTAAATACTAGTCGTCAATAATTGAGCAATTGGCATTTAAATTAGGTGACCCTAACTATTTTGCGCTTGGGTTCAAGCCTTGCCTCCTTATCGTTCATTCAGCACCAAAATTTAAAACTATGACATCCCAAAATTTATTTTTTGCTCTCTTGTTATTGGTATTCAGCTTGCAAACAACTCTAACTGCTCAAGCCGTACAACTGGTTCGAGATTATATCCCGGGGAGTACAAGTTCTTTTGATGAAGATTCAGAAACCCCGTTAGGCATCATAAAGAACCAGCTAATTTTTACACAACGCGACAATTCTGATAAATTATCGCTTTGGGCTACAGATGGTACGGCTATTGGAACTAAGCAAATCCACCAGCCCTTGGCGTTTACCGATCCGGTAGATTTCCAGCTTATTGATTCATTTATTTATTTCAAGGAAACCTTTTTTGGCAATACCTACCTGGTTCGTAGTGGTGGTACTGAAAATAGTAAAATCAGTATTTCAATAGCATCATCCGACCAGGAACTCCTTAGTTTCTTGCCAATCAAAGACACTATTTTTTATTTGGTAAAATATTCCTCAGGTGGTATTCAGCTGTGGTATCACAAAATTTCAACCGCATCCGGCAATTTCATTTACAATGACTTTAACGAGTCGTTTTACCAACCCTTGGAAATGGCGCGTCTAGATGAACACCGCTTTGTGTTTTTAGCCGGTTTGCAAGATGGCCGCTATTTATTCGTATCGGATGGAACGTACCCAGGTACAAAGGCTATTAAAAACCTGAATTCTGGAAGTGAGTTTGCTCAAGCGCCGTATATGACCAGAGTAGGGAACAAGGTTTTCTTTTTTTATAAAATGCCGATAACCGGCGGAGGCTATTGGTTATATGTTACGGACGGTACAACCCAGGGCACACTGGCATTAAAAGAATTTGAGTTCGTTCCCTTTTCGGATTTTCGCTTGACACGGTCTTTATTACCCTTGCAAGACAAATTCTATTTTCGAGCCCAACCGATTGGCAATGGCGGCAATCAGGAAGAACTTTGGGTTTCGGACGGCACAGTAAACGGCACGTTCAGCCTCGAGCCAACGCCGGGAAAGTATACGAATCCATCCTACCTTACACCATACAACAACAAACTGTACTTTAAGGGGGAAAACTTTAGCGGCGTAAACGGCCTGTTCTCTACCAATGGTTCCATCGGGAGTACAATATTGGAGGTAAACGGCAGCCAAATAGGAAGTGGCTTGGAGTCGATTACCTGACCGCTTTTGCCGACTCCCTTGCCTTTCTCGGCTTTCGAAGTGAAACAGGCGGGGAACTGGTTTTGTCCAATGGCGAAGACGCCGGAACCCGGCTGATCGACATCGTTCCTGGAAATACGAGCAGTTTACCCAAACATTTATTTGCAAGCGATAGCATATTGTTTTTCCTTGCACAAACACCAGAAACAGGTCGCGAATTATTTATTTATGATCCCTATGATCGCATTGTCAGCACCGGTTCTACCCCAGCGAATTTTCCAAATCTGGAGTTATTCCCCAACCCGGCTTCCACTGCGTTTTCACTTCGTTATCCTGCTGACGCCGGCACATTAAAGCTGATACGTTTATGTGATCCCAGCGGTCGTGTTGTTAAAGAATGGCACAACCCTCAAAGCATCATTGAATATGCTATATCTGGTATTGCAAACGGAACGTATTGGATTTGTGTGTATACAGAAAACGGGTTTTCATTCAAGCAACTTCAAGTACAGAATTAGCCAGTTGCTACAAAGGATACTTGACCGGCAAGTAGAGAGCGCTCGCGATTTACCTTGGCAAAGCCGTTTTTACCTCTTCTTGAAATCGCCGTATTTCCCGGCTTTGAAAAACTGTGCCCGGGTGAGCGGGCTGAAAATGCTCATCGGGGTGTTTGTCCCGTCGTGTGAACTGTCTTTTTCACGCGAACAAACTGTTCGCGTTACTTTTTCTTCTTGAAATCCCCGTCTTTCCAGGCTTTGACAAACTGTGCCCAGGCGAGCGGGCTGAAGATGTTCATCGGAGGCGTTTGCCCGATGTACACGTACTCGCGAGCCTGCTGGCGCAGGTAAAAATTCGCGCTTTCCCGGCCGCCATAAGGCACCATGTCGGGATTTTTACGCGCTTCGGCCAGGTATTCATTGGCCAGGTTTTTCGTAGCAATACGTTGAAGTTCGGGGGTAACATCCATTTTCAGAAACTCGATCTTGAAGTGCTCGCGGGAGGGCCAGGGAAAGATCACCGCTTCGGGCAGGGTAAGGGTATCCTGTGCCATGATCTGGACGATGGAGTAGCGGCTTTGGGAGAGCGTGTCGGGTACCGTTTTCGTGACCGGTTCGAATCCGATACAGTTGAACCGGATCACATCCCCTTTTTCAACCACGATGGTAAAAAAACCGCGGTAGTCGGCATAGGTGCCGCGTTTTTTATTCGGTAAAAAAATACTCGCATAGGGTACCGGTACCATGTTGCCGTCCATATTGGTAATTACGAGCCCGGAAAACTGGATCAGGTTACTTTTTTCCGTATCCGTTTCAGTTTGCTGGGCAAAAGCGGCTGCGCTGCAAAACAGGGCAGCGAAAAGCAAAAAAATCGGGCGTATCACTAAGCTTGAATTTTTCATAACGAATCAGGCGGGTTGCGCGGGGCGTTTCAACAAAGGTACATTGTTGAAACGCAAGGGTGGGCCCTTTGTTTTTGTAAAATGGCGGCGTTGGATGGAATTTCCTGGCGGTTTATAATTGTGGAATCAAACGCCGATTACCCGTTGAACGCTGCGTTGGGGGGGGAGGGCTTAGGGCAAAGGGCTTAGGGCGAAGAGCAGTTTCGCGCGGAGGGCTGCCCTCCGCCCTAAGCCCTCCGCCCTTTGCCCTAAGCCCTTTGCCCTAAGCCCTAAGCCCCCTACCGCCGTTGTCCGGGAATTTCCTGGCCATTCTGGTAGAGCACCATTTTTCCGACGGCGCCGTCGGCATCCGGAAAGAATTCAATTTTGGCGTCGACAACTTTCAGAAAAAACTTGTATTCCGAAGCAGGGTACATTTCAAACCGGGGTTGGCCGGTACCCTGGCCGTACAACTGCGTGCCTTCGCGGCTGATGGTGATGGAAAATGTCGGGGCTACATGGTACTCGCCGACCAAGCGGTCCAGTTGTGCTTCATTCAGCCGGACTTCTTCCTTGGGCGGCTCCGGAATGTTGCCTGTTGTTTTGACCCAACGGTCGTCGAGCTCCGAGCGGGTGTTGAGGCTAACGGCATTCACCTGGCCGCTTTTTTCATCGCGCAGAAAAGTCACGTTGATCAAGGCATCGGTTATCCGGAATTTGTCTTTGCCGATCGGGCTCAGTTTCGTGATGCGGCCGCCTACGCGGTTGGAGGTAAGGATGCCGTTTTCTACCGTGATAATGCGCCGTTGTTTTAACCTGTTTTCATAAATGCCTTCGTATTCCGCCAGTTTGGCTGCTGAAATGTCAATTTCTTCCAGCACCAGCGGATGCCCGGCGGCGAGGGCAGCCAATTCGGTCGCGGTTCCGCCGGGTGAGTTGCAGTCGCAATTTGTCAGTATGGCTACCGTGATTTTTTCATTCGGCAGGTAGATGAGCGAACTCAGGAAACCGTTTATCCCCCCGTCGTGCTCAATGGTGGGGCTGCCGAGGATGTTGCCCATAATCCAGCCATAGCCATAGTGGGTGTTGATGCCGTCGGGCAGGATGTTGGGGGTGTGCGCTTTTTTCAGGAGGTCGGCAGCCACCAGTTTGCCGCTGTGCACCGCACGTGTCCAGCGGAAGAGGTCTTCCACCGTAGAAGCCAGGCTGCCGGCGGCATAAGGCTGGGTCATGCTCAGGGGCATGGCCGGTTCGTAGCCGTTGGTGCCGCGCTGGTATCCTGCAGCCCAGTTGGGTATCGGGCGTTTTTGATTTTCGTAAAAAGTGTTGGTCAGGCCGGCCCGGGTGAACACATTTTTTTCCAGGTACTCGGCGTACGTCTGGCCGGAAACTTTTTCAATGATATACCCGAGCAGGATGTACCCGGAATTGCTGTAACTGTTTTGCGTTCCGGGGTCAAAATCCATAGGCTGGTTTTTGAAAAAATCAACCAGCCCGGCCGGGGTGAAATCTTTTTTCCAGACTTCCGGCGTCCATTCCGCCATACTGGTGTAGCTTTTTATGCCCGAGGTGTGGTGGAGCAGGTGTTCGACCGTGATTTTTTTACCCCGGACAGGGTAGTCGGGAATAAATTTGGTGATCTCGTCCTGGAGCGAGAGTTTTCCTTTTTCCACCAGTTGCAGGATGGCTATGGCGGTGAATTGTTTGGTCACCGAGCCGATGCGGAACACCATGCCGGTTTGAAGCGGCTTTTTGTTTTCCACGTCATCCAGCCCGAACGCTTTGTGGTAAAGGATCTGGTCGCCTTTGGCCACCAGTACGGCGCCGCCCGGTCCGTCGGCGGGGAATTTGGCCTGGCAGATTTCGTCAAATTCAGCGGTCAGCCAGCTGTTGTCCGTTTGGGCCGGCAGCGCGATTGCGTGGAGCAGCAGGATCAGGGAGATTCCAAGCAGGTTCTTCATGTGTATTTTTTTTGAACAGAAATTATTTACGTGTTGCTTTAAACGTGCCGTTGGGTTGAATAAAGTTGACGGCGGTTGCCTCCTTTTGGTCATCCAATTCGAACCGCACGCTGAAGCCGTCAAGGGCGGTCAGTTTGAATTCATTGTTTCCGATGGGCATGGTTTCGTACTCCGGCTGCCCGGGCACAAATACGAAAAGCGTGCTGCCTTTCAGGTAAACCTTGCAGGTAACTCCGGCCAGTTCGTATTCGCCGCAATATTTTTTCAGCTCATTTTCAGCCATTTTAACGGCCACGGCTTTGCGTTTGAACTCCAGGGCGTCCACGGCCGGCTCCAGGCCAACGGCCCGGATTTCTGCGATGTCTCCTTTCAGATCGGTGACAAATTGGAAGCGGATCGGGCTGTTCGATTCCACATCCAAACCAGCGATAATGGCTACCGGGCGAAAAATATCGTAGTGGTAATGTTCGAGGTAAAAATCCAGCATACTGGTGCGGGCAATGAGTGAATCATTGCGCAGCATCAGGGTCAGGCTTCCATAGCCGGGGTGTTCGAAGGTGCCTGTATAATTTTGAAGCGCCTGGGAGGGCTGGGTGCCGGTTTTACGGGAAAGGTCTTCCACATCGCCGGCTTCATTGGCGGCAGCCTCTTGTTTTTTAGCGCGATCAAGCAGGAAACCCTGCCAGTCGCGGGCGGGCAGGCCCAGCAGCTTATCCATGATCATATTCCGGATGACGGCATTTACCTGGGAGCCGTCCTGGTTGACCAGCACAACCACGCCGACACTGTCGCTGGGAAAAAAGCAGACGTCGGCCGAAAAGCCGTTGATATTGCCGCCATGCTCAACCCGGTAATGGCCGTAGTACGACGACAACATCCAGCCCATGCCGTAACTGCTGAAATAAATATTGGGGTTTTCGGGCGATGGCGCGCCGCCACCCATGCTCATCTGCGCCGACATGGCCTGGCGCACATACCCCGCCGGCAGTATCGTGTCGCCTTTAAATATTCCGCCGTTGATCCAGGTAAGCAGCCAGTTGGCCATTTCGGAAGCGCTGGCGCAAATGCTGCCCGCCGGGCCCATGCCCTCGATTTTGTAATAATCCATGTGCCGGATAGTGCCGTCTTTTTCGTAATAACCCTTGGCTACATCGGCAGAAGCGGGGGCGTTCCAAATGTCGAACATGGCCGTTTTCATGCCCAGCGGTTTGAAAAAACGCGCACGAATATTGTCTTCCCAGGTGCTTCCGGTCAGTTTTTCGGCAATCACGCCCTGGAGCAGAAAGCCGTAGTTGTTGTACTGCCAGCGTTCGCGGAGACCCGCGGAGGGTTCCAGATAACGCATGCGGTACACAAAACTGTCGCGGGTAGTGGGATTGACATACCAGGCCATGTCGTGGCGGGGCAGGCCGCTGCGGTGGCAGGTCAGGTCGCGCACGGTGAGGTTGCGGTTTAGCTCATCGTTGTACAGTTTCAGTTCGGGGATGTAGGTGGTTACTTTTTCATCAAAATCGAGTTGGCCTTCTTCGGCGAAGAGCCCAAGCAGGGCGGAGGTGAACGCCTTGGAAGAAGAACCAATTTGAAAAATAGTGTTGGCAGTTGCCGGTTTTTGGGCTTCGAAATCGGCAAAACCGAAGCCTCCTGCGAAAAGCACCTTGTCTTTTTCCACGACGGCAACGCCGCAGCCGGCTGCATGCCACTCGTTCAGTATGCGGTTGATCATCGTATCGAGCCCGGCGAGGCGGGGATCGGTGTTTTTTTGCGCAAAAAGTTGGTGCGACGAAAGTGCCAGGAGTACGGCGGGAAGGAGCATTTTTTTCATAATACGTGCATCATTTTGGTCCAATACGTCAAATATGGCCAGGAAGCCCGGATTTTCCGGCATGCGGCTCGGCCAACGGCCGGTTTTATTGGACAAAAGGCTGGGATGGTTGATCGTGCCGTAGGCACTGTTGCTCCAATCGGGCAACTTTTTACATACCTTCCTTTAATACTACGTTGTCACTTTAAGTTTAGATGCCTCCCGCTGGTCGACATGACAGTAATTTGGGGATAAAATTTCCCCCCGATTTCTCGTTTCGCTCGAAATTCCAACACGCACCGGGTAAGTTTCGAGCGGAGCGAGAAATCCGGTAAACAAGTTTTACAAAAATTACTTGTCATGTTGAGCGTAGCGAAACATCTGATTTTAAAGTGACAAAGTAGTATTAAGAAATCAGGTGTCAAGAATTGGAGCGGCTCGTAGAGCATTTCCCGCAGAGTTTTCCTTCATCGGGATAGGAACTCTGCGGACTCTACCGAATTAACTCCGCGTTACTCTGCGGGAAATATGCTAAGGGCGGCGTTCCCTGCTTCGGGTCAAATTACCTAAAGATTCAGCGATCGATGTTCGACCTTTCTTGATCGTTGCGTGGCGCAATTGTTAAAGTGACAAAGTAGTATTAATTCAACAACACGTGAATTTTCAAATTACAGCCCCCGTTGTTGAATCTCGGCCACAATCTCATTGGGATCGTCGAGTGCTACCTGCTCCGTGGAGGATAAATCCAGGTCCGAAATTGTGCGTTCCCGCGTAGGCACAAAAAGCATAAACACCAGGATGATCACGCCGGCCACGGCGAGCAGCAACAGGTTGCGGGAAAGAAAGAAAAAGACGGCAGCCAGCAATCCGCTGCCTTCCAAAAGTGCCCAGCGAAGGACAAGGGCCGTGCGGTATGCCAGCATTTTTTCTTTCAGGGTCGGCATATTCCGGGCTGCCTCAATGCGGCTGCGCCCCAGGAAAAAAGCAGCCGGCAGGAGCAGCAGGATCACTATCGGAATCCGGATTGCCAGGCCATCGCCGGGCAAGGTTGTGCCTGCAGCTTGTGGCAAAAAGTAAAAAATCGTCAGCATAATGACCTGGCCTGCCACCAAGGCGCCAAACAGGATTTGAAGCGAGCGAAGATACTGGGCGAAATTTTGACTGACCTTGGACATTTTAAGCGCGAAATATGGCGTGTGCGGAATAGGAAGCAAGGTACGGGAATTGTTAAAATCGCGCAGGCTACGACAGTTGTCGTAAAAATATTTGCATCTACGACAACTGTCGTATAGATTTGCCGTTATCTAAAAAAAACACAGCATATGGCAAGCGAAACGTACCAGCCCAGTGAAGCCGAACTGGAAATCCTGAACCTGATTTGGGAACTGGAACCTGTAACGGTACGCGATATCCACGCGCGTATTTCAAAAACGCGGGAGGTCGGCTACACCACGGTATTGAAACAAATTCAGCGCCTCACGGAAAAAGGCGTGCTGGAAAAACAAATAACCGGTGGCACACACTATTTCACCAGCACCATCCGGGAAGCGGATGTGAAAGGAAAACTGGTAGACAAAATGCTGAATACTGCCTTTGGCGGCTCAGCCCTCGACATGATGATGCATGCCCTGGGCAACGACAAAGTGTCGCCCGATGAACTGCGCGCCATCAAAAGCTGGCTCGACAAACAACTTTGACCTATGGACCCTGACAACATGTTCAACCCCTTCGCCGCTGCACTCGGATGGGTGGTCTTGCATTCCCTCTGGCAAATTACGCTCATCTACCTGTTGTTCCGCGTAGCTGCCCGAATATGGCGCAAACACCCACGGGCTATTTATCATGCAGCCCTGCTCGGTATGACCGCCAGTGTGGTTTGGGCAGTTTTGACATTCAGCACGGCCTGGGAAAATTATCAATGGAGCCGGGAATGGAACGTCGTGCCGGCAGAAGAAAACGTGCCGGCGGTACCTGCTCCCGAAGTAGCGCCGCTGCTTCAGGTTGTTCAGGTGGCGGATGTACCCATTCCCTGGCGCCGGCAATTTATCCGGGCGTATGAATCCTGGGCGGCCCCGGTGGGCTGGTTTTGGAGCTTGTGCGCATTGCTGCTGGTACTCCGGTTGTTGGGCGGTTATTGGCTCAGCCGGCGTATTCGACGTACCGGTGTGACGCCGGTGCCAGAACAATGGCAGCAGCAGTTGCAACAGTGGAGCGCAGCACTTCAAATCAGACGCCCGGTGCGCTGGCTGGAATCGACGCGGGTAAGCCAGCCGTTGACCCTGGGGTTCTGGAAGCCGGTGGTGCTGTTTCCAGCGGGTTTGTTGTTCCAGTTGCAGCCCGGGCAGGTAGAGGCCTTGTTGCTGCACGAACTGGCGCACATTCGCCGGCACGATTACCTGATCAACCTGGTTCAACTGGCCCTGGAGGTATGTTTCTTTTACCATCCATTGTTTTGGTTACTGTCCAAAGAAGCCCGCCGCCAGCGCGAATATTGCTGCGACGACCTGGTGCTGCGCTATTGCCCGGACCGCTTGTTGTATGCCCAAACCCTCACCAACTTGCAATATACCCATCTCACCCTAAATCAATTTGCTATGCATGCTATCGGTAAAAGCGCATTTGCGCAACGCATTTTTCGCCTGTTCAACCTGGAACCCGAAAATGCACAACGCTCCCCGGGCATTTTTATCCTCGGTATTGTGCTGCTCAGCGCTGCGGCACTCGGCTGGTCTTCCTTCACCCAAAAGCCGCAGCCCGCACCATCCGAACTGGCACTTGTTTTTCCGGATAGAACACCTGCTGAAACGGCGCAGGCACCAGTTGTAACACAGCACAAACCCGCCGCGACAGCCCTGGTAATTGCGCCGGATACGGTGTCGCCATCGGTGATCGCCGTGGAAGCCACAAACATGAATGTGTTTTATATCGGTGTAGACAATCCGGTTACCGTAGCGGCGCCGGGCTACGACTGTGCCGAGCTTACGGTGCGCCTGCTCGGACCGGGCACGCTAACCGCCCTGGGCGATTGCCGCTACAATGTGGTGGCTACTGCGCCGGGCGAACTGGGCATCGCCGTGTTTTCCAAAAAAAATAATTTGGAAAAAGAACTCGGTGTGAAAATGTACCGGGTAAAACGTATCCCCGCCGATCCGGCACTGCGTTTTGATCAAAATAGTAATGCGCCGAAGGCAAAAGTCGCCGCAGTGGCTGCACCATCACCGTCGCTGGCTGAATATACGCGCCCTCCGGTTGAATTTGAACCTTTGCCTGCTACAATTCCATCGCCAACGGTGGCTGTTGCTGCCAACAAAATGAACGTATTTTATGTGGGGGTGAACAACCCGATAACAGTAGTGGTGCCGGGCTACAAATGCGGCGAGCTGGAGCTGCGGTTGTCCGGTGGAACCGCGTCCGGGTCATTGATCCCGCTTGGGGATTGCCGGTATTTTGTCCGCGTAAGCAAACCGGGAACGATAAACGTGGAGGTGTTTACCCGTAAAAACAAAAAAGAAGTCCAACTCGGCGTGCAGACATTCCGGGCCAAATGGATCCCTGATCCGGTGCCCTACCTCGCAGATTATTCGCAAAGCAACACGGTTTCCCAGGCAGAAATTCGCAATATGCTGAGCCGGAAACTGGAGGCCGTCATTGAAAATTTTGATTACGACAATGCACATTGCGCCATTTCACAATACACCCTGGCAATTCGCGAAGCTAACGCCGACGTGATTGAATACGTCATCCGGGATAATAAAATTCCCGGGGTGGTACTGGATAAGATGGAGGAGCTTCCCGTAGGTTCGGTGATCTATATTCTTGAACCGCACGCCAAGTGCCCCGGCGATTCGGCGCCACGGGTGTTGTTGGGCGATCTGGTTTTTAAAGTTGTTCCCTGATAGTTTGTTTAGCCCAGGGTTAAAATGGACAATCATTAGCCAATTGTCGGCGTGACTCGCAGTCTAATGTCGTCAATTTAAGGTATTTGGGTGGGTGTACACTTTTGACTTTTCAAATTAGACTTTTCAAATTTGACTTAAAAGGAACTTCCCTAACTGATATTGCTCTTAAAAAAGTCAAAAGTTCAATTTGAAAAGTCAAATTTGAAAAGTGTCCACCTCCTCTGATTTCTTAAATTGACGACATTAGACTCGCAGTCACGCCGACAATATGAAAAACCCTTTTTCACTGAACTGCCGCCGTTACGCGTAGCAGCGCATCCGTTTTTTTGTACAGTTTTTCCAACTCAAAACGGGTGAATGTGCCGGGCTGCTCCAGCATCTGCTGCAACAGTTCCATTTGCGGGGTACCTTGATTTTGCGTGTGGATGGTGTAGTACCCGCCGCTGTTCAGAATTACGCTTCGCGTCATCCCTTTTTGTTTTGGCGGCGCCGGAAATTCAAGCCAGGCCTCGTCTGTAGCCTGCGCCATTTCGTAATACCGGTTATCCGCTTTTTCCAACATGGGTAGCAAATTCCGGCCGTTCTGGTCCACCGCTTTTTGTGGTGTCAGCGTTTTGACAAAGGAAGGCACATTGTAGTAGTTAAAATCCAATTCGGCGCTATGCACGATCCAAACACCGGGCGGGGCTTCCAGTTTGATTTTGAAGGTGCTCGCGCTGGATTCCGGTACGTCCAGTTCCACAAGGATGTCCTTGGCTATGGCGGGCCCTGCCACCCAAACATGCCCGGCGGGTTGCCAGCCGGTTTTCGTCCAGATGGATACCTGCAACATGCCTTCCTGCACGAAGAAGTCCATGAACTGCTTGCGCGCGGTATAGGATTCATTGAGTTCGCGATACCAATCGGGCAGTGCACTGCCCGGCAGTTCCAGGAGGTCGTGCATGGTGCCGGCCGCCCACGGTGTGTTTTGCACTTGTAAAACGAGAGCCGCATGGCGCGCATCGGCCGGCCGGTCGAACTCGAGTACGATACCGTCGCGCAGCGTAGCCGGATCGTCCAGATTGCGGCCGAAGGGGTTACTGAGCCAGAAGTCGCCGTTGGCACGTCGAAGGGCGTTTTTTACATCGAATCCGTGTAAATCGCTTGCTGTACGTGGCGCCTGCAACCGACTGACCGTGTGCAGTTTGCCGTTAAAAGAAGGGTAAACCCGGGAGCCGGCAGGGTGATCGACGGCCAGCAAATGCACAAAGTCGACGTGTTGGGTTTCGTTGTCCACATTGGCCATTTTCAGGCGGTACACGCCGTCGGTGGCTTTCAGATGATCCAGGTTATCCCAGTCGGGGCGCTCGGCGGCCTGAAAAATGGCGCCGCCGAACGGCTCGGCATCGAGCTGGTAATCCGTACCGTCAAAACTGTACACCAGCGGACAGGATGTGGATGTGTTAGCGGCGTTAAACATGGTAAACGAAAACGAACTTATAGCAGCCACCACAATGGCCCCATCGATGGCCAGCCCAATTAGAGCGCCTGTAATCTTCCCCTTGTCATGCCGGGTTTTTATGTAGGCAATATCGGTCATTGGGATTTGCTCCACACCCTCCATAGGCCGGAGGAGTTTTACGGCATTTAGCACGGTATCTTTTTCATCTTCGATCTGGTAGGTTACACCCATGTACCGGCCGGTTATTTTGCGCTGGTTGTTTGTGTAAACGGTGATGGGTTGTTTTATGGGGAGTTCGACAATATCCCAGCCGGAAACGGTCACGGATCTGTCTTTGTCTTTCGATCCGCCAATGATCAACCCCAGTATAGTACAACCGCTGAGCACCAAAAGAAGGCTGGCAACGAGTATTAACATTATTCTTTGCATCGGTATGGCTGCTTTGTGGCTTATCGCCCGCGTTGATCCGGCATTTGTAAAAACAGAACCCGACGGGTAAGCCCGGTTAACGGCATTTTTTTTAAAAAAAACTCCGCTCCAAACTTGCCGGTTCTGCAACTACCGGCCCATGACACGGACCGACTGCTCAGCTGATATAAATCAATACAATAAGGGGAAAAAAGCGCGTGCGCTACCCGGGTATCCGGCTCAGAATTTCCCGGCGCTGCCGGAACAAGGGTTCCAGGATATGTGGCCGGCTGGTGGCCGCTTTGATCGCCTTCCGGTTGATGGTAAATTTCCGGAACAGGTCTTGAAACGCCTCTACAAAATATCCGAGCAGGATGGCGGTCAGCACTGCCAGCCCGGCCCAAACGGGATCGTGGGCAAGCCACCGGCCCAATTTCCAGGCGCCCCAGAGTGCAAGGGGAAAAGTGATCATTCCGGCCAGCATTTTCACCGTAGTGGCATAGCCGATGTAGAGGTCCATTTTTTTATTCAAAAGCCAGGGTAAAAAACAAGGCAGGAACCAAAACGCATAGCCGAGGACAAAAACGGGAGTCCGAGCAGCAGGCCCAATCCCTGCCGGATCGTGTTCAGCAACAGGGCGGGTTTTTGTTCCACCGCCAGCACGGCATCCGATAGTTTGGCTTGCTCCAGGTTTTCAAAATAAGCCGTCGTTTTTGCACCAAGTTCCTGATCGTCGAGGGCGGTTTTTACCAGCCGTTGCGAGCGCTCGAATGCGGCTTTTTGCGAAATCGGTTGTTCGTTTTGGAGGATTTCCTCCAGGCGGGTAATCAGCAGTTCGCCGGCCTCATCGCGGGTGTGGATGCTCAGGGTTTTGAGTTGGGCTTCGAGGTGCCCGATCAGGTCGGATATGGCCTGTTGGTGGTTGTTTTGCCAGGCTTCGGCCCATTCGCGGGCATACACCGGTGCGCCGAAGTTGACCACCACATCGCTGCGAAATCGGTCGGGCGCGGTGTACGACAGGCCGATGGGGATAATTTTGACGCCCAGCGCCCAGTCGTTGCGGGCCTCCGTGCCCAGCGCGATGCGGGCCACGCCGGTTTTCAGCGGCCGCACGAAGCGGTTCATCCAGCTGGTGCCCTCCACGGCCATGAACAGCACGCCGTTTTTTTCCAGGTGCTCAAACGATTTTTCAAAAGCCTTCATGTTGTCGCGTTCGGCGCCCTCGGCCACATCCTCCTTGCGTTTTACCGGAATACAGAAAAAACGGCGCAGGATCCAACCGGCCACTGGGTTCTTGAACATGCCGTAATTGGCCAGGAAAAACATCTCCTGCCAGATTTCCAGCGCGGGGTTCAAGACGTCCATCAGGGTGCTCGGATGGTTGACGATCACGATAGCCGGCCCGTCAAAATGCGTATGCTCCCTGCCCAAGACCAGCCTGCGCCGGTACAATACGCGCAGCCCGAACCAGACCAGCACGCGCAGGGCGAAATAGATCAGACGAAGGAACGGGTTGATGTAGGCGTTGCGGTGGGCCATTTATTGTAGTTGACAGGCTGTCTCTGGAACTGTCTTTGGCGGAAGCAAAAGTCTGAAAATTAACCGCACGAAGCGTTGTTTTCGACTACCGACTTTTTTTAATATTTGAGTTTATCATATTCGCTTGCTTCTATAATGCTTAACCATTCATCAACCAGCCGGTATTTATTCGCCTCGTCCTTATTGGTGTAGAATACATACACCCTGCCAACCTTGATGCTCCCTTCGCCACAGACACAATTTGTATTTTTAGAAAGCACGGTTTTTTTTCCTGATTTCGTACTAACCTTCAATGCATACCCGATGCCTTGTCGTGCTTCTATTTTTAATACTTTTCCTGAAAATATTGTCCCTGAATTTGTTTTCATTTTATCAAGGGCAAAATTTGATGTTGGGTAGTTCCTGGTATTTTTTGTTTCCAGAAAAGTATACTTGTCATACTTCTCAAGCAGTTGTTCTAAATTATTGGTAACAGGAATTCCTTCTATTTCGGAGATAAATCTGCTCAGGCCTGTCTTTTCTTTGGCACTTGTTAAGCGGATTTCATTTGCAAAAAACAGGTACGAACTGTCCTGGATTATATTAAATGAATAATCCAGGATAATGGTGTCAAGTTCTACGTCTATTACATCTGCTTTTTCCACGCCAAAAATAACTGCATGGTAAGGTTCGTCCCCTTTGTACATTTTTTCGACGATAACATGCACTGAAAAGCTGCTCCCTTCGCCATTTGAACTTTCATATCGAATCCGCTCAACCTTGCCCTTAAATACGTTTTTTGCCTCGGCGTATAATAATTCTAATATTACGGATTGTGCTTCTGCCTGGTTGCATAATGATATTGAAAAGAGCAATGCTAATACTTTAACTGCCGGGTGTTTCATTCCTTTTTTCCTGGTTTGCGCCGTTTAATTAATTTCTATTTAATGCCGAATTTAGCATGTTTAAAATTTTATCACTGGGCTGAAAGCGGCAAATTTTCTTTCATACCACATTAGATTTTTCGCCATAGCTGCGTCTGTCGCCAGAGGCTATGGCCGCCGGAGGCCAGTAATGGAATTTCGGACAAACTCTTAAACACGCTCGTAAACGCTTAAACCAATATGCTCAAAATACGGCAGAAAGTAGTTTGCGACCATTTCCGGTTTTACCCGGTCGAAGTTGTGATCAGTCCCGAAACTACCGGGGCTGCAAGAAACCGAACAAACAACGGACTTGCCAGCAAGCCCCACCGCATCCCGCACATCGAAAACCCGATTGTGCACGAAAAGTCACCTTCCTCGAAACCGCTGCTGAGACCCGGGGGAAATTCACCCTCGTACAAGTGGAACTGGCGCCCGGCGGCGGCAATGACCTCCACTTTCACAAAACCTTCGACGAAACGTTTACCGCTGTCGAAGGCACGCTGGGCATTCAAGTGGGCCTGGACTTTCTCGAACTCCAGCCCGGGGAGTCCGCCACCGCCACGGTAGGAATGCTGCATCGCTTTCAATCCGTCACAGACCGAAAAAGTGGTATTCAATGTGCTGGTACAACCTGGAAGCGCCGGTTTTGAAAAAACACTGCAAGTCGCCTACGGCCTGGCTGCCGACGGGCGCACGCACCCAAAATCGGGCATTCCCAAAAACCTGTACCACATGGCCTTATCATCAGTGGAGCGACACCAATATCCCCGGTGTGTTCAGCCTGTTCGAACCTGTATTGCGCTGGATGGCCAAACGGGCCGTGCGCAAGGGCATCGACCGGGAGCTGGAGGCGCAGTATTGCCGGTTTTAAAGCGGTACAGGGCAAGGAACGCCCCGACAGGAACCTGACTTTTGGAAATAGTTGCTCCTTGTTTTTTAGGTAATAAGCGTAAATTTATCGTAGTGTCGGTGTGACTCGAGTCATGCCGACACTTTATCTGTAAAAAACAAAAGAAATAGCAACTATGAACAACCGACCCCTGTTGGCGCTCTGCCTCCTTGCCCTACCCTTTTCCATGCACGCCCAATCGGAAACCTGGCATAAACGAATCGCTCCCAACGCATTTAACGCGACCATGTGCGCGCTTGTCCCCGATGGGGATCAATTTCTGGTGTACACCGACAAATTTGTGTTTCAGGTGGATCCGCGCGGTGCCGTGCCGGGCTATTTCGGGTTGGCATAACGGCCGCTATCGACCCACTATTTTCAAAAAATATGATACTGGGACCGGCAACCCCTATTTCATCATGCTGTATCGCCCCGGCCTTAGCAGCAAAGATTACATCATGGCCGAATACCGACCGGGAACCGGCTTTGTAAATCAACAAACCTTTACGGATTCCATAGGTATTTACACCCTGCCCAAGCCGCAGTGTATCGAAGTTGCCCGACAATAGTTTTATCGTATTTGGCCGGAAACTCTATCGGAAGATCAACTACGACCGGACGACCGGATTCACCCAGGAATGGGCCCGCAACACCGGCGCCGTGTGGCCGATTGCCGTAGCCCAACACAACAACCGGCTGATCCTGGCAGATGAAAAAGGCCAGCTGCAGGCACTCGATGCCGATGGCAACCAGGTTTGGCTGCGCAGCCACACAACCCAATTCCGGGCCCTGAAAGTGTTATCCGACGGGTTTGCCGGTTGCGGCGTTCAATCAAACGGGGTGCCCATCGTGCTCCGGATGGATTTCGACGGCCAGGAAATGTGGTCGGCCGGTTATTCCGGTGCTATTTTTCACGACATCATCCGCACTTCCGACGGTGGCTATGCCGTAGCCGGGCTGTCTGATAATTCCGAAATGATATTGCTGAAACTGGATGCGCAGGGTGCTGTTACCTGGACCCAAAATTACGGCGATGCCGGCAACGCCAGCGGCGGCAGCAGCGATGTGCTTGAATTGCCCGACGGCGGTTTCCTGCTTTTAGCAAGAGGAAAAACAGCGGTGCACTGCATCCGGACCGATGCCCAGGGCAATGCCCCCGAGGCGGATGACTTCCGGGTCGGCTACCGGCAGCTGAAAAACACCGCGCTACAGGCCGATTTTTTCCCGGAGGCCGGTTTGTTTTTCAATGGTTCTGCCGGTACGTTTTTAGCCCTGGAAGACAGCGTTACCGCTCCAACTATACTGGCTTATTCGCCCTGGATCGCAGGAAAAGACCCTGGCGGGAACCTGCGTGTTGCCGCCGCCGATTTCATTTCGTCGAGTATTCCCGACGACTACCGAACCGGTGGTGTCGCTACACTGGAAAATGAATTTGACCGGGTTTGGGCCATAAACCGCGCGCAACTACGGGCAATGCGGGAAGATTTCCGCTTGGACAACAGTCTGGACGACCCCGTTCCACTCGACATCATCACCTGGCCCGGGAAAGGCAACCCGAATTTGAAGTACAACCTCGATTTCAGTCCGGTACAAACAAACCCCGATCACTTTCCGGCCCCCTTCGTCGATGTCAACAATGACGGTCGGTATAATGTGTACGACGGTGATTACCCCGTTTTGAAAGGCGATCAGATGGTTTGGTGGGCGTTTACCGACAGTACGAAACACGGCAAAACCTTCACCGATCCGATGCTGGTGGATTTTCAGGTGGCTGCCTATACGTACGATTGTTTACCGAACCCCTTACTTGAAAAATCGCTGTTTGTGGATTATACGCTGATCAACCGTTCCGGAAATACGTACGCGGAGAGTTACCTCGGCTTTTTTACCGATCCCGATCTGGGCTGTCATTTTGACGATTTCATTGGCTCGGCGCCGCAGGCCGATGCCTGGTATGTATATAATGCGGATGCTGATGATGACGATAGTTGTTCCGGAAGGTCCGGTTTTGGAACAACTATCCCTGTGCAAACGGTGCAATACCTGAACCACAGTCTGAACCAGTCGATGTATTATGCCAATCCTTCGGTTTCAAATCCGCCGCCAGGCATAACAGACCCCAAACTGGCAGCGGAATACTACAATTACCTGCGGGGCTACTGGCGCGACGGGAAGCCGCTCACCCGGGGCGGTACGGGTTATGATCCCGGAAGCACGGATACTGTAAAATTCGTTTTTCCGGATAACCCGGCCAACCCGCAAGGTTGGACGATGTGTACGGGAAACCTGCCTTATGCCAACCGGCGGGTTATCAACACGCACGGCCCGTTCAACTTTGGCGCAGCCGATACCTTTCGCCTGGAGGTGGCTTTCACCCGCCACTCCAACATCCCGCACCCCTGTCCCGATATCTTCGGCCTCGTGGTCCCGCCCTTGCAACAACTCAAACAATGGCATACCGATGGCGCCCTCAATCTGCAAACCGGCCTGGCACCGGTGTACACTATCGGGAGCGGCCAAACAATCGAACTCGATGCTTCGGTACCCGGCGGCAGTTACAACTGGTCTACCGGCAGCATAGAACCCATTGTCCAGATTTCTGCGCCCGGCAATTACACGGTGACCATTACCGGTCAAACCGGCTGCGCACAGGTGGAAAATATCCTGGTACAAACGGGCGTCAGCACCGGCGAACCGCAGCTGCCCGAATGGAAAATCTGGCCCAATCCCGCCAGCGGGCAACTGCTCGTTAGCTGTCCGGAATGCGACGCCGCCAGCACCCGCGCCCTGCTCTACAACGCGCAGGGGCAGTTGGTACGGCAACAGGCCGAACTTTCCAAAGCGATGGATGTGCATAGCCTTCCTCCGGGCGTGTACTGGCTGGAACTGCGGGATGCACGGGGCTGGCTGGGGGTGAAACGGGTAGTGGTGGCGCGGTGAGTAGCCGGGGGGGGTACTCGTCCTACGACTTCAAGTCGTAGGACGAGTAGGGGGGCTGAACCCTGACGCCGTCTGCCAGACGGCGTTCCGCACTTCCAACCCCAACTCCGCCAAATCCGTATCATACTCTCCTTTAATTTTGAATCCTTGCGCTGAAACAGCCGCCGCATGGCGCTGTTGATTTTCAAAACGAGCCGTGATGCGGTGGTAGCCCTGGGCGCGGGCAATGTCGATGATGTAATCGGTGAGCAAGCTGCCAACGCCCTTCCCATGCCAGTGGTCGGCCACCAGAATGGCGTATTCGCAGGAGTCCCGCCAGCCGTCGCCCACGATGCGTACCACGCCGATGATCTCCGGTTTTTTGTCCACTTCAATGACCGCCACGATGGCCATTTCCCGGTCATAATCGATATGCGTGAAGCGGGCCAGCATTTTGTGATCGATGCCGGGCACGAAGCCGAAAAAGCGGAAGTACAGGCTCTCCTTGGAGGTGTTTTTGACCAATTCCGCCTCCAGCGGTTCGTCTTCGGGCCGAATGGGGCGCAGCTGCACCTGTTGCCCGTTTTTCAGTTCCACGGTTTTTACCCATTGGGTGGGGTAGGGTTGTATGCTCAGGTGTTCGTAGGGACTGCGTTGCAGGCTGGGACTTTGTTCGAGCGTAATTTCCGCGTCGAGCGCAATGCCGCCGGTGGGGTTCATGGCGAAGGGGTTGACGTCGATTTCGCGGATCTCCGGAAAGTCCATAAGCAGGTAAGCGAAGCGCACCAGCACATTGTGCAACTGCTCGATGGGTACCGGCGGCAGATGCTTATAACCCTGCAACAACTGCGCAGTGCGGGTGCTCGACACCAGGTTTTTAGCCAGGGCCATGTTCAGCGGCGGAAGGCCGTAGGCACGGTCCTGCAGCACGTCGGTGGCGACTCCGCCCGGCCCGAAATAAATCACCGGCCCGAAGGTCGGGTCCTTCATGGCGCCGATACGCAGCTCATGCTGGGTGTTCACCATTTTTTCAATAGTCACCCCGCTGATGCGGGCGTCCGGACGCTTCTTTTTCACATTTTCCATCAAAAAACGGTACACCTGCCGGGTGCCGAATTCCGTTTCGATGCCCAGGCGCACGCCATGCACTTCGGATTTGTACCAGATATCCGGCGACTCGATTTTGAGCGCGACGGCGCAGCCCATGTTGCGGGCAATTGCCGCCGCCTCGTCTTCTGTTTTTGCCAGATAACTGGTATTGATAGGAATACCGTAGCAGGCCAGCAAGCGTTTGCTTCAGCCTCTTCAAAATGCAGCCGCCCCGATTTTTGCACGATATCGACGATTACTCTGGCGCCGGTCCGGTTGATATTGTCCAGTTCCACCGGCAGATCCGAGGGCGTTTCGTGGAGCAGGTTCAGGTTTTCGCGGTAGCGCACCATGTGCATAAACGCCACCACCGCGCGTTCGGGGAAGGGGTACCAGGGCACCTGACCTTCTTCCAGCACGGTTCGGCCTGTTTTGACGGTTTGCAGGCCCATCCAGCTGGCGTACACCGGTTTGTCGTAAATGGTTTTCGACTCTTCGACCACCGCCCGGGCAACTGCCTCCGCATAGTCGCCGGTTTGGGCAGTAAGAATGGTCAGCACAGCGTCCACATTCGGGTCGGCGAGGCAGGCACGCACCGCCAGCCTGAATTGATCCACCGTGGCGTCGGCGAGGATATCCAGGGGGTTGCTTTTGCTCCAGTTGGCGCTGAGTTGCTTGCTGAGTTGGGAGAGGGTTTTCGGGCTGAGTTGGGCTAGTTTGCCGCCGCGTTTTTCCAGGGCATCGGTGGCCAGGATGGCCGGGCCGCCGGCATTGGTCACGATGGCCAGGCGGTTGCCGGCGGGCAGGGGTTGATTGGCCAGGGCCTGGGTGCAATCGAACAATTGCTGGATGGTATGCGCCCGGATGATACCGGCCCGGCGAAAGGCCGCAGCGTACACGGCATCATTGCCGGCCAACGCACCGGTATGGGCCAGGGCAGCCCGGGCGCCCAGTTTGCTGGAGCCCGCTGAGCACCACGATGGGTTTGGACCGCAAAGGCCCGTGCCGCACTCATAAACCGGCGGGCGTCGACCAGGTTTTCCATGTAAATCAAAATGCCCAGGCCGTGCGGCTGTCCACCCCAAAATAGTCGATCAACTGGTCAAAACCGATATCGGCCATGCTGCCAATGGAAACGAAGTGACTAAACCCAACATTTTTCTCCGCCGCCCAGTCGAGAATGGCCGAGCCCAGGGCGCCGCTTTGCGAAATAAAAGCCACCCGGCCGGCAGCGGGCATCGCCGGTGCAAAGCTGGCATTCAGTCCGATGGAAGGTGTCAGCAAGCCGATGCAGTTGGGGCCTATGAGGCGCACGCCGTTATTGGCTGCTTCAAATTTCAGGTCGCGGTACAACTGCTCGCCTTCTTCCCCGGCTTCTTTGAATCCTGAAGCAATAACAACCGCACATTGGGCGCCGATTTCCCGGCAGGCCGCCATTTGCGGCGGGACCAGGGCGGCAGGCAGCGCAAAAAGCACCAGGTCGGGCGCCTTCGGCAAATTGCGCAGGTGGGCGAACATTTTTACCCTGCAATTTTCGATACTTCGGGTTGACCGGATACACCGTACCGCCGTACCCGTTTTCAAGCAGGTTGCGCAACACGGTATACCCGATTTTCTCCGGCTTTTCCGTGGCACCGACCAGGGCAACGGATTTTGGGTAAAAGAATTTATCGAGGACTTTTTTCATGATTTAATTGCTCAAACACGCAAACGGCCAATTTTTTAAAATTTCCAATACTGCGCCAACAACCCCGCCGCCTGGTGCAGGTACAATTCGTAAGTCTCCCAGGTGCGCAAGCCCGACGTGGTCGTCGTTTCCGGATGGGGCATGCCCGCGCCGTTGACACCGGCAAGAAAATTGAACACGCAGCCGGGTAGTTCTTCCAGGTTATAGCCGCCTTCCAGCGCAGCGAATAATTTTCCGGGGAAATGCTGTTGCAACGTTTTTCCAATCCAGTGGTAGAAATTGCCGGTGGCCCGCAATTGCAGCAAGGGGTCGAACTGGTGCGCGTCGAATCCGGCGGAAATGGCCACCACATCGGGCTGAAACTGCTCTGCAGCCGGTAGCATGTACTCCACCGCGTGGCGGAAAATATCGTCGCCGCTGCCGGCGGGCAAGGGGCAGTTGATGGTAAACCCCAGCCCTGCACCTGCCCCGATCTCTATCGGCGAACCGTTGCCCGGTAGGGCCGGATACTGGTGCAATGACCAGTGAGCCACCTGGTCGGAGCGGTAAAAAATATCCATGGTACTGTCGCCGAGGTGCCCGTCGAAGTCGAGGATCAGCACCCGCTTGCCGGCATCCACTGCTTTTTGCGCGGCGATGGCAATGTTGTTGAACAGGCAAAATCCGTGCGCCTCGGCGCGATAGGCATGATGGCCGGGCGGGCGCACGAGGGCGAAATCGCCGCGTTCCATAGCCAGCACCGTTGCGCCCACGGCGGCGGTTGCGGCCCGGAAACTCCCCGCGGAAGTCCGGGTATCGCCGTCGAGCGGTTCGGCCCGGGCGCAGTGTTCCTGCACCAGGTCGATGTAGCCTTGGGGATGCACCAGGTCGAGGTATTCCGTTCCGTCGGGGATTTCCATCGTCGGCCCGGCGAGGTCGAAGGATTCCAGCCGGAAGCGGTTTTCCGGATGGCCGGGGCCGGTATCGTGGTCGAGGACGGCTGGGTGGTAGAGGATTTGCATAGGGAAGCAAATTTAGAACGAAAACCGGTATGGTCGGCGTAGGGGCGGGCATTGCGGTCGTCCACTGTCCGCCTGTTAGCGGCGTAGGGGCATTTCAAACAATTTGGAAAACACGGCGTTTGGTTTTTTAAAATTTGCCGCGCATTCGAAATTTTGCGCAGCAAATTTTTACCGCCCTTGCCATTTTTCCGGACCGGAGGTCCGGATTACGCCGTACCAACACACCACTACCGGTTCGGCACTAAACTAAAATAACATGGCAAAACGCGTGCTGCCGGTCGGTATCGACGACATGGCTTTTTATGTTCCCAAACTTTTTCTCGACATCGAAACGCTGGCGGAAAAACGCCGGATTCCCGCAGTCAAATTACAGCAGGGCCTCGGCCTGTACAAAATGGCGCTGCCGGATGTACACGAAGACGCTGCCACCATGGCCGCCGAAGCCATCGCCGAGCTGATTGATCGCAACAAGATCGACCCGAAATCTATCGGGCGGATCTACCTGGGCACCGAAAGCGCGCTCGACATGTCGAAACCCACCGCCACCTACGCCGTCGGTATGGTGGAGGAACGGCTGGCCGGGCGTTACGGCGCCGGGTGCCTGCGCCATTGCGATGTGCTTGACATGACTTTTGCCTGTATCGGCGCCACCGATGCCCTGCACAACACCCTCGACTGGGTGGCCACCGACCCGGCCAATGTGGCCATCGTGGTGGCCTCCGATATTGCCCGCTACGAGCTGGAGTCTACCGGCGAATACACCCAGGGTGCCGGAGCGGTAGCCATGCTGGTAAAATGGCATCCGCGCCTGCTGAAGTTTCGGCGCTTGTTTGGCGTGTCCACCGAGCACGTCCACGATTTTTACAAACCCCGCCGCGAACGCCACACCGACACCCCGGTTTTCGATGGCCAGTACTCCAACTGGTGCTACCAAAACCGGATGCATGAAGCGCTGGCCGATTTCAGGCGCCGGGCGCTGGACGCAGGTGTTTTCCGACCCGACCAGTTTCGGGCGCTGCACGAGCGTTGGGCGCGCATGATCTTTCACCTGCCGTATGCCTTTCACGCCAAACGTATTTATGTGGAAGCGTTCATTGAAGGCCGGAAAGCCAGTGGTCACTGGTCGGCCGATGTGGGGCGCCACGGTTTTGAAGAACCAAACGCCGACCAGTTTCCCGATACCAAAGCGTTTGAAAAGGCGCAGGCAGTTTTTTTGAAACAGGTCAGCACCGCGCCCGAATACCGCCGTTTTGTGCAGGAAAAACTGGAAAAAGCACAGCGCGCCAGCAGCGAAACCGGCAACCTGTACACCGCTTCCATTTTCCTGGCGCTCATGAGCACCCTGGAAGCCGACCGGGCAGAAAAAAGCCGGCTGGCAGGCAAACGCCTGGGCTTTGTGGCCTACGGAAGCGGCTCGAAAGCGAAGGTGTTTGAAGCCGTAGTGCAGCCAGGCTGGGAACACGTGGTCCGGCATTTTCGGGTGTTTGAAAAACTGGCGCAGCGGCAAGCCGTGTCGTATGCGCAATACGAGGCGTTGCATCAGGGCCTGCAAACCAAACCTGTGCACAAAGTGGCCGGACGCTGGGGGCTGGAACGGATCGGTACGGAAGGGGTGACTTTGGGCGCTCGGTATTATGCGGCGTTGTAAGGGCAATAAAAAACGGCGCCAGCTTTTCGCCGCGCCGTTTTATTCACCTAAAACCTGTTGTAGAAAAACGTCCTGTATGTTTTAGCTGCTTCGGGAAATTCCCTCAGCGTATTTCTTCTGCAATCACCGTGTCGGATTTTGATGCGTTGCCTTGGTCTGCGGGCGCATAACAGACCCCGCTGCCGCAACACCCCGTGTTCAAAACCGCCTGCATACCGAAAATAATTCCCGGGAAAAGCAGCAGCCATTCGCCGGTGTTGTACAACTCCACAAAAGCCCAAACGGCCAAACCGGCCCGCAACAATCGCATAAAATTCCACTGATTTATCATAGGGCAAAGTTGGGGGAACGGAGATGGTTTTTCACTGCCTTAACCACAGGGAAAATGGGACTTTTTACGGGTTTTCCCATAGACGGGGCGATAACGGCCGTATCCGTCATGCCGGGTCCCGGGGGTAAAAATTTTCAACCCAACCCAACCATTCCATGCAGCGCTGCGTCAACCGGGAATCAAGTCCGACTGAATGACCATTACGCCCGAACTTTTGGAGGCCGCCCGCGAAGGCGCGCGCAAAGCGCAGTACCAGCTGTACCAGCAGTGCTACCCGGTGCTGATGGCGGTGTGCCTGCGGTACCGGCGCGACGAAAGCGAAGCAGCGGCGGCGCTCAACGACGGCTTTTTGAAAATTTTGCAAAACCTGCACCGCTACAACCCCGAAGTACCTTTTGTGGCCTGGATCAGACGGATTCAAATCAATACGCTGATCGACATGTTCCGGCGCGAGGCCAAATGGCGCGACCAGGTTTTGCTTTCGGAAAAAATGGAACAACAGTCGGATGCAACGGCTGTCGACTGGAATGAGGCCGACCGGCAATTCGACGCCGAGCAACTCGAAAACCTGCTGCAGCGCCTGCCGCCGGTAAGCCGGCAGGTGTTCAACCTGTTTGCGCTCGACGGCTATAGCCATGCCGAGATCAGCAGCATGCTCGATATCAGCGAAGGCACCTCCAAATGGCATGTGAGTTTTGCCCGCGGTCAATTGCGCAGCCTGGATCAAAGCCGGATTGGAACAAACAGAAAACACATCGGTACGCTAATGGAAAACAAGGATCGCCTGGACGAATTTTTGCAACGCAAGTTCGCCGAAGACCAGCCCGAGCAGCGGCTGGCCTTCCGGGAAGAGCACTGGCTGCAGGCGCAGGCGTTGATCGAAGCCCGGGAACGCAAGCGCAGGCGTGGCTTTTGGTGGTGGTGGATGGGCGCCGGGTTGCTGGCGCTGCTGCTGGCCGGCTGGTGGTTTTTTGCCGAAGGCGGATTACTGCCGCAGCGTTTTGCCGGAACGGCAAAGGCGCCTGCGCAGGAAAATGCCGGAAAAACAACCGATCCTGGGACGGCAGAATTACAGGGCATGCCTGAAAACCGCAGGAGCAAATGCCCGGCGAAAACGGGGTAGGGGGGCGGACTGAAAAAGCGAAGCCGACTGCCGGGAGGCTGTTTTCTGAAAAACAAACCACCCCGGCGTCTGAAAATCCGGCAACTGCTGCTGAAGCCCGCAAGGGTAGCGCAAGCCGGGCGTCGAATAATAAAAAAAACGCCGCCGGTTCCGATCCGGCACTGCCGCGTTTCCAGGAAAAAGCGTCGGCATTTACGCCGGAAAATACGCCGGATGAAATGCCGGAATTGCCAGCACCCCCGGCTGCGCCGGCAGATGAAAATTCGCTTCCGGAAAAATCAAGGCAAGTTGCCTGGGTGCACCTGGACCAGTTGCCGTTGCCGTTTCCACCGCTGGCGCTGCCACCTCCCGGTCTGGAGCCGCTTCCCCTCGCTCCGCCGCCCGCTGCTGCGCCGGAACGCTTGCGGACCTGGCGTTGGCAACTGGGTGTGGCTGCCGGAGGCGGCACTGCCCTTGGCCATTTGGAACATGAACGAACCGGTTTTGACGCCGGCCTTTCGGCGCGGCTGCACCGGCGCGGCGCGCCTTGGTCGCTCAACACCGACCTGATCTGGCGTTTTCGGCCCGGCGGCCTTTCCGACACCGCGCTGAGCAGTGTGGAACAATTGAAATACAGTTTTGGCTATACCCTCGAACGGACTGAACAACGCATAACCGGCACCCATTGGCTGGAATGGCCCCTGTACCTGCAATACCACCTCAATGTGGTCAATGTTGAAGCCGGTTTTATGCCTTCGCTGATGCTATTCGTGCAGGGCCGGCAGGAAAGGACACAGCAAACTTCCCTGGCGCCCGAGCCCATAGTGCTCGAACGCCCGCGCATCCGCCTGGAGAACCGCTGGTTTGCCCGGGTGCACGCCGGCGCTTTTGCCGGGGTGGCATGGCAACCGACCGGCCAACTAAGCCTGGGCCTGCGTATGCATTACCAGCCGGGCCGGATTCGGACCGGTTCGGATATTGATTTGCCCAAACAGAGCCCGGTTTGGTGGGATTTGCGGGTGCGGTGTTTGTTTGGGAAAAAATAAGATGATAGGACTATGCAAACTATGCTAAAAATGCTGCCGTGCAGCCTTTTTACAGGTCTCCTCCTTTTCAGTGCCTGCAAAAAAGACCTGCCGCCCCCGGTAACGGAAGACCCCGTTTTTAAGGTGGACTACATACTCGATAATCAACCGGCAACCCGAACCGCCGGGCTGAACAATGTGTATTTATTCACGAATTCGGAAAAAGGCGCCGACGAAGTCTGGCAGTTCACCGGCAGTTTTGCGCCGGCAAGTTGTCCGGCAGCGGATTGCCCCGGTACGTTGACGTTTATCCTGCGGAATTATACCCAGGAACCGGTGTTTGACTCCACCTGGAATACCGGTGTTTTTCCAATGTACCAACCGGGCAATTTTGATTCCACGGTTTTTCGGGCAGTACTCGATTACAACTACACGGCCATGCTAACGCCTGAAGTGTCTTGGTTGATCAATAATCAGGCAGGGCTGGACGGCACGCCGGTGGCGTATGAGACCACGGATTTTATGCTGGACGTTGGGCATTCGGCGCAATTTCCGGATGGTCTTGCGGTCCAATCCCGGCAGTTATTGTACACTGCCGAAAACCTGTTTTGCCTGCGTTCGGCCATCCGGGCTGATCTGGACAGTTCGGGGCTGGTTACGTTTTCGGCATTGCCGGAACCGGTTTCGGGCAACTATACCTACGCCTGGAGCACCGGCGACACGCTCAGTAGTTTTCAGACCGACTGGCTGCCCGGTGAAACGTACACGGTCACCGTCAGCGAACAGGGCGGCGGCTGTACGGCCTCGGTTTCCCTGGGCAATTTGCCGGACACTGCAAATACCTACCACAGCGGCCTGGTGACGGCGGATGTTGTACCGCTGACCCTGAAGACTGTCGGCCCGATTTTCGAGCGGATTGATGACCAGGGTTTGCGTTGGCGGAGCGATGGGGGGGCACAGCCCTTTCCGGCGTATTTCTTTGAACTGCTTGAAGTTTTGGACTACGACAAAAATGAAAACGGCCTGCCGACTAAAAAACTGCGGATTCGCTGGAAATGCCGCTTGTACAATGATGCAGGGGATTGGCTGCCGTTTGAAGGCAGTGGCGTGGTTGCGGTGGGCTGGCCGGGGTAATGTGACTCATGTAATGCCGCTTCAGGTCAATCGTAGGCCCGCAGAATTTTCCTGTCCTCAATCTGCAGGAATCCCTGCTCTTCCAGCAGCCGGACTTTCCGGATAACCGTTTCCACGCGCAGGCCGGTCATATCGGCGATATCTTGCCGGGTGAGGGGCACAGTGAAGTGCCCGTTTTTACCATATTTCAGGCGGGAGAGTTTGGCTTTGAGCAAGTCGATAATGGCAAGGATGCGCTCTTCCGGGCTGCCGAGGTTGATGGCTTTGAGCACCCGCGCCTTGTCGTGCACCCGTTGGCACATGCCTATGGTAAACTGGAGGTGAATGTCGGGATGTGCGCGCAGCAGTTCCAGGAATTGTTTGCGCGGCAGCGCGAACGCTTTGGTGTCGAAAATAGCCGTGGCGTTGGCGGGGTAGGGGAAACAGCCGATCATCGGCGGTTCGCCGAAGCTTTCCCCATCGGTGAAGATGCCCTGGATGAAATCGTGCTCTTCACCATGATTGACCATTTTCACCAGGCCGGTGTGTATTTGAAAAATAATACGCGTGTTGACCCTCGCGGAAAATGTCTTCCCTGCGTTCAAATTTTTTCAAACTAGCGCCGTACGTGCGTAAAAGATCTGGTGCGATGTTCATGGATGCCAAGGCCTGGTAATTTGTAAAAATACAAATTCAGCCTATTCCGGCTTGATCCATTTTTGGGTGTACACCGCCGATGTGCCCTTTATCCGGATCCGGTATACACCCCGGGGGCCGAAATCGGTTTTCAGCACCGCCGGCAGGTTGTATGTGCCTTTGCGCACCAGTTTCCCGGCAGCATTGAAAATCTCCACGTAGGCGCCGTCCAGCGGTTTGTCTACGCGCAGCAGTAGGGTGCCCGTGCGCGGCGGGATCGACCTGGGCTTGGGCGGCGGCGGGTGAATGCCGTGGAGGTTTAGCGGTATGGCCTGCGCCCACACCTTGTCGGTTCGGAAAAATTCCCGTTGGGGCGCCAGAATGTGCTCCGACAGCTTGCTGGCCCGCATCGATTCATAGAGCACGCGGTGCCCGTCGTTGTTGACGTGGATGCCGTCGCCGGCATTGAATTGTTCCCGCAATTTACCTTGGGAGGTTGTCAGGCCACTCCAGAAATTGACCGAACGGTCGGGGAACCGCTGGAGGATGGAATCGCGGAGCATGCACTGCATTTTTATTTTTTCCGGACTGAAATTGCGGGGCTGCGTAGTTGAAAACCAGAGGTCGACACCGCATTCCCGGGCTGTTTTTGCGAGCATATCGAAGTTTGCCAGTACCTCCTCGATCTTGTTTCCCGAAGCCACGTCGTTCGAGGGCAGGGTGACCAAAATCGCATCCGGTTGCAGGACCAGCGCCCGGGAAATATTGCGCAAGGTATCCGGTTTTGGCCGGCCGTCGGGTGGTGCGTACCCGTTGGGCAACAAATGAAAACTCGTGTGGCCGCGTTTGGCCAGGTTGATCACCTGGTTGGCCGGGTATACCGATTTCAGGTAGCGTTCGTAGCGGTTTACCCAGGCATTCGAAACCGGCTTTGCTCCGGCCCCCACCGCCGTGGAGGAGCCGATCACCACGAGCCGGAAAGGGCGCGCCGCCGTATTCTGGGCAGCACTCATTTGGGCTGTACCGGATTCCGGCATCAGCAGGACGAACAAAAGAAAAAACAGCGGTGCGTGGCGCATTTCTTTGAGCAGCTTCATTCCTGTTTTTCCCATTTAAAAATTTGTAAAAATCCGGGACCGCCCAGCCGTATCCAATACAGGCCGGGGGGACCAAAATCATCCGGAATCTGCAAGGGCATGTTACCCGATGTCCGGTATAACGCCTTCCCGGTTTGGTTTATGATTTCTGCCGAAAGCAGGAACGGTGGCAGCTTGCCCGCATTGTCAAACTGAACACTCAACCACCCGGTGTGGTGGATCATGCGGAGCAACGGCGCACTTCCGGCATTTGATCTTCCGGACGGGCGAAATAAAATGGTCAAACTGTCTTGCACGGCACAACCGTATGGGTCGGTTGCCTGAAAGGAAACCTGCCGGCCACCGGGTGGCCAGTCGCGGGCACGCAAAACCAGCCGCTGCCCCTGTGCCCCGGTTGACCATTGGCAGTTTCCGTATTCAAGGCCGGCATCCAGTACCAGGGTATCGGCCAGAATGAACAGGGAATCCGGCCGGATTCCGGCGCTCATTTCAGAAAAGAACACCGGCACCGGCACGCGCCGTGTTTGCAAAAATCCTTCCGGCCGGTAGCCAAAATGGTAAAAAACCTGCCCGCTGAACAGCCGCGGATAATAGCGCTCCGAAAACACATGGCTGATGCCGGTGCCGTTTTGCAAGCGCAGTTCAGGCGTACGGGCCACAGCGGAATCGGCCGGGGCAAAGTAAGCCAGCCGGCCGGCCGGATCGGCCAGGTGTAGGTAGAGCGACAAGGTGTCGCCGCCGGCCAGTGCTAGCGGGCCTACCGGCAAGCGGACAACTACGCCTTCGTACGGCGCCTGCACTGAAAATGAATCGAGCAGCGCCCAGCTGCCGGGTTCGTTTTCATGGCCGGACAAGCCGCCCCGCCGGGTGTACACGCGCAGGTATTGCGTGCCGGTGCTGTGCAATTGCACCGACAGGCTATCCAGCACCAGGCTGGTGTCGGCTGCCAGTTCGAACATGATGCCGTTCCAGTCCCGGTTGGTACTCGTGGTGCCCACCAGTTGCCTGGGAAAATGAAAAGGCCCGCGCCGGGCTTCCACGAAATAGGGCACCGGGCTGCTCAGCGCCGGCGTAGTCAGGGTTGCACCGCTTGCAAGCGGCGAACCGCCTTTGGGCCGGTCGAACCAGAGGATGGTGTCGGCGTACAGGCTGCCAGCGCGCAGGGTGATCCGGCCCGGCGCGCAAAGCGTGTCGGATGTGGCATAAACCTGCGGCCGGTTGAAAAACAGCCGGGGGATATTTTTTTCCAATACCCGGGAAAACAGCAGGCGGTGTCCGGCATTGTTGAGGTGAATACCGTCGCCGGAATCGAATTTCGGATGAACCCAGTCGCCGGGCCCCGGCAATTCGTCCCAGAAATTCAGGGCAAAATCGCCGTAGCGCTGCAAAATGGAATCGCGTACGGCCAGTTGCACCTGCACTTTTTCGGGCTCCAGGTTCCGGGGTTGGGTGGTGCACACCCAGACCGGCACGCCGGCGGCCCGGGCTTCGCCGACGATGGTGTCGAAATTGGCCAGTTGTTCTGCGACGCCGTAGCCGGCCGAGGCGTCGTTGGAAGGCAGGTTGATGATGATGGCGTCGGGCCGGTGGGCCAGGGCTTTGGTGATGTTGCGGGCGGTGTCGGGCCAGGGCCGGTTGGGTGGTGGCGGGTTGCCGGTGGGCATCAGGTGGTAGGTTTGATAGCCGCCCCGGGCGAGGTTAGTCACCGTGGTTTCCGGGTTCAGTTCCTGTAAATACCGGGTGAAACGCGGCACCCAGGCGCTGTCGATCGGGGAGGCGCCGGCGCCTGCTGCGGTGGAGGAGCCGATGACGACCACGCGGAGTGGGTGGTTGTCCCAACTGGTCGCATCCGGTTGCCAGGACTGTGCCTGAAGGGATTCAAAAAAAAGGAGGAGGGCAACGATGAGGTTGATATAGCGCATGGGAAACAATGACCGGAGTAGAAGCAGGCTGTCGCAATGCCGGATTATCTTTACAAAAATTTGAATGGTGTTCGGAAGAACAAATGAATGGACGTACATGAATTCCGTCGTTAAAAGTCGCGTTTTTTTACATGAAATCGGGGAATTGACCCGGTTTGTGCTCCGTTTTTTTCAGGAGGCCTTCCGGCCCCGTTATGAATTTAGCGAATTGATCCGGCAATGTTTTGTTATTGGCTACAAATCGCTGTCGCTGGTCGCGCTGACGGCGTTTATCATGGGCCTGGTGCTGACCATGCAATTGCGGCCAAGTATGGTGCGGTATGGTGTGGAAGCACAAATTCCGGCGATGGTGTGCATTGCGATTATCCGGGAAATCGGGCCGGTGATTACCGCGCTGATTTTTGCGGGAAAAATCGGCTCCAGTATCGGCGCGGAGTTGGGCTCCATGCGCGTCACCGAACAAATTGACGCCATGGAAGTGTCGGGTACCAACCCGTTCAAATACCTGGTGGTTACCCGCACCGTGGCCGCCACGCTGATGTTGCCGGTACTGGTTATTTTGGCCGACGCCATCTCGTTGTACGGCTCCTGGATCGGCGTGAACATTTACGAAGTACTCAGTTTTCAATTATTTTATACGCAGGTGATCGACAACCTGGCCTATTACGATGCCATTCCGGCGATCATTAAAACCTTCTTTTTTGGTTTTGCCGTTGGCATTGTAGGCTGTTTTAAGGGGTATTATTCGACAAAAGGCACGGAAGGTGTGGGCCGCTCGGCCAACTCGGCGGTGGTCATGTCTTCTGTTTTGATTTTTATCCTGGACCTGCTGGCCGTGCAGGTTGCGGAGTTGATTTGGGACTATTAGTACGACAACAACCATGGGAACAAAAAATGCCGTAATCCGGGTGGAAGGGCTCTGCAAAGCGTTTGGCGACAATGTGGTGCTCGACCGGTTTGACCTCACGCTCTACGAAGGCGAAAACCTCGTGGTGCTGGGCCGTCCGGGTCGGGCAAATCCGTGCTGATTAAATGCATCATCGGGTTGTTGCGCCCCGACAGCGGGCGGATTGAGGTGTTTGGTGAAAATGTGCCCGGATTTGAATTACACCGAGCTCGATCAAATGCGCGCCCGGGTTGGTTTTTTGTTTCAAAGCAATGCCCTGTACGATTCCATGACCGTGCGCGAGAACCTCGAATTTCCGCTTCGGCGGCACTGGTTGAAACCCCGCAACAGGATGTTGACGAGCGGGTGCATGAGGTACTGCAAAGCGTAGGGCTGGCGCATACCACCGAAATGATGCCCGCCGAACTGTCGGGCGGTATGCGCAAACGCATTGCGCTGGCCCGTACCCTGATCCTCAAACCTGCCATCATCCTGTACGACGAACCCACCACGGGCCTCGACCCCATCACCGGCATGGAAATCATCGAACTGATCCAACAGGTACAACAGGAATATCGAACCGCGTCCCTGGTTATATCGCACGACCTGAAACTGGCTCAAATTGCCGCCGAACGCATCATCATGCTTATCGACGGCACCTGCTATGCCCAGGGAACATTTTCCGAACTTCAGGCCTCCTCCGACCCCAAGGTCAGGGCCTTTTTTGACTGAACGCCATGGCTAAACGAACAATTGACAACATAAAACTGGGCTTGTTTGTCCTCGTCGGACTCGGGCTCCTGATCCTTTTCCTGTACATGCTCGGGCGCAACAAAAGTATTTTCAGCGACCGCTTCGAGATCAGCGTACATTTTGAAAATGTCAGCGGCCTGGTGGCCGGAAACAATGTGCGCGTGTCGGGCATCGTGGTCGGCATTGTGGAGGAGGTTCAACTTGTAAACGACACCCTGGTGGTTGTTACCATTGCCCTGAACGAGTCGATGCGCCAGGTGATCCGGAAAAATGCCCTGGCCAGCATCGGCACCGATGGTCTGATCGGCAACCGGGTTGTCAACCTCCTGCCGTCCAAAGATCCGGCGCCACTGATCGAGCCCGGCGACATCCTGCAATCCCAATCAGATGTCAGCACGGAGGAAATGCTGCGTACGCTCGACCGAACCAATCAGAACGTGCTGGATATTTCCGAAGGCCTGAAGGAAACTATTGAACGGATCAACAACAGCACCCAGCTGACCACCCTGCTCAACGCTGAAGGGCTCTCTCGCGACCTGAAAGCGGCCTTGACAACTTGCGCAGTGCGACAGGAACTGCTTCGGTCACCATGTCGGATCTCCGGCAAGTGGTTGGTGATATCCGGCAAGGAGAAGGCACCATCGGCGCCCTCCTGCGGGATACCGCCATGGCGTACGAACTGAACCAGGTAGTATCTGAAATGCACGCCCTGGAAACCCAACTCAGCCAACTCACCCGCCAAACGGGCAACCTGGTGACCGATGTGAACCAGGTGGTCCGGGGCGTTCAATCCGACCTGCAGGAAGGGCAGGGCCCGGCGCGCCTGCTCATGCAGGATTCGCTTGCCGCCGCTCGCCTGCAAAATACTCTCGGCAGCCTGGAAGCAGGCACTGCCCGTTTCAGCGAGAACATGGAAGCGTTGAAGCACAATTTTTTGTTTCGGCGGTATTTTAAAAAACAGGAAAAATTACAGCGGAAAGCGGCGAAGGAGCAGGAGTGATTAGGTGTACTCGTCCTACGACTTCAAGTCGTAGGACGAGTAGCGACTTCAAGTCGTAGGACGAGTAGGTACCACTCAGCTCCGCGTCCAGGGCAGCAACCGATGAAAATCCGCACCCGCCACGCGCACCCAATACTGTCCCGCGCCACCACCAATATTTCGAATTTGCATGGGCAACACCCCGGCGCCGCGGTAGCGCAATCGCGCCTGTGCATCGTACACTTCAATCCGGACATTACCTTCGGTTAGCCGTGAAATTTCCAGGACAGATCCGGCCGGCAGTTGCGGCGACCGCGCCATTTGATTTTTCCAGGCGGCTATCGCTTCCGGCAGCTTACCGTTTTTTACCTGCTCGAAAACGCGGGCATGGCCGGCATTGTTGAGGTGGGCGCCATCGCCCAGGGAAAAGCGCAGGTCGGGCAGGCTTGCGGGTGTGGCCAGGCAATCCCAAAAGTTGAGCGCCTGTTGGCCATACGGGCTCAAATGGCGTCCTTCAGCCGCATTTGAATCTCAATTTGCGCAGCGCTGAATTCCCGCGGTTGTGTTGTGCCGATCCAAACCGGCACACCGGCGGCCCGGGCGGTTTGGATAATAGTATCGAAATTCTGTAGTTGTTCCTCCGGCCCGTAAAAAGCGGCGGCATCATTGGACGGGGCATTCACGATCACGGCATCGGGTTGGTAAAGCAGTGCCTTGGTAATGTTGTGCTCGGGGTCGGGAAGCGGCCGTTTGGGGGGCACGGCAAAGCCGGTGGGCAGGAGCTGGAAGGTTTGCAAGCCGCCGAGGCCCAGGTTTATCACGTCATTGTCCGGATGCAGGCTCTTCAGGTAAGCCCGGTAGCGGTTTACCCAGGCCTTTTCGGGAGGCTCGGCCCCCTGGCCGGCAGCGGTGGAGGAGCCGATTACAGCGATTCGGACAGGCTTTTTCATTTCAGGGCTCAAATTACAAGTTGCACCGGATTTCAATGGGCCGGGCTGTTTTTTGAATCAAAAGCCGGTCGGGGCTTATTTCACGCGGCGCCAGGTTTGTCCGGCACCTGCGTCATTATAGCCACCGGCAATGTACAAGATCGAATCGCCGGTGATATAGATCGGCCCTTCCTCCAGGTTTGGCTGGAGCGTGCGGGTGCCGAGTTCAAGGATATAGTCCGGGTTGCCCGGCGTTTGCCACAACTCGTAGGCCTGGGAGTTCACCAGGGTGTTATTGTGGTAAAGGTTGAGGTTTTGGCCGTTCAAAAACTCAACTTCCATGGCTATACTGGTGGAGGCCGGCGTGGAAATGGAGGGTTGTTGCATTCCGCGGGTTATGAAGCTGGATTCGACCCAGATCCAACGCCCCGTAAGTTCCAAGGTTGGCGCAGGTGGTTGTTTTTCATGTATGCACGACTTCGAGGCAACGGTAATCAGCAAAAGGATCATGTAGTATTTCATGGCGTACTTTTTAGATGGGTTCAGGTGAAAAAACGGCGCCGCAATTCTTTTCTCCAAGAGACGGGTAAAAGCTGCAAAACAGTTGGGGCCATCAGGTTTTATTAACCTGACAGCCCCAACTGCTGCCCCGTTCCAGCGGGCTGACGGCCGAAACCAAAGGCCTAAACCGACATCGGGTCGATCGTATCTGCCTGGATTTCATATTTTTTCATAAAATCCTTCACTGCCTTGTCGCTGACTTTTCCTTGCCGGTTCAGCAACCGCACGGCTGCGTAGGCGATGTATTTGGCGCTCACCTGAAATAATCGCGCAGGCTTTCCCGGCTCTCCGACAAGCCGAAGCCGTCGGTACCGAGCACGGTAAAGTCGGCAGGCATCCAGGGCGCCAGGCAACCCGGGGTGAGTTTTACCCAGTCGCTGGCAGCCACAAAAACGCCATCCTCGCCTTTCAGGGCTTGTTGCAGGTAGGGCACTTTTTCTTTTTCGCCCGGGTGCGCCATGTTCCAGCGGTCGCAGGCATTGGCATCGCGGTAGAGTTCGCTCCAGGAGGTTGCGCTCCAGATATCCGTGCTGACGCCTTCGCTTTCGAGAATTTCAGCGGCTTGCAACGCCTGGTCCATGATGATCCCGGATGCCAGCAAATGGGCTTTTATGCCGGCTTGTGCCGATTTCTTTTTTGACTGTTTATAGCGGTACATACCGCGTTTGATTCCTTCCTCCACACCTTCGGGCATAGCGGGCATCGGCAGGTTTTCGTTGTACAACGTGATGTAGTACATCTTGTGCTCATGCTCGACATACATGCGGCGGATGCCATCATGAACGATCACGGCCAGTTCGTAGGCAAAGGCCGGGTCGTAACTGATCACGGAAGGTACGGTTTGCGCGATGAGGTGCGAGTGGCCATCCTGGTGTTGCAGGCCCTCGCCGTTCAGCGTGGTACGGCCGGCCGTGGCGCCGAGCAGGAAACCCTTGCACATCGTGTCGGCAGCCGCCCAAACGAGGTCGCCCACGCGCTGAAAACCGAACATGGAATAATAAATATAAAACGGAATGGTAGGGATGCCGTGGTTGCTGTACGCCGTGCCGGCTGCTGTGAACGAGGCTGTGGCGCCGTCTTCGTTGATGCCTTCCTGCAGCACCTGCCCGGTAACGGATTCTTTGTATTTGATTACTGAAATGCCGATTTCGAGCGGGGTGTACAGGCTGCCCTTTTTGATTCCAGATCTGTGCGGAGTTGAACAGCGGCTCCATCCCGAAGGTCTGCGCTTCATCCGGAACAATCGGCACGATGTATTTGCCTACTTCCTTGTTGCGGATCAGTTGGGTCATGATATCGATCATGGCCGCAGTGGTGGAAAATGCCTTGCCCCCGGCAGATTCGCTGCCCTGGAGTTGTTTTTCAAACAAACTTACTTCCGGCAACTCCAATTGGGGATAGTCTTCCGATCGTTCGGGCAAAAAGCCGCCCAGCGCCTTGCGGTGCTCGAGCAGGTATTTTGTGGCCGGGTCTTCCGGATCCGGATACCAAAATTTAGCTGCCTTGGCCTCCTCGTCGCTGATCGGAATTTCATAGCGGTTTTTGGTTTCCACCCGGGCGTCGGCGCTGATATCTTTGGTTTGGTGGGCCTTGTTTTTGCCTTCGGCAGCTTTGCCCATGCCGTAGCCTTTCACCGTTTTGACGATAATCGCCACCGGCTTATTGGCCCGTACAGCCTGCTCGTAGGCCGCATACACTTTCAGCGCATCGTGTCCGCCACGGCGCATGGCCTTGAGTTGGTCGTCGGAATAGTCGGCCAGCAATGCCGCGATTCGCTGATCGTCGCCGACCAGTTTTTTGCGCACGCCGGCGCCGTCGAGGTTGGTGATTTCCTGGAAGTCGCCGTCTACCATTTGCTCCAAACGGGCCAGTAAAATGCCCTCTTCATCTTTCGCCAAAAGTTCATCCCACTCGCTGCCCCACACGACTTTGATGACATCCCAGGAGGCGCCGTAAAAATGGCGTTCAACTTCCTGGATGATCTTGCCATTGCCGCGCACAGGGCCGTCGAGGCGTTGCAGGTTGCAGTGCACCACGAAAATGAGGTTGTCCAGGTTTTCCCGGGAGGCCACGCCGATGGTTCCGTAAATTTCCGGCTCATCGATCTCACCGTCGCCGATGTAGTGCCAGACCTTGCCGCCATTTTTCAGTTTTAGTCCGCGGGTTTCTAGGTATTTGTAAAAACGCGCCTGGTAAACAGCCGTCATCGGCCCAAGGCCCATGCTCACGGTTGGCGCCTGCCAAAACTTGGGCATGCGCCGCGGGTGCGGGTAACTCGAAACGCCCTGCAGCAGCTCCTGCCGGAAATCGGCAATTTGTTGCAGATCCAGGCGGCCTTCCCATACTGCCCGGGCGTAAATGCCGGGTGAAGCATGTCCTTGAAACATAAACAGGTCGCCGCCGTATTCTTCCGAGCGTTTGCGCAGAAAATGGTGGAACAACACCTCGAGCATCGTGGCGCAGGCCGCGTAAGTGGCAATGTGCCCACCCAGGGCAAGATTTTTGTCTTGCGCCTGCAACACCATCGCCTGGGCATTCCAACGGATCACATTTTCGATCCGGCGCTCCAGTTCCAGGTCGCCGGGATAGTCCGGCTGGGCGTCGGGAGGGATCGTATTTTTATACGGCGTATTCAAAGCCGGGCCGCCATTGGCCGCCCCATGCCGCGCCAGCAGGTAGCGCAGACGCTGGAATAATTCGGCGCTTTTTTCCTTGCCCTGTGCTTCTATGACTTCTTCCAAAGCTTCCAGCCATTCCTCCTGTTCGAGGCGCCAGTCGTCGAGTTGTGTATTATTTCCCACTTTTCAATGCGTAGTTGAGTGAACGAGTGAATGCGGCAGATGGGGAATGGCAAAAATAGAGGTTGGCGTCGACTTTAACGGTATGGAAAGCAAATGGTTTCCGGCCCGCCCACAGACCAACCGGAAACCATTTGAACTAAAAGATCTAAATCAAGTGCAATTATTTCAGAAACAAATGCACCCAGGCGCCATTGATGCTGAATTTTCCGACAATATCTTCAGCGTCGGGATTGCTTTGTGCCAGCCGGGCTACCTGCTTGAATGCTTCCCGGGCGGCCTGGTCATTCGAGGTGTTGGTTTCATTTCCGGCAACGACCGCTTCGGCAGTATAACCGTGCAACAGCGCTTTGTATTGGTTGCGAAACAAGGCCGGCTGGCTAAAAATATCGACACCGATCACCTTCCCGTTGCAAACGGCAACTACCCCGACGGCATTGGGGAGCGCATCCATTTTGCCTTCAAAAAAATTCAGGTACGCTTCGCGCCGGGCCTTGTGGAGCGTTTTCCGTTTCCAAGGCGGCATACGTTTTTGTATCGGAGGATGCATCATTGGCTTCGGTTATTTTGTCTACCGCTTTCCATACACCTTGCTGGTTGCCCTGATGCACTGCTTTCCGGACGTGCGGGCTGGCCACATTGTAGTATCCCCGGAACGCCGCGATCTGCTTTTCCGTTTCCGGCGCTTCCGGGTCGTAATAACTCGAACGGCCTGCTTCCACACAAAACACATCAATATTTTTAATGGTGCCGGGTGGTATCGCATCGTCATAGGCAATCACGCGGTCCTGGTTTCCGCCGGTTACCACATCGCCCGACATGAGGAAAATCGTTTTGTCGCTTTTATTTTGCACGGTGAGGGCATTGTACCATGCGTTTTGTTCCCGGCCGAATTGTTTGCGTTCGGTGATCCGAAAGCCGGCAGTTTGCATGCCTTCGGCCAGGGTTGCCAGTGCCGGCTGGGATGCCACAGCGTTCAACACCTGCTCGTCGGCGCATACCGGGTATAAACGCAGGTTTTCATAGGTCCATTCCGGGTTTTCGGATGCCTGTAGCTCCAGGCCGGACAAAGTTAAGGTGGCGGATTTTTGTACCTGGCCGGTATCCGTATCGGCGCACGACCAAAATAAAAGCGCAAGCAGGCCGATGGGAAAGATAGTTTTTTTCATAAAACATTGTTTTTGAAGTAATAACGGTTTGGGCAAAGTGCTGATTGTTTTCAAAAGTACAGGGCGGCATGCCGCTTTCCAAATATTTTTGCCGCATGAAGGTGCATTTCCGATAAGCGGAATCTTTTCTTTAAAAAAAACGGTCATTGCCTGTAACAAGTTTTGTGCAGCCGCGTCTTTCCATTGTAATCCGTTAAAAACCATAAATAACGGCAAAGGCGGCTGGGCATCACCACAATCATATGAACTGGACAATTTTCCATCAGCAGGTATTTCCCATACGGCACAAGCTTTATCGCTTTGCGTTGCGGATTACAGGAAGTATCCATGAAGCTGAAGATGTGGTGCAGGAGGTGCTCGAAAAAGTGTGGAAAACACCTGCCGACCAAAGTGCGACTATCCGAAACTGGGAAGCCTGGTGCATGACCCTGACGCGTAACCGTTCGTTGGACAAAACCCGTGACCGGGCCCAGCGCCGCACCGCGCCGATCGGTCAGGAAGCCGAATATCAAACCGACGGCGCCGACCCGGCCCGCCAGATTGAGGTGCAGGATTTGACCGGCCAGGTACGCCGGTTCATGGAGGATTTGCCGGAGAAACAACGCATGGTAATGCACCTGCGCGACATTGAAGAATTAAGCTATGAAGAAATTGCTCAGGTCCTGGACATCAGTTTGGACCAGGTAAAAGTAAACCTCCACCGGGCCAGGAAGGCCATACGCATGCAATTGCAGCGTGTTTTTGCCGCCGAACCCGTACAGACCCGAAACAGTTGAACATGAAAGAACAAGCAAATATTCAGGCCTTGCTCGACCGCTACTGGGAAGGGGAAACCACGCTGGACGAAGAACGCCAACTCAAGGCTTTTTTCAGTGCGGGCAACATCCCGGAAGCCTATCAGGCATTTGCACCGTATTTCCAGGCTCTGCAAGCCGAACATGCAGTGCAATTGCCCGGCAACCGGCAGGCAGTACGCATGCACCGCCCCTTGCGGTGGTTCCGTTTGGCTGCCGCCGCAGTCATCGCCATATTGCTCACTGCAGGCGTCTTTTGGTGGACAGGCGGCCCGGCACAACAGGAACAACAGGCTCTGGCCCCGGTAATGCCGCCCAAGATAGAAACGCCTCAACCTGCATTGACGCCCAGCCTTGAACCGGCCGCAAACCCTGTTGCTGAATCCCAGGTACCCAAAAAGCAAACCCGGAAGGGAACCCTTCGCAAAACCCGGAGTGTTGCACCCGAACCGGCGCCGGAGGACACCTACGAAGACCCTGAAGCCGCTCTGGCTGAAATCAAAGCGGCGCTGGCGCTGGTTTCTTCAAAAATAAACAGAAGCAAACACACCCTGGAGAAAGGCCTTCAGGAAGTGAATCATGTTGATATTTTACACAAAAAGAAAAAAGAAACGGATGGTTAAGCGCCATCGGATCATACCTGTTCACCCACAAATTTTGCTATGAAAAAGTTGCTCCTTTTGCTGCCGCTGCTCTACCTTTTTGCCGCTGCAGCGCCCGCCCAAAACGACGCTATTAACCGGTTTTTTAGCCAGTACATGGAAGACGAACGGTTTACGGTCGTTTTTGTAAGCCCGAAAATGTTCAGTTTGGTATCCAAAATCAGTACCGACGACCCCGAATGGGAGAATATCCGCGAAGTTGTCGGCGGCCTTACAGGCCTGCGGGTACTTACCTCCGACAGCCTCGACAACGGCGTGAGCCTCTACAAAGAGGCACTAAGCAAAGTGCCAACCAGTGAATACGCTGAATTGCTCACTGTGCGCGACGGCAAAGAAAATGTCCGCATCTGGGTAAAGGACAGCGGTAATATCATCAATGAATTGTTGTTGCTTGTTGGCTCTCCTGATGAGTTTGTTATGCTCAGCCTGACCGGCACGATTGACCTGGACAAGATTTCCAGCTTGTCCAAGGGCCTGGATATACAGGGCGCCGAGCATTTGGAGAAAATCAAAAAAGATTAATTTACCGGGGCCAGTATCTTGCCGGTCTTTTAACCGGCAAGATACTGGCCCTGTTCAACCAAACAAACAATGAAACAACTACTTATTGGTTTGATTTTGAGTCTGTTGGCTGCTGCCGAAACGCAGGCGCAGGATTACGGGCTTTACTGGAAATACAAAGACTACGACGGCGCCATAGCGATAACTGCGCCGCGATGGGCCGTGCATGCGGGTTCCTGGTTTTTGGATGAAAAGGCCGACCGGAAATTGCTGCGCAAAGTGCGCAAGGTGCGGGTGCTCGTGTTCGAAGATGAACCGAATCCGGTTAGCGACCTGGATATGCGTCGGTTTTTTACCAAGGCCCAAAAACGGAAGCTGGAAGAGTTGCTTTTCGTACGCGACGGCAACACCCGGGTATCCGTGTTGGCAAAGGAGCGGAAAAACAGTATCCGTAAACTGGTGGTATTCGTGCGCGAACCGGAAACATTTGCCCTGGTGAGTGTGCGTTGCAAAATCCGGTACGATGAAATCGGGAAATTACTGGACCGTATTCCGAGAGACAAACAAAAGGGCGGTGGCGATGAGCCGGATGTTCCGCTGTTGCCCACCAGTGTTCGAAATGTCATTCGACTTTGACAAGTTGCTCAAATTGAAAACAAACAAACGCAAAAGCAATCGGGCCGCCTGTAAAAAACAGGTGGCCCGATTTGTTTTTGGTAAGCATCAAACGTGGCTATTTAATCTTCGTCTTCATCCGGTTTTTGCATGCGCAGCCGGGCCTCTTCTATGGCATCACTGCCGACTTCCCAGTCTTCAGCGCCCGGGCGCGGCATTTTATTGGCCGGAATACGCACTTTGTCGCTGACCGGTTTGGGCGCCGGGCGGCTGAAGCCGCCGTCGTTGCCGAATGGATCGGTGGTTGCCGAATCGGAAAGCGGGGCCTCCTTGTTGGCGTTTGCAATATTTTTTCCGTCAATGCTTTTTGTTGCATGCGGCACGAGGCGCAGGCGTTCTTTGCTGATCAGCTGGCCGGTAACGGTACAAATTCCGTACGTTTTGTTTTCGATGCGCAGCAAGGCATTTCTCAAATCCTGAATATGCCGTTGTTGGCGGGCAGCCATACGTTGGAGCAGTTCGAGGTCGGTGTGCGCGGTGGAATCATCGTACCAATCGCCCCCTTGCTGGTTAAATCCGTTTTCGTTGAGTTCGTCGATCTGTTTCTGGGTAAAATCCAGCTCTTCCTGCGCTTTTGCCATCTTGGATTCGATCAGTGTTTTGAATTCATGCAAGTCCTGATCACTGTATCGTACTTCTGATTCATTTGCCATGAGCAGCGAGTCTGTTATGGTTAAATTATGGTGGTTTTGGAATCAGGGCGCAAAATTAGGTCAAAAAAACCTTTGCTCAATCCAGGGGATGAAAAATTTATAATTTTCTTTATACAGGAATACCCGTCAATACTTCTTGATTTTAAAAAGAAACCGCTTGCGGGCTATCCGGTGCCAATTGGATGCAGGGGCTGTTTTTCGCAAGTATTTCAAGGCCGGTATCGCGCCGAAGTATTCCCCGGGCCGCACGGTATTTCAAACACAAGACCGAACGATATTCGGTAAAGGGCTGATGGAAATATTGTATCTTTGCGGGCGATTCCAGTTTGCAGGTGGAAATCCAAACAAATGTTGGAACAATGGCAAAGTTCGGGGGTTTTAGCCAAACAAACTTTGCACAAACGCCTGAAATAACCACCAAGAGCCCTTGGCGCCTGCCCGGCAATTCTCAAGTACAGGACATTTAAATTTCAAGTACACAATATGGTTGAGACATCGTCATCGCCCCGCCCTACATCCGGTTCAAAGAAAAAAAACACGCTGTCAAAAGCCGAGCGCGAAGCGGTGCTGCGCGATTTCAGGATTTGCTGCATCAGCCGGGAGGCCAGTATTCTCGCCCGAAAAGAAGTACTGACCGGTAAAGCAAATTTTGGCATCATCGGCGATGGCAAGGAAGTGGCTCAGGTAGCGATGGCGAAGGCCTGGCGAAAAGGTGATTTCCGCTCGGGGTACTACCGCGACCAAACGCTGATGCTGGCCCTCGACCTGATGACGCTCGACGATTTTTTCGGGCAGCTTTACGGTGACCCCGAAAACGACAAATTCTCGGGCGGGCGGCAGATGAATTGCCATTTTGCCACCCCGTTCATCGACGAGCAGGGCGCCTGGCTGGATTTGAAAAACAGGTACAATATTTCGGCGGATATTTCACCTACCGGGGGACAGATGGCGCGCGCGCTGGGCCTGGCTTTTGCCTCTAAAAAATTCAGGGAAAAACCCGAACTGTGTGCCGATTTGTCGGACAACGGCAATGAAGTGGCTTTTTGTACCATCGGCGACGCCTCCACCTCCGAAGGCGTTTTTTGGGAAACGGTGAACGCTGCTGGCGTGCTGCAGGTCCCGCTTGCCATCTCTGTTTGGGACGACGGGTACGGCATTTCCGTGCCGAAGAAATACCAAACGACGAAAGAAAGCATTTCAGAAGCCCTGAGCGGTTTCAGCGGCGAAAACGGCATCAGCATCCATGTCGGCAAAGCCTGGGACTATCCCGGCCTCTGCCAAATGTACCAGGATGCGGTAGCAACCATGCGCCAAACACACCAGCCCGCCCTTTTTCATATCAAAGAAACGACGCAGCAACTCGGGCATTCCACCTCCGGCGATCACCGCCGGTACAAGTCGCCCGAGCGCCTGGCTTTTGAAGAGGCCTACGATTGCAACAAACGCATGGCCGACTGGATGATCGAATCCGGCATTGCTACCCCCGAAGAGATTAAAACCATACAAGCCGAAGCCAAAAAAGAAGTAACTGCTGCTGCACAGCGCGCTTTCCGGCATTACCACGATGCCGTCGGCGCGGAGCGCCAGACCCTCCAGGGGCTACTTCAGGCCGCCCGGGCGGAACATCCGGAGGCTGGACTTTCGGTCCAGATTGACGAATTGGAACGGTCCCGTGAACCGCTGCGTTTCGAACTGCTTAAAATTGCCCGTAGGGCACTTTTCGCCCTCGCCGGCAAAACGAGTACTGCCAAAGACCAACTTGCCGGATTTTGCGAACAGGAGCAAACCAACGGCACCCGCTGGTACACGGAACACCTGTACAGCCATACGCCGAAATCGGCCCTGAAGGTCCCCGTCGTGCCCGCGCAATTTGCCGAAGATGCGCCGCAAAAAGACGGTTATGAAATTCTGAATGCCTGCTTTGACGCCAATTTTGAACAGGAACCCGGCTTGTTCGCTTTTGGAGAAGATGTCGGACACATCGGCGACGTAAACCAGGGCATGCGCGGCATGCAGGAAAAATACGGCATCGAGCGCGTGTTCGACGTGGGCATCCGCGAGTGGACCATTATGGGGCAGGCGATCGGTATGGCCATGCGTGGCTTGCGCCCCATTGCCGAAATCCAATACCTCGACTACCTGATTTACGGCCTCTCTCCCTTGTCCGACGACTTGTGCACCCTGCGCTGGCGTTCGAACAACCAGCAAGCCGCTCCGGCGATCATCCGCACCCGCGGGCACCGGTTGGTTGGCGTCTGGCATGCCGGCTCGCCGATGAGTATGATGCTTGGCTCGTTGCGCGGCATGTATTTCTGCGTGCCCCGCAATATGACCCAGGCTGCCGGCATGTACAACACCCTGCTGCGCAGCGACGACCCGGCGATTGTCGTGGAATGCCTGAACGGCTACCGCCTCAAGGAGGCGCTTCCTGACAATATCGGGCAGTTTACGGTGCCGCTGGGTGTACCCGATGTACTGCGCGAGGGCTCCGATGTCACGTTGATCACGTATGGTTCCTGCGTACGTATCGCGGAAGAAGCCTGCTCGATGCTGGCTGAACACAACATATCCGTCGAACTCGTGGACGTGCAAACCCTGCTGCCCTTCGACCTGCCGCATGCTTGCCTGAAATCGCTGCAAAAAACCAACCGCGTCGTCTTCCTCGACGAAGATTTCCAGGGGGGGGCTACCGGCTACATGATGCAACAGGTACTCGACGAACAGGGCGGCTACCGTTACCTCGACTCGGCTCCGGTGACCGTTGCCGCCAGAGATCACCGCCCCGGCTACGGGCAAGACGGCGATTACCACAGCAAACCGCAGGTGGAGGATGTGTTTGAAGTCGTTTACACGCTCATGCGGGAAGCGGACCCCGGGCGTTTTGGTGCAATTTAAAAAGCGGAGCCATTTCAGCAGCTTTATAAGTACTTCTAAGTATTTCCTGCCGCAGATTATGACTTAAACACAAAGGCACATAGAACACAGAGAAATATTCTTTGTGTTCTATGTGCCTTTGTGTTTGAAATTTAAGAAGTAATCCTGCATGCACAGGTTGGTGAAACAGCCGCTGCATTAATTCAAACCAAATGTCAACTGCCGGTATGCCTTTTCAGGCAGCACTGTTTCTAAAACAGCCATTACTTGTTCCATAAAAGGTGCCGGTGCAGCCGCTTTTGTGCCCAGCAGCCATTGAAGCCGCCCTTGAGGCTGCATGGCAGGGATTGCATACCGGAACCACAACAAAAGCGATTCCGGGGGCATTTCCCTGGAAATACGGCTGCGCATTTCCATCAGCTCCGCATCTGAAAAATAGTTCCAGAGTTGTTTTTGGGTTTCCTCTTCTTCTTCCAGCATGTGTTGCAGGTAGGCGCTGTGGAAATGGTTCAGCGCGAAATAAAACTGCTCGGCAAGTCTGCCGACATCTTCACCCATGCGGGCACATCGGATCAGCTCCTGCAACAGGGATTTCAGCCGGGCCTGTTGTTCGGTAATGATCTCGTGTTCATGGGCATTTTGAAGGCTGGCTCCGGGGCAGCGTTGTTCCAGGGCTTTCAACACGATTTCATCTTCAATGAAAGCATGTTCGGTTAGCAGAAAAAATAGATGGTTGCCGGTCTGTTCCAGTTGATCGATTTGCGATTTATCTGAAAAATCAGTGTTGCCGGCCAGTTCGTTCATCCGGGCGAGCAGGTTGCGCAGCCCCTTGTGTGGGATGTCAAAAGATTTGAGTCGGGGGATTGCCTGTATGGTTGTCATAGCGGAAAATTTTCCCGTTTGGACGTTTCAATCCGGCCGGATGGTTGCAACCGGCAGGTTATAAACCACGGCTAAGAGTGGGCAATCCGGTGAGGAATTTAACGCAGCATGGAATAAAATTATCCGTTTGGAGGCCAATGATGAAATCCCGGACAAGTTCTAAACTTTCCAGAGTCGCAAAAACAGCACTTCCAGCGCCAAAAAAAGCAAGGCAAACATCAAACACCAGCGCCAGAGCACAACTCCCTGGTTTTCTTCATTGACCACCTGGGTAAAGTTCGCTTCGGCATTTTCGGCCAAAACTTTCATGTTGGAAGGCAATTGTTCTGACAGGCTTTCGGAACTCCGGTAGCGTAAGTCGCTTTCTCCCCGGTCGTAATTGAACGCATATTCGGCCAGTGTGGAGTCGGTGTTCAGGCGGAGTTGGTACCAGCCGGCGTCCCGGATTTGCGTACCCGGCGTGAGCAACACTTTTGCTCCCAAGATTCGTTGTTCGGGGATAAACTCCACGGAGGCTGCGTCGGAGGCTGCTTCGGTACTATTTCCCGATGGCCGGTTTCCATCGCCGGCAAGGCGTAGTTTGTACAATATTTCGCCGGCGGCGGAAGGCAGGTGCCTGGCTTCGAGCACTTCGTCTTTGCCGATGGTGTAGGCAATCTGCCGGCTTTTGGAGCCCGCAATGGCTGTTTTGAACAGCAACGGCACAAAAATTTCTCCGTTGCGCACCAGATCGTTCACTTTCTCATCCAGCGGCGCGGCACACAGGTACAGGGCGCCTTCGCCGGCCGGAAACTTGCTTAGCATGGCCGATCCGTCGCGGTAAGTCAGGATATATTCACCGCGATTGGGTGTGATCTTGAAGTTGCCCTGGGTAGTCGGCAGGCGCAGGTTGGCACTTTTATTCAAAAAAACATCCTGAAAAACAAATTCTTCGGTGTTGATCTGGCTGGCCTGGCGCTGAACGGGCTCGTAGGCGCCGAGCGCCCCACCGCCAAAGCTTTGCAACAAGCCGTTGAAGGTGTTCAAATCAGCATTTTGAGCCGGAAAAACCAGCACATTGCCGCCATTCTGGGCAAACGTTTTGAGTTCCTGCGAAAATCCGGAGGTGATAATTGCCGGTTCGTTCAGGATGATGAGTTGGTAGTTGCCAAATTTGGAGTAATCCAGGGCGCGTACGTCGGCATTGTCCATTTTAAAATACGGTGCACCGGCAAAAACATTGTTCAGGTATTTGCTGGGCTGTTGCCCGTTGATGCACAACACGTTTATTTGCTCGGCGACATAAAACGAGAGGAAGTAATCGTCATCAAACTGAACCGGAAAGTCTGTTACCGAGAGCCTGGCTTCGTGCCAGCCCGGATGCAGGATATTGAAGCTTACGGTATCCACGCGGCTGCTTCGGGCCGGAACCGGGATGGCGCCCACAGGTTTGGATTGATTGTCGTGCCGCAGGGAAAGCCGCACTTCATCGGCATTTTCATCGCCGCGGTTGCTGATTTTTACCAGCAGTTTGGCGGGTTGATTCAGGATTTGCACCGGGTTTTCAAACCAGGCCGAATCAATGGATATATTATTTTCCTGCACCGCGCGCATGGGCACCAGGTTTACCTCCAGCAGGCTGTCTGCAAACGTCTCAAGATCGCTGATGTTCTCCTGGAAATCGCTGATCAGGAAGGCAATTTTATTTTCGGCCTTGCCGGTATTCAGGCACTGTTGCTGGCGGGTGAGCACTTTTGACAGCACGCGTGTTGCTGGGCTGATCCGGATTTCATCGATGCGTAAAAGCGCATCTTCCTTGCCGATCAGGCGTTGGTCACGGCCTTCAAAATCGGTGGTCAGGATTTGAAACCGGTCGGCGGGGCCATAGGCCGTTACAATATCCCGGGCGCGCTGTTTGGCCAGTTCCAGCAGCGGTGCGTCTTTGGAAAGCGCCGCCATGCTGAACGAATTGTCCACAAACACACTAACGGCTTTTTCGCCTTGCTTCACCTCCGAGCTGCGTGGGATGAAGGGCTGTGCAAAGGCCAATACCAGAAAAATAATAGCCAAACAGCGCATCAGCAGTACCAGCAGGTTGCGCAGTTTTTGCCGGTTGCTGGTGATGTCTTTTACCTCCTGTAAAAAGCGCACATTGGTAAAATACACCTTTCGGAACCGGCGGAAATAAAACAGGTGAATGATAATCGGTATGGCAATTGCGGCGGCGGCGGCCAGGAATAACGGGAAAAGAAACTGCATAATGCGAGGTGGCTGTAAAAGCGATGGCGGTTTATCGTGGAGGTTTGACGCTTGAAACGCAAAAATGTTTTTGAAAAGCTGCAAAGTTGCTGTTTTTCGGCGAATTCACCGGATCAAAGCGCCGATGCAACAAAGTTGCTGCCAAGCCCGGGTACGAACCGGCAGCCTCCGGAATACTGTTTACCTTCGCCGCAAAAACAATACGATCCATGAATTGGCAAAAACAGCTTCCCCGCTTAAAACATACCGACGCAGGGAATTTCTTTCTCATCGCCGGCCCTTGTGCCATCGAAGGCGAGCAAATGGCCATGGATATTGCCGGCACAGTTCGGGAAATCTGTGCCAAACTGGCGATACCTTATGTTTTTAAAGGCAGCTACCGCAAAGCTAACCGCAGCAAAGCGGACTCCTTCACAGGCATCGGCGATGAAAAGGCCTTGAATATATTAAAGAAGGTGTCGGAAACATTCGACATACCGGTAACCACCGATATACATACGGAGCCCGAAGCTGCGATGGCTGCGGCTTATGTGGACGTGCTGCAAATCCCGGCTTTTCTTTGCCGGCAAAGCAGCCTGCTCCAGGCGGCGGCCCAAACCGGGAAGGTGGTCAATATAAAAAAAGGGCAGTTTCTGAGCCCGGAAGCCATGCAGTTTGCCCGGGAAAAAGTAATCGAGACGGGTAATCCGAATGTTTGGCTGACGGAGCGCGGGACAACATTTGGCTACCAGGACCTGATTGTTGATTTTCGCGGCATCCCGGTGATGCGCGCGTTTGGAAGCCCGGTGGTGCTCGACTGCACCCACTCGTTGCAACAGCCCAACCAAAGCAGCGGAGTGACCGGCGGCAGGCCGGCTTTGATCGGAACAATTGCACGGGCCGGAGTTGCCAGTGGCGTAGACGGACTGTTCATTGAAACACATCCGAAGCCCTCGGAAGCCAAATCGGACGGGGCCAACATGTTGCCCCTCGACCAATTGCGAATGCTCCTGGAAAAGCTAGTGGATATTCGCCGGATTGTGCGTCCGGAATAGGTTCTTGGTATTTTGTTTTTGAAAAAACAAATAATTAATTGTGCCTTAATCAGGATTTTCCAAGGGCCTTTGTTGGAAATTGTACGGCTTACACTATTTTTACCGCCGTGAAAAAGCCGCTTCCTCTGCAGAAAGGGCCTTTTTTTTTGCTCCGGCAATATTTTTTTGTTGCGACACACCAATTTGCCGTTTGGTTGCATCTTAATAAAACCGAACGGTTCAAAACGAAACGGAGAAACAATCCGGAGTAAATCGCCACTTCTGCAAGGAGTACTGTCAAATTAACATTCATTAATTCAAAACTAAAACGCAGCATGACAGCAGCAAAAAACACTCCTGGTCAGAAACAACAAGGTAAAGGTTCGATTTTTCCTTATATCGCCGTCCCATTGTGTTTCATTGTGTCAACCGTAGTCTACATGTTTGTATTCGGTGATCCTTCCAACTTTGTGGACAATGACCCATCCAAAGACCCCATTGAAGGCAACTACATGGGTATTATTTACAAAGGCGGTTGGGTGGTACCCATCCTGCTCGGTATGTTCTTTGTAACTATTGTATTCATCATTGAGCGCTTTATTACCCTGAATAAAGCTGCCGGCACAGGCAAAATTGATGAATTTGTGAAAAGCCTTAAAGTTTCACTTGACAAAGGCGATCTCAGTTCCGCTATTTCGGCTTGCGACAAGCAAAAAGGTTCTGTGGCCAATGTTGTTCGTGCAGGCCTGGTTAAATACGGTGAAATGGAAAAAGTGGCCGGTATGGAAACCGACGCTAAAATTCTTGCAATCCAAAAAGAAGTGGAAGAGGCAACCACCCTGGAATTGCCCATGTTGGAGAAAAACCTCAACATTCTGGCCACGTTGGCTTCGCTCGGTACCCTGGTTGGTCTGATCGGAACGGTACTCGGGATGATCCGGGCCTTCGCAGCCCTGGCGCATGCCGGTGCACCGGACTCCACAGCCCTGGCTACCGGTATTTCCGAGGCCTTGATCAACACCGCTCTGGGGATCAGTACGTCGGCATTTGCCATCCTGTTCTACAACTTCTTTACGGCGCGTATTGACGGCATGACCTACCGGATCGACGAAGCAGGATACAGCCTGACGCAAACCTACGCCTCGCAGCACGGCTAATCATTCAACTTGAGTTTTGGGCTAACTCCGAACTCAATTAAAAGTTAACGCATTATGCCAAAACATAAACCACAACGGCACTCGCCATCCGTCGATATGACGGCTATGTGTGACGTTTCATTTTTGCTGCTCACCTTTTTTATTCTGACGGCCAAAGCAAAGCCGCAGGAGCCGGTGATTGTAGATACGCCGTCCTCTATTTCCACAACCAAGTTGCCGGAACAAGGTACGCTCACCATTTTGGTTGACCCGGAAGGAAAAGTTTACCTGGACATGGCCGGGCAGCATACCCGCCTGGCTTTGATCAAGGATATGAACGAACAATATCCGATGGGGCTTAACGAGGAAGAAATGTTGCGCTTCTCCATTGCAGGCGCAATTGGCGTGCCGCGCAATCAGCTGAAAGGGTGGCTGGCTATGCCCTCTTCCGATCGTAATAAACTTCAAGTTCCGGGTGTTCCAGCCGACTCGACGAATAATGAATTGGGGCCCTGGATACACAATGCCCGCCTTGCGCAGTTTAAAATGAAGCAGGAAGGCGTGGTTAACGATGAATATGTTATCGTGGTAAAAGCAGACGCCGACACTCCTTACCCGGCTATTCAACGGGTAATAAATACGTTGGTGGATATAAACGTCAACAAATTCAATCTGATCACCAGTCAGGAAACGGACCCGAATAAGATCAATGCCGAGCTGGAAAAGTAGGCTGCCCGCGTTGTCCGTTTAAACACTATTTCATCACCTAAACAGTACATCCATATGGCTGAGATGCAAACCGCGGATAGCGGTGCGAGAAAAAAAGGTGGGAAGATTCGATCGAAGAAACTATCGACTCGGGTTGACCTGACACCGATGGTGGACCTGGCGTTTTTGCTCATCACGTTTTTTATGTTGACCACCACGCTGGCTAAACCAACCATCATGCCCGTCGTAATGCCGGAAAAAGATGTCAATGAAGAAGATTTGCAGGCTACCAAGGAATCGCAGGTTTTAACCCTGTTGCTCGGTGCCGATGATAAAATCTATTATTACGAAGGCATCACCGATGCAAAACTGGATTCAACGGATTATTCTGCCGAAGGGCTTCGCCGGGTTATCCTGGACAAAAAAGACCGGGTAAAACAACAATGGGGCGATATGGAACGGGATGATCCGAAAAACCCGGGGGAGAAGAAATTCATTTCAAAACTTAATGTAATCATCAAGCCGACTGAGGAGGCGCGGTACAAAAACATCGTGGATGCCTTTGATGAAATGAAGATTACGAACGTAGCACTCTATGTTTTGCTGGATATCTCCGAACAGGAAAAAACGTTTATCAAAAATCCTGCCGGAGGCCTGCAATTCACTGTTGAAGAACAGGCTGCTGCCACTACAGAGTAGTGCAAATTTGACAACCCGTTTAACGTCACAATTAAAAAAACAGAAATTATGGCTGAAGCAAAAGGCACACCCGCTTACAGGGATATGCTGGATATCATCTTCGCCGACCGGAATAAAGAATATGGCGCCTATCAACTCCGGCGTGCATATCCTCAGTTTATGGGTCGGGCGTTGGGATATGGCTTAGCGTTGATCATTCTCTTTTTTGCAATTCCCTACATTACATCAAAAGTATCCGGGGCTTTCAAAAAAGATGAAAAACCGATCGACGTGGTAGCTGAACTGGGGCCGCCACCGGATATCGATCCGAATAACCCGCCGCCACCACCGCCACCGCCGCCGCCTACACCGCCGCCGCCTACACGATCAACGGTGCAATTTGTGCCTCCGATCGTTAAAAAAGACGAGGAGGTTGCCGATGAAGAACCACCGACCGTTGAGGAGGTTATCGAAACTAAAGCGGATGTTGGCGCCGAGACCAAAAAAGGCAATGATGAAGCGCCGCCCTCGATCGATGAGAACCCATCGGAACTCGCTGTCGTGGAAGCGCCCAAAGCGCCGGTCGAAGACAAGACCTATGAAATGTTTGATATTCAAAAACCGCCGAGTTTTCCCGGTGGCGAAGGTGAACTGCTGAAATACCTGGCAGAAAATATCAAATATCCGCCGCTGGCACGCGAAAACAATATCCAGGGGGTTGTGGCCCTGACCTTCGTCGTCGGTAAAGACGGCAAAGTGCGCGATGTGAATATCGTGAAGGATATTGGTGGTGGCTGTGGTAAAGAAGCCGTGCGCGTTGTGGAAACCATGCCGAAATGGATTCCCGGCGAAGCAAACGGCAACCCGGTAAAGGTGCGGTTTACCCTGCCGGTCCGGTTCAGATTGGAGTGATTTTTCACGCTGTCATTTAGAATATTCCAAGCGCGTTGTTGAACATTTCAACAGCGCGCTTTTTTTTGTGTAAAAAATTGAAAAACAACGGGTTGCCGCACGCCATGACCGGCCAGACTTGCATCTTTAAAGAAGTACAGCACTTCAAAAACAAAGCCATGGCCGAGTTCAAAACCACCAGCCGACGCAGCAACACGAACCATTCAAAAGCCAGGGTCGACCTTACTCCGATGGTAGACCTGGCCTTCCTGCTCATTACTTTTTTTATGCTGACCACCGCACTGGTTAAACCAAATGTGATGCCTCTGGTAATACCGGAAAAGGATACGCCGGAATTACCCGATTTTCGAAAAGAATCGCAAGTATTGACCTTGCTACTTGGTAATCGCAACCAGGTATTCTACTATGAAGGTATCACACAACCAAGGCTCGACACTACCAGTTACGCTGCCGAAGGCCTGCGGAGGATCATTCTGAATAAGAAAAAACGCGTAGACGCCCAATGGCCACCGTCAGATAGACCCGACCCAAAACAGCCCGGCCTGGTAAAGTCCGTTTCCAAACTAACCGTCCTGATCAAACCAACCCGGGAAGCCAGTTATAAAAACGTCGTCGATGCCCTCGACGAAATGAACATTTGCGGTGTGGCGTATTATGTCCTGATGGATATTTCCGAGCAGGAGTTGGCTTTCATTCAACACCCCGCCGCCGGGTTATCTTTTGAACCGAAACAACAAGCGGCGGCCCGGTAACTAATCCATTTTTCACTTCCGGTTCTACATCAAATCTACATCTGCATGCAGCAGGTGCAGGCCGGCTATTTATTTCACTTTTAAAATTTATCACTATGAAATTCCAACCAGAAATCTCTTACAGCGACATGCTCAGCATTGTTTTTGCCAACCGAAATCAGGCCTATGGCGCCTACGAACTCCGCAGGCAATACCCTCAAGCCATCGGCCGCGCAATGGCCTACGGATTCACCCTGATCTTTTTGTTTTTCTCCATCCCGTACCTGTCTTCAAAGTTTGTCGACAGAACAGTTGAAGTCACTTCAACGCCGATTTATGAACCAGGGCCGCCACCAGACATTGACCCGGACAATCCACCGCCGCCGCCACCGCCACCTGCGCCAACACCCCTACCGCCTACCCGCTCAACCATGCAGTATGTTCCGCCGGTTGTAGTCCGCGACGCCGAAGCGGAAGATCCGGATGTACCCACTGTGGAAGATTTAGTAGATACAAAGGCCGACGTCGGTAAAAAAACGGAAAAAGGCAACGACGAGGCCCCGCCAGGTATTATCGATAACCCAATAGAACTCGACTATGTGGAACCGCCCAAAGCACCCGTGGAAGACCGGGTTTACGAAATGTTCGACATCCACAAGCCGCCGGGTTTTCCCGGCGGAGAGGCAGAATTGCTTAAATATCTGGCTGACAACATCAAGTACCCGCCGCTGGCGCGCGAAAACAACATCCAGGGCATGGTGGCACTTTCCTTTGTGGTTGACAAAGGCGGCCGCGTACGTGAGGTGCACGTTTTGAAGGACATTGGCGGAGGCTGCGGCAAAGAAGCCCTGCGCGTAGTTGAAAATATGCCGAAATGGATTCCCGGCGAGGCCAATGGCCATCCGGTGAAAGTGCGGTTTACGTTGCCGGTGCGGTTTCGGCTGGAGTAAGGGGTGTTATCAAAATAGAACACCACCCCCCCCCCCCCCCCCCGGGGCCCCCCCCCCGGCGGGCTTGGCCCCCCCCCTCCCCCCCGCTCCCCCCCCCCCCCCCCCCGGGCGGGCGGCCCCCGCCCCCCCCCTCCCCGCTGCCCCGCACCCCCTTTCCGATGTGGGTGAAATAGGGGGTGTGGTTGGGGGGGGGGTGTTCCCTCGCCGGGGGTGCGCGCAACGGGGCCGGGGCGGGGGGCGGGCCCCCGCCCCCCAACAACAACCCCGGGGTGGGGGGGGGGGGGGGGGGGGGGGGGGAAAGAGGCGGGGGGGGGGGCGGGGAGAAAGCCGGCGGGGGTCCCCCCGGACCGCCTCCCTTCCTGCCGGATCCCCCCCCCCCCCCGTTGTCTAAATACTAATTTAAAAGGTTCGCGCCCCGGGATTCCCCCAATTGCTAAAGTTTACAAAAACTCCCCCCGAGAGGAGGGAACTTTGCCCTTTCCGCCTCCCGGGAACAATTAATTTTTTTAAATTTCCCTTATCCTTTAAAATTTTTTTAATTTGTAGTCTGGGCAATTACTCGTTTCGCCCCCACCTCCGGGTTCGCCCATTCGATGTTAAAGCACCTTCCGACCTATTTTGGTTTTTCTTTTTTGGTAAATAGTCTAAAAAGAAAAAAAAAAACCAAACTTGCAATCGGGGTTGCTTGGGGGTTGGTTTCCTTCTCCTATTTATTTGCATTTATTTCCACAGTTAAAATTCTTAAATTTTTAATTATTTGAAATATACCGGATTAAAAAATAACGGGGGCCTGACTCCCCCCCGGGCAAACCCCCCTCCCCCCCCGAAAAACGCGCCCCCCCCCAAATTCTCCGCCGCCCCCCTCGCCCTTCAAAAAAAAATTGAGGGGCCCACCACCACAAAAAGAATGGGTGTTTATTTAAAATTTTTTTTTTAGGGGTTTTGTGTTCGGCCGCTCATATCGCCTCAATTTCCAAACAAAATAAGCCATTTAATTATACAAATACATACTCCGGTTCCGCTCCAACTCCCGGAAATACGGGTCTTTCAAATCCTTGATAAAGTAAATCGCTTCCCCGGTCGATTTCATTTCCGGGCCAAGGCGTTTGTCCACTTTCGGGAATTTTTCAAAGGAAAACACCGGAATTTTTATGGCGTAGCCGTCCAGTTTTTTCTCCATTTTGAAATCCTTCAGCTTGTGCGTGCCGAGCATCACCTTGGTGGCAATGTTGAGGTAAGGCACCCCGTACGCTTTTGCGATGAACGGCGTGGTCCGGGAAGCGCGCGGGTTGGCTTCGATGACGTACACCGCATCGTCTTTAATTGCAAACTGGATATTGATGAGGCCGCGAATATTCAATGCCCGGGCAATACGGTCGGCATATTCCGACATCGTGGCAATTGCTTTTTCCGACAAGGAAAAGGTGGGTAGCACTGCCGAGGAATCGCCGGAGTGAATACCGGCCGGCTCGATGTGCTCCATGATGCCCATGATGTGGATTTCATCGCCATCGAAAATGGCGTCGATCTCGGCTTCCTGAGCGCGCTCCAGAAACTGGTCGATCAGCACACGATTGTCGGGCATGTGTTTGAAAATACTGAGCACATGGCGCTCCAGTTCGTGGTCGTTGATCACAATTTTCATACGCTGGCCGCCCAACACGTAGGACGGACGCACCAGCAGCGGGTAGGGGATTTTGGCGGCCACACCAAGCGCCTCATCGACATCGCGGGCAACGCCGTATTTCGGATACGGAATGCCGAGTTCCTTGAGCATGTCGGAAAAACGGCCGCGGTCTTCGGCAATATCCATGTCGTCGTAGGAAGTGCCGATGATGTTCCAGCCGTTTTTGTGCAGGTCTTCGGCGAGTTTCAGGGCTGTTTGGCCACCGAGCTTGGACGATCACGCCGTCGGGTTGTTCATGCTCCAGAATTTCTTCCAGGTGCTCCCAATACACCGGCTCGAAGTACAGTTTGTCGGCCAGGTCATAATCAGTGGAAACGGTTTCCGGGTTGCAGTTGACCATGATGGTCTCATAACCCACTTCCTTGGCCGCCAGCACGCCGTGCACGCAGCAGTAGTCGAACTCAATACCCTGACCGATACGGTTGGGCCCGGAACCCAACACCACAATTTTCTTTTTATCCGTGCGGATGCTTTCGTTTTTGTCGTCGAAAGTGGAGTAGAAATAATTGGTTTTCGACTCAAACTCCGCGGCACAGGTATCCACCATTTTGTACACGCGCCGGATACCCAGTTTTTTCCGTTGGGCAGTCACTTCTTTTTCCGTGATCCGGAGCATCCAGGCGATCTGGGCATCGGAGTAGCCGTTTTTCTTGAGCTCCATAAAAAAGTCGGGCAAAATATCCTCCGCCACGTTGAAGCGCAGGAGCCGGTCTTCCATTTTCACCAGGTCTTTGATCTGGTCGATAAACCAATTGTCGATCCCGGTCATTTTTTGCACCGTCCGCGACGGGATACCCAACCGCAGTGCGTCCTTGACCCGGTATATCCGGTCGTCGTACACTTTTTCCAGGCGTTCAAGGATATCCTCGGTGCGCATCCATTCCTTTTTGTCGGCGCCGAGGCCGTTACGGTTGTTTTCCTGGCTCTGACAGGCTTTTTGCAGGGCTTCGTTGAAACTGCGTCCGATGGCCATAACCTCGCCTACAGATTTCATTTGCAAGCCAAGCCGGTGGTCGGCGCCGTGAAATTTCTCGAAATTCCAGCGCGGCATTTTTACGATCACATAGTCGAGCGTAGGCTCGAAGTAGGCACTGGTCGTTTTGGTGATCTGGTTTTTCAGCTCGTCGAGTGTGTAGCCGATGGCAAGTTTGGCTGCGATTTTGGCGATTGGGTAACCTGTCGCCTTGGAAGCCAGCGCCGAAGAACGCGACACCCGGGGGTTTACCTCAATGGCGATTAATTTTTCCGTTTCCGGGTTTTGGGCAAACTGCACGTTGCAGCCTCCGGCAAACTCGCCCAACGCCCGCATGATCTGGATGGCCTGGTCGCGCATGCGCTGGTAGGCCGTGTCCGAAAGGGTCATTGCCGGCGCGATGGTAATGCTGTCGCCGGTGTGGATGCCCATCGGGTCGAGGTTTTCCACAGTACAGATGATGACGACATTGTCGTTTTTGTCCCGCAGCAATTCCAGTTCAAATTCCTTCCAGCCCAGCACGGCTTTTTCCACCAGTACTTCGTGCGAGGGCGAGGCATCGAGTCCGCGTTTGAGTGCTTCGTCAAACTCATCTTCCACCATCACGAAGCCGCCGCCCCAGCCCCCAAGGGTGTAGGATGGCCGGATAACCAGCGGAAAACCAATTTTTTGTGCGGCTTCTTTTCCTTCCAGGTAAGAGTTGGCAATAATCGAGGGCGCCACGTCGATCCCGATGGAGATCATCAGTTTCCGGAAGGCCTCCCGGTTTTCGGTGGTTTCAATGGCATCCGTATCCACACCGATCATGCGCATGTTGTATTTTTCCCAGATGCCCAGTTTTTCGCATTCAATCGCCAGGTTAAGTGCGGTTTGGCCACCCATTGTCGGGAGCACGGCATCCAAGGTCGGCAGATCGGGGTTTTCCTGATGCTCCTGGATTACCCGCTCGATACTCTCCGGCGTCAGCGGACGGAGGTAAATGAAGTCGGCGGTCACCGGGTCGGTCATGATGGTGGCTGGGTTCGAGTTGATCAGCGCAACCTGAATGCCCTCCTCCCGCAGCGAGCGGCTGGCCTGGGAGCCGGAATAGTCAAATTCGCAGGCCTGCCCGATGATGATGGGGCCGGAGCCGATAATCAGAATGGACTTGATGGACTTGTCTTTTGGCATAAAACGGTGGTATTAATGCAGTCGTCCTGCGGCTTCGAGCCGCAGGACGACTAAAATGTAGTGTATAAAAAAATGCTGGAAACCGGCAGCATGACCGGTATCCAGCATTTCCGAAAATCTGCATTGTAGTTTGGTATCATGATTTTCGGGGCTCAAAGGTAAGGAGCCTCCCGGAATTAGACCAATATCTCTTGTAAATTGCGTCCGCTAGTAGTACAATTCTAAAAAAAACACGTTTACACATGAAACTACCCGTTACGCTCCTGCTCATTTTTTTGCACACTACAGTCACCCCTGTCCGGCCAGAATCTTGTGAGTTCCACCTTGCTTGGCTCCCGAACCAAAGCCCAACTGACCACCCAGTTCGGTATCCCGTTTATTCAGTTTGACGTTAACTTCTACCGGGTCTCCTACACCACCACCGGCCTGCAAGGCCAACCCGATACCGTCTCCGGGCTGATTGTGGTACCCAACGACAACTCCCAGGTTTTCCCCCGCCTGGTTTACCAACATGGCACTTCCGGCTCCAAACTGGATGTCCCCTCATTCAACATACTCACCAACGGCGAAGGCATCATCGGTTTGCTCTTTGCCGGACTCGGCTTCACCACACTCATGCCCGATTACCTGGGCCTCGGCATTTCCGACGGGGTGCACCCCTACGTGCATGCCGAAACGGAAGCCTCAGTCGCCGTTGATATGCTGGCCGCCCTGCCGGCATTCAACAGCCAGTACGGCGTGCATACGAACGAGCAACTGTTCATCACCGGCTATTCCCAGGGCGGGCACGCCGCCATGGCCCTGCACCGGGAAGTAGAAACGAACCTGTCGGCCAACTACACCGTGACCGCAGCAGCGCACTTGTCGGGGCCCTACAGCATTTCCGGAGTCATGCGCGACCTCATTTTGTCGGATTCGGTGTACTATTATCCGGCCTATCTGCCCAACACCATCGTCTCGTACCAGGCCGCTTACGGAAACCTGTACACCCAACTTTCCGACGTTTTTCTGGAACCTTACGCCACCAAAATCGGGCAGTTTTCCGATTGCAGTCTCACACTCAACCAGTTGAACAGCCAGTTGATCAGCCTGCTGATTGCCAATGAAGGCGCCTGCAGACCTTTCCGCATGTTGCAGCCCGCCGTGGTGCAGGATGTGACGACCGATCCGGACCACCCATTCAATGTTGCCCTCCGGGCAAACGACGTGTACGCCTGGGCGCCGGAAGCACCGACGCGCATTTTTTATTGCATGGCCGACGATCAGGTGCCGTTTCGGAACAGCCTGCTTGCCCGCGACTCGATGCTGGCCCGTGGGGCTGTTGATCTGGTCGCCACTGATGTCGACTCCACCGCCGATCACGGCGGCTGCGTGACGCCTGCCCTCACCAATACGGCCTTCTTTTTTCTCGGCTACCGGCAAATCGATGTATTCACCGGCACCCGCACGCCGGCATTGCTGGCTTTGGAAATACAGCCCAACCCGGCGAGCGAACTTGTTTTTTTGAAAAACCTGCCTGCCGACGGGCAACTGCAACTTTTTGACCTAAATGGCCGCCAACGGTATGCCAGGTCGGTCTCGGAAGGCGATTTCCGGCTTGATGTTTCTGCGCTTGAAAACGGCCTGTACTTCTTGCGGTACCTGCGCGCCGGGGAAATCCGGCAGAGCCGGCTTGTGATTCAGCGCTAACCAACTGATTTTGAAAATTATGAAACAGTTTTTCTTTTTCAGCCTGCTCCTTTTTTTGCAATTCCCGGGCTTCGCCCAAAAAACGGGCAAGGCCGAACGCGCCATCCTGGCCATCATGGACGCCCAGGAAAAAGCCTGGAACCAGGGTAACCTGGAAGCATTCATGGCCGGATACTGGCAATCCGACAGCCTGAAGTTTATCGGCTCCCGCGGCCTCACTTACGGCTGGCAACAAACACTGGCAAATTACAAAAAAGGGTATCCCGACCAGGAAACGATGGGCCAACTGAAATTCACCATCTTATCGGTGGATGTCCTTTCCCGAAAGAGTGCTTTTGTGATTGGTCAATGGCATCTTACGCGGAAGGCCGGCGATGTCGGCGGGCATTTTACCCTGCTTTGGAAGAAAATCGGTGGGAAGTGGCGGATCGTGGCGGATCATTCCAGCTAGGTTTTTTGTAGCGGAGTTTTGCGCTCTTCAGGAATTGCCGCCGAAGGTAATGGTGTAGGCGTACGTTGTGCCGGGCTTTTCCGGCTCCCGGGCCGGTTCGGCGGGCTTTTGCGTTGTGTACTGGTAGGTATACTGCACGACAGTTCCCGGCTGCGGAGGCGCCGGCGTTTTAGCCGGAACAGGTAATTTGAACTTGATGTTTGCCTTTTTGTGAAACAGCACCCGCACGCCGCGGTTCCGGCCAACCGAAAACTTGAGCAGGCGCAATACCCGGCATGCTTCTTCATCGCAGCCATGCCCCAAGCCCTGCAACACGCGGGTGTCTACCACATTCCCCTTGTAATCGATGTCGTATTCGATATAAACAGTTCCCTCGATTTTAGCGGCGGCTGCGGCGGCCGGGTAACGCAGGTTTTGATAAATAAACTTCGTTAGTTCCTTCGGCCCGCCGGGAAATTCCGGCTGCTGGATGAAATGTTTCGGTCTTTTTTCGCGCTCCATGAGTTGTCAGGCAAGTTCCGGTGGAAGAGAAATAATGCAGCCTATCAGGCCAGTTTATGGGTCAACCGTTGGTGTTGCAGGATTTTGTCCGCTAAACGCAACCCGGAAACAACGAACAGCAACAACAAGCCGTACATCAAAACCGGGCTGTCCACCCAGGCCATCCAGTCGATCGCCGGAAGTTCGGGCAGTGCAACGCTGGGCAATTCAGACGGCGCCATCTGCATGGCCGCAATCAGCATCACGACCACCGGAGTAAGCACAAACAACCCGAATGCCAGCACGATGAACCGGATAATCCAGTCACTGCTGCCTTTGGCTTTTTGGGCCTGCGCCTGTTCGGCGGCCCAGGCCGCCATGACGCGGTCGGTAAAACCCGGGTCGGGAGATTCCATCGGCAGGGTTGCCAGTGCTTGTTTTTCATCCAGGATGTGCTGCAGGCGGCGCTGCCATTCCGGATGCTGCTTCAGGTAGGCTTCTACCCGGACATTTTCCGACGTGTCGAGAAAACCGTCGGCATAATCCCAAAGCAGGTCGTCGGTTAGCAAAAAATTATTTTCCATAGTTCTGCCAGGTTACTGGTTTGAATGCTGCTGTTTCATTCATTTCGGTTTTTGGGCGTGTGGCTGTTATGCTTCAAATTCTACACCAATTCCGCCGTCAAGCACGGTTCGGAGCCGTTGCCGGGCCCGGCAGAGTTTGGTTTTGGCATTGGTCAGGGTGAGGTTCATAATTTGACAAATTTCTTCGAGACTTTGTTCATACAGGTAAAACAGGGTAATGATGGTGCTGTCGTCCGGTGAAAGCTTCGCGATCGCCTGTTTCAGGGCTGCGTTGCGATCCTGCTGTTCCAGCCCGGCCGAAGCATCGGCGGTGCCGGTATCTTCCACCTGTATGGGCCGCTCGGCATCATCGAGCGACAGAATTTCCGGTTTTTGTTTGCGCAGGTGATTCAGGGAAGTGGTGTACACGATTTTGTACAACCAGGTGGTGAATTTGCAATCGCCCCGAAAGTCGGCCATGTACCGAAACATCCGCACAAAACTATCCTGCGCCACTTCGAGGGCGTCCTCCCGGTTTTTGACAAAACGCAGCGACAAGGTGAACACGTATTTTTCATACCGTTTCACCAGCATTGCCTGAGCGGATTGCCGCCCTTGTAATGCTTGTTGGATCAGTGTTTCGTCGTTTAAAGTGGGTGCCATGCTTCGGCGTTTGCCAATTGTTTTTACTCGGACACTGGATTTGGAGGCGGTGTTACAAATTTCGTTTTTTTATTTTAAAACCTGTCAGGTTAGCATTCAACCATTCCGCCAAAAACACCGGGTCTACTTGCTCCAGCGGATGTTTCACACCTTGCAATAGTTCAAAATGGCCGTTCGGCAACTGCGCCGCCATTTCCCGCGATTCTTCTTCAGTAACCATGTGATCTTCAGATCCCAGCCCAATCAGCACGGGGCACAAAATGCTCCGAACCGTATCTTCCGACAGGGAAGCGCCGTTGCCAAGGTCGTGCAGCAGCCCGGCGGTGCGGCGCAATACTTCCCGCCAATCGACCGGCGCATGGCGCGTAGCGAGCAACTCGGCAAATACCGGCACTTTTGCTGCGATTTTCTCTGCATTGAGTAGCGCCGCCTCCCGGCTTGCAATCTCGGGCGTCCAGTGGAACTTGGTGCCGAGCGTCACGATACCCTGCACCCGCTCCGGATATTTTGCCGCCAGTTGCAAGGCAGTGTATCCACCCATGCTGTACCCGAAAATATGCGTTTGCGCGATGTTGTTTTTATCCAAAAAACGCAGCACGGCCTCCGCAAAATAAGGAATTGAAAAATCGGATGGCAGGGGCGCCCCGCCATGACCCGGCAGGTTAAACGTATGGATTTGCCAGTCAGCTGGCAATAGTGGAATCAGTTTGTCAAACTGGCCGGCGCTACCCAGGGCGCCGTGTAAAAGCAGAAGTGGCGAATTCATTGGCTAAAGGTATTAAAAGAAGGTTTCTGGTTGGAAGGTTTACACCATCCGAAATGTTGAACAACCTTCAAACCATCTAACCAGAAACCATCTAACCCTCAAAACTATATCTTTGGCAAAAAAAAATCCGCACATGCACGCCCAACTCGTTGATCTGCACAACCGCCGAATTTATCCTGCCGAAATCACCCTGGAAAACGGCCACATCCGCCGTATCCGGGAAGTCGACCGCGTACAGGCAGATGCCGGTTACTTATTGCCCGGCTTTGTGGATGCGCATGTGCACATTGAAAGCAGTATGCTGCCACCGGCAGAATTTGCGCGCATGGCCGTCGTGCACGGAACGGTAGCCACAGTTTCCGATCCGCACGAAATCGCCAATGTGCTGGGGGCTGCCGGGGTACAGTTTATGCTGGAGGATGCGCACCGGGCGCCGGTCAAATTTTGTTTCGGCGCCCCGTCTTGCGTGCCGGCTACGGGTTTCGAATCTGCCGGTGCAGTGCTGGATGCCGCAGCGGTGGAGTTGTTGTTGCACAACCCGGCTATCGGCTACCTGTCGGAGATGATGAATTTCCCCGGTGTGCTGCATGGCGATGCCCAGGTGCTGGCTAAACTTGCCGCCGCCAAACGCCTTGGCAAACCCATCGACGGCCATGCTCCCGGACTGCGCGGTGCCGAGGCCCGGCGCTACTTCGCCGCAGGCATCAGCACCGACCACGAGTGTTTTACCTATGAAGAAGGACGGGAAAAAGCGCAACTGGGCGTCAAAATCCTGATCCGGGAAGGTAGCGCGGCCCGTAATTTTGAAGCCCTGTGGCCGCTGTTGCATGAATTCCCGGACCAGATCATGTTTTGTTCCGACGACAAACACCCCGACGACCTGTTGAACGGCCATATCGACCGTTTGGTCGCCCGGGCCCTGGCCAAAGGCTGCGATCTGTTCGATACCCTTCGCGCCGCTTGCGTGCACCCGGTGGAACACTACCGTTTGCCGGTGGGCCTGCTTCGGGAAGGCGACCCCGCCGATTTTATCCGGGTGGCAGACCTGACCGAATTTCGTGTTTTGGAAACCTGGATCGACGGGCGCTGTGTGGCCGAAAAGGGCGAGACCCGGCTTTTGCACCAGGCTGCCGACACACCCAATCAATTTGCGGCTCTGCCGCGCCGGCCTGATGATTTCAAGCTGCAGTCCAAACACCAAACGGGTATTGTGCGCCTCATTCGCGCCTGGGATGGCGAGATTGTGACCGGCAGCGAGGAAGGGCATGCACGCCTTCAGGAAGACCTGTTGCTGCCGTATCCGGCACAGGATGTATTGAAAATTGTCGTAGTGAACCGCTACACGCCCGCGGCGCCACCCGCAATTGGTTTTGTACGCGGATTTGGCATACAGCGCGGAGCCCTGGCATCCAGTGTTGCGCACGATTCGCACAATATCGTGGCGGTAGGAACCGACGATGCCACGCTGTGCACCGCCGTCAATGCCATCATTGAAGCCCGGGGCGGCGTGTGCGCCACCAATGGCGCCGGCGACACCCGGGTACTGCCCCTGCCCATTGCAGGCCTGATGAGTCCGGTCGACGGGTATGCGCTGGCCCAAACTTATGCCCAACTGGATACCTGGACGAAAAACACTCTCCAATGCGCCCTGAAGGCGCCGTTTATGGCGCTTTCCTTTCTTGCCCTGCCGGTTATTCCGGCGTTAAAAATGACCGATCTGGGTCTGTTCGATGTGGAAAAATTTGATTTTACGGAGGTGGAGCTGGCGTACCCGTCCGTTTGAGTAATCGGGCGGAAGTGTTGGCGTGACTCACCAGTCTAATGGCGTCAACTTATGAAATCTTGTGGCAAGAATTGGAGCGGCTCGTAGCGTATTTCCCGCAGAGTTCCGCCGAGTTAATACGCAGTGTACGCAGAGTTTTCCTTCACCGGGAGGGAACTGGAACCCAACCGCGTCGTTCTTCCCCCTTTGCTTGTTGGGGGGGAATAGTGCCGTTGTTGGCGAGGACGCCAACAATAAAAATCCATGAACCATTGCAAATTGCGCGAATCAGGTTGTGCAGTGGAGATGCGATTTTTTACGCGAACCAGCGCTTCGCGTTACTTCACAAAATGCGCCGGCGGGGATAAAAACAACCCGATGCGCAAAAACGGCGCGTTGGTGGGCTCCACTTTGAACGCTTCGCTGTTCAGGTTTTTCGATTCAAAATCGCTGCTCAGGTTGTACTGGTAGCCGACTTTCAGGTTCATCCAGATCCAACCGGAAACCTGTTGTTCGAGCTGAACGGAAGCCAGAATTTCCGAATGGTTGAACGCATAATCGAGCGGTGCCGGTGTGTTTTGGTCTACATCCAGGCGGTACGACTGGCCGTTGTACTCGATGCCGCCTAAAAGCAGGGTGCTGCCGGCAAGGTTGTGGCGCACAAAAACAAAAGCGGGCAAGGCCGATTCGATGGCCCATTTCGGGTTGAAGTTGCGGTTGTACAGGATAAACGGCAGAATACTGGTGCGGCGGCGGAAGCCGGTGCTGAAGTTGACGCCAAATCCCCATTCTTTATCCTCATCGCGTTTTACGCCAAAAAGGGCCAGGGCTTTGTAAATGTTGTACCGGTCGTTGAAAAGCACCACGCCGGAGTAATTGCCGTTGCAGGAATTGCGCAGCCGGAGCGAAAAGTACTTTTTTTCATCAATGGATTTTGTGAACAGCACGTCCAGCGAGTGGCTGTTGAAACGCCTGCTGTCCATGGCTTCAAATGTTTCTTTGAAATCAGGACCGTACTGGCTGAAAGCAAAGGATTCGGTGACATAGCGGTAGCCCGCCAAAAGTTTGATACCCGGTTTGTTCAGAATAGGCGCTTTGAGGCTGAAGCGGAAACTTTGCAGGTTGGTGTATTTGCTCAACGGCCCGGAGCTGCTGTGCGATTCCGGTTTGTAAGTACCCCGGCCAACCAGGTTGTAGGACAGTTCGAGGCCTTTGGAGCGCGACTTGTTTCGAACGCCCGGTTTGCAAAAACAACGGATTTCGGCGACGCTGATGTTGGCGTCCACATCGTCCGGGAAATATTCCGGTCTGGATTGCGAAAACAAGGTGCCGGCGCTGAGCATCAAAACCGGGAGAAAAAATTTTTTCAACATAGCCAAAATTTAAAAAATCAGGTGGCAAAGCCCGAACAGGATAACCGAAATAATGATGCCAACTAAAAAAACATGGTAGGCAATCCGGATAAACTTGTACCGGTTGGCCAGGTCAACGCCCAGGCGGTACATATCGCGTTTGATGGTGCCGTACAGGAAATTGCGGTCTTGGGTGGCTTGTTCCACAGCCCATTCAAACTCGGCCTGTGTCATGTTATGAAAATCATCGAAAGTCATCAGGCTGGCTGTCTTTTTTTCAACGGAATCCCGTGCCTGATGGCCCGGATTCAGTTTGGGGCGGGTAGCAAAAATAGCAAATGTGATCGACAGCAGGTTGGTCAATACCAGCGGGCCGAGTGCATACACCAGGTTCCGGTCGGATGCTAAAAACGGGTACAGGCTGCCCAGGGCGATCGCCAGCATGAGGGCATTTATGGCAAGCATGATATTTGCTTTTTTGTCGATGACCTGGTGACGGGTATACAAATTGGTGCTGGCCAACCGGTACCAGGTTTCGGTACCGCGGTCCGGTGCGTTTTGCACTTTGGCCAGTTTTTTCTTCAGTTGCCGGAGTTCCCGCTCATCCACTTTCATCGACTGGGCCAGGGTTTCATCCATGCGCCTTGACCGTTTTTTGAGCATTTTTTTGAACTTGCTCAGGTTTTCCGATTTGCCGCGGTCAAACGTTGCATGGGCAAACGGCGTGGCATAGCGGTGGTGTTGCATTTGTTTGGCTATGCCGCGGTACCAGATATCGCCTTCCATGCCGCTGGCGCTGGTTCTGTCGAGCTCGGCGTAGAGCGCCCGCAGGCGTTTTTCAAACTTGGGGTCGGCATAAAAAGCCGTCAGCGTATCGCGCAGGATGAGTACCAGGCTGGAAGTATGGGGCTCGGGTTGGCGGGTTTCAGCCACCAGATTTACAGCGGCGGCCAGTTCCGGCAATTCGGATTCTTCCAGTTTCCCCTTCAGCCGTTTTTCAGCCAGGGCCAGGCCTTTTTCCGGGGCGAGGTTGTTTTCCCATTGGCTGGCAAAGTGCAGGCCGAGCGCGGTCTCCAGCATAGCCAGTTCATGGTCGGCAACCTGCTCGGCGCGCGCAATTTTTTGCAAAATTTCCAGCTGCTCGTGCAGGCGTTTGAACGAGTGAAACTTAAACGGCGACTCGGTCGTTGTCAGCAGCGGGCGGTAGCATTTATCCAGTTTGGCAAACAAGCTCATAGCTCAGTGTTTAATATCGGATCCTGCGCCCAGGCGGAAAAACAGGCGTGGGCCGTTCTCGTTGGTTTGTTTTGGCTGGAAAATGCCGAAATACAGCGTCAGGCCATCCAGTGGCGCCAGCCAGAGGCCGCCGCCGAAATCGTAATTCCAGTTTTCTGATTCCTCTTCCTCCGCCCAAACCCGGCCGTAATCGAATCCGGCAAACACGCCCAGCGTGAACGGAAGTATCCGGTTGTATGTGCTGAACAGCCGGGCACTGAGGTCGAAGTTTTGCCAGACGGCGGTTTTTCCGTAAAAACGCTGCGCATGATAGCCGCGCAGGGTTTCGCCGCCGCCGAGATTGGGGGCGTGGTAGAAGGCAAAGTTTTCGCCGAAAATATGCTGCACGCCAACGCGCGTGCGAAAGATGACGGACTCTTTCAGGTCGAGCGGTTTGTAAATCGCCAGGTCGGTGCGCAGTGCCGCGAAACTGTATTTTGAATCGCCGAAATCGTTCAGGTAGCGCAAGGTGGCGTTGAACGCAATACCCCGGTGCGGGTTGAGCCAGTTGTCGAGACTGTTGAAATGCAGGCCCGTCATGGCGCCGCCAAAATACTGTACGTCAAAATCTTCCGCGCTGAAGCCTGCGGCATCGCTGGTGATAAAGCGGTTTGGCGTGTCTTCGAGGTTGCGGACATCGAACAGCGGGCCGAAGTAAAATTTTCCGTTGTTGCCGGCGAAGCGCTTTTTGAGTGCCGGAAGCAAATGTATCTGGCTTTGCCGCACACGGTAGTAGTTGATTTTATTGGTTTCAAAATCGGCGCGCGACCGGTTGCCGAAGCCAAAGTAGTTCAGTACGTACGACGGGGCGGAAAACTGGGATTCCAGCATAAAATCCCAGGAGCCGAGCGCATTCAGGATATCGGTGTCGTATTGCAAAAACCAGGCATTGGTGGCAAATGCAAAACTCCCGGCAAATTTGTGCTGGGCATGGTAGGGGTCTTTTTTGAATTTGTAGGTGGTTCTGGACAGGTTGAGCCCGATGAAAAAACCATCGTCGGGGTTCATGCCCAGGATCGGGAGCGGCACCGTGTACCCATATTCATTGTGTGCGGCGCGGTGGTCATACAGGTTGTAAATGCGCTGATTGGTGCGCCGGTCGCTGGTTTCGCCACCACCTTGCACTGTGTTTTCTTCCTTGTCGTCGTACACCAGCGTGAGTTTGTCGGCGCCCAGCACCTGCGAGTTGTCTGAAAACAGATCTTTCCCCTGACCGCCGATCAGCCGCACTTTTATACTTTGGTTGACATTGCCGGAAACCTGGAAAATATCATCGTCGCCAATGCCGTACACATTGATCACCCTGGTTTCGTCGGCCTGGAAGAGCCGTTCGAATATCTGGTCTTTTTTCTCGCCTTTTTTGTTGGTTTCGAAAACGCGTACCCGCACCGTTTTGTCAGATTCACGGGTAATTTCAAACAATTCATCCTCATCGGTGCCGTAAACGTCCACTTCTTTTGAAAGCAACAAATAGCGGCGGTGGGCAATCGAAACGATGCTGTCGCGCCGGGCTTTCAGGTTGGCAATTATAGTGGCCGCACTCAGGTCGTAGGCGCGTTTGGGCCACACGGCGAAGGCCTTTTCAATGACATCGTCGGTCAGGTTTTCCCGGATAAACAGCGCTTCTGCCTGCCACTCGGGCCAGCTCATCATATTCAGAAAAGACCGGTCGAAGTGCCGGGCGCTCCAGGTTGCCCATTTCATACTGGGAATGGACGGACTGTAGACCCGCAGTTGTCGCAGGAAGGGCATTGTTTGGCGGCTGATTGCGGTAACCAATCCATCGTATTTGGAAAACGCCTGGTCGCGGTCGCGGGGAACGGGCCGGTAAAACTTGCGTTTACCATCTTTAAACCGCGCCCAGCGCCATTGGTCGTCGTGGCGGTCCCAATCGCCGAGGATCAAATCGAAGAGGCGTGAGCGTACAGCCCAGCGTTGGTCGATTTTGTGGTTGTTGTTTTTCAGGGTTTTGCCCACCAGGTCCGGGGTACTGATAATTTTTTCCGAATTGCCGAAAACGCCCGTTTCGCTCCAGTCGCCGCCGGCCCGTTCTTCAAACAGGTAGACGCTGCCGCCAAAACTCTCGTTGTACAAGCCCAGTGCCGGTTGTTTGGGCACGTACACGATGCGCGGGTTGGTGTGGTACACTTGCGCGGCCTCGGCCAAAATGGGGATGGCCAGAGGGGCAAAAGGGTGAGTGGAAAGGAAATTGTCGAGTGCAACACTGCGCGCCGCCGTCATTTTGTTCAGTGGGAAGGGCAACAGGCGGGATACGTCTTTGGTCAGGTCGCGCAACACGTACTGATGGCCGTCGGCACTTTTCAGTCGGAGGGAGTTGGTCTGGTTGCCGCCGCCCTGCTGAATGGGGGTCATTCCGCCCAGGTGGGTCGACAGGTCCAGCACCGGGAATTCGTAAGTGCCCAGGTACACGTCGCGGTAGTGCGTACCCAAAACAAATTTATGGAGCCCGCCCACGGCATGCAGGGTGTCCTGGATCACCCTTTTTTCTACCGTGGTCAACCCTTTTTCGTATTCGGAATAATCGAACACCTCTGCTTCGTCAAGTGGGATGGATGGCGGAAGAATGCGTTTCCGGAAAACTTCCTCGACGGCTTTGCCTTTGTCTTTTGGCGTCCAGAAATGTACCCAGGCTTCGCCGTTTTCATAAAAATCAATGGTTGAAAAACCGGGCGCGCCATAGGCAAACTGGGCGCCCTTGCCCAGCGAGACCGGGCTTGTTTTGGACCCGGAGCCGCTGACAATAAAACGCTGCGCATCATTTTCAAGGTACTGGAGCGCGTGTTCGTGTCCGGAAGCAAAAATGTAGCTACCGTTCTTTTTCGCACCGGGCAAAATGGCGCCCATGAGGGCTTTGTACGAGCCGTTGGCCATATCTTGCCTGCTGCCGATAGATGCGCGCAAAAATGCGGTCAGCGAGCCCAGGCCGGGCAGTGGGACATACAGGTTGGGTTTGAGCTGAGTCAGTGGAAAAATATGTTCCTTCAGGCTGTGTCTTCCGCCATGGGGCCCGTTCGTGTACGGCGGATGGTGCATGGCAATCACGACGTTGTGCCGACGGTATTTGCGCAGCACATTTTCCATTTCAAACATAAAATGGGCGCGGCTTTTAATGTCGCAGCCGTCGTTGATGCCGGGTTCCTTGTCCCAGTCGGTGAGGTACCATTCCGAATCGATGGCCACCACGACGAGGCGGTCGTCGAGTTCGATAACCTCGGGGCCCGCACAACCGTCGTTTGGTACGAAATAATTTTTCCAGCCTTTTTCGTCTTCATCGGAAATGCCGCGTTGGTTGTTGAGGTATTCTTCCACGTATTTTTCCTGGCGTATCACGCCATCCAGGCCGCTGCCCCAGTCGTGATTGCCGGGTACAAAAAGGATTTCGCCTTTGAAACCGGCCAGAGCGTCCAGTTGGGCGTTTATGTTTCGTTCGGCGGCGGCGCGGTTTTTCTTGTCGGTTTTGTCGGGCAGGCCGCGCTGGTAAATATTGTCGCCCAAAAAAAGAATGGAGGCGTTTGCCGGGGCTTTGGGCAGGTTGTCGGTCAGGTAGCGCAGTACCGGATTTTCGCCTGATTCGGGCAGGTAGCCGGCATCGCCGATGAGGTACATGGTGTGGGTTTGTTTCAAGCCTGGATCGGGGCTGTTTTCTGACCAGTTGGCGGCCGATCTTGAATAATGCCGCTTATAACTGGCGCAGGATGAACAGATGAATACGGCCAGGAAAACCCACAGGAGTTTGTTTCGCATGGTTGTTGCAGATTTGGACAAGACTTAATTTTGGTCGCTTGAACTACAAAATAAGTCAATCCGCTGCGCTTTCCCGGGAATTTGACGGGGAGAATTTTAGGCGGCGGAAAACTGGAAGCGCAGCGGAGGCACGGAGGACACGGAGTTTTATTCTCCGTGTCCTCCGTGCCTCCGTGGTAAAAATTAAAAAGGAGCTTTTCAGGCGATTTACGGTGAAGCCTCCGGATGTTTTTTTAGTCCTCCTGAAAAAGCGTTCAGCTTTTAAAATTTCCCAGTTTCCAATTGAACGGCTTGGCTTTCAGTTCTTCCAGTTTTTCCTTGAGTTTATAGTCGATCAGTGCTTTTTCAGCCAAAATGCTGGCATTGATCAGGTGGGTGCCGGTTTCGGTGTCGAATTTCAGTTTGTTGTTCACCTTGTTGGCCAGCAGGGTGGTTTTTTCCAGGTTGGCCATTTCAAACACCTGCTCATGCTGATGCAGCAGGTAGTCGTACGGACTGCGGTAGGAGATCAGTTTCACAAAAATCGGAGCCGTTTCAATTGCAATGAACAACAGCGTAATGAACAGGCTGGCGTACAGGATCGGCAGGCTTTTTTCCGTGAGGCGCCCCAGGGCATCCATGCGGGCGGCAAGGCCGTTGTAGCGGGAGCGTTCGAGCGCGGCAATTTCCGTTTGTACGGTAGTCGAAAGTTCCTGGATAGCGGCTTCTTTTTCGCGGATGGCGGGTTCGTTAGCGGCAAGGGTGCGCAGCAATTCGGCCTGGGCATTGTCGGCATCGGCTTTTTTGGCGCGGTAGATCGGGCCGAGGTTTTTCTTGCCGGAGCCTCCGGTACCGTCGGCTTCCTGGACCGCCTGCAGGGCCAGAGCGTCGCGGGTCTCGGTTTTGGTTTGGATTTCCGCTTTGAGGGCGGCAACTTCGGCTTGCAGCGCAGCCAGTTGGTTCTGGAACCGGGATTTGACTTTGTCTTCCTGGTTTTTGAACACTTCTTGTTCCATTTGTACCAGCTCGGCCTGGATTTCTTTTTCGAAAATTTTCATCTCCAGCGGTTTGGAAATGACCAGCGCCAGCAGCACGGCCAGCGCCAACCGGGGCAGGGCCACCAACCAGTCGCGCCACCACCGGCCGTAACTTTTCATACTCATGACGATGTAGCGGTCGAGGTTGAAGATCATCAGGCCCCAGATCAGCCCGAATGCAACGGCTGCCCACCAGGATTCGAACACCGTGTACAGGGCATACCCCGAGGAAAAAAAGGCCAGCACGCCGGTGAAAAACACCGTGGCGCCAATGCCCATATACTTGTTGCGGTCGGAAGGACATTCGTTCAGGATGGAATGCTCCACCCCCGAACAAAACAGGAAGAAGTTTTGTACTGTTTTCATAGCGATAGCAAATTAAGCGGTTACCTTAACTCCAAATTAAACGGACTTATTTGGCCTGTGCTTATTTTTTTAGATTGAACGGCAAGTTACTGCGATAAATAATTTTGCAGAAATGTCAGTAGCATCGGCCACGTGGTTGCACCGACAATCGTGCCGAAATTCAGAAAATCAACAAATTATCCACATGCCCACTATCTCAGATCTGATCGGCAACACCCCCCTGGCTGAAATTCGCCATGCCGTGCAAAAAAACGGGGTGCAGGTTTTCGGCAAACTGGAAGGCCAGAACCCCGGCGGCAGCGTCAAAGACCGCGCGGCTTACGGCATGATCAAAGGCGCGCTCGACCGCGGGGCCATCAAACCCGGGGTAAAACTGGTGGAAGCCACCAGCGGCAACACCGGTATTGCCCTGGCCATGATCGCCCGGCTGTTCGATATCGAGATCACGCTGATCATGCCCGACAACTCCACCGCCGAACGCGTACAGACCATGGAAGCCTACGGGGCCGAGGTGCTGCTCACACCTGCCGCGCGCACCATCGAATATTCCCGCCAGCTGGCGGAAGAAATGGAAGCAAGCGGCGGCTACCTGATGCTCAACCAGTTTGCCAACCCCGACAACTGGGGCATGCACTACCGCACCACCGGCCCGGAGATATGGCGCGATACCGGTGGCAAGATCACCCATTTTGTTTCGTCCATGGGCACCACCGGCACCATCATGGGCGTGTCGCGTTACCTGAAAGAACAAAATCCGGACATTCAAATTATCGGCGTGCAACCCACCGACGGCTCCAGCATTCCCGGCATCCGGCGCTGGTCGCCTGAGTTTTTGCCCAAAATTTACGAACCGGAGCGGGTGGACCGCATTATCGATGTTTCCTCCGATGAAGCGATCACCATGATGCGCCGCCTGGCCAAAGAAGACGCCATTTTCGGTGGGGTGAGCAGCGGTGGCGCCACGGCTGCAGCGGCAAAACTGGTGGAAGATTTGGACGAAGGCCTTGTCGTTTGCATCATTTGCGACCGAGGGGACCGGTATTTGTCTTCGGGGGTGTTTGGGGGGTAGTGGGCATAGCCATCAACTTAAGCCATACTGAGAGGATGTACACTTTAGACTTTTCAAATTAAACTTTTCAAATTTGACTTTAAAGAAACTTTTCAAACCGGAATTGCTGCTCAAAAAGTCAAAAGTTCAATTTGAAAAGTGTTCACCCCCTCTGGTTCCTTAGGTTGATGGCTATGGGGGATAACGTGGGCGGTTGTCTGCCTGCAGGCAATAAGCAACACTTGAGAAGAGGCACGGATCAATATGAAATCTCCCGGGACATAGGTGTACCGGAGTCTACCCAAAACGAATCAATCTGGAACCAGGGGTCATTTTTGGAAAACTTCCAGCGTACTGCGGAGGAATCCTGCACACAAGTTGAAACTATCTGGCTGATCGACGCTCCCGGCTGGAGTGTCAGGGGATAGGGGGTTACGCGGGTTACACCCCAGTAGAGAGAATTCCGGTATTGGCATTTGTTAAACACTTCGGCATAGATCGAATCATGCGTTCCGGTTGCATTAGTGATGGTCAGGTTCAATACGCCATCAAGGGGAGTCATCCGCACCACGACCTCGTCGCAGTCTCCATACGTCCGCTCCAGGGTAAATACTTCGGAATAGCCGGTTGCATTGACATATAAAACACCGATGGTCGAGCTGTGGTCCTCGGTGGCTGAAAATGAAAAATTTCCGGATTTATCGGAGTATACAACCGGCAAAGTGTTGAATAGCGAACCATATTCAATGTATTCGTAACGTAGGGTAATTCGGGCATTTGAAATCGGTTCGTTGGTTTTTGCATCGAGCACTTTACCATTAATGCATTCTTCTTTGCGGCAGGACGTTGTTAGCAGTATTGCAAGGCAGGCGAGCAACAGGAGCATTTTTTCCATAAAAAATGGATTGGGTTATACAATACCATGAAAGTACCTGATTTGCGCGAAGCGCCTTGAATGAACTGGGTTCTGATTTGGCTATTCCGGGCTTTACGGAAAAATTCTTTGCCTCTTTTGCGGAAGGTGTGAATGCCTTGAATTTCCAAGGGCCTGCCGGAAATTATCGATTTCCGGCAGGCCCTTGACATTCAGCGGAGCGGGATACGAGACTCGAACTCGCGACTTCCAGCTTGGGAAGCTAGCGCTCTACCAACTGAGCTAATCCCGCTTTTCAACACAAAAATACGGCGGGAATCGAATAAACCAATGGTTTTTTAATGCGGCAGGCGTTTGCGCATCAAGCCATAAAAAAACGTACCGAACATCGCCGAAGCCAGGAACAAAATCAAAACCGTGTAGCCGCTTCCCAGCAGGATAAACATTGGCGCCGGACAAATGCCCGCCAAAGCCCAGCCCAACCCAAAAATAAAGCCGCCGATAATGTACCGCGGGTAGGTTTTGTTCTTGGGCGGGATCACGATTTCTTCCCCGGTGACGGATTTGAGGTGGTACCGGCGGATAAACTGCACGATCAGGATGCCGGCAACCACCGCCGTACCAATAATACCGTACATGTGGAACGACTGAAAATTGAACATTTCAAAGATCCGGAACCAGGATACAGCCTCGGATTTGTAGAGGGTGAATCCGAGCAGGATTCCAACGAATATATACCGCGACATGCGCATGGCAGATCAGTTTTGTTGGTCAATGGGCATCACCGCCCGAAAATCAATGGGAAAATCAAATAGGTCATCGTCATACCGCCGAGGAAAAATCCGACGACCGAAACCAGAGAGGGCAGTTCCAGCGCCGACAACCCGCTGATGGCGTGGCCGGACGTGCAGCCTCCGGCGTAGCGGGCTCCAAAGCCCACCAGAAAACCACCGCCGATGATCATCAGTACGCCGCGCCAGCTGAAAATGGCTTCCCAACTGTACCAATCGGGCACCAGCGGAACCTGGCCGTTTTCAAACTGCATCCCCAGGGAATGCAAGCGCTCTACCGTAGCTGCCGAAACGTGCGCGATGGCGCCATCCGGCGCTTCAAAATAGTGCGAGGCCATGTACCCGCCGAAAACGGCGCCCAGGGCGACCAGTAAATTCCACTCCTGGTCGCGCCAGTTGATTTTAAAAAACTCGTTCACATCGTCGGCGCCGTCTGCGGCACACATGACGCGGAAATTTTCCGACATCCCGAAGTTTTTACCGAACCACAGGAGCAGAAACATGATCAACGCGATCATCAACCCTGCTACCCACCAGGGCCAGGGCTGACTGATAAATTCGCGTAGCTGGATGAGCCAGTCGGGAACCATAATTTTAATTGATTTTTTTTGAACGTGGGCGCTGTATCCCAATGCTCCAGCAAGGTACGCAACTGAGCAATAACCAGCTGACCGGCAGCCTCCACGGCCGGGGACAACAGGATGCTCATCGGCTGTAATTCTTCTACGGAGATGGTGATCAGCGACACCTTCGGCATTTTACCGGTCACTTGCAGCGCCTCCAGCACATCGCGCAATCCGACATCGTGCGTGCTCAGCGAGCGTGGAAAATCAGCGGCAAACCGGGGCTCCAGCAGCCGGATGGTGCCGGCGGGCCGGCCGTCGATCGTGGCATCCACCAGTATGACCCGGTCATATTGTTCCAGGATGCCCATCAGGTGGAAGCCCCCTGTGCCCCCGTCGAGCACATCCACGCCGGACGGCTGCATTGCTTCGGCCAATTGCTGGGCGATGTGTACGCCTACACCCTCATCGCCCATGAGGTAGTTGCCCACACCGAGCAGGAGGGTGCGTTTGGTCTTGTTGATTGGAACTTTCATACGGTTCTGTTTAGCTTGTTTTTTCCAAAACTTCCTCCTCCTCTTCTTTCAGAAATGCCTCCTCTTCAATGAATTTCCAGCCGCCACCCATGGAGGACACTTCGCCCCGGCCTTCCACATAGTCGTGGTAAAACACCAGGTAAATATGCACAATGGAGAACAGGATGAACAGCCACATCACAATGTGGTGGATTTGCCGCAAGGCAAAATCACCGCCAAAAAGGGCCGGTACCCAGGCAAACAACCCGGCAATCCAGGAATGGCTCATAGCCTCGTACAACCCGAAGCCGGTAAAGATTTGCACGGCAAAAAGGATGAACACGACAAAGTAGCTAAACCCCGCCAGCGCATTGTGCCCTACGGCCAGGTGTTCCTTACCCTTGAGCTGGAAAATATCGATTTTGATCACCTGCCATATTTCCTGAAGATACTTGCGGTTCGTCGGAATGAAATTTTTCCAGTTGGCGTACTTGTTCCCGACAAATCCCCAGTACAGGCGGAAAATGAAGTTGAACAAAAAAATGTACGCCGCCACAAAGTGGATATACCGTATCCAGCCAAAGACATACCGCTCATACGCCTCTCCGCTCGACATCAGCGCCGGAGGCTTCCCGATCAAATATCCCGTTACGCACAAGACCACAATGGCCAGCGCATTGAGCCAGTGAAAAAACCGGACGGGAAGTTCCCATACAAATACGCGACGTAAATTATGTGTGGACATAGGTGAATGTTGTTAGTTGATCGTATACATGAAGTTTGATTACATGATTTAAGATTACATGATTACATGATTTTAGAAGTCGTTCACCTTCATTAATCAGATAAAATGCTCCGGATTTATGCACGAATGATTGAGCACACTACGGATACTTCTTCAATCATGTAATCATGTAATCTGCAATCATGTAATCAATGAACTAAAGCGCCCGCACCCGGCTAACCTGCTTGCCTTCTTCATCGTACAGGTGCACGGCACAGGCCAAACAGGGGTCGAACGAGTGGATGGTACGCAGGATCTCCAGTGGTTGGTGGTCATCGGCAATGGGCGTGTCCATCAGCGCCGATTCGTAGGCCGACTGCTTGCCTTCGCCGTCGCGCGGGGAGGCATTCCAGGTCGTCGGTACCACCAGTTGGTAGTTGGCTATTTTTTTATCCTCAATCACGATCCAGTGGCCGAGTGCGCCACGCGGGGCTTCGGTATGCCCGACGCCCTGGGCTTTGGCCGGCCATTTGTCCGGGTTGAATTTTTCCATAGCCGCCATGCGCGTGTCGCCGTTGCGGATATTAGTAAGCAACTGCTCGTAAAACTCCAGCGTCCAGTCGGCCACCAGGATGGACTCCAGCCCCCGTGCGGCCGTGCGGCCAAGGGTGGAGAACAAGGCCGCTGCCGGCACATTCAGTTTTTGCAAAGTGCTGTCTACGACGGCTTTAAAATCTTCCCTGCCGCTGGCATAACCCACCAGCACCCGGGCCAACGGGCCAACCTCCATGGCATGACCTTTCCAGCGCGGCGTTTTCAGGTAACTGTATTTTTTGTCGGTGTCGAGGTGCTCAAACGGCGGTTTCGGGCCGCTGTATTTGATCTCCGTTTCCCCTTTCCAGGGGTGCAGACCCTTGGCGTCGCCCGGGTATTCGTACCAGGAGTGGTCGATAAACTCCTGTATTTCAGCGTCATCGCGCATGTTCACTTCATGTATCCGGCTCAGATCTTTGTTCAGGATGGCGCCGGCCGGGAATTTGTATGCCGACGGGTCGCGGTAGCCGTTGGTGCCCAGGTCGCCGTACACGAGGTAATTGCCCAAACCGCCGCCGATGGCGCCCCAGTCGAGGTAGTAAGGTGCGATAGCCAGCAGGTCGGGGATGTACACCTGGTTGATGAATTCGCGGGCATCGGCGAGCAACTGCCCCACGTAGGCCAGGCGTTCGGCATTGATGGCGCTCACATCGTCGAGCCCGATACTGCAGGCCATGCCGCCCACCAGGTAGTTGGGGTGCGGGTTTTTACCGCCGAAAATGGCGTGCACTTTCACAATTTCCTTTTGCCATTCCAGGGCTTCGAGGTAGTGCGCCACGGCAATCAGGTTGATGGCCGGGGGGAGTTTGTACGCTTTGTGGCCCCAGTAGCCGTTGGCAAAAATGCCCAGCTGGCCGCTTTGGTACAAATTTGGTCAGCCGTTTTTGCAGGTCGGAAAAATAGCCCGGCGAGCTTTTCGGCCAGTTTGAAATGCTTTGCGCAATCGTCGAGGCTTCCTTCGGATCGGCGCTCAGGGCGCTTACCACATCCACCCAGTCGAGGGCGTGCAGGTGGTAGAAGTGCACGGCGTGGTCGTGCATGTATTGCGCGCCAAACATGATGTTGCGCACCAGCTCGGCATTGGGCGGAATGACCATGTCGAGGGCATCTTCCACGGCGCGTACCGAAGCCAGGGAGTGCACGGTGGTGCATACCCCGCATACCCGGCCGACAAAAGCCCAGGCGTCGCGGGGGTCGCGGCCGCGCAGGATTTTTTCGATGCCCCGGACCATGGTTCCCGATGAAAAAGCATCGACGATTTTGCCGTCCCGGATATCGGCCTCAACCCGTAGGTGGCCTTCAATGCGGGTGATCGGATCGACAACAATGCGTTCGCTCATAAATTTTAAAGTTTATCGAAAGCCCGGTTTTTGCCAATCCGGACCCTGTTTTTTACAAAAAAATGGTTCAGGAATACTTGGGGCCTATGGTGGTCAGAGCTCCTTGTCGGCGTCTTTCCCTTCCTTGATCAGGTTATTGATCAGTTTTTTCTTGCGCACATTGGTCATGACCGCATGCGCTGCAATACCCACCCCGGTGGCTATCGCGGCAGCTGTTCCGATTTCATCGGCATCCGACTCGATGCCGAAGCCCGGAAACGGCTGGTTGCGCACATACAAACCGCCGGCATCCCAGTAACCCTCTTCCGAGCAGCCGAAGCAACCGTGGCCCGACTGGATGGGGAAACTCGTGCCGTTGTTCCACTTGGTCACGCCGCAGGCATTATAGGTGCTCGGCCCTTTGCAGCCCACTTTGTACAGGCAGTAGCCTTTTTTAGCGTTGGCATCGTCGAAGGTTTCGACAAACAGGCCGGCATCGTAAAACGGGCGGCGGTAGCAGGTGTCGTGCACCCGCTTGGAATAGAACGCCTTGGGGCGCCCGATGCGGTCGAGTTCAGGAATGCGGCCAAAGGTGATCAGGTGCACCAGCACCCCGGCCATCACCTCGCCGATAGGCGGGCAGCCTGGTACCTTGATGATCGGCACACCGCCAAGCAGTTTGTGGATCGGCGTTGCGCCGGTGGGGTTGGGTTTGGCTGCCTGCACACAGCCGTTGGAAGCACAACTGCCCCAGGCAATCACGGCCTTGGCGCCGGCGCCGACCTCCTTCAGGATGTCGAGCGACGTGCGGCCGCCGATCATGCAGTACACCCCGTCGGCTTCCGTCGGGACGGAGCCTTCAATACACAGGACATACTCGCCGTGGTATTTTTCCATGGTATCCCGCATACACTGTTCGGCCTGGTGGCCGGAGGCGGCCATCAGGGTCTCGGTGTAGTCCAGCGATAATTTATCGAGGAGGATATCGGCAACAATGGGGTGGGAGGAACGGATGAAACTTTCGCTGCAGCAGGTGCATTCCTGAAAGTGCATCCAGATTACCGGAATACGCGGTTTGTTCTCCAGCGCCTGTACCACCTGGCCTACGCCGGTCGCTTCCAGACCGAGGTATGCGGCTATGGTGGCGCAGAATTTCATGAAGTCGCGCCGGGAGTATCCACGCTGCCGGAGTTCCTCGTAGTAGCTCGTGCGCGTTGGACGTTGTGCCATAAAAATTGATTTTGATAGAAAATGAGCAAAAGGTGTGCAATTCGGCCATAAAGTTATTTTTACAAATATGATTCGGCCTTTGAGCATGATCACTTACCAAACTGATCCTCATCATCCGGACGGGCCCGCTGTCCACCGATTTTTGGGTTTGCAAAAACATTACCCTGCTATGCACGAACTTTCCATCATTCAAAGTATTCTGGAATCCACGCTGGCAGTGGTGCATGACCGGGCAGAAGCTTGTACCGTGGATTCAATCGATCTTCAGGTAGGCGCCCTGGCCGGTGTGGAACTCAGCACTCTCGAATTTCTCTCTGGCCGGCAGCAGTCGGCGACACTCCGCTGGCCGATACCAAACTCCGGATTGAGCGCTTGCCCGGCAGAGCCGTTTGCAGCGATTGCGGCAAAGCCTTCGATATCAGTTTTTATTACGATCCCTGCCCGGCTTGCGGCTCGCATTTTTTAAATATTACCCAGGGAGAGGAATTGCGGATCAAATCGATCACGCTGGCGTCGACCCCACATAACCATCAGATTAAGCATTTTGAGGGGGTGAACGACTTTTCAAATTGAACTTTTCAAATTAGACTTTAGACTGAAAATGGATGATTCAGGCTTTTGGAAGGTTCTGTTAAGTCAAATTGAAAAAGAAAAATTTGAAATTTAAAATGTGTACGCCCTCCCGGATTCCTTAAGTGGATGGCTATTGGAAATGGGGGTGGGCAGATCGAACGCAAAAGACTCAAACACCAGCTAACCAAAAATTAATCACGCATTCACTCATTCACTCATTGTTATGTGCGCTACATGTGGTTGCAGCGGCAACGGACATCAACTAAAAACCCTGCTCCCGGTACAAAAACCCGGTGCGTTTGCAGGACTTACACTGGACCGGCAGGTGGTTCAGCCAACAGAAGTACAATCGGAAATACCGGCTGTCCGGGTTCAAACGCCGCCGCCACCGGTTAAAACCCTGGTGGAACTGGAGCGCGATATTCTGGACAAAAACAAGCGCATGGCCGAGCGGAACCGGGGCTTTTTTGAAGCGCGGAATATCCGGGCCATCAACCTTGTCAGCTCGCCGGGTTCGGGGAAAACCGCACTGCTGGAACGCACCCTGGCCGAACAGGCCGGCAAGGAGCAGTTTTACGTCATAGAAGGTGATCAGCAAACCACCCGCGATGCCGAACGTATCGCCGCCGGTGGCGCGCCGGTGGTGCAGATCAATACCGGCAAAGGCTGCCACCTGGAGGCCGATATGGTGCACCAGGCGATCCGTGAACTCCAGCCGGCAACCGACAGTGTGGTGTTTATCGAAAATGTGGGCAACCTCGTATGCCCTTCCATGTTCGACCTCGGCGAGAGCCGGCGGGTGGTGGTGATCAGTGTGACCGAGGGCGAAGACAAACCCATCAAATACCCCGATATGTTCCATACCGCCGATCTGTGTGTGATCAATAAAATTGACCTGTTGCCTTACTTGAAATTTGATGTGGAACAATTAAAAGAATATGCCCGCCAGGTGAACCCAAAACTTGAATTTCTGGAAGTATCGGCCACTACCGGAGCGGGTATGGACGGTTGGTACGCCTGGCTTTCGCAATCATGGCAGTGAGGGGGTGACTTCAATTCACCCCTCACTTGCACCCCAGTGAGGGGGTGACTTGAAGTCACCCCCTCACTCAATACTCCCTCACTCAACACTCAAGAAAATATGTGTCTCGCAATTCCAGGAAAAGTAACCGCGATAACCACCGATGCCGACAATCCCTTTCGCAGCGGCAAGGTCAGTTTCGGCGGGATATTGCGCGAGGTCAACCTCAGCATGGTGCCTGAAGCCGGAGTGGGTGATTATGTATTGGTACACGTGGGCGCCGCCATCAGTATGGTGGATGAAGAAGAAGCAAAAATCACCTTTGAATATTTAAAACAACTCGGCGAACTGGATGAATTGGAGCCGGAAGCCGGGCCATAAATTTTTGCCATGGAAGTAGCATTTCCAATTGTTTTTGCCGCCATGATGGGATTTACCCATGCTTTTGAAGCCGACCATTTGCTGGCTGTCAGCAACATTGTGACCAAACGCCACTCGGTTTGGCTGGCCATCAAAGACGGCATTGCCTGGGGCCTGGGGCACACATCCACCATCTTCCTGATCGGTCTGCTGATCCTGGTGGGCAAGGTGGCCATCACCGAACAAACCTTTCATTATTTTGAAGCAGCCGTAGGGGCAATGCTGGTCGTTTTAGGTGTATTGCGCATGCGTTTTTTATGGAAAAACGGTGGGGCCGTTCCGGTACATGTGCATCTGAACGATCTGTTTTTTCGAAAAAAAACGCTTACGGAAGAAGCGCCTAAAGTGCCATTCCGCACCACGAAGTTTACCAACACCGAACCCGCTGCTGCACTCCGCTATGCCCCCCAGCCCGAAAATCACCGCCTGGCCTACGCCATCGGTATGATACACGGCCTGGCCGGAAGTGGCGCCCTGGTGTTGCTGGTCATGAGCCAGATACCCGGCCCGGCCGGTGCGTTGGGGTACCTGTTGGTGTTTGGCCTTGGCTCGATCGTGGGGATGCTGCTGGCGAGCGGCGTGTTCAGTTTGCCGTTTTCAAAAAAGATCTCCGCCAACAACACCCTGCAAATTGGCCTGACGGTGCTTTCCTCCCTGTTATGTGTCGGCTACGGTGTTCAGGTTATTGTTGAAAATTTAACCAACTGAGCGCCATGAAATTTATCAGCGAATACCGCAACCCCGAACTCGTGGAACAATACGTGCGGGAGATACGGCAAACCGTCACCCGCTCCTGGACCATCATGGAGGTCTGTGGCGGCCAAACGCACAGCCTGGTTAAAAACGGTATCCTGCAAATGCTGCCCCCGGAAGTGCAAATGGTGCACGGCCCTGGCTGCCCGGTTTGCGTGACGCCCCTGCACATGATCGACAAAGCCGTTTGGCTGGCCGAACAAAAAGGGGTGATCCTCTGCTCCTATGGGGATATGCTGCGGGTGCCGGGTTCGCGAAAAAGCCTGCTGGAAGCGAAGGCTGCCGGCGCCGATGTGCGCATTTTATACTCTCCGCTGGAAGCCGTGCAGGTTGCCCGGGAAAATCCCGGTCGCGAGGTGGTGTTTTTTGCCGTAGGCTTTGAAACCACCGCGCCGGCCAACGCCATGTCGGTGGTACATGCCCAACAATTGGGCGTAAAAAACTATACCATCCTGACCTCCCATGTGCTCGTACCACCGGCAATTGAAGCCGTGATGAACGACCCCGAAGCCCGTATCCAGGGCTTTCTGGCTGCCGGACACGTGTGCACCATCATGGGCATGGACGAGTACTACCCCCTGGCCGAGAAATACCGCATCCCGATCGTAGTGACCGGTTTCGAGCCCGTCGACCTCCTGCAAGGCATCCTGATGACGGTCCGCCAGTTGGAAAACGGCGAATACCGCGTAGAAAACCAGTACAGCCGCGTGGTGCAGCCACAGGGCAATCCGGCAGCCCGGAAGGTCATCGATCAGGTGTTCACCGTGGCCGACCGCGAATGGCGCGGCATCGGTACCATTCCGAACAGCGGCTGGGAAATTGGCCCCGGGCTATCGGCCTATGATGCCGGCCGGAAATTCGATATCCAACTGGAAAAAGCACCCGAGAGTACCGAATGCATTGCCGGCCAGGTGTTGAAAGGCATCAAAAAGCCCTACGAATGCCCGCAGTTTGGCAAAGGCTGTACGCCGGCCATGCCGCTGGGAGCGCCCATGGTGTCGTCGGAAGGTGCCTGCGCGGCGTATTATCATTTTCATAAAATGGCGGAAACGATTGCGGTTGAATAAAATGGATTAAAATGGGAACCATGAATCTCCAGTGCCCGATGCCCAAATTCGATTTCGAGGTGATCAACCTTGGTCACGGCAGCGGCGGCTTGCTGACCAATAAATTGCTCGAGGCGGGTGTGTTCGGCGTGCTGAAAAACCCGCTGCTCGACACCCACCACGACGGTGCTGTGCTTCAATTGACCGGCCCAACGGCATTTTCCACGGATAGTTTCGTGGTGTCGCCGGTCTTTTTTCCCGGCGGGAATATCGGCGAGTTGGCTGTCAACGGCACCGTCAACGACCTGGCGATGTGCGGCGCGGCGGCACAATACCTGTCGCTGGCCTTCATCCTCGAAGAGGGCTTGCCGATGACGGAGTTTTGGGAAATTCTGACCAGCGTAAAAACCGCCGCCGAACGCGCGGGCGTGCAGGTCGTCACCGGCGACACCAAGGTGGTGGAGCGCGGCAAAGGCGACAAAATTTTTATCAACACCACCGGCATCGGAGCCATCCATCCCAAGGCCGATATTTCCATGAGCCGGGTTAAAACCGGCGACCGGATCATCGTTTCAGGGCCAATTGCCACCCACGGCATCGCCATCATGAGCGTGCGCGAAGGGCTGGAATTTGAGACCACGCTCCAAAGCGATACTGCCAACCTGAACCATACCATACTTCAACTCATTGACGTATTTGGACCGGCCATCCACCTGCTGCGCGACCCGACGCGCGGCGGTCTGGCTACGGTACTCAACGAAATCGCCCGGGATGCGCGCTGCGGCGTGGAAATCCACCAACGGCAAATTCCGATGCTGGAAGAAGTCGGCGGCGCCTGCGAACTGCTGGGCCTCGACCCGCTGTACGTGGCCAACGAGGGCGTTTTTATCGCCGTGGTGGAGGAGCAGTTTGCCGGAGCGGTGCTCGACCGGCTGCGCAAACTGGACTTCGGGGCGGAGGCTCAAATCGTCGGGGAAATTGTGGAAGCCCACCCGCGCCAGGTTGTGCTGCACAGCGAAATCGGTGGGCGGCGCGTGGTAAACATGCTGGCCGGGGAACAACTGCCGCGTATTTGTTGAACCTAGCGAAACAACTGCCCCAGGGCCACTCCTTCATCATTCGGCGATACCTGCCGGTGAAAAAGCAGTTCAAACTCCGGCTGCAAATACTCGATCGCCAGATCGACCAACAGGCCGTTTTGCCAAACGCCGCCACTGAAGGCCAGTATGGCGCAGTGGTGGTGCCGGGCCTGTTGGCGGATCAGTTCGATCAGCGTCCGGTGAAAACGGGCGCCAACCCGCTCGGTATCGGCGTTCAAAGTCCAGTCTTCCATCACATTTCGAATCAAGGCGCCGGTGGGCGCCAGGGTAGGGTGGGGCGTTTCCGGCGCATAGGCGGTTGCCGCGTGCAGGCCGTTTTTTTGGAAAAAACGCCTGGCGGCCTGTTCGAGCAACATGGCGGCCTGGCCTTCAAAACCTGAAACCGAGATCAGCCCCAACAATGCCGCCACCCCGTCGAACAGGCGCCCAACCGAGGTGGTATGCAACAAGCCGCCGCGGGACAATATTTTTTGGTACAAATCCCATTCCTGCGGCGAGAATTGTTTGGGCAGCTGGGCCGGCAAAATCCCCGAAAGCCGGGCCAGGCTGATGGCGGAAATGCGCGGCTCGCGCGGCATTTTATCACCCAGCAAAAAATCGAAGGGTTCAAAATGGCCGGCGCGTACGATATCCGTGCCGTCAAACCGAAAAAACTCGCCGCCCCACACCTGGCCGTCGTTGCCGTAGCCGGTGCCGTCCCAGATGACGCCCAGCACCGGTTTTTCCAGTTTGTTTTCTGTTCTAAAATACCCGTTCTCGGCAAGCACGGCACCGAAGTGGGCTTCGTGGTGTTGCACCTCCAGCACCGGGATATTCCATTCCTGGCCGAGCCGTTTGCCCAGTTGGGTGGAGAAATAGTCGGGATGTTTGTCGACAACCAGTTGGGCTGGTTTTTCGCGGAGCAGGTCCAGAAAATGCGTCAGGCAATGCCCGAATGCCTGCTGGGTATCAAAACTGCCGAGCTCGCCGAGGTACTGGCTGAGGTACAGGCTGCTGCGATGCTGCCAGGCGAAGGCGCTTTTCATAGTGGCGCCGAGGGCTAGTTTAGATTGGGATATTGGGATATTGGGATATTGAGAAATCGGGTTGTTGGGATATTGGAGTGTTTTTTTTGAGAAAAGAATGGTCGGCGCATAGCCTCTGGAGCGGCGCAGAACGATTGCCTGCCGGTGTGTGTGGCTGAAGTGCAGCACGCTATCGTCTTGCGGAATCGCAATGGCGCGATTGTGGGTTAGCAGGCCGTCGGCAATGCCCAGGAGTTCCCGTCGCGCTTTATCGTCTTCAAAAATGATGGGCGAGCCGCTGATGTTTCCGCTTGTGGCCACGAGCGGGCGTCCGGCGCCCCGTGCCAGCAGGTCAAGCAGGGGGGCGTAGGGCAACATGGCGCCGATTTGGGTGAGCCCGGGCGCCACCAGCGCGGTGCACAAGCCGGAAGCCGGTTTTTCCCGAAGGGGCAACAATACGATTGGCGCCTGCGGACTGTGCAACAGTTTTTTTTCATCCGGATGCAGCCAGGCGTCGCCTTCGAGTTGGTCGGCATTGGCGTACAGCAGCGCGAAGGGTTTGGCGGGCCGGTGTTTTCGGTTGCGGAGGGTTTCCAGTGCGGGGGCATTGGTGGCGTCGCAGAGCAGCAGGTAGCCGCCGATACCTTTGGCGGCCAGAATTTTTCCGGACAGGAGCCAGTTCAGGGCGGTATCAAGCGGGTTAAATTGTTGGGCGCCGTCAGCATCAACCAATTCGAGTTGGATGCCGCACGCCGGGCAGGAGTTTGTTTGCGAAAAATAGCGGCGATCGGCGGGGTTGCCGTATTCAGCCAGGCAGTCGGGGCACTGGGTGAATGCCTGCATGGTGGTGCGTTCACGGTCGTAGGGCAGGCCGGTGGCTATGGAAAAACGCGGGCCGCAGTTGGTGCAGGTGATGAAGGGGTAGCCGAAGCGGCGGTTGGCCGGGTCGTGCAGTTCGTGGCGGCAAGCATCGCAGAGCCCGAAGTCGGGTGTCAGGAGCAGGTCGGGTGCTGCTTCCGATATACTATGGACAATTTGGAAATCGGAGAAGTCTTGTTTATCAATTTTTTGCAGGCTGTGGCCGGTAACCAGCGAAAGTCGGGGCGCCTGATCCAGTATTTTTTCTGAAAAGGCAGTTGCTGCGGCTTCGTCGGCATTGAACAAAATGTGCACACCATCGGTGGTGTTGTTTACCCAGCCCTGCAAGCCAAATTCCCGGGCCAGGCGCCAGACGAAGGGCCGGAACCCGACGCCTTGCACTTGTCCGGATAGGTGCAGGTGGTAGGTGTGTTCAGTTGAGTGCGTCACAGGATTTTACTGACAGAAGAACGTTTTCAATCTCAAATTTTAAATTTTAAGGTGATTTAAACTTAAATCGCCTTACCTGCCCTAGCCGGAATCAAATCCGCGAAAATCCGCGTTTCGCCGCAGGCGAATCCGTGGTATCCGCGTTCCAATTGCTTTACGTTGAGAACCCTCCCTTGGATTTTCAGGCGAACAGGAAAAGAACGCGGATGAGGCGGATTCGCCTGCGGCGAAGACGCTGATAAACGCGGATTTGATTTCGTTAAAGGTAATTTTCGAATTAATGGTGAAACATAACTAATTCAAATTTCCAATAAAATAGCAAGCGCTGAAATGTACTTTTTGAAATCGGCGTGGAAAAATTTGAAATTAAATAGTTTTCAGGGAAAACCCGGTTTTTTGATTTGCTTAACAATGTGGCAGCATATCTGGCACAGGTTTTGAAATACGCTGGGTACATTCAATAATCCACATTCTCACCATAATCTTATGAGTAGTCGACCCATGCATACCTATCAAGGCCAGGCGATAGCCGATATCGGACTGGAATTGATGTCAAACGCGCCAAATCCTTTTATTGAAATGACCCTTGTGCGGTTCAGCCTGCCCGCCGCCGCCAAGGTAACCTTGCGGGTATACGACGGTCAGGGGCAGGAAGTATATGCCACGACCGGCGTGTTTGAAATGGGTGAAAATCACATTGTTTTGCATCGCACCGACCTGCCCGAACCGGGCATGTATTCCTATCAGCTGGAATCGGCATTTGGCATCGCCGGCCGGAAGCTGATGATGTACTGATTTGATTGCGGAATTCGGAATTCGGATTGCGGAGTGTTCACCATCCGGGTTCGGGTAGTTTTCGTCCTCGATTTTTACAGGTTCTCCATGTTTTGGTTTGCATTTACGGTACAAGTTGTGCCATCTAATATTTTGAAACAGGTCGCCTGAACGCAGCGGCAAGCACCTTGGAGCCCGCCATCTGAGATGGCTTTTCCAAATTAAATTCCGAAGCCCCTGTTTATTCCCGCCGGATTCCTCATTATTTTTGGAAAAATACTTTTTTCGACTTCTTAAAATCGATTCCACGTCGTACTTTTGCCGCCGATTTCAACAGAGCCTATCCAGACGTGGACATGACAGTTTTTCGCAAATATTGGATTGCCTTGGTTTTCAGTGGTTTGAGCGCCTTTTCTTTTGCGCAGGACCATCACGGTGCACCTGCTGCCGGGCAAGCGGCGCAAACCGGCCATTCGGAACCCGCCGCGCACGAGTATGCCTGCGGCCATTCCCTTTCTATCGAGCCTGAATTTAACGCCGGTGATTTAGCCGTACACCACATTTCCGATGCCAATGCTATTCATATCGTTGGCGATGTGTACCTGCACCTGCCCTGTATTTTGTATGCGCCCGGGCATGGCTGGACGTTTACGACAACCGCTGCATTCCACCCGCACCATCACGGCAACGGCACCCGGAGCAAAGACGGTTATGTATTGGTGCACGGCAGTGTCATGCGCCTGCAAAATCCGGCCTATGCTTCCGGCGAGCAGGAAATCAGCGATTATACCCACGAAGAGATTGAATCTGACGGCAAAATAAAAACCCGGTATAACGCCATCATTAACGGTCAATGCGAGCCGCTCGATGCCAAGACCACATACGATGGCGGTGTCATGGGCGGCGGTGTGACCAGTTTCAGCGATTTTTCCATTACGCGCAACGTATTTACCATGTTGCTGACGGCGATCCTGCTGTTCATCCTGTTCTGGTCGGCAGCCCGTGCATCGGTGCGCCGCCGCGGCGAAGCGCCGAAAGGTTTGTTGAACTTCCTGGAGCCTTTTATTACTTTTATTCGGGATGAGGTGGCCAAGCCCAGCATCGGCCCCAAGTACGAGCGCTATGTGCCTTACCTGCTGGCAATTTTCTTTTTTATTCTCGGCCTCAACCTGATCGGCCAGATGCCTTTTTTCCCGGGCAGCGCCAACGTTACCGGTAATATTTCGGTGACGATCGTGCTGGCTGTTATCACCTTTATCATTACAACGGTAAGCGGCAACAAGCACTACTGGTCGCACGTCCTCTGGATGCCCGGTGTGCCTACCGCGCTCAAATTGTTTATCATAACGCCGATCGAGGTGCTTGGCTTGTTTCTCAAGCCGTTTACCCTCCTGCTGCGTTTATTTGCCAATATTGCTGCCGGGCATATTGTGATCCTGAGCTTTGTGAGCCTGATCTTTATTTTCGGTGGCGCCGGCGAGAGCCTGAACGGTTCCATTGCCGGAATTATCGCGTCTATTCCGCTAACCCTGTTTATGATGGCCCTGGAACTGCTGGTTGCATTCCTGCAAGCCTACATTTTTACCATGTTGTCGGCGGTATATTTCGGAACGGCGGTGGAGGAAGCGCACCATTAATCAACAAGTAACTCACTCATAAATTTATAACATATGTCTTATGCAGCTCTTGGTGCCGGTCTTGCCGTAATTGGCGCCGGTATTGGTATCGGTCAAATCGGTGGTAAGGCGATGGAAGCCATCGCCCGTCAGCCGGAAGCCGTAGGCGATATCCGTGCGAACATGATCCTGACGGCCGCTCTCGTTGAGGGTGCCGCACTGGTCGCCATGGTATTGGCTTTCTTCGTAGAAGCAGCCGGTTAAGAACTCTGCCTCCGGGCCTGAGCGAAGCGGTTGGCGACGCAACGGCCCGGAATTTTGATTTACGCTTTACGCTTTACGATTTTTTACATTATCGCAAATAGTATTGCAGTAGATTGTAAATCAAATGTTTTCAGGGATGTTATTGGAAATTATCCGCTTGGAAAAACCTGTATGTCCCACTGACCCTGAATTTAAATCAATCGTAAATCCAAAATCGTAAATCGTAAATCAATTTATAATGTTGTTCCTGGGAGATTTTTCCGTGATCCGGCCTGAGCCGGGTTTGTTGTTCTGGACAACCGTTATTTTCCTGCTCTTCTGGTACCTGATGAGCCGTTTCGCCTTCAAGCCGATTGCTGAATCGCTGAAAAAACGTGAAATGGATATTCAGGAGGCTCTGGATCAGGCCAAACTGGCCCGTGAAGAAATGGCCAACCTGCAAGCAGAAAACGAAAAACTGCTGGCCCAGGCCCGTGAAGAACGTGCAGCCATCCTGAAGGATGCCAAGGATTCCAAAGACGAGATCATCGCCGAAGCCAAAGAGCGCGCAAACGCCGAGTACAAACGCAAGGTTGAAAGCGCTATCCAGGATATCGAAAACCAGAAACTGGCAGCCATGGTTGAGTTGAAAAATACCGCCGGCAAGTTGGCGATCGAAATTGCGGAAAAAGTGATTCGCAAAGAATTGGCTGATAAAACGGAACAGGAGGCGTACGCCAAAAGTCTTGTTGATCAAATCAAATTGAACTAACCGGTTGTCGATGGACGGGCGGTATCACCCGCGCTAAAACCGTCCACCGTCTGCCGTCCACCATCAAGAATATGTCCGTAACCAGAATCGCAACCCGCTACGCAAAATCGCTGCTTGAACTGGCAATCAGTCAGCATAAGCTCGACGTCGTGCGCGGCGATATGCATACCCTGCAAGCAGCCGCGCAAAACCGCGACCTCTACTTGCTGCTCAAGAGTCCGATTGTACATTCCGACAAGAAAAATGCAGTACTCAAGGCGCTTTTTGATGGGAAACTCGATGCGCTGACGATGGCCTATCTGAACTTGTTGATCACCAAGAGCCGTGAAATGTACCTGCCGGAAATTGCGGCAGAATTCGGCAACCAGTATAAAACCCTGAAAAAAATAACCACGGTGCATGTCACCAGCGCTTCGCCGCTGAGCGAGGCCGTGTTGGCCGATTTGCGCCGCAAATTGCTGGACAGCGGCGCCACTACCGAAAACCTAGAAATTGAAACCAAAGTCGACCCGCAACTAATCGGCGGCTTTGTGCTCGAATTTGACAACAAACGCTATGATGCCAGCGCTGCCAATAAACTCGCTGAGCTGAAAGCAGACTTTATAAAGAATCAGTATGTTCGGGAGTTTTGAGTGCCTCGGCTTTTCGATGAAAGCAGATTAACTTAAAACTCAAAATCCGGGTAATTCAAAACTCAAAACTCAAAACTTTCAACATGGCAGACGTCAGACCGGAAGAAATCTCGGCAATATTAAAACAGCAATTGTCCGGCTTCGGCGCCGACACAAACCTTGAAGAAGTTGGTTCGGTGCTCCAGGTCGGCGACGGTATCGCTCGCGTGTATGGCCTCAACCACGCGCAATCCGGCGAACTCGTTGAATTTGAAAATGGCACCCGCGCCATCGTACTCAACCTCGAAGAAGACAACGTGGGTGTGGTACTCATGGGTAGCTCCGACGGTATTCGGGAAGGCTCCATTGTGAAACGCACCGGCCTTATCGCCTCCATCCAGGTTGGCGAGGAGTTTGTCGGCCGTGTGGTGAACACCCTGGGCGAACCTATCGACGGGAAAGGTCCGATCGGCGGCAAAAAATACGAAATGCCACTGGAGCGCAAAGCCCCCGGGGTAATTTACCGCCAGCCGGTAAGCGAACCGCTGCAAACCGGCATCAAGGCAATTGACTCCATGATTCCCATTGGCCGTGGCCAGCGGGAACTGATCATCGGCGACCGCCAGACCGGCAAGTCGGCTATTGCCATCGATACCATTATCAACCAAAAAGAATTTTACGAGCGCGGCGAACCCGTATTCTGCATCTATGTTGCCTGTGGCCAAAAAGCCTCCACGGTTGCACAGGTAGCCCGCACCCTGGAAGAATACGGCGCCATGGCTTACACGGTTATCGTGTCCGCCTCAGCTTCCGACCCGGCGCCCTTGCAGTTCTATGCACCGTTTGCAGGTGCTGCCATCGGGGAGTTTTTCCGCGACACCGGCCGCCCTGCGTTGATCATTTACGATGATCTTTCCAAGCAGGCAGTGGCTTACCGTGAGGTATCCCTGCTGTTGCGCCGCCCACCGGGCCGCGAGGCTTATCCGGGCGACGTATTCTACCTGCACAGCCGTTTGCTTGAACGCGCCGCTAAAGTTATCGGCGACGAAAAAGTAGCCCGCAATATGAACGACCTGCCGCCGAGCCTCGTGGCCGCCGGAATGGTCAAAGGCGGCGGTTCGCTGACAGCCTTGCCGATCATTGAAACCCAGGCCGGTGACGTTTCCGCGTATATCCCGACCAACGTGATTTCCATCACCGACGGGCAGATCTTCCTCGAATCCAACCTGTTCAACGCTGGTGTGCGCCCCGCCATCAACGTGGGTATCTCCGTAAGCCGGGTAGGTGGTAACGCCCAGATCAAGTCGATGAAAAAAATTGCCGGTACGCTCAAACTCGACCAGGCACAATACCGCGAACTGGAGGCTTTCGCCAAATTCGGCTCCGACCTCGACGCTGCCACGCAGGCCGTTTTGTCGAAAGGCGCCCGCAACGTGGAAATCCTGAAGCAAGCCCAGTACAGCCCGGTAACGGTGGAAAAGCAGGTAGCAATCATCTACCTCGGTACCAACAACCTGCTGCGCGACGTACCCCTCGACAAAGTCGGCGAATTTGAAGAACTCTTCCTGATGAAAATGGAGCAGCAACTGCCCGAAATCCTGGAAGAATTCCGCAAAGGCAAACTCGAAGAGGCCAGCCTGGCCAAAGTAAAAGAACTGGCTGCCGGCCTTACCGGACAGTATAAGTAACAGCGCACCTCCGGTGCGCTGGAAAAAGCCGCCGGAGGTGTTCACGTTTTTATTTGACAAACCTAATTCATCATAAAATCCGCCAGGCAGCGCTTGGCGTTACGATATGGCAGGTGGTTTAAAAGAAGTACGCGAACGGATCAAGTCGGTCATCTCGACGCAGCAGATCACGAAAGCCATGAAAATGGTTTCCGCAGCCAAATTGCGCAAGGCGCAATCGGCTATCGTGCAAATGCGCCCGTATTCCGACCAGCTCAACCGCATGTTGTCGAATATTTTGTCGAACCTCGGCAGCGATGCGTCGACCAAATTCGGCAAAGCGCGTCCGGTAAAAAATGTACTGGTTGTGGTGGTAACATCCAACCGCGGTCTTTGCGGCGCCTTCAACACCAATATCAATAAGGAAGCGCTGGCACATATCGATGCGAAGTATGCGCAGCAACGCGCCGAAGGCAGGGTTTCGGTAATGTTTATAGGTAAAAAAGGTAATGATTACTTCCGTCGCCGGTTCAAAGATATGGCGCTCATTACCGAGCATATCAACCTGTTTGCCAACCTGGAATATGAGCTGACCAGCGAGGTCGCCCAAACACTGATGGATGCTTTTTCCAGCGGAAAATACGATGCCATCGACATCGTGTACGGCCGGTTTAAAAATGCCGCCATGCAATTCCCGACCGTGGAACAATGGCTTCCTGTGGCGAAACTGGAAAGTACCAACACGTCGAAAATGCGGGCCGACTATATTTTCGAACCCGACAAACAGGAACTGCTGGAAACGCTGGTGCCGAGCATCCTGAAACTCCAGTTTCACAAAACCCTGCTCGATACGCATGCCAGTGAACACGGCGCCCGGATGACCGCTATGGACAGCGCCACCGACAATGCGGAGGAACTGCTCAAAAACCTGCGGATCAACTACAACAAAGCCCGCCAGGAGGCAATTACCACCGAATTGGGTGAGATTGTGGGCGGTGCTGCGGCTTTGGAAGGGGCTTAATTCCAAAACCTGTCAGGTCAAAAATGCAAAAACCCATTGCGCTTTGGGCGCAATGGGTTTTTGCATTTTTGACCTGACAGGTTTGTATTAAAACAAGGTTCTCAAAATGGGAACTTTCCGTACATTTGCTATGTTACGCCATGAAACGAATCGTTGCAAAAAGAACCTCAAAAGAGTTTTGGGAAAAACATCCTGATAGCGAGCAGTATTTGAAAACCTGGTATGATATTGCTCTACAAGCAGCATGGAATACCCCGAACGAGGTGAAGCAAACATTTGCTTCAGCAAGTATAATTGGAAATGACAAAGTGGTATTCAATATCAGGGGTAATAACTATCGGCTTGTAGTAAAGATCAATTATGAAAAGCAGTGGATGTTCATTCAATTTATGGGCAACCATGCTGAATACGATAAAATTGATAGTACCACAATTTAAAATAATTCGATCATGAAGATCAAACCTATAAAATCAGAAGCCGAATACGATGAAGCGTTGGCGCGTCTCGACAAAATATTTGACGCTATACCGGGCACTCCGGAGGGTGATGAAGCTGAGATTCTGGCCTTGTTGATTGAAGATTATGAGAACGAGCACTATTTTATCGAAGCACCCGACCCCATTGAAGCCATCAAAATCCGGTTAGAAGAAATGGATCTTAAACAGACCGACCTGGTTGGCGTGATCGGGGGTAAAAGCCGTGTCTCGGAAGTACTCAACCGCAAGCGTAAACTCACCGTTGAAATGATCCGAAACCTGACCGAAAAACTTAAGCTCTCTCCGGCAATACTGATCCAGGAATACAAACTGGAAGCGTGAAACAAGCTGTCAGGTTTGAATAACTAAGCCGCCCTGTTCTTTTCCTGAAAATAAATAGTGTAAGCGGCGCCGCCATCATTTTTAGTTTCTAATGATCCGCTTAATTGCCGGCTCATGCTTCGGAGCAAATAGGCGCCCAATCCGCCCTCCCGGTCCGTCAATTTGCCGCTTGAAAAACCGGGCCCATTATCCTTGTAATACAGCCGGAACCCGCCTTTGTGGGGCTTTAGTTGAACGTCGATGCGCAATTGTTTGCGCTCTTGGCTGGCGTATTTCATGCTGTTCGTCAACAGTTCGTTCAGCATGATGCCCAGGGGCATGAGTGTTTCCAGGTTAAAAAAATTGTTTGGGGATTTGCAGTTTGAAGCGCGGCTTGCCCCCGGTTGTCATAGCGCTCAGGTGCTCGCACAGTTTTTTGGTGTACTCCAGGAAATCAACGAGGTTTTCGCCCTCTTTCTGGTACAATACATCGTGCACAGCAGCCATACTGAAAATTCTGGCGGCCATAGCATCCAGGCTGTTGCGGGTTGCTTGGTCTTTGATTTCATCTTTTTGCAGCTCGAGCAAGCTGATAATCACCTGCAGGTTGTTTTTTACCCGGTGGTGAATTTCTCCTTGCAGCATGACTTGCCGTTCCAGAGACTGGGCCAGTTGTTCATTGGCTTCCTTGATGATATTTGCTTGTTGCAGGGTCAGGCGATTCGCTTTTTGCAAACGCAGGTAATAATAAACCAACACAGCAGCAGAAAACAGGATTATCGCTACTACAACAAGTAGTCCGAACAAGCGCTGCCGCTCAAAACGGAGTTGTTGCGCCTGCGCTGCGATTTGCGCTGTTTTTTGCTTGTTTTTGTACCGCTCATCGATTTCCACAACCCGGTAGCGCTCTTCTTGCTGGACAAAAAGAATCTCCTGCGTATACCCTCTTTTATAATAATACATGGCGGAATCCGGATAGCCGAGGTTATGAAAAATCCGGCCGCGGTATTGATAAGCCATGTGCAGGACGGGAATGCGTTCCGTTCCGGTAGCAATTGCCTTGTAACAAGCCATAATGGTTGAATCATTAAACTTCAGGGCCTCCTTAAAATAGGCATTTCGCTCATACAACAGGGAAATGGTGTACCAGAGATGACTCAAGCCCCGGTAATCGCTGAGGCCTTTCAAGAGTTCGACGGCCTTTTTATAGTACCCGGCTGCTTGCTGCATATCCTTATCCGAATGCCCTCTTCCCAGCAACAGATAGGCTTCCGCCTCCACAGCCGGAAGGCCAAATTGCCTGGATGTTTTTATCGCCTCCAGGGCAAAATAGCGCAGAGAATCCGCGTATCCATAGATCGAATACCTGAAAGCCATACGCACCGCAAATGCGGGATATAATGAATCCAGGTTGTGCCGGGCGATGGCCGTATGCGCATAGTCCAGATTTATCTTAGCATCTTCGAACCTGTTCAGTTTTTCGTGGAGTACCGTAAGGGCCAGGCAAGCCCCGGCAAAGGTTTTCCAGGCCTCCAGTGCTTTACTTTTATCGCGCAGTGTATTGAGCAAAGCCATGGCTTGAACGTTCCGGTCGTCCTGGGCCAGGGCAGTAGCGGAAGCAAGTTGTACGCGCAGGCCAAAAGGCGCGTCTGCGAGTCCACGCTTTTCCAGTCGCCGCAGCACCGGCTGGAGGTAAAAAAGCGCGCTGTCGTTCATGGAGGAAAGGAGGAATTGCTCGGCCTTGCGGAGCATCTGTTGATCCTGAATGTGCGTTTGCGCAAATGCTTCCGTTCCAACATGCAAAAGCAAGCCAATACTTAGAAAAATGCAGCAATTCCGGATTAACATAACGGGAATGGTCAGTATTCTGTCGTTGGACTGAAAGGTACATAAGCTGCCCGGTTTTCCAGAATTCTTTCAGGCTCAAAAATCCAGAATAATGTGACCTTACCGGACCCTTGTTGTCTGAAATTTTAACAAATGCTGCATTCCGGAAGTCCCGTAATTAGCACCCGATGACCAGCAAATAGCTCAAAATGAAAGGCATTAAAATTGGTATTCTACTTACCGCTATCGCATTGGTTGCGTTGTTTGTACTCAGCCGGGACGTATCGCCGGTACGATCATTTCTAACTGGGGCTTTGGGCAAGGATAGCCCCAAAACAGCTGCGGAGGCTCCCGAAATATGTGTGGACGCTTCCGGAAACCGGTACAAGACCGTCAGGGTCGGGAAGCAGACCTGGATGGCGGAAAACCTGCGCAATACCCGGTTTGCCTGTGCCGATTCGGTTCAAGTTCAGTTTACCAACGGCATTGAACGCGGCCCGGGAGTGCCGTTCTTCGACGGACAGCCCCGGGCCGCGTTTTATAACAACGATTCCGTAGGCAGCAATGGCGTTATTTATAATTACAGCGTGGTCGAACACTGTACGATCTGTCCGCCAGGCTACCGGATTCCCACCAAGGCGGATTGGGAAGTCCTGATCGCGCAGCTGGGCGGTGGCATTGAAGCCGGCAAAAGCCTGCTTCGGGGCGGATCGAGCGGTTTTAATGCCGGTATGTGCGGCCGGATCGATAATTACGGCTCCGTAACCAAAGGCCGCCTCGGATTTTGGTGGTGCATGGATCTGGATTCCAATTCAAACCAAAAGAAAGCCTACGATTTTATGCTGACGCCGCTCGGCGTCAACAGGCTGCTG
>JADJWX010000016.1 GCA_016716135.1 Lewinellaceae bacterium | reverse complement strand
CTTTACATTTTACATTTTACATTTCCTACTGCTTCACCGCTTTCAACACCACACTTTGCCGGCCCTGCGCAATCAAGCGCACCAAATAAACCCCGCCCGGCAAATTTTCACCAAAACGGATGGCGCCGGCATTTGCGCCAAGTTGCTCCATCGCTACCGGCTGGCCAAGTAAATTCCGTACCTCCAGATGTACATCCTGCATGTCCGGCCAGTTGTATCGCAACTGAAAATCGCTGTTGCTCGGATTGGGCGCCAGGCTGACCTCCGCCGTCAGGTCGGGCTCGAAAGATGAAACAAGCCCCGGTACGACCTGAAACACATCAATGCCGGCTTCGGAAACGTGCCCCGGGTTGTCGTCGTAGGCAATAAACCGCACGCGCATGTTGTCGGTCAGCGGGAGGTGATTTTTAAGGCTGATTTCGCCCGAGAAACGCCATGCGCTGGCAGAGGCTGTTTCCGTCAGTACTATGGCGGATTCCTGCCCGTTGCTGACGATAACTTCAAAACGGTCATTCGGTGTGCCATTCCCACTGCCGTTGTAAAACCAGTAGTAAAAACTCAGTACGGCGTCCTGATAGTTTTTCAGTTTAATAACCGGAGAACTGAGCGTTACCTGCCCGCCGTCGACATCATCGTCTACAGCGGAGCCACCGCCATTGCCGGTAACATAGCACTGGTCGCCGTTGTCGGTGGGTATATCGAGGTCCGGATTACTTTGGTTGTTGAACAAGGCAGTGCCGACCGGCTCGCCGAGTGCCCAGTAACCATCGGAGGCTGTTCCGGAGGACGTCCAGTTCAAATCCAGTTCAAAATCGTCATAGTAAGCGGGTTCCAACGGTATGGTCAGGTTGCCATTCTGATCGATCACCACATCGGCAACCGAATACCCCCACGAGCCGGCCCGGTAGTTGCCGCCAAAAACACACGACAAGTCAAATTGGCCGCTTGCGTTTGTTTGAATTTTGTATTCTTTTAAATCATTTTTTAATACAAACGTCCTGTTCTCCAATGGGGCGCCGGTAGTCTGGTCAATCACTTTTCCGGCCACATTAAACGCAGACACCGGTTCGAGGGTAGTGTTAAAGGTGGTCACTTGCCCTTTTACCAAATTCAGGAACAGTGTTTGGCTGATAAAGCCCGGCTTGCTAACCATTACCGTGAAGGTGCCGTTTTCAGCCAGGCCGGTTTTGTATGTACCGTCATTTTTTGAATTTTCAGACACATCCAGGATGTTGCCGTCAATGGTTATGGTTGCTCCGATCAGCGGATTTCCGGTGCAACCATCCAGAATTTGGCCTTCCAGATAGGCCGCGCGCTCGTAGGTAGGCTTGAGCACAAAGAGTTTTCCGGTGCCGCCATTGGTGTTTGGGATGTTTGTTGCCACCAAATTACCGGAGGGCAAAAAGGGATACACCCCCCAGCAACCGTCTAATTGTGGCCCGCCGGCTTGTGGCCAGGTATCGTATTGGCCAACCAGGATCAGGTTGTCCGGTTTGTGGGCGTCAACGATTGTTACGCCGTCGGTGTACCAGGAGGTAATTGCCCAATTGTTGCGCACATGGGTATTGTGCCCAACGGAATTGTTGCCGTCGTTGGTAGAAAAACGGTCAAGTTCTTTGATATCTGTCGGGTCACTGATATCGTAGGAGGTTACAAAAGACGGCGTCGTTTCGTCGGTAGTCAGGATAAACCGGTGATCATCCAGGAGCCAGGAATTGTGTGTAAAACGCCCCGGTGTTTCAACGGTGCCCAGCACCTTTGGGTTTAGTTTGTCCCGCATATCCACCACAGCCAGCAAGCCGGCGTAAATATGGCAGGAATACAGGGTGTCATTGAGTGCAAAACCGTCGTGGATGTATCCGAGTTGGTCAAATTTTCCAGCATAAACCGGGTTGTACGGATCGGCGTTCAGGTTGTGCACCCGGGCACTGCTGAAGTTGCCGCCAAAGGTGTACAGGTACCCTTTGGCTTCATCGATATGCAGGGCATGTATTTCATCCAGCTCGTTTTCGATCTCGCCGTTACCGGTGTAGTTGTGGTAGTTCAAATTTGGACTGGGCAATGCACTCAGGTCCACAATTTGTACGCCGTCTCCACCTTCGGATGTGACATAGGCATAGTGACTGTACACTTTGATTTCCTTCCAGAGGTTGTTCGGGCCGGGTATTTGAACGATTTCAAAAGGGTTGTCCGGATTGGTGACATCTACAATGGACAAACCCTTCGAGGCGCCGACAAGGGCATATTCTTTTCCGTTTTGGGCAAAGCCGCAAATATTCGCCAGCGTTTGACCGGGGTACTCCAGCGTACCGCGCAGTTGAATGTTAAAATTCTGGCCATGCAATGAAAGGGCGCCGCCCAGCACGCAGGTGAGCGCAATAAATTTAAAAACTTGTTTCATGAAAATTAACAGCAAAAACTGTGGTTGAGAAAGATAAATCGAAGCGAAAAACAGGGGGCAAAAGTACTGCCATTCCAAACAGGTTAGCACCAAAAAGGATGAGCAAACCGCCCAAACTGTCGGCTACTGCGCGACAAAAGCGGTACTAAATCTGGACCGCTAATAGGAATACCAGCCTTTCCAGTCCTCCTGGAGTTTTTGGCGGACGCGCAGTTCGGCCGGATTGCCGGCCGGCTCGTACAAAATTTTGCGGCGAAGTTCCTCCGGTAAAAAGTCTTGTTGCACAAAATGCCCGGGAAAATCATGGGCATATTTGTACCCGGCGCCATAGTCCAGTTCTTTCATCAGTTTGGTCGGGGCATTGCGGAGGTGAAGCGGTACCGGTTGGCCGCCGCCACTGCGCACTGCTTCGAGTGCCTTGCCAATGGCCAGGTAGGCCGAATTACTTTTGGGCGAGGTGGCCAGGTAAATAGCGCATTCCGAAAGGATGATCCGGGCTTCCGGCATGCCGATCATGCGAATGGCGTCCATGGTGGTAGTAGCGAGTAGCAGGGCATTCGGATTGGCCAGGCCAATGTCTTCAGCGGCCAGGATGATGAGCCGTCTGGCGATGAACTCAATATCCTCCCCGCCGTCCAGCATGCGCGCCAGCCAGTACACCGCCGCATTGGGGTCGCTGCCGCGCACACTTTTGATGAAAGCCGAAATTATATCGTAGTGCTGTTCGCCGCTTTTGTCGTACAGGGCAATATTTTGCTGAATGCGTTGCCGGACCAATTCGTTGGTAATGCGCAGGGTCTCGCCGGGCTTGCCGTAGTTGGATACCAATTCGAGCGCATTCAACAGGCGCCGGGCATCACCTCCGGAGTACAGCAGCAGGGCGTCTGTTTCCACAATTTCGATGTCGGCGTTTTTCAGTACGTCATCTTCCTCAAGCGCACGGTCGATCAACGAAACCAACTCCGCCTTGGTCAGATGCTCCAGCACATATACCTGGCAGCGGGAAAGCAGGGCCGGGATTACTTCAAAAGAAGGATTTTCGGTAGTGGCCCCGATCAGCGACACCACGCCTTTTTCCACTGCGCCCAGCAAGGCATCCTGCTGACTTTTGGAAAAACGGTGAATTTCATCGATGAACAAAATCGCGCCTTTGGCCTGGAACAGCGTTGTTTTTTCAGCATTGTCGATGGCCTCCCGGATATCTTTCACCCCCGAGTTGATTGCGGAAAGCTGGTAAAACGGTTTTTTCAATAATTTCGCAATCAACTGCGCCAACGTGGTCTTGCCAACACCCGGCGGGCCCCACAAAATGAACGAGGGGATTTTTCCGGCTTCAATGGCCTGTCGCAGCACGGCGCCTTCACCCACGAGGTGTCGTTGGCCCAAAAAGGCTTCGAGGGTTTGCGGGCGCATGCGTTCGGCGAGCGGTGTCATTTTTTTGAAATTGTATTTGCACAAATGTAAAGCAGCCCCGTGAAATGTACGGGCCAGCTTCGGGGATACAAGGGCAAACGCATGACTTGCCCCTATTCTGTTTGGTAAATCAACACCTGCCGTTCGCCCGGTTTGGCAAAGCCGCGGTACATCCCTTCCGAGTTGAACGGCATTGCAATATTTCCGTCCTTATCCACGGCAATCAAACCGCCTTCGCCGCCTTTTTCCACCAGTTTTTGCATGACGATCTGCTTGGCGGCGTCTTCCAGGGAAAGGCCGCCATACACCATGCGCGCCCAAACGTCGTGAGCTACCGCATACCGGATAAAATATTCGCCATGTCCGGTGCAGGATACCGCACAGCCGTCGTTAGAGGCGTAGGTGCCGGCGCCGATAACAGGGGTATCGCCCAGGCGGTTCCAGCGTTTGTTGGTCATGCCTCCGGTGGAAGTGCCGGCGGCGAGGTTGCCGTTTTTGTCGAGCACCACGCAGCCAACAGTGCCAAATTTTTGATCTTCAAAGCGGGATGGTTTGAGTTGCCCCCGGGGTTGTTGCGCTTTTTCTTTTTCCAAAACTTTTTGCAAACTGTCCCAGCGGCGTTGGGTAAAAAACCAGGATGGCGCCACCGTGTCGAGGCCGTTTTCAATGGCAAACTGTTCGGCGCCAGAACCGCTGAGCATAACATGCGGGGACTTTTCCATAATTGCCCGCGCCAGCCGGATCGGGTTTTTTACTATGGAAACTCCGCCCACGGCGCCTGCCATTTGGTTGCGGCCATCCATGATGCTGGCATCGTGTTCATTGCGTCCTTCGTGGGTGAATACGGCGCCGCGGCCTGCATTGAACAGGGGATTGTCTTCGAGGTAGGCGATGGTTGCCGTGACGGCGTCGAGCGCCATACCGCCGTTTTTCAGGATGGTTTCCCCGATTGTTAGCGCCGTGTCCAATGCTGCGCGGTAGCCGGCTTCCTGTTCCGGCGTTATGTCGCTTTTTCGGATGGTGCCGGCGCCACCGTGGATGGCGATGGCATAATCCGGACGTTGGGTCGGCATGGTGGTTTCGGTATTGGTATTTTTACAAAATGGCAGGAGGAGCAGAACGGGGAAAAAACGAACGAACAGTTTCATATTTTGTTAAATTGAATAGAGCGCACAGTACAGGAAAGGAATGCGCAAGTTACCTTTTAACCCCGGCATGACGGCTTTGCCTGTTCAATTTTTGCACAGATTTGAGGCAGCGTTTTATATCCGGCACTTTGTTTTTTTTCAGAAAGAAAACTCAAAAAACGCCTCACCGATAACCCATATCTTTGCCTCGTTGAACAATTCCACACATGAAACGCGTATTCCTTTTTGGCGCCGCCGTGGCTGCCACAGCCCTGTTTTCTTTTTGTAAATCCGCTAAAAATGTAAGCGCCCCACACCCGGGCGAACGCTACAACATGGTAGACGAAACGCCATTGATCTCCACACTGACCATCCCGTTCCACATCTCGGTCAATGACCTGGTGACCGGCCTCAATTCCCGACTGGTCGGTGTGCTCTACGAAGATTATTCCTATACCGATAATGGTGGCGACGACCTGATGCTGAAGCTAACCAAGATTCAGCCCATCACGATGTTTCTCAGCGGCAACGTATTCAAATACCGTATCCCGCTCAACGTATGGGCCAAGCAAAAACTATTCCTCGGCGCTGCGGAGGTGCAAGGCGATCTGGCGCTCAATATGAAAACCACGTTCGGCATCAATCCCGACTGGTCGTTGAGCACCCGTACGGAGGTGGAATACCATGAGTGGCTGACCAAACCGGTATTGAAAACCGGGCTCGGCAACATCAACATCGAGTCGCTCGCTAACCTGGCGCTCAACCGAAGTAAATTGACCCTGAGCCAATCGCTCGACCGAATGATCAGCCAGCAATTCAACCTGAAACCATACGTACAGGAAGCATGGACGGCGCTTCAGGAGCCGGTGCTGCTCGACGAATCCTATCGCATGTGGATCAAATCGACGCCTGTTTCGATTGCGATGACGCCGCTTGTGACGGATATGAACTCCTTGCGCGCCAGCATTGCCGTGGAATGCTATAACGACGTCACATTTGGTGAAAAACCGGTTTTTCGCGAAAATTCCAATGTGCCGAACCTTCGCGCCATCCACCAGGCGCCGGAGGGTTTTCAGGTGCGCATTGTAACAGATGTGCCGTTTCCGGAGGCTGAACGCCTGGTTCGGGCGGCGATGGTGGGCCAAACGTTCGAGTCGGGCAAACGCAACGTGTTGATCGAAGACATCAAACTATGGGGCAATGATGACCGGCTTGTGGTCAATGCCAAACTTTCCGGTTCTTTCAACGGCAATATTTACTTCATGGGCCGCCCGGTGTTCAATCAGGAGAAAAATCAAATCGAGGTGACGGATCTTGACTTCCATACCGAAACCCGTAATTTTTTACTCAAATCCGCCGCGTGGCTGTTTTCCGGAACTATTAAAAAGCGCATGGCGGCTTCTATGACCTTTCCGTTGACGGAGAATATTTCGACGCTCAAAAATTCGATCCAGCAAACGCTGAACTACTACGAAATCCAGCCCGGCGTGCTCCTGTCCGGCACCGTCGACAGCCTCACTGTGGAACAAACGCGGGTGACGGCTTCGGGGCTCCGCGTTGATCTGTTTTCAAAAGGCAAGCTGCGCGTGGATGTACGCGGCCTCTGAGTTCTGTTTATGCGTATCCTGCATTTGTTCGATTGGTATTTGCCCAGCACGTTGAGTTGGGTTGGGCGCTTGTTGGCACACTTGCAACAAACTGAAGTGGCAGCCCCCTGGATCGTTAAAAATCAATTTTATCAGCCGCAATTCCGGTACTGGAAAAATCCGCTGCAAATTCCCGGTTTGCTGGAGCCTGTTTCCGAATGGGAACTCCCGGGCTGGCAGCGGCTGTTTGCGCGATCGCAACGGTTTTTTCCCAGTTATCGGTGGTGGTTGGAAAAACAACTTCGGTATGACCCGCCGGATGTTTTACACGCTCATTTTGGCCCCACTGGCTGCCTGTATTTGCCGCTGGCGCAAAAATTGAAGCGGCCTCTGGTCGTCACATTTTATGGTTTTGATTATGAAAAACTACTGAACCACCGGCCGGTTTTCCGGCGGAAGTACCGCCAATTGTTTGTCGGTGCCAGCCGTGTGGTTGCTGCCAGCCCGACCGGGTGCCAGGCCCTGGAAGCATTGGGTTGCCCGGCCGAGAAACTCCGGGTTGTACGGCCTAGTCCGGATCTTGCCATGTTCCCTTTTTTTTTAAAAAAGAAAAATTCGGGGCAGCTGAACCTGGTTCAGGTCGCAACGTTTACCGCCAAAAAAGGCCACCTGACTACGTTGGAGGCCTTAAAACTTGCTCTGCCGGATTGCCCAGATTTGCATCTGACGTTGGCCGGAGAGCAGCAGGACAAATTGTTGGTACGGCGGCTCAAACAATTTATCCGGGAGCATAACCTGGAGCAAAATGTCCGTTGGCTCAATCCGGTGCAGCATACCGACATGGCAAACTTCCTATCCCGTTTTGATGCCTTCATTCATCCCAGTTGCCGCGCAGCCGACGGCGATCATGAAGCCACACCGGTTGTTTTGCTGGAAGCACAGGCGGTGGGCCTGCCGGTATTGGCTACCCGGCATTTTGATCTTGCCGATGCGGTGCGGGACGGCTACTCCGGACTCCTGGCAGACGAGGAGGATGCTGCCCGGCTGGCCAAGGCCATTCAACAATTTTATTCAATGGGAAACCAGGAATTTGCCCGCTTCCAGGAAAATGCCCGCAAGCAGGTCGAAACACAGTTTACGGTGCAAAAGAGCGCTGCCGCTTTGCACGCGGTTTACCGGGAACTGGTGATTTGATTCCGTTCAGTCAAACTTCAACGTATTGCCATGGCGCGACTGCTTATTATTTCAGCATGGTATTATCCGTTCATACATCCCCGGGCGCACCGTTGGACGAGTTTGGCGGAGTACTGGGCCGCCGGGGGGCACACCGTGCATGTCGTTTGTGCGCGGCAACGCGGGTATCCAGGGTGCGAAAAACGGAACGGCGTCCGGGTGCATCGTGCCGGCTTTGACTCCCTGAAGGAAGTGGTATATTATTATGCCGGACTAAAAAGCGGACGTGGAAGGGTAGGGCAGGGCGTGGTTCGTCCGGGTTTGATGTTGCGGCTGTTTGCCTGGCTGTACAAGGTGGTTTGGAAAAAGATCTGTTTCCCGGACGATGCTTGTATTTGGTATTTTCCGGCCCGGCGGCAGGTTAGAGCCTTGCTTCGGCAACACGAATTTGATGCCGTGATTTCGGTTTCATTGCCATTTACAGGGCATTTGATTGGATTATTTGCCAAACGTTTGTTTCCCGGCCTAACCTGGTTGGCCGACATCGGCGATCCGTTTGTCCAGCCGGCCCAGGAGTTTAGCAATACCGCTTTTTATACCAAATTTACCCGAAGCCTGGAGGCACTGGTTCTGAAATCTGCTGATGCGGTTGTGGTGACCAATCCTGCCATGCGCTCTGCGTATAGGCGGGCATTTGAAATTATTGGCGATAAAATCGGCATAGTCCCTCCCCTGATTCATCCGCCCTGGCCAACAAATACACCTGATCCGGGTACTTCAAAAAGAAATTTGATTCACCTGGGATATTTCGGCGCCCTGTATAAACCGGTTCGTACACCGGATGCCCTTTTGGCCCTTTTGGAAAAAACCCTGGCAGTCCGCCCAGCCTTGGGAAAAAGGCTGATCGTGCATTTTTTTGGTGAAATATTTCCGGAGTTTTATGGAAAACTCCGGCGATTGGAAGGTGTGCAATTGCATGGACTGCGCTCACGAGCGGAAGTGCGGTTGGCTATGGCGCAAATGGATATCCTTCTTCATATCGGAAATACAACCCGGTATCAATTGCCCAGCAAGGCGGTAGAATATTTTGCCTCCGGCAAGCCGGTAGTGCATTTGGCTTATGTGGAACCGGATGCGTTTATTCAATTCTGGGGGGGGGATTCCGGTTTGCTGTGCCTTTCAGTACATGAAAATGGTGTCCCAGAAGCGCAGTTCCAACAATGGCTACACTTTTTGGAAACCGGTCACAAGGCCGGAAATGCTCGTGGGCAACAACTGGAATCTTGTGAAATAGAGGCTGTTGCCGCCAGTTATTTTAACAGACTAGCGATTTGATCACTTCCAGATATTGGGGTAAAACCTGAACGTCGCTGAATTCCTGCATTACCTTTTTTCGGGCGCTTGTCCCCATTTGACGGCGTAACTCCGGGGATAGCGTGCAAATTTTTTGCATAGCGGCAATGAGCGCCTCTACATTTTTAGGCGGTATTAAAAAACCTGTTTGCCCGTCATCCACCGTGTCGCGGCAACCGGGTGTGTCCGTGGTCACAATAATTTTTTCCATTGCCATCGCTTCCAACACTGATCGCGGTACGCCTTCCCGGTAGTAACTTGGCAAAACCAGGACATCCGCCTGTGCAAGGTATGGGCGGACATCGTCGGCACTGCCTAAAACCCGGATATCCTGGGTTTGCTTCCAGGTTTGAAGTTCCGTTTTGGAAATGGTGGCAGGATTGCCGGGATCCGGACTGCCCAATACCTGGAATTCAAGATTGGTGTATTGTCGTTTCAATTGCCGGGCTGCTTCGACAAATTCCCGGATGCCCTTTTCAATCAAAAATCTGCCGCAATACAAAAAAACTATTTTAGCAGACTTGCGATAGCCGGCAGGTTGAAACTGTTCGGTATTCACACCCGGGCCGTGAATTACGAGCGCCTGCTCAGGTTTTATTAAGTGGTGTCGGCAAAAAGCCCGCTTATCGTCCTGGTTGAGGAAAATCACTTTGCCGGGTTGTTGCAGCGCCAGTCGGTACATCGGCGCTGCAAACCAGTACCACCTGGCGGCATGCGTCCCGGCGTATCCCATGCCCTCAATAATCGAGAGTGTGCTGGTCCCTGCCAGCCATGCGGCAAAATTTCCCAGAATATTCGGTTTTATGGTAAAAAGCAGCACAAGGTCCGGGCGTTCTCGCCGGAATAAATGAAAGCATTCGGACAGGCAACGGGCATTTTGTATAATTGAAAAACTACGCCGGGCAAGCTGCTGAAGCGGAATAAACCGGCAAGGGAACGTTTCCCGGAGTTTTTTTTGAAACCTGTCGCCTGGTGCGGCCAGCACTACGTCATATCCGGATTCAATTAATTTACTGATTAATCCACTGCGGTAGTTCCACAGGTTCCAGGCCGTATTGGCTACGAGCAGAATTTTTTTTGCAGGCAAAGGATTTTTCCGGTTTAGCGTGCGGCTAAAATAGCACTGCGCCATTCGTCATGCCGACGAATGGCGCAGTAAAGGTGTGCGTGTTTGTTTTTTCTAGCGGTTTGCCGAATAGAATCGTGGGGTTGACGAAGCGTTGCTCGGGCCATTAACCAGCGATTTGATCTGGTCTACGGTATATTGTTTTTCTACCAGATTATAGACCTCCAATGCTTGGTCGCGGGTAATGGAAGGGAATTCATGCAGAAACTCATTGACACTTACGCCAATTCGCATAAAATCATAAAAGGTTTCAATTCGAATACGTGTTCCGCTAAAAACGGGTGCTCCATCTTGGATCTCAGGGTGAACAGTGATAGCTTGGTACTGTTGTCTCACGGTGCTGCTGTTTAAGTGATGATTAAAATGGTTCACAGACCGGGACCGAATAACTCAGGTGAATGAGAAACGGTGATTAAAAAAGGATTAAAAATGTTGATGGGGCTAAAGTATGCAAACTCTTTTATGGTTCAAACCATAACACAAAAAAATTTTCTCGCCTCAAAGATAAATTTCCCCAAAGCGGGTACTGACTGTGCCTCTGACCTGTTTGATTTCCTGCTCTTTCGATTTGGGATAAATTAGTAATACATCCGGTTCATCCACGATGATATAGTCCTGCAGGTCTTTCACAACCACAAGTTTTCCATTGGGTGCACGGACCAAACTGTTGCTTGTTTCCAGGGCTAATATTGCATCACCCTGAAGTACGTTGCCGTGTGCGTCTTTCGGGCATTCGGCGTGCAGGCTTGCCCAGGTACCGAGGTCGGACCAACCAAATTCGGAAGGTATGGTATAAACGTTTTCAGCCTTTTCCATTATGGCAAAATCTACCGAAATCTCGGGTGTTGTCGGGTAATATGTTTCCATGAAATTCTGTTCCGCAGGTGTATTGTATTGCCCGCGTCCTTGTCCAAGAATCTGGTAGATTTCCGGTGACAAGTTTTGAAATGCGTTAAGTATGGCTTTCAGGCTCCAGACAAAAATTCCGGCATTCCAAAGGTATTCACCTGATTTGACGAATTGCTCCGCTGTTTCACGGTCCGGTTTTTCGGTAAACCGGGCAACTTTGCAGATGCCGTTTTCCGGCGTCTGTTCAAATTGAATGTACCCGTACCCGGTATCCACCCGGGAGGGTTTTATGCCGAGCGTAACCAGGGCATCGTTTGTTGAGGCGAATTTCAGCGCTTGCACCAATTTTTGCCGAAAGGCCTCCTCCTGCAATACGATATGATCGGATGGCGCCACGATCATGTTGGCATCCGGATCGAGCCCGGCCAGTTTAAATGCCGTGTAGGCAATGCACGGCGCCGTATTGTTCCGGCTTGGCTCCCCGATAATTTGATTGTCCGTAAGTTCAGGGAGCTCTTTTTTTACCAGTTCCCGATAAGCGGCATTCGTCACGATGTAAATATTGGCGGCCGGGCAAATGGGTAAAAAACGCTCAAATGTTAGTCGAAGCAGGCTTTTGCCAACACCAAGCATATCCATAAATTGCTTGGGCCGCGCTTCCCGGCTGCCGGGCCAGAACCGGCTCCCGACACCACCGGCCATGATGGCTACGTAGGTCTGTTTGGATTGTTTCATGATTTTATAATTGTGTTTGTATTTCCTGGTAAACTTGTTTAATGCCGGTTTCAAGGTCAATTTTTGCTTTCCATCCTTTTGCGAGCAGTTTGCTCACGTCCAATAATTTCCTCGGAGTGCCATCCGGCTTGCTCAAGTCGTGCTCAATCGTTCCGGTATAGCCCACAATTTTTTTTACCAACTGTGCCAATTCCAAAATCGGAAGGTCTTCCCCGGTTCCGATATTGATGAAGCCCGGCTCGTCGTAGTGCTGCATCAAAAAGTAGCAGGCATCGGCCAAATCATCCACATGCAAAAATTCGCGGCGCGGCGTGCCGGTTCCCCAGAGTGTGACGCTTGGAGCGCCATCGCGTTTGGCCTCGTGAAATTTGCGCAGCAGGGCTGGCAGCACGTGGCTGTTTTCCGGGTGATAATTATCGTTGGGGCCGTATAAGTTGGTGGGCATTACGGAGATGAAATTGCATCCGTACTGGTCCCGGTAGGCGTCGCAAAGCTTGATGCCGGCAATTTTGGCAATGGCATAGGGTTCGTTGGTGGGCTCTAAAAGGCCGGTTAACAGGTAATCCTCCCGTAGCGGTTGCGGCGCCAGCTTGGGGTAAATGCAGGAAGAACCCAGAAACAACAGTTTTTTTACGCCATGCTGCCAGGCGGCATGAATGACGTTGGATTGGATCATCAAATTGTCGTACAAAAATTCCGCCCGGTAGCGGTTATTTGCCAGAATACCGCCAACCTTGGCGGCAGCCAAAAAAACACAGGCCGGTTGTTCTGTTTTGAAAAATTGTTGTACGGCGGCCTGGTCGCGCAGGTCAAGTTCGGCGGAGGTACGCAAGGCAAAGTTTTCAAATCCGGCGGCCTGCAACCTCCGCAGGATAGCCGATCCCACCATACCCCGGTGCCCGGCGATATAGATTTTATCGTTTTTCGTCATTGTTATCCTTTTTTTGAGCGCTCCAAACGTACAGGTTTGTCCCGTCTGCAAGTACTACCTGATCGATTTGATCGATTTTCCAACCCTCAAAACGCGTATAAAAATCCGAGAAAGCCGCCCTTGCCTTGGCCACCCGGTCCGCACTTTCGGATCGACTGATCAGGTGCGCGTACCAGATGTTTCGGCTTTGGAGCACCCGGTCAGATAACGCATGACCATCCAATATAGTTGACGGACCGTACATGGCATTCAGGTATTTCCGGCTTTCGTCCGGGCTAAATGAAATCTGAGATCTGGCCGGTATTTTTAATAATGCACCGGATATTTTTTGCTGCGCGTCATTATACATTCGACCGGTGATTTGAATGCCGGCAAATAGCAAGATCGCCAGGGCTGAACATACGGCAGCTGTTTTTTGAGAAAGCCGAACAGGTGTCCAGGCTGCAGACAGCACAAAAAAAGGCAACAAAGGCAACATAAATCGAGCCTGAAGCAAGATGCCTTTGTATCCGCTTTTTGCCAGGGCATCGTAGCCGTAACTACCGTAAACCAACAGAAACAACCCCGCACAAATGCCGATTTCTGCTCGCCATGGATGTTTGGTTTTCCATAAAAACCAGAGCCCTCCGGGCAAAAACACCAGCAAAGTCAGGCCATAAAACAGCAAATTACCCGGTAGCACATTCCAGGAAAATGCAATGCCCGGGTCGCGCAGATATACCGGATTTTGATGCAGCACCCATCCGGAAATAAGCCTGGGCAACAAGCCGATACAAAAACCGGCCATAAACCAGCGCCAGGCCATTTTTTTGCGCAGCACAAAACTCAGGGCAAATGGCAGCACCCACAAAAAGTTGGTTTCCCGAAAAAGCACGCTCAACCCGCCAACACCACCGGCAAGGAACATCACCTTACGGTTGGGTGGAAATGCAGTGCAAAGCAATCCGAAAAATGCCGCCAGCGCAAAACTGGGCACATCGCTCATCAGGGTCCGGGTAAATACCAGTGCCGGAATAAATAGCCAGGGGAATAAAGCCCAGCCGACCGGTTTCCCGGTTTTGTGCAGGGCTAAGGACAAAGCCCAGGTCCCGGCAAGCCAACACAAAAAACTGCTCCAGAAAACAGATTTGTTCCCACCAAGCCAGATAAAAAAAGCAGCCAATAGTCCCGTCCCGGCAGGGTAGTCCACCGCGCCGTCCTGTCCGCTTGAAAATGCCCGGGCCTGTTCGAAATAGGCCAGTTCATCCGCAATCAAAAAATGGCTGGGGTAACAAACCCAAAAAATCAACAAGGCAAAAACGCTGACCCCAAACAGGGCCCCAAACGGAGTTCCCAAAATCCGAAATCCGAAATCCGCATTCCGCAATACAACAGCCACCTCACTCCGCCTGTTTTTTTACAGAAAATCCGGCGTCTTGCAGCAGCTTGTCGCGGCGGAACAATTCCAAATCGGAAGCCACCATCTCCCGGATCATTTCCTGCAGCGAATATTTTGGCGTCCAGCCAAGTTTCTCCTGTGCCTTGCGCGCATCGCCGATCAACAGATCGACTTCGGTGGGTCGGTAGTACGCAGTGTCGATGGCCAGCACTTCTGCGCCCGGCTGAAGTTGAAATTCAGCGTGTTTGCTGGCAACCACAATGCCTTTTTCTTCAACGCCGGAACCCCTGAATTCCAGGGTGACACCGATTTCGGCAAAGGCCATGCGCACAAAATCGCGGACGGAAGTTTTTTTGCCGGTGGCCACCACAAAATCTTCCGGGTCGGATTGCTGGAGGATAAGCCACATGGCCTCCACAAAGTCGCGGGCATGGCCCCAGTCGCGTTCGGCGTCGAGGTTGCCCAGCCAAAGCTTGTCCTGCATGCCCAGGGCAATACGGGCAACTGCGCGGGTAATCTTGCGCGTCACGAACGTTTCACCCCGTATGGGCGATTCGTGATTGAACAAAATGCCATTGCAGGCAAACATGTTGTACGCCTCGCGGTAGTTCACCGTGATCCAGTAGGCGTACAGTTTGGCCACGGCGTAGGGCGACCGGGGATAAAACGGCGTTTTTTCCGTTTGCGGAACTTCCTGCACCAGCCCGTACAATTCGGATGTGGAAGCCTGGTAAAATTTCGTTTTTTGTTCCAACCCGAGCAGCCGGATAGCTTCCAGCAAGCGCAGGGCGCCCACAGCATCGGCATTGGCGGTGTATTCCGGGGTTTCAAAACCTACCTTGACATGGCTTTGGGCGCCCAGGTTGTAGATTTCATCGGGCTGCACTTCCTGCACGATGCGGATCAGGTTAGTGCTGTCGGTAAGGTCACCGTAGTGCAAAATGAAATTGCGGTTGGAAACATGCGGGTCCTGGTACAGGTGGTCAATCCGGTCGGTATTGAACAGTGAGCTACGGCGTTTGATGCCGTGCACGATGTACCCTTTTTTTAAAAGAAATTCGGCGAGGTAAGCGCCGTCCTGCCCGGTTATTCCGGTGATCAATGCTTTTTTCATAACTATTTTTTCCAGGCAGGGGCAACAGAATACACCCTGCCCGCCTGCTGTTGGGATATTTGAATGAGCTGTCGCACGATACGGGGAGCCGCCCGCCCGTCCCACAATGGCGGAATGCGCCCGGATTTGTACCTGCCGGCCAAAAGTACTTCGATCTGTGCTTCGGCAGTTGGAATTTTGAGGTCGGATATCAGGGTGTTCGTGCCGGTTTCAACTGTGGCTGGGCGTTCGGTGCTCCGGCGAAAGGTCAGGCAGGGGATTTTCAGACAGGTTGATTCTTCCTGCAGCCCCCCCGAATCGGTCAGTACAAATCCGGCCGCCCTGGCCAGGCAGATCATTTCAGCGTAGCCTAATGGCCGGAGGAGATACAAATTGGGCATGTTGAGCAGGTCTTGATCCAACTTATGGTGTTCGAGACTTTTGAGGGTTCTCGGATGCACCGGAAACAATACCGGCAACCGGCGCGCGGTAACCTGCAATAATTGAATGGTTTTTTGCAGTGCGGCCAGATGATCCACATTGGAGGGTCGGTGAAAGGTTGCCAGTGCCCAGGTTTCCGGAAGCGATTGATCGGAATGCCTGAAAAGCGCCGATTGAATGACTGTGCGCGGGTCCAGCATTTTTGCCTGCGGCAAAACAGCGTGCAGCGCGTCGATCAGGACATTCCCGGCAAAGCAAATCCGCCCGGAGGCAATACCCTCCCGTTTCAGGTTTTCAACCCCGGAAGCCTCACTGGCAAACAACAGATCAGCAAGATGATCCACCGCAATGCGGTTGCGCTCCTCCGGCATATCCAGGTCGCCGCTTCGTAGCCCCGCTTCCACATGCGCTACCCGGACGCCCTGCTGTTTGGCCGCTAATGCGCCGGCCAGAGTTGAGGTAACATCGCCAATCACTATTGCCCAGTCGGGTTGTATTTTTTGAAAAACCTGTTCCAGACCAAATGTGATGCGTGCCGTTTCCTGCACAACACCGGAGCGCCGACCCGGAAGTGTGTAATCCGGCGCCGGAAGTCCCAATCTCTCAAAAAAAGCAGTGCTCATCCCGGCATCCTGATGTTGACCGGTGTGTATCAGGCAGGCTTTAATTGCCGGAAACTGCTGCAATGCCTTCCACAACGGTGCGGCCTTTATAAAATTAGGCCGGGTGCCGACGATCAGTGCAATTGTCATAGTCGTGTAGTCAGGTTTTTGGATGATGGAGGTATTGGGGAATTTTTCGCAGGGGCTTCAGCCAGAGTGTATAAAATGCCGGTTTCAAGCCGTTCATGGCCCAGGCAAACCGGTCTTCGCGGTTGGCGCGCCAGCGGTTGCTGAACGAGCGGTTGCTCAGCCCGCCGGTGCGCATGTGCACCATAACTTCGGGCAAATACATGACCGGGATGCGGAATTTATACAAAAATCGGAGCATCAACTCGTAATCGGCGGCATTGCGCAGCCGGGTATCGTATCCGCCGAGGATGTCGTACAACTTGCGGCGGACAAAAAACGTCGGATGCGGAGGCATCCAACCGTAGCGAAATAAGTCCGGATGGAAAGGCCCGGACCGCCAAAATCGAACGGTGCGATTCGTAGCTCTGGGATGCACATAACGCAAGTCGCCGTAGAGTGCCGCTGTTTTTTCCTGCTGCGCAAACACGGCAGCGACTTTCGCCAACACCTCCGGGTTTGCATAAAAATCGTCGGCATTCAACACGCCGACCACGTCGCCTGTTGCCAGCCGGATACCCTTGTTCATGGCATCGTACAAGCCCTGGTCCGGTTCGCTGGTCAGGTGGGCCACATGCTTAAACTCCCGGATAACTGCCGGAGTTTGATCGGTAGAGGCGCCGTCGATCAAGATGTGTTCAACATCCGGGTGTGCTTGGTCGCGCACACTGGCGAGGGTGTCGCGTATCGTGTGGGCGCTATTCCGGCAAACGGTTATGATGCTGATTTTCATGTAAAACGAACGTCCCGTTCGTTAAAAAGTTAAACCAAAAATTCCGCAACTCTCAATGTCTTATTCGTCAAAAAAACTCACCGCCGGACCACAAAATTTTCCATCACCAACATGTCCATCTCGGTCCGGCAAAAACAATCCAGCGCCTCTTCCGGCGTATTTACGATCGGCTCATTTTCATTAAACGACGTATTGAGCAATACCGGAATACCTGTTTTTTGGTGAAATGCCGAAATCAATTCATAGTACCGGGGATTGTCTTGCCGGGCCACCGTTTGCAAGCGGCCGCTCCCATCAACATGTGTTACGGCAGGAATTAAGACCCGCTTATCCGGACGGATGCGGTATACTTTTTCCATAAAAGGCACCTCGTCCGGGTTTTCAAAAAAAGCAGCGGCAAATTCGGCAAGAATGGACGGTGCAAAAGGCCGGAAACTTTCCCGGCGTTTAATTTTTTGATTGAGCAACTCCCGGGCATCCGCACGGCGCGGATCGGCCAGGATGGAGCGGTTGCCCAGGGCCCGGGGGCCAAATTCGGCCCGGCCCTGATACCAGCCCGCTACACCACCGGCTGCCAGGCAGTCGGTTACCAGGTCAAACAACGGGGCATCCGCCAGATGTTGAAATGCCATACCCCGGGCCTCTATTGCGCTGCGGATGGCATCCGGATTTGCCCGGGCGCCGGTATAAGCCTGATGGGCAAAGCCGGGCCGCAGCAACTTGTTTTTATGATGCAAAACGTACAACGCCGCGCCGATACTTGTGCCGGCATCGTGGCCGGCCGGTGGCACAAACAGCCGCTCTACGGAGGTGTTTTCCCTGACTTTGCCATTGGCCACCGAATTTTGCGCCACACCTCCCGCCAGGCAAAAATCCCTCAGCCCGGTTTTTTGATGCAGGTCATTGATTAGGTGAAACAATACCGTTTCGCACATTTTCTGGATGGAAGCTGCCAGGTCGGCATGTTGCTCGCCGAGGGGTTCGCCGGCCTTGCGTGCCGGCCCGAATTGGCTGACCACCTGCTCGGTGAATATCGGTCCGATGATGGGGGCGCCGCCGTCCCAGTTCATTTGAACGCCATTTTTAAAATGGCTGAAATAACGGCCGTTCAGGGCAAACAAACCATTGGATTTGAGCCGGATTACCTTCTTCAACTTTTCAAAAAATACCGGCTTGCCGTAGGGCGCCAACCCCATCACCTTGTATTCATCGCCGTAGTTGGGAAAACCCAGGTACTGCGTGAAAGCCGTATAAAAAATTCCCAGTGAATGCGGATACGAAACGCTGTCCAGCACGGTAATCTTGTTGCCATGCCCCACGGCGCGCATGGTGGAAGAAAAATCGCCCATGCCATCCACCGACAGCAAGGCCGCTTGCTCAAAAGGGGAAACGTAAAAAGCGGAAGCCAGGTGGCTCCTGTGATGTTCCACAAATTCGACCCGGGCCTTCCAGGTTGCGGGGTTTAGACCAAAGGCCGTAGCCAAATCCTGTTTGATTGTGGTAAGGCTTACCGCATTTTTCGCCCGGCTGGTCAATGCGCCCGGGTTGATTCCCTGCCGAACCAGGTGCCAAATTTTGGCCCCGATTTTTGCATACGGATCGCGGGAAACCGCCAATACATCCACTTCTTCGAGGCCGATGCCGGCTTCTTCCAGGCAAAAGCGAACGGCTTCCACCGGCAGGCCTGCCCAGTGTTTTATCCGGCGGATACGTTCCTCCTCAATGGCGGCGATCAGCTCCGTCCGGAAAAACAAAGCCGCCGCCGAGTCGCCATGATATGCATTGATCCCCAGGGTGTAGTTAGCCATTGGAATTAATTTCTGCTTTAATCAGCATGGATTTCCACAAGTAGGGCAGGCGACCGGCTCCCCGGAATTCGGACACCGAAAATCCGCTTTCCCGGAGCAGGCTGCTCAGGGTTTTGCGTGACCAGAATTTGATATGGCCGCCATCCCAAAGTGCGGTGAAGTGGGTGTCCCAACCGTCGCTGACGGCCAGTGCCAGGTTTTTCCAGTACCCGTGGTAGGGTGTCGACAGGATGAGTTGTTTTTTACCCGGTGTTCCGCAGAGTACATTTTTGCAAAAATTCAGAAAATCGCGTGGTGCGTATAAATGTTCAATCACTTCCGTGGAAATAACGGTATCGAAAGCCAACGCAGCACAAGGTTCCGGAAGATTGTTTTTTTGGATGTCCTGCACAAAAAAATGTCCGGGAAGCTGTTGGTTGGCCAGAGTAATCCCTTCCCGGGAAGCATCAATTCCATACACCAGGTAGCCCAGCTTATGCAACGCGAGGGCAAGCGAGCCATTGCCACAACCAATGTCCAGTATACACCGGTTTTTTTCCGGCCCCAACATTCTGATAAGCACAGGCAGGATGTATCGATGGGCATGATTTGGGGTAACAGTTTTATAGCCGTATTCACGATAGGATTGCATGGTTCAGGATTTTGACGCTTGTTTTTGTTGCCGGATTTCGTATTCCATGGCATCTACCAGAAACCGGAACCAGCAAGCCTGCAGAAAATGAAAGATCAACCCGGGCACGCCATCCAGAAAACCAAGCCGGATAAAATAGCGATAGAAAAAATAAAGAAATGCGCGCAAAAACAACGGACTTCTATCAAAAAGATGTGTTTTCCACCATCGCCTGCGCTCTATGGCAGTGCCATCAATTCGGGCGCTGACTTCGCCCTCCGGCCCTGTCGCTGTTGCCCGTTCGAGGGCCTCCGCCAGCGCCCACCGGCAATGACCGGAGGTGAATTCGCTGAGGTTGTGCGCGACGTGGTCCATAAAATCAATACCGGCAGGCACCTTTTCAACCTGGCCTTCGCAAACAAAGTGTTGGTCGTATGCTTTTGCTTCACAATGCCCCGAGGCGTGCCGGAAAAGGCGCAAATGAAAGTTGGGATAATGCCCGCCAAAGCGTATCCAGCGGTGCATAAAAAAGGTGCGCCGACTGAACATAAACCCGTTCGCCGTAGTGTCAGGGTCAAAGCTGTGGTTCAGCCACTGTGCCAGTTCGGGAGTAAGGCGTTCTCCGGCGTCGATATGCAGCACCCATTCAGTCTGGAAAGGCGCGTTTTCCTGCGCCCAATTGCGTTGCTGCGCATAATTTTCAAAGGCATGCTTGGCAACAACAACATTACGTGCTGCGAGTACTTCCAGCGTCCGGTCGGTCGAGCCTGAATCCACCACAAAAATCGGGACGCCGGCCAGGGCCTGCAAACTGTCGAGGCAGGCTTCGATGTTTTTTTCTTCGTTGAAGGTTAGCAGGATGACGCTCAGACGGGGCATTGCACAGTAGGGTACAGTTCGAGGTATCTTTTGGCCAACAGTTGCGGGTAAAAATCCTGCCGAATTATTGCCGGCGCCTGTTCCCGTATTTCCTTGCGGTGTGCTGTTGCGGCAACAGCCTGATGCAAGGTTTCCCGAAGGGTTTGGCTTTGCAGTGGCGTGCAAACCCAGCCCAGGTTTTGTTTTTTGACATAGTCCGACAGACCCACCTGGTCGCTTACCAAAACCGGTGTACCCACTGCGAGGGCCTCGACGATAACATTGGCAAAATTTTCGTTCCGGGAGGGGAGCACCAACAGGTCGGCTCCGGCCAACAAGCGCCATTTTTCCGACCCATCCACCCAACCGGACCAGGTGATGTTTTCCTGCAGACCCAAGGTTGTAATTTGATTTTTTATACGACCGGAGTACGCTTCGGCGCCGGTTCCGGCAATAGTAAGTTGCCAATCGGTTCCAAAACCGGAGAGCGCCTCCACCAAAATGTCGAGGCCTTTTTTAGGATCAATCCGGGAGAGGAACAACAGCTGAAATACCGGGTTTTCAACAACCGCAGGTTGCGCTTCAGCCGCCGGCAGCTCTATGCAATTCGGCAGCACAATGCACCGGTTTTTGGGGTGTAGTTTTTGAAGTTCCAGGGCTTCCTGGGCTGAGGTTGCGTGCAGTACGGCGCCTTGAAGCAGCCAACGACCGGCTGTTTTTTGAAACAATTTTCGAATTCGGCTTTTCAGCGTAAACGGACTGAGCATGCCGCGTGGACTAACCAGGAGATTTGCCCGCCGCCACCGGCAGATCAGCACGGCGCCGAATGCCACCCAGTTCCACCAGGAATGCAGATGGACGATTTTTGCCTGGCCGGTAGTCTTCCAGAGTTCCATTAAAAGTGCCGGACTAAAATGGCTGTGGTCGCCCGTCCAACGTCGGAAATACCAAACCCGGACACCGGCAAGGTCTGTCGGTTGGTTTGCCGGCAAGTCCAGTTCTTCCGGGCCATTGGCGGTCGTGGTGAATACCGACACACGGGCTTTGCAGCGGGCTTGTGCTTCGGCCAGCCTGCTGACTGATACGGTAGGGCCGCCATATTGCAGCGCGGGTTTGTAGGCGGGTATGATGTGCAGCACGTCCATGGGAGGCATGTTCATTGTGGCAGGATATTTTCCCGGCGTCTGATCTCGGTCAGTGCAGCTGTTAGTTGTTCCTGATAATGCGCCCAGGTGTATTGCAGGGCAATTTGTCGCGCTTTTTTACCCCGGGCTTCAATTTCTGAACGGGATATGAGCAGTTTTTCCAGGCAGGCCTGCAACGCCTGCAAGTCGTTGGCCGGGATTACCCATCCGCCGCCCTGCTGCACCGCGTCTTTGGCGCCGGTGTTTTCACTTACGACTGCCGGTGTCCCGCAAGCCATGGCTTCGAGTACGGTTTGCGCCCAGGAGTCGAGCAGCGACGGAAACACAAACACATCGGCATGCTGGTAGTGCTGCACCAGGGCCTCGTGGTGTTGAAACGGCAGGTAGTTGAAGTATCCGGCATGCTTGCGGAGTAAATCTCCGGCGTCGCCCATGGGGCCGATTAGCTGGAGCGTTACCGTTTGTGGAGGCAGATTTTCCACGGCGCGCAGTAATAGCGCCAGGCCTTTCCGGTGCATGATGGTCCCGACAAAAAGCAAACGAAGCGGGCCGGATTTTGCATACTGCGTTTTTGGTGAAAAGCGCTCCGGGTCAATGCCGAGATTGACGGTAAACAGCCGGGAAGCCGGCCACCCGTTTTTAATCATCGAGTCTGCGGCAAACGAGGAAAGTGTGCATACATAATCGGTATACTTCAGCGCCTCCGCTTTTCGGGGGTTGACCGCAGTTGCTTCCACACGGAGCCGCTGTGGCGGGAGAAACCAGCGCCCATAACGCAGGACATCTTCGTGGTGAATTTGAGCAAGGTCGAGGATGGTGGTTTTGCCCAGTTTTTTAGCGCTTTTCAACGTTGCCCGATTAGTATTTTCATAGGTGATGATTATCGGCGCCTTGGATGCGCGAATGCGCCGGGCAACATTTTTGTCAAATAAATCGCCGGTCAGGCGGCTGATGCGGGGAAACAGGTTGCGCAGCAGCCGTTCAAAAAAAAACAAAACCGGAAAGTGTGTAATTGTTGCCGCTGGAATTTGCGCGAAGGCCCGCTTTCGAAATATGCGGTGCAAAATCCCGGGAAGTTTATTGGCTGCCAGGCTTGTGTAGAACCCCTCCAGCCAGCCTTGCCGCTCCAGCACCGACAGCAGCGCTGCAGTGTATTGGCGCCCGAAATTACTGACCAGAATTTTCATGTGGGAGGCAGGGCTGGCTGCAAGCCGCCGGAATACCGTTGCCGGTAACACCAGTCCAAAAATGCAAGGCCGAGCGCATAGAAAATAATATTGTAAATATTAAATACAATATGGGTGAAGAAGATAATATAGAAAGCAATAAAGGCTTTATAGAGGAAAGGCATTCTGAATAAATAAAACAGGTACAACATGATGCCCGTCCGCATAAAAAACAACAGGAAGCCACCTTCTATGACGATGCGTTCAGGTTCTTCCTCATAACCGCCGTACTCCTGTACAAAATGGGACTCTCCCCAAATTAGCCGTGCGCCCTGATAGGTGCCGCCGAGCCCGGTTCCAAACAGCGGGTATTTTCCTCTGAAATCAATTACTTCGCCAATGACACCAATTGTGCGCCGGTCGTATTCTTTATTGGTAAAACCGTCTTCAATACGGGAATAGAAATTTTTCCATGCATCCTGCACGAATGGATCCGTATTGAAAATCCAGGTAGCGGCAATTGTAATAGCGAGAAATGCCAGATAGGGCTTCACACTATTACTGATTTGCAGCATATATCCGATCGTAAATATTGAAAAAACAACTGCCACCGCCACCGATGCGCGCGAACCGGAGATTATATTGGCAAAAAGCGTAAATCCGAGCAATACAAAAATCCAAAGCGATGAAGTTCGCTGCAGCACCAGCCCCCAAATCCACAAACTGACAAAAAACAACCACGCATTATATCCCGACACATAACTGAACGTGCCGGTTACCCGGGCTGCCTCACCTACATAGGCAACATGCCGGATACCCTCGGCTGCATACCGGTTGATTTCATGTGTGCGGGGCGCACTGTATTGAAATATGCTTAACGCAATTTCAACTATAAAAATCAAAACCAAGACCCATTGCAGTTTTTTCCAGGGATACAGCCGGCTGTTTTCCACGTAGTGGAAGCCGATCAGGAAAAAACCCAAATGCAGAACAATTCCGAAAAAACCGTGGTAAATACTCAGGTTGAACGGATGTGCCGCCAGCAGCACGAGAATACCTGAAAACCCCAAAAGCAGCGGCAGAAACTGCTTTTTTGTACCTGGCGCCAGGAAATAATACAACCAGGGAATAAATACCTGCCCGGCCAGCAAATAGTTGCTCAGGGCCGTGCCGGGAATCAGCCATTTCCGGGCCGATCCGTTAAACACCGTGTAAAACAGGCAGAAAATGATCAGCCAGTAAAGTTGGTTGCGCTGTTTTTTCGCGCGCGTCATGTGCCGGTATCGTGGTTGTTCAAAACGTGCAGGTAGCGATCGGCAAGCACCTGCCAGGCCAGGTGATTCGAATAAAGTGTTCGGCCTGCCATGCCGAGTGCCTTGCGAAGTTCCGGTTGTTCCAGCAGTGTTTTTATCGCAGTTTTCAGCATGCCCGCATTTGGCCGGTCGACAAGAAAAATGTTTTTACCGTGTTTCAACAGGGCATTGTTTAGGTTTCCGCGTGTACCTAAGATGGGCAAACCTGCCGCAAAGGCCGCCGCCAGCGACCCGCTTTTGTTCGAACTGCCGCCATACCCGCCAGGGCTCACCGGATCGGGCAGAATGAACAGATCGCCGGCCTTCAGGCAAGCCCTGATTTCAGCCGGCATCAGATATCCTGTCGGTATGGCAAACGGAAACTGCTGCCGGTCTGCCTGGGTGCGGTTTTTCCCGCAAATAATCAGCCGTAAGTCGGGAAAATCGGGAAGCAGTTGCTGAACTGCAACCAGCAAGCTCCGGAGGTCCCGGTCGCCAAAGGTGCATAACACCGGCCACCCTTCAAAGGCTGCAGGAGACTGAAATTCCTGTTGTTCGGCAAGGTCAGCCGGCTCCGGGAAGGCATTCGGGCCAACAGGTATTATTGCAGTTTGCTCCTGGTATGTACCGAGCAGGCGTGCGTACAATTCAATACTGGTTATTGTCTTATCCGAATACCGGCAAAGCGCCTGGGCAATCCGGTGCTGGATGCTTCCGGTCAGGCAGGACCGGATACCGTGTTTGCGGACTTTTACCTCGTGAAACATGGTGAAGACCCGGCAGCCGCGTTTTTTTAGCGCACCGACCAGTCCGGGGAGCCCCAACGGCATCCCGCGCCGCTGAAAGCCCGTAGGGACATACTGAATCCCGACCCAGTCGGGTTTGATTTTCGGCAGAAGTTCAAGGATATCCCTGCCGGCTTTATTGTTCCAGGATTCGACAACCGGATACACCGAAACACCCTCAATTGAATCAATCAAATTTTGTGTCCGGCAAATAATGTGTACCCGCACGCCGGCACGGCTGAGGGCTTTTGCCAGATTGAATGTGTAGTCGCCCACGCCATCAACGGCCGGGGGAAAGCGGTTACAAAGTAGCAAGAGTGTCATGCCTACGACCCGACCAGGCGACCAAGAATAATGGCTGTTTTCAGGTTGATCCGGCTGATAAAAAACCTGATCCGGTTGTTGGCATACAGGTCGACCGGCTTGCGTGCGAATTTGAAATATAGCCGTTCGGCGTTTGTTGGCCGTTTCCCGGTTTGCAGCAGGTATTTCACAAAGTTTTTTTTCAAGGTTTAGGGTTGCCGATCGCATGGGCCATGATATACCCGCCCGGGATAAAATCCATGGCATTTTTGTCGGCGATGGAAAGCGGATGTTCCGTGCGGTCTTTTGCGATGTTTAAAGCGTCCTGGTCGGGCATGTGAAAGCAGTAGCTCCTGTCTTTTACGCCAATTAAGTCCTTTTCGACAATATCTTCCCGGATCAAGTTTTGAATATATTTCCAGTCGGATAGAAACGATTTGCAGGATTTGTGCAAGCCGATAAACCCGCCGTTCACGTAATAATTGTCTTTTGCAGGCAGCGTTGTGCCTTTTTGCGCGAGGTATTGTTTCCATTCCAGCCGGATCGGGTGCGTATTGGAAACCGGTGAGCCGACATCCTCGCAGAGTGCAACGCCGTGTGCGACCCACCGTTCGAAAAAGGGCCAGGTCGTTTTCAGCAGGATATCCGGATCGAAGTAATAGAGTTTTTCGGTATCCGGGCAACAGTTTTCCCAAATGGAAAGCATGAAATCCGGTTTTTGAAAGGTGAAATGTACCGGATTTTCCTGCGGGACGAATACCAGCTTTATCGTTTTTTCTATCAGAAATGTATTTTCCGGGCCTTCGGTTTTATACCTGTTTGCCCATCCGGGAATTGTCCCGCGATAACCTGCCCAAACGGTCCCGGAAAATCCGGCGTTCGCCAGTGAATTGATAAACGCCCCCAGGCCGTAGTGATAATGGCCTTCAAACAAGGTACAAATGTGGTTCATGTGGTAGTAGTGAGGCGGTGACTGCAAGCCTAATGTCGTCAACTTAAGGTATTTGGGTGGGTGTACACTTTTGACTTTTCAAATTTGACTTAAAAGGAACTTCCCGAACTGATATTGCTCTTAAAAAAGTCAAAAGTTCAATTTGAAAAGTCAAATTTGAAAAGTGTCCACCTCCTCTGATTTCTTAAATTGACGACATTAGACTGCAAGCCACCTCCTTACTTGGTCAGCGATGTTTTTCGAAAATGATAAAAACTATATAGAAAAAGTACAACAGTGAGTAGCAGGGCGCCTAACTCACTGATCCCCTTAAAGAGCAGTATGGAATGCAGGCTGTCCAGTTTAAGACATAGAAAAAGGATTGACTGAACGATCAAAATGAACGGCGTATACAGGTAAAATAATTTTACCCAACCCCGCGCCGAGCAAAAACCGAACAGGACCGCCTGGGCAACGGTAAGCAGACTGATAGACAGAAATAACAGGAGATAGTTTTCTAAATTGAAGTATTGCTTGCCGAGAACCCATAAAAATAGTTTGGGCGCAAAAAATACCAGGCCGAGCATGCCCAATGCAGGAATAGAAAGCCAGGCAAATGCTTTTTTAATATTGCTGCTGATTTCCCGGCTGTCAGCGGCTTTTGCCACAGCCGGCTGGAAGTAATTTGTGATCAATAAGCTGAATGGCGCAAACAGCAGGGCAATCCGCCCCATAGCGCCAATTTCGGCGATCTGCTCTGTGCTGCCAAACAATGCCGCAAGGAATACAAGAATTTGTCCCTGGAATGCCCAGTACAAGGTGTTGACAATATTGGGTTTGAACAGATCGGAAATTTGTTGACTGATTCTCTCGTCGGTTGAAGATGTCGTACTTAAAATGGGCCTGCTCCAGAACCACACCAGCGCGTATTGAATGGCCATACAACATACAATCCACCAGAGGAAGAGCCAGGCTTCGGGCGCAAGCAACCACAACAACATAATTCCGGAAAGTTTGCATAGGCCTGTCAGGCCTTCTGCTTTTTGCAATGTCTTTACCCGGCCGTTTAATCGCAAAACGCAAACATAAATACTGGTATTCAACAAAACGGCGCCTCCGGCCACCAGGGATACCAAAAAAAGCGCCAGAAATTGCCCGGAAAGTCCGGTGTGTAATAACTGCCAGCTGCAATAGATTAGGATAGGCAAGGCAAAATACAGACCTGCTTTTTTACGGAACCGGCGCGCGGTATTCACCAGCACCGCCATGCGGTTTTTGTCTTGCCAACTTCTCCCGCCTATAGCATTTATTGCAGGTTCAATGCCGGTGTTGGTTATATTGGTAAACATGGTCAGGGTAGTAAACACTATGGTGTAATAGCCGTAATCTGTTTTTGATAATGCCCGAATGACCAGAAAACCCGCCACAGCATTTAGCAGAAGTATGATTGTCTGCCAGGACAAAAACCGACTATACTCATAAAAATAGGGTTTAAACCCGGCAATTATCTTTGGGAGTGTTGCGATAATGTGGCGAGAATGCTGATTTCAGGGAATATGCCCAACCTGCTCTTGTACTATAGGTTACGGTTGCCAAGTAAATTTTCCATTTCCCCAATAACCTGTGCAACCTCAATTTTTTCCATGCAAATATTCCGGTTGCAACGGTCGCTCAGGCAGGCAGAGCAAGCCAGCCCGAAGTGGCGAAGTATGCGCACGTTTGGCCGGTTGGGTGGATACCAGCGCCCGGGCAGATCACGTGCGCTGAACAGGGCTACGAGCGGCGCCCCAACTGCATAACTTAAATGCATCAGGCCGGTGTCATTGGATAATACCAGGCGGCATTGTTTGATTACCCAGGCATTTTGCATCGGGCTGAGTTGTCCGCACAGGGAATAGACACCGGGCTCGTTCTGTTGAATTTGCCCGGCCAGGGAAGCGTCGTCGGGGCCGCCGAGTAAAACCAGGTTGAAACGCCCGGAAAAGTGGCGGCAAACGGCGTTGAAATAAGCTGCGGGCCAGCGATTTTGCGATCGTTTGGCCCCGGCAACAACGGCAATCAGGGGCTTGCCGGTTGCCGGTATCACTGCCTCGAGTTTGCTCCCGGCAGTTACACGATCCGAATCGGTCCAGTTCAAGGCAAAAGTTGTTTCCGGGAGCGGCGGCACGTCGTTTTTTTCAAGAATTTCCAGCAACCGCAGGCGTTCATTTTTTGAAAAAAAAACGGCTTCCCGGGCCTGCCGGAAAATTGGCGCGCCGTTCCACTGCCATCCAAATCCCGCCCGGATTCCGGCGCCGAACCTAAAAAATACCATGTCGCGCAGCAGCCGGTACCAGGCTGCATTGTATTGGGGTAGTTGGATAACCAGGTCATATCGGCCGTTCCGGATCAGTTTCAGTATTTGGCGGCGGGGTTGATTTTGGTAATGGAGCACCCGGTTCAGGATGCCGGGCCCGATCAGCTGGTCTATGGAAACCAGACTCTTGCCGAAATGGCCCGTATTGGTTAGCATATCAATCCGGGCATCCGGAAAATTTTTCCGGATAGAAGCAATCGCCGGAATAGCACAAAGGCTGTCGCCAAAAGATCCGGTGCGGAATATCAGAATGCTCCGGACCTTCGGGTTGGCCCTGAACAGGAGCCGCTGTGCCCATGCCAAGGCCAGGTTGCCGACAAGATGGAGGGCCTGTGCAAGTCGGGCGAAAAACTGCTGCCGGCGGTTGGCGGTGTGCTGCTGGTCAGTTTTGGCTTTCGTCGTAGTACCCATAGCCGTATCCATAGCCATAACCATAGCCGTAGCCTTTCCCTTTTTTTACACCGTTCAGGACCAGTGCCGGATTTTGAAGTTTGGCCTCTTTGTGGAGTTGATCTATAAAGCGCACGAGGTTTTTGTCTGTTTTTCCAAAACGGGTAACGCAAAGTGTGGCATCAACAAGGGAGCAGAGCAGCATGGCATCGGCAACCAGGCCAACCGGCGCAGTGTCGACCAGGATATAGTCATAGCGTTCCCGGAGCTGCCCGAACAGGCTTTGCAACTGCCCGTTCATGATCAGTTCGGCAGGGTTGGGGGGCAGCGGACCAGTTGGGATAAAAAAAAGGGATTCGCTGAGTGCGCTGGGTTTGATGATGGCTTCCAGGGATGCCTGCCCGATCAGAAAATTGGTGATCCCCGGTTGTTCCTGCCCGGACTTGCCGAGGTACTGGTGAAGTTTGGGCTTGCGCAGGTCCAATCCGATTACCAGCGTACGTTTACCGGAAAGCGCAAAGGTCATCCCCAGGTTGGCCGAGATAAAGGTTTTGCCTTCCCCGCTGATCCCGGAAGTGACCAGGATGACGGGTGTTTTACCGGCAGGCAGGAGAAACTGCAAATTGGTTCGCAACAAGCGGAACATCTCGGCAATTGCCGAGCGACTGCCCGGTTTTACAACGATCTGTTCATTTTTGGATCGCTGTGCAATGCCACCCAGGAATGGAATGGCAGTCAGTTGCTTGAGATCTTTTTCCGAGTCGACGGTATTTTTAAACAAGGTAAGCAGGTAGAAAAACAATGTTGGCAGAATAAATCCGGCCAATCCTGCAAAAAGGTAGGTTTGAATTTTTTTGGGTGCAATCAATCCGGCATTGGCGGCCCGGTCGATCACACGTGAATTGCCTACCTGCGCAGCTACGGAAAGGGCCGTTTCTTCGCGTTTTTGCAAGAGAAACAAAAAGAGGTTTTCCTTGATTTGTTGCTGCCGCATGATCTGGATAAGCTCACGCTCGTTTTTCGGCATCAGCCCCATCTGGTATTCCAGCGGCTCCAACAGCGACTCCAACTGTTGTTTACGGGTTGTTGTCTCCCGACGGAGTGTTGCCACACTGAGCAAAATACTTCGGCGGAGTTCATCCAGTTCTCGTATGCGGTTGCGCACAACAGGATTGTTGGGCGTAGCGTCGTCCAGCAATTGCTGCCGGCGGACAACGGCTTCGTTATACATCCTAACCTGAGCAGCCAATTCGCCACTGATAATCTCCGAAGCCACAGGAAGCTGCCGGAGGTATTCCGGATCGGCGACAAAAAAACGCTCTACGCTGTCGAGCAGATTCAGCCGGATTTTCAACTCGGCCAGGCTTTTATCTTTCGATTCAATTTCTTCCAGAAATTTTTGCGCACGGATGGAAAGATCGATCGGCAAATTCCGGCCGCGTTTGAATTGTTCCACCTCTTTTTCCACACCGTAGAGTTCCTCGGTGATAAAACGCAGCCGTTCGTCAATAAAACGCAGGGTTTGCCGACCCACCTTGTTTTTGTCATCGATGATCGACTGGCTGTACAGCTCAGCCAGGGTATTCTGGATATTGATTGCCTTGTCAGGGATTGGGTCTACCAGGCTGATGGACAAGACATTGGAGCGGCCGATTTGTTGCACAGCCAAGCGGTTGCTGTAATACCGGGCAACATCTTCCGGGTGATTGATCCGAAGAATAAGCGGTACACCTTTTTCAAAAAACGCGCTGTCGTTTAACTGTAGCCGAAACCAGGCCTGATCCATCCGGAACGGCACACCAAATTGGCGGTGCACGGTATCGGTCGGGTTGTTTACCTGAACAAAAGCGCTGTTGTCGGCAGGATGCGCCTCAATCCGGATTTCCACACCGTATGCTTTTTCAGCCGGCTCCAGAATTTGCAGGGTAACCGGGAGGGGCAGTCCGTCGCTTGGATAAACTTCAGAGGTTTTGACCCGGCCTTCTGTCCAGTACTGGACATGCAGGTTCAATGAATCTACTACCCGGCGCATCAGGCTGCGCGACTTGAGCAACTGAATTTCGTCTTCAATTTCAAAGTTGCTCTCAAAGCCGAGTTGCTCGGTAATAAACGCTTCGGTAAGTGCGCGTTGGTTTTGTTCGTCCTGGATCAGGATCGTCGAACTTACCTGATAAATCGGTACGGCATACCGGAGATACACCCAGGCAAGTGCGAAACACAGTCCAAGAGCAGCTACGAACCAATACCAGTTTCGGAGCAGGCGATACAGGAAAGCACGCCAATCGAACGGCCGTTCCGGAATGGCCGGAGCAGGCACCATATTTAAGGATTCAGCCTGGGAGGAATTGGACATGCGGTGAAAAGTACCGGAAATCTCGGGTTAATTTCCACCCAAATTAAACAGTGTAACGATAAGGCCGACTACCGACACAATGGGGAGCGCCCAGTCGAGCACCTTGGAAGTCCCGTCGGCAGTATCGCCGACTTTAGCCGGCAATGGTTCGACGTAAATAACATCGCCCTGTTCGATATAGAAATAAGGGGAGTTAAATACATCGCGCTGGTGCAGATTGACCCGGCCGTACCGGCGTTTTCCATCGGTTTGCCGGATAACGAGAATGTTTTCCCGGTTGCCGTATTTGGTAAGGTCTCCGGCCTGCCCCAATGCTTCGAGCAGGTTGACGCTTTCATAGCCCACGGAGTAAGTCCCGGCGCGGTTAACCTCGCCAAGTACGGAGAAACGGAAGTTGGACACCCGGACATTCACGATAGGGCTTTTCAGAAACCGGCTTAAATGCTCGGTAATGGTATCGCGCGCTTCCTGGGTTGTAAGTCCGGCTACCGGGATGTTACCTGTCAGTGGCATGTTAATTTGCCCGTTTATGTCAACAAGGTAGAGCGGGGCTGTCGTGGTAGTGCCGCCAACCCCTCCGCTGGCAAGCGCCGGCACGCTGGTGAAGGGTGCTGTAATTTTTGGGTCGGCAGTCTGACTTTGAACGCTTATGGCCAGCAGATCATCGTGTTGAATGCGCAGCGAGCGGCTCGAAATAGGTGTCTCCAGGCTATCGAACGGCAAGCCCTGGTCAAAGTTGACCAGCTTTTGGTGGTTGATACAAGCATTTTGGCTGATCAACAGCACTATAAGCGCAAGCCCTGTCAGAGGCCAGGTAGGGTTATGAAAATGTGTAGTTTTCTGCATAATAGTGTTTTGAAATGTGTTATTCGGCAGTTGAGTTGAATTCAATATTCGCAAACTTGTACTTTTTTAATGTTTTTTCCAGATGCCCGCTCCGGAGTGCGGCACGCAGGGTTTGCGCATGGCGCAAACGGTGCGCATCGGTGCCCAGAAAATCCACCATTTTGTTCCGAAGCAACAACTGCGCCGCTTGTTGGACATCGGGGCCGTAGTGTCCGGTGATCGACAGGATATTCACCTGAAAGCGGCAGCCTGCATCCTTCAATGCCTGATATTCATCCGGTTTGCCATGATAAAAAGGGTAGCGCTCCGGGTGTGCCAGCACAGGTGTATATCCGCGGGTTTGCAGGTCAAATAAATATTGCTGAAGTGGAAGCGGGGGATGCAGAAAAGACATCTCAACAAGCACATGCCCATGCGCGTCCAGCGTTAGCAAATCATTGTTTTTTACTAATTCGGCAAAGTTATCATCCATAAAATATTCAGCCGCAGCCTGGATTTCCACCGGGACACCCGCTTTTTCGATGGCATCCTTGACGATCAGGTATTTTTCCTGAATAATTTTCGTCGTATTCGGGTACCGCTCCATAACGTGCGGTGTGGTAATCAGGCGCCTGTAGCCCAGGCTGCTGAGTGCTTTGGCCATCTCCACCGCCTCCTCTACCGTAGGTACGCCGTCATCTATGCCCGGCAATAAATGGCTGTGCATATCCGTCTCCAGAACCGAAAAGTCGGATAACGGCGCATTGGAAAATAATTTGGAAAAAAATTGCCGCATAGGGTTTAAAGTCTCCAGTAAGTTAAGGAAGTATTCATATCCTCCTTTTTATAAATGCCTTTGATATCCAATAAAATAGGATTTCCCTTCTGAATATTAACAAAGTAGTCGTGATCCAGATTCAGAAATTCCTGGTGCCCGACGGCCACGATCACTGCGTCATAACCAGTCGAAATTTCATCCTGCAGCGTCAACCGGTAGGCATGTGCCACTTCGTTTGGTGAAGCGTGCGGATCATGTATGTGCACGTTTATGGAGAAATCCATTAATTCCCGGACTACGTCCACCACTTTGGAGTTCCGGATGTCGGCCACGTTCTCTTTAAACGTAATCCCCATGACTAACACCTTGCAGGCCGACAAGTTTTTTCCTTTTTGAGTCAACAGTTGAACCAGGCGTTTGGCAACGAATGCCGGCATACCGTCGTTCACTCGACGGCCACTAAGAATTACCTGCGGGTCGTAACCCAATTGTTTGGATTTGTGTAACAGGTAATACGGGTCTACGCCGATACAGTGCCCGCCAACCAGTCCCGGCGAATAGGGTTGGAAATTCCATTTGGTGCCGGCAGCTGCCAGGACTTCTTTGGTATCGATATCCATCCGGTCGAAGATGATCGCCAATTCGTTGACCAGGGAAATATTCAGGTCGCGTTGGGTGTTTTCGATGACTTTTGCCGCTTCGGCAACTTTGATTGTCGAAGCCCGGTATACGCCGGCCTTGATAACCGAGTTGTAAATCTGCGCGATATTTTCAGTGGACTCCTCGTCGCAGCCCGCAACAATTTTAAGGATATCCGTCACGGTTCTGGTTTTATCACCGGGCGAAATCCGTTCGGGTGAATAGCCGATTTTAAAATCCTTGTAGCCCCGCAGCCCGCTTTCCGATTCCAGGATCGGCATACAGTCCTCTTCCGTGCAGCCCGGGTAAACAGTGCTTTCATAAATTACATAATCGCCTTTGCTGAGTGCGCGGCCCACAGTGGCTGAGGCTTTTTTCAGGGGGGTGAGATCGGGCACTTTATGGGGGTCTACATCGGTCGGTACGGCAACGACAAAAAAGCTGGCTTCTTTTAAGATCGCTTCGTCGGCAGTAAATTGAATGTCCGTGCCTTCAAAACTTTCCGGCCCCAATTCCTGCGAGGGGTCCAGGCCTGCCTGCATAGCCGCGATCCGGTCTTTATTAATGTCAAATCCGATTACCCGGAATTTCCGGGCAAAAGCCAGTGCTATGGGCAGGCCAACGTAGCCGAGGCCCACAACAGCGAGTGTTTTCTTCTTGTCTTTAAGTTGGGTAAACATCTTTCTTTTATTGATCATTGAATGAATTACAACAAATCACAGGCCACACAAGGCATTTCACACATGCGCGCAAAACGTGCCTTGCCTGAGGCGTTTTACTTGAAATAATCCCGTACGGCGCCGACGATCCGGTCCTGGATAGCCGGGGTCAATTCGGTGTGCATCGGAAGTGAAATAACGGTGCGGCAAAGCGCCTCGGTTACAGGCAATTCGGCGCCCGACCAATATTTTTCGAACGCCTTTTGTTTGTACAATGGAATGGGGTAATAGATCATCGCCGGAATTTGCCGGTCGGTGAGGTGCTGCCGCAGGGCATCGCGGTCGCCGTCCTGCACCACCAGGGTATATTGGTGAAAAACATGGCTTGAGTTGGCTGCGCGCACCGGCGTTTTTAATTGCGGCATATCGGCAAACGCGGCATCGTAGTAATCGGCGGCCTGGCGGCGCGCGGCGCAATAGGCGTCGAGGCGCTTCAACTTCACACTTAAAATCGCCGCCTGGATCGAATCGAGCCTGGAGTTTACACCGACGATGGCGTGATGGTATTGTTTGTTTTGCCCGTGATTGGCAACCATACGCAGGCGCTGGGCCAGATCGGCGTCGTAAGTAGTGATTGCGCCCCCGTCGCCATAACAACCCAGGTTTTTGGACGGAAAAAAGGACGTACACCCGACATGCCCCATCGCGCCGGTTTTTTTACGGGTGCCGTTGCTGAATTCATAGCTGGCGCCAATCGCCTGGGCATTGTCTTCAATAACAAATAAATGGTGTTGTTGAGCAAGTTGAAGCAAGGGCTCCATATCTACGCTTTGCCCAAACAAATGCACCGGAACAATTGCCCTGGTGCGGGGCGTAATGGCCGCTTCTACTTGTTCGACCGGCAGGTTAAACGTATCCGGATCAACATCAACCATAATCGGGGTAAGGCCAAGCAGGGCCATCACTTCAGCAGTGGCCACATAGGTGAACGCCGGCACAATGATCTCATCGCCCGGTTTCAGGTCCAGTGCCATCATGGCAATCTGAAGGGCATCGGTGCCATTTGCACAGGGAATAACGTGGTCAATGTTGTGATACGCTTCCAGTTCGGCCTGAAAGGTTTTTACCGCAAGGCCGTTGATGTAATCCGTCGAAGCGATAACATCCAAAACGGCTCGGTCAATTTCTTCCCGGATGTTTTCGTATTGAGTTTTGAGGTCGACCATGCGAATCATAGGCTGTAAGTAATTGTGTAAATCCGGTTTGTCAGAAGCGGATCAACAAGTGATATTTTATAGGTTCAAACAGTATTCCAATATTACATTTTTGGGGTAGAAAGTTTTGAATTCCTGCGTTTCACCGCCTGATTGACATTTTTTCATTTTTAAATGGCTTCGCCGTTGATATGTTGCGGAACATACCTTAAGCAGAAAACCCGGGAATTCGGTTTTCAAACGGTTCATGTTTGGTAGTGAGGGGGTGACTTCGAGTCTAATGTCGTCAACTTAAAGTATTTGGGTGGGTGAACACTTTTGACTTTTCAAATTAGACTTTTCAAATTTGACTTAAAAGGAACTTCCCGAACTGATATTGCTCTTGAAGAAGTCAAAAGTTCAATTTGAAAAGTCAAATTTGAAAAGTGTCCACCTCCTCTGATTTCTTAAATTGACGACATTAGACTTCGAGTCCCCCCTCACTTGGCCTCACTACCAGCCGATGGCTTCAAACATCATAATTCAGCACCGGCGCCAGCCACCGTTCGGCTTCGGCGATGGACATGCCTTTGCGCCGGGCATAACTTTCCACCTGGTCTTTACTAATTTGCCCTAAACCGAAATAACGTGCTTCCGGATGAGCGAAATACCATCCACTCACCGATGCGGCAGGGTACATGGCGTAACTTTCAGTCAGTGTGATGCCCACCTTGTCCGGCTGAAGCAACTGCCACAAACTGCGTTTTTCCGTGTGTTCCGGGCATGCCGGGTAGCCTGGCGCCGGCCGGATGCCCTGGTAGTTTTCGGCGATCAACTCGGTATTGCTCAGTTGCTCGCCGGTGGCATAGGCCCAAAATTCTTTCCGGACCCGTTCGTGCATGCGCTCGGCCAGCGCTTCCGCCAGCCGGTCGGTGAGGGCTTTGAGCAAAATAGCCTGGTAATCGTCGTGGGCCGCTTCAAACTTTTTGACCCGCGTTTCCATGCCAACGCCGGCAGTGACGGCAAAAGCGCCGATATAATCCGGCCGGCCACTTTCTTTGGGCGCCACGAAGTCGCTCAGGCAATAATTCGGCAGGCCTCCGGCCTTCAAATTTTGCTGCCGCAAATGGTGGAGAGTGGTCAGCACGCCCTGCCTTGCATCATCGGTGAACAACTCCAGGTCATCGTCGGCAACGCTGTTGGCCGGAAAAAAACCGATGACCGCTTTGGCCTGTATCCATTGCTCTGCAACGATTTGCCGCAACATCGCCTGGGCATCGTCGAACAACTTTTGTGCTTCATGCCCAACCACGGGGTCTTCCAGGATAGCCGGGTATTTTCCGGCCAATTGCCAACTTTGGAAGAAGGGCGTCCAGTCGATGTAAGCCACCAGTTCTTCCAAGGGGTACGATTCAAAGGTTTTTACGCCGAGGAATGTTGGTTTAACGGGGGTGAAGCTCGCCCAGTCGGTCTGCCATTTGTTTGCCCGGGCTTCCGAAAGGCTGCGAAACTGCTTGGCCGACTGGCGGTTGGCCCGCGCCTGCCGGATTTGCTCGTACTCGGCTTTGATATTTGTTGCAAAGGTTTGTTTCTCCTGCTGGTTTTGCGTGAGCAATGAACTCGCAACGGCTACGCTTCGGCTCGCATCGAGCACGTGAACGACCGGCGCCGCGCCGTACTGCGGTTCAACTTTCACGGCAGTATGGGTTTTGGAAGTAGTGGCGCCGCCAATGAGCAGGGGGATCGAAAATCCCTGGCGCTGCATTTCGCGAGCCATATTCACCATTTCATCGAGCGACGGCGTGATCAGCCCGGACAGACCAATAATATCTACCTGGTGCTCCCGGGCGCTTTGCAGGATTTTGTCGGCGGGTACCATGACCCCCAGATCGATCACTTCGTAATTGTTGCAGCCGAGCACTACCCCGACAATATTTTTCCCGATATCGTGCACATCGCCTTTGACCGTTGCCAGCAGGATGCGACCCCGATGTTGCACGCCCGTACTTTCTTTTTCTTTTTCAATAAATGGCGTCAGGTAGGCCACGGCTTTTTTCATCACGCGGGCACTTTTTACCACCTGCGGTAAAAACATTTTTCCGGCGCCAAACAAATCGCCCACCACATTCATGCCGTCCATGAGCGGGCCTTCAATAACCACCAGGGGGCTGGGGTATTTCCGGCGGGCTTCCTCGGTGTCTTCCTCGATAAAGTCGGTAATGCCCTTGACCAGGGCATGCGTAATCCGGGCTTCCACCGGCGCTTCCCGCCAGGCGAGATCTTTTTCAACGGCCCGCCCGCCCGCGCTGTCCTTGATCGATTCGGCAAAACGAACCAGCGCTTCCGTTGCGCCGGGGTGCCGGTTGAAAAGGACATCTTCGATGATTTTCAGGAGATCCTTGGGGATTTCTTCGTACACCTCGATCAGGCCGGCGTTCACAATGCCCATGTCCATGCCTGCCTGGATAGCGTGGTAAAGAAAAGCGGCATGCATGGCTTCGCGCACCCGGTCGTTGCCGCGAAACGAAAACGACAAGTTGCTCACGCCGCCGCTCACCCGGGAACCGGGGCAGGTTTGTTTGATGATCCGGGTGGCTTCGATGAAGTTGATGGCGTAGTTGTTGTGCTCGTCGATGCCGGTCGCTACCGCGAAAATATTGGGATCGAAAATGATGTCGCTGGGATCAAAACCGAGCCGCTCCGTCAATATTTTATAGGCCCGTTGGCAAATTTCCACCTTCCGCTCAACGCTATCGGCTTGCCCTTGTTCGTCGAACGCCATGACCACGACCGCTGCGCCGTGCCGCCGGCAAATTTTGGCTTGCCGGATAAATTCTGCTTCGCCCTCTTTCAACGAAATCGAGTTGACAATGCTTTTGCCCTGGAGGCATTTCAGGCCGGCTTCGATGACGTCAAATTTGGAAGAATCCACCATGACCGGCACCCGGGCAATATCCGGCTCGGCTGCGATCAGGTTTAAAAATTCGATCATGGCCATTTTGGAATCAAGCAGGCCCTCGTCCATGTTCACGTCGATGACCTGGGCGCCGTTTTCCACCTGTTGGCGGGCTACGCTGAGCGCTTCCGGCAGTTGCCCGGTTTTAATCAATTTGGAAAACGCGCGGGAGCCGGTGACGTTGGTGCGCTCGCCAATATTGACAAAATTTGTTTCCGGGCGAATAATCAGCGGTTCCAGCCCGGCAAGTGCCGTAAAGCCTTCGGCGCCGCCGATAGCCGGGTGTGCGTTGGGCTGCCGGGGCGCAATCCCCTCCACGTGTTTGGCAATGTGCCGGATATGTTCCGGGGTGGTACCGCAGCAGCCCCCGACAATATTTACCAGACCCGAGCGGGAAAAATCTTCGATAAAATCGCACATTTCGTGCGGTGTTTGGTCGTACTCGCCAAACTCATTGGGCAGCCCGGCATTCGGATATGCGCTGGTATAGCAGTCTGCAATTGCCGCGAGTGCCTCCAGGTGCGGCCGCATTTCTTTGGCGCCGAGCGCGCAGTTCAGCCCTACGGCAAAAGGCCGGGCGTGTTTCACCGAAATCCAGAACGCTTCCACGGTTTGGCCGCTCAACGTGCGCCCGGAAGCATCGGTGATCGTGCCGGAGATCAGCAGCGGCACCCGGATGTTTTTTTCTTCAAAAACAGTATCGATGGCGTACAGCGCCGCCTTGGCATTCAGGGTATCGAAAATGGTTTCGACCAGCAGGAGATGCGCACCGCCATCGAGTAGCCCGCGGGTTTGTTCGGCGTAGGCTTCAACAGCCTCGTCGAAGTGCAGGGCGCGGTAACCGGGATTGTTTACATCGGGCGACAGCGACAGCGTTTTGTTCAGCGGCCCCAGGGCGCCGGCCACGAAGCGGGGTTGATCCGGATTCGCCTGGCTGAATTCATCCGCTACTTTCCGGGCAATACCGGCTGCTGCCCGATTGATGTCATAAGCCAGGCCCGACAGGTCGTAATCGGCCTGCGAAATGCTGGTTGCGTTGAAGGTATTGGTTTCGATAATATCGGCGCCGGCCTCCAGGTAGGCCCGGTGAATTGCTTCAATCACATCAGGCCGGGTGAGCGAGAGCAGGTCATTATTGCCTTGCAGGTCGCTGGGATGATTTTTGAATTGTTCGCCCCGAAAATCGGCCTCGCCGAGTTTGTATTGCTGGATCATCGTACCCATGGCGCCATCGATGATCAGGATGCGGCGCTGCATGGCCTGGTTAAGTGCGGTAAAATTTGCTTGCGTCACGGTCCCTGTTGATTGAAGTGGCAAAGGTAAAATTCTGTGCCCGGCAATTGTGTACCCGGATTTGCTTTTTAAAAATTGTATAACGTGCGGTTGTTTGAATTTACCCGGTGTATACCAATCCGGTCTTTTGTAAAAAAGCAGCGTCGACCGTAATGCGCAATTGATAGCCAAGCCGTTCGAGTTCGACCTGAAACTGCCTGTTTTCTTTTTTGACGATTCGCCCACGCAAGCCGGCAAGGTTACCGGCACTTATTTCGATCAGGTCGCCTGCGGAAAAATTGCCCGGTGCGACTTCCAACTCCAGGCCATCCTCCAGGGTAACGCGCCGCAACAGGTCGATTTCCGCCGCCGGAATGGCGATCAGGTCCTTGTTAAAACGAACAAATCCGGCCACGTTTTCCGTCTCCAAAACAGGCAGGTAGTCCGGTTTGGTGATTTGAACGAAAACATAGCAGTTGATCAGCGGCTTTTCGGTCAGCCGTGTACTGCGCTGGTACCGTCGCAGCAGGCGCTGCAGCGGCACATAGGCGTGAATATTTTTTTTACGCAATTGCCGTTGCACCAGTTTTTCGCATTTGGCGCGCGTTAAAACGGCAAACCAACGCGGTTCGGTTTCATGCAATTGGTTGATGTGGCTCATATTTTTTTAAAAATCCCGGTTGCGGTTCCAGACATTCCAACGAATACCCAGGGTTAAATAACGTGTATCCAGGTCTCTGCTGGTATCGGCGCTGTTTTTTTGCCGCAGCAGGAAGCAAGTTTCGAGGTACAGATTGTGCCAGAGTTGCCAACGGGCCTCCAGCGCAAATAAGTTGATCGTTGTCCGGATACCCTGGCCGGTAATGTTGCCATAGTCATTTACCCGGCTGCTATTTCCCAACAGCGGATTAGCCCCCAGGTTTTCAGATTCCGGATTTTCTCCGGTACGCGCATGTAAAAAACGTGCCGTGAAGTACCAGTGCGGATGCGGTTGGTAGCGCGCAATCCCGACAATTTCCTTGAAGTTGGCCCAAAGCGGATGTGCCAGCGGCTGGTTGTAGTGCGTGTAACTGTTCAAAGAATCAAAACTGGAATAGGTGTAAGGCCGCACGGTATTGTATTCCAGCTGAAGGTCAAGATGGTCCAGGCCAAATGCATTGATATACTTGATTCCGGCCTGCCAGCCAAACTTGTTTCCCCACCAGCCTTTTTCTTCCGGTTTGTATACGGCAGAAAGTAAAAATTCATCGATCAGGAGCTGCCCGTAGAGCTGAAAACGGCGCAAAAAATTCCAGCGGCCGTCGAAGCCGAGCAGTACATTATCCGGACTGCCAATCATGCCTTCCACGCTCCGGTACAGAATGACCGGGTTGAGGTATTGCAATTCAAACTGGCGGCTTCGGTTGAAAACCGTGGCTTCAAAAAACCCGAATGCCAGGTTCGGCGAAGCCTGAAAGTTGAGATAATGCGCGGCAACGTATTTTTTAGGCAGCAGGGTGTTCGGTGGCCGGGGCACTGCCGTGGAGATCGGACTGAGCTCCAGGAATAGATTCTGGTAGTGCAGGCGCCACACCCGCGTGTTGAATTTCAGGAAATAGGTGTAATTGCCCACATTGGAAAGCCACAGCGACCGGTACCCATTCCCGATGTGGTGTTGGCCATGCCCAAGCTGTACATCGATGTGTTTGGTGACCCGGGCGCCGATGTAGGCGTTGGCCAGGTTGAAATCGTAGCCGTTGCGGACCTGAAAAGTTGTGCTGTTGTATTTTTTATAAAAACCGGCGCCCGGGACAGACTGGTAGCTTTCAATCCATTGGTTCACATAATTTGGAAATCGCGCCTGTGTTTCCAGGATATTGGTGTAAAAATAAACCCTGCCGTCCAGGTCGCCCCGCACTTCCAGCCCGCGTTGGTTGAGAAACACCAGGCTGGCGTGATCCTGTTCCGGCCCGAGCGCAACTTGCAGCATGGGGTTAACCCGGAGATGAAAATCAGGTGTATTGACCTCAAACAGGTTGGCCGGCGTGCGGTAAAAAACTCCGAATAACGGCTTTTTCGTTTTGCGCACCTTCAGGCTGTCGGCGGCGGCGAGCCATTCGTTGTTGTCGTCGAGCAGATAGTGCAGGTCATTTTGGGTCAATGGGGACAACTGTTGGGCTAAACTGTCGGCCGCCAGGGCAATTTGAACCGCATCGCGCCGGGTGAACGGCCGGAGCTCCGGATGCAGCCCGTGGGCCAGGTCCGTGCTGATTTTCAACCGATCCAGAATGTGTTGCGCCGGTGCTTCCAGGGGCATGGTTGCGGATTGTCCGGGCAGTGCCGGCAGCCAAAACCATCCTGTTGCCGGCAAGACGATCAGAAGTTTCCACAGTGCGCGCATGATTCAAAAAAGTTGTTCCGGGAAGACTACGATTGTGCGATAAAATCGCGATAAACAGCCTGCCAGGGGGACCAAAAGTACGTGTTCCAGGAAGAGTTGTGCCACAACAAAACGAATTCGCCCCGGTGTTTTTTTACCTGGTTATTGAGCCGGGAGAGTAGTTCGAAAGCTTGCTGTGGAGTAAGTTTGAGGTATTGCGCCAGGGTTACGTCCATGGCGATAAGCGGTTTTTCCCGGAGGGGCAGCACTTTGCGATCCAGGAAATCAAACACCGGAAACGCAGTACAAATCCCGCAGCGAAATCCTGCTGCTTCCGGGTACCCCAGGGTGCTGTCCCAGTGCATGCCTGCCTTTGCCCAGCGCCGCCAGGTTTCCGGGGCAGAAAAGCAAAGGAAATGCTGCCGGCCGCTGGTAATTTCCTGTGGCGCAATCCGCCGCAGCGATTCCAGTTCCGAGGCAAATTTTGCGGCATCGGCGTGCGCTTCGCGCGAGGGGTGAAAACCGATGACATGGCCGCGGTCTGCTATTTTTTGGAGCAAATTGCGGATAAATGCGTGGTCCAGCGAATAAAAACTATCGGCTGTTTTCGGGCGGGCGCCCAAAAAATTGAAGTGTGCAATGCGGCTGTTTTTTTCAGCAATATCCATCAATGTGTCAAACACATCGTAGGGATCGTTGGCAGCGAAAATTTGATTGCGCAGCCACCAAGCAGCTGCACGTGCTCCCCCGTGCCTGGGCCAAACTACCTGCCAATGTGCGCATGCGCTGTACCGGCGACCACCAAAGTCGCGGGTGGTCCACATCGTGGGAAAGATGCATCCGGTAGGTATGAACCCGGCGGGGCTGTTGCCAACCCAGCCGGAGCAATATTTCCCAGATAAAGCCGGCGTATTCGTTGACGATCGGGCGGTCGAGAAAACCGGTCCGGTGAGCCAGGGAGTATTTGGCCGGGAAACGGCCAAATTGGTCCCGCCCGGAATGCGCGTATTCTTCCCAACGGCTCAACATAAAAAAGGCGCCGGCAACCAGGTCTATGCCACACCGGATAGCGCGATCCGATTGCTCAAAATGTGGGTTGCCGTACAGGCCTGTTATTGGTGCGCCGGGTTCAAAAGGGTGGGGGAGTGTGGTTGCGTTTTTGGGTATGTTGGCTGTGTTTAAATAGTTGTTTTCCAGGTGCTTGTTGAAAAAATGATCTTCCACCACAACATGGCTTCCATTGGGCAGGTCGAACCGGAAATGTTCCTGCCCGGCCTTGAATTCAAGTGTGAACGGCACACCCAACAACTCGTCCAGAAGCACGGAAAGCGTGTATTGCTTTTCTGCTTTAAACGTGGGTGCCGAGTAAATCCGGAGCATGATTATTTTTATTTAACCAACGTTTTTAGTTGCTGCAAGGCACGGTCTGCCACCGTTTGGCCGATTGCCAGCGAGGCGGTTGCAGCCGGGCTGGGTGCGTTGCATACATTGATAATGCGCGGTTTTTCGAGGATCAAAAAATCGTCCAGCAATTCCCCCTCCGGGGTGCAGGCCATGGCGCGAACGCCGCTCCGGGCCGGCGTTACATCGTCCGGACGAATGTCGGGGATCAGGCGTTGCAAGGCGTGTACAAAATATTTTTTTGAAAAAGAGCGGCGCATTTCGTCGAGGCCATACTGCCAATGTTTGCGGGCCAAACGCCGGAAGCCCGGAAACCGCAGGGTTTCGAAGAGTTCTCCAAAATGGACATCCCAACGGGAATACCCTTCACGGCGAAAAGCGAGCACGGCGTTGGGGCCCGCCTCGATGCCGCCGCCGATCATCCGGGTAAAATGGACGCCCAGAAACGGGAAATTGGGGTTGGGCACCGGGTAGATCAGGTTGCGCACCAGGTGCTCACGCTCGGGTTTGAGTTGGTAAAATTCGCCCCGAAAGGGCAGGATTTGCACCGCCGGATGCACGCCGCTGTCTTTGGCGATTTTGTCGGAATACAATCCGGCGCAAGTGATCACCAGCCTGGAAATTCCTTCCCAATTGGAACTGCCGACAACCACCTCGTTCCCGGAAACCTCAATTTTTTCGACATGAACGCCAGTCCGGATTTCCCCGCCGGCTTGCCGGATGTGTTCGGCGTACTTTTTTGCCACCAGGCCGTAATTGGTGATACCAGCCTGGGGGACCCACACCGCTTCCACGGCACGCACATGCGGTTCGATGGCAGTGATTTCATCCGACCCGATTTTACGCAGGCCCTCGAGTCCGTTTGCGATACCCCGCCGGTAAATATTTTCGAGTTGGGGGCGTTCGGATTGTTCGGTGGCCACGATTATTTTTCCGCAGATGTCGAACGGCAGCGCATTTTCTTGGCAAAAATTGAGCAGCATGGTATAGCCCTCCAGGCAGTTTTGAGCGCGCAAACTGCCCGGGCGGTAATAGATGCCGCTGTGGATGACGCCGCTGTTGCGGCTGCTTTGATGGAGCGCTACCTCCGCTTCTTTTTCCAAAACCAAGAGGTTAATCCCAGGTTGTTGTCGCAAGAGTTGGCGCGCGGTAGCCAGTCCGGCGATGCCGGCGCCAATAATCAGTACATCGTATTTTTTCAACGAATAGATTTTAAACCGGTTAAGCAACTGCTTTAGCTGCGGCCAAAGGTAGGTCCACTTTCAAAATGCAACCTGAATGTTTCGCCTGAAATGCGGCTGCGGTGCTTTTTTGATCAAAAGCAGGATCTTTGTCCGGTACAATCTTTTAGGTAGTCGTTGTTTTTGAACCGGCGGGCTATCTTTGCGCCCTTCAAACGTGATATTGATGAAAAATTGTGCTCTAGTAATTGCTCTGCTTCTTTTTCCGCTTGGTTTAATTGCGCAACGTACGGACAGAGGGACCGTGCGCGGCAACGTATACGACAAGGAATCTGCCCAACCCATTGCCTTTGCAACGATCCAGATTGAAGGCGCTTCCATGGGGACTTCATCCGACATAAATGGCTTCTTTTCAATCACAAACGTACCGCTTGGAAAGTTCCAGTTGAAAGTTACCTACCTCGGCTACAATGATTTTACGGAAATGATTGAGATCAAACCGAACGAAATCGTATACGAGACAATCTACCTGGAAGAAAGCGGGACAAACCTCGACGAGGTGATTATCAGCGGGCGAAAAGAACAGGCGCGTTCGGAGGTGCAGGTTTCGAAGCTAACCGTGACGCCCAAGCAGATCAGAGCCCTCCCGTCTACCGGTGGCCAGGCCGACATTGCACAGTATCTGACCGTTTTGCCGGGGGTGATTTTCACCGGCGACCAGGGAGGGCAGCTGTACATTCGCGGGGGCTCGCCGGTGCAAAACCGTATTTTGCTCGACGGTATGACTATTTACAACCCCTTCCACAGTATTGGCTTTTTCTCAGTTTTTGAGACCGAACTGATCCGGAATGTGGATGTGCTGACCGGCGGTTTTAATGCCGACTACGGCGGCCGCATCTCGGCAATTGTGGATGTAAAAACCCGGGAAGGCAACCGCCGCCGGTTGTCGGGCCTGGTTTCTGCCAGCCCGTTTCAGGCGAAAGCCATGCTGGAAGGCCCGATTGTGCCCTTGAAGGAAGACGGCGGCGCCAGCGTGTCGTTTGTTCTGTCCGGGAAACAGGCATTGATTGACCAGTCGGCCCCTACGTTTTATAATTACGTCAATGATTCCGTTGGCATTCCGTTCAACTACCGGGATGTATACGGCAAACTATCGTTGCTGGCTGGAAATGGCAGCAAACTCAACTTTTTTGGTTTCAGTTATGACGATGGGGTAAAATATCCGATTACCGAATTTTCCTGGAACAGTGCCGGTGGCGGTTTTGATTTTACCCTGGTGCCGACCAATTCGAACACCATTGTCGGCGGTACGCTCACTTACACCCGGTATGATTCACGGATCGAAGAAGCCGACCGGAAGCCGCGCGAAAGCGGGATTAATGGTTTTTATGGCGCTTTGAATTTTACCAATTTCGACCGGAACAATGAACTGAAATACGGCCTGGAACTTACCGGCTTCCGCACTGAGTTTACCTTTGAAAACTTCCGCGGATTTATCATCGAACAGTTTGAAAATACAACTGAAATCAGTGCCTACCTGCGCTGGAAGCGTAAAATTGGCCCTTTGGTGATCGAACCGGGCTTCCGGCTCCAATACTATCAGTCGCTCAGCAATATTTCGGCGGAACCACGGCTTGGTTTAAAATATAACATTACGGATTACCTGCGCTTCAAAGCCGCCGGCGGAGTGTATTCGCAGAATCTCTTGTCTACGGTAAATGAGCGCGACATTGTAAACCTATTTGTCGGCTTCCTTTCCGGGCCGGAAGAAACAGTTTACAAGCCCGGCACTACCGAACGCGTTGAACATCAGTTGCAAAAAGCCGTGCACGGCGTTGCCGGTTTTGAAGTGGATATTACCAATAATTTTGAAGTAAATATTGAAGGATACTACAAAGAGTTTACCCAGCTCTTTGGCCTGAACCGCAATAAACTGGTCCCGCAGGACCCGAACTATATTGTAGAAACCGGTGAAGCCTACGGTTTGGATCTTTCGCTGAAACTGGAAGCAAAGCGGTTTTACATTTGGGGGGCATACTCCCTGGGCTTTGTGAACCGATTTGACGGCGACCAAACTTATCCGCCCGTATTCGACCGCCGGCACAACCTTAACCTGGTGAGTACCTACCAGTTGGGCAAAAAAAGGAATGGGAGTTTGGTGCACGCTGGAATTTTGGCTCGGGTTTCCCCTTCACGCAGACGCAAGGATTTTACAACAATGTTGGTTTTGGCCAGGGTATTGGGACGGATGTGCTGGGCGGGAACGGCGACCTGGGAATTATTTATGCCGATGAACGCAATGGCGGCCGGTTACCATATTACCACCGCCTCGATATTTCGCTCAAACGGACCTTCAGTTTTTCGAAACACGGAAAAGTTGAAGTCACCGCTTCCTGCACCAATGTGTACGACCGTGAAAATATTTTCTACTTCGATCGTGTCCGGTTTTCCCGGGTAAATCAGCTCCCGATATTGCCTAGCCTGAGTATGACCATCCAGTTTTAAGACGTACTTGACCGGATTGATGGAAAAAGAAGCGATTAAACTTACCCAGTATTCCCATGGCGCCGGTTGTGGTTGCAAAATTGCACCACGGGTTTTGGACCATATCCTAAAAACGCAAATCGTGCAGCAGCCCTTCGAAAATCTCCTCGTCGGGAATGAATCCCGCGACGATGCGGCAGTTTTTGACCTGGGCGATGGCTCGGCGCTGATCAGCACCACGGATTTTTTTATGCCGATCGTGGATGACCCGGAGGATTTCGGGCAGATCGCAGCGGTAAATGCCATCTCCGATGTTTACGCCATGGGCGGCACTCCCTTGCTGGCAATTGCCATATTGGGCTGGCCGATAAACACCCTGTCGGCCGAGGTTGCCAACCGGGTGATTGAAGGCGGGCGGAAAGCTTGCGCAGCGGCGGGCATTCCGCTTGCCGGCGGGCATAGCATCGACAGTCCGGAGCCAATTTTCGGCCTGGCGGTTAGTGGGCGGGTTCAGATCGATCATTTGAAAAAAAATGGCGGCGCCGTACCGGGCGCCCGGCTTTTTCTGACCAAACCGCTGGGCGTTGGGATATTGACCACTGCCCAAAAAAAGGGGCTGTTGAAACCCGAGCACGCCCAGCTTGCCCCAAACAGCATGAAAACCCTGAACAAAGTGGGTGCGCGATTCGGCATACTGCCTTATGTGCAAGCCATGACCGATGTGACCGGCTTTGGGCTGCTGGGACACTTGGGCGAAATGTGCGCTGCCAGCGGAGCGAGTGCGGTGGTTGAATTTGACAAAGTGCCGACTATAGACCGGGCTATTCTGGATTTTTACCTGGAAAAGAAAAGTGTGCCTGGTGGGACCTTGCGCAACTGGGAAAGTTATGGCCACACCGTTGCGGGAGTGAACGAGTTGCAGCGTAATATTCTTGCGGACCCACAAACATCCGGCGGCCTATTGGTTGCTGTAGCGCAAGAGGCCGAGGCTGAGTTTAGAAAAGCAGCCCTGGACGAAGGATTTGACCTGGAGCCCTTTGGGTTTTTGATTGAAAAACAGGCGGTTGCGATCACGGTGATTTAGATCTTACATCACGGCGCGGCATATTTTTTTACCACAAAGACGCCAAGACGCGGAGGAAAATTCTTGGCGTCTTGGCGTCTTTGCGGTGAAAAAATGCTCTATGGCGGGCAAATTAGCTTACTTACCCTGGTGGATTTTTTCTTTTTGAAAACGGATCACATCCTCCATGACCTGGCCTAATTGTTCTGCGCCAATGCGTTTTACCAGGATTTCGTGTTTTCGGTCGAGGATAAAAATTTGGGGCGTTGACTGCACGTCGTACAGGGTTTTGTAGCGGCTTTGCACGTAGGGGTCGTAAGTATTCAGGAAGAGGAAGTCGCTGAACTCTTTTTCTTCAATTGCTTTCCAGCATTCAGGCCCGTCCTCGCCAACAGCCGTACAAACGGCAAAAACCTTCACACCGCGATCTTTGAATTTTTCGGCAAATTCAACCATGTGAGGTGCTGCTTTTTTGCAATGGCTGCAGTCGGGCGCCCAGAAGAACAACACGGTATAATCGGCGTCCACATCCCAAAGGGCTGTGGGCTTGTCGTTCCGGTCTTTGACGATAATATTGGGCGCAATTTTCCCGATCAGAATGGGCTCGAGGCGTCGGGCGTTGTCGCAGATCTTCTCGAGGTCTTCATTGCCAACCCAGCTTGCGCCGCCATTGCAGTAGTAGTTTTTTGCGATGTGAACATAGCAGGCATCCATGCCCACTACTTTAGATTTTGCGTAGGTATTTAAAAAGTGGATCAAGTAAAATTTATAATTCTCCGGGGAGTTTTTGAGTTTTCCGATGATCAAATCCAGCGCCTGATTGATGCTGTCGGGATGTTGTGGCGCAATTTTATTGACGTAGGTATCAATTTTTTGATGCAATACCGGGCTGCGCAACATGCAGGGGTCGGCAATATCAATGTTGTCAAAATAATGCTCGCGGTACCAGTAGTATTTCCGCATCTGCAATTTTTGGGGGTCAGGCTCATTAAATTCCGGAATGGTAGGTTCGAGGGAGCTTTTGATGATTTTCGCGGTAAGTGTGGCCGGGCTTTTGGCCAGGAGGTCTTCCTGGTATTGGCGTACTTCCTTGTCCAGTTTGCCGCTTTTTTCGATCAGGCGCAGCGAGTCGGCGGTATTGCCGTTTACGCGTCCGAGCTGGGCCCTGACCGAATCCGCCTCAATCCGGCGAGTGTTTAAAAAGCTCAGGTACTCATAAAACAGCGCATTGTCTGCCGAACCTTTGACTTTCATGTTTTCAACCGCGGCTTTCGCATCGGTTTGGATGGTGAAATTCTGCTCCGTTTCGGGCAGTAAAATCTGGATAAAAGAATTGTCCGGTTTCAACACCAGCAAATAAACGCCACAAGGCATCAGCGTATCGGCCTGAAATGTAAAATAGCCATCCGGGCCGGCTTCAACAGTATCTTTTACATACTGTTTGTCTCCGTAGTGAAAACCAAGTACCAATTCTTTTTCCGGGTAATTATCCAGTTTTACCCGGATGTTGTAACCTTTTTGCGCAAGAACAGGAGATGCGGCAGTAAGGAGTCCGAGAATAATAGCGATGAAACGAGTCATGTGTATGAAAGGGATAAAAAGGTTGTTTGAATTATAAATTATACTGTTTTATTTTTCTGTAGAGGGTCCGTTCGGAAATCTTTAACTCTTCGGCGGCTTCCTTGCGCCGGCCGTTGTACTTTTTCAAGGCGCGTTTAATGGCTTCTTTTTCAATTTCCTCCATTGCCAGCGGCGCGTCTTCCACGTCCGTACGATCGTAACCGCTTCCGGTTTTGCCTGGTTCAAGAATAATCGGCAGTACTTTTCTTGAATCGGCCGTACTGTCTGGCTGTTCGCCATAGCCATGATCCTCCGGGCGCGAAAGTTGCTGCTCTGCATGTGGGAAATTGAGCCCCGGGCGAAGCCCGCCATAGCCGCTGAGGTCGGGCATTTGCAGATTGTTGCGGTTGATGAGTTCAAAAAACAACGCTTTCAGGTCGTTAAGGTCGTTTTTCATGTCGACCAGCAGTTTGTAAAAAATCTCGCGTTCCTGAAAATCGTTGCCATTACGGCCGGAACTGCCGTTGCGCCCCGAAATGACCGGCAGGTTTCTGGAGAACAGGTGCGGCATTTGCTGCAGGAGCGCTTCCTCATTGATTTCCCGTTCTTCAGATAAAACTGAGAGCTGTTCCGCTACATTTTTAAGTTCCCGGATGTTGCCGGGCCAGCGGTAGGTTTCCAGGACAAATTGCGCCTGCGGGGTCAAACGGATGGGGTCCATGCGGTATTTCTCGGCAAAATCAAATGCGAATTTTCGGAAGAGCACGGGAATGTCTTCCCGCCGGTCTTTCAGTGCCGGTACCCGGATGGGCACCGTGCTTAGGCGGTAATATAAATCTTCGCGAAACTTGCCTTTCCGGACCCGTTCTTCCAGGTCGACATTGGTAGCCGCGATCACCCGGACATCGGTTCGTTGCACTTTGGAAGAGCCGACCCGTAAAAATTCGCCGGACTCGAGCACGCGCAGGAGGTACGACTGGGTGTCGAGCGGCATTTCAGCAATTTCATCCAGAAAAATTGTTCCGCCGTTCACTGTTTCAAAATAGCCCTTCCGGTCGCTAACGGCTCCGGTGAACGAGCCTTTTTCGTGGCCGAACAGTTCGGAATTGATCGTCCCTTCCGGAATGGCGCCGCAGTTGACGGCGATAAACTCGTTGTGTTTGCGCGTGCTGAGCGCATGTATGATTTTTGAAAAAACTTCTTTACCGACACCGCTTTCACCCATAATCAGGACAGAAAGATCGGTCGGCGCCACGCGGGTGGCTGTTTCCAGAGCAGCATCGAGCAGGGCCGATGCACCCACAATTCCAAACCGCGCTTTTATATTTTGAAGTTGATTTGCCATAATTCAATTAATTACAACCTGCGCTGAGGCGAATCAGGTTGTCGTTGTGTTCCACCCATCCCTGGCCATCTTCCGTTTCCACAAGGTGAAATTCGAATTCGCCGTCGGAATCAATTTGGATTTTGGTTTGTAAAATTTCAAACTGGGCGTTTGCCGGCAGTGTTCCGACTGTTTCTGCATTGAAATCCGCGTCTGCTAACAAATCTACCACATCCAGGGTTTCGAGATAACACGGGCCGTTCGCCGAATGCTCATCGGTTGCCGCACCATTTTGTGCGCCTGTGGTGAGCTCTGTGCCATCCGTCGTGCTTGCATTTTCGGGGCTGTCTTCGCACATGCTGATGCCGACCACAAAAAGAATAATGGCGCCGATGCCTACAACGATGTACTTGTAAATATTGGTACCTGGCGCTGTGGCTGCCGGGGCGCCGCCGGCCGGAGGCCTGTCGTCAGAGAACACCGGGTGTGAATCGTCATTGCTGGCCACGGCATCGGTCAGGCTGATCATGGAGAGGCGGATTTGGTTGCGGTTCCGTTCGGCCTGCTCGAAGGCAATGAGGCCCCGGGATTCCGCTTTTTTTACCTCCGCGATCTGTCCTTTCAGGTAGATGATTTCATTTTTCAGTTTGTTTGCCTTGCTGCCGGCAAAGTTTGTTTCGGCAAAGGTATTCAGCAACTCAAGCGCATTGTCAAAATCACCTTGTGCGAGGTGCTCTTTCACTTGGGAAATGATTACAGGTTCCATTTGTTTAATGTTGTTAGTTGGTTACGACTGAATACGGCCCAAAAGCGTTGCGCTGGTAGCGTCGTGAATCTCCACCTGTACATAATCGCCGGGCTTGAGTCCTGCTTTTTTAGGGAAAACAACCATCTTGTTTTGGGAGTTTCTGCCGCAAAAATCCTGATCTGATTTCCTGGAATCGCGTTCAATCAGGACTTCAAATGTTTTGCCGATATCGGCCTGGTTGTGTTGCAGGCTGATGGCGGTTTGCAAACGAATGATCTCATTGAGGCGGCGTTTTTTGACGTCCTCCGGGATGTCGTCGGGATATTTTCGGGCTGCCAGCGTGCCCGGCCGCTCGGAGTAGTAGAACATGTACGACATGGAAAAATTGGCCCATTCCATAATGCTCAGGGTATCCTGGTGTTCCTGCTCCGTTTCGCTGCAAAATCCGGCGATGATATCGCTCGAGACGGCGGCTTCGGGCAAAATTTGCCGGATGGCTGCTATACGCTGTTCGTACCAGGGCCGGTCATAGGTGCGGTTCATCAGTTCGAGTACCCGGCTGTTGCCCGACTGAACGGGCAAGTGGATGTATTTGCAAATATTATGGTAGCGGGCCATCGTGTGCAGCACCTTATCGGTCATGTCCTTGGGATGGCTCGTACTGAAGCGCACCCGGAGCAATGGGTTCAATTGCGCAACCATTTCGAGCAAATCGGCAAAGTCGACCTGTTGGTCCGTTTCGGGGTTTTTCCATTTGTACGAATCGACATTTTGCCCGAGCAGGGTCACTTCCCGGTACCCGTTTTGGAACAGGTTGTCGGCTTCTGCAACAACGCTGAACGGGTCACGGGAGCGTTCGCGGCCACGAGTAAACGGCACGACGCAAAATGAACACATGTTGTCGCAACCGCGCATGATGCTGATAAACGCGGTAACACCGTTGGATTCCAGTCGTACCGGGTTGATATCAGCATAGGTCTCCTCCCTGCTGAGCAACACGTTGACCATCCGATGCCCGTCTTCAGCGGCGCCGATGAGTTTGGGCAGATCGCGGTAGGCATCGGGGCCGACGACCAGGTCGACGAGTTTTTCCTGCTCCAGCCATTGTTTTTTTAAACGTTCGGCCATGCAGCCCAGGATGCCAATTTTAGTGCCCGGGCGGTTTTGCTTGATGATGTTAAATACCCGGAGCCGTTTGCGTACCGTTTCTTCAGCTTTTTCCCGAATTGAACAGGTGTTGATCAGGATCAGGTCGCTCGTTTCCACATCGCGTGTTGGCGCAAACCCAACCTCTGCAAGGATGGACGCCACGATCTCGCTGTCGGAGAAGTTCATCTGACACCCGTAGCTCTCAATGTAAAATTTTTTATCCCTGGAACCTCCGGACTCCTCCCACTGCTCTTTGAAAAGGATTTGACCTTGTTTGCTTTCGTCTATGTTTTTCAGGCCGCTTAAGGTCGGATTGTTATCGTACATAACCGTTTAAATAATTTGCGCCGCAAAGGTACTGCCTTTTGCCCGATAAATGACAAAATGGCAGGTTGCATAATCTAAAAAAGCGACTGGATACCGGCTTTTTTTAACCGATCCTTTCGAGGACCTGCTCAATAAGTTTTTGGATAGCAAGTCGTGGATTGGTACTGAATTTTTTGAGCGGCCGGTTGGCAATTATGGCGCTCAGGGAAATTGCCCGGTGGCCAAGAAGCTTACTCAGGCCAAACAAAGCAGCCGTTTCCATCTCCAGGTTCAGGATTGACGTTTCCTTAAATGAAAATTGTTGGAGCAAATCCAAATATTCCGGAATCTGGACAGGGGCACGCAGCTGCCGCCCCTGCGGACCGTAAAACCCCGGGTTTGTAGCCGTAAATCCCGGATAAAAGCCGGATGAAAATGTTTGAAGGAGTCCGGGGTCGGCTTCGGCAAAATAGGGTGCGACCGGAAAATCCCAACGCCCGGAAAAATGGGTGCGCAAAGCCTGAACAACGGGGTGTTGATGTTGGTCGGCTGCTTTGTAAAACTGGAGGAGCCCGTCCAAACCAATGCCGCCGGTGGAAGCAACAAAATGATCAACCGGTACTTCTGCTTGAAGCCCCCCTGCCGTTCCAATGCGGATAATAGTCAGTGCGGTTTGCACAGGGCGGATCTCCCGGCTTTGCAGATCGATGTTCACAAGGGCGTCTAGTTCATTCAGGACAATGTCGATGTTATCGGGCCCAATGCCCGTGGAAAGCACACTAAGCCTGGTCTGGCCCAGCCAGCCGGTGTGTGTAACAAATTCCCGCTTCTGCACCTGGTGTTCGATGCGATCAAAATACCGGCTCACCATCGGCACACGGTCCTGATCGCCAACAGTGATAATAATCGGCGCTATTTGCTCGGGTTGCAGGTTTAAATGGTAGATGCTGCCGTCTTGGTTCAGAATCAATTCGGATTCCTGGATCTTCATTATACTCAGTTAAAATTTTCTTTACTGGTTATTTGATTAATAATAAAAACAAACTCAAACGGATGCAAGATTTCACTTTTTTACGGTAGCGGTAGTGCTTTCCTGTGAAAATACGCATTAAATCCGCGTTTCTTTGTGTGCGCTTTTAAGGTGCAATTTTTCATTTACAAGTAAACTTGTGTAATGCCCAAACGCTCGCCGCTGGCGCCTATTTTTTTGACGGTTTTTCTGGATATGCTTGGGGTAGGGATCATCATCCCAGTATTGCCGGCACTTTTTATATCGCCAACCACCAGTTTTTTACCAATTGAAACAAGCGTGGCCGAGCGATCAGTTTTGTATGGTTACCTGGTTGCGATTTATCCCCTGATGCAGTTTTTTGGCGCCCCGGTTTTGGGGGCCTTATCGGACCGGCACGGGCGCCGGCCGATGTTGGTGATTTCGTTGCTGGGCACCTTGATGGGATATTTGTTGTTTGGCTGGGCAATTTTGCTAAAAAACCTGCCGCTGCTTTTTTTAAGCCGGGCGCTCCCGGGGTTTACCGGAGGAAATATCAGCATTGTGTATTCGGCCATTTCAGATTTAACGGTAGATGATCCCAAATCGCGTCCCAAATATTTCGGGTTGGTGGGCATGGCTTTTGGTCTGGGATTTATTCTTGGCCCGGCGCTTGGGGGGCTGCTTGCAGACGATTCGGTGGTTTCCTGGTTTGACCATTCCACACCATTTTGGTTCACCGCCCTGTTGACATTTGTCAATATTATTTTGCTTTGGCGCTTGTTCCCGGAAACACTGAAAAAACGCCGTGAAACGGCTATTCGCTTTTTATCCGGTGTAGCAAATATCCGAAAGGCATTTTCCTCCCCAAATTTGCGTGGGATTTTTCAGGTATCACTCTTGCTCTCACTTGGCTTTGCCTTTTTTACCCAGTTTTTTGCCGTTTACCTCATGCAGCGTTTTGGTATGTCGGAAAAGGATATTGGGATAATTTTTGCCTGGGTGGGCGTCTGGCTGGTGTTCACGCAAGGTGTAACGGTACGGCAGTTATCCAAAAAGGTAGCCCCGCAACGCATTCTGAAGTTCTCGATGCTGTTGCTGGCCATCTCAATTCCCCTGGTATTAATTCCCCAAAATCCATGGGCCGTAATGTGGATTAATCCCCTCATTGCAACTTTCCAGGGAGTCACCTCTCCGAATTTGACCACCGTAGTGAGCGGCCAGGCCAGTACGGAGGAGCAGGGCGAGATTTTGGGGATAAATCAAAGCATGATTTCGGTAGGACAACTGATACCGCCGCTCATTGCCGGCTACCTGAACAGCCTGAACGGCGCCTACCCGATTTTGGCCGGCGGAATCACCATTTTTCTCGGGTGGGTAACGTACATTAGCCTGCAATTAAAACAAGCCAAACGCGCCAGGGATGAAGAAAAAAAATGACATTTCGTTACAGGAGGCCATGCAAAATATGCTTCGTCAATACCGGCTTGAACCGCAGTTAAATGAAACGCGGATAAAAATGCTTTGGGAAAAACTGATGGGGAAAACGATTGCCACCTACACTTCGAACATCAGCATGCGCAAAAACACGCTTTATCTGACCATTCTTTCGGCGCCGTTAAAACACGAACTTTCCTTTGCGAAAGAGAAAATTAAAAACCTGTTGAACGAGGAAATGGGTGAGGAAGTGATCAAAGAAGTGGTTATTCGTTAATCTATTCATAAACACCTTTTGCGGCGTGTTTCGTAAAGTCCTCCAATGTGATGCGCACGCCATTTAAGGTTCCGGCATCCCAGTCCTGGGCAATTTTCCAAACACCATCTTCCTTTCGCAAAACAACATGAAACTGACCGTAGGAGGTATGTTGCTTTCCTGAAGCGCTTTCACTAATTACCCGGTAGTAGCCCACTTCGTAGGCAACGGAATCCCGGTGTACCCGATGCTCAAAAGTAAAGGCTATTCTTCGTTGTAAGCCATTGGCCTTATTTGCTGCAAATTGCGTCCGGTTGTTTTGGTGGTAGGCCTCACCTTCAAGGAGCCCCCACGGGCCGCCGCGCAAGACGCCAGCAGTGTGTATGTTGTTGTACTGTTCAGCATCGAAGGTGTTGTATGCTTGAATAAACGTCCGCCAGATCTGCGCATCAATTTCAGCCTGCAACAGGGAGTCATTTTGGGCCAGGCCCCAAACCGGTAGCCAAAGCAGGCCGGAAATTACCAGGCTGATGCATTTTACCATTGGTGTATTTTATTTGTCCGGACGTTTTCCGGCGTTCAGAAAATCCTGGTATGCTTTTAAGTTGTCCCATTCGCCATTGGCAGCAAGCAAAGCCTGTGCCGACCAGGTGCCGGGGTCGTGCATCGCAAATCGGGAGCCGGCAGCATCCAGGATGTGCTGCAGTTGCTGCACACTGGTGGCCGCCAGTTGGCCATACGTGGTAATGTCGGCCTTGAACAACAGTTCTTCAATTTTTGGACCGATGCCTTCCACAATTTTGAGGTCGTCGCGCGGCCCGGTAGATACCGCTGCGATCACAGATTCTTCGGGTTTTCTGCCGCCGGACGTGCTTGCAGGTTTTTCTACAGGCGGTTCCTCCGGCACCGGGACAATACTTTCAGGGGTGGCCGGCGTTGTAATGGCGGGGCTGGGTTCCAGCTCATCCAAAGGGCGTAGTCCGGGTTCGGGGTCGATAATTATCCCAAGAGTACCTTCAGATTCCGTTGTTGCAGCTGCAACGCTTTCATCGTTGCCGGCAACAGATTCCAGGTCAGGGAGTTCCTCTTCAATCGGCTCACTGGGCAAGGGCTCGGTGGAAACCGACGTATTGCCGGAGGTGCTGCCTTCCGTATCTATGGAAAGCCCGAGTTCGGATTCCAGCAGCCGGTTTCGTTCTTGCAATTTTTCAAGGTCACTTTCCTGAATGGTCAACTGGTTTCGCAGTTTTTCTAAATCCCAGGTATAGTTCTGCAGCTGACCCTGGAGCGTCGTTTGCTCGCTCTCAAGTGTTGAAACCTTGTTTTTGAGTTCTTCATTTTCCTGCCGCAGTGTCGTCGCGGTAGAACCCAGGCTTACGTTTTCGACGCGCAATCGCTCTGCTTCTTGGCGGAACTTGCTCCATAATACCCAGCCTAACCACACGCCCAGTAAAAAGGTGACGAGGAGCATGAAAATTATTTCAAACGTGTGGGTGGTGAAAGTGCCGGTGCCGGGACCCTGGAAAATATTCTGTTCAAACATGCGGGTTTCAGGTTTTGTATTCGTGTTTATGTTTTAATTATTGACCAACGCGTACTTCTACCCGGCGGTTTTTATACCGGCCCTGGGGGTTGTCATTCGTAGCGAGCGGTTTTGTTTCCCCGTAGGATTTACAAATGATCTGGCTTTTCGCCACACCTTTGGCGATCAAAATGTCCCGGATATTTTTTGCCCGGCGCAGGGCAAAGGCATAGTTGGTTTTGCTGTCGCCTACATTGTCGGTATGGCCGGTGAGCGTAACTTTTCCGCCATCTGCAACTAATTGACTAGCCAGGCGGGTCAGATAACTATCAATAGCGGCGTCTTCCTCCTTCCGGGTTGAATTGTAGGGGAAATGGATGCGCGCATGATCGGCAAGTTCTTCGACATTTACCTTGTTCATATCTGGCTCCGTCGCCACTTCGGGGGCTGCCGGTACCGGAGCCGTGCTGGTTGCCGGTTGTTGCCCGGCCGGTGTTACCGTACTCCCTGAATTATATGTATCCGAATCATTTTTTGCCAATAAATCGGGTTCAAAGGATATGGCTTGTTGGGCTTGCGACGGGCGATCGCCACACTGTTGTTTTATGCCGCAAACATACCGGTACCAACACAAAATACTCCAAACAACAAAAACACTCAACACAAGAGCGCGTGAACTCATACTGCTCGGGTTTGATCAAAAAATAATGCGAAATGTACTGCAAATCAGGCAAAATGCTTGATGTGCCAAATTTACGGTTATTTTGCTCCACCGAACAAATAACCCGGTTGACTTCCTGAAAGATTACGGCTGTTAAACCCGCCGGAGACTATTTTGGAACCGGTTTTGAAATTAGTCGGATACAGGGTCAACCTTCGGGTGTTTTTTAGGTTCATAACGGGATTGTCAGATTATTATGGAAACAGAACAAACTAAACCCAGGCTATCGCGGGAAAATTTGCGCGAAGCGCTCAAAATTTTTGAATTTGTACGCCCTTACCGCTGGCAGTTTATCGGCGGATTAGTGCTGCTGTTTTTGTCCAGCGCCGTTTTCATGGTTTTTCCCTACGTAATCGGGAAAATGCTCGATGTCGCGCAGGGGGTTATCGTTGATTTTGACCTTAAAAAAATCGGCATTTTCCTGGTTGTGGTATTGGCGGTTCAGGGGGTGATCTCTTACCTGCGGGTGATGATGTTCGCTGTAGTCAGTGAAAAAGGAACAGCAGATGTGCGGCGGGCTTTGTACCAGCGTTTGATCGCCTTGCCCATCGTTTTTTATGAAAAAAGCAGGGTGGGGGAGTTGGTGAGTCGTCTGACCAATGATGTTGAAAAACTGTATAATACCTTCTATTTTATACTCGCCGAGTTTATCCGGCAGGTCATTATTCTGGTCGGCGGCATTGCCATGCTGACTTACATGACCCCCAAGTTGGCCGGGGTGATGCTGATTACCTTCCCGGTGATTGTGGTCGGGGCGTTGATTTTTGGCCGTTGGGTGCGCAAACTTTCGCGGCGGCGGCAGGAGATACTGGCGGAAACCAACACAATACTGGATGAAACCTTGCAATCAATCCATGCCGTAAAAGCATTTACCAATGAAGTGTTTGAACGCATGCGGTACGGCCGTTCAAACGATCAGGTAGTCGATGTGTCCATGCGGTATGCCCGTGGCCGGGCCATCTTTGCGGTGTTTATCATCACGATGCTCTTCGGGGTGTTCTTCTTCGTGATTGGTTTCGGCATGTACCTCATCCAGACCAATCAAATGACTGCCGGCGAGCTGATCACCTCGGTGACCTACACGGCGGTGGTTGGGGGTTCGATTGCCGGCCTCGGGAATTTTTACACGGAGTTGGTCGGTACGATCGGCGCTACGGAGCGCATTCGCGAGATTTTAAAATCAAAAACCGAGGTCGAGGAACGCCCGCAAACCAATATGCCGGCACGGCGACTTACCGGCGATGTTCGATTCGATGAGGTGCGTTTTGCCTACCCAACCCGTTCGAACATGCCGGTGCTCAAAGGGGTGAGCCTGACCATCCCTTCGGGAAAAAAGGTTGCCCTGGTGGGGCAGAGCGGCGCCGGCAAATCGACAATCATGCAGTTGCTGTTGCAATTTCACCGGCCCGACTCCGGGGTGATCAGCATAGACGGCGTCAATATCAACGAATACGATCTGGAATCCTACCGGCAGAATTTTGCCCTGGTTCCCCAGGAAGTTATCCTGTTCGGCGGTACGATCCGGGAAAATATTTTGTACGGGAAACCGGGTGCTTCGGAACCGGAGATCATCGAAGCGGCTAAAAAAGCCAATGCCTGGGATTTTATCAAAAGTTTTCCGGAGGGCCTGGAAACGGTGGTGGGCGAGCGCGGCATCAAATTGTCGGGCGGGCAACGCCAACGCATTGCCATTGCCCGGGCTATCCTGCGCGATCCGGCAATTTTGCTGCTCGACGAGGCAACCTCTTCGCTTGATGCCGAAAGCGAAAAAGTAGTACAGGATGCGTTGAATAATCTCATGATCGGGCGCACAAGCATCATCATTGCGCACCGCCTGGCCACCGTACGGGAGGTGGATTGCATTTATGTATTGGAAGGTGGCCGGATTGTTGAGGAGGGCACGCACGAGTACCTTTCGGAAATGGAAGACGGCGTTTACAGCAGCCTGGCCAAGTTGCAGTTTGATCTGGTTTGAGCACGGACGGAATACATTGGATTGATTTTTGACAAGTCAGGCTTTTAACACAATCCCGGAAACTAAAGCAGATACACCTTCGTTTTCAACTCATTCATTCAGCCATTTAACACAACTCCATGTTCCAGCGAAAATTCACCTTGTTCAACCTGAACCTCACCGGCCTCTTCGTTGCTGTTTTTGCATTCAGTCTGGCTGCCCAATCGGACAACGATTGGAAACTAAAATCTGAGAAAAACGGCGTTAAAGTATTTTACCGTAAATCGTCGGATATCTACGAACTCAAACTGGCGACTTCCATCAAAGTGCCGCTTTCCGGTATTGTCCGGCTGTTTGATGAAGTGGCCAATTACCCTACCTGGGGCTACAAAGTTTCGGAAGCGCGTCTGCTCAAACGGGTGTCGCCAACCGAAATGTACTATTATTCCAAAATTGATTTCCCCTGGCCAATGAGCGACCGGGACCTGGTTTTGCATACTAAACTGGAGCAAAATGCGCACAACAATGCCGTCACCTCCACCAGTGTGGCTGTGTCTGGCTGGGTGCCTGAAAAAAAAGACGTGGTGCGCATTAAAAATGCCAACACCAAATGGACCATGATTCCGGGCGAGGGCGGATGGCTGTACGTCGAATATTACCTGTACTCCGACCCCGGCGGAAGTATTCCCGATTGGGCCATCAACCTGGCGCTCGATGTGGGCCCGCGCGAAACGGTTAAACAAATGAAGGTTATTCTCAAAGAAACAACCTATCAGAACACCAAACTCGCCCACATCAAGGAGTAATTTTTTCAGAAAAGGGTAGGGGGCAAAGGGGTTTGTACGGTTTATAAAATAGATTTGCCAAGGGTTAAAAAACAATTCAAGCAAATCTGAATTATAAACCGTACAAACCCCTTTTCATTTTAAACTACCCGATTATGGCGTATTCCAGCTTACGCGATGCCGTGCGCGATTTGGAGCAAAACGGCATGTTGCTCCGCATCCGCGAAGAAGTAGATCCAAACCTGGAAATGGCGGAAATTCACCGTCAGGTTTTCGACCGGTCCGGCCCGGCCATTTTGTTTGAACGTGTAAAAGGCAGTCCGTTCCAGGCAGTCAGCAATGTTTACGGAACGTTCAAACAAACGGAATTTCTTTTCCGGCACACGCTTGACCGCGTAAAACGGGTGATTGAACTCAAAAAAGACCCGGCCAACCTGATGAAAAAACCGGGACGTTACCTCTCGGCGCCTTTCACAGCCTTATCGGCGCTTCCAATGCGCAGCCTGCTCGGAGCCCCCATAACCTATGGTACTACTACCGTGGATAAACTGCCGCTCGTTAAAAGTTGGCCTATGGATGGCGGCGCATTCGTGACCATGCCGCAGGTGTACACCGAAGATCCGGATTCGCCGGGTGTAATGCAATCGAATCTGGGCATGTACCGCATTCAGCTTTCAGGTAATGATTATGTAATGAACGAGGAGGTCGGCCTGCACTACCAACTCCACCGCGGCATCGGGGTGCATCACAACAAATACAACCAACGGGACGAGCCGTTTCGGTGCAGCATTTTTGTGGGAGGGCCGCCCAGCCACGCCTTTTCGGCAATTATGCCGCTTCCGGAAGGACTAAGTGAACTGACATTTGCCGGTATGCTGGCCGGACGCCGCTTTCGCCACACGGTGCGCGACGGATACCGCCTGAGCGCCGATGCCGATTTTGTGATCACCGGCGAAATCCTCAAAAATGTGAAAAAGCCGGAGGGCCCCTTCGGCGATCACCTGGGCTATTACTCCTTGACGCACGATTTCCCGGTCATGCGCGTACACCAGGTTTTCCATCGGAAAAATCCGCTTTGGCATTTTACCGTGGTGGGGCGTCCACCACAGGAAGACAGCAGTTTTGGCTGGTTGATCCACGAACTGGTGGCGCCACTGACGCCACAGGAATTCCCCGGGCTCAAAGAACTGCACGCAGTCGATGCTGCCGGAGTACATCCACTATTGCTGGCCATCGGGCACGAGCGCTACATGCCCTTCCGGGAGCGCCAGCCCGAAGAAATCCTGACTATTGCGAACCGGATTCTGGGCTCCGGACAAACTTCGCTGGCTAAATTTCTGTTCATCGCCGCTTCTGACGACAATCCCCGGCTGGATACACACGATATCCCCCACTTTTTTCAGCATGTGCTGGAACGGGTAGACTGGACCCGCGATTTGCACTTCCAAACGCGGACTACCATCGATACGCTCGACTATTCGGGCAGCGGATGGAATCAGGGCTCCAAAGTGGTTATTGCTTGTCGTGGCGAAAAGCGGCGTGCATTGGCAACTGAAATTCCTGCCGGCTTTAGCCTGCCAACCGGCTTTTCGAACCCACAGTTTTGTCTGCCGGGCGTACTGGCTATTCAATCGCCGGAATTTAAAACGGAGCAGGCTGCCCGGGCTGCTGCCGAAACGATCTGTCGCCATCTGGAAGGACAGGCACTGGAGCAAGTACCGCTGATTCTCCTGGTCGACGACAGCAAATTCACAGCCGCCACACTCAACAATTTTGTCTGGGTCGGTTTTACCCGCGCCAATCCCAGCCATGATGTGTATGGCGTGCAGGCGTTCACCGAGCACAAGCACTGGGGATGCCAGGGTCCACTGGTGATCGATGCGCGGAAAAAACCGCACCATGCACCGGAACTGGAGGTTGATCCTGTCGTGCAGCAGCGGGTGGAGGCCCTGCTTGGCAAGTATTCCTGGTAATGTTATTTACTACGGAGGCATGGAAGACACGGAGGGCCGTACTCGTCCTACGGCTTTGAGCCGTAGGACGAGTGTTCGCAAAGCCCGCCAAACATACGAGGCATGGGGGACGCGGAGGATTCCTTTTTGCAAATCCAGACTCCGTGTCCTCCATGCCTCCGTGGTAAAAAATCCCGGAGAGAATTATTTTCCAAAAAAAATTGTTTCCCTTTTGGAAAAGCAAAAGTTGCGCGTGTATCTTTGCCCCCGCTTCGACGGAACAGGGTTTCCGATACGCGCGAAGGCGCGATCTTTAATCCAAATTTCGAAAGCCAAAGGGTCCGTTCGTCTAGGGGTTAGGACGCATCCCTTTCACGGATGAAACACGGGTTCGATTCCCGTACGGACTACGACTCAATTAAACACAAGTCCTTGTAAGTTAACTACTTGCAAGGATTTTTTTGTTGGGAGAAGATATAGGCTAATCTTACTCAATGTAAATCCATGACCTTCGATTCAAATCTCCCAGGTTAGAATCAATATGATGATGATCTAATGGACTAAATTTTAACTACCCTGGCGCGCCCAATTAGTACTCCATCAATCTGTAGTACCAACTCATAGATGCCAGGCAATAGATTTGCGACTGGAATCTGGAAATTATTTTCTTCTGATCTTCCCTCCACGAATTGTTCAAGTACGGGATTCCCATACACATTTAACAACTTCAATTGGAGCGCTGCTCTTGCATTGTGTGTGAATCGTACATAAAGGGTATGCTGAACCGGATTCGGGTAAGTGAGAAGTGCTGTATTTAGTGTCGACGTAAACGAATTATTGACAGTTAATGGAATCGCTGCGCTAAACTCTGAAAAATGATCAAAATCTGCCTCCAAGTAAAACAATCCGTTATTTCCTACTTGTACTGCATCTGCCAATTTAACGGGTATAAAACTGCCAACTATGGAGTTATTGTTAGGCGTGCAATCTTCATTTGTCCCATCATAATGGGACAAACCTAGTTGAAAAATATCTACGCTATCGACAGGTGGCGTCGAATTAAAGGAATTCAGATCATTGGCGTTGAAAAATAACCGTAAAGTTGCCGGTTGTTGGAGAGGATATTGCGTCTCTATATTAAAATAGCGGGGTATGAACTTTTGCCCGTTTGAGAGCACTGGCGCCACAGTCAAGATTTCATTGGAGATCGTAATCTTTCCAAGATTATTCTGCGATTTTATTGCACCCAAAAGTAATCCTGTGACATGCTGGCTACTTTCGGCATATAAGTTCTTCCACGCTCCTGGAGTCCAATAAGTTGCTGCATTGGTTTGTGAGACCTGGCACCCAGCGTAATCTGCCAATTTTTCGGGCTCATCAAGAATCTGAAGACAAAACCGGCCAACTGAATTGTCAGCGCCATCGACAACTACATGATAGCGTTCCCCTGGCACCAGACCGGTATAAACCAAAACTGCATCATGTGGCAGTGGCCCAGCATTGTCTTCGCCAGTTGCAAGGACTTTATAGAGGACTCCTACCATAGTATCTATGGTTAGTTTCATTAGTGCAACCTGCGGGTCCATCGGGTCATTTGGATCGCTTTTCACATTGATTTGTACAGTACCGCTGGGAGGTGCAGTAAATTCAAACCAGACATCATGCTCAAGTCCGTCCTTCCAATTGCTGGGAGATTTTGATAAATCCGGGGCATTCGAGACCTGTGTTGCCAGGCGGTTAGTAAATATTTCACAAGTGTCCCCTACTTCAACTATATAAATATCAGGGAGTGGAAGCATGGGAAAGAAAAAAATGACCGGGCCATCATTGCTTGGCGGCCAACAATCTATTGAAATTTTATAGGTAGGCCCATAGGAAGTCTCGCTATCGGCTACTACGATATAAGATTTTCCAGCCCTCAAATAGCCTAACCAATGCGTAGCAACACCACCTCGCCCGACACAACTAATTGTTCCATCCGGATTATCGCATTCATCCAGAATGCCGAAACTGACTTTGGGGAAATTCCCTTGTGTTTCCTGCACGACCAACCGGTATAGTCCAGTAAACTGAGGCGTAATTCGGAAAAAGAATTCATGCCCGTTGGTAGTAACTCCGCATGGACTGTAATCAAACAAGCCGGAGCCATTAGGAAAATCCAAAATTGTAGTCTCTCCACAATTCAGATCTGGAATAGACGTACAATCAGTAATTAAAGTAATAGGATATTCAGCGGACCATATGCCCGTGACACCGGCTCCACAATTCGCTCGTACCCGAAATTTATAAGAATCAGATGGGTCAAGACCAGTAACGGTATATGGATTTTGTACATCATAATAGGTGGGGGTGCCGCTGAAATCTCCTCCTGTCGGCACCACCTCAATTTCCCAATTTTGAGCATTAGTAGCCCCTCCCAACCAACTAAGATAGGCGCTTCCATTAGCAAACAGTGTCCCACTACCCGTGTTCGGCTTTGAGCATGCACAAGCCAATTCGATTAGCTGGCTGGTCGTATCTGAACTGGCTATTTGAAGAATATATTTTCCTGCTGTCAAGTAACCAAAATCGATAGTATCAATTCCTGTGATTGTATCGCATATTGTTAGGTCCGGCCACTCGCAATTGGAATCTTCAATTCTGCCAAGAGTATATCTAACTGTTTGGCTTCCTGCATTCACCCGCATAGAATACGTCCCATTTAGCCAAACTCTAATCATCTCCACATATTGCTGACCGTACGAGGTGTTTCCTGTGCAATAATCTTTAAAATAAAAATTTTCAGGCTGATTCAGGTTTATTGATTTTTTAATGGCACAATCAATTAAACTAAGGTCTTCGCATCGTTGTGGTAGCCTGAAGTACTGATAAGGTTGCCAAACGCTTGTGTCTCCGGTAGCACAGATAGTTCGTATCCGCCATGCATGCATTTCATTTTGGTTTAAGGTGAACCAAGATCCAAGGTTTAAACCAAATGGCCAACCTGTAACATCAGATTTAACTTGCTCGGTCCCATCCTCATAAAGAATGGCAACATCGTATTTCCATGGGCCTAGATTATCATTCCAGTTCACAAAAACTGTAGATTTATCTATTATTTGGGTCTCTAGCTTGGTCGGAAAAATACATGGAAGGGTACAATGCAATTGGATCTGCACAGAATCCAAACCAGCTTTATAGCGCTTTTTACTCATTAAATAATAAGTAGCGCCCGGTTCAAGGTTTGTTAGCGTTATTAGAGTTGAATTTAGAGTGGTGGCAAGACATTGCCAGCCTGAATTTGTATTGCATGCGATGTTGTCTGCTTTTTTCAGGTAAAATCCAATGATCGGATTAGTCCAATTTTTATTCGACAGATACAAATAGCGTGTTGTGTTGGAATCACTAATATTAAACTGCAGAAGCGCTTCATCGCCAGTTAAATTATCTCCGCAACCCAGGAGACCCTTCCAATAACCGTCTCCTGGTTGAAGATATAATTTGATTTCCTCGCCACAAGAAATTTCCGGGGCTGTCTCACAATCGGGAATAGTGATAAATGATCGCTCATTTGACCAAACACTATATTCAGCACCGCTACATCTGGCACGTACGCGAAATTTGTACCGATCACCGGGTAAAATGCTTGTTACTTCTAAACTGGGTTGGTCAGAAAAATAGTTTGGCTCGCCGATGAAGGTCCCCGCTTCCGGTAAAAACTCAATCTCCCAGCTTTCATGTGCCGGATCGCCGTACCACAATAAGGTAGCACTGGTGCTTTCAATATTAGAAACGTTAAGCCAGACTGGCATGGGGCAACTAGCCTGGGTTTGCCCTTGAAGAACGACGGGAAACAAAAGTGCAGTCAGACATTGGACAAGCATCAAATTAGTACCGGACATAAAAAGTTTTGTTGGTGTGAAACTTGATACACAAGATAACATAAACACCCATCAGATTATAGCGGCATAGGTATTAATTAACTCAAGATTCAACCTGTTTTAAGTAGTAGCCACCTGATTATGGAATTAATTGATAAGTTCAATTAGTTTGATTTCACGCCACCCCAGCATTCTTCCGCACCCCTTCCAATAAATCCACCACCTTCCCGGCCAGGCCATCCTCAAACACCGTCAGGCCGCCGGCATGCAAATCCGTAAACGGCGGCGCAAATAACTGGGCCGGATCCACCAAACCGTTCACGGTCAGCGAGCGCACGATCAGGTTAATAAACCGGATTTGGGTGCTGTTCAGCCCCGGCGTGGCCAGGAATTCCGTAAATACTGCGCGAGCAGCTTCGGCATCCAAACCAAGCAAAGACCGCACCAGGGCGCCCAAGGGCTGCGCTCCAAAAACCTGCTCAAAATCTTCCCGGCTGCCTAGGTCGGACTGTTCCAGGAGCATGCGCTCCAGTTCGGCCAGTTCACCAGTGGTGATGGGGATGTTGTGGGTCAGTTTATGGATGGCCAGGTGCTGCCGGTGCGCATGCAGAAATTGTTGCACCCGCTTGCGGTAAGCATCCAGGTCGTTCACCTGGTAGTTAAACAGGTTATGCTCGGTCACCTCGCCGTCCAGGGCGTCTTGAAAGTCGGTGAAAACCGGTGCATTGGGTTTCCGATCCAGGAAGCGGATGAGCGGGCGCATATCCAGCCGCAGGTCTTCCAGGGTGAGCACGTTGGCCGCTTGCCAGTATTCCTTTGTTTGTACGGCACGCAGTAGCGGCATTTTATCTGCCACGGCGGGTATGGATGCTTTTGGTGAGATTGGCCGCCATGCCGGACACCTGTGCGCTCAGGCCGTCCGGCAGCCGACCGCCAGCCAACAGGGTTTTCTGCATAGCCTGGAGCAGGAGCAGGTCGAAGCGTTTGGCGGATTCATCGCCGTGCACATCGCTCATCAGCGGGGCCAGGTGTTGGTTGAGTTCGCGCAGTTCTTCCACCGTCAGGGCATTCCAGCGGTTCGGGTCGCGGTACTTCTCCACAAACTGCCAGTGTTGCCGCACCACAAAGCTGCTGCCATCCAGGGCCTGTACTTGTTCGATCAGTCCCTGGAGCAGCCGCGTGCCAAAGGCCTGCTGGTCGGCATCGGTTTGCCGGCTGAGTAGTTGGCTGAGGGCCAGGCGGGTCTCGAACAGGTGCGTGCTAAGCGATTTTACCTTGCTGGTTTCAATACCCTGCGGGTTCACGCCGAAAAACTCAAAGTTTTCACAGAAGTCGAAAATCTGGAAGTGGGTCTTATGCTGGTCGGGGCCGAACAGGTCCGGCCGTAGGCGGGTGCCTCGGCCGATCATTTGCCAGAACTTGCTGCTGGAGCGCACCGGTTTGTAAAACACCAGGTTCACTACTTCCGGCGCGTCGATGCCGGTGTCCAGCATATCCACCGAAACGGCGATCTGCGGCATTTTGGCCGGGTCGGAAAAGTCGTAAATCTGCGTTTGGGCATCGTAGGAGTAGTTGTCGATCACCTGGCAAAAATGCCCGGCCAGGTTGGGGTACTGCTTGTCGAAGCGGTCGGCAATGAACTTGGCGTGTGCGTGGTTGCGGGCGAAAATGATGGTCTTGCCGAGTTTATCGCCGCCCTCCACTTTGACGCCGTTTTCCATCAGGTAGCCGATCACCTTGTCCACGGTGTCTTCATTGAACAACCAGGCGTTCAGGGCCGGCGCGTCGATCTCATTGGGGAAGGCGCCGGTGACCGGGTCGGCCAGTTTTTCTTCATACTCGCGCTGCTCTTCCGGGCTGAGTTCGGTGTATTTGATGCCCTGGCGGTGAAACTTGAACGGCACGCCGACCGCACGCGGCGGCACCAGGTACCGGTCCTCCACAGCACGGTCCAGTTCGTAGGCAAAAGTGGGGTTCTGCGGCTCCAGGCCAAACAGCCGGTAGGTGTCGCGGTCGGTTTCCGATTTTGGGGTGGCAGTCAGGCCCACCCGCAGACCGTCGAAGTAGTGGAAAATAGCCTGGTATTTATTGTACACCGAGCGGTGGATCTCATCGAAGATGACCAGGTCGAAGTAGCCTACGCCAAAATGCCGCTGGTCGCCTTCGTATTCACCGTCGATCTTGTTGATGAGGGTCTGGTAGGTACTGAACACCACACGGCTGTCATCGGTCTCCTTTTCCTTGGTCAGGTCCACGGCCGGCAGGTTGGGCAGTTGGGTGTTGAAGGCGTTTTTAGCCTGGTTGAGCAGGGCATTGCGGTCGGCCAGAAAAAGCACGCGCTTGGCCCAGCCGGCTTTGCTGAGCAGATCCACCAGGGCGGCGGCAGTGCGGGTTTTGCCGGTACCGGTAGCCATCACCAGCAGGGCGCCCCGTTCGCCGCGATGGAGGGCTTCCGCTATGGCGCGCTGGGCTTCGATCTGGTAGGGCCGGCCGGCGATCTGTTCGTTGAGCGGCTCCTGGCGCAGGTCGCGGCGACTGTTGCGGCGGTGCAGCAGGGTCTGGAGTTCGGCTTTGTTGTAAAAGCCCTGGACGCGGCGCGGCGGGTAGTGGGTATCATCCCACAGGTAGGTCTCAAAGCCGTTGGTGTAAAAGATCACCGGACGCTGGCCATGCAGTTGTTCCAGGGCATCGGCATACAGTTTGCCCTGTTGCCTGCCTTCGTCGGCATCGCGGCGGGTGCGTTTGGCTTCCACCACAGCCAGGGGTTTGCCGTCATCGCCCCACAGCACATAGTCGGCGCGTTGGCCGGTGGGCAGTTTGTATTCTTCCACATTCAGGCCGAAGGGGTCCCAGCCGGCTTCCCGGAGCAGTTGGTTGATGTAGAATTTACGCGTCTCGGCTTCATCCGGGTCCGGTGGCAGCAAAGGCAGTTGTGCCTGGTTTTGAGCCTTTCGGTTGCGGACCTGATTTGCGGCAGCCTGAAGTTGTGCTTTGGCCAATTGATCCTGTAATTCCCGAATTTGCCGGTCCCGGGCTTCGAGTTCCTCCTGTACTGCCTTACTTTCTTCCTGCCAGCGGGCTTCGATAGCCTGGAGTTCGGCGCGTGTTTTGTCGGCAATGGCTTGCGCCGGGTCAGCCTTAGGCACCAGGTTGGTATCGAAGTCGGGAATGTCTGGCGTGGTCTCACTGTACAGCTTGACTGTCCAGCGCGCTATACGGTACAGTTTTTTCACCACCAGCAGCGCCTCGCCGGCTTTGATTTTGGCTTTGGAATGGGCGGCATTATTGCCGGTGCGCCGGATCAAATCAAAGGCTTGAAACAATTCTTGCCCCAGCAAAGCTTTAAGATCCGGGTGATGCAGCAGGGCGTTAAAACTGGTATCGTAGGGCAACTCCAGATCGGGATCATTGCGGTACAGCCACTGCACCCACTGTTCGGCGCCCTTGCGGCACAGCACAGCGGCGTACATGGGACGGAGCAAGGCGTTTTGCTCGGCCTCTCGGGCGGTATCAGCGAAGGCGGCCCAGGCGCCGGTGAGGAAGTGGAAATTGGAGTCCTGCATGTTTAGGCCGTCTCAAGATCATATTCCATGGATGTAGCTAACTGCTGCATGTCGTACACGACCGCCCGAATCTGTCCATTATCGGTGCGCTCCAGCCGGAAATAACACCCCTGCCCCTCATTTTCCGGCCGGCCGGCCACCTCGGCGAAGGTGCGCACGGCATCCTGGCTGTGGGTGGTAGCGAATACCTGCACATCCCATTCGGCGGCATAGTGGAATACTTTTTCCCAGACCAATAATTGTACGGAGTGGTGTAGGCCGGATTCGATTTCGTCGATCAGGAGTAAGCGCTTTTGGGTGTTTTTGGCACTGACCAGGCCAATGGCGATTTTTAGGGTTTGCATAATGCCGTCGCCGAGGCGGCCCATGGATACCGGGCTAGATTGGCCAGATAATCGCACACGGACGCCATCAGATCGGACGTCAATAGCCATAATCCTGGGGTCGGCTTGTTTTACGACCTCGATTACTTTATCCTCATCTGGCCTTAGCGAAATTTTTTTCCAGAGTTGTTCAAGCGGGAAAGGTTGTAAGGCAAAGGGAATGAAAATGCAGCCTTCCCGAGGGAAGTCAGGCGAGTCGTTTGGGTTCAACGTTTTTTTTGCGGAATTTTCCATTTTTAGAAAAGGGAAAACAAAATAATTTCCGATTTCTTTATTGCTTCCAATATGCCTTTTTATATGCAAGCGGTTGATTGCAACCGAATTGTTTTTAGCATCCGGGTGAAAAAGGCCTTCGTAAGATTCTATCCATCCCGGCGTGAACTCACCCCGATCCTTAAGTGTCGCATTGATTACCGTACCATCCCCATCCGCCGCCCAAATCCGCAAAGCCTCCAACAACGCCGTCTTGCCGCTGTTGTTCATACCCGCGATCAAATTGATGCGCTTTAGCCCTTCAATGTTGAGCCTTTCAAATAAGCGGAAATTTTCTATCTGTATGGAATTCAACATACTGCGCTTTTTTTCGGAAAACAAATATATCCCAATTCACTCAAACACCTCCAGCAAATAACGCCCAAACATCGATTCACTTTCCGCCCGCTGCTTTTGCGCTTTAGGCATACAGGGCTACTTTTTCAGTTGTCTCCCTTCGGTCGACATGACAAAACACTGCTAATAAAACAGTTTGAGGGATTTCTCGCTGCGCTCGAAATGGCCTCCGCGCCCTGCCGCATTTTCGAGCGCAGTGAGAAAACCGTTAAACCAGCACTTGCTTGTCCTGTCGATCCCATAAGGCGGGGGAGACACCTGAAAAAAAACTTTTGCCATGCTAAAACAGATGTTTCGCTTCGCTCAACATGACACCGGCATTTTTTTTATCGGTTCATCGGGTTTCTCGCTACGCTCGAAACTGCATCAAGCGCTGAGGGAGTTTCGAGCGTAGCGAGAAACCCGATACAATTATTTTTTAATCCGGCGTCCTGTCATGTCGACCCCGCTCTGCGGGTGAGACATCTGAAAAAATCCTACCTGTATTACCTTCACCCAAACGCCTCCTGCAACAAACGCCCAAACAAAGCCTCACTTTCTGCCTGCTGCTGGCGGACCAGGGCTTTTTGTTGTTCTATGTTGGCTAGGATTTTGGCGAAACGGTTTTGGAGGGAAGCAGGAGGGCAAATAATCTTGATCCTATCCAAATTTGTCCTTGTTAACTTATACTGGTCAATACCTGTCACATACGGTTTGAAATCAATTTTGTTAAGGGCAAACTCTAAAAACTCAAACGCAGCTCTTTCATTTACAGAAAGTATATGTGCATGATTATTGACCCAGAACTTACCCTTGGCTATAAAAGCATTTTTCCTTTTTTTCAGTAATAAGTTTTTACCGTCTTCAGCTACCAAAAGGAACTTTCCATCAAAAATATAGTCGTTAATATGGTCTATTATACCGGTTGCCCCATAATAGGGGTACATACCTTGCATTTCTTTTCTGTCTAACTCTTTTATTGGGACTCGCTTATTGTCGTGGTTCTCAACCAAATTCTTTAACAAGTCCTCCTCCCACCCCTTCTCATTCCGCACCGGGTCCCCAAACAGCTCCACAAACACCGCCTCCGCCAGCGCATCATATTCCCGCAGCAGTTGGCGGTCTTTTTGGCGCAGGGCATCGGCGCGGTCGAGCCGGTCGGCTATGGCGCGCTGGGTGGGTAGTGGGGGTAGGGGGATTTGGATTGAATTTATGCTTTTTACAGAAAGATGCTTGACAGTGACAAATGAAGTTCTATCCTCAATTTTTTTTAATTCAAAAGGTAAAAAATAGAGCAAGAAACGTTTGTCAAGTGCATTGGGGTCAGTTGGTGAAATTTTGCATACCCGTTGATTTAATATTGCTTTAGGCCCCTTCCATTCAGAAACTCGGAACTCTCCATCCATTGCAACTAAGATGTCACCATCTCTGACTATAAATTTATCATCAAAGTCACCATGGTAGAAGGTTTCAGCATAATCCCTACCAACGTCGCGAATCCGGATTAACGGTATTCCGGCTGATTCATTGAAACGTTTTGAATCAAATGCATAACCGCTTAATACATGGATTAGATTGCCCAACTCTGTTGTCACAATGTCTTTTTTGCAGTCATATCAGTTCTTGAAGTTGTTGCACTAATGCAAAACGTTCTTTATCTAATTCTTTTATCCGCTCAATAATCACCCCCGGCGCATCATACACCTTCTGCGCATACTCCACTTCCTTATACCGGTTAATACTCAGGTCAAAGTTGTTTTCCCGAATCTCATCCACCGGTACAAAAAAACTTTGTTCGGTGCGTTTATGGTCTTTTTCCGCCTCCGGGTTTTGCCAGCGGCGCAGGATGTCCGGCAGGTCGTTTTCCTTGACTTCCTGGCGCTTGTCGTCCAGGCTGTACCCGTCTGCCTGCATATCGTAAAACCAGACCCGGTCGGTGCCGCCGGAGTCGGTGCGGGTAAAGAACAGGATGGCCGTGCTCACCCCGGCGTAGGGCTTAAACACCCCGGAGGGCATGGAGATCACAGCCTGGAGTTTTTGTCGGTCGATCAGTTCCCGGCGCAGCTGTTGGTGGGCTTTGCTGCTGCCGAAAAGCACGCCATCGGGTACGATCACCGCAGCGCGGCCGCCCAGGCGCAGGCCCCGCAGCATCAGGGCCAGGAAGAGCAGTTCGGTTTTCTTGGAGTTCACCATGCGCAGGATGGAGTCGTCCACCGCATCGCTGTCCAAACTGCCCTTGAAGGGCGGATTGGCCAGGATGAGTGTGGCCTGGTCGCGGAAGGCCTTGTTGGCTTCGCTCAGGGCATCCACGTCGCGCAGGTCGGGCTGTTCGATGCCGTGCAGCAGCAGGTTCATGGCGCCGATGCGGATCATGGTGGGGTCGAACTCCATGCCCATGAACATCCGCTGCTGGAAGCGTTCGCGTATTTTCGGCCGCAGGAGTTCGTCGGCGTGGTGCGCGCGCAGGTATTCGCCGGCAGCGACGAGGAAGCCGCTGGTGCCGGCTGAGGGGTCGCAGATCGTGTCGTCGAGCGTGGGCTTTACCATGTCCACCATCAGCTTGATAATGTGGCGCGGGGTGCGGAACTGGCCGTTCTGGCCGGCCGTGGCGATCTTGCCCAGCAGGTACTCATATACATCGCCTTTGGTGTCGCGGTCGGCCATGTCGATGTTGCTGAGCATTTCCACTACCTGGGCCAGCAGGCGCGGCGTAGGGATCATAAAGGTGGCGCCCTTCATGTACTTGCTGAACATCGAGTTGCCATTAGACAGGTTGCGCATGAAGTCGAACACGCCGCCCTCGCGGGCGAATAGCCGATGCATGACTTCCGGGTCCAGGTCTTTGAAGCGGCTCCAGCGCAGCTCGTCCTGATCGGGTTGGTAGATCGGGTCCTGGATGGGTTGCTTGGTGAGGACTGCCTGGCGCTCGCGGGTGGTATGTACTTCATCCAGCCTTCGGATGAACAGCAGGTAGGTCATTTGTTCGATGACGGTGAGCGGGTTGGACAGGCCGCCGGTCCAGAAAGCATTCCAGACGCGGTCTATTTGGGATTTGAGTTCTCCGGTGAGCATGGTGTTGGAAGCAGGATTAGTTCGTGTGAATGAAAAATGAGATTAGATGAACATTGCCCGGTTGCCATCTGGCCGGCGTTCATGGCATCGGAAACTTGAAACAACGGGAAAACGTTGGCAAGATAGAGAAAAAGCAAAAATGAGGCCTGGAATTGGAATGGCACAGGAAGCCGCTGCCGCGGGAATTATGCCCTTGCTGAGGATTTAATTTTAACCTATCCAAAACGCACGTAATATTATTTTACCCCGGAAAGCAGGCCCGGCGGCCAGAACCAGAATATATTTGTTTGATCATCGGAGCAGCGCACCCGGTTTGGGCCGCATACCATTTCTCAGCATAGCAATTCTTCAAATTTCAAGGCAGTATAAATTCGAACCAAATATGAAACGATTGACTTTTTTCTGCCTTCTGGTGGCAGGTTTTACCCTCCCGACAACAGCCCAAATCACCATCACCAATTCTGTCTTCCCTGCGGTGGGCGACACCCTGCACTATCATTTTGGCAACCAACCCGGCGCCATAAACCAGATTTTTACGCCACCCGGGGGCGGCCAGGTATGGGACCTGGGCAACCTGCAGGCAACCCAAACCTGGAACCAGGTCATGAAAAACCCGGCAACGGGCATGAAATCTGCTTCCTTCCCTTCGGCATCGGTGCTGTTCAATCCCTTAAACTCCAGCGCCGAGGTCTATTGGCAGGTCACCGGTAATCAGATCCTTGACCTGGGCTATTATGGTTTGGATCCGCTGGGTTTGGGCTTGACTTTATTGTTCAAAAAGTTGCCGGGCCTGGAGCAATCCTGGGCGCCGATCAACTTCTTTGATATACACCAAAGCAGCTCCAATGTATTAACTGCTTTCGACGCACCCCTGGCGCCGCCTGTGTTGCTGAACCTGGTGCCGACGGCCGATTCGTTCCGAATCCGGATTACGTATCAGCGGCTTGGCTCCGTCGATGCCTATGGCACGCTGACCATCCCCGGCGGCAGCTTTGATGTGCTGCGAAAAAAACAAACCGAATACAAGTCGAGCGCTGTGGATGTGAAAGTAGCGCCGCTCGGGTGGATCGATATTTCGACTATCGGCGGTCAGCAGGTCCTCCCTTTGGGAACGGATACGATAACGACCTTTCATTTTCTGAATGACCTGTCCAAGGAAGCCATCGCCATTTGCACACTCAATACTGCGCAAAACATGGTAACCGGTGTTCAATACAAAAACTTGAGCACCCCCAGCGCGACATATACTCCTGCCCTTAATACGGAAATGGTTACCTATCCCAATCCGGTCCATAATACGCTTTATGTGCATTTCACAAACGAGACAGGCGCAACGTATCAATTCCAGCTGTTGAATGCACAAGGCAGGCTGATCCTTGAACAGACAGTGGCGAAATCCGAAACACTGCGGGATATTGCACTTCCAGTTGCTAATCTGGCACCTGGAATTTATACGTTGATTCTACAGCGAAACGGGATACCTGTTGACCAGTCCACGGTAGTCAAGTTCTGAGGCTGGATTCAATAGCAGATAAGCGAATTTCAAAACCAGCACCGATCCAAAATGTCGCGCGCAACCGGGCAATCCCATGTTAACTTTTGCGCCCCAAATGTTATTTCCTGCGCTGCCCGCCAACCCGGAAACCTGCTACCTTGCCAACATGAAAATTATCGCCGTTCTTTTTGCCGCCAACCTGTTTGCAAGCACGGCCGGCCAGACTCAAGCCACACCGGCGCCCGACTCCGCCAATGCCGATTTTATTGTCGCCTCCGATGGGAGCGGCCACTATCGCACCGTACAGGAAGCCATTGATGCCGTGCCGCCCCTGCGAAAAAACCGCACCCGGATTTTTATAAAAAACGGCGTGTACAAAGAAAAACTCATCTTACCAGCCAGCGCCACCAACGTAAGTTTTATCGGTGAATCGGTGGAACAAACCATCCTGACATACGACGACTATGCCAGCCGGAAAAATCGCTTCGGGGAGGAAATCGGCACGTCGGGCTCTTCCTCGTTTTTTATTTTCGGCGAAGGCTTCGAGGCCCAAAACATCACCTTCGAAAATTCAGCCGGTCCCGTCGGGCAAGCTGTTGCCGTGCGGATAGACGGCGACCGGGTAAAGTTTGAAAATTGCCGGTTTCTGGGCTTTCAGGATACGCTTTACCCGCATGGCAAAAACAGCAGGCAGTATTATAAAAACTGTTACATCGAAGGCACGGTCGATTTTATTTTCGGTTGGTCCACCGCCGTCTTCGACAGTTGCACAATTTTTTGCAAATCGGCAGGCTACATCACCGCCGCCTCCACGGACATGCAAACAACCCACGGCTTCATTTTCCGGAATTGCACCGTCACCGGCACTGCCCCCCTGCACTCGGTATACCTGGGCCGGCCCTGGCGGCCGTTCGCAAAAGTCGTGTATCTACACTGTGCCTTCGGCGAAATCATTCGTCCGGAGGGGTGGCACAATTGGGGCAAGTACGAAAACGAAAAAACCGCCTGGTTTGCCGAATACCAGTGCTCGGGACCCGGAAGCCAGTCTGACAAGCGGGTGGAATGGGCACACCAACTGAGTGAAGTTGACCCTGAACAGTTTTCCCTGCCGGCAATATTGGGCGATTGGGATCCGGCGGAGTAGCGCTGACGAAAAAGGTACTTTTCACCCTTACCAAAGCACAAATCCGATATGCAGCCCCAATAACACGGACGCCCGCCGACTCCTGCCAGCCGGCAATTCAAAGGTGAGGATACGGCCCTCGTCAGCCACCAATTCGGCGTCGGGTGGCAACGGGAGGTCCACCCGGTGGTAATCAACACCAAGCCCGACAAATTGCTCGATCAGGATGCGTTTCCTTTTTCCGAGGTAATGTTGCCAGCCGGTGCGCAGGGCTATGCCGCCGGTACGCACCTTGCGTTCCAGCGACAGCAATTCCACGTATTGCTGCCCCTGCCGGAAAACCTGCTTGATGGTGCTATTCCGGATGTTCTGGTACTTGCCTTCCAGCCCGACAAAAAAAATGCTGGAGCCAACGGATGCCGTGTGATACTTCAGCCCGGCCCGCGTGCGCAGGCCTTCATACGATTCGCCTTCGGTGCCGGCAAAAAGGGAGGAATGGAAAAACATGCCGGCGCCCAAATCAACACTCCACCGGGGCGCCAGCCGGATATCGGAGGCAAATGCGACGGCTTGTTTAACCGGCAGGAGTAATACACCGGAATTTACCTTGAACGTCAGCCGCGGTATTTGCGCGGTGTCGGACTTGCCTACGGTTTGGGCGAACAACCCGCTTTGGATCAATAAAAATACGAAGGCAAAAACGCGCATTTATTTGAGGATGAGCCCAGCGCGCTTCAGCTCCGGGAGGTTTTGGAGGTCAAAAATTTGAAAATCGGTTTGGGTCGAAACGATCATTTTTGATCCCTCGATGATCAGGTCGTACGGGTCGGTTATGTTCACGCTGAAATTACTCAACAGCGTCAGCGCCAGCGGATCGGAAATGTCAAAAACTTCAAGCCGGTCAGTCCCCGCATCGCAAACGAACAGGTAGTTGTCTTTGTAGCCCAAGCCGTTCGGCATATTCAGCAGGTAGGTGCCGACAAGTACAGGCGCGCTTTTGTTGCTGATGTCGTACACCAGCAAGGCACTTTCAGCGGCAACCATTCCACAAATGTTCTGAATGATCTTAACAGTCGAGTATGCATAATTGCCTTTTACGACCACGGGGTCGCAACCGCCCAAAAATTCGACATCGCGGTTGGTCTGAGATAAAATTACCGGCGCGGCGGGATTGCTGATGTCCAGGATGTACAGGGCGGTGGAAGAACCCAGATAAATCGTGTTGTCATAAATGATGATAGTTTCCAGGCCATAGTTTGTTTCCAGGCGGTGCACCAGCACCGGTTGGTCAGGGTTGGTCAAACTATAGGTGCGCACTTCGTTCAAATTGAGTACGTACATGTAGCCCTGATGAATGGCAAACCGCGTAATGGATCCGGATTTGCCCGAAAGACCGGCAGCCGTGGAATCTTTTTCGCAGGCTTGCAGCAACAGCAAAGCGAGTCCGGCAAGAAGGCTGAGTTTTTTCATGATCAAACAGTTTAACGTTTCAATTTATGGTTCGGCAACGCACGTTTTCCAGTGGCGCATCTTCCCAATCGATCACGGCGCCCCTGGAAAGGTCCACGCACTCAAAAATTCCGTCGTACAACGGTGGATATAAAACGGGAGAAAATACATCGCTTTGCCGGTTCAGCAAGGTGATGTGGAACAGGTCGCTGATGTCGATGACAACCAGGTCTTTCCAACTATCGGCATACAGGCGGCTGCCGGAAATAACAAAATCGGTGACGGCCGGAATGTTGAAAAACGTCAGTGCCTTGGTATTGACGGAATCCCTGACATTAAACACATGAATGCCTTTTTTTGCTCCAGCATGAAAAACAGGCTGTCTTGTAAAAAAATGGTTCCGGACTGGCCAATGGGCTGCGGCGGCAAATTGAAAATGCTGTCCAGCGTGGAGGCAGGCACATAGACGGGGCGTTTGCCGTTGCCGCTGTAGCCCTGGAACGGTTCCTTTTCACAGCCGTACTGCAGCAGAAGGGCCGCTAAACCTAAAAGCAGGCAATGCTTGACAAAATGACCGTTGTTCGCCATAGATGAAAATAAGAGACTTGTTTGACTAAGAGAATCAGTGAGTTATCAAGTTAAAGTTCCAAAGGCCAGCACAAATACCGACGATAGAATCATAGAGCGCCGGATCGCGCAGGCGGAGCCGGTCAGAAAGAACACGATAGCGCTTCAAACCGCCGATACTGTGTTCTACGACTACCCGTTGTGATGCTTGTGCTTTGTTTTCTTCTTTGGCTTCCAGGGGTAACGCTTGCTTCTTCGGTTTTTTAATGGGGATATAGAGTTGTTTGCAGGGATACAGATCGCTAAAACCCAGGAACCCTAAATCCAGTCGGATTTTGAAACGAGCGAACCATCGTTTTTCAGGCGGAAACTCGTCCTTCAAAATCCCGAAATCGTGTGCGGAGCCAACATAACTCCGACTGATGTACAAAATCGTTCGGGCAACCGAACTAATCACAAGCATCTTAGCGGTGTGACTTTTTTTTGCCGCTGTAATGCGCTTTTTGAACCGAATTGTCCTTTGAGCGCTGAATTTGCTGCTCTGTGCCGTCTACAAGCAAGGTGTCGTGCTGGGCAAAATAGGTTTCAAAATCCTCGACCGATGAAAACGAACGTTTGGGCATCAAACCCAAGTTGGACAAGGCTGCTTTGAGGATAGGCAAAGCATTGGTCTGATTGGTTTTTGCCGTTGAGCCATCGCAGTCGAAAATAGCGCCAAGGGCGTCGTAGGTCAGGCCGGATTTTAAACTGAACAATAAAAAGAACAGCATCTCTTCATAAGAACGGAATGTAGCCTCCTGACTTGAGTTGCTCTGACGCTCCTGAATAGAACACCCATAGATGCCTTCGAAGGCTTGACCAAATGCCTGAGATAATTCCAGGAATTTGGTCTGGCTCATGCCGGTGGTGGCTTTCCATTGCCGTTCATTACGAATTCCAGTATAACCAAAACTCATACAAGTCTTTTTGAAGCAAAAATACAATTATTGATTATCAGTGACTTAGGCCAAAACAAGTCTAAGGGGGTTAAACGTGGGTGTTTCCTTACTGAAAACGCTCAAAATCGCGCATTAAATCCGGCGGCAAAACTACGCCCCGGCATCCGGTATCGTTCCAGTTCTTCGTATTGAGCATTGCCCAGGTTATTGACGGCAACAAACAGACTGTTTTTGCCGCCCGGCAACTGGTAGCTGATCTTCGTGTTTGCAACAAAAACAGCACCGGGCTCGCTGCCCGGATAAATAAACACCTCTTCGACGCGGCTGCGGTACCGGCAGTTGGCATGCATGGTCAGGCTGCCAAACACAACCGTTGCGCCCAGGCCCAGCGTATGTCGCACTTTGTAGGCCAGTGCATCATTAACTCGCCCCTCGGAGATGTCGCGAGCATCGAGAAAGGTGTAGGAAATATTGGCCGAAACAGATTTTCCCAGCTGTTGCCGGTAATAAATTTCCAGGCCCTGCATACGCGCAGCTTTCAGGTTGACCACCTGATAAAGCAGCGGTTCGAATGGATTCGACAATTGCCGGAAGGAGATCAGGTTGTTGTACCGGTTGTAAAACAGCGCGATATCAAAAGAAGCGCCTGGAAACGGGTTGAACTTTGTTCCAAATTCAGCCGAAAGGATCAACCGCTCCGCCTTAAGTTCAGGGTTGGGCAGGAAGCGCAGTCCGCCACCCTGTTCGAATTTGATGAACCGCTCGGCAACCGGCGGATCCCGAAAGGCTTGCGCCAACAACAACCGCAGGGAAAACCCGGGCCGCAGTTGATATACCAGTGCGAGTTTGGGGCTCAGGTTGGTCGATTCCACCTGTCCGAGAATGCGGTAAAAATCGAAACGCAAACCCGCGGTAGCCGTCAGTTTTTTTGTAACAGCCACTTCGTCTTGCACAAAAACACCTGCACTGAGTGCCCGGTGTTCGCCGTACAAAACCGTGTCGGGTTCGCCAAGCACATAGTCGTACCGCAGGTCCAGGCCGGCCAACAGGCAATGTCCGGAGGCGGTGAAAAAGTCTACCTGTGTGTTGCTGCCCAGGCGATAGGTGCGCACCCGGGATTCATCGATAACTTGCTTGCCGGTGTTGACATTGGTGCTGTCGTTGCCCGGGTCGTCGTTGAAGCTGAAGGTTGAAACGTTGGCGTAGTAGTAGAGCCGTGTGGCATACTTGAGCCGGTTGGTTGGCGTGGCTAGGTAGTACAGGTCGGCGTTTAGCTCCCGGCGGTCCTGGTAGTCGTCGACCCGGTGCGGGGCAACCTGGTACGCTTCGCGGCGGCTGAGCCAGGATGCAGGGGTGTCGTTGTAAATCCGGTTGACGTTGGCAGAAAGTTGGAGTCGATGGTTGTCGTTAAACTGCCAGGCTGTTTTTGCGTAAAAATTCAGGAGGTCGAAGCCCGCTTTTTCTTTGTGACCGTCATCCGTTTTCCAACTGCCGTCCAGCAGATACGAAAATTTCCCGAGTTGGCGGCTCTGGCTGAATACGGCGGTTTTGAAATCGTTGAAGCGTTGGTAACCGGTAGAGCGCGGGGCCCGGTCGTAGGCGCCATAGCCGATGTGTACCCTTGTTTCCGGTTCGGGTCCCGGATTTCGGGTGATCACGTTTACCACGCCGCCCATGGCACTTGAACCATACAACGAAGAATAGGCGCCCCGGACAACTTCGATGCGCTCGATGGAGCCCATGGGCACCAGGTTCCACAGCGCGCCGCCTGATTCCGGGCTCAAAGCCGGCCGGCCGTCTATGAGCAACAATACCCGGTTGCCGATGCCGCCACCGGCTACTTCCGATGCGCCCCGGATGGAAAAGGCCTGCACATTTGCACCGCTGGAACGCGTGACCACCACACCGGGCATTTCATCAAATGCCTGGTCGAAGGTGGTAATGTTGCGCTCCTCCAGTTGTTTGTTGGTAATGACGCCGATACTGGCAGGCGCCAGTTTGACTGCCTGTGAACGCAAACTGGCGGTAACCACAACCTCGCCGACCGTCAGGGATGCCGGCGCCAGCAGAAACTTCACCTGGCTGCATTGGCCGGCAAGTACTGCCACGTTTTCCAGTACGGCATTCTGGTATCCCAGGTAAATTGCTGAAATGGTGTAATTGCCTGCGGGAAGGCCGGCAATCCGGAAACTGCCGTTCAGGTCTGTTACTGCACCGGAGGTATTGTTGTACAGTTGAATCGTTACAGCCGGCAGCAAATCGCCGTTTTCCGCGTCGCGTACCACTCCGGTAATACTGCCGGGTGTGTCGTCGGTATTGGGTGTTATGGGTGGCGCCTGTTTGGCAGGCATAAGTAATGGGAGAAAAATCAGAAGCGCTGCAAGAATGGCAGTTTTCGGCCCCGGCCCCGGCCCCGACCCCTCCCCCCGAGGGGAGGGGGGCTTCCCCTCAGCAATATTTTTGCTTGGAATGAGAGCATTCCTCCCCTCCCCTCGGGGGGAGGGGTCGGGGGTGGGGCCGAAAACGCAGGAATAGCATAAGCAAATTTTTACTTCATCCGCTTATTGATACCAGACATTCACGAAATCAAAATCCGCTTTGAAATTGATTTCCTTTTGTTCGCCATCGGCAAGGGTGATAGCCGCAGGCGCCGGTTCATTAAAAATCGGAATGATCGCGCCGTTACCACCGCGAATCCGGATCACCACACCGTGGCTGACCTGATCGGGTTGGTCCCAATGGACGCCCAGGGTAGCCGATTTCAGGGTTGGGTCGTTGATATAATCGTGCCGGAAACCAAGTGCCAGCGCGGAGTAGGTGCCGGGCTCCAGTTCAATCTCGTAGTTGTACGTGGTTTTTCCGGGGGTGTAGGTAAAAATCACCGGGTTTTGGGAGTTATACGGCGCACCAACGGCGAAGGTGCCGCCCAACACGTTCGGGCCGAAAAAATTATCCGGAACAGCGCCCCAGCCGGCAAGCGGATCGAGGCTGAATGCCGGGAAAATAGTCAGTTCCACATCGCCGCTGTCTACCCAGGTTGCCCAGGTGTCGGCGTTTTCGATGGTGATGGTGCCGTAAATTTTGGTTGTGGCAGGGTCGTCGTCTTTGCACGCGCCGAGGAACAGCGTGGCGCTGAGCGCGATTAACGTTAGCGCTTTAAACAGGGTAGTTTTGGTTGCAACAATCATTGCTATCGAATTTGAAAAAGTTTGTGAAAAAGGGTTGCCATACAGGCCTGATATAATTGTGGCGCAAACCTAGCCTTACCGGTGTTGCCAATTCTCATGGTTCTGTAAAATTACCTGTAGGACCGTTTTAAACCCGGGGAGGTTTCAATTGGTGGGAAAGCCCGACCGGCAAGTAGTGCCTGTTCCACAGAAGTGAATTTTTGCACTGTCAATGTGAATTATTGATTGTCAGGCCCTTGAAATTCCGGCTACCTTGCCCGGACTTGAATACCTATTTATCAAGCCGTTAAATGCTATCGATGTTCAACTTTTTACGCAAGGCGCTCTATTGCCTGGTTTTGGCCGTATTGCCAGGTGCTGCCGGATTGAAGGCCCAATCCGTAACCCCCGATATTGTGGTGGCCCCGGATGGTTCCGGCGATTTTACCAAAATTCAGGCCGCTATAAATGCAGCCCCCGACTTCAGCACGGAACCAACCATCATTTACCTCAAACGCGGCATATACGACACCGAAAAACTCCTCATCCCGGCCAACAAAACCAACCTGGTTTTTATCGGGGAAAGCCGGGAGGAAACGATCATCAGCTATCACCTGCACGATTGTGCCTCCGGTGGTTTCAACGGCAAATGCCCGGCCGCTGATGCCATGCTTTGGTCGGGCGACAACATCCTGACCGCCGCGACACTCACAATTTTGGGCGATGGCTTCAAAGCCGAAAACCTGACGATCCGTAATACCGCCGGTCCGGTGGGGCAGGCGCAGGCGATCACGGTGCGGGCCGACCGCGTTATTTTTCGAAATTGTACGCTGAGCAGTTATCAGGACACTATTTATTTCTGGAGTCTGGCCAAGCGATCCTATTTCGAAAACTGCCTGATCATTGGCCGCACCGACTACATTTACGGCAGCGGCACTGTCTTTTTTCACCAATGCGAAATCCGCAGCTGGGGTGGCGGTTGGATCACCGCGCCCTCCACTGCGCTGGCGCAACCACATGGATTTGTGTTCAACCAATGTGCGATCACCTACGCTCTGGGCAGCCCGCGCCCCGGCGACGACGGCGATCAGGTTGCCCTCGGGCGGCCCTGGCAAAACTACCCGAAAGTAGCCTGGCTGTATTGTGCCATGACGGAAAAGATCAACCCGCTGGGCTGGCCCGACAAATGGAATATGCCCTACGCCGACACCAGTCCCGATCTCCATTTGTATGAATACCTGAACACAGGCCCCGGCGCCAACATGAACGGCCGCGCCAACTGGGTGGGTATCCGGGCGCTCCTGCCCGCCGAAGCGGCAAACTATACGGTACATGCGGTACTCTCCGGCAGCGACGGCTGGGACCCGACGGCGGAACCACCTTTGGTTAAAACCTACAACTGGACCGGCAGCGGGAGCAATCCGGGTTGGCTTACCGCCGAAAACTGGGGTCCCGCCGGGGTGCCCGCTACCGGCGAGGCGGCATTCGCGGTCGGTAACCATAACATCAGGGCCGATGGCGGTCATTTTGCCGCCGATCTGACATTAGGCGGTGGCGCCAAACTTGAAGTCGGTGCGCCCAGCCAAATCACTTTGCTCGCTATCGGAAATGCCGGCATTGAAAGCAACGGTACCGAAAGTCTGAGCGGCCGCATCCGCACCCGCGACAGCCTGTGGCTGGGCTCGGCCGGGCAATTTGAGCTTGCAACAGAAATTATAGGTGTTCACCACATTCAAAAAACAGGCGCCGGTATTGTGCAACTCACCTCCGGCAACCCCGGCTTTGCAGGGTTTTGGACGGTTTCGGAAGGGACCTTGGCCGCCGCTGTCCCCAACGCCCTGGGGGAAGCCCGCCGCGTTGCGGTAGCAAATCAGGCGACTTTGCTGATTGATAGTCCGGATGCCTATTTTTTAGAAACACCGCTCTACGTGGAACCCGGCGGCCAGTTGGTTTTAAATGCCGATATCACGCTCAGCGAGTTTTACATCGACGGGCAGATCCAGCCCGTGGGTGTTTATTCATCCGGCAACCTGCCCGGCGTGATCAGCGGCGTTGGAAAGGTATTGGTTGGCCGGCCGGACACTTTCGAGTTTGTGGGAGGCGCCAACGGCAATTGGGACAATCCGGATCATTTCGTGCCTGCGCTGCTCCCCGAAGCGGGTGAAACTGTTTTGACCAACATTGAAATGGAAACGACGGCATTTGTTTTTCCGGCCGACATTATCATACAGGGGCCGGGCGGACGTATCCGGCTGCGCGGTGTGCACAGCGCCACGGGCATGATTTTTCTGGAAAACGGCGCCGGCATCGGGTATGCTACTTCCGGAACCGGATTTACCCTGAACGCGCCCGTACATGTTTCGGGCGCGACGCAACTAAACATGAACAGTCGGGCAGTCCCCGATCATTTTATGCGGCTGGGCGGGTCAATCAGTGGCAATGGAAAAATTACGGCGAACAACCAGCGCGCCGACACGGAAAATACCGGCATCGTTGAATTATCGGGCGACAACAGGGCCTTCACCGGTATTTGGGACCTAACCCTCCAGAGTGCCAACCCGAATAGCATTGCAAGCATCCGGGGTGTTTCGGCAAACGCTTTTGGCCACGGCACCATTGAAGTCGGTGTGGAAAACCGGGTCGAACTAAGCCATGAAAAATGCGCCGGCGACACCCTGCGTGCCAACCTGTCCGGGAGCGGCCGAATCCGGTTGGAGGCATCTGTCAAGGTGCAGCATGCAATAATCAACAATGTGCCGCTTGCCAATGGCGTCTACTCCGCGACGACGCACCCGGGTTGGTTTGAAGGCACAGGTTTGCTGGACGTTGGCCTAAGCACTGCCGTCCTGGAGCCGGAAACGGCCGAGCCTGTTACTGTTCACGATCACCGCTTGTATGTCAGCGGGAAGAAATCCTGTGTGTCGGTTTTCGACATGCAGGGCCGGGCCGTGATTTGCAACAACAAGTCACGCGAGATTTACCTGGCGATGCTGCCCGTGGGCGTGTATGTTGTGCAGTATAGTGTGGATGGCCGCCGGGGAGCGTTGAAGGTGGTGCGTTGAACGTTTTTGATTGCGGAATGCGGATTACGGAATGCGGATTACGGATTACGGAGTGCGGAGTGCGGATTGGTTCACTATTTCGTTGAGTGCAAAAGAACTGGCCTTATCGAGATGTTTTAAAAGTGCAATTCTTTCACTTTCTGCAAGGTTGAACCAATCCGCAATCCGTAACCCGTAATCCGCATTCGAAACGGTGTTGGAAAAAAACCTCAAATAAATTCGAATCATGAAAAAAACAATAACCGGACTTGCCCTGATATTCGCTGGAACGATCATGCTACCTGCTCAGGAAATGAATCTGTACAGCGGCCCGATTCCGAACAATAGAAAAAACGTACCCGATCCGGAGTACGTGGAGGCCCGCTCAACTGGCGGGCGTTTTATTTCAAATACCGCTATACCTACGCTGACGGTTTTTTTACCCGAACAATCAAACGGCAAAGCGGTGATTATTTGTCCGGGCGGCGGCTATCGGGGTGTGGCATTCGACAAAGAAGGCATTCTGGTGGCGCAAGCGCTGGCTGACGACAGCATTGCCGGATTTGTGCTGAAATACCGGACGCCGAATGATTCGGTGAACCTGGATAAATCCATTGCCCCGTTGCAGGATGCCCAGCAGGCTATCCGCTTCGTTCGCCAGCACGCCAGGCAATACCGGGTTGATCCGGACAAGATCGGGATCATGGGATTTTCGGCTGGCGGACACCTGGCTGCACTGGCTGCCAACAGTTTTCAACAGCCTGCCGACCCGACTACCCCGGATACAACTACTTCACTGCGTCCAGATTTTGTGATTTTGATCTACCCGGTTATCAATATGGGCGATTTTACCCATGCGGGCTCACGAATGAATTTACTGGGTGCACATCCGGATGAAAAAACGATCCGGCAGTTCTCGGTTGAAACGCGCATCACGCCGGCGTCGCCACCGGCATTTTTAGTGCATGCAGGGGATGACAAGGCAGTGCCGGTTGCCAACAGCCTGGCCTATTATATGGCTTGTCAGGCAAATCAGGTTTCGGCCGAAATGCACCTGTACCCGGGTGGTGGCCATGGCTTCGGAATGTTTAATAAAACAACGGCGGATGTCTGGATGGACCGTCTGCGGAATTGGTTGCAGGGGCTGTGAATTTTCCCATCGGGTTGTTTTTCCGGCACACGCATAGCTGGGTTTGACTGAATTCAGAGGCTGTCCGGAAATACCGGGAAGTGCTTCACACCGGCAAATCACTGCGGACAAAACCATCTTCAATGTGGACGATCCGGGTTCCGAACTGGGCATTTTTTTCGGAGTGTGTAACCTGTAAAATGGTCATGCCTTCGCCGTGGAGTTGTTTGAACAGCTCCATAATTTGCTCGCCCTGGGAGGAGTGAAGGTTGCCGGTAGGTTCGTCGGCGAGCAGGAGTTTGGGTTTGCCGATAATGGCGCGGGCCACACCGACCAGTTGCTGCTGGCCACCGGAAAGCTGCGCGGGAAACAGGTCCTTTTTTGCCACCATATTGAACCGGTCGAGTATGTCGGCCACCATAGCTTTCCGTTCGGCGCTTTTAATATTCCGGTAGAGCAGGGGGGTTTCGATGTTTTCGTACACCGTCAGTTCGTCGATCAGGTGGTAAGCCTGGAAAACAAAACCCAGGTAGTGCTTGTGCAGTTCGGTGCGTTTGCGTTCGTTGAACTGGTGCACGGGTTCATCGAAAAAAAAGTATTCGCCGCTGTTGGGCTCATCGAGCATGCCGATCAGGTTCAGGAGGGTCGATTTTCCGGCGCCGCTGGGGCCCATTATTGTCAGAAATTCACCTTCATTAATGTTAAGGTTGATATCGCGCAGGACCCAGGTTTTTTGCGGACCGTTCCGGTGGAAGCGCTCGATGTTGTGTAGTTTGATCATAGTGGATGTTCAATTGCTTTCCAGGACTGCTTGCAGGATTTTATATTCCTGGAGGGTGAATAGTTTTTCGACTTTTCCGCGCACGGGAAATTTGCTGAGGGCTAACGCTTGTGTTGGGCCGGCTTTCTGGATGCAGGCTATTTTTTTGCCTTTGGGATCAAGCCGGCCGTAAAAACTGGCAATTCCTTTCACGGTTGTTTTTCCGCTGCCGTCGGCTTGCATGATCCGGAGGGTTTCATCGTTTGAAGCGTATATGATCCGGTTTCCGGGCGCCCAGCCCGGGAAGTAGTTGTGCAGGGTATCCTGACTCAGGTTTTTATGAAAACTGCCATTGCTGTCGGTCAGGTAGATCTGATCGCGGTTATCGCCTTTTTCGAGATAATAGCAAATGTGGTCGCTGTTGGGCGACCAGTTGGGATTAAAACATTTGTATGGCGCGGCGTTCGAAATTTTTTGCAAACCGGAGCCATCCGCATTCAGGACGAATAATTCACGCTGCGTGTCTTTGCCACCGTAAAAAACCAGTTGCCGCCCGTCGGGCGACCAGGAAGGGCCGCTTTCGCGCGTCGTTGAATCGGTAGTCAGCGGGCGTGCCAAACCGGTATGCAGGTCATAGATTTCCAAATCCCAATTTCCGCCGCTGCGGTATTTGCTGTAGGCGAGTGCATGGCCGTCTGGCGAAAATGCGGCAAACATAGCGCCCTTGGCCACCACTTGCGTTTTTTTCGTTTTCAGGGTGTACACGATCAGTTGCCAGTTTTCGGGCCTGAAGTCCGACCAGTCTGCTTTCCCGTAAATTACCGAAAACGCGAGTTTTTTACCATCCGGCGACCAGCAAACATCCTGAATGGCCAACCGGTCGGGAACCGGTTGCTGCGCTGGGAGGAGGCTGGAATTCCAACCCGTAAACGTCAAGGTAGTGAGCAGCAAATAAGATGGAAAATTCATGGTTGGATGCATCAAAGTCAAAGGATATGCCAAAACTACTAAAATATTGTAAGTCAATGCACTGCAATATCAACCGGGAATATTGAACCGGCAGGATGTGCTGAAACCGGACAGGCACTGTTCAAAAATGGACAGTATCTGGTTTTGATGCAGATCAGGTTTGACGTTGACTTGATTCATTGACAAAAGAGACGCGAAAGCCGAGCTTTGTCAATGAGTTCAAAAACAATTTTCTAATCATAAATACCAATAACAATGGCACAATTACTTGCAAAAAACGGACGTAGAATACTTCCTGCAATGTTGTCCAACTTTTTTGATACCGAACGGTTTTTTCCGGAAAGTTTGCTCAACTGGGATACGGGTGTTTTCCCGTGGCTGGGAGTGGAAAAAATCCCCTCTGTGAACATTACAGAGCGGGATAAAGATTACCTGATCGAGGTGGCGGCGCCAGGGCTGGATAAAAAAGACTTTAAGGTTGAAGTCGAGAATGATATCTTGTCCATCAGCGCTGAAAAAGAGGAAATGAAAGAGGAAAAAGTAGATGGTATGACGCGGAAAGAATTTGCCTTCAACAAATTCTGCCGCTCATTCCGCCTGCCCGAAAACAGCAAGGCCGACAAGATTGACGCTACCTATAAAGACGGCATCCTGAAAATTGAAATCCCGAAAATGGAGGTCAAACCGGTGAAACCGACGAAAGCGGTTGCAGTGCATTGAGTCGCTTTTCACTTTTCCGGAGCCCATCTTTTGAACAGGTTCTGGTTGGTTTTTGCTAACCAGGTGGAGGGGTAATTCTAACCCAAATTGAATCGGCACCGCTTGTCATACTGCGTTGCAGCGTAATGGGCGGTGCCGGTTGTAATGCTGGTTATGGAATGATCAGAAAATCCTTAATAATTCAGGACGATTCGGGAATTACGCGCCTTACATTTTAGAAAAAGATGTGCATGCCAACACCACCGCCAGGTCGAAAATCTGTAGATGGGGTAAGCTCCAGGCGTGGCGTAAATTGTCCGAACAGTTCAATCCTGGAAATAACAAGGCTCAAGCCAAAATTGCCGCTGACTCCGGCAGCAACATCGTCGTTCGGGTATTCCGGCCCGCGATCGCGAATGCCGATAAACCCACCCGGACCATAGTAAAAGTGCAAGTGCCCGCCGCTATCCAAATGCGCGTTCCACAGGCCATGTACATTCAGAAAAAAGAAGTCATTGAGGTCATAAGCGACCAGTATGTCTGTAGTCATGCCCCTGTCTTTATAAAATTGCAGGGAAAGCCCCGTCGGATTGCCGGCCTGGAAGCCTATGCCAAAACTGGGTGAAGGTCTTTGGGCAAGCAGACTCCCAACAAACAGGCAATTGATTAATACTATGAATAGAAAATTATTAAAAGGGTTTGCTCCGTAATAACTGATTGAGTTTTCATAGAAATATAGTTTTTTGAATGATTAAAATTGGTTTTATAGTCAAATTATAGAACCTATATAGTTAAAACGAGCATTCATTTGTATGGATTATAGGGGTTTTCCCCAGGGCAAACGCATTAAAATCTCGAGCAACCTCGGAGAGGTCGAATATTTGTAGAAAAGGATCGGACAAGACGTGATTCACGACCTCGGTACCGGCGTGCAACGGCAAGTTATATTTAGGATTCCCCTTTTCGAGCAGACAGGTTCCTCGCTGCACTCGGAATGACAAGACCATCTTATAAGAATCCGGGGGGCGAAAGATTTGGAAAAAGGGAACATTGCCTCGCCCCCCAGTTTTGGCCTCAGCCTATCCCACTATGCACTATGGTTGGGCTAAAAGAAAGGGGCGACGAAATGTTGCTTTACCGGGTTTTACCGCCCCTCCCTGTTTTATTTAATACGCCTTGTCATTCCGAGCGCAGCGAGGAACCTGCACAAGCGCAAGGGAGAAATGCTAAAAGCCAAATGGTTACCACAAATATTACCAATCATTGCACGCCGGTAGAGAGGTCGAATTTGTGTTACGGTCAAATAATTCGACACTGATTCGACCTCTCCGAGGTCAGTTATATTTTAATGCCTCTGCCCTGGGGATTTCTCCCCGAATTTGATTCGGTGTTTTCCAAAATTCAACACTGATTGCCTTGTAAGTGGGGTAAACTACGAGGGAAGCGTGTAGGTGAGAATGACCATGCCGCTGGAATAGGTTTTTGCGTCCAACAGTTGCATCGGGATGCGTTCGGGGATGCCGCTAAACAGCGGTTTCCCTGAACCAAGGACAATCGGGTGCACCGCCAGGCTAAGTTCATCTACCAGGCCTGCGTTGAGCAGGTTTGCTGTGAGCGCCGCACCGCCAAACAGCCAGATATCCTTACCCGGCCGGCTTTTAATTTCCCGAACTTGTTGTTCTACACTGCCTTGGATCAGTGTCCAGCCAGGTGCAGGTTCCTGTAGCGAATTTGAAAAAACATATTGCTCCATTTTCGGGAAATCATCCATGCCGTTTTCCAGGCTGAGCATCAGGTCGTAGGATTTCCGGCCCATAAAAACGGCGTCTATCCGGTTGAAAAAGGCTTTCATACCGTAGTCCTGGTCGGTAAAGCACCAGTCGTATTCGCCGTTTGGACCTTCAATCAGGCCGTCGAGGCTGACGGCGACGTTCAGGATAAGTTTTCGCATGGAGCAAATTTAAGCCTGTCCTTCTTTTACATTCAGGATAAATCCGACTTTAAATACATTTTCAATGCTCACATTGGGGTCTGCTTTCAACAGTTTACGCAAGCGGGAAATGAATACGTCGAAACTCCGGCCAAGGAAGTAGTCATATTTCCCGTAGATTTTTTCCACCGCTTCATCGCGGCGCAGAATGCGGTTTTGGTGCTGGCTGAGCAGGCGGAGTACGGCATTTTCTTTCTCTGTGAGCCGGATCGTCCGGGCGTCAATGCGCAGCTCCTGGCGCGCCGGATCGTAGGCAAACCGGCCGATTTGTTGTGTCTTTTCAGTGGGCGCCGATGCCCCGGCAGTTCGGCGCAGGATAACCCTGATCTTGCACAGTAGTTCTTCTTCGTCAAAGGGTTTCGTGAGATAATCTTCGGCGCCAAGCGCGTACCCTTTCAGGCGGTCTTCCTTAAGCATGCGCGCCGTGAGAAACAAAAAAGGGAGTTTGGGGTATTGCGTGCGGAGGTTTTTCGCCAGACTGAAACCGTCCATGCCAGCCATCATCACATCGAGGATACAAAGGTCGAATGGCTGGCGTTTTGCCTGCTGCAACCCGCTGAGTGCGTCGCGCCGCCAGGTGACTTGAAGGCCCTCCGATTCAAGATAGTCCATTAACAGCAGGCCCAGGTTCAGATCGTCTTCGACGAGGAGGATGCGTTGGTCGTTGTGCATGTTTTATTTTTTGAATTCACCACGGAGTTTCGAATGTGGATTACGAGGTGGTTCACTATTTCGTTGGGGTAAAAAGGGCAGTCTTTATTGAGATGAATTAAAAAGTGCAATGCTTTCTTATTCCACAATGATGTACCACTCTGTAATCCGTAATCCGCACGCCGTAATCTTAATTCCCCTTCGGAAAAAACAATTCAAAGCGTGCGCCATGCCCTTCCGGGCTGCTGACTGCAATTTCGCCCTGGTGCATGTCCACGATTTTTTTTACATAAGCCAAACCCAGCCCGAAGCCTTTTTTTCCGGAACAAAGCGCCGACTCGCAGCGGTGAAATTTTTCAAAAATCTTGCGCCGGTCTTTCGTCGACAGGCCGATGCCGTTGTCTGTAAAACTTACCCGTGTTCCGGCAGCCTCCGTTGCAAAACCGATTTTTATAGCTGGAGCGGCGCCGCTGTACTTAAGCGCATTGTCGAGGATGTTCCGGAAGGCATTACCGAGGTGAAAAGCATCGCCCTGAATCGTATAGTCGGCGCCATTTTGATCCACCTCCACCCGGGCGGCGCTTTCCTGAATTTGGAGGTCAAGTCCGGCCAACACTTCATCGGTCAGCGTCCGAAGGTTTACCGGTCCTTTTTGCAACTGGTAACCGGCTTTTTCCAGGCCTCCAAGTTGAAGCACATTTTCTACCTGGTGGACCAACTGGCCGCACTCGCGGCGAATGATGTTCAGGTATTGGTTTCCGTCCAGATTCTTGTTTTTGCGCGCCATCAGATTTGCGGCCAGCCGGATATTGGTCAGTGGGGTTCGAAATTCGTGGGTCATGTGGTTGAAGTAGTCGCGGTTGCGCTCAGCCATGCGTTTTTGTCGCACCAGATGCCAGGTGGCCAGGCCAAAAATAATGCAAAGGAAGAGCAGGATGACCACCGAGGCCAGTACCATCAGGCCCATGCGCTCGGACACATAGGCGTCTTTGCCCTGAAAGTCGAGCTGCAGGTAATGGGTGTCGTTTTCCAATACCGGGCCCAGCGAACAAGAGTAAGGTGGAGCGCCTTTTGTTGCGCTGTCTTTCGGGGTGATTTGCACCGTATAGGGCAGATCGATCTGGTAAAATTGCATCCACTGGTTGAGCGCCGCCTGCATGGCCGGCTCCTGGGATCGGGGCAGAAAATTGGGGGCACAGGATGCTACATCGGGCGCCTTGCAACAGGCACGGATTTCCTCGGCGTGGTCGGGATCGGAGGCCAGATTTTCCACGGTGGAACAAAGTGCCATATTGACCCGGTTGGTGAATTGTTCTTCCAGCAACTCCCGGGATTGTTGCATCCAGCGCACCTGGATACCGATGAGTGCGAGGATGGCCAGCGCCGCCGCAGCGATGAGCCAACTGATGTGATTTTTCTTCATTGCAGGTGCAAAAAAGCGGCTTTTCCGCCATGCCGGATATGCTTTTAACAGCTGCTTAACGCTACGGAGTCTAAAAATGCTTGATCATTAATTGAAAATCAATGCCTTGCAGTTTTTTCTAAATTTCATTGGTACAGAATATAGTACATTGATTTTTATCTTTTTTGTTTAAATTTTTCTCTCTCAAGTCGCTCCTTCCCCTCCTGCCTTCCGATGTGCGCTCCGAAATCTCACAGCAGTCATGCACGCAAAACTGGGGGATATTCTAGCTTCAATTCGGCCGTTTTTTCCATTTGGATGGAAGTCCCTTTTGGGATTGAAGAATTCCTTGCAATAAAAGAGCACTTCTAAAACAAAATGTTTTTGAAAATGAGTCGGCGGCTTATATTTGCCGTTATCTTGCAGAGCGAACCGCTTACTCATGAAATCGACCAAGGCAGTCCAAATATGCATCCGGCTTAAGCTGATTTTACTTGCCAAGAGCGGTAGCCATATCATTGAGGCCCAAGAGGCTAACAAGGTCGATATTGGGAAAGCGGATAATGAGCCGCAAATAGACGCTCACGACCAGACTCAACTGATCCAGCTGCCTTAAATCCGGGTAGTCCACAAAGGATTGCGCACAGGCCAATTTGAGCAAATACTTTTGATGCGTGCTCAGTTCTGCCGGGTATTCCTGCAGTACCAATTGATAGAGTTGCTCCACTTCTTCCTCAGATGGCTCCCCCCGGGCTTCCAAAACTTTATTTTTTCCTAAGTATTTCTCGCCATCCCCGGTCATTATCCAAAGTGGGTTGACACTAGCTTCGTTCAATAGCCGCTCCAGATGCTCCAATCGCAAGTTGCCCTTCCCTTCTCCCTTTAGAATATTTGAATAATAGGAAGCCTCGATACCCATTAACTCTGCCATTTGCGCCTTATTCAAGCGTAAATCCCGCCTTATTTCTTCCAGCCTGTCTGTTTTCATACCGCAAAAAGGGTAATAATTTAAAATATCTGAATATTATTTAGACAATTTAAATAATCTAAATACTTTTGCCCTGACAATCCCCAAATCAAAACGCAAAGAACGTAAAAAAGGAATGAGCAAATCCGCTGATCTCGTTCAAATGCGCCTGGAGTTACGGGCGAAGTTCCGGCAGGAATACGGCTCGGTCGCTGCGTTTTGCAGGGAACGGGGTATCTCGCCGGAATGGCTTCGGTTGGTATTTGCGGGGAGGTATGAGGAGTATGATTTGCTGATCGAAGCCGCCGAGTTTCTAAGCCGCTACAAAGCGGAAAAACAGGCTCAACGGCTGCAAAAGCAGCGTTATTTTGCCGAAAAGGTAGCCAATTTGCCGCTCTAATTCTAAACAATTTGCGTAAAAATTTAACACAACCAGATACGCGACTTATGATCTCCCTCAGCAAGCAAGAGCTCCAGCAGCTCGAGGAACAAATAAACGGCGTCCTGATGAACGTGATCGGCCGCGCGGAAGGCATCATCTCCGGTATGACCGTCAGCCCGCATTGGATCAATCACACCGATGCGACGCAAAAACTGGGCTGGCCGAAAATTCTGCTGAAACGAGGTGTAGAACTGGGCCACTTACATCCCATCGTGATTCCCGGTACGGGCGGCACGCAGTACGATTTAGAGGAATTGACACGGTATAAAAATTTTCTGATGGAGGAACGCCGCGGAAGCCGGCTCCACCCACATTATATTTCCAATTTCATGGCACAATCAACATCTGACACCTATGTACTTCCTGACCATTCTCAAAAAAGACGCCCGGCAAATCGGGTACCTCGTGGCCGAAAACCCGTTTCGGGACAGTAAGGAACAAGACGAGTACATCGATATCCGCCTTGACCAGCCCACGGAAGATGACGCCGTGCGCGAAGCCCTCGCATTGGTCGAGCGCTACCAACTGGAATACTGGGAAGTTTTCCGCATTATCCAGGTAAAAGGCTGCCACTTGACCAATGGCCCGTGGTAGCCATTTTTTTGTCCTGTTAGTTGCAAATGCGGGGCGTAAACACGACCAACAGCAAAACGCTCATACCGGCGGTCCCGATTAAGGTCGGGACCGCCACTTTTCACCCTTTTTTTATGACGGCATCCAAGTCAACAACCTGCCCCAGCCCGCCAAATGCGGGCATTTCCCGGGAGCGGGAGCACCACAGCCTGCAAGGCATCCTGATCCTCGACCTGAATTTGCGGCGGGAAGAACTCAAAGAAGCCCTGCTGGACTACGAGGACACGCACCCGGGAAACAACCTGGTGGGCAGCAAGGTGTACGAGTTCCTGCGCCACTGCCAGAACATCGTCTGGAAACAACTGGCGGAACTCGCACTGGAGAATCCGGCCGAATACGCGGCCTGGAAAAACGGCGAACGCGGCCACTGGCAGCTGGAGACCAACAACGTGGCCCACGGCGTGTTGCTGCGCCTCTCCGAGGGCCGGCGCGCGCGCCTGCACGAACCGGGCGCCGCCATCGAGCGAACCAAATCCGGACTGCCGGTAGTGTCGGATAACATTCGGCGCACGGTGCTCAACTGGCGCAAAAAAACCACGGCAATCTGGGCGCTGCAAAACGGCTCGACGCTGAACGGCTTCCCGTTCTTCCTCTCCTGGACGCGCCTAAACCGCGCCGGCGAAGTCGACCCCAAAGGCCGGGGCAATGTGATCGGCCTGGTCAACCTGACGTGGATCTTCGGGCCGGAATGGACGGACAAATCCGGCGAAAATGCGAGCGATTCCGGGGCCGATTTGGCGGAACAACGGGAAAAATTTTCCACAATTCCCCCAATACTTAAAACCGCTCCTGATAAATTATCAGGTAAGAAGAAAGAAGAAAAGCCGTTTTCCGCTAACGCGGAAGACGATTTTTCCCGGTCGGCAAAGCCGACAATATCCGAAATGAAAACCGCCCAACAGCAAGGAACGCCCCAGGGGGATTCCGGGCAAATTTTTGAACAAAAAAATGTTGCGCTTGCCCAGCCATCGGCGGGGGCTCCCCCGTCTCAAGCGGGGCCCACCCCCGGCGGCGGATCGCTGGCCCGTGCCGCTGCCCTCTGGCAGTTTTTGCTGATTCATTTGTACGTCCCGCTATTCGGAACCGGCCGCATCCGCCACAGTAGCCAAAACCCGTTCACCGGCGATTGTTTCCGAACCTACACCGCCGAAAAATGCGTGGAGCTGCTCGCAGAAAACCTGCATTCCGCCCGAAATGCGGGCGATGCCAGCCTTGAAGAAGCCGAAATGCGGCTGCGCCATGCCATCGAGGCCCAGGCCAAATACCTGGAAGATAATCCCGAAACCTGGGTACTCACGCCTGAAAAGTTCCTGCGTCCCGACCGGCCACACGGCAATTTACTCAGCGCCCTGCGGCTATTTGTCAAGGAAACTCACGCCCCGCCCCTGCCATCGGAATCGCCGGAAAACGAGCCGGATCGCGAACGCAAAAACCGCCTCTACGCCCACCTGCTCACCTTGGGCGCCCACCGAACCCACCCCGGTACATTCGCACGCTGGTACAGCCAGTACGGCCCGCAACACCTGGAGGCCTGCCTCAGCTACATGGCCCAGCAAGCCAGCCGCCGGCGCCAGGCAGGCAGACCCGAAAAACGCGAATTCGACAGCAACCGCGGCGGCGCCTCGGCCTACTTCGCCAGCCTGATCACCCGCTTCGACAGCAAGGGCCTGCAGCGCGAAGCAGAACTCGCAGAGCGGCAACAACTCAAAAATGCGCTTTGGGAACAAGTCTTCGCCATCGAAAAAGGCCAAAGCACGGCGGAATTGGAGCGCCTGCGCTCGGAAATGACCGCCATTTACCACCGCCTGTGCAGCGATGCGGATTTCCGCGATGCTGCCATCCGCGACACCAACGCCTTTTTCGGCATGCGCATCGGCGATTACACCCGCCCGACCATCGTCGTGCTGATTCACCACGTCCTGCAACAACAAAACCCGGAAACATGCAGCTAAACAACACCGCCCGCCGTCCGCCCCGCAAACGCCGCAAAACCCGCTGGAAATACGGCGTCGAATCCGATTTCAAACTGCTGGTTTTCACCGGCGAGCGCTGGCTGCCGCCGCTGTACTCACACGATGTGCCCAACAAGGCCATCGCCAAAGGCAGCCGCCGCGAGTATTCCGCTGCGCAAAAAATCGAACGCCTGCAGCAGTTGTTCGCTCGGGGCGGTACGCGGGGAAATGCGTTCAATCCAGTTGCGGTTTCATTTGCGGTGATCCTGCCCAATTTTGGAAAAATGTCCGAAGCCGTGGCCCGTTGGTCGCCGCATTCAGGTTGGCAAAATGCGGAATGTAAGCCGCATTCCCCTGCTTCCGCGACAGGCAAGGAAGCCTGGCGCCTCTGGCTGGCCGGCGAACCCAATCACACATTTGCACCTAATCTGCAATCCAGCGAGTTCCGGCAATTTGCGGCCGATTTTCCACTAAACAGCCCGGATTTGGCCGTTCGTTTTGCCGATCCGGAATCCGCGGAATTACCGCAAGGTTTTTTGATTGCCGCCTACCTGGGCGAAGTCGCCCGGCGCTTGCATGCCAACCGAAAGTTCTCCCGCGCCTACATCTACTACGGCACTTCCCCGCAGCCATTGCTGCGCGTCGATCTGGCCAGCGGCCGGCTTTGCGGCATCGGGCAGGGTGGCAGCTGGGTTTCTCCTGAACTATTCTTTACGCTTTAATCCCGCTTTCCCATGCAACACCAACGGTCCGAATCCACACGCCCACAACAGCCCAAAATGCGGCAAATTACTGCCCCAATGCGGGAGGAAAACGGCATGGGACAGTACGTCTTTGGCAAAATTCCACCGCAGGCATTGCCGCTGGAAGAAGCCGTACTGGGCGCGTTGATGCTCGACCGGGATGCCCTGGGATTTGTGTCGGATTTGCTCACACCGGAGGTGTTTTACACCAAAGCCCACCAGCTCATTTTCCAGGCCATTTTGCAGTTGCATGAGCGGCAAAATCCGGTGGATATCCTCACCGTGACCGAGGAACTGCGCAAATGCGGCGAATTGGAACAGGTCGGCGGCAGCCACTACCTGGTGGAACTGACCAACCGGGTGGCTTCGGCGGCCAACATCGAGTACCACAGCCGCATTATCCTTCAAAAACACATCCAGCGGCAGATCATCGCCGTGGGCGCCAGGATGATGAAGGACGGATTTGAGGAAACCTCCGATTGTTTCGATACACTCCAGGATGCGGAGCAGGGCCTGTTCGCCATCACGCAAAACACGCTGTCGCGCTCCAGCACCCGGGCCGGATCCATCGCATTTTCCACGCTCAAACAGATCGAGCAAAATGCGCTGAAAGCCCGCGCCGGCAGCGGCATCACGGGACTGTCCTGCGGCATGGCCGAAGTGGACGCCCTCACCGGCGGCTGGCAGGATTCCGATCTCATCATTCTGGCTGCGCGGCCGGGCATGGGCAAAACCGGATTTGCGTTGTCGGCAGCCATAAATGCGGCGCAATCCGGCATTCCACTCGCATTTTTCAGTCTGGAAATGGCCAACACGCAACTGGTGGCGCGCATGCTGGCCATGCTTTCCGAAACCGGCGGCCATAAAATGCGGCAGGGCCAACTCTCCGACGCCGACCTGATGCGTCTGGCCCAGGCCGCCGAACAGATCGAAAACCTACCGATATACCTAGACGACACGCCCGCGATCAGCATACCCGAACTGCGGGCCAAATGCCGGCGCCTCAAACGCCAGCACGGCATCCGGCTAGTCATCGTGGACTACCTGCAGCTGATGCGGCTCACGCCCAGCGGACTGGAAAACAAAAATGCCAACCGTGAGCAGGAGGTGGCCGGAATCAGCCGCGCCCTGAAATCCCTGGCCAAGGAACTGAACGTGCCGGTGATTGCCCTGTCGCAACTGAGCCGGGCCGTGGAAAGTCGCGGCGGCGCCAAACGCCCGCAACTCTCGGATTTGCGCGACAGTGGAGCTGTGGAGCAGGATGCGGACATCGTGTCGTTCATCTACCGCCCGGAATACTACGGCATCCTGGAGGACGAATCCGGCGATTCGCTTCGCGGCATTGCCGAGATCATTTTTGCCAAAAACCGCCACGGGGAAACAGATACCGTGAAAGTGCGCTTTGAAGCGCCGTTTACCCGCTTTTCCACGCTGGAAAACACTCCGCATTTTTTTGCCCAGGGGGTTGCAAATGCGGGGTGTAATGCGGCACCAGTGCCCAATAATCCGGCAAGTTTTGGTGGCGATACCGCATTTCCCAAACAGCCGCCGCTCAACGCCAACATCAAACCCACAAGCCGCAACGACGAAGACATTCCATTTTAAAACGCACTGAATATGACAGCTCAAGCAAATTACAATCCGGCGGGCATGCACGTAGCCCGCGTGTACGAAATGCCCGCCCGCGAGGCTGCTGCACTTCCAATTCCCCGCATTATGTACCGCGAAACCCCGCATTTTGAACCGGGCGACTACATTACCCTGCGCGTGCTCGACTGGGCTGGACGGGAAGGACTTAGGCCAATCGCACTTTGCGAGTGGCTGGGTACGGCAGAACAGCCCTTCGCCCTGTGCTGCAATCCCTACCCCTCCGGCCCCTGGGATCAGTGGCTGTTGTGCCGTCCCGATGGCCTGGCCTGTTCTGTGGCGCCCAGCCCGGAAATCGCCCGCCTGCACGTCTATTTCCTCACCGGCAAGCTGCGGTTTGTCTAAAATCCCTTCCTAATGAAACAGGAAAAAATCGCGACGGCCTACCTGGCCAATTGGTGGCTTTGGAACGGCAAAACCTTCGAACAACACGAACTGGAGGTGGAAGCCGTGGAAATTGCCAAATGCGGGAAGTACCGCTTTTTCCGCGCCAAAAATCCGGTCAAGCGAGTAGTTTCCCACCGCAAATGGCTTGTGGCCGAGGGCGGCACAGGATACGTTTTGGCCTACGGAGCAACAGAACAGGAAGCGCTCCATGCTGCCAGGGCCCGGTTTTGCGGAGACTGGAAAATAAGTCCGGCTGATGTAACGCAGTACATACATGCGCATTTGGCGCTATTGCAATTATACGTTGGCAAACACCCGGAGTTTGTACTGCCCGCCCCTGGCAAGGGCATTACACCCATTGCAATCAATGGCAGTGAGGGACTCTGGCTTACCAAATGATGATCTAAAAACGGAAAAATGGGAACAACAAAACTAATCGCATTCGCCTATTACGGCGGTAAAAACAGGCACTTGAACGATATACTGCCTTTGCTGCCGGCATGTGCGCACTATTGCGAGCCGTTTGCCGGCTCAGCGGCCGTCCTGCTCAATCGGCAACCTTCGCCAATCGAAACGCTGAACGATCTGAATGCTGATATCGTCAACTTTTTCCAAATGCTGCGGGATGAACCAGATCGACTGATCGACGCGCTGCTGCTTACGCCCTATGCACGAAAGGAATTTTACCAAGCCTGGCTGCCACATCCGGATCCAGTCGAGCGCGCAAGAAGGTTTTTTGTTCGTGCTGTGATGGACATTGCTAAGGCTGGGGCAAAAAAAGACAAATCCTTTTCTACAAATGTCAAGTACTGCCCGGGCCAGCATTCCTACACCGTCAACAATTTTATCACCAAGGTTGCCAACCTGCCGGCATTGGTTGCCCGGTTGAGAATGGTCCAGGTTGAAAACAAACCGGCACTGGCCATGATCAAAAAATATGATCGGCCCGGCACCCTTTTCTACTGCGACCCACCTTACCTGCCGAGCACCCGGACAAGCAGCAACGACTATGTATTCGAAATGAGCACGGAAGATCACATCGAACTCGCTAAAACCCTGAACGACTGCAAAGGCATGGTTGCCCTATCCGGGTATGACGACCCATTTATGGATGAGCATTATCCTGCAAGTCGATGGTTTAAAACCGGATTTAAGAAACGGCGAGTTCCAATGAGTCACACCGGTAAACGCCGCAAAATTGAAGTGTTGTGGACGAACTACGACCCATTCCTCACCCGTGGACAAACAAGTTTTCAGTTGGTATGAAAAACGCTCCAAACTTTCTACTCATCGACCTGTTCTGCGGCGCCGGCGGCACTACAACCGGCGCAGAAATGAGCGGCGTTTGCAAAGTAATAGCCGCGGTTAACCACGACCCGCTGGCAATCAAAAGCCATGCTGCCAATCATGCCGACGTGTTGCACCTCACGGAAGACATCCTGGTGGCTGACATTCGACCGGTATTGAAAGCCGTCAGGCATTGGCAACGCATTTACCCTGACGCAAAGATGGTCTTATGGGCCAGCCTGGAATGTACAAACTTCAGCAATGCGAAGGGCGGGATGCCCCGCGATGCGGATTCAAGGGCGCTGGCCAACGGATTATTCCGGTATCTCGACGCATTAAACCCGGATTACCTGTTGATCGAGAATGTGAAAGAATTTATGAGCTGGGGGCCGTTGGTTCCGAAGGTGGTAAAAAAGAAATGCGGTGATTTTTGCCCGCTCCACTATGATCGGAAATCCGGCCAAATGCGGTCAAACTTGATTCCTGAAAGTCGGACGCGAGGCAAATTCTACGTTCACTGGGTCAATAAAGTGAAGGCCTACGGGTATCAACACGATTACCGGCTTTTAAATGCGGCGAATTTCGGTGGCGTAACCATCCGTGAGCGGTATTTCGCCGCATTTTGGAAGCCCAAGGTCGCATTTGCCTGGCCGCAGCCAACGCACGCAAAAAGGCCGCAAAGCAGCCCGATGTTCAACGACAACTTGAAACCCTGGCGACCAGTAGCACAGGTGCTGGATTTTGAAGATATGGGCAAAAGCATCTTCGACCGGAAAAAGCCCCTGGTTGACCGGACATTGAGCCGAATTTTGGCCGGCTTGCAAAAGTTTTACAACCGGCCATCCGTGATGACTTGTAATACGCCCGGTTATTGTACGGATACAGACACTCCGGTTGGAACGATTACCACAACCTGCCATAAAGCCCTTGTTACCCCTATCCTCCAATCCTACTACGGGAATGGCCAATGTACCTCGATAAACAATCCGGCTCCTACTTGCACCACAAAGGACAGGATGGCGCTGGTTAGCCCGGTTACCTGGATTTGTACCAACGCCTTCATCGTAAATCCGCAATATAAAAATGCGGGAAGTTCAATACTCGATCCAGCGCCTACGGTCATCGCCCGTCAAAAATCCTATCCGCTTGCGCTGGCAACTCCCGCAGATTCAGGGACACCCAAATGGGAACCTAAGCCGGCCGATTCCAAGGTCATGCTTGCATTGAAGGCATTTATGCGAGACAATGGAATTGCTGATGTCCGCATGCGAATGCTCAAGGAGCTGGAACTAAAACGCATCCAGGGCTTTCCCGACGACTATGTTTTGCATGGTCCGCAAAACGAGAAAAAGAAATTCATCGGAAATTCAGTAGAAACCGGCGTGGTGAAAGCTTGGTTCAGGGCAATGGCAAACGCGCTGAAATCCGACGAGGGTGAACCTAAAATGCAAGCAAATTCAACAACAATACGGCAAGTTGACGCCGTATCAATCTTTTGATTCATGGAAATCGCGATGAGTTTACCCCCTGTTTTGACCCCGGTAATCCACGAAAACGAACCCTGGGTACTATTCTCCGACCTCTTAAATGCGGCGAATTTATCCGACCCAAAAGCGGCCAATAAAAAGTGCGAGCGTGAGCCGGAAATCGAGCGAACTGCATTGCCTGGGCTTGATCAACGCGAGCGCTACATCAAAATGCGTGATATTCCGGCATTCCTGGGGCGTTATCGCCGCATTTCACCCGAACAATCCGCTGCATTTGCCCGCATATTGTCGGATTTACCACATACGATATGCTTATGAGCGCCTGCAATTTTTTTTACGGTTACGACCCAACGGTGTTCACCCAAAACGCAGCCCTACACCAGGTCATTATCGGGATTACGGATTTGGGAATCCGCACTGGGTTCACCGTTGCATTTCCACTGGCAACGGTGTTCTTCGCCGCATTGGTAAAGAAAATGCGCGCGAATAAGTAGTTTTTAAATAAAACAGGTTACATATTTGCAACGATATAATACACTTACCAAAATTGTACAACTATGAAAAACCTGTTTGTAAGCATTTTACTGCTCGCATTTGCGGCAGTTGCAACCGCCCAAAATCCCTACTCCAGCGCCACGGTGCGCGCCGTTCACGACGGCGACAGCTACAAAGTTGCCTTCACCGAAAAACCGGACAGCGTGATATGGATTCGACTGTACGGCGTGGATGCGCCGGAAGTCCGCTACCCCGGCGTTATTCCGTTCGACCAACCCTTTGGCCGCGCTGCCGCCGATAGCGTCCGTAAACTCATCAAGGGGAAGCATGTCCTGGTCGACTTCAAATACCGGGACGTATTTGACCGGCCGGTTTGCGAAGTTTACCTTCTATCTACCATTAACATTCAGGGCGAATCTGTGCCGGATACCGTATCGCTTGCGCAGCACATTGTGCAACAAGGCTGGGCTTGGCACCGCAACGAACAGCGAAACGCCAAAGGCAATAAATTACTCAAAAACATTCAGGCCTATGCCAAGTCGCAAAAGGTGGGGCTTTGGGGGCTGAAAGGCCGGGCAATTCGGCCTGATACTTTTCGGGAGCGGTTTCGGCCTCGCGGATGAAAAAATATAAGCCCCCTATATTTGTTTAATGTCAACTCAAAAAACGAAGATTTATGACAGGCATCGTTATTTGCGGAATAATTGCCGGGCTATTGTGGGCGATTGATTTGATGTGGAAAAACCGGTGAGCGTTAGAACAACACTCTTGGGTCTGGCACAAAGCCAGGCCCTTTTTTGTAACATTTCGCTAAAATTTATCGTTTACTCGTTGTTTCAATTCCACATTTGTATGCAATTTTGCAATCCCTTTACTTTTAATCCTTACCAAAGTAAAAACGCCCTGACGACATGACAGCCCGGAATGAAAGTTTTGCTTCTTTTCCTTTGCCGCACCAATATGCAGATGCCGGCAGCACTGTTCGTACAAAATACGATGCACTAAAAAACGCTGTCCAGGATGCAATCCGGCACCCCGGCGCTGTTAAGGAAAATCTTTGCAAATTGCTTCCTGTTTTGTTTGATCTTCGAATGAGCGCAATCGCTGAAGAATCATTTTCTTTTAAGGACATTGTTGAACGAAATGCGTTGATGTATTCCAAGATGATGCGATTAAAAGACGGAACCGGTCTTGAGCATCTATTGGGCGCAATTCGTTTTTCAATGCGCACCTACGACCGGGTAATGCAAAGTCTTGCCCAAAGGCATCCCGGCACGATTGATATCAAACGAGCAGATGGAAACGTTCCATTTGTTCCTAATTATGACGCATTTCTTGCAACATTGGGATACCTGCCGCAGGGAGAAATTTTCCTGGAATGGGTACATAGTTCACTGTTCATTGAATTTGGTTTGATCGCATTGGATAATCTGGACCAAGATTTCAAACCTATGCCGCCGAACGCATTATTAGAGGAGCTTGCGACCTTAGTAAACGACGCAGCCCAAAGTTTCGGCTCTACCGCGCGTCAAATAGGCGTCTGGCCCAAAAGGGGCAGTGGAAACCCAATCGATTGGTCAACCCAGATAGCACCCGAAGACTTCACGGCAGAGCAGGATTTGGCAGAAGCCGGATTTTCTGATTTTGCGCAAGCCCTCAAATGAGTAATATTTACCAAAAAGGCGATATCGTTTGGGTCGATCTCGGAAAACCGCCCAAAGAAATTAAAGGCCATGAACAGGGCTTTAAGCGCCCTGCAATCATTCTCTCCGATTTTGGCGCATTGAAATTGGCTCTGGTCGCACCATGCACAACCAAGGATAAAAAGTACCTGGCGCCAACCAGCGTTTTAGTGCCTGCAGGCGTAGGCGGATTGAAAGAAGATTCGATGATTTTACTGCATCAGATACGCACAGTATCGCACGAGCGCATTACCGAAAAGATCGGGACACTACCGGAAAGCATAGTCGGCAAGATGGACACCGTACTTGCCGATATTTTGGATTTATGATTTTATAGGCAAAAAATAAAATCAGGCGGAACTGGAATTACCGGCTCCCCCTTCGCATTTTATATCTACCCCACCGCCCCGTGCCGCTGATCCCGATACTCCCGCCGAACTTCCTCCAGCGCCGTTGCTTTCCGGTGCCGGAGTTTCAGATCGACGCTGGTAAGCTCCCGGCCGTAGTGGTCGCACAGCGCGGCGTAGTAGCCCACGGCTCGGTAAAAACAGCGGCTTCCCTGCGGCCTTTTCCGTTTCAGCTTCGCCACATCGGCGATCCGGGCTTTGAGACGCCAGAACACCAAACCCGGCGAGAGCACTTCGGTTTTGCCATTGCCCCACTCAAAGGTGAGACTGATGGGCGCGAGCGCGTTAAGGTCGCAAGCAATTTAAACATATTGTTTGCTGCACCCTGGTACCAGATTTGCTACAACAAAAAAAGCGGCTGTGCAAACACACAACCGCCCAAACCACCCTCCCGCATAATTCCTGGCACACCCGCCTGACAAACGGGTTTTAGCGGAAAGCAATTGACAAAGCGTCAATCACCGAGGGATATTTTTAAGCGCCTTGCGCTCGGTAGGCTTCCTGTATTTTTTCCAGCACCCTTGCCTTACGACCTCGGAAACCGAAATCCGTTGGATTTAGTTCGCGCCCACAGAACTGCATCAAACCGGCATAATAGGCAACGGCGCGGTGGAAGCAGCGGCTTTCCCCTGGCCTTTTCCGCTCCAGCCTGGCTACATCGTCCACGCGGGCTTTAAAGCGGCACATGGTCAATCCCGGCGTAAGCCGTTCTTCCCGTTTGCCGCCGCCCCAGCGGAAGATCATCACGGTTTGGGAGACGGCTCCTAAATCGCATTCCACCACGATTTCAGCCTCCGGAGTTGCCGGTGAATTGATGCCCACAGTTGGGGCAGACTTCCAAACAAGCGTTTTTTTTTCCGTATCGTCTGCGGGTGCTGTAAGTACCACATTGGGCCTGCTTCCCTCCTCTACTTTGGGTTTTGCAGGCTTTTTGGCCACTGGTTGTTCGGCGTTTTCGGGCTGATTCCCGAACAACGCTTCCCGCTTTTTCAGGGCGCCTTCCAGTGCTTGTTTAAAAACGGCGCGTTGCGCCTCGCTTAATTCCGGGTCATTTACCCTTCTGCGGAAAGTTTCGATGTTCTGATTGAGTTCAGCGAGTGTCATATCAGACAAATTTGATGGTGGATTCTAATTCTTGAATTAACTGGTCGATGGGGGCTTTATCCTGGACATAAGACCGGGCCGTAAGCAGGTCGTCGATCAGCGCCCGGACGAAGGCTTCGTTCACTACAAAAATACTGCTTAATCCCTGATTTTCAGCGCCTTTTGAATAGTAATGTTCCGGGCTGCTTAGCGCAGATCGGGACTGGTCAAAAAAAAACTGCGCCTGGTTTTTGTCGGCTGTCCAAAGGCCGCTGTTCTCGAACAGGAGTTTGGCAGTTTTCAGTACGCGGAGCGCCTGGCGTACCCCATCGAGCTCGTGGCGTTTCATAGCCATGTAGATGGCCATTTCGTTTACGCCCTGGTTGGCGCTGACGAAGGCGAAAACGTCGCGGCAGACTTCGGTTTGCACTTTGCTCAGGAGGTCTTTTTTGGCAGCGTCCTGGATTTCATCTTCGGGCAGCCAGTCGTAAATTCTTGCCCGGACGGTCCAGAGCGCATTGTCCAGTCCATTGCCAATGGTTTTGAATATCTCGATCATTGGGCTGGCTTTATCCGGGTGCTTTTCGTCGAACTTTAAAGCCCGGTATTGTTTCAGTCCGTGGCAGAGGTGCCAAAGGAACATGCCGGCCATGTAAATCAGGAACATGCCGCTTTTGCGGGATTGTTTTCGCTGTTCGTATTCGCCCAAGGCCTGGTTGTTGGCTTTATCGACGTGGGCCTGTTGGCCGAGCAGCAAAGTGCTTTGTTGCGCAGCAATGTCGGCCAGGACTTTTTCCTTTTCGGCCAGGTTGCTGGTTTTGGGAATAAACTCCGCTTTTCGCTCCCGGCGCCGGGATTCCAGCCCTTTAAGACTTGCGCTTATTTGGCGGATTTCATTTTGCGCCCAGGTTGCACTGACGCTGGCTAAATGCCGCTTCCGTGCCTCCAGGCGTCTTTTCTCGGCATTTATCTCGGCGTCTACTTTGGAATTCCAGGCGGCGCGCTCGCGGTTTTCAGCGGCTTTTTCGGCATCCCGTGCTTTTTCCGCCAGGGCCAGTACCTTTTCGTGTGGCTTGGTATCCACTGTTTTTTCCTGGGGCTTCTCGGTCATCATTTCCACGGCTTCGTGATTACCCTCGCGGTTGACGATAAAATCTACGGTGCAGATGCCGGCCGTCAGAAACAGGCACAGCAGCCCGATTACAATGTCAACACCGGCAACACGTTGGTTTTCAAGTTGCCGCTTTTCCGATCTGGGGATGAACAGGGAAGCGATCATCCGGGTGCTGAAATGCACGGACACGCCGTTGAGCCGCTGGACGACAAAGGCAATGACTACGGCAGCAGCCAGCCCAATGCCCGGAAATTGCGGTTCCAGCATCTTTTTCATACCGTAAACGCTTCCGAACACCACGACCAGAAAGCAAAGCGTGGATACTATCGGAGACAGCAAAAGCCTGAATCGGGAGTTGAAGGCGGCCCAGTGCTGCGGGTTCCGCCCAGGTACAATTTCCATAGTTTTGATTGTTTTCGTTATTGCCTATTTAATAGGCCGGCGTCTCCTGCATGAAAAACCGGCCGATATACTCGTCGCCGAAATGAAACTGATTCGCGGTGCCGTTAACCTGGCGAATGAAAACCGGGCTTTCCAAATTCCGCTCGATCACTTCCCGCACGGTTCGCTCCACCGGTTTTGAGGGCTTTATCCCGGAATTGATCAGCAGCGTGGTAAGCTGCCGGATCATGTAAGCCGGGCCTTGGCGGGTTCTCCGAAGTTTGATGTTTCGGCGCTCGCATTCGCTGCGGATGTGGCGGTCGAAAGCCTGCTGCAAGTCCTCCGGCACATCAAGCAGCCCGGTCAATTCGTCGTACCCGATCCCCGACCCCTGCCCCACCAGTCCCAGGCGGCTGTATCGAAATTGCTTCGGCAGAAACTCAACCAAAAAACGGGTGCGCTTTTGCTGCCCGCCGATTTGCTCCAATGCCCGGATTTCGAATAACCACTTGCCGGTTATTCCACTACCGCGTATTTCCAGAAACCGGACCTCCACCCCATTGAATACCCGGTCTGAAAAACGCCCCAGATGTTTCCCCATAGAAAATTAAGTGTTGTAATGAGCAAGTTTTTGAGCCTATAACGAAGTTGCAACAAAGTTACCTAATAGTCCACAAATAAGCAACGAAAGCGCCAACTTTGTCTGCGAAGCGTTGCGGTTGCGAACGGATCGCAGCAGCGCGAAACGGAACACAAATCCGTAAGCTGACCGGTAGTAAAATTTTATGGAAAGGCTAACCAATCGTAGCCAAAGCGATATATCGGTTACTTACCGAAAATTTACCGAAAAAAATGGCTGATAACTTACTGAAAATCAACGGAGGTACGGAGACTTCGATTAGCGCAGACCTGCTCGCGGCCTGGTTAAAAGACCTGGACAAACACGGCTATGATCTGCTCGCTGCAATCCGCGAGGGCAGGGCCAAAGTGTCCACCACGGCGCGCTTCTCGGAGTTCACCGCCGGGTATAAAACGCTCCACGACAGGTATGCCGACGAGGTGCTCCTGACCAGTAAGTTGAAAACGGAAAAAGCCGTGCTCACCAACGCCATTTTTTACCTCCTGAAATCCTGCGAAGGCATCGCCATGAACGCCGACAAAATCGGCGAACTGATCGGCGTTCTACCGATAGGGGAGGGCGCCGGCATGGATGCAAAGACCATCCTTTCCATTATGCTGGACAGCCATAAACGCGACACCATTTTAGGCAATGTCAAAACCCTGGCCGGCGCCTTCGATGCGCATTGGCTAGCCCGAATAGAAGTCAGCGCCCTTGCTGCCATTTTGTACGAAACGGGCATCGACTTTTCGGCCTATGCCAACCTGGTCGATGTCCTGAAAAAACAACTGCCGGCAAACGCAACTCCGGAAAACAATGGCTAAACGCGCAAAAAAGACCTTCCAACCCTCTGTGGTCGAAACCCTGGAGCCTGATCCGGTCGATGCCGTGGCAATCGACCAGATACTGAACGGCATCCCGATTGCCGGGGATGATATTCTGGGCGAACTGCTGGACGCTACTTCCGACCGCACCGTGGAACCCCAGAAGCCGGCTGTCGCAGATATTATTCCGGCGCCCGACGCAGTACCCGACGACGAGCCGTTGGCGGAAGACTTGGGCGAAGAAACCGGCGCGGCGCCCGAATTTGTGGAACTGGTTGAAAATATCCGCGACCGGTCCGGCGTCCCGCTTGAAAAGGCGGAGGAAATCGCAAAGCGGGAATTGCCGCAGCACAATCCCCTGGACGGCCTTGAAACGCCCGAAAATGCACCTGTACTTGAACAACGCCCATTTACGGCTACCGATTCCGAACTGAACACCATCGCTGCGGAGGAACTGATCGATTGGTACGATGTACTGCAATCGGTTTTGGCGGTATGGGCTTACGACCACTTTAGCACGCCCAAAAAGGCGGTGGAAACGGTGGAAGGGCTTTACCCGAAAGTTTCTTCCGGCAAGGCCAATTCCGGTGAAAAAGCGCTGTTCGAAAAAGCGCAGGAAGCGGTGTTGGCTTACAGCAAGCGCAAAGCCTCCTTTGCCGAACAGGTGACCATGAGCGAAAGCCTGAAACAGCGCACGGTGCGTTTGCTGGACAAAATACTCGATGCCCGTCAGATTCGTATTGCCCCGGAAGTATTGCTCGGATTCCTGCTGTTGACTCCATTGGTGGTCAACGGCGGGAAAATCCTCCTGGAAAAGATCGGTTTTGAAAATGCGGATTCCGTGCTGGACAAGTTTACGGCCTTTGTGAACGGACAGGAGAAGGCTTATTGGAGCGACCCGTGATATTCAAAAGTTGACAGGTACACAGCCAACCTCGAAATCCTGTAAATCCTACATCCTGTCAAAAAAAACAAACAAACCCTGTAAACCCCAGAGCCAGAACCCCAAAAAAACCTTTAGCCCCGGATACTATGGAGTCGATTTACGATGGCTTGGACAATTACAAAGACCCCTCCCAGCGTGATTATTGCTCCATGTGCGTATTCGGCGACCTGGGTAAAGGTAAAAGTACCTTTATCCGCCAACAGGCCAAGTTTTACATCGACCGGACGAAGGGCAAAAAGGTGTTCCGCCGGGTGCTTATTTGTGATCCGTCGCGGGCATCGGCTTTCAACGAGTTTCCGCAGATTACCTTGACCGAACTCAAGTACGGGGCGATCAATCCAAAGACCCGCAAAGCCCAAACCTGGGACAGAGGTATCCGGGTGCTGCGAAATGTGAAATGGAGCGACCCTTCCTGGTTCAAAATACTGACTAAGTATTTCCAGAACGGGCTGGTCATTCTCGACGAAAGCCGCAACTACATCCCGCAAAAGAGCGCGATGCCGGAGGAGCAGGTGGAGTTTTTCACCATCCACCGCAACAACTGCGTGGACGTGATGGTGGTAAGCCACGATTTTATGAGCATGAACCTGGCGCTTCGGAAGGCCTTTAGAATTTACATCGTGTTCCGAACCGGCGACAAACCGAACCACGAAGCCTGGTTTACCGCCCGAACGCTGCCGGAAGACCTGTACCCGATCTGGCAAACGCTGCAAAAGCTGCGCAGTCCGAGCGCTAAAATGTCGCCATTCGTGCTGTATGACCGGGAAACCGGCCAAAAGAAACTGTATGCCGACCTGGACAAACTTGAAATACTAATTCCGGATCCAGCAAATCCGGGCCTTTACAAAACCATACCCTATCTAAAATTGAAATAAAATGGTACCCGACACAACAGCATCGACCGAGCCGCAAACCGAAGCGGTTCTTGACATTGACCAATTACAAGAAACCGACCCGGAGGCAGAAGGCACAGTCCTTCAAAAAGCCGTTGAATACTGGACGGATGTGGAAGTTACCGCCTACTACGACACGTATTTGGCGGCAAAGCCGGTGCCCGAACTCACTGCAAAAGAGCTGCAAATCACCGTTCGGTATGGCGACATTGCCAAAAACAGGCGGGAAGCGGCGGAACAAACCGGCTTCGAGGCTGAACTGGAGGCTATCCGGCGCCAAGTGCTCATTCAGGTCGAGCGGTACGCCGTAGCCGCGCTGCTGGATGAATACCAAAAACGCGCTTTCCCGGAACTCGCCCGCGGTGAGGAAGTGGCGGAAGCGCAGCTGATCGTCCGCTTCGGCGACCGCGAAATATCACTCACGGCGAGTGATCTGGCTACGGCCTACGGCAGCTTTGCCAATGCCAAGGTGCGGGATTTCAACAAACTGCTGGAATCGGTTTTGACGCTGGTAAAATCGGCCGCAACCCAGCAACGGCACCGGATCGAGCGCTCGAAAGGGCGCGACTGGTCGAAGCGCACCTCGGATATCCGCTGGTCGGCATTGATAACCGAAATGCGCTATTTGGATAGCGTATAAGCCCTTCAAACCACAAAACCCATCCTGATCATGGAAAAGATACCGCGTTGGGCCTTATGGATTGCCCTTGTACTGATTGCGCTGGCTGCCGCATTTGCCATTGTTGCCAGCGTAAAGCGGATTAAAAACGAACGCATGGCGCGAAAAATGCTGGATGCGGGCAAACTGACTGTGTCGCTTTCCCCGGCTGAAATCCAGCAAATCGTTTCCGAAATCAAAAAAACCTGACATGGAAGCCCAAACTATTGCCGCTATGCCTGTTCGGGCACCCTGGAAGACAGTCGGAATAGCAGCCTTACTGCTGCTTTCGGCACTCTTGTTTCTGTACCTTTTTACGGCCCGGAAAGCCCGGCAGATGAAAGGCAAGTTAGCCAGCCTCGATGATGAAAACCAGACGCTCAAAGGCCTGGTTGAAACCGCAAACCAAAGCCTGGCGGATTTGAGGGCTGCGGCAGACCGGGAAGCCGTCCGGTTGCCGAAAGGTTATGAAATGCCGCTTATTCGCCCTGGGCTGATGTTCAACATCCAGCCCGTTCATAATTTGCTTGAGCCGGCATTCAACGCCTGGAACACCGGGGGCACCTTGCGGGTATTTGTCCAGCTCGACCTCTCAGCGCCGGCCTGGACCTTCAAACTGTACAGTGCGGGGGGCGCATTGCTGAAGGCATCAAACATCCCGATTGAAGGCGCCGAACCTGACGGGAAGAGGATCGCAACGGAAATTCGTTCCCTGCTGGAGGAAAGCCTCGATGCAAATAGTGCGTAACAAACCCCTTATATCATGACCATAGAACCTGGATACTGTAAAACGCTGCATGAATGGCTGGAAAGCAATCCAATTCGATTGAAAGTTGTTGCCGGCCGGGTAAGAAAGAAAGAATTGGCTTATGCCCTGAACACGACACCAACGAGTTTGCGCTACCGTATCGGCGTGCTTTGCCGGAAAAATGAAGCCTTCCAGGAAGATTATGAGCAAAAAGCCTCCCGAATGGAGCTGCCCGTCGATCTGGCTGAAATGATCGTCCGGTTACTGTTTGACAACAACCCAAGCGTCCGCATTGAGTTCTTACCCAACCCTGTCTGAAGCGAATAGTTTTTGTTTGTTTTCATATATGTTTTGGATGCCCTGCAGTAATGTGGGGCATTTTACTTTTCAACACCTGGAAAACATTTGGTAGATGGAAACCTCCGTGCTTGGTCCGTTTTGCTTGAGCGGAACCTACTCACTCTCACCGTCGGTGCTTTCAGGTTGCGGCCTTCCCTGTTTAACATAAGGGGTGATTATGGAAATCTTATGCCAGTTGTTTAATTTTTTTCATCATTCTCGTTGGGATCAGTAGTAATTTGGAAGGGCTTTTTACAAACCTCGTCTCCAAATCTAAGTACTATAGCATACTCAGTCAGATTTGGTTTTACGAATACAAATGCAGGAGGAGTGAATTGAGAAAACTCATATTTGTATTTATTAGGAATCTCAATGTTTTTTTCTTTAAGGAGGTTTTCAATAGGGGTATAAATCGTTTCTTCACCAAAATATGAAGGTGCATTATCATAGTACTTTGATGAATCCGTGTGCATAAATATGGATAATGTTGAGTCTTCACTTACCAATATGTTCACTGAAGTAAAACAATCTTCGTTTGTTTAAATGGAAATCAAACAAGGTTACTCCTCTTTCTGAGGGGTAATCGTACCGTCCATTATAGTTATTTTCAATTAAAGAAATATCATTAGTAGTAATGACTGCATACAGAAGGGCGTGTGCTTTAACAAGTTGTAGAAAAAGGGGAATTGTATCCATATAAGGGTGTTTATTCAAGCATTCAATGTCGTTGTGCTTGTTATGATGCTGATCTTTGTGTACATAGCGGAAAGTGTTTTGCGAAAAACCGCGAAGGTCAAGTCATCCGATGACTAAAGTCCCGAAAAATTTGCAAACCACTTTCCGGCGGGTGTAAGTAGCAAAAATTAATCTAACTTGGTTTCCACACCAGTGGAAACCAAGTTAGATTGCAAAGATTCTAGTTGCAGTTGGTTGGCGTAGGGCTTATTTCATAAATATTTGAGCCAACTCCGTAGTTATTTGTTTTTGTGCATCGTCCCCCGACAGCCTCCATTCCATCTTTCAATCGATCAATAAAAGTTTCTATAAGTTGGCTTCTTTGAATTGAGTTCTGAGGTGGGTTATTTGCGCGTTCATTCTCTATTTCAGTTTCAACAGCATCGTAAAGGAGAGCAGAGTATGTAGCCGCATACCCAGATGAATACTGTGATCCATCAAAAGCAACTCTGGGGTGCTCAAAATATAATGATCCATGAATATTGCCCGTATAAACACCTACCTGAATCTTATTTTGCGAATCCATGTATATATATAAAAAGTTGAAATACATACCTGAGACACCACATGCTTGATAAGTATTACCGGGGCCAACGGGTTGATATCCCCAAGAATGGCAGTCTGAATAAAATACTGTAGTTATTGCACTAGCATCTTTAGATTCTAAAGTACCCTCCTCACATTCAAAAATGCTTCCAGGTAAAACATTAACATGAGTTGAGGGGTCATATTGAGAATATGCATTAGCAATTTTTTCCCACAATTCAGGGTGACAAAGTGCCGCGGAAAGGGTGCTAGATACTATTGATCGTGCATTTTGATCGTTGGAAAAATATGTAGTCAGAATATCATCTATTAGAATGTCCCTAACACATTCTGATACATTTGGAATATCTTGTTCCAAAATCTGCAACTCAAAAAAAAGTTCTTCCGGGTCTTCTGGGTAATCACAATCGGATAGCAGCTTATTTAATAATGTTTCTGAACTTTGCGTCAGGCAAGCGTTTTCTTTGATTTTATTGATTAGTTTGGCATTTGCACGTTCGGTTCCCGTAAATAAAGAAAGGTTAAAGTAACCCGATAAAGCGGACGAGTTAGTTGATCCACCTGGGCCACCACCACTATTATTCGTTGGAAGATTCCAGCCAATTCCTCCGAAAGTTATTGGTGTTATGGGAGGGTTTATAGGGCCTGTACCGCCGCCGGTTCCACCATCAAATATGCTCATGAAGCTTTGCCAAAGGCCACTAAAGAAATCGCCGACGTTCTCCCAAAACCCAGATCCAAATTTCGGGCACTTTATTTTGTTATTCCAGGGCCAACAATCACCACGGTCAGTCACACCGGTATATGAATTCGCTATAATGTCTGCAATTTCCCCGTTATCAGTGCCTACAGCATTGCCGTTTAGGAAATAATATCCCTCTCCTATTATCCCATCGGCATAAACAATTACAATAGCACCCGTATAGGTTTCCGTATGGAGGTGGTGTCCTGTAGTGTCCCAGTAAGTAGGGTATGGTACATGCACCAGCATGCGATAGTCTAGAGTACTGTCTTGGTTTCTGAAAAAGATTAAATTTGCCCCGCCTCCTGGAAGTCTGTTTGAGTCCGGTTCTACGGGTACGATTAGGATATCGTCTTGATTGGCAAATTTAGAATCAACGGCAGCATCCCAGATCGGTTCGATATCTTGAATATTATATTCATAAGATCTGTTTTGTACTCCACCTGAAACAGTTAGTGCTGCACGGGCCTCTGAGACAGAAATTGGCCCGTAACTTTTTCTTAGACTTTGTGCATTAGTACTTGGAAGGGGTTCTTGGAAATAGTCTTTTTTACATGAACCCAATGCAAGGACCACTAAGGTGAGAAGGAGAGATAGTCGTTTCACGTTAAATAGATTTTAAATGATGAGAGAAACAAGGTGCTTGGAAACTCAAGAAGCCGCCCTCTCTCTGGTGAAAGTACGGGATGTTTTTGGGGATACAACTATGTAATTGAAAGGTCTCTCACCTGTTTTGCGCAGGTACTAAATTTGGTGAAACGGCCTTGGAGATGATTAACAGAGGGACGACAAATGTAAGGTATGACAGGCTCACCGCAATCGGAAACTTGTGACTATGTCTTTTCCACCCATAACCGTGTTAAATGAATGAGCGAGCGTACTATTTTGAATTTTACCCCGAATTGGCAATAGCGGGTAAAACTGGGCCAGCCTATAAATTACCAACACCGCTTTTTCGCCTTCCAGATCGGCAATGTAAAAAAGGATTGTCTTCAATTTTACCCAGAATTTATGAGAAACGAAAAGTTTCCTCAACCAGAATCTCTTTCCGATTAGCGACAAAATCCCAAAAAATCCACAAAAATCCCGCACAATACCCAACAGTCCACAACAGTCTAAAGCCCCAATTAAAAAACCCCGGATACATTTGAGCCTTGATTCCAGAACGGAAAAACTATTGATCACCAAAACCAAGGCTCCAAAATGGATTTTGTGCAAACCTTGCCCACCAACATTTCCAAGCAGATCGTCGCTGGCTTGGAATACACCAAGAAAAAAATGCCGACCGACGTGGTCGCTACCACCGTTGACGTAACCAGCCCACAGGTTGTGCCGCCCGGCTCGCCGTTCGACGGCCAGGTTGCCATGAGCGCCGGCGCTCCGGTCGAGAAGTACATCACCCTGACCATCGACACCGCCGAGTTCGACGAAGACCAGGAAGTTGTCGCCTACTTTGGCGATTCGAGCGAAACGCACGAATCGTCCTGCGACAGCTGTAGCGGTAGCGAAAACAAAGCCGCCGTGTACATCGGCTCGCCGACCTGCAACAAGTACGCGGTATTCCTCAACCGCCTGTGTTCCACGCCGTACACCTTTGCGGCATTCCAAATCAAGGCCCAAAAAGCCGCCGGTGCCGGCGATGCTTCCGTCGTCGAATTGCCGGATCACATCATGTTCTCCCGCAAAAACATCAACGGCGAAGGCGACTTTGGCCGTATCGACGTGAGCAACTTCGAGAACCTGGAGGCCTACCCGCGCACCGATCTGAAGTATGCCGACATTTCCCTGAGTTCGGCGGCCAACCTGTTTGACCGCGATACCCAGTGGAAAATCCCCGGCCTCGTCGGCAAACGGAAGTACATCCTGACCCTCTACACGGGCTTTCGCGGCGCCAATTAAACCGGTTCGGCCTGCCTGGTCACATGCCCTGGCGGGCCAACAAAGGTTTCATCGGATTTTTCACCGCAAAACGCCATCCAGTGCAGATTCAGTACTCAACGGACGAATTGGTACACATGATCACGACCAACAACCTGCCAGGTGTGTACACCCGCTTGGTGAACGAAGGCCGTGTCGATGGCGCCATACCGCCCAACGTGGATGCGATTTCGTATGCCATTCAGGAACAAGCCGGGCGGCTTTCCCCCGAAGCATTTCTTGCCTGGGTGGAAACCCTGCTGGATGTGCCTGTGAATCAAAGCCGGGTGTATGCCCGGGAACTGACGGCCATCCGGCAGACGACGGGTAAAACGCCCGCCCGCCTGGTGGCAGACCAAATTCGGGATACGATGCCAAACCAGCCGGGTTTGAACCGCTATCTAAGCGGCGTCCTGGCGCCCAAATGGATATCCTGGCTGATAATCGGGCTTGCTGTGCTTGGTCTGTTCTGTGTACTTCGGTTGGCCGGCAGGATGATCGGCAAAGTGACCGGCTGACAAAAAACAATTCAACTTAAACCATCAAAAAACAACGCCATGACGCGCCTTTTCAAACAACGCTGGTTTCTGGTAGCCGTAGCAGTTGCCATTACCGCAGGCTTCATTTTTTACGTTTTGCCCAAACTCAAAAAAGGAAAAACCGGCCAGGGCAACATGCTGCAGGGCGCTCCTGTACAAGAAGCCCCGAAGCAAACGCTCAGTTCCCGCCTTGTCGGGAACGTGGTGGTATCCGGCAACTAAACCAGGAGGGCATCCGACATGACAGCCGCCGCAGCGACAGCCTTGATGAGCGCAGGATCGGGCGCTTCGGATTTCCTGAAACGAAACGCCAAGTGGCTCGCGCTCTTTGTAGTTGCCCTGGCGCTGTGGTGGCTGTTCAAGCCCTATTTCCGGGTGCTGTTCGGACTTGTGCCGGATGATGCGACCTTGCAATCGGGCGGCGGCGATGTGCTCGCGGATTTTTACAACAACCGGAAAAACAGCGCCCGCAGGTTAAACGACGCGCTTTCCGGCAATGCCCTGACAAGCGACGGACGCTGCGAAGCCCTGTACGATGCGCTTAGCTGGAATGACAATCAACTCCGGGTTATTCACAACACCTATAAAAATAACTACGGAGAAACCCTGCACAGCGCCGTCAGTGCAACGTACACAGATGACTGTGGCTGGCTTGGAATGTCGCACGATCAAAATACGGCGATGATTGAAAAACTGAATTTGCTCGGACTGACATGAGTACATCGGACGCCTCTGCACTTGCCATCTTGCGCATACTGATTATCCTGGCAGTAGTCGGAGCCGCGGTATTCCTGCTCATTCGGGTGCCGAAAATGATTTTCAGCAAACCAGTCGAGGCAAACCAGCCGCAGTGCGCCAAGGACAAAATTTATTACTACAAGGACCCGAAAAATCATCCGTATGACTGCTAAACCAAGCGTCTGAAATAAAACAAAAATGCAATCCAACGCAGTACAACAGGTATTCAATCCATCCATGCAACGCGCCCTGATTCGCATCGGGCTGGCGCTGCTTGTGGTGTTGGTTGTGGTTTTGACGGTGGTGTTTGCGATCCGGTTATTTAAAAAAACAGGGCAGGTTCAACAACAGCCGCAAAACGACGGCGGGGGCACAAACCCGGATGGAACGCCCGGAAGCGCACCTGGCGCACCGTTGCCGGAGAACATTAAACGGCTGGCCGACGACCTGAAGGAGGCTTCCGGCTGGATAATCATGTGTAGCGATCTGCGCTGCGACACGATTCTTGCAATCGCCGAACTACCGGACACCCAACTGCGGCAGTTGGCCGCCCATTACAAATCCATGTATGGGCAAACGCTAAAAGAGACTTTCGACAGCTTTTACCTGAGCGGATGCTGCTTTAAGGATGCCGGCAAAGTGGTCGACGCCAAACTGAAAAACATCCAGGAACGGGTCAAAAGACTGAACATCTGATGCGACGACAAGACCTGTTCTGGCTGATTGTGGCCAATGTATGTGCCTCCGTAATAGCAACGCTTATTATCAACTTCATTTATAAAAACGCTAAATCCGCAAAAAATGAATAACACCGTTGGTTCACTGAAAATCTGGCAATTCGCACTGCTGTCGATTGCTATTATGGCCGTGTTCGCCATTGGCGCCCGGTCGCTGCAAAAACGCACTACGGACAAAACCATCGCCTGAACATGGGACTGACCGACATTCTGGAAAAACTGTCAAACGACGGCGTGCGCGTCGAAGTGGCTTTTGAAAAGGATACGATCATTCGATTTATGCTTTTCGGCTGCCTGGCCGCAATTGTAGCTGCCATTGTCACCGCTCTAATCCGTAAACAGATTGGCTGATGAATTCGGACGTCCTAGACATGCTTAAAACCGGCAAGGTGCCTTATCGCTACGAGTACGATACGGCATCGGCCGTCTACTTCGGGCTGGCAGTCCTGGCCGTGATTTTAGTCTTTACCATCGCCCAGGCTATAACCAGAAAATTGATTGGATAAGCTGTTCCAAACCTCAACCTATAACTATTACAAAAAATGAGTAACAACGGATATTTTCAAAGCCCCTGCCGCAAACGAGTAACAACCCGGCAAGTTGATCTGGACGGAAACGATTTTAATGTCGCCGTGACCGCCGAGCCCGGTGGGGAAGAAGGCATCTTCAACGTAAATGTTACGCTTACACCCAAAGACTTCGGGGACGTGTCTGGATTGACCGGCGCCGATAATGCCACGTTGTTCGCCAGCGCAGATTCTGAATCTGCGGCTGGCGACTATGACGGTCAAAACACCGACAATACCCCGGCCTCGCTTACGCTTCAATTTGAGGCTGTGGAGCAAACGGAGGCCAACGTGAACAGCACTTGGAAGATCGTGGTGACTGACCTGCAGATTATAACCAAGGCCGGACAGAACATGACGATTCCGATCCTCACAAAAACGTTCCCCAGCCCGCTGTAAAACCACCCCAAACCCCATGTCTTGTTGTTGCAACAAATTGCCACGAGTAAGCTTGAGCCGGAAAGCCATTTTCCGGGCAACCGTGCATTGGAACGACAATAACAAATGCACGGGCGCTCATCAGCGTCAGGTACAGTGGCAGTTTTTCCGCAACAAGACATTGGTGTATTCCACGGCATTCGCGTCGCCGGCAGCGGTCCTGCCCATTGGGGCCAACAGCACCTATTTATACCTGAATGCCACCAATGAACAGATTGTCGCAGTTCTTATCGGCCAAGCCGTAGCCCTTTCGGAAGGCGACCAGGTTTGCGTTCAGGCGCGTGTGCGCAATTGCCAGAATGAATATGCCACGAGCAATAAACTTTGCTTCGATGCAGAAATACCCCAAAGCGATTGTGCGTGCTCGTTCGTGACGGCGTTTGACACGGACCAAAGCGGTAACACGGCAAATCCTCCAGACGGATACCTGGCAACTGGCGGCCAGTTGGTTTTCTCAAACGGCCTTTTCAACCCGGAAGGCGAGGACTTTAGCGCCATGCCTTTGGTGGAAGATGACCGGCTGGCCTGGGTTACGTTCGATGAGGCCTGCTCTTCTGAATTTAGCATGGCAGAAATAACAGGAACAACGGGCAATGTCCCGATTCCAGGCGATTTCACAGGCTTGCCCGCCACCGATTTCCTGGTGTTCAGAAACGGCGCCTGCCAGCGTGCATTTTCGGTATCCGGTAGCAATCTCACGCCCAGCGGCCCGGCAAGCGAACCTTCCGATCTCTGGAATTTTGTTCGGCTCGATGCAGGCGGCGCAGGCTCCTGTACGCTGCGGCGTATCACGATCAATGCCGCCGCTACGGGTACGACCTTCAACCTGCCCGCGGGCTACTCGGCGGACAATTCCGACAAGTGGCTGCTATTCGTCAACGATCTGCTCCAGTACCCATCGGTGAACTACTCGGTAAGCGGCAATCAGGTTACGCTGAATCAGGCTGCCGACTCCGACGCCATTTGGATTGCTGCAATTGTGTAACAACCGCCCGAAAACGGGCATAAACCTTAATTCAAAGCCATGAAAGGCCATTTTTTCAAAAAACTGATTTTTACGGCAAGCTTGCTGTGTTTGGCTTTCGCTGCTGCGATTGGCCAAATCAACCCCACTACCCAAATCAAAGGGGTAAACCCGCCGGCTGCGGACAATCTTTTGATGACCCGCGGCAGCGATGGCAAACTGGAATACAAAACCCTGAACTACCTGATCGGCTTGTTGCCGGATGAGGTTGTACAGGGCACTTCTCTCAAGCGGCGCGCCGTCTGCAAACCAGGGAATTTATACGTCGATACTACGACCGGCATTCTGTATTCCTGGAACGGATCGTCCTGGATATCCTACGCCCTGAATACGTATGCAAACGGCTTGACGAAAAGTGGAACAACCGTGCGTTGGGGCGGCGATTTGACGCAAAACACTACGGTAAACGGGAAAGGATCGTATTCGGTCACGCTCGACAGTAACGCCACGGTGACGCTTCGCGCCCGAACAACGGACGCAACCGGCAATGCTTTGCTTCAATTAAACAAGTTTGAAAGCGCGGGGATGTTTGGCACGTACAGCCGCGTGAGCAATCCGGTCGAATCCTCGCAGTGGTCGCTCAAACCGGATGCAGCCTATATCCGCACCCAAAACACAGGCATTCGGGGCGAAGTGCTCACCACCGACTTCTCCGCGCAATTGGCCTACATCGTTGGCGAGAACTCCCTGAACGGCGCTTTTTACGTGGACAGTACCGGGCACTATTTGCTGCAACTGCAAAACAAAACGGCATCCGAAACGGAAGTGCTGTACATCAACCCTACGACCTACGAAATCTCCAAAGGTGCAGCACCGAGCGGCGGCAGTTCGATCAGCACGTATGCCCCAAGCATTTCCGGTGGGGGCAGTACGGCAACTGTTGTTGTAACGGCGACCGGTGCCGGCATTACCGCCATGCGAGCCTCCGGATCAGTAACCATAACGGTCCCGGAAGGCGTATCCCTGTTGTCCGCCCGGGTAACCGGCGCAGATGCCGATAACGACGGAAGCGGGAACCTCACGGTAACGTTCGATGGCGCCGGCTTACATGGCAATGAAAGCATAGCCACATTGCATATTCCGGCTACCCAGAAGATCGATCTGTCCGCACAACTTTTTGGCGACCCGGCTCCGGGCAATCCATACAGCGTTGACGACGACGATACCGTGCAAATGCAAACTGTCGGGGTTGGCACGGGTGGTTCGCCCAGTTTGTCGATGCGGGCAACAGGGCTTACGGCCAATTACGACAACTATCAATTGATTTTTAATTTTTAAATCTATTCCAATGCGGCAAAAACTGCTTTTCCTGTTCATTTGGTTTGTCACCTGTGGAGCCTCCGCTCAGACAGTGGATAGCCTGTGGAACGGCTGGCTTTCGCCGTTCGTACAGACAGGCGGAACGGCGCCCAATTTTACATTTCAGGGCCTGTTCAACTCAAATGCCGGTTTTGCCGGAAGTCAAATTTCACAAGCCCAACACCCGCGGTTGATTGTCTTTTCAAGTAACCAGTGTTACGAACTTCCAATCGACACGATCACTGCCGCCGGTAGCATTATTGCCGGCAGGGTGGTTGACCATTCCGGGCAACTTTCGGCGCTTCCAAGCGGTATGGCTGCGATTTATCACCCCAGCGCATTGCGCAGGGTTTCGCCGTTCATATCCGGGCTTTCGGCTACGCTGCAAGGTTGCTTACAAACTTTCACCAATTTGAAAATCGATTCGGTCGGGGTCGGTATCACCACCGATGCAACCTTGTCTGGCGATGGTTCTACAGACACACCGCTTAAAATTGCTCAGCAGGGAGCGACCGTGAATCAGGTTCTTAAATGGAACGGAACGAGCTGGCAGCCGGGCGACGATACAGGCACGGCAACGGAATCCTTTGAAAACCTGGGTTCGATAAGCGGCTCTACGATTACGCCGGCCTTGCCCTTACCGGCTACTGAACGCGATTGGCGCATCAACTTGTACCGCACCGGCGTTCGCATGACCTACGGACTCGATTTTATCATCAGCGGCGCCGATATCGAACTGACGGTTCCCGGCCAGAACGAAGCATTTATCCTTATCGTAAAATAAACGCCAAAACACGTTTTAAACACCAACAGCCATGAAAAAGGCACTTTCAATTATCCTATTCACCTTGCTTGCAATTACCGCAGGCATTGCTCAAAGCACCAAAATCGACGCTACGGTATTGCTCCGCGCTTCGTCAAGTAACAGTCGTTTTCTGATCACCGATGGATCAGGCAACGTCACCTGGGCGCAGGGCAGCAGCCTACTCAGCGCCGGCACGGGCATCAATATCAGCGGCAACACCATTACGAACAGCGCGCCCGACCAAACCGTCTCGCTGACCGGTAGCGGTATTACGAACATTTCAGGCACCTACCCAAACTTTACCATTACCACCAATGCGGTTGGCACGGTGCAAGAAGAAGGAAGCGATTTGGCCCAACAGCCCAAAATCAACTTCATCGGCTCGGCGCTTACGGCCACAAACAACGGCGGTTCCTCCAGGACAGATGTAACGGTTGCCGCCAACGTAAATGGTATTGCAGACCTGGCCAGCAACGGTTTCGTTGTTCGGACCGGTTCCGGCGCCTTTGCCGCCAGAAGTATAACCGCCTCAACAGACGCCTCCGGTTTCAGCCTCGGGCTTGGCAACGCAGACGGCGTTTCCGGCAATCCACAACTAGCTGTATTGACCAATGCCTTTGCCTGGAAGCAATCGGCACGGGTTGCGACCACGGCCAACATCACCTTGTCCGGCAACCAAACGCTTGATGGCGTCACAACCAATACAGGAGACCGGGTACTGGTAAAAAACCAAACGACGGCCTCGGAAAACGGGGTGTACATCACAGCTTCAGGCGCATGGGCGCGGGCAGGCGACCTGGACGCGGCCGCCGAATTTGGCAACGGACAAGTAATTTTTGTGGAGGAGGGAACTGCCCAGGGCGAAAGCATATGGCTGCTCACAACCGACGGGTCGATTACCGTTGGTTCGACAAGTCTTGCCTACTCCCGTCTCGGAAGGGCCGGCCAGGCAACGCCCGGCAACTACGGCAGTGCAACCCAGATTCCGGTATTCACGCTCAATTCCGACGGTACCATCAGCAGCGTGACCAACACAAGCTTGGAGGAATCCCAGACGCTCGCAGCCAGTGACGGCTCCGGGTCGGATAGGACCATCGTATTGTCGGCGAATGGCGGCGGCAGTGGCGGCACAGTCACCCTGGCCCAGGGAAGCGGTATCAGCCTGACCCGAAGCGGCAACACGATTACGGTTGCTGCGAGCGCATCTGCACCTACGGTTACCATTCAGCGCTATGAAGAAGTGCCAGTCGGCGCAACCTCGACAATTACCGTATCCGGGTTCACGCCCTTGACTACAGACACTATGGTTTTCCTCGACGGCGTACACCTGGACTGGGGCGCCGGCGAGGACATCACGGTTTCGGGCAGCGTCATAACATTCGCCAACCAGGTACAAGCCAACCAAAAGGTGTTGGTCAAAAAAATCACCGTAAACTAAGATTTACCATGAAGCCATTCATTGCCACCGCCATTATCACGCTGTTCTTATTCAGCAAATTCGGAGTCTGCCAGATTGCAGGCGGCGACTACCAGATTGAAAAGCAAGACAGTTCATTCTTCTTTGTCCAAAACGGACTTCGCGTTCCATTCGACACGGCTCAAGTGCAAGTCAACCTGATTCAAAAGTCAGACGAGGTAATTGCGCTGGAAACGGAGATCGGATTGCTCGAACGCCTGGTCGTTTTGCGGCGACAACTGGCCGTTGCCCGCGAAGAAAAACGAACCCTTCTTGACATAATCGAAAAGGCCCGAAAATGCGAAACAACATCATCCAAAAAATAAAACTTTCACTGCTGCTTGTACTGGCAGCGGCGTCAGTAGTATGGGGGCAAGTCACAAAGGTGGATGCTACCCGGCTGCTACGGCCGTCTGGTACCAATAGTCGACTATGGTGACGAACAGCAGTGGGGCAACCGCATGGACTGATGCAGAAAATTTTCTGTCCGGCTCGACGGGCATATCCATATCCGGCAACACCATCAGCCTCGCCTTGGGCGGCAGTACCGGAAACATTCAATTCAACAACACAAGCGCGCTCGGAGGCTCTGCAAACCTGAACTGGGACAATGCAGGGGTAAAACTCCAGGTAGGACAACCGCTTTCAGGAACCGGCCGGATCGTGGTAAAAGGAAGCAACACAACGAATACGACTTATGCCTTTCAGGCCTTTGACAGCGGCGACAACGAACGCAGCCGGGTAACCAATGGCGGATACTTCCAGGGAGCTGGCCTGGGCAGACTGAGCTTCGATTACGGATCGGCATTTGTTTTGGACGCCCGACTGTATCAACCGTCTTCGGTCGTGTCGACAGCTACATCCGGCGCAACGGCCTTGGTTTCCATCGAAGGCGGTTTTGCACCGACAAGTGGCAATGCGGTGATGAATATGGTGGAGGTAGTCGGCACGATCAACCAGACGGGCGGCGCCAACGGTAAAACCCGGATGCTATACCTGGCTGCCAACGCCGTCAGCGCGGCCAATTTGTGGGGTTTGGAAACGGTAGGGGGGTACAACCTCATCGGAAACGGCACGGTACCCGAAGTAATGCCCCGGCTGGGTGTTGTGGGATTGGGGAATACTTCGGCTACAAATGCTTTAAGTGTCTATAACACGAGCGGCGCTTTGGGCTTTTCGGTGCGCGACGACGGAAACGTTGGCATTGGCACTGCGGCGCCGGCGTACCGATTAGACATAACTGGAAATAGCGCTATCCGCTTACCGCTTGGTAGTACGGCGCAAAGGCCTGCGGCGAACCAAGCCATTCTCCGATTTAACACTTCGGACAACAAATTCGAGGGATACGATGGGTCCGCATGGGTTCAATTCGGATCGGGCGGTGGAAGTTCGTACACGGAAGAAATTACCCCATCCCAGATCACGTCAGATCAAAACGACTACAATCCATCCGGGCTTTCAACTGCCGCGGTACTACGGCTCAGTACGGATGGCACATTTCGTAAGATAACTGGATTGGCCGGTGGAGCAAGTAATCGGACAATCACTTTGCTCAATATTGGAAGTTACACGATCCTTTTAAAAAATGAGTCGGCATCCTCCTCAGCAAGTAACCGGTTTGCTTTCGATGGCGACGACGTTTTTATTTTTCCAGGCGAGGAGTCCAGCTCTACTATGACAACTCAAGCAGTCGCTGGAGATGCCTGACCCGGCCAAGTCTGAGCAGCCGGCCTGAATTTGTGACGGTAGTGTATTGGCGACACGGCGTCAACGGGAGTACTGGTACAAGCAGCGCAGACTTCTATAATAAAACCAATAGTGGCGGTAGCGGAAGTGGTCTGGGTTCAAGCCCATTTGCGGCTTCAGGAATTTCAACGAGCTCTTCATCAACGGGTGGCGGAAATATTGGCTCTCCAGGCGCTTTTGTCGCTTCATCATCCCAAACATATTTTACAAGCAATCATACTATTCATGTAAGCGACTTGTCCGACGGAACGGAGACCTATACTATTCGCGCTGGCTGGCTCAGTTCAAATGCCCTGTCCGATCCTGCGCATGGTGTGTATTTCAGATACACGGATGGCGTAAACACTGGCAATTATCAATTTGTGTCCAGATCGAGCAATACAGAGACCGTAATCAATACGGGTACGGCGCCAACAACAAGTAGTAGTTCGCCGCAATCCCTGAAAATAGTCATAGACCCCAATGGCAGTTTGGTAGAAGGGTTTATCGACGGTGTAAGCGTTGGGACCATAACGACGAATATTCCAACTTCAAATTTAGGGCAGCATGTTCAAATCGTAAAATCGGCTGGTACCTCAGCGAGGCACTTATATCTAAGCGGCGCTGGCTTCACGATAGTAACCAATGTGCGCAAGTAAAAATCACTATAAAAATCATGTTCGAGAACCTTCAAGATACCATTGCGCACGTAGCCGCCGCCGTTTTTGGATGGGTATTTATGTCTATTCCAAGAGTTTTTGCCCGGCAAATGTCCTGGGCTGGAATGTTCGCAAGCATAGGGCTGGCCGGCACAGTTGGCTTTATCGCCGGCAGCATTTTGCACTATGTCTTTCCACAATGGCCGGCGAATGTCGTGTGCAGCATCACCTCGGTTTTGGGCGCAACCTGCCAGCATTGGATGCTACGCTTTACCAAGTTCGCCGATAAAGCCGCCGATAGGGTGGAGGAGGCAACGTTGGACATGATCAATGAACCCGGAAACCCGGAACAAAACGAGGGCGAATCGCCCAAATAAACCGCATATTCAACAAACCATTCACCGCTAAAAACACCATTTACATGAAATTCTTCCGCAATTCCCTGAAAATCGCCTTGACGGCCCAAGTATTCGTCTTTGCATTTGTTTGCCCTGTGCTCGCCGGCCCCGATAGCCTGGGCGCAGCCATCGACAGCCTTTCCATTTTCGATCCGAATGATCCAGCGTCTTTCATTTCGCCCGAAGCCACTTCGGGCGTCGAAGTTGCCATCACCATTTTGCTTGGACTTTTTGCCGGCTTGATTCCGGGCCTTCGCAGCATCAAAATGAGTTTTGTCCGAAGCGCCGCGGCTGCCTTGCTGGTGATTGCCGGCGCCGGCACCTTTAAACTGGGCTTCCTGACCCCGGAGAGTTTTGAATACGTCCTGAAACAATTCCTGCCCAATTTCGCATACGCCGGTTTAATCTACAATGCCTTGAAGTACCTGTTGCCGATGGTCGGCGGTTGGTTGGGCAAGGAATGGAACTTCTTCAAAAGCGTGAAACCGGCCGGGTAGCGCCTGAAACCGAAACAACCAAAATTCATCAACCGATGAAAAACGAGGCTCTGAAAAACATCTTTTTGTACGCAGCCCTGGCAGCAAGCGCCTTATTCCTTCGCGGCGGGTGCCGGGATGATGCTAAAAAGATCATCGAGACGATTTACGTCCCGAAGAACGACACCCTAACCGAATGGATTCTGCCGCGGACGGATGAGGATTTGCAAAATCTACTCCTTGCCGACCCCAGTTTGAAAAAATTGCTGGAGGCCAAGTTGCAAAAAATCATCTACCGCTACGATTCGATTACCATTCAAGACAGGTCAATTGACACGTCGCCTGCGCCCGTCGATACGCCAGTTTTGATTCTGTTTGCCGAGCATGAATGGAGCGAAGATGTCAAATTGTTTGAAGGCCAGACAAAAGGAGAAAATGGCAAATGCACGTATAAATACCTCGCGGGGGTGCAGTTCGATTCGCTTCAATTCGTTGTCATCGAAGGCGACTGCCGGCACGAAACGAAAACCGTTCGTTTGGATATGCTTCCGGCCTTGTCGGCAGCATGGGCCAAAGGATTGTCTGACGGGCCGTTGCAACTTGGCGCCAAGGTCGGTTGGTCGACACAAAACCCTGGGCTGACATACGGCCTTCAATCATCCTGGAAAGGCGCTTATGGCGCTATTAACTATGCTCCGGTTGCCAAGTCCTGGATGATTGAAGGCGGGTTTTTGCTCCCGATAGGCGCGAAGGCAAAACGACATTAGTTAACCTCAAAAAAGTACTCCAATGGCTTGTCCAACAGGTTACATAGAAGTGAACGGCAGCTGCGTCTATGCCTTCGGGAACGATTCCGGCGTAGCTCCTGACGGAACGCCCTTGCCCCAGGAAAAAAAGAGCGGCGGGTTTTGGGATGGGGTCAATAAAAACCTCCCGGATATTTTGATAGGAGTCGGCTCTGTTTGGGGCGCGAGCAAGAATACCCAACAGCCTGCGCCGGCGCCGGGTGGACCACAGCCCACGCCACCGGCAAAATCCTCGATACCTGTTTGGGTATGGATTGTCCTTGGATTCCTGGTTCTGATCGTGCTCGTCTTGTTTTTGCGCGGCAAATCGGCGGCAGCCCCTTCAAACTAATCACCCTTAAAATTTGACCTATGTGTACATGCTCAACAGATTCCGATACCTGCTTTTGCTGGAAAAAATGGCTTCTGATCGGCGTAGGCATTCTCGCTGCAAGCGGACTGGCCTTTTGGTATTGGAAGCGTAAAAACCAAGCGTAATGGCAAAATGCGGCCACGATATATGCCCGGATGATAACTGCGGCTGGAAACACCTTTTAAGCAAAAAGCGGCGCGAGAACTGCCGGAGAGTTCAACGGTGTTTTGAAGAAAGTTGCAGCAACCTAAAGGCCCTTGGGCCTTCGGGATTCGCTTTGTATGACGTGTGCCTGGGCCACTGCCACCGGTCGAGCAATGACCCCAAGTGGCCATCGAGATACCCGACGCCGGATGAATACCTGTGCGCCAACTTCGATCCGGTTGCGCTCGTAGATTATTTTGGTGTGACCATCTGTGCCATACCGGATGGAAAGGAGACCGCAAACGACAAAGTAAAAAAAGGCTGCGGAGGCCTCTAATTCCCAAACCAGGAACGCACTAATTTTTATTGGGGCAATCATACTCGTATTGATCGTAATCGTATGGAACAACAGGGGCTAAATGGTGGCGGAAGCGACCCGGTATCGGCTATTGCCAATGCTTTATCGAGCATGTTTGGTTTGATACAAACTGCGCTTGCCCCAGGCATTATAGCAACCCAGGCGTACTTCCAACAATTGCTCAACGCCAGACCTGCATTTCAGGACCCGCTTGCGGCAATAAATGAGAATCGACGTGCTACCGACACCTTGCTGATTTATGCTGGACTTGGAATTGTCATCATGCTATTACTGATCATCCTATTTCGAAGTAAAAAATGAAACTCCGGGAAATCGTACTGACTGCACTTGTAGTTGTTGCCATTATCGTGGCGGCACTCGCGCTGTTCTTGAAAAGAACGGACACGCAAGGCGAAACGCCAAATGAACAGAATACCGACGATAAAAGGGACAAAATGGGCACTGGCCCGATGCCATGTCAAAAGGTTCCCGCAAACCTGCCCAAATACAAAACGGCACTCACATCGCCTGGCGCCAAAGATTACCTGAAAGTGCCGGATGAAGAATGGACGGCGGATTTTGAAGCCCGGCTGCGAGGCTTTTTCGTAGCGGTCGACGTGGAGCCATCAGACTTTACCCTGAAGTATTTCGGGGCAGATTTGATTTGGAAGTACCTGGACAGCCAGGACGGGCAATTACCGGATTTGCTCGTTATCCAAAGCTCCAAACGTTGCGATACAATCGTGAGCATCCCGGCAGGCAACATCCCCAAACCGCCGTTTTGCCTGTCATTCACGTCCGGCAACTGGCTGCAACCGACTTACAAAGACGGAAAAGACGCGCCCAGTGATGAGGTACGTGCAACCTTTGGAATCTCAAAAGCCGACTGGACGCCGGCGATGATTTCGCGGGTCAAAGGATTCTTTAAAGCGGTGAACATCGAACCCTCAAAAACCAATGCCATAGGGCTTAGCGGATGGTACGGCCGCAAACCGGCCATTGAATACCTGAACAGTGCTTTGGGCGGCTTGCCGGATACTTTAATCACCAAAGGGATTATGCGCTGCGACGGCAAAAGCAGTCAGTTTATCAATGACCTCTGAATATGAAAACTATCTCCTGGAATGAAATACTTGCGCTTTCAGAAGCCGGTCATCCGGTGCTTTGCATCGATGTGCGGGAGGCATACAGACACCGGAGCTTCGATGCCGGAGGAAACCAAATACCTTTTAATCAAATCAGCCGCTATGCAGCGCAATTAATGCCGCACAAAGCTGTGCTCACGGTTGTATGCTGCCTTCGCCCAACGGGAAGTAAACGGACTGTGAAAGCAGCAAGCGAACTCCATAAGCTGGGCTTCACCGATGTGCGGGAGTTAAAAAACGGCTTGTACACCGGCTGGATACAAAAAGTCGGCTCCACAGTCAAATTACCCAAACTTATCGAAACATGATACAGCTACTATTTATGAATCCTGAATGGCTTAAAAAACATCCAATACTCGCGCTGTCACTGGCCCTGATATTTATTTCCATCGGGATTGTATTGGTCAACTGGTGGAAAGCAAGAAAAAACGGCACAAATGCCTGACCACAGTTAATGGCAATTGAATGGGGTTCCTTGTCGAGTTATAAGTGTAATTAACCATAGTGAAACCTAAAAACAGACTCCAATGAGCAATCAATACGCAAAGAAAGTCGTAGCCTACATGGAACGCATGGGCTACAAACTTTTCCGAAATCCCGGAGAAAAAAACATCATTTATGTTGAAGGCGCCGACCTCGACGGCAAGCCCAACGCAGACGAAGCAGACCGCTTCAATGATCTGGGCTTGCTCCTGCAGTTCAACAGCGCCGGCGAGCCGGAAATCATTCATCAGGCAGTATGCACTACCGAGCCGGGGGTGCTGGCAACCTTTAGTGCCAGGGCGATCAAACTGGGCGGCGTAGCGCGGGTACAACTCACCCAATACCAAGAACGCTGGAAAATCGGATACCACAAGACTCCTAACCATCCGGCGCTTGTGCAGTGCGCACCAATTCTGGTTTGCCGGGATCGAAACCGGGATTTCAAGCGCACCAGGGACCCGATTATGCCGGCAACGGGTATCAATCACCACGGAACCCGGCCGGGCTACGTGGCAAAGTTTGTGGGCATGTTCTCGCTGGGGTGTTCGGTCCGGCTGCATTGGGCGGAGCACATTGAATTTATCAAGCTGCTCAAAACTGATCCGCGCTATTTGGCAAACCCAGAGTTCAGGTTTTCTGCTACTTATCTTGATGGGGGTAAGGTTGCTGGTTTGCCTACTTTTTCTATGTAAACGTCGTTGCAAATATGGAAACAACAAAAACTATACTCACAATCTTAAACGTGTTGCTGTCTTTTTGGGATTGGCAATATTTCTTTGGCCTTGGTTATGGAGCCAAATCTAAACTGGACGGGCTTTTCAGGACGGCAATGCTTGGGCTTGCTGCTTTTTTGTTTTGGAAAAACTTCTTGGCACCCATGCCGCTGCCTCGAAGCAGCTGGCTATCATTTGATGGGCAGCTGCAAGTCATTATCGTCTTAGCAGGTGTTGCAATTCACGTTTGGAGCCTTTGGGAAGACCATCTCATCCGCAAAGATGTTCGTGAAATCATTAAATCAAATAGAAGGTAGCTTATGTGCGGGGCAGTTTGTGGAGTATCAAGAGGGCGCTACATAGCGCCAGTACCTGTCAACCAGGCAAAACTGGATTGGACAGATGAAGACGGTAATCAAATTAAAATACCGAAAAAATATCCATGCGAACACGATTCCCATTGGAAATGGGGCAAAGGCACACGGAACGGGCAAAAGTTGTATTACCCAACCGAAGAAATGTTCTGGCAAAAATGGTTCTTGACAGAGCAGGAGTTTTACGATGCAGTTGATGAATACGATGTTTTTTCGCTTGAAATGACCGGCAGGATTATTTGTCGTGACTGTACTGAAAGAGAGCGGATGCGCCACGACGGGCGCGACGCATAACACGGCTGTACAGGGGGCGGCGTTATGCGGATTCTTTACCTCCGGTAAAATTCAAAGCATGGAACTGATAGCAAGAATTGATTGTGACGGACGAACTTACATAGGTAAGTGGCGCCGTGATACGAAGTGGGTCAAAGAAGGTAATGCAAAGCCGGTTACAATCGTTCGTAACCAATACGGCGGGTAAAACGTAAGTATCGAAGATATTGATAACGCAAAAGCAAGGCATCGGAAAGGGTATAATGACTTTCTCGCCTTCGCCGATGACGACGTTAAAGCGTTTTACGACGAAGCACAGCAAGCGTTTATTTCATCCATATAATTTTCGCATTGTTAGCCACATTTTATTGCATCTGCTTGTAGATGTTTCTCAAAATGTTTTTTTCGGATTCTCTATTGGCAATCGTTCCTTTCAAAACGATATATGCCATTTCTTTCACCTCAATTAGGGTTTTATTTTTGGTAAAAATTGGCTTTTTCCAATCAAACCATTTTTCACCAGTTTCTTTTACGGCAATCTGAAACGAATAATTTTTGTCATTCCCGTAAATCCGAATTTGGTGGTGCTTATATCTTGTACCGATAAATTCTTTGTCACTCTTGGTAAATCCAATCTCCCAAATTGAACCGTGGACGAACTTGCTTATATTTTTGTATATTTTTATTATCTCTTGGCTCAACCATTTGTCTTCTTGTGTTAAGTATTCTACGCAGGTGCTTCCAACCGTTTTATATCCCCAATCGGGGTGGTATATTTCATGTTCATATCGGATTTCGTTGCCACAGCCTATTTTTTCGCAAGTGCCGTCCAAACCGCCTAAATCATCAACTGAAATCAGCGTCCAACCTTTTTGAGGTTCTACTTTTTTATGCTTTTCGGCATGGCATCCTTTGCATAAAGTAATACAATCGCTCAAAGCATACTCCCACGCTTGCAAACCCAACTTATAAATTTTGTGGTGAACTTGCAAGATTGATTCTCTTTCGGTTCTGCCACATTTTAGACATTGGTATTTGTCCCTGGTTTTTACCCTTTCTGAAAAAGCAAACCAATTTTCATTTCTATATGGCTTTCTATTTATTTTCATATTCAAAAATAAAACTTTTGTTTGATGGATGGGAAATACATGCACATAAAGATATGTGCGTTTCCAGAAAAAAACTCAACGCATTTTCCAGTAAAATTTTAAAATAGTGCCCATATTTGCAACATAAATAATGCAAGTATGGAGCATTGGTCATTGTTGCTCGATCTCGCCTGCGAAGATGGCGATTTGAGCGCCTGCATTCCTAGAGTCGACAAAGACAACCGGGTTTGCCAGGTTTATTGCTTTGAAACCGAGGAGTCGGCAAGGCGGTTTTGCAACCGTGTTTTTTATAGCAAAAGCCTCCCACATGGTATTTTTTACCGCCCGACCCCCAAAATGGTTGGTATTCGATTTGCCCAGATAACTACCGAAATTGCAGCAACCCAAGCCTTACAGAATGTTAATTGAGCCATGAAAGCAAAAAAGAAAGCCCACAGCAAATCAAAATCCCCCAAAAAAGCAACCCGCAAGGTTGCAGTCCCGGCAGCATACCGCAATTTAAAAGCCTTGCGCCGGAAGGTAAACATTTGGGACCCCTACGATTTTGCCGCCTACCTCGAAGCCCGGCTCAAAAAATTGAAGCCGGAAACGGTGCTGGCCATTGCCAAATTCCACCGAATGCGCAATGCAGATTCCGATCCATCCTTTACTGCCCTGTGGTTGGCCGAAACCATCTTTGAAAAAAGCGCCTGGAAATGATGAAGCTCAAGGCCTTCATACTCGGCAAACCAACCACAATTCATTTGCCCAACGGTGATCGACACCGCGGGCAATTCGCCATTGTGGACCTGGATTGGATCAAGGCCAGCCACGACGAACAGACTTTTGCCGATACGCCGGGTTATCCGACAAATTCGGATGGCAGAAATGTAAACGACCGGAATTATTCCGGCGATCCCAATGCACAAGCCCTGGTAGAAGAATACGCCCGCAACCTGGAACCCGGCTCGTTGATCAACTGAGCCGCACGCCGGAAGGAACGCCCATCATCAATGAAGATGGCTTCGTGGTAAACGGGAACAACCGCACCATGTCGGCGAAATTGGCACGCTCAAAGTATCCGGCTGCTTACCTATTATATAAGGGCTTTTTGGGTGAAGAATTAGGGACTTTTGGAATCGACCCTGACGAGTATCAAGATCGGGTTTCTCTGGCAAGCAAATTACCGCACATTAAACACCCATTCCTCGTTCGCATCGACTTTGAGGCGCCTGTGCTGACCACCGAAGTCCTGGCTAAATACAACCAGGCCAGCACCAAGTCCGAACGGCCCGTCGATAAAACCGTCAAACTCTCGAAGATTTTGCGGGAAAACGCCAATTGCGGCCAGCAAATACCCAAGTTGTTCGAGGACGACGATACCATGAGCGAGTTCTACGCAGATACCAACGCGCAGAAACAACTGCTCGACATGCTGCTCGCCTGCAACCTGCTCACCCGACAGCAGGTGCCGGAATACTACAACGATGGGTACTTCACGGAGGCCGGCAAACACTTCGTGGAAATGACCTTGGCAGCCATAGTCTTGCGCCCCGAAGCGCTGCAGGCCGCCCAGACGGATGGCGTAGTGAGTTTGCGCAAAGCCATCGTAAACGCGCTCCCTATTCTCATGGACAACATTGCGCTGCAAATGCCTGGCGCCGGCCTGGTTGAAGCGATAAACGAAGCGGTGGTGTTCCAGCAAAAAATGAAGGCTTCCAAGTTGCCATTTGCGGATTTTCTCGCCCAGAAAAACCTGTTGGATACCGTATCCTACTCCTGCGAAATGCTGGCCCTGAACCGGCTGATGAACACCGGGCAGCGCACTTTCAAATCGGCGATTGCCCGGTATAATGAATCCCTGAAAGCAAACGCGGGCGAATCCTTGTTCGGAGAAGCGCAAAAGGTTTCGCCGGGCGAGGCTTTTGAAAAAATCATTTTGGAGTCTTTGGATGGATCGGAAAAGCGGCTTGTGCAGCAATACTGCTCAAATCTCGGACGGGAATCCACGGATTTGGATACGCCGAACGCCACCGAAAACCAGGAGTCTGTTTTCGAGCAGAAGGTCATGGAAGCATTTGAAGCTGGCAAAAAACTGAATGTGACCAATCTGCGCAAACTTGCAAGGGAAGCGGGAATTGAGGCAGGAAATGAAAAATACTTATGGGAACTGACTGAACTCGCCTGGACAAAATGGTACCGGCAACTGGCAGCCTTCGACGGGCCTCCGGCGCGGAAATTTAACGCCGTAACGGTGTTTTACGAAACTGTGCAACCCACCTATACCGGCGTCGACAGTCACAAAAAAGTTTTTCAGCAATACAGCACCAGCGCGCCCATCGCGTGGCTGGCCGGTTGGTTTACTGACGCTGGCAATGTGACCAGTGTGCTCGAACCATCAGCCGGCAATGGCTTGCTGACCATATACTACCCGGAAGAAATCGTAGTGGCCAACGATCTGGACCCGGTGCGCTACCGGAACTTGCTCAAGCAACCGTTCCGGCAAGTCCTCAACCGCGATGCCTCCGAACCCTTTCCAGGCAATTTTCACCGGGCATTCGACGTGGTTTTGACCAACCCGCCGTTTGGCCGGCTGCCGGATGAGAACCGCGAATTTGGGCTGCCCTTCAAGGCCATCGACCATGTGATGGTTGCCCACGCGCTCGATTGTATGAAAGACGGTGGCCGCGCCGCGCTGATTATCGGCGGGCACACCCAACTTACCCGCGACGGACAAATTGCGAGCCACCGGCCATTTTTTAATTGGCTGTACCGGCACTACCGGGTTTTGGCGATGCTGAACGTCAACGCGGCAAAACTCTACCACAAACAAGGCACCGACTTCCCCTTGCGGCTCATTCTGATCGCCGGGCGGAAAGCGGAACCCTTCGGCAGCGCGCCGATGGCCGGCAACCCCGGCTTGGGTATTTCGCCGATTGATTCGTTCGGAGAGCTGTACCGCGCTGTAGATTTCTTCAGGCGCAAAGCGGATGAACGAGAAGAAACGCTCACCCAAAAAATCAACCGCGAACACGAAAAAGTAAAAATTGAACTCGCATGATATTTCAGCACTCCAAAATTCACCGCGACTACAACCTCAAATGCGTTTGTGTCGCCTGCTATGATCGGGAAATCCTGTCCTACGAGGATCATTTATTCGCCATTTCCTGCTGCATTTCCAACCTTATCCAGGACGCCAGGGATCGCGGCATAAACGTAGAAACCGTGATCAACGACTACCTGGGGACAGCGCCGGAATCCGGCCTGTCTCCGGCCCAGCTATTCGATTCCGGCATTGCAACTTCGGATGCTTGGTCGCGCATCGCCGGCAGCCTGCGGGACGCCTGGCAAAGTGTAACCGAAGATGAAATGCGGGAGCACTATGCCCGCAGCATGAAAGAAGGCATTGAAACCCTCCCGGAAACCGAAGGGCTGCCTTTTGGAGACGAGGAATTTGATTGCATAACCCTCGAAGAATGGCTGGAACGGCTGAGCGAAACACTCGACATGGTTTAATTCCCAAAACGCACATCCTATTACACATGAACACCCAACAAAACGACCCCGAAGTTCAAACCGTTGACCTCGCCGCAGGCCTGGTCGGTTACCGGCCGATTTCACGCGCAACCACACTGGAAGTTTCCCTGCCCGGAAGTATGGCCTATCAAACACGTCAGGCACTCCTGCGCCTGCGGCAGGAAATTGGCAGCCCAGATTTATATGTAGCCCGTAAACTCCAATACCCGTTAAAATCCAACGTATTCGAGTTTTCTCCGCCGAACAAATAGACGCCATTGCGCTGGCCATCTGGAACATCGAGCGCGGCGACGGCATGATCATCGGCGATCAAACCGGCATCGGCAAAGGGCGTATCGCGGCAGCTGTAATACGCTACGGCGCCAAAAACGGCTACCCGACTATTTTCATTACCGAAAAAGCTACCCTGTTTTCCGACATCTACCGGGACTTGTACGACATCGGCAGTGTTGACCTGGTGCCCCTCATCATCAACAGCGACAGCAATGCCACATTGCAAATTTCCTTAGACAGCGACACCATCGTGAAAGTACACGAATGGCGGGGCGACCGAAACTACCTGCCCAAAAGCATGGGAGAACTGCGCGATTTGGTTTCGGGAAAAGACGCCCTCCCGCCCGGCTACGACTTCGCCATGCTGACCTATTCCCAGCTATCTTCCGACTGGGAAAGCCAGGTCAAGATGGAAAAGAAAAAAGTCACGTCCCAGCCCTCGGCTTCCAATTTCAAAACGGAATACATCGCCGCGCTCGCAAATAATGCCGTGGTAATCCTCGACGAAGCGCACAATGCTTCGGGCGGGGAAAGCACGACCGGTTATTTCATTCGGGAACGGCTGTTGTCGCGTGCAAAAGGTTGCTGCTACCTGTCTGCCACCTTTGCCAAACGGCCCGACAATATGCCCGTGTATGCCAAAAAGACAGCGATCAGTCACGCCAATATCAAACCCAGCGAACTGGAGGAGGTCTTTGCCCGCGGCGGCGTAGCGCTGCAGGAGATCGTCGCCGGTGAATTGGTCGCTTCCGGTCAGATGTTGCGCCGGCAACGCAGTTTTGAAGGCATCCAGGTGGAATACAATTACCTGGAAGACGACTATGAACGGCACCGGGAGGTTTACAACACCGTTATTGGCCTTGTAAATGACATCATAGAGTTTGAAGAAACCGCGATTGAGCCGTTTTTGGATGCGATCAGTAAAGCCATGTCCAGCGGCGGCGAAAAGGCTGAAAAGCGCAAAGGAACCGAGAAGGGCGGCGTTTCAAACTCCCCGTTTTTCAACAAAACTCATAATGTAATCCGGCAGCTGCTTTTCAGCATCAAGGCCGAGCAGGTAGCACGGGAGGCTATCCGATTGTTGAATGAAAACAAAAAAGTGGTGATAGCCTTTGCCAATACGATGGCCTCGTTCATGGACGATTTTGGCTACACCAACGGCGACGAAGTGGAAAACCTCGATTTTACGATGGTACTCAACCGTTCGCTGGAAAATGCCCTGAAATACACCGTGATTTCTCCTGACGGCGAACACAGTCAGCATATCCTGACGCCCCAGGACCTCGACCCCATCGGCGCCTCGATGCTGGAGAATATCCGGGAAAAAATACGCGAGGTTTCGGCGGGCATCAGCCTTTCGCCAATCGACACCTTGATCAATACGATTGAAAAAATCCGAAAGCCGGCCGGCGTTGGAGGCGGCGAACGCGAATTTTACCGGGTGCGGGAATGCACGGGCCGCTCGTTTCAGATCAAGGAGGAAGGCGGCGCCCTGGTTTATCGCAATTTCAAAGCAAACGTCAAGCAATTCTTTGCCGACTTCAACTCCGGCGATGCCGACGTGCTGCTCATCAACCAAAGTGCCAGCACCGGCGTATCTGCGCATGCCAGCGCCAAATTTCGCGATCAGCGCCGACGTGCCATGATCATCCACCAACCGGAATTGGACATCAACACCGAGGTGCAAAAACGCGGACGCATTAATCGAACCGGCCAGGTGAATTTGCCCGAATACTTGTACGTTTCTTCGTCTATCCCTGCGGAAAAACGCATCCTGATGGTGCTCAAACGCAAACTGAAAAGCTTGGACGCGAACACCACGGGCAGCCAGAAATCCAGCGATGCCCAACTGGAATCGCCCGACTTTTTCAATAAATACGGGGACCGGGTGGTAAAAGGTTTCCTGAGTGAAAACCGGGCAATTGCCGCGGCGCTTCGACTGGCGGAGGACGAAGATGAATCCAACGCCAATACAACCTATGCAAAATCCGACCTGGCAGAAACGTTCAGCCGGCGCATCGCCCTGCTCACCGTGGAGGAACAGGAGCGCGCATACTCCGAAGTATTGGCCCGCTACAATGAGTACGTCGAGGATTTGAAACAGCGCGGCGAATACGACCTGGAGGTGGAATACTTACCCCTGGAAGCCGAAACGCAGGAACAGTTCCTTTTGGAAGAAGGCAGCGGACGCCCTACGCCGTTTGGCCAGCCGGCAGTGCTGGAGCAGGTTTCCGCCCGCGTACTCAAACGCCCGATGAAATGGAGCGAAGTGGAAGCGGCAATCCAAAAAACGCTTCAGGGGCTGACGCCGGAAGAGTTTCAGGAAATATTCCGAGGCGAATACGAACGGGGCCGTGCCCAGGTTTGGGATGCAAAAGCAGCCGAGCGGGAAACCAAACTTCAAAAACTGTTGAGCGAAATTTCAGAACTGCAAGGGTTGAAGGATTCGGGCAATGCAGAGAACCCGGAAAAACTCGAAAAGGGTTTGGAAAAGGCCAAGACGATGTTGGAAGAGCTGCGCGAGAAAATTGCAGCCGAAGAAGCCAAATTCAAAGCGGAAACCAATAACGGCCTGCGCATCATCGACTTTTTCACCATTGGCCGGCCATTTCAATTCAGCATAAACCAGGCAGGCGCGGCGCGTGAACTGGTCGGCGTTGTCACAAACCTGTATTTCCTCAAACCAGTGGACGATCCTACGCGCTACAATCCGGCCAATGTGCGCATCCTAGCGGCGATCTACGGCCCGGAGCGCAGCTGGACATTCAAATTCAACAGCCAGGAGGTATTTGCGGCGATGGGCATGACTACCCACAACCAAAAGACCTGGATCGACGACGTGATTTACAACTGGAACCGCCACGACAGTTCGGCAAATCAAAAGGAAAAAGTATTTATCGCCACGGGAAACATGCTCCTGAGCGCAAAAAACGTGTACCTGAAAGGCGCGGGCGGCAAACTGATCAAGTACAGCACGAACACCGGCGCTATTCGTTCCGGCATTCAGGTACAAAAAGAGGTTGACAACAGGGGCCGGGAAATCAATACCGAGCCGAAAACCAGGCTGTCCGTCAGGCGATTGGCTGACGAGCTGATGCTGACCCGTCCCGGATACAACGATTACCGCTACGTTGAAGGAACCGCCGTCAATAATGCCATTGCATTTGTGCGGACACGGGACGATATGTTCCGGGTAACCATGCCGCGAACCACGGCTTTCAAACCTTATTACGGCGACCCCGAACTGGTGGAATTGTTGTTCCAGGACAGTTATGATCGCCATCGTGGTTTGCCCAAGGCCTTTACCAGTTATCCGCCGAACCTGCTGGCCGGAACTATCCACCTGGACAACCTGCCGGCATTTCTCGAAGTGCTGGCCACCAAATACAACATGACCTATTTGGGCCAGGCGCAGCAGTTCAACGGCTTTATGGATTTGAGCGCGCCTATTCCCGACGCCGAGCCATCCGAAACAGAGCAGATGCTCACTATTCTCAATCAACTTGAACTTGAAACGACCGAATAACCATGCAATATCAACTAAAAAGCCTGACACCGCCCCAGATAGCCCGTCTGGACGAGGTGCCGATCGCAAAGCAGGAGCAGATTATCGAAAAGACCGGTGAGCCGCTAAAGCTGCTCACGGCATTTTACCTTGTAAAAAATGCCTCTGCGGACTTTACAGTTAAGCATGCGGCTGCTGAAAAACTCGATGCGTCCATGTACACCCTGTTGGCCCGCAAAGGTTTCTTCGACGGTACGTTTAAAACTGCGCCCAAACCTGAACCTGTGCAAATGAAGCCGGTTGCAGTCGCTTTACCAAAAGAGAAAAAAGCGCCCGATCAGGCGCCGGCGCCAAGTCCAAAAGCGGCTACCGGCGAAAAGCCGTCCAAGCCTAAAGTGTTTTCAATATCCAATTATCCGCTGGCCAAAAAATTCATGCCCGTGCATCAGCAACAGGCGGTTAAGTCTTTTGGCGAGGAACGGGAAGCCATTTTTGAGGAGGTGGAAAAAATGCTGGCCGGCATCCCCAAACTCCGTTCGCAGGCGAAAAAAGAATTGATGGAGCAAACCGTGTATGCTCACTACTTCTACGGCCAGAGCGACTGGTTTATACTGGAGTATTCCGGTAGCGACGATTTGTTTTACGGGTATGTGATTTTGAACGGAGACAGCCAAATGTCTGAATCCGGGTCCATAGGCCGGAGAGACCTGACCGAAAGCAACCGGGTTGAACTGGATTTCTACTGGAAACCGGTTTCGCTTGGTGAAGCCCTGCACAAAGCGGATCCAGAATTTTTCCCGGCGCCGGCTAAAAAGGAAAAGAAAATCACGACCGAAGACTTGATCGGCGTGGGCTTTGACCAGGCCAAGTCGAAGCGGCTGCGTTTAGCTCAAGCCAAAGCCCAGGCAGCCCGAATCCGAATCCTCAAACTTAAATCTCAAAAAGCAGCTTGATTATGTACAAAGTAGCAGCATTAACAGACGCGCAAATTGCGAAACTGCCAAAACCTTTGCGCGACGAAATACAAACCCTCAAAGCAGACAGCGACAATTTCGATGCGGACCTGTACGAGGTATTTGCCGAAAACGACAGTGATCTGTACGACCTGGCGAAAGGCGAACTCGCATCCGCTGAAACTGCCCAGGAACCTTCAGCCGCCGAAACACCAAAACGCGGCCCAAAGCCCCGCGAAAAGCGCGCGAAAAAGCAGGCAGCGCCGTATGCTGAAACCGTAACCATTTCAGGAAAGGAATACCTTGTTGGCGCCCACCCCGATGGAAAGGTGCAATACGGCCTCGACAAAAACGGCCAATTGCTCCAGGTCGGCGATACGGTAGAAGTAGAAATCAAAGGAAAAACCGTGACCGGGGTAATTGGCAGCCTGAAAGCCCGAAATGGCGGCGGACACCTGGTGCGGTTTGTCGACCCCAAAACAGGCAAAAAACGGGCGCTCATGGTTCAGCCATCGGCTGTTACAAAAACAGATACCGCCGCAGTACCGGTCATTGAGTACAAGAAGCGCTTGCCAAAAAAACTTATCAAAAAAGCTCAGGTGGCCGGCCGGGCGGATTGCGATGAAAACGAGGTAGTATTGGTAACGCCAACTGAAAAGGTCGAAATCGAAGCGCCGACAGTTGCCGATCCAGCGAAAGGTGACAAAATATTGGCACACCCTGACGGCACTCCGGTCACGGTGATCAAGGGTGAGCATGTGGATCAACATTTTGAGGTTGAGGGCGATGCGAAAGTCGAGAATCAAAAGGATGGCACGGTAGTTTTTGACCTCAACGAGGATGAAAAGCCCGAAACTGCGGCTAAGCCCCAGCCCAAAGACGACACGGCAAAATACCGCGCTGTAAAAGCCAAAAAGCCTGCGGCAAAATGCGCGTTCACGCAGGAAAAAGCCAAGTCACCCGCCTTGATGACCTTCCTGGAAGGCATGCGCCTGCGTTGGCACGACGGCGAATCGAAGGACAAAATTGTAGGGGTGTATTACCTGAAGGCTGAAAACAAAATCCTGCTCAAAATCCGGGTTTACGATTGGCTGGACTTGTTTTCGGATATCCGGTATTTTACGCTTTGTCCGGAAACTGGCAGGCTTACTCAAGCGGGCAAACCGCAACGCGCCAACTATTCGGTACTGCTCGGTACAGATGCTATGAAAGAGTTCTACCGTCACCCATTCGGGCAGTCCTGCAAACGGGTGAGCAAGGCCCTGTACGTCGAGTGCTACCGCAACGGGACCTGTTCGACCGAAAAACAAAAGCGGCTTTACCAGGTGTTCGCCGGCAAGTGCATCCGCCAGGAAAAGGCATACAGCCGGGAATACATCAAGTGGCTGCATCAGAAAACGGCGGAGCGCTGGGAAGGATACAGAGGCCCGAAATCGTATGCCCAGGTATTCAAGGAGGTAATCGCCTCTATCCGAAAAGGGAAATAAAGACCACACAAAGCGATGTCCCAACTAACCCAGGCCTTTTTTGAAAAAATCCTCGCTGCCGAAGGCGGTTATCAAAACCAGTCTGCCGACCACGGCAACTACAACCGCTGCGGTATTAACGCTGGCACGAAGTTCGGCATCACGCCGAGTGCCTGGCAGGATTACTCCGGCCAGCAATGCCCCGGCCCAGAAACCATGAAAAGCCTTTCCAAGGCCCAGGCATTCGACTTCATGGACTGGTGGGGCCGGCGTTGGCGGATTTGGGAAATCTACGATCAGGAACTTGCCGAACTGGTGTTCAACGCATTTTACGGAAACCCTTCCGCAGCTGCCAAGGCGCTTCAACAAACCCTGAGCCGTCGCGGATACGATTTAACGGTGGATGGTATCATGGGAAGTCGAACACTGGCAGCTGTCAACGTTGAAGTTGCCAAGGACAGGCCTGCGCTGTACAACGCATACCGGTCGTCATGGCTTTCGTACCTGCTTTCGCTGGGCAACGCCTCCTACACCGCCGGCTGGACAAACCGGATGAACCGCTACTTCCCGCCTCTGCCGGAAGCGCCGGCCACTGAAACGCCAGCGCCCAACTACCAGGTCGAACTCTGGCAGCGCCGCGTATCCGGCATGTTCAAAAGTTCGGACGATGCCATCTGGGTCTGGACGGCGCTGGCCTTGCTTTTTGGCCTGATTGCCTTGATGTACTACCGTTTGAAATCCATTGCCCCATGAAACCACAAACCAAATACGCGCTGCTGGCCGCGTCGCTTTTTCTCGGCCTTACTGGCATGTGTTGGTGGCTGTACCGTCACTTTTTTCGCGATGGCCTTGGCCCTGGCGGGCAGTGGGATGCGGAAGGTGGCGCCACTGGGCAGCCTCCGGTTCAAGCCGATCTGGAACTCAGCTACGCCCAAAAGCCTATTCAACTCCGCCATTTCGATGTTTCTGAATTCGACTCCAAAGACCTGCCGGGCAGTGGCGTCAACATGAAAATCAAATTCCTGAAGATGCTGGATGCTGCCCGGGAGGAAGCGGGGATTCCATTTCGCGTGAATTCCGGCTACCGCACCGCTGCGCGCAATGCGGCCGTTGGCGGGGTCTCCAATTCTGCCCACCTGAGCGGCTGGGCTGCTGATATTGCCGCCGGCACGCTGGAGCAGAAAATCCGGATTGTGCGGGCTGCGCGGGGGGCTGGGTTTAACCGGTTTGGGATTTACTCCGGCTTTATTCATTTGGATTGTGATCCGGGTAAAAGTCCGAATGTGGCTTGGAATGGGACGGTGGCTGGGGTTTTTCGGGGTGGAGATTTTTCTTCTTTTCCGTTTGATCCGTTTACTGTGTGATGGCGAGATTCAAATTTCTCGGGTAATTCTCAAATATCGATTGTGAAGTTTTCTAAAATCTTGGTTTTGTTACTACTTTTAGATTATAGGTTGGCATACCTAGCGTGTTGGCTTGATCGCGCTGGGGTAGTAGGGTACACGCCAGCAGACTCGATTACTAAAACATGAGTTGAATTAGTTAGCCCTTTTTTTGCGGAACTCCTTTACCTTTTGCGGGGTTATTGGAATTCATCAACCATAATTATACCTTACACGCGAATATTAGTTGCTATGAAACCCTCTTTTATCATACCCCCTTACGCAAACTTTTTGCTGACTGATGAAGTAATGTTCAACATTCAAAATGATGTTAACGATGACCCAATTGCAGGGAAAAAGCTCAAAACAAAGAAAAGGTCAGCGTCATGCAGTATGCAAACGGAGAAAGAAGGTTTGTTATCTTATTGCCGGTGAAGGTTGAAAATGGTTTTATCCAGGGTATTTTCCCCGATCCTGTTTTGCTGTACTTAGAGACAGCCGAAAAAATGCTGCTTACGTCGCAGGTAATCATTCAACGAGGTTTCCCAGATTCCGTCACACCTACGTTAGACGGAGAAACACGAATATATGATGCTACCTCGGACGCCACAAGCGGAATATTTAATTCCATTCTTCAATACCGGATTTGTTCGATCATTATGCTACATGCGGCTGTCGAAGCCTTCATTAATGAACTGATCCCTGACGACATCTCCTACCCAACAACAGACAAGGAAGGGAACCCCGCTTACCTTGGAAAAGAAAAAGTGTTTTGGCTTCCTTTTGTTGAAAAACTTAAGAAGGTCATTCCATACGTAAAAAACATCGACTTGGTAGGCTTATATCCTGACATAGTAGATAAAATTGATTTTATTTCGCAAATCAGAAACGGTTTTGTGCATCTGAAATCAGAAAGTTCAGAGGTGCTTAATCAAAGCCACTCAACCACATTCTACGAAATGCTAAAGCTGAACCTCGAAATGTACTTCGAATCTGTACATGACTTAATAAACCTTTTAAAGCCAGGGTATCTTAAATACCATCAAGATTCAGGTTAGTATAAGCAATAATTCTCTTGAATTTTCGGCTCCTAAAACCTCTGTTTTTTGCGTGCCCCAACTTTCGGTGTGATCCGCAAGCTGGTTTTACCCTCCGATACTTCATGTTTCCCCTTGCCCAACAACCGCAGCAACCCCACCACCAAATACACCGGCGTCTGGAGAAGGAACCAGGATTTTCTGGCGCTTTTACCCGATTCGAAGCCAGTGTGCTCAGCCACTTTTTCCCAAGTCAACCCATCCGGCAAGCGGTATCGTTCAGTGGTACCTTCCTTAAAAACAGACACCCGCAAAGCATCCATCAGCGCATCTGCCTGGGCCATGGTGCTGGCTTTTACTTCGATTTTGAATTTGAATGGCTTGGTGAGCTCGATGGACTCTGTTTTGCAAAGGATCATTAGTTTTATTGTGTCCTCCATGCTCATGCGGTCTTTGGCGAGTAGGCGGGCTATGGAGGATTTGTTGGCGTAGCCGAGGGGTTGGGCAGCGTCTTCATAGGAGACGCCAGCTTGGGACATTTCGGCGCGCAGCTGCGTTTGGAGAATCTCGACGAGTAAGGATAAGTTTTTCATTGGATGCATTCAAGTTTGAAAATCCGAAAAATGCCACATATCAAGTTTGCCTGGGTAAAAGTATGGGTGTTTTAGCAACTAATGTGCAACAATAGGTTGAGATTTCGTCAGTGAATAAGGCCAACCCCCTTTACATTGAAAACAGGTAATGGCCTGGTAATTGATACCGACCCTCTTACTTTAATATATCTTTGATTGGTTCACGGAAAACCTCCCGCGTGCTTCGGACTCTCAACAAAATGCCTCAAGCAAGCAACCACCGAGCAGTTTTTCTTGAATATTATTATTGAACGTGGATACCAAAGGCTTAAATCGGCTCCTTGCTCGCTGTTTAAAAAACGACCGGCGTAGCCAAGGAGCCTTGTACGAACGATTTTATGGCTACGCATTGTCAGTGGCTTTGCCTTATTGTGCCCACGAAGAAGAGGCGCGCGAAGTAGTAAATGACGCCTTTTTGAAAGTATTCACCGCGCTCGACCGGTACGATCATTCCTTCGCATTCGCGACCTGGCTGCGTACAATTGTAGTGCGCACGGCTATTAATCGTTACAAAAGCAGACAAAACGAATTGGTATTTTACGACCTCACGGAATGCCTGGACATTCCCGTAGAGGACGATTTTTTATCAAAAATGGCTGCCGACGATTTGTTGCAACAAATACAAAAACTCCCGCCTGCTTACCGGCTTACACTCAATTTATTTGCAATAGAGGGGTATTCCCATGCTGAAATAGCGGAAATGTTGGGTATTTCGGTCGGCGCGTCCAAATCGAATCTTTCCAGGGCCAAAGCCAACTTGAAACAACTATTGACCAACTATTTACCCAAAAAGTATGGCTGAAAAAAGTTTTTTTGACCTGATCAAGGAGAAAATGGCAGCCTTGCAGCCATCCACCCGACACCGCGATACCGACTGGGCTTCGCTGGCGAATCGTTTGGATAAAACGATCCCGCAACAATTGCACGATCGCAGGCGGTATTGGATACCGCTGCTTTTGTTGTTGCTCGCTTTGTTAGGGAGCAATGCCTTTTGGTGGCAAAGAAACCGGGAAAACCGAACTGCCATGCAAGGCATTGAATTGCAAATGGCCGGTCTCCAAACCTCGATATCAGCCCTGAAGTCAGCCTCTTCGAATATGCGCGTCGATACGGTATGGCGAACGGTTTATATTCAAATGCCGAATCGGGAGCCATTTACAGTAGCGGAAAGACCGGGCTTGTACGCTGGAATAAACGACGATACGCTTCTAAACCGGGAGCATGAGTCTGCACCAGGAAAAAATATCTTGCCTCAACCTCCCACTCCCATTACAGCAAATTTGAAGCGGTCGGAAAATACGGGAATCAATCCAGATCGGCATGAACCGGGGATTTCGAATGCTTTGCCAAGCCAGGTTGAGCAAACCGGAACTAATCGAGCGCCTAAGAAAATTCCGGATGAAATTGCTCCGCTCCGATTTCCGGAATTTCCTGCCGTAAAATCCTTAACCCAGCCTTTGCCAATTGTGCTTGAATTTTTGCCCGACTCACTACTCAAACCTTACAAGCCCAAGCGCCCGCTCGGCCCTGTGCTGGTGAACGCACTAAAACCGAGGTACATAAAAGCAGGGGCTATCGCCGGATGGTTGCATCCTGCAAGCCCGGCACTAATACACCAGGTTGGATATGAGACCGGAGTACAAGGCGCCATCGGTTTTTCGCGGCATTGGTCTTTAATCCTGGAGTACACGTACGGGCAATTGCACTATGAAGCGGACAAGCCCTCGGCCATTTTGGGTACGCCTGATTTTCCTGCGCTCCCGTCGCCTGAATACCTTTATGCACATCTGAATGTCCAACGGCAGCCTTTACTCCAATACGGGCTTGGGCTTCGCTATACCTTTTCTGAATGGCGTAAGTCACGGCCCTATATCGGGTTAAACTGGGGTAGCCAAACTGTAATGCCTTATAAAGTTGAATACGAAGTGCAGCATGAACCAAGTAGTACAATTCAAAAAGACATCTTTTCCGTCGATAAACGGGTACATCTGCGAAATTCACTGCGCTTTGGAGCGGGCTTGGAAATACCGCTCGCTCACCGGTTCGACCTCAGTGTAGAAGGTTTTTACCTGCGTCAATGGAAAAAGAAAAATAATGATGCGTTAGATATGACCGGTATTCGGGCTGGATTCAATTGGACGTTTTAGCAAGAACTCAAAATACAGCAAGTAGTTTTTTAGCATTGATGTAGGGGGGCGGCATTTTGTGCCACCCCTCTTTTCAATTTTGGGGCTTCAATTGGGCGCCTGCCTTTATCCCATTGGGTTTATAGGTAGGCTTCGTTTTTTTTATGCCTGAAAAAAAAAGATTGTATTTTTTTTCAACCAAGCAACCTTTTGGCGCCAGACCTTGAATATCTAATTGTAACCGGATTAAGAAAAACAGTAAAAACGTGTACTTAAGAAATTTTCTTTTTCCCGGCAAGGACGTTATCAAAACCGCTTCACTTTAATTAATCCTAAGCCCCGCCAACCACTCCCCGTTCACTTTACAGAATGGATAATCCTGCACGCTATCAAGTTATTCGGAAACACGATTGCTAAAGGCTTTTAGCAACTAAAACGAAACTGTAAGTATGCCGAACAAAGATTCCTGGGATTCCCTGTACACCGTTAAGTCATATGAAGGGGATTATGAACTTCAAAAGCCGGAAATAACGATTCTGGAAATTTTAAAAGATACTTTGAAAGGCTGTCGAATGCTGGATATAGGTATCGGATTAGGCCGAACCACGCATCATTTCGCTCCGCTTGTAAAAGAATACATAGGGATGGATTATTCATTCCGAATGATAAACACCTATCAAAAGACATTTCCGGATACGCCTAAAAATGTATCAATCCGATTGGGCGATGTCCGGCTGATGCAGGAATTTCAATCGAATAGTTTTGATGTGGTGCTTTTCAGCTTTAACGGGATCGATTATATTTCTCAAGAAGACCGACTCCTTGCACTTGAAGAAATAAAAAGAGTTGGGCGAAAAGGCGGGCATTTTATTTTCTCTACCCATAATTTACAGTATGTCGACAATTTGTATTCTATAAAATTCGGCAATGGGTTGAAGTACTTTTTATATCAATGCTATAGGTATTTAAGATTGTTTTATGAAAATGGCGGCCCTGGAAAATATCGAAATAAAGACTTTGCCTTTCTTAATGACGGCGCTCACCATTTCCAATTTCAAACATTTTACATCAAACCATTAGCGCAAATAGCGCAATTGCAAAATTTAGGTTTTAAAAACATTCGTTTGTTTTCAGTAAAAACCGGCGACGAAATAGAGAAATCTCAATCAAACGGAGCAAATAAAGACAGCTGGATTTACTATTTATGCGAATTTCCATAAAGCTTTTGCATAGCGATAGGTTTACCCCGTTGTCGACTCACAAAATGCAGATCGGCTAATTTCCAATAACATGACCGAAAACAATTTTTATAATGTGTTGAAAGAGAAATTGGCAGCCTTTCGACCATCCTTGCGGCATTATGAGGAGGATTGGTTATCGCTTTCGGATCGACTGGATCTGGCCTTGCCGCAAGTTTTTCGGGATCGTCGGCAGGTGGTATTACCGCTGCTTTTAATGTTCGTTGCGCTGTTATTGAGCAATCTTTTATGGTGGAAGGAAAGCCGGGAAAATCGAATCGCAATTCAGAGCTTGAGCATGCAACTATCCGGCCTCCAAACCTCGATCACGTCGTTAAATAATCCGGCGCCGGTTACCCTAAAGGACACTGTATGGCAAACTGTTTATCTAAAGGCGACGGATCAAAAACCGTTCGATAAGCGTACGACCGGGCAACGAATCGTAGATTCGGGAAGGAACAGCCTTTTAAAATGGGAGCCCGGCGTCGGGAATAATCTGCTGAACCGATCTACAACAGAGCCCAACGCCTTTGAGCAACAGCAAACAGGCCGGGACATTGACGCTGATAAAAACGAATCCATTATTCAGGACAGGGTGGCCGATAATGTCGAATACTCGAACGCTGGGTTGGGACATGTAGCGGGAACAATGTATCATTTATCGCCGCTAGATATTCCTATTATTCCCTTTTTGAAAACTTCTACAAAACGCGCAGAATTTACCCCCGATATGGTGCTGACGCTTGCGCCAAAACGCAATCCCCGTCCGCTTGGGCCACTGCTATTGAAAGCCCTAAAACCGGAGTATATTAAAGCGGGACTCGTGACAGCCTGGCTCTATCCTGTAAGCCCTGATTTGATACATCAATCCGGATTTTTGATTGGCGTGCAAAGCGGCATTGGGTTCAGGCGGCATTGGTCGTTAACCCTGGAATATACCTATAGCCAGCTGCATTATGAATCCAGTGATCCCGCCGCCATTTTAGGCGCTCCCGATTACCCGGTAGTGCTTTCGCCGGACGAGCATTTCACACATTTGGATTTGAGGCGGCAAGCAATTCGGCAATTCGGCATTGGCCTCCGGTATAGTTTTTCCCAGTTAGGGAAAATTCGTCCGTATGCCGGATTAAACTGGGGAATCAAACGCTGATGCCCTATTCGGTAGCATACGAAGTGGAGTTAGAACCGAGCAATACACTAGAACAGGGCACTTTTGCCGTCGATAAAACTACGCGTTTGCAAAACATAATGCGCATTGGAACCGGATTGGAAGTGCCGGTTTCACGGCATGGATTTCACTGTTGAAGCATTTTATGCACATCAGTGGAGTAAGAAAAACAGAGGCGCTCCGGGTATGACGGGGATCCGGGCAGGAATGAATTGGATGTTTTAGTGCAAATATCTTTAGAAAACTCAGTCAGTTTATTAATTATTAAACCGTGTCATAATTAGAATATACTAATAGAAATTAGCCCTATAAAATAGCTCCGTTTACAATTACGGTATTACCCTCCCATTTTCAATTTTCCGGTTTACACAACTCACATGTTATCCGGCAGTCGGAACCTCGACTGTCAGGGGTTTGCTTCACGTCAAAATACAGATTAAAATGTCTAACCTACCGATTTGGAATTCTAAAACAGTAGTAGATTCCTACCGTACACAATATGAGCTCTTGGGCCCCGAAAGCGCTATTATTCAACTGTTCAAGGATCAATGGAGAAATTGGCGAATGCTGGATATCGGAATTGGCAGCGGACGAACCACAAAGCATTTTGCTCCATTGGTAAAAGAATACATTGGGTTCGATTATGCTGAGTTTATGGTTAAGGCTGCCCAAGAAGCATTTCCTAATATAGGCGAACATGTTACCATTAAAGTAGGCGATGCTCGTTCGATGCCCGAATTTGAAACCGATTATTTTGACTTCGTTTTATTTAGCTTCAATGGTTTGGACGATATATCGTACGAGGATAGAATTCAGGCATTAAAAGAAATGAAGCGGGTGGGTAAAAAGGGCGGTTACGTATTTTTTTCATCGCACAACCTGGAATACATTCCCAATTTGTACAAGATTCGCCACAACAATAATCTCAACTATTTTGCCTACCAATGCTATCGATATTTAATGTTGCTGTACCACAATGGCCTGCCCCAAAAATTCAGAAAAATGGAATATGCAGTTATCAAAGATGGGGCGGAACATTTCTCAATTAAAAACTACTATGTAAAACCGGCTGCGATGGTGCCAGCTAATAGAATTGGGATTTAAAAACATTCGCGTCTTCCCGTCTAAAAGCCCACAGGAAATAGACCTGGCTGATTTAGGCCAAACGGGTCAATTTGGTTGGTTGCATTATTTATGCGAACTGTAAACAAAGTTCAACTACCTTTGCACGATGCTTTGGTTCGCCCGCATATTTACCCTGTATCTGTTTGCACTTGGTTGTCTGCCCTGTGCCGACTTCGAGCATGGCCAACATATTCAGCAAGCCGGCGTCGTGCCAGTTTTAAAAACAGCCGATACGCAAGCCAGTGCGCATCATGCCTGTCAGGATCCTTGTTCGCCGCTTTGTACCTGTGCCTGTTGCGGTTGTGTAACCATTGCAGTAAAAACTCCCTTACTAAAATTGCTTTCACCTCCGGTTAGCGATCTGCAACCGGGTTTCTTTTATCAAGCCCCGCACTCCGCGGCGCACCTGGCGGCCTTGTTCCGACCTCCGATAAACAAGTTGGGTTAATTGTTTCGCGCTGACCGGTCCGCTTTTCGGATTCGGCAGTGTTTTCCGTATTCGGCGCAAGGCCGGATGCGGACAATCCTATTTTTCAACTACAAACCCAACCGTCTCCATGTTAGACAGAATCATCCATTTTTCCATCCACAATAAACTCATCATCGGGCTTTTTGTACTGGCCCTGACAGTCTGGGGCACCATTTCATTTTTGCGCCTACCACTTGATGCCGTGCCCGATATTACCAATAACCAGGTACAGGTAATCACCCAGGCCTCCACCCTGGGCGCACAGGAGGTCGAGCAGTTTATTACGGCGCCAGTCGAACTCGCATTAGCCAACATTCCAAAGGTAGTGGAGCGGCGTTCCATATCGCGTTCCGGCCTCTCCGTTATCACCGTTGTTTTTAAGGACGGCGCCGATATTTACTGGGCGCGGCAACAGGTATCGGAAGCGCTCAAAGAAGCCGAAGAAGCCATCCCCGCCGGGCTCGCCAGGCCGACCCTGGCGCCCATCACCACCGGATTAGGCGAAATTTATCATTATACAGTTCACCCTGAAAAAGGGTATGAAAACAAATACACTGCAACCGAACTGCGAACCATACAGGATTGGGTAGTAAAACGCCAGCTCGCCGGCACCCCGGGTGTGGCCGAGGTAAGCGGCTGGGGCGGTTTTGTAAAACAATACGAAGTAGCCGTCGATCCGGACAAACTCAACGCGCTGAACCTGACCATGCCCGACGTATTCGAAGCCCTCGAACTGAACAATGGGAACACCGGCGGTTCCTACATCGAAAAAGGAAGCAATGTTTATTTTATCCGGGGCATCGGCCTGGTCAAAACCCTGAAGGACATTGAACGCATCGTCGTCACGACCCGAAACGGTATTCCCGTTTTGATGCGCGACGTGGGCACGGTGCAATTCGGCAGCGTTAACCGGCTGGGAGCGGTCACCCGCAACGGCGAAGGGGAAGTGGTGGCCGGCATCACGCTCATGCTCAAAGGAGACAACTTCGTGGAGGTAAGTCGCCGGGTAAAGGAACGGGTAAGCTGTTATTCAACAAACGCTACCTGAAGGAGTGGTTATAGAGCCATTTATTGACCGTACCGAACTCGTGGGTCGCACCATCAACACGGTGGAAAAAAACCTGCTCGAAGGCGGCCTTATCGTCGTATTCGTTTTGGTACTGCTACTTGGGAATCTGCGGGCGGGTTTGGTCGTGGCCTCCGTCATCCCACTGGCTATGTTGTTCGCTTTTTCCATGATGAACCTGTTCGGCGTAACGGGCAACCTCATGTCGCTGGGCGCCATAGATTTCGGCTTGCTCGTCGACGGAGCCGTCATCATCGTGGAAGCCATCGTGCATCGCATCACCGGCAACAGCATGTTTCCCGGCCTGGCGCGGCTGACGCAAGCACAGATGGACAAGCAGGTGTACACGGCCGCTTCCAAAATCAGAAATAGTGCGGCTTTCGGGGAAATCATCATTCTCATCGTTTATCTGCCCATTCTCGCACTGGTTGGCATCGAAGGAAAGATGTTCCGGCCGATGGCGCAGACCGTAGGATTCGCAATTCTGGGCGCTTTCATGCTTTCATTGACCTGGGTGCCGATGGCTTCCGCCCTGTTTTTAAGCAAAAAAACCGAACACAAACCCAATGTCAGCGACCGCCTCATGGCCTTTTTTCATAAAATATACACACCGGTGCTGGAAGGCGCACTGCGTTGGAAAAAAGTAACAATTGGTATTTCCGCCCTGCTGTTTGTGCTGGCTTTGTGGGGCTACTCCAGGCTGGGCGGAGAGTTTATTCCCACCCTGGAAGAAGGGGATCTGACCGTGGAATTTACCATGATGCAAGGCACCTCCCTGACACAAATGGTAGAAAGTACCACGAAAGCGGAGGAAATTCTGATGCAAAACTTCCCCGAAGTGAAGCAGGTTGTCAGCCGCATCGGCTCGGCGGAAATCCCTACCGACCCTATGCCCGTCGAACGGGCAGACATCATGGTGGCTATGCATCCAAAAGAAACATGGCGGGAAGAAGTTTGCGACCGCGAGGAAATGCAGGAAGCCATGGAAACGGCTTTATCCGCCTTGCCCGGAGTAAAAATTGAAATGACCCAGCCCATGCAAATGCGCTTTAATGAACTGATGACCGGTATCCGGCAGGACGTGGCGATAAAAATTTTTGGCGATGATCTCGATGTGCTCGCCGACCAGGCCGCCAAAGTGGCCCAACTTATCGCCCCGGTACCCGGCGTAACGGAACCGACCCTGGAAAAGGTTCGCGGGTTGCCGCAGATACAAGTCACTTACGACCGCGATCGCCTGGCTCAATTCGGCTTGAACGTAGCCGACATCAATATGATCGTCGAAACGGCCTACGCGGGCAACGCGGCCGGTGTGGTATATGAAGGCGAAAAACGGTTCGACCTCGTGGTACGCCTCGAACGAAAGCTGCGCACCGATCTCACCAATCTCGAAAACCTCTACATCCCGACGCCAGACGGCCAAAAAGTACCGCTCAGCCAGGTGGCGGCCATCGAGTACAAGGAAGCGCCGGCACAAGTGAGCCGGGAGAGCGGGCAGCGCCGGATTTTCGTGGGCTTCAATATCCGCGGCCGCGATGTGGAGAGTGTGGTGGAAGAAATTGAAGGTATTATTCAGGAAAAACTCCAGCTGCCGAGCGGCTACTTCTATACTTTCGGCGGGCAATTTCAAAATCTGCGGGAAGCAAACGAACGGCTTTCGGTGACTGTACCGGTTGCGCTGGCGCTGATTTTCACCCTGTTGTTTTTTACGTTTCGCTCGGTCAGTCAGGCCGTATTGATTTTCACCGCGGTGCCGCTTTCCGCTATCGGCGGTGTGACGGCTTTGGCCTTGCGCGGCATGCCGTTCTCTATTTCGGCAGGCGTGGGCTTCATCGCCCTGTTCGGAGTAGCGGTGCTGAACGGCATCGTGCTTATCGGCTATTTCAACCAACTTAAATCGGAAGGCGTAACCGACGTGCCCGAACGGGTGCGCAAAGGCACTTTCGTGCGCCTCCGGCCGGTCATCATGACGGCGGCGGTGGCTTCACTCGGTTTTTTACCGATGGCCTTGTCCACCGGCGATGGCGCCGAAGTTCAGCGCCCGCTAGCCACCGTGGTCATCGGCGGCCTGATTTCGGCTACGCTGCTCACCCTGCTGGTACTGCCCTGCCTTTATATTTATGTTGAAAAATGGTTTGGCAAAGGAATGAAACCTGTGGCCGCATCCCTGGCAATCCTGGCGCTCGCACTTTTTACAAATAGCGCCGTGGCCCAAACGCCCTTGAGCCTTGAAGATGCCCTCGCTCAGGCCCAAACCAATAACCTGCAAATTAAGGCCGGCACATACCAAATCCAGCTGCAACAGACCCTCCGCGGCGCGGCGTACGAAGTGCCGAAACCGGACTCAGCACGCAACTGGGGCAATACAATTCCAATAGATTCGACCTGGGCTTCGGCTTCGTACAGGAAATACCGAACCCGCGCAACCGCCGCGCCGGAATCGCTTACGCGGATGCCAATACCCGTGTTGCCGAGCTGTCGCTTTCCGTCACAACCAACGACCTGAACTACGAAGTGCGCAGGCTGTGGTACGAGATGGCTTATTTACAAGAAAAAGAACGGCTTTTGGAAACCCAGGATACGTTGTTGGCGGGCTTTGTACGGGCGGCGGAGCTACGGGTGCGCACCGGCGAAACCACCATGCTTGAAAAAGCCACCGCCGAGGTACAGCTCGGCGAGGTACGCAACCGCTTGGCGCAAACTCGCGCCGACATCCAAATCGGACAAATACGCCTCCAAACATTGCTCCAAGCCACGGAACCCGTCGGTATTCCCGTCGATACCCGGCTAAGCCGAAGGGCGCTGCCCGATTTGGCTACCGCAACGGCCGACAATCCGGCTTTAGCTTGGTCCCGGCAGCAAATCGCACTTGGCCAAGCCGCTACTGCGGTGACAAAAGCGCGGCTCGCCCCCGATTTCAGTATCGGCTACCTGAACCAGTCGTTGATTACGCCGGAGGCAAACGCCGATCCGAGCTATACTGCCGGCAACCGGTTTCATGTGGCGGAATTCGGGGTGTCGGTACCGATTTTCCGAAAGGCGCAAAAAAGCCGGATCCAGGCTTCGAAAATCGGGCAGCAAATTGCCCAAACAAATCTCGAAGCCCATACCCGTCAACTCGAAGGGCAATACCAGGAAGCATTCCAGGAGTATGACAAGCAGCGAAATGCATTGGATTACTATGAAAAAACCGCACTCCCGGCTGCCGGGCTGCTGCTCTCAAACGGGCAAAAATCTTACCGGGCCGGCGATGTGGGCTACCTCGAATATGTGCAAGCGCTTAGCCGCGCCAACGACATCCGATTGGCCTATTTGGAAGCGCTCGACGGCTACAACGAAGCGGTGATCCGTATAGAATGGCTGGCGGGAAAATGATTGCAAGCGATTTACGCACCCCACTGAAACCGCGAGAACCCCGAATAGCCCGGATTTTTAAACAAATCACAATTTTTAACAACAACGACAATGAAATTTTTTCAAAATATCGTTTGCGCTGCAATGGTCGGCAGCCTGATTTTTCTGACCGCCTGTGGTGGCAACAAGGCTGAAAACGCCGAAAATGAAGCGCAACACCAGGCGCACGAAGGCGAAGCGCAGGAAGTGGCGCTCACATCCGATCAGTACAAAATAGCCGGTATCGAGACGAGCAAGGTTGAAACGCGCCCGCTAACCGGCACCGTAAATGTAAACGGGGTACTCGACGTACCGCCGCAAAACCTCGTCAGTATCAGCGCCCCGGCGCCCGGCTTCCTGAAAAAATCGGACCTGCTGCAAGGCTCCCGTGTACGCAAAGCGAGCGGTGCTCGCCGTGTTGTACAACCCGGAATTTATCACCGAGCAACAAACTGTTTGGAAGCCCGCCAAGAACTCATCGCCGCCCGCGGCCAACTCGAATACGCCGAAGCCGAGTACAAACGGCAGGAGGAACTCGCACGCGAAAACGTAAACGCCGGGAAAACCCTGCAAGCCGCCAAAGCCCAGCAAACAACCCTGCAAGCCCGCGTTGCGGGCCTGGAAGCCAAAACCGCAGGCCAGGCGGCGCGCTTCAAATTGCTCGGCATCGACCCGGATCGCCTCTCGCCCGGTAGTTTTCAAAGCGAGATACGGATTTATTCGCCAACTAACGGGTATGTGACCGAAGTCAACGTAAATTCGGGTAAGTATGTCGGCAATACGGAAGTGCTGTTTAAAATAGCCGACACGGAACATCTGCACGCCGAACTGACTGTATTTGAAAAGGACATCCTGAAGATAAAAGTCGGACAGAAAGTGCGGTTTACCCTGGCAAACGAAACGAAAGAACGCAGGGCTACGATTTATCTCTTCGCGAGGGAAATCAGCCCCGACCGCAGCATCCGGGTACACTGCCATTTGGACAAAGAAGACACCGATTTATTGCCCGGGATGTACTTCAAAGCTACTATTGAAACAGGTGCAAGCCCCGTCCCAGCCCTGCCCGAGGCGGCTATTGTTAGTAGCGAGGGCAAAGACTATATTTTTGTAGAAGAAATGGAGGAAGCAGCCGGCCCCGAAGCGCACGAACACAAGAAAGGCGAGCCGGCGCACGACGCCGAAAAGGAAGAACACGATCATACTAAAGGGGAAACTGAAAAGCATGGCGAGCGCCACTTTCGCATGGTGGAAGTCAGGCGCGGTATAAGCGACGGCGGCTGGGTGGAAGTGCTCTTACCGGAAGATTTCGACCTGTCGAACCACCGGGTGGTGACGAAAGGCGCGTTTTACCTGCTGTCGGCTTCAAAGGCTGCAGATGAAGCGGAGGGGGGACACGCACACTGAGAATAGTTTTTTATCATAGGGTTGCAGGCAGGGCGGCGGCCAGGTGTCGTCGCCCGCGCCTGCACAAATAGGAGCGTGTTTAAATTCCGGCCACCGGGCTACAAGCGGCCAATTTTGTTTCATGCTTCGTTAAAATTTTCGCCATAGGCACCCGGCTATGCCTGCAAATTTTGCCTTGCCTGAAACAAAATTTGCTCGCTTTCGCTCCGGCGCCGAAATTTAAACACGCTAAAATGGCCCCGACATAGCAGGTCCGGGGCCGGCAGCCTTACCGGATGGTATCTACTTCTTCGTCAGGTTTCTTTCGGGGGGCTGCTTTTTTAAAAATATTTCCATTTTCATCAAAAATACAATGCCATGAAAAAGACGCTCTACGTACTAATTTCCTTCCTGGCACTCAGCCAGATCGTGTCTGCCCAAAACGACCCGCTCCCAAGAGGTTTCTCCCCGCAAGAACTCGACTGGCTTTCGACCAACAAACCGGCGCCGGGCGCACTCGGCGGCATTACCGAGCCCCCCGAGGCGCCGGTACGTGCTATGGCCGAATGGGAAGAAATGCAGGCTATTGTTGTCACCTGGACCTTATTCAAACCTATTCTTGCCCAAATTGTCAAAGCCGGGCGGGAGCAATGCCGCGTTATCATCATTTGCAGTAACGTCGCCGGCTGCCAAAACGAACTGAGCAGCTATGGCGTGAATTGGCAGGCGGGAAACGTGGAATTCGTGCTTGCGCCCTTCAACAGCATTTGGATTCGCGATTACGGCGCCAACCCGATTTATCTGAACGATGTGGACTCGCTGGCGCTGGTCGACTGGATTTACAACCGTCCGCGACCAAAAGATGATACGATTCCGAGCGTGGTGGGTAATTATTTCAGTTTGCCGGTTTACTCCACTACTCTTGCGCCGTACGACCTGGTGCACCCTGGCGGCAATAATTTTTCGGACGGCATGGGTACGAATTTTTCCAGCAAACTCGTGCTCGACGAAAACGGCGTAAACAACCAATGGGGCACGAGCAAGCACACGGAAGCAGGTGTGGACAGCATCATGATGCGGTTTTACGGTATTGACCGGTATGTAAAATTCACCAACCTGCCCTACGACGGTATACACCATATCGATATGCACATGAAGTTGCTAAACGAAGAAACGCTGCTCGTGGGCGAGTACCCGCCGGGCGTGATCGATCGCGACCAAATCGAAGCGAACATTCAATACCTGTTGAGCAATTTCACGACGCCTTTTGGCTCACCCTACAAGGTTTTGCGTATCCCGATGCCTCCCGAAAACGGCAAATACCCAAGCCAAAATGCGCCCTTGCGCACCTATGTTAACTCGTTCATCGTAAACAAAACAGTACTGTTGCCGATCTATGAAGAGCAATACGACACTACGGCCTTTCGCATTTGGCAAGAGGCTATGCCCGGTTACAACATCGTTGGAATACCCTGCAACGATATTATTCAACTTGGCGGCGCAATTCACTGCATTGTAAAAGAAGTGGGTGTGGCGGACCCGCTTTTGATTCAACACAAACAGGTGACGGATTTTGTGGATAACAACCCACTCAATTACGAGGTAAATGCCTGGATACGGCACCGCAGCGGAGTAGCCGGCGCCGGGTTGTTTTATACGACCGACACCACGGCAGGCTACCAATCCGTACCAATGACATTGGCCGACCCGACGACGCACCGCTGGACGGGCCTGATCCCGCAGCAGCCCTATGGTTCGACGATATATTATTACCTGAGCGCAACCGCCAATTCGGGCAAACATCAAGTTCGGCCCTTACCTGCTCCAGCGAGTTATTTTAAATTCAATGTTCGACTAAACGTCGGCACAGATGAAGCTGCCCTATCGCCCGGTTTGGAGCGTATTTTCCCAAACCCGGCCAGGGCCATGACTTGCGTGCCGGTAAATAGTCCGGCGAGCGGGAAAGCAACGATAGACCTGGTCGACTACCTGGGCCGTTCGGTGCAAACAATCTTCTCCGGCAATCTTCCGGCGGGCGAGTCCAAATATTTTTTCCAGGCGGATGGGCTGCCTTCCGGGGTCTATTTTGTCAAATTGCAAAGCGGGTATGGGATTCTTTCTCAAAAGGTTTTGATTGATTAAATCTTTCGGAATTTCAAAACATCGTTTGCATGATCATTGACACATTCTATTGAAAAACTATTTGACGAGAACATCACGAACTATTGAATTAAAATGGCTACTACTCCTCACGTCCACACCTACGATGCGCAAGGCCGTATGACTTGCTGCACGCTTGAAGAAAAAATACAGGCGAAATCCGAACTGCCACAAGCCGGCGGTGACGATCATGGCCATAACCACGAAGGCGGCGAAGGACATACACCCTGGCGGGAATACCTGCCTGCCGGCATCAGTTTTGTGCTTCTGCTGGGCGGTATTGCATTCGATTCGTACCTGCAACCTGCCTTTTTTAAGGACTGGGTTCGACTGGCCTGGTACCTGACGGCCTATCTGCCCGTCGGCTGGCCGGTGTTGAAAGAAGCGGCTTATGCCATCAGGAAGGGCGAAATATTTACTGAATTTCTATTGATGAGCCTCGCTACTACAGGCGCATTTGCCATTGGCGAATATCCCGAAGGCGTGGCTGTGATGTTGTTCTATGCCGTCGGTGAATTGTTCCAAACCGCTGCGGTGCGCCGGGCCAAGGGCAATATCAAAGCCTTGCTCGACGTGCGACCAGACACTGCCGCCGTACTCCGCGACGGCGTATTCGTAACGGCCAGGCCCGATACCGTTCTTGTTGGCGATACTATTCGCGTGCGCCCTGGAGAGCGGGTGCCACTCGACGGGGAATTACAAGATACGCAAGGCAGTTTCGATACCGCCGCGCTTACGGGCGAGAGCAAACCCCGTACGCTTGCAGCGGGCGAACAAGTGCTGGCCGGTATGATCAGCATCGACAGTGTGGTGGAAATTCAAGTGACCAAACTATTCGGCGAAAGCAGCATTTCCCGAATCCTCGATTTGGTACAAAATGCCACTGCCCGCAAGGCGCCTACGGAGTTGTTCATCCGCAAGTTTGCCAAAGTGTATACCCCGATTGTAGTGCTGTTGGCCGCGTTGCTGGTATTGATCCCTTATTTTATTGTGCCGGATTATTCTTTCGAGATGTGGTTGTACCGTGCGCTGATATTCCTGGTCATTTCTTGTCCTTGCGCACTGGTGATTTCAATACCGCTGGGTTATTTCGGCGGCATCGGTGCGGCATCGAGCAACGGTATCTTATTCAAAGGGTCCAATTTCCTGGACTTAATGACCAAGGTAAATACGGTAGTAATGGACAAAACCGGGACGCTCACACATGGCGTTTTCGAGGTGCAAAAAGTGAACGTGAGCCAGAGGCAAAATTCAAATGAATCATGGAGCGAACAAACGCTGCTCCGCTTTGCCGCAGCCCTGGAGCAGCACTCTACTCATCCGGTAGGTAAGGCCCTGATCGCCTATGCCACCAAAGAGAAAATCGACTGGCAAAACGCTATCGTATCCGATGTGCAGGAAATTGCCGGGCATGGCTTGAGCGGCGCCGTCGATGGCCAGGCCGTATTGGTAGGCAACAGCAAATTACTTCAAAAGTCGGGAGTTGCTTACCCACCGGAACTCGATGCCGAAGTAGATACCATCGCTGTGGTTGCAATTGGCGGACAGTACGCCGGGTTTGTAGCCATTGCCGATGAAATCAAGCCTGATGCCAAACAAACGGTGGCCGGCCTGCACCACGCCGGGGTGCGCGAACTGGTGATGCTTTCGGGCGACAAAGACGCCGTGGTGCAAAAAGTCGTCGCCGAACTCGGTATCGCGCGCGGTTATGGCGATCTGCTTCCGGAAGGCAAAGTAGAAAAAGTGGAAGCCCTCCGGCGCGAAGACCCAACTAGGACGGTGGCCTTCATGGGCGACGGCATCAACGACGCTCCGGTGCTGGCTTCGGCAGACGTAGGTATCGCAATGGGCGCCCTTGGCTCCGACGCAGCCATCGAAACCGCCGATGTAGTTATTCAAACCGACGAACCATCTAAAATAGCAACTGCCATCCGCATCAGCAGGGCAACACGGCGCGTGGTGTGGCAGAACATCGGTTTGGCCTTCGGAGTGAAAGTTGTGGTTTTGGCCCTTGGGGCCGGTGGCCTGGCTACGATGTGGGAAGCGGTGTTCGCGGATGTGGGAGTGGCCTTGTTGGCGATTTTGAATGCGGTACGGGTGCAGCGGATGTTTTAAAGAAAGTGTTTCGAAGCGTAAATCAATGCAACGTATTTTTTGGGTGCATCCCGAACTCAACTGGTATGCCCCGTTTCCCAAAGGCGTTATTTCAAAATAAAAAGCAGTCGGCGCTTTGTAATCGCCGAAGTACCGGATGCCCTGCATATCGCATTGCATGTTGTAGAGCCTGATTTTACCGTCGTGTTCGGCAACAGTGTAAAAACCCTGGGAAAACCATCTCATCCGGTCGACCAGGTAGGGGTCGAGTCCTTCCAGCAGGTAGTCGTTGATAGGGAAAAACTCAAAATTTACAGGCTCCTTTTGCCCGGTGGCATACCTGCCGATGTGAAGCCCTTCTCCATCCTTGGCAACGCCGAACCAAACCAGGTTGGCAGCGGAAACCAGCACGGTCAGCATTTTCTCAAAAACGATACCCTGCGTGGCCAATTCTCTCTCAAAATGCCGCTCGATGTGCTGTTTGTGCAAAAGGGTAAACAACAAATAGAGGGTACTGACGCCCAAGCCGAGGTAATTTGCCAAAGCCCTTTTCGGATAATTTTTATAAAAAAATATGCCGACCAATAATCCCGCCAGCAGTGGCAGGGTATAGACCGGGTCAATGATGGTGACGCTGTCGAAGCTCACTCTGTAATCGGATAATGGCAGGAGCAACTGCGTGCCATACGTGGTAAAAGCATCCAGGAGGATATGCGTGAACAGGGCGAGAAAGGAGAACCGCCACAACCGGGCAAAGGCGATTTCTCTCGTCCATTTCACCCTGCTCAAAATCAAGGCCAACAGGAAAGCCCCCGCCACGCTGAAAAGAATGGAATGACTGTACCCCCGGTGGATGCTGATGCGTTGCAGGTCGTTGAAAAACGGGAGCAGCACGACGTCAAGGTCGGGGATGGTGCCGCCAATAGCGCCGAGGACGGCCGCTTTGTTGCCGATTTTTTTGCCTAAAACCGCTTCGCCGACGGCTGCGCCGAGGATGGCTTGGGTGATGGAATCCATGCTGGTTATTTTATTAAAGAAAAAGGCCGGGACATATTTAATAAGAATGTAGGTCCGTATTCAAAGGTAT
>JADJWX010000015.1 GCA_016716135.1 Lewinellaceae bacterium | reverse complement strand
AGCGGGCAGGCGGCATCGTAGATCAATTCGCCTTTCTGGCCGTTCGCCAAACGTTTCCACACTTTGTAGCCGGTGCCGTACTTGTGGGTATGTCCCATCAGGCCCCAGATGTAGAGGCTGTCGGCGCCAAACTGAAATTCTGCCTTTGTGTGGGTGATGGTGTTGCCGTTGTTGGGGATATTGATCAGGCCGTTCACGAGCAGGGCAGCCTTCATCTCCTGCCCTGCAGTGCCCGGAGGTTGGGTGTACACATTGACATACACTTCGCATTGGTAGGGCCGGGTGAGCAGGTAGTTGATGTAGTGGGCGTTCAGATCAAGCACGATGTTTTTATCCCAGCGGAAGGCGGTGCCTTGCGGCAAGCGCAGGTCGGTTTTTTCCTGCACGGCGGCTACGAGGTTGATGTCGTTGTGGTATGAGTTTAGCCGAAGGCCGTGCGGGATCGCGTTTGCGCCGGAGGCGCTCAAAAAATTGTAGGCCAGGAAATGATGCGAATACGGTGAGATGAGCATTTCCATCCGGTTGACCTCCACATTTTCGGGCAGCTGGAGTTCGTATTTTTGAAAATATTCCACTTCGCCATCGGCAGCCAGGTAAAAAGGGCCCATTTTTAGTTGAAACCCTTCGCCGGGTGCCGGAGCGGGGGGCGGGCCGTCGGGGAAGCTTTTTTCGCCGTTCCCACTGTAAAATTCATCCAGCACGGCCTTACTGAATTGCGTGCCGGTGCTTTTGCCGCCAAACAGGATCCATTGCCGGATCACCTCTTTTTCCAGGTCAGTCAGCGCGCCGCCCGGTTGCGGATAAGCGGGCATAGAGCCGCCTTCATTGGCGTGCAGCGGCTCTACGTAGGGTTCAAAACCATTATTTATTTTCCGGAAAAGCAAACTGCGGTCGGGGCGGCCCGGGTAAATGCGTTTGTAACCCTGATTTTGCGCGTGAACGTTTGTCGGTTTGGCATTGAGCAGTTGGCTGGCCACATTAATGGCCCGTAATTCAGGGGTAGCGCCAACACCTTCCAAATCCAAACCTGCTTCCGGGGAGGCGTGGTCGTGGCAGCTGATGCATTTGGCCTCGAAAATTTTGTACACTTCAAGGGCGGAGGATTGGGCGGTCAGGCTCAGGCAAACAAGAAAAAGCGGAAAAGCAAGTAGAACATTTTTTAGCATGGCGGATAAATTTTGTTTCCAGTGCCGGCAAAGATGCATGAACGGCCCTGGAAATACCGGGTTGTTTGGATAAAACAGGTGTTAGCCCGGGTGAAAAGTACCGGTAAGGTCGGGATTTTACAGGATAGCCGGCGTTTACCGGCGTATTACCAGGCGCCCATACCGGTGTAGTCCGATAGCCAATGCCAGGGCAAAACCTAATTGGAGCAGCAACAACCAACTCGTACCCCAGCCATGCAGCGCCACCACCCAAAGGATGATCAGCGCGTTGAGCAGTACCAGAATACCGGTGGCCTGCATGTGGCTCAGGCCGGTATCGAGCAACATGTGATGGATGTGGCTGCGGTCGGGGTAAAACAGGGAGCGGCCTTGCAAAAACCGGCGTACCATGACCCAAAGGGTGTCAAACAAGGGGAGAATTAGAACTGCCGTCGCAATGGCAGGCGCAGCGCCCAGCCGGAAAGTGCTTTCTGGGGGTAGCAGGCGATCCAGTTCGATAAATTTGATGGCTAAAACGGCGCACACGGCTCCGGTGAGCATAGCCCCGGTGTCGCCCATAAAAATGCGGGCCGGCGTGACATTGTACTTTAAAAAAGCCACCAGTGCGCCCGCCAGCGAAAAAGCCACCACGGCAAATTCCACGTGCCCTGCCCCGGCAAACCAAAGCCCCAGCGTCAGGCAGGCCAGCAGGCCGGTACTGCCAGCCAGGCCGTTGATGCCGTCAATGAGGTTGAAGGCGTTGATCAGGCCAACAATAGCTACCACGGAAAGCCCAAACCCCGCCAGTTCGGGTAACTCCTGAATGCCGAAAATGCCGTCGAGACTGCTGATTTTCACATTGGCTTTGTATACCAGGATAAGCGCAGCGAGTACCTGGCCCAACAGTTTGTTCTTGGGGGCCATGGGCAGCAGGTCGTCGCGGATGCCGATCAGGAAAATGATCACCAGAGCAGCCAAAACGTGTTGCAAACTTCCAAATGTGTGTTCAGGTGCCCAAAGTACAATGCCGCAACAGGCGCCGGCAAAGATGGCTACACCTCCAAGCGGCGGGGTTGGCTCGGCGTGGGCACTGCGTTCGTTCGGCGCATCGTACAGCTTTTTTTTGTGCGCTATCTGCAGGATGGGCGGGATAGCCAGGTAGCACAGGGTAAAGGCCGTAATAAAACCAAGCAGGATGGCGAACATTTGCGGATTGAACTGGTTGCAGGGGCAAAAGTAGACTTTCTTTAGTGCGGCATGGTGCAGGCCGGTATGTTACTTTTATGTTGCTTTTCGTCCGAAAATCGACATGACGCACTGCAACGAAATTCGGGGCTGTACGTTATTCAACTACTTGCAAACGAACTCATTTTTTACGCTCGTGAAAACCTGGTCCCTTTACCTGCTTATGTTTCTGGCTGCTCCCCGGGCGATGGCGCAAGGGGGTGTAACTGCCCTGCCCACCGACACCACACGTGTGCCGCAGGGCGCCTGGGCGCGCCTGGAAGTGGAAAATGGCGACTCCACCTTTATCATGTCGCTCAATCTTGTGCGCGTGGTGGCACGGCGAAAATTTGCAAATTTTGCCGAGCAACGCCAGTATTACCTGTACTGGCGCGCTGCGCGCAAGGTGTACCCCTATGCCCTTCAGGCGATCAGCCTGTATGAAGAAATTGAGGCGGAAACAAAAGACATGAACAAACGCCAGCGCCGGCGCTACCTCCGCAAAGAGCAAAAAGAACTGAAGGAGGACTTTAAAGAACAAATGAAAAAACTGTCGCGCACCGAAGGAAAAGTGCTGATTAAAATGGTGGAAAAAGAAACCAACAAGTCGTTTTTCAACCTGATCAAGGAAACCCGCGGCGGGCTAACGGCGACCTACTGGCACAACCTGGGCAAATTGTGGGACTACGACCTGAAAAACGGCTACCAGCCCGGGGCCGACCCCTTGCTCGATGAGATTTTCCTGGACTATGATTTTGGCCGGCCCGATTGGTGGTTGAATTAATACTCCACAAAATACATTTTCACCTGCCCCTTATTCTTCGCCGTCAGCTCCCCGCGGTAGGTACACGAAAACAGATCTTTGACCTGCAGGTAGGTCGTTTCCGAAATATTGATTTTGTGCGACGCGCTGCTTTGCTCCAGCCGGGCGGCGGTGTTTACGGTGTCGCCCCAAATGTCGTAGGCAAATTTGTGGCTGCCTACCACGCCCGCTACCACCGGGCCGGTGTGTATGCCGATGCGCATGTTGAAGACAGGTTTGTCCTCGGCTTTTTTCTGCAGCATCAGCGCCTGTAATTCGGTTTGCATGTCGATGGCAGCACGTACCACATCCACCGGGTGGGTATTGTTGGGCGTGGGCAGGCCGCCTGCACACATGTAGGCGTCGCCGATGGTTTTGATCTTTTCCAGGCCGTATTTTTTCACAATGTCGTCGAAGAGGCTGAAACATTCGTTCAGCTCACTGATCAGCACCTCGAAGGAAACATTTTCAGCAATTTTGGTAAAGCCTTCAAAATCGGTGAACATTACGGTGACCGACTCGTAGCGCACCGGCTGTACGCTGGCGTGGGCCTTGAGTTCGGCCGCTGTAGCCGCGGGCAGGATGTTGGTCAGCAACTCATCGGCGCGCTGGCGTTCGTGTTCGATGGCGGCGTTTTTGGCAGCCAGTTCGCGGTTGCTGCGCGCGCGAATACGGTTTCGATTAAACAGCAGGGCAACCAGAATAAGCAGGGCAAACGCGCCGCCGAGCAGGGCATATTGGCGGGTAGTCGATTCGGCGATCCGCACAGCCTGCAATTCGAGTGCGTTTTGCTGGCGCTCGATCTGTTGTTTGCGTTTTTCATCTTCAAACAAGGCCTCCTTGCGGGCAAACTCCGTACTGATCTTTTCATTCAGGTTGTTGTAGCGAAACTCGTCGTACTGCACGCGGTAATCGTAGGCCTTGCGGTAGTCGCCAATTTTGGCATACACCTCGGCAAAATCTTTGAAAGCGCCCTGGATGTATTTGTTGTCGTTGGTTTCCTGGGCAATCGCGTAAAATTTCCGGACAAACTCCAGCGATTTCTGTTGCTGCCCGGCCCGGGAGTAGGTGTCGCCGATGGTGTTGTAAACTTCCATCAGACCGACCTTGTCGTCAAATTCCAGGCAAATGCGCTCCGCCTGGCGCAGGTATTGCAACGCCAGTTGGTAGTTGGCCAGATGTTTATGGGCATCACCAAGATTGATATACACATTGGCCTGCCCCGGGCGGTCGTCCAGTTGTTCCCACAAATCGAGCGCGCGCAGGTAGTAGGCTACAGCAACGTCGGCGGAGTCGCGTTCGTCGAGGGCATTGGCGTAGTCGGTGAGCGCTTCGGCCAGCCGCCCGGGATCGTCGAGTTGTTCGCGAATTTCCAGCGCCAGTTTGTAAAATCCATACGCCTCGTCGTAGCGGTCGAGTTCGAAGCGGATGTGCCCCAGTTGAGTGTACACTTTGGCCATACCATCCAGATCACGTTGGGCCTCAAGGATGGCGCGGGCATCGTACAGGTAGGTTTGGGCTTCGTTGTACAGGCCCATTTCCTGATAGGCGCCGGCGATATTAAATTGAGCACGGGCGATGCGTACGGTATCGGCCAGTTGTTCCTGAATTTCCAGGTTGTCGCGGTGGTATTTCAGTGCCAGGTCGAAGCGTCCGATCATTTCAAACAATACTCCCAGATTGTTGAGGGAGGCAGCGATTTCTTTTTGATCGCCCAGTTTGCGGCGCAGGTCAAGGGCTTGCTGGTAGTGTTGTTGGGCGCGATCAAAATTGCCGCGAATTTCTTCTACGACTCCCAGGCCGTTCCGGGCGGCTGCTTCGCCGCGCAGGTAGTTGAGTTTTTTGGCCAGTTGAATGGCTTCCTGCAGGCGCCGGTCGGCTTCGTCGGTCTGGGTTTCATTGATCTCCCAGGCATAATCAGTAAGCAGGATGACCCGCTGCGTGTCGGCAGGTGCAGTTGTGAGCAACCGGGCCAGCGAATCCGATATCTGCGCCTGAAGCGGACCTTGCCAAAGCAAGGCAACTCCCACCCAAAGCAGGGCTCGCAGGTATGTTGTTTTCCGATGTTGCGGGTACACCATATTCGAGGGGGAAATTAAGGCATTGTGCCGGGTATATGCGCAGGCCGGCAGTTTTTTCCGCTATTGGCAGACGGTGACCGACCAAACGACCCGGGCTCCGGCCATTTCTGTGTAATTTTGTTGGTGAAAACGGATTTGGGAAAAATCTGTTTGATATGGATAGCGTTTAACGGATTGTGCGCTTTTATAAAATTTGCGCAATTGCGTCAACCCCACTTTTTTCTCTCAATTTGAATATTTCTCATGCTACGTCGTCTGATTTTTGCCTTTGCCTTACTCGCCTGCACTGCTTCTCAAGTGCATGCCACGTATATGCTCATCCCGATGGATGAAAACAGCCAGCGCAATCACATGAAAGCCTACGGGATTACCTACTGGGTACTTTCGCAGGGTGTGGAGGCCTATTGGCTGCTCAACTACCGCGGGGGCAGCTTTGCCTTTCAGTATACTTCGGTTTTCGACCGGGAGTGCAAAACCCGCGATGTCAGTTTTGAGGTGATCGCCGACGCACAGTTTGCCGCTATTCAGAATGAAATCCTGAATCCGGAAGTCAACATGGACGTGATAAAACTGGAAAAGGCGCCCAAAATCGCCGTCTATTCTCCGGATAAAAATGAAAAAGGCGAGATCATCCAGCCCTGGGACGACGCGGTAACCCTCGTGCTCACCTACGCCGAAATCCCCTACGATGTGGTGTACGACACTGAAGTGCTGGAAGGCAAACTCCTGGAGTACGATTGGCTGCACCTGCACCACGAGGACTTCACCGGGCAGTACGGAAAATTTTACGCCAGCCACAGCAACCAACCCTGGTACCGCGACCATGTGCGCATGATGGAAAGCCTGGCCCACACCAATGGTTTTAACAAAGTGAGCCAACTAAAACTGGCAGTTGCCAAAAAAATCATGGAATACGTGGCCGGCGGCGGCTTTATGTTCGCCATGTGTTCGGCTACCGATACCTACGACATTGCCCTGGCTGCCGAAGGCATCGATATTTGCGCCGACATGTACGACGGCGACCCTGCCGACCCCAATGCACAAAACAAGCTGGATTTTTCAAAAACCCTGGCGTTCCAGAATTTTCAGCTGATCCGCGACCCGCTCACCTACGAGCACTCCACGATCGACCATAACCTGGGCCGCCGGGTAAACCCCGAGCAGGATTACTTCACCCTGTTCGATTTTTCTGCAAAATGGGATCCCGTGCCAACCATGCTCACCCAGTGCCATACCCGCACCGTGAAGGGATTCATGGGCCAGAGCACGGCATTTACCAAACAAACGATCAAATCCAATGTGCTGATCATGGGTGAAAATAAAGCCGCCGACGAAGCCCGTTATATTCACGGCACTGCCGGTTTTGGCTTCTGGACGTTTTACGGCGGCCACGATCCGGAGGACTACCGGCACTACGTCGGCGATCCGCCCACCGACCTGAATCTGCACCCGAACTCACCCGGTTATCGCCTCATTCTGAACAACATCCTGTTTCCGGCAGCCAAAAAAGAAAACACCAGAAAACCTAATACTAACTTCATACTGGCTTAACACCCTGCCCCGGCGCGGGACCTACCTTTGTGCCAAGCAAAGACACAAAGAGGTATTTATGTTTATGTTCCGCGCCATTGTAATAAGCCCATCCTTTTTTCGGTCGCTTTATCTCCATTTCAGGGCGCTCGCCCAAATCTGTATCAGGTTTTTATTCTGATGGCTCACTTTACCCGGCGCGGGCCTTTGACTTTTTGACCATGCATCATATAAGCCGGTAGCCATGAAACGGAATGTTGACATCGTTGTCCTGTCGGATATTCATCTGGGAACTTATGGCTGTCATGCCCGGGAGTTACTGCACTATTTGAAAAGTATCGAACCGCGGACGCTCATTCTCAACGGCGATATTTTCGACATCTGGTATTTTAAGAAAAACTACTTTCCAAAAGACCACCTCGCCGTGGTGCACCAATTGCTGAAAATGGCGGTGAAGGGTACCAAGGTGTACTACCTCACCGGCAACCACGATGATTTGTTGCGCAAATTCGGTGAATTGTCGTTCGGCCTGATCCACCTGCGCAACAAACTCGTTTTCCAGGTCAATGGAAAAACACACTGGGTCTTCCACGGCGATGTGTTCGACACCAGCATCCAGCGCGCCCGTTGGCTGGCCCGACTCGGTGGTGAAGGCTACGACCTGCTCATTCGCATCAACCGGGCGATCAACCGCGCACGCAGGTTGTTCGGATTCAGCCCGGTTTCCTTTGCATCGAAAGTGAAAAAATCGGTAAAAGGTGCGGTCAAATACATCAATGATTTTGAAGACACCGCTATCCAGCTTGCTGCCGAAAAATCGTACGACTACGTGATTTGCGGGCACATCCACCGTCCGCAAATGCGGGAAGTGACTGCCGAGAATGGCCGAACGGTACATTATCTGAATAGTGGCGACTGGATCGAACACCTTACCGCCCTGGAATACAACTTCGGCCGCTGGCAAATTTACCACTACGACGAAACCGAGTTTGAGGTGCTCAACCCTATGTTGCAAGTGCCCGAGCGCGAACCACAACTGTATGCTTTAAAACGCGAACAAGTGTTGCCGGATACGGAGTTCGACCCTGAAGTCATGGAGTCCATGCTCTTATGGAGTACAAATGGCAACGGCGCCGAGTATGGCATGCAGCAGCCACAAAAGTAAGTGCCGCCTGGTGCGGTTTTAATAAGCCGGAGTGGACAGGTTTTGAAAATTGCGCTCCGGTTCTTTTAAAATAAGATTTGCTTCATACAATCACATGTGCAGGTTATGCCCGTGTGTAACCGGACGCAACAGAGCGCTTCGGTTTTTTTATTTTTTAAGCAACCTGAAAGGCGCCCGAATTGTTTTTTACGTTCTAATGCCCTGCCTTACCTTCGCCTGCCCAATAAAATTCGACTCGTGCACAAACCTGTAATTCCCCAACCGGCAGAAGCCGAAGCGCACCGCGTACTGAACTCCCTGCGGCTTTCCCGCGCCATTTTCCCGATTTTGCTGGGTGTGGCGGCTGTTGCCTTTTTATTTTACTGGCAGTTTGACCTGGAGAAATTTCGGTCTATTCAATGGACTGCCACTGCGTTTTTCTGGATCGGCATTGCCGCCGCGTTGCTGGTACTGCGCCATTTATTTATTTCCTACCGCCTGTACACCATCACGCGGCATTATTTTTCCTTCCGGAAGTGCCTGGAGTTGATTGTGTTATGGGAGTTCAGCGGTGCGCTCACACCGACCAGCAAAGGCGGCCCTTTCGTGATGCTTTTTGTGTTGACCCGTGAAAAACTGCCCGCAGGCCGCACAGCCGCCGCCGTATTTTACACAATGGTGCTTGATTCGGGTTTTTTCGTGGTGATCCTGCCTTTTTTACTATTGCTGTACGGACCGATTATGCTGTACCCCGGCATGCAATCGTATCAGGATGTAGGTCTGGCCAGCGGCGCTTTTTTCGGTACGTATGCCGTGATGACGAGCTACTGGCTGGCGCTGGTTTTTCTGTTGATCATTCGACCGCAGTATGCCCGCAAAACCCTGTACTGGCTGGCGGCCCGGCCCATGCTGAAACGCTGGGCGCCCAAGTTTCAACGCCTGGGTAATGAGTTTGAAAATGCGGCCGGGGAGATTCGCCTGCAAGACTGGCGTTACCACCTCCGGGTCGTGCTCAGCACCATCGCTTCCTGGACGAGCAAGTTTATCATGATCAATTTCCTGATCATCGCGCTTGTACCCAGCACTCCACTTGACGGCAGCACCCAGGCCTTTATTTATGCGCGCCTGGTTGCCATGTTTATCATCATGGCCTTTAGCCCTACACCCGGCGGCGCCGGCCTGGCAGAGGTTGCTCTCGCCGGGTTCATTGCCGACTTTGTGCCGGCCGGTATCGGCTTGATCATTGCCCTGCTGTGGCGGAGTATGGCCTACTACGGGTATTTGCTGCTGGGTGCTTTTGTGGTGCCGGCATGGATCGCGCGGCAAGCGGTGGTTAAAAGCCCTTAAACAGCCAAAAGTTGCTCGGCGTGGTTCTTCGTATCGACCTTTTCAATGATCTCCTCGATTTTACCGGAAGCATCAATGACAAAGGTGGTACGGTGCACGCCCTCGTAGCTACGACCCATAAATTTTTTCGGGCCCCACACACCATAGGCATTGGCAACAGCCTTGTCTTCATCGGCCAGCAAACTGAACGGCAGATCGTACTTTTCGATAAACTTGACGTGTTTTTTCACCGAATCCGGGCTGACGCCCAAAATTGCATAGCCCTGGGCGATAAATTTCGGATAGCCGTCGCGCAGGCTGCAGGCTTCGGCGGTGCAACCCGGGGTATCGTCTTTAGGATAAAAATAGAGGACCAGTTTTTTGCCGCGAAAATCGGCCAGTTTGACGGTTTCGCCTTTTTCGTTGAGGGCTGAAAAATCGGGGGCTTGATCGCCTTTGTTTAAATGGAACATCCGGTAGTTATGAATGATGAATGATGAATGATGAATGATGAATGATGAATTTTTTTAGGGAACGGGGATTTGAAGGAAAGGTTCATGTGCAGCGCATTGGCTGGTTATAAATCGCCGAGTTGTGGCCGGATAATCAATTCCTCCACCACGGCAGCGTCAGACAGTTGGTACGCCGCCCAAACCATTCGGGCAATATCATCGGCTTGCATGAGCCGTTCGGCTGGGAACCCTGCGCCTTCCCAGGAAGCTGTCCAGGTGGCGCCCGGCATTAGTGTGGTAACCTTGATGCCTTCCGTTTTTAGTTCGTTGCGCAGGTTTTTGGAAAAACCCAGCAAGGCAAACTTGGCAATCGAATAGGAACCGCCGCTCGGATAAGCGTCCAGGCTTGCTATGCTGCACATGTTGAAAATATGCCCCTGACGGTGCGGGAGCATGGCCGGAAGCAGCGCCCGGGTAAGGTGGTAAGCGCTGTACAGGTTCACTTCGATCATTTGTTCCAGGGCGCCATCGACCTCTTCGGTGACCTTGCCCGGAATAAACAGGCCGGCATTGTTTACCAGTATATCCAGGCGCGACCATTGCCGGCGAACGGCTTCAGCAAATTGCAGTACAACCGCTTTTTTGCTGAGATCAGCAGCTTGAGTGAATAATTGCCGGCCGGGATACGTTTTTTCCCAATGCGTCTGCATTTCGGCGAGGTCGTTGGCTGAACGGGCGCACACGAACAGGTCGAAGCCATTGGCGGCAAATTGCTCGGCAATGGCCCGTCCCAGGCCTTTGGTGGCACCGGTTACTACGGCGGTTGGGGTGGTTGGTTGTTGCACGGTAAATTACGTTTAGACTGAAAACTGCGTTTTAAAATTGAATTTGAGGCAAAAACAAGTACTTAAACCCAATTGGCTGCTTAAAGTTTGGAAAAAATCCCAACCTTTGAACACTGTAAAATTTATGACCACCCATGTTTGTCCTGAATAAAAAATACAACATTTTCTTTCATTTCGGGCGCTATTTGCAAATGATGCGGCAGACGTTAGGCCGGCCTGAAAAATTCTCCATGTACTGGCGCGAAACTATGCGCCAAACCAATGACATCGGCATCGGCTCGCTGGTGATCGTTTGCCTGATCTCGATTTTTATCGGCGCCGTTGCTGCGGTACAGTTTGCCTATCAGTTGAATGGTCAGTTAATCCCCCGTTATTACATAGGGTACATTGTGCGCGATTTGGCGATCATCGAATTGTCGCCAACCATCACCTGCCTGGTGCTTGCCGGCAAGGTGGGCTCGAACATGACCGCTGAAATCGGCGGTATGCGTCAGAAAGAGCATATCGACGCCATGGAGGTGATGGGGGTAAACACGGCTGCATACCTCATTCGCCCGAAGGTGATCGGCGCCCTGGTGGCTATACCGCTGCTGGTAACCTTTTCGGCCTACGTAGCCATCATTGGCGGCTACCTGGCCAGCGTGCCAACCGACCTGATCACCGATGATGAATACGTGCAAGGCTTGCGTTCCTTTTTTGTACCCTACAACGTGTTCATGATGTATGTAAAATCGGTGGTTTTTGCCTTTATCCTGACCACTGTTTCCTGCTATCAAGGCTATTTCGTCGAAGGTGGCAGCATTGAACTTGGCCAGGCAAGTACCCGTTCTGTCGTATACAGCGATATTCTCATTTTGCTGGCCGATTACCTGATCGCGGTTGTCCTGACCGGGTAGTTTTTCAACACTTGTTTCGCCTGGTTTTATAAATAAAAAAATGACTGAAGCACTTAAACAGACTATCGAAGCTGCCTGGGACGACCGTTCGCTGCTGCAAAACGCCGATACCCAGCAAGCCATCCGCACTCTGATCGCTCAACTGGATTCCGGCACACTTCGGGTAGCCGAACCGCGTGCTGATGGTACCTGGACCACACACGATTGGGTAAAGAAAGGTGTGATATTGTATTTTCCGATCCAGGCTATGGAAACGATCGAGGTGGGGCCCTTTGAGTTTCATGATAAAATTCCACTGAAAACAGGTTTTGCCGAAAAAGGCGTTCGCGTGGTGCCGCAGGCGCTTGCTCGCTATGGGTCGTTCATCGAAAAAGGCGCTATTCTGATGCCCTCGTACGTCAATATTGGCGCCTGGGTGGGTAGCGGTTCGATGGTCGACACCTGGGCGACCGTGGGTTCCTGCGCACAAATTGGCCGAAACGTGCACCTTGCCGGTGGCGTTGGTATCGGCGGTGTGCTGGAGCCGCCACAGGCTACACCGACCATTATTGAAGATGAAGCCTTTATCGGCTCGCGGTGTATCGTGGTGGAAGGGGTGCATGTGGAGCGCGAAGCCGTGCTCGGCGCCAATGTGGTGCTCACGCAAAGTACACGAATCATCGACGTGACGGGTTCGGAGCCGGTAATCCTGAAAGGGCGCGTACCGGCGCGGTCGGTGGTTATTCCGGGCAGTTACACCAAGGAGTTCCCGGCAGGTACCTATCAGGTGTCGTGTGCGCTCATCATCGGCAAACGCAAAGAGCGTACGGATAAAAAAGTGTCGCTCAACGATGCCCTGCGCGACTTCCAGGTTTCGGTGTAAACGCATTGAAAAGGCATGCTGAAATCCATTGAGATAACCACAACACAAAATGTAACGATTGAATACGGACTGGCCCGTTTGCGCGATCGCGGGTTGGCCTGGTTTATCGATTTGGTGATTGTCCTCGTTGGGTACCTGATACTATTTCAATTCCTGCAGGCACTTAGCGGCGGATTGCTTACCAGCGAATCCGGTTGGGTAATTGTGGCAGTTTTGATGCCTTTTCTGGCTTATTTCCTGTATAATATTTGTTTCGAAATCTGGAATATTGGCCAAACCCCGGGAAAGATGCTTATGGGTACCAAGGTCGTTCGGCTGGACGGCAAAGATCCGGAATGGAGCGATGTGGTCTTGCGCGCGGTCTTACACCTGGTCGATTCGCTCTTTTCCTTTTGTGTGATCGGTATGGTTTTGATAAAAACTACAGGGAAAAGCCAGCGACTGGGCGATTTAGCCGCCAACACGACCGTCATAAAAATTCAGGATGCAGCACAGTACCAGTTTCGCCTTCAGGATATTCTCAGTATTTCCACCCTGGACAATTATCAGCCTGTATATCCACAGGTTCGAAAACTGAATGAGCAGGACATGATTTTTATAAAAACCGTGCTTGGGCGCGTGCAACGCTATCCGAACCCTGCGCATGAGGCTGTTGTGGAAGACCTGGTTACCCACTTGATGCCGATCCTGGAAATTGATCAGCGCCCGGGCAACCGGATGGAGTTTTTGAAAACCCTGCTGCGCGACTACATCGTCCTGACCCGATAAAAAAGTAAGAAGATTGTTCAGCATCCAAAATGGTGAACAATCTTCTTATCAGGCACCCTCCAACCTTCTTACCTTCCAGGAAATTATTTCAGCACAAAATCGCCGTAAGTCAGCCGTGCTTTAACCAGGCCGGGTGCATTGGCGTTGCCGACAAAACCGGCAACTGCCGAACGGCTGCCCTCATCGGCCCGCCGGTTAATGGTTGCGCCGGAAGGGGTTCGCAGGTCGGTATGGGTGCCTTCGGCATCGAAACGAAAAGCTGCGCCACTTTCTACGTTCATCTGCACGTCGGTGTACTTTCCGACAATTTTTGCTTCGGAAAAATTTCGGGCCAGGGCAGAGACTTTCAGGCTTCCGTAGGTGAGGTCGGCGTCGACGGTAGTGGCCACACTGTTTACCTTCACATCGGTGTATTGCGCGGTGACAAAGGCTGCGCCGGCTTTATCCACGCGCAGGTTGGCATATTTCGTTTGCAAGCGCAGGTCTTGAATATCGCCGAGGTTAAAGTCGTCGTATTTGGACGTCATCCGCACAGTTTTAGCCCGGTCGATCTGACATTCTGAATACTTGGTGTCAATCTGAACATCCGTGGCTTCAGAAAGAATAAGGCCGCCATAGCTGAGGTGCCCCGAGAGGTTGCGCACTTTTGCAATGGTTGCTTTTCCGTAGCCGATTGTCAAATCGCCGTCGTTGTTTATGGCTTCTGTGCGCAGGTCGCCGTAGTGGATTTCTGCGGTCAGTTTACCGTTGAGGTTGCCGACGTAAGAATTGCCGTATTTGTTTTTCAGGTCGAGTTGATTTCCGACAGGCATCCAGACTTCATAGTTGATTTTAAAGTCCTTACAACTGTTGCCGGGCCACCAGTTTTTACCTTCTGAATTCACAATAGTTTCGGCTTTGACATAGCCGGCTGTGTTGGTAAAATTGACGTTTATCCGTTCAAATGCTTTATCCGCATCCCGTTGATTGTTGGCATTGACAACGATGGTAATGTCGATTTTTACACTGTTTTTTTCCCAGGTATTCACGTGCACTTTGCCATACTTGTTGTACAGGGCCGTCATGCCATTGGCCGTCGTGCTGAATTCCCGGTTGATCTTCTTTGTAAACTCCTGTGTGGGGCCGTTTGCCTGTAAAGGAGTGATTGTTGCAGTGCCCAGTAGAACCAGGCTAAGCAGGAGCGTCTGTTGCAGGCGGCCCGGCTTAAATAGATTTAACTTCATGATTTCCGCTGTTTATCGGTGCAGTTTGCTGTTGATTTGGTCGCTGTTGTTCGAGGTGTTCGAGGACACGCCCGAGAATTGCTGCTTTGGCTTTGTAGTTTTCGATCATGGCACGAACCACCTTTTCCCGGTTGCCCGGGGGAACTTTGGCGAGTTCGGTCCGTAGTTCGTCCATCACATTATCCATTTGCAGGAGGTCTTCTGTGACACCGGCATCCTGGTATGTGGCGAAACTGGCCAGTTTTTCTTTTTTTGCTGAAATATCCCGTTGGTAATACTGCTCCAGCTCGGCGTATTCCTTGGAAACATCGCTGAGTGCCATGCCGGCTTGGCCGGAGCTATTGGCATACCAAATACCAATATTGACGCCGGCAACCAGCAGCACAACGGCTGCGGCTATTCGTATCAGGGTACGTTGCCAGTGGACGTGCACAACTTGTGCTGTATTTCCGGCAATAGACTTTTCAATGGAAGTCCACACCCGGTCGGCAGGTGTGTGGGTGTCGAAGGCGTCGCGATTGGTGCGGATAAACCCTTCGAGGGTGCGATTGGTCCCGCCGTTCAATTCCTGATCAATGCGCTGCCATACCGCATCGGCAGGGGTGGCGGAATCAAAAAGCGGGCGCTGGGAAAGGATTTGCTGTTCCAGGCTGTTTGCGGCAGGCAGCCGGTCCAGGCTTTTTTCAATACAAGCCCAAACGCTTTGGTTTGGAATGGCGGAGTCGAAAGCCTCCCGGTGCTGCCGGATATACTGTTCTATGTTGCTGCTGTTGGACATCATGCTGTGCTGGTTTTTTAGATTGAACCGTTACCGTTTGACGATCCGCTTTTTTGTTTAAAACGTTTCCTGTTGCTGCAAGTCACGTTTAAAAGCGGTCGCCGATACATTTTTCCTACGTTGAAAGCATGTCACGCAATTTTGATTTTGCGCGGCTGTACTGCGACTTCGACGTTGCCTCCGAGATGCCTAGAATATCGCCAATCTCCTCATGATCATAACCTTCCATGGCATACAGGGTGAAAACCATCCGGTAGCCATCGGGTAATTCCGTGATGGCGTGGTTGATTCGTTCAACACTGTAGGGCACTTCAGGCACTGGTTCCGGCTCCTCGGAACGTTCGTTGTAGGGCGTCAATTCTTGAAAAGACAGGCGGCGACTTTTCAAAAAATTGATGCATTTGTTGACCGTGATTCGCTTGATCCAGGCGCCGATGCTGCTTTCGTAACGGAAAGTGTCTAGTTTCGTAAACACCTCAACGAAAGTGCTTTGCAGTAGGTCCTCAGCATCGTGGGTGTTTTGCACCATGCGCAATGCTGTGTTGTACATAGCCCGGTTGTACAGGCGGTACAACTCGAACTGTGCGTCGCGGCGGCCTTGTTTACAGCGTTCGATCAGGTCGCGGTGCGTTTGCGTGGCGTCCATTTTGTGATTTGATTGTATTGACAATTTTTGCCAGACCGGGTTGCATCCGTATGTTAAATTTTATTTCAGAGTTTCTTGTTTTCCAATGCCCACAAACTACAAACCGGAAACCTTTAAACCGGAAACTTACTAAGCTCAGATTATTCTTCGTTTTTTTGCCAAAAAAAATAACATATGTCTCTACGGCAATTTGGCCTCTTGGGCCTTCTGTTTTGTACGCCACTTTTTTTATCGGCCCAAATTGAGGATGCCGACATCATCTTTCGTGAATTGCGCGTGCTGGACGGCGTGTGGTTTATGCCGCAATCGCGGGGCGACCGGTTGCAGGTCTGGTCAATTGAAAACGACAGCACCCTGACCGGCCGAGAATTGCGCATCAAAGAAGAGGATGGCGACACCGTGTTGCTCGAAACCATGCGGATCGAATTGCGTGGCCAAGTTATTACGTACCACCAAACTATCCGAGGCCAAAATGATAACGACCCCATCCCGTTTGAACTTACCCTGGCTGATTACGATGGCTATTTATTTGAAAATCCCAAACAGGTAAATCCCAACAAAATCCGCTACCGCCTGCTGGGCCGGCGCGAAATCCAGGTTTGGACCGAAGGCCAACGTGGCAACCGTACGGTGAACACCGAAAATGTATTCGAACGCGAGTTTACCCCGGCCGGGCTGGAGTTTCGCGTTCGCGCCGGTATAAATATGACAACCATCCGGGCTACCGGCAACTTCCCGGCCTCCAGTGATCCGGCCATTGCCAAAAACCCGGTCACCTCGGCGCGACCCGGCTGGGAGTTGGGTACCCAATTCCGGTTTAAAGGCAGCGGCGGGTTCATCACGCTGAATGTTGAAGCCGGTCTGATGGGCAGATATTCGCACACGAAATCGGCCTTTTTTGTCATAACAGACTCCGTAATCAATTACGCGCGCGACGTCACCTACAGTCAAACCTGGCTGACCTTGGCGGCTATTCCGGAAATCAACCTGAAACGCGACGGCAGGCTCACGATCCTCGCCGGGCCGTATTACAGCCGCTTGTTGTTCAACCGAACCAAAGGCACCGAAGAGCCCACGGGCGACAATAAACTTTTTGACGCCAATAACGACTTCAAAAAGAACGATGTAGGGATCATTGCAGGCCTCCAGTATCGTATGAATTTTGGTAAAAAAGACCTTGGCGGTACGCTTGGTTTGCGTGCCAATCTTGGCCTGGCCGACCTGGATGCCCTGTACAATCGCGAGTGCAACGACCCCGCTTTTTGCAACGGCCGGATTGGCCTGCAAGGCATTTCGCTGTATTACAGTTTTAACTTGTTGGGTTTGTAAACATGGCGAAACAAAAATTCTACGTCGTCTGGGATGGGCATGAGCCCGGTGTTTACACTAGCTGGTCGGAAGCAAAACTGCAAATCGACGGCTACCCGCAGGCGAAGTACAAGAGTTTTTCGTCAAAAACCGAAGCGGAAAAAGCGTACCGGGGCAGCTACTGGGCCTATGTGGGAAAGGACACCAAAAATGTGAAAAAATCGCTGCCGGAACTTGAAAAAGCCGGTGTGCGCCTTGATAGCCTGGCCGTCGACGCCGCCTGCAGCGGTAATCCCGGCGACATGGAATACCGGGGCGTACACACGAAAACCGGCCAGGAGATATTCCGGGTGGGGCCGTTGCCCGACGGCACAAACAATATCGGAGAATTTTTAGCGCTGGTGCATGGCCTGGCCTGGCTTAAGCAGCAAAATAGTCCCAACATCCCCATTTACTCCGATTCCCGGAACGCACAAATTTGGGTCAAAGCAAAAAAATGCCGCACCAAACTGGCGCAGACCAGCCGCAATGCCGAGATTTTTCAGCTCATCGAACGCGCGGAAAAATGGCTCGCAAGCAATAAAATCACCAACCCGATCCTAAAGTGGGAAACGGATGCCTGGGGGGAAATTCCCGCCGACTTTGGGCGAAAGTAGCGCCCAACGGCTCCTTGATTGCCCTACGCCCTTTGCCCTACGCCCTATTCCCCGCCAAAAACATACTGCACAATATTTGCGCCCATCTGCAGGGCTTTCGTGCGCAGGGCGATCGGGTCGTTGTGAATATCGTCCCAGCCATCGCCCAGGTCTGTTTCAAAATTATAAAAACAGATCAACCGGCCTTGCCAGATCAGGCCGAACCCCTGGGCCGGTTTGCCGTCGTGCTCGTGAATTTTCGGCACCCCGTTTTTAAACTCGTATTTCTGGTGGTAAATCGGGTGGCTGAAGGGCAACTCGACAAATTCCAGTTCCGGAAAAACCTTTTTCATGGAGGGCCGCACAAAGGGATCGAGACCAAAGTCGTCGTTTAAAATCAGAAACCCGCCGCCCTCCAGATAGGCGCGCAAGTTGCGTGCTTCCAGATCGCTGAACAGCATATTTCCGTGTCCCGTGGCGTATACGATCGGGTAATTGAAGATGTCGGCGCTGCCGGGTTCTACGGTGGCGTATTCCAGACTAAAATTGGTTTTCAGATTTTGATTGCAAAACTGGGCCAGATTTTTCAGCGAGTTTACATCGTTGTACCAATCGCCGCCACCGGAGTACTTGAGCAAAGCCAATTGCAGGGTGGGGGGCGTTTGGATTGCGGAGTGGGCATTGCGGAACGTGAAGGCCGTTGCTCCAAAAAAGCATAAAATGAGTAGGGAAAGCCGAGTCATATTATTCAGGAAAGAGATTTAGTCAAAATTTAGAATCATCCACGCTCTCCAGATAAGCCTGTATTTCGCCCACAACCGAGGCCACACAGCCATCTTCAAACGGGGAGCGCAGATTGGCAAGTTTTACCAGATCAAGGAACGAGCGGCTGCCTCCGGCCTTGCACAGGCGCAGGTAATCAGCCCATGCAGCCGGATGATTTTCGCGGTCTTTTTTCCAAAATTGGAATGCGCAGATTTGTGCCAACGCGTAGTCGATGTAATAAAACGGGGAATTGAAGATGTGGTTTTGTTTTTGCCAAAAACCGCCGTTTTCCAGAAACGTATTTCCGTCGTAGTTGCGGTGCGGCAAGTATGTTTTTTCCAACTGGCGCCAGGCTGCATTGCGTTCGGTCGGCGTCATATCGGGATTTTCGTAAATAATGTGTTGAAATTCATCTACAGCAACGCCGTAAGGCAGAAATTGAAGCGCATTGCCCACATGCATGAAGTAATATTTTTCGGTATCCGGCCCAAAAAATAAATGCATCCAGGGCCAGGTGAAAAATTCCATGCTCATGGAGTGGATTTCTGCGGCATCGCTGGTCGGCCAGTGGTATTCATCAAATTCAAAATGGCGGCTGCTCCAAACCTGAAATGCATGTCCGGCCTCGTGCGTCAACACGTCGATGTCGCCGCTGGTGCCGTTGAAGTTTGAAAAAATAAACGGCGCCTGAAACATCGGCATGTAGGTGCAATAGCCGCCGGTGGCCTTGCCGTCCTGGTTTTCCAGGCTCATCAGGTTGGCATCGAACAGGTGCTGAAAAAACGCATCCGTTTCGGGGGCCAGCTCGCGGTACATCCGGGCGGCATTGGCTACGATTTCGGCCGGCTTGCCAACCGGCTTGGGGTTTCCGGAAGGGAATTTATAGTCTTCGTCGTAGTAGCAGAGCGTATCCAGACCGAGCCGTCTGCGTTGCCGTTCGTAGAGTGCCGAAGCCAGTGGGACGATGTGCTGGCGTACTTGTTTGCGAAAGTTGGCAACCATTTCCGGGGTGTAATCGGAACGGCGCATGCGCGCGTACCCTACAGCGACAAAATTGTCGTTGCCCAGCGTACGGGCGATCCGGTTGCGGGTCTGCACCATTTTGTCGAACAACGGTTCAACCACCGGCGCATTTTTTTCATAAAACGCCCATTTGGTTTGAGCGGCTCTGCGCCGCACCGAGCGGTCGTTCGATTGCTCCACCGGGGTGAAACTGCTCAGATTGTAGGTCGCTCCGTCAAATTCCAGTTGGGCGGTAGCCTTCAGTTTGGTGTATTCGGTACTGAAGGCATTTTCTTCCTGCAAATCTTTTTGGATGGCCGGTTTGAATGTTTTCAAAGCCAGGTCGGCGAGTACAAACAAATGCCCCCCATACTTTTGGGCCAGCGCTGCCCGGAAGGGCGACTTCAACAAGACCCGGTAGAAGTTGTCGTTCAGCGCCTCGAATGCCGGCAGGTTTTCATCAAAATAGGTATTCTCCGTTTCATAAAAAGGATCGCGGGTGTCCATCGTGTGCCGGATCAGACACAGGTTGTACATGGTGGCAAATTCCTCGCGAATCTGGATTAGTTGTTTGAGGCAATGGATTTGCGTTTCCAGCGAAGCGGCTTGTTCAAAATTTTGCAAACTCGCATTGAATTGTTGTGAAACCACCGCCAGGTCGGGCCGGGTATAGGGAAAGGATTCAAATGTCGCTGTTGTCGAAGGGGTATCAATCATAGTCTCCATTAATCAAATTATTAGGTAGTTACGTATTGCAAAGGTATGACACCTCAAACTGTCATGCCATGTTTGGTATAGAATACATCCGGTTCTGCTGGCTACCAAACGGTGGTTTTGTACTTTGCGCACAAAAAACGACAGAATGATCCGCTTTGTACTCTGCATTTCACTTTTTACGGCAATTATTGGACAAATTGCCGCTCAATCCACGGCGTATGTAATTCACGTGGGCCCAAGCCTGGGCGTTCAAAAATGGGACAATTCGTTCGAACGGCAAATCCTGTACAAATACCACGCTGCGCTGTCGATCGAGTCGGTCAACAACGAAAATGACAACTCCTCCATTTATGCACAATTGGGCTATCATGTGCGGGGAAGCGCTACGCGTTTTCGTTTTTTCTTTCAGGGCGGGGGTATCCAGACTTTTTCCCAAGAGTTTCAATTCAACAACCTCTCCCTCATCTTGGGCGCTAAAATGAAAAAGCCCCTGGGTGCGCGCGGCAAGTATTTCTACTTCGGCGGCCTGCGCGGGGATTACAACCTGAGCACCAACCTCAACGATCTGGACCAAAATAACAACCCCTATGCCGCGATCTATTACCCGCAGCCCGGGTTTGTAAACAAATGGACGGCAGGCTTGTCTTTCGGTGGCGGCATTGAACTTCCCTTCAGCGAGTTGGTTGGCTGCCAGTTTATGCTTTCGGCACACCCGGATTTCCTGTTGCAGTATCGCCAGCCGTCCATACCTAATGTGATCGATCCGTTGAACCCCGGCCAAAATATCACCATACCGGAGCGGCGCATCCGAAACCTGACGATAGAACTTTCCGTCGGTTTGCGGTTGTTGCGCAAAGTGGTGTATGAGTAACGCGAACCGCTGGTTCGCAGTTAAATCGCGAACCAGCGGTTCGCGTTACAGCGCATCCCAATACTCCACTGCCCGGCGCGTATGCGGGATACAAATAGAGCCGCCCACCATATTCGCCACGGCAAAAATTTCGAAAACCTGGTCGGTCGTCACGCCCAGGTCGTGGCATTTGCCCAGGTGGTACTTGATGCAGTCGTCGCAACGCAGTACCATGGACGCCACCAACCCGAGCATTTCCTTGGTTTTGGTGTCCAGCGCACCTTCCTGGTACGTTTGGTTGTCCAGGCTCCAGAAACGTTTGATCACCTTGTTGTCGTGGGCCAGGATGCGTTCGTTCATCCGGGCGCGGTAGTCGTTGAATTCGTTTACCATTTCAGTGAGTGATTGAGTGATGAGTGATGAGTGGGTTCACCCTTTCGGAATGAGCCGCAAAAATGCCCAATCCCTACCAATTACTCCCCTAAATTTGCCCATACACCTCATCTCTCATAACTCAATTGATATGCGCGTAGTAATCCAACGAGTATCCCAGGCTTCCGTCACCGTCGACGGCGCCGAGAAATCCCGGATCGGCCCCGGCTTGCTCATCCTTTTAGGTATAGAAGCCGACGACGATGAAACTGATATCCAATGGTTGTGCAAAAAAATCGCGGCTCTGCGCATCTTTTCGGATGCCGAAGGACTGATGAACCTGTCGGTGCAGGATATCGACGGTGCATTGCTGGTAATCAGCCAGTTTACCCTGCACGCCAGCACTAAAAAAGGCAATCGCCCCTCCTTTATCCGGGCAGCGCGGCCCGAACAGGCTATTCCACTGTACGAGAATTTTGTAAAAACGCTGACCTGGGAAACCAGACGCCCGGTTCAAACGGGTGCATTCGGGGCCGACATGAAAGTCAGCTTGGTCAACGATGGTCCCGTAACAATATGGATCGATTCCAAAATGCGCGAGTAGGGTTTGGGGCAAAAAAAAACCGCCGGACATTGCGTCTGGCGGTAAACCCCAAAAAACCAAATGAAAACAATCTTCCTACTGTAATATCTCTGAATAAAAGAGTAAATCGGTTTGAGAGACATCTTTTATACGCCGGCTTGGTTTCCGGGTCACATATCAGTTAAAATTTTTTTTAAACCTGAAGTTACCCCACGTGGTTTAGGGAGGCAACTGGCCGGTAAACCCTACATTTGCCCGAATTTTATACCTGTCGGGCATTCCCTGTAAGTCAATAACTTAAATTCCTTGTCATGGATACATTTTTAAATACACTACACTCCTACAACCGCTACCTGGTGCTGGCGGCAATGGTCTTCGTATTAATTCGCGCCTACAACGGCTGGTTAAACCGCAAACCCTTCGAAAAAGCCGACAATACCGCCTCCGTGGTGCTGCTGGGCCTGGCGCATCTTCAAGCGCTTATCGGTCTTATCCAGTACGCTTTTACCAGTACCTGGACGCAAACCGCCTTCGCCAATTTCGGCGCAGCCATGAAAGACCCGATGATGCGGTATTTTGCCGTTGAACATATCACCGCGATGCTGATCGCTGTGGCCTTCATACAGGTCGGCCGCAGCCTGTCGAAAAAAGCTACCGACGATGTGTCCAAACACCGCAAACTGGCCATTTACACGTCGATTGCGCTGGTAATCATTGTTGGAACTTTGGCGCAAAAAGGGCTGCTTTTCGGCAGCTTAAGCTGACCAGATTCAATTGGGCAGGCTTAGCCTGTTGAACCTTGTTGATCCTGCCCATTCAAAAAAAATAAATCATGCAAAAACCCGGCTTACCGGAAGGCACCCGCGATTTCGGGCCCGAACAGGCTCGCAAACGTGCCTATATTTTTGATACCATCCGCACCGTTTTTGTGAAATTCGGCTTCCAGCCGCTGGAAACACCGGCCATGGAAAACCTGAGCACCCTCACCGGCAAATACGGCGACGAAGGCGATCAACTCTTGTTCAAAATTCTGAACAACGGCGACTACCTGCAAAAAGCCGACCCGGCGGCCCTGGCAGCCAAAGATTCGGCCAAACTGGTATCCACCATCTCCAAACGCGGCCTGCGCTACGACCTCACCGTACCCTTCGCGCGCTTCGTGGTGATGAACCGCCATGCCCTAACCTTCCCCTTCAAACGCTACCAGATCCAGCCCGTTTGGCGCGCCGACCGGCCACAAAAAGGCCGGTACCGGGAGTTTTTTCAATGCGATGCCGACGTCATTGGCTCGGACAGCCTGATGTACGAAGCCGAACTGGTGCAGATATACGATGAAGCCTTTGCCCAATTGCAAATTCCGGTGACCATCAAAATCAACAACCGGAAGGTGCTCTACGGCATTGCCGAAGCAGCCGGTATTGCCGATCGCTTTTCCGACATGACGGTGGCCATCGACAAGCTGGATAAGATCGGCCCCGAGGGCGTGCGGCGCGAACTTGCCGAACGCGGTATTCCGGACGGCGCGCTCAACACCATCGAAAAAGTACTGGCTATGGTGTCGCCGGATGAACTTCGCGACATTTTCAGCGCCAGTGAAACCGGCCTTGCCGGCCTTGCCGAACTTGATCAGGTACTCGGTTTTTTAGAAAAAACAAGCCTGAAAAACGACGTAAAATTTGATGTCACCTTGGCCCGCGGCCTGAGTTATTACACCGGCTGCATTTTTGAAGTGGCCGCCAAGGGTGTTAAAATGGGCAGCATCGGCGGCGGCGGCCGCTACGCCGACCTTACCGGCGTTTTCGGCATGCCCGGCCTGTCGGGTGTCGGGATTTCCTTCGGCGCCGACCGGATTTACGATGTGCTGGACGAACTCGACCGCTTTCCGGAAACGCTTTCCGAAACGGTGCGCGTGCTGTTCATGGCGTTCGACGAAGCGACACACAAGTATGCCTTCGAATGTGTGACCAAAGTGCGCGCCGCAGGTATTCCCGCCGAGCTGTACCCCGAGCCGGGCAAATTAAAAAAACAGTTTGACTATGCCGCCAAGTGCAATATCCCGGTAGTTGCCCTTGCCGGCGACGCCGAAATGCAGACAGGCCAGGTAGCGGTGAAAGATCAGAAAACCGGGGAGCAACAAAATATGACGGTAGAGGCGCTCATTCGTCAGCTGAGCGCTTAGGTTTTCCGGGCATTCCGGCCACGACGACCACAATTTCGCCTTTCACCTCTTTGGCTGAAAAATGCGCCTGCAAGTCCGTCAGCGACGCCGTTTTTACTTCTTCGTGCAATTTGCTCAGCTCACGGGCCACACAAGCCATCCGAGTTGCGCCGCAAACATCGCCCAGCTCGCCCAGACATTTCACCAGCCGGTAGGGCGATTCGTACAACACGAACGTGTGGGGCAATTCGGCCAAATACTTCAAGCGGGTTTGGCGCCCTTTTTTATGCGGCAAAAATCCCTCGAAATGGAAAGTGTCGCAGGGCAGGCCGCTGGCCACCAGCGCCGGCACAAACGCCGTGGGGCCGGGCAGGCATTCCACCCGCACCCCTTGTTGCACGCAAGCCCGCACCAGCAAAAAACCGGGATCGCTGATACCCGGCGTGCCGGCATCCGATACCAGTGCCATCGACGTGCCGGCCTGGAGTTCGGCCACCAGTTTTTCTACAACCGCATGCTCGTTGTGGGCATGAAAAGCGCGCAAGGGCGTGCGGATTTCATAGTGCTTCAACAGTTTGCCGCTCGTGCGCGTATCCTCGGCCAGCACCAGCGATACCTCTTTCAGGATGCGCAGTGCGCGCAGCGTGATGTCCTCCAAATTGCCGATGGGTGTGGGTACGATGTAAAGCATTTTTCAGTGCCGACGGCTACTGTTGGCTGATCTGGTAAGTATACGTTTCCACGATCATGTTTGCCAGCAGTTTTTGGCAGGCTGTTTCAACCTTTTGCCGGGCTTCGTCTTCGGTGGCGGCGTCCAGGGCCATGTGTACGTGGCGGCCAATGCGGACATCGGAAATGCCGTCCAGGTCGAGGTGCCCCAAATTGTTAACTACCGCTTTTCCCTGCGGATCGAGTAGTTCTTTATGCGGCATAATGTCAATTTCAGCAACAAATTTCATTTGAGCGCGATGTTTAAAAGCTAAAGACCCGGCCGGCTGGGCGCCTGATCTGCATTGAGTATTTTATTTTTTGAAAAAACAGACAAAACAATGTAAAACAAGATGACCATGGATAAGCCCAGGCCTTTAAAAAGTACCAGTGCAGTTATCGACAAGGCCAAAAACAAGCTGGGCATTTTGTTTTCGCGCAAACGCCGGGAGCGGAACTTGAGCGCAAACATGGGAATATCACTGACCAGCAGAAAAGAAAAAAGTCCGGTCAGGATGTACAACAACCAGGGCTGTGCCACCAGCAGGTTTCCGATGCCGAGCTGGTTGTTGTGTGCCGCCAGCATCAGGCCCAACACAAATACCGTGCATCCCGGTGTGCTTAAGCCCATGAAATAGTGCTTTTGCCGGGTGTCGAGGTTGAACTTTGCCAGCCGGTAGGCGGAAAACATCGACAGTAAAAATGCCGGTAAGGCCACCGGGCAGATGGCCAGCCGGGCGCTTTCAGTCGCAGGTGCCGGATCAGCCATCCACGGAAAAAAGCCGGGGAAATCCGCACAAAAAACGGAGGCCAACATACCGTACAACATCGCGCCGGGTACCACGCCAAAACTGACCACATCGGCCAGGGAGTCCAACTCCCGCCCCATCGGGGAGGCGACACGCAGGGCCCGCGCCACCATGCCGTCGGCATAGTCGCATAAAAAAGAGCCCAGGACAAACCAGGCGGCAGGTACTACCTGACCGTTGAGCAGCAAAATCAGTGCGGAACACCCGAAAAACAGGTTCGACAACGTGAAAAAATTGGGAATGTGTTGACGCATAGGGAGTACGAAGTACGGCATACGGAGTGGGAATTCGAAGTGCGGAGTGTCCCGACCCGGCTTTGCTTTCCGCTTAAAAGAAAACGATAGCCGGCCGCGCAGGCAAAAGTAGGATTTTACCGGCATCTGCTGCTGCATTCCAGGGCTTATCCGGAAAAACATACCGTAAAATTCAGGCTAATGCCGGACTTTTGGGTTTTATAAATGCCGGCGCTATGTCCAACGTTTTTTTTAAGCCACCACGGAAGCACGGAAGCACGAAGTTTTATCTGTTCGCTCAAAACCGTACGGCTACCGTGGCGATTCTTTTTCTCAGCCTCCTCGTCGCAGGCTGCGGCAATTCCAATACCCCCCTTGACGCCGGTACCCGCCAGCGTATCGACTCCACGGCGGCGGCACAGATACGGCTCGCACGAGAAGAACTCGACAGCATGTGCAAACTTCAGGAAAAAACCGTCTTGCCTCAACTGGTCGATTCGATCAAAAAAAAGCGCCTCCGGGAAATTCAGGAGCAATTGAAAACGGTACCGAAATAGCCATTAGTCCACCGGGAAGCCACGTAACACCGACACATAATTCCCTACGAATTCGTCCAGCCGTTTCCGGCGGTATTGCATCACAAAACGCGGGTGTGGCAAGGGAATGACCTCCTTAAAAAAACCGTGTTGATCGTTCAGTTTTTTGAACACCTTGAAATTTTGTCCTTCCCCGATGCACACCGCAGCCTCGCGCCGGGCGCCAAATTCCAACTGGGTGCGGATATTCCACACAATGAACGGCTCGGTGGCCTTCAGCAGTTGTCGGTCGTCGTAGTAGTTGATGTTGATACCGTTTTTCACAAAACCCAGCGGCGACATGGAGGTGATATAAAATTGCCGGCAAAAGGCCTCCGCGCCACCGTAGGCATTGATGAACATCCAGACAAATTGCGCCGACAACTCCTGTTTTTTCGGAAAATCATTCGGAATGCCGCACTCGGTTTCCAGACGCACCGGATCGGTAAACGGCACCCCAGTGATACCCGCGCCAAAACGGCCCGGATTGATGCCGAACATGAAATTGCGCGGATGCGGGTCGGCGTAATATTTTCGGTAAAAAGCCGTCAGGGCAGCCATGGTTTCCGGTTGCGCATACGGGAACAACCATTCAAAATCCGGTGGCAGGGGGATGTCCGGGGGGCGCAAATTGCGCGTGAACGCAAGTACATGATCTGCAAATGTCATGGCGGTAAAGATAAAAGTTGTCGGCGGTTGGCTATCGGCGGTTGGCTATCTTTACCCCTATGGAAGTCATCCGCCTTTCCAAACCCGACCGCAGGCTTCAGGGCGCCATCGCACTCGACGGCTCCAAAAGCCTGAGCAACCGCGCCTTGATCATCCTGGCACTGTCCGGCGCCGATTCCGGGCAGTGGCTGAGCGGCCTTGCGGGCTCCAAAGACACGCAGACCTTGCTCCGACTCCTGAAAAATCGATCCAACCGGTACGATGCCGGTGACGCGGGCACCACTTTTCGATTTCTCACTGCCTATCTGGCCTTGCAGCCGGGTGCGCACGAACTGACCGGATCGGCCCGCATGTGCGAGCGCCCGGTCGGCGCCCTGGTGGAGGCACTGCGCAGTTTGGGCGCCCGGATCGACTACCTGGGCCATCCCGGGTACCCGCCGTTGCGCATTGGCCCGCCCGGTTTTTCTAAAAAAATGCAAACGGTACGGATCGATGCCAGCGTGAGCAGCCAGTTTCTTTCCGCGCTGTTGCTCATTGGTCCGTACCTGCCCGGCGGGCTGGAGTTGATCCCCGAAGGGCGGCTGGTTTCCCGGCCCTATCTCGAAATGACTATGCAATTGATGCGATTTTTCGGCGCTGATGCGCAATGGCAGGGCGACCGGATACGGGTGGCGCCCGGGCACTACACCCCCCGGCCCTTGCGCATCGAGGCCGATTGGTCGGCAGCATCCTACTGGTACGCCATGGTCGCTTTTGCCGAAACCGTTGACCTGAAATTAGAAGGTCTTTTTGCCGATAGCTGGCAGGGCGACCGGGTGATCCGGGAGTTGATGAACGATGTTGGGGTGGCCAGCCAGGTATTTGGCCCCACCAACATTCTTTCACCCAATGGAGACGGGAGCCGGACCAAACGTACAGTCGACTTTCGCAACTGCCCCGACATCGCGCAAACAATGGCCGTCGTATACGCAGGACTAGGCATTCCCGCCGTGTTCACCGGACTCGAAACCCTGGCCATCAAAGAAACCGACCGGACCAGCGCTTTGGGTATCGAACTGGCCAGGATCGGCGTACATTTCGGCCCGGAAATGCCGGGCAGCGACCGCTACATTTTGCAGGGCAAAGCCCGCTGGGATGCCCCGCCCCGCTTCGCCACGTACGGCGATCATCGTATGGCCATGGCGTTTGCCACCCTGGCCATGCTGGGGCCGGTGGAGATTGAAAACCCGGCCGTCGTAGCGAAATCCTATCCGGCCTTCTGGGAGCATTTGGCGCAAGTTGGCTTTTCCATTGAAAAATTTACCGCACCGTGAAAAACGATATCGAAACCACTACCATCCGTGCCCGCGGCAAGCTGCTGCTCACCGGGGAATATGCCGTGCTCGACGGTGCGCTGGCCCTGGCGGTGCCGGTACGTTTTGGCCAAATGCTTGAGGTGGTTGTGTCGGCAGATACTGAAAAATTGCATTGGGAAAGTATCGATGAACAAGGTGCAACCTGGTTTAAAGCCACTTTTTCCCTGCCGGCACTAGAGTTGTTGGAAACCACCAGCAGTTTCACCGCCGAACGTTTGCAGGGCATACTGGCCGCCTGCCGGAAGCAAAACCCGGAATTTCTGACCCATGTCGGTTGGAAGGTGCGTACGCGTACCGACTTTCCGCGCCGATGGGGGCTGGGCACCAGCAGTACGCTCATTGCCGCGTTGGCGCGCTGGGCCGGTGTTGATCCGTATGCGGTGTTGTTTGACACCTTTGGCGGCTCGGGCTACGATATTGCCTGCGCTTTCGCAGAAGGGCCGTTGGTGTACCGGTTAGCCGATCAACAGCCCCACGTGCAGTCCGTTCATTTTGTACCTGCGTTTGCCTCCTCGTTGTGTTTTGTTTTTTTAGGCAAAAAACAAAACAGCCGCGAGGGGATACAGCGGTACCGCGAACGGGCGCAGGGCAATCGGGATTTTATTGAAAAAATTACCGCGCTTACGCAACGTGCCGTGCAAGCTGAAACGCTGGCGGATTTCAGCGCCGTCATGCTTGAACACGAGCAACTGATCAGCCGAATGCTCGATTTGCCGCGGGCGCAGGATTTGTATTTCCCGGATTTTCCCGGTGTGGTGAAAAGCCTGGGCGCCTGGGGCGGCGATTTTGTGCTCGCCATGAGCGCGCAGGCCCCGGATTTGGTAGCGGACTATTTTTTGAAAAAAGGCTTTTCAACTTGTCTGGCGTATCAGGATATGGTTGTCGCTTCGGGTCGGTGAGGTGCTGCACGGCAAGTCCTTGCATGTGCAGATGATCGCAGGTTTTCAGCACTTTCCGGTTTTATGTTTAGTTCAACCCGGTAGACACAGCTTTTTGTCACCTTTACACGAACTTATGGAAATCGCCGTACTTTTGCCCCGCGCTCAAAAAAACCACCCTGACGCACCTCAATCAACCATACAACTTTAAACGTATGACACAAATTCATCCCATGCTTGGTAATCTGACAGAAAACGGCGGCAAACTCAAGCGTATTTTCATAGAGCCCAAACTTCCCGAAGGCCTGGCACCGCTGCACGAGTTGGCAACCAACCTGTGGTGGTCCTGGAACCACGAAGCCATCGAATTATTCCAATCGATCGACCCTGAATTGTTTGTAACGGTCAATTACAATCCATTGGCTCTGCTCGATGAGTTGGGAATGGAAAAGGCCCAGGCTTTGCTCGACGACAGTGCTTTTATCCGGAAACTCAATTCGGTTTATTCAGCATTTAAAAAATATATCGACGTACCGAAGGACGACAGCCAAGGTCAAATTGCCTATTTCTGCATGGAATATGGCTTGCACCAGAGCCTGCGCCTGTATTCCGGGGGCTTGGGGGTGCTTGCCGGCGATTACCTGAAGGAAATCAGCGACCGCAATGTGCATCTCGTTGCTGTCGGCCTGTTGTACCGCTATGGCTATTTTCAGCAATCCATCTCCTTGCATGGCGAGCAGATACACCAGCTGGAAGCCGCCAAGTTTACGCAGTTGCCGGTAATGCCGGTGCGCGATGCGCATGGTACCTGGATCAAAGTTTCCGTCAATCTCAGTGGCCGCACCGTATGGGCCAAAGTTTGGGAACTCCGGGTCGGGCGCATGACGCTGTACCTGCTCGATACCGATATTGACGACAATAATTGGGAAGATCGCAGCCTGACGCACCAGCTTTACGGCGGCGACAACGAACACCGCCTCCGCCAGGAGGTGCTGCTCGGGATCGGCGGCGTACGTGCGCTGAAAGCCATGAAAATGGAGCCCGCCCTGTACCACCTCAACGAAGGCCATGCCGCTTTCCTGGGCCTGGAACGCCTGGCGAATTACCTGCGCGATAAACACCTGCCCTTTGATCAGGCACTTGAAATTGTGCGCGCTACCCAGCTGTTTACCACCCATACGCCGGTACCGGCCGGGCACGATTCGTTCCCTGAATCGCTGCTGCGCGACTACCTGTACGAATTTACGCATTCGCTTGGCATTTCCTGGGAACAGCTGGTCGCCTTAGGCCGTGCCCATCCGGAGGATAGCAATGAGTTGTTCTCAATGAGCCACCTTGCAATCCGGACGTCGCTGGAAGTGAACGGCGTAAGCCGGCTGCACGGCGAAGTGAGTCAGAAAATGTTCAACGACCTGTACCCCGAATACAATTTCGCCGAGTCGCACGTGGGTTATGTGACCAACGGGGTCCACTTCCCTACCTGGGTGGCTGCCGAATGGCTTGAACTGTACCAGGAAATCTTTGGAAAGGGATTTTTGAACGACCAGACCAATCGCAAGTTTTGGTCAAAAATTCAGGATGTCCCAGCCCGGCGGATCATGGATTTGCGCCAGCTATTAAAAAAACGGCTGCTCGATTGGGTGCGTCTGCAATTGCAAACCGACCTCACCCGCCGGGGTGAAAACCCGCGCACCATTTTTGAAATTATCAAAGCGATTCGTGAAGACGCCCTGGTTATCGGTTTTGCCCGTCGTTTTGCGACGTACAAACGCGCGACATTGTTGTTTTCCAATGAAAAACGGTTGGCGGAAATTGTAAACAACACAGACCGGCCGGTGATTTTCCTGTTTGCCGGCAAGGCGCACCCGGCCGATAAAGGCGGCCAGGAATACATCCGGTTTATCTACAACACCACGACCAATCCGGACTTCAAAGGCAAAGTTATTTTCCTGGAAAACTACGGCATGGAAATGGCCAAACTGCTCACCCAGGGTGTCGACATCTGGCTCAACAACCCCACCCGGCCCAAGGAGGCCAGCGGCACCAGCGGCATGAAAGCGGTGATGAACGGCGTGATGAATTTTTCGGTGCTTGACGGCTGGTGGTGCGAGGGCTACAAACCCGGCGCCGGCTGGGCCTTGCCCGAAGAAGAAACGTACCCCGACGCCGCCCTGCAAAATGAGCTGGATGCTGAAACAATCTACAACATTCTTGAAAGCGACATCATTCCCGGTTTTTACGAACGCGACGCCGACGGTATCAGCGAACGCTGGGTAAGCCACATCAAAAATACGATTGCCGACATAGCGCCCGATTTTGTGATGACCCGCATGCTCAACGACTATCAGGAACGATTTTACACTAAACTCCGGACACGCAGCCAGCAGCTCAAGAAAAATAATTTCAAAGCCTTACAGGATTTGGTGGCCTGGAAAAACAACGTCCGCACTGCCTGGGATCACATCGAAGTAACGGACCTTCAGGCGCCCGATACGTTCAACCACGCACTGCCGCTGGGCGAACAATTTGAAGCCTCGGTATCGCTCAACCTGCATGCCCTCAAAGCCGCCGACATCGGCGTGGAGGTGGTGTTTTTCCGCCGTATTTCAGAAACACAAATGGAACTCATCAGCCGGCACGAGCTGGAAGCGCAGCCGCAAAACGGCGGCAGCACCAGGGCCACGTACCAGTGCGCGATCACCCTGCAAACGGCCGGTGTGTTTGAATTTGGCTTCCGGATGTTCCCCAAACACCCGATGCTGGCGCACAGGCAAGATTTTAACCTGGTGAAGTGGCTGTAGGTCGGTTGGCTTCGGAGCCGTTATACGGTAGGCCGGCCGATGCTTTCGTAATAGAAACCTTTTGAGGCGATCAGTTCCAGATCGTACAGATTGCGGCCGTCGAAGATAACCGGGGCTTTCAGCAGGTCGCGCATGCGCTGGAACTCCGGGTTGCGAAACTCGCTCCATTCGGTCATAATGGCCAGACAATCGGCGCCGGCCAGCGCGTCGTACATGTTGTTTACAAATTGTACCCGGTCGCCGTAAATAGCCCGGGTGTTCGGGATCGCCTCGGGATCGAAAGCCTGTACCCTGGCGCCTGCCGCCAGCAATTCATCGATGATAACCAGCGCCGGGGCTTCCCGGATATCGTCGGTATTTGGTTTGAAGGCAAGTCCCCAAACAGCGATGGTCCGGCCATTCAGGTCGTCGTTGAAATACGCCTGCATTTTTTGCGTCAGCACGTGTTTTTGAAGCGTATTGACTGCCATAACCGATTTGAGTATTTTGAAATCGTAGTCGTAGTCGCCGGCAGTTTTGGCCAGTGCCTGAACGTCTTTGGGGAAACAGGACCCGCCGTAGCCGATACCTGGGAACAGGAACCGCTTGCCGATACGGCTGTCGCTGCCCATGCCGATGCGCACCTGATCGACGTTGGCGCCCACTTTTTCACAGAGGTTGGCGATTTCGTTCATAAACGAGATGCGCGCCGCCAGGTATGAGTTGGCGGCATATTTTGTCATTTCAGCCGAGCGTTCGTCCATAAAATAGATTGGATTGCCCTGGCGGACAAAAGGCTCGTAGAGTTGTTTCATGACTTTTTGGGCGCGCTCGCTTTGGGTGCCTACTACCACCCGGTCGGGTTTGAGAAAATCTTCCACGGCTACACCTTCGCGCAAAAATTCGGGGTTCGACACCACATCGAACATGTCTTGCGGCAGTTTCTCCGCTAAAATTGCCGCAACGCGCTCCGCGGTGCCGACCGGCACTGTGCTTTTGTCTACAATAACCTTGTACTCGGTGATCATATCGGCCAATTGCGCCGCTACGCCCATGATAAACGAGAGGTCGGCGCTCCCGTCGCCGCCGGGCGGGGTGGGGAGTGCCAAAAAAATGATCTGGCTTTGATCGACTGCCTGCCGCAGTTCGGTGGTGAAGTGCAGCCGCCCCTCTTTGGTGTTCCGGTCAAACAGGACATCGAGGCCCGGTTCGTAAATCGGAATCTCGCCGTTTTTCAGGCGTTCTACTTTTTGGGCGTTATTATCGACACATATGACGGTGTTCCCGGTTTCGGCAAAACAGGTACCGGTAACCAAGCCTACGTAACCGGTTCCGACGACGGCAATTTTCATGTATTCCAGAATTTTCTGTTTAAAATTGGCGCGCAAAGATAGTGCGCCAAATCCTGTTTTTTAAATGGGGGAATTAATCGCCGGGAAATGAAATTATATTTGGCCTGAACCCGATACTTTTGAAAAATAAAATCAAATGCTCCACATTATGCCTTTGCTGCTCCGGTCCTTTCCTCATTTCGTTTGCCTGCTTGGCCTTGCATTTGCGGCATCCCCGGCCGGTTCGTTGCATGCCCAAATGCTGAAGGATGGGGATAACATTGTCCCGAACCCGGGCTTTGAACGGTTTGTAAGTCCGCCGGTCGGCTGGTCGTACAAGGGCGCTTTTTTTGGTCAGGTGGTCAAATACTGGTTTAGCGCCAGCACGGCGAGCCCCGATATTTACGGGCCGGGGGTAAAAGTGCCCAGCGATTGGTCCGACAAAGGATTTGGCGAGCAGAAACCCCACAGTGGCAACTGCCTGGCCGGCCTGACGCTCTACGGTTGCACCAATGGTAAACCGCATTGCCGCGAATACGTGGAAATTCAGCTGGCTGAACCGCTTGTGCCCGGCCAACGGTATTTGGTTGAGTTTTGGGCAAGCCACCTGAAACGCTCGTTGCAAATCAACAACCTGGGCACTTTTTTTTCGGAAAAACGTATTCAACGGCAATCCGATGAAATGCTGTTATACAAACCCCAGTTTTTTACATCAAAAAAAGTGGAAGCGCCCGGCGGGAAATGGGTAAAACTAAGCGGCTATTTTGAAGCGACCGACGAGTCGGAATACCTCACGATCGGCAATTTTTTCACCGATGAAGACACCGAAACGGCAGCTTACCGAGATGATTGTTTCAACTATGCGTACTACTACATCGACGATGTGCTGGTCAAAAAAGTACCGCCGTTTATCCGTGTTCCGGTAAAGCCCGACGACCTCACCCGCCAACCACTGGAGGAGGGCAAAGCCATCCAGTTGAAACATATTTATTTTGAATTCGACAAGTACGAACTCATGCCCCGTTCCTACGTCGAACTCAACAAACTACTGCTGATCCTTCGCGAAAATCCCGGCATGCACATTCAGATTGTGGGCCATACTGACAATATTGGTAAGGATAATTACAACAAATACCTGTCGCGCAAACGCGCAAAGTCCGTCGTGCAGTTTTTAATGGGAAACGGGATTTCAGCCGGCCGCCTCCGCTACTATGGCGAGGGTGAATCCAAACCGATAGCCTCCAATGCAACCGAAGAAGGCCGGTTTCAGAACCGGCGGGTAGAAATTATTGTACTAAAACGATAACAGTTATGAAAACAAAACAATTTTTTACCGCGCTGTTGCTGCTCACCACAGGAACGGCATTGACCCAGCAATTGCCCGACACGGCATTTACCTATCAAAATGTGGCGCCGCGCTACGCCCATGGCAAGGGACCGATGGTGTGGCTGGATGAGGCGCATTTCAACTTTCACACCCTGGGCGGGCGTTATGCCTCCTTCGGAAAGGTCGTGCAGGCCGATGGTTATCGGATTGCGCCAAATCAGCAGGAATTCACCCCGGCCAGTCTGGCAAATTGCGATATTCTTGTTATCGCCAATGCGCTCGACAGCGTCAGCAACACCCGCTGGGTTTTGCCCAACCACTCGGCATTCAGCCCTGCTGAAATTACGGCGGTACAAAATTGGGTTCAACAGGGTGGCCGGTTGTTCCTGATTGCCGACCACATGCCCTTTGCCGGTTCGGCTGCTGATTTGGCCGCTGCGTTTGGAATTCGTATGCTCAATTGCTTTGCCATGGACAACCGGCGGCGTTTTCCGGAAAAGTTTTTCCGGGCAGAAAAAACCTTGCTCGACAGCCCGCTTACTGTCGGCATTGATACGGTCGTGACGTTTACCGGAAGTGCTTTTCAACTCCCGGAAAAAGGGAAAGCAGTGCTTACATTGAAAAATTACACGCTCTTGATGCCTGCGGTGGCCTGGCAATTTGATGAAACGACGCCCTACCGGGAAAGCCTGGGCTGGCATCAGTTGGGCTATTTGCCGTACGGAAAAGGGAAAGTTGTGATTTCGGGGGAAGCGGCCATGTTTTCGGCTCAGCTGGCCGGTGCGAATCAAATGCCTGTGGGCATGAACCAACCCGAAGCCCGGCAAAACCCACAGCTCCTTTTACAAATTATGGCATGGCTAAGTGAGCCATAAGTTATTGATTTTCAATTTTATGTTTCTTGTAACGTATTTATACGTTAAAAAACGTATCAAATAGTTGTTTCGCTAAAAAATGCGTTGCATCTTTGCTGCATGCTTTTTAACAAGAACCCGAATTATGCAAAAACTGACTAAGGCTGAAGAAGATGTCATGCAATTGTTGTGGGAGTTGGGCCGGGGCACGGTGAGTGATTTGCTGGAAAAGATGGAAGAACCCAAGCCGCCGCACAGCACGGTGTCGAGCGTCGTGCGTATCCTGGAACGGAAAGGCTATGTGGCTCACAAAGCGTATGGAAAAACCCACGAGTATTTTCCTGTGGTTGCCAAGGAGGACTATGGCAGCCGCTCGTTGGGGGAGGTGCTGCGCAATTATTTTGACGGTTCGGTGTCGCGTCTGGTGTCGCATTTGGTGGAAGACAAAAAACTGAGCGAACGTGACGTGGCGGAAATCATGAAAAAATGGACGAAAACAGCTGACCATGTTTACATACCTGCTACAAGTCAGTCTTTTCTGGGGGGTATTTGCCTTGCTCTACAACCTGTTGTTGCGCCGGGAGACGTTTTTTCGGGCCAACCGGTTTTATCTCCTGGGTGCACTGGTCGGAGGGCTTTTTTTGCCACTGACGTACAGGTTGGCGCCAGCATTTGGCATGCACCCCGATACTTTGCCGGTATACCTCCCGGAGTTTACGGTCGTGCTGCATCAGATTGAGCAAAGTACCAGTAATTGGAGCGGTTTGCCGTACCTCGTCTGGATTTATGGCTTAGGTAGCGCACTTGCTGCCCTGCGGATGCTGTGGGGGATATTCCGGATTCGCAGGCTGATCCGTCAATCGCCGGCCCGGCAATTATCCGCCGGTTGTGTGTTGCTCCGGGCGCCGGGAGCTGTGGTACCGTTTTCGTTTTTCCATTGGATTTTTGTGCCAACGGGATTTGATGAGCAGGGTGAAGACAGAAATATGTTAATGCATGAACTGGCGCACGTCCGGGCCTGGCATAGTGTGGATGTCCTGTTGTTGGAAATACTTTGCATTGGATTTTGGTTTCACCCGCTGGCCCATTGGTACCGTCGTTCGCTACGTGCGGTGCACGAATATCAGGCTGATGCAGCAGCATCTGTTCAAACCACCCGGAGGCAGTACAGTTTGCTGTTGCTTCGGCAAACGCAACCACAGTTGGCAATGCGCTTCGCAAATCATTTTTTCCAATCGCCCCTGAAACAACGGCTGCTGATGTTGAACCGGAAACACTCCCCGCTTGTGCGAAGTTGGAAATTTGGTTTGGTGCTTCCGATCGGGTTGGTTTTCTGGGGGATAAGCCAACAACAGTTTTCGGCGGGTGCTTTGGCTACAATGCAAGCCCGGGGGCAGGAGCCAGCCGACACCGCTCCACAATTTCCGGGCGGCATGCCGGCATTGGTAAACTACCTCACGGCGGCGATCAAATACCCGGAAGCAGCCAAACGTGAAAATGCCGAAGGCCGGGTTACATTAAAAATAGAACTGGATAAAACCGGCGCTGTATCGCATGTGGAGGTCGTCCCGCCCGTTCCGCGGGAAGATATGGCAGTTGAAGCGATCCGTGTGGCGCGCCAAATGCCGAACTGGCAACCGGCTCGCAAGGAAGGGAAACCCGTTCCGGGTAAAATGCAATTACCTATCCGGTTTAAACTGAATTGATTTTAGTTGGAGTTCAGCATTGCAGTCCTTTTTTACAGGGAAGGTTTCCGGTAAAAACAGGGAAGTGTGTGTGTACTCAAAATTTATCTTTCACATCTAATTGCTTAAGCTATGCAAACAAAGTACATCACAACCTGGCTGTTAAGCGCGGCCTTTGTCCTGTTGTTGGCGCTGCCCGCCAGCGCGCAAAAAACGACCACCAAACTCGAAAAACAACCCGGGTATCCGGGGGGCATGCCTGCCCTGATCGACTACATGGTTAAAAACATCAAGTACCCGGAAGCGGCTGAAAAGGAGCATGCTACCGGCATGGTATTGGTGCGTTTTATGGTTGGTAAAGACGGCAGTATTTCCGGTATAAAAACGATTACGGAAGGCAGCCAGAACCCGCGGGAGGATTTTGTGCGTGAATCAGTTCGGGTGGTCAAAGGCATGCCCAATTGGACTCCGGCCGAAAATGATGGCAAGGTTGTCGCTGCAGAAGTTACTCTGCCTATCAAATTTGTGCTGGACGGGAAGAAGCCGTGAGAGGTCTTATGCACAAAATTGGATTACAAAAAAGCCGTTCCTGGTCTTGCCCCAGGAACGGCTTTTTTGTAATTAAAGTTTTTTTATCGGAGAATTACCTTCGCTGTGGACCATGCCGAATTGTCGGCACGCACCCGAACGGCATAAAACCCTGCGGGCAAATCGCTTGTCTGGATCGATTCACCGGGGCGGATCTGCATATCCCGTTGCAGGGAGCCGTCGGCTCCAAGAATTTGTACAAAAAGGTTGTCGGCATCCTCAAATCCGGCTACGCGGATCCACTCGGTTGCCGGGTTTGGATAAATTTCGAGTGCAGGCTCGGTGTCGGTGGCCGGTTCACCGGCTGCGGTTACCGATCCGGCGAACAACCATTTATAGGCATCCGGAAATTCGCGACGCCAAAACCATTCAGAGTGCTGGCCGTCTACAGGCACGTTAAAAAAAAGTTCGTCCTGTTCAAAGCCGACATCAAGCATAGCATCGGCAACCTCCTGCATATCCTGTGCGACGTAGGCGGGTTCCTGGCCGCCGGCCAAAAAGTAAACTTTCAGGTTGTTGCGCTTGCCCATGCCTAATACCTGACTGGTAACATTGTCGCCGGCAAACCAGAAGGCAGGGGAAAAAACGCCTGCTTTGGAATAAATATGCTGGTATTCCATGATGGCATACATGGTAACAAGGCCACCCATGCTGCTCCCCATAATGCCGGTATGTTCCCGGTCGGGCAGTGTACGGAACTTGGAATCGATATACGGCTTTAGGGTGTTGACCATAAAACTGATGTATTCATCGCCTTGGCCACCGCCATATAGTTGGTTAATCCAAGGGGAATATTCGTTCAGGCGATTAACCCCGCCATTGTCCACGCCGACGACGATACAGCCGTAATCACCTTGCGTGCACATTTCATCCAGCGATTCATCAACTTCCCATTCACCGGAAAAGCTGGTTAGTGTGTTGAACAGGTTTTGTCCGTCGTGCATGTACAGCACCGGATATTTTTTAGTTGTGGTTTCATAATCGGGAGGCAGGTATATCCAGACGCGCCGGGTACGATTCAGCTGCGGGATATAGAAATTGTTGTCCAGAATCGTAACGCCCCGGTTTGGTATGGCATGTGCCAAATCCTCCCAGGAAAGGATGGGCAGTTCCACAGTTTGGGGGAGCCCGGTATACGTAACTACGTGGTCCTGAATGAAATCGCCGTTGGAATTTCCTTCAACACTATTCCAATTGCCCCGGGTAAATTTAAACCGTACGGGTCCAATTGCCGGATTCAGAGTAATGGTATACCGCCCGTTGGGCATAGGCGTCAAAATCGAATTTGCATCCCCGGGATTCCAGTTGTTAAACGTGCCGGTGACATAAATTTTTGCGCTTGCCGGAGTATTTGCCGGCACCGACGTAACCATGACGGTTAGTTGGGCCGAAAGTAGACTGGGCAGCAGCGCTAAAACCCAGATCAGAGCACGTAGAGGGTACGTGTTGAGCATAAGCCAGGTGGTTTTCGTTATCTCATTAGTATGGGCAAAACATCTAAATTGATGTTGTCGCTTTTGTGTGTAAGGTCCTGGGATTTAAGGTTGACTAAAGCAGGAGGTTCCCGACTAATTAATTCATGTATGTTTAATTGCGATTAAAAAGTGGCCCGGTTTTCGTAGTATATAAATAAATGTTCATATCACTACGGCAAAATTCCGGCACATAACGATCGTTTAAGCAACCCGGAAACCAGGGTAATACGATCTGCATATTAAGCGGAAAATAACTACCAACAAGTAATCCGGCAGTATAAAGCAGGATTTTGAAGGAATTAAGTACGTAATATGCTTAGCGAGGCGAACCTGCTACATGGTTATGTTTACGAGAGGATAAAAGCGGGAGGCAACGGGGAGTTGATTATTGGGCTCCAAAAAAGAGCAAATTCGGGGAAGTATGCAGCCCGTTTAAATGGCTCACATTGTCATGCTAATGTCAAGCTTTCCGCGAAAAATCGCAAACTTTTCGACAAAAGTACCTTTATGGACACTGAATTCCAGAACAAAGGCCTCCAAATGACCGACGATCCGTGGACTACTTTGGACGTCTGTCAGGTATATGACAATCCTTGGATTCAGGTTAGCCATCGAAAAGTACTCAACCCGTCCGGTGGCAAGGGTATTTACGGCATCGTACACTTCAAGAATACTGCAATCGGTATTGTTCCCTTGGACCAAGCTGGAAATACCTGGCTGGTCGGGCAGTACCGCTACGCACTGGGTTGTTACAGTTGGGAAATTCCGGAAGGAGGCGGACCGCTTGGCACCAACATGCTCGATTCGGCCAAACGCGAGCTGCTGGAAGAAACCGGCATTGTGGCCAAGCAGTGGACCAAACTACTCGAACTGCACCTTTCCAATTCCGTCACCAATGAATTTGGCGTTGCCTTTGTGGCCCAAGGGTTGCATTATATGGAGGCACAACCGGAAGAATCCGAACAACTACAAGTCCGTCAATTACCATTCAGCCAGGCAATACAAATGGTGCTGAATGGGGAAATTACCGATGCATTATCTGTCGCGGCGCTTTTCAAAACAAATGAATGGCTGCGAACAGGGCTTTTGGCGTTTTAATTATCGCTCCCAACATTGGGCGTAAAAAACTAAAATACAATGAGTTAGGCTTGAAATATGGAGTGTTAACGGATTGCTAAACCCCAGGCAAAACCGGGCAAGTCTCAGAAAATCCCACATAAATTTGCATACTTTTCAAAGCATTGGGTCAGGTCGCATAGATATTCAGTGTTGTTTTTGGAAAATCGCCCAACAAAACAATTAAAATAATCGGGCAGTGCGCGGCCAAACACCCACCCCTCTTTATGGCAAACAAACTATCATTATACATCTGCTTGTTGCTCTCCCCATTTGTTTTAACCCTGGATTGTAGCAACACCTCGGTTTCTCCCGGAACAAAAGCTGCATCAAAATCCTTGGCCAGCTCCTCCTTGTCGGCTGGTCTTGCTGCTATCGCTCCCCCCATCCGCACAAAACCGCTAATCCTGAAACGCCAGGTACGTCCCACCGTACTGCACCATACAGCGCCGGACACCCTTACTTATTTAACGTTCGATGCTCCTATGCTGAAGGCCTTGTATGAACAGGCCAACTATCTGCGCAGAAAGGATGTGAAGGAATACCCCGTATATGGCATCAGCAAAACCGAAATGCTGCGAACTGTTGAGTTATTACAGGATTGCCAAATCTTGCAGCCGGAAGCATTACTTGATCGCTTTGATTTTTACAAAGTCAAAACCGACCTGAAAAAGGACCGCACCAAAATTACCGGCTACTACACACCGCTGATTGAAGCCAGCCGGGTGCGCACAGAAGAGTTTTCAGTGCCTATTTTGCGCCGGCCCGATGACGTAGTACCCAATCCTGCTGCTATCGCCGCAGGGGCACTGAATGGCAAGGGACTTGAACTCGCCTGGATACGCTCCGAACGCCAATTGGCAAATGCACAACTGCAAGGCTCTTGCTGGGTAGAATACCCCGATGGTAACCGCGAACATTTTGGATTCGGTGGATCTGTAAAAGGGAAAGGCGGCGTTTATGTGTTTTTCATGAAAATGAGCGACGAAGATGTCATTGGAGCGGGCTACTTCCCACTTACCGCAGGCTATTCCGTTGCCGTCGATCCGCGCTATATCCCAATTGGGGCAACGTTGTTGGCCGAATTGCCCGATATGGACCCAGCGGGTAATCTTAAAGGCTACACCTATCGCATTCTTTTTGCGCAAGACCGCGGTGGCGCAATCCTGACTACCAAACGGCTTGACCTTTACTGTGGCATTGGTAAACAAGGACTGAATGAAGCACGCAAAATCAATGGCCTTGGGCGCTTGTGGGTCTTGTTGCCGAAACAGTAATTGCCATGAAATTTTATAGAAAAACTAGCGGGCCGGTTGTTGAACAACAACCGGCCCGCTAGTTTTTTTTGAACATAACCCAAGTGCCGGATTACCGCACCACGGTCACGCTGCCTTCATAGGTAACCGAAAGTTGATCCACAAAACGCACCGTGGCATAATATGTAAAAACACCGGACATTAATTCATCCTTATACCTGCCATTCCAGCCAAGGTTCGGTTCGCCAAGCGGAATATCCTGTGTTTCAAAAATCAAATTGCCCCAACGGTCATAAATCCGCATCAGCTCAATTTGCACCGCAGCCGGCCCGCCAAATAAGGTGAAATGATCATTCGGGAAGGGGCGATCCGGCGCAAATACGTTGGGCGCATAAATCGGGCGATCCCGGTTTATCCGCACACGGATAGAATCGAAGGCCATACATCCATCAGCATCGGTGATTTTTATGACGTAATATCCGTCGCTGATTGCCGTCACTGTAGGTTCTGCGCAATCAGCACAGTTGAGTCCCATAACTGGCGTCCAGGTATACGTGACCGGGCGCCCTGCAGGCAGGGTCAGTGTTTGAACCCGAAATGAATAACCCAGGTCAATGGTTGTGTCGGCAGGTTCAGCCACTACAACCAGCGCAGGAGGCTGGGCAATGGTGGCAAAAGCGGAGTCGATACAGCCCGCAGCATCGCGCACCTTCACCCAATAGTCGCCGGCAGGCAGCCCGGCAAGCATAGGCGACGTTCCAAAATTGATCCCATCGGCGCTAAAGGTAAATGGCGGCCGTCCGCCAATCCCTTCCACATCAATGGAGCCTTCCGGCACCCCATTGCACAGCAAATCAGTTACCCGCAGTACATTAATGGCCACATCGGGCGGCTCGGTGATAAATACCGCCCCAACAATGGTACAACCGTTCCCGTCGCTCACGGTCACTGCAAACTGCCCGGGTCCCAGGCCACTGGCCTCCTCGTTGGTTTGCGCATCGCTCCACAAGTAGGTGAAATTCCCCACGCCGCCATCCGGAATGGCAATGCCTATCCCATCATTTGCCGAAAAACAAGAGATATCAATGGTATCCATTTCAAGGGTCAACGGTGGATTGTCGGTTACTTCCACCGTGAACGTTCCCTTACACAATTCAGCATCCACACCATCAATAGTGTACACGCCCGCGGCAAAGCCTCCCTGTGTATTGTTGGGAATAAAACCGCTGCCCCAGTCGAATTGATAGGGCGCGGTACCGTTGGTCACATTGAGCGTGATTATTCCGTTGGCATCTCCGGTACATAAGGGTTTCATCACGTCGGGATCAACGGTGAGTTCCAATTCCCGAACTTCAATGTCAAGCTCCGTTTCACAATTATTCGCATCGCGGATCACCAGATTATAGGTGCCAACCGTCAGGCCTGAAAGCGAATTATTGCTGACAAAAGGCCCGTTTTCCCAGCTGTACAAATACGGCGGGGTACCCATGCTGATATTGGAAATTGTAATTACTCCGTTATCCCCGCCATTGCATTCGGGCGCCGAAATAAGCGTATCAACTTCCACATCCGGGTAAATCAACACCTCTTGAATAGCAGTTACCCGACAGCCAAGGTCCGTTTCTATCTGGAGCACAACCGGGTGCGGCCCGGGGGTATTGAACGTAACCGTATGCGGCCCTTTACCAGTTGCAACGCCCGGGTCCGAATCGGCGCCAAAACTCCAGTTCCAATTGGTAATACTGCCCAGCGCAAACGTAGATGCGTCCTGCACCTCCACCGGCGTACCCAGGCAAACGGCTGCAGGCACCGTGGTAAACTTAGCCTCCGGCCCCAAAAAAGTACCGGTTCCACCAAATTGCACCGAAAAACCATTTCCACTGGTAGTAAAATTATTAACGCAAAGGGCGTAGGCTTCCCCGGCAACCATGTTGAACGGCGCCAGCCATGCATTATCGCCGGCATCCGTACAGCCGGCATCTTCGCTGACATCGGGATCGCCGGGACGCAGGCCGGTTGGCCCCATGCAGGGGCTTTGATAATTAAACTCGCCTGATGCCATACACCGCACGATTTCTTTCCCCTGGCAATTGCCCACGCCATTCGGCAGGCGGTACAACACAAAGTCCAGGTCATCGACAATACTTAGCGGTGTCAGGGTAAACTCCAGCGAGCCGGATGTTTCGCAGATCCAGGTGAACCAGGTCGAGTTGGATTCATAGTTGCCGGGGGCGCCGTTATTAAAACAAAAGGCATCATTGAGCTCCGTGATATCGCTGCCGGCCCCCGTTACACTTTGCACCACAAACGGCGACTTATCACAAAGCACCGATGCCGACGGGCAATCAGAGGTGGGGTCAACGGGTGGGTTATAGTTGTTCAAACAGAGTTGAAAGGTGCCGGTTCCGTTGTTGAAACCCTGCACCCGGATCAGGTATGTGGAGCCGACCAGCAGCCCGCTTTCGCTGGCTTCCACGATATGGCTGTTGTTTGTCGAACTTTGGCATTGCACCTCATTCACCGTGCCTCCGCAAACACCAAAATAAATAGCAACCTGCGGATTCCGAAGGGTACCCCCCGGTGCCTGCGCCGTAGCGCCTCGAATGATAACCGTCACATCCGTGAATTGCGGAACAAAAGAAAACCAGACATCATTGCCGGCCGTTCCAAAACAATTTGCCGGACCATAGCCGGAAGGCGTGGCGCCATCGCTGGTAAACGCATTGACAGCACTGCAATAATTGGTAACATCCGTTATCGGAATCGGATTGGTGCAATCATCATTCGAAGGCTGGGCAAGGGCAAGCACGGCACCGAGCAGTAACCCTTTGGTGACAAGTATGCATTTTCTCATGTTATGCGGTTTTATCTGGAAACAAAAAATTTGCCGTTCAGGAAGGCAGGCATTACCCCATAAGACGCTGAAAGCCCGATTTTTGTTGGCTGACAAACCGGTAAATATTTCTTAAAAACGGCGTACCGCAAATTTTGGACAAGTCGGCTTATCGTCTAAATACGCGGCGAAGCATGAAACACCGTTAAAAAAATCAACGCCATTTTCATGGGCTGCGAAACCGTTTCATCCAGGCCGTCCTCGATCGCCCAATCGCGCGGATCACCCTCCACCAACGTGTACATGTAAAAACTGCCACTGGTATTTTCCTGCACCAACCACTCATCCAACTGACTGGTCCAGCGCGATCTCAACGTCAGCGAAATAGTATTGTCCGTAACCCGCCATTCGCTAAAATCGCCGCGCCAGGCAGTCCGCATGCTGATCACATCGCCGCTGTAGGTACGGAGTTCCCATTGAGAAGGATCGTCTTTCCATTTCATCCGAATCGTACCCTGCTCCTCACCAATGCTGTATTCCCACTCCGTCCAGTCGTCCCGGACATTCAGCCAACGGAGTTGCAGGGCACCGACCGCGATTTCTTCGGGGGCATCATCTTCGGAGGCCTGCACAGAATCGGGGGCAAAGGCAAACAACTCCCACTCCACAAAAGAGTCGCTCCAACGCGAGCTGATACCCGACAGGCGTTGCGCGCCTGCAGGAACTCCCAAGCCGATGCAGATCAACAGGAGAAGCGCCAATTTATTCATACGCTGAAACCGGTTTTTTGAAAAAACAAACACTGCGAGAGTCGCTGCTCCGCCAATGATCAAAACGGAAGATCGTCCGTGCTGGGCGGCGGAGGCGTGTTGGAATAATCCGGGAACGGATCGGCCGGAAAATGCTCGTCCGGCGCTGCCGTCGTGGTATTACCGCCGCTGCCGCTGGCTTGTTCAATACGCCAGGCGTTCAAATTAGTCAGGTACTTGCCGTTCCATTCGCGTCCGCGCAAATCAAACGATACTTTAACCTGGTCGCCTTCATTGTAGTTATCCAGCAGGCCGCAGCGTTCCTGCACGGCCTGAAATTTTATTAATTGCGGATAATTGCCGTCCGGAACTTCCAGCACAAATTCGCGGGCCTGAAAACTGGCCGTTTTTTGTTCGGTGGGAAAAATACGATGGAGCTTGCCTTCTACTTCAAATGCCATTTTATACGATAGTTAAAACCTTAAAAATTTATGTCGATGTGTTTAATCGCGTTTCCGGCTATTTTTCAAGCAATTTAAAATACTGCTCGTAATAACCGGGCCGGTTGGCCGAGAGCACAAAATCGAACCGCCGGTTGGCGACTACGCGCTGTTGCGGTGCGTAGAGGTAAATTTCGGGCAGTTCGTCATGGAGTAAATGCTGCGCCTGAATGTAAAGCACATTGCGCTTGGCATCGTCGGGCTCGGTACGAATGGCCTCAATGAGGCGGTCCATTTCGGGGTTGGAAAAGCCGTAGCGGTTGCCGGCGCCAATGCTGTTGGTGTGAAACGTCTGATACATTTCCAGCAAACCCGGAAACAGCGTAGCGCCCGAAATGGCCAGGTCGTATTCTCCGTTGCGCGTTTTCTGGGAAATCACCCGGATGTCTTCCTCCTGCACCGTTATAGCGATACCTGCATTCCGGGCGGTGGTTTGAATGCTCCGGGCAGCCTGGCTTGAAATAGGCGAGGAGCCGGAGCCCATCAGCGTCAGTTCCAATTCGGTGGAGACGCCGTTTATTTTTTTGTCGACAATGCCGTTGCCATTCGAATCCGTCCAGCCCGCTGCAGCAAGCAAATCCTTGGCTTTTTGAATATTATAGTCGTACGGCACGATATCCCGGGCGTAAAACGGTTTGGCCGGGTTGGCCTGGCTGACACAGCGTTCCGCCATGCCCTGCCATACGGTGTTGATCATGTAGTTATAATCGATCGCATGCGCCAAAGCCTGCCGGACGCCGCGGTCGGCCAGGCGCGGGTTGCGCAGGTTGACCATGAGCCGACCGTACGAGTTGGCGCCAACCAGTTCGAAACTGTAGCGCAGGTTCAGGCAGGTGTCTTTTTTTAGTTCTAAAAACTTGGCCGGCGACAAATTTGGAATAACGTCCAGGTCGCCGCTGCGGATCAGGCTTTCCGTCGGAGCTTCGTCTTTCACAAAACGGTATACCACCTTATCGGGCGCAGCCAGGAGATAGGGATTGTCGGAGACGAGCTTGTCGCCCCACCAGTTTTGTTTTTTCACAAAAACAGCCCCCTGGTCGACGTCGAAACTTTCGAGCCGGTACGGGCCGCTCCCTGAGATGGACGTTTTGTCGTTGGCAAACCGCGGCGACTGAAACCCTTCGGCCCAGGCACTGAGCGCGGGGTTGGCCGCAACCACTTGCTGCGCGCGCGCAGGGTCTTGAAGGTCGGCAAGCGGCACACTGGTCAATACATTTTCGGGGTCGTAATTATAGGCCGGGTAAATCGGGAACTGGCACAGTGTTTCCAGGGCCAGAATGTAATACTGGGTGAAATAGGCGGTGAATTTTTTCGGGTTGGCCGGGTCTGTTTCCACCGCTTTGAGGTATTCGAAATAGCCGAGCCATTCGCCCAGCGGCAGGGAGGGATGGTAAATTATTTTGAGCGAAAAAAGAAAATCGTTCGCTGTGACGGGCGAACCGTTATCCCAAACGGCTTCATCGTAAATTTCAAAATCGTAGGCCAGCAAACCCGCATACGGGCCTTCCTGCACCGTGTACACATCGGGTATTTTTTTGATCAACAGGGGCACCATTTCGAGGGTTTTGGGCTCTATGGTTGCCAGCGTCTGAAAAATATTGGCTGCCGCATAGCGGTTGTAGCCCGGTCCGGGCAAAATTGGATTGAGCGAGGTCGCGGCCGCTTCCATACGCACCGTGACGGTATTTTCGGTCTTAAATTCAATTTTCCCGCAGGGGCCTGGTTTGTCGGAAGTACAGCTGGTGATAAGCCCGAAAGTGAGCCCAATGGCCAGCAACATCATTGCGCTTTGATGTAGGTGTCGTTTCATGGTTGAAAATTTGGTGTTAACTAAATTGATGTAAAAGTAAGTGCAATTTTGTAGAAATGGCAGCAGCGCCGGGGGATGTAAACGGATTATAAAAACCGGTCAGACCATTCCGGCCGGGGCAGCCAGCATTCCTGCTTTTGGCCAAACCACCGGTAGCGGTTGCGGGCTATCCAGTTGTACACCGCATCGCGGACCGGGCGAGGAATCCAAATCAAGACGCTGAAAAGCGACCAGGGGATGCCCAGCCGGCGCAAAATCTCCAGCGCAGCCCCGGAACGCGTGAAAATCCGGGGGCCATCCACCAGCACTACCGTATCAAAATTTTCGCCATCCAGGTCAAACCGCGCCAACAGCCGCTGGCCGGTTTCCGATTGGAGGGATGCAAACCGGAAAATGCCGGCCTTGTCGTGCTGCAAAACCCACTGCACCGAAGTCTGGCACAGGTTACAAACGCCATCGAACAATAAAATGGGAGCATTGGATTCCATGGGAATTTTCTTTTTTTGCAAAAATAATATAGTCTTACTTTGACGCCTTGAGTAGACAAAAACAGTGGGGCATACGTTAATGTTTGTCGATGACTAAATTTCTGAAATTGATGGCTATGCCTCCGCCCCCGGGGCTCCCGATTACCCACAAGTTGAATGGTTTTTTGAGGATGTATTAAACTTGAATTATGGTTTTTGATGGAACAATTCGCTCCGCCCCTGTCAACCCCACCCCCGGCCCCTCCCCAAGGGGGCGGGGAGCCGCGCCGTACACCGTAGATTACACCATCACCTTTGAGTTTGGAGCAAAAAAAGCGGTCGACGCTACGGCTCCCCGCCCCCTTGGGGAGGGGTCGGGGGTGGGGTTGACACGGCGGAGCCAAATTTGCCAAAAATGCCCCGTCGATTTCAATCCCGTTAAAAACATTTCAACCAACTTGTGGGTAATCGGGAGCCCCCGGGGGGGTAGGGGCGAGGATGGGGTTAGACCGGTAGATCGAAAAAATCTATTTTCCCTCACATTTATTCTTGCCATAGCGCTGATTTCTCCAGTCGTAATACAAGCCCAAAATAACACTCCGCCACAGGATACCACCGGCAAAATCAAAGTGGAATCCTCCGTGACCGGCGAATATTTTTTGCGCGACGGCCACTACGTCCAGCGCCTTTCCGAAAATGTACGCCTCCGGCAAGACAGCACCCTGGTTTTCTGCGACGTGGCCCTCATCGACCGGAACAATGCCACGCTGGTCGGCGATGTACTTATCGAACAGGGCGATTCGGTGCGGATATACGGCGATTCGGCGTTTTACAACGGCGACACCCGCCAGGCCGACATTTTCGGCAACGTCGTGCTGATCAACGGCAAGCAGGAACTGTTCACCAGCCGCCTGCACTACGACCTCAACACCAAAATTGCCACCTACACCTCCGGCGCCACGCTCACCAACGGCCAAAGCCAGCTCACCAGCTCGCAGGGCTACTACCACGTGCAGGAAAAACAGGTGTTTTTCAAAGGCGATGTACTGGTGACCGACCCCGAATTTACCATGCGCACCGACACCATGGCGTTCAACACCGAAACCCAAATGGTGCATTTCCTGGCGCCCACACTGATCAGTCAGCGCGGAAGCCGCATTTACACCGAAGGCGGTTTTTACGATATTGAAAACAATGTCGCCGAGTTTGACACAAACCCCCAGTACGAACGCGACGGCCAGCGCGGGCGCTCCCGGAAAATGCGCTACAACGGCGCCACCAAGGAATACATCCTCGAAGGTGAGGCCTACATCGAAGAGCCCGAAGCCGCCCGCGAGGTGCATGCCGAGGTGATCCGCTACAACACCGACACCGAAAAAGCCGTGTTTGTCGGCAACGTCGATTACCGCGACAGTACCCAAACCATCACCGGCCATGAAGTGCGCTACGACAGCCGCAACAAACAATACCAACTCACCGGCCGCGGCCGGGTGAGCGACCCGCCCAACATCATCGAAGCCGACTCCATCAGCTTCAACAACGAACTCGGCAACGGCCTGGCCCTCGGCAACGTCATCTGGCAGGACACCGCCAGCGACTACACCCTCCTCGCCTTCCGGATGGACTACAACAAGGCCGACGACTACCTCAACGCCTTTGGCAGCTTCGGCCCCGACGGCGCTGCAGGACGCCCGCTGATGAAATCGCTCATCGAAAACGACACGCTCTACATGAGCGCCGATACGCTCACCTCCTACAAACCCGACTCCACTACCGACGCCCGGCTGCTGCTGGCGTACCAGGACGTGCGGATTTTCAAAAGCGATTTGCAGGCGGCCTGCGACTCCCTGACCTTCAACTCGGCCGACAGCATGTTTTACTTTTACAAGCTGACACAACTGCCCATCATCTGGTCCGATACGTCCCAATTTTCCGCCGACACCATCCGCATGTTACTGAAAGACAAAAAACTGGACCGCATCTGGCTGCGCCAAAACGCCATGGTGATCAATTCGGAAGACGGGCAAATGTTCAACCAGATCAAAGGCCGCAACAACACGGTGTTTTTTGCTGAAAACGAAGCCCGCGAAATGCTGGTAGAAGGCAACGCCCAGGCGCTGTACTACGCCCTCGACGATCAAAAAGCCTACATCGGCATGAATGAAACGGCCTGCTCCGAAATGCGCCTGTATTTCAGCGAAAACAAGGTGGAAAGCATCAAGTTTTACAACGAGCCCAAGGGAAAATTTCTCCCGATGAAAGATGCCGGCATTTCGGAGACTAAAAAACTGGATGGTTTTTTCTGGGAAAAAACGCGGCGGCCGCGCTCGGTGGAGGCTTTGTTGTTGCGCTGAATCAGCTAAAACGCAGGTGATTTTTTATGGACAAATCCGCAATCCGATTGCGGATTTGTCCATAAAAAATCAATTAATTATTCCGATGAAATGGTACGGGAAAAACACCCAGACGGTAGAAGCAAGCCCGGAATTAGCGCAATTGCTCACAACAAATTGCGACCTTTGCACCAATCTACTTTTATCCACCAACACATCCATTTCGGTTATTCAAAAATCGATTTTCTATGAAAAAAATCCTCCTGTGGGTTTTGTTCGCTGCGTTCGCCGGCAACCTGGCTACTGCACAAAGCGCTAAAATCCATCCCCCCGTCCAGGGCGAACAGCCCTCCCCCGAACAATTGAAACTCAAACCCTGGCCCGGCAAATCCGCTGTGCCGCCGGCTGCCAACCCCTTCAGTTTGCCCAAAGCCAACTACAAGCCGATCGGCGCCGCCCCTGCCCCGGCCACTCCGGTGGAGAACATCCGTATGGTACGGTCTGAAAACGGGTTGCCGATCTTTTTTGAAGGCAAAACGGCTGCTTCCGGAAGTGCCGAATCGGAAGAGTCCGCCGAAAGCCGGGCAATCGCCTACCTCGCCAGCCTGAAGCCCACCGGCATTGAGACGCCGGTGGCCGAATTTGTGGCGCGCACCACGGAAACGGATGAATCGGGCAACCTGCACGTACGGCTCGACCAGGTGTACCAGGGCGTACCGGTATACGGTGGCGAAGTGATCGCGCATACCAGCAAGGGCGCCTTCCAGTCGCTCAACGGCCGCTATTACCCGACGCCCAAACTGGCGACCACCGTGCCGGCTTTGAACGCCGAAACGGCCGCTCAACAGGTTATCGCCGACCTGGGCGCCGACAAGGTTAAAACCAATTGGACACCGGAAGAACGCCAGCTTATCGGCGGGCAGGAATTGGTGTCCGAACTGGTCATCTACCACCCCAAGCGCCAGCTCGATGCCGAGCGCCTGGCCTGGCACATCACGATTTACCCGAACTTCCTGCGTCGCCACGTGTACTTCGTGGATGCGCAAACCGGCGCCATCATTCACCACTACGATTATACCTGTGAGATCGCTCCGGCGGGCCATCATCCGGCGGATGCCAACGGGCCCGTCACGGCCAGCGGCCTGGACCTCAACAATGTGAACCGCAGCTTTGGCGCCTGGATGGACGGCAGCACCATCTACCTGGAAGACGCCAGCCAGCCTATGTTCAATGCAAGCGCTTCCAACATGCCCGGCAGCCCGGTTGGCGCGATCGTTTCGCTGGATGCGAAAAACACCTCACCGGAAGTACAAAGCACTTTTGACTATGCGCTGGGCGCTTCGGGTTCTACGGTTTTTAACAATAAAAATGCCGTAAGCACCCACTGGAATGCCGCTACAAGCTACCAGTACTACCTGGCTACGCATAGCCGGAACTCGATCAACGGCTCCGGCGGGAACATCCTCTCGTTTTACAACGTCTCGGAGGCCAACGGCACATCCATGGAAAACGCCTACTGGAACGGCGCCGCCATGTGGTACGGCAACGGCGGTTCCTTTTTCAAAGCCCTCGCCGGCGGGCTCGACGTGGGCGGCCACGAGCTGACCCACGGGGTTATTGAAAAAACCGCCAACCTCGAATACCAGGACGAGAGCGGCGCACTGAACGAGTCGTTTGCCGATGTGTTCGCCGTATGCATCGACCGCGACGACTGGCTTATCGGGGAAGACATCGTGCAGGCTGGCGCCACGCCCAACAACTGCCTGCGCCACATGCAATTCCCGAATCTCGGGTCGCCCTCACAACCCAAACACGTGAGCGAGCAATACATGGGCCCGCAGGACAACGGCGGCGTGCACATCAACTCCGGTATTCCCAACCGCGCTTTTTATGAGTTTGCCAACGCCGCCGGCGTAGGGATCGACAAAGCCGAAAAAGTGTACTACAAGGCACTGCGCGACTATCTGGTAAAATCCAGTCAGTTTATCGATTGCCGCCTGGCGGTCATTAAGGCTGCAACCGATCTGTACGGCAGTACGGTAGCCAACGCTGCCGCCAATGCCTTTGCCACGGTGGGCATCGGCGCCGGCCAGGGCGGAGACTACCTGGCAACGCTCAATGTCAACCCGGGTACCGACTACGTACTCTGTGTCAGCAACGACGGCCAAAACCTGGACCTTGCCACCGGCAACGGCACCATTCTTGGCACCATTTATAACCAGGGCGTAGCCAGCCGGCCAAGCGTTGCGGACAACGGCAGCCAGCTGGTATTCGTCAACGATGCCGGGCATATCATCGGCATGGACCTGGTATACAACCCGCCGAACATCAATTTTCAGGATTACGAGTTGAGCCTTTCGCCCGAATGGCGCAGCGCCGCTATTTCAAAAGACGGCCGGTTTGTCGCTGCGCTGACTACCGTGGAGAACAACCGGATCTACATATTCGATCTTGCCGATCCATTGGGCGCGTTTCAAACCTTTTTTCTGTACAACCCCACCTACTCCCAAACGCAGCAAGCCACCGGGGAGGTGCAATATGCCGATGTGCTGGAGTTTGATTACACCGGCGAATATTTGATGTACGATGCCTACAACGAATTGTCCAACAATCAGGGTGAAGACCTGAGCTATTGGGATATCGGTTTTCTGAATTTCTGGGAAAACGACCAGTTTACCGACGGCGCCAATGCCTTTATCTCGAAATTGTACAACGGGCTACCGCCAAAAGCCAGCGTAGGGAATCCCACCTTTTCGAAAAATGCGCCCTTTATAATCGCCTTTGACTTTATCGACGGAATCGACGGCCGGAATGACATTCTCGGCGCTAACATTGAAACCGGTGACGAAGACTACCTCTACAACGACAATGGCGAACTGGGTTGGCCCAGCTACAACCGCCTCGACGACGCCGTCATTTATAACGGCACCAGCACCAACGGCCGGAATATTTACAAACGCGCCATCGATCCCAACCGGATCACCGGGGTGGGCAACGAATCGCTGTTCACCGCCAACCGCGAATGGGGTACCTGGTTTGCCAACGGCCAACGCAGCCTCATGGTCAGCACGGACGACCTGGCTGCCAACCGCCTCCAGCTGAGCGTTGCGCCCAATCCCACGTCCGACCTGATCCGCCTTGCGTTTGAAGCGCCAACCGCCGGACCAGTGCAGGTGCTGGTGAGCGACCTGCTCGGGCGCGTGGTGCAGCAGCGCAGCTGGGATTTGCCGAAAGGCGAAAACCAAATCGAGATGAACCTGCAAAACTTGCCTGCCGGGACCTATGCCGTGCAATTGCTGGCTGCCGGAAGCGGCGCTACGCTGAAAGTGGTGAAGCAGTTTTAAACGGTCTAACAAGTAACCTGCAAGGCTTAAAATTCGGGAGCCACGCCGTTTTGGCGTGGCTCTCGTTGTTTATCCGGGTAAAAATTTCAGGGAAAACCCCCTTTAATGCCCCAAATCACCGGGCTAATTTTGGCAACATGGAAATTTCCCCCGCCCGCCTGTTTCTTTTTATCAAAAACACAAACCACCATGACAAACAAAATCCGCTTCCTCCTGCTTGCCTTTCTTTGTTTAAGTTGGACGATTCAGGCCCAAAATTGCCAAACACCAATCACCGCCACTGCCAGTGGAATAACCTGCAACGATAATGGAACACAACTGGACTCGCTCGACGATACCTTCGCTTTTTTCCTGTTGGTGACCGGCGACAGCACCAGTTGGTCTGTTGAACCGGACTCCACGCTTTATGCCTACGACACCACCTATAATTTCAGTGGCTTCCCAATCAGTGGCGGCCCGCTGACACTTGTGGTCATCAATACCAGCGATTCGCTGTGCACCGACACGGTGGTTGTTGCGCCGCCGCCGCCCTGTTCGGTGGCGCCGCCCGCCTGCCTGACGCCAATTACTGCGGGCATCGACTCCATTCTTTGCAGCGATAACGGCACTCCCCTCGATTCGCTCGACGATACCTTCACATTTTTACTGACCGTCACCGGCGGCGCCACTACCTGGAGCATTGCCGGCGATTCGCTGATCTTCCTGTACGACACCACCTATCTGGCCGGGCCGTTGCCCATCAGTGCCGGCGCGTTCGACCTGATTGTCGTCGATAATGACAACATGGCTTGCTCTGACACCATCGGCATTACGCCACCGGGGCCTTGCTCAACACCGCCGGTTTGTCAAACGCCCATCAGTGCTACGGTCGATTCGATTTTGTGCAGTGACAACGGCACCCCGCTCGACTCCCTTGACGATACCTTTACTTTTATGATCACCGTCACCGGCGGGGCAAACAGCTGGAGTGTTGCCGGCGATTCACTGATTTTCCAGTACGATACGACCTACCTTGCCGGGCCGTTTCCGATCAGTGTAGGCCCAACTGACCTGGTTTTAGTAGACAACGACGATATGGCTTGCACCGACACCGTGAGCATCACACCGCCGGGGCCCTGCTCGGTACCGCCCATGTGCCAGACGCCCATCACGGCCGACTTTGCCAATATTCTGTGCAATGACAACGGCACGCCGCTCGACTCGCTCGACGATACCTACACCCTCGACCTCACCGTCGGCGGGGGCGCTACCACCTGGAGCCTGGCCGGCGACACGCTCATGTTCCCCTACGACACCGCCGCCACCGTCGGGCCCTTCCAGATCAGTGCGGGCCCGCTCACGTTAATTGTTGTGGATAATGCGGATTCCCTTTGCATGGATTCGGTACTGGTAACCCCGCCACCGCCTTGTTCGGTACCGCCGAATGCCTGCGACGTAAAAGAAATCGGATGCATGAAATACGAGTTGTTGGGCGTAGCCGTCGACTCGGCCCAGCGAAAAACCTACACCATCATGGTGACCAACAATTGCAGCAACAAGATGATCTACGCTGCCTTCCAGGTGCCGGACGGCGTGGTAGCCAAATCACCCGATAATGATGCGATGTATTCCGCGCCGAGTGGTCGGGAGTATCTTGTCCGTAACCCGAACTTTAGTCCGATGTACTCCATTCGTTTCAAATCGGTTGCCGACAGCATTGCCGACGGGCAGTCCGACGTGTTTGAGTACACCCTGCCGGCGCAAGTTGATCCGGATTACATCCTGGTGGTTACCCGCGTTGCGCCGAAAATATTCTATCAGGCCCACCTCAACACCTTTGGCTGCAAGGATTCCACCTCGCAGATCATAGCAAACGGCCCCAGTATTCCGGGGCCCAAAGCCGGGACTAACACCAATCCGGGAGGATCCAATCCCGACCCGAATGCGCCGGTACCTGCCGACCCGAAGGGCACCTTTGCGGTGTACCCCAACCCAACGACGGGCGGTCAGGTCATGATCGATATTTTTGGCTGGGCCGGCCAACAACTTGAATTACAACTGTTCAGCCCGAAAGGCGAGTTGCTGAAAACGGTTACGCTCTTGTCTTCAGGCTACATGCAGCCGTTTGAGCTGCCAACCGGCCTCGACGCCGGGATATACTGGCTGAAACTGAAACCGGCCAACGGGAAACCCGTGGTACAACAGTTGGTGATTCAGTGGTAGTTTGCCGTATCCCTTGAAAACTGTGCGTAAGGGCTGTCTAATAAGTTAGTGTACAAAAGATAGCTTCCCAATTTTTAAACACATAGGCTCATAGAACACAGAGAAATATTCTTTGTGTTCTATGAGCCTATGTGTTTAAGTAATAATCTACGGCGGGTGAATACTTAGAAGTACTTATGAGACAGCCTCTGCTTTTTATGTGTAGTCGCTAGGTTGTGAAACCGAGTAGAGATTCACCCGGGCATCTCGCCCCCGCAGACGCAGGTTGCCGATAGGTTTTGCGGCAAAGGAATTATCCGGATGTAGTGCGGTGTACAGGTCTTCTGAAACCAGCAGTTCCGCACCGTAGTCGTTGCACAGGCTTTGGATGCGTGCCGTGGTATTTAACACATCGCCGTTAAATGCAATTTCCTTTTTTAACACCCCGATTTCACCAGTTGTAACCGGCCCGCAATGCATGCCTGCTTTAAAAGCGGGCGCCAGGCCAAACCGCGATTTATAATTTTCTGCTCTATCCTTCAATACATTTTTTATAGAAAAAAAACAGTGCAGGCAATTGCTGTTTTTCAAACCGGTTTTATAATCCCATGAAATTATAATTTCATCGCCGACATATTTATATACAATGCCTGCGCTGTTCAGAATAGATTTGGTCATATCGGCATAATAGGCATTCAGTAGTTCGAAATACCGGATATGGCCCAGCTGCTCCGCAATGGTAGTGGAGGCTTTCATATCCAGGAACATAAAAATGCGCCGTTCTTCCCGGGGGCGGTGGTATTTCCCGAACAGAAAATTTTTCACAACGCCTTGCCCAAGATTGTCGCTGACCTCCGTCAAAAAGAGTCCGACACAAATAACCGCACCCGAATAAAACGCCACACACCAAAATGCCTCATTCGCCATAAACAGGAGCACCGAATTATAAACGGCTGTATCATTTGGTGCAACCTGCAAAGACAGGCTACTCCCTAAAATGCTGAGCAAAAGAACAAGCAGACAAATCACCAGAAGGTAGATACTGGTTTTGAGCAGAATTTTCACACCGAATGCCATCCGGACAAACTTTCTGCTGAGGTAATACACTTCAATTCCACCGAAAATAAAACCCATCAGCAAGGCTCCGAAACTGGCCGTCAGAAGGGCTGTACTGAATTTATAGGGATTTCCTGTAGACGGATAAACTGTTGCGTTTCCGAGAATGCCGCGTTCGAGCAAGGCGTATGTCATTCCGAATAAAGACCAAAAAAGGGCGATGCCAACAATTTTATTCAGATTTCTTTTTTGAAGCGGCGACAATTGGAGTATCGACATGAGGGCAGCGTAAAAAACCGGTTTAAGTGCGCAAGCGAAAATAAAAGTTTGGGTACCTTTATATGAACGAAACCAAATTTTATCACAAAACAAAACACAACCAATTATGAAAAAACAACTGATTGCATCACTTGTTGGCGGGCTTATCCTGTTCCTCTGGCAGTTCCTGTCCTGGAGTTTGCTGAACGTCCATGCCTCGGAATTCCAGTACACCGCCAACCAGGACCAAATTATGGAAAATCTGGCGCAGCACCTGGAAGAAGGCAACTACTACTTGCCAGGCATTCCGCCCGGAACGCCGCAGGAAGAACACCAGGCCATCATGGACGGCAATATCGGCAAGCCCTGGGCAACGATAAGCTATCACAAATCCATGGAAATGAATATGGGTATGAATATGCTCCGGGCGCTGGTTGCCGATATTCTGGCAGCGTTCTTTTTGGTTTGGCTGCTGATGAAATTTGCAGCATTGGACTTAAAAACGGCCGTCCTCGCGGCACTCGCCCTGGGTGGCGCCAGTTACATCACGACTTCGTACCTGAGCAGCATCTGGTTTGAGAGCAGCTCGATTGGTTATCTGATCGACACTGTAGTTCAGTGGGGGCTGGTCGGCGTCTGGCTGGGCTGGTGGTTGCCGCGCAATTGAGCAGGGCGGATTCCCGGTTTGTTTGGAGGCTGACACATTAGCCCGCACGTCCAAATTTTTACCACGAGGCACGGAGTATACGGAGCACTAAACTCCGTATACTCCGTGCCTCGTAAGTTTAACGGGCTGTGCGAGCACTCGTCCTACGGCTTTAAGCCGTAGGACGAGTAAGGCCCCTTTGTGCGCTCCATGTCACCGTGGTTTATAAAATAATCTACGGCGGGAATTTTAAGTTTTCGGCTTATAGGGCGGGCCACATCTATCTTTTGCGCAAGCTCAATATGTCCCATGACCCCAAACATTGAGCCGCCCCGCATTTTTTGAAAGTTTTGCAAATCGGACCTAAGTATTTGCAAACTATGCCCACTCACCTCATCTGGATCGCACACGCCATTTCAAATCTGGTAGCCCTTGCCATGCTCTGGGCAGCCTGGACGCGCCCGGCTTGGGGGCGCTTGTTGTTTTTCCTGTTGTTTTCCTGGGCAGCCTGGACGAATGCGACCACCGTGCTGCATACTCCCGACGACTACATCGGCTATGCACAGTATGCCCTTTTCGGATGGTACGAGCAATTTATTTACGGCTTTTTTGCGGCGCACACGCAACCGATCGTACTGAGCATTGCCGCAGGCCAGGCGCTCATTGCACTGAGTATGTGGATGAAAGGCTCCCTGTTTCGCATCGGCGCCATTGGAGCGATGATCTTCCTGCTGGCCATTGCCCCGCTGGGCGTCGGTTCGGCTTTTCCTTGCACCCTGATCATGGCGATGGCGATGTGGTTGTTGTACCCGAGTGGAAGCAGGCGATGGTTGTGGACGGCCATCCGGCCGGCAGGTAAAGCATAAATTGTTCAGGCAAACATTTCCCAAACCAATTGATTCACCACGTACGGCTCCTCGTGTTTAATGTTGAGGTATTCAAAAAACATGGGGTGAATACACACCTCGCAACCGGGCGAGAAGGGGTCGTTTTCTTCTGTATTGAAACAAAACCGGTAGCCCACTTCGTATTTCTGCTGCGTGATGACCGCCAGGTTGCCGTCGCTGCGGTTCCCTTTTATCCGCACACCCAATACGCCCATGTGGAACAGGCGTACGGCGATCTGGTCGGGGCTGCGGCAGTCGTCGAACAATTCCAAACCCCCAAGTTTGTCGCACAACGATTCGTAAGAGAACACAGTGCGCAGCTGCACATTGCCGAGTTTGTTGAGCACTTTTTGCAATCCCTGAAACTCACTGATAAATTGCCCGATAAATTCCCGCCGGATTATGTTTTCCGTTTCGGTGCGAACCACCTTGCGGAACATTTCCTCATCGGCCGGCCGTTTTTCCATTTCGGCAAACAGGGCTTTAAGGTACATGTGAATTTCGCGGGGGTTCCAAAGGGAATGCCGGACAATGTATAAAAAGGAATCTTCCTTGACTTCGCGGAGGCGTCCGTTGGTTACATCGAACGGGAAAAGCAAATTCCAGGCATTGGAAACCTCCTTTTCCGGCAGGTCGAGGGCGGCAGCAATGCGGCGGTTTACCAGTTCGTAGAGTTCTTTGGGCGTCCACTCCAGGCGCACTACATGGTTGCTTTCCAGGTCGGCGCGTTCGCGCAGCTGCAATTCCAAAAACTTATCCATTGGGATGGTAAAAAGCATGTGCATCCAGGAATACTGTGCGGCGTCGCGCTGCAAGTCGCGGGCGGCAATCACCAGGCCCTTCAGCAAAGCCGCCAGGAAGGCCCGCTTTTCGATGGCCATGTCGTTGCTTTGGCGATACTGAAACTCGTCGTAAAAGTCGTCGAAGCGGTCGAGCGTAAGTAAAACTTTTTTACCGTGCCGGTCCAGAATCTGGCGAATTTGCTGGACCGGCCGCCGCAGCACCTCGTCGGTATTGTTTTTAGCCATCAAACTAAGCTGGCCGGTAATTTTGGCCACCAGCGCTGCAAAGCTGCCCATGGATTGTTCGATCGCCACTTCGATCAATTCGGTGAATGCCGTAAAAAAATACACCAGGAATGGCCCCAGGATCGTGCCGCCTTCCACGCGGCCTTTGCCGTTGCCCAACAATTTGAGCACGTGTTCCAGGGCCTCTTCCAGCGTGCGTTTTTCCTGATCCGAAAGTTGGTTGGCCATGTCGGAATCGAGAATTTGCTGCGCTGCCATGCACACTGCCGATGCCGTCAGACTTTGTTTCCAGGCATAGGTAGCCACCTTGGTTGGGTCGAGGAAATGCGCCAGGTCGGTGTTGCGACTGTTCCCGGCGCGTTTGTTCAGCTTGTCGTAAACCTCCCGGTAAAAAAAGTGAAACAGGGGTTCCAACGGAAATTCGTCGGCAATGATGTCGATGTCGGCTTCGGCGAGATAGTCGGACCGGTTTTCAGTCCGGTAGCCAACCAGCAAGGCTGTTTTCCCGGCTCCCTTACGGCCGATCAACAGGCATTTGCGCTCGTCGCGTACCTGGCGGTACACCCGGGTATGTACGAATGTTCGGTTTTCAACCTGGCGGAGAAACTGATCTTGTTCGGCCTTGAGTTCCTGAAATGCTGCTTTCAGGCGGCGGAGTTGATCCGGGGAGGGGTTCAGTCCGGTCATACAATGCTGTTAGAATCGTTTTCAAAACCGAAAAATAGTAAAAAATTACCGTTCGGCGAGTTGATAGACACCCGGCAGGTTGCGCCCCAGGCCATCGTAATCCAGCCCGTACCCAACCACAAAACGATCCTCAATATCGAACCCGACATGGTCCACTTTTACCGGAAAAACAACGGCTTCCGGTTTGCGCAAAAAAGCCACGGTGCAAATAGATGCCGGCTCCTGCGCCTGCAGATATTCATGAAAATAATGCAGTGTGCGGCCACTGTCGACGATGTCTTCCACCACGATAATGTGGCGGCCACGCAGTTCTTTTTCCAGGCCCATCACGGTTTTGACTTCGCCGGTGGAGGTCGTGCCGGAATACGACGCCAACTTGACAAAGCCCACCTCGCAGGCACCGTCGAAGGCGCGCATCAGGTCGGCAGCAAACACAAAAGCACCGCTTAAAATGCTGATGAACAAGGGCTGCTTATCCTGGTATTGTTGTGTGATTGCCTGGCCCAGTTCCTGCACCCGTTCCCGCACGTCTTTTTCCGAAAAAAGGGCGACAAATAACAAATCATGCAACTGTACATGGTCGCTCGGGCTGGTATAGGTTTCCATTGTTGTTGTTTTGTTGATGCGTTGTTTTGTTGACGGGGGCAAAGGTAGTTGAATTGCCTTTGCTGCCCGAAGACTTGTGTACTTTTGGGGGTGAAATCCGTTGCCTGGTAAAAAGAATAAAACACATGCTAGCCTACCACCAACCCGACCGGCTCGAAGCCGGATGCGATGAAGCCGGACGCGGATGTCTGGCCGGACCGGTGTTTGCCGCTGCCGTGATTTTGCGCCCTGATTTTCAACACCCTGTGCTGAACGACTCCAAGCAGATGACCGAAAAACAGCGCGATGCCTTGCGCCTGGTGATCGAGCAGGAAGCCCTGGCCTGGGCTGTTGGCAGCGCTACCCCGGAAGAGATCGACCGGATCAATATCCTGCGCGCATCGTTTTTGGCCATGCACCGCGCGTTGGAGGCACTGACGCAACAGCCCGAATTTATCCTGGTTGACGGCAACCGTTTTCAAAAATACGCCGCCACGCCGCATCTGTGCGTCGTGAAAGGCGACGGCAAATACGCCGCAATTGCCGCCGCCTCGGTCCTTGCCAAAACCCATCGGGACGAACGGATGCACCGCCTGGCGCAGGAATTTCCGCAATACGACTGGCTTTCCAACAAGGGCTATCCCACACAGGCCCACCGCGAAGCCATCCGGCAGCACGGGCTGACGCCGCACCACCGCCGCACCTTCCAGCAATTGCCGGACGGAGAGCAATTGACCATTTTTTAGAAAAGAAATCAAACAACATCGAATGCCTTGTGCGACAGCACCAACTGGTCGGCTTCTTCGAGTGGGGGCAGCATGGCCACCGTTTTGCGTTGGAAGCGCTGCATGCGGCGCAGTATTTTGTCGAGCATTTTTACGGCCTTGTGGATGTAGTAGCCTTTATTGAGCATCACGCATTCGGCCTGGGCAGCCAGGGCTGCGTCGGTGATTTCGGCACGCGAGGGGGTGCCTTTTTTCGCCAGATTTTCAAGCACCTGGGTGGCCCATACATTGGGAATGTGCGCAGCCGCGCAAATGCGCACGATTTCCTGCTGGATGCTGGCAAAGTTTTTCCAACCGGTCTCGATAGCCAGATCGCCGCGGGCGATCATCACGCCCACCGGGTAGTTGCGCATGGCAGCCAGCAGGATGGCCGGGAGGTTGGCAAAGCCGCGCTGGGTTTCAATTTTTAAAATGATCCCGGGCTTGGCCTGTTGTTGGTCCAAAACAGCCTGCAAATCCTCGACATCCTGTACGGTATTCACGAAGGAATAGTTGATTGCATCGGCCCGGTGCGCCACGAAGGCCAGGTCTTCCCGGTCTTTGGCCGTCAGGCCGCTGATGCGGAGGGCACTTTCGGGCAGATTTATGCCTTTGTCGGCCTTGAGCTTGCTGCCGTTATCGCGGGCATGGAGAATCTTGACTGTCAGTTCGTTTGCACTGACCGAGGCGATCACCCCTTCGATTTTACCGTCGTCGAAATAGATAGGCTCGCCAGGCTGCACATCATCGAAAATTTCCGGGAGGGTACAGGAAATATGCGCGGGGCTTGCCACCCTGCCCGCCGCATCGGGCACCGCCGGTTCGCCGGGGCGCGGGTCTTTGTGCAGGATGAGGGTATCGCCCTGAAAAAGGGTAATAAATTGCTCTTTGGGCAACAACTCACCCACGCGGTTAACTGATTCACCCGTTTGTTTTTCCTTGTGCAACAGGAGCGCGGCGCCGGTTTCAAGATAGGCCGAATCGATGCACATTCCCCACATGCCGTTGCCCTCCTGCCGGTCGATGACGATGGAACAACGTTTATTCCTCGAATCGGTAAAATAAATGGTATTGCCGCGTTTGATTTTTTGAAAAAAAAGTGCGTCTACCGGAATATGCACGGCGCCTTCGGCATGGGCAGGCGGCGCTATATCGGGCGGCGCGATCCAGATTTGAGCGGGCTTGATGATGCGCCCCAGATCATCGCGTGTGGGGCGGATGTGCACCACTTTCGGGCCGGGCTGCATGCTGCCGGTACGCAACTTGGGGCCACCGAGATCCATGGTGATCTTGCAGCGTTTTTGCAGCTGGGCATTGGCCAACTTTACGTTGTGGATCATTTTCCCCCAGGTTTCGGCATCGTCGTGCGCGCAGTTGATCCGAGCACAGTTCATGCCCAGGGAAAGCAGGCGCTTGACAAATTCAGGATCACCGGCAGCCGTGTCCGGCAGGGTGACCATGATGCGGGTATTGCGTTTTTTGGATTTGTAGCCGAACAGGAGCTGGGTGTTTTTGCGCAGCAGCTTCTCGCTTTTTTTCCTGGAAATAAATCCCTTGCGCGGCAACAGATCGCCATTGCCGAGCAACTGATTCAAAATATTTTTCAGGTTGACCAGGTGCCGCATCACGTAGCCTTCGCAGGTAACGAAACCCGGCAGCCCGAGGTCGCGCAATTGCAGTTGCAAGGCATCGATATCGAACGAACGCAGGGCGAGATAGTGCAACAAATTGGCCGCACTTTTTTGGTAAACGGGATGCACACGGGAGAGCTCGTACTGGTACTGCCGCTCCATGGCTGCCGCTTTTTGGATAATTTGGGTCAACTGGTCGTTCACCCGTTCGTATTGGGTATGGATTTTTGCCATGTTGATTATTTCAAAAGTTCGTGAACTTTTGCTGTTGGCGTCCTCGCCAACAACTTCTTTTTCGGTCAATTTCAATGATTAAAAATTCTTCACGAGCCATTATTTTTAAGAAGACATTGAAAATTTACAAAAAAATTGGCGGGCTGCCCTGCCGGAATCAGATGCACGTTTATGCGCTTTTCCGATGAGGCCGCCAAATCGCCATCGGGTATGTCCCGGCCCCTGCAACAGCACGGTACTGTTCATCCTACGGCGGCAATTTCCCATTTTCAGCCAATGACCCGATATTAAATTATTGCTAAATAATCCGGTTGCGCGCATAAATCACAGCCGCTTCAGCCTCCCGTGTTTCAATTTTTTGAAACCCGTTTTTCTCCAAAAGTCTGATCGACGGCGCATTTTGGATATGGACATAGCCTTCAATGGTTTCCAGACTGAAACCTTCAAACCCGAAATTCAACACTGCTGACAGCGCCTCCTGCATTAGACCTTTACCCTGGTAATTGGGATGCAGTTCAAAACCCACTTCCGCTTTGAAGGGCTGACTGGAAAAATTCCAGAGGCAAATTGTGCCGGCGAGCCTCCCGTTCCAATCTGCCACCCAGTACATCGATTTGTTTTCGGCAATACTGCGGTTTATTTTTTCAATAAAATCCTGCACCTCCGCAACAGATGTTGCCGGGGTTCGGTCGAGGTACCGGTTTACCTCTTCATCCGACCGGATGGCAAACAAATCCGGGGCATCGGCCGCTACTGCCTGCCGCAGTACAAGCCGCTCGGTCAACAGCATTGGAAATGGTGTAAACTTCAGGTCGGGCATTTTTTTCTGTATTTTTTAAATGTATCGCAAGGTAAAAAACCGCCCGGCGTTTGCCCAAACATCCCGGATTACGGCCTACTTTAGCCAACATCAACCAAACACACCATGGCCAACACAACGGGAAACACTCCCCAACTCAACCGGACGCTCGGCCCACTCATGCTTTGGGGGCTCGGCGTGGGCTACGTCATATCAGGCATGTACTTCGGCTGGAGCCTTGGCCTTGAAAAAGGCGGCACGCTCGGGCTGGCGGTGGCCACATTTTTTATCATTATTCTTTACCTCTGTTTCACCTTCAGTTATACCGAGTTGGCCTGCGCCATCCCCAAAGCCGGCGGCGCATTCGACTATGCCGTGCGGGCCCTGGGCAAAGACTGGGGATTTCTCGGGGGCATGGCACAGAACATCGAATTTATTTTTGCGCCGCCCGCCATTGCCTTTGCCATCGGAGCCTACCTGAATATTTTCTTGCCGGGTGTGCCGGTGCTGGGCATTGCCATTTTTGCCTACCTGGTGTTCACGGCGTTGAACATTTACGGCGTGCAGGCGGCCGCATCGTTCGAGTTGGTGATCACGGTGGTAGCGGTCATCGGCCTGCTGTTGTTTGCCGGAACAACCCTGCCGGCCTTCGAATGGCAAAACCTGGAGCACAATGCCCTGCCCAACGGCTGGGCGGGCGCTTTTGCCGCGTTGCCGTTTGCCATTTGGTTTTTCCTGGCCATCGAAGGCGTGGCGAATGTGGCCGAAGAAACGATCAACCCCCAGCGCAATGTACTGATCGGTTTCGGTTCGGCCATTCTGACCCTGGTAGCCCTGTGCCTGCTCACGTTTGCCGCTTCGGTGGGTGTGGGCGGCTGGGAAACGGTGGTGTACCCGGAGGCCGGCGCCGGCGCTTCGGACTCCCCCCTGCCCCTCGCGCTGGCGCATACGATCGGGCAGTCGCACCTGCTGTACAAGCTGGTCACGTTTATCGGGCTGTTCGGCCTGGTGGCCTCGTTTCACGGGATCATCCTGGCAGCAGGTCGCTCGACTATGGAGTTTGGCCGCGTAGGTTTTGCCCCGCGGGCATTGGGCCGGGTGCATGTGCGTTTTAAAACACCGGCCAATGCCTTGCTGCTCAACATGGGTGTTGGCATTGTAGCTCTGCTGACCGGAAAAACCGGGGAGATCATCACCATCGCCTGCTTTGGCGCCCTGACCTTGTACATCGTTTCGATGGTGGCCCTGATCCGCCTGCGGCGGCAGGAACCCGAGCTCGAGCGCCCCTTCCGGGTGCCGTTTTACCCGGCGACGCCGGTGGTGGCGCTGATCATTGCCATCGTCGCATTTATTGCCATCACCATTGACAACCTGCCGCTGGCGGGTATTTATTTTTGCTTGCTGGGGGTGGCATATCTTTGGTTTCGGATTTTTTATGGGAAAGACCCCGCGGTTGTGTCAAAAGTCACTGCAGAAAATTTCCCGCCGTAGATTGTTCTTTTTCACCGCCAAGACGCCAAGTATAATCCTCCGCGTCTTAGCACCTTGGCGGTGAAAAATTTGTCGCGTTTTTCGCGAGACCCCCCTTTTGACACAACCCCCATCATCAACGCAAAAACCAACACTATGAAAGGCTTACTTACGCTTCAGGAACTTCAGGAAAACATCGCCCACGAAACGATCGAAACCGTCATCCTCGCCTTCACCGACCACTACGGCCGACTCGTAGGCAAGCGCTTCGATGCCGAATTTTTTGCCGAACAAGCCACCACAGCCGGCACCCACGGCTGCGATTATCTCCTGACCACCGACATGGAAATGGAACCTGTGCCCGGCTATACTTTTGCCAACTGGGAACTGGGCTACGGCGACTTCCACCTCGTGCCCGACCTGAACACCCTGCGCATAGCCGACTGGCTGGAAAAAACCGCCGTGGTGCTCTGCGACCTCGTCGACGACAAAACGCACACCCCCGTGGCCGAAGCGCCGCGCTCCATCCTGCGCCGGCAGCTCGAACAGGTCAACGCAATGGGCTTCAGCAGTATGGCCGCATCCGAGCTGGAATATTATGTTTTTGAAAACAGCTACCGCGAGGCATTCGCGCAGCATTACCACGACCTTCAGCCGGTGGGTTGGTACCTGGAGGACTACCATATTTTGCAAGGCACGCGCACGGAATTTTTCACTGCGGCTGCCCGGCGCCACCTGCGCAATTCCGGTATTCCGGTGGAAAACTCCAAGGGCGAATGGGGCCTGGGCCAGCACGAACTCAATGTACGCTACGCCGAAACCCTCGACATGGCCGACCGCCACGTGCTGTTCAAACAATGCCTGAAGGAACTGGCCGACTCGATGGAAATCTCGGTAACGTTCATGGCCAAATTTGCTGCCGACCGCGCGGGCTCCAGCTGCCACCTGCACCTGAGCTTGTGGCAAAACGGAAAAAATGCCTTCGCCGGAGACAAGGCGTTCGGGCCGGTGCAGGGCTCCGATGTTTTCCGCTGGTTTCTCGGCGGCTGGATTGCCCATGTGCCGGATGTGATGCCGTTTTACGCCCCGACGGTCAATTCGTACAAGCGTTTCGTCGATGCCTCCTGGGCGCCCACCCGCCTGGCCTGGAGCTACGACAACCGCACCGCCGGTTTCCGGGTGGTCGGGAAGGGCGAAAGCCTGCGCATCGAATGCCGCATTCCCGGCGCCGACTGCAACCCGTACCTCGCTTTTGCCGCAGCGCTGGCCTCGGGGTTGGACGGGGTGAAAAACAAAATTGAGCCGCCCGAATGTTTCGTCGGCGATATTTACGCCGCCAAACATCTCCCGCGGGTGCCGTACAGTTTGGAAGAGGCGATAGGCCCTTTCGAGGCGAGCGATTTTTGTAAAAATGCCTTCGGCAAAAATGTCGTGGCGCACTACGCGCATTTTTTCAAAAAAGAAAACGAAGCGTACAAACTTGCGGTAACCGACTGGGAACGCCGGCGGTATTTCGAACGGATCTAGTAACGCTGACTGTTAGTTGGCGAGAAACTCAACCTATAAAACACACCAAACCATGCGTTTAAAAAACAAAACCGCCCTAATCACCGGGGGCAGCAGCGGAATCGGCCGGGAAACGGCCATCCTGTTTGCCCGCGAGGGCGCCCGCGTCGTCGTCGTCGATGTGGACGATGCCCGCGGGAATGAAACCGTCGACCACATCCGGGAACAGGGCGGCGAAGCCTGCTACGTGCACGCCGACGTGTCGAAAGCCGAAGCCTGCGCCAACATGATCGCCGTGGCTGAAAAAACCTACGGCGCCCTGCACATCCTGTTCAACAATGCCGGCATTATGCATAACGACGACGGCGACGCCGTTTCAACGGAGGAGGCCATCTGGGACCTGACCATGGGCATCAACGTGAAAGGCGTTTTTTTCGGGTGCAAATACGGCATTCCGGCCCTCCGGCATGCCGGCGGCGGTTCCATCATCAACACGGCGTCGTTTGTGGCGCATCTGGGCGCTGCCACACCCCAACTGGCCTACACCGCCAGCAAAGGCGCCGTGCTGGCACTCAGCCGGGAATTGGCCATCATTCACGCCCGCGAAAACATCCGGGTGAACGCGTTGTGCCCCGGCCCGCTGCGCACCGAACTGCTGATGAAATTCCTCGACACCGAAGCCAAAAAACAACGCCGTTTGGTGCATATCCCGATGGGCCGTTTTGGCGAAGCCAAAGAAATGGCGCAAGCCGCGCTGTACCTCGCCTCCGACGAATCGTCGTATGTGACCGGCACCGAGTTCTTGGTGGATGGGGGGATTACGGCGGCTTACGTGACGCCGGAGTAGGGTTTCAAAATACCGGGACCGGATGTAAGCCTTTTCAGAAAATCAACATAACGCAAACACATAGCCGGGAGCCATGCTGGAAAAACTGATCGCCCATATTGAACCGATCTGTTCGCTTGCAGCGGCAGAAATTGATGCATTATCCGAAAAAGTACGCCTCAAAAAACTGCGCCGGAGGCAATATTTGTTGCAGGAAGGCGACATCTGCAGGTGCTATAACTTTGTCTTAAAGGGTTGCCTGCGGATGTACCAGGTGGATGTGAAGGGCACCGAACATATCCTGCAATTTGCCCAGGAAGATGGTTGGATAACCGATATCAGCAGTTTCCACCGGCAATTGCCCAGCAAACTTTTTATCGATGCCTTAGAGCCGTCTGAAGTATTGCAGATCCAACAGGCCGATTTGATCCAGCTGTATATCCAGTTTCCAAAATTTGATCGCTATTTCAGGGTGCTGGTTGAAAATGCCTTCGTAAAAATGCAGGAACGGGTTTTACAAAACATCAGTTCGAGCGCCGAAGCGCGCTACCGCTCATTTTTACAGGAGTACCCTGCGCTCGCCAACAGGATTTCACAGGTGCAAATTGCGGCCTTTATAGGCGTTACGCCGGAATTTTTAAGCAAAATCCGGCAACAGCTTAAATCCGGTTAATTTCAAAATACTTAACCTTTTACAAGATTTTTTCTTAATTTACCTTATTGGCTACCGGTAGGCCCTGCCCCCAACTTTGTGTCATCGATTAACGAAAAAACGAAACCGATGAAATTCATTTTTTTAAGTGTAGTTGTGTTGTTACTAGCCGGTGTTAGTACTGCCCAACAAAACTCAACTCTTTTTTTCACTAAAAATGACACAAGCATGCACCACCAAAATCAAGAAGATCAGGCCCTGCGAACGCTTTTGAAAACGTATGAGCGGGCACTCAACGCCTCCGATACTAAAGCCGTGTTGGAATTGTATGCCACCGATGGTGTTTTTATGCCGTCCGAGGCGCCCACCAGCATTGGGAAAGCAGCCGTTGAAAAAGCTTATGACTATGTATTTAGCCAGATTCGGTTGAATATTGAATTCACGATCGACGAGCTGGAAATTTACGAGGGGGTAGCTTTTGCCCGCACCATATCAAAAGGAACCACCGATATTTTGGCAGCAGGCATCTCGATACCGGAGGAAAACAGAGAATTATTTGTCCTGAAAAAAGAAAATGGTGCCTGGAAAATCGCCCGGTATATTTTCAACAAAATGCGCCCGGCCCAAAATTAGCCAACCAAAAGTGGGCAGGCAGTCCTGCAAGCGCCCACCCATTAATTCCCGGTGCACACCTATCCGAAATGCCTGCGCAAACCGCCTGGCTTATTGGATAGGTGTTTTTGTGTACATTTGACTGCGTCTTGGGACACCGGGGCACGGCCGTTTTTTTACAGACCCGGCATTACTTTCAGTCAAATCCACCACACGTATGATAACACCGCCCCGCTGGATCTTGCCGGTCATCGTGCTGGCCCAGTTTTGCTGCACGGCGTTGTGGTTTGCCGGCAATGCCGTGTTGCCCGATCTGGTGCGCGACTTCGGCCTGGACCGCGGCGCCCTGGGTCATATCACTTCGGCGGTGCAGTTTGGGTTTATCACAGGTACCCTCGTGTATGCGGTGCTGACCATCGCCGACCGGTTTTCGCCTTCGCGGGTGTTCCTGGCCAGTGCATTGGCCGGGGCGCTGTTCAACCTCGGGGTTACGCTGGAAGGCCAAACGCTGCCGAGTTTGTTGTTTTTTCGCTTTCTGACCGGCTTTTTCCTCGCCGGCATTTACCCTGTGGGCATGAAAATCGCCGCCGATTATTACCAAAAAGGCCTGGGCAAATCGCTGGGCTTCCTGGTTGGTGCGCTGGTGCTGGGCACTGCTTTTCCGCACTTGCTGAAAGGATTTTCCGGCGACCTGCCCTGGCGTTTTGTGCTGCTGCTGACTTCCGGACTGGCTGTTTCCGGTGGATTGATAATCGCCCTGCTGGTGCCCGACGGCCCGCACCGGAAGCCGGGTCAGAAGCCCGACTTCGGGGCCTTGTTCCGCGTATTCAGAAACGCCAACTTCCGCTCGGCGGCCTTCGGGTATTTCGGCCACATGTGGGAATTGTATGCTTTCTGGGCTTTTGTACCGGTTTTGTTGAACAGTTACAACCTGTATCATCCGCAGGCCGGGCTGAACGTCCCGCTGTTGTCTTTTCTGATCATCGGAAGTGGCGGGCTTGCCTGTGTTGCGGGCGGCTATATTTCGGAACGGCTGGGCGCCAAACGCACGGCCGGCATGGCCCTGTTTTTATCCGGTTTGTGCTGCCTGGTTTCGCCGCTGTTGTTTTTTACAAATTCAGGCTTCGTGTTTACCGGTTTTCTCCTTTTTTGGGGGATGGTGGTCATTGCCGATTCGCCTTTGTTTTCGAGCCTGGTGGCGCACAATGCCCCGGCCGAATCGAAAGGCACGGCACTCACCATTGTCAACTGTATCGGTTTTTCGATCACGATTATCAGTATTCAGCTGCTCAATCTTTCGTATGAAATGATAAATCCACGGTACATCTACCTGATTTTGGCGCCGGGGCCTGCCCTTGGCTTGTGGGCTATGTTTGCCGGCAGGCGAAACCGGGAACCCCACGCCGAAAGGGTTGTTTAACTTTTCGGGCATTAAACCGCGATTCCCTGTACCGGTCAAAAAAGCCGCTTTTCCCACCAAAACTGATTTCAAAAAATATGAATCGAACTGTACCAAACAATTCCCGTACCGGCAGGCAGCCGCTGTTGTACCTGGCCTTTTTTTTTGGATTAACAACGGCACTCCAGGCCCAGCTCACGCCAACCTACATCGTCGACATCCCCATGCGCGACGGCAAAACCCTCGCAGCCGATGTGTACGTGCCGGATGCCTGCACCGGATGCCCAACCATCCTGATCCAGACGCCTTACAATAAAAACACCTTCCGGAACGGGCTTCCGCTCGGCTTCGGACAAAACCTGCAATCCAGCCCTTACAGCTGGGTGGTGGTCGACTGGCGCGGGTTTTACGGTTCGGCAGCGGCAGCCACTGCACAAGCCAACCGCGGCCAGGACGGCTATGATGTGCTCGAATGGATCAAAGTACAAGCCTGGGCCAATGGCAAAGTGGGTACCTGGGGCCCCTCGGCGCTGGGAAGCATCCAGTACCAAACGGCCAAAGAAAAACATCCCAACCATACCTGCGCGGTCCCGCTAGTGGCGCATCCGCAGCAGTCGTACGACAGTTATTTTTACGGCGGCGTTTTGGAAAAATCGCGCTTGCAGTCGCTGGACCTGCTGGGCTACGGCCTGTCGCCCCTGATTCTAGCCAACCCGTATTACAACCTGATCTGGCAAATTGCCGAAAACTCCAGCTGGTACCCGCAGGACATCCAAATCCCGACCTTGCAAATCGGCGGCTGGTACGATCACAACATCGATAAAATGATGGACTGGTATACCGCCACACGCAACGAAGCTGCCCTTGCCGTGCGCGACAAACAATGGCTGCTCGTGGGCCCCTGGGTACACGGCGGTACGGGTCTGGCATTCGTAGGCTCACCCAATCAAGGCCAGTTGATCTATGCCGACGCAGCTTTTGTGAACAACCAGATGGCGCTCGATTTTTTCAACTTTTACCTCCTCGGCACTGCGAATGGTTGGGAAAACACGCCGAAGATCACCTATTACGAACTGGGGAAAAACAGCTGGAACACGAGCAATGCCGCGTCCATCGAAATTGCCAACACCGACACGTTGTTTTTGAACGGCAATGCGGCAATTTCCACCCAACCGGGAGGCGGGAGCACAAGTTTCAGCTGCGACCCGAAAAACCCGTCGCCTACCATCGGCGGGCATACCCTCAGCCTGGGCCTCCAGCAAGGCCCCTTCGACCAAACGAGTTTGGAAAGCCGTGCGGATGTATTGCCTTTTTCCACGGCAGTTTTGCCGGCCGACATCGCTGTTTCGGGCCGGGTGCGGGCGCAGTTGTACGTACAGGCCGACCAGCCGGACGCCGATATTGCCATCCGCCTTGTCGACGGCTACCCCGACGGGCGCAACATGCTGATCAACGACGGCATCCACCGCATGCGCTTCCGCAACGGATACACGCAGGCCGCCGAAGCTTTCATGAGCCCCGGCCAGGTGTACATGGTTGAAGTGGAATTGCCTTTTATCAACTATACCTGGAAAGCAGGCCATACCCTGAACGTGTATGTCAGCGGGAACAGCTCGACGCGTTGGGATGTCAATTTGCAAAACGGCGGCACCATGTACGCCCCCGGCGATACCAACATCGCTCAAATCCAGGTCCACCACAGCGCACAATACCCCAGCAAACTCCTGCTGCCGGGGAACAATCAACTGTCGGCGACGCGCGACTTGCTGCCGGCCACAGCGGTCTCCCTTTTCCCAAACCCGGCCAGCGGATTTGTGACGGTTGAAAGCACCTTGCCGTTGGATCGGTACGAAATTTTCGACCTCACCGGCAAACGAATACACGCAGGTAAACTGCCCGGCGGACGTATCAATGTTTCCGGACTGCAGAACGGGGTTTATCTTGTACAGTTTTTTTCCGCCGGCCGGACGGTAATGAAAAAGTTGGTTAAACATTGAACACGTACTTCCCTATGCCACAACAACTCGTTCAACTGGCGCTCGTCGTGCGCGACTACGACGAAGCAATTGCTTTTTATACTAAAAAACTGAATTTCCGGCTGGTGGAAGATACCCGGCTAAGCGACACCAAACGCTGGGTATTGGTGGCGCCGCCCGGCTCCGACGGCTGCAAACTCCTGCTGGCGCAGGCCGCCAACGACGAGCAGCACAGCCGAGTCGGCAACCAAACCGGGGGCCGCGTTTTTCTTTTCCTGCACACCGACGACTTTTGGCGCGACTACCGCAATCTGCAGAATCAGGGCGTGACCATCGTGCGCGAACCCGTGGAGGAAGCCTGGGGTACGGTGGCTGTTTTTGCCGATTTGTACGGGAATTTGTGGGATTTGATAGAACCGGCCCGGTGAATCTACCGGTGTTCCTGATTCGCATGATTCATGTTACCGCTACGCCGTTTTTTTTCGGAAAAACAAACCAAACAAAAACAAGCCCGCAAAAAGCGCGATAATCGCCTGAGCCATCCAGTTTTCCCAACGGGCAGTCCGCAGTCCGAAAGCAAGCAGTGCCATGATTGCGGTGAGCGTGCATCCCCAGGCCAATAGTTTGCCTGCCCAACTCCGGATATTGCCCCATTCGGTGACCCCATTGAAAAAACGTACCAGCATCCCAAAATAGGCGGCCAGGCTCAGCCATTTGAGCCAGGTGTATGTTGCCAGCCGTCCGAGATACGGTGAAAAGTTGGTGGCTTTGTTATCAAGTTCATAGGTGATTTGAACAATGGTGTAGTTCTCTAAAAAATCGGCGCAAGCAGCCACGACAGCCAGCAGGATCAGCCATAAAAAATATTTTTTGCGCGTGAGCCGGAAACCGCCAACCGCAAACATGGCGAGGAAAAGCCCGTAAATACACAAAAAGAGATTGTCGTGTCGGTGTGCCTGGCGCATAGCATAGGTACGCTCCTGTCGGACATCATTGTCCCCGGCGCCATACAATGCCAACACATCATCCGCCGAAGTGTGAAACTCGGCATGCAGCAACGGGGAGCTGAACGGTGCGGGTTGAAAGCCGGCATCCGCTACACTTTGGCGCATCATGCGCATGGGCAAAATGGCGAGCAACATCAGCAACGAGGCGGCAAGGAATGGGCGTTTCATTTGAATAAGGTATATGGTTACCGGAATTAAATTTCTCAGCCCACCGCTTCAGCGGTGGAAAAAAAGAGCAGCCAAAGCTGTGCCGTAAAAAAACAAACAATCAGCCCCAGCACAATTGGTAACAGCGTAGCCACCAGGGTCCATTTCGCGCTGTGGGTTTCTTTGTAAATCGTGTAAATCGTTGTCGAGCAGGGGTTGTGCAACAAGCTGAACAGCATCAGGTTGAGCCCGGTGAGCAGCGTCCAGCCCCCGGCACGCAGGATGTTTTCCGTATCGGCTATCGAATCCAGTTCAAACATTACCCCGGCGCCTTCGCCCATTTCGTGCATGCCCGTGCTGAGTACCGTAAGCATGAGCACCGTTGGGATGACAATTTCATTGGCCGGAATGGCGATGATGTAGGCCAGTAAAATCACGCCGTTCAGGCCAAAAAAGAGCGCAAACGGGTCGGCCCAGCGGATAAAATGCTCGGCCAGACTCAGGTCGCCGATGTGAATATTGGCCACCAGCCAGATCACAATCCCGGCCGGAATAGCAAAAACGATGGCGCGCCAAAGCACAAAAATCGTCCGGTCGATCAGCGACGTGTACAACGTTTGCAGGATGCGCGGCGGCCGGTAGGGTGGGAGTTCCAGGCTAAATGCGGAGGTTTCGCCGCGCAATACCGACTTGCTCAACCCCCAGGAAACGACCAGGCTGAAAAATATGCCCAACACGGCAATACCTACCACCGCCCCAGCTGAAACCAGGCCGGCCCAATGTGCCGGTACCGCTCCGCCGATAAAAATGGTGGCGATCAGGATCTGCGTTGGCCAACGGCCGTTGCACAGCGAAAAATTGTTGGTGATAATGGCGATCAGACGCTCCCGGGGGCTGTCGATCACCCGCGCCGCGATCACGCCGGCAGCATTGCATCCAAAACCCATGCTCAGGGTGAGCGCCTGCTTGCCGTGCGCGCCTGCCCGGCGAAACAAACTGTCCATATTGAACGCCACCCGGGGCAGGTAACCGAAATCTTCGAGCAGGGTAAACAACGGGAAAAAAATAGCCATTGGCGGCAGCATGACCGCAATAACCCAGGCCATCGACAGGTAGGCCCCGTCGACCAGCACACCGCTCAGCCACCAGGGCATGCCGATGGCGGTAGCGCCATTTTTCAATACCGGATGCAGGGTGTCGATGAGCAGCTCTGCCAGCAAACCCGACGGATAATTGGCGCCCGACACCGTGATCCAGAACACAACTGCCAGAAGCAGAAACATGATCGGAAAACCAAGCCAGCGGCTGGTCACGATCCGGTCGATCTTGAAATCCCAGTTGTACGCTGGCTTTTCCCCTTCGGTGCGCACCGTTTTGCGGGCAATGCGGGAAGCATCAGCATAGATGGATTCAATGACCGTATCGTGAAAGTCGACGCCCAATTCCCAACGCAGGCTGTTGGCCAGCGACAGAATATCCTCATTTTCGGATTGTTGTTTTTTAGCCATCGGCAGTGTTGCTTTTTAGGATTGTGGCGACAAGATTCCGGTGCTCAATTTGCCCAACTCACCGGTGCGCACCGCATCAATGATGCTTTGGTCACCCTCCAACAAGCGCAACGCTACCCAGTTCAGGTTGGGCAGACCGGGAAACTGCGCGGCCAGTTTTTCCGCCAGGGTCGACACGGCGTGGTTCAGCTTCGGCGAACGGCTTTTGAGCCGGTGCGGCTGACAAACGTACCGGCCGGAGGCAACTTCCCCGATGGCGGCAATGAGTTCGGGCATACCTTCCTTTTGGCGGGCTGCAGCCGGGATAACCGGGATGCCCAGTTCTGCCGACAAATTGCGCTCGTCGATTTCGATATGGTTGCGCTGCGCTTCGTCCATCAGGTTGAGGCAAAGCACGGCCCGGTCGGTAATTTCCAATACTTGAAGCACCAGGTTGAGGTTGCGCTCCAGGCGGGTGGCGTCGGCCACGATAACCGTCACGTCGGGCCGGCCGAAGAGAATAAAATCACGGGCTGTTTCTTCGTCGGTGCTGGTGGAAAGCAGGGAATAGGTGCCTGGCAGGTCGACCACTTTGTAGCGTTTTTCACCGTAGGAGTACCCGCCTTCAGCCCGGGTTACGGTTTTCCCGGGCCAGTTGCCAGTGTGTTGGCGCAGGCCGGTGAGATTGTTGAAAACGGTACTTTTTCCGGTGTTGGGATTCCCGGCCAGGGCCACGACATAATCGACCCGGTCCATGGCAATGCCCAGCCGGATGAGATTTTCCCGGTGGTGCACCGGGCAGTTTTCGCAGTCATGCTGGCTGTTCATCGGCGTGTTTTTCTTTTTTTTCAATAAAAATAAAATCGGCCTGGCTCTTGCGGATACCGATGGTGGCGCCCATGATCCGGTAGCCGGTGGGGTCGCCGGAAGCGCTGCGCAGTTCGGCTGTAACCGGGGTGCCGGGCACAATGCCGAGGTCCATCAGGCGGCGGCGTTGCTGGCCCCGGCAATGCGGGGAAATGCCCACGATCTCGGCGCTCTCCCCGATTTTCAGGGTAGAAAGCAGGGTTGCTTTGGTGCTCAGGGGTTCCTGCTCCGGCAATTCTTCCACGGTAATGCTCGCTGCAAACAAGGCCGTCAGCACACATTCTTCGCCATCGGCGGCAAAGGTGATCTTGCCGTTGGTGACATCCAGCACATACACCTGCATACCGGGGTACAAGCCGAGGGCTACCAGTTGCTCGTAAATCGTGTGCGGCTCGTCTTCAATATGTACAATGCGGGCGATCGCCCCTTCTTCCAGGCTGCTGAGCGGCCGGCCTTTGTGCTCGGGCAGCTCGCCTTGCGCGGAAGGGATGGGGTCGCCATGCGGATCAAACACGGGGTTGCCGATCTGGGCAGCGAGCGCATCTGCCGCTTCGGCTGACATGCGGTGCTCTTTCCGGTCGGCGGCGCCGTGCCATTCCATTTGATCGATCCCGGTTTCATCGGCCAGGTAGCGCTCCCAGATCCGGTGGACGCGGATCACCCGCAGGGCGTAGGATTTTCCGGAGTCGGTCAGTTGGAAGGACTGATCTTTCATGCTGATCAGGCCCATCGCGCGCAGGCGGTCGAGCAGTTTGGTTGCCTGGTCGGCGGAGATGTTCAAATTGCCGGCAATGCTGTGCAGGCCGCAATCGATGTTTTTGTATTCGCAGTCGAACAGGTACTTGAGGGCATCTTCCAGCAACACGCGGCGGGAGTTCATCCGCAACCGGTCGATCAGGGCAAACAAGCCGTTTTTTGGCCAGAACGCCCAGGCAAGCACGGCAACAACCAGGATGCCGGCCAGGATAGAAAGCCCTGGGTGTATGTTTAAAATCATCAGTGCTGCTGTTATGTTTTACGCGGTCGTGTTTCGCAAATATACACCGGCGCAATTGCTTTCTGATAGTGAGGGGGTGACTTGCAAGTCACCCCCTCACTTGAAAAAAGCGGCTGTGTGTTTCCACACAACCGCCGGGATAGCCTTGTTATCTGAATTTTAGTTTCATCTTTCCATGGGGTAGTGCGGGGGCGACTTCGAAGTCACCCCCGCACGTGGCCCCCTCACGCCGAATTTTAATTTGCCGAAACGTTTGCCAGTTCCTTTTTAGCCAGGTAGAAATCTACCTTTTCGTAGCTGGTATTGGCAATGCGTTCGTCCATTTCCACCAGGGTTTTTGGTGGCGGCACGATGGCCTTGTCGCCCGGTTTCCAGTTGACCGGCAGGGCGCATTTATTGGCGTCGGCAGTTTGCAAGGCAACCAATGCGCGCTGTACCTCTTCCATGTTCCGGCCCACATTGAGCGGGTAGTACATGATCAGACGTATTACACCTTTCGGGTCGATGAAAAATACGGCGCGCACGGCAGCCGTCTCGCTTTCGCCGGGGTGCAACATCCCGTACAGGTTGGCCACTTTCATGTCGAGGTCGGCGATGATGGGAAAGTCCATGTACACGCCGGTTTTTTCCCGGACGTTGTTCACCCAGGCCAGGTGCGAGTGGATGCTGTCGATGCTCAGGCCGAGCAGTTTGGTATTTTGTTTTTTATAAAAATCCCGGTCTGTGGCAAAGGCCGACATTTCCGTTGTGCACACCGGGGTAAAATCGGCCGGGTGAGAAAACAGGAGCACCCAGCTGCCTTTGTTAAATTCGGAAAACGTCATTTTTCCGGTGGTGGTCATCACGGTAAAATCCGGCGCGTGGTCGCCGATACGGGGCATGGTTCTGATTGTCTGGTCTTCCATAATTTGAATGCTGGATTTTATGAAATATTGACTGGAGTAACGGCTACATCCCGCCGGTTGCCCGTGTTGCATCTGCCAGCCCGCCGGCATTATAAACTTCCTGAAAACCGTTGACTTGCAACAGCAACACTGCTTGTTTGCCGCGGGTACCGCCATCGCAATACACGACTACCGGACTGCCTTTTTCCTGGAAATCCTGCAGGTGATCGAGCAGCGTGCTGAGTGGAATGTTCACGGCGCCCGGGAGGTGTTTTTCCTCAAATTCGTAGGGCTCGCGGACATCAATGATGCGGGTGCCGGCTTGGCGGATGATATGCGTTAAATCCATGGTTAAAATTTGATTCGGTACTATTTTAATCAGGCGGCCTTTTGGGCAGCCTGTGCCTGGTAATACAACATGTCTTCCAGCCCGCCGCCGTTGTACACTTCTTTGAAGCCTCGGGAAAGCAGCAACATCCGGGCCTGCGCGCTTCGGGCGCCGCTGCGGCAATACACTACGACCGGCGCGCCGGTTTGCGGCAATTCCTGCAAACGCAACGGCAAAATGCCGAGCGGAATGTTCACCGCGTTCCGGGCATGCCCGCTTTTAAACTCGTACGGTTCCCGGACGTCCACAATGACTGCTCCGGGCTGGTTGATAATACTTGCTAAGTCCATTTAAAGAAAAATAGTTTTTGTGTTAATTGATGCTGCAAAGGTACCGGTGCTTGCCCTGCCGGATCAGTAACGCACATCACACAAGGACATCATTTTGGTCACTCCGCCACGTGTCGGCACCGTCTGGAAAAAATTATTTCCTTTGTTTCAAAAACATGCATCAGGACTTCCTTTCCGAATTCAGCCACCATGCCTGCTATCGCCTCGATGAGAGCAGCCGCATGATCAAAAAGGCATTTGTCGAGCTTGAAGAAGCCGATATCTGGAAGCGCCCCAATGCCGCGTCCAACAGCATCGGCAACCTCATCCTGCACCTTTGCGGCAACATCCGCCAATACGCTATTTCGGCCCTTGGCAACATTGCAGATACCCGGCAGCGCGATGCCGAGTTTGCCGCCAGAGCCGGCTACGGCAAAGCCGAATTGCTCGACATGCTTCAGCAAACTGTCGATGCCGCCAAAGCCACTATCCAACAGTCGGATGCCGAAAACTGGCTGCGGGTGCGCTCCGTCCAGGGCTTTGATTTTTCAGGTATCGGCATTGTTATCCATGTGGTGGAACATTATTCGTACCACACCGGTCAAATTGCCTTTTGGACCAAACTGTTGAAAGACAAAGACCTGGGCTTTTATGATGGTTTTGATCTGACTGTTCATAATGTGTAACACGACCTCGGTACCGGCGTGCAACGGCAAGTTATATTTAGGATTCCCGCTTTCGAGCGGGCAGGTTCCTCGCTGCACTCGGAATGACAAGACCACCTTATAAGAATCCGGGGGGCGAAAGATTTGGAAAAAGGGAACATTACCTCGCCCCCCAGTTTTGGCCTCAGCCTATTCCATTATGGTTGGGCTAAAAGAAGGGGGCGACGAAATGTTGCTTTACCGGGTTTTACCGCCCCTCCCTGTTTTATTTAATACGCCTTGTCATTCCGAGCGCAGCGAGGAACCTGCACAAGCGCAAGGGAGAAATGCTAAAAGCCAAATGGTTACCACAAATATTACCAATCATTGCACGCGCCGGTACTGGGTCGTCTGCCGCATTGTTAGGGCGACCTCATGTTGGGGCGACCGCGATATTTCGGGTGACCGCAAGGGTCGCCCCTACGGAAGATCGCGGGGTAAGCAGGCCCGAATGGTTCTTGCGAATCAGGGGGGCAAAATTGAAAGGCTTTTATTAAACTTCTCGCTTTGCCGGAGTCAACCCCACCCCCAACCCCCATAGCCGTCAACTTAAGAAATTTTGAGTCGTAACAAATTGACGATTAATTGATTACATGAATACATGATTGAAGAAGTACCCGTAGTGTGCTCAACATTTTTCATAAAGCAACCTGTATTTCAACACTGCCGGTATGGTGTACTACTTCAACAATCATGTATTCATGTAATCTGCAATCATGTAATCAATTGAATTTCAAATCTATTCGCCTTAAGTTGATGGCTATGGGGATGGGGGTGGGGTTAGAAAGCTCAGAAACTAAGAAAACTCCTTTTAACCTCTGATGGAGGTATATGGAATTACTGGAATATGCCGATCGAAATTGGTGTATTTCCACTCCATAAAACTTGGAAAGGCAACCCTCGCCGTCGCGCCCTCCCCCACAGTTCACACCCCCGATCCGACATTTCAGTCAGCTAAAATTTTGCGCGCAGCCGCAGGCCGGCACTTTTGTGCCGAACCAACCGGCTTACCCATGCGCAGCATCAGTTTGTTTTCCAGCCTTTTTATTTTGGCGACAGCCGCCTTTACGCAAACGACAATTCACGGCACTGTTTGCTCCACAAAAGGCGATACGCTCATCGGCGCTAATATCTGGTTGCAAGGCAGCTATGACGGTGCGACCAGTGGGATAGACGGCCGGTTTTCGTTCCAAACCACCGCCACGGGCTCCCAAACCCTGTTGATCACCTGCCTGGGCTACGACACCTTCCGGCAGGAAATAACCCTGGCCGGGTACACGCTCGAATTGCAACCACGTATGCGGGAAAACACCACGGCGCTCCGGGAAGTAGTGATCTCGGCAGGCTCTTTTGAAGCCGCCAGCGATCGCCGGCGCGCGGTGGTGCTCAGCCCGATCGATATTGCCCTCACGGCCAGCGCGACCGCCGATATCGCCGGCGCCATAACGACCCTGCCCGGCACTACCCGCAACGGCGAGTCGGGGCAAATTCTGGTGCGCGGCGGGGCAGCCTATGAAACACGGACCTTCATCGACGGCCTGTATGTGCAAAACCCGTACAACAGCTCGGTGCCCAATGTGCCGGCGCGCAACCGCTTTTCGCCCTTCCTGTTCAAAGGCACCCAGTTTTCCACCGGTGGTTACTCGGCTGAGTACGGACAGGCCTTGTCTTCAGCGCTCATTTTGCACACCGAGGATCTGGCGCCTGAAACCACCACCGGGCTTTCGCTGATGTCGGTAGGTTTGGGGCTGGCACATACGCAGCGCTGGGAGCGTAGTTCGGTGTCGGTGTCGGGTTCGTACAGCAACCTGGCGCCTTATTTTGCCCTGGTACCGCAACATATCGACTGGGAAGCGCCCCCGCAATCGGGTGGCGGCGAGCTGATTTACCGGCAAAAAACATCGGATGCGGGGATGTTTAAACTGTACAGTTCCGTCAACCGCTCCTGGATGGAACTCCAGTATCCCGATCCGTTCGACCCGCAGGTGGTGGAGCCCTTGCACTTGCAGGCCGACAATGTGTACACCAACCTGTCGTACCGGGACATATGGCGCGATACCTGGACGGTGTTTATCGGCGGGGCGTACACCTGGAACCGCGACCGGGTGGAGTCGGGCTTTGGCAACGATGCGCGCCAGCAATCGGGGCAGTTGCGGCTTGCAATGGCGCGGCCGCTTTCGGAGAAATTGGAGTTGAAATTTGGCGGGGAGTACCTGCACGGGCAGTTCGATGAGCAGTTTCGCGACAGCGGCAACCAGCGTTTTAACACCCTGCGCCGCGAACGCTACGCCGCCGGCTTCGCCGAAACGAACTGGTTTGTTGCCCGGAAGTTTGTGGCGCGCCTTGGTTTGCGCAGCGAATATTCCGCCTTGCTGGGCCGCGCCAACCTGGCGCCCCGGCTCTCGGCGGCCTGGGTGCTGGGCAAAAACGAACAGGTGGCCTTTGCCGCCGGCCGCTTTTACCAAACCCCGGAATACCCGTTAATGCGGGTCAATGCCGACCTCCGCTTCGAGCAGGCCGACCATTTTATGCTCAATTACCAGCGCATCCGCAACGGCTACACGTTCCGGGTGGAGGGCTACTACAAAACCTATGGCAACCTGGTAAAAACCGACCCCGAATCGGGGCGGGCCGACAACCGTGGCAGCGGCTATGCGCGGGGCGTCGATGTGTTTTTCCGCGACCGGCGCACGATCAAAAACGGCGACTTTTGGATTTCCTACGCCTACCTGGATACCCGGCGCGATTACCTCAATTTTCCCGGGCAGGCGGTACCCACATTTGCAGCGGCGCACAACGCCTCGGTGGTGTACAAACAGTGGTTCCCCAAATGGAACACTGCTTTCGGCGCCACGTACGCCTTTCAATCGCCGAGGCCCTACCACGATCCCAATCGCCCGGGCTTCAACCAGGGCCGCACGCCGGCCTACCACGACCTGAGCGTGAACGCCAGTTACCTGACCAATATCGGCGGGCAGTTTACAATTCTGTATGTATCCGCGACGAATATTCTCGGCTTCAACCAGGTGTACGGCTACCAGTACGACAGCGCGCCGGATGCGTCCGGGTTGTTGCCCCGGCAGGCGATCCGGCCTCCGGCCAAACGGTTTTTGTTTGTTGGGTTGTTTGTCAATTTTGGGAAGCGGTATCGGGCGGAGGAGGTTGGGGTGGAGGGTGTTTGAGGGTTTTTAACGTTTGGCATAAATGCAGTAGCCCCGTTTAGGGGCTATTGACATTTTATGCTTTATTCGCTACCGTTTTCTATTTTTCAATTTAAATTTTTAATTCAAACTATATTGCTCTTTTATCATGTTGATAAATTCATCCTCTTCCATTTTCTTTCGATTATCCAATAAGAAATTGGCATCGTCGCCTGCTCTATATCGAAGTGTCGGGCTTTCATCTGCTGCTGCCTGGTATATGACTTCGGCAACCAGACTCGGAGGAGATGGTTTTAAATTACTCCCTTGCCATGCCTTCATTAATGCACCAATAATCGGTTGGTACTCGGCAATATCACCTTCTTGAAAATCAAATGAACGACCGCCGAAGTCCGTGGCAATCATACCTGGCTCTATGATTTTTACTTTAACACCAATTTGTTCCATTTCGAAACTAAGAGCTTCTGAAATACCTTCAACAGCGAATTTTGTCCCATGATAAAGTGTTCCTAATGGAAAGGTCATTTTTCCTCCGATAGAAGAAATGTTTATAATAACACCACTTCTATTTTTGCGAAAATGAGGAACGATGGCTCTGGTCATATCCAACAACCCAATAACATTGGTATTAAATTGTCGGAGAATATTTTCTCTCGGAAACGCCTCTAATGGTCCGTAAGCTCCATAACCTGCATTATTGATGAGGACATCAATTTTTCCAAACTTTTGAATGCCTTCTTCTACTGCATTTTGGATAGAAGCCAAATCCAATACATCCAATTGCGTGACCAATGTGTTGTCAAATTTGGTTAGTTCAGTTTCCTTTTCAGGTGATCGCATGGTTGCAATTACATTCCAACCTTTTTGTTGAAACAGTTTTGCAGTTGCTTTGCCGATACCTGAACTTGCTCCCGTAATAAATATCGTTTTATTCATTTTAATTTTTGTTCAGGTTCAATAAATAATCCACTCCATTGGCTGTATAAATCTGTTGAGTAGTTTGCCGAAGTGCTGCATTGTAATTTTCAATGGGCTCTTTTAAGCCCATAAAATCAACAACGATTCTAAATGGTTTCTCTCCGTGTGGCATTTCCAATATCGCCAGCACAGCGTCGGCTACGGCTTGTGGGGATTGACTCGGATTGGTTTTTATATAATCAACATAGCCATTTAAAGAAGCATCAGGAGCATGAACCATATCTCCATATCCTTCATTTCTGGTTTTATCACTTGGTTGCAACATGCCTTCCATAAAAGCAGTTGGCATCCCTCCTGGTTCGATAATACATGATTCAATTCCAAAACCTGAAAGTTCTGCCCGATACCCTTCGGCTATGGATTCCAAAGCGTATTTTGAAGCGGAATAGACCCCCAAAAACGGAGTCGTAACCCGGCCTATACAGCTTGATGTATGCAAAATTGTTCCCTTGCCTTGGCTTCTGAAATGTGGAAGTATGGCACGCATCAATCGCTGCACACCGAATACATTGACATCAAAAACTCGCTGCATATCTTCTGCGGTAAACATTTCCTGGATACCATTTGCTCCTAATCCCGCATTATTAAACACAACGTCCAGCCCGCCTAATAACTCAATAGCTTTTGCTACACCTTTATTGACACTCGTTTCATTGGTCACATCCATTTCGATCAATTTCACACCTGCCTTTTGAAGTTCTTGCGCAATGGCTTCGTTTTTGCCTTTGGCCGAACGCATGGTGCCAATAACCTGATAACCGTTTTGAACAAGGGACTTACAGGTCAATGACCCAAATGCTCCGCTCGCTCCCGTTACTAAAATTTTTTTACTCATGATTATTTGAATTTTTGTGTGAAATTTTTGACAACACAAAAATCAAAGGCTCATGAATCACAGAGTAACACAGAACAAGGACGGTCTAACACATATTTCGGAAAGTTCGGTTGAATTAGTTGGCTCTAAATTCTTGTGGGGTCATTCCTGTTTTGGATTTAAACATTCGGCTGAAATAATGTGGGTAATTAAACCCCAGCGTATAGGAAATCCCACTTATTGAGTCGTCAGAACCTATCAATAAATCTTTTGCTTTTTCGACCAAAAACTCATTAATGTGGTCTTTGGCAGTTTTTCCTGTTTCCTTTTTCAGTAAATCACTTAAATACCCTGTGGACACATGGCATTCATTTGCCAAATAATTAACAGTAGGCTGCCCCAACTCAGGGATTTTATTTGTCTTGAAATATTCTTTCAGCAATGATTCTACCTTTGAGGCGATGGCTTTATTCTGAGCTGAACGGGTATTGAACTGACGCTCATAAAATCTTGCACAATAATTCAACAGTAATTCAATATTGGAAATTAAAACTTGGCGGCTGTGATTATCTATTCTCGCCCTGATTTCTTCATTAATCATTTTGATACAAGTGCTTGCGGTAGTTTGTTCTTGCTCTGAAAGGTGCAACGCTTCATATACCGAATAAGAGAAAAAATTATAATCATCTATTTTATTGCCCAAAGGAGTATTCCTAATTAAATCAGGGTGAAAGTAAAGCATCCAACCTTGTATTTCATTCAATGCTTGTGGCTTGTTCAATGTAATAACTTGATTCGGGGCTGTAAACATCATTACACCCTCATCAAAATCATAGTGGTTCCTTCCATAGTTCAACCCACAGCTTTTGTCTTTTAAAGCGATACAGTATAATTCCGATGAAATTTTCACACCAACCACCTCTTCTCCATAAGCCAATTTTGACGTGTCAATGATAGTAATCAAAGGATGTGTTGGTTTTCCAAACCCCATGTACTCATGTAATTGACTTATAGATTTATGCTTTATCATATCTGATTTTTTTGTCAAAATTCTTATCATTTGAAATTCTCCTCTAACACTTTTTATGGAAGGTTGAACACTTTTTGTTTTTTAATGGTAGCGAACTATTATATGCCCAAAAACGAAAAATCCCAAAAACCGCAATGCGCCTTTGCTTTGAGAAATAACCGTTCCTGCCGACGTTCCCTTCTCAAATATAATTCCAGGCGTTAAATATCTAATTCTCCCACCAGGTCTTTTATTTCATCTGAACCCTTTTGGGGACAATGACCGCATCGGGGCAAGTTACCCAAGTAGGAGCATGCTGAATGGATGAGGCGCCCGTGCTTCCCATCGCTGTGGTACTTGTTGCGCCGTAAAAACAGGCAGCTTGTTCATCAACTATGGAAAACGCTAACGCGCGGAGGATTTTTAAAACCCCGACACCTCACTCCCGCAGGGTAAACGCATCAAAATCACGGGCGACCTCTCTACCGGCGTGCGTTGGTTAGTTATATTGAAGTTATACGAATCAAGGGTTCCACTAATCGATATCAACCTAAAACGCTTGTCATGTCGTAGCGCAGCGGAGACATCCACACAAGTAAAATTTGCGTGATTTGAAAAAATAGTGTTGAGACTTTGAGCTTTTTTTGAAGTACTGCGAATGATAGAAGTTTTGCAGGTGTCTTCGCTGCGCTACGACATGACAAGGAAAATGGTTGGTTAGGGCAAGTTTACACCCATTGATTCGCATAAACACATATAACTTGTCATTGCACGCCGGTACCGAGGTCGTGATCCAATCTCCCGTGGACCGGTTGCTACAAATATTTGACCTCTCCGAGGTCCGTTACATTTTGATGCGTTTGCCCTGCCTTACTCCCGCTATTGTACAAAGTGTTATTAAACCTTATTTTTTGATGCTAATAGATTTTCCAAATTGCTTATTGATGCTTTAAATCCTTCAATGAAGCCCATTTCAATCATCTGCTCCATGCGTTCAAGCGATTCATTGTAAATAGTAATACGCACCGTGGTTATACCGCCTTTTTCGCTGAAGGTAAAATCCCAATCAGAGCCGGTAGGAGCGGGGTTTTCATCTTTATCTGCAAAGGCATTATAGAATTTGAAATTGGTCTTCGGGGTAATGGACTTGTATTCTTGAAGGATCCAGCCCTCTTGTCCCTCGGGGCTTACCATCGCATAAAATCTTTTCCCGCCTACTATAAAATTCATGTATTTGGTTCTTGCTTTGAATGGGGCCGGCGCTACCCATTGGTCAAGCAGATCGGCCTGGGTAAATGCATCCCAAACCAAATCCAGCCCGGCATCAAATTCTCTGGTTATGTAAACCGTTTTTTCTTGCTTATCTACGGTAAAATCAAATTTTAGGTTGCTCATTTTATTTGTTTTTGATTGTGGCTAATAAATGATCTAACTGGTTGAATTTGGTTTCCCAGATCTTCTTGAATTGCTCTAACCACTCGTCGATCTCTTTCATTTTGTCAATTTCAAGGGAGTAGTAAATCTCCCTGCCGATTTGTTCCTGATTTACAAGTTCACATTCCGTAAGAATGCGCAGGTGTTTTGACACAGCCTGCCGTGTGCTGTTAAAGTTTTCGGCAATGGCGTTTGGTGTCATTGCCTGTGCTGCAAGCAAAACAAGGATGGCTCGCCTGGTCGGGTCTGCAATGGCTTGAAATATGTCTCTGCGCATTTGTCAATTTGTTTAGTCGTGAAACCAATCGGTTGCAAATATAAATGCAACCTTTCGGTTTCGCATTTTTTTTTGCGATTGTTGAAACCTTATTCGGAATAGCCGGCTGCCCCTTGGGGGTATCTGCGGGTAACTTTCCCATTACATTCCCACCCTGCTTTTGCATTTCACTCCCCCAATCCGACACTTCAGCCACTTCTATTTTCCCGCCGGCCGCACCTGCCTGCATCTTTGGGCCATCCTTTAACGCGAAAAAAATACGCTATGAAAACGTTTGTTTTGTTCTGCATGCTAGCCCTTACCGCCGGCTTCCTCACCGCCCAAAGTGCCCAGTACACCACGGCCATGACCGCAGCCGTGGCCCAACTCGACTCCGCCCAAACCGCCGATGACTACCAGGCTTCCGCCAACACCTTCGCGCGTATTGCCGCCGCCGAACCTGCCGAATGGCTACCCCATTACTACGCGGCGTTCAGCAACCTGATGGTTGGTTTCTCCCGCTATGAAAAAGACCTGAATAAAGCCATTTATGCCTTTGATCAGTCGGAGGCGCTGCTCGAAAAAGCCAATGCCCTGGCGCCACAGGAATCCGAACTGGCGGTGCTGAAAGCCTACCTGCTGATCGGCCGGCTCATGGAAAATCCGATGGCCCTGGGCGGCCAGATCACTCCGCAGGTATTTGCCGCCCTGGAAAAAGCGGCTGCCCTCAACCCCACCAACCCGCGGGCGCCTTTCCTGCGCGGTACCTATGTGCTGAACATGCCCGAGTTTTACGGCGGCGGCGCTAACAATGCCAAGCCGTATTTTGAAAAAGCAGCCGCCTTGTTTGAGCAGGAAACCGGCCGCGGGCTACTGCCACACTGGGGCAAACGCGTGAACGCAGAGTACCTGGAGAAATTGGCCGCCACCGAAACCAAAGACTAACGCCTCTGTGTTCCTCTGTTCCTCTGTGTGCCTCCGTGAAACAAATAGTTACACAGAGGCACACAGAGGAACGGAGGGACACAGAGAAACCCATAAATTTGTCCGTTAACCATGTCCGACTCTCTGAAACAATTCATACGCGATTTTCTTGTCATCGGTGGTATCGGTGGCCTGGTGGTGATGCTGGTTTTTGCCAACCCGATGCAGCTGTTTGAAAAAGGCGGTCTCGAATTGCTGTGGGCCTATTACTGGCGCGGGGGCGTGGGCACGGCGGTGCTCTGGTTGGGCAATGCACACCTGGCAAACCTGCCCGACCGCTGGCTCAGCTGGTGGATGCGCCGGTCCGCCGCCTGGTGGTGTCGGTGCTGATCACGGTGGTATTTACCTGTGTTGCCTGGATTTTGCTGACCTGGCTGTTTTTCAACAACCGCTACGGTTGGGACATTGGCGCCTTGTTGCGCGGCATGACCCTGGAAGACTTCATCCCCACGCTGGTAATTACCTTCCTGATTTCCATTTTCATGCACGGACGAGGTTTTTTGCTGGGCTGGAAGGAGACGCTGATCGAGGCCGAGCGCCTGAAAAAAGAACAGGCGTCGGCCCGCTATGAAACACTGAAGAACCAGGTGAACCCGCATTTTTTGTTCAACAGCCTGAACGTGCTGGCATCGCTGGTGCATAAAGATGCCAACCAGGCCGAGGAGTTTATCCGCCGTTTGTCTACGGTGTACCGGTATATTTTGGAGAGCCGCGAGCAGGAGGTGGTTTCGCTGGAAGAAGAACTGGGTATCCTGCGCGCCTATTTCTTTCTGATGGACACCCGTTTCGGCGCGAGTTTGCAGGCCTCGATTACCGTGCCGGAAAATGCACCGGGTTTTGTTGCGCCGCTCACGCTGCAAATGCTGGTGGAAAATGCGCTCAAGCACAACGAAGCCTCCAAAGCCCGGCCCTTGAAAATTGAAGTTTTCCAGGAAAACGGCTACCTCGTGGTGCGTAACAATTTGCAGCCGAAAAACAGTTTGCCCGAATCTACCGGACTTGGCCTGGCCAATATTCAGGCGCGGTACCAGATCCTGTCGGACAAAGCCGTGCTGATCAGCGACGAGGGCGGTTTTTTTACGGTGGAAATCCCGGTTTTGGTTGAACGGAATACAAAAACACCTGGGTAATGATTTAGGAACAGCTGCCAATTAGCACAGCAAGATTCTCCGCTTTACCCGTCGGGCGGCTGAGAGCCGGCCGACGGGCGAAAAACAAAAACTATGAACGTACTGATCATCGAAGACGAAGACCTGGCAGCCTGGGGGCTGATCTCCAAACTTCAGCGCCTCGACCCCGCCATCGAAATTCTGGCTACCCTCGATACCGTGCAAGCGGCGGTGACCTGGTTCCGGGAAAACCCCGCGCCCGAACTCGCCTTTTTTGATATCCAACTGGCCGACGGCCTCAGCTTCGAAATTTTTGAGCAGGTGCAGGTGCCTTGCCCGATCATTTTTACCACTGCCTACGATAGCTATGCCCTGCGCGCCTTCCAGGTCAACAGTGTCGATTACATCCTGAAACCCGTGGATCAGGACGACCTCGCCCGGGCATTTTCCAAACTCCGCCAACTGCGCACGCCGGCGGCTTTAGATGCCGGCACGATTCAGAAAATGATGCAGGCCCTGCAACCCCGGCAATTCAAAGACCGCTTCCTGGTGAAGGTCGGTGACCACCTCACAGCGATCGATGCCGGCGACATTGACTTCTTTTTCGGCGAAAACAAAATCGTCTGGCTGCGCCATCAAAACAAGCGGAAATACCCGGTGGACTACACGCTGGAACAACTGGAGGAAATGCTTGACCCGAATCGCTTCTTTCGCCTCAACCGGCAATATATTGCCGCCATCGATGCCATTACCGATGTGGTGAGTTATTCGAACAGCCGCCTGAAAGTGAGCCTGACAGAACCCCTGAGTGAAGGGCCGGTGTTGATCAGCCGGGAAAAAGTGGAGGCGTTTAAAATTTGGATGGGGAAGTGATTTTTTTTTAATGATGAGTGATGAATGATGAGTGATGAATGGGTTCACCAATTCGGAAAGGTGTATACTCATCACTCATCACTCATCACTCATCACTCATCACTCATCACTCATCACTAAGTTCAATTATTTCCAAAAGCAAAGCGTCCGCCCAAACCAAATTGCAGCGCACCAACGCTCTCCCCGTCGGTGCCCACGCGGTAGTACCCGACATCCAGGCCGAACTTGTGGCGCTTGCCAAAGAGCAGGCCGGTATTGCCGCCGACATACGACAGGCTAAAATCGGCGCCGGAGTACGACTCAAACTGGTGGATGTAACGCGGCGACAGGTACCAGGCGAAGTTTTCCTGTGGGTGCAGGGAGAAATACACCGGCACCTGTACGTTCCACAAACCGGTTACCAGGCCAAATGAGCCAATCTCAGCACCCAAAGCCAGGGCAACCGGGGATTCGCGATCACCTACTACCTGGAATTTGGCGCCGATACCGACGTTGAGCGAAGTGTTGAAGCGGAACGTCAGGTCAACTTTTTCCGCCAGGCCGTACCGGCCGCCGAGTTCGATCGTTCCGAAAAAGATGTTGGGAATGTCGGCGATAGTGTCGGCCTGATCTTCCCAGTCGTCAAAATCCGGGCTTTGCGCAAAGTTCAGCGATGCTGAAAATTCGCCGTTGTTCTGACCAACGGTGCGGCCGTCCTGAAAACCGGTCAGCGAGGCGCAGTTGGAAAGGGCAAACATCAGGCCGGCAAGGCCGAAACATAGGAGTAGGGTGTGCTTTTTCATGAATGGGTTGGTTTTAATTATTTAAAAAAATTGCTTGACATGGTTTGGGCAGTAGATGTCGCAGTTGGTGCCTGAAATATTTTTTGCAGACGGAGGTTTGCTTTCAGGTGAATGAAAATCCGCGTCGATCTGCGTTTCGCCGAAGGCGAATCCGCCGCATCCGCATTCTGAACCTTGAATGGGTAAATAAATCCCTGGATAGTGCCAAATTTTGAGCTGTGGAATTCGATCGTAGCCGCTGTGGACGAATCGAATATTCATCATTTATCACTCATCATTCATCATTATTAATCCCGGGATTTCGCGAACCGGAAGTGCGCGTTACCCTTCGTCGTCCATACTGTCGCAATGGTACAGCTCGCGCGGGCCGCGTTGGCCGCGCGAGCCACCCCGGCCATTACCGGCGCCCGGCTTTTTCTCGGCCTGCATTTTCTGGATCAGCCGGGCGCGCTCCTTGCGCACCCACTCCTGGAGCTGCTCGTTTTCGCTGCGGTCGAAATACTTGACGCCGTCGACCCAGGTTTTTTCCGCCTTGGCATATACCGACAGGGGGTTGTCGCTCCAGAGTACCAGATCGGCGTCTTTGCCCGCTTTTACACTGCCTACGCGATCGTCGACATGCAGGAGTTTGGCCGGATTGAGCGTGACTGTTTTCCAGGCATCTTCTTCACTCAGGCCGCCGTACATGACCGTTTTTGCCGCTTCCTGGTTGAGGCGGCGGGCCATTTCGGCATCGTCGGAATTGATGGCCACTGTTACACCATGATTGTGCATCATGGCAGCATTGTACGGAATGGCCTGGTAAACCTCGTATTTGTAAGCCCACCAGTCGCTGAACGTGCTGCCGCCGACGCCGTGTTTGGCCATTTTGTCGGCTACTTTGTAGCCTTCCAGGATGTGGGTGAAGGTGTTGACTTTGAAGCCGAATTTTTCGGCCACGCGCATCAGCATGGTGATCTCGCTTTGCACGTAGGAGTGGCAGGTGATGAAGCGCTTGCTCTCGAGAATTTCAAGCAGGGCTTCCATTTCAAGGTCCTTGCGGTAGGGCTTGCCCGATTTTTTCAGGCGGCCGTATTCCTGTGCGCGGTTGAAGTAGTCGACATACACCTGTTCCACACCCATGCGGGTTTGCGGGTAGCGGCTGTTGTCGGTGCTGTTGCTGCGTTTGACGTTTTCGCCGAGGGCAAATTTGATCTGGCCGGGCCAGTTTTGAAATTTTAAAGCCTCCGGCGCAGCGCCCCAGCGCAGTTTGATCAGCTGCGTTTGGCCACCGATCGGGTTGGCCGAGCCGTGCAGAATGTGGCTGCTGGTAACACCGCCGGAAAGTTGGCGGTAAATATTGATGTCTTCGGAGTTGATCACATCGCCGATGCGCACTTCGGCGGAGGACTCCTGCGTGCCCTCGTTGATGCCGCGCGAGCCGGCGATGTGCGAGTGCTCGTCGATGATGCCGGCGGTGAGGTGTTTGCCCCGGCCGTCGATGATTTCGGCGTCGTCGCGCACGGGCAGGTTGCGGCCGATGCGTTCGATTTTTCCTTTGGAAACCAACACGTCGACGCCGCGCAGGATGCCTTCGCGCTCGTTGGTCCACAAGGTGGTTCCCTGGATCAGGTAGGTGCCGGCCCTGGGTAGTTCTTTTTTGCCGAAGGCGGTAAATGGGTAGATCATGTCGCCGAGTTCGGGTGGCTCGGGGTCTTTTTCGGGGCGTTGGCGGCCTTCGGGGGCATCGCCGGTGCGCTCGGCTTTCCAGTCGGTCCAGCTCCCGTCGGGCAGGGTGCCGCGCCCCGACCAGCTGCGCGCGCGGGCTTCGCCGGCGAGCGCCACGTAGGCCTGATCGGTGCTGTCGGGCTGATAGCGCAGGCTCACCATGCCGTTGGCGTAGGACAAGCTGGTTTTAATTTTTGAGCTGTCGGTGCGCATCATTTCGGCTTCGGGGGCATCCGCTTTGCCTTTCACGGTGAGTGTGTAGGCGTTGGCGCCGACCTGGAGTTGGTAAACGCCGCGCAGGTCGCGTCCGTCAAATTTTTCGGCGGTGGCTTCGAAGTACTTGCCCTGCACCCAGGTGTCCAGAATTTTGGAATCCGGTTTGAACATGTCGCCGGAGGCAATAAAAAAATTGGCCAGTTTGCCGGGTTCCAGGCTGCCGATCTGGTCGTAGGCATTCAGGAATTGGGCGGGTTGCCAGGTGAAGGCTTTGAGTGCCGCTGTTTTCGAAAGGCCGTACTCGACTGTTTTGCGCAGCATGTCCCAGAATTTCTTTTTGTCGCGCAGGTCATTGGCCGTGAGGGCAAACGGAATGCCCGCTTCGGCCAGGCGCGCGGGGTTGGCGGGCGCCAGTTCCCAGTGTTTGAGGGTTTCGAGGGAAACGTTCAGGGCAGTGTAGGGGTCCTGCACATCGTCGGAGGGTTCGGGGAAATCGAGCGGCACGATGAGCGCCTGCCCGGTGGCTTTGATTTCCTGCAAACGCTGGTACTCGTCGCCATTGGTTTTGACGATGTATTTTTTGTTGAACTCCTGTCCGATGCGGGCAATGCGCAGCACGTCGAGTTTGTCGCCGGCCTCAAAGATCTGCGGCAGGCTTTGCACGGCGTTCCAGGCTTCGAGGGAGAGGTTGCGCTCTTCCGTTGCGCCGTTGGTTTTGTACCAGTCGGCATCGAGGTAAGTTTGGCGGATGAGGGCGACGCAGCCCATGAGCGAGCTGGGGTAGCTTTGGCTGCTGGAGCCCTTACGGAACGACAGGTGGTGGCTGGCGCGGGGCAGGAGCAGGGTTTCCTGTTCGCGTTCGTCGGACAAGGCGACCAACGCCCCGGTGCCGCGGGAGATACCGTCGCCGCTGTGGGTAAGCAGGGCGGTGAAGCCGAGTTTGCGCAGCGCGGTGGCGGCTTTTTCGTCGTTGGTGAACAGGTCGCCGGTGTTGAATTCGGGTTTGAGGGCTTCATTCCAGGCGTAGGCGCCTTTTTTATTGGAAAATTCTTGCAGGGGGCGGCGGCCAAAACCGCCCTGGTTGCCGCCGGCATTGCGTTCCGAAGGCAGGCCGTAGCCGGTGGCGTAGATGTCGATCAGGCCCGGGTAGATGGTTTTGCCGCTGCAATCGACCACGACGGCATCGTTGGGCAGGGCAACGTTTTGGCCGCAGGCCACGACTTTTCCTTTGCGAATCAGGAGGGTGGCGTTTTCAATCTGGGTTTGGTAGTCCGTGAATATGGTGGCGTTGGTGAAGGCGTAGGCGCCGTCGCGGTTGTCGGAGGGGGCAGACTGGGGGTAGGTTTGTTGGGCGAAGAGGGCGCAGGGCGCAGGGCGCAGGGCGAAGAGCAGGAGGCAACAGGCAATGGCCCGGACGACAAATTTGTGCATGGACAGGGAGATTTGTTCCAGGGCAAATGTAGCGAATAATGCTATTGGTCTTTTTTGAATAATTTCAGGAATTCTCAACCGGATACGGCGCGCGCTACATCCGCACCAGTTTGCCACTGGCGCGTTGCCTGCCGGCAGTCATGCGCCAGAAATACAGTCCGGGGCTGGCCAGGGCTTCTGCAGGTAGTTCAAAAACCTGTTTGCCTGCTTGCGCGAAATACTGTTTTTCGAATAGTTGCCGCCCGCCGGTGTCGAAAACTTCCAGCAGGAGTGCAGCCGGCGCCGGGAGTTGAACCCCAAACCAGGTTGTACCTCGCGTGGGGTTGGGCTGGGGTAGGGTGACAAAATCGTCCGGTGCAAAAGCCAGACTGCGCGGCTGCGGGAATTCCACATCCAGGTTGCCAATTTTTATGGCAAGAAATTCCAGCTCGCGGGCGCTGCCGTCGTAGTTTTTCAGGGTAATCGTTTCCGGAAGTACTTCCTGCAAGGGGTTGGCCGGCAGGGCAACGGCGGCATTGAGCAACAGCCAGGGTTGGCACAGGTTGGAGTCGATTTTCAGGATCATCTTGCGCAGCGTGACGATATCGAATGTTTCCACGGCGCCGTTGCAGTCGGCATCGGCAGCGATCAGGAGCGCAGGATGGTCGAAGGTGTCGAGTTTTAAAATGTGTTTGTTGACGAGAATCAGGTCGCCGGTATGGACCCAGATTTTGGGCTCGTCCGTTTTTGTTGCCGAAAAAACCAGGGTGCTGCCTTTAGGCAGGTTTTCGAACACGCAGGCGCCATTGCAATCCTGTTCCAGGCTGTAGGCCTGACCCACGGCGGGCTGAACTTCCACCCGGGCCTGGAAATGCGCAAGTGGTGTGCCTTCGGGCGAAATATTGTATTCGGTGGCGCGGATGGTGATGGCGCCGATGGCTGACTGAGCGGACAGCGATTTCTGGCATAATGCCAGAACCAGAAACGGAAAAAGAAGGGGGAGCAGTTTCACGGGATAAAAATACACCTAAAATCAATTTCTCGGATTCTAGCTGTCTTTTTCTGGAGGAGCGGCCTTTCGCGCTTTCGGCTCCCGGCCCGCTTCTTTCAGCGCCCGGCTGATCAGCCACTCCACATGCCCGTTCACGCTGCGAAATTCATCGGCAGCCCATTTCTCGAGGGCTTCGTAGGTGGCCTCGTCTATGCGGGGTACCAAATTTTTTTGTTTGCCATACTGTATTATTGGAGTGAGGGCGTGACTCAAAGTCACACCCTCACTTTCAAAACTATTGATGCAAGGTTCCGGTATTCAGCACCGGCGTGGCGTTTTTGTCGCCGCAAAGCACGACCATGAGGTTGCTGACCATTGCGGCTTTTTTCTCCTCGTCGAGGTTCACAATCTGCTTTTTCGACAGTTGCTCGAGGGCCATTTCAACCATGCCCACGGCGCCTTCGACGATCTTGCTGCGGGCGGCCACAATGGCGGTTGCCTGCTGCCGCTGGAGCATGGCCCCGGCGATCTCGGCGGCATAGGCGAGGTGGTTGATGCGGGCCTCGATGACGTCGATGCCGGCAATTTCCAGGCGCTCGCTGATCTCGCTCACCAGCCTTTCATTCACTTCATCGGAATTGGTGCGCAGGGTGACGTCGGCGTCTTCGTCTTCCAGGTTGTCGTAACTGTACATCCCCGCAAGCTTGCGGATAGCCGACTCGCTCTGGATTTTCACAAACTCGGCATAATGCTCCACGGCAAATGCAGCCTTGAAAGTGTCTTGCACCCGGTACACCACCACGGCGCCGATCATGATCGGGTTGCCCTGCTTGTCGTTCACCTTGACCACCGGCACGTCAAAAGTGACGGCCCGAACCGAGATTTTTTTCTTGGTAAAAAACGGATTTACGTAAAAAAAACCACTCTCTACCGCCGAACCGACATAGGCGCCAAACAGGGTCATCACCCGGGTGCTGTTGGGCTCAATGGCTATAAACCCGGGCGCAATAAGGGTGACGGCGATAAAAATAGATGCCGCACCAACTGCGATAATCTTGGCTACTATCAGGGCGATGCCGCCAAAAAACATCAGGAGAAATACGGCGAGCATCGTCCAGCCGGAAGCAGGTTTTATGATCTTTTCCATAAGTTAAATTGATTTCTGAATGATATTGAATTGATATCGCAAAGATATGCCCGTAGGATTGGGAAAGTCAAGGGTGTTTGACTAAAAAACGGAGAACGTACGTTGCCGGACGACCAATGGCCTGGAATTTACGATTTTGGATTTACGAATTACGATTGGTTCATCCTTCAGGCTTAGGATAGTTGCACGCCTTTTTCAAATTTTCAAAAGGCTGCAAACATGCCTATTCCAAAAAGGTGTACCAATCGTAAATCGTAATTCGTAAATCCAAAATCGTTTAAAACCAAACCGCACTCAACGCATAATAAATCGCCATCAGCGCTGAAAACACCGCACTCGCCACGAAGCGCCAGCGCAACGGGACTTTGTTTTGGATTAAAAAATTGGCCAGCAGGGAAATCGGAATATTCACCAAAAACGAAAGCAACCCAACCCACAGCAAGTTCCAGCCGATCGCCGAAAATTGCCCCATGAACAGTTTTAAAAACAAAATATGCCGGGCAATCCAAAGCGGGTTGAAATACAACATGGCCAGCAGCGTACGCCGCAGGGCCGCCTGCCAACCCTGTGCCCGCTGCACCCGGCGGTCGATCCAGTTGAACCAGTTGGGAATCTCAACCGCATACACCGTGGCGCCAATCAGCAAAATGCCGAACATGCGCGCCCAACTGAACTCGCCGGCCAGCAGCGCCGCGATGGTGTCGCCTGTGGTGTAGATCAGGCCGCCACGGAGGATGTCGGTGGTTTTGTATTGCAGGGTCACGGGTTGATTCGGTTTTCAAGGGACGCTGACGCGATTGCCAATTGCTCCAAATCCGCGGCATCCGGGTACAGGGTCATCAGCACTTTTTCGGGTGTAAACGGGGCATCAAAACGGAATGGATATTCCGGGTTGAAGGCCGCCACCGCCTGTTGAATGGCAAAATAAGCCCCCAAACCGTACATCAACGGCGGCTCACCCACTGCTTTCGACTTGAAGATGGCCATGTCGTTGCCGGGAGTATCCAGCGGCTCGATCACCACCTCCGCAGGCACGGAATAGATGTCCGGAATTTTATACGTGGACAACGTGCCCGATGCCAGCCGCCCGTCAGGGTCGTACCGAACTTCTTCCATGGTCATCCAACCGATGCCCTGCACGAGGCCGCCCTCGATTTGTCCGCGGTCGACGATGGGGTTCATGCTTTTGCCAAAATCGTGCACAATTTTTACAGACTCCACGGCATAGGTGCCGCGGATGCAATCCACCGCTACGGTGATGAGCGCCAGGCCGTACACATGGTAGGCAAAGGGGTGGCCTTTTTCGATGCCCTTGTCAAATCGAATAACCGGGGTGGCGTAGTGGCCGTTTTCCGTCAGGCACACGCGCTCGAGAAATGCCATGTCAACGAGTTGTTCCCAGTGCATGCCGGTCGCTGTGCCGTTTTTGAACACCTGCTCCTGCCGGATGCTGATCGCTGTGGCATCCACCTGAAAATGCGCCGCTGCGCAAGTGCGCAACCGTTCGAGCAGTGCCGTGCAGGCCTTTCCCAGGGCTTTACCGTTGAGGTCGGCCGTGGCACTGGCGGCACTGGGCGAGGTATTGGCCACGCGGGTGGTGTTGGTTGTTTCGAGTTTTACCCGCTGGGGCTGCACGTCGAATACGCGGGCAGCCACCTGCAGCATTTTGGTGTTCACGCCCTGCCCCATTTCCACGGCGCCCGTGCTCACGCCGATACTGCCGTCGGAGTAAATGTGCACCAGGGCGCGGGCCTGGTTCATAGGTGTTTTTGTAAATGAAATGCCGAAGCAAACGGGCTGCAAGGCAAACCCTTTTTTACCTGCGCATTGGCATTGTTGAATGCCGCAACCGCTTTTTCGGTTTTTTCAATGGAAAATTTTGCCTCCAGGGTTTGCCAGATTTTCCCGATTTCCACCCCTTCGGCGATCTGGCCGTAGGGAAATTCGGCACCTTCAGTCAACAGATTTTTTTGCTGGAGCAGGTGTTTGGGTATGCCCATTTCCCGGGCGGCATGTGCCAGCGCCGCTTCGATGGCAAACATACCCTGCGGCCCGCCGAAGCCCCGGAATGCCGTGTTGGGCGGCAGGTTGGTCCGGCAACTGTACGCCGTGGCCGTCACGTGCGGGATGAAGTAGGCGTTGGTACAGTGAAACAAGGTGCGCTCCATGACGGCGGGTGACAAATCGGCTGCCGCGCCTGCATTTTGGTAAAACGTCACCTCGTAGGCCAGAATCTTCCCGTCGGTCGAAAGCCCGATCCGGTAGTCCGACGAGTAGGGGTGCCGCTTGCCGGTCATGCGCATGTCGTCGAGGCGGTGCAAGGCAATTTTTACCGGGCGCTTGAGCTGGCCGGCTGCCAAAGCCGCCATCACGCCCCATGGGGTGGCCTGGTCTTCCTTGCCGCCAAAACCGCCGCCCAGGCGCGTCACATCCACTTCAATTTTGTGCATGGGCACCCCCAGCACCCGGGCGGCGGTGCGTTGCACGGCGGTCGGCCCTTGCGTGGAGGAATGAATCTTGATGTGCCCGTTTTCCATGGGTACCGCGTAGGCGCCCTGGGTTTCGATGTACAGGTGCTCCTGCCCGTTGGAGTCGGCGCGCCCTTCAAAAACATGGGCGCACTTGGCCCATTGCGCGGCCGGATCGCCCAGGCGGAAGGTACGCGGCGGGATGATCAGCTGCCCCTTTGCCTGTGCTTCGCGGGGGTCGGTGATCACCGGTTTTTCAACAATCCGGATGTCGATCAGCTTCCGGGCTTTGGCGGCGATGTGCTCCGACTCGGCCACAATGAGCGCGATGGGCTGACCCTGGAAGTGTATGTCGCCTTCGGCAAACAAGGGCTCGTCGGGCACAATCCCGCCAATCTGATTTTCCCCCGGAATGTCGTTTGCCGTAAAAATCCGAACCACGCCGGGCAAGGCTTCCGCTTTGGAATAATCAACGGCTTCGATACTGCCATGTGCCATCGGCGCATCGAACACCAGCCCGAACAAAGTGCCCTGAATGACCGGGATATCGTCGAGGTACACGGACGTGCCGCGTACATGGCCGTTTGAATCAATATTTTTCATCGCAACAAATCCAGGTTGATGGTTTCAGGAAAAAGGGTGATAAAATGGGCGTAAAACAGCTGCCGCAACAGCAGGCGTTTGTAAGCCGCCGCGCCGCGCACATCGCTGATGGGACTGATTTCCGTTTGCAGGATTTCGGCGGCGGAACGGACGGTTTCGGCAATCAACTCTTTCCCCTGCAACCAGGCGCAGGTTTTTTCCAAAAATGTCGGCACAGGGCCGATACCACCGGCCGACAAGTGCACCTCAGCGATGGCATTTCCGTCCATAAAAATCAGGATGGCCGTATTGACACTGGCAATATCGAGATGGGTGCGTTTGCTGACTTTTTCAAAATTGAACCGGCTGTTGGCCGGCGGCACGGCGAACGAAACGGCAGTGATCAGCTCATCCGGAGCCAGGTCGAGCGTTTTGTAGCCATGGTAGAGATTTTTTAAAAAAATCCGGCGCGCGCCGTTTGGCCCGTCGATATGCAGTTGGGCGTTCAGCGCAATAAAAAAAGCCGTCATATCGCCGATGGGGGAGGCATTGACAAAATTGCCGCCCAGGGTCGATATGGCCCGGATGGGCGTTGACGACACCAGTTTGAGGTGCTCGGAAAGCCGGGGGAACATGGTTTGCAAGGCTTCCGAATGCAGCATGTCGGCCACGGTGGTTTGGGCGCCCAGGGTGCAAATGCCATCTTCAACCGTGATGCCTTTCAGCGCCGGCCGGTCAAACAGCAGCGTCACCTCCTGTTCCACCAGCGTGTCGTGTTGTTGCACGTATAGGTCGGTGCCGCCGGAAACGCGGGGTTTGCCGTTGGCACTTGCCGGCGCCGGTTGCATGGCCCGAAGTTGATCAGGAACCTGTTGGAAATATTCCGGCAAAAATTGATTGGCAACGAGCCAGGCGATAGCGTCGCCGTTTGGGCGGGCAGCCAGGGCATCGGTCAGGCGTGCCGCAGCGCGTTCCAGCGATTTGTAGCCCGTACAACGGCAAATGTTGCCGTCGATAGCAGCGATGGCCGCCGGATAGTTGGCCATCTGATCGGCCTGCAGGCAGAAGCCGGTCAGGGAGAGCACAAATCCCACGGTGCAAAACCCGCATTGCGTGCCGCCTTCCTCGACGATGGCTTGCTGTACCGGGCTCAGTTGGTCCATGTTGAGCCCTTCGACGGTCACGATGTGTTTGCCTGCGGCGTTCCCGACGGGTGTCAGGCAGGATGTGGCGCTGTGGTATTGCAAGCGGCCGTCGACGAGGCTGCCCATGAGTACGGTGCATGCCCCGCAGTCGCCCTCCCGGCAGCCGATTTTGGTGCCGGTGAGCCGTTGATCGTAGCGGATGAAGTCGAGCAGCAGGGAGCCGGAGGGTTTGCTGGTCCGCACGACCCGGTCGTTTAGCATAAATTCCAGCATTCAGTATAGTTTTTTCAGTTCACTGGATTCCCATTTGGCGAAAGCCTCCAGGGCTTCGTCGCGCAGGAGTTGTTCGGTAGGCAGGTGGCGACGGTCTTTGGGCAGTTCGATTTCCTGGTAAATAAATTGGTCGTCGAACTGGATGGCGGCGGCATCTTCCTTGGTGTTGCCGTAGTACATTTTGTCGGGGCGGGCCCAGTAGATGGCGCCCAGGCACATGGGGCAGGGTTCGCAGCTGGTGTAAATTTCACAGCCGTCCAGTTGGTAGGTGCCGAGTGCCTTGCAGGCGTTCCGGATGGCAACCACTTCGGCGTGCGCGGTGGGGTCGTTGGTGCTGGTCACCTCGTTGGTGCCCCGGGCGATGATTGCGCCGTCTTTAACCACGACGGCGCCAAAGGGGCCACCGCGGCCGGATTCGACATTTTCGATGGAGAGCCGGATGGCTTCACGCATGAAGTCGTGGGCTGTTTTTGACACGGGTAGTTTATTTTGTTAAGCAAATAAAGGCCCTGCGAGGGGCGGGTGTCAAAGTTAGCAAAAACCGGGTTGTACGGGGGAGTGGGCCCTACTTGTACGCTTTTTTCAGGCGATCCAGTTGGCGCTTGTCGTCGCGCTGTTTGATGGTTTCGCGTTTGTCGTACGATTTTTTACCCGTGGCCAGTTCGATGAGCAGTTTGGCGATGCCGCGCTCGTTGAGGTAGAGTTTGTAGGGGATGATGGTGTAGCCTTTTTCGCGGACGCGGCGGGCGAGTTTGCGCAGTTCGGTTTTGCGCAGCAGGAGTTTGCGGTTGCGGCGTGCCTCGTGGTTTTGGTTGGTGCCGAACTCGTATTCGGCGATGTACATGTTGCGCACCCAGAGTTCGTCGTTTTCGAAGGCGCAGTAGGCGTCATTGAGGTTGACGTTGCCGGCGCGCACGCTTTTTATCTCGGTGCCGGTCAGCACAATGCCGGCCTCGTATTCCTGCAGAAACTGGTATTCGAAGCTGGCGCGCCGGTTCTTAACCTCTATTTTTGATATCTTGGATTTGTCTTTTGCCATGGTAAAATTGCGGACAAAGGTAGCCGAATGCGTATAGAAAAACCAAAAGCGCCGGGTTTAGTTCCAACACAAACGAAGCTGGCGTGCCGGGTTCCCAAAATCAGGCTACTCTGACGCCCAAGGCAAACGCATCAAAATGCAACGGACCTCGGAGAGGTCGAATATTTGTAACAACCGGTCCATTAGAGCCAGGTTCACGACCTCGGTACCGGCGTGCAAATATTGGTAATATTTGTGGTAACCATTTGGCTTTTAGCATTACTCCCTTGCGCTTGTGCAGGTTCCTCGCTGCGCTCGGAATGACAATGCGTATTAAATAAAACAGGTAGGGGCGGTAAAACCCGGTAAAGCAACATTTCGTCGCCCCTTTCTTTTAGCCCAACCATTGTGGGATACGCTGAGGCCAAAACTGGGGGGCGAGGCAATGTTCCCTTACCAGGATTTACCGCCCCTCCATGTTATACGCAATGAGTCTTGTCATTCCGAGCGCAGCGAGGAACCTGCCCGCTCGAAAAGGGGAATCCTAAATATAACTTGCTTTTGCACGCCGGTACCGAGGTCGCCCGTGATTTTAATGCGTTTGCCCGGACTCTGACGCTCTGAAAAACGGCGGTTGGGCTACCTTGGCGCGCAAAATAAATGACGATGAAAATAGTATTCTGGGTTATCGCCGTGCTGTTTGCTGCCTTCGCTTTGGTGCAATACAACGACCCCGATCCGTTGATCTGGATGCTGGTGTACGGGGTGGTAGTTGTGCTTTATGTATTGGCGGCACTGGAAAAATCGCATCGCCGGATGGCGCTCGGTGTATTTGTCGCAACGCTTGGCTGGGCGCTTACGTATGTGCCGGCATTTTGGGACTGGATTCAGATGGGGACACCCTCCATCGTGGAAACCATGAAGGCCGAAAAACCATACGTTGAGTTGACCCGGGAATTTCTGGGCTTGTTGTTGGCAGCAGCGGCGAGCGGCTGGCTGGCGTTCCGGCGGCAAGGTCAGCGGTAATTGATCCGGTCGCGGATGGAGCCGTCTTTCCGGTGAATGATCACATCGGCGCCGTAATTCCGGGCAATGTCCTTGGCCCGTTCGATCGCATCTTCCTGGTATTCGTACACGGCCGTGTATTTGGTATTGCCTTCGCCTTTTACCGCCCAACCTTCGGGGTGCGGCACCACGTGCTGGTGGTGGGTAGCCGGTCCGGTGCGGACGCCGGCGCCTTTCAAAATGATGCGCAGGATTTTTTTCAGGAGGTCGAGCCAGAAATTGGACGTTTTGATGTCGGTCATGCCCCGGTAATTTTGTTTTGATAGTTTTTTATAAGCACGATAGAATCGGAATAGTCGGGGATAAAATTATGCGGTAAATTCCGGGTTTCCGAAAATCCGGCTTTTTTATAAGCTTTTATTGCCCGGGTATTTCTTTTGGACGGTGCGATATAAATTTTTTCGCAACCCAGAGTTTGATGCAAATAATTGCAAAAAATACGAACGGCTTCAATGCCCCAACCTTTGCCTGCGTAGCGACTATCTGCCAGCCAGATGTCTATTTCAGTTGATTTTTCTATACTATCAATTTGGTTGTAATTTATCTGGCCTATTTCTGTGTATTGATATTCTATAATAAAACACCGGCCGAGCAATGGTTGTGCATCGTCAAAATAATGATCGATATAGTCGGCTGAAAAATCTTCCCAGGTTGGAATTGGCGCATCCGGAAATTTAGGTGGCCCGAGCATTTCCCGGGTCAGGTCGGACTTGGTCAGCCAGTTGAAGATTTTGACTTTGTCTTCGGGTCCGGCAGGGCGCAGGCGTATTTTTTGATCCATAGGTTGGTATACCGCTGCAAAAATGCAGGCATTTGCCTTCGAAAAAACAGCTTGCGGCAAAATTATTTACCGGCTGTTTCCTGCCACCCGATAACCGCCAGCATACGCCCTGTGATCCCGCCTTCTTTGCGGTGCGAAAAGTAGTCGGCGTTGTGCAGCACCGTAGAAAAGGGGGACAATTCAATTTGATTTTCGGACAAGCCAAAATCCAGCAACTGCTGCGCGCACACTTTTTTAAGGTCGACAAAAAACTTTCCACGCCCGGCATCAAAGCGCTTGTAAGCCTCGGCAAACTCAGCGGCTACTTCAGGCCCCACCTCAAACGAGCATTCGTCGATGCAGGTACCCACAAAAGCCCGGCAATCGCTGCCCTTTGTGCCGAACTGCTGGGCCATTGCCTGCAAGGTTTTGCCCACGATGCCCGCCGCCGCGCCGCGCCAACCCGCATGGATGGCTGCCACCGCCCGGTTTTTGGTGTCGCACACCAGTACCGGGGTGCAATCGGCCACCGACACCGCCAGCACCACATCCGGGGTGTCGGTGATCAAGGCATCAAAACCTTCCGCGCCGCCGGGGGCCGTCACAAACCGGATGTCGGCGCCGTGCACTTGGTTGCTCCAGGCAAGCCGGTCGGGCGCAAAGCCCAGCGCTGCGCAAAAGCGCCGTTTGTTTTCAACAATATTTTCGGGTTGATCTGCGGTGTTTTTTCCAAGATTCAGGCTGTGGTAAGGCGCTGGACTCACGCCGCCGTGCCGGGTGCTCTGGGCAGCGATCAGTTGTGGAATATTTTTGAAAATGGTGGGGCGGAAAAATGTTTCCATAGTTTGCCAAAGTTAACGGATGAATGGGATAACTGGGATTTTACGGGTTATCGGGCATTAAAAATCCGGCTCATGTTCCAGTTGGGCTGAGCGGGGGCCAAGTGAGGCGGTGACTCCAAGTCACCGCCTCACTACTATCAGCCCGGTAGGAACATGCGCTAAAAATCCGCCGGAACCGGGATTTGATCGAAAAATAAAACCCCTGGCTCGAATAGTGTCTGAAGAAGTGCCAAACTGAGGTACTTTTGATGCCCTGCACCGAAAACCGGTTTAAACAACCACCGGTTCAAAATGATCTGAACATGCCTTTTGCCGAAATTATTCGCCTGGCGTTCCAAAATATCCGCGCCAACATGCTGCGCGCCGTACTCACGCTGATGATCATCGCATTTGGGATCATGGCCCTGGTGGGTATTTTGACGGCAATCGACGCAATAGCCTTTTCCCTGAACAACAACTTTTCCGGCCTGGGCGCCAATTCATTCAGCATTGAGCGCAAATGGGGCGAGGTGAAAAGCCGGCGCAGCGGGAAAACCCAAAAGCGCGGGGATCCTATTTCGTACGATAATGTCTTGGATTTCAAGGAGCGTTTCGACTTTCCGGCAACTGTTTCGGCTTCCTTGTGGCCGACAAACCTGGCTACCGTAAAATACGGCGATGAAAAAACGAACCCGAATATCGGGTTTGCCGGGGTCGACGAACATTATTTTGGGGTGAAAGGCATGGACATCGAATTCGGTCGGAATTTTTCTTACAACGAGATCGAAGACGGCCAATCTAAAATTGTTTTGGGCAGAGAAATCGTAAAAACCTTGTTCAACGACAAGCCGGAGAGTGCGCTGGATCAGGTTGTCGTGGTCGGTAATCAACGCTACCGCGTCGTGGGCATCCTGAAATCCAAAGGCTCTTCCATGGGGCAAAACACCGACCGAGCGGTTTACGCTCCGCTGAATAAGGTGCGCTCGATCTACGGCACCAAGGATACCAATTACGATCTGATTGTAGCGGTCCGGAACGCTACCGATATGGACGCTGCGCAGTCGGAGGCGACCGGGTTGTTCCGGCTGGTGCGCGGCCTGCGGCCCGGGGAAGACGAGGATTTTGAAATATTTGCCAGCGACAGCCTGGTGGCTATTCTGAAAGAAAATACGACCAATTTGCGTCTGGCAACGGTTGCCATTGGTCTGATGACCCTGCTTGGGGCAGCCATCGGCTTGATGAACATCATGCTGGTGAGCGTAACCGAACGGACGCGCGAGATCGGCATTTACAAAGCCCTGGGCGCTACCCGCAAGAGCATCATGACCCAGTTCTTGGCGGAAGCCATCGTCATTTGCCAGATCGGCGGAATCGTCGGCATCGTGCTGGGCATTTTGGTTGGCAACATCGTTACCCCGCTTTTGGGCGGTTCCTTCCTGATTCCCTGGGCCTGGATGTTCCTTGGTTTTACCCTTTGCATGATCGTTGGCGTGGTGTCGGGGTTTTATCCGGCCATGAAGGCTGCGCGGCTCGATCCAATCGAGGCATTGCGGTATGAATAGGCGGGGGCTGAGTGAGGCGGTGACTGCGAGTCTAATGTCGTCAATTTAAGAAATCAGAGGAGGTGGACACTTTTCAAATTTGACTTTTCAAATTGAACTTTTGACTTTTTTAAGAGCAATATCAGTTCGGGAAGTTCCTTTTAAGTCAAATTTGAAAAGTCTAATTTGAAAAGTCAAAAGTGTACACCCACCCAAATACCTTAAGTTGACGACATTAGACTGCGAGTCACCGCCTCACTCAGGGCAAGGTTGTTTTCACACTTTCAACCGCACTTTAAACAGCCCGGCCAGGCGCTCAAAAGCGCTTTTCCAATCATCGGTGATAAAATCCCACAAACCCTTCCGGTATCCTTTTGTGAGCAGATAAAATACATTTTGGCTGCGCCAGATATCCGGGTTGAGGTTCAGTTGCTGAAGAATTTCAAGCACCTCACACAGCCATTGAATTTTAGCCGGTGAGCTGGTATCCCGTTCAATTCCGAGAATTTCCTGGTAAATGCGTTTGCCGGCAGCGTGGTTGAGCGCCGCAGGATCGGAAACCCCGATGTTCCAGTTGTGCATATCAGCCACGATGCGTTGCAGGTTTTGAATGCTGTTGGGTTGTTCGCGGTTAAAGAAATGCAGCAGGTCGTCGTTCAGCACATAGGTGGCAATATTGCGCCAGGCATCCGGTACCGGCAGGCCGGCGTCTTCCAGCCCGGTCATAAGCTGATAGTTGTCGTTAAAAACATTGCGGAAATTGGCCTCTGCAAGTAACAGGCTGTTTGCCGTTATGGTGCGGATAATTTTGATTTTTTCATCGGCAAACAGCGACGACAAGGTGAATTTGCCTGGTCCGAAATACTCCTGTGAAATGCCGATCACCTCACCCATATTGGCCTCCCGGAATGCCTTTGCTGTGCGCTGGTACATCTCCTCGAAGTCGGTGCGTGTCATCGTAGCGCTGATATTCCCGATGATGTGTTGCTGCCCCAGGTAAAGCACGGCAAAGCAAAAGATGTTTTCGGCATGTGTGATGCGCGATCGGATGCCCAGCCGGCCGATGGCCAGCCTTGGTGTGCCCGCTTCGATGCGTTCAAACACCTCCACGGCGGCGGTGTAGTTGAACAGGTTGAGTGCGGCCGGGTCGTCTTCAAACAAGGATGCTACCGCAAAATGCATGGCCACACGTTCCAGGTCTACCCGCGCCGGCAGCACGTTTTGCAAATAGCTGGCGGCGCCATTGGCAAATTTGTTGCTCGGCGTGGCGCGCAGGCGCTCAGTAAATTCTTTGTGCAATTTCAATCCGGCCACTTCCTGGGCATAATCCATGGCACGCAAGGCATACTGCAAAATCTGGTTGGTTTCGATACCCGAAATTTCGTCAAAAAACCAACCGCAACTCGTGAACATGAGTACGGCGTGGCGCTGCATTTCCAGCAGGCGCAGCACCGTGGTCTGCTCCTGGGGTTTGAGTTTGTGCACAGCATGCGCTGTCAGAAATTGCTGGACATTTTCGTCGCGCCGGTCCAGCATGACATCGATGTAGTCGTTGCGCGCTTTCCAGGGGTCGCGCAGGTATCGCCCGGCCTCCCGTTCGTAAACAGGGACAAGTTGGTCGCGGAGCCAGTCGAGTGTTTCGCGCAAGGGTTTGCGCCAGCGCTGGTGCCAGCCGGGGTGTCCGCCGGTGTTGCAGCCACAGTCGTTGCGCCAGCGTTCGACGCCGTGCACACAGCTCCAGGAGGAGTTTTCGTGAATTTGTACTTCCCATTCCGGTGGGTGCAATTCAAGAAACTGCCCGTAATTGGTGAGCGTGGCCAGTTGATTGTCTTCCACGTAGTTCAGCGCAGCGGCGAGCGCCATTTCGCCGAAGCGGTGATGGTGGCCGTAGCTTTCCCCGTCGGTGGCGATATGAGCCAGTTGGGGTTCTGCGCTGCCGTCTAAAATGCTGAGTATGCGCTCGGCAAATGCTTTTCCATAATTCAGCAATCCGTTGAAGGCAACTTCCTGCGCGACGGCGCCATGATAAAAATACACCGCAATCCGCCGCCCGCTGGGCAACTGGCACCAATACGGGCGCCGGGTGTCTATGGTGTCGGCTTCGACGAGTTTCCAGACTTCCTCGTTCAGTTTGCGTACCGCTTTGGCCTGCCGGGGCGCCAGAATGGTAAACTGCAAGCCATGCGCGGCGAGCACTTCCAGGGTTTCCGTATTCACGGCTGTTTCTGCCAGCCAAATACCTTCCGGGTACCGCCCGAAACGCCGCTCAAAATCGCGTACGCCCCAGTACACCTGGGTAACTTTGTCGCGGTAATTGGCCAGCGGCAGAATGAGGTGGCTGTGCACCTGGGCCAGCGCGCTGCCGTGGTTGCCGTAGCGCTCCATGCTGCGCTTGTCGGCCTGGAGCAGCAGGTCGTACGCTTCCGGATCATTTTGCTCGATCCAGGTGAGCAGCGTCGGTCCGAAATTAAAGGATATCCGGTTGTAGTTATTCCGGATTTTTGTGATCCACTGCTCTTTATCAAGGATGCGGGCTGCGGCATTCGGTGCATAGCATTCGAAATTGATGCGTTCGTTCCAGTCGTGAAACGGTCGTGCACCTTCCTGTTGTTCCACGACTTCCAACCACGCGTTTTCTCGGGGTGGCTGATAAAAGTGACCGTGGACACAGATGTATTTATGTGTTTTGGACATTCGTCGTTGTAGTTGAAGGGCAAAAATACAGCCCAGGATTTAAGATCGACTTTTATCAACGACTTTCTGCGTATCTTCACCACCCAGCCAGTATAACCCAAATTTGACATACCATGCCTGCGCAACGCTGGCGCCTGCTTCCTGTCGAGGAAGCCACCGCGCAACACCTGCACGAATCACTCCGGATTTCACCTTTGCTCTGCCGTCTGCTGGCCCAGCGGGGTATTTCCTCTTTTGATGAAGCCCGCCAATTTTTCCGGCCAACATTGGACGACCTGCACGATCCTTTCCTGATGAAAGACATGGAAGCCGCCGTCAACCGACTCGAAAATGCCCTCAACCGGGGCGAGCGTATTTTGCTGTACGGCGACTACGACGTGGACGGCACCACCAGCGTGGCCTTGCTTTACACGTTCCTTTCCGATTTTACCCGGGAGCTGGACTACTATCTCCCCGATCGCGACAAGGAGGGCTACGGCCTGAGCCGGGCGGGTGTGGAGTATGCCCGGGCAGGCGCTGCAACGCTGATGGTGGTGATGGATTGCGGGGTAAAGGCGCACCGGGCCATTGAACTGGCTTCGACGTACGGCATCGACGTGATCGTTTGCGACCACCATTTGCCCGACGATACCCTGCCGCCGGCCGTGGCGGTGCTCGATCCCAAACGCAGCGATTGCCCTTACCCGAATGATGGGCTGAGCGGCTGTGGTGTGGTGTTCAAACTGGTACAGGCTTTTGCCTTGCGGCAAAACGTGGATCCGGCGAAATGCCATGCCTTACTCGACCTGGTAGCCGTCAGTATTTGCTGCGACCTGGTGCCGGTCACCGGCGAAAACCGCATCCTGACGCATTTCGGGCTGCAACTGCTGAACCGCAACCCCAGGTTGGGCTTGTGGGCCTTGGTTGAACACAGCGGGCGTAGGTATCCGCTTGAGGTCAGCGACGTGGTATTCGGCATTGGCCCGATGATCAATGCTGCCGGTCGGTTGGGCGATGCCCGCGAGGCGGTTCGGGTATTGTTGTCCGTTGACCGCAACAGTGCGCTGGAAGCGGCAGCCACCCTGCGTTCCCGCAACCGCGAGCGCCGGGAGGTGGACCAACACACGGCCGGAGACGCCCGCCGCCGTGTCGAACGCGACCCGGACTTCGCGCACCGGAAAAGTATCGTTCAATTTGATCCCGGCTGGCACAAGGGCATTATCGGTATTGTTGCCAGCCGCCTGGTGGAGCAGTTTCACCGGCCGGCGGTGGTACTGACCCAAAGCGGCGACCGGGCGGTAGGGTCGGCGCGCTCGGTACCGGGTTTTGATCTGCATGCCGCACTTGGTCGCTGCGAACACTTGTTCCATTCCTTTGGCGGGCATGCGCATGCGGCGGGCCTGCAAATGCCGGTGGAAAATGTACCGGATTTTGTGGCGCAGTTTGAAAAAATTGTCTGCGAAACAATTTCCGAAGCGGCAGAAACGCCGGAGCTGGAAATCAGCGCCAACATCCGTTTTGAAGAAATTACACCGCAGTTTTGGCGTACGCTCCGGCAATTTGCACCTTTCGGCCCGGGCAATATGGCGCCCGTATTTCGGGCTTTGGGGGTGCGCGACACCGGCCGGAGCCGCCTGCTTGCCGATAACCACGTGCGGCTTTCGGTCCGCCAAAACGAGGGGCCGGTTTTTACGGGTATCGGGTTTGGTTTGGGCGACGCTTTTTCCGAAGTAAAAAACGACGCTTTCGACCTGGCTTTCAACTTATTTGAAGACCAATGGCAGGGCGAGCGGGTATTGGCGCTGATGGCGAAGGGGATCACAGCCACTTAATGAATTTGAGGGCTATGACCTTTTCAAATTAGACTTTTCAAATTGAACTTTTGACTTAAAAAGAAACAACACTCAAACGGGAAACAAAAGACGCACCTCCCTGCCGCCTACCCAATTCGGGGGAGCGTATTCCGACAGATTTCTGACATTTTAAAAAAAAATATAGGTTGCTTGCGGGCAGGCCTTGAAAATGCATTATTTTCGGGGCTGCGTCTTTCCGGCATGCCCGCCCTTTTGGCCGGAACGCAAATGCTAATTCTGAAAAATCCAAAATTCCCTCCCGCCAGCTTACACAAGCTTTTTTAACGTACCATCTAAAAACACATGAAACGACTATCGTTTAAGCGCGCTACGCTTATGCTCGTAGCCGGTGCACTGGCGCCAGCCCTGCTGTTTGCGCAGCAACTTCAAACTATTAAACTTACCGGTGCGCACCTGCGGGCGTCTATGGACGTGCCGGGGGGTAAAAATCAAATCCAGATTTGCGGCCTGAACGTGGGTGAACAGTATACCGTTATTGCACTGGGCGCTGTTTACGGGCAAAAAACCACTTTTGAACTGAACACTTCCGGAACACCGGTGCTGGCAAGTACGCGCGAATCCGGCAGGCTGAACAGCTTGCAGTTTACCGCGCCGGCAGCCTGTGTTTTGCTGGAACTGGATGCCCGCGACGAGCAGCCGCTAACCAGTATTCCACTGTCGTTATCGGTAAATTGCATCAGTTGTCCGGAGGATAAATCCTGGCTAAAAAAATTTACAAACCGGCTCGAATCGGCCAACCTGCTCACAACGGGCAGCGTGGATCCGGAAAGTCTGATTCGCAATACCCTGATCGGCGGCGATTGCTATGAGGTCGACAGTGTGACGGCTGTGGGGAATGTCAGTTCGCGCGGTACGTTTGCCAGCGGTGGTTCGAGCATTGGTCTGGAAAGCGGGGTGGTGTTGTCTACCGGCGATGTCAGCGTGCTCCCCGGCCCCAATACCTCCAGTATGGCAAATGGCGGTTTTTTTGTCAACTCAGCCGATGACCCTGACCTTGCGGCACTCACAAGCGGCAACCAGTTTGACCTTTCCACTATTGAGTTTGATTTCACGCCTACGGCTTCCAAGGTGCAGTTCGACTTTGTTTTTGGCTCTGAAGAACACTGCGAGTTTATCAATTCCCAGTACAACGATGTGTTCGGCTTTTTTATCAGCGGTCCGGGCATAACCGGCAAGCAAAATATCGCCCTGATCCCAGGTACAAGCACCCCGGTCACCACAAACAATATTAATTACCTGACCAACGCCAACTATTACGTCAACAACAACGATTTTTTTCTTTCGCCTTGCTTTTTGTTTCCGACGGCAAATCTTGACGATTGTGAGCTGGACGGCTGGACGCAAGTATTTACGGCCCAGGCTGATGTGATCCCCTGTTCCACCTACCACATCAAACTGGCGATTGCCGACGTAGGCGATGCCCGCTATGCGAGTGCCGTTTTTCTGCGCGCCAATTCGTTCGACGCCGGTAGCGGCGTTGCGCTCAGCATGGAAAATGCTGCGGGTCAGGCGGAAGCGCTGGAAGCCTGCGACACGTCGTACATCCGCTTTGCCCGTACGAACAGCGATCTCAGCCAGTCGGAAACGGTTGATTTTGTGGTTTCCGGAACCAGCACGGCTACTCCCGGCGATGACTACGCTCCGCTGGTCAGTCCTGTGGTCATACCTGCCGGGCAAAGTGAAATTCTGGTGCCGCTGGTAGTTTTTGAAGATAATATGATGGAAGGTCCTGAACATATAATTTTGGAACTCAGTGATGCCTGCTCCTGCGATCAGACGGAATTTGTGATCACGATCAATGACAAACCGGCCTTGGAGGTCAGCCTGAACGACGTAGCGGTTTGCGAAGGCAATACAACGGTTTTGATTCCCACCGTAAACGGGGGCGTTGATCCCGTTTCTTTTGCGTGGAATACCGGCGAGACGACGGCGGCAATCACCGTTCCGGTGGCCGGGCTGAGCGCCTACGACCTCACCGTGACGGACGCCTGCGGCGAAACCCGCACGGCGTCGGCCCAGGTGGAAATTGTGCCGCTGGTGCAATTAAACCAGCAAATTGAATTTTGTGCCGGGGAGAGTGTGTTGGTAAATGACAGCGTGTACACCGCGCCGACAACGATTATCAATACCCTGCCTGGCTCCGGCGGTGCCTGCGATACCGTGCAAACAATCGTTTTGATGGAAATCCCGCTTCAGGTGTTATCCGACACCATCATTTTTTGTGAGGGCGATTCTGTTACCATTGGCGGAACGGTGTACACTGAATCGGGAACAGTAATCGATACCCTGCAGGGCCTCAACGGCAACTGCGACACACTCATTACCTATACGTTGGAGGTATTACCCAAACCCACCCGATCGCAAACCATTACTTTTTGTCCGGGCGAACCGGTATTTATTGGCGGTACAGCCTACACGGACCCCGGGACGGTCGTTTACGCGCAGCCCGGGCAAAACGGCGCCTGTGATACCCTGGTCACCTATACCCTGGAGTATGCCACGCCGGCGCCATCGACGGTGGCGATCAACTGCCCGATCGATTATCAGGTCACGCTGAACGGGAATGCTCCACCGGTGGTGCAATTTGACCTGCCGACATTTAACAGCGACTGTCCCTGCCCGGGTATTGATCTGGAGCAAACCGCAGGCCTGCCCTCGGGAAGTGCCTATTCTTTTGGTATCACGGAAGTGTGTTTCGTTGCGACCGACAGCTGCGGCAACTCGGCGTCCTGCTGTTTTGATGTGCGCATTGCCGAAGCGGAAGCCTGCGATATCAAAGACATCGGCTGTATGAAGTACGAATTGATGAGCATCAATAAAAATATGGCCGACGAAAAGACTTACCGTATCCGCGCAACGAACAATTGCAGCCAGGACTTGGTCTACATCGCCTTTGAACTGCCCACGGGCCTGAAGGCTGTAAAACCGGTCGATAATGCGCAATACATCAGTCCGGCGGGCATTTCTTACGCCGTTCGGAACCCAAATTTTTCGCCGTTTTATTCCATTCGCTTTTCACCCAAGTTGAATGGTTCGGGCCTTTCCAATGGCGAATCGGATGAGTTCACGTTTACCTTGCCGCCGCAGGTCAGCCCCAACTACATCCATGTGGTTTCCAAACTGATCTATCAGTCTTATTACGAGGCTTACCTGAACACGTTTTATTGTCCGGTCGGCATGGATCCCGATTTTGATGGCGGCAACATTCAGGAACGCACGTTTAAAACGGCGGAATCGCTGCCTGTGCAGTTTTATCCCAACCCGACGACGGGGCTGCTTTCCCTGGATTTGCGCGCATGGCCGGGCGGCTCCGTACACAGCCGGGTGCTCAACGGCCGCGGGCAACTGGTTTTTGAGCAAACGCTGAACAACGACTTTGGCGTGGTTAAAATGCAGTTGCCCGAACGTTTGGCCGAAGGCCTGTATGTGCTGGAATTGACGACGCCGGGTGGCGAGCGGGCGCTGACGCGGTTTGTGTTACAATTTTAGATGATTTACGAATTACGATTTACGAATTACGATTTACGATTTACGATTGGTTCATCATTTCTGAATGGATAGATTTCAAGTTTTTGAAATTTTACAAAAAAGCATCCAACTTCATTTACCCGAAATGGTGCACCAATCGTAATTCGTAAATCCAAAATCGCAAATTATTCCAACATTTCCCGGCGGCGTTCCCGGGCAAGCGCAATGCCCCGTGTTTCAAAAGCATCCCGCAGCGCTTCGTGGATAAAATCGAGTGTGTGAATGTAGTTCTCTCCGGTTGTCCACCAGGCAATATCCACTTTCATGTCTTCGCGGTTGAGGCCGGAAATGACCACTTCGGCCTGCCGGCCTTCGACCAGCCAGGGGCATTCGGCGGCTGCCGCACTCGCGGCCTCCCGGATAGCCGGCACACTGGTGTTGCTGTCGAGCAGGATGCTGATTTCTACCTGTACATCTTCACCCAGCGCGATATTTTCGATGGGTCCTTCGGTAATTTTACTGTTTGGAATAATGATTTTTTTGCCGTGCTCGGTGATCAGGATCGTGTTGAAAATCTGGATTTCCGACACGTAGCCGGTAAAATCTTCGACCGAAAGCAGGTCGCCGACGCGGTAGGGCCGGAACAGGAGAATGAGTACCCCACTCGCAAAATTGCCCAGGCTGCCCTGCAGGGCCAGGCCGATGGCAAAGGCAATGGCAGAGAAGACAGCAATGAACGAAGTGGTTTCAATGCCGATCTGCGAAGCGACCACCAGCAGCAAGGCCACTTTGAGCGCCACATCGATCAGCGTAACCAAAAACGGGCGCAGGCTGGCATCCACATGCCGTTTTTCAAGCAATACGCCAAAGGAGCGGACTACCCGGCGGATCACCCACATTCCTACAAATAGGAGGATCAGGGCCGACACAATTTTAGGCCCAAACTGGAGAATCAGGTCATAGATTTGGTCGATATACGTTTTTTGTTCCATGGGCGTTTGTTTTACGTTAATGGCAGGATAAAAGCGCCGGTTTGGCGAAAGCCGGCGAAAAATCGTTAAAAAGCCGCTAATCTTGCAGCCCTTTTTTTAAAAGTAAATCCAATGTCAAATTTTCGGAATAACATGAGAAACCTTTTGACCCCGGCGGTGCTGGCCTTTTTGGTCGCGTTGGCTGCCTGTACCCCCAAAACGGCCGATAAAACAGCGGCCACCAAAAATCCGGCAATACCCGAACAAAGCATGGAGTGGGATACCATTGGCAAGCCCCTGACGGGCGAAGATGCCGGATGGGATGAAGAAGCCCCGGAGGAATATATCTTCATGGACGAAGCGGAGGTTATGCCCGGGGCCGAACCCGTGTCGGATACCCTGCCGCGCTACAACGCCTCCCATACCTTTGAACACGATCTGATCCACACCAAGCTCGCCCTGTCGTTTGACTGGGAGAAAAAACGCGCTAAGGGGGTAGCGACGCTCACGCTGCGCCCCTGGTTCTACCCTACGGACAAGCTGACGCTGGATGCCAAAAATTTTGACATCCATTCGATCCATTTTGAAGGCAAAACCGAACCGCTGAAATACGATTATGATAACGAGAAACTGGTGATCCAACTGGGCAAAACATTTACCCGGAAGGATAAATACACCGTGGTGATTTCCTACACGGCAAAGCCCGACGAACGCGAGTCGTTCGGCGGCAGTGCGGCTATTTCCAGCGATAAGGGCCTGTATTTTATCAATGCCGATGGCGCTGACGCGGAAAAACCCCGGCAGATTTGGACGCAGGGTGAAACCGAGAGCAATTCTTTCTGGTTCCCGACGGTCGACAAGCCCAATGAGCGCTGCACGCAGGAAATGTACCTCACCGTGGAGGATAAATACACCACCTTGTCGAACGGAATTTTGGTTTCCTCCAAAAAAAATACGGACGGTACGCGCACCGATTACTGGAAAATGGACAAGCCGCATGCGCCTTACCTGTTCATGATGGCTATCGGCGAATATGCAGTGGTGAAAGACAACTGGCGCGGCATTCCGGTCGACTATTATGTCGAACCCAAGTTTAAGGAATACGCCCGGGATATCTACCCATACACCACGGAGATGCTGGAGTTTTTCTCCCAAAAACTGGACTTTGCCTACCCCTGGCCGAAATTTTCGCAGGTGGTAGTGCGCGACTACGTTAGCGGCGCCATGGAAAATACGACCGCTGTTATTTACGGCGAATTTGTTCAGCAGGACAAGCGCGGCCTGCTCGATAATCACTGGACAAACGAAAAAGTGGTGGCGCACGAGATGTTTCACCATTGGTTTGGCGATTTGGTGACTACCGAAAGCTGGGCCAATCTTACCCTCAACGAGGGTTTTGCGAACTATTCGGAGTACCTCTGGCTGGAACATAAATACGGCCGCGACGAAGCCGATCACCATGAGATGAGTGAGCGCCAGGGATATATCTATTCCGCCCTGGGCGGTGGCCACCCGCTCATCGATTTCGGCTATGAAAACCGCGAATCCATGTTCGATGCCCACTCCTACAACAAAGGCGGCGCGATTTTGCACATGTTGCGGACCTACCTTGGCGATGACGCCTTTTTTTCCGGCCTGAGCTATTATTTGAAAAAACACGAATACACCGACGTGGAAGCCCACGAACTGCGCCTGGCCTTTGAAGATGTGAGCGGCCAGGACCTCAACTGGTTTTTCAACCAATGGTTTTTCAAAGCCGGACACCCCAACCTCGACATCCGGTACGACTGGGATGAAAGTGCCGGTATGGCTACCGTAACCATCGATCAAACCCAGGATGCTTCCAACGATGTGCCGTATATTTTTGACTTGCCGTTGAAAGTTGATATTTACGATGCCGACGGTAAGGTTCGCCGGGAAGATATTCGCGTCACGAAACGCTCACAAACATTCACGTTCAAAGCAGCCGCCAAACCTGCCCTGATCAACGTGGATGCCGAAAAAGCGCTGCTGGCTGTGAAAAGCGATAACCATACGGCAGCGGAGTGGGCTTTCATGTACCGCAATGCGCCGCGCTACCAGGATCGCCGCGACGCCATCGACAATTTAAAAAACGACCCCTCTGAAAACGCAGGTATTTTCCGGGAAGCACTGCAAGACAAGCACTGGTCGATCCGGCAGGATGCGATTTCTTTCGTGGATATCATGGACCCTGCCGTGCAAACACTCGTGGCCAAGTTGGCTGAAAACGACCCGGAACCTGCTGTGCGCGCGGCGGCCATTGGCGCCCTCGGCCAAACCGCCGACAAAAAATACGTGCCGTTGTACCAAAAAGGAATGCAGGCCGACCAGGCTTACAGCGTGTTGGGCGCTTCGCTGGATGCCCTGAGCAATACCGACCCGGAAGCCGCGCTGGCTGCAGCTAAAAACCTGGAGGCCGATGAGAATCCGGGAATAATTCTGGCTGTAGCCGAATTATATGCCAATGCACCTGATGCGGGAGCCTTGGCCTGGTTTCAAAAAAGTGCGCCGAAGATCGACAACATGGCCACCTTCAAGTTTTACGATCTGTTCACGCAGTACCTGATCGGCTTGGAAGACCCGGCAGTTCTGGATCAGGCCCCAAGCGGTTTTCAGGCTGTTGCACTTGATAGTACAGCCAGCCTGTGGCGGCGGTTCAGCAACACCAAGGCGATTGCCGATTTGCGGAATTATTATGCGGAAAAGGCCAATAAAGCCAAAGTGGATGAACTCAGCGCTATGCTGAAAACAATCCGGGAAAACGAAAAAGACGAAACGCTGAAGATGTACTACGGCATGTTTGACCAGCCCTGAGGCTGGCGATTTAATGTTGGTTTTTTGTTTGCTCGTCCTACGGCTTGAAGCCGTAGGACGAGTTTTTTTTCAGCCGGGCATTATCGCCACACATTTCAATTCGATGGCAATGGGTGTGGGAAGCCGGTCGATTCCCACTGTGGTGCGGCAAGGCTGATTTTCTTTGAAATATTCGGCGTATATGCGGTTGAAGGTGTGAAAATCCCGTTCCATATCGGTCAGAAAAACCGTCACGTCTACCAAATCTTCCCAGCGGGCGCCGCTGGCTTCCAGCACGGCCCGCACATTGCGAAATACGGAGTGCACCTGCGCTTCAAAATCAAATTCGGTGAAATTTCCTGCGGCACTGCGTTGCAGACCCGGCACCCCGTCGGTTTCGGGGTCGCGCGGCCCGATTCCCGAAAGAAATATTAAATTACCCACCCGGCGTGCGTGCGGGTACAGGCCAACAGGTTTAGGGGCGTTTTTTGCGTCAAATTTTTCTGAAGAAGCCACTGGAGGAATGATGAGTGATAAATGATAAATGCGCTGCGTGGATAATTTCGGGTGTTTAGTTTCTTTGGCGAAGATAAACCGCTTTATGTTTATGGACGAGCCTGCCACATCGGGGTAATTTTGCATTTTATACCACACTTTGCTAATCACGAAACTATGCATTACTGGGGAATAGACTTGGGGGGCACCAAAATAGAGGGTGCTGTTTTGCAACACCGGGAAAAACCAACTGTGCTGGCCCGGCAACGGGTTGCCACGGAGGCCGACCACGGGTACGACCATATTTTAAACCAGATTTCCAAACTGGTTGACCAACTCAAAAAAGAAACAGGCTTGCAGCCGGCGCAAATCGGCATCGGGCATCCGGGGGCCCTGGACCCGCAAACCGGCGTGATCAAAAATTCAAATACCCAGGCACTGATTGACAAGCCGTTTGACAGGGATTTGGCACAAAAACTCGGCGTGCCGGTCCGGCTTGCCAACGACGCGAACTGCTTTGCCGTGGCGGAAGCGCTGATGGGGGCTGTGCCGGAAAAGTTGCCGGATGCTGAAGTTGTTTTTGGCGTCATACTCGGCACTGGTGTGGGTGGCGGGCTGGTTGTACGCGGGAAAGTGATACACGGCCGGCAGGGTATTGCAGGTGAGTGGGGGCACAATTTTCTGGATGAAAGTGGCGGGCCCTGCTATTGTGGCCGTTCCGGCTGTGTGGAAACGGTCTTTTCGGGGCCGGCCCTGGAACGGTTTTACACCAGTATGACCGGCCGGCATGTTCGGCTGCCCGAGGTGGTCCGGCTTGCCGAAGCCGGTACCGATCCGGCCGCCACAGCCACACTCGACCGATTGGTGCAGTATTTTGGTAAGGCTATTGCAGTGGTGATAAATATTGTTGACCCGGATGCCATAGTTTTAGGTGGCGGCGTGGGAAATATCGACCGGTTGTACACCGACGGGGTGGCCGAGGCCCGCAAGTATTTGTTTAATACACGGATCGATACCGTTTTTCTGAAACCGCGCCTGGGCGACAGTGCGGGAGTTTTCGGGGCTGCATTGTTATAACATTCTGTCAATTATAGCGTTACCTTTGCATCATGCCAATGGTAAAACACCAAAACAACACTTATCCTTTGCAAACACGTTTTGAACAATGAAAAAAACAATAGCATTATTTCTCCTGGTATGGATGGCGCAGGCCGCTACTGCCCAGGTTAAAATCCAACGGGCATACCAACCCAATCCGGTCACTCCCGCTACCTACAGTACTGAATCACCCAAACCGGTCACGCCGGTGACATATAATACCGAGGCTCCCACAACTTCCGATGCCGAAGTCCGGCGTGCAGCAGCGCTTGCCAAAGTACAGGGCCGGCAGAGCACCGCAACGGCTAAGGGGCTGCGTCCGGCTGAATACAGCACCGACGGAGGCGTTACGCCGATGACTTATTCAGCGCCGGACCCGGCTACTACCGTAACTGTGAATGGTGAAAATATCCAACGCAATGTGCGGAAAGGTCGTGGGCAGGTTGGAAATGAATTGTTTACGCCGGTCAGTGAATTGTACTATGTTCAGTTTGCTGTGTATTGCCGAGATACCCCGGTCGATAAAGCACCGGCTATTGACGGGCTGTACCTGCTTTGGCATCCGGGCAGTAAATGTCCGGGAGGGGCTCAAGGCGCCAGCTACATTGTAAAAGGCTACACTACCGCCGATGATGCCCGGGCGGCTGTTGCTGCGTACAAGGCGAACAATATCGATTGCTGGTTCAATCCGGCGTTAACCGGCGCTGAAGTGGAAATTATTGGCGTACGGTAAAATGCGAAGCGCAGAGGGCTTAGGGCTTAGGGCAAAGGGCGTAGGGTAGTTGTACCCTACGCCCTTTGCCCTAAGCCCTAAAAAATATGCCGCTCGGCATGATAGCTGGACCGGACGAGCGGACCGCTTTCCACGTACCGGAGTCCTTTTTTCAGACCTACTTCTTTGTACTCGGCAAACACATCGGGGTGCACAAATTCAGCTACGGCGATGTGCATTTTGGTGGGTTGGAGATATTGGCCAATGGTCAGGATATCACAGCCGTGGTCGACCAGATCGTCCATTAGTTGGAACACTTCTGCTTTGGTTTCGCCCAAACCTACCATGATGCCGCTTTTTGTACGTTTCCCGGCATCTTTTGTGCGTTGGATCTGTTCCAGACTGCGCTCGTATTTGGCTTGCGGCCGTACTTTCCGGTACAGGCTAAGTACCGTTTCCATATTGTGGCTGACCACTTCCTGTCCGGCGCTGATCATCCGGTCAAGGGCATCCCAATTCGCTTTTACATCGGGGATCAGGGTTTCAATAGTCGTTTCCGGGCTGCGTTCTTTAACGGCGCGCACAGTTTGATACCAAATTTCGGCCCCCCGGTCTTTGAGTTCGTCACGGTTGACAGAGGTGATGACCGCGTGCTTGACCTGCATGAGCCAAATCGCTTCGGCTACCCGCCGGGGTTCATCCTCATCATATTCGTTGGGCCGGCCCGTTTTTACGGCGCAAAAACTACACGAACGGGTGCACACATTCCCCAGGATCATGAACGTTGCGGTGCCTGCCCCCCAGCATTCGCCCATATTGGGGCAGCTACCGCTCTGGCAAATCGTATGCAGGTTAAATTCATCGACAATGCTGCGCACATTGCGATAATTTTCACCCATAGGCAGGCGCACCTTTAGCCACTCCGGGCGTTTTGGGCGCGATTCGGATTTATTTTCAACAATAGGAAGTTCGAGCATAGTTGCCGGTTTGCAGGCTGATCGTTCAGGTCTTAGCGCCGTTTTCCAAGCTGCAAATTTATGAAGAAGTTGAGGAAAATCTGTTTGTTCTCCTCGCTCACCAGGATCGGTATCTTGCTTGGGTACACATCCAGCATCGCACCGATTTCGAACGCTTTGACAAACTCATCGAAGGCGCCCCAGTCGAGATGTAACGCGATGGAAGCGTTGGCGCCCGGCCGTACCCCCAATTCGCCGAAACCCCGGGTGAAGGGAGAGGCGCCTTTGATCCGGCCATTTTCATCGAGGAACAGGCTGGCGTTTTCTTCGGAGTATTTTTCGTGAAAAATCCGGCAGTCGCCCGGCCGGTCCGGATCCGGATAACAAATAGCCAGGTAATACGGTTTGAGCAGGCCGAGCGAGGGCCCGAAGGAATAACTCATGCCCACTGCAACGCCTTTGTATTTTGCTTTTTCCGAAAAATAACGTTTGACGCCCCAGCCGCCACGGACTACAAAAAAGTTGTTTTGCTTTCCAAAAATAAACGGACGGAACGACCGGCTGAGAATCGGGTCGGCACTTTGGCGTTGTTCCTTCGGGTGCTTCAATTCGCCCAGACTAATGTGGAAATACGTCGTTTTATAGTAGGTACGCAGGCGGCCAAATTCCATGCCGGGGGCAAATCCACGGTTGGTGGTCAGTTTCAAATTGAATGTTGTTTCGCGGTTATAAACCACACCAACTTGCTCTTTGGGAAGGGTTAAGCCCTGCGACCAGGTGGTGGCAACCACCAGGGCTGCAAAAAGGCAGGTGAGTAGAATACGTACCATTGTCCGGGAATTTGTTTCAAAAATAGGCTTTTCTGTTATATCGGCAAGCGATTTTGGTGCCCAAAGCGCGGATCGTCCAAACTTTTTAAGTAAACATGCCGGAATAGCAGAAGTTTAGTCAGCCAGTGTCAAATTGGTGTATTCCAAACGCCCGGGATTGTCCAAACATTGCTTGTGGAAGTGGAAATACGCCTACAGCATACACACTGATTTTACCGTGAATTGTTCCATCCCGTTTGGGCCCTCAAGCAACAAATGCCCGTCGGAAGCCACACCCCGGATGATCCCCTGAAAACGGGTTCCGTCGGCGCGTGCAAAGGTGCGTACGGCGCCCAAACCCAGTAATTGGGCGTGGTAATGGGCGTTTATGATCTCGCTGTGCCCTTGTTTCAGTTGTAAATAACGGCGTTCCAGGCAAGTGAAGAGCTGTTCGGCTACATGGTCCGGATCAAGGTTTAGCCCGGAAGCCAGTGCCAGGGAAGTGGCATTGGGCAGCGATTCGGGGAACTCCAACTGGTTAATATTTAAACCAATGCCTATGACCGACGATTCGAGCCACATGCCCTTAATTGTATTTTGGATCAGGATGCCGCCAACCTTGCGGGTGCCGATGCAAAGGTCGTTCGGCCATTTTATACGGACTTTGGGAAACTGTTTGACGGCCGTTCCAATATCCAGCGCTGCTGTAATGGTTTCCCATACTGCCAGCGCAGCAACTTCGCTCAATCTGAACTGATCGGTGGCCGGCAACCAGCCCGGATACAAAACTATGCTGATCAGGAGGTTTTTACCCGGTTGGCTATCCCATCGGCTGCCAAATTGTCCGCGTCCGGCTGACTGGCTGGCAGCCCGGATCGCTGTTCCTTCAGGTGGCTTACTTTTTGCGAGCAATTCAAGGGCATAGTCGTTGGTGGATGGCAATTCGTCGAATTGGAGGTAAACCTTTCCAATGAAAAGTGTGTTTGCCATAAGCCATTTTGCAATAAAGACGATAGCGGATTGTCCGGGTGAAAGATCAAAGCATTGTCGACACCCGCAAAGTTCCGTACTTTTATGGCGGAGCCGGAATGAATACACGCGAAATTGCGTTCTATTACCCGGACATGCAAGGCTCAATTTTTAATTAAAAACACTAAACATTTGAATCTGACATCAGTACAGCGGGCAAAATCCCGCGACTTACGCTCCGAACAACTTAATCATTGGATTGTTGAAGGCATACGGGATTTGAAAGGCAAGAAGATCGTCCAGCTTGATTTGCGTAATCTTGATGATGCCCCTGCAGATTTTTTCATCATTTGTGAAGGTGATTCAAACACCCACGTCAGGGCAATTTCCGATAGCATTTACAAAAAAGTACAGGAGGAATTGTTTACCATGCCGTCCCATATGGAAGGGTCGTCTAATGCCCGTTGGGTTTTGCTGGATTACTTTGACACCATTGTACACGTATTTTACCCGGAAACCCGGGAATTCTATGATATTGAACACTTGTGGAGTGATGCTGCCGTCACCGAGTTTGAAGAAGTCTAAATGTGCAGTGCAGGCTTGTGCGGCTTTCTCCCCGGTATACACCCCCTCTCAATTTTTTACAACATGAGTAAAGAAAAGCGTAAACGCGATGATGACCAGGACGGTCTGAACCAACAACGCGACGAAAATAATACCAATGGCGGCGGCGATAACATGCCCCGCTTCAATTTTACGTGGATATATATCCTCATCGGTCTGGCTTTGCTGGGCTTGCAGTTGTCCAAAATGTTTGTAGAGCCACCCGTTAAAAAGTGGCCGGATTTTGAGGATATGGCCATGGCCGGTGACGTGGAAAAACTAACGATCGTTAACCTGGAAACCGGCCGTGCCTACATCAAAAAAGACAGCCTGTACAAGTATTTTGAACTCTTCAAAATTGAGGATAAAAACGGCGACCGCGTACCCGATAAACAAGGCTGGGGCTTCAACCCCGACCAGTTGCACATCGAATTTAAGATCGGGGATATGGATCAGCTCCGGCATAATCTGGCCGCCCTGAACGAACGCCTGGTAAAAGCCGGGAAAGCCCCGATTGAACCCGATGATTTTATTGAAGAAACGAACTGGACGGGTACGGTTGTTACCTACCTGATTCCCTTGCTGCTGTTGTTGGCGCTGTGGATATTTATCCTGCGGCGGATGGGCGGCGGCGGCGCAGGCCCGGGTGCGCAAATTTTCAACATCGGAAAATCAAAAGCGACCCTGTTCGACAATAACGCTCGGGTGAATATCACCTTTGCCGACGTTGCAGGCCTGGACGAAGCCAAAGAGGAAGTCATTGAAATTGTCGACTTCCTGAAAAATCCGAAAAAATATACCTCCCTGGGCGGTAAAATTCCCAAAGGCGTGCTGCTTGTCGGCCCTCCGGGTACAGGCAAAACCCTGCTGGCCAAAGCAGTGGCAGGTGAAGCCGGTGTGCCGTTTTTCTCGATCTCCGGATCCGATTTTGTGGAAATGTTTGTCGGCGTGGGCGCTTCCCGGGTGCGCGATTTGTTCCGTCAGGCACGGGAAAAAGCACCCTGCATCATCTTCATCGACGAGATTGATGCCATTGGCCGGGCCCGCGGGCGCGGTGCTATTCAGGGCGGAAACGACGAACGCGAAAATACCCTCAACCAGTTGTTGGTAGAGATGGACGGTTTCTCCACCGATAAAGGGGTGATCCTCCTGGCGGCGACCAACCGCCCGGACATACTCGACCACGCACTCATGCGCCCGGGCCGTTTCGATCGCCAGATCGGTATCGGCCGCCCCGACCTGCAAGGGCGTGAACAGATTTTCCAGGTACACCTGAAAAACATCAAAGTGTCGCCGGAAGTGACTCCGAAAGCACTGGCTGAAATGACCCCGGGTTTTGTCGGCGCCGATATTGCCAACGTGTGCAACGAAGCGGCCCTGATTGCCGCCCGCCGCGACAAAAAAGCGGTGGACCTGGAAGATTTCAACTACGCCCTCGATAAAGTGATCGGCGGCCTGGAAAAGAAAAACAAGATCATCAGCCCGGAAGAAAAGCAGATTATCGCCTACCACGAGGCCGGCCATGCGATTTGCGGCTGGTTTCTCGAACATGCGCACCCCTTGGTCAAAGTGACTATCGTACCGCGCGGTTTGGCAGCACTGGGCTACGCCCAGTATTTGCCGAAGGAACAGTACATCACCCGTAAGGAAAAGTTGCTTGATGATATCTGCATGACCCTGGGCGGGCGGGCCGCCGAAGCGGTGGTATTTGACAAAATCAGTACCGGCGCGCAAAGCGACCTGGACCATATCACCCGCCTGTGTTACGATATGATCGTCAACTATGGCATGAACGAAAAAGTGGGGAATATTTCCTTTGTCACGTTGATGGGGGAATCCTACCAGCGGCCTTTCTCTGAGCAAACGGCCTACCTGATCGACCAGGAAGTAAAAATCATGATCGACGAGCAATATGACCGGGCTAAAAACCTGTTGCGGGAAAAACGCAAGGAACTCGATACGCTTGCTAAAACGCTGCTTGAAAAAGAAGTGCTGCTGCGCAACGATCTGGAAAACCTCATCGGCAAACGCCCCTTTGCAGACCCGACACCGGGCGAAAGTGCTTCAGTTCCGGAAGTTGAACCGATCTCGCCGGAAGACGAAGACTGATTCGAGTACGGAATGCGGAATACGGAGTGCGGAATGATTCACCCTTCCAGCATAAGCCAGCGTAGCACTTTTTTCTGTCTTCGTTTATGACTATGAAGTTCCCCTCAACGATAAGGTGAACTATTCCGCATTCCGCACTCCGCATTCCGCACTCGAAAAGTTATTTACTGATCACATCGCGCGCCTGCAAAATCAGTGGTTTCCAGTAAGACGACGTGGAAATATTTTCCTGAATAACGCCGCGGCTTGTGGTGCTGTGCACCACAAAGATGCCTTTCCGGTTGGTTTCGACGACCATGGCTACATGCTGAATGTTGTTGCGGTTTTTCCCGAAAATAATAAGATCGCCGGGTTGGATCGCCTTTAAGGGTATCTCTCTGCCTTCTTTTGCCTGAGCTGCCGAGGCTGGGGAAACAGGCACTGAAAATTGCTTGAGCACATAACTGGTAAAGCCCGAGCAGTCGAACCCGGAGCGAGGGTTTGTTCCGGCATATTTGTAGCGGCTACCCCGAAGGTTTTGGGCATACCGGACAATCTCTTGCCGGAGTTGGAGTTCGTTGGCACTGGGAGGTACTGTCGTGGGCTTCCGGGCGGTGGAACAGCCGGATAACAACGCGGTAAATACCAGTGCAGCAATAGTTTGTGTAAAAGTAACCGAGCGGATAGAATGCATGATGTATTAAATGATTCGCAGTAGAACGCAGCCTGTCTGTTAATTCTTGCTTAAGAAAATTAAAAAACGGCTGTCGACTTTTTGTGCCGGCAACCGTTTCATTCTTCGTTTTGTAAGCAGCGTTCTGGTGTGCTACATTGGTTGAATTTTCTAAAATATCGTTTGCGCCGTGGCCTCGTCAAACAATTTCCTGCCCAATACATCGCGGGCAAACAGGATTCGCGAACGCCAATACGACGATGTACTCACATTTTCCACAATGATTCCGCGGCTGCACGTGCTGTGTATACATACAATGCCATTCGCATTGTGCTCTACGACCATTGCCACGTGTTGAATGCGGCCCTTTCGGCCAAAAAACAACAAATCACCGGGTTCAACTTCCGTTAACGGTATTTTGACGCCCTGGGTTGATTGCAGCGATGAACTACAGGATACCTCAGTGTCAAACTTTTTTAAAATAAAACTGGTAAAACCCGAGCAGTCAAAGCCGGTTTCCGGACTTTTCCCGGCATATCGATAGCGCAATCCAACGAACTGCTGGGCAAACTCAACAATTCCGGTGCGAAACTGCAACATTTCCATACTCAGCGTGCGGCTGGGTCGGAATGCGGAAGCACTGACTAAAACTACAAGGAAAAGGGAAAAAACTAGAGGATGGCGTAAAAGGGGTAAGCATCTGGAAGATGGCTCGCTCATAAAAAGAAACGGTGTTTTCACAGAGTAAGGCAGAAAAACTGGAACGGCACTTACTCCGGGTGTGAAAGATTGTTCGGATTAAAAGCGATATTAAATATTCAATGGAACCGGACAAAGGTAAAAAAAAGTCTGAACCTGTTGATTTTCAGGGTTGAAATCTTCCGGAGGCTACAATATCGACAACCTATCGGCATCGTCCAGGAAGGCCAGCTGCCGCCGGTATTCCTGCATAGGCGCCAGATTCAGCTCGGCGGTGTAGATGCCGGGCTCTACGCTCAACCGGCAAATTACCTGACCGGAATAATCCCAGATACAACTATCCCCAACGTAGTCGAGTCCGGCGCCATCGGTGCCCACGATGTTTACTGCCGCTACAAAACATTGGTTTTCGATGGCCCGGGCAGGAAGCAGGCTGCGCCAGTGGTGGCCGCGCCTGGCGGGCCAATTGGCCACATACAGCAACATATCGTAGGCGTCGTTTTTGGGTTGACGGCTCCAGGCCGGGAAGCGCAAATCGTAACAAACCAGCGGGCAAATGCGCCAGCCTTGCCAGGTTAGTATGGTGCGGGATTTTCCGGGAGTAAACGTTTCGTGTTCCCGGGCCAGCGTAAACAGGTGTCGTTTGTCGTAGTGGTCCCAGCGGCCATCGGGGCGCATAAAAACCAGGCGGTTGTAAAACCGGTCGTTTTCGAGGCAGATGAAGCTGCCGGTAATGGCGGCATTGAGCCGGGCGGCCTGCTCGGCCAGCCAGTGCATCGTAGGTCCGTCCATCGGTTCGGCCAGTACCGCAGCATTCATGGAAAAGCCGGAGGTAAACATCTCGGGCAATACGACCAGATCAGTTTGGCCCGCCAGCGAAGCGAGTTTTCGGGCAAATTCGGTCCGGTTGGCAGTGGGGTCTTCCCAGAGCAGGTTGGATTGAACAATGGAAATGCGCATGCAGAATGGGCTGAGTGAACGAATCCCTGCAAACTTAGCGGCTGGTTCGCTATTTTTGCTTAGCAAAACCATTTTTCAATCCGCACGTCGCGTAAATTTTTTCCCATGCGAACAATTAACGACTGGTTGTCCGAATACGGCGAAAGCCACCAAAACCCTACCAACAAACTGGTGCACTGGATTTGCGTGCCGGCCATTTTTTTTTCCATTGTCGGTCTTTTTTACGGCATCAAACTGGGCGTCGAAGTAATGCCCGGCCTCGAACTCAATGTGGCCATGGTATTGTTGGCGCTGGCAGTGCTGTACTACCTGCGCCTGTCGCCCGCCTTGTCGGTCGGTATGTTGCTGTTTTCGGCCTTCTGCCTGTTCCTGGCGCAGCAGATCGAAGCGACCGGGCTGGTGCTTTGGCAGGTGTGCGTGGCGATTTTCGTTTTAGCCTGGATCGGCCAGTTTTGGGGCCATAAAGTGGAAGGGAAAAAACCCTCGTTCTTTAAAGACCTCCAGTTTTTGCTTATCGGGCCGGCCTGGCTGATGAGTTTTATTTATGGGAAATTGGGGGTGCGGTATTGAGCGTTAGCACATTAAACAGGGTTAACATATTTATTCCAATCGTAAATCCTTTTAGCCGCTGCCTATCTGAAACTGTGCTTGCCGGGAAATTCCAAAAAAATCTACCCTCCAACCTTCAAATACACCCCTACCGAAACTGCCGGCGCCGCCAGTACATTCCGCCCGCTTACAGCGCCGGCTACCTGCGCCGTTACCCCCCATTTTTGCCGGTGCTCGTACGTCAGCGCAAATTGCGGGGAGACAAATTCCACATTATTTGAAAACAGACCGTTGCCGGAACCTTCCGGGTTGCCGTTGTTGAACGACTCAATACCGGCCAACTTTACTGTAGCCAGAAATTTACCCGGCAAAACCAATAACCTGCTTCCAGGTGGTACCGGAATTCTTCCGAAAAACCCTTGGTGCGGTTGTTAAAGCCCACATTTCCGGTAGCATACCAGCGGGCCTGTCCGTAGCCCCATTCGAATCTGACCAGTTGGTTGAACTCGCCATCGCCGGTGTACAACAGGTCGGGGTTGCTAAAATCGCCGCTCGGAATGCCGAACATGGCCGATGCACTCAATACCCATGCGCCTTTACGCAGCAAACCTACCCGGAAACCCAGATCAATATCGCCAACAGCGGTGTTCTCAAGCCCGGGCTGGAGGATTTCACCGGTTAGGGCGCCTTTGCCCTCGTTTACGGTATTGCGCACCCAAAAAGGCACATACGCGATGGCAGTAATGCGATTGCTCAGCCCGTATTCGCCGTAAAAGGAAGCCGTATAATTGCCGAGCAAGGTGCCGGCGCCGTTAATATCGTAGATGTTCCCGTCCATACCGTAGAATTGCCGGGCGCGGATACTGTAGAAATCCAGTTTGAAAAAACCGTGTCCCCTGGGCTGAGGCCAGCCGTTGGCCCGGCTGATATTTTGCGTGAGCATCAGTATCGACAAAAAAAGAAAGATCGTCCGCATAGTTAGTTATTGAGTTGTGCCGTACCAAAACGGACATTAAACGGAATACAATAAATGACAACGTAATTGTACGTTTGAAGTGTAACACCGGCTGGCACCGTATATTCTTGCATACCCGAATTGGCCTGGAGGTTGCCAAGCGATACGCTGTTCTGTGCGCTCAGTCCGCCGCTTTCCGTGCCGGCCAGGTATACCCCCAGCATGGGGCCGTTAGAGGCCATGAAATCAGATTGGAGTACCAGGCGGAGTGTGTTGCCGTTTTGCTCCAGCGTGGCAGTGCCTTTAACGGTATAACCGGAGTTGCCGGAAAACTGCCCGCTGCGCGATTGCCCGCCTGTGGGTAATACCTGGATGGAGACCGGCAAACTGGAGATACCGGCTGTTTCGGCGCGTACAGCGGCTGTGCCGGCAGCAAGCCCGGTAAGGTTTCCGGTAGCATCAACTTGTAAAATATCGGTATCGGAACTGTGCCAGGAAAACACCAGGCCACTCAATTCCGCATTCGCCGCATTATACGCTTTGGCCTGCAGGGTGGCGCTGGCGTTGATGTCCAGCGTCGAAGGGGCGTTGAGCACTTCTACGCGGGCTACTGCGTTTGGGTTTGCCACAACAGTTACCAGGACAGAGTCCTGAAGGTTGCCGGGTGCAGTCGCGATTACCCATGCCTGACCACCGGCCAGGCCACTGAGAAGGCCGCCCGAACTTACAGAAACGATTCCTGGTGCACGGCTTTTCCAGGTGATTATAGCCGACTGGTTTTCGCCCTGGTTATTCGTGTAAACGGCATTCAGCTGCACGATTTCGCCTACCTGAAGCGAAAGCATTGCCGGTGAAACATGTAATTGAGGTGGAAGCGTTTCAGGAACAAGTTCCGTTTTGACACATGCCAATGGAATCAGGAGCAGTACCCACCAGTATCCGTACCGTAAAAAGAGTCGATTCATGATCTTTTGTTTTTTCTGTTTGATGGCAGTTAACCTGGTTTCCCCTATCCCGGATGGCTGCTCCGGAGTTGTTTAAAACCGATTTGTCCCGGTACGGACATTTGTAAAACCCTACCTTTGCCCACCTTTTAAAATAAGTCGAAACGCAATTGGTTATGGAAAATATCACCCAGCAAGGCTACGTCCACACAGAAATAAAAACCAACGGCGTAGCCGATATCACGTTTTTTCACCCCAACCACAACAGCCTGCCCAGCCGCCTGCTCCAAGCGCTGGTGGATGCCTTTGCGGCTGCCGGCAACCATCCGGATGTCCGGGTCATCGTCTTGCGCAGTGCCGAGCACCGCACCTTTTGCGCCGGCGCCAGTTTTGATGAGTTGGTTGCCATCGAGGATTACGAAACCAGCCTTCGTTTTTTTTCCGGTTTTGGCAACGTGATCAATGCCATGCGGCGCTGCCCGAAAATCATCGTCGGGCGGGTGCACGGGAAAGCCGTTGGCGGCGGGGTGGGCCTGGCTGCAGGTACCGATTTTTGCATGGCTTCCCAATACGGCTCTGTGCGGCTGAGTGAACTGGCCGTCGGTTTTGGGCCCTTTGTGATTGGCCCCGCTGTGGAGCGCAAGGTGGGTGTTTCGGCATTCAGCCAGATGGCACTCAACCCCGGTGAGTGGCAAACTGCCGCCTGGGCCAAGGAAAAAGGGCTGTTCCAGGAGGTATTTGAAACGGTGGAACAACTGGACGCCTACCTCGATCATTTTACGCAAAATCTGAGCGCGTACAACCCGGAGGCATTAGCCGAACTCAAGAAAATTTTTTGGCAGGGCACCGAACACTGGGATACGCTCCTGTACGAACGCGCTACGCTGAGCGGACGAATGGCGCTGTCAGATTTTGCGAAAACGGCGATTACGGCGTTTAAGTCGAAAACCTGAGACTGTCTCATAAGTAAATCCCAGGCCCGACGCGACATATTTTTTACCGCGAAGGTGCAAACATGAGTCATGCGAATCAGGGGTTAATATCCTCCTCCAAAGCCCTCTACCGGCGTGCAAAGGCAAGTTATATTTAGGATTCCCCTTTTCGAGCGGGCAGGTTCCTCGCTGCGCTCGGAATGACAAGGCTCATTGCGTAAAACATGGAGGGGCGGTAAATCCTGGTAAGGCAATATTGCGGCGCCCCTCCCCTTTGGCCCAACTGCTGCGGGTGCTCCTGAGGCCAAAATTGGGGGCGCCGTAATGTTCCGTTATTCCAAATCTTTCGCCCCCCAATTTTTAAAACGAGGTTTTGTCATTCCGAGCGCAGCGAGGAACCTGTACAAGCGAAAAGAGCGAGATGGCTTCTAATCATTGCACGCCGGTAACGGGCTTTATTCGAAGGTAATATTGCCAGGTTAACCCCTGATTCGCATGACTCATGTTTGTTTAAAAAAAACAATCTACGGAAGGCTTTCAAAAAAGCACTTTTGGTTCACCCTGAACAGCGCCTCAATTATACACCGGCAAAAAAGCATACGCCTTCCCGTAGCGCAGCATTTGTTTGACAAAGTCGGTCTCCACTTCCACCTTCACGTCGGTGATCTGCCCCCCGGCATCGGTGACGGGGATCAGCCGCGGCTGCACAAATCCCGAGTAGGGTTTGGTGGGTAGTTTGGCGTAGCGGCTTTTCACTTCCCGGACCAGTTCCGGATCAACTTTGACCGCGTAGCCTTCCACGAGTTCTTTGGCGGCTTTAAAGTCGCCTTCCGATTTGATGCGCTGAATTTCGGCCAGTAATTCACCAAAAAGAATGCGCAGTTTATCGTAGTCCTTGATATCGATGTAGGTTTTTCCATCGCGGACTTCCTTGACCACCACATTGTCGGCTTTGCCTTTTTCAAATACCCAGGAGGCCACGAGGTGGCGGTTGCGCATGTGGTCTTCTTCCAGATTGTCCCCGGGGTTGATGCGGCGCAATTGCTGCAAGAGGCCGTTGCGCAGGTAGTTGTCGTACTCGGCTTTGTAGGCGTCGGCGGAGGGCATGAGGCCCCATTCGACCAGTTTGGGGTCGGGCATGAAATAGAGGGCTACCAGGTCGGCGCGGCCTTCTTCGAGCGTGCTGGCGTAGGTTTGGAGCGTGATGTTGGGCGTAGCCACGCCGGGATTGAGCTGTCCGCTGGCATGGCCGATCACTTCGTGGAGGGCGGTGTGCATTTTACCGCAGGCTTCTCCGTATTGTTTGGCGCGTTCCACTTCTTCGGGATCGTTGGCAAATTCAGCGGTAGCTGCAGCGCCCCCGGCTTTGCTGTAGGCATTTTCGATGTTGTTCAGGCTGATAGATTTGGAGCCGTATTGCGCGCGAATCCAGTCGGAGTTGGGCAGGTTGATGCCGATAGGCGTCGAGGGGGCAGCATCGCCGCCTTCCATAGCGACATTGATGACGCGGTACGATACCCCCTGCACGCTTTTTTTCTTGTGCGCTTCGGCAATCGTGCTGTTGTCTTCAAAATACTGGGCGTGTTTGCTCACAATGGCCATTTTTTTCGTCGCATCCGGGTCGTTGTATTGCACGACGGCTTCCCAGTCGCCCTTGTAGCCCTTCGGGTCGTGGTATACTTCGATAAAGCCGTTGATGAAATCGATGGTGCTGGTTGTATCCTGCACCCAGGCGATATTGTATTCGTCAAACTTTTTCAGGTCGCCGGTTTTGTAATACTCGATGAGCAGGCCGATGGCTTTTTTCTGCTGGTCGTTTTCGGCAAAAGGCATCGCTTTTTCCAGGTGCCCGATAATTTTATCAATAGCGGCGCCGTACATATTGCCCTCACCGGCACGCCAAACAATTTCGTAGGGTTCGCCGCCTTCGCCATCGCCCATTAGTTTGGAATTCAAACCAACCATCGGCGGGTTTTCGCCGGCGGCTTTCTGCTGCATTTTGTAAAACTGGTCGACCTCGTCGGCGGTGATGTTTTCGTAAAAATTAACTGCCGAAGCCTGCACTACGTCCACGCCTTCGTCTTTGTTGGTCCGTTTGGAAAATACGGCAGGATCAAAAATGACCGGCGTCAGCTTGGTTACCAGGGCGGCGGCATCTTCGGTTGCTGCGAGGGGCAAGGCACTGGCCTTGCTGTTGTTGACCAGTTCGGCAAAATATTCCCGGGAAAAGTCGGGCAAAAACTTCGTTTCATTGTAGTGGTGGTGGATGCCGTTGCTAAACCAAACCCGCTTGGCGTACACCTCGAAGGCTTTCCAGTCAGCCGAATTCCGGTCGCCGCTGTAGGTTTCGTGGATCGCCTCGATGGTTTTGCGCACGGCGAGGTTGTGCTTGCAATGCTGGTCGTAAATGATGTCGCGGCCGGCCAGCGCCGCTTCGCTCAGGTGGTAAATAAATGTTTTTTGCCGCAGGCTGAGTTCGTCCCAACCGGGGAGCTCATACCGCAGGATTTGCAGGTCGGCAAAGGTGTCGAGCACCACCCGGTCGTCGGCTGTGGGTGGCGGGGTGGTTTCGGTGTTTTTACAGGAAAAAAAAGCAAAAGCCCCGATAAAAATCAGTGGGAGAAGTTTAACTGTGTGTTTCATGTTTTTGTGTTTTTTTTGAAAACCTGTCAGGTCAATTTTTGAAAAATAAGCATGGTGCTGTGCGCCGCTTATTTTTCAAAAACTGACCTGACAGGTTAGTGTTTTTCAACAATCAGCTGCATCAATTCCTCGTGCAGCAGTTTAATATTATCGTCTACCGGGTTGTCTTTCTCGCCCCAGGCGATCCGGTTGCTGACACCGTCGTCCCGGATTTCCATAAACTGGTAGATGTTTCCGGGATACATAAATTTCACATTGGTCAGGTTGAGCGACTCGGCGCGATCGAACAGCTGCTTTACTTTTTTTCGTTTGCAGGTTGCCAATTCCTGTGTTTCGGATTGGCGGGAAACGGATTTAAATACCTGGCCGTTTTCCAACAGCGTGTAGGTAGTTTCAATCCCGGTGAATCCCCCGCCGTTTCCAAAGCGCAGGTATTCGTCGGGGAGCGTTTCCGGGGTATATTTCGTGGGTTTGCACCGGCTGAAAATGACGGCGGTGCATAGCAGGACGAACAGGAAGTAGTTGAGTTTCATTTGCACAAATTGAATAGTGATTTGCAAATGTAAAAAATGCTTTTGCCGCAGGGTAAAAGAAACGGGCCGTCCTGAACGATCAGGACGGCCCGTTGCATACATCGCTGCGGGGAAGTACAGCCGTGCCCGATCAGAATGTAGCCAACGGTTTCGGTGCGGCGGCGAGAATTTCCGGGCTGGCCTGATCGGCAAATTTTGAAAAATTTGCGATGAAGGCATTGGCCAGTTGGTTCGCCTTGGCGTCGTAGGCATTCGGGCTTTCCCAGGTATTGCGCGGATTGAGGATTTCGGACGGTACATTCGGGCAGGAGGTGGGCATGGCCAGGCCAAAAACGCGGTGCTCCGTGTATTCCACCGAATCCAGGGCGCCCTGCAAGGCTGCGGTGATCATTGCCCGGGTGTATTTCAGTTTGATCCGGCTACCCACACCGTACGAGCCGCCGCTCCAGCCGGTATTGACCAGCCAGACGTTGGCCTTGCTTTCCCGCAGTTTTTTGCCCAGCAAGTCGGCATACCGCGTGGGGTGAAGCGGTAAAAACGGCGCGCCAAAGCAAGCGGAAAACGTAGTTTTTGGATCGGTGATCCCAACTTCTGTGCCGGCTACTTTTGCGGTGTAGCCGCTCACAAAGTGAAACATGGCCTGTTCGGGCGTCAGTTTGCTGATCGGCGGCAAAACGCCGAAGGCATCGCAGGTGAGGAAGAAAATATTTTTTGGATTCCCCGGCGCGTTGCTTTCCGGAACGGCATTGGCAATGAAGTGGATGGGATAGGAAACGCGGGTGTTCTCCGTGATGCTGCGGTCAGCATAATCGACCGTGCGGGTGCCTTCGTGAAAGGCAATATTTTCAAGAATAGCCCCGTGGCGGATGGCCCGGTAGATGTCGGGTTCTTTTTCTTCGGTCAGGTCGATCACCTTGGCATAGCAGCCGCCTTCAAAGTTGAACACTTCGGCGTCGCTCCAGGCGTGCTCGTCGTCGCCGATGAGCGGGCGGTTTGGGTCGGCACTCAGGGTGGTTTTTCCGGTACCGGACAAGCCAAAAAACAGTGCAATGTCGCCTGCCTCACCCAGGTTGGCCGAGCAGTGCATGGGCAATGCGTTGCCGCGGGTGGGCAGCACAAAATTGATGGTGGAAAAGATCCCTTTTTTGATTTCGCCCGTGTAGCCGGTGCCGCCGATGAGCAGGCGTTTTTTGCCGACATTCATGATGGCAAAATTGGCCTGGCGGGTGCCATCCACAGCCGGGTCGGCTTCGAAGCCCGGGGCGCAGAGCACCGTCCAGCCCGGCTCGTAGGTAGCCAGTTCTTCGCGGCTCGGGCGGCGGAACATGTTGTAAGCAAACTGGTTGCTCCAGGGGTATTCCGTAATCACGCGGATGCGCATGTGGTATAGCGGGTCGGCGCTGGCGTTGGCTTTTACATCGCGCACGTAAATTTCTTTATCGCCCAGGTAGTTGCAAACCTTGTCCCACAGCTGGTCAAATTTTGCAGCGTCAAAGGGTTTGTTCACCTTCCCCCAATCGACGTCGTTCCGGGTTTGATCATCCTCAACGATGAACCGGTCTTCGGGTGAGCGGCCGGTGAAGGTCCCGGTGGAAATGGCCAGGGCGCCGCTGTCGGCGAGTTGGCCCATGCCTTTGACAATGGAATGTTCGATTAATTCTTCGGGGCTAAGATTCCAAAATGCGGTTTTGAACCCCTTCAGCCCGATGGTCTCGAGTGAGGCGGCAGGGTTCCGAAATCCAACTTCCTGCATGTGATTTGTTTTAAAATTGGTTAGGCAATGGTTGAGCGTGGTGTGGCAGGGCAGCCATTCAGGATGAAACCGAAAGAGAAATCCCGTGGGAATTTGGTTTTGGTGGTATCCACGGGTGCCTTTCGGGCGTACCTGAATTCTTTTATGAAGTGCAAAGATACGCCAGCGCACGGCATCTGCAGCCTGACCCGGATGTTTTTTGCCGACCGAATTGGGTGTGTTTTGCAGGAGAATATTTTGACTTTGCGGATGTTTCAAACCCTGGCCGGTTTTTTTTATCCAGCCAGGGCACTTTTTGTCAAAATAAAATTTTAAGAGGAAGGCGAATTTTACAAATCAAAATTTGGCGACAGTTGCTCGATATCGCGGGCGTAAAATTCATTGATGATCCGCACAACCTCTTCCACATCGTCGGTGATGTGAAACAACTCGAGGTCTTCCGAATTGATATTGTGGTGCCGCCCGAGCATGACTTCCACGACCCAGTCTTTCAGTCCGGTCCAGAATTCGGTGCCCATCAGCACGATCGGCAGCGGGGTGATCTTTTTGGTTTGCACCAGGGTGAGCACCTCAAACAACTCATCGAGCGTGCCGAAGCCGCCGGGCATGACCACAAACGCCTGGGCATATTTGACGAACATCACCTTGCGCACAAAAAAGTAGCGGTGTTTGAGGTTGAGCGCCGGGGCGATGAAGGGGTTGTGGCTCTGCTCAAACGGCAAGTCGATGTTGAGCCCGACCGAAGTGCCGCTTTGCATCCAGGCGCCTTTGTTGCCGGCCTCCATCACGCCCGGGCCGCCGCCGGTAATGATGCCATAGCCCTCGTCGGACAGGCGGGCGGCTACTTTGGTGGCCAGATCGTAGTACAGCGTGCCGGGCTTGGTACGCGCCGAACCGAAAATCGACACGCAGGGGCCCACCTGGTTCAGGACTTCGAAACCATCCACAAATTCGGCCATGACCTTGAACATCGTCCAGGCGTTTTCGCCCCGGAGTTTGTTCCATTTTTTCATTTTACTGGGCGATTCTACGCCGTTGCTATCTTTTACAACCTTAGCGAGTTCCGTTTCTTTTTCTTTATTTTCCATATTAGTCAGATTATAATCAGGACAAAAAAGCCTGCCGGGTTTACGGCAGGCTTGAGCAGCGCGGAACCGCAAAGTTTTCCTAAAAATAGCCGGAAAAGCAAGTTTTTAGCCGAATTTCGGCAAACCGGCGGCGGGCGGCGCATTAAAACGAGGCAATTCCGGGAACTTCCCGGGCCGGCGCTTCGTTTGATAAAATCAAGACGAAACAACATGAAAAATTCAATCCATCGCCCGTTTTTTCAAACTGCCATCTTTTTTTGGGTAACGCTGATACTCACCCAACACGCCTGTCAACCGGCTGCTGAAGGAACAGAAAATCCGGCTGCCGGTTCAGCCGACAGCCTTGCTTTTACCGCCTGCCTGCAAAAACACCTCGACGCCGTATCCAACAAAGATCTCCCGGGCCTGGAAAGCACACTCTCACCAGACGGCAACATGCAACTTATCCTGCCCAACCGGGAGATTACCAACACGGTAGCGGAATTTGTGGATATGCACCGCGACTGGTTTCAAGACACCAGCTGGACGTTTGAGACAAAAATTTTGAACGCCGAAGTCGGACCGGAAATCGGCGCCGCCACAACGGAAATCATGTACCGGGAACCCAACCGGAACGGCAAGCCCTTTTTCAACCGGATGGCGGTGAGCTATACCCTGAAAAAAATAAACGGTCGTTGGTATGTGATAAAAGACCACGCCTGCTCGCTCGAAAAATCGGAGCACTGAGTCAGGGCTCCCGCCAGATCACCCCGCCAAAACGGTCGATGTACTGCCATTTTCCCTCGTGGATGGTAAGTGCGAGGCTGTCGCGAAACGGGGTGGCCGCATCGTAGGCAGGTGGAATGGCAAACTTGCCGTCGGTATCGATGTAGCCCCAGCGGCTGTCGCTGCGCACCTGGGCCAGGCCATCTGAAAATACCCCGGCATCTTCAAATTTGGGCATAATGACCAGTTTGCCGGCCTTGTCGATGTACCCGTATGCGCCGTTGATCTCCACCAGGGCCAGGCCCTCCCCGTAGTCTCCGGCCAGATCAAACATCGGCTCCACGGCAATTTCACCTTGTTGATTCACGAAGCCGTATTTGCCGTCGCGGAACGCCAGGGCCATGCCGTCGAAAAACTCGCCGTGGCTGTGGCCTTTCACAAATTCAAACTGTGGCGCCACGCGCTCACGCCCATCGCGGTCGACCAGCCCCCAGTGGTTGCCGCGCAGCACAACAGCCACAGGCCCTTCAAAAGGCCGGCAGGTATCCCATGCCGGCGCAATGGCAAACTGCCCGTCGGAGCCGATAAACCCGCATTGCCCGTCGATGCCGGCCGGGGCAAGCCCGCCGCGAAAAGCGCCCCCGGACGTGTAGGCAGGCTTGAGCACAAACTTGCCCTCCGGGTTGATAAAACCGGCTTTCCCGTTAAACTGCACTGCGGCCAGGCCTTCGGAAAAATTGTCTGCCGCATCAAACTGCGCCGCAATGGGTTCGTTGCCGCGTTCGTCGATAAAGCCCCATTGGCGCACCACCTGCACCCTGGCTCGGCCTTCCTCAAACAGGCCCACCTGGCGGTACATCCGTTTGAGCAACAAGCGGCCCAGGGTGTCCATGGGAACCCACTGGTCGTTGAGCCGTGCCCGGGCAAAGCCGTTGTGAAAATCGCCGACATCCAGGTATTGTGGCTCGATGACAACTTCACCGATCGCATTCATGAAGCCGAAAAAGCCGTTTTGCCGGATTTTGAAAAGTGCCTGGTGCATGGGTGTTTTGTACTAGAAGCGCCAAAATTACAACTTCAGGCGTAGCCATGGTTGAAAGTGTTGCAGTCTTTAAAAATGAACCTGCCGCATTACGCATACTCAAAAAGCCGGCCAAGGGCTAAACGGGAAGGCTATGCGGCTCAATTGGCTGCGGTTAGCGGGTGCCGGCGCCGCATATTTGCAGTGCAAACCAAGTGAATTTTAATCGCCGGGTGAAAACGGATTCCTCAACAACCTCAAAACCATTTAGACGTATTGTTTTCTTAAGCCGATGGGCCGCCCGCAAGGAACGGCTCATTTTTTTTGTGTACTTATGCAGCACAGCACGTTGCAAAAATAGAAGCAAGTATGCATGAGCCGGAAAAACCCCGTTGTGTCAGTTGCGGCGCCAAACTGCGCGGCAAATTTTGCCACAAATGTGGCGAAAAACGCCTGCGCCGGAGTGATCTGGCGCTGTCCGGGTTTTTTAAAACGGTTTTTGAAAAAATCACCCACCTGGACTCCCGCTTCCTCCGGTCGGTCCGTCTGCTTGTTTTTCGCCCGGGATTTCTGACGGCTGAGTACCTGCAAGGGCGGCAGAAAATGTATACCAAACCGATCTCCTTGTTTTTTATCATCAACCTGGTTTATTTCATAACCATTGGGTTTAATGATTTTCGCACCTACGAAAATCCGCTGGATTCACAACTGCGCAACCCCTATGGCCCGGTGGTGGAGCGTATGCTGGATGCGCGTTTTGCCGGACAGCCGGAAACTGTCCGGCAAGATTTCGAACAGCGTTTCAATCAAAAAAATCACACGCTGGCCAAGGCCATGTTGCTCCTGCTGGTACCCATGCTGGCGCTGGTGATCTGGCTGTTGTACCCCAACTATTTCTACGGCGAGCACCTGATCACGGCCTTGCATTTTCAGGCTTTGATGCTGATTCAGAATATGTTTTTAGGGATCGTCCTCGGCGGGGGCATATCCGGGCTGTTGCCTGGCATTGCTGTCCATACCCATTTTATGACCGAAGTTGGCGAGCCGCTGATCTGGGTTTGTTTTTTAGCCTTTTTTACCTTCGAGCGGGTTTATCCGCAGGAGCGAAATACGGCGATCTGGCGTGCACTCGCCTTTGCCCTGTTCTGGCTGCCGGTGCTCATCGGCTACCGGTTTTTGGTTTTTCTTGTGACGTTTTATACGGCCTGAGTTTTGTCGAGTGCGGATTACGGAGTGCGGATTACGGAGTGATTCAATATTCCGTGTTATGATTGGATTACACTTTTTCAAACACCTCAATAGTGCCACCCCTATGCCCTAACGAAATGGTGAACCACTCCGCACTCCGTAATCCGCACTCCGTAATCCGCATTCCCTCAGCTAATGCTGCCAATCCCGATCACTTCGGCAAAAACTCCGGCAGCGGTCACTTCGGCGCCGGCGCCCGGTCCGCGCACCACCAGCGGGCGTTCGTGGTAGCGGACGGTGCTGAATACCACCATGTTGTCGCTGCCATCAAGGAAGTAGAACGGATGCTCCGGGCCAAAAGGTTGAAGACTGATGGTTGCTTTGCCATCTTCCAGTTTGGCCACAAAACGCAACACCTGGCCGGCAGCGGCTGCCTTGGCGCGTTGTTTTTCAAAACCGGCATCGTGCTTTTCCAGGGCATCAAAAAAAGCATCCACCCCGGGGGCATCCAGGCAGGCTTGCGGCAAAATTGGCTGTAGCTGAACATCACCGGCTTCCAGCGGCAGGCCGGTTTCGCGGGCCAGGATGAGGAGTTTGCGGCGCACATCGGCGCCGGAAAGATCGTCGCGCGGGTCAGGTTCGGTGAGGCCCTTGGCCATGGCTGTCCGGACGACCTCCGAAAACCGCGTGTTTTCCGAAAAATTGTTGAAAATGTACGAGAGCGTACCCGAAAGAATGCCCTCGATTTTCAGGATGCGGTCGCCCGACTGGATGAGGTCGTTGAGGGTACTGATGATGGGCAATCCGGCGCCGACATTGGTTTCATAGCGCCAGTGCACACCGCGTTTTTCAGCCAGCCTTTTCAGGCGCTGGTAGTGCAGGTAAGGCGAGGAGGCGGCCAGTTTGTTGGGGGTGCTGATCGAGATGCTGGCATCGAGGATCTGCTCGTAAAAACCGCTGACTTCCTCGGAGGCGGTATTGTCCAGAAAAATTGCGTTGGGCAGGTTCAGTTGTTTCATTTGTGCGATAAAACGGGACAGGGAAAAACTGTCGGCCTTGCCTTCCAGGTTGGTTTTCCAGTTTTTTAAGTCTATACCGCCTTCGGCAAACAACATCTTGCGGCTGTTGGCCAGCCCGGCGATTTTTAACTCCAGCCCACGTTTTTCCCGCAGAAATTCGGCTTGCTGCTGAATTTGTTCCAGCAAGGTGCCGCCAATCAGGCCGACCCCTACGACAAACAGGTGGATTGTTTTTGTTTCAGAAAGAAAAAACGCCTCGTGTATCGCGTTGAGCGCTTTGGTCTCGTCGGCGGCGGGCACCACTACCGAAATATTCAGCTCGCTGGAACCCTGTGCGATAGCTACCACATTGATGCCGTTTTTCCCGAGCGCCTGGAACAAGCGCCCTGAAATCCCCGGCAGGTAACGCATCCCTTCACCGACAATAGCCACCACCGAAAGGTCGCGCTCGATTTTCAACGGCTCCACCAGGCCTTCCCGGAGTTCGTAGGTAAATTCCTTTTCAGCCGCTTTTTTCGCCTGGGCTGCCTGTGCCGGCGATACCGCAAAGGTGATGCTGCTCTCGCTCGATCCCTGCGTAATGATCACCACGTTCACTTCGGCGCGGGCCATGGCGCCAAACAGGCGCGCCGCGATGCCCGGCACACCAAACAAGCCGCCGCCCTGCAGGGTGAGCAGGCATATCTGGTTGATGCTGGAAATACCTTTTACCGGGTGCGCTTTTTCATCAACCTGCGTGCTGACCACCGTCCCCGGAAAACCGGGATTGAAGGTGTTTTTGATCACCAGCGGAATTTTTAGCGCCAATGCCGGCAAAATCGTCGGTGGGTAAATCACCTTGGCGCCGAAGTGGCTCATTTCCATCGCTTCCCGGAAGGTCATCGACGGCAGGGTGAACGCTTTTTTGACCCGGCGCGGGTCGGCGGTGAGCACCCCGTCTACGTCGGTCCAGATTTCAATGGCTTCGGCGTGTAAAGCCGCCCCGAAGATGGCGGCAGTGTAATCGGAACCGCCGCGGCCCAGGGTAGTCGTCAGGTCGTCGGCCGTGCTGCCGATAAAACCGGTGACCACTTGCACCTGCGGATGCGCTTCGAAATGCGCACGGATACGCGGGGTGGTTTCGTCAAAATCGACCTTGGCGCCGCCAAACTGGTCGTCGGTGCGAATGACTGTGCGAGCATCGAGAAACTGCGCCGGAAGGCCGGCTTGCTGGAGCGCATGCGCGATGATAAAAGCGGCATTGCGTTCCCCAAAACTCACGACAAAATCGAGCGAGCGGGGCGATACTTCGTGCAACAAAAAAATTCCCTGCAATACGTTGCCCAGGGCCTCAAAGTTGGCCTCAATTTGTTGGACCGGTTGGGTCTGGTTGGCAGGCTCCAGCAGCTGTTCGATCGCGTCGAAGTGGCGCGCCCGGACCTGGTCGAACAGGTCGCGGTAGCCCGCATCGCCGACGCCGGCGCGGTTGGCCATTTCGATCAACGTGTCGGTTACTTTTGAAAACGCGGAGAAAACAACTGCAAAACGCTCGCCGCGGTGGTAGTAGTCGCACAGGATTTGCACAACTTGATTTATGGCGTCTGGCGTACCAACGGAGGTGCCGCCAAATTTGAGGATGCGCATGGGCGTGGAGTTGACCTTGAAAACAAAAATCGGGCGGCAAAAGTCGGGGAAATTGGCCGGACAGCGAAACGCCGGAAAATTAATTTACTGCGCCAGGGCTTCGCCCAAACGCTGTAAATCCGGATTGGGAATACTCAACTGATGCTGATAATAATCAAGCTCACCCAAAAAAGCATCCCGGTAGGTGAAATAGTAGTATTCCGCAAAAACAACGGTTGTGCTGTCCTGACATAGTTTTAACGCTTTCCGTTTAGCCTGTTCATACTGGCTGGTCAACAATAAGCCGAATGTTTCGTGCACCTTCAGCATGGGCAGCGCATGGTATTGGAGCCCCTTTTGGGCAGATTTAAGCATTTGCGGAAAATCCCGGTTGACCAGGTAGAGGTTTGAAAACTGGATGTACACCTCAGCCAGCAAGGAATCGTATTGTGCCTGTTGGGCGGGATTATCCTGTTTTCGGGCGTCCAACAGGTAGATTTCAGCCGTTTGCAGGTATTCCCGGCATTGCTCCGGCTTAGCCAGGTTTTCCTTGCCAAGAGCCAGCAGCCGAAGGCCCAGCGCGCGGATGCTGGCAGGTTGGCCGCCATAAATGCGCAGCGCCATGTCCGGCGCGATACCGTACCGCTCAAACTGCACGGGAATGGCTTCCAGACGCGCAATGGCGCCGGATTGCAGGAAGGGCCGGACATCCGGGTTGTCGCCAAACACGGTAAGTAATTCCCCGGTGGCGGTGTCCCATACCCGGACGCGTTTGTCACGGCAAGCCGTATAGAGCCGTTTCCCGTCAGGGCTGAAGGCGCCGCCGTTCACCCCGTCGGGATGCGGAAGCCGCAACAATTCGGCGCCCGTTTGCCGGTCCCAAAGCCGCGCGGTTTTATCCCAACTGCAACTGACCAGCTGGCGCCCGTCGGGGGAATAGTCTACAAAATAATTTTCCATTAAATGCCCCAAAAATTGCCTGGACGTGGTATCGGAAACCTGCCATTCCCGGACGGGCAGTTCATTCCCAACGGTGGCGACATGCTTCCCATCCGGTGCAAAGCTGGCCCAGTACAGGTACAACCGGGTATTCAGGCTGTCGAGCAGGGCGCCGGCTTCGGTCCAGATTTTTACGGTACCATCCGAGCTTGCACTGAGCAGGGATTTCCCATCGGGCGCATATTGCAGGCGGATAATATTGCCGGTGTGGGCTTTCCAGCGGCGCTGCAGTTTGCCGGTGCTATCCAATAGGAAAATGTCGGGGCCGGAAGCGACGAGCAAATGCCGCCCATCCGGCGGTGCAAATGCGGCGGCATAAACTGCATTGGGGAATTGGTCGAGCCGGTGTACAAGGGCGCCGGCGCTGTCCCAGATACATACCGTGGCATCGGGCGAAACGGAGAAAAAACGGTTGCCGGCAGGGCTGAAACCTACCTGGGCCACCTCCTTGCGGTGCCCGTGGAGTTGAAATGCCAGTTGGCCGTCGGGACGCCAGACGTTTACCGTGTTGTCTTCGCTGCCGGAAAGTACCAGGCGGCCGTCAGGCGAGACGGCGACTTTGGTGACCGGCCCTTTTTGGAAAGTCGCCTTGTTGTGCAGGTTGAACGGCAGGTTCCAGATTTTGGCAGTAAAGTCAAACGACCCGGTGGACACCCACTGGCCGTCGGGCGAGATGGCCAGCGCACCCACGCGCTCGGTGTGGCCAACCAGGTGCAGCAACTCTTCTCCGGAACGCTTCCACACCTTGGCGCTGTGGTCGTTGGATGCGGTGAGCACCTGCAAACCATCGGGCGAAAAAGCCACCTCGGTAATTTCGGCTGAGTGCCCGCTGTAAATGGCTTCCAGGCGGCCGTCGAGGCGGAGCAGTTTGGCGGTATTGTCGCCGCATCCCAGTAAAACAAAGCGGCTGTCGGGCGAAAAGGCCGAAGCATTTACTTTGGCGCCCTGCAGATCAATGACTTGCCGGAGTTGACCATCGGCAGTCCAGAGGCGGGCAGTGCCGTCAATACTGCCGGTGATGATCCAACGGCCGTCGGGGGAAATTGCTGTTGTCCAGACGGCATCGCGGTGGCCCGCCAGGGTTTTGAGTTTGGTGCCGTCGGTACGCCAGATGGCGGCAGTGCTGTCGTTGGATGCCGTGACCAGCCAGCGCCCGTCGGGCGCCAGGGCCATGTCCCAAACAGGTTTTGAATGCGCCCGAAAACCGCCGATGACGGTAGCCTGCAGGTCGAGATGTTTGACCCGTCCGTCCACTGCGGTGCTCCACAGTGTTTGCCCGTCCGGGGCAAAGGTTACGGACCGGATGGTACCGGAGTGGCCGCTGGAATCGGTATTTTCTTCCGGATACACGAAATCCAACCGGGCCAGCAGGGCTCCGTCGCTACGGCGCCAGAGGGCTATTGTTTTGTCGAAGCTGCCGCTGGCAACCAGTTGGCCGTCGGGGGAAAAGGCCAGGGCTTTCACCTCAAACTGGTGCCCGGTGAATACTTGTTGATAAAACGTAGTAGTCGGCATGTTGGCGATACTGCGCAGCGTTTGCCGGGCATCGGCATTGGTACTGTCGAGGCGCAGGGCGGCCTCAGCCAGCCGGAAAGCGAGCGTGTGATCGTCGCGGTAAACATCCCATGCTTTGGCTGCCAGGTTGGAGACCAGTGCTGCCTGACGGGCAGCTTCTGCTTTCCGGTAATTCTGCCAGGCAAAAAAGCCTCCGACCAGCGCCAGGGCAGCCAGGGTAAAGCCGGCAATGGCATACAGCCGTGCCCGGCGGCGCTTTTGTGCCAGAGCCGCCAGGCGGGTGCGCTCTTCCTCCAGTGCTTTGGCGGCGGCGGCGCGCTCTTCCCGAATGCGGCGTTGTTCGTAGGACCGCAGCACCGGCTCGACCAGGGTATCGTGGCTGAGTTCGTAAATCTTGCCCAGGTGAATGACCTCGGTGCGGATCAGCCGGCTGTCGAGCAGTTTTTCCAGCAAATCCGGGCTCAGGCCAAACTGGCTTTGTTCTGCGCCTTCGGGAATACCTACCCGCCGGCCGTTCACGATCAATCCTTCTTCGATAAACCGCCGGGCCAGATCTTGTTCGGCAGCCGGTAGTTTGTCGACTTCGCGTTCGTAATAATCATTGAGAATGCCCCGGATGCCCTCAGCGCCGCCAAAATCAGCGGGCTGAATTGTCTTGCGTTGTTTTTCAGCGGCAATTTTTTCGAGTTGCTGACACAGAATCTGCAACTGGAACGATTCCACTTCCCCCCGGTCGTTTTCCAGGCCCTGCAGCATTGTTTCCAGGGCTGTTTCGGAATAGGTGAAGGGTTCGGATAAAAACTGTTTCCCGGCCAGGGCAGCCGGCTGCACGATGGCGTCCCGGGCTGCGGCATGGTCGAGGGGGGCCAAATAGAAGCGATCGTGCAGGACGGTGGGGATATGGCGTTTCAGGCGGTCGAGATCGCCCATCCGATCAGCGCGAATGGCGAACAGGATGCGAATTTTCTGTGGGCTGAACCAGTCCAGCAATTCCTCGCTGCGCTCCTGGCGGGGGAAACTCCGGAAGCGGGCCTGCACGGTTTCAGGCAAACGCTCGTTGATCAGATCGGCCAGGGCCAGGGTCAGGGTTTCCTGCTCGGCAACGGGGTGATTGAACAATTCTTCAAACTGATCGAAGATCAGCACCGGTACCTGCTGTACGCCTTCATCATTTTCAAAACGGCAAGCGCGCAGGTATTCCCAAAGTGAAAAAGGCGCCTGGCCGAAGCGGTGCAGCCGGTCGTCATGAAACCAGGGCGCCAGTACTTTTTTTACGGTCTCTACGGGCGTCAGCGTCGTGTCCTGCAGCCGGACCTTGACCGGCAGGTAACCGCTTTGCTCCAGAAGCGGGCTAATGCCGGCATTGATCAGGGAGGTTTTGCCGATGCCGGACTTGGCAAAAAGCACGGTCAGGGGTTTTACTTTGACCATGTTAAACAAGTCGGCCGTTTCGCGATGGCGGCCAAAAAAACGGCCTTTTTCCGCACGTTCAAAGGCGCGAATACCAGGGTAACGGGTGATGTTCGGCAACTTATCCATAGTTCAACAAGGTCTTGATGCGTTCGGCCACCAGGGTAAATGCCGTGTCTTCATCCGGCCAATTGCGCAGGGGTTTATCGCGCTCGGGCAGGGGCGGAAAATTGGACAGGCTTGTTTCTTCCCAGTTGCAGGCGCGAAACAACAACGGCACCAGGCGCAATGATCCGGCTTTATGGCGCTCCAGGGCTTGTTCGAGCAAGGGCTTCTGGGATGAATCGGCCAGAAAATCCACGCTCAGGACAGGCATTACCACGTCGGCCTGGGCAATTTGTTCTTGCATTTGGGCGGTCACATCGCCGTACAGGGCCGCGCCGGGATGCCAGATTTGCAGGCTGCCTTCCTGTATCCAGGGGCTCAGCTGTGCGTGCAGCCGAAGGCAACATTCCCGGTCGGCATCGTTTTCGTGGTGCAGCAATACGAGGCGTTTGACGCTGCCGGCAGGCTTTGGAACATGGGCCGGCGCCAGCTGTTCGAATTGTGCTCCAAGATCGCTTGCAAAGCGGCTGATTTCCTGGTCGATAAAAACAAAGCGATAGCGGTCTTCGTAAAAACTTCTGGTTTCCGGGCGAAGCGGATAGTTGTCCAATTGCGGCGACAGGGTGGTATTTTCCTTGCTGAGTTTAAAGCAATCGAGCAGCAGGCGGATATCCCAGTTTTCCAGGTTAAAACCCAGGAAGATGTAGGTTTTGCGCTCGTCAAAATGGCTCATCACCTGGTTGGGTATTGCCGGGTTGCCCTTGACCACGTTTTTGATAAACTCCACCCGGTCTTCCTGGCTTAAAACCAACGATTCCGGGTCTTTCAGCGTACCCCACAGGTTGTACACCAGGGGGCGTTCGGGGCTGAATGTTGCAGGCAATGGTTGATCGCGTTCGCGGCGCAGGTTGTAATGGGATTGCTGGGCGGCGGGCTTTCCTGCCTGGTGGAGCGCCTGGGCCATTAGTTCATCCGGCCCGGTATTGACGATCAGCGAAAAAGGCAGTTGGGCCAGGTGCCGGTAGAGTTCAGGTAGTTGGGGCGCTTGTTTTTTGTAAAATTCAACAACTTCGTCTTCCAGATCGATCCGGCGAATCTTGGGGATGGTCAGAAAACGCTGGGCAATGTAGTGCAGCCGGTGGGTTGCGTTTTTTTCATAAGAAACGCCTTCCTGCTCCAGGATAGTGGTCAGGTGTTCGGCCAGCAGTTCCTTGAGCGGCCGGCCTGTCCCGGGCGCCGTGGTCAGACGGCTGCCCAGGAACAGGATGGCGCGCTGCTGGTGCAGATCGCGGGCCAGATTTTTCCATTCACGGTCGGTTAGCGGCATAGGCGCTGGATTCAAGTTTTCAGGCCAAAATAGTTAGAGTTTAATTTTTTTACCCGAAATCCGCATCGTTTCCGGCTTGCCATACAGTTCCGGATTTACGAAATATCCTTTTTCCTGCGGTGCTTTTTCCGGTTCAACTACCGTGCGGTGCGCTTCCGCATAGGGATCCTTGCGAATACCGGTCAATTGCCAGCTAACCTCAATACCGGGTTTGTCCGTCCGAATGACAAACTGATTACCGGCCACTTTTTTATAAATGATGGCCTGGGCAAATTCCTCCAGCACAGTCAATTGATAACGGAAATCCTGGTTCAATGCTTCGAAGTAGGTTGGCAGCTGAACCGTAGCAAAGCCTTTCTGGTCGGTGCGCACCACCCCGTCGTAAATGTTTTTCATGTCGGGGCTTTCCACGCTTGAATGGACGAGGAATTTGTTTTCAGGGTCGAGCGGATGATCGATGCGGGAATGTAAATTGCTTCCGGTGATACTGCCAGCACAAAACATATTATTGCCGACTTGCAAATTATTCTGGACTCCGACTTCTCCGTAAAAATAGCCTGCCCAGGTATTTGAGTTTGTAGACTCGGCATACAGCGCGGCTTGACCTGTACCGTTGGGATCGTATAGCTTAAAAAAACCAGCAAATTCGGTTTGGGTTGCATACCCGGCCACCGCGGAAAACCCGCCCGGGTAGCACATACTCATCGAGCCTACGGAATTCCCCTGAAACCAGCCGCCAACGCCGCGGTTGTTGTTGTTCCCGGCCACTGCCCGGCCCAATACGCCGGCGCCTGCACTGTCGGGATGCGTGCTGGTATTTTCGCCGTAAACACCGGCCGGATAGTAAAAATCTTTGTTGCCGAGTTGGGAGCTGGCAAATCCCTGATTGCCAAAACCGAACAACCGGTAATCCTGGTTGGTACTCCCCTTGATCGCAAAAGGTCCCCGGTGGCTGACCTGTAAACCGGTGACGGCTTCATTGTTTGTAGTGAAATTGTTGGTCAGGGAAAACAGGGGGCTATTCAGGTTAAATGAATTGGCATAGGGTATCGCAAGGGCGCTGGGTGTACGGCATTTGAATTGCAGGCCACCGCCGTCGTCCACACAAGTCAGGACCATGCCGTCCCCTACGCCGTCTGAAAAATCGACCGGGAAGTCCTGGATACGCGAAACCGTAAGTTTTCGCGCAGCGTCGACCGTAATGTCGCCGTTGGGGTCGGAGTATTCAAAACTGCCGTCGTTGGCGCCGTTTGGAATGTGGATCAATGCAGAGTTTGCGCCGGTGGGCGGCATGCCACCGATGGGTCGTCCGCGCAGGGCTTTGACGGAGGCGTTGGTGAGCCGGCCGCTGATATCGCCTTTCAGGGTATCGAGTTGCCAGCTGTTGCCGTCGTAAACATACGCGTAGCCCACGTTGTCGCCGGTAGGTGGCATGCCGCCGATAGGCCGTCCGCGCAGGGCCTTCACCGTGGCACTGGTAAACCGGCCGCTGATATCGCCCTGCAGGGTGTCGAGTTGCCAGCTGTTGCCGTCATAAACATACGCGTAGCCCACGTTGTCGCCGGTAGGCGGCATGCCGCCGATAGGCCGTCCGCGCAGGGCCTTCACCGTGGCACTGGTAAACCGGCCGCTGATATCGCCCTGCAGGGTGTCGAGTTGCCAGCTGTTGCCGTCATAAACATACGCGTAGCCTACGTTGTCGCCGGTAGGCGGCATGCCGCCGATGGGCCGTCCGCGCAGGGCCAACACTTCGTTGCTGCCGATAAGTCCGTTCACATCCCCACTCATGAAACCATTGAAGCCATCGTTGTCCGGCGCCCAGGTTGTGCCGTTCCACTTGAGCACCTGCCCGGTGGCGGCGCCCTGCTGGGCGATGTTGCTGCCGGTTACGGCGCCGGTGTTGATCTGGAGGTTGGCGAAGGGGCCGCTCAGGGCGCCGCCGGCTGTGGAGGATGTCGTGATGTCGTCGGCAGCCGAGGGGTCGCCGGTATTGCTGATCTGGTTGCCGGCGATGGTGATGCCGGGGCCAGCGGTGTACACCTCGCCGTTGTCGTTTTGCGGCGCCCAGGTTGTGCCGTCCCACTTGAGCACCTGCCCGGTGGCGGCGCCCTGCTGGGCAATGTTGCTACCGGTTACGGCGCCGGTGTTGATCTGGAGGTTGGCGAAGGGGCCGCTCAGGGCGCCGCCGGCTGTGGAGGATGTCGTGATGTCGTCGGCAGCCGAGGGGTCGCCGGTATTGCTGATCTGGTTGCCGGCGATAGCTATGCCGGGGCCGGCGGTGTACACCTCGCCGTTGTCGTTTTGTGGTGTCCAGGTTGTGCCGTCCCACTTGAGCACCTGCCCGGTGGCGGCGCCCTGCTGGGCAATGTTGCTACCGGTTACGGCGCCGGTGTTGATCTGGAGGTTGGCGAAGGGGCCGCTCGGGGCGCCGCCGGCTGTGGAGGAGTCGTGATGTCGTCGGCAGCCGAGGGGTCGCCGGTATTGCTGATCTGGTTGCCGGCGATGGCTATGCCGGGGCCGGCGGTGTACACCTCGCCGTTGTCGTTTGGGTGTCCAGGTTGTGCCGTCCCACTTGAGCACCTGCCCGGTGGCGGCGCCCTGCTGGGCAATGTTGCTACCGGTTACGGCGCCGGTGTTGATCTGGAGGTTGGCGAAGGGGCCGCTCAGGGCGCCGCCGGCTGTGGAGGAGGTCGTGATGTCGTCGGCAGCCGAGGGGTCGCCGGTATTGCTGATCTGGTTGCCGGCGATGGTGATGCCGGGGCCGGCGGTGTACACCTCGCCGTTGTCGTTTTGCGGTGTCCAGGTTGTGCCGTCCCACTTGAGCACCTGCCCGGTGGCGGCGCCCTGCTGGGCAATGTTGCTACCGGTTACGGCGCCGGTGTTGATCTGGAGGTTGGCGAAGGGGCCGCTCAGGGCACCGCCGGCCGTGGAGGAGGTCGTGATGTCGTCGGCGGCAGAGGGGTCGCCGATATTGCTGATCTGGTTGCCGGCGATGGCTATGCCGGGGCCGGCGGTGTACACCTCGCCGTTGTCGTTTTGCGGCGTCCAGGTTGTGCCGTCCCACTTGAGCACCTGCCCGGTGGCGGCGCTCTGCTGGGCGACCCGGAGCGGGTCGGTATTGGAACCGTCTCCGGCGAGTGTTGCATCTGTGCTTGCCGTGGAGGTTCCGCTGGTTTTGGCGTACAGGGCATAGGGTACGCTGGCGAGTTGAACGCTGCCTGCAGGTATGAAATTACCGGTATTGCCGATGTCAACCTGCACTTCCAGAAATTTGGCGTCTTGCCCCCAATCGATGGTACTGAAATTGCCGGAGAGCAAGGTACCTTGGCCAATGAGCACATTGACAAGGCCCAGGTTATTGGTGGAAGAGACGTGTCGTTCTGAATAAACGGTGGGGCCGTTGGGCGCCCCGGTGTGCACGGTGAATTCCAGGGTGACCGCCGTGTTGAGTACCGGCTGGGACGATCCATTGCGGATCACCGTTTGGTAATTGATCGCATTCGGGGCCTGGCTGAAAACCTCAAGCGGCAGTAAACCGGCGGTGAGCAGTACGAGTACTTGTAAGGATTTTTTGATCATAACCAAAGGCGTTGAGTATGTTTGGAAATTAGCGTGACCAATCGGGTCGCGCCGGGGCTGTTTTAGATTGAAAGAAAAGCGTGGTATTCCGGCAATGTTACCGGCCTGTGAGTACAAGCAAATGCGTGTATTGCAGGCCGTTGGCCGATTTCAGGTTAAGCAGGTAAATGCCTTGCGCATATTTGCTCAGATCCAACCGGGTCAAAGTATTAACCGGCATTTTTTGCGATTCAAGTGCCTGAAAACCGGCGATATTCCACAAGGACACCGTAATGTCTGCGTTTAGCGGAGCATCCAACCGGAGATTTAACATATGCCCGGCCGGATTAGGGTAGCACCGGAAGTGCCATCCGGGAGGTAATTGCTCGCCGGCGCTTACGATGGTATCAAAGGTGGGTTGTTGAAAACCCTGGCTCAACTGAATATCCTGGCCGGTTGGAGTCAGGGTGGAAATAATGGCTTCGCCTACGGTAAACGAAAGGGAATAGGAACCAACATTCATTGCAAAACCGCCGGCGCTTGCAAGGACTTCAGGCTGGCGGGTCGAAGCCGGTTGGGTGTGTGCCGCGAAATGAAAAACGAGGAAAAGGGCGGGTAGAAAGGATTTCATCTTGGTTTTTTTAAAAAAGAAACTTGATACCAAAAGTAGTCGCTTTCGATATCAAGTTCAAATTTTTCACTCCCAAACCCATTTAATTGGCCCGATCTGCAAAAAAACGGGGTCAAAGGCAGATCGCAATTGCTGTGCAGGAAGGGCTCGAACCTTCACGGGGCAGTTAGCCACGCCAACGGCGTGGTTTATTCTGAACTCCCCACCCCCGAGACAGGAGGGCATGGCTACCTGATTTCATCACCGCACAGTGTCGTTGGTGGAAGCAGATACGAAGCAACCGGCAGCGCTGGATTTTCGTACAAACTTCCTGATTTAAAAGAACTGATTTGCTTTCGCATCTTGTTGAGACAAAGGTAAGTGCACTGCGTTTTTTATTGCAAATTATTTATTCAATAAAATAAAAATTTACACTATAGTCAAAATAAAACCATAATTAACATTTTTCATTCAAATTGAATTGAGAAAATTCCTGTATCATTTTCAACTTGTTAAAAAACCGGTTTCAAAAATCAGGCGCGTTTGTTTTGCGCGGTCCCCGACGGCCTGGGAACCAGCCGGTCGGGAGCCGGAAATTCCGGGGCTGACGATCAAATTAGGTGAAGCCCTGAACATTTTCCGATATTTAACCTTTCAGGAAAGCAGTAGCGATGACACACTTCATGGATGCTTTTGTCGACACCTTGCGTGCCCGCCTGACCGGGCCGCTGCCCGGGCGGACTGCACAGTATAAAATGGCCAGTTTGCGCCGCTTGCAGGAATTGGAACCGCACCCGGCTCCGCCTGGCGATGCAAAGGTTGCCTGTGTGCTGAATCTGCTTTACCGGCAAAACCAACGCTGGCACACCGTACTGATCCAACGCACGGCCAACCCGCGCGACCGGCATGGCGGCCAGGTGAGCTTTCCCGGCGGGCGCTGGGAAGACTCGGATGGGGCACTGGCCAACGTTGCGTTGCGCGAGACAGAGGAGGAGATCGGTGTTTCCGCGCAGCAGGTAGAGATACTTGGCCGGCTCACCGAATTGTACATTCCTGTCAGCAATTTTCTGGTGCATCCGTTTGTAGGGCTGCTGCATGGCCCGGTCCGTTTTGTTCCGCAGGCCGGCGAGGTGGAAGCGGTGCTGACGCCTCCCCTGGAAGATTTTCAGCAACCGGCGAACCGGAAAGTAACCGATATGACGGTCAATCAGGCTATTGTTCTGAAAAACGTACCTTATTTTGATGTGGAAGGCCGTATTGTTTGGGGCGCCACAGCAATGATCATGAATGAGTTTCTGGAATTACTGGACTAAAGTTTTTGGCGCTGCCTATATTATTCGGTGTCTTCCGGTACGTTTCTACTAAAATTTAACGTTTCCACTGTATGCTACGCACCCTTTTTCCCCTGATGACCATGCTGATTGCGCACACGCTTTTTGCGCAAGAACCCGATGAAAAACTGAAAGGCCTGCTCTGGGAAGTTTCCGGCAACGGGATAACCCAAAAAGGTTTTCTCTACGGCACCATGCACGTGCCCGAAAAACTGGCCTTCAACCTAAGCGACTCCTTTTTTATCGCCCTCCGGCAAGTTGAAATGGTAGCACTCGAAACCGACCATGATCAGTGGCAGGAATTCACCGAAATGCTGGAAGGCCGGGAACGCGAACTTTTCAATCCGGGCGGCTATGGTGGCTACGGTTATCGCCGGGCAAGTGCCCAACCCAACCTGTACAACAGCCAGTTCCAGTTTTCACCGCCAAATAATGAGCTGCTCGGGGCTATGCTATCGGCCAAACCGCGGATGACCAATGAGTTTTTGTACCGCTCCAACCAATACCGGCAGGATTATGAAGAAGACACCTACCTCGATTTGTTTATTTTTCAGGCAGGCCGGAAACTTGGTAAAAACGTAATCGGCCTCGAAACGCTCGAAGGCAGCTACGAGGCCCTGGTACGCGCTCAATTTCCGGATGACGAAGAAGAAAATTCAGACAGGCGGTACTACTCCGGCCAGTATTCCCGCCAAACTCTGGAAGATGCTTACCGCGACCAGGATCTGTCGCTGATGGATTCGCTGAACAAAATGGCTCAGCCGGGGAAAAACTTCCAGCGCTGGATGCTTGACGAACGCAACCTGGTGATGGTCAACCGGATCGACTCCATCCTGCAGTCCGGCACATCCCTGTTTTCAGCCGTCGGCGCTGCACACCTGCCTGGAGAAAGCGGTTTGATCCTTCAATTGCGCGAGCGCGGGTACACGGTGCGGCCGGTGCAGTTTACATCCGAGCATTTCAAGCGCGAAAAAGAAGCCATCGAGGCCTTGCGTTACCCGGTCGAGCTGAACCGTCAGTGGGCTGCCGATTCGACCTGGTCGGTGGATGCTCCCGGAAAATTTTACCAAACGGTCGACGGCATGGGCCTCGAACAACAGCTCTGTGCCGACATGAGCAACGGCGCCTACTACGCCGTCTACCGCGTGCATACCTACGGCATGTGGAACGGGCAGTCGCCGGAATACGTTGCCGAACGGATCGACAGCCTGATCTATGAAAAAATACCGGGTAAAATTCAGGAACGCAAGCGCTTCAACAACCCGTTCCCCGGCCACGAAATCACTACCCGGACGCGCCGGGGCGACATTATCCGCTACAAGATTTTTGCGACGCCCATGGAGGTCCTGGTTTTTGCCGCAGGCGGAAACCAGAACTATGCTGCGGGCCCCGAGGGTACCCGTTTTATCAACAGCATCCAGGTGTACGGCCAGCAACCTGCCGGCAGCGGCCAGCCCACCACAATCCAACCGCCGTATGGCGGCTTTACCGTAAAATTGCCCGGCACACCCGTAGTCAACACCACCCTTGATAAAAAAGCCGACCGGTATTTACTTGCCGCGCCCAGTACTGCCGACAGCGCTTTTTGTATGCTTTACCGGGCCAGTTATCACGACTGGGACTACATCGAGGAGGATACGTTTGAGCTGAATATCATTGGGGAAAATATTGCGGAGCAATTTACCAAAGCCCGGCCGGAGGTCACCTTGGTGGCTTCCACGCCCTATCCGACCCAGGATGTGTCTTTCCGCTCCGACCGCGACAGTGCCTGGTATTATTTGCGCCTGATCGTCGATGGTCCGCATTATTACCTGCTTGCCTGCCGGAAACCTGCCCCCGGCGCGCCGCTTGCGTTTTTTAATTCATTTTCGATCCAACCCACTGCGTATCCCAGCGGCTGGGAGCAGCTGCGCGACAGCAGCTTGCTTTTTGAAGCCGCCGTGCCCAAAGCCGCCCTGAAACCGCCTGCGCCATTTGTGGAAAAATTGCAGCGCATCATCCAGGAAGGGTTTAAAAAAAGCAACCGGAACGGCGGTAGCTATTACGAAGCTGCCCTGCAACACCAGTACCGGCTTCTGAAAGCGCCGCTGCAGGATGAAGCCATTTCCGTGACCAGCCAATATTTGCAAGGATCGTCGCTGGCCAATACCCTGGATTCGTTCCAGTTGTCCATTGCCAACCGGGTAACCGATCGCGACAAAATGGCCATTCGTGAAAAATCCTGGGAGTTTCTGAATGACAGCCTGCTGGTTGGAGATTTCTTGATTGAAGATACCAACAGCACCCGCGGCATCCGTGCCAAGGTATTGCTCACGCCCGGCCGCCTGTACACCATTTCGGCTACGGTTCAACTGGACCAGCCGGGCAGTGTTTTTGTTGACCGCTTTTTTGACAGTTTTACGCCCACCGATACAACGAAGGGCCAATTGCCTTTTGGCAAGCGAGACCTGGCTTTTTTACAGGAAATATATTCACCCGACAGCCTGACCCGGGAAAAGGCATTGGAGCGCCTGGGCAATCCGTGGTTTAACAGTTTGAAAGACCAGGATTTCCAATCCTTTCGCACCGCTATCGACCATCCGGAATTTGGGAAACTGAAATACTGGTCGCGCAAACGGCTGCTCCAGTCGCTGAACAATTTCAACTCGGAAAATGCCCTGGCGTACGTGTTGGAACTGTGCAACCGGTACAGCGATTCGCTCCGGTACCGCCAAACCCTGCTGACCGTTTTGGCGCAAATGCAAACACGCCCTGCCCAAAAAGCGCTGCTCAAGTTATTGGGACAAGACAATTTGTATGTAACCGGCGGTACTATTTCCGCAATTTTCGAAGGGCTGGCCGATACGCTGGAACTCGCCGCCCGCGACTTGCCGCAGATACTGAAACTTGCCGAATTGGATGAATACCACGAACCGGTGGTAAACCTGTTGGCCGAGGCGGTTGCCCGGGATTTGGCGAAACCCAAAATATACCGCCGGATGCGCGCCGGTTTGCTGAAAGATGCCTACCGGGGCCTGGGCCGCCAGCAATACCAGGAAGAGATAAAACAGGATCGGCAGGATAACGACCGGTATATGGCGGATGACTACGAACCCGGCTATGGGTATGCCAATCCTGATATGGGCAACGATTCCGATCTGGAGCGCCAGTTGCAATTGCTGGCGCCCTTTATGCGTAAAGACAAGGAAGTTCGGGCGCTGTTTAACGCCGCTGCCCGGTCGCCCGACAAGGAGACACAGGTAACCGCCATGAGCCTGATGCTACAACAACAACTGCCTGTGCGCACCAAAAAACTCCAGGCTTTTGCTGCCGACGACCGCACGCGGTACACCCTGTACCGGCACCTGGCTGCCGTAAACCAACTGGACCCGTACATTTCCATGTTCACAGACACCGTTGCGTTGGTGCGCTCTATTTTGTTTGAAGAGCTGGACCAACGCAGTGAATATGAAGAATCCCGGGGTATCGACTCGGTGCGTTTTGTGAGTCAGCATCGAACGGTGCGCTACAACAACAGCCCGGCGCTGGTATTTTTCTTTGATGTAAAAATGAAAAAAGAGCAAGACTGGCAACTGGCCTATGTGAATGTACATCTTGCTGCCGAACGCTTTGGCTACTCCGAAAAAACGACTGGCAGGGACTACGACGAAAACTACTGGAAACGCCCGCAGGTGCGTTTGCTCGCCCACTTGCCCGAAAGCGAAAAAGCCGAATATATCCGTAAAGCGGTTGGGGAGGTGCGTTTTGCCAACCGGGAGCGGTACCGCGGTTGGGGCGGTGGCGGTGGGGATTATTTGTTTGAGGAATAACGACAGTTATGGACCAACAAACAAACGCCGGACTTGCCGGTTGCCGTCCGTGGTTTCCAGACTAAGAAAATAAACGCCTGGTTGCCAACCACGGAGATCAAGTAGTTGACTATTGACAGCCCTGAATGGTTGTTGTAAGACAAGCCTTCCGTGTAAATCGCTGACTGTCAAGGTTCCACTTGCCGGACTTGCACCTAGTATCACAATCGTTACCGACTCCTGCGCTGGATTGGGAAATACACGCAAATCAAGGTTAGCCGGAGAGGGTTCCTTCTGCGCACTGATTCCGATAAACACTTCCCGGCAATAGGTATCACTGCCGTTGCTATTTGACACTGTTAAACAAACCTGGTATTTCCCTGGTTCGGCAAATTCATGGAGCAGGCTAGTGTCCTGGCTGGTGGTTCCGTCGCCGAAATTCCAAAACCAATTGGTCGGTTCTTTAAACGACAAGTCGTAAAAGAAGCGAGCAAGCAGTCCCAGCGTATCATCGGTACGGAAATTAGCCACCGGTATATTGTTTAGCCCAAGGGTATCACAGGCGCTGCCATCTATTGGCCCCAGGCGATAGTTGGGCAACACCGGGATGGCCTGCCCGATGATATTGTTGAAATTTGGCTCATTGTAGCGAAAACCGCATCCTTTGCCACGAACATTCGGGTATTGAACAGTGCAATAAGCTTCGCCATTATGCATGATATAGATACGGCCATCAGGGCCCATTTCGGCACCGTACATGACTTCATCGGTATAAGCATATGGGAAAAACTTCAAGGAATCAATAGGGTTGATAGTATCAATTGAAGCAAACAGGTCAGATGCAGATAAGTCAAACTGGAACAAATAGGGTTTTGAGCCTACTGGTAGTGCAGGATGTTTAGCTAAATCAAACGATGCGGTGACATAAAGCAATTTTTCATCACTAGAAAACATATAACCGCCGCCTGGCTCATGTTGCTGGTTATCGTTTGGTGGGGTCAGTGGTTCTGGCCATTCAACCCGGCGTTCATCACTTAGCAGACCTGTACATCGATTAAATCTGAAAATGCTAAACCCTAAATAACTGTTGCCATCAACATAATAATTGCCTTTTGAAGAAAAAGAATTGCCAAAACCGCTGTTGTTTAAGCCTATGGGACTGGGTTTTGTGCCAATTTCCTGGGTAAACGGCCCCTTGAATCCATCTGGCGTTAGCAGGAGTCTATAGTGGCGATTTTCATCAGCATCAGAGCACATGATCCACCAATCACGGCCATTGGCATGGCGCACAGCTGCAGCGGTCATTAGCACACCGTCAAGCAAGCTTACATTTTTACTGATTGTTTTACCGGATCCGTTATTGGCGTTTAAATCAATAGTTGTCACCAACAAGTGGCGACCTATATAACGATACGGCCAGCCATTAGCCGGATGATAACCATAATCCAGGTGAATTAAATACAAAATAGAGGGATCGTCGGGCTTCGCTAAAAGAACCCTGAATCATTCCCCAGATAGCCCCTGTGTTTGGCCGGATGCCAGCGTTGGGTTTAGTCCGGAAGAATTTTCAATTAGCTGGCCATGTTTATTCAATATCCATAAGCCATTTGAATAGGCTTGGATTTCACCTGCGTCGTCACAGTAACTTGCTGTAAACACACCGGTGCTCATGGGATCGTTCCTGAGTTGAATGGAAGGCGGGTCGGTGTGAAAATTATAGAAAAAATTAAAGTCACTCCAGCCGGGACCCAAGCCCAATGCCCATTTGTAATCGTTTTTTTGGGCAAAAGCAAAGCTGACACAGAATAAGAGATTACAAGCGATAAGTAAACGAAGGCTCATATTTATAAAAATTAAACGCTGTATCCCAATGCAGGGATACAGCGTTATTGGAAAAATCAATGTATAACTACTAACTTTTTACAGAAAATCAATTTTCCGGACGCGCTTATCAGGGAAACAGTATAGCATCCTGAAACCAATTCAGTGGTAGATAACTGAATCTCATTTTGAGGGCTGCCACTTGTTTGGATGTCTTTGACAATGCGTCCCCAGGAGTCACGAATACAAATCTCGGTTGCCTCATCCATATCCGGAAATTTTACAGCCACCCAATCACGAGTCGGATTTGGGACAATGGTAAATTCCAGGGTTGGCTCTAACTGTCTATTTTCCCGCCGCTCTGTAACAGGTAAGGGGCCGGAACAGTTGTTCGAACTGCCGCAGTTGGCGTCCTCGCCAACTGTAAGCCCTGTCAGTTTTTCTGACTGTACAACAAGCGGATAGTCATATTACATTTTGATTATATCACCGCCCGCCCTCAAACTCATCTCCAAAACCCGCATCCGGCTTTTTACCGGCCGGTTTCACGCGGGTAGCCGGCCCGCTTTTGTCGCCATCGAGGGGCAACTGGTCGTTGTAGATATCCGGCGCAAAATCTTCCTCATCACCGGGGGGCAGGGATTCATCCAGGTATTTGGAACAGTCGATCTCAATGTTCAGGTCGCCGGGCGGGCGTTCGAAGCGGGCGTTGTAGTCGTAGCCGGCGCTTTTGTCGTTTTCCAGGCGTTTCAGAAAATCGGCGAAGATCGGGCGGGCCATGCGGGAGCCCTGGCCGTCGCCGAGGCTGAGGAAGCGTATCCAGCGGTCGTCGCCACCCACCCAGGTCCCCACCACCAGGCGGGGCGTTACGCCCATGAACCAGCCGTCGGAGTAGTCGTTGGTGGTGCCGGTTTTGCCGCCCACTTCACTTTTCAGGTCGCGGATTCCGGGTGCGCCGAGCAGGTTGTATTTGAGCATTTCCAGCATCACATAATCCACATTGGCGGGCAGGGCAGGATGCTCTTCCGGTTGCGGGCGGTAAATTACCCGGCCGTAACGGTCTTCGATTTTTTTGATAACGTAAGGCCGCGAATACAGGCCTTTGTTCGCAAACGTTGCATAGGCGGCCGTCATTTCCCAGACGGTCAGGTCGGCGGCGCCGAGGCAAATAGACGGCTGTTTGGGAATGCGGAATTGCCCGTCGGGCCGCCGGATGGTGGAGTCGACGCCCATGTTGTTGAGCAAGCCACGCACAGGCTCGGGGCTGCCCATTTGTTTCATCAGGTAGGCGCTTACGGAATTGACCGAGCCCTTCAGGGCCTGTTTGAGCGTTAGCAATTGGCCGGAATAAGTTCCGGTGGAGTTTTTGGGCGTCCAGTCGGCGATGGTCGTAAAATTCTGGTACCGCGCCGGGATGGTCACTGCCAGGTCGTACACCTGAAAACAGGGGCTGATGCTTTGCTGGGCAATGGCCGTGGCGTACACGAAGGGTTTGAAGGTCGAGCCCACCTGCCGCATGGTACGCACGTGGTCGAATTTGAAATGTTTGAAATTGATGCCGCCTACCCAGGCCTTCACCTCGCTGGTGGTGGGGTCCACGGCGAGTATGCCGGTTTGTAGGAACATGCGGTGGTAACGCAGGCTGTCGTAGGGTGACATGACCGTGTCTTTTTCATGCCTGGAATTTTCCCAGGTGAACACCGTCATGGGTACTTTGACCTGAAATTGGGCCATGATGTCTTTTTGCAGGGCATTCCATTGGCGTTTGATCTCGGGCCAGTCGCGGCTGCGCATGATATCGCGGTAGGTAGCGGCCATTTCGGGTGTCGTCCAGCCCTGTGCGACGAAGTTGCTGATGGTTTTGCGGTCTTTTTCGTCGGCCATCATGCGCTGGATATCGGCGTCGCGCAGTTCAAATTCGTATTCGTCCTGGATACGTTCGCTGAGCACACCCATGAATTTTGGCCAGAGTTGCTGGTAGCGATCGCCGGCGCGGATTTGTTTCAAAAGTTCTTCCTTCCGCTGTTCAATCTCTTCGGGTTTGGTATCGCGGCTGCGGTATGTCCAGGGGTCGCGGTTGCGCCAGACCCGGAAAAAACGTTCCTGATTTACTTTCATATGCGCCATCATGGCCGCTTCGGCGTGGCGCTGAAAAGCCGGGTCAATTGTGGTGTAAATGCGCAGGCCGTCGCGGTAGATGTCGTATTTGGCGCCGTTGGATTTGCGGGAATTAGGCGAATCCAGGATCGCTTCCACATCTTTTTTCAGTTCGGCGCAGAGGTAGGGGGCGGTATCATCGGAGAAGGTCACTTTTTTAAAACGGCTCATATCGAGCGGGAGCACCTTCAGGCTGTCGTACTGGGTTTCGGTGAGGTAACCGTTGCGCCACATCTGGTAGAGCACAACCATGCGGCGGCGGATGCAGCGTTCGGGGAAGGTGTTGGGATTGTAGCGCGAGGGGTTTTGCAACATGCCCACGAGGGTAGCTGCTTCTTCGGTTTTCAGTTTATCCTGGGTAGTGCCGAAATACACTTCGGCGGCGGCGCGGATGCCGTAGGCGTTGTTCACAAATTCTACCTGGTTGAGATACATGGCGAT
>JADJWX010000014.1 GCA_016716135.1 Lewinellaceae bacterium | reverse complement strand
CCGCGTTCCAATTTCGCTCCGTTGAGAACTCGCAATCGGGTTTTCTGGCAAACAGGAATAGAACGCGGATGAGGCGGATTTGCCTTCGGCAAAACGCGGATTTTCGCGGATTTGATTTCACATAGGGCAATTAATGCGATTTAAGTTTAAATCACCTCAAATTTCTACTTTTACAAAACAAAATAAACCAACTAATCATCCTTCCGAATGGGTACCGCTTCGGTAAAATCTCCACCAATATATGAAACTAGTCAGCATCGATGCGCATGACCTCGCGCAGGCAATCCGCAGCGGAGACCCTGTGCGGCGCAACCAGGCGTTTAAAGAACTGTATCGGAGTCCGGCGGTGCACGGCAAACTGCGCGAGTGGGCCAACACGTACAACCTGCGCAACCAGGACCCCGACGACGTGCTGCAGGAGGCGCTGATCCTGCTCGACAAACTGGTTTGCCAGGGCGGTTTCCGGGCCGAAAGCAAAGTGGAAACATTCCTCCTGGGCATCTGCCGCAACCTGATGCGCGACAATGCCAAAAAAGTGCAGCGCGTGGTGTTAAAAGAAACACTGCCCGAAACGCTTCCGGACTCGGCGGATGGCCTGGCCGACCACCTGGAGTTGCAGGAGCTGACCGAGGCCGATTCCCGCCGCGATGCGTCCCTGGGCAATGCCCTGGCGCAACTCACGGAGAAGTGCCGCGACGCCCTGCGCCTGTACTACTACGAACGCCGGTCGATGGCGGAAATCGCCGAAGCCCGCGACCTGGCCAATGAAAAACAAGCCAAAAAAGCCGTACACCGCTGCCGGGAGCAATTGCGCCAGCGCATCGAGGGCGACCCGGCATTGCATCATCTCATCAACTGACCCGCACCATGAACGATAATATAAACACCGACCGCATCGAAGCCTACCTGCTCGGCCATCTGGCCCCTGCGGAGGCTGCCGCTTTCGAACAGGAAATGGCTCAAAATCCCGCCCTGGCTACGGAAGTGGATAAACAACGCCTCGAACTGCGCGCCATGGAACTGCTGGCCGAGGCCGAGCTGCGCGCCAACTTCAGCGCCTGGAAGGCGGAAAAAAACGCGGCGGAAGAAGCCGGCGGCGCCAAGGTGGTGTCCATCGGGCATACTCGCCGCCTGATCTTCCGCATTGCGGCGGCGGCCAGCGTGCTGCTGCTGATCGGCTTTTTTGCGCAGCGGCTTTTTACCGGTCCCGACCAGCAGGAACTTGCCGGCCGGTACTTCGACGAAAGCGCCACCTCCGTGCGGGTGCGCGGCCGGGCCGACATCCCGCCTGCCCTGCAGCCCGCGCTTGCGAGCATGGACGCCGGGGACTACCGCGGCGCCCTGGCGGCGCTGCAAGCGGTGCCGGATTCGGCATGGGCCGGGAAGGTGCAGCTGCTCCAGGGGGAGTGTTATTTCCGGTTGAAGGATTTTGACGGCGCGATCCGGCAGTTTCAGGCGGCTATTCGCAGCGGCGAGCCGGCGGAGCGGGAGGAGGCGGAGTACCTGTTGCTGCTGACGTATATGGCTTCGGGGGCGCATGATGCGGAGGCGGCGGCCTTGAAGGAGCGGATTTTGGGGGATTCGGGGCATGGGTATTTTGGGAAGGTGCGGGGGATGTGAGTGAGGGGTGCTTGGGGAAGCGAGGGGGTGACTGGCAGTCACCCCCTCGCTAGCAGCCCGCTTTTCAAATTGAACTTTTGACTTAAAAAGTTTCTGCGTCGCGAAGGGGATTTTTTTTAAAGTCAAAAGGCTAATTTGAAAAGTTTAATTTGAAAAATGGTTAGCCCTCGAATAGTTTGAAGAATAGATAATGGGGGAGGGGTGATTGGCCACCCCTCGCTGTACCCTTTCAAATTGAACTTTTGACTTAAAAAGTTTCTGCGTCGCGAAGGGGATTTTTTTTTAAAGTCAAAAGTCTAATTTGAAAAGTTTAATTTGAAAAGTGGTTAGCCCTCGAATAGTTTGAAGAATAGATAATGGGGGGAAGCGAGGGGGTGACTGGCAGTCACCCCCTCGCTAGCAGCACAGGAAAAGTGTCATAAAATATTTATAGAACGCGCAATACAAAACAATAGAGCAACAAATGAACCAGTTCGGAAAACTGTCCCGTATTTTGCTTATCCCTGTGATGATAATCCAATTTCACGGGGCATTGAAAAGTCAGTATATTGAAGAAGCCTTTGAACAGAGCTTTGGTGTTTATTGTACGCAGGATGCTGTTATAGAAATTCTGGCCTATTTGCCCAACCCCTGTTATGAAATTACCAATATCAGCACGAATGTGTCGGGTTATAATATTACGATCACGTTTACTTCCGTCTATAATGATCCTTTCCCGGGAGTTTGTCCTCAAAATGTTATTTATTTTACGGAGTATATAAATCTGGGTAATCTGCCGCCGGGGAATTATAGCTTTACCGTCCAGGGAGAAAATACCTATTACGGGTCTTTCCCGGTCTGGAAAACCCAAAATTGCAAAGAACCCGGGGTGATCAATCCCGGCAAAGCCTGTCCCGGATACAGTCCTGTTTGCGACTGCGACGGTGTTACCTACGATAATATTTGCACGGCCTTTTACAAGTACGGCGTCACGGATTGGACGTCCGGCGTTTGCCCCGACCCATGTGTGGCCAATCCGCCAAGTGTGAGCATTGCCGGTCCGGCGACGGTGTGCCAGGGCGGTTCGGCTACCCTGACGGCGCAGGGTTCGGGGGGTACGCCTGGATATTCATACCTGTGGTCTACCGGGGAAACGGCAAATCCGATCAGTACCCCGGCGCTGTCGGCGCCTGCGACGTATACGGTTACGTTGACGGATGATAACGGGTGTACGGCCAGTAGTAGTGTGGTGGTGGCGGTGGCGCCGGAGATTACGGTAACGAATGTTATGGTGGATAGTTTGAGCGGGTCGTTTACGGTTAGTGGCGGGTTGCCGCAGGTGAATGGGTCGAATTATAGCTCGGTAACGATGAGTATGGGTGGGGCGAATGCCGTGTTGAGTACGGCGCCGTTTGGGCATGGGGAGACGGTTAGTTTTTTGGCGCCGGAGGCGGGGGTGTATCAGGTGACTGTGGTGGATGGGGTGGGATGTACTGGGGTGGCGGCTGTGGTGGTTGCGGGTGGTAGCGGAAATCCTATGGACACCATTCCGCCTTGCATTGAGTGGCAGCGGACAATTGGAGGCACAATTACTGATGCGTTCAGGTATATGCAACAAACCTCAGACGGAGATTATATCCTTGTCGGTTATTCTTCTTCGAATATCAGTGGCGAAAAGACGGAAAATAATAAAGGTGCCGGTGATTATTGGGTGGTCAAGTTGAATACGGCGGGGAATATCGAGTGGGACAAAACAATTGGCGGGAGTGGCGCTGATGAACCGTCTGCTATTTATCAAACGTTGGATGGCGGATATATTCTGGGCGGAGGATCCACCTCAGGCATTAGTGGCGACAAGACGGAAATTCATTACGGGAATTCCGGACTGTTGGGTTATCAAGTTGGACGCTGTTGGAAATATTGAATGGCAAAACCACGATTGGCGGGAACGGTTTTGACGGACTCACTTCTTTGAAACCAACTCCGGATGGCGGCTGTATTCTGGGCGGGGTATCCTCCTCAGGCATTAGTGGCAAAAAGACGGAAAATAATAATGGAGATAATGACTGTTGGGTGGTCAAATTAGATGCGACCGGGAATATCGAATGGCAAAATACGATTGGTGGTAATGATCATGATGGCCTCAATTCCTGAATACGACTTCAGACGGATTATTCTTGGGGCATATTCTCGGTCAAATGGCAGTGGCGACAAGTCGGAAAACAGCCAGGGTGAGACTGATTATTGGATAATCAAACTGAATGCAACAGGCGACATCGAGTGGGACAAAACCATAGGCGGAAGTCTAAATGATCAAATCCACTCCATAGAACAAACTCTCGATGGCGGATATATTGTCAGTGGTATTTCCACCTCAGGCATTAGTGGCGACAAGACGGGAATTAATTACGGGAATTCGGACTATTGGGTTGTCAAGTTGGACGCTGTTGGAATCATCGAATGGCAAAAAACTATAGGCGGAAGCCAATACGAAGACAATGACTATATCAGGCAAACTTCAGATGGAGGCTATATTCTTGGCGGATATTCCAACTCAAATATAAGTGGTGATAAAACAGAAAATAGTAAGGGTGATAATGACTACTGGATCATAAAATTGAATGCGCTGGGGGCAATACAATGGCAAAAAACAATCGGAGGGGATGCTTCGGATGTGCTCTATACTATACAACAAACCCCTATTGGAGGATATGATCTGGGCGGGTTTTCATCATCAAATATTAGTGGCGACAAAATGGAAAACAGCCGGGGCGGTTCTGACTATTGGATAGTAAAACTATCCACACCGAGCCCTCTAACTTGCCAAAGTCCTCTCAGCCTTCCAGTTCCCCAAAGTACCAATATATCCACCGATACTACCCTACACTGGCAAGCCACTCCAGGTTGCATAGACGGCTACTACCTAACCCTCTCCACCACCCCCAACGGTACCGACATCCTGAACCACGAAGACGTCGGCAACACCACCAGTTACCAACCCGCCCAACCCCTCCCCGCCGGCGACACCATCTACGTCCGCATAACCCCCTACAACAGCCTGGGAGAGGCCAGCAACTGCCAGGAATTCTGGTTCGTAACCAAAGACACCTGCGTCAGCGGCCAAAGCCTGGCCTGCAACGGCCAATACACGGTGTACCTGGACACAAGCTGCCAGGCTATTGTACTTCCGGAAGACGTCCTTATGGGCGCTCAGCCCTATTGCTACGACCATATGCTGCTAACCATCGATACGGTGCCGCCACTTTGCAACGGCCCCTGGGTAGCAGCGGCCTTTACCAGCGCGCACGCGGGCAACACCTACTGCTATCGCGTGCAGGATACGGTAGCGCAGTTCCAATGCTGGGGCGATGTAACCATACTAAACACCAGTGCCCCGGAGTGCACGGCGCTCACCGCCCCGCTGCCGGGCTCCGCGAATAATTCAATCAATACCAGTCTGGCATGGACCGCGGCCCCGGGCTGCCCGGCGGGTTATCGCCTGAGCCTGGGCACGAGCCCCGGCGGCGCGGATATTCTGGATAATCTGGATGTGGGGAATGTGACAAGTTATCAGCCTGCGCAGCCGTTTCCGGTGGATGATACGATCTATGTTCGAATTATTCCCTTCAACAGCTTGGGGGATGCTGTTGGCTGCCAGGAGTTTTGGTTTGGGAGCGCCGGCGCCAACTGCACGTTTATCTGTAATGATCAGGTAACAGTAGAGGTTCCTTCTACGGTTGACATCGACGTATTGCTGGAAGGCCTGCCGCTTAGCGTTACCTGTCCGAACGGCATGGTTTCGATTGAACTGTACGACCAGGCCAATCAATTACTGGCGCCGGGCAACAGCACTCAAAATATTGGCTGCGCCTGGCTGGGCGATACGCTCCAGGCGGTCGTCGTCGATGCCGTTTCGGGCCACAGCTGTTCAACGGATCTTGTGCTGAAAGACGACAACGGCGATTGCCAGCCCGTTACCACCGATACCCTCATCCTTTCGATCAGCGATGCCACCGTGGCAAAAGATGAAATTTTCTGTCTGGATGTGTCGGTCGCCAATTTTGACAGCATTGTTTCCATGCAATGCCGGATTGCTTACGATCCCGTCGTGTTCGAATTCGAGGCCATCCAGAGCATAATGCTGCCCAATGCTTCGCTTGGAAATTTCAATACGGCGGTTCCCGGCGAAATACGTTTCAGTTGGAGTGATTTTTCCCTGCTTGGGGTAAACTTACCCGATGCTACCTCAATTTTTCAAGTTTGTTTCAATGCCATCGCGCCAGGTTGTGATACTTCGCTCGTTCAATTTGCTGAGTCGCCGAACTTTTCGCAGGAATTTTTAAATAAAAAAGGGGCGATGCAATTTGAATTATTTCCCGGCCGGGTTTCCGGTCCACCCCTGCCCGCGCCCACCATTTCCGGCAATCCCTTGCTCTGCTCCGGCGCCGCCACCCTGACCGTCTCCGGCAGTTACCCCACCCCGCCGCAGTGGTCCAACAACCAACCGGCCTGACCATCACCGCCGACACTGCCGGCCTGTACACCGTCACCGTCACCGACGCCAACGGCTGCACCGCTACCGCTATGCAAACCATAGTCCCCGGCGGCCCGGCCCCCACGCCCTCAATCAGCGGCTCCACCGCCCTCTGCTCCGGCGCCGCCACCCTGACCGTCTCCGGCAGTTACCCCACAACACCCCAGTGGTCCAACAACGCCACCGGCCTGACCATCATCGCCGACACCGCCGGCCGTACACCGTCACCGTCACCGACGCCAACGGCTGCACCGCTACCGCTATGCAAACCATAGTCCCCGGCGGCCCCGCCCCCACGCCCTCAATCAGTGGCTCCACCGCCCTCTGCTCCGGCGCCGCCACCCTGACCGTCTCCGGCACCTACCCCACACCGCCGCAGTGGTCCAGCAACGCAACCGGCCTGATCATCATCGCCGACACCGCCGGTCTGTACACCGTCACCGTCACCGATGCCAACGGCTGCTCCGCTACCGCTACGCAAACCATAGCCCCCGGCGGACCGGCCCCCACACCGCAGATCACCGGCAACCTCCTGCCCTGCACCGGGTCGAGCACGGTGCTATCCACCGGCGCCTTTTCGGCGTATGCCTGGACCGGCAATCAAACCGGCTCCACGCTGACCGTCACTTCGCCCGGCCTGTATGCCGTAACCGTCACCGACGCCAACGGCTGCACCGGCGCCAGTCAGGTGCAAGTCGATTTTTTACAGGCACCCGGCGTCACCACGAGCCAGACACCGGAGTACTGCGGCCAGACGAACGGCAGCATTCAACTCAACGTCGGTGGTCCGGGCCCTTTCGGCTTTTTGTGGAGTAGTGGCAGCACCAGTCAAAACCTGACAAATGTGCCGGCCGGCACCTACACCGTCACCGTCACCGGCCAGGGCGGCTGTTCGACAACGGCTACCGCAACTGTCCCCGCAGTCGCCGGGCCCACCCTTAGTTCGACGGTTACTCCTGCCAGCTGCGGCCTGTCCGACGGCGCTGTAGCACTCGGGCTATCCGGCGGCACGCCCAATTTTACCTTCCTGTGGAGTACCGGCGCTACCGCGCAAAACGTAACGGCGGTACCAGCCGGCACTTACACGGTCACCGTGACGGATGCCGCGGGTTGCAGCCAAACGCTGAGCGCCACGGTGTCCGGGCCACCGGCCTTGACCACCGGCATCGTGGAGGAAGACTGCGGCGGCGGCGATGCGGTTTACGTCGTTCGTTTCCCGATCAGCGGAGGCACACCGCCGTATACGCTGGTGTCGGGGGCCGGGACCATTACCGGCAACCAGTTTGAAAGTCAGCCCGTTTTCAGCGGTGTGAACTATAGTTTTGGCATCAGCGATGCGGCAGGTTGTCCGGCGGTAACGGTGAGCGGCGTCCATGCCTGTAGCTGCGTAACCGATGCGGGCGCCATGGATAATGTCTTGCTCACGGTTTGCGACGATGGACTGGCCACGGCGCAGCACACAGCGGGACAACCCTTGCCCGCAAGTGCCATCCTGCGTTTCGCCCTGCACCAGGGCAGCAGGAATCAGTTGCAAAATGTGCTGGCCTGGAGCGCAACCCCGGAATTTGGTTTTATCAATACCGGAATGAATTACGGCGCCACCTACTACATTTCGGCGGTAGCCGGGCAAGACGACGGCTTTGGAAATGTCAATCCCGCCGATCCCTGCCTGGATGTATCGGTGGGCACGCCGGTGCGGTTTTTCCCGGGTTACAGCGGCAATACCTGGGCTGTGATTTGCCAGGGCGAGTCGTACACCGTCGGGACGGAAAATTTCGACTCGACCGGCATGTACACCGTGACCCTGCAAAGCATCCACGGTTGCGACAGCGTGGTTATCCTTGACCTGGAAGTGCGCAATCCGCAAGTGGTGCTTTCAAAAGACACCACCATTTGTGCGGGCCAGGCAGTGACTTTATCGGCACAATCGAGCGGCTGCAACGGTTGTAAATACAGTTGGAGCATACCCGGTCCGGCCGGGCCATCCATCCAGCTCGGCCCCGCAAGCAGCCGGGTGTACCAGGTCACCGTCACCGACAATCAGGGCTGCACGGCTTCGGCTTCGGCCAGCGTGCAGGTGGTGCAGGATACGGTTGTTGAAATTTCAGCCGTGATCTGCGAAGGCGGTGCTTTTAAGGTGGGCACCCAGATGTTTACCACTGCGGGCGATTACACCGTGCATTTAAACTCCCTTGCGGGATGCGACAGCACGGTGAATTTGTTTTTGGAGGTCATGGAAGCCCGGGCGCTGAAAGCCGTTGGCGACACAGTGTTTTACCCGCCGGGCCAGGGCATTTCGGAACGGGTGTTCGACGTGGCCGCCAACGACTCGCTGTTTGGCGCAGCCTGGCGCATCCGGATCACGCAACAGCCCCAGGCAGGCCAGGCTGACAGCACCGACGACGGGCGCTTCCTGCGCTACCGCCTGCTGGACCCGGCCTTTCGGGGCATTGATGTGCTGGAATACGAACTCTGCGATGCCGACTGCCAGGGGCCCTGCACGCGCGCCCGGGTGTTCGTGGTGGTGCAGGACGATATTGAAAACGTGGCGGATTCGCTGGTGAACACCATCACCCCCAATGGCGACGGGTTCAACGACCTGTTCGACCCCTTGCAGGAGTACCTGGATCAGCAATACATCGTGCCGGTGAAACAGGCGACGCTAAGCATTTTCAACCGCTGGGGCGAGCGGGTGTTCCACGCCGACCCGTATGAAAAATGGGACGGCAGCACCGGCGGCGGGCGCAAGGTGCCGCAGGGGGCGTATTACTATGTGTTGCAGCTGGATGTGGGGGAGAAGATTTTGGTGCGGGGGACGGTGCATGTGTTTGGGACAAACGAGTAGCACTAAAAACTTGGCTCATATTCCCATCGGACTGGTAGTGAGGGGGTGACTGCGAGTCTAATGTCGTCAACTTAGCGTACACTCTTCAATGGAACGCGGATGACGCCGATCCCGCTTTCAGCGGGAACACGGATTTACACTGATTTTTTTAAAAAAATCTGCGGCAATCCGCGTTGTTTACATCCGCGTCATCCGCGTTCCAACTTGCTAAGTTGACTAAGTTGACGACATTAGACTCAAAGTCACCGCCTCACTTGTTCCCCTGCTCAGCCAAACGGGAACATGTGCAAAAATTTTTTTCAAAAAAAATCTCAAAACATGGGTACCGCCAAAACATGATTTCCCCTAACAGGTGTAAGCAATCAAAATTGCTTTGAAAAAACTCAAAACTGTTCACCTGTAAAAGTTAAAAATCATGTTTAAGCAAACGCTCTTTTCCGCTCTGTTCCTCGTCGCTACCCTGACCGGCAACTCCGCAAGTTTCAACGCAGCGCCCGGTATCCCGGCCAGCCCGGCCCAGGTCGACCAACTGGTCACGCTTTTCGCCGGCACCCAGGTTTTCGTCACCCTGAATGAAATGTTCAACGCCGAAGAAGTTTCCGTCGGCAACAGCATCGACTTTATGGTCCGCAGCAATGTAACCGTAAACGGCAAGGTGCTCATCGCTGCCGGCGCCACGGCCACCGGCTGGGTGAAAAGCGTCAAAAAAGCCTGCGACGGCAAATGCGCCGAGATCACCATCACGGTGGAAAGCGCCCAGGCTGTCGACGGCCAGACGGTCAACCTCCGCAGCGTACCGCACACCATCCAGGCGCCTTGCTGCTGCGGCACCGCCACGGCCAATCTGGGCACCAACCTGCGCGCCTTTGTGCTGAACGATGTAAAAGTCAACGCCTGATCGCGCCTCGCCCCAACCCCGGCCCCAAAAAACCATTTTTCCCACATCAATTTTTTAAACAAGAAAAAACATCAGTCATGAAAAAGCTGCTCTATATCGCCTTAGTTGCCTGCACCCAACTCACCACTGCTCAAGCCGCTACCGAAAAGGTGTACATCGACCCGGCTCCGCAACACATCCAATTGCCCGATTTTTTGAAAAAGAAAGTCACCCTGCCCGCCGGCACGCTGGTAATGCTCGAAACGGCCGAATCGTTTCCTTCCGACCAACTGACTATCGGCAAAAACCTTCAATTTAAAGTACGCATGGATGTGATGGCCGAAAACTGGATCGCCATTCCAACCGGCGCTATCGCCCTCGGCCGCGTCAAAGCAATCAGCACGCCGACCTTCAACAACCCCGCCGAAGTGACGATTGAACTGCAATACGTGCAAGCCGTCGACGGCCAAATGATTGCCCTGAACGGCAATGAACAAACCATCAAAGGCGCTTATCCGGGAGAAGGCACGACGGTAGATGCCGGCGCGACGATCACGGCACAGGTGATGAATACCATCGAGATCAAGGTGAAGTAAGCATATATAACTGGTTTTGACGGACCCGGGGCACGTTCTTGCTCCGGGTTTTTTTTAGTTTACTATTATCGGCGTGACTTGTACCGCGTCACCGGCCAACCGACAATAACCCCAAATAAACCCCACGAAATTCCACTTTTGTGACATTTGTCACGACGCCTTCCGGATTAAGCAAGGTACATTTACGCCAATAGCCAAATCAAACACCCCCACGTCCTTATATGAAATATGGATTTGTAATCGACAACCGCAAATGTATCGGCTGCCACGCCTGCACCACCGCCTGTAAAAGTGAGCACGACGTACCCGTGGGTGTGTTCCGAACCTGGGTCAAGCAGGTTGAAAAAGGCACCTTCCCCAACACCCGCCGCGTTTTTTCCGTCCTCCGTTGCAACCACTGTACCGATGCGCCCTGCGTGGAAATATGCCCGGTAGAAGCGCTGTACACACGGCCCGACGGCATTGTGGACTTCAACAAAGACCGTTGCATCGGTTGCAAATCCTGCATGCAGGCCTGCCCCTACGATGCGCTCTACATCGACCCGGAATCCCACACTGCTGCCAAATGCAACTACTGCGCACACCGGGTGGATGTCGGCCTGGAGCCGGCCTGTGTGGTCGTTTGTCCCGAACATGCCATCGTTTCCGGCGACATGGAAGACCCCAATTCGGAAATCAGCCAAACGCTCTCGCGCCACCAGACCACCGTGCGCAAACCGGAAAAAGCGACAATTCCCAACCTGTACTACATCGACGGCGATGCCTTCTCCCTCAGCCCCTCGGCAGCCGAACAACCGGACGGCCAGCTTTGGAGCGCGCAAACACGTGGTGTCGGCCACTACGCCAAGCACACCGAACGCATGGCCTGGCAGGGCGACGACATCGTGAAAGAATTATTGGAAAAATCTGCTTCCGTCGTTGACGAACCGGCCGGCGGCGAATTCAGTCCGCCCAAAAGTATCGAAGTGCTCACCGGGCACAACAACGCCAAACGGGTGTACAACGCCCCGGGCAAAGGCGTGCTGTGGGGCTGGGAAGTACCGGCCTATGTGACCACTAAAGCAATTTCGACCGGCGCCTTTCTTGTGCCCATGCTGTACAACTGTACCGGTACAACCTGGTCGCGAGTTGGTCTTGCAAATTGCGGTTTAGGCGTCACGGGATCGTTTTTTTATTGCCACGACGGCGCTGTTGGTCAAAGACCTGGATCAGCCCAAACGCTTTCTGTATGTGATCCTGCGCCCGCAATGGCGCTCCTGGCTGGTTCGCGGCGGTTATGCCCTTAGCCTGTTTGGCGGTGTGCTTACCCTGCAACTTGCCGGCGCATTGCTGGGCCTCGACGCCCTGGTCTCCGGTTTCGTGATTCCGGGGCTGCTGCTGGCACTGGTGGTAGCGGTGTACACGGCTTTTTTGTTTGCACAGGCGCGCGGCCGCGATTTCTGGCAAAGTCCGCTGTTGCCAGTACATATGATTGTGCACAGCCTGATGGCCGGCGCCGCAATGTTTATTTTACTCGACGGCGCAGGCCTGGTCAGCATCGGTGGCCAACTGACCACGCTGTTTGTTGCCGCCATCGCGGCAAATCTGATCGTACTCGCGATTGAACTGTACATCACCCACCCGACAGCCGATGCAAAAGCCGTGGTGAAAATGATCCTCCACGGGCAATACCGGCAGGAATTCTGGACGGTCGTGCTGGCCTGCAATGCCCTGCCGGCCCTGGCGCTGTACCTCGACCCGACGAACGCGATCACGCAGGTGCTGGCGGCTGTGCTGGTGCTTTGGGGGATTTACCGGCTGGAGAAAATTTGGATTGAGGCGCCGCAGCGGATAGCATTGGCGTAACCCCACCCCCATCCCCTCCCCCCGCGGGGAGGGGGGCTTGATCCCAATTTACTATTTGATCCCGCAAACGAAATCAATCAGTAGCCTGAGAGCAGGCGCCCCTCCCCGCGGGGGGAGGGGATGGGGGTGGGGTTGAAATGAGCGGAATCTTAAATTACCTATTTGACAAAAAAATTGACTGAATAATATGCCATCCATAATCGAAAAACTAGCCGAATCCATCGGCCTCATCCCCAAACTCCACCACGGCGAGCCGCTACTCGACCGCCTGCAACCCGGCAGCGCCCTCACCAACTACCCGCCGCCGGAGCAATGGGACAACTGGACGGAATACGAGGCCAAAGCCTGGCCCCGCCGGGAACAGAAAACGTACGACATCGTGCCGACGACCTGCTTCAACTGTGAGTCGGCCTGCGGCCTGCTGGCCTATGTGGACAAGGCCAACGGGCAAGTGCGCAAATTCGAAGGCAACCCCTACCACCCCGGCTCGCGCGGCCGCAACTGCGCTAAAGGCCCGGCAACGATTAATCAGATTAACGACCCCGACCGCATTCTCTACCCCCTCAAACGCGACGGTAAACGCGGCGACGGCAAATGGACCCGCGTCAGCTGGGACGAAGCGCTCGACGACATCGCCGGGCGCATTCGCAAAGCCCTGCAGGAAAAACGCCACAACGAAATCGCCTACCACGTGGGCCGGCCCGGACACGAAGGCTACATGGACCGCGTGCTCCAGTCCTGGGGCATCGACGGGCATAACTCCCACACCAATATTTGCTCCTCCGGCGCCCGTTTCGGCTACGCCATCTGGCACGGCCACGACCGCCCCTCCCCCGACCACGCCCATGCGCGGGTGATCCTGCTCATTTCGGCTCACCTGGAATCAGGGCACTATTTCAATCCGCACGCGCAGCGCATCATCGAAGGGAAAATGAACGGCGCCAAACTGGTGGTCATGGACCCCCGCCTGTCCAACACTGCCAGCCTGGCCGACCACTGGCTGCCCACCTACCCGGGCAGCGAAGCCGCCGTGTTGCTGGCAATGGCCCAGGTGATCATCGACGCGGGTTTGTACAACCGCGAGTACCTCGAAAACTGGGTCAACTGGCAACAATGGCTGGAAACGGAATTTCCCGGCGAGGCCGTTGTTTTTGAAAATTTTATTGAAAAAATGCGCGCGGCCTACGCCGACTACACCCCGGAATTTGCTGAAAAAGAAAGCGGCGTAAAAGCCGCCGTGATCCGAGAAGTAGCCATCGAGATCGGTAAGGCCGGCACCCGCTTCGCCACGCACAACTGGCGCTCGGCCGGTTCGGGCAACCTCGGCGGCTGGGCGGTGGCCCGTTGCCTGCATTTCCTGAACGTGCTCACCGGGTCGGTGGGCACGGAAGGCGGCACCAGTCCGAACGACTGGAACAAATTCCACCCCACGTTTTTTGACAAACCGCCCGCCCAGAAATTCTGGAACGAGCTGCATTTTCCGAAGGAATACCCCCTCGCATTTTTCGAAATGTCGTTCCTGCTTCCGCATTTCCTGAAAGACAAACGCGGCCGCATGGACACCTACTTCACCCGGGTGTTCAATCCCGTGTGGACCTACCCCGACGGTTTCATGTGGATGGAAGCGCTCAGCGACGAAGAAGCCGTGGGCTGCCACATCGCCCTCACGCCGACCTGGAGCGAGACGGCCTATTTTGCCGATTATGTGCTGCCCATGGGCCTGGCCTCCGAACGACATGACCTGAACAGCTACGAAACGCACTCGGGCACCTGGATCGCCTTCCGGCAGCCTGTGTTGCGCGAGGTGGCCCGCCGGCAGGGCAAGGATCCGCAATTCACCTACGAGGTCAATCCCGGTGAGGTGTGGGAAGAAGACGAATTCTGGATCCAGCTGTCCTGGCGCATCGACCCCGACGGTTCCCTGGGCATCAAAAAGCACTTCGAATCGCCGTACCGCCCCGGCGAATGCGTCACCGTCGACGAGTACTACCAGTACATTTTCGAGCACACCAAGGGGCTGCCCGAAACAGCGGCCAAAGAAGGCCTGTCGGCCCTGGAGTATATGCGCAAATACGGCGCCTATGTGGTGGAAGAATCGGAATACAAGAAAAATGAATACGCCATCGACGCCAAGGCGCTCGAAGGCGCGGTGACCGATCCGAAAACCGGGGTGATCACCAAAAACGGCAAAGCGATCGGTGTGGAAGTGCAGGGCAAAGCCTGCGTGGGTTTCCCAACACCGTCGCGCAAGCAGGAGTTTTTCAGCCCGACCATGATCGACTGGAAATGGCCGGAGTACAAAATTCCGACCTACCTGAAAAGCCACATCCACCCCGACGAGATCGACTACGAAAAAGGCGAATTCCCGCTGTTGCCGACCTTCCGGTTGCCGGTGTTGATCCACTCGCGCTCGGGCAATGCCAAGTGGCTGTACGAAATTGCCAACCGCAACCCCATCTGGATGCACCCCTCCGACGCAGCGCGCCTGGGGGTGGATACCGGCTCGCTGGTGCGGGTGTACACCGAAATCGGCCACTTTGTCGACAAAGTGTGGGTCACCGAAGGCATGAAGCCCGGCGTGCTGGCTTGCTCACACCACCTGGGTCGCTGGCGCCGTCCGCAGGATGCGCCCGGTAACCGCTGGGCTACGGCCACGGTCAATATCCAGGCCGACGGCAAGGGCGGCTATTCCATGAAAACCATGCGCGGCATCGAGCCGTTTAAAAGTACGGACAAAGACAGCGCCCGCATTTTCTGGAGCGACGGCGGCGTGCACCAGAACATCACCTTCCCCGTGCACCCCGATCCGATTTCAGGCATGCACTGCTGGCACCAGAAAGTGCGTTTGGAAAAAGCGCACGACACCGATCAATACGGCGATATCTTTGTAGATACGAATAAAAGTATGGAAGTTTACCGTAAGTGGCTGGCTATGGCCCGCCCGGCGCCGGGGCCGGATAATTTGCGCCGCCCGCTGTGGATGAAGCGGGCGTTGCGGCCGGTGGATGAGGCGTTTTATTTTTAACGGTTTTATAACTCGTCCTACGACTTCAAGTCGTAGGACGAGTACGCAACAGATTTCAAGATGAACCTGGGGAGCTACCTGACCAAGCAGTGGCACAATGTTGTAGAGGAAGTAAAAAGTACACTTCCGGAGGATATCCATTTTGATTTCCGCCAGCACATCCTTCCGCTTTTTTTCCCTTTTCTGGCCTGGAAAGACGAACTCAAAAAAACCGGAACCCTGCGCGCCGATTTCATGGCGGGGGTGATCGGCGCCATTATCGTGCTTCCCCAGGGTATTGCGTTTGCCATGATCGCCGGGCTGCCGCCGGTGTATGGCTTATACACGGCAATGATCACACCCATCGTCGCGGGGTTATTTAGCTCTTCGCGGCATGCGGTTTCCGGACCGACGGCGCCGATTTCCCTGGTGGTTTTTGCTGCGGTAAGCAAGCTGGCCGAGCCGGGGTCAGATGAATTTATTTCGAAAGTTTTGTTCCTCACCTTTGTTGCCGGGGCTATCCAATTGGTCATGGGCCTTGGCCGGATGGGGCGTTACGTTAGTTTTGTTTCGCATGCGGTGGTGGTCGGGTTTACCGCCGGGGCTGCCGTGCTGACCATTACAAACCAGATGACGGGTGTTTTGGGGGTTAATATTTCGTCGCGGGCGGCGTTTTTGGAAACCTGGGAACAACTGGCCCTGCATGTTTCGGAAATAAACTGGGCGGTTTTTTCCGTGGCGGCCTACACCCTCATCATGTCGGCACTCAGTAAGAAATATGCGCCGAAAATGCCCCATTTGCTGGTTGGCCTGGCCTGTGGCACCTTGTTGGCCTGGATGATGGGCGGCCCGGCAGCCGGCATCTCCTTTGCCGCTGAAATTCCGTCGAAGTTGCCATCATTTTCCATTCCCGGTTTATCGGCAGGTAATTTTCACAGCCTGCTTGGCAATGCTTTTGCCATTGCAATTCTTGGCATTATTCAAACGATCGCCGTAGGTCGGAGCATTGCCGTCAATTCGGGCCAGCAAATTGACGGAAACCAGGAACTTACCGGCCAGGGGCTGTCGAATATTGTGGGCAGTTTTTTTCCTGTTATGCCGGTTGCGGTTCGCTGACGCGCTCGGCGCTCAATTATGAGGCCGGCGCCCGGACGCCCATGTCGGCCATCTTTTCTGCGCTGATTTTGATCCTGCTCGTCCTGCTGTTTGCGCCCTATGCCCAGTATCTGCCAACACCGGCGCTGAGCGGTTTGATCCTGCTGATTGGTTGGAGCCTGATTGATTTTCAACACATGCGGGAGATCCGCAAAGCGAGCCGGCCGGATAATTTGATTTTGGGCGCAACGTTTTTTGCCACCTTGTTTGCCGAACTCCAGTTTGCCGTGTACCTCGGCGTGCTGTTGTCGCTTTATTTTTTCCTGAAACAAACCTCACGGCCCAACATCGCGGTGATGGCCCCCGATTCGGAGCACTACCGCCATCAGTTTGTCAATATCATCCGCAAAAACGTGCCGCAATGCCCGCAGCTGAAGATCATCCGCATCGACGGCCACCTGTACTTCGGCGCCATTGACCACATCGCCGCCGAACTGCGGGAAATCCGCAAAGGCCCGGAAAAACACTTGCTGCTGCTGGCCAACGGGGTCAACTACGTGGATCTCGACGGGGCGGAATGGCTGGCGCGCGAAGCGGCGTTCTGGCGAAAAAAAGGCGGGGGCATGTATATCGTGCGCCTGAAAATAATCGCCCAGGATGTCATGGAAAGCGGCGGGTTTATGGATGAAATCGGGCGGGAAAATTTTTTTTCCTCCAAGACCGATGCCCTCCGTACGGTGTATGCCAAACTGGACCTGGACACTTGTAAAGCCTGCCCGCACCGCGTGTTTTTTGAATGTGCGGGGGATGAACGGTTGCCGCGAATTGAGCAGGGAACGGAGCCGCTGTGGTTTGAGGAGGTGTAATTGATAGTTTTTCGCTGCGGCCCTCCGTAAACTCCGGAGCCTCTGTGGTACTTAAAAAGTACCACAGAGGCTCCGGAGTTTACGGAGGGCCGCAGCGTTTTTAATCGTATAAAACTAAATCAATCAAACACCTGTTTAACTTTCTAGCGAAATGCGCATGCGAAGCCACTTGTCATGAACAATTTACACCAACTTTTTCCCGAATTGGAGGAAGCCCTCCGGGAGGAATTACTGGACAAAGGCCGCCTTCTGCCGGTATCCGCCGGCACCACCCTCCTGCAAACCGGGCAAAACATCCGCAATACCATGCTGGTGCTGGAGGGGCTGGTCAAACTCTACCGCGAAGACGACGAAGGCAACGAGTTTTTTGTGTACTACCTCCAACCCGGCGACGCCTGCGCCTTGTCTATGGTCTGCGACCGCGCCCACCACACCAGCGCCATCACCGCAAAAGCCGTTTCCGACACCCAACTGCTCGTTATCCCGCTGGAATACACCGAAATCTGGATGCGCGAATACCGGACCTGGTACAACTTCGTGATCAATACCTACCGCAAACGCTTCGAAGAGTTGCTGGAAACGGTGGACAGCATTGCCTTCAAAAACCTCGACGAGCGCCTGGAATTTTACCTGCGCCGCCACTGCAAAACCCTGGGGACAAACACGCTGAATTTGACCAATACCGAGATTGCGCAGGAACTCAACTCCTCCCGCGAAGTGATTTCGCGCCTGATGAAAAAGCTGTCTGAAAAAGGGAAAGTGCGCTTGCTGAAGCACGGTATTGAAGTGCTGGATGTTTAAAAACCAAACCTGGGTGAAAACCTTGGAACGTTCTGAACGCCGGGCATAAACCCTTATGTGATAAATGTCACGTAAATCCACTTGCTTACCCCCGACCTTTGCACAGCAAAAAATTCAATAACTATCTACTCTTTAACAATGAAAATAGAACAGATTTATACCGGATGTCTGGCGCAAGGCGCCTACTACATCGAAAGCGAAGGCGAAGCCGTGGTGATCGACCCGCTTCGCGAAGTGGCCTCCTACCTCGAACGCGCCGAAAAAGACAAGGCCAAAATCAAATATGTTTTTGAAACCCACGTTCACGCCGACTTTGTCAGCGGCCACGTGGATTTGAGCAAAAAAACCGGCGCACCCATCGTGTACGGGCCGAATGCCAACCCTACGTTCGAAGCGCATATCGCCAAAGACGGCGAGGAGTTCAAAGTAGGTAAACTCACGTTCCGCGTACTCCACACCCCCGGGCACACCATGGAGAGCACCTGCTACCTCCTGCTCGATGAAAACGGCAAGGAGAAAGCCCTGTTTTCCGGCGACACGCTGTTCATCGGCGATGTCGGACGCCCCGACCTGGCCCAAAAAGCAGCCCACCTGACCCAGGAGCAACTGGCCGAAACGCTGTTCGATTCCCTGCGCAACAAAGTAATGCCCCTGCCCGACGACGTGATCGTGTACCCGGCTCACGGCGCCGGCTCTGCCTGCGGCAAAAACATGTCGAAAGAAACCTCCGACACGCTGGGCCACCAAAAAGAAACCAACTACGCCCTGCGCGCCGACATGACCAAAGCCGAATTCGTCAAAGAAGTGACGACCGGCCTGATGCCGCCTCCGGCCTATTTCCCGCTCAACGTAGCACTGAACAAACAAGGCTACGACAGCATCGACGAGGTGGTCAAACGCGGCACGCAAGCCCTGTCGCCCCGCGCGTTTGAGACCGCCGCCAACGAAACCGGCGCCCTCATCCTCGACACCCGCGACCCGCAAACCTTTGCCACCGGCTTTGTGCCCAACTCGATCAACATCGGCATCGACGGCTCCTTCGCGCCCTGGGTGGGCGCCCTCATCCCCGACGTCAAGCAGGAACTGCTGATCATCACCGATGCCGGCCGTGAAGAAGAAGTGGTCACCCGGCTTGCCCGCGTAGGCTACGATTACTGCCTCGGCTTCCTCGATGGCGGCATCGAGGCCTGGAAAAAAGCCGGTATGGAAATCGACAGCATCGAAAGCATTGACGCCGACGAACTGGCCAAACGGCTGGATGCCAACCCGGAATTGCCGGTGTTCGACGTGCGTAAAAAAAGCGAATTCGACAGCGAGCATGTCGACAAGGCTGAAAATGCCCCACTCGATTTCGTCAACGAGTCCATGCTGCGTATTCCAAAAGATAAAACGGCTTATGTACACTGCGCCAGCGGCTACCGCTCCATGATCTTCGCCAGCATCCTGCGCGCCCGGGGCTACGACAACCTCGTGGAAGTCAAAGGCGGCTTCAAAGGGATCAAGGAAAGCGGCAAGTTTGCGCTGACCGACTATGTGTGCCCGAGCACGTTGCTGTAAAAACCTTGCTGCCGGCGAGCCGGCCCCAATCAACGCCATACTTCAACGCAACAACAATTGTAAAATGGAATTTCTATCACAACCCTGGCCCTGGTGGGTTGCCGGAATCTTTGCCGGACTCACGGTGCCGGTACTTCTGCTGCTGGGAAACAAACACTTCGGTATTTCCGCCAACCTGCGGCATGCCTGTGCAGCCTGTTTCCCGGCCAACATCAAATTTTTTCAATACGACTGGAAAAAAGAAGCCTGGAATCTCTTTTTTGTCGGCGGCCTCGTCGTGGGCGCCTTCATCGCCAGCACGGTGCTGGCCGATCCCAACCCGATCCAGGTAGCGCCTGCGCTGGCCGCCGATCTGGCTGAAAACGGCATCACAAGGGCCGACGGACTGGTGCCGGCCGACCTGTTCAGCTGGAACGAATTGCTCAGCCTGCGGGGTTTCATTATGATCGTCATTGGCGGATTCCTGGTGGGTTTCGGCACCCGCTATGCCGGAGGATGCACTTCCGGGCATGCCATCATGGGCCTGTCTAACCTGCAACTGCCGTCGCTGGTCGCCACGATTTTTTTCATGATCGGGGGATTTATAATGACCAATTTGATCCTGCCGTACATCCTGGCGCTTTGACAATGCGTGAGTGCGTGAATACATATTTACCTAAATGACAAATCTAAAATGGCAAATACAGCATCAACAATAGAAAAAGAAGCCGCTAATAACACCGATTATGAGGTGCGTTCGCTGGATACGATGTGCCTGAACGAATCTGAAGTGGCGCATCCCTGGTGGCACAACCTGAAATTCAGCCTGGTCGGGATCGTTTTCGGGATCGCTCTGGTGAAAGGCGAGGTAATATCCTGGTACCGTATCCAGGAGATGTTCCGCCTCGAATCGTTTCACATGTACGGCGTGATTGGCACGGCGGTGATGGTTGGCGTTATTTCTGTTTTTCTGATAAAAAAACTTAAGGCGCGTACCATCTACGGCGAGGAAATCAACTTCACCCCCAAGCGTTTCAACAAAGGCCAGATCATCGGCGGCACCATCTTCGGCCTGGGCTGGGCCATGACGGGCGCCTGCCCGGGGCCCTTGTTCGCCCTGGTCGGCACCGGCGCGCTGGTGTTTTTGGTCGCCATTCTCAGCGCGATCGCCGGCACCTGGGTGTACGGGTATTTCCGGGAACGGCTGCCGTAAGGGGATTGCGGATTGCGGATTACGGAGTGCGGAGTGCGGAGTGCGGATTGGTTCAACATTGGGTTGAATATAAAATTGGGGCCTGTTCGAATAATTCGAACAGGCCCCCAATTTATTTACACCGGGAAGGTGTACCAATCCGTAATCCGCAATCCGTAATCCGCAATCCGTAATCCGCAATCCAAAACCCCTTACGGGAGAATTACTTTGTCGATGGCATGTACCACGCCGTTGCCAGCCTGAACATCGACGGCAATGATGTTGCTCACGCGGCCCTGACCGTCGGTGATTTTTGCACCGCCAGCCAAGCTGACCGTGAAGTCGCCACCCTGATAGGTGGTTACATTCTGACCTTCCGTCAATTGCGTTGAGCGCACATTGGCGCCGCTGACGACGTGATACTGCAACACCGCATTCAGCGTATTGGCCGGAATGTCATTCAAACTGGCTGCTCCGAGTTCGGTCAACAAAGCCACAAAAGCGTCATTGGTCGGCGCGAAAACTGTGAACGGGCCGTCGCCGGAAAGCAGCGAAACATAATCCACACCCAGATCACCGCGGGTAAGCGCTGCTACCAAGATCGAAAAATTCGGATTGTTCAGCGCTGTGTTTACCACCGTCGGGATGGTCAGCACCTGATCGATCACGTGCACAACGCCGTTGGTGCCGATCAGATCGGCGGTAGTCACCGTGGCTGTTCCGTTAAATTTTACACCGCTGGTGACATCCACATACAGGCTGATCGGATTGTTGCCCGGGCCCGTAGCAAGGGTGCTGACATAGCCTGTCGTGAGCGCACCGGAACGCACATCACCGCTGATGACGTGGTTGAGCAGGATGTTGCGCAGCACATCGACCGGAATGTCGTTGAGGCTTGTGGCGCCCAGGTCATTGAGCAGCGTGTTGAACGCAGCGTTGGTCGGGGCAAGCACCGTGAACGGGCCGGCGCCTTCCAGCGTAGTGACCAAATCGGCGCGAACCAGTGCGTCAACCAGGATGCTCAGGTTTGTATTGCCCTGTGCGAGATCAACAATGGATTGGGGGTTATCGTCGTCGTCGTTACATGCCGTAAAAACCAGGCCTGCGGCGAGCGCAAGGAATACCGGGAAAAGGAGGACTTTTTTCATAGTAATATGCTATTTTGTTTAGGTGAAATACTTGGTTGAAAGTCGGGGCATGTAACGGGACAGGGTCTATTTTTGTTTATTAATTCAAAATATTTTTTCAAAATAAATTAAACAAAAACCCCAAAAAGCCTAAGTGAAGCAATTTTTTTCATAATGCATAAATTGTTTTTTAAAAATTAAAAACTACCCATTTTGCACATAGCGGTTTTTAATTTCTTGAAAAAAGGCGATGCCCGAAAATCTGGTCATCCGAAAAAAAAATAAAGGGTGATTTAAATTTTGATCGCCTGACCTGACCTCAGCGGAATCAAATCCGAGGTATCGTGGTCCACACTACTGGACATTTTTCTCGCAGATTTTCTGCGTAAAATCTGCGAGAAAAATGTCCAGTAGTATGATCGTGGTCTCTTCCTGTTCGCCGGGAAATTCAAAGGCGGGTTCTCAACGCAGGGCGATTGGAACGCCGATGAGGCGGATTCGACTGCGGCGAAACGCGGATTTGATTCCGTTTAGGGTAATTTTCGGATTAATGGCGAAGCATAAGTTTAAATCGCTTCTAGAAGCAACGACAAGATCAAAAGACCGGCCGCTTCAAAAAAACGGCCGGCCCGGCGCCGAAAAACAGGCGGTTTCGGTATGCGCACGGCAAAAAAACGCGGACATGCACAGGCTTGATAACAAAACCGTTTTCCGGAGATTAATCCACCAGGGCTGGCAGGGAAAGGTGCTCGTATGGACGAGATTTATGACAGTTCCTATTTGATACTTACCTTTATTCAACGATAAATTTTCCAGATCAGCAAATGAAACAACAACTTACATTTTACCTGGTATTCGCCTGTTGCCTGCCTCTTTTTGCCCAGAAACCCGATCTCCGCTTTCCGCTGGACAAGCCGAACGGGTACGTTGATCTCAGTTTTTCCAGGGATGGGAAATATATTTTTACCGCATCGGCAAACGACGTTAGTTCTGGCGACCTTCGTTTGTGGGAGACGGCTTCCGGAAAGTTGCTTCGGGCCGCCCCGTTTCCAAGCATGCCAAAATGGGTTTTAGCCGCACCGGACGGCCGAAGTGCCGCTTTTAGCGCCGGGTTTGACTTTCCAATGGTCCATTGCTGGGATAGCCAGTCCGGCAAGTTTTTTCCCGCCAATGAAGATGGCCCACTCAAATATTCAGCCAGCGGGCGCCTGGGGTATTTTCTGTTGCATGACTTGAAGCTGGCGGCCATAGATTTTCAGGCGGGCACAAGCCGTGATCTGTTTGAAACCGAAAACCCGTTTGCGTTTTACCCTTCGCCGCTGCAGGACGCGCAGGTGTTGCGTATCGAAAATACACCTGACGGCAAATCGAAACTGTTTTGGGAAAACGTTGAAACCGGAAAATCGACGCCCTTACCGAATGCGCCGGGTTTTGTAAAGGACCTTTGCTGGGTAAATAACCAATCGGAAGCCCTGGTCCAACTACAGAACGACGGCGCCATAACCCTGCAATTATTCAACCTGAAAACGGGTAAATGGGGCAAGTCACCGGGGCAGATCAATTCCGATGCCTGCTACGTCACCTGTTCGCTTTCCGGCGATCGTGTATTTATCCTGACCAGCGATAACCGGCAATACCTCCTTGATTTTAAAAAGCAGGCCACGCTCGAACCGGTGAAGGACCCGGTTGCGCTGATCAACGCAGACGATGGAGCCGTGCGCCCCCTGGTGCAGTTTACCCCAACCGGCGAATTACTGGCAGTAGTCCGCAAGGGTGCTGAAAAAATTGAGGTTTGGGATATTTTAACCCGCAAAAAGTACTGGGAACTCGATTTTGAACTTTCCAACGGGGATTTGTTTTCAGGCGGAGGAAAAATTGCGTTTAGCCCGGATGGCCGGTATTTGCTCTTCGGCGCCCAAGACGGAGTATTGCAACTGCGCCACAGCAAATCGGGGAGCCTGGTCCGGGAGTTCACCAGCAAGCAACTCAGGCAGGTGCAGGCGGTAAACTTTGCCGAAAAAACCCGGATTCAGCTGCTGGGGCCCCAAGCGTCGGCCTGGCAACTTGACCTGGAGTCGGCCCGGGTCAGTCCTTTTGACCCGGCTTCGTTTTCTCCTAAAAAAACCGGCACTGCGTTAACTGAATTCGGGTCGCGCTCCCGGTACGAAAGCTTCCTGCATAGCCGGGATGGCAGCTGGGAGGCCCGCTGGTTTCCGTACCATGCGGATTTTCATGATAACGGCGCCGGGACAACACTGGCCAGGCGGCAAGGCAGTACTGCCCACGCTGTTGAAAAAACAACGGACAATTCCTGGACAACAACGGCCGCCTTTTCACCCGATAACACACTTGCACTGATCGGCAGAACTGACAACAGCATCCAGGTCGTGCGCACAGCCGACGGCAAGCTGCAGCATAGCCTGAAAGGGCACAGCAGCAGCATTGAGGACATCGATATTTCGCCGGACAACCGCTATGCCCTGTCCGTCGGAGAAGATAAAACGGAAGTCAAACTTTGGGACTTGCAACAAGGCCGGGAACTGGCCTCCCTGTATTTTTACGGCCAGCAACACTGGGCCGTTCTCAGCCCAACCGGCCTGTTCGACGCCTCGTCCGGAATGATGGAACAGATGTACTACGTGTACAACCAGGAAGTGATCGAACTGGAACAACTCAAAGAACGCTACTACGAGCCGGGCTTGTTGCAAAAACTGCTGGGCTACGTTCCGGGCGGCCTGCGTGATGTAAGCACACTGGATAAACTGGATTTTTACCCGGAAATCACCGCGGCGACTATCCGGGAGGACAAACTCAAGGTGCAACTGAACCCGCGAAACGGCGGTATCGGCAGGGTTGTGCTCCTGCTGAATGACAATATTGAACTCGAACCCGATGCGAACCCGGGGCGTAAAGCGGCTTTTGAACTTGACTTGAGCCGGTATGCCCGTTTTTTCGTTGCCGATACCATTAGCCAGTTGTCGTTGCGGGCATACAACGGCGCCGGCTGGCTTAAGGGGCCGCATTACCGGTTCGATTACCACACTGAAACAACCGGAAACAAGGGCACGAACAATAACCCCGGCTCGCTTCGGGATAGCAGGGATGCCGATTTTAAGGCAATTAAACTCTATGCGCTGATTGTCGGCACCTCCAACTATTCCGGCGAAAGCCTCAAACTCAAGTACCCGGATAAAGATGCCGCAGCCTTCGCCGAAGCCCTGCGTACTACCGGCGCCCGGCTTTTTGGCAACAATATCGAGATCAAACTCCTGAACACCGGTGCAGAACCCTGGCCCCGCAGAGCCGAGATCCGGCGACAACTCAAAGGCATCGCTGAAAAAGCAACCCCCAACGACATCCTGCTGGTGTACTTGTCCGGCCACGGTATCACATACCCGCCCAACAGCGAAAAGGGGCAGTTTCACTACCTCTCCACTGACATCAGCTCCGACGACCTGAGCGATCCCGCCGTCCGCAATACCAAGGCGATTGCCCAGGACAGCCTGCAAAGCTGGCTCAATGAAATTACGGCGCGCAAGCGTATTTTAATTCTCGACGCCTGCAATTCAGGCAAAGCGGTGGACAAACTGACGGCCGGAGACAAGGACCTTGGCACCGACCAACGCCGGGCCCTGGAACGTATGCAAGACCGCAGCGGCATGTTTGTGCTGGCCGGCAGTGCCGCAGACAAGCCGAGCTTCGAAGCCAGCCGTTTCGGGCACGGCCTGCTCACCTACAGCCTGCTCAACAACATGCCACGCGTAGCCGCCGAGAACAACAGCTTCATCGACGTCGGCAAACTATTCAACAACACTCTCGATGAAGTGAACCGGCTGGCCGGAGAGATCGGGAAAAGCCAGCAACCTGAAATGATCGGCAATGGGAGTTTCGACATCGGCATTATTGATGGCCCGCCGCCCTACCCTATCCCGCAAAAGATTCCGGTATTTATCCGCGCTAATTTTACCGACCGGAGAGCCAAAGATGTAGCCCGCTTGTCCGGGGCTATAAACCACTACCTTGAAACCCTGGCTTCGAAAAAGGAACCCAACCTGGCATTCTGGGATATCGCCGAGTTCGAGGGCGACCATTATTACCTCGGCGGTCAATACGAGGTGAACGGCGATTTGATCCAGGGTACCGCATTCGTGTACCGGAAAGATGCCGAGGTAGCCAGTTTTCCGTTTTCAGGCACTTCGTCCGAACCCGAAAAACTGGCGGAACGTATATATGAATCTGCTATCGAACAATTAGATTAACGCAATTTCGAATCTGCTTTTATGAAAATTAAATGCGCATACACGGCACTTTTTCTCCTCATCACCTCCATTTTTCTTTTCAGCCAAACACCCCGTCTGGTCATTCCCATCGGCCACACGGAAGCCGTCTACGCCACCGCGATTGCACCGGACGGAAAATTTGTGCTGACCGGCAGCCAGGACAAAACGGCCAAACTCTGGACGCGGCATGGCCAGGAAGTCCAAACCTTCACCGGCCATACCAAGCGTGTGAACGCCGTCGCGTTTTCACCGGCGCCGGGCGAATACCAGGTGCTGACCGGCAGTGCCGACGGAACGGCCCGGCTTTGGCACCCCGACGGCCGCGAAATCCGGCAGTTTACCGGCCATACCGACGCGGTAAATTCCGTTGCGTTCTCCCCCGACGGGAAATGGATACTCACGGCAAGCGAAGACAGCACGGCTATCGTATGGGACCGGCAAAGCGGCACTATCCGTCAACGGCTGAAGGGTCACAATGCCGGCATCGCACAGGCCGTTTTTTCGCCCGATGGGAAATATGTGCTGACCGGCAGCTGGAACTGCGACGTGGTGCCAAACCCCGATTACGGGAGTGTAATGGGCGCGCGCAAGTTTTTTATTGAAAATGCGCGGGGCAGCGCCAAACTGTGGGACCGGGAAAGCGGCCGGGAAATCCGCAGTTTTGAAGGCCACGAAAACACGGTAAACTCGGTTGCTTTTTCACCCGATGATAACGGGAAATATATTCTTACCAGCGGTTATTACGATCCCACAGCTATCCTCTGGGACCGCGACTCCGGGCAAAAAATCAGCACGTTTACTGGTGCTTGCAAAGAATCGGTGGAAATGGCCGGGTTCTCACCCGACGGCACGCTGGTACTTACCAGTTGCGACGGGATCACCCTGCAGATGTGGGACCGGCAAAGTGGCCAACTCCGGCACAACGTTGATATTGACCCTAAGGAGGCGGTCTTCTCCGCCCTGTTTTTTCCGATCCAAACCGGCGAGCCGGCAGCGGGAAAATTTTTACTGCTGAATGGCATCACCCCAAAAATCATAGCCCTGGACGGCAAGTCGGTCCAAACCTTCGAATCCCATTCCGAAGCCCTGACGGCCCTGGCCTTTTCTCCGTTTGACGGCGGGAAAAACCTGTTTTTGGGGACCAATTCCGGGCATAGCAAACGCTGGGACATCCCCGGCGCCCGGCTGCAAACATTTCCCGAAACACCGGATTTCCTCGACCATTTGTGGCAGCCGGTGTCTGCCTTTGCCTTTGCCGGCACGGAAAACATGCCTGCACTGCTCACCGGCCGGATTGGGAGCTACTGGGCGGCCCGCCGGGATGTGAAAACAGGAAAACCGGTGGAAGTTTTTGACGTCATGGATGGTCAGGCAAGTTCTATAGCTATTTCACCGCCGTCTCCGGCAGACCCGGTCGGTGGGACGTTTCTCGCTTTCGGCACCAATAAAAATACCATTGAACTCTGGGACCGGGCCCGGAAAGTGCTCGTCCGTACACTGGCCAAACCTGCCGAGCCCGAGCCGGCCAACGGCGTTGATCCTTCCAACCCGTTTGGCCTTCAGCAAGAAATCAAGTTCGAGTTAAAATTCCAGGCCATTTCGGCAGTCGAGTTCTCGCCAAATGATGGCGGGAAAACCATCCTGTCCGGCGATCTTGACAATGCCGTTATCCTGTGGAACCGGGAAACCGGGGCCATCCTCCAGACCCTTTCCGGGCATACCGGCGCTGTGAACGATGTGGCGTTCTCCCCGGACGGCCGGCTGCTGCTTTCCGGGAGCAGCGATAAAACGGCCAAACTCTGGGACCGCAACGGCCAACTGCTCCGGACCCTCTCCGGGCATACCGGCGCCGTCAATGCCGTCGCGTTCGCTCCGGATGGAAAATCAATTTTGACTGCCGGCTCGGACAATATGCTGAAACACTGGGACCCCGAAACCGGGAAACTCTTGCACACCATGCAAGGGCTCAACGCCACCGCCCTCGCCTTTACGCCCGACGGGAAATTTTTTGCCGCCGGCAGCCTGGACAACAGGGCCAAAATCTGGGACAGCGAAACCGGAGCGGAACTCGCCACGCTGGTCGCCATCGACACTGCCGACTGGGTGGTTGCCACGCCTTCCGGACTTTTCGATGCCTCCCCCGGCGCCATGAAACTGATGCACTACGTTGTGGGGGTGGAAGTTGTAGCCCTGGACCAACTCAAAGAGCGCTACTACGAGCCCGGCCTGTTGCCGAAGTTGCTCGGTTTCAGCGCCGGCGAGGTGCGCGACGTTTCGTCCCTGGGCCAGGTTGCGCTTTACCCCGAAATTGACGCCCGGATACAGGAAAACCAACTCAACATTCAGCTGAAGACCCGCTCCGGCGGCATGGGTAAGCTCAGCCTGTTTATCAACGGAAAAGAGGTAGCCGAAGACCTCAACCCCGACCGCAAAACTGCGCTCATTGTTGACCTGAACAATTATGAAAAATACTACCTGCCGGGGGGCAATTCCATTGCCATGCGCGCGTACAACAGTGCGGGTTGGTTGAAAAGCGCAGCCTACGAACTGGCCTACACGCCGCCGGCCACCGGGAGAGGGACCGGCAGCAGCGGTAGCGGCGGCAACAGTTTGCGGAACGACAAACCGCATTTGTACGCCATCGTCGTCGGCACCTCCGATTACAGCGGTGATCAGCTCGACCTGCGCTTCCCCGACCTGGATGCCAAAGCGATGGCTGAGGCCCTGCAAGTTGCGGGAAAACGCTTGTTTGAAGACCGCGTGCACCTGAAAGTGCTCACCACTGACGCTAAAACACCGGAGGGCATTTCTTCGAAAAAAACTATTGCCGCGGCATTCAGCGAATACGCCGGCCTGGCCAAACCCACCGATATTTTAATTACCTACTTCTCCGGCCACGGCCTGACGTATGGAAGCGCTGAAAAAAGTCAGTTTTACTATTTGACAAAAGACATCGCCAGCGCCGATTTGAAAGACGACGAGGTGCGGAAAAACTACACCGTCTCCTCCGAAGACCTGACCCGCTGGCTTACCGATATTACGGCCAAAAAACAGGTGATGATCCTCGACGCCTGCAACTCGGGCAAGGCCGTGGAAGCCCTGGCGTCTATCGGCGCCCGGGAATTGAACTCTTCCCAGATACGCGCCCTCGACCGCATGAAAGACCGGACGGGCATGTTCATCCTTACCGGCGCTGCTGCCGACAAAGTGAGTTACGAAGCCAGCCAGTACGGCCAGGGCCTGCTCACCTACAGCTTGCTACAGGGTATGAGCGGCCTGGCGCTGACCACCGACAAACGCGTGGACGTGATGACGCTGTTCCAGTACGCCCGCGACCAGGTGCCCGTACTCGCCAAAAGCATCCGGCAGGTGCAAACGCCCGTGCTGGCCTTCCCCACCGATGGCGGCAGTTTTGATATCGGGATCGTGGATGCCGGCGTGAAAATTCCGCTGGCACAGGTGAAGCCGGTGTTTATCCGGAACAACTTCCAGAACGAAGACACTTTCGACGACGACCTGGGCCTGACCAAAGCGCTGGCCAACTATTTCCAGGAAATCACCGCCCGCGGTGCAAAAGCCGACTTGATCTATGTGGATGTGAGCGAATACGAAAATGCCTACTCGATCAAGGGGCGCTACACGGTCGAGGGCGATATGGTGACCATGCGCGGGCGTTTGTTTCAAGGGAAAACATCGAAAGGCGAGTTTACCGTAACCGGCAAAAAAAGCGACTTGCCGGCACTGGTGGAAGTGATTGTGGACAAGGTGTCGGGGATGCTGTAGGTAATTATCAATTTTACACTATCCCGGTATTCATCATTTACCACTCATCATCAGAGTAAAAATCCAAGAACCATGAAAAAAAGGTCCATACTTTTTTTTATCCTCCTTGCCACTGTAATGCATGGCCAAAAGCCGCGCCTGGTAATCCCCAATCATTTGGAGCGTTCTACGGCCGTTGCCATTTCACCGGATGGTAACTATGTACTCACAGGTGGTTCTAGTGGTGTAGTATCCTTGTGGGATCTGGCCGGCCGGGAGCTTAATGGATTCCCGGTACATACAAATACCGTTTTTTATGTAGCCTTTTCGCCCGACGGCAAGCTGGTAGTAACGGGGAGCTCCGATAAAACCGCCAAGTTGTGGAATCTGGAGGGCGAGGTATTACAGGTATTTGAAGCGCAGTCAGGCGATATAACCAGTGTGGCATTTTCGCCGAAAGGAAACCGGGTATTAACGGGCTGTTCAGATTCCACAGCGCGCTTGTGGGACTTGTCCGGAAATCTGATCCGGACCTTCAGAGATAGTACAGCCAGTATTCCTTCTGTAGCGTTTTCACCCGACGGAGAAAAGATACTGACAAGCGCTAAGTATCCTTCTTATTACACCGATGAAAAAGGTTGGAGAAGACCCATTATGATTCCCCGCAAAAGAAAACATGCCGCACTTTTATGGGATACATCAGGACAGTTGATCACTACGTACTCCGAGTACACTGAACCTATCATTTTTGCGGCTTTTTCTCCCACTGGCGATTCGGTATTGACTGCTTGCCAGGATAGTACGATAACCTTGTGGAACTTGAACGGGGATACCTTAAAAACCTTCAAAGGGCCTTCCCTGCCAAGCTCAAGTGCTTTTTCACCCGACGGAAAGTATATCCTAACAGCATGGGGAAGGTGGTCAAATAATGGTCATGCCGTAAAGCTCTGGAGCACTACCGGGCAACCTGTACAATCGTTCGACGAGTATACATTCGGCCTGCGCAACGCTGTCTTTTTACCAGACGGAAAAAAAATTCTAATGGTAGATGCGAATGGCATTGCGAAAATCCGGGACTTAGCCGGCAAGGAATTGGTAACATTTACAGGGCATGGTATTACACCTAATTCGCTTGATGTTGCAACAACACCGAGAGGGGTAGAGATACTGGCAGGTTGTTCGGACCAATCGGCCAAGCTGCTGAATTTGGCCGACCGTAAGATGAAACGGTTTTGCCACAGTTGTGGAACTGGTTCTAAGTCGCATCTTAAGGTGCCAACCGCGGCATTTTCAGCCGATGGTTCGCTGATCCTGACCGGGGGCTGGGACCCTACTAACCAGATCGGCAATGCAAAATTATGGGATGCGGCTGGTCGGGAATTAAAAGAGTTTAAAGGCCATAAAAATCCTGTAACATCAGTAGCTATTGCACCAAATGGGAAAAAAATATTGACAAATTCCTGGAATGATGATGAGGCAAAACTTTGGGATTCGACAGGCGTCAAGAAAAAAACACTCTTGGAGCTTTTTACGTCTTCTTCCGGACGATCGGTAGCCTTTTCACCAAAAGGAGACAAGTTTGTTACAGGAGGTATCGACTACGCGCGATTGTGGAAAACAACAGGAAAAAAATTAAAAAAACTCAAGGGGTATAACTGGTATGTCTCCTGTGTTGCTTTTTCACCCGACGGAGCAACGGTATTGGCCGGAAGCGGCGATAAAACAGTAAAACTATGGGACTTGTCGGGGCAGGTTCTTCAATCATTTATCGGTCATAGTGCTGAAATCGAATCCGTTGCATTTTCCCCCGACGGCAAGCAGGTTCTGACGGCAAGCAGAGATTATACGGCCAAACTATGGGACACTTCCGGACAGTTGCTAAAAACATTCAAGGGGCACAAATTATGGCTGGTTGGTGCTGCTTTTTTACCGGGCGCCAACCATATTTTAACAGCAAGCACTGACCGCACCTTAAAATTCTGGTCCGCTCCAACAGGCCAAGAACTGGCCTCCCTGCTTTTCATTGACTCCACCGACTGGATCGCTACGACCCCTAGCGGCCTTTTTGACGCTTCCGAAGGCGCCATGGCACTCATGCACTACGTAGTGAACTACAATGACAAATGGGAAGTTATCGAGCTGGAGCAGCTCAAAGAACGCTACTTCGAACCCGGTCTGTTGCAAAAAGTTCTGGGTTATGTTCCCGGCGGCCTGCGGCCTGTCAATGATTTGGACCAACTGGAGCTCTATCCGGAGATCACTGACGCAAGGATTGAAGACGGCCGGTTGCATGTTCAGTTGGAAGAACGCAACGGCGGCATCGGAAAGGTAATGTTGTTGCTCAACGATGTCATCGAACTCGAGTCGAATGCCAACCCGGAGTTTCAATCCTGTTTCGTGTTCGACCTCAATCGCTTAGCCGGCCACTTCCTCCCCGGCACCGCCAACCACCTGTCGCTGCGCGCGTACAATAGTAAAAACTGGCTCAAAGGCCCGCCTTTCCGGATCGATTACCGCCCGAGCAGTAATACGGACAAATCTGGCATTCCTTCCAACCACCTGCAAACTATCCGGGATGCTCCTTTAGAAGCGATCAACCTCTATGCGCTGGTAGTCGGCACGGCCCGGTATCGGGGGGATGACCTCAAACTCACATTCCCCGATAAAGATGCCATAGCCTTTGCCGAGGCGCTGGACTCTATCGGCAGGAAACTCTTCAGAAAAAATATAGAGGTACAGCTTCTGACCACGAGCGCTGAGCCCTGGCCCCGAAAAGCCGAAATAGCCAAAGCCATCCGGGATATTGCCGCCAAAGCCGACCCGGATGATATCCTACTCGTATATTTTTCGGGCCACGGGATCACTTACCCACCCAATAGCGAAAAAGGGCAGTTCTATTACCTCACCACCGATATTCTGAGCGATAAACTCGACGACGAATCCGTGCTCCGGGCGCAGGCTATTGCACAGGATACCCTGCAGGAATGGATCCGCCAGGTAAAGGCGCGCAAACGGATTCTTATCCTTGATGCATGTAACTCTGGCGCTGTGGTAGATGCAATTGTCCATGGCAGAGCACTCAATAGCGACCAACGTCGTTCGCTGGAACGCATGAAAGATCTAAGCGGAATGTTTGTACTGGCGGGCAGCGCTGCCGACAAAGCAAGCTTCGAAGCCACGCCATTTGGCCACGGCCTGCTCACCTATAGTTTGCTTAATAATATGCCCAAAGTGGCTGCCAGTAACGGTACCTATATCGATGTGGGAAAACTATTTACCGCCGCGCTCAATGAAGTACCGCGCTTGGCTGCCGGTATCGACCGCATGCAGAAGCCGGAGATGATCGGCACCGGAAGTTATGATATCGGTATCATTGACGGCGAACCACCATTTACCATTCCCCGGGCTATCCCGGTGTTTTTGCGCACCAATTTTCTGGATCGTCAAAAATTCAAAGATGTACAAGAGCTGTCAAAAGCGGTTAATACCTATCTTGAAAGCCTCGCTACTCAAGATCAGGCAGATTTTGCTTTTTGGGGAGATGTTTTCGAATACCATAGTGATCATTACTATATCGGCGGGCTATACCAGACCCAAGGCGAGACAATTACAGGCGAAGCCAAATTGTATAAAAAAGACAAAGAATTAGCAACCATCCCATTTTCAGGTACCGTTGGAGCCCTCGACAAATTGGCTGAATCAATTTTTGAAGCAGCAGCGCAGTATGTAAACTAAAGTTCGTAGGCATACGTGACGCCCGGGCCCTCTCTTCTGGCTGAGCTGCCAGGAGGCTGTTTTGATCGTGGTGTGTCGACTGGCACACCGGCGCCGGCAAAGCCTGTGTTTATCCCTACATTTACCCACAATCAAAAATATTCGATCAACCATGAAAACAGCCCTCTCAATAATCCTTTCCCTTACATCCTTCCTGCTCTGCGCGCAAAGCCCCGTAGTCGTCAGCCGGCAGGAGGGGCATATGGGTTTTGTAGATTTCGTCCGGTTTTCCCCAAATGGGCAACTGGCTCTAAGCAAAAGTGAATCGGAAACCGTGCTCTGGGATATGAGCACCGGAAAATTTGTCCGGTTTGTTGATATACCGGGAGCAAAAAGTGTTTTGTGTTTCTCCCCAAACGGGCAAGGCGTCATTGGCATTCGGGAAGACGGGAAATTGGTATCCTGGGATTTGTTTGCTGAGGACCTTGTTTGGGAAACGCAACTTCCGGGAACACCGGTAACCACCCAGGTTTCGCCCGATGAACGAACACTGGCTGTGCTGTTTACAGATCGAATCTGGTGTGTCAACCTTGCCGATGGCCAACTGCGCTGGCAGAAAAAATGGACGAAAACGCCGAACACCTACCCTATGCTGCATTTTTCTGCGGATTGCGCAACCCTGACGATCCGAACAGGAACTACCGGCAAGCCGGTAGGCGCTTTTGATGCAATGACCGGGCGTAAGCGAAAACGCCTTCGATTCGAAGAGGTTTGGCAGAGTGACTCCCTGCTGTTTGTAAAAAATGACAAAATCGCGCTCCTGACTGCTGATCGCGAGACCCTGCAATTGATTGATTACCAAAACAACTTGACGGTCTCGCTTCCGCGATTTGATATGCCGGTTACTGATTTTGCCTTTTCCCCCGGTGGAAGCAAGGTGCTGATCGCGCTTGGCGGTAAGCCCGTTTTTATATTGATTTCGCCTGGCAGACCGGCAAAACGCAGTGGCAGCGGAGCACTTTTGGTTTGGGATGTCCAAAATGAGTACATGACTCACCAAATGGAAGGGATAGCGGAAGGTGTCCTTTCCATAGATATTTCTGCCGACGGAACCCGGTGCCTGTCGGCCGGCTATGACAGCGGGGTGTATTTATGGAATGTTGAAGACGGCAAGGCACTATTCCGGATGGAGCGGGATGTGGTGATGGAAACCAACATTCAGTTTACGCCGGACTTTCGAATTGCAGCCATGAGCAAGTTCGACGCTTCGATAAAAACCTGGAACCTGGAACAACGGGACAAGCTGTTCTTCCACCCGGAAAAGGGTGCCGAAACCTTTGCGCTTAGCCCGGACGGAAAGGTGCTGTTGCGCAGTGACCACTGGCACTCGCCGGATTTATTGGAAATGGATACACTCAAAGCCCTGGGCAAATTAAATGACCGGCACCAATGCTTATGGGTTGGTACCGCTGTCGATATTTCCCCGGATGGTAAAATGGCCCTGCTCGGCTCTTCTCAGGAATGGCGTGTGCTGTCGCAACCTATGTACCCTCCAATTCCGGCCGATTCAGTGCGAAACTATGTGCTCGGCCCTTTACAGGATACCATTGGGATCAATATGCTCGGCGATACGCTGTACGGAAGGGTGAAGGTTTTTTCCTATCCGGTGCCGCGCGAAATCAAATCGGGAACTGAAACCCGGACCGAAACCGTTTGGGAACACAGTGTCGATTTTTCGCCCGACTTTTTCAACGTTTCGCTTTGGGATTTGGAAAAAAAGGAATCCGTGCGAGTATTTCCCGTTTTTAACCACGATTGGCACCCGATCTCAGCCGTGCGCTTTTCACCCGATGGCCGCCATGGTATTGCCAGGGTGCTGGATAAGGCCATGGAATACCGGGATCGCTACGGCAGTTACCTGGAAAACAAACTCATGGGTTGGGAACTGGCAACAGGCCGGGCCCTGGAAAATCCCTTCGGGAAAAATGCGTTCCACGCTGTCCGGTTCGAAGGCCCCGAACCCCGGGCAGCCACCATCGGCCCGGATAATACCGCCACGGGTTCGCCCCCCATTGGAACGGTAGTCACCGAGTGGGCCCTCGCCGATGGGCAGATCAAACAGCAGTATGTGCACGATTCCCTGGTAAAGGCTGTAGCGTTTCATCCCGACGGGCAAAAAATTTGTACACTGACCCAGGATGATGAGCTCACGGAATGGGACACTCAAACCGGTAAAAAAGTACGGCAACTCGAGGGCGTCGCGGCGTCGGAATACCTGACCTATGCGCCCGACCCCAACTTCGTAGTTGTTGGGAAAGGTGTCAAAACGATCTGGAACCTGGGTACCGGAAAGGCCACCCTCGAAATCGGCAACTTGAACCGTAACGCGGACGATCTGTTTTTTGAAGATCATTCCGCATTGCAGGTCAGCCAACTCCAATTTTTGCCCAACGGCAGAGACGCCATTTCCACAACCTATGACGGTACGGTGCAGTGTTGGGATTACAAAAACGGAACCGAACGGTTTACCCTCTTCTTCCCGGGTGAAAAAGACTGGGTGGTGACGGCGCCTTCGGGCCTGTTTGATGCCTCGCCCGGCGCGCTGGAAAACATGTATTTCCGCCTTGGAACCGAGATCATTGAATTGGAGCGAATCAAAGAGCGCTACTACGAACCGGGCTTGTTGCAAAAACTACTGGGCTTCTCCAAAGACCCGGTGCGCTCGGTGGAAGGCTTCAATTCCATTGCGCTTTACCCGCTCGTCCGGCTCCGGTTAGATACCCTGGCAAACAAATTGACTTTTCACCTCGGCCCCCGCAGTGGCGGCCTGGGGAAGGTCAGCATTTTCATCAACGATAAAGAAATTATCGAAGACGCCAATCCGCCGGAGGGCTTTAACAAAACTCGCGATACGGTCGGGGTGATTGACCTGGAGAACTACGCCCGGTACTTTTTGTTCGATACGCTCAACGTCGTTTCCGTGCGCGCCTACAACCAGGCCGGTTGGCTGAAAAGTGCGCCAAAAAGCATTGAATACCAACCTGCATTTGCACGTTCCCGGGGTGAAGGCGATAAGCGAAGCGGTAATGCTGCTCCGCTAAGGCGCCTGGCCAGGAAACCGGCCCTGCATGCCATAGTCGTGGGCACCTCTGAATACGCCGGTTCTCAACTCAACCTCAAATATTCCAGTAAAGATGCCCGGGATATCGCGGCTGCCATAAGACAGGTGAGTTCCCAACTCTTTTTCGACAGTGTGTTTATCCATCTTCTGGTTACCGACACCAGCGATACCAATCTCCATCCCACCAAGAACCATATCAAGGCAGTTTTTGAAAAGGTTCAACAGCACGCAAAATCCGAGGATGTGCTCCTCGCGTATTTTTCCGGACACGGGGTGAGCTATGGCGATGCCGATCAGGCGCTGTTTTATTACCTCACCATGGACATCAGCAGCGACAACCTCAGCGATGTGGGTGTGCGCGATAGCCGCACGGTGTCGAGCGCGGAACTCACCCGCTGGATCAACGACATTCCAGCCCAAAAGCAGGTGCTCATCCTCGATGCCTGCAACTCGGGCCGGGTAGTGGAAAATTTGACCGGTAGCCAAAAGGAGCTAAGTTCTTCCCAAATCCGCGCGCTCGACCGCATGAAAGACCGCACGGGTATGTTTGTGCTCACCGGATCGGCGGCCGACAAGGTGAGCTATGAGGCCGGGCAATACGGCCAAGGCCTGCTCACGTACAGCCTGCTGCAGGGCATGAGCGGTCTGGCCTTGACCGCCGACAAGCGGGTGGATGTGAGCACCCTGTTCGAATATGCCCGGGATGTTGTACCGCAATTGGCCAAGGGAATAGGCGGTGTGCAGACACCAATGATGATGGGGCCGCTTAGCGGTAGCTTTGATGTCGGCGTAGTCAATGATCAGGTGAATATCCAGCTGCCGCAGGTGAAGCCTGTGTTTGTCCAGAATAATTTCATGGATGAAAATGACTTCGATGATGTGCTGGGCCTGACCAACGCCTTAGGCGAGTATTTCCAGGAAATCACTGTTCGTGGGGCACAATCCGACCTGGTGTACGTGGATGTAAACGAATATGAAAACGCCTATTCCATAAAGGGGCTCTACACGGTCAACGGCGATGCTGTAGCCGTGCGTGGGCGGTTGTTTCAAGGCAAGGCCCCGAAAGGTGCGTTTACGGTTTCAGGAAAAAAAACGGACTTGCAGGCACTGGTGGAAGCGATTGTGGATAAGGTGTCGGAGATGTTGTAGCACCGCGTGCACGCTGGATTTGCCCGTGGCAAAACGATGTTTTTTTACCACGAAGGCAGGGCCTACTCGTCCTACGACTTGAAGTCCTAGGACGAGTACTCGCGTGGCCAGGCTATCCTTCTCCGTGTTCTACTTGTCTCCGTGGTAAAAAAAACGCGCAATTAATAGCAATCCGGCTGCTTGCCGCACATTCTGCCCTATATTTCCGCTTGAACAAAAATGGTTACTATGCGCAATATATTTACCATCCTTTTCACACTAACGATCATTAGCTTAATTGGCCAAAAACCCCACCTCGTAGTACCGCTCGGCCATATCGAAAGCATTTACGCCGTAGCGTTTTCGCCCGACGGCCGGTGGATACTCACCGGAAGCGGGGATAACACGGCGAAATTGTGGGACCAGTCCGGGCAGGAAATTGTAACCTTCAACGGCCACGAAGGCTCCGTGGTAGCCGTAGCCTTTTCGCCCGACGGCCAGCTGGTGCTGACCGGCAGCAACGACCAATCGGTGCGGCTGTGGGACTTGGCCGGAAACCAACTGCAAACGTTTGACGGAAATATGGACGCCGTTTTGTCGATCGCCTTCTCACCCGATGGCCAACAGATCGCCACCGGCGGCCTCGACGGCAACATCCGGCTGTTCGACCGGAACGGCGGCATTTTGCTGGACAAATTCAGTGGCACAAATGCTATCCGAACAGTACGCTTTGCACCCGATGGCGATCATGTCCTGATTTCCGGCGCGGATGGCACGGTGCAGTTGTGGAACTTGGCCGGGGAAAATCAACATGCATTTAACGGCCATACCGGAACTGTTTTTGCCGCCGTTTTTTCGCCTGACGGCAAACAAATTATCACCGGCGGCGACGACGGCACCATCCGGCTCTGGAACAATAAAGGAAAGCAAAAACAGCAATTTACCGCCCATGAACTGCCCGTTATGTCGCTCGCCTTTTCACCCGACGGCAAACAAATTATCAGTGGCAGCAAAGACCAAACCGCCCGGCTGTGGGATTTGGAAGGCCGGGAAAAGGCCCGGTTTGCCGGCCATTCGGACTTTGTTTCAGCAGTAGCCTTCTCGCCCGATGGCAACACCGTTTTGACCGGTAGCGCCGATCGAACCGCCAAACTCTGGGACCTGAACGGGCAGGAACAACGAACCCTTAAGGGTTATTCCTACAACGTTCATACGGTATGCTTTTCGCCCGACGGCAAACAAATCCTCACCGGAAGCGCCGACGGCATTACCCGGTTGTGGGACTTGAAGGTCCCCACCATGCAAGCCATGCCCGGCCACACCGGCGCTGTGCATGCCGTGGCGTTTTCACCCGATGGAACACAAATTTTATCCGGCAGCGCCGACAGCACCGCCCGGTTGTGGGACCTGAAAGGCCATGCCATCCAAACGTTTTCGGGGCATACCATGCAAGTGCGCACGGTAGCCTTTTCACCCGACGGCAAACAGGTACTGACCGGAAGCTATGACGGTACGGCTCGGTTGTGGGACGCGTCGGGTGCGGTAGTCCGGACGTTCAAGCCGAACCAGCAAATCGAGTCGGTGGCCTTCTCACCCGATGGGCTACAGGTGCTGACCAGCCACCGGAGCGGCCCACCGCATGCCAGGCTGCAAACGGCAGACGGCCGGGAGGTCGCCACGTTTTCGCACCCGGAGCGCTATGTCCGCGCGGTGCGTGCCGTTTTTTCACCCGATGGCAAAACCATCCTGACCGGGAGTGAAGACCGTACGGCGCGGTTGTGGGACGCGTCGGGGCAGGCAATCCGAACGTTTGCCGACCGCGACATGTGGCATGTCAATGCCGTGGCTTTTTCGCCCGACGGCAAGGAATTTCTCACCGGGAGCGGTGTGGTCAACACGGGTAATGTGGCCCGGTTGTGGGACTTGTCGGGGCGTGTGCTGCGAACCTTCGAAGGGCACAGCAAGCCGGTAACAGCCGTGGCCTTTTCGCCCGATGGCCAGCAGGTGCTGACCGGAAGCCAGGATAATACCGTCAAACTTTGGGACAAAAACACCGGAACTTTACTGGCCACCCTGCTCGCCCTGGGCGATGCCGACTGGGTAGTGACCACACCATCCGGGCTTTTCGACGCCTCGCCCGGCGCCATGCGGCGGATGCACTATGCCGTTGGCTTGGAAATTATCGACCTTGAGCAACTCAAAGAGCGCTACTACGAACCGGGACTGGTGCAAAAAGTCACCGGGCTCTCTTCCGAACCGCTGCGCTCGGTTGCGGGTTTTGATACCGTCGCGCTGTACCCGAAAGTTGCCCTCCAACTGGATACCTCCGCGCATCGGCTGTACATCCGGCTGGAGGAGCGCAACGGAGGTTTGGGCAAATTAAGCGTGTTTATCAATGGCAAGGAGGTGCTTGAAGACGCCAATCCACCGGAAGGTTTTGACAAAAAACGCCTGACGGCGCGCACCATTGATCTGAGCAAATTTGCCCGGTATTTCCTGCTCGATACGCTCAACGATGTTTCCGTACGTGCCTACAACGAGGCCGGTTGGCTGAAAAGTGCGCCTGAAAACCTGGCTTACAGCCCGCTTTTTGCGTACGCAAAAGGCAGCGACCGGCCCAATGCCCGGCTGGCAGCGCCGCGCCTGAGCCGCAAACCGGCCCTGCACATCCTGGCAGTCGGTACCGCAAACTATGCCGGCACCCAACTCGACCTGAAATACTCCGGCAAAGACGCCCGCGATATGGCATACGTGTTGAAACAGACGGGGGCGCAGCTGTTCCACGACAGTATTTCGGTGCAGTTGCTGACCACCGACACCAGTGACACCCGGCTCCATCCGACAAAGGCCAATATCAAAGCGGCATTTGAGCATATTCAAACCCTGGCCAAAGCCGAAGATGTGCTGGTCGTGTACTTTTCAGGCCACGGGATCTCGTATGGTGAAGCCGACCGGGCCCTGTTTTATTACCTGACCATGGACATTGCCAGCGACAATCTCAGCGATGCCTCGATACGGGCCAACCGCACGGTATCAAGTGAAGAACTTACACATTGGATAAACGACATCCCGGCTCAAAAACAAGTGCTCATCCTCGACGCCTGCAACTCCGGACGCGTGGTGGAAAATTTGGCTGCAGGCCAAAAAGAGCTCAACGCCTCCCAAATTCGCGCGCTCGACCGCATGAAAGACCGCACCGGAATGTTTGTGCTCACCGGCTCGGCAGCCGACATGGTGAGCTACGAAGCCGGGCAATATGGCCAGGGTTTGCTGACCTACAGCCTGTTGCAGGGCATGAGCGGCCTGGCGCTTACTGCCGACAAACGCGTTGATGTGAGTACGCTGTTCCAGTATGCCCGCGACCAGGTGCCCGAACTGGCGAAAGGCATCGGCGGTATCCAGACGCCGATGATGGTTGGCCCCTTGCAGGGCAGTTTTGATATCGGCATCGTCAATGAGCAGGTAAAAATTCCGCTGGCGCAGGTGAAGCCGGTGTTTATCCGGAATTACTTTCAGGATGAAAATTTTGGCGACGCGCTCCAGGTGGGCAAGGGCCTGGAAAATTACTTCCGCGCGCTGACCGTCAAGGGCGCCAAGGCACCGCTGATTTTTGTGGATGTACCCGAGTATGAAAATGCGTATTCCATTCGCGGGCGCTATACAGTGGAAAACGGGAAGGTGCAGTTACGCGGGCGTTTGTTCAAAGGCACAAAAACCGTCGGGGAAGAATTCCGGCTGAGCGGCCGGGAAGATGCGGTGCCGGCGCTGGTGGAGGCAATTGTGGATACGGTGTCGGAGATGCTTTAATGAGTGATGAGTGATGAGTGGGTTCACCATTCCGGCAAGGTGTACAACTCATCACTCATCACTCATCACTAAATTTACATGAGTTTCAAAATCTCCGCCCAGGGGCACTGGTCGTACACGTCGTAGTCTTCCAGAATTTCCTCGCCTTTTTCAATATCGCGGAGTGCGATGGATATCAGCGGGTTGTGATCTGCTGCAGGGCCCGAGTTGGGCAAGTCGGCATGATTGACATAGCGGGCATTGTCCAGACAAACGATCAAACTGTCCAGTTGGGTGGAGTAGTAGGAATAGGTCGACAACATTTTCCAGAAATCGGCCTTGAGTTTGTTGTTTGCCGAGCGCTGGAAATTAAAATATTGGTCTTTGTTGAACAGCAGGATGTTCTTGTCGATCTCGCCTTTCCACCAAATAGTGCCTTGTTTGATGTCGGTTTTTGCATAGACGCCAAAACCGTGAATTGCGCTGCGTTTCACCTCCGTCAGATCGAAGGAGGTTGGGATCAGGTTCATGTTGTGCCAATAATGTTTAAGTGTGAACGAAACAGGTTTACGACAGGCCGTCGGAGGGGCCTGTTTTTGCGGACAAATGTACTTGCACGGCACACAGTATTCAATACCCCCCCGCAAATAATATCGACGACATTTCCGGCCCGGCACAGCGGCCTGCCGGTGGATATTTTTGCCAAAAAAACAGCGCAACGGCCTCCGGATTTTTACAGGCCGAACTTGGTTTAATGCCTGCGATGCCCTACTTTTGCACCCGCTTTCAGCGAAAGTTCATTTATTTATTCACAAGTAATTGAAAATGAGACATTACGAAGTCACCTTCATCGTAGATCCAGTGCTGTCGGGCGATGAAGTCAAATCGACAGCAGAACACATCCAAAAAGAGTTAAAAGACTTTGGCGCTACTATTGTGGCGGTGGATGAGATGGGCCTCCGCCAGTTGGCCTATGAAATGAAACGGCGTTCCAGCGGTGTATACTACTGCATCGAATTCAGCTGCGAGGCAGCGGACTGGTTGGCCAAATTTGAGTTGAACCTGAAGCGCAACGAGCGTTTGCTTCGCTTTCTTACCGTCAAACTCGACAAGTACGGCATCAAGTACAACGACGACAAGCGCAGCGGGCGCATCGGGAAGAAGAAAAAAGAGGAGAAAGTAGCTGTGTCTGCCGAAGCGCCGCCAAAACCCGTTGTTGTCGACCTCGACGAAGAAGATGACGACGAGTAATCCGGCCGGCTCCTTTAAACCTGTTTCACCACATTCGTTCAACTACACATCACATTTCATATGGCTGCTTCAAGAGAAGATGTAAAGTTTCTCAGCAATCCAAAAATTGGCCTGAAACGCAAAAAATACTGCCGTTTTCGCAAGTTCGGTATCAAGTATATCGACTACCGCGATCCGGACTTTTTGCTCCAGTTTATCAACGAACAAGGCAAACTGCTGCCGCGCCGTATCACCGGCAACAGCCTGAAGTATCAGCGCCGGGTAGCTACTGCCGTTAAGCGCGCCCGCCACCTGGGTATGCTGCCGTTTATTGGAGACTTGCTTAAATGAGTTGTTCAACTGCCGTAAATAAACACGCCGGTTGCCCGACTCTTAAATTTCAACTTTCAAATTCTTAAAGCGATGGATGTCATTCTCCTCGATTATATTGAAAAGGTTGGCGACAAACATGAAGTCGTCAAGGTAAAAAACGGTTACGGCCGCAATTACCTTATCCCGAAAGGCCTGGCCATAGTGGCTAACAAATCCAACATGGCGCGCCTGGATGGCCTGAAAAAACAATTTGCCAAAAAAGAATCCGCCAAAATCGATACCTACAAAGACTACGCCGGCAAACTGGCTGGTAAAACGCTGAAAATCGTCGCAAAAGCCGGCGAAAGCGGTCGTCTGTTCGGCTCGGTCAATGCGCAACACCTCATTGATGCTATCCGGGAAGAACTCGGTTTCGACGTGGAAAAGCGCATGATCCGCATGCCCGACGAGGTAAAAGAACTGGGCGCGTACGAAGCCGAATTCAAATTCCACGAGGAAGTTGTTACCACCGTCAATTTTGATGTGGTGCGCGACAAAAACGAGGATGCCGACGACAGCGCCGGCTCCAGGAAACAAGCGAAAGCCGCGCCTGAAGCAGCCGTACAGCCACCCGTTGTCGAAGCAACAGTAGTCGACACGCCTGCCGCTGCTGCCGACCTGATTATTGAAGACGTTGTGCATTTGACCGAAGCCGCCGAGGAAGCCGCCGATGTTGAAGTGGCCGCCGTAGAAGAAGCCACAGAAGAGGCTGTTGAAACCGCAGCAGATGCCGCCGAAGAAGCCGTGGAAGCTGTTGCGGAAGCCAGTGAAACGGCTGCCGGAGATGTTGTGGAAGCAGCATCCGCCACAGAAGAGCCGGCCGACGACGCAGCTACGGAAGAGGAATCGGACAAAGACGCGTAACGCGCCGTAGAAATAATTTTAAAAGGCAAAACCAGGCAATATGCCCCGGTTTTGCCTTTTTTTGTTGCAGCAAACACCGGCTTGCTGTACTTCAACGTGGAACTTCCCTTATTGCTTTTGGCCGTATTACCCGGCCTGCTGATCAGTTACGCCATCTTTCGGGCCGACAAATACGACCGGGAGCCGCTGGCGCCACTGCTGTTTTGTTTTTTCATGGGAGCCGCAGTCACTGTCCCGGTAGTCTTGATCGAACGCTGGGCATACAGCGCAATCGGAGCGCCGCCGTTCCACCTGGGCCAAACCGCCGTGCTGGCATTCGGCGTGCTGGCGGTTGTGGAAGAAGTCGCCAAATTCCTGCTACTGTTGCTCCTGGCCTATCCCCGAAAGTTTTTCAACGAGCCGCTCGACGGGATCGTCTACGCCGTGCTCATTGCCATGGGTTTTGCCACCCTGGAAAATGTAGTGTACGCCGGTCGTTTTGGTTTGCACACCACCCTGGTGCGCGCGCTGACGGCGGTGCCGGCGCATTTGGCATTTGCCATCGTGCAGGGGTATTTCGCAGGCCTTGCTAAATTTGACCCGCCCCGGGAATCACGCCTGCTGCTGCGCGGGCTGGCACTGGCAATACTTTTGCACGGCAGTTATGACTTGCTGATCATGCAAAATTTGTCGCAGTGGCTGGCCGTTTTGGGTACATTAGCCCTGTATGTCTGCCTGGTATACTGCACCAACCTCGTCCGGGATCACCAGGACCATTCGCCCTTCCGGAACGATGACGACGCATAAAAAGTAACCTTGCCATGCGATATAAAAACTGTTTGTGGTTTATTGCCAGCGCCCTGTTCATGTTGCAGTGCAGCGCCAACCGGCAGCATGCCGAAAATGCCCAATCAGCCGCGCAACACATCCGGCAAAACACCGAAGCATTTTCCAACGCGCTGGTTGCCGGCAATTTTGAAGCCGTCGTGCAGGCGTACACACCCGATGCCAAAATTTTTCCGCCCGGACTCGATATTTTGCAAAAACACGAAGCCATCCGGAACTACTGGACGCCGGCGCCCGGGCAAAAAAATCGTGTGGTTTACCACAAGGTTTTTCAGGAAGAAATAAAAATCACCGGTGACCACGCGTACGACTGGGGCTACTACGAAGGGCGCACCCGACTTGAAGACGGCTCGGAGCAGGCCTGGCGCGGTAAATATGTGATTGTCTGGAAAAAAACAGCGCCGGGCGTGTGGAAAATCTACCTGGATGCCTGGAACCGGATAAATTAAGCGCACTAAAGAAAATTCAACTTATGCCACTTACCTGCCAGAAACACCGCTTCGCCCTCGATCCCAACGTGCACTACCTCAACGGCGCCGCCTATTCACCGGGCCTGCAAGCTTCGGTGGAAAAAGGCCTGGCCGGCCTGCGGCTGAAATCGGAAACACCTTATGCCATTCGGCCCCAAGACCACTTCGAAACCGGCAATCGGGTGCGCAGCCTGTTTTCTCAACTGATCAATGCCGGCGACGCAGACCGCATCGCTTTGATCCCGGCCGTTTCGTACGGCATGGCCGTGGTTGCGCAAAATCTTCACCGCTGGCCGGGTTTTCAAGCGAAAAAACACATTGTGCTGATCGGGGAAGAGTTTCCCAATAATGTCTACGCCTTCGAACGGGTTTGCCAGGCGCATGGTCTGGCGGTAAAAACCGTAGACCGGCCTAAAGCGCCCGAAAACCGCGGCGCGCGCTGGAACGAAATGCTGCTCGAATCCGTCACCGATCAAACAGCCCTGGTGGTAGCCTCCCGGGTCCACTGGATTTACGGAACAGTATTCGACCTGGAGGCACTGGGCCGCCGTTGCCGGGAGCAGGGCGCCATGCTGGTGATCGATGCCACCCAGTCGGTCGGGGTACTGCCGTTTGATCAGCAGGCTGTGCAAGCCGACGCGGTGATCTGCGCGGCCTACAAATGGCTGCTCGGCCCCTACGGAACCGGCGTGGCGCATTTCGGCCCCTTTTTCGATGCAGGCGTGCCCATCGAAGAAGGCTGGATGAATCGCATGGACAGTGAAAAATTCAACCAACTCACCCGCTACGAGCGCGCCTACCGGCCCAAAGCCCAGCGCTACAACGCGGGCGAGTTTTCCCAGTTCAGCCAGCTGCCCATGCTGGAAGCCGCGCTGGAGCAATTGCTCGAATGGGACCCGCAGCGGCTTCAGGCCTATTGCCAGGAGTTGAGTTCACGATTCGTACCGCAATGGGAGGCGCTGGGCTGCCAACTGGAAGCAACCGCACACCGGGCAGGACACCTGTTTGGCTTGCAACTGCCCGGCGCCGTCGACTACGACGCCCTGGTGCAGCGCCTGGCCGAACACCGATGCTACGTGTCGCTGCGCGGCGGCGCCCTGCGGGTTTCACCCAATGTGTACAACGACGCGGCGGACTTAGCCATCCTCACGGAAGTGCTGGCCGATTCGCTTTGATTTTTTCAAAAAAAATTTACCCAGCCATGGAGTTTGTCACCACACTTGTTTTTGCCGGAATAACGGCGGCGCTGGTTTCAGCCGTCGTCTGGCTCAGAAACAGCCGCGTCAAAGCCCGCCGGCAGGATATGCAGGAACTTGCCACGCAACTTGACGCGCCCTTTTCGGAACGCGACGAATTTGGCCTGCTGGCACAACTGAAAGATTTTGATCTGTTCCGTCGCGAACGCCGCTGGCTGGGCAGCAAGGGCAAAATCCGGAATGTTTTGACGAAAAAGATTGGACAAACCCAGGTGTACCTGTTCGATTATACCTACGTGGTTTCTACCGGAAATTCGAGGCGGCGCATTACCCAGACGGTTTGTTTTGCCGATCACAAAGACTGGTATTTGCCCAATTTTAAACTCCAACCCGAATCCTGGTGGCAGAAGGCGCTGGCCATGTTTGACAAAAGCGACATCAACTTTCCGGACAGCCCCGATTTTTCCGACAAATTCTGGCTGACCGGGGAATTTGAGTCGCTGGTGCGCAAAACCTTCCACCCCGAGTTGCAGGAATTTTTGGTCGCCCGCCCGCCTGTGCATCTGGAGGGTAACAACTATTACCTGCTTGCCTACAAACCCCGAAAGGCGCTGGACGCCGCCGAGGCACGGGTTTTCTTCGAAAACTTTTGCCGCTTGTTGGAATTGCTTCAGAAAAAAGAGGGGCAGTTGGAGTTGTTGAACCTGGCGGAATTGCGGGCGGAAAAAGTTGAATTGCGGCGGGATGATCTGCATTCTTGACCTCATAAACTTGTTCAAAAAATAAAGCCGGCTCTGTTTGTACAGAGCCGGCTTTATTTTTTGAACAATCAACATTTTAAATTTTCAATCCCGGGAAACCACAAACCGTTTGGTTACCGCCGCCTGCTGATTGGCAACGCGCAGCCAGTATATTCCTGGTTTGAAGCCCGACACGTCAATCGTGAGAGCGTTTTCACCACTTGCAATCTCCTGCCTGATCAATTTGATCAGGCGACCGTTTACATCGAAACATTGCAGGTCGACAGCACCAGCCAGCCCGGAATCCATGCGTACCGTCAGGGTAGACAACACCGGGTTGGGCACCAACGTCACATTATCCAAATTGTTACCCACTTTGGTGTCATTGCGCGAATCAGCGGCCCGCTCCTCAGGATCTTCTTCACAAGGCATGTTGTTCCGGCATTCGTCCCAGTATTCATTCAGGGCTGTCAACGCGGCTGTTAACTGACCGCCGTATCCGTTCGGGTAAACTTTGCCGTTGCAGTTACTGGCCAGGTAGGTATTGGTCAACTGGATCAAATCAGCCACCGTAGCGGTATCAACACCCAGGCCCAGCGCTTTAACAGCATCGGGTAACAAGGCACAGGATTCAGCCAGTATCAACGAATCGAGATGCAAATCCCGGAAATGTTCGTTATACCGCACATTCAGCTGCAAAGCGATCAACTGGCCGACCAGGTTGTTTTTGATTTTCTTACCACAGTTCAGCTTGTAGTTTTTCTCCAGAGGCACTGATGGCCCACCCGCAGGTAAAATGCCGAGTATGCATTGCCAGGTCTTCACTTCAAAGCCACAATCCACACTGTCGCCGACGAATATCGGGCCGAGTTTCATCAGGGTATCCAAAATTTGCGAGGTATTCAGGCCATTGGCTTTACCCCGGGGATTACCCCAGAATCCCTGCGTGTAGGTACATACACAAGCCCCGGAAAAACGAACTTCACAGGTAGTGGAATTCCCACAACCATCCGAAACAATAAAGTTGAAGGCATGGGAATAGGTATAACCTGATCCTTCGACATACGAACAACCCTCAACCAGCCCGTTGGATGCATAGGTGACCTCAATGTCGCCGCCGCAATTATCTGAGTAAGCTGCTTTAATCTGTTCGATAGCCTGTTCCATCTTCGGATCATTTTCATCACAAGGGATATCCTTCACACAGGAAACGGTGATATCAGCCGGACAGGTGCCACTCGGTGGTGTCTCGTCTGATACCCGAATATATTGAAAACAAGAGCTGCTCTTGCCGCAGGCATCAAAGGCGCGATACATGCGGGTAATCTTATACTTGTTGGCACAAACGTAATCGGTAACTGCATCACCAACATAAGTCACATTCACCTGGCCTCCACAATTATCGCTGGTTGTAACGTCGTTTACATCTGCAGCAGGTACTTCACTGGTACAGGAAACCGTCACGTCTGCCGGGCAACTGATTAAAGGCGGTGTATCGTCATAAACCTTGATCACCTGGGTGCAAACAGCGGTATTGCCACAGGCATCTGTTGCTTTGTATTTGCGCTTCACCAAATAGCGATCTTCACAAACCACTCCGCTGATGTCATCGCTGAGATGTTCGACGACAACGACGCCGTTGCAATTGTCACTGGCCGTGACATCGTCTACATCAACATCCGGAATTTCGCTGGTGCAGGAAACGGTTACGTTATCCGGACAAGTGATTGACGGCGCTGTTTTATCATCCACCGTGATCAGTTGATCGCAACTGTTCAGGTTTCCGCAGGCATCTTCGGCCTGGTAGATGCGGGTGATAATTTTCGGGCAAGAGCCGTTGGGCACATCGTCGAGGTGGGTAACGGTAACGCTGCCTCCGCAGTTGTCGCTGGCCGTCACATCATCCACATCCACCGCCGGTACATTCGAATCGCAGGAAACGGTTACGTTATCCGGACAAGTAATGGATGGCGCCGTTTTATCGTCCACCGTGATCAGTTGATCGCAGCTGTTCAGGTTTCCGCAGGCATCTTCGGCCTGGTAGGTGCGGGTGATAATTTTCGGGCAAGAGCCGTTGGGCACATCGCCGAGGTGTGTGACGGTGACGCTGCCTCCGCAGTTGTCGCTGGCCGTCACATCATCCACATCCACTGCCGGTACATTCGAATCGCAGGAAACGGTTACGTTTTCCGGACAGGTAATGGCCGGGGCCGTTTTATCATCGACTGTGATCAGTTGATCGCAGCTGTTCAGGTTTCCGCAGGCATCTTCGGCCTGGTAGGTGCGGGTGATAATTTTCGGGCAAGAGCCGTTGGGCACATCGCCGAGGTGTGTGACGGTGACGCTGCCTCCGCAGTTGTCACTGGCCGTCACATCATCCACATCCACCGCCGGTACATTCGAATCGCAGGAGACGGTTACGTTATCCGGACAAGTAATGGCCGGCGCCGTTTTATCATCGACCGTGATCAATTGATCGCAGCTGTTCAGGTTTCCGCAGGCATCTTCGGCCTGGTAGGTGCGGGTGATAATTTTCGGGCAAGAGCCGTTGGGCACATCGCCGAGGTGTGTGACGGTAACGCTGCCTCCGCAGTTGTCGCTGGCCGTCACATCATCCACATCCACCGCCGGTACATTCGAATCGCAGGAAACGGTTACGTTATCCGGACAAGTAATGGCCGGCGCCGTTTTATCATCGACCGTGATCAGTTGATCGCAGCTGTTCAGGTTTCCGCAGGCATCTTCGGCCTGGTAAGTCCGCGTGATAATTTTTGGACAACTGCCGCTCGGCACATCGCCCAGATGCGTCACCGTGACCGAGCCGCCACAGTTGTCGCTGCCGGTGACATCGTTCACGTTCGCTGCCAGCACATCCGAGTCGCAGGTGACCGTAACGTCGGCCGGACAGGTGATTGACGGCGCTGTTTTATCGTCCACCGTGATCAGTTGATCGCAGCTGTTCAGGTTTCCGCAGGCATCTTCCGCCTGGTAAGTCCGCGTGATAATTTTCGGACAACTGCCGCTCGGCACATCGCCCAGATGCGTCACCGTGACCGAGCCGCCACAGTTGTCGCTGCCGGTGACATCGTTCACGTTCGCTGCCAGCACATCCGAGTCGCAGGTGACCGTAACGTCGGCCGGGCAGGTGATTGACGGCGCTGTTTTATCGTCCACCGTGATCAGTTGATCGCAACTGTTCAAATTGCCGCAGGCATCTTCCGCCTGGTAAGTCCGCGTGATAATTTTCGGACAACTGCCGCTCGGCACATCGCCAAGATGCGTCACGGTGACGGCGCCCCCGCAGTTGTCGCCGGCCGTTACCGCAGCGGTATTCACCGCCGGCACCTCCGAATCGCAGGAAACGGTTACATCATCCGGGCAGGTGATGGACGGCGCGGTTTTATCGTCAACCCTGATCAATTGATCGCAGCTGTTCAAATTGCCGCAGGCATCTTCGGCCTGGTAGGTGCGCGTGATGATCTTCGGGCAGGCCCCGTTGGGTACATCACCGAGGTGCGTCACAGTGACGGCGCCGCCGCAATTGTCGCCGGCCGTTACCGCAGCGGTATTCACCGCCGGCACCTCCGAATCGCAGGAAACGGTTACATCATCCGGGCAGGTGATGGACGGCGCGGTAATGTCCCGAACGGGAACCTGCTTAAAACACATTGAACCGCAAGGTTGAGAACCTACGAACAAGTTCAGGGTAAAACTGCTGTTACAATTGGCATCTGCGAGTACGGTTACACATTGCCCATCTGTTGGTCCGACGATGGATGCCGCGCCGGATATAGACCATGCATAAGAACCGGCTCCAATTGGCCCGCAATATTGTGTACTGGCTCCGGGGCAGAGAAGGGCAGGTCCGTCAATGGTACAGGTTCCGGCACCTTGTACGTCAACCTCAAAGGTGCAATTCGAACAAAGTCCGCTGTTGCTGGTGAGTGTAGCTTCAAGGGTAAAATCCGTGCTCCCGGCTTGAATATTCACACAATTGCCGGTGTTGGAACCAATAATCGTTGCGCCGCCGCTAATAACTGCCCAGGAATAGCTGATGCCACTTTGGTTGGATACGCAGTACTGTGCGTTCCCCCCGGCACAAAGCAGATCGGGACCCGTAATATTACAAACTGGAGCAACAGCGCCTCCACTCAGAGAGCGGTCCTGGTTGCCCAGGTTGTTCAAGGTCCAGTTTTCCAGACGCATGTGGTAGGGCGATCCACCGATTCCACCGGCGGAATTCCCCTCTCCCCAATCCAGACGAGAGGCAATGTGCCCACCCCAGGCCAGCGTCGCGGTTGCAGATGTTGCGCGGAATACAATATTGATTGTCGTCTCAGCCTGGTTGGCATTTAAATTACCTTCGGTACCGTAAGTAATGGCGTCAATTACACCGCCGTACAATCGCATCTCGCGTTCGCCGGCAGGCAGGGCGCTAAAACTAGCCGCCGGCATTCCGGGCACTGGTGAACCGGCTGAGGAAGGCGCCGGAATGGGGAATGTGCTAAACATTCCATTCGCAGGAGTGACACATTCCGCCGCATTATGCCCGCCGTCGCAAAACACATCATGTGGCGACATCCGGTGAAAATACGTCAGGTAGTCCAGCGCATGTTTCCCGCTATGTTTGATATCATAGCCCAACGTCAGTGTAATAGGTGTATTCAATGGCAGATCGGTCATAACACAACGGTATGGAATAGACCAGCCCTCAAGATAGTGCGAGTTTTGTTCGCCGGCATTACCATTTACCCAGTTAGTACAGGTGTTATTGGGGTTGTCAAACGGGCCATTCCGGTATTGATCCAGATTGGCGGCAGGTGGCGCCATGAGTGCAAAATGTGGCCCGCCGCCACCAGGGCTTTGCAGGGTGGAAATGGTAGTCCCTGTTTTTTCAAGTTCATTTGGACACATGGGTCCTCCCAGATTTTGGCCGGTCAGAAGTGGCGAAAACGCCAGTAAAATACCGGAAAGCAGTATCCGGTTCCAGATAAAAACTTGTAATGATTTTTGCATTGCCTGAAGTAATTTGAGTGGAACAAAAAATACCGGGCACAACCTGACGAGAGGGGAAAGCGCTCAGTGTTGCCGAAGACAAACGCAGGAAGAAATATGAGGGAGGAAAGATTAATCCATTAAAAAAACAAGCATCATCGGGGCCTTAAATCCCAAAACGAGGTTAAGACGAGTTAAAACCAATGGGTAACAATAAAAGGCAGGAAATACGATGAAAACGAAGGCAAACAGATTAACAAGTAGATTGCCTGAAGCGGGGAAGGAGGAAGCGTTTTCAATAAATGCGGTTACAAAGGTAAACTATAAAACTCAAGTTGTGACCTACTAAGAAAAAATGGACAGATTTACAGGATCAGCGTCGGCTACGCCGACTTTTACAAACCGGATGGCGGCGCAGCAGGCATGATAAAATCCTGTCTACTTTTTGTTGGTCACAACTTTGGTTAAGATAATATACTTGAAGTTTAATACACGGACAATTTCATTCAGCACAACACTGCGACAGGCAGCGCTAATTCCAGACCTGTTGTGCCCGGTTGAATTGCGGCGAGATGATCAAAGTGCATAATTCGTACGCCGGGCATCCAATAAACGGCCACTGGTGTCGAAAAACAATAAAAACATGTCTTCCCGCCCGGCGCTGCTAAGCGTTTGATTCCCCAATTGCATCGTCCCGGAAAAGAACCCGGTAATCACCAGCCGGCTGCTTTTATCCATTGCTATACCGAGCGCACTGTCGGAATTCCATTCATTCGAGTCGCCGCCGGCTTGTTGCATCCATTGAAAACCGCCGTCGGCGTCAAGTTTCAGCACAAACATATCGACCTTGCCGTTACTGGTTCGGGTAAGCCGGTCAAAGTTTGCCTGCCCGGTGAATTGCCCGATACAAAAGGCATTCCCGGTTTTATCCAGGCAAAGTGCACTGCTCCGATCGTTTTGTTGGCCGCCGTAGGTATTCACCCACAACAGTGCCCCTTCGGCACTGTATTTTGCAACAAAAAAATCGTGACGCCCGCGGCTGCTCCGGGTTTGGTTTTCAAATCGTGCCCGGTCTTCAAAATACCCGGTCAGCAGCACATTGCCCTGATGATCAACGACTACACTGGTGCCGGATTCATGCCCGTCGCGCACGGCGGATCCAGCCTGGCGAACCCACAGGAGCCGGCCCTCCGGGTTGTATTTAGCCAGAAAAATATCCTGTCCGCCAAAACTTTGCAGGGTGTCTTTGTCAAAAAAAGCCTTGCCGCCTAAGTTGTGATGTCCAAACTGCCCGGTCAGGTACAGGTTGTTCCGGTCGTCGGTGGCCAGGCTCCGGACCACCATCTGGTACTCAGAGGTAATGGTTTTAACCCAAAGCATGTTACCGTCCGGGTTGTATTTTACGAAATACAAGTCTTCGTTCGGGCCGCCAAGGGGCAGCCGGTGTGCGCCGAATTTCGGCGTGCCGATATAGGCGCCAGCGGCAATTATATTATCGTTTTTATCGGCAATGACCGCATGACCAAGGTTGTTGCCGGTTTGTTTGTCCGGGATCATGTTCCCGCCGGAATGGTCCAGCCAAAGGAGTTTCCCTGCCGGGTTGAGTTTTGCAATAAAAAAATCACCCTCTCCGAGATTTGCTTTTCCCACCGCAGGCACAATCCGGTCGTCAAACCGGGCCTGATCAAAAAAGCCGCCGGTGACCAAAATGTTGTCTTTGCTGTCCAGGCCGATCTCGCCGAGGTAATCGTTGCCGAGGGGGCTTCCGAATTGCCGCGCCCAATTAAACTCCAGGTTTTGGTTGCAAGCGGTGATGAAAATATCGCGTGCGCCAAATCCGGGCAGACGGATACCGCCGAAGACCGGGGCGCCTTCGAATTGTCCGCCCACGACCACTTCGCCCCGGCTGTTCCAGCACAAGGAAATAGCCCGGTCCGATTCGAATTTTTCCGAGTTGCTGCCGGCTTGGGTCGCCGCCTGTTCGGGGTTGGGGCTGGTCACCGTATCCGGTGTCGGCGCCGGAGACTCCGGGCTCCGGTTTGGCAGCAGAAAATACGCGGCAACGAGCAGCGCCGCTATTGCCAGCAACACAATGCCCGCAATAAACCGGTTGCGCCGCCACCGTTTTTTACGATCATAGGCTTCCAATCCGCCCAGCAGCATGCGCGCAAAAGCAACCTGGCCTTCGAGCACCGGGTCGTCGGCCATGCGCCGGCGAAAGGCGTCGGCCGCTGCTTCTGAAAGGCGCCCTTTCAGAAAATCTCTGATTTCGTCCTGTGTCGTTTCGTTGTTCATTTTTTGTGAAACCAGTCTTTAAAGGTTGGCGCCAGGAGCGTTTTTAACTGCTTCATGCAGCGGTGGTTGCGTTGTTTTATTGCGTCGACCGATTTGCCCAGTGCCGCGCCGATTTCCTGCATCGGCTGGTCGTGGAGCCAATACCGGACCAGCACTTCCCGGCAAACGGGATCGAGTTGCTGAATGGCGGCGGCGACTTTGTCCTGTACTTCCTTTGATTGGATCAGGGCCTCTGCGTCCTCGAGGCTGAGGGGCATTTCCGGCAGGGTGTCCATCAGTGTCACTGCACTCCAGTTGCGGCGCTTGCGCAGGCGGTTGAGCAGGGTGTTGCGGGCGATTGCCTGGAAATAGGTGCTCAATTTGGCCATATCGGCCCGGTATTGCCCATTTTGAATGTGGCCGATCAAAGCAGCCGTGGCGTCATCCAGTACGGCTTCGGTATCCTGTTCCAGATCGCCTCCAACACGCCGGATCAGGCCGATCACCAGCTTTCGGTGTTGCTCCAGCAGGTAGCGCGTGGCCTGGTCTATTTGAAGCCGGTTTCCCGAATTCAAATAGCGGATTACGCTTTCATCGGAATGGAGTGCAGAAGGCATGGACTGCCTGTTTATGGTTAGCAGGTTGACGGAAAAGGTGACAATTTCCGGAAAACAGTCAACGAAGGTAAAAAAATACAGGCACCCTGTCACCGAACGCTACCCAATGGGTAATAGATACCCGACCACCTATTTTATCATTTGTACAAACAGGAAAATCATATGAAACAATGCTTACTTCCAGGTTTGCTTGCCTTCTTTTGTCTGCAACATTCTATCCTGACCGCCCAAACCTACACCTCGATAACCGTAGACACATCTGTCCATTATAATATTACGATGGAACCGGGCATGACATATTACTACAGCACCTTTGCTGGTAGCACCGGCGTGCCAGCCGCAACGGTTTTAGGCTTTGTGGACGGGAATGATGATCCTATTGATTTCCTTGAGATCGAAATCGACCGGGTGTTACTCGCAGGAATTGGCGGCGGCATATTTATTTATGCTATCCAGTTCAACGTGCAGTTGGGCAGCAATCCCCCGCCACCCGGCACGATCGATGATGTATCCATGGTCTCCGTTTTTTTAAACTCGTCCGGCACAGTCATTGGCGGTTATGTACGCAGGAACATGTCGATCACGGTGGAAGGTACCTCGGCAGTGTTTTTAAATGATCGGGACACCAGAGTCAGCGTCTATCCCAATCCTGCTACGGACTGGACCACAATCGAATGGCCTGAAAGCCAGAAAGTTGAACGCCTTGAATTGTGGAATACACAGGGTGCAAAAATTATGGCGCAGGAAATAACCGGCAATCCACAAAGCCTGGATCTGGCCGCTTACCCGGCCGGCATATATTATCTGCGGCTGTATTCAGGTCGGCAGATGTATGCGCATACTATTGTTAAAAACTAGATTCAGACACATGAAAAATTTATTTGGAAGCTTGTTCAGTTCCGGCAAACCGGCAGCAAATCAACCCACGGTTAACAGCTATGAAGATTTACAGGTGTTTGAAAACCTGAATCAGCAAGACGAACCCCTGAGCTGGAACGATGTACCCGAACTGGATGCGGCCGTAAAAAATTCCTATGCTATTCGCAACCCGGGAGATGTGCGCAATCCGGATGAAATCCGAAATATTATTCAACTGGCCGAAAGCGCCATCGCGGCGCATCCGGACTTCGATATTCCCAGGCTGTATAAAATTCTTGGGCATTTAAAATTACAGGAAAAAGAAACGGCATTAACCGCGCTTAAGGATGGTTTGGTAGCGAGCAATCGAAAACGACTGTTGCTCGGCGGTTTTTCCCAATTTTTCTATGAGTATTTATTGAACAGAGCAGCCTCCACAGAGGAATTTAAAATACTGCTGGCAACCTCAACCGGCGCCGTACTGACGCGCGACAATATGTTTTTCGGGCAATTATTTCTAGCCGAATATTTGAAACAACACGAGGGCCATGCATTGCAAACCCCGGCAGGTACAGCCTTCATGTCCGCGTATTACCATCAGTATCATCCGGCACTGACGGACATTGGAAATGCTTTTCAGGGTGATTTCCTGAATACCCTTCAGCAGTTCTGCCTGGCGAATCCACCCGACCTGGGATGCTATCATATTGTATCCCTGTTGAAACACAGGTATTCATAGCAGTAAAAAAGTCTTTGCGGAAAAAGAACGCGCGGCAAACCGGTGCAAACCGCCAACATTTGTCGCGCTGCGACAAATCCCCCATCAAACCTTTCCAAACGGGTCCGGTCTAAGCCTCAATTTTCCAGATTTTTTAAAACTTGAAAACACATGAAAAGGAACCCGTTGCTTGCAGCCGGTACGTTGTCCGCGCTGCTTTTTTTTGCCTGTAAAAAAGATGAACCCGCGCCAACAACCCCGCCCGATGCCAACACCATCCTTGGCAAGTACCTCAACCTGAACCTCGATGCCCTGCCGGAATATGCCCAGATCAACTACCCGGTGCATTACAACCCCGGTGTGCTGGCCGACGACAATGCCCCCAGCATCAACCAGGTAACCAACAGCGGCGCGACCCTGGGCCGCGTGCTGTTTTACGACAAAAACCTTAGCCGGAATAACACCGTGGCCTGCGCATCCTGCCACGACCAGGCCAAGGGCTTCACCGACGACCTGGTGCTGAGCGAAGGTTTTGACGGCGGCCTTACCGGCGCGCATTCCATGCGCCTGGCCAACGCCAATTTTTACGCCGGTGAGCGCATGTTTTGGGACAAACGGGCGCGCGACCTGGAAGAGCAATCGACCCAACCCATTAAAGACCACACGGAAATGGGTTTCGATGCCAGTGCCGGGGGGATCGACTCGCTGATCCGGAAACTGCAAAAGCTGGAATACTACCCGATCCTTTTTGAGCAGGCTTTCGGCAGCCCGGAAATTTCGGAGGAAAAGATGCAGCGCGCACTGGCGCAGTTTATCCGGAGCATGGTTTCGACCGACAGCAAATTTGACCAGGGGTACGCGCAGGTGTTCAACCCGAATGCGCCCGGTGGCGGTATTGGCGCGCCGTTCCCCAATTTTACGCAGCAGGAAAACCAGGGTAAAATGTTGTTCACCGCTCCGCCCAACAACGGCGGCGCAGGCTGTGCCGGTTGTCACCAGCCGCCCACCTTCGCCCTGGGCGCCAACAGCCTGAGCAATGGCCTGGATGCCGGTGAAACGATTATTTTCAAAGCGCCCTCGCTGAAAAATATTGCCGTTGCCGGACCCTACATGCACGACGGCCGTTTTGCCACACTGGCCGAAGTAGTGGAGCACTACAACAGCGGTATCCTGGACGGCCCGGCGCTCGACAACCGCCTCCGGGGCCCCAACGGCCAACCCCTGCGGCTCAACCTCAATGATGCGCAAAAACAGGCCATCGTGGCTTTTTTGAACACGCTGACGGATAACAGTCTGTTGGTGGAGGCGCGGTTTTCGGACCCGTTTAAATAAGAGCATTAACCTTTTTTAACCTTCCTTCAAGGCTGCTTAACCTCATTCGGAAACCCGGTACGCTACTTTTGCTGCCGGGTTTTTTATTGGCCCCTCCCCCATCAACTTAAGAAACCTGAGGGGGTGAACTACTTTTCAAATTGAACTTTTCAAATTAGACTTTTGACGTTAAAGGATGATTCATGCGAATCAGGCTTTGGGAAGTTTCTTTTAAGTCAAATTTGAAAAGCTAATTTGAAAAGTCAAAAGTGTACATCCACGCTCGTTCATTAAGTTGATGGTTATGGGTCCACACAACAAATAAATAAGCTATGAAAACAAAACTAATCCTGATCCCTATTCTCCTTTTCCCCGCCCTGCTTTTTTCCCAAAAATTCAGCCTGCGCGGCACCCTGCAAGATACTGCTCAAGCGCCCCTGGCCGCAGCCACGGTCATGTTGCTCAACCCGCAAGACAGCGCCCTGCTGTTTTTTACCCGCTCAGGCCCCACCGGTGTTTTTGAGTTTAAAAACCTGGCTGCGGGCGACTACATCCTGCGGGCCAGCTATTTCGGCTATGAAAATCTGCAAAAAGCGGTAGCCGTTCCGGCCGACGGTGCAGCCTTGGTCGAACTCGGCATTTTACCGCTGGAAATAAAAAACACGGTGCTGAACGAAGTACAGGTCACCGGCGTGGCCGACCCGGTTGCCATACGCGGTGATACGATCGAGTTCAACGCCGGCTCCTTCAAAGTCAAGGAAAACGCGATGGTGGAGGACCTGCTGAAAAAACTGCCCGGCGTGGAAGTGGAGCGCGACGGCACCGTGCGCGCGCAGGGTGAAGAAGTGCGCAGCGTGACGGTGGACGGCAAGAAATTTTTTGGCAACGATCCAAAAATCGCCACCCAAAACCTGCCTGCCGATGCCGTAGACAAGGTGAAGGTGTTCGACAAAAAATCCGAACAAGCCACCTTCAGCGGTATCGACGACGGCCAGCGCGAGAAAACCATCGACCTGAAACTCAAGGACGACAAGAAAAACGGCTGGTTCGGTACCCTCATGGGCGGCGGCGGCAGCGACCTGCACGAGCAGCCCAACGATTTCCGCTACGAGGGTCGCGCTACGCTCAACCGCTTCAAACCCAAACAACAACTCTCCCTGCTCGGCATGGGCAACAACATCAACCAGACCGGCTTCTCCATCAACGACTACATGGCCTTTTCCGGCGCCATGCGCCAAATGATGGGGGGTAGCGGCGGTGGCGCCATGCGCCTTCAGCTCAACATGGACGACAACAGCATCCCGCTCGACTTCGGCGGCCAAAACGACGGCTTTCTGAAAACCTGGGCCGGCGGCCTCAACTTCAACCAGGAATACGGAAAAACGAACACCGGCGACCTGAACACCAGCTATTTTTACAACCAATCGGACCGCGACTACGACCGCACCAGTACCCGCGAATCCTTTTTGCCGAACGGCAATTTTTCAACCCTGGAAAGCAGCCGGCAAAACAACCTGTCGGATAACCACCGCCTCAACCTCACCCTCGACCAGAAAATCGACTCCACCAATTCCCTCCAGTTTTCGTCCGCCCTGGCTTACAGCGACAACCGCTCGGTGCGCGAAAGCGGCAGCGAAACATTCGATGCCGGCGGCAAGCCGCAAAACCTCGGCGCCCGCGACTACCGGTCCGACGCCACCGGGATCAACTGGACCGGCGGGCTGCTCTACCGCCATAAATTCGCAAAAAAAGGCCGCAACCTGACCACCAACCTGACTGCCGGGCTGAACAACAGCCAATCCGAAAGCACCAACCGGTCGGTCAATGTATTTTTCGGCGACGGCAACACGCCCATCCGTACGGATACTATCGCCCAGGATCAGGATTTCCAAAACGACGTGCTCAACCTCGGCGCCCGCGCCACCTTTACCGAGCCCCTCGGCAAGCGGCGCTACCTTGAACTGTCGTACGACTACAGCCTGAACGAAAGCAAGGCCGACAGGGATGTGTTCGACATGATTTCCGGCGAGCGCAACTTCAACGACCTGCTCTCAAACGCCTACACCAACCGCTTCGATTACCACCGCGCCGGCCTGGGATTCCGGCTCAACCGCAAATCGTGGAACGGCAGCGTCGGTCTGAACGCCCAATTGGCTACACTCGACGGGGAAGTAACCAGCGGCCAGGGCCAACCCGTACGCCAGGATTTCCGCCACCTGTTGCCGCGCCTGGATTTCAATTACGATTTTAGCACCTCCAGACACTTCCGCCTGAACTACAACACGAATATCAATGCGCCCACAGTGCAGCAGTTGCAACCGGTGCCCGATTTCAGCGACCCGCTGAACATCATCGAAGGCAACCCAAACCTGCGGCCGGAATACGCGCATAGTTTGAACGCCAGTTATGTGCAGTTCAATCCCATGACCATGCGCAGTTTTTTCAGTATGCTGTTTTTCACCTACACCCAAGACCGCATCGTGAATGCCCAGCGCATCGATTCGCTCTTCGTGCGGTACTACCAGCCTGTAAACGTGGCCTCCGACTACCGGCTGTCGGGCAACCTGGCCTTTGGCCTGCCCTGGCGCAAGCTGAAAAGCCGCTTCAACCTGCGTACCGAAGGCACCGTCAACCGGGGACTCAACCTGATCAATGATACCGAAAACTACACCACCGGCCTGCAAGTGCGTCAAACGCTATCCTGGGACTACAACCCCGCCGACTGGTTCAACCTGAACATCCAGGCCGAACTCGGCTGGAACCAAACCCGCTACTCCATCGACAAAGCCTTCAACCAGGACTACCTGCGCCAGAGCTACACCGCTGCCGTGGATGTAAAACTGCCCCGCGACTGGGCGTTCAACAGTGCGCTGGACCTGGTGAAAAACGACGGGCTTTCCGCCGGCCTCGACCGCGCGATACCTGTCTGGGATGTCAGCATTTCCAAATTTTTCCTGAAAGGCAAGCGCGGCGAACTCACCCTGGCTGTGCGCGACCTGCTCAACCGCCGGGTCGGCATCAACCGTACCGCCAACCTGAACTACGTGGAAGATGTACGGACGGCTTCGCTTTCCCGTTTCGCCACCTTGCGTTTCACCTATGCGCTCAATAAAATGGGCGGCGGACAGTGGAACGGCTCGGGCGGTGGGTTTCGGATGATGATTCGGCAGTGAGGCGTGTCGGCCCCACCCCCAGGGAGGGGGGCTTGCCATCAACTTAAGGAACCCGAGGGGGTGAACACTTTTGACTTTTCAAACTAGACTTTAGACTTTAGACTTTAGACTTTAGACTTAAAAGAAACTTCCAAAAGCCTGAATCATCCTTTTAAGTCAAAAGTCTAATTTGAAAAGTTCAATTTGAAAAGTGTTCACCCCCTCGGATTCCTTAAGTTGATGGCTATGGGGGATGGGGGTGGGGGTCAGGGCAGACGCATTAAAATATAACTGACCTCGGAGAGGTCAAATATTTGTAGCATCCGGTCTGTTAGAGCCAGGTTCACGACCTCGGAGAGGTCGAATCAGTGTCGAATTATTTGGCCGTAACACAAATTCGACCTCTCCGAGGTCGCTCGAGATTTTAATGCGTTTGCCCTGGGGGTGGGGTTGACAAATTGGACCCATAAAAAATCCAATCCAGCCCCCGAATTATCCATGATCAACATTGTGCGCCCGGTTGACTGCCATCAATTTTTTCCCGGCGTTTCCACTATACTTTTATTGGCGTAAAAACCAATTATTTCTTCGCAAGGGGCAGGTCTTTGTCCTGGCGAAAATACCGCGACAGTGACCTGCCCCGCCAACACTATCGTTATGAAAAAGTATAGTCTGAATCTATTGTTTGTCCTGTGGGCTTCGGCATTGTTTGCGCAGGCCGGCCATATTATGCAAGGTATCGGCACGGTCAATATGTCGATGGGGGGCGCTGCCACCGCCCAGCCGCTGGATATCAACGGCGCTCTGCACTGGAACCCCGCCGCCATTTCTGTTTTTGACCAAAAAATCTTCTCGGTGAATGCCGGGTTATTTTTCTCGTCGCCCGAACTGGCGTCAACCGTCCCCACCCCGCAAGGCCCGTTTTCGGGCATTACCCAAGACGATCGCGGGGTATCCGTGATGCCCAACCTGGCCATGGTATTCGGCAAAGCCGACAGCAAGCACACCTTTGGGGTATCGGCATTCGGGATCAGCGGCTTCGGGGTAACCTTCCCCGAAAGCATGACCAACCCGATCAACATGCCGCAGAGCCAGGGCGGCTTTGGCCGGATCGAGTCCGATTATTTTTTACTCCAGGTCGGGTTGACCTACGCCTACGAACTGTCGGAAAACCTGAGTATCGGCCTGGCCCCGACGTTTAACTACGCCGCCCTCGAAATGGCCCCCAACCCGCTGTCATCGCCGAGCATGACCCTGGGCTACCCGGTGACCAACAAGGCCAGCGCCTTCGGTTACGGCGCGCAAGTCGGAGTTTTCTTCCAGGCCGACAACGGGTTCAAACTGGGTGCTTCCTACAAATCGCCGCAGTTTTTCACGGATTTCGACTTTGAAAACACCTACCTCGATGGCTCGCCGGCGCCTAATGTCAAGTTCAACATGGACTATCCCGCCATGTATTCCGCCGGCCTGGGTTACTCGAACGACCTGCTCGACCTGGCGCTGGACTACCGGTATGTGGATTATGCCAACACCCATGGCTTCAAAGCCAGTGGCTGGACGCAAACGGCTTCCGTCGCCGGTTTTGGCTGGGAAAGTATTTCCATTGTGTCGGCGGGGGTGCAACTAAAAGCTATCGACCGGCTTCCGCTGCGCGCAGGGTACACCTACAGCACCAACCCGATCAACGAAAACCTGGCCTTCTTTTCCACCCCGGCCACGGCTGTGATCAAACACGCCTTCCAGTTTGGTCTGGGTTTTGAAGCCAGCCAGAAGTTGACGATCAACGCCACCTACCACCACGGGACGAGTGGCGGCGACACCTCCGGGCAGTTACTGAGCCCGATGATGATCTCGGAAGGCAACCCGCTCGGGAAGATACCGGGCAGCGAAGTGTCGTACAACATGACGACGGATATGTTTATTCTGGGAGTGAATTTTGCGTTTTAGTGGGAGCAGTACGAGAGGAGGGGCCAAGTGAAGGGGTGACTGCGAGTCACCCCTTCACTACCTGCTGGGAGGATAAAGCCTGAAAGCTTTGGCTGGCAGGGCTGGAAGTTTAAAATGCTATATCGCAGTTGGGGAGTAGATTTTTGATTTTTTCTTGTTCTTGGGGTGGGATTGGGTTGTTTGTGAGAACTAGACTTTTCAATTTTTTTAACTCGGCGATTTGTTCCGGTAGACCGGTCAGTTTGTTTTCGGACAAATCGAGATAGTTCAGATTTTTCAAATCGCCGATTTCCTTAGACAGGCTGGTCAACTTATTGGATCTCAAATCCAGATAAGTTAAGTCTCTCCATGCACTGACTTGTTGAGGCAGGTCAATCAAATGATTCGCTCCCAAATTCAGGTAGGCTAATTTTTTTAACTCACTGATTTGTTCCGGCAGGCTGGTCAAATCGTTTTCAAATAAATTCAGATAGGTTAAGTTTTTTAGTTCACCGAATCGTTCCGGCAGGTTGGCTAATTGGTTGGACTGGCCAACCTAGGTGGGTTAAATTTTTTAGTTCGCCAATTTCCTGGGGCAGATTTGTCAATTGATATGGAGTCAAAATCCAATTCCCTCCGCAGGTTTCCAATTGTTTGTTAATCGTCGCCTATTTGTTCAGATTGCAGGGTTGAAAAGAGATCGACCGTTTGCATTGTCCAATTTCAGGATTTGTCAATTGTGTTTCACCCCCGCGGGGCGCCCCCTCCAAATTTTCACTCTATGGTGAAATATCTCTTCTGGGATTTGCGGCTAAATCTTTTTCGAAATAAATCCAATGCAAATATATTAGGCTTCAGATCTTCAACAGCATAGGATACAGGGAACTTAGCCCAAGTATCCAAAAGGCATTCCTGCATTCCTCAATTTAACTTCCTGGATCTATAAAACCTATTAACCTGTCAAATCCTCTACTATCAAACTGCTCAGCCTCCCAACCTCCTCACCGGATCGCCGTTTTTATCAATAAAATAATACTCGTTGTCTTTGTACGCCAGCGCAAAACGATCCTTATAGAAATAAAAAGCATTGACAAGTTTATTCGCTTTAGCCAGCGCACTATCCGCCTGCAACCTGGCTTTTTCAGTTTCAGCCAGCGCCGCCTTGGTTTTTCCCTGTTCTTCCTTCACTTGTCCCAGGGCATCCTGAGCCTCCCGCAGCGCCTCAATCTTATCAAACACCCCGTTCACCTTGCCCTGCACCACTGCCTTCTTCGACGGATCAAATGCCTCCGCTGCGAAGTACTTGTTGATGGCCGTTTTGTACTGGCCCCGGCGCAGGGCGGCATCGCCTTGATGGATGGCCTCGGTGTAGTTGTTTTGGGCCTGGGCGGTGGCGACGATGAGGAGAGTCAGTAGGAAAATGGTAAGTTGTTTCATTGGGAAGCTGGTAATTGATTTTCTTTCGTGTGTATTTACAAATGTAAGCAGTGTAAAACAGTCTTTTTTGTGCGGCTTGTCGGCGTGACTTGAAGTCTAATGTCGTCAATTTAAGAAATCAGAGGAGGTGGACACTTTTCAAATTTGACTTTTCAAATTGAACTTTTGACTTTTTTAAGAGCAATATCAGTTCGGGAAGTTCCTTTTAAGTCAAATTTGAAAAGTCTAATTTGAAAAGTCAAAAGTGTACACCTACCCAAATACCTTAAGTTGACGACATTAGACTTCAAGTCACGCCGACAATAGATGGCATCACTACTTTCGTAAACCACGTTACCTTGGGGTTACAACAAACAGACAAACTATGCAAACTTGCTACCGCTACCTGCTTTTGTTCCTGCTCCTGCCCGCCGGCCTCGCCGCGCAACCCGCCGACGCCTGGATACGTATCAACCAGCTCGGCTACCTGGAAACGGATGTAAAAGTGGCCGCGCTGGTCAGCAAGCAACCCCTGCAACCCGGCGGTTTCGAACTCTGTGATGCCCTCACCGGCGAACCGGTTTTTCAAAGTAATCAAATCCGCAGCTACGGTCCCTGGGCCGCTTTTGCCTGGAGCGCCCGGCTCGACTTTTCATCTTTCGAAAAGGCGGGGTCGTATTTCGTGCAGGCAAGTGGCATCCGGTCGCCGGTTTTCCGGATCGGCAACGGGGTGTACGACGGCACCGCCGATTTTATCCTGCGCTACATGCGCCAGCAGCGTTGCGGCTACAATCCGTTTTTGAAAGACTCCTGCCATACCCTCGACGGCTTCCGGGTGTACCATCCCGACCTTGCGCTGAACGGAACGGCGCTCGATTGCACCGGCGGCTGGCATGATGCCTCCGACTACCTGCAATACCTGCCCACCTCGGCCAATGCGGTTTTTCAACTGCTGTTTGCCTACCAGCACCATCCCGCCGCTTTCGCCGACCGCTTCGACGATGCCGGAAACCCGGGCGCCAACGGCATTCCCGATGTCCTCGACGAGGCGAAATGGGGGCTCGACTGGCTACTCAAAATGAACCCGGGTCCCGGCGAATATTACAACCAGATCGCCGACGACCGCGACCACCAGGGCATGCGCCTGCCCACGCAGGACACCTTCAGCTACGCTGCCCCCGACGGTAGCCTGGCCCGGCCCGTGTATTTTATTACCGGCGCACCGCAAGGGCTTTTTAAATACCAAAACCGCACGGAAGGCGTGGCCTCTTCGGCCGGCAAATTCGCGGCGGCTTTTGCGCTCGGCAGTTCGGTGTTGCAACCATTCTATCCCGACTACGCGGCCCGGCTGGCCGAAAAGGCGGCGCAGGCCTATGCCTTCGGCAAACAAAAACCGGGTTTTACCCAAACGGCGCCCTGCCGCGCCCCCTACTTTTATGAGGAAGAAAACTGGGTAGACGACATGGAAAACGCCGCCGCTCAACTGGAATCACTCCTGCCCGGGCGGCAATACCGGCAGGAGGCTGCGGCTTACGGCCGGCTGGAGCCCATCACACCCTGGATGGGCAGCGATACCGCCCGGCATTACCAATGGTACCCCTTCATCAACCTCGGGCACTATACCCTGGCCGCCGGGTCGGACACCGAACTGGCCCGGGAATTCCGGGAATACCTGCGACGCGGCATCGACAGTATTTACCGGCGCGGCCACACCAATCCCTTTTTGTTTGGCGTGCCGTTTATCTGGTGCTCCAACAACCTGGTGGTGGCTGCTGCTACCCAGGCCCGCCTGTACCGCACGCTGACGGGCGATGACCGTTACCTCGAAATGGAATGCGCCCTGCGCGACTGGCTGTTCGGCTGCAACCCCTGGGGTACCAGCATGGTGATCGGCTTGCCCGACCACGGGGTATGGCCCCGCGACCCGCATTCGGCCTTCACCCACCTGCACGGCTACCCGATCGACGGCGGCCTGGTAGATGGGCCGATCTACGGCTCGATCTGGAACAAACTCATCGGCATCCGGCTGTATGCTCCCGACGAGTACGCCGAATTTCAATCGCCGCTGGTGGCCTACCACGACGACTACGGCGACTACTCTTCCAACGAACCCACCATGGACGGCACAGCCAGCCTGAGTTACCTGCTGGCTGCCTTGCAAACCAATGCCCCTGCAACGGGCCACTACGACCAATGGGGCGCGCTGGTGCGCAGCGATACAACCCGGAAAACGATCCGCCTGATCTTCACCGGCGATGCCTATGCAGAAGGCGCCAATTCTATTTTGAGAACCTTGCGCCGGGCCGGTGTGCAGGCTTCGTTTTTTGTGACCGGCAATTTTTGCCGCCGCTACCCGAAACTGGTTCGCAAACTGCGCAAAGCCGGCCACTACGTCGGCGCACACTCCGACCGGCATTTGCTGTACTGCAGCTGGCAAAACCGGGATTCCCTGCTGGTCAGTCAGGCGGAATTTATGGCAGACCTGCGCGGCAACTTCGATGAACTGCGCAAAGCCGGCATCCCGAAAGCGGAAACCCGTGTGTTCATCCCGCCTTACGAATGGTACAACGACAGCATCGTGGCCTGGAGCCGGGAGGCGGGGCTGGCGCCGGTTAATTTGAGCGCCGGTACACTGTCGGCGGCCGATTACACGACGCCGGATATGAAAAATTACCGCAGCTCGGCAGCGATTTACGACAGCATCCTCGATCGGGAGCAGCGCGACCCGAACGGGTTGAACGGTTTTCACCTGCTGTTGCACCTCGGCGCCGGGCCCGGACGCAAGGATAAATTTTACCAGCGGCTGGGCGATTTGATCCGCGAACTGGAGGCACGGGGCTATGGCTGGGAGCGGTTTTAACAGCGATTTAAACGAGGGTGTTTCACCGGCAACCAAAGCGGATTATCCAACGTCTAACCGGCAAAAATCCCCAAACACGCGCTTTGTTTAGCATAGCATGTCTATATTTGGACAAATCAGGTGCGCTGTGCGCACTTAACTTAAAAAGGTGCTTATGAAATACGTACTCCTGCTTAACCTCCTGTTCGCAACCATACTCCATGGGCAATCGGATTACCAGATGGCTTGCAACACGCTCAAAACGGTTGCTTTTGACCGGCCTTTCCAATTGGATCAAATTGAAGCACAACTCGCCCGGATAGCCAAAATGTTACCAACCGTAAGCGAGGATGTTTTGCAAGGTTGCAATTGCGCCGATACGCTGTGGACGGCAGCCTGGCACGACCACAGGCGATTTGTCAATACCGGCAACAACGCCGCACTCGACACGACAACCTACCTTCGGTTTCTTGCCGGAAAAATTGACAGCCTGCAATTAAATGCCACCTTCAGGCAACAGCATGCCGCCAATTTGCAGGATTCCCTGCACCTGGTGCTGCAAAGTATTGCCCTAAAAGACGCGAAAAAGGAAAATCCGGCATTCAGCACCTTCCAGTTTTACTACTTTACCGGTGCCGAAATGGCTTTTTTAAATGCCAACAGGGAACGACTTCGCGATCAGTATTTCAAGATATTCGACGCCCCAAATACAACGGACATGCTCAGGGATAGAATTTTACTCACGTTCTTCAATTCCGACGCATCGATAGAAACTGCAATCCTGGATAGAATTGTCGATTACCAAAAGAGCAAACTTTTTTACCGAATGCTCGGGATTTTAAGAACAAGCGGCACGAACCGGAGTGCAACATTTTTACTGGACATGCTGAAAAACACCGCCTGTTCCGCCCAGGAAAAAGATTCCATCCTTCAGGCAATCCACGGCATGAAAAAGCGAAAACAATTAACCAACAAAACGCAGCGGGAATTTGAAAACTACCTGGCTGATTCGAAATAGATAACCGTTTTGCACATGTTGCGCCACCGGCACGCCGCATAAGAGGCCGCTGTTTCGTTTCACTACAAACACAACAGGCCATGCGCAACTTCATTATTTTTTCCGGCATCCTGCTAACCGCTGTTGTCGACCTCTGTTTTTCCTTCAAACTTCTGCAGGTTCCCTTTCCTGTTTCTGCCCTGTTGTTTTTTGGGGCAGGTTGGCTGCTGAACACGCCGGAAATTTCCCTACGGTATAAATTACTGTGGTTTTACCTGCCGTTCGGTTTGTTTTCATTGGTGGGAATGGTGATCAACTGGCATATCTGGTTTATCGTACTGGTGGCGCCACCGGCCCTTTGGGCAGGTGCATTTGCCCGGCATTTGTTCGAACACCGAAAACTTGCCGGGATTTCGTTGGCAATTGTCTGGGTGTGCATTATTTGCGGCATTACCCTATGGCTTATCCCTCCGATGAATACCGTACTTTCGCGGTAAACATCCATTCCATGGCACCCACGACACTTCAAAAATACGCCGCCCTGCTCACCCACTACTGCTTGCGCGTGACGCCCGGCGACAAAGTTTTCATCAGCACCACCACCCTGGCCGAGCCCCTCGTCCGGGAAGTGTATCGCGAAGCGCTGGCCGCAGGCGCCGCACTGGTCGAATGCGATCTTGCCTTTCGCGAACGCGAGCGTATTTTCCTGGAAAACGCCTCCTCCGACGCGCTAAATACACTGCCGCCGCTGCAGCAACTGGCCATGGAAACCTTCGATTGCTACCTGGCCATCCGGGCGCCGTTCAACCTGCGGGAAATGCAAAACGCGCCGGGCGATCCCGCCAAAGTCCGGCAGGAAGCCCTCAAACCCATCAACAAAGCCTACTTCGAACGCACCGCCGACCGGCGCTTGCGCCGCAACCTTTGCCAGTTCCCCACCGATGCCTCCGCCCAGGAAGCCGGCATGAGCCTGAGCGAATACGAAAATTTTGTGTTCGGCGCCTGCAAATTATTCGAACCCGATCCCATGCAGGCCTGGCTCGACGTGCGCGCCAAACAACAACGCATCGTCGACCACCTCAACGCCTGTACGCAGATCCGCTACGTGACGGAAGGCACCGATATTTCCTTCAACACCGACGGCCGGAAATGGATGAACTCCGACGGCCAGACCAACATGCCTTCCGGCGAGGTGTACACCAGCCCGGTGGAAGACAGCGTGGAAGGCACCGTCCGTTTTTCGTATCCGGGGCTCTACCAGGGGCACGAGGTGGAGGAAGTCACGCTTTGGGTAAAAGCCGGTTTTATCGAAAAATGGGAAGCCCGCCGCGGCAAGGAATTCCTCGACCGCATTTTCCAACTACCCGGCACCCGGCGTTTCGGCGAAGCCGCCATCGGCACCAACTACGACATCAACCGCATGACGAAAAACATCCTGTTCGACGAAAAAATCGGGGGCACCATGCACATGGCCATCGGCCAGAGCTACCTCCAGTGCGGCGGCAAAAACGAATCGTCGGTACACTGGGACATGATCACCGACATGACCCGCAGCGGCGAAGTGTGGGCCGATGGGGAGCAGATTTACAAGAATGGGAAATTCTTAATTTAACACCAGCACCTCGCGCAATATCCCGCTGCCGGTTTGGAATTCCAAAACGTACAACCCCGCAGGCCGGCCCGTCAAATCCAGATCAACCACCCCGGCGCGCACTTCACGTTCGAGCACCAGTTGCCCGGCCGACGAAAACACACGGATATTTCCATTTGCCGGGTCTGTTTCCAAGAGTTCCACCCGTACCTTTCCCGTGCTGGGATTCGGAAAAATTCGCATACCGGCCGATTCATATTTTTCTGCCGTGCTCACCGCCGCGCCATGCGTCACGCAAATATCAAACCGGCCATCGGCAGCTTGCGCATTACCGTAGTCGAACACCCGGATCGAATAGTCGTGGCCGGGCGTCAGGCCGGGAAGGTCCAGCGTCGTAGCCACCCCGGCGCCGCCGGGCGCATCCACGCAAGCCACCAGTTCCAGGGCGCCGCAAGTACCGTCATAAACCGCCACCACCGGGTCGAGCGGATCCGGCAGCGCACCGGTAGGTGTCACCGTCACCTGGTGATGACTGGCTGTCGCATTGAACCGGAACCACACATCAAGCGCTGTTCCGCTGGAAAAACCGCTGCACACAGGGATCGCAACGCCCGAGGCCAGCGCCTCATTGGTCGTGCTGCTCTCGGGCGAACAATTTTCCAGACTGGTCAAGACCCGGGCGCCGGCGCAATTGTCATTGGCCGGCGGCCAAATCCCGTCGCAACCGGAAGGATCGGCGTACAGCGAGTCGGTACCCGTGCGCACCGACGGCAATCGGGCATACATATTATCGCCTGGGCAGAGCGTAGCCGCGCCATCGCGATGCCCGCTGATATGGTTAAACGTTTGGCCAGACCCGGCGTGCACCGAGGTGCCTGTCGGGTCAATATCGCTGTCGCAGCACTTCCAGGCCAGCAAGGCATGCAAACTTTCCAGGGCGGCCTGCGTCGGTTGGACATTTTGAAAATTGCCCAGCATACACACCGCCATGGTGTTGCCGTTCAGGCCGGTGGCATGCGCCCCCACCACGTTGTTTCCCCCGGAGCGGCCCTGGTACACCGTGCCGTCGGGCGCGATCAGCCATTGGTAACCGACGTCGCACCAGCCGTTGGTATTCACATGCAAATTCCAGATGGATGCGACCACCGCAGCATAGGGCGGGTTGGCGACGCCCGCCTGGTGGTGCACAAACAGGTGCGTGACGGTGGTGTACGACGGCGTGCAACCCGGTTGTTGGTTGGGCGGGCCGCCCCAGCCCGCGCGGTTCACGTAGGCCGGTAGGGCGCAGGGACAATTGCGGAAGCCCAGGGGTTGATCCAGCGCGACGGGATTTTCCGAAGGCAAGTCAACCGGCGAATAAAAAAACAGCCTAAGCCCCAGGTCGGCACAGAGCCCGATGGCGCGTACTTGCACATAGCGGCTGTCGGCCGGCAGAAAAAGCATGTTGAATTGGCGCTGGGTTGCCGGCAAATCCACGTGGGGATCATCGGTCAGGGTTTGCCAGTTGCCCCACGAACGGTTGTCGGCTGAAGTTCGGATTTCCAAAATTCCCGCCGTGCCGGCGCCGTGGCTGCGCACAGCCAGGGTGATGAAATGTTCCACCCGGGTTAGTGGTATTTCCAGGGGCGAGGTTTCGGTTTTAATGCAGGTCAGGGCAGCCTCCAGTTCGGCCTGATTGAATGTTTGCGCAGGGGCCGATATTTTTCCAAAAGTGAGGGCAAGGCATAGGAGGGTAAATTTATACATGCTGGTATTTTTTTATTTATCGTATTTCGTTTAAACGCCTGAAATTTAAGAAAATCGTGTGTAAACTTCGTTTTTCGATAAATAATTGACTGCACTACCGTTATGTCAAAGGTCCAATGCTTGAAAAAGTTGAAAATTTTTCACCTTGGGAAATACTGAGGTTGCTGTACTCGTCCTACGGCTTTGAGCGGTAGGACGAGTAAGGCCCCTCCGTGCCCTTCGTGGTAAATGCGGCGGGCAGAATTGGCGCAGCACTTATGAGACAGTCACGCTCCGGCAATTAGGAACAGGAGCAGGAGCAGATTTTTTTCAATAAATTGTGCCGCAACCCCAACGTATTTCCAAACAAACAAGCACTATTCCGATACGACGCATGCACACTTTAACACCTTTTCACATCGCCATCCCGGTCTCCAACCTGGAAGAAGCCCGCACATTTTACCGCGAAACACTGGGCTGCAGCGAAGGCCGCAGCGACAGCCATTGGGTCGATTTTAACCTGTTCGGCCACCAACTGGTTATCCATTACGCGCCCGACCGGGTGCCGCAAAAAAGCCATAACGCCGTAGACGGCCACGATGTACCGGTGCCGCACTACGGCGTGGTGTTGGAATGGGAGGCCTGGCATCGGTTTGTGGAATTACTGAAGGCAAAAAACGTTGCATTCGCCATCGAGCCATACATCCGGTTTAAAGGACAGGTTGGCGAGCAGGCCACTACGTTTTTCTACGATCCTTCCGGTAATGCCCTGGAATTCAAGGCGTTCAAAAATATAGACCAGTTGTTTGCCAAATGATTCCTTACTGCCGTTCCGCCACCGGGCAGGTTGAAAGTCCGACAATGGCATAAAGCGGGCAAAAACTGACCAGGCTGGTCGCAAGAAATACGCCGCCAAGCACCAGCAATACCAGCCCGAATGTGCCGGTTACCGTTCCGGTGAAATACAAGACGCCAAAAATAATGGCCAGTACTACGCGCACGACCCGGTCGATGGATCCCATGTTCTTTTTCATAAGTCAACTACGTTTAAGATTGAAGAATTTGGATGATCCAGGCAATGCCGGCTGCTATGCCCAGGCACAGCAGGCAAACGATCAAAAACTTGTACAATTTTGGTATTGCTTTTCCCATTGCCTGAGTTTGTAGTACAAAGTTCAGGCGCCCGGGCCGGGATGTATGCTACTCAGGTAACACAAGTGAAAGAATCTTGATCCGGCCACGAAGGAGGGTGACCATGCCCTTGCGCTCCATCTGTTTGAGCAAGCGGGAAATGACGGCGCGGGCCGAACCCAGATCGTCGGCGATCTCCTGGTGCGAACGGTGCAGCACCGTTGACTGCTGCATCGCCTGTTGTTCGCGGAGATAGTGCAGCAGGCGTTGATCCAGGCTGGCAAAACCAATCTCGTCTACCATGTGCAGCAGTTCCTGAAAACGCTGGGCGTAGGAATCGAGCACAAAATCGTACCAGCCGGGGAACTTCCGGCCAAGCATGTACGCCACTTCCGCCGGAATGCCGATGATCTCCGCCGATTGCTGGACGGTGGCCTTCACCTTGCTTTTTTCGCGTTTGAGGCAAGACGACAGGGTCATGGCGCAGCTCTCCCCGGGCTGGATGTGATACAGCAGCACTTCATGACCGGCAGTACCGGCGCGGGCAACTTTGACGGTGCCTTTTACGACCAACGGGATGAGTTTCACCGGGTCGCCCGGATGGAGGAGCACATCACCGACAGGCAGGGCTAACGGAACCGCACGCTCGGCGATGATGTCGACCAACTCCGGGTTGTTCAACAACGGAAAATGCCGGTGCAACAAGTTGCGGAGCTCTTCGATTTTCATGAAACGGCATTTTCCGCCATCCACCGTTCAAAGCATTGGCGAACAGCAGGGCCATTCCAGTTTGCTTCGATGTCGGGCAAAGCGAGTATTTCACGGAACAGTTCATTTTGCCGGTCGTGTTCGTGGAGGGCAACGTGATAGGGAATATTTGTAAACGAAACCATGGAATACACCGGGATAAAATCGGGGTATTCTTCGTGCAGCCAGGCGGCAATTTTTTTGCGCAGCAAAAACATGGGATCGCCGACGAGATCGCGCATTTCGATAAAATTGCGCAGCGCCAGTTCGAGAATGGCGTCGCCGTCGGGTTTGCGCTGGCGCGAAAAATCGGGAATGATGCGCGACCAGTCGCCACCGTATGCGTCGTACATCGTGTCCAGGATCGTGCAATCTTCAAACCCGGCGTTCATACCCTGCCCGTAAAACGGCACGATGGCGTGGGCCGCATCGCCGATGAGCAGGATGCGGTTTTGCCAGTGCCAGGGGTCGCATTTTGTGGTAACGAGTGAGGCTGTGGGGTTTTCCCAAAAATCGGCAATCAGGGTGGGCATGTGCGGAACGGCATCGGCAAAGTAGCGGTTGAAAAAATCCCGCACAGCAGCGTCGGTGGTCAGTTTTTCAAAAGAAACATCGCCCTCGAAGGGCAGGAAAAGCGTGCAGGTAAAACTGCCGTCGGCATTGGGCAGGGCAATCAGCATAAAATTGCCGCGCGGCCAGATGTGCAGGGCATTAGGATCGATCCGGTGTTTGCCGCCGGGAGCAGGCGGAATCGTCAATTCTTTGTACCCGTGCTCGATGTACTGTTGGGCATAGTTGAAACGGTCGGTGCGCTGCAGCGCATAGCGCACGGCAGAAAAAGCCCCGTCGGCGCCAAAGATCAGCGGCGCCTCCACGGTTTTCATAGCGCCGGTGGCAGTGTCTTCAAACGTGATCGCCGGGTTTTGCAAGTCCAGGTCTACACAGCGGTGGTCGAAGAAAAATTCACATCGGGAAAGGTGCCGGCAATGTGCAGCAGTTCCAGGTTGAGCCCGCCGCGGGATACCGAATAAATAGCCTCGTCGGCCTTGCCGTAGGGCTGGTAGCTTAATTCTCCGGCTTCGGAGTGCATCATACGGCCGGGCATGGCAATGGCTACTTTTTCGATTTTTTCGCGGATGCCGGCTTTGTCGATGGCCGCCCAGCCGCGCACGCTCATGGCCAGGTTGATGGAACGCCCACCGGCGTAACCGGCCGCACGCATATCGGAGCGCCGTTCGTACAGATCAACCTGGTAGCCCCGGCGGGCGAGAAAGACGGTCCAAAGGGCACCAACGAGTCCGGCGCCAACGACCACGGCTTTTTTCTTGGATTTAGATGGATCGGGCATGATTGCTTTTTTTTGCAAAGGTCTTTTATTCCGGGAAATTCCCCATTTGATCTTGGTCATTCCCTTGGACTTTCCCTACTTTTCGGGCACTAACCAAGTATCCGGAGCAGTACGATATGAAACAAGAAAACATTCTCATCATCGGCGCCGGGGGCCAGATTGGCACGGTGCTCACCGACGCCTTGCGCGAACTCTACGGCGACGACGCCGTCATCGCCTCCGATCTTCACCCGCTGGAAAACCAGGCCGGCCCGTCGGAAATACTGAATGCCATGGACGGTCAGGCCCTGGAGGAAGTCGTAAAAAAATGGCGGATCAACCAGATTTACCACCTGGCCGCCATCCTGAGCGCCAAAGGCGAAAACGATCCCATGTGGGCCTGGGACATCAACATGACCAGCCTGTTCAATGTGCTCGAAATTGCCCGCCAGCGCAGCCTTAACAAGGTGTATTTCCCCTCGTCGATCGCTGTGTTTGGCCGCGAGGCCGCCCACCAGGACACCCCCCAGTACGAAGTGCTCATCCCCGAAACGGTGTACGGCATCAGCAAAGTGGCGGGTGAAAACTGGGCCAACTACTACTACCGCCGCTACGGCGTGGATGTGCGCTCTTTGCGCTACCCGGGCATTATCGGCTACCAGAGTATGCCCGGCGGCGGCACCACCGACTACGCCGTGGATATTTACCACTACGCCATTCAGAACAAGCCCTACGAGTGTTTCCTCAGCGCCGGCACCCGCCTGCCGATGCTGTACATGCCCGATGCCATCCGGGCAACGATCGAGCTGATGGAAGCGCAGGCCAACCGCCTTTCGGTGCGCACCAGTTACAACCTGGCCGGCATGAGTTTTTCGCCCGAAGAAGTGGCCACCAGCATTCGCAAGCAGATGCCTAATTTTAAGATCAGTTACAAACCGGACTTCCGGCAGGCTATCGCCGACTCCTGGCCGGCTTCCATCGACGACTCCGCCGCCCGCCACGACTGGAACTGGCAACCCGAATACGACCTCGATGCCATGACCCGGGACATGTTGCACCAGTTGGCGGTGAAGTACCATATGACGGTGTGACGAGTGCGGAATTTCGAGTACGGAGTGCGGAGTGGTATACCATTCCGGTTGGAGTTGGTTCTGAATTTTATGATACCTCCAATGACCTAAATGACCAAAAATGACCCTAAATGACCCTAAATGACCCCCATGACCAAAAAAACAACAACCATCATCAACAACCGAACTATGAACCAGACCTCCACCCGCAACCCCTACCTCATTCCGTTTATCCTGGTGTGCAGCCTGTTTTTTTTGTGGGGGCTGGCCAACAGCCTGAATGGCTCGCTGATCCGGCATTTTCAGTTTGCGCTCGAACTGAAACGCTGGCAGGCCGGCATTGTCGATTCGGCGTTTTACTTCGGCTATTTCGTGATGGCCATTCCGGCGGGGATCTTCATGCGCAAGTTTGGGTACAAGCGGGGCATTCTGGCGGGACTCATGCTGTACGCCGGCGGGGCGCTGTTGTTTTACCCGGCGGCAGACATCCGGGTGTATGCTTTTTTCCTGTTTTGCCTGTTCACTATTGCTTCCGGGCTGGCGTTTCTGGAAACGGCGGCCAACCTGTACGTGACCGTGTTGGGTGATAAAAACGACGCAGAGTGGCGCATCAATTTTGCCCAGTCGTTTAACGGCATCAGCATTATTCTGGGGCCGGCCATCGGCAGCTGGTTTATTTTTTCCAAAAAAGAATACACCGCGGAAGTGCTTGCCGGCATGACACCCGAACAGATCGACGCGGCACGGGTGCAGGAAGCGCTGTCGGTGCAGGGGCCGTACCTGTGGATCGCCGGAGTGGTGTTGCTCGTGGCCTTGTTGTTTTGGATCACCAAAATGCCCGAGGTTGGTCGCGAGGAAGAGCTGGCCGAAGGCAAGGTGGGCATCCTGGAGCCCTTCCGGAAATACCGGCACCTGCGCCTGGGCGTGCTCGCGCAGTTTGCCAACGTGGGTGCCCAAGCCACGCTCTGGGGCTATTTTGTGGATTTTAAGATCGATTTCGCCCGGAACGAACACCTGGGCTTCGTCAACAGCCTGTACCGGGTGGCCGAAAATGCCACGCCCGACCAGATCGCCGGGTTTCACGCGTCGTTTGCCCTGGTGCTGTTCATGCTCGGCCGTTTTCTGGGTACCTACCTGATGAGCCGCATGGATGCGCGCAAGGTGCTGTCCTGGTATTGTTGGGCGGCGGTGGCGCTGGTGGTGCTGGCTTTTCTGACCGGCGGGCTCCTTGGCATTGTTTGCATTATGCTGACCTATTTCTGCCAGAGCATCATGTTCCCCACCATTTTCGCCTTAGCGACAAAAGCAATGCCCCCTGCCGAACGCAAAATGGCTTCTTCGTTGGTGATCATGGCCATTGTCGGGGGCGCAGTGATGCCACCGATTGCCGGTTTGCTGTCGGGTGTCGGAGGGATGCAGCTGGCGCTGGTGGTGCCGATCGTTTGTTTTTCATATGTGGTGTATTATGTGCTGCGGGGGTATGTGGTGCAAGGTGCTGCGCGGCTGCTTAATTCTGGTTAGATGGTTTTCTTTTATTTTATATGAACAACAAAAGACTTTCAGCCCTTTTCACCAACTCCACCCATTTTCACCAGCTCGCATTGCCCACCATAATGTCCAGATCGGTATCGCCATTGGTCACCTGCACCCAAAAGCCCTTATCGTTCAGCCTTACTACATCCAGCGTGTACATATTTCCGCCGATGTAATGGAGTGGGGCGCCTGCAGCCAGGGGTGTGGGATTGGCCGGCGCCGCAGGGCTGTTGCTGTCGTACAGGCCGATCACGGCCTTTACTTCCCAGTTTTGCCCCGGCAGGGCCATTACTTTCAGCGTGGTGAGCGTGCGGCCGTCGACGGAATTGCAACTGCAATGGTCGGGCAACATCACACTGCATTCGCCTACCACCACCTCGGCCGGGCCGTTCATGGCCGCGGTGTTGCCGCAAACGGCGTCTGTAGCGATCACGGTGTACGTACCGGCGGGTTGCATGCCAAATGCCAGCGGGCTGCCGGTACCGGGTTTCGGCGCGCCGACGTTGTTGCCACCCCAGTGTGCGAGCTGGTAATCAACCATCGTTTCCGAACCGCTGAGCCGGAGCGTCGCGTCGGTGTCGCCCGAACAAAACGAGCTGCCGATCACATCAAAAACCTCGATGCTGCGTGTCACAGTAATCTGTGCGGTGCAGGTAGCCGTGTTCATATTGTTGTCGGTAACGGTAAGGGTGACCGTGTTTTGCCCGAGGTCGCTACAAGTGAAGTTTTGCTGGTTGAGCACAGCAGAAGCGATGCCGCAGGCGTCGTTTGCACTGCTCCGGACCTGGTCGGGGGTGATACTGCCTGCGCCCTGGTCGTTGAGTTCGACCGTAACGTTCTGGCAGCTGGCCGTTGGTGGAACATTATCGTTCACCGTGACCGTGGCCGTGCAAGTCGCTGTATTTGTGTTGTTGTCGGTGACGGTGAGCATGACCGTGTTGCCGCCCACATTGGAGCAGTCAAAACCGGTTTTGCTTAAAACCATGCCCTGAACCCCGCAGGCATCTGAGGAGCCGTTGTTTACCGCCGAAGCCGCGGTGCTGCCCATGCCGCTGCCGTTGAGTTCGACGGTCACATTTTGGCAAGAGGCGGTTGGCGGAACATTATCGTTCACCGTGACGGTGGCCGTGCAAGTCGCCGTGTTCGTGTTGTTGTCGGTGCCGGTGAGCATGACCGTGTTGCCGCCCACATTGGAGCAGTCAAAACCGGTTTTGCTTAAAACCATGCCCTGAACCCCGCAGGCATCCGCGGAGCCGTTGTTCACTGCCGCTGCTGTGGTGCTGCCCATGCCGCTGCCGTTAAGTTCGACGGTTACGTTCTGGCAGCTGGCTGTTGGCGGAACATTATCGTTCACGGTGACCGTGGCCGTGCAAGTCGCGGTGTTCGTGTTGTTGTCGGTGACGGTGAGCATGACCGAGTTGCCACCCACATTGGAGCAGTTAAAACCTGTTTTGCTCAAAACCATACCCCTGAATGCCGCAGGCATCTGCGGAGCCGTTGTTCACTGCCGCTGCTGTGGTGCTGCCCATGCCGCTGCCGTTGAGTTCGACAGTTACATTTTGGCAGCTGGCGGTTGGCGGAACATTATCGTTCACCGTGACCGTGGCGGTGCAAGTCGCGGTGTTCGTGTTGTTGTCGGTGACGGTGAGCATGACCGTGTTTCCGCCCACATTGGAGCAGTCGAAACTGGTTTTACTCAAAACCATGCCCTGAATCCCGCAGGCATCCGAGGAGCCATTGTTTACTGCCGAAGCCGTGGTGCTGCCCATGCCGCTGCCGTTGAGTTCGACGGTTACATTTTGGCAGCTGGCTGTTGGCGGGACATTATCGTTGACGGTGACCGTGGCCGTGCAAGTCGCGGTGTTCGTGTTGTTGTCGGTGACGGTGAGGGTTACCGTATTTGCGCCGACATTGGAACAATCGAAACTGGTTTTACTCAAAACCATACCCTGAATCCCGCAGGCATCCGCGGAGTTGTTGTTTACTGCCGCCGTCGTGATGCTGCCCATGCCGCTGCCGTTGAGTTCGACGGTTACATTTTGGCAAGTAGCGGTTGGAGGAACGGGATCGTTGACGTTGACCGTGGCCGTGCAAGTGGCCGTGCTGCCGTCGTTTGCCGTCACGGTGAGGGTTACGATGTTGGCGCCAATATTGGCGCAGCTAAACTGGTTGGGCGCGACAGCCATACTTTGCAGGCCGCTGCAGCCGTAGGTGCTGCCGTTGTCCACATTGGCCGGCAGGATGGTGACCTGACCCGCGGCGTTGAGTGCAGCGGCGTAGGGCTTGCAACTGGCTACCGGCACAGGCTGGGCGCCCAGGAATTCGTAGGCGCCCATATCGGTAGTCCCTCCAAAAGGCCGCATATTGTTGTCCAGGTCCGTAGTTGGCGCACCGGTATTGGTACCGGCATTGATAGCCGGGGAGCAGGCCTGCAAGTGCAGGTCGCCGGCCGGTGCATTTACGAAGAGCGGGTCGACATTCAGGTTTCCTGTACCCAGGTATCCGCCTTGAACAATAGAGTGGGTGACCGGTGCGCCTGGAAAAAGAATTCCTCCACTGTTCCCCCAAATAATAGAATTACTGATAGTTATTGGCACATCTTGACTAACGATGCAACCAATAGGTGCACTATTACCGTAAAAGGTACAATTGGTAATAATGGCTGTACCACCAGCAACCGTAACTACTGCTCCTCCGAAATTAGAAGACGAATTACCCTTGAAAATACAATTAATTATCTTAGGAGAGCCATTAAACAGGCAAGCAAACCCTGCACTGCCATAGGTACCCGTATTTCCGGTGAATTGGCAATTTCTTATAAGCGGAGAACCTGCAAGTTCATTTAACAGCCCCCCACCCCAACTTTGCTTGTTTCCTCCAGATCCATCGCCATCGGTATACCCACCTGTTATCGTAAAGCCATCAAGGATAGCGCTATTGGTTAGCGCCGTATAGGCATTATAGACAACGTTGTAGCTGTTATCGCTATTGTCGCCAGTTACCCCGATATCGCCACTTAAAATAGAGGCATTAGACACCCAGTTCCGCACCGAAAAATTGCCTTCCTGCCCCGGCAGCCCCGGGAAGCCGCCGTAGATCGCCACGTTGTTTATCATGTAAAAGCTGGCATTTCTATCCATACCGGCAGTCGGCTTATAGGTACCGGCCGCCACCCATATCTCGGTGATGTTCGCACATTGCCCCGCCTTGGCCAGGGCATCCTGCAGGTCGTCGTAAGCATCGGTCCAGGAGCTGCCGTTGTCGGCGCCGGCGGCGCTTGCTTTCACATACAGGACGTTGCCCGCCGGGCAGCAAATATTTCCCTCGTCGATCTGGTTATCGCAGTTATCATCGATGCCGTTGCAGGTTTCCGTTGCATTGGGGTGAATGCTGTTGTTGTTGTCGTTGCAATCGCCGGTGGTGGCCGAGAGTTGGGAAGCCAGTTTATAGCCGCTGGGTTGGGCGCATTGTGTAAGGGTCATCCCGTTGGAATAGCCGTCGTTGTCGGCATCCTTGTACCAGACGGTCAGCGGGTTTAGGGCAGCGTTGTTATCGTCGCAGTCGCCGGAAGTGGCGGTGAGTTGGGAGGCCAGTTTGTAGCCGTTGGGTTGTGCGCACTGCGTGAGAGTCATGCCATTGGAGTAGCCGTCGTTATCGACATCCCTGTACCAGACGGTATTTGGGTTGATGGCCGCATTGTTGTCGTTGCAATCGCCCTGGCAACCGCGAAAACCGTCGCCATCCGCATCATTCTCATTGACGGGTATCATGGCGTCGCAGTTATCATCGATGCCGTTGCAGAGTTCGGGGGCGTTCGGATAGGTTGTCGGATTGTTATCGTCGCAGTCGCCGGAGGTAGCGGTGAGTTGGGAGGCCAGTTTATAGCCGGCAGGTTGCTCACATTGCGTCACCGTAGCGCCGGTGGAGTAGCCGTCATTATCAAAATCCTTATACCAAACGGTATTGGGGTTTATGGCTGCGTTGTTGTCGTTGCAATCATCACAGTTTAAAAACGTATCATTATCTGCATCAACGGCACCGAAGAACAGGGAATAGGTGAGCGAGCCGTTTGATGAACCGGAAAAGCTCAATACAGCAGTATAGGCCCCTGGCGCTGCAGCTGTAATATTGGTAAATTGGCAGTTTCCACAACTGAAGGTCAGCCCTGGAGTACCCGACCACGACCAGTTGCAGGGATTTGGGTTGCAAACGATACCCGATCCGCCTACGTTCGTAATTTGCAGGCTTGTCGTACAAATTGGTATGGCAAATTGCGCCTTAACAGCAGTTGCCGGAAGCAGAATAAAAGCCGGAAGCCAAAATAGGATCGAAAAAAATTTCAGCAGGTAAACGTGGGAACTACAGCTGCGCTGCGGCAGCAAGCGGGCGATACCGTTTGGTGTGCACATACTTTTCATGAATTATTAAATGATTAGCGGCACCGCAAAGCCCAGAGGAGGGAAACCCAATCAGACGTCCTATTGCCCCGGCGGTGCAGGCACAAAATTGGGGATCGGATAGCGGGCGCCTTCCCGTTTATCGTTCAGGCTTTCCCAATTATGTTGCATGGAAAAAATAGAGCCGCTCAACCCCTGACGGCAGTCGGCCGCTCGCCGAACTCCTCGAGAAAAGCATCCGAAAAGTATTTCACCGTGGCAAAGCCCACCTGGTAAGCGATTTCGGAAACGGTCAGTTCGGTTGTTTGCAGCAGGCGGCGGCCGTGGTGCAGCCGGATGGAGCGGATATACTGGCTGGGCGATTTACCGGTGAGGGCTTTTATTTTCCGGAAAATCTGGCTGCGGCTCATCGCCAGGGCTTTTTCCAGTTGCGCCATATCGAAGTCGGCATCCGACAGCTGCGCTTCCACCACGGCGCGGATTTTTTCCAAAAACGCCTGTTCCGGGTCCTGTTCGGCATGCCGGCTTTCCACAGTTTGCGGCACTGCTGCCACCTGACCGTATTTCAACTGCCACTTCCGTTGTTGTGCCATCAGGTTGGTCAGAATTGCCAGGAGTTCGGCCTCGTAAAACGGTTTGGTCAGGTAGGCATCGGCGCCGCGTTTCAGCCCGGCAATCCGGTTTTCAGCGCCGGCTTTTGCCGTGAGCAAAACGAAGGGGATATGGCTGGTGCGCGCGTCGTTTTTCAGGGTTTCGCAAACTTCAAACCCGTTTTTTTCGGGCATCATCACATCGCTGATGATCAGGTCGGGCACCGTTTCAAGGGCTTTTTCAATACCGCTGTTGCCGTTAAAAGCAAAGTCGAGCGCGTATGTTGTTTCCAGGCAATTGCGCAAATAGGCCACCACCTCCGGGTTGTCTTCGATGATAAGCAGCGAAACTTCAGGCTGCACAGCCGGTTGAGCGGTTTGTACTGTTCCGAGGGGCTCAGACCGGGCGTGGACCACGTTTTCCACCAGTTGTTTCGCCTGATGGCGCACCGGCAACAGCACGGTAAACGTTGTGCCGCGGTGCAGCACACTTTCCACCGCAATTTCACCGCCCAGCAACTGCACCAGTTCCTTCGTCAGGGCCAGCCCGATACCGGTGCCGCCGGCCCGCGCTTTTTCCAGGTTTTTTGACTGGTAAAACCGGTCGAAAATAAAGGCCAGGTCTGCTTCCGGTATACCCATGCCACTGTCGCTGACTGTGAGCCGCAGGCGTTCGGCGTTGGACTGTTTTTCCAGCGCCAGTTGCAGCAGCACCTGCCCGCCGGCGGGTGTGAATTTGATGGCGTTGGAGAGCAGGTTGTACACGATTTGCAGGAGCCGGTCGGGGTCGTAGTCCATGTGGAGGTTTGGCAGTGCGCTTTGCATTTCCAGTTGTACCTGCTGCATCGAAGCCAGCGATTGCAGGCTCTCGACGATATACCGCACGTAGCGCACCACATCGCCGTGTTCATAATGCACCTGCAAGGTATCGGATTCAAGTTTGGCCAGGTCGAGCAGCTGATTGATCAGGCGCAACAGGTTTTCGCCGGAACGGCGGATGAGGCCGGCTTTGTTCCGAACGGCCGGGCCATCGTGTTGCTCCAGCTGCGCTGAAGCGCCGAGAATGACCGTGAGCGGCGTCCGGAATTCGTGGGTAACATTGGTAAAAAAGCGGTTTTTGAACATATCCAGTTCGCGCAGCCGGAGCGTTTCCTGGTAGTCCAGTCGCCGTTGCAACTGGAAGCGGTAGATGCGCCAGACGATAGCGGAAGCCAGGAGCAGATAGCCCAGACATGCCCACCAGGAAGCCCACCAGGGCGGCCGAATGCTGAATTGGAGCTCGGCGGGCTGCCTGCTCCACAAACCGTCGTTGTTGCTGCCCAATACCCGGAAGGTGTAGTTGCCCGGCGACAGGTTGGCGAACTGGACGTTGTTTTTGGTGCCGAGGTCTATCCATTTCGTTTCCGGCTCGCGCCCGAAGGCCGAATGCCGGATCAGCTGATACCGGTAGTGGTTCTGGGCCGGGTTGCTGAACTCGAGGGCGGCAAATTCCAGGGCTAAAAAATTCTCGTTGTGCGCAAAAACAAACGCTTGATCCGGGGAAAAATAAACACCCCGGCGTTCGTTGTTGACGCTCAGGCCGACGATATGCGTTTGCGGCAGTTGTTCGTTGAACCGCAGGCTGTCGGGGTGAAACACCGTGAGCCCGTTCACGCCGCCGAAGATCAGCGTGCCGTTGCGCAATTTCTGGTAGCTGGACCGGTTGAACTCGTTGTCCTGCAAACCATCGGCAACGGTAAAATTTTTAGTGCTTTCGTTGCGCACATGGAAGCGGCACAGGCCCTTGTTGGTGCTCAGCCAGATATGCCCGTTGTTGCCCGGCAGTATGCCGTACACGACATTATCCGGCAAGCCCTGCGGCTTTTTGTAGTGTTTGAACGTGCCGGCATCTATATCCAGGCGGTTCAAGCCGCCGCCTTTGGTGCCTGCCCAGAGGTAGCGACCGGGCTCCAGCGGATCGTCAGCCACGCTAAGCACGGTATTTTCGGAGAGGGAGGCGGGATTGGCGGTGTTGTTTACAAAAAAGTCGAAATGAAAACCCGCCCCTTCCGGCTGCGCCCGGATCAGGCCTTCCAGGCCAAAAATCCAGAGCGTGCCCGACGCGCTCCAATGCAAAAACTTCGAACTGACATCGTATCCGAAATTGAACGCGGGGCGGTTGAACGGAAAAACCTGTTGTTGTTCGGTTGAGGGATCAAACTCCAACAAACCGTTGCCCGTTACCGAGTATAATTTGCCGTTTTTGCCAGTGGCCAAACCATAACCCTTCCAGGGGATTTGCCGTTCAACGCCGGTTTGGGCATCAAAGCGGCATAATATCCCGGTTCCGAAATTGTACCAGCACTGGCCCCGGGTATCGAAGGCAACTGCCAGTAGCCAGGTATAATCGGGCCGGTAGCGCAGCCAGGGGTTATTCACGCTGGTTTCAAATGTGGAGGAGGTATACAATTTTGCGCAGTCCGAAATCGTAAAAATCCGCCCCTGCGGATCTTCTACCACCATGCGTTGGGATGTTGTGGGCAGGTAGCTGGAGAACTTGGCTTTGCCGGGATTAAGTTTTACCAACCCAAACCCGTTAGTACCGATCCAGGTAATCCCGGAATAATCCGTATGGATCGTTTTCGGGCTAAAGGCCGGATTGTGCACATAGGGTGCATCGTTCAGCCACTCAAATTCCGGCGCGCCGCCTTGCAGCAAGTCGTCCGGATGCCATTTGTGCACGATCCGTTTGTACCACAGCCACAAATACCCGGCTTTATCCATCCGGCAATAAAAATTGTCATAGGCCGGAAAATTGCGGGGCGCCCGCCAACTTTTCGCCCACACCCACAAGCGCACTTGCTGATCGTCATAGGGTCCTCCGCTCGACTCGGGAAAAGTCACGAGCCAAATCCGCCCGGCTTTATCCTCGCCCACAACCACGGGAGCCAGATCACTCGGGAATAGGAGTTTGTACAGGTTGGTCGCCGGATCGAACCGGAAGAGCCCGGCATCGGCGCCGACCAGCAGGCCGTGGGTTGGCGAAAAATACACGGAATGAACCGCTGCGGGTTCCCCTCTTGCATCCACCGGCTTATCCATACGCCGCAGTTCGAATTCCGGAAAAGCGCCTTTGGAGGGCAACAAGGCATTTTCAGGGATTTTCACGCCGCAGATGTTACCGTCACAGGCGAGCCAGACGGTGCCGTCGGCCGTTTCGGCAAAGAGCAGAATACCCCAGTTAAACCCGGGAAAGTGCCGGGCTTCCAAATGGAAAAAATGGCTGATTCCCGGCACAAAAATGTCGATCCCACCGGTATGGGTGACCCAAATACGGCCTTTGCTGTCTTCAAAAAGCCGCCAGATTTCATTGGTTGTCAGGGAAAACGGATCAAAGGGATCGCTGGTAAATATTTCAAAGCGGTAGCCGTCGTAGCGGTTGAGGCCGTCTTTGGTGGTAAACCACATAAAGCCATCACTGGCCTGCAAAATTTCGAAAACCATGCCCTGCGAGAGACCTTCGTTGACCGAGAGCAGTGTCGAATGACCCTGAGGCTGCGCCAAAACCCGGCCGGGCAAAAGGATTAACAGTGCTAGTAAGACTCGAATCATTCCAAAGCGTGCGGTACTCGATAGTAATGCCGGCAAAAAGCCGGGCGACACAATATTAGAACACCGCTGCTGTGAACGGAAAAAGATTAACAGGATTTTCTGTTTTGCAACGGGCTAAAGTCAAGTTTAGGAATCAGCCTCCGATTGGCACTTTTTCCCGGTGCGCTGCGACACATCCCTGATTATTTTACCCGATTTTTACCCCTGCTATCATGCTTGTTTTTTCCTGTACTACATACCGAACGCCTGAAACTTCGCCAACTCCAGGTTGACGATTTTCCCAGCCTGATCCTGTACGCCAACAACAAGGCGATTTCCAACAATATCCTGAATATTCCGCATCCATCCGGAGAGCCGAATGCTGTTCACCGGATCAGTTATGTGGTGCAAGGTTTCAAAAACAAATCGCGGTTTGCCTTTGCTACCACCCTCAGGGCAAACGCATCAAAATCGCCCCGGATGGGGCGGCATCTCGGTAGTATTGACCCAATGATTGGCAGTTTCCGGCCCAGCGGGCCGGTATTACACGATTTTTATATGCCCAATAGTGGCCCGCTGGGCCACGGTAAACAGGACTGGTCGCAATTGCTACCGAGATGCTGACCCGCCGGGCCGTTTTTGTGGGTATCAGGCAATTATTGAACATTTTGATGCGTTTGCCTTTGCTAACACCCTCAGGAAACGCATCGCGCCCCGGATGGGGCGGCATCTCGGTAGTATTGACCCAATGATTGGCAGTTTCCGGCCCAGCGGGCCGGTATTACACGATTTTTATATGCCCAATAGTGGCCCGCTGGGCCACGGTAAACAGGACTGGTCGCAATTGCTACCGAGATGCCGGCCCGCCGGGCCGTTTTTTTGTGTGTATCAGGCAATTATTGAACATTTTTGATGCGTTTGCCTTTGCTACCACCCTCAGGTCAAACGCATCAAAATCGCCCCGGATGGGGCGGCATCTCGGTAGTATTGACCCAATGATTGGCAGTTTCCGGCCCAGCGGGCCGGTATTACACGATTTTTATATGCCCAATAGTGGCCCGCTGGGCCACGGTAAACAGGACTGGTCGCAATTGCTACCGAGATGCTGACCCGCCGGGCCGTTTTTTTTGTGGGTATCAGGCAATTATTGAACATTTTTGATGCGTTTGCCTTTGCTAACACCCTCAGGGAAACGCATCAAAATCGCCCCGGATGGGGCGGCATCTCGGTAGTATTGACCCAATGATTGGCAGTTTCCGGCCCAGCGGGCCGGTATTACACGATTTTTATATGCCCAATAGTGGCCCGCTGGGCCACGGTAAACAGGACTGGTCGCAATTGCTACCGAGATGCCGACCCGCCGGGCCGTTTTTTTTGTGGGTATCAGGCAATTATTGAACATTTTTGATGCGTTTGCCCTGGCTACCACCCTGAAGGAAACGACCGAATTTTGTACTATAGCCTTTCAAAACAGGAATATGAAAACAGCATAGCATGACAGAAAAAAATGAATATATCGAACTGATAAAAGATTATCTTACCAATAGAGCTGTTGCGTTTTCTATAGTCCGTGAAAATTTTCACGGACCATTTTGGTATTTGAAATTGCAAATTAAGGAGTACGATGTTACCATTTCCGGAGACATTGGTTTTGAAGTCAAAATCAAGTTCAAAGACGAAGAATTGCCCTTGTGGAAAATTGACAGGTCACTCATTAACCATGGTAAAACATCCCCTCAAAATATCGAGAAACAGTTGGAAGTATTGCTCACCTATATAAGCCACAATGCGTGATTGAACCTGGATGAAATACCGGCATACGCATTCGACTCACTCCACCAACACAAATCCCGCCCACTGATACGGATTTACAAACCGCTCCCGCATGGCCTGCTGGGTGGCCCGGAAAGCGTCCGGGATGGTCATGTTGTCAACTATCCAGTGCCGGTAAAAGGTTTCCATAAATACCGAAGTCTCCTGGTCAGGTACCTGCCACAGCGACATGATGAGGTACCTCGCCCCGGCAATTTTGAAGGCCCGTTGCAAACCGTAGACGCCCTCGTTGCCCTGAATGTCGCCCAGGCCGGTTTCACAGGCCGAAAGCACCACCAGTTCGGTGTTCGACAGGTTCATCTGGCTGATCTCGTAGGCGGTGAGGATGCCGTCTTCCCGACCCGGAAGGGACCCTTCCCCTTGCCAAACGCGGTTCGCCCCGGCCAGGATCAGCCCGGAGCGGATCATGGGGTGGTCAGAGATTTTGAAGGCGGGTTCGGCCTCCCCCAACCCCCTCCCCGGGGAGGGGGCTTCTGCTTGTGGGTTGGGGAAGAAAAAGCCGTGGGTGGCGAGGTGGAGCACTTTGGGTGCGGCGGACTGTAAGCCTATCGTTTTTACCGCTTCTTCATTGGCTTCCTCGCCGGTCAGCAGGCGGCTGGAATATCCGGCCTGCAGAAGCACCGCATTGATCCGGCGTACTTCTTCGGCCGTTCCCGGCAGATAGGTCCAGGGTGCTGCTTGTTCGCCCCGGCCACGCTCAAGTGCGGAGAACCCGAAGTCCCCTTGCAGCAAATCCGAAGCATGCTCCTGTGCATTCGGTTCCAGTTGGGCAGGTACGGCATCCGCATATTGAATTCCGCCCAGCAAAAGCGCCGATTTGGAGCCCGACTCGTCGGATTCCAGGCTTCGCATTGCCAATTTCCGGGTGCTGCTCAGCCGGTGGAGCTTATAACGGTCGCCCAAAACCACATTCCCGGAAACCGGCAACGCTGCCAGGTTGATCTGGTGCAGCAGACCTGCGGGTGCAAAATAGACGGTATGGATCCCTTCCAGCAGGGAATCCAGCGGTTGCCAGACCAGGTTAAAAAGCGGCGTTGCAAGTACCGGTCTGTTTTTGATTGGAACGACGCCCCTGGCGCCGTAGAGTTGGGCAATTGCCGTACCTGCATTTCCTTGCCGCGTCGCTTCGATTGCTCGAATAAGGGTGTCTTCCTCAAATAGCGGGATAAAAAATGCGTGCTTTTCCTCCGGCCGCAGCACCACCGCCGCATACATCAGGCTATCCGTGTGGTCGGGATTGTAATAGGCGTATTGCACAAACTCAATGGCAGCTTCACCTTTTTTCAGGGCGGCATGCACATCCTTGCGGCTTACCCGGGCTTCCATACTTTCCCGGCGATAGGTAGCGGAAAGCCTGATCAGCGCTTTTTCCAGTTCTTCTTCCCGCTTTTCCATGGCTTCCAGATTCTCCCGTTCCGACACCGGCAGTTGGTACAATTTGGCCAGGAGTCGCCGTTCGGCGAGCAATTGGCGGTATATGCCCAGCGCGGAACTGTCTTGTTGCTGAAGCACGTAGCTCAGGGTATTTTTCCCGGCGCGCAGTTGCGCCCCTTTTAGCAAAAGGGCCAGTTCGTATTGAATATCGCGCATGGCCGGCGATGCGGTGGGGGTGGCAGCCGAATGTATTTGTGCGGAAAAGGGTTGAATGTTGCGCTGTATGAAGCACGCTTGTTCCTGTTCGGACAAAAAACTAAACGCACTGGACAGTTGGGCCTGCTGGTTTTGAAACAGCAACTGGAGCAGTTCCGCTGTTTCGGATTGCGCGTTGGTTTTGCGTTTCAGGCGGATCATTCGCAGCAGCGACCAGCTGTAGTCCGGATGCGCGATGCCGTAAATCGCTTCCCGCACGTTTTTCCCCTTCAGCAAGTATTGTTCGGCTTCTTGATACCGGCCTGTCAGGTAACAGATTTCACCTAAAGCGTCCAGCGTAAAGATGTAGTCGGGATGTTTTTCGCCCAGCTGGTTTCTGCGAATCTGCTCCGCTTCCCGATACAGCGGCTCTGCGTCTTCATAGCGGCTCTGGTCTGTGTGGCAATTGGCCAGGCCCATAAGCGCCCTGGCGTATTCGGCATGTTCCGTTCCCAGGGCAGCCGCCCAGGTTTCCTTTGATTTTTGAAAGGCTTTTTCCGCGTCTGCATACCGGCCCATTTCATTATACAGGAAACCCAGGTTATTCAGATCAAAGGCATAGTCGTCATGTTGTTCTCCAAAAACCTTCTTTTTGATCTCCAGTGCCTGCAAATAGAGGGGCTCCGCTTTTTCAAAGCTGCCCATTCGATGGTAAAAAACGGCAAGGTTGTTCAGGGTAATGGAGTAATTGGGATGGTCTTTGCCAACCTGGTCGGCCATTGCCTTTAAAACAAACAAAAAGAGGGGCTCGGCTTTATGCGGGTTGCCCATCTCTCCATAGTTAATTGCCATAGATTCCAATAAAGCCAGGCATTCCGGATGTTGGCGACCAAGTGCAGCCTCCAGGATGGGGAGACTTTCCTGATAGAGCGCATCGGCTTCTTCAAACCGGCCGCGGGCTTTCATGTAACCGGCGAGTTTGCGGATAGACAAAGCATAGTCCGGATGTTGATTGCCAACCTCTTTCGTCCGGAGGGCGATGGCTTCCCTGAACAATTTTTCTGCCGCTGCATATCTTGCAGACGCCGTATAAGTACCGGCGAGATTCTCCAACACAAGGGCGTACTGGCGGGAACCCTGGTTACCGGAACTTTCCAACAGGTCTTTTAACTTCAGGTACGTTTTTTCGGCCATTGCAGTGTTGCCCAGGGTATTATACAAAGTCCCTTGATTTTGCAGCAGGACTTGATACGACGGGTCGCCGTGCAGGCCAAGTGAATCCAGCGCAATGCCGGCTTCGGTATAGAGTTTTTCAGAAGCTTCGTATTGTCCGTTGAGGAATTGCAGGTAACCGAGCCCAATTTTGGTAGAGGCAACATCCTGATGATATTTCCCCAGTGTCTTCTCCCTGTACAGCAGCGCTTCTGTATAAATCGGTTCTGCAGTTTGATATTCCCCCTGCTCATAATAAAGCATGGCATGGCCAATGAGGTAGCGGGAGTAATCGGGATGTTCTTTTCCCTGGAAGCGCCTGGTCAGGTCCAGGCAAGTCCGGAAGAGTGAATCCGCCCGAGGCACTGCCTTCAACGCGCGAAAATGCAAGGCCAGCCCGTACACACTCCTGATATACTGTGGATGTTGTTCGCCTCCGAGTTGGAACGCAATTTCGCCGCTCCGCCGGTAGTAACGCTCCGCCTCGTCCAGGGCTCTGAGCCGGCGGTAGGTAGTACCGGCTTGGTAGAGCACCTCCGCATAGGATTCTGATACCGGCCCCGGCGTTGTGCGGCAGATCGAATCGGCCTGAAGGATGACCTGTAAGGCATCTTTCAGCTGGCCTTTCCGAATCAGCATTTGGTTGAGTTTGATCAGGCTGTCGATCAACCGGACGGCGTCGGCGGTATCTACCGTGTGCCTGGTTTGCCGGATAGCAGTGGATGGCGTCGTTTGGGCAAGGAGCAGGTTGGGGGTCCAGAGCAATAGAATTAATACAACAGTTTTCATTGTGCGTGCATTTTCGGGTAATGCGGAAATGGTTTTCCCAAAGATAGAAATAAATAACCTCAGGAACGTGTACGGGAATATCTGCCGGATATAACAAATCCCCGACATACTCCGAACGCGCAGGCCAACGATGGATCTGCCAATTGATCCAGTTTTGCAAAAACCAGTTTGTTGCCAAACCGTTGTAAGTTGCGCCCTGTTTTAAAAACAGCACTCAACGGTAGTATGACCAAACAACAACAACTCATCCTTGCCCTCGAGCTGCTCTGGTGGTTGCTCACGGCGCTCCTGGTGTGGCTGGTGCTCTATCCCATTCATAAAGCCATGCATGTGTGGCCTTACGAGGGCTGGAATATTGCCTTCGTGGTCTGTACGATCACGCTGACGCGTTATATTTTTTTGCTAAAGTACACGCCGATCGCCTGGCTGCAGGAAGTGAAAGTAGGCCTTATCCTGCTCATGTTCCCGCTCACATTTATGATGGTGGATGCCGTCAACGGCTTCATGGTGTACATCGAGGAACACACCTGGGAACCGCTGACCGGGCATTTGCCCCCTGCCCAGCAAAAGGGCATTGAATCGTACATGTGGACGGAAATGTTGTTTTTCGGAGTAGGGAGTTTTATTGCCCCGACGGTATTTGCCGTGCGGTTGTTCATATCGGTTTGGCGGACGCGAAACAGGGGGACTGTTTAATTAATGATGAATGATGAGTGATGAATGATGAGTGATGAGTGATGAATGATGAATTTTTTAGAGGAGGAGGATGGCAACTACACACATCAATAATATTCCAGCGCCTTTAGCTGCTAAATTTTTCTTTTTGGTAAGGATGGAACTACGGAGGAGTTTCATTATTTCTTCGGTATCGGCAAAGATGGATTGAAACTCCTTTTCGGTCAGGTAATCAGTGGCTTGGAGCAACTCCAGCCAATACTGCGTTTCTCCGGTTTCTTTTTGCGCGACGGACAATTTGTGGATAAAATCCAGGCCACTCTCTGCATTTGCTGCCTCCCGGACCATAGCGCCCGGATTTGTCCCCGATCGCAGCAGCTGTTTGCTGATTGTATACTCCTTTTTTTCTTCAGATAAAATCCGGCATAGCCGAACAATTCGAATAGCCAAGGCAAAGCTCTTATCGCGTAAAGGGTCATTCGAGGACTTACCTGAACGATCTTCATTTTTGGGTTTCATATCCGTAAAAGTTGTAAAAATTCATCATTCATCATTCATCATTCATCATTCATCATTCATCATTCATCATTCATCATTCATCATTCATCATTCATCATTCATCATTCATCTCTTAGAGCCCGCCGCAAAATCTTCCCCACATTCGTCTTCGGCAGTTCTTTCCGGAATTCCACCTGTTTGGGCACTTTGTAGCCGGTCATCTGTGCTTTGCAGAAGGCGACGACTTCTTCCTTGGTCAGGCTCTGGTCTTTTTTCACGATAAACACCTTGACCACTTCACCCGATTTTTCATCCGGGATGCCTACAGCTGCCACTTCGAGCACTTTGGGGTTGGAGGCGATCACGTCTTCCACTTCATTGGGGAATACATTGAAACCCGATACCAGGATCATGTCTTTTTTACGGTCGACAATCTGGAAAAAACCGTCTTCCGACATGAAGCCGATATCGCCGGTGCTGAGCCAACCGTCCTGGATCACCTCGGCCGTGGCTTCCGGGCGCTGCCAGTAGCCCTTCATCACCTGGGGCCCTTTTGCCTGAATTTCGCCGGTTTCGCGCACATTGGCCACTTTGCCCATGGTGTTTACAATGCGGATGTCGGTCGACGGCACAGGCATGCCGATGGTGCCGAGGCGCATCTCGGGCCCGATCGGGTTGACGCTGAGCACCGGGCTGGCTTCGGTGAGGCCATAGCCCTCGGTGAGCTGGCAGCCGGTTACTTGTTGCCAGCGCTCGGCAACGGCGCGTTGCACAGCCATACCGCCGCCTACGGTTGCCTTGAGGCCGCTGAAATCGAGGGCAGCAAAATCGGGGTGATTGAGCAGGGCATTGAACAGGGTGTTCACGCCGGTAAAAATATTGGGCCGGTGGGTGCGCCATTCCTTGATCAGGGCCGGCAGGTCGCGGGCATTGACGATGAGCACGTTGCGCCCGCCGACGCTCATAAAGGCCAGGCAGTTGACCGTGAAGGCAAAAATATGGTACAGCGGCAACGGGCAGAGCGCCACCACTTCGCGCTCGGGCAGCACCGGCGACAGCCAGGCGCGTATTTGCTGCATGTTGGCCACCAGGTTGCGGTTGGTAAGCATGGCGCCCTTGGAAACGCCGGTGGTGCCGCCGGTATACTGGAGAATGATGGTATCGTCGGGGCCGGACTCGAAGGGCTTGATCGTAAATTTCCTGCCCTGCGCCAGGCCTTCCATAAATGTGGCGGTGTTGGGCAGGTTGTATTTGGGCACCATTTTTTTTATGCGGCGCACGACGAAGTTTACGATTTTACCTTTGAAGCCCAGCATCTCGCCAATGCTGGTCACGATCACCGTTTTAATCTGGGTTTCGCCGATGATCTGTTCCAGGTTGGCGGCAAAATTCTCGGCGATGATGATGGCCTTGGCGCCCGAATCCACAAACTGGTGCCGCATTTCCCGCGGGGTGTACAGCGGGTTGGTGTTTACCACAATCAGTCCGGCACGCAGGGCGCCAAACAGGGCAATGGGATATTGCAGCATGTTGGGCATCATGAGGGCGATTCGGTCGCCGGGCTCCAGGCCCCGCGATTGCAGGTAGGCGCCAAATTGGTTGCTCAGGGCATCCACCTCGCCGAATGTGAGTGTTTTGCCCATAAAAATAAACGCCGTCAGGTCGTGGTATTTTTTCAGGCATTCGTCCAGCATATCCACCAGGCGCGGGTAAGCGGCATCGTCAATGTTGGCCGGTACGCCTTTGGGGTAGTGTTGCAACCAGGGTTTTTCTGTCATTATCTGTCGTTGTTTTTCTGTAAAAAGCGGTTGGTAAAAATATGGAATTCCGGGTATGTTTTTACCGCTAAGGTGCTAAGCAAAATTAAATTTTGTGCCGTTTGATCTTCGCGGTAATAAGACAAAATTGGCATCAATACGTCTCCTGCAAATGTTTCACCGTAAATGCCTCCTGCGGGGTGTCCAGGATGCTTTCTGTTTTGAACAGTACCGTGCGCCGCTCGCCGGGCAACAGGTCAAAATAATTGTCGGAAAACCGGCCGGGAACATCAGCGTGCAAATACACATTTTTGGCCAGGCTGGTGCTTTCCAGGCTGAGTTGGTAGCCCGCGGTCACCTGGGTCACCTGTAGGTTTACCCGGGTGCGGGGGAGCGCCAGTTTGCGGGGCGGTACCAGGTAAAAACGGCGTTGGTGCAACACCTGTCCGGCCTGGCTGCGCAGTACAATATCCACCACGGCATCGTCTTCTTTATGTTTATCCAGCACCGTTTTCAGGTATCCCTGCCAGATCATGCGGCTGGAATCGGGTTTGACCAACACATCGGGTTTGGTCACATCACTCAGCGTTTTGCCCTCCAGCGTGAGGGCACGCACCTGAATGGTAACCGAAGTGTCGTTGGGTAAGTCGGAGCTCGCATAAATTTTCAAAATATCGTCCTCCACGATGGGAAATGCCGCCACAGGCCGGAACACATCGCGCACGTAGTAGTGCAACGCTTTCCAGCGGCCGTAATAGTCGATGCTTGCCCAAGAGGCCACCGGCCAAACGTCGTTGAGTTGCCAGTACAAGGTACCCATGCAGTAGGGCTTGTTCCGGCGGTGCGCTTCGAGGCCGGTACGCATGCCCTCGGCCTGGAGCAGCTGGCTGATGTACACAAAGTCTTCGAAGTTTTTCGGCTGGCGGTAATCGCGTTTGAGGTACTCGGCAATCAGGGCGTTGCCGCGCGGGTGTTTCTGGTGGGTGAGCATCACCTTGCTGTCCAGTTTCCGGTCTTCGGGTGCTGAAAAGGATTCGATCGTTGTCCAATCCGGGAAAGCCTGAAACCCGAATTCACTCATATACCGCGGCACTTTTTTATTGAACATGTCAAACGGCTCCTCGTCGTGCCAGACGCCCCAGTAGTGGGCATCGCCTTCGGTGAGCGATTTCGGGTTGGCGCGGCCGTACCGAGGCGAGCTTTCCCAATAGGGTACGCCGCCGCCGTAATTGGTGACGTAGGTGGGCAGAATTTCATTGAACAGGTTTTTGTAGTCGCGCCAGATTTGTTCGCGCTGGGCTTCCGTGAACTGCATTTGCCAACCCCAGTTGTGCCAGGCTTCGTTGTTTTCGTTATTGCCACACCAGAGCGCGATGCAGGGGTGCTGGCGCAGGCGTTCGATCTGTTCCACTGCTTCGGCGGCGGCGTTTTTGACAAACTTGCCGTTGCCGGGGTACATGGCGCAGGCATACATAAAATCCTGCCAAACGAGTATGCCGCGCGCATCGCAGAGTTGGTAAAACAGGTCATCTTCGTAAATCCCGCCACCCCAAACGCGGAGCATATTCATATTGGCTGCCGCAGCGTCGTCGAGCAGGCGTTTGTATTGATCGGGGCGCACACGATCCTGGAAAATATCCTGCGGGATGTAGTTGGCGCCTTTCGTAAAAACGGGCTTGCCGTTGAGTTTAAAATAGAACGTTTCGCCGGCGCTGTCGGGCTCGGTGACCAATTCGATGGTCCGGATACCGGCGCGCACCTCAGCCTTATCGAGCAGCTGGATATCTTTTTTTATGTCCAGGCTAAAGTCATACAAATGCGGCTCGCCCATGCCGGCACACCACCAGAGTTTAGGATCGCGCACGGAATAGGTGACCGAATCTTCGTGCACACCGGGATAGATCGTCCGGTGCTCGATGGATTTGCTTTTCGATTCCTTGAAAGCGATGGTCACCGGGGCTTCAATGTCGGAACGGTAGCGAAAGCGGGCAACCATGACCGCCTCGTCGTCCTTGATACGCTGCGGCGTGATGAACACATTTTCAAGGATAAAATCGTCCCAGGCCACCAGTTCGGGCAAGTTCAGTATGCCGCAGCCCACGAAGCGGGGGCCCCAGTCCCAGCCGTAGTGAAATTGTGCTTTGCGGGTCATGGTGCGGATACCGCCGGGCAACTCATAGCCGAGGTTTTCCCATTCGGCAGCTACTTTTTTGACCGGGCTTTCAAAATAAATATGCAGGCGGTTGCCGGTAGGCCGGAGGTGTTTTTTTACATCAGTTTGCCAGCTGCGGAACATATTGTCTGCTTCCAGAATCAGGCTGTCGTTCAGGTAAACATGCGCGTAAGAGTCGAGGCCGCGGAACTGCATTTCGATGTGTTTGCGTTGCAGGGTAAGGCTGTCCACGTCGAAAGTGCATTGAAATTCCCAGTCTTCCTGTTCGATCCACTGGATCGTTTCTTCGTTGGCGCCGTAGAACGGGTCTTCGATCAGTTTGTTTTTTCAACAGCGCCGTGTGTACGGAGACGGGAATTGAGGTCGGATGCCAGGTGCCGGTTTGCGCCTGGCGAAATTCCCAGGCACTGCGAATCGTTTTGCGAAGGGGCGGCTGGGTTGATTGAGCGTCGGCGGGCATGGCGAGGGTTGTGAGAAAAAACAGCGTTAAAAGGCGCGTCATGGTTACAAAAATTGTCAGCGAGGAAAGCGCAAAGGTAAACAGGCAATCGGCAACCGGGGAAGGGGGCGGGGCAAAGCGTCCGGGTTCGTCGAATTTTTCGCCAGAAAGAGCCCCTGGAAAGGTTAATCCGGAGATTGACTTGCTGCCTTCCGGGAAAACAGGTTATTTTTGACCTCCATTTGCCCAAATGTTCTCCGTTTCAACCATGTTATCTGACTATCCATCTCTTCCCAAAATAGGCGATTACGCCCCGCAATTTGAGGTGCAAACCCCCAAAGGGTTGGTGCGTTTCCCTGAATTCAGCAAAGGATACTGGTGCATATTTTTTGCCCACCCGGCCAATTTTACCTCAGCCTGGCGTATGTATTCCAACTTTCTGGCCATGAAAGAGCGCTGGCTGAATGAACGCCGGACAAAGCTCCTCGTGCTCGCCAACGAAAGTATCCGGCAAAACGACTGGTCGGATATCGTACGACGCTACCTCGGTATTTTTCTAAAAGCCCCCGTTATCGAAGACCCCGAGCACAAGATCGCCGCCTTGTACGGTATGGCTACCGGCCGGCGGATCACGCCGCCCATGGACCGGCTGTTGTACATCATCGACCCGGAAGGTGTGATCCGCCTCATCCTGCACCGGCCGTTGCCCTCAATTCAGACAACGATTGCCGACCTGGAAATTGCACTGGACCGCTTGCAGGGAAAAACAGCGGAAGAACAACCCTTGCAGGCCTTTACTCAATTGCTCGATTTAACAGAGCAACTGGATGGGAAAGCCGGCCATAAGCCTAAACCGGCGTATTTCGGCCGCAGCAAAATCAACCTGAATTAGGGTTAAAAAAGCAAAAATCCCGTTCCAATTTATTGGAACGGGATTTTTTTTGTTGGCCCACAAGGACTCGAACCCTGAATAACAGAACCAAAATCTGCTGTGTTACCGATTACACCATGGGCCAAAATTGGGCGCCTTTCGTTTAAAGCGGGGCAAAGATAGATTGACATTGCTTTCTGTGCAACCCCACACCCCTATTTTTTTCATGCGCCGCAATCAATCCACCCGATACCAATACTGCGTCCGGTAAAACGGCCCCAAGTACCCGCGAACCACCAATACATTCGGATCGCCGTCTTTGAGCCACATGCTGCAGGTGTACCATTTGCCCTTTTCGGGGTCGAGGATGCGGCCCGATTGCCAGTATCCCTCCTTGCGCTGCATGTTTTCCAGGATGATCATGTTCAACACCGGCTGATTTTTGCGTTCACCGGGGCATTTGTCGCAAAGCCGGTCCGGGGCCGACTTGAGCAGTTTCACCACTTTCCCGGTCAGTTTTCCATCTTTTTCAACGAGTTGCACGTGGCTTTTCGCCTCGCCGGTATTGTCGTCTATTGTTTTCCAGGTTCCGGTTTGTGCCGCGAGCATTGCGGGCAACATGAGGATCAATGCGAAGAAAAAATGTTTTTTGCATCGGGCAGTATTTTAAATCGGGTAGTTCAACAATACGGCCCGGAGCGAAGTCGCTCCGGGCCGTTGATATTTAACTTGAATATGGTTAATTGCTTAGCCTTTGTCGAAGCGTATTTCCTGAATGGTGGTATTGGCGCCATTCATTTTCAGGTAAATATACACCCGGTAGGAGCCGCTGGCCGCAGTCATGTTGCCAATGCAGTATTGGTCGCTGTTTTCGCGGCTGGTACCCTGGTGCACCTGGTTGAATGTTTTGGGTTTATTCGAGTTAAAAAAAGCACGCAAGGTTTCCGTAGCCTTTGCCTTGGAATAGAGCTGCTCATTATCCAGGATTGATATCTCGACGTTGTCGCCAAAATACTGGGCAAGGCCATCGGCATCGCCGGCACTCAGGGCTTTGGATATGGCGTCGAGGCTGGGGCCGCCCTGGTTGGCCGACAGGGCAAACGGGGCAAACAACAGCAGAAAAAGCAAATTTTTCATCACGATATGGTTTGGTTTACGATTATCCTTTCGGATTGTTTTGCTTTTGGGACGTAATGTTTAGAACAAGGAAACTGCCAAATGCTGTTTTTTAGTGTTAATGCAAAGTTAAGGGCTTTGAACGCTTTAGTTAGGCGTACCGTCTTTTAGCAGTGTTAAAGTTTGTTTGGAGGCCCTCACTTTAACTTAGGAAGGCTTAGCAGGGGGTAGATTTGGCATTGAGTATGTACCGAACTCTGTACCAAATTTTAAGTCCGGAATTTTTCTTTTTTTTGCAGCACGCAGGATTTCCAGGCTCCCTTCAGCCACACTAAAGACCTAATATCGAGATCATGCGTCCACCGACCATCGCCATTGTACTCAGAGGCCATTCGGACAAATCCGGCCGGCAACGCCTCTACCTGCGCTATGCCTGGCACTACCAGACGAACTACATCGTGTTGCCCTGGAGAATCCTCGCCAAAGACTGGGACTCTAACAGTCAAACAGTCAAATCGCGTGCCACGCTTGGCGGCGAAACCGCCGTAACAGTCAACGGGGATTTGTCCAAAACGCTGACCAAAGCCTACGCCATCATCGCCGAATTGACTACCTCCGACATTCCGCCTTCTTTTGACGAATTCCGGCTGCGCATGGGCGCCGGGAAAAAAGTGACGCGCCACTTCGCCGATTCTGCCCGCGAGCTGCTGCAACGCGAACTGGATGCTAACGAGATCGCTTACCGAACCTTCATCACCTACCGGGCCGCCGTGAATAAATTCGAGGAACTCATGGGCAAACTGAGCATCAGGAAATCAGTCACGACAAGGTGCTGGACTTCAAACGCAAGATCGTGGTATCGGGAAAGGAAAACATGGCCAACCAATACATCCGCTACCTGAAAATCGTATACGGCCGGGTGCTGAAATATTTCAACCTGAAGGATGTGCGCCAAGCCTTCGAGGGTGTCGACATTAAAGTGGTCAAAATATCGGACAAGAAAAGTTTGTCCAGGGAGGAGTACCTCACCTTCCGCAATGCGCTGGCCAAAGCCAAGCCTGGCAGCAAGGAATACGAAACCCTGCGCCGCTTTATGATCATGTGCCGTGGGTTGCGGTACTCTGACACGCAGCGCATCCAGAAGTCCGAGCATTACTTCGAAATGGACGGCGACGGCGATACCCGGTACCGCTACCTGGTGACCGCTGCGCAAAAAACAGGCAGCACCGAAATTGTCCCGCTCCCGGAAAACGATGCCGAACTGCTCCTGCACTGGGATGCCGATGGCTACCTGTTCCCCAAGATGAATTACCAGACTTACAGCCATCGCCTGCGGAAAATCAGTCTCCAATTGATAGGTCGGGAAATTACCTCGCATTACGGCCGGCACTTCACCGGCGATTTTATTTTGAACAGCGGGGAAATGGGGCTGGAGGATGTCAAAAAAATCCTCGGCGTGAAAAGCGACCGGATCGCGGAGATTTATGCGCAGAAGGATGTGAAGGAGGTATTGCGGAAGTTTTATCGGGCTGTGGAGGGCTTGGAGGGGGAGTGATCAATCCTCCTCCAAATAGCAGATTATAGCCTAAATACAAAAACATAACACACAAAAATTTGGCAAAATAATTGTTGTGTCTATTTTTGTGCTGAGCCAACATTTATTGTTGCCGGTTTATTTTGTGTTAATACTGATTTCCAAGATAACAAACTAAAAACTAGAATTCCCCTCATGCAAGGTCGGTGTATGCAGTGATCTGCTTCACACCGTTGAATACAAGCCAAGCCGGAAACCACAAGTCTTCTTCCCCCAAGACACTGTTCCCGATTTAGTTTATTGGCATTTCCTGATTGCCAGAATATCCTTAAATGGATTTTCTGGCAAAGCGGTTGTATAGCAGATTTCTGTGAAACACAGAATTGGCAGATTGTCTTATGATAAATAGGCAATCTGCCTTTATAGATAACAACATTTTTAAACCCAAAATCAAACGTATGTTGATCTCTTCCCACTATGCCAAATGTCGGGCCGCATGGTCTCTGATCTTATTGATGGTTTTTCAAATCATTATTCCCTATCAGGCTTTTGCCTTAACCGGCGGCCCTTCTCAACCTGAAGTAGAAAGCTTTACACCTGCCGGCGTTAATGAACTGGTTGACCCCGCAACAGGAACATTTAGCTACAATATTCCACTTTTGGATGTGGGAGGATACCCGGTAAACCTTGGTTACCAATCGGAAATTGGCATGGAACAGGAAGCCTCTGTTGTCGGCTTGGGCTGGAACCTGAATCCGGGTGTTATTAGCCGGAACCTACGCGGCTTGCCGGATGATTTTGATGGGGATGAAGTGAAAAAGGAGTTCAACATAAAACCAAACATAACCTGGGGTGTGACAGGTGGATTCCAGACGGAATTATTGGGATATAAAAGCCCTGGTGTAAAAAGAAACTCCCTTTGCAATCGGGGTTAGTATTGGCCTAAACCACAATAACTATAATGGATTCGGTATAGAATATGGAATAACTCCTTCGCTTAGCCTGGGTGAACAAAATAAAATGCGATTTAACGCGGGCCTGGGACTTACTGCAAGTAGCAGTGAAGGCATTGGATTTAGCCCATCGCTATCCTTTTCAAGGAAAGTAGGAACTGCTGATGGCTATGATCAAAATCTTGGATTAAATATTGGTACGGCTATCAATTCCAGGCAAGGATTTAAAACTATTTCATTTGCACCTTTTATGAGCATCAGCCATGCTGCAACAACGCGATATACATGCTCTGGTACTGAGTTAAATAAAAGTATCTCACATGAAATAGATAGCAGAAGTGTTCAATTTAACTTTTCAACACCGACATACGTTCCGTCGATTCAATTTCCCATGCGAAACAGTTCATTCACTTTTTCGGGGAGATTAGGCTTAGAATTATTTGGCGTTCAAGGTGGTGCACAATTAAGTGGTTATTTCACTAAACAACAGCTGTCTACAAACAACCTGAAACTGAAGGCGTATGGCCTGCTCTATGCCCATCACGCAAAAAACAATCTGAATGTACTGCTGGATTTCAACCGTGAAAAAGATAATTCCTTCTCAAGCGATACCCGGCATCTTCCGTTGTCAGCCATGACTGCTGATGTATTTTCGGTTAGTGGACAAGGTCTTTCAGGTAGTTACCAACTGAGAAGGAGTGATGTGCCAACAACTTTTGATAACCAATCCGTGAACCTGAATGCTGGAAAAAGTTTTGGTATTGAGGCCGGCGCAGGGAATATGGTCCGCGCAGGTGCGGATGTTGTCTTTAATAATTCATACAGCTACGCAAAAAAATGGCATAATACCAGTAGCAACGGTGCGCTCACTGGCCTTGATTTTAGTAGCACCCCTTCCAATTCAAACCCCTCCTATGAACCGGCCTATTTCAAAATGGCCGGTGAACGCACCGTAGATGACAGCGGCTATTTCAATGCCTTGGGTGGATTTGAGCCGGTTCGGCCTCAATTGGCTGACGCTGGCGGGCTGGAAGTCCGGACTAACAATACCCTTGTAAGGTACAGTGAAGGTGACGTGATTCAAACGCTTCCAGATTCGCCTGTCAGTCGAAGCAAGCGCGAAAAACGCAAACAAGTCATTTCCTACCTCACGGCAACAGAAGCAGCCCAATACGGCTTGGAGAAGTGTATATTGAGTTTTCCAGAGAATGATTTTAAATTGACCAACCCCACTGCAGGGAGCCGGACAACAAGCCGCAGGAAAGGGCATCACCTTTCTGAAATAACGGTGTTAAGAGAAGATGGGCAGCGGTATGTGTTTGGTATTCCAGCATATAATAACGTTCAAAACGAAGTATCTTTCAGTGTTGACGGCAGTAGCGCCAGTTGCCAATCTGGCATGGTCGGTTATAGCGCAGTAGATGCATCTACAGGAAATAATAAAGGCAAAGAGAACTACTATAACAAAGTCAGTACACCAACTTACGCACATTCTTTTTACTGACAGCCGTTGTTTCTAATGATTATGTTGACCGTACCGGAAATGGTTGTACACCTGATGATTATGGGAATTACACCCAATTCAATTACACTCAGGTAGCATCAAGCCTTCCATGGCGAACACCGTATAAGCCTGGAGAAGCAAACTACAACCAGGGCATGCGTTCGGATCCTCTGGATGACAAGGCCAGTTTTATTGAAGGTGAAAAAGAAGTTTGGCTTCTGCATTCTATCGTAAGCCGTACTCATGTAGCGTGCTTTTATTACGATACTGAAAGCCGAACTGATAATCGCTCAAGTGAAGGGAATAGCACCCGTGCGCGGAAATTGGATAAAATTGTTTTGTATGCACTCAGTGATTGGTTGGGAAATTCAAATGCTGCCGAACCGATTAAAACAGTACGGTTTGAATACACCCAGGACCTTTGTCCAGATATCTCAAATTCCTTTGCACCAGGCTCAGGTAAGCTTACCCTAAAAAAGGTCTGGTTTGAATACGGACGATCAAAAAAAGGGCAAGAGACGCCATACATATTCAGCTACAGCCCCTTCAACCCCCCTTATGATTACAAAGATATTGACCGCTGGGGAGCATACAGGCCAAACCCTCAAGGTTTGTCTTGCACAAATCATGCATCCCCACTTTCAAATGATGAATTCCCATACGCGGCACAAGACAAATCTTTGGCTGATGAAGGCGCATCAGCTGGCGTCTGATACAGATCAAATTGCCGAGTGGGGGGAGTATTAAAGTTGAATACGAAGCCGGAGATTATGCCTATGTGCAAAATCGCCGGGCTATGCGGATGTTCAAAATTTACGACATCAGGGACAAGGCAGAACAAGTCATTCCTGCGCCTGGGAATACAGCCAATTTATTTGATGGCAATAACCCGAACCAGTATGTATACTTTGAATTAGATAATCCCATGAGTATCAACGCCCCGATAAAGGTGTTGCAAGAATATTTGGGAGATTTGATTCTAACACGGGAGCCATTGTATTACAAGTGCCTGGTAAATATTGCCAAGCCCGGTGTACCGCAGCGATGGGAATATGTACCCGGCTATGCGAAAATTAGCACTGCGGATTATGGTCTTTCCCGAAAATCTGGGAGCGCTAACTATGACCTTGCATATTTCAAACTGGAAGCAGTGGGTGTAGGCGACCGCGAAAAAGGCAAAGAAGCGAACCCAATTGCTAAAGCCGCCTGGCAATTTGCCCGGTTAAACTTGCCCGAAACCGTTTACGGGACACCTACTATCGATCAGGGCGATGCCGAACAAATCCTTAAAGCTATTTGGAGCCTGGAAGAACAGTTTAAACAGTTTCTTAAGGGCTTTAATAATGTAATGCGGAATGAATCCTTTGGCAGGAGGATTTATTTACCCAAGTCCTGGATTCGTCTCAATGACCCGAGTTACAAAAAGATCGGCGGCGGTAGCCGGGTTAAGCGAATCGAAATTGACGACGCCTGGCAGGAAATGGCCGGGACGCCACATGAAACCCAAAATTATGGCCAGGAATATTTCTACACTACTGTTGAAAACGGTGATACGATCAGCAGCGGCGTAGCAGCTTACGAGCCTATTATTGGTGGCGATGAAAACCCCTGGCGGCAACCAATTTTTTCTGACGAAACAGTATTATGCGCACCCGATAATGAACATTATAGTGAAGAACCGTTGGGTGAAATGTTCTTCCCGGCGCCCACCATTATTTACAGCAAAGTAACGGTCCGGAATTTGCCAAAACCCAATGTAAGCCGTAATGCTACGGGGTGGACTGTCCATGAGTTTTACACTGCCCGTGATTTTCCGGTATTGACCCGGAATACCTTTTTGGCGAAGAAACCGAAAAAGTCGACTCCATTATTGGGATTATTGAAAATCAAGTCTATAGACTACATGACGGCAGCCGAAGGCTTTGTGGTCGAACTGAATGATATGCATGGCAAGCCCAAGGCCACCTGGGTATATGATGAATTCGGCACCCGGCTTTCCGGTATGGAATACCGCTATAAACAACAACCCAACCGGCAGCTCGATAACCGGTGTACAGTGATCTATCCAGATGGAACGGTAGGCGGCAATGTGCAAATTGGCGTTGATATCAGTGTAACGGCTGATGTTCGCGAGTCAGGCTCAATTACCCAAAGCGGCGGGTTGAACCTGAACATCGACAATTTCATGGTCCCCCCGCTCATACCGATCATTGCTCCAACGCCGTACCCTTCGAATCAATACGAAGAGACCCGGTTCAGGTCGTTTACACTGACGAAAGTAGTTACCCGGTACGGACTCTTGGATGAAACGATTGCCTACGACCTCGGTGCCAGAGTATCTACTAAAAACGTCGCTTATGATGCCGAAACAGGAAACGTGTTACTTACCCAGACTACGAATTCATTCAGCGATCCCATTTATCAATTTACCTATCCCGCGCATTGGGCATACCCAGGTATGGCCGGCGCATATCGAAATATCGGAGCGACATTTAGCGGGTTGAGTTGCAACAATGGCAACTGCAACATTTCGTCTATTGGTGAAAGGTTGTTTTACCCGGGTGATGAACTCAGCGTCCTTTTGAATGGTTCATTCCAGGACCGCTTGTGGGTAAAGGCAGTTTCGGCCAATACCATTTATCTGATTAATGCCGCAGGCAACCCGGCAAACTTTAGTAATGCCAACCTCAAAATCATACGCTCAGGGCATCGAAATCAGGCCAGCACATCTGTTGGGTCCTTAACCTCCCTTAGAAATCCTATTAAAGATGGCATACTTCAATTCAATGATTTGCAAGTACTGGATGCCAGTGCCCAAGAGATGTCGGATCGTTGGCAGACTTTCTGTAAGGAAAGCTGCTTTTGCATAAATCGGCAACAGGAAATTGATTGTTTCCTTGCACTGATTAATGCTATAAGTGCCGATGGCTTGCTGTTTTCTCCAGCAAGCAACCCTGTGTCACTTATACCTTATTACAGCCAGACGGCATGTCAGCCTTTTAGAATTGATGGTAACAATTTAGTGGACAACCCCTGCCCATTAACAGCAACAAAGTATTGGGCAGAGTATAAGTCCAATATTAATGCATTGGATATGTATTGGGGACCAAGTCCAAATTGCCCTTTTTGTTTTGTAAGGATTTATTTGCCCCAAGGTTGGAGTCCAGAAACTTTTCAAAAAATAGAATTTTCTCAGATAAATCCAATGGTGCTGCGATGTGTCTACCTAGGTGAATTTGAACTCACTATAACAGCTCAACCAATCGTACCCAAAGGTGCTGGCATGTTAACAGAAGTTACTCATGGGCAGTCTGAATGTTTGAAGTTTGCCGAATGCATAAATTATGATCCGAATCTAAAATTTTGTGGTAAAGTCGTTGGAGAGCAAGTCAACCCATACTTCGAAGGCATCCAAGGGAACTGGCGGCCAAAACGTGTCCATGTTTATCTATCCGATCGCGTACAACAGGATGCATTAGTTCCCGCTATTCCACCCTACCACACGCGTGTCCAGTTGCGTTTCGATGGCTGGTACAAGGAATTTACATCGTTCTGGACCAAACCCACGGGCGCAGCTATGCAATGGGGCATAAATCCTAAGGGCTGGACCTGGGCACAGGAAACCACCCGAATCAATCCACTGGGTAATGCAATAGAAGCCCGCGATGCGCTCAACCGGTACAGCGCCGAGACCCTTGGATACTGGAATTCCTTCGTACAGGCAAGTGCTGGAAATGCTAGCTATGAGGAAATAATGTACGAAGGTTTTGAGGATGCCAATTATGGCGGGCCGTTTTTTACCCATCTTTTTCAAAACTCCTGTGCTGGTACAAATGGAGTGGAAGATGTATGCAGGCCTGAATTACATTTCTGGCTTAATTACGAGGTTTCTTCCCCTGTGGCGCATACAGGCAAATCCAGTTTGCCCTTAAATCCAGGGGGAAAGCCTCTTAGTAAGCACATACGGCTTAAAAGTTGCCAGTTAAATAAGCAAGAAGCATTTGCTCCTTATTTTCTTCAGGATTGTGACTGCGTAGGCAATTTTGCGCCTACCCCCGGCAAAAAGTATGTGTTCAGCGCCTGGGTGCGTGAAGACCGTCCACCTACTACACTTGCTTTTGCAGACCCCAAGGTTATAATCTGGATAGGTGGCAAATCCTTCACATTTCAAGCTTCTGGTGAGATCATAGAAGGCTGGCAGCGGATTTACGGCGAATTCGATATTCCACCTGATGTCGATGGGCTAGCGTTGAATCTATACCCCGGAACAGCCCTGACCTTTTACGATGACCTGCGCATCCACCCCTTTGATGCCAGCTTCAAAGCCTACGTGTACGATCCACAGACGCTCCGGTTCACTTATGAACTGGACGACAACAATTATTTCACGAAATATGAATATGAAAGCCGCTCCGGCAGGCTTGAACGCGTAAAGAAAGAGACCGAACGTGGTGTGATGACGATTCAGGAAACCCGTTTTAGCAACGCAAAAGAATAAACCTAAAACCAAATGCCATGCATTCATCTGCTTTTTTATACCGCGCTATCTTATTTCTATTCATTAATTTATTCTCTTCGGCATACTCCTATGCAGGAGTAGAGCCGCCTGTCAGCGCAGAGCTTATTGGTTCACAATTTATTATCGCCCCATTTCCCGGGCCACAACAGACTCTGCCGCTTGAATTGTCCAATTTCAATAGTGGTACCAATGCTGCCTGGGATGACAAATTTGATATTAAATCGATTAAGAATGACGTGCGCTTATTCATCATACCCGACGCGCCTACCTTTATTGATTTTAGTTGGGAACTCACAGTTCCACTGATTATCCGGGTATGGAAAAACGGCAGCAGCCAACCCAAGACCTTGGCGCCGGTAAGCCTGAATATCACCTACGACCCCCAGACCCAAACCCAATACCGGCAATTACATAGTTTTACTTTTGACGACGCCTGCAGGGTTGAAGTAGATATTGACCCTAATGCAATTCAACTCACGACTGCGGCAAACTCGCCTGCACAAAAAAAGGCTGTGGCTAAAGTAGTCGCCTTGCAAAGTAATATTACCGTCGAACGATACTACCATTTCGACTGGCAACATCAATTATGCCCAAACAAACTTTCACACCACTACGATGCTGTAGTCAACGAACTTGAGCTGAATTGGGACGTAATCTCCGGTGCTGAAGAATACGACGTAGAATGGATTTTTGAAGAAGATTACGATGGCAACGGCGGAGCGCTACCGCCCGATCAAATCCCGTTTTCTTTTGATCAAAATGCCGCCCGGGTACAAGTGACGGACACTGCCTACCGAATCCCATTGGTGTATGAACAAGGCTGGATCATTTACCGAGTTCGTGGCATCGGCCGCAACCCCGGCAATTTGGATAAACCGCTGGTGGGCAGTTGGTCTTGCGGCGCCGGCAATTGCAATCCCATCGGCTGTAATTCTCCAACCGATTTAAGCCAGTACGCGCACAAGTTCCATATTTCTATTAACGGCACGGCCAAGCCATACACGGTAGAAAAGATCAACTGGCAGGTGGTGACCAACTACGCCGAACACGGTAAGCGGAAAGACGTGGTTACCCATTTCGACGGCTCGATGCGCAACCGGCAAGCTGTGACCGGGCTGAGCACGGAACGACAGACCTTGGTGGCGGAAACCGTTTACGACTATCAAGGCCGGCCGGCTGTTCAGGTGTTACCGGCGCCGGTGAACGACGCCCGGCTGCGCTTTTTCCCGAATTTCAACCGCAACCTGAATGGGAACCCATATTCTGCGGCCGACTTTGACCTGAATCCCGATAGCTGCGGCAACCAGGCCGGAGCTATGCAAAGCACAGTGAGCGGCGCCTCGAATTACTACTCGCCAAACAATCCTGAGCTGGGGGGCATCAACGCCCGTTTGCCCGACGCAAAGGAATACCCCTTTTCCCGCACTGCTTACACGCCGGATAATACCGGCCGTGTCAGCTGGCAAAGCGGACCAGGAGAATTTCATAAGCCAGGCTCCGGGCATGAGACGTGGACTTACTACGGCGTGCCGGCACAGGAAGAACTCGACCCGCTCTTTGGCAACGACGTGGGTTTTGCCAACCGCTACCGCAAAACCATGATGATTGATCCCAATGGCCAGGGCAGCATAACCTACCAGGATGCTGCGGGCAATACCATCGCTACGGCCTTGTGCGGAAACCCGCCAGTGGGCATGGAGGCCCTGGACTCGTACAAGCCGGATTCGATGCACATAGATTTGCTGGCTTTCAATGACCTGATTGCGGAAGAATATGCCTGGGTGACACAGTTTACCCAACTGGTAAACACGGAGAGCGACTATATTTTCTCCTACAGCATAAACGGGCAACAATTCCAGGATGCCTTGTGCCGGCCCAATAACCCGGTCTGCTACGATTGTGTGTACGACCTGGAATTCAGAATAATCAACAACTATTGCGGCGATGTTGCATACCAAAATAAATACACCATTGGCTCACTGCTGGAAGATGCCGCTGGTGACATTCAGGCGATAGACTCCTGCGGGGTGCCGTTTAAATTGAACCAGCCGTTCACCGTGCATCTTAAGCCCGGCTCCTACACCTTTTACAAGAAACTGGCAGTGAGCGAGGCCGCTGCCGATGCTTATGTGGAGCACTGGATGAATGACCCGGAAAACACCTGCATCAAACCGCTGCAGGAGTTTATAGATATTCAACTGGCCAATATCGACACTACCGATTGCGATCTGGATTGCGACGGCGCGGTGGCGTCAGGTCAGGAACCAGGCCTGAGTCAACAACAGATTGACGACATACATGCGCTGATCAACTTCGCCTGCGATACGCTGACCACGCGCTGTGAAACCGCGTACCAGGGTATGCTGGCCGACGTAAGTCCGGGGGGGCAATACGGCGAGATCAGCCCGGAAAACTGGTACAGTACCACCCCGAATTTTGCATGTGGGATGCCTATTGCCCCAATCAGGGAGCCTTGGGCGACAAGATCGACACCAATTACCTGGGCGCCAGCGACGAGTACGATGCTCAACTGAACGAGGCCAATACCCTGGCGGATGCCGAGGCAATCTGGTCTGGCATTTCAGATAACCCGGAGTTCTGGATACTCCAAAACGATCCGTTTTTCAACCAGTTGGACGGCAGCCATTCCTGGGATAATTTTTCCGGCTTCAAAGCCAAGTTAAAGGTCAAAATGCTCAATTTTTCAGGAGGCATTTCCTTGTTCCAGGTGGCACTGCGCGCGGTGGCTTGCCCGGACGATTACTCCTGCACACCTACTGATTTTAGCAGCGATCCGGCCGAACGGGATGCTCAATGGCGGATTTTCAGAAGCTTGTACCTGGGGCAAAAAGAGCGCTTTGTGTACAAATCCATGATGGCTTATTCCATCGACGACAGCCACCCGTGTTACAATGGCTGCATTGGAGAAGAGTCGTTCAATCCTTTGCTTGAAAACTTCCTTGATTTCCCCATCTCAAACAGCGGCTGGTGGAACAGCGACCAGCCTTGTTACTGGGGCACCGCCTGGATGTTCCGGGATAAGCAACGGCGTTTTCCTAATATTTACGACGCGATCAACATCGGTACGCTCGATTTTTACGAGGATGACTCTTTAGCCGTGATGAATGCTATGGTAAATGATGTTTATCCGCAAATTGAAGGTGTTTGCGATAGCTGTAATTGGGATGAAAATGTACTGATACTGTTGAACTGGGCCTGGCCGCAGTTCCGCCAATTGACAACTTCAGCACCGGAGTTTATTTTTCTTACAAGTTTAGTCCCAAGCCTTTCGCCATCTTTCGTTACTCAAAATAAAAATAAATATTGCCGACTACGATATAGAAATGAAAATGGTGTGAATTCAATTATCCTGAATATTGGCGAATGTACGATGGCCTTTGAATTGACCAATGAAACATATAATGCGGTCAGTTTTTGTTGTATAAACCGGATTACCAATCCTGTAGTTTATCCCAATTTACCAGCTTACGTGTACTTCAACTTTGACGCTATTTCTAATTCAGGAGTACATACAACCTTTGAAGGTGCTATTTCAAGGGGCTGCAACAGCAGTTGCAAACCGGAAGACAATAAAAAATGCCCGCCAACACCGGAATTGGCTGAAATCGCCGATTTGCTAAATAAGCTTGCAGGCTCGAATCAATTGTTAACCTATAATTTAGCTGAAATTCCCGCTTTTTTCATCGGACCTGTTATCCGGCAAAGTTTTGGAGACGATACCTTGAGTTACCAATGGTATGGCACGCAAAACCAAAATACTTTTACTGGTTGGTTGAAACAGGATTCAGATTCCTGCAAGTTCAGTTTAATAGGAGGCAATCCTTTTCTGGATTTTAGCAGTATTGCTTATTTTTCATTTATAGAGCCATGGTCCATACTCTATCCCGGTCAATTTATACTACATGCCGTGTTGAAAAATGGACAAAATATTCAAATAAATGGAAGCAGCTGTTATAACACAACATATTGCTGTGATGACCAGGGCCCAACAGGCATAACCTCAGAGCATGGCAACATAAGCAGCCCGACGCTCGTATACCCGCATCCGGAATGTGGTGATTGCCCGGAAATCACCCTCACCGGCGGCATCCTAAATACCGGAACCGATACCCTGCACTTCGGTACGGACTGCAACTCCATTTGGTGCGATACAATTATTGTAACGGACACAATACCAATTGAAAACCCCTGTGCGCGATTGTTGATTGAGCTGGCCGAATTCAACGCCCAGGAACAATACGAACTCTACCTGGACTCGATGAAAGCTGCCGTGCGGGAAGCCTACATGCAAAAATGCCTGCTGGCCACCGAGGCCTATTCCGTCAAGTTTTACGACGCCCGGCACCATTTCACCCTGTACTACTACGACCAATCAAACAACCTCGTAAAAACCATACCGCCCAGCGGTGTGCTGCCGCTGAAAAATCCCTTGCTGCTTGAATACGTGAAAAACCACCGCAAAGGAACCGGGGCCAAGCCGCAATACCCGCAGCACAAAATGATGTCGTTCTACTCCTTCAATTCCCTGAACCAGCTGATCCGGCAGGAAATACCTGAACACGACGGCCCCTCGGAGTTTTGGTACGACCGCCTGGGCCGGCTGGTGGCCTCCCGCAACCCGCGCCAGGTAGTCCCGAAAAAATACAGCTATACCCGGTACGACGCCTGGGTCGCATTGTGGAAACCGGCGAAATATTTCAGCCGCAATTCCTGAACAACTCCATTGTCAAGGACGATAAAAAGTGGAATACCTGGCTGGACGCATCCAACCAAAAATTTGAAGTAGCGCACAGCTGGTACGACGCGCCGCTGCCGCAGCTTTACGGCTGGGCGCCAAACCAGCAGAATAACCTGCGAGGCCGCATAGCAGCCGTCTCCTTCCGGGAAAATCCGTACCCCACGACAAAGGCCGATAAGTTAACCCACGTAGCGCATTACAGCTATGACATACACGGCAATATGGATACCCTTTGGCAGGACGACCGCGCCTTTGCCGTCAAAAAGATCGGGTATAACTACGACCTGGTCAGCGGCAATGTAAATGCCGTGTTTTACCAGCCCGGTGCGCCCGACCAATTCTACCACCAATACGCATACGACGCCGACAACCGCCTGATCCGGGTACGCACCAGTCCGGACGGCTACATCTGGGATGAAGACGCCCGCTATACCTATTTCAACCACGGCCCGCTGGCCCGGCTCGAACTCGGCGATGAGCGCGTGCAAGGCCAGGACTATACCTATACGATACAAGGCTGGATAAAGGGCCTAAATGCCGCTAGTCTGCTGCCGGAACACGATCCCGGGCAGGATGGCCTTGCCGGCGGCCCCAACGTCTTAGTAGCCAAAGACCTGACAGGCTACATCCTGAGTTACCACAAAAACGACTACCGGCCCATCGGCGCCGGGGTGGAGCTCGAGCCCGCTGTCAATACTGCCCCGCCGCATTTCGGCCATGCCGCCGAACTCTGGAACGGGAATATCCGCAGTATGATCACTTCCATCGGGCCGTTTATGGCGCAGGGCCAGCCGCAGGCTTACGAATACCGCTACGACCAGCTCAACCGTCTGGTGGAGGCCCGGGCGCATGATAAGGGTTACGATCCGACCCTCAATGCCTGGAACCTGAAATCCGCCACAGAATGGTACTGGAATAAGCTGAAATACGACGCCAACGGCAATATCCTGCACCAGTTCCGGAATGGCAATCCCAACGCCAGTGCGCAAAATGCGGTTGCAATGGACGACATGTCCTACCATTACTACCTGGGCAACAACCGCCTGGTCCGGGTACGTGATGCGGTACCCCCGGGGAATTATACCGAGGACATTGATGACCAGGGCCCAAAAAATTATGGCTACGATGCAACCGGAAACCTCACGCGCGACGATGCCGAGGGCCTGACCATGAGTTGGACAGCCACAGGCAAAGTCAAAAACATTGCTAAAAATGGTGGCCCTTTATTGCAGTTCGGCTACGATGCAATGGGACGCCGAATCAGCAAACGGGGCAAGGGGCATGCAACGCGCTATGTGTACGATGCTACGGGTAACGTACTCGCCACTTACCGCCACATCGAAAAGGGCTTGGCTCCGAATGTGCATTGGGAATCTGCCTACCTGTTTGGCAGCACCCGTTTGGGCGAGTACCGGGCGGATAAGTGCATTGGCGCTGGCTGTGTGAAGCCTGGTGTTGGATATCTGAGCCGGTACCGGGGGAGGCGGAAGTATGAATTGGCTAATCATTTGGGGAATGTGTTGGCTACGGTTACTGATAGGAAATTGCCTGTCGACATCTTGGCAGGGGATAAAATTGTTGATAGTTATAAGCCGGATGTATGGACTGCAGGGGACTATTATCCTTTCGGTATGCAAATGCCGGATAGGACTTATAATAGCACAATTTACCGTTGGGGCTATAACTCCCAAGAAAAATAGACGAAATCTATGGAGCCGGAACTACCTTGACTTTACATTTGAGGCTACAATCCAAGAATAGCAAGGTTCTTTGCTGTCGATCCGTTAGCAATAAATTTCCTTATGCTTCGCCATATAATTTTGTACTAAATAATCCGCTTACAAATATTGATCCTGATGGAGCTGAAGTAATAATTGGGTTTAATAAGCAAACAGGTAAATTAGCTATTACAGACCTTGATCATTTTAAGAAAGGTTTACCAATGAAAGTTGTTTCAGCCAAAGATTATGTTCACGGTGGTATCAGAGATGATAAGGGTAATTTGACACAAAACCAAATTTTAGTTTTAGACAATGTGTTTAGTGGTGGACGAGTTGAATCAGATGGAACTATTACAAGGGATTTGGAACGAGATAAATACGAAGTTGCTATACCTAATGGCAGTTATGATTTAACCGAGTACGAAGGTGGAAGGGGTTGGTACAAAGTTGACCCTATCGATGAATCAAGGTATGATGACCACCACCAAGGATATAAGAATGCAGACGGGGAAACAAGAAGTGGTTATCGTTTTCACTTAGGTGGGTTAAGTCACGGCTGTATAACTGTATGTGATCCCAACGGTGAAAGACAAGCTGAATGGGATGTTGTAGGCAAAATTTTGGAGAATACCTCTAAAACAGAAGTACCTAAAAGAGAAGGAATGCAGAAGTATATACCAGGTACTTCAAGACTGAAATATGGAACAATCAATGTGACAGGTACTGATAGAGTTAAAGAAGTAAAAAAAGAAGAATAGTAATGAGAATAATATTTGTCATTTCAGCCCTTGCTTTGTTTTTATATTCTTGTAATACAGATAACTGTTCTGATAAGTTAGGGTTTAAAATAGATTACCATTTGTTTGACGATATTAAAATTGATGGGAAATCTTATTGCGATTTAGTTAATGGTGCAATAAAAGCCGACAAGGGGTGTGTCTTGGCATTATCGAAAGTAAATGTTGGTGATTTTGCTTCTTATCAACACGGTGCAGTACTTATAGAAGTTATAGATAAATTGACTGAGCCTGAATATTTAAAGATAATAAGTAAGCTTGATGATAAAGAAAGAAAAGCAATTTACTATTCTTATGTTTGGGCAGGGTTAGGAATATACCCCAAATCCTAAATATAGCAAGAAACATATTGAAGTAGTTTTTCCTGAATTAACGAAGCAATTGAAATAACACAAAGCCTTGCAGAGATGCAGGGCTTTTTTTACGCCTAAAAATTAGCCTTCCCCGCTGGGCCAAAGTGTTCGACAGTTACAAAATAAACGCGAAGTGCTCGTGAGCATTTTTAATGCGACACGTATTGTCTGCCAGTCTCTGACCTTATCCTGTCCCATAATTTTGAGCCGCAGGGTGGATATGGGAAAGTTAGGTAGATTTGATAGAAAATACTAAGCTGAAATGAAGACGCAATCATGGGTAGAACAAGAGTTTGCTTCCACGAAACTTCCAGATGAACGGTATCGGGCTAATTTGTACAAGATGGTCACTCGTTTAAGTGAACGGCCAGAAGCCTCCTTTTCCAGTGCTTGCGGGGAATTGGTTAGGAAAGCAGCATGGCGACTTTTTTCGAGTTCGGAATTGGACTTGAGTGGTGGCCACGAAGCAGCGACACTATCCAGATGTAAAGCCGAACAGGTGATCTTGGTAGTTGAAGATACAACCGATTTGAACTATTGGAACCACAAACAGACAGAGGGCTTGGGACTTTTAGGTGGACAAAAGACGGTTTTGGGGCTTTGTGTGCATAGTGCCCTTGCGCTTAATGAAGCAGGCGATCCACTGGGACTGGTTGGCGAACATATTTGGCCACCTAAGACGGATAAAGAAAAAAGGAAAGCCCCTGGCAAGTTTGACATAACGGAAAAGGAGAGCAACAAATGGCTGCTGGCACTTGGATGGATAGATCGCATGTTCAAGGATTTTTCAGGAACGGTAATCGCAATAGGAGATAGAGAAGCAGATATCTATGAGCATTTTACTGCAAGTCGTGGCCATAATGTCCAGTTATTGGTCAGAATACGAGATGTAAGGCGAAAGGTTGAATTTGAGGGGCAAAGCTGTAATGTGAAGGAATTAGCGACTAATATGCCGCTTTATGGTTATCTGGAGGTGACTATCCGCAGGCAAAAAGACCGAGAGGAGCGCTTGGCAAAACTGGCGGTCAGGTATGGCCCGGTCACCTGCCTCGTGCCACAAAAGAAAAAGGGAGAACCAGTGGCAATGTGGGTCATACATGTAAAGGAAGTAGGAGTTAAGGATGGCATAACGCCTATAGAATGGTACCTGTTCACCACCCTGCCTGTAACGTCACTTGCAGATGCCATCCGTATAATCGAATACTATTCGAAACGGTGGACAATAGAGCGATTCCATTACGTACTAAAGCAGGGACTTCGAATAGAAAGATTGCAGTTTGATAATTACAAACGATTGACAAACGCTATACAACTCTATTTGATTATCGGATGGTACTTGCTTCGATTAGCATATGTTGCTAAGGTTTCGCCAGACAAATCGGCCTCAGAATATTTTGATGAACTTGATATTAAACTCGTGGAGCAATTCGCAAACAAGAAGGTTGATACCGTGAAGCAGTATATAATTGCCTTATCCTCCATAGCGGGCTTTGTTCCCTCAAAAAAGCAACCATTGCCAGGTGAAAAGTTATTGTGGCAAAGCATCAGAACCTTAGTAGCAATGCGCGCAGGGTTTTTAATGGCTCAAAATTATGGGACAGGATAAGGTCTCTGACTGACGAGGCCAGGAATACTACAAAGAAGAAATAATCGCTATCACCAGTAAGGGGTGTAATGGACTCAGCAAGAGATCATAACCAAATTCAACATTTTTTAACTCAAAAAAGTCAAAACCACATGCCAATCCAAGTCATCAAAGTGCATCATTCGGGTTCCCACGACCTGGGCAATACCCTGGTTAAAATCCCGGATTTGCTGGTCAAATTTCAGGTAAGCGTCAAAAGCCATGTCTTTATATCGGGGCATGTCGGTTTCCAGCACCGGAAAATACCTTTGTCTGCTAATACCAAACAGTACGGCGCCAGCAAGACGGAGTATGCCATTGGCATCGGCGCCAGGCTTGCGCACAAGGAAGGCAGCGGTCCCGAAAGATGGATAAGTGGTTCCAAGTGGGGGCCTAATATTTCCGGTGGCAGCCAGCACTACATCGTGGTTCCGCTGAGTGGTTACCTGTTGGTCAATCCCGGTACGCATGAAATTTCTTTCTGGGCCGAAGCGCATACGGATGCGCCAGGCGCCTACTCGCATACGGCGGAAGTCATGGGTAATCACGATGGGTCGCCTGCGGATACTTATAATCAGATGATTGTGCGGGTTGAGCCGGTGTGAGAAGATTGATCTGCTGCGCTGGAGGCAGGTTTTCAGCAAATGCAAAATAAACTCGATTATCTACTTAATCCTCTGCTGCTTATTGGTGAATTGTTGGGGAAAGAAAGTGTAATAGGGATCTTGCCTTTTCAATTGCAGCGTTTATCATTTTCCTGTCTGGGGCAACTCCATTGTGAATTACTTCATTTCGCGGTTCAACAATTAGTTTTCGGGTTTCTTGGTCAGGTTTCAATATTTTTAACAATTGGGCTAATTCCAATCTGCGACCCAGGGTTTGATACTTGTTCAGCAAGGCTTCTCCGAAAAAGATATTGAGGGTCTGAAATTCTTGAATGATTCGGTTAGTCAGGGCTACTTCCAATGCCGCTGCTGCTTCAATGATCGCTTTCCGGTAATCTCCAACTGCTTTTGCGGAATAGGCTTCCAACAACAACGCATATTCAAGTCGGGGTTCTGCTTGTAAGGAGGCCAATCGGCATGCCTCTTGAAGATGGTTTAGATGAAGTGAGGTGTCTTTGGCGCCAATTTCAATGATAATGGAAGGGTGGTGGAGGTTCGAGACCCGCTCAAATTTACCATCAGGAGATTCAAACAACATAAGGTTTTTTATAGTGGTCAATTTCAATGCTGCGATTACCCATGGTGTATTGGGTAGTCAACAATTGAACATACTGCTTGAACAGGTGCAGCCAGTTGGGAAACGCTTCATAGATTTTTTGACTTTCGTCATTTGGAGTTTTCACTGTAAACTTTAAAAGCGCTTTTTCTACCCCTGAACGGCCTGAAGGGTATTCTACTGGTCGTCCCCAATTGATAGGGTATCCGTCAGATTTCCATGTTTTTACATCTGTTGGAGGAACGAGTTTGTGGCGAAGCGGGTCTTTTTCATCTTTCTTCCATTCAGGCAGCGAAGGCATGGTTAGCGTTCCATTTGCACCTGCGATGGTTACGGGGACGGATTGTCCTAAGGCGTCATGGGCACAGTATAGGGTTGGGGTGAACTCAACAATTCCGAGTATCTGCATAAGTTCAATTTGTGGTTTAAAAGACTGGAATTAATAAAAGCATTGCATTTACTACCCTGTAATCCCCATCTTGGAGAATTAGTTCCTGGTCCAAAGGTCTGTTTTTCTGGCATGAAAAAGGTGGCGGGTACAAACACAATCCTTTGTTGCATATTCGTCTCTAAATATCCATAACTTTGTTTTTGAATCAGATATAGCCGGGGTACCCGGCTGAATTGCAACTGAAAAGAAACGCATGGAAAACCTACGCACTTTAGTTCAAGCCCTCCAAACCCAACTTCGCCAAGAAATGTCCCGAGCCGGCGTCTCCTATGAGGCCGCGGCCGGCCCGCTGCACTACGCCAACAAATCCAGTATCGCTCGTCTGCTGGTGAAAGATCGTATGAGTTTCGAGGATACTATAAAGCTAATGGTCCTATGCAAAACTATGTCCATCCAACTCGCCAAACCATTCAAATTCAAAATAAGTAAAGGCCAGCACCATGGCCCAGGCAGATGCGCTGATGGATGCGTTGCGGGTATCTGTTTTTAAGGAAGGGACTACGGAGCGCTACCGCTTGCCGGATGGGCTTTCCTGGGAGCGGGTGGCGGAGCAGACTGGGTTTGATTCGGGTAAGAGCGCGCGGAAGTCTTGGTTTTTGTTGCAGACGCCGGTGTATTTGGTGGTGGGGTTGTTGCGGGTGTTGGGGAAGGAGGAGCATGAAGTATTGGAGGGTAAGACCAGCTTGCGGATCACGCAGTGATTTTGTAAATGAGTTTTTTTGCACTGGTTAGGTAAGAATCTGGTAATAAAGATATTAGATTTGGGGTGACGCTGCTAATGCCAAATTCATTGGCCAGTGCAGACGGATTTAGCGTTGGGTATTCAGAAATATATTGACGGGAGGCTTGTTCAGCCATTGACGAAATATATGTATTTTTGACTACGGCTTTGTAGCCAAAAATGCGTGTAACAGTAATTGATAGCAAGCGAAAAAAAGAAAGAAAAGATAAATAAATGAAGGAACATCTGAAATGTTTTATATCAGCATCGTACGAAACAGATACGACAACTGTTAAGAATGTTCTTGCAGAGAATAATGTCGAAGTATTTGACTTGTATGATTTTTCTATCGGGGAGTCAATACAGCAAATTTTAAAAAGAAAAATAAGACAATCTGATTTTGCATTATTCGTGATGTCACAAGACAGTCAAAATGTCCTTTACGAAATGGGGGTATGCGAGGGCATGGGTAAACAACATTTTATTTTATTAGGCAAGGATTACAAAATTCCGTTTTACGTTGAAAATAAAATATATCAAAGAGTAAATTTGCAAGATAGAGAATTTTTAAAACTGATTATTGATAAGATACTTGAAGAAGTTCGGAAAAATAAAAAACCAACAAGTAAAAAAATAAAAAGAAAAGAAAAGCAATCAAATATCTATAATATTGATATACAGGAAAATTTAAAATCTTACCTAAATCAAATTAAAAACCTCCGTGAATTCGGTCATGGAAGAGAGTTAGAATTCATAATTGAGGATGTTTTCAAAACCATAAAATTAAATAGCGTTCAAAATTTAACCTATACAGATAAAGGTGTTGATTTTGCCTTGTGGAATGATGAGTTAGGTAGAGTTATAGGTAATCCAATAATAGTTGAAGTAAAATATGGGAACCTTTCGCGGCAAAACTTTAATAACGCTGAATTTCAAATAAAGAGATATACTGAAAAATCTGATGCTAAGCTTGCCTTGCTCCTGTATTTAGACAAGAATGACAAAAGGTTTAAAATTGAAACTTCATTACACCCTTTAATAATCAGTTATGACGTAGAAGATTTTGTTAGAGACTTACTCAATGAGACATTTGAGAATATCATTTTGTCCCAAAGAAATAAAATAGCTCACGGATCGAACTAATGGCAAGATATTCTCAAAATAGAATTACGACCTTATTAAGAGAATCCGATAACGCGCCAAATACGGATGTAAAAGGAGCTAAACTTGAAGAGTTGGTTAGCTACCTTTTTGACAGGATTCCAGGAGTGGCTTTTCATGCCGCTAATACTTTAGACGGTGTTCGAGCACATGAATTAGATGTGATTTTCACAAACGACCAAAGAAGCTCTGATTTATATTTTCTTGATTTTATAATTATAACTGAATGCAAAAACACAGCGAACCCAATAGGAAGTCGTGATATAAGGTGGTTCATAAATAAATTACAAGATAGAGGAGTAAAGGTAGGAGTATTAATTTCTTTAAGTGGGATTACTGGAGAAGCAGACGGAGTTAGCAATGCTCATAGTGAAATAATAAATGCCCTAAACAGGGACGGAACAAAAGTGCTTGTCATTAAAAGAGAGGATATTGAAGGATTTAGAACTACAAATGAATTAGCGGAGCTTCTAAAGAGAAAAATCATGAAACTAACAATTGAAAGAACAATAGAATAAACCCAGTTGCCAACAAACTGATTGACACTCTCTTATTTTACTGCCCGGCAAAACCGAACCATCTCGTGCTGCCTAAACGGTCGCACGGTGTAGGTGCAACCGGTTTTCCAAATAATGAATACGATAAATCCTATAAAATGTGAACAAACTTTTAGACACATTTCAAATAGAAAAAACATGCGAATATCGCGGAGAAGTTTATCGCGTAAGAGATAATGGGGCTATTTGCCGGTGCAGAAAACAAGACAAACGGAAAAGACCCTTAGATGAAAAATGGACTTTTGGAAACCCTAACAACCAGACGGGTTACATGAATATTGCATCAGAAACAGTGCATAGAATCGTAGCAACTGCTTTTCATGGCCCACAGCCGTCAGAGGACTACGTTGTTGACCACTTTGACACTAATCGACAAAATAATCGACCCGAAAACCTAGCCTGGGTGACTCGACTTGAAAATATTCTCAAAAACCCTATGACTGTACGTCGGATCGTGATTTCTTATGGCAGTATTGAGAATTTTTTAAAAGACCCCTACTCGGCCTATACCAGGGAAGTCTGATCCAAAACTCGGATGGATGCGTCCGGTCACAAAGGAAGAGGCTGAACATGCACGACAGCGATTACTTGATTGGGCAAACAGTGGAAAAATCCCCTCTGGTGGAGCACTTGGTGAGTGGCTCTACAAATCACCAAATGAACAATATGGCGAAAGATTGGAACCAGATAGCCTCATTGAATCCAGAACGCTAGGTGCGATCCAGAAAAACTGGAAGACACCGAGCGAGTTTCCACTTTGCCCTTCTAACCTTGGAAAGAATGCCTTGGAAGATTATCGCCAACGTATTAATGAAGGAGAGGTATTTGCGCGCAATGATTTTGGTGAATGGAGAGTTGTTATGGCAGCGCTTTCTAAAGGTTCGGATACATTGTTTGTAATATGCCATCAACTTGGAGCAGTAAAAGAATGGTCTCTTGCACGAGTTTCCATTGATAACCAGTTCTTTGTTCATGAGAGCCTAGGTACGTTTTTTACTTTGGAGGGTGCAAAGAAGCAATTTACCCTTGAACGTGGGTTAGAATGGGAAGGTGGTGATACGATTGACGACTACAGTTGATAGGTAAGAAAAATATACAAGGCACAACAATGCTTAACTCTCTGCCAACCACCTTTTTCAAGGCGGATGACCGGGATGTGGGCCGTTTGCTAAAAAAAATAAAAAATGAATGAAAATAAAAAAATAAAATATACGCTTTGGATAGCCGTAATTGGATTACTTACAGTTATAGTAAGTCAATGGAATGTCTTGTTTCCTAAGCCTAAAAAGGAGGAAACGCAACACCTAGTCGCTCAGCCGAATATAAATGTAATCAATAAAATAAAAATTGACAATAAAGCCCAAAGTAACAACACAGGCAACCTAACGAAATCAAACAAGAATAAGGAAAGCCCTTCCCCAGAACGTTTGAAGGAAAGCGAACCAGCAAAGATTGAAGCAGAAAATAAAGTAATATATTCCTCCGAAGTGAAAGACGAAAACGGCAAGGGAATTGCTGACGTTGAAGTATATTGTCCAAATTGCATAGTTAAAAAAGTCAAGACTGACAATGAAGGCCACTTTGACCTAGAAGGATATTTTGACAAAAATGCAGCCTTCTGGCAATCAACTCTCACAATTTCAAAGGACAAAAAATCTAAAACTGAAACAATTGACTGGCGAGAAAAGTCGCCGCAACCAATTAACTTTTAAGATATGAAATTTTCGATTCCTATTCTATTCACAGTTTTATCTGCCATCCAATGTTTTTCCCAAACCTTTTCCTCATTAGCTATTTTTGTCTCCGAAGATGAAACTAGCAAGCCAGTAGCAGGTGCTTCGGTAATTATCAAAGAAGCAGGTTGGGCAGCTAAGACAACAGGAAGTGACGGCAAGGCATTTTTTGATAAATCTATGCCAATTGGTGAAATTCACTATATTATCAGCAAAGAAGGGTATCAAGGTGTAGAGGGCACATTTAATATCACGACCGAAGAGAAAAGCAATACCCTAAAAATTAAACTTTCCAAATTTAGGGATGATCGAATATTGATCACTGGGGAAGTAGTTGATGATAATGATAAAGATTTAGAAGGTGCAATTATAGAAGTTAAAGTTGCAGATATAATAAAAACATCAAAGACTGATCCTTCTGGCAACTATAAAATCGAATTAACACTCAACAGGACACAATACGATGTGAACACGCTAAAATTAGAAGCTAAATGCGGAAATAATAGCGGGAAAAAGGTTGAAACAATAGACCTTACAAGAAGAAATGTAATCTATAAAGACTTCAAGCTTAATTGCAGAAATGAGGTAAGTCCGCCACCATCACCGAGTGGAGTATTGGGTAGGCAAGTAGTTAATAACATGGAACTTGTATTAACAGGTTTTGAACAGGTTGGAAGCAAAGCAACTTTTCATTTTACTTTGGAAAATAAATCAGCGGCTGAGTCTGTAAGAGAATTTCATGTCCACAACAATTTTAGCGAAATGAATGATCAAGAGGGAAATGTTTACGATTGCAAAAATATTTCACTTGGAAATGGGCAAAAGAAGATAAACTTAATTTATGGAAATCCAGTAAAATGTTCTGTCGAGTTCAATGTTGGAGCTGTAACGATAACAAAATCCGCATATTTAAAGATTGGCAGTTATCATTCTGGGAATTTTGAGTTTACAAATGTTCGAGTTAAATAATTAAAACAGCGAATAATGCTCGGTTGCCAACGCTGCCAAATTGTTTGATAAAAAAAGTAAAAACTGATACTGACAGATATTTTACTTTGGAAGATTCTATTGAATAAAATGCAGCATTTGAGCAATCTGACCTAACTTATCAAAGGAGAACAAAAGCATCACAAGACAATTTATTGGCGATAAAAATCGCCAGAACCAATCAAGTTATAATATGAAAAGCATCTCTTCTATTATCATTGCGTTTCTTGCGACAATAAGTTGCTATTCTCAATCCTTTTCTTCATTGGCAGTTTTTATTTCGGAAAATGAGAATGGGAACCCAATTCCTTCTGCTTCTATAATCGTGAAGGAAGCGGGTTGGGCATTAAAAACTACCGGAATAGACGGAAAGGTATTCTTTGACAAGTCTATGCCAGTTGGTGAAATCCATTATATTATCAGCAAGGAAGGATATCAGGGGTTGAAGGCACTTTCAATATAACAACGGAGGGGAAAAGCAATTCATTAAATGTTAAACTTTCTAAATTTAGAGATGATAGACTGTTAATTACCGGGGAAGTGGTTGATGATGACGAAAAAGATTTGGAAGGTGCAATAGTTGAAGTGAAGGTAGCAGACATTGTAAAAACAGCAAAAACTGATGCTTCCGGTAACTATAAAATCGAATTGACGCTGAATAGAACGGAATACGATGTAAATACTTTGAAATTGGAAGCTAAATGTAGAAACGGCAGCGGAAAGAAAACAGAAACAATAGACTTGACGAGAAGGAATGTAATCTACAAAGATTTTAAACTAAATTGCGAAACTGTTTTGACCGACCCCCAGTTTCCACCTGTAATAAATACTTTTGAACAGGCAGGTTTTCTATTTGAATTGCAAGAATGTAAATTGACGGGTGGCAAAGTTGTGTGTAAATTCTTGATTACAAGCAAAGGACACGACACAGAATTAATGGTAGATGTAACAAGTGCGCAAAGTAGAATTTTCGACACCCAAGGAAATGAATACAAACTTTTAGAAGCAAAATTATCAGACGCTACAGGAAGTAAAAACTGGTTAAGAAAAAGCGTTGTAAAGGATGTTCCTATTAAGGCAAGTTTTTCATTCGGAAATTACATACAAGTAGCAAAAATTGCAAAAATGCAAATCTATTGTAGAGATCTATATGGCGATTATTTTATCGTTGATTTCAGGAATATTACTGTAAAATAATAATAGAACCGCTAATTGAGTAGGGAGCAGCGAGCCCAAATGGCCATCACACCGCAAACGGGTCAAAAGGAAATCCAGAAAAATCCCCACCCCGAAATACCCCACTCACCTCTCCATTCCATGCCACCCAAGCCCGCTTCCCAGGATCACAATCCAAATGAATAAAGCCGGAGTAAATCCCAAACCGGTTAAACCCAGCCATCCGCGCCGCCCGAACAATCCGGATTTTCTGTTCCAGCGTGCCGGCGGCAATATCCGCCGCCCAGCCGCTCAGGTGGGCAGAATTGGAGACGCCACCAACAAGCTGCATTGCGCGCAGCGGTGCGGTAGCCGGAATTCACGGGAAAAGGAATCCCCGCTTCTTTCCGGGCCGCATCTAGCATCTTCAGGAATTTGATTTTCATGTTCGAACCGCTGCCGGGCTGGTCAGGCGAGTCGAATTCCCGAATGTTGAAATGCCGCATTTGGATGGGGGCTTGGGCGTAGGTCAGGTCAACATCGGTTACGAAATTCGATTGCGCTGTGGCGCCACCCTCGTCGTCCCAATGGCCGGTAGGGCCAAAACCGTCGCGGAAGAAGCGATGGTATAGCCACCAAGTCAAGCCGGATAAACCCAGAAAAAGGAAGAAAGTCCAAAGGAGGTTTTTGGTAGATGAGGTCATGTAGGAGAGGATTTTAGGCCGAAAAAGGCAACAACAAGCAAGACAAGCCCAATAGATAACACCGCCCCCACCCAAATCGCATCATCGCTACTTTTGAACATCCCAGAGAAACGCCGCTGCCAGAGTTCGATCTGGTAGTTGGGCTTGTCGGATGGAATTGGGCCGCTTCCAGGTGGCAAAGGCGGGAAAAAAGTATACATTCTGTTGGCCCAACCGGCGCCATAGGTGGCATTTCCCAGGGAATGCAGATAGGATACCCAGGCGGTCCGATAGGCATTGTATAGCCCGGCTTTATCGTTGGCGGTTTCGACGTTGACAGCGGCCAGGGTTTTACTGCCCATAATGGAATCCGTCGCCAGGGTGTAGCCGCGCTGATTCAGGGTTTGTTGCAAGGTTTTGGCAGCAGCGGAAGGATTGCCGTAAAAGGCATTAAACACCAATTCGGCAAAATCCTGGTCATAAATTTCCCATATCCGCCAATGCTGGCCCCACCAATCCATAAAAGCCCAAGATTGTGAATGCGTGAGGTTTTTGATCGTTTCTGGGCCTGGGCATTGTTGGCCACTGTAATCCTGCCAGGCATTGGGTGTGATGCCGTATTTGGTGCCGGCGTTAATGTCGCAGCGGTTGAAGTTGCCTTTGTCGGCAGACTGGTTTTGATAACCGCCCTCGGCGGAGAGGATTTTTTCGAATAAGGCTTGGGTGAGTCGGGACATAGGCGGTTTCTTGGGGAAAAGTTGCGGGGGAGGACTCGAACTTCCGACCTCCAGATCATGAGTCTGGCACGCTGACCATCTGCGCTACCCGCTTTGTAAGTGTTAGCGTTTCCCATTGCGAATCTCCGCCAGAGTTTCCTTAAAAACTTGCGCGTACGATTTAGTTCCCGAATATCCTTCCCAGCGTTTCGCTGTCTGCTGATGTGCCCATTTCAGGTACTCCCGGCTATGCGCCTGCTCCTGCCGCATACATTTGCCAGCAAAAATCTGGTACAGCCGCTTTTGCTTTTCGGTGGAGCAAGCGCCGTTTCGGTAGCACTCGACGTAAAGCGCCTTGCTCACCCGCTTGCAAGATTGCGCGAAGGGATGCCGGTAAAATTCCTTCATGGCCTCTTGTCCAAGCAGGACCAGGTAAGCGCCCCGATGCGGTTTTTCGGCCTTGGTCAGCCGCCCGCTTTCCGGGCAAACGGTGTAGTACCGGATATCGGCAAACAAATCCAGCCAATCGTACACCTTGACTTTGAGCAGGACCTTGTGCTCGGCCTTCAGGTAATACACCCCGATGATCTTGTCTTTAGAATCGCCCTCGTGCCAGCGCAAGCGCATCCCTTCGAGGAAGGTCATCAGGGCCGGCGATTTGGCTTTTTCGCTTGTGAACTCGCATTTGGAAGTCGGTTTTTGGGCTTTGACGGCGTGGTATTTTGTGCTGTCGTCAGCGGCTTGCGGTTTTACGGCGGTTTCGGGCGATTCGTTGGGGTCGGTATCGAAAGTGACCGTGCCGTCTTTTTGGGTTTCAATGGCGGCTTTGCCTTCGATTTCAAAATGCTGGTCCACGGCGCTACCCTCGATGACGGTCATCGGAGTGCCGTCGGGGTGGGCGAGAATTTTATCGCCTTTGGCCGGATCGGCGATAGTGGGCGCGGCGATTTCCACCTTTTCGGTGGGCGTCACCAGGATAGTTTCGTCTTCGTCGCAATCGCTGCGGCGGGCGATTTCGGCTTTTTTGACCAGGGATTTGGGCAGGCGTATTTTGTACTTGGCCACGGGCATGGTACCCGCCGGCTGCTCCGCCGAATCAACTTTGGCGATAGCCGATGGCTGTACCATCAGATTGCGTTTTTTGCCGGTGCTTGGGTCGGTGTACCGCAGCAGGTGGCCACCGCCTTTGCGGGCTTTGAGACTGCCGATTACCCCGGTCACAGTTTGGCCTTTGATTTCGGCGGTAACCTTATCTCCGATTTGCAGGAGCTGGCCGTGCTTGTCTAGGCCATATTGCACCGTGCCGTCCGGGCCGGCGCCGACGAGGTAATCTTTGCCGTCGATGCTTACGGTTTCGGAATAAGGATCGGCTTTTTTCTTGGCGCGTTTTTCCCGGGGCTTGGGGCCGCGTTTGGCGGGTGCAGCCGGTTTAGCGGCAGCGGGTGCGGCAGATTCGGATTTGGCCAGTTCACCTTGGGCGAGTTCGAACAAGTCCCGGTCATTTTCAGAAAACACCTCGTACAGTTCAGTGTCGAAGTTGTCGCTGTCGGCTTTCAGGGACTGGATTTCCTGGCGCAATTCGGGCTGGAGTTTGGCCAGTTGGGTATCGGTTAGTTGGGCGGTTTTATACATGCTCAGGCGGCTTTTTTGGGATTTGAGTTTTAGGATGCGGATGCGGGCGGCTTGCGCCTTGGCTTTGGCCTGGGCGAGGCGGAGGCGTTTATCTGGTTCGGCTTTTGGCGCTTCGAAGTATTCAGGATCGGTGCGGTGCAATGCTTCGGCGAGGGAGATGGGTTTCCAATAAAAATCCAACTCCACCCGCCCATTTTCCGTGATTTCCTGCCGCCCAACATACCCGGCTTCAGCCATCTGACTATCGCCGTTCAAAATGGTGTAGCCAAAAAACAGGTCTTCGCTTTTGTCGTATTCCAGGATAAACCAATCGCTTTGGCCGTAGAAATAATGGGCATACACCGTCTGCTCCATCAGGGCCGTTTTCGATTGCGCGCGGGATTTGGGGATGCCGGACAGCATTTTTCCACATCCTCCAAAATCGCTTCCCGCTCTTCGGCAAAACCCTTGACCACCCGCTGCTGGTGCTGGGGCATGAAGCGTTTTACCAGCGGGTAGTTGTCCATTGAAAACGGTCTTTTCTTCGCTTGGGTCGCTGCCGGCGGTTTGACTGTGGCGGCTTTTTCGCGTTTTGGTTTTTCAGCAACAACGGCCGGCACCGGCACTTCCGGTTTCTGCGCTGGTTCCGGTTTTGCAGTTTGCATAGTCCCGGAAAAGAAGCCTTTGCCTTCGAGCAGCGTATAGATCACCGCATCCAAATTCTCAGCAGTTTCATGCGGCGTCGTAAAATCAGCCGAGGCATTTTTGATCAAATAATAGGAGGTCACCAGGCGCAGCGGCTCGCCGGTTTTGTCGATGATTTGTTCTTGCCGGCTTATGGGCACTTCGTCGAGCCGGGCGATTTGCGGCGGAGTCAGGTTTTGGAGTTGGTAGTTCATGTTTAGGCTATAGGGTTTCGATTTGAACTTGTTCGAGGAGAAGGAGCATCTGTTCGGTTTCGGAAGGCTCCCGGTCGGGGATGGGCTGGTCGACTTGCAGGAAACCCGCGAATTGCCGGGCCTCGGCCAGGTAGGTCATCTGGTGCTTGTCGGCCAGGATACCCAGGAAGGCGGGCAGGTCGTCGGCATGGATTAGCCCGGCCAGTAGGTTGGGCGGATACGCGACGAAGGCCTTGGGTAATCCGCGGTTGCGGTCGTAGCTGTCCTGGAACAGCAGATCGGCCAGCTGCTTATCGCCGTAGTAGGGTTTGAAGGCCGTGGTTTTCGGCATGGTCACCCGGTACATGTCCTCCCGGGTGCGAACGAAGGCGATGGCATTGTTCAGGGCCGTGCCCTCGACGTAGCGGTACTGGTTGTAGCCCGGCCGGGTTTGTTGGAGTTCATCGGCCAAAGAGCGCACGGATAGTCGGGTTTTCGGCTCCGATTTTACCTCGCGGCCCCGGTTGTCCACCTCCTTTTGCACCTGAATGCCGGAGCGGATTGCGCCATCGGCCGTGCTGTATTTGATCAATTTGCCGCCGGCACTTTTCAGAAACACGTTTTTGGCCGACAGCAGCATATTGCCCGTGGCGATAAACTGCTCCTCCTTTTTGTTGCCGGCGCTATCGTGGCGGTTCCAATTGTACAGGATTTCATCCAAAAACGCTTTTTGGTGGTAGCTGGCCAGGCCCATCGCCGCGAACACCTCCGGGCTGTTGAATTTGAGCGTCCAGGAGCGCTCCGGACCGTAAATGGCCGTGCTGATACGGACGTTGGCCGGGTTGTAGCGCGTTGGATCGCCAGAACCACGCCGCTGAGTTCGCGACTGGCGCCGGCCTGGCTGCTGTTAAACTGAAAAGGCCGGCCCACTTTGAAAAACTCAATGATGCGCAGGCCGTTGTTGGTTTCAGCCTTGAATTTGGATTCTTCGGCGGCGATTTTTTCCTGCAATTCCTCCAGCATCTTGCGGGCTTTTTCCAGGCCCTTTTGCAGTTTTTCGGGGTCTTTGGATTTGCCGGAGGCCAGTAGCGTTTCCAGTTCGCGGATTTCGCCTTCGACTTTTTTCAACTTCACTTCCCGTTCTGTGACTTTGGTTTCCCAAACCTGACTGCGGCCAGCCTCGTACTCCGCACGGAAGTTTTCCTGAAACTGCTCCGGCGTTTGGCCTTGCAGCGTTTTTTCTAGCACGGCCTCCACCTCGCTCCATTTCATCGGGCGTTTGAGCACCCGGGCCAGCACCTGTTCTAGGACGGCCGGCTGACCAAAAGGCGTCGGGCGCCCGCTACCTTCTTCGAGCAGGAATTGCTCCTGCGTTTCAGCTTCCAGGGGCAGGTACTCCACCTCCAGGTCGTACTCGCCGCGCTGCTTGAGGTCTTCGACATACTCGTTGTAGCGGGCCAGCACCTCCGTGTAGGCGCGCTCCTGCTCCTCCACCGTGAGCAGGGCGATGCGGCGGCTGAACATTTCCGCCAGGTCAGAGCGGGCGTACGTGGTGTTGCTGTTTTCGGTATCGCCGTCGTCGAGGCGCAGGGCTGCAGCAATCGGGTAGTTTTCGGCGAGAAAACCCTTCACAACCCGGTCGCCGTATTTATTGAAAAAATCGGGCGATTCGAGTTGGGCGTCGCTGGATTTCTGGCTGCCGGTGGTGTTGGCGTCCAGACTTTTCAACTTGCGCTTGAGCACCATCAGGATGCGTTTTTCCGCCGGGATGGACGAGGACACATACAGGTATTCCGGCAGATTCACCTGGCCGGTTCGGTTGATGCGCCCGCGTTTTTGCACCTCGGTATTGATGTCGAGTTCTGGCTGGTGGATGATCATGGCTCGCTGGCGTTGGTCGCGGAATTTGGCGCTGGCATGGGCCGACACGCCGGTGCTGGCGCTCTGGTTGATGAGCAGCACGTCCGCGTCGCCGGCATTGAAGTCGGCAAAAAACTGCTTGACGTTGGCTTTGAAACTCCGGTAGATCAACATACCGCCCTCGTCCCGGACCTGGAACGAGCGACCGGTGCATTCGCGCACCCGGTAAAACTCCTGCTCCGCTCCGCCCACATTTGCCGGTTTGCGGGTCTTTTCGATGGTGTTGATCAGGGTGTCGATGGGCGAGAGGCTGATGCCGGCGGTAGCGGTTCGGATTTTGTCCTTGAGGTTTTCGAGCATAGCCGCGCCGGCGGGATCGAGGTCTTGTTCGGAGAGGATGTGCTGGGTCGCTTCGCCCGAACTGGCTACCACGGTGTATTTCAGGGCATTATCCAGCGAGCGGTTGAGCACCTTGGCGAAGTCCAGATTTTCCACCTCGTCGCCGTTGGTGTAGCCGAACTCGTCCATGAACGAGGCCATGGTGTTGGCAAAGGCGATGACGACCTTTTTGTTGTCGTGCAGCAGCCGGATGGCCTCGCGCGCCACCTGCCGGGCCTTGATGCTGAAGAGCAGTTGGCGGATGAGGTTGTGGGTTTTGTTGAAAAACGGCGAGTTGGACACGCCGCCCTGCTGGGTACCCTTGCGCTTTTCGGCCTTCTCGCCGCCGCTGGACAGGGCCTTGCTGATGGCATCCAGGTAGGGCTCGATGACCTCCTGCTCGAATTCGATAATGTCGTTGACCAGGCCGATGACGGTGTTGTAAATCTCCCGGTGTTCGGCGTAATCGGCCTCCAGGTAGTTGTACTCGACCTTGATGCCCTCGAAACTGCGCTGGCGGCGCAACATTTGTCCGGAAGCGACCAGTTCGCCGGCCACGATCTCCTGCAGGGCCACGCCGCCGCGGGCAAAGACTTCCTCCAGTTCCGTGGGTTTGATATTGGCGTGACTGATCGCGGTCTTTTTGGCGTACACCGGCATGTTGTCGGGCCGCTTGGCGAAGGTGGCCGAGAGGTAGCAGCAGCCCTGGGCGTTGGCCAGCAGCCGCTCGCGGATGAAATAGCCGGTGGTGCTTTCGCCGCCCGAGGCGTTGTGCGCTTCGTCAAGAATCACCACGGCGCCGCGGGCCAGCGCGGCGATGTATTCGGTTTTGAAATTGGCCGCCGAGGGACTCGAATTGGCTTTTTTCTTTTCCATCTTCACCTGGCTCTCCCAGTCGGAGGACAACTGCGAATAGGTCAGCATGGCGAAATCGTAGCCGGGGGGCAGGGCGTCTTTGTCTGCGATCAGCTCGCGCAGTTCGCCCATGCTTTTGGGTAGGTAGTTGCGGTCGCGCCGCCACTCGTGGACTTTGACGATGGTTTCGCTGTCCAGGGAGATTTGCAGGGTGGCGTTGTTGTCGCTGTTGATGATGAGCGGCACGAGCTCGACGCTGCCGATGTCGTACAGGTCGCGGTAGAGGTCGGAAAAGAGCGTGGCTTTTTCGGTGATGAAGATGGTGGGCAGTCCGTTTTTGGCGCCGTAGCGGATGATGGCCGCGGCGATGCGGCCTTTGCCGATACCGGTTTGGTCGTCGATAATCATGCCGTCGCCGCGCTCGATGTTCCAGATGGCCAGGGCGATGGCGTCGACTTGCTCGGCGGAAAAGAACTCGAAAACGTTGGATTTAAGGGGGTAGTGGAGTTTTTGGGTGACGTAGAGGTCTGGGCTGCCGATTTCTTGTCTTAATCGCAGTAGGGCTTGGCGGGTTTGGTAGGCCATGCTGCCTGGTAGGGAGACTTCGAGGGATGTGGCTCGGGATATTGGGCGGTAGGCGGAGAGGGATTCTTGGGGAGCTTGGGTCATGTTTTATGGGGCTTTTCGTTGCAAATATGGGGTTTTAGGTGGTGGATTTGCAAGGAAATGCGGGGAATTATTTTTTTTAGAGTTGAGACTTGAAAAACAGAATGGGTGTGCAAGAATTTTTGAGAGGGCTAGAAAAGCCCAGTAAACTATGTGGGTATATGAATTGTAGAATTAAATTTGCAAGGCAACAGCATAATTATTGCCTCACCTTCCTGGTAACAACAAGCCGGAAGGGGTTTATAAAAACAGAGGTCGTTACTAAAAGAAAACACATGAGTAACCAATCGAATGGGAAGACCTGGGCTGACTTTTTTTCAGAAAACAAAGCCCTTGTTTGGTTCATTTTTTTAGTGGCGGCATGCTTTTCAGGATACCTAATTTATAATAACTGGGTCCTTAGATATGGAGATATTGAGTTGTCTCCACCCAAGGCTCAAGATATCACTGAGGAAACATCTACCAGCAAAAATAAGGACACCAAAACCATTGTTCAGACTCCGAGTAAACCGAAGGTGAAAAATCAAAATCCTGAAGCATCCAGGACGTCTAATAGTGAGAATACTGGCGATACTCAGATTCATCAATCATTTATGACCGGAAGTATTTTAGATACGAATGGCAAACCTGCTTTGAATGCGAAAATAGTTTGTGATAATTGCCTAACGTCAGATGGACCCAAATATGCTGATGAATTTGGGAGTTTTCGAATGGCTTATCAGGTGGAATACAAGACGAATGAATACTCCTTAAAATCTTTAGAATTTACCATAATTCATAACCAAAAAACTTATTCAGCATCACAAAGCATTTCACAAAAATCCTTGAAAATTGAATTAAAATGAAAAACGTACTAATTCTCACAATCGCTCTGTTTGGAGTCGTCAGTAAATCATTAGGTCAGGAATATGTACCAGTTGCATTTATCGTAAGTGACTTTACAACAAACAAGAATATTAGTGGTGCCCAGGTATCAATCAGGCAAGCAGGGTGGGCGACTAAATCAACAGGTAGTGATGGAAAAGTAACATTCGATAATGTGCCTGTAGGCGCTATTGATTTCATAGTAACCAAGGATGGATACCAATTATATGAGCAGGAGCAAAATATTAGTTCGGATGTCAGGTCTAATACTTTCAGAATACCATTAACCGCCATTCCAACAAGTAAGGATAAGATATTAGTCACAGGTGAAGTGACTGATAAGGACGGTAGAGATTTAGAGGGAGTTTCGTCGAAGTTAAAGCAGCGAATATTATCCAGACGGTATTAACTGATAAAGGAGGTAACTATTCAGTTGAAATTAGCATTAACAGTGGATATACAGTTAATAGCCTTTCAATTGAAGCCAAAAAAGGCGATTGTAAAGTAAAAGTGACTGTAGATATCCCAAGGCATAATGTTATTTCAAAAGATATAAAGCTTGATTGCAATACTGGATCAACTGGAAGTGGCACTGAGCCGAACAAGTCTCCTAATGAAACTACAATACTTCCATTTCTTGAGCAAACTGCTAGAAAGAATTTCATGGTGTATAAGCTTACAAATTGTAAGCAAACTGGACATGAAATTGAATGTTATTTAGAAGTAAAAAGCGAAAATAAAGATGATATATTAGTAATTTTTGGTGGAGATGGAGCTACAAGAATTGTTGATGCCAATTCGGGCTTTGAATATTATTGTAGTAATATAACAATCGCTGATTTGTCAAACGGTACTCGTGTAGATAAAAAAGTGACAGAGGGAGTTCCAGTTAAGGTCCGGTTGATATTTTCTGGAATAAAAACCAAACTAGGGAAGATTGCCTTGTTGGATGTAAGTGGTGGTAGTGGTAATGTTGGTTGGTATAATGTTGAATTTCGAAATATTCAAGTCCGTTAAACAGAGACGTGTGGCCAAGCGTTGAAAGGAGTCATTCCCATCTCCACCACCTCACTCAACCGCTCCACCCATTCCTCAAAACTCATACAATCAAATTCCGCATCCCCAAACGGCAACCCCTCCGTTTCCGGCAAATTTTCAAGCCCCGCTTTCAGGCTAAGCCGGTAGTGCTCCTGCATTTCTTTTTTCGTAACCCCTTGCCAGGCTTCGCGCAAATGGCCGGCCACGTGTGACCAGGCGTCGGAGGCCGCAATGGCTGTGTCGAAAAGTTGGGCGGGTGTGAGACCGGGTTCCGGCTCCGTGCCCAGGTACTCCCAGAGGATTTGCTCTACGGCCACACCCCGGTCGCGGGCGTCCTGGATCAGGTTGGCAATACAGCAGGAGATGGCGAACACATGATCCTCGTAATTGAGAATTTCGCGTTCGTAGCAGGCGACACAGAGGCATTTGAGCTGGTAGTCGCGGTGGATTTTGGCGTGTTGGAAGATCATAAGAGTTCGATTTTTACTTTTTGGAGTTCCCGGTTGAGTTTTTCGGTCAGGGTTTCATCACGTACCTGGGCTTGGGTTCTGGCGACTTGCACCAGGTCGAACAAGTCCTCGAAGCTGTGGACGATGCCGGCCAGTTGCGGGTTTGTTTTTATCGTGGGCGCCGCGCCGAAGGGCTCTGCCTTGCGTCCGGCGACCAGGATCAGCCGGAGCGGGAAGTCAGTGCCTTGTTTGTGGTAGAGTTTTCCGGCGTCGATGTTGATCATGGCCACCACCCGGTAGTGCCGGTACAGCCAGTTGAAAAACTGCCGGTGGCTGGCGATTTGTCCGCCGGCGTTGATTTCCGTGTGGCCGCCGATGATGATGGCGGCGCGGCCGGCATCGCGCATACACTCCAGCGCGTGGGCGACCATGACATGATCGAGCGCCTTGAAGGGATACCCGTAATCGCGGTTGACCTCGGCCAAGCGGCCGAAGGGCGGATTGGTGAGCACGGCATCGAAAGCACGGTGGAACTGCTCCGGGAAAGGTTGCGAGGCATCAAACTGGTGTATCGCCCGGAAGTCCTGGGTGTTCAGATTGGCATAGCGCACCGGGTCGATCTCGTTGACCGCGGTCATTTCCTCGGGGTAGAAGATGGTCAGCAGGCCATTGCCGGCAGAGGGCTCGAACACGCTTTTCGTGTCGCGCTCGTACGTGAACCAGCCGGCCAGCCAGGCAATGGGCGCGCTGGTGCTGTATTGCTGGAATACTTTTTTGTGGCTGTCGAGTCCGGTGTAGGTGGGTTGGACGCGCTGGTAGAAGTCGACTACGGCCTCGAAGGCTTTGGTTTTGTCTTTGCTCGAAGATGTGGGTTTGGACGAGTTGTCGGTACCAGTTGACCCAGGCTAGTTCGGTTAGTTCCCAGAGGTATTTTTCGTTGTTGGTTTTTATGCCGGATGCTTGGGCTAGTTTTCGGAGTTGAGTGATGGTTAGTTTTTTGCCGGCTTGGAAGGCGGTTTGGATTTGGTTTTTGAAGGTTTGGGGGCGGGGTTTCATGTTGCAAATATGGGGATTACATCATTATTTTGCAAGAGAATTTGAGATGGGATAGTTCAATGAAGTGTGTCTGAGGTTAAAAATTAATTTCACTCTTGGTGCTTCGCGCCGCTTGGAGGCCGTAGGCCGGAAAGCGGCGCGAAGCACGCTCATTTATTTTTCTATCAGGTGCCTGGAATACCGTTCTCCATATTTTTGAATCAAGTCTCTTTGAATGGATTTCCATCCCAAAGCATTCCTTTTCCAGGACTTTTCGTTGTGCACCAGGCAAAGATAGATTTGCTTAATCAGCGCAGTATCGGAGACCCAAGCCGCTTTGCCTTTAATGAGTTTTCGAATGATGCGATGTAATGCCTCGACAGGATTGGTTGTGTAGATCATTCGACGCATTTCTTTGGGGTAATCCATAAAGGCCATTAACTCTTCCCAGTCTGCTTTCCAACTGTCGACCAGCCGATCATATTTTCCACCCCAAGTTACTGCAAAAGCCTCCAGCGCAGTTTGGGCTGCTTCTCTGGACGGCGCCGTGTAGACGGTGCGTAAATCCCGGCGTACGGATTTGACCTCCTTATCGTCTACAAAGCGGGTCGAACTACGCACTTTATGCACGATACACTTCTGGATAATAGCCAGGGGGTAAACCTCCGAGATGGCTTCACTAAAGCCGGATAAATCATCCGTACAGAAGACCAAAACATCCTCCACGCCCCGATCTTTTAAATCCTCCAAAACCAGGCCCCAGCGGCTAGCACCCTCATTTTCATTGATATACAGACCCAACAAGTCGCGCTGACCCTCCGCATCTATCCCATACACCGTGTAGAATGCCCGGCTTGTATATTGCCCCTCGTAGCGCACTTTAAAATGCACCGCATCCAAATAGACGATCGCGTACAGCGAGCGCAAACGACGACTTCGCCAGGCTTGTATCTCCGGTAGCACTTTGTCCGTAATGGCGGAAATCTTGCCCGCTGAAACCGATATGCCGTATAACTTGGCTAACAACCGACGTACATCCTCTACTGAATTGCCCTGGGCGTACAAGGCGATGATTTGCTCATCTACTCCACTGGACAACTCCCGCTGACCCTTTTCTACCAACTCTGGCTCAAAGTCCCCATTGCGATCCCGTGGTGTCCGGATCGACAACGGCCCCGCAGCGGATAAGACCTGTTTCGACGTGTAGCCGTTGCGCTTGTTCTCCTGCCCCGAAGCGCGTTCTTCATCCAGAAAATCCGTAGCTTCGCCATCCAACATCTTGTTCACCATCGATTGGAGTAGCTCACTAAAAACACTACCTTCACTCAGCAGCGGCTTTTTTGAATACAAGTGCTCTACCATGCGATCTCGTAGATTAGCATCCGGGATTAAGTCCTCAAGTGTCTCTTTCTTTTTTTTCTTTGCCATAATGCGTTAAGTTACGCAGACACACTTTAATGAACAGTCTCTTTGAGATTGTAATTTTTAAAAGTGAATGAATCCCTCGGTATATCAAATCATATCCCTAAAATCTATTTTTGTTCATGAGATATAAAAGCAGAGTAAACCAACCCCATACCTACAATCACATCTACTACATTCCATAATTCTCGACCAAGAGAAATTTTCAAGATGGGCTGAAATAAGAGTGCTAGAGCGAAAAAGATAAATGCAATATTTTTTTGTCCCGATTCATATGCCTGCCAGCCCAAATATGCAAAGCCAACCAATGCAAGAAAGCGGACTAGTTGGAAGTAACCATAAGGCATTTTTAGCAGGCAAAGAAATAATAGGATAGCCAGACCTATTTTGATTGCTTTTTCCATCAGTGAAATAGTGGTGTCGTGGGATAAGGTATAATCCAGGTTAGTATAGGACTCATACTACCTTTTACAATGATTGTAAAACTAAATGCGATTCCGGCATATAATACCAGATTGCTGGTTTTGTTATTTATTGCATCACTCATTGCGTTTGTACCTTTTGTTGCAACGGAGTAGGTTATTGAAGAAAACCATAAAACAATGAATGTACTCAAAATCGAAATTCCAAGAAATATGGAAAAATACATAGCCTCATTGAGAAGCCAGTTTTCTTTATTTGCACTGTTAGAAAGAATATCATTTAAGTCAGTTAAAGGGTCACGAATTTCTGCCAACATGATGCCGCCACAAATAAAATAGATGGCCTTTAGCATATTGACACCTAGTGGTATTTCATCAACGGTGAAACGCCCTTTTATTTTAGTCGAGATGAAATAGTTGAGCAGAGAAAAACTGATAACAGCACCTAACAAAAAAGCAATAAAAGAGAATAAATGATTCATTGTACCTGATTTTGAGTTGATAAAAGATTGACTGACCATAAACGCATGTCAGACATTTTTTTAGGAAATATCCCGGGTCGAAGTCCAAGTTGCGTAGTTTCCCATATTACAAATCTTTTCCCGTCGATTAATTTTGAAATACCGGGATACGGCAAATTCACGGCTATTACTGAATGGCCAAAGTGTTCGCTGCTTATCATCGCAACATCGAAATTGTAATGAGATAGAATCGTAAATAGCAGTAAAGCGCGCGTATCGCAGTCTCCGTCTAAAGTGGCGAGAAATTCACTAGGTGTCAATAATCCAAATTTCGTGTAAGGCCGGCACTTTCCACCGCCAAGAAGGTATTCTCTAATAAATGCATCATTATATTGCCATGGGCTACAAGCATCGTCCAGTATCAAGGTGTAGGGTATATCCTGGACAAAGGAAACCAAGGCCTCTGCAAAATTCTTGTCGTCAAATTTGTTAGCGTCCCGAAGGGAATCAAACATAGCGTAAACACCAGGCAACATTACTTGGTCAAATTCGGAACACTTAGCCACTACTTGGTCGTATCCATAAAGAGAGCTTAGATCAACTACCATGGTATTTCTAAAAGTAGAAGACTTTCGTACATCGGAAATCCTGAGCCAATAAGTTCCGCTATATTTTTTGCCCGTCATAGGCGCTCCATATTCTATTATGTCGGACAATGCTATCAACGACACCATTTGCGCTCTCTTGGACGTATGATGTGGTTTCTTGAGGCGAGTCTTTGGCTACAACTGGGGTCCGTCTGCCCTATGCCCAGTAGATCCAATATTGAATAAAGCCAAGACGAAAATTATTAAAAACAATATCCAAATGAGGCTAAAGACGGACCTGCCAACATAACGAACAACTGGTTGGATAAGAGCACCTATTAAATAAACTCCAAAACCCACCGCACCTAACACAATCAAAGGCCAACCGGCCATCAATAATGGTACGCCAAATGCTATAAGAGCCAAAAATTGCACCAGCTCCCCTAATGTTTTCCAAATCGAAATTTTATTAGCAGCTTCCGTGATTTTATTCGAGGGGTCAGCGTCTGAACTTTTGTTAGTCGTACCCGAATTGCGAATTTCTTCCTGGCTAACAACCAAAGGCAAAAAATCATAGTGTAATATATATCCGGAAAATTCCCCTTCAAAAGTACCCAACACTTGATCACGATGATAGACCTGGTCAAAAAGCTTGAAATTTTTCAATTTAGGCTCTCTCAATTCTATTTTGAAATCACGAGGTTTACCATCTTCATATTCAATATGGCAAATTATTTCTTTCGGTAGGCCTGTTCTAAATTGCTCGATAAACGCAAATTCCGCAAATTCCTGTCCTGCATTCCACTTCCGAATATCTGATGATTTTACCCAAATTTCCGCATCTAATATTTCAAGATCGTAGCAGGCCTCATGAAGCAAATCGGAATCCTTTTGGTTTAGGTATCCAATATATTGTCCACGCAATATCCCTTTCAAATAGGTTTTACGTTCAATTTTTTCTTGTATAAGTCGAGTTTCAGGCATGGTAGAGGGAGTCGATTAGATCTTTCTCCGTGTGAACGATTTTCTCTTCCTTAATAGGCTGTGGCTCTTCATTAAAATCTTGCCATGAATACTTTTCGCCAAATCGGGCGTGCATCGATTCATTGTACCGTTTCAAAAAGTCTTCCGTAGATTCCGTAATCAATCGTGTTTCAATATCTCCTTTTATCTGATAGTACTCATTCTCATTTGATGCAAGATGCTTTAGTAAGACCGGACATAGAAATGTAATTATAACAATCATCGTAAAAAGCCATGAATTCAAATATTTCGAACTCAGTATAATAATCCCCTGGATATAAAAACCTGATTTCGATATCAAATCACTCATTTTGGAAATTGATTGCATTTTTTCTTGTTCTTTTATTTTAACAATTCCCAAATACTTATCCAGTTGGGTTTGCAGTTCGGGCGAATCAGGATGAAGATTCTTCTCCGACTCTATTATCCTTATTATTTCCGTTGTCTCTTGTTTGAAACACTCATTGATCAATTGAGTGTATTTTTCCTTTAGTTCATGTTTATATATGCCTAGTTCACTTTTCACTATATCGGAATAAACTACTAACTCCAGTGGTTTGGACGTTAATATTGCTATAAATATGATAAATCCGTATTTCAACAAATTTGGAGATATGATAGACGATGGTCTTTCTAGGCCGGCAGGTATCCGGGTAGAAAAGGTATAAAGGAGTAAAAGGTAAATATTAGTAATCATCCAGGCGAAAAACAAAGCAAGCAAAAAAGCACCATCGACTTGATAAGGCCGGTAAACAGCAACAAAAAGCTGGAATAGCAAAGCAAGGATATCAAAGCAACAAATAGCCCTACTACTGTAAAACGCCTTTTTATCGGAGCCGAACATTTTCGGATAATGCCAAAATCATCACCGGATAACGTGCAGAAAATTGTTCTAACCCCCATTGGTTTTTTGATCATTTAATTTTACAAATGCCTCAGGGTCCATGTCGATACGACGCTTCATCGTTTGCTCATACTGTTCCAAAGCATATAAAGCTAATTTGCGTTCGATATCTCGGGCATCCTTTTGAGCATCGATTACTTTATCTACATTCAGGTGTTTTACTAAATCACGTTCCTGCCCCTCCTTGTCTTTGTAATAATTGTATAATACATAAATTCCTTGCTCTGCCTTTATCAGCTCTTTGATATTCTCTTCAATATAATCGTAAGGCGTTTTTATTAACATCAATTTGAAAAATATAGGAGTTAACTCAATTGCCATAAACAATAAAGTAATGAATAGGGTAATCCAAAAGCCGGCTACTTCATGGGCTAGGTGAATTCTCTCTAATAAACCATCAAGGCTTGCAGCTACCTGCTTGTTATTACCTAACACATTTTCTTTTTCGCTTAATAGCTGATCTCGATATTTCTCTATTTTTCTAAGCTTTTCTGCATTATTTTTATCGAACTCCGCTAATTGATTTGAAATTTTATCAATTTGACTTTGATATGACTTTATACTTGGATGTGGAACTTCGTATTTATACGTAATAATATTGCCCTCGTCATCTGTTCGGCTTCTATATTTTATAACGGTTTTATTAGCAACATCATTAAACTTTCTTGTAGTTTCTAATAATAATTCTTGTAGTTGATTTCGTTGATTTTCTACTTTAGCTAAATCATCATCAGCTAGTTTTACTCTGTCTTCATAGTTTTCAGTTGCATATTCTTTGAATTTTTTTTCGGCTTCCAATTGCCTTTCATAAAGTTTAACATCGATCTCGGTTTTAAACATGCGAATTTCAACAGGTTTTGAAATCGTCAAAGCAATGATTGCCCCCATAATAATTCGTGGTATGGCGCCTTTGAACTCTTCCCATGTAATAGCCTCGGTACCATCTCCCTTTCCTGTGCTGGTTACGATAAACCGGTCAATATTAAAAATCATAAGACCCCAAATAATGCCAAAGGCAAATGACATTATCATGACTGGTAGGCTAAATTGTTGTTCTATTGCTGAACCCCGGGGTTCAAATATGGTGTAAAATGCGTACCCCGGCAATTCCAGCCATTACACCAGTAGCGACAATAATCCCCCCCAGACACATGTACTTGATCTGGTCAGAATAAGTTGCCCGTTCTAAAATAAACCGGTCGCCACCAGCTGCGCGCCAAAACTGTCGCATCAGCCAACTTGATTTGGGTGTAACATAATAATCGCGTTTCATTGGAAGTTCGTTTGTTGATAAGTGAAGGTGTGTAAGAATTCAGCGTAGGTTTCTTTTAAGTCAACGTGGAGCCACTGTCCGGATAAATCACAATTGATAGAAATTCCGGAGAAGTCGTTTTCCAGTTCATATATGTGGAAATTGCTGGATGCTAAATCTGGAATGCTAAGATTAGGCGAAAACTGGCGAGTCAATTCCCTGTTGTATCCTTGCAATAGGAGTGCGCGGTAAATTCGATTATTTACCCCTTTAAAAACAATATGAATTTTATAATCGGAAGAAGGCGCTAAGATTGAAACACCTTTGATATTTCCAGGGAACGAACCATAGCCAGCCACTTCAATACGATGACAGCCACGCGCTTCCCAGTATAGGGTGCTTCTGGGTCGATCATACTGACTTTCATTTCGTAGTCCAATAGGTCCAATATTTAGTGATCGAACAGCAAGCAGATTTCTAATATACAAAAATGCTACTTTGAACTCTCGAAATAAGGTAAGAAATATTCGCTGCATAAAGCAAGTTGGTTCAATGGCATTAAGTATACTTGATGCCATTCGCTGGATCGCGGAATGGCATGCTGAGGAACATACTTACGAGCCGATTTATTTACAACTTACCGAAAGCGGATCACGTCTTTTGTGATTAAAGAAATGTATGGGCAAAATTGAAGCCGCGTAAAAAATTGACTAAATTTTGGCAAACGAAAACAATGCCATTTTTTCGTTGATTGACAATTTGGACTTTGTTCTTGCATTAATACCTCCAGTCTGAACTCCTGCGGGTCTCTATATAAAATTGAGAGGAGTAATCTCCACCTTCCAGCGTTTCTTTGCCAGCAAAAGGTATCACACCTGAAGCTTTTACTGACGCTGCGACTTTATAATTGCCATTAGGCAATGTGACATTGGTTTGGCCACCTGGATTCAATACAATTTTCACGCTTTCTACTCCGCTATACCAAACCGTGAGAACGTAACTTGTTTTATTTAGAATCGTAATATCGTTTGATGCCCGATATCGGTCTCCAAAGGAAGTTCTGGACATTGGAGGCAACATGCCGTGTTCTTTCGAAAATATTTTATTTACTTCGAGGTCAATAATTAATTTTTCTGCTTCGGAGCTGTATTTGCTGTATGGGTGTTTTGCTAAAAAACGTCGAAATGCATCTATGGTGTTTTTACTTTTAGCTGTACGCCAATCGCTATTTTCAAAAGCCTTAATTTTTTCTCTAGCCAATAATGCGTAGTCCGAATTCGGGTATTTTTCAATAAACCCTTCGTAGGCAACAATTGTATTCTTTTTCTTAGCCTTTTCCCATGCTGGTCGAACAATTGTGTATTCGCGAATACGACGATTTGCGTCTTCGCTATGTCGCCCATAAGCATAAGAAACTAAATAGTTCCGATACGATGATGGAGTGTCGAGCAGACTTGCATTTTGCCAAGCTTTATCATCTTGGATTTCAAGGATACGCCGCTCTGCATCAGCGACCCGTCGAGAATCAGGATAAAGATTTTGAAAATTTTGATAACTTTCTATTTGATCAATTTTCTGAGTTTGCTTCCAATCGATTTCCTCAATTTTTTGCTTTGCCTGGGATAGTCGAGTGCTATTTGGATATCGTTGAATAAACCCTTCATAGGCTGAAATGGTATTGGTTTTTTGTATCGATGCCCAATCAATTTCTTCAATATAATTGCGTGCATCCTTAACATTGGTACTGGCAGGGTACCGCCGTATAAATTCTTCGTAAGCACTTATTGTATGGAGTTTTCTTGCCTTGGCCCAAGCATCCTTTTCCTCTAGCACAACAATTTGGCGTTTAGCCACTAACCTTGAACTAAATGGGTAATTCTGAATGAACAATTTGAATTCAGATATACTATTCACCCGAATTGCTCTGGTCCAATCCCTGACTTCGTACAAATCTCTAACTTCTTTTTGGGCCAGGACCGTGTATTTGCTCTTTGGATGTTTTCGCAGAAAGGCTTCGTAAGAGCCAATTTTATTGGAAGTTTTCGCGGCGTTATAATCTCTTTTTGCAGAGGCGCAGCCAGAAAGGATGAGAATGGCGAGGACTAATACAAAGTGGTTTTTCATAATGTTTACTTTTTATCTCACAGTAACCCATTATTGGTAGTTGTGCTACCTTTCCAAAAACTGTACCAATCGCGGCGATTTTGCAACTCAAGGGTATTGGCAGTCCGACCTCCAATGATCCCTATTTAGTGCAGTATCACCCACTTCACCAGTAAAATGAAATGGAATTCAGATTTGCCAATGTGTTCTAGATTCACAAATTGACAAAGGTTAAAGTATACCTGCTGTAATATAGGTGTAGTGCCGTGTTTGATTTGATTTCAGGACATTTTGGTCACACAATTTTGATATTCGGGCTCACTGCCCCAATTCAGGTGCGGTTTTTGATTCCATCAATTTGGCAGCTCGTCAAAAACAGTCTATTATTGTCAAGCCAAGTACGAATAAACCAGCATTCTAACCAAACACGCCAGCCGGTGAAATTAATCCTACAAGCACCTGCCAAAGCCTTACTGCCGGCTTACCGCGTTCAAAATGTAGAACGCAGCCGCCTCGAACGTTTCAAAACCGAACTGGCCCGCCTGTTCGAATTGATCGAACATTCCGCCCAGGAAAGCGAAGAGCACCTCAAAAATATCGTCTCCGATTTTCTCAAGGATGCCTTTTACCGCGAGGCCCACTTTGTCAATACCAAAGACCGGCAAGACCTGGTGATCCACCACGGCCGCAGCGCCAAAGACCCCGTCGGCGTAATCATCGAGGCGAAAAGGCCCGGGAACAAATCGGAAATGCTGACCGCCGACAAGCCCAACGCCAAGGCCCTGCATGAACTCCTGCGCTATTACCTCAACGAGCGCAAGCAGGCCGAAAACAAAGAAATCCGCCACCTGATCATCACCGACATCCATACCTGGTACCTGTTCGATGCCGCGGATTTTGAACGCCAGGTGTACGCCAACAAAAAATTGCTGCAACAATACAGCGACTGGTCGGAAGGCCGCCTCGGCGCCGGCAACACCGACTGGTTTTACAAAGAGATTGCCGCCCCGTTTTTTGAAAAAGAACTGCCCGAACTGCGCTGCTGCTATTTTGACTTGCGCACCTACGCCGAAGCGGCGACCAACACCGACCCGAACGACGACGATACCCTGCTCGATTTGTACAAGGTACTCTCGCCCGAGCACCTGCTCAAAAAATCGTTCACCAACGACAGCAATGCCCTCAACAAACAGTTCTACGACGAACTGCTCTACATCCTGGGCCTGGAAGAAGTCAAGGAGAAAGGCAAAAAAATCATCGATCGCGCCGATAAAAATCGCCACGACGGCAGCCTGCTCGAAAATACCCTGAGCGAATTGGAGGTCAGCGGCGTATGGCGCGATGCAACGGAGCTCGATCAGTTCGGCGACACGCCCGAGCAACAGCGCTTCAGCATCGCCCTCGAACTCTGCATCACCTGGCTCAACCGCATCCTTTTTCTCAAATTGCTCGAAGGCCAGCTCCTGCGCTGGACCAACGCTCAGGAGCGACTGCTCAGCCCCGACAAAGTCAGCGACTTCGACGAACTCAACGAACTCTTTTTCCACGTGCTGGCTGTGCCGGAGGACGAGCGCCGGGACTCCGTGGCGAAAAAATTCGGCAGCGTCCCCTACCTCAACAGTTCGCTTTTTGAACAAACCGAACTCGAACGCCGTACCCTCCGTATTTCCTCGCTCAAAGACCGGCTCGAGCTGCCCCTGGCGCCCAACACCGTGCTGCTTGACGGCGCCGGCAAACGCCGCAGCGGCCGCCTGAGCACCCTGCACTACCTCTTCGATTTTCTCGATGCCTACGACTTTAGCAGCGACGCCAAAGCCCGCATCCAGGCTGACAACCGCGACGTGATCAATGCCTCCGTGCTGGGCCTGATTTTCGAAAAAATAAACGGCTATCGCGACGGCTCCTTCTTCACGCCAGGCTTCATCACCATGTACATGTGCCGCGAAACGCTGCGCCGGGTCGTACTGCAAAAATTCAACCAGCGCTACGGCTGGGATTGCCAGAACCTCGAAACCGAACTCCACAACGAACTAACCCGGCAGCGCACCCCACTCACCGCCGCCAACGAACTCGTCAACAGCCTGCGCATCTGCGACCCCGCCGTCGGCTCCGGCCACTTCCTGGTCAGCGCCCTTAACGAGCTTATCGCCATCAAAAGCGACCTCGGTATCCTTTGCGACACGACGGGCAAACTCCTGCCCCTGAACGCCGTAGTCGGCAACGACGAACTCATCCTGACTGACTCCAACACCGACGAGCCTTTCGAATACCAACCCGGCGTGGCGGCTTCCCAGCGTATCCAGGAAGCCTTGTTTCACGAAAAACAAACGCTGATCGAAAACTGCCTGTTCGGGGTGGACATCAACCCTAAATCGGTGATGATCTGCCGGCTGCGACTTTGGGTGGAGTTATTGAAGCACGCCTATTTTAAAACGGTAGACGGTGGACGGACGACGGTGGACGGGCGGCGTTTAGAGACTTTGCCGAATATTGACATCAACATCAAATCCGGCAACTCGCTCATCAGCCGCTTTGCGCTCGACGAGGATTTGAAAGACGTATTTGCCAAAGGAAAAATTAAAGCCAACGATTACCGCCTGGCTGTAGCCGCCTATAAAAACGCCACCGATAAAACCTCCAAAAACCAACTGCTGGAGCAAATTGCCCGGGTAAAATCGGCCATTTACGAATCCTTTTACCAGAACAATCCGATCAATAAAAAACTCAAAAAACTACTCGGCGACCGTTTCCTGCTCGCAAACAAAGCCGAGGTGGGGGATCTCTTTGAAAAACTGAAAAGTGAGGACATTTCCGGTGACCTGGACAACTCAACTGGCAGGTCGAAACCCTGAAGCCCAGATCGAGGAACTCAAACAAGGCAAAACCTACCGCAATTCGTTTGAGTGGCGGTTTGAGTTTCCGGAAGTGCTGGATGACGAGGGGAATTATTTGGGCTTTGATGCGGTACTGGGCAACCCGCCGTATATCCGCCAGGAAGAATTGAAGCCCTACAAAGATATATTTCAGAAAACCTTTGAAACCTACGCCGGCACTGCCGACCTGTACGTGTACTTCGTGGAGCGGGGCATAAATATCCTGCGGCCCGGCGGTCAGTTCAATTACATCCTGCCCAACAAGTGGATGCGCGCCGGGTATGGCGCCGCGTTGCGCCAATTCTTTAAGCGCCACCGCATCGAAGGTATCAGCGATTTTGGAGATTTGCCTGTGTTCGAGGAGGCCACACCTACCCCTGCCTGCTGGAGCTGTGCCGGGCGGAAGCGCAAGCCAGTTTTCCGGCGGTGAGTATTGACACACTGGAATACGAAAACTCCCTAAGCGATTACATCCGCGCCAATGCCTTCACCGTAGGCCTCGACGACCTGAATGATTCCGGCTGGACGCTGAGTAACCAGGCCGTGCAGCGCCTGCTCGACAAACTGCGCGCGGCCGGTACGCCGCTGGGCGAGTATGTGCAGGGGAAAATATACTACGGCATTAAAACAGGGCTGAACGAAGCATTTGTCATCGACGCTGCTACCCGGGATCGTTTGATCGCGGAAGACCCGAAAAGTGCGGAGGTGATAAAGCCGTTTTTGGCTGGGCGGGATATTAAGCGATATCAGACGCCAAATAATGAAAACCAGTTTTTGCTATTTATCCCATGGCATTTCCCTTTACACCAAGATTCAAACATTGCAGGAGCATCTGAAATCGCCGAGATTGAATTTCAAAAAAGATACCCTAAAGTTTATCAACATTTATCACAATTCAGAGATCAACTAGAAAGCAGAAACAAAGCGGAAACTGGAATCCGATATGAATGGTATGCTTTGCAGCGATGTGCTGCTACCTATTTCCCAGAGTTTGAAGAAGTGAAAATTGTCTGGCCTGAAACGTCTTTTGAAAACCAATTTTGTTATGTTGACAGAGGAGTTTATTTAAATAAAACCTCATTTTTTATCCCAGTTGAGGATCATTTTTTATTTGGCATCTTGAATAGTAAATTGATTGGGGTTTTCCTCGGTTCAATTGTTTCAAAAATGAGAGGGGGGTATTTTTCAATGTCAAAAACATATGTTGAAACAACCCCGATTGTAGAAGCCAAGGAAAAAAACAAGGAAGAAGTTATCTCTCTCGTCACCCACATCCTAGCTATCAAACAATCCGACCCCCAAGCCGACACCACCGCCCTAGAAGCGGAGATTGATCAGTTGGTGTATGGTTTATATGGCTTGACGGCGGAGGAGGTGAAAATTGTGGAAGGAGGTGCAATATGAAAGAACGTAGAAGCCAATATGACATTTCTGGTGCAGATGAACCTCTAATTGAAGAGTATAAAAACCTTTTTGATAAAATTTCTGACTTTAAAGGTACGAAGTATCTCGTCATAGAAAAACTCAAAAGATTTAGGGAGGCATTACATGAGAATCTCAGCAAACCAATAAAGATTCTAAAAGAAAAGTGGAATGAGCGATCTGATGGAATAGAAAATGAAATATCAGAGTATTTCAGGTCTACGTTCAAATCTGATTATTTATATATCGAATTTTCGAAAAACATGCCAGAAAGGATTGCAGCGACTACAGGAAGAGGCTTTAATGACTCAATTAATAGGAATAATTTAAATTTCTTTCAATTTTTAGGAGCCATTTTAGATATACAAGGTTTAAAAAACTTAGTAAGTGCTCAGTTGAATTTCCTGGACAAAGTAATTGAATGTTTGAATGTTGGAGGCTTTTAGAGGAGGAGATTAATAAAAGAGATAAAAATTCCTATCTGCATTATCACATACAGATTTCAATTCAAAGGGAAGGGAAAAGGAGGGAAAATTTAAGAGATTTTTTTTTGAAAAGAAGCGAAGTTGAATCTTTTTTTGATTCTTTTCAAAAAAATGGAGTAGTGCTTATATGTGGGAAAATGATTCAATTCTATGAAATAGTGGAAGTGAAAGTTGGCAAAACATTAATTAAAAAAGAGGAAGAAACTCTTTACAGAAAGAAATATCATATTTTAAACGACGATAAGTTCTTTTCAATCATTCAGGACGCAACAAAAGAGTTCTACAATAATGAATTCCTTGCTAACCTAAGTGCTTTTTCAAAGGCGCCTAAAATTGATTTTCTTACAAACGAAAACCTCAACAATTATAGAAATATGCATTTTGAAGAAATTGAAACAATCATCAATAAAATAAAAGATAGTATTAGGGAAAGTGACGTCAAACTCGCGTTGCAAGATTTAGGTGAATTTATTCAAAAAACAAGGAATAAAAACCTCTATAAAACATTATTACTACTTTCTTCTCAATTTAATAACGAAGAAAACAAATTTAATAAGGGCTTGAGTATTGACAGCGTAGAACGTAATAGAATCATTGCTGCAATTATTGATTTGGCAGATGATGCCGAGCAGGGTGCAAAAAAAACTACTTACAACTAATACCAAGGTTAATCTAAATGAATCAGTTAAGAAGTCAATGGGTTATTGCATACGAACTCGAAAATCGATCCCATTTAATATTGAGAGGCCCCTTTGTAGCGAAGCGTATAAAATCTGGCGACAATTTGGTGATGTTGAATACCCAGAAAAATATTGCCATTATTCAGGGGAGCCTTCTAATGGCGAGACCTGCGTCGATCGACCAATTATGAAAAAGAACTGGCAGAAAGCTAAGGATGTTCACGGATTCTAATTGCTGAAATAAACTCAACACCTCGCCATGCCAATACCCGATTTCAAAACCGTAATGTTGCCTCTGTTGGAACATACAGCCGATGGACAAGATCACTCCCTGCCAGAAACAGAAGACCACCTGGCTCAGTTTTTTAAGTTGGCCGAGGAGGAGCGCGATGAAATGCTATCGAGCGGTAAGCAGAGCCGTTTTGGCAATCGAGTAGGCTGGGCTAAGCAGCACATGCTGAAAGCAGGCTTGCTGGAATCCCCACAGCGTGCGGTGTTTCGCATCAGTGATAGAGGGAAGGCAGTATTGCAGCAAAAGCCAGAGCGAATCAATATGGCTTTTCTGAAACAGTACCCCGAGTATCTGGAGTTTATTCGGCCATCTAACAACGACACCGATACAAAAGCAACGACTGATGAAGAGCCGGATACTATTGATAAATCGCCCAAGGAAATCCTTGACGATGCCTATCTGCGCTTGCGAAAGGCGCTTCAGCGAGACTTACTCGAAAAAATCCGACTTAGTCATTGGCGGTTCTTTGAAAGACTCGTAGTTGAACTGCTGGTTAAAATGGGCTATGGCGGCTCAGTGAAGGATGCCGGCCAAGTAACTCAACCCACCAATGATGGCGGCATAGATGGCGTGATCAATGAAGACAAACTAGGTCTTGATGTAATTTACCTACAGGCTAAATTGTATGCGGCAGACAACAAGGTTGGCCGTCCGGATATCCAATCTTTTGTTGGCGCCCTGGAGGAAAAACGTGCGGTCAAAGGTGTGTTTATCACGACTTCGTCCTTTGCCAGCACCGCCAGAGAGTATGTAAAAAATATTAGTAAAAGGTCATCCTGATCGATGGTGAACAACTAGCCGGCTTTTATGATCGATTACGGCATCGGCGTATCCACTGTTGATGTTTATGTGAGATTAAGCGGTTGGATTCGGATTATTTTGATGCGGAGGTGTAGGATGCCGTTGCATTTATTAGCGTAAACTTAATCACCATAAACTCCATTTGATGGTCCTTCAAAAGAACAATGTCCTTGCTCCTTTCCTTGGCGACCGCCTTTCCTTCATACGCGGTCTTGATCCGCTAGGTTTACAAAATACATCGGAAGCCACATTCTCTACTCTATTGCCTGGCCTGAACAACGTGACTGGCCGAATTCGGTATTACAGTTTTTATTGCTGGCTACTCGATGCCTATGCCCAAATATCAGGTAGTACCGACCCCGAAGAACAAAAACGATTTATCCGGCGGGCAGAGTTGATCGTAGCCTTATTAGCTTGTTATGCAGAGGATACTATCAACGCTATCCCGGGTGTGTTGCATGCTGGGCACATGGTACATGATCATCCTGAGGGCCCTTTTGACTTGGAGCAGAATATTTATAATGCAACAGGGGGTACTATAGGTACTTACTGGAAATACCCTACTGGAGCATTTGGCCAGTATTACCTTGGAGCGTTACGAGACATAGGTATCGTGCTACAGCGCTCGGAAGGCGCTGGCGTTTATGTGCGCACCAACAGTAAAGGAGCGGAACAGGTGCGCGGTGAGGATTTGGCTAATGCTTTTGCGGCCAGTGTACCGGAACAAGCCAGGCAACACTTTCTACGAATCATCAAAGATGGCCAGCTGGTATTGGGAGATATTGAGGTTTTAATGCCCTATTTCCGAATGGATCTAATACCTGAAAATAGTACTGAACAAAAATTGCTGATTCAGTTACTGATTCAGCAGGATTATCCTGCTCAAATATCTGAAGAACCCAGTACGCTGCGTCGGCAAACTATCAAGCATCTGCTTCAGTTTGCTGCTTCCGAAACTGACGTCATAACCCCGGCTGCATTTACTATTTATGCTTATCAACAACGGGGTATGTCGGATGGACAGGGTGATGAATGCCTCTCTGGTTGGTATTACTATCAATTGAATGAATATTGGCAATACGGTTGTTTGGGAGCATTAAACGGGGCCTTACAGCATTTGGATGCATTGGCTGGACCTGGTTGGTGGCCAATAGACGATTTTTTAGGAATAGTGGCAAATGAAAAGAATCTCAGCCTTTCTGAACATTTCAAAGCAGGGAGCAATAATATGACTCTGGGAGACCTGATCGAGAATATGGAAGATTTGGCAGAGGAGGACCTTGTAGAGTATATTGGGAAAAGCAGTGAGATGGGACAAGCGATTTTTGGTTTTTTACTGGCCATTAAAGCCTGTTGGGCGAACCAGAAGCATTTAGAAAGGTTAAAACTGTATGCTGCTCATAAAAAGATTCAACGCGACGGTGATGCGGTATCCTGGGCTCAACGGCTTCCCGGTTATTTGTCACAACCAGTAGAAGTTTTCCTGCACAAGTTTTTCTGGAAAGATATTTTGCAACGTCATCAGCTGGTAGCATTCAGGAAGATGACTGCCGGACAGTCTTCTCAGAAATTCATCATTGAAGAACAAAAAATTCGCCTGCTAGGGACTTTTGATCCCAGCTTTACCGGCCCAAGAATTAATCGCTTACTCAGTTTTTTATATGACCTAGGCGTATTGGATGATCAATTTCATCCAACAGAAATTGGAATCCCAATCCTGCAACAAGTGAAATCCCTTTGAGCCATGGCATTACTCCGGCACAACGTCATCGATTTGATCGGTAGTCACACAAACCGGTATCATTCCGCTTTGATTACCTGCTACACGTTCGATTTCTTATTTTTTGAAGAGCGTATTTTACCTGCACTGCGCCGATCGAATATTAAAAACATAGTCGTTTTTGCCGATGGTAACTTTCTGGAGCGGGTTCTGGATAATAAAACAGGCCGGGAGTTTGCTAGCTCGCGCACTTATGCCCTGAGTTCAATCTATTCCAAAAATATTTTTCATCCGAAAATGATGTTGATGGTGGGGAAGCAACAGGGATTGTTGCTCACGGGCTCTGGCAACCTTACGGCATCAGGTTTGAGTTGTAATGATGAAATCTGGGGGGCTTTCCATTTAAATGACCTGGAAATACCGCATGCCCTAATATTTGGCCAGGCCTGGGCTTATTTGCAAAAAAACTTCAATCAAGTTCAAGGATTTAACCGCACTCAATTGAACTGGTTCTCAAAATATGCTCCTTGGTTAAATCAACTTCCCAACCCAGCCGATAATTCATTTTGTCTATTGCCAAACGGTGACGAAGCATTGTTCCTTTCCAATGGACAAAAGACTGTTTCCCATCGGGTGTTTGAAATTATTCCACCCGGTGCTGTAGCGGAAATTACCGTTATTTCACCTTATTACGATCAGGATGGGCGCGCATTGTTAGCACTGCAAAACTACTTTCAACCACAACGGATAAACTGTTTAGCGGATATACATTCTGGGCTACTCCCTGATCAATTGTTGCCCACAGGTGGCGCGATTAATTTTTATTCCTGGTCAGAATGCATCACTGATTTTAACAGTAGTACAAATCGTTTGCATGCCAAGGCGTTTCATTTTTTACTGAATGACGGTTCTCAATACCTTTTGCTGGGAAGCGCCAATGCTACCGCCCCAGGCCTAGGTATTGACGGCGCTGTATACATGAATGAGGAGGCCTGTATATTGTTGCGGCGTAAGACAGGCAAACTCTATTTAAACGATTTAGGGATAACTATAAAGCCAGAAGCAGCCTTTGATCCTGCAACATTCAAACGTGTTGAGATTTCTACAAGTTCTGGTATTAGCCATAGAGGGAATCAACTTCGCATCTTGCATGTGGAGTTAATGGCAAATGAATTGATGCTGTACCTAAAACTGCCAGAGAAAAAACTGCCGCCAGAGTCCATTTCAATCCAGGTACAGGATCATTGGGATGAAACTATCGCAATTCTTGCACTCCCCATTGGCCAGAACATCCAAAATTACTTTACCTGAGTTGGAGCAAAGCTCACTGTGGTACAGTTGTTTGAGGTACAACAGTTTCCCAATTTCCAACAAAGCGCTAATCCATCATGTAGAGTACCAGAACAGATGTAATCCAGATCCGACCATCGCGAAGTTTAGTGATGCTATGGAGCAAGCATATCAAATTGGCGAGGATGCTATTCCCATGCTCCTGCAGATTTTGGATTATTCCTGGGCCGATGAGGAGGACGAATCCCGTCCCTACTCCAAATCCTCTTCCGCAGGCCTCCGAAATACGACAGATGAGTCTGAATCCCAAGTGAAATACGATACCTTATCGGCAGAGGATTTCAATCGGATAGATCAAGATTGGGAAGCAAAATCTGCAGGACATCTTAATCATGGCAATGTCCAGATAGCAGAATTTTTAGCCGCTTTAGGGCGTGGGTTAATTACACCGGATATTTCAACCGATTCCGATAGTCTGGAACTGACACCTCCTGATCCAGATACTGACGCAGGAGGGGAAAAAGCCGTTGGTGTCGATCACAGGCCACCAGAAGCAGGTGCTGTCATCGACCATGCTATACATCGTTATTTATTAAAATTGACGGGCTCGTATGAAAACCATTTATGTGATTTTTTTGCGAACAATAACCTCATGGACTTCCCTACTCAAAAGAATATAAAGCAGTTGTCCAACCTGCGAATTCATTTAGCTATTTGACTTGTATTGTGGAGCAAAATATTCCACCGAATCAATCCCGATGATGAAACTTCGGAAACAATAGAAAAAGCATATTTGCCGCTTACTGGAAACTGGGCAGTAATGGATAACCTTAAAGGTTTTCTAATTGAATGCCTTGGACGCTTTTTACTTTGCAGTACTCCTGGTTACCGTTCGTATGAATATGAATTGCTTACGCTGCAATTGAATAAGAGGCGAAATGAGACTTTTGTAAAAACCTTGTACTGGATATTGAATTGCCCTTGGATTGATAAAGACCGGCACTACTTTGAGTTGTTGACTTTAAATGCGCTACACTTTTTGTGTCCCGATTTTTTACCGGATCAGGAATGGTTGGATGCATTACAGAGAAAAATACTAAAGGACTAAAGAGGATTCACAGTTTCCAAACCCCGTTTTTGAGAATAATTGGCAGTACTTCAAATCTAAATTTTGGCCACAATATGCTTGGTGGGAACCCCGGTACCGAGACTTGGAACGCAGGAAAGCAGAATTAATCATCGAAACGAGCCAACTCCGAAAGGAACAAATTATTTTTAACAGCAAAACTGGCTTTAACCAAGTTTATAGCTATAGAACCTCAGGCCCAAGTATCCAGATTTCGCTTGTTCGGCCCGGATATTATTGGGATGGGGATTGCCAGGAGTGTTTACTTAGAGATGTAGTTTTTGGAGGGAAAGCGGTGGTTTATCGATAAGATGAAAATGTGAGTTGCTGGTGTCCTTAAAAGTTGTCCTGCTAGACAACATGGTAACAGGGTACTTGTCCGGAAGCATGGGTGGACGACAAAACTGCTTTAAAGCATGGGTAAGCGGCTTTAACTCCAATTGCACCATTAATTCATCCAAAGATACATTACGCAAGTCCGCTAATTTTACAAGCGATTGAAGTCTTCGAACCGTATAACTTTCATAAGCGGTGGCCAACCGAAGCGATTCAGCCGCCTCTTTTTCGCTCAAGCCATTGGTGGTTTCCAACTTCCAGTCCAGAAATTGAAGGCGTTCCAATTTGGCAGCCGGGTAAACTTTGTTGATTTGTATCAACAATTCTGCCTCCTCTTGGGGTATATCGGACATCCCAATGCGTTGAACGTACAGGATGGCTAATTTTTTGAAAAAGTTTTCAAAGTCTTCGGCGCCTAAGCGGGAGACGCTATCGAGTAAATCGGATACGGTCGGTTTCGTATTCATCGAACCTGAAATTTAAGTTAAAAATACACTGAAAAGGGATTGAGCAAAATCAACCGTAATAGTAGGTGCCATTTCACAACCGGACTCATCTCTTTTAAAAGCAGAGGAAGAAAAAATAGAGTCCCAAAACTTGTGAAATGGGTTTTAAGTGGTATTTTTGGATGAATAATTTAAATTCA
>JADJWX010000013.1 GCA_016716135.1 Lewinellaceae bacterium | reverse complement strand
GGTTTTTTCAGCCAGCGCTACGGCATTGCTTGCGCTCACAATGCCGCCGCTAACGCAGATGTCGCTGAACTTCACCTTGTCGGTCGAACCGGGCTTGGTCACTTCACCTTCCTGCTTGGCGACGGATTCCATCACAACGGAACGAACCTGCTTGGCCGACAGCTCGGGATAGTACGAACGGATGATTGCCGCCACACCGGCGGCTGCCGGAGAAGCCATGGAAGTGCCGCTGAAAACAGCGTATTCGTTGTCGGGAACGGTAGAGTTCAACTGGTGCCCGGGTGCGAATACGTCAACGTTTTTCTTGCCATAGTTTGAAAAACCGGCAATCCGCTTGTCACCCGTGCGCCATGAAAGTGCGCCGACTTCGAGCCAGTTGGGTGCAGATTTCTCTTTTTTAAACCAGCCTTTTTTCACAGGCGTGATGTACTCGTCGTTCGGGAAATTGCTGTTTTATCATTGTTTTCCGCGTCATTGCCGGCAGCATGCACCAGGAGCACGTCGTGCTCGGCGGCATATTTAACCGCTTCATCGACGTATGCCTTGTCGGGGCTGTAGCCTTTACCAAACGACATATTGATGATGCTGGCGCCGTTGTCCACAGCATAGCGAATGGCATTAGCCACGTCTTTGTCGCGCTCGTCGCCATCGGGTACGCAGCGCACGGTCATGATGCGCACATTGTCGGCGATACCGTCGATACCGATGTCGTTGTTGCGGATAGCGGCAATGATACCGGCGACGTGCGTGCCGTGTCCGGCATCGGGGCCACGGTATTCGTTGCTGCCGTAAAACCGGTTGCTCAGATCGTTGGGATCGTCACCCACGATGGTGCGGGGGTTGTAATCCGGGTTGAGGTTGTACTGCAGTTGGCCGTCAGCATAGGCAGAAGCCTCCTTTTTTTGTTCAGCCAGATTTTCCGGTGTGAGGCCCTGAGCCATTACCCGTTGGCTGAGTGTGATGGCGTCTTTCAGCTCTTCATTGCTGCCGGCGTCCATTTTGGCCAGATCGTCGAGCGTGAAGTTAGCCTTGCCGCTGGATTTTGTGATCAGGGCAAAAGCATTCTCAAATTTGACAAATTGGCTTGCAATCTGTTCTTTCATGCCTTCGGCCCGGGCGCGGGCTTCTTCATAGGCTTCTTTGACTTCCAGGTAGTAGTCGTATTCTTTTTTGGCGTCGCCGTACAGGTTTTTGCCGTTGGTGCCGTTGAATTTTTTACTCAAACGGGCGTACTCGCGGGTCATTTCCAGGGTTTCATGGGCAACACTTTCGCCATTCGGGCCACCGAGAAAGTTCCAGCCGTGAATATCATCCACGTAGCCGTTTTTATCGTCGTCGATGCCGTTGTCGGGAATTTCGCCCGGGTTCACCCACATGATATCCTTGAGATCTTCGTGCTTGTAATCGATACCCGAATCCAGCACAGCCACGACGATTGTCTGGCCTTTTTTGCCTTTTGCTTTCAGTGCTGCCAGTGTCTGATCGGAGCTGGTACCCTGAACACCGTCTTTTGATTGATCTTTTGTAAACCAGTTTTCCGGCGCCTTAGACTGGGCAGATAAAAATAGAGCGGGCAGGCAAAGGAGCAGAGCCGCCACACGTTGTTTAAAATCCATAATCGTTCGAACATTTAATTTTGTGAAAACCAAAACTGCTTTTGCAATAAAAGCAATAGGAAACGCCAAAATTACCGCTTTCGTTGCCGCAGGCAGGCAGATTAGACAAACAAATGACTATGGGCGCCGGAAAACCGGTTTTTTCGTGCGGAGTACAGTTTTGCCGGCAGTGTGAACTGTTTTTTTCGAAACAAACGGCATTTCATTTGTTTTTTTACCAACCCTAAAACCGGCTTTTGTTACAAACTCAAGCACAAGTGAGGACCTGACTGCCAGTCTGATGTTATCAATTTAAAAACCAGGTGTTGATAAATAGCTAGGCTCGTAGAGCATTTCCCGGTAGAGTTTCGCTGAGTTTTTACGGTAGAGAACGCAGAGTTTTTCTTCCTCGGGATGGAAACTCTGCGCAACTCCGCGAATTAACGCTGTGCAACACTGCGGAAAATACGCTACGAGCCTCTGGGATTCGCCGTTAAAGATTTGACACCTGATACATTGAAGGCATTAAAGTCCGCACTACCAATTCACTTAGAGCGTTTTTAAAATTTTGACTCCTATGAAAATAGCCGTTGGAAGTGATATGAAAACCTACCTGACCGACTTTGTGGTCCGGGAACTCCGCCAAAGCGGCCACACCGTGGAGGTTTTCGGCGCCCTGCTCGAAAGCCCCGCCATGTGGTCAAAAGTAGCCCTGGATGTAGCGGAAAAAGTGGCAAAAAAAGAATTCGATCAGGCTGTCCTGTTTTGCTGGACCGGCACCGGGATCAGCCTGGCGGCCAATAAAGTCAAAGGCATTCGCGCCGCCCTCTGCCAGGATGCCCAAACAGCCGAAGGCGCCCGTAAGTGGAACGATGCCAACATCCTGTGCATGAGCCTGCGCAGTACCTCTGAACAGGTGGCGAAGGAAATGCTGGATGCCTGGTTTGCTACCGCCGAGTTCGGATGCGGAAGATGTGGCCTGCCTGCAATATCTGGCGGAAGCGGAGTTATAATTGCGGATTACGGAGTGCGGATTGCGGATTGGTTCACCATTTCGTAAAGGTGAACAATCCGCACTCCGTAATCCGTATTCCGTATTCCGTATTCCGTAATCACAACGTGCCGCGCAACTCCTGTTCCCGCTCAATTGCCTCAAACAGGGCTTTGAAGTTGCCTTTGCCAAACGACTTGGCGCCGCGGCGCTGAATAATTTCGTAAAAAACCGTGGGGCGGTCCTGCACCGGTTTGGTGAAAAGTTGGAGCAGGTACCCGTCGTCATCGCGGTCGATGAGAATGTTGAGTTTTTTAAGATCCTCCAGGTTTTCTTCAATCTCCCCGACGCGGTCGAGCACGTCGTCGTAGTACACATCCGGCACGCGCAGGAAGTCGACGCCGTTGGCGCGCAGTTGGCTCACGGTGGCAATGATATCGTTGGTCGCCACGGCGATGTGTTGCACACCGGCAGAGCGGTAAAAGTCGAGGTATTCCTCGATCTGGCTCTTTTTCAGGCCTTTGGCCGGTTCGTTGATCGGAAACTTGATATAGCCGTTTCCGTTGCTGACCACTTTCGACATCAGGGCGCTGTACTCGGTGCTGATATCCTTGTCGTCGAATGTGATCAGCAGTTTGAAGCCCATCACGTCCTGGTAAAATTTCACCCATTTGTTCATGCCGCCCAATTCAACGTTTCCGACGCAGTGGTCCACAAACTGAAGGCCGACCGGCTTTACCGGGTACACCGATTTGCGGGCCTCATAGCCGGGCAAAAACGGCCCGGTATAGTTGCTGCGTTGCACCAGGGTGTGGATGGTTTCGCCGTAGGTTTTGATGGCGGCCATGACCACCTCGCCGTGTTCGTCGCGCAGGGTTTGCGGCGCAAACGCCTTTTCGGCGCCGCGTTCCAGGGCGGTGTAGTAGGATTTTTCGGCATCGTCCACCCACAAAGCCAGTACTTTAACGCCGTCGCCGTGCAGCGCAACGTGCCGGGCAATTTCATGATCCGGCGTTAGGGCGGAAGTCAGTACGAGCCGGATTTTATTTTGTTGCAAAACATAGCTTACGCGGTCGCGCACGCCCGTTTCAGGGCCCATGTAGGCGACCCATTCAAAGCCGAAAGCAGCCTGGTAGTACATGGCGCTTTGTTTGGCGTTGCCGACGTAAAATTCGATGTGGTCGGTGCCGTTGATCGGGAAAGAATCGGCGGCATTGAGGTTGGTGGCGGACGCTGTTTTGGTTAAGGTATCCATGCTGAAAATTTGCGAATTACGATTTACGATTTGCGATTTTTAGGGCCAGGAAGCCAGTTAAATCTAATACCGCACAAAGTTAGGCAATTTCCATGTTCCCCCGGGCGACAGCGAATCCTGCCAATCGTAAATCGTAAATCGTAAATCGTAAATCGTAAATCGTAAATCGTAAATCGTAAATCAGCCGCAGCAGGAGGTCGATGCTGAATCGGTCTTCCGACATGATGCGCTTGGCATCGGCCAGGGAAGGAATCAAATCGAGCCGGTTGCTGGGATCAATGGGCGTGGGAAACCGGTAAGCCACTTCGATGTAGCCGTTGGGGTCGTTTTCCTGGTAAATACGCAGGATCGCCTCCTCGACGATATTGAAATTGGCGTCGCCAAACACCCCTTCGATAGCTGCCTGTACCGGCAAAATGCCGACGATTTCCGCATCGGTTTTGCCGGCCTGCATCAGCAGCGCTTCGTAGCGGGTAAACAGGTTTTTTAAATAAAAATGGTGGGTCACAAACGGCCCTACCCCGGGCGGGATCGAGAATTCCTGCTGGTAGATCATATCAAACCCGGGTGTCACCTCGTCTTTTTTGCACCCCAAAAAAGCAAGCAGCAGCAAGGCAAGAAAAAAACCGGAAGATATCCGTTTAGTGGGCATAAGCATTTGTTTTATGTGTCCAGTGTCGGCGCGTTTGCGAGTCCAATGTCGCCAACCAAGTACTACATTGTCTTTTTATAATTTACTCTGCGAAACAAACAAGAAGGGTCGAATATCAATGGCTGAATCTTTATGTAGCAGGGTACGCCGCCCTGCGTGTATTTCTCGCAGAGTTCCGCTGAGTTAATTCGCAGCGTACACAGAGTTTTCCTTCACCGGGATGGGAACTCTGCGGAACTCCGCGAATTAACTCGGCGGAACTCTGCGGGAAATACGCTACGAGCCTACAGGATTCGCCGTTAAAGCTATACCGTCCTCAACTGAAATTGCTCTTGAAGAAGTCAAAAGTCTAATTTGAAAAGGGCTCAGCCCATCAAAGCAATTTTTCCAGCTTCCCATCCACGATGCCGTATTCGACGGATTCCCCGGCAGACATCCAGTGGTCGCGATTAAAATCCTTCAAAATCTTTTCAATTGGTTGCCCGCAATTCCGGGCCAGTATTTCGGCGCCCACTTGTTTTGTTTTCAACAACTCCTCGATCTGGATCGCAATATCCGCCGCCGAGCCGCCAGCGCCGCCACTGGGTTGGTGGATCATCACCCGGGCGTGCGGCAGTACAAACCGCCGCCCTTTTTCGCCGGCAGAGAGCAGAATAGCCCCCATCGAAGCCGCCAAACCCGTGCAAATGGTAGACACCGGGCTGGAAATCCCCACCATGGTGTCGTAAATCGCAAAACCCGAAGTGACGTACCCGCCCGGGCTATTGATGATCAGTTGAATTTCCTTTCCGGGGTCTGTCAGTTCAAGGTACAACAGCCGGTCAACTACATGCCGGGCCGATTGATCATCCACCTGCCCCCACAGAAAAACTTTGCGCGTACTCAAAATTTTTGAGTCGATTGCGTCCTGCAATTTTGCGTTTTTAATGTCCATAAATTTGTTTTTAGTTTCCGGCAAAAGTAGGCTGCCGCCCGGAACATCACGCTTAAATCGGATGATTTTGGGTGACCATTATTTGAGCGGTCTTTGGGCCAAGTGAGGGGGTGACTGGCAGTCTAATGTCGTCAACTTAAGGTATTTGGGTGGGTGTACACTTTTGACTTTTCAAATTAGACTTTTCAAATTTGACTTAAAAGGAACTTCTCGAACTGATATTGCTCTTAAAAAGTCAAAAGTTCAATTTGAAAAGTCAAATTTGAAAAGTGTCCACCTCCTCTGATTTCTTAAATTGACGACATTAGACTGGCAGTCACCCCCTCACTACCAACCCGATGCCGACTTTAATTTTTCTCTTAGACGCAAAACACGACCCCAAGGTTGTGCTATTTTCCATATTCTTCCGAAAAAGCCAGCGTCAGCCGCTGCCGGAATTCCAGCACTTTTTTAAACTGCACCAGTTCGCCATACCAGGCAAACGGGCAATCGGGTGCGTCAATTTTCAAGGCCAGCCCCGCCGGAATGGCGCAGCGATACCCCGCGCGTTGAAGCAGGGCTTTGAAATGGGCAGGCGGCTTCCAGTGCCGTGGCTGATCGGTCCGCAGGGGATAATACGCCAACGCCTGCAGCAGGGCATCCGGCCAGCGAAATTCGGACACCAGCAGCGCGCGAACGAGGGCCGACTGTTCCGCTTCCAACAGGCGCGGCTGCGCAGCCAGGGCAGTCGTACAGGTCAGCCAATGGGTCAGCGGCAAGGCATTCAAAACAGCAGCCAATGCCGCCGTGCTCCACAGCGGGTGCGCCGGATTTTGGGTAAAAAAATGTGCCGTGGCCCTCAGCCAGTTTGGGTCGGCGCGCCAGGCGATATTTTCAAGCAAACCCGTGCACTGGTTTTCATCCAAATTGGATTCGTTCAGCATGGCAGCCAGCAATGCTTCCGGCGCCATCCCGGTGTTTTGTGCGAGGTCTTCCAACGGCAGAATTTCCAGCAAAACCGATAATACACCGGCGTTTTTTTCGGCCGCCAGAGCCTGTAGTTGCATTTTTGAAAAATCGCCTTCAGCAGGCAGATGCTTTTCCAAACCGGCGAGCAAACGCCCGGGTTTCGCGCCAGCAACCGCCAGTGTTTCCAGCCAGTTTTGCAGGGTTTGCCGGAGGCGGCTGTCCGGAAGCAGTAATAACAAGCGCCAGGCCCAAAAACGCACCTGCCTGCTCCGGTCGGCACGCGCAAGTTCGAGCAGGGCTTCATCGGCCGATGCGAGGCCCGTGCGCAATATTTGGAGGAATTGCAGCCGGTGTTCGGCCCGTTCCTGCGCCCAGGTTTTTTCCAGCCAGGCCAGGCCTGTCCGGGGCTGCGTTTGGCGGAGGTGCCGGAGTAGTTGCAGGCGCTCGGGGAAGGTGCCGGTTTCCCAATCCGGTTTTTCCTGCGGATAAAGCGCCTGCCAGTCGGGGTGTTGCACGGCCAACCACTGCCCGGGTGCGCCCAGGCTGTTCCGGAGAGCTTCGGGAAGCCGGCGTTTGCGGGCCGCCCAGTCCAGCAACTGCGGCACACCTTCGGGCGGAAGGCGCCAGCCTCGGCGTTCCAGGTATTCAAAAAATTCGGGCAGCGCCTCCGGGAAACCATCATCAGCGAGCAAAACAGGCAGCAACGAAATGACCCCGGCCGGCACCAGCGGGCGGGAATCGGGCGGGCAGGGTTCCGGCAACACCACCGGGCCAGCGGCCAGGGGCCGGGCAGCCTGGTGGAGCAACTTCACTGCCGCAAGGGCCTGCAGGGCCGTTTGCGCAGCATCCGCAGCGGGCGGGAGGCTCAGCGCCAGCCGGTCGGCTTCCGCTACCGGCCGGCGGTCCGATCCTGCGACCGCCGTTTGCAAAATGTTTTGCCAAATATTGTGCATCGGGCAAAGATCGGTATTCCCGCGCAGGACTGGTTGGGCGATTGCCGGATTGCACCGGCCCTCCAGGCCGCGAACCGGGCGCTACACCGTATCTTTGCACGGCCCACCCACTATCCTGTTCAGACATTTTCACGCCTATGCGCTGTTTGTACGTTTCAATGTTGTTCGGAATACTGTTTTTTACAGGTTCAACACTCCAAGCCCAATGCCCGACGATCGACGCCGGTGAAGACCTCTACCTGTGTTTCCCACCGGGTCCGGCCAACTTAAACGGTTCCATCGACGGGCCTTACCTGGATTTTATGTGGACGCCAACCACCGGGCTGGCCGGCACGCAAACGCTGACACCGACCGTACTCACCACGCAAAATGCAACTTATGTGTTGAAAGTGCGCGGCGTCGACCTGGGCAACAACCTGATCCAGAACGGCGACTTTGAAAGCGGGAACAGCGATTTCTGGAGTGAATACCTGTACAGCCCGGGCGATCTTTGGCCGGAAGGCGTATACGATGTGCTGCCCAATCCGCAAACGGCACACACCAACTTTGCCCCTTGCACCGACCACACCTCCGGCAGCGGCAACATGATGGCGGTGAACGGCGCCGGCGCCCCGAATCTGAACGTATGGTGTCAAACCGTGCCGGTTATGCCCAACACCGATTACGCTTTTTCGGCCTGGGTGACCACCCTGGTAAGTTCATCACCCGCCTTGCTCCAATTTTCCATAAACGGCAGCACGATCGGGCCGATTTTCGGCGCCCCTGCCAGTACCTGTACCTGGGCCAATTTTTACACCACCTGGAACAGCGGCGCCAACTCCTCCGCAACGATTTGCATTGTAAACCAAAACACTGTGCTGGGCGGCAATGATTTTGCCCTGGACGACATCGTTTTCTCGCCGATTTGCGTGGTTACCGACACTGTGCGCGTACATATCATAAACATACAAGCCACCGCCAGCCCGGCCATCAGCACGATTCCCTGTGAAGGCGCAACCCTTACGCTGAGCGGCGTCGGCTCCAGTACCGGCCAGGATATCAGCTACCTTTGGGAAACCGCCAACGGCAATATTATTTCCGGTGAAACAACGCTGAACCCGGTAGTGAACGCCGCCGGAACGTACACTCTCACCGTGACCTACAACAACGGCGTGACCGAATGCACCAAAACGGCCTCGGTGTCGGTTATTGAAAGCCCAAATCCCTTGTTTGCCTGGATCGACCAGCCCAACCCGATCGGCTGCGGCTCATCCACCTCGTTGCTGATCGGCCACTCCAGCCAGTCGGCCTTTTCCAGTTACCAATGGACGGCCGGCCCGGGAGGCAATTTCACGTCCGGCACCACAGGCCCGACAGCCACCGTCGATCAACCCGGCGATTACACCCTGCTCGTCACCAACACCATGACCGGCTGTACCGCCGAAGCCACGGCAACCGTCATTGCCGCTACGAATCCGCCAACCGCAGCAGCTGCCGCCGATGTTTCGGTGTTCAACTGTGCCACCGCCACCGCCACGCTCGACGGCGCAGGTTCCAGTACCGGCAACAACATCGCATACGCCTGGACGGCCTTCAACGGCGGCAACATTACCGCCGGCGCCAATACCGTGAGCGCCACTGCCGATGCGCCGGGCACTTATGTGCTCACCGTAACCAATACCAGTAACGGCTGCACTGCTGCCGACACGCTGGTCATTATTGCCAACAATATTTTGCCGGAGGTAACCATCCAGCCACCGGGTATTTTCACCTGCGCTACCGACACGCTGCTCCTCTCCGGTAGCGTGAACACAACCAATGTCAGCACCGAATGGATTCCCGGGACAGGGGGCGCCCTTGCCGGCGATTCCAGTCAGTTGTCCATCAACATCCTTTCGCCCGGAATGTACATACTCAGTGCCCTGGATACCACCAATTTTTGCCTGGGCTCCGACACCATCCTGGTCGGTATCGACACGATGCCCCCCCTTGTGGCCATTCTGACACCCGATACCATCACCTGCCAAAGTCCGGCGATCACGCTTTCGGGAGCAGGCTCCTCCTCGGGCTCCAACTTCAGCTACCAGTGGACCGCCGGAAACGGCGGAAATATCGTTTCCGGCGACACCACGCTCAACCCCGGCGTCAATGCCCCGGGCACCTACACCCTGCTGGTCACGAACAGCAGCACCGGTTGCCAGGCCGACAGCGCGGTGCTTGTCGTTGCCGATGCCGACGCGTTGGTGGCGGTAGCCAATGCGCCGGACACGCTCACCTGCGCCGATACCCTGGTCGTGCTGAACACCAACGGCTCCAGCACACTCCCCGGCTTAATGTATGCCTGGACGACAGCGAACGGCCAGATCACCGGCGGCGGAGACAGCCCCACACCCACCGTGGCGACCACAGGAACATACCAGCTCCTGCTTACCAACCCGGCAAACGGCTGTACCGCCACCGACGATATCGAGGTGCAGGAAAACACCGCAGCCCCAGGCCTGACCATCGAGGCGCCGGACACGCTCACCTGCGCCAATCCGAGCCTGATCCTGTTGGCACAAAACAACGGCCCCGGAACCGATTTTGAGTACCTGTGGACTGCCGGAACCGGCGGCAACATCGTTTCCGGAAACACAACCCTTAGCCCGGAGATCAATGCGCCGGGCACCTATACCCTCACAGCAACCAACCTGCTGACCGGTTGCACCGCGACGATATCGACGACGGTGGCCCTCGAAGCCGGTACGCCAGTGGCCTTGGCTGCGGCGCCCGGCCCAATCGACTGCAATAACCCAACGCAAACACTGAACACAGCAGGATCGTCTGCCGGTCCCGGTTTCGGGTTTAGCTGGTCGACGGCCGACGGCAATTTCACCGGCGGGCAAAACAGCCCCAATCCCACCGTAGATGCCCCCGGCACCTATGCGCTTACCGTCACCAACCTTTCCAACGGCTGTACGGCGACAACGGAACTTACCGTGCTGGAAGACACCGCGCTTCCGCCCGCCGATGCCGGCCCCGACGGCCTGCTCACTTGTACGGCCGCCGTTTTCAGCCTGTCGGCAAACAATGGGCAGGCTGATCCGGTATTCCAGTATTCCTGGGAAACGACAGGCGGCGGATTTGGCGGCAACCCCGACAGCATAACCGTCAGCACCACCCTGCCCGGAGTATATGTTTTAACCGTAATAAACAGCCAAAACGGCTGTGTTTCGACCGACACGGTATTCGTAGATGCCAACCAGATTCCTCCCAACGTCAATATCCCCACACCTGAAATGCTGACCTGCGTTCAGACAAGCAGCACGATGAATGCCCTCGGCGGCAACCCGAATTTCAGTTATGCCTGGAGCACCGCCGACGGTCAGTTTGTTTCAGGGCAAAACAGCGCAACGCCGGTTGTCGACGCGCCGGGGACGTACACGCTCCTGGTTACCGACACGGTCAACGGCTGCACCGGCACGTTTTTGACAAGCGTTTTGGAAGATATTGCCATTCCCCAGGCGGATGCCGGCCTCTCTTCCACCCTGACCTGCATTCAACCGCATGCCGTATTGCTGGGAACTACAGAATCCGGCCCCGGCATTTCCATTTTGTGGACCAGTGCCAACGGCAATATTGTTTCCGGAGAAAATACCGCTTCGCCCCTTGTTGACCAACCGGGCGACTATCAACTGCTGGTGACCAATACCGGCAACGGCTGCACCAACACCAGTGTTGTTTCCGTCCTTCAAAATACAACAACCCCCACAGCAAACGCCGGGCCCGACGCCACCCTGAGTTGCTCACTCAATTCGTTAAAACTCAGTGGCAACGGCATGGCAGGCGGCGGCGCCACCTTCAACTGGACGGCAGCCAACGGTGGCAATATCGTTTCCGGCAGCACAACACTCAATCCGACCATCGACGCAGCCGGCACGTACATTTTGCTGGTCACCGATCCGGTGAATGGTTGCACAGCTACCGACTCCGTGGTAGTGGCCAACGACGCCACCGCACCGATGGCTACCGCCGGCAACCCGGGCTCGCTCACCTGTGCGGTCACCCAACTGAACCTCCAGGGGAATGGCAGCGTCGGCGCCAATTTCACGCACAACTGGACGGCAGCGCCCGGGGGCAATATCGTTTCCGGGGCAAATACGCTGAGTCCGCTGGTAAACGCGCCCGGCGTATACACCCTCACGATCACCAACCTGACAAACGGCTGCACAGCAACCGCAACAAGCACAGTCGGGCAAAACATTACCCCACCCGCCGTGCAAATTGCCGCCCCGAATGTGCTAACCTGCACCGTGCAATCCATCGCGCTTTCCGGAAGTCCAACCGGCGCCAGCTTCAGCTACTTTTGGCAAACAACAGGCGGTGCAATTGTTTCCGGCGGCACAACGCCAACCCCCGTCATCAGTCAACCAGGAACATACACCCTCCGGGTTACCAACCAAACCAACGGCTGTACCGCCACGGCCACGGTAGCGGTAGTTGCCGATAAAGCGCCGCCTGTGCTTTCGATCGCCACACCCCAAACACTCACCTGCGCCAACCCGACGGCGAGCCTGAGCGGTACTGTCAGCCAACCGGCTACCGGTTTTTCGAGTGTTTGGACAACCGTTGACGGCCAATTAATCTCGGGACAAAACAGTTTGACGCCAATGGTCGGCGCGCCGGGCAATTATGTGCTAACTGTGCAAAACCTGCAAAACGGCTGTACGGCAAGTGCCTCCGTGCCGGTCAACCAAAACATCACGCCGCCGGTGGCCGATGCCGGGCCGGCGCCCACACTCACCTGCGCCAGCCCGCAGGTTGTGCTCAACGGCGCGGCCTCTTCCGGCCAGGGGCCGCTGACGTATAACTGGACGGGCGGCCAAATCAGCAGCGGCGCAAACAGTCCCGGCCCAATTGTACTCCAGGCGGCTACCTACACACTCCTTGTAACAGACGCAGCCAACGGTTGTACGGCCAGCGCGTCGGTAACCGTATTGGAAAATACCACACTACCGGTTGTGTTGATTGCTCAGCCACTGGTACGCACCTGCCTGCGCGACACGGTGGTTTTGGATGCCGGCGCTTCGAGCAGCGGGCCCGGTTATTCCTTCAACTGGACAACGGCCAACGGCCAGTTCAGCAGCGGGCAAAACAGTTTGACGCCAATGGTTCAGGCTGCCGGCGTTTATGTTTTAACCATACAAAATCAACAGAACGGGTGCAGCAGCACGGCTACGGTTACCGTTTCGGAGGATTTGGCTGCGCCAAACGCAGATGCCGGACCGGGTGACGAATTGCATTGTAACCATACGGAAACAACCCTGCAAGGCAGCAGCACTACAGCCACCGCCCTAACATTTACCTGGGCGGCAACGAGTGGCGGGAATATTTTGAGCGGCGCCGACAGCGCAAATCCGGTGGTAAACAGCGCCGGCGCCTACTTGCTCACCGTAACGAATACCGGCAATGGCTGCACCGCCACCGATATGGTTACGGTCACCGAGGTACCGCCGCCGGTATTCACGCCGGAGCTTATCCAGCCGGATTGCCACCAGGCGACAGGCAGCATTGCCATTGGCCCTGTTTCAGGCGGCGTTGCCCCGTTCAGCTATTCCAGAGATGGCGGTTTGCAGTTTCAACCTTCGCCAAATTTCAGCGGGCTGGCACCCGGCGCGTACACCCTGGTTGTGCAGGATGCCTACAACTGCGCTGCTGCGGTTGAGGTAGCGATTTTACCGCCATTCGTTCCGGAAGTAACGTTGAGTGTTGGTCCGGTGCTTGAACTGGGCGACTCCCTGCAATTGGAACCCGAACTGAACATGCCGTACAGCCAGGTGGCCAGTTGGCTTTGGACGCCTGCCGACGGACTTTCCTGTACCGATTGCCCGACCCCCTGGGCGCGGCCGTTCCGGCCAACGATTTACCGGCTACAGATTACCGACCAGAACGGCTGCACCGCCGAGGCCGATGTGGTGGTACAGGTAGACCGCCGCCGGAACTTGTACGCGCCGACGATCTTTTCGCCGAATGGCGATGGGGAAAACGATCGTTTTCTGCTGTTTGGCCGTGGGGTGGCAGAAATTCAGACCCTGCGCATATTTGACCGTTGGGGCAACCAGTTGTTCCTGAACGAAAATTTCCAACCCAATGACGAAAACGAAGGCTGGGACGGCCGTTACCGGGGGCAGGACATGAACCCGGCCGTATTTATCTGGCAGGCTGTGATCCGGTTTGTAGACGGCGCGGTGGAGGTGTATGCCGGGGATGTGACCTTGTACAGGTAAAAAATGTCGTCCGGTTCAACCGGCAAGTTGGGAAAAGTGTTCCAGGGCGCTGATAAACTCGTCCATCTTGGCTACCGAAACCCGGGCCAGGTAGCCGGGCGGGTTGAGGTGTACGATGCCGTTGCGGCCGGTACGCTCAAAGCGCTGGACGTAGTTGAGGTTGACGAGGTAGCTGTGGTGGGTGCGGCAAAACCGCGGATCTGCCAGTTCGTTGTCGTACTCGCCGAGATTGCGTGAAGTGGTGATTTTTTCCACCTTTCCGGCGCGAAACACATGAATTTCCGTGAAACTCCCGGCTGCCCTGCAAAAAACGATGTGGTCCAGCCGGATCACTACGGTGCCTTTGCGGCTATCCTGAATGATCAGGCTTTTGGCCTGCCCCTCGCGTTTGTTTTTTTCATAAACCTTATCCGCTGCTACGGCAACCGCTTTTTTCAGTTCGGAGACGCTATAGGGTTTGACCAGGTAGGCCCAGGGTTGAATGGTGTTAATTGCCTGGATGGCATATTTTGGGTAAGCCGTGGTGAAAATAACGCCGAAACCGGGTTCGGGGAATTGCTGCAAAAAATCGAAGCCGCTACCCAATGGCGGCATTTGAATGTCCAGAAAAACCACATCCGGTTGAATTGCTGCTGCGGCCGATACGGCTTCCTGCACAGAGGAGGCAATTCCGCAGATTTCCACTTGCGGGCAGTATTCCTGCAGCATGTTGCGCAGGGCATTGATTGCGCCCATTTCGTCGTCGACAAGTAGTGCGCGCAGGGTTAGTCCGCGGAGGTGGTTTGCGGCAGTTGTTGCTTTACTTTCCATAGTTTACTCAGACAAAAACGGAGCGAAACACGGGTTCCCGTATCGCGGGAGTGATCTGTTTCCGATAAATCCTGCATTTCCATTTCGAGGCCCAGATCGTACAGCCGGTTGAGGGTGTTTATTTTTTTTTGCAAGATAGCCAGCCCTTTGGAATCGCGTTCCACATTGTTCAGGCGCTTGAGCCGTTGGGTTTCTTTGAATCCCAGGCCGTTATCGGTCAGGGTGCACTCAAAAAAGTCGTGTTCAATTTTAAAAGCAATTTGCAGTACGGCCGGACCCGCCGGGGCAATGCCGTGCAAGGTTGCATTTTCGAGCACCGGTTGGATGAGCATGGAAGGTATCGGCATGTCGGGAGGTATATTTTCGGCGCCGGTTATCGTGTACCGGAAACGGTCTTCAAACCGAAGTTGGGTGAGTTGGAGGTATTCTTCAATATAGTCCAGCTCTTCATCGAAGGTAATAAAACTCCGTTCGGAAAAGTCCATGGTACGGCGCAGCAGGCGCATAAAAATGGCGATGTATTCGCTTGTTTTTTCCGGGTTGGGCGGGTGTAAAAATTGTTGGATGGCATTGATGGCGTTCCCAATAAAATGCGGGTTCATTTGAGCCTGGAGTGCCTGGAGTTGCAAGCCGGAGGCTGTTGCCTGTATTTCCCGGTAAGCCATTCGCCCGCGATAAACGCGCCAAAGGCCATAAACTACCAATGCCCAGATCAGAAGTTGCAACCAAACGACCTGGTACCAATAGGGTAGTTTGAGCACCGTCCAGGTATCCGGCATTTGGCTGGCAACACCCGATACCCGCATGGCCGTTACCGTGAACCGGTATTTGCCGGATGGCAAAAAAGCCCCCAGGTTGTAAGTTCCGCCTGCCTCCCGGGTAGTGTCGCTTTTCCCTTTAAATCCACTGCCCACCCAACTGATCAGGTTGTCGAATGTCCACCAGCAAACGGGCAGCAGGAGTTTGGTCTGCACAATTTGAAAACTCAGGTTCCCCCGGCATTTGAAATCGAGCCCGGTCAGGTCGAGGGCGAGGTTGGAAACATCCGGTTCCAGCCGGATCATTTTTTGGGGGATGATCGAATCCAGCAGGTGGATTTCGAAGGGGTTGTTTTGCTGTTGATACCGGAGGTTAACGATAAGCGTCTGAAATTGCCCGGACTCTAAACCTGCTTTCAATGGCATGCAGGTCAACCCCGACACGGTACAGGCCCACAGCGTATCGTGGTGTACGAGCACGGCGTTCACGTCGTCGTCGGCCAGGCCGTCAAAAGTTGAAAAGTGCGTCAGCGTTCCCTTTTTGTCCAGGCCAAAAACACCGCGGTTGGTTGCCATCCAAACGGTTCCGTTTTCCTCCACATAAATAGATTGAATATTGTTGATCGGCGTTTTCAGTTGTTGTTGTTTGTTCACCACATCGACGGCCAACACCCTGCCGCCACGGATATCGACCGATAAAAGGCCATGCTCCGGGGTAACCACCCAGAGTTTTCCGGCGCCATTGGGCTTCAGGGCAACAATGCGTTTTTTAAGGATGGGAAAACGGTCGCCCCAGTTTATCTGAAAACTGTCCCGGCTCGAATACAAGCCGTCGATGCTCCCTGCCCAGATATATTTTTTGGCATCGGCTGTCACCGCAGTAAAGCGTTTGTGGATATGCACACCGGAAACCCCCGTTTTCAGGTTATGGAACATGAGTGCGGTTGCCGTGCCAACCCACAAAGAGTCGCCCACCTGGCACATGGATTTCAGGCTGGTCGGCAAATCGGAGCTGCGTATACGGGTGTAATTTTGATCAACAAGATAGAGCCCCTCGTCGGTAGCGGCATAAAAAGCCCCTGCACCCATCGGAATAATTTGCCGAATCAGATTATAGCCATCATCTGAGCCAACAGAAAACGAGCGCAGTTTTTTGCTGTTTCTCAAAATATGAAAATGGCCGGCGTCATCGCCGATCAGGATATCGCCATTATCCGCCCGGGCAATGCTGCGGATATTTTTGGACGGAAAGCCGGCCTCGTCGCGGTAGTTTATTGCCGTATTCTGTGGGAGGACATAGAGGCCTTCGTTTACGGTACAAAACCACAGGTTTTTCTCGGCGTCTTCAAAAACCCGGATCACCTTTTTATCGGGCAAATACACGACCGGGTTGCTCAGGTCGCCTGAAGCGTTGTCAAAAAGCACGGCGCCACTCATGGGCGAGCAAATCCAGAACCGGCCCTTGCTGTCGGTATAGGCCTGCCCGGTAGGTTGCTTCACTTCATCGACGACACGAAGCCGGCTGCCCGTCCACTCCAACAGGATCGACAGGCTTTGATACACAAATAATAGCCGGTTTCCGGAAACGGTGTAGGAGGGATGACCAAATGCCTTGGAATTTGTGCGGTAGGCCGATTCAATTTTTCCGTCCGGGGTGTAGTACATGATTCCCATGCGGCCCAGGATAAAGGTCGTGTTGCCCATTTTCCGAAAGCCGACAACCTGCTCCGGAAAATCGACTGCCCGGATGGTATCGGGGCTTATGTTATATGCCCGCTCGCTGCTTCCGGTCAGCCATACGCCGGACTCCGGCAGTTCGGACAGCTCTGATTGCCCTGTTTCAAACTCCATGTCGGCCAGAACGGGGTCGTCTTTTTCGGTGACAATCTTGCCGTTCAGCATGTAACAGGGTTTTTTCCGGAAACAAAATAACCACAGGCGCCCTTTAGAATCTTCGCGCATAAACAACACTTCCGGGTCCGGGAGGCCATCGGCCATACTGTAGGTGCGGAAGCGGATGCCGTCAAAACAGGCCAGGCCCTTGTCGGTACCAAACCAAAGGAGGCCACGCCGGTCTTGCAGGCCACAGTAAACCAGGTTGCTGGGCAATCCGTCCTGCACCGTGTAATGCAGGTATGCCGGCATTTGTGCAACCAGCATATTGAAAAAGAGGCTCAGAAAAATCGTCCAGGCAAAGCGCATCAGGCTAAATTTTCTGGTAAAAGGTACGGGCATTGCCCCAACAAAATACAGTTAATTCATAACTGTGCGGATTGAGTCCATAACCGTGCAAATGCCCCCGGCGTCCAATAGCCAGGCCGGGATTCCTGCACAGTTATTTATCCAAATGACACAGTTATTGGTCCGGACTTGACAGATTTGGCATTCTCGTGTTGTTTTGTCTTTACAAACCCGGTACATACGCGGGTTCGTAAAAATCCGTCAGAAATAGTACCCACCACCCTACAAACCCATCCACTGAACTTTTTGATTACGAGCAGTTTTTATTATCACAAACGACCTCCACAAACAACCATAGTGACCCCTGCCTGGAAATCGTTCTTGAAACAGCCGTTTCAAGGGCGGTTTTTTTTGTGGCCTGTCAGGCACTGCTTTTTACTACCTTTCGCCGGATAAACGAACTGCTTCATGGCGACACCATCCGGCACCGGAATTTTTATCGGCCGATTTCAGGTATTTGAACTGAACCAGGTACACGAACAACTGATCGGAACAATTCAAAAAAAACACCGGCAGGTGCTGATTTTTCTCGGTTCCAACCCGGCGCCCAGCGACCGGAACCCGCTCGACTGGCAATTTCGCGTTCAACTTTTTTATGAAAAATACGGTGAAAAAATCGCTGTGTACGAAATGCCCGATCTTCCCGACGACCGCATCTGGAGCCAGGAACTCGACCGCCGGATCATGGAACTGCGCCCGGAAATGCCGGTAACGCTTTACGGAAGCCAGGAAGAATTTGTCGATTGTTATTCCGGGCGCTTTACTGCGGAGGCACTGGACGCCGACATAGACGACTTTCCGGAAGAAGAGTTCCCGGAGGAAACCATCAGCCCGCGCGACTTCCGGGCGGGTGTGCTCTACGCCTCCTTCAACCGCTACCCCACGGTGTATCCAACTGTGGATATTGCTGTGTTCCGGTCCGATTACCAGGAGTTGCTGCTGGCCCGGAAAGAAAACGAAACCAAACTCCGCCTGCCCGGTGGTTTTACCGATCCTTCCGACGAAAGTTATGAAATGGCTGCTTTGCGGGAGTTGTTTGAAGAATGCGGCGAAATCGAAGTGGATCAACTCTCGTATCTGGGTTCTTGCCGCATCGACGATTGGCGGTACCGCGGCTCACTCGACTCCATCATCACCCACCTGTACGCCTGCCGCCTGGTCGACGGCGAGCCCAACCCGAATGACGATATTGCCGAGCTGCGCTGGATGGACGTCTCCAAGTTGCGCAGCCACCATTTTGTACCGGAGCACCAGCCTTTGTTTGAATTGCTGGAACATTTCTGGCAGGAATAAGCCCGGTGTAGTGCTCCACTTTTCAAGCTGCACTAAACTTCTTCGAGTTCAACAGCGGCATCTTCATTTTCTTCGTTTTTCCCGGGCCGAAGTTCCGGGGTTACCACATCCATTTCCACCCGCAAATTGTCGATGATAAATTCCTGGCGTTCCGGTGTGTTCTTGCCCATGTAATAGCTGAGCACATGGTCGATGTTGGTTTCTTCCGGAAGGATCACCGGTTCCAGACGCATGTTTTCGTTGATAAAACCGGCGAATTCGTTCGGCGAGATTTCACCTAACCCTTTAAACCGGGTGATTTCCGGCTTGCCGCGCAATTTCTGGATCGCTTCCTGTTTTTCCGCCTCGGAGTAGCAGTAAAATGTTTGCCGTTTGTCGCGTACGCGAAACAGTGGGGTATCCAGAATGTACAGGTGATGGTTGCGTACCAGATCGGGGAAAAACTGGAGGAAAAACGTCAGCAGCAGCAGCCGGATGTGCATGCCGTCGACATCGGCATCGGTGGCGATCACCACGCGGTTGTAGCGCAGGTCGTCGAGGGAATCCTCGATGTTGAGTGCGTGCTGGAGGAGGTTGAACTCCTCGTTCTGGTACACAATTTTTTTGGTGAGGCCGTAACAGTTGAGCGGTTTGCCGCGCAGGCTGAACACGGCCTGGGTGTTCACATCGCGCGATTTGGTCAGCGAGCCGCTGGCGGAGTCACCCTCCGTGATAAAGATCGTGCTGTTTTCCCGGGCGTCTTCCGGACCTTTTTCGTTGAAGTGGTAGCGGCAGTCGCGCAGTTTTTTGTTGTGAATATTGGCTGCCTTGGCGCGTTGATTGGCCAGTTTTTTCACGCCGGCGATTTCCTTGCGCTCGCGTTCCGACTGTTGGATGCGTTTGAGCATCTGGCCGGCCACTTCGGTATTTTCGTGTAAAAAATTGTCGAGCGATTTGGTCAGAAAATCGCTCATCCAGGTGCGGATGTTGGGGCCGTCGGGAGCAATTTTATCGGAACCCAGGCGGGTTTTGGTTTGCGATTCGAACACCGGCTCTTCCACCCGCACGCTCACTGCGGCGATCACGCTCTCGCGGATATCCTTGGCGTCGAAATTTTTCTTAAAGTGGTCGCGCACGGTTTTGACCAGCGCCTCCCGGAAAGCATTCAGGTGCGTACCGCCCTGGGTGGTGTTTTGGCCGTTGACGAAAGAGTAGTACTGCTCACCGTAATGTTCGCCGTGGGTCAAAGCGATTTCTACGTCTTCCCCAACGAGGTGAATAATCGGGTAACGGATGTGTTCGGTATTGGTTTTTTTGCTCAGCAGGTCATGCAGGCCGTTTTTGGAGTAAAATGTTTTACCGTTAAAATTGATCCGCAGGCCGGCGTTGAGGTAGGCGTAGTTCCAGAGTTGCTGCTCGACGTAATCGTTTACCCAACGAAAATTGCGGAACATGCCGTTGTCGGGCTTGAACTGGATGAGCGTACCGTTTTCCTCTTTGGTCGATTCGTTTTTACTCTCTTTTTTCAAGTTACCAAACTGGAATTCCGCCCACTTGGCCTTCCCGTCGCGTACGGCGGTCACCTTGAAATATTCCGAAAGGGCGTTCACCGCCTTGGTGCCCACGCCATTGAGACCCACCGATTTTTTAAACGCCTTGGAATCATATTTGGCGCCGGTGTTGATCTTGCTCACCACGTCGACCACCTTGCCCAGCGGAATGCCGCGGCCATAGTCGCGCACGGTGACGCCGTGTTCGTCGATCGTCACGTCGATTTGTTTGCCGAAGCCCATGGCGTACTCGTCGATGGAATTGTCGAGCACCTCCTTCAGCAACACGTAGATGCCGTCTTCGGGGCTGCTGCCGTCGCCAAGTTTGCCGATGTACATGCCCGGGCGCAGGCGGATGTGCTCGCGCCAGTCGAGTGATTTAATTTCGTCTTCGGTATAGCGGATTTCCTGCATGGCTTGTTCGCGCTTCGTCGCTCGTTTTTTGTTATTTGTTTCGGCCAGGGTTTTGCCGGCCTTTGCCGTTTTTGATGTCTTGTGATTTGCGCCCAAAGTAATGCAGTTTTGACGGTTTGACAAAAGGGATTGTGCCTTGGGAGCAAATTTAAAACATTTTTTGTTTAAAAAAAACAAATTGTGTTTTAATATACCTGAGATGGCTTTAAGAACCCGGACAAGAAAAATAAATAAAGCAACTACTCCTAACGTTTTAAGTACCAACCTCCCGGTTTCACAAGCCAACTTCAACTCACCCATGCGTACAATCCTTTCCTCCTTGCTAGCACTCTGGGCCGTAGCCGCCACGCTTGCATTTGCTTTTCATCCTGAAGAGCCAGCCTGTATTATAAGCCTGGAAAAAATGAATGTATTTTACATTGGTCTCGACAACCCCGTTTCCATTTTGGTGCGCGGTGTGCCCGAAGCGGATGTTCGCCTGGAAACCAGCGATAACCTGAGTGTGGAACATCAAAATGGTTTGTTGTATGTGGTTCGTGGAAGCACACCAGGCAATGGCACAATAACCGTTTCTGGAGGAAAACTTCAACCGGTTACGTTCAATTACCAGGTCAGACGTATTCCGGATCCGGTACCACGCCTGGGCGCTCAATACATATCCGGAACAATCGGTCACAGTGTATTTAAGGCGCAAAGAGGTATGGCAGCTGCGGTGGAAGGCTTTGATATTTGTAGTAACTGCTCCATATCCGGTTATAAGGTTCTTCAAATCCGGAACAATCAGGTTATTGCCGAGGTGATTAATGCCGGGGCGCGTTATGAACTAGGCACCCAAAGCCTCATCGATGACGCAGAGCCCGGCGACATGTACATCTTCGAAGAGATAAAAGCACGTTGCCCAGGCGATAAGGCACCTCGGACGTTGGATAATCAAACGTATTTGATCCGGTGAGGTAAAATCCTGCTAAAACAAATTATGTTTAATTCATGCTTTTGAACGCTGTATTTCAGAAGCAAAAACACCTCAAAAAGATTTCTATTAGTGGCATGGTAGCCGATTTTGATGCACGTTGCAGGGCTTTAATGATGCATTGTTTGAATGGATAAAAAAGCCGCCCTAGAGCTTTAACACCAGCCTCGCTGCCGACTTTCCCGCACCCGACAACCGGACGAAAAACATCTTGCCGGCAACCGTGGCGCCCAGCCCCTTGCTGACCTGTAGCCCTTGCCCGGTTTTTTCTTCAAAAAAAGATTGCAGCACCCGCCCGTCCAGGTCGAGGAACTCGATTTGCACCTTACCCCGGAAGTCGTTTTCAAGAAAAATCTGAAGCGCCTGCCCGGTGGCCACGGGGTTGGGGAAAACCTGAAGGCTGCTGTTTTCCCAAGGTTCATGGGTGGCTACCGCAGGCACGGGCAGCGTTTTCATCAAAAACATATCATCGCTGTTCGTGGGGCGGAAGAAGCCCGTCAGAGCCAGCGCGCCATCCGGCAGCATGGTGGCATCGTTGGGCCTCAATTCGTCGTCGTACAGGATGATTTCTGAAAGCACGTCGAAGTCGTCGGTCATACGCAGCACCCGCAGGCCGCCGGGCACGAGCCAGTTGGCATTGGAAAACGAAAGCACGAGCAACAGCCCGCCATCGGGCGCCCGGTGGAGCGACGATTCCCGGTGAAAATTGCCAAACTTGAAGCCTTTGCGCAGGAGGGTATTCCCATCGGGCGAGAGCCGGTATAGCCACAAGGAATCGGCCATTAGGTGGTTCCGGTTCAACAACAGCAGGTCGCCGTTCGGCGCTTCGGCGGCGCTGGTAAACCGGCGGTCGTTGCTGCTGGTCACGGGATCGAGGGTAAGGGCAAGCGTAATGTCGCCGTTTTCGGCATCGATGCGCAGCACGAGGCCGGCATATTCGTCCTCCAGGCCTATGGCGAGCATGGAACCGTCCTGCAAGGCCACCACCCGCTCGATGTACGAATTCCCCGGGTCCAGGCCGGGCGACCAGGTCGGTTCGAACCATTTCCGCCAGACTACCTGCCCCGCCGGCGAAAGGCGCAGCCCCTGCAATTGCCAGGACGCGACTCCGCCCGGCACAGCGGGGTGCGGGATACTGCCCTGAAAAACGACGACAGCGCCGCCGTCGGGTGTGGCCGCCCCCCGGATGGTGTATTGCGCGCCCCAGTTTGGCTGGAGGCTTTCCCAGATGACATCCCCGTTGCCGGGATTTATTTTTAAAAAAAGCATACGTGTGGTGTCTCCGGGTTTGTCCTGTCCGGCCATGAGCAGCAGGTTGCCGTCGGCCAACACCAGGATATCCTGGTTTCTTTCGGTACCTGGCGAACCGTAGTTTTTGACCCAAACTTCTTCGCCGCTCGCCGGCTCGATTTTGCGGAGTACAATTTCCCAGCCCTTTGCCGGGCCAAAATCAGCAGTGCTCATCAGGAAAATATGGCCGCCGGTTGCCGCAATTATGGGACTGACATCGTCATCCCGCAGGCCGTCCGTGCCAATGGCGGCTTCTTCCTGCACGGTAAAATCGGCGCCTTGGAGCAGGCCGTAGTAGCCGTCCGAACTGGCAGTGGCCGTCGTTTTCCCCACTACTGCTATGTTTCCGAAGGGCGAAAATGCCGCTCCCCGCAGTGCTTTGCCCCAATCCGGACTGCCGCCGGAGAGGTCGCTGGCCTGGATGAGCGCCCCGGTTTCGGGATTGCGCAACTCGATGCCCTGGTCGTACAGCATCCCGATAACCCCGCCGGGGCCGGTGAAAAGCCAGGGAAGTTGATACAGGCTGGACTGCAAGGGCTGGGTCTCTACCTGCCAGCGCAGCTGCATGTCTGTCCCGATTTTTGTCAAAAACCGCTTGTTCTGATTTTCCCAATGGAACACGATGAGGGTGCTGTCGGTGGGGTCGTACAGGATGCTGCCTGCGCGGGTTTTCCCGGCGCCGGTGGGGCTTTGGATGTCGGTTTTCCAGATGAGGCTGTTGGATGCGGAGCGCAGGCTCACTTCCGCCCGGTAGTTGTTGCCGGAGAAACTGCCATACGGGCGGATGGTAAAAAAACGGCCGTCGGGCAGCTCCGCAAAGGACTGGTAGGGCCGGCCGGCATTGGCATCGATAAATTGCTCTGCCCATACTTTTTTACCTGCCGCATCGTAGCGCCGGAGCGTGGGCGTCTTGGTGCCGGGGTCGGTCTGGTAGGCCAGAGCGCCGCCGTCGGACAGGGCTTTTACGGAATACATGCCGTAGTCGGAATTGTAGCTGTTTGCTTCAAAAATTTGGGCAGTGACGGCACCGTTGCCGTCCAGCCGGATGAGTACCGGTTCCTGAAGGCGGTCGCCAAAAAGGGTGCGGTTGCCGGCTATCCACATGGTCCCGGTGACGGGGTCGCGGTCGAAGGCGAAAATGTTTTCGTTGTGCTTGAGCGAGCCGAGGGTGTCGGCCCAAAGCACCTGCCCGGCAGAGTCGAGTTTGAGGAGGAGGAAATCGTCCTGCCCGAGCGAACCGGTCAGGCCTGCGGCCCAAAACTGCCCCGGCTCGGCGGCGGGGTGGATGGCGATGAGGTGTTCATTGCGATTGGGGAGGCCGTAAGATTTGAGGTAATCGACCTGGGCGGAAAGTGAAAATTGGGAGAGAAAAAGACAAAATAGGGGCAGCAGTTGCTTCATGGGTATTGGTGTTTGGGAACGAGGTTCCAGCGTTTCGATTTACTTTTTGCGGGGGCGAAGTTAGACAACAGGCCTGAATTCTGAACACCAGGACATGCGCCAAGCGGGGTACGTGTTTCGCGTATTTTCCCGCTGATTTTCGCAGGACTCATGCGAATCACGGGCTAAATATATGTCGAGGTCATTTCCCTACTTGTCATGTCGCAGCGCAGCGGAGACACCTACACGAATAGCATTCGCGGGATTTGCCAATACATGTTGGTGCCCTAAGTATTTTTAAGGCAGTTCGAATAATTGAACTTTTGTAGATGTCTCCGCTGCGCTGCGACAGGACAAGCACTGATGGTAGATTGCGAGAAGTTTAAAACCATGATTCGCAGGACTCATGGTTCTGCGAAAATCAGCGGGAAAATTCGGTTTTAAAGCTAAGCAAGAACCTAAGCAGGTTTGGAAACCACAACCGTTTGTTGCCCGGCCGCCGTTTTTCCCCAAACCAGCAAGCCAACCGCCACCACCGCACAAACTCCCTCCACCACCAGCCATTGCAGCGCAAAAGCCCCCGGCATACCGTCCAGCGCCATACTCAACAGACGCCCGAACACGAAACCGCCGGTGTACAGGGCCGCCAGCAGCAGGCCCGTGCGTTGCGCGCGGAAGGCAGCATACAGCCAGAACAGGGCAAAAAACAGGTTGACCGCACCGTAAAAAGCGCGGATGGAATTGCGGGCAGTCACGTTGCCCAACTGCACATCCACCATGGTCATCACCGTTTGCGGGTCGATGAGCGCTTGCACGGCGATGTTCAAGGTGGCTAGTCCGATGAGCAGGAGAAAAATGCGGGTAATCCAATGTTGTGTTTGCATGACAAAAGTTCGTGTTTGTGAAAAAATGCAAGCACAAAAGTCCGGTCCGGCCGGCGGCTAAAAATTGATCCGAATCAATTTCTTGTAAGCGGAAATAACCAGCGCGGCGCCCCCTCAGCCCTTCGCTACCCGCCGGCTCACCCGGCTGAGTGTTTCCGGCTGAATGCGCAGGTAGGAGGCGATGTATTTGAGCGGCACCAGTTGGAAGAGGTAGGGGGCGCGTTCGAGCAGGTTGCGGTAGCGCTGTTCGGGCGTGGTAGTGGCTATTTCCACTTCCCGTTCGATGAGGCCGACGGTAGCCCAGCCAAGCAGATCGCCCCAGAAGCGGGCCACACCGGGCATTTCCCGGCGGCATTGTTCAAAATCGCTGCGGGAAATGCCCAGTGCCACTGCCGGTGTCAACGCCTGCAAACAAAACTCGGAAGGCCGCTGCCGGAGGTACGACGGGAATGCGCTTACCACATTGTTTTCGTAGGCAAATCCCACGCAAAGTTCCTCCGCGTCGGCAGGGTAATAAATGCGCACTACGCCCTCGGCGACAAACCAGAGGTGTTGCTCCGTTTTGCCCGGCGCATACAGGAATTCGTTGCGGCGCATTTGCCGCCGAAACTGCCAGTGGCCGTACAGCGCCTGCACTTCATCCGGGCTCAATTGAGCCTGGTTGGATAAAAACTGAAACAATTGCTCGCCGGACTTGGACATATCTTGAAATTGGAACGGATTGCCGGATTCGAAAGATTGCAAATATCGGTTTACACACCAAATTGCCGCAAATGGTGGTCCAAATGGACGTAACACAGCCGGCCCCATTGCACCGGCTTTACCGCCCCGAACAAGTTGTGCGGCGCCCAGGGACCTGCCGGGCCGCGTTGGTGTGTTTCGGAAATATTCGCCAGCAGGCGCGCTTTTTCGGCTTCGAAACCTGCGGTTTCGCAGATCACAAAGGCTTTGGCCGTCGGCAGGTTGGGCCGGAAACGGTCAGCGCGCAGCACAAACTGTTTGATCAGCCAACGCGTCAGCAGATTCCCCTCCGGAGGCAGTTCAATTTTTCCCAGGCCCTGCTCCAGCGGCATGCAGCAGTGGGCCAGCATTTGGTCTGGCGTCATAGTGCCCCACAGGCGCCCGGAGTCGTGCCGGAGCGCATCAATTCGCCGGCAGATCGCAGTATAATCGGTTGAATTGAAAATTGACGGTTTACCCATGTAAACTTAGTTATCCGAATGCAGCCCAAGGCGGTTCCCCTCCGTGTCGACGATCAGGGCCATGAAACCAAACTCGTCCGAAATTGGTGATTTGGGCCGGATGATCCGCCCGCCGGCAGCTTCCACGCGGTTGAGCACCTGTTGAAGATCGGGGTTGGCGTTCAAATAAACCAGTGGGCCGTGGGTTTCGCTGGGTTGATAGCCCCCCGCATCATTCTGACAAATGGCGGCGCCCACGTCTTTGTGCGGGAAAATGCCCATTTTAAGCGGGCCAAAATCCACGAGTTCAATCTCCATTTCAAAAATGGTGTCGTAGAACTTTTTCGCGCGGTGGAGGTCGGTTGCCGGGATTTCAAACCATGTAGTCCAGGATTTCATTGTTAAAACTTTAGACGTTTGCATGTAGTGTAGCCTGGTGCACCCTTGTCTTTTACCAGCGTGGTAAGTTAAACTTTTATCGCCTTACCTGCCCTAACCGGAATCAAATCCGTGAAAATCTGCGTTTCGCCGCAGGCGAATCCGCCTAATCCGCGTTCTATTCCTGTTTGCCAGGAAAGCCAACGGAGAGTACTCTCCGTAGAACGATTGGAACGCTGATGCCGCAGATTCGCCTGCGGCGAAACGCAGATTTGATTCTGCTTTGGGTAATTTTTTGGATTAAAGGCGAGGCATAAGCTTAAATCACTTCAGCATGAAAAAACAACAGTGCTGACAAATTTAAGCACCACTATTTTTAAAAACAAATTGTTTTCAAAAAAAACAAACAACTTTGTTCTTAAAACATTTTTTCAAACAAAAATCTGTCGAGAAAAGATCAGGCTTCCGGTTCCGTCGTTTCGCGGTACGACATTATCCACAGGCCGGCAAAGGTGATCAGGCCGTTCAGCAGGATGGTCAGAAAACCCACATCGAACCATTGTTTGCAGTTGACCTCGATGATCCAGGTGAGCAGGGGCGCCAGGATGCACAGCAGGAGCACTGCCGGAATTTCGATGGGCCGTTTTTCACCGCCCCGGGGGATGCGCAGGGCCCAGGGGTGCAGCTGAAATTTGGTGAACAAGCCAAAGGTAAACAGCCCCAGAAGCGGGCCGTAGGTGTATCCGGCAATTTTAAAGATCAGGGAGATCACCGCCATGCCGCTGAACATATTCAGGAACAAAATGATCGCAATAAACGCCAGGGCAAATCCGAGATGCACCAGCGTCCGGGCGCGTTTTTGTTGGGCGGAAGTTGCCTCGGCAAAAGCTATTTTATCCTGGTCGGGGGCGTAGGGGTCGGGGTGTTGTTGTTTTTTCTCAAAATTTAAAAAGTCGATGCAAAACGAGGTGGTCAGTGCCGTCAGCGCACTGTCGGAGCTGGCATAAGTGCTGGCGATCAGGCCGAGAATGAAGAAAATCCCGGCGAGCGTATCCAGGTGGTAAAAGGCAATTTTCGGGTACAGCTCGTCGGTACGCACCGGAATTTCAATGCCGAGCGAGCCGGCGTACATGTAGAGCAGGGCGCCCAGTATCAGAAAGGCCAGGTTGATCAGGACCAGGTAAATGCAAAAAACGAACATGTTTTTTTGCGCTTCCCGGATGTTCTTGCAAGCCAGATTTTTCTGCATCAGATCCTGGTCCAGGCCGGTCATTACAATGGCAATCAGCGCACCGCTGACAAATTGTTTGACAAAATGGTTGGGGTCTGAAAAGAAATTGTCAAAAAAGAAAATCTGCCCGTACCGGCTTTCACTGACGACGCCCCACAAATCGCCGACCTCCAGGTGCATGGCCTTTCCTACGGTGATGACCGTGAAGACCACTGCGGCAATGAAAAAGGTGGTCATGATGGTATCGGTCCAGATGATGGTTTTCAGGCCGCCCTTGAAGGTGTAGGCATAAATCAGGCCCATCATCAGCGTCACGGTAAGCACAAACGGCACGCCCAGAGGCTGGAATACAAAGGTTTGCAGCACAACTGCTGCCAAAAACATGCGGGTGGCCGAGCCGAACGTACGCGACAGGATGAAAAAACCGGCCCCTGTTTTATAGGACCAGTAGCCAAGCCGGCGCTCCAGGTATCCGTAGATCGATGTCAGGTTTAGCCGGTAATACATGGGCATGAGCACGGTTGCGATAAACAGGTAGCCCAGTAAATAGCCCAATACCACCTGCATATAGCCAAATCCGCGGTTGAGGCCGCTTTCCAGGCCTACAGCGCCGGGCACAGATATGAAAGTTACGCCACTGATGCTGGTCCCGATCATCGCATAGGCCACCACATACCAGGGCACCTTGCGATTGGCCAGAAAAAAGCCTTCGTTGCTCACATTGCGCCCGGTGATCAGGGCTACACCAACCAGCATAGCAAAGTAGAGAAAAAGAACAATTAGAACCAGCGCAGGGGTGAGTTGTCCTGTCATATCTTGCCAAAATTTGAGGGGCCAGCGCGGCAAATATAGGCGCAATTTTAGTTTATTCTCCTCTATTCCCCGGCCCACCGAAAATTCAGCCTGCCGATCAAGCGGACAAAACCCGATTAACAGGAACACCGTGCCCGTTCAGCAATTCAAGCATGGCAGCCGTCATGGCGGTCACGCCGGTGCGGATTGTCAGGTCGGGAAACGGATTGAACTCCTCGTGGTGCAGGGGCGGCAGGAACCGGACGGGCTGCCCGCCGCCATCGAATGCATCGGGGTGTACGCTGCCAAGCCAGGAGAGCAAAATGGGCACCCGGCCATCGAGCGCATAGCCTGAAAAATCTTCACCGAAAGTATAAGGCGGTTCGGCGCGGACCTGTCCGGCTCCTAAAACACCGGCAAAAACAGCTTCAACGCGGTTAGCCAGGGCCACGTCGTTGAACAAAGGTTTGGTGATAAACGGCCGCTCGGTGATGTTGGGAAATTTCGCCTCCGGCAAACCCGAGGCCGCCGCCTCGGCCCGGCAAATCCGTTCGATAGCCCGCATCATTTGCCGGTAAACAGCCTCCGTCCGGCTGCGCAGGGTGAGCTTAAGCGCCACTTTTTCCGGGATGATGCTGTGCTTCGACCCGCCCTGAATAGCGCCAACACTCAACACCGCTACTTCGGTGGGCGCAATTTCCCGCGAAACGATCGTCTGAAACCGGGTGATCAAATGCGCCGCCAGCACAATCGGGTCTACGCTGGTATGCGGATTCCCGCCGTGCCCGCCAACGCCGTACACTTCAATGTCGACAAACTGCGTGAGCGCAAACGCCCAGCCCTTGGCAATGCCCACTGTGCCGGCCGGCAACGTGGGCGACACATGCCAGGCCAACGCAGCGTCGGGGCGCCCGAACCGTTCGTACAAACGCCCTTCCCGGATCATTACATCGGCGCCGTTCCAGCCCTCCTCGCCATCTTGCGCCACCAGCAGTGCCGTGCCCGACCAGTGCTCGCGCAAGGCATGCAGGCAGTACCCGACAAAGGGCAGCATAGCGCTGTGCATCGAGTGCCCGCACTGGTGCCCGACCTGCCCGTCGGTGCAGCGCCAGGGCGCCGGGCGCCGGTCGGGTATGGGCAGGGCATCCATGTCGGCACGGTAGAGAATCGTTGGCCCCGGGCCGTTTTTCAACACTGCCGCCACCCCGGTGCGGCCGACGCCTTCCGCCACTTCGAAGCCGGCACGGCGCAACTCAGCAGCTTGTTTCTTGGCTGTCCGGTGGCACTCCAGGCCGAGCTCGGGGTGCCGGTTGTAGTCACAAAAAAGTTCGAAATAGTGCGGGTACTCCGCCTCAACCAGTGCTCGTATATGATGAAGCAGGCTGGCCGTTGTTTGGTCCGGTTGCATAGTGCGCCAAATTACGGGATTGCCCCGACAAGTTCGGTTCCTGCGCCTTTCAGGCAAATTCTGTTAGTTTTGTTTCCAACTGAATGCCATAACGCGATGCACAGTATTCTTTCCAATAAACACCGGACACAAATTCAAAAGCTGTTTTGGATTACGCTGTCCTGGACCCTCGTTTCCGTTTATCAATTTTTCAATGGGTACATTACCCTCACCGGAGCGAACTGTAACCTTACAGGCGTTGATCCTTATTTACATTTTAAAGCCAGCCTGTTGGTGGGTGTTCTGGCCGGCCTCATCGGGGGCAGCGCAATCATCTTTCTGTGGGAAAACTGGCTGCGGACAAAACCGTACGGCCAAACGCTGATCAACATGTTCCTGTCCTTTTCAGTGGTATACCTGATGGTATCCATCCCAACGTGCATATTTTTTCACATCGACGAACCCGGCATTTCGCTGACTGGTGTAAAATTATGGCAGGCTGTGCTGGATGACCACCTTCGGCCAAGCCGGCTTTTCAGCTATTCCTTTTGGCTGCTCGTAGTGCTGACAACGCTGGTTATTTTGTTGGTAAATGAAAAATACGGACCGGGAATTTTTCGCGCGTTTCTCCTTGGAAAATACTTTCACCCCAAACGGGAAGAGCGCATTTTTATGTTCCTGGACCTGCGTGACTCCACCACCATCACCGAAAAACTTGGCGATGAACGTTATTTTAACTTCATCAATGATGTTTTTCGGATTGCCACACCTGCCATTATTTATTCAAAAGGCGAAATTTACCAGTATGTCGGCGACGAAATTATTATCAGCTGGAAACCAGAATCCGGCGCCCGAAATGCCAATTGCCTGAACTGTTTTTTTGAAATCCAAAAAGCCCTCCGCCAACGGCAAGCCTACTTTGAAGCCCGGTACAGGGTGCAGCCCGAATTTAAAGCCGGGCTGCATTTCGGCTATGTCATCGCCGGGGAAGTAGGCGTGGTGAAACGCGATATCGCCTATTCGGGGGATGTGCTCAACACCACGGCACGCATTCAGTCAAAATGCAACGACCTGGGCGTGAACATCCTGGTGTCCAAACTACTGATCGACCAGATCCACCCCGAAAATAGCGGCTATTCACCCAAGCCGATCGGCCACATGGAACTGCGCGGCAAAGCGGAGAAAGTGGCGCTTTTTACGATTTGATTTTTACTACGGAGACAGGGAGGACACGGAGATTGACTGCCTGCGGCGGACAACCTCCATGTCATCCGTGCCTCGTATGTTTGCCAGGCCACGTTCGTTATTCGTCCTACGACTTCAAGTCGTAGGACGAGCAGGCCTTCTCCGTGTCCGTGGTAAAAACTCAAAGCCCGATCGCGTAATAAAACACGCCGGGGGCATCTTTATACACCCCTTCCAGCATCACGCCGCCGGTTTTGCCTTTCAGGCTGGCCGCCAGTTCATCCACACTTTTGACGGTTTTACCGTCCACTTTGGTGATAATGAAGCCTTCGCGCATGTTGGTGCTGCGGCGAAGTTTGCCGGCATTCAGGTTTTTCACCAGCACACCGCCGTCGATATCCAGTTCGCGGGCCGTTTTTTCATCCAGGGATTCAAAGTCGGCGCCAAGGATGCCGAGGGTTTCCCGGTGTTCTTTTTTGACCAGCCGGGTATCGCCCGAGCGGTTGTTTAGCGTCACTTCGAACGTCTTGAGGCTGCCTTTCCGATTTACCTGTACCTGTACGGCATCGCCGGGCCGGTGGCGGGCAATGGTTTCCTGCAATTTGGGCGAATTTTCAATTGAAGTGCCGTCAATGGCTACGATGACATCGCCCGTTCGGATACCTGCTGCGGCGGCGGCGCTGTTTTCCAGCAGGCTGTCTACGTAAGCTCCAGTTGTCACGTCGAGGTTCATTTCTTTTTGCAGTTTGCCATCCACGGTCCGGATCATGACCCCGAGCACTCCGCGTTGCACCACACCGTATTTGAGGAGGTCTTCCACCACTTTTTGCACAATGTTTGCCGGCACGGCAAAGCCATACCCCGAATAGGTGCCTGTCGGGCTGGCGATAGCCGTATTGATGCCGATGAGGCCGCCCTGAAGATTGACCAGGGCGCCGCCGCTGTTGCCGGGGTTAATGGCGGCGTCGGTCTGGATGAAGCTCTCCACGGCAAATTGTTCGCGGAGAATGTTGATGTTCCGGCCTTTGGCGCTCACGATGCCTGCAGTTACCGTCGAAGTGAGGTTAAACGGGTTGCCCACAGCCATGACCCACTCGCCGACTTTGACGTTGTCGGAATTGACAAAAGGCAGCGTCGGCAGCTCTTTTTCCTTGATCCGGATCAGGGCCAGGTCGGTGGTCGGGTCGGTGCCGATCAGGGTGGCTTTGTAGCTGCGGTTGTCGTGCAGGGTAACCTCCAGGTCGTCGGCGTCGGCCACCACGTGGTTATTGGTCACGATATAACCGTCCGGGCTGATCAGCACGCCGCTGCCCTGCCCCATGCGCAGGGGCGCCCGGTTGCGTTGGTTAGGCGATTCAAAGGGCCGGCCAAAAAACTCGCGCAAAGGGTCATTCCGAAAAAAATCCTCAAACGGACCTTGGCCGGAAGGGCCGTTTTGCGCCACAGAAGCAGTGGTCCGAATATGCACGACGGCATCCATAACCCGGTCCGCCACTTTAGTAAAGTCGAGCGGTTCCATTTCGCCATGTTCGTTCAACCGGTAGACTGCGCTCGCAGCCGGCGTGCCGTCGATATGTTCAATTTTCACCGTCCGGCCACTGTTGCTTTGAACAACCGACAGCAGGCCATACGTCGTCACTGTAACAACAAATGCAATAAGCGCCGTAATCCAATATGTTCGTTTCATAGTTACTTTATAGTTTTTTATACAAATTTTATAGATTTAATGCGCAAGTACCGGCGTGGCTTGTGTCACGCCGATACTATTCGCAGAATCAATCCGATCTTGACGGCTATTTAATCGCAATAATACGCGGCGCCAGTGCTTTGGCTTCTTCCCGCTTCGGGATCATGACCCGCAACACGCCGTCTTCGTATTTGGCGTTCACCTTTTCGAGGTCCACGATGCTTTTCGGCAAGTGGAAACTGCGTTGGAAGGATTGGTAACTGAATTCGCGGCGGGTATAGCGGTCGCCTTCCTTGAGGCCGTTGCTGAACTCCTTCTCGGAGGTGATTTTCAGCATTTCGTTCTCCAGTTCGATGTTGAAATCTTTCTTCGACATGCCCGGAGCGGCCATTTCGACCATGAAGGCATCCTTCGATTCGATGATGTTTACCGCGGGGATCGTCGTATTGGTTGTGGAGAAATGCCGGTCGTTCCAGTCAAAAAGATCTTTGGTGAAAAAATCGTCAAACAACCGGGGGAAAGCCGGGAGCAACCCGGAATTACTTTTGATCAGTGCCATAATCAACTTTTTTTAAAGGTTAAACAATTTGAAAAATCGCGAAACGATCAAAAACAGTTATTACAAAACCGATTCTGTAAACATGTTCGACTATGCCGCATCAAACAAAATGCCAGTCGGAATCCGGTGAAAAATTGACAGTTTATTTAATTCAATTTTTAACAATTTATGAAATTTTGACAGAAAAACGATAGAAAAGCGTCATTTTTTCAGATTGTTTGTGCGGTGCATTTTTTGCTGTGCCGTGCGTATTGTCGGCGTAACTCCTACGACTTCACCTAAAAAACAGATAATACTAGAGGCTGTTTCATCTGTGCTTTTGTCAATTCGCCCGACCCAGACTGTTTTTTTTAACACATAGGCACATAGGCCGCAGAGGCTTTTTCTCTGTGGCCTATGTGCCTATGTGTTGAAAATTTGAAAGTATCCTATTCCGTGTAATTTATAATACAACCCCATGTGTTCTGAATACTCGAAGTCGCCTGACTGCTAATCTCATTTATCGAATTACAATGCGAAGCTGTACGAGTCACGCCGACAATAGCCTAACCGCCTCCAACTTATCGCAAACCCGGGTTATTCGATGTCCGGTTGCATACATGATTCAAAAAAATCACAACCCCTTGCCGTTAAACTCCGGCCAATCCTATACCTTAAGCCCGGTAAATCAGCCGTCATACACTAACTTTTTGATTTCCCGACCATGGCAACCATTTTGAAAATTGGGAACGTTGATGAAAATGCCCTGCCTGCGGACAAACACAAATTTCTGGAACTCTACCATGCCGGCATGGCGCCCGGCCTGCGCAACAAAGCCATGTTTCGCGATGAGGCTACCTGGCGCGATTTTGAGCCCGTGGGCGGGCGGAACATCCAGGAACTACAGCGATTTCTGAAAAAAACCGGCTTCATGCCCAAGGCCGCCGTGGATGGCGTATTCGGGTATGCCACACAGGCAGCCACACGCTTGTTCCAGGAGTACATCCGAACCGTGGAAGGCGACAGTGGCATCGGCACGCCCGACGGTGTAGTTGGCCCGCTAACCTGGAGTTTTATCGATGCCTGGCAAAAAGACAAGGCCCGGAAAAAGGCCTTCGTCTGCGATTGGGGCCGTATCAACTACCGGAAATCAACGCCGGAGTTTAAAAAATGGACCAAGTTGCTCCGGGCGGCCAAAAGCCATTTTTCAAAAATTAAAAGCAGGCACCCCATTCTCCATCTCGTGGAACAGTTCGACCGGACTACCGACACTCAAAAAGTGGCCGACTGGGATACTCGCAGCAAAACGATCCACCTGATCGGTATCCGCTGCGGCGAAGACGAGCGCATCACCGGCTCCCGCCGCGAAAACAACGACCTGTTCGTCCTGCTCATCAACGGGCAGGTGTTCAAGTTCTGGGGCTCTACCGACCCCAGCCCGAACATGGCCGACCGGTCCGACCTGCCTTTTCTCGTCGAAAGCCAGCATGAATACCGCTTCGGCTGGCACAAACTCAGCCACGCCGCTAAAATCTACCAGGCCCTGCGCCCGGCCGGGCCCGGCGTGCTGGTATTCCGCGACAAGGATTTTGACCGCTCGCTTACCACCGCCGATGTCAAACGCGGCCTCGACCCTGCTCCCAATACCACCATCAATATCCACTGGTCGGGCATCGGCACCACCAACTTTTCGGCAGGCTGCCAGGTGATTGCCGGCAACGCCTACATCAATCACCAGGGTAATCTTATCGACTGCTCGCATTTTGCCGCCCGCAACCAGAATGACCTGCTTTCCCGCAAAACCCGGGGCGCGTACAACCTCTTCACCGACCTCGTCCTGACCTACGCGCCACCCGGCGTGCAAACGATCCGCTACATGCTTGGGCGCGACGAAACATTCCGGAATTTTAAGGGCTGGGACGAAAGTTTCATCGCCGAAGACGTGAAAAAACTCCGGCAAGGCGGGTTCTGACCGGGTCGGCCATTTCAAACACACATCCATGAAAAAACTGCAATTCCCGACCGCCCATACCGTGCTGCTCCTCATCGCCGCCCTGGTCGCCGGCCTGACCTGGCTTATTCCCGCCGGACAGTTTGACCGCCTGAGCTACAACAAGGATCAACAAAAATTCGTACGCAGCCATGCCGGGCAGGACAGCATTTTCCCGGCCGACCAGGCTACGCTCGACCGGTTGGGCGTCAAAGTGCCGCTGGAAAAATTTACCAACGGCGATATCTGGAAACCCGTGGCCATTCCCGGTACGTACCAAAAGCTGGAAAGCAAGCCACAGGGATTTATGGCCTTCCTGCAATCGCCCCTCCGCGGCATTATGGAGGCGATCGATGTGATTTTGTTCGTGCTGATCATCGGCGGTTTTATTGGCGTGGTGTACCACACCGGCGCGTTCGATGCCGGCGTGGCCTGGCTGGCCCGCACCTTGAAGGGGCGCGAATCACTGCTCATCGTGATCATCACCTGCCTGATCGCGGCCGGGGGTACCACCTTCGGGCTGGCGGAAGAAACGATCGCGTTTTACCCCATCCTGGTGCCGGTATTTCTGGCGGCAGGCTACGATGCCATGGTGGCCCTGGCGGCCATTTACATCGGCTCTTCCCTGGGCACGATGGCCTCCACGGTCAACCCCTTCAGCGTGATCATCGCCTCCGACACCGCCGGTACCAACTGGGTAAACGGCATCGAAGGCCGGGCATTTATGCTGGGCGCCGGGCTGTTGCTTTGCCTGTGGTATATCATCCGCTACGCGGAAAAAGTTAAAAAAGACCCGTCAAAATCGCTGATCTACGATCAAAAGGCGCAGATTGAAGCGCTTTTCCTGCACACCAAAACCGATAAACCACCGGCTTTCACCAACACGATCCGGCTAACGCTCCTCGTGTTTATTTCCTGCTTCGTGGTTATGATCTACGGCGTTTCCCGCCTGGAATGGTGGTTTTTGGAAATGACTACGGTGTTTTTTGCCGGGTCGCTCCTGATCGCGCTGATTGCCCGTATCCGGGAGAAGGCCTTTGTCGAGGCCTTTGTTAAAGGCGCAAATGACCTGTTGAGCGTAGCGCTTATCATCGGCATTGCGCGGGGCGTGACGGTGCTGATGGAAGACGGCCGCATCAGCGACACGCTGCTGTACTATTCGAGCAATACCGTGCAAGGCATGGGCAAAGGCCTGTTTATCAATGTGATGATGCTGCTGTACGCCGGGCTGTCGTTTTTTGTGCCTTCTTCCTCGGGTATGGCGGTGCTCACCATGCCCATCATGGCGCCGCTGGCCGATGTGGTCGGCATTGGCCGGGAAATGGTGGTAAGCGCCTACGCCTACGGGCAAGGGCTGTTCGCCTTTATCAACCCCACTAGCCTTATCCTGGCTTCGCTGGCTATGGTGCAGGTGGGTTTCGACAAATGGATGCGGTTTATCACCCCGCTGCTGCTGCTGTTACTGCTGTTATCTATGGCGGTGCTGACGGTGGGGGTGCTGTGATTTCCGACAAGTGAGGGGGGAGAGGCAGGGCAGACGCATTAAAATATAACTGACCTCGGAGAGGTCAAATATTTGTAGCATCCGGTCTGTTAGAGCCAGGTTCACGACCTCGGAGAGGTCGAATCAGTGTCGAATTATTTGACCGTAACACAAATTCGACCTCTCCGAGGTCGTGAATCACGTCTTGTTCGATCCTTTTCTACAAATATTTGACCTCTCCGAGGTCGCTCGAGATTTTAATGCGTTTGCCCTGGTCCCCCTCCCATTTGGGGGAGGGGATGGGGTTGACAAGCCACTGAAAAATGAACTTAAGCCACAAAAATTCATATTCGTCAGCTTGTGTGTAATGCACAGACTTCAAGTCGCAGGACGAGTTTTGGTTACAACTGTGCGACCAGTGAAGGGGTGACTCGAAGGCACCCCCGCACGCTTCTACCGTTACCGGACTATCTTCCGCACCGCGTTCCCCACCCGCACAAAATACACGCCCGGCGCCCAGGCCGTAGCATCCACCTGAAACTGCTGCATACCAACCGGCAATTCACCCGACCAGACAGCGGCCACCTCCCGGCCCGTCAGGTCGTACACAGCCACCCGGACGGGACTTTTTTCCCGAAGGGTAAAGTCGACAAAAAACTGGTCGCGCACGGGATTGGGATACACTTCCAGGTCGTTGACCGGGCCATCGACAGCGGCGGCCGAAGTGGTATTCAGGCCGTTGGGTACCGGCACAAACTGGTCGAGGTAGAGCCGGTATTCACCCGGGCCGAGGTTGATGTCGGTGGCGGCATTGGTTACATCCAAGGTGTTGCCGGTGTAGTATTCGTACCAGGTGCCGGTGTGTTGGAAGTTCATCGTTGCATTTGTGGCGGTGACACCTACATTGGCCATCACGACGGCGTTCATGCCCGGGCTGTTCAGGTAAATGCTTTTTACCTGTCCGCTACCGAGGTTGAGTTGGAAATCGCTGGTTTCAAACACATCCTGTGTGGTGCGCAGGTGCAGCAGGGCGGCGGTTATGTCGTGCAAACGGCGACGGTAAGGATCGTCGAGGTAATCCCAGCGGATGGGCTTGGGGTCGAGGCGGCAATTGTTAACGGTGCCGTCTACGCACCAGTTGATGGAAAAGTCGTAGCCCAGTTCGCCGAATTCCCAGAGCATTTTCGGGCCCGGCACGGTGTACAGCAGGTTGGCCAGCATTTCGAGGCGGCGCATGGCAACGATGGGCGAGCGCACGTTGTAACTCGGTATGCTGTTGTTGCCGGAGGTCAGGCATTCGTAGGCGATGCGTTCTTCGTCGTGGCTTTCCATGTAACCAATGAGGTGCGGGACATTCCAGCCGCGTTGCGTATGACTGATCCAGCGGAGGTCAGCATTAGCTGCGGAGGAAAAGCCGCGGGCAACGTCCTTGTACGCGCCATGCATATTTCCCCAGAGCATCATGCCGTATTCGGCCAGTTCTTTTTCCTCGTCGTTGTCGGCAAAGTGTTCGAGAATAACGTAGCTGTCCGGGTCGATGCTCCACATAAAGTCGGCGTAGTTTTTCCAGATAGCCACCCGGGAAGCGTCGTAATTCCCCCAGGCGCTTACACTGCCGAGGGTGTTTTTTTGAGTAAAACCCTTGGACAAGTCAAAGCGGAACCCGTCGATCTTAAATTCCTTCATCCAGTACTCCAGGCAATTTTTTACATAAATTTTGGTCAGCGCGCTTTCGTGGTTGAAGTCGTTGAATACGTTGAATTCGTGTTTTGCTGTGGGGTTCAGCCAGGGGTTGTTGGCTGCGGGGCGGCTGTTGACGGCATCCCAGAAAAGTTGTGCGAGCGGGCTCAGGCCGGTGGCCTGGTTGAAGACTACATCCACGATCACGGCCATGTTGCGCTGGTGGCAGGCGTCGATGAAGCGTTTAAAATCTTCGGCCGTACCGTAATACTTGTCGAGGGCTTTGTGAAACGAAGGGTTGTAGCCCCAGCTGTTGTTTCCGTCGAACTCGTTGACGGGCATGAGTTCAATAGCCGTTACACCGAGTTTTTCCAAATAATCCAGCGTATCGAGCAGGGTGGTGTAATCATGCCGGTCGATGAAATCGCGCAGCAGGAGTTCGTACACCACGAGGTCGGTCTTTTTGGGCCGGGTGTAGTTGGTGGCCTGCCAGTTGAAGGGTGGTTGGGCCGTTTGCAAAACCGACACCATACCGAAGGTTTTTCCCGCCGGGTAGGGCAGCAGGTTGGGGTATGTGAGCGGCGGAATGAACCCGTCGTTCCAGGGGTCAAGCACGAGCGTGCTGAGCGGGTCGGCAATCTTGAGCGTGCCGTCTACCAGGTACTGGAAGCGGTAAGGCTGGCCGGGTGTGAGGCCGGTCAGTTCGATCCACCAGATATTGCTGAGTATATTGCGTTTGAGTTGGTAGGCTTCGCTGGGCGTCCAGTCGTTGAAGTCGCCGATGAGGTAGATCACCTGCTTGCCGGGCGCGTACAGTTGGAGCCGCACGGTAGTATCGTCGACGTAATTGATACCGTACTGGGTGCCGGCAGGTGGATTTTCCGGCGCTTGCATGGCCGGCACAATGTAAATAAAACCGGCTGTGTCGCGGTCGCCGTTGGCTTCGGCAACAACTTCCACCTTGTGCACGCCGTTGGCCGCCGTAATACTGGTTTCCAGCAGGGCGCCGGTGGTGTTGAACACCTGCACGCCGTTGTCGTAGAGGGTCAGGTTAGCCGTGACGGTTGAGGCTGCCTTGACCGGCACCTGGCTGCCGGCCGTGGTGAGCAGCAGTTCGGAGGCCGGGGTGACAATTGCCGTTTGCAACCCGATGTCATCGGGATAAACCGGGTAAAAAATATCGCTGCCATCCGTAGCGCGGCCAACCTTGCTCCCGTCGGCATTCCGGAACACCATGGCCAGGCTCTGCACCTCCTCGCCGGGCTGTATGTTGAAAAACGACTTGATGTTGAACGACTTGGTCCACAGGTTGGCGCCGGCATTGGTCATAGCCCCCACCGGATCGGCTACGCCCCAGGTGGTGGTCACATGTTTCCAGTCGGACGGAGAAGTACTGAGGTTGGTGATAACGCCGAGGTGCGCATACACCGGGCTCGTACCAACCAGTGCGCCGTTGCCTTGCGTGGCATCGAAGGTGATGGTGACGTCGTCGGCTGTTTTTGGAAAAACGGGGATGCAGCTGACCTGGGCATGGAAGGTGGCGGGCAGGAGCAGGAGGAGGAGCAACCCCACCCCCATCCCCTCCCCCCGGAGGGAGGGGGGCTTGCCCTCACGTTGCCGGTAATCTGGAATGAGCGGAGACACCCCTCCCCCCGGGGGGATGGGATGGGGGTGGGGCCGAAACAGGCTTGCTGTCGAAAAACGGGAATTAGCTCCCTGAGAAAAAAATATCCGGAATAATTTCACCAGAAATGTAAAATACTTCATACAAAAGCGGTTTTGGTACAAAAAAAAATCCCATTTCATCCGGGTGGTGGTGAAATAGGATAGGGTGGTTTCGGGGCCAATATACGGTTTCCACCCGCAGGAAAGCAAGCGTAGCGCCGCCTGAATCCGGAGCTGCTGAAATCCGGCAAAAAAATTTTTTTATTGCGCTGTAATTTTTCCACCGCTCCTGCTACTAATTAGCCAAACTGACTTTTTAAACGCATGACAACACCCGAACAGGTTTTCCTGCAGCAGCTCGAAGCGAATATGGGCATCGTTCATAAAATCGTGCTGCTGTATGTGGATCATCCCGACGACCGGCGCGACCTGCAGCAGGAAATTCTCTACCAGGCATGGAAGGCGTTCCCGGGATTTCAGGGCCGGTCCAAGTTCTCCACCTGGTTATACCGGATCAGCCTGAATACGGTACTTACCCACCGGCGGCGCCCAAACAACGCTACCGAAAGTTTGGAGCACATCCCGGAACAGCCGGCGCCAGCGCCGGAATCCACCGACAACGCCGAACGCCTGCACCATGCCATCCGTCAACTCCCGGAAACGGAACGCGCCCTCGTGGTGCTCCAACTCGATGGCTTCAGCAACGAGGACATTGCCGACATCACCGGCCTGACCAAAAACCATGTAGCCGTCAAACTGCATCGCATTAAAAATGAACTTATTAAACGCCTTAACTATGGATCTTCAACAGGAATGGAACCGGCTCAATGAACGCCACTTTTCTCCCGGCGAGCCGGTGCGGCTGGCCGTTTCGGACCTGATGCGGCATCCGGCAGAGTCCCCGCTGGCAAAATTGCGCCGGAACGCCCGGATTAATATGGGTTATGCGGTGGCTTTTATCCTGCTTTTTATCGCATTGTTTGTCTGGAATTCACACCCCTATGTCCGCATTTGCCTGGGCATTTTGATTGCCGCTTACCTGGTGGCCGCGCTTTTTACCGGATACAAGCTGCACCGCCTGCCTCCCGTTCCGGATATGAACGGGCCCTTGCTTCCGGTGATGAAAGCTTACCATACCCAACTTCGCGCCTGGATCAACTGGCAGGAACGGGTAGCCTTGTTCATCTATCCGATCTCCATTGCCGGCGGCTTTTTTCTGAGTTTGGCCACCCGAACCGACCTCGACGCCGCCCTGCGCGAACCCAAAACACTGGGCTTCCTGATCGCCGCCGTGCTGGTGCTTACGCCCGCGGGTTTTTGGCTCGCACGCCGGATGAACAACCTGGCCTTCGGCACGTATCTCAATCAACTAAAAACAAATATTGACTTATTGGAAAAACCGGAATAATCATGAAAAAAGAACAAGTTATCCAACTCGCAACCGGCCTGGCAGCAGGCGCATTTTTTGGCTATGCCGGCATGCAACTGGGGCGCGTGCTCGGCGATTTCATACCTGCTGACGGCCCGATTCAAAAACTGATGACCGTAAGCATTGCCCTGATTGCCACCTGGTTTGCCCTGGCTTTCCACGAGTTAGCACATTTGCTGACGGGCCTCGCACAGGGCTTCCGTTTTCAACTGTTTGTGGCCGGGTTCCTCGGACTGCGCCGTCACCCGGGAAACGATAGCATCCAGGTTTATTTCAATACGGATATGCAATTGTTTGGGGGTGTAGCCGCCACCTTACCGAGTACGCAGTCCACCGATCTCACACAGCGCTTCGCCCGCGTAGTGGCTGCCGGCCCGTTGGGTTCCTTGCTGCTGGTCTTCCTGGGCGCGCTGGCAACCTGGTCACTTCTGGGGGAGCCAAGCCTGACAGCCCGTTACCTTGCCTGTTTTTTTCTGATCAGCGCGGTCGTATCGGGCGCCTTGCTGCTGGCCACTACCCTGCCGCGCCGGACGGGCATGTTTTTCACGGACCGGGCGCGCTATTTCCGGCTGGTTTCCGGCGGAAAAACTGCCGAAATCGAGCGGGCCATGTTGGCGCTCACTGCTTTTTTTCAGGCTGGAAAACCGTTCGAAGAAATCGATTTGGCGCTGATCGAACTGGTTCGTGAAGATCCCGACTATGCCGTGTACGCCGACTTTTTTGCCTTCCAGCATCACCTGGCAACCGGCGACAACGATGCTGCGGTACGTGTTGCGGAACGCCTTGGCCGGCTGTCCGGAAATATGCCTTCAGCATTCCGGGCAGAATTTTGGAAGGAGGTATGTTTTGCCGCCGCCTACCTCCGGCAAGACGCTGCCGCCGCAAACGAGTGGTGGGCTAAAATTGAACGGCAGCTGACCAAACGCAGCGATTTGGCGGTGTTGCGCCTGAAAGCAGCCTTGCTCCGGGTAAATGGCGAGCACGCCGAAGCCAAACGTCTTGCAACACAAGGATTGGGCCGGCTGGCCCAAAAAGCGGTGTGGAACGGTTCGGAACAACTGGAATTCCGGTTGTTGGGCGCATTGGCGCAATGACCGGTTTGGGGCGGGCGCCGTTTGGCATTTCAATGTTTTCGAAAATGGGATACTGTACGTACTGCCGTTTGAAAAAGCCGGGATGCCGTCGCCCAAACATGCAGGTAAAAAACAGGTTTTCGCAACCCCAGGTTGAAAATCTGTAGTGATCTGCGGTCCGATTGTATTTTTTTAAAGATTATTGTGGCATGACACGCCACAATAATCTTTAAAATTCAGCCAAATGGATACTTCGCCGCTCGCTCCACCCACCAAAGATGAAATAAAAAAATACCGGCGATGGTGGAACAACCTGACCGAGCCCTGGAAACAGGCTTTTAACGAAGCCTTTTTGCAACAATCCAACACTAAATTTCCGCCCGACGCAACCCTGCACCTGATCTGGAACACCGGCCCGCTGCGGTTTGCCGGCCCGTCGGCCATGTTTCCCAATATGACGATTGAGCTGGACGATCTTTCCGGCGTCGTTGAACTGCCCGGCATTGAAATATTAGTGGTAACCAACCACAACATCGTTTCTCTGAAGGAGATCGCGCACATGACCTACCTGAAGTCGTTGTTTGTTTTTAGCAATAAATTGCGCTCAGTGGAGGGAGTAGAAAATTTGAAAAACCTGAAAAACCTGTATTTCAACGACAACCAGGTAGAATCCCTCCAGCCACTGGCCGGGCTGACCCAACTCGAAACGATTCACTGCGCACACAACAACCTCAGCACCCTGGACGGGATCGGCCTGGAGCACAAAGCCGCCCTGGAAAATTTTTACTGCCTGCCGAATAAAAACCTGTTGAGCGTTGATGTGATGGATTTTGAGCGCCGGACGCGCATTGCCTGCAAAACCGGGTAACGGCTAAAACCGGGTTGCAGCAAGTTCATGGTTGTTCTCCGATGCCTGACTTTCGGTTTCGCCCAAACCACTCTCTTTCCGGCGTATTTTCATTACTTTATGTATTATTTTTTTGTTTCAATAAATCCTACCGTACCTTGAGACTCCCTCCTGTTTTACAGCGCTATTTTTAAATGAATGTCGGGTACTTTCGACTACACCCACTTTTTGTGGGCGGCCCGGATCGGAAAGGCGCAAGCCCAACGCAAGTTTTTTCAAGGGCCAGGTTTGGTTTCAAGTTAACGATCCCCCTGAATTGTCTGCCCCGCGCCGTTTAGAATTTTCATTCGGCATACGTCTATGTGGTATGGCCACCGAAAAATAAAATCCAATTGAAAATGTACGGCGCCGGAACGCCCAGCCTCCGGCGTTGCCCGTCAGTAAGAAATCATTCAACCAAATTTTAACAATTTAAATCTTTTTTTATGGAAGGTACAATGGCAACCATTATCATGTTTGCAGGCAATTTCGCGCCAAAATATTGGGCATATTGCCAGGGTCAGTTGCTCGCGATTTCAAGTAACACGGCACTGTTTTCCCTGCTTGGAACCACTTACGGCGGCGACGGAAGAACAACCTTTGGCCTGCCCGATTTTCGCGGGCGCGTGCCGGTTGGCACCGGAGACGGCCCGGGCTTGTCCGATATCCGTTTGGGCGAACGGGCCGGTGCGGAGCGTGTTACCATGACCGTGGCACAAATGCCAGCCCACACGCACCAGGTGATGCCTAAAGTAGCCGTTTCTACCGGTAATGCTACTACCGATGAGCCGGACGGCAACGTTCTGGCCGGAACCACCGCGAACACCTATGCCGCAGCGTCAACCGCCAACGGTCAACTCAACGGCGTATCCGCTACGGCAGCTTCCACCGGCGGGAGCCAACCGATCAGCATTGTCCAGCCATTTTTAGGAATGAACTTCGTCATTTGTACCCAGGGGGTTTTCCCGTCCCGCGGCTAAGTACAACGTGCTATTTTCCAGTATCAAAATGTTCATTTCAATCAACTTAAACCTTACAATTATGGAAGGATATCTTGCACAGATAATATGGTTCGGCGGCAATTTTGCCCCACGCGCCTGGGCCTATTGCCAGGGGCAACTACTTGCAATTGCATCAAATGAAGCACTGTTTTCCCTGATCGGGACGATCTATGGCGGCGACGGCAGAACGACGTTTGCCCTGCCCGATTTTCGCGGTCGCATACCGGTTGGCGCCGGCAACGGCCCGGGCTTGTCCAATATCAACCTTGGCCAACGGGGCGGCGCCGAACAAGTCACCCTGACGGTCAATAATCTGGCCTCCCACACGCACCAGGTAACAGCCAAAATTGCCGTGTCTACCGGCAATGCCACCACCGATGAACCGGATGGCAATGTCCTGGCCGGCACTACTGCGAGTACCTATGCAGCAGCGTCGACAGCCAATGGGCAACTGGCCGGGGTGAGCGCTACCGAAACATCAGCCGGAGGCAACCAACCGATAAACATTATGCAGCCTTATCTGGGTATGAATTTCATTATTTGTATCCAGGGCATCTACCCATCGCGGAGTTGAACGGCCTGAACGAGCCGGCAGCATACTATCCCGGGTTTTTCAACCAGAAAAATCCGGGATTTTTATTTTGTCAAACGCTTGATTACAACCTGAAAACACACACCCGCGCAACTTGAACTTGCACTCCAATTTGATAACTTCTTCTGCGCCAAAAATCCGGTCAAACCCGCTTTCTTTGTACAAAACTTTCTGGTATGAAACTGCTCGCAACGTTAATGCAAGTGATGCCGGTATTTGCCATCATCGGAACATTCCTGCTCATCCTGGCGTATGACCGAAAAAACCTAGTGGAACGTGTCAAATCAAAGGGTATTGAAGCAGAAGGGACTGTCGTAGAAATGCGGCAGAACCCGGGAGTTGTTCAGCGCCGTTGAAGGAGAAGGCGAGGCTCCATAGTCGATTTTACCACAGATTGGGGACACACAGGCACTATTCCACACACTACATGACGGCCTCCCCGTACAACGTTGGGCAAAAAGTGAAACTGTGGTATTATTTCTACAAGTCCCGACGGGATGTTGCCCTTGAAACCGATCCGATTGGAATTTTACCTCCCGGATTATTTCGCTGGGGTGTATTGTTTTGCCTGTTGGGTTATCCATTTTTGCTCAAAAAACTGATGCTTTTAGGAAATTTATGATCCGCCCAACAACGTAAACACGAGTTATCCACGCCGTTTCAAAACCCGTAACCTGAATATCGGACCCATTTTTCAAAACTATACCTGCCGGGGTGCGGAATAGCTCCGGTGTGTGGATACCTGTTCAACAAAATTTCCGCTACTTTCACCTTTTGGGATATGCATATTTACCTAAAACTCCTCGCCGTCTCCTGCATCTGGGGTGGCACCTTCATCGCCACACGCATTGCCGCCCAACAGCTGGAACCTTTCGCAGGAGCCTTCCTGCGCTTTGCCTTTGCCAGCCTGGGTTTGGTTGCGCTGATGCTCCTGCGCAAGCGCCCCTGGCCCCGGCCCGACCGGCGTGGTTGGGTGCTGCACCTGGTACTGGCACTGTCCGGAATCATCGGCTATAATTTTTTCTTTTTCAGCGCTTTGAAAATTCTGCCCGCCAGCCGGGCGTCGCTATTGGTTGCGTTGAATCCGGTTATGGTGCTCTTTGCCACGGCGCTGTTTTTTGGTGAAAAACTGCGTTGGCAACAGGTTCTGGGTGGGTTGATCGCCCTGTTTGGCGCGGTGGTGGTCATTGCGCGGGGGGAATTGGGCGCCTTGTTCGACCATTTCGGAACGGGCGAACTCCTGGCGCTGGGTTGCCCGGCCACCTGGGCAGTATACACCCTGGTAAGCCGGCAAATTTCGCCCATGCAAACGCCTCTGGCAACTACGGCGCTTGTGTGCCTGCTCGGTACTGCCGGGTTGTTTCCCCTGGCACTTTGGGAAGGCTTACCCCTGACTACCTTACCGCCGGAGGTTTGGGTTGCCCTGGCCTACCTCGGGCTGCTGGGCACGGTGCTGGGTTTTATCTGGTACACCGAAGGGATTCGCGCCATCGGCACCACCCGCACGGCCATTTTTAACAACCTGGTACCGGTGTTCGGGGTGCTGTTGTCGGTCTTATTGCTGAAGGAAACTGTTTCCTGGGTGGTATTGCTGGGCGGGTTGTTGGTGGTGTTGGGTGTAGCGGTGATTAACGTCGCGCCGTTTGGCAAGCCGCAGTAACGCCGTCTGGCAGATGGCGTTACAAATCAATCTCGGTGTTGTCCCCGATGTTCAAACTCAGATTTGTGCCTTTGATAGTGGCGTCGCTGCCCACCACAGAGCGGTGCAGCACCACGTCGTCGAGGGAGGCGAAGTTACCGATGATGCTGTCTTTGATGATCGAAGAATTGATGGTCACGTTGTTGCCGATGGTCACGTGCGGCCCGACGATACTGTTGGCGATATTGCAGTTTTCGCCGACGGCGATAGGATGAATAATGATGGTGTTTTCAAAATCGGGCAGTTTGTAGGCGTCGGTGGCGTAACCGCGCTGGCTTAGCAGCATGGCATTGGTTTCGAGCAGCACATCTTTCCGGCCGCAATCGAACCAGTTGTTCACCGTGATGGCCTGGAAGGGAACACCCTGTTCATGCATGCGTTGCAAGGCATCGGTCAACTGATATTCTCCGACCGTACGTTGTTCTGTTTGGATCAGATGTTCAATGGCGTTCAGGAGTGATTTCACTTCATTGACCTTGTACAAACCCACCATGGCCATGTTCGATTTGGGGATGCGGGGCTTTTCGATCATCCGGGTGACCATGCCGTTTTCATCGGTATCGGCCACGCCAAATTCGCGGGGGTCTACTACTTTTTTCACGCCCACGCAGGAATGCGGGCAATCGAGCATTTCCTTCAGGTCCGCATCAAAAATGGTATCGCCAAATGCGATAAACACCTGATCCTCCTGTTCAATGGCATGCCTTGCCATCCACACCGCATGCCCGGATCCTTCGCGGTGTTCCTGATAGACAAATTCGGTTTGCAGGTGCGGATATTGCTGCTCCACAAAGTTGCGCACTTTTTCGCCCAGGTAGCCAATGACAAATACAAAGTTGGTTAGCCCTGCTTCGGCCAGCGTATCGATAATGAAGGCGATTATCGGTTTGCCCGCAACGGGCATCAGCGGCTTAGGTTGTGTGAAGGTATGCGGGCGAAGCCGGGTCCCGGCTCCTGCCACGGGGATAACAACTTTCATGGTTGACGGCAGCAAACTGCTTTTTTGCAAGCGAAGCAGCGGGTAAACAATAGACCTGAACAAACACGCATACAGGCGGGTGGGTGTTGGTTTTACCTGTCAAAGGTATAGAAATTTGTATTTGACCAAAGGTTAATCCTCAATCCCGTAGAGCAAATCTTTCAGGCGCGAACCCTGCATTTCCGGAAGGTAGTAGGCATTGTTAAACTTTTCCAGGGTGATTTCAATATCCGACTTCAGGCTGCTGAAGGTATCCGGCAATACTGCTGCACAACGCGCTTCATGCTGATAACTCCCGGCAATCCGGCCGAATTTCCGGTAGTACCCATTACCCTGTGCTATGAATGCACAATACTGATCCAGAAAATGGACGATCCGGTCTATAGAAAATTGCAAGTTGGCATGGGCCTTTCTGGGTATTGCCGGGTTGGTTTCCAGAGCCTGTTCCGCTACTTCGATATACCGTTCGAGCTGATTGAAGAGTTGCTCCCAGTCGTCCTGATCCCGGCATTGGACCAAAGGTGTCGAGTACCCGATCTGGCGTGTACAATCGTTGAAAAGCAGCTCGCATTCCCGTTTGAGGGAAAGATTGGCATCGCGAAGAAATTCAGTTTCATACTGAATGACGTTGAGTTGCTGGTCCATGCGCACGGTAAAATCGAGAATACAGGATATTTTTTCCATGTTGGCCTGGTCTTGCCGGGTATCGCCGATGCCCAGGGCCAGCCCTACGAGCGAGTATGTTGCCGACAAGTAGGGGTTGCTTTCCAGCAGCGCAGGCAGGGAGAATCCGAATTTCTTTTTCATCCGTTCCTCCAGCATACCGTTGAGGGCTTTAAATTCGGGGTATTCGTGCGGATTACTGATGCGTGCAATCTGCTGGCTGGTGCGCAGGCTGGTGAAATGGTGATCGAGGCTCAGAATTTTCTCGTACAACATTTTGAGCATTTCGATGCCCTTGCGATAGCGTAAACGCAGCTGTTTCAGGGCCGCATCGGCTTCCAGCAGACGGATGGATTCATCCAGTTGCATTTTTTCCAATAACAAGGCATACCCCGTTTCCGGATCGCGCCGGGCTGCCGCCCCCTGCAACAGCTGGCGCACTTCGACCAGCCGGGCGCGGGCATCAGCCATTGCCTGCGCGTGCTCCAGCTTCAGGCGTTGAAAATCCGAATTGGTGGATGCCAGCCAGCAGTCAAAATGCTGCAACGAATCGCCCGGCGCCACGCCGGCAACCAACCGGCATGGCAACAACAACAGGATCATCGCTACAACCCTCCCTGAAAGTGCCGCATAGCAAATATTCATGGTGATCGTTTATCTGCTCCATTTACCAACTGATAAAAACCTCCCCCTGACAATCACACCAATCCAGACACCAGGCGCCATCCCCCCATTCACAGGCAAAGCAAAGGCAGGGCAAGGGGCAGGGGCAAAGTTTCAGCCTACACTGCACCACGCGCAGTGGCATGGCGCCCGGCCCGGGTTGAGAAGCCGGATGTGCTGCATACGTTGCAGTCAAGGCATCGGTATGGTTAAAATCCGTACCTGCCAGGACAAAACCAAGTGCCACAACCGGCAGCCCCGGATGATAGGCATAACATCGTTCCGACGTATACACGCCGTCGGCAGGCGCCAGGTCAAAACCCGCGCCATGATCGGCAAACAGGTCGGCGCCAAAGCCAAAAGCAACCGGAAGGCTGTCTGCATCCTGAAAATTCCGGAGCCTGATCTCGCGAACATAGGCCGTGGCGCCGACCGCCCGGGTACGCATATCCAGGATTGCCAGATGAGCATTCCAATAGCTGGCATCATGTTGCGCAAACAGGGGAATATGCACCAGCACAATGCACAATATGAATAAAACACGCCCCTGTTGAATCCAGCATACCCGGTTCAAATTAACTGACATGGTCCTTGGTTGTTTTTGATGAATTATTTCCTGCGAAAAGGTTTTCGGAGCCCGGTTTTTCTATTTCCAGGCGACTGGATTGGATATGCTCTTTGTGCTCGCTGTTTCTCTGTGAGCCTCTGTGAAACTTAAAAAGGTAACACAGAGGCTCACAGAGGTACGGAGGGCACAGCGTTCAATTTTTGAATACAAATAGATTTAATTTACAATGTGCTAAGCAATGTATCTGAAACAAGTTGCCGGATTTATCGGCTTTTGGGGAGGAAGCGTGCCCGGCGTTTTACCGGAACAGGAAACCGCGAACACGCTCCCGGAGAAATTTCTGACCCTACAAAAATCCTGCATTTGGCCCGAAAGGTTCCCGGACAGTTTTGGCAAAAGAAACTTGGTGATTACACCGGGCATTTGATCCTAATCTTTTGGAAATGAATATCTTGGGCTAAAAACATTAGTCAAGTCCAAAGCCTTTTTTAAGTAAATACCCCGCGACCATTTTTCAGGGCAAAAAAATACCCGCCGGGCGGAGTGCCTCGGCGGGTAGCCAAAATTGCCGGAAAAACCGGAAGCTTAAACGTGAATGATCTCGATGACAATCGCTTCCGGACGCCGGTAGTCACACGGTATTGCGGCTATGCTTCGTTGGGTAAATTGTTTGTTCATAAGTATGCAGGTTTAGGTGAGTAGTGCAAGTAACAGGTACAAAACTCGCCATTGCCGGAACCCGGCGCAACGACATTTCAAACCACTTTTTTGACGTGATTTAGTCTCTCCATACCGGCGCAGCCTTCTCGTTTTCAGCGATTTATGCAATTTCAGGCAGCCGCGCTTACTCCCGGTTTTTCGCAACGGCTGCCATTTTTCACCCAAAAACAGTATGTTTACCTGCAGAAGTACAAACCGCGCGCCTGCCCTCCAGGCCTGTTGCCTCGCCATCCCGACCTATGCAGCTACGGCGGTTTGTGTTGCGCACCGTTTTTCAGCCACATTCAGGAATACCTGCCCGTTCCCGGCAGCAATCCGGAGTCTGTCCGCAGGCCCCGGGCGGTTCAATTTGTGCACGCATGATCAAGGAACTCAACGACCTGCTCCATTTTGTAAAAACCAGCGTTTGGCGCGACGAACACCTGCTGCGCTTTTTTGCCGATGCCGATCCCGAACTCCGGCATTTGTACCAAACTATCTGGAAACAGAACCTTGCCGGCGACGCCGATGCAGCACGCGCCGCCGGCCTGGGGCTGACCACTTATAAAAAACAGGCCAGCCGGCTCCGGAAAATCCTCCGCCGGATGAGCATTTTTTTTGATGAGGAAAAAGCGAAGGTCGACGCCACGGTCAAAAACTACGTGGAAGGCACGCTCGAACTGGCCCTGATGAACCTCCTGCACATGCGGGGCTACCGCCATGCGCCGCTGAGCATTGCCAAACGCCTGTATCGCCGCGGCCTCGACTATGACGTGCCGGCTTTTGCTGCCGAGGCCTTGCGCGTGCTGAAAGAATCGGTGATCAGCGTGAAAGGAACTATTCAGCAGTTTGACGAATATTCCACCGATTACTGGACATACCGCGCCCATGCCGAAGCCGAAGAACGCGCTGCCGACTGTTTCCAGCGGATCAAATTGCCGCTCCGGCAAACCAAGGGGCCGCAGGGCGATTTGCAGGCGCACACCCGGCAGTGCCTGCAAGCCCTCGAACCCTTCAAAGGCAAAACACCCTCTTACCTGTTTCACGTGTATTTTTATATTATCCGGGGAAACTACCTGCTCGAAACCGCCGATTTCAGCGCCGCCCTCGACAACTTCGACGAGGCCATCCGGTATTTCAAAAACAAACGCTACCCGGTCGGCAATTCCCTGGCCATGTTTTACTACGCCAAAGTGCCGGCCTGCATCGGGCTGCGGCAATACGCCGAGGGCGAAAAAGCCGTGCTGGCCAGCCTTGACCATGCGCCCAATGGTTCGCACAACTTTTTCAATGCCTGTGAAATGTATTTTTACCTGGCCATGCATGCGGGCAAGTACGCCCTGGCACTCGAACTCTATCAAACAACCACCCGCCAACGCCGCTTCTCCAACCTGCGGCCACCCCAACGTGAAACCTGGCATATTTTCGGCGCCTATATCTTCATCCTGTACCAACTCAAGGGCTGGGCGCCTCCCGAAAACAGCCTGCCGGCTTTCCGCAGTTTCCGCTTCGCCAACGAAACTCCGGTGTACGGACAAGACAAATCAGGCATGAACGTGGCCATTCAGATCGCCTTCACCCTGCTACTCCTGCTCGAAGACCGCAAAGGCGACGTGCTGGAGCGCATCGAAGCGCTGGAAAAATACCGCAGCCGCTACCTGCATCACCCCGGCGCCGGCCGCTCTAACTTGTTCATTCGGATACTGTTGCAACTGCCAAAATCGAACTTTCAGATTCCGGTTTTCCAACAAAAAATCGCGCCGCTGTTGAAGGAACTCTCCGCTGCACCGCACCGGCCGGCCAACCAGCAATACGAACTGGAAATTATTCCCTATGAAACGCTGACGGGGTTATTGCTGGAGTTTTTGATGCGGGGGAAGGGGTGAGCGGGACTGGTTACGAACAGCGCCAGGGTTCATAACCCTGGCCGATTATTTAAAAGTTGATTGATAATTTTAGAATATGTAAAAAGTCGAATTGTATCTTTTTATGCGTCATTGTGCTCCGCCGTGTCAACCCCACCCCCGGCCCCTCCCCAAGGGGGCGGGGGTGGGGTTGACCGGGTGGAGCACAATGTTTCACCTAGGTTCGACACATTTCAAAAAATTCAATCAACTTTTGGGTAAACAGGCCCCCTCACGCCGTTGCCAATTTCAAAAACAAAAAACACCCCTCCCCCCTAAATAAACTTCAACTCCCGAAACAACTCATCCTTCCGATCTTCCACATAGTCAATAACCACTTTTTTGAAATCCGCCAGATTTTTAGGCGTCACACTGATCGTAAATTCTTTCTTCACTACCACCGGCTTTTTAATATCCAGCACCACCTTGCCGTGGAAGCCGCCGATGCCGACGGATGCGTACAACGTGACATCCATTTCCACGGAGAAAGTTTTTGTGACCCACTCGATGACTTCTTCCAGAATGTCGTCGACCACTTTGCTCACCTTGGTTTGAACCTCCAGGTCTATCGAGGTATCGATATGGATTTGCAAGGCGCCTTCTATGGTAAATGACTTGGCCGACACCAGGGTTGCAAACCGTACCGTTTGCCCCAGGAAGGTCCCTTGCAGCCAAACCCCTTTGTCGGAAATACCACCGCCGGCGCCGCTGATAATTTGCACGCCGCCTACCTCGATATGCCCGTTGGAACAGGATAGTTCAAAACCGGTACTGCTCAGCACACCTTTGACCGCGCCGCCGACATGAGCGATCGTATTCGCTTCCGGGAACAGGTTGAGCGCGGCAGTTACCGCAATGCCTTGTTCCGATATCGAGACGCTGCCCTGCACAATGGGTGTGCCCACCAGTTGAAACAGGATCTCGCCCTTGAGCCCAAAATGCAGGTTCAAGGGATCTATCTCGATACTACCGCGCATATCCATCCCGATGATATCGGAAATAGCGCCGCGCAGCCGCAGGCCCGTTCCGAAACCGCGTTCATACGTGCCCAGCATGGCGAACTGGCTTTCCAGCGCCGCCGGGCCAATTTGTGTTTTCCCCCGCAACATCACAATTACACCCTGCATACCTGGCGTGATCGCCGGCAAAACGGACAACAGTTCTGCACGCTCCTGTGGCGGGATGGGCAGTTTGTTTTCCGGGATCGTGGGAAATTCTTCGGGCGTACTCACCACCCAGCCGCCGCTCAGCTCCAGGTCCAGGTTGATGAATTTGGTTTTGAACGATTTGTTCTGAATCCGGAATTCCGGCGGGAAAACATACACAAACTCCTGAATGATGGAGTACGTTTTCAGAAAGTTCAACAGGTGCGCCACATTTTCATACAAACTGATGGTCACAATATCCTGCGTGCTGCCAATGTCCTTGCCGCCCAGGTATTTTGGCAGCGTGAGATAATTGGCGCCGATGGTGTACGACAGGTCGGCGCCTTTGGGGTCTTTATTCGGATCCAGCAGTGCGCCATCCACCGTAAAAAAGGCGATAAAGTCGGTCAGCAATCCGGCAAGAAAAGCCAGGTTGAGGCTGGGACGCGGGAATCTGAATTCCGACGCCAGTTTTGCGCCCTCCACACCTGCATAGTCGAAACGCAGCCGGTCGAAAAACACCGGAATGGGAATGGGCAAGCCCGACTGGTAGGGAATAATGCTGAACAGTTCGCCCAATTCGATCGTCTGCCGCAGTGCCTTTGCCTTCGGCAAAAAATCGAGATTGATCTTGTCCAACACGCTGTTGCCTTTCCCGAGCACCACGGACGCCGCCAGGGTTACGGGGTCGTATTTGTCGATGGTGGCGTCTACGGAAAGCCCGATCAACTGGCCGCTCAGCATTTCGTGAAACGCAATGCTGCGCAATTCCACCAATTGCAGCGCCGGTATCGGCACGGGTGTTCCGGCGCCCACGGCGATGTATTTAATACCGGGTGAACTCTTCAACTTGAAACCCATGGTTCCCGTGGCGCCAAATTCGGCTTCGAAAGCGAGCGCATCCGGCATCTTGAACCGCATGAATTTGCGGAAACGGTCGGGCGTGTCATTGAAATACGAAGCGACGACTCCCAAAGCGTCCAGCATCGGTTGGGGCAGGCGATTGTGGAAAAATGCATTCAGTTTTTGCGGCTCCAGGTTGTCGTCCTTGTCCAGCAGGTCAAAACTCATGAGCGGAATAGCATCCGGGATCAGGTCTGCCACCCCGTCCAGCCCGATCGAGCGGAACAGGTTTTGGAGCAAATCCAGCGGCAATTGCAACTCGCGGGTGATCTCAAAACCACCGGAAGCCGCAAACACCTGCCGCGCCGGATCGTATTGGAACACCGGCAATTGCAAGCGCCCGGCGCCCACCTCGCCCATGTCCACATTCCAGTAGGTTTTGCCGTCGACCTCCTCGGTTTCCACAGCCTTGAGCGGGCTGTTGAGCAATTGCACAAACGCGCCGTCGGGGCCTCCGCGCAATTCCAGGTTGACCGTGGTCTCCTCAGGATTTTTCGGATCAAACACGCGGAACAACTCCAGCCGCGGCTTGCCGTTTTTTGTGCCAAACACATGGTTCACCTCGGAAGGAATGCCCAACGCAATGCGCGCCGAAAGCCAGATATCCTTGTCCACCAGCACGGACAACTTTGGAACGCCAACCGCCAACACACCCAGCGACACGCTTTTTCCGGGAAGCGGAATTTCCGGCAGTTTGTGCGCGTACAACTTGAGGAAGGGACTGGCGGCTAGTTCCACTTTGCCGGTGCTGCTGATGGTGAAGTCCATTTCGTAACGTTCGGCGATGACCGGCCGCACCGTCGACGGGATGTGCCGGAATTCCACCACGATGTTGTTCGAACTGTTCCAAATCCCCTTGGTGTCGCGCGTGAGGGACAAGATGGGTAAGGCCAGCACGATTTGCGGATTGTCCTTTGCCGCAGATGGCAGCGGCAGGTCCAGGGCGATCTTGCTGGAATTTTCATCCGGGATAAAATCCAGACTCAGGCTGCTTTTTTCTTTTGTAAACTGCAAAAAACCGCCAAGTACGGGCAGGTTCGGGAGTTGCAAACCACCCTTCAGGCCGTAACGCCAATCCGACGGAGCACCCGGCCCGGCGCCGGCAAATTCGAACAGGGCAAACTCCGCATTCAGCCGCCCGACTTCGCCGAAGGTGAAGCTGGCAGAAATGCCAAAATCAATATAAAAATACGGACCGCCGAGCCCAAAAACCAGGTTGCCCCGGTCCACTTCAAACTCGACGTATTTGGTATTGACCTCAATGCCGTATTTCAAAATCTGGTCGAACAGGAATTTAAGTCCCACCGGCTTGGCCAATTGAAAACTCCCGGAAAACAGCCAGCCCCGGTCGTCCGAGGGAGATTGCGCCAGCACTTCCGCCTCGATGCCGAGCAGCGAAGCCCGGGTGCCAAACTCAAGCGCCATAACACCGCTTTCGCGTTTGAAATGCAGGTGCAGATCATGCAGGGAAAAATCGACGCCGCCGATGCCATGCTTCGCAGAAACTTCGGCACCAAACAAGGCCGACAGATCGCCGCTTTTCGGACTAATGCTCAACTCCAGGGTGGTCATATCCACCTGCGGAATACCCTTCGGCCAGGGCAGGCCAAGCGGCTCTACGACCTCGCGCAACACCGCCGACACAGGAATTTTTTCGCCTTCGGCCAAACGGCCGGTCATGGTAAAATCAGGCGCCGAACCCGTGAGTTCGATATCCACATCCAGGGCCGTCACCAGACCGGACAACACCGCGGCAAAAGCCCGGCGCGCGGCATCGAACGGCGCCGTCAGATCAATGCGCAGGATCAACCCGCTGAGCACCGACAGCGCAGAGCCAAAGGTCAGGGTAGTCACTCCCACGGTGAGCACGATCATCGCCAACGCGATCGCTAATGTCGCCGGATTGAGGTCGAGCTGGAATTTTTGCAGGCCGATATCGGTCTGTTTGCGGACCGGCTCGGGCAGTTGGGAGTCCAGTTCCGGTATTTGCAACAGACTGCCCAATGCAGCCAGGCCCTGGAGCCGGACATCCCGCTGGTACAGGTGCAGGCGCAGGGCCCCGGCGCTGTCCGGGATGCGCCCGATGAGCAACAACGTTTGGCCGCCCAGGTCCAACTCCAGGGAAACGCCCAGGGAAGCCTTCGGCGCCGTATCCTCCGGATCGGGTGTGTGGGAAAACACGTGGGCCCGCAGGTTCAGCGCTTTATCGCCGAATTGCAAGGCAACCTCAGCATCGCTATTCAGGAAAAAACAGGGGCTGTTTCCCGCATAAAAAAACGCGCCGTTGAAGGTTCGCTTCGCAACCTTAAAAATCTGGGCAAACGCATTCCCGGCCTTTTTTGCCGGATCGAGTCCGAGCGAAAGTTGCGGCATCCCGGCAGGCAATTGCACGCCAGGCCTGGAGTAGGTATAGGGGTCGGGTGCTGCGCCAAATCCCGAGCCGTCGCCCGAAGGGTCGTAGCCGACGGTGGACAGCCGGAGTTGCCCGCCATCCAGGGCCATTGCGCTGAGCAGGGCACTCGACGCCACACCCAGCAAGCGGGACAATTCGACGGTATCCGCATCCAGGGTCAGTTGAATGGTCACGTCTACCCTGCCGAAGGCATCGATTTGCAGGCTGCCCTGCACCGGGCACTCCGATTCGCCGCCGGGCAGGTTGGTGAAGCCGGTGAAGGTGGCGCGGTCGGCCTGTGCTGCGCCGGGACGCATCCGGTGCACCCCGAAGGCGCGACCGCCCCAAAATTGCTCAAGCCAGGCGCCCCATTTGTCGCCATAGTTTTGCCGGTCGAGCACGAGGGTACCGCCGACGACTTCGAGTTGTTTCTGAAGTGTTGGGATGGAAAGATTGTTTTGCATCGGTAATTTGTTTTGAACGGACAGGATTGGATGCCGAAGCCGGCGTGGTCAAAAAGCCCCGGGAAGCCGGGCGGCTGTTCCGGGATTGTCCGGAACATGTTGGGCTTGCAAATTATCGCAATCTTTTAAAACGGCAAGCCGTGCGGGTGCTGCTCGGCGGGAATCGCCCCCTTTTGTCAAAATATTTTGTGGGAATGTCGGGTAGTTGGCAGGAATGCGGGGGAGGCTTAAATACCTGCGGGAGAGGCTTGAAAGGTAGTGAGGGGGTGACTCGAAGTCACCCCTCACTTGTCACAATCCTGGGAATGTCGGGTGGCTGGCAGGATTGCGGGGTGGGCTAAATACGTGACTCGAAGTCACCCCCTCACTTGTCGCAATCCTGGGAATGTCGGGTAGTTGGCAGGATTGCGGGGGAGGCTTAAATACCTGCGGGAGAGGCTTGAAAGGTAGTGAGGGGGTGACTCGAAGTCACCCCCTCACTTGTCGCAATCCTGGGAATGTCGGGTAGCTGGCAGGATTGCGGGGTGGGCTTAAATACCTGCGGGAGAGGCTTGAAAAGTAGTGAGGGGGTGACTCGAAGTCACCCCCTCACTTGTCGCAATCCTGGGAATGTCGGGTAGTTGGCAGGAATGCGGGGGAGGCTTAAATACCTGCGGGAGAGGCTTGAAAGGTAGTGAGGGGGTGACTCGAAGTCACCCCCTCACTTGTCGCAATCCTGGGAATGTCGGGTAGCTGGCAGGATTGCGGGGGAGGCTTAAATACCTGCGGGAGAGGCTTGAAAGGTAGTGCGGGGGTGACTCGAAGTCACCCCCTCACTCAAGTCACCCCCCGCACGCATTTTACGAATATCCCAGCCATAGAGCCGCCCCGCCAGCCCTAGCGTTTTCCCAGGCGAACCAGCCGTTCGCGTCACTTCGCCCGCGCCCGGCAATCCAGCGCCTGCGCGTTGTCGGGCGATTTCTCCAGCGCCTTGTCCAGCCAAACCAGTCCCTCCGCAGGCAGGCCGTACTCCACCAGCAGGCAGCCGATTTTCACCGACGAATTGACCACCAGCACCGTGTGCTCAAATACCCGGTCGAAATCCTGTTGAGCCTCTGCTTTCAGGCCCAGCACCGATTTCGACACGCCGCGGTACAGGTAGGCGTCGGCCGATTCGGGGTACAGGCGAAGGGTTTCGTCGAAGTCGGCAACGGCTTCCCGGTGTTTGCCCAGGGTCTGGTAGCACTGGCCGCGATTGATGAAGCCGGTAAATTGCCCGCCGTCCAGCGCTTGTGCCCGGTTGTAGTCGGCAATTGCCTCCGCGTAATGGCCGGCAAACCGGCATGCAGCAGCGCGCAGGTAAACGGCATCGAAGTAGCCGGTGTCGATCGCCAGCGCCCGGTCGAATGCGGCGATGGCCTTGCCGTATTCGCCGTAGCCGTACAAAATATTGCCTTGCCAGTAGTGCGCCCCGGCATTTTCCGGATCGAGCCGCGCCACCTGCTCCAGGTCCTTCAGGGCGGCGTCACCGTCGTCGCGCAAGTGGAGCCAGGCACGCCCGAGGTAGGCGTCGGCGTAGTTTCGGTCGAGGCGAATCGCGTGGTTGTAGTCGGCCAGGGCCTTGTCTTTTTCGCCCAGGCCGAAGTAGGCGTAGCCGCGCTCCGTGAGCGCCTCGGGGTCTTTGGGCCGCATCTGGAGGTAGACGGTGTAGTCGTCGATGGCGCCACGGTAGTCGGTGCGGTAGGCGTAGTTTTCGTGGTTTTCCATATCCACTTTGCGTTTGCCGCGTTCGAGGTAGGCGTCGGCGTAGCTTTCCCTGAGTTCGATGGCCCGGTCGAGCAGGTCGATGGCTTTCAGGGGGTCTTTTTCGGCCTGGGCCTGTTTGAACAATTTTTTTTCTTCCGAATCATCTGCCACGGCGCCGGTCGACATTTCCGCATCGGCGGCCAGTTCGGCGGCTTGTTTCCAGCCTACCGCTACAGCTTCCAGGCGGGCGCGTTTGCCCGGGTGGGTGCTGCTTTCGCCTTCCAGCGAAAAGGTATTGATGCCGGCCTGCGCTTCCTCCAGGGTGGCGCCCATACGGTAGAGCATGCCGCCGGAGAAGCGGTCGGCTTCCAGTTCGTAGCGCTTGCGGATGCGGGGATCAGTTTCCGACAGGTTGTGATTGCTCAGGTGATGCCCCACCTCGTGCGCGAGTACGCTGTAGGCTGCCCAGCGGGTGCCGGCTTCTTTTTTAAAATTTTCGAGAAACGCCGTGCTGTACAAAATATAACGCTGGTTGCCGGCAGTGGTCGCCACGGCATTGGAACAATCGGCCGCGCGCACGACAAAGTTTTGCGGCAGCACATTCACCCGCATGAGCTGTTCCACGATCTGCAAGGCCTCGCCGGAAGCCTCGTAGGTGTACAACTCCTGCGCCGGATCGGCAGCGGCAAAATTACAACCCGCCGACAGGGGCATCAATTCCTGGGCCCCGGAAGCGGTTAAAAACAGCCCCCAAATGGCCAGACTGTAAGTAATTTTCATTGGCATGGTTTGATTTTTTGATTTACGATTTACGATTTACGATTGGTTCACCTTGGGTGGGGAGGGACGTACTACGCTGCAATCTGTTTTTTTTAGTGGAATGATTTGAATTTTAATCTCCTGACCTGCCCAGACCGGAATCAAATCCGCGTCGATCTGCGTTTCGCCAAAGGCGAATCTGTGGTCATCCGCGTTCAAATTTCTCTACGTCGGGAAGGCGCAATTGGGTTGCCCAGCGAACAAAAATGGAACGCGGATGAAGCGGATTCGCCTTCGGCGAAACGCGGATTTCCACGGATTTGATTCCGGTCATGACCCGTTTTTGGATTAAACGCAAAACATACGTTTAAATCACATTAAAAAAAAAGAAAAGTTGGTAGTCAGGGGGTGACTTCAAGTCACCCCCTGACTTGGCCCCGCTCAACCAAAAACGGGAACATGAGCCGAATACGGCCACTCCAATCGAATAGTGAACCAAGCGGAAATCGCAATTCGTCGTGGTAGTCAGGGGGTGACTTCAAGTCACCCCTGACTTAGCCCCGCTCAACCAAACTGGAACATGAGCCGAAAACGGCCACTCCAATCGAATAGTGAACCAAGCGGAAATCACAATTCGTCGTGGTAGTCAGGGGGTGACTTCAAGTCACCCCCTGACTTAGCCCCGCTCAACCAAACTGGAACATGAGCCGAAAACGGCCACTCCAATCGAATAGTGAACCAAGCGGAAATCACAATTCGTCGTGGTAGTCAGGGGGTGACTTCAAGTCACCCCCTGACTTAGCCCCGCTCAACCAAACTGGAACATGAGCCGAATACGGCCACTCCAATCGAATAGTGAACCAAGCGGAAATCACAATTCGTCGTGGTAGTCAGGGGGTGACTTCAAGTCACCCCCTGACTTGGCCCCCGCTCAACCAAACTGGAACATGAGCCGAATACGGCCACTCCAATCGAATAGTGAACCAAGCGGAAATCGCAATTCGTCGTAGTAGTCAGGGGGTGACTTCAAGTCACCCCTGACTTGGCCCCCGCTCAACCAAAAACGGGAACATGAGCCGAATACGGCCACTCCAATCGAATAGTGAACCAAGCGGAAATCGCAATTCGTCGTAGTAGTCAGGGGGTGACTTCAAGTCACCCCCTGACTTGGCCCCCGCTCAACCAAAAACGGGAACATAAGCCGAATACGGCCACTCCAATCGAATAGTGAACCAAGCGGAAATCGCAATTCGTAAATCGTAAATCCAACTGCAACCTCCCCTGCCCCACCCTGCGTCTATCGCCCCACATACGTCTAAAATTTATCTACTATGCGATTCCAAACAATGCTGATCGCCGGCGGGATGCTCCTGCTGGCCGGAACCCTGACTGCCCAAAATCAACTGCCCGTATCCATTTCCCCGCTGTCGCAGCAATGGCTGGCCGAACGCAGCCCGAAAGCGCTCGCCCGCTTGCAACAATTCAACCAGCCCGTACGCCCGGCTAACAATGCTGTTGCAGACCGGGGCGGCGCGGCATTGCCCGACTCAGCCGTGCTGTTCACCGGCTACGCCTGGGGCAACGATTCGTTCCCGCAATCAAAAGCCGTGTTCAACTACCCCAACGCCACAACAGCCGTGCAAACCGAATACGAATACCTCGGCGGCTGGCAACTGCAAAGCCGGACCACGCAAAAGTCGGACAACCAGGGCCGCCCCGTCGAACTGTACGCCGAAAACTGGGATGCCATCAGCCAAAGCTGGGTACCCGATTCCCGCCTGCGCACTTACCCGCACGGCGCTTCATTCGAAGCCACCGACTCGCTCATTGCCGAACAGTGGGACCCGCAAACCAAGCAATGGTCAGTCATCCTGCACAATACCACGTCGTACGACGACCAGGACCGCCCGGTGGCCATCCTGAATTATATCGACGAAGACGGCCTCGCCTTTGCCCTGCTGGATGAACTCTACTACGATGCCAACGGCGACAACCACTACACCGACCAGTCGGTATTCGAACAAGGCGCCTGGACGTTGTTCAGCCGCATCGAGCGGGAGTATGTGCAGCATCGCGAAGTGCGCAACACCACCTACGGCGTCGTGGACCCAACCACGCTTATTGCCGTAAACAAACTGGAAACAAGCTACGACGGCAACGGCAACCCGATTCAGGAGGAAGCCTTCGACGCCGACTTTTTCACCGGGGAATGGACGTTGACAGAGCGCACCACGCACTTTCGACAACGCGCACCGCGTGCTGACAGAAACGTACGAAGACCTGGGCTTCGACGCGCCGCCGGTCAGTCGGACTACTTATGTTTATCAAAACTCCACCGGACCGGAACTTGCCCTGGAAATGTACGCCGAAAAAGATGCATCCACCCAGGAGTGGGCCGTCCACGAAAAAACCTGGTACTACTACGGCAATACCACTGCCGCGCCGGAAGTCCGCAACGGCGAAACCCTAGAGCTCAGCCCCAATCCGACAACCGGCCAGGTTCGGCTTTCCACAACCGGAGCTATTTTGCCCTACCAGGTGCTGAATGTGCATGGCCAGGTGGTGGTATCGGCAGGCAGAACGGCCAATGGTCAGGCTGATCTGGGAAGTTTACCGGCCGGCTTATACTACATCACGGTTCAGGAAGGCGCGGTGCGCCGGACCGGCAAGGTGGTGAAGCAGTAATTTTTGATTTACGATTTTGGAATTCCGAATTACGATTGGTTCACCTTTTCGAATTTGGTACATTTTCACTTTGTTCAAACGCAACTGGCCGAAGCGCATCTATCCAAGCTCTGAAGGGTGAACCAATCGGAATTCCAAAATCGTAAATCAAAAGGTATAATTGCACCGTATCCCCAGACGCACTAATTTTGAGCCAGCAACAAAAAAACGGTGGAACCCGGACGCATCACTGCGGGAAGGGCCGCCGTCATTCCGCCCGCCCGATGAAAGCGCGGGCGTCACTATACGCGGGAGCGGACTTATTTTTTTAGTCCGCTCTTCGCATTGTTAGGGGGATAGCGGTTTTTTATGTGCATGGAAAAGGCGGGCGTTTTTTTGTGCATTTTTATTTTTTATTTCAACCTGCGAACCGGAGGTTCGCGTTACATGCGCTCCATCTGGATTACACCCGGCTTTGCCGCCAATGCACAGGACAGCACCTGTATTCCGCCCTTGTACCTGCTGGCAAAAGAACTCCTGCACCGCGGCGTTGATCTGCATATTATCGCGCTGGAATATCCCAATGCCCGCGTTGCGCCACGGGAAGACGGGATGATGGTTTATCCTTGCCGCGGTGACAACCGGCGCTGGCTGCGTTGGCGGACATTCCAACGCGCCCGCCGATTTGCGCAGCAACTTAGCTCAGAAAAAAAGGCGGACGTGGTGCATAGCTTCTGGCTGGGCCCTGCCTGGGTGGTGGGCCGGCAAATTGCGAGGCGCCAGAACATCCCGCACCGGACTACCCTGATGGGTCAGGACGTGCTGCCGCAAAACCGCTACCTGAAAGGCCTGACACCCGGCATGGCCAGCCAACTGGTTGCCCTCAGTCCGTTCCATCAAAATATTTTGGAAAAAACCTGTGGCCTGCACGCGGCGCATGAGATACCCTGGGGTATTGCCGGCGCGGACGTTCCGACACAGCTGCCCAAAGACCGGCCTGTGGATGTTTTGGGTGTGGGCTCGTTGATCCCGGTAAAAAACTGGATGCAATGGCTGGAGGTGCTCCGCCTGATCGTGGAACGGCAGCCCGGCGTACAGGCGGAACTGATCGGCGAAGGGCCGCAACTTGAGGTTTTGAAACAACAAACGACCCGGCTGGGACTGGCAAAGCACCTGACCTTCCCCGGCAGTTTGCCGCGCCCGGAGGTGCTGGAGCGCATGCGCCGGAGTAAAATCTTGCTGCACACCGGCCATTTTGAATCGTTCGGATATGTGTTTGCCGAAGCCGCAGCCAACGGCTGCCGGGTGGTGAGTACCCCCGTAGGTGCAGCGCCGGCGTTTGGTATTTGCAGCGAAACAAACACGGGACTTGCCGAGGCCGTGCTCCGGATTTTGGCGCAGCCGGATTTGCAAAACGCAAAAGTGGTTTACCGGATGGAGGATACGGCGGCGGCTTACCTGAAACTTTATGGCGGGTAGGTTTACGCAGTACTCGTCCTACGACTTGAAGTCGTAGGACGAGTACTGCCCCTCCGTGGTGCAATTAAATCCTCAAAGTCGGATCATTTTTCCCGTCTCCCGGCCAAATTCCGTTTCCAGTTGCAGGAAAAACACGCCGGATGCCGGGATGTGGGCGGCATCCAGATTAATGGAGTGGTAGCCGTTTTCATAGCGTGCTGCTTGTTGCCAAATCTGTTTGCCGGTCTGATCGGTCACCGTGAGTCTGGCATTGGAAGCGCCGGGCAGGTAAAAACCCAGTGTCGTTTTATTTTGCCAGGGGTTGGGGCGCGGCAGGTACATTTCGAAGCCCTGCGCTGTAACCAGATCGCCGAAACGCAGCGCAATGGCAGCCGGTTCGGCCTGGTTGGCGAGGTATGCCTCGGCGCGGGTGATCTGGCTCGACAGGTTGAGCAACTGGCTGATCCGGCCTTCTTTGCGCACCTTGAATGTGAGTGCGAAAACCGGCTTGCCGTTTCCATCCCAACTCATGGTGAGGGCATGTTCGTCCGAAAAAACGCCAAAATGCTCGATACCCATATTTTCACCCGGGTCGACACGCAAAATATCCAGATCGGGAAAACGCAGGGTAAGCTGGCAGCCCAAAACGGCTTCGGAAGCCGCCAGGGTAAGTGTAAACTCCTCACCGGGCTCCAGCAGCACATCCGTCGGAAAAACGCCGTCAAAATAAAGGGTTCCGCTGGTGCGGGGAGTGGCACTTTGCGCGCTGTTGGTCACCGCATTGCCGTTTATATCGCCGACCTTAACCGCAATAAAATTTGCGGCCAGCATATTTGCAAGCATGGATGAGGCTTCGAGCTTTTCCGGGAACGGCTCCTGAAACGGATTGGAAGGATTGGGAAACTGGTAAGCCGCATCTACAAAACGCCATGATGTGTTTTGCGGAAAGCCGGTATAAATACCCAAAATCATTTTACGCAGTTCCACCACGTCGAAAGTAGTCACCGATTTACTGCGGTTGATATCGGCTGCAATAAACTGGTAGGGCGTGGTCAGCGGCGCCTGCCCCAGAATATGTTTGTTGATCAACACCAGATCGAAGGTGGAAACACCGTTCAACGGGTCATTATCTTTGGATGGGGTGAGGGTCATATCGGCCCCGAAAGGCAGCGCATTGGGGAAACCGTAGAACCCGAGTTGATCGGACAGGTCGAACATCGAAACCGGTGGTTGAGCCGGGTGTACACCTTCCAGATCGATATGCACATCTTCCAGGCCGTCGTTGTTTTCCGTTTGAATACTTCCGGCAACGGAGGCCATGGTGGCCGAACAAATTCCAAAATTATCCTGAACGATAACATAGGTTTCGCAGATACTGAAATTGCCCGCCATATCGCGGACCCAGAGTTCCACATATTGGGTTCCCAGTTCATCGCAGGTGAATGTCGCGCTTTGCTGCGGTGTTCCGTCCGGGTTTACCGGGAACGCATGACCGGTTCCGGATTTGCGCAAGCCATACACCAGGTTGTCCGCCAGGGTACAGTTATCGCCGGCATACCATAAAAAGTCATTGGTGTACAGGGTGATTTCCTTGGTTTGCGGAATATCGACGCTTAGTCCGTTCAGGCACAACAAATCCGGCACATGACAATCCCGGATCAGGATGGGATAGGCGCAGATTGTTTCGTTGCCGCAACCATCATCGATGATCCACTGTATCCGGTGGTTGCCATAGGGCAGTTGGGGCATCACATAGGTGTTCGGATCTTTTATCGTCGACCAGCGCACATAGCCGGTTACATTTACAAAACCGGACCGTTGGATCGTAAAGCGGTACTTTTCGTCGGGCGGAACAGGGCGATGGTCAAATTCGCGGGGTTCGCCGCCCGTAAAATTCGGGTTGAGTGCATTGCCGAAATACACGATGTTCGGGGGAGGTGGGTTCAGGCTGTTGATCACTGTTTCCTGCACATCATCGCCGTCAAGGTCCAAAAACAACAAATACCGGATGTTCACATTGCCTTTTGAACAACCGTCGCTGGCTGTAACGGCAAGCGACGTACTGGCTTCACACAAATCCGTGCTGCCGGGCACTTGCGGGTTGGGCCAATACGGTGCATTCCAAACCTGCGGATCATTAGCAGAGTGGTCGCAAAACTCAACCGGTAAGGTGGCCGGACAACCGCGGATTTTAGGCGGCACGTCATCGCGCACACTGATGATCTGCCGGTACAAATAACCGTTTGCGGTGGCCGACCAGAATGTGCTGTAGTCGGTTGGTTCCGGATCGTTGGGCGTCACACGCATTTGCGTAGGCGCCGGCACATGGCCCTGCGGCGCCACCACCGGGCCCGGTTTGTTCTGCGGGTCCAGGGGATCGACGGCCGGATTCGGGTTGGGCACTTCGATCAACGGCAGGTTCGGATTGTACGAACACCAGTCTACGACAATCCAGCGGCGTTCAATCCAGTAGCAGGACAAAACTCCGCCGGTGCTGACATTATCCTGATAAGATGCAGCGATTGTTTCACAATCTTCGCCGAAAATTTCCGGGCCGGGGCTGTACACATCGGTGGTGTCGCAGTCGTTGACGAATACATCGTCGGGGAATTTAATGGCAAAATCCTGCTTGTAGCCGACGATAATCCGTTGGGTGCACTGGCTGCTCAGGCCGTTGCAGTCCTGGGCGCGAAAGATGCGGGTAATCGTTCCCCGGTTGCACAGTGTATCGAACGCGCTCAAGTTGGGTGGCAGTTCAAAAAAAGTGTCGAGGCAACAGTTGTCGGCAAACGCGGGCTGGCCGAAGCTTCCAAGATGCGGGTCAAATAGTTCGCAGGCGATCGTTTGATGCAAGGGCGCCAGGCACACCGGTTTTAGTTTGTCATCCACAAAAACCTGCACAACACAGTCGCTGGCATGGTCTTCCAACAATGTCAGGCTCACCGCGCCGGTATCGGGCGGCAAGTCGTACACGCGCAGGATTACTGTGATGGTATCGCCGACATCCGAGCAGCAAAATTTAACCTGATCGTAAAAGCGATCGTTGGGCTGGCAGTCGTTGGCATCAACCCGGCGCGCTTTGAAAAAGATGGGCGCGCAGTAGTCGCCGGAGCCATCGTCGAAAGTCGAGGCGTTTACAAAGGCCACCCCGGTATTCCCGAGCGACACCTGGGTAAATTCGTCACAGGCAACCCAGGGTTTTACGCCATCCGAAACCGTTACATCAAACGAGCAGGTGCTGGTATTCCCGCAGGCGTCGGTTACGATATATTTGATGGTGGTGATGCCCGCGGGCAGGTTTTCGGCGTAGCCGAGCACACCCAGCGTATCGGCGTCCCAGAGGTTGTTGCCCGGGAAGTTGGCCAGAACGCCCGTCAGGCTTTGCGCCACGCCGTTTACGGTCCAGACGGCGCGAATTTCTGCAATATTGGAGCAGTTGTCGCTGATAATTACATCCGGAAGATCAAACGATTTATTGCAGGTAAAAGGGTCGGTCGATACCAGGGTATCATTCGGGCATTGGAAAACAGGCCCAGTAAGATCTTTCACAAAAATTACCTGGATATGTGTCCGGGGATTGAGCAACGGGATGGTCGGCAGGCAGTCATCGTATACCGTCCAGGTCCGCAACACCGAAAAGGCGTTCCCGCACAGGGGAATTTCCTGATCCAGGTAGGTTATGTCCAGTTCACAGGCTAAATCGCCGATAAACAACGGGAATTGCACACCGTAGGCTTCCACGAAGGGCTGGCCGGTATACAGGGGGCCAAGGACCGGATTGCTGCAATCGAGCGTTGTATCAGCCGGAAACAGGACCGCATCGGCATGAATGCGTTGAAAATTTATAAACTGCGTGCAGGAAGCCTGGTTACCGCTGGCATCGGTAGCCGTCCACACCCGTTGCAGGTAGGCACTGCGGTCTTGCGGGTCGTCGCAGGCAAGGTCCATCCAGCTGTCGGTATAGGTCAGGGTATAAGCAGCGCAATTTTCAAACACGGCGGGATAGGCCGTTGCAATGCCCAGCACTGTAGCCAGGTAGTCCGGCGCAAATTGTGCTGCGGCACAGGGTAGATTGATGTTTTCACAGGCAATTTCGGGCGGCAGTTTGTCCTCTACAATTAAAAGTCCCGAGCAGGAATTACCGGTCAGGGTATCAGTAACAGTTGCCTGGATCGTGCTTCCAAGGTGAGCGGCGGTCAGCAGATTGGGAATTGGCACACCCGCCTGTGTTGCCAGACTGACTACATACGAGGTATCCACCGGGGTGCCTTCCAGCACCATATCCGGTGTAACTTCAACCGCACAACTTGGATCGAGGGAAATATAAGACAAGTCGTTGCATGCCTGCCCCTGCAGGCGCAAACACGAAAGCAACAACATGAGAAAACAACTGCTGGAAACCGAAAGCAGCCGTGGCGAACTGGTCCGAAGACACAGTCGTGGCGGGTTGGTCTTCATCCGATTAAAAAATTAAGTCGGTTTAGAACTGTTGAGCTTGATTAAAAAAATACTCTGGCCGGGGTTGTGTGTATAGATTCTTTTAGTAAAACCAAGCATCAGAGGGACAATGCCAAAAGTACGAAAAGCAAACCCGCATATTTATCAGGGTATCCACGGATTAACAGAAAGCTTATCTAAAATGCTGGCATCTGACAGTTTAATAGCCGACATTTTACCCTGTTTGGGGTACATATTAGAAATGAAAAACAGTTGTGTTTGGTGGCGAATAAGCCTGAGGTTGACAGCCCGGCGCCCAAACAGCCTTTGCCGGGCCCGGGTATTAATCGCCATTTTTTTCCAAAAATGCCGTTGCATCCACCTTGCCCCAATAGTATCCCATTTCTTCACTCATGTTCAAAGCCTGTTGGGCTTCTGCTCTTGCGGCGCCCGAGTTGCCCAGGGCCTGATGTGTCCAGGCCAGCGCCACCCGGATGTCGGCTTCGTGAATCCTATAACCGCCCTTAAGTGCGTAGCCCAGGGCCTCGTTCAGACTATTCAACCCGAAACGGCCACTGGAACGGACGTGGTTTGGCGGAAGTTTGGCTTGCAAACTCCCTTGTGCCAAAAGGGCCTCTATTAAAACATCCTGCCGGGTAATACGCTGGGCTATTTTAAGTGCCATGGTATAATACTGACTTGCCTTTTCGAAGTCTTCCGCATCTAAATACAAATTACCTATTGCCCGACAACACCGGCTGGTATCATCAGCCCAGTGATTGGCATGGCAAACCTCTAAATTTGCTTCGATAACACGGCGGGCCTCATCCCGCTTTCCAAGACGCCGAAGGTGTTCCGTATACCGGCTTCCCCGCAAAGCATACAAATAAGTTGCTCCCGGGTCCAATTCGCGTTCCTTTGCTTCTGCTTGTTTAAAAATAGTAGATGCTTCCGGAAGAGCCCCTAATAAATGTAAGGCCCAGGCCTCGTAGCACAGTGCATTTTTTTCCGAATTCCAATTCTTTGCCTTTTGGGCCAGATTGAATGCCGCTTTTGCCGCTTGCACACATGATTGCAAATGCCCCAGATAAACAGAAAGCCCAGCCAGGTTACAGTAGGCTATTGGCGTTTCTCGCCAGTATTCAGGATGATCCAGTGATTGTTTAATCGTGCTTTCATAAAATGGAGCAACTTCATTTAACCGGCCCAGGCTCATCAACCCATAACCGAATTCATTGACTAACCAGATATTCCCCACCGGGTCGTTCAATTGTGGTTTTTTGGAAGTGTCGTGATCCGGAAAAAAATCGCGTATCACATTCAAATTGGTTTCATAAGCTCCCAACTGATAGGTCAGCACCTTACGTTCATCCTGTAAAATACGTTTCCAGTAAATATGCCCGGCGTCATCGTATCTTCCCGAAACACACCCGTGGTGCACCGCTTCGATGTATGGCGCCAGGTCCTCCAAACTGGGATAGGTGGATAATTCACCACCCGAAGCAAGGTAAAAATCTGCAATGTGCCAGTGTAAATCACTCCGTTTTTCAACATCCGCACGCGCAAGCACCGCACTATAATGCGCCCGGATCAGCGGATGCGTCGTATAGTATTTCTCCAGGGGGTCGTACCGCAAAATTCGGTAGCGCTGCAAATGATCCAGGAGCGTTTTGAAGCCAGTTTCATCCAGCTCAGCGACGGGTGCATTCAGCGCGGAGTTTTTTGTTTTTTTACGAAAAACATCTTCCAGGGCAGCCTCGGTAACGGGAATGCGGAAAGCGCTGAATACCTGCAGAAAAGCCCGTTCATCAGCGTTAAGGTGTTCGTCGTACCGCCGCAATATCCGGTGGACGCGGTCATAGCGCGGCTCGGCGGCCGTTGGCGGCTCAATATCGCCAAGATGAGCAATGTCGCCATTGTGCGCCTTGGCCAGGTAGGCGCCGATCAGGCTCAAGGTAAGCGCATGGCCATCCCAGAGTTCGACGGCTTTTTTCAGTTCCGCCTCGGCGCCTGTGACGCCTATATTTTTCAAAAGCGCGCAACCTTCGTTTGCCGTTAGCCGGGCCACATCGTGGTGCCTGTAGCTGGTACTGTCCATCAGGTCGGAAACCGGTGCGCGGCTTGTGATCAGGCAAAACGAGGCATGTTCGGTAGCGCTGAAATATTCCAGAAACTGGCGCAAATCCTCGCTGTTGAAAGCGCCATAATTGTCGCCTTCCTGCTGCTGCAATACCTCCAGGCCATCGAGCACAAAAAGATAACGGCCGCTATATAACATACAGGCAATCAGATGCGCACGGGCATTAGGCGATTTGCAGCGCTGAAGGAGATCATCGTCACCACCACTCAAATAGCGCAGAGCGGCTTCGAAGAACTCGTCGACGCTGCGCCGGTCGTAAAACGACCACCAAAACAAGCCGTCGGGTGGCTGTTGCCCGGATTTTTGCAACAACTCGGCAATCCAACGGGCAGCCAGGCTGCTTTTGCCCTCGCCACCAAAACCAATCAGACCAGCAACCTTGATATTGGGGGCTACCCAGTCCTGATTCAGGTACCGGAGCAATTCTGTACGGCCCACCCACTCCTCAGGTGGGAGCGGCGCGGCATATTCGGTTAGTTTCAGATTTTGGCCTACCGATTTCCCAGCCTCGACCAATATTTCTTCCGAAGGTTTTGCCGGGGCTTTCATCTCCAAAAATTCGCCGTCGTAAATAGGCATTTTCAGCGGATCAAAAGTTAGGATGTGCGTATTGACAGCCCACCCGGTATCTCGGTCCTTACCGTACTTATCGGAGAAATACGTCATGGAAATGATGCCAACTACCAGATTTCTCCGCGTATCGAGCACGGCGGCTCCGCTCATGCCGTGATTCACATGCTTGGAATCCAATTGGACCGGCTCGAGCTGCAAGCGTACGCCCTGAGGACTTTCCACACTGCCCATGATATTGCCATCGGCCCAACCGGCATCAAACTGGCTCAGGCTGCGATAACCGTAGCTGCGAAAGTTGTTGCCTTCTGAACGCCAGGCATCGCTCACAATAGCTATTTGCTCCGGCGCCAGGGCAGATGTTCCGATGGCCTTTAGCAACACAATATCGTCGTCCGAATCCGAAAAATAAGCTGCCAATTTTGCCCGTCGGGATTTACTACGACTGGTTGACCGCGGGTAGTAGATGTTCACCTCCGCATGCTCCAGATCGCCGGCCTTGCCTACTGCATCTTCAAAAACATGCCGGCAAGTCACCACATCACCATCCAGCGAAATGGCTATCCCGGTGCCGACAATTTCATCCGTCTCGCCATGGCGGATTTGAACCGTAAAATTTCGAACATCCTGGAGCCGGGTTTTTACTTGTCCTTCTGCCATTTCAATGTCACTTTGTAATTTGCTTCAATGCCGGCCGAAGCAAGTACAACCCCTGCTTCGGCACTGAACTTTAGCCCGAATTCCACAGATATTTCATCAGGCGCATCCACCAGGCTTCGCAATTTGGCAATGACTGCATTTGCCGTGGGTTTAACTTTGTCGAGTGCGGTTTCGAAACTCTGGTTTGCTTTTTCAACGGTTTTTTGATCACTACGGCTAACGCGCGCAGCGCCTCCCTGCGTCTCAGGTTCATCAACTTCCACCCAAATGGTGTTGCCATCCTCCAGGGTGAATTCTAAGAGTCGTTTCATGGATTTATCGATAGTTTGACTGGAAAAAGATCAAACAAATTAAGCACTTTTTTTATGCCTGCTCGCATTGGGTCTTCAAAAACAAACTGGAAAAACCAGATCAATGTGAAAAAACAATCAACCTGCTCAATCCTGTTTGTTTAAAAAACGTGCACGCTAACGATCAATCAGCACTTTCTCCAGATGCGCTCGAAGCCCCGACCGGATTTCCAGCATATACACCGCCGAGGGCAAATCCGGGTATGCAAACCTGTGATTCAACGAACCGGTGCCAAAGTTCAGCGTTTCGGTTTTTACCAGTTGCCCTAAAGTATCAGACAACCGACAGGCAACTTCCGCTTGCGGCAATCCGCGCATTTCTACGGCGAACATTCCTGCGTTCGGATTGGGATATAAACCAATCAAGCCAGTTGTGCTGTCTTGTGCCGAAAAAGCAAGCAGGGCGGGGTCATAGCAATTGTCATTACCCTAAAATAAAAAATAGTACGATCTGCCTTTTGCTTTCCATTTAGTGCAAATGTGTCACAAAAAACCGCCCTGTCTCCCAAATCGACGGGAAACAGGGCGGCGTATCGCGAACCATTGGTTCGCGCCGAACCGGAGGTTCGGGTTACTTCGTCTGAATCATCGTTTTAACTGCACTATCGGTAGCCGTTTCCACTTTGTAGAACAGCACGCCGGTTGTATTCAACACCGCCCGATCCAGGTTGAAGGCATTGTAACCCTTGCCAAAATCGCCCGTAGTGCCGTACAGCACGCGACCCGCTTCGTCGAACACCGTCAGCGTAGCCTCGCTGGCTTCCGGCAGGTAAAAGCCGATCTGCGTGTGGTGTACCCAGGGGTTGGGCTGGTTCTGGTACAACTCGAAGCCCTGACCTACGATCACCGGCTGGTCACCATTGAAACGCAGGGCGATGGACAACTGCTCATTTGCCTTGTAACCTTCTGCTTTCGTGATCTGGCTCGATACTTTGAGCATTTCACGCAAAGCACCCGCCTTTTTCGCACGGAACGTCACCGCAAATTCACCCGCTACGCGCTCGTTGTCGAACGAGGTGGTCAGGCTGTGCTTGTCGTTGAACACGCCGAAGTTCGTCATGGTCATTTCCGTACCCGGTGCAACATCGAGCACCTCCAGATTCGGGAACTGGAGCGTGAACTGGTAGCCGCTTACTTTTTCCGCTGCGTTGAAATTCACCGTGAAGACTTCGCCTGCCTTGACTTCCTGCCGACTACCAGTCGGCGTTACGTCGAAGAGCAACTCGCCGCTCGTGCGGTCTTCCGTGCTCATCAGGCTGCTCGTCACGGCGTTGCCGTTCACGTCACCCGTCTTGACCGATACGAAGTCCTCGTCGTTCATGCTGGCTAGCATATTCGCAATCTGGATCGTTTCCGGGAAGATCGTCGCAAACGGATTGTTCTGGTTCGGGAACGTGTACGCCTTGTCTACAAAGCGCCACGACGTGTTGTTCGGCAACTCCGTGTAGATACCCAGGATCAACTTGCGCAACTCAACAATGTCGAACGTCGTGATCGAACGGCTGTTGTTAGCATCCGCTGCGATCATTTTGTACGGCGTGTTCAGCGGCTCAAGGCCAAGGATGTGCTTGTTGATCAGCACCAGGTCAAAGGTCGATACGCCGTTCAGCGGATCGTTGTCTTTCATCGGTGTGATCGTAAAGTCGCCGGCAAGCGGAATTGCATTCAAAATGTATTTACCATTTTGGTCCGTGATATCAAACATACCGCCGCCTGGCAAGGCAGGGTGGCTGCCCGACAAACTCACGGTTGCATCTTCCAAACCGTTGTTTTGCTCTGTTTTCAGCGCACCGGCTACACTGCCGTTACCAATACCGCAAACGCCCATGTTATCCTGGACGATCACGTAGGTCTCGCAGTAGTCGGCATTGCCGGCCAGATCAATTGACCACAATTCCACGAACTGCGTACCCAGTTCCGCACAGGTGAAGGTCACGCTCTTCTGCGGCGTGCCGTCCGGGTTCAGCGGGAAGCCCGTGCCGGTACCCGATTTACGGATGGCCGTAACGAGTTTGTTCGCCGGCGTGCAGTTATCTTCCGTGTACTGCAAAAAGTCCGTATCCCACAGCGCGATCATCTGCGTCGGCATGATGTTCACGCTCAGGCCGTTGATGCACACCACCGTCGGCTTCTTGCAATCTTTAACTTCAAATGTGTATTCACAAACTTCTTCGTTGCCGCAACCGTCCATGATTACCCACTTGATCTTGTGCGTGCCGTACGGCAACTGCGGTACCACGTAGTTGTTCGGCTGCTGGATGGTGTTCCAGCGCACGCAAGCTGTCTTGTTGTTGCCGCTCACCGTGTTCTGGATCGTGAAGCCGTACTTCTGGTTGGCCGGCACCGGACGGAAGTCGAAGGCGCTCGGCGTGCCACCCGCAAAGTTCGGGTTGGCGGCATTACCGAATTGTACGTTGTTGTAACCCGGCGGGTTCGTGCTCGATACCACCGTCTCCATCACGCCGTCGCCGTTCAAATCCAGGAACAGGATGTAGCGGATGCTGATGTTCGAGCCCGAGCACAGGTCCGTGGCTGTGATGCACAGGTCCGTCGGTGCTTCGCACAGGTCGTGGCTCATCGTTTGGTTGTCGTACCAATACGATTCATTCCAGAATTGCGGGTCGTTCGCCGTCAGGTCGCATACCTCAACCGGGCTGGTCGGGCAGTTGTCCACCACCGGCTTCTGACCGTCGATGATCTTGATGATCTGTTTGTATTTGAAGCAGTTGTTGTTCGCAATGCCCGGTACCGTAACCTGCTGGTTGGTAGCGTAGTTCGTGTACGTGCCGCCGTGGTAGAACACCGAGTAGTTCAGCGTCTGCGGGTCCGTCGGGTTCACCCGTACGTTCGTCGGCTGCCAGGGCAGCGGCGTGCCCAACGGTGCGATCGTCGGACCGACCAGGTTCGCCGGGTTGTTCGTCGTCGCGTTCGGGTTCGGGTTCGGTACCTCCACACAAGGCTGGTTCGGGCTGTAGGTGCACCAGTTGATGATCGTCCACGTCCGCTCAATTTTGAAGCAGGCGTCCGGTACGACCGTGAAGATCTCGTCTTCAAACGATACGCCCAGCAATTCACAGTCTTCGCCGTTAAACTCAGGCTCGCCGTAGTTGCCCGAAGCGTTGCACACCGTCACGATCACATCGTTCGGGAATTTCAGCCAGTAGTCTTGCTCGTAGTTTACAAAAATGCGCTGCGTGCACTGCGTGCTCAGGCCGCCGCAATCGAAGGCACGGAACGTCCGCGTGATTGTGCCTTTCGAGCACAGCGTGTCAAAGAATGTGAAGTTGTTCGTCGCCGTGATCGTATCTACGCAGCAGTTGTCGTCGGACGTTGCAAAGCCGTACGCCCACAGGCTCGGATCGAAGTTTTCGCAGCTGACCGTTACGTTTGCCGGCGCTACGCAGGTGGGTTTCAGTTTATCGTCCACATACACCTGCACCATGCACTCGTTCGAGTTGTTCTCTTCAAACGTCAGCGACACCGAACCCGTCGGCACATCCACGTCATACACCCGCAGGATCACTGTGACGGTGTCGTTGATATCGCTGCAGCAGAATTTCACCTGGTCGTGGAACTGGCTGTTCGTCTGGCAGGAGTTCGAATCCATCCGACGCGCCTTGAAGGCAACGCTCGAACAGTTGTCGTACGAGCCGTCGTCGAAGGTCGTTGCGTTTATAAATACTTCGCCCGTCACACCCAGTGATACCTGCGTAAATTCGTCGCAGGCCGCTACCGGCGGAGTGCCGTCGTCGATCGTCAGGCGGAAAGTGCAGCTGCTCGTGTTGCCGCAGTCGTCTTCCACCGTGTACGTCACGGTATGGCCGCCCAAGGGCAGGCAGGGTACGAATCCATACACGGCCAGCGTGTCCGGCTCCCAAAGGTTGTTTCCGGCAAAATTCTGCAAACTGCCGTTCAGGTCATGTGTTTCCAGCACCTGGTTGGTCACCGGGTCGCGCACCACGATGCGGGCCGTGGCATTGTTCACCCGTGAGCAGGCGTCTTCCACCAGCACATCCGGCAGGTTCGGAGAACCGCAGCAGGTAAACGGATCCGTCGAGACCGTCAGGTTCGCCGGGCAGGCAATCGTCGGGCCGGTTTCGTCAACCACTTTGATCACCTGGATGAAGTATGCCGGGTTCGCCGGCGGGGTCGGGCTTGTCGGCAGGCACCAGTCGTAGACCGTCCAGGTGCGCAGGATTTTGTACGTCCCGTCGCATACCGGAAGCACCTGGTCCACGTACGCCGTTTGCAATTCGCAGGTACCCGTCGTCGGGCCCAAAGGCCAGTTTTGGCCGAAGGCCACCAAATACGGCGAGCCCGTGCTCGCTGGCGTAGTGTTCACGCCGTTAGCGTCGCAGTTGATCGTTACATCTGCCGGAAACTGCACATCCGTCACGTGGCGGCGATCCAGGTAGATTATTTGCAAACAGGTACCCAGGTTGCCACTTGCGTCTTCGGCAGTCCACGTCCGGTGGATGCGTGCCGTGTACGGGTCGTCGCAGGTCAGCGCCACCCAATCGTCTACATAACTCAGCGTTGCCGGCGGGCAGTTTTCTTCAACCACCGGGAAGGCATTTTGAATACCCAATACATTTTGCAGGTAGTTCGGCGTGTAGTTCGTCACTGCACAAATCACATTGATGTTCGAGCAGGTCAACTTCGGCGCCCACTTGTCTTCCACTTTGATCGTGCCCCAGCAGTAGTTGTTCGTGCAATTGTCGGTCACCCGCACCTGCAGCGTTTTGCCCACATGGCTGCAATTGACCGTATTGCCGATGCTTACATTATTTACATACACCGCAACGGTGTAAAATTCTTCATCGTACGTGCCTTCCAGCACCATGTCCGGCTCTACCTCAACCACTCCGTCGCCGTCCAGCGATACCTGCACATTATCGTTGCAGACTGCCGCCTGGTTGGCTTTGAAGCCAAGCCGCACCACGTCGTTCACCGACATGCACGGACCCGCAGGGTCGGCGCTCGTCAGCGTCAGGTTTACAAAACCCGCGGCATAGTCCGCTGCACTGGGCACATAGGTCGTCGCGCCGGGGAAACTTGCGCTCGGCTGGAACGTTCCCGTCCCGCTCGTCGACCACATACCCGTCGTTACGCCGCTGCCGTTGGCCGTGATCGTCGCGCCCAGGCTGGCCAGGCTCAGCGTCTGGCCGGGGCATACTTTTACGTCTTCACCCGCAAAAACGACCGGCAACGTGTTCACCGTCATTTGCAAAGCGTCCGATACGGCCGGGCAGGGACCTGCCGGGTCGTTGCTCATGAACGTCAGCGTGAACGTCGTGCCGTATTCACTCAGCGCTGGCGTGTACGTCGTCGTCGCACTGTTGGCGTTGCCGAACGTGCCGGCGCCACCGCTCCAGGTGCCGCCTGTAGCCCCGCCGCCCAATTGTGCAGTCAGGTTCGCAACTTGATTTTCACAAATGGTCACATCAGCGCCTACATTGACAATAGGCAACGGATATACGGTGATGGTGAAACTGATCGGCGTGCCCGGGCAGCTGCCGCCGGTCACATTAAATACCGGTGTAACGGTGATGGTTGCCACCTGCACATCCGGTGAAGTATTTTGCGTGATAAACGAGGCGATATTACCCGAGCCGCTGGCAGCAAGGCCAATCGACGGGTTGTCGTTGGTCCATTGGAACACCGTACCCGGCAAGGAGCCGGTGAACGTCACGGCCGTGGTGGCTGTGCCGCTGCACATGGTTTGGCTGCCTACCGGATCAACGGTCGGTAGCGGATTCACGGTGATCGTAAAGGTCCGCGGCGTACCCGGGCAGCTTACACCGCCATTGATATAACTCGGTGTTACAACAATCGTTGCAACCGTTTGTGCCAACACGGTGGCCGCTGTAAAGGAAATATTACCCGAACCACCAGCTGCGAGGCCGATGGCAGTATTGCTGTTCGTCCAGGTGTAGGTTGTACCCGGTGTAGTTGTGGTAAAGTTTACAACGGTAGACGCACCACCGCAGGTCACTACGTTTGCCGGCTGGTTGACCTGTGCCGTCGGGTTGACGGTAATGGTGAACACGACCGGAGTGCCGGAGCAACTCAGACCGTTCGCAGTAAACACCGGAGTAACTGTAATTGTGGCGACAACCGGTGTTCCGCCTGTATTCGTAGCTGTAAACGACGCGATATTGCCCGATCCACTGGCAGCAAGACCGATTGACGGGGCGCTGTTTGTCCAGTTGAACGTCGTACCCGGTACGGTGCCGCTAAAGGCTACCGCCGTGGTTGCACTGCCGCCGCAAAGCGTTTGGTTGGAAACAGCCGCTACGGTCGGTGTCGGGTTGACCGTGATCGTAAATTGAATGGGCGCACCGGGACAGCCATTCGCCGAAGGCGTAACCGTGATGGTGGCCGTGATCGGCGCCAATGTAGCATTAGTCGCAGTGAAAGAAGCGATATTGCCTGTGCCGGCAGCCGCAAGGCCGATGGCCGTGTTATCGTTTGTCCAGGCATAGGTTGTGCCTGCAACCGGACCGCTGAACGTAACGGCTGCCGTGGCAGTGCCGTTGCAACGAACCTGATTGCTAACCACATTTACACTCGGGGTCGGGTTTACCGTAATCGTAAAGGTGATCGGATCACCCTCGCAGGTCGTGCCGCTGGTAGAAGCCTGCACCGGCGTCACGGAGATCAGGGCTACAACCGGGGCAGTACCGTTGTTCACACCAACGAACGAAGCAATGTCGCCGGTGCCGGAAGCAGCCAGGCCAATGCTGGTATTGTTGTTCGTCCAGTTGAAAACTGTTCCCGGATTCGGGCTGGTGAAATTCACTGCTGCCGTGGCCGAACCGTTACAAACTGCCTGGTTCGTCACCGGATTTGCAGTGGGATATTCCAGCACCGTCAGGCTAATTTGCTGGGAAGGACGGCAGGTCGGATCAGTCGGCAGCACGTCCAGTATGGCATAAATGAAATAATCGTTTCCGGTGGGGAAGGAAGTTGTAGTAGTGGCCATGGTGCCGCCGCCACCCAGGCTGCTATTCGGAATGGTAGCGATCGTCGTACCACCTGTGTACGGATCAACCAGAGCCGTAGTGGAATATTTGAACACGATGCCGTAAATGTCACCCATATCAACCAGGCCTGAAGCCGTCAGCGACACAGTCTGATTGACACAAGCTGCCAGCGGGTCGGCCACCAGGGTGCTAATACCCGGACAGGCATCGCAGTTGCCCGGACCAACCAGGGCAATGCTCAACGTTGCCGAGCAATCACTGGTGTTGGTCACCGTCACGTCGTAGGTACCAACCGTCAGACCGCTTTGGTCTTCCAGACCTTGCACCAGACCCGAACCGTTGGACGTAGCCCAGTTATAGGTGAAGGGACCGGTACCGCTCACCATAAGATCTATGGAACCGTCGGCAGCCAAACAGGTAGTTGGCTGGACGGAAATTTGCGATAATTCCGGCGCCGGATTAACAGTTACGGAAGCATTGGCGCTTCCGGTACAACCATTCACATCAGTGCCAACGACAGCATATGCGCCGGAGGCAGTAACATTAATCGCAGCAGTTGTTTCACCACCCGGGCTCCAGAGATAGGACGTAGCGCCCGATGCGGTCAAAACGCCCGTCTGCCCGGCACAAATGGTGAGGTCGCTTGGTGTGATCATCACTACCGGCAGTGCGTTTACAACGATTGTTACCGAAGCCGTGGACGTGCAGCCGTTGGCATTGGTAACAGTCACCGTATAGGTTCCGGCACTCGAAACGGAGATCGCCGCTTCGGTTTCCAGCGTGCTCCAGGCATATGATGTGCCGCCGCTGGCGGTCAGTGTAGCCGAAGCGCCTTGGCACAGGACGCCATCGTTATTGGTCGTGCCCGAAGTTTCAGCAATGGAAATCGAAGCAGTCGGCGCCGGGTTGACGGTAATATCAAAAGTGCAGTTCAAGGAACAGCTGGTGTACGTGATCGTATGCGTGCCTACGCCGGCAGCGGCCGGATTGAACATGCCGTTGGAAACGCCGTTGCCGCTGTAGGTGCCGCCGTCGGGCGTAGCGCCGGTGAGTACAAAAGCAGGTGCGTCAATGCACACAGCGAAGTTTGCCGGGCAAACAGGCGGATCATTGACAATCGTGGCAACAACCGGCACGCGTGGCGATTCACAACCTGTCGAAATTTGCCAGTTGAAAAAATAATAGTACGTGTTCGTATTGGGTGCACCGGACAACAAACCGGCTGTCAGGTTACCGGCTGATCCAATAGCAATCGGGTACGAGTAATTGGCGCCGATCGGGTTGTCCCGAATAATGTTGCCCGTATGGCTTGCCGACCGGAGACGATAATCAGTTCCCGGCGGAATAACAAAGTCGAGGATAAATGTGGTAGGAGTCGCACCACCCGCCAACGTTGTACCGGTACCGGCCGGAATAACAAATGGTCCGGCAGTTTGGAGTACGTTGTTGGAGGCGTCGGTCAATTCGATGGTGATCGAACCGCCTGCTGCTGTGGAATACACATCCACCGTATTCAGGGTAAATTCTTCAACGGCGTCAAAAACAAGGCCATAGTTGTTCCCGGCAAAACCTGTAGAAGCCGGCAATGGTGTGGGTTGACCACCGGAGGCAGTACCACCGCCTTCACTTGCCGCAACATAATAGGTAGTTGTCATGGAGATGGGCGGCGTCATAAATACCGGACCGGTACCAATTTCAGTGCCGCCGGTAGGCACATCGTACCAATTTAAGGTTGCTCCAACAGTAGCCGTTGCTTCCAGTGTTACAGAAACCGGGCCGGGACCGCACTCCGTACCAGGAGTTGTGCTGACCACACCCGGGCTATTTACCAACACACTAACCGGAGTAGACGGCGAAGCGCCGATCGGAGTGCCGCCGCAGGAGATTACACAACGGAAATCCGTAGACGTGTTTACGCCCGACACCGTATAAGTTGCTGTTGTGGCGCCAATAATCGGAGACCAGCTGTTTGCTCCGGCAGGTGAACTTTCCCACTGGAATTCTGCCCCGTCGACAGGATCGCCACCCAGCGAAAGCACGATATCGGAACTGATACACACTGTTGTTTTTGAGGCCAACGATGTAACCGTTGCAGGCAAAGTCAGGAGCGAGTAAGAATTCACCCCACTCACCGGAAAGGCCGCAGCATCCAATGCAACGCTTGCCGGTACAAAACCACCGTTATAAATGGCAATGTTCGTACCCACGTTCGGCGGCATTACAATGTCCTGCGCAACCACAAAATATTCGATCACATCGCCGTTGGCAATCGGACTGTTCAGCAAGCTGTAGTCAATTGTAAAGGTAAACGGCGAGCTGGCGTTGCTGGCTTCCACGTATTTCCAGCCGTTGTCGGCAGCAGTATTCGTAGCCGGAAGCGCATTGTTTTCTGTTGATTTTTTATACCACAGGCGTGGCTTGGTGCCGCCGGAGGTATTTACGCCGGTTGCATCGGTAATTTCAGCATTGAGCGTATAGGGTGTGAGGCAGATCGAGTTGGGCAGCAAATCGTAGCTGATGGACGGACCGGACAAGTCAACACCTATGAATTCGCCTTCGTCGGCGCCCATATCGGGTGCGGAACCGGTACCCAGGTAACCCGGGTTGCCCTGGCGGATAACGCCATCAAAGTCGTCAGTGATGCCGGCAACGTTGACTCCGCCGCTTTCCACCTGTGTCGGCACCGCCGGATCGAGGTGTAGAAAATCGGCGGAAGTGCCTGAGGTGCTGAGGAAAGTCAGGTTTTCAGAAACCGAATTGGTCTCGCGCGGTGCAACGGCAACTTTAAAATCAGACAGGGTCTGGCTGGCGTTGGTACCGTCGAAGAAGATCAAATTAGCGGCGCCGGGGGTACCTGCATAAAACAGGTTGTTGTTTGAGGCCACATTGTAGTTGTCCAATGCCGTGCTCGAACGGTGGTAGGCCACCGTATTACCCGTGCCGCTTGGGGTGGAGAGGTTTATGAAAATATTATTGAGCAATGTCAGGTCACCGGTAGTAGCGGTAGCAGAGGCAGACCGGTAAAGGGCTGCCGTAGCAAAGTTCGCACCGGTGGAGGAACCATTGAGGTACACGGTATTGTACGACAGGTTGATCATGCTGTTCGTCGTCGTCGCCGTAACATTTATGCCACGCAACGTAGGCGCGGTGGCCGAAGAAGAACTCGCGTTCGGCGCTTTGATATCACCGATCAGGTTGTTATACACATTCGCCATACCGGCAGTTCCAACGCTCCCCAGGATGAGACCGGACACCGTCGGCGCCCCGGAAGAGGTGCTTTGGATATTGTAAATTTTATTCTTAAAAATATTCGGCGAACTGCTCAGCTGATTGCTGCCGGCAATCGTGGTACCTCCGCCTGTTATATTGTAAATAGTATTGAAGGAAAATGTCCGGGTACCAGTAGTTGTGTTCAGGTATATTCCGTAAACAATTCCGGTTCCGGCATGGGTCAGGTCGCGTACGGTGTTATTGTTGAAATTTTCATCCACCGGCGAACCGATGTTGTAGATACCGTACATCGCACTGGTGCCGGTTGTTTTCAACACATTGAGGTTGCTGACCGTATTGTTATTGCATGTGATGGTACCGGTTGATGTCTGGATACCGTACAAGATGCTCGAAGTTCCGGTACCGTCAATGCTCAAATTATCTACAGTGTTGTTCAGTACATTCACCATCATGCCGCCGGTGCCGGTCGACACGTAAATACCGATGGTTGTGCCGCCGGTGGTTCCGAGACGGCTGTAATTGGTGACACTGTTGTTGGTGATGTTAAGCGTCAGGCCTGCATTGCTTACCGAGTGGTAAATCATGTAGTTTGCCCCGGTACCGGTTTGACCTAAACCACCATACATCACGTTTGAAATCGTGTTGTTCTGGATGTTTACGACAGCGGCTGTGGCATTGTTATACAAGCCGTAAAACACCCCTGAAGTTGCCGTCAGGTAATCTCCCGTACAGGTGTTGTTGTTGATATTGATGGTATTTCCGGCGGGGGTAGACCCGGAACTGTTCTGGATAAAACTGATCTGGCTGGTTGTTCCACCGCCATGAATGGTAATATTGTTAAAACTGGCGGTGGCACTGGCGCTCACAGCGGCGTCCATAAAAATACCGCGCAGGATGCTCGGGTGGTTCACACCGCCGCCGTCGTTGTTATTGATCGTATTGTACGAACAATTGTAATCCCATTGGCCAGAAGAATAAACCCCCGTTGAGTTTGTAGTTGCGCTTGTACCGCCGCCAAAATTCAGAATGGTATTACCCGTTGCAAGCGCCGTTCCACCTACGTCGTTCCCGGTATCACCCAGGTCAAAAGGGAGTAGCCGCGGCATAGCCATCGAAGGCGATACCGGCATTACAATTTTGAATGGTATTGCTGTAAAATTTGTTGAACGAGTTTGACCCACTGGGTGCGGTTACGGTAATTGCCGTGTTGTCGGTTGCCGTGGAGTTGTTCACCATGATACCGACTGAGCCGATATAGCCGGTTCCTGTCCAGGTTGCCGTATTGTTGCGGTTCAAGGTGACCACGCAGTTTTTAATGGTATTGTTCTGGCAGCCGTCAATGTCCGAATTTTTGAACAAGCCATAGCCATACTCCATTTGCGTAGTTGCATCGGCATTGCCCGCATTCTCCTGCAGGTCAATCCCGTCGATGGTCACCCAGTCGCTACCCGAAAGGCTGAACATCCCGTCGCGCTCTGCGCTGGTCGGAAGGTTTGCCCCGGCATAAGCCGTCAGCAAAGGATTAGCGCCTGCTCCGCTTTTCTGGATGGTTATCGGATTGGCCATCGACCCGGTTGCGGTCAGGTTTATCCGGGCGGTGAGTGCTTCCGTATGCCCGGCCGGCACATCAACGGTAATGGTGCCGGTATGGATCCCGCCGTTGATGGCCGTAACGGCCGCACTCAGGGTTCCGTAAGAAGCATTCAAGGTGCCACCGGTTGCGGTGACGTTCACCTGAGCCTGCAGCATTGTCGCTAAAAAAAGACTACCCAGCAACAAGCCGGTTGCGCGCCTTTTTTGCAACGAATAAACTTGGTTCAGGGTAGACGAGAACGAAGTAAAGGAGTAGAACTTATTCATTTTCATGAGTTTGTATTAAAATAATAAACTACAAAAGGATCATACTCAATAAGGCCACTTGCACAGGATTAGTGCAATGGCCGGTTAATAACACACAAACCGAAAGAAACTTTTGCCAAAAGCAAAAAGCCTGCAGTTTGATCTGCTTTATATCAATCTTAATTCTGGAACAAGAGACTTCCTAGGTGAGGCAAAGACTTTCAAGACAACAAAGCAATTACCATAAAGTCGGAAGGAACTGGTAATAATTGCTTAAAATGCTTGCCGCTAAGCAGTCATGAGATTATTAAAAAAACGGATTAAATACTTGCTGGTTGCAAATGTAGTGCGCAACGCCAGATATTTTTCACTGGAAAATTAAATATTATTTTCTGCATTGATTGGATTGGACAAGGTTTTTCCAATGGCCTCAACATTTCTGGTGTTTCTGGCAAAATCTTGCCTAAAACCGCAATAATAATGCCACCAGCCCAAACTGTAAGATTGTGGCAATTTCAGCAATTATTGATTTCCCGGGTTTAATGGCTGGCCGGTTTTCCGGTTGCGGTCCGGCAAAACAATAAAAAAGGTAGCCCACTTTTGGACTACCCTTAGCTGATCTCATGAAAAATAGCACGTGCTCAGGCAGCACGCACTTCGTTCTCTTAGTTCACTTATTAGCTGCCCCGTTCCAAAAAAAAATCGGAACAGGGCAGCGTACTGCGAACTTCCGGTGCGTTTCCGCACCGGAGGTCCGGATTACTTCGTCTGTATCATCTTCTTCACCGCGCTATCCGTCGGTGTTTCCACTTTGTAGTACAGTACTCCGGTTGTCTCCAACACGGCGCGATTCAGGCTGAAGGCATTGTAACCCTTGCCAAAATCACCCGTGGTGCCATACAGCAGGCGGCCCGTTTCGTCGTACACCGTCAGCGTGGCTTCGCTTGCCTCGGGCAGGTAGAAGCCGATCTGTGTGCGGTGCACCCACGGGTTGGGCTGGTTCTGGTACAACTCGAAGCCCTGGCCCGTGATCACCGGTCCGTCCTGGCCGTTGAAGCGCAACGCGATGGCCAACAGGTCATCTGCTTTATACGCTTCCGCTTTCGTGATCTGGCCTGACACGTTCAACATCCGGCTCAACATGCCGGCCTTGTGTGCCCGGAAGGTCACCGCAAATTCACCCTGCACACGATCGTTGTCGAACGAGGTGGTCAGGCTGTGCTTGTCGTTGAATACCCCGAAGTTGCTTAACGTCATTTCGGCGCCCGGCGTCACTTGTACCACTTCCAAATCCGGGAACTGGAGCGTGAACTGGTAGCCTTTCACTTTCTCCGCGGCGCGGAGATTCACCGTAAACACTTCGCCTGCTTTAACATTGCGGTCGTCGGCATCGAAGAGCAACTCGCCCGCCGTGCGGTCTTCCGTGCTCATCAGGCTGTTGGTCACGGCGTTGCCGTTCACGTCGCCCACTTTCACCGACACAAAATCCTCGTCCAACTGGCTCACCTGCATCGCCGCGATCTGCTTCGTTTCCGGGAAGATCGTCTGGAAGGGGTTTGCCGGATCGGGGAAGCCAAATTCGGCATCCACAAAACGCCAGGACGTGTTGTTCGGCAATTCCGTGTACAAGCCCAGGATCAATTTGCGCAACTCCACAATGTCGAAGGTCGTGATCGAGCGGCTGTTGTTCGCATCCGCAGCGATCATCTTGTACGGCGTGTTCAAGGGCTCCAGGCCCAGGATGTGCTTGTTGATCAGCACCAGGTCGAAGGTCGATACCCCGTTCAGCGGGTCGTTGTCTTTCACCGGCGTCACCGTGTAGTCACCCAGGAAGGGTATGCCGCTGAACTGGTACTGCCCGTCGATATTCGAGGTGTTGAACAGCGTGCTCGGCGGCAAGGCCGGGTGCGAGCCGCTCAACTCCACCTCCGCATCTTCAAGCCCGTCAGCCAATTCCGTTTTCAGCGCACCGGCCACCACACCGTGGTCATTGCCACAGAACCCGTTGGGGTCCTGCACGATCACGTACGTTTCACAGTAATCCGCATTGCCCGCCAAATCGCGCGACCACAATTCCACGAACTGCGTGCCCGTTTCGTTGCAATCAAACGTTACGCTCGTCTGCGGCGTGCCGTCGGGGTTCAGCGGGAAGCCCGTACCTGTGCCCGACTTGCGGATCGCGATTTGCAATTTATCCGCCGGTGTGCAGTTGTCTTCCGTGTACTGCAGGAAGTCCGCGGCCCACAGGCTGATCATCTGCGTCGGCATGATGTTCACACTCAGGCCGTTGATGCACACCACCGTCGGTTTTTTGCAATCCTTCACCTCGAAAGTGTACTCGCAAACGGTTTCGTTGCCACAGCCGTCTTCCACGATCCACTTGATCTTGTGCGTGCCGTAGGGCAATTCCGGAATGGCGTAATTATTCGGCTGCTGGAGCGTGTTCCAGCGCACGCTGGCCGTCTTCTTCGTACCGCTTGTTGTTGTTTGCAAGGCAAAACCGTACTTCTGGTTGGCCGCTACCGGACGCCCGTCGAAGGCCCGCGATTCGCCGCCTGCAAAATTCGGATTCACCGCATTGCCAAACTGCACGTTGTTGTAGCCCGGCAGGTTCGTGCTCGATACCACCGTTTCCATCACACCGTCGCCGTCCAAATCCAGGAACAGCAAATAGCGCACCGTCACGTTGGCGCCCGAGCACAAGTCGGTGGCCACGATGGACAGGTCGGTCGGCGCTTCGCACAAATTGTGGCTCATCGTCTGGCTGTCGTACCAGTACGGCTGATTCCACAAATTGCCGTCGTTGGCCGTCAGGTCGCATACTTCCAGCGGGCTGGCCGGACAGTTTTCCACGATCGGTTTTTCCGTGTCGATGATCTTGATGATCTGCTTGTACTTGAAGCAGTTCACCCCGGCAATACCCGGCACTGTGACCTGCTGACCCGTCGTGTAATCCGTGTACGTGCCGCCGTGGTAGAACACCGAGTAGTTCAGCGGTTGCGGATCGGTCGGGTTCACCCGCACGTTCGAGGGTGTCCAGGGCTGCGGCGTACCCGCCGGCGCGATCGTCGGACCCACCAGGTTCGCCGGGTTGTTCGTCGTCGCGTTCGGGTTCGGGTTCGGGATCGTCACACAAGCCACATTCGGACTGTAGGTGCACCAGTTGATGATCGTCCACGTCCGCTCGATCTTGAAGCAGGCGTCGGGTACCACCGTGAAGACCTCGTCTTCAAACGATACGCCGAACAACTCGCAATCTTCGCCGTTGAAGGTCGGCTCTCCGTAGTTGCCCGTGCCGTCGCAAACCGTTACGATCACATCGTTCGGGAAGCGCAGCCAGTAATCCTGTTCGTAGTTCACGAATACCCGCTGCGTGCACTGGCTCGACTGGCCGCCGCAGTCAAAGGCGCGGAAGGTCCGCGTGATCGTGCCTTTCGAGCACAGCGTGTCGAAGAACGTGTAGTTCGTCGTCGTCGTGATCGTGTCGATGCAGCAGTTGTCGGTCGCCGTGGCGGCGCCGTAAGCCCACAAACTCGGGTCGAAGTTTTCACAACTGACCGTCACGTTGGCCGGCGCGTTACAGATCGGTTTGATTTTGTCCTCGACAAACACCTGCACCATGCAGTCGTTGTATTTGCCTTCGTATTCATCCAGGTTGACTGCGCCCGGCTGCACATCCACGTCGTACACGCGGAAGATCACCGTGATGGTGTCGTTCACATCGTCGCAGCAGAATTTGACCTGGTCGTAGAAAAAGTCGTTGTCCTGGCAGTCGTTGTCGTCCATCCGGCGCGCCTTGAACTCGACCGGTGCGCAGTTGTCGTACGAACCGTCGTCGAAGGTCGAGGCGTTGATGAAGGCTTCGCCGTTGGCGCCCAGGGCTACCTGCGTAAACTCATCGCAGGCCGCCACCGGCGGTACCAGGTCGGCTACCGTCATCTGGAATTCGCAACTGGACGTGTTGCCGCAACCGTCGGCCGCCGTGTAGCGCACCGTGTAGGTGCCCATCGGCAGGCATTGCGTGTAGTTGAACACCGCCAGCGTATCCGGGTCCCAGTGGTTGTTGCCCGGGAAGTCAGCCAGGTGGCCATTTACCGTGAAGGTGATCACGTTGCCTGTGGTTGGGTCGATGCCTGTCACCTTGGCTTCCAGGTCCGTGATGTTCGAGCAGCCTTCCGACACGATCATGTCCGGAAGTGCCGCCGTGGCGCAGCAGTTGAACGGATCAACCGACACCGTCACGTCGCCCGGACAGGCAAATTGCGGGCCCGTCACGTCTTCCACCGTGATGCGCTGCACGTACGTGCGCGGGTTATTTGGCCCTACGGGCAAACAATCGCTCAGCACGCTCCAGGTGCGCAGGATCGAATAGGTGCCTGCACAGCCGTCGTAATGCGTATCGGTGTAGTTCACCTTGGCATCGCACAGCACGCTGCCCACGATCGAGGCCCCGTTGAGGCTCGGTGCACCGGTGTTTGTTGGTGCGGTAGCCGACGGGTTGCCGTAGGTCGTTTCACAGTTCACCGTAACATCGGCGGGGAACAGCACGTCGTTCAGATCGAACGGGATCACCGTGATCGTCTGCGTGCAGGCGGCCTGGTTGCCCCAGGCGTCCGTCACGAAGAACGTGCGCGTGATCACCGAGCGCGGGTCGCTGCATTTGCCGTTGTCCAAAATTTCGTCGTCGATCTGCGTCGTCGTGGCGCTGCAATCGTCGATGCCCACATTGCCGGTGTGCGTTACCTCCGTCGATTCCGAGCAGGCAATCGTGATGTCGGCAGGGCAGGTCAGGATTGGCGCCTGCTTGTCCTCTACTTTAATCTGACCCCAGCACACATTACCGCTGATGGCATGTACCAGGCTGTAGTTCAGCGTTTTGCCGATATGCGTGGCATCCACCCGGTTCGGCGGGTTGTAGCTGTTCGTGCCGGCCGGGTAAGTGATTACCACCGAGTAGTCGTCGAAGCAGCCGTAACTGCCTTCCAGCACATCGTCAGGCGTTACATCTTCCACACAGTCCGCATCCAGCGACAGGTGCACCAGGTCGTTGCACACGATCGTCGTCGGGGTGCCTACGATCTGCACGGTTTTGCTGATCGTTTGCTGGCAACCCGGGTCGGCCTGCGCTTCGGCATTTGTGCCGCCCACCAACTGGCCGTTGATCACCAGGTTGGTTGTCGCGCTGCCCGCGTCAAAGGTGGCCGTCACCGTGTGGAAACCGATACCCAGGGCAGCGGCGTCGAAGATGCTCGTGACTACGCCGTTCACTGTGATTTGCGTGACCACGCCCTGGGCATTGTTGTACTCGCCCACCTCGATGGTGAAGGGCGGGGTTTCAATGCAGAACGGATCTTCCAGGTTCGTGAAGTACGGGCTCGGGTAGTACGCCTTGTTGGCGATCGTACCGCTCTGGCCCAGGTTGTTGGACAGCGTGACCGCATAGCCTACGCCTTCAACATGCAAGCCACGGAGCGTGTAGTACACCATCTCGTCGGCTTCGTCCGTTTGGCCGTCGCCGTCGTTATCGATGCCGTCGGCATTGCCCATCGTCAGGGCGGTGCCTGCCGGCAAACCACTCGGCGCGGCCGGTGGCGCGGCACTTGAGGTTGAGAACAAGCCGGTGTTGGCCGTCAGTGTCCAGGTTTGGCCCGACAGGGCTTTCACCGTGATCACGTCCATAAACTGGCCGTTGTCCTGGTTTGTCGCATTGTTCATGCAAGTCGTCACGGCGCTGAACTCCGGCTGGCAAGGCGCGATGCCTTCTTCCACCGTTACGATGGCCGTGCAGGTTGCCGAGTTGCCGCATTCGTCGGTCACCGTCAGCGTCACCACGTTATCGCCCAGGTTTGCGCAGGTGAAGGCGCTCGGGCTCACGCTCAGCGTCAGGTTGGCCGCCAGCGAACAGTTGTCCGAAGAGCCGTTGTTGATCTGCGCGGCTGTGATCGTCGCGTTGCCGGTTTTATCCAGCGTCACCGTCGCGCTTTGGCAGACTGCCGTCGGCGCCGTGGTGTCGCGTACCGTGATGCGTTGCGTATGCACGCGCTGGTTGCCCGCTTCATCGGTGATCGTCCAGGTGCGGGTCAGCACGTAGTTGAACGGGCAGTTGCCGTCGGTGCGTACTTCCGTGAACACAATCACCAGGTCGGCAGCAGCCGTGCAGTTATCGTTTACATCGTCGTTGGTCAGCACGTAGGGTGCGGGAACGTTGTTGCATTCCACCGTTACGTTGGCCGGCATCACGATGTCGTCGTCGATGTTCGGAATTTGTGTATCCACCACCTGGACCTGGAAGGCACAAGTCGAGGAGTTGCCCGCTGCGTCGAAGGCGCGGTAGGTCACCGTTTGCGGCTGGCCGACCGGTACCGCAGTTCCGGAGGCCGGACCGCCGATTTGTACCACCGAGGTCAGCACGCAGTTGTCCGTGGCTACCGGGATCGACCAGTTCAGTTTACCCGAACATTTGTCTACATCGTTGGCAACCATGACCATCGTCGTCGGGCAGTTCACGAATTCCGGCGGTACGTTGTCCACAATCGACACCACCACCACACAGGTGGCCACGTTGCCGTTCACATCCGTCACCGTAATCGTCACGTCAACCGACTGCCCGTTGGCATTGCCGAAGTCCGTACCCGCAACCGGGTTTTGACTGATCGAAGCCACTCCGCAGTTGTCCGCAGCATCCGTGATCAGCGATACCAGGTCGGGTACCAAACCGTCGCAGCTGTTTACAACCTGTGCAGCAGGGCAGGTAAAGGTGGGCGGAATCAAATCGCGAACCGTTACCGTAGCGATGCATATGGCGCTGTTTCCGGCGCCGTCCGTTGCCGTGAGGGTCACACTGTTTGCACCGACGTTTGCACAATTAAAGTTTGTTGTGCTGGGTGCAAAATCAACGGGCCCGGGCAGTTGTCGGTACTGTTTCCACCAATTTGAACGGCCGAAATAGCCGCCAAACCGGCGTTATCCAGGTCAACCGTCAAATCCGTACAAACAGCTGTCGGCGTTTGCATATCCGTCACCTCGATCGTAAACTGGCAAACCGCAGTATTACCCGTCGGGTCGGCAGCAACGAAAGTGATCAGCGTTTGACCTACCGGGAACAGGCTGCCACTCGGCAAACCTCCGGTTTGGGTTACGGATTCCACCTCGCAGTTGTCTTCGGCGATTGGCGTGGAAAAGACCACGTTGGCGCCGCATTTATCCACGTCGTTGCCGACGGTGATGTTGGCCGGGCAGTTTACAAACACCGGTGCTTCGGTATCCAGCACGGTAATGGTCTGAGTGCAGGTGGCGCTGTTGCCACAGGCATCGGCGATCACATAAGTGCGGGTGTAAACATTGCCGTTTTGTGTCTGGCTCAACAATCCGAACGTACCGGCATCGAGGCCGCAATTATCAGAAGCAGCGCCGCCGGCCGTATTGAATTCGGCCAGGTTGTCGTACACCGGAATCTCATCCACTGTACACTGTGCAAAAGCATTTGCCGGGCAGCTGATGGACGGAGCAATGTCGTCGTTTACATTGATTGTCTGAACGAAGGAAGCCGCGTTACCGCAGTCATCCTGGGCGCTCCAGGTACGCGTGATCACGTACTGGTTGGCGCAGGAGCCGGGCGCTTCCACTTCACTGAAATCCACTACGATCGGCGCCTGACAGTTGTCCGTAGCCGAAACCACCGGAACTGCCGGTACGTCTTCGGAGCATTCCACGTTGACCACTGCGTCGGTCGGAAGACCGCTCAGCACGGGCGCTTCCGTGTCGCTCACGTTGATCGTTTGCACAAAACTCGTCGCGTTGCCGCAATCATCCTGTACACTCCAGGTCCGTGTGATCGTGTATTGGTTCGGGCAAGTACCCGGTATTTCAACTTCGCTGAAGTCCACCACGATCGGCGCCTGACAGTTGTCCGTAGCCGAAACCGACGGTACAGCCGGTACGTCTTCGGAACATTCCACGTTCACCACTGCGTCGGTCGGCAGCCCCGCCAGGGCGGGGGCTTCGGTATCGCTCACGTTGATCGTTTGCACAAAACTGGTCGCGTTGCCACAGTCGTCCTGTGCACTCCAGGTGCGGGTGATCGTGTACTGGTTGGGGCAGGTGCCCGGAATTTCCACTTCGCTGAAGTCCACTGCGATCGGCGCCTGGCAGTTGTCCGTAGCGCTTACCACCGGCACTGCCGGCACGTCTTCGGAACATTCCACGTTGACCACAGCTTCGGTCGGAAGACCGCTCAGCACGGGCGCTTCCGTGTCGCTCACGTTGATCGTTTGCACAAAACTGGTCGCGTTGCCACAGTCGTCCTGTGCACTCCAGGTGCGGGTGATCGTGTACTGGTTCGGGCAAGTGCCCGGTATTTCAACTTCGCTGAAGTCCACCACGATCGGCGCCTGGCAGTTGTCCGTAGCCGAAACCGACGGTACTGCCGGTACGTCTTCGGAACATTCCACGTTGACCACTGCGTCGGTCGGCAGCCCCGCCAGGGCGGGCGCTTCCGTATCGCTCACGTTGATCGTTTGCACAAAACTCGTCGCGTTGCCGCAATCATCCTGCGCCGTCCAGGTACGGGTAATGCTGTACTGGTTGGCACAAGTGCCCGGTGTTTCTACTTCATTGAAATCCACCACGATCGGCGCCTGGCAGTTGTCCGTGGCGCTTACCGCCGGCACTGCCGGCACGTCTTCGGAGCATTCCACGTTGACCACGGCCTCGGTCGGAAGACCGCTCAGCACAGGCGCTTCCGTGTCGCTCACGTTGATCGTTTGCACAAAACTCGTCGCGTTGCCGCAGTCATCCTGCGCCGTCCAGGTACGGGTAATGCTGTACTGGTTGGCACAAGTGCCGGGTGTTTCTACTTCATTGAAATCCAGAATAATCAGTTGGTTACAGTTGTCGGTAACCGTTACTACCGGAACAGCGGGTACATCTTCGGAGCACTCCAAATTGACCACTGCTTCGGTTGGCAGCCCCGCCATTACGGGCGCTTCCGTATCGCTCACGTTGATCGTTTGCACAAAACTGGTCGCGTTGCCGCAGTCGTCTTCCGCCGTCCAGGTGCGGGTAATGCTGTACTGATTCGGGCAGGTGCCCGGGATTTCTTTTTCAGAAAATTCTATATCAACCGGCGCATCGCAATTATCTATAGCAGTTACAATGGCCATGGCCGGCACGTCTTCCGAACAAGCGACATCTACCACTGCAGGTGGCAGCCCCGACAAAACAGGGGCCTCCGTATCGCTCACATTGATCGTTTGCACAAAACTGGTGGCGTTGCCGCAGTCATCCTGCGCCGTCCAGGTACGCGTAATCGAATACTGGTTCGGGCAGGTACCGGGAATTTCTACTTCCGAGAAATCCACCACGATCGGTACGTCGCAGTTGTCGGTAGCCGTAACCGCAGGAACCGCAGGTACATCTTCCGAACATTCCACGTTGACCACAGCCTCGGTCGGCAGCCCCGCCAGGGCGGGGGCTTCCGTGTCGCTCACGTTGATCGTTTGCACAAAACTCGTCGCGTTGCCGCAGTCATCCTGTGCCGTCCACGTACGGGTAATGCTGTACTGGTTGGCGCAGGTACCGGGGATTTCAACTTCCGAGAAATCCACCACGATCGGCACATCACAGTTGTCGGTAGCCGTAACCGCAGGAACAGAAGGCATGTCTTCCGAACATTCCACGTGCACCACCGCATCGGTCGGTAAACCGGCCAAAACCGGTGCTTCCGTATCGCTTACATTGATTGTTTGCGTAAATACTTTCGAATTGCCGCAGGCATCTTCTACGCTCCAGGTACGCACAATGCTGTACTGGTTCGGGCAGGTGCCGGGGATTTCGATCTCTGTAAATTCAAGGTCTACCGGTGAGTCGCAATTATCGAGCGCGAATACTGCCGGTACGGACGGCACATCTTCCGAACATTCAACATCAACCACTACGTCGGCAGGCAACCCCACCAAGACGGGGGCCTGGACATCGTTTACGGTAATGTGCTGCCAGTGTTCGGCGGTGTTGCCGCACAAGTCGGTAGCAGTCCAGCGGCGCACCACCACATATTGATTCTCGCAGCCGCCAGGTTGGATTTCCTCGGCAAAATCGACGAAAACGATACCACAATTATCGGTAGCAACCTGTACAGGCGCCGGCGGCACGTCTTCGGAACAATTTACCTGCAAGTCAATCGGTTTGGTAGGCAGAACCGGCGCCTCGTCGTCGTGCACGGTAATAAATTGCCAATGCTCGTCGGCATTGCCGCAAAGGTCGGTGGCAATCCAACGACGGGCGATGACATACTGATTTTCGCAGCCACCAGGCTGAACAAACTCGGCAAAGTCTACATTGACCACACCACAGTTGTCCGAAGCCGATTGGCTCGGCGCCAGCGGCACCTCATCCGAACATTCGACGGTGAAATCAATCGGAGTGACTGCCAACACCGGCGGCTCATTGTCCTGCACGGTAATGGTTTGCCACCAGGACGTCGTGTTGCCGCAAAGGTCGGAGGCGATCCACATCCGGGTGATGACCGTACTGTTCGGGCAACTTACCGGACCCGGGTCGGCCGACTCGGAGAAATCAATAAAGACCACCCCGCAATTGTCCGTCGCCCATTGAGCGGGCGCAGCCGGCACGTCTTCAATGCAATCCAGGTTCAAATCCAGCGGCGTTACGCCCAACACCGGTGCTTCGGTGTCGTTTACAATAATTGTTTGAACAAAATAGGTGGAATTACCACAGTCATCTTCTGCCGTCCAGGTGCGGATGATCGTGTACTGGTTCGGGCAAGCGCCCGGTTCTTCCACTTCCGTGAAGTCGGGGGCAATCGGTTCGGCACAGTTATCCGTAGCGGTTACCACCGGAACATCCGGAACGGCATCGGCACATTCCACCTGCACCAGGGCTTCGGCGGGCAAACCGTGCAAAACCGGTTTTTCCCCGTCGTTTACCTGAATAACCTGCACCCGGGTGGTAATATTCCCGCAATCGTCTTCAGCGGTCCAGGTGCGTGTCAGGCTAAACTGATTGGCACAAGTACCCGGTGCGATGCTTTCGTTAAACTCCAGATCAACCGGTGCATTGCAATTATCCGAAGCCGTTTGCGCCGGGATTGGCGGCACATCTTCCGAGCAGGAAACACGCACCAGCGGTTGCGGCGCAGCCTCGTTCCAGGAAGGCGCTTTCGTGTCGGAAATAGTTATGGTTTGCACAAAAATGTCGGTGTTACCACAAGCATCTTCCGCCGTCCAGGTACGTACGACCTGGTACTGGTTCGGGCAGGTGCCCGGGATTTCAACTTCTGTAAATTCAACATCGACCGGCGCATCGCAATTGTCCGTTGCTGTAACGGCCGGTACAGCCGGAACGTCCTCCGAACATTCCACGGCTACCGTTGCCTCGGCGGGCAAGCCGACGAACCCCGGTGCGCTATCGTCGTTGACGTTAATCACCTGCTGGCGCGACGTGCTGTTGCCGCAGTCATCCTGCGCAAACCAGGTGCGCGTCAGGCTGAAGCTGTTCAAACAACCGCCCGGAGTAAGCACTTCACTGAATTCCACAAACACCGGCACGTCGCAGTTGTCGGTAACCGTCTGCACTGGTACCGGCGGGATATCTTCCTGACAAGCAAGATTCACCGGCGATTCCGGTTCAGGCTGAAGCCATTCCGGCGCCTGGGTATCGTTCACGTTGATCACCTGCTGGCGGGAAACACTGTTGCCGCAGGCATCTTCGGCCGTCCAGGTACGGGTAATCTGAAGCTGGTTGGGGCATGTACCCGGCAACTCCAGTTCAACCAGTTCGACATCGATGGGTACGCCGCAATTATCCCAGGCTGTTTGCACCGGGGCAGGCGGCACATCTTCGGCACATTCCACGTTGACGACAGGTTCCGGCGCCAATTGATTCCACACCGGCTTGATGGCATCTTCCACCACAACAAGCTGGGTACGGATAACAACGTTACCGCAGTCGTCGGCGGCCGTCCATGTCCGGAAAATGGAAAACTGATCATGGCAGTCGCCGGGAATCAGCACCTCGGTGTATTCCAGATCGACAGGCTTCCTGCAGTTATCCAGCGCGAGCTGAATGGAAGGCAGCGGCACATCATCGGCGCAATTCACGGCTACCTCGGCTTGCGGCGCCGGAGTGATCCAGAACGGATTTGTGGTATCGTTCACATTAATCACCTGAACACGTGTCGTTGCGTTTCCACAATCGTCCATCGCCGTCCAGGTGCGCGTAATCGTAAACTGATCGTGGCAGGTGCCGGGCGTCAGGATTTCGTTGAAATCCACATAAATCGGCTTGCCACAGTTGTCATTTGCCGTTTGCAAAGGCACTGCCGGCACATCTTCCGCGCACTGGTATGTCAATGGCGAAGCCGGGGCAGGTTGGTTCCAGACAGGCGCAGCGGTATCATTCACGTTGATTACCTGAACCTGCGAGGTCGTATTTCCGGCCTTGTCGGTCACAATCCAGGTACGCGTCAGCGTGAACTGGTCGTGGCAAGTGCCGGGGGTGATTGTTTCTGAAAAATCAATATCCAGGTTGTCCGGACCAATGCCGCAGTTGTCTGCCGGCGTCAGCACCGGAATAGCCGGAACGTCCTGTGCGCAGGCAACATTCACCGGAGTAGACGGGGGCGTAAGTGTCGGCGCCTCGTCGTCAACAAGGGTAATTTCCAGTTCGCAGGAATTGGCATTTCCGGCAGCGTCGGTTACTGTGATCACCACGTCAAATTGCTGGCCGTGCGCGCCGTTCACCGAGGTGCCGGCAGCCGGGCTTTGCACAAAATTGCTCAACGGGCTGGTGCAGTTATCCGAAGAACTAGTTCCCGGAATAAAGTTCGGCACCAGGCCGGCGCAATCACCCAGTCCGTCGGAACTGGTGTAAACCGTCACATCGTCCGGACAGCTGATCTCGGGTTTTTCCTTGTCTTCCACCGTCACCGTAAACGAACAGGTTGTAGTGTTGCCCATATCGTCGGTGATCTGGTATTCCACCGTGGTTTCACCGAGCGGGAACTCGTCGCCCGACTGCGGGCCCTGCACGAGGTTGAAGGTAAAGCCCGGGCAGTTGTCGCCGCCCAGCGGGTGGGCATAGGTCACTGCCGCGTCGCATTCACCCGGATCGGTGTTGATCGTCAGGTCGTCCGGGCACGTGATCACCGGCGGGATCGGGTCTTCGATCACCACGGTGAACGAGCAGCTGGCCGTATGGCCGGCATTATCCGTCACCTGCCAAACGGAGGTGTAGGTGCCGTTGTATTCGTAATAATTCGGCGCTGCGCCAAAACCGGCAACCAGCTGGGTCAACGGGTTCGGGCAATCGTCGGTGCCAACCGGCTGCGTGTAATCCAGCGTTACGCCGCAGGGGCCGCTGGAAACAATAGCCAGGTCGGGCTGTCCGTTCAGCAAACCGCCCGTGATCGTGCCGTCGAGTTCGACAGTAGCATCGGTCGGGCAAGTGATTGCCGGCGGGTTATCGTCCACCACCGTAATCGGTGTGGACGCCATGGGCAAACAATTCGGATCGCTGATAAACGGATTTCCGTCGGCCAGGATCGCGTAAATCGTAAAGTTGCCGAAGGCCGGAATGGTCTGGTTGTAAATCTCGGTCGGGTTGTCGCCCGTCACCACAAAATCCTCCAAAGGCAGGATGCCATTGGCGCCGTGGTTGGCAAAATCGTACAGTTCGGCGGCTGTGAGCGCGCCGTTAGTGCTGTAGTAAATGCCGAGGTTGCCGAGGCTGGGCGTATGGGTAACCGTCACGTCAAATTCGTAATCCGGGCAAACTTCCGGTGTGGAAGCGCTCACGCTCACGATCGCCGGGCAGGTCACCTGCACATTGTAGTCTTCCACTTCACCGTCGGGCGCAGGGCCGGTCGGGCTCATGGAAGCCTGTGCGTCGGTGCTCAGGCGGAAACGGGCGCCCAGGTCTTCGTTCAGTTCGGAATTCACCGGTACTGCGAAGGTCAGGTCTACGTTGCCGTTGGTGCCATCGGGCACTGCAACGGAAGTCATTTCACCGGCATCGTCAAAGTCGCCGTCGCCGTTCCAGTCGATAAAGCCGGTCAACTTGGCCGGGCCTTCCGTCATGTTCATCACGTTCACCGTTACGGTGGCATTTTCACCGGCGGTAAACTGCGGGAAGGCGGCAATACCGTTTTCGTCGTCGCTGTCGGCAAGATCGTCGCCATTGGCGCCGGTGCTGGACTGGCCGTTACCTTCGGCATCCACGCTCGGGCCGATTTTCAGGCCGTCCACAATGATGTGGCTCGGGCCCACGCCTTCGCCGCCGTCGGTGGTATTGGTCGGGTACGAACCCGGGGCATCGTTGTCGGCAAGATCTCCGTAATCAACGCCTACCACCTGTACGTAGTAGTCTTCCACTTCACCCGGGCCGGCTGGGCCGGTGGGTTCGCCGTTGAAAGCCGGGTCGTTGGTCAGACGGAAACGGGCGCCCAGCGGCATGTTGATCACTGCCGTGGAAGGTACGTTCACCGTCACCTGAACCGGACCGTTTGTGCCATTCAGGATGGAGGTTTGGGTCACTTCGCCCGGGTCGTCCAGGTCGCCGTCTTTGTTCCAGTCGATGTAGGTAAACAGTTCGGCGGGCGCGCCGGTCATGTTCATCACCGTCACCGTCAGGTCGGCCGGTTGGCCGGCAAACAGGGTCGGGAATGTCACGCCGTTTTCGTCGTCGACGCCATTGGAATCGTCGCCGTTGGCTGTGCCGCTGGGTTGGCCGTCGGTTTCCGGATCTACGGAAGCGCCGAGTTTCAGGCCGTCCACAATTTTATGGCTTGCGCCAACGCCTTCGCCGCCGTCCGTATCGTTGGTCGGATACGCGCCACCGGCATCATCGTCGGCAAGGTCGCCGTAATCGAAAGCCATCACCTGTGCGAGCTGGTCTTCCACTTCGCCGTCGGGCGCGGGGCCGGTCGGGCTCATGGAAGCCTGCGCGTCGGTGCTCAGGCGCGTGCGGATGCCGATGTTTTGGTTCAAAACAGCACCTGCAGGCGGGGTGACACTGATGGTCGTATTGTTGGTGTTGTTGCCAACTGTGGTGGCGTACATTTCACCGGGGTCGTTGAAATCACCGTCGCCGTTCCAGTCGATGAAAATCGTCAGTTTGGCATCACCGCCGGTCATGTTCATGTACGTCACCGAAATATCGGCCGGAACATTTACTTCAAACATAGGCAGTTGCACGCCGTTTTCATCGTCGGCGCCAGCGAGGTCGTCGCCGTCGGCATTGGCCGCAGGCTGTCCGGCCGGTTCAAAATCGACATTGTCACCGAGTTTCAGGCCGTCTACCACTTTGTGGCTGGGGCCGTTGTCGCCGGGGGTGGTTTCGTAGTTGCCCGGACCGGTACCCGGAGCATCATCCGGCAAGTCGCCGTAGTCGTAAGCAACCACTTCCACGAGGTAGTCCTCCACCTCACCGTCGGGCGCAGGGCCTTCCGGCGTGCCGGCGGCCACGTCGTCGGTGCTCAGGCGGAAACGCGCGCCGAGCGGCATGTTGCGCACAGCATTTTCCGGCACGGTAACGTTCAGCGGCATGACGCCGTTGGTACCGTCGGGTACGTTTACGCTTACTTTTTCATTCGGATCTTCAAAATCGCCGTCTTTGTTCCAGTCGATAAAGCCGAAGAGCACGGCCTGATCGCCGGTCATGTTCATGACGTTGACATTGATCGTGGTGGCTTCGCCGGCCAGGAAGGTCGGGAACGCTGCAATGCCGTTTTCGTCGTCGGCATTGGTATCGTCGCCGTCGGCATTGGCGCTGGCCTGGCCGTCGAGTTCGCCGTCTACGCTGGCGCCAAGTTTCAAACCGTCAACGATCTTGTGGCTTGGGCCGAAGCCTTCGCCGTTGTTGTTCGAGTTGGTGGCATAGCCGATGCCATTGTTCAGGTCGGGCAGATCACCCCAGTCGAAGGCCATTACCTGGCCGAAGTAGTCTTCCACTTCGCCGTCGGGCGCGAGGCCGGTGGGCGACATGGAGGCCTGAGCGTCGGTGCTCAGGCGCACGCGAATGCCGAGGTCGGTGTTCAGTTGCGGGCCTACAGGCACCTGTACCGGCACGTTTACAATGCCGTTGGTGCCGGAGGATACGGTGGTGAAATACATTTCACCGGGTTCGAACGAACCGTTGCCATTCCAGTCAATGAAAATCGTCAGTTTGGCATCCAGATCGCGCATGTTCATCACGCTCACCGGCACATTTACCAGGGCACCTTCGATGAGCATGGGCAATACCACGCCGTCTTCATCATCGGGTGTGCCGTTGGCATCGTCGCCGTTGGCAGTAGCGCTGGGCTGGCCGTTGGGCTCGCCGTCTACGCGGTTTCCAATTTTGATCCCGGGCACTACCACGTGGCCTGCGCCGGGGCCTTCGCCGCCGTCGGTTGTGTTTGTCGGATAAGAACCCGGCTGGTCGTTATCGGGCAAGTCGCCGTAGTCGATGGCAACCACCACGATCTGGTAGTCTTCCACCTCACCGTCGGGCGCCGGGCCTTCGGCCGTGCTGGGCGCTACCGGGTCGGTGCTGAGGCGGAAACGCGCGCCGAGCGGCATATTCACCACCACATCGGCCGGCACGTTGACGTTCAGCGGCACGAAGTTGTTGGTGCCGTCGGGCACCGTAAGCTTGGTTGATTCGTTGGCATCGTCAAAATCGCCGTCTTTGTTCCAGTCAAAAAAGCCGTAAAGCACAGCCTGATCGCCGGTCATGTTCATCACATACACATCGACCACAGCCGGTTGGCCTGCGGCAAACAGCGGGAAGGAAACAATGCCGTCTTCATCGGCGCCGTCGCCGGTGGCGTTGGCATTGGGCTGGCCGTCGGTTTCAGAGTCGATAGTGCCGCCCATTTTCAGGCCGGCAATGATTTTGTGGCTCGGGCCAACGCCTTCGCCGCCACCATCCAAGGTATTGGTTGGGTAGGAGCCCAAGGCATCGTTGTCGGCGAGGTCACCAAAGTCGAAAGCCATCACCTGGGCTTCGTAGTCTTCCACTTCTCCGTCGGGCGCAGGGCCGGTCGGGCTCATGGAAGCAGCCACGTCGGTGCTCAGGCGCACACGCACGCCGATGTCGGTATTGAGTACCGAGCCTGGAGGCGGCGTCACGTTGAACACATGGTTTGCAGCCAGATTGGCTACGGTTGTGGAATACATTTCACCGGGATCGGTGAAGTTGCCGTTGCCGTTCCAGTCGATGAACAGGGTCAGTTTGGCGTTGCCGCCGGTCATGTTCATAAAGCTGATGGAAACGTCGGCGGGGGTATTCAGGACGAACATCGGGATGGTCACCCCGTCTTCATCGTCGGGTGTTTTATTGTTATCATCGCCATTGGCATCGATGCTGGGTTGGCCGGCCGGTTCGCCGTCCACGGAAGCGCCGAGTTTCAGGTTCGGGTTGATCACGTGGCTGGGGCCAACGCCTTCGCCGCCGCCGTTGGTGGCGTCGGTCGGGTACGAACCCGGTGCGTTGTTATCGGCCAGGTCGCCGTAGTCGATCGCGACCACGGTTACCAGGTAGTCTTCCACTTCACCATCGGGCGCCGGGCCTTCGGGCGAACTTGGCGCTACCGGATCGGTGCTCAGGCGCAGGCGTGCGCCGAGCGGCATGTTGACCACGACATCGCCGGGCACGTTCACGTTCAGCGGCACGTTGCCGTTGGTACCGTCGGGTACGGTGAAGCTGGTAATTTCATTCGGATCGTCAAAATCACCGTCTTTGTTCCAGTCGAAAAAGCCGTAGAGTACGGCCTGGTCGCCGGTCATGTTCATCACATTGACCTGGATAACGGCGGGTTGGCCTGCGGCAAACTGCGGGAAGGCAGCCACGCCGTTTTCGTCGGCGCCGTCGCCGGTGGCTGTCGGGTTGGGCTGGCCGTTGGTTTCATCGTCGACCGAAGCGCCCATTTTCAGGCCGGCAACAATTTTATGGCTCGGGCCATTGTCGGACACGAGTGTCTGGTAGTTGCCGGTGCCGGTTCCCGGGCCGGTGTCGGGCAGGTCGCCGTAGTCGAAAGCCATTACCCGGATCAGGTAATCTTCCACTTCGCCGTTGGGCGCGCAGCTGGGTCCGGTAGCTGTGAGGTTACCCGCCGTGCTGATGCGGAAACGCGCGCCGAGGTCCATGTTTAACACGGCATTGGCTGGTACGGAGAAATTCAGGTTGACCACGCCCATGGTGTTATTAACCACCGGTGTGGTTACGGTTTCATTGGCATCCAGAAAATCGCCGTCTTTATTCCAGTCGATAAAACCGTATAGAATGGCGGTGCTGCCAATGGTGTTCATCACGTTCACACCGACCGTGGCATTCTGGCCGGCGATAAACATCGGGAAGGCAGCGATGCCGTTGTCGTCGTCGATGCCGTTGGTGTCGTCGCCGGCGGCGGTTGCGTTAGGTTGCCCGTCAGGGTCGCCGTCTACGCTGTCGCCGATTTTCAAACCGTCCACAATCACGTGGCAGGGGCCTGCGCCTTCACCGCCGTCGGTGGAATTGGTCGGGTACGAGCCGGGGTTGTCACCGTCGGGCAAATCGCCATAGTCGAGGGCGATCACCGTGATCAGGTAATCTTCCACCTCGCCGTCGGGGGCCGGGCCAACCGGCGCAGCGGCGGCGGCGATATCCGTGCTGAGGCGGAAACGCGCGCCGAGCGGCATATTCACTACGGCGCCCATGGGCACGTAGGGGTTGAGTTGCAAGACGCCGTTGTAGCCATTGGGCACGGCGACGCTGGTTTGTTCATTGGCATCGTCGAAGTCGCCGTCTTTATTCCAATCAAAAAAGCCATACAGGATGGCGGCCTGGCCGGTCATGTTCATTACCGTCACGTCTACCACGGCAAACTGGCCCAGGCTGAATTGCGGGAAAGCCGCGATGCCGTTTTCGTCGGCGCCGTCGCCGGTGGCTGTGCCGTTGGGCTGGCCGTCGGCTTCGTTGTCCACGCTGGCGCCGATTTTCAGGTTGTCCACTACCTGGTGGTTCGGGCCGTTATCGGCAGCCGTCACCTGGTAATTGCCCATGCCGGTACCGGGGCCGGTGTCGGGCAGATCGCCCCAGTCGAAGGAAACCACTTTGGCCAGGTAATCTTCCACCTCGCCGTTGGGCGCAAGGCCGACGGGGATCATGGATGCCGCCGCGTCGGTACTCAGGCGGAAACGCATGCCAAGCAGTTGGTTGACCACTGCATTTGCGGGTACTGAAACGGAGAGGATCACGTTGCCATTCGTGCCGTCGGGCACATTGACGGAAGCCATTTCACCGGCATCGGCAAAATCGCCGTCCGTATTCCAGTCGAAAAAGCCGGTCAATTTGGCGGTGCTTCCGGTCGTGTTCATCACCGAAACCGTGATATTGGCAAGCTGTCCGGGCAGGAATGCCGGCAGGCTGACGCCGTCTTCGTCGTCGGAAGCGCCGGTGTCGTCACCGTCGGCATTGGTGGAGGGAATACCCTGAGGTTCAGCATCGACCAGCGCGCCCATTTTAAGGGCACTGGTGATTACGTGGCAAGCCCCAACACCTTCACCCGCGCCGTTGGTGTTGTTGGTCGGGTAGGCGCCGGCCTGGTCGTCGTCGGGCAAGTCGCCGCAATCGACCATTTGGAAGAAGGCGAAATCGTAGGTATGGTTGACATCGCCAAAGCCCGGCGAGGTGATCATCACACCCGGGTAGCCATTTAGCGAAGCAAGACTGCCGGTGAGGCCGGCGAGGTAGTTGCCGTCCGAGTCGTTGATATCGAAATCGGGCGCCTGACCGACATTTGGCGGCAAGGACAGTTTATAATACGTGCTTCCAATTTTCAATTCATTGGAGGCCGTATTGAACTGAGTCATGTTTTTACCCACGACAACAAAATATTTCGTTGTTGCCGACATGCCGGTAAAACCACCGGTGCCATACGGCGCGATGGTATCGACATTGGTTTGGTCAAAATAGTACTCGCCGTTGGCATTGGTGGTGGTTACCCCGACCAGGTCGCCGTCGGCGTCGTATAATTCGACTTTGACATTGGCGATCGGGTCTTCGCAGGGTTCCTGGATGCCGTTTTGGTTGTCGTCTTTCCAGACGCGGTTACCGATCTGAATGTTGGTCGGAATGGCGCAGATGAGCTCGATGTCGCCCAGGCCGGCCGCTTTACCGAAGGTACCCGTACCGGGGTCGGTAGAGTACTGGAAAACAACGAAACCATTCACATAGCCACCGGTCAGGTTGCTCAGGGTACGCACCCCGTTTGACCAGATAGGCGGATTGAGCAACATGGGGTCCATCATCACCGCCATCACCTGGCCGGAACCCGGGCGCAAGGCCAGGCCACCGAGCATGATCTCGCTGTGGCCGCCGTTCTGCCAAATGTCGTTGTAAAATTCACCGAAGCCCGGGCCCTGGTTGTTGTTCGCGCCAAAACCCGCAGTGGTGCCTGCCTGGCCGTTATTTTCCAGGACATAGCTGCCATTTTTAGTGAAAACACGGAGCACGTCGCCGCCGGCAAAACCGCGGTACAGCGTACCGGGGCCTGTGGGCGCATAGTCGTCGAAGCCGAGCTGATAAGCGGTACGGTCGCCAAAGCCAAGCACCATGGAACCGTCGATATCGAATTCGATATCGCAGAACATTGGCGTCGGGTAGGCGATATTATTGTTTCCTCCATTGAGTGCGGTGATGTCGGACCAGGTGTCGGTCCAGGGGTACCAACCCGGCCGGTCGTTGACGCTACTAAATGGAGAGCCTTTGGGGTAGGTCAGCGGAAAGTCGAACAGTACCGTAGTGGTGTTTGCTCCCGGCGTAAATTCCAAAACATAGGCGCGGAGGTCGGATTTGTTTTGCGAAATCTGAGCGTCACAGACAGCGCCGATGTACACTTTTCCTTTATAAAATTTCAAGGCAAAGGGCCGGAAATTACCACCGGTGCAGCTGATGCCTGCCGTGATGTCATATTCATTCACGTCGGCGGCGGTATGCACATACGGGGTTGCCGGGTTGCCGTCGTTGTCGATATTCAGGCTTTGCAATTTCCCTGAAAACAGGTTTACAAAATACAAGGTGCTGCCGTCGTCGGAAATATCGATGTCGCCGATGCCGACTTTGCCCAGTTTGGTGAAAGCTTCAGGGTCTACGTTCGGGGTCGTTTTATCCCCAACCAAACCGCGACCGGGGTTGTCGGAAACCGTACCCAAATTGACGCCGACCGTGCTCAAATCCAGGAACAAACTGGTCGAAGCGGCAGGTGACAGGGTCATATCGGTTACATAAAGGCCATACAAGCCATGCGGCCCGAGACCGGCATGGCGACGCAGAAAGGAACTGGTATACATGCGCTTGCGGTCTTTGTCATAAGCTTCGCCCCAGAGGGAGCCTACCTGGCTTTGGATGGCATAAACGGTTTTGGCGCCGTTGCCGGTAGCATTGTACTGAAAGCCGACCAGGGCCGGGTCGCCGGCGGCAGAGCCGGCCACCAGCGGGTTACCGCGCGAATAACAAGGCACGATCACAAGTGGGTTTTCATCGCAAAAATCAGCCGGTGGAAATACGCCGAATTCCACATCGCAGGTGGGCGCCGTGTAAAACTGCACGGAAGTGCGGCTGTCGGCGCCGTTGTTGCCCATGCGCAGGCCTGCAGCCAGCAAGGTGGGCGTCAGCTCAAATTCCAGGCGGTATTTTTGGCCGTCGGTAAGTCCTGTAAAAAAATAATCGCCGTTGATGTCGGTCGTCGTGTTGGAAACGAATACGCTGGCGCCGGAGGCGTTGCATTCGTACAAACGTACCAGTACATCCGCTTGTCCGTTGGTTTCGCCGGCCTGGTGAATGCCGTCCTGGTTATAGTCGATAAACGCGCGGCCGCCGATGGTACCTGCGCCACCCGGACAGGGGCTTGGTGCACATCCCGCTGGTGGGGCGAAGTTGGTGGCATCCTGGCACAACACTTCATTGTCGAACCAGGCGGTGATTGTGCCGCCCACGGCATCGGCCGGAATTTCGAAGGCCACCACCTGCGGGGTGACAATTTTCCCGCCGGGAGAAATTGGTCCGGTTCAGGGTGCCTGCCGAGGGCGATTGCAGTTGAACCGTGATATCTCCCGAAGGCGGATTTTGCCAGCCGACCTCGACCTGGATCGTGGTCAGGCTTTGCCCGCCGGAATAATAACATCCGCTGATGTCCACTTTGTCGATGGACAAAGCGCACTGCGCCTGAAGGGAGGTTGCTCCGGCAAATAACAAAGCCGAAACGAAAAGAATTTGTTGGAACAGTTTAGATGGAAACCTTCGTGTACGGCCACAATCTGTTGTGTATGGCCGGCACAAGGTATGGGTTGACGTAAAATTACTTTTCATGAGGAAAGGATTGATATGGATGAAGTCCTTGAAGTATTGATGGATTCAGATTGAAAAAAAAGAAGCGTGAATTGATGTGTCAATCTCATGACAGGATCTTCTCCTCAGTCGGGCCCTTCCCGGATATTGCCCTGGGAATAGGCGATAAACCACCCGTTGATTCCCGTCTGGGTGGTTGTATTTCGCAGCGTACCTCCCCTTGGGCTTTGCGCCGAGGGGGGGGTACCTGGCTCTGCATGCAGGTATGGTAAAAAGCGCCAAAACAGGAAAAGCCAGGCCGGAAAAGCACCGGTCAGGCTCAACATAGACGCCAGGGATTTTTGGAAAACAGGCCCCCGGATGGGCTGCGCTGCTTGTGCCGAAAGGCTAAACTGTTTTTTCATAAAAATTTGGTTTATAGTGGTTTGGAAATGGGAAAATAGAGTCGCCACTCCCGGGAATACTCCTCCAGGAGGTAGTTGCCGGCGGGCACCTGCGTTACAGGCAGTTGCCACCTTTTTATCAGCCGTTTGGGCAGGTCGAAAGCTTCGTCTATCCGGAAATTGTTGCTTTGGAAATAGGCGCGCAGGCCTGGGTCGGTAATCCTGTTTTTTCGAAACCGGAAGACCAGTTCGCCGTCCGGTAAAAAATGAATGATCGCCGGTGCGTGCGGGCAGGGAATTTTATACGTGTCGGGAAAGCGGCCGGCAATAAGGCAAATGCCGGCGCCTGCACAGTTTTTACTGGGCGTGCCGAACACCACTTCCATTTCCACTTCCCGCACGGGCGTGTTCGCGAGCAAGATGGTTTGCTCCGGATTTGTATCTTGACGTAGCATGCTGATGTAGTTCCGGAGGGGGATTAAACCATGGTGGTATCGACAATAATGGTTGCCAATTGAAACAAGGCTCCGGTGCCTGACAGCAGGCGGAATTTGACTGAACTTTTCATGATATACTGGCGGATTTGCAGATTAAAAAATGGAAATACGAATTGAATTGTATTCCAAATGTCCGCCTGAATTCGGTGGGTACTGCAAACGGTTAACAGGGGTTTGTTACGCGGAAACTCGTTGGGCAGGTTGCTCCGGCAATTTTTCAGACTGCTGATTTTCAGCGGTTTAGCGAGCTGCTTTTTTGGGGGGATTGTTACTTCTTTTTAAAGCTGAGGGGCATTTCCCTGCGTAGCGTATTTCCCGCTGTAGCGCATTTCCCTGCGTAGCGCATTTCCCTGCGTAGAGCATTTCCTTGCGTAGCGTGTTTCCCTGCGTAGAGCATTTCCCGCAGAGTTGCGCGGAGTTTTCCGGTAGAGTACACAGAGTTTTTCCTATTGCGGGTATGCTAACTCTGCGAAACTCTGCGCAACAAACTCTGCGTACTCTGCGGGAAATGCTCTACGCAGGGAAATACGCTACTCTACGCAGGGAAATACGCTACGGCGGGAAACAAAAAACAAAAGAGCCTCGCCGATACGGGCCAGGCTCTTTCATACTTTTTTCAGATGTCTTACACCTTTGCCAAATAGGATGGCCGGGAAAACCGAACAGATTAAACAACAGTGGTGTCCACAATCACTGTGTTGAGTACCGCTTCGGGATTCGCCCGGAAGCAGTAAGGCGAGTAAAAACATTTCATGAGCAACACGCTTATTAAATTAAAAAAACAATCAAACCCAAACCTAGCGGATTATCTGAATCTTACGCATGACAAAAATACAATAATTGTTACCCGCCCGATTTTCGAATATTTACCGGAAAGCAGTCCCAACCCGCTGAAAATCAACATTCCCGCTGAACAGATTGGCCCCGATATGTTACGCTTCGGAAGCCATATTTTGGGTTGCAACACCCTGATTTTGCAGTACTTTCTGGATTAAACTCCATAAATGCTCATACCGGATCACCTCCATTTCCACAGTTTGATTGGCTACCTGAACCGGAATTTTCATCAATTTAGACAGGTACTTTTCAGCCTTGGTATCGGGAACAGTTCGGCCACCGGGCAGGCCGGAGACCGTTTCCAACAATTTCAGGAAATAGTACGTGCGTGTGGCAACCGGATATTTCTGGAGGTTAGCGGCAACCGACGTCATTTGCCCGGATACCTGCTGCAAGGCAACAAAATCGTTGCGCTGAAAATGCGTCAGCCAGTCGAGGATAAGTTGTGCACCGTGCAACCCGGCATGTTTTCCGGGCATGGCCTGAACGGATTGCTCCGGAGCCGGTTCCTCAAAATCTGCGGCGGCCATCGGCACGCCCAGGCGCCCCAATACCTGCAAATACAGGTGGTAAAGGTGCCAGCATTGGCGAGCATAGTCCGGGAGGGCAGCCAATTGCGGATGTCGGGTAACTTCCCGGAGCAGGATGGCCGCCCGGTCGTAGCGCCGGGTATGCAACATCAATGTAAACGCCAGTTCCTGAAACTTGAACCAGTTGAAGGAGCCCGGCTCGACGTAATGCAGGCAACTTCCCAGCGCCTTCAGACCGGCAGCCAACCGGCCCAATTCAATGTTGGCCACCAACTGCATGTAACAAAATACCTGAAGCGGCACACCTGCATTGTAGGGCTTTTGCTCAAAAAAACGGATGGTTTTGCTACAAAGCCGCACCACTTTTTGGGAGTCGCCGGCACTCATGTGGTGCAACAGGCCAAGCAAATTACCGTATAAGGTCAGTTTATACGATTTGAATTTGCGCATATCCCCTTTCAAGTGAGCGTGGGCTGTTCGGGCCAGCAGGTTAATTTTTTTTCTGGGAATTTTAGCATTGGCCGCCAGGGTATTCAGTTTGATGTATTGGACTTCCGCAGCATATTCGGCTTCCTGAAGCTGCTGGTAATAGGTATGTTTTTGAGCCGCAACATTACACTGGACAATGTCGTGATGACTCCCCAGGCAGTATTGGATGCAGAGCAAGGCATACATATCGACACACAGGCGGGTAAACTCAAATTTTTCGGCAACTTCCAATAATTGCAGGGTCAGCGGCAGCACCAGTTTGTGCGCATTTTCGCCGGAAAAACAACACACGACCAGCCATTGCTTGTTGCATTCCTGATAAACGTATTGAAGGTCGTTGGAATCCAGAAGCCGGGTATTGAAGTCCGTGATCCAGTCCAGCAAGGCCGTCCAAAGGTCTTTTTTTAACGTGATGTAGGCTGGGTGGTCGGGTGCAGCGCCTGAAAACAGTTGCGCCGCCGCCTCGGCATCTGAGGTAAACCGGCCCCGGGAGATGCCCTCAAACAAGGGGGCAAGTTCGCGTTGCGGGTTAAAATCCCGGGGAGGTTGTTGCAGGACGGGGTGGGTATGCTGATGCAACAACAGGATCAGTTCTTTGATATCCTGCATGGAATTAGCTCTTCATAAGATTAGCAACAATGCGTTGCATAGGATTAAGATAAAGGGCCTCGTAAGGCCAGACGGCAGCAAAGTTGCCTATGTGGGCCTGATGACCTTTGGATATTCGGCCCAAAAGTTTGTTATTTTTACCCATCGTAAAATGCTCCCTTGTGTTTGATGGCGTCATTTGCGATTTGCTGCATGACCTGAACTGCTCCCCATGATTCATCCTCCGCCCGGATTGTTATTTCTCCTGCTTTTTTTCACGTTCAACAGCGTTGGACAAGATTTGCAGGTACAGTCTATCACCATCGACGACGGGCTTTCCCAGGGCTTTATAACCAGTTTGTTTGAAGACAGCCGCGGCTACATTTGGGTCGGCACCCTGCAAGGGCTCAACCGGTATGATGGTTACCAGATCAAACGCTACAACCCCGATTTGTCAAAAAAATGGGCGCTTCAGGCCAGTTTTATCCATGAGATCATTGAAGACAGCAAAGGCTTGCTTTGGATTGGCACCGAAAAAGGGGTAACGGTTTTCGACCCCTATACCGAGCGTTTTTTACAACTAACCGGCTTTGTCGATGCGTTGCCGGATGAAATGGTGACTGCCATTTATGAAATGGCCAACGGCGATATAGCACTGGTGTACCGGCAAGCGCCACACTTTTCACTCCAGGTGTTGCGGCCTCCGGGCAAGCTACGGGCCCAAATTCGGGAAGATCGGGTTCGGGCAGAGCAGTTTCAGGTGCTGCTACCCCGGTTTGCAGCGAATGTGGCGCAGCCGCTGCTCCGGGTATGCCAGTTTGGGAAGCCCGGTTTGTTGATCGCCGATGCGAAAAATCAATTGTGCCGGGTTGACCCGGAAACATACCGGGTGCAGCGGATCGCAGCGGAATCATCGGGTTATGAACTGGACGGCAATCTGGGACTATTTTACAACCCAAAAACCAGATCCGGTGTATTTTTCATGCACCGCAATACCGGCGTCAACCAGATCACCCCGGCCAATTTGTGGCCTTCGTTTTTACAATTGCAAGATGGTACCCGCGTGCTTTACCGGCAAGCCGACCATCAATTGTACGTCATCCATGACGGCATCAAAAACCGGTATCCGCCCGATGCAAGCAACCCCCAATTTTACGAATCCCTGCAACACTTTGTTACCCTGGATAAAGATTGCTCCTATGCCGCCCTTATTGACCATGCCGGGAATTTGTGGATCGGTACGTCCGGCTACGGGGTGCGGAAAATCAGTTTGCCGATGGTGAAATACCGGCAAATAATGTCGGAAAAAACCATTTATAATTTTGTACCCTTACCAGACGGCACACTATGGCCCGGGTTGTACAGTGCGCAGACCATCCTTGATCTGAAAACCGGGAAATTGAACCCGGCGCCCTGGTCGCGGGGGCCTGCCGGAGTCGTTCCCTTCGGCATGTTGGTCGCACGGGACTCGACCATTTGGATGGCCGGCAGGAATCTGCAATCGAGGCTCATGTTGTATAAAAAAGTCAAAAACAGGGAATTGGAGCCCCTTCCCATCGAAATGACCCTCGTCAACGATCTGCCGATACAGTTTCTTCAGGATTGCCGCGGAAAAATCTGGGTTGCCGGCAATAAAGGCGATCTGCTCCGGATTGATCCGGAAACCGATCGGGTTGAGTCCTGGAATATCGGCGCATACTTTCCCGGGGGCTGGGCAACATGGATGCGCAGCAACTGCCTCGTGGAGTCCGACAGCAATACCCTGTGGCTAGCAACCAACCGGGGCCTGGTCCGGATCACCCGACCGGGCAGCCTCCCGGTTTTTAACGCATTTTACAATGAACGGACAGCCACCTGGTTCAACAACGAGTACATCCTGAGTATTTTTCCCGACCGGGCCAACCCCCAGGTGCTCTGGCTGGGTACCCGTGGCGGCGGCCTCAACCGCTTCGACAGCCGGGGCGGTGCATCGAAGTTTTACACCGTCGAAGACGGCCTGCCCGACAATGTGGTGTACGGCATCCTGCCCGACAGCGCCGGTCGCCTGTGGCTGAGCACCAACCGGGGACTGTCCGTTTTTAGCCCTGAAACCAGGCAATTTGTAACCCTTGCCGAACCCGGCATGGCCTTGTTCACCGAATTCAATACCTGTGCCTACCGGATGTTGGCAAGCGGCGAACTGGCTTTCGGCAGCACCCAGGGGCTATTTGTGCTGCAACCGCAGTCGCTCAAACAACTCCTCATGCCGGGCGCAGTTGCTATTTCAAAAATGCGGATAAACGGCGTACCCATCGACTTTTCAGCCGCCGATCCAAGGCTTAGCCTGAATGCCGGAAACATTTTTACACTCACGTTGCCTTTTGATCAAAACAACCTCAGTCTTGAATTTTCCGCACTGCGCAGCTCCAATCCGGCCTCCGTCAAATACCGCTACCGCCTGGCCGGCCTGACCGACCAATGGGTCGAAACAGGCCGCCAGCGCAACATAAACCTGGCAGCCATCCCGGCCGGCCGGCACACTTTGGAGTTACAATGCACCGTACCCGGCGCCGGTTGGAAGGCTGCCCATACTACCCGGATCGAATTGCAGGTTCAACCACCCTGGTACCGCAGCCTGCCCGCGTATGGTTTTTACCTCTTGCTGGGCCTTGGCCTGCTTCGGCTGTATCTTTTCTACGACCGGCGCCGGCTCCAGGCCCGCCATACCGTAACCCTGAAAGAAAAAGAACTGCAACGGCTCCAACAGCTGGACGATTTTAAAAAACGGTTTTTCAGCTACATCGCCCATGAATTTAAAACCCCTTTGACAATCATACTCGGTTTGGCCGACCGGCTGCGCCGCGAAAACCTGACGGCCGCGCAAACCGAGTATGCCGCAAAAATCCATACCCAGGGCCGGAATATGCTGGAACTCGTCGACCAGGTGCTGGATATCGGCAAACTGGATGAAGGCAACATCCAGCTCCACTGGGAACAGGGCCTCATCAGCGCCTATCTGCTTGCCCGGGTAGAAGCCATGCGCCCCCTGGCAACTTTTAAAAATATCCGGCTCGTTTTTGAAACGGCCACCCCGGAACTGGTCATGGATTATGACCCAACACGCCTCAAATATGTGTTGAACAACCTGATCACCAATGCCATCGAGCATACGCCATCCGGTGGATTGATCCGGGTAGCTACCCGGCAAGATGACCCGGAAGCATTGTGCATTTTGGTAGCCGACAGCGGCCCCGGCATTCCGACGGAAGAGCAGCCGCATATTTTTGACCGGTATTTCCAAGGGAAATCCAGCGTGCGGAATGCACACCATGCAGGCCTAGGGCTGGCCTATGTTCGCGATCTGGTGCATTTGTTTGGTGGAATAATTGTGGTGGACAGCCGGCCGGATTCCGGCACTACCTTCACCGTGACACTTCCCGTGCGGCAGAACGCTCAACCGGCCGGCATACAACCGGCGCCGGAGATACCGACCCGGCAGCCGGAAATACCGGCCCGAAAACACCAAGGCCCCGCCCCGGGCAATCTACCCGGTTTGCTGGTCGTGGAAGACAACCCGTTTATTACCGAACACCTGCGCCTTTGCCTGGCCGATCATTTTCAACTGGATTTTGCCACCGATGGCCGTGCCGGATTCGAACGCGCGCTGGCAACCATCCCCGACCTGGTGCTTACCGATGTGATGATGCCCGAAATGGACGGGCTGGACCTGACTGCCCACCTGAAATCCAATGCGCTGACCAGCCATATCCCCGTGGTAGTGCTGAGCGCCAAATCGGAAATTGCCGACCGGCTGGCGGGGCATACCAAGGGTGCCAATGCCTACCTCGGCAAACCGTTCGACGAAGCGGAATTGCTCCTGATCCTGCAAAACCTGTACGCCTTGCAGTTGCAGTGGCGGCAGCGGTACAGCCAACTTTCCGAAAGCGCCGACCCCATCGGGCAACTTACTGCGGCGGCGCCAACAGAAACACCGGAAGCGGATGAATTCATGCTGAATTTGTACCGCCTTTTTGAAAAAAACTACGCGAATGAAAAGTACGATCTGAACTGGTTGTGCCGCGATTTCCAGATCAGCCGCTCACAGTTGCAACGCAAACTGGCGGCACTGAGCGACCATTCGGCCATGACACTGTTGCGCCGGTTCAGGCTCCAAAAGGCCTACGCACTACTGGAACAATACCCGGAAAAAAACATAAAAGAGATTTGCTTTCTGGTAGGCTTTAAAGATCCCGCGCATTTCACGCGCATGTTTACCAAAACCTTTGACCGGACGCCTTCCAGTGTCAGGCACTCCGCATAGCCACCTCTTTTTCGAGCGATTGCAGGGCAAACTCCCAGAGGTCTTCGTACGGGATGATCTCGATTTCAGTGGTTTGGTTGGCAACCTGCAAGGGGGTAGATTTCAGTTTTTCCAAATAGCGCGCTGCTTTGGGTTCGATCACTGACGGGTCAAACTGGCCGAGCGGAATTTGCAGCAGCATTTTTATAAAATAATAACTGCGCCGGGTGTGCTCGCCACGCAAATGGCGGTAACAATATTGCTCGGTGGCTTCCACCTCGTCGAGCAATTTGCTGTACCGCTTGGTTTGAATCAGGATCAGCAACTTGATCACGATGATGGCGATATTCATGCCGCCTTTGTCCTTTGAAAAAATCGGGGTGTCGTTGATAAATTTTGCCAGTTTGAAGGCGGCATTGGGTTGCTCCATGCGGCCTGTCAGGGCCAGGTAGTAGACGTACGATTCGTAGATACGCCAGATTTCCTTGGCATTGTCAGGCAAAAATTCGAAGCGCACATGCTCCAAGGCACTTTCCAGTACTGCCGGCGCTTCATCATATTGGTGGGTGTGCAACAACAGGTGCAGGTACAACTCCTTGTATTTAAACCAATTGAAGGTGCCGGGTTGCATCAGGTTGATGCATTGCCGGGCCGACTCCTTGCCTGCTTCAAAGCGGCGCAGCTGGATATTGCAAATCAGGTGCTGGTAGTAAAAAATCTGTAGCGGTACCCGCGCCTCGTAGGGCCGGTTTTTGAAAAATTCAATGGCCCGGTCGCAATACAAAAGCGCCCCTTCGTGGTCATTCTTTGTCGTGTAGCACATCAGGCCGATCATGTAGCCGTACATGTGCAGTTTGTAGGTGTGAAATTGCTCCAGCGCGGGTTCGATTTGGGCAAATGCGGCTGCGGCCTGTTCGGATACCTCCTCCTGGGCCGAGCGGTTGTTTACCGTACGAACCAAAAGCGAAGTGTAGAGTTCTTCTGCCAGGTTTTCGGCAGTGTACACGTTGCGGTAGTACTCAAATTGGCGGTTTGCCTCCTGGAAGCGTTTGTCGTTGCTCTCCCGCAGGCCGTATTGTATCCGGAGGTACGACGTAATATCCATGCACAACAGGGTAAAATCGAACTTTTCCGATTGCCGGAGCAATTTAACGGCCAGGCTCAACGCCACGGTATTGGCATTCTGCCCTGTGAGGAAACGCACCATTACCCATTGTTTGTGGCAGTCGTAGTACGCTTTCTGATAATCCGAATATTGATCCAGGTTGGTATTTATGTCGAACACTGCGCCCAGCAAGCGTTCCCGGAGGTCGGATTTTAATTTTCGATAGCCCGAATTGCCGTTTTTATCGGGATAAATAGCCGCAGCGGCCTCCGCATCGGTATTGAATTTTCCACCGGCTATACCTTCGTACAGCGCCAGTAATTTTGAATCTGCCGACCCGACCAGATGCCGCAATGGGTGAATATTATGTTGCCGGAATAATAAGATCAGTTCTTTGATGTCTTGCATAGCAAAAAGATTATCAGGCAATTAAAACTGTTTCCCCGGTTGTTTGCGCAGCAGCCGGTAATAAATGATCCGCAGCGGTGAACGAACAAGTCCGTTTACCAATCGGGTTTAGCAATTCAGATTTTTTTAAGTAAATGCGCAATCCGGCAAAGACAGGAAGGTACTCCGAGGGTCGGCGCACAAGCACCGGCATGAATTGCGACTCAGTCAAAAAGGCGAAAACGGGAAAGCCCCAAAAAAGGATTAAATATGACGACAAAGAAAAATATTAATCCTGAAATTATTTATCCACCTTACGACAAAACACAAAAAAAGCCCCTCCCGCGTTTGGGAGGGGCCACCTCAAAGACTGATTTTACTAAAAAAATCTTTCAGGCGATCTATATTTTATTGCGAAACTCTCTGTTTTGGTCTCTTGAAGGGACGGGGCGGCCCGTACGGACCGCTCCATCCCGCGTTCAAGAGATTATTATTGCGACTGAACCATTTTCCGGGTAGCCTTGCCAAACGCTGTTTCCAGCGTATAGTACAGCACGCCCGGTGCATCAAGTAAAGCGTGTTCGATGAAAATGGTGTTGTAGCCTTTGGTATAGTTGGCCGACTCGGTGAAGAGCGCGCGGCCCAAATCGTCATAGATAGTCAGTGTGGCATCGGCAGCCTGCGGCAAATGGAATCCGATCTGCGTTTTGTTCACCCAGGGGTTGGGGCTGTTCTGATACAGTTCGAAACCAACGCCGCTGATCGTTTGCACGCCGGCACTGTTGAAGCGCAGGGCGATGTCGAGCGTTGTGGCCACCCGGCCGTCCTGGCTCTGATAGGCTTCTGCCTTGGTAATGCGGCTGGAAACCGAAAGCATCGAACTCAACCGGCCGGCTTTTCTGGCCCGGAAACGCACCTGGAAGGTGGCCGGAGGCGCTTGTTCGGGCAGCCCTACCGAAGTGGTCAGCGCATGCTGCTCGGCAAACACCGCGAAGTTTTCGTCGGCCAAGCCGGGGCCCGGGTAAATGGCGTCCACTTCCAGGTCCGGAAAGTTCAGGGTAAACTGGTATGCCGTAGTTTGTGCGTCGGCCTTAAAGTCTACGGTGAAATACTCACCCGGTTTCACGTAGCGGTCGTCCACATCGAAGAGCAGGGTTCCGGCGCTGCGGTCTTCAACGGCCATCAGGCTGTTGGGCACGGCGTTGTTGTTCACGTCGCCGATTTTGATAGCCAAAAAGTCGTCCTCCATTTGATGCCCCAGGATGTTCCACACCGACTTGGTTTCCGGGAACGCTTCCTTGAACGGATCGGTCGGGTCGGGGAAGGTGTATGACTTGTCGACAAAACGCCAGCTGGTATTGTTCGGCAGTTCGGTGTAAATCCCGAGGATCAGTTTCCGGATTTCAACGAGGTCGAAGGTCGAGATGCTCCGGCTGTTGTTGGCATCGGCGGCGATTATCTTGAGGGGCGAATCCAGTTGTTGGATGCCAAGGATGTGCTTGTTGATCAACACCAGGTCGAAGGTACTGACGCCGTTGAGCGGGTCGTTGTCCTTGATGGGCGTCACGGTGTAGTTGCACTGGATCGGGATGGCATTGTTGAACTGGTAGTGCCCGTCTTCGTCGGTCATGTCGAACAGATCGACCGGAGGCTGGCCGGTTGGCGCGGTACAGGTCACTTCCACATGCGCTTCTTCCAGGCCGTTGCCACCATCGGTTTCCAACCAGCCGGCCACCGTGGCGTTGGTACTGGTGCATACACCGATATTGTCTTGAACGTGAACGTAGGTTTCACAGAAGCCGGCGTTGCCGTGCATGTCCATGGCCCACACTTCCACCAGTTGGAAACTCAATTCCGTGCAATCGAAGCTGACCGTCGTTTGCGGTGTGCCGTCGGGGTTGAGCGGAAACCCGGTGCCGGTGCCGCTTTTGCGGATGCCGTATACCAGCAACGGATCGGGGGTGCAGTTGTCGTAGGCATCCTGGAGGAAATACTGGAGGTCCAGGGTTACGACTGCCGTTTGCATCAGTGCGGTTGAAAGGCCGTTGAGGCATACCACCGTTGGGGCTTTGCAGTCTTTCACTTCAAAGAAATATTCGCAGGTTTGTTCATTGCCGCAACCGTCCTGTACCAGCCATTTGATCTTGTGTTTGCCATAAGGCAACTGCGGCAGCTCGTAGTTGTCCGGATTTTGCGTCGTGTTCCAGCGTACACAGGCTGTTTTTTGGTTGCCGGTCACATTGGTCTGGATGGCAAAGCGGTATTTCTGGTCCAAGGGCACCGGGCGCTCATCAAAGGCGCGGGCTGTGCCGCCACTGTAGTTCGGGCTGTTGGCATTGTTAAAAAACACCGTGTTGGGGGCGGGCGGATTCTGGCTGTTGATCACCGTTTCCATGGTGCCGTTGTTGTCCAGGTCGAGGAACAACAGGTAGCGGATGGTCACATTCGATCCCGAGCATGCATCCGAAGCCGAAATGCACAAATCGGTGGGCGCTTCGCACAGGTCGTGTTGTTGCAGTTTGCTGTCGTACCAGTAGGTTTCGTTCCAAAGCTGTGCATTGTTGTCGGTCAAGTCGCAAACTTCCACCGGACTGGCCGGGCAATCGATCGTTGGTTTTTCCGAATCAACGATCTTGATGATCTGCTTGTATTTATAACAATTGGCGTTGGCCGTCCAGAACTGGCTGTAGTTGATGGCCGCATCAGTTGGGTTAACTTTCGTGACGGTCGGCGCCCAGGGTGCCGGTGTGCCGAAAGGCGATACGATCGGGCCTGTCAGGTTGGACGGGTGATTGGCCGTTGCATTCGGGTTCGGGTTGGGCACAAACGTGCAGCCCTGGTTGGGATCGTAGGTGCACCAGTTTATGATCGTCCAGGTGCGTTCTATTTTGAAACAGGCATCCGGAACTACGGTAAACACCTGGTCTTCATACGACGCGCCGAGCAACTCGCAATCTTCCCCGTAAAACGTGGGTTCGCCGTAGGTGCCGGAGCCGTTGCAGGAGGTCACGATCACATCGTCGGGAAAGCGCACGTAGTAATCCTGTTCGTACTCCACGGTAATGCGCTGGGTACATTGATTGGACAGGCCGTGGCAGTCGAACACCCGGAATGTCCGGATGATGGTACCCTTGCTGCAAACCGTGTCGAATTGGCTGTAATTATCCGATACCGTGAGTGTATCGACGCAACAGTTGTCGGCGGCAGTGGGTGTGCCGTAGGCCCAGAGGCTGGGGTCAAAATTTTCGCAGCTCACCGTCACGTTGCCCGGCGAGATACAAACCGGTTTCAGTTTATCGTCGATGTACACTTCCACCTGGCATTCGTTGGAATTCGCTTCCTCAAAGTCGAGGGCAACCGGTCCCAAAGGCATGGGCACGTCATATACCCGCAGGATCACGATCACGGTATCGCCTACGTCTTCGCAGCAAAATTTCACCTGGTCGTAAAAGAACGTATCGGGTTGGCAAGTGGAGAATTCGAGCCGGCGCACCTTGAAGTTCACCGGGCCGCAGTTGTCGTACGAGCCGTCGTCGAAAGTGCTGGCATTTACAAACACCATCCCGTCGATGCCCAGGGAAACCTGGGTAATTTCGTCGCAGGCAGCCACCGGAGGCACCTGGTCTTCCACTTTTATTTTAAAGGAACAGGAGGAGGAAGCCCCGCAGGCATCTTCCGCAAAATAGAACACAATGTGCTCGCCGATGGGCAGGCAGGGCGTCAGGCCAAATACGGCCAGGGTGTCGTTGTTGTTCGGCGGGTTGCCGGGGAATGTGGTCAAAATCGCATCCAGGTTCAACTGATCGACGGTATCGCCGGTAAACGGATCAATCACCAGGATCAGCGCGGTGGCATCCTGCACCCGCCCGCAGGCGTCTTCCATAACCACGTCGGGCAGATCAACCGTGGCACAGCAGGCCAGCGGATCGGTACTCACCGTGAGGTTGGCAGGGCAGGTGAAAGCCGGCCCCTGATTGTCCACCACGTTGATCACCTGGATATGCGTCAGCGGGTTGGGCGGATTGGTGGAAGAGGTGCCGCAGAGGTTGAAGATCGTCCAGGTACGGATGATCGAGTAGGTGCCGTCACAAAACGGAGCAAGTTGGTCGGTAGGGGTGGCATTTATTTCGCAGAAGGAGTTGGTTCCGCTCAGGTAAAAGGTTTGTCCGTTAAATTCATAGCTGGGCGCACCCGTCACAGCCGGGTCGGTCATGCTCATATTGCAGGCCACCGTCACATCGCCGGGCAGCTGCAGATTGTAAATGCTGACACGTTCAAAATAGATATACTGGGTGCAGGTGGATTTATTGGTGCTGGCGTCGGTGGCCGTCCACACGCGTTTGACATAACCGCTCAGGTTGTCATTGCCGTTGAAGGTGCCGCCGCAGGGTACGTCCACCCAGGTGTCGTTTTTGCTGAGTGTCACCGGCGAACAGTTGTCGGTCACTGTGGGGTATGCCTCGGCAATACCCAGGCTGTCTTGCAAATATTGCGGCGAATAGTCGTTGACCACGCAGGGCACCGTGATGTCCGAACAGGTCAGAAAAACCGGTGGCAACACATCGTAGGCGATAGCATCGGTCATGCAGAAGTTGCCGGAACAAATGTTGGTCACGCGAATTTTCAGGGGGATGCCGATGTATTGCGAAGTAATGGTATTGCCAATATTTACGCCTTGGAGCGTAAAGATGCTTACGGTAAAGAGGGAGTCCAGCACGTCGCCTTCCAGCGCCATGTCGGGTGTCACGGTCACGGAACAATCGTCGTCCATGGATATTTCCACCAAATTGTTGCACACCATGGCATCCGGGTCGCCGTAAGTCAGCACCAGTTGATCGCTCACGGCGTTGCAGGTACCGGGCGGATTGTCGGTGGTAAGCGTCAGGGTGATGTTTCCAACAAAATTCAATGGCGGATGGTATGTCGGGTTTAGCACAAAGGGGTTGGGCGTAAAATTGCCGCCGCCCACCGAAGCCGACCAGGTACTGCTGGTTGCCGAGCCGCCGATGGCGCCGTTGAGCTGATAGGTGGCGTTTTTACACAGTATTTTATCTGCGCCGGCGTTTGCGGTAGCCGGTGTATGCACTACCACCGTTACGCTGGCCGAACCGGTCATGCCGGTGCCGTCGGTCACTGTGACGCTGTAACTGCCCGCCTGCGCCTGGGTAATGCCCGGCCGGTTGGGGTTCTGGCTTGTCGAATTAAAACCATCCGGGCCGGACCAGCTAAACGTATACGGCGCCGTACCACTGGTGATCAGGGTCGTTAAAAACAAGGTGTTGCCGGCGCACAGCGGGCTGTTGGAACCGGCATTGACGGTCACTGCCAGTGGCGTGGCCGCAGCCGTTTCAGTGATTGTTGGTTTGAAAACGTCCGGAATTGGCCCGGAAAAAGCCTGCACAAAAACCAGCAGACACAAGGGCAGCGCAAACCAGCCGAAGCGGCGCATTCCTTTCAACGAAAATGATTTGAGAGTTCGCATGAAAAATTAAATTTAGATGTTATGGATTAAGATTAGTAGTTGTTTACGGAATAAAAACAGCGTCTAACTGTCTGAATTTCAAAACATTGAAATCAGTACGCTGCGCTTGCCAAACGGTCGGAGGCAAGCACTTGTACACAAATCGATTAGAATGGCGCACCGGATACCGGAGTACCCGGTGCGCGCAGGGGGGATGGATGTATTAATTCAGTTGCGCCAAAACCGGCATGCCGGAAATACTGCACAGTAATTGGCAGCTTTCGGATCACCTGGCGTCGGTCTGATATTTCCGCGGGCTCTCGCTCGTGAGGGGTTAGGGGAAGCAAATGCTTCGCAGGCTTCTGCTGCCCCACCCCTCATCGCGAACACTCGGGTAAATTGGTTTGCACCTCTTTCGGTGAAAACACGTTGATATTTTTTGGCCTTCTTCGGCCCTGATCTCAAATGTTATCCGGCAAGCCGGTGGCTTCCGGGAAGTCCCATCTGGCAACTGCCATTCCGACCCCGGTTTGGAATAGCCGGAATGACAGTACCCCGATGGTGTTCCTGTGCGCGCCCTTTTCCGGCAAACGTTTTTGCCGGGCCGGTTTGCGCCGATCATGAAACCTGCGCCACTTTTGCCCGGCCTTTGCCGGACGTGCGCCTGTTGCACTGATCCTTGCCATGCGTCCGTCCGTTACGGCGCGGCTGGTCACGCAGTACGTGGCCGGCCATACCGGATACTGCCCGGCATGGTGCAATTGCACCACCGGCAAATACCGACAGACTTGGCTTGAGGAATCGATTGGGATTATTTGGGGCCCGTAAACGCTATATTTTCAATAGCCGGGTCATTTTTTAAAATCACAGCGGTTATTCGGGGTATGCATTTGTACTGTTAGAAAAACGGCGTTTCCGGGGCAAATTTTCAGCGATTAAAAATCCACGATAAGCCGGTCGCCGACTTCCAGTACGGAATAAATACCCGGTTTAATCGTTCGGTTTTCCAGTTTGACGGACCCCAGAATGCTGTGCGGCACGACATAGGATTCGAAAACCTGGAACAAGGCCCACCGGAAATGCCGCCGCATAAAACGACCTTCCATGGATTGTTTGTCAAATTCAAAGCGGATCTTTCCTGCTTTGGTAATGCTCACCAGGGTGGGTACTTTCGGGCAGGTGATTTCGGGTCCTGCACCGCGGGCCATCACCCGGCATATTCCGACTCCGCTGCAGTTGGCACTGGGCGAACCCAGTACGACATCGGCGCGGACCTTCTGGCCGGAATACACGTTTTGGCGTTGAGCAGCCGTCGTGTTTTGAAACGTCCTCATATTTTCAGTTTTGATTAGCATCGTGATTGCGTGTTAGTGTTGTTGTTTCGTTTTGATGTTACAAAAGTACCGGCAGCAACATGCCTCGTCATACCATTTTTTTGAAATTAAAAATTGAAAAAAACGGAAAAAAAATTACCTTTAAATTTCTTAAGTATTTGTTTTTCAATGATATAATTAAGCCACAAAATTCAACAACCCTACCTGTTCAAGCGCAGTAAAAGCGCCTTGTTTTTTTTAAAAAAAATGAAAAAAAAGTTTGCGGGATATGCTGCGGCGGTCGGCACGGTCCGGAATTCCGGTAAAAAGAAAGAGTGCGGGATATCCGATTTGGCAACACGTAGAGTATTTCCCGCAGCGTTGCGCTGAGGTCGTTGCGCAGAGTTGCGCTGAGTTTGCATTTGCGCAAAAGGAAAAACTCTGTGTACTCTGCGGAAAACCCGGCGCAACTCTGCGGGAAATACTCTACGTGCCGATTTCTTACAGAAAATCAGTCAATTTGAAAAGGTTCCACCACCGCGGCTTCCTTACGCCTCTTTTCCTTTTCGCAAGCGCGGCTTGTAAATGGTATTGTCCAGCGAATCAAGCGCCATTTGCCAGAGATCTTCGTAGGGGATGATCTCGATGTCGTGGGATTGGTTGGCAAAGTCCAGCGTCACCTCGGCGAGCCGTTTCACGTTTTTTTCGGCATGGCGGATCACGGCAGTCTGATGGAACCCCTGGTCGGGAAGGGTGAGCAGCATTTTTATGAAACAGTTGCTGCGGTAATTGTCTTCCTTTTTCAGGTAACGGGTGCTGTACTTCTGGATCGCCTCCATGCGGTCGATTACCTCGTCGTGGCGTTTGGTGAGCACCAAAAAAAGAATGTGAAAAATAAGGATGGGAATATTCATGCCGCGCCGGTCTTTGGCAAAGATCGGCAAGTCGTTGAGGAAACGCATGATCCGGATGCGGCTGATGACCGTTTCCGGGTCGTCGGGCACGATACGGCCTACCTGGATGAGGTAGTACAAATAGGCTTCAAAAATTTTCCAAATTTGCTTGATACCGTCGGGGAGGCCATTGAACCGCCGGTGTTTGACGGTCTTTTTGTAAATTGTATAGGCTTCCTGATATTCCCGGGAATGCAGGGAAAGCAGCAACAGCAGTTCCTGGTATTTGAACCAGTTGAAAGAGCCCATTTCGAGGAGTTTGAAGCCGCGATCGGCAGCTTTGCGGCCCCGGGTATAATCGCGCAGTTGGACGTAGCAGACCATTTCCTGGTAGAGAAAGGCTTGCAGCGGCACATTGGCGACGTAGTTTTTAGCATCGAAAAAGCGAATGGCCTTGTCGCAAATAGCGATGGTTTTTTTGTAGTCGTTGACGCTGGTGTAAATGATGATTTCGATGAGCCGGCCGGTGAGGTGCAGGCGGTAGGAGCCGTACTTGCTGAGGGCTTTTTCCAGTTTTTCGAAATACTTGCGGGCCACGGCGGGCACATCGCGTTTGGTCGACTTGTCGTTCACGAAGCGGATGACGAGGTCCGTGTACAAGTCTTCGGCGAGGTTTTCAAAATAGAGGATTTCTTCCAGGGTTTTGACCTGCTTGCCGTAGCGCTCGTATTTTTTCAGGTTGCCTTCGATGGAGCCGTAGTAAAGCCGGAGCGCGCGCACCATGTCGAGTGCGAGGTCGATAAAATCGTAGCGCAGAGCTGTGCGGAGTAATTCCGCGGAAAGCGTCAGGACGGAGCGGTGGGCATTTTTGCCCAGCAGGACTTTGACGGCGCCCCATTTTTTGCAGGCATCGAAGTAGGCCTTCTGCCGCGGGTTGTAGGTCGGTAGGTTCAGGTCGATGACCAGCAGCATTTGCACCAAATACAGGCGCAACGATTTTTTGATCCGCTGGTACGAGACCATTTTGGCCTTGCCACCGTAAAGGGCGGCCATGGCCTGTTCGTCGTTTTCAACCTTGCCCTCGGCGACCAGATCGTACAGGCGCATCGACAATGGGCCGGGTTGGAGGGCCTTGACGGTGAGCAGCGAGGCTGCCCGGAGTTTTTGCTTGGTTACAATAAAAACTAATTCTCGCAATTCATCCATACCGGACGCAAGTTATCTGGCGGGTGCTGGCAATTGATTAGGGCGAACAAACCTACGTTGTTTCTAACGATATTGTTCGTTGATGTATAAACGCAATATGTAAAATGTGCGCAAACAGCTTGCCAACAAATGCGTAACCAGGTCCGAAAAAGGAAATCAGGGGGAGAATTGTATTAATTGTATTTCAAACAACCACCGTTTGAATTTAAAGGAAACCTAGACGCCGGAAATGTCGATGATGATCACGTCGGAAAGGCGGTTGTTTGATTGATTAGCAGCAGCGAAAAATGTGTTGAAACCCGGAGTGTTAAATTGACTGTTCATGATGACTTCGTTTTAATTGTTTACGAAGTCAAAAGTCCGGGCTTAACCCTCCCGAATCATGGACAGAAATACACGCTCGTTCGCTTTACATTTTTTACACTTTTTTTAGTTTAAAAAATTTAAATAGTTGTTTTTCAATTATTTAAGAAATTAAAAAAATAACTTTAACGACAAATTCAACATTCAATATTTCGCACTTTTTTTACCCGGATTATCTCCGTTTTCACGGCTACGCCAAACGGCTGACGCGTTGTTTCGGGAGAATTTCCAGGATCATTCCCCATAAATCCTCGTAAGGGATGATTTCAATTTCGTGTGCCTGATTGGCCAGATCGAGCGGCATGGATTTGAGCTGCGTTTCAAAGCGCGCTGCCTTTCGGGAGGCTGCTTCCCGGTGAAAGGCTGCTTCCGGAATCTGGACCAGCATTTTCAGGAAACAATTGCTGCGGAAATTTTCGTCTTTTTTGATGTACCGGGAAGTATATTTTTCCACGGCCTCCACCCTGTCGATAGCGGTATCGTAGCGTTTGTCCACGATGTCGTACAGCAATTGCAAGACAAGGATCGGGATGTTCATGCCGCGTTTGTCGCGGGAAAAGACCGGAATTTCGTTGAGGAATTTCGCCAGCCGGAATTCCTTTGCCGGCAGGCGATCCACCCGCCGAATCCGGGTCAGCAGGTACATGTATGCTTCGTAGAGTTTCCACATTTCCCGGATTTGGACCGGCTGATCGGCCAGCGTATCCTGTTGCAAGACGGCCGCGCAAACATCAAATGCATCATCGTAATGTTGCGTATGCAGGGCCAGCAGGAAATACAGTTCCTGAACCTTGAACCAATTGAACGAACCGGGTTTGTAGATATCTGTATTTTGGCGAATGATGGCCTGCCCGCGGCCGAAGTCGCGCAATTGTACACAGGCGACCACCAGCTGGTAGTAAAAAACCTGCATTGGCAAATCGCTGGAGTAGGGTTTTTGGCGGAAAAAGCCAATAGCTTGTTCGCAGAGGTCGGCTACGGATTTGTAATCGTTCCGGCTGCTGAAAATCATCATTTGGAGTAGCCTGCCGCACAATTGCAAGCGAAAAGATGCCGACCGGGCCATGTACGGTTCAATTTGCCGGAAATATTCTTCCGCTTTGTCCGCTACATCCGCTTGCGGGGCACGGCTGCCCACATAGCGACTGATCAACTGGGTGTACAGTTCTTCGGCTTCATTTTCCATGGCCCAGATGGCCTGGTATTCTTTGTACAGTGCGCGGTAGTGTTCATACTTTTTCGGGTCGCCGAGCAGGGTGCCGTAGTGCAGCCGAAGATGATACAACGCATTGAGACTTAGTTCTGTAAATTCGAAATGCTGGGTATGCCGAAGCATAAGTTCCAGCTGTTCGATCCCCACGGCATTGATTTTTTTGGATAACAGGGTCATGGCGGTAGACCAGCGTTTATTGCACTCGAAATGTGCTTTTTGCCGGTCGGTGAATCCGGGCTCCTGAAAATCCAGGAGGCTGATCACTTCCAGGAGGCGTTCTTTCAGCTTGTTTTTGAGGCGCTGGAGTTTGGCCAGTGCCGGTGCTGTTTTGGAGTTGTAAAGCAGCAGTGCCGCTGCTTCTTGAGTAGGCGCCAGTCCGCGATGAATACAATCGAACAACTGCGCCATTTTAGAGTCAGGCTTCAGCACGACATCCCAGAACCCACTTGATTTAAGTTTATCCCATGGAAGCGCGCAAACCAGTTCTGTAATTTCACGCATAATTGGTTGGTTTTTAATACAAACAAATAGGTTACTGACAGGCTCCGCCTACAAACGGCACGCGGCACACAGGTTTTTCATGCCGGCGTGTGCGCAAGTGCTGCATACAGAAAAGAGACCTGAAATGCGCTTGTATTCAGGAGTCCGGCTTGGACTCCAACAACCTTTTATGTGTGAAACTTAAATGAAAGGCATGGTTTATAAAACCAGCAAAGAGGTGTGGTAGATGTAGACTTTTCATAGGCGGAACCCTAATTATTCGAGAAAGATTAGACAATATAGATTACAAAAAAAGATGCTGGCGATGCGCTGTACCGAACACGGCTCAGGGCAGAGGATCAACACCGGGGCCTTGCTCCTGACTACGTTTTCCCAAAGGATGTCAACAGCAAACCGGATACCGGATCAAATAATGAACAAAATCGGAAGGGATAGAAACCGAAGGTAGCGTGTTCCTGCGTACAAATGGTGCAAATCAAAACAACATTGGCCGGAACGGCGGATACCAAGGAGCGGATTATGAAAAGCTAAAGGTATTACATATTTTTTACCTCTAAAACATATTAAAAAAATATTGTGCACAAACAAAAGCGGAAATCCGGTTTACACCGCCCGCCGGTAATTGTCTGTTCATCTCCAAAACTACATTTTCAACAGCCCTATGTACCTGAAATACCTACATTTGCGGGCAGGCAGCCGAATAGTCCATGGTCGGTTGAACCCGGGTTATTGACCGGTCCGAAAAAAAATGCCCGTATTACATGAAGAAACAACTACTACACCCACTTGCCCTTTTGCTGATTTGTTTTGGCCATTTGACAGCCCAGGAAAATAGCGGCCGGATTTCCGGCAACTTACAGACCAACGGCAATTTTTTTATCACGGATGAGAAAATCGGCGCTACCGGTACACCGCAGTATGACAACCAGAAATTTGGCGCGGAGAGTTGGCTGGCGCTCAACTACTCCAATTGGGGCTTCGACATGGGCATCCGGTTCGATTTGTTCAACAACTCCAACTTGCTCAACCCTACCGGTTCCTTTACCGACGAAGGCATTGGCCGCTGGTATATTCACAAAGAAATCCACAAGTTTGACCTGTCGGGTGGCTACCTGTACGACCAGATAGGCTCCGGCATCATCTTTCGTGCCTATGAGGAGCGCGCCCTGATGATCGACAACGCGCTGTTGGGCGTCAAAGTGGGCTATACCTTCAACGACAACTGGAAAATCAAGGCGTTCACCGGGCGCCAGAAACGGCAATTCAACACCTACGGATCCGTCATACGCGGCGGATCGCTGGAAGGTTTTGTCAAAATAGACACCGTTAAAAACATTTCCATAGCGCCGGGCTTTGGCGCCGTGGCGCGCACCCTCGACGAGGAATCGGTGAACCGGGTGGTAAACGAAATTGCCACCTATGCGCCCCAAGACAGTACCGGCGCGCAGTACAACACCTACGCCATGACCCTGTACAACACCCTGCACATCGGCAACTTTTCCTGGTATGTGGAGGGTGCATACAAAACCAAGGATGTCATTTTCAATGAATTTGAAGAAAAAGTCACTGGCGGATTGGGGAAACTCATCAACACCGACGGGTACACCGCCTACACCAGTTTTACCTACGGCGGCAGCGGCCTGGGTATTACGCTGGAGGGCAAATACACCAAAAATTTCCGTTTTCGGACCGATCCCTTTCAGATCGGCGTACAGGGCCAGATCAATTTTCTTCCGCCCATGGCCCGCCAAAACACCTTCCGCCTGCCGGCCCGATTTTCACCCAACACCCAGGAACTCGGCGAAAAAGGTTTCCAACTGGATGCCCGATATGCGATCAACAAAAAACTGTCGATCGGCCTGAATGTTTCAGACATTTACCTGCTCGACAACACAAGTCTGTACCGCGAAATCGCCCCGGAAGTAACCTTCAAGTACAAACGCAAATGGCAATTGCTGGCTGGTTTGCAGGTATTGAAATACAACATTGCCGTATATCAGGGCAAGGATGATTACGTGCACGCCGTGACCCCCTACGCCGAATGGCTCTACAAATTCACCCCGCGCAAATCACTCCGGGTAGAGGCCCAATACCTCGATACAGACGATGAGTTTGGTTCCTGGGCCTTTGCGCTCGTCGAACTTGGCATGGCCCCGCACTGGTTGATCTATGTGTCCGACATGTACAAAATTCAACATGCTAACAAGGAGTCTTTTCCCGTGGAAAAAACGAAATTTGACGGGCTGCACTACCCTTCCGTGGGCATCGTTTACACCTACCGGGCCAACCGCTTTTCTTTTGCTTATGTCAAACAAGTCGAAGGAATTAACTGTGCCGGGGGTATTTGCCGCTACGAACCGACCTTTCACGGGGTACGGCTACAGCTTAGCTCCTCGTTTTAAAACCCTTTAAAACCGGTGCCAATACTTCAACCGACATGTACCACAATTTGAACATACCCGCTATGAAGAAAAGTTTGTTTTTCAGCCTCTTTACCGCTGCCGCTTCCCTGTTCTGGGGCTGCGCGGAAAAGTCGATTCCGATACCGGAATTGAATGTCGGAAGCCGCAAGGTGCTCGTTGAAGAGCTCACCGGCGTCCAATGCCCCAACTGTCCCGACGGTACCGCCGCCCTGGTAAATTTGGGCAACCAGATTGGCGAAAACCTCATCGTTGTTTCCATCCACGCAGCACCCGGATACGACAAACCGTACGCGGAAAGTAAATATGACTTCCGGACGGCCAAAGGCTCCGAACTTGCCAATTTCATTGGCGATGCATCGTTCTTCCCGGCCGCATCGATCAACCGACGCCTGGTTCCGCCCGAAACCGAACCCTACCTGCCCCGTCAGATCTGGGCCGGCATCATCAACGAAGACCTGGGTGATGACCCCACCGTCGGTGTTTTCCTGGAAACCACCTTTAACCCGGTGAACCGCCAACTGGAGGTGGAAGTTACCCTGGCGCCAGAGTCAACCCTGACCGGTGAACATCGCCTTACGGTTTTACTCACGCAAGACAGTATCCAGGATTACCAGAAGGTAAACCTGGAAAAAGTGCCCGACTATTACCACCGGCATGTCCTGCGCGATATCCTGACGCAACCCACCGGCGATGTCATCGCCGAACCACTCGCTGCAAATTCCGTAATTATCAAAAAATTTACGATGACATTGCCGGCAGACTGGGATGAGCAACACTGTGACATCGTGGCTTTTGTGCACCATGGGACAGCGCCCAACAAGGAAGTTCTGCAAGCGGCTGAAGCACATGTGCTGAAATAACTTGTGCCCTGACAATCGTTGATCATTTGTTAATTTGGCGTAAATTCGCCGCCGAAATTTTATAACCCTCCAAAACCCGGTTGCCCGTGTTTTTCCCGGATCGGAACAGCCGCTTTGCCCGCCTGCCCTGTTTGTCCTAAACCATCTGCCAACCGTCTTAAATTGAACATGTTATGTTTCACCTAACCGAAGAGCAACTGGCCGTCAGAGAAGCAGCCCGGCAATTTGCCCAGAATGAATTAAAACCCGGCGTCATCGAACGCGACAGCAAAATGGAATACCCGTACGACCAGGTGCGCCAAATGGCCGAACTGGGCTTCCTGGGTATGATGGTCTCCCCGGAATATGGCGGCGGCGGCATGGACACACTGTCCTACGTGATCGCCATGGAAGAGATCAGCAAGGTCGACAGTTCCTGCTCGGTTATCATGTCGGTCAATAACTCGCTCGTTTGCTGGGGCATCGAAACTTTTGGTACCGAAGAACAGAAACAAAAATACCTGCCCAAACTGGCCTGCGGCGAATGGATTGGCTCCTTCTGCCTTTCCGAACCCGAGGCCGGCTCCGATGCTACCAGCCAACGCACTACCGCTGTGGATATGGGCGATCACTACCTGCTCAACGGCACCAAAAACTGGATCACCAGCGGTGGGAAATCCAGCCTGCATATCGTTATCGCACAGACCGACCCGGAAAAAGGCCACCATGGCATCAATGCCCTCCTGGTCGAAACCTCCTGGCCCGGCGTGACCGTCGGCGCCAAGGAAGACAAACTCGGTATCCGCGCTTCCGACACACACACGATCATGTACAACGACGTGAAAGTGCCCAAGGAAAACCGCATCGGAAAGGATGGTTTTGGATTCAAATTCGCCATGAAAACGCTCTCCGGGGGGCGTATCGGCATTGCCGCGCAAGCCCTGGGCATCGCCGCCGGCGCCTACGAACTTTCCGTCGCCTACGCCCAGGAGCGTGAAACCTTCGGCAAACCCATCAGCAAGCACCAGGCTATCGCTTTCAAACTGGCTGATATGGCTACCGAAATTGAAGCCGCCCGCCTGCTGGTGTACCGCTCGGCAATGTTGAAAGATCAGGGCCTCGACTACGACCAGGCCTCTTCCATGGCCAAACTCTTCGCTTCCGAAGTGGCCATGCGGCACACCGTGGAGGCCGTACAAATTCACGGCGGTTATGGTTATGTAAAAGAATACCACGTGGAACGCCTCATGCGCGACGCCAAGATCACCCAGATCTATGAAGGCACCTCCGAGGTGCAGCGGATTGTGATTTCCCGGAATTTATTGAAAGGTGAACTGTACGTCCCCATGCCGGGGTTGGCAGGGGTTGTTTGATTTTGTTTACCTGCATTTTTTATTCGAAGTTGTCTCATTAGTCCCTGCTAAACAGTTGATTCTAAATTTTCACCACAAAGACACAGAGAGCACGGAGTTTAAGCCTCCGTGCTCTCTGTGTCTTTGTGGTGAAAAAAATCTGACGGCGGGCTTCTTGATAAAGGTATATTTTTTCCGCCCGCACAACTGATCAAACCGACTGGGAATCTGTTTCTTGTTCTTTGTCCCGCAGTTGCTGCGCTGCCTCCAATTTCCGGTATTGCCAGTTAAAATAAAACCACATGGTCACGGCATAAAACAGGCCGCCAACCAGGAAAACGCCCCAGTACAGCAGAAATTCCCGCGAATTATACGCGCCGCGCAGGGCCGTCCAGGAAAATCCCTGGTCGATCACCGTCATAAAAAAGCGCACCAGAAAAGCCGTCAGCGTGCCCCAACTGATTGCTGTAGCCAGCACATACCGGAAAGCGCCTTTCTGGCGCGTGGTTTTCCAGTGCTCGAGGAATTGTTGTTTTTCTTGTGCATTCATGTGCCGGATTTTAGTTTCTGGTATTGCCCTTCACTGCCGGACCATTGAGACCAGGCCATGAAAAACCCAAAAAATATGGCGGTAAACCAAAGGCTCGTATAAAAAACCTCCCCATTCAGGATCGTCTCCCATCCTTCCAACATCAATTCGAACAAGACCATCACAGCGATAAAAAGCATGGCCGACCAAAAGGCATTGCGGAGGATAAAATGCCACTTGCCTTTGGCCCGCCGTTTTTCCCAGTAGGCAACAAATTTTTCTTTTTCACCAGCGTAAAACATGACCGGTAATTTATTTTTTTGGTAAAAAATCAATGCACCGAATAACCAAAGAGTCAATCTACCCGGTGATATTGAAAGTTCAACAAGTCACTGATTGACTTGCGGATAAAGACTTGTGCCATCCAGACCCCATCTGCCGTTCGGGGCAAAACCCCGATTTGGAAGGATTGGAGCGAGGATGACACCGATTTGACTACTCTAGTGCGTGCATTCGGGATGTCTTGAAATTACAACACCCAAAAGGTGTACACTGCGCGCACTACAAATCCGAAGTAAACTTCTGGTACTGGCGCTCACTGAAATACCAAGTGATCCAGGCTGCCATCAAGCCGAATATGGCATACTTCACCAGGCCTGCTGATAAAATTTCGGTGTTGATTGCTGTGTTCAAATCAACACCCATGGCCCAATCCAGCCCAACACCAACCAACAGCATGGCTACGATGAAAATTGGTGCATTGCGCAGCAGAAACTGGCCCATGCCACGTTCCCGTTTCTTCGCCCATTTTTCGATAAATTGTTGCTTGTCATAAGGTTCCATTGTTGTTATAAATTAAGTGGTTATAAAATCAACTGAATAAACCCGCAAACAATAAACCGTCCTTAACAATTCCGCCTCCGTGCCCCTCTACTACTGACCTGAAGGAGCACAGCGGGTATTAGATCAGGCCCCGCGACTTCAACTCCAGGTACTTGTTGATCGTATCCAACGTCAAGTCTTCCGGCTTGGTTAAAATTGCCTGAATACCAAATTGCCGCAGTTTGTACACCATTTCCTTTTTCTCCTGCAAAAACTGCCGCGCCACGGTTTGCCGGTAAATATCGGCAGTGCGGTTCACATCCTCATGCGCCAGCGCCCGGATTTCCGTGTTTTCAAAAAACACCACCACCAGCAAGTGGAAACGGTTGAGGCGGCGCAACGTCGGCAAGGCCCGCTCCAGGGCATACATGCTTTCGAAATTGGTGAACAACAACAACAAGGCCCGCATACTGATCATGCGCCGCACTGCCTCGTACAGCAGCTCGTAATTCGACTCGCCCGTGCGCTCTTTTTCGCGGTACAGCGCCTCCAGAATCAGGCTCAACTGCCCGGCGCTGCGTTCGGCCTTCAAAGTAGCCCCGATCACATCGGAAAAAGTCAGCAAACCCGCCTTGTCCTGTTTTTTCAAAATAATATTGCTGATCGCCAGCGTAGTGTTGATCGCGTAGTCCATCAGGCTGAGGCCATCAAACGGCATGCGCATCACCCGGCTTTTATCAACGATGCAGTACACCTGTTGGCTGCGCTCGTCTTCGTACTGGTTTACCATGAGGGCAGCTCGGCGGCTGGAGGCTTTCCAGTTGATGCTGCGGTAATCGTCGCCCTGCACGTAATTTTTGATCTGCTCGAACTCGTAACTGTGCCCGATCCGGCGGATTTTCTTAATACCCGTTTCATGGGCAATATGCTGCATGGCACGCAGTTCGTAGCGCTTCATTTGAATGATGGAGGGGTAAACGGCCACCTCCTGGGGTTGCACAAAAATGACTCGCCGCTCTACCAGCCCGAGCCGGGTGGCCACAAACACATTGATATTTCCAAAATGGTAAGCCCCCCGGGTCAGGGGACGCAGTTCGTAGCGGATTGTTGATTTCTCCTCCGGCGCCATGGTCAGCTGCTCTTCAAAATCGCGGCGCTGAAACTGCACCGGCAATTCATCCACCACGCTGAGCCGCAGCCGGAGCGCACCGGCGTTGTGCAAACGCAAGGTCACCGGATTCGGGTCGCTCAACGAAAACACCGGATTGAGCTCCCGCACGCACAGCACATTTGGCCTGCGGCCAAAAAGTAAAAAAACATCCACCAGCACCAATGCCAGCACGGTGACAAACATGGCTTTCGCAACAGGAAACAACGCGGGCACCGGAAATGCCAATGCAAACAGCGCGATCAGGCCGCCAAAAAGCCAGAAAAAACGGTTGGTGAGGTAAAGGTTACGCATAATTGGATGTTGTAGGGGCGCCCCTCGCGGTCGCCTAGTTCGCCGTTGCCCGAATTCACAGCAGCCCAAATATACGCTTACCCAACTTTGTAGTCGCCCGTAAGTTTATAGAATTACCCCACCGCCAATGCCGTTGCGGCAATTTCCGCATTCCATCCGACGGCTTCAAAAAGCAACCGGTATTCTTCCGGAATATACAGGCGATCTTCCGGGTTAGGGATCGTGTAGTACAATTCGGGCGCGAGCAGGCGGTTGCGCCCGGGCTGCGACAGGTCGATCACGTACCGGCTGGGCGCTTTCCCGCGACTGATATAGCGCAGTTCAAAAGGCTCAAGGCGCAGTGGATCCTGCGGGTCAAAAACACCCAGGCCGGCACGCCGGGCATCCTGAACGTTGCGGCGCGCTTTGGTGAGCTGGACGACCGTTGCACGGTTTTCCAAAAGGCGTCAGGGGCCAGATTTTCCGGCAAAAAAGGCCGGCCGATGAGAAAGGGCTGAATGTTCGGCCAGATGAAATAGGGCAGTGCCGCGCCCGAGGCCAGCTGGCGTTCGTTGTAGCTGATTGCGGACAGTGTTTTCCGGAGTTGAGCGTCTTTAAAATTCTCTCTTCCAGGGTGCAGGTAACACAGCAGGCGGCCAGTGCCGTCGAGAAATTCGTGTCCGAAGGCCATAAAAAAGCCGAATTCCTCTTTTGGTTTCCCGGATTTTTCCAGGTCTTCCTGAATGGCCGCTTCAAGGGTGCGTTGGCCCCGTTCGGCCTGGCGTGCATGGTTGGCGGCAAGATCGGCGCCGTCGCCGATGCGGACTTCCAGGTGGAGCATGAGGCCCTCGTACAGGTTCAGGTTTACGCGCCAGTCGCCGCTGGTGAAAAAATCGGCCCAGCGTTCATTTTTCAGCGAAACAAACGAAGCGCCCGGGAGCGGATAGCTGACTTCTGCGGTATCAATGCCCAGAAAGCGTACCCCCAAATCTTCGGTCAGCCGGATATTTACCGTGTCGCCGTCGTGCACGATTTGCCGGACGGAACCGACGTGGTCGCCGTGTGTACCGAGCATACCGTACCCGATTTTAAAGCCTTGCCGGCTCAATCCAAGTGCATTCATGTACTATATTTTTTTATGCGCCGGGCTTTAGCCAATTGGTATTCAATGTTGCCGGATCGGTTCCATTGGCTAAAGTCCGGCTAAGGTTAGGAATGACATTTGAAATAGTCGAACGGCTCCAGACAATCCAAACATTTGAACAATGCTTTGCATGCGGTGGAGCCAAATTGAGCGATCATTTCGGTGTTCGTTGACCCACAGTGCGGGCAACGGAGGATACGGCGTTCGCCAAAAAGCGCCTGCTTGTCCAAACTGGCTTCGGCAGGAGGTGCGATGCCAAACTCTTCGAGCTTTTGCCGGCCCGATGCAGACATCCAATCGGTGGTCCAGGCCGGACTGAGTATGGTGGTTATTTTTACTTTTTCAAAACCGCCTTCCTGGAGTACCGCGCGGATATTCACCTCGATGGTGTTCATGGCGGGGCACCCGCTATAGGTCGGCGTGATCACAACCTCCAGGGTATCCGGATCAGATTCGTCCCAGCGCAGGTCGCGAAGAATACCCAGATCGGCAATCGTCAGGACCGGAATTTCCGGGTCGCACACGCTGTCCAGCAGGCGTGCCGCTTCGGCCATCTGGCCGGCCTTTGTTTTTATGTCGGTCATAGCCATATTCGTGGCGTGCATTCGTGCAAATTTTTTATTTACACAACGGCAAGATAAGGCGAATGTTCTGTTGATATGCCTGACTGATGTCAGAGGCGCGCCTGATTCCCGGCGGTTAATCCGAATAGCCGGAGCAAAATTCGAGTGCCCGCCGTTCAGCCCAGGTAAACGCATCATTGGCGGTCATAAAGCCGCAGTGCCCGCCTGCGTCGGGAAGTTCCAGGTGAAAGTAGGCGTGATCGCGGGCAATTGCCTCGGGCATACAGGCCGGGGTCAGTATGGGGTCGTTCCAGGCATTCACCAGCAGTGTGGGTACGCGAATCCCGGGAATGAAATTTTTGGCGGAAGCCTGTTTGTAAAAATCAGCGGCATCGCGATAGCCGCAAATCGGCGCACTGAACCACTCATCAAAATCGCGCCAGCGCCGCACCTCGGCGAGCCGTTCGGGTTGAAGCCTGCCGGGGAACTGGCGATTTTTGTGCTGCACTTTGTGCGTCAGCGCCCGAAGGAAACGCCGCCGGTAAAGCCGGTTGTCCCAGCGGTCGAGCACTTCGGCGCCGGATTCGAGGTCGCAGGGCGCTGAAAACACCGCTGCCGCCCGGATTACGTCGGCAACCTGTGTGCCTTGCACGCCCAGGTATTTCATAGTGATGTTGGCGCCCATGCTGTAGCCTACCAGAGCAAGTTGCCGGTACCGGTTGGTTGCCAGGGCGTGTTGCACTACGGTATGGATGTCGTCGGTGTCGCCATGATGGTACATCCGGAAGGCCCGGTTCATTTCCCCGGAACAGGAACGGCAATTCCAGGCGAGTACGTCCCAGCCTTGCAGGGAAAAAAGTTTGGCAGTTCCAAGGATATACTGCCGGTCGGAGCTCCCTTCAAGCCCGTGGGTCAGGACCACCAGGCGCTTGTTTTGTTTTTGAATCCAGTCGATATCCAGAAAATCACCATCGGGCGTCCGGATACGCTCCCGGGTATATCGCACCCCTTCCACCCGGCGCAAAATACCGGGTATGATCGTTTGCAAATGCCCGTTGGATTGCCAGAAGGGCGGGCCGGGATAGGATGTCGTAGGGAGCAGTGGCATGATCCGGGAGGGAAAGTCAAAATTTAAGATGTAAAATATAAAAGTCAAAAGGTAGTTGGAGCCGGCCTGAAGCCTGATCAATCTACCTTTTGACTTTTACAATTTACATTTTGACGCTTACATTACTCAAACCTCAAACCATGTCTTTGACCAGTAACTGGAAACCATTGCCGTGAATATTGACAATTTCGATACTGGGATCGTGCGCGAGGTATTTCCGCAGCTTGGTCACAAACACGTCCATGGAACGCGCGGTAAAGTAATTGTCTTCGTGCCAAATCTTGGTCAGCGCTTCGGAGCGCGGTGTGACGTCGTTGATGTATTTGCAAAACATCCGCAGGAGTTCCGCTTCTTTCGGGCTGAGTTTGCGCTGGACGCAGCAACAGTTCTTCCGAATTGAAGGGTTTGGCGATATAGTCATCGGCGCCAATTTTAAAACCTTGGAGGATATCGTCCTTCATGGTTTTGGCGGTTAGAAAGATCAGCGGAACTTCCTGGTCGCGTTCACGGATTTCTTTTGCCAGGGTGAAGCCGTCTTTGCGCGGCATCATAACGTCGAGGATGCATAAGTCAAACTGGTCCTTCCGGAAAGCTTCCAATCCGAGCATACCATCGGTAGCCAGCGTTACTGCATAGTCGTGCATTTCAAGGTAAGAGCGGAGCACATCGCCAAAGTTCTGATCATCCTCTACAAGCAGGATTTTGTAATTCGCATTTGCCATAAAAAACCGGTTCGTTGTCGTAGTTTGTGTAGTGAGAGTGAGGGTAAATGCGCGGATTAAAACGCTTTACACGCGAGTTTCCCGGGAAGTTAAGAGGTCCATAACAGCATTATGGTGGATATAACGAATTTTCAACTGGCACAGTATATCCCAGGCTTTAGGGGCGCCAATTTTGTTAAAATTGTAAGTTTTCAGCATTTTTTACAGGCAAAGCGGGCCAGGTTAAAGCGCCGTTAAAACAGCACTTTTACCTGGGTACTTCCTGCCTAGGTCGATTTTTTTTAGACCGACACCTGCAGCATACGCAACTTGATTCCCGGCAGTCTGTCTTTGCCCCCAGCCGTTAAACTCGTGTTAATTTCAGGATAAAGACGCAAACCTGTTTTTAAGTACGAATTTTTTCGTAGTAAATTCGCCAAACAAATTTTTCTTGTTAACCAAGCGCTGTGCCCGCCATTTTGCCTGCTCGGGAAACGCTAAAACTTCTTACAGTTATGAAAACAATCGGAACCTTTCTTCTTTCCACAAGCATATTTATGCTGTTGCCCTGGTGCCTCAATACTGCACTGGCGCAGGAAAACGAGCCGGTATCTGAAAAGAAAATCGTGATCACCAAACGCACCCTGGATCCGGACGGCACCGAAACCACCGAAACCATTGTTAAAAAAGGCAAGGCCGCAGAAGATTTTGATGTAGAGCAATACGTCGAAGAAAACCGCGCCGATAACGTCGAACTCGACGTCCGGGTGCAGGATACCGATGACGAGAACAGAAAGGTAATCGTCAAACGCCACAGGCATAAAAACGCCGACTGGGTGCATGAACTGGAGAACAATATCAATGTCGTTGCCGACGAACTCGTGTTTTGGGACGGTCAAAAACGCGGCTTCCTCGGGGTACGCCCGGAAGGCAAAGACGATACCGCGGCGCCCGGAGTGGAAGTTGATATCGTTGCGGAATCCGCCGCAGCAGCCGCCGGCATGCAGGATGGCGATGTACTGCTGAAACTCAACGACACCCCGATCAACAAGTGGGCCGATATCACCGCGTTTATGAAAAACACGGCGCCGGACGACAAGGTCCGGGTGACCTACGCCCGCAACGGCCAGGAAAGTACCGCCGACGCGGTGTTAGGCAAGCAAAAAATGGCCAATTTTGATCTGAACATCGATCCCGACAACTTCAATTTTGATTTTGATTCGGATATTAATATCGATTGGGACGAGCGGGAAAAAGACGCTTGCCTGGGCGTTTACACGTCTGCATCCGGGGAAGGTGACAGCCGTGGCGCTAAAATTTCCAAATTCACCGACGAGTCGGCTGCCGTTGAAGCCGAAATGGCCACCGGCGATGTCATCACTGCCATCAATGGCGTGCGGGTGAAAGGCCATGATCAGCTGTGGGACGAAATTGCAAAGTTCAAGGTAGGCGATCAGGTGAGTGTGGAATTTTTACGGGAAGACCAACCGCGCCAGATCCAGGCAACGCTGAAAGCCTGCCGGAATAAAGCAGCGAATCTGGCACCGAAGGATGTGGAAGTTAAAATCCGCCAGAAAGATGCCTGCCTGGGTGTGTACAGCGCCGCATTTACCGAAGGCTCCGCCGAAGGCGCCGGCATCACCGAATTCACCAAAGAATCGGCTGCCCGCGAGGCGGAAATGCAGGTCGGCGATGTGATCACAGCGATCAACGGCGTTGCAGTAAAAGGACACAGCCAACTGTGGGACGAGATTGCAAAGTACCCCGTGGGCGAACAGGTAAATGTGGATTTCCTGCGTGAAAATCAACCACGCCAAATCCAGGCCACACTGAAAGCCTGCCGCGACAATTCCAGCCGCGTTCGGGTACTCGAACTGGATGAAACAGAAAATGAATTACGGCGGGAATTCTTCCTCTGGAACTGGGATGAAACCGACCGCGACAACCTGCGCCAAACCCGGATCATCACCATTCGCCGTGGCGCCGAGGGTGATGCCGCCAAAGTTGACCTGGCGCCCGAAACTCCCACGGCTACCGACCGCACCGATCGCAACCTGCAACTCGAAGGCTTCCGCGCTTACCCTAACCCGTCGCAGGGACAGGTGACCGTCGAATTTCACAGCGAGCCCTTGCCAACGGTCGTTTCGTTGCTCGACATGTCGGGGCGCCAACTGTTCCGGGAAGAACTCAACGCATTCAGCGGCGATTATTTCCAGCAGTTTGACCTTTCGGAGTATGCCAAAGGCACTATCGTTATCCACATTGTTCAGAATGGAAAAGTATTCACGGAGCAAATTATCGTGAACTGATTCGGACCGATTCTACTGCCTTAAAAATTAGAGGTTGTCTCATAAGTTCGAGTACAAAAGATAGCTTCCCAATTTTTAAACACATAGGCTCATAGAACACAAAGAATATTTCTCTGTGTTCTATGAGCCTATGTGTTTAAGTAATAATCTACGGCGGGTGAATACTTAGAAGTACTTATGAGACAGCCTGTTTGATTTTATAAGACGGCTGCTAATTTTACGTTTTGATAAAAAAGTAAAACCACCATCAACAATGCAAAAACGAACACTGTATTTGCTCTTGCTCTTGTACCTGCTGCCCGGAGCAGGTTGCCGGTCGGATATCGAAACGGTTGAAGCACCCAATGAGTTTGGGCAATTGGAACGTTTTGAACGGCGGAAAAAGGATTTTGCCAAAGAAGGCCTGTACCAACGCTTTCACAAAGACGGCCACCTGCTGGAAGAGGCCCGTTATGCCAATGACAGCCTCCACGGCGAACGCAAGTTTTTTTTCCAAAATGGGAAAACCGAGCGTATCGAACACCACCGCAAAGGTGTTTTTCACGGCAAATACCAGCAGTTTTATGAAACCGGCCAGATCCAGCTGGAGCAGGAATTCAATAACGGCATTCTGGAAGGCATCGGCACGGCCTGGTATCCCAACGGCCGCATAAAAGAAAAAGTTACCTTCAAGAACAACGAAGAAAACGGCCCCTTCGAAGAATGGTACGAAAACGGCAACATAAAAGCAACCGGAAACTACCTCGACGGCGACAATGAGCACGGTACGCTAAAATTATACGACACCCTCGGGCAACTCGAACGCGTTTTAGAGTGCCAAAGAGGGGCATGCCGGACCACCTGGGTGCGGGAGTGAATCGGATGCGGAATACGGCGAGCGGCATGTGCCGGGTGTGTACCGGATCATTATTAACCAGTTTTATGCTTTTGAATATGAAACCAGTTTTACGGTATGGTTTTTTCGCAGTTTTTGCACTTTGCTTTTTACCGGCCGGCAGCCAGGCCCAAATCACCGGCGGACAGCAGGTGTTCAAATTTCTGACACTTCCGCCTTCGGCCCGCATCACCGGATTGGGCGGTATGCAGATTACGGTGCAGGACGACGATGTGGCCTTTGCCGCTACCAATCCCGCAGCGCTCAACCCGTCCATGGATGGCCGCCTGGTGTTCAACCACAATTTTTTCCTGTCCGACATTCAGCATGGTTACGCTGCCTTTGCAATGCATTTGCCGAAGGTAAACTTCACCGTGCATGGCGGCCTGCAATACATGAACTACGGCGACATCCCGCAAGCCGATGAATTCGGCAATATTATGGGCAACGTGAAAGCCTCCGAAACGGCCTTTACCATCGGCGGCGCCCGCCAACTTAGCCCGCGCTTTTCGCTGGGCCTCAACCTGCGCTTTGCCGTTTCCACCCTGGATGTGTACCAATCGAGCGCACTGGCGGCCGACGCCGGGGTTTTGTACGCCGACACTGCCCGGAAATTTACGGCGGCGCTGGTGCTGCGCAATGCCGGGGCCCAGTTGTCCAGCTTTGATAAACGGCGTGAAGACCTGCCCTTCGACCTCCAATTCGGCATCAGCAAACGCCTCCGCTACCTGCCCTTCCGGGTCACGATCATCGCCCACCACCTGCACCAGTGGCAAATCCGCTACGACGACCCCAGCCTGCAAAACAACCAAACCCTGCTGTTCGGCGGCGATCAGCAGTCCGCATCGGGCAATGCCGGGCTGGATAACTTTTTCCGGCACTTCACTTTCAGTGGAGAGTTTTTGCTAGGGCGTAACGAAGCCTTCCGAATCCGGCTTGGCTATAACCACCTCCGGAAAAAAGAACTCAGTGTGCAAAACTACCGCAGCCTGGCAGGCTTTTCCGGCGGGGTCGGTATCCGGGTCAGCCGTTTCCGTATCGACGTAGGCTACGCGGCCTACCACCTGGCCGGCGGCGTGATCCATTTCGGGATCGGCACGAATTTGAAAGAATTCTTTTAAATTTTGGAATTACGATTTACGAATTACGATTGGTTCATCTTTTCGAAATAAGTATGTTTTCTGGATACTCAAACTCAAAAATGGCAAGAAAGGCCTCAAACCCGCAATGGTGAACCAATCCGCATTCCGTAATCCGCATTCCGCAATCGAAACTAGTCTTTCACCCGAGAAAACCCAAGCGCCTTCAACATCCAGTCGGGCAGTGGTTTAGCCGGATTCGAGCGGCGGCTGAGGTGCACATACCAGTTTGCTTTTTTCAGGATCGGGATTTTGTGGGTTTCCACAAATTCGATCAGCGTGCCGTCGGGGTCTTCGATGTAAGCAAAATAGCCGGCAGCCTCGCCCATGTCGAAACTCCCGCTGGAGTCCACCGTAAACGGGTGGCCGAATGCTGCGCAATTTTCCCGCAGTTTATCCATCCCGGTAATATCGAAACACAGGTGGATAAAGCCCAGGTCGCCCCAATAACGGCCTTCGTAAATATGGCGGGGCGTTCGTCCTTCATCCAGTATTTGCACCAGTTCGATTTCCGTTTCGCCAAGCAGGCGGCTGAACGGTCCCTGCCGTTTTTCGCTGTGCCCGAGCAGTACGCGCCGGTAGCGCCCCTGGCTGCCATCGATGCCCTGCCAATCGGTAAATTCCCCGGTGTGGTCGTATAGCACCTGGTCGTACCGCAGAATTTCAGTGTAAAATTCGAGCGAGCGGTCCATGTCCGACACACCAATGATAGCGCCGTACATGCCGCCGGTGTGTGCGGGCCGGTTTTTGGCAAACCAGGCCTGGCTATCCAAAACTTCAAACGTGTTTCCCCAGGGGTCTTTCACAAAAAATGTTTCCGGCCGTCGGGGCGTTCGCTGAGCGGACTGAGAATAGTCACGCCGCGTTTTTCCAAATCCTGGAAACAAGCCTCCACGTCCTTGCATTTTACCTTGGCAGCAAAAATGCCCAGGTCGCCCAGTTGCGGGGTGAATGTCGGGGGCTCCGGGGTGCGCTGGGTGTACTGCCAGATTTCCATGCCGCCGCCGCCCTGCAGGTTGAGCGCCAGAATGGCATGGCGCTCCTGGGGCTGGCCGCCAGTGTACGGCAACATGAGCCCGGCCGTGGCGGCCTCTTCAAAAATCGGGACATCCATGCCGAAGTGGTTGCGGTACCAGCGGAAGGCTTCGTTGACATTGGATACGCCAATGCCGATTTGTTGTATTCCGGAAATAAACATGTATGAATCGTTTCGAGCGGCTGCACCACAAGGTTTGATTTACGATTTTGGATTTACGAATTACGATTATTAGCATCCCCGCACTGCATATCTTCCACTTCTTACAAAACAAAATAATCGTAAATCGTAAATCGTCACTCGTAATTGATGACTAATGATACAGCCTCTAAAAAATGTTTAAAATGAAAGATTTGCACAAATCGGCATTGGGGTGCGCAAAGATAGGGATAGGAAATGAAAGCGGGATAATTCGCTAATATTGTGCAAAACAACTGCCGGACTGCCCGATCACAATTTCCAACCGCATGCCTACCTACTCCCTCTTTGACCTCCAGGAATACATCCGCCGCGTGCTGGCGCTCAATTTCAGCGGCACGCTTTGGGTCACTGCCGAAGTGGCCCAGGTCAGCCCGTCGCGCGGGCACCTGTTCGTCGAACTGGTGCAAAAAGGCCCCGAGGCCGACAGCCCGCTCGTCGCACAGGTATCGGCCGTGCTTTGGCAACGCGATTACCAACGCCTGCGCCTCGCACTGGGCAATGTGCTCGACGAACTGTTGGCCGACGGGCGGGAGGTACGCCTGGAAGTGCGCGTCGACTACCACGAGCGTTACGGACTCAAACTGGTGATCACCGACGCCGACCCGGCCTTCACCTTCGGCCGGCTCGAATTGCAACGCCGTCAAACAATCGAAACCCTGCGCGAGCAGGGGCTCCTGGGAAAAAACCGGGCTTTGCCCCTACCCCGGGTGCTGCAGCAGATCGCGGTGATCAGTTCGGAAGGCGCCGCCGGTTTCCAGGATTTCCGGGAGCAACTCACTCAAAATGCCTTCGGCTATGCCTTCCAATGCCGTTTTTTTTCATCTGCCGTGCAGGGCGACCGCCTGGAGTCGGAAATGCTGGCAGCCCTGGATGCGGTGGCGATGCAAGCCGGCCGCTTCGATGTTGTCGTCATTTTGCGCGGTGGCGGCGCCCGGCTTGACCTGGCGGGATTCGACAGCCCGGCGCTTTGCCAACGGGCGGCGAACTTGCCCATTCCGCTATTCACAGGCATCGGGCACGACATGGACGAAACCGTGCTCGACCTGGTAGCCTGGTCGGCCTTGAAAACGCCGACTGCTGTAGCCGATTTTTTGGTGCAACACAATCTTTTTTTTGAAAATGAAATCCTGCGGCTGGCCGGGCAAACCCGCGATACCGCCCTTGGTCGCCTGAAACGAAATGCCCTGGAACTGGCGCAACTGGAAACCACCACCCACTGGGCGGTGCAAACGCAACTGCGCCAGGCATCGCAACAACTGGCAACACTGGAAACCGCCTTGCCCAACCTGCTCCGGCAACGGCTCCTGCGTGCAAACACCCAACTGGATCAGGCCGAAGCACTGTGCGCCGCCCTGCACCCCGACGCCGTGCTCCGCCGGGGATTCAGCATCACCCGCCAGGCCGGAAAGGTAGTGACCGGCGTCGAAGATGTGCGCGCCGGCGATGTGCTGGAAACACAGCTGAAGGATGGAACCCTGGTGTCGGAAATTCGCGGAAAATCCTGATCTGCATTTGTTTTTGGAACGCGATGACGCGGTTTTGGAACGCGGATGACGCGGATCCCGCCTCCGGCGGAAACGCGGATTTACGCGGATTTGATTTTTTCGCCGGGAAGCACAGGTATCGAGTCGGGGAAAAATGGTTTATGGCTTTCCGAAATTCACCCTTTGAACCGGTAAAAATCCGCGGCAATCCGCGTTTTGCCGAAGGCAAATCCGCCTCAACCGAGTTCCAACCCCTCGCGCCGCAATTGCGCCAGCGAAAAGCAATGTAAAAACACCGCCAGCGGCATCAGCACCGCCGGGATCAGCATGTACGGCATCGTGCCAAATTCCGGCCGAATGGGTATTTCAGCGTAGCCCCAAAGCGCGGGTTTCAGGATAAGCGACATGAAAATGCCCACCACGTTAGCCAGCAAAAGCAGGCCCAGGTAATTCCAAAGCATCAACACCCAACGCGGCGCCAGTTTTCGTTGGAAACCAAAATACCCGACTACAGGCGCCGTGATTCCGGCCAGTATATCAAAATTGTAGCCTTCCAGGGTGGGCTCCACCGGAGCAAGCCCCTTGAGGTAGATGCCCAGAATGAGCAGTTCCACCCCAATGCGAAACGTTTGCAGGTAAACCGGCCAGGCCGGCGGGATGCCCCGGATGAGGGCCTCAAATTTTTTACTGAAAAAGAAATACGCGATGAAGGCAAAAGCGGGCAGGATCAGGAAAAGCGCGATACGCGGCGGCGGCGAAAAGTCGCGCAAAAATCCGGTACCCGCCAGTGTGGCGACGTACATCAACCACAACGCGGCAATGGCAGCCGTGTGGCGCACGTATTTTTTGCGTTGGGCCGGCGGCAAATTTGCCTTCGAAATACCGGTGAAAAGCAGCAGCAGGAGCAGGGTGAGCAGCAGGGCGAATCCTGGAAATAACATCAGGGTGTTTTTTTATGAAATAATGATCCGGTTTTGACCACCGAAAATACAATTTTGCCGCAGCTTGTTGAAAACGGATTAGCCGCTTGGCCATCTTGCTTAGGGGCCGGAGAAGCATAAGTTCCTCATTTCAGGCTAGAGATTTTGTCGCTGGACAAGGCGCGAAGAACGCGCATAGCCCAGCTACGCAAGTGATGAGCAACGAAGTTTAGCGGCAAAAGATCAGCATCAAATGGGGAAGTTATTCTTCTCCGGCCCCTTATATTACCGCCTGGCGTCAATTTTATTCACCGACCTGAATTTTCATGAAACAAGGAATCACATTTTTAGTACTTTTTTTCGCCGTCAGCCAATCGGCGTTGCCACAAACCTACCTGCACTGCGGGCGCCTGATCGGCATGACCAACGAAGAAGTTCAAACGGAAATGACCGTGGTGGTCGATGCCAGCAAAATTACCCGCATTGAAAAAGGCTACCGCCGCGTACCGGACGGCGCCACCGTAGTCGACCTGAAAAATAAAACCGTGCTCCCGGGCCTGATCGACTGCCATGTGCACGTCGAATGGGAAATCAACCGGAACACCTACCTGGAACGCTACACCCTCAACGACGCTGATTATGCCCTGCGGGCAACGGAATACCTCCGGCGAACGCTGGAAATCGGCTTCACCACCGTGCGCGACCTGGGTGGCCGCGGCGCCAATATCGCCCTGCGCAATGCCGTAAACAAAGGCTGGATCACCGGCCCCCGTATACTCACCGCCGGCCGGATCATCAGCATCACCGGCGGCCACGGCGACGCCACCACGGGCTCGCGCTGGGACCTGCTGGAGCCGCCCCCCGGCGCCGAAATGGGTATTGCCGACGGCCCCGACGCCTGCCGGAAAGCCGTGCGCAGCCAGATCAAACTCGGCGCTGACCTGATCAAGGTGACGGCGACCGGCGGTGTGCTCAGCCTCGCCCGCGACGGGCTCCTGCCGCACTACGCCGAAGATGAACTCGACGTAATTGTACAAACGGCAACCGACCTGGGCGTACCGGTGGCTGCCCATGCGCACGGCGATGAAGGCATGCGCCGCGCCATACTCGCCGGCGTAAAAAGTGTGGAGCACGGCACGTTTATGAGCGACAGCACCATGGACCTGATGCTCCAACGCGGCACCTGGTATGTGCCTACGCTTACGGCCGGTTGGGCGGTGACCGACAGTGCGCAAGTCAAGGGGTTTTTCCCGGAAGTGGTGCGTGAAAAAGCACTGGGGATCGGGCCGCAAATTTCCGCCACCCTGACGCGCGCCTACCAACGCGGCATCCGGATCGCTTTCGGCACCGACGCCGGCGTGTACCCGCACGGAAAAAACAACCTGGAATTCAATTTTATGGCCCGGGCCGGCATGAAACCCTGGGATATTCTGCGGGCCGCCACCGTCAATGCCGCCGAGCTGCTCGGCTTGCAACAGCAAATCGGAACGCTGGAACCCGGCAAACAGGCGGATATTATTGCCGTGGACGGGAACCCCTTGCAGGATATCCGCGCCATGGAACGGGTGGAATTTGTGATGCGGGCAGGGAAGATTTATGCAAAATGATCCCTCGCAGCCGGGCTCCCGATTACCCACAAGTTGGTTGAATTTTTTGAAATGTGTTTTACGGAGTTTCGAAAGTGGTGCATTCTCGCACTTCGCCCTTGTCAACCCCACCCCCGGCCCCTCCCCCAAGGGGGAGTGGAGACGCGACATACACCGTAGATCACACAATATTACCTGTACTTTGGTGCAAAAAAGTGGTCAACTCTACGTCTCCCCTCCCCCTTGGGGAGGGGCCGGGGGTGGGGTTGACACGGCGGAGCCAATAGGCGCATAAAAGACCACAATTAAAGTTTTAATACTTTACAATAAAATCAACCAACTTTTGGGCAATCAGGAGCAACCGGGAGAGGGTTTGCCCCCATTCAAATTTTTATAAACGGAAAAATCACAGGTGGCCGGCCCTCCTGTGTCAGCTCCAGCCAATACGACCCCGCCTGCAAATCGCTGACCGGCCAACTCAATTGCTCCTGGTAAATTTCCACCACCTGGTGGCGCCACTCCCGCACCATGCGCCCTGCGGCATCGAACAGGCGGAGATCAAAGGTTTCCCGAAAATCCGCCTCGATGAGCAGGCTCAGCCGGTTTGTTACGGGATTTGGGAACAGGCGCGCGTCAAATCGGTGGTCTGTTAAACCCGGATTTTCAGGCAGCCTGGGGTACAAGCGCCATTTCGGGATCACCTCCTTGGGCATGGATGCACTGCTCCACGACAACACCGCAACCGCCTCGCCCCACACTTCGAAATATTCCAGTTCGATCGGATAGCGTTTGCCTTTTTCCAAAAAAACTGCCTTGCTGAACTCGCTGGCCCCTTTCGGGTACCATTCGTCCATGATCAACTGGCCATCGACCCAAAGCCGGAATCCGTCGTCTGTTTTGGCATGAAAAAAGTGCGCTTCGGAAAAAGCCGGTTCGATGTAGCCCAGCCAGCGCACGGCAAAAAAATCGGTGGGCAGGCCGGCATTGGGAGCGCCCTGCCCCCAGTTGAAATTGATCATGGTGTCCACACGATTGAACACCAGTTGGTCAAAAGTCAGATCGTCGGTCAGCGTATGGTATTGGCCATACATGCCGGTTCCTTTAAATTCTATGGTTTCATAAACTGCCCGAAGGGTGGTCACCGGGTCGTCGGCATATTGCAAGCGGCTGGCACTGGTTTCACCGTCCGACCAGTTGGCCAGCACCGTCAGTTTATTTTGATCCTGGATTGCGGGTGTCGCCTGTATCTGGTGGAGCAGGCCCTGTACGCTGGTTATTTCAAACGGTGTGACGTACGTGTTGCCATCGATGCGCATGGGCAAGCCGCTGGGACTGCTTTCCAGGCGCAGTTTGGTTTTTTTAGGAAAAAACTCCCGGTACACGGTTTGCGACAAGCCCGCCGGATCGCTGGCGCGCAGGTACAGGCGCAGCCAAACATTGTCGGCAGTTTCGCCCACGCGGGGTACCACATAAAAACCCGAGCTCACCCCGCCCAGCGGCGCCAGCCCGGGGTGCGTATGCTGATCGTGGTGAAAATCGAGCCACCAGACCAGGTCATCGGCGGGCAGCAGGCCCGTTTCAGGATCAAGCGCCTGGCCGGAAAACCAGATCGTATCGCCGGCGGCATACTGGTACCCGGCTGCCGGCGTCAAAATTTCGGGTGTTGGCCTTTGGTTGGTCGTCACGCGCAAAACAGCCTCCTGGCTCAACACCTGCCCGAACGGATTTGTCGCCCGGCACCGGATGACGGCGCCGCTGTCGGGCAGGGTCGTTTGATTCAGCACCAACTCCGGCGCTGTGGCGCCCGGGATATCCTGCCCGTCGCGCTGCCACTGATAGTTGATAACCGGCGTGCCGTTGGCCTGCACCGAAAAAAAGGCGTCTTCGCCCGCCGGCACCAGGGTGTTTACCGGCTGTACACTGAAGACCGGCGCGCCGTTGCCCACGTAACTGACCCGCCAGAGGATGCCGTTGCCCGAGCTGGTATTGTCCAGTTCGGAACCGCCGCCAATGCCCCCGCGCGCCAGGTAATACAGCGCGCCGTCGTGCCCGGCCAGGATACCCAGCGGGCGATTGATGGCGCTGGCAAACGTGCCCTCCACCAGTCCGGTTGCCGGGTTGAGCACCGTAATTTTTTTGTTGCAATAGTCGCTGAAAAACACCTTCCCGTGATACGTGGCGGGAAACTGCAAAATCGCCTGGTCGTAAAAAGCAACCCCCGTTACGGCGCAGCCGATATTGTGCGAATAGGTGTACAGCGGATCCCGGTAATTGGCCGGCACTTGCTGCATGGTGCGTTTGCCTTCCAAAATATCCCAGCCGTAAAACTGCCCGGCTTTGACGTCGTTTATTTCTTCAAAATACGAGCCACCCACATCGCCCACCAGGATGCGCCCGCTGCCGGGTTGTACCGTCAGAGAAAAAGGATTGCGAAAACCCGTGGCGTAAATTGCGCGGTACGGGCCGGAGGCCTCGTTGAAAAACGGGTTGTCGCCGGGGATTGTCCCGTCCGGGTTTAACCGAAGTACCTTTCCGAGCAGGGACGTGAGCAACGGCGACTTGGCCCCATCGGCGCCTTCGCCCGTAGCCACATACAGCTTGCCGTCGGCGCCGAAGGCCATCGCGCCGGCATTGTGCACGGTGGCTGCCAGGGGGTCGAGTTCCAGCAGGACCTCCTCGCTGCCCGGAATGGCATAATTGCCCACGGCCTGCACGCGGCTGAGGCGGTTGTGCCCTGCCGATTGAACGGTGTAGTACAAATACACGTAGCCGTTTTGCGCAAAATCCGGGTGAAACGCAATGCCGCTCAGGCCGCGTTCATTGTAGTTGTCCACATCCAGTTGAATGAATGGATCGGGCAGCAAAACGCCATTTTCCACAATACGCACGGCGCCATATTTTTCAGTGATAAAAATGCGGCCGTCGGGAGCTTGCGCCATCGCGGTGGGGTCGAGCCCGGTAGCCACCGGAACTTCAACAAAGCCGGGGGGAAGGTTGGCGGCGGGAAGTAGTTCGGCAACGAATAACAGGCAAAGGGGAAATAAATAACGTATCATTGAAACGGTGTTTTTTGCAAAAATGCCAAATTATTCCGGAGCACAGGGTTCGAAACGGCTTTCTGCCAATGCTTGCCTTGGGATAGGACTTATCCGGGGTGACCTAAAACTACTTTACCACCTTAACCCAGATGGCTCCCCCGCAGGGCGGGGGAGCCATCTGAATACAATATTCGGCACAAATAATTTTCGTGGCAAAGCAGTACTACGTTGACGACATTGGGCTCGAAGCCCCCCTCCGATGGGTACATTTACCCGGGTTTAAATCCACATCACCATGAAAAACATACGCTTCCTGCTGCTCCTGTTTCCCGCACTGCTCCCGGCGCAGTCGGACTCGACCCGCCTGGATACCCTGCGCGCAGTCACCATTTCCGCAACGCGGCTCCCCGCCAACGCCAACACCAGCCCATTGGCGGTAAGTGCGCTGGAAGGCCGGTATATCCGGGAAGCACAACCCCAACTGACCCTGCAGGAAAGCCTGGCCACCGTACCCGGAGTGTTCATGCTCAACGATGCCAATTTCGCACAAGACCTCCGCATTGCCATCCGGGGTTTTGGCGCCCGGGCGGCGTTTGGGATTCGCGGGATCAAATTGCTGCTCGACGGCATCCCGGAGTCGGCGCCCGACGGACAGGCGCAACTGGACAACCTCGACCTGGCCACAGTGGGTCGCATCGAAGTATTGCGCGGCGCTTCGAGCGGCTTGTATGGCAATGCCTCGGGCGGGGTGATCAGCATTTCCAGCATGCCGGCGCCGGAGCAACAATCCGGCTACGTCCGGTTAGCCGGGGGGCGTTTCGGCTTCCGGCAGTTGCATGCAGCGGGCGGGGGTTCATTTAAAAAAAACGGGTTCCGGCTTTCGGTGAGCCATCTCGGCCTCGACGGGTACCGCGCACATGCCGCTATGCGCAGCACACTGGCCAATGGCCAATGGACCTGGGCGCCGGATTCGAGCCGCCAGTTTAAAATTTTACTCAACTACGTCAACAGTCCGCGCGCCGATGACCCCGGTGCGTTGACCCTGGCACAAGTGGGTGACGACCGGCGCGCTGCCGCTGCAACCAACCTGCGGTACGATGCCGGCGAATCGGTGCAGCAGGGGCGCATCGGCCTGGCCTATGAAAAAAAATGGCGCAAAAACCAGCGGCTTCGCCTGCGCGGCTACTCCACCTGGCGGGATTTTGAAAACCGCCTGCCGTTCCAAAACGGCGGACAGGCGGCCTTCCAGCGCTGGTTTGCCGGCGGCGGGGCGCAATACGATGTTGAACAAAAAAACTGGCGGTTCAGCAGTGGGGTTGATCTCGACCGGCAGGCCGACCAGCGCCAACGCTACGACAATCTCGACGGTGCACGCGGCACGCAGTCGCTCGACCAGCAGGAAACGTATACCAGCGCCGGGCTGTACACGCTGGCCGAATGGACGCCGGCGCCCCGGTGGACGATCAGCGGGGGCGGCCGGGTTGATCTGGTGCGGCTGGCAGTCGACGACTTTTTTGAGTCCGACGGCCTGCAGTCGGGTCATTCGGACTACCGGCGAGTGAGCCCCTGGGGCGGGCTGGTGTTGCGGCTGAATCGCCGGTTGCAGGCCTATGCCAATGCGAGCACCAATTTTGAAACCCCTACCCTGGCCGAGCTCAGCGCCCGTCCCGACAACAGCGGCGGCTTCAACGAAGCCCTGCGGCCGCAGCGGACGCTGTCGGCAGAAATTGGCCTCCGCGGGCAATGGCCCCTGGGGTTTGCCTGGGAAGTCGCAGGCTTCCGGGCGGTGACGCGGGATGAACTCAGTCCGTACGAATTGGTTGATTTTCCCGGCCGCACGTTTTACCGAAATGCCGGAGAAACGCTGCGTGCGGGCCTGGAACTGGCGCTGCGCTGGTTGCCGGTGCGCGGGCTGGAGTTGGGGCTGAATTATACCCGGGCGGCGTTCACCTACCGGCAATACGAAACGCCGGCAGGTAATTTTTCGGGCCGGATGCTGCCCGGCCTGCCGCAGGATTGGGGGATGGCGGAGGTGCAATACCGGCACGCCCGCAGCGGCATTTTTAGCCGGGTACAATGGCGGTATTCGGGCCGTTTTTTTGCCGACGACGCCAATGCCGTTCCGGTGGATGCGTATGCGCTGGTTAATTTACGCCTGGGCTATTCCCGGCGTCATTTGGAAATTTTCCTGGGCGCCGACAATGTTTTTGGCGCCGGTTATTTCAACAATATTCGGCTGAATGCCGGTGGCGGCCGGTTTTATGAGCCGGGGAGCGGGGCGTGGTTTTTTGGGGGTGTGGCGTGGCGGGCAGAGTGACTCAAGAGAAATCTTCAACATGCTATCTAAACCTTTTACCTTTGCCCGGTCTAAGAGCAGCCATGCACCAGAACTATGCCCATTGATCAGTTACATGAAATTGAGGAACAACGCAAGGAAAAAGGCGAGATGTCCTTTTTTGAACATATTGCCGAGTTGCGCAAGCACATCCTGCGCTCCGCGTTAGCGATTGCCGTGCTCGGTACGGTTTGTTTTATCAACAAGGAATTCATTTTTAATACCCTGATGTTTGGGCCGCGCAACCCGGATTTTCTGACCTACCGGGCATTGTGCAGTATTTCGCACAGCGTCGGTCTTGGCGACAATTTATGTTTCAAGCCGGTGGAGTTCACCATAATCACGCGGCAATTGGGGGAGGTGCTGATGCAGCACCTGTACATTTCGTTTTGGTTGGGATTTATCGGCGCTTTTCCGTTTATCCTGTGGGAGTTCTGGAAGTTTATTCAGCCGGGTTTGTTGGAAAACGAGAAAAAAACGATCCGGGGCGTTGTTGGTATTTGTTCGTTTTTATTTCTGCTGGGTGTTGCATTTGGGTATTTTGTGATTGCCGCTTTTTCAATCAACTTCCTCGCAGGCTACACCATTGAAGGCGCCCAGGTTTCGCCCACCCTTGATTCTTACGTGACGTACATGACCATGTTCACCATCCCGACGGGCTTGATCTTTGAAATGCCGGTGGTTGCCTATTTCCTGACGAAAATCGGCATTGTCGGGTATAAATCGCTGCGGATGTACCGCCGGCACGCCGTGGTTGCCATCCTGATCATGGCAGCCATCATTACCCCGCCGGATGTGGTTTCTCAGACCATTGTCGGTATTCCGCTGTACATCCTGTATGAAATCAGTATCATGGTATCCCGGCGGGTACAACTCAAGCAGGAACGGGCGCTGGCCCGGATGTAAAAAATCACCCATGCCCGCCATGACGGCCGTGCAATCCGTGCAGGCTTACCCGGCGGTGCGTTTCGGCATAAGCGGCGGCGCCGATAATACCGGCATTGTTTAGAAGTTGGGCAGGTAGCACACGCGCATTGGTGGTCAGCGCATCTTTAAACGTATCAAAATATTTGCTTTCCCCGCCTCCGAGGATAAACAGATCGGGCGAAAAAAGCAGTTCGAGGTGGAGCAGGTATTTGTTAAAACGCCCTGCCCATTCTTCCCGGCTGATTTTCAGCCGCTCCCGCGCGCCGGAGGAACAGTATGCCTCTGCGATCTTGTTGTTTTTCCAGATCAGGTGCCCCAGTTCCGTGTTGGGAATCAGCATACCTTTATAAAAAATAGCCGTGCCCAGGCCGGTACCGATGGTGATCAGGATTACCAAGCCTTCCTCATCCTTTCCTGCGCCAAAATGCATTTCGGCCATGCCGGCGGCATCGGCATCGTTGGTGGCAAAAACCGGATTGCCACAGGCTTTGCCAAACGTGGTTTCGATGCTGGTCCCGATCCAGGATTTATCAATATTCGCTGCCGTCTGGGCCACGCCGTTTTTTACAATGGCGGGAAAACCACAACCAACAGGGCCTTTATAGTTGAAAAAAGCAACAATTTGTGCAACGGCATCCGCTACTGCCGCCGGTGTAGCCGGCTGGGGCGTTGGTATCCGGTAACGATCCTGGAGCAGTGTGCCCTGATCCAGATCAACCAACGAGCCTTTGACGCCGGAGCCGCCGACGTCTATTCCTAAAATTGGATTCATATCTTAATCAAGGGGTTTCTGGAGTGCAATCACCAACGCCTATTCCTCCGGAATGATATCTTCAACTTCTTCGTCTTCGCCGGTTTCACTTTCAAGCGCTTTGCGTTTGTGCTGCACCAGCGAATTGGCGTGCATTTCGAGGTATTCGCTCCGGTTGTGTACAATATCGGCAGCCAGGTAGAGGGCGCGGACAAACGACGCCTCATCCGCCTCTCCTTTGCCGGCGATATCGTAGGCTGTGCCATGGTCCGGCGAGGTACGCACCGAAGCAAGGCCCGCAGTGTAATTGGTCCCTTCGCCAAAAGAGAGTGTTTTGAAGGGCACCAAACCCTGATCATGGTACATGGCCAGCACGCCGTCAAATTTTGTAAACTGGCCGGAGCCAAAAAAGCCGTCGGCCGGGTACGGGCCGAATGCCAGGATGCCTTTTTCCTTGGCTTTTTCCACGGCTGGCCGCACAATATTATCGTCTTCAGTTCCAATGGCGCCTTCATCACCGGCATGCGGATTAAGGCCTAAAACGGCAATAGTTGGTTTGCCCTGGTTAAAATCGATGCGCAACGTTTCGGCGAGGATTTCAATTTTGCGCAGCACGAGTTCCGTGGTAATTGCCTGGGGCACCTCGCGAAGGGGCAGGTGGTTGGTGGCCACTCCGATGCGCAGGTTGTCGGAAACCATAAGCATCAGCGAATCTTTGTCGCCTAGGGTGTTGGTGATGTATTCGGTGTGCCCGACGAAAGGGAAGTCGGCCATTTGCATGGCTTTTTTGTGGATGGGGGCAGTAACAAGCGCATCAATAACACCGCTTTTCATATCGGCCACAGCGCGTTCGAGTGCCAGGAAGGCGCATTTTCCGCCGACATCGGTGGGTTTACCCAAGGTGATGTTTACATTGTCTTGCCAGCAATTGATGATATTGATCCGGTCGGCCTGTGCTTCTTCGGCAGCCTGAATGGAGTTAAAAAGAATGGTATCCTGGGTAATGATATTTTTGTGATACGCCACCACTTTGGTACTCCCGTAAATAACGGTTTTGAACGTGCGGTTGGCTTTTTTGATCGCCAGGGCTTTCAGGATAATTTCGAGGCCGATACCGTTGATATCGCCACAAGTAATACCGATGGTTATGTTTTCCATAAAAATTAGAATCTGCGAACAGGCGAATCGGGAAGCAGGCGAATACAAAAACGGGCAAAGGAAGGTTATGGAGAAGACCCGGTCGTTCTCCGTTTTCTGCCTTTAACCACGATTTATCCGGCTGGTAAGTTACTCCTCAGCGCCCCATTTTTTCAAAAAGTCAAACAGCAGGCGTACACCGACGCCGGTACCCTCTTTCGGGCGGTAGCCGTTTGCAGCGCGAAGATACGCAGACCCGGCGATGTCGAGGTGTAACCAGGGATAATCTGCGAAATGTTCGAGGAATTTTCCGGCGGTGATCATTCCGGCCGGGCCGGAGCCCATGTTTTTCATGTCGGCGATACTGCTCTTCAGTTCGTCGCCGTATTCTTTCCAGAGCGGCAGTTCGACCAGGCGTTCGTAGGTATTCCAGCCGCTGGTTTCGAGCGCGCGTTTTACGTTGGCGTCGGCTGTACCCATGTAGCAGATAGCCTGGCTCCCCAGGGCATTTACTGCCGAACCGGTGAGTGTAGCGATGTCGAGTACCAACTCCGGGTCAAATTTTTTGGCATAATGCAAGGTATCGGCCAGAATCAACCGGCCTTCGGCGTCGGTATTGACCACTTCCACCGTGGCGCCGGAATACATGCGGATCACATCGCCGGGCGACAGTGCACGCTCGCCGATTTTGTTATCCGTGGCCGGTACCAGGCCAATCACGTGTACCGGAAGCGCAGCCTGGGCTACAGCAGCCATAGCGCCGATCACTGCGGCAGCACCGGCCATGTCGCATTTCATGCTTTCCATGCCTGTGCTGGATTTGAGGCTGAGGCCGCCGGTATCGTATACCACCCCTTTCCCGATGAGCACCACCGGCTTTTTGTTCCGGGTATGTTCCGGGCGCCACTCCAGGATACAAAACTGCGGCGGTACCGAACTGGCCTGGTTTACGGCCAGCAGACCGCCCATTTTCAGCTCTTCGATTTTTTCTTTGCCCAGAATCTCCACGGAAAGCCCATACTTTTCACCGGTTTCCCGGGCAGTTTGAGCCAGTTTCAGCGTGTCGAAATGGGAGTGGGGTTCATTGACCATGTCGCGGGTCATAAATACAGCCTGCACGAGCGCATTCAGTTCCGCAACAGCCGCATGTGGTGCCTGGGCTACAGCCCACCGGAGGGATTTAAGTTGATTGGATTTTTTTGTTGGGTCTGAAAAGTAATTTACGAACTGGTAGCTGCCCAGCATCAGGCCTTCCAAAAATGCGAGGGCGCGCACTTCCGGGCAAAAAGTCTGCACAACAGCCGATTCAACATGGTAGTTTTTCAGTTCGCAGAGCAATTGGTTGGCATCGAGCCGGGCTTCTTCGAGGCTGGGCGCCAAATCTGAGGCCGGCTCGAGCACACGCACAAAAACGGCGCTGTTGGCCTGGGGGAAGAAAAAGGCGCGCACGCCTTTTGCCACCGCCTGGCGTAAAAAAATCATTTCGGCAGGTTGCAACACGGCATCCAGTTGATCCACCGTTGTAGTTTCAACGAGCAGGATCAGGTTGTCATCGTTTTGGTCGACAGGTACAGTCGCCAGCTGTAAGTATTGCACAGGTCAGGATCAGTTGATGGAAAAAGCGGGTATCCGGGCGAATATTAGGGGGTGTAGAATTAAAGCAGCCAATTTTTTGTAAAAGGCGGCGAAGGTAGGTCAAATCGGGTGCATTCCTTTACTTTTACGCACAAATACGGGGCCAAAAAAGTTTGCCGCCCGATTCATAAAATAACCAAGCAGCCACTGCACAACATGAAAAAACTCTTTCTGCTCGACGGTCACGCCTTGATTTACCGGGCGCATTATGCCTTTATTTCCCGTCCGCTAATCAATTCAAAAGGCTGGAATGTTTCTGCTATCCAGGGGTTTATGCGTACGCTTTGGGATATGATGAAGCGTGAGCAACCATCCCATTTGGCCGTCGTTTTTGATCCGCCCGGCGGCACGTTCCGGCACACGGAGTTTGAGTTATACAAGGCAAACAGAGATGCCCAGCCGGAGGATATCACGCTGGCAATCCCCTGGGTTGAAAAAATTGTGCAGGCCATGAATATTCCTGTGCTGATCATCAAAAACTATGAGGCCGACGACGTGATCGGCACCCTGGCCAAACAGGCCGGCAGACAAGGCTATGACGTTTACATGGTAACCCCCGACAAGGACTTCGGCCAGCTGGTCGACGAGCATATTTTTCTGTATAAACCCGGGCGCCAGGGCAACGATGTGGAAATTTGGGGGCCCCGGGAAGTTTGTGAACGCTGGGGAATAAAACGCGTGGACCAGGTGATCGACATGCTGGCGCTCATGGGCGATTCGGTGGATAATATACCCGGGCTTCCGGGCATTGGCGAAAAAACAGCAGCCAAACTCCTGGAGCAATTCGACACTGTGGAAAATTTATTAGCCAATGCCGATCAACTGAAAGGCAAGCAGCAGGAAACTGTCAAAACTCAGGGCGAAAAGGCTACGTTGTCCAAATGGCTGGCTACCATTGAAATCAATGCACCGGTACAATTTGATGAGAAATTTTTCGAAATCGAACCGTTTAACCGGGAAGAACTCGTCGAGATTTTCAAAGAGCTGGAATTCCGGAGCCTGGCCACAGAAATTTTGCAGCATCCACTGGCGGGTTCTGCCTCGGCATCCAATGGAGGGCCGGAGCATGAGCATCCTGCCGAAAAGAAACGCACTGCGGCTTCAAATTCCGGCACCCAAACCAGCCTGTTCGGTGATTCCGAAAGCACGCAATTTGCGGACTCCAACCCTGCAGGGCAGGCAGCCGGAGGCTTACACGCCACGAAAAATATTCAAAACACATCGCACGCGTACCATTTGGCCGAAACGCCGGAACAACGCGCCGAACTGGTCAAACTGTTGCTCAGCCGCACAGCCATTTGTTACGACTCTGAAACGACCGCCATCGAACCGACTCAGGCCGATTTGGTGGGTTTTTCCTTTGCATACAAACCCCACGAAGCCTGGTATGTGCCCATACCGGAAGACCGGAAAGCAGCTCAGGCGATCGTTGAAGAATTCCGCCCGGTTTTTGAACATGAAAAAATTGAGAAAATCGGCCAAAACCTCAAATACGACGCCATCGTCCTGAAAAATTATGGTGTAGAACTCCGCGGGCCGTATTGGGACACCATGATTGCCCACTACCTGCTGGAACCTGAACTTCGGCACAATATGAATTACCTGGCCGAAACCTACCTCGATTATTCGCCGGTGAAAATCGAGGAGTTGATCGGCAAAAAAGGCGCCGGGCAGGGCACCATGCGCGATGTGCCTGTCGAGCAAATCCGGGAATACGCCGGTGAGGATGCCGACATTACCCTGCAACTCAAACAATACCTGGAGCCCAAACTGGATGAGGGCGGCAAAAACCTGAAAAAACTGTTTGAATTAGTGGAAATACCGCTGGTAAAAGTGCTCGCCGATCTGGAATTTGCCGGTGTGCGCATCGACCCCGATTTTTTAAAAGAATACTCGGGCGAACTCAGTATCAGCATCGATGCTCTGGAGAAAAAAGTGCTCGAAGAAACCGGGCACAATTTCAATGTGGCAAGTCCCAAACAGGTTGGCGAGATTTTGTTTGACAAATTAAAAATCCCATATCCCGGCCGGAAAATGAAAAGCGGCCAATACTCTACCGACGAAAGCGTGCTCACCCAACTGGCGGCCGAGTATCCGGTTTGTGCCGACATTCTTGAGCATCGGGCGCTTATGAAATTGCGCAGCACGTATGTGGATGCCTTGCCGGCATTGATCAACCCGCGCACCGGGCGTGTACACTCTTCGTTCAACCAGGCGCTGGCTGCCACCGGGCGCCTGAGCAGCCAGAACCCAAACTTGCAAAACATTCCGATCCGGACACCGGAGGGCCGTAAAGTGCGCGAGGCATTTATTCCCCGCGACGAAAATCACGTGCTGCTTTCGGCCGACTATTCCCAGGTCGAGCTCCGGTTAATCGCCGATATCAGCAACGAAGAGGCCATGCTTGAAGCCTTCCGCCTCAACCAGGATATCCACCAGGCCACTGCCGCCCGGGTGTTCGGGGTACCGCTTGAGGAAGTTACCCCTGATCAACGCAGGGCCGCCAAAACAGTAAATTTCAGTATAATTTACGGCGCCGGGGCTACGAATCTGAGTAACCAGCTGGGCATCAAACGACCTGAGGCCAAAGAATTGATTGAGAATTACTTCCGGCAATATCAGGGCCTCAAAAACTATATGGAAACTACCGTCGAATTCGCCCGGAAGCATGGCTATGTAGAAACCTTACTCGGCCGCCGCCGCACCTTGCGCGACATCGTGAGTCGCAACGGCATGCAGCGGAGTATGGCCGAACGTATGGCCATAAACACACCCATTCAGGGTACTGCCGCCGATATGATCAAAGTGGCTATGGTCAACATCTGGAAAGCCATGCGGGAAGGTAAATTCCGCTCGAGCATGATCCTCCAGGTACACGATGAGTTGGTATTCGATGTGCATAAAGATGAACTGGAAGCGTTAAAACCAATTATTCATGAAAAAATGGCCACGGCGATTCCAAGTTTGAAAGTCCCAATCTTAGTAGAAATGGGCGTAGGAAACAACTGGCTGGAGGCACATTGATATTCGTTTTTTTTCTGTTCAGACGATTTTCATGATAACCGTGTTAATCCTGCCAACAAAATAATGTTCACAAGTTTCGGATAGCCAAACCTGGCGCGATTCCTGCTTATTTTACTTGCACTATGTATTTCCGCACCCAGTTTAAACGAATCATCCGTTTTCCGCGCATGCTCTTATGGGCGCTGTTTATGGAAGGCGTTGAAACCAAACAGATGGTGCACACTTATGCCCGCCACCATGCCGGCAGATTATTAGTGATCTCAAAAAGTCGGCGGCCCACCGAAGCAGAGTTGCAACAGGCCCGTGAGCAACTGCGCGATATCCCGCGTTTCCTGCCGTTTTTCGTGATCATTGTTGTGCCGGCTCCCGGAGTTACCGAGGGGTATGCCTTACTTGCCATTACGCTGGAGCGTTGGCTGGGCGAACGGATCAGTTTGTTGCCCAGCCATTTGCGGAAAGTTTTTCAGAAGGAGAAGAAAAGTATACCGGAAGAAACAGCTGAGCAGGGAAACGCCCTAGATAAGCCCGAGAATTAAAATTGGGCAGGTAAACTTCAGCCCTGAAGGGCCCAGAAACACCAAACGCCCCGTGCAACCCTGGGTTACACGAGGCGCCTGATTGCAGGTCGTCCGGCACACGGTGTTACTGCAACACCACGTCGCGCTCCGCCATCATTTTGCGGATATTAATGAGCGCGTAACGCATACGGCCCAAAGCGGTGTTGATACTGACGCGGGTGAGCGCCGCGATTTCTTTGAAACTCATATCGGCATAGTGGCGCAAGATTACCACTTCGCGCTGCTCGGCAGGCAGGTCGTCGACCAGACGGCGTATCCGGGTATGCATTTCACTGCGCATAATCTCCGTGTCAGGGCCGTCATCACTGAGCCGCAGCACTTCAAAAATGTCAAAATCCTCAGTGGGGTTAATGTGCGACCGGCGTTTGTTGCGGCGATGGTAGTCCACACACATGTTGTAAGCTATGCGCATAGCCCATTGGACGAATTTACCTTCGTGGTTATATTTACCCTTACGCAGGGTGTCAATGATCTTGATAAAGACCTCCTGAAAAATGTCTTCAGCGAGCGCCTGATCTTTGACAAACAGGTAAATAGAGGTGTAAATTTTGGATTTGTAGCGAAGGAGAAGAGCCTCAAAGGCTTTTTCATCACCATCTACATAACGAGCGATCAGTTCATGATCATTGATCATCGGCATAACTTGCATGAGCAAAAGATTTATTTGCTGTTTTACCAGTTAAATAAAAAAGAGCATTTAAGTGGTGTACAAGTTTTAGCCGATAAGCAAAGAAAATTTGGAAAGAATAAAAAAGTGGTGATGAACTGTTTCGTGCTGCCAAAAGTATGCAGTTATTGTACTTGCACAAAAATTATTTAGCTGTTTTAACATTTTTTAACAGCGGAAACAGCAATAGCACAAAAAGCCGGCAAGAATCCAGCACTTTGCGATACTTTTGCGACAATAACACATGGAAATCACCATAATTCTCATCCTAATCGTCCTGCATGGTTTTTTAGTGCTGGGCGAAATTGCCCTGATCACGGCCAAGCGCGCCAAACTCGAAAGTGAAAAAGCCAAGGGAAACCGCAATGCCGCCATAGCGGTAAGCTTGCTGGACAACATCAATAACTACTTATCGGCCATGCAGATCGGGATTACCCTGATCAGCATCATTGAGGGCGCCTATGGCGGAGTGAAAATCGGGGAACAACTATCCCCGCTTGTCGCCCAAATTCCCGTCATGGAGCCCTATGCCGATCAAATATCCATCTCGCTTGTTGTCACTATCATTACCTATCTCTCTCTGGTAGTGGGTGAATTGGCCCCAAAATATATCGCGATACAGCACGCAGAGTCGCTGGCACTGACTTTCGCCCCGGTTATGGATATCATTACACGCGTAACCGGGCCAATTTCTTCCTTCCTGAGCTGGTCTACCAAGATGTTTATGCGCATGTTGTTCATCAAACCGAATGTGGAGCAAAACATCTCCGAGGAAGAAATCAAACTGATGGTCAAAATGGCCAATCAGCAAGGTGTGCTTGAGCAAAAAGAGAGCGAGTTTATTCAAAATATCCTGCGCTTTTCCGATCGCGATGCGTATACCATCATGACGCACCGGAATGACCTGGAGTGGGTGGATATCAATGCCCCCGCAGAACAAACCAACCGGATTATTCGGGAGAGCGGTTATACTAAATTCCTGGTTTGCGACGGCGATGTGGAAAACATCCTTGGTGTGCTCAAGCTGCGCGATTACATCGATGCCAGTAAAAAACCGGGCTTTGACCTGCGCGACATCATTACGCCGCCACTCTACGTCCCGGAAACAATGAACGCCCTGAAAATCCTGGAGCGCTTCCGGAAAGAGCGCAACTATTTTGCCATCGTCGTGGATGAATATGGCTCTATCCAGGGCATTATCACATTACACGACCTGACTGAAAATATTTTTGGCGCATTACCGGACATGGACGATATCGAAACTCCGGCGATTATCACCCGCGAAGATGGTAGCTTGCTCGTTGAAGGCGGGATACCGATTGATGAGTTGCGGGAAACGATCGAACTCCATGAATTTGAACAGGAAGATGCGGACTATGCCACTCTGGCAGGCTATATTTTGTATAAACTGAGCGAAATACCCCGCGCCGGCGACTATTTTGAGGCCGAAGGCTACCGCTTTGAAATCGTGGACATGGATAAAAGTAAGATCGACAAAGTGCTGGTGAGCCGGGTTGTGGAGTAGTTTCGCTCTAAGAAACCCCTCTCCGGGATAGCCAACAAAAAATCACGTTCTGCGTTCCGTCACGAAAACCAGCAAATCCCGCAAAGACTGCCTTGCAGGGCTGTCGGGCACCCCGTCGAGCAGATCAAATGCTTCCTGCCGAAACCGGTACATGGCTTCCCGGGCGTATTCCAACCCGCCACTTTCCCGGACAAACCGAATGACTTCGTTGACTTTCTCGGTTTTGTCACTTTCGTTTTTCACCAAATTAATAATACGTCTTCGCGTTGCCCGATCCGTCTGGGAGAGTGCATAAATAAGCGGCAAGGTCATTTTTTTCTCCTTAATATCGATCCCGAGCGGCTTGCCGACATCATCATCGCCGAAGTCGAATAAATCATCCCGAATCTGAAACGCCATTCCGGTTTTTTCACCAAACATCCGGATACGTTCGATGTCGGCTTCATTGGTAGCTGTACTCGCTGCACCCGCACTGCAAGCGGCAGCGATTAAAGAAGCCGTTTTTTGGCGAATAATTTCGTAGTAAATGTCTTCTTTGATATCGAGCCGGCGCGCTTTTTCCATTTGCAGCAACTCGCCCTCAGCCATTTCCTTGACGGCCTGGCTCACGATGGCCAGCAGCCGGAATTGCTCCTGTCGCACGCTGAGCAACAACCCTTGGGAAAGCAAAAAGTCGCCAACCAAAACGGCAATCTTGTTTTTCCAAAGTGCATTAATCGAAAAAAAACCGCGGCGTTCGTAGGCGTCGTCCACCACGTCGTCGTGTACAAGGGTAGCCGTGTGCAGGAGTTCAACCAGGGATGCGGCTGTGTACGATGCTTCGGTGATCGGGCCAAAAAGCCGCGCACTCAACAGTACCAGCATCGGACGAACCTGCTTGCCTTTGCGCTGGACGATATACCAGGTGACCTTGTCGAGCAACGGGACTTTGCTGCGCATGGCTTCGCGAAACCGTTGTTCGAAAACGTCCAACTCGGCGGCTATCGGCTGTTTAATGGTGTCGAGGCGCATGCGGGCCTGTAGTTTCAGTTTTGATGGTTCCTGGCCGGGTCAAGCCATAAAATTTTGTTGTAAAACAGCGCGAAGGTAGGAAGGTTGGTTTAGAATACCGGATTGTTCTTTTCAATTGGAGGCCGGTGCTTCTCACAGTACTTACAGTCCGGTAATAAATTAAAATCAAACCAAAGAAAAACCCCGGACCTGCTATTCCAACATTTTCGCATACAAGTCAGCGCCAATCATGCGGATATACTCCGGGATCGCTTCAATATGAGCAGCCTGCGTCCGGAAATTTACAATACACATGCGCAACACAAAAACCCCGTCCAGCACGGCGTTGGACATAAAAAAAGCGCCGCCGGCCTCCATCTGATTCAGGATGGCCTGGTTCAGCTGATTGAGGCGGGCCTCTGTTTCAGGCTCGCCAACGTGCGCGCTCAAATCCGGCGGCACATACCGGAACGTGGTAATGCTGAGCCCGCTTGAAAACACCGCTAAGTCAGTCTCTGCCCGCAATATATCGGCGGCATACCGGGCGAGCGCGATATCTTCCCGGATCAGTTGGCGGTGCCCTTCCATGCCGAGGTGTTGCGCGGAAAGCCAAACCTTGAGGGCTCTGAATCCACGGGAGTTTTGGGGGCCGTAGTCCACAAAATTCAACCGGGTTTGTTCAAAATTGTAATAGGGCGGATGGTAGGAAAAAGCATCCGTCAGGTGCCGGGGATTTTTCACCAGGGCGCAACCGGCTTCCAACGGGGCGTACAACCACTTGTGGGGATCGACCGCCAGTGAGTCGGCTTTTTCAAGGCCTGCAAATTGTGTCTTCAACTCAGGCAATGCGCCGGCAAAACCGCCGTAAGCGCCGTCGATATGGAACCACAGCCCGTATTTTTCGCAAAGCGCTGCCAGCGCATCGAGCGGGTCCACAGCCCCGGTACTCACCGAGCCTGCCGTACCAACGACGAGAAAAGGCCGATTGCCTGCCGTTTTATCCGCCAGTATTTTTTCTTCCAGCAACACCGGGCTCATCCGTTTTTGGGCATCCGTTCCGATCCAGCGGATACTATCGGTACCCAAGCCGTACAAATCAGCGGCTTTTTGAACCCAGGTGTGGGTTTCAGCGGAACAATACAGCACCAGATTCGGGGTAAAATTGCGCAGGCCGCTTTTCCGGATATCCGCTCCGGTAGCGGCGCGCAAGGCCGCCAGAAATCCGACATAATTGGCCATATTACCACCGCTCACCAGCAAACCCCCACCGGCAGGGTACCCCATAAACCGACCGATCCAGTCGATCGTCTGCTTTTCAATTTCGGTCGCTACCGGCGACAAAACATAGGCGCCCACATTGGGATTGACTGCTGCGGCAAGCATATCGGCCAAAATGCCCATGGGCGTCGGCGACGAGGTGATGTACCCCCAAAATTTCGGATGGCCGTTAAATAACGAATGGTCGAACAACAGCCGGGTGGTTTTTTCCAGCAAGGCGCCGGCATCCTGCCCGTTGTCGGAAGCCGGGCTCAACGCCTGGAGCATCGCACGGATGGTTTCATCCTGTGCTGCAGTAGTTACCGGCGCTGTGGGCAGCCGTTCGAACAGTCCGGCGATTTGTTCGACCAGTGCATGGCCGAGTTCCCGGAAAGTGTCCGGGGGCATGTTTATTTTTTCAAACCGGGCCGCCGGTTTTTGTTTTACAGGTGTCATAAGTATTATTTTTTAGGCAATGCCTTCAAAAAGGTCGGATTCCGGTTTTCGGCCACCATTGACAAGGCTGAACACCCGGTAATACTCCTGCTGGCCCCACAAAATACGGTGTTGTGCCGGGGAGAGTTTTTCTAGGTTGCCGTAAATGGCGACTTGTGTTTTATGGCACAAAATTGCCTCCCAGGCAATTGGCCAGTACGCCGCTGTGTCGAGGCGTGTGGTGACTTGCCAGTCCGGGCAGGGAGCGGCAGCGCGCTGGATGCCATCTACCGTTGAAATCAGTTTTTTGAAAACCGTTTGAAAAACAGCCCACTTGGACGAAGTCCAGGCAATGTAGTACAGTTTTAACACGCTGTGATGCGGCACTCCGGGTGTTTCAAATGCCGGGTCGGCAGCACGAACGATTGCCGCAGTGGCAAACTGCGAAATGGCGATATGATCCGGATGGCCGTATCCGCCTTCCGGGCCGAAGGTGATGACCACCTGCGGTTTCTCCCGTCGGATGTGCCGGGCAATGGCCGGGATAATTTCACCCGGTGGCGCCTGGTCCAGTTCGGCATCCATGTAATCGAGAAAATCCACCCGGGTTACCCCGAGCCGGGCGGCGGCGGCTAGCAATTCCTGCGTGCGGGCAGCCCCGACGATTTCAGGGCCGGGCGATGCTTCGGCCAGGCCATAGCGCCCGCGTTCGCCACGGGTTGCCATTAGAATGGCCGTTTCCACGCCTTCACCGGCATATTTTGCCAGGGTGCCTCCCATACCGAACGACTCATCGTCGGGGTGGGCGGCAATACACATCAATCGTTTTTTTGCGGATGTCATTTCAGGAGATAACTGCCTAATGCAAGAAAAGCAAGGCCCTTGAGCGTACACCAGCAAAGGTAAACGATGAGGGCAGTTTTGCCGTGTTTTTTCAACTTGTCGCTTAGCATGATCAATTGAATTTTGTGGATAAAAATTCTTGTCGGACACAAGTATAGCGGCAGCGTGAAACTTTTCCAGCGGTACTTGATTCACTGGATGGGTACTTGCGTAAAGCGCCGGTTCCTTTGAGTAGTTTAAAATGCAAGGGCCGGTACAAGCGGATGTTGTACCGGCCCTTGACCAGGATAAACAAGTTTATAAAATTTTATTTCGGGAAGACATACAACCGCACATCCTCCTCCTTCACACTTTGATCGCACAGGATAAGCAGGCGTTCCACGACATTGGCCAGTTCGCGGATATTGCCGGTCCAGTTGTATTCCTGAAGGGCTTTGATCGCTTCGGGGGTAAAAGTTTTGGGCGCATGCCCGTAGTCGTCGCTGATACGGCGGTTGAAATGCTCGATGAGCAGCGGGATATCGTCGCGGCGTTCATTGAGGGAAGGCACCTGCACGACGATTACCGCGAGGCGGTGGTAGAGGTCTTCGCGAAAACGGCCGGCATCGATTTCTTCCCGCAAATTTTTATTGGTAGCGGCCAGTACGCGCACGTCTACCCTGATCTCTTTGTTGTCGCCCACGCGGGTGATCTTGCTTTCCTGCAGGGCGCGCAACACCTTGGCCTGGGCGTCGAGGCTCATGTCGCCGATTTCATCGAGGAAAAGCGTACCGCCGTTGGCTTGTTCAAATTTGCCGGGGCGGTCGGCAATAGCGCCGGTAAAGGAGCCTTTTTTATGGCCGAAAAGTTCACTCTCAATCAGTTCGGCAGGTATCGCAGCGCAGTTGACCTCCACAATGGGGCCGCTGGCGCGGTTGCTTTTTTCGTGTATCCAGCGCGCCACGAGTTCTTTGCCGGTACCGTTCTGGCCGGTGATGAGTACGCGGCTTTCGGTGGGCGCTACCTTTTCCAGCATGCGTTTGATCTCGGCAATGGGAGCGCTTTCGCCGATCATGGTGATGCCTTTGCTGGTGCGCGCCTGTTTTTGCAATACCCGGGTGGTGGTCACCAGTTCGGCTTTTTCCATGGCATTGCGAATGGTGATCAGCATGCGGTTCAGGTCGGGCGGTTTGGAGATGTAATCGAACGCGCCTTTTTTTACCGCATCCACAGCTGTCTCGATATTGCCGTGGCCGGAGATCATAACAACGGGCGTTTCCGGGCTCAGAATCTGAAGCCGTTCGAGGGCTTCGATGCCATCCATTTTGGGCATCTTGATGTCCATGATAATGACATCATATTTCTCTTTTTGCGCTTTTGCCACACATTCCAGGCCATCAGTTGCCTCTTCCACTACATATTGTTCAAACTCGAGAATTTCACGCAGGGTTCTGCGGATGGGCATTTCATCGTCGACGACTAAAATTTTTGCCATGGTTTAACTGTGCGTACTTTGGATTGGTTAATTCCCTGCAAATACAGGAAGGCGGTTGTGGTAGAACAGCAAAAATTCAGCCATTAAATTGTAAAAACGGCGCAATGCATTCTTCCATGCCTGAAGCGAACGGGACGACAAAGAAAACAGGCTTTTGGCAATTTGGCACCAGCCGAACACATTTAATTTGTTTAGAGCCTGAAGCCAATCGACCCTGAGGAACTATCTTTGAGCAATGTGACCTGCGAAGTTTTTCGGGGTCCAAACCAATGAGACAACCCAATTTTTTCATTAAAAACGATCGATTATATGCAATTACGATGCTTACTGATGTTCGCCCTTGCATTTCTCCTTGCACCAGCCCTGCCGGCACAAATCAATATGGTAACCGAGATGGACAAACCGATGTCTTTTGGAACCCGCCCGGGCTTTAGCGTCAGTTTTCCCAATACCGACCGTCGATTGGTCGATGACGTGTGGACTGATTTTGTAAAAAATAATTTTTCGAGCAAACTGAAAAGAGGGAAAAAAGGCGAAAAAACAGCCACCGGATGCCGCTCTGCCAGTGTCAGCGCCGGAGATTTCACCCTATATTCGGAAGTTGAAAAAATTGGCGATGGCGCCCAACTAAATGTCTGGTTCGACCTGGGCCCTACATTCCTGAACCGCCGGGAAGATGCCAGCCGCACCGACGATACCAAAAAACTGCTCACCAACTTTTATTTCGATGTGCGCAGGGCCGTAGTGGGCCAGGAAGTCAAAGCGGAAGAAGACCGGCTGTCGGACCTAGACAAAAAACTGAGCCGGCTCCAACGCGATAATACGAACCTGCTTCGGGACATTGAAACCTACAAGGAAAAACTGAAAAAGGCCGAAGAAGACCTGGTACAAAACCAAAAAGACCAGGATACGACCATCAAGGACATTGAACAACAGCGCAAGGCCGTGGAGGAAGCCCGCCTGCGCCAGGGCAATGTCGAAAACGAACGGCAATAACACGCTGCCTTCAAGCACCCGACATTTTGTTTTAAAAAAAACGCCCCGCCTGACGATCCAATCCGGCGGGGCGGTTTTGCATGTAAGTGCCTGTTCGAACGCTTTTCACAAGGCAACGTTACGTGGCATTGACACTGAAAAAAAACTCAAAATGGTAAAATCAAGCCTTCGAAACGCCAAACAGTTGACGCAAAAAGTTTCATAAAACCGGAAGGGCACACTTTGAGTTCAAAACAAAAACTGTTAACTTTGACGACAAAAATTGCGTTCCATTTTTTTTTAAACAGCGCCCTTTTTTTAATAAAAAATTCACCTTCGCTTAACCCGCAGTTTTCAAACGAATTTTCCAAAACCCGCCGCCGGCAGTTTAGCGAATTTCATAACAGCTTACCATTCATAATTTTAACATATGCAGTTTTTCATAAACAGTCTGCAAAAACGCCCTTGCCAAACTGTGGAAAAACACCCCCGAATGTGAATAACTTGCTGTATTTTTTAGTTTATCCACATCGAGGCCGGGAGTTTTCCACAGTTTTTGCGTGATACGGATTGTTTGGAAAATGTAAAAATCCGGATTTCAAAGTAGGTTTGTCTCCCGTCTTTTATCCAGCTTTCCGATGACAGAAATGAATGAAAATCAGGACCAGCGTCCGGCCAATTTCAAAGGAAAAACCCAACGCAGTAACGCCGGGCGTTCGGAGGGGCTTTCCAACTATGTTTTTGGCAAGGTGCAGCCGCAGGCGCTGCCCCTGGAGGAGGCGGTATTGGGTGCGTTGATGCTGGACCGGGATGCCCTGCCGGTAGTCATGGATATTCTCCGGCCCGACAGTTTTTACCTGGAAGCCCACAAGCATATTTATTCGGCCATCATGCGGCTGTTTGAACGCTCCAACCCGGTCGACATTCTGACGGTCACCGAAGAGCTCCGTAAAACCGGGGAATTGGAAAAGATCGGCGGCAGTTACTACCTGGTCGAATTGACCAACCGCGTTGCTTCCGCCGCCAATATTGAGTACCACGCCCGGATCATCGCGCAAAAACATATCCAACGCGAACTGATCAATGTCAGCACCCGCACCATAAAAGATGCCTACGAAGACACTACCGATGTGTTCAATTTGCTGGACGATGCAGAAAAAGGCCTGTTTGCCATCACCCAAAACAACCTGAGCCGCACTTTTGAAAGCATGGGCACGTTGAGCAGCCGCGTGCTCAAACAGGTTGAAGAACTGTCGACCAAAACAGACGGCCTCACGGGTGTACCTTCGGGCTTTACCGACCTCGACCGGATCACTTCCGGCTGGCAACCCTCCGACCTGGTGATCCTTGCTGCCCGCCCGGGTATGGGTAAAACGTCCTGCGTGTTGGCCATGGCGCTCAATGCTGCCCGCGATTTTGAAAAAGGCGTGGCGGTGTTCTCCCTTGAGATGGCCAGCACCCAATTGGTACAGCGCCTGATTTCCATGGAGTCCGAAATTCCCGGCTCCAAAATGCGCAACGGCAAACTGGAAGACTACGAGTGGCAGCAGCTCCAAACCACGGTGGAACGCCTGTCCAACATCCCCATCTTTATTGACGACACCCCCGGCATCAACATCTTCGAACTGCGCGCCAAATGCCGTCGGCTGAAAATGCAGCACGATATTCAACTGGTCATCATCGATTACCTCCAGTTAATGACCGGCGCCTCGGAGAACAACCGCAACAGCAACCGCGAACAGGAAATTGCGGGCATCTCCCGGGCCTTGAAAAACATGGCCAAAGAATTAAGCGTACCGGTGATCGCGCTGTCGCAGCTGAGCCGGGCGGTGGAGGTGCGCGGCGGGAGCAAGCGGCCGCAGTTGAGCGATTTGAGGGAATCCGGAGCTATTGAACAGGACGCCGACATCGTTTCCTTCATCTACCGCCCGGAATATTACGGGATCATGGAGGACGAGCAAGGGATGTCGCTCAAAGGCGTCGCCGAATTTATCATCGCCAAGCACCGGCATGGCGCGCTGGATACCGTGAAACTTAAATTCACCGATCAGTTTGCCAAGTTCGGTAACCTGGACGACCTGGCCTTCGCCGGCCTGAATGACCCGCTCACCGGCCCGTTTACACCAAGCCCGCTCACCATGCCCTCGCGCATGAATGACGAGGACATACCTTTTTAATCAGGTTTCCTTAAAAAAAAGCCCCGAATGTTCCGATCCACTGTTGAAACATTCGGGGCTTTCCGGTTAAAAAATAACGGCTGTTTACTTGTCAATTGATTTCTTTTCCGCATCGCGCATGCCTTGGCGGATTTCATCTTCAACCGAGTTCTTGGCGCTGTTAAACTCCCGGATACCTTTACCCAGGCCGCGCATCAGTTCGGGGATTTTGTTGCCACCGAACATCAGGAGCACTACTAAAAAAATAAGTGTCAATTCGGTTGCACCCAGATTACCGATAAATACCAAAGTAGAAGTCATAGTTATATTGTTTTAAATCCAAATTTCAGGTTCAGCCGATCATCCGGCATTTTACCGGCTTGTTTGACTGAATAACCGCTGCAAAGTTACACCGGGAACAGATCAAATGAAAGGTTGTTTATCATTTTAACCCGGGTTGCTGTTAAGTACAAAAGAAGATCATCCACCTAAATCATACTCCGGCCGGAGATTTCTAACCTATGCAAATCAAAAACATAATTGCGGTTCTGGAAGCCGTTGCACCGCCACATTTACAGGAATCCTATGATAATGCAGGGCTGATCGTCGGCAACCCTGAATCATCCCTCACCGGCGTTTTATTTTGCCTCGACTCCACAGAAGCCGTGGTGGAAGAGGCCCGGCAAAAAGGCTGCAACCTGATCGTAGCGCATCATCCAATTGTCTTTCGCGGTTTGAAACGCCTGAATGGGGCCACGTACATTGAACGCACGGTTATGGAGGCAGTACGCCACGACGTTGCCATTTACGCCATACACACCAATCTGGACAACGTACATCAACGCGGCGTAAATGAAAAAATCGCACAAAAACTGGGCATAAAAGATACCCGTATCCTGGCCTCCAAACCGGGCACACCGGATATCGGGGCAGGCCTGATCGGGCAATTAGATGCGCCAATGTCTGAACAGGCCTTTCTTTTGCACGTAAAAACAGCGATGAAAACAGCGTGCATCCGCCACACAGCTTTTCGGAACAAAGCCGTCCAACGCATTGCCGTTTGTGGCGGGAGCGGCAGCTTTTTGTTGCCCGATGCTTTGCAAGCTGGCGCCGATGCTTTCGTCACAGCCGACTTCAAATACCATGAGTTTTTCGACGCGGAAGGGCGGTTGATCATAGCCGATGTCGGGCACTTCGAAAGTGAACAATTTACCATCGAACTTTTATACGAGCTTATACACGAAAAATTCCCTAATTTTGCGCTCCATTTGACGGAGCAGTCGACAAATCCGGTGTTTTATTGCTAAAAACACCCCGAAATTCGTCAATTTTCATCATTGCCACATTCACTCATTCATTCTTTGCCAATGTCTGTTGAAGCAACCATTACCGAGAAACTACAAAAACTATGGGATCTGCAACTTATCGATTCCCAACTTGATGAAATCCAAATCCTGAAAGGCGAACTGCCCATGGAGGTAGCCGACCTGGAAGATGAAATAGCCGGCCTGGAGACCCGTTGCAAAAAACTGGGCGCCAGTGTGAAAGAAGTAGAGCAAGAAATTGCTCAAATGCAATCAATGGCCAAAGACGCCGAGAATAACATCAAACGGTACCAGAAGCAGCTCGATGATGTAAAGAATAACCGGGAGTATGAAGCCCTGACGAAAGAAATTGAGCTGGCTAACCTGGATATTCAACTGGCGGAGAAAAAGGTTCGCGATGCCAAAGGGAAGCTGGACGCTCAGAAAGACAGCCTGGCCATTGCCGAAGCTAAAAAAGAGGCCAAGCAAAAAGATCTGGATGCCAAAAAAGTAGAACTGCAGGGCATCATCGAAAAAACGGAGTCGGAAGAAAATAAACTGCGCAATAAAAGCAACAAAGGCCGCCAGGGAATCGAAGACCGCCTGCTCAAGGCCTACGACAAAACCCGCCGGACCTATCGCAACGGCCTGGCCGTTGTGACGGTAGAACGGAATTCCTGCGGAGGGTGCTTTAATAACGTCCCCCCCCAGGTTCAATTGGAAATCGGTCTGCATAAGAAAATTATTGCCTGCGAACATTGCGGGCGCATCCTTGTAGACCAATCAATCGTAAATCCGGGCGCTACCATAGAAGCGTAGCTTAAGTTTGGCACTTTTTTTGAATGTGTTCTTGCAGAATAGTTTTGTTCCAAGAATTTTCATTAAAAAAAGATGCTATCACGGTTTTTTATCGTAAAAACTGTTAAAGCTGATTGGCTTTCCAACAGTTATTCGTTTCTTGCATGGCCTTTTTTTAATACATTTTTATTGCGTTTCCTGCCATGCGGAATCTCTATTTGATTTCCTTCATCTGTCTCGTAACTGCACCCAACGCGCTTTTGGGGCAGGTTTTTACTGTGTATGATAGTTTCACCGAGCTGGAAAAACGAATCCAGCAGGTTGACGAACATACAACGCTGGTGCTTAACTTCTGGGCTACCTGGTGCAGCCCTTGTGTGGAAGAACTTCCCAGCTTTGACGAGCTTTACCAAAAACATGCAGACACCGATTTCCAGGTAATTATGGTCAGCCTTGACTTTAAAAGCAGGCTTGAGAAAACCTTAGTCCCATTCCTGGAAAAAAATCCGCTTAAACCTGAAATAGCGCTGCTCGCCGATCAGGATGCAGACAGTTGGATTCCCCAGATACATCCCAACTGGGAAGGCACGATACCGGCCACAGTGGTAATCCGGGGCGGGCAACGCAATTTGTTCCCGGAAAAATTTCAGAATTACCAAGCGTTAGAATCTTTTGTGCTAAACTTTGTGAACAAAGTTCAAAAAGCAACATGCATGGGTAGCAAAGGCACCCGTTAGGTTTATCTTGCTTTTGATTTCCCCTGCGACGACCTGTTTTCCACAAACCGTTTACACTTTAATACTCCCTGCACCTATGAAAAGACCCGTCTGCATACCGATTCTTCTGGCATCTTTTCTCCTGTTCTTAAATGCCACTAATGATCCCAGTTCGTATGCCATTGGTGATAAAGCAGAAGATTTTCGCCTGCAAAATGTTGATGGGCGTATGATCTCCCTGGCCGACTTTCCAGATGCCAAAGGCTATATCATTGTTTTTACCTGCAACCACTGCCCGTATGCGCAGATTTACGAACAGCGCATTATCAACCTGCATAAAAAATTCAACCCAAAAGGATTTCCTGTCATCGCTATCAATCCAAATGATGCCGAGATTGTTCCGGACGACAGCTTTGACGAAATGGTAAAACGCTCCGCAACAAAACGTTACCCATTTGTCTACCTGCACGACGCCGAACAAAAGGTGTACCCGAAATTTGGCGCCAACCGCACCCCCCATGTCTTTGTCCTGAACAAAGAAAAAGTCGTTCGATACATCGGTGCTATCGACGACAACCCGGAAACACCGTCGGCTGTCCGGAAAAAATATGTCGAGAACGCCGTCGAAGCGGTACTTCGTGACGAACGGCCCAATCCCGATCTGACCCGCGCAATCGGGTGCCCAATCAAACGGAAACGACATTGATCAATTCCTGAAAATGTCGGATGTTTGTCGGCGCAGCTGCTTGGCTGCGTTTTTTTTCTGAAACAGATGCGATGAACTTTTCCCGACTTGTCCTGCCCCTGGCACTACTTTGCCTTGCATTTTCCATTATTGCGCAAAATCCGGTAAAAAGCCCGAGCGCTTTTCTTCCGCACCAACTGGGCGAACAATTTACGCCCCACCATCTCCTAACCGACTATTTTGAATACCTGGCCGGCGTTGCCCCGGCAACTATGCGGCTGGAACACTACGGCCGCACCAATGAAGCCCGCCCACTGCAACTGGCTGTTTTTTCCGCACCGGAAAACATAGCCCGCCTGGAGCAAATCCGCTTGCACAACCTCTCCCTTGCCGGGCTTAACCCAACCAACACAGCACCGGCCGGCGCCGAAAATATCGCAATTGTCTGGCTGAGCATGAGTGTGCATGGTAATGAACCATCAGGGTCAGAATGCAGCATGGAATTAGCCTATAAACTGGCCATTCAGACCGACCCCGGCATTCAAACCTGGTTGAAAAATACCGTCGTCATCGTCGATCCGTCCCTGAACCCCGACGGGTATGACCGCTACACGCATTGGTACCGCAGCGCCAGCAACCGGCTCAAAAATCCGAATGGTGATGCCCGGGAACATCATGAACCCTGGCCCGGCGGCCGCACCAATCACTATCATTTTGATTTGAATCGCGACTGGGCCTGGGCAACCCAGGTAGAAACCCAACAACGCCTGGTGCTGTATCAACGCTGGTTGCCGCATATCCATGCCGACCTGCACGAACAATACATCGACAATCCCTACTACTTTGCGCCAGCAGCCGAGCCGATGCACGATTACATTACGCCCTGGCAACGCAATTTCCAAAGCCAAATCGGGCAGAACCATGCACAATATTTTGACCAAAACGGCTGGCTCTACTTCACCAAAGAGGTCTTCGACTTGTTTTATCCGTCGTATGGCGATACCTACCCCATGTTCAACGGCGCCATCGGAATGACCTACGAACAGGCTGGCCATTCGACTGCAGGCCGTGCCGTAAAAACGGCCACGGGCGATACCCTGACGCTGCACGCCCGCATCCAACACCACCTGACGACCAGCCTTTCCACCATTGAAACGGCCAGCAAGAACGCCACCGGTATTGTTGAGAATTTTCAAAAGTATTACGAGCAAAACCTTCGTCAACCGCAAGGTGAATACCGCACGTTTGTCATCCGGAACACCAATGACCCGAATAAGATAAACGCGCTGTGTCAATTGCTCGATCAACATAAAATCCAGTATGGCCGGGCTGGTACAAATACGGCAGGATTAAAAGCATTCGACTATTCGTCCGGTACCAACACAACGTTCAACCTCGACGAAAAAGACCTTATTATCAGCGCGCATCAACCCCATGCAGTATTGGTCCAGGTACTGTTTGAACCTGAACATCGTCTGAGCGATTCGCTAACCTACGATATCACAGCCTGGGCACTGCCCTATGCGTTTGGCCTGGAGGCATTTGCGCTAAAACAGCGCCTTGAACCCAAACGTCCCTTCGAACCCTTCGTTGCCAGCGAAGTCCGCCTCGCCGCACCGCCCTACGCCTGGTGTATCCACCGCAACTCGATTGCCGAAGCCCGGTTTTTGTCGCAAGTGCTGCAATCGGGTGTCAAAGTCCGGTACGCCATGAGGCCTTTTGCCTTGTCAGACCAGCAGTTCAAAGCCGGCGCATTGGTCATTACCAGAGCCGACAACCAGGCGCACAGCGCTACCCTGGATCAGTTGGTTAAAGAGGCGGCTAAAAAAACAAATACCACACTGCACCCGATTTTTTCCGGCTGGGCCGGCAAAGGGCACGATCTGGGGTCCGATCAATTTGTCCCGATTACCCGGCCAAACGTGGCACTTGTTTACGGAGACGACGTAAATCCAAATGCCTACGGACATACCTGGTTTTTCCTCGAGCAAGAATTGGGCTACCCGGTTTCCCCGGTTTCAATCGACCGACTGAATCGTTTGCGCTGGAACGAATACACTACGATCATTTTCCCGAATGGCAATTACCATCTGTCTGAAAGTACGATGAAAACACTAACGGAATGGGTTCGGCAGGGCGGCCGGATCATTGCCTATGAAGGTGCCGTCAGGGCCTTTGCCGATCAGGAGGGTTTTGAGTTGAAAAGCAAAAGTGAAGCGAAGAAAGATTCCGCAAGCGCCGAGCCAACACCTTACCAATCCCGTGAACGCGATTCCGTAAGTGATCAGGTTCCCGGCGCCATTGTTCAGGCTGAAATCGACGCGACGCATCCCCTGGCTTTTGGATTTAATGACCGGTATTTTAGCCTTAAAACTTCCTCCAGCCTGTACGAACTCCCGGCGAATGCCAGTACGGCTATCTGGTTAGGAACGAATTTCCGGTCAATCGGATTTATTGGCGGCCGTTTAAAGCCCAAACTTCAGAACACCCCGGTTGCCGCAGTTCAGAAAATCGGGCGTGGCGACATGGTTTATTTGATTGACAACCCGCTGTTTCGTTGTTTCTGGGGCCCCGGCAAGCAACTGTTTGCCAATGCGCTGTTTTACTGAACCGCGTTTCGGATACTTCTGCGGCTATATTTGATTTGGACAATTACTTATTTGGACTAAATTTGCCAAAGCCGGATTTTAATACAACCAAATCAAACTTTTCAAAACGAAACGCCAGTATTATGCAAAACACTTTGATCTCTTCAGCGATTACGCTTGTGGCTGGTTTCCTGGCCAACAAATTTTTACCCGCAGGTTCGGCCACCTGGGCAGTGCCGCTTATCAGCGCTCTGGCAGGGGTGTTTCTCAAACAAACACCGAAAGACGGCGGCTTGTCGGGCCTGCTCGGCGGTGGTGTGCTTGGCGCCGTAGCCAGCGCAACCGGCGATGGTGGCCTGGGCTCGATTCTCAGTGCTGTTTTAGGTGGCGATACGGCCAACGGCATGCTGGGCTCAATCCTCGGTGGCGGCATCCTCGGCGGCGCCGGTGGTGGTATCGGCGGTTTTCTGCAGGGTATGCTGAACAAAGGTAAGGGCGCTTCCTGAGCCTTCAGATTTTAATGACAAACGCCCGCCAGTTATTCTCCGGTGAACTGGCGGGCGTTTTTTTTAGGTATGGGGTAACACTCATCCTACGACTTGAAGTCGTAGGATGAGTAGAGTCGCAGGATGAGTCGCGCAACCTAAGAACGCAACCCTTCCACTTCCGCAATCGTTTTCGGGATCGGGTCGCCAAGCACGCGGTAGCCCTGCTCCGTGATCAGCACATTGTCTTCAATTCGCACGCCACCAAAATTTCGATATTTTGATAAAGCCGGGTAGTTGATAAACTCCGTAAACATTTTTTTGCGCCGCCACTGGTCGATCAACTGCGGAATAAAATAAATACCAGGCTCCACGGTAAGCACAAATCCCGGCTCCAGCGCCCGGCCAAGTCGCAGATAGGCCGTGCCAAACTGGGTACTGCGCTGCACCGATTCCGAGTAACCTACGTAGTTTTCGCCCAAATCCTCCATATCGTGCACATCCAGACCGATCATATGCCCCAGGCCATGCGGGAAAAACAAAGCATGAGCACCTTTTGCCACCGCTTCGGCCATATCGCCCTGCATCAGGCCCAAGGCTTTTAAACCCTCAGCCATCTGCCGCGCAGCATTCAGGTGCACCTCCTTGTAGGGCAATCCCGGCCGTAGCGATTTGATCGCGTTCACCTCGGCATCCAGCACGATCTGGTAGATTTCCCGTTGTTTGGACGTGAATTTTGGCGCCACCGGGAAGGTTCGGGTAATATCTCCCGCGTAATGCATGGCTGTTTCAGCGCCGAAGTCGCCCAGGACCATTTGGCCACGTTGCAAGGTGTTGCCGTGATCGTGGTTGTGCAAAATTTGGCCGTTCACCGTCAGGATAACCGGGTACGACAAATTCCCGCCGCCGCTCACCGCAATACCTTCCACCAAGCCGGCTAACTCGGCTTCAACCTGGCCTTCCCGGGCGGCCTTCATCGCAGCCACATGCATGGCGCCCGTTACATTGACGGCGCGCTCCATTTCGGCCACTTCTTCCGCAGATTTGTGCATACGCTGTGCCACCACCGCGCGAATGAGCGCTTCCGACGCTGCTGCTTTTTGTTTCTTCGGCGTCATATTCAGGGCGTCTTTCAACAGCAACATATTGTCGTGCCGGTAGGGCGGCAGGAAGTGGATCGATTGGCCGGCACGGCGCGCTTTTTTCAGAAAATTAATCAACCGGCGGGCAGGCTGCGTTTCGGCAACACCGACATTGGCGGCCAGGGTTTTCATTTTGGGCATTGCCCCCATCCAGACCACATCTTCGATACTCAGGTCGTCGCCGAAAATAATTTCGCGGTCGTTATCCACATCCACGACAGCTGCAAGGCCGGGTTTGTCGAGTCCAAAAAAATAAAGAAAGTTACTGTCCTGTCGGAAATGGTAGGTGTTACCCGGGTAGTTCATCCCGACATCATTATTGCCCAAAAACAAGGCGAGGCCGGATTTCAGGTCTTTTTTAAGCCGCGTCCGGCGCGTTTGGTACGTTGTTGCTGAAAACATATCGGATCGTATTTGGTGGAAGCGCGAAAGTCGGCATTTTTTTATTTAGAATGTTCGACTGGACAGGCCTGTTTCCAGAGTTTGTTGGCTAAGCACGGCCAATTTCAGCAACCGGACCTTAGGAATTTTGTTTTGATTCACACAAACCTTTTCTTGTCTTTATAAAAAAACGAACGATGCGCCTACTTGTCTTTTTCGTTGCCTGTGCCCTGTTTCCCGTACTCTTACCGGCACAAAAATTTATTCAATTGGAAAAAGCCAACCGGGCGCGGACGCTCAAAATGTATGTCGGGCAAGACCTGACCTACCGCCTCAAAGGTGAAACGGAGTGGTTCACTTCCACGATTACCGATGTCCAGATGGACTCCCAAAAAGTGTCGCTTGATTTGAAACCAATTCCGATAGGCAACATCGAGGCGATCCGTTTGCAACATCCCGGCATTTTGCGCAGCCTGGGGCCATCTTTTATGATTTTTGGCGCTTCCTGGGCTGGTTTTGCGCTTGTCGGTGCAGCTTTTGACGATTACAAACTTACCGCCGGCACGGCTATCGTGTCGGGCACCGGGCTGGCTTCAGGTTATCTGTTGCACCGGATTTTCAAACATAAAAAAGTGAAGTTGAGTGAACGGCGGCGCTTGCGGGCCGTGGAGGTGCCGTTGGAGTGAGGGGGGAGCGGGCCCTACTCGTCCTACGACTTCAAGTCGTAGGACGAGTACCGCGGTGGAGCAAGCCCCCCTCATTCCACCACCTCTACCTGCACCCCATCGGCCAGATTGAACTGCCCGGCCACTACCACCAGTTCATCTTTTTCAAGGCCGGAGCGTACTTCGACTTTGTTGCCATACACGGCGCCCAGCACCCGGCGCAGTTTGGCCACACTGTCTTTCACCACATACACTTTGGCATCCTGCAAACTGCCGGCAATCGCTTTGCGCGGCACCGTCAATCCCTGCCGGTTGGCATCGAAGGTGAACCTTGCCTGGGCATGCATGCCGGCACGCAGGGGCGCATCCTTCGGATTGGGCACTTCAATTTCGACGTCGTAATTGAAAGTATTGTCGGCGCGCAATCCAATATTGGTCACCTTGCCCGGTATGGCGCGACCGGGATACACATCGGCAACCACCCGAACCGACTGGCCTTTGCGGACGTGCAGCACATCGCGTTCGGTAACTTTTACCATGAGAAACAACTTCTCCAAATTGGTGATCTGCGCCACCTGAATACCGGGGCCGATCACGCTGCCGCGCTCGATGAACCGCAAGCCAAGCGTGCCGCTCATCGGCGCTTTCAGGCTGGTATTGGCAATCTGTTTTTTCAGCGCTTTTTCCTTGGCTTCGGCAGCCAGGAGGCCCAGTTCAATGTCCTCGATCTTGTTTTTGGCCACCGCCTCGCCTTCGATCAAGTTGCCCAGCCGGTCGCGGTCTTTTTTGAGTTTGGCGATATTGGCTTGGGTGGCCTCCAGTTCGGTGTTCAGCAACTCATCGTCCACCTTGGCAATCAAGTCGCCCTCATTCACCCATTCGCCTTTGTTTTTGTACACCTGCACAACGCGGCCCTGCGTTTCGGAAATCACAAACATTTCCTTTGCCGGCAGAAAAATGCCGTTCGCTTCGAGGGTATTCGCCAATACTTCAGCCTCCACCGGGGCAACTTCCACCGGCACAAAAGCCCGGGTCACTTGCGCCAGGGCGGCTTCGCGTTTGGATTGTTCTTTATTTTGATACAGTTTCCAGGCGATTGCCAGGACACAAATGGTCAGGAATATCCAGAGATATGATCTTTTCACGATGGATGGCTGCTGTTGATTGGAATGCGCGGCTTTTGGTGGCGCGCGGCAAAAATCCGGCAATTTGCCGGGAATGTGGCATTTTTGTCCTTCAAAAAAGGTTGGAGGGTTTCTGGTTTGAAGGTTTCTGGCTTTCAACTTCCCGGAATGGTATCAACCAGTAACCCTCTGGCCAGTAACCAGCAACCTTAGAATCTAAAAATATGCTGATAAAAGCCTCCACCATCACCAACCTTACGGATGCCCGGTATTTTGCCGCCAAAGGAGTAGACTTCCTCGGCTTCAACCTGGAAGAAGGTACCGAAGGTTACCTCGACCCGATTTTTATGAAAGCCATCCGCGAATGGGTGGAAGGTCCGAAAATTGTTGGCGAATTTGGGAAAACACCGGCCGCTACCGTACTGGAAGCCGCCCGTTTTTTTGAACTGGACACCGTGCAGGTGGGTCTGATAGATAACCTGGACCTGCTCAAAAACCTGGAGGTGATTTTATCCGTACCCGCAACCGGCAACCCAAGCGAACTGGAATCTGTTTTTCAAAAAAACGCCCCCTGCGTTACCTGGTTTCTCCTGGACTTTTCTGCTCAAAAAAATACCGCCGAACTCCTGAAAGCACACAAAACGGCCTGGAAAAACCTGTTCATGGCCTACCCCACCCTGCTCGACGTCAACCTGCCCGCCGATGCACTGGCAACCCTGCTCGACCAATTGCAACCAACCGGCCTGGCCCTGCGCGGCGGCGAAGAAGAACAAATCGGCGTAAAATCATTCGACGAAATCGACGCCATTTTTGATGCCCTGTAGGGGCGCCCCTACGCATCATTACGGGCAAGAGAACTAGCCGTTTTGTTCGATGATCAACGGCTGATTGGCGGGTGGTTCCTGTTCCGCCTTTTTTAACTGGTGCAGGATAAAAGCCAACACAACCAGCATGACGATGGACAGGACAATGATGTTGCGGACGGGAAAGGGCTCGCGGGTATGACGTCGGAACATGGGTACGGGTAGTTCTGATTTTTAATTGCCCAAAGATACGCATCCGGTTGATGTTGCTGCCGCGGTCAGGCTTGCCTCAGGGCCTGCCGGTTGATCTTGCCCGTATCATTTTTCGGCAAAGCCGGTAAAAAAACCACCGCGCGCGGCACTTTGAATTTTGCCAGGCGGGACCGGCAAAATTCAAGCAGGTCGGTTTCGGCGATGGCCCCCCCCGGTTTTAACACCACAAAAGCGCGGCCCACTTCACCCCATTTTTCATCTGGCACCCCGATCACTGCCGCCTCCGACACCGCCGGGTGCTCCAGCAATACGCGTTCGACCTCCGCCGGATACACATTTTCGCCGCCGGAAATAAACATGTTTTTCACCCGGTCGACGATGTAGAGGTAACCGTCTTCATCCATCCGGGCCAGGTCGCCGCTGTGAAACCAGCCGTCGCGAATGGCCGCTAACGTGGCGTCGGGATTTTGCCAGTAGCCGGGGGTGACCATGGGGCCGCGCAGGAGCAGTTCACCGGGAACATTGGCGGGCATTGGGCGCCCGTCGTCGCCGGCAATACAGGTTTCCACATAAAAATTGGGACGCCCGATGCTGCCTTTTTTGCGCACGGCGTCGCTGTGGTGCAGCGACGTCAGGTTGGGGCCCACCTCGGTCATGCCGTAGCCCTGACGGATAAAAATGCCTTTGGCATGCTAGGTCTCGATGAGCGGGATGGGCATGGGCTCGCCGCCAACGATAATGTAAAGCAAACTGCTCAGGTCGGCCGACTCAAAACCCGGCTCGGCAGCCAGCATTTTGAGCATGGTGGGTACGCCCATAAACAGGGTGCAGCGTTCGCGAGCCAGCGCTTCCAGCACCGCCGCCGCTTCAAATTTTTTAAACAAACAGGTGTACGCGCCGTGGTGCCAAAACGGGGTCAGCAGCACGTTCCAGCCGCCGGTGTGGAACGGCGGCATCACGTTGAGGGTCCGGCTTTCGGAGTTAACGATCAGTGAGATGGCCGTATTAATGCTGTTCCAAAACAGCATGTTGTGGGTGTACAGGGCGCCTTTGGGAAAACCCGTGGTGCCGGAGGTGTACAGGATAAAAACCGGGTCGTTCCCGTCGATCGGGCGGTTGTCAAAATGGGCGTCCGCAGGATGTTCGAGAGCGGGGTTGGTGAATTCCGCCAGCGCTTCCAGCGTCCAGCGGCACGGAATTTTGGCCGTTCCCGGGGCACTGTCGAGTAGTTTCTGGTATTTGGCTTCCGCCAAAACAAGGCGCGGTTGGGCCGATTGCAGCAGGTAGTCAATTTCGGGTGCTGCCAGCCGGTAGTTGAGCGGCACGAGCATGAACCCCAGTTTTTGCGCAGCGGCAAACAACAACGTGTACTCCAGGCAATGCTCGGACAATACCGCCACGCGGTCGCCTTTTTCGATGCCAAAATGCCGGTGCAGGTGCTGCGCCAGGCGGTTGCCCAGGCGGTGCAGCTGCCCGTAGGTAAGTGTCCGCCCGGTTTCGAATTCCTTGAAGGCAATCTTGTCCGGGCTGTACAGTGCCCATTTTGCTGACCAGTCTGTCATTCTGCGCTAATTTTTTTTTCACCGCCAAGGCGCGAAGACGCCAAGAAATACCTTTTGCGTCTTCGCGCCTTGCGGTAAAAAAACCTCAAATTCGGAACGCCGCACTCGCAAAGGCCAACCCACCGCCCGAGCCAATGAAAAAACACAGGTCGCCGGCACGGACCCGGCCCTGTTCCCAGGCTTCGTTCAAAGCCATTGGGATACAGGCCGAGCCGGTATAACCGTAACTATGCATGATCGTTGTTGCGCGGTCGTGGGGCACACCCAGGCGGTCGAGGGTTTCGCGAATGCTGTTGATGTTGATCTGGGTGATAAAAAAATGCTGCACATCCCCGGGCGCCACACCGATACGGCGGCACAGCGTTTGCGCCATATCAGCCCAGGTTTCGGGATTCAGTTCGGGCGGAAATTTGCGCACAAACTGCAATTGGTGCCCGTGCCGGGACAACAACTCCGGGCTCGCAGGCTGCTTGGTACCGCCGCCGTAAATCCCCATCCAGCTGTTGTATTCGCCTTTGGAGCGCAGCTCGCTCGCCAGGTAGCCGCGGTGATCGTCCTCATTTTCAGCACGCAACACAACAGCCCCGGCGCCGTCGGCAAACAGCGTCACGGTTTTTTTATCTTCCAGGTTCAGGTACTTGCTCATCGCATACCCGCCAAGCACCAAAATGTGGCGGTAGTTTTCGTCGGCGCGGATGTATTTGGCGCCGATGTCGAGCGCTGTGACAAATCCGGCGCAGGCAGTATTTACGTCAAACGTACCGGCCCGGCGGGCGCCGATCCGGTGCTGCAAAACTGCGGCCGTGGAAGGCGAAACATACTCCGGGGTATCGGTCGCCAGCACGATCAAATCGAGCGCTTCCGCATTGATCCCGGCGCGTTCGAGCGCCAGCCGGGCCGCCTGTTCGCAGAGATCGGCGGTGGATTCGTCCGGACCGCACCAGCGGCGTTCGAAAATCTGTACGTTTTCACGCAGCCAGGTATCGACGTCCTCGCCGAGCAGTTCGTTGAAATATTGATTGCTGATCCGCTGTTCGGGAGCATAAGCAGACACCGAGGCGATTACGGCATTGCGCATGGAGCAGTGAATATTTAAAAATCAAAACTTGTTCTAAAATACCGGAGCCGGGTTGAACTGTATCCTGAGCCGATTCCAAAAATTGCCCGCAACAGATTTTTTTCACCGCAAACATGAGTCATCCCGAATTTTTAAAATGACTTCGGAGAAGTCAAATATTTGTAGATCAGAGATTTAAGGGCGCTCGACGACCTCGGAGAGGTCGCATGTGCAGGAGTTAGCACCTGGATATTCGACCTCGCCGAGGTCGGGCAACGGGTAACCGGAGCATTTCTACAAATATTTGACCTCTCCGAGGTCTTTTTTATGGAAAAATTCGGGATGACTCATGTTGTGGTGAAAAGGTTGTCGTGCCGGGCATCAGAATCATCTAGACATACTCTAGGGACACATCCGCTCAAAAACACTATTTCCGACCGATCCCGGGCAAATTCACTTTCAGTTCAACGGAATACAGCGGCTTGATAATGGGCGAGGCCACAAACTCCCGCACATCCTGATTGAGCGCGTTCACCACCTGCGCCGACAGCGTATAGCGCTTGGCAAAAGTATAACCCACACCCAGATCAAGGTTGAAAAAGCCGCCCAGCGGGCCGTAGTTGAAGGAAGTGCCCACCCGGGCGTTTTCCACCACCGGCATACCGCCGTAAATCAGATCAGTGTTTGTTTTTGCCGCAACATTGATCCCTGAAAAGAAATCATACTCCGCCACCCAGCGCCCGAAAGCAGTGGCGAAGAAATTGCCGCGGCTGAAGTTTAGCCCCAGTCCGATCTTATGTTCGGGTGTGTTGATCGGCAAGTCGTTTTCGTTGACTTTGCCGTCGCGGTTGCCGTCGTTTTTCGGGTCGTTGGCATCCAGGTCGTAGCCGAAATAGGAGTAGTTCAAGGTGCCGGTAAGCCCTTCCAGCAAATTGACATTCAGGCCAACATCGAAGCCGTATGTTTTTACCTGTCCGAAATTGACGTAGGTCAAAATCAGGTCGGCGCCGCGCGAGCCGTCGGGCAGCGTGGTCGTCGTCGTGAAATTGGCGAGATCTTCGTTGCCGCGTTTGATGGCATAGCCGCGGTATTTGAAAATATTCGGCGTTGCCGGGTTGTTGTCGTGGTCGATGAGTTCGCGGTCGGCAGCCACATTGATGGCCGGGCTCAGGAAGTTTTCGGAGACATTGTAGTAGGCGCTGGCATCCAGGTAAACGCGTTTGCCCAGCTGGGCTTTATACCCCAATTCAACCGTCTGGATTTTTTCCACCACCAGTTTATCCACGGTGTAATCGCCGACGGGCTGATTTGTCGTCACGTCGAACTCGCGGATCGTGAAACCCTCGCCGTTGCCCAGGAGCAAGCCGCCGAAAATATTGGCTTCCAGGTTGAGAATGGTGGGCGCGGCAATTCCCTGGCCGTAGGTGAGCCGGAGTGCGCTGTTGTCGGTGGTGTAAACAAGTGCGGCCTTCGGGATGAAGTTGAACCCGTACAGGTCGTGGTTATCGGCCCGCGCAGCGGCAACCGCGCGAAAATGGGTGCCGAATTTGCGCTCCAGCTGGAGGTAGCCGCCGATCTGGTTGATCTCGATGGCGCCGTCCGCGTCGATCAGGTAGGTGTTGTTGCTGTTGGCCACATCACGCTGGTACTGGGCGCCGACGATAAAATCGAAAATATTTCCCAGCGAGTTGTTGTACTGCACTTCGCCGTTCAGGCGGTTGGATTTGTCCTGAAACAAAGCCCCGCGTGCCAGGTCGAGACCGGTGGAATCGCTGAGTGGGAAATACTGCGAGCTGATGGATTTTTCCCGCGAAACCGCTTCCGAGAAGCCCGCATTTTTATACGACCAGTAGTTCACGGTGCGCCGGTTCATGGCATAGGTGGAATCGGTGGAGCTCAGCGTGTAGTACAGGTTGGCAAAAAAACGCGGCGATACGTAGCGGCCCTGGAACCAATGCACCTGCCAGTCGCGGATCTGGTTGCGACCGGCGTTGGTATTGCCGATGTTGTTGCTGTTGCTGCCGCCATAACCGGCAATGATCGTGGACGCATCGTTCACGCTGTAGTACACCTGGGCTTCACCGCGCAGGGAGTTGAAGTCGCGGTCGAGCAAATACTCGGGGTAAGCCGCCGCACCGGCATAAACCGTATCGGTAAAATCAAATTCGGTGCCCTTGGTATACTCCCCGCTGATCTTGAAGGCAAACTTGTCGTTGAGTTTCATGGCATGGCGCAGGCGGCCGGTAAGCACATTCTGGTTGCCGGCGCCCAGGGCGATGGTGGTACCTTCCGAGGTGCGCGGGTCTTTGGTAATCGTGTTCAGCAGGCCGTTGTGCGCATTCGGACCGTAAAGCGCCGAAGACGGCCCAAGGATCACTTCGATACGCTCGACATCCTCCTTAACCGTGGTGCTCAACGCGCCCAGCGGGAGGCCGGTAGCGATGAGTGTGGAAAAACGGTTGTCGTTGATTTGCAGGTTTTTCGGGTTAAATGCGCTGTTAAATCCGCGCGCATTGACGCCGATACCCAACACGCCGGAACGCACATAGTCGAGGCCTTTCTGGCGGCCCAGCAATTCAGCCACGTTGAACGACGGCAGTTCGCTGATCGCCCGGGAGTTGATCACCTGGATGGTGGCCGGGGCATTGGTCAGTTTTTCAGCGCGCCGGGATGCCGACACCACGATCTCGCCGCCCTGAATGCCCGTCGGCTCCAGCGAAACATCGGCGTTCACGGTTTGTCCGGCATCAACCGTCACCGGCACCGTCGCCGTTTGATAACCGATATACGAAATCAAAAGTGTGCGCGCACCGGCATCCACCGGCAGGCTAAACGTCCCATCGGCCGACGTAGCAACGCCACCGGTGGCGCCGTCAACGACAACTGTGGCGCCGGCCAGCGCTTCACCGGTCACCTGGTCGGTCACCTTTCCGGAAACGATGCCGCGTTGCGCATACAACCCGGCGGCTGTGAGGGTTAAAAACAGCAGTGTAAATAACTTTTTCATACAAGAGCAGCATTGAAACAATGAAAGAATAGGTGAATCTGGTTGGTTTTAAGCGGGGCTTATTGGGCTAAAAAGTCCCGGATCGCCCGGTTGGTTTTTTCCGCTTGTTCCCATTGGACGAAGTGGCCGCATTCGGGAATTTGCCGCAACCGGCTGCCGGGAATTTTCGCCTGCGCCTGTTCGGCTATTTGTACAGTGGTCTGATTTTTATGTAAAAAAGTGTTCGGAATGAGGGCGTCGTTTTCGCCAAAAAAGATCAGGCTCGGCAGTGTCACCTGTTCCAGTTTATCGAACACCGGCTCGTCGAGCATGCCGGCCACGCATTTTGGCAACATGGCACACCAGGCCTGGTACTCCTCGGTTTCGCGCAGGAACAGCCGGTCTTCGTACATGAATTCGGCATCCTCCGGCCACTGGTAAAAATTGAGCAGGAAGTTTTTCCGGATCTGCTCCGGCGGCGTGTTTTGAATGACGGCTGAAGTGTATACCGTTTTTAACCACCCAGCCTCGGCGGCGCTGAATGTTTCAATACCCGCCGGGGCGATCAGCACCAGTTTTGCCAGGCGGCTGGTATCGGCGAGCGCCATGGTAAGCGCCACCTGGCCGCCCATCGAATGCCCCACCAAAACGACGTTTTGCAGGTCCAGCGTTTCACAAAAACTACGCACGGCGCCGGCAAAAAAAGCCATGCCGTAGGGGTAATCGCCCTTTCCCGACTTGCCGTAGCCGGGCAGGTCCAGGGCGATGCAGCGGTAATGCGCGCTGAGCGAATCCACGTTTTTTTGCCAGGCCTTCAGATTGGCGCCCAGGCCGTGAATAAAAACCAGGGTATAGGGGCCTTCGCCGCGATCGAGGTAAGCCATGTCGATACCGGAAGGCAGCGTGACGGTTTTGGTGTCGGCCGGGTACGGGATGTCTTGCATGTGTTTGGTTTGGGCTGGGAGGGTATTTGTTAAAAGGATGAAAAGAAGAATTGCGGCTGTTTTCAACCCCACCCCCATCCCCTCCCCCAAAGGGGAGGGGTGCTTGCCCTCATTCCAGTATTGGATACTGATACTGAAATCAAAACTGGAATGAGGGAAAGCAGGCCCTCCCCTCTGGGGGAGGGGATGGGGGTGGGGTTGAAAACCCAGGCGATAACTATATCTCCCTACCATAGCAACTAATTTTCAAGCACCTGCGGCGTCTTCGAAACACCGGATGTTCGGGTGAAAAAATGCACCGCCAACCCGACCACCACCGAACTTAATATGGCCAGCGCCGCCGCCACCGCAGGGTTGCGCACCGCACCGGCGGTGTAGGGCGTCAGGCCGCCGTAGTACACCGCGAAATGCACCAACACGGCGGTGACCGATGCTGCCGCCGGCGCCGGCAGCGATTTGTTTTTCAAAAAAATGCCGAACAACACGGGCACAAAGGCGGCAGAAAAAAAAGCGTACACCCCGTTTTGAGCCAGAATACCGACGCTCAGGTTGGGGTGGATCAACTGCTCGTAACTCCAGGCCGCCGAAACCACCGCCAGGCCAACGATCACTAGTTTATTCAGCCGGGCCAACCGGCGCGCCCGTTCGTCGCCGGCGCCAAGGCGCGACCCAGCCAGCGGGTCGATCAGGTCGTTGGTGATTGTCGTGGAAATTGATTGTATGAGCCCTTCCAGCGTGGACAGTCCCGCCGACAGCAGGCCAAGGATAACCAGCAAACCGGCGCCCAACGGGAACGCATTGACCACGTAAGCCGGAATGATGCCATCCATTTTGAGTGCGGTACCGTCCACGGTCAAATCTGGGAAGCGCAGCCGGGCGTAAAACCCGACGAAAAGCACGGCGAAAAACACCGTTTCGGCCAGAATGCCCACCAACAGGTAGCGATTGATGTCGCGGGCGTCGCGCAGCATGAGCGAACGGGTCACAATATGCGGCTGGCAAACGATGGCTACCCCCACCACGAAATTGCAAAATGCCACCTCAAACCAGTCGCGGAACAACGCGCTCTGCGGGTTTACCGGTTGGGTAAGCACCGGATCGATCGCCGCCAGCGACGACCAAAACCCATCGATCCCGTCGCGGAAATACACCAGTCCGGAGCCAAGCATCACCACGGCCACAATTAGCATCAGCACGGCCTGGATGGTGTTGGTGTACACCAGTGAATTGGCGCCGCCGAACATCATGTAGCCGAATACAAAAATTACCAGGCTGAGCAGTACCGGCAGTTCGCTGGCGCCAAGCGCCGAGGCAATCACCTTGGTGAGCCCAACGCAGATCAGCACGATGAACGTGATCAGCAGGAGCGACAGCACCGCAAACCACAGGCCGAAGCCCGTGCTGCCGTAGCGCTTGCCCATCCACTGCGACAAGGTGAGCGCTTTCACCGTGGCGCCATATTGTTGAAAACTGCGGGTGAGCACGATCAGCGAGCCGACCAGGGCAATGGGTAAAATAACACCCATGGCCAGAAAGGCACTCCAGCCGTACAAAGCCACAAAACCCGGATTGATGATAAACGTCGCCGCGCTCGTCACCCCTGCCGCCATGGACAGACCAACCACTACCGGTGAAAAACCCTGGCTGCCCACGGCATAGTCGGCCAGCGAGCGGGTGCGCCGTGCAGCACGCACCACAAAAAAGACCAGCACGGCAGCGTAGGCTGCGAGTAAAAGTGCTGTTGCCAGAGTCCAGTTTTGCATGTGTACGGTGTCGGATTTCAAGCCGGATTTATCCCGGATTTCCGGCTAATGTAGAGCGGCGATACCCTTCGCAGCATCCTTTCCGGAGGTGTTTTGACACGGCGAACAGAAGTTTTCCGGGTTTGACTTTTTTCAAATTTGTACACCGCCAAACGCCGGATTTTCAAAAGTTCATTTCAAAAACAAAAAAGCAAGCCGTTGAAAATCAGGCGTTTTTAAAAATCTGAAAATTTCAACTTTTGAAAAATGATGTTTTGAAAACAAGCGGTTGACCGAACGATAAAACGGAATCCGGAAAACGACCCCGGGCCGGAGGCTTACCGCTACTTTTGCCCCGGATGTTTAGTTCAGGAAGTTACTCGTCCTGCGACTTGAAGTCTGTCCATTACACACAAGTTGTCGAAAATGAATTTTTTTGGCTTAAGTGCCTTTATTCAGCCGTGTGTCAACCCCACCCCCGGCCCATCCCCAAGGGGAGAGGGGAGCCGTAGCGTGTATCTAAGTGGTTGGTTTTAACCACAAACCTAATTTATTCGCGTCTCCCCTCCCCTTGGGGAGGGCCGGGGTGGGGTTGGTACAGCAGAGCAAAATGTAACATTTAAGGCCACAATTCAACGCCTAACAAATTCCAAAAACTTCGATCAACTCGGGAGCCCCGCTGGAGGAGGGGTTGACACACGGCCAAAAAAATTAAACTCAACGGATTTGTGTGTAATGGACAGACTTGAAGTCGCAAGACGAGTACAGCCCACACCAATCAAAAACAACACAACATGCAATCGTTACAAAACAAAGTAGCCATCGTAACCGGCGGCGCCAGCGGGATCGGCAAGGCCACCGTTTTGCGTTTTCTGAACGAAGGCGCCACAGTGGCCATCTGGGATATTCAGGCAGACCGCGGCGCAGCCCTGGAGGCTGAATTGCAGGCTCAAAACCTGCCCGCCCGCTTTTTCAAGGTCAATACCACCGACCTGGCAGCTGTCGAAGCCGCCGCCCGGCAAACCGTGGAAGCCTTCGGCGCCATTCACATCCTGGTGAATAATGCCGGCATCACCCGCGATGCCACGCTAAAAAAAATGACCATCGAGCAGTGGGATCAGGTCATCGGCGTCAATCTGACCGGCGTATTCAACTGCACCAAAGCCGTGTATCCCTACCTCGAAGCAGCAGGCTGGGGCCGGGTTATCAGTGCGGCTTCGGTAGTCGGGTTGTACGGCAACTTCGGCCAAACCAACTATGCCGCCACCAAGGCGGGCGTTATCGGGATGACCAGGGTCTGGGCTCGCGAATTTGGCCGAAAAGGCATCACCGCCAATGCCGTGGCGCCGGGGTTTATCCGCACCGAAATGATGGACACCCTGCCCGAAAATGTGCTGCAAATGATGCAGGACAAGGCCCCAGCCGGCCGCCTCGGCACGGTGGAGGAGGTGGCGGCCGTGTATGCCTTTCTCGCTTCCGAGGAAGCCGCGTTCATCAACGGGGCGACGATCAGTGTGGATGGGGGCCTGACGTTGTAGTGCCTCAACAGGTCAATAGTGCCGGGGGTACCGCACTTTCCCAATTTCAACGTGAAAAGCTACTACCAAGGTACCGCCCCATTCGGGGCGATTTTGATGCGTTTGCCCTGCCCCACCCCCCTGGGACTTGGGGCCTCTACCCCATTCCGGGTAATTTTTGAATACCACGGAAAGCAGTGATGCATTAGGGCATGGCACCGGCCCAATTTTGCCGGGTCGAACCAAAACCACGTCCTTATGAAACAATGCTGGTTCATTTCGCTGCTGCTGCTGGCCTACGGGCTAGGCGCACAAAATATAACCCCGACCACCCCAAAAAATGCTTTGACCCTGGGTGTGATCGGTGAGGGCAATACCTTTTCATTTCAGTACAACCGGGTATTGGCCCGCTGGAGCCGCGGTTTTCTCAATTCGAAAATCGGGGTCGGCATGCCCAATTCAGGTGTTTCGTTCGACGTGTTCGGGGGAGAAAATGACGTGAAAAACCGGGCGGTAGCATTCCCGATGTCCATTTCCTGCAACTTTGGCCGGAGACACAGCCTGGAACTCGGCTTGGGTTCCAACCTTGAATTTGTGAATGGCCTGACCGAAGTAAAAGTCTTCCCGACCGTCGGTTACAAGTTTTTTCCGGCAAATTCCGGATTCACCTTTCGCGCGTTTATCCACCCGGTCAACCCTCAACAGAAACCCACCGATGTGTTTTTTCCGGTTGGGTTGAGCATCGGTTATGCATTTTAATTTGAAAATTCCGGCCGGGCTTCCAGGGCCGGCAATCAAACCTTGCAGCCCGGCCTTTTTCCCCATTCTTCCTAACTTGCCGGACAATTCCACCCATGCGAAGCAAACTGCAAAAGTTCACGGAATTTGCCCAGGCACTCCTGCCACACGAAACAGCGTACCTGCTGAGTGTGCAGCAGTTTGACGATAAGGTGAAGCTGGCAATTCTGGAACAGGTGGATCACAATTGCCGGCACCGCGACGACTTTCGGGCCTACGACGAAGACCTGGATAAACGCAAATATTCCAACCTCAAACTCTGGATCACCGAACGCCTGCATGCCGCCGATGTGGACACCGAGTACGCCTGGCTGCTCGACGCCGAACGGGCCATCGAAACCGACAGTATCACCCCCGACACCGAAGAACGGCTGCTCGCCCACCTGCGCCAATGCCTGCCCGGCGCATACCACTTTGCCAAATGCTACGAACTTGCCCAGCTCTACCGCCATTTTTTGCTGATCCGCATGCGTTATGCCGGACACCGGGAGGTTGAAGCATTTTTGGCGCGCTTCCATGAGGCGTACAAGGCGCGCACGCGACGTACGCGAACAACTACACCGGGCCACGGAAGACATCGTGCGCCAGTACGCCTCGCATGCGTCCGACAGCATTCAATGGGAACCCTGGCTCACCGACGTGTTTCACGACGAAACGCTCGACGGCTGGAACCGTTACATGGCCCTCGTCCGGCTCACATTTATCTATTACAACTACCGCCGGTTCGAACCGCTACGCGAAAAGTATCAGTACCTCGACGGCCTTTTCCGTCAGGGGAAATACTACTCCAAACGGCTGTTGATCAACTACTACGGAAACCGCCTGCTCCTGCACAGCCGCTTCCAGGAATACGACGAGGCGGAGTATTACGGCTACCTGTCTGTACGGGTAAAAACCACCGATTACATCCATTATGTAAACAACCTCAGCGCCGTGCTCTTGCGGCAAAAAAAATACGCCGAGGCGCTTGCCGTGGTGAAAGCCGCCCTGCCGGAAAGCCGCACCACGCATAGTTTTCACAATAAAATCGGTTTTGTGGCACACTACCTGCGCTGTTTGCACCATACCGGCCAACACCGCGCCGCAGAAAACTATGCCGATGCCTACCTGCGCGCCTACCGCAAAGAAATTTTCGAACACCGCTGGCACGCCTTTTTCAGCGCTTACCTGGAAATCTTGCTGGCCCGGAAAAACTACACGAAAATCCTGCGCCTTACCGATAAACATCAACTACTGGCCCTGGACGCCACACTTTCGGAAAAATCGGCCTACCTGCCCACCATCCCCTGGTTTTACACCACAGCGGCCTGGCAAAAGAACAGGCTGGACGCTGCCACGGCATTTGAACAATTAAAAAAAACACTGGCTGACATGCCGCTGCATCCAGGCAAAATCCTGAAGATTGGGGAACTGATCCCGGAAATCGAACCCCATGCCCCGGAACTGGCGGCACAACTGCGCGATTACCTCGCCGGCGCAACCTGAACCTTTTGCACTTTACTCAACCAAATTCCATGTTTACCCCGCCAGCATTGGTGTCTGCCAAATGCGCCGTCGATGTTTCCGGATACAGGCGTTATTTGTAAAAAATCTGTTATGCTTATGAAATGGACCGTTTACCTCCTGTTTTTACTCCTGCCCGGCTCTATCCTCTTTGCGCAGGACTGCCCTCCCGCATCGGCTGCCTATGACCTGCATGCCAATGCCGTCAGTGCCCGCATCCTCAACCGCGGCGCTTTGTTTACCGACGGACAAGCCGGTTACTTCCTGCCCAACCCCCAGCCGAACGTTCAGAACCCCACGACCATGTTTACCGCAGGCTTATGGATTGGCGGCGTCGACCCGGCCTTCAACCTGAAACTGAGCGCCGTCACGTATGGCAACGGCGGTTTTTTCGCCGGACCGCTTGACCCCGCTACGGGCCAGCCCTACCCGCAGGCTTGTTTCGACTGGGACCGGATTTTTCATGTGCGCGGCGCCCAAATCGCCGCATTCCTGAGCCAACTACCCGCCCTGGCCACCGACCCGAACGCCGCCATCGCGCAATTCCCGGAGATCATGGGCTGGCCCGGCCGCAACAACCCGTATTTTGAAACGGTGAACGGCTTTGCGCAGCCGGACAATCTGACCCAGTCGCTGGCGCCTTTTTTTGACCAGGACGGCGATGCCATGTACAACCCCCTGGCCGGCGATTACCCGGTGCTGATTTTGAATGGAGCATTGATCATACCGGCCGAACTGACCTGGTGTGTGTACCATTCCGTTGGTCCGGGCAACCCGCCTTCCGCCCTGAATATCCCGGTGGAAATTCACCAGACCGCCTGGGCTTTCGACTGCGTACAGCCGGCTGCATTAGCCAATACTATTTTTACCAGCCATAAAATTATCTACCGCGGCACGGAGCCGATGGACTCCGTGCAGGTTGCCGTCTGGGTCGACTCCCAGATCGGCAACTGCGGTTTGCTCGACGACTACCTCGGCTCCCTGCCCGAGCTACACGCTTTTTACAGCACCAGCAACCGGACGGACGACAACTGCATGTCCGATATTCCGGCCTTTGCCGGCATACCGCCGATCCAGTCGGTCACCTTCCTCGATCGCCCGATGGACCGGTTTATTACGTTCAACAACGGGTCCATCGGAACCCAAATACCGGCAACAACCGACCCGAAAACTCCGGTCGAATTTTTTCACTACCTGACCGGACACTGGCGCGACGGACAGCCGCTGACTGCCGGGGGCTCCGGGTACAACCCCGGGGGCACTCCGGCAACGCATGCATTCCCCGACGATCCGGCCAATCCATCGGGCTGGAGTTTTTGCACGGCCAATTTGCCTGCCGCTGACCGCCGGGGCCTGGGTGTTTCCGAGTTGGGCCGTTGGGACCCCGGCGAAATCAACCAACTGGTAACCGCATGGGCCGTGCACGACGGCGCCGGGGTTGCTTGTGATCTGGGCGATACCCAAGCGGACATTGCCGCCTTGCGCGACCTGTACGACAACGCGTTCAGCGGGGTGTGCTCGCCCCTGACTGCCATACCCATCCGAAATTGGGAAGCCCCCGGCGTGACGGTATTCCCCAATCCGGCAAGCCAAAATTTATTTATCCGGTTCGAACAGCAGCAGCCCCTGCAAGTCCGGCTTTTCGATACAAACGGGCGGCTAATAAGCCGGCAAACCGAAATAACCAGTAATCCGCTCAGCATCCCCGTACAGCAGTTGGCCAACGGCCTGTACACCCTGGAGTGCCTGTTTGAACAAGGCGCCGTGCGGCAAAAAGTGCTGATCCAACCCGGCAAGTAGCTTTTTTCACACATATCCCTGAAAACCCAGTTTTCGGCCCGGCAGGTGTAACCGGGCCGTTTTTTTTGTCGCCACCGTACCTTTGGACAAAAATTACAAGCTTTGGAAACTGCTCAAACCTACCACCTTCACGTGCGCGACACTTTTCGCGCCCACGGCAAACCCGATGTCGCACAGGGCCAGATTGCGTACATGCGGCATCAATTCGATTATTTCGGCTTGAAAATGCCCGCCTGGACGGCCTTGACCCGTGAAATTCACAAAACCCAGAGACTACCCGACGGCCCCGAGCTCATCAAACTCGTTCGCCTGTGTTTTCAGGACGACCAGCGCGAAATGCAGTATTTCGCCATCGAAACGGTGCAGAAAATGTTGAAAAAACAACCCGCGGCGTTTATCGAATTTCTGGAAGAAATGATCCTGGAAAAATCCTGGTGGGACAGCGTCGACTGGATCGCCAAACTCGTGGGCATGCACTTTCAGCGGTATCCCGAGCTGACAAAACCTGTCACCGAACGCTGGATGGCTTCCGGCGAATTGTGGCTCCAACGCGTCTGCCTGATTTTTCAGCTGCGCTATAAAGAAAAAACGGATGCGGGCCTGCTGTTCGACTACATCCGCCAGGTGGCCCGTTCCAAAGAATTTTTTTTACAAAAAGGCGCGGGCTGGGCGCTCCGGCAATACTCGAAAACCCATCCGGAAGCCGTGCGCCGGTTTTTGGCTTCTACCGAAGTTTCGCCGCTTACGCGGCGGGAAGGTGCCAAGTATTTGTAAAGAGGCTGTCTCATGAGTTTTTCTTTCAACACTAAGTGCACTATACCGGCGTGCAATGATTAGTTATAATTAACAGCAACCTCGCTCTTTTCGCTTGTACAGGTTCCTCGCTGCGCTCGGAATGACCAAACCTCGTTTTAAGAATTGGGGCGAAAGATTTGGAATAACGGAACATTACGGCGCCCCCAATTTTGGCCTCAGGAGCACCCGCAGCAGTTGGGCCAAAGGGGGGGGCGCCGCAATGTTGCCTTACCAGGATTTACCGCCCCTCCATGTTTTACGCAATGAGCCTTGTCATTCCGAGCGCAGCGAGGAACCTGCCCGCTCGAAAAGGGGAATCCTAAATATAACTTGCCTTTGCACGCCGGTAAAGTGCACTAAAAACACTAAAATCACCCTCTGAACTTAGTGAAAACTTAGTGGTGCTTAGTGATTTTAGTGGCAAAACCACCTTATGAGACAACCTCGTATGCAACGGTAAAAACCGGACATCCTTGGCGCGCAGTCACGCCGCCAGCAGACAACTCCATCCTTCACCAAAAAACCAACTGCCGAAGCGCGGTTTTCTCCCCGATATCTATGCGACAGAAATAGGTCCCCTTGGGCAAACGCCCAAGATTGTAGGGCTTCAGGAAGGGAAATTCAGGCGCCTCAATAACATCGGAAAAAACAACTTGCCCCTGCGTATTGTGCACTTCGAAGGTCAGGCGGTCGACCTGCCTGTCGGTGTTAACGGAAAGCGATACCCGGCCCGAGGTCGGGTTTGGCAACAACTGCCAGGTTGCGGGTTCTTTCACCGACACTGAAATAATCGGTGAGTACGAAAAACTGTTGTCGAGGTCTACCATTTTCAACCGGTAATTGTTTTCGCCCGGCGCCGCATACGGGTCGTCGAATTGGTAGGTTTTGTTTACCGAACTCACCCCGCTAGCAGGAACCGTGCCGATGGATTCAAAAGCGGCGCCTGCCGTTTGCCGTTCGACCTGGAAATATGCCGCGTTTTTTTCGGTGGCCGTCGTCCAGGTCAGTTCCGTACGGCCGCCGTGAAATTTTCCGGAAAAGTCCAGCAACTCGACCGGAAGCGGCGCCGCAGTTATTTTATACACCTGCCCGCCCAAACTGGCGGTGTACAACTCACCGTCATCGTCTTCACCGAAGGTCACAATATCGACCACCGGCACGTCGGATTGCAAATCAACCGTCCAGCCCGAGCCGTTGTACTGGATCAGCCAGAAGTTGTCGGAGGTGTAATCGGCCATGACGTACCAGCCTTGCAGGTCGGGCACTTCATTGCCACGGTAGACAAAACCGCCCGACACGGACCTGCCCCCTGTATTTGGATCATGGTCGTATTCGAAAATCGGGGCCACATAACTGCTTACAGCGCCGCAGCCGACGGTAGTATTGAATTTGTGATTGCCTTCATAGCAGCGCCAGCCGTAATTTTCCCCGCCCTGGCTGGAAGCCGGCTGGTAATTCAGTTCTTCCCAGGCGCCCTGCCCCACATCGGCGATCCAGATATCGCCGGTGTTGCGGTCGAAGCTGAAACGCCAGGGATTGCGCAGGCCGAGCGCCCAGATTTCATCCAGTATTTCGGGGGTTTGCATACCGATAAACGGATTGTCGGGCGGGATGGCGTAGTTGTTTCCGCCACTTGTGCTATTTACGTCGATCCGGAGCATTTTACCGTGCAGTTCCATGCCGTTTTGCGCCCGGTTGTCGGGGTCACCGGAGCCGCCGCCATCGCCCAACGCAATGTAGAGATAGCCGTCGGGGCCGAAGGCCATGTCGCCGCCATTGTGGTTGGTGAAAGGTTGGGCAAGCGTCAAAATCGGCAACTCCGAAGCCGGGTCTGCGGTGTTTGCCGAAGGCGGGGTCGCTGTAAACCGGCTGATCCGGGTATTGCCGCTGCCTGCCTGGGAATAGTTGACGTAGAAATAGCCGTTGTTCGCATAATCCGGGTGAAACGTCAGGCCAAGCAGGCCGCGCTCCCCGCTGTTCAATACCAGGCTTGAAATATCCAGAAAGGCATCCGGCAACAGGCTGTACGACGAGAGATCGAGAATCCGGATTGTCCCGCCTTTTTCAACTAAAAACAGGCGTCCGGAACCATCGCCGGCAGCGGCAATATCGACCGGTTGGCTGACTGTGGTGATTTGCGTGAGCGTCAGCGCCGGTTGTGCAAAACCGGCTGCGCAAAAAAGAAAATTCAGGGCAAGCAGAAAAAATACGGAAAAGCTGCGCATGAGATGGAGGAATATGACAGGTAGAGGATATGCAATTATACCAAATTATCCAGTTTTTCAGACAACGTGTAAAAGCGCATTTTGGGATTCCCGTGAATTTAAGGCAAGTAACCGGCATGGCTGACAGTCTAACGAGTATGTCCAAAAGCCCATACCTTTGCCGCCCGAACAAACAGCCGCGCCGTTTAATTCATGCCGAACCTAAAATTCATTTTCCGGGCCTACCGCTACCGTTTTCTCATCGACCCGCCGGAGATCCGCTATATCCGGCAAAACCTGAAAACGGGGGCAACCGCTATCGATATCGGCTGCCACAAGGGCGGGTACCTGTATTGGCTCCGGGAAAGCGTGGGCAGCCGGGGCCGGGTTTTTGCCTTTGAGCCGCAGCCCAAATTGTTCCGTTATCTGAACGAAACCGTCGGAGATTCCCAGACAGTTGTGCTGGAAAACAAGGGCCTGTCTTCAGCCCCCGGAGTCCTGGACTTTCACATTCCGGTCACCAAAAGCGGAAGCTCGCCCGGCGCCCGCATCGGCAGTTTTTCCGGCGACGAACAAGTCAACACCATAAAAATTGACGTAGTCACCCTCGACGATTATTTTTTGACAAAAAACATCGCCCCGAGCCTGATCAAAATCGACGTGGAAGGCCATGAAAAAGCGGTGCTGGAGGGTGGCCTCGAACTGCTGAAAAAGCACCGCCCGAAAATACTGATGGAATGCGAAGCCCGGCACCTGAACGGCGCCTCCGTTTTTGAAGTGTTCCAGCTCCTGCTCGACATTGGCTACCAGGGCTATTTTTTTGAAAACGGCAGGTTAAATCCCCTGAGCGCATTCAACCCCGACGTGCATCAGAAAGCCGGCGACGGGCGTTTGGAGGCGCCTTTACCTCAAACTTGACCATATAAGTTTTGTATTTGAGTTTCAGGGAACAAAGACCTTCAAAACCGTTAATCAACCTTGCCCTCCCATCCGCATACCGCAGCACCCACAACTGCCCGGCAGGCGCCGGTGGCGGCGTCACTTGCCGCCCCAGCAGGTCGTACCAGCCGACTATCCGTTGTTGATCCGGCATGTCCGGCGCTGCTGTGTTGCTCACCGGGCATGCCATGCTGACATCTTCAATAACAAAAGGCTCCGAGCCCAGCATGCCCGCGCCGTGGTTGACCCAAAGCTGATACACACCGGGAGTTTGCACGGTGATTTCAGCCGTCGTTTCGCCCGTAGACCAGACATAAGCGGTGTGGCCAGGCGGTCCCGACAGCGTCACCAAGCCGCCCTGTTGGGCGCAAGACAGCTGCGGGCGTTGTGCATTACCCAGCGGCAAGTCGGCCGACAAGGCAGCCCGGTAACTCATGAAGGAATCCCGGAAAAACAGTTCGGACAGCAGCGCGCCGTCGTCATCGACCAGCACAAAACTTGGGTCGGGGCGGTAATTCAACCCATAGTTGATCAGGTGGCGCCGGTCGGGGGTCGTCTGATGGCCGCCCATGGCCGAACTGAAAAATGCCGGGGAGTACCGGTATTCCCAAACTTTGGTGGCCACCCACTGCACCGTGTCGAGATGGTATTCCACGGCGCGGGATTGTTGTGGCGGCGCGGCCATGTTGGCGTTGTCGAACATGGCGACGTTGCCATTGGGCAGGCGGCGCACATCGTGCTGGCCGCTGAAGCCACCGTCGTTGGCAAAGCTGAAATCGGAAAATTTGCCGCCGAGTTGCCACAGTATTTCGCCGGTTTGACGGTCAATTTTATACACCGCGTCGAGGTTGCGGAACGAAAGCAACAGGTTGCCGTCGGGCTCTTCTTCGATGGTGTTGCCATGGCAATAGTCAAAGGAAGCCGGGTGGTAGGGGTAGCCCACGTAGCTGTCGCCCGGGTGGATGTGTTCGTTGCTGTTCCACTGGAAAATCACGTTGCGGTCAGCATCAAATTCCTGCACCACAAAACCGAGCGCCCGGGTGGAGCCGCTCCCCTGGGAGCCGGCAAACTGGTAGGCGCTCAGGTTCAAAATGGTGTCGTGCACCCCGGCAAGGAGCACGGTGCCGGTTTTGGACAGTTGAAAATCGTGCACATCCGGCCGGATGCCGTTCACCGTGGTGAAGGAATCCACCGGGTTGAAGCCAGGGTCCATCAGGATATACTGCACCGTTTGTGGATTGACGTATTTTATAAACTGGTATCGCTGGTGCTCCGGATCAAATTTAAAATCGAGTAAATTCCAGGCACCCACAAGCATATACCACACAACGTAGCCGCGGGAATCCAGCATTAAAAGTGGCTTGGGTTCAGTACCGACCGCGTTACCCAAAAAAAACGGCGTGGTGAGGTAGTAGCCCTGGTAACTGCTGTCGTGCAGTACAAATTCATACGCAGGGACACCCGGCAGCACGGGGCGGTTGGGGGTTTGCGCGACAAGATCATGGGTGGCACAAAGCAACAAACCAATTGAAAACAACTGCAAGGCAGACATAAAACGAGAAATTTAGTCGGCAAAACTTGATCTTTTGAACCATATACAAGCCCGATAAAAGCTAAAGGGTGGTTTTTTGGCAAAAATTCACCGGGGCGCGTATTTGGCAGCGTACATTTTTTCAACGCGTCCGGGTTATTCCCAAGGCAAACACCTCATAATCGACCCGGATGGGGCGATATCTTGGTAGTAGTATTGGCCCAAGGATTGGTAGTTTCCGGGCCGGCATTACACGATTGTCATGAGCCCAATAGTGGCCCGCTGGGCCACTGTAAAAATGACCGGTCACCATTGCTACCAATATGCCGGCCCACCGGGCCGCTTTTTACTGTGAGCAGGCGAGTATTGAACAATTTTGACGCGTATGCCCTGGGTTATTCCCAACTATTGCAGGACAGAGCCGGCGCCGGAAACGTCGGTTTTTTTTATCAATTTTTGTATTTTTTCAGCATTTTTACCGACACATAGCCTGTTTCCTGCAACCTGACACCTGGTTTTTCAGGCCGTGTTTCGCAGGCGACATTTTTCAAAATGAACAAGAAAACAAAAAGGATAACGTCATGAAATTAGGTGCATTCTCCATAAGTCTGGCGGTCAAAGACATCCATGCTTCCAAACAGTTTTATGAAAACCTGGGCTTTACCGTCTTCGCAGGCGACATTGCCCGGAACTACCTCATTATGAAAAACGGGAACGCCCTCATCGGGCTTTTCCAGGGCATGTTCCCAAACAACATTTTGACCTTCAACCCGGGCTGGGACGAAAACGCGCAAAAGCTCGCCGAGTTTGACGATGTACGTGAAATCCAGCGCCAGTTGAAAAGCAAAAACGTCAAACTCGAAAATGAAGCGGACGAAAGCACGTCGGGTCCCGCAAGTATCGTACTGATCGACCCCGACGGGAATGCGGTACTGTTGGACCAGCATGTTTGAATTGACGGACAGAAAATGGTTAGGGAAAAAATTGCAGGAGCATCTATTGTTGGCGAGGCTCGCAGTCTAATGTCGTCAACTTTAGAGGGTTGACCGGATACAAATAATCAATAGGTTGTTCATGCAAATCATGGGTTAAATATATGTCGAGGTCATCTCCCTACTTGTCCTGTCGCAGCGCAGCGGAGACACCTACACGAATAGCATTCGCGGGATTTGCCCATAAATGTTGGTGCCTTAAGTATTTTTAAGGCAGTTCGAATAATTGAACTTTTGTAGATGTCTCCGCTGCGCTGCGACATGACAAGTGCTTTGGGTATATTTCACATAATTACAGCCCAATAATTCAATATGTACTGAAATGTGCCTGTTTTGCCCATGATTCGCATTGTTCATCTTCAATGAATAATTCTAAACAGTAGATGACCTCCAAATGCTGCCTTTTCCGGCAACCGGCAATATGGCTGCACGTCCGGCAATTTCCCGGCGCAGGCTGTCTGGAATGCTCCGGCTCATTTCTTGGCAAGGCGTAAATATGCATTCGCTTTAGCCAATCGAATCAGGCGTTCCAATACGATATAATGGTCCAATTCATCCTTCTCGTTCTTGGTGAGTCCGGCCTCTTTTTCTCTTTCCAAAAGCTCTTCCATGCGCTCCTGCATGGCCTCCGGTGCGTGCAGTTCCAGAATTCGGGCAGGGTCCATACTGGCCAGGAAATCGGCGACAGTATCATATGTGGCTGAAGCAGTCATAAAACAGAATTTGTACAAAATTAGGCTTTTTTACACTTAGGAACCCGACTTTGTAGTGTCCCGCAAACCCAGACGGCGCCACAACCACCACCGTTGCAACCGCCTGCACCTATCCCCGCTTTTTTCCGCCCGGCGTATACAAATGCATCGTCACCGCCGGTTCAGTCCCCACATTTCGGACCACATGAAAGCCCATCCGGTCGTCGATATAGGCCATGTTGCCGGCGAAGTACGTGTTGCGGGCCAGTTGTTTTTCCGGGGCATTTGCCGCGTAGCGGCTTTCCTCCACCGTACCGTGCAACACTTTGAACACACAACCGCCGGTAGCGTGGCCATGCAGGTTGCTCGCCTGCCCGGGCTCCCAGCGGATCAGGATCACCTTCAGGTATTCGTTGTGGACAAGTACATGGCTTGAATCGGGGTGCCGTAAAACACGCCGGATATCCGCCGGGTCGTGGAAAGAATGCTGCACCAGGGCATCCAGAAACTGGAGGGCCGAGAAAGACTCCTGCGCCGGGTCAATGGTTTTTAAAAGTTGCCGGCACAAGCGCTGAAAATTGGGAATACGGCCCCGGGCGATGTCTGCAAAGGCTTTTTCCGTCAGCAGGGATATTGGGATATGGTAGGGCATCCAGTTCGCGGTCGTTTTGCCGGTCCCGGGGCCTGAATCGTGTATAGGTGGCGCCTGTTTTGCACCCGTTGCCGCAAACGCGCTTGTTTCGTTTACCTGCGCTGCACTGTGAATCGCTTTCATATGGTATCGTTTAACCTACTTATTGCCGCCCAAACCGGCATACCGCTCCGCTCCGTTCGACCGGGATAATGCGGCATTGGTTGCAGGTTCAGGCAGCGTATAAAAAAAATAAAGCGCAATGCAGTATGCCTAATCCTCCAGTAATTTTTCGCCGGTGAACGCATACTGGTCCCACTTCGGGAGCGGGTGAAAGGGCGCAGCCTGCACATCGCGGAACAGGCGTTCGAGCTGATTTTTCTTGTAAAAGCTCTGCCCGCCAATCGCATCCATGGCTTCCGAAACTGTTTGGGTGCAGGCGTCCGAGACATTGGTTTTAAGGCTCAGCATCTTGACCGTAGTGTCCGCATTAGGTTTAAAGTCAAAATTGTTGGTCAGCGCATGCATTGCCTGCCACTGAATTTGCGCACTGACCAGCGTGTTGTTGAGTTTGCCTATGATGTACGGCAGGTGCTTCTGGTTGCGCTGGTATTTTTTCCCAATGGTCAGCGCGATCTCCATGGCTTTTTCCGCAAGGCCCACATAGGCCGACATGATCAGGGGCATGGCCACGGTGAGCACCACATCCCAGACGGGATGGTAACCCGTGCGCGGCCGCTCCAGCGCAATGGCGGAATCGGGCACAAACACGTTGTCAAAAACGATCGTTTGCGAACCCGTCGCACGCATGCCCAGGGTATCCCAGTCATCCAGCACCGATACACCCTTGGTTTTCATGGGTACAGAAAAATGCAATACCGACCACTGCCCTTCCGGATTTTGGCAGGGTGCGCTGGTCACAGCGGCATCGCCGGCGATGGATTGGCTGGCGAAGTGTTTCTTCCCGGAGAGGAAATAGCCCCCCTCGGTTTTTTCCATGGAACCATTCGAATCGAGCCAGTCGCGGGCGCCGGTGCTGACCAGTACCAGTTGGTGTTTTGCAACATTTTGCAGCAGGGCAGCGCCTTCGCCCTTGTGTTTGTATTTCCAGATCGTGGCGGCAACCAGGTGCTGGTGCATCGAAAATGCCAGGGCTGTCGATCCGCAGGAATGCGCCAGCGCTCGGATGATTTCGCACATTTCGGCATGGCTGATACCGCCGCCGCCAAATTCAGTGGGGATCATGGCGGAGAAATAGCGGTTGGCCTTGAGTATTTTGTAGTTTTCAAACACAAAGGTGCCGTCGGCATCGTTGCGGGCAGCGTTGTCGGCAAACGTTTTGCCGAGCGTTTGGGTGCGATCTGCCCAGGATGTTTCCGTTGCAAGTACGTCGTTCATTTTTATCGTTTTTTGAATGAAGTACAAAACACGGGGTATTGCCGGGAGGCTTCTTTGCTCAGAAGTCCAGCTTTTTGATTGAGCAGTTCAAACAGAAGGAAAGGCCCGGGTATTCCGGAAGTCGCTTGGGCTGAGGCCCATTTTTTGTTTGAATGCCCGGCTAAAATGGGAGACATCTTCAAAGCCGCTCTCAAAGGCGATCTGCGTGATATTTTCGTCGCTGTTCAAAAGAAGATTGGCGGCAAAGGACAGCCGTTTTTGGAGCAACCACCTGCCGGGTGTTTCGTTGTAATGGTTTTGAAAATCCCGTTTGAAACTGGACAAACTCCGATGGGTCAGTTCGGCAAAGGCCTCCATTTTCAGGTTGTAGCAAAAATTGGCCTCCATGATACTGACAAGCGAGGGCTTGCTCATGGGTGTGAGCGAATTGAAATATGCGCCGAGTAAAGGATCGCTGTTTACTATGCTCACCAAAAGCTCCTGCAATTTGAGCTTGATTATTGCTTCAGGCGGTTTGCTGGCGCTTCGGAAGTACATCAGCATCGACTGAAAATAATCGTCGAGGAAACTGCTCTTTTTGACCTCCGTAGCGGTGAAATGGTGCGCGACTTGATGGTTCACGAGCGGCATTTCACCTTTCAGGCCCGCCATGGTTTCTGCAATCAGCGCATCGGATATGAAAAAACCAAGCATGCAGAAATCGTCATCAAAATACTGGTGCACCACCGTTGCCCCTTTTTTCAAATACAGGGTGCTCCCGGCGCTCAGGGTCCACTGCCCGTTGATCGACTTCCAGCTTTTCTTGCCGCTCAAGACATGTGCGATATAATCGCATTTTGAAAAAATACCCACCTGGGCGCCGTCCAGGGGGCAGGCATACTCCAGGCAAACGGTGTCGCCAAGTTCAAAGCGGTTGAAATGGAGACTTTCTTTAACTATCTTGTAAAAATTGCGCATCGTGTTTTCATTCGACATGGTTTCCGGTTGGCACTTCCGTTGGACGCCTGAACGTTATTCAATGGTTGCAGCTGGCCGGTGCGGCATCGTGTTGCAGCAATCTGTCCGAAACGGGATATGATACATTTTTTTATTTTCTTGTTGAATGTTGAGGTGATTTAAACATAAATCGCCTTACCTGCCCTAAGCGGAATCAAATCCGCGTTTATCAGCGTCTTCGCCAAAGGCGAATCCGCGGTATCCGCGTTCAAATCGCTCTACGTTGAGCACCCTCCATTGTATTTCCTGGAGAACAGGAATTGAACGCGGATGAGGCGGATTCGCCTTCGGCGAAACGCGGATTTTCGCGGATTTGATTCCGTTAAGGGTAGTTTCGAATGAATAGCGAAGCATTAGTTTAAATCAATTCGTTGTAAAAATTAAACCATGATCTACAAAACCAACACTCAAAACGAGTTCTACACGGAGGAACGCTGTTTCATTACCGAAATCCTGAACAACGCGGACGTTCCACATTTGTCCGTCGCCCGGGCCCGGGTAGAGCCCGGCATAACCACCGCCCTGCATCGCCTGAATGCCGATGAACTGTATTACATCCTGGAAGGTCGCGGGCAGGTAGAGATCGGCGGCAGCAACCCGCAACCCGTTGAAAAAGGCGACCTGGCCCGCATTCCGGCAGGCGCCTCCCAGCGCATAAAAAACACCGGCGAGGGGCCCCTCCTTTTCCTGTGCATTTGCGCGCCACGGTTTACGGAAGAGGGGTATACCGCACTGGATTAACGCGAGATTTCACCCTGTTTCCCCGAACAATACCCCTCCCACACAGTTAGGTTTACCATACCGTAAACCAGAACGTACGCATCAATGGATTTAGAACATCTTGTAAATCAACTCACTGAACTAATTTTTCTGTACACACCACGCCTGCTTGGCGCACTTGCCGTTTGGATCGTCGGTAGCTGGCTGATCAAAGCGCTGATCAAAGGGTTTGGCCGGCTGATGGACAAACGCGACATCGACATATCCCTCCGTCCTTTCCTCCAGGGCACCGTCAGCACCTTGCTGCGCGTACTGCTCGTCATCAGCGTGCTGGGCATGATCGGCATTGAAATGACGGCCTTTATTGCCGTGCTCGGCGCCATCGGCCTGGCGGTCGGCATGGCGCTCTCCGGTACCTTGCAAAACTTTGCCGGCGGCGTGATCATCCTGCTCTTCAAGCCGTTCAAAGTTGGCGATGTCATCGAAGCGCAGGGCTTTACCGGCAAAGTCAGCGCCATCCAGATTTTCAACACCATCCTGAAAACACCCGACAACAAAACCATCTTTATCCCCAACGGCGGCCTGTCTACCGGCTCCCTGACCAACTACTCAACGGAAGAAAAACGCCGGGTCGACTGGACTTTCGGTATCGGCTACGGCGACAACACCGAAGTGGCAGAAACTATCCTGAAAAACCTCATCAGCGCCGACAACCGCATCCTGAACGACCCGGCAGCACCCTTCATCGCGGTGTCCGAACTGGCCGACAGCTCGGTCAACCTGGTAGTGCGCACCTGGGTAATGGCCGGCGATTACTGGGATGTGTTTTTCGACATGAACCGTAAGGTGTACAACGCCTTCAACGCGGAAGGCATCAATATTCCGTTCCCGCAGATGGATGTGCATGTGCACAACTCCTGATTTTTTACCACGGAGGCGCGGAGCGGCTTACTCGTCCTGCAACTTGAAGTGTGTGCATTACACACAAGTTGACGAATATGAATTTTTGTGGCTTAAGTTCATTTTTCAGTAGCTTGTCAACCCCACTCCCGTCCCCCATAGCCATCAACTTAAGGGTTTAGAGGAGGTGAACACTTTTGACTTTTCAAATTAGACTTTAGACTTTTGACTTAAAAGAAACTTCCAAAAGCCTGAATCATCCTTTTAAGTCAAAAGTCTAATTTGAAAAGTTCAATTTGAAAAGTGTTCACCCCCTCGGGTTCTTTAAGTTGATGGCTATGAGGGTGGGGTTGACCGCGGAAAGCCGAAAAAATTAGTCTCAACGGATTTGTGTATAATGGACAGCCTTCAAATTGCAGGACGAGAGCGCCGCGCATGTCCAAAATTTACTATTTCCGCCCCAAGCTGCCCGCTACTTTTATCCCAAAAAAACACCCGGACATGAGACGAATCGCGCTTCTTGCCTGCTGCCTGTTCCCCAGCCTTGCAAATTTTGCCCAAAACTATACCGAGCCCTCTTTTTCACCCGATGGAAAAATGCTGGTGTTTGCGCTCGACACCGGCGGCAAACCGGAAATCCACACCGCCCGGGCCGATGGCGCCGCATTGCGGAAAATTGCCGGCCTGCCAGGCTTCAACGTACACCCGCGCTGGGCGCCCGACGGCTCAAAAATCCTGTTCAACTGCTTCCCCGAAACCAGCAGCGAACCGCACGACGTGTTCATCGTAAACGCCGACGGCGCCAACCGTATCAACCTCACCCAAGGCAGCCTCCCCGACGGGCAGGCCGACGACTGGGCGCCCGATGGCAAACGTATCCTGATCTCCGGCGGCAAATACCCCGGCATCAACCTCTACACCATTCGCCCTGACGGAAGTGATCTGCGTCAGCTAACCTTCGAAAAAAACAGGGTGTCCTACTACGCCTCCTGGTCGCCCGACGGCAAAAAAATCCTGTTCACCGGCTTTTCCGCACCCAAGCGCAGCCTTTTCCTCATGGATGCCGACGGCGCCAACCTGCAAGAAATCTGCCCGGGCGGCGATGCGCCAAGATGGGCACCCGACGGCAGCCGGATCGCCTTCCAACTCAAACGAGATGACCAGTATTTCCTGCGCTGGATGCAGCCTGGCGGCACACCCGAATCGCCCGTACCCGGCCAGGAAATCGAGGGTGAAACGCCAGCCTGGGCGCCCGACGGCAAAAAACTGGTTTTTCAACGCAAAAGCCCGGCCGGCTTTTTTGAAATCTGGACACTCGACCTGGCTACCGGCCGAACGGAACGGATTTTACCCAAAATACCCGTCGAAGCGCCGGTGTACAACCCCGCCGAGGCCATCTGCCAACACATCGAAACCCTGGCCTCCGATGCCTTTCAGGGGCGCAAACCCGGCACCCAGGGCGCCGAAAAGGCCATGCACTACATCAAAGAAGCATTTCGGAAAATCGGCCTCGCAGCCGGCAACGGCGACAGCTACTACCAGCCCGTCGATCTGGCCGAATTTTCCACCATCCCACCGGTCAGCATCCGCCTGCAGGGAAAAAACGGCAGCCTCGACTGGCAGCTGCGCCGCGATTTCCTGCTCAGCTCCCGAAAGGCGCAGGAATCCATCCGCACCGGCGAGCGCCAATTGGTCTTCGTTGGTTTCGGCATCCACGCACCCGAAATCGGCTGGGACGATTACGCCCAAGCCGATGTGCGCGGCAAGATCGTGGTGGCCCTGAGCGGCTCGCCCGATGCCTGGGGCGCCGACGCTACGCAATGGAAAGGCGACCCCGCCGCCAACCTGTACGGGCAGTCGTTTTACAAACGCAACGAAGCCCTGAGCCGGGGCGCCGTGGGCTTGCTGCTGATCTACCGCCAACCGGAGCACAACTTTTGGAACTGGGAATCGCTCGGGGCGAACTACGGACAGGCCGATATTTTTATCAAACGAAAGCCCGACGACGCGCAACTCGACTTCGGCGGCATGATTGCACCCAATGCTGCCGAACAGCTGTTTCAATTGGCCGGACTCGCCGACTACAACTACGAACAGGAAGCGCTAAAACCGGGATTCACGGCCCTGGATCTGCCCGTACACACCGGATTTTCATTTTCCAACACCTGGCGCGACATTCCTGCCGCCAACGTGGTCGGTCTGCTGCCGGGCACCGACAAAGCCGACGAAGTAGTGGTCTACACGGCGCATTACGACCACGTGGGTATTGGCGCGGCCATCGACGGCGACAGCATTTACAACGGCGCAGTGGACAACGCTTCCGGTACGGCAGCCCTCATCGAAATCGCGCGGGCCTACAAGGCGCTGCCCGAACCGCCCCGGCGCTCGGTGTTGTTTGTAGCTACAACCGCCGAAGAAATGGGACTGCTCGGGGCCGTTTGGTACGCCGCCTACCCGCTCTTTCCGCTGGGAAAAACGGCGGCGGCATTCAACATGGACGCGCATTTTCCCTACGGAAAAACAAAATACGTGACCGGGGTAGTTTACGGCCGTTCCGAACTCGACGGCTACCTGGAAGAAGCCGCCCGCAAGCAGGGCCGAATGCTTATTCCCAATACCGAAGACAACATCAAAAACAACATCTTTTTCCGCTCCGACCACTTCCCGCTCGCCGAGGCGGGCATACCCGCGGAATTTGCCGTCGGCGCCATCGGAGTTGCCGACAGCGCCACCTGGATGCGCCAACTCATGGAGTACATGGGAAAATACCATCAGCCCACCGACGCGTATACGGCGGATTTCGACTGCAACGGCATCTGGCAAGACGCGGAGCTGATTTTTGAAGCGGGGAAAATGCTGACGCAATCCAATCATTTTCCCGCCTGGAATACCGACCAACCCTTCGAACGCTTCCGCCGGGAAAACCGCCACGAAACGGCTTTTTTTGAAGATCTGTCGGAAAAAAACCTGCCCGTCATGGCCCTGCTGGGCCGCAGCATGGATGCCGCTGTGGCGGATGTGGATGCCGACGGCGACCTGGATATCGTGGTCGCCAACGAGCACAATTTCAACATCCTGCTCCTCAACGACGGGCAAGGCCGCTTCACCGACGGCACCCAGGGGCGGTTGCCGTTCCGGAAACACGACAGCGAAGACATCGCGCTCACCGATTTCGACGGCGATGGCGACCCCGACCTGATTTTTGTGAGCGAAGACGATCAGTTGAACGAATATTTTGAAAACGACGGCAAGGGCGTGTTCCGGGATATTTCCTACAAACTGCCCGCGCGCGGCACCTCGAATGCCGTGGCTGCAATCGACCTGAACGGTGATGGCCACCCGGACCTGCTCATCGGAAACGCCCCCGACCGGCAAAACCGCGGCGGCCAGAATGTTTGCCTGCTCAACGACGGCAAGGGCAACTGGACCGACGCCACCGCCGCGCGCCTGCCCGCCAGCACCAAAGCCACCCAGGACCTCGAACTCGGCGACATCGACGGTGACGGCGATTCCGATCTGATCGTGGCAAATGAGGACGACTGCGAAATCCTGATCAACAACGGCCAGGGGATCTTCAGCGATGAAACCGCCGTACGCCTGCCCCTGGAAGCCGGAAAGTGGGAAACCCGCGAAGCCCGCCTGGCGGATGTAGATGTCGACGGCGATTTGGACCTCTTCCTGGCCAATGTCAATTTCCGCCAAAACAAAGACCCGCAAAACCGCCTGTTCATCAACGATGGCAAAGGCGTGTTCCGGGATGAAACCGCTACCCGCTTACCGGTGGAAGCCACGCATACCCTCGACGCCAAATTCCTGGATTTGAACGGCGACGGCCACCCCGACCTGCTCACCGCCAACAGCTTCGGCGCCAGTTACACTGCCTGTTTCAATGATGGGAAGGGTACATTCAGTCCGCCAACGGAAGCCGTTTTTCCGGCCAGCTGCCGCGGCGACGGGCTCGACATCGAAGTGGCTGATTTCAACGGCGATGGGCAGCCCGACTTGTATTTGTGCAATTTCCAGGGGCATGATTTTTTGTTGTTTGGGAAAAAATGAAGGGGAGGGATCATTGGGGTCATTTTAATTGGGGCTCCCTGAGTAACGTTTTATACAAATAAAAGACACAGAGGGAACAACAAGGCGCTTGAACAGCACTGCTCAATTGATCACTGCAAATCGTTCGATGAAATAACGATTTGATGCATTTTTACCGCGAATAAAATAGACACCGGATGACCAGGAGGAAACATCTATTTCATAAGTTTCCCCATCCTGGGAATTGGCAAGCAAGGAGTGTATTGGCCTCCCTTCTACGTTATAGATTTGCCATTCGCCGCATGGGCAAAATGGCAGTTTAAACTTCAGGACATGCTTTACCGGGTTAGGAAAAATTTCAATTTTCGATTTAGAATAGGGATTGCCTAAATTTGGATTGTTTGCACAAATTGTATCGCAGGCACTACCCACCTCATCATACAACCTGTAATTGGGGAAATGGGGTAAATAAATCCTTTGCCGGGTTGGAATTTCAAAACCGTACACCTCAGCCTGGCATTGAACTCCGCGAATATTAGGATTCTGGATCACGTGGAGTTTGTTTGAATAGCCGAAATCCATACAATAGATTTTATCATTTGGTGCAAGTGCCATTTGAACAAAGGTTTCCCCCTGGTTGCTTTTTTCTGCAATCGGAATACCCGTCACTTCAATATTCGCAGCGTTCATATCATACTGATAGAGGGTTGCACCGGCCCCGATGTAAAGGATTTCCGAGTTAGGTGAAACCGCTACCCCTCCCGCAGTGAATGGCACGGAATTGTCTATTGGTGAGCGCCAACGTTGGTCATTTGAAAATACGCCGGTACAGCGGTCAAAATCAAATGTGTAAATAAACAGGCCTTGATTAATGCAATATTTACGTCCGTCTGGTGAGAAACACGCCTGCCCATTCGTCTTGTCATAAAGTTGCGGAACAGGCTGAAAGGAAATATGCTTTACTCCGGTTGGAGAAAATAAAAATGTATGAATACCATAAGGTTCTATTGCCCGGGGAACTACCAACCACCAATCCCGGCCATTTGCATGTTTGACAGCAGTCAATAGCATTTGCAGTGTATCCCTAAAAACAAAAGCATTTTTTTTAACTACGGCACCTGATCCATTGTCGGCTGCCATATCAATCTGGGTATAGTATAGCGTATCCGCATATAATGTGTGCTCATTTATTCTTAAGTGGAATAAAAAATAGCTGACATCATCATTGTTGAAACCGGGAAAAATCAAGTTGCCTTGATTAGATGGATAGCCCCATTCAAGCTGGTCGCAATATCTGGTATGTATTTCACCAGGATTAAGATCATGGCCATTTAGCATGACGGCATGGTTCCGATTCAGGACTTCACAGCCGTTTGTATAAAACAGCAATTCGCCGTCCGAATTTGAGACAGGCTGAAAGGGGCCAAGTGTTGGAGCAGTCAATTTGAAAAAGCAGGTTTAAGCGGTTGCGCTTTAAAATCCAGCAAAGTGCCGCCGGAATAGTTCACCGGATCATTGGGCAGCGTGCCCATGATCCAGACATCATCGTGTCTGTTTTGTGCAATGCTTTCAAATGAAAAGAAAAGTAGCGGAATCAAAAGTAGCCTGTAGCGCATACACAATAGATGCTGCCAATGAATCGGCGGTTGTCCCTTTCGGGAAATTTATTACACGCGCACCAAGAGCCGCTTTTTGCTTCGGCGACAGTTACCGCTCCAACACCTCCAAAAACCATTTCCGCTCGGTAAGCGGGTCGGTGGAAAGGATAAACTGCCGGAGTTGTTCGCGTTCGGGGCTTTTTTGGGGCGGCAGGGCGAGCAGGCGTTTGGCGGCCCGGATGATGTTCAGGTAATTTTCGCGGTGGTAGCCGATCACCCGTTTGCGGCGCAGAAAATGGCTCATGGCATCCAGGTGGCTGCGCAGCACTTCCAGTTCGCCTTGTTCGAAATAAATTTTGAGCATCTGGGTTTTTGCCGCCAGGTTGGTGAGCAGGTCCCGGTAATTGGCTTTTTGCAGCAGCACGAGCGCCTCGCCGTATTCGCGCCGGGCATAGTGCAGGCGCGCCATGTTGAAACTGTAGGCACTGTCGCGAAAACGGCGTTCGAGGCTGTTTTTGTACTGCGGAATAAACCAGGCGACCCAGTCCAGGGCGTTGACTTTCAAACCGGAAATCACAATGTTATAATAGCTCAGCGGCGATAAAGCGCCGTTGTGCAGCAGGGTTTTGGTTTCCAGGCCAACTTTGTAGAGCTCATGGATTTCCTGAAAATAGTGCTCGTCGCCGGCATTCAGTTTGCGCACGCAATAGTTGATCGACATCATGTGCAGGTCGTACAACTCTTCGGGGGGAAAGGCGGCGCTATGTTCCGAAAGGTTCGTTTTCAGTGCCTTAAACCAGTTTTCCGCCCCGGTCAGCAGCATTTTACAGGCAAAATAATAGGCGCCTACTGCGGGCATGGAAACATGGTCATCCGTTTCCACCCAGCGAAACACCTCCGGCAAAAACCAGGTATCCGGCTCCATGTTGTACACCGCTTTTTCACTCAGTACAAAACTGGCCTGTCGCAGGCACATTACGGCCAGCGTGGTATTCAGCCGCTGTGAAAGTTGCTGGAGGTGGCTGGCGCTTTTTTCCGGTTGGCTGCGGCGCTGACGCACATGCTCGTACAGGAGGCGGTAAGCTTGTTCGTGGTAACCCACACTGCGCAGCTGACCGGACTCCAGGCGTTGAATCGCTTTTTTTATCGCCCGGGCGCTTTCGTTTTCCAGACCTAGCCGCTGCATGGCTTTTACCCCCAGCCAGTCCTCCAACTCCGGGCTGAATTTGATCTGCTCAATCCGGATGAACTGCTCGAACAAGCGTGCCAGGTAGGTCATCAGCAAGTGCTGTTCGCCGGCTGAAAATGATTGTTCCGGAAATGCTGCCTGAAAAACGGCATCGCGTTCGGGTAAAGCTGCGTTGCTTTCCAGGCTTGCCCGGATGGCATTGAACAGCTGCAAAACGTCGCTGCGTGTATTGAAATACGGCGATTGTAAAAAGCGCTCGAATTTGCGGCGTTCCACCGGGCTCAGGCGTTGCAGCAATTGGGCAAGTCGGGAATTTTCCATGTGCAAGGATGCGGACTTTTAAGAAACCGGTGAAAAGGTACAGTCGTGAGTGCAAATTTTCTGCCTGGTTTATTAAAACTGGTAACCAGGCATTTAGGGCATTGTCCGTCAAATTAGTGATCAAGTTTGTACAAAAAATATACTTGTGCAGGCTGGTCCTTCCCCACACTTTTGCAGCATGGCGGCCGGAAAATGCAGTTGCCTAATCCACCTATTCGAACGTACCAAACCGAATTGAGCATCATGAAAAGAACACGGCTACGAATTTCTTGTGCCATAGTGGGAATATTCCTGGTTTTTGGAGCGATCGTCGGGCTAACTGCTCAATCCATTAAGTGTTCTGTTACCGGGAGGGTATTTCTCGATACGCTCGAAAATTGCGCTTACGATGTGGGAGAGCCCTGGATGCCGAATACATCCATTATTCTTGAATTGGTTCCTTCCGGCGCCGGCGGTACTGTTGTGTCCCCTTTCGCGGTGATACAGATCTACGTTCCGCCGGGAGACACACTCGCGCGGGTTTATGCGCAAGGCCTGAACCACCCCGGCGGAAGTTGTACGCTTCTGTATGAATTTTCCGTTCCGGGCGATCAGGATATTGACTTAACCGCGTATTTCCCGGTGCAGGCTGTGGATTGTCCGCAATTGCGCGTTGATATTTCCGGGCCCACACCCCAACCCTGCCTCATCCAGCCGTACTCGGTGCGCAGTTGTAATTACGGCCTGTCGGAAGCAGAGGACGTTTACACCGAGGTCCAGCTTGATCCCCGGCTTACTTTCCAATCGAGTTCCATTCCTGCAACGCCTTTGCCCGATAACCGCTGGCGTTTTGAACTCGGCACGATCCAATCCTTCGATTGCAGCGCGTTTACGATTTCCTGCCTACTGGATTGCGCGGTGGCGGCCGGGGAGGTGGTTTGTTCGGAGGCCCGTATTTTCCCGGATACGGTTTGTTTGCCCGACACGTCCTGGAACGGCGCCCGGGTGCTGGCCCAGGCGATCTGCTCGGGCGATAGCGTGCATTTTACCCTCACCAACCAATCGCTCATACCCACTGCGCCCGCGCTCGACTACATCATTGCCGAAGACCTGATCATGTACCGCCAGGATGTGTACCAACTGGGCGCCGGCGATTCTGTAAAATTCAGCGTGGAAGCCAACGGCGCCACCTGGCACCTGCGCGCCCGGCAGCAACCCGGTTATCCCGGCGGCTGGTTTACCAATGCCACGATCGAGGGTTGCGGGACCAATCCGTCAACCGGGATTTTCCTGCAATACCCCTTTTCCGCCGGGCAATTCAACCGATCCAGGGAGTGCCAGGCAGCGCAATTGACGAATTCGGCAAACGACGTCACGGCATTTCCGATTGGATACGGCAGCGCACACCTGATCGAACGCGGCAACGAACTGGAATACCTGGTCCAGTTTCAAAATACCGGAACGGATACGGCGCATACCCTGGAAATCAGGATTGCCTTGCCGGCCGGGCTCGATCCGGGCTCGGTCATCCCGGGCGCTTCATCGCATCCGTACACATTTTCCCAGAATCAGAACGGTCTCCTGCGCTTTGTTTACGAAGCGATCAATTTGCCGGACAGCACGGTCAACCCGGCCAATTCCCGCGGATTTGTGAGCTACCGCGCCTGGCCTTTGCCGGATATCCCATCGGGCTCGGTCATTTCCGGCAATGCTGAAATTTATTTTGATACCCTCCCGCCGATCAGCACAAACACGGTTTTTCATACCATCGAAGAGGCATTTCTCGCATCGGTGTTGAGCACAAACCCGGTAGCACAGCAACTGAAACTGGAGGTTTTCCCCAACCCGGCAAGCCGCTATGTCCAGTTCCAGTGCGGCGCTTGCGGTACGGCCAATTGGCAGGTCAACCTGGTTGACATGGCCGGGCGCATGCTGAAAACCACCAGGGCTACCGGCAACCAGGCTGACCTGGATTGCCAGGACTTGCCCGCCGGGCTGTATTTTTTTCAGGTGCGGGTGGAGGACCAACTCGTATCGACCGGTAAGCTAATCGTGAACTAAGGATTTTTTTAAAAACCTGGCACAACCCGGCATTCTGAATTGTACGCAGGATGCCCCGGCTGTGCTTTGTCTGCACGCACAATAAACATGAAAAACAAGCGAAAAAAAGCCAAACCACAACCGGTCAAACAGCCTCCCGGCAAGCAGTTTCCGGAACGGCTGGAGACATGGCTGGTCGGGCGTCGAAAAGCCGTTTTGGGTGGGCTCATCCTGGGCTGGCTGCTGGTCCGCGTGTTTATGTTCAACGAAGCGGCAAACGGCCCGCTCTACCGGATGTACGAATGGAAAGAATCCGACAGCGCATTTTTTGACGAATGGGCGCGCACCCTGGCCGCCGGCGACTGGCTCAACCGGCAACCGCTACACCCGTACCACGGTTGGCACCGCGAATTCGCCGACTATTTTTTCAAACAACACCCCGAAAAATTATCGGCAATCCGGTTTGCCGATCCGAACCAGGGCCGGGGTTCAGAACCCGGAAAAATTTTGTGGAACAACTGGTACGGCGGGAACCGGTATCACCAGGAACCACTCTACGCCTATCTGCTGGCAATTTTGTACCGGCTCATCGGCGAAGGGGTGTATTGGATGCTGTTCCTGCAAAGTTTGCTGGGCATTTGCAGCGGCATACTGCTGTGGGATATCGCCCGGCGGCATTTTGGTGAAACGGTGGCCGGCCTGACCGGCTTGTTGTACCTGTTTTGCGGGCCGGTCCTTTTCCAGGAAATCCTGCTGTTGCGCAGCAGTTGGAGTGTGTTTTTTGCGCTGGCAGCCATTTGGACCTTGGACCGCGCCTTGTCGCGGCAGACCGGAAAAGCATTTTTGCTGCACGGATTGACGCTTGGCCTGGCGGTGCTGCTGCAAGCAGTTTATTTGTTGCTGCTGCCCGGCGCATTGGCGCTGTATGTTAACCGGGTTCGCAATTTTTCAGGGCCTGTGCTCCGGAACACCGCTTGCCTGCTACTTGGGTTTGCACTGGTTCTTTCGCCGTTAATTTTTCGAAACAAGGCCGTCGGTGCGCCGCTTTTCAGTGTTTCCAGCGTTGGCCCGGTCACTTTTGTTGTGGCAAATGTATACGCGACGAAGACCGTTTCAGGCTGGCAGCCCGAAGCTTCCAGATGTGCCGAAATTATGGAACAGCACGGCGGCAGCTTTGTCCCGGCGGCCATGGCGGCTTTGCAGACGCATCCATCGGCCGGCAGTTACCTGGCCTTATTGGGCAACAAGCTGGGACGGGCGCTGAACGGCACGGAATGGCCGAACAACGAGAATTTTTATTTTTATAAATCGATGGTTCCGGCGTTGCAGGTAGCTTTTTTGAATGCCCACTGGATCATTTGGTGCGCTGTGGCAGGATTGTTTTTTGCCGCATTTCAACGAAAAAAAATACCGGCATTGTACCTGGCCGTTTTCCTGCAAGTGGCTGTCCTGCTGGGTTTTTACGTGCTTGGCCGGTTTCGAACGCCACTGCTGGTCTTGTTTTTACCCTTTGCCGCCTATGCACTGGTCGAATGCCTGCGCATGGAGCCGGGCAGGCCGCGTGTTTGGTTGATCAAAACAGCGGTTGCGGCCTTGTGTTTTTATTTTTTTAGCGGGAAAAATTACCGGCCGGAAAGCAGCATGCTGGACCCGACGGATTATTCCGTTTTTTATGAATTGGTGTATAACGACCGGGTGGCAACGTTGGCAGAAGCCCGGCAATGGAGCCAGGCACAGGCACTCCATGCAGATTTTTTGCGCCGGGAGCCCCGATTTCTAAACCAGCTAAAACCCGGGCAGCGGCTAAATTCACCGGTCCAGATTGAACTGGCGAACTTGTTTGCCTACCATTATCAGCTGCAAAGCGATTTGTACGGCTATGGCGGCAACCGGTCGATGGCTGCACAATCGAAAGCCCGGGCGGAAGGATTGAGCCGGGTGGTTCGCAATTCCGGTAAGTGATCCGGAGGGGGCCGCCTACTCCCGGTACTCCAGCCCGAACGCCGCCGTCCAGTCGCCGCCCGCCGGCACGGTCACGAGGCCGTCGCCGGTTTGGAAGGCGTTCACGTTGCAGGTCATGGGTTCCAGGGCGATGCTTTGGCGGTCGGGCGGCGTGAACACCTGGAAAAAGGGGAAGAGCGCGCGGCTGGCGGCCAGCGTGAGTAGCCGGGTGCCGGCGCGCAGGTGCAGGTGGTACAGCGTGTGCTCGTCGGCAACTTTGAAACAATTGTCCAGCGCGGTATCGCCGAGCCGTTTTTCTTTGGAAAAATCAGGGAAGGTGCGCAGGCCGCCGGTAGGGATCATCCGCTCGTCGATCTCCACCAGTTGGCAGGTTGGCAACTGCATCTGGTGCTCCCCCGCGGTGCCGGCCAGGCGAAAATAGGGGTGCCAGCCCAGGCCGACGGGAATCGCTTCTTTGTGCCGGTTTTTCAGAAAAAAGGATACATGAAAAGCGCTCCGGTAGCTCATATTGAACGTAACCTCCAGACTAAACGGAAAGGGATAACTCGCGTGCTGCCCCCGGTAATCGTACCGGCAGGTCAATTCGGCCGTTTCGTTGGTCAGCTCGATCCGGACCACTTCGAACGCTTCGTAGCGGACAAAACCGTGGATGGCATTGTTCGAGGCGGCGTGGTTGATCGGGAAAAAATGGTTTTCACCGAGCCAGCGGTACGCCCCGTCTTTCAGGCGGTTGGGAAAGGGAAAAAGCAGGGCGCTTTTGCCCCACTTGCCGGCTTCGAGTTCTTCGGGCGACTGGTACCCGTCGAGGACATTAGTGCCACGAAAATGCAATTCCAGCACCGTAGCGCCCAGCCCCGGCACGATGCTGAACCCATCGCCGGTTTCGGGATGGTGCAGGGTATACAGGCGGTATTTTCCGAAAGGCGATTGGGTAAGTTCAAACATGGTTGAGCAGATAGTTTTTTCTAAAAAAAGCAGCCTTCAGCGCTGTAGCACAATTTGCCGCAAGGCAATTTCACCACCTGCCTTCAGCCGTAGCAGATAACTGCCCGCAGGCAATTGGCTCAGGTCAAACGTGTGGTTCAGCGTGCTTACCGGGCCGACATCTTCCGTTTGTATGATCCGGCCATGCAAGGTCAGCAATTCGAGCCCCAACTCCAACGGCCGATCCAGCTCAAGTTCGAGCAGCAACCGGCCCGCCGTGGGGTTCGGGTGGAGCTCCAGTTTGCGGACGAAAATCGGATCGGCCAGGCCGGTGACCGCATCCACCGTGACGGTTAGCGTCAGGGAGTCCACACAACCTGATACATCATAGATGGTCACGGTATAGGCACCGGCAGCCAGGTCGTGCACGATCATAGTTGTTTCCGAATTGCTCCAGACATAACCCGTAAAAATCGGATCGCCGAAGTAGTCCGACGAGCCGCCGGAAACACTGAGTTGCACCGAACCGTTTTGGCCGGGCGGGATCATTTCGTGTTCAATTTCGGCAGTAGCCGCAAGTGGATTGAGTTCGGGAAGCAACACAATTGGGCGTGATTGCCCGACAAAAAAACAGCTTCCCGTTGGGTCGATATTGTACACATAGGGCAGCATGCCCGGAATGATCAACTTACCGTTGCCAAGCACTACCGGGGTCAGGTAATATTGCCCGTAACTGACCGTAGTACCGTTATTCAGGAGAAAAGGCGCTGCGACGTCGGGTGAAAATGGCGTGCTTACCACACCCGGCACGTCGCCCGGCCAGGTGTTTGCCGGAATTGGTTCCGCACTAAAACACCAGGCCACACCAGCCACGTCGCCAACGGTGGGCAACGTAAAACCGGCAGTATCGACCGTCAGCACCTCGGCCAGGTTTTCACCCTGGCACAGGAATGCATCCGGCTCCAGGCTGAAATCTCCGGCCTGCCCCTGGGCGCAGGGCACGGCGGGCAGTTGGGTAATTTCGATGCAAAATTCACCGGTTGCCACGATGCCTTGCATTTCCGCCGCATCGATCAGCATGAAGTAGCGTTGGCCGGGTTCGGTTTCCAGGGTGAGGCCGGCGCGCCAATCGGGCAGGCCGTCGGCGAACAGGTCGTCGTTGCACACCACCGGGGTCAGGTCGGTGCAATTTTCGCCCGAAAAGATCAGCATTTGTGTATCGCCGGTGCTGCCCTGGCTGCTGCCGATGTAGTTGGTGGCGTTGCAGGGCACGGTTTGAACGCTGTAGTTGCCGCCGTCGCCGGTAAACGTGTACCACATCGTGGTATTCAGGATGTCGGGGCCGCCGCCGGCCGTTTCATTCCAACAGCTGACTGCCGGGTCGGAGGCTGAAACGGTGGCCGTGCTGTTGTCGAACAGGCCGGTGGTTTGCGGGATACCCGGGGCCTTTCCGAAATATGGGCTGATATCCACCGCCGTATTGCAGGAGTCGACATTGGAAACATCCGGGGTGAAGAGACTCAGGTCGTCAATTTTCCAGTGGTATTCGTACCTGCCGATCCAGCGGAAGCGCAGCCAAACCATGGCCTGGTCATCGGCTTCGTCGAGATCGATATCCACCCAGCTGTGGTAGGGCAAATTGGCCGGCCAGCCGTCGAACAAGTCCCGGTAGGTAAAGTCCGTGCCGTTGGTGCTCACTCCCACCTGGGCGCGGCTGCTGTCGGGGTTGAAATAGACATATTGCGTAAAAAAGCGCAGGTGAACGTTTGTTTTGCCGTTGCAGCCGACCGGGTTCCCCAAGCCGGTCAGCCAGGCATCGTGGGGCGCCAGGCCATTGTAATCGGAGTTGAAATAAAAATACCCGTCGGCAGCGGTGGTAGCGGCGAATGGCTCCAGATCGGGTTCCTGGTAGCCGGCGGTGGGATCGGGCGTCCAGGTCCAGGTTGCCGGACCGTTGTTTGTGCCGCCATGCACCCAGTATGTAGTGGCCAGGTTTTCGTCGTTAAAATGTTCTGTCCAGAACGTTTGCGCCTGCACAGGCGGCTGCAACAGGCTGATTATTCCCAAAATCAGCACTGCGGTGCGGTTCGGGTTTTCAGCAAACAGTTCAAACAAGGCGACTCGGTGCATATTTGGGAAGATTGGTTTTCAAATTCAAGTAAAGGAAAACACAAAATTCGGGAATCGCCGGGCTGGAAATAAAAAATCCCGAATTTTTCAGACTGAAAAACTCGGGATTTTTCCCAAATTCAACAATGAACCGGGTATGAAAATTATGCGGTTTTCAACGCACGCGGGATCTCGATGGAGGCAATCGGCACGGCGGCATTGTTGGTGATTTCCACACCTTCCTGCGTTTCGATATCGCGTACCCGGATCACATCGCCCAGGCCCATACCGGAAATATCGGCAAATACCTTGTCCACAACTTTATCCGGCGTGGTCAGGATGTTGATTTTGCGCAGCGTGGTCAGGAATTTACCACCGGCTTTTACACCGGGTGCACTGCCTTTAAAACGCAAGGGCACAGCCGCTTTGAATTTCACGCCGTCGGCAAGTTCCAGAAAATCGAGGTGCAGGACCTTTTCTGTTACCGGGTGAAACTGGATATCTTTCAGAATACACTTGTGTTTCACGCCGTTCAGTTCAATCTCCGCCAGTTTAAACTCCGGAGTATATACCAAATGACGGAACTCAGCAGGATCGACGCTGAATTGCACCGGCTCGCCGCCGCCGCTTTTATACATAATGGCCGGGGTCATGCCGGCATGGCGTACTTTTTTTGCGGCTTGTTTGCCGGAATTTGCTTTCGGCTCCGCTTTTAAAGCAATGATTTCCATTGTATTTCAAGTAAAATTTTAGCCCTTTACAAAAAGAGCCCGCAAAGGTAGGCATTCGCGACTGGAATTTCCAATGGGCTTTAAAAAAAGTTTCTTCCGGGTAGTTACATTTTTTGCCACCGCACCGAACGTGCTTTCCGGCCCTCATCCAGTTGCACGACATACTCACCCAGGGGAAGTTGACCAACCTGAAGGATTACCATATTTCCCCCGAAAGCCGTAACCAGGTTGCGCTTAAGAATGGTTTTGCCGGCACTGTTTTTTACACGCAACAGCAAATCTTCGCCCCATTCGTCGGCGGTAAATTCGATCAGCAGGCGCTCAGTGGCCGGATTAGGATAAACGGCTACGAGTTGGATATCGTCGTATTGTTGGGTATTGGTACCGGTTATTGCCTCGGGTTCTTGCGCAAACAAACCGGCGCTGAAAAGAAACACGGCAATCGAGAACATAACTTTCAGGATATTTTTCATGACTTCCTCAATTTTTGTTAAAACATACAGGGGAAAATAAATCCCTGAATTGCATTCAAAATTGATGATTTTATACCCTGACGTACAAGTATTCCGGTTAGTGTACGGGGTGATGGTGGTCATTCGGGCCTAAAACCTGTCAGGTCAGATTTTCACCTGCTCCGTCCGCAACGCCGCTGCACGGTTATCCACATCATCGCCTGCCCCTTCGAGGCGCAGCACCCCGCGCGGACATACCGCCGCACAAATACCGCAACCCACACAGGAGGCCCGCACCACGTCCTGGCCCCGCTGCGCATAGTGGCGCACATCAATGCCCATTTCGCAATAGGTCGAACAATTGCCGCAGCTGATGCACTGCCCGCCGTTTGCCGTGATGCGAAATTTGGATTTTTTCCGTTGAAAAATGCCGAGAATTGCCGCTTGCGGACAACCAAACCGACACCAAACCCTGCTGCCCATCAGTGGATAAAACCCCACACCGACCACACCGCTAAACGCCATGCCGATGATGTAGCCGTACCAGGTGTAGAATGTCTGCGACCAGCTGCCCAATACGGCGCCTTTCTGATAGGAGTTCAGCCAAAGCAGTCCGGTCACCAAAACAACCGCGACCAGCACCCCGTGGATCATCCAGCGCTCGATTTTCCAGGCTCGCAGGCTTTTGTCCGACAAATGCCGGAACGGATCGCCGGCCGTTTCGGCGAGTCCGCCGCAGCCGCACACCCAGGAACAGTACCAGCGTTTCCCAAAAAACCAGGTCAGCAGGGGCGTTGCCACGAACGTCATCAGCGCCCCAAACACCAACAAGTAAGGCCCAATGGCATACCCGCCAAAATAGTTAGCCGCCGAGGGCGTCCCGTACCAATCCTTCAAAGGCCAGAAGTAGGTAAAATAATACTCCGGCTGGTTCATCGCCTGCATAAATGCCGGGATCAGAAAAGCAAAACCCAGTTGGAAAAAGCTCACCGATATGGTGCGAATCACCTGGTAACGGCTGTGCCGGTACTTGAACCCGAATTTCAAGCCCATCACCAATACGGAAAACGTGTACAAACTGCCGTAAACAAACCACTTGTCGGCCGGCTTGCCTTTTAACAGGCGGCTGAGTGGACTAAATAAATCCGACAGCCCTTCAAACCAGGCCGCCGGCCCGAAATACAGCGCCGTGTAAAATCCGGTAAGCACAATGGCAGCCAGCCAGGCCCATACGCCGCGGGCGCTCAAACTCCGGAACCATACGCCGTTGTTTTGGATGCCTTCGGGCCGGCGCAGGTACTCCACGCGGACAAACAGCAGCACACCTGCCGCCATCAGGCTAAGGGAAAGCAGCAAAACCGGCAACGGCGCGAAGGCATCGCGGGAAAGCCAAACCAGCAGCAAGAGCAGCACACCGGCGCCGGCCAGCGCCAGCGCGAGTTTTTGTTTCCAGGAGGTGAGGATCGGGGGGCTGGGGGCGAGGTTGGTATTTGTCATAAATATTTGGTTTAGTGAGGCGGTGACTTCGAGTCACCGCTTCACTGCGTTAGATAGTGAGGCGGTGACTTCAAGTCACCGCTTCACTGCGTTAGATAGTGAGGCGGTGACTTCAAGTCACCGCTTCACTGCGTATAGCGAGGCGGTGACTTCAAGCCACCGCTTCACTGCGTTAGATAGTGAGGCGGTGACTTCGAGTCACCGCTTCACTGCGTATAGCGAGGCGGTGACTTCAAGCCACCGCTTCACTGCGTGTAGTGAGGCGGTGACTTCAAGTCACCGCCTCACTGCGTATAGCGAGGCGGCGACTTGAAGTCACCGCCTCGCTATAGGCGTTAGAAATTTTAAGACCGCCGGCAGTCCACGCTTTTGTTGCAAGCTAAAGGCTGTACCGTTTTTCCGGTTGTATTGCTCCATGAGATACGCTTCATATTGCACGGAAAACTCCGGGTCGAAATTGGCCAGGCCCAGTTGTTGAAGCACCGATTCGACGGGAGTTCCCGCCCGAAGCCAGCGTTCGCACACTTCCTGCCGGTAACGCACACCCATGAGGTTAAATCCGAGAATACGCCCCGTCGCGATTTCATAATTAAGGCGGATGCTTTTTTTACCCGACGGATGTTCCCAATACACGGTGGATTGTTCCGGCGGCAGCTCGGCGCGGATGTCGCCGTATACCTGGTATTCGATATCGAAAAATTTGGCGGAGTTAAACCAGACGCCGGGGTTGTAGGGCGTTCGGTTGCCGGTCAGGTTGTGTGCCAGCGTTTCGCCCATCATACGACCGGTGTACCAGACGGCTTCGATGGCGCGGCGCCCCGGTTGAGGCCGGCGGAGTTCGGCACAATCGCCTGCGGCGTACACGTCGGGGAGGTTGGTTTCCAGGTGGTCATTGACCAAAATACCTCGGTTGGTTTCCAGGGCGCTGTTTTTTAAAAAATCAATATTGGGGCGCACGCCGACGGTCAGGCCCACGAAGTTACAGGGAATCGTCTCGCCCGATTGGGTAACTACGGCCCGGCAGTACCCCTGTCCGTCGTCCAGAATTTCGCGCAGCTCGGTTTGCAGGCGCAGGTCAATATGATGCTCACGCAAATGGCGACTCACCATGGCTGCCTCTTCCGGGGGCAATACATTGCCCCAAAAATCTTTTTCGCGCACTAAAAATGTCACTGGAATTTGCCGGGAATGAAACATTTCGGCCATTTCCACGCCGATTAAGCCGCCGCCCGCGATCACGGCTTTCCCAGGCCTGAAGGCCTGGGCGGAGAAATCCTGCCCAGAGAAATTGTTTTCATATTTTCGATCGCTGGCATGTTCTTCGCTCAGGCCTTCTTCGCTCAGGCCTTCTTCGCTCAGGCCTTCTCCGCCCAGGCCTTCTTCGCCCAGGCCTTCAGGCCTGGGAAAAAATTGCTCCATCGTTGCCAAATCCTGCAAATGATACAACCCCTGCACCCCATTGAGGTCCTGCCCCGGCCAGCCAAATTTGTTGGGGCGGGAGCCCAGGGCAAGCACCAGTTTGTCGTAGAAGATGGTTTTGCCGTCGGTTGCATGCAATGTTTTTTTGTCAAAATCAATGCGGGCAATGCGGGCGCGCAGGCGCTGAATGCGGTTTTTATCCCAAAACCAGGGCTCGTACGGACGGGTATCGCGCTCCCGCAGGTGCCCCATGTAAATGTACATCAGTGCCGTACGGCTGAAAAACTCGTCGGATTCGTCGGAAATGACGAGAATTTCATGATCGCTGCGCTTGCGGATAAACCGCGCTGCCGTGATGCCGGCGATGCCGTTGCCAAGGATGACTATTTTCATGTGGGGAAAATTAACACCATTTGGGGAAACCCCGGTTTATTCCCCATCCGGCAAACCGGGCACTTGTCCCGGCAAAGACAAAACGGGGCTCGGATTCCCTTTTTTACGGTTGGGTTGACTCCAAAAAAAAGCGGCAGGCTGCGCAGAGCAGCCCACCGCTTTCGGTTTTCACTTGGTAATTTTATTCGGGCAATTTACCGGACGACAATCAGCTTGGCCGTCTTCACAGCCGGACCTGCCTGAATACGGACAAAATAAAATCCGGACGGCAGATCATTGGTGTTCAGCGTATGCATTTGCGGGCCGGCGAAGGCTTTTTCATTGATTTGCTGACCGAAATATTGGCCATCCATGCCGTAAACTTCCACCACCACATCTGCATTTTGTGCCAAAGAAAACTCCAGTGTAGTTTGTTCCGTTGCGACCGTCGGGTACAATTTTACACCACCGACGTACTTGTCTGCTTCATCTGTTTCTACAAGACAAGCGACATTTTTCTCTACAAACTGGCTCCAGCCACAGGTCCAGTCATTTGAACCGTCGAAAGCGCCGACATACGTTACTTTATCAAAGAAGGGTGTGTTGATACGGGCGGATGTAAAAGATGCTCCGCCAAGTGCCGGAGAGGTGTACGACGGTTGGGCATTGGGCATATCCAGGTAAAAAGCATCCTGCAGCGCAACAGCATCGGAAGCGGCATTGGAGCCATTCCCCCACCCTGCGGTGTTAAACCAGGCTGCAACATCGAAGCCGGCTTCCGTAGTAGTCAGCAATGATGTCGGCCCTGCTACCCAGGTATTTTTCACTTCCAGTTTGCCGGATTGTGCATTGGCAACCGTGGTGGCGCCGTCGATAAACAAGCCTACCGGATAGCTTCCCATGAGCAGGGAGTTGAAAATTCCAATTTCGCAGTTGCGACGCAGGTGGGCTGCGCGTTTGTAGTCCACTGCCGGGTTGGACACAGGGCCAAGCAAGGTCACATTAGAGAACGTTGGCGCTGTTTTGGGCGTCAGGTCGGAGCCGGAGCCGTTGTTGTCTACTTCAAAACCATTGGAACCCGAGATATCGGCAACCTGCGGATCGCGTACCGACAAGGCGTATTGCACATTTCCGGCAAAGCCGAAATCGCAGTCAAAATCATCATCCAGGCCGCGGTAAGCAATCAGGTGTTTGCAGTTAACCGTACCGCCAAACCACTCAAAAGAGTCGTCGTTGGCATACGAAACCTGCACGTAGTCTACCGTTGTTCCGCTACCGACACCACCGAAGGTGATCCCGTTGATCTCGTTGTTGGGCTGGAAAGCAATACCGGCATATTCAACGCGAACATAACGCAGGATACCGGAGTTGTCGCCAGCTATTGCGCCGCCGGGCTGGTCGCCGCCGCCGTACAGGCCTTTCACCGGGTCAATGCCGCCTTCGATCAGGCCAAGTCCGGCTGTGCCGTTGTAGGTTTGGTTGGTCGGCGCATAGCCCAAAATGATCAGGCCGCCCCAGTCGCCATAGGTAGGGTCGGATTCATTGCTGGTAAATACGATCGGGAGGCCCAGTTTACCGTCGGCAATGATTTTGCTGCCGCGGGTAACGATCAGTGAGCCTTTGCTGGCTTTGTCGCCTTTGATAATGGTACCGGGTTCGATCGTCAATTGTGCGCCGTTGGTCACGTAAACAAAACCTTGCAGGAGGTACGTTTTGTCGGCGGTCCAGGTGGTATTGGTGGTGATATCTCCGGCTACGGTCACTACGCCGTTGGCCGGCATGCAGCCGGCACTTTCCCAGCGTGCCCAGGGGCAGGTCCAGTCGCCGGAAGGGCCGAACGCACCGGCATAGCTTACCGGAATAAAGAAGGGGTCCCGGATGCGGGCATCATCGAATTTTGCGTAGCCCAATACCGGCGAATTAGTATTCGGCCGCGGGTTCGGCAAGTCGATGTTGAACGGATCAACCAAACCGGCATCGGCAGCATTTGGACCGGTAGAAATGCCCATAGCCGTCGCATAAGCCGCGATATCGAAGCCGGCTTCGGTGGTGCTCAACGGTGTGGTCATCCCGTGGTAAAAGGAATTTTTGACCACAAATTTGCCCGATTGGGCATTGGCAACTGTGCTGGCGCCGTCGATCAGCAACCCAACCGGGTATGCACCGACAAAAACGGAATTGTACACACCGATCTCACAATTGCGACGCAGGTGGTTGGCGCGTTTGTAATCGATCGAGGTATTAGCGCCGGAAGGTCCGACAATGGTAACGTTGGAGAATGTGGGCGCCGTTTTCGGCGTCAGGTCCGAGCCCGAACCGTTGTTATCCACCTCAAAACCATTGGAGCCCGAGATATCGGCCACATTCGGGTCGCGGACAGAAAGCGCAAATTGCACCTTGCCGGCATAGCCGAAATCGCAGTCGAAGTCGTCATCCAGGCCGCGATAAGCGATCAGGTATTTGCAGTTCACGGTGCCGCCAAACCACTCGAACGAGTCGTCGTTGGCGTACGAAACCTGCACGCATTCCACCACGGTTTTGGAACCTACGCCACCGAAGGTGATGCCGTTGATTTCGTTGTTCGGCTGGAAAGCGATCCCGGCATATTCAACGCGAACAAAACGCAGCACGCCGGAGTTATCGTCCGTTTTTGCGCCACCGGGCTGGTCGCCGCCGCCGTACAGACCTTTGACGGGGTCAATCCCGCCCTCAATAAGGCCCAGGCCGGCAGTACCGTTATACGTTTGGTTGGTCGGCGCATAGCCCAAAATGATCAGGCCACCCCAGTCGCCATATGTGGGAGAAGATTCATTGCTGGTGAAAACGATCGGCTCCGTAGCCGTCCCGTTGGCGATGAGCTGGCTGCCACGGGTAACGATCAATGAGCCTTTCGAAGCTTTATCCCCTTTGATGGTTGTGCCCGCTTCAATGGTCAGTTTTGCACCATTGGTCACATACACAAAGCCGGAAAGGAGGTAAGTATTGCCCTTCGTCCAGGTCTGATCAGATGAAATATCGCCTGATACGGTAACAACCTGGGCGGAAAGCTGCAACGAAGCCAAACACAAGGCAGCGAGTAGTAAACGTACTTTTTGCATAGGAAGGTTTAATTTTTTATCGTGGTTTCAACCCCTGAATTAGGGTCGTTTGTATTCGGCAAAGTTCGCCAGAAGCCCTACCGGCTTCGAATCCTTGGGGTTAAGTTTGCTTTAAGTCTGTATGAAGCGAATGTTAAGCCGGGGGCCTTCGGGTTGCTCCAAACGCAGGGCGGCCATTGCACATCAACCCGGTTGTCGCCGTTCGATTTTGCGCTAAAAAGAAAAAATCCGGGTGACTTACGTCGCCCGGATAATTGTAGTCAATTCCTAACCTTATAACTACTAAAATCTGTATCCTGTGTCAATGGGACAATTTGGAGAAGTAATTAGAACCGATACCCAAAACCCAGGGTAATGGTGCTGCCAAAGTTGAGGCGCTGCATCACATTGTCTACATCGGCGTCGAACTTGTGATTGGCGTTATTGTCCTGGTAGTACATGAAGTCGGGCCGCAAAATATCGCCCCAGGTCAATTTCACCTCGCCGCGCTCGCCAATGCGTTTGGCGATCTGGAAATCGAGCAAATTGCGGTGGCGCTCATAAATATCGGCGTAGTCGGTGGTGCCGACCTGGGCAACGCGATCGCCGATGATGTTGTACACCAGCGTGGTGCTCAGGCCCCAATCGACGTGGTTGTAGGTCAAACCGGTGTTCACCAGGTAGGGCGACTGGCCCTGAAGCGCCCGGTCGCTGTCGTAGCTGGACACGTTGGACAAATCCAGCTTGGAGCGAATGAACGCAGCATTGGTGAAGAAGGTCAGCGCTTCCAGTCCCGGCGTCAGGAATCCCATGTTTTTACGCAATTCCAGCTCCACACCGTAGTTTTCTGCACCGGGGATATTCTGGAACGAAAAAGTACGCGTACCGGCGCCCTGGCTGCTGAAGGTAAACTCGATCGGGTTGTCGAATTTTTTATAAAAAAGGCTGACGCTGAACAACTCGTTCTGGCCCGGGTAAATCTCGTAACGCAAGTCGGCGTTGTAAATCTCCCCCGGGGTGAGCTCCGGCGAACCGACGACGCCCGCATTCAGGTAAAAATCGTAGAAGGCAAACGGCGCTACTTCACGAAATTCGGGACGGCTCACCGTTTTGGAGGCCGACAGGCGCAACTGGTGCTTGTCGTTCAGGCGGTAGGTCAGGTTTGCCGACGGCAGCCAGGTCGTCAGGTCGTTGTTCACTTCCAGCGGCGTACCGCTGTAGTCGCTCGATTCGAGGTGCTGGTTAAAACGCTCCACGCGCACACCCCAGTTGATCCGCAGTTTTTCAAACACCGTGTTGTCGAACAAAATATAGGCTGCGCTCAAATCGGAACTGGCGGTGTAGGCATCGCTGAGGTTGGTAATTTCATCGATGACAAAACCGTTGTCGCGGATATTTTCCGGCGCAAAAATCTGGTCTTGCGGCAGCAGGAGCAGGGAATTGTCGAAGCCGGCTACGCGTGCCCGAATGAAGCCCATCACCCGGGCATTAAAATCACGCGCTTTACCCTGGTAAAGGCCGCCGACTTTTACGGAGTGTTTTTCGGCGCCGAGCACAAACGGGATGGTCAGGTCGACATTGCCGTTGTACACATTTTCCGAAAGGTCGGAGTAAAAACGGCCGCTGCGGAAGGGGTCTGCCGAACCGTAGGGGACATAGGCGCGGTAGGGATCTTCAGCCTCGGCATCAAAATTTTTGGAATAAAACATCCGGCGCAATGACGGCACATCGCGTGTGGTGCGGTTGTAGCCGCCGCCCCATTCGAGTTTGATATTGTTCAGGCCAAAAGAATGCTCACCGGCAAGGCGGGTGGTCAGCAAATGGTTTTCGGTGTATTCGATGGCCGTGGCACGCACATAGCGCTCCTGTTCAAAATCGCTGCCTTCGCGACTGCTGATCACATTGTCGGTATTGGTCGAGTAGGTGCCCTGGAGGTTTATTTTATGGCGGTTGTTAATTTTCATGGCCAGGTTGGCCAGGCTTCCCCACAACACATTGTTTTTAAACTGGTTGTCCTGGAAATTGAACAGTTGGCGCTCGATGTCGAAGTCGTTGCGCTCGCCGGTTTGCAGGCGGTTGTTGTTGCTGTAGGAAAAAGCCAGCGTGCTGCCAAACTGCACTTTGCGATCGGGCGACGATACCAGACCGGCAGCCAGTTGCAGGCTGCTGTTGGGGGCGGCGCTGCTTTTGTCCATGATGGCCCAGTCGTTGGCAAACTGGCGGGAATAGCCGAGTTTGTCTTCCCGGGTGGCTTGCTGGAATTCCGTAGCGCCCGGGTATCCGGCCGGCACGGCGCGGGAACCGTCGTCGATCCCCAGAAAATCGGTGCCGCCGCCCTGGGCGCTTTGGTAGGCTTTGAAGGTGCTGACGGTATTGTATCCGGCGCCGGCGTTTACCTGCAGGTAATTCTGTTCCGGGATATCCTTGGTATTCAAAATAATGGCGCCGCCGGCAAACTCGCCCGGCAGGTCGGCGCTGGCCGTTTTCATGACCAGCAGGTTGTCCAGCATCGAGGAAGGGAACAGGTCGAAGGAGAACGCTTTGCGGTCGGGCTCGGTGCTGCTCAGCAGGGCGCCGTTGAGCAGGGCGATGTTGTAGCGGTCGTTCAGGCCGCGGATAATGGCGAATTTATTGTCCTGGATACTGGCGCCGCTCACCCGGCGGATGACGTCGCCGGTGGTGCGGTCGGGCGTGCGCTTGATCACTTCGGCGCTGATCCCGTCGGCAATGATGGGGCTGTTTTTTTGCAGGATTGTCAGGGCGCTCATACTGGAACGCCGCGCCGTGGCCGTGATCACTACCTCGGAAATGAGGCTGGCGGCGGCATCTTCCATGGCGATGTTTACCGTGGTTGCCTCGCCGTTTTTAACGATAATATCCGAAATCAGTTTTTCGGAATACCCGGTGTACGATACCACGATTTTGTGGGTCCCCGGAACAACGTTGGCGATCATGAAATTACCTTCATAATCGGTGAGTGCGCCACCAGCACCATCGTCCAGACGGACGGTGCAGCCGATCAACTCTTCGGCCGTTTTGGCGTCAATGATTTTACCGGAAATCGTGCCCTTTTGTGCCAGGGCAAATAGCGGAAGGAGCAGCATTAACATGCTGAGTACAAGGTCGGAATTGCGTTTCATACAAATAGAAATTGATACAGATTTTCGGGGGCAAAAGTCCGAAGCCTGTATGAAGGCATATTTAAATCAAGGTTAACTCTGTGTTAAGTTTGGCGCCGGGATGATTTTAAGAGGCAATTGTCGGCGTGACTTGTACGGTTTCACATAAATAACTGATAATGTGTTATCCGTTCAGATGTCTCGCTGCGCTCGACATGACAGACGATACCTAAAAACCAGATTTTATTAGATTTCTCCCTTCGGTCGAAATTTGATCGCGATCAGGCATTTCCCCGACTAAATTTCGACCGAAGGGAGAAATCTGATAATAAATTCATTTGCAATAGATTTTGTCATGTCGAGCGCAGCGAGACATCTGTACTGGTAGATTATCCGTTTTCTATGTGAAACAGTAGAAGTCACGCCGACAATTTTTCCGGTTACGTATCAATTTTTTCCTGCAGTCAGACCCGAGCGATTAAGTTTGCATTTTCCACGAACCGACAACCGAACTTAATTTATCCATGCAACGCCGCCATTTTTTTCAAAAAACAGGCCTGGCCCTGCTCGCAACCACCTTTTTTCAACAAAAATCAAGCGCCGCGCCCATGCCGGAAACGCCCAGCCTCAAGCCTGCCCGCCTGCCGGAAGGCGCCACGGTTGCCCTCATCGCGCCGGCATCGCCGGTGTCGGAGGAAAAAATTCAGAAAGCGCTGGCCAACCTGGCCGCCCTGGGCTACCGGGTGAAAGAAGGCGCTGCGCTGCGCGCGCGGCATGGCTACCTCGCCGGCACAGACGAGGCCCGCCTGGACGACCTGCACCGGGCGTTCGCCGACCCGGAAGTTGATGCCGTGTGGTGTGTCCGCGGCGGGTACGGCATCACGCGTTTGCTGCCCCAAATCAACTATAAACTCATCCGCCAACACCCCAAACCCCTGATCGGCTACAGCGACGTGACTGCCCTGCACCTTGCCATCGGGCAGCAAACCGGACTGGTGAGCTTTCACGGACCGGTCGCCGCTTCCGATTTCCCGGAAAATACCCTGGCCCACTTCCGCGCAGCCTTGATTGAGCCGCAGGCGCCCTACCGCATCGACGCGCCGGCCCCCGACACCGAGCTGCCCGGACCGGAATTCACGCCATTTACCATACAAGCAGGTCGCGCCTCGGGCCCGCTGACCGGGGGAAACCTGTCGCTCCTGGCGGCGCTGGCAGGCACGCCGTGGCAACCTTCGTTTTCAGGAAAAATTGTGTTTCTGGAAGATGTGGGTGAGCAGCCCTACCGCATCGATCGGCTATTGACCCAACTTTTGCAAGCCACCGACCTGCGGGAGGCCACCGGGATCGCCCTGGGGGTATTTGCCGATTGCGGGGCAAAAAACCCGGAGTATTCGCTGACCCTGCCGGAAACCCTGCAAGACCGGCTGGGTGGTCTGGGCATCCCGGTGGTGTATGGGCTGCCGTTTGGGCACGTGGCGCACCAGGCGACCTTTCCGTACGGGGTGCAGGCGGAGCTGGATGCTTCGGAACGGTGGTTGTCTTTGTTGGAGTTTGGGGTGATGTAACGCGAACCTCTGGTTCGCCGCGAACCGGAGGTTCGCGTTGTTACCACTCCAACCCGGGATAACTCCGCTGCACATGCTGCAATTCGGCCAAAATGAACCCCAGATGTTCCGTATGCCGCCCGTCTTTTCCGCCGCGTTGCATCCAGGCATCGGCAGGAGGTTGTTTCAGGGTAGCTTCCTTTAAAACAGCGGCTACTTTTTCGGTCCACAGCGGTTTAATGGCTGTCAAATCGGCCCCGTAGCCTTCGGCAGCAGCCTGCTGCTCGGTATCGTTGGGCGTGGTCAGCTCGCCGGTGTACATCCAGAGGTCGTCGACGGCTTTTTGCATTTTCCGGTGGCTGATTTCGGTGCCGTCGCCCAGGCGGATCATCCACTCGCTGGAGTAGCGCAGGTGGTAGGTGATTTCTTTGAGGGCTTTTTCAGCGATGGCCGCCAGGCGGGCATCCTTGCTGCCGGTAAGCGCCTGGAAGAGGTAAAAATTGCAGGTATCGAAAAAAAACTGCCGGGCGATGGTGTATGCCCAATCCTGGTTGGGCTGTTCGACCAGCAATACATTCCGGTATTCGTGGGCATCGCGGAAGTACGCGAGGTTGTCTTCCGTACGGCCACGGCCTTCCACTTCACCGGCGTAGGTGAGCAACATACGGGCCTGGCCCAAGAGATCGAGGGCGATATTGGTCATGGCAATATCCTGTTCGAGCACCGGGCCGTGGCCGCACCATTCACCCAGGCGTTGGGACAGGATGAGGGCGTTATCGCCGAGTTGGAGGAGGTAGTTGAATTTTTGCATGGGAAAACTGATTCATTTTGGAATTACGATTTACGATTTACGATTGGTTCACCTTTCCGGGGTAGGTTAGATGCTTGCCAACTTTCAACATTTGAGTAAATTGAAAACATACCTTATTGTGGAAAGTGAATCAATCGTAATTCCAAAATCGTAAATCGTAATTACCTACATATGTTTTACCTCGTCGGGCAATTTATAAAACGTGGGATGCCGGTAGATTTTGTCGTTTGACGGTTCAAAAAAAGCATCCGGGTCTTCGGTGGTGGCGTGGATGTGTTTGGATTCGACCACCCAGATGCTGATGCCTTCGTTGCGGCGGCAGTACACGTCGCGGGCATTTTCCAGTGCCATTTGCGCATCGGCGGCGTGCAGGCTACCGACGTGTTTGTGGCTCAGGCCCTGTTTCGATCGGATGAACACTTCCCAAAGCGGCCAATCTTTCATAACGGCTGTTTAATTTGATGTTAAAAAGCGGTGAAACTGCGGGAATTATACGCTGTTTAAGACGTTGGTTTCCCAAAATTTGCACAAAAATAGCGCCTTTTGCCGGGACACCACTCCTGCACCGGCACTTGTTGCAGAAAAATGTACTTTTGCCAGCCTTCCTGCGTTTGGGAGTGCATAAAGCCATTTCAACCTGCATAAATTACGACACGAATGCCGAATTTTTTCAACATGAAAACGCTTTTCCCATACTTTTCAGGCGTACTGATCGCCGTGTTTTTTCTTACCACACCGGCGCAGGCCCAACTGCGTTACGGCTTTAAAACCGGTCTCAACTTTGCCAGCATGAGCGGCCCATCCGAAATGGACAGCGGCGGTTCGGAACTCGAAAGCTGAAGCTCCATCACAGGCTTCCACATCGGCCTGTCACTTGGCTACGCGTTCAACGACTACCTTGGCGTCCGGAGCGAATTTTTGTATTCGAAAAAAGGCGCAAAATATACCTTCGACGGCCCCTCCTACCGCATCTTCCGCCTCGACGGCGTGAGCACCCTGACCACCGGCAACTCCCGCTACCGCATCAACATCAACAATGCCTACCTCGATATTCCGCTGGTTGCCTACGGGCGTTGGAAAGATTTTGAACTGTCGGCTGGCATGTACGCCAGCTTGCTGGTCCAATCCATCGGCGACGGCTCGCTGAACTACACCAACGGCCGCACCGCCGTCCTGCAAAATCCGGTTGCCGATGTTGAACTTTTCCTCGACTACAACTACCGCAAAGACGAGCCCGGCCGCGGCATTGAAGGCCAAACGGAGGTCGTACAGGTCGATGCAAAAACCGTCGAATTGCCCAAAACGCTCGGCGCTTATTACGACTTCACCGAAGACAAAGGCAACCTGTACAACACACTCGACTACGGTCTCGTGGCAGGCTTGTCCTATTTCATGAGCCGTTCGCTCTTTATCGGCGTCCGGCTTCAGTACGGCCTGGCGGATCTGACCAAGAATGCTGCCGACCTGTCGAAGGGTTCCACGGACAACGGGAATTTGCTTTTCCGGGACGACAAGGACCGGAACGTGGTCATTCAGGCTTCGGTAGGTTTTAGTTTTTAAAAGCACATGATAATCCCGGAGTTCCGCCCATTTTTTCATGTCTAACCCAACGTAATTCCGATGGTATCAAAACATTGGCTTCGCCTGCTACTCCCCGTACTGGTGTTTGGCAGCCTGACTTTCGCCTGCAAAAAATCAGCCTGGACGACGCGGAAATTGCCGGACACACGGCGGAATACGCTTTTCCCCTGATGAATACGACGCTCAACCTGAAAGACCTGATGTTCAAAATATTGAACGACACGTTGAGCGGCGACACCATTGTGGTCAACCCGGACAACACCATGACGCTGTATTACAGCGGCGACCTGGCGGAAAAACCGGCCACGGATATTTTTGAATTTTTCAAATTCCCCGACGGCGGCATCCCGGTGCCCGATACGTTTTTCAAATTCGACCTGGATGTGCCGGATTCGGTGTTTATCCACCGGGCCGACGTGCTCACCGGCGATATGAACGTGGTGGTTTACAACGGTTTTACCGAGCCGATCAACGGGTTTTTCACCATTCCGCAGATGTCCAAAAACGGCGTGGCATTCACTTACCCGTTCAATATTCCGCCTTCGCAAACGTCGTTTTCGCCACTCTTCGATTTGGCAGGCTATACCTTTTTGTCAGACAGCAACACGCTGCAATTCCGATACGAGGCTTATCTGCCCAATGGCAACCGGGTAAAGCTCCTGGAGCCATCACCCGGGCTTCCGGGTTGTGCGCTGCTGATCAACAACTTCACGCTTTCGTACGTGGAAGGCTTCTGGGGCTTTGAGGAGTACCCGCTCACGCTCGATACCATCGACATCGACATCAACCAGACCAACCTGAAAGGCAATGTGCAGGTGAAAGACCCCAAGGTGACCATGACGGTGGCCAACTCCTGGGGATTCCCCACGCGCGGCGTGGTCAAATACCTCAGTTTTATCGGCCGCGACGGGCAGGAGTACAAACTGGAAAGTACGGTGTTCAACAACGACAGTATCGACTTCAACTACCCCTCCTGGGCAGCGGGTGAAGTCGGACAAACGAAATACACCTACGTGGTGCTGGACGGTACGAATTCCAACATCGCCGACATTTTCAATGCCCAGCCCACGCAGCTTATCTACGATTTTGCCGGTATTTCAAATGCCACGAAAGACACGTCCATCATCGGTTTTCTGACCAACGAAAGCGTGCTCGCCTTGCGCATGAGTGTGGAGCTGGTGCTGGAGGGTTCGGTGCAGGATTTTGGCGCCGAGCAGGTGCTCGACCTGAATTTTGGCAGTTATTCCGACGTGGACACCGCCGACATCGAATCGGTGGAATTCAAAGTGGTGACGAAAAACCAGACCCCCATCGGCTCGTCGCTCCAAATGTATTTTCAGGATGCCAACGACCAAACGCTCGACTCGCTGTTCATCGGCGATCCGCAGTTTATCATGGAGGCGGCGCCCGTCGACGGCAACGGCAACGCCGTAGGCAGCAAACGCACCGAAACCTTTGTCCCGATGGATGTCGCGCGTTTTGACCGCGTACGCCAGGCGGAGAAAATTTTTGTGCAAACGTTCTTCACCACCGCCGACGGCGGCCTGGTACCGGTCAAGCTCCTGGCTACTCAAAACGCAACGATCAAACTTGGCCTGAAAATCAAAACGCGGTTCTGACACATGAAAACCCTACCCATGCTCCGATATATTTCCCTGCTGTTTTTTGCCGGTTTGGCCGGCAACGGCTTTGCGCAGCAGGAACTGATGCTGCACCAGCAAACTTCCCTCTGGCAAACCGCCGCTACCAATCCCGCTTTTTTTCCGAAGGAAAAACGCGTCGCGCTCGGCCTGCCCTCTTTCGGGCTGGATGCCGCGCACTCCGGCGGCATCACCTTCAACGACCTGCTGCGCCGCGAAGGCAACCGCACGATCGTCGATCTCGGCAAGGCCATCGACAAGCTGGAGCCTGAAAACGAAGGCCACTACGGCCAGCGTTTCGAAACCTTCTCGCTGGGCCTGCGCCTGCCCGGCAAGTTTTTCATCCAGGCCAGCCATGCCGTGCGCATCAGCGCCGTGGTGAACTACCCGAAAACGCTCGCCGAGCTGTTTTGGAACGGCAACGCGCCCTACATCGGCCAGACGCTCGACGTGGGCTTCGCTACCACCACCTTCGACTGGAACGAACTCAGCCTGGGCATCGGCCGCCGCTTCGGCGAAAATTTCAGCCTGGGCGCCCGCGCCAAATACCTCTCGGGCATCGGCGCCGTGCAAACCGACGACGACCACCGCCTCGTAAGCGTGTACACCGACCCGGACATCTACCAACTCAACCTGCAAACCGACTACGCCTTCCACTCCTCGGGCACTATCACGGCCATCGACACGGCCGGGCTCGGCTTCGAACTGGCGCTGAACGAGCTAAAAAACGGGTTTTCGGAAAACACCGGCTGGGCTTTCGACCTGGGCATGCAACTCCAACTCGGCGAGCGCATTTCCCTCAGTGCCAGCGTGCTCGACCTGGGCGGCAGCATTTCCTGGAAGAAAAATGCCAACTACTTCAAAAGCAAGGGCAGTTACGACTACGACGGCATCGTCATCCCCGGCACCGATATCATCAACGGCACGGTAGACAGCCTGGACTTTACCGCGGCACTCGATTCGCTGAACGACGTGTTGCAGTTTGAAAAAACACCGGCGGAGTTTACGTCCGAACTGCCCACCCGCGTGTATGTCGGCGGGACCTACAAACTGAGCGACCGCTGGTCGTTCGGCGCCGTGCTTTTTCACCAAAACAGTGCGCGCCGCAAGCTGACCTCCGTGGGCGTCAATGCGCAATGGTCTATTCTGAAGTGGCTGACGGTGGGTGGCATGTACAGCGTAAACAACCAGTCGGCCACCAACATCGGACTGAGTGTGGTAGCCACGCCGGGACCGGTGCAGTTATTTATCTTATCGGATAATGCGCTGAATGCGCTGACGCCGTATGGGTCGGCGGCGGTGAATTTCAGGTTTGGAGGCGCAATTTTGTTTTAAATGGAAGAGATCAGGGTTGGAACAAAAATCGATACGCCGGTATCGATGCCCTTGAAATCGGCATCATTTGTTGTAACCAGTTCGGCATCCAGTTTTTTGGCTGTCGCCAAAATAATCGCATCAGGTATTTTGATTTTCCGCGTTTGCCGGTAAGAAATAACCTGCTTAATGATATCCATATCGGTGTGCACAACTTGAATAGCATTCAAAATTGCTTCGATCCCTGCTTGCTCTTGTGGATTGGAGAAATTAAAACCGAGCGCTTCCATCCAGGTGATGGCGGAAACGTAAAGATTATCATATCGAGAGGAAAGTGCCCTGAAGTCGAGCAGACCTTTGGAACGGTAGATGAGAATGTTTGTATCGAGCAATCCGGCTTTAATTCCACTCATCCCGCAACTTTTTTTGCCATTCCGTTGGGTTCTCAACACCTGCAAAAGCATTCATAGCCTCCAGTTCATCAAACAGATGCTCCAGCTGTTCGATGTCAAAATTCTTTTTATCCCCTGTTTTATGCGGGTGCTTGGGTTTGCCCACAGTTTGTGAAAACGAAATATTAAGCCGTTCCAGCAAGGGCAGGAGTATGGCCAGATCGCGCTCGTTTTTTATTTCCAGGACTAGTTGCATGATAGTGGTATTTTAAAGCCTCATTTTGCAAAGATACAGGTTGTGCCAGTTGAATCAAAGGCAGCCTTATTTCACTGATTATCTTTATCTTCGGTAGGCGAAAGCCTTATAATTTTTATTGCCCTCACTCCTCCTCCACCGGCGCAAGGAATTGTTTTTCGTAAAGTTCCCTATACCGTCCCCCTTCAATAGCGAGCAGCTGCTCGTGCGGGCCAAATTCCTTGACCTCGCCTTTTTCCAGAACCAGCACATTGGAAGCATGGCGGATCGTCGACAGGCGGTGCGCGATGATGATGCTGGTGCGTCGGGCGATCAGTTGCTCGATGGCGTACTGGATCACACTTTCCGTTTCCGGATCGATGGATGAGGTAGCCTCGTCGAGGATGAGCATGTCGGGGTTGAAGACCAGCGCGCGCACGAAGGAGATCAACTGGCGCTGACCCATGGAGAGCGTCGCGCCGCGTTCCTGCACCTGGTACTGGTAGCCGCCCGGGAGTTTTTCGATAAACCGGTGCGCACCGATCATCTTGGCCGCCGCGATGACTTCTTCTTCCGAAATACCCGAATCGCGCAGGGTGATGTTTTCGAGTACCGTGCCGGAAAACAGGAACACATCCTGCAAGACCACGGCAATGCGCCGCCGCAAGGCAAACAACTCGTACTCCTGCAGGTCATGGCCGTCAATTTTTATACTGCCCGACTGGATTTCGTAAAAACGGCTGAGCAGGCTGATAATGGTCGTTTTTCCGCTGCCCGTACTGCCCACGATCGCCAGCGTATCGCCGGGCGGAATATGGAACGACACGTTTTTCAGCACCGCTTCGTCGGCATTGCCGCTGTAGGAAAACCACACGTTTTCGAAGCGCAGATCGCCCTGTACCTTTTCCGGCGCCAGGGTACCGTCGTTTTGAATATGTTCTTTTGTTTCAAGCAACTGGAACACCCGCTCGGCCGCGATCAGGCCCATTTGCAGGGTATTGAACTTGTCGGCCAGCATGCGGATCGGGCGATACAACATGGAAATGTACAGCGGGAAAGCCACCATGGTCCCGATCGTCACCTCTTCCGACAGCACGCCACGCGCGCCGTACCAGACCATCAGGCCGAGCGAGAGCGCCGAAATGATGTCTACCACCGGAAAAAAGATCGCATAGGCCATGATTGCCCGTAGGTTGGCGCCGGTGTAGTCGCGGTTGATCTGGCGGAATTTTTCAGCCTCTTGTTTTTCTGCATTAAAAATTTGCACGATGCGCATGCCGGTGATCCGTTCCTGCAGGTAGGCATTCATCACGGCAATGTGGTTCCGGACGCGCTCGTAACTTTTGCGCACGCTCTCCTTGAATTTGTAACTGCCCCAGATCAACAGTGGAAATACCGCGAGCACGACCAGGGTCAGTTTCCAGGAGGTGTAAAACATCATGCCCATGACGGCAAACAAGGTGAGCAAATCGGCCAGGATGGTGATGCTACCCTCCGAAAATACCGTGTTGATGGCCTCGATATCGTTGATCGTCCGGGTGGTGCTTTGGCCGATGGCCGTTTTGTCGAAATAGGAAAGATTCAGGCGGGTCAGGTGGTTGAACACCCGCACCCGCAGGTCCCGGATCACTACCTGCCCCAGCCAGTCGGCATGGTAGAGGAACAGGTAGCGCAACACAACTTCCAGGATCAGTACCCCGAAGATGATCGCCGCCAGCAGGCTCATGCCGGAGATATCGCCCTGAAAAACATAGTCGTCGACCATGGTTTGCAGGAGCTTGGGCCTGGCAATGGCCAGCGGCGCCAGCACCACCGTAAGAAAAGCCGTGAAGTAAAACGTGCCCCGGTAAGGCTTGGTCATTGCCAGGACACGGCGGAACAGGGAAAAATTGATCGTATTGATGGAATCCATGTTGAGGGTAGATAGGCCACTTTGGTCACCGTATGAAACCAGGTTTCGGCGGTAAAATACAGTTAGACGTTCAGGCGCACGTTAGCAATTACCTAAACCTGTAAGCGGCGGTAAAGTTCGGGGAAAACTTTAAGAGCCTCCGGCCTTTGTCGTAAAAACCTTCGTGTTAGTCGTGTTAAGCAATTCTTAGCCTTATTTTGCCGGTAGTTTTAATCGTTTGCAACCAAATCGTTCACCTAAATCGTTTTCTTATGGCTGTTTTAGACAATACTTCCTCTCCCAACACACCACCACCATTTTGGAATACCGTGCTCCGCTACGGCGGTTTTTGCGGACTTACGCTGATCGTTTTTTCCCTGATCTCCTATTTGCTCGGCATCAGCCCGATGTCTGTCAGTGCCATGGCTATCAATTTCATCATAGCGCTGGGCGTTACCATTGCTTTTGCAGCTATTGCCATAAAATATCAGCGCGACCAGCTCGACGGTGGTTTTATCGGCTACGGCCGGGCCCTGCTCGTCGGGATGATCACCGTGGGCATCGGGGTCATTATTTCCTCGGTTTGGAACTACATTCTCGTCAATTTCATTGATCCAGGATATGTGGATACCCTGAAAGAAGAATTCCTGGAAACCTGGGGTGAAAACATGCCCGCCGAGGCCTTGGAAGAAACCATGGCAAATTTTGACAAAATGGGCGATGTCAGCACGATCGCCTCCAACGGTATCATGGGCGGGCTTATCCTTGGCCTTATTGCCGGACTTATTGCGGCAGCTTTCATGAAGCGCGACCGGCCGCTCGAATAATTAGACCATGTTCATCCCGCGAAGCCGCCATAGTGCACCAGGCATCAATCCTTGCACATTGGCGGCTTCGCGGCAAGAAAAAACAGGTCAATTGAAAACACCGTCCTACTTTTGCCCGGCACCAACTGCACAAGGCGAATGACCACTTTTAAAAATACCGGCCTGCGCAACGGGCTGCTCGGGGGGGTAGCCGTGGTTTTTTATTTTGCGCTTTTGTACACCATCGACCGGCAGGCTTTTCTCAACCCCTGGCTGCAATGGGCTTCGATGGGCCTTTACCTCCTCTTCATGTACCGGGCTGCCAAAGAAGATTGCGCGCAACATGGCGCCAAGCGCGACTTCCGCGCCATTCTCCGGACTCCCTTTATTGTTTTTATCCTGATAAACCTGTTTTACTGGCTGTTCTACTACGGCCTGCACCTGGCAGACTTGGAATTGTTGCGCCTCGAACTCCTGGCGGAAAAACAAGCGTACCAGGAACAGATCAATTCCGGGACCGGCGACCCGCAAGTGACCAACCAGTTGCGCGAACGTATGAATGACGTCGACAAGGCCCTGCAAAATCCCGTGCAGCCACTTGGGCCGGTAATTACCCGGATGGCCATGGGCGCTATCGGTGGTTTTGCGTTATCGGCCGGTATTGCGGCAATTCTGCGCACGTCAGATTAAGCGTATGTCTAATTATATATGGCGGAAGAATACACAAATCCGGATCAACTAAACCCGACGCCGGCAGCAGCCGAACCCACGCCCTGGCGGAAGCGCCTTCGTGTTGGCAGGATTTTGCGTTGGGGAATCTGCCTGGTTTTGTTGCTATGGGTGCTCGCCAATTGGTATTCCGATATCCCCGTGCACAACCTGGCGCTCCGGTACGGGTATCCCGACTCCCGGTTTATGGAACTCGACAACATGACGGTGCACTACCGCATCACCGGTAAAGGCGAGCCCATCGTTTTATTGCACGATGCCAACAGCTCGCTGCATACCTGGGCGGAATGGACCGATTCGCTTTCGCGAAAATACCAGGTGATCAGCCTCGACCTTCCCGGTTTCGGGCTAACCGGCCCGCACCCGCAAGGCAGCTACAGCACATTCATGTACGTCAATTTCTTCGACCAGTTTGTGCAAAAACTGAACCTGCGCCGCTTTCACCTGGCGGGCAACGGTATGGGTGCGCAAATTGCCTGGTTTTACGCCACTGAGCACCCGCTGAAATTGCGCAAACTTATCCTGCTCGACGCGCCGGGCTTTGAAACCAAATCAACCACAGCCCTTGAAATACTGGCGCGCACTCCGGTCATAAACCGAACCTTGTGGCAGATCACACCTAAACCCTTCATCCGGCTCATGCTCGAAGAAGTATATGCCGATGATAAAAAAGTAAACAGTGCGCTGGTTCAGCGCCACTTCGACCTGCTCCGGCGCCCGGGCAACCGGAAAGCCTTCACCGACCGCGCCCAGGTGAGCGAAAACCGCCCACCCGTCGATTTGATCGAGCAGATTCGCACCCCGACCCTCATCCTCTGGGGCGCGGAAGACACGCGCCTGTCGCCCGAATTCGCCTATGAATTTCATGGAAAAATACGCCGCGCCCTGCTCAAGATTTACCAAAATACCGGCCACTGGCCACAGGAAGAAAACGGCGGCACTTCTGCTACCGATGTGCAGGCGTTTCTGGAGGGGCGTTTCTAATGTCCCGTTCTCACTGGGGCACTTTTCAAATTGAACTTTTCAAATTAGACTTTTGACTTAAAAGGATGATTCAGGCTTTTGAAAGTTTTTTCTAAGTCAAATTTTAAAATCAAAAAGTTGATCCCGGTTGGGGAAGTTTCTTTTATTTGAAACAGCCAATTTGAAGTTGGAAATTTTAAAAGTGTACAACCACTTCGATACCTGAATTTTCCGGACGTGAACTACCAGTACATACTCAACGAGATCGCCCGGGAGGTAGCGCCGCTTGCCGGTACCGGCAAGGTGGCATCCTACATCCCCGAACTGGCCCGCGTGGCGCCCGGCATTTTGGCATGGCGCTAATCACGCTCGACGGACAGGTTTTCACCACCGGTGATGCCAACACGCGGTTTTCCATTCAGAGTATTTCCAAAGCATTCACCCTTGCGCTGGCAGTGGAGCAGGTCGGCGAAACGCTGTTTACCCGGGTTGGAAAAGAGCCCTCCGGTAATCCGTTTAACTCCCTGGTTCAACTGGAATACGAGCACGGTATTCCGCGCAACCCCTTCATCAACGCCGGCGCGCTGGTGGTGACGGATGTGCTGATTAGCCGGCTGGCCGATGCCAAAACCGGTGTGCTCGAATTTGTACGCCGACTGAGCGCCTGCCCCGACCTGGACTTCGACTACGCGGTGGTGCATTCGGAACGCGAAACAGGATTTACCAATGCAGCCCTCGCCAATTTTCTAAAAAGTCACGGGAACCTGCAAAACGATGTTTCTGCCGTGCTGGATGCCTACTTTCACCATTGCGCCCTGTCAATGTCTTGCCTGGAGCTGGCACGCGCGTTTCTTTTTCTGGCCAACCATGGCACCATTCCAGGCACAGCAACCCGGCTGCTGACAGGTAGCCAGGCCAAGCGGCTCAACGCCCTCCTGCTCACCTGCGGATTTTATGACGAAGCCGGCGAATTTGCCTTTCGGGTAGGTTTGCCCGGAAAAAGCGGAGTAGGTGGCGGTATTGCGGCCGTCATGCCGGGCCGATGGGCGGTAGCGGTGTGGAGCCCGGAGATCAACCGGTTTGGCAACTCGGTGCAGGGCATGAAAGCGCTGGAATTGCTGACCACCAAAACCGGGGAATCCATTTTTTAACCGTCGTCCAGGTCTTCCTCCAGGCGGGCCAAAACGGCCGGCGGGGTATTCCAGCGGTGCATCTGGCACCAAACACAATTTTCCTGTCCGCATCCCGGGCTGAACCGGCCGGCCTGTATGCCTGCCCAGGTTTGGTGGATCAACCCCTTGACCAGTTGCAAATCTTCGGGGCGAAAACTGATTTCCGTCATCCCGAAAGTATCCCGTTTGTCCGGCTCCAGCCAGGCCACGGCTGTTTTGCCGACAGGCTCGGGATACAGGCGCGCCTGCTGCAACAAAATCTGGTAAAACGCCATCTGCCGCCAGTAGTCGCCACCGTGGGGCTGTCCGGCGTCGGGCGGGGCAGTTTTTTTCAGGTCGGGCGCCCCGGTTTTGTAGTCAACCAGGCGGATGGTGCGATCATCGAGCCATTCAATTTTATCGATCACGCCGTTGAGCGGAATACCGTCGAGTTCGACCCGGTCGATCCGGCGTTCCACAATCACGCGATTGGGCCATTGCGGCACCAGTTCGGCACGCAAGCGGTGCAGGTGTTCACGCCCCAGGGCCAGGCGCTGGGCAAAGTTGTTTTCGGAGAAATACCCGCGTTGCCGCTCCATTTCCGTTTTGAACAGGCGAAGGAGTACCTCCGCCGACGGGTACTGGCTTTTGCGGTCGGTTTTCATTTTCAAAACAAACTGCTGCAGCGCGCCGTGTATGGCAACGCCATACGCAGCGGCCTCGCTGGTGGCGCCGGGGATTTTCAAAAAATCCTCGTAGTAAAAAGCGAGCGGGCAGCGCAAATAGCGGTTCAGGGCGGTAATGCTTAACGAGAAGTTGCGCAGCATTTCCCGGAAGGCTGCCGGTTCGGGCAGGGCCACGACGGGCAGTTCCGGTTCCAGCATCAACAGCGCCTGCGTTTCGAGCAGGATTGGCGTTGGCACTTCCATGTTTTCGTGCGGCAGGCCGGTTTCTTCCACAAAGGCCGATTGCATAAGCGGCTTGCCGTCTTCGCCGGCGCGTGCGTAGGAAAGCCGGAGGTGGAATTTAGCGCGCGTCATAGCCACATAAAAAAGGCGACGGCGGGCTTCCACGGCATCTTCTTCGGCCGAGGGCACCAACGTGGGCGGCATGGCAAACCGGCCACGGCCGCCGCTGAGGCTGCGTTCCCACATATCCTCCACGCAATCAAACAAAAACACCTGTTCAAACTCCAGCCCCTTGGCGCTGTGCGCAGTGAGCAACTGCACACCCGGTCCGGCCTCCACGGCCTGCTGCAATGCCAGTGGGAGCCGGTTGTCGTCCATGCTGTCGAGCAGGTTGAGCAGGCGATGCAGTCCGGTTGTCCCGCCTTCCGTTCCCGGTGCGAATAGCCGCGGGAAACGCTGGACCTCCGCCTCCACGAAATCAAAAAAGGTGTACAGCGCCTGAAGCTGCTCCAGTTTGTCGGGCTGTTGCAATACCCAGTTCAGCAGGCCGGTTTGGGTAAACAGGCGCTCCAGAAGCTGAGGCAGCGGCAGGTTGTGCACGGCCGCGATCCAGTGGTCCAGTTGGCGGCTTACCGGCTCGAATTTTTCAGGATGCTTGAGGGCCAAACGTTGCAAAAAGTGCAAGTCGGTAAGCGACCGGCGCCAGAACCCTTCGGCGGGAGCATGGCGGGCAGCGGGGGCATCGTAAAGCGGATTTTCCGGATCGCTGGATTTTTTTTGAGCAGCCACGGCAATTTTAGCCAGATCGCCGGCGGGGAGGTCAAAAAAACCGGCATGCAGCAGCCTGAACAGCCGGTGCTCGCCACTGAACGGGCTGCGCGATTCTTCATCCAGGTAGCAGAGCAGCTCGCGCAATTGCTGGATCAGGGGCTGGTCCAGGGTATTTACCGGCCGTTTGGCCTGGTAGGGAATGCCTTTTTTCCCGAGCAGGGTCATCAGGCGGTTGGCCTGTTTGTGCCGGGCATAAATGACGGCGATTTCTTCCGGAGCTGTGCCGTTTCGGATCAAATCTTCAATTTGCCGGACCAGGTCGGTGAGTTCCTGCAAGCGGTTTTCGTAGACACAAAGCCGGAGAGCGCCGGGGTCGGTCGAATGGGCGTGCAGGTTTTTCTGAATGGGCTTGTCGAGGCGATTGACGGCGCGAATTTCATTCCGGGCGATCAGGCGGCTTGCCGAATCGAGGATGCGCTGACCGGAGCGGTAGTTTTCACTCAAAACAATTGTCTCCAAATCGGCCTGGTACAGTTGGCTGAAATGGTGCAGGTTTTCCAGCCGGGCGCCCTGAAACTCGTAGATGCTCTGGTCATCGTCGCCGACGATAAAGGCGTTGGGTGTCTCCCAGAAGTTGAGCAGCAGCTGTAAGAGTTGATATTGCGCGCCGTTGGTATCCTGAAATTCATCCACCTGGATGTACAAAAAACGCTCCTGGTACGTGCGCAGCAGGGCTTCTTTTTCTTTAAACGCCTGCAAAACCCACAGGATCATGTCTTCATATTCATAACGGCCGGCACGTTCCATGGCGAACAGGTAATCAGGGTAAAGCGCAGCGGCGGCTTTCAGACGGGTCATGCGCTCGGTGACTTCCCGGACCTGGGCTGTTTTGGGTGTGCCTTTGGCGGCATGTTTGGTATTTCGCTGGTAAATAAATTTGGGGTTTGCCGGTAAATCTTCGAGAAAGGCATCGGCTTTCGCCAAAACAAAATCCACCGGCCAGCCCTCCTTTTTCATAGTGGAAAACAAATCCCGCAGCTGGTTTTCAAACAAAAACACATCCTTTTTGCCGGCGCGCAGCGGATGCTCCGGGGGTAGGACTGCCAGCATTTGGCGAACTACCTCAATCCGTTCCAGATCGGTTATGGGTTCCAGGCGGCCCTTGCCAAAAACCTCCATATTCTCCTGGATCACGCGGTTACAAAACCCGTGAAACGTACTGATGGTTACCCGGTATGCCTCGGGCCCGATCATGCCCAAAAGCCGCTCCCGCATGGCACGCACACCGGCGTCGGTGAAGGTGAGGCAAAGAATATTTTGGGCCTGTGTGTCGGTTTCCAACAGGATTTTACCAATCCGGGCCGCCAGAATATGCGTTTTGCCCGTACCCGGACCGGCGATGACCAGCACCGGCCCTTCGATCTGCTCCACGGCGCGGCGCTGCGCATCGTTCAATAAACCGAGCAGTTGGTTAAATCTGTTCATGCGCTGCACTACGGTGGTCATCGCTTGCTGATTTCGGAAATGTTCGATTTGGTAAAATTACTTTTTCCGGGAAAAACGGGGGTTTTTGATTTTCCACCGTAGCGTGTTTTTCACCACAGAGGCACGGAGGACACGGATAGGGCCTACTCGTCCTACGACTTCAAGTCGTAGGACGAGTAAAACATCACCGTGGTAAAAAAAAATCAAACCGACTGGCAAAGTTCCACCAAAACGCCATTGCTCGACTTGGGGTGCAGAAAAGCGACCAGTTTGTTGTCGGCGCCGCGCTTGGGTTCGCGGTTGAGCGGAACAAAGCCCTCCTGTTCGAGCCGGTCGATTTCAGCGCGGATATCTGCAACTTCAAAGGCAATGTGGTGGATGCCTTCGCCACGTTTCTCAATAAATTTGGCGATCGGGCTTTCCGGATCGGTCGCTTCCAGCAATTCAATTTTGCTCTCGCCGATGTGGAAGAAGGACGTAGCCACCTTTTCGGAGGTCACTGTTTCAATTTTGTAATGGGCTTCGCCGAGCAACTTTCGAAACAGGTCGTTGCTCTCGGCCATATTGCGCACGGCGATACCGATGTGATCTATGCGTAGCATATTATTGGAGGGTTTCGAGTTAAAAGGTTAGAGGGTTTCTGGTTAGACGGTTAGAGGGTTGCACCCCATTTCAAATGTTGTACAACCCTCTAACCAGCAACCAGAAACCTTCCAACCTAAAATCTATTTTTGTTTGACATAAATATTCTTCTCGCCGGAAAGTTCGGTGAGTTCGGCTTTGCGCTGATCGATGGCTGCCGGATCGGAGTAGTAAAACTGGATACCAACCTGGTGGCCGCGGACCTGCCGGTAGTAGACCGTGTACCCGGCGCCTTTGAGTTTGGCGATCAGGCGGTCGGCGTTGTTCCGGTCTTGCAGGGTAGCGATGATCAGTATGCACTGCCGGCTTTCAGGCAATGCTGCCGGGATCGTCGACGGGGGCGCCTCGTTCTGGCGGCGAAGCACTTCCACTTTTTTAGCGGCAGCCTCTTCCACTTCGTCGTTCAGGTCGAGGTCTTCCCGTTCCGACGGGGGTGTAGCGGTTTCGGGCTGTTGTCCTTTTTCCTTTTCTGCCATTTTGGCCAGATCGGTAACACCCGGAACAGCCGACACGCCGGGCGCCTGCGCATCGGGGCCGCTGAGCAGTTCGACATTGGCCAGTTGCTCCCCGGGCACCGATTGCTTGCTTTGCCACCAGATAATGCCCAGGGCGATCGCACAGATAATCAGCCCGATTCCGATACCCGTTACAAAACGGGCGGCAGAGGATTGGGGCGCCGTGTAGGGCTCGTGCACAAAATTTGGCGGCGGCGGCAAGGGTGGAATGTTTTGCGTACCGGCGGATTTGGCCGGTTTTTTGGCAACAGGGGGCGCTGTGGCAGTAGCTGCGGAAGCGGTACCGGCAGCGGCAGCAGGTTCTGCCGTTGGTTGCGGTTTTTCAACAACTTCCCGCGAGCGGGCGATCGGCGAAAACTGCAAGGGCGGCAGGCCATAGGAGCCTGCGTGAAAATTGGTGGCATCGGGCAGAAACTGGATCCTTTGCACGTAATTTTTGTACAAGCGGCCGATGCCCGGCAAGGTCACAATTTCCCGTTGGTCCAACTGTTCCTGCATTTGTTGCACAAAAGCCTGAATGGCTGCACGGGCGTCATCCAGCGAAACGCCATGGGTTTTTACAAGGTCATCCACCAGGATTCCATCGTCGATGCTTAAATTTTCACTGAAGCTCAAAGTTTTTGCCGGTGGCGAAACGGCGCCGCCGGCATAATCAACCGTGGCAGGTGTGCGAGAGGCTGTAAATCCTCCAAATCCGGGAATAGCGAGGGTATCGTGCAGAAACAGGAGTTTCTCAATATGTGCGGCAATGTCAATTTGCATGGTAAAACTTGGGTTGAGTATCGGTAATGATAGGGATGATCCCAATAAAAATTCAGATTAAAACTACACAAAAGTACTGTTTTTACCATCCTAAACGCGGAAAACCAGTCTTTTTGGCGATGTAATAATTAATAATGCAAAAAAAAGGCCAATATGTAATATCCCACTCCGGGATTACCCGGATAAATTGGTGTGCATCCAACAATAAGTACGTAGTTTTGGGCCCGTTAAACAGTAAATTTTTCCTTCCTTATGAGCGAGATCGAGAGCTTCTTCAAGTCCGCGTTCTCTGTAGACAATGTAATTTTCGGGTTCGATGGCAATGAGCTGAAGATATTACTCATCCATCGGGGCGCTGCTCCGTTCAAAGGAAAGTGGGCGCTGCCCGGCGATCTCGTTTATCCAAACGAAGACCTGAATACCGCTGCCGAACGTGTACTGGAGCAATTGACCGGCCTGCGCGATGTTTACCTGGAACAGGTTAAAGCCTTTGGCGCCGTAAACCGGCACCCGCTCGGCCGGGTGATTACGATAGCCTATTATTCGCTGATTAAAATCAGCGACTACGTGGTTACACCGGCTTCCTTCGCCCAGTCGGCACAATGGCATTCGGTATCGGAAGTCGGCGAACTGGCCTTCGACCACAACGAAATCCTGAACACCTGCCTGAAACGGCTCAAACTTAAGGTGCGCATGGCCCCGGTGGGTTTTGAATTGCTGCCGCCCAAATTTACCCTCACGGAATTGCAGCAGCTGTACGAAGCCATTCTTTCGGAAAAACTGGATAAACGGAATTTTCGAAAAAAAATACTGTCAATGAACCTCCTGCTCGACCTCAACGAAATGCAGGAAGGTGTAGCCCACCGCCCGGCCAAACTCTACCAGTTTGATCAGGGCAATTACGAGCAATTCGTTGCCGAAGGGTTCAGTTTCGGGCTGTAATGCTGCCGGTCAGTCAACCACCAATTTAGTCCGGCTGCGGTGCATGTCCGAACTGCGCATTTCCAAAAAATAAGGCCCCGGCGCCCAGCGATGCACCGGAATGGTAAAGGCGCCGCCATCTGAATGACCCTGTGCTATTGGCCGGCCCAACAGGTCGACCACCTGCCAGCTGACCGTCCGGTCAACCGGCCACTCCACACGCACCCAGTTCCGGGCCGGATTGGGGCTTATCGTTGGTTTTGGCGAAGCCGGTATCGTTGTGGCGGTCGTTGTCGAACAATCCACAAGCACTGTTTTGTACAGGCTCAGACCGCCGCGCAGGTTGCCCACCACCATTTCAAGGATGCCGTCGTCGTCGAGATCGCCAAACGCCGGAGCGCTGCGGTTGCCGTCGTCGACATTACCCCAGATTTCTTCGACAAGCGTGTACGGGTCTTCCGAAGCATCCACATCGGTATGTGCCAGCAGATGCCCATTCTGGGTGCCGGTCACCAGAAGCCATGCGCCGTTGGGTTGTTGTACAAAAACCGGCACGCTGAACCCGATATCGGTCACCCCCGTAGACAAGACGCGGGCATCCACCTGCCCCAGTTTGGTAAACGTCGGCGCCGAAGCAAACACCGGGTTGTCGGCGGAACCGGTGTTTTTAAAAAAATTCAGGTTCCCGTTGCGTTCGCCCATCACGATGTCTTTCAAGCCGTCGCTGTCCAGGTCGACGATTGCCGGCGTGGAATAGGAGCCAACGTCCATCAGTACCCACATGATATTGAAATCGCGCTGGAAGATCATCGGATTGCCGGGCCCGGCAACATTCCGGTAGTAATACAGGGCGCCGAAGTTGCTGCCCACCAGCAAGTCGAGATCCTGGTCGCCGTCGAGATCGCCAAAAGCGGGATAAAAATCAAAATCATTGGGTGCAAACTCCGACAGGCCCAGCCAGTCGTTGTCTTCCAGGTTAAACGCCGGATTATCCTTGGTGCCGACATTCCGGTACAGGTAGAGGCTGGCATTTTGGGCAAGGCCCTGGGCATAGTACCCGTAATTGCCCACCACCAGGTCGAGCAGCCCGTCGGCATCCACGTCGACCAATGCAGGATGTGCGGCCGAGCCGATGTCGATCATGTCGCCGACGAGGAAGTTTTTGGTTTCCAGTTCGAATTTATGCCCGGTGTTGGCGGTGTTGGGGTAAAACCAAACCCCGTTGCGGTCTTCATTGATAAACTTGTTGTTTGGCGCCGCCACCATGTCGTTTTTCCCGTCGTTGTTCAGATCGAGGTAAAACGCCGCCGGAAAAATGACGATGTCCACCGGGGTATCATAGCGCGGGAAGGCAGCATCCTGTTCGGTCATCCAGGCGTTGAAGGCATTGCCACCATTCGTCAGCATATTGAGGCAGGAAAAGGAAATATCGCCTAAAACAATTTCCTTGTCGCCATCGCCTTCCTGATCGTAGGTCATCAGGGTGGAGCCCGGGTGGCGGTTTTCGCCGCGGTCGTCAACAACCGTCGGGCCGGCAAATCCGTAAAGACAGGAATCGGATGCCGGGCTTAAATCGCATTCGCAAGCCAGCAAACCGCTTTCAAAAAAGCGCCCCCAGCAGCGGTCGGTCAGTTCAAATTTCAGGCTGTCCAGTCCAAATCCTTTTTCCACCGACAAATTTTGCACCAGCCAGACATAACCGCCGGAGCTGCCGTCGAAAGTCAGTATATCGAGGTCGCCGTCGCCGTCGATATCGTCCACGGCCGGGATATCCGTATCGGCAATAAACAGGTTGTTCCAAAACCCGGGCAGCACCGAGGGGTAATAAATGTACTCGGGGATGCAGCTGCTGCAGCCCGGGTAGCTGAACAACACCGGTTTGAATTTGAGCACATCATTTTCAAAATACCCCCGGTAAACCTGCATTTCCTGGGTTTGCGTGCCAAGCGATGCACAAAAAATATCGGCGGCGCCGTCCTGGTTGTAGTCGCGAAACAGCACGTAATCCATAAGCGGCGGAAAATCACAGGCATATTCCGGCGCATACCGGTAACTGCTTTCGTTTGGCGTGCCCTCGTTTAAAAATGTGAGGAATACGTCGCCGGCCCGGTCAAACACCACCAGATCCTGGATTTGGTCGTTATTCAGATCCGCCGCCGAAAATTGTGGGGCATTCATGCCTCCGGCAAACGGATATTTCAGCGTTTTGCCGTTCTGGGTTACCGGGTAATTCAGGCGTAAAAATTCCTGGGTTTGCGCGCCGGCTTCGACCAGAACGAATACTATAAACAGCGATAAAAAGATACGTACGTGCATTTTGACTGTATTTTTGGCCGGTTGTCCGGGTGTTATATTTGCGGGCAAAACTACACGCTTTTGCCTGATCAGTGTTATCCCGATCAGGTACACGGCAAATTCTGGCAAAGTAATCCGGGCCTCTGGTCCGGAATAAAAAACACCGAACCGGAGGTTCGGATTACATGATCTACGAATTCAACGGCTACCGCCCTGTCATACACGAATCAGCCTTCATTCATCCGCAAGCCGCCGTGACCGGCAACGTCATCATCGGCCGCGATGTGTACGTCGGGCCCGGCGCTGCCATTCGCGGCGACTGGGGGCAGATCATCATCGACGACGGCTGCAATGTGCAGGAAAACTGCACCATCCACATGTTCCCCGGCATTACCGTGCGCCTGCACGAAGCGGCGCACATCGGACACGGCGCCATCGTACACGGCGCCACTATCGGCCGCAACAGCCTCATCGGCATGAACGCCGTGCTGATGGACGAGGTGGAAATCGGCGAGGAATGCATCGTCGGCGCCCTGTGTTTTGTTAAAACCGGGGAAAAAATCCCGCGCCGCAGCCTCGTCGTCGGCAATCCGGGAAAAATCATCCGGGAAGTCAGCGACGAAATGATCGCCTGGAAAACCGAAGGCACCCGGCTGTACCAGCAACTTCCGGCCGAATGTTATGCCGGCTTGCGGGAATGTGAGCCGCTGCGGGAGGCGCCGAAAGACCGGCCGGTGCAAGCCCGGGATTACAAAATTTGGAAAGGGTGAGCCAGCTTTAACTGCTCTCTTCCCAGCTTTTTTCGGCCTTTCTTAGTCTTTCTCAGCCCGTCTCAGCCAGGCCTTAAGGCTTGGGAAAAAAGAAAAAAGCCCCCTGCCGTGCAGCAGGAGGCGAGCGGAAATATTGGTACAAAGCAAGATTGTACAACAGCCGGATAAGCGTACGCCGTCTGGCAGACGGCGTTACAGAACCGTGTTCCAGTGGTGCGTATCCGGTCGTTGGCCGGTGCGGATTTCGTTCAGCAGTTCGCGTACCCGAACCGAGAAAAAATCGGGCTGAACGGGCGCCAGTTTGAGTGCGTGCTCTTTTACCTGAATAAGCTCAAACGGTATGGTGACGGCTGCCGTGCCGGCGCCGAAAGCCTCCTGCAAGACGCCGCGTTTGTGAGCCTCCACCAACTCGAAAGCGCTGACGGGTCGTTGCTCGGCAGTATAACCCAACTCGGGGGCAAGGGCCAGAATACTGTCGCGCGTGATGCCGTCGAGGGTAGTGTCGGACAGGCCGGGGGTAACGACCTTGCCGTCGATGACAAACATCACGTTCATGGTGCCGGATTCCTCGATGTTGAGTTCCGGCGACAGGTCGGTCCAGATGATTTGGTCGAAGCCAGCCTCGCGGGCCAATTTGGCCGGATAAAGCGCCCCGCCGTAGTTGCCGGCACATTTGGCCGCGCCGGTGCCGCCATGCGCGGCGCGAATAAATTTTTCTTCCACTTTCACCTTGAGCGGATTGGCATAAAAAGGCGGCACGGGGCCGGTGAAGATCACAAAACGGTAGGTGTCCGAAATTTTCACGCCGTACATGGCATCGGTGGCAAACACCAGGGGCCGGATGTATAGCGCTGAGCCCGGGCTGCCGGGCACCCAGTCCCGGTCGAGTGCAACGAGGGCGCGCACGCAGTTTTCAAAATAGCCGTCGGGCATCGTAGGCATGGCCATCCGCACCAGTGAGCGGTTGATCCGCTGCGCATGCCGGCCAATCCGGAAAATGGACACGCCGCCGTCTTTCAGCCGAAAGGCTTTCATGCCTTCCCAGACGATCTGGCCATAGTGCAGGGCCATCGTCGACGGCGGCAGGGAAAGGTTTTCATAGGGTGTAATTTCCGGTGGTTGCCAGGCGCCGTTTTTGTAATCAGCCACCAGCATATGATCGGAAACGATGGTGCCGAAGGTTAGCTTGCTGAGATCGGTTTCCGGCAGGCGGCTTTTAGCGGTTTTCCGGATCGGGATAGTGTTGAGCGTACGTTCCATTTTGATATCTGCGCGTTTGTATTTGCCAGCTTCAAGCGGGATTTCCTGAAAACCCATTTTGCGGTACAGGGCGACAGCCGGACCGGATGTCTGGGTGTTGGAATACAAAATCACGCGATGGGCGCCCAGGGCGCGGGCTTCATCGAGCGCAGCCCGCAGCAATTGTTTGCCGACACCCCGGCCGCGCCAGGGTACATCGACCGCCATTTTTGTCAACTCAAACTCATGTGCGCCGACCGCCCGAAGGGCAACGACGCCGACAACCTCTTCCCCGGCAATCGCGGATAAAATACTCCCGCCGTCCGACAAGATATGGATTTCCGGATCGCTGAGCACATTAATGTCAATTTCTTCCAGCGGATAGTCCGCTTCGATCCACGCGCGGTTGAGTTCGAAAAAAGCGTTGCGGTATTTGGGGTTCCAGCGTTCAATGGTCAGGTCGATATGCATGGGCAGTTTTTGTTTTATTTGGTGTGTACTCGTCCTGCGACTTGAAGTCGTAGGACGAGTAGTGCACACACTCAATTTTGATTTCCCGGCAAAGATGCTACCTTTGTTTTTACAAAAAACAGATTCAGTTTTTTAAAAACAAGGCATAACAGATGACCGGTATCAGCGACGATTTTTTGTACAACCAGGTTGCCGAACGCCTTGAAACCATGGTGGAAAACGGCGTCTGGAAAACGGGTGATAAGTTGCCCTCCGTGCGTGCCCTGAGCGAGGAGCAGGGTGTGAGCTTGAGCACGGCGTTCAAAGCCTACGCGGCACTGGAAAGCAAGGGCTTGATCGAAGCGCGGCCCAAGTCGGGTTACTACGTCCGCTTCCGGCCACGCCACACGGCGGCGTCCCCGCGCACGCCACGGCTGGCCGGCCCGCCGGAGGGCATGTCGGTCGATGAAATGATCGCCACGGTGTACGCCAACTTGTCGGAAGCCGGCGTGGTGCAATTGTCGCTGGCAGCGCCCGGGTATGAACTGTTGCCTGCGGCAAAACTGAACAAGTGCATGGTGGAAGCCCTGCGCAGCAGTACGACCAGTTGCCTGCAGTACGAAAACATACCGGGCAACCCGGAATTGCGGCAGCAACTCGCCCGCCTGGCATTCAACTGGGGCGGCGCCTGCACTGCCGACGATGTGGTGGTCACCCAGGGCTGCATGGAAGCCCTGAGTTTTTGCCTGCAAGCGGTCACCCGGCCGGGCGATACCGTGGGCCCATGAACGGCCCACGTACTTCGGGATTTTCAGTTTGCTGAAAAACCTGGGCCTGCGCGCCCTGGAAGTCCCGACCGACCCCATCACGGGCCCCGATCTCGATTTTTTGCAAAAAGCAATCGCGCAAAACCAGTTTTCCGCCGCCCTGTTTGTGCCCAGTTTTAACAATCCCCTGGGCAGCCTCATGCCCGACGAAAACAAACAGGCGCTGGTGGCTATGCTGGCGGAGCGGGAAATACCCTGGTGGAAGACGACATTTACGGGGAAATGTATTTCGGCAAAACCCGGCCGCGCACCTGCAAAAGTTACGACACCGAAGGGCTGGTGCTGTACTGCTCCTCCATGTCGAAGTCGCTGGCGCCGGGCTACCGCATCGGCTGGTGCATGCCCGGGCGGTTCCGCGCGCAGGTGCTGCAACGCAAACTCACCCAGTGCATCACCTCGGCATCGCCCACGCAGGCAGCCATCGCCCGGTTTTGCACCAACGGCCGCTTCGACCTGCACCTGCGCCACCTGCGCAAAGCCCTGCACACCCAATGCCTGCGCTACTGGCAGGCCATCGAAGAATTTTTTCCGGCGGATACGCGGGTTTCGCAGCCCCAGGGCGGCTACGTGCTCTGGCTGGAATTGCCAGAAAACGTCGATACGTTCGAGTTGTACCACCGCGCCCGGCAGCACAAGATCAGCATTGCCCCGGGGCGCTTGTTC
>JADJWX010000012.1 GCA_016716135.1 Lewinellaceae bacterium | reverse complement strand
ACGCGGAATAATTTCCGGTCGAGTAGCCCGGAAGACAGCAAGCTGAGCACCGGGTCGGCGGCGTCGCGCCAGGCTTTGATGGCCGCGGCGATGTCCACATCATCGAGGCAGGCAAATTGGCGGATACACTCCTCCACCGGGGCCTGTTCGTCGGCATTGCGGTATAAAAACCAGTGCAGGGGTTGGGAACACTCGAGCTGGACACCGGCCAGTGCCAGTTCGCGGGCGCGCTGCAAGAGGTGGATGACCATTTGCTCGGCCGACACGTTGGTTTTGTGCAGGTACACCTGCCAGTACATCAGGCGGCGGGCGATCAAAAATTTTTCGATACTGTAAATGCCCTTTTCTTCCACCACCAGTTCGCCTTCGTGCACGGCCAGCATCTTGATAATCCGGTCGTAGCCAATCACGCCTTCCGAAACGCCGGTAAAAAAGCTGTCGCGGTTGAGGTAATCCATGCGGTCCATATCCAGCTGCCCGGAAACGAGCTGGTGCAGGAATTTCTTGGGATGCCGGTCGGTAAAAATCTGGATCGCCAGGTCGAGTTGGCCGTCAAAATGCCGGTTGAGCGTTTCCATGAACAGCAGCGACAATTCCTCGTGGTGCAAATCGACGATCGTATGCTCCAGGGCATGCGAGTAGGGCCCGTGGCCGATATCGTGCAACAAAATAGCCGCACAGGCTGCCGTGGCTTCCTCGTCGGAAATATCGGCGCCTTTGTGCCGCAGCACTTCGATCGCCTGTTGCATGAGGTGCAAGGCGCCGAGGGCATGGTGAAAACGCGTGTGCAGCGCACCGGGATATACGTAGTGGGCCAGGCCCACTTGCCGGATTCGCCGCAGGCGCTGGAAATAGGGGTGATCGATCAAATCGAGCAACAAACCGTAGGGCACCGATACGAATCCGTACACCGGGTCGTTGAAAATCTTTCGTTTCGTATGTTGTACGTCCATTTCTGACGGCAAAGGTGCGAATTTGGTCCGGTGTTTTCAGTAAAGGGAATGGAACTGCTACCTTCGCGTGCCGGTTATTGGCGGTTCGCTACAGGTTATCGACTGATTCCGGAAAATAATAGTCCCTCAATTTTTTATATAAACTTGCGCAAGCAAAAACTTTATGAGTAAAATCAAAATCCTCTGGGCCGACGATGAAATCGACATGCTCAAGCCCCACCTCATGTTTTTGGAGTCGAAGGGTTACGAAGTAATCACCGCCACCAACGGCCACGACGCCATTGAGGCCTTCCTCGAACAAGGCAATGAGGTCGACGTTGTTTTCCTCGACGAAACCATGCCCGGCCTCACCGGCCTGGAAACATTGCCCAAGATTAAGGAAATAAACAGCCACGTGCCGGTGGTGATGATCACCAAAAACGAAGCCGAGCACGTGATGGAAGAGGCGATCGGTTCGCAAATTTCCGACTACCTGATCAAGCCCGTCAACCCCAACCAGATCCTCCTGACGCTCAAAAAAATTATCGACAACAAACGCCTTGTCCGGGAAAAAACGGCCATGGACTACCAGCAGGACTATCGCGAGATGTTCATGCAGATCACCGGCGGGCTCAACCACGAGGAATGGGTGGATGCCTACCGCCGTATCGTCAACTGGGAACTCCGCCTCGATGCCAACCAGGCTGAGGTGGGCGACATTCTGGCCCAGCAAAAGCAGCAGGCAAATACCGAATTCAGCAAATTTGTGGTGAAAAACTACTTCAGCTGGGTCGATAAAAAGAAGGAAGTCGGCCCGATCATGTCGCATTCGCTGATGCGCAAAAAAATATTCCCGCACGTTGGCAAAGGCGTTCCGACCATCATGATCCTGCTCGACAACCTGCGTTTTGACCAGTGGAAGGTGATCGAACCGTTTATGAACGAGCTGTTCCGCACCGAGCAGGAGGACTATTTTTTCAGCATTCTGCCTACGGCAACGCAGTACAGCCGCAACGCCATTTTTGCCGGCATGATGCCCTCCGAGATCGAATCGGCGTTTCCCGGCAAGTGGAAAAACGACAACGATGAAGGCGGCAAAAACCAGTTTGAAGACTTTTTCCTGGGCAAGCAGATCGACCGCGTGCTCCACAAGGAGATCAAGTGGGATTACACCAAGATCACCAACGTCAACCACGGTAAAGACCTCAACGACAACATCCTCAACTACCTCAACAACGACCTCACGGTGATCGTGTACAACTTCATCGACATGCTTTCGCATGCCCGCACCGAGATGGAAGTGCTGAAAGAACTGGCCGGCGACGAGCGTGCCTACCGCTCGCTCACGCGCTCCTGGTTTTTGCACAGCCCGTTGTGGACGGCCCTGCAGCGCCTCGAAGGCCGCGAGGTACAGTTATTCGTCACTACCGACCACGGCACCATCCGCGTGCAGTCGCCCTCCCGCGTTGTCGGCGACCGCGAAACCACCACCAACCTGCGCTACAAAGTGGGCCGCAACCTCCAGTATGAAAAACGCGACGTGCTGGAAGTGCGCGAACCCCGCGAAGCCGGCCTGCCCCGGCCGAACGTGAGTTCGACCTTTATTTTTGCCAAGGAGGACTACTTTTTCCTCTACCCCAACAACTACAACCACTACCACAATTATTATAAAAACACCTTCCAGCACGGCGGGATCAGTTTGGAGGAGATGATTTGCCCGGTGGTGCGGCTGCGGAGTAAATAGTTTGCCTATGCGATTCCGTTTTGCAGCAGTTTGTTGTGTTTTGCTGTTGATGTTGTTGGGATATACCAATTCTAAAAATTGGCATTCAGCGCTTTCCGATGAAACACCACATTATGACCTGTTATTTGCAAAAAAGCCGGAATACACTGCCAATGGCTTCGACTTTCCCGTTGGCAAACCCAATGCAAAGGGATATTACAATGCGCAAGAATTTGGGAAAAACACGCATTTAGGTGACGACTGGAATAGCGTTAAAGGGGGAAACTCCGACCTGGGCGACCCGGTGTATACGATAGCAAACGGTTATGTGGCAGAGGCCACTAATTATGGTGGTGGCTGGGGAAATGTGATCCGGATAGTCCATAAAACAACAGGAACCAAATGGCGCTATGTGGAATCCCTTTACGCCCATTGTGAAAAAATGACTGTCAAAAAAGGCGATTGGGTAAAACGGGGAGTACAGGTCGGTACAATCGGCAACAATGGCGGCATGTATTATGCCCACCTGCATTTGGAGTTGCGCCACACACCGGATTTACCGCTAGGTGGTGGATATTCAAAGGACACCAGTGGGTATCTGGACCCGACTTGGTTTATTCGGCAACATCGGCTGAAATGAGCATATTGGAGGAATCTGCCCCCATCCGCCCCGCAACCTCCGCCGCCAACTCCGCATTATTACACACCAGCTCAATATTCGCTGCCAGGCTCTCCCCGACCGTCAGCCGCTCAATTTCCGCAAGCAAAAACGGCGTAATGGCCTTGCCTTTCACCTGTTTTTCTTCGGCGGCCCGGAGCGCTTTTTCGATAGCCTGTTCCATTTTTGAAAATTCCAGTTCGTGTTCGGCCGGTACAGGGTTGGCCACTACGGCGCCGGCTTTGAAACCGAGGGCCCATTGGGCTTTCAGCAATTGGGCGATGGCCTCGGGGCTGTCCATCCGATAGTCGACCTGGAAGCCGCTTTTTCGGGAGTAAAAGGCCGGAAATTCCGCAGTTTGGTAGCCCAGCACCGGCACGCCGAAGGTTTCGAGGTATTCCAGCGTGAGCCCGATGTCGAGGATGCTTTTCACCCCGGCGCACACCACAGCCACCGGTGTTTGCGCGAGTTCCTGCAGGTCGGCGGAAATATCAAAACTTTGTCCGGCCCCCCGGTGCACCCCGCCGATACCGCCGGTGGCGAATACGGAAATGCCGCACAAATGCGCGATGATCATCGTGGAAGCCACGGTGGTAGCGCCATCGCGTTTTTGGCTGAGCAGATAGGCCATGTCGCGCCGGCTCGCTTTGGGAATGGCGGTACCGGATTGGCCCAGATATTCAATTTCAGCGGTGCTGAGTCCGGCTTTCAGCTGGCCTTGCACGATCGCGCAAGTAGCAGGTACCGCACCGTGTGCCCGCACCACCTGCTCCACGCGCAGGGCAGTTTCCACATTTTTAGGGTAGGGCATGCCGTGGGCGATGATGGTGCTTTCGAGCGCAACGACAGGTTTGCCGTCGTGCAGGGCAGCCTGTACTTCCGGACTTGGGGTGAGCAATTCGTTAAACGGTTCTGTTGCCATAGCTTGATTTTTGACGGCGGATTTACAAAAATCCAATGTCGAAGGATTTTTTTAAATTCCTGTTGTTTTTGCGTGAAACTCGATTTACCTTTGCCCCGCTTTTGAAAAAAGCCTCATTAGCTCAGTTGGTTAGAGCGGCGGACTGTTAATCCGTAGGTCCAAGGTTCAAGTCCTTGATGAGGCGCTGAAGGCCACTGCAACCGCGGTGGCCTTTTTTCATTTCAAGTATTGGGTTTCGGGATTGTCGTGGAATTCCGGCTTTTGCTTTCGGCGGGAAAGCCGCATCTTTGCGCGCTTTTTTGATGGACAGGACACCCGGGATATTTTCGGACATCGTCCAATAAATGAACTTTTGATCGGGCAGTAAGCCTGTTTTTTTACCAAAAAAATCACACCTATGAGTTTAGTTGCGGTAGGCACCGTTGCTTTCGACGATATCGAAACGCCTTTTGGCCGGGCAGAAAAAGTGATCGGCGGGGCATGTACGTACATTTCGTTGGCGGCCTCCTATTTTGTAAAACCGGTGCAGGTTGTTTCCGTGATCGGCGGCGATTTTCCGGAGGACATGCTCCGCCACCTGGAAGGGCGCGGCGTTGACCTCGAGGGGCTGCAAGTACGCCCGGATGAGAAATCGTTTTTCTGGGCCGGGAAGTACTACCGCGACCTGAATACGCGCGATACCCTGGACACACAATTGAACGTGCTGGCCGATTTTGACCCGGTATTGCCGGAATCGTACCGGAATGCCGAATACCTGATGCTGGGCAACCTTACCCCACAGGTACAACTGCGGGTGCTGGAGCAACTCAAATCACGGCCAAAACTGGTAGCCATGGACACCATGAATTTCTGGATGGACACGGCCATGTCGGACCTGTTGAAGGTGTTGAAAAAAGTGGATGTGCTGACCATTAACGACGAGGAAGCCCGGCAACTATCCGGCGAGCACTCGCTGGTAAAAGCAGCCCGGTTGATCCACCAGATGGGGCCGAAATTTCTGGTCATTAAAAAAGGCGAACACGGCGCATTGTTGTTTCACAACGACGAACTGTTTTACGCCCCGGCCCTGCCCCTGGCTGAAGTGACCGACCCCACAGGCGCCGGCGATACGTTTGCAGGCGGATTTATGGGCTGGCTGGCCAAGTCGGGCGATCTTTCGATGGCCAACATGCGGCGGGCGGTGATTTACGGCTCCACCATGGCGTCGTTTTGTGTGGAAAAATTCAGCGTGGAACGCCTACAAGAATTAACCCCGGAAATGATCCATGGGCGGATACAACAATTTGCCGATTTGGTCCATTTTAAAATGTAATACCCGGAAATAATCACGCTGCGTGCCAGAATCCGGCATACTTTACCGGCCCTGCCGGCGTTTAGTTGTCCAACAAAAATTGAAAAACGAATGCGTTTTTTTTCGCTTTTTATGCTCCTGGGCCTTGCCACGGCCATCTCCGCGCAAAATATCAATGAAAAACTGGTGGCCTATTTTCCCTTCACCGAATGCAAAGGCACCGATGAAAGCGGCAACGGCTCCAGCGGCGCGTTGATCGACGATGCCGCCTGTGTTTGCGGTGTTCGGGATTCGGCGATAACCTTCGACGGCGATGCCGATGCCATCTTTTTTGTCGGCCCGTTGAGCGATGTTTTCACGACGAGCGACTTCTCGGTCAGTTTTTACTTCCGGCCAGCCCCCGTACCCGCCAATTACGGCGGCTCGCAGGTGCTCATGTCCAAGCAGGAAAACTGCAACACCAACCGGGCATTCTGGGTGCGATTCAACCCAAAAAGTAAAAAAATATCCGCCGCACTCAGCCAGAACGACACCCTGCTGGTGAATGTGACCGCCAACCTGAGCCCGCGCTCCTGCTGGCAGTATATCACGCTGACGCGCAGCAATACCGTTTTTTCCATTTATGTAAACGGCAAACTGGCTGACAGCCAAACCTCCAAAGCCCGGATCGATCTGACGTCGAATGCCGTTTTCAAAGTCGGAGAACCGATTTGCTCGCTCGACCGCAGTTATTGGGGCGATATTGACGAACTGCGCATTTACAGCAAGGCACTCAACCAGGCCGATATCGATGCGCTCAACCTGAAGGCTGATCAAATTCTTACCGGTGATACGATCGTTTACCTCGGAAATTCGCTCCAAATTCAAACGACGCCAACTTGCACCGACGAGTTTTTGTGGAGCCCTGGTGCAGGAGTATCGGACGATATGATCGCCGAGCCAATAATCACCCCAACGGTCACTACGACCTACAAACTGGAATTCTCCTATCCTGGCTGTACAGCTTCCGATACCATTTTGATCAAAGTGATCGACCCGGATACGCTGGACTGTAACAAGATTTTTATCCCCAACGCCTTTACACCCAGTGCCTCCCCGGGGCGAAACGACGTTTTTGGCATCAGCAACCCCTACTCGGTCGATGAGTTTATTTCCTTTGAAGTATTTGACCGCTGGGGCGGGCGCGTATTCAACGCCCCGACGGTGTTTGACACCTGGGACGGCACTGCCCATGGCGACCCGTTGAATGCAGGGGTGTTCCTCTACCGCCTGCGTTACCGTTGCGACGGGGTGGAGCGGGTGAAAGCCGGAAGTTTGACACTGTTGCGGTAGTTACCTGTACCAATTATTTGTCGGTTCCTTTAGAAATAGAAGAAGCCCGGCGGCACATTTGCCCCGGGCTTTTTCACTAAACCGTTTCTATTGTATGAAGCTACAATATGTACAACCAAACGCGTGCCAAAAGCCAAAAATTTTCTAATTCCATCAATATTTTTTTAAATTTTTGAGATTGCCTTGCCAGGTAAAAACAAAAAGCCCTGTCAAATATTTCTACTTAACAGGGGCAAAACAAAAAACAAACACTATGAACAAACACTATTTTTTACCCGTATAACAACGGTTTATATGTCAGGTTGAATCGAAAAAGTTCGGTAGCGTCAAATATACAATGCTTAAAAAGTTTTTTTTTACTCAAATATTGTACCGGCAATCCGTTGCGCAACGCAATTCGTCAAAATAGGCTATCGGCCGTTTGTCCAAAATTCACTCCCTTTGCACCATGTCCTGCTTGAATCCAATGACGCATTCAGCCGCCGTAAAGCCTTCGGCGCTTTTTCGGGTGGTTTTTCCTTCGCTTTTGGTGGCAAGTCTTTACGTTGCATGCGGCTCGGAAAGCAACTCCCGATCTGTAGCGAAGACTACTGAAAAACCGAAGGCAACCACCCAAACGGCCACTGCTATCGACGGCGCAGCCGTGTTCCGCCTATACTGTGTTACCTGTCATGGCGCCGACGGCAAGCTTGGCCTGAACGGCGCAGGAGATCTGACCAAGTCTGCACTGACACTAGAGGAACGTGTCACGCAAATTTCCAAAGGGAAAAATATGATGACCGCTTTTGAGGAGATACTTTCGCCTGAAGAAATACGCGCCGTAGCGGAATTCACGCTTTCACTGAAAAAATAATGCAGCAAACAAAAATTCTGGTTACCGGAGCCACCGGTTTTGTCGGATCGTATCTCGTAAGATTACTGGTTCAAAAAGGCTATAACGTTCGGGCTATTCGCCGGGCAGAAAGCCCCATGGATTTGGTCCGCGATGTGGCCGGCAAAGTAGAATGGGTGGAGGCCGACGTAACCGACGTGGTTGGTCTGGAAGCCGCTTTTGCGGGCATCACGCAGGTATTCCACTGCGCAGCCATGGTGTCTTTTCACCCAAAAGATGTGCGCCGCATGCGGCAGATCAATGTGGACGGCACGGCCAACATGGTCAACCTGGCGCTCGATTTCGGGGTACAGCACTTCATACACGTCAGCAGCATTGCCGCTTTTGGCCGCTCGAAGGAGCGCCCGAATCTGGATGAAAACTCGAAATGGATCCAAAGCAGCGGCAACAGCCAGTACGCCATCAGCAAGTACCTGTCGGAGCAGGAAGCGTGGCGTGCACATGCCGAGGGCCTGCCCGTGGCCATCGTGAACCCGTCGGTTATTTTCGGCGGCGGTTTTTGGGATGTGGGTACGGGCCGGGTGTTCAAACAGGTTGCTCAGGGGTTAAAATTTTGGTCGGTCGGGCACACCGGCATTGTCGATGTTCGGGATGTTGCCCAGTTTATGTTGTTGGCCATGGAGCAAAAAATCAACGGGGAACGATTCATTCTGAATGCCGAAAATATTGGCTTCCGCGAATTATTTTTCAAGGTAGCCGATGCCATGGGCGCCAAACGGCCATTTATCAAAGTAACGCCGCTGCTGGCAGAGGTCGCCTGGCGGGTCGAGTGGTTAAAGGAAAAACTGCTGGGCGTAGAGCCAATCGTCACCAAAGAAAGCGCCCGGGCCAGCATTTCCAGTTTTCAGTACGCCAACAGCAAATCGCTTACGATGCCAGGCTTTTCCTACCGGCCTATAGATCAAACTATTCAGGAAACCGCCGAACAGTTTTTGGATGCTGCCAAGGATGGTTTTTCGCCGCGGGTGTTGGCATTTTAGTTCCAGTAAAGGACGATTATGCCCAAACCCTTCCTTTTCTCCACAAGCCCCGTATCTTTGAAGCCGCTTTAATCCTGCCTTCGGTATGAATGACTATCTGATCCAATTCGCCCTCCTGCGCGAACGCGCTTTTCGTGAGCCGAACAACCCGGACCTATTCCGGCAACTATTGATTTGCACGGAACTCACCGGCAATCATGCCGACAGCCGGGCCCTGTACACTGATTTACTGGACGAGCACCCCTACTGCAGTTTTGCCTGGTACAACCTGGGCTGGGCATGTGCGCAGCTCAACGACCCGGAGGAAGCACTCGAAGCGTTTGAGTACGCCTACATCACCCAACCTTTTTTTCAGGAAGCCTACCGGGCTTGCGCCGAACTGGCCAGCGAGCGCGGACTGCACCAGCGGGCCTTGCAGTGCTACACGGAAATGCACGCCCATGCCGGGGCCGACAGCGAGGTATTGGTCCGTATGGCCGAGTGCTACCGCCTGCTGGGCAACATCCGTCAGGCAAAAAATTGCTGCCGGCAAGCCTTACAACTGGACCCGGAGCAAGCAGACGCTTTTTTTCAACTCGGCGCCTGCCATGCCGCCGAAAAAAACTACTCCCGTGCCGCCTGGTGGTTGCGTGAAGCTATCCGGATCAACGACCGGCGCGAAGAATTTCACAGTCTGCTGGCTGTAGTTTATGGTTTTTTGGGAAAACCACGCAGTGTAAAATTGCATCTGTGGAAAGCCGTCGAACTGGCTCCGGATGAGTCGCTGAACTGGCTTCGCTTGGCAGAATTTTTACTGTTTGCCGAGGATCTGGAAGCCGCTGCCGAGGTGCTCGAACAAGCGCTGGAAAATACCGGCAGCGTAGAACTGCTGTACTGCAATGCAGCCTGCCTGTTCCTGACCGGGAAACGCCACGCAGCTTTCGATACCTTGCTCAAGGCTCTGGCCGCCGATGTGAGCCGGCATGCCGAGATTTTCCGTTGGGCGCCTGCACTGCGCGACGATGCAGAAGTGCTTGGTTTATTAAGCAGTTATCGTTAAACAGCTTTGTATTTTTTGTCGGAGCGTTGTACCTTTGCCCGCCTTTTTAAAAGGCGCAGCTTATTTTCATTTAAAAATTTGATCCTTAACATGTTCGCAATCGTTTCCATTGCCGGTCAACAATTCAAAGTTGAGGAAGGTCAGCAGATCTTCGTCCACCGGCTGGCAGCCAACGAAGGAGATTCGCTCACCTTCGACACCGTACACCTCATCGATCGTGACGGCAACGTAACCATCGGCGCCCCCAACGTAAAAGGCGCCAGCGTCCAGGCCAACGTGCTCAGCCACGTTCGCGGCGACAAACTGATCGTTTTTCACAAAAAACGCCGCAAAGGCTACCGTAAGAAAAACGGCCACCGGCAGTCGTTCACCAAGATTGAAATCAAAGCCATCGCCGGATAATTATTGTGCATCGCTTTTCATTGCACAGCCCCGCAAACCACTTATTTACTCATTCACGAATTGAAACATTGAAAAATGGCACATAAAAAAGGTGTAGGTTCAACCGATAACGGCCGCGACAGTAAAAGTAAACGGCTCGGCGTCAAACTCTTCGGCGGCCAAACGGCCCTTGCCGGTAATATCATCGTGCGGCAGCGCGGCACTAAATTTCACGCAGGCGAAAACGTGTACATGGGCAGAGACCATACGTTGCACGCTGCCATCGACGGTATCGTCGAATTCAAACGCGGCCGCCACGATCGCAACTTCGTAAGCATCGCTCCGATCACGGTTGTCGAAGAAAAAGTAGCAAAACCGGCTAAAAAAGCGGCAGCCCCGGCGCCGAAAAAAGCACCCGTAGCCGACGAAAAACCGGCTGTGGAAGAGCAAGTCGTTGAAACACCTGCTGCTGAAGAAAAGGCGGCTGCGCCCAAAAAAGCGGCTGCGCCTAAAAAAGAAGCAGCCGACGACAGCAAAGCCGCCGCTCCCAAAGGCAAAAAAGGTCCGAAACTCAACGATCTGAAAATTATCGAAGGTGTTGGCCCGAAAATTGAGCAACTGCTAAAAGAAGGCGGCATTGATACCTGGGAAGCCCTCGCCGAGGCACCGGTAGAGCGCCTGCAGGAAATCCTGGAAGCCGCCGGCCCGCGCTACCAGATGCACAATCCGAGCACCTGGCCTGCACAGGCAAAGTTTGCTGCTGAAGGCAAATGGGATGAGCTGAAAGAATACCAGGATATGCTGATCGGTGGTCGCGACGTAGCAGAATAATAAAATTTTGACGGTTCCGGCTTGCTTGGTCTGTCATTTTGCGTTATTCTTGCAACACCATTGTTTCGACAAAAGAAGTTTTTGTTTTCATAGCTTAATTTTTTAGTTGTTGCCCCGGCTGCTAACAGTCGGGGTTTTTTTGTAGCGCCGTCTGCTAGACGGCGTGCAAAACGTTCAAAAAACGCTCCGGCAAAAAAATGCCCTCCTTCCTGGCCTGCATGCTCGTATTTTTAGGTGGTGGCGCCGGCAGTTTATGCCGGTACGCAGTCTGGCTGTTTGCGCGGCCCTGGCAGGAAAAATTCCCCTGGGCGACCCTGATCGCCAACGGTCTGGCCTGTTTGGCCCTGGGCATTTTCCTGGGCTGGCAATCCCAGGCGGTACTTTCCGATCAGCGCCGCCTGTTGTTGGTCACCGGATTTTGTGGCGGCTTCAGCACCTACTCCACCTTTACTGCCGAAACCTGGGGCCTCTGGCAAAGCGGTCAGCCCGTGGCAGCGGCCGCGAATGCGGTGTTGAATCTGGCGGTTTGCCTAATTTGTTTGGCGGTGGGTTTGAAGCTCGACGGGTAAATTGAATGACGCTGGTTTCCCGATTCCTGGTTCGAAAATGTACCCGGAATGCGTAGGGGCGACCCTCGAAAAAAAACAAACCAACATCTGCTCATGCAAGAAATCATCCGCCCACACGCCGAAACAGCCTACGCCGCCGAACTGAAAGCCCTGGCCAAAGCCGACGACCGCCAGCGCCCGCCCGGCTGGTTGCTTTCCCCCTGGGCAGTGGTCACTTACCTCCTGGGCGGCACGGCCGGCAAAACCGCCATCGAGCCCAAGTACTTCGGCAACCGCCGCCTCATCGAGATCGCCGTGGCTACCCTGGCCACCGACCGCGCGCTGATGTTGCTTGGTGTGCCCGGCACCGCCAAAACCTGGGTAAGCGAGCACCTCGCCGCCGCCATCAGCGGTGATAGCACCCTGCTCGTGCAAGGCACCGCCGGCATCAATGAAGACGCCCTGCGCTACGGCTGGAACTACGCCCGCCTGATCGCCGAAGGCCCTTCGGAAAAGGCCCTGGTGGCCAGCCCCGTACTCACCGGCATGCGCACCGGCAAACTCGTGCGCGTGGAAGAACTCACCCGCATTCCCGCCGATGTGCAGGACACGCTGATCACCCTGCTTTCTGAAAAAATACTGCCCGTGCCGGAACTAAACACCGAAATTCAGGCCAAACGCGGCTTCAACCTCATCGCCACCGCAAACGACCGCGACAAAGGCGTGAACGAACTTTCCGCCGCCTTACGCCGCCGCTTCAACACCGTAGTGTTACCCCTGCCGGCCACACTCGACGAGGAGGTGCACATCGTGCAAAACCGCGTAGCAGCGCTGGGCAAAGCCCTCGAACTACCGCCCGAAGCCGCGCCGCTGAAGGAAGTGCAGCGCCTCGTGACTATTTTCCGCGAATTGCGCAGCGGCAAAACCGAGGATGGCCGCGAAAAACTCAAAAGCCCAACCGCAACACTCAGTACGGCCGAAGCAATTTCTGTAATCCACCAGGGGCAGTCATTGGCTGTGCATTTTGGCGACGGCGAGATCCGCGCGCACGATCTCGCCGCAGGCCTCTCCGGCGCTGTGGTCAAAGACCCCGGTACCGATGCGGCTGTTTGGTCGGAGTATCTTGAAACCGTGGTGAAACGCCGGGAAGGTTGGGCGGATTTGTACCGGGCGTGCAAGGATTTGGAATAAAAAAGGCCGCAGCCTTTCGACTGCGGCCAAACTCCAATACGGAGTTCATTCTTAACATTACCCGGAAGCATAACTACATTTGTAGCCAGCGGCAACCTGGAATTCCAGTGCAAAGTTAGTTCTTTTTTAGTAGCCTTCAAAAAATATGAACTCCTACAACATCGAGAGAGCCTTTTCAAAACCAAGGTTTTACAGATACCTGGCGGCATCAAATGGTAACTGGCAAACTGCACTTGAATTATATCGGACAAACGTTCGACTTTCCAGTAGATTTTTTGCTATCCTTAATGTATTTGAGGTTGTATTTCGGAACGCCATAAATGAACACTATATCAATCAGTTTGGTAAAAACTGGCTTTTTATCCAATCCGCCCCAAAAGGTTTTTTAGCCAATCCAGGATGCGAAAAATCCAGGAAAACTGTGTTGGAGGCAATTCAGAAATTAGGAAATAATTATTCGCAGGATAAAATGGTTGCTGCGTGTTCATTTGGCTTTTGGCGCTTTTTGTTTGCGTCAAAAGAGTTTTCAGCGGCAGGAAGTACACTCTTGCGGATATTTCCAAATAAACCTAAAGGAGGGAACTACAATCACACTTACGTATTTAATGAGCTCTTCAAAATAAACGAAATAAGAAATCGAATTGCGCATCATGAGCCAATTTGTTTTGCTCCACAATTGTCAAAAATATCCTGTTGGCCTGTTGTGGAATCGAATTCGATTTTAAGAGAAATGCTTGAATGGTTAGATTTCGAACCTCGGGCAATTTTTTTAGATATAGATTTCATTTACGAAGAATTGAGGCATTTAGCAAACAAGCAGTGAAAGCGCAACAAAAATTGGATGCTTGTGTATCGAACCATTAATGAGACATAATCTTGGTATTTTTGAAGGCTTGTTAACCGCCCAGTCCAACGGCAAAAAACACCTCGCCATCCTCATCGACCCCGGCAAACTGGCGCCGCGCCGGCTGGAACGCACCGTCGAGCTGGCCGTGGAATGCGGGGTGCACTACTTTTTTATCGGCGGCAGTCTGGTGGTCAATGATATGCTCGATTCGGTGCTGAGCGGCATCCGGGAGCGTTGCTCGATTCCGCTGGTACTTTTTCCCGGCAATTCGTTCCAGCTGAGTTACCGCGCCGATGCCCTGCTCTTCCTCTCCCTGATCAGCGGGCGCAACCCGGAGTTGCTGATCGGGCAGCACGTCATTTCCGCGCCGTTTTTGAAAATGTCGCCGCTCGAAATTATTTCCACCGGCTACATGCTGATCGACGGCGGCGTGCAAACGGCCGTGCAGTACATGTCGAACACCTACCCGATACCGGCCAACAAGAGCGATATCGCCGTGTGCACCGCTCTGGCGGGCGAACTGCTGGGACTGAAAATGATCTACCTGGAGGCGGGTTCGGGCGCGAAAAATCCGGTGCCGACGCCCATGATCGAGGCGGTTCGGGCGGCAATTTCCGTGCCCCTGCTCGTCGGCGGCGGCATCCGCACGGGCGAACAGGCCGCCGCCGCCTGCCGGGCCGGCGCGGATGTGCTGGTGGTGGGCAATGCCGTGGAGGAAAACCCGGAACTGATCCGCGAACTGGCGGATGCCCTGGCGTTTAGCCGCACTGCAAAACCGTAGAACTCGTGCTCCTCCGTTACAGCCTTTTCTTTATCCTGCTTTTCAGCCTGACGGCACTCGCCAGCCACTACCCTGCCTGGCTCGACCTGCCGCCCGCCTCTATCCACCAATGGCGGCAGGCCGACGGGGCGGCGTTGGCCGCAAACTTTGCCCGCAATCCCGATTTTTTTGAACCGGAAATCTGCAATTTATTCGCCACCGGCGATGCCCACGCCATCGGCGAATTTCAGCTGCTGTACTGGCTTTCGGGCTGTATCAGCCGCTGCTCGAACTGGCCGGCATATCCCCTGCGCTGGATCGGGCTGCTGGTGCTGTTTGGCGGTTGCTGGGCTTTTGGCTGGACGCTGTTGCAACTTACCCGGAGCCCGCTGCTGGCGGCCCTGGGGGCAGGTTTGCTGCTCGGCGCGCCCATCCTGGTGTATTACGGCCCCAATTTTCTGCCCGACGCGCCGGCCTTTTGCTTCGTTTTACTGATGGCAGCCTGCCTGTTTCGGGCCGGTCAAACGCAGGGCAAGGGTTGGTTGGTGGCTGCCACACTGTGCGCAACGGTGGCGGTTTTGCTCAAACTCAGTCTGGCCATCGGGCCGCTTGCCCTGGCCTTGAGCTGGTTTTGGAGTCGAAAAAAAGACAGTTTGCAGTCCAAACTACCTTGGAATAGCCCCTGGCTCCTGGCAGCATTGACAGTATTTGCCCTGATTGTGGCGGCTTTCCGCTGGTGGGTGGCCGCCTACAATGCCGGGCATCACACCGCTTATTTTCTCACCAACACCCGACCGGTGTGGAACTACGACTGGCCCTTTATTTTGGAAACAATGGGTCTGGTCGGCAAGGCGGGCCTGCCGGTATTTGCGTCGGCTGGATTGTACCTGGCGGTTTTGGCTGCGCTTTGGTTGATCCTGAAAAATTGGAAAACGACGCCGGCTTTTTTCCGGCATTTGCCGGGCTGGACTATCCTGGGCAGCGCCGCCTATTTTTTGCTCTGGTTCCGGATGTTTCGCGAACACGATTACTACTTTTTGTGCCTGTTGGTGCTTCCGGCTTTGCTGTTGTTTTTGGGCTTCCGGCTGGCCGCGCAGTATTTTTCAGAAAAAAATCTCGCACTCGGGTTGGGGCTGTTTTGCTTGCTTGGGCTTGGACACAACTACCACGTCCAGTCGAAACGCCTGCACCTGGCCTTCGAACCCAGAACCTTCGAAAATCTGCCTCCGGAGGCTTTTTTACCGCCCGGCGCCCTGCAGGCTGCGGGTATCCCGGTTTCCGCGCGCTTCCTTTGCCCACAAGACCCCTCGCCCAATATCGCCCTGTTAGCCTTGCAGCGGCAGGGCTGGACGGCCTATAATTTTGGCGACCGGATCACCGCGGAGGTGTTGCGCCAGTACCAGAAGGAATTTGGCCTGACGCACCTGGCTTTGCGGGATACGGCCTGGTATGGGCCTTTGTACCGGCGGTATTTTCCGAAGCGGGTTTATGCGGAACACGGTTGGTATTTGTATAAGCATTAGGTATTCCGGATACAAACCGATTCGCCCTATCTTTGTTACCCTATCAAATGTGACGCCCCACCCCGAACCCGTCCAAACGCCGGATTCGATTTTTTAATAAAAAAACAAACCCAACAGCATGACTGCCGAACTCGAACTTGCCACCAAAAAACTCGACCGAAACGGCTTCCTCGACATCGATGTGGACCCCACGCTCGACCTCATCGCCGAGATTGAACGCCTGAAAAAAGAAAAAAACGCCATCATCCTGGCTCACTATTACCAGGAATCGGAAATCCAGGATGTGGCCGACTATATCGGCGACTCGCTGGGGCTTTCCCAAAAAGCCGCCGAAACGGAAGCGGACATTATCGTTTTTGCCGGGGTGCATTTTATGGCCGAAACGGCCAAAATGTTGTCGCCGAGCAAAAAAGTACTGCTCCCCGATTTGAAAGCCGGTTGCTCGCTGGCCGACTCTTGTCCGCCGCACCTGTTCAAAAAATTCAAGGAAAAATACCCCGACCACATCGTCGTGTCGTACATCAACTGCACGGCCGAACTCAAAACGCTCACCGACATCTGCTGCACCAGCACGAATGCCCTGGCAGTCATCGAAAGCATCCCGAAGGAGCAGCCGATCATTTTTGCCCCGGATAAAAACCTGGGCCAGTACCTGGTCAAAAAAACCGGGCGCGACATGGTGCTCTGGAACGGCGCCTGCATGGTGCACGAGATTTTCAGCCACGAGCGCATCGTCAAACTCAAGGCCCGCCACCCGAATGCCAAGTTTATCGCCCACCCCGAATGCGAGCCGCACATCCTCGAAATCGCCGACTTCATCGGCAGCACCACCGGCCTGCTCAAGCACACGATCAACGACCCGGCGACGGAATTTATCGTGGCCACCGAAGCCGGCATCCTGCACCAGATGCAAAAGGCAAGTCCGCACAAAACCTTCATTCCCGCGCCACCCAATAACAACTGCGCCTGCAACGACTGCCCGCACATGAAGCGCAACACCATGGAGAAACTCTACCTCTGCATGGAATACGAACAGCCGGAGATCATCTTGCCCGAATGGGTGATTGAGCAGGGTGTGAAGTCGATCGACCGGATGCTGGAAATTTCGGAAAAGGCGGGTTTGGGGCTGGCGAAATAGGCTACCCTACTCGTCCTACGACTTCAAGTCGTAGGACGAGTACCCCGCAGACGAACTCAAAACAACCGCAGTTGCGCCGTCTTGAACCCCTCGTGCAAGTCCAAATTGAATTTCGGCATTTGCCTGCCGGCAAAAAATTTGGCCTTCGCCAGCCGGAACTGGTCGCGGATAATTTCCGCGATTTTCCCCTCGCCCCGCATGCGCACGCCCGAACGATGGTCGTACAAATTGCCGCCGTGCGCTTCCCGGATTTTGTGCAGCACTTTTTCTGCCCGGTCGGGCATGGTTTTGCGCAGCCAGTCTTCAAAAATTTCGCCCACATCGCCGTTAAGGCGCACCATGGTAAACCCGATGCTCAACGCGCCGCGGTCGGCCACGGCTTTGGCCATGGTAAAAATTTCGTGCTCGTTCAGCCCGGGAATGATGGGCGCCAGCATGACGAAAACCGGAATGCCGTTGTTTGTCAGGGTCTCCACGGTTTTCAGGCGTTGAGCTACCGTGGCTGTCCGCGGTTCGAGAAATTGCCGGAGTTCTTCGTTGAGGGTGGTGATGCTGACGGCCACGTGGGCCAGGTTTTCGGCCGCCAGTTTTTTTAAAATATCCAGATCGCGCAGCACCAGGCTGTTTTTGGTGATGAGGCCTACCGGGTGGCGGTATTTCCAAAAAACCTCCAGGCAGGCGCGGGTGATGCCGAATTTGCGCTCGGCGGGCTGGTAAATGTCGGTGTTGCCGGCAAACATGACGGGGGCGGCTTTCCAGGATTTCCTCTTCAATTCCTTTTCCAGTAGCTCGGCAGCATTGCGCTTGACCAGGATTTTCCGCTCAAAATCCAGCCCGGCGCTATACCCCCAATACGGGTGCGTATTGCGGGCATAGCAGTAAATACAGCCGTGCTCGCAGCCCTGGTAGGGGTTCATGCTCCATTCGAGGGGAATATCGGGGCTTTGCACCTGGTTGAGGATGGTTTTGGGGTGTGTTTCGAGGTATTCGGTTTTCAGTTCGGTTTCTTCCCAATCGTATCGGTCCATGGCCCAATCGACGGGCTCGGCGTCGCGCACGATCTTTTCGTACTTCGATACGGGGTTGATCTGGGCGCCGCGGCCGCGAAGAAACGGTTGTTTTTGTTGCATGTTTTTTGTTTGGGATAAAAATACAAAACTTTTTGTTTTTTATGCGCCAAAAATAGCCGGGCATATTTTACCTGATCCGATGTTGTGAAATCCTGCAAATCCGGGCCATCTTCACCCGATGCAAGTTGATCCTGCACCTACTTGGCTGTTTCGATTGTACCAGCTGCTCTTTTTGCTTTTACCCTGGTCGGTGGAGGCAGATTTTGGCGCCTGGAAACTTACCCTGCCTGCCGAGCCTTTGATTGCCCTGGCAGGCATTGGATTGGCTGTTGCAGTCGTTCGCCATCGGAATTTGCCTACGCCAGGCACCCTCGTTTGGCTGGCCGGAAGCTGGGTGGGTTGGCAGGTATTTGTGGCCCTGTTTTCCAGCATGCCGCTGGTGTCCTGGAAATATGTTGTGGTGGAAGCCGGGCAGTGGTGGGTGTTTTTTGCGGGGATTTTTTGCTTTCCAACCATGTGGCCCCGGTTGTTGCGGGTGTTGAGCTGGTCGATGCTTGGGGTGGTGGCATACACCATTGGTCACCATGCCTTGCACCATTTTCGCGCCGATCAGGCTTTGCTGGCGCCAATGCCGTTTTTTTCGGACCATACCCTGTACAGCGCGATTTTGGTGTTGGTGTTATTCAGTGCTGGCTTCTGCCCCTCCCAAAAATCGCCATTTTACAGCGCGAGGGCGCTTCTCCTTTTGCCCGCCGGGGTTTTCCTGATCGCCCTGTTGCTGGCAGGTTCCCGGGCAGCCTGGCTTAGCTTGCTCCTGGCCGGCCTGTTTGGCTTGGTGTTGTATTTCCGAAGGTATTGGCGTTGGTGGCTGCTGGCTGGGGGTATGGCGCTTTGCGCGGGCCTTTTTTTTCAAAAAAAAATACAATCCGGGTGGACGCCGGATGTCTCCACACAAGAACGCCTCAACCGCTACGCCTGTGCCCTGCGCATGGCTGCCGACCGGCCCTGGACGGGCTTTGGACCCGGTACCTTCCAATTCCAATTTCTCCCGTACCAGCAACCGGAGGAAATGACCCGTATCAGCCTTCAGGCGCCGGTTGAAAAACGGGGGCCGGACAACTACGGCCGCGGCGGCGGTGCACATTCGGAGTACCTCCAGGCTTTGGCTGAAACGGGTTGGCCGGGTTTGGCACTGTGGCTGGCGCTGGTGATTCTCAGCCTTTGGCGGGGCATCCGGCGGTTTTTGCAAACCGGGCAGACTACCTGGCTGCTAGTTACCTTGGCCTTGTTCAGTTTTTTCCTGCACGGGCTGGTCAATAATTTTCTGCACGATGCCCGGGTGGCGGCGCTGGTTTGGGGCGGGATCGCAGGATTAAATGTAAAAGTCAAAATGTAAAATGTAAAAGTCAAAAGGTAGATCGCTTAGGCCTTAGGCCGGCTCCATCTACCTTTTGACTTTTATATTTTACATTTTACATTTTGACTTCACCCAATGATCCCCCGGCGCTTCAGTTCCTGATTGATCAGGGTGAGTTCGCGCCCGGCATCACCTGTGACGGAAGTATTCTCCTGCGAGCGGCGGATGAGGTAGGGAATCACGTCGCGCACCTGGCCGTAGGGTACGTATTTGGACACGCGAAAGCCCGCTTCGGCAAGGTTAAAGGTAATGTTGTCGCTCATGCCGAAGAGCTGGCTGAACATGATGTGCGGGTGATTGTGGGGGATGCCTTTGCGCTCCATCAGTTCGGCCTGCAATTTGGCGCTGTCGGCATTGTGGCTGGCATTGCAAAGGGCAACGTGATTGATGTGGTCCAGGCAAAACCGGACGGCGGTATTGTAATGATCGTCGGCGGTATTTTTATCCGGATTGATCGGGTCGGGGTAGCCCAACTCGGCAGCCCGCGCGGGCTCCTTGTCCATGTAGGCGCCGCGGACGAGTTTGGCGCCCAATAAAAAACCGGCTTCCCGGGAGCGGTCGTAGCTTTCGAGCAGGAATTGCAGGCGGTCGGTACGGTAGAGTTGGAAGGTATTGTACACCACGACGCGCTCACGGTTGTAGCGTTTCATCATCAGCCAAACGAGGTGGTCGATAGAGTCCTGAATCCAACTTTCTTCGGCATCAATAAAAACGGAAACCCCTTTTTGTGCAGCATGGTAGCAAATTGCGTCGATGCGCTTGAGCACATTACGGTATTCGTTGAGCTCGTCCCGGGTCAGTTTTCTGGCGGCTTGAATGCGTTCCAGGAGGCCATGGCGTGCAAGGCCGGTCACTTTGCTGCTTACCACCGGAATGTGCGGCGAGCGCGAGGCAAAATCGATAGCGCGCAGATTTTCATTCATGGTGTAGTTGAAGTCGAGTTCCGACTCCTTGCCTTCGGCGCCGTAATCGAGCACGGTGAGCACGCCGCTGGCTGCCAGGCGCTCGATGTTGCGCTGGCTGTCGAGCAGGGTGGTGCCACCGACAAATTGCTCGAACACCGTTTTTTTAACGATGGTTTCGGCAAATGGAAGCCTGTATTTCACGGCAAAAAGCGCCAGTCCGGTGCCGATGCGGGCCAGCCAGGGATGGCTGATCAGGCGAAACAACCAGGCCATTTTCTTCAGTTCCCGATCGCTCAGGTGTGCAAAGGCAATGGCGGTGTTGGAAAAATCGACCACGGTTTGTGGACTCGGCGAATTTTGGTTTGTATCTGCGCTCATCAAATCCGACTTGAATTGGTTAGGGAGAACGGACGATCCGTTCCGTTTATTTTTTTTGCCAAATTGCCCAGGCGGCTTCGGCCTGTAAAAACAACATTTCCAGGCCGTTCTTCACGGTGGCGCCCTGTGCTTTGGCACGCTGCAAAAGTAGTGTTTCGGCAGGATTGTAAACCAAATCATATACCAATTGTGCGGCATGAATTTTATGGTACGGCAATTCCGGGCAAACGTCCACAATGGGGTGGGTACCCAGGGGGGTCGCGTTGAAAATCCAGCGAACGGAATCGAAATCCATCGCCTGCAGACTGGCGTACGTAACCTGTTCATCGGTCTGCGGATGCCGCGAAACGAACCGGAACGGAATGCTGTTTTTCCGCAAAACAAAGGCAACGGCTTTTGCCGCACCACCGGTTCCGAGAATCAGGGCGCTTGCCCCCGCGATGGGTTTCAGCCATTTCCCCTGCTCCAGCAATTGCAAAGACCCTTCCAATCCGGCCGCATCGGTGTTAAATCCGGTGCAATGGCCATTTTTAATCCGGATCGTATTGACGGCGCCGATTGCTGCCGCTGTTTCGTCAAGTGCGTCCAGGTAAGGCATGACGGCTTCCTTGTGCGGAATAGTCACGTTCAGGCCGCGCAGGTCGGGATGCGCAGCCAGTAACTCCGGAAAAGCCTGGATATCCGGCAACGGGAATTCATCGTAGCAGGAATCAGCAATGCCTTCGCGTGCAAACTTTTCGGTGAAATACTGCCGGGAAAAGGAATGCCCGAGCGGGTAGCCGATAATGCCGTAGCGGTTCAAGTGCGTAGTAGTCTAAATCTCTGTGCTTCTCCGTTCCTCTGTGCCCCTCTGTGGAACCGTGTCACAGAGGGGCACAGAGGAACGGAGGGGCACAGAGGTTGGTTGAATGGTAAAAGTAAAAAACACAATCCGTTCCAGCCGCCTGCCAAATTGGCGGAAAAACCCGGATGGCACAATTGTGGCCCTATCCGGTTTTTCGAAAACAGCCTTTGCCCACATCCGGTTAATCACGCAAAACACTCCTGATTATGTTTCAAGCAATTTATGCCGAAGGGCCGGCTCCCGAAAACGAAGCCCTGCAAAACCACGTATCCCCAACCAATGACCTGGTTTTGCTGGACAATTACTCCCAAACCGTGGTGGCCGTCACCAAACAGGTCAGCAATGCCGTGGTGCACCTGAAAGTGCAGAAAAAACAAGCCAACCGCCGCCAACAGCAGCAGCCCGGTGGAGGCACCGGCAGCGGTTTTATTATCAGCACCGACGGCTATGTGGTGACGAATAGTCATGTCGTCAACGGCGCCGAACAAATCGAAGGCGTCCTGCAGGATGGCCGTAGTTTCCAGGCGCAGGTGGTGGGCGACGACCCGGCTACCGACCTGGCTGTCGTAAAAATTGAGGGCGACAACCTGGCCACGGTTGGTTTTGGCGAAAGCAAAAGCCTGCAAGTCGGGCAAATTGCCATCGCGATCGGCAACCCCTTCGGCTTTCAATATTCCGTCACGGCAGGTGTGGTCAGTGCCCTGGGCCGCACGTTGCGCAGCCAAAGCGGCCGCCTCATCGACGATGTGATCCAGACGGATGCCGCACTCAATCCCGGCAACAGTGGCGGCCCGCTGGTCGACTCCCGCGGCCGGGTGATCGGGGTCAACACCGCCGTGATCCTGCCTGCCCAGGGCCTCTGTTTTGCCGTGGCTGCCGACCTGGCGAAATTCGTGGTGGGCAAACTGATCCTGGAAGGGCGCGTCCGCCGCGGCTACATCGGCATTGCTGCGCAAACCGTGCAACTACCGGCGAAATGGCTTACCACCCTGCAACTGAACAGCAAGGGCGGCATTCAAATTCAAAACGTAGAGCAAAACGGGCCGGCAGCAACAGCGGGCCTCCTGGCCGGCGATGTGATCGTACAACTGGAAGGGCGCCCCATGGATTCCATCGACGCGCTGCACAAAGCGCTGGATGAAACCACCATTGGCCGCCCGCTCAGTTTTTGGGTGCTGCGCGACGGGAATCTGAAGCAGGTTGCTGTTGCGCCGGGGGAACTGAAATAAGCCGGGGTTCAACCACCTCACTCCACCTCCATCCACATCCGCAGGTCATTGAGCGGCCGGTCGTTCGAATCACGCGGCACCGCAGCAATTTTGTCGAGCACATCCAGACCTTTCACCACTTCGCCGAACACGGTGTACTGCCCGTCGAGCTGCGGCGCGCCGCCTTTTTCCTTGTACAGCGCCCGGCGTTCGGGACTGAATTTGATGCCAAGGCGTTGTTCCCATTCGTCGAGCGAGACATCGGTTTGCGGCAGCCCGTGCACAATAAAAAACTGGGAGCCGTTGGATTCACGCGCCGGGTTGACCTGGTCGGGCAGGCGCGCTGCGGCCAGGGCGCCACGCAGGGTGGGCGCCCGTATTTCCGGCGGGATGTTGTAGCCCGGGCTTCCGGCGCCAAGCAGTTGGCCGGGAGGGGCGTTTTTCGAGTTGGGATCGCCGCCCTGGATCATAAAATCCCGGATAATGCGGTGCAGGAGCAGGCTGTCGTAAAACCCTTCACCGGCCAGCTTCAGGAAGTTGTCCCGGTGTTTGGGCGTTTCATCGTACAGGCGCACCAGGATGTCGCCCATGTCGGTATGGATCCAAACCTGCGGGGCTTTTTTTTGGCAACTGCCCAGGCAAAGCACAAGCATGCCCAGAATGAAAAGGAGGTGTTTTATGTTCATGACGCTTCTGTTTCCAGGTCGTTAAAATAGCGCACGGCATTCATTTTTAACAACTTTTCCTGTTCGGCAATGGGCTGCTGCGCCAGTTCGCGCACCTGGCGCCAGTGCGGCCAGCCGTCTTCATCCCGCCCCACAAACTCGTAATACCCGTCGTAGCCCAGCAGCCGGCAAACGGCGATGTGCATCAGGTCTTGTTTTTCCTCTTTGGTAAACTTTTTCTTCCAGCGCCCCAATTCCTGTATCCCGATCAGGAACAACACCGTGTTCAAATCGGGCAGGGTATCGCGTTGCATGGCGTCTTTTACCAGGTGTTGCACGCGCAGCCATTCAAAATCGAGTTGCCAGTCTTCCATCATTAGTCCGTGCGTACCCGCCGGTTGCATTTTTCCAGTAGTTCTTTTTTTACTTTCTCGGAGTCCTTCAAAATTGCGAAAAAATCTTCCAGGTATGCCATGGCGTCCTTGCGGGAACCAAAGCTCAGGTCGGGGTTATTTTCGCAGTGCGCCAGAATTTGGTCTTTTTTGGCTAAAAATTCGTCGATGATCTGCTGGTACAGTTCGGCACTTTGGCACATGCCGAGAAAATACCGCTCCCGAACGCTGTTGACTTTTATATCCTGCGATGGCACCGCGTAGTCGGCAGCCACGAGCCCGGCATAGTCAAAGTCGTACGGAACCGGAATGATCCGCGAATCCGTCGTCCCCACCACTTTCAGGTTGTGGCGGGTATACACGCCCCAATCGGTATTGCCGATCATGTACTGGAATACGCTCATGCGGGCAAAAGCCAGCGTGTCCATAATCTTTGGGCTGATAATCCGGGGCTTCAGCGGCCTGCCGTCAAGCCGGGACGCCATTTCTTTTTCACTTTCAATAAAAAAGGCTTTGCCGTCCATGTCAGCGCGTTTTTTACCCGGCGTGACAAACTGCACGCTGGCGGGTTTCACCCGGAAACTTTCCTCGGTCAGCAAATTGTACAGTTCATAGGCCAGGTATTCGAGCACCACGAGTTGTTCGTCGGCTTCGGAATACCGGCAGTTGATCACCAGTTTGAGTTGATTGATGTCGGCAATGCTGTCGTTGTAGGGTTTTTCTTCAAAAAACGGATTTTCACCGGCGGGAAGTCGCAGGTTTTTTTTCGCATATTTCCCCGGGTGGCCACCTTGACGGCTTTTTCAAACGCCACGGAATCGCCAACCATAACTTTAAACGTGGCGGACTGCCATTTCTCATTGTTCCGGTCTTTCCGGAGGCGCTTCAGGTCCGTTTCAATGACGACATTCAGGGGTTCGTACTGCTGCAAGCGGCTGAAAATGTTCTCCAAACCAGGTTCCGGCTGGGCTGTTACGGGGGCCTGGCTAAGCAACAAAAGCGTTACGCAGCAGGCAAACGCAAGCAATGTTTTCATTTTGGTATGTATTTTTTTTTGAAAAAACTGTTCCGGCAAAAGTAAAGGCTGCGGGCCGGTTACGCCAAGTGTACCTGGCAGAAAGTGGTTTGCGGAAAAACCCGTGGAACGGCGCCTGCGATTAAGCGTTTGTCGCATAAGTTAGTATTGTACCACTAAGAGCACTAAAAACACTAAAAACACCCTATGGACTTAGTGAAAACTTCGTGGTACTCCGTGTTTTTAGTGGCAAAAACCATCTAATGGGACAGCCGCTAATTTACCGAAAAAGTCGGCGCAAAGGCATTTGCTGACTGGAAAAATGTCAGTTCGCTGATATGCACTTTCATGTAGCCGGTAAGGGGAAGCGAGGAGATCAGTTCCATCAATTCGGCTTCTGAGTGCGCAGAGAACACCGACCACAAGGTGGATGTTTCCAGGGAAAGAGCATAGTTCAAAATTTTGCCGGAATGCAACAGGCGGTTTACCGCTTGCCGTTGTTGTGGGATTTGGCTGATAAATGCTTCGGTCAGGGGCTGTGGCAGTGTAAAAACCACCATGTATTGGGTCAGGCCGGTGTCCATAAATTGTTATCTGGTATAGGTTGTTTTGCCCGGAGGGCGTAAAAAAACGCATTGATCGGCTGCCTCAAACTTCAGCACGCCACTTCGGGAGGATTTAATGAACGGCTACTTGTCAAAAACCGTGCAAATTTTCCAAAAGCCAGGCAAACCTGCCACATCGTCGTCCATGTTTAACAAAAACTTAGTGGTGCCGGGCGGGAGTTAATACCCGATCCCGAGTGCTTTCAAGGTTTCAAAATCCACATTCCCGTCGGCGGGCAAATCGCGCTCCTGCTGAAATTGCGCCAGGGCGGTTTTCGTCTGCAGGTTCATCGTGCCGCTGATCGTTCCCTGGAAGTAGCCCAGGGCCCGCAGGGCTTCCTGGATTTGCCGGATGGTGTACCCGGTCATTTTTTCGCTGCAAATAATTTCGCGCCAGGCTGAAAAGCCACCCTTGCGCACCAGCCTGCGCTTGGTAATGGTGATCAGCTCCTCCGGTGTGGATTCCGACACGAACGTGGCGGGCGTTTTGACCACCTTGCGCTGAATGGGCGCGTACACCGCCGGCACGGTTTCCTCGCGCACCCGGGCCGGCGTTTTCAGCAGTTTTTTAACGACTGTTTTGTATTCGGCCACACCGGCGCCGGCGGGTTCGGCAGCGCCGGGTTTGAGCACCCACCGGGTGATGGTGGCGTACTCCGCAGGCTCCACCAGTTCGCGGGCGTTTGCCGGAACGATCACTTTTTGCACCGGCATGTTTTTCGTTTTGGCTTCCACCGGATGGTACAGGCCGCAATCGCCGGAGCCCTTGCCGTCGCAGCCCATATCCACCTGCCGGTAGATCAACTGGTACTGCGCCGGCACTTCCACCATGCACCACACAAAACAATCGTCGGGGTCGGCGCTCAGACAGTCGCGATCGGCTTTTTTACGCACCCATTTTGTGGTGGGCGGGCGCACTTCCACGCGCTCGAGCACCGGCTCAAACGTGCGGGGCAAAGCCTCCAGCCGCATGTACGCCTGCTCGATCTCGACAGGCTCCTGCACCGTTTCAATTTTGGCCTCGCTGACGACGAAGTACTTGGTTGCCGGCTTGAGCAGCACTTGTTCTTCCACCGCTTCATAGGCTCCCGGATTTACTTTTTGGCCCGCCGGAGCGACAAGGATTTTTTCTTCCACCGTTTCAAAAACAGGCGGCTCGGCGATCAGGCGCAGGTAACTTTCCCGGGTCACGTACTGCGCAGTGACAGTTTCGAAGGTGGCCGGAACGACCGTCAGTTCCGAGGAGGCCGGCTTGAGCAGCAATTGTTCGGTGACGGTTTCAAACTTGTCGTGCACCAGGCATTTGGCGTAGCACTTTCCCGCTTGTGCGTCGGGGATGTCGCCCGGTTGGGCCGAAGCCATGCCCGACAGGCCCAGCATCGTAGCAAGCAGATGGTATTTTAGCATAGATCGGATGGGTCGGATTTGTTAAGCAAAAGTAGATAGTTTTCATCAGGCTGACCGTTCCGGCCGGATTTTATCCGGGATATGTTTTTACTTTGCCCGCATTCAACCGCCAGCAAGGCATGCCCAAATTTTCTTCCCTGTCCGCACTACAAACCGCCCTGCGCGCCGGAACGACCAGCGTCCGCGCGGTCGTGCAGTATTATTTGAGTCAAATTGAAAAACAGCAGGCGCTTAACGCATACGTCGAAGTGTGGGCCGACGAAGCCCTGGCACAAGCCGATGCGCTGGATTTTCGGCTTCGCCAAAAAGAGTCCCCCGGCAAGCTGTTTGGCGCCGTGGTCAGTTTGAAGGACAACATTTGCTATGCCGGCCACCAGGTAACGGCGGCATCCAAAATCCTGGAAGGCTTCACCTCCCTGTATTCCGCTACCGCTGTGGAGCGCATTTTGGCCGAAGATGCGATCATCATCGGCCGCACCAATTGCGACCAATTTGGCATGGGCTCGTCCAACGAAAACTCGGTGTACGGCCCGGTACGCAATGCCGCGGCGCCCGACCGGGTACCCGGGGGCTCATCGGGCGGGGCAGCCGTATCCGTGCAGGCCGACACCTGCCTGGTGGCTATGGGCAGCGATACAGGCGGCTCTATCCGCCAACCCGCAGCGTTTTGCGGCTTGTGGGGATTTAAGCCGAGCTACGGCTGCATTTCCCGGCACGGCCTGATCGCCTACGGATCGTCGTTCGACCAGATCGGTTTTTTAGCCAACAACCCCGAGGATATTGCCCGCTTTCTGGAGGTGTGCGCCGGGCCGGACGCGTACGACTCCACGAGTGCGGAGTTTCGAGTGCGGAGTACGGAGTACAGGGAGGGTAGTTGCCGGATTGCGTGGATTCCAGAGGTGTTTGAACACCCGGGGATGGATGCGGGGGTACGCGTGGTTTTGCAAAATTATTTGGAAAAACTGCGTGTGGCCGGGCATTTACTGACCCCGGTTGAATTGCCGAAAATGGGCAGCGGCACCCTGCTCGACTACCTCGTGCCCACCTACTACGTGCTGACCACCGCCGAGGCCTCCAGCAACCTGGCCCGGTACGACGGCGTGCGCTACGGGTACCGCGCTTCCGGGGCAAAAAATCTGGAAGAAACCTACCGGCTCACCCGTACCGAGGGCTTCAGCGATGAGGTGAAACGCCGTATCCTGCTCGGCACCTTTGTGTTGAGCAGCGGCTACTACGATGCCTATTACCAAAAAGCACAGCAGGTGCGCCGGCTCATCCAGGAGCAAACACTGGCTATTTTGCAAAACCACGATTTCCTGCTCATGCCGGTTTCGCCAACGGTGGCCTGGCCTATCGGCGAAAAATCGGACAATCCGGTGGCGATGTACCTGGCCGATATTTTCACGGTGCAAGCCAACCTCGCCGGGGTACCGGCGCTGGCTTTGCCGGCAGGCGCGCATCCGGAAAACGGGCTGCCGGTGGGGGTACAGTTTATGGCCGGGTTGGGCGGGGATGGGAAGTTATTGGGCGCGTTTTAGGGATGTTAAGAGCAATATTTTTCCGGCTACGTGTTGCTTCAAATGCTGAGTTTTTCACAAAAACAACCTTCCTGAAAATTTCTCTTAACACCCCTACCTGCTTTTACCTGATTCCAGCATTCGGGCATAGCCTATGCTCAGCTGCGCAGCATGCATTTTACCTGAGATTAACTCACTTTTGCTCAAATTCGCCGGCTCCAGTTGATACCGGCATTCCGGAAATGGACTTCACCGGCAGCACATTTTTCCGCATCCCCTTATCTTAGCGGAATTCAATGAATGGAATCTACCTATGCGCCTGCTTATTTTACTCAACATCCTCGCCTTCACCGGTGTACTGGTCGTCAACTACCTGGCCAACGCCTTGCCGCTCAACGGTAAAAATACCGGCGAGTTATCGGACCTCTATCCCAACCTGTTTACACCTGCCGGATTTACGTTCGCCATCTGGGGCGTGATCTACCTGTGGCTGCTGGCCTGGGTGGGCGCGCAGTTCGTATCGCTGTTCAATGCCAAAATGCGGGCGCGCATCGAACCGGGAGTGCAAAAAGCCGGTTATTGGTTTGCCGCCACCTGCGTGCTGAATATAGCCTGGATTTTTGCCTGGCATTGGCAACAGGTGTTGCTTTCCGTGGGCATTATGATTTTGTTGTTGGTCTCCCTTTGGCAACTGAACACCCGCGCGGAGGTCGGTTTTTACAAAACGGATCATCTGGGCAAATGGCTGGCGCATGCGCCGTTTGGGATCTACCAGGGTTGGATTACCATCGCCCTGATCGCCAATGTTACGGCGCTGCTCGTTTCGATAGGCTGGCAAGGCGCCGGACTGAGCGAATCCACCTGGGCCGTGATCATGATCATCATCGGCACCTTGCTTACCAACACTATCGTGCGCAGTTACAACAACGTTTTTCACGGCCTTGCGGTGGCCTGGGCGCTGTTCGGTATTTTCAGCAAACAAAAAGGCGCTGTCGAAGCCGGCATGTTGCCCGTAAGCACGGTGGCCCTGGCCGGCATGGTGCTTATCCTGATTTGGGTGGTGGTGCGTTGGCAACGCTGGCATGCGTATTGATAACTTGAGCGAATGGCTACAGGTTCCGTTGAAAACCCACGCTCAGGAGCAGGTTTTGCACCCGGGCATTTATCCCTTCCACATCAGAAAAGTTGTTGAGGCCATGCTGAAAACGCAGATCGACAGCCAGGCGGTTTTTGCCGCCAAACCCATGCGCATAGCCAAGTCCGAAATCGGCCAGCCATTGGTCGGGCCGTGCGGGCGATTCGTTCAGTTTAAAATGATCGCGCCAGGCTTTAGGGCGGCCTTCGACGGCCCCCCCGGGAATACGCCACCAGCCGTCAGTGAAGTGCACAAAAGTGGGTCCGGTGGCCAGGTAGAGACCAGGCAATTTTTTTAGCGGTGAAAATTTGAGGAGCAAACTTCCGCCTACACTGTTGAACACGGTGGAAATGCGGTGCATCTGACCGGTGCTACTGCCGTTGGCGTCGGTAATTTCTACGTCGAGGCGGTTGCTGATGCGTTGAAAAGCGCCTTCCAGTTGAAGGCCGAATCCGGGTGTCAGTTGGTAGCCCGCTTGCAGGGCGGTGCGGAATCCCAAACCGGGGTCGTAGTCCAGGTCGAGGTTCAGGGCCTCCATCCGCCATTCCCAGAAGCTCACATTGGCGCCGGTGGAAATGCCGACGGAAAATTGGGCGTTTGAACAAACGGCAAGGGAAAGCAGCAGTGCAGCGGTAAAAAAGATGCGGTGGGTCATACTTGCAAAGATTTTAGGATAAAAAGATGGGTTACCGGAAATTTGATGTCTTTACAAACACATTGGTTGCCTGCCACAAAACACCGTGCGAATTTTTCGCGTTTGGGGGTTACCTGCTACCATTGCGCTGCACTAAGCAGAAAACATTTCATTCCTTGCTGCTCTATAAAATTGCAATAATCATGTTCCGATACTTCCTTTCCCACCCCGCTTTTGCCGGCCGTTTGCTGGCCCTCGCCGGGTTACTTTTTTGCTCCGCAACCCTGTTTTCCCAAAAATACAACACCGTGGAAACTACCTCGGCCAAGGCCCGCAAGGCCTACGAAGACGGCCGTCGCTTCCTGATGCAAAGCGACGCCCCCCGTGCGTTGCGCGCCTTCGACGAAGCCCTTCGTGTTGATTCCATGTTTATCGAGGCGCGGCTGGCCTGGGCCGAAACCCACTTCGACAATGGCCATTGGGCAGAGGCTGAACGCGGTTTCGAAGCCGTCATGCTGCTGCACCCGGGCTTTCACCCGTCGGTGCCCTTCAACCTGGCGCTTTCCGAATGGCGGCAAGACAAATTTCTGGAAGCCCATACCCACATCGACAACTTCCTGGAATCCGGCGTTAAAAATGCCGATCTGTTGTACAAAGCCCAGCGGCTGGCTGAAAACTGTCTGTTTGCCGCAGAGGCGGTCAAAAACCCGGTGCCGTTCGATCCGCAGCCCGTCGGCGAAGGCATCAATTCCGCCGCCGACGAATACCTGCCTGCCCTTACCGCCGATGGCAGCACTATGATCTTCACGCGGCGCGACGGGTACGACGAGAATTTTTACATCAGCACGCTCCAGCCCGACGGCGCCTGGGGCAAGGCCGAGTACCTGGAGGGGGTCAACACCTACCAAAATGAAGGCGCCGAAACCATAAGCGCCGACGGCTCCTGGCTGGTGTTCACCGCCTGCAACCGCCGAAACGACGGCTCCCAGGGCAGCTGCGACCTCTACTGGTCCCAACAGAAAAACGGCAATTGGACGAAGCCTGTTCCCTTCAGCAAGGCCATCAATTCGGCAGACTGGGACGCACAACCCAGCATCAGCCCCGACGGAAAAACCATCTTTTTCAGCAGCACCCGCCCGGGCGGCCAAGGTGGAAAAGACCTCTGGTTTACTACCCGCCAGGAAGGTGGCCGCTGGTCGACACCGGAAAATCTCGGCGCCGACATCAACAGTCGTGGCGACGAGCAAACCCCCTTCATCCACCCCGACGGCCAAACGCTGTATTTCACTTCAAACGGCTTGCCGGGCATGGGCGAAAACGACCTGTACTTTGTACGCCGCCAGTCCGACGGCAGTTGGGGCAAGCCTCAAAACCTCGGCTATCCGGTAAACACCCGCGAATCGGAAGGCACCCTTACCGTGAGCCTGGATGGCCGCACAGCCTATTTCGCGGCCAACCCCCCAGGCAATGCCGGAGGCATCGACATTTACCAGTTTGATCTGCCCCTGCATGCCCGCCCGCAGCCGGTCACCTACGCCAAAGCCCGCGTGACGGACGCCACTACCGGCAATCCATTGGTGGCACAGGTGGAGTTTACCGACTTGAAAACCGGACAGAGTTTCGTGTCGGCCCGTACCAAGCCCGATGGTTCGTTTTTGGTCTGTTTGCCGGCAGGCATCGACTATGCGCTGAACGTGTCGAAGGAAAAATATTTATTCCATTCCGAAAATTTCAACCTGCTGGAAACCAGCTCTTTTGACAAACCTTTCCTGCTGGAAATCGCCCTGGAACCCATCGGCGATGTCGATGAATCGGTAGCCCGGCCTGCACCTTCCCGCCCGGTAGTTTTGCGCAACGTGTTTTTCGAAACAGGCTCGGCCGCGCTGTTGCCTGCTTCCACCAACGAACTGAACCGCTTGGTCAGCCTCCTGGAGGAAACCCCTGCCCTGCGCATCCAGATCAGCGGCCATACCGACAACGTAGGCGATGATGCCTCCAACCAGGTGCTGTCTCAAAACCGTGCAAAAGCGGTGTATGAGTATTTGATCCAACAGGGCATTGCTGCGGAGCGGTTGCGGTTTGTGGGCTTTGGCGAAAGCAAGCCGATCGAAACAAATGAAACCGTGGAAGGCCGCGCACGGAACCGACGGACGGAATTTGTTGTTTGGTAACACTGACTGGCAGTCGGTGTATTCGAATGCCGGTTTTTGTTCGCCTATATTTGCGCATGCTAAGGCGTATTTTTTCATAAAACGTTCGAGGGCGTATCACAAGTAAAACTATTCCCCAGCGCGACAAATTTTTTACCGCCAGGACGCCAAGACGCCAAGAATTAAACTTTGCGTCTTCGCGCCTTGGCGGTGAAAAAGAACAATCTACGGCGAGCACTGATCGAAAAATACTTCTGAGACAGCCTCTACTATGACAGGAACCGTAATAAAATCCACCGGCAGCTGGTACAGTGTCCGCATCGACGAGACCTCCGATGTGCTGCAATGCCGCATTGTAGGGAAATTTCGCCTCGACGATATCCCGCTCACCAACCCCGTGGCCGTCGGCGACCGGGTAGAGGTAGAGCCCACGCAGCCCGGCGAGGGCATGATCAAACAGATTCTGCCACGCCGCAACTACGTGGTGCGCCAGTCGCCCCGGCGCAAACACGACCTGCACCTGCTGGCAGCCAACATCGACCAGGCGGTGCTGATCGTGACGGTGGTGCATCCCAACCTGAAGCCCGGTTTTATCGACCGGTTTTTGCTGATGACGGAGCCGCATGAAATTCCCGTGACGATCGTGTTCAACAAAGGCGACCTGTACGACGACGACGACGTGGCCACGTTTTTTGCCATAAAAGAAATTTATGAAAAAATCGGCTACCCGGTGCTGGCCACTTCGGTGGTCGAACGCAAGGGCCTGGAGGCATTTGCTGCGGTGTTAAAAGACAAAACCACGCTGCTCAGCGGGCAGTCGGGCGTGGGCAAAAGCAGTTTGGTGAACGCCATTCAGCCGCAACTGCAATTGCGCACCGGCGAACTTAGCGACTACTCCGGCAAAGGGCAGCACACAACCACGTTTGCCGAAATGCTGGAGCTCGATTTTGGCGGGTATCTGATCGACACGCCGGGCATTAAAATGCTGAGCTTCAACAACAAGGATGCGCAAAATGTATCGCACAGCTACCGGGAGTTTTTTGCGCTTTCGGAACACTGCAAATTCGGCGCGTCCTGCCTGCACCGCAACGAACCCGGCTGTGCCGTGCGCGCGGCGGTCAAAAGCGGGGATGTGAGCGAGTTGCGGTACCACAATTACATCGGCATTCTCGAGAACGTGGAAGACCAGAATTACTGGGAGCGCTGGAAGGAGTTTTGAAAATGCTACTCCGTAGCCGTAAAATCTACAAATTCATATACCTCCGATAATTTCAGGCTGATCCCTAAACGGGACAAGTCCAGCACTTCATCCGGTTCGGTAAAAAACGTGAAGGTCCAAACGTCTTCAATCCTGCTGTACAATTCCACCAGCATTTCCTCCTGGCTAATGATGATGTAGTAGATCAAACTGGGCAGGCGCGTGTACTCGTTTTTTTTAACGCCACGGTCTGTCGCCAGGGAATCGGAAGAAGCCACTTCAACCAGCAGTGCAGGCTCAAAAATGAGGTACTCATCCGCTTTATCAGTGGCAGGCGCCACCATCACATCCGGGTAGCGGTAGATCAGCCCGGGCTGAACGGCAGCTTTGACATCGTGGAAATACGTGTGATAACCTTGCTGAAGCAGCGGGCGGCGGATTTTCTCGTAAATATTACCGCTGATAATGTTTGCTTTTTCTTTTCTCCAGGCATGGGGATAAGGTTTCCGTGGTGATATTCATGGCGGATTTCAGACGTTTTTTCCTGTTCGAGATAGGATGCTACGCTAATGCCTTTTTCCAATACTTCGACATTCATATTCGAAAAGTGTTTTTACAAAAATACGATGAAACGATCGGAAATGCCACATGCCGGATTTTGCCTTTTCAGAGCACCATCACCGTCCCGCAGTGCTTGCAGGTACGCGCCGATTCATCGGCGGCATAGGCCTGAATGGCGGCTTTGATCTGCGTGCCGATGTCCTTGAGCGGAAAACCCGCTTCGTGCAACTTTTCACCGCAGTTTTCACAAAACCACATCAGCTTGTCGATCTCGCCCTCGCGGCGCGTGCGCTCCATGACCAGGCCCACCGTACCGGCCGGCCGCTGCGGGGAGTGCGGCACGCGGGCCGGCAGGAGGAACATATCGCCCTCGCGGATATCGATGGTTTCAGGCTTGCCGGAGTCGTTGATGATCTTGAGTTGAATGTCGCCCTCCAGTTGATAAAACCATTCTTCGCCCTCTTCCCAGTGGTAGTCTTTGCGGCCATTGGGGCCGCCGACGATCATGACGATAAAATCGTCGTTCCCGATGTAGAGTTGTTTATTCCCCACCGGCGGTTGGAGCAGGTGGCGGTTTTCGTCGATCCATTTTTGGAGGTTGAATGGTTTTGCAATGGCCATGGTTGTGGTGTGTTTTTAATTTTAAAAATTTGAAAAAACCAATTTCGGAGCTGGGGGAGAATTACACTCGGGTGAATTTTGGCCCGGACTAAAAGTCCGGGTTACAACGACAAAAATACAATTCCGCCCACAATCAACAGGGAACCCACCAGCCGCGACCGGAAATTTTCCTCGGTCAGGAGTTTTGCACCGAAAATTACGCCCAGCACGATGCTCAATTCGCGGGTGGGCGCCACCAGATGCACCGGCGCAACCCGCAAGGCATAAAGTACAAAAATGAAGCCCAGGGGCGCTATGATGCTGATCACCAGAATCTTCCAACGGTGCCCGGCCCAGAGCGCGCGCACCTCCGGCCATTTTTTCCAGGCCACCGGGCTCAGTGCGGCAATGCGCAGTGGGTTGGTGCTGTATTCGAGCAGAATCGGCGCAATGGCCATTTCCCGCACCGCAAAACCATCCCAAACGGTATATCCGGCGATCAGTACCCCGATGACCAGCCCATACCACAGGCCTGTTTTCACCGCATTGCTTTTTTTCCGTTTGCTAAACAAGCCCGATATCAGAAATACCCCGGCGACCACCAGGCCCAGGCCGATGAGGGCATTCCGGCTGATATGTTCCCCCAGAAAAAGTACAGCCGCTATACTGGCAAACACCGGCCCGCTGCCCCGTGCCAGCGGGTACACCACCGACAGGTCCGCTTTCTGGTAGCCAATTTGTAAAATCAAAAAATACACAAGGTGCAACACCGCGCTAACCAGCAAAATACCCAGATTTTGAAGCGACCAATCGAAGCCGTACAGGTAAACATAGCCGGCGGCAACAGGCAACCAGACAATACACATCACTACTGCCAGCAGCCACACAAACGGCGCGCCGCTCGGGATCGTTTTTGCCATGTAATTCCAACTGGCGTGCAACAAGGCCGCCAGCAGCACAAGCAGGGTAATTTCTAAGGACATCCGTGTTGTTTGAATGGGTAAAAACGGGTAACACTTGGTTTCTGATAAGGTTATTTCGGGCACTGGTTTCGGCTGGGTTTGCTGTTGGCGGGAAATACGCTAAGTAACGCTTAAAAAATAAAGTCACGATTGGTTAAAGCCAGATTCCTCGCTTCACTCGGAATGACAGAGTCATGAGAAAGAAAGTGGGGGGCGGTAGATTCGGGCAAAGGCTGCACAGAGCCGCCCCCACATTTAGTCCTTGGGTCTTGCTCGATTCGTTTGGCATCAATAAGAGGGGCCACGCAATGTTTCGTTTCCGTCAGCTTTCGCCCCTCCCTTTCTTGTTAGTGGCACCTGTCATTCCGAGTGAAGCGAGGAATCTGGCTTTAACCAATCGTGACTTTATTTTTTAAGCATTACTAAGAGCAGCTAAAAACGCGGATTATTTGCAAAAACAACCTTCCTGAAAATTTCTCTTAACACCGCTACTCCGTAATCCGCAATCCGCAATCCGTAATCCGTAATCCGTAATCCGCAAAAAAAAAGCCCCCCCGGCGACATTTCGCGGAGAGGCCATCCCAAAAACCAATTGTTAAAGACATCTATCTTTAAACAACACCGGCAGATTTACTAATTCTGCTGGTAGATGTTTGTGTTTTCGAGCGGAACGCGCGGTTTCTTGCGTTCGAACATGTATGCTACGCTGAACTCGTGCGAGCCGCTGTTGTACTGCTGGAAGGGTCCGAACGACACGTCGTAGGAGTAGAACAGGTTAAAATTGTTGTAGCGCGAGCCCAGCAGGAATGCCATCGAGCCACCCGTGCTGGGGCGATAGGTCAGGCCTGCGATGAGCTTGTCTTCCAGGAAGCGGCCCTGCAGGTTCAGGTCAACCTGAAACGGCACATCGCGCACATTGCGAATGGCAATGGAGGGCACCAGTTTGAAATTTTGGCTGGGGATGTCCACGATGGTACCCAGTTGAAAAATGTAATACTGGATGCCGGAACCGTTTTCGCGGCTGGGATCGTCGAGCGGAATTTCGTCCAGGCGGGCGCGAATAGCCGTCGGCAACACCAGGCTGGCAAACACTTTTTCATCGAACAGCAAATGCGCGCCAAAAGAGGAGGTAAACAAGCGCTGGCCGTCGACCGAGCCTTCCAGGGCGCCGTCGTTCGGATCCACGATCGGGTTGCTCAGCACATCGCCGGAAATGCGGCGGCGCAAAAACTCCGTGGTCAAGCCCAGGCCGATCTTGGCGCGCTGCACCTGAAAGCGGAAGGAGTAAATTCCCTGGACACGGGTGACTGATTGCGAGCCGATTTTTTCGGCAAACAAACTGCCGCCCAAACCGAGTTTATCACCAACCGGGCCGTTGTACATAAACGTATACGTGGTCGGCGAGCCGGGAAAACCGGTCCAGCTGCTGCGGGCGTTGATCAGGAAGAGGTAGTTGTTGTCAAAACCCGTTACGCCGGGATTGATGAGGTTGGGAAAAACCTGGTATTGGGAGTACACCGCCTGTTCCTGTGCCGTGGCTGCGAAAACAGAAAGTGTAAAAAGGAGGATAGAGAATATCTTTTTCATAGTAATCGATATGATGGGAATGGATATGAAAATGGTGGTTGGCAGTTGGCGTTGGCTGCTTGACACATTACAAATAGTTTGCCAGTTTTAATTTTTAAAAACCAAACTATTGAACGTGGGAAACAGCCAACAGCCAATAACAAACAGCCAACAGAAAAATTAGCGAAGCAGGTTGATATAGCCTTTCAGGACCTGGTCGTTATTGTTGTCGTCTTTGTACTTGAGCACGAAGAAGTACACGCCGTCGGGGAGTAGTTGCCCGCTTGCGGTGAGACCTTCCCAGCGGCGGTCGCCGTTGTTGTAGCCGGTGGTTTGATACACCAATTGGCCCCAACGGTTGTACACTTCAAAGGTGTTGTTCGGGAACGATTCGATGCAGGTGATGAGCGTGTAGTCGTTATTGCCGTCGGCCTGTGCCGGGGTGATCACCGGGCGCACCTGTAAACAACCGTCTTCCGGATAGGGCACCAGGTGGCGGCCAATAGCCGTACAACCGTTGTCGTCTTCGATCACATAGGTGATGTAGCTGCCTGCACAGAGATTTTCCGCCAGCGGACCATCACCCGTGAGACCGTTACTGGTCGACCAGGTGTAGCTGATATCGCCGACACCGACCGGAGCAAACGCCAGTACTTCGGCATTGCAGGCTGAGAAACTGGTCGGCGGCGTATCTTCAAATTCAACCTCGAGTGGCTCGGGTTCAAGTACAGTTACCGTGCTTACGGCAGATACGCCGTTGGCATCCGTGATGGTCACCTGATAGTCGCCGCCGCAAAGCTGATTTGCCTGCGAGATACCGCCTACCGGCAAATTCTGATCGACCTGACCGCTCGGCCAGGTAATTTTGTAAGGCGCCACACCGCCTACCGCCGAAATATTGGCGCGGCCGTCGCACTCACCGAAACAGCTGATGTCGTAGCCGTTGTAATTGCTGGCAATTTCAGCGGTGCCGATAATCGATTGCGGCACCGTCAGCGAATCCACCCAAACAGCCGTACAGCCCAGGGCATCCGTCAGCGTGACGGAGTACGTGCCGCCGCAGAGTTTGTCGTCGGTAAACCCGGTCCCACCGTTACTCCACAGCACGCTTACAGCGCCGGAGTTGCCGGTGTATACTACCGTGGCTTTTCCATTACAAACCGAAGTGCCGCTCACCTGGAAGCCGTTGTAGTTCGAGGTTTCGTTGACGTTGGTGATCGTCAGGTTGGATAGCGAGTTGATATTAACTATCGGGCATACATGCTCGATCAGGCTTTCGTCGATCACCGTCAGGGTGTACGTTCCGGGGAACAAGCCGTTCAGGTCGCGGGCCGTGCCCGTGAAACCGTTCGGGCCGCTCCACTGGTAGGTGTAGGTCGGGCCGTCGGCGCCAGTGACGAACATTTTGATCGCGCCGTCGGCGGTGTTCGGACAGCTGGCCGGGGTGTTATCCACCTGTTGACAAACAAAAGGCTGGTAGGTACGCACGAGGGTGTAGGGATTTACGCTGGTACATCCGGAAGCAAGGTTGGTGATCGTCACCACGTAAGTACCCGAATCCAGGTTCATCAATACGTTGGTCGTCGGACCATGCGCCCATTGATAGGTCAGGTTTGAATTGGAAGGGATCGGCGTCAGGGTGATCGAACCGTTCATCAAGTCGTCGAACGGGTTGGTTTTCGAGTCACCCACCAGGGCCTGTGCCAATTGACCGACCGAGATCGGGTCCATCGTATGAGAATTTCCGGCGCCGTCAGAAATCGTCGGCTGGTAGATACGCGGAGGAAGATTCGTCACCGTGAACGTATCGTTATCGACAATGTAGGTGTTTCCACCAATTAAAATACTCACCACAGGCACTGCGCCGGGCGGTATGTAAAAGGTGATGGTACCATCGTTGTTACAGGAAGGTGTCGCGGCCGCAGTTGTCAACACTAAAATATTAGTGCTTTCCACAATCACCTCCCGCACAAAGGTGCAGCCGTTGGCGTCGGTCACGGTCACGGTATATGTGCCCGCCGATACATCCGACGGGTCTTCATCCGAAGAGTTAAAGTTATTGGGGCCGGCCCAATCAAAGGTATACGGCGAAACACCGCCGGCTACCGTGATGTCGATGGAGCCACCAATCATACCGTCCTGCGGTACCGTTGCCGTGTCTACGGTAATAGCGGTGGGTTCGTTCACCGGGATCGGGTTGAAATCAATCGTACACCCGGCCGCATCCGTAACCGTCGGTGTGTAACTGCCCCCGTCGAGGTTGGTCAGTTGCGTACCGGTTTGGCCGTTCGACCAGCTTACGGTAAACGGCGCGCCGTTACCACCGGCCGGGTTCAGGGTGATGACACCGTTGCCGTCGTCGGCGCAAAGCACGTGATCAACATCTTCATTAATTTCAATGGGCTCCGTCGGGCCATCTACTTCGATCTGTGTGGCAATGACAGCGGTGCAGTTGTTGTTGTCGGTTACCACCACCACGTAGTTGCCCGGTACCAGGTTGTTGGGGCAAGGGCCCGTGGCGATCACCTGCCCGTTGGGGCTGTTCAAGCGCCAGGAAGGCACATACGGCATTGTACCGCCGCTAACCTGCACGCAAGCCTGGCCATTGTTGTAGCCAAAACAGGTTACATCGGTCACCATGCCGTTTTGCGAAACAGCCAGTGGCAGTGCCGGCGCCGTGACGTTGAACTGGAAAGATTTCGTACAGGAATTGTTGTCCGTGATCGTCACGGTGTATTGTCCGCCGGCAAGGCCGGTGATGCTTTTCGTACTGGCGGTATAACCGTTCGGGCCGGCCCAGGCATAGCCGAAGGGCGAAGTGCCGCCACCCGGCGTAGGCAGGGCGATGGTGCCGTTGGTCAGGCCGAAACAAGTGACCGGGCTGACCGTTACCAGGTTGGGCGCCACGTTGATATCGCCCGGCTGGCCTACCTGTATGGGTGGGTTGGACACGAAAGTGCAGCCGTTGGAGTCGGTGACTGTAACGGTATAGTTTCCGGCCTTAATGCCTGAAATACTCGGTGTGGTAGTCGTATTCGTATACTGCGGGCCTGCCCAGGCATACGAGGTGTAGGGCGATGTACCCCCGGTGGGTGCGATCGTGATCGCGCCGTCCTGGCCGTTAAAGCAGGAGGTGTTGGTCGGTGTAGCTTGTTGAATGGACAGTTGCGGCGGTTGCGGCAACGTTACTGTAGCGGTGAAAGTTGCCCCGTTGGCCACCGTGAGCGTCACCGAATAGGTGCCGGCCACCAGGCCGGTCATCGTGGAGTCGTTGGTGGTGACCGGCGGATTGATGCCGGTACCCGACCAGGTATAGGTCATGGGGAGCGATGCCGGGTTCAGCACCGCCGAAATGGAGCCTGTTGAACTGCCGAAGCAGTTGGCCGGCGTTGCCTGCAATTCCAGACCGGGATCGACAAAGCCGGTGATGATCACTTTACCGTTTAACAGCGCAGGAATTACTTCGCCTTGCGGCTCCTTCACCACCTCCACGGCAAAACCGGGCAGGCTGGTGAAGGTTAGCGGCGACATAGTGCCCGTATCGCCGATGGCCTCGAAACAAACGGAGAAAATCAGGCTGCTGTCCGGAAGGTCCAGGCCCACGGCTTGTTGGTCAAACCAGGTAAATTTGATTTCACCCGGGATGGTCGCGTTGAAATTGGCGTTGCTCAGGGTCAATGGGTTGCTGCCAAATTCAAAATGGTCAAAACTGATGATATTGGCATCATAGGTCATGCCAAACTGGATGGAAATCACATCCTCAAAATTCTTTACCCGGACTTGCACACAGCCGATCTCATTTTCCGGTACTTCAATCGTATCGGCATGGAACGTTACGGCATCCGGCGGCGGGGGCGCCGTGACGACAAAAATCGTGTCGGAAACGCCCGAATCATTCATCCAAACGTTGCTGCCGCCCAGGTTGATCACCTCGGCGCCACCGCCACCCGGCGGGAAACCGTTGCCGTCGATGACAACCATCGACTGGCTGCCCGGAGCGCCCACGGCTTTGAAACAAACATCGTAGATCGTAGCGCCGTCGGCCCGCGTGATACCGGTGAGCGCCTGCTCGTACCAACTCAACAACAGCGTGCTGGAACCGGCGGGGAACAGGTTAAAACTGGAGCCGGCCAGGTCGGGCAGGTTGTACGCCTGGGTATTCTGGTACTGGAGCACCGCAGGGTCCCAGTGCATGGCATAAGCCAGCGACACGATGTTGTCGAAATCGTGCACTTTTACCGGCATACAGCCGGTTTGGCCTTGCGGAATGGTAATGGTGTTGGCCAGTACGTGAAAACCCGTCAGCGGGCCGGGACCGCCCGAACCGCCGGTCACGCTGGTGCCGCCCGAGCCGAATTGCACGGTGATGACATCGTTGTTGCGCACCACTTCGATACCGGGCGACACTGCGGCGATATTTACCGTAGTCGCCCCATTGGCCACCACATTGAAGTTTATCGTGAATATGGAACTGTTGTCCGCGATCGAAAAACCGTTCGGATACTGCGCCAGGTCCGGATACCAGGATACCACTACTTTGCCGGTAGTTGCATTATAGTTGGAGGAAGCAAAGCCAGGCAGTGCAGCATTGGTAATCGATGTGAACTGCAGTATGGCGCTGTTAAACGTGATCGGCACCTGGAAGGACTGGATTGCAGAAAAATTCTGGACCTTCAGTTGGAGCGATACGGTACCGCCAACATTGGCGCTCACCGATGCCGGCGAAAAGGTGGTGATCAGCGGTTGACTGGAAACCTGGAAGGCTGCCAAAAGCAGGCCGGCCACTAGGAGGTAAGTTGAAATCGGTCTCATCTTTAACGCGGAAAAAGGGATGATGAATGAATGATGTTTTTTTATCAAAATTTAACCAAAGGACGAATGCACGATTGGGTAGCCGTACGTAGGATTAAATAATAAATGCCATTTTCTTTTAATCGGTCAGAGGCAATTTCCATGCCATGTTGGCCTGCCGGAAAGGTCGCTTTGCGTTCAAAAACCGGGTGTCCGGCGGCATCTGTCAGTACCATATGTACCTCGGAGCGGCTTTCCAGGCTGAAGGTGGCAGTGGTGGAAATGGCGAAAGGATTGGGTGAGACGGTCACCGGCAATGTGTTCCGGTCGCTCAACCAGTCGGTACTCAGGGTAAAGCCGACGGCTACGTAGCCATTGTTTAATATACAGTCGTTAAGCGTATAAAACACGGAGGAGTCCACCTGGGACGTTGCCTGCGTAACTTCAAAAATTGTTTGCGGCGCATCTTCCGTAAAGGTCAGAAACGTGCCCTGGTTGTTCTGGCCGACCACACTGAATTTCAACAGAAAAATCGTCGTCCCGTCGGGCGCCGAATACCCGGTCGTTCCGGAGGGCGATTCCCAGGCAAAACGCAACAGGCCCTCCGGCGCATCGCCCAGGCCAAAATCTTCGTACGTCATGTTGGGAAGGTTGTAGCCCAGGGTGGTAGCCAGGCTGAGCACCTGCGGATCCCACTGGATCACGAACTGGGCACCTGTAATGCTGTCAAAATTGAAAACTTTAACCGGAAGGGTAACGATCGAACCCGGGCTCACTTCGTTGAGTACCGGCAGGGAAAAACCCACCTGGGAAAATATTTTGGGAATGGCGAAAAGCCAAAGGCCTACCAAGAGTAGTAGCGACCGTTGAATCATGGGAATAACAATTGGTGAAGGATTAGAGAAGATGTCAATCGGATCTAATTCCTGATGTTCGGATTAAATTCAGGCCGTTTTACAACGAAAAAACGGATTAAAAATACATTTTCAAAAAGCGGGCCAAAGTTCGCAAGAATGCGGGAGGGTAAAAAGTTTTTTTGAAATTAAGTGGCGTGCACCGGGAAGAACCGGGCTGTTTCCAGGGCTAAACGGCTGACCCCCTGCATGATCGCTCCCAACGCCGGCCTGCTGTTCCCGGGTTAACAGTTCAAGCATCAAATCCCCGACTTTTTTCCAACCTTTGCGCCCGAACCTGAATTTTCGCTATGTTGGTTTTCAAACAAGCAGCCGGCCTGCAAGCCTGGCTCGACACGGAACGCCGGGACGGGAAAACGGTTGGCTTTGCCCCCACCATGGGCGCCCTGCACCAGGGGCACCTTAGCCTGATCGAAATTGCCAAAACGGAATGCGACCTGACCGTTGCCAGTATTTTCGTCAATCCCACCCAATTCAACGACCCCGCCGACCTGGAAAAATACCCGCGCATGCCCGAACAGGATATTGCCCTGCTCATCGGTGCGGGTTGCCATGCCTTGTTTATGCCTTCGGTGGATGAAGTGTACCCGCCCGGACTGGACCTCCGCCTCCAACTCGATTTCGGCCCGCTCGACCAGGTGATGGAAGGCAAATTCCGCCCCGGACATTTCGGCGGCATGGCCATGGTGGTCAACCGCCTGCTCGATATCGTGCAGCCGCACCGCCTGTACATGGGGCAAAAAGATTTCCAACAACTGACCATCGTGGGCGATATGCTGCGCCAGCTCGGCTCCGCCATCCAACTGGTGCGCTGCCCCACCACCCGCGAAGCCGACGGCCTGGCCATGTCGAGCCGTAACCTCCGCCTTAGTCCCGCCATGCGCGCCGCAGCCCCCGCAATTTACCAATCCATGCAGGCGGCAAAAGCGGCACTGCCCGGCGAACCGGCGTCCGCAGTGCAGGCGCGGGGCATGGAAACACTGCGTGCTGCCGGCCTGGACCCCGAATATTTCGATATTGTGGACGGTCATTCGTTGCTGCCCGTGGAGCATTACGCCGACAGCAATTTTATCGTCGTTTGTGCAGCCGCCTGGGCCGGCGATGTGCGGCTGATCGATAATCTGGTGATTAAGGAAAATCCGGCGGCGACTTAACACTACTTTGTCGCTTTAAACCAGATGTTTCGCTATGCTCAACATGACAGGCGTTTTTATTGAAACGGTTTACCAGATTTCTCGCTGCGCTCGAAATTTATCCGGTGCCCGCTGGAATTTCGAGCGCAGCGAGAAATCGGATGGATATTTTCTCCCCGGATTGCTGTCATGTCGACCAGCGGGAGACATCTAAACTTAACGTAACAAAGTAGTATTAAAAACACGCCAGTGTTTTACATTTGGCGCTTCGCTACAAACTACCCGTCAGACAATGAAAGACACCAAAATCATTCAAAACAAGGAACTCAACATCTGGGAGGCGCTCACGCCCGTCATCGTACTCATCATCCTGCTGGCCTACAACGTCACGGTGTATGGCGACGACGCCCTCAGCGGCTCCAACCAGTTTATCCTCCTGCTTGGCGGCGCAGTGGCAGCCATCGTGGGTTTCCGGAACAAGGTCAGCTACCAGCAGATGATTGAGGAGGTGTCGAACAATTTCAAATCGACGACGGAAGCCATCCTGATCCTGCTCCTCGTGGGCGCCCTGTCCGGCACCTGGCTCATGAGCGGCGTAATCCCGACGCTGATCTACGCCGGTATCAAGTTGCTGAACCCCACGATTTTTCTGCCGGTTACCGTCATCGTTTGCTCGGTGATCTCGCTGGCTACGGGAAGTTCCTGGACGACTTCGGCCACCGTGGGCATTGCGCTCGTCGGCATCGGGCAGGCGCTGGGCATTCCTGCCGGCATGGTGGCCGGGGCGGTGCTTTCGGGCGCTTACTTTGGCGATAAAATGTCGCCCCTGTCCGACACCACAAACCTGGCGCCTGCCATGGCCGGCGGCGAATTGTTTTCACACATCCGGTACATGACCCTGACGACCGTACCGACGTATTCCATCACCCTGGTAGTCTTCATCATCCTGGGGCTTACGCACGATGCCAGCGGTGTTGCCGATACCGGCGCCCTGCTTTCGGCCATCGAGGGCACGTTTACCATCAGCGGCTGGCTTATGCTGGTACCCCTGGCGGTCATTTTGCTCATCGTTCGGAAAACCCGGCCGATCATTGCCCTGCTTATCGGCGCCTTGCTGGGCGGGCTGTTTGCCGTGCTTTTTCAACCCGGCATCGTGGCCAAACTCGCCGGTGCGGAAGTACTGAATTTCCAGTCGGCCTACCAGGGCGTAATGAACGCCATGACGGTCAGCACGGCCGTGGAAACCAGCGACCCGGCCCTGAACGACCTGTTTTCCTCGGGTGGTATGGCCGGCATGCTCGGCACGGTATGGCTTATCATGTGCGCCATGGTTTTTGGCGGTGTCATGGAGGCCATCGGCGCCCTGGCGCGCATCAGCAGCGCCCTGCTCAGCCTGGCCAACAGCGTGTTCGGTTTGTTTGCCAGCACGGTAGCCAGCTGCCTGGCCCTCAATGTGACGGCCTCCGACCAGTACCTGGCCATCGTAGTGCCCGGTAAAATGTTTGCAAAAGCCTATGAAAAACGCGGACTGGCGCCCGAAAATCTGAGCCGCACGCTGGAGGACTCCGGCACGGTCACCTCGGTGCTGGTGCCCTGGAATACCTGCGGCGCCTACCAGTCGAAGGTGCTGGGGGTAAGTGTGACGGACTATTTTATCTACGCTGTGTTCAATTATTTGAGCCCGCTGATGACGCTGTTTTTTGCGGCCATGCAGATTAAGATCAAGCAGTTGGGGGAGAAAAATGAGGGGGTTTGAGCGAGCGGGGGTTAGGTTATTATCTCTGCTCAAACTAAAAATCAGCAAGCGGACTAAAACCACCTGCGCCATTCCGGGTTCAAGCAAATCGCACAAATATTTTAATAAATGCTAATTCTATCCTTGGGTAAAAGTTTAGCCTCGTTCTGCTGAACCAGGTTTCATTGTTTAGGTTTCTAGAGGCAATGCCATCATTAACTTAAACAATAACCGATGAACAAGTTAAAACTTTTCCTGCTTTCCTGCCTGTTAACGGCATTGGCTGCGAGCACCGCCTTCAGCCAAACTGCCCGTATTCAAATCATCCACAATTCCCCCGAACCGGTAGTAGACATCTACATCAACGACTCGAAAGAACTGGATGACTTTACCTTCCGTACCGCAACACCGTTCATAGATGTACCGGCCGGATTAATGTTGACTGTTGCCGTGGCTCCGGCCAGCTCAACGAGTTCGGCAGATGCACTTGCTACATTTCCAGTGATGTTTGACGATGGCGGTACCTACGTCGTCATGGCTGCCGGCGTCGTCGGCAACATGGGCGCTACCGCCTTCAACCTCTTCGTAAACCCCACGGCCCGCGAAGCCGCCGCTGATCCCGCCAATGTTGACGTGGCCGTTTTCCACGGCTCGCCCGATGCCCCGGCGGTGGATGTGGACGCGGTGTTTGTGGCCGACAACGTGGTGGACAACCTCGCTTTCGGCAACTTCACCGGATACCTCAGCCTGCCTGCCGGCAAGTACGACCTGGCCGTGCAGCCCGCAGGGACCAACACCACCGTCGCCTCCTTCCGCGCCGACCTGAGCGGCCTGGCCGGCGGCGCTGCCACGGTGTTTGCCTCCGGATTTTTGAGCAACACACCGGCGTTTGGCCTGTTTGCCGCACTGCCCGACGGCACGGTGCTTGAACTTGGCCTTACCCCGACCGCCCGCGTGCAGGTCATTCATAATTCCCCCGACCCGATCGTGGATGTGTATGCCGGCAACACCCGGCTCATCGACAATTTCGCATTCCGCACGGCAACGCCCTTCATCGACGTGCCGGCAGACCGCGACCTGAATTTTGGCGTAGCCGGTGAAAACAGCACGTCGGCCGCCGATGCCATTGCCAATTTCCCCGTCAACCTCACGACGGATGAAACCTACGTCGTCATGGCTGCCGGCGTCGTCGGCAACATGGGCGCTACTGCCTTCAACCTCTTCGTAAACCCCACGGCCCGCGAAGCCGCTTCTGATCCCAACAATGTGGATGTAGCCGTTTTCCACGGCTCACCCGATGCCCCGGCGGTGGATGTGGACGCGGTGTTTGTGGCCGACAACGTGGTGGACAACCTCGCTTTCGGCAACTTCACCGGATACCTCAGCCTGCCTGCCGGCAAGTACGACCTGGCCGTGCAGCCCGCAGGGACCAACACTACCGTGGCCTCCTTCCGCGCCGACCTGAGCGGCCTGGCCGGCGGCGCTGCCACGGTGTTTGCCTCCGGATTTTTGAGCAACACACCGGCGTTTGGCCTGTTTGCCGCACTGCCCGACGGCACGGTGCTTGAACTTGGCCTTACCCCGACCGCCCGCGTGCAGGTCATTCATAATTCCCCCGACCCCATCGTAGATATTTATGCGGGCAACACCCGCCTGCTCGACAATTTTGAATTCCGTACGGCAACGCCCTTCATCGACGTGCCGGCAGACCGCGACCTGAATTTTGGCGTAGCCGGTGAAAACAGCACGTCGGCCGCCGATGCCATTGCCAATTTCCCCGTCAACCTCACGACGGATGAAACCTACGTCGTCATGGCTGCCGGCGTCGTCGGCAACATGGGCGCTACCGCCTTCAACCTCTTCGTAAACCCCACGGCCCGCGAAGCCGCCGCTGATCCCGCTAATGTTGACGTGGCCGTTTTCCACGGCTCACCCGATGCCCCGGCGGTGGATGTGGACGCGGTGTTTGTTGTCGACAACGTGGTGGACAACCTCGCTTTCGGCAACTTCACCGGATACCTCAGCCTGCCTGCCGGCAAGTACGACCTGGCCGTGCAGCCCGCAGGGACCAACACTACCGTGGCCTCCTTCCGCGCCGACCTGAGCGGCCTGGCCGGCGGTGCTGCCACGGTGTTTGCCTCCGGATTTTTGAGCAACACACCGGCGTTTGGCCTGTTTGCCGCACTGCCCGACGGGCAGGTGGTCGAACTTGGCCTTACTCCGACCGCCCGCGTGCAGGTCATTCATAATTCCCCCGACCCGATCGTAGATATTTATGCGGGCAACACCCGCCTGCTCGACAATTTTGAATTCCGCACGGCAACCCCGTTCATCGACGTGCCGGCAGACCGCGCCCTGACTTTTGGCGTAGCCGGTGAAAAACAGCACGTCGGCCGCCGATGCCATTGCCAATTTCCCCGTCAACCTCACGACGGATGAAACCTACGTCGTCATGGCTGCCGGCGTCGTCGGCAACATGGGCGCTACCGCCTTCAACCTCTTCGTAAACCCCACGGCCCGCGAAGCCGCAGCTGATCCGGCCAATGTTGACGTGGCCGTTTTCCATGGCTCGCCCGATGCCCCGGCGGTGGATGTGGACGCGGTGTTTGTGGCCGACAACGTGGTGGACAACCTCGCTTTCGGCAACTTCACCGGATACCTCAGCCTGCCTGCCGGCAAGTACGACCTGGCCGTGCAGCCCGCAGGGACCAACACTACCGTGGCCTCCTTCCGCGCCTGCAGGTCATTCATAATTCCCCCGACCCGATCGTAGATATTTATGCGGGCAACACCCGCCTGCTCGACAATTTCGCATTCCGCACGGCAACCCCCTTCATCGACGTGCCTGCCGACCGCGACCTGAATTTTGGCGTAGCCGGTGAAAACAGCACGTCGGCCGCCGATGCCATTGCCAATTTCCCCGTCAACCTCACGACGGATGAAACCTACGTCGTCATGGCTGCCGGCGTCGTCGGCAACATGGGCGCTACTGCCTTCAACCTCTTCGTAAACCCCACGGCCCGCGAAGCCGCCGCTGATCCCGCTAATGTTGACGTGGCCGTTTTCCATGGCTCGCCCGATGCCCCGGCGGTGGATGTATATGAACTGTTGACGGACGGGAAATTGATTTCTAACCTGGCATTTGGCAGTTACACCAACTACCTCAGCCTGCCAGCGGCCGTGTATGACCTGAAAGTGGAGGAAGCCAATTCGGTGACGTCTTTCCTGACTGCTTTTCGGGCCGACCTGAGCGGCCTGGCCGGTGGTGCTGCTACGGTATTCGCTTCGGGTTTTTACAGTGGTGCCAGCCCGGCGTTTGGTTTGTTTGCCGCTTTGCCCGACGGTACCGTGCTGGCATTGGGACAAACACCGTATGCACGGGTGCAGATCATCCATGATTCGCCGACACCGACCGTGGACATTTACACGAATTCCCGATTGGTTGCAGATGATTTTGAATTCACGGATGTGCTTGGCTTCACCGAGCTTCCGGCGGGCCGGGAGATCAATGTGGGTGTCGCCGGTGCAAACAGTACTTCGGCTGCCGATGCGCTTGCCAATTTCCAGTACACGCTTGATGCCGGCGGGACCTATGTGATTGTGGCAGCCGGTGTTTTGGACAGCGTGGGCGCCAAAGCGTTCAACCTGTTTGTAAAAGCCGATGCTCAAGAACTTTCAGGTACTGCCGACGATGTTGCCGTACAGGTGTTTCACGGTTCGCCCGATGCCCCGGCAGTAGACGTGGTATTGCCCGACGGCACCGTGTTGTTTGACAATATTTCTTTTGGAAACTTTTCGGATTACGTCACCGTACCGTCGGATGTGTATGAAATCCGGCTGACACCAGCCGACGATAACAGCACGATCATCCAAAGTTACCGGTTAGACCTGGTGGATGATCCGGGTCAGGCTTTGATTTGGAAAGGCAGGGCAACCACCGTATTTGCCACGGGTTATATCGGCGGCAGCGTACCTGCTTTTAGTTTGTATGCGACTCAACCCTCGCGTTCCATTCCCTTGCAGCAGATCACGTCTACGCAAAACCTGGCGACACTTGTCAGCGGTTTCCAGTTGTTTCCCAACCCGAACGGCGGCGACTTCAACCTCAGCTTCAATCTGGAGCAGGAAACACGTATTCGCTACCGGGTGGTGAGCGCAACGGGCAAGATGGTGTCGGAAGGGGATTTTGACAACTTGCCCGCCGGTAGCTTCAACCAGCGTATTGTGAACGGCACTTTGCCAGCCGGGCTGTATCATTTGGAACTGGTATCGGACAAAGGAAATATGAGTGTACGATTTGTAGTAAATCGCTAATTCATACTTTGGTTAGATTGTGTAGCCCTTGGGTATTTTACCCGGGGGCTATTTTTTTGGGCCATCTTCCGGCAATTTCCGCACCGTAGGCCCAAAGAGCCCGCCGCCCCTTGACCAACATCACCCGATGCTCTGCCCGGGCTCAATGCCGGCGCCCGTTGCCCGGGCCAAATTTGCAGCGAAAAAACACCATGCCATGTTGCGTTTTCTTTTTGCTGCAATCCTGATCCTGCACGGTTTGATTCACCTGATGGGCTTTGCCAAGGCGTTCAAATTCAGTGAAATGAGTCAGTTAGCGCTCCCGATTTCCCGGACAAGCGGGCTGTTTTGGTTTTTGGCGGCAGCGTTGTTTTGCATGACGGCCATCTTGTTTTTGTTAAAAAATGAATCCTGGTGGATGATGGCCCTGCCGGCCGTTTTGCTGTCGCAATTTTTGATTTTCCAAAACTGGCAGGACGCGAAATTTGGCACCATCGCGAATGTATTGATTGCGGGGAGTATTCTTTTAGCCTGGGGCAGTTGGCGTTTTAATGCGATAGTTGACCGGGAATTCCAGGCATTTCAGCCTGAAAAAGGCCGGCCTGCGGAAATAACACTGACAGCCGAGGCCCTTACCGGTCTTCCGCCCATTGTTCAGGCCTGGCTGGAACGTTCCAACTGCCTGGGCAAACCTGTGCCGCAAGCATTTCAGTTGCAGCAGCAAGGCGCCATGCGCACCAGTCCCGACGGCAAGTGGATGCCATTTGAAGCCGTGCAAACGACGCGGATCGCCGAGCCGGGCTTTATATGGAAGGTGGATGTTCAGGCGGCGCCCCTGATACACCTGGCCGGGCGCGATAAATACCTGGATGGCAAAGGGTACATGCTGATCAAATTACTTTCGCTGGTTCCGGTAGCCGACGCGCATGGCCCCGAAACTGATCAGGGTGCCCTGCTGCGCTACCTGGCGGAAATCATCTGGTGCCCGAGCGGCGCCATATCCAGGCAAATTCGCTGGGAGACCGTGGATTCCCTTTCGGCAAAGGCAACCATGCGCTACGGTGGAGTTGAAGCTTCGGGAATATTCACATTCGCGCCGGCAGGCGATCCGCTGCGGTTTGAGGCTATGCGGTTCTACAACCGGAAAAACGGCGCGACACTGGAAAAATGGCAGGTGGACATCGACCCGAAAAGTTTCCGCGAATTTGAGGATGTGCGTATTCCTGCCCGCTCAACGGTTTCGTGGGCATTGGAAAGCGGAGATTTTGACTGGTTAAAACTTGAAATCCAATCGCTGAATTTCCTGGGCGCCGGGAAAACCGCCGGCTAGTTCTCCGGAACTTGTATGTAAATTGGGGCGAAAAGTCTCACCCGCTCAATTTCCGTCAAGCATGCATTCAGGAAGAAACTACAGCCTCAAAGAAGCCCTGCTCTGGACCCGCCGCGACATTTACGTGCATTTGATCATTGCCTTCGTTGCTACAGCCCTGTACACCTGGTTGGGTTGTGGCTGGATGGCCGTGCCCTGGCTACCCATTGCGCTGGTGGGTACGGCAGTGGCGTTTTTGGTTGGTTTTAAAAACAACGCCTCCTACGACCGCACCTGGGAAGCCCGCAAAGCTTGGGGCGCTATCGTGAACGACAGCCGGTCCTGGGGCATCATGGTGAAGGATTATGTGACCAACAAACACGCTGCCGCACCGTTGCCCAAAACGGCGCTCCGCGAAGAGCACCGCCGGTTGACCCACCGGCACCTGGCCTGGCTGGCCGCCCTGCGCCACCAGCTGCGCGAACCCCGGGCCTGGGAAAACATGACCCGGGCCCACAACATCGAATACCGGAAGAAGGTGTTCAAGATGCCGGAATACGAAACCACCCTGGAAGCCGAGCTGGCGAATTTTTTGAGCCCGGAGGAAATGGCCGCGGTGCTTGGCAAAAAAAACCGCGCCACGCAGATCATCGGTCTGCAATCGGCGCACTTGCAAACCCTGCTCGACAAAGGTCTGATCGAAGACTTCCGGCATATGGAGCTCATGAATTTGCTTACGGCTTTTTACGACCACCAGGGCGTTTCGGAGCGCATCAAAAACTTCCCTTACCCACGGCAGTTTGCCACGATCAATCTGTATTTTATTCGATTATTTGTACTTTTAGTGCCCTTCGGTATGCTCCGTGAATTTGAAAAGCTGGGCGATCATTTTGTTTGGTTGACCATCCCGTTCAGCGTCATGGTTTCCTGGGTGTTTACCACCATGGAAAAAATCGGCGACTCCACGGAAAACCCTTTTGAAGGCAGCGCCAACGATGTGCCCATCACTGCACTGAGCCGCACGATTGAGATCGACCTGCGGGAAATGCTGGATGAAACGGAGATTCCGGAAGGGCTGAAACCGGTGAACAATATTTTGATGTAACGCCGGCTGCCAGACGGCGAAAAATCAACCAACCACATATTTTTTATTCAACGCAAATTGTGACTTATTTGAAATTACAAACTAATTACTCGTCTGACGGCTTTTCGCCGTCTGACCAATAAAGCTGCATCCAATGGAGATGATTTTGTTAAAACACGTAACAGAATCAACCAGGTGACAATTTGAGTTAACTTAAAAAACAGGCCGTCTGACAGACGGCGTTACTATGGACCAACGCATCATCAACCTCTACGACGAATATACCCACAAGCCGCTCACCCGTAAGGAATTCCTGCAACGCCTGACGAAACTCGTCGGCACCACTGCCGCAGCCATGGCGCTCCTGCCTATGCTCGAATCCTGCTATACCAAAAGCGCCGCCTCCGGCACGGAAGGGCTGTTCAGCGAGTACATCAGCTGGCCCGGCGCCAACGGCGAAATGAAAGCCTATGTGGCGCGTCCGGCGCAGGAAAAGGCCTATCCGGCCGTGGTGGTGATGCATGAAAACCGCGGGTTAAATGCGCACATCGAGGATGTGGCCCGGCGTGCAGCCCGGGCCGGCTACCTGGCCGTAGCCCCCAACGCCCTGGCACCCCTTGGCGGTACGCCGGCCAACGAGGACGACGCGCGCCAGTTGTTTCGAACGTTGAAGCAGGAAGACAGCGACGAAAATTTCATTCGGGTGTTCCCCCAACTCAAGGACCGGAAAGACTGCAACGGCAAGTTTGGCTGTGTCGGATTTTGCTGGGGCGGCGCGATGGCGAACACCCTGGCGGTCAATGTGCCCGAACTCAAAGCAGCGGTGGCTTTTTACGGCCGCCAGGCTGCGGCTGCGGATGTGCCGAAGATCAAAGCCGCTTTGCAATTGCATTATGCCGGACTCGACGAACGCATAAACGCCGGGAAAGACGCCTATGCGGAAGCGCTGAAAAATGCCGGAATTACTTTTGAACAATACGTGTACGAAGGGGTGAACCACGCGTTTCACAACGACACGTCCGCTGCACGGTACGACGAGGCTGCCGCCAAACTGGCCTGGGAGCGCACGCTGGCATTTTTCAAAAAATATCTCGGCTAAAACCGCACAAAACGCCCTTCGGCTACGGCGCTCATGACCAGCAGTGCTTCACCCGTCCATTCGCCAAAAACCGTAAGCGGTTGTCCGCCTCCAAGAGCTGTCAGCGCCCAACCGGCGGCTTCTGACGTGGACAAGGGAATACTTTTGTCGGCTTGATCGCAAAGGCGGAACTGATTGTTTTCCAGGTAAACCAGCACGTCGTTCAGCACCACCGGAAATTGCGTCAACCAGGGCTGCTTGCCCAGGGTGGCTGCGTAGGCCAGGGTCATTTCCTCGAGCAAATCGAAGCCCGGCATTTTTTTTATCCGGCCCGGAAGTACAGCCAGCGACCCGGGCACCAGGGCGCGCTGCGGCCAGGCCGAAGGATAAAATGCCAGGGCGCCTTCCAGGATGACGCCGGGCTCAAATCCGGGCAAAAATGCAGCGCCGGCGCCATGTACATACTCCAGATGCAATGCAAAGCGATTGCTTTTAGCGCCCAACAGCCAGGTACGGCGCATGCGCAGTTGGGCCTCCACTTGTTCTTCCCGGGCGCCGGTTACTGCCCAACGGTCGGTGATCCGCTCCCCTTCCGCCAGCACGGTTTCTTTTTTCAGGGCGATGCCGATGACCGACTCCAGGTCGCTGATCAGCGCCTCGGGCAACTGGTCCCGCACGCGGAAGGCCTGCAGCGCCAGGGCCGCATCGGCCAGTACCGCCAGCGTTTGGCCGGCCCAATCGGGATGGTCTGGGGGAATGGTTTCCAGTAGGCGGAAATTGCGGCTCAAGCCCCGCATAGAAGCATCGGCCAGGCGGGAGGCTATATTTTTGTAAAAATCCGGGGCCTCGGAAACCGCTGTGGCCAAGCCGCGATGCAGGGTATCGAGCAACCACAGTTCCAGGTCTTGAAACCCGTGTTCGGCACGATCCAGGCGTTCGAGATAGCGTTTTTGTTGTTGGGCTTCCCGGGAAGGCGCGGTTCCGGTTATTAAAGGCGTCGGCTTTCCGCCTTTTTGCAGTTCCACTACCCAATCCGGTATTTGTTCGGCAACAGAAAAAAGGGTGGGTGGCTGTTGCCGGATCAGCTGTTGAAAGGCCAGGGCGTGCACACAAGGTTTGGGTTGGAACGGGCAGCTGCAGTATGCCTGTTGGGTAGTTTGATCGAACAGCAGTCCATGAGTTACATCCACCGAAACCGGGAGCAGCGCGAATACCCAATCCTGGTAACGCCGGCATTCAGAAAAAAAGGCCGGTTCGGCCAACTGTTCGGCGCGCGAAAGCATGGATGCTGGATAAAGTCAGACATGAGTCATCCCGAATTTTTCCATAAAAAAGACCTCGGAGAGGTCAAATATTTGTAGAAATCCTCCGGTTACCCGTTGCCCGACCTCGGAGAGGTCGTCGAGCGCCCTTAAATCTCTGATCTACAAATATTTGACTTCTCCGAAGTCATTTTAAAAATTCGGGATGACTCATGTTTGACTTTTATATTTTACATGTTGACTTTTACATTTATTCGTCCACTTCTTCCTTGTGCGATTTTTTCTTTGCCTTGGCCGGCGCATCAGCCTGACCGTTCGGGCCGATGATGTGCAGCGAGATCATGGCGCGCTCGCTGGCCATTTGTTCGGCACTTTTTTTATTAAAATCATCAGCGGTGCCGAGTTTTTTACCGTCGACAAACACAGCGACTTTGAACTTATCACGCTTGTCGCTTTTGTATTTGGCCAACACTTTATAATCAATCTGGCGGCCGTTTTTCTGGCACCATTCGAGTAGTTGGCTTTTATAGTTGTCGTCAAACTCTTCGAGTTGGTGGATGTCCAGGTAGCGGCGGAGGATGCGGCGAATGACGTAATGCTTGGTTTTTTCGTAGCCGACCTCGATGTACAGGGCGCCTACCAGCGCTTCCAGGGCATTGCCCAGCATGGATTTGGAGAGTCGTGTCTGGTTGTAATTAGCCAGAAACAGGTCGAGCCCCATTCGGTCGGCGATGTCGTCGAAGGAATTTCGCTTGACAATTTTGGAGCGCATTTTCGTGAGAAAACCCTCGTCGCTGTTGGGGTATTTTTTGAACAGGTATTCGGCAACGATGGTGCTGAGCACGGCATCGCCGAGGAATTCCAGCCGTTCGTTGTTGGCAATGGCATAATCGCGGGAGGTAAACGTGCTTTTATGATAAAATGCCAGTTTGAACAGGGTCAGGTAGGCCGGGGTAAACCCGAGCATGGTTGTCAGACGGCGTGCAAATTCTTTTTCCTTGTGGAAATAGTAGTTGTAAAAGCGCCGGATAGATCGTAAAACGATACGCATGGTAGTGATATTCTAAGCCTGTTTGCCATCGTGGACAAACAGTACGCATGGTTTTGGAGCGTATAAAACAGGTAGTTGTTACCGGCTGTCAACCACTAACAATTACCTCAGTTGCATCACATCCGCCGGAAAACGATCGAAGCATTGTGGCCGCCGAAGCCGAAGGTATTGCTCATGGCGGCGTTCACGGTGCGTTGTTGTGCCGTGTTGAACGTCAGATTGAATTTCGGATCAATTTCCGGATCATCGGTGAAGTGGTTTATCGTTGGCGGCACAAAGTTATGCTGCATTGCCAGAATACTGGCGATGGCCTCGATTGCGCCTGCTGCACCCAACAAGTGCCCGGTCATACTTTTTGTAGACGAGATATTGAGTGCAAAAGCATGTTCACCGAATACTTTCCGGATTGCTTTGAGTTCGGCAACGTCGCCCAAGGGCGTGGACGTACCGTGCACATTAATATAGTCAATTTCTCCGGGTTGCATACCGGCATCTTGCAGTGCCAGGTTCATCACATTGGTCACCCCGATGCCTTCCGGGTGTGGCGCTGTGATGTGGTAGGCATCGGCCGTAGCAGCGGCGCCCACAACTTCGGCGTAGATCGTAGCACCGCGTTTTTTGGCATGTTCGTATTCTTCCAGGATCAGCGCGCCGGCGCCTTCCCCGAGCACAAAGCCGTCGCGGTCCGCGTCGAAGGGCCGGGAGGCCGATTTGAAATCGTCATTGCGCTCACTAAGCGCCTTCATGGAATTGAAGCCGCCGATTGCGGTTTTGGTTACGGTGGCTTCCGAACCGCCGGCGACGATAATATCGGCGCGGCCCAACCGGATGTAGTCGAAAGCATTCATCAGGGCATGGGAAGAGGAGGCACAAGCTGAAACCGTGGCATAATTCACTCCCATGAAGCCGTATTGAATGGAAATTTGCCCGGCAGCGATATCCGAGATCATTTTGGGAATTAGGAAGGGGTTGTGTTTGGGGATGCCATTGCCGAGGGCGTGCTCTTCAATTTCTTTTTCGAGGGTAGCCAGGCCACCGATCCCGGAAGCCCAGATGACACCCACGCGTTCCTTGTTTATGGCATCCAGATCCAGCCCGGAGTTTTGCAGGGCTTCGGCGCTGGTTACCATGGCAAACTGCGTGAAGCGGTCGATCCGGCGCGCTTCACGCCGGTCGAGGTGGTCTTCGGCGACAAAGCCTTTGACTTCGCAGGCAAACTGGGTTTTAAACTGGCTGGCATCGAACAGCGTGATCTTATCGCACCCGTTCGTACCTTTTTGCAGCCCATCAAGGTAGGCACTCAGAGTATTCCCAATCGGGGTAAGGGCGCCGAGGCCGGTAACTACAACTCGTCTCATGCAGCGGATTCAGTTGGATTTGATTTAAACAAACAAAAAAGTATGTCTGAATTCTAAGCAAAGGTACAAGGTTCATCCAGAACACAAAAGGTTCAAAGCAGGTAGTGCTTTGAACCTTTTCTTAACTATTACCGGGTATCAGGTGTGCCAATGCGAATTAGCCGGCTATTTGCGCTTCAAGGTATTCTACAGCCTGTCCAACAGTTTGGATTTTTTCGGCCTGTTCATCCGGAATGGAGACATCAAACTCTTTCTCAAATTCCATAATCAATTCTACAGTGTCGAGCGAGTCCGCGCCCAGATCCTGAATAAAGTTGGATTCGGGATGCACTTCGCCTTCGTCCACACCAAGTTTGTCAATAATAATTTTTTTGACACGTTCGGCTACAGTTGCCATGTTCTTTAAACTTTAAGTGAAAAAGATGTTTTTTCGAGGGGCAAAGAAACGGCTATCCCGGTTTTTAAAAAAATTTTTATCCCTGAAATTTTAACGTACCTTCCCTCAAGTACAGCCAGTTTTTTTGTATAATGTACACTTAGTCGCTACTTGACCGGCAGTTAAATTAATGTAAAATCAAGGACAATTCTCGCCTGATTGCCAAAAAACTGCAACTTTGTCGTTGTGCCATCGTTTGAATGATGGTACTTTTGTACCACTTTCTTATTGTAGTAATTACACTTAAAAAGTGGATGATGATAACTTACTCGGAAACGGACAACTTACTCATAAAAAACAGATCGACCATGCGCAAAGACGGCGGTCAAAACACCAAAATTGTAGCGACGGTAGGCCCTGCCTGTAATTCGTACGACAACCTGCTCGAACTCGTCAAGGCCGGCGTTGATGTTTTTCGCCTCAATTTCAGCCACGGAACGCATGCCGATCACCTGGAGGTAATCCAGCACATCCGGGCAATCAATACCGAATTTAACACCTATATCGGGATACTGGCCGATTTGCAAGGCCCCAAACTGCGCGTCGGCAAAATTCAGGATGGCGGCCTGGCGCTCAAAACCGGCGACGTCATCACCCTGGTCAACGAAAAGGTGCTGGGCACCTACGAGAAAATTTATATGTCGTACGAACGGTTTGCCGAAGACTGTGAAGTGGGGGAACGTATTCTGATGGACGACGGGAAACTGGTATTCGAAGTACTTGAGACGAATAAAAAAGATCAGGTCAGGTTAAAATGTATGCATGGCGGCCTGCTGACCAGCAACAAAGGCGTAAACCTGCCGGATACGAACATTAAATTACCATCGCTGACGGAAAAAGATCTGGAAGACCTCGATTTTATCCTCACCCAGCCGGTCAACTGGATTGCCTTGTCTTTCGTCCGTTCTAAAGATGATGTTGAAGACCTGAAAAAACGCGTCGAAGCAAGCGGACATACTGCGAAGGTCATGGCCAAAATCGAAAAACCGGAAGCCGTAAAAAATATCCGCAGGATCGTGAAAGCGGCCAACGGCATCATGATCGCCCGGGGCGACCTCGGAGTGGAAATGCCGATGGAACGGCTCCCCATCACTCAAAAGGAAATCATCCAGATGTGCATGCAGTTTTCCCGCCCGGTGATCGTGGCCACCCAACTCATGGACAGCATGATCGAGAACCCCTCTCCTACACGCGCCGAGATCACCGACGTGGCCAACGCCGTGCTAGACGGCACCGACGCCGTCATGCTGAGCGGCGAAACTTCCGTGGGCAAACACCCGCACCTGGTTGTCAAGGCTATGACCAGCATAATCGAAGAGGCGGAAAAACACTACTGGCCGCAAATTGAAGTAAAGCGCCCCAAGGCAGTCAACCGCGCCCGCACCTTCCAAAACGATGTAATCTGCTTCAATGCCTGCCGGGTAGCCGAAGAAATTGGCGCCATCGGCATCGTCGGCCTCACCGTTTCGGGCTACACGGCCTTCAAAATGAGCAGCTTCCGGCCCCATGCCCGCATTTTCATCTTCAGCGACAAACGCCATATTCTCAACACACTCAACCTGCTCTGGGGCGTGCAGTGTTTCTTCTATGACCGCTTCACCTCCACCGACGAAACTATGGAAGATTGCCTGAAGATCCTGAAAAACAGTGAATTTGTAAAAGAAGGCGACATCGTAATCAACACGGCCTCCATGCCCATGCACAGACGCAGTTTGACGAATACGTTGAAAGTTACCGTCGTCGAGTGATTCGAGTGCGGATTACGGAGTGCGGATTACGGAGTGGTTCACCATTCCGCGAAATGAAAAATCCGTTCCAATTCGAATATGTTGGCAAAAGTTACCATGCACCACCCTATGGAAAGGTGAACCACTCCGTAATCCGCAATCCGCAATCCGTAATCCGCACTCAATCCCCCCACCCGGGTTCATCCTCCGCCGCCTTTGACGGTTGTTTGCGCACAATCCCGAATTTGATCTCATTTTGGCAGCTGCCACAAATGCCGTACAGGTTGAGCGAGTGGTGGGTAATTTGAAAATTCAGGAGTTCGCCGACCATATCCTTGATTTGCTGCACCCGGGGGTCGCAAAATTCCACAACTTTTCCACAACTGACGCAAATCGCGTGGTCGTGCTGCTTGTAGCCGTACGATTTTTCATACTGGGCGAGGTTTTTCCCAAACTGGTGTTTCTTAACCAGATCACAGGTGGTGAGCAGTTCCAGGGTATTGTACACCGTAGCGCGGCTAACACGGTAATTCCGGTTTTTCATGTGGATGTACAGCGCTTCGGCGTCGAAGTGGTCGGTGCGTTTGTAAATTTCCTCCAAAATGGCGAAGCGCTCCGGTGTTTTCCGCAGGTTGTTTTTTTCCAGGTGCGTGGAAAAAATATTCAAAACTTCCTGGATAATATCTTGTTCGTTGCGTTGAATGGGCATGTAACACGAACCTCCGGTTCGTCAAAAAATTAAACAAAAAACGAATTCTCCCCAAGCCTGCTCTTCGCGGTAAAAGTACGACTACCTCCCCGTTTAACATCTGGCAGGGGTAGAAAGTTGCCCGAAAAAAGGAGACTGTTACCGCATTACCGCCACCTTCCGGCTTTGGCCGTTTAACAAAAGCAGATAGACTCCAGCCGGCCATTCAGCAGTATTAATTTCCAAAAAATCCGCCCGCCCGTTTACTTTTTTTGAAAAAACCAGTCGCCCCGCCAAATTCCAAACCGTCAGCTGCCCGGCCGGAACGTCCTTCAAACGCAAGACCTCCCGCACCGGATTCGGGAAAACAGCGAATGTCGCTTCCGTTTCCGTTTCCTGAATACTCACCGGCAACGGCAGATACGTCCGGAACATCGAACGCCCGTACGTAGCCGCCACCAGCGCCCGGGTAGGCGCATGCAAGGTCAGGTCGAGGACCGGCACATTGGGCAGGCCGATACCCAGCACCGTCCAGGTAGCACCACCATCATATGAAGTGAATACTCCCACATCGGTGGCAGCTGTCAGCGTACCCGGCGCCAGCGGATCGAGCACCAGGTCGTTGACCGGGATATCGGGCAGGTTGCCGGAAACGGGCGCCCAGCTCTGGCCGGCATCCTCCGTGCGGTAAATATGCGCCATGGCATCACCATGTTTGAAGCCCGAAAGGCACACCCAGGCCGCTGCCGGGTCATTGGGGTCGGCTATCAGTCGCGTCACCCAACGCCTGGGCAAGGCGCCGGAAACAATTTTCCAAATACTGCCCCCGTTCGGCGTCATCACTACTTTTCCGTCGTCAGTGCCGACCCAAATTACACCGTCGTCGACCGGAGAAACAGCAATGGTGCTGATCGTACCGTAAACCACCCCGTTCGAACCGGACGACGTTGTCACCTCCCCGCTGGCATACGACCAACTCAGCCCGCCATCCACCGATTTGAACAAACTCTCGCCGCCGAAATACAGGATATCCGGGTTGTTCGGATCGAACACATAGGGAGCATTCCAGTTGGCCCTCGAAAACGGTGGCCGGGTGGCGCCGTTGGAGCCGCCAAAGCCGCCGTACTGGTATTCGGCGTACCAGATGGCCGAATTGGTTGGGTTGACCAGTGTGACAAAACCGTCGCCGCCGTAGATGTGCTCCCAAATATCGGGGTTGGGGTCGGTGGCACGCCAGGTCCCGTTGTCCTGCGTACCGCCGTAGAGGCGTTCGGGTTTTTGAAAATCAATTTCCGAAGTATAAAACTGGGTGATTGGAAATGCACGGAAGTTCCAGGTGAGGCCGCCGTTTTGAGAAATGTACACCCCGCCATCGTTGCCTTCCACCATAAAATCGGGGTTGGCCGGATGGATGTATAGGGCGTGGTGGTCGACGTGCAAGGATGCTCCCGTGGTCGTCCAGCTATTCCCGCCATCTGGTGTCGTTTGCCAGTAAATACCGAGGTTGTGCACCCGGTTGGCGTCTGTGGGATGCACGCGTATCTGGCCGAACCACCAGCCGTAGCTGGAATAATTGGGATTTGATTGGCCGGACATTGGCGTCCAGGTTTCTCCCAAATTCTGGCTTTTGTAGGTATTTTTGAAATAACCGGTTTCATCGGCCACGGTAGCGTACAGGACACTCGGATTGCTCGGCGCCAAAGCGATGCCGATACGCCCCACGTTGTTTTGCGGAAACCCGCCCGTGAGTTTTGTCCAACTGTCGCCACCGTCGAAACTTCGGTAAACGCCGCAGCCCGGGCCACCGTACCGGCGAAATCCCGGCCGGCGTATGCGCTCCCAGGTCACCGCGAAGAGGGTGTCGGGGTCCAGGGGATGCACCGCCAGATCGATCACGCCGGTAGAGTCGTTGATGAACAATTGCCGCGACCAGGTAACGCCGCCGTCCTCGCTGCGGAAGAGTCCGCGCTCGGGATTGTTTTCAAACAAACGGCCCATCGCTGCCACAAAAATGCGCTCCGGATTTTCCGGATCCACCTCAATGCGGCCAACGCTGCCGCATTCCTCAAGCCCCAAGGAAGTCCAGCTCGTACCACCATCGCTGCTTTTGAAAATTCCTGCGCCGTCGTAGGTCACCGAGCCGCCGCCGCCATTAGTTTCGCCGGTGCCGCAGTACAGCGTGTTTTTGTTGGAAGGGTCGATGGCAATATCGCCGATGGACAAGCTGGGCAGTTCATCGGTGATCGGAAACCAGTTTTGGCCGGCATCCGTGGATTTCCAAACGCCGCCCGAGGCGGAGGCTACGTAGATCGTCTGGAGATCGGAAGGATGCATTGCAACGTCGGTAATGCGGCCGCCGACATTGGCGGGGCCGGCAAGTTCCCATTGCTGGTCGTTGCGTTGCTGGACCTGGCTTTTGGCCCATTCGACGGCGGCGTAGTACGCTTCGGAAGGCACGGTTTCGTATGGGAAGGCGCGTTGCTGGTAGAGGTAGTCGTTGGGTTGTTTTTCTTCGGATGGGGCTTGGGCTTGCCGGTTACAGGCAGACAGGATTGTACCCAGGAGCAGGCTGAGGAGTAGAATTTTTTGCATGATGTAACAAAGTTACGGAAACTGAAATTTGACCGGCGATTGTCTGGTTATGCGAACCTCTGGTTCGCGTTACACCATAGCCAACGACACCCAAAACATCAACACCCGGTAAATATTAAGTATCAGGATAATTCCAAAATACAAAACAACCAGCCGGGCCACCGTTCCAACCCATGTTGCCCGGTAGTAGCCCCTTATCGCAAGCGCGAGGTAAATGAAAATAAATAGTGCCAGGACTTCAATTAACCCACGCACCCATGCCGGCAATCCGAACCATTATTGCAGATAAAACAACCCGGTCCCAAACACATTAACGCAACAATGTAGAGCATAATAAAGGCATAATAGTGCATGGAAAACACCATGTGCTCCACCAGATAGCGTTTTTGATTGGCAAAAGCACCATCAGCAACAAACCCAGTAAGGGGACATTCAGGATAATCCAGGTTTTCACCTGCGTTTGCATTTGTGCATTGAACGACTCCGAAAACAGCTCCCATTCCAGGCCCTTTTCAAGCGCTGCATTTTGCGCCCAGGTTTCATAGTCCAGGCCCAATGGGTGATATTTGATGAAATTTTCCAGCGCATAGTAGAAGACGTCGTTTTTAAAGAAATTGAGGCTTAGAAAATACAGCAGGTTGGCAATAAAAAACAACTGAATCGGCTTCAGGTAGGCTTTTCGAATGCCCGCACAGTAGGCCCGGGTCAGGGCGCCGGGGCGAAAAAACAAGGCAAATACGGTTTTCCAAAACCGGTTGTCGACATGGGTGATTTTTATCCAGAATTCCCAACCCAGTTTTTTTAAACTCAAATCAGAGGATTTGAACTTTTTTTCGCCGCATTTGCGGCAAAACTTGCCCTTCATTTTTGCCTGGCAGGCCTGGCAGCGCAATTCGGCGTTGGCTGTTTCGGTTGAGTTGATTTCGGTCATAGGTTGTTATTATCCGGGTCGAAAGTATAAAAAAACGGCTGCCTGAGCATGAAGCCCAGGCAGCCGTACTGCGAACCGGAGATTCGCGTTACTTCCCAAATTCAGCCCGGATCTTGTTCAATGCCGAACCCGCCTTCACCCAGTCGATCTGTGCCTGGTTGTAGGTGTGGTTCACATCAAAGGTCTCCGAGGAGCCGTCCGCATGATCCAACCGGATTTGCAGCGCTTTGCCGGGAGTGAACTTGTCGAACCCGATGATCGACACCTTGTCGTCCTGCCGGATCTTGTCGTAGTCGGCCGGATTGGCAAAGGTCAGCGCCAGCATACCCTGCTTTTTCAGGTTGGTCTGGTGAATGCGGGCAAACGATTTGACCACCACGGCTTTCACACCGAGGTAGCGCGGTTCCATGGCTGCGTGTTCGCGGCTGGAGCCCTCGCCATAGTTTTCTTCACCGAACACGATCGTGCCGATGCCTTTTTTCTGGTAAAAACGGGCGGAGGCAGGCACTTCCATGTAGTCGCCTTTTTCGACGTTGTACACCTTGTTGCGCTCGTCGTTGTAGGCATTGGTGGCGCCGATGAGGCAGTTGTTGGAAATATTTTCCAGGTGGCCGCGGTACTTGAGCCAGGGCCCTGCCATGGAGATGTGGTCGGTGGTGCACTTGCCCTTTGCCTTGATCAGCAGGCGCATATTTTGTACCTCCTCGTTGGTGATCGGCGTGAACGGCTTGAGCAGTTGCAGGCGGTCGGATTTTTTGTCGACGATCACTTTTACGCTTCCTTTTGCCGGCGCCTGGTAGCCTGCATCTTCCACGGCAAAGCCGGCCTTGGGCAATTCGATGCCTTTTGGCGGGTCGAGTTTGACCTCCTCGCCTTTGCGGTTGAGGAGGGTGCCGCGTTTGGGGTTAAAGGTCAGATCGCCGGCAATGGCGAAGGCCGTCACGATTTCCGGCGACGCCACGAACGCGTGGGTGTTCGGGTTGCCGTCGTTGCGGCCGGTGAAGTTCCGGTTGAAGGAGGTCATGATGGAGTTTGCCCGGTTTTTATCGTCGATGTGGCGCGCCCATTGGCCGATGCAGGGGCCGCAGGCATTGGCCAGCACGACGCCGCCGATATCCTCAAATTCATTGAGCAGGCCGTCGCGCTCGGCCGTGTAGCGGATCAGTTCGGAACCTGGCGTGATGGTAAATTCTGATTTCACCTCCAGATTTTTTTCTTTGGCCTGGCGGGCCACCGAGGCGGCTCGGGTCAGGTCTTCGTAGGAGGAGTTGGTGCAGGAGCCGATAAGGCCGACTTCGAGTTTGACCGGGTATTTATTTTTCTTGACTGCTGCCGCAAACTTCGAGAGCGGCCAGGCCAAATCGGGCGTGAACGGCCCGTTGATGTGTGGCTCGAGTTTGGAGAGGTCAATCTCGATTACCTGGTCGAAGTATTTCTCCGGATTTTCGTAGCACTCGGGGTCGCCGTTGAGGTAGGGGGCAATTTTGTTGCACTGCAGGGCGATCTTGTTCCGGCCGGTTGCTTTGAGGTAGCGGAACATGCTTTTGTCGTAGCCAAACGTAGAGGTGGTAGCCCCGATCTCGGCGCCCATGTTGCAAATGGTGCCTTTGCCGGTTGCGCTCAGGCTTTGTGCGCCTTTGCCGAAATACTCCACGATGGCGCCTGTGCCGCCTTTCACCGTCAGGATACCGGCAACTTTCAGGATCACGTCTTTTGGCGAAGCCCAGCCGCGCAGTTTGCCGGTGAGATGCACGCCGATGAGTTTGGGCATTTGCAATTCCCAGCCCATGCCGGCCATGGCGTCGACCGCGTCGGCGCCACCCACCCCGATGGCGATGGTGCCCAGCCCGCCGGCGTTCACCGTGTGGGAGTCGGTGCCGATCATCATGGCGCCGGGGAAGGCGTAGTTTTCGAGCACGATCTGGTGAATGATACCGGCGCCGGGCTTCCAAAAGCCGATGCCGTATTTCTGACTGACGGAGGACAGGAAGTCGAACACTTCGCGGTTTTTATCCAACGCAGCCACCATATCTTTTTCGGCGCCCACTTCGGCCGTGATCAGGTGGTCACAGTGCACGGTGGAGGGCACGGCGACTTTTTTACGGCCGCAAGTCATAAACTGGAGCAGGGCCATCTGCGCGGTGGCGTCTTGCATGGCCACCCGGTCGACCTGGAAAAACACGTAGTCGGAGCCGCGCTTGTATTCCTGAAGCGGGCTGTCTTCGTGCAGGTGGGAATAGAGGATTTTTTCGGAAAGGGTGAGGGGGCGTTTCAGTTTGGCCTTGGCGGCATCCACGCGGGCCGGATAGTTTTTGTAAAACTCCCGGATCATTTTCAAATCAAAAATCATGGTTGGTGCGGTTGACAATGGATGGTTGACGGAAGACGGTTTTGAGGCGCGCGCAAAGGTAGCCATTGCGCAAAAATTCCTACCGGTTAAACGGGATTTGCCTGGAAAGGATTAACAAAATCACTTTTTCTTGTCCTTTTCAATCAAAATCGGGATTTCCACGATGCAGGTTTCTTCCTTGCAATCGTCGCTGCCACAGGCTTTGGAAACCGTCACCACGATTTCATAAGGTACCGCTCCTATTGAGAATTCATCCTTCAGTTCTTCCTTTTTGTGTTTGATCGTCACCGTGGTCGTTCCCGTGGGCGGGCATTTGCCGCCGGCCTCAGAGCAACCACATTCCAGTGTTGGTGTAACAGTTAGTTCCACTTTTTTGCCCACTTCCACATTGGAGGCTGACGCTTTGATCTTTTTCAGTTTAACCTTCGTTTCGCCTTTTGCAAAATTTGCCGTTTGTGTCCGGTCGGCATCGGCGATCATGTTTCCGACCTTGTTTTGTATGTTCAGTGCCAGATCGAGTTCCATCGAAGTGCAGGCGCATTTGCCTTTGGGTTTTTCCTTTTTTTCATCTTTTTTATCCAGCAGATCGGGCCGGCTGCTGCCGCCACCTTCCGGTACGGCGATGATCTTGGCCTCTACGCCCACCGCCTGGAAGGTGCCCCAAAACTGATCGATACCCTCATCCATTTTTTCCTTTGCTTCGGGCGGCGCGGCACTGATGGGCTTGCCGCTGTAGTTTTCATACTGCCGAATGGTTTGTTGGGTAAAATCATCCTTGTCGTAGCCGGTGCCGGTGATGGCGGCCGTATAGATCCAAAATGTTTGCTGGACGACTGATTCCTTTTCCCGGTCGTCATTGCCGGAAAACGGGGTGCTGATCAGGTCCTGCCTGTGCAGATCGTCGTAAGTGTGGCGTATCCGGTCAATGACGGCCAGGAAAATGCCGGCCGTGGCGTCGGGATCTTTCCCGGTGTCGAGAGTATACGGCCAGGGGGTATTGGTGCCGGGGACGACAGGCACCACCGTGGAACCGGCATCCGTCGGAACCGGCGCCCAGGCGGCGCCGTCGGGGTTAAAATACGTTCCCACAGGTACGCCGGGATCGGGGAACACCCAGGTGTCGACCGGCGTCATGGCTTCGCCGCTGGGTACCGGCGGTGTGTGGATATCGGTGCAAAAACCCTGAAGCGGAATGTCGGCAGTTTCGCCCGGTCCAACGCTGATCGTGGGGGAGTAGGGCACCACGTAGGGCTGGTACTTGCCGGTGGCGGGGATGTAGCAGGCCGGCAGGTCAAACGTGGACGCATTGCCGGTGGGATTGTGCACGGTGAGGGTGATGATGTGGCCGGTGGTGCGGCCGGTACCGCGGGCGGCAACTTTCAGTTCGGGCAATGCGCCGGGGGCCTTTTTGCTGAGGTCGGTAGTGACGGGGTTGTCCAGGTTTTGGGCGAAGCCCGAAAAAGTCAGGAGCAGCAGGGAAAAAATGCGCAGTATTCTCATGGTCGTAAAAATTTGATTTTGAAATGGGTAGTACTGCTGCAATTTACAGGTTTTCAACTTGAAAAACAGCGGAAATACCGCCTTCAGATCATTAGATTTGCAACTATTAGCCGTAATGCCTGCACCGGTGTTTTCCGGCAACGTTGTCAATGCATTACCTTTGCAAATTATGATGAAAGGTCTCCTCCTCCCGCTACTTTGTTGCGCCTGGGCAGTAATGTCGGTCGCACAACCCGCCACCCACTCGGTTTCGCTCAGTGAAACGCTTGAGCTCGCCATTGCCAACAGCGCCAAGGTTAAAAAAGCCCAACTGGACCGGCAGGCGCTGGAAATCAAACTAAAAGAAGGACGCAGTGCTTTTTCGCCCAAAATAAATGCCGGGCTCGGGCTCGACTATATGCCGGTGCTGCCCACTACTTTCCTGCCGTCGGGCCTCTACGGCGGTGGCCCCGACGGTGGCTACGTGGCCGCGACCCTCGGCCAGCCCTGGCAACTTACCGGTACCGCCCGGCTCGACCAGCCCATCTACAACGAAGCGGCCCGCCGCATGGCGCCTGCGGCCAACGTGAGCCGCGGCATCTACGACCTGCTCACCACCCGGGCCGAAGAAGACGTGCTGTTCAACACGGCCACGGTGTTTTACCAAACCCTGCAAACGGAAAAACTGCTCGACGCCGTAAACGCCAACCTGGCCAAACTGATGGCCCTGGAGCGCATGGCCGAGCTGCAGCTCGCCAACGGCTACGCTATCCCGACGGATGTGAAACGCATTCGCGTGGCGCGCACCAACCTCGAAACCCAACGTCATACGCTGGTGAACAACATCGAGGCGCTGCACCAAACGCTCCAGTTTTTGTGCGGGATTCCCACCGAATCCGCTTTTGACCTGAAAGCAGAAATGAGCAACCCGGCCGCCGATTCGTCGCGCTGGCAAAGCCTGGCCCTTGAGTTGGAGTCCACCACCGAATTCCGGCTGCTGCAACGCCAGATCGAGCTCAACAATATTCAAACCCGCAGCCTGCGCGGCGCCATGGCGCCCAGCCTGAGCGCCTATGCTGCCACAGCCTTCCAGGCCCAGCGCCCCGACGCCAATTTTTTTGAAACCGACCGCCGCTGGTATGGCTTCGGCGCCATCGGCTTCAAACTGGACGTGCCCATTTTCGACGGCTTTGTGCACCGCCGCAAAGCCGCGCAACTGGCTATTGAAGGGCTGAAAATCGAAGAAGACCGCCGCTACCTGGCCGATGCCAAAACACTGGAATATCAACTTGCCCGCGTACAATTCGACGGCGCCATCCAGATGCTGCGCACCCAGGAGGAAAACGTAGCGCTTGCCCGCGACATCACCGAAAACCTCGTGCTGCAGTACAAGGAAGGCGTGGCGCCGCTCACCGACCTGCTTAACGCCCAAACGGCGCTCACCGAGGCGGAAACGCACTACTGGCAACAGGTGTTTACCTACAAACTGGCGGTGCTGAAATTGCTGAAAGCTGCTGGGTATTTGCGGGTGTTGCGGGAGGAGTAAGCACCGGTTTCAGGCGCTGTACGGATTTCCCAAGTTTCAATTTTTTTTGTTCCAATTTCGAATGAGAACAAGGGGCTTCCAGTCTGTGGATATTCCTGGATATCTCTATTTGTAATCAGCGCCATATCAATTCCGGAAAAAGCAGCTATACGCCTTTTACAAATCCGCTATTTTGCAGCGGATGTTCAAGCACTGCTCCTGGATACTCGCATGTTTACTCCTCAGTTTGTTCTGCTCAGCACAGGAAGGGCCGGTACGTGAGGCACTGACAGCGGATATCTATTCCAATTTTGGAGCAGTGAAGAGCCTGTATCAGGCCCCTGATGGTTTGATCTGGATAGGGGCGTACCCCAAAGGCCTGGCTTATTACGACGGAAAAAAAATCACGCACGTCCCGGTAGGCCGGGAGGAAATTTTTGCCAACCGGAGAGAGGTTTTTATTGCAGGCGACACCGTCCTTTATCTCAACATGGGACAACGTGTAGCCGTTTTTAGCCTGAGCCTGCAAAAAATCACGGCTGAACTGACACTGCCGAAAGGACTATCGACGCAGGAAAGGATTCTGAACCTGTCCTGGTCAAACAGTGCGGAAGGCCCCTTGCTATGGGCCAGCGTCCAGCCCCCCCGGGAAACGAATCCACCCAAATATTCCGTCTGCAGACTGCTGTTGTCAAAAAATGGCGGTCCTTTTCAGTTTGTCTCGGACAACAAGATCACGACGGCGGGTGCCTGTGCATTCGTGGCTTACAACAACCACCTGATGGTAAAAGGGAAAAGCCAGTTCCTGGAATTAGATCAGCGTGGAAAAACAGTCCGGGTTATACCCTTGCCGGCTATAGACTTGTCCCATACTACCAATCAATATCTTAAATATGTTGACAGCGTACTTTGGTTCCTTTCTTTTGATACGGTACCGGGCATTAGTATAATTGGATTGAAAATCCTGCCTGATTCTACTCCCATTGTTTTTAAATACCTCCTGGGGAAGACCACAGGTATGAACCGGATAGAGGTACGCAAAAACACCTTATTTATCTGTAGCTATTTTTTACGTGTCGTAGACATTCCCACTAAAACAATCCTGTTTGATCAGGGGGTTGGCTGGCTGCCTGTACACAGTGCATTTACAGACCGTCAGGGCGTCACCTGGTATGGTGATGACCACGGCCTGAAAAAAGTGCGCTTTCCACCGGTCGCCTTTAAAAAGTACCCTTATTTGCGGGTCAGAGGGATGGCAGAGGATGAGAGAGGGACCATTTACGTGGCGAACGGTTATCAGAGTATCGGGCATTTAAATCCCGTATCAGACAGCATTTTCCCTGAATTTGTGGTACCAAATCCTGTCTATTACATCAACTATCACAACGGTCAGTTGTATTCGGGCCACTTCCGGATAAACGTGGAAACGGACTGGGGACTGGAGCGACTTTTGCCGGCCGTCTTAGGCCCTGGCGACAACAATGTCCAAGTCATCGATTCCAAGGAGCAATTGTTGACCATACCCTGGAAAGGTTGGGACCTGTGGATTGCCGACCTCAACGACACCAGCAAGGCCAGAGCAGTCCGGATATCCGCTTTGACTGAAATCGATTTTATCGAAATGGATGCGCTGTATCAGCGGCCTTCCGACAGTACGGTTTGGCTGGGCACCCACGGGAGTGGCATTTTTGTCTTTAGTAAAAACGGCGGCAAACTGCTGGAACATTACACGTCGAATACAAACAGCAAAATCCGTTTACCAAACAATGTAGTGACGTCCTTTTTTGAAGATGAAAATCAAAACCTTTGGTTCGGCCATGCCGCCGGGCTGAGCCGGCTCAAGCCGGGTGGTACAACGGTGGAAAACTTTGAAATTGATCCGGACGAGCCCATGTACAACCTCGTATACGGGATTTTGCCGGAAGAGAACCAGGATGGCTCTATCGACTTTCTCTGGCTCAGCACCAACCGGGGGCTTTACCGATTCGAAATCCAAAGCGGTGTGACCATGGGCTTTCCCCTGAACCACGAATTGATGCAGGCCGAATTCAACCGCGCATCCTATTTCAAGGCAAAAAACGGCCGGCTGTATTTTGGCACAAACAGCCAGGGGCTCTACGCCTTTTACCCGAAAGAAGTCATGGCTATTTACGACAGGCTGAAAGGCGAAAATCTGCCGATCGTCATTACCCACTTTTCCAAATTTGACAGTGATTTAAAAACAGATGTCAGCCCTATTAGCGCTTTGCAAACCATCCGGGAGATCCGGTTGAAACACGGGGAACGGTACTTCGACCTGGAATTCTCGGTAGCGGACTACCGGATACCGGGCGCCAATTACTACACCTATTTGCTCGAAGGTTATGATGTGGACTGGAAAAAAATTTCCAGAAACAACAACCGGGTGCATTACGAAAATTTGCCGCCGGGCACCTACACCCTGCGCCTGCGCGGCGGGCTCTTCAAATCGTCCCTGCCCTTCAATGAACGCAGCATCCGGGTACGCATCCTGCCGGCCTGGTACGAAACCTGGTGGGCATACACGCTGTATGCTTCTTTGCTGTTTGGTAGCGTCTATTTTATTTACCGCTTCAACCTCAGGCGCCAATTGGAAAAGCAGGAAGCTATCCGGCTGGTGGAACTCGATAGCCTCAAAACACGCCTTTACACCAACATTACCCATGAATTCCGTACCCCGCTCACCGTGATCATGGGTATGACCGACAATATCCGGGGCCATGAAAGCGAGCGCAACCTGATCACGCGCAACAGCAAAAATTTGCTCCGGCTGATCAACCAGTTGCTCGACCTGTCGAAACTGGACAGCGGCTCTATGCAAATGGATATGGTACAGGGCGATGTCATCAATTACCTGCGCTACCTGCTCGAGTCGTTTCATTCCATGGCACAGGAAAAAGGGATTCGCCTGGAATTTGAGTCCACTATACCGGAATTGATCATGGATTATGATGAAGTGAAATTGCAGCATATCGTATACAATTTGCTGTCGAATGCCATCAAGTTTACCGCGCCAAATACCGATGGCAAAATCACCCTTCAGGTTAATCAGACAACCGAAAACGGCCAGGCAATGCTGGGGTTGAGCGTTCAGGATACCGGCATGGGGATACCGGTAGAACATTTGCCCCATATTTTTGACCGCTTTTTCCAGGTAGACAGTTCGACCACGCGCAAAGGCACCGGCTCGGGTATCGGACTCACCCTGGCAAAGGAATTGACAGAAATGATGGGCGGCACTATTGTGGTAAAAAGTACAGTGGGTGTTGGCTCTACATTTATCATTCAGCTGCCGGTAAGACGGGAAGCCACAACAGCATCGCAACCACAACCAGTCGCAGTTTCCCGGCCACCTAAGCCCGAAAAACCCCGACACATAACTACACCCACACCGGCGGAAGTTGAGGCCGGAGTTGATGACAACCCGCAACTCCTCATCATCGAAGACAACCCCGATATCATCGCCTACCTGCGTTCTATTTTGGGAAAAGACTATGCCATCGAAACTGCCCCGGACGGGCAAGCCGGCATCGACAAGGCCCTCGAACAGGTACCCGATATCATCATCACCGACGTGATGATGCCCGAAAAAGACGGCTATGAAGTGTGTGCAACGTTGAAAACAGACGAACGGACCAGCCATATTCCCATCATCATGCTGACGGCCAAAGCCACCGAAGCAGACCGCGTCACGGGCCTCAAAACCGGCGCCGACGCCTATCTGATGAAGCCCTTTAACAAGGAAGAATTGTTGGTGCGCCTGGAAAAACTCATCGAGCTGCGCCGGGCGTTGCAGCAGCGCTATGCCCGGGCAGCCGGTCCACTTGGTATTCTTGGCTTACCGGAAGACAAAAAGCCCGGTAGTGTGCCTACGCTCGATGATCTTTTCCTGGAAAAAATCCGCCAGGTCATAGACGAAAAAATCGATCAGCCCGAACTGGGCATTGCAGACCTGTGCGCTACAGTACACCTTGGCCACACGCAGGTTTTCCGCAAGTTGAAAGCGCTTACCGGGGAGCACCCCACGGGCTTTATCCGCAAGGTGCGCCTGCACAAGGCTAAAGTTTTACTGCAAACCACGGAACTGAACATTTCTGAAATCGCCTATGACCTGGGGTTTACCGACCCGGCCTATTTCTCCCGGGCTTTTAGTCAGGAGTTTGGGGTACCGCCTAGTGGGGTGCGGGGGTAGGGAGGGCTCCCTCTTAGGGCAGGCGCATTAAAATATAACTGACCTCGGAGAGGTCAAATATTTGTAGTATCCGGTCCTAGAGCCAGGTTCACGACCTCGGAGAGGTCGAATCAGTGTCGAATTGTTTGACCGTAGCACAAATTCGACCTCTCCGAGGTCGTGAATCACATCTTGTTCGATCCTTTTCTACAAATATTCGACCTCTCCGAGGTCGCTCGCGATTTTAATGCGTTTGCCCTGGGGATTCCCTTCTAAAGCACATTGGTGTTTATAACCGAATAAAACCTGATACAGCCACCATCTCCCCATTTGATACCAATACCCTGTAAATCCCATTCGGCAAACTTCCCGCTTCAAAATCCACCACAGCCGTCCGGTCGAATTTTTCAAAAGCAGCCGTATATACCACCTGCCCGAGTGTATTCACGATGCGGAGCTGCAGCTTGCCAAACCAGTCATTTTCTATGGAAATATTGGCTGTAGAAGTCACCGGATTGGGAAAAACAGACAGCACCGTAGACGGACCGGCCAGCAGCTCCCGCGCACCGGTAAACGTCTGGCAGTTCTGCACAATGTTATCATACGGGCTTTCGTAGGCACCGATGTCGATACAGCTACCTTGCACCCGGTTGTTTCCGGCGAGGTCGGTCGCTTCCGGGGTATCGGGCAGGACACCGGCGTCCACGGCCGGACTGTTTTGCGAAGGCTGGTAAGTGCCTGTTTCGAAAAGCGGATCGATACCGGACTTGTCGGTGCTGTTCAGCCACTGGTCTAAGGCATTATCGCTGACAAGATTGCCGCCGAGGGAAACGACCCTTCCCGCCTGTAAGGAGTCAAAATGATGAAAACTGGGAAAGCCATTGGTGTGCAAAATGGTATTTCGCACGCTGATGGTAGCCGTATCATTAGTACCTAAAAGTGGCGATGCATTGTCGGTAAACGTGCAATTGGTTAACAAACAGTCGTTCGATGCGCCGACAACGGCGGACTCCAGATCATTACCGTTGTGGCCGGTGAACTGGCAGTTTATCAATTCGATATACCGATCCTGTGGCACCAACTCCCCACCCATGCCAAAGGCCATAGACAACCCGGTATTGCCACTAAAACGGGAATTGCGCACCAGTGCAGAAAGCGTCGTGCCGCCTTCAATGATCGCCAGGCCGCCGCCATCGATGGATTCATTATCGATAAATTGGCAGTCGTCCACTTGAAAATGGTCGCCTGAGCCGGAACCATGGATGTAATAAACCCCACCGACATATCGCTCCGATACATTTCCCTGGATTAAGCAGTTCTTCATTTGGATGGTATCATTCGTGGGTCCATTAGCCACATATTCGAAACCCAGGCCGCCACCATCGGCGTTAGACGGACCTATAGCCGTGTTTTCAGTGAAAGTACAAGCAGTAAGCGTGAGATTGTTATCGGTACCCCCATCAGTGAAATACCAAAGGCCCCCTCCATTGTTGGATGTGTTTTTATTGAAAACACAGTCTGAGAAAATGGCCTGCATTCCGGTTGCACCGTAGTTGCCGAAGAAGACACCGCCACCTGAAAGGTCACTAACATTATCCAAAAACTGGCAATTGTTGATGTTGAGGTAATTACCGGTTCCAAAGTCGTTGAAAAAAACAATGCTGCCGCCGAGACGTCCGGCTGTATTTCCGGAGAAGGTGCAAGCCACAATTTGGATGCTGTCCTTGGACGGATTATCACCGTCGTAATGAAATCCCAGCGCACCGCCGTCGGGATAAAGGAAACCCGTTGAATCAATGGCGGCATTCGCGGTGAATGTACAGTTTGAAAACGTGATATCGTCATCGCCAAGTCCATTGGCATTATGATAAAATCCGCCGCCGTGGCTAGCAGTATTATTTTCAAAATTGCAATCCGTAAAGATTATTTCAAGGTCACTGCCTGTGCTGTTGCGGGAATACATTCCGCCGCCTGAATTGTTGCAGGAATTACCTGAAAACTGACAGTTGGAAAGCGCAACCGAAGATTGATTACTGTAGAATCCGCCACCGGAATTCTCGGCTATATTTTCCAAAAACTGACAATTATTCACCTGCACTACACCGGCAGCTTCAAACGTGGCTACCGCCATCCCGCCGCCGCTTACTGTGCCATAGTTTGCCTCAAACGTGCACTGTTCCACCACCGCTCCGGCAGCAGCGCCTTCCCGGAGATAGAGGCCTCCACCATCTTGCCGGGCATAGTTTTGAGTAAACCGGCAATTCCGGATCGTCGGAGAACCAGCGGACCAAATGCCGCCGCCCCATCGGTTATACTGAAGCGCCAACGTTTCATCTGCCTGGCCACTCGCAATAGTGAAACCGTCAATAACCGTAGCAGGGCTTATGGCGGCTTCAAGCAGCAGCACATTAATGGCATTGTCCGACCTGTTGGTCGTGAAATCGCCGGGTATGTCATCCCCATTCAGGTCGCCGGAAAGGATGGTCACATTGGCAACAGGGTCGCGCTCGGCAAGCGCAGTTTCCGTCCCGTCGAAGCCGCCGTACAGTTTTGCATCCTGGTAGAGGTAAAAGGTGTTTCTTGGAAGGCTGGGAATCGGCCAGGCGCCGGGCTGTTGTGGCAGGTAGGTGCCGGCGGCCACCCAGATCTCATCGCCGGCATTGTAGTTTTCCAGCGCATCATGCAGCGTGGTATAAGCATCTGTCCAGGAGGTGCCGTCGTTGTTACCGGTTGCGGCAGCATTTACATACGTCTGGGCCGCCAGATGGTGTGCAATGACCGTTAGAAATAATGCAGTCAGAATTAGTGGAATTGTTTTCATTTCTAAAATGAATTAGTAAAAGGGCGAACAAGAATGAAGCGACGGGATTGGCTCCGACAGATTGGCAGGGTCAATTGATTAGAAGCCATCTCAAAAATGGCGCAGGTGCTGAAAAGGATGACTGGAGGGCGAAGGCAAGGCGATTTTTTGCAGGTATAGTGGTGGCTATAGTGAAAAAAATTAACGCAGTATTCGGCCTCCAGACGCCTTTTCAGCCCGGCAGGTATTTTTGAGATGGCTTCTAAGTACTGCTCCCGGAGGTTTGGAACACTATTGGGACTTGCAGAAACAAATGTATCGGCAATGCCAGGACGTCACAAGGACACTTTTTCCCTAAAATCTAATTTTTTAAAACAATTCACCTGCAAATAATACCCATTAACTGACTGAATACAAGACAGTTAGTTTGTTTACAGAATAAGGAATTTTATAGCCATTTTATACGACACATGCCGGGAAATGCTTACCCTGTTACTGGTGCATTTCAAATTGCCGGTGCAACGTAAGTTTCATTACAGTTGAGTCACGCCGGCAATGCCCTGAGCGCCTCAAAACGGCGTTTCCCAGATTAATGCAATATATGTCCAAGCAAAGGCAATATGCGTCCAAGTGATTTTTTGGGCGCCCCCCAAGTTTTGTAGCGCAATCCATTTTCAAACCATTTAAAACTAGTTGCGCTATGAAAAATCTATTGTTTTTCATCACCGGTACCCTCCTGCTTTGCCTTGCCTTTTCAACATTTGCAAACAGCATTTACCAGGACGTTTGCCCCCCACCAGGCCATGTAACCTTAACCGCACAGACCAAGATCTCGGCGTCGTTTGACTGGGATGATTGCAGCTGCGGAACACCCAAGTATCATATCTACTATGTGAAAAATGGCCAGACGGGGCCAATGTTTATCACCGGCAATTCGGAGATCACGATCACCGGGCTTTCGGCAGGCACTTACCAGTTTTATTTTTATACCCAGTGTGACGGAGCAGTAAGCGCCATCATTGTCGAAGAGGTTATTATGTAAGCATTTGCTGACGCATGGGTCGTCTCAAATTTTGGGGTGACTCATGCGAATCAGGGGTTAAAAAACATACAGTTGATTTGTTACTGCACTTCACTCGGCCATCCAATAGCTGATTGAAATTATTTGAATGAGTAAAAAGGAGTTTACTTAATTGCTGAATTTTCTCGCTTTTTGTGTGTCAACCCCACCCCCATCCCCTCCCCCAAAGGGGAGGGGGGCTTGCCCTCAAACTACTCCTTGCTTTCGTTTTTGGAATCAAAAAGTAGCACGAAATCAGGCCCCCCTCCCCGCTGGGGGAGGGGATGGGGGTGGGGTTGACACGCGATAAGCGAGATATTTTATAAAAGCATATTTCAATTTTTAACCCCTGATTCGCATGCCTCATGTTTTCAATTGCGAAGCTTTACTCAAAAGCCAGTCTTTCAGGATCACATTCGGCTCCTGTAAAATCGCGGATCGCAATTCCGGCATTGCCTTTCCCTCATCTTTGTGCAAAGCCAACTTCCGGGTGAATCCAATAAAGTGCTGCACCCCTTTCAATAGCCGCGGCGCCACCGCTTTGTTGCGCCAAATGTGTTTGTCAAAGGCGTCCAACTGGGATAGTAACAGGTCCAGGTAACCGGCATCTTCCCAGTACAATTCACACCAGGAGCGGACCAGCAACACTTTTGCTTTGACGATACTTTGCGGTTCGGCAAACGAATGTTGCAGAAACTCCGTAGCCTTCAGATACTCTTGCTTTTCGAGATGCCATTGCCCTTTTGCCAGCGCCAGGGCATCGGTCCGCACCCTGGCATCGAGGAGCCCCTGATACGTTTGCATGAAATGCTCCGCCCATTCAAATTCGCGGCAACGTGTGCCCGCAGTTACGATATTAAAAAAAGTCGATTCCTTCATTTTGCCCTGCACCAAAAAACAGTCATAAGCCAGGCCGGTCTTGTACAGTTCCAGGCTTGTCTGGAGGCTATCCAAGTCCCCTTTATTGATGAGTCGGTTGCTGTGATTGAGCAGGATTTTCAGCACATTCGATTTGTCATCCGGATCGAAAACCTGGGCATGATCGATAAAATATCGAACCAATTGGAGCAATGTCGTCTTCTCCGCCGGTTCCCGCTGTAAGCTGTCTAACTTTTCATACAATACATAAACCGGATTGGCCAGGGCCGGATTCTCCTGCACCTTATCAATCGACCTGCGCGCACCGACTGCATGGCTCCAGTCGTTTCGGGCGCACTGTAATTTTGCCCCGGCCAGTGACTTGTACGCCTCAAAATATTGCAGGGCATGACGCAGGGAGCCTATACCTTCCTTAACCATATCGGTGCCGGGATGGCTGAAAAATTGCAGGTTCAACTCCATCTTTTCGCGGTAATAGTGCTCGTTCCGGTATGGCTGGTTATCCAAATGCTTCTCCACTACGGATAGTTTTTTCGCAAATACTGCGTAACAATCCGGCCGCTTGGCATAGGCCCGGAGGAGCAGTTTTTTTTGCAGTGTTTCCTCCGCTTCGAGCTGCAATACAACCAGGTATTTTTCCAACAGCGCCGTGAAATCCGACATCAGGTTGAGCATTTTCTGGTGGTCGTAAGCCCGGTTGGGGAAGAGCTTTTTGAACACCTTTTCCTCCGTCAATTTGGGAGCCTCAAAATCCGGATAGCCGCTGCGGAGCAGGCGGTATAGTTTAACAATGGCCGGGTTGGCGTTGTAAAAAGGCGATTGCAGGAATTTACCCAGGCGCTTCAATTCTTCAGGGCTCAATACCTGCATGGTGCGGACAAGTTTGCTGTTTTGCATTGGGACAATTTTCAGTCAACGTCGCCCAAAAATACCCAATTAAATTCTTATGCTTAATTTCAGACTACAAACTGAATATCATCTTTTTAGCAAAAATTAAATCCAGCAAAATGGCATAAAAAATTCTGATTTTGACAGCAATATTCCAGACCATCACCATCCGTTCAAAATTTCCTTTAATTTTTCCTCCGACTCAAGATAAACCTGGCGCGCCTGCTCAAACCGATCTTCCACCGATCCGATTTTTCCATACTTCACATCATCTTCAATTTCGATCAACAACGATTTTAACGCGGTGTTCCCCATGAAATCGGTCTGTGGTTTTAGCGAATGGGCATTGATACTGAGCTGGGCCCAGTCTTTTTATAAGAAAAACTCCCGGTCCCGCTGCAACTAAAGGCTAAAAACCCGGGCTACCGTATCACATAAACTTGTCCTGAATATTTCGAAACGCCCTAATTTGGGCAGCAAATGTGTTTGCCGCCTTTAATCATACTCACCTTTGTCTTATTTGCACTTCCCGGCATTTCCCAGGAAAGGCCGGTTCAGGAGCATCTAACTGACCAGATTCGCTCCAATTTTGGTGAAGTAAAAAACCTGTATCAGGCTCCGGACGGCCTGATCTGGATGGGGGCTCAACCCAAGGGCCTGGCTTATTACGACGGAAAAAACATTACCCATGTACCGCTGGACGGGGAAGAACAGTTCACTAAACAAGCAGAAGTTTTTACGGCCGGCGATACGGTTCTGTACCTGAATATGGGGCGACATGTAGCGGTTTTCAGCCTGACCCTGCAAAAAATAACCGGCAAGATCGAACTACCGAAGGCCTTGCCGAGGCAGGACAACATTTTACACCTTTCCTATTCAAACAGCGCCGAAGGGCCCTTGCTTTGGGCCGCCCTTTCGCCTTCCAACAAACAGTTGCAGCCCGGCTATTCGACCTACCGGCTCCTGCTTTCCAAAAACGGCGGCCCGTTTCAATTCATTTCCAATGATGCCATCACTACACAGGGCCATCCAGCTTTTACAGCCTACAAAAACCATGTGCTGGTAAAAGAAACCGGGCGTTTCCTGGAGTTGGACCAGTCCGGAAAAACAGTGCGCAGCATTTCGCTGCCCGGCATCGTAAACCCCCGGCTGAACCAGTGGAACCTGTGCTACGATGGTCATGACGGTCTCTGGTTTTCAGTGCCGGACTCCACAGGTCTGGTGACCTACGGCCTGAAAATCCTGCCCGACTCCGTGTACATTGATTTCACACATACCAAAGTCGGCGGTCCTTATGGCGCGAACCAGATTCAGGTACGGAATGGCACACTTTTTATTTGCAACGCGTTTATGTATGCCATTGATATCGCTACCCAAAAAACACTTTTTTATCGGGGCTGGGGTGGCGCCCCGCAGGTGAACTGTGGCTACAAAGACAGCCAGGGCGTTATTTGGTATGGCAGCGGCGAAGGGCTGGAAAAAGTTCATCTCCCGCCGGATGTGTTTAAAAAATACAACTTTACTATAAACAGGGGAATTGCAGAAGATGCCGCGGGGCGCATATACGTCGGATATAATTATACAAACATTGGCAGCCTTGACCCGGAGGCGGGTTTGCCCGCAGCGAATTTTGAGACTTCGAGAATAGTTTACGCCTTGCAGTATTTCAACGGAAAACTCTATTGGGGCCATGAACGGGCTGCACCGGAGCCGAATTGGAAAGCGGAACAGTACATGCCTAGCCGGTTCGGCTTGAGCGACTATAATGTAAGTTTAATCGATAAAAAGGGTCATTTTTGGACTATTTCCTGGCGTTCGAGTAGGCTGCTTATAATAGACCCCGTGGATACGGCCAATATAAAATCGGTGCATATCCCTGCCCTAGGCAACAATAGTATCGAGATGGATGCCCTGTACCAACGCTCGTCTGACGGTACGGTTTGGCTGGGTACCCACGGCAATGGCGCTTTTGTGTTCAGCGAAACCGGCGATTTGCTGGATCACTACACCGCAAACCCTAAAAGCGCCATATGCCTGGCGAACCATGTGGTCACCTCATTTTTTGAAGATGAAAAAAAGCGCCTCTGGATCGGGCATGGGGCAGGACTGAGCCGGCTGGCTCCGGATGGCAAAGCCCTGAAAAACTACGTGATCGATCCCGACGAACCGTATTTTAACCTCGTGTACGGCATCTTGCCTGAAAAAGGCCCGGGCGGTTCCACCGATTATTTATGGCTCAGCACCAACCGGGGCCTGTACCGTTTTGATGTGCAAACCGGGGAGGCAATGGGTTTTCCCCTGAATCAGGAACTCATGCAGGCCGAATTCAACCGAACGTCCTATTACAAGGCAAAAAACGGACGGATGTATTTCGGCACCAACAGGAACGGGCTCTACGCTTTTTATCCAAAAGCAGTTTTGGAAATTTACGGGGGCCTAAAAGGCGAAAACCTGCCGATTATTATAAACCACTACGCCAAATACGACCCGGCTGTAAAAGCAGCCGTATCCCCCTTGCGTGTCCCGCAACTGCTCCGGGAGATCCGGTTGGAGCACGGCGAACGCTATTTTGAACTGGAATTTTCAGTTGCCGATTTCCGGATACCTGCGGAAAATTATTACAGCTACATGTTGGAGGGTTATGACGATGATTGGAAAAGACCCTCCCAGAACAACAACCGGGTGCATTACGAAAACCTGCCGCCCGGTACGTACACGCTGCGGCTGCGCGGCGGGCTTTTCAAGTCCTCGCTACCCTTCAACGAGCGCAGTATCCGGGTGCAGGTTTTCCCCGCCTGGTACGCCAGCTGGTGGGCCTATGGCCTGTACGCGACCTTCCTGTTTGGTGGCATATATCGGGTGTACCGCTTCAACCTGAACCGCCAAATGGAAAAACAGGAAGCGGCCAAAATCAAAGAACTCGACGCGCTTAAAACCCGCCTCTACACCAACATAACCCACGAATTCCGCACGCCGCTGACGGTTATCATGGGCATGGCCGACAACATCCGCGGGCAGGAAAACGAGCGCAGCCTTATCCGCCGCAACAGCCGGAACCTGCTTGTGTTGGTTAATCAAATGCTCGACCTGTCCAAACTGGACAGCGGCGCCATGCAACTGGACCTCATACAGGCCGACATTATCAACTACCTCAAATACCTGCTCGAATCCTTCCATTCCATGGCCGAAGAAAAGGGGATTCGACTGGCTTTTGCATCCGAAGTGCCGGAACTGGTCATGGATTATGACGAAGCGAAGTTGCAACAGATCGTGTACAATCTGTTGTCCAACGCCATCAAATTCACCCCGGCAGCCGGCGGCGGGGTGATTATCTTGTCCGTCAGCCTTCTCCGGAAAAATAAACAGGCCTGTTTGGAAATTCAGGTACCCGACAAGGGTGTCGGCATCGCTCCCGGGCAGCTGCCCCATGTGTTCGACCGCTTTTACCAAGTCGACAACACGATGACCCGTGCAGGCGAGGGCTCGGGTATCGGGCTGGCACTCACCAAAGAGTTGGTAGAACTCATGGGTGGCGCCATAAGCGTGCAAAGCAAGCAGGGGGCGGGCAGCGCCTTCACGGTACAATTGCCGGTAAAGCGGGAAGCAGAAAAAGCAGTGCCGCAGCCAGATAAACAAGCGTGCCCGGTGCCGGATGCTGCCGTTTCCAGACCTGCACAGGCACCGGCAACCGACGACAAACCACAGCTGCTGATTATCGAAGACAATCCGGACATCATTGCCTACCTGCGCTCTATTTTGGAATCGGACTACGGTATCGAAACAGCGCCCGATGGGCAGGCGGGCATCGACAAGGCGCTTGAACTGGTGCCCGATAGCATTATCACCGACGTGATGATGCCACTCAAAGACGGCTTTGAAGTATGCCAAACCCTGAAAACCGATGCGCGCACCAGCCATATCCCCATCATCATGCTGACGGCCAAAGCCACCGAGGCCGACCGGCTGGCCGGCCTGAGAACCGGCGCCGATGCCTACCTGATGAAGCCTTTCAACAAGGAGGAGTTATTTGTGCGCCTGGAAAAGTTGATCCAGCTGCGCCGGTCGCTGCAGGAGCGTTATGCAGGCGCTGCCGATCCGGATTATCTGTTTCGGCCAGCTGACAGCCCAACGCCAAAGACGCCGTCGCTGGATGAACAATTTCTCCAAAAAATCCGCCAGACTATCGATGCAAACCTGGGCGATCCTGACCTGGGTATTGCCCAGCTTTGCAAAGCAGCCCTGCTCAGCCATACCCAGTTGTTTCGCAAACTGAAAGCCCTAACGGGCGAGCATCCCAGCGGTTTTATCCGCAAAGTACGCCTGCATAAAGGCAGGCAACTGCTGCAAACTACGGAGTTAAACATTGCAGCGATCGCCTACGAGGTGGGCTTTACCGACCCCAACCATTTTTCCCGGGCCTTCAGTCAGGAATTTGGCATGCCGCCGAGCGCTATGCGCAAATAGCTGTTTTTCAGAGCACAAGACCGTTTTTTTCAGACATGCAATCTGTGTCCAGATTCTTGCAATCTGCGTCCAGAGGGTTTTGGGACTATACCGGCATGTTTGTGCCGTTAGCATTCTAAACCCGAATTTTTAATGGTCTTCGTACCCAAAATCTAAATGTTATGCGATTTAAAATCAGTTCCACCCCCCCCTTTTTAACGGCAATACTTCTTTTTTTAGTCGCCTTTGTCTGCCGCCCGGCAGCTGCCCAGGATCGGGCCCGGGAAGGCGCTTTTGCGGCACTCGACCCAACCGTCCATTTTTGGGAAAGCACCCGCTTGCCGCACAGCGACCCGGCGTCGGTATTTGGCTACACCGGGCCTGTGGTGAGCAGCGCGGAGGATGCCGCCGTACTCGATGTGCTGCGCCGGTTTGTCCCATCCGGTGTGGCGGTGTCTGGCCTTCAGTTGATTTCAACCGGCGACGGTGGCAAAGTTGCCTCCGGCAATATTTCACTTTTTGGGAGCGATGCCGTACAACTGGAAGCGCTCCTGGGCGCCAGTTTGAACGTTCAGTCTGTCACCCTGAATTTTCCAGCGTCCCTTTCCTTCAGCCTGGATAAGCTGAGCAGTTTTCTGGGTGGTGCAAGTCTTTCAAACCGCCTGCCCTCCGGTTTTCCGGCCAGCACCGGCTTGTCTATCCAAAGCATGGGATTGGAATTCGATGAAACAGGCGGTAACTTAGCCAACTTCAATGTGACCATCGGCGTCAGTTCGTACGCCATACCGGGTTTTAGCGCCGTTGCCATAAGCGGCATTACCCTGAGTTTGAACGCAATCAACCCGACCCGTTCGGACCGGGCTTTGAGCGGTACGATTACCGGCGCCGGACGCATTGGTACCATCCCGGTGGCGCTCAGCGCTACGTTGTCGACCAATCCTGCGGACATTGAATTTACCGGCACAGCCCAAAATATCAGCGTCGAGACTGTCGTGAACAGTTTTGCCAGTGGCGCTGAAGCCCAAAACTTGTTGCAGCTTGTCCCGTCGGTATTCAAATCGCTGGAGTTTAGCACCCTTACAGCCAGTTTTTTTCCAGCCAGCCTGTCTTTCAGCGGCCTGGGTGTCACCAACCTGGGTTCGGTAGAAATGAAATTCATGGGTGTGTCCAGCGGTGGAACACCGGGCCTTCAACTGGGTGTGGCCCCGCCGGCAACGTTCCAGTTTTCGCAGATACACAGTTCCATGGCGCCCCTGGATGGCATTGGTCTTAACGGAACGGCCATTATTATTTCATCTGTTCCGGATACTGAAATTACCAGCCGGCTCCCCGGCATGGAAAACGAGGAGGGTGGCCTGGTCAGAGGTCTGAACATGTTTACCAGCATTGATTTTAATCCAAAGATGGCAAGTTTCACGAAGATAAACCGCTTACGCATACGCGGGACGCTGGAGCCGAATGTTCCGAAAGTTAGCCTGGATGCAGCGGTGGAGTTTGACCTTCCCTTTCCTCCTGATATAGAGATCGAACAAGCGTACGTGGTTTTGAAACGCATCCTGTTTGGCCTTGACATGAGCAGTACAAATCCCCTTCAGTTCAATATTGGCGGGCAACTGGAGGTCAGGGCAGGCCAGGACCGGTTACGCTTTCAGGCCGGCTTTGGGTTCAGGCCCCTGGCCCTGCAGTTTGAAGGCGAGTTTTTTATGGAGGCTATTGAAAAAAGTAACGGCACGGTGCAAAATGCAACGATTGGATCGGATGGGAAACCCGTTCCGCCCGAATGGACGGAGCCTTTTGGAATCCGCGGCCTAGGCCTTCGCAACCTGGGTGTGGCCGCCGGTGTGGATTTGAACTTTCACCTGATCTATCTCAACAAACTCGGTTTTCTCGGCTCTGCCAGGTTCGGCACCAATACTGACCGGAGCAAGCATCTGGACGGTGCACTGACAACTTCTGTCAATATAACCAACCCAATGAACAGTATCGTCGACGTGGAAGTCAAAAATGCCACGATCCTGGGAATGATGCAGGCATATGATTTGGACCGCAAGATTCCGACTTTACTGCGTCCAATATTGAACCCAATGCTGCGCTCCGGATTTGACTCAGCCCGGGTGAAAATTGTTCCTGTCAGCGGGCTTGAGCAATTTGGTAAAACCTACGAACGGGGCATTGCTTTTGGCGGCAAATTTTCACTGCTCGGACTCGGTGCTTATCTGGATTTCAGCCTGAGCGAGTCCGGCGTTAGCGCCGGTGGCGGGATTGATCCGATTGACTGGGGTCCGTTCAAACTTACGGGCTACCAGAGCCCCAGGCCGCAGCTCAGTTTGGGTATCGGCACAAAGTCACACTTGTTTATCGACGGGCAAATAAGCCTGCTTGGCATGAGTAGTGCGACGCAGATTTATTTTAACGAGGCTGGTTTTGAGTTTACCACCACGGGAAAGTTGTTCGACAAGTTTGAGGTGACCCTGGAAGCGAAAGGTGTCAGCTTTATCAAAGATTCAGCAGGCATTTACGTGCGTGGGGTTTTGCGCAACGACCTGATCCAATACCTGAATGAAGAACTTACCAAGGGTCTGGATCAGGCAACCAAAGCCACCCAAACTGCGTTGTCGAAAGCCCGGAGGGATCTGGAAGCCAAACGCGCCAGTTACCGCGAAGTGGAAGTGCGTTTTAACCAACGAATGGCCGAGGTTACATCCCGGCGCGAAGCCGATCTTCGCAAAATGCGGGACGAGGCGCGGCGCGCCCAAGCGGAATCGAAGCGGGTTATGGACAGGCACCGGAAAAAAATCAGAGAAATCAATGTGAAACTTTCGAATTTAAATCCCAAGAGGGTCTTGGATTTACCTGATATCGCGGTTCAAGAAGCGGCAAAAAAAAGTCACGAAGCTGCGCTCGCAGCGGAGAAAATCATTTATGACGGCTATTCAAAAACGGTGAATGGCCTGGCCGATATCGGGGATGATTTTCCCAAAGAAATTGAAGGCACTGATCTGGCGGTTAAATACGCCGCCGAGTATGCCGCCGTTGAAACGGCAATTGCAGCTGTAGATGCCGTTAAGGGCGCTTCAGACTTTGGCCTGGACGCCGCGCAGTGGATTGTTGATAACACATTGAATGGGGCAGTTGAGATCAAATCTGTCGAATTTGAAGGCAGCTATGCCCTAAAGACTGACCGAAAGATAGTGGTCCGCTCGAATGTGATTATTACGCAGCAACCCTATCATTTTGACATAGAAATTGACTTTGACGACATCCCCGGATCAGCACAAAAAATTGCCAATGAAATGGTAAAAGGCAATTTGTGGAAGCCCGGGTTCGCCCCGACATTCGCTGATCAGCTCAAAGCGCCGGTCTCCAATGTGCCGCTGACCACAGCAGCCGGAGGCATGAATTACAACCAAATACCCACGGCTGTGCCGGTGCATTATTACTTCGTCACCGTCGATATACCCGACACCACTGATGCCGGCTCCACCGACAGGTTCGATGTTACCTTGAATGGGAGCAGTGGTGCGTTGACGCGCAAACCGCTGTCAAAGGACCTTTTCGGAGCATTCGCTCCAAACAGCCGCGAGGTATTCACGATCACTTCCAGCCGGGATATCGGCGCCATCCAGTCAATTCAGATCAGCCCGACCGGAAGCCTGACTGACAACCTGCGCGTCAAAGGCATTGGCGTGCAAACAAGTTATGCGTCGGTCTCGCTGTATGGCGAATGCACGAATTGTGAAATTAGCAGCACTTCCGGTCCCAAAACGATCAGCTTCGACGGAAAATCGTATGCCGACTACCGGGTGGCGATTTCCACTATGGACGGAATCAATGCCGGTACGGATGAAAATGTGTCGATCACCTTGGTCGGTACACGTGGTAAAAGCCCGAAAATCAGGCTTAACCCGCTCGTGACGCGCAATGCCTTCGAGCGGAACAATGTAGATGAAGTGCCTATTTCGATCGAAGATATCGGGCCTATTCAGCGCGTGATCATGGAGGTCAAACCCAAAGTAGCGGTTTTCCCCGACCATTGGGGATTCAGTGGGATCACCCTTCTCGGCGCCGACGGTACGATAAAAACCAATTACTGCAACTGCGATCTGAGCGACACAAGCCTGAATCTTGTACTCGAAGACCCCCGTGTTTACACCACATATCAGCTTAATGTGTTCACCGGAAAAGACGGCACCGACGGCGACGTATTTCTGCAGCTGGTTGGCAGCAATGGCGCGGTAAGCCCGGAGTATCCGCTGCGGAAAATTTTGCGAAGCAAGAAAAACTTCCTCGGCGGCGAAAACCTGTTTAATGACAATGGCCATGACTGGGGGTCCATCACCGTCAAAAATATGCCCTGCGTCAGCAAGATCAGGCTCCGGCATGCAAGCAGAAACATTCTTGGTATAGTAATCACGGATGACTGGGGCATGAAAAAGGTGGTCCTCATCAACAGTACCCAGGCGATTACCACAACAAATGCAAGCGATGTTGTTTTCTATGATAGCACGATCAACATCAATACGGGGGTAAAAAACACAGAGCTCCTGTTGAGCTGCCCGCCTGATATCCGGGTACAAACAACAGCCGGCCAATGTACAGCCGTAGTCAACTACGCATTTCCGAGAAGTTCCGATTACTGTAACAAATGGGATGCGAGCCGGATAAGCGGCCAGGCTTCGGGTACAGCCTTCCCGCTTGGCCTTACGGTGAATACCTTTGAAGTAAGTGACCGGTCCGGTCATCGGGGAAGTTGTTCGTTCGAAGTGCTGGTTGAAGATAAGCAGGCGCCACAGATCAGCTGCCCGGCAAATAAAACCGTACCCAATGACAGCGGGAGCTGCGGCGCCAAGGTAACGTATGCCGCCTCGGCTAGCGATAACTGTACGAGCAATGTGCCGGTATATTTTGCACCGGTATCAGGCAGTTTTTTCGAGTCGGGCACCACAACGGTGCGTTGTGTTGCAACAGATGCAGCCGGCAATGAGGCCGCTTGCAGTTTCACAGTTACCGTACAAGATCAGGAAGCGCCGCAAATCAGCTGCCCGGAAAATGTTACCCTTAGTACCGACCCGGGTCAGTGCAGCGCTGTGTTTACGTTCCAGGCACCGGTCGGGACCGACAATTGCGCCGGCGCCACCACGGTTCAAACACGCGGCCTGGCTTCCGGCAGCCCGTTTCCAGGGTACGTTACTGGTATAACAGAAATTATTGGGTTCAAAGTAACCGACGCCGGCGGAAAGACGGCTAGCTGTTCCTTCACGGTGCTTGTATATGATACAGAGCCGGCAAAATTCAGTTGTCCGCCCGACATCCAGATAAATACCGATCCGGGGCAATGCACTGCCGTAGTCAACTACACTATGCCCAATGTGACAGACAACTGTACGATACGCAGCAGGCCCAATTTGAGCGCCGGCGAGGCATCCGGAAGCGCCTTTAGTCTGGGACGAACGGAAGTTGCGTATGTATTGAATAATGAAATTGAAAAGTATACCTGTTCCTTTTATGTGACGGTCACCGACCGGGAAAAGCCGCGGATCAGTTGCCCGGCAAATAGCACCGTCAGCACCGACCCGCTGGAATGCAGCGCCCGGATACAACCTCAAGTTACGGCCGGCGACAATTGCGCCGAACCAGTATCCATCCGCTCCGATAAGGCGGCGGGAAGCCCCTTTCCGTTAGGCACGACGACGGTGACAAGCATCGCGACAGACGGGAGCCGAAATACAGCCAGCTGTACGTATACCGTAACTGTTCGGGATACAAAGCCGCCCGCCATTAACTGTCCGGCTGATGTTACGGTCAATACCGAACAGGATAAGTGCACGGCGGTGGTCCGCTACGATGCACCGGAGGTATTTGACAATTGCTCCATCGACGCTACAACGCAGCTGCATGGCCTGGCTTCGGGCACGGCATTTCCGAAGGGGCAAACCCTAAACGAGTTTCAGACGCGCGACGGCGCCGGACTTACGGCAAGTTGCAGTTTTACTGTGACGGTAAACGATGTACAGAAACCGGTTATCCGTTGTTCGGAAAATAAAACGGTGAACAATGACCCGGGCAATTGCAGTGCGCGGGTGAATTTTGCATCCACCGCTACGGACAACTGCACCAGCGCAGTATCGATCGCACATTCGATTGTTTCCGGCTCCGTGTTTCCGGTTGGCACGACGATTATCACCGGTATTGCTACCGATGAATCGGATAATACCAGTAGTTGTACGTTTTCGATCACCGTAAACGATTTGGAATTGCCAAGCATCAGTTGTCCGGCCAATCTGACCCAAAGCTGTGAAGTTTCGACCCTGCCCGAAACCGTCGGAAACCCGAGCCCGGCGGATAATTGCGGGGTAGCAGATGTCAAGTATTCCGATATTCGGATTGACGAAAACTGCCCGGGCAATTATACCCTGCGCCGAACCTGGACTGTGGCGGATATTCATACCAACAGCAATACCTGCCAACAGGTCATCACCGTGCATGACCGGAAGGCGCCTGTCATCACCTGCCCGGAAGCCCTTACCGTCACTTGTGATATTAATCCGGCAACCAGCACCGGGGAAGCCTATGCGATCGACAATTGCGACGCGGTTCCGCATATATCATTTTCGGATCAAACCACGAGCGGCGCCTGCGAGTGGTTGTGCACCATTGAACGGACCTGGTTGGCGGTGGATAATTGTGGAAACAGCGTCACCTGCATGCAGGTAGTTACCAAGAATACTCTGCCTCTGATCGAGGAAGCACTCCGCAAGGATTTGGACGGTGACGGCCGCAGCGATACCCTGGTAATCGGGCATAATACGGTGAAAGTTATTCTTCCACCCGGCATGGGCGCCTGCGTCCAGCAATGGCTGCCCACGACCGGCACTACCGCTGCAGCGCTCAGGCCCGAAAGCTATCTGGTAACGGCCGATTGCCGCCCCGGCGCCAATGCGCTGGATGCCAATGGCAAACTGAGCAACCCCTTACTGGCACAAGCGATCAAACTGAACATTATGCTGCGCTTGAAACCGGACTTGGCTACAGTCAAACTCACTGCCGTGAATTGCAGCCTGCCGCCGGTTGTCCGAATGGCCCTGGCGCCTGATCCGGATGTCCAGGAGTTGGTGCGCGTCACAAATTTTGTCCTGGGCAACAACGGCCCCATCAAAGGGCCGGACTTGAACCAGCTGCTCAGCGTGCTGCAGTGCGTGAACGGGTATTCGGATGTGTGTGAGTAAGTTGGAATAGGGCCCCGTAACTGAATCGTCCCGGGTGTGTTTCCTGTGTGGAGCCGCCCGGGACTTTTTTAACGTGAGTTTTGGATAGCGGAGCTCAGGAAACGCCTCGGAGAGGCGCTTATGGGAATTAATTGGTTGATTTTTAATTCGCCATTCCCTTATTCTATCCAAAACTCACGTTTTTTTATAGTTGCGCGCCATTTGCGCTGGGTGGCGGCTTGTAAGTTAAAAACCACCTCAATATTCCAGGCCATCACCATCCGTCTAAAATTTCCTTTAATTTTTCCTCCGACTCAAGATAAACCTGGCGCGCTTGCTTAAAGACGGCTCCTCCATTTTGATCTCCCGACGCCGAAAGACTGCCGCAAAGGAGTGGTTTCACAGCTTTTGAATAAGTTGCTAATCCTGCAAATACGGAGCTTCGCTGTACGCTAATTCTTTAATGTTGTTTATCACCTGTTTCATATACGTGCGCCACAGCAGCTTCGTAAACAACCATTGGAGCGGAAAAAGCAGGACGCCTTTGGTAAACACCGTATACGTGTACAGCACTTCGATATTCCCGTCGTCCATTTGGCGCGTCTGCCATTCACCCTGAAATTTTACGATGCCCATGGATGCGGCTTTCATGTCGCTGATCTCTATTTTCCAATATTGGTTTTCTATACGTTCCAACACGCGGTCAAGCGCCGCTTCCCCGCCTTTAAAAGTCAGGGTCCGCGCCATAAATACTTTCCGGCTGCCGCCCACCTGCCCCCAGGTAGCATCTTCCGTGCAATGGGTAACGCGGGGCATCAGGCCGAAGCCGGTATGCACTTTGGTTACATCGCAGAGCATTGGCGTTTTAAATGCTCTTTCCAGGGTGCAGGTAAAGATTGATCTGACTTGGGTTTTGAACTGCACAGGTTTTTACAAATTACAGTGTGATGAAACTACCAGGAGTCATGCGAATCAGGGGGTTCAATGTATGTGCGATCTTCCTTTTTCTTGTCCTGTCGCAGGCACGACACCTCACGATAGCATTCGCGGGAGCCCATAAATGTTGGTGCTAGAGCATGTTGGGATTTCTCACGGGCCCAAAACAGCTTTTCGCCATTCTCCTTTTCTGGCATGGCCCGAAAAACGCAAAACTGAAAAAGCTTTGCTCCAATCCCCCAGGCAGTCGAAGTTGAACTTAGAGTCTCCGCCTCACGACAAGTTTGGGTATTTCATTTACGCCCAATCATGACTGAAAGGCCTGTTTTGCCCATGATTCGCATACCTCAACCCAAAAAATACGCTCCCAAAAAAGCCCCCACCGTTGCCACAAAACCCATCATAAAAATGGTGTAGGAGTAGGTCAGCAGCTTGTACTTTTTGTCGAGCACATGTCCGAGGAAGTACAGATCGCGGGCCATATTGCCGAAAAGCAGGCGGCCATCGCGGAGCATTTCATCCACAGCGGCTTCGTACTGGTCGAGGCTGAGGTGGATAAAATTGCCGAAAAACACCGGGCTGGCGGGCTGTTGCGGGTGCGGCATAAAACTGGTGACCCGCGGCTTGGAAGAAAGCACCGCGTAGATCAGTGAGCTCAGGCTGGTCACCAAAAACAGGATGATGGGCAGTATGAACAGCGGGTTGCGGTTGGTGAAGGTTTGGTAGGTCAACAGGGAAATGGCCACCGACAGCAGGATGGAGTTCACGCTGATCATGATGTGGGCCTTGTTGTCGGCAATGGCGCTCAGGCGGATGTGGTTGGCGTAGTTGGCGCGAAAGTAAGTCTGGATGCTGGAGCGCAGCGGCCGGCGGGCCAGGCGGTCGAAGCGCTCAGGAGCGGCTTGTTCCGTTTTTTTCTTTTTTGCCGGCGAAAGGGCGGGTGTACTCAGTTGGCGATGCAGATCCAACAAGCGGGCTGCCAGTGCAGGTTCATAGGTCTGCTTGGCCGAGGCGGTTAGGAAGGGCTCTTGCAGCTGTTTGCGCACAAATTCCTGCCAGGCTGCGGCATCGGGCGCCTGGCCGCTGAGCAACTCCTGTTCGAGCTGAAGGAGCGGGCTGCGGCTGTCGTAGGTTTCGGCCCAGTCGTAGGCGCGGACGGCATCGCGGAGCACCCGGGCGGTTTCTAATTCCGGGTTTTTTGAAGCAAATGCGCCCGCAATAGTTTGGCGCAGCCGTTCAATTTTTTCCGGCGCACATTTTTGTTCAACCATGAAAAACTCGGCGCGGATGGCGCTGGTTTCGGCGGCCTGCCGGGGATCGTACAGGTAGCCGATGTTGTGAAACCAGGCGGCAATTTGCACGAGTTCGCGGTCGGATTCCGGCAGCCCTTCGGCCCGGGCAATGGCGGCGGCCTGTTCGGCTACTGCGGCGGCCTGGGCAAAATTGTGGTACACTAACCGGGCGTCGTGCTGGGCGTTCCAAAGTTGGAGCACATGCCCGCGGGCGGCGGTTACCAGCGGGGTTTCGGGATGGTTTTGGTCTTGATTTTTCATGTTTGGCACCGGTTTTTTTCGGAAATACCTCGCAAGCGGATACCCGACAAAAGTAGGCTATCTCCAACAAAAAACGCCCGATCGGAGTTATCCGATCAGGCGTCAGCAGATTTCTTGTTGTGACCACGACTGGAGTCGAACCAGCACGTCCGTAAGGACACTACCCCCTCAAAGTAGCGCGTCTACCAATTCCGCCACGTGGCCTTGAAAAATGCGCTTTGAAATTTGCGGCTGCAAAGGTAACCTGTCAGGTTGTTTTTCCAAAAAAAGTGTGGGATAACGCCGAATCTTTTTTTGGAGCAAAAACGGACAGGTTTTTCATCCATCACCCGAAAATATCCTTCACCCGGTCGATAAAACTTTTGTCGTCTTTTCCGGGGTTGGGTTGAAAACCGGGCGAATTGCGCAGTTGTTCCAGCAGGCGGCGCTCTTCATCCGACACCTTTTTGGGGGTCCACACATTGACGTGCACCAGTTGGTCGCCGCGGTGGTAACTCTGCAGCGCCGGAATTCCTTTTTCGCGCAAGCGAAATATTTTACCCGATTGGGTGCCGGCCGGAACCTTGATGCGGGCCCGCCCGTCGAGGGTAGGCACTTCCACCTGGGCGCCGAGCGCGGCATCGGCAATATTGATGAACAGCTCGTACATGATGTTGTTCCCCTCGCGGGTAAAATCATCGTGCGGCAATTCCTCGATGGTGATGATCAGGTCGCCGGGCTGGCCACCTTTGGCGCCGGCATTGCCTTTACCCGACATGGATAATTGAATGCCTTCGTGTACGCCGGCTGGAATATCCACATCCAGGGTTTCTTCACCGAACACCCGGCCATCGCCTTTGCAGACATTGCAGGCGGCGCGAATGGTTTGACCGCTGCCGCTGCAAGTAGGGCAGGTCGTAGTGGTTTGCATCGCGCCGAAGGGCGTTTGTGTGATCCGGCTTACCATGCCCGATCCGCGGCAGGTCGAGCAGGTGTCAACCGAGCTGCTGTCGCGGGCGCCGCTGCCGTTGCAGGTTTTGCAGGCAACCTGTTTGCGGACCTTGATTTTTTTGCTGACGCCCGTGGCGATTTCCTCGAGGGTCATTTTCACTTTTATGCGCAGGTTGGCGCCGCGTTCGCCTCTGGATCGGGCGGTGCGAAAACCACCGCGCCCGCCACCGCCGCCGCCAAAAAATTCGGAGAAAATATCGTCGGTATCAAAACCAAAGCGGCGCAGGATGTCGTCCATCGTCATCCCTTCAAAACTGGTACGACCGCCGCTCATACCATCCACACCGGCATGGCCGTAGCGGTCGTAACGGGCGCGTTTGTCGGCATCGCTCAGCACCTCGTAGGCCTCGGCGGCTTCCTTGAATTTCTCTTCTGCCGATTTATCCCCCGGGTTTTTGTCGGGGTGAAATTCGAGGGCTTTCTTGCGATAGGCCTTTTTAATTTCATCCGCAGCGGCGTTTTTGGCCACGCCCAGCACCTCGTAATAGTCTCGTTTAGCCATTGTGTTGGTCATTGATCGACTGTGTTGTTATCATTTTCCGATCACCACTTTTGCGTAGCGGATGATCCGTTCGCCGAGTTTGTAGCCTTTTTCGATCACCTCGACAATTTTCCCCTGCACTTTTTTGGAAGGGGCGGGGATTTCCGCCACGGCTTCCTGGGTATCGGCATCGAAGGCATCGCCGGCGTCGAAGGTCAGCTCTGACAGGCCGAAATTTTGCAGGGTATGCCGGAGTTTGTGGTGGATCAGGGCAATCCCTTCGTCGAGGGCTTTGTTTTTGGCGGCCCTGTCAAAATCGTCCAAAACTGGCAGTAATGCTGTCACGATGTCACGCCCTGCCGTTTGTTTGAGTTCGAGGCGTTCTTTGGCTACGTTGCGTTTGAAGTTTTCAAAATCGGAAAGCAGGTAGAGGTATTTCTTCCGGGACTCCTCCAGTTGTTGCTGGAGGTTATCTGTTTCACCCGCATCATTGGCAGCATCCTGGGGTGTTTTTGGGTCTTCGGATTGGTTTTCGGTCTGCTCGGTGGCGTTTTCCACGACTTCTTGTTCGTGCGTATCCGGGCGCTTATCTTCCATGGTTGAACTGTTTTTCAACATCTGTTATTCGTAAAAGTATCTAGTTGTCAGCCTGTTGTACAATTATTATGCCCTGCGGGAATACGTGCCAATTTGTCAGCGGACGGCCAGGGCGGTTTGCAGCATTTTCTCCAACTGGCCGGAATCCAGGCGCACGCCCATGATCCGCCCTTCCGGATTGATCAAAAAAGTGGTGGGGATCGAATGGATGTTGAACTGCCGGGCCAGGGGGCCGTTGAATTGGTCGTACTCCACCGCATGATACTTCCAGCGGAGCCCGTCTTTTTCGACGGCCTGTTTCCAAGACCGTTCGTTGGACTCTATGGCCACGCTGAAAATTTCAAAGCCCTGGTCGTGAAACCTCTCGTAAAGCGGCACCAAATGCCGGTTTTCGGCCCGGCAGGGGCCGCACCAGCTCCCCCAAAATTGCAGCAGCACGTATTTGCCACGCAAATCTGAAAGCCGCACTGTTTCGCCATTAGCCAGCGTAGTCGTAAAATCGGGCGCCGTTTCGCCTGCAATAAACCGCGGCTGGCGGTACTGATAAACAGCGTAGGCTATCACCACGCCCAAAACGACAAAGCCGAGTTTCCAAAATCGTGATTGCATCGTATTTCCAAGTTTTTTATAGATAAACTGCTCAACGTTCCGAAGCGCTTGCTGTTAATTTGTTCCTGCGTGTTGATTTGTAGTATTGCGCCTCATTCAACACGCCTGCGTCGAACCTTGTTCGGCGGTACTACACACCAACGCCGAACCTTGTTCGGCGGTACAAAATCCACCTGCTGTGCTTACCATCGACCCTACACAAATACCCACCAAAGACCTCCACCAGTACATTCTCGGCGCTGTAGCGCCCCGCCCGATTGCATTTGCCAGCACACTCAGCGCCGACGGTGTGCCCAATCTGGCGCCCTACAGTTTTTTTAATGCTTTCAGCAGCAATCCGCCCATTTTGATCTTCTCGTCAAACCGGCGGGTGGCCAACAACACCACCAAGGATACCCTCAAAAATGTGGAAGATACCGGCGAGGTAGTCATTAACGTCGTACCCCATTCGATTGTTCGGCAAATGGCGTTGTGCAGCATCGAATACGGCGCCGAAGTTAATGAGTTTGAAAAAGCCGGACTAACGCCCCTGCCTTCCGAACGCGTGAAACCTTTCCGGGTGGCCGAAAGTCCGGTGCACATGGAATGCGTGGTGGAGCGCGTGCTACCGCTCGGCGAGTTGGGCGGCGCCGGCAACTTGGTTGTTTGCCGGATCGTGCTGATGCATATCAACGAGGCCGTGCTCAGCGATACCGGCCGCATCGACCCGCAAAAAATTGACCTGATGGGGCGTATGGGCCGTTTCTACTACGCCCGCGCCAGCGGCGATGCCGTGATGGAAGTCGTTCAAAAAGTGACGGAAATCGGCGTGGGTTTTGATGCCCTGCCTGAAAGCCTGCGCCACAGCAAAATCCTCACCGGCAACGAGTTGGCCCGGTTTGCCAGTCTGCAGGCGCTGCCCGGCCGGGAAGAGTCGTTGGCGCTGTTAACTAATGGACAAGGGCCTGCCACGCTCACTGCTGGCACCTCGCTGGAGGCACTGCACCAACTGGCTCGGGAAGCCCTGGAAGCAGAAGACCTTGACCTGGCGGCTAAGCTGGCTATGCTTGCGGAATATCTTTAGGAGTGCGGAGTTTCGAGTGCGGAATGCGGAGTGTTCACCTTCCCGTGATGGGTTTATTAATCTCCTTTTTTATTGGATTGATTTGCACGCGCTGTTTTGATGGAAGACACTGTGATAGCTAACAATTCATCCGCTTCTTTCCAGATTGGTGTAATCTGCGAACGCCAACTTTCGGAAATAGAAACGGCAAACTCAAGCCAAAACATCGTTTCGTCCAATTCTTCCTCTACAATCCCCATTTTAGCTATAAAATCTTTACCTGACTTACGTCGGCAAGCAGCCCTGTAATTTGCTGCACTGGAGGTGCCGCTTCGGATCATTTGGCCTTTGATCGTTTTGTAAACTACATTTTCCGGCAATTGCTCTGCAAATTGGACGATACTCAAAGCGAATGCTTTAAAGCGGTTTTTTAATTTTTCATGGTCCATTAACGGAAGATTTTTTTAGCATTCTATTTCAATTAACCAAAAGCCTGCGCCGTTCCGCACTCGAAATGGTGATCACTCCGCACTCCGCACTCGAAACTCCGCACTCGAAAGTCTCGCCACCACAATCCCCGTCTGCCCCTTTTGCGAGCGGACATACTGCGCCAGCGGCTGCCCGGAGATCAGCACGCGTTTACCCAGCGAAGAGGCGTGCAGCAAGTGCACGCGGCCATTTTTGCGGATTGCAAAACCCTGGTGGGAAATGTCCAGGTCCTTTTTCCAGGATGTGAGGGCGATGAGGTCGCCGTCTTCAAGGAGGTGCTCCATACCGGCAATTTTTTCCTGGGGGATAAAAAACCAGTCGTGGGCGTTCAGCCGCTTTTCCACCTGACGGATTTGTTGCAGCTGCTCCGGATTTTTCAGTTCGGGGTATTTGTGGGGCCGGGCGCTCATGTACCCGATTTTTGTCTGGTACGGAATGCCGCCCAATTCCCGGGTAATGTTTTTCAGGTAGCCGGATTTTTCCGCTTGCAGGAGCCAGCCGGAGAAGTAGTGCATCCGTGAGGCGTAGCCGTCGATGGTCCCGCCCCAGTAGCGCAGTTGTTGGACGAAATACTGCATGGAGTCGAGGCTGGGCGCGGTGGTGCGTGCCGTGAGGGCGAGTGCCAGACTGTTTTCCATGAACGTCCAGCAGTCGAGTTGTTGAAGGTTGATGGTGAGCGTTTCGGGACCGTCGTTTTCCAACGTTCCGCTTACGTAGGGTGTGCCGAGGAAAGATTTTGCCACCGCCATGGTTTGTGCCGGCAGCGTTGATTCGGCCTGTGCGAGTGGAATTTTTTCTTGAAATATGGAATAGTCCTGCGGGTCAGGGTCGGGAAAAATAGCGGCGGCAGCGGAGAGGGCGGCCAACCGGTTGGGGGCTGTCAGGGCCGCAGGGCCATGCAGGGAAACCACTGTGCCGAGCGCGAGCAGCCCGGCGCCTATGCCGATTAACAAACGCATATTACTTCCGATTAGACTCTTCAACGCGAATATAATGCCGGTTTTGAATTTGCCTTACCGGCGGGTAAATGAAAAGTTTGAGCAGGCAAAAATCCCTACTTTCGCCCTGCATTTGTTCAATATTAACGACATCCCTCTATGTTTCGAACGATCGTCCCTCTGATTTGCGCTGTCTGGTGCGGTGCGGTAAGTATCGGTTTGACCCAAAATTTCCGAGTCCAGGTTGCTGCGTTTACCGATTCGGTGCCGTCCTCCTATTTCGCCGACAGGGGAGTCAACGGCGTGATCGCCAGCGTGGATGAAACCGGCATGTACCGGTATATTTTCGGCTCCTACCCCACCTACATCGATGCCGAAAAAGTACAGCAGCAACTCGTCGCCAAGGGCTTCACCTATGCTTCCGTTATTGACCTGGAAGCCCAGCGTTTACTCACCGACCTCAGTTTCTGCAACTACTTCAAAGGCGGACCTATCCCGATCACCGAAAACGACAGCATCCGGTTTATTTACTTCACCCTGGGCCAATCGACCCTCCCGGAGTCGGAAAAACCGATTTGGACTACATGCTCAAAAAATTGAACGGCGCACCCAAATCCGATCTGCGCATCCTGGGCTACACCGACGCCGTAGGCAGCGGCAAGGCCAACCTCGAACTGGCCACCGCCCGCGCCCGCGTAGCCCGCAACTATATGATCGACCGAGGCATCGAGCCCGATCGCATGCTGCTCCGGGTGTTTGGCGAAGCCGTTTCCGGCAATATTGAAGAGGATATTGAACAGCAAAGCGAACTGGAGGAAATCCGGAAGTTGTACCGCTGCGTGGTGTTGGTTTGGCGGGAAGCGCCGGAGTAAAGCGGCGGGACTAATCGTCAAAAATACTCTGGTCTGCCGCGCTGCAGGCAAACAGGCCGGGGTGCTCCAAAAGCGTTGCAAAAAATTTCCGGTCCGCCTGTACATGCACCGCATCGGCATGCTGGAAATAGCGGGTGTACGCTGCTTTTTGCCCGCTTTTTTGCTCAACCTGATCGACCAGGCGGCGGTTTGATGCAGGTATTTCCGCACTATTGCGCTTACTTTTTTGCGGCAGCAAAATCGCTTCCAGCAGTTGCGATTCACCGGCGCGCCGGTAGTTTTCCAAAAAGCGTTTGTCGATATACCGGGTTTGCAGGAATTCGGGAACCGATTCGGCCTCTTCCTCCAGAGACACAGCGCCGGACGGCTGTTGGATTGCCTCCAAGGCAGCCTCCGGATTGACGATGCCGTAGCGGCAGCGGTGCTGCCGGGCCGGAGGAAGGGCTTGGGCAGAAACGAAGAGGGCATGCTTTATTTCGGCGACGCCGGCATCCGGCCGGACTTGCAGGAGCCGCGCGGCCACACCGGCTACATAAGCACAAGCCATGGAAGTGCCGCTTTTGTGACTGGTTTTGCCGTTGGGCAGTGCCGAAAGCATGTTGACCCCGGGGGCCAGGAGCTCGGGTTTGCGGGAAGTGCCTGCGCCACAACTGCCGGAAAACTTGGCCACCATGCTGTGTTCGTCCACAGCTCCGACCGATAACACGCCGGGGTAACAAGCAGGCGAATAGCCCCTGCCCGCACCGCCGTTGCCGATCGGCAGGATGGGGAGCACGCCTTTTTTCAGAAAAGCATCCAGGAAGGGGGCGAATACCGGCGTTTGCTTGCGGACACCGATCGCCATGCAGGCTATGCGGATATCGAAGTTGAGCAGGGCGTCCATGCCGGCCAGCAGTTTGAGCAAATTTTTGCCGCTGGTCGACACAGCAACAACGCAAAGTCGCGCATCCGGCGCCACACCCTGAACGCCCTGCGCGGGGTCGCCGCAAATGATGCCGGCGGTATGGGTGCCGTGGGAGGCAAAAAAGGTGTCGGCGCCCTCGGGCAGGGGCATGCCGTTTTCGTCGATGATGGTCTGGTGGGCTATTTTGCCCTGCAGCGCCGGGTGCGCGGCGCTGACGCCGGTGTCGAGGTGACCGACGAGGACGGTTTTTTTCAAGCCTGGAGAATCTTGATGGTGAATTCCTCTGTGAAGCTATAGTCGGGTTTATTCGGGTCGGTAGCCTTAATGGCGATTTGGTAGGAATCCTTTTTTTCAAAATCAATGGCGACGCCGGCTTTAAGTTGAAGTTCGGGCTTGTCGGCGACATCGACTATTTGAAAAAAGTCTTTGTCTGTGCCCAATAATTCAAGATTGGCCGCCTTGTAAATCGTGCCTTCCTGGTAGGCAACATGGATGATACCGGTTGAGACGGCCGAGCTGGTATTCACCTTTTCCTCGATCGTGTCGGAATGGAGCGCTATGGGGCGGTATTCAAAAGTGGTATACCCATGCGCATAGTACAATTTTACCCGGATGCGGTGCGTCAGATCGTCCCAGCTAAGCGTGATTTCTTTTTTATCTGCGCTGTCGTTTTGAAGTGCCAGCCAATTCCCATCCCCGTCTTTTTTGTGCCAGGCGATACCCGTTACTTCCATCATCGCTGTAGTCCCGTCCTTGGATTGCACCAGTTTTGCGATCAGTTTGGGGGAAGGACCGGGCATTAGCTCAAGTAATTCGACCTCGGGCGGCGGATAATTGGCCTTCCACCAGTTCAGGCCTCCGTAGGCGGCTTTTAATAACAGGTTGAGCACCAGGGGAATTGCGTTAATTGCATAGGTTGAACCACGTCGTACAGCCTGTTTTGTGCTGCCTGTTTTCTCCAGATTTTGCAGGCCTTTGTCAATTGCCGCAACTTTTGATTTCAGTTTATTTTTGGGCAGCGCGCCCGTATTTAACGTGTTGTCGCTTTTAATTTCTTCTAAATCCTGTTTCGCTTTTCGTACAAGTTCGAGGGGTTGATCCAGGGTGGTCCGATCTCCGGCCTGGTCAAACGCTAAAATGCCGGCGGCCTCGTTCAGAATGTTTTCGACTGCCTGGTTTTCGGATAGTTCGGCCTCCGCCAGCACAAATGCAGGCCAGTTCAGTGCAGCCTCAATTTGGGCGATAGCGTTGTCGGCCTGCTGTTTGTTTTGTTGTATTCCTGCTAAATTTAGATTGGCTTTAGCTGTCTGGATGCGCGTGGTCAATGCCTGAACTAATTGAACCAGGGTATTCTTTTGTGCAGCATTCGGGACAACATCATTTGAATTTAAAAAAGTCAAAAAGTTAGCACAGGCCGTTTGAGTTGACCCTAACTTTTCGTCTACCGCCTGCATTTGTTGCAAAACCTTTGCTTCAAGATCGGCAGTAAACGTCGTGAATTGTTGCCTGGCATCGGCAATTTCCTCCCGGATTTCCCGAATATTCTTCACTCCTCCGGGGTAGGGCCCGGACTGGCCGGGGTTCACTAATTTGAGCAGGTTTGCGTAACCGGCGAGCTGGTTAAGTCCGTTTTTGTACAAGGTACCCGCCATGATATCGGCGCGGTTTTCCAATTGCTTCAGGTCGGAATTGTTGCCGGTGATTAAAAGTTCAATACGCGGCGCTGTTTTACCCAGCTCGGCCTTGAATCGATCCCGTAGGGCTCTGAGGTTTTGTATATTTCTGATAATCGCGTTGGGACCTTTGTCATTCAGCAAGACATTGAAACCGTTGTCAAAGGAAATTGAACTGGTATGGATCGCGTCCAGATTTTCTCCAATTGATCCGACCGGTTTGTTTAGCGGGTTTAACGCCTGCGCCAGGTTGCCGATCAAGCCTGCGCTTTGCTGGGCTGCCTGTACTGCGCCTTGCAATTTTTGATTAAATGGTTGCCTGAACGAAGTAAAGGCTCGATTGAGTTCATTGTAAAACGGGTCTATGGCCCGAAACCCTGCTCCGGGAGCTCCCTGGCCCGGCTGCGCCGGCGCCAATACCCGCCTGGCCTGTAAAAAGGGCTTCGGGTCATCCAAATAACCAAGTGCCGTTGCAAGGCTTTTGTCTGCAGCGTCAAATTCGTCCTCAACCTTCCACTGTTCAACTATTATCAGTAAAACATTTTCCGGTAGTTTTTGAATGGAATTATTCAAGGTTTCGATATCCAAAGCCATTGCATCAAAAGCATTCCTGGTGGGGACAATCAACTGGCCTATTGCATCCATTCGATTGGCTACCGCATTGAAATTGTTTTGGAATGTTGGATCGTTAAGGCCGGTTTTGACATTGTTTAGCGCATTGCGCAGTGTGCCCACGCCTTGAGTGGTCAGTAAATGGCCGGCGCGATTGAATGCAGTTTCAATGGCGCCGTTTGGAGCAAGTAAGGTTGTTGCGGCTGTGAAAGCATTATGGATAGCCCCATTGGCCTGAAACTTTTGGCTTTGAAGATTTAATTTTTCTCCAAGCGATTTTTTACCTGAAACAGCGGCCGCTTTTTGAATGGCGCCGGCGGCAGAACGAACAGCATCAATATGAAATTTAGGTTCCCGTGCCGACGCTGTGCCCATTGCAATAAGGGAAAAAACAGCACTTATAATTCCAGGTAGCGGGTCGATGATCGAAGCCACACCAAGGCGCCGGTCTGTACTGGATACCCGCTCGTCTTCCACTTCCTCTCTTCTGAACTGTTCGATGAACAGCCCCAAATGCGCAATTTCGAAGGCAATACTGAATACGGCTTCCGTAATGCTCCAAATCTTCCGTTTTTCTTTTGGAACCACTTTTTCATTAATGCTGTACATGACAATGCCAAAAAGGCCCCAAGCCAGCAGGAAAAGTTGATACTCCCAGATTTGAGTGGGAAAATCCTTGCTTTCCACCTTCTTTTCGGAGTGAAAATATTCCGGCGTGCTGAAGACTTGCGCCGCAACGCCGGCGCCTAATCCGCCGATTCGGCTGGCTAACTCAACCCCAAACGAATACTTGCTGTCATCTTTAAGCCCGAAAGCCTGAATACTGCCAAAAACAACGGCCCTGCCTCCATCAATCCATTGTGTCGTCCCGTAAAACTTCGGGTGTTGCCGGACATCATAGGCATCTTGAAGGATACCGGAAAAATCCGGCGGATCCGAGTTGGTAATTTTAGCAACCAGGGTGATGGGAATGGCCAACAGGATGGCCGGAAGGGTGAAAGGGCCGACATTTTTGATTTCCCCAAGGTTGAGTTGGGTCAGGGTATTCTTAATTTGTGTGGAGAGTTCTTCCCCGAGCGATTGAATCTGATCGTAGATTTTTTTAATCACTTCTACGATAATTTCAATGATGCTTTTAATCAAGTCTATGACCATAGCGCCAAGCGCTTTCGCCACCTTTGCCAATTCCGTAACGACAACATCCATGTTCAGGGGCTTGGTGTTGGTCAGCGCGTTCCGGAGCGCGGTCAGTTGTTCTTCCAGTTCCAACATGATACCCGAGTCGGCCATCGCCTGATCGATCTTGCCGGGCACGGGATCCATCAAGGTGGAAAGCTCCGATTTCGTGAGCAGATCTCCCAGGGCCTTGTCGAATTGACTTTCCTGCGCAGCCGGTTGTGCCTGGCTTTTGCCGCGTTCCGCGAGCGGCGGTTTGCCGGTTTGGGTAGCAGCCGGGCTGTCACGTACTGCAGTAAGCGCCGGGTTGTCTTTCAGTACCCGGTGGCTGATGCCGGAATCGGTGAGTTTGTCGATGATCGATTCCAGGTTGGCCTTCAGATCGGACAGGTCGACGCCCGGTATATCCTCCGGCAAGACTTTTTTCATTTCCCGGAGCACCGTGCTTAAATCCGCGTCGAAGGAGGGTATGGAAATGCCTCCGAGCGCTCCCTCGATGGTTTCCTTCAATGTTCCGAGGATATTTTTCAAAAAATCCAGGTCAATGAATTCCGGTTGTGCGCGCAATGTTTCCAGCAGATCGATGACGGAGTCTTTGATGCCCGAAAGCCGGTCGTCTTTAAACATCCAATTGAGCCCGTCATTGAGCAGTTTTTCAATTTCGGCAGCAGTTTGCAGAATATCCTTACCCTGTCCTTGCACCCCTTTTAGAGAATCAAGGATTCCACCCATTTCAAAACTGGCAGTTTTACCGTTTGCGCTCATAGCCTTAGTTTTTTGCCAAAATATTTTTCAGGTTTAACTCAATCTGCTTGATGCGCAGCATCGGCAGGCTGGTCAGGCTTTCAGGATCAACTTTTGAAAACAGATCGACGCTGAACAGTAGCGAAGCGTTTTGCGGGGAGGGTTCGTTCAGGCGGAGCCATAAGTCGATCTCGTCGGCCAGCATCTTCGGGTAGGCAGCCAGGAGTTTTTCGCCCGAGGCCAGCGTTGCCTTGGGTTTGAGCCGCAGGCCCATGAGGAGGGGCAGGGTCGACTTCAGGTCCACATTGAGGCCCGTACCCATGACCAGGGCGAAAGCATAGCGGCAACTGAGCCGTACCTCGTAATTGACGTCGAGGCCCGTAATATCTGGCGCAACCAATTCCAACAGGCGCTGCATGTGTTCGAGCAGGGGTTTGTCCTCCGCCTGATCGCCCGGCGAATGCAGGGTGGCCAGGTCCCAGGGCTCGTCGTTGGTGATGAAGGGGCTTACCAGGTTGGTGAAACGCACGGCGGGCGTTTGGAAAATAAATTTCGGATTGGTTTCGTGCCCGGCCAGGAGGATTTTATTTCGGCTCAGCCAAACAGACGCCCAGGCGTTCTGGTGCTCGATCACGTCCAGGTTTTCAATCGTAAACTTCCGGTCGGGGATGAGCGAGTCGCCAAAGACCGTCTGGTCCAGGGGGTCTTCCAGGAAGGTAAAGGTTTTTTTGACGGAAGCATTGTCCCATTCCGGCTCCCCATCCTGCTCGTATCCGGGCAAGGCAAGCAGGGGTTCGGGATCGTCGGCGCCAAGTCGCGAGCGCAGGATCGTTCCCCGCGGATAAATAAAGCCCTGCTTGCGTTTCAACGGTTCGCCATTGGCTCCCGGCACATCGGGGAGTGGCTCTTCACTGATCTCAAAATGCATGTCCCCCGTTTCGGGCTTGTAAACGGACACTACCGGTTTCCAGGTTTTCCAGGCTTCGGCGATCTCGCCGACGAGGGTCTGAAAAGCCAGCATGGCTTGTTTCGCCGGTTTTTGATCGGCTTCATTTCCGGCATCGAGCAGGGTTTCCTTGCGGAGCAAAGCCAGGTCTTTGGCCAGGTCGGGATAAAGCTCGTTGAAGTTCACAAGAGCCTGGAACAGGTCGCGGGCAGGGGCCTTTGCAGACCGGGCCAGCGAACCTTCCATCAAGGCCGGCAAGGTGTTGAGCTGGATGATGCAGTCGATGCTGTCCTGCGCGATATCCTCGTGTTCGTAAATAATCGTGTATTCCCATTGCCGGATATCCTCCAGGTCGGTGCGGCTACTTTCGTCCACTTCAGCGCCCTGGTAGATGAGGGAAGGCGGGCTCGGGTAGTCGCGCAGCGGGATGGGCACGGGGCTTTTGCCCATGTAATTGGAATTGGTAAAAAGAGGCGCCCGGTTGTGAAACAACAGGAAATCTTCCGCCCCGAGCAGGTTTTCCAGCTCGCGTTCCAGATCCTCCAGTCCGACGTAAAGCCGGTCTTTCAGGGCGCTGGCCCTGATTTTTTTCAAAACAGCCTGAAGCCGGGAATTGTCCGTCTTCTCGTTCGCATATTTTTGCTCAAGGCCCTGGAGCATCGTCCCCGCAATCCGGTAAAATGCTGCGCTAAAACGCGCCAACTGATCGGAGAACAGCCCGTAGAATTTGGTTCCCAGGTTATCGATCAGCGCGTATTCAAAATCCGAAAGCCCAACGAAATCAATGTTTTTCAGCTTGCCGGCGTCGAACTCCTGCAGCACAATGTCAAACTGATCCCGGTCCGGCACATTGGTTTCTTGATGCAAACCGGCCAACAGGCCATCCGTGATCCGGAAAGGATTGAAAAAAGCGCGCAACGTTTCACCAAACAGATCGTAGTGCTGCTGCCCGATTACGTCGACAACAGCCGTTTCAAATTCCGCAGGTTTAAAAAACTTAGCGCCTTTCAGGGCGCCGGCCCGCAGCGCATGCCCAACTGCCCGGAATTCGGCCGCATCTGTTTTGCCCCTGAAATGCGCATCCAGCGCATCGAGCCGGGCATCGGTGATCTGGAAAAAGGGCTGCGCGTATTTTAGGATCAGCACCTTGAATTTTTCATAACTCAGCCTGCCCAGTTCTTTTTTCAGCGCTGTTTCCAATTCCTGCCGGGCGAAAAAATCCTTATTGAACAACGGGCCACCGGATTGAATTTCATTCAAGGCTTTTTGTAACAGTCGGAGGCTGGTCAGCGCCACTTCTGCTTCCAGTTCGAGCCGGTCGAGTGCGGTAGCCTCAACCTTGTAAACCGGACGGGCAAGCTCGAGCAATTGCGTTTTGAATGCATCATAGTCTGCAGTGGGAAGTTCTTTCCGCAGGCCTGTTTCCAGGCCACTGAGGGATAAAAATTCGAAGTCTTTAATTTTACTGGAAATTAAAATATCGCGGACAGGGCCCAGTTCGGTATTGCCGGCATCAATCAGCGCATTGAGATTTTGTAACATGGCCCCTTCAATCCGGTAAAACGGGTTCATATATTTCAGGAGCCGGTCTTTAAACCGGTCAAATCCGGAGGCCCCGGTTGCCGTTTTCAGCGCCGTTTCCAGTTCCGGCAAGGAAAGGAATTCCGTACCCGGAAGCGTCGATTTGCGTACGGATTTCAGGGTGGTTTTAAAATTCGTATGGTTGCGAATAGCCGTATTCAGTTCCGGGGTTAATTGGTTGACCCCAGCCGGCGTGACGGCAAAAACCGGTTTGGAAAAAGCCCGTAATGTATCCTTGAATTTGGCGTATTCCGTTGCCCCGAGGATGGTTTTCAGGGAGGCTTCAAAATCAGCTTGCTGCGCGTATTGGCTGTTTTTCCGGTCGCTGGCGTTTAATTTGTCCAGGGCATTCCGAAAACCGGCAAGCGTTTTCGATTCGGCATCCACCCGCTTATCCGCATCTGTGAGCAGGGCATCCGTGATTTTATAGGTATTCAGGTTTTCGGGCAATACCAGGCTCAACCAATTGGACGCCTGAAATTCGGGAATACCCGGCACGCTTTCGATCGTATGCTCGATCTCGGTGACCCGAAACTCCAGTTCCAGGTGTATGGAAGCAAATTTTTCCGGCGTTTTGGTATCGAACAGGTAGGTAAAGGTGGAGGTTCCGGTACTTTTTTGCAGGTCAATCCGGCCGGCGGACAGGTTGAAATCAAGATTTTCCTGATTGGCCAGCGTCAGGTTTTGCGGGTCTTCACCCAGCCAGACGTTTTTCACAACAGCAGCGCCGCGTATGCGCGGTAATGCCTTGGGCGCCGCCCAGTCTTTCGTCAGGGCAGTGTTTCCGACTTTTATCGCGACCTCAAACTGCACGGCCGTTTCAATGTCGTAGCCTTTGACGAGGTGCACCAGCAATTCCCGTTTCAGGGCGTTTTTGGCTTCTTGCAGATTGCCGGTGTGCCGGTCTTCGAGCAGGATCACGTCCAGGGAATTGCTGATCGACTGCGCCAGGCTGGATTTGGCCGTCAGAATGGCCTCTGTTTTGGCCTGATCCAGTTGCATCGCCTGCACCAGGCATTCGGGTTCCAGGAAATCCTCCACGGCAACCAGGAATTCCCGCGCCAGCACGTTCAGGTCAATCGCATCAAATTGTTTTTCTTCGATTGCAGGGTTAAACGTATCCCCTGCATTCGTTTTCCAAGCTGCATAATTGTCCAACGGTACGTTGCCTGCATGCAAGGTGTTGGCCAAAGGCGGAATGGCAAAGTAGGCCGGGTTTTCTTCTGAAATATCATAGCTGATGCCCCTGGCAGTTCCCAATTGCACGGCATAGTATGGGCGCCCGATGTCCGTAGCCTGTTTCTTTTTCAGGCGATCCTCGCCAACAGCCAGGCGCAGGTCGGGGAAAGCCTGCTCAAAGTCACTGGCAAAATCCCGGACGGAAGTTGTGCCGGGAATAATTTTCGGTGTCAGGAAGGCAGTGTTGGAAAGCACATCCCTATGTGCTTCCAGGACATTTAGCGTCGCTTTTTTGTTCGCATCCCTGACGCGCAGGTCTTCGTGGACAAACGTTGCTTGCCGGCTGATCGTAAAGCTGACGCCTATTTCAAAAATGAATTGATCGGGCGGCTTCACCGAACTGTTTTTCCGGGAAAACGATTTTTCATAAGGCTTGGGCGCCTTTTTTAAATCGGACAGGTAGGTATAAATTTCGCCCACAAAGTGGAGCAGGCTTGCCCTGTCCAGGCCGTCGGCAGCCCCGATGGTCCAGCCGGTATCCACCGTCGTTACGGCAGATAGCGTAATGTCTGCCTGGAGCAGTTGGTAATAGATTTTTTGAAAAGTAAGCAAATCGGCTTTCCGGCGCTGTTCGGCCCGCTTTGCTGCAGCATCCTTCGCTTCGGGTGTTTCTCCGGATTCCTTATATGGATTGGTATCGAAGAAAAATACCAGTTCCAGGGCAATGGCCGACGCGTCCTTTTTTACAAAGCGAAAATGTTCGCTCACGGAAGGCCATTGGTTGAGGCCAATGATCGGGTCGGTGTACCGGAGCGGAAAACCGCCTGGCTTGGGGGTTGTCGTTCTGAGTTTATTGCCATAGATATCCTGCCACCAGCATTCCACCGGCAAGCTTGCCTGTTCCGGAATACCCAGGTAAGGGTTGTCTTTTCCCGGCAGCAGTTGCGGAAGGGTTGTCGCCGGCGGGTTTTTTCTCAGGCTGTAGGCCGGGATGAGGCGCTCGTAGAGCCATTTTTGGTGCGGATCGTTCCACAAGGTGGGCCCAATGGGGATGCCCGATTGTGTGGGTACGAATCCGGAGTCATGGACCAGGCCAAAACCCAGCATGTGGTACAAGCCTGCGGCTTCGGCTTTGGCGTCTTTTGCCGGGGTAGCCGGAATTTCCCGGCTCAGCCGAAACCCGATATGACCGGGCGGGATGACCAAAACCGGTACCGTGGCCGAACTGCGGGCCAGTACCAGGTCTTTTTCCGCATCAACCGGGTTGGCCAGCAAAACGGCGTTGTTGAATTTGTGGATGGGGTCGGCGGTATTCGTAAATTCAATGATCAGGTGCACGGAAGCCGACGTTGCCTGCTTGAACCACTTTTCATCTACGGCGGGGTCCTTGTGCTGGATGTACAGAAAATAGCCACCATTCGCCACGGTGCAGCCTTCCCAGATCAATTGCAAAAATTGGGTGTCGGGCGTTTTGTTGTCCGTGCCGCGGCTCAGCGTGGCGGCGAAGTCGGAATCTACCGGAGTGGCGGTATTACTCGAGAGGTTGGAGCGAAAAATCCGAATGGGCGGCGCGCCGCTTGCCGGCTCCAGGCTAACCAAACCGCCACCACCCGTTTCGCTGCCCGGGATATACGCCAGGTACAGGTCGACCGGGTTGCTTTCGGCGTTTTTGCTCAAAAAATTAAAGATTTCCTCCAGGATATTCAGGTCGTCGTCGCTGGCTTCGGTGATCTCGTAAGTATGTGCCAGAAAACCCTCGTTTTGCGCACTTGGAATGCGCTGAACGTTGAATTTAATCATGCTCACCCAACTAAAACCTGCATTTGCAACCGCTTTTTCCTGCTTGTGATCGCTTCCCGGCCAGTTAAATAAATCAATTTTTGGCGTCGTAGCTGCAGCCCGGACGTGTGTTCGGAGGCTGCTGGAAAGCGGCAGCAGTTGATCGGTGTCGGATTTGCTTTTTTTCCATTCGATCACCTGCCGCAAGGCAAAATTCATGTTTTGCGGGATGTAAAACGCAATCTGCTCCGGCAAGCTCGCCGGAAAATCGGTGGCTTCCACTGTCTTCAGTTTTTGCGCAAGGTCAAAAAGCGGGTAGGTCCGGCTGTTTTTGGCTTCCGTGTCGATCCGGTATGTAATTGCAGTAAAAGCGCCTCCGGATTGGGTTTTCAGGTAGGGAATCTTCGCCGGATTTCTGAGCTCGATCCGGTAGTAGGTATCCGGAACCTGGATCGTTACTTTCTTTCCATCCGGGCCGGTTTCGGTTTTAAACAACGTGTCCACTACCCGGGCGTCTGCAAAGCCAAATTGTTGGCCGGTCGCTTCATACAGGCCCTGGTCGGTGTCAAAAATCCCGGCCGGAATCCGGAAGCCGTTCAGCAGGAAGGTGGAGGCCATGCCGGCGATGTTCTGGTATTGGGCTTTGGAAACCGCCTGGAGCATATCCTGGAGGGTGGCTTTCGGGGCCGCGTTGATGAGTTCCTGCAAACCGCTCCGGATCAGCATCCTGAAATAGCCGGTAAAAATGAACTCCGGCAGGTAAGCGGCCTCAATGGTGTCGGTGTTTTGGGCCTCCGGGTCAAAGCGCGATTTGTACTGCTGGCTGAAGTCTTTGAGCAGCCCGATTTTACCCGCATCGAGTATTTTAGTTTCCGGAGAAAAACTGCCCTGATCTGTTGTGCCGACCGTCAGATGCAGGTGGGGGAACATGGGAAAGACCGTGGCTTCCAGTTCGGTGCCGCCGCCGGCGCCCCCGCTGTATTCCTGAATGCGGAAATTAAAATTATTACCCAGGAAGGTATGCAACTCGGAATAACGCAGCAGTTGCACGGCAAACGCTTCAAATAATTCGGTCAGGTAGGCTGTCGTGGGCGCATCTTCCTCCGATTTCCCGGACGCCGCCCATACCCAGCGGACCAGTATTTTGACCATTTCCTGAAAATCCTGCTCCGCAATTTTGTCTGAGTTTTCCTTGTTTTCCAGAAAAAGCATCGCTACGCCTTTCACTCTTTTCGACTTTAAAGCATCCAGTTCTTCCGGTTTCAGGGCCTTCAACTGCTCAGCCGTCAGGGCAACTGACTCCGGCGCCCAGGTAAGCGCCGGCTGGAAATAAATATCCAGATTCTTTTTCCCGGAATCGGGTAAACCGCTGATTGTTTTATTGAAATCGAAGCTAATCATGTCAAGGCTAATTTATCAACCAGTTTTCGGGATGTTTGGTGCCGGTCGGGGAGTCGATGATGAACTCCTGTTCCACCCGCATTTCAAATTTCTTTTTCACTTCAATCATCAAAATCTTCACCGTGGCCGACACAGACACTTCGGCTGAAAGCAGGATTTGGATGTCCTTGTAAACCTCCACCACAAACAGGATGGTCGCTTTGGCGACGACTTCGATTTCGATAGAAATGATCACAAAATCTACCGCCCCGTAGAGCCTGCCAACGATCTGAAGGCCACCGCGCAGCTTGTAGTACAGGATTTCATCGCCGCCGACCGGCCGGTACCAGGAGATGACGCCTTCAATGACGGCTTGAAGGGTGATGCTGATCTCGGCTCTCAACGGGCCTTTATTGAAGGATTTGCCCAGCCCCACCCGCAAGCCCAGGCCAAACTCGTACACCGTCGTGAACACCCCTATTTGTTCATTCTTCACTTTGGGGATGTTGGTGGAGGTCGCTGCCGAAAGTTTTCGGAAGTAAAAGCCGCCCGCGCCGGTGAAGGGGAAGATCTCTATGCCGAAAGAACGTGTGTAATCAAAATTCCGGGGGAAACCGAGGTCTACGCCAAAATCGCCGTTGGTGTATACGTCCACGATGATGCCCGGCAGGATGATTGTGACGGCTCCGAACTCCATGCGCCGAAACAAATCGGGCAACACCAGTTCGCCGTGGTATTTGCCGATGGTATCGCTGATTTTGGTGTAGAGGATTTCAAAAACGAAGCCTTTGAAATTCTTGGCTGCCGCGCCGTACAGCTCGATCCGCAGGCCATAGATGAGCGGGTCGTTGAAAATGAGGCTGAGGTTCAGCATGTGCAGCAGCGAAACATCCAGGCCGATCAGCCATTCGCTTTCGGCGCTGAAAGCGATCGGGCTTTTATCCCCGAGGAAGGATTTTTGCGGGCTGCCCATGCTGAGGCCCCGGTTGGCTTTTACCAGGTCGTGGTTTTGTTTCAGGGTGCCGCGCAAGGCGCCCATCACCTCACCGATAGAATTGACATGGGCAGCCTGGGTGAAGGCGATGTGCTGGCCGAGGCCGAGGTAACGCAGTTTGAAGAGCGCCCCTTCTTTGCCCGGCACTTGCAGGGGCTTGCCGTCTACGAGGTCCCAGTTCAGGGGTTTGTTTTTATCAAACCCAAGAAAATCGCCGTAAAAAAAGATGGAGGTTTTCCGCTTTGGCTTCGTGGTAAACTTGATCTCCAGGGAAGTGAATTTGAGCAAATTGAGCTCTGCCGGGATCAGGCCGGGCGGGGTTTGCAGGATAAACGTGAACGATTTTTCCTTTGTCGCCTTGTTGGAATTAAATTTCAGCCGTATGCTGTTCAATAGGCTGCCGAGGTCAAAGCGGGAAATAAAATCCCAGGGCGGGTCAAACTCATATTCATCAATGGACGGATCGACCAGGGAGGCGAAAAAGGTGATGACATCGCCGAGGGTCAGTTTATTGTTCTTATCAACTTTGATCCCGAATTCAAGTTCCAGTTCATTTTTATTGGGCTTGTCGTAGGCTGCCTCGAAGATGACTTTCCCGATTTGTACCTGGAAGAAGAGTTTTTTTTCAACGATGGTTATTCCTTTCGCATCTTTTATTTCTACACCGTTTTCTATTTTCCGGTACATCCGCAGGCAGGCGCCGAGGGAGAGGAATTCCAGCCCTTCGATAGGCGCCTGGATCCTGCCGCGGATTTCACCGGTGATCCGCTGGCCACTCAGCTTGGCCAGGTCCAGGCTGGCAGTTATGTTCAGGGGAGTCTTATCGTCCGACCAAAAGTTGATATCCGGATGCCAGCTGATGCGCCCGCTGAATCCAAATTGTTTGGTGTTATCAAGAAACCGGTCGTACCGTATTTGCAGCTCGTGCAAGTCAATGGTGGTCCAGCCTTTCAACGCATCCGGATCCAGCTTGTCCTCCTCCTCCACCACCAGGTTGATCAGGCCGGTCACCAGGTCGATCTTTTCTCCCGATTTGTTGGAATACCGGACCACTATGGAGCTTGCGGTGCCGGTAGAGCCGGTAGTAAACGAAAACTCCCGGTCCGACTCGCTTAACAGCAACCCGATGCCTTTTTGCGTACTCATGGCGCTACGTTTTTTTCGGTGGATTAGATGATGTTGGTGTGAAGTCCGGTTCATCATTCACATACGAGGCATACCAGCCCAGCAATTTGTCTTTGCGCAGCGGCACTTCATCGGCTGTCCGCGGGTCGCCAAACAGGATGATCTCGGTTTTGCCGGTAGGCGGAAAGGAAACCACCATGAATTTCAGCACGATATTTTTCAGTTTCAGCAGGTAACCGGTGTTGTCGGGGATGCCGGGTTTGGGGTCACTATAGGACTCGAAGCGGATGCTCTTGAACACGATCTTGAGCAAACCCTGGATCGTGATCTCTTTTTTCCCGCCGGTAGAGCCCGGGAGTTTCAGGCCCAGGTAAAGCCCTTCCGCTTCGGGTTTCCAAGCGACCAAAATGCCGGCCACGAGGCCCTTGCTCCCGGCCAGGGCGCCGGCACTTCCCAGGTTCAGGTCGTATTCGATACCGTACCAGATATCGCCCAGTTCGGCGGTTGGCAGCGGCGAGTTGACGGGCATATAGCCACTGGCGCTGAGTGCGTTAGCATCGCCAATGACGGTTTTGAAGGTTTTGAATTTTAATGGAAATTTCTCGTACAAACTTTGGCTGCGCCAGCCGCTCCGGTTGAGGTCGAAGGCCATTTGCTGGGATTTAAAGGCAAATGCCTTATCGGTAACCTTGCTGCGGTCCGTAGCCGTTTCTTTGTGCACCTTGAACGACATCGTGATCTGGAGGTTGCTCATGCTCAGGAAGTCCGGTTTGTCCGGATCGGGCGTAGGTTCGGCGCCAAATGAAAGCGCATCGAAGGCGCCGAGGTAAGCAAAGCGCATACGCCCCCAGAAAAAGAAACGCCCGGTGATCGGCAGTGGATTTGGCAGGGTGCCCGGCAGCGGATCAGTCGCAAACTGGGCTTTGATGATCTCGACTTCCTGAAGCACTTTCCCCGACAATTCAAAGCGGTTGGCGCCGCTGAAGCCAAAGGAGTAGGTCGTTTTGCCATTGTGCTTTTCCGCCACGCCTTTCAGACTGATCATATTCCGGTCGTCGGTACTCCCCGCAAGCCGGGCTTCTTCGTGGAACAGGAATTCCAGGAAAAGCTGGACTTCGGCGGCAAAATCGGTGACCAGGGAATTCCGGAACACCACGGTCAGGTAGGGTACATGGAAATTATAGCCGGAAAGGTCCGCCTCGGGTACGATGTTGTTGTCATAATCGATCAGGGCAAACATGGAGGAGGGCTTGGGCAGTAAGCTGGTTCCGGACGATTCCACGGGGGTAACTTCAATGCCCACGTACTGGGCGTAAAACAAATTCGGATCCATGCCGCCTGCCAGCGCTTTTAATGCATCCGGCAGGTTGCCGAGCGGCACGGCGACGTTAAAAGCCAAAATGCCGGTCCAGTTGGCTTGCGTGATAGCAGGCAGAATGGCTGCGTATTTTTTTCGCTGTTTCGGATCGGTGCTGTTTCCATTTTCGATGGCGGTTTTCACCAGTTCCTGTAAGCCCAGGCCGGCCATTTCCTTGTTCCGGTTAAAATCGTTTGGAAGCGACCACAGTTCCGGTTTGGCTGCCAGTTCCATCAGCGGTTTGTCATGAAATTTAAAAACCAGGATGGTCCCGTTTTTATCCCAGTGCTCCGTGCCCAGTTCGAACAACCAGGTTTCAATGTCGATTTGGTTAGTCACCCCGGCCAGATTTTTCAAGGCATCGCCTGAAAAATACGCCTTGAGCGAATCCGGGTCGGTGATCACCATGAACAGTTGGTTGGACTGGAGCACGGCTTTGAGCGGCGCATCGTGGCGGATGTTTACCATTTGAACCTGTTTGAGGTTCTGGTTCATGGCCAGTTGCAGGCGCTCGATCTGCAAGGCTTTTTTAAACACGGGATCCGGCGAAAACGTGGCCAGCAAGCCCTGCGGCGTTGTCCCGGTGAAAGCGCTGCGGCCCGCGTTGCGGAGCGGTGTCAGGTAACCGGTTGCTTTGCTGATCTCCCGAATCCGGCTGTACCGGAAATTATTCACCAACAGTTTCTCCAATTGGAGCATGTCGGTCAGCCGTTCCGGATCGACATTCCCATAGGGCAACATCGGAAAGGCAAGGGCGGCATGGGTGGTTGCCTGCTCCAGCGTCTCTGTTTGCGCCGTACTGAGCTTGTCCGGCAGCCCGATTGCCGGCACTTCCAGGTAATCGAGAAATTCGGAACTGGACGATTCGGCTTTGTACAACACCGCCTGGTCGGGTTGGCCGTAATACGTTGCACCGTTGCCTTCGTGAAAGTAGGCCCAGGAGGTCGTGGGGAAATATTGCTCCCCGGAACCAAGCGTTTCGGCGGCCGCGTAGCGCACCAGTGCCGCTTGGTTTCCGCCGATCCGAACTGCCGCTTGCAGCATTTCGCGCAACCAGTTGATCAGGTCTTCCACAATTTCCAGGGCCATGAATTTTGTACGGTCGGATGCACTGAAAGTAAAACCCGGGGGGAAATAGACCTGCCGGACCCATTGGAGGATTTCCTCCCGTTCCGCGTCGTTGATCCCCAGCCCGCCGCTGTATGTTTCTTCGATCGGCATGTCGAGGTCTATAGTATCCTCCGGGAGCGTACGGTCGTTTTTTGCTTTGGATTCGATGATCCCGGTCAGGTCGCGCAGCAGGGCATAAGCCGAAACAAATGCCGGGGCAAACGCCGCCTGATCGGGCACCAGGTTGAGGTAGGAAGGCACTGAATCCAACACCTTGACATATTCCAGACCCGAAATACCGCATAGCACATTTGCCTCCGGGATCATTTTCCCGGTGGCATAACTTGGCACTTTTAGTTCAAACTTCCCCGAAGGAACGAGGTACAACGGCGCGTCCGGCAGGTCTGCTTCCCGCAGTGTCGCCGGGCGGTGCGCGAACACCAACCGGCTCTCGCCCGCCTGCGGCAAAAGGTGCACGGTGTAACCCCGGTTGGTGCGGAAGGCGGAAGGCAGGCCCGGGGATGTGCCCGGCTTGAATTCAAAATAGCTCCGCTGCCGGCTCAGGGGATAGAGCAGGTCGATCTGAACCTTCCAATCAATGGTAGCCGGAAAAAAGGAATCCGCTTTGGTATCCGCATAGTACTCCTGCAAAAAGGGATAGCGGTGGGAGGCCAGGTAAAACGCCTCGCCCGATGTCGGAAACTCCGGGTCGCGGAAAAACAGGCGCAGACCGATATCCAGATGTTCAAGTCCGCGATAGCCAAAAACTGCTTGCTTGTTTATTTCCCAGTTTTCTTTGGGAATACTGAAGTCAAATTCCAGGCACCCTGCGGTATCGCCGGCCATGGGAATTTGTACTGCAGCAATGTTTTCCAAAAACGCTTGCCGGCCATACGCGGCGCTCCAGGTAAATGCGGCAGGCGTGCTCCCCTTCAGGGAAAAACTGTTGGTGGACAATTTGATTTCAACATCTCCGGCAATCGAAAACGCATAATTCCGGAAATTCAGAAAAGCCCGCCGGCGCACCAGTTTTTTCCCGCTTTTGGAATATACGGCGATCGAATGGGTCCGCCACAGGATCAAGGGGTCGGCAGGATTTTCAATCCAAAGAAAACGCACTTCCCGGTAAAGCGGATCTTGCAGAAATTCGCGCAGCCGGCTCTCCAATACCGCTTTGACCGCCGTTTCCTCCTCCTTTTTCATTTTCAAAAAAAGAAAAATGCCGGCCGCCGCCCACTGGTCTTTCAACGTGGAAGCGTTGGCCTCACCAAACCATGCCGGTATGTACCCTTGCTGCAAATCCAGACGCTTCAGCGCTGCGACCGGAAATGGCGCACTTTTATATGCCCAATTCGTCATAGGGATAATGTTTAGAAGTAAAACTTATCCCCTTTGATCAAGGGAAGGTCAAAAACATCCAGGTTTTTCACCATGTTGTTTGTACCCGGATTCAAAAAGCGATACGACGGTGTGCTGTCCGGGCCGGTGTGCAGCAGCCGCCTTGGCCGGGTTTTTCCGAGGAATGCCGCGAGATCGGGTTTGGCTGCCGAAGCCGCCGGTATGCCGGCATATTTCTCAAGCAGCTGGCGCAAGGTGGTTCCCACCGGCACGTACAGTTCCCGGTTGCCAACAAAAACCTGAATTTCGGGGATGATCATTGCCCTGTCGCGGAAAAAGAAGCTGATTATGCTTCCGGTATCGTCCGCAGCCAGCGGTATTGTTGTCGGCAAATCCTGCAAGCGGTCTGCACCCACTATCGTAACGGCACGCTCCGGCGCCGCAGCCGGAATAGTTTCGTTTGGAAAAATCAGGCGGAAAAACGGCTTTCGGCTCCCTGTTTTTACCAGGTCGAAAAGCCCGCCGGCGCCTTCGGAACTCAGCTTGCCCCGCGCACTGGAAAGCAGGTGCGACAAGAAAGGTCCAAAACCCAAATATTGGGCGCCGCTGCCCGCACTGTCCGTGTAGCTATGGATGGGAACATAAATGCTCCCGGCGCCGGCAAAACCATTTGCTGCTTTTTGTTCGGTGGCATGCACAAACTGATACTGCTGGAAATCGACGCGCAGCCGCATCCCGGGGTGCAGGTCGATATAGTTTTCGGACATATTCCAGCCGTAATGGTAGTACAGTAAGTCGCCGTATTCAAGCGGAAGGCATTCGGCAATCCGGTTTTGGAGCACACGTAAGCCGCCCGCATCCAGGCCGCCCTGCGTCTCCACATCGGCCATCAGATTGGCATAGGCAGCGCGGATGCCGGCGGAATTGGCGCTGCCCGGGGCCAGGGTAAGCGTACAAGTCGAGCCCGTTTGGTTGAGGGTAAAAACAGCGTTGTCCGCGGGCGACTGGTAATCGGCCTTAAAGATTTTGGGCAACTCGGAAACAACCGGGTCTTCCGGTTTATCCGATGCGCTTAGAAAGATATACGGGCTGTTGGTTTTTGTTTTCAGGTAATAATCCTCTTTGTGCTTCCGTGTCCCGCCAAACAGCGTTTCATCCTGCGTTTTTACCTCCTCAAGCAAATCGCCGAGCAAGGCCATTTTTGAAACCGGGGGCACATAAATGCGGCGGTCGGGAAGGGTTATTTTCTTATTTTCATGCTTAAAGGAAATGTCTTTTACCGCTCCCAGAAAACCTTCCTTGCGCAATTCAACATCGAGCGAAATTTGCATAACAGTGTCCAACTCAATCGCCTCGCCAAAGGTATCGCCGGTATCCGGGTCTACCTTGGGTGGCAAAACAAGGTAAAAGGGAAGCGCAAACTTGGTGCTTCCTTTCAAAACGCGGGCTGTACCGGCGCCCTCAGAAGTGAAGGTCATGGACTCGTCCAGCCAGTTGCCCTTCATGCGCACCGGATCGCCCAGGCTCAGCTGCGGATCGCCCAAACGGAACTCCTGGTATCCGGGCATGGCATTTTCCAGGACCAGCGGGAGCACCGCCAGCTCCTTATTTTTTCCAAAAGCCAGTTCCCAGTTTTTGTCTTTTTTGAACGTAAGCTGCACGGCATTGAACGGCGAATGGTTCATCGGTTCCGTGGATGGGTTGGGGCTGGTTAATTGCAACCGGGCGCCGCCCGTATCCAGCGCAGCGTCCAGCAGCACCAGATCGTCCCAAAAACGGGTCTGAAAAATACCGTTGAAGGACCATTTACTTTTGGACTCCGCCGACTTCAAACACTCCAAATGCACGTGCCGGAATCCGATCCGCGGGTTGATATCGAAGTTTACCGCACGGGTTGCAATAAGCGCCGCGGCGTCTTCGCGCATGGATAAGTGGAATGGATAAGCCTCGTCTTTCAGCGGCGGAATCATATTGTCCAGGCTAAAGTCGCCGGTGATCGTGAGTGCCGGGTGATAATGCCGGGCCACGTCTTCGGCAGTCAGGGCGCGGTTGAAAATAGCGAGTTGTTGCACCTCCCCTTTCCAGGGTTTGTTTTTTCGCAGATCGTTGCCCAGCGCAAAGCGCAGATCGCCCAGCCAGTCGTTGTAATATCCCGGGTCGTATTTTTCCGCAATTTGAACCCCGTTGATAAAAATGCGCTGTGTGCCCGCCTGGTCGTAGGAATAGACGACGTGCATCAGCGTATCGCCCAGGGAGTTAGCGGGGCTTTCGAAGGGTTTTTCCCAATACGGCGCTTTCAGGAGTGGCACTGCCGTTGCCGGGGGGCCGTAACTGACATTGAGAAATGCGCCTGCCGGTTCCGAAGCTTCTTTTTTGTGCTTGCCGTCCGTCCAGGGCCCTTGCCCAATGGAGCAATAACTTCTGGGCGCCGTATTGGGTGTGCTTTCAATGGAAAAAATCTGTGCAGGGCCTTCCTGAAGCGTTTGGTTGGGTTTTATCCAGAGTTCAATTGAAAAATCTTCACTCACCTGGATGGAACCGACCGTCGGGTTGTGCTCCTTTTCCATACTGGCCAACAGGCAATTGCCATTGAACGCAATGCCTTTGTCGGTCCATTTCGCGCCATACGGCGGGTCGTTCGGCTTCTGTTTGAAATTATTCAGGCCTTCAAAAAACAGGCTGGGTGCGCCCCGGCCGGAAATGTCATGCGTTGCGATCGCTTCGGGGTCGGATTCGGCGCTGAGGCCGCCCTCAAACGTATACAGCCCCTGCACGTTGTTCCAGCGGTTGTACGAAGACCCGATCTCCACCTGAATATTGCCGAGATTGCCGATGGCATCCATTTGTATTTTTTGTGCTGCAGGCGCTGTAAAAACGAGGGTTTCGCTTTCGGCATTCCAGCCCGGATTCAAGGCCAGCGCATTCCCGTTGTTTACACTGCCGGGCTCGAATACCTCCTGGTTAAAATGGAGCCGGACTGCTCCTTCTTTCAGCACAGAAAACGTGTTGTTTTTGAATTGGAACGTGATATCCAAGCCGGAAAAGTGGTATTGCGGCCCATGCGCAAAGGCCCCGGCCTCCTTTACCTGAAGGGTAAAGTCGCCGGTTTTGCCGGTTTTAAACTGGATATCGTAAAACGCATCATTCGGCGAAGCCGGCAGGTCGTTCAGCATAAGGTGGCCGGTACCGGTCACATTTGCCGCCCCACTCAGCGGGCTTTGGGCCAGGGCATCGCTTAAAGGTATCAGGGCGGGATCCGCTCCCTCTACCAGGCGGCAACACTGAATCCCGTTCGAACGCAGCTCAAATCCAAATTTAAAACCCGGGCCGGTACCTGAACGCTGGAGGAGCAGGACTCCTCTTCCGATAATTTTTTGCATAACAACGTTTTATAGCGAGATGTGTTTTCAATTTTAATGCACAGCGCGGCCGTAAAAATCAAGGGTAGAAATACAAAACCCGCCTGGGAATATCCCAGGTCGGTTTGGTTGGGGTAGCCACAAAAAAGTGTTGGGAATGGCTTGCTCTGCGTTTTTATCTGAATTTGTAAAGGGATAAAGCCAAGGTAAGGCAAAGCCGCCAAGTTTAAAAACGCGGCTTAGATATTTTAAGAAATAATAATTTAAAAGCCGATCAAGTGGCCAATAAAAACTCGGAAAGCATGAAAAAAATGTGTCGCACGTGAAAGCGAGTGAGGTTGTCTCATAGGTTAGTGTACAAAAGATAGCTTCCCAATTTTTAAACACATAGGCTCATAGAACACAGAGAAATATTCTTTGTGTTCTATGAGCCTATGTGTTTAAGTAATAATCTACGGCGGGTGAATACTTAGAAGTACTTATGAGACAGCCTCACTACAGCCCCTTGGAAGTATGCGTCCAATTGCTCCGGCAGCCCGGTAAATAAGCCCGCCTTACCAGCGGCGCCGCCCAAGCGACAGCACCGTAGCCGCCAGGAATACCGCCGAAAGCGACAGGAAATACACCAGGTCGCGGGTATCGAGCACGCCACGGCTCATGGAGTTGTAGTGGTACTGAATGCCGAATGCCTGCACGAGATCGTCTGTTTTGCCAAAAAAGATGGGCAGGCGGCTCAGGTAATCAAAAGCCATGAAAATAAAGAAACAGAGAAATGCCGCCAGCAGGAAAGCCACGATCTGGTTGTTGGTGAGCGAAGAAGCGAAAATGCCGATCGACACAAAAGCGGCGGCCAGAAAGATCAGGCCGATATAGGAGCCCCAAATACCGCCCGAATCCAGGTTGCCGGGCGTAGCGCCAAGTTGGTACACTGTGATGTAATACAACACCGTGGGCAGCAGCGCAAACACCACAAGCGTCAGGCAAGCCAGAAACTTCCCCCCGACGATCTGCCAGTCCGACACCGGGCGGGTGACCAGCAGCTCGATCGTGCCGGCCTGGGTTTCCTCCGCGAAGGTGCGCATAGTCACTGCCGGGATCAGGAATAAAAAGATCAGCGGGGCCATGGAAAACAGGGTGTCCATGGAAGCGTAGTTGCCGTCGAGCACGCTGTAGTCCGGAAAAACCCACATCACCAGGCCCATCAGCACCAGGAAAATCCCGATGACGATATACCCGATCAGGGACGAAAAAAAGGCGTTGATTTCTTTGTTAAATATGGCGAGCATAATCGAGTTCGGGCTTATTTGGTGAGTTGCTGAAACACATCTTCCACGCTGAACACGGCTTTGTGGAGTTCAAGCAGGGTAAGTTTTTGCTGCGCTGCAAATGTGGAAACGGCCGGGCGCAGGTCGTCGCCGGCGGCAGCGCGCAGTTGCCAGCGGTTGGGCCCAACGGCGGTCACCTGCTGGACCCCCGGCAATGCTTTCAGCAAGTTCGCATCTACCGGTTCGCCAAATTCAACCGTGACGATGCTTTGGCCGCTAAACTGTTGCTTGAGCGCGCCGATGGAGGCGTCGGCCACAATTTTTCCAAGATTGATAATGATCGCCCGGTCGCAAACGGCTTCGACTTCACCGAGGATATGCGTCGACAGGATGACCGTTTTTTCTTTGCCCAAATCCCGGATCAGCTGCCGGATCTCCACGATCTGGTTCGGGTCGAGCCCCGACGTCGGCTCGTCCAGGATCAGCACCTGCGGGTCGTGCAGCATAGCCTGTGCCAGGCCGACACGCTGGCGGTACCCTTTCGACAATTCGCCGATCTGTTTGTGCCGGTGGCTGACCAGACCCGTACGCTCCACCATGGCGTCGACACGCTGGCGAACCCTGGGCACCCGGTGCAGCTTGGCCGTAAACTCCAGGTATTCGCGCACGTACATGTCTTTGTACAGCGGGTTGTTTTCCGGCAGGTAACCGATACAGGCACGCGCCTCCATCGGCTGTTTGAGCACGTCAAAACCACACACCGCCACCGTGCCGGCGCTTGGCGGCAGGTACCCGGTGATGATTTTCATGGTCGTGGTTTTACCGGCGCCGTTCGGGCCCAGGAAACCGAGCACTTCGCCTTGCCTGGTTTCGAAGGAAATGTCGTTTACGGCGTGTTGCACACCGTATATTTTGGTCAGCTGTTGAACGTTTACGGACACGTTGCTTTTGTTAAATGGTTGTCGGTTCGGGCGCCACAAAAGTAGGTAAAATGCCCAAACAGGCCGGAAGATTGTCGGCACGCCAACATTTGCCTATCCTTGGGCGGTGTTTTTAAACGCTGGCGGGTTTTTGAGCGTTATTACCCCGCATTGCGGTAATTAATATATAAACCGCGTTGAATGCCCTAACCGGGATCAAATCCGCGAAAATCCGCGTTTTGCCGAAGGCAAATCTGTGGTATCCGCGTTCAAATCGCTCTACGTTGAGGAAGTTTGATTCTACTATCGTGTACGCACCAAAAGAACGCGGATGAAGCGGATTCGCCTTCGGCGAAACGCGGATTTTCGCGGATTTTGATGCCGGTTAAGGCAATTTTCGGATTACAGGCAAATCATAGGTTTAAATAAATTTATCCAAAAACAAGCCACCATGTTCCACAACACAAATTCGCGCCGGCCAATCCTGCTCCTGAGCGGCTTGCTCTTTTTGCTTTTTTTAGTATCCCCTGAACGCAGCCCGGCGCAAAGCAAGAGCGCGGACATCCACGGGAGTTGGGACAAATTGCTGCGCAAACACGTCAGCGCCAACGGTAAAGTAGATTACAAGGGCTTCCAAACCGATAAAACCGCGCTCGACGCCTACCTGAAAACGCTGGCCGACAACCCGCCTGCCGATACCTGGAGCCGGGCCGAAAAAATGGCCTACTGGATCAATGCCTACAACGCGTTTACTGTAGACCTGATCGCAGACAATTATCCCGTGTCGAGTATTTTAAAACTGGATGGCGGCAAAACCTGGGATGTCAAACGCATAACGCTGGGTGGAAAAAAATACAGCCTGAATCAGATCGAAAATGAAATACTGCGCCCCCAATTCAACGATGCCCGCATCCACTTTGCCATCAACTGTTCGGCCAAATCCTGCCCACCCCTGCTAAACAAAGCCTACACCGCTGCCAACCTCGAACGCATGCTGGAACAACGCACCCGGCAGTTTATTAACGACGCGAAGTACAACAGCTTGTCGGCGGAGGCTGCTTCAATCAGTAAAATTTTTGAATGGTATGCCGCCGATTTTGGCGACCTGCGGGCGTTTTTAAACAAGTACGCCAAGGTTCAGTTGAACCCTGGCGCAACAATTCGTTACCAGGAATACGACTGGGGATTGTAATCCGAACCGGAGGTTCGAATTGCTGGCCACCCGTCCGGGTTACTTCAGCTCCCGCTCAAACATCGTCTCCAACTGCCCTGCCACCAGATTCTTCTCGATGATGATCCGGTCTTTGTTCAGCAAATACAGCTCCGGCGTGATGTCGACGTAGTATTTGGCGTAGATCGCCCGGTTGGTCGGGTCGAATACGTTTGTAAACGTAAAGCCGTTTTTCTTGATAAACTTGCGCCACTCGTCGTCGGTAGTGTTTACAGCGATACCGTAAAAATCGACGCCGCGGTCTTTCCAGCGTTCATAAATTTTTTGGATTTCCGGCGCCTGTTCCTGGCAGTGCTCGCAATCGGGGCTGAACATAAACACTACAATCAACGGCGCCGTCATTTCATAAATGCTTTTGTACTCGCCGTTGATATCCTGCGCACGCACATCCGGGCCTTTGCGCCCCATCAGGCTGGCTTTCATTTCATCTACCTTGGCGCGCAGTTTGTTCACATTTTCCGGGGTATCCCAAAAGGCGTTTTCGGGCGTGATGTACTTGTCGATCATGTGCACGTACACCGCCTCGCCGTCCATCACTTTCGTTTTCCCGTTTTCATAATTTAAGCCGATCCAGTTGACAAAAAACTGGAAATATTCCTTGTGCGGCAGCACGCGCTGCACAAGCGGGTCGGCCACTGCAATGATCGAATCGGGGCGTTGCGGCGTCAGTTCGGTGATGTAGCGGCGCAGTTTGTTGGCAACAACAGGCGTACTGAGCAGGCGGGTATCCGAAAAATCTACCCCGTCCCAGAAGTGTGCGCGGTAGTACAGGAGATTGCCCAGGGTGTCCACGTCGCCATTGGGTTTGCGCCTGTCCGGCCATTCCGGGTTAGCGCCGGCGGTTTTGAATTTTGTAAAAAAAGCATCCGGGTAAGCCGTATAGATTTCCTGGAGGTGCGCTTCGCGTTCGGCGACCAATTGGGTTTGGCGGGCTTTGGCCTGGTTGTAGGCGTCCGAACCGGGCGGGTTGCTGCGCATAATCTGCGAAACCTGGTTCAGTTCCGGTTCCTGGGCAATCTGAAACCGGAAATTCCGGTACAACAGCTCCGTATTGATCGAGCCTTCCACCTGCATGCTTCCCGGAATGTCGTTCACCTTGGTGCGCAGGGTCATATGCTGATCCTTATCGACCAGGATGGAAAAATTCTTTTGGCCCGGCAATAAAAAGTAGTAAAACCCCGGCAACAGCGGTTTTTCCCGGCGCAGCAGAAAATGCCCTTTGGCATCGGCGACAGCGGAATCGGCGAGGTAGTTCTGATCGCCGTAGGTGCCGACCAGCCGCACTTTACCGGCCTGCATGCCCTCGACGTACACATCGATCAGGGTGCTGTCGGCGGCAACCGATGTTGCATTTGCAAACAGTAAATTTTGGGTAAAAGCGAAAAAACACAGGATCAGTAGACGCATCAATTTTGCTTTTTTAGTTCAAACAGCCGCAAAAATAGCGCCGCCATACGGGTCAGGAAAATGCTTTTGGGAATTATTGACATTCCGGGCCAATGGCAGCAACAGAATTTAACACCCTGTTTACCTTTGAGCCATTCCAAACACAAACACTTTTTTATGAAAAAACTTTTCGTTTTGGCCTTTGCCGCGCTTATCCTCGGCAGCTGCAACAAAGATGACCAGGCTCTGATCGACCGGGGCATTATTCTGGATTACCTGGCTGCCACCAACCTTGATGCCACCGAGCATGAATCCGGCATATTTTACGTCATCGACACCCCGGGCCACGGTGGCAATCCCACCATCAATGCCGAGGTGACTGTTCGTTACAAAGGCTACTATCTCGACGGGCAGGTATTTGACGAAACCAAGGGCTCCGAAACCCGCTCCTGGCCACTTTACTACCTCATTGAAGGCTGGCAAATCAGCATCCCCTTGCTGGAAAAAGGCGGAAAAGGCCTGTTTCTAATCCCTTCCGGACTGGCATACGGCTCCAACCCGCCTCAGGGGGTGCGAAAAGACGCTGTTATGGCTTTTGAAATTGAACTGGTGGATTTCAAGTAGGCCGGGACCGACCAATATTTTTTCGCCACAAAATTTGCCGCCGAAGCAAATCTTGTATTTTTGGCCCTTTCTAAAATTTCCAATTTAAATATCCAACGCAACATGAACTTTCCGGACAATTGCAGATACACCGAAGACCACGAATGGGTACGCGTCGAAGGCGGTAACATTGCCTACATCGGCATCACTGATTTTGCCCAAAGCGAACTGGGCGAACTCGTGTACATCGAAGTGGAAACAGTTGGCAGCATGGTAGAAGCGAACAGCGTTTTCGGCACTGTGGAAGCAGTCAAAACCACTTCTGACCTGTATATGCCCGTGACAGGAAATGTACTTGAGTTTAACAAGGAAGTCGAAGAAAACCCCGCACTCATCAACGAAGACCCATACGGCCGGGGCTGGATCATTAAAATTGAAATGGCCAATCCCGCCGATGTAAACAACCTGATGGACGCTGCTGCCTACCAGGAGCACGCGAAGTAAGTTCTATTTTACCATGGAAACACTCGTCCTACGGCTTGTACTGTTTCACATAGAAAACGGATAATCTACCAGTACAGATGTCTCGCTGCGCTCGACATGACAAAATCTATTGCAAATGAATTTATTATCAGATTTCTCCCTTCGGTCGAAATTTAGTCGGGGAAATGCCTGATCGCGATCAAATTTCGACCGAAGGGAGAAATCTGATAAAATCTGGTTTTTAGGTATCGTCTGTCATGTCGAGCGCAGCGAGACATCTGAACGGATAACACATTATCAGTTATTTATGTGAAACCGTAGGAGCCGTAGGACGAGTATACGCAGAGCCGCCTCCGTGGTAATTCAAAGCTCCGAGCGCATTACGGCATCGTAGTCCAACTCCCGCAATTTGGGCGCTTTCCACCAGGTAATTCCCACCACCACGATAGTCATCACCCCACCGAACACCACTGCCGGCACCGTACCCATGAGTTTGGCCGTCAGGCCGCTTTCGAATGCGCCGATTTCATTGGATGATGTGATAAATATGGAATTGACCGAAGACACCCGGCCTTTCAAATGATCCGGCGTCAAATGCTGAATGAGCGAAGCCCGCACAAACACACTTACCTCGTCGAACACACCGGCCAAAAACAACAACAGAAACGACAGCCAAAATACCTTGGACAGGCCAAAACCGATGATGCACAGCCCAAATCCCGCCACACAACCCAACATGATCGCCCCGGCCTGGCGGCCCATCGGCCGGTGCGCCAGGTAGACCGCCGTGCCGATGGCGCCGATCGACATGGCAGCCCGTAAAATGCCCAGCCCCTGTGGGCCTACCTCCAAAATATCCTTGGCATACACCGGCAACAGCGCCACTGCACCGCCGAACAACACAGCAAACAAATCCAGTGCGATGGCCGCCAGTATGATCTGGTTTTTATACACAAAACGCAACCCCTCGCGGATGCGCGTCAGCGCTGGCGTCCGGCGGTCCACTTCGGGCGCGGGCCGCGGCTGAATTTGCAGTAAAAAAACAAGCGCCAGCACCGTCAGAAACGCCATGGTTCCAAATGCCCAGGTAACGCCTGCAAAGCCGTACAGCAGTCCGCCCACGCCAAGGCCCGTAATGCTGGCCACCTGCCAGGTGCTGCTGTTCCAGGTGATCGCGTTGGGCAGCGTTTTTTTGTCGACCAGTTGGGGCAGGAAAGCAAAATTGGTCGGACTGAAAAAGCCGCGGGAAACGCCCGTCAGAAAAATCACGGTAAAAATGCCGCCCAGCAAAAAACCCTTGGGCAAGGCGGCTTCCTGCCAGGCCATAAGCACCAGCGCCATGGTGCACAGCACCATCAAGCTCAGGCAGGCAACGAGGATGTTGCGGCGGTTGTACTTGTCGGCCAAATGCCCTGCCCACAGGCTGATCGCGATGGCCGGCAAGGCCTCCGTCAGGCCGATCAGGCCCAGCATCAAGGGGTCGCCGGTAAGGTCGTACACGTAGTAACCCACCGACACCGACATGATCTGAATGGCCAGTGTGGTTGAAAGCCGCATGGCAGTGTAGCGGCGAAAATCCGGTACCCGCAAGGCGGCATAAGCGTCGGGGCGGGAGGCAGGTGCGGGTGTGTCAGGTTGCATGTTTTGCTAAACAAGATGGCGCAAAGGTGTAAAGATTGCGTGAAAAGGCAAGGTTTTACGACCTTTGGCCCGGACGGCCTTGGCGTCGTTGCCTGCTTATCACTCATTCACTCATTGCCTCATTCACTCCTTGAAATGAACTTGCTCGACGGAAAAGTAGCACTCATCACCGGCGGCTCCCGTGGCATCGGGGAAGCCCTCGTACGCAAATTTGCCGAACAGGGCGCAAAGGTCGCCTTCACCTACGTATCGGAAAGCTCAGCTGAGCGCTCCCGCAAACTCGCCGATGAACTGGGCGACAACGCGCGCCTACCAAAGCGACGCCGGCGACTACGCCCAGGCGGAAACGTTGGTCGGCGAGGTTGTCAAAGACTTCGGCAAACTCGATATCCTGATCAATAACGCCGGCATCACCCGCGATACCCTGCTGCTGCGCATGACCGAGCAGCAATGGGACGAGGTCATGCAAACCAACCTCAAATCGGTGTTCAACATGACCAAACACTGCCTGAAACCCATGATCCGTTCGGGCGGCAGCATCATCAATATGAGCTCCGTGGTAGGGGTGTTCGGCCAGGCCGGCCAGGCCAACTACGCCGCATCGAAGGCGGGTATCATTGCCTTTTCCAAATCCATTGCCAAGGAATACGGCTCGCGCGGAATCCGCTGCAATGCCGTGGCGCCGGGTTTTATTGAAACGGAAATGACCGCCGTGCTCGACGAAAAAACCCGCGATGGTTACCTCAGCGCTATCCCGATGAAACGGCTGGGCAGCGGCGAGGAAGTGGCCAACGCCTGTGTTTTTCTGGCGTCGGACCTGAGCTCGTATGTATCGGGGCAGGTGTTGTCGGTTTGTGGGGCGTTGAATACGTAAAATTGAGGGGACAGTTTCAAAAGTGGAAACTTGAGATCCGCACCTTAGATTATTTTTTTCACCACGGAGGACATGGCGAGGACCTACTCGTCCTACGACTTCAAGTCGTAGGACGAATTCGACTTCCAATGCCGCCTGCCGGAGATTGTGGTTTGCATCCTGATTTTGATGGCCGGGTAAACTTGATTTTTGCAAATCCGGGGTAGATTATCCAGGGTACGTGCATGCTCCGGGAAGGCATACATATAAAAAGTGGTTATCTTACAGCCGGCAATGCTGCTTTGCAACCCTGAATTTGAATTATCAAATGATCATGAATCCCATCTATTTCGCCTTTGCAAACATTTTCATCAGCTTTATTGGTTTTGTAAGCCTGTTCACGATTTGGTTGCAGGTACAACGAAAATTTAAAGCACAAGACCAGGGTTACTTGTATTTGTCCCTGGCGATCCTTTCCTGGTTGTTTGCACCTATTCTCCAGTTGCTGCAATTCGAGCAACCGGAAATTGATTTTGTTTCCGGCCTGTCTTCGACCTTGAACAATGGGCTTTTCCTGTTTGCCATGTTCTTTTTTGAATTCGCACCCAGGCGGCTGCCGTTTTCTGATTCGAAAAAAGCCTGGGGATGGTTCATTGGCATCCTTTGCGGACTTATAAGCGGGGTTCAAATCATCCTCTATCGCAACGATTTCCAGGACCCTCCCTGGGGAATATTACCCGATATTTTATTTTCGGTGATCACGCTTTTGGTTATAAGTATTACCTTTTTTAAATCGTTCAGAGGCCGGAAACTGAATGGATTGGCCTATTTTTTCAGTATTGTCCTTGCGCTGGTTTTCAGTACACAACTGTTCGGAACCTGGAACAACTGGCATGAACAATATCCGGGCGTCCCCTCCCTGTTACGGCTGGGTTTACACCTGAGTCTGATCATTTTGTTTTTGTCGTCTGTTTTAGGTTGGGTGATCGAGCGCGGCGTCATTCCGCATCCCAAGCGGATGAAATTGTATTTCGATGACGTAAAAAATGAGGAGTTGGTAGTGCGCGTCACCGTTGACGAGTATTTTGAAAATGTAAGCGTGAATTTCACCTCGGCCCTGTATCTCCATTTTCTGAAATTCGCCGTTCGGAAAAAATATCAAGGGGCAGGTCTAAAAATCAAAGATGTGCATGCCGTTTACCATCAGCGCATTGAAGACCGGATTCGGGAATACAACCCGATTTATGGAAAGGCCAGCAACCGGATAAAAAATGCCGCTTTGGCCCGTTGGCCTTTTTTCTTTGAAAAAACCTCCGATGAGTACGCCCTGGTGGTGCGCCCGGAAAACATTATGATCAGCCCAAAACTGATCCAGCACCAACTGGACAAACTGAAGTTCGAAGGGATGAACGACTCGAATCGCAAACGCGAAGTCAAGTTTATCAAAGAGGAATTTCGAAACTCCCCAACCTGACCCCCCCAGGGCAGACGCATTAAAATATAACTGACCTCGGAGAGGTCAAATATTTGTAGCATCCGGGCTATTAGAGCCCGGTTCACGACCTCGGAGAGGTCGAATCAGTGTCGAATTATTTGACCGTAAACACAAATTCGACCTCTACGAGGTCGTGAATCACGTCTTGTTCGATCCTTTTCTACAAATATTCGACCTTTCCGAGGTCGCTCGAGATTTTAATGCGTTTGCCCTGCCCCCCCCGACAAAGCGGATTTTAAGCGATTGCTTCAATTGTTTTTTAAAACAAATCTGCTGCACCTCCCCTGTTTTTCATAACAGCAATCGCGTTTTTGACGGTTGTGCGGCTGTTTTTATTTACAATTGACTATGCGCACGATTGTTAGCGAACACAAGTGCCCCGGGGTATTTTAATTGCGTTTTTTTTAACTACATATTTGTGTAGCCGCCGGAAAGTGATTTGCGATTTTTTGGAGACTTTAGTCATCGGATGACTTGACCTTCGCGGTTTTTCGCAAGCCACTTTTCGTCGGGTATACATACGCCCCCGGTAAAAAACCTTCCCGTCCATCTCATTTGGTGCCAGGCACCAGTCTCTTTTATCCTTTCACTTTAAATCTATTCACCGTGAAAAAAGCTCTTTTCACCCTTGCACTCATTTGTTCGCTACAGATCCACTTATTCTCCAGGCGGCTGTTGAACGCCCTGTTATCGAAGGCGCGTTTGTTCCTGACCAGGGAAAAGCTGGACGAAATGCTGGTAAAAGCCAAACTATCCGAATCGGATATAAACGATTTGAAATCGCGCCTCAAAAAAATCAAACAGGATAAACAAATGCCCCCCCAAAAAAACACAACGCACGCAACGCACTTGCCTGGTATTGGACAGATTTCAGAATCCGAATTGCGGCAGCTGGGACATTCTTGATCAGCTGTCGCGGGCAAACAGGAGAGGCGTTTTGCGGGCGATGCGCTCACTACCCAATTGTTATGTTATGCAAAAGGACTACTCCTTCGCTGAAAAGCTCGAAAAACAACTTAACGGCCGCATCCGCTCCCTGACCCGGGAAGCTGTGGAAAGAGAGTTTTACTTCAATCAGCTCTGCGGATGCTTCGTACTGGTCGATGTACGCGCTCGGGAAGTTGTCTGCTCACACAGAGCCGATATGTCGCTCGGTCTGAGCAAAATCAGCATGCGCGATCTCAACGATCTCGTTTTCAATGAATTTTACCGCATACAAGTGCGGTGTTACGGCCGTGCGGTTCAGGAAATGCTGATCGTCAAAGGCTTCGAACACCTTGCAAACGGAACCCGGTACGAACTTACCTACCCGACACGAATTCCCTATAAAAATTATACCGGCAGAAAAGAGTTCGTTTTGCTGCGCCGCGTAAGCGAACCGATCATTTTGCAACATGAAGACGGGCAAAACGCCTTCGCTGCAATCGATACCTACGACATTGCCGGCAGCCATGTCGGCGATTATTACCACATAAAACCAATGATCAAGAAAAACGGGCTTGTACTGGTACGTGAAACAGAGGAAATGATTGCAAGGGCAGCGCCGTTTATTTACAAAAATCTGCCCTATACGGAGAGACAACTGGATATTCTTGAACAACTTGCCCGCGGCGCCGACAGCGCTGCGATTGCCCAAGCCTTCAATATTGCACCGTTTACCGTGGAAACGCACCGCCGTAATATCCGGAATATGTTTAAGGAAGATTTCCCTGACCTGAGCGACATGGCTATTGCCAAAAAACTGCGCGACATGGGCATATTCCTGTAAAACCCATCATGGCCTGCCCTTGTTTGTCTTTCTCCGGTCTTTGCTCAGCCAAAGCATTGCTTTTGCCGTATCTTCCTTTGCCATGATGCCATAGTGCTCCAATTCGGCTTCCAAATCAGCCAAATACGATGAATATGGCTTCTTTCTGGAACGCGCGGCTTCCCGGCGCATAGCACGGCGGCGAATCATCGCCGTGCCTGAAGCAAGTTTAGCCTGATAAATTTCTTCAAAAAGCTGCGCATCATCGTCGCCCAATTCAGCACTCCGCTCCCGCAAATAGTTTTGAGCAGTCACATTGTGTTCAATATCACTGATGTTGGGAATCGGTTTTTGATTGGTGTGCAGCGCTTCCTCTTGTTTTAAAATATCGTCGTTGCGCATAACAATTGATTTTTTGACTTGCCCGAAGTTAAATCATTTTATCAGCAAAAATCGTGACAGAGGGCATCCGGCTTTATGATTTTTTCCTGGCAAGTGTATGTGGCGTATCTGCCTACGCTAAAAGCCATTGTTTATGTGCCCTCCGAAAACTGCCAAATACTCGGCAAATCGAATAACACGGTGCAAAATTCCCTTAAAAAAAACCGGATACCCCTACCTGTGACAAGTATTTACAGCCTTTCCTACTGCCGGCAACTTTGCCCTGACAACCAAAGATGCCGGTTTTTTCCCGGTTCTGGTTGAATTCAGTGCACAAAACACAGGGACAGGCCATGACAACTACACAATTAATTCTGCTTATCGGGCTCCTGCTTTTTCTGGTTCAAGCCTTGAAGCCCAACCAGGTCGTTATCGTACGGGACCGGAATGAACATTGGGGGTGTTCGGGCATACTCGGGGTCATCGTACTATTTTTTGGCGTCCTGCTTATTGCTTACCTGATTTCTGCAAACCTGTCGGATACACCTGCCAGAACCACCCCGGCACGGAACGACAGGCAAGGCCGACGGATCGATCAGGCACCCGACAAACAGCCACCGCTGATCAACCACGCACCCCCGTCTTCATTATTAAAAAGTTTCAACCGGTCCGAGCTTTTTGAGGAGCCGGAGCACAATGGGTATGATTTACCTGAAAATGAACCCGCCAACCGGAATATTTACGAGCCCAGGCCCAATGCCCAATGCGCCGTCTTGCTCAAGCGCTTCCTCAATCCGGATGGGGCAGGGCAATTGTGCCGGCAGTTCAGCCACTGGGGCGCGCAGGTATTTACCATCGAAAATGAGGAACTCCCCTATTGGGTCTGTGTGCCGGCCCTTGACCATTCCGAGGCTTGGAATAAAATAGAGTCCTGGTATGACTACCCCCAGGAATTCGAATCGTATGACCTTGATTTTGAAATCATCGTGCTCGAAATTGTCAATGAAAATTAACCTGCATACACCGGAAATCCTTTCATAAAGGCATTCACCTCCTTGCGTACCTCAGCGTGGTGGGCGGCATCGTCCGGACGGGAAATCACCGAATCAATCCATTCCACGACCCGCGTGCAATCGGCTTCCTGCAGTCCGCGGGTAGTAATTGCCGCTGCCCCGACGCGCATGCCGGAAGTCACCATCGGCGATTCCGGATCGAAGGGGATCATATTTTTGTTCACAGTGATATCCGCAGCGCCAAGGGCATCTTCGGCAGCCCTGCCGGTTACGTTTTTGCGGCGCAGATCGATGAGCATGAGGTGGTTGTCGGTACCGCCGGATATGATGTCGTAGCCACGCTCGACGAAGGCTCTGGCCATGGCCTGGGCATTTTTGATCACCTGCTGGCCATAGGTTTTAAACTCCGGTCGCAGGGCTTCTCCGAAAGCTACGGCCTTGGCAGCAATCACGTGCTCCAGCGGGCCGCCCTGCATGCCCGGGAATACCCCGCTGTTCAGAATGGCTGACATTTGAATCGGCGCGCCTTTTCGGGTGGTACGTCCCCAGGGATTGTCGAAATCCTGCCCCATAAGAATGATGCCGCCACGGGGTCCGCGCAGGGTTTTATGCGTCGTGCTGGTAATGATGTGGCAATGTGGGAGCGGGTTGTTCAGCAAGCCGGTAGCAATGAGTCCGGCCGGGTGCGCGATATCGGCCAGCAGCAGTGCGCCCACGCGGTCGGCGATCTGGCGGAAGCGGGCATAGTCCCAGTCGCGGGCATAGGCGGAGGCGCCGCAGATGATCAGTTTAGGCATTTCGCGCAGGGCCGTTTCTTCCACCTTGTCCATATCGATGCGGCCGGTGTCTTCTTCCACGCCGTAAAAAGCCGGTTGATATACCTTCCCGGAATAATTGACCGGAGACCCGTGGCTGAGGTGACCGCCATGGGCCAGGTTGAAGCCCAGAATTTTATCGCCGGGTTGCAGGCAGGCCAGAAAGACTGCGGCATTGGCCTGTGCGCCGGAGTGCGGCTGCACATTGGCCCAGGCTGCACCGAAAAGTTCTTTGAGCCGGTCGATGGCCAGTTGCTCAATTTCATCCACCACTTCACAACCGCCGTAGTAGCGTTTGCCCGGATATCCTTCGGCATATTTATTGGTCAGGCAGGTACCCATGGCCTTCATAACAGCCTGACTGGTAAAGTTTTCTGAAGCGATCAATTCAAGCCCGCGCTGCTGGCGGTGGAGTTCTTTTTGGATAAGGGAAAAAACGATATCGGACATGCCTTTCTTAGTGATGAATGATGAATGAGGAGCGATGAATGCCGGGGCATCGCGTTACAAAACGCTGCAAAAGTAGCTATTTGGCTTGTTTTGTTTTGACCCTCCAGGCTGAAATGCATGGATTTAAAAAATTCGCGGCATGCAACGCTTAGTCACTAGAGTTCGGTATCCCAGGAAACCCGCAGCGTTACCCAAAAATTTCGACCCGGCGCATTGATCCCGGAAGCAAAATTCCGGTACTGGCGGTCGAGCAGGTTGTCGACGCCGGCTTGCAGGTTCATAGTTGAGTTGAACCGGTAGCCGGCGCGTAAGTTCAGGGTATACCAGCCCGGCATACCGCCCGGCGGCGCGTAGCGCTGGTTGTCTTCGCCGGAAGGCGAATATTGATCGATTGGTTTTTTGCCATTAAACAACATAAAGCACTCGGTATTCAGCCGGGTGTTATGAAAGCGCAGTCCCGCGCGGCCATGGAAAGGCGGGATATGATCAAGCGGCTGGTCGGGACCGTTGCGCAGTATCCGGCCATAGGTGTAGGCAAGCGAAGCGTAGGCGGCCAGTTTTTCCGAAATATCGGCTTCCAGGTTGCTGCTGAAACCCCAGAGCCGGGCCTGATCTTTGTTTTGGTTGGCCAACACACGGCTTGGCGTGCCGTCGTACACGATGCTGTCTTCGCCATTAAACCGGAAAAAATCGGTCACGATAGCGTTGCGCATGGCTGTAGCCCAAACGACATTTTCCCAGTGCAACCGGCCGGCGATATGGCGCGTAAGGTTCAGGTCAATGTTGAAGGTTTGTTCGGGTTTGATGTCGGGATTAGGTACGATGACGGCGCCGGGCTGCGATTCGAATACCTTGCCCAGGTCGTCCACATTGGGCACCCGGAAACCGGATGAAGCGTTCAGCGCCAGACGCCATTTTTGCGCAGGACGCCAAACTGCCCCCAGGCTGCCCGACCAAACAGGCGTGTTTTGAGTCACTTCGTCAAAAGGAAACGGGAAAAATGCATTATCCCTGAATTTGGCATTCAACCCCGAAAAACCCACCCGGACACCTTCACTGAACGACCAACGGCTGTCATCCCTGGCTTGCCAGTTGTGGGTAGCGAAAGCCGCCAGATTGTACATCGTGCTGCCACCGTCGGGATAGCGGGTATCGAGCGGAGCGATGACTTTGGTTTCAATATTTTCTTCCCGGGCAGTGGAGCGCACACTGTTAAACTGCCCATCCAGCCCGACGCGCAGGCTGTGGTGCGTCCAGTTTTTTTGCGCTTCTGTTTCAAGGCCGGCCACAGCCACCTTTTCGATGCGGTGTTGCAGATCCGGGCGGCCGAAACGGCGCTGGTGCCGGCTCTCCTCAATATTTTGAACATTCAGCCCGAGCCCTAGTCGGTCAAACCAGCCGGCGCCTTCCGCATTCAGGTGATAGGCAGCAAGCTGGCGTTTTTGCGGCCCGTAGTACCATTCGGCATTGCGCAGGCCCTGGCCCTCAGGGTCGGTCAGGCGATCGTAGCGGGGCACATTGGAGGAGTTGCTGATTTGGGCATTCATCGTGTGGGTAATGCGGTCGTTTGGTTGCCACAGGATTTTAGCCACGACATCCTGTTGCCGGTATCCGCTTTTGCGCTGCACCAAAGGATCGGCATTGGTCAACAGTGTATCGCGACCATTAAGGCGCGCCGCGTAAAAGGGCCGTTCGCCGAAGGGTTCGCGCGAGCCGGTGTTGGCGCCCATGCGCAAATCGCCGAAATCGCTGACCGTGTACGAGCCAAACGCGGCCAGTTTTTTCCAGCCGAGGCTGAAATCGGCATGCGAAGTTAATTCCCGGTTAACGGTACCGTAGCGGGCAAAGGCCGAGCCGCTGAACAACCGGTCGCCTTCGCGCTGCGCCAGTTTTGGTTTTTTGGTGAAAAAACAAATCGCGCCGCCCAGAGCATCGCTGCCGTACACGGTGGAAGCCGGTCCGAAGAGCACTTCCACACGGTCGAGGGCGGCATTATCGAGGGTAATGATATTCTGCAAATGGCCGCCACGGTAAATGGCGTTGTTCATACGGACACCGTCGACCACCAGCAAAACCCGGTTGGCCTCAAAGCCGCGAAGCACCGGGCTGCCGCCACCCTGCTGACTTTTTTGGACAAAAATTCCGGCGGTATTGGACATCAGGTCGGCCGTAGTTTGCGCATTAGCCTGTTGAATAGCGGCCCGGCGCAACACGGTCACTTGTTGCGCTACGGCGGTGCGGCTTTGGCTGCTTCGATTAGCTGCCACCACCATTTCGCGAATGGGTACGGCTTCGAGCGTGGTATCCGGCTCGGTGTTTTTTTGTGCCAGGACGCTGAACTGGCACAACAGAAAAATCGCAAAACCGGGTAGTAGCTGTTTCATGGATATACAATTTGATGGTACCGGAGTTTCCGGAAGTCTCCTGTTTATAATCGGTTTAAAAAAAGCAAATTACCGGAAAAAGGGCCGGTTCCTGTGGGTATTTCGACCTGTGGCTTTTACTTTCGCCTGAACTAGCATTTTCATAATATGGCAACGTATTCAGCAACCGACATTGCCGCCTTGCGGCGAAATTACACGCAGGAGTCTCTTTCAAAAACAGCGGCAAACCCTGATCCAATCGCCCAGTTTGACCACTGGTTTTCAGAAGCCATGAACAGCGCCCTGCCCGAACCCAATGCCATGACGCTGGCCACAGCGACCCCCGATGGCAAACCAAGTGCGCGCATTGTTTTGCTGAAAAGTTTTGACCACCAGGGCTTTGTTTTTTACACCAATTATGAAAGTCAAAAAGGGCAGGAACTGGACAACAACCCGCAGGCCGCCTTGCTGTTTTGCTGGCTTGAACTGGAACGACAGGTACGCATCGAAGGCTCCGTGGAGCGGGTTACACCCGCAGAATCAAAAGCCTATTTCCAAAGCAGGCCCCGGGAAAGCCAGATCGGCGCCTGGGCCAGCCCGCAAAGCCGCGTGATTGAGGGCCGGTTTGTCCTGGAAGAAAAAGTGCAGGAACTGGCTACAACGTTCAAACACGATGCCGTGCTACCGTTGCCGGCGTTCTGGGGCGGCTACCGGGTGCGTCCGGATGTTGTGGAGTTTTGGCAAGGCCGCGAAAGCCGCTTGCACGACCGCATACGATATACCCGTGAAAAAATTGGCTGGACGATTGAGCGGCTGGCGCCATGATGCCCCACTACTGCCATTGCCACAACTCCAGGAGGTCCCCGTTATGCACAAGCAATAGCCCGGGGGCGATCCAGGAAATCCTGCCGGCCTGGCGGACGGCTTCCGGCAACGGCAGGCTCCGGGAAGCCGACACCTGCAATTGTTCGATGTGGACGGCATCCGGGCTCAGGTAGGCCAGGGTATTTCGTCGGACGGCAAAGCGGACAATGCCTTTCCAAGGCAGCAATTGTTGAAACTGGGCATACACATCGAAGCGCAGCACCCCCAATTCGGCGTCCGAAGCCAGCACCTCCGCGCCTTTATCGCGAATACAGCTGATCGCAATACGCTCCGACTGTAGGAGGTTCAGCGCCTGACTTTCAAATTTGGTTTGGCCCTCCGGCGTCACTTTTTTTAGTTGAAAAGCCACTTCATCGTACAGCCAAAGATTACCGTCGGCAGCAGCAGCCACCGTGCGTACCTCCGGGTAGCCTGCCCGGATCAGGTTTAGTTCGCCGAGCGCGGTCAGGCTCCGGTTGAGGAAGACCACCGTACGGAAATCGGCATACCAAACCAGCACTTTCAGCGGATTAGTGACATCCAGCCATGCTGCTTCCCCCAGCCGGTTGTTGGTGTACCGGAACTGGAATGTACCGTCGGGACTATATTTTTCCACTGCATTTTGCGGCGTGATCACGTAGATATTCCCCAGGTTATCGGCCGTGGCAAAGGCCGCCTGAACAGGCAGGCTGTCGAGCAGGCGCAGGCTGTCTGCCGGGGTTTGGGCATGTGTAGTCAGGGTAAGCGCAAGAGCAATTGCCCAAATAGCGCCTTTGAAAGCCAGCCCTGTTCGGTGCTTCAGGAAGATATTTTTCATGACTCGGATTTGCCAAATTGCCAGATATCCCCCCAAAGCCGCATACCGCCGTCCATGTAAATGGTATCGCCGGTCATGTAAGCGGCCATGGGGCTTGCCAAAAACAGTGCGAGCGCGGCCACTTCAGCCGATGTGCCGAGGCGTTTCATCGGAATGTGTTCGGCGATGCCCTCCACTAACTCGAGCGGGTACTGCTCCAGCCCGCTGCTTTTGATGATGCCCGGTGCAATACAATTGAGCCGGATGCCGCGCTGTACCCATTCCACGGCCAGCGATTTGGTCAGGTTCATTACCCCGGCGCGAGCAGCCCCGCTATGCGCCATACCGGGCAGGCCGCGGTAGTTGTTCACCACAATATTGATCACGATACCCGCTTTTTGTTCAAAAAAGAAGCGTTTGGCCATCGTCTGGGTCACAAACCAGGTACCATTGAGGTTGGTGTTGACGACGGCTTTCCAGCCGTTTGGGCTTACGTCCTCGGCGAGGCTGGGAAATTGGCCGCCTGCGTTATTTACCAGAATATCAAGCCGGCCGCTCTTGCCGGCAATGTATTCAGCCAGACCTTCCAACTGCTCCGGCTCCCGGATGTCGGCCTGGTAGCAATGGACGGCGCCCAATGGTTGCAGGATTTGCAGGGCTTCTTCAAATCGTTCGGCCTTGCGTGAAGCAATGTAGACTGTGGCGCCGTATTGCAAAAACTGGCGGGCGATCTCTAGCCCGATACCACTGCCGCCACCAGTGACGAGGACGGTTTTACCGTCGAATAAGTTAGCCTGAAACATGGTTTAATGGCTCAATTGCCAGATTTTAAGGTAATAATGATTCATGCATGCCATTTTGACATTGACACAAGCGAAAAAGCGCCATTTTGACATGCGCACTTGACGTTTGCTGCCAAAATATCGCTAAAAACGGCTTGGTATGCGAATTGAAATAGGCAGGGTACACTTATCTGTAAAACTTAAATTGTAAAATGATGACCAAAATAGCAAAATTTCGCCCGATCCCTTCAACCAATTACTTTTCCAACGGTTTATTGGATGACTTTTTCAATCGCTCCATTGCCGACTTCGTTGGCTCCGACGCTTTGACAAGTCAACCCGCAGTGAATATTGCAGAATCAGACGTTGCATTCCGGATTGAAGTGGCTGCGCCCGGATTTGAAAAAGGCGATTTTTCCTTGAATGTTGAAAACGATCAACTGACGCTTCGTGCGGAGCACAAGCAGGAAAACGCAGAAAACGGCGAGCGGTTTACCCGCCGGGAGTTTCGGTTTGCATCGTTTGAGCGCACCTTCAAATTGCCCGAAACGGTGAACCAAGACCAGGTTTCGGCTGTTTATGAGAACGGTGTTTTGCTGATCGCACTGCCGAAAAAGGATGAGGCCAAAGCCATCAGCAAAACAATTGCAGTGGGCTAAAAAAATACCGCCTTCGCGGTTTAAGAATAGTTTTCATAAGGTTAGTTAATAGGGTTTTAGGTGTTTTCATAGAGCTGGGGCAGCAATGTCCCGGCTCTTTTTCATTTAACGAACGGGAAACTTTACTTTTACATTTTTATTTTGTTGACCATTCATTTCCAGTAGCGTGTGACACATCCGACCGGACAATTTCCAAACGAGACTTACCTGAATGGCCTGCGCGACAATCCCGGGCCAACCCTGGCGGTCATTTACGATGAATTTCGGATGCCGGTCATTCAGGCAGCCTTTGAGCATGGAGCAACGGAAGAAAGTGCCGCTGTTGCCTTTCAACTCGCCGTCAATGATGCTGCAAACATGGGACGCCAGGGCACCCTGCCGGAAACCATGGCATTTTTTCCGTTTTTGAAGGCACTGAGCCTTGCGCACCTGGAGGCTGCCAAAACACAACCGGAGGAAGTGGATGAACAACAAGCCGACGAACCGGAAACAGCCGGACAAGCTATGGCCGGGCTACCCGGGAAAGAAGCGCTCGACCTGAGCCGAAAAAAACAGCTCGCCTGGCAAAAACTGCAACAACTGGAACCCGACTGCCGAAAAATAATTCTGGAGGCAAGTGAACATTCGGAAACAACCGAACCGGACGCCGACGCAGAAAAACACAGCGGATGCCATGAAACCTACCTGAAATTGCTCTTCCCGGAGTTGGAACACCTGCAGGAAATGCCGGATTGGGCGGTAACGGCAATCCAGGATCGTGAAGGGTACGCAATTTGGCAGCGCAGCCAGGCCCTGGAAGAAGAATGGAAAGCAGGGCCGCCCGCACCGCCTGAATCAAACCGGATTTGGCGCTGGGCAGTCGGGATTTTATTGCTGGTTGCTGTAGGCTACGGGATTTTCCAATTTTATTTCCGGCCCAAAACAGCAGCCGAGGTTTTTGCCGACAATTTTGACCCTCCGGCCAGCCTGTTGGCCGACCTGGAAACGCGGTATGGCGCCGAAATGGGCAATGACTCCTCCGGGGCGCAACCCAACGAGTGCCTGCTGTTATTGCGGGAAGCAGATGCCTATTACCAGGCCAATGAGTACGAAGCGGCGCTCGACCCGTTGTTCCTGATTGCACTTGGGCCGGGTTCGATCTGCCAGTCTGATGCCTGGTATTTCCTGGGTATCATTCACTTAAAACTGGAAGACCCGGTGGAGGCGATCCGGTGTTTGGCAAAGATTGAAGACCTGGGACGCTACGGGGAGGATTTGTACTGGTACCAGGCACTGGCATTTGTTCAACTGGCAAAAGAAAATCCGATGTTGCGGGACAAGGCCCGTGGCGCCGTAGAACGCACGCTGGGAAATACCCGCGACCCCGGGCGGCGCCAACAGGCGGAGCAAATGCTCAAAAATTTGTCGCAATAGCCTTTCCAACATGAACGCCGTTCAACATTATTTCCCTGAACTGGACGCGGGTCAACGCGCGCAATTTGCACAACTCGATGCCGAATTCCGGGCATGGAACGCCAAAGTAAACGTGATTTCCCGGCAGGACATTGAAAACCTGGAAGTCCGGCACGTTTTGCACTCGCTTGCCATCGCCAAGGTCTTTCAGTTCAAGCCCGGCGCGCGCCTGCTTGATCTGGGTACAGGCGGCGGCTTTCCGGGCATCCCATTGGCTATTTTGTTGCCTGAAGTACAGTTTACGTTGATCGACGGAACCGGAAAAAAAATTACCGTGGTTCGCGAAGTAGCGCAGGCGTTAGGGTTGAAAAATGTGACTGCACGCCACTGTCGGGCAGAGGACCTGAAAATGGCCCACAGCTTCGATTTCGTCGTATCCCGCGCTGTGGCCCCGCTCGACAAATTACTGGGCTGGTCGCAGCGCCTGTTAAAGAAAAAACAAATTCATGCCTACCCCAACGGCCTGATCGCCCTGAAAGGCGGGAAGATCCAACCGGAAATCGCAGCCCTGCCGGGTGATGGAAGCAGCTACACGGAGTTGTTCCCAATCAGTTCGTTTTACGACGATCCCTGGTTTGAAGAAAAATGGGTGGTGTACGTGCAGGGCTGAAGCATTCCTTACATCCGGTCAAACCGCTGCAAATTGTACCGCTCGATCACCCCGATAAGTTTTTCGGCATAAGACCGGTCTGTGGCATACCCCAAATTTTCCAGGCCCTGCGCCCATTTCCGGTAATTTTTGCCAAATTTTTTAAGCCGGGCATAGCGCCCGTTGGCCAACATAAGGCTGTGCGCGCGCCAACTGTCCCAGGGGGTTTTGTAAATCCGGAAAAAATCTTTGTGGTGGTCATCGTCAAAATTGGAGCAGTGCCCGTCGCGGCATTTTTTTGAAAAACACTTCATTCCGAAATGATTGTTGTTCCGTACGGCCAGCGTGCTGGTGCCGTAGCGGCTTTCCACCAGGCCCTGTGCCAGACTGATACTGGCCGGAATCCCAAATTTGTGCATTTCCTGTACGGCAGTTTTTGAAAACCGGCTGATGTACTGGCCCGTTTTGTCTCCCTTCATTTGCCGGGCGGAAATCGGGGCCGCATCATTGCCGCTATTTTTCAGCTTCGGCAATGCGGGTTCTTTAAAAGTACCCACCGTCGGCGCAGCGGTTACTTTCCAATCCAGCGAACGGCCGGCGGTCGGTCCGTCTGTATCTTCCAAGGTTGTTTCAACGGGACCCAATTGCATGGACTCACTCAATTGGCCCGGCAAAAAAAAGTCGGATCGTTGATCAGTAAACAATAAAAAATAGCCCAACCCGACTACCGTGCCCAATTTTAAGACAGCCCGTTCGCGAAACGCACCCAGGGTGTACTTGTTGGCCTGAAACAGGAATGCCAGCCAATGCCGGCGAAGCCGCCAGATCAGATGCCGGATCAGGTTGCGCAGTGAAATTTGGTCGGGTTGGTTGTCAATCCAATGACCAAGTGCAGATTGCCGGCGCTGCCGGTTTTGTGTTGTATTTTTGCGAAGTACCGGCTGCTGTAAATTGTCCTCCATCGTGGCGTACCATTTCATTTTTCCCATGATGACGGCAGTATTAATGGATCAAAAAAAGTTAAAACACTTACAGCAGCAAATTTAAAACAAAATGTATTTTAAAATCAACACTTTGTTTTAAAAAATTTTCAATGCGCTTTTTTGTGCCTTCAATTGGGGATTAGCAGACTTAAAAGCCTGCCCGGGGCAAATAATCTTCAGGCACAGGCAGCCTACCTGAAAATTTTTACGCCAGTACAGGCAGCAGATGGCTGCACCGTTTCGTTTTTCTTTGGCTCGTTCAAAGGCGGGCGCATCCTAATGCCGTTTTTCTCCAACGTTTGAACCGACTATTACATATGGACTTTGCCCTCCCTTTGGAAAACACGGAAAACACACTGTTAGCCGCCCTGACGCGTCAGGAGCGGTGGGCCCAGGAGCAATTGTACCAACAGTACTACGGCAAAATGATGGGAATTTGCCTGCGCTATGCCGGCTCCCGGGACGAAGCGCTCGACCTGCTCCATGAGGGCTTTATCAAAGTATTCCAAAACATTTCCCGCTTCAAGCCCGGCACTTCGCTCCCAGCCTGGATCCGGACGATCATGGTAAACACCTGCATCGATTATTACCGTAAAACAATACGGCGGCGCACCGAAGACATTTCGGAAGCGCACACATTATCGAACGATGACCCAGATGCCCTGAGCCAACTGACGGAACAGGAGATTCTGGCCGCCGTGCACGAACTTTCCCCTGCCTACCGCGCCGTATTTAACCTGTACGTTGTGGAAGGTTTTTCACATAAAGAAATTGCCGACGCCCTGCAAATCACCGAAAGTACTTCCCGGAGCAACCTGGTGAAAGCCCGGATCAAACTAAAAGAATTTTTTACTGTACGACGGATGCAGTTTGATGAAAATGGACGATAAGACTTTTGATTACAGCCTGAAAGCAGTTCTGGACAACCTGGAACCTGCCTATGAACCGGCCAGTTGGACGGCCCTGCAAACACGCATGGATGCAGCCCTGGTGGAAGAACAGCCCGCTGCCGTGGATACCGTGGACAAAGCCGTATTCCACACACTTGAGCGTTTGGAAGTGCCGTACCAGGCGGCACATTGGCAATTGTTCGCTACAAAAATGCAGGTACAAACCAGCCGCATCGCGCGCTTGCGCCTTGCCAAACTGGCCGAGTGCACCCTCTTGCTGCTCTTTTTGTGGAATTTCCCTGCATTCTTTGGGCCAAATGCCGTCGAAGGCCCCCAAAAGCCGGTATTCCCTGCCGATGTACCGGTGGCACAGGCCGGCGGCGCGGGCACAGAATCTCGCCTTCCCCTGACCTCCGACAACACATCGTTTTCCGGTGGTCAATCAATTTATGCATCCGCCATCGCCCACACGCTCGCATCCAACCCGGCCATTCCATTTATTGGCTCCACTGATTACCGCAAGGCAAATTCCACACTCGATATTTTGGTGGAGCTGAGCGCTATCGGCGTCGGCGCCAAACCGATGATCGCTTCGGTTGATCTGATCCCGTCCGATGTGCTGGCAGGATTTTCAGTGCCGGAGCGCCAACTGCTAATGCCGATTGTGCCAACCAAACAGGCCAACCGCCCCGGACCGTTTTATCTTGCCGCATCGGCAAACCTAGATCAAAACCGGGTGCTTGTCCATGGCATGCGCCGAAACAGTGTCGGGTACGGGGGAACGATTTCCGCAGGTTATCGCAAAGAGAAATGGGGTGTAGAAGCCGGTTTGGGGTATGTGCAGAAAAACTATACGCCCAAACGGGAGGTTGAAATTTACAGCGGCAATATAGCCAGCGGTTACTACGGGTCAACATTGACCGACGTGCATACCGACATGGTTACTGTGCCTGTCAAAGTGACGCGCCGGATCGCCCGGTTCGGCAACACTACGGCGCATGCAACCGCCGGTCTGACGGCCAACTTTGCTACGCAGAAAACATACGATTACGGCACAGTTTACTACGCACCCGATGCCTTGCCACCGAATTTCCTGCCCGATCCCAGCCAATCGCCGCAACTCCGCCAATCGGGACGCGGCATTTTGGAAAAAGGGAAATTGAACGACAACTTCTATGCATCGTTGGATGCCGGCATCCGTATCGAACATCCAATTGCCGGGAAACGGTACACGGCTTTCATTGAGCCGGCTTACCGGCAGTCTATCTCCGGAAAAGGGATCGGCCCTAAACGCGAGCCAATCAATACATTCTCCATTCAGGCCGGCGTTGTGGCTTTTCTTTGAGGTTCTTGAAAGAGAGGTTTTCATAAGTTCTCACCTGTGCAAACGATTCTATTTTTTCACCACGGAGGAGGGGCGCTTTACTCGTCCTACGACTTGAGGTCGTAGGACGAGTACTCGCCTACGGCGCTTAATTCTCCATGGACTCGTGGTGAAAAAACGGTCGGATTCGCGATCAAAGAATGCCCCTGCTGCGCCGCAATTCATCCCTGATTTCTGGCTTGAGCCGATCTGCAGCCTGCATCAGCATGTGTTCATCTTGCGGAAAAGGCTGTGGACTATTGCCGATACGGTTGCGTGAGTCGCGGCTGAGCGCCCGGCGGTCTCCCTGAAAAGTTGAGGCATAGTTTTCAAACAAAATTTCAGTGCCCAGGTCGCGGGAATCAATTCGGGTATTTCGAACGGCGTCGTAAATATCAATGGTGCCGGTCAGGCGTGCCGCCTTTGACTGGAATATCTCCAAAACCTCGGCGCGGATGCAGACCATTCGCGGTGTTTTGATGTCGTTGCCGGCGGTGTCTTTTTCACGTTTCCGCGTTCGTCCAACACATAATTCCAGCCGTCCTGGATGTCTTTTTCGTCCACATACCGCCGCTCGCTGACCCGCTCGGGGCTGATATCCACTTGCCGGATATTGAACACCACCCGGTAATCGACCGGCAAATTGGAATTAGGGGCAAAGTGAAAGGCGCGCCATTGGCTGTTCAGGTCGGCAGCATTCAATGCAAGTATCCGGTCGTTGAAATCGCGCGGCAGGTATTTATTGCTCCGGTTTTCAATTTCAAACAGGATATGCGTGGTGCCAAGATTTAAAGCATCTTGCAACAGTTGGTCCTTGTTTTTGTACTGTTTGTAATAGCGTGTTTCCAGGTCGCGGAGCATTTGGTAAGCATCGCGGGCAGCCTGACGATCGCCGTTATCGGCCCGCAATAACAGATCCTCAGCGCGGGAATACAGGTATTCGGCGGCTTTCCCCCGGCTTTCGGTTTCCAATTGGCCGATATTTACAAACTCAAAATTCGCGCGGTAACCGTCCTTGGAAACCAGCGGCAGCAAGGGGGCAATTTTATTCTGACGGGTGAGTATCTGGCGGTGGATGGCGTTGATCCGCTCCCAACTTTCAGGCCGGCCGTTGGCCGCCAGTTGGTTAGCCGTGTTCAGGTCGCGTGCCTGTGCTTTGGAAAAAGCAAGTTCGAGGCCGCGAACCAGCTCGGTTTTTTTATTTTTTTTACCGCGTAATTTGTTGACACAATAGGCGATAGCGCCGTCGTAGTCGCCGCTTTCAACAAATTTTTGAGCAGTTTGGCAAGCCGTCAACAATAAACTAAGTGTCAGAACGGCAATTATTGGCGTGGTGAAATTCCTTCGAGCAAACATGGCGAACGTTGTTTTACAGTTGTTTTCCAAATTTGACCGAAAGTTGCACCTTCAGGCTGCACTCAAAGTATTAAGACTTGTTAGCACAAATTGAAATTTTGTTAAAAAATTAAACACCTCGTAAACGGCATCAAACGAATTGCAAACAGCCACGTAAAACAGACACCCATGGAAAAGATCACTGAAAGTCCGTCAAAATACCGCCACCTCGAAACAATGCCGGTGGATGCACTCCTGCGGAACATCAACACTGAAGACCAATCCGTGCCGTTAGCCGTAGAAAAAGCACTTCCGGACATCGAAGCGCTGGTGCAGGCAATTGTGCCGAAAATGCGCGATGGAGGCCGGCTGTTTTACATCGGCGCAGGCACCAGCGGCCGGCTTGGCATCCTGGATGCCTCCGAAATACCGCCAACCTATGGCGCGCCGCCCGGCTGGGTGGTCGGACTTATTGCCGGTGGCGACAGCGCGATCCGCAAAGCCGTGGAAGGCGCCGAAGACAGTCATACGCAGGCATGGGAGGATTTGCAGGCGCACCAAATTGATCGGCAGGATGTCGTTATCGGGATTGCCGCTTCCGGCACCACGCCCTATGTCGTGCATGGCTTGCGCGCCTGCCGCGAACGGGGCATTACCACGGGTTGCATCACCTGCAATCCCGGTGCGCCGGTTATTGCCGAATCGGATTTCCCGGTTTTGGTAGTCACAGGCCCGGAGTTTGTTACCGGCAGTACCCGTATGAAAGCCGGAACCGCGCAGAAACTGGTTTTAAACATGATCTCCAGTACGGTAATGATCCAACTCGGGCGGGTTCAGGACAATAAAATGGTGGATATGCAACTCAGCAACTCCAAACTGGTCGATCGCGGCACCAAGATGGTCATGCAGGCTACCGGGCAGGATTACGATGTCGCGCAAGGCCTGCTGTTAAAACATGGCAGTGTCCGGGAAGCTGTGGATGCGTTTTTTAAAAAATAGAGGCAGGTCAAATACAGATCAAACCTTAAATTCCATTAAAAACCGTTTCACTTCAGCTTGAAATTCCGCTTCGTCGTTATCGCAAAATTCCACCACCGCCGGCAACACAAAAATGGGAATCTGGCTTTCCCATAAAAACTGCCGATGCAATTCGAGCCGGGTGGCGTCTTTTTCCGTGGTGAGGATAATGTTATGCTGCCCCGGCATGGCATTGAAACGCCGGCGCACGGTGTGCAGATCGGCTTCCGTAAAATAATGATGATCGGAGTACTCCAGCGCCTGCACCGAATTAACCGTTTGTGCCAGGTACTGCAACAAATAGTCGGTGTTGGCGATGGCGCTGACGAGCAGCACGTCCGTTTGCAAATCGAGGTTGCGTTTTAAATCGGGGCGCAACAATTCATACGGCAGCCCGTAGCTGTATTTTGTAAAAAAAACGCGTTGACGCGGAAAAGGATCAATCTCCTGTTCCATATGCAAGCGCTGCCGGGCAGTGAGATTATCGGGGCATTTCGTAACCAGAATAATGTCCGCCCGGCGATACTCAAAACGGCCTTCGCGCAGGCGGCCTGCGGGCAACAGCCAGTCGCGGGTAAACGGCCGGTTATATTCTGTGAGCAAAATATTGAGTCCCGGCGTAACCGCCAGATGCTGGAAGGCATCGTCGAGCAGCACGCAATGCAGGTCGGGGTTGCGCCGCACCAGTTCGGGTACGCCAAGCGCCCGGCTTTCACTGACGCTGATAGGCACTTCCGGAAATTTGCGTTTGAATTGCACCGGTTCGTCGCCGGCCTGTTCCACGGAGTCGATCACACTTACCGGGCGATAGCCTTCAGTTTTGCGGCCATAGCCGCGACTCAACACCGCCACATTGATGTATTGGTCGAGCCAACGCAGGAGGTATTCGATATGTGGGCTTTTCCCTGCGCCGCCTACCGTGAGGTTGCCGACCGAAATCACCGGCAGATCAAACTGCACGCTGCGCAAAAGCCCGATGCGGTAAAGCAGATTGCGCAAACCGATCACCATGCCGTAAAGCAGGGCCAGCGGCAGGAGTAAGACTCTTATGACGATATCGTCGGACATTGATTCAGGTGTGCGGTGAGGCGCGTGAAAGGTAGTAAACGGGTGGCCGGGAAAATGGTTTCGATGGCGAAAGTAGCGATTCCAATTTTTTCCGGGATTTTCAGCGGCCGGAACAAAACAAAAAAGCCCCGCAGAAAACATCTGCGGGACTTTAAGTGGTACCTCCCAGAATCGAACTGGGGACACACGGATTTTCAGTCCGTTGCTCTACCAGCTGAGCTAAGGTACCAGCCTGCTGAAAAAGCGGGTGCAAAGGTAAACGGAGCAATTTCAAATTGAAAGCATTCCACGTAATTTTTTACAGACAAAAATTATCCGCCGCCGAAATCGTTCCCGGGTACCGTATTTTTGTCCGGTTATGCGTCAAAAATTTGCCAACTTCCTTGCAGCCCCATTTATCGGCGGTGCGCTTTTTTTCCTATACCTGACCTGGACCAAGGACAGCTACCTGGCGCCCTGGATCATTCCGTTTGTGGTGATGGCCACCTTGATTTACGTGTTCAGCCCACAATTGAACTGGTGGTGGTACAGCCGCCGCCCGCCTGCGCTGCCGGCCGGTTTGCAGGACTTGCTGGAGCGCAGCACGGTGTTTTACCAGAGCCTGAAAAAAGCAGAAAAACAGCGTTTTCGCGACCGCACCGCGCTTTTTATGATGGCCACCGACTGGACGCCGATGGCCTGGCCCGACGAAACCGTTCCGCTGGATGTGCAGTTGGCACTCGCGACCCAAGCGGTAACGCTGACCTTGAACCGGCCGGATTTTCTGTTTGGAAAGTTTGAAAAAGTTATTGTTTACCCATACCCTTTCCCCTCGCCGGAGTACGATTTCGTGCATGCCTCGGAATTATACGAAGCGGATGGCTGCCTGTTATTTTCGGCCCAACAACTCATGCTGGCCTATATCGAACCCGCCAAATATTACAATGTCGGGATGCACGAATATGCCAAGGCATTTGTGCTCCTGAACCCACAATTGGACTGGCCCGACCTAGCCGACCCGGCCATTTGGGAAAAACTCCAGGTCTGCAGCCAGATGTCGCGGCAGCATGTCGAATCGGTCGTTGGCTTGAGTGATTTGCCGGCCCTACCGGTTGCGATGCACCATTATTTTATTTTTCCGGAACAATTCCGCGTTGTATTACCTGAGCTGGCTGCGCGATTTGACCGGATTTTTAAATAACCTGCTACCTGAGAATGGCCCGTTGGCCATAGTTTACGGTTTACAAATTTCGATGCAGGTTGTTTTGAATTTTACGTAGGATAATTCAAACCTATCCAGAATTATCTAAATCGTCATTCGTAAATCCGAAATCGCAAATCTTTTTTTCAAATGCTCCACACCCGCGGCATCATCTTTCGCAGCATCAAATACGGTGAAACCAGCGTAATCGCCGATATTTTCACCGAAGACAAGGGGCTCCGGTCATTTATCGGGGGAAGCGTGCGCACCGCAAAATCGCGCATGCCGTTCAGCTTGTTCCAGCCGATGATGGTTGTCGACCTGGTCGCCTATTTCCGCGACGCCGACGGGCACCTGAACAGGTTAAAAGAAATGCGGGCAAGTGAAATTTTTCAAAAAATCCCGTTCGATATTAAACGGGGCGCCATCGCGCTGTTTATGGCTGAAATTTGTCAAAAAAGCATCCACGCGGGAGAAGAAAATCCCGAGCTGTTCGATTTTTTACTCGATCAGTTGCATTGGCTCGACAGCACGCCGCACCCTATTGCCAACCAGCATCTGCATTTTTTATTGCACTTATCGGGCTTTCTGGGATTCCAACCGCAGGGCGAGGCAAACGGCCCGGTGTTTTTCGACCTGCAGGAGGGTGTTTTTTTAGCAGAAGCACCACCGCATACGCTGTACCTGCAACCCGAACAAGCCATGCCCTTGCTTGACTTGCTCAACAGCCCACTGGCACAATGCCATGAAATATCGCTCAGCCGCTCCGAGCGCAAGGCGCTGTTGCGCGGCCTGTTGCAATTTTACCAGCTTCATGTGCCGGGTTTCACGGAAATCAACACGCCAGCGGTTTTGGAGATGGTAATGGACCATTAACCCGCTGTTGACAACTTTGGAGCCCACCCGAACGTTTATTTTCCCGTATTTTTGCAGCCGTTTTAACTAAATACCGTCCCACTCATGAATAAATACATGCTCGCCGCCTTGCTTGCCCTGTGCTGTTCCGCCGTTTTGCCGGCCCAGGGTATCGACTTTTTTCACGGAACCTGGGCTGAGGCACAGGAAAAAGCCAAAGCCGAACAAAAGTTGATTTTTGTTGATGCTTATGCCGCCTGGTGCGGCCCCTGTAAACGCATGGCGGCCCAAGTGTTTCCCGACTCCAAAGTGGGCGATTACTTCAATGCCAATTTTATCAACCTGAAAATTGATATGGAAAAGCCGGAAAACAGCGCGTTTGCCGGCCAATACCCCGTGCGGGCTTATCCCACCCTGATGATCCTCGACGCCGAGGGCAAAGTGGTGCTCAAACAGGTGGGCGCCATGAACGCCGACGCGCTGATCGCCTTCGGTCAAAAAGCCACTGGCAAAACGGACAGCTCGAAAGATTTTGAAAAAGAATACGCCGATGGGAACCGCGATCCGGAATTCCTGCTCGGTTATGTCCGCGCCCTGAACCGCGCCAACAAACCTTCGCTGAAAATCACGAACGACTACCTGAGCACACAGTCCGACTTCACGACACCCGTGAATCTCCGGTTTATCCTGGAAGGCGCCATTGAAGCCGACAGCCGGGTTTTTGATCTGCTGCTGGAGCACCGCGCTAAAATTGCAGCGCTGGAGGGCAACGAAGCCGTGGAAACGCGCATCAGCCTGGCTTGCCAGAACACGGTTAAAAAAGCGGTGGAGTTTCGCAGCGAACGCCTGTTGGAAGAGGCCAAAGCAAAAATGGAAGCCGGGCTTCCCGGGCGCGCCGCGGCGTTTGCTGCCGAAGCGGAAATGAATTTTTACGCCACCACCAACGACCCCAAAAAATACCTGAAAACCGTACAGAATTACCAGAAAAAAGAAGTTAAAAACAACGCCGCCCTTCTGCACGACCTGGTGATCAAAATGCTCCGCGCATTCCCGAAAGAATCCCAGGTGCTGAAACAAGCGGAGAAATGGGCCAAAACAGCCGCTGAAAATGGCGGGCTTTCCGAATACTACCTGACCCTGGCCGAAGTGTACAAACGCCAGGGTGAACAGGAAAAGGCCCGTGATGCGGCACAAAAAGCCCGCGAAGCGGCTAAAAGTGAAAACAAGGGCATGGACGGGAAAGTCGACGTTTTCTTGCAGGGGCTGGAAAAGTAACTGTTGAACTGTACCTCCCCGGTTGTTGTTTTCAAAAACATAATGCGCCACAGAGGCACGCAGAACACGAAGGCTCGCCAAGTTGAATTGGTAAAACCCGGTGTTCTGCGTGCCTTCGCAGTAAAAAAACAAAACAAATGTCAAAGCGCGGCAAAGCCCTCGTCGCCATGTCCGGCGGCATCGATAGCACAATTACGGCCGTCCTCCTGCACGAGGAAGGCTGGGAGGTTATTGGTGTCACCATGAAAACCTGGGACTACGCCACCTCCGGCGGTTCAAAAAAAGAAACGGGTTGTTGTTCGCTCGACAGCATCAATGATGCCCGGCAGGTTGCCGTCAAACTCGGATTTCATCATTTTATCGTGGATATCCGGGAAGAATTCGGCGACTATGTGATCGATGATTTTGTGAACGAATACATGGCCGGGCGCACCCCCAACCCCTGTGTGCTCTGTAATACGCACATCAAGTGGAACAGCCTGCTGCGCCGGGCCGATTTGCTCGATTGCGAATTCATCGCCACCGGGCACTACGGCATCATCAACGAACTTGAAGGCCGCAAATACATCACCCGGGCCCGCGACCGGCAGAAAGACCAATCATATGTGCTGTGGGGCCTGAGCCAGGAGTGCCTGCACCGCACGCGCATGCCGCTTGGCAATTTCACCAAGCCCGAAGTGCGTCAAATGGCCGCCGAGCGCGGCTGGGACGAGCTGAGCAAAAAAGCCGAGAGCTATGAAATCTGCTTTGTGCCCGACAACGATTACCGCGGTTTTCTCAAACGCCACGTAGATGGCCTGGAAGAAAAAGTAGCCGGTGGCAACTTTGTAGACGCCCAGGGCAAAGTGCTTGGGCAACACCAGGGTTACCCGTTCTATACGATCGGCCAACGCAAAGGCCTCGGCATTGCGTTGGGCGAACCGATGTTCGTCACCGAAATCCAGCCGGAAACCAATACCGTGGTCCTGGGCCGTGAAGACGACCTGATCCGCAACGGCATGCTCGTCGGCAAAGTCAACCTGATGAAATACGGCAACCTGCCCGAAACGGGGCTTGAAGCCGTCACCAAGGTGCGCTATCGCGACGGCGGCACGCTCAGCACCCTGTTGCCGGTCGGCAACAATGTGGATGTGCAGTTTCATGCCAATGTGAAAGGTATCGCGCCCGGCCAAAGCGCCGTTTTTTACGAAGGCGACGATGTGGTTGGCGGCGGCATTATCCAGGGAAGCCTGTCCATGGAAAACTAATGCCAGCATCACGCATCGTAGTCCGACATTTTTACTTCCTGCCGCTCTTATTTACCAACTTGCTGCAAGGGCAAAACCTGGTCCTCAACCCCGGGTTTGAACAACTGCAGCCCAATGCTTCCCCGGTGAGCTGCCGGTTCTTTCGGTCATCGGCCGAATTTAATGCCACGGTAGAAAACTGGACGACGCTGAACGCACTTACGCCTGACCTGCATCGGATTGACACGAGTTGTTCCTGGTTGGCCCAAAGCCGGGGTGGGAATTATTGTGCCGGGCTGATCCATTTTCTTCCCGCTGCCGACATTGGTCAGCGCTATGATTATCACGAAGTGATTCAGGGACAATTGCGCCAACCCTTGCAGCCGGGCGTACGGTACCGGGTGGAAATTTGGGTACGTGAAGATTCGACGATCATGCGCGAACACATGCAAACTGTTTATGCACCCAACACCCCCATCGAAGCGGTAAAAGCCGGGAATCTCGGCGTCTATTTTTTAACACAACCCCTGGAGGCCCATGTCGTGCTTCCCCGTTTTTTGCAAGAAAAAAACACCGCGCCCCAGATCAATTTTAACAACGTAATCAGCACCAACGGAGCGTGGCTGAAAGTATCCGCCACATTTGTACCCGACCGGGCTTTTCAGTTTTTCCTGATCGGCAACTTTTTCCCCGACAGTCAGACCCCCACCAACCTCAACCCGGCGCGGGACAGTATTATTTCGGAACACAATAATAAAACAGGCAGCCCTTTAGACAGGGTCAAACGAGCCGGCTATCTCTGCCTGGACGACATCGTTGTCGAACAGGAGCCGGAGCTAAAAAACACGCCGGACACAGTTTCAAGCCTGGAAAAAACACTGCTGACTAAAAAAAGGATAAATTTTAGCGCCGCAGTGTTATTCGACTCCGGCAAAGCCGATTTGCGCGAGGCAGCTTATGACGAAGTAGACCAGCTATTCCAGTTTATGGTAAAATTCCCGGCTATCCGCATCGGCATAGCCGGGCATACCGACGACGTTGGTACGGAAAGTTACAATCTGGACCTGTCTGCCCGGCGTGCGCGTGCAGTTTTTGATTACTTGCGTCAAAAAGGAATTCCGGAGCATCGCCTGGACTGGAAGGCGTTTGGCGAAAGCCGCCCGGCGGCTGAAAATTCCACAGAATCGGGGCGGCAACAAAACCGGCGCGTGGAATGCATTATTTTGGACTAGGAGGCAATCCGCACAAAACCCGTTTCTTTACGCCCGTTACCATGGCAAAAATTCTCTTGATTGAAACAGCCTCCGAGGTTTGCGGCGCCGCCATTGCAACCGAAGGCCGCATCATTGCCCTGGCCGAAGATACCGACCAGGCCCGCCATGCCGAACGGCTCACATTACTCATTGCCGATTGTTGCCGGCAAGCCGGCCTGAAACTTTCCGACCTCGATGCCGTGGCCGTAAGTCGGGGCCCCGGCTCGTACACAGCCCTGCGGGTAGGCGTATCGACGGCCAAAGGCATTTGTTTCGCCCTCGATAAGCCACTCATCGCTGTGGATACCCTGCAGGCCCTGGCCGCCGCCAGCCTGCTCGAATTTGAGGAAACCAACCCTGTGCTTCACCATCCACAACCCGTATTGGCGATCCCAATGCTGGATGCCCGCCGGCAGGAAGTTTGGACAGCCGTGTATGATGCCCAACTACGCCTTGTGGTACCGGCACAACCCCTGATTTTACAACACGAATTGTTTCAAAATTTTCGAAACACAATTCCGGATTACCGGCCGGAAACGGTGTGCATAATTTCAGGAAACGGCTCAAAAAAAATGGAAGATGCCGGTATCGCTGAGAATATGGTTTTTAGTCCGGTAAAAAATTGCTCGGCAAACTATTTAGCGGGCCTTGCGGATCTTTTTTTCCAAAAAAATGATTTTCAAAACATAACATATTTTGAACCTTTTTATATGAAAGCCCCGAACATTACCACACCAAACAAGCCTGCATTTTGAGAAAAAATGATAAAAAATATCAAATTGAGAAAATTTTGTTCTATTTTAGCATTGTAAATCAAGGTGTTTACACCTGAAAATAAAAAACCATACGGGATTTCGGCATGTTGATCTGGCACAGTTTTGGAAACATAATCATACCTTGACATATGGTTTTTTGATATTTTAAAACAAATTCTATGAGAAAATCCAAGAGCGAGCCTGTCGTCTTGAAAGGGGGCCAACAAGACGTTCCGCTCGACTACACTGAATTGCGCAAAGCAGTGCTTGTGTTGCGTGCCGTAAACCACAAATTACGGCAACGTATGATCGATCTGCTGGAAGAAAACCAGCGAATGACGGTCACCGATATTTACATTAAACTTCGCCTGGAACAAAGTGTGGCAAGCCAGCATCTGGCCATTTTGCGCAAAGCCGGTGTGGTAAAAACCGACCGGCAGGGCAAGTACATTTACTATTCCCTGGACAGCGAACGACTCAGCCAGATTTCACGGCTTGTGGAAGAACTGGCTATTTGATTAGATCTCCTTCATCCGAATTTTTCAATCGTACTTACACACCTTGCTGCATGCAAACCAGATACGCTGGTTGCATGCAGTATTATTTTAGGGGTACCGGAAAGTGACAATGCAGAAAAATGCATATTTGCTGATGAAAGGGTCCATTGCTTTCATCCGCTAATCCGTCCATCCCCCTATGGTTAAACCCGAGCACATCCAATTCAACGCCGAACAGTTCAACACTGCCACGGCAATAATGCGCGCGCTGGCACATCCCCTCCGCCTGCGTCTGATCGCCCTGCTGCAAACCCATCAGCCGGCATCTGTTCAGACGATCTACACCGAAATGGATATCGAACAGTCGGTGGCCTCCCAACACCTGCGCATTTTGCGCGATGCCGGGCTGGTTTATACTCAACGCCGTGGAAAATTTGTCGAATACCTGCTCCATGAACCGCTGCTCCTCCAGGCCGGGCTGGTTGCCGCCAAATTGATCAAGCCATAAAAGCACCTGCCTTTGCTCCGGCGCACCGGGACAAAGGCAGGGCAAAAAATTGAAAGAACCGGGAGGTTTAAAAAAAGAACCCCAGCCGCAGCGAAAGCGCGTTAAAAGCGCCTTTGGAGTCTTCCTTTTTCCAGGTATTTGCTCCGGAATCAAATACGGAGCCGCTATCATCGGTCAGGTCGGTAAATTGTTGCTGGAAATACAAGCCGGCGACAACCGTGGCGTTGGAAGCCAGTTCGTATTCGATACCGGCGCCAACACCCCAGGAAAGGGACAAACCATTGACGTCTTTCCGAATATTTTCATCATCCGATTGTATCGGGGTGTTTCCACGGATATCGCCCAGGGCTTTGCTCACAAATCCCAGGGTAAAAATGGGCGCTTCGGCGTAAAACTTCATCCGGGAGTCTTCATTCGAACCGCCCCGGAAACGCAATCCAAAGGGCACTTCCACATAAGTAACCCGGTAATGAAGCTTGGCATCTTTTGACAGGGTGTCCAGCCGGGGATCGCTCAAATCTGTTTTTGGCCAGAATGAACCTTGTTGATACCCGTTGAGCAGTGTACCGCCGTGATTGAAGCCAAAACCGAGGCCGGCCATAAAGGCATAGTTGTAGGTGAAATAATATTCGCCGACCACGCCAAATTTCAACCCCCAGTTTGACCCGGTACTTTCCAGAAACTTATCATTCGTACGCATCCAGGACCAGGTCGGGCTCGCCTGAATACCAAAACGAATTTCTTCCTGTGCCGAGGATATTACCTGAAACACCAATAAAAAGCCAAATGCCAAAGCAATTTTTTTCATAACGTGTTGTTGTTTTGTGCGTTAATAGCTGGGGAGCAGAAACAGGGTCTGAACAGCTCCTGGTTTTTTTCAGCGCTAAATTCGCAGAAATTTTTTTAGAGTATGGGCAGAAATGCAAATTACCTTCCGATAAGTGCCGTTTTCTTCATTTTAACCCTATTCCCAAACAGTTGCACCAACACGGATTCAACCGCGGCTCCCGATGTCAGCCATATCCGGGTGAACCTGCAGATCCAACGTTTTGAACAGGATTTATTTGCGTTGGACACTGCGCAACTCGAATCCGGCCTGCAGCAACTCGCTGCCGACTACCCCGATTTCCTCCCCTTTTTTATCGCTGAAATCGCACACGACCAAACCAACCCGAGCGAAACGCCGCTGGAAGCCGTCACCGGTTTTGTAACGGCGCCGCAGGTACGGCGGCTCAACGACTCCTGCCAGGCCGTATTTCCCGACCTGAGCAAGCTGAAAAACCGACCTTTCGCAATTATTGCAGTATTACCGGTATTACCTGCCACAGCACCCCCAGCCGCGTTTTGTCACGGCCGTTACCGAGTTTATCGGCGATGCCTATGCCGTCAACGACAGCCTTGTCATGATCGGGCTGGATATGTTTCTGGGAGAAAACTTCTCGGGCTACAATCCCGATTATTTCCCCCAATACCTGCGCCGCCAGTTTTCCAAAGAATTTATGCCCACCAAGGTCGCGCTTGCCCTGTCGAGCCGGGTTGTGGGGCCGCCGCCCGGCGAACAAATCCTGGATTACATGATCAACAACGGGAAAATCCTCCACCTCATGGACCTGCTTTTGCCCCAAGTACCCGACAGCATGAAAATGGGCTATACTCAAGCACAAATGGAAGGATGCTACGTCAACGAACAGGAAACCTGGGCCCGGCTGCTCGATATGGGCGTGCTGTACCAGCCACTGAGCAGCAAAAACCAGAAAATCGTGATGCCCAGCCCCACGGCCGACAATGTATTTCAGGAGGCACCCGGCGAAATCGGCAACTGGATCGGCTGGCAGATTGTTAAAGCGTATACCCAACGCCACCCGGATGAATCTTTCGAAGAAATGTTGAACCTTCGCAACGCCCAACAATTTTTAGAAAAAGCAAAATACAAACCAAAGCGCGTCAAATGATGCGAAACACAGGGTTCATACAAACAGGCTGCCTGGTCATCTGCTGGTTATTTTTGCATCAGCAAGCCATACTTGCACAGGCAACTGCCACTTTCGAAACGGAAGGGCCGACGAAAGAAGTGCCGGAAGGCAGCCGCTTTGAGGTTTCTTTTGCCCTGAAAAACACATTTGCCAAACGATTTATCCCGCCCGATTTTAACGGTTTCCGGGTCACCTCCGGCCCGTCCGAAATGCGCGGATCGGGCTTTGTCAACGGGAAATCGTACAGCCACCAAACCTGGACGTACGAACTGGAAGCCGGCGCCCCCGGCACCTATACCATTGGAACGGCAACGGTGCAAACCGACAGCCGCACACTCCGCACCCAACCACTGGTCGTTCGCGTAGGGAAAGCCCGGGAAGGCAGTACCGCCCCCCCGCCCGGCGCCGATACCAGGGTGTTTATCCGCGCCGAACTGGACCGCGAAACAGCCTGGGTGGGCCAACAGGTCGTATACCAAATCGTGCTGTACACCCAGGTGGGCATTTCCGATTACGATATTCTGGACTTGCCCGCCTTCGACGGTTTTTTTACCCAGGAACGCCGGCGTTTTGACACCCGTACGCGCCAGCAAAAAATCAGGGGCAACCGCTACGTCACCCGGATCTTGCACGAAATGGCGTTGTTTCCCCAGCAAGCCGGCGACTTCCGGATCGGTCCGGCCCGCGTGCGGCTTGGCGTTGAACAGGCAGGCAGCCTGAGCGCGCTGTTTGGGTCGCGGCCCGAACTGGTTCAAACGCAGGCCCTCAAACTCAAGGTAAAACCGCTGCCTGAACCTGCCCCGGCCAATTTTTCCGGCGTAGCCGGGCAGTACGACTGGCAGGTCGCCGTCGATAAAGACAGCCTCACCACCGATGATGCCCTCACGCTTACCGTGACCATCGAAGGCAATGGCGACGCCCGGCGATTTGCCAACCCGGTATTCGAACTCCCCGACGGCCTGGAAGGTTTCGAACCCAAGGTGCAGCAGCAGGAAGAATACGAAACCGGCGAACAATTCGTCCACGCCCGCACCCTCGAATACGTCATCCTGCCCCGGCAACCCGGCGATTATTCTTTCATGCCGGAACTGGTCGTTTTTGATCCCGACAGTAATAATTACCGTCGCTTGCTCGCCGCTTCCCCGGTACAGCTGCATGTGACGGCAGGCCTGCTTTACGAACAACAAAGCACAGCCCCCGATTCGATAGCCGGCATTCCGCCGCCGCCGCCATCGACGCTCGACAAACTTTGGAGAACAACTTCGGTACTGCTGCGCGACCCGATCACCTGGGGCGCATTAACCGGCTTGGTTTTGCTGCTATTCTGGATTTATTTCTGGAGGAGAAGGCCACGAAAAGTGCAGCCTGCAAAAACGGAGGTGCAGCCAAAGCCCAGCCTGAAATCGATGCGTGGAAAAATGAAAGCCGTTGCGCAGCTTATCCCGGGCGCCGACCCCAAACTGTTTTACCATGCGCTGCTCAAAACAGTGCAGGAACATATAGCCATGCACCTGGACATCGAGCCGGTTTTGCTCACAAAAGAACTCGTGCGGGAAAAACTTGCCGAGCGGCAGGTACCCGGGTCTAAGGTGGATACGCTGATCCAAATTTGGCAAACCTGCGAACAGGTCGTTTTTGCCGGTCAGGAACCGGCCGTGCCTATGCCGACAACCTGGCAACTGGCAGATAACGTGTTGCACGAACTGGATGCGGCACTAAAATAGCTGCTTCCTCCCGCTATACCGATGCCGCTTCCGGATACAGCAACGGCAACCGTTCCCGCAAACCTGCCGGGTACAGCACGACATCGCCCCGGAGCAATTCGGCAACAGGTTTCCATACCGCCCGGAATTCAAAAGTGTTATCGACAAACCGGATTTCCGGCACACGGGTCAGCCGCTCGTCCAGCACAACTGCGCGAAAGAGAAAAACAATTTCGTGCCGGGTTTGCCCACCGTATTCAAAAATATTTTCCAAAACCTGAACCAGTTCCGGGTCGGAAACTTCGGCCGCTAATTCCTCCTGAATTTCCCGGCGCATGGCATCGGTGGCGTATTCGCCGGGTTCGATCCCGCCGCCGGGCGGACGGAAAAAGTAATAATGTTCGTGTTCGTGCCAGAATTCCTGGAGCAAAAGCCGGCCATTGTGCTCCAACAGGCATTGAGCAACTACGCGCATAAGCAGGTTTGATTTTAATGTGGAAGGAAAGCAGCGTAACGGCTGAAGTCCTTGAAAAGTTCCGGGTTTACTCCAGCAACACATAGTTTTTGTACTCCCCGGGCCGCCAGCCGGTATAGGCTTCCAGCGTCCGGGACAAGCGGTCTTTCCAACTCCAACGCACCGCTTCAGGGTTCCCTTCAAATTTCCAGTTGACCGCCCGGATGCGCGGCAGCATCACTGCCGGATGCGTGCTGTCGTAACGTTCCAGGGGTTCGGTGCCTGCGTAGTTGTACACTTCGGCGTCGCCGACCAGTTCACGCACCTTCTCGTCGGGGAGCCACAGCCGGTTGAAAACAACCTGTTTGCGTTGTTGTGCCGCCGGGTGTTTTACCCAGCCGTAGTGGTGTATATGGGCGTCGAGTTGACGGACGTGTAATTTTTCGGCCTTCCCAGCCCCTTTCTTAGCCCAGCCCTTCTTAGCCCAGGCCTTAAGGCCTGGGCTAAGAAGGGCTGGGCTAAGAAAGGCTGGGCTAAGGCGAAACCCCTGTGCATCCCGGTACGAGCGTATCTGCTTGTTGTTCCGGATGATGCGCACCTCCCGCCGGTACCAGCGCCGGCTCACACCGACATAGTCGTATGAACCGTAAAAATGGCGGTAATGGAACAGCAGCCCGTCTGTGGCCGGATCGTTGAGCCAGCGTTCCATGCCGGCCCGGATGGCGGGCAGGTCCTTCTCATGCACACATTCGTCGGCCTGGATATAAAAACACCAGTCATATTCGGCCGGTATGGCGTCGAAGGCCTTATTCGTTTCCTCTGCCAATACCCGGCCGCCTTCGCGCAGGCTGTCGTCCCAAACTGTTTCCAGAATATGAATCTTCGGGTCAGCGATCCCGCGCACCAGGTCGAGTGTTTCGTCGTCGGATTTACCCACCGCTACCACGAAATAATCGCATACCGGCAGGATAGACGTAATGGCTTCCACCACGGGGTAGTCGTACAACAGGGCGTTTCGAATAAACGTAAAACCGGCTACTTTCATAACTCGCGCCTCTGGCGCGAAACGTTTAAAAATTAACAACAATGGCACAAAGAACACCGAGATCCGGAGTCAATTCATCAAGTTCCGGCATCAATTTTTTATCTACCGCAAATTTTCAACGATCACCGGCTCCAACTCCGCTTCCATTTCCTCGCTAAAACCGGTATGCACGTACAAAACAGCCTTCGTTTTGACGTCGGCAATGATCAAAAGCGGGTAGCCCTGAATGCCGACGGCGCTGGGCAGTTGTTTTTCCGGATCAAAAACGGTGTTGTAGGTTACATTTCGCGTTTTCAGCCAGTCTTTGATCTGCTCGTTGTTTTTATCAAAAGGGTTTACCCCGAAAACGTGCAGCCCTTTGGCGGCGTATTTCTGGTGCAGGTTTTCAATTTTAGGCATGGCCAACTGGCAGGGAAAGCAGCCCTTGTACCAAAAATCGAGCAGGATCAGTCCATCGTTCAGTTCGTTCAGGGCAATGGTTTTCCCTTGCAGGTCGGTGAGGGCAAAATCGGGCAGTTGGTCGCCGGTTTTGATCAGCTCCTTTTCCCGTTTGAGAGGTGCATTCATATCCAGCTGCTCAAAGGTGTAGTGGTCCGCCAGTTTTTCCGGGTCAAAATAATCCGAAAATTTGGCGCCCTCCGGCAATGGAGCAATGGGTGAAAACAGCTTCCGGTCGTACTGCCAGCCGTCGAACAACCAAACCGATTCGGTGCGACGCACGAAGTAGTAGTCCGGCAGGGCAATATCGTATTGCACATCGAAATAGATCTTATTGTTTTCCACATCGCCGAGCGCTTCCTCGATGCTGGTGTCGCGCATGATTAAGCGAACCATGTTCAGGCCGTTTTCCTGCAAGGTGCTGAATTGTACGTTTTCGAAGGAGCCACTGTTAAAATTTGGCCGGTCCACGCGGAGGAAAGGCTGGTAAATCAGGTTGCTTTTCATCACGTTGCCACGCAGCATACGGCGCACTTCCTTCCGGTTTGGCCACGTCGGTGACCCAGTATTTTTCCCCGGCCCAGGATTGAAAAACGTTTTGCCATCGAAAGCCAAAACCGGCCGGTCATCGGAAACCACAACAAATTGCGCAAAGGAATCCGGGTTGGATTCCCGGAAAAAGTAGCAGGTCCCCTGGTGCGCGATCGTGTCTTCGCCGTCGGCAAACTTGAACCGGGCGTCGATGGTAAACATGCCGTTTTTTTGAGCGGCCATCCGCTCGTTGAGCGCGTGGATCAGGGGTGTTCCGTCAACCGTTTGGGCAGAACAAGCAGCGGTAATACCGCTAAAAAACAAAAACGTCCAAAATGTTTTCATGGTCATAATTGCATGTATTTTCGGTTATTTCTTTGACGAAAAAACGCGCGCCGGGGTTGTCTAACCAAGCCGAATACAAACTTATCCCGATATTTACCCCGATCAAGTCAAGCACAAGATACTTATGCCCACTCCGGATTTTTCCAACATAAAACTCGACCTCAACCTGCGGCCGGAACACGCGAAAGCGGCAATCCGTAATCCGCAATCCGCAATCCGCAATCTAAAATTCACTGCCGGCCTCCCGCCTTTCCTCGGCGGCCCCTACGCCAGCATGTACGTCACCCGGCCCTGGACGATCCGCCAGTATGCCGGTTTTTCCACCGCCGAAGAAAGCAACGCCTTTTACCGCCGCAACCTCGCCGCCGGGCAAAAAGGCCTTTCGGTTGCCTTCGACCTGGCCACCCACCGCGGTTACGACAGCGACCACCCGCGCGTGGAGGGCGATGTGGGCAAAGCCGGCGTGGCCATCGATACGGTAGAGGATATGAAAATGCTGTTCGACCAGATTCCGCTCGACCAGATGTCGGTGTCCATGACTATGAACGGCGCCGTCATTCCCATCATGGCTTTTTTCATCGTAGCCGCCGAGGAACAGGGCGTGGCGCCGGAACAACTGAGCGGCACCATCCAGAACGACATTCTCAAGGAGTTCATGGTGCGCAATACCTACATCTACCCGCCCGCAGCATCTATGCGGATCATCGGCGATATTTTCGCCTACTGCGCCCGCAACATGCCGAAATTCAACTCCATCTCCATTTCCGGCTACCACATGCACGAAGCCGGCGCCCCGGCCGAACTGGAGCTGGCGTACACCCTGGCCGACGGGTTGGAGTACATCCGCACGGGGCTGGCTGCCGGGCTCGACATCGACGATTTCGCACCGCGGCTTTCCTTTTTCTGGGGCATCGGCATGAATCATTTTGTGGAAATTGCCAAGCTGCGTGCCGGGCGTTTGCTCTGGGCCAAACTGGTCAAACAATTCAACCCGAAAGACAGCAAAAGCCTGGCCCTGCGCACGCACTGCCAAACCAGCGGCTGGTCGCTCACCGAGCAGGACGCCTTCAACAACGTGGCGCGCACCTGCATCGAGGGCATGGCGGCCGTGTTGGGCGGCACACAAAGTTTGCACACCAATTCTTTCGATGAGGCCATTGCCCTGCCCACCGATTTTTCGGCAAAAATTGCCCGCGACACGCAGTTGTTTATCCAAAAAGAAAGCGATGTGTGCCGCGCGGTTGATCCCTGGGCAGGCTCGTATTTTGTGGAAACCCTGACGCAACAATTGGTGGAAAAAGCCTGGGCACTCATCGAGGAAGTGGAAAAACTGGGCGGCATGGCCAAAGCCATCGAAGACGGCCTGCCCAAGCTGCGCATTGAGGAAGCCGCCGCCCGCAAACAAGCCCGTATCGACTCCGGTCAAGAGCAGATTGTGGGCGTGAACGTGTTCCAGGTACGCGATGACGTAAAATTTGACATCCTGGAGGTGGACAATACAGCGGTGCGGGAGGGGCAGATTCGCGGGATCATGGCGGTGAAAGCCGGCCGGGATGAGGCGGCGGTACGGGCGGCGTTGGTGAATTTGGAAAATGCTGCGCGCAACCCCACCCCCATCCTCTCCCCCCGGGAAGAGGGGGATACGCCCCCAGCAACTGTTAGACATCCCAACATCCAAAAATCAAACGAAAGCCCGAATCAAGCCCCCCTCCCCCCGGGGGGAGAGGATGTGGCCGGGGTTAACCTATTGGAACTGGCCATCCAGGCCGCCCGCGCCCGCGCCACACTGGGCGAGATTTCCCTGGCCATGGAAAAAGCCTTCGGGCGCTATACCGCCACTACCCGCACGGTTGCGGGCGTTTATGCCGGAGCTATGGAAAAAAATGATGATTTTGAAAAAGCGCGGGCAATGTCCGACACCTTCGCCGAGCAGGAAGGCCGGCGCCCGCGCATCCTGGTGGCCAAACTCGGGCAGGACGGCCACGACCGCGGCGCCAAGGTGATCGCCACGGCCTTCGCCGATCTGGGTTTTGATGTAGATATCGGCCCGCTCTTCCAGACGCCCGCTGAAGCTGCCCGCCAGGCTGCCGAAAACGACGTGCACATCCTGGGCATTTCTTCCCTGGCAGCCGGCCACAAAACGCTGGCGCCGCAAGCCATTGCCGAGCTGAAAAAGCTGGGCCGCGAGGACATCCTCGTGGTGGTCGGCGGGGTGATCCCGCCCGATGATTATGATTTTTTGAAAAAAGCCGGCGTGGCGGCGGTGTTCGGACCGGGCACGGTGATTGCGCGGGCGGCAGCGGAGTTGTTGGGGTTGTTGGGAGCGTAGGCCAGAGCGTCACTTGATTTCCTCCGGGAAACAGCCTGGTTTTGAAGTTGTCAACCCAACTTGTTTTGTATAACCTCGCCTTTCACCCGACTTTAAACATGAGTAATCCCGAATTTTTAAAATGACTTCGGAGAAGTCAAATATTTGTCGATCAGAGATTTAAGGGCGATCGACGACCTCGGTACCGGCGTGCAATGATTGGTAATATTTGTGGTAACCATTTGGCTTTTAGCATTTCTCCCTTACGCTTGTGCAGGTTCCTCGCTGCGCTCGGAATGACAAGGCGTATTAAATAAAACAGGGAGGGGCGGTAAAACCCGGTAAAGCAACATTTCGTCGCCCCTTTCTTTTAGCCCAACCATAGTGGGATAGGCTGAGGCCAAAACTGGGGGGCGAGGCAATGTTCCCTTTTTCCAAATCTTTCGCCCCCCGGATTCTTATAAGGTGGTCTTGTCATTCCGAGTGCAGCGAGGAACCTGTCTGCTCGAAAAGGGGAATCCTAAATATAACTTGCCGTTGCACGCCGGTAGAGAGGTCGCTTGTGCAGGAGTTAGCACCTGGATATTCGACCTCTCCGAGGTCGGGCAACGGGTAACCGGAGCATTTCTACAAATATTTGACTTCTCCGAGGTCTTTTTTATGGAAAAATTCGGAATGACTCATGTTTTTTGCCCTTTTGTACACCATAAAACGTTTCCACGATGAAATCACCCCTATTCCTGTTGCTGTTTACCTGCTTGTCTTCCAACCTTTTTTGCCAGATCAACTGGCAACACACCAACGGCCCGGAAGGCGGCGCAACCTGGTACCTCTATTACAATGACCAGTATGCCTTTTATCCGGATGAATACAACCTCTACCGCAGTGCCGATGGCCTGAGTTGGGAGCAACTTCCCTACGCCAACCTCTGGCCTATCGCCACTTCACCTGCCACCATTGCCGCCTTGCAAGGTTATGGCTTTAATACCGGTGCAGAGCCTTTGCGCTTCCTGGTCAGCCACGACAACGGCCTTAGCTGGACGGAAGGCACGCTGCCTCCAACCTTCTACGGCGGCAGCTTTTCCCAAATGGCAGTTTGTTCCCACGGCATCTACGTACCCGACGGCGTGGGCAATACCATCCACCGCAGTACCGATGACGGTCAGACTTGGGAAAGCATTGCCCCGCCCGGCCAGTACGCCTACGATGTTTGGGCCTTCGACGATAAATTGTACGTGGCATGGTATAACAAATTCTGGCGCCTGGCGGCAAATGGCGTAGACTGGGAGCTGGTATCACCCGATTTCGGCGCCCAGGAATATGCCAACGACATGTTTGCCACCGGCCCGCACTTGTTGTTCGCTACGGAGAACAACCTCTGGGGCTCCAACGACGGCGGCGCAACCTGGAAAAAAACACCTATTCAATTCAACAACAGTTCCGGCGCCTTCGTCCAACTCGGCGACCGCATTTACAAGGATGCCGGTAGTACCGGACTGATGTACACCGAGGATTTCGGCTACACCTGGAAAAGTGTGCCTATACCCAATGACTACAACATGCTCGACCTCGGGAAAGCCGGCGGCCGCCTGCTCAGCGCCTCCTACAACCAGGGCGTATTCCGGCTGGACGAAACAACTAACCTACTCCTACCAGCCAATGAAGGCCTGTATTCCGCCGCTGTATATTTCCTCGATGCCAACGATACCGAGCTTTGGGCCGTTTGCGGGAACGGGGTATTTGCCTATGACTTGGATGCTAAAACCTGGAATAATACCAGTTCCTTGCCTATGCCCAAGCACTACTATAACCAAGTAGTTTCCAGCCCATCCGGTGCTATTGCAGCGCTGGAGTTGTATTCCGACCGGTTTTACCTGTCCACCGACGACGGTTTTTCCTGGGACACGATTTTGCCCTACCAATCGATGGGCGGCTGGGGTTCGGTTAAAAAACTGATCTGGCTCGACGAGGTGCTGATAGTCAAAGGCGATTTTTCGTCCGACCTTCGGTCAACGGATTTGGGGGAAACCTGGACCAGCGCCGGTTATGCTCCCAGCCAGGTTGTATTTTTCAAGGGAAAACACTACGGTATACGGGACATCGGGGCAGGCTTGTTTTCAAGCAGCAACCTGGGTGCGAGTTGGGAATTGGAGTCTTTCCCGGCCGGACTATTCCCCTATAAAATTGCCGCAACTGAAGAACGCCTGTTTCTGGAAGGCGCCAAGTCGGGAAACCAGCGTTTGTTGTATTATTCGACCGATGGTAGCCAGTGGATCTACGCCAACGACGGATTACCGGATATCGATATTCTTTTGTCACACGACGAACTTTACCGGGGCAACATCTGGCAAAAAGACGGACGGTATTACTACTATGATACGGAAATCGGCTTGTTTGTCTCCATTGACGCCTGCCAGACCTGGCTTCCCGTACAATACCTTCCCTACGACTATTTAGCCCTGGTGGATACCACTTTTTATCGGGGCAGTTTTGGCGGCGGTGTGGTTAAAACCGGCTTGCCGGAGCAATACGGCGCGCTCTCCTCGGGCTTCGTTTTCAAAGACGACAACAACGACGGGCTTTTCAACCCCGGCGAAACACCCCTGCCTGGGGTGCAGGTGCAGGTACATGAACCCACTGCCTGGCACCCATTCTGGATGACCACAACCAAGGACGACGGCAGCTATGCCATCGGCAGTACACCTGGCAGTACCGACACCTTGCGGGTAAAAGTCAACTCCCCATATGTCGATCTGATCAACCCGCCGTACCACTTGGTGAGCGGCAGCGGCACCGACCGCAATTTCGGCGTGCACTTCAGCGCCGACATTCTGGATGTATCCATCGCGGGCAACTTTGCCGGGCGCCCGCGGCCAGGCTTTAATTTGAATACCCACTTGCAAATCGCCAACGACGGAACCCTCCCGGCCGATGGCGCTATTTCACTCAAACTCGATCCCAATTTTCAATTTATCGCAGCCGACCCGGCGCCTTCAGCGATCATCGGCGGCGACAGCCTGATCTGGGAGTTCACGCAACTTCTTTTATTTGAAAAACGGGGGATTAGCGTGACCGGCTACATTGAACCCACGGTGCCGCTGGGCAGCCTGGTAAAAAATTATGCCCACGTCGAACCCGACGCACCGGACGCCACCCCTTGGAACAACCATCTGGTGCTTTGCGACACCGTGGTCGGCTCCTTCGATCCCAACGACAAACTGGTAGACCCGCCCCTGGGCCTCACTGCTGCCGAAGTTGTCGCCGGGAAGGAACTGCACTACACGATCCGCTTTCAGAACACCGGCACCGCATCGGCCAGTCGGGTACGCATCACCGACCAACTCGACACAGCGCTTCAACTCACGACCCTGCGTTTGGTCGCTTCCAGCCACCCGGTTTCGGACTTCAGGTTGTTGCCGGGCCGCCTGTTGGAAATCCTGTTCGAGCCCATCGATCTGCCCGACAGCCTGTCGGACGAAGCCGGGAGTCACGGGTTTGTCTCCTTTGCCATTCAGCGAAACAAGGCCTACCGGTCTAACTACTTTGTTCAAAATAGAGCCGCGATCTATTTCGATTTTAACGAGCCAATCATCACCAACACCGTCAAATCGGGCCTCATCACCATTGCGGTTTCGACCGATCAACCCGGCGATCAGCAGCAAGTCCGCAATAGCCTGCGCATCGTGCCTAATCCGGCGCCATCCGGCTTTACAGTTTATACAGCTGGCAGCCGGCTATACGGCCCGGGCACACTTGAGATCGCAAACCTGGCAGGGCAGGTCTGTTACCGGCAATCCGTGCCCGAACTATCGAGCCCGATTCCAGTAACTGAATTAAGGTTATCAAATGGAGTATATGTGGTGAAAATTGCCGGTGTGAAGGGGCTACTGGCAGGCAAACTGGTCGTACAGCGGTAAGGTCTTTTGAAAAGCCAAGCTTGCCGGATACTCAGGAAATGATCAGCCGCCCCGGCTTCGGGACAAAGAGATTTGGCGTGCGCAGGGTTTTCAGGGTTGCACACTGGATCGGGGTATTCCCCGGTTTGCTTTTTGTGAAAAACAGCAAACCGGGCGCCCCGGCAAAAAAGGGATTACGTTGGAATAATTGTGTTAAATCGGATGTAAAATCTACATTTACCAAAACAGACGAAACAAACGATTCTTTCACAAACATCATTCAAAATGACTACCAACAAAATTTTACTCGCCGGACTCATCGGCGGCGTTGTGGCTTTCATCCTTGGTTTTTTGTTTTATGGTATGATCCTCAGCGATTTTTTTGTGTCGAACATGGGTTCGGCAACGGGCGTAATACGCGGTGATGATGAGATGCAGTGGGGACCGATGATCATTGGGCACCTTGCCTATGGTTTGTTGTTTGCCGTTATTTTCGGGCGCTGGGCGAATATCAGCACCTTCGTTACCGGGGCGAAAGCAGGCGCTGTGATCGGCTTTTTAGTTTCCCTGGCCCATGCTATGATCCAACTTGGATCGACACATTTGTCCAACATGACGGGAACACTTGCCGATGTTGGGGTCGGAACGCTCCTCTCTGCCGGTACAGCCGGTGTTGTTGGTTGGTTTTTGGGCAGAGGCCAATAAGCGCCGGTTAAGAAACCACACACAGGCATCATCCTGTCACTATTCCGAAGTTTGCGTCGCTTTTGACGTTGCCCGCATAGCCGCGTTGTCGAACGACAGCGCGGCTATCGTGCAATTAGCCCGGCGGTACATGCGGGTCATCACCGACTCCATTGAAAATACCGCCAACCACGTAGATGCCAACGTATACGGCATTTTACCCCTGGAACTGTACCGCCCCCGCCTTTCTCACACAGGGAATGGCGCTGGCCGGTTATATTGCTGAAGATGGCAAAATCAGTCAAGTTTGCGTGGGCACAGACCAAAGTCAGGGTCAGGCTGCTTATTACCTCGGGCGCTCCACCAGCACCGGCGATTTCCATAGAAAGGCGCGGGTATTGTGGTTTGCCTGGGCGCTGATGAAGGAATAAACCGGTGCAGGCTTTTGCCGCGACTTAAAAGGAGTTGTCCCAAAGTTTTGCGTATAACTGACCTCGGTACCGGCGTGCGTTGGTTGGTTATGTTGAAGTTATACGAATCAGGGATTCCACTAATCGATATCAACCCAAAACGCTTGTCATGTCGTAGCGAAGCGGAGACATCTGCAAAAGTTCCATACTCCGAAAAGTACCGAGAAACGTTACGAGCGCTTTTTTTAGGTACATCTCGCAAATTATACTTTTGTTGGTGTCTTCACTTCGTTACGACATGACAAGTCAAATGGTTGATTGGAGCAAACTTTCCCCCATTGAACAGCATGAATATTTATAACTAATCAATGCACGCCGGTAGAGAGGTCAAATATTTGTAGAAATATATCAGCATCACGTTAATCGACCTCGGTACCGGCGTGCAATGATTGGTAATATTTGTGGTAAGCATTTGGCTTTTAGCATTTCTCCCTTGCGCTTGTGCAGGTCCCTCGCTGCGCTCGGAATGACAATGCGTATTAAATAAAACAGGGAGGGGCGGTAAAACCCGGTAAAGCAACATTTCGTCGCCCCTTTCTTTTAGCCCAACCATAGTGGGATAGGCTGAGGCCAAAACTGGGGGGCGAGGTAATGTTCCCTTTTTCCAAATCTTTCGCCCCCCGGAATCTTATAAGGTGGTCTTGTCATTCCGAGTGCAGCGAGGAACCTGTCTGCTCGAAAGCGGGAATCCTAAATATAACTTGCCGTTGCACGCCGGTACCGAGGTCGCCGCATTTCATTAAATCCATGATCCACAAATATTTGACCTCTCCAAAGTCAGTTAAAACTCATATTTGCTACTCCAAGTTTAGTTTCCACCTACGCTGACCATCTATGGCAATTTTATTGGGCACACTAAAAAGACAAGCGCTGCCACTATTTTTTTTGCTGGTATCCGGCATCGCTTACGGGCAGCAAACCCAACAAGATTATTTTCAAGGCTATGCCGAAGAAATCAACGGACAACGGTTTGGCTACCACTCCCCGCTTCCCGATGTAACGGCCGCACTGCTGCTGCGCGGGCAAGCCGATTATGTGCCAATCGAATGGGAAACAGCCGTAGTGCCCGCAAATTACCGGGACAAATACAGCACGTTTATCTGGCTGTTCGGCATGGATGTCACCTCCAGCCCGGTCGACTTCCAGTTGAGCATCAATGGCAGGGAATGGTTTTCGTTCAGTAGTTCCAAAACCTCCGATCTGGGAGTCCGGAAATTCCAGGGCCCCGATGGCGCAGAATTGATTTTGAACGTCACCATGCTCGATAAATACAATGACCAAATGGGGTTTGCCATAATGAAAATCCCCACGGAAGCACTTGAACCGGGAGCGGCGGCGCATATAAAAGTAGCCACAACGACGATTGAAAATGCCGCCTGGTTTATGACGTTTAAAACCAGTATTGAAGAGAAAATAACGCTCTATCAAAATAAAGTTGTCGCAAAAAAGGCCGGAAAACTATTCCATTCCCTGAGCGCAGATTTTATCCATATCGGCGACGACGCCCCGGCAACTGTCGTGATTGGCGACCTCAAAACGGAAACAATTCTAAAAGCAGGGTTCAATAAAGTGGAAGTGTATTTGCCGAAAGTGGATACCGAAACAACCTTTACTGCCGACATAAAAATAGCCGGAAAAAAACCGGTGCAAAAAGCGTTTACGCTCCGCCCGGTACGCGAATGGGAAATCTTTCTGGTCCAACACACCCATACCGATATCGGCTACACCCGGCCGCAAACGGAAATACTGCCGGAGCACCTCCGCTACATCGATATGGCCCTCGATTTTTGCGATCAAACGGATGATTATCCGGATGATGCCAAATTCCGCTGGACCTGTGAGACTTCCTGGTCGGTGAAGGAATACCTGAAAAGCCGCCCAAAAGAACAGATCAACCGGCTGCTAAAACGCATAAAAGAGAACCGGTTGGAGGCAACAGGCATGTTCCTGAACTTCTCCGAGATCATCGATGAAGCAGCCCTGGCCGATCAAACCAAAACACTCCGGCTACTTAAAAACGCGGGCATCACTGTGACCACAGCCATGCAAAACGATGTAAACGGCATTGGCTGGGCTATGGTAGACTATGCCCGGCGCACCGACCTGAAATACCTCACCATGGGCATCCATGCGCACCGGGCGCGCCGGCCGTTTGACAAACCCACTTCTTTTTGGTGGCAGTCGCCGGCCGGAAACCGCCTGCTGGCCTATCGGAGCGAACATTATCAACATGGCAATGCGATCGGTATTACCTCCGGGCAGCAGGATGTTTTGCGCAACAACCTGTCCTATTACCTGACCGGTTTGGAAGAAAAAGGGTATCCCTACGACAAAGTGTCGTTGCAGTTTTCGGGGTATGTCACCGATAACTCGCCGCCTTCCACAGCCGTTTGCAACATCATCAAAGATTGGAATGAAAAATATGAGTGGCCAAAATTGCGAAGTGCGCTGGCCCGGGATTTTATGGATTACCTGGCGGAACAACATGCCGGCGAACTCCCCGTGCAGGAAGTCGCCTGGCCCGATTGGTGGACCGACGGCGTTGGCTCTGCCGCCAACGAAACCAAAGAAGTCCGAAAAGCGCAAATGAACCTAAACGCGATAACCGCCCTGGCGTCGATGGGGAAAATCCTGGGCCTTGCCATGCCGGCGGATATTCAACCGGAAATTGAACAGGTCTATGAAAATCTGTTGTTTTATGATGAGCACACCCACGGCGCTGCGGAAAGCGTCACAGACCCCTTAAGCCAAAATACCATCAATCAATGGGGCATGAAAGCAGCCTACGCCTGGGAAGCGGCAAAAAAATCGAACGCGCTGGAGGAAAAAGTACTGGCCTTTTTGGAGCCCGGGTTAACTAAATCGGACCTGCCCGTTATTGCCGTTTTTAATACACTCAACTGGAAACGCTCGGGCATGGTACATGTATTCCTTCAAAATGCCATTGCAAACGAAGGCGCCGATTTTACCATCACGGATGCCGAAGGCCGCGAAGTGCCCTGCCAGCGGTTTGCCCAACGGGCAGAAGGCGCCTATTTCGGCTTGTGGGTGGAAGATGTTCCGCCTATGGGCTATAAAACGCTGCAAGTCATTACAGGGCAGAAAAGCCGCCCAATCCCACCGGTAGAAAGTCAGGTATTTGAGAATAATTTCTACCGGATAAACATTGATGAAAACAAGGGCATCGCAACCCGAATTTTTGACAAAGCGCTGCAACTAGATCTGATCGACCCCAACGATACGCTTTCCCTGGGCCAGCTGATTTACGAAGAACTCGCCAACCGGCATGAAATGGAGCGCCTCACCAATACAAACCGCGATACGGTGTACAAGCCGCTTACGCTGACCCGGACACTATTGCGTGATATCAAAATAACCAAAAGAGAAAATGGCGCCATTTATAACAGCATCTTTCTAAACGGAGCGCTGCCGGATTGTGCCGATGCCCGCGGTGTGACCATAGAGATCAGGCTGTACCACTTCCATAAAAAGATTGAATTTTTATACCAGCTGTTCAAACTCCCGGTAACCACCCCCGAAGGGCTGTACGTGGCTTTCCCGTTTAAACTCAACGGCGGAAAACTGGCTTTTGACGTGCAGGGAGGTATTGTGTACCCGGGGATCAACCAACTGGAAGGCAGCGCATCCGACTGGAATACCATTCAGCATTTTGCCGCGGTAAAAGGAGACGACGCGCAGATCGTTTTTGCAAGCCCTGAAATTCCGCTGGTTCAATTTGGCGACATAAATACCGGCAGGTATTACTACCGCCTCCAACCCAAAACCAACCACATGTATTCCTGGGTGCTGAATAACTACTGGGTGACCAATTTCAAAGCAAGCCAGGAGGGCGAATTGCAGTGGCATTACAGCATCACCTCCGACGCGGATAACTCCGACATGTTTGCCACAAAATTCGGTTGGAACGAAGGCGTGCCCTTGAAATCAAGAATTATCCTGCCGCGCAAAGAAGCCACGACGACAAAATTGGTTTCGCGCACCCTGCTGAATATCGATGTCTCTAATTTGTTATTGGTAAACACCCGGCCCTCCGCCGATGGAACGGGCATTGTCTTGCAGTTGCGCGAAGTGGAAGGCGACCATGCTGTGCTGGATATCCGACGGCTGTTGGAAGAAACCGGCGCCCGCTCTGCCCGGGAAGTCAATGTGCTGGAAGAAGAACTGGAACAATTGACTGCACCGGTATTGATCGAGCATTTTGAGACCCGGTTTATTAAATTGAATTTTGAATAAAACACTCCTGGTTCAACGTGAGTTATCCCGAATTTTTCCATAAAAAAGACCTCGGAGAGGTCAAATATTTGTAGAAATGCTCCGGTTACCCGTTGCCCGACCTCGGTACCGGCGTGCAATGATTAGTTATAATTAACAGCAACCTCGCTCTTTTCGCTTGTACAGGTTCCTCGCTGCGCTCGGAATGACAAAACCTCGTTTTAAGAATTGGGGGGCGAAAGATTTGGAATAACGGAACATTACGGCGCCCCCAATTTTGGCCTCAGGAGCACCCGCAGCAGTTGGGCCAAAGGGGAGGGCGCCGCAATGTTGCCTTACCAGGATTTACCGCCCCTCCATGTTTTACGCAATGAGCCTTGTCATTCCGAGCGCAGCGAGGAACCTGCCCGCTCGAAAAGGGGAATCCTAAATATAACTTGCCTTTGCACGCCGGTAGAGAGGTCGAATATCCAGGTACTAACCCCTGCACATGCGACCTCTCTACCGGCGTGCAATGATTGGTAATATTTGTGGTAACCATTTGGCTTTTAGCATTTCTCCCTTGCGCTTGTACAGGTTCCTCGCTACGCTCGGAATGACAATGCGTATTAATAAAACAGGGAGGGGCGGTAAAACCCGGTAAAGCAACATTTCGTCGCCCCTTTCTTTTAGCCCAACCATAGTGGGATAGGCTGAGGCCAAAACTGGGGGGCGCGGCAATGTTCCCTGTTTCCAAATCTTTCGCCCCCCGGATTCTTATAAGGTGGTCTTGTCATTCCGAGTGCAGCAATGAACCTGCCTGCTCGAAAGCGGGAATCCTAAATATAACTTGCCTTTGCACGCCGGTACCGAGGTCGTCGAGCGCCCTTAAATCTCTGATCTACAAATATTTGACTTCTCCGAAGTCATTTTAAAAATTCGGGATGACTCATGTTAGTTTAACAATCCCCCCAACAGCCCCCGAAACACCGCCGACTGGTACATGCCCTGCGCATCATGCCCCACCCCGGACACCTCCAGTTTTTGGCTGTTGTGCACCCCCGGATAGTTGGTTTCCATCAGGGAAAAAATATGCTCGCCCCGCTTGAAGCGGTTGGCGCCGAGCAGCACGGCTTCACAGTCTGCAGTGTTCAGCGTGCCACCGGTAGCCGTGTCGGTCGTACCGAGCAGGTAGGTAACGCGGCGGCCGACGATCTGCTGATCGACGGTGGCTTCCGTGACGCCGGCGAGGTAAGGCGGCGGATTCACAAAACCCAACGGCCAGTGATTAAAAGCGGTACAGCCCGCAGGCGTGACAAACTGCCCGCTGTTTTCATCATACCGCACATCGTCGGGGTAGTAAAAATACTGGCTGTTGGCCACGATGTAGGTAAAATCAAGATCGGGGTAAAGCGGCTCCGATTTGTTGGCCGCGGCATAGGCATGGGTAAACAACGCGCCGGAAGAATGCCCCGTCACCACCACGTTTTTCAGCACGGGAAAATGGTCTTTGTCGGCCAGCCGGGCCAGTATCGCATCGATCACGGCAAACGCGCTTATGCCGGCAGCGGCGGTGTTGGCGTTTTGCCCTTCGCGCCAGCCGTTGTCGCTCCAGTACAAGTCGCCTGCCTGGGCGTCGGCAGTATTTTTGAAAAACGGCGCGATCAGGATGGTGCTGCCGTCGAGGTTTTCATTGCGCAGCGTGGTCATCAGGTAGGCGTAATAATTATCGGCATCCCGGTTTTGGCCGTGGGTCACGATCACTACATTTTTCAGTTTTTCCCAGCGGGCATTATCCAAAAAAATCGGGTAGCTGCTGTAAAAATCGAAATTGAAAGCCGTTCCCGCGCCATTGGTCAGCACGGCCGTTTCGAGGCAGGCATTGGTGGCCGAAATGCAGGGCGCCATTTCGGTGATAATGCCGCCGCCGGCCGTCGTGAAGTTGATCGAAATATTTTGATCCAGCACCTCGCCGTTCAAGCCAATAGCCGTCCGGTTCATTTTCAGGGTGTACTCCGTGTCTGGCATCAGCTGGCTGAGCGCAACCAGTGCTTTGGATGTGGCATTGGCATAGCTGAAATCCGGGCTAATGGCGCCGGAAGCAGCCGTCAAGGAAAAGGCCGCCTCAAACTTCGGGATATCCAACGCTGCGGAAAAAGTCAGCTCAATCGTCACATCCGAAGGTACGTTGATGGTGCCGTTCACCAGGTTTACACTGTTGGCGGTGATACTGAGCAGAGAGATTGCTCCTGCGTCATTTTTTTCTTTGCTGCAGGCATGAAAAAAGTTAGCCAGTAAAATAAAGAGGAGCAAACGCTGGATGTTCATGTGGATTGATTTTGTCAAAAATTTATAATCTGGATCAAGCATCAAAGTAGCCCAAAAGTCAATGGGAGTTAGCACTGCGGTGGCATATCTGACGAAAGGGAAAGCGTTTTCTCAAAATGTCCTCACATACATACAAGCCGCCTTCTAAATTTTTACCACGGAGACACGGAGGAGCATTGCTCGTCTTACGGCTTTGAGCCTGTCCTGTATACACAAATCCGTTGAGTTTAAATTTTCGGCCTTCCAGTGTCAACCCCACTTCGGGCCCCTCCCCAAGGGGGAGGGGAGGCGCGACGTACACCGTAGATTACACGATCACCGTTGAACTTGGGGTAATAAAATGCGGTCGACGCTACGGCTCCCCGCCCCCTTGGGGAGGGGCTGGGGGTGGGGTTGACACTCAGAGGCTTTATTTATCAAAAATAAGAACTTGTATGTAATGGGCAGTCGCTAAGCCGTAGGACGAGTGCTCTTACGCAAAGCAAAATACTCCGTGCACTCCGTGTCTCCGTGGTAAAAACAATCAATAAAAACTACTCCCATCCGCCCGCGTCCCCGGCGAATAGGCCGCCGCCGCATTGGCCGTGGTATGCAGCGTAAAATTACCGTCAATATCCGGCGAACGCGTGATCGACTGGTCGGCGCCAAAATCCAGCCCTGAGCCGTCGGTAGCCGTATCAAAGGTCAGGAAGATATTCCCCTGCGCATCTTTTATCGTGATGGCATCTCCGGCATTGTTCAGGTTCATATCGCCGGAGGTGGATATGCCGGTCATGGCGCCGCCAAAACTTCCGGTCGGCGTGCCGCCGCCAAACAACACATAAGCCGTGCGCGCCGGCACGATCGTCCCCGGCGGAAAGGTGTGTTTGGGCACATCTGCCGTCAGCCCGTCGGTATCAAACAGGGTAAAGCCGCTGAGGTCCACCGGTTGATCCGAATCGTTTATAAATTCAATAAACTCATCCTCGGCAGCGCTGCGTGTGCCGTCGCCATTGGCATCACCGGCCAGGCCGCCTGGCGGGTCGTACAACACCTCGTTGATAATGAAGCCCTTTCCCGGGTCAACGTTTCCGCCAAAATTGGTGCCGTCCGCTTTTTTACCGGGCGAGTACGCCAGGGCGGGATTGGCAGTGGTGTGCAACACAAAATCGCCGTTGATATCCGGCCAGCGTGTGCCCGATTGATCTGCACCGAAATCGACGCCTGCCGCATCGCTAACCGAATTGAAATCCAGAAACACGTCGCCCTGCGCATTTTTCAAAACAATGCGGTCTTCCGCATTCGATAAATTCATGTTTCCGGAGGTAGACACTCCAACCTGGGCATTGCCGAAATCGCCCGACGGCGAGCCGCCGCCAAACAACACGTACACCCCGCCGGGCGGGATGATAATGCCCGCCGGAAAGGTGTGCCGGGGCGTGCCGGAAGCCAGGTTTGTTTCGTCGAACAGGGTAAAACCGCTGAGGTCTACCGCTTGGTCCGAGTCGTTGATAAACTCGATAAACTCATCCTGCGCCGGATCGCGGGTACCATCGCCGTTGGCATCGCCTGCCAGGCCGTTTGGCGGGTCAAAAAGGGTTTCATTGATGATAAATCCTTTGTCGGGAAAACCGTCGCCGTTGCTGTCGATATCGTCGTCGAGCAGGGTGATCGTCACTTTTTGCGGGCTGATCTCCACGGCATTCACCAAACTGGCAATAGTCACTTCGATCATTTCCGTGCCTTCAATGGCGCCGTCCTGCGTGCCGGTCAGCGTCGCTGATGCGGTAGTTTCGCCCGTTGCGATCACCATGGTGGACGCGCTGGCCGAAAAATCCGACGCCCCGGCGCTGCCGCCAAACGCCAGGTTTACCGTCACGTCCTTGTCTATTTTTTCGCTGAGTGTAGCCGTGATCGTTGCCACCCCGCCATTTTCGTCCATGCTGGAAACATCGGCACTCAGGACCACGTTGGCCGGTACGAAAGGCTGCGTGGTAAAACTAAGCGTGAAAGCCGACCGCAGTTCCTGCCCGCCTTCCGCATGAATGCCCGGCGCCACCGTAATCGTGTAAGTCGCCTCATTATCGAGCGGTGCGGTATTCACCAGGGTCACGGTGGAATTGGTGTTGGAATAGGCCAGGTCAAAAGGCACGGCGCCGGAAGGGCCGGTGAAGGAAAGCGCCGGTTCGAAGCTGCCCGTTTTCAGGGTATGCGAAAAAATCAGCTCGATGCTTACGGCTGTTTTGATGCCGGAAACGCCATTGCTGACCTTCACACCGTTGATTTTTTGCGACAAAACGGACAGGGTGTCATCCGTCACGATGTCGTCTTTTTTATTGCAAGCAGCGCTCAGCGCAAGCAGGCACAGCAGGGCAAGCAGTTGTTTTATGTGTTGAATACGTTTCATGATGCAATTTTTTTTGATTCATTTTTATGGATTCAATCCCGCCATTCCACTGTTTTTCCGAGGTCGAATGCCTCCACAACCTGCCGCAGAAAATCGCCGTCTTCCGGCAGCACAAACAGCAGGTAGGTCAGTTCTCCGGAATTGTCGGTCGTCGTTATCCGGTCGGGAATTTTCCCTACAGGCAGGCCGCTCATCTTTTTAAAAAATGCCAGCCCGGTCAAATACGTTCCGACCGCAGTCGGGTGTTTGTCGTCAAAAAACAAGTCGAGGTCGGGGCGTACCTGGCGAACCAAAGCCCACAACGGCCCTACCGGAATCAGGTTGGCCTGCATAGCGCCGGCCAGCCCGGCATAACCCTCTGTGAGCGCCGGCTGCATCAGCGGGTTGGAGGCATAGGCCCAGGTGGTGAAATACAACGGTTCGGCGCCGTGCGTGCGGGCCAACGCACCAAACTTTTTCCCGTATTCCATAAAACTTTCCGGCGCATCAATGGGCCGCTGGCTGTGGTCCTGAAGCACCACATAATCCCAGCCACCCGCTTCGATGAGTGCTTTCGTTTTCAAACCCTTGGCGCCTTTCCAATGCTCCTCCAGGCTGGCGCCGCCTGCCGTCGACTGGCGGGTAAGGATCGGCTTACCCTGGCTTGTTGCCATGGCCTGCACCACCTGCGGGAGGTTCCAGTAATAGGTAAAACTGTTGCCCACAAAGAGCACCCGCAGGGTGTCGCCCTGCTGCGCCGGTACCAGCACCGGCGCCGACAGGACGATCAGAAAAATGATGAAGCGTAACTTGTTTCGTAACAACATATCGAATGGCCGCTTAATTGTTCACATCTGTGGGTTGGAAAAATCCGGGTATGGGGCTGGGCGTGTTCGCATTCCGGTCGATCTCGGTTTGGGGGTACAGGAAGCGCTGCGGCAATTGGTTGCCCACATTCGGCTGCACCGGCACGCGCACCGCAGTTTCTTTTTCGGTGCGCCGGGTGTCATTGAACCCTTCCGTTTGGCCGAAAAAAGTGATGTAGCGTTCCTCCAGAATTTCGCGCAGCAGTGCGTCGTTGGCACTCAGGCCGTCGGTGTTTTCCATGCCGCCGTTGGCAAAATCGGCCGCCACGTAGGCATCGTATTTCAGCTGGGCCGGGTTGGCATTGGTCATGTAGCCCCCAGCAGCCAAGTAGGCCCGGAAGGTATTCAGGTGGTTCAAACCGACATCAAAACCCTGCGTGCGAAAGCCCGCTTCGGCGAGGATCAACAGGTTTTCCTCGTAAGTCACCAGCGGCGCAGGGGCCGTTTGCGCAGCAAAACCGTTTACCGTGTTCGGTTGAATGCCCACGCTGTTCGTCAGGAAATAGTAGTTAAAACGACCGGTTTCATCCGTTTTGGCATTGCCGCGATAGTTGGTAAAATCCGGGCTGGCTGCCGGATCAGGGTGCACCAGGCTGGCCATAAAATCGGAGGTGATCACATCCGCGCCGCGCACTTCGACGGCGAAAAACAGGTAGGTCAGGTTGGATTCCTGGTTGCCGGTACCGTGTGGTGCGTACATGGCATTGTTCCGGGCGCTGATGCCCTTGCCGGCGGCCTCGTAAGCTTTCGCATATTCTTTGGTGTGCATGTAATATCGGGCTTTAAGCGTATAGGCTACCTCAATCCAGGGTGCAGGAGCGCCGTCGAAATAGATTTCAGCGCCGCCGGCGGGCCGTCCGGTTCCGGTTTCCAGGTTGCGAATGCCCTCATCGAGCAGGAGCTGCAGCTTGTCGTACACCGCGCGCTGATCTTCGTAGCGCGGATTTTCAATTTCGATGCGGCCGGCTTCCTCGAAAGGAATATCGCCGTACAGTGCGGCCGTGGTGCCGATCATTTGCGCCTGCAAAACCTGAGTTATGCCTTTCGTCACTCCGCCGATTCCGGCTGTTTCTGCCGCTTTTTCGGTTTCCAGCGCATTGCGATACGAGTCGACGTAGGCGTCGTACCACAGGCTGTTGAAGTCGCTGGTGTTCACCGAATACTGGTCGAAACCCAGGTGCTGACGGTCGATGCCGGTGTAGTAGCCGCAGAAAATTCCGGCGCGCCGGGCAGTTTCACCCGACTGGAGGATGATGTTGCCGACTTCGGCGCCGGTCAGAATATTTTGGTAGGAAGTACTGGTCGGGTTGTTCGGATCATCGTTGATTCCGTCGACCAGGTTGCTGCACGACGTGGCGAGCAGCATGTATAAACCTATGTATATCAGGCGTTTCATAATTTCGGTCGGTTTTAATTTTTAAAAGTTTAGCAACAGGCTGAACACCCAGGACTGCGTGCCGGGGTTGTTGAAATACTCCAATCCGCGCGCCACACTGACGCCCGAAAGGTTGGTATCGGGGTCGTTGCCTTCAAACTCGGTCCAGAGGATGAGGTTGCGCCCGGTAGCCGTCAGCTCGACGGAGCCCAGGCCGGTGCGTCTTTTGAGCCATTTCGAGTTGAGACGGTACGACAGGCTGATTTCGCGCAAGCGCGTCCAGGAGCCATCTTCGATATAAATTTCGTCGTTGCCATTGCTGAAAAAGCCGCCGTCGCCATTGTACCATGCTTCGGTGAGGGCAACCGGGCCGGCACCGAAATCGTACACGTTGCCGCGGAACGTTTCGCCGATATTGATGATGTTGCCATTAAACTCCTTGAGGTTGCGGGTAGCGGTGACCTCGTTGCCGGAGTCTTCCCAACGGCCCAGGTCGAGCAGCACCGACTTGGTGCCGGCGTAGATGTCGGCGCCCTGGTAGGTTTCGAACAGGATGTTGAGCGTCAGATTTTTGTACCGGAAACCGCTCATCAGCGAGCCCTGCCAGTCGGGGTTGGGATCGCCGATCACCCCTTCGACGGCATCCTGCTCCGGGAAGCCGTTTTCATCAAAAATGATCGAACCGTCGGGGTTGCGCAGGATACGCGAGCCCCAGATCACGCCGATGGGCAGCCCTTCGACGGCCCGGGAATTGGCAGCAGCCAGGCCACCCAGGTTGATCGATTCCACACCGGCCAGATCGAGCACCTTGTTTTTCACCTTGGTGAAGGTGCCGGTCAGTTCCCAGGAAAAATCTTTTTTGCGTATGACGGTGTAACCCAGGTCGAGTTCCACGCCTTTGTTCTCTACTTCAGCGCCGTTGGTGTACACCACGCTGTAGCCGCGGGAGTTTGCCACCGGAAAATCGAGCAGCACGTCTTCCGTTTTGTTGTAAAAATAGGTGCCGCTGAGTGCCAGGCGGTCGTTCAAAAAGCGCAGGTCGGCGCCGACTTCAAATTCTTTTTTGCGCTCGGGGCGCAGGGCGGAGTTGCCGCGGTTGGCGCTGGGCACAAAACCGCCGTTGCCGTAGAGGCCGAGGTTGAGGTCGCCGCCGTACTGGTCGCCGAAACTGGGCGAAACAAACACGTTGGAGGTGTTGTACCGGGCCGGTTGAACGCCCACTTCCCCGTACGAAACACGCAGTTTCCCGAAGGAAAAAGCATCGCTCTCCAGGTCGCCCAGCTTGGAAAACTGCCAGGCCAGTGACGTGGAGGGAAAGAAAAACGTGTTGTCGGAGGCATCGCCAAAGGTGGATGCCGATTCGACACGCAGGGTACTCGTCAGGTAGAGCATATCCCAACCCGACAGGCTGAGTGAGCCGTACACACCCGCCGTGCGCTCACGCCCTTGCGAACTGGTAGTGGTTACGTTTTCCGGAAGGGCATTGTCTTTGTCGCGCACGACACCGGCCACGTCGGCAAACTGGATAAAATTGGTAGTTTCCACTCCGTTGACCGAAAGCGTGCGGCTGTTGTAGTTGAACCCGATCAACAGCTCGCCGTCGATATCGTTGGTCAGTTTGTGCGTCGCCCGCGCGATGTAGTCCATGTTAAAAATGCTGTTCGACGCGATCTGCTGCTCATAATAGCCGGAGGCAAAAGCCCCGGAGGCCGAGCCCGGCGTGAAAAACTGGTTGCGCTTTTCCGTGTAATGGTCGATGCCCACGCGGCCGATCAGATCGATCCAGGGCAAGGGGGAAGCCGTCAGTTCAAAGCTGGAGATGAAGCGGTCGACCTGTGCGCGGTCTTCCTGTTCATTGATGGTCCAGCGCGGATTGTTGTACACCGGCGTATTGTCGGCGCCCAGCGGTTCGCGGTACGAGCGATGGCGGTTGGGCACCGGCGAGGCATTGGGATTGGCGTAAAAATCGCCGCGGTAACCGGCATTGTCAAAATCAGGCGGGGTGCGCAACAGGCCCAGGTAAAGGCCGGAGGAGCTGGCGCCTTTCTGGATGCGGTTGGAGCCCGTGCGGGCGTAATTGGCGGTCGTTTTGAGGCGGATTTTGTCCGTCAACAGGTACTTCGAGTTGAAACGGGCGGAGGTGCGCCGGTAGTCGGAGTTGTTGCGGATGATGCCCTGTTGATCGAGATCGGTCAGGTTAAAATACACGGCACTGCGTTCGTTGCCGCCGCTCATGGTCAGGCTGTTTTCGAGAAAATGGCCGTTGCTGAAAATCTGATCAAAGTTGGAATCATCGTAGATCGTGTGTGAATTTTTGTTCAACACCGGGTAATACACGGCGCCATCCTGGTCGACGTAAAACTGGCCGGAAGTGTTAAACTCATCGGGGCCACCCGGGCGGTCGGCAATTTTATCGCCCCAGGAATCGCGTGCACGCTGGTCGTACACCCCGTTGTCGCCCTGGCCAAAAACTGTTTGCAGGGGATATTTCCGGTTGATGATATCCATCGAGTACGTTGAGCGGACCTGTACGTTCAATTTGCTGGCAAACTTTCCACTTTTGGTCGTGATCAGAATTACCCCGCCCAGGGCCTGCGTGCCGTACAGCGCAGCGGCCGAAGCGCCTTTCAGCACCGAGATACTTTCGATGTCGTTGGGATTGATATCGTTGAGGCGCGACTCCTGGTTGGAGCCGCCGCTGTCGCTGTTGCCACGCACATCGTTGCTGATCGGAATGCCGTCGAGGATGATCAGCGGTTGGCTGTTGCGGGTAATGGTCGATATCCCCCGGATCTGGAGATAAGCGCCGGCGCCCGGGTCGCCGGAATTCCGGGAAATACGCACGCCGGATGCTTTGCCGGACAGAGCGTTCAGCACGTTGGCCTCCCCGGAATTCACCAGGGTAGTGCCGCCGACTTTTGAGCTGGCATAACCCAGTTCGTCGCGGTTTTCTTCAAAACCAAGCGCCGTGACGACCACCTCGTCGAGCAAATCCACTTTTTCCTGCAGGGTAACATTGAGCACCGATGCGGCGCCCACCGCCTGCGTCAGGGGTTCTTTGCCAAAATAGCTGAAGGTCAATTCGGCATTTTCGGTGGTCAACGTGATGGAATACGTACCATCCACAGCCGTTTTGGTCCCGTTTGTGGTGCCGGATTCCTGGATGGAAACCCCGATCAGCGGGGCGCCGTCCTCATCGCTCACCAGGCCGGATACGACTTTTTGGGCATACATCGCCTGCCCGAAGAGGAGCAGCAGGGCGATCAGGATGATTGGTCTGCGTTTTTTCATAACTTGAAAGGTTAGTTCAACGAATGTTGTTTTTTGAACTCGAGCGGAAAAGCATCGAGGTTAAACCCCCACAAATAGGGCAAGAGCAGGTAAATGACAAGCGTAAGGCAAATGATCGAAAGCAGGTTGAGCCGGAAGCCGGCCCGCACCATATCGGGGATGGTCAGGTAGCCCGCACCGAACACGACGGCGTTGGGCGGGGTGGCTACCGGTAGCATAAAAGCACAGGATGCGGCCACGGCGGCGCCAACCATCAGGGCGTAAGGGTGCACATTCATCACCAGGGCCAGCGGCGCCAGTATGGGCAGCACCATGGCTGTTGTGGCAATATTGGAGGTGATTTCGGTCAGGAAATTCACGGCGGCGATCACCACAAGCAACAAGACCAGCAACGATGCGCCTTCCAGCAAGGTGAGTTGCTGACCGAGGTAGGTAGCCAGCCCGCTCGACTTGAAGCCTTCCGCCAAAGCCAGGCCGCCGCCAAAAAGCAACAGAATGCCCCAGGGCAGGCGCACTGCTTCCGGCCAGGTAACCAAGGCCCGGTTTTGCTTTTTCGAGGCCGGGATGGTAAACAATAAAACGGCTGCGGCAACGGCTATGATCGTATCGTCCAACGCGGGAATGAAGCGGTTCAAAAACGAACGGCTGATCCAGGTGACGGCCGTCAAAACGAAAATGCCGAGCACCATTTTTTCCTCGTAGCTGATGCCGCCCAGCGCTTTGAGCTGGCGTTTGATTTCTTCTTTTCCGTCGGGAAATGACGTTTGTTTGAATTTAAACGCGTAGCTGGTCAGGTATTTCCAGCAAAGCAGCAACAATACCACCGAGATCGGCAGGCCGAAAATGATCCACTGGTAAAAGGTAATTTCCATGCCATACAACTCCTGCACCATGGCGGCCAGCACCAGGTTGGGCGGGGTGCCGATCAGCGTGGCAATGCCGCCGATGGTAGCGCTGTACGCAATGGCGAGCATGAGGGCTTTGCCGAAAATGAGGTTTTCATCTTCCCTGGTTTTGGGGTTGTCTTTCAACTGCGTAACGATGGCCATGCCGATGGGCAGCATCATCACGGCGGTAGCGGTATTGGAAATCCACATGGACAGGAAGGCCGTGGCTACCATAAACCCCAGGATGATGCTTTTCAAATTCGTCCCGATCAGGTTGATGATCATCAGGGAAATCCGCTTGTGCAAGTTCCAGCGTTCGATGGCGATGGCGACAATGAACCCGCCGATGTACAGAAAAATATACCGGTGCCCGAACGACGCCGTTGTTTCTTCAATTGGCATGCCTCCGGTGAGCGGAAACAGAATAATCGGCAAGATGGAAGTTACGGCCAGCGGGATGCAGTCGGTGATCCACCAGGTGGCGATCCACAGCGTACTGGCCAGTACTGCGTTGGCTTCGGCCGACAACCCCTCGGGGTGAAAAAACAGCAATACCACCGTAAACAGTGCCGGGCCTAGCAGTAATCCAGTTCGTTTTGTATCGGGTAGGTATCGCATAAGTTCAGGACATTAATTTTCCGGAAGTAAAACCGGCCCGGTACATGGCCGGACGCGCAGGTTTGAATGGATTTATTTTAATACTTTTGGTAGTGCGCTTTAAAAAATAAAAAAGCCACAGACTGCAAACATATTTTGCGATTAAAAGGAACCAAAATTTTTAATTGTATAAAATTTTGATTTTATAGTATTTTATACCGTTTTACACTTTTTTACACCGCGCATTTAGATGGAGTTAGATTTGCACGATCAATTTTTGGAAGCCCTGGAGCGGAAATACGGGCCGCGGGATTTACTGACGTCCAAGTTTGGCACGTCGTCTTTTGGCGACATTGCAAAAGACCTTTGCATTAGTGCCAGCCAGTTCAGCAAACTGATATCCGGCACGGCCACACAGGGCATGTACATGCGTTCGATTGAAAACATTGCGCTGCTGGAAAAGCTCGATGCGCTGGAAGCAGAAAAACGCCAACTGGAGTCCGGCACTACCCAACTCAACGAAACCCTGCGGCAAACGCGAAGCGGCATAAACAAGGCTGTACGGAACAAAGTGCTGCTATACGGCCTGCTCACATTTTTGGCCGGCTCGGTACTGACCTATTTTTTTGCCATGAACGGCAAGCTGGGTCGTTTTGAAAAGGCTGAAATACCGGAACATCCGCTGGCCCGGTATTTCGACCGGGATTTTAATACACCCTACGATTCGCCTTACCTGAACGAATCCGAAGTGCAGGATTACTGCCCCTGCAGCGCCTACGAGGGGGTTTGGGCGTTGAATGCCGAATATAAGTTACCCCTGCCGGGAAACAAGCGGCCGGGCGTGTACTACCTGGCCAAAAGTTCGGATGTGCGGATGAAATGTGCGAAAAGCCAGAAAAACGACACGGGCGAGGGCATTTATTTACTGGGCTATGAATACCTGATCAACGAAATTTGGGTGGATACGGAAGAAACCCCCTTGTCGCCAACGTATTTTGACAAGGAAACAAAAACGTTTACGGAAGCGTACCACCAGCTGGATTTTTCCACCAACCCCAAATTCAAAAAACTGGCCACGATTCACTCCTTCTTCATCAACAATTTCACCATCCGGCCTGACAGCATCATCCGCAACGGCGAGCCCTGCGGCCGCTTTGCAACAGATGTCGATTGGGCGCTGGCCAGGGAGTTTGGCGTAGATCCGAAGTACGTGTTGGAAAATGTGCTGGCCGATCTGACCATCACCGACTGCAACATCATACCCAATCCGTTTTGCGATCCGAATGAGTTGAAAGAAGGGAAAAGCGTCATCGGTTTTGATTGTTATTACACTATAAAAACCGAAAACCTCGGCATCGGCCGGGGGTATCCCTACCGGAAAGCATTTAAACTGATCAAGCAGAATTATTCGGATAATTTGCTTTGCGGGTGCAAGTGATTAGAGTTTGTCCAAAATTCCATCACTGGCCTCCAAGCGGCTAATTTTATTCCATCCTGCGTTAGATTTTTCGCCGTAACTACCGGCTACGCCTCCACGCTAAAGCGTGGCTTGCCTGAAATAAAATTCGCTCGCTTTCGGCTCAGCATGGAAATTTGGACAAACTCTTAGTCTTCCAAACTTCCCGTCAGCCGCCGCACCAGTTTAAACTCGCTGAAAAACTCCCGCGCAATCACCCGCAGCACGGTGTACACCGGAATACCGATGATCATGCCCACCACGCCTCCGAGTTTGGCGGCAATCAGTGTGACAATAAAAATCTCCAGCGGGTGTGCCTTGACGCTGTTCGACATGATGTACGGCCCGATAAAATTGTTGTCGAGGATTTGAACAGCCTGTATGGTCAGCACCACCTTGATGAGGGGGGCCACCATGAGCGCAAAATCCGACTCGATGTAGTGCGAGATGGTGAAAAAACAGCCTACGACAATACCCAACAGCGGCCCAACATAGGGGATTATATTCAACAGCCCGGCCATCACGCCAATGAGCAGTGCATTGGGCACGCCCAAAATCCAGAGCGTAACCGCCACCAGGGTTGTAAAACTTGCCGTTTGTATTACCAGCCCGTCGAAATAACGGGTAAGCATAATGCTCGAGCGTTTGACGGCATGGCGCACCTGGCGTTCCTGCTTATCCGGCACAATCGAAAGCACGATGTCCATAAACAGCGAATCGTTTTTCAAAAAGAAAAACAAGATAAACGTGATAGAGCCCAGCGCAACCACCAGGCTGCCGGCCGTGGAGATCAGCCCGCCCAAAAAATCGCCCACCATGGTCGGTTTAAAATATTCGGACAAAATTTCCTGCGAGCGGTTCCCCAGCGATTGCCCGGGCTCCAGCAGGGCCCATTCGTGCAACCAGCTGTCCAGGTCCGCAAAAGGCCCCTGGAGTTTTTGCCCCAATTCTTCGTAATTTACGGAAGCGAGGTGGCGCGCCTGTCCGACTATTGTCGGCACAAACAAAAACAATACACCTGCCAGGATGAGGTAAAAGGAAATCAGGGTCAGGGCAGCAGCGCCGGCCTCGCCGAGCCGCCAGTTCCGAAACCGGATGCGTCGGCGAAAAAAAACCATCAGCGGCGCCCCCAGCATGGACAATACCCAGGCGATCAATACATAAGCAACAATATCGGCGAAATAATAGCCCACTGCCAGGGCAGCAACGATACCGAGTATCCACAACAGGTTCCGAATCATAAGGTGTTCCGCTTAGGCGTTTTTTGCAAAAATATGGGCCAGCGCGGCATCCAATGCCGGATATTGAAAATGAAATCCGGCCTGAATGATCTTCTCTGCCGATACCCGTGTACTGAACAGAATGGCATCAGCCATTTCACCGAAAAGGAAGCGCAAGGCAAATTCCGGCACCGGCGCAAAGATAGCCGGTTGTTGCATTGCTGTCGCCGTCGCTTTTACCAGATCAATATTCCGCACCGGATGCGGCGCCACGGCATTGTAAACACCTTCGATGCCGGGAGTTTCTGCCGCCCACTGAAATGCCCGGCAAACATCGTCGAGTGCAATCCAGGAGTACCAGGCCTGCCCATCGCCAAAATACGATCCCAGGCCAAAACGCAGGGGCTTGATAATCTCCCGTAAGGCGCCGCCGGATTTATCGAGCACAATGCCCGTGCGGAAAATAACTGTGCGGATGCCCGCCGCCCCGATTTTTTCAGCCGCATTTTCCCAGGCCAGGCAAGATTCGGCCAAAAAACTGTTGTCGGCCGGAGCATCGTATTCGTTTACCCAATCTTCACCGGCATTGCCGTAATAGCCGATCGCAGCGGCCGACAGGTAGGCCTGGGGCTGGTGGCCCAGGCGCTGAAAGGTGTCCAGCAGCAGTTGCGCGCTTTGCACCCGGCTGTCGATGATCAGTTGCTTGCGCGCCGGTGTCCAGCGCCGTTCGGCAATGCCTGCACCGGCCAGATTGATCACAATATCGGCGCCGGCAACTGCCTTGTCGTCTATGGCGCCTCCCGCCGGATCCCAGGCATATTCATCGGCTTCGCCAGGACGCCGGCTCAGAATGCGCACCTTGTGACCTTGTGCCCGAAGCAGTTGGGTAAGCCGGGTGCCGATTAGGCCGCTTCCGCCGGCAATTAGAATGGTTAAATTTTGCATGCTGTTGTTGGTGTCATTGGTTCTTGGGCAAAACAATTTCAGTTGGAAATCGCTCACACAAAGTACAGAAAAATTAGTTTTGCCAACGGCTTCTTTGCCTTTCGAAAAACAGGACAACCAACGACATGACTGCAACCGTACAATACACCACCGCCCTTAACTGCGCACTGACGCACCTGCTCTCCGGCATCACCATCACGACCGACGCGCCGCCCGACAACCAGGGCAAAGGCGAGGCTTTTTCCCCCACCGACCTGTGCGCCACTTCGCTGGCGGCCTGTATGCTGACCACCATGGCCATTCGTATCCGTGACCGGGGCATCAGCATCGACGGCGCCCGGGCAGAAGTGACCAAGATCATGGCCGCCGATCCGCGCCGGATCAGCCGGATTGAGGTGCGGCTGCTGATGCCGCAAAACCAGTACTCCGATGCTGATAAAAAACTGCTGGAGCACATCGCCCTGACCTGTCCGGTGGCGCTTAGTTTGCACCCGGATCTGGAACAAGTGGTGGAGTTGGTGTGGTGAAAATCTGCTTCGCCAATTTTACTTGCCGTAGTGCATTTTTTTACCGCTAAGGTGCTAAGGCGCTAAGCTTTTTCTCCGCGCCTTAGCACCTTAGCGGTGAAACGCCCAAACACAAACTCATTTCGCCATGATGCGTTTGCGGATGCGGCTCAGCGACTCCGGCGTGACGCCGAGGAAACTGGCCAACTGGTATTGCGGCACCCGCTCGAGCAGGTCGGGCCGGGTTTCCAGCAAATTCAAATAGCGCTCCTCCGGGCTGGTCAGGATGTATTCGGCGAGCGCTTCCTGGCTTTTTTGCAGTTCCATTTCGACCCCGATGCGGCCGAGCATCTCCATGCGGGGCAGGCGGTTGAAAAATTCCGCTTCGTCTTCCTCGCGCCCTTCGATCAAGGTGCAGGCTTCGTTGCAGACCAGAAAAGACTTCGATATTTTGTTATCAAAGGGCATACCGTTCGAACTGACGGGCATGCCTTCGGTAAAAAAAGCGGTAGTTTTTTCCTGGCCGTCAACGAGGAAATACTGCCGGATGCAGCCTTGCAGGACGAAATAACAGATGTTAGCCACCTGTCCTTCCCGGAGCAGCAGCCTGCCTTTCGGGTAGCTGCGAATGGTGATCAGTTCCAAAATGGTTTCGATTTCGGCATCGCTGATCGGCGCGATTTGGCGGATGTAATCGATGAGCACCTGCTCGACGGCAGCGTACCGGCGGGTGGCTTGCGGTTTGCGGATCAGTATTTCTGGCATGGGCACTGGTTTTTAAACATTCGGCTGCAAAAGTATCGGGAGGTTGGTGCCGGGCGGGAGAATTTCGACGTAGGGTGGGGTCGGGTGGATTGGGGCTTAATTCGGAATATCCTGTTTCTCCACCACCCCCAACAACACCTCCAGCGTCCGCATCACCTGCTTCAAACTGCGGACTTCATCCTGCACAAAAATCAAATTCTGATTCGTCTGCTTCAGGTGAAAACCCATGATGCGGCCTTTCTCACCGACAAACTGGATAATCTTATTGAAATGTGCGGTTTCGTAAAACGACGATTGTGGGTCGCCCACGAAGTAGCAGCGCAATTTGCCGCCTTTGAGGATCAGAGGTGTTGGCAGTAAATCTTTATTTTTGCAAAAAAGCACTTCTAAATGGCGCTTCCAAATTTCATTTCTCGTCTGACAGAACCGCTTTACGTATTATGCGAAAAACATAATGTCAGTGCCTTATTTCTTTTTGGATCAGCACTGACGGACCGTTTTAATCCTGAAAGCGATCTCGATTTTTGGTCACCTTCGCAAACGTGGATGAGGCTGACTATGCAGATGATTTTTTTGATTTCCGGGATGCATTATCGAACCTGTTTTAACGGAAGATAGATCTAGTGAAAGCCAAACCTTGAAAAACCCGTATTTTAAGAATATTGTCGAAGCTTCGAAAATACCGCTATATGCAAGAGGACAGATTGCCTTGTGAACAATCTGACACCATCCCGAGCAGCGTTTCCAGCATCCCCTTCGCCATCTTTAACCCTCGCACTTGGTCATGCACGAGTACCAACTCTTTGTTTTTCTGCTTTAACAAAATCCGTTATTTTTGTCCGGCCAGCTGCTTATTTCCTGCTTTCTGGCAGACTTTTCCTCTTTCCCAATGATGCCGGAAATCTTCATTAGTTACCGTCGCGAAGACAGCCAAACCGAAGCTAACTTGCTCAAACTCGCCCTCGAACAAAGGTTGGGAGAGGGTTGTGCATTTTTGGATACGCGAGAAATTCAACCTGGCGACCATTGGCCAAGCGAACTCCAGGAGGCCGCCCAGTCCGCCAAAGTGATGTGCGTCCTGATTGGCCCTAAATGGCTTTTCGCGCAAGACAAAAAATCCGGCGAGCGACGTTTGAGCAACCCGGAAGATTGGGTTCGACGGGAAGTAGCAACCGGGCTTTCCCAAGCACACACACTGGTCATTCCATTGCTCCTTCAGGGAGCAAAAATACCAGAACCTGAAATCCTCCCGGAACCATTAAAGTCGTTGCCTGAGCAGCAACACTACGAAATCCGCCCTAACGAATGGGATGCCGCTTTACGGAAAGTACTTGCCGTCATTGAGAAAAAAATACCACCAGCTACGCCTTTCAGGCGGGTAAGCCCCGGCTTTTTGGAAGCCGAGCGACAAAAATCCTTCAAACCCGAAGACTTCTTCGGCGCGCTACCTATCGCGCAGTGGTGGGGCATTACCAACGACTACTATGCCGAGGTACACTTGATGTCCGATTTATTGAGCCGGGTGCAGGAGCGATTGGACAATCCACAGGCGCTTGTCGCAGGTATCATTTGTGGCACAGGCGGCATGGGAAAAACGACACTTGCGCGGGAAGTGGCTCGCAGGCTTGTGCCGGATGTGCAAGTGTGGTGGCTTGACGCAGAGGAACAAGAATACCTGATTGAAACGGATGACCCTTTCGGGCATTTTGACACAGTTGGCTACAAACACGTGGTCGTCTTGGACGACTGGGGCAAGTTCGTCGATGCGAAAGCCCTGAACAAATGTCTCACCCAATGCAGCAAAAAATACCCCAACATCAAGTTCCTGATTACCGCCCGGCAACCCAATGCCATTGAAAAAAAAGACCCAGGTTGCCTTTTCAGGCTCGACACGGACACGCATGGCGAGGCTGACATGGCGGCTTTGTATGAAAAATTTGCCTCGAAATTCAGCCATTCTGGCGAAGATGCATTCTTGTCAAAACTTCCCCACCCCGCCGCGTTCGACAAACCCTTCCACTTCCTGTTTGTAGCCTTGCGCCTGCGCGACTTGCAGCGCAACGCACGACAGCAGCTCTTCGCCTCCGGCAGTAATTATGAAGTCTATTTTTACGAAATCGTCAAATCCGATATCCTGCGACTTGCCGAATCGCCCCGCACCCACGGATTGGCAGTTTCTTTAGTGGGGTATGCTTTGCTGTTCTATCACTTGAGAATTGCCATCAGTGTACAGGCTTTTTTGGGGATTACCCGTTTGGGCAAAACTGACAGCGCAGGGCCTGCTTATTTAGAACACAGACCCGTAGAGCAGTGGGACATCGCGGCGCATTACCTGTCACAATATGAGTATGAAGAGGACAAATACAAAAAGACCCCAAATAAATTGGCATTTAAAAAAGACGACTTCTACGAGACTATTTTTCAATTGGCAGAACAAGAACAAAACGAGGAAATAGTCTCCCTTTTCCACCCGCAGGACTTGCCTGATTTGTGCAAATACTTGATTCAACACGCGGATAGTTATACAACCTCAAGATTGTATTACTTTTCCTGCCAGCAAAAACCCGATTGGCTGAATGAGTCTGAAAAGGAGCAATATTTTAATTCTTTGCTTGAAAAAGGAAACGGCCATCACGCCTATATGCAGACTGCTTTTTTTGACAATGTTCGTTTACCTTTTATGACCGATGCCATAGTCGAGTCCTTGATTCCCCGCTTCCTTGAAATCGCACCGGGAAATGTTTTTCTATCTCGACGAATCGTTCATTGGGCAAAAAGCAGGTACAAAGGAGCGCATTTGCGGGAGCGTTTGCAGGCATATAAGACTTCTGGTTTAATTGAAATTGTAGAATATCAATTATCTTTTCTAAATTCTTACAACGGATTGGAAGCCGTTGAACAGGCGAAAACCTGCTCGAAAATGGTGAATCAGATCATCATATCCAATGCCGGAGTTTGGAGATTTTGAAAGACCACAGCCCGAAATCGGCTGTCGTTTGGGCGGAAAACCTGCTCGAAGATGGGGTTCGAGAAAAAGAAGTCCAATGCCGGTGCCTGGAGATTTTGAAAGACCACAGCCCGAAATCGGCTGTCGTTTGGGCGGGAAAACCTGCTCGAAGATGGGGTTCGAGAAAAGAAGTCCAATGCCAGAGCCTGAAATTTTGAAAGACCACAGCCCGAAATCGGCTGTCGCTTGGGCGGAAAACCTGCTCGAAAATGGTGAATCAGCTTATGAAGTCCAATGCCGGAGCCTGGAGATTTTGAAAGACCACAGCCCGAAATCGGCTGTCGTTTGGGCGGAAAACTTGCTCGAAAATGGTGAATCAGCTTATGAAGTCCAATGCCGGAGCCTGGAGATTTTGAAAGACTACAACCCGAAATCGGCTGTCGTTTGGGCAGAAAACCTGCTCGAAAATGGGGTTCGAGAAAAAGAAGTCCAATGCCGGTGCCTGGAGATTTTGAAAGACCACAACCCGAAATCGGCTGTCGTTTGGGCGGAAAACCTGCTCGAAAATGGTGTTCGAGAAAAAGAAGTCCAATGCCGGTGCCTAGAGATACTTGGTCAAGTAGCCGCTCCTTTTGCAGAAAAAATTCTAGAAAACTGGGAAAAAGAAGACGGAGCTGTGTTACGCCGCGCTTTGAAAATACTGGAAACCAGCCCGAAGACGAATCGAATCGTGGCAACAATTTTTAAAAACAGAAATAACAAGAGGTTATACTTCCTGATGATTAGAGGTACACTTTTAAAAACACCCTCTTGGGTCGCTTACACCAGTAACAAAGCCAAAAATTGGAATTTTGTAAATCGCCGGGACGCTGTTATTTGCATGGGGCATTACCCGCCCGATACTGCGTTTGTTATACAAGCCTGCCAGGAAATACTGGACAACTGGCACACAGAAATCGCCAATCCCGGATTTAATTATCATATCCTGAAAGCCCTTTCCAATCCTTTTCAGCGCGACTTAGCCCGACAACGCGCAGGGGAAATGCACCGTTTTTTGCAGACAAATCCCTTTGCAGGCGATGCGATTTTCAAAAAGGTAATCGAAGATATCGTCGATCGGAATGAATGGCAAGAATGGAAACTCTCTGATGAAGAAATGGAAGAGTCGGAGTAATCAAGGGAAATCCAGTAAACACAGACATCCCCCCCCTTACCCTATCACCCAACCAATTGGCAGCACTTACATTACCAGTTATCATAACCTAAAACCCTACTCTTCAGGTAAATGCTTCAGATCGTTCAAGTCATTGTGCCAGCGTTCAGTAACCGTAAAAACTCTTTGAAGTCGGGTGGTAGTGCTATCATAATTGGACAATCGCATCCGCAGTAATTCCAGGGCGATCAGGCGTTCAATTGGCGGCCGGGAGCGCCAATAACGGGTTTCTTCCAGGATATCTTCTTCTCCAAGTGTCCCAACGGAAAGTACGTTGCGGTTTACGGTTAAAAAATGATTCTTCATAACTACCGGATTCGTTGGCCAGTCAAAATTAGGCATTTTTCTCCACCACCCCCAACAACACCTCCAGCGTCCGCATCACCTGCTTCAAACTGCGGACTTCATCCTGCACAAAAATCAAATTCTGATTCGTCTGCTTCAGGTGAAAACCCATGATGCGGCCTTTCTCACCGACAAACTGGATAATCTTGTTGAAATGTTCGGTTTCGTAAAACGAGGACTGCGGGTCACCTACGAAGTAGCAGCGCAATTTGCCGCCTTTGAGGATCAATCGCTCAAAACCCAGTTTTTTACACAGCCAGCGCAGGCGCAGTGCCTCGAACAGGAAATTGACCTGCTTGGGTAACTTGCCGAAGCGGTCTTCCAGCATTTTCGAAAACGCCTCGATGCCGGCTTCGTCTTCGATCTCGTCCAATTGCGTGTACAGGCTCAGGCGTTCGTTGGTGTTTGAAACATACTCGTCGGGGATGAGCATTTCCACATCGGTTTCGATGGTCACGTCGCGCACGTAGCTGCCCTTTTTTGCGATTTCGTCTTTGAACAAATCCTTGAAATCGGTCTCCTTGAGCTCCTGGATTGCCTCGTCGAGGATTTTCTGGTAGGTATCGTAACCAATGTCGGCGATAAAGCCCGACTGCTCGGCGCCGAGCAGGTTGCCCGCGCCGCGGATGTCGAGGTCGCGCATGGCCACCTGGAAACCCGAGCCCAGTTCGCTGAACTCCTCGATGGTGTGCAGGCGCTTGCGGGCCTCGTGGGTGAGCACGCTCATGGGCGGCGCGAAGAGGTAGCAAAATGCCTTCACGTTGGAGCGGCCCACGCGGCCCCGCAACTGGTGCAGGTCGGAGAGGCCGAACATGTCGGCGCGGTTGATGATGATGGTGTTGGCGTTGGGGATGTCGAGTCCGGTTTCGATGATGTTGGTGCACACCAGCACGTCGTGTTTGCGGTCGATGAACTCGACGAGCACTTTTTCCAGCCGGTCGGATTCCATTTGGCCGTGCGCCATGGCGATGTCCACATCGGGACAGATGCGGCGCAACAGCTCGACCATTTTCGGCAGGTCGGCTACCCGGTTGTGCACAAAAAACACCTGACCGCCGCGGTGCACCTCGTAGTAGATGGCGTCTTTGATCAGTTCATCGTCGAACACGCGGATCTCGGTGTGGATGGGTTGTCGGTTGGGCGGCGCGGTGCGCAGGATGCTCATGTCGCGTGCGGCCATGAGGCTGAATTGCAGGGTGCGGGGTATAGGCGTGGCGGTTAGGGTCAGGGTGTCGACGTTGACCTGCAGTGCGCGCAGTTTTTCTTTGGCGGCTACGCCAAATTTTTGCTCCTCGTCGACTACCAACAAGCCCAGGTCTTTGAACTTAACGTCCTTATTGAGCAGGGCGTGCGTGCCAATGATGATATCAATTTTGCCGGAGGCCGTTTTTTGAAAAATTTCCTTTTTCTCTTTGGCGGACCGGAAGCGGTTGACGTAGTCGACCGTCACCGGAAAATCAGCCAGACGCTCAGTGAAGGTGCGCCAGTGTTGAAGCGCAAGGATGGTGGTAGGTACCAATATGGCCACCTGTTTTCCGTCGGTCACGGCTTTGAAGGCTGCCCGGATGGCGACCTCGGTTTTGCCGAAACCCACGTCGCCGCAGATGAGCCGGTCCATGGGGTACGATTTTTCCATGTCCGCTTTGACGTCCTGGGTGGATTTTTCCTGGTCGGGGGTGTCTTCGTACATGAAGCTGGCCTCAAGTTCGTTTTGCAGGTAGCCGTCGGGTGGGAAGGCATGGCCGGGTGCGGCGCGGCGCTTGGCGTAGAGTTTGATGAGGCCAGCCGCGATGTCCTTGATTTTCTTTTTGGTGCGGGCCTTAAGTTGTTTCCAGGCGTCGGAGCCAATCTTGGAGAGTTGGGGCGACTCGCCTTCCTTGCCCACGTAGCGAGAAATTTTGTGCAGCGAATGGATGCTGACGTACAGGATGTCGTTGTTTTTGTACACCAGCCGCACAGCCTCCTGCTGTTGGCCGCCGATCTCGATCTTTTGCAGGCCCGAGTAACGGCCTACGCCATGGTCAATGTGGGTGACGAAGTCGCCGGGCTGGAGTTCGCGGATGAGGCGTACGTTGAGCGCCTGTTCTTTCGTGAAACCCGTGCGGAGTTTGTAGGCGTGAAAGCGCTGAAAAATCTGGTGGTCGGTGAGGCAGGCGATTTTCAGGTCTTCGTCGATGAAGCCGCTGGAGAGCGCCGTTTCCACCGGGTGCCACTCGATCTGAGCTTTCAAATCCTTGAAGATCGATTGCAGGCGACTGAGCTGTTTGGGATTTTCGGAGCAGATATAAATTTCGTAGCCACTTGCCCTGAGTTCGTGCAGGGTACGAATGAGCAGGTCGAAGTTTTTGTTAAAACTTGGTTGCGGCTTGCCGTGGAAGGTTACGGTGGCCGGTGGGCGGTATGCGGTGGATGGTTGGGACATGGTAATTTGCCTCAAGGCAATAATTTCGGGGTATTTGTTGAGCCGAATGACGAGGCGTAAAGTTGTTATTGATCTTTGGCCATTTCCAGGCGCGCTTTTTGCACAAACTTTACGGTAGCGCCTACAAACTCGGCCACTTCGGTGTCGGTCCAGTCGGGAAATTTTTGGAGCGTTTTAAGGGTGATGGCGTGCATTGTTTCCATTCGGCCCTGTTCCAAGCCCTGTTCCAAGCCTTGTTCCAAGCCCTGCTCCAAGCCTTGTTCCAAGCCTTGTTCCAAGCCTTGCTCCAAGCCTTGCTCCAAGCCTTGCGCTAATCCCTGTTTTAAACCTTGCGCCAATCCTTCTTCTAATCCTTCTTTCAAACCTTTCCGTTTGGCTTCTTCTTCCCACTCTTCTCTGATGAATCTTGGCACTTCGTCTCCAAAAATCTCATGAATAAAATCGATCACCTGCTGCGGCGGCTTGGATGAATCTTTCTTCAGTTCTTTATATTCTACCGATGACATATCCGTAATCTTGAATAGGTAAGTGGTTAATATTTGGATGAGAATACCTTCTCTTGAGTCTTTAAAAAACGGCTCCTCAAAAGTAAGGATTTTTCGCTTGTTTTCGTTTATGCGTCGTTTATCCCGGGCAAATTTCAAGGCTAAAAGCACCTTGACTAAATATTCACTTTCTTTTTTGTCCTCAATTACCTGTTGCGGTATTTGGCTCAAATCGGTTAACAAGTAATGAAAATTTGGGACAAAAACACGCCAGTCTTCCGGTAAGTCCGAAAAGTAACCCCAGAAAGGTTTTTGCGCCCACCCCCGTTCACCGTGATAGACGACGATCGGAATGATTACCGAAAGTGGCCGCCCGTTTTTTATATCATCTTCCCATATCTGCAACAAATAATCCAGCAATTGCAAATGAACAGGAAAAGTTGGTATGTAGCTTTTGTGTTCAAATAAAAAAAGCAGCCGTGCAACACCGCCGTTGGCCAGTCGGGCCTCGTATAAAACATCGCTGAAGGCAATTCCGAAGCGCCCACTGACAAAAGCAGTATCAATTTTTCGGAAGACGGAAAAATCGATTTGTTTGTGGACGGCTGCAGGCGTATAGTGCAACAGGAAGTTTTGTGCAATTTTCGCATCGCTGAAAAAAGCCTTGAAAACAGCATCATGCGCCTTTTCATTTTTGCGCGCGGAGGGGCGTTTTTTCATAGGTCCGGGATTCGTTATTTTCGACGCCCGAAAGTAAAGTATGCTATTTTTAAAACAAAATATTTTTAAAAATTATTGTTTGCAAACTTTAAGTTTTTAAAACAAGCGCTCAAAAAATTAATCCTTTTTCACACATCCACTGCCTCCAAAATTTACATTTGCTTGATCGTTGGTCGTTCCTCCTAACGTGCAACCGCCGCACATGAAAACAATCCTCTGGAAAATCGCCAAATACACCGGCGCCACCTTTGCCAGCATCTTGCTGCTCCTGTTTTTACTGCCCATCCTTTTCCCCGGTACCATCGCCGAACAGATAAAAACCTGGACCAACCAAAGCATCGAGGGGGAGATCAATTTTTCCAAAGTCCGGCTCTCGTTTTTCCGGCATTTTCCCACACTCACCCTCACGCTCTTCGACTTTTCGCTGACTGGCGCCGCCCCCTTTGCCAACGATACCCTCATCGCCGGCGAGGCGCTCAGCTTCGGCATCGACCTGGCTTCTGTTTTTAGCGACAGCATCGAGGTCAAACAGTTTTTTGTCGACAATGCCTTCATCAACGTCCAGGTGGACGAGCAGGGCAATGCCAATTACAACGTGTACAAAGGCGGCAATGCCGAAACTACTGCCGACACCAGCACCGCCCGGCTCAACATAGAAAGGATTTTAATCAACAACAGCCGCTTGGTTTATCACGACCGTTCGGTGCCGATGCTGTTGAAAGCCGACGGCTTCCGATACGAAGGGCGCGGCGACCTTGCCAGCAGCCAGTTTGACCTCCAATCGCACTTGCAAGCCGAAAAATTCGATTTTGCATTTGACAATACCACGTACATCGACCGCCGCAATGTGCAGGCCGAGCTCATCACGGGTATCAATACCGCTTCCCTGGAGTTCAAATTTTCTAAAAACAACCTGCTCATCGGCAAACTACCCGTCGATTTCACCGGCGCCATGGCAATCCTAAAAGACGGCTACGACATCGACCTGGACGTCGTTTCCGGCACCACCGATTTCGGCAATATTTTTTCCGCCCTGCCGCCCGAGTACGATGATTGGTTTGCCCAAACAACGTTTCAGGGGCAGTCGCAGATTAAAATAGCCATGAAGGGCAGCTACCGCGCAGCCACAGGCGAGGCTCCCGACTTATCTGTGCGGCTTTGGGTGCACGACGGCTTGATCGACCACAATAAAGCACCCGCCCCGTTCCGGAATTTTTGGGTAAACAGCACGATTTCCATACCCGGCCTCAACCCTGACAGCCTTTCCCTGGCCATCGACACGCTGCAATTCAAACTCAACGGTGCACCCACCAGCGCCACGTTTTTTCTGAAAGGCCTGGATCAGCCTTACATAAAAGCCGACCTGAACAGCAATATCGACCTGACGCTGCTCGACCGCGCACTGGGCCTGCCTTCCTACGATTTGCGCGGACAACTCCAGCTGAAAGCCAGCGTAGACGGCTATTACCGTACAGGCCAGAATCCGGACAATTTTCGTCCGGACACCATCACGCTGTCCATCCCGAGGTTTAGTCTGGAGGCCGGCATCACCGACGGCTATTTCAAAGACGCTGCCCTGCCTCTGGCCGTGGAACAGGTTCGGGGACAGATCAAAACAGCCTGTTCCACCGGCAAGTGGCAAGATATTTCCCTGGCCATTTCCAACTTCAACGCAGCCATCGGGTCGGGCCAACTGGCCGGCAACCTGACCGTGCAGGGCCTGAAAAAAAGCAAGGTACAGGCCGATCTGAACGCCAACCTCCGCCTGGAAGATCTGACCCGCGCTATTCCGCTGGACAGCTTTGCGCTGGCTGGGACACTTGACGTTCAACTACAGGCTGAGGGGCGGCTGGATGCGGAAAAACGGCAGTTTCCTGCCGCTGCCGGAACCTTACAACTCAAAAACGGCCGCATCCAAACGCCCTATTACCCGCGCCCCATCGAGCAGTTGAACATTAACGCAACGGTCGATTGCAAAAGCGGCAACTACCGCGATCTGAAAATCCAACTCGAGCCCGTTTCGTTTATATTTGAAGAAAAACCGTTTGCGCTAAACGCTGTTCTCCAAAATCCGGACAACCTCCGCTACGACATTACGGCCAAAGGCACACTCGACCTGGGGAAAATTTACAAGGTATTTGCCGTAACCGGGTACGACCTGACCGGCCTCTTGCAGGCAAACCTCGACCTGCACGGCACCCAGGCCGATGCGCAGGCGGGGCGCTACCAAAAGTTGCGCAACAGCGGCACCCTGCGGGTCCAAAATCTGGAATTGCGTAGCCAGGATTATCCCTATCCCTTTTTTGTGCCCGATGGCACGCTGCGTTTCGAACAAGACAAAGCCTGGCTGAAAAACGCCGTTTTTCGCTACCGCCAAAATGTGTTTACCCTGAACGGCTACGCCGAAAATTTCATCGGCCACAGCTTGCAGGGCAGTGTGCTCAAGGGCAAACTCAGCGTGGCATGCCCTCGCCTGGTGGTCGACGATTTTATGGTGTTCGCCGGCGCACCCGAAGCAGCTCCGGCGGCACCTGCCGCCCCCGGCGTTGTGCTGCTTCCGACCGACATGGATTTGAGCCTTGACGCCGCAGTACAAAAAATCATTTACGGCCAAACAGCCTTCGAAAATTTCAGGGGCCAACTCGCCTTGCAACAGGGCAAACTGCTGCTGCAACAAACACAAATCGGCATAGCCGGCGCCACAGTGCGGATGGAAGCCGATTATACGCCGGTAAACCTGCGCAAAGCCATCTTCGGATTTTCCCTCAAAGCCGACTCCTTCGATGTGAAACGGGCGTACCGGGAAGTGCCGATGTTCCGGGAGATGGCCGGCTCCGCTGAAAAAGCCGAAGGCCTGGTTTCGCTGGAATACCAACTGCAAGGCCGCCTGAACGACCGTATGGAACCTGTATACCCCAGTGTAAAAGGCCAGGGTGTGCTCAAACTGGAACAGGTGAAAGTGAACGGGCTGAAATTATTCGGCGCAGTCAGCAAAGCTACCGGCCGCGACAGCATCAACAATCCGGAACTAAAAGCCGTCGTCATCAAGTCAGCTGTGGCCAACAACATCATCACCATCGAGCGCACCAAAATGAAAGTGTTCGGGTTCCGGCCGCGCATCGAAGGGCAAACTTCGCTCGACGGCCGCCTGAACCTGCGCTTCCGGCTCGGCTTACCGCCGTTGGGTATTCTGGGTATTCCCATGACCATAACCGGCACCTCCGACAACCCCGAGGTGACGATCCGAAAAGGCAAGGAAGCAGATGAATTGGAGGAAGAAGTGGATGTGGAACAGTAGACTGCTGTTTTACTACAATGTCGCAATTCTAAAATTAAAAAAAAATCCCCCGTCTTGTCCGATTCTTGTCCGCCCGTTCGTCATCACATTGTATTTATTTTTGAAACACACTAAAAACACTTTTTTCACTAAAAAATTAAGGTAATGGACAAGTACATGATGATCTTCCGCAACACCCCAATGAGTGAAGAGGCTTACGCCCAAATGTCGCCCGAGGAAATGCAGGCGTCGCTCGAAAAGTGGAACACCTGGATTGGCGGGATCGCCGCGCAGGGCAAACTGGTCGGCTCCGATGCGCTGGAAGGCGGCGGCAAAATCGTGAGCGGCGCAAAAAAAGCGGTGACCGACGGTCCCTACGTGGAAAGCAAGGAACTGGTGAGCGGCTACCTGATCATGCAGGCCGCCAGCGAGGCCGAGGCTGTGGAAAATTCCAAAGGCTGCCCGATCTTTGAGATCGACGGCTCCGTGGAGGTCCGCAAACTCATGGTGTTCGAGTAAAAATGATGAGTGATGAATGATGAGTGATGAATATTCCATTCATCCACAGTGGTTTGGTTTGAATCCGTCACTCAAGATTTGGCACGATCAAACAATGTTGGAATCTACAAACGTACAAGTATCGGTGGAGCATCTTTTCCGGCACGAGTCGGGGAAGATGCTCTCTGTTTTAGTGAAACTCTTCGGCCTGCCGCAAGTTGGCGTGGCCGAAGACATCGTGCAGGAAACCCTGCTTGCCGCCCTCGAAACCTGGAAACTGCGCGGCATGCCCGACCAGCCTCGCGCCTGGCTGTACCGCACCGCCAAAAACAAAACCATCGACTTCCTGCGGCGCGAACGGAATTTCCAGGCCAACATCGCCCCCAACCTGCACGAAGCCGCCGCCCGCAGCACCCAGCCCGACCGCTGGCTCGACAGTTTTTTTCTGGACGACGAAATCGAAGACGCCCAGCTGCGCATGATGTTTGCCTGCTGCCACCCGGCCATTCCCGCCGAAGCCCAACTGGTGCTGATGCTGCGCAGCTTGTGCGGTTTGAGCATCCGCGAAATTGCCGCCGCTTTTTTACAACCCGAGGAAACCATGGCCAAGCGACTGTACCGCGCCAAGGAAAAAATCCGCTTGGAAAACCTCTCCCTCGACGTGCCCACGGGCGCCGACCTTGCCCCCCGGCTCGACGCCGTGTTGCAGGCCATTTACCTGCTGTTCAACGAGGGCTACAAATCGGCCTCCGAAGCCGCCGTTATCCGTCGCGAACTCTGCGGGGAAGCGCTGCGCCTGGGCGGACTGCTGCTGCGCCACCCGGCGGGCCAACAATCAAAAACCTACGCCCTGCAGGCGCTGATGTGTTTCCAGGCCTCCCGCTTCGATGCCCGGCTCGACGATTCGGGCGCCATCGTCCTGCTGGAAAACCAGGACCGCAGCCGCTGGAACCAGCAACTTATCAGCGCCGGCTACGCCAATTTGCAGGGCTCCTTCCAGGGCAATGCCATCACGGAGTACCACCTGGAGGCGGCTATTGCCTCCTACCATGCCTCCGCACCCAGCTTCGGACAAACCAACTGGAAAAGTATTTTTTATTGCTACGACCTGTTGCTGAAAATCAATCCTTCGCCCTTCGTGGCGCTCAACCGGGCCATTGCGCTGGGCTATGCCGAGGGGCCGCAGGCGGGAATTTCGGCGCTGGAAGGCATTTCGGAACTGGAACAGCACTATTTGTACCACGCCGCTTTGGGCGATTTTTTTGTAAAACTGGAAAATACTGCGGCGGCGCGCCAGGCGTTTAAAACAGCACTTCAACTGGCGCAGTTGCCGGCAGAACGCCGGGTGCTGGAATTAAAACTGGCTGCGCTGAAAACTTCCTGAACCGCATTAATACCCCTTACTTATGAAAATTCTCGCTGTTGTTTCCCTCCTGTTTTTTGCCACGCAAGCCTTTGCTGATCTGGGCGGATGCGTGGTGTACAAGGCAAAATATGTCTTGAAAAACGGCCAGTCGGTTACAGGCTACTTGCCGTTGACGGGCTATGACGATTACGCTTACCTGGACGATCGCACCAAAAGCAATGCCTATTGCAGCGACAAGGCATTTCAGCAATTGCTCAACCGCATTTTTTACCAGGAACAGAAGAAACTCGAATTCGGTCTTTTTGAAAAACTGGATTTGGTGCAGTTCAGTCAGGCTGCCAGCCGGAACCATTATTTTACGGGCGGCTATGCCTTTACGGATTCCAGTTCCATTCGGACCATTCATTTGGATAGTATCCGGTACACGATTTTTTTACAAGCAAAAAATGCGGAATGGGATTATCCGGAAGTCGGGATTCAAGTTTTGGATGTGAAAACGGCCAACATGATGCGGGAACAAAAGGTGGTAAACCAGGCTGGCCTTTCTCACCCGTCGATGCCGGGCTGGCCAGGCTCAATTTATGAACACTTTTTTGAACAGTACGATGTGCTGAATTACAACAAAAACATTTCTCAGGCGGCGCTTGAGGCCAAGCTGACTGCGCTTTCGGAACAGTTTTACGCGCCGGAACTGCGGTATATTCAATCTAAAGGCGCCATGAGCGCAAAGCAGTTTGAACGGGAGAAACAGCGCGTGGTGCTGCCGATCATTTTGAAATTGCGGGAGGAGGGGATAATTCTGATCCAGCGGTATATGACTTGTTGAGAACGAGGCCGTCTCATAAGTTATTCTTTCAACACTAAGTGCACTAAAAACACTAAAATTACCCTATGAACTTAGTGAAAACTTAGTGAAAACTTAGTGGTGCTTAGTGATTTTAGTGGCAAAACCACTTTATGAGACAACCTCGTTACAATTTGACATACGCCTCCGCGCTCATTACCGGCAAATCGGAATCGATAAAATCTTTAGGATTCCGGGTAATGATGACACTTGCCGAGTTGTTGAGCGCGGTAAAATACTGGAAGGCATCTTCAAAATCCCTGATGTCGGAAACCAGCGCCAGATCAATTTTCTTACCGCTGCTGGTGCAGACCGTACTGATGGTTCGGATGCCCATTAAGGCCTGCTTTGCTTTTTCCCGGCCCAGTTGCTTTCGCAAAATATATTCGGTGGAAATATAGCTCATTGCGCTGATCAGGAGCTCGATCTCGTTTTGTTCGGCCTTCAGAAACAGGGCCTCCGCATACCTGAAATAGGGCTCGCGCCGGCCCAGCCAAGCAAAAAGCGAAGGGGTCGCTCGAAGCGACCCCTTCGTTGCAATCCTGCCTTAGCCGGACCATGTTTTAGAAGATTTTACAACTGTGTTGCAACATTAAAGGATTTCACGTCGCCAATCCTGCCTTAGCCGGACCATGTTTTAGAAGTGGAATCATGCTTTTCGGCTTGTCGCAATCCTGCCTTAGCCGGACCATGTTTTAGAAGCGGCCCTTGCCAGTTGAGCTCCCTTCGGGTTGAGGGTCGCAATCCTGCCTTAGCCGGACCATGTTTTAGAAGTTTGCCGAGGTTATTGAGCGGGAAATTGAGATAGGTCGCAATCCTGCCTTAGCCGGACCATGTTTTAGAAGGAGCCGAACGATCCGCCGCAGCCGGCATCGGTCGCAATCCTGCCTTAGCCGGACCATGTTTTAGAAGCGGCGACGCCTGGGGTCGTCGCAATCCTGCCTTAGCCGGACCATGTTTTAGAAGCGGCGGTTTCCCCCCCCCTTTCTCCGGGCGGGTCGCAATCCTGCCTTAGCCGGACCATGTTTTAGAAGTCGGGTTGATGGCTTTCCAAGCTGCGGCGCAGGAGTGTCGCAATCCTGCCTTAGCCGGACCATGTTTTAGAAGCGCTGTATTCTTCGTGCAGCAGCCCCGAGTCGCAATCCTGCCTTAGCCGGACCATGTTTTAGAAGGGATAAAAGTAATAATATGAATTGGTAATCAGGTATTTGCAGTGAAAAAACGTGCGCAAAATTCGGTCGAAAAACGTTAAGCCTCTGTTAAAAAACGGCGGTTTTGCGGGGTGAAAGGGCCGTTTTGCGGAAGGTTTCGCAAATTCAGGTTATTGGTTTTCAGCGGTTTGCGAGCAGAAATTGTTGTTGGCAGTATAAGTTTTCACCCGGAATGCAAAACGAGCCTGTTACATAATTCCTCGCATGCGCAGATGACTCCAAATTTTCACCACGGAGATACGGAGGGCACAGAACATTTAAACTCCCTGTCCTCCATGTCTATTTTCGATAACGAGGCTGTCTCAGCAGTATTTTTCGATCAGTGCCCGCCGAAGATTGTTCTTTTTCACCGCCGAGACGCGAAGGTGCGAAGTTTAATTTTTAGCGTCTTAGCGTCTCGGCGGTAAAAAGTTTGTCGCGCAGGGGAATAGTTTTACTCGTGATACGCCCTGAAACTCCCCCCTCTACTCACTCCGCAAACTCGTCACCGGATCAGCCAGCGCCGCCCGCACACTCTGCACGCCCACCGTCAAAAACGCAATCGCCACCGCCGCCAAACCCGCCAGCCCGAAGAACCACCATTCCAGTTCGATCCGGTAGGGGAAATCCTGCAACCAGCGGCTCAGGCCGTACCAGGCCAGCGGAGTGGCGAGCAAAAAGGCGAGTAAAACCAGTTGGAGAAAATCTTTGGAAAGCAGTCCGACGATGCCCGACACCGTGGCGCCCAACACCCGGCGGATACCGATTTCCTTCACCCGCCGCTCGGCCGCATACGTGGCCAGGCCGAACAAGCCCAGGCAGCCGATAATGATCGCCAGCACCGAAAACAGCGCAAATACCCAGCCGAGCCGGGCCTCCTTTTCGTAGAGCTGGTTGAGGTTGTCGTCGAGGAAAAAAGCGTCGAAGGGGCGCTCCGGCTCAAATTCCTGCCAGATTTTTTTCAAACGCCCAAGCGTGCCGGGTACATCGCCCGGCGCCAGCCGCACCGCCACATAGGAATACCAGCTCGGCCGGATCGTGATCGCCAGGGGCCGGATGCGCTCCTGCAATTTGGAAAAATTGAAATCGGCCAAAACGCCAATGACCTGTCCTTCCCGGCCAAACCTAATGCGCTTCCCCTCGGCTTCCTGCCAGCCGAACTGCCCCAGCGCGGCTTCATTGAGCAAAAAGGCAAAGGTGTCGGTAGGGTGCGTCGGGTCGAAGGCGCGCCCGGCCTTCAGTTCCACCCCGAACGTGGCCATAAAATCGAAATCGACAAACATGCCGGGAATCTGCTGCACGTCTTTCAAGCCTTCCACCTGGAAGGGGCAGACCTGCACATCCCGGCCCACGATATTCGACAGGGCGCAGGCATGCAGCACATCCGGTTCGCGGGTCAGCCGCTGTTTGAAGGCGTCGATCCGGTTTTGCTGTTTGATATCCGTCCCGCGGATCGGGATCAGGACCAGTTGCTCTTTGTCAAAACCCAGCTCTTTTTCCTGCAAAAACCGGTGCTGCCGCTGGATGACCAGCATGCCCGTGAGCAGGGCGATGGAAATGCAAAACTGGAAAACGACCAGACTTTTGCGCAGCAAAGCCGAACGGCTTTTTACCGGCCCGGCGCCGGCCATGTTCAGGCCCTCCACCGGTTTGTACGCCGACAAAAACAAGGCCGGGTAAATGCCCGCCAACAGCCCCGCCAACAGCGCCAGCACCGCCAGGCTGCCCAGTACTTTTGTGGTGCCGATCAGGTTCAAATCCAGCGTTATGCCAAGTGTTTCCCGGAAAAAGGGCAAACTCAGCGTTGCCAAAAAGTACGCCCCGGCAGCGGCGATGCAACTCAGCAGCACACTTTCACCCAAAAACTGCCAGACCAGTTGCGCGCGGCCCGCGCCGATCGTTTTGCGCACTGCAATTTCTTTAGCCCGTTGCGCGGAACGGGCCGTGGCCAGGTTCATAAAATTGATGCAGGCGATCAGCAGCACAAACAAGGCGATGAGGGTAAACATCCAGACGGATTGTTCGCTGCCGTTTACCTGCAATTCCTGGTACAGGTTCGAATGCAGGTGGATATCGGTCAGCGGTTGGAGAAAAAACTCCAGTTTGGAGCGCAGCCACTCCGGGGCATGGGTTTTGGTAAATTCCGGCAACTGCGCCGCCAGGCGTTCCGCCGGCAAATCGGGTGGCAGCAACAGGTAGGTGTGGCAGGGATTCCAGTACCAGCCGTCCCAGCTGAAGCTGGTGCCGCTGGCCTTGAACAGGGCCTCCAGGTTTTGAAAGGAAGCCAGAAAATCGAACTGGATATGCGAGGTCGGCGGCAGGTTTTCCATAACACCGGTCACCGTAAAGTCCAGCTGGTTTTCAAATTTCAGGGTTTTGCCCAGCGGGTTTTCCGCGCCGAAGTACTTCCGGGCCATAGCCTCCGTGAGCACGATGGAAAAGGGCGCCGACAGGGCCGTAGCCTGGTTGCCGCGCAGGAGGGGAAAGCTGAAAATGTCAAAAACCGTGGAATCGGTGAACAGCAGGGCATCCTCATAAAAGCGCTTGTCTTCATAGCGCAGCAGCGGAATTTTTTCAAAAGTCTTGTAAAACCGCACCGTTTTTACCCCGGGAAATGCCGCTGAAACGACCGGCCCGACCGGAATGCCGATGCTGGCCGAGCTTTCCACGATTTTCCCGTCTTCCCAAAACGTTTCCGCCAGGCGGTAGATCCGGTCGGCCCGCTCGTGGTGCCGGTCGTAGTTCAATTCGGTGTAAACAATGGCCAAAATGACCAGGCAACAGGCCATGCCGATCGCCAAACCGAAAATATTGATGGCGGCGTAGCCTTTGGATTTGAGGAGATTTCGGTAGCTGATTTTTAAATAATTCCGGATCATGGTCAGGTTTCAAATTGATGGTGTTTCAGCAGTCGTTGCATGCCAGGGAGTTCCCAACTTCGGGAACCCGAGGGGGTGAACTACTTTTCAAATTGGGCTTTTGACTTGAAAGGCTGCGCAACGCAGGCAGGGTTCGAACCCTGCCTGCGTTCGATGAATGTATTTTCACTCACTCCGCAAACTCTCCACCGGATTGGCCAGCGCCGCCCGCACACTTTGGAAACTTACGGTCAAAAACGCCACCACTACTGTCAGGGTGCCGGTCAGAAGGAATACCCACCACTGGATATGAATTCGATAGGCAAAATCGGCCAGCCAGTTATCCATGAAAAAATAGGCTACGGGCGAGGCGATAACGAGTGCAAAGAACACCAGTTTCAAAAAGTCTTTGGACAACAGCCCTACGATGCCGGCCACCGTAGCACCCAGCACTTTGCGCACCCCGATTTCTTTCGTGCGCTGTGCAATGGTCAGTGTGGCAATACCGAACAGACCCAGGCAGGCGATCAAAATGGCCAGGCCGGTAGCCAATCCAATCAGTTGGCCCAGGCGGCTCTCGGAGCGGTGCTGCCGGTCGAGATTGTCATCAAGAAAAGTATAATCAAAAGCCTGCTCGGGTGCTACTTTTTGCCAGGCCATTCGAAGTTGCGAAATAGTCGCGGGAATATTTTCACCGGAAATTTTCACCGAAATTTTTGGGTTTGGCGCATCGGCCATGGAAATATCGGAAGCGATCCGCACCAGGCCGACAGGCTCTGCCGCGAGCACCAGCGGCTCAACTTCGGAATGCAGACTTTCAAAATTAAAATCATTGGCGACGCCAACCACGTTGTACTCCTGAAACGGCTCTTGCATGGGCTGCCCCGCCCGAATCCCAAATGCCTTGGAATAGGCTTCGTTGACCACCACCGCTTTCGCATCCGCAGCATTTTTGCCGGGGTTGGGATTTCGGCCTTCGGCCAAATGAATGCCCATCATTGGGATGAATCGCGCGTCAATGCCGTTGACGAAAAAATTCCGGAAAACATCCGTTTTTTCGTCCGTGTAACCGACTTTCATCCAACCCGGCGTTCCAAAGGTGTAGTTGGAGCAACTGAGGTCAATAAAACCGGGTTTCCCATCCAATTCATGCCGCAGGCGTTCGCTGACTTGCTGGCCGACTTCATTCAATTTTGTCAACGGTATGCCCGGATCGTTATAAGGCAAAACCACCACCTGCTCCCGATCAAAACCGAGGTTTTTTGTTTGTAAAAAATGTAATTGTTGCGCCATGACAAACGTGCAGGTAATCAGCAAAATGGAGAGTAAAAACTGGAAGCCCACCAGCCCGCGCAACATGAGGTGTTTTTCAGTGCCAACTTTGGAAACCGTTCCGTGCAAGGCGCGGATCGGTGAAAAACCCGCCTGCAAAATGGCGGGGTAGGCACCCGAAAGCAAGCTCAGCACCAGTGTCAGGGTTAAGCAACCCAAAATGTTCTGAAGGGTAAACCCGAATTCAAGTTGTTTGTCGGTCAGGTTGTTGAAAAACGGCAGCACGGCTTTTGCCAAAACAACTCCAGCCAACACGGCTAAACTTGTCGTCAAAACAGCTTCCGTCCAAAACTGCGCCATGAGCTGTTTTTTGCTTGCACCGATCACTTTCCGAACACCGACATCCTTGGCCCGGCTGACGGAACGCCCAATGGCAATGGTGATAAAATTGATGGATGCCAGCAACAGGATGAGCAAGGCTACACCGGTCAGGATTTGCGGATAACGCGCATCGCTCACCAAAGCGATGCCGGTTGGAAATGCACGGTTTAAATGGATATCATGCAAGGGCTGAAAGCCAACAATGTATTCGCCCGGCTTGTAATCAGCGGCTACCTTGCCATCTACAAACGGAGCCACTTTAGCCTCCAGGTCAGCGATGGCATTTGTACTGCCCATGAGCACGTAGGTTTCCACATTTACAGAGGTCCAACTCGTTCTGCCGCCTACCGATAGAATAGTCTTGGTGTTTTCAAAGGGAATAAGCAGATCATACTGAATGCTGGAATTGCCCGGCGCTTTTTCAATGATGCCCGACACGGTATAATCCGTCCACTCGTCGCCCATTTTCATGGTCAGGGTTCGCCCCATCGGGAAGGGATCGCCAAAATATTTTTCGCCCATCGCCTCCGTGATCACCACCTGATGGATTTGTTTCAGGGCCTGATCTTTTTTGCCCCGGAGCAATTTAAAATCAAACACTTGAAGAAACTCGGGATCAACGACAAGTACTTGCTCCGGCTCCGAAAAATTATCTTTTTTCACCAGGGAATTTGCCCGGAGGTAGCGCGCCAGTCCCTGTATTTCGGGAAAATTCTCCCGAAGTTCCTGCCCCAGAATGACCGGTGTGACGGTATTAAAAAACACCTCGCCCTGGTAATGCTCCTTTACCCAGGCGCGGTAGATCCGATCGCTTTTCTGATGAAACTGATCGAACGTCCACTCATCGCGTACGTAAAGTGCCAACAGGAGCACAACGACCGACCCGACAGACAAGCCGAACAAGTTGATGAAGGAATATGCCCGGCCATTCAGGAGGTTGCGGACGGCTATTTTCAGGTTAGGTATCAACATGGCGTTTTTAATTTATTTTGAATTTGAGTGGGTTTGCTTTATGATCAAACCAGGTGTGTCTATTTCTTCGCAGAAAGTCGTAATTGCCTAAAAACGTGGTAAAAATCATTCGCTCCGCAAACTTTCCACCGGATTGGCCAGCGCCGCCCGCACGCTCTGAAAGCCGACGGTCAAAAATGCGACCAGCACCGCCACCGTTCCCGCCGCCACCAACACCCACCAGGGCATGTCGATCCGGTAGGCAAAATCAGCCAGCCAGTTGTGCATAAGAAGGTAAGCGACCGGCGCCGCCAGCACGATAGCCAGCAGTACGAGTTTGAGAAAATTGGCCGACAACAGCGCCACAATACTGGTCACCGAAGCACCCAGAACCTTGCGGATACCGATTTCCTTTGTCTTTTGCTGGGTCATAAAAGCAATAAGCCCAAACAATCCCAGCCCGGCAATAAATACCGACAAGAGCGCGAACGCGGAAAGCACCGAGCCCAGGCGTTTTTCGGTGTAATAGGCGGCGTTGAAATCGTCGTCCAGAAAGGAATAGTCGAAAGGCAAACCGGCAGAAAACTGCTGCCAGACCCGGTCTGCGTCGTTGATCAACTGTTTTTCGGTCCCGTTCTGTATGTGTGCCGCCAGGTATTGCCGCCCCAGCGAATAACTCTTCGACGATTCGTGAAACAGGGCGAATGGGGTGATGGGGTTGCGAAAATTAAAGGGGTGAAAATCCCGCATGATCCCGATAACCTGAAACCGCTGGCCGTTGCCGCCTGGATAAGTCAGCCATTGCCCAATAGGCTCGGCCCAACCGACGGCCCGCACCGCGGCCTCGTTGAGAATGACCGACATGGAGTCGGTGCCCAGAGCCTCATTGAAATTGCGGCCCTCCAGGATACTGATATCCATGGCCGGTACAAAATTATCATCCACGAGATAGGAACCCAGGCTCAGGTCTTTGGCCAATCCCGGGTTGTTTTTGTCGGGGTCGGGTACATAAAAATCGCCAAAATAGCCAGTGGCAGGCAGATCGGTCGTGAGCGTGGCTTTGGTGACGCCGGGAAGTTTCAGCAGCTCATCCCGGAATGATTCCGCCTGCTTGCCGAGACGCTGTACATTGGATACGACAAGCACATTGTCCCGCCCGATACCCAAATCGGCTGTAAGCATATAGTCAAGTTGCTTCAACACAACGAAGGTGCTGGTAATGAGCCCGACGGAAACGGCAAATTGCAACACCACAAGCCCGCTGCGCAACCCTGCGTGGCCGCCTTTGACGCTGGAAAACGTATTTTTTAAAACCGCCGCCGGCCGGAACCCGGAAAGGAAGAACGCCGGGTAACTACCAGCCAGCAAACCGGTGAGCACCGGCAGCCCGAGCACGACCGCTATCGTCCACGGGCCCAGCAAATCGGCCATTTCAAATTCCTGCCTGACCAGCCGGTTGAACAGCGGCAGCGCCAATTGCATGAACAACAGCGCAATGGCGGTGGCCAACAGGCTAAGCACCAAGGTTTCGCCAATAAATTGCCCGATCAGCGCCCGCCGACCGGAACCTAGTACTTTGCGTACCCCGACTTCTTTGGCCCGGCTGACTGCCTGGGCTGTGCTGAGGTTCATAAAATTGATACAGGCCAGCAGTAAAATAAACAGGCCCACCGTACCAAAAATCAGGATATCCCGGATGTCACTGCGGTTGCTGATGGCAGACTGGAACTGCCCCGAGCGCAAGTGCACATCGGTCATAGGCAGTAAACCGAGTTTCCAGTGATTGCCATTGGCAAAAAAGTCGTCGATATTCTGGCCAATCCGCCGGAAGGCACTCGCCGCGTTTTTCCGCACCATAGGAGGAAATTTAGCCTCCAGCGCTAACCGTTCGTTTTTGGCCAGTGGTCGCTTCGTGCGCACAAAGGTTTCCATTTGCAACCACACCCAACTCCAGCTGAACTGCTTAACTGTCGGGAATGCCGCAACCGGCAGCAGCATGTCGAACTGGAGGGAAGACTGTTTGGGCAGGTTTCGTAAAACTCCCGTGACGCGGAAAGTCCGTTCTCCGGCCTCAATTTTTTTGCCGAAGGCCGGCTGGTCGCCGAAATATTTTTGGGCGGTGGCCTGCGTCAATACGATCGAATGGGCATCGTTCAGGCAAGTCTGCGGGTCGCCGTCAATAAGCGGAAAATCGAAGATTGCCAGAAAATTGGAGTCGACGGCCCAGGCATCTCGTTCCGTAAAATGCAGGTCGGCCTTGCCCAGCACCAAGTCGCCGAGACGAAAAATGCGGGTATAGCTGTCGATTTCGGGGAAAGTCTCCAGCAGCGTAGCGCCAACCGGCGGCGGGCTGTTCGTCGCCTGGAAGGCTTCTCCGCCAAAGGAGGCGGATACTGTGACCTGGTAAATCCGGTCTGCATCGGTCAAAAACTTGTCGAAGCCCGATTCAAATTGCAAATAGGTTGCAATCAGAAAACAGGCCAGCAAGCCAACCGTCAGCCCACTGATATTAATGAAGCCGTACAGCTTGTTTTTGCGCAGGTTGCGAAGGGTAATTTTCAGAAAATTTAGAATCATCGTTCAGGTAGTCTTTGGGAAACGGACAGTGCGCTTCCCGGATTAACTCACTCACTCCGCAAACTCTCCACCGGATTGGCCAGCGCCGCCCGCATACTCTGAAAACCTACGGTCAAAAATGCCACCAGCCCGGCCACAACCCCGGCCAACACAAATACCCACCACTGCATATCGATGCGGTAGGCAAAATCGGCCAGCCACTGGCTCATAAAGTAGTACGCCAATGGCGCTGCAATGAGCAGGGCTAGCAGCACCAGCAATAAAAAATCTTTGGACAACAGCCCGACGATGCCGCTCACCGTAGCACCCAGTACCTTGCGCACCCCGATTTCCTTCACCCGCTGCTGCGCCGCATGCGTAGCCAGGCCGAACAAGCCCAGGCAGGAGATCAGGATGGCCAGCAGGCCGAAACCCTTGCAGGTGGCCGACAGTCGGTTTTCATCTTCGTAAAACCGGGCGATTTCTTCATCAAGAAAACGGCCCTCAAACACCTGCTCGGGCATCACCTTGTCGAAGCCGCGTTGCAGAGCAGCCAGCGTGCCGGCAATATCGTCGGGGCGCATTTTCACCCCGGTGATCCAGTAATAATCGAGCAGGGTGGTCATGATGAGTGGTTCGTGTTCCTGGTGCAGGCTGTGCGTATGAAAATCCTCCACCACGCCGGTCAGTTCCACCGGCCTGCCGCCGCCGAGGTAGAGTTTTTGGCCGACCACTTCGGCCGGGTTGTCGATACCCAGTTTGCGCAGCAGGGTCATGTTCACCACGCCCTTGCGAATGGTGTCGGAGGGCTCGTACCAGGTACCGGCCAGCAGTTTCAGGCCGTAGGTTTTTTGGTAATCGGCGTCGCAAAATTTGAGGCTGATTGCATACGGCTCATCTTCCGGGCGGCTGGCGTAGCGAAAATTCTGTGCCCAGGTATTGCCCGACAGCGGCTGGTCGCTGCTGTAACTCACGGTTTCCACGGTCGGAATTTGGAGCAATTCCTGTTTCAGCGCCGTATGCCGGGCCAGGGCGGAGCTGTCGACGCCGACACCGAAGGTGTACACCAGGTCCTGGGCAAAACCCAGATCGCGCGAGCGGATGTAGTCCAGCTGCATCAGCGTAATCATGGCGCCGATGATCAACCCCTGCGCAATGACAAATTGCAAAACCACCAGGGATTTGCGCAATCCGGCACCGGCGAATTTGTTGTGCTGTGTGGTGCTTTTCAGGGCGGTTACCGGTTTAAAACTGGCTAAGGCCAGCGCAGGGTAAAGCCCGGCAAATACAGTAACCAACACTGCCAGCAGTCCCATAAAAATCCAGACCACCGGATCGTTAAAAAAAGGCAGGGTGTCGGGCACATCCGAAACGTATTTGAGCAAAGGCGCGCAAGCGGAGGCCAGCCCGGCGCCGGCCAGCACGGCCAGTACCACCACGATGCCGGTTTCGCTCAGAAATTGCCCGGCCAACTGGCTCCGGCCCCCGCCGAGTGTTTTCCGTACGCCCACTTCTTTGGCGCGCAGGGCCGATTGGGCAGTGGCCAGGTTGATAAAATTGAAGCAGGCCATCACCAGGATCAGGATACCGATGCCCGCCAGAATGCGCAGCCGGGCTTTGCTTACCCGGTGCGTGCCGGAGTTGTTCAGGTCTTCGTTAAAATGCAAATCGGACAGCGGCTGCAGGAAGTGTACCCGGCTTTTGCGGCGGTTTTTGTCTTTGTATTCCGTTTCGCCCACTTTGGCCAGGGCTGCGTTGGCGGCATCCAGTTGGTCGGGTTTGTTCAAAAGGGCAAACACCTGGTTGTTGGAACTGCAACTGCCCCAGTGGTAGTCGTAAAAAAACTGGCTGGGATAGGCTTTGAAGGTTTCCCAACTGGAAAAAAACGGGCTGGGGAAATCGCAGTCCTCCGGCAAGTCGGCCACCACACCGGTGACGGTGGCGGTCACCACATTGTCCATGACCAGTTGCCGGCCCATGGCCGCTTCGGGGCTGTCGAAAAATTTCCGGGCATAGCGTTCGGTCAGCACAATGACATTGGGTTCCGAAACAGCAGTTTCGGGATTGCCGGCTAACCACGTGAGGTTGAATATTTTAAAAAAAGCGGGCTCCACAAAAAAAGCAGTCTCCCCTTCTTCCATGTTGAATTTTTTCAACGGCGGACCACCTTGCGGATCGGGCTGTGCGAGGGTAACCCAAAATTCATGCACCCGGCTCATCTGCTCAAATTGCGGTACCGATTCGGCCATCACATCCATAGCCGGAATTGGGATACAGGTACTTGATTTTTGCTCGCCGTCGGCATTGGTGACCCGGGCCACCACCCGCCCGATGCGGGCGTAGTTTTCAAAATTTTTATTGAAACCCAATTCATAGCGCACCATGCGAAAAATGAGCAGCGCGGCAGCCACACCTACCGTCAGCCCGATGAGGGTAACGGCGGTGTAGATCTTGTTTTTCCGAAGGGTTCTGAACGCAACTTTCAGGTTGTTGGCAAACATGGTTTCTGTTTTAAAGCGGTGGTCTGGTGGATGGCGGCGATTCCGGGCGCCTGAGTTGGTTCAATTGGCGTGCCAGCCCGTCAAAGTGCTGAAAACCAGTTTTTTGAAATCTTTTGCAATGGGAAGGGTGTTCGTTTTCGGACAAGCTGGTGTGCGCTGGTGGACAGTGTGGCTGGTGGTAAAAACCAACCTACGAAAACGAAAAATTCATCTCCACCACCCATTTCCCGCCCGAATGCCGCAACAGCGAAAGCCCGCTGGCCAAAAAACTGCGGCGGAATTCCAGTGCTGAAAAGTGCGTCCAGGCTTCCGGGAAAATCCGCTCCTGCAAATCCCGGTGCGCAATGGTCATGTGCGGATGAAAGCCGTGTCCGGTTTTTCGATTTAAATCAATTTTTTGTTCAAGGGTAACCACCAGATTGGCCTCCAGCGCCTCCAGGTTGGGATTTTTTACCACATCAACAAAAAGCACCCGCGGCGCAAAACATCCGAAATCGCGCAGTTCAATGTCAAAAGCCGGTTGCTTTTCGGAAAATTCCGCCAGGGCAGCCGCCAGTGCCGGCAAGCGGTCAGTCGGCCAGCGAAAGGGCGACACCAACGTGATGTGCGGCGGCGATTTGAGCGCATGGCTCGCACCAAAATGCCGGGCGCAATACTGTTTGAATGCAGTTACCTCCGCTTGCAAGGCTGCATCGGGCAGCAAGGCGATAAAGAATAATGGATGTGGGTCCGATTTCAATGGTCAACAGATTTTTTTTTTAACGGCGGTTAAACATGCGTCATCCCGAATTTTTCAATAAAAAAGACCTCGGAGAGGTCAAATATTTGTAGAAAGGTTCTGGTTACCCGTTGCCCGACCTCGGTACCGGCGTGCAATGATTGGTAATATTTGTGGTAACCATCTGGCTTTTAGCATTTCTCCCTTGCGCATGTACAGGTTCCTCGCTGCGCTCGGAATGACAATGCGTATTAAATAAAACAGGGAGGGCGGTAAAACCCGGTAAAGCAACATTTCGTCGCCCCTTTCTTTTAGCCCAACCATTGTGGGATAGGCTGAGGCCAAAACTGGGGGGCGAGGCAATGTTCCCTTTTTCCAAATCTTTCGCCCCCCAATTCTTAAAACGAGGTTTTGTCATTCCGAGCGCAGCGAGGAACCTGTACAAGCGAAAAGAGCGAGATTGCTGTTAATTATAACTAATCAATACACGCCTGTAGAGAGGTCGAATATCCAGGTGTTAACCCTGCACATGCGACCTCTCCGAGGTCGTCGGGTGCCCTTAAATCTCTGATCTACAAATATTTGACTTCTCCGAAGTCATCTTAAAAATTCGGGATGACGCATGTTACAACGTTAACGCGAAACCCTGCCAACGTTCAAAAACTACCGCACCACCGTCACATCCCCTTCCCGCTTCAACGACAGCACCCGGCCGCAGTAATCAATATCGACCAGCATGTACCACACAAACACGGCAGGCTGCATGCGCTCGTCGCGGAAGGGCCCCGTCCAGCCGTCGCGGGGATCTTTCGTGCTGAACAGCTTGTTGCCCCAGCGGTCGAAAATTTCAAATTTGTAGTTGCGCAGCAGCAGTTCCGGCGCAAAATGTGGCCGGAACTGCGAATTATCCGGGTCCTGCGATTGCGGTGCGAACACGTTCGGGATATAAACGAAGGAAAAATCGGCGCCCACATCGGCCCACTTGGCTTCCGCTTCCGCGCGTTGCATTTCACAATCATTTTGTACTTCCACCCAAACCGGCCCCGGGTCGTACACGGCAATGGAAGCCGTTTGCGCGCCGGTGTACCAGGTGTACGACAGGTTGGCCTGATCACCGCCGATCAGAGGCGCCATTACCACCCCGGCACTATCGCAAGTCAACACCGCATTTTGCAGCGTAACAGCCAGCGGCGCCCGTGCCGGGATCGTCGCATCCGCAGTGAACAAACAGCCGTTGCCGTCTTCCAGCCACACCGTGTAATTGCCCGGCAACAGGTCGGCAAACACCGTCCCGGGCTGGAAAATCGTCCCGTCGAGCGAATACTGGTACGGTGGCAACCCGCCGCCGGGGTTTTGCACTTCCAGACTTCCGGTACCGCTGTTCAGGCAGGACGCTTTCGGTAAAAGCGAAAAACTCGCCGCTGGGAAGGCCGAAACCGTCACGGTGATCACCGAATCGCAGCCTTCCGAATTGGTGTATTGGAAAACCCGACTCTCGCCTGCCTGCAATTCAACCCCGTCAAACGAAAACGTAGTGCCCGGGCAAACTGTAACCTCCTGCGTTTCTGCTGTGCTGGTCAGTGCGCTTACCACCACCGTGACTACCGAATCACATCCCGCTGTGTTTTGCAGGGTGAAATTTTGTGTATCGCCGATCTGCAACACCGAGCCCTGATAGGGGTAGGTTTCGCCCGGACAAAGATCAACCATCAGCGTACTCGCCGACGTTTGGGCAACCGCCACGTTCACGGTGAGCAGGGAGTCGCAGCCGAGGAAATTTTGCAGGGTAAACTGTTGCGAAGTTCCGGCCGGGATCAGGTTTCCGTTGAAATCGTAGTCGGTGCCGGGGCAGGCGCTCACGTCGAGTGTACCCGTGGAGGTTGGCAGTTCGGCTACGTTCACGGTGAGCAGGGAATCGCAGCCGAGGAAATTTTGCAGGGTAAACTGTTGCGAAGTTCCGGCCGGGATCAGGTTTCCGTTGAAATCGTAGTCGGTACCGGGGCAGGCGCTCACGTCGAGGGTGCCGGTGGAAGTTGGCAGCGCCGCCACGTTCACGGTGAGCAGGGAATCGCAGCCGAGGAAATTTTGCAGGGTAAACTGTTGCGAAGTTCCGGCCTGGATCAGGTTTCCGTTGAAATCGTAGTCGGTGCCGGGGCAAGCGCTCACGTCGAGTGTGCCGGTGGAAGTTGGCAGCGCGGCTACGTTCACGGTGAGCAGGAGTCGCAGCCGAGGAAATTCTGCAGGGTAAACTGTTGCGAAGTTCCGGCCGGGATCATGTTTCCGTTGAAATCGTAGTCGGTGCCGGGGCAAGCGCTCACGTCGAGTGTGCCGGTGGAAGTTGGCAGCGCGGCCACGTTCACGGTGAGCAGGGAGTCGCAGCCGAGGAAATTCTGGAGGGTAAACTGTTGCGAAGTTCCAGCCGGGATCATGTTTCCGTTGAAATCGTAGTCGGTGCCGGGGCAGGCGCTCACGTCGAGTGTGCCGGTGGAGGTTGGCAGTTCAGCCACGTCGACGGTAACCAGCGAGTCGCAGCCGTCGGCCGTTGTAAACGAAAATACCTGGCTGGTCCCCGCCGGGATCATGGCGCCGTTATACACCGCCACATCGTTCGGGCAGGCACTGAGGTCGACCACCGAAACCACCACATCCAGGCAGGCGGCGCGGATCAACAGGCCCACCTGCGTTTCGGCATCGCAGCCCGAAAGGTTCGCCGCATCCTGACCGATCACAATTTGCCAACCCGGCGGCAGCAACCCGGCATCGATCTCCACGGCGTAGTTTTTTGACAAAATATTGGTAAACGCAAAGGCGCCGGCCGCACCCGACCAAAGCGCGCCCACGGGCACATTGTTGTCCAGCAAATTCACGGCAATACCGCTTACCAGCGTATCCCCTGCATCAATCACACCGTTGCCGTTTACATCCGACCACACCTGCCCCAGCACATTGCCGTAGCCGTCGAGCAGGTTTAGCGTCAGCGGACCGCTTTGGCTGACACAGCCAAAAAAGTCGGTCAGCTCGGCATAATAAGTTCCGCTTTGGTCCGGCAAAAAATTGGCGCTGGTAGCCCCCGGGATCGGGTTGCCGTTGAAAAACCATTGCCAGCTGGAAATAAACGGAATGACCGGCAGGCACAACGTATCGGGGCGGCAGCGCGTATGACAACCCGCCGGAATAGCCCGCGTGTTCGGTCCTGGCAGCACTGTGAGCGCATTGCTGCGTGCGGCACAGCCAAATTCATTGATGACCCGGAGGAAATACTGCCCGGGGTGTTGCGTCACCAACGGGAGGTCCGTTTCACCGGTGTTCCAGATGTACTGCCAGTTGCCCGGCGTTGGGCCGGTATAACTCAGGGTATTGGTTGAGCCTGCACAGGCCGGGAAAATATTGTTTGCAATGGAAAATCCCGAAGGCACCGGGTTCACCGTTACCACAAAAGGGTCGGTAACCGCCGTGCATCCGCTCACCCCGTCGGTCACCGTGACGGTGTACACGTGCGTTCCCACCGGCAGCAGGTTGTTGCGGCCCTCCGTAAATTCAATGCCGACGTCAGTCACGCCGTTCGACCAGGTGTAGGTGTAACTACCCTGGCTGGCTGCAAACAGGCGCACATCGTCCCCGGCGCAAACGGCATGGCTGGGATAGGCTACCCCGATCGTTTGCCCCAGTTCGTTGGTCAACAGCGCTTTGATCAGGGCATCCGGCCCGGGCGCTACGTCCACAGCAACCGGCGGCGGCGCATAAGTGCAGCCGTTGGCATCGGTGAGGGTCACGGTGTACAGGCCTTCCTGGGTGGCCGTGAGCGTGGTGGCCGTGCTGTTGTCCGACCACAGATAACTCAGGCCGCCCGGCGGCGCAGTGAGTACCAGGCTGCTGTTTTCACAAATTGGAGCCGGGTTGGCGGGCGAAATTTGCCCGCTCAGGCCGTTCGGGGCAACATTGACGGGCAACGCGGAAGTAGCGGTGCAGCCGTAATTATCTTTCGCCGTTACTGTTACCGAATAATTGCCTGCGGCAAAACTGTGGTAAACCGGCTGCCCGGAGGCCGAATTCAAAGCGCCTGAAGCCGGATCGCCGAAATCCCAGTTGAGGTTTTGACCCGTAGCGCTGAACGCCAGGGAGGTGCCGGCGCACAAACCGGCCGGCGCTGTGATTACGGGCGTCGGGGTCACAGGAATGGCAGTTGCCACCGAGCGGCTGGCTGTACAACCACTGTTGGCAGTTATTGTCAGGGTGACGCTGTATCCGCCGCCCGGGGTATATACATGCACAGGGGTCTGAACGCCCGCCGTATTGTTGGCGCCGGAAGCCGGGTCGCCGAAATCCCAACTCCAGGCCGTAATACCGCTGCCGGGCAAAAAGGCACTGTGTTCTTCAAAATTGGTTGCGCTGCCGGGGCATTCGGGTAATGGCGTAAAATCGGCTACCGCTTCCACCGCTACCGAATCGAGTATCTGACAAATTGTGCCGTCGGTCAGCTCGGCATAAGCTGCCACAACAAAATAGCCCGGTTCGGGAAAAACAAAGCCGGAAGCATCGCCGGTTGCCGTACCCACCAGTAAGGCGCCGAATTGGGCAAATTCATAACGGCCCGATCCAACCACGAAACTGGGTCCGGACAAGCTGAAATACATCGAATCGCATCGCGCAGAGGGGTCTATTTGAAGGAAAACACTGCCTGGCGGACAGGGTACGCCCGGCGTGCAGGGAGCGCCGCCGCCACCGCCACCGGTGCAATCCTCCACCACGGCAATCGGCCCGGCAGTGGCGGTACAGCCTGCCGGATTGGTCACTTGCAGGGTGTACAGGCCGTACTGGTTGGTCGAATATACCGGGGCGTTTACTCCCAACGGATTGCCGTCGCGAAACCACGCGTAGGTCAGCGGTGGCCCGGAACTGATCAGCCCGCGCATGGTCACCGTCTGGGAGTTGGCACAAAACCGGGTGGGATCGGCTGTGGAAATAGTCACCGTCGGCACAGCATCCGGCTCAATGACAAAGTTGGTATTTCCGACGCAGCCGTTGGCGTCGGTGACGGTCACGGCATAATTGCCGGACCCAAGATCAACCGTCGGCATGGCGCCAAGACTGCCGCCACCGGCATTTGCCCAGCTGTATGTCGCGTAGGGACCAGCGGTTTGCACGGTGGCTGTAGCGCCCGGGCACAGGCTGGCCGGGTGGTTCACGGCGGGTGCCGGCAGCCCGTTGACGGTCACCGCCCGTGTGGCTGTTTTTCCACACAAATCGAGGCGCACCTCGTGGTTGCCGGGTGTTTGCCAAAAGACTTCCACCTGGTTGGTGCCCTGGCCGCTCGCAATCGTACCGGCGTCGGCAGGCACAAGGCTCCATTGGTAGTCCAGGCCGGGAACCAGGGGCGCTACGTAGTTTCGTTTGGTATTCGCACAGGCCGTATTCGGGCCGTTTACGATGAGCGTGCTCAGTGTTTGAAGGTTTACCAGCACCGGATCGGACGGGCAACCCAGGCCGTCGTCGGACATCCGGACAGCCGTCAGTTGGTAGGGTCCGGTGGCATTCCAGGGCACGTTCACCGGGTTTCCGAAAACTGTGGTCGGTGCGGCCGGGCCGTTTTGTATTTCCCAGCGAATACTGGCCGTGGGCGGTACACCGGTCGCTTCATAGGTGAACGTTTCTCCCGGGCAGATCAGCATGGCGCCTGCAATGCCGCTCGGGCCTGCCGGTAAATCGGGCACCTGGATGGCCCACTCTGCCTGTTCGGAGCAAGTCAATGTGGGGTCGGCAGGCCGGGCAAACAGCCGGTAAATACCGGGGCCGTTGGCAAATGGAGCGGTGACGGAAGCCGCCGGGGTGGGGGAGGTCCAAACCTCAGAACCGTCGGGGCCGATGAGCGACCAGTTGCAAGACAGATTCAGATTGTTGTAGCTCAGGCGGCTGAGGTAATTGCCGCTGCTGTTTTGGCAGGCTTCCACCGGGCCGTTGAGGTAAAACGGCGACACGATGCGCACCGGGATGGAGTCTTGCCCGCCACAGCCCAGGTAGCAGTTGTCGTATTTGACGGAAAGCCAGTAGGTTGTGTTTGGGTTGGGGAAGCCATTCCAGCGTACCGACACGCGGTTGGTGCCTTGCCCTTCCTCGATACTGCCGCCGCCGCTCAGCGACCACACAAAACCCGTGCCGCCGAAGGGTTCGATCGAATAGACTTCCACGGCATCGGGGCACACCTGTTCGGCGCCGCGGATTTCGGCATTGTCGTCGATGATGGGTATGCGCACGACGGTGGGTTGCGGGCAGGCATTGCCGGTGCAGCTAAAGTTGCTCAAGGTGATGGTACCCAAAGGACCGGCGCCCCATTCCACCGTGATGCTGTCGGCGCCCAGTGTGCCGCCGCCGAGTATGGTGCCGTTGGTGCTCACCGCCCAGCTGATGCCGGCGCAGTTGGCCGAAGCGCTGTAGTGTACCGTGGCGCCCGGGCAGACATCACCCACACAATCGAGGGTAGGGGCATCGGCGTCGAGCACTTCAATGACCATTTCCGTTGTATCGGCGCAGAGGCATGCGCTTCGCGCGACCAGTTGGACGGTGTAAAAACCGGGCGTGAAAAACGTATGTTGCTGGTCGACCTCCGTGGAGGTGGAGGCATCGTCGCTGAACGACCATTCGTAGGCGTCGGCATGCACGCTTTGGTTTTCAAAATAAACCGTTTGGCCCTTACACACCTGGAGCGTGTCGGCGCCGCCGGGCATTGGGTCGGTGTCAAAGTCGGCACGGGGCTCTTCGATGATGGTAACGCATTGGCTGGCCTCGCCCAGGCAGGTTTGCTGCTGGGAGCCGGCGTACACCACCGATACCGAACCGGCGCCGGCCGGTCCCCAGTTCACGGTGACGGAGCTGTTCCATGCCGGCGGGTTGATTGTAAAACTTTGAGCACCGATGACCGACCAGCTGATCGTGTTGCCCGGTCCGCCCAGATTACCGCTCAAGGAATAGGTGACGGTGGTAAACGGGCAAACTTTTTCGCAGTACTGGTCGTCCGAACCCACAATACTGTCCTGGTTACAGGTTGCCGTATTGCTGGAAATAATTTGCAGCGGTTGATAGGGTAGAACGTTTACCGTCAATGTGTCGCCGATTATGTTTCCGGTCGGGAGAAAAGCGGTGAGTGAAATTTGATAGGTGCCGATGGATGGAAAACAAATCGTGAAATCTTTCTGATCGCCAAAAGTACTAAAGCCGTTGGCGCCAAAAACCTCCCAGTAAAACGAATGCGTACCCGTAGTCGGGTAATTGGGATCAGTAAACGTGGCGGTGTAGGTAAAACAACCTAAACAGACATCAACCGGACCGGCTATTTGAACGTTGACGTTTTGGCCTTGGCCTTGCGCGCTGATAAAAAAAAGATTGGCAAGGCAAAGCAGGAAAGGAATGAATCGGTTTTTCATGTTAAATGGATGATTAGTTCATGGAATGGATTGGATTAAAGATACAAACCGGCAGGAGTATGCTGCCAGGCTTTCCCTTAAGGAATACGAAAAGATACGAGTGGTGGTTGGGTGGTGGGAAACCTAAAACCTGTCGGGGCAGAATTTCAAACAAAAAGGGGCGCATCATGCGCCCCTTTTTGTTTGAAATTCTGCCCCGACAGGTTATTAATTCAGGAGAAACGGCGCCACCATCCGGAACTCCGGAATGCTGGCTTCAAACTGGGAATTATCGTCCAGGCGGACCATCAGGTACGTTCCCGACATTTTTCCAAGCGCCGTGTCAAGATTGCAAAATGAAGAATAGCCGTGCACTTCACCGGGCGCCAGCACGGGCTGCAAGCCGACCACGCCTTCGCCTTCCACCTCGCGCAGCACGCCGTCCGAATCCATAATCACCCAATGGCGGCGCAGCAGTTGCACGGTATGTGGGCTGCGGTTTTCAATGGTGATGTGGTAACCGAAAATAAATTTCCCTTCCCGTGGATTAGAATGAGCCGCGAGGTATTCCGTCTCTACGCTGACGGTGATGTTGTTAGTGGTGAGCGTTTCCATATTCCAAAACTGAGTGATGCGCAATCAGCTGAATCAATAACTTTCGGGGCAAAATTGTTTAAATAAAATGGATTTGCGAAACGCTTTAACGCGATTGCTTTTTGAAAAATTAATTTTAAAAAAAGCGGCGCCTGGGCGTCGGCGCTCCACCGGGCTGCGTAAAGGCCGAACATTTCGTACACTTGCAACCAAAACAACTGCCATGAAACAAGCCATATATTTTTGCATAGCCGTCCTGCTTGGCACGGGCTGCGCCGGCCCCCAGGCGCCTGCGCCCGCCACGATGATCCTCTTTAACGGCAACTTTTTTACTGCCGACAGTACCCGGCCTTCCGCCACTGCCCTGGCCATCCGGGCAGATTCCATCATCTATGTCGGCGACGATGCCGGCGCCAAAGCCCTCGCCGGTGCGCAAACGGAACAGATCGACCTGCAGGGCGCCTTTGCCATGCCGGGCCTCATCGAAGGGCACGGGCACTTTCAGGGTCTCGGATTAAGCCTCCAAAACCTGAACCTGATCAACACACAAACCTGGGACGAGATCGTGGGCCTGGTGGCTGAAAAAACGCCTGCTACGCCTCCCGGCGAATGGATCGAAGGGCGCGGCTGGCACCAGGAAAAATGGACGGCGCCTATCGGTCGTTCGGTGAACGGGTATCCGTTTCACGATGCGCTTTCGGCGGTGTCGCCCGAACATCCGGTGGTACTGCGTCATGCCAGCGGCCATGCGCTGATCGCCAATCAAAAAGCCATGCAGCTGGCCGGCATCAGCCGCGAGACGCCCGACCCGGTCGGTGGCCGTATCGTGCGCGACGCTTCCGGTACGCTCACCGGCGTGTTCGAGGAAAACGCCATGGGCCTGATCACCCGCCCTTTGAACGACTGGAAAAACCAGCGCAGCGAAGCCGAAAAACAAGCCGCCTTCGACCGCACCATCGCCTTGGCGGCGGAATTGTGCCTGAAAAACGGGATTACCTCCTTTCAGGACGCCGGCAGCGGTTTCTGGGAGATCGAACAGTACAGCCGCCTGGCCCGTGCCGGCAAACTGCCGTTGCGCCTCTGGGTGATGATCAGTGCCCCCGGGCCGGCTGACTACGCTAAACTCGCCGGATTCCCCCAACTCGGTATCGGCAACGACCACCTCAGTGTATGCGCCGTGAAAGCCTACCTCGACGGCGCGCTGGGCTCCTATGGCGCCTGGTTGCTGGAACCCTATGCCGATAAACCCGGCCACTTCGGGCAAAATACAACACCGGTTGACGACATTTTGGGCCTGGCCCGGCAATGCCGGAAATACGGGCTCCAACTTTGTGTGCACGCGATCGGCGATCGCGGCAACCGGGAAATGCTGGATGTGTTTGAAAAAAGCCTTGGGCAGGACGCCGCCACAGATCACCGCTGGCGCATCGAACATGCGCAGCACCTGCATCCTGAGGATATTCCGCGCTTTGCCGCATTGGGCGTTATCGCCTCCATGCAGGGTATTCATTGTACCAGCGACGCGCCTTTTGTTGTCAAGCGGCTTGGAGAAATGCGCGCCCGGACGGGGGCTTATGCCTGGCGCAGCCTGATCGATGCCGGCGCGCATTTGGCCAACGGCACCGACGCACCCGTGGAAGATGTGAACCCCCTGCCTTCCATTTATGCCTCCGTAACCCGCAAACGGGCCGATACCGGACTGGCGTTTTTTACCGAACAAAAAATGACCCGCGAAGAAGCGCTGCTTTCGTACACTTTGTGGAATGCCTTTGCCGCTTTTGAGGAGCAGGAAAAAGGCTCGTTAACGGTGGGTAAAAAGGCCGACATAACCGTGCTTTCCAAAGATTTGCTGCGTTGCCCGGAGGCGGAAATTCTGGATGCGCAGGTGTTGCGCACGATCGTTGGAGGCAAGCAACAATGGCCACAGGCCGGTAATAGCGCGCAGTAAGGTTTTTTCTATAAAAATAACCGTTGTTTCACCGGAAAATATACCTTTGCTCATAAGTGTTCACCAAATTTTTTATAACAAAACGTAAGACAAGTGGAATACGGGCATTTTAAGCGGAGAGACCGGGGTGATCGCGACCATCGCGATAATCGTGACCGGGACAGAGACCGCCGGGATTTCCGCGACCGTGGAGGCGACCGTGGAGGATTCCGGGGCCGCGAACGAAACAGCGAGCGCGATCCGGAGGAGAGCGTGTTTTCCCAACGCGTGCGGGCCGGCAAACGGCGCACCTATTTTTTTGATGTGCGCAAAACCAGAGGTGATGATTACTTTATCACAATCACCGAAAGCACCCGCCGCGAAGACGGATATGGGTACAAGCGCCACAAAATTTTTCTGTACAAGGAAGATTTTAACCGCTTTGCCGCTTCGTTGAATGAAGTGGTCAACCATGTTAAAACCGAATTGATGCCGGATTTTGACTACGAGGAGTTTGATCGCAGGCAGGCAGAGTGGGAAGCACAAAACCGCGATGCCGATGAGGATGCTGCCACCGAAGATAGTGGCGCAGATGATAGTGATGTGGAAACAGCCAAACCATCCAAAAAGGTAAAAGCGTCCGACGAAACGGAGGCCGATGATGCCGCCGACGAATCGTCTGATCAGCCTAAGGATGAGGATGAAATGAGTTGGTAGCCTGCGCTGCCGCCACCGGGGGGTGCCCCGGTTGTTGTATCCATTTTCAATAAATCAAAAGCGAAGCATCCCTCGAGCGGGGATTGGCTTCGCTTTTGTTTTGAACCAACGCTCATTTTTTTTGCAAAAAAATGGCATTTGCAGAGTCGGATGCGGGAAATAATAACTTTACCCGTGAATTGTTGTTTCCCAGGTAAGCCCTGAATCCAAACCCTGCATTGGCCGGAATTTATCAAAGTAAAGGCCCAAAACCTCCCTATTTTCAATTTATTCGTTAAGCATAGTACATGGATCCGTTAAAACAATTATTCAACGAAAAATCGCAAGCACTTGGCAAAGAAGTCAAGGAGCTGCTCAAAGAACATGGCAAACAAAAGGTAGACGAGGTGGTTCTGGATCAGGTTTATGGTGGCATGCGCAATATCACCTGCATGGTTTGGGAACCTTCGCTGCTTGATTCCGAGGAAGGTATTCGCTTTCGCGGGTATTCTATTCCCGAACTGCAGGACAAACTGCCCCGCGCCCCAAACGGCAAAGAGCCGTTGCCCGAAGGCTTGTTCTGGCTGATGCTGGTTGGTGAAATTCCATCGAAAGAACAGGTCAAGTGGCTGACCGAAAACTGGGTGCGCCGGGCCAATGTACCCGAGCACGTTTTCCGTACGATCGATACCCTGCCAGTCGAAACACACCCGATGACCCAATTGTCGGTCGGTGTAATGGCCATGCAAAATACCAGTGTATTCGCCCAGCGGTATGCATCCGGTATGAACCGAACCGAATACTGGGATGCAACCTACGAAGACACCATGAACCTCATTGCCCGCCTGCCTCGGGTGGCCGCGTACATCTACCGGCGGGTGTATTTCAATGGCGAACAAACGCTGCCGGATATTTCCCTCGACTGGGCTGCAAATTACGCCCACCTGCTGGGCATCGAAGACCCTGGCTTCAAGGAATACATGCGGCTGTTTATGACGATCCATGCCGACCACGAAGGCGGTAATGCCTCCGCCCATACCACACACCTGGTCGGTTCCACCCTTAGCGATCCCTACCTGTCTTTCAGCGCGGCTATGAATGCGCTCGCCGGGCCGCTGCATGGCCTGGCCAATCAGGAGGTGATCCGCTGGATACTGAAAATGGTGGATACCCTGGGCACGACCAAACCCAGTCGTGAACAAATTTCCGAATATGTAAAAAGTACGCTGGGCAGTGGCCGTGTCATACCGGGCTACGGCCATGCTGTATTGCGCAAACCCGACCCGCGTTTTATGGCACAGCGGCAGTTTGCTGAAGATAACGTACCTGAAAGCGATCTGGTCAAGATCGTTTGGAAGGTGTTCGATGTTGTGCCACCCATTCTGAGCAGCCTCGGTAAAGTCAAAAACCCCTGGCCGAATGTGGATGCGCACTCCGGTGCGCTGCTGATGCACTACGGCCTCAAGCAGCACAACTACTACACGGTGCTGTTCGCCGTCAGCCGGGCGCTGGGTGTACTTGCCGCCCAATGCTGGGCCCGGGCGATGTACCTTCCGCTGGAGCGTCCGAAATCGGTTACTACCGCCTGGCTCAAAGAATTTGTAGCGCGGGAAGTGGATCACTCCGTAGCTGAAGATTAAACAATTGCCCGTTTGGCGAAATGTTTCTGGCAGCGCCATTACTTCTTCCGGTAATGGCGCTGCTGTATTTTAACCCGTTGGATATGGTCGATTTTCTGCCCGCCCGGCTTCCGGTTTTGGTCTTACTTTTTGCTGTGGTTCGAATAGGAGGGGATGGGGGTGGGGGCGCAAGCGCCCAGCCTTCCTACCACAGCGAAAAAACTTTTCAGGTATCGCCGCGCATCCGCGAAGCCTATGCCCAAATCCTGGACCTGCGTTTGGGCGAAGCCCGGAAAACGGTTGCCGAAATCAAACTGACCGAGCCCCGCAACCTGCTCGTGTTTTTGCTCGACGATTACCTTGATTTTTTCACCATTTTGCTCAACGACAACCGGACCGAGTACAAGCACCTGTTGAAAAACCGTGACCTCCGGTTAGTACAGATTGCCCGTGGCTCCCGGAAATCCCCCTGGTATTTATATGCACAGGCTGAAATTCGATTGCACTGGGCAGTTCTGCAAGGGCGTTTTGGTGCCAACCTGGCTGCGCTCAACGATGTGAAACAAGCTTATGCCCTGCTCGAACAAAACCGGCACGAGCACCCGGATTTCCGGGCAAACGATAAAAGTCTCGGCGTTCTGCATGCGCTCGTCGGGAATATTCCGGACGAGTATCGGTGGGCAATCCGGCTGCTGAGTGGCATGCAGGGGAGCATACGCCAGGGTCTGGATGAGTTGGAAATGTTGCTGGAATACAGCCGGGCGCACGATTTTTTATTTGAAACCGAAACCCGCGCGGCCTGCGCATTTTTGCAATTGCACCTGGAGAACAGCAGCGTTGCCGCCTGGGCAACCATTTCCAGCGGCGCCCTGGATGCCCGGAAAAGCCCGCTGGCCGCATATGCCCTGGCCGGTATTGCCATGCGCACCGGCCGGAATGATGTGGCTGTCCGGCTGCTGGAAGCTTGTCCGGACGGCGCTCCCTACCATCCGTTTGCGTACCGCCACTACCTGCTTGGCATCGCCAAACTGAACCGGCTTGACAGCGATGCAGACAAGCCACTTCAAAAATTCCTGCAAGCGTTCAAGGGTAGAACCGGCATCAAAGAAACCTGTCAGAAACTCGCCTGGCACCAACTCCTCGCCGGCAACACGGATGGCTACCGGCGCTACATGGAATTGGTGAAAACCAGGGGCGTTGCCCGCGCAGAACCTGACAAAGCCGCCTTGCGCGAAGCGGACCGGGGAGAAGTGCCAGACACATTGCTATTGAAAACCCGGCTGTTGTTCGACGGGGGCTATTACCGGCGTGCTTACGATTTGCTACAGGCGGCAAAAGCAAAATATACCAGTCACCCCAAGCATTCGTTGGAATATCACTACCGCTTGGGGCGAATCGCCGATGCGCTTGGAAAAACAGAGGAAGCCGTTCAGCAGTACCGCCAAACGGTGCGCGACGGCGCTGCTGAGCCTGCGTATTTTGCCTGCAATGCAGCGCTGCAGCTGGGCTTGCTCTACGAAAAACAGGGCGCAGGCAAGGCTGCCCGAAACGCCTTTAAACAGTGTCTGGCGTTGAAACCCGAATCGTATGCCGCCAGTCTGCATGCCCGGGCAAAGGCGGGACTGAGCCGGCTTCGGGAGTAGGCAGAAAATAACGGTATATCCCAGAATGCTCCAAAATTCCCTTCCTTTGCAAAAAAAATTAAAACAGGAATTCAGTCATCATGAAACAACACATTTTCCCCATCCTCCTGCTTGGCGGGGTTGCCCTGGCGCTGGCATCCTGTGCCGTGAAGCCGCAAGCCAGTTTTACCATGCCGGTACAAAAAGCTGTGGCGCCGGCAAAAATTACGTTTACCAATAATTCAACCAACGCCGAATCGTATGAATGGGATTTTGGTGATGGCGGCAAATCCACCGAAGCCAGTCCAACCCACCGGTATATGCACTCCGGTAATTACACCGTCGTTTTAAAAGCCCAAAAGGGCAAAAAAATCATAACAACTAAACAAATGATCCAGGTAACTGCTCCCGAACGCTGCTTGATTGAAATTGAAACCACGCAAGGCACCATGCTTGCCGAATTGTATGCGTCGACGCCCAAGCATCGCGACAACTTTGTCAAACTCGCCGAAGAAGGCTTTTTTAACGACCTGCTTTTTCACCGGGTCATCAACGGTTTCATGATCCAGGGTGGCGACCCGCAATCGCGTGGCGCTGCTGCCGGCCAGCCACTCGGCATGGGCGGCCCGGGCTACCAGGTTCCGGCGGAATTTGTGGATACGCTGGCCCATATCAAAGGCGCTATAGCCGCGGCCCGTACCAACAACCCGGAAAAAAAATCGAGCGGCTCGCAGTTCTACATCGTGCAGGGTGGCCCGGTGTCGGATGCCGTGCTCAACCAGATTGAAGCCGCCCGCCAGTTTCATTACACGCCGGAGCAGCGCAAGGCCTACCTTGAAATGGGCGGGACCCCGCACCTCGACCGCGAGTACACCGTGTTTGGCCGGGTCATCGAAGGCCTGGATGTGATTGACAAAATTGCAACGGTGGAAACCGCCCCGGGCGACCGCCCGAAAACGGACGTGAAAATGAAAATCCGCGTGATTAAATAAGCTTCCGACGATAAGAAGCGCGTGACGCCATGAAAAACCGGACGGCATATCTGATCCTGGCGCTGGCCATTGTGGCCCTGGTGGCGGTATTTGCCTGGCAGCGCTGGATGGCGCCTGAACGGTACGACTGGCGCGACTCCTGGGTAAAGGACGCCTACAGTGAGCAAAGCGACCAGCCCTACGGGACGCAGGTGTTGCACAATTTGCTGAAACGCTATTTTCCGGATAAAAAACTGATCGACATTCAAACAGACCTTGCCAGCGAACTGCCTATTGAGGACGAGAGCCGGGCAAGTTATGTGTTTGTCGGGGAGGCGCTTTTTCTGGATTCGCTGAGTACCCGCCGTTTGTTGGACTTTGCGGCGGCAGGCAACACCGTCCTGTTGTCCAGCAAAACGATCCCCTTTGATCTGATGTTCCATTTGTACTACGCCGAATGTGACGATGCGGAGTGGAATGATTATGAAATTTTTGAGGATTCGTTTGTGACGGCTACCGTGCTGACGCCGCCGCTTGATAAACCGGTACACCTGCATTTCGCCCGGCAAAACCAGCCGCAATCGTACCGTTGGGCGTTCATCGAGGCGCAGTTTTTTTGCGACAGCCTGCCGCAGCGCCCGCTCGGCTACCTGAACGGTTCGAACATCAATTTTGCCGAGTTTCCCCGTGGCAAGGGGCGGTTTTTATTGCACACTACCCCCCTTGCGTTTTCCAACTACAGCCTGCTGCAGCCCGAAACGCGAGAATATGCCGCGGCCGTGTTGTCGTATTTGCCCGTAGGGCCAATTTACTGGGACAGCTACAGCCGGGTGCCGGAAATCGTGGGCCGCCGCCGCAACCAGGGCCAGGGTTTTTCGCGGCAGTTGCCCACCGAGCATCCGTTCAGCTACATTCTCCAACAGCCCCCGCTGGCCTGGGCCTGGTACCTGCTGCTGGGGCTTGCGGGCGCTTACCTGGTTTTCCGGGCCAAGCGCCGGCAGCGCATTATTCCGGTTTTGCCTAAAAATGAGAACTCCTCGTACGAGTTTATCAGCACCATTGCCAACCTGCATTTCCGGGAAAAAAACTACCAAAACCTCTGCGTGCAAAACATGCGGCTGTTCCTGGCCCAGGTGCGCGAACGCTACGGCCTGGTGGCGCAACTGGATGCCGATACGCTGAAACCGCGCATTGATGCCGCATTTGTGGAGCGCCTTTCCCTGGTAGCCGAAGTGCCGGTAAAACAAATTCAGGATATCTTTACGCAGTACACCGCTGCAGTCCAGTACCAGCCCACGGAGGATATGATGATCCAACTGCATCTCGCTATGGAGCGGTTTTTTAAACAAGCAAAATAACATGACCGATAACGAAAACGGGCCCTTTGCCCCACAGGAAACACCAGATTCTATTCCGGAACCTCAGCCCGAAGGCGTCGATGTCGGGCCGGTGCAGCAGCGCACGGAACAGGTGAAAAACGAGATCGGGCAGGTGATCGTCGGGCAGGAAGCCATGCTCGACCAGCTGCTGATCGCGCTGTTCACCGGCGGCCACACGCTGCTGGAAGGCGTGCCGGGCATTGCCAAAACACTGACAGCCAAACTGCTGGCGCAAACCATTTCCTCAGGATTCAGCCGGTTGCAATTTACCCCCGACCTTATGCCTGCCGACGTGGTAGGCACGCCGGTGTTCAATGTGAAAAAATCGGAATTTACGTTCAAGGCCGGGCCCATTTTTTCCAACATCATCCTGATCGACGAGATCAACCGGGCGCCGGCCAAAACCCAGGCCGCCCTGTTTGAGGTGATGGAGGAGTACCAGGTGACGGTAGACGGCATCACCTATCCGATGGAGCAGCCGTTTTTTGTTATTGCTACGCAAAACCCGATTGAGCAGGAAGGGACGTACAAGCTCCCGGAAGCCCAGCTCGACCGGTTTTTATTCAAAATCATACTGGATTACCCCAACCTGGACGAGGAAAAACAGATCCTCCGCCGCTTCCGAAACGATTTTGCCGGCGCCCTGCGCGAAACCGTGCGTGCCGTACTGGCTCCGGCCGAGATCGCCGATTGCCGCCGGCGGATTGAGCAGGTGTATATCCGGGAAGAACTGCTGGACTACATCGCCGCCATCGTGCACAACACCCGCAACAACGGCGATTTGTTCCTGGGCGCCAGCCCCCGCGCCTCCCTGGCGTTGATGAAAACGGCCAAAGCTGCGGCAGCCATCCAGGGGCGCAACTTCGTAACACCCGATGATATTCGCTACGTGGCTTACCCGGTGCTTAACCACCGGGTGATTCTTACCCCTGAACGCGAAATGGAAGGCTATTCCACGCGCGAAGTGCTGGATGATATTGTGAAGAAGATTGAGGTACCGCGGTAGGGGAGTGCGGAGTGCGGATTACGGAGTGCGGATTGGTTCATCTTGTTGGGGTAGTGAAAATTTGCGGGCTCTAGAAAATCTCCCGGATGGCTAAGGCGTTTGATTCCCATGAAAACAGGGCTGCTGATTATTTTCGGATTCATTCCGGTATTGGTCTTCGGGCAGTTGTTGGCATTCAAAGACCTATTGGTAACGAGGGGCTTCCTGAAACATGAGTTATCCCGAATTTTTCCATAAAAAAGACCTCGGAGAGGTTAAATATTTGTAGAAATGCTCAGGTTACCCGTTGCCCGACCTCGGTACCGGCGTGCAATGATTGGTAATATTTGTGGTAAGCATTTGGCTTTAGCATTTCTCCCTTTGCGCTTGAGCAGGTTCCTCGCTACGCTCGGAATGACAAGGCGTATTAAATAAAGTAAAACCCGGTAAAGCAACATTTCGTCGCCCCTTTCTTTTTAGCCTAACCATTGTGGATGGGCTGAGGCCAAAACTGGGGGCGAGGTAATGTTCCCTTTTTCCAAATCTTTCGCCCCCCGGATTCTTATAAGGTGGTCTTGTCATTCCGAGTGCAGCGAGGAACCTGTCTGCTCGAAAGCGGGAATCCTAAATATAACTTGCCGTTGCACGCCGGTAGAGCGGTCGCATGTCCAGGTGCTAACCCCTGCACATGCGACCTCTCCGAGGTCGTCGAGCGCCCTTAAATATCTGATCTACAAATATTTGACTTCTCCGAAGTCATTTTAAAAATTCGGGATGACTCATGTTTCAGGAAGACCCTACATTAAATTGTTTTGATTCCATTCATAGAGTGGGTGAACCAATCCGCACTCCGTAATCCGAAATCCGTAATCCGCACTCCGCAATAAAAAAACTTATTCCCCGAAAATCTCCGCCAGTTTCATGCCCAGTTGTTCGCCGCGCAAATTGCGCTGAATGATTTTTCCTTCCGGGTCGATGAGCAGGGTTTGCGGAATGGACGTGACCGAGTACAGGGCCGCGTGCTCGCTTTTCCCAGCCTTTCAGGTCGCTGATATGCTTCCAGGTCAGGTTGTCCTGTTCGATGGCTTTTTTCCAGGCATCTTCCGTGCGGTCGAGGCTGACGCCGAGAATGTCGAAGCCTTTTTCTTTGTATTTGCCGTAGAGCGCCACCACGTTGGGATTCTCCCGGCGGCAGGGTCCGCACCAGCTGGCCCAAAAGTCGATCAGCACGTATTTGCCGCGCATTTTGCTCAGGGCATAGGGTTCGCCTTCGGGGGTATTGCCTACGAGATCGGGGGCTGTCATGCCGGGCGTGAAGGTGGACGAGCGGTTAAGGTCGTATTCCAGGCGGCCCACTTCACCGGCATCCTGCTTGCGGTAGTATTGGATGTAGAGGCGGGCATAGTCCGGATATCCGGGGTGATTGGCTGCCTGCAAGCCGGCGATGACGCCCGAGAGGGCCCGGCGGTAGCGTTTGGTGCCCGGCTGAAGTTTGGCCAGTTGGGCATCGATCATTGTTCTGGAGGATTCTACATTGGCGCCCAGTTGGGAGATCGTGCGCACGTAGTTTTGGAATGCGTCGAACACACCTGGGGCGTCTTCGTAGGCGGGGTTGTTCAGGTCGGCATAGTCAAAAAATGATTTGCTGTAAAAATCCAGTTCGCCGGCGTTATTGGTTTGGTCGGTCACAAAGTCCGGCGAAAGTTGCAGCGAGGCAAAGCGCCATAACATGGGATTACTTTTTTTCAGGGATTCCAGGTAGGTGGTTTTTTCTTTGCCGTGGGCAGCCAGTTTTTGGTTGGCTTCCTTGATCGTTTCGGGGTTGCGGGTGGCGCGGGCCTGCCGCATGGCGTTGCGGAGTTCGTCGCTGGTAGCGGCCAGGTTTTCCACCGTAGTTTGAACTTCGTAAAACGCCTTGTTGATTTCGGAACCCACCGTGCGGCCTTTTTGCATAAACTGAATATTGGCCCACAGTGTGAGCTCTTTTTCGGAGCCGAGGATGATCCGGCCGTTTTGCTGGTCGTTAAAGCCGATGCTGTACATCCGGGGTTCGGACTTGGGCAGCCGGATGATGTATGACCCGTCTTCCTGGCGTTGGCCGGTGGCCACTTCCTGGTAGGCCAGCCCGATTTGTTCGTACAGGGAGATCGTTGGTGAGTTGCCGGATTCGCCCACGATCTTACATACGAGGGTGATCTGGTCGGCTGAGTGTGCAGTTTGAGCGGTTGCCGCGCCGATACATAAAACCGGCAACACGAGTAAAAGGAACAGTAGTTTTTTCATGTTAAACGAGAAGTTTTTCCTTTGGAAAATGAATTCAAGAGGACAAAATTAAGAAAATGGCTGCCTGGGCGGCACCCGGAAGAGTGTTAAACAAGACCTAATGGCTTCCGGCAACCCTTCAACAACAGTAGGTTGCAAACTTAGTTCTGGATCAAAAGTGTGTCGGGGCGCGAGTAATATTCGACAACCCCAACGGTCTGCACGCCGTCCAAATTGCGTTTCACCTGTTTTTTGCGGACAAGGTAAAGCGACCAGTTTCCGGCCGGGATTTTTGCCATTTGCGCCGCCGGGAAGTCGATGTGGTCCATGCCCGGCGAGCCGGTTATTTCCATAGGAACAGTGAGGCCGCCGTCGGTGCTTTCCCACATAAACACCAGCGATTCGTTTTGGTCCAGGGGCGCACCGTCCCAGCGCAGGCTGGCCGGTTGTTTGTTCGACAGGCTTTTTGTGCCGAAAGTAAACGCGGTAATTGCCGGCATGTTCATTTCAAAACTGTGCTGCTTTTCGGCACTGTCCTGCCATTCAAATTTATGGGCTGCGGTGTAGCCGCCGGCCTGCTCGAGGCGGTACGTGGCGTCTTCAAAAGGCAGCAGGCGCATGAGCACATTTTGGTAACGAACGCCCGAAGGCGACTCCACTGCCCGCCCGCCCGGTTGGCCGTCGACGCCTTCGCGCAGGGTAACTTCGGCCAGCCATTGCCCTTCCGGGGCAAGATACCGGACATAGCACTCGGCAGTTTGTTTGCGAGCGGCGGCGCCACCGGAGCAGGCTTGCCAGAGGAAAACCGACACAAGTCCTAAAAAGATATGTTTCATGCTGTAGTATGGATATCTTTGCCGCTGCAGCGGCAGTTTTTTTGAAAAATAAAGTCTGGTGTTCAGGGTTGGCAAAGTTCGGCCTCCCGGGCGGAATTGCCAACAACCACTCCTTTTCTTTCACAAACTCATCTGCTGAATTCACCCACCCGCAATGGCCTTCTGCACAGTTGGCAGATACCACCTTTAAATATTGTAGCATATTGCAAAGTAATTCGCATGACTTGGTGCTTATCACGGATGATTGCCATACCAGCCTGACGGATGGTCTGGAACGTTTGGGATTTACCTGCCATTTTTTGCCGGACATAACACCGGAAACGACCCGGCAGATCATTTCCCGCTACCAGGGTCTGGTGATCAACAGTAAAATCCGGGTGGATAAGGACCTGCTCGATGCGGCGACACAACTCCGGTTTGTGGCGCGGCTTGGTTCGGGGATGGAAATCGTCGACCGGCCCTACGCGGCATCCAAAGGGGTGGCCGTTTTGAGCAGCCCGGAAGGCAACCGGAATGCTGTGGCCGAACAGGCGCTCGGCATGTTACTTGCCCTGACCAACAACCTGCTGCGCGCCGACCGGGAAGTCCGGCAAAACATCTGGCGCCGGGAAGCGAATCGCGGGTTTGAATTGCGCGGGCGCACGCTGGGCATCGTCGGGTTTGGGCATACGGGCAGCCAGTTTGCCCGGAAACTTGCCGGGATGGAGATGACGGTGCTGGCCTATGACAAATATAAAACCAGACCTGGTGCGGGGCCTGGAGAGCGGAAAGATTGGCGGCGCTTGCCTGGATGTATTTGAAAATGAAAAACCAGGCACTTTCACCCCTGCCGAGCGCAAGCTGTACCAACGGCTGCATCAACTGGAAAATGTTGTGTTCAGCCCGCACGTCGCCGGTTGGACAACCGAGTCCAAAAGATTGCTTGCAGAAGTATTGTTGGAAAAGATTGCCGGGGTGCTTTATCCCCCCAAATTGGCCTGAACAGTAAAATATACCGCTTATAATTGTCAAAGCTTAACAATGTTTCTGCTGTGATGGTATTGCTGCCGGACAGTTTTAGTAACATTGCGGGCCGAAAAGCGTCCGGCGGGATTGTTCATGGCTGTTGACAGGATTAACGAATATGTAACAATAAACGCCTCTTTTCAATTAAAAAATAATCAACCTCTGTTCTATGGTACGTTTATTACTACTAACTTTTGTAATGCTCTTCAGTGTGAGCGCGGCATTTTCCCAGTCGACCGTTTTGACGGGGAAAGTAACTGATGACCAGGGCGAAGCACTGATCGGGGCAACCATCAAGGTCCTTTCGGGTACCGATTTCGTACGGGGTACGATCACGGATTTCAACGGGGACTACCGGGTACAACTTGACCCGGGTAATTACGATGTGGAAGTTTCCTACACGGGGTATCAAACACAAAAACTCACCGGTGTACGGGTGCTTAACAACACCATCAACACCGTTGACTATTCGATGGTGTCGTCGAACGTGTTGGGTGAAGTGACGGTATCTGCCTTTAAAGTTCCGCTTATTGAGCAGGACAAGACATCGACCGGGCAAACCCTCACCTCCGAACAAATCAAAAACCTGCCGACACGTAGCGTCAACGCGATTGTAGCCACGACGGCCGGTACCACATCCATTGACGGCGGCGCCATCAACATCAAAGGTTCCCGCTCGAATGCCACCAACTACTACATCGACGGTATCCGCGTATCGGGAACACCGCCGCCTGTTCAGGATATCGAACAGCTGCAGGTGATCACCGGCGGCCTTGGCGCTGAATACGGCGACGTGACCGGCGGGGTTATTTCGGTAATTACGAAAGGCCCGGCCAGTTCGTTTAACGGCTATGTAGAGGTTGAAAACTCCCACGGTCTTGATCCCTATGGCTGGCTGCTGACCACCGCAAACGTGAACGGCCCGTTGCTGAAGCGCAAAAGCGCCGACGGCACGCGGGAGCGCACGCTGATCGGGTTCCGCCTTTCGGGGCAATACCTGAAGCAAAAAGACAGTGGCCCGCCGGCTGTTCCGGTGTATCATGTGAAAGGCGCGGGACTAAACCTGGATAATTTGTACAGTTCCGAACAGTCGGTCATTGATGCTGAAATGGCCAAACTTAACGATCCGAACAACGTCCGGGCACGTCTGATGGCCCACCCGCTAACGCTGGTGAACGGGGTCATTATTCCAACGGCGGAATTGTATACCCAGGATAGCGTAGATGCCATGGATTACAATCCGTTCAATGATCGCCAGGACCTTGACCTGACGGCCAAACTGGATTTTCGGTTGACGGACAATATTGACCTGAGCATCACCGGTACGTATAAGGATGTGGAAAACCAGGTTGGCGGTGGAGTGCTTAATGCACACAATGCGCCCACCAACTACAGCGACCGCTACCGGGGTATTGCCCGTTTCCGCCACCGCCTCGGCACCAATGACGGCGCGCCGTCTGCGAGCCGGGTTTCCATTTCCAATGCCAGTTACACCCTTCAGGCCGGCTTCGAGCGTGGCCGCAGCGAAGGCTACGATCCGCGCCATGGCGACCGCCTGTTCGACTATGGGTATATCGGGCGTTTCAACTATGATTACCAACCGATTACCGGCACCAATATTCAGGGTAATATCGTACACCTTGACAACCGGGAAGCGTTTACCGGTTTCCAACTGGGCTCTGTCATTACCAACCCCGGGCTGATCCGCTACAATGAATTTGCCAACGACGAAGATATTAACACATTCCAGGCACTGAACGGCCGTTTATCCGGTTTGTATACCTCGATTTGGTCGGGTATGCATGGCAACGTGAGCATGCTCAGCAACAGTGTAACCCAGGGCGAAAGCGACATCTTCACCGGGCTGGCTTCGGCAAGTTTTGATTTGAAACTTGGCCGCACCGGTACGCACAATATCCAATTTGGCCTGCTGACCGAACAACGCACCGACCGCAGCTATGCCGTCGCGCCGTTTGGCCTCTGGAACCTGATGAACCTGGTAACCAACAACCACTTTAATGGTCTGGATACCAATGTGATTATTGGAAAATACTGGGATGAGATTGTTTCTCCTATTATTGGAGACTCGATTACACAGTACGCCAACGCCGTTGTTGAGTTAAATGATTTCAAATTCTACAAGTCCGTTCGCACCATGCTGGGCAAAGACATTACGGAATATGTCAACCCGAATGAGCTGAACCCGGATCAGCTTAGCCTGTCCATGTTCTCCCCGCGGGAACTTACCGACCAGGGGCTGATCGGCTATTATGGCTATGATTACCTGGGGAACAAACTCGGCACGAATATCCGGTTCAACGACTTCTTTACCAGTACCGACGCTGATGGCGTACGTGACTTCCCGGTTGCGCCGCTGCGTCCGTTGTACCAGGCTGCTTATATAAAAGATAAGTTCACGTTTAACAAAATGATCTTCAGCCTGGGCTTGCGGGTCGAGCGTTTTGACCTGAACACCAAGGTGTTGAAAGATCCGTACTCCATGTACGAGATCATCAGCGCAGATGAATATTTCAGGACAACACCAGGCGCTCCTGCGCGTCCGGGTACAATCGGAGACGACTTCAAGGTTTACGTCAATAGTGAACAGGACCCATCGCTCAAAGCGTTCCGCAACGGGGATACCTGGTATCGTGCCGATGGTACCGAAGTTTCGGACGGTAATGTAATCTTTGGTGGAGGTGTGGTTGCTCCGTTGTTGCGCGACACCACTACGGGCGATGATATTTTCAACGTCGGGTTCAATCCCAACACGGCATTTGAAGATTACACGCCGCAGGTTAACTGGATGCCGCGTTTGGCATTCTCTTTCCCGATTTCGGAAGATGCAAACTTCTTTGCCCACTACGATGTACTGGTACAGCGCCCGCCGAGCAACTGGCAGGTGACACCGTTGGACTACATTTACTTTTATGTGCCGGGCCGTACGCCGGGGAATAATGCCAACCTGAAACCCGAACGCGTGGTCGACTATGAAGTCGGTTTCCAGCAGCGCCTGAACCAAAACTCCGCGCTCAAATTTTCGGCTTATTACCGTGAGCTGCGCGATATGATCCAAAGCCGTACCATCCTGTATGTGCCTACCATCGGCCGTTACGATACCTACGGCAACATTGACTTCGGTACTGTGAAAGGCTTTACGGTACAATACGACTTGCGTCGTATTCAGAATGCAGAATTGCGGTTGGCGTATACGCTGCAATTTGCCGATGGCACCGGCTCGAATGCCAACTCGCAGCGCGGCCTGACTACGCGCGGAAATATTCGCAACCTGTCGCCGCTGAGCTTTGACGAGCGGCATAATATTCAGGCCATTCTCGACTACCGTTTTGATTCCGGCAAACGCTACAACGGACCACGTATTGGCGGCAAGGATATCCTGGCCAATTTCGGCGCCAACATGCAACTGTCGGCAGCATCCGGCCGCCCGTATACTGCGCGGCTTCGTCCGGAGCGTTTTGGCGGTAGCGGTACCCTGGGCGCCATCAACGGCAGCCGCCTTCCCTGGCGGATTAACCTGGATTTGCGTGTGGACAAATCATTTTCGTTGGGCTCTACCGGCAAGCGGCCGCTCAATTTCAATGTGTACCTGCGTGTTTCCAACCTGCTGAACAAGAAAAACGTCATTGGCGTGTACTCAGTTACCGGTTCGCCAACTGATGACGGTTATCTTGCCACGGCGGAAGGCCAGTCGGTGTTGCGTGGCATTGAAGAGCAAAACCGCAATGTGGATGCTTACCTGGCTGCATACTCCTGGCGCTTGCTGACGCCCGGTGTTTACACGCTGCCACGACGTATCTACGTCGGCGCATCCATGGCTTTCTAAAACTGTTTTTGGCTGGTTTTAGCCTTTTTAACCGGGCGATTGATCAACCTGCCAGTAGCAATACCTGTTTAGAAACAACTCTTTTGTAAAAAACATTAAAAAAAATAAACCATGCGTATTAACAAACTTTGGATGGCGGCTATACTCGCACTTTTATCCTGGAGTGTGGCTGCGCACGTACCGGAAGATGTGGCGCGTCGAGCCAAACAGGCTAAGCAAGTCCAATATCGCGGTGTTTGCGCAAACTCCAAGTCGGCCATTGATATGGAAATCAACAACGTGCGCGCCCGATTGCTGGGTGGCGGCGATTGTTGGTGGGACTTTAGCGACGGGCGCTACATCGTGCCTAAAGTGGACGTAACTACCGGTCAGCGTGAAGTATCGTCCATTTTTGCCGGTTCGGTTTGGCTGGGCGGTGTCGACCCGGCCGAGAACCTGAAACTTGCCTGTCAGGATTACCGGAACGACGGTATGAACGATTTCTGGCCCGGCCCGCTCACAGAGGTCGGTATTACCGATGAGGATGTCTGTTCGAACTGGGACAGGCACTTCCGCGTAACGGGCGATGAAATCCGCAAGCACCTGGCCAACCTCGCTGCCGGCGATCTCAACCCCGACAATATTCCCAAAGGTGTAAAAGGCTGGCCGGCACGCGGCAACCCGTACTTCGCCGATGTCTGGGGCTTTGACCTGCCGTACACGCAACAAGCACTTGCCGGGTTCTTGGACAAAGACCTGAATAACGACTACGATCCGCTCAAAGGGGACTACCCGTCTATTGAGATTCGTGGTTGTGCTCAGGATCGTTACCCGGACGAAATGATCTTCTGGATTTACAACGACCAGGGCGGCGGCGCGCCGCACGCGCGCACAAACGGCAGCCCGATCCAGATGGAGGTGCAGGTGCAGGCGTTCAGCTATCTGACCAATGACGAGCTCAACGACATGACGTTTCAGCGGTACAAGCTGATCAACCGTGCTACGGAACGGATCGACTCCACCTTCTTTGCTATGTGGGTTGACCCGGATTTGGGCTGTTTCCAGGACGACTATATTGGTTGCGACAGTTCGAAAAACCTGATGTACGTGTACAACCAGGATGCTACCGACGGCCAGCCGGGTTGTGACTGCCCCAGTGCCAGCGGACCGGTAAATACGTACTGTACAGATGTTCCGATTCTTGGCGTCGACTATTTCCGCGGCCCGCTTGACACCCTCGGTGAGGAAATCGGCATGTCGTCATTTGTATATTACAACAACCGTACAGTAGGTACGCCGGACATTCAAACGACCGACCCGGCGGCGCCGATTGAATATTATCGTTACCTGACAGGCTATTGGCGCGACGGCGAACCCTTTACCTACGGTGGAAATGGTAAAGGCGGCACTGAGGTGACCCGGTATGCACTGTCGGACGACCCGAATAACCCCAACGGCTGGTCGATGTGTACGGCCAATCTGCCTTTTGGCGACCGCCGCACCCTGCAGGCTTCCGGGCCGTTCACCCTGTTGCCCGGCGCCGTAAACGAGCTGATCATTGGTATTCCCTGGGTGCCGGATATTGACTATCCCTGCCCTGATCTGGAAGGTTTGTTCCGCGCCGACAAACTGGCGCAGGGTTTGTTTGACAACTGCTTCGAACTGCTCGACGGTCCGGATGCACCTACGGTGAACTGGATTGAATTGAACAAACAGGTTATTGCCATCCTGACAAACGTTTCACCGTCCAACAACGTGAATGAAGGCTACGAACAGGTTGACTTTCTGGCGCCGGACTCGTTGAAAGACAGCCCCGACCCGGCAGTCCGGGACCGGGCTAAATACAAGTTCGAAGGTTATCGCATTTATCAATTGGCAAACCCGAACGTTTCGACTGCCGATTTTGAAGACCCGAACAAATCGCGTCCGGTTTATCAGGTTGATATTAAAAACGGTGTTTCCACAATTTACAACTGGGTGGAAACGCGCGATCCGAATACAAACAATCAGATATTTTATCCGGAATTGAAAGTGGATGGTGGCGACCTGGGGTTGCGCCGTACATTCTCGATCATCGACGACAAGTTTGCCCTCGGCAACGATAAAAGTCTGATCAACCACAAAAAATACTACTTCGCAGTTATCGCTTATGCGTACAATAATTACGAAGACCTGAACCCGCTGGCACAACCCGTTACCGGTCAGCAACGTCCGTACCTGCCCGGCCGTAAAGCCGGCGATGGCCCGATCAGGATATTTACGGTAATTCCGCGCCCGATTGTCGATCAGGAACTGAATTCCGAATATGGCGACGGCGTTGCGATCACCCGTTTTGAAGGCGCTGGAAACGGCGGCAATTTCCTGGATCTTGAGGATGGTCAGCGGGAAGCGCTGTTTGGTGGAAACCCGGATACGGTATTGAATTACCAGGAAGGCCGCGGCCCGATCACGGTTACGATATTCAATCCGTTTGAGGTTAAGGATGGCGATTATGAACTGCGTTTCGTCGATGGAAGTAACACAGATACCAAATTGGACGATACCGCGCGCTGGGAGTTGCGCCGGCTGCCGGACGGCGCCATTATTGCTTCCGACCGTACGATTGCGGATTTGAACGAGCAGTTGGTGCTGGAATATGGCTTCTCCGTTACGGTGAGCCAGGCGCCTTTAGCCGGTAGTTACACCTGGTCGCTTCGGGAACCGGATAAATATCAAAATCCGGGCGAATCCAATGGAGGCCTTGGCGCTGAAATTGTGTACGATGATCCGAACCAACCCTGGTTGTTGGGCTTCGCCGATCAGGACCCCAGTCCGAACGCAATTTTCCACTATATAAAAACCCGCAGGCTGGAACGCGACGAGGAATACGATCCCTTCCAGGGTTTGAGTAAGATGGGCAACGGTTGGTTTGTGCCGTATGCACTGTGCGATTGGGTGCAGGATGATCCGACTACGATCATGTTTACACCCGCCTGGACGCCTTCTTCGGGCGCACTGGCCAGTTCGGTTGTAGGCGGCGCGCAAGAGCCTACCAACACAACGAGCCGGTATTATAAACTCGCATCGCTGCCAAACGTCGACATTGTACTGACCAGCGATACCAGCAAATGGAGTCGTTGTATTGTAATAGAAAGCGCAGCCAAGTACTACACGGATAATTTGTTTCCAAAGGATCCCAACCTGCGTACGGAAGGCCCTGTGGGTGGCAGAACGCGTGTCAGCTTTGATGCCCGTTACGGCCTTTCGGTGGGTAAAACTGATGCTGATGGCGACGGTTTGCCCGATCCGGACGGCGCTTTGGATAACGGACAGCCCATACGGGGTATGGGATGGTTCCCGGGCTATGCCATCGATGTGGAAACGGGCCGCCGCCTGAATATTTTCTTTGGAGAAAATTCCTGCTACACCAGCAGTTTGGATCCTGGTTTCACAGGCCGCGACATGCTCTGGAACCCAACCAATCAGTTTGCCCGGGATAACCCGCAGGCTTATTACGATCTTGTATTGGGTGGACAGCACTGGGTATATGTGACCTACACGTCTTATGATGGTTGTGAGGCGCTTCGCAAACGGTTCACACCGGAAAAGGCGCCGACACCCAGCGCCGCAGATGCATTTAAAGTATTGGAGGCCAGAAATATCGCCTGGGCCGCTATGTTGCAGGTGGCTCCCAACTACCAAATGCGTTCCCTGCGTGAAGGCCTGATTCCGAACGACGCTGTGATCAAGCTGCGTGTTACCCGACCCTACCGGACCTGGTTTAACGATGCCGACAACAACAAACAGTCGGGCCATCCGCTATATCAGTTCAAAATCCAGGGCCGTCAGGCAGAATCGCTGGATCAGGTGCAGATCGAAAATGCATTGGATTCTGTGAAGGTTGTTCCAAACCCGTATTACGGATTCTCGCAGTATGAAACGAGCCAATTCAGCAACGTTATTAAGATAACCAATTTGCCGGCAAAATGCACGGTTACGATCTATTCGCTCGACGGTAAGTTTATCCGCCAGTACAATCGTGATGAAGTGTATGAACCGTACATGCAAATTGCGCCGGATTTAGAATGGGATTTGAAAAATAACAAAGGCATCCCGGTTGCCAGTGGCGTGTACCTGATCCAGGTGCAAGCGCCGGGAATGGGCGAACGAACCATAAAATGGTTTGGTATAGCCCGGCAGTTTGACCCATCTGGCCTGTAACAACGGGGCAAAAGGCAACGAGTGAATGAACGGTTTTTTTAAGCGAAAACTGTTCATTCACTCATGGCCTAAATGCTTCAAGCACTCATTCTTTCAATGAAATGAAATCATAATTATGAATCAAAAATACTTCAGCCTGCTTTTTCTTTGCCTGCTTGTATTGAGCGGGACGGCTTTTGCCGGCAACCCGGATCGCCAGGGCGAAGCAGGTGCCGCCCAGCTGCTCATCAATCCCTGGGCCCGCAGTGCAGGGCTCCATTCGATGAACACCTCCATGGTAACCGGCACCGATGCCCTGTATTTAAATGTGGCCGGTTTGGCACGGATCAATAAAACGCAAATCCAGTTGGGACATACGCGCTACCTGGATGGCGCCGATATCGGTATCAATGCCCTTGGATTTGGCCAGCGCGTTGGGAAAGGCGGCGCTTTCGGTATCAGCCTGGTCGCTTTTGATCTGGGCGATTTTGACCTGACCACCGTAGAAACTCCGGAAGGCTCCGGCGCTACCTTCAGCCCGTCGTTTTTTAATTTAGGGATTTCATACGCACACCTGTTTACCAACCGCGTATCGGTTGGGGTGACAGTTAAGTTTGTCAACGAATCCATTTCCAATGCCGGCGCCAAAGCCATGGCACTCGATGCCGGGGTGCAGTATGTCACCGGGCAGGATGACAACTTTAAATTCGGTATTTCTCTGCGGAATGTCGGCGGCAAAATGCGTTTTACCGGAGAAGGTCTTGGCACTTCAAACGATGGAAACAACGAAACGTTTGAATACCCGATCACGTATTACCAACGGAGCGCTGAATATGAGTTGCCATCGCAACTTAATATCGGGGCTTCGTACGATTGGCTGCTTGGAAGGTCCAACAGGCTGTCCCTGCTTGGTACCTTTACCTCCAATGCCTTTTCGCGTGATCAACTGGGTGGTGGACTGGAGTTTGCGCTCGGTCAAAATTTTGCCTTGCGCGCAGCATACAAAATGGAATTTGAAGCGCCGCAAGGCAGTACGGAGGCATCGCTGGACAATGGCCTGAGTGCAGGTCTGACGGTTTCAATTCCGCTGCGAAAAGGCTCCGACAGCCGCTTCTCGATTGATTATGGCTACCGCTATACGGAAATCTTCAATGGTATCCACAATATCGGTTTGCGTGTTGATTTGTAAGGTATTGCCCCTTTTTTGGTCCGGGAAAAAGCATAATTAAAATTTTTATCTTTCTTTCCCAGCCCTTATCTTTGGGCGCTCAAACTCAGCAGAAACGTTTCTATCCATTTGGTAGAGACGTTTCTGTTTTTTTCTATACTCATATTACTATTATGGCTAACTATACGTACTTGACGAAGGGCGGATATGAGAAGCTCAAAGCCGAACTCGACGAGTTGAAAACAACCGGCCGGCAAGAGGCCGCTCGTGCGATCGCCGAAGCACGCTCGCAAGGAGACCTGTCCGAAAATGCTGAATACGACGCTGCGAAAGATGCGCAGGGAATGCTGGAAATGAAAATCAGTGAATTAGAAACGGTATTGTCCAATGCCCGGGTATTGGATGAAAGCCAGCTGGACGATTCCAAAGTCGCCATTCTTTCCAACGTGACCATTAAAAACATCAAAACCGGTAAGGAAATCACCTATAAACTGGTTTCCGAAACGGAGGCCGATACCAAGGAGCGTAAAATATCCGTTTCGTCGCCCATTGGCGCCGGCTTACTCGGTAAAGTCAAAGGCGATAAGGTCAAAATTGAAACCCCGGGTGGTATACTGGAGTTTCAGGTGGTGAATATCACTATCGGCGATTAACGGTTTTCTGATCTGCCGGTTTCCGGTGAAAAGGTTAGAGGGTTTCCAGTTTTGTGCAGAACAGAAACCCTCCAACCAGAAACCCTGCAACGCTAAAATCCAATCTTCTATGCCAAGTATTTTTACCCGCATTGTAAACGGCGAAATTCCCTGCCACAAAGTGGCTGAGACAGACGCATACCTGGCATTTCTGGATATCCGGCCGCAAGCCAAAGGGCATACACTCTGTATCCCCAAGCAGGAAACGGACTATATCTTCGATCTTGCAGATGACCAACTCGCCGGATTGATGGTTTTTGCTAAAAAAGTAGCTACGGCTGTAAAAGCAGAGGTGCCCTGTAAACGGATCGGAATAGCTGTTGTAGGCCTTGAAGTACCCCATGCGCATGTGCACCTGATTCCGTTAAATTCAGTTTCCGATCTTTCCTTTAAGGAGCCACTGGATGTTCCGGCTGCCGAAC
>JADJWX010000011.1 GCA_016716135.1 Lewinellaceae bacterium | reverse complement strand
AAGGTTCTACTATTGCTTCAACTATGCACAAACGCTAATTTCTCCCATTCGGTCGAAACTGCGTTTGCGCTATTGTTGTCGGTCATTAGAAAATAAAAAATGAATGATAAAATCAAAATATTGCAGACATCGGAAAATTCATTTATTGAATTAGCCAAAACATTGGGAAAGCCGATTTCATCAAGAAGGGATAACAAAATAATAGATGTCTTAACACCAAAAAGAAAAGAGGATGCTCATCCTCAGTCAATTTCAAAAAAAATTGGATTAGGAAGATTTCCGTATCATACTGATGGAGCATATTTTAAAATTCCTCCAAGATACGTTTTGCTAAGATGTAAGCAAGTCGGAGAAAATCAAATTCCTACTCAAATAGTTGATGTTATGGATTTAGCAAACAAAGATGAATTATTCGAATTGGGTTTTAGAACTTGGAAAGTGTCGTGTAGAAATGGCACTTTTTATTCGCCTATACTCAATAAAAGGGTTTTACGATATGATTTAAATGTAATGCAGCCTTATAGCGAAAGTGATAATAACTCAAATATAATAGACGATATAATTGGAAGAAGCACCCCAATTGAAATAAATTGGGAGATAGGAAAAACCATTGTTCTTGATAATTGGGCATGTTTACATGCAAGACCAAAAGTTGATGAAAATTCAACAACAAGAACGTTACAAAGAATAATGATAATATGAGTGAATTTAAATCAGTTTGGGATTATGATGCTTTATGGGAAAAAGCAAAAATCTATGCTAAAAAATCTTTAATGGAAGAAAGAGAAGGAGTTATGTTCCCTTTTTGGTCAGCCTTGACGTTAGAGTTTCTTGGACGAGCCACATTAGCCAAAGTACACCCTGTTCTACTTGCTGACCCAAGAGATGGTTCAAATATTTTATATGTTTTTGGATATATAAAATCCACGTTTTCACCAAAATCAGTTCCTGCAAAAACTGTTTTTGATAGATGTTTAAATATTGTCTCAAATTTTACTAAAAAAGAGTTTGACAATTGTTTAGCACTGATTGATAGAAGAAATGAAGAGTTACATAGTGGGAGCGGTGCGTTTGAAGATTATCCAACAAAAATTTGGCTGTCGAACTATTATCATGTATGCAAAATATTATTAGAATTTCAAGAGAAGGATTTGAAAAGAGTTATTCGAAAGGATGAAGCAGCAGCGGCGGAGGAAATGATTGTTGAAGCAGATAAGGAAGTAATAAAAGAAGTAAACAGTCGGATTGCTTCTTACAAAAAAGTATTCTTTGATTTGAACGAGGAAGAACAAAAAGAAAAGCATGAATTTGGAAAAACCACCATTCGTACTACCTATATTCCTTATAAAAAAGTAGAAAAATGTGTTTGTTGTGGAAGTGACGCTTTGATTTCAGGAAAACAAATTTCTGCGACAGATGCTAAATTAGTTGAAGGTGAAATTATCCAAGAAATAAATGTACTCCCAACAGGATTTACTTGTTTTTCATGTGGATTAAAGTTTACAAACCATAGTGAATTAACAGTTGCAGGATATGGCGGTCAATACACTGTAATGGATTATCACGACCCAGCAGAATACCATGGAATAGATGTTCCTACTGAAGAATTTGACCCAGAAATGATGTTTGACTATGGAAACGATTAAATAAAAAAAAAAAACGAACCGACAACAACGTGTAGCTGTCCCTTGCGGGCAAAAGCCCGCAACGTCAGCTACACAAGACCGTTACCGATAATTAGACTGAAAAAACAATTGGAAAGAATAGAACAAATAAGAATCAAGATTGAGGATCTGAAAAAACTTGATAAAAGGTACTCAACCTTTGGGTCGAACAGACATAAGTATGAGTTCAACAAATCCAAATCTGAATCAGAACTACGTGAATTTGAAACAAACAATAGCATAACCCTGCCAACAGAATATAGAGATTTCATCAAACTAATTGGAAATGGAGGTGCTGGCCCATATTACGGATTAGAAAAATTAGAAAGAGGAAAATATGCTGATTTGGATAGTAGTGGAAGTGGAGAAAAAATTGACTTAAGTAAACCATTCCAATTTACCGAAAAATGGAACTTGAACAATGATCAGTTCAAAGACGAAAATGGGGAAATAAGACACGATTTAAAAGACTCAGAATACTTCAAAACTGATTGGGCTAACGGAATGCTAAGAATTGCAAATTTTGGTTGTGGAGTTTCCATCAATCTGATAGTTAATGGCAATGAATATGGCAATATTTGGGCGGATGATAGATGTAATGATCAAGGAATATTGCCCTTCGAAACTAAAGATAAAAACAGAATTCAATTTTTAGATTGGTATGAACAATGGCTCGACAATAGCTTAGAACCATTTATCCGAATTAAAAATAAGCTACTAATAAATTCAGTCGAAACTGTAATTAAAGAAGAATGGGAAGCGAAAAACTTCAATATTCGATCTTACGTTTATAACATTATGGATATCGAACCACCAAATATTCAACATCATAAACCTGAATACAATGAAGAAATGGAACGATTAAGAGAAACATGGTTAAAGGATAATCCATCAAATAATAATATAAAGAATAAAGAATTGTGGAAATTTTGGAAATAATAACTATAGGTAACAATGTACATGACGATCATGCTCCTAACGTCGCACGCCGCATGTACTCACCGTTGGGCGAAAAAAGAACTGATCTCACTCGGTTCTAATTTGTCCAACGGGGGCAAACGGCGAAACCCCTGCAGTTTGCACAGAAGTAGCCAACGCGGTAAGCCGAAAAGCGTTACGAGTAGGCAAAATTTATTATGCTAAACTTTATTAAATCAACCGGAGCGGTATTGTTAGTTGTTCTGGCGGCCTTTTTTTGGAAAGGTTGTCAAAAAGACAATTCTCCGGCTAGCAATTCCAATGCCTTGCTTGAACAGCAAACCACTGCGAGAGATGGCCTGAACTGTACTCAGATTAAAAATGCAGTGTACAAGTCGGAAGGGATGCTGGTTTTTACGGACGAGCAGCATTTTTACGACTGCATTGAATGTCTTGAACAGGAACTTGAGGCTTACAACGATGCATACGAAAGCCAATATCCAACGGCAACGGCAGAACAACTGGATGTTTTGGATAGCATCAATAACTTCAATGAATGGCAACCATTGGCAGATTTTGAGGCATCCAAGTCCTTTATTTCTCTTCGTTCAATAGTTGAACAACAAAGCAATCAGTGGTTGGATAGTCAGACTGGTGAGAGTATAAATTTTGATAACGATCCTGACGAACTATGCCCAATAATTGATGAGGAGACCAGAACGCTTTTCAATTTGGATGGATATGTAAAAATTGGAAATGACGTAGTTTCAAAACAAGACTGGGCAGACGCGGCTGAATCTATTTGGGATTGCTGCGCCTTCCGGCGTTCCTCAAAATATACGTTTGATGCAAATGATCACCCCACTAAATTGGCAAACAGGCAGGTAAGGGCAAAAGTTTCTGTAAGGTCAGGTCTTATTAAGTCTACTCTTAAGGGAAAAGTCAAACATTACAGAAAGGTAGGCGGGAAGTATAAAAAAAGAAGAGCTGATATTCGGCTCGGAGTACAAGGAATTCCATTTAACGGAGATTGTATTGAGATGCCACAGAATTGGTTTGCATGGAAAGGCTACAAAAAAAGAAAAACAAGGAGAGTTAAATCTCGCATATGGCAGTTATGGAGAGAAGCAATCGTTTGTAAAGACGATGAAAGATGGTGGACAAGAAGAAGTGGATTATACTTCTATATTGATAGTGACGATTATCAGTTTAGACTATATTTAGCCAAATAGGATGTCGCGATGAGAAAGATTTGGCAAGGAAAGGAAGGGTGCAATTGCACCCTTCCCAGAGTGTTAAAAACAACCCTTACGCTAACGATAATCTGCTGTTATACGTCCGTTCTTTTCTCGCAAGATTATTTAGGTATAGGCTTACACCTAACACCACCGGTGGTGTTTGATTTCACCAATACTCCATATGTACGGGCGAAACCTCAAGTAGGCATTGGCGGGTCTTTTACCTATAAGAAGGAATGGGGCGTAAAGAAAAACGGGGCCTGGTATGTTGAAGCCGGACTTACACTACAAGGACTACGTTATTATCAAGTCAGTTATATTGGGGATTCAAGTACAATCTGGAGCGATTTTGTCAATCAACATACCGGTTTCCCAAGCATACTTGCAGGAGCGGGTCGCACATGGCTTTTTGGCAATTCAAAAAATAGATTCAGTATCGGGGGGGAATTATTGTTTCTGATTACGCAAGATTTAGATAGTATTTATTCTTACGATTTCAGTTTATCTAATCATCCAATTAATGATGCCGTTTCTCCTTTCTTTCCGAGATTCAATTTAGGCTACAGTAGAGATGTTAGATTTTTTCGGACGATTCCGGGGCGGTTTCAGATTTACACTAATTTCAGCTTTCAATACATTACCAAAGGGACACAATACATTCTTGATCGGGAGATTGGAACATATAAAAAGGGGCGGTACCGCGTTAACAATTCCGAATTCGGCGTTAAACTTTTTACATCTTTAAACAAAAATGGGTATAAAAAACGAACTAATGTTGCCTCTGTAGAAAATGTTATTTTAGCGCACGCTGAAAGAAAGCAAAAATTCAGAATTTCATTGAACGGGCAATTATTCAAAGTGCCAAACACCATTTACCATATCCCTCAGGTTGATAGTTTTACCATAAGCAGCAGGCCGATCATGCTTCCACAGATTGGTTTAATTGCCGAAATACCCTTTAAAAAAAATCATCTTTGGAGCGCTGTTTTTGGTTTGGGGTTAGGCAAACGGGCCGGAACATTAGTTTTTAAATCTGATGGAGACTTCCCTTCGCATGGCCAACCCATACATTTTGAACAGTCTGTAGATATTGGTAATTATGGAATTGTAAATGCTGGGTTGTCGCGCAGGCATGCAATCAAAGGCTGGATGTTATCACACACATTAACCGCATCAGCCGTATTGCCGTTGGAAAATGAATACGTTTACCTTGGGGTACCATTACTTGCCAATAGTATTCAGCCAATACCTTTCGAGGATGCAATTTTAGAAGGTTGGATGGATTATGCAAATGGGCGCGAGAATATTGTAGTCGGTATTGAATACAACCCCGAGCTGATTTTTACGCTTCGTAAGCCTGTTTTTATCGGGCTGGGCCTGGTAGCCAATTACTCATTTGGCGGAGTAATCGGGCATGGAACATACAAGGTGTACAACAATTATACAACATACTATGGAGCATCCCTTCAGAAATTCGCCAAACTTGGAGTCTCCATTCGTCTTGGTTTTGAAAAATAGCAATCGCCCAACTGTGCGCCCCCGGTCATAGCCGCTAAACGCGGCTACGTCGGGGTGTCCTGCCCCCCCTTACCCCGGTACCATTCTAAAGTAGAGATTCTGATTTAGGTTTTCAAAGGCTGATGGTGTTTGGTACTTCAAGCAGGAGTGTGGTCGATCAAAGTTATAGGTTTTGAACCACTGCCCCAGCAGGTCATTTATTTCTTCCAGAGAATAGAACCAGTGCAAGTTCAGGTATTCTTTGCGTACTGTTCCGTTGAGGCGTTCGATGATGCCATTTTGGGTTGGTTTACCGGGTTGAATAAATTTGATTTTGATTTTTTTGTCAGCCGCCCATTCCTGAAGTTTATAACTGATAAATTCCGGGCCATTATCACATCGGATGTATCGGGGCCAACCGCGCATTTCTCCAATCATATTGAGTACTTCTATCAGTTTGGCTGCCGTGATACTATGGGCCGCTTCCACCCATAAGTCTTTTCTGGAACACTCATCCACAACGTTTATGATTCGAACGCTTTGTTGTTTTTCTCCGATAACCCATTCGCTCAGAAAATCCATTGCCCAACCTTCGTTGATGTGTTCTGGTGGCAATAGTTTTTCAAACACGCGTTTGATCCGGGGCTTTTTAGGATTGCGGTGCAGACTGAGTTTGGCCGCCATATACAGCCGGTGGGCGCGCCGCTTGCCTATTCGCTCGCCCTCCTTACGCAGGTATGCGAAAATCAGGCGGAAACCCCAGGCCCGATGTGTCTGTCGGACTTTCTTCATCAGATCGATAATAAAACCATCCGGACGAACCCTGGTAGAAGGGTCTTTCCGATGCGCTTTGATCGCATATATCGTCGAGCGCCTCAGGCGTAGCCACCGACACACCCGCCGCTTACTCAAACGTTCGTGCCGGATTTGTATTTGGCCCATCAGGTCCGCCTTTTCCTTTGAGCCTTCATCTTTTTTAGGATGTCCACCGCATCGCTTAAGACTTCTTGTTTGAGCAAAGCCTCCGCATACATCTTTTTTAAGCGCAGGTTCTCTAACTCCAATTCTTTTAACCGGCGTTTGTCTTCATTTTTATCCGTCTCCACTTCATTTTTCCATTTGTAAAACGTCGCCGGACTGATTTGATGTTCTTCGCAGAGCGCTTCAACGGTTTTGTTGCCCTTGAGGTAACTGTCCAAAATCGCCTGCCGCTGGCTGGCATTAAATCTGCTTTTTCGCATGGTACTTCGTTTAAGTGTGAAAGTTACGATGTTCAACTTTCTCTACTTATTTTTGGTACCGGCTTGCGGGGGGCAGGACAGGGGGGCGCTCCCGTTGTGTGCCATTTGAAAAAAGACAACAGTATCAATTATGATAATGCCTTCTGACAAGGACTACAAAGAGACTAAGCAAATTATGCTTGGAAAGAAGGTAATGAAACCCGAATTCAAACCGCTCGCTGATTGGATTGACAAAACATATGAAGTCAAGACAGTCAATATTTTTTACGACACAATCGATAAAGGAACTCGACCGAGATTGGAAATTTGCTTTGAACACCCAAAAGAGAAATCTCAATTTAACGGACCTAATGGGTTCAATTTTGACTCTGACAAACAGAAGGCAATAGGCAAGAAATTCAAAGAAACCTTAAAAGAACAAGGACTAATTCAGGACAGTGGGTTATTTGGACTGTTTAAGAAACAAGCAACTTCAAAATACAAAACTGAAAACATTTGGGTGATTTATGGAGATTTTGAATCCATAGCACGAATTGAAGCGAACGAAAGCGTTCCAGAACAAAAAGTAAAAGAACTTAAAACCGAATTGGACAATAATGACATTTGGGAAATTTCGCGAGCTTTCTCAGGGACTACAATTTTCCTGTACACCGATGAGCAGGTAAAAAAGTACGAAAACTCAGAAGAACATAAAAGATGGACTGACAAGTACTTTGAATTGCTTAGTCAGTACGATGAATTCGGGTATTTTAAACGTGAGTCCTTTTCGGTCTACTTGGACAGCAAGGAAAACTTTGACAATAATTACGAGAGTAATTGGTACTATTATTACAAATGAAAAAATTAAAAACGGCACACAACAACACCTATACGCAATGCCCTTCGGGACACTGCGCATAGCCAAACGGTTAGCGGCAAGCCAAAGACAAAATCTAAGAAATGAACTTAACTTTTAGAAAAGGAACAATAGAAGATAAAGACCAATTACAAGCATTAGGCGTTTTGGCTTATAGTCAGCACCAATCTGCAATGACACCAGAGAATTGGAGGACATATAATTCCTTTATGTCAAACCCTGAAACCTTTACATACCTAATGAGTACTTCAACGTGCTTTTTATGTGAGCATGAAAATGAAATTATCGGAATGGCATTCTTGGTTTCTAATGGACACCCAACTGAAATGTTTGAAGAACATTGGAGCTATATCAGAATGGTTGGTGTCAATCCAAACTTTGAAGGCAAGGGTATTGCAAAAAGACTGACTAAAATGTGTATTGATTTTGCATTAGAAACTAACGAAAACTTTGTTGCATTGCACACATCGGAATTTATGAATGCCGCTAGACATATTTATGAAGGATTCGGCTTTAAAGTTGCCCGAGAACTTACTAGATATGACAAAAAATATTGGATATATCTTTTAAACATCAAGACACAATGAAACGCTTTTTTACTCAACTCGCCAGATATAAAATAAATAACTATGATTGATTATAATGGTAAAATTTTTAGTCCCATTGCAAATACTGAAAACGGGGAAACATCAAGTGAAACTGTTTTTCTGTATAAACAAATTGGGAATATTTTGACCTCTGAATATTCAGGTGGAAAGATAAAAAAAGGACATCTTATTGGACTTGTTGATGAAAACGGAAACATAGATATGCGGTATCACCAAGTAAACGATAAAGGCGAGATTATGACAGGTATCTGTAAATCAAAACCCGAGATAATGGATAATGGCAAAATCAGATTGCACGAAAGTTGGCAATGGACTTCAGGAGATAAATCAAAAGGAGAGTCAATAATTGAAGAGAAATAATAGAGCAGGTACTAACACAACAAGAAAAGTAATGAAAAAATGGTTAAATAAAATAGTATTAGAGACAGATAATGTTAAACTTCTACCTCTGAATACTGACCATACAGATGAATTGCTCATTGCGTCAGAAGATGGCAATTTATCAGATTTGTGGTTCACTTCTGTACCTAACCGGAAAAACATTGATACGTATATAGAAAAAGCAATCAATGAATTTGAAGAAGATAAAGGATTGGCTTTTGTTATTATTGATAAAAAGTCAAACAAAATCATTGGAACTACGAGATATACAAACGCCAAACCAGAACACAGAAGATTGGAGATTGGATTTACTTGGTATGCAAAGTCTTTTCAAAAAACCTTTGTAAACTCTGAGTGTAAACTGCTTTTATTAAAACACGCTTTTGAAGTGTTAAAAGCAATTGCTGTTGAGTTTAGAACACATTGGTATAATTTTCCTTCAAGAAATGCGATTGAAAGACTTGGAGCTAAACAAGATGGAGTTTTAAGAAATCATCAAATTACAACTGATGGAACAATTAGAGATACAGTTGTCTATTCTATAATTGAGAGTGAATGGAAAACTTGTAAACGCTCATTAATATTCCGAATAGAAGAACTACATAAAAAAACCAGCCGCTAACAATGTATATGCGATAATTGCTACCTATCGTCAGCAACTACGCATATACTAAACGTTAGCGGTCATTGTAAAACGACATACCGAAAGAAAAATTAAATGCTTATAATACTTTACATTTTCACAATAGGACTTTTGACAAGTTACTCAACGTTTGGAAAATCTGTTGAAGATAAATCTCATTATGAGTTTAGTTTGGACACTTTAAAACTATACGACCAAAGCAGACAGAGAGAAATTCCAATTGCAATTTATAAACCAACCTCAAAAGTTTCTGGAAAACAAAAAATTGTCATTTTCAGTCACGGCTATGGACAAAATAAAGGTGGTGATTATTTGGCGTATTCATATCTGACTGAATTTTTAGCAACAAAAGGATTTTTCGTTGTAAGCATTCAACACGAACTTGCAACTGACAGTTTATTGCCGCTGACAGGAAATCCGCAAATTGTAAGACGACCATTTTGGGAACGTGGCTCAGGCAATATTTTATACGTTATCAATGAACTAAAAAAAACAAATCCTGATTTGGACTTTAAACACATAACACTTATTGGACATTCTAACGGTGGAGATATGACTGCTCTTTTTCCACAGAAATACCCGAACATTGTTGAAAAAATAATCACGCTGGACAACAGAAGAATGGCATTGCCAAAATCAAAAAAAGTTAAGGTTTACACGCTACGTTCAAGCGACCAACCAGCAGACGAAGGTGTTTTACCGACAGAAAAGGAAACTAAAAAGTATAAAATGAAAATAGTGAAATTGGCAAATACAACCCATAATGAAATGGACGACAATGCTAATGTCGAGCAACGAAAGGAAATTCAAGAATATATCGTAAAATTTATAAATGACTGAAAAAGAAGAACAACGAACCGCTAACATCACCTATACGCAAGCAGGGGTTTCGTGCTTCGTAGAAAGTTCAGTGGTTAAAATCCCTGCCTGCGTATAGCTGGAAACCGTTAGACTCAATTCAATAAAGATAAGTCATGAAGAAAATAATCACGTTGCTTTTTGCCATAGCAACCGTAACAAGCTGTATTGCTCAATCAGCGAAGCAAATAATCGAAGGACCTGAAGGAGTAAGTTTAGACAGTTTACTTACACCTTACCTGATGCAATTACGAGAACTAACTAACAACAGTGCAAGCCTTGCCGTTGGCCTAACTAAAGGCGACAAAATAATTTATGCTCGTACTTTTGGGTTTTCAAATATTGAAGATTCTATAAAAGCAGATTTTAATACTGTTTTTCATATCGCTTCTGTCTCAAAACCTTTTACAGCTGCTGCAATAGTCAAACTTGTTGAACAAGGCAAACTAAACTTAAATGATTTCATTGTTAAGTTCATTCCTGAATTTGAAATGATCGATTCACGGTATAAACAAATTACAATTAAACAAATACTCACTCATACTTCAGGTATTCCACGTCACGTAAGTATTGGTGATTGGGAAAATCCGATATATGATGAAAAAGCCTTAGAAAAAAATTTAGAGGATATTAAGCCCTTAATGCTTGATTTTGAACCAGGCACAGAATTTAGCTATAGCAACTCAGCGTTTGACATTTTGGGCGTTGTCATTAGTCGGGCTAGCGGAATGTCGTTCGAGGAATATGTAAAAACCAATATCTTGATTCCTTCGGGGATGACAAATAGTTTTTATTCCAAACCACAGGACACCTTGCCGGTAAATTGGGCTGTACCATATTCGTATGGAATAGAAACGCAAGTATGGTCGCCATTTCCGTACTCGGAAAATTATTTTCCAAGTTCAGGATTGCATACCACTTTATTGGATATGTGTAATTGGGGGATGTTATATACCAATCATGGAAGGCATAAAGATAATGTCATAATCAAACCCGAATACTTTTCGTTATTATCGACACCTAATTTTGATACTCCGTGGGGCGACAAAATTGGATTGAGTTGGTTTCTACAAAACTATTTAGACCGACCAATTATCATGCACCAAGGCAATGATACGGGTTTTGAATCGCTGATGTACGTTTATCCGAAAGACAGTGTTTCAGTAATAATCATGGCAAACCGTGATTTTTCGAGAACAGGAAGAATCATCAATGCCGTTTCCGAATTTTTCTTTGAACAGAAGGCAAAAGATTACAGCGTTTCTGCAAAGTATCCATTTACAATGGCATATAAGGAGCATGGAATTGAATATGCCTCCAAACTATGGGAAGCATTGAAGCAAGATACCACTGACATCTATCAAGTAAATGACGAAGATATTTTAACGACAGGAGCTGTTCTCGAAAATGGGAAAAACTGGGAAGCGGCAAAGGAAATTTTGGAATATTACATCACATTGGATAGCAATTCGACCTACGCTTGGCGACTTCTTGGAAATGTATATTTGAATCTTGGAAACAGGTCACAAGCCCAATCATGCTACGAAAAGACATTACTCATTAATCCTGAGTATGAAAAAGGGAAAAAAGCACTTGAAGATTTAAAGAAAATAAAAAACTGAGGCTAACAAGGTATAAGCGATAACGCAACCTTTCGGTCGCACTAGAACCCATCTGAAAACTACCTGTCGGGCCAAAATGGTGTCTATAAGTCGAATACTGCGTTAGTTTTTTTCAACGTAGAACACCGCTACGATTCAAAAAACTGCCTTGCCTTCGACTTCAATCCACTCATTTTGACTCCGACGCCAGTTTTGAGATGGGTTCTAAGCATATGACAACCGTCAGACTTTATTGAAATACAACAAAAATGACAAATAAAATGCTTAAAAAAATCAAGTTTGGAATAGTAATAACGCTGATTCTTTTCGGAACCTATGCGAATGCTCAAAGTGAAAGTAGTAAATCGGAAATTGAAGAAATAACTGCGACGCTGATGAATTACATTGATGGAACAGCAAATGGGGAAATTGATAAATTACGAAAAGCTTTTCATCCTGACTTCAACCTATATTCCGTCACAAAAGAGGATAGCTTACGGGTTTGGAAAGGCGAAGACTATATTGGAGGAATTGAGCAGGGAAAAAAGTCTAATCGAATTGGACGAATAATATCCATTGATTTTGAAAATGACGCCGCAATTGCCAAAGCTGAGATTTTAATTCCAAATTGGCGAGTATTCACAGACTATTTTTTATTACTTAAATACGAAGGTTCCTGGAAGATAGTTCACAAAAGCTACACTTGGAGAGAAATACCGAAAAAGGACGAATGAAGAACAATTGAAAAGATAACAATGTATATGCGATAATGCTTCTTAAGCGGCCGCACTACGCATATAATTACCATTTAAGGAAAATAAAATCAATGGTAGTAAAGTGCATTGAAAAAGCGCATAAAATACTCTTTATAGTTGGACTAGTTTTTATTTTGATTGGCCAATTGATATTAGTCAAGGGCAATGAGTTTGTGTACAACCAGGAACCTATTGATTTTGCCCACTGGTTTTTATTAATCGGAGTAACTTTACTGATACCGCAAACAGTAACATTCCCTAAAAAAATATATAGCTTGATAGGAATTCCTTTGACCTTAATTGGAATTGTTTGTGTTATCGGAATGTGCGTATTGGACTTCATTTGGTGGAGTTTTCCGAATCAGGAAATGCGGAATGAATTCACTTATCATATTTCTCACGTCCCGTCAATTTGGAAACCATTTATGACCATTGGGCCAAGTTCAAAAATTTTCAACTTAGGATTACTGCTTTTAAGTTTGAATTATACACAAACAGGCAAAACAGGAATAGTCTTGGTTTTAATAGCTAATCTTATATTATGGCATATAATCCCATTGCCTTTTAGATTGGTATTAGGATATGCACTAACTTTAATCGGCTTCAGCATAATTTTACTTAGAGAAAATAATAAAAACGTGCTACATTCGAGTAGAGAGCGGTGAGCCGGAATAAGCCACCGCTGTCCTCTAACACATCTGTGGGCTGTGTTTAAATAACGGTGTCAAGAACCCATCTCAAAACTACCTGTCGGGCCAAAATGGTGTCTATAAGTCGAGTACTGCGTTAGTTTTTTTCAACGTAGAACCCCGCTACGATTCAAAAAACTGCCTTGCCTTCGACTTTAATCCACTCATTTTGACTCCGACGCCAGTTTTGAGATGGGTTCAAGTTATTTGGAAACAGCTTCCGCCGGCGGCCGTAGCTTTGGCGGAGGACTCGGCAACTCGCCGGTAGAGGACTTGCACCGCCTAGTTTACAGGCTCCTATTAAAATGCATCGGGTATATTTGCCACGGAAAGCCGATGTACCCACTCTGGGGACACACAATACATTCTTATCTTCATCGGGTCAATCCTGATCAAATTGAAAGTCTCGCTTTGGTTTCTGCTTTATGTGTCAATCATTTTTCTGCTGCCCTGCCCGACAGCAGCGCAAAGCCAGTACACGTATGAATTGATCAACGAAGAGACCCGTGCCAACTTCGGAGCCGTGCAAAATCTTTATCAGGATAGCCTGGGCAGGCTCTGGCTGGGGCACTACGGGAAAGGCCTGGAGTTGTTTGATGGCTTGGGTATCCATCATATTGAAACAGACGTAGGCATTTCCTTTACCGTTCGACAACAGGTTTTTGAAGCCGCCCGGGGGAAATTATACCTCAATTCCGGCCAGCAGATATTTGTCTTTGATCCTTTGCAGCAACAGGTAACCGACTCCATTCCGGTGGCCCTGCAAAGACAGGAACAAGAGGTTCTGGACTACATCGACGTGGAGGAATCCACCGGGCACATTTGGGGCATTCAACCCTTGTCCGGCGCCCCGGATACCAGGCTTCGGCACTATCAACTCTATTTTTCCTCCGGTGCAGATTCCCTGAAAGGGTTGGCCCGGGCCCCGCTGATGACCTACGGGGAGCCTGCAATTAAGGCTTTTAGAGGCGGATGCATCGCTAAGGATACCTCAGGCCTCGTCTGGCTCGATACCTCCGGACGAGTTCTGCGGCGACTCCGACTCCCCCCTTCCGAACTTGTGTTAATGACCAACAAAACGCTGGATTTAGACCCGAAGAACCGCTTGTGGGGGTACAGGGAGGCACTTTCGTCAAGGGATTTGGTCGTATTTTACATCGATCTGGCGGATTGGTCGGTTCATGATTTTCTCCCAATTCCATGCAGCCAGGTGATCAAATGGGTTGCGACGGAGGAATACGCCTACAAGAAAGACATAGCCTCGGCTCGCTTTGACTTGATCCGCTCAGTGGGTCATCACCTTTATCTTGCAGGAGGTACCAGTTTTATCCGGATAGATGTTCGCACCAGGGAACAATTTCGGATCAATGCATACATCCTCGGCCAAAACCCCAGGGCCAGCAACTTCATGTATGTGCAGGATTTACTTATCGACAGGGCCGGCCTGCTTTTTGTAGCCATGCAATCGGGGCTTGGGAAATGGATGCAACAGCCGGATGCCTTCCACATCATCCCCAGGATCAGTACAAGAGGCTTTGCAGAGGATGAGCAGGGGCGGATTTACGGGGCTAACGGCTATAAATCATACGGTCCTCAAACCGGAATCTCCAGGTATGACCCCCGCACGGAAACCGTAGAATGGCTTGATATGCCGTTTTTCCCTTATTGGTATTCTGCAGTATATAAAGGAGGCAAGCTATACTTTGACCATAAAGCGCTGGACTGGGAGACCGGATCGTTTGAGCGGTTCAAAAACATTCCCTATTCGGGGAATACAAGGTCTGAGGGCACTACCAACCACCTGCTGGTAGGCACACAAATATGGACGGCCGGCTGGGGAGACGATCGGATCAGCCTGTATGATTTGCAGAGCCTGGCGTTCATCAAGTCGATTCCGATACCCGCCCTGACCGGAACGCTGGTAGACCTGAATGACATGTATTTGCGCCCATCCGACCAGACCGTCTGGCTGGGCACTTTCGGGCAAGGCGTATTTGTTTTCTCCACAGAAGGCAGATTGCTCCACCACCTGAGCATCAGGCCGGAAAGCCGGGTAGCCCTTCAAAATAACATTATCTCTTCTTTCTACGAAGACAGGCAAGGCAACATGTGGCTGGGGCACAGTTCCGGTATCAGCAGAATAGCTCCCGGCTTTTCTGACATTGCGCATTTCGCCATCGACGAAAATCGTCCGGATTACTTCATCATCTACGGAATATTGCCCGAGGATGAGGACCGTTATCTCTGGCTGAGCACCAACCATGGCCTGTTTCGTTTTGACCAACAAACCGGCTTATTCATGGACTTCCCGCTCAACCCCCTGGTCATGGATGTGGAATACAACCGCACCTCCTATCTGCGAGCCCGGGACGGCCGCTTGTATTTTGGTGGAACAGACCTGAGAAGTAAGAATGTTGCCTTCTATCCAAAGGAAGTCATTGAACAATATCTGGATCCGGAAAAAGGCAAAGCGCCGGTATTTATCAGCCGGTTTGCCAAATACGACGGCCGTACCGGTCAATTGACGACGCAAAGCAGCGGAGTAGGCTCGATGAAGGAAATAGTACTCCAGCCCGGCGATCGCTACTTCACGCTGGAGTTTTTGCTGGGTGACCTCCGAAGTCCGGAGGATCACTATTATTCCTACTACCTGGACAACTACGAAAAGGACTGGAATACGCCCCAACGCCGCAACAACCTGGTGAAATACGAGAACCTGCCCCCGGGGAAATACACCCTGAAATTGCGGGCAGCGCTCATGCGCGACCACCTGCCGCTCAATGAGTACCAGGTAAAGGTGACGGTATTGCCTTACTGGTACCAAACCTGGGCAGCGAGGGCCCTGTTCGGGTTACTGCTGGCGGGGGGCATCTACCAGGTGGTCCGGTTCTGGCTCAAACGGCAAATAGAGCAACGGGAAGCCTTGCGCTTGCGGGAGATGGACCAGTTCAAAACCAGGTTGTACAACAACATTACACATGAGTTCCGCACACCGCTTACCGTGATACAGGGGATGAACAAGCATATTCACGGATTCCAGAAGGAGCAGGATTTGATCCAGCGCAATACGGATAGTCTCCTGCGGCTTGTCAATCAGATGCTTGACCTTTCCAAGCTCGATGCTGGTAACCTCCAGATGAATAAAACCAAGGGGAATATCATCGCTTATATCCAATACCTCACCGATTCGTTTTACTCCCTGGCATTGGACAAAAACATCACCCTGGAAGCGCAATACGCCACACCGGAGCTCATCATGGACTTTGATGAGGAGAAAATGCAGTATGTCTTTTATAACCTCCTGTCCAATGCCATAAAGTTCACCCCTGCTGGCGGAAAGGTAGCCATGAAGGTAAACACAGACAGTTCCGGAGAGCTGTTGGTCATTGAGGTATCGGATACCGGCAAAGGCATACCTGCAGATGCCGTTCCGCATATTTTTGACCGCTTTTTCCAGGTAGAAGACAATACCGGCGAGCAGGGCGGCACCGGTATTGGGCTGGCCCTGACGAAGGAGCTGATCGAAATGATCGGTGGCAAGATAAAAGTGGAGAGCACACTGGGCCGGGGCAGCATCTTTACGGTGTCCATACCCATCGTCAACGACATGGCTACCCCTCCCGGCACGTTATCGTTCGACACTGCCGCCGCCTTTATCAGCACCGAAGCGCCGCCTGTCTTTGAACCTTCTGAAAAAACGGGGCAGCCTGAAGTGCTCATCATAGAAGACTCAAAGGGCGTAGCCGACTACCTCCGGCTTATTCTGGAGCAAGAGTATAACTTAAGGTTTGCAGTCGATGGGCAGGCCGGTATAGATCTGGCCCTTGAATACATCCCGGATCTGGTTATTACCGATGTTATGATGCCTGAAAAGGATGGCTATCAGGTCTGCCGCGAACTCAAACAAGACGAGCGTACCAGTCATATCCCCATCATTATGCTGACGGCAAAAGCGGATATGACATCAAAGATCGAGGGGCTGGAGCGTGGCGCAGATGCGTACCTTGCCAAACCCTTTGATAAAAAAGAGCTGCTCGTTCGCCTGCGAAAACTGCTTGAACTCAGAGCGCTGCTACAGGCCAAATACCAGACGTATACCAGCAGCCAGGCCATACCGCCACTTGCTGCGGATGTCTCCCCTGAAGTGGATCGGGAACAGGAGTTCCTGCAAAAATTGATCCTCGCCATCGAGGAGCGGCTAAACGATGCCGATTTGACCATCCCCGAAATCAGCCAGATTCTGGCCATGAGCGACACGCAGCTGTACCGCAAGTTGAAAGCCATTACCGGCAAAACCCCTTCCCAGTTTATCCGGTCCGTGCGCCTTAAAAAAGCCATGGACCTGCTCAGGAGCTCCGGACTTAATGTTTCAGAGATCGCCTATGAGGTCGGATTTACGGGGCCGCAGTACTTCAGCAGGATGTTCAAAGAGGAGTTTGGCTTCCCGCCTAGTGAATTACGCGCAGATTAAACGCGTGCAACCCATTCATTTTCTGTCTTTTATCTTTATTGCAAGATAAGTATAAGCCTTTGCAAGATAAGTGCAAGCCCTCCCGTAGGCCTGGGGTGATCTTTGCAAAACAGTTGGCGCCATGACTTTTGTTTTTTCGCAATACTGGCGCCTTCTCGTTTGCTAACGCTCAATGCTTACGGATCTATGAATTACTTAGTCTATGCTGCAATTTTAGGATATGCCTGTTGGCTTGGTTCCGAATTGGTAGAAATTGCTCAGGGCGGATATACGCCGACCGTCTATTATCTGACCGCTGCTTTCCATGCTTTTGCAGGCATTGGAATTTGGGGAGTACACCTCTTGCAGGCACGAGCGAAAAACACCCTGAGCGCAGTCGGAACAACGATGGCCTCATTATCCTATCTTTCTTTAATTTATTTGCCTATTCAGGTGATGCATTCCGGGTTATCGGCTTCTGAATTTAGAGCGGCAAACCCTGTTTACATGATCCCCGGGATGATCAACGTAGTCGGGCTTATCCTGTTCGGCATTGCGGTTGTCAGGACAAAATTCTTCCCTGCATGGACGGGCGTAATTATCATTTCGGGTATCATCCTCTTTGCAGCGGCCATGACGCAAGGGCTGCATTTGGTCGCGAATATTAATAACATCCTTCTTTCATCGACGATCATTTACATGTGCATCTGGGGCTGCCGGCAGCCACAACATCACAATGCTTTCAGCGCACAGTAGTATTCCTGAATACCACCAGCAATCATCATTTTTTTTTCATAAAATTCAACAACATGAAAATGCACCATTTCCTGTTCATTTTGCTTTTGTCCATGACCCCGTTCGCCTTGACGGCGCAATCTATGGTCGGATCGTGGACCTACCAGGCCACGACTCCGGACGGCGCGGAGGTGACCAATACCATGATCATGAATGAAGACGGCACTTTTACCGTTGATTTTGCCAGCGACGGCAAGGCGGAGGTACTCGGAACCTACACGATTGAGGGCTCAAAAATAACCATCAGAGACACTCCCGAAGAGAGCCCATGCTATGGGAAAGACGGGGTGTACAATTTCCAACTCGAAGGCGACGCCCTGACCATCACCCTGATTGAAGATGCGTGCGAAATCCGACGCAGAGATCGTCCCTGGACCATAACGCGGAAGAAGTAAATAGTACAATTGGTGCAGTAATCCGTTGATCGCCAATGGGTAACTACTTTATCAGCCAAAATCTATAAACATGAATCAGAAAAATATTTTCACCCTGCTGGCTGTTTTCGGCTTGCTCTGGTCTGTCTCCACCTACATCATGGGCGAGCAAATTGCCACCGACTGCTTCGACGGGTTGGATGAAAAAGGTGTATTTGCGGTATCCATTGCTAATCAACTGGTTGCCGCAGTCAATCTCATTGTTGTTTTAGCCCTGTTCGCCACCCGGAATCATTCGAATGTCGCCTGGGCATTCGCGCTCGGGTTATTGATCATGGGAATTGGTTCGCTCAAACACCTGTTTTTGGACGGTGTCCATGTGCCCATTATCGGCATTGCTATGCAGTTTGTATTCGCTGCCGCTTGTGGCTACTTATGGCTAAAAGAACGCCAAGGAGCGGTGGTAACCACCTGAAAAATTATCATCACGACGAATTGACAGGCTTAACAATCATAAAAATTCAAAAAAATTTCAATCATGAAGAAAGTACAATCAATCGGCATGTTTGGGGCACTCCTTGCAGCTGTTATTTTTGTTTGCAGCGCATGGGTATCCGCAGGTCCTTCCTCGGTAAAAGAAGGTATTTATTTTCTGCAAGCACGCCATAGTGGCAAGTACGTCAGTGTCAAGAATGCCGGCCAGGAAAATGGCAGCATCCTATGGCAATGGGACTTCCATGGCAAGGCGCAGCAACAATTTGAGTTTAAAAGTGCCGGTGGCGGCTATTTTTACATTAAAGCCGTGCACAGCGGCAAGTACGTCAGTGTCAAGGATGCCGCCAAGGAAAATGGTGTGACGGTATGGCAATGGGATTTCCATGGAAAAGCCCAACAACAGTTTGCGCTTGAACCAGCAGAAGGCAATGCCTACTACATTAAGGCTCGGCATAGCGGAAAATACCTTTCTATCAAAGATGCAGGTAAGGCGAATGAAGCGATTCTGTGGCAGTGGGAGTTTCATGGCAAAGCCCAGCAGCAATTTGAATTGGTAGCCTTATTGCCCAACGGAAGTAGCAGCAATGGCGGCAGCATAACCATCGCCAATGATTTCAAACCTGCTATACCAGGCGGTAAGGTAGGCTGCGGCCCCGGCACATTTTATGACCCCATAGATGGCGGCACCTGCTGGACTTGTCCTTTTGATTATAAGCGTACGGTTTTTTCCGTAAAAAGCGACAAAGCCTGCGAGCGGGCGGCTTATGAGCGATTTTCCAAGGCCACACGCCATGCCCGTGGCAGCGGCCTATTGGGTACTGATTGTGCAGGCGGCCAGTTTTGGGATCCCAATGGTTATTGCTACAGTTGTCCTGAGGGGTATAACCGCACCACCTACCCGGTAACCTCCGACAAGGCCTGCTCGAAAAGAGTACACGCAGACTACACAGCGGCTTCACCCGCCGCTGCTGCAAAAAAATGTGAAGGGGATTCTTTTCTTGATATCGGCACCAAGGAGTGCTGGACCTGCCCCCCGGGGTACAAACGGACTGTATTTTCCGTGACAGGCGATAAGGCTTGTGAGAAGATCACACTCAAGTCCAATTAGAGTATGTTGGCGATTTTCTGACGGAGGCAAAAAAAGAACTGTTTTGGGCCCGGTGAGAAAATCTTCAATATGCGCTTACATGCTTCATCCCGAATTTTTCTAGTGACCTCTCCAAGGTCTTTTTTATGGAAAAATTCGGGATGACGCATGTTTATTTTGAGAAAAATAACAAAGTATTGTCCCATTCAAATGCGGCATCAGTAAGGCCGGCCTGTTTGGATTATACACCAGACAGCAAATAAACGATCTATTATACTGTATTTGCGATAATACTCCCTAAACAGTCGCACACGTTTATCGCACCGCAGACAATAAAAAAAAACCAGAATAGCCATCCAAGCGCCATTCCGGATTTTTTAAAGTGATGTATTGAACGGAGACGGTTAAAACCCAAACATCGTATTTTGATTCGCTAATCCTTCGGTGGGAATAGGTTGAATAACATCCCAATGCTCTACGGCTTTTCCATTTTCAAAACGAAGCAAATCGTAAAAGACTTGCTTTTTACCACTCCATTCGCCCTCGCTTACAATAAGTACAAAATTCCCCTCACCTAATACTTTGTGAATTTTGGTGTACTTGAACATGTTGTTTTGCGCAGTGAGATACTGAACTGCTTCAACAATGCCCGCCAATCCATCTTTAATGCCCGGATTATGCTGGTCGTATTTTTCGGAACTGATATAATCGGTGATTTTGTTCGGGTTTTTACCCATCAGAATATCCTCTACCATAGCTCTTGCTAATACCTTGTTTGCCTCGGTTTTATCCAAGTCTATTGCGGTTGTCGGCCCATCTGTTTGCGTTCTTCCGTTCGCAGTTTCTTTTACCAAAGGAGCCATCGCATCCCAGTGTTCTGCAACTTTGCCGTTGTCGTCTAATCGGATAATATCAAACGACACCATTTCATCTGCCCCAAAGGGCTTGGCATTTCTCCAGATATTATGCATGAAAATATAGTTGCCATCCTGGAACATCCTGATATTCTCGGCAGTTGTACCGTTTTCATGCAGAACGGGCAGCATTAAAATGAAGGGCTCTAATCCTGTTGGGATAAACGGATTGTGCTGAATGTAGTTGGCATTGGCGACTACCCGCATCGTAGCAGGGTCGTTTTTCAATACGGCACCTAAAAAAGTGCCTACGGCTTCTTTTTTACTCATTGTTGGAAATTTAGATTGTTGGTTATCGCTTGTTTTCCTGACGGAATTACAGGAAGCGATTAAACCTGTAATGAAAAGAATGGTGAAAGCTTGTCTCATGCCTGAAAACTTTTTACTTTTGTTTTGCAAGCAAAGATAGGGAATGGCTTGCATAATGCAAGTCAAACTCCGAAAAAAACTTTCATCTTGCAAGTAATAATTAACAACGCCTTAACGCATGCGACAGGATTTCAGATGCAATTGCCCGTTTACTTCAGCCCTTGACATTTTAGGTGATAAGTGGATGCTCGTGATTGTAAAGCAAATGCTAATCGAAGGCAAAGAAACTTTTAAGGACTTTACGGAAAGTAAAGAAGCTATTGCTACGAATATTCTTTCGGCTAAACTTAAACTTCTGGAAGAAGTAGGAATCATCCTTAAAACAAAACGGCCAGATAATAAAAAGACCAATCTTTATCTTTTAACCGATAAGGGTCTAGCTTTGACACCTATACTGGTAGAACTTGCAAATTGGAGCGACGGCCACCTCAGAGACATTCATCCAACCATTGTAAATGGAGAATCAATGAAATTACTAAGGAATGACAAAGCCGCTTTTGCAAGTGCGTTGGAAAAAAAATACAGAGAAAAACTGGCTACAATCGAGTAGGGAGCGGTGGACCTAAAGGCCCACTGCAGCCCATCCAAGCATGCGTGTGCACTTTGAGCCGGAGCCAATGTGACCTATATCACGGTTGGCAGGAGAGCACGCCGCTACCTTTGTGGGAAATTGAGCACTAAAAATTTTCTGCACATATTTTTCGAACACATTTATTATTTGGGCCCGGCACAGGTAAGCTACCACTTAAGGATGCCTGGCCAACGGCGAGGCAACCGGTCAGCACTTGTGCGCAACGCTTTCGCCAACGTCAGGAATCCTTCAGGTTGCATGAAAACATGGAGCGCCGGGGAGGATAAAATGCAAATAGCCGCCGAAGCGGAAACTATTGTTTGGAGTTGATTACCGGCAAAAACATATGGCGGCACAACCCTTGCAGCAACCAGGCGCCCTGCCGGCCTTACATCAAACGGCAGTGGCCCTGTATCCTCCCGGGATGCAGGGCCACTGCGTTTATTCGATACGGTTTGCTCGAATCAAAAAATGAATTTTAATTCAATTATGAAAAACTTACTATTGCTGGCCTTTCTAATTGTACAATCCTGCAATACGGAGACCAATGAACATGCAGGGCATTGGTCGTACCAGGGGGAAACTGGGCCTGAACATTGGGATGAAATTGAACAACAATCTGACTGCAACGGGGTTCTTCAGTCTCCAATCAATATTATTGACCTGGATGCTGTAAATGATAACACTTTGGATACATTGCACATACACTATTCCAATAAGACGAAAATAAACGACGTCAGAAACAACGGCCATACTATCCAGTACGATTTTGACAAAGGTGATTATATTACCCTGGAAGACATACGGTACGATTTGGCGCAAATTCATTTTCACGAACCAGCCGAACACACCCTGAACGGCGTCCGTTTCCCACTGGAAATGCACATGGTACATTTGGGCCCGGGCAATAAAATCGCGGTATTTGCTATTTTGGCCGAGGAAGGCGCCCCAAGCGCTCCATTTGATTTTTTAGAAAATTATCTTCCGATTCAGGCTGGTGAAAAAAAGCAGATAAATTCACATTTCGACTTGATGCAAATTCTTCCTGAAAGCAAGGCGTACTATACCTATGAAGGCTCATTAACTACGCCTCCCTGTACGGAGGGGGTTCGTTGGTTTGTTTTAAAAAATCCGATTACCATTTCAGTAGGGCAGGTAGAACTGCTGCAAAAAATAATGCCGCTAAATAATTACAGGCAAACGCAACCTTTGAACGGCAGAAAAATCAGATGTTTAAAAACAATTTTGAGCGGGCTAAAATCAGAATAACCGGAAAAAAGTATAAAAAATGAACTCAGAGCAGAATCTATCAGAACTAACCGACGAAGAGTTGATGGAAGCAGCAAAAAAGATGAAATTATCAACCATAACGCATGCTACTTTGATCGGGATTATGGTTGGTGTCATTATTTATAGCGCTGCAAAAAACAGTCTTGGATTTCTTACATTAATTCCGTTGTTTTTGGCTTATAAAGTGTTTCACAATCCTGAAAACAATAAACGGAATGAAGAACTGAAAAGAATACTCAAAGCGCGAAATTTGAAATAAATTTCGCACAGCAATGCCCAACACCGGTCTGCTCCCGCACTATACCACCCTTCATGCCGCCTACCTTCATGCCGAAGGCGAACGTGGCACAGACTACCTGCTCGAACAACTCCCGCTGCAAGGCAACGAACACGTGCTCGAATTCGGTTTCGGCACCGGCGCCACCCTGGTGAAGCTCAAAAGCCGGCTCCCAAACCTGGCTCTTTCCGGCCTGGAAGCCGACCCGGAAATGCGCGCCGCAGCAGCTGCCCGGCTCCGGTTTTGCAGACTCGCCGGACAGATTGACTTGCTGCTTCAGCCAGACCGGGACCGCATACCCAAAGGCAGCCTCGACCTGGTGTATGCCGAATCTGTGCTGGCAATCCTGGACGAACCAAGCTTCGCCGATGCGCTGCATTTTATTGCTGCAACCCTGAAAACCGGTGGCGTGCTGGCTGTAAATGAAAGCATATGGCGCAGCGCCGTTACCCTTTCGGAAATCGACGCGATCAATGCCCATTGCCGCGAAAAATTCGGGATAATCCAGTGCTCGGCAGCAATGACGGGCCTGAAAGCCACCGTCAAATTGTTTGAAAACAGCGGGTTCAGCCTGCTTTCCGCCACACATATCCCGCCCGGTTGGCGCCCCGACCGCAACCACAAACCTTTCCGGGAATATTTGTCCCGTTTGTTTACCGTTCAGGGGAAATCCCGGCTGCTATTCCAGCCCCGTTTGCGCAAACAACACGCACAGTTTTCCGCAGACATGGGAGCCCTGTTCACCCCGGGCCGGGAATACCTGCGCGGCGCCGTGCTGTTGCTGCGAAAAACTGCGGCTGTTTAGGCGTTCCCGGAAGTATCAGCACCGGCATTGGCCAATTGTTTCAGGGTTTTTTCCGGAATATCCAGCGTACGAATCGGGAACGGAATATTGATGCCCGCCTGCCGGAACGCCTTGTGCAGCGCCTTGATCATTTCGTGCCGGATGAGAAACTGCTCCGACCATTCGGCTACCCGGATGATCACGGCCAGGTTGATGCTCGAATCGGCAAATTCGCGGAAACGCACCACCGGCTCCTGTTCCGTTTTGGCATCCGGGTACTGCTCCAATACCGCATAGGTGGTTTCCAGCGCCACTTTTTCCACCAAATCCAGATCGCTGTCGTAATGCACGCCAACTTCAACCCGGAAGCCGATGTCCGGGCTGGGCAGATACGAGTTGGTCACAATGGAGGAAGCCAGCTTGGCATTCGGAATGATCACCATGTGGTTGGGCAGGGTGTGGATGGTGGTGTTCCGCCAGGTGATATCGGTCACGTAGCCTTCCTGCCCGCCTTCCAGTTGGATAAACTGGCCGGGCCGTATTTTTCGCGAAGCGATAATCGTGATGCCGGCAAACAGGTTGCCCAACGTATCCTGCAAGGCCAACGCCACGGCCAGGCCGCCAACGCCCAACGCAGTCAGCACCGGCGCCACCGAAATATTCAGCGTTTGCAGGATCACCAGCACGCCAACCATGTACACCACGCCGCGCACGACATTTTCAATCAACGAGGTAGCCGGAATTTCACCCGAAATACTGATCGTATTCTCATGGACATAGCGGCCAACCAGCCGCGCACAAAATATGGTAGCGATAAGCAGGCAACTCACCTTCCAAACCAAAATGCCATCCGCATACCAGTCCGGAGGCAACAACTGGTACCGAAGCGCAAACCCAAGGCCCGTCGCCAGACCCAGCCAACGCCCCAGCCCCGACAAGGTTTTACGAAAAATAGTGGCGTTGGACAAGCGGGAAAGCAGGTAACTTTCCACCAGCCAGCCCAGCAGCCAGCCGCCGACCATTACCGCCAGCGTCCACAACATGGAATACAGGTATTCAGTGGGAAAATCCATCAGAACAAGGTGGAATTTATGGTGAGCACTAAATTAGTGGGAATTCAACAGAACAACAGCTCAATGCGGGAAGTGTTTGGCCGGGCTTGGAACTTTGCGCTGAAAAAGCCGCATTTTCGCCGGTGGAGATTTTTTCACCACTAAGAGCACTAAGACCACTAAGACCACTAAGAATCACCCTAAGGACTTAATGTTTTCAGGGGCCTTAGTGCCCTTAGTGGTCAAAAACAGCCGTACCAAATTTCAAACTTTCTGTCAACTATGAAACTGTTCACTACCCTCCTCCTGTGTTGCATTGCGCTGCTCCTGCAAGCCCAAACCGACGCCGAATACATCCGGCAAAACTTCACCAAACGCGAAGTACTGATCCCGATGCGCGATGGTGTCCGCCTGTTTACCAGCATTTACACACCAAAAGATAAGTCGCGCAGTTACCCAATCCTGCTCAAACGCACCCCGTACTCCTGTTCACCGTATGGCGTGGACGCCTTTCCGAACAGTTTTCAAAACATGGAACTGGCCCGCTCCGGCTATATTTTTGTCAACCAGGACGTGCGTGGCCGTTACATGAGCGAAGGGCAGTACATGGACGTCCGGCCGTTTAACCCCGATAAAAAAACCAAAAACGACATCGACGAGGCAAGCGACACCTACGACACCGTCGACTGGCTGCTCCAACACGCCACCGGCAACAACGGCCGCGTGGGCGTGTACGGCATCTCGTACCCCGGTTTTTATGCCACCATGACCATACTCGCTCAACACCCGGCCATCAAAGCCGTGTCGCCACAAGCGCCGGTAACCGATTGGTTTATCGGCGACGATTTCCACCACAACGGCGCTTTCATGCTTATGGACGGTTTCCGGTTTTACTCCGGGTTCGGCAAACCGCGCCCGCAGCCGACCACCAAGGGTTCACCGGGTTTTTCCGACTGGAATACGCCCGACAACTACGCTTTTTTCCTGCGTATGGGCGCCTTGAAAAACTTCAATGAACAACTGCTCAAAGGCGAAATCCCGTTTTGGAACGAATTGATGGAACACCCCGACATGGACGCCTGGTGGCAGGCCCGCAACCCGCGTCCGCACCTGAAAAACGTGATGCCTGCCGTGCTCACGGTGGGCGGCCTGTTCGACGCGGAAGATTGTTTTGGCGCCTGGAACGTGTACAAGGCTATTGAAAAACAAAATCCCGCCAGCACCAGCAACCGCATCGTGATGGGGCCCTGGTCGCACGGCGGCTGGGCACGCGGCACCGGTGATAAACTGGGCAATGTGGCGTTTGGGCAAAAGACCAGCCCGTTTTACGAATCCAATATCGAATTTCCCTTTTTCGAATATTACCTGAAAGACCAGGGCAGCATGGACCTTCCAGACGCCTATATTTTTGAAACCGGCAGCAACCGCTGGACGACTTATCCCAGCTGGCCGCCGGCAGCCGCACAGCAAGTGCCGTATTATTTTTCCACAAACGGCGCCCTCAGCACTACGGCGCCCGCCGCCGGCGCTGCTGCCGACCGGTATACCAGCAATCCGGCCAAACCGGTGCCCTACACCGAAGACGTGCACTTGCGCCGCACCCGGGAATACATGACCGACGACCAACGCTTTGCCAGCCGCCGCCCCGATGTGCTGGTGTATGAAACGCCGGTGCTGGAGCAGCCACTCCGGCTTGCCGGCCCGTTGGTGGCAGACTTGTGGGTGCGCCTCGACGACCGCGGGCAGGCAGCTCCGGGCAATTTGCTGGATGCCGATTTTGTTGTCAAACTGATCGATGTGTTCCCCGACACCCTTTCCGGCGAAGCGAACGGCGTGCCTCTGGGCGGCTACCAGATGCTGGTGCGCGGGGAGATTTTCCGGGGGCGCTACCGCAACAGTTTTGAAAAACCCGAAGGTTTCACTCCCAACCAGCCTACCCGCGTACGCTTCGAATTGCCCGATGTGGCGCACAGCTTCGAGCCCGGCCACCGGCTGATGATCCAGGTGCAGAGCAGCTGGTTCCCGCTGGCCGACCGGAATCCGCAACAATTCGTCAATATTTACAAGGCGTCTGATTCGGATTTTATCCCGGTGGAGATTAGCCTGCACCGCGATGCCGCGCAGGCCTCGCGGGTGATTTTGCCGGTGTTGAAATAGAATTTATACCTTGTGAAAAGTGGCTCGCAGTCCAATAACAGCAACGTAAGAGAATAGGACGCAGATGACGCTGATCCCGCCTTCGGCGGCAACGCGGATTGCCGCGGATTTAAAAAAAATCCGCGGCAATCCGCGTTGCTTGCATCCGCGTCATCCGCGTTCTAATATTCTAAGCCAACGACTTGGGAACACGCGTCTCGCCAGTTAAACCTGCTTTCTGTGAACTGAATTTAATAAAATGAAGTGCTTTCGAATGATTTCAAATTTATATGCAGGTCTACTTTTTCTAATAATTGCCTGCTGCGGTAACAGCTGTTCCAGTACCCAGCGCCCGGTGCGTTACATTGCCTACATCGGGTTTGAGATGAACAACCCGGTGGTTTCTGCCGACCGGAAATACGTCGACCAGTTGTATGCCGCCATGCTCAAAGAATATTTGCAAAGCATGAACCGCCGGGGCTACGACATCCGGCTGGATACGCTGTTGTTCGATTGCCCGTTTCAGGAAGACCCGGAGCGTATCCGGGAAATTTACCGGCAAATTGCCGCTAACCCCAACATCCTGATGGTGTTCGACAATACCTGGGGGAAGCACATCAAACATGCCCAGCCGTTGATCCGCGACCTCGGCATCCCCGTTATTGCCCTCAGCGCCGACCAGAACAACCTTGATTATGCAGGCAACACGGTGTTTCTCAACCCCAACGACCCGCAGCCCATGTACATGGTGCATTTTATCAAGGAAGCCCTGAGGGCGCGCTCCGTGGGTTTTATCACCGAGACGGACTACAAGCCGCACAAGATTTTCACTGCGCTGCTCGACTCCAACGGCATTGCCTACCACACGATCGCCGAATTGTCGCAATCGGATTATTTGGCAAACAACAATGTGTCGCGCGCAGATACCCTCAAACTCCTGCGGACACTTGACCGGAACCTGCGCAACAGCCCCGATTCGGTAATTTTACTCAACACCCACGCCGGCTACGGCAACCTGGTGTTGCACTATTTGAAGGAAAACAAAGTGCCCGGAAAAACCATAATCGGCTTTTTACAATCGGTGACGGTACAACCGGAGGAAATGGCACAGATCACCAACCGGGGCCATACGATCATTCAACTGGAAGGGGAAAACGAGACATTTCCGATCGAGCTGTACCGAAACCAGCAGGTGTTTCAAAAGCAATTTCCGGCAGAATATTTTTCGCATAAAAATGTCGCACAGTACCTCTGGCGCTGCTATGATGCCGCGAATATCCTGGAGGTTGCACTGCGTGAAAATGTGCAGGACAGGACCGACGCCACCGCCTTTTTTCGCAGTCTGCGCAACAGGAAAGTGGCCGAGCGCAACCAGCTGTACCAATTTGACAGCAGTTTGATCATGGTTAAAACCCCCATGTTCAACCAAATGAAAAACGGCAAGTGGCGCAGCAGCCCGATCCAGATCAATAGTATGGGAAAAGCCATTCCCAACCTGCGTGTAGGCCTGGACATTATCGATATCAACGAGATCGATGTGCGCAACAATTCCTTCTCCTGTAACATGCTGTATTGGGTGATTGCCGACTCGGCACATATTGAAAAGGAAGACTACATCGGCTTCGACAACATGAGCACCAACGAGGCCGAACGCGATGCCGTGGCTACGCGCCGTGAAGAAAATTTTATTATAAAAATCTATCGCGTCAGTGGTAAATTCTATTCCAACTATGAAACCTTCGACTTCCCCTTCGACCGGCACCAGATCACGATCCCGATCTCGGCGCTCAGCACCAGCGACGAGATGAAGATCAGTTTCGACTTCAGCCGCCTGCTGGGAAAGGTCAAGAAGGACTCCTTCAAGTTTATCGACTGGGCCACAAACGACTACTTCGTAACTATAGACAACCAGCTGACCAGCCGGCTGGGCTCGTTGGACCAGATTTCGCCCGACAGCACCGACTCAGCGCAATACCTCGAAAAGTACAAATTGCTGAACGTGCGGCTGGAAGTCAGCCGCCGCCCCTGGGGAGCGATCACCCTGATCATCCTGCCCTTCATGATGTTCAGTATTCTGCCCATTTTTATGCTGTTTTTTCACAAAGCCAGCTTCGACGAAATCGGCGAACTCATCATCACATCCTTTCTGGCTGCGGTGGCCTACTCCATCAACCTGACCCAACTGTCGCCCACCACCGACTCGATGAACCGGGCGTATTTGTTTTTGTTGCTGACGCTGGGGGTGAATTTCATGTGTTTCCTGTACGTCACCTATTCCGACCGCAAGTTCCCGGCGGTCAAGGAGCGGTATATGCAAACGGTACGGATATACATGCCTTATGTTATTCTGATGACGTACATAATACTGGCGTACTATATTTTTTATATGAAACTCTAACAATTTTTGGTGTTACTGCGGGATATGAGTTGCTGAAAAACACTTGGAAAATGCGACTCCTTTTGCCAGAATTATCCTATCCTTTTTTGGATTTTAGTCTTTTCGGCAATTTATCGCAATATTCAGGTTTGGAAGCCTGACTTTTCCCAAAAACAGTTTTCCGATCCGGTTTTAGAAACCTGACTTTCAAGCCTGCTTTTTAAACACAAAAACGGTTCTGCTATGAAACACAAAACACATTTTTTGCACCTGTTGGTACTTTTGCTGGTATTTCTTCCGGGCATTGCCCGTGCGCTTGATGCGGGTGTTGCCTACTGTATTTATGCAACGCCGGAAAAACCCTACCTGGAAATCAACATCGAAATTGCTGCCGCCTCCGTAACCTTCAAACCTGCCGACAGCACCTACCTGCAAGCCGGGGTGGAAACACTCATCCTGATCAAACAGGGAGAGAATGTGGTCAATTTCGAAAAATACCTGTTGAACAGTCCGCTGGTGCGCGGCCCGCAAAACCTGCTCGATGTCAAAAGACTGTACCTGCAACCGGGCACTTACAGCCTCGAAATCACGTTTGAAGACATGCACGATGCAAGCAACACCGGCGCCTTCAGCGCCCCGCTCAACGTTGATCTGGACACCGGCGCTTATCTGTCTGAGTTGCTGTTGTTGCGCAGTTTCAAACCGGATAACTCGGACAATCCATTCACCAAAAACGGCTATTTCCTGGAGCCGCTGCCCTTCCGGTTTTATGACCGGGCGGCCACGATGCTTGCTTTTTATGCCGAAATATATCACACGGGCAAGGTGGTGAAAGAGGCAGCCTACATGGTCCGCTATCTGGTTGAAAAAAATCTGGAAAACGGGGTAACTGAGATTGTCTCATCCGGGAGCCAGCGCAAAAAGCCCTCCGCAATCGACGCGATTATTGTGCCGATGAACATCAGCAAATTGAAAAGCGGGAACTATTTCCTAACCGTCGAAGTGCGCAATGAAATCAATGAATTATTGGCGAGCCGAAAAATCGAATTCCAGCGTTCCAATCCCTTTCTCGATGTGCCGGAAGAGGCGCTCACCGCTGATGTGGTGGAAAAACAATTTGTAAACGACCTGAATGAGGAAAATCTGCGGTTCAGCCTGCGCGCTATTTCTCCGCTCCTGCTGGGAGATGACTCAGAAATATTAAAAGACATCCTGCAGGGCAGCGACCTGAATGCTATGCGCTTTTTCCTGTTCCGTCATTTTGTCCGGGAAGACCCGAACAATCCCGAACAGGCCTACCTCGATTACATGAAAGTAGCCGGCGCGGCCGACCTGCAATTTCACAGTGGATTCCGCTACGGCTTCGAAACTGACCGCGGCCGAACGTACATGCGGTATGGCAGGCCTGACGACCTCATTCGCGTGGAAGACGACCCCAGCGCGCCGCCGTATGAAATCTGGGTATATTACGATTTTCCAAAAACCAGACAGACCAACGTCAAATTCCTGTTTTACAACCCGACGCTGGCCGGCGCCGACTTTATCCTGTTGCATTCCAATGCCCGGGGCGAAATCAACAACCCGCGCTGGGAGGTTGACCTGTACAAGCGCAACGCCGGTACACAAATTGAAGGGGATAATTATCACGACGCTACCACCATGCAGCGCAATGTCGGGCGTTTGGCACGCACCTATTTTGAAGATTTTTAAAACCTGTCAGGTTAGGTTTTCACCCTCCAACCACCGCCTCAGCCCGAACCAGTTCGGGCAAAATTGATTTCAGTTTTTCAATTAAAAAATCAACATCAGCGCGGGTGTTGTAGTGCGAAAAGGAAAAGCGGATGCTTTTGTGTTCCGGGTCGGCGCCAATGGCGGTGAGCACGTGGCTGCCGGCTTCCGCGCCGCTGGAACAGGCGCTGCCGCCCGATGCGCTCACGCCGGCAATATCCAGGCTGAGCAACAGTATCTCATTTTTAGGTGATGGCGGAAACGATACATTCAACACCGTGTACAGGTACCGGCCGTCGTAATCGCCGTTAAAATGGATGCCTTCAAAAGTCTCCAAAAGCCGGTCCATCAGGTATTGTCGCACCTCCTGTATGTGCCCGGAGCGGGCATCCATATCGGCAGTGGCCAGCTCAAGCGCTTTGGCCAGCCCGACAATGCCGTAAACGTTTTCCGTGCCGCCCCGCATATTGCGTTCCTGGCCGCCACCGTCGATAAACGGTTGGATCGGATTATCCGGATTGATGTAAATGAACCCGACGCCTTTCGGACCGTGAAACTTGTGCGCAGCACCGGAAAGAAAACTTACCGGAATTTGCTGGACATCGATCGGAAAGTGGCCGACAGACTGCACCGTATCCGTATGGAACAAGGCGCCGTGTTGCCGGCAGATGGCAGAAACCTGCTCCAGGTCCAGCATAGTTCCGATTTCGTTGTTGGCATGCATCAACGACACCAGTGTTTTTTTACTGGGCTTACTCACCAATGCCTGCTCAAGTGCCTCCAGGCTTACCCGGCCCCGCGCATCCACGGGCAACCAGACGACTTCAACGCCTTGAAACTTTTCCATGGATTCGATGGTGTGCAAGCCGCAATGGTGTTCGGTCGGGCTGCTGATAATACGCTGTACGCCAAGGTCGCGCACGGCGCATTTGATAGCCATGTTGTTGCTTTCGGTACCGCCGGAAGTGAAGAAAATATCGGCCGTGCCGGCGCCGATACAATGTGCAACGGTTTTTCGTGCCGTTTCGAGCAGGCTGCGCACGCTGCGTCCTTCAGCGTGAATACTGGAAGGATTGCCGAATTGGTCGCGCAAAACCGGGACCATAGCGTCGATCACCGCTTCGGAAACTGGGGTTGTGGCGGCATTGTCAAAATAGACTCTTTTCATAAATCTGGGTGGTGGAACGTGCCTTTCGGCAGGTGAGGGTGTACAGTGTTTTGTAGCACTGCAAAGGTAAAAAATACCCTCTAACGAAACCCCTGTACATCTTGCATAATCTTGCGCGCCAGATTTTCAGCGATCACGGCCGATTTGCTTTCCGCGTACACCCGAACGATCGGTTCGGTGTTGGAAGGGCGCAGATGGACCCAGCCGCTTTCAAAATCGATTTTTAGTCCGTCTTCGGTATTGATTTGTTCATTCCGGTATTTGGCACGAAGTGCCTCGAAAATCTTGTTTAAGTCCAGATCGGCCGATAATTCAAGTTTATTCTTGGCCATTTGATAGTCCGGGTAGGTTTGCCGCAGCGTCGATATTTGTTTGCCCGAATGGGCTAAATGGCTCAAAAAGAGGGCAATGCCCACGAGGGCATCGCGGCCGTAGTGCAGCTCGGGCAGGATCACGCCGCCATTGCCTTCGCCGCCGATCACTGCTTTCACCGCCTTCATTTTATGTACCACATTCACCTCGCCGACGGCTGCGGCATGGTAGGTCCCGCCGTGTTTTTCGGTGATGTCGCGCAGGGCACGGGTGGAAGACAAATTCGAAACGGTGTTTCCACCGCCCCGTTTCGACAACACATAATCAGCAACAGCCACCAGGGTATATTCCTCACCGAACAATTCGCCGTCTTCACACATGAACACCAGCCGGTCGACATCCGGGTCAACCGCAATGCCCAATTGCGCTTTTTGCATGCGCACTTCCGTCGACAATTGGCCCAGGTTTCGTTTCAACGGTTCGGGGTTGTGGGCAAAATGGCCGTTAATTTCGCCATTGAGCAAGCTTACTTCGCAGCCCATCGCTTCGAGCAGGGGCGGAACGGCAAGCGCGCCGGTGGAGTTTATCGCATCCACCACAATCCGGAATTTTTTGGCTTTGACCGCCGCAACATCCACAAGCGGCAGCGCCAGTATTTTTTCAATATGCCGCGCAATGTACCCGGCCTCGGTGCGATACCCCCCCAATTTGTCAACCGGCGCATAAACAATATTGCCCTCTGCCACCCGCGCCAGCACCGCAGCGCCGTCTTCCGCACTGATGAATTCGCCTTTGTGGTTGAGCAACTTGAGGGCGTTCCATTCCTGCGGGTTATGGCTGGCGGTGAAAATAATTCCGCCGCCGGCATTTTCCTCCGGGACGGCCAGTTCAACCGTCGGCGTGGTGCTGAGCCCGAGATCCACCACGGAAATACCCATGCTGCGCAAGGTGCTGATGGCGAGATTGCTGACAATTTCGCCGGAGATGCGGCCGTCGCGGCCGACGACGATTGTGGCGTTACCGGTGGTGTCCAGGATCCATTGGCCGAAGCCTGCTGTGCATTCAACAATATCCTGCGGAGTAAGATTTTCGCCCGGGCGCCCACCAATGGTGCCCCGGAAACCGGAGATTGATTTAATAAGTGGCAAGGTTGGCGTTGCGTTTAGGTTAACGGTTGAGCAGCCTGAAAACGGGGGGCGGGAATAAAGAATACCAATTTGCTGGTAGGCAAAAGTACACAAGAATTTTATCCAAGGGGTGATTTGGCAAATGACAAAACGGTAAGTTGTCAGACAGGTTGCCTTATTTATTTTGATTCGACTTTATCGGTTCCCAGGGCTGACCACATTTTATAATAGATCGCGGTATTTTCATAAATTCCGGAAAACAGCGCTGCTTTGGGCCCGAAGGCAAAAACAGGCACCATGGTAGCCGAATGCAGGCGGGCGGTGAAGGTTGGCTCAAACTGCCAGCGGCTTGCATCATTGAGTCCCAGGCCGCCGCATTCATGGTCGCCGGTAACGATGACCAGTGTTTCGCCATTGGATTCGGCAAAGCGCAGCGCGGCCTGAACAGTCGCATCAAAATCCATCATTTCGGCTTTCAGCCAATTTGGATCATTGGAATGCAATGCCCAGTCAATCTGGCTGCCTTCAACCATGAGGAAAAAGCCCCGGCGGCTTCTTTTTTCCAAATAGGAACACACTTTCTCAACGGCCGTAGGCATGTAATTTCGACCATTCGACGCCGCGGGTGGCTCCCTGTCGGCCGTGAAGAGCATAAATGGCGCCGAGCCATCCAACGGAAGCCGGTTGAAACCATAGCCCGTCCGGACAACATAGCCGCGGGCATCCAAAGAATCCAGCAGGTTTTTATGATCCGGCCGGTCATCAAAATATCCCTTGCCACCTCCGACAAAACAGTCGATGGGTGTTTTCAAAAAATCGTCGGCAATCGCTTCGGTGAAAGCCCGGATATCGACATGAGCAATAAAGCTGGCCGGTGTTGCATGGGTAGCCGAACTGGATACAACCATGCCTGTCGCCCAGCCGCGGGCATCCAGCTCTTCCAGGATAGTTAAACATGGGCCATAATCCGGAGGGACGATCCCGATCCCGTTGTTTTTAGTTTTTTGCCCGCAGGCAAACGCTGTTGCACCGGCTGCGGAGTCGGTTACGCGTTCGTCGTAGGAATGGCTTTTGTGAAAACCGACCACGGGAAACCGGTCCCAAACAGACTTGCCGGCTCCTTTCCAGTAAACGCCTGCTGACACCTGGGCGGTTGCCATACCATCGCCAATAAGCAAGATGATATTTTTTGGCCGTTCGGCCATGGATACAGCAGCCCCACCCGCCGAAACACCTGTGGTGGAATGGCAGGCTAAAAAAAGCAGCAGAACAGGCAGCAGAATTTTAGGGAGCATCGTTTTTACAAGTTAGACTAATAATCCATCGCGCATTTCCAGGCAGCGATCGGAAAGGTCGGCAAGTTCTTTGTTGTGCGTAACAATTACAAATGTCTGGTTGTACTCATTGCTGAGCCGCCGGATCAGTTGATGCAGGTCCTGGGAAGCAGCGCTGTCGAGGTTGCCGGTTGGCTCGTCTGCAAAAATGATATCCGGTTGATTGATCAAGGCACGAGCCACAGCCACCCGTTGTTGTTCGCCGCCGCTCAATTCGGAGGGTTTGTGCGAAAGCCGGTCGGACAAACCCAGGTAATCGAGCAATTCGGCAGCCCGTTTCCGGACGGCATTTTCCGGGCGTTTTTGTATAAATCCGGGGATACACACGTTTTCTTCGGCCGTAAACTCGGGAAGCAAATGGTGAAACTGAAATACAAAACCGATGTGGCGGTTTCGAAATCCGGCAAGTTGGCGCCCTCCAAGGCCACGAACCTGGGTTTCATTGATCCGAAGTTCGCCCCGGTCGGCATTGTCCAATGTTCCCAGAATATGCAAGAGCGTGCTTTTGCCCGCACCCGATTTTCCGACAATGCTGACAACTTCGCCCCTGGAAACCGCAACGTTTACTCCTTTCAGGATTTCTAACTTCCCGAATGCTTTGTGAATGTTTTGGGCTTGTAATATTACCATCGGACAATTTTCGATCTGCGAATTACGATTTACGAAGCTACAAGGAAGTTGTGCACAGAAATTAACGCCGGCAATACACGAACAACTACCTCGGGAAAACCGGGCAAAGATAGCCACAAGAACGCCACTGCCCCGAAAATTGATAAAAACATAACAGAATGATTTTTAAGGATTGGCCTTTCTGCCCTACATTCGCCGCCCGTGTTTTGGGCTGCTTTGGTTTGAAAAGCACCTGAACAAAGTCCGCTGCCATGAAGATCCTGCAACTCTGTAAAAAATTCCCCTTTCCGTTGAAAGACGGCGAAAGTATTGCTGTTACGTATCTGGCCCGGGCCTTCCACAAACTGGACAACGAGGTTACGCTTTTGGCCATGAACACCAGCAAACACTGGTTTGACCCCGCACATCTCCCGGCCGAATTCGATCATTACAACGCGATTCACACCGTCGATATCGACAACCATATCCGACCACTGGCCGCACTGGCCAATTTATTTTCCGACCGTTCCTTTCATATCCAACGTTTTGAAAACGAAGATTTTGCCAATAAATTGATTGAAATCCTGCAACAAGATCAATTTGACGTCATTCAACTGGAAACACTGTATCTCGCACCTTATATTCCCATTATCCGCAAATACTCCAACGCGCTGGTCGCCCTGCGCACCCACAATGTGGAACATGAGATTTGGGAACGCGTGGCAGTCAACAGCAATCCCTTAAAAAAATGGTACCTGAACACCATTACCCCACGGCTGAAAAAGTATGAGGTCGGCCAATTGAATACCTGCGACCTGCTGGTGGGCATTACCGAACGCGACGTCCGGCGCTTCCAAAACCTGGGGCTGAAAAAAAACGCGATGGCGATGCCGATCGGGTTGGATTGCCTGGATTATCTGCCGGACGAAAGCAGTTTCCAACGGCCGCTCAGCCTGGGCTTTATCGGGTCGCTGGATTGGATGCCGAATATCGAAGGGCTGGATTGGTTTCTGAAAAAGGTCTGGCAACCGGTACTCGAACCCAATTTCCCAAAGCTGCATTTCCACATTGCGGGCCGCAACACCCCCGACTGGCTGCGCCGGCTCAAACTGCCCCGGGTGCATGTTCACGGAGAAGTGCCGGATGCCGCCACATTCATTAATCAGCACAGCATCATGGTTGTTCCCTTGCTGGCCGGTAGCGGTATGCGGGCAAAAATTCTGGAAGGTATGGCGCTTGGAAAAGTGATCCTGTCTACTTCCATCGGTTTGGAAGGCGTTGAGGCCCGGAATGGCAAAGAGGCTCTGATAGCCGACCGGCCCGAAGATTTCCAAAGCGCCATTCAATGGTGCTACAACCAGGGGGATAACCTGGTGCAGATGGGCCGCCGCGCCCAGGCTTTTTGTACCGAAAATTACGACAACCTCGAAGTTGCCCGGCGCCTGCTGGAACAATATCATCGGATGCGACCCAGGCAACAAGCCATTGCGGGCTCGTCTGTTTAACCCATCCCCACCCATGACCCAACTAACTTGTAGCCTGATTTTTATTCATTTGCTCCTCTTGCTGCCCGACGCAAGAAGTCAACAGTATTTTCAACACCGCTTCAGCCTTCCCGGGGAGGCCTTCCTGGTGAACGCCGTAAAACAACTCCAGGGCGGCCAATTGGCCGTTGGCGGACAGGTGATTTCTGCCGCCACAGGTCAAAAGCAAGCGGCATTGCTGTTACTTTCGGAAAATGGCACGCTGATCTGGGGCCGCCGGTTTGGCACAGCTACCGACTCTACGTCGATCACAGCACTCGATGCAGCACCTGATGGGCAAATTCTGGCCGTTGTGCAGGCTGAATCTGTAGCAGGGAAATCCGGCATTTCAAAAATTGACCTGAACGGCATCCCGCTGTGGAGCCGTTTTTTCACCAACAGCAGCCCAGCCATTCGGAGTGTACACCGTACTGCCGGCGGTTACATTCTTTCCGGAAACAACAATGCAGCCGGTTTGGTCATAAAAACGGACAGCGACGGCCTGGCAATCTGGTCGACACAAATCACCGCCCCGGCCACTTCAATCCGGTTGCATCAGACCTGGGAAGACCTCCAGGGAAATATTTACGGGGTTGGTCAACTGGTTCAAAATGGCTATTCGGATGGCATTGTGCTCAAATTATCTGCTTCCGGAGGCGTCGATTGGAGCCGCCGTTTTGGCACCAACGATGATGATGCGTTGTTTTTCCTGACGCTGTCAAGCGATCAAAATTTACTTGCGGGAGGACATAGTTACGGTGTGGACAATTACAACAAAGGCTGGCTGTTGAAAATTGACGGGCAGGGAACAATTTTATGGTCGCGCACCTACGGCGAACCGGGTATGAATAGCGGCATCCGGAGCCTGCAGGCATATCCCGGGGGCGCCGTATTCAGTATTTCGGAAGACGGCAATGTGCCCACGCTTGGCGCCGGACTTGCCCGCGTGAACACCGAAGGCGATTTGCTTTGGATAAAAAACCACAGCCAGCCCGGCGCCATCGGGCTGAACCCCCAACTCACCCTGCTCAAAAACAACGACTTGCTGCTGGCAGCTACCCTGCAAACCGGCAGCGGCAAGGGCTGCCTGTTATTGCGCGCCAATGACAAAGGCGATACGCCGCCCTGTTGTTTAGGCTCCTTCAACCTGCAGGTGGCCGATATGCCCACCCCGGCATCGGTATTCGTACCGACAGCCGGCCCCGGCGTTGCCATGAGCGTTTCTGCCTGGGCATCAGCCGGCATGGCTCTACAAACGGCTGTTTTGTGCAGCGCGCCCAATCTCGATTTTACGATATCCGATTCCACCCTTTGTCCCGGAGAGTGCATTGATTTTGAAATTACCGATCCGACATCCGGAACCAACTATAGTTGGACATTTCCGGGAGGCGTAATTGCCCCGGGAGTACCTGGCCGCGTTTGTTTTCCCAATTTGACCGACAGCCTTAAAATAACGCTTACCGCGAATGCCTGCGCCTACACCCAACATCAGCAAACGGTGCGCGCGGAATCGTCCAAAGACAAAATTCCCACCGCTTTCACGCCAAACGGCGATGGCATTAACGACCTGTTTTTTCCGGAACTGTTTTGCCCGGCGCCCGTTTATCACCTGGCAATTTTTAACCGCTGGGGTATGCTGGTTTTTGAAAGCGCAGAGCCCAATGCGGGTTGGGACGGGACGGTTGACGGCCGGGAAGCGCCGTCGGATGTGTACGTTTGGGTACTTGAAACACAATCTGTGGAAGGCACCATCCGTAAAAAAGGCGATGTGACCTTGCTGCGGTAGGCGCAATCGTCCCGACCGCTGAAGCATACCAACACTTTTCCACAAATTATCCCCAGATCGGGGTGGATAACTTGCCCGCCGTTTTCTCCCCGCTGCGGTTATCTTTGCCCGGAATCACAGGCCTTTTCAGCTAGGCTGCAGGCGACGGATCAGCCTGTCAAAACATACCAGCGCATGAAAATCACCTATTACGGCCATTCCTGCTTCGGCATTGAGGCCGGCGGCAAACGCCTGCTGGTAGATCCGTTTATTTCAGAAAATCCGCTGGCGGCAGAAATAGATGTGGATGGTATTCGCTGCGATTTTGTACTGCTGACCCATGCGCATTCGGACCATATCGGAGACCTGGAACGGGTGATGGAAAACAACCCGGAGGCGCTGATTGTCGGGATTTGGGAAATTCATGCGCGGTACGCTGAAAAAGGCTATAAAACCCACCCGATTAATAAAGGCGGCTGGTGGACTTTTTCCTTTGGCCGGGTCAAAATGGTCAACGCTGTGCACAGCAGCAGTTTTCCCGACGGCGCCTATGCCGGCGAACCTGCAGGTTTTGTTTTGGAAACACCCGACGGCAACATTTACATTGCCGGAGACACTGCACTGACGCTCGATATGAAACTTATTCCGATGACTTGCGCCCCGCTCGACCTGGCCATCCTTCCCATCGGTTCCAATTTTACCATGAATTACAAAGACGCCGTAATGGCCAGCCAATTTATCGAGTGCAACCGGATAATCGGATGCCATTACGATACGTTTGGTTTTATAAAAATTGAACATGAAGACGCCATAGCGGCATTTTCCGCCAAAGGAAAAGAACTGATCCTGATGCCGATCGGCACGCAAAAAAACCTTTAACCCCGGCCAAATCAATACTTTTACCAGCCACTTTCATCCTGTTGTCATGCATAAAATAATTACGATCGCCAATCAAAAAGGCGGTGTTGGCAAAACCACTACCGCGATCAATCTGGCTGCTTCGCTGGCCATTCTGGAAAAAAAAGTCCTGCTGATTGATGCCGACCCGCAGTCAAATGCCTCTTCTGGCGTTGGCATCACAACAACAGAAGAAACCCTTAGCCTGTACGATTGCCTGGTCAATGATATTGACCCACGCGAAGCAATCCTGAAAACGGAAACACCGAATTTGTACTTGCTGCCGGCCAGCATCAACCTGGTTGGCGCCGAGCTCGAGCTGGTGAACAAGCCCAAGCGGGAATTTTTGCTGCGCAATATTGTTCAACAGGTTAATCAGGACTACGATTTCATTTTTATCGACTGTCTCCCGTCGCTGGGTCTGATAACGGTAAATGCCCTGGTTGCAGCAGATACGGTGCTGATCCCCGTACAGTGTGAAATGTTTTCATTCGAAGGCTTAGCAAAACTGAAAAACACCATTGCATTGGTGAAACAGGGCTACAATCCGGAACTTCAGGTCGAAGGCCTGCTGATCTCCATGTACGACAGCCGTCTGCGCCTCGCCAACGCCATCGTCGAAGAAGTGCGCAACAGCAGTAATGACTATGTGTTCGAAACCATCATCCACCGGAATTCCCGCGTGGCTGAAGCGCCCATGCAACACGTTCCTGTTGCGATGTACGACGTAAGCAGCCGCGGCGCCGTAAACTTTTTCAACCTTGCCGAGGAATTTTTAAAGCGCAATCCGAATTGACCAACCAGATAAAATGGCAAAAAAAACATTGAATAAAGCCGACTTTGGCAAAGGTATCCGCGCCCTGCTCGCAAACCCGCAGGAGTGGGAACAAGCCGTTCAGGAAAACCCGCAAAGTGTGGTCCGGGAGCTGACACACACGGTAGCCATGCTGCCCATCAATCAGATCGAAGCCAACCCGTTTCAGCCGCGTACCGAATTTGACCAAACCGCACTGGATGAGCTGACCGACAGCATCCGGGTCCACGGCTTGATCCAACCCGTTACCGTACGCCGGTTGCACGATAAAGCCTACCAGCTGATCTCCGGTGAACGGCGCTTTCGGGCCAGCCAAATGGCCAACCTGACCGAAATCCCGGCCTATGTCCGGCTGGCCGACGACCAGCAAATGCTGGAAATGGCCCTGATCGAAAATATCCAGCGGCAAGACCTTAATGCTATTGAAGTTGCCATTTCGTACCAGCGTCTCAAAGAAGAGTGCAACCTCACCGACGAAACGCTCTCCGAACGCGTCGGCAAACAGCGCAGTACGATCACCAACTACCTCCGCCTGCTCAAACTCCCCGTCGACATCCAACAAGCCATCAAAGACGGGCAACTCAGCATGGGGCATGCGCGCGCCCTTGCCGGTTTAAACGACATTGCTTTCCAACTCTCCTTACTGCGCCAAATCATTCAGGAAGGGCTTTCCGTACGCGCCGTTGAAAATCTCATTGCACGGCACCAGGAAGAACGCGCCGGTAAAAAAGCCAAGGCGGATAAGCGTCTGCCCGATCACTTGCGGAATATCCAGGATCAGTTCCGCGCTTATTTCGGCGCCAAGGTCGATCTGAAACGCAATGAAAAAGGAAAAGGCAGTATCACCATCAAATTTGAGAACGACGGCGAGCTGAACCGGCTGATCGATTTGATTGAGAGCAAATAGCCGGGGGGCGCCCAAATTATTACCACGGGGAGGCCGTCTTATAAGTTAGTGTACAAAAGATAGCTTTCCTGGTGTTTAAATAACTCAAGTTGTGACCTACTAAGAAAAAATGTACAGGATTTACATGATCAGCGTCGGCCACGCCGACTTTTACAAACCGGATGACAGCGCAGCCGGCATAATAAAATCCTGTCTACTTTTTGTTGGTCACAACTTGAGTTAAGCAATACTTCTACGGCGGGCGAATACTTAGTAGACAGCCTTTCAGCCACAGACTTCAGCGCAACACCGTCAAATCGCCCTTCAATATTTCCGCTGCGCCGTTCTCCCAAACAACTTTTGCCGCCCAAACATACACGCCGGGTTCCACCAGTTGCCCGCGAAACGTGCCGTCCCAGCCCACAGCGGGATCGTTAGGTTGAAAATGCCGGTTCTCAAAAACGGCATTTCCCCAGCGATCGAAAATTTGAAGGGACTCGATTTCACGCACACCGGTTCCGGCGAACAGCAGAAAAACATGGTTCTGCCCATCCGGGTCAGCCGGATAAATTGCATTCGGCGCGTATACCGGTACTTCGGTGCCTACCTGCACCAGCCAGTTGTCGGACACCGTGCAGCCGGTTTCATTGGAAACGGAAACCTCGAAAAGGGTACTTTGAAGCAACGAAACCGATTGTGCAAATTGATTTAGGGGTAGGGGAGTGCCGCCTGCCATCCAGTTAATTTGTGTCGGGGTAAATCCTGCCGGCTGCACCAGGGCAATTACCTGGGCATTCATGCCGCGCAACACCAGCGTGTCGCCGCTCAGCGCGACGCTGAAGTCGGCAGGTTGAAATACCTCAATTTCGGTGGAAAAAACACAGTCGTTGGCATCCCGAACAAATACAGAATACGGGCCTGCGGCCAACCCGGGAAAAACAGCGTTTGCCTGGAAATTTTGATTGTCCAGCGAATAAACAAACGGCGGTTTGCCGCCAATGACCCCGATTACCCGAATAGCGCCGTTTTCTTCCCCAAAACAACGGACCGAGTCTGTTACGACTTCCGCAGTGATTGATTCCGCCGCCGTCACCTGCAAACCTGCCCCTGCGATGCAGCCGTTCGCTTCATCCATAATCTCCAAATAATATTGACCGGGGCTGCCTGCTTCAATTTGGAGCGATTGTGCACCGCTCAAAATCGTGCCCCCTGCACTGGCCGTCCATTGCACAAGATATCCGGTTCCGCCCGATGAGCCCGCCGCAGCGATCGAAACGCTGCTTTGCCCGCAGGGAATTTCAACTGCACCAGCCGGAAGTTGGATCACCGGCGCCACGGAGTCTACCGCAACCACGACGAAGCCCGTCGCCGTGCAGCTGCTCGATGGCACGGTCGCTGTTACCGAGTAGACGCCGCCGACTGAAACAGCCGGAGTGGCGTTGGCGAAAACCATCCCGTCCGGACCCGTCCAGGAAAACTGGGCAAACGGAATATCCGATGCGGCAGCAATCAGGACTTGCGGGGTCCGGCAGGTCAGCGTATCGGTCGTCAAGGTCAACACGGGAGCGCTTCCAAGCACAGCCACACCGGTGCTGGCGGATACTGTACACCCATTGGCATCGGTGGCCGTGACCCCGTAGTTGCCAGCCGTTGTCACGGCAATACCGGCCGTTGCTGCGCCGGTCGACCAGGAAAACACGAGTGGCCCCGTACCGCCGCTTGCAGTTAAATCGATTAGAGTGGTATCGCCCGGACAAGGCAAATCCATTTTTTCCAGGCTGAGCTCCATCGCGGGCGGATCGATCAGGGTTTCGGAAATCGCAGCGGAGCAGCCGTTGGCGTCGGTGACCTGGAGGGTATAGTTGCCGGCCGGGATGCCGGTGAGGTCTTCCGAAACGGCATTGTTCGACCATGAAAATTGCAAAATTCCGGTGCCGCCGGTTGCCGTCAGGTCCAACGCGCCGGTGGTTTCGCCAGCGCACATCGGGTCTGTTTTTTCTAAACTAAGTTGAATCGCGGGCGGATCAATCAGGGTTTCGGAAACGGTAGCGGAGCAGCCGTTGGCATCGGTGACGACGAGCGTGTAATCGCCCGCCGGGATGCCGGTGATATCCTCCGAAACGGCGTTATTCGACCAGGAAAATTGCAGTGTGCCGGAGCCACCAGTGGCTGTGAGGTCAATGCTGCCGGTGGCCTCGCCGGCGCACATCGGGTCTGTTTTTTCTAAACTAAGTTGAATGGCGGGCGGATCGATCAGGGTTTCAGAAACGGTAGCGGAGCAGCCGTTGGCATCGGTGACAACGAGCGTGTAATCGCCGGCAGGAACGCCAGTCAGGTCCTCCACGGTGGTGTTCGACCAGGAAAATTGTAAAGTGCCGGAGCCGCCGGTGGCCGTCAAATCAATAGCACCGGTAGCCTCTCCAGCGCACATCGGGTCTGTTTTTTCTAAACTAAGTTGAATGGCGGGCGGATCGGTCAGGGTTTCGGAAATCGCAGCGGAGCAGCCGTTGGCGTCGGTGATCTGGAGGGTATAGTTGCCGGCCGGGATGCCGGTGAGGTCTTCCGAAACGGCATTGTTCGACCATGAAAATTGCAAAATTCCGGTGCCGCCGGTTGCCGTCAGGTCAAGTGCGCCGGTGGTTTCGCCGGCGCACATCGGGTCTGTTTTTTGCAAACTAAGTTGAATGGCGGGCGGATCTGTCAGGGTTTCGGAAACGGTAGCGGAGCAGCCGTTGGCATCGGTGACGACGAGCGTGTAATCGCCGGCAGGAATGCCAGTGAGGTCCTCCGAAACGGCGTTATTCGACCAGGAAAATTGCAGGGTGCCGGAGCCACCAGCGGCTGTGAGGTCAATGCTGCCGGTGGCTTCGCCGGCGCACATCGGGTCTGTTTTTTCTAAACTAAGTTGAATGGCGGGCGGATCGATCAGGGTTTCAGAAACGGTAGCGGAGCAGCCGTTGGCATCGGTGACAACGAGCGTGTAATCGCCGGCAGGAACGGCACTCAGGTCCTCCACGGTGGTGTTGTTCGACCATGAAAATTGTAAAATTCCGTTGCCGCCGCTGGCCGTCAAATCAATAGCACCGGTAGCCTCTCCAGCGCAATTCGGGTCTGTTTTTTGCAAACTAAGTTGAATGGCGGGCGGATCGGTCAGGGTTTCGGAAATCGCAGCGGAGCAGCCGTTGGCGTCGGTGACCTGGAGGGTATAGTTGCCGGCCGGGATGCCGGTGAGGTCTTCCGAAACGGCATTGTTTGACCAAATAAATTCAAAAGGAGGTAAGCCTCCGCTGACGCTCACATCGATCGCACCGGTGGCGGCGCTGGCACAATCCGGCATGGTCGAATTCAGTCCGATTTTCAATGGCGGCAACAGGTCAATCGAGGCGGTATCCGTTGCTTGACAGCCATTTTTGTCCGTAACCTCTACCGTGTAGACGCCCGCCTGGGTTACTGTGCGAACGGAATCGGTGTTAAAATCCGACCAGTGAAATTGAAATGGCCCGTTGCCGGTGGCGCTTGCTGCCAGGCTCGCCATCGAATCGCAAACATTGGTTTGCACCTGCAAATCCAGGGTGGGTTTTTGCCCGATGGTGATGCGGATTGAATCGGAAACGATACAGTCGCCGCTCGCCGCACTCAGAAGCAGGGTGATGGAGTTTTTTGCCAAAATATCCACCACGGGGCAGTCCGCACAACTCACTGAATCGGCAGGAGACCAGATATATTTCGAAAACCCGTCGACGGCCAGTTGAATGGTTTCACCGTCGCAAATCGCAACCGCGTCCGGCAGATCGAGGGTGTCGAGGGTATTCAGGGTGATTTGCACGGTATCCGTTTGCAAAAAACCGCAGGCATCGTAGGCATCCACCCAATATTTCCCGGGGCCGAATGCGGTGAAATCGGGTTCGGTGGAGCCGTCCTGCCAGCGGTAGCGTTGAAAGCCCGGGCTTGCCGACAGCGCAACCACTGAATTTTTGCACAACGAAATATCCGGACCAAGGTCGAGCGCCAGTGGTTGGTGCCCGATAAAAAAAGAGGCCAGGTTGTTTTCGTAGTAGCATTCCGGTTGGTTGGTAGCGGGGAAATCAGCAGTTAGGTCGAAGGGCGTGGGCAGTGTTCCGTTGTCGTTTGCTACGGCAAAAATGGTTTCGTTGTAGGTGGCCGGAATGGTTTTTTTCAACGAAATACAGGCCCCGGGCTCCAGTTTTTCCGCTAAAACAACCGGCAGAAAAAGCAGGGGCGCCGCTATTGTCGTCGGGTTGCCGAGGTAAAATGCGATGGGTGTGCCGCCGGGCAACAGGGCACTGCCTGCATTGCAAATGTTCAGGAACAGGTCGAAACTATCCATCCGGCAACGGGTGGAGTCCAGGGTCAGGGTCATATCCGGCACCTTGAGTTTGTTCGTTGCTGCGGGGTTTAGCGCGCCTAGTTGCGCCAGGTGTTTGTTGAACGGGCGTTTCCCGGAGCCGATGCCGCCCATTTCGAGCCAGTGCGGCTGCTGTATTTGCGGAACCGTCAGGTCGTCGTTGATGTTGACGCCAAAATAGCTGAACTGGTTCCAGACCGACCGTGCAGGTGGCCAGGGCAGATCGGCCGATTCGAGCACTCGCAAGCGGCCGTTATTCTGGCTCACATTGTTCGGGTTAAAGGCGTATACAATTTCTGCGGACTGGTCGGCGTCCACATCAGCCACAACTGCGCCTTCAAAACTAGTTCCCGCTCTGCCGGCTAGTTCAAACCAAACCCGGGTATCGGGGTCGACGCCCGGCGGAAATGGCGCCGGGCCGCCGTAAATGACCCGCAGGAAGGTGTCACCCTTGGAAACCAGTTCGTCCAGGCCATCGTAGTCAAAATCGAAAGCCGAAACAGAACAAATATTAGACACATCGTCTGACGGTACCGACCACCAGAACGGCTGGGTTGCGTCCAACGACCGGGCATTGAGGTTATAGGCGATCAGGCGCGATGGATTGAGCCGTTTCCCAATGATTTCCGGGAAGTCTTGCGCAAACCCGGCTGTTCGGTCGTCAAAAACATTGGCTATGGTGAGTTTCCCCTGTGGAAAAGCCAGCGCCGGGGAAACCTGAAAAAATGCGACCAGGCCGTTTTTGTCCCAGACATAAAACCCGTCGGTGTTAGTGCCAGGGTCGCTGCCTGCTCCGTTGACTACGATGTCGGGTTGCCCATCGAGGTTGATGTCGGCAATCTGAGTAAAGCCATCGGAAAAGTTATATCCGGGGGCAAGCGCATTGAGGTTGCGCTTGATTTTGATCTGGTACCCGTCGCCGTCGTTCGGGTCAAGGTCGATGGAATAAATATGTGCGCCTGCGGCCAGCTCCAGCCCGTCGCAGTCCGGGTCGCCGTTGCAATCGGCCCGCGACAGCAAATCAGCTGCTGCCGATACATCCCTGAAACCAGTAGCCAGGGGGGGCATGGCCCCTGCATTTCCGGCGCCTTTCAAACGGGGCGTAAGCGTTGGCGCAGCTGGATTGGAAAAATCAAAAGCAAAAATCTGGTTGCCCGCAAATATTTCCGGAACACCGTCCTGGTCAAAATCGGCAGTACCGAGCATACTCAAAAAGCCCGGCACCGCTGGCTGGCTTTCCAGCCAAAGGGTAAATGGCGGCGTCTGGTTTTCCTGGTAATTGGTATACACCCGAATGTTCCCGGTGGCTGCGGCCAGAACGAGTTCCGGAATGCCATCGGCATTAATGTCGGCCAGCAGCGGCGGCGCCACCGTAAAGTTGTCAATCAATGCCGGATTAAAACTTACCGGATTGGCCTTATTCGAACCGTCGCCTTTAAAAATGTACAATTCGCCGGTCGTTCTGCCCTGAAGAATTATTTCCGGAATACTGTCTACCTGCGGGTTGAGGTTCCCGACAAAAAGCGGCGCCTCCGGGTCAATCACATCCACCCCGCTTTCCCAGGCAATTTTTGCAGAGAACGGCTGCACGGGGGGCGTGATCGAGCAAGCCAGGTCGGGATCGAAACAAGGGCAATCGGTGTCGAAGCAATCCACGTAGCCGTCGCCGTCGTCATCCAGTTCGTTGTCGCAGATTTCCGGGCAGGGCAAAATAGCCGCGCAAAGTTCCGTCCGAACCAGCATGTCGCCGGCCAAAACAAGCGGCGCATCGGCCAGTGCAAGCGTACGTGAATTGGGGAAAACCATGGTTTCCAAAACGATAGGGAACAGCGGTTTGCCCGTTTCAGCATTCGGCGTTAGGGGCGCGCAGGTCTGCGGCAGGTCTGAATCGTGGAGGGTCAGCAATTCCAGGGTCGAATTAAAATCACTGGAGCGAACCGCCCGGATACGCCCCGACTGGAATACCGGCGCCGGCGTCCAGTCGTAATTCACAGCGGTATTGCCCAGCCGGCGGGTCCGGACGATGTTGCCGTCCGCATCCAGGCGGATCAAAAAATCGCCAAGCGGCTGCCCCGCGGCGTCCGTCCGGGAGTCTACCATAAGCCAGCCTTTGTCGTCCGGAACGGCTCGGATATAAGCTGCGCTGCGTTGGTTGCCGCCTGTGAGGTCGTACCGTTTGGCCCACTTTACAGCGCCGGTTGCGGTGCAGCGCAGCAAATATTTTTGGACGTTCGTGGAGCCCAGGAAGTCGTCATCGGTAAAAAAAATGGAATAGCCACCGTCAGCGTGCACGTTCAGGTCAAAGTTGGGGAAGCCCGTCAGGTTTTCAGTATCCAGCCAGTAGGTATTGATTTTCAACAGTTGCCCTGCCTGGTTGAACCGCAAAACGCTGACGCTGAAAAAAACAGTGTGGAAATTTCCCCAGGCCATAAAGAGGAAATCACCCGACCCGTCGGTGGCCCGGCGCAGTGCGCCCGCAGTGGCTACCTGGAAGAGATTTTTGGTCCAGAGGATATCGCCACCGGCGGAGATTTTAGCCAGGTACCGTTTTTGTCCGTAGGGATCGTTGAACAGGAGCCCGAACGAACCATCGGGGTTGATGGCCGTTGCCCCGGGTTCATAGGGGTTCCAGTAGTCGCCACCGGTATTTTCGAGGGTTTTGGACCAGTAAAAATCGCCGTCGGGGGTCATTTTGGCCAGCAGCATTTTGCCGCTGGATTGCCCGACGAGCAAAAAATTCCCGTCGGGCAGCTGCTGTATCTGCCTGAAAGCGCCGTTGTCGGTGGTCACTTTGTGCCAAAGCAGGTTTCCGGATTCATCCCATTTGCTGACCATCGGCCTGCTGTTATGCCCGCCGCATTGCAGCAGATAACCGCCGGGCAAGGCCAGGACGTCGCGCGGGTTGAACAGTTTTTTTTGCGCCGAATATTCTACCTGGGCCGGTTCGGGGACCTGCCCGCAGGCTGTGGTGATTTTGATCAAAGCGGAAAATTCCGTGCTGCAATACGCCCCGATCGCTTTCAGCATTACCGTGTAATAGCCACCATTTACAAAAGTAAAATTCAGGTCGGTGGTGGTGGAAACCGACTGGCCATTGATTTGCCATTCAAAATCAAGCGGCGTATTGCCGGTGGAGATGTTGGTAAAAACAAGTGTTGAGCCCACGACGGCTTCGGTGGCACTGGCTGTAAACCCGGCAGTAACCGGGCAGGTTACCTCGATCGACACCTGCGCCGTTGCACTGCAATTCGGGTCGCTGTTGCCCGTGGTGAGGAAAATGGTGTGCTGGCCAAGCGCGGTGAAAATCGTTGAAGCATCCTGATTTTGGGAAAAGACAAGCCCGTTTTCCGACCAGGAAAACAAGGTGGCCCCGGTGGACGTATTGGTGAAAACTACCGGTTCACCGGCCTGAACAGGGTTTGGCGCAGCCGAAAAAGAAGCGGTAAGGGCTTGCGAGCAGGGGTCGAGGCACCCGGCGGAATGCAGCAGGCTGGTGCGGACGGTTTCCAGGGCGCCCTGCATGCGGAGCGCCTGTCCGGCGGTGAAAAAATGGTAACAGTCGAAGGGCGAGTAGTCCATAAAATCGCCCGTAAAATCATCGACATCGGTCAAAAACGGGCTGCCGGCGGCCACGTCTGTCGAGCAGGAGTTGAACACGCAGGTCGTGTGTGTCGCCTGGTCGGGTGGGGTGTCGCACACCCGGTCGCCGTCGACGGTGCAGTCGTCGTTTTTGCAGCCGCCCTGGAAGGTGTGGTACAGGCCGAAATAATGCCCCATTTCGTGGATCAGCACGGCGTCTTCCTTGGGACTTTTTCCAAAAAATCCGGCTTCGCAGATCATGCCGTCCTGGGGTTGTCCGTGTGCGGTCGGGAAAAAAGCATAGCCTGCAACGCCGGGCCCTGCGGACGTGCTCAAAATTTCGCGCACCACCCAAATATTCACGTAGGCCGTAGGGTCCCAGCGGCTCAGATCTTTTGTGGCGATGTCGTCGGTTTCCATGGTCATAATGGTCAGCGGCGACTGGGTGCGGGTAATGCCGGTGGTGGGCTTGCCGTCGGGGTCGCGTTTGGCAAGGCAAAACTGGATTTGGGTGTTGACCGTGGCGCCTTGCTGGGCAAAGTAGCCCGCTGCGGCAAAACCGGCATTCAGGTGGTCGATGGCAGCCTGTACCTGTGCGTCGGAGATGTTTTCAGCGCCGCCGTTGTGGATGATGTGCACGACGACCGGAACGGTGTACAGCAGCGCCGACAGCCCTTCCGGTTGCTCGCCATCGGCTTTTTTTTGCAAAAAAAACTGGCGCAGCCGTTGCTCATACTGCTCGATCCCGGATTGTTGCCGGGAGAGGGCCGGGTCGAAACCGCAGGAGAAACCGGGGGCACCCTGGGCAAGGCAAAAGGTACTGGTGTAAAAAAGGAAAAGCAGCAGGAGTGTCAGATTTCGGAGGAACATACGGCGGAATGATTTGGTGTTACAAGCACTTTCGTAGATCAGGTTGCGGATGAATCCGCTGCCTTAATTTACCGTTCCAGGTCAATCTTTAAAAACGCCGGAAAGCATCATTTTGAAATTGTGAACATCCAGTTTTTATCCTGATGGTCATAATTAATACAAGGTGTTGATTTGAACTTTAATCGCCTTGTTTGCCCTCAGCGGAATCAAATCCGCGTTTATCAGCGTCTTCGCCGCAGGCGAATCCGTGGTAATCCGCGGTCCAATCGCTCTACGTTGGGAGCGCTCCTTTGGATTTCCTGGCGAGCAGGAATAGAACGCGGATACCGCGGATTTGCCTTCGGCAAAACGCAGATTTTCGCGGATTTGATTTCGCTAATGGTAATTTTCGGATTAATGGCGAAGCATACGTTGAAATCACTTAACTGCAGGTTGTAACGACCAAAAAAGGGATATGATTTTCTGTTTTTCAAAAGGTTGAGGTCGAGCCTGTGGTTTCAATCCAGCCGGCTCAAAATCATTTCGGCTGCTTCCCGGCCGCTTTGTGCCGCGCCGTTCATAAACCCGGCATAAGCCCCGCCACAATGCTCACCTGCAAATAGGATATTCCCAACAGGCATTTGTTCGGCCCCGCTGATGCTGGTATACTGGCCGCGGGTATAACAAATATAACTGCCCAGAACGTACGGGTAGGACGGCCAATGCATTCGGGCGACCTTCCCGTTGAATTGTTCGGTTGATCCGGGGAAAATGCGTTCCCATAAGGGGAGGTATTTGTTTTTCTGTGTATCGGGTGTGCCCTCGCCTAGTTTAACACCGCATGGCCCGCCGAACAGGATAGACAGCCCGGCTGCTTCATCATCCCCGGTCTGGAGTTGGGCATTGTCCCAGCCATTGGGGATGCCAATGTCGCTGTACACCAGACCGCCGTAGCCCTGTTTCCGCCAGAAATGCGATTTCATGCCGAGCATCAACTTGGAGTTGGTGCCGTAGCCGAGGGTGTCAATACATGTGCGTTTGACCGGTGGCATTTCGATTTGCATATCCACCGACCGCAATTTGGTGAAGGGTAGGGCAAGGATCACAAAGTCGGCCTGGACCGCATCGTGCATCCCGCCAAAGTGCAAATTGTAACTGTTGCCGTCCTGGCGGATCGACTCCAGCGGGCGGTTCATCCGGATATCACCGGCGTATTTACGGGCCAGGGCGTCGACAATACTTTGATTGCCGCCGCGGGCTTTGTAGCGTTCGTCGCTGTCGCCGAAAAAGGCGAGCGACCCCGAGCTGGTATCGGGCGAAATAAGCAGAGTAAGGTTCAGGCTCGATTGCACTTTGGGGGAAAGGCCGTATTCGGACTCGTAGGCGACTTCAATCAGCCTCTTTATCCAGCCCCTGGCGCCGATATTTTTGAGGTATTTACGCAGCGACATTTTATCCAGTTTTTGGATAAACGGGTCCGTGGTTAAATAAGAAAAGTCGCCGTCGAGTTTGTCCATGTCGGCTTTCAGCCGCGGGGCAAATGTCCGGAACGCTGTTACGACGGCTTCCATATTGTAATGTTTGCCTTCGAAAAAGAAGGTTTCTGCTTCCAGTTTAGCCTCACTGGCCTGCTGGTAGTCGATCAGTTCAATGTTGAACTCTTTGGCCAGGGCCCACATATCGGCGTGGTCGGTGTCGATGAATTCCCCGCCAAATTCTGTCCAGGTGCCCTTGCCCATTGCTTCCTGCACCGTGAACATGCGCCCCCCCGTGCGTCCCGTAGCCTCGTACAGGGTGGCTTCCAGCTTGTTCTTTTTCAACACGTGCAGGGCGTTCAGGCCTGCAATGCCACCGCCGACGATGACGATTCGAGGTGTCAGTCCCCCTGAAAACGGCCGGAGCAACAGTTTTCGCGGCTGAAGCAGCAAGCCGGGGGCAATGGTTCCGCCGAGAATGATCTTGCCGGTGTTTTCCAGGAATTTCCGGCGACTGGTTGCCAATTGTTGTGCCTGGCCTATGATTTCAGCAGCATTGGTTTGTTGTTTTTCGGCCAGGAGGGCGAGTTTAAACGCTTTGCGAATAGCCGCAAGAAAGGGGGTGCGTACGGTGTTTTTCAAGTTGATTCCTTGTTAAGAATACTGATGAAAGTTGTTTTAACGGTCTACCGGAAACGGTTGTCAGCATTCCCAAAATTTGGGACTTTTTTGTTGGCGCGACGGCCTTTTCGGATAACGCAAATGTACGCCGGGGACGACAAGATTTATATCCTGCAAAACAACTGTTGAAACGGGAATTCTTATTGCATTTGGCCGGCTTTACCATGTTTTTTTACAAAAAACACTAACCTTTTTTTTCTGTTCGCGTTTCTAAACCATATGAAAAATCTAAACGGAATTTCAGTCCTCATCACCGGGGGCAGCAAAGGGATTGGCTACGGCATTGCCGCCAGTTTGCTGGCAGAAGGCGCAAATGTGGCGATCACCAGCCGCCACCAGGACGCTGCGGATGCGGCCGCGCAGGAACTATCCAAAATGGGCTCCGGAAAAGTCGTCGGTATCGCTGCCGATGTCCGCGATTTTGAAGCACAGCAACAGGCGGTGCGCACAACACTCGAAGCATTCGGTCGCCTCGACGTGCTCATTGCCAATGCCGGTGTCGGCCATTTCGCGCCCATCATGGAAATGACTCCGGCGCAATGGCATGAAACCATAGACACCAACCTAACCGGGGTGTTTTACAGCCTGAAGGCGTCGGTTGATGCGCTCACGAAAACCAAGGGATATTTTATCAGCATCGCCAGCCTGGCGGGCACCAATTTTTTCCCGAAAGGCTCGGCCTACAATGCCAGCAAATTTGGATTGGTGGGCTTTACCCAGGCGGTTATGCTCGACCTCAGGGACGCCGGGATCCGCTGCACCACGATTATGCCGGGCTCGGTGGCTTCCCACTTCAACAACCACGAACCCAACGATGCCGACGCCTGGAAAATACAACCTGAAGACCTGGGTCAGATGGTGGTGGATCTGCTGAAATTGAATTCCCGCACCCTGCCCAGCAAAATTGAGGTGCGGCCCAGCCAACCGCCCGGCAAATAGTTGGATGGTGATCCACAGTTTTATTACCAGAGAACTCAATCAAGGCTTTTATACCAAAAATGCAGCGGCTTCGGGGTTTCGTGCGCCTCGTTGATGTCTTTCCAACTGATATTGCAGACGAGGTCTTCCGTTTTTTGATAACCCCTGTTGCGCCAAAAATTATCCAGCGGGGTGAAGTTATCTGGCCGCAAGGGATGATTGTCCGGCCGGACTACTCCGCAAAAAGTTGTCCGATCGAACCGGCGCAGGCTTTTTGCCCAGTGTTCCCGGTGTTCGAAAAAACGAACGCCGATGCCCCGGCCCCGGTATGCCTTGTCCAGTACGGATTCACCGAAATAGAATATTTTGTGAATGTTGTATCCCCGTGCTATCCAGGGCGCTTTTATATTCTCGGTTTCCGCTTCTATTGGAATTCCTGTGGAGGCGCCTATGACCTTGTCGTTATCAAACGCGATCACGATAATACTGTCGTTTGAAGAACTATACGTTTTAAGATAGTCCAGTTCGTATTCTATAGAGCCGTCATAGAGATAGGGATAGTCCCGAAAGACTTGGATTCGCAACCGGGCCAGTTCATGGATGTGATTTTCGGCTATCGTTCCGGCAAATGATTTTACAGTGATCATGGTACAAATTTTACACCACCTGGAACCCAAACGCATACGGATCATCCTCGTCGTCGATCACTATAGTGTTATACCCTGTGACCCGCGCCCAGCCTTCAATGCTTGGTACAATCGCTGCAAACGGCCCGCAAGATGTAGCGGCCTCCACGCGTCCGGTAAAGCAGCTCCCGATAATACTTTCATGGTAAAACGCGTCGCCGACTTGTAACAGTCCCTTGGCTGCCCACTGCGCCATCCGCGCCGAAGTGCCCGTGCCGCAGGGCGACCGGTCGATCGCCTTGTCGCCGTAAAAAACGGCATTGCGGGCAGTAGAATCGGCGTGCAACGGCTTTCCGGTCCAAAGCAGGTGGCTCAGGCCGCTGATATTTGCATCCAAGGGATGCCGGAATTCGTGCTGCTCGTTCAAGCGTTGCCGGAGCACCGGGCTCCAGCGGATCAGGTCGGCTGCGGTATATGCTTCCAGGCCCGGGAAAGTTTTCCTGCGGGTCGACGATGGCGTAAAAATTACCGCCATAGGCTACGTCCACCCGGAGCAGGCCAAGGTCGGGGCATTCCACCTCCAAGTCTTCTTTGTACAAAAAGGAGGGAATATTGGTCAGTTTGACAGATTTCACTTTGTTGCCTTCCTGCCGGTACTCGACCAGCACCAGTCCGGCCGGTGTTTCCAGGCGCAGTTGTCCGGGTATTTTAGGCAGCACCAGTCCTTCCTCAATCGCGATCGTGACGGTGCCGATCGTCCCGTGCCCGCACATGGGCAGGCAGCCGCTGGTTTCGATAAATAACACGCCGATGTCGTTTTCCGGGTCGGCGGGCGGGTAGAGGATGCTGCCCGACATCATATCGTGGCCGCGGGGTTCAAACATGAGGCCGCGGCGTATCCAGTCGAATTCGCGCAGAAAATGCAGGCGTCGTTCGGCCATTGAGGCGCCGTCGAGCAGCGGGCCGCCGCCGGCGACGAGGCGCACCGGGTTGCCGCAGGTGTGTGCGTCGATGCAAAAGAAGGTTTTGCGCATGTGCAATTCAACTGTTTTCTATTTAACCTAAGTTGTGACCGATGTTCAAAAATTTCAAATTAAGGGGCTCATGTTCTCGTTTGGCTGAGGGGGGCAAGTGAGGGGGTGACTGGCAGTCTAATGTCGTCAATTTAAAGTATTTGGGTGGGTGAACACTTTTGACTTTTCAAATTAGACTTTTCAAATTTGACTTAAAAGGAACTTCCCGAACTGATATTGCTCTTGAAGAAGTCAAAAGTTCAATTTGAAAGTGTCTACCTCCTCTGATTTCTTAATCTTACTTACTTTGTCACTTTAAGTTTAGATGCCTATATTTGCCAGTTTGTCGACATGACAGTAATTTGGATAACCGCCCGAATTTTCTCCCGATTTCATCGCTGCCTCGAAAGTGATTGCGCCAACGGGCCAGGGTAAGTTTTATTTCGAACCCGATCGAAGCAGAATCTCCGGCAACAAGTTTTTCAAAGACAAAATTTACTTGTCCTGTTGAGCCTGTACAAAATGATGTGTTTTTAGCCCAGTGACAAAGTAGAATTAGGTTGACGACATACCGCTTGATTGCCCCGACTGGACATGTCACCCCGTCCTAACATCCCCATGCCGGCCCTCCCCATCATCTCAAATCCGGCCTGCCCGGGCGGTATTCAAACCCCTGGCTGCAATGATTGCCCGCACCCGCTCCCGTTCGGCGCCGGCGAGTTTCATGCGCGGAGGGCGCAGGTGTTCGGTACCCATGCCGGTCATCAACTCGGCGAGTTTAATATTTTGTACGAGTTGCGGGCTGATGTCCAGCTCCAGGATGGGCAGAAACCAGCGGTAAATGGCCTGTGCTTCCGCAATGCGGCCCGCTTTTGCCAGGTTATAAATCGCCACTGTTTCACGCGGAAACGCATCCACCAGGCCGGCCACCCAGCCGTGGGCGCCCATGATCAGTTCTTCCAGCGCCAGCGTATCCACGCCGCACAGGATTTTCAGGCGATCGCCAAAACGGTTGAGCAGCCGGGTGACATTGGAGATGTCGCGGGTACTTTCCTTGACGGCCTGGATATTTTCCAGTTTCAACAACTCCGCGAACATATCGGGGGTAACCTCCACCTTGTAATCCACCGGATTGTTGTAGATCAAAATGGGCAGGTCGGTGCTCAGGGCCACTGTGCGGAAATAAGCCACGGTTTCGGCGTCCGTAGGTTTGTACATCATCGGGGGCAGCACCATCAGGCCGTCGGCGCCATCGTACTGCGCGCGCCGGGCAAGGTTGACGGCTTGCCGGGTAGAGCCTTCGGCGATGTTGAGCAGTACGGGGACTTTGCCTGACGCGATATTTTTGGCCGCGCGCAGCAATTCGACACGCTCGTCGTGGGTGAGAGTGCTGGATTCGCCGAGCGAGCCGCCGATGATCAGCCCATGCACACCGGCTTCCAATTGAACGCGCAGGTTGTGTTGAAATGCGGGGATATCCAGGTCGCCGTTTTCTTTGAATTGAGTCGTGACGGCCGGGTAAACGCCGTTCCAGGTTGGTTGCATACTTTTTTTGGTTTGAAAGTTACTGCTTTCCAGGTTTCTGGTTAAATATCATTTCGGGTGGAAGCCGTCATTCCCGGTGAAAATCTACATTCTGAAGTGCGCCACGGGCTCCAATTGGCCGGCCAGCCGGTAGAGCAAGTCTTCCTCGTTCATGCGGGCAGTGAACATGATCCCGATGGGCAAATTTTCCGCCGTCCAATGAAACGGCATCGACATAGACGGTTGCCCGGTCAGGTTGGCCAGCGCGGTCCAGGGCATGTAGCCATAAATTTTTTCCGCCAATTGGTTGATGGTGGCTTTTACAGCGCTGCCGAGGCCCAGGGCATTGATAACGGCCATGATGCGATCTTCCGCGGCCGTGGGTTGCAAGGCCCCGATCCGGATAGGGCGCTGGGCCAGGGTAGGGGTGACCAACAAGTCGAATTTTTCGTGAAATTCAGCGACGCGGCGGGTAATGACGCCCCATTTGTGTTTTGCGAAAGCATAATCGCCGGCGCTGAAAGCGCGGCCCAACAGGTTCAGGGCATAGGTGCCGGGCTCCACATCGGAGGGGCGCACCTTCCGGCCCAGGTATTCACCCATGAGATCAAGGCCGGCCGCCGTTTCGCCGGCTACGACCACCAGGAATGCTTCGGTAAGATCTTCCTTGCGGTAGGGGAGTGCCACTTCCTCCACGTTATGGCCGGCATGTTGAAGCGCTTCCACGGCGTTTTGCAGGCCTTTCAGGCAGGCTTCGTCGACCGGCAGGCCGAGCGTGTGCGCACCCGACCAGCCGATGCGGAGTTGCCGGGCGCCGCCGTTACTTCATCCAGGTATGGTCGTTTGGGCGGGGCGATTACGTAAGGATCGCCGGGGGCGGCGCCTTGAATGACATCGAGATAAGCTGCCGAATCGCGTACCGTCCGGCTCACACAATTTTCAACAGCGGCCCCCGACCACATTTCGCCTTCCAGGGCCGACCACGACACCCGGCCCCGGGTCGGTTTCAGCCCGAACAAACCGCAACATGCCGCCGGCATGCGGATGCTGCCGCCGCCGTCGTTGGCAGTTGCCAGCGGTACCATGCCTGCCGCCACGGCCGCTGCCGAACCTCCGCTTGAGCCTCCGGGGGAATGTTCGGGGTTCCAGGGGTTTTTGGTGGGACCAAAAAGTTTGGGCTCGGTGAAGGGGGTAAGGCCAAATTCGGGCGTGTTGGTTTTTCCCAAAATGAGCAAACCGGCGCGTTTCATTTTTCGGACCACGAAACTGTCTTGTCCCGAAACATAATCCCGGTAGCCCTTGCTGCCTACGCACATCGGCATGCCCTGGATCTCCATGCCCAGGTCTTTTACCAAAAAAGGCACCCCGGCAAAGGGCGCCTTGCGGTCCACGGTTTTGGCTTCGGCGCGCGCCTGATCGAAGCGGAAGTGGATCACGGCATTGAGTTCCGGGTTAACCGCCTCAATGCGCTGGATGGCCAGGTCGAGCAGTTCCACCGGGGTAATGTCGCCTTTTTGGACCAGTGCTGCGAGCCCGAGGGCATCGTGTTGCCGGTATTCGTCGATTGTCATGGTGGGTGGTTGTTTAACAGGTTCCTGTTGGCCGGGAAGCACTATTGCCCTGGCAGCACACAGAAGCCAGGGCAAATGTTGGGAAAAACATGGAGGAAACAAAAGAAGCGGCGCCAGGCGCGCCATACCCTTTGAATTAACAGGGCCGGCATACCGGCTTTACCAGTCAAACACTTCTTCCAAAAAGTGTTTTTGGCGCAGCGCATCTACCGGTGGATAGACCTGGAAACGTTCCATCTTTTGTCCGCCGGACATTTTAAGGTTTTCAGCCGTTGCGTCGGACGGCTGCGCTATACTGCGGGCGATAATTTTTTCCAACTCGCCCCGGTCAAGCCAGACGCCGCGGCAGTTTGGGCAATAATCAATTTCAACGCCGCTGCGAGTGGTATTCGTCAAACTTTTTTTACAGACCGGACAAAGCATAATATCGGGATTTTGTGAACGATTTTAGTTTCAGGACGGGCGCTAAAGTTCAGCGCCTGCACTAAAAAATCCGATGATACAGGTCACAAAAGCTGCTAATGTTTTGCTGAAATATTTTCCGGCTACAGGTTGTGGTTGGCTTTAAGATATCCTTCCAGCCAAATTGAGCAGGTATTGAAGTCGTCGAAACAGTATTCCCGTTCTACCAGGCCCGGAATCAGGTTGAAGCGCTCGAACATATCAAGCGGTTGCCCGTGCAGGTCGGTGAAAACCACTTTGATATTTTGCGCCTGCAGATCCATAACGGCATCTTCCATGGCGTACAGTCCGGACTAGTCGACAAAGGGTACTTTATCCATCCGGATAATGACCACGCTGATATCGGGCATGGCTTTTATCATGTCCTGAGACCGCGAGGCAAAACCGAAAAACAGGGGGCCGTCCGGGTGCCTGATGTACACTTTATCGCCGATCCGGTTGATAATTTCGCCTTCCATCGACGCAATAATACTGGCGATGACTACCATGCTTACCGCAGTCATTGGCGCTGTGGGGCCGGATATCTGGGTGCTTGTACCACCAAAAAGGGCAGCGAAAAAACTGAGGAAAATAGCGCCGTAGATGCCTGCCGCAGCGCTCAGCCCCGATTGTAAACCAAAAGCCAGCGCCAACGGCAGCGCAACGATTCCGGCAGTTAAGCCACCGAATAAATCGCCACGCCGTTGAGAAATATCAAAACCGGCAAACTTTTTTATAAAAAGTTAGAGTAAGGAAGTTTGAAGAAAGATGCCAAAAACCGGCCGGTATTGCTGAAATTCTATCGGAAGCCCGAAATAGATAGAATTTTTAGTTGCTTTATGTTTCTACCAGGGTAATCGCCTGCGTCTTCTCTGAAAGAAAACGGTCCTGCAACTGACAACAGTTGCAGGACCGCAAGTACTTGAACAAGCCAGGAGTTGACTACATGTTCCGGATAATCTCGTCGCCAAACTCCGAACATTTCAGTTTGGTGGCGCCTTTCATCAAACGCTCGAAATCATAGGTCACCCTTTTTTTCCGGATAGCCCGCTCCAGGCCGCGGACGATCAGTTTTGCCGTGCGCGTCCAGCCCATGTATTCAAACATCATCACCCCGGAAAGGATTACTGAGGCCGGGTTCACTTTGTCCTGACCGGCATATTTCGGCGCAGTACCGTGGGTGGCTTCGAAAATCGCGTGGCCGCTTACGTAGTTGATGTTGGCGCCCGGTGCAATCCCAATACCGCCCACCTGGGCAGCCAGGGCATCGGAGAGGTAGTCGCCGTTGAGGTTCAGCGTAGCCACCACGTCGTACTCAGCCGGGCGCAGCAGGATTTGCTGCAGGAAGGCGTCGGCAATCACGTCTTTGATCAGGAGTTTGCCGACGGCCAGGGCTTCATCCTGTGCCTTATTTGCTGCCGCTTCGCCTTTTTCCGCCTTGATCCGGTCGTATTGTGCCCAGGTAAACACCTGGTTGCCGTATTCGCGCTCGGCCAGGGCATAACCCCAGTCTTTGAATTTGCCCTCGGTAAATTTCATGATGTTGCCCTTGTGCACCAGGGTTACTGATTGGCGTTTGTATTGCAGGGCATATTCTATGGCCGACCGCACGAGGCGTTCGGTACCTTCGATCGACACCGGTTTGATACCAATGGACGAGGTATTCGGGAAGCGGATATTTTTTGTGCCCATTTCCTGCTGGAGAAAGCGGACCATTTTGTCGCACTCCGGGGTGCCGGCCATGTATTCGATTCCGGCGTAGATGTCTTCGGTGTTTTCGCGGAAGATCACCATGTCCACCAGGCCGGGCTGTTTGACCGGGCTGGGCACGCCGCGGAACCACCGGACCGGGCGCACGCAGGCGTACAGGTCGAGTTGTTGCCGCAGGGCCACGTTGAGCGAACGGATGCCGCCGCCCACAGGCGTAGTCAGGGGCCCTTTGATCGCTACTTTGTATTCTTTGATGATGTCGAGGGTTTCCTGAGGGAGCCAGCTTTGGGTTTTATTAAAGGCTTTCTCACCGGCCAGCACTTCGCGCCACACGATTTTCTTTTTGCCTTTGAACGATTTTTCAACGGCGGCGTCAAATACGCGCACCGAGGCAGCCCAGATATCCGGGCCAATGCCGTCGCCTTCAATGAAGGGGATGATGGGATCGTTGGGGACTTTCAGCTTGCCCTTTTTGATGGTAATCGTGGATCCTTGCATGGATTGTATTGTAATTTAACTATTAGGGAAGAATTGTTGTAAAAAGCGCCGCGAAGGTAGGAAAACTGCTTGGAAAATAGGCGGTGTTGTTAAAAATGCAGCGCCATCAGATGGTTTAATACCGTATCGGTGGCGCCGCGGTTTTCTTCCAAAAAGGCCTTTACTGCCCGGGAAGCCTTTGCATAGCACTCCGGGTCCTGAAGCTTGCGCAGGGCATCGGCCAACTCCGCCGCTGTGCGCACCGGGAATGCGCCGCCGCGCGCCACAAATTGCCGGGCCTCCTCGAATTTTTCGTATTTCGGGCCGAACAGTATGGGCAAACCAAATGCCGCCGGCTCCAGGGTGTTGTGGATGCCCTTACCAAAACCGCCGCCGATATAGGCCACCCGGCCATAGGCATATAAGGTATTCAGCAAACCGACATTGTCGATCAGCAACAAGCGGGTACTGTCGGGTATGGCTTCCCCGTTTACACAAGCGGAATAGCGCAGATAAGGTTGGGTCAGATGGGCTGTGAGCTGCGCCAGGTGTTTTTCAGAGGGTTCGTGCGGGGCAACGATCATGTGCAGGGCTGCAAACGCCGGGTCGTCCAGCAGCGGCAGCAACAGCGCTTCGTCTTCGGGCCAGGTGCTTCCGGCGATCAGGGTAGACCCCACCCCCATCCTCTCCCCCCGGGGGGAGGGGGGCTTGCCCTCAGGATACTTGCTGTGTTCGGGAAATGGGATTTCCTGTTCCTTCGCAGGTGGAAAAATTAGATTATCATCTGAAAAATGTACTTGTTCAAAAGAGGAGGCTTCCTTCCGCGGCTGCGGTGTGGGAGGGGATGGGGCCGACAAAAACGCCTCCACTACCGCATTTTTCTTTACCTCTTCCGCCAGGCGCAATACCCGGTCTATGCGCGTATCACCGGCCACGGTAATGTTTTGAAACCCGGCATTCCGGAGCAACCGCGCCGAGTATTCATTTTGTGAAAAAATATGCCCGAAGCAGCCGAGTATTTGGCGCCAAAAACCGCCGTACCAACGGAAAAAAGGTTGCCCGGGCCGGAAAAGCGCCGACACCAGCAGGGTAGGGACCCTGTGGTTTTTTAGCGCAAACAGCATATTTGCCCAAAACTCGTATTTGACAAAAATGACCAGATCGGGCTGGATAATGTCCAGGAAATCGCGCGCATTGCGGCGGGTATCGGCGGGCAGGTAACAGACCAAATCGGCGTGCGGGTAATTTTTTCGGATCGCATAACCGGACGGCGAAAAAAACGACAACACAATTTGCCAGCCCGGATGCTTTTCCCGGAATGCCTCAATGACCGGCCGGCCCTGCTCGAACTCGCCCAACGAGGCGACATGTACCCAGAGCACCTTGCCGGTTTTTTGGAATGCGTCCTGGTAGCGTGCCCGCCAGTTTCGGCGACCGGTTACCCAGGCGCGTGCCTTGGGATGAAAAACAGCGGCCAGCCGGAGGGCGAAACACATGAGCCGGATCGCCAGATTGTACAAAAAGTGCATGAACATCACAATAGGAGGGCGCCGTGTTTGCGGGCCATTAATAGTAGATGTTTTCGGCGCCGCTCATATAGAAGGGCAGCGTCCAGGTGAGGCGGATGCCGAAGCGCAGGTCGGTGCGTTTTTCATCCAGTTTGCGCATTTCCGAAAAATCCCAGCTGCGCAGGCTTTGCGTAAAACCCTGTCCGAATTCGAGCCCGACCATCCAGTTGGAGCGGCGGTTGTCGCTCAGGTGTTGCCAGCCGACAAACTGTTGCAACATCAGGCCCCCGGTGCGCCGGTCGTAGCCTTTGGCGTAGTCGCCGGTGATCTGCACGACGGTGCTGGAGTTGTCCTGCAAGCGGATCCAATGGGTCAGCATGCCCGCGCCGAGGCTTACGCGGATACCGGAGCGGTGCGCGCCCATTGGAAAAAGTTTGCCGATCAGGCCACCGATGTAGTACCCGCGTTCGCGCAAGGCTACATCGGCAATCAATTGATTGCCGCCGATGATATCTCCTTCTGGCGTGCGCAGGATGGCAAGCGGGTCTTCTTTTACCGTGCCGCCGAAAATGTAGTGGCCATCGAGCCCCAGGATGAAATTGCCCGGGGTAATCCACTCGGCGCCGCCGCCAAAACTGCCGTTGGCGCCGAAGCGGTCGGCCATATCGCCGGCAGGCAACTGGAAGCCGACGGAAAAGTGGGTCAGGATAGCCGGACCGGTGTTGGGGCGGGCTGTTTCAGGGTGCTCCGGAAATTTTTGTGCGGCAGCCTGGAAAGCGACCGAAAGGAGTACGAGCAGGAGGAGTATGCAGTTTTTGCACATAAGTAGTAGTTGGGTGTGATTTGGGTAAACGGGTTAAGTTGTGTTGGGTGGGGCAAAAGTAAGGTGTTCGGTGGAGTTCGATTCCGCTTAGTGTTTATCCGGAACGAATTTGCGATACCTAAGGCTGTCTGCGGTTTTCCATGTATGGTTTTCAGGCGACTGATGTTTTAAAAAAAAGTACCAGAATTATCCATTACCGGGTGATTAACAACATACTAAAAACTGCCCGCGGTCAGCTGAAAACTTTTTGTGCAAACAATTCCGGCCGGATTAATCTGTGCGAAGCGTGGAAGCTGACGAAGATCAAACTCCAGCATAAGCCAGGTCACTCACTGCGCACTCCCGGTGCCGATAGATTTGCATAAAAATTAGAAAAATGAAAGTTCAAATCCTGTTTCTGTTCGTCCTGTCGCTAAACATGGTTTATGCCCAAGACAATTTCCAAGTGGCTTCTTTTTCCCTGACTATTAAAGGTTCTTCCAACCTGCACGACTGGCAATCGACCGCCAAGGAACTCCGCGCCACCGGAGCATTTGCAGTGGAAGCCGGTGAACTTCAGGCCATAAACGCTCTCAGCGTTGAAGTGCCGGTCAAGTCGATCAAGAGCGAGAAAGGTTCTATCATGGATAATAAAACCTACAAAGCGCTTGACGCCAACAAGTACCCGGCCATCAAATACAAACTCGACAAAGCCACCGTCAATAAAAAAGGTGACAAATACGACGTCAATGCCAGCGGATCGCTCATGATTGCCGGTGTGACCAACAAAGTCAACTTTTATGTTTCCGGTAAAACAGGCAGCGACGGCTCGTTGACCTTCAACGGCTCGTACAAGCTGAAAATGACGGATTACAAAATTGATCCGCCTACGGCCTTGCTGGGCACCATGACGGTTGGCGATGACGTGGAAATCGTATTCCGCGTAACCCTGAAAGCCAAATAACCTACACACATTCTATCCGTTGCAAAATATTTCTAAGACTTAAATCAACTTGTTATCATGAAAAACAGCTTTTTTATTTCCGTTCTGATACTTCTTTTCAGCGCTTCATGGGCTATGGCACAACGTGCTGACATCCAGTACTTCCGGCCTTGGGATAAAGATGGCATCAATATGTTTGAACCGTCTAAAAAAGCCCAGCAACCCGAATACACCGGCTTTAAAATTCGCATCGGTGGTTCGTTTACCCAGGATTATCAATCCATCACCCACTCGAACGAGCCTACCTATGTGCCGGTTTCCGGTTCCAATCCTACGAATGCCAATTTGTTGTACGGCGCAGGCATTGACGGCGACAGCACGGAGGGTAAAGTTTCGGGTTTCAACCTGGCTATGGCCAACCTGAATCTTGACTTCCAGATTGAAGACGGTATCCGGGTCGCGCTGGAAAACTACATGTCTTCCCGCCACCACTCCGAATTTTGGGTGAAAGGCGGATACATCCAGATCGATAAACTGCCGATGTTCGGCAACCCGCAGTGGTATACCGATCACATCCGGGTTAAAATCGGGCACTTCCAGCCAAACTTCGGCGACATGCAGTTCCGCCGTACCGATGGTGGTAATACGATTTTCAACCCCTTCGTGGAGAACTTTATCATGGATGCCTTTACGACAGAGATCGGCGGTGAGGCGTATGTTTTCTTCGGCGACTTCATGGGTATGGTCGGTATGACATCGGGCTTTATCAACGGCAACGTGAACAATTACCCGAGCACGCCAATCGGTGCAGACGTTGAGCCTACCGAGAAGAAGCCTTCCATCTTCTTCAAAGGTGCATACGACAAGCAAATTAACCCCGATCTGCGTTTCCGGCTTTCTGCCTCGTACTACATGAACCCATCTATCCAGCGCAACACCCTGTACGCAGGCGACCGCACCGGTTCGCACTACTTCCTGGCTATGGAACCCGCATTGACCAACGGTGCGGCTACCTCTCAGGGTTCGCAGTTTACCTCCGGTCGCTTCAACCCGGGTTTTGCCAACGAAGTGGCTACCCTTATGATCAACCCGTTTGTAAAATTCCACGGCCTCGAATTCTTCGGCGCTTATGAAATGGCAAAAGGCCGTGTAAACCGCGAACGCAACGGGAGTGAGCGTGATTTCACGCAATTGGTTGGTGAGTTGCTCTACCGTTTTGGTACCAACGAACAGCTCTATGTAGGTGGCCGGTATAACAAACTTACCGGCACGCCGCAGGGTTTTGCCGATGATATTTCGATCGACCGTCTTGCCGTGGCCGCCGGTTGGTTCCCGAGCAAAAACCTGTTGCTCAAAGCTGAATACATGGTGCAGAACTATAACGATTTTCCGACAACAGACTACCGCAACGAAGGTAAATTCAGCGGATTTGTCGTCGAAGCTGTGATTGGTTTCTAAGTGAATTTATTGTCCGTATCGGCGTGATTCAACCTCACGCCGATACTTTCCAGTTCAAAAATAACGGCCCTATGGTCTTCTAAGGCCATGGGGCTTTTTTCGAAAATATACCATTCCATTATGGCAGCCCTAGTTATCCGATTGCTGGCGTTCAATTTGTTGATGTGCATGGCGCCGGCAGCGCTGTTCGCCCAGGAAGACCAGGCTTCGCAAATGCGGTACACGGTCCTGCGTTCCAGCAAACTTTTTCTGAAAGGGACTTCCAATGTAAATGCCTTCACCTGCAATTGCGAAGACCGCTTTCCGGCACAAACATTCCAGGTGGAAAACGGTGGCAAACACGCCCGCTTCAGCAATGTGCGCCTTCGGATGCGGACCCGGAAGTTCAACTGCCAAAACGGGAAGATCGACCGGGATATGCACAAAGCACTCAAAGCCGATGCATACGATTTTATAACGATCGAACTGCTGGAAACCTGGTACAACCCCGAGCAGCTCAAAAATGCAGGCAACAACCAGTGGTTTGCTGTAAAGGCCAAAGTCAAACTGACGATTACCGATGTGACGAAAGAGCAATTCATCGAAGCGGAAGCGAAAAAAACAGCCGAGAATCAGTTCACCCTGCGCGGTGAGAAATCACTGAAAATGACGGAGTACGGCATCGATCCGCCCGGCGCCCTGTTCGGTCTGATCAAGGTGAATGATCTGATTACCTTTCACTTCAATCTCGATATCAGCCTGGAAGATTTTTCTGAAAAACAATAACAACACCAACGGTACTTAACTATGAAAAAATTACTCATCAAAGGCTTTGTTGCAGGGGCCATTCTGCTCCTGTTCAGTTATGTAGCCCTGTATTTGGTTGTGGCCTTTCTGCCTGAAATGGCGGAGGAATATTACAACCCGATTTTCGATCTGGAAGGCGACAAAACCTACCTGTATTTCCTGCACCCGTTTATCCTGAGCTTTGCACTGGCCTGGTTTTGGAAACGTTTTAAATCGCTGTTTCACGGCCCGTTCTGGTGGCGCGGTATGGAAATGGGACTGGTGTACGGTTTGATTGCAACCCTGCCATCCATGTGGATCACCTTCAGCTCGCTGGCGGTATCGCTGCCGATCGTGCTGACCTGGTTTGCCTATGGCCTTTTCCAGGCCATTGTTGTCGGGATTGTTTATGCGAAAATCAGTCCTTAGAATTAATGATGAATGATGAATGATGAATGATGAATGGCTCACTATCTCGGGATGGTGAGCCATTCATCATTCATCATTCATCATTCATCATTATCGTACCAGGGTCACATCGCCCCGGTACTGTTCCCTGGCGCCGTCTTTGAATTCTATTTCTGCAAAATATACGAACACGGCGGGGGATGCCTTGTCGCCATTTATATTGCCGTCCCACCCCAGCAGCGGATCATTCGGACTCAGGTCATTCTGTTCCACAATAGCCCGGCCCCACCGGCTGTAAATCCGGAACGTGCGCACCATGGCTACGTCCTCCCCGCAAAATATCCGGAACACGGCATTTTCAAAAGGCGACTCCGGCGCAAATACATTGGGAATGTACACCCGCCGGTTTTTATCCACCACAATCTCGCGGTCATCGGTGGCCCGGCAGCCGTTGGAGTCCAGCACGGTCACTTCATACCGGAAAGAATTTATCGGGGCATACATGCAGGTGTCGCAAAGCATGTCGGCCGTAATGGGTGTGCTTACCAGCAGTTGATCCAGCCGGCTGGGATCGCTAAGCGCATCATCGCGCCAGAGGCCAATGCGCTGGCCAAGCAGGATCGTGGTGTCCGGGTCCAGGGTGAGCACCAGGTCGTCGGGTTCCAATACCGTGAAGGTGGTGTCGTACTCGCACCCGTCGATTGCCTGAATCAGCAAGCTGTGCTCTCCCGGCGGCAGGCGCCGGAATTCCGGCGACACCATGAACGGCTCCCCATCCACCGAAAACACGTAGGGCGGTGTGCCGTCGGTCACCGAGCCGATGTTCAGCACGCCGTCGTTTTTTCCGAAACAGGAAATGTGCCGGATATTCAATTCAGCTGCCGACGGCAGTTCCGGTTCACCAACCCGGATCGTGGTGCTGGACGAACAACCATTCACCTTGTTGGTGACCACCAGGGTATAATTTCCGGTTTGCGCCACCTGCACCTGCTGCGAGTTGGCGCCCCCGACGATCAGCCCCGTACTGTCGGCTGTCCACTGCAAATTGTAATCGGCCGTGGGATTGATCTTGACCAGCAAGCGCGCCGGCGACTCGGTGCAGCTCAAATGGCCCACCGAATCGGCAATCAGCTCCGGCCGGTAGGAATCGTCGAGTACGGTGATAAACAACGAACTGGCACAAGGCGGATTGGCTTCGCAGGAGTTTACGGCCTGAACGCACAAATTGCCGCTTTGGTCGCCCAGCGTTACTTCCACGGTGTTGCCGCCGGTGCCAAGGATAGTTGCCGGCACCGGCATACTGTCGACCAACGTTCCCGGGGGGCCGTCCCAGATGTAGGCGGCAGCGCCGAAAACGGGCGGTACGGCGTAAGTAAACGTGGCGCCCGGGCAGCCCTCGGTTTTTCCCTGAATGGCCTGAACCATGCCTAGCGGTGGTTCGTACACGGCTTCCTTGGGGGAAACATCCACGGAGAAATCGCACTGGTCGCCGGCATAGCCGTCGATCAGCAGAAAATAATTGTGCCCGGGCGTCAGGTCAACTGTGATGGAAACCGGAGTGAGGCCGCCGTCTTCCTTGCCTTTGTCGCAGGCAATGGGAGGCAGGGTGCAGTCGCCGTACAAGGCGATCTGGACGCCGTTGCCGTCGTTGCAATCACCGGGCGTTACGGTAAATGTCGCTTTTGCCGTGCCGGCGATAAACCCCATCCACTGGGCGTTTTCCACGGTGCCGCAAAATGCCGTGGCCGGACCGGAGGGGTAACCCTGCGTGGAGCCCACATAGCCGTCAAAATTGCAGGAGATGCAGGCTTGTTCACAAATTATAGCCGAGCCGGTGCCGTTGCAGGCCGCCGGCAACTGGGCGTTTAAACTGGTTGCGTGCAGTAAACCCAAAAAGGCGAAAAGATTGATTAAGCGGTTCATGAAATCGGTATTTGAAATGGAGGAGGATGGTGTAAGGGATGCATTGTGATTTACGATTTCCGATTTTTGATTTACGATTGATTCACCATTCCTAAATCAGTATGTTTTCAATTTACCCAAATGCTCAAGGTGGGCGAGCAACTATCCAACTTCGCAATGGTGAACCAATCGTAAACCGTAAATCGTAAATCAAAAATCTTTTACCGGAGTACGTTTAGTTTCACTACTTCCGCTTTGCCATTTAACTTGTTTTCCAGCCGCACGAAATAGGGACCGGCAGGTAATTGCGACACGTCGAAATGGTAAATATTGGCGCCCGGCTCTATGCGCACTTGTTGCATGGACACCACTGCGCCGCCCAGGCTGTGCAACGACAACCGGCCCTCGAACGTCCCGCCACTCTGAAAAGCGACCTGTGTACGGTAGGTAGCCGGGTTGGGGAAAGCATTGAGCGCCCGTTGTTCCGGTTGCGGGTCGAACACACTGGTGGCGATGTAGCATTCCGGCTGCACTTTGTAGGTGCTGCTCACAATGGGCATTTTGGCGTAGCCTTCAAACATGGTTTGTTCCAAAACGTAGTTGCTTGCGCCGAGCCAATCCTGCAGCAGCGTGGTGAATACCTGCCGGTAGTCGAATTGCTGACCCTGCAACTGGTTGTCGTTGGCCAGGTTGGTCAGGTCGACGTTGGTGCCGTGCACCCCGCCGGCCAGGGCTTTCCCGAAAATCAGCATAGGCGCCAGGGTGCCGTGGTCGGTGCCGGCCGAGCCGTTTTCGCGGGCGCAACGGCCAAATTCGGAAAAGGTGCAGGAAACGACTTTATCGGCAAGGTCAAGGCCTTCCAGATCGTCATAAAATGCTTTTACAGAGTCGGCCAGGCTCCGCAACAGGTCGGCATGGCGGCCTTTGGTAATGTCGCCCTCCGGCGGTATTTGCGAGCCATGCGTATCGAAGCCGCCCATGGAGCAGAGGTACATTTTTGTTTTGCAGCCGCCTTTCATCAGGCGGGCGATCGTTTTGAGCTGATCGGCAAGCCCCGTTTGCGGGTAGGTAGTGATCGCGTTGCTGCCGGCCATGAAGGCCTGGGTGATGTACTGCGAATACTGGTCCACGCTGCGCTCCACGCCCATGATGTAGGCCAGTTCGTCGCCGTAGTCGGAGTCGGGAATGTTCAGCAGCGGCGCCCCGCCGATCGTTTGCACCAGGGAGTAAAACCCGTCGGGATCCTGCCCGTACAGGTTGATCGAGTTCTGGTGCTCAGTTTCGGTGTGGAAACCCAGGGAAGGGTAGGGGTCGCCGATCTGGATGCCGAGCGGGTACAGCATGTCGGGGATCGGCGTGCCCATCACGTCGGGGTACATGGCATTGAGCGCGCGGCCCATCCAGCCCGATTTGATGTCGGAGTTGTCGGGTGTGCCATCGCCACCGGAAAGCCACAGGTCGGTGCTTTTGAAATGCGACTGGTTCAGGTTTTCGTAGCCGACGGCCTGCACCACATTTGCCCAGCCTTTGTCGTACAGGGCTTTCAGGCTGGTCATAGACGGGTGAATGCCCACCTGATCGGCGCCGGGCAGCGTGTTGTCCAGTTTGATAAACTGCTCGGGCCCGGAGTCGGGAATTTTTATGACCGGCCGCAAATTGGCGTATTCGTCGTACTGGGCGATCGGGACAATGGTATTGACGCCATCGTTGCCGCCTTTGAGTTGGATGAGCACCAGCACGCGGTCTTCCACCTCTTCGCAGTCGGCCATAACGCGGGCTATTTTACTATTGGAAAAAGGGCGCATGGCGTGGCCGTTTACGACGAAGGACGATGCGCCGGCTATTTTTAGAAAGTTTCTTCTTTTCATTGTTTATAGATTGGTTGAGTGATTGGAATCAACCCCATATAACCCTCCTGGCTTCCGAGTACCTAAAAGTTCATTGAATATTTAAAATGTATGGAAGGCGATTTTTAGTCATCTCTTGGACTTTTCGCCTTGCCTGTGTCAACCCCACCCCCATCCCCTCCCCCAGCGGGGAGGGGGGCTTGCCCTCAAACTATTTTTAGATTTCGTTTACGGAATCGATAAGTAAAGCGAAATCAGGCCCCCCTCCCATTTGGGGGAGGGGATGGGGGTGGGGTTGATCAAGCGGAGCACGTTATTTCACAGATAACCACAATTCAAGTTTCACACATTTTAAATATTCAATGAACTTTTTGGTAATTGGGACCCCGTTGAGAGCAAGAGCGGGGTTCAATAAACCTGATACTCCGGCGCATACAACATGGCGTTAAACAACCGCCCCAGCGGAATCTGCACCTCCGAATCGTCGCCCGTGGACAAGAAATTTTGCCATTCATACGTCCAGTCGGCCGGAGGGAGGCCGTCGTTAAAAATGGTCGTATGAAAATAGTTGAAGCGGTCGTTGTCGGGCTCTTCCGGGAACAGGTAGCGGAGCAATTCCTGGACCACCACGTAGGAGTCGGAAGGATCGGGAATCACACCGCTGTCGCGCAGCCAGGCAGCAAAGTCAAACTTCGTACCCAGGTCCTGAGCGCTGCCCGGGCCCCAGGCATGGGTACCCGTGAGCAGCATCTCAGGCCATTTGTAGCGTGCAATGATTGTCGCAGAATTAAAAAACTGACGGTTATAATCCGGATCCTGGTAGTATCCGGGATAGCCCGCCACATCGGGTGGGTAAAACATGAACATGCCGGCCCAATCCATCAGCCGCCCCATGATTCCTTTATCATAAAGCGTGACGTAATGCGCTGTGGTGTCCGCTACCGGATCGGGTATCGGCAGGTCAAAAAATGCCATTGTCGGCAAGGCCAGGTCAAGCGGTGATTTGATCAATGCGCCCAGGTTTTCGTCGGTACTAAGTGTATCATCGGCGTCGAAGAAATGCTCGCTTTGAAACAGTTGCTCGAGCACGGGCTTGATTTCAAAAGTATTGGCAATAAACGTTTGCGCCAGCGGGCCGATAATATCGGATTCGACTTCGGCGTCGATGTGCCGGCGGATAAAAAAGCGGTAGAGCCGGCGGCAGAAATTGCGGGCGGTTTCTTCCTGTGCAAACACCATGTCCACCAGGGCGTTCAGTTCGGCATTCATGCCTGCCAGGTCATTGGACGGCGGTTGAATGGTGGCGCCATTGAAGCGTGCACTAAAGGTTTTCAGGCCAAAATCGTGGCTCTGCGGGTAGCCATGCCCCGCAGGCAGGCCGGTTTCGGCATCCTGGTACTCATCGCGGTCGGCGTGGTTGAAGCCGGTGAGCACCCGTGCCGCTTCCACGATGTCGTCTTCGGTGTAGTTGGTGTAATCGCCGGGCCCGGCTGTGGGGCCGCGGCCGATGGTGTGCAGTTCAAAAAATTCGCGGGCGTAGTTTTCATTGGGGTTGTTCACAAAATTCTGGTCGTTGTCGATGTACTCGAGCATGCAGTTATCGACCACCATTTTGGTGACCAGCTTTTTAAAGTTTCCCAAACAACCCCAGCGCAGGAGCATGAGGTAGTCGTAAAATTCCATGCTGCTGCCATAATCGGGTGTAACGGCCAGGAATTGGTGGAAAAATAAGGACAGGCGGTGGGCTGCGCCCGGATCGTGCAGGGCTTCGTTGAGCCACCAGCCCATGACGAAGCGCCGGAGTTCGTTCTCATCGGCGGGCATTTGCGCATTGGGCGGTTGTGGCGGATTGATCCAGGTTTCGGGAGTGGCGCCGGGACTTTCGGCGTACACGGGCTGGTCGAGTTGCAGCGGATTCAGTTGCAGTAAATCACTGAGCGCTTGCGCGGCAGTTTGTGCAGCCAATGCATCCACCCTGGCACGTGTATAGCGGAAACTGAGCCGGCGCAGTAAATGGGCAGCACGCCGTTGCCCCAGGACGCCCTGAAGCGGATTTAAAGATGCCATGTAGGAAAAATGTTTATGAGATAAATCGGTTTGTTACGCAGATCAATAATGGCAGGCTTTCCGGAGGCGGGATGGATGTCTTTTCTGACTAGCGTCAGCGAGAACTGCGTAGACGGATTAAAAAAAAACAATAGTTGAACCGAAGGATTAAACAGGAGTATTAACGAAGCGTTTGGGATTTTATTCAGTGGCTGAATGTTAAATTTCTTCGTGCATGGCCAGGTTTTTCAATTAACAAATTTCAACTGTACGCAGGAGTTGTTTTTCCCACCCGGTTTGTATGATCAGACTCATGCGTTTTGGTACTGCAAGTCATTTGAATCCGTCGCATTGGCCTACAGCTTGAGGCGAAATCGTTCCTCATGATTTGGTTTTTCATTGTGTTGCTATTTGGGATGGGGCTACTCTTCTGGCTGCCGATTGAACTGCAGGTAGATACCGAAAACGATGTGTACCGGATGCAGTGGCGGGGGATTTTCGGCCTGCGGGCTTTGCCGGAAAATACCCGCTGGCGATTCTTCTTCAAGGTTTTTTTTATTGAAAAAGAATGGCGGCGGGAGGCAACACCGGTGGCTTCAGAAAACCTGAAAAAGCCGGCGCCCCGGCATAAAAGCCGGAAGAAAAACAAGCCGTCCATGCCGTTCCGGCGGGGCTGGAAACTGGTAAAAAACATGCTTCGCAGCATCGAAGTCCGGCGCTGTTACATCGCTATGGACACCGATGATTATACGCGCAATGCTGTACTGTTTCCGGTGTTTTTCCTGCTCAGTAAGGGCCGCCGCCAACTGGTCATCAATTTCAATGGCGAACAGGTCATACAACTTCATCTGCAAACACGCCTTTACCGCCTGGCAGGGGCGTTTTTGCGGACATTCATTCATCCAAAAATTGTGTAATTATGAAAGAAAAGGTTGATGAAGTCCTGAGTAAAGTCACGGACTTTTTAAAAACAGAAGCAAAAACAGAAACCGTCATTGGTAAAGAATTCAAGCTCGGTGAATTTACCTGTGTTCCGGTAATTCGCATGGGCCTGGGGTTCGGGTATGGCGGTGGTGAAGGTGGCGATACGAAGCAGGGGCATGGCGAAGGCAGCGGCGCCGGCGCCGGTATCGGGATCGAGCCGCTGGGCTTCCTGGTTACGCGAGGCAGCGAAATTTCCTTCGTGCCGGCGAAGAACAGCAAAGGCCTGGCGGCAGCATTTGAGAAAATGCCCGATGTGCTGGAGAAGTTTTTGGAAAAGCGGGAAGTTGGGGTTAATTGATGTTTTTTGCTTGTGTGTCAACCCCACCCCCATCCCCTCCCCCAAGGGAGAGGGGGGCTTGCCCTCAAATAAAGTATTGATTCCGTTAACGAAATCAAATAGTAAAGCGGGATTAGGCCCCCCTCCCATTTGGGGGAGGGGATGGGGGTGGGGTTGACACGAATAGCGCAGAATTCACCCTCCTCCAAAAAAACAAAAGCGGCACGGCAAAAAAAAACTGCCGTGCCGCTCCGTTTTCAAGCGTAAAAAAATAGCGTTCGATTAAACCGCCTTTGGCATTTCAGCCGGTTCCGGGAACGTCGTCACCACGGAATTCATGCTGCCAAATGGCGTGGGGGCATAATTGTCGGCCTCATTATCGTTTTCCCAAACTTTTTCGTCAATCAGGTAGCGGAATTGGTAGGCTTTGTCGGCTTCCAGTTCCACAGTGGCCAGGTATTCGCCGTTTTTCACTTTCATGGGAATGCCTTTTGCCGTTTCCCAGTTATTGAAATCGCCATATACTTTAACCGCCTTTCCACCTTTCAAGGCTGTTTCCGGCAGGCAAAACGTAACTTTCACCGTGTGTTTCGAATCAAGAAATTGCTTTTTCAAACTCATGGTTGTTGTATTTTATGTGATACAATGTCGCAAAGGAACCGGGTATTTTGGCCAGTGGAAATGATTTGGGTAGATGCCGGAAGCTGATTCTCGTCAAAGTGGGGGGGCAATTGGACTTCTGCCTTAAAAAGGTGCGTTTTCGGATTGGGGAGTTCCAGTTAAGTCAAATTTGAAAAGTGTCTTTCCCTACACTACGTTCCCTCCCGGGAATCCGGCCCCAAGAACACCGCCAGCGGATGCAGGGCATCCACCCGGTCGGCGAGAATTTTCAGAATAGCGGCAAACGGCACAAACAACACAATGCCGGCTCCGCCCCAAATAATGCCGCCCAGCAAAATGACGATCAGCGTGGCCAGCGGATTGAGTTTTATCTGGTGTCCTACCGCCAGCGGAAAAATCAGGTTGGCTTCCAAATACTGCACAAAGCCCAAAATAGCCACCACGCCCATCGGGTGCCAAATCGTATTGAAGGTAGCCCATGCCACGACAACTGCGGCCGACCCGCCGATAAAAATGCCGACGTACGGAAAAAAGGTGAGCAGCGAGGCCAGCACCCCGAAATACACGGCGTTGGGCAGGCCAAGCAGCAGGAAACCCAGCGAGTTGAGCGAACCCACAATCAGGTATACAATGCCCATGCCTTTGGCAAAATGGAAATAGGTGCCGGTTATTTCTTTGAACATGGATTTAAAACTATCCACCTGCTCTTCCGGCACGATCAGCAGCGTAAACCGCACCAACAACTCCCGGTAATACAGGATGAGCGAAACAAAAATGGGAATGATCATCACCATGGCCAGGGTGCCGGCCGACAGCGTAATGGCCTGCCTGATGAATGGGATGGTTTCATGCAGCAGATTTTCGTAGAGCTGTTCCAAGGTGCTTTTTTGCCGGGCCGGGTCTATGGCAAAAAGCCCGTCGAAGTATGCGCCCAGCCAGTTGCCCAGGTCCAGGATGCGATCTTTCGAGCCGGCCAGTTTATCCTGCAACAGCGAAATGCTCCCAGCCAGCAGGTAATACAACAGCACCCCGAACGCCAGCAGCAACAGCAGGCATGCGGCAATGGACACGGCACGCCCCGCCCGCTTTTCCACCCACAAGCCGATGGGGTAGTACATAAAACAAATCAGCAGGGCAAAACTGAGCGGAATCAACAGCAGGCGCGCCTGGTACAGCACCACAGACAGGAGTAGGAGAAAAAGCAAGACCAGGGTGTAGAAGGAAAAGTACTTATGTGAGTTGACCAGCATAGGGCGCTATTTTTTTGGTAAAAATAGGACCGAACAGCCGGAAATACACTGCGGTTTTTTAATTAATGCACCTGATCCAAATCATTGTCGGGCCCGGAATAGCCGGCAGCATTTGCGTGAAAAACGCAGACTTATTGTCCGACTTCAAAGGTGATTTTTCCGTTGATCCGGTATTCGACGATGCGGTTATTCTCCACTTTGGCCGAGGTTTCCTGCACGTAGATGGAGCGGATGTTTTTCACGGTTTTTCCGGCTTCGCTTACCATGTTTTGGGCGGCATCGTCCCAGCTTTTGGTGGAGGAGCCCATTACTTCGATGACTTTTAAAATTGGCATAAATGTTTGTTTGGTGAAACAATTAGCGGCGGTTCATTTTTCCTGAACCACACCCCCCAAGTTATGCCTTTATTGGTGGAAAATCAACACCATGCTCGTATAAAGTCGGTTAGTTCGCGGATGCGGGTAAAGAGCGGGAGTTTGGAATTGGACCCCGTGTAGGGCATTTGCCCCCCCCGCTTCACTCCACCACATACTCCAACGCGACCTGTTTCCCTTTGAACTTCGTTTTCAGCAGGCGCCGGAGCTGATCCTGGTGTTCGGTGTTGGGCGCTTCCGTGTTGCAAAAAATCAGCACCGTTACCAGGCTGTCCGGGGCTTTTTGCCGGTAGTGCATGGCCGGCACGCCGAAAGCCGTGATGTTGGTGTCTACGGCGGCAAGTTCAGGAAGCAGGCCGGCTTCCCAGCGGCGGCGTTCGGCAAATTGATCAAGCGTGCGCTGGAGGGCATAGGCCGAGTCGCGCCACTGCAGTACCTGTTGCTCGGCATCGCTGCGGTACTGGCGTTCTTTTTCGACGATGTATTCGCGCGCCGATTTGAAGCGGATCGCCGTATTTCCCAGTTTATAAAAACGGCGACGGTCCAGCAGTTTTTGTTTGGTCAGACTATCGGGTTCGCCCAGGGAAAAGATCTCGATGCTGTTTTCCTGAAAGGAAATATCTGTTTTGAGAATGGGAATTTGCATTGCCTCCACCTCAATTTTTAAAAAATCATTTACCCGCTGGTCAAATTCATTTTTTTGGACCAGGTTGTAAGCCATCCAGATGCTGGGCAGGACAGTGCCAGCCATAACGAGGCTGATAATCCAGGTCACCCGCTTTTTCGTTTCCGGGTCTTCGTACTTGCGGCGGCCGCTGCGCAAAACCAGTTTGGTGACAGCGAAGGTGGCAAAGGCGATCATCACGGAATTGATGATAAACAGGTAAATGGCACCGGCAAAATACTTGATGTCGTTCGGGTTGGCCAGGCCGTAACCCGCTGTGCACAAGGGCGGCATCAGGGCCGTTGCGATGGCAACGCCCGGTATGATGTTTCCAACCATTTCTTTGCGGGTGTAGGCTACAATGCCGGCCACCCCGCCAAAAAAACCTATCAGGACATCATAAATCGTAGGGTAAGTGCGGGCTTCCATTTCCGGCGTCGGATTGTCGAACGGGGAAATGAAAAAGAAAATAGCGGAGGTGGCCAGGCTGATCACCACAAAAGTCATAAAGTTGCGGCCGGCAGTTTTTAACAACTCAAAATCAAAGGTAGCCAGGGCATAGCCCGTACCCACGATGGGGCCCATGAGCGGTGAGATCAACATCGCGCCGATGATCACGGCGGTCGAGTTGATATTCAAACCCACCGAGGCGATCAGGATAGCCGCCACCAGGGCCCAAAGATTGGTGCCCTTGAATTCGCAGCCTGCACGGATGTCGCCGGCGATATCCGCCGTCCGGGCCTGGTCGCCGCGCAGATCGAAATATTGCTTGATCAGGTTTTGCATAATTTGTACTTGGGGTTACTGGTGTCTGGTTAGAAGGTTTCTGGCTAAATACCCTGAGTGGTTGTAAACCAGAAACTTTCTAACCAGCAACCAGCAACCTGCTTATTTGGGCATGTGCACCACACGCTGCGGGAACGGAATTTCAACTTTGTTGTCGCGGAAAGCCTGGCAGATGGCAAACCGGATATCACTTTTGGTGTTTTCAACGCCGAAAACTTCATCAGTCCAAAACAGTAATTCGAAATTGATCGAGGAGTCGGCAAAATCAAGCAGGCGCGCGCGCGGCTCGCGTTCCGGCGACACCATGGGATGCGCCTTGGCTACATCGACCAGTATTTGCCGCACTTTTTCAACATCGGAATTGTACGAAACGCCAACCACAACATCAAAACGGGACAGTTCGTGGTGGTGTGTCCAGTTGATCAGTTTCCCATTGGTCATCACAGAATTGGGCAAAATGATGTATTTCTCATCCCGTGTTTTAACCAGCGAAGTCCGCAACTGAATAGCCTGAACCCGTGCGACCATACCGTCCACCTCGATCACATCCCCAACTTCCACGGAGCCGTCGGCAAGGATGATGATGCCTGAAACGAAGTCGTTGAACAGGTGCTGCAACCCCAACCCGATACCAACCAACAAGGCCGCCGAGCCGGCAAGCAACACGTTCATTGTAACCCCAATACTTTCAAGGGCAATGATTACGGCAACTACCAGGAGAAAATAGCGTATGATCTGGTACAGCGCGTATTGCCGGCCGGGGTCGATCCGCTTGGACCGGTAAATAGCGGCCTTCAGCGCTAACAAAACGATCCAGGTGACCAGCCAGACCATAGCGATAAAGGCCAGGTGGTACACCGAAAGCGAGTATTCTCCGAATTTGAATATTTGGTAATTGAGAAATTCTTCCATGGTATTTCGTTGAATTGAGTTGAACCGGTCGGTTCACAAAGAAAAAGGGTTACTCCGAATCCCGGAGCAACCCTTCAATAAAAACACGGAGAATTTAATTTTTCGTCAGTTTGTACGTGTAGATAGCACCGCTTAAAATCAGGTCAATCGTATAGTTGCCCGACTCCGGGACCACGATGTCGGCGCCGCCATACTCCAGGGAGCCGTTGGCATCGTTGTCGCCCAGATTCACCGGCCAGTCGTCGTTTGCGCGGAATTTGATCTTGTTGCCGCCAATGAGGTCCATTGTGATCGTGAGTTTCCGATCGATGGCATCGTAAATCATATCCGTATCGCTGTCCCAGCCTGTCGGGGTGGCATCGCCGATAATGCCCCAGTTGGTCAGCGCAAACGTGTGCGTCAAGGCATTCAAATCGGCATTCAGGCGATACATGCCCGCGGCGGTCAGTTTTATGTTGTCACCGCCGGCGTCCAGCGTACCGTTAGCGCCAGTATCACCGTAATTGACGTCCCAGCTGAAGTTTTCAACATATTTGTATTCGCCATCCGGGTTGGCAAAGTAGAGATACCCCTCATACTTGTTGTCGCTTTTTACCGAATACACCACGGTCGTTTCGTCTTTTTCATTCCAGCCCTGGTAGTTGCCCGGAACGCCCAGTTTGGGATAAACAACAACAATGGTGTACGGCGTCACCCGCAGGGCAACCGACGGCGAGTACACCAGCGGCACCTCGTCGCTTACTTTGGCCACCAGCCGCATTTCAATATCGGAGGCTACTTCGCCCTGCAAACCAAGGGTGCTAAACAGTACCGTGTTCAATTTTGATACGGTGGAATTCAATTCCAGTTTCGTGCTGCGGCCGACTTCGACGGCATTGGCAAAATTGTTGCCGGCGCGGTCCGCTTCCACGATGTAGGTGGTTGCTGCGGTAAACCCGTATTCGGCAGCCGTCCAGGTCACCTTGAACGGATCGTTTGCCTGGTTTTCGGTAAGTACCAGCACATCTGTATTGGCCGGACTCGTAATAACGGGAGTATCGCCGAGATACAATGTCGGCCCCGGAAAGAATTCTCCTTTGCCACAACTCAATGCAAACAGCACCAGTGTAGCCAGGGTCAGAAAATTATATTTTTTCATTGCTTTTGAATTTTTACGTTAAACAAATTTAGTATCCCGGGTTTTGCACCAGATTCGGGTTGGCCCCAATATCGGACGATGGAATCGGGAATACGTCGTAGAAACTCGGGCGCGATTCACCCGTTGGCGAATTGCCTTTGAACGGCCACAGGTAATCAGTTTCGCTAAACCGGCCAAAACGGATCAGGTCAGTCCGGCGGTGACATTCCCAGTACAGCTCCCGGGCGCGCTCGTCCAGAATGAAGTCGAGCGTCATGTCGTTCACCGTTATATCCCCTGCGCTACCGGCATAGGCGCGCTGGCGGATGCGGTTGACCAGTTCGAGAGCCAGATTGATGTCACCACCAACACCGCCACGGCGTACTGCCTCGGCGTACATCAGGTAGGCATCTTCAATGCGGAACATCGGAAAATCCGTATCTACCCAGGTCAGGTTGGAACCCGGTGTGCCATCGGAACGCAAATTGCTGAACTTCGTGACGGCATAGCCTTCCGTAAACTGGGAAATATCGCTGATTTCCAGCGACTGGCCGTCGGTGTGGAACATGGCGCGGCGGTCGAATACCGGGCGCTCAATGGAGTACGTGTAATCGGGCTTGTCGAGGTACAGTTTGATCAGGTAGGTGCTGGGTGACGGAATATCGATGTCGGCGCCGCCTTCCGTTAACAGTGCGTCGCCGTTGGGGTCGCCATAGTTCAGCGGCCAGTCGTCGTTTGCACGGAACTTGATTTTGCCAGCCACCAGATCAAGTTGGATCACCCAGGCGCCCTCAGCAGGATCGTAAGTCATGTCCTGATCGCTTCCCCAGCCGCCCGGCGTCGCGTCGCCGATTAGCCCCCATGCGGTTTTGGTCATGGTATACGTATTGGCGTTCAAATCGACATTGATTTTGTAAAATCCGGCTTCAGCGACTACAATATCAGCGCCGCCGGCTTCCAGGGTGCCATCGCCGCCATTATCCCCGAAATCGCCGCTGGGCCAGGATGGGCCGACGGTGAATTTGAATTTTTCACCGTCGGTGGGGAAATTGATATAGCCTTCGTACGTATTGTCGTTGTTTTTGGAAGCCAATTGGTTGGCTGTCGCCGGATCCCAGCCCTGGTAGGAACCCGGTGCATAGATGACCGGGTACGTACCGCCGTCGTTCGGGCTGACCAGTACGCTGCCGCCCGTAGCGGGGAATTTTTCCACCAGTGCTTTCGTCACCCGCGTGCCGCCCCAGCCGCCATCAAGGCCGAACGCCGCAGCGCTCATGCTGCCGCCTACAGCGGCGTGGCACACGAAGGTCATACCACCCCAGGTCCGGGTTCTGGTTCCGTCAAAACGCACGGCAAAAATGATCCCGTCGGCATTGTCGTTGTCGGCCATGAACATACGGGCATAATTGGGGTCCAGGGTGTACCCGGCATCGATCACTTTTTTCGTGTAGGTGATGCAATCGGTGTAGTGGTTACGGTTGACGTAGGTTTCAGCATTCAGGTACAATTTAGCCAAAACCATCCAGGCAGCGGCCTGATCGGCGCGCCCGTACTCGTTCTGGCGCGGCGCTACCAATTCGGGTTCAATGGCTTTCAATTCGCTTTCCACATAATTGAACAATTCTTCCGCCGAAGCCTGCCGCGGCAAAAACGAACCAACGGCATCCGCTTCCGTGACAAAGGGCACCTGGCGGAACATGTCCAAAGCATGCCAGTAGCTCAACGCGCGCAGAAAACGGGCTTCAGCGCGGAACTTGACGATGTCGGCGCGCAGCGCAGCATCCACACCGCGGCTGTCGAGCTTGGCATCCGTCGTTTCCCGGATGAACTCGTTGCACAGGGAAATCTGGTAAAATATCCGGTTGTACATCGCCCGGATAAACTCATTGTTGGCATCCCAGTCCTGCTGCTCATAATCATGGATATTGCCGTCGTTCCAGGCAATTACAGCCTCGTCGGTCGAGAGCTCCTGGGCTTTCCAGTACTGCCGGATGTAGGTGGAAAAACCTTCGTCGATGCCGCTGATATCCGGTTGGCCGTCGGGGCCTTGCTGGCCACTCACGGCCAGGCCGGCGTACAATTTGGCGAGCACCTGCCGGTAGGCTGCCGGATCTTCATACACGGTGGCCGACGTGACTTCGTTTTCATTCAGGGGGATCGTATCCAGATCTTTGAAACAGGATACGGCAAAAAGGGCTACTCCGAGAAACAGGAGTGCTCCGATTTTGTATGTTTTAAATTTCATTGTTCTTGTGTTTTTAGTTTAGAAACTTGCATTTAAACCGAACAGGAATGTCCGTGAACGCGGGTACACGTTATCATCAATGCCGTCAAATTCTTCCGGATCAATGCCCTGGTAGCCGGTGATCACAAACGGATTCTGAACAGTTCCGTACACCCGTAGGTTGCGTAAAACTCCCATGTTTGCAAAATTGTAGCCAAGTGTAATGTGGTCAAAGCGGAGGAAGGAGGCATCCTGAACAAAATGATTGCTGAAGACCTGCGGGTTTTCAAAATCAATTTGCGGGTAAATAGCCTGAACGTTGCCCAAATAATTTGTGGGCGCGTACAACCGGTTGTAGCTGGTTTGCTCGGACTGTCCGTTGTTGTACAGGTAGTTGCCGATGCTGGCACGGCCACCGGTCGACAGGTCAAATTTGCCAAAAGTGAAGTTGGTGTAAAAGCCAACCAGCAGATCGGCCGCCCGGTTTTCGAAGCGGTATTTATCTGCCGGGGTGATCTGACCGTCGTTGTTGCGATCGACGTACAACCCTTCAATCGGAACGCCCAGCGCATCGTATACCTGTTCGTAAACATAAAACGACCAGGCCGGGTGCCCTACGCTGTTGATCTGGATGTTATTGCCCACACCGCCTTGAATGGTACCAGTTTCCACACCCAGATAGTTGGGGTCGTCGGTCAGGGTAAGTTTGGTGATCTCATTTCTGTTGATGGTAAAGTTTGCACCCAATGTCCAGGAGAAATTGGAACGCTGTACCGGAATCGTATTGATCGAAAGTTCAACACCGCGGTTTTCCAGATCGCCGACGTTTGTGAAAATTTCGTTGGTCAGGTTGGTGCCTGCCGGAACCGAAATTTTGTTGATCAGGTCGCTGGTTTTGCGCAAGTACACCTCCGCCGAACCGAATACCCGGCCGTTGGCCAGTTCATAATCGATACCGGCATTGTAGGTCGCGGTTTCTTCCCACTTGATATTGCGGTCATATCCATTCGGGCGCAGTGTGGTGATGTATTCGTCGCCAAACGGATAATCCGCCGTGGGCAGGCTGCCCTGGTAGCGGGCGAGGTACGGGTAGTAGTCGGTGCTGATGTCCTGCTGGCCGGTAATACCGTAGCCAAGGCGCAATTTTAACCCGTTGAGCAAGCCCGAGCGGCCGTCGATAACTTTCCAGGCAAAAGCAGCGGAGGGGAACATACCCCAGCGGTTCTCCTCGGCAAAACGCGAGGTGCCGTCGCGACGCAAGGTGAAGGTAAACAGGTACTTGTCGTTGATGCTAAAGTTCAAACGGCCAAACAGGGAGAGCAGGTAATACTCGCGTTCGTTGGGTACCACGGCACCGTCCGGGTTGGCGGTATTGAATGTAGTGGTGATATCGTTAAAATTAAAGTGCTGCCAGGAATAACCGCCCATCAGGTCCAGGGTGGTAGCCCCGAAGTCCTTGATGTAGTTCATGTAATATTCGATCAGTTTGTTGGTCTTTTCCTGCGTGTAGCGCCGGTCGAGGCCGCCGGTATTGAATGATCCGGAATATGTGGCAGGTTCAAATACGCTTCCTTCGCTGTCGGAGTTATCGTAGCCGACGTTCAGGTTGGCACGCAATTCCGGCAGGAAGTGAAAACGGTAGTCTACCTGAACGTTACCGATTATACGGTTGACTTCCGATTTGTCGTCGTGCAGCATCAGCTGGGCGACCGGATTGGCCGAAGCGAGCGTGTTGGGCGTTCCGTCGTTGTTGGTCCAGGTAAAATACCCGCCGTAGGGGCTGCTCGGGTCGAGCACCGGTTTGGTAGGATCGAAAAAGATGGCGGCGCCTACCGCACCGCGGTTGGCAAAAACGTTTTTGTTTTTCGATACCTTCAGATTTGCATTGAATTGCAGGCGGTTGTCCATGAATTTCGGCGACAAATTGATTGCGCCGGACAAGCGGTTGAAGTTGTCCGTTTTCAGGATACCGTCGCGGTCAGTGTATCCCAGGGATACGCGATACGGCAGCACCCCGACACCGCCGGAAACGGCGATGTTGTGGTCCATTCCGAAGGCCTGCTGGTAAATTTCATCCTGCCAGTCGGTGTTGGCAGTGCCCAGCAGGTTGCGGGCGTTGGATCCGTCGGGGTAGCGTTCGTTGATCAGTGCGCGGAAGGCATTGCCGTCCAGCACTTCAAGGCTGTTGGCGCGGCTGCTGAGGGAAAAGTTGGCGTTGTAGTCAACGCCGATTTTCCGGTTGAGTGATCCTTTTTTTGTGGTGATCAGGATAACTCCGTTGGATGCACGTGATCCGTAAATGGCTGTGGCTGAGGCATCTTTAAGTACCGTGAAGGTTTCAATGTCATTGGGGTTGACGATGTTGAGCGGGCTGCGGCCCCCGGCTACCGTTTCGTTATCCACGGGGATTCCGTCGATTACGATGAGCGGGTCATTTGTAGCGCTGAGCGACGAGCCGCCGCGAATACGGATGGTGGCGCCGCCACCCGGGTCGGCATTGGTCGTGACGGCCACACCGGCAATTTTACCGACGATGAGCTCCTGCGGGGAGTTCATGGCGCCCTTGTTGAAATCCTTGGTGCCTACCGTCAAAATAGCGCCGGTCACGTCTTCTTTTTTGACGGTTCCGTAACCGATGATGGTCGTCTCTTCCAGGGTAATACCAGAGGACATGGTTACATCCAGCGTGGTGGCTGTACCGATGTCCAGGATTTGGGCAGTATACCCGGTGTAGGAAACTTCGAGTTGGGTTGCTCCTTCCGGAAGCTGGAAGGAATAGCGGCCCTCAAAATCGGTGATGGCGCCGGCGGAGGTCCCCAGTGCACGCACGCTTGCACCGATCAGGGGTTCACCGTTTTCGACGTCGGTCACAACGCCACTGATCTGCCTTTGGGCCAGGGCAACGCTGCTGCCCAATAGCACAAAGCAAACCAGTGCCAGGAATGGTTTAAGTTTAAAATACTTCATACAAGTTAAAATTAAGTTGGTGATTTTCAAACAACGAGAGCAGCCTCACGCCAGGCGCGCCTTACCAAAAATCAGATGGTTTGGGGAACAATCGAAAATGGCAAATCAACAGGGAAGAGGCGTTTGCAAAAAAATTACAGCAACTAATTTGGCGGTAACAGGTGAGGACAGAACAATCGTGTGAAATCGTGGTGGCGGTTGTTCCGGGGGCGAATATCAGGAGAAATTTATTAAATGAGAATTTATGCAGCACTTTGTCATAATTTTTTGCATGTTTTGACCAAGATTATACATTCATCGATACTCCCCGAAATGAACCATATTTTTTCCTCCACCTTTTACATGAAAAAAACTCGGTGTTATGTCTTTTTACGTGCTTTTACTCATTTTGCTTTCCGGCATCTGCGGCTACGTCATCGGCGTCTTGCATGGGGTGCTTTTTATGCCGAAAGAAACCGTTAAACGTATCCGCGAATTTTTGAAACAGGTCAATTGACGGGCTGCCCGATACGGTTTTGGAAAGCCATCCAGGCAGCGGCAGCCAGGAAAAAACAACCAATGCCCAGATCGAGCCATTGGCGGTAACCCGCGAAAAATGCCGTCAATCGGGCGCCGCCCGACACGTACAGCCCCAAGGCTGCCAGCGTACCAAGTGCGCAACCCACCGCATAGACGTTGAAATGCGCAGGCGCCGACGGCAGCAACTCCCGCGCCATCAGGCCCGCATTGACGCCGATCCAGTAGGGGATCATGGACGGGTTGAGCAACCGGAACAAAATGCCGAGGAAAAAACCATTGCCGGATGCTTCCGGGCTAAATGTGCTGCCTTGCCGGACTTCCTGAAAGGCCGCGTAAAAACTGACTGCGGCCAATACCACAAATAAGATGAGGATAAGTCGCTCCAGGGCCCGCCGGATATTGGTATGCAACAACAACTTTTGGAGTCCGCCCAGCGAGGCCCGGATGAAAACCAATTCCGTGAGGATCATCCCGAGCACGAACCAGCCGGCCTGCTGCGCTCCCGCTTCCACACTGACCTGCATCACCGTTAAATTGATCGCACTCGGGCCGATTGACCCGGCAAACGAAACCCCAAGACCAATGCCCACGGATCGGAGCAGAAAAAGCAGTTGTTTATACACCGGCATATTTGGCAGCAAGGATAAGCGAAATTGTCCAAGGGTTTGTTCCGCTACGGTGAAAGCTAAGCACAATTATTTTCAGTGCTAATGTTCATCCGCTCTAAACTGAATTAGAGTTTGTCCAAATTTCCATGCTGAGCCGAAAGTGAGCGTCCGCCGCGGCGGATCAGGCAAGGCCGATTTTGGAGGCGTAGCCGGCTGTTACGGCGAAAAATCTAACGCAGCATGGAATAAAATTAGCCACTTGGAGGCCAGTGATGGAATTTTGGACAAACGCTTACTTGCCTGGTCCGCGTCGGGCAAGTGGAATGTCTCGGGCATCGCATGGAGCAGTTTGACATTCCGCTGGTGCGGCCAATTGGCCCACATGGATGTAGTGGCCGAATCCGCCAATGCGGTGCTGCACCGCCGGAAGCGGATCAAGGGGCTCGATATAGTGTACGAGCCGAAGTACCTGCGGTTTTTTCAAGCGCGGTTTGAACGGTTGTAAGCATCATTTATACCGCTTTTCACCATCAACTCCAGTTTCATTTGATGATATAAAGAAAGTTTGACTATAAATCTTCTTATTTAAGTTTAGTGCCGCTAAAGTTAAATATGGGATTCTTTATTTAACTTTGATGAAAAATAATTAAATGAATTCCTTTCAGGCAGGTACTTTTCGTCTAAACACTGGTTATCAGGCATTTTTCCCCGAAAAAATAAACCGCAGCTACGCCTTTGACGACAGCGCTATGCTCCCGCTTTTGGAAAAGGCCAACCTGAAAATGGGCGAATTGAACACCTGGTCAGAATTGGCACCCGATATAGGTCAGTTTATCCGCCTGTTCGTTGTAAAGGAGGCAACTTTATCCAGTCGCATCGAGGGAACGCAAACCTCTGTTGAGGAAGCCTTACTGAACGCAGAAGATATTGCGCCCGAACGTCGGGACGATTGGCAGGAGGTGAATAATTATATCGAAGCTATGAACGTATGTCTGCGATTGCTGCCATCCTTGCCCCTGTCCAGCCGGATGATTAAAAAAGCGCACGCTGTTTTATTGCAAGGTGTACGAGGTGAGCGTAAGGCGCCGGGCGAATTTCGTCGGAGCCAGAACTGGATTGGCGGAGCCACACCTATGGATGCAGCCTTTGTGCCGCCTCCCTGGACAGAAATAGAGGCCCTTATGGGAGACCTTGAAAACTTCCTGCATAGTGAAAATACACAGCTACCCCATCTGCTTAAAATCGCCCTTGCGCATTACCAGTTTGAAACTATACATCCCTTTCTTGATGGCAATGGCCGTATCGGCAGGTTGATGATTCCGCTATATCTAATTTCCGTTTCGATGTTGCAACAGCCGGCATTTTACATTTCCGATTTTATCGAGCGGAACAAAGTGCATTATTACGACCACCTGACGCGGGTGCGTATGCAAAATGACATTCGTCCCTGGTTTCGTTTCTTTCTGGTGGGAACGATAGAAACCTGTGAAACAGCCATTGTTGCACTGCGATCAATTACGGACTTAAAAAAAGATTGCGAAACCAAACGGCTAACTACACTTGGGCGCAGGCTGCCCAATGCCCGGCTCTTACTGGACCGGCTTTTCTCCAATCCGATCATCCGGGCAGATGAGGTGGCGGCTCATGCCGGGGTGTCGTTGGTGTCCTCCTATAAACTGATTGACGACTTTGTCCGCCTGGGCATCCTCCAGGAACAGACCGGATACCGGCGCAACCGCGTGTTCGTGTTCCGCGAGTATTTGAATTTGTTTGAACGGTGATGGACTTACTTTTATGCCAAACAACGACATCTGATCATGAATTACCTAAGCCGAATTTTCGCTTTTCTACTCTTCTTTAATCCCGGACAAATCTGGAGCCAATCAAATGCCCCCCGAACCCATACCAATTTTGATACCGGCTGGAAATTCAGTTTCGGCCATGCCCAAAATCCGGAAAAAGATTTCAACTACAGCCTGGCAACCGTTTTTTCAAAATCAGGTGGCGCGGCCGGTACGGCAATCGACCCGAAATTCAACGACAGCCTGTGGCGTACGCTCAACCTGCCGCACGACTGGGCTGTGGAACTGCCCTTTGTCTACGATCCGGCGTTTAATGTAATGGCACACGGCTACAAGCCGGTGGGCGGCAATTACCCGGCAACCAGCATTGGCTGGTATCGCAAGCATTTCCGGGTAGCGGAAGCCGATTTGGGTAAACGCTTTGAAATTCAGTTCGACGGCGTGTTTCGCGATGCCGAATTTTGGGTCAACGGTTTTTACCTGGGCAACAACAAAAGCGGCTACATCGGTGTCGCTTATGATATCACGGATTTTTTACGCTATGATGCTGAAAACGTTGTGGTTGTGCGCGTGGATGCTACCCAGTACGAAGGCTGGTTTTACGAAGGCGCCGGCATTTACCGGCATGTTTGGCTGAATGTGTTTAACCCGATGCATATCGCGCACGACGGCATCTTTGCCCACGCTGCGCTTCAGCCCTCCAATGCTGCATTGACCGTTGAAACCACCGTGGAAAACCTGGGTGACGTGCCAGCCGATCGAACCCTCGAAGTTTACCTGACAGATCGCAACGGAAAAACCGTCGCCCGCGCCAAACCGCAAACACTTGCGATGGGGATTAACGCTTCAAAAACGGCTGTTTCCACCCTGACAGTGGAAAATCCCCGGCGCTGGAACCTGGACGACCCTTACCTCTACCGCATCCATGTCGAAATCCGCGCAGGCGGCATTTTGATCGATAAACAGGTGCTGCGCTTTGGTTTCCGGACGGTAGAAGTCCGCACCAACGGCGTTTTCCTAAACGGCAAACACGTAAAACTCTACGGCGTCAACTGCCACCAGGACCACGCCGGCGTCGGCAGCGCCCTGCCCGACTACCTCCAGTACTACCGCATCCGCCTGCTCAAAAACCTGGGCGTGAATGCCTACCGCAGCAGCCACAATGCCCCGACGCCCGAACTGCTCGACGCCTGCGACAGCCTCGGCATGCTGGTCATGGACGAACAACGCCTGCTCAACAGCGGCGCCGAATACATGAACCAGTTCGAGCGCCTGCTCCGGCGCGACCGCAGCCGCACCAGTGTGTTCATGTGGTGCATCGGAAATGAAGAAGGCTGGATACACACCACGCCTACCGGCAAACGCATTGCCCAAACTTTTATCAAAAAACAACGCGAACTCGACCCCACCCGAACCTGTACCTACGCCGCCGATGTGGCTAATGTGTTCAACGGCGTGAACGAGGTCATCCCCGTGCGGAGTTTCAATTACCGGCAGTTTGGCGTAGCCGACTACCACCGCGACCACCCCGGGCAGCCCATCATCGGTACCGAAATGGGCAGCACGGTGACTTCCCGGGGCATGTATGAAAAAGACAGCATCCGCGGCTACCTGCCCGACCAGGATATCACGGCGCCCTGGTGGGCCAGCACCGCCGAAACCTGGTGGCCCCTGGCTGCTGAAAACGACTTCTGGCTCGGCGGGTTTGTCTGGACGGGGCTGGACTACCGCGGCGAACCCACCCCCTTCGAATGGCCCAATATTAATTCGCACTTCGGGATCATGGACATGTGCGGCTTTCCGAAAAACCTGTACTACTACTACCAGTCCTGGTGGACCGACAAGGATGTGCTGCATATTTCGCCGCATTGGAACTGGCTGGAAAAACGCGGCGAGCCGATTGATGTTTGGGTAAATACCAATGCCGACGCCGTGGAATTGTTTCTGAATGACAAGAGCCTGGGAAAAAAACAAATGCCGCGCAACAGCCACCTGAAGTGGACGGTCAACTACCAGCCGGGAACGCTGAAAGCCGTGGCTACCAAAAACGGGCGGCAGTTTGAAACCAAACGTGAAACGACCGGCACACCAACGGAAATTTCCCTGACACCCTACAAAACCACCTTGCTGGCTGATGGAAGCGATGTGTCGGTGGTCAATGTGACTGTGTTCGACCGGGAGGGCAGGGTAGTGCCCAATGCCAACAACCTGCTTACTTTTCACATCGAAGGCGACGGTAAAATTATCGGCGTGGGCAATGGCGACCCCTCCTGCCACGAACCGGATATATGCCCCGACGGCGTCTGGCAGCGCAGTTTGTTCAACGGGCATTGCCAGGTATTGATCCAGGCCGGAACAGAACCCGGTATGATCAAATTTGAAGCCCGGTCGCCCAATTTGTGGACCGGCTCAACGGATATCGTGACCGTCGGTCCGGGCAGCGCCGCTTCCGTCACCATCGACGACACCTACCGGCTGAAAGGCGAAGCCGCCAAAGCCCGGCCGGTAGATAAAATGATCGGGGCTGATATTTCCTTTTTACCCCAATTGGAGGCGCGCGGCATAAAATTCAAAGAAAACGGGGTGGAAAAAGACGCCATTGAATTGCTGAAAGCGCACGGTTTTAACTACGTCCGCCTGCGTATTTTTCACAATCCGGCCCTCGAAAACGGCTACGCCCCCAACGATGGATTTTGCGACCTGGAGCACACCAAGTCGATGGCCAAACGGGTGAAAGCGGCAGGCATGAAACTCCTGCTCGATTTCCATTACAGCGACTACTGGGCCGACCCGGGCAAACAATTCAAACCCAAAGCCTGGGAGGGGCTGGCCTTTCCGGAATTGAAAAAAGCGCTATACGATTACACCTACGAGGTGATCAAACAGCTCAAAGCGCAGGGCACAACACCCGACATGGTGCAGATCGGCAACGAGATCAACCACGGCATCGTGTGGCCGGAAGGCAGCGTGCAACACCTCGACAGCCTGGCCCAGCTGCTCAACGCCGGCACTGCAGCCGTGAAAGCCGTCGACCCGACCATTCAAATGATGCTGCACGTGGCCCTGGGAGGGCAACACGACGAGTCGGTCTTTTTTATTGATCACATGATCCGGCGCGGTGTGCACTTCGATGTGATCGGCGAATCGTACTACCCGAAGTGGCACGGCACGCTCGACGACCTGCGCGACAACCTGAACGACCTGGTGCGGCGCTACGACAAGGATGTGATCCTGGTGGAATATTCCGCCCGCAAGGAAGAAGTGCACAAAATTGTTTTTGACATCCCCGGCGGCCGGGGCAAGGGCACCTGCATTTGGGAGCCGCTGAATACCTGGGAGGCGATTTTTGACCGGGAAGGGAATGCGAATGATTTTTTGAAGTTGTACGACCAGTTTAAAGCGAAATATCTGCAAAAATAGGTTGCCAGGTTTGTGCTGGGGCTGGGTCAAAAGACGCTGGAGGGAATTTCCTGCGTAGACTGTTCATTTTCACCGCTAAGTAACGTTCAAAAATTAAATTCACGATTTGTTAAGCCTGGATTCCTCCCCCGCAGGGCGGGGTCGGAATGACAGGGCCACGTTGTAAAAAGTTGGGGGGCGAAAACTTGGGAATAAGGGACCATTGTGCCGCCCCCCAGTATTGGCCTCAGACTAACCCACAGTTGTTGGGCTAAAGGGGAGGGGCGACGAAATGTTGCCTTACCGTGATTTACTGCCCCTCCCCTTATTACTCAACCCGCCTTGTCATTCCGACCCCGCCCTGCGGGGGAGGAAACTAAATTCGTTCCAACCCGGAAGTTATTTTTTAAGCGTTACTAAGGCGCTCAGACGCAGCGAATCATTTTTAGCGTCTTAGCGTCTTGGCTTGGCACCTTGGCGGTGAAAACGTGTTGCGAACCGCCCTTGGTTTACAGGTTTATTTCCACCGCGCCCCCTTCCAAATCCCTTGTTTTTTCTTGGAAATAAACGTCCAGGCAACAATCCGGCTCGTTTTATTGCCCTGGCCCATCGGAATAACCCGTACAGCCAGAGCGCCCGCTTTTTCCAGGGCGGCCTGTGCCCGTTTGAGGTTGGATTGTTTGGAAACCAACGACGTAAACCAAAAACAGGAAGTGGCGAATTGTTGGCTTTCCTGAATCATGTTTTCCAAAAAAACGGCTTCTCCACCTTCGCACCACAATTCGCCTTGTTTGCCGCCAAAGTTCCGGATGGGGCTTTTGATTTTTTTGCCGGTTAAATTTTTCACCTTGCGCAAGCTGCCGGCTTGAGCATCCTCCTCCGATGCGTGAAATGGCGGATTGCACAGCGTCACATCAATAATCTCGTCGGGTTGAATGATGCCTTCGAAAATGGCGTTGGGGTTGGTTTGCAGGCGGCACTCCACGGCTTCCGGCAAACCGGGATTGGCGGCAATAATTTTGTTGGCCGATTCAATGGCCACGGGGTCAATATCGGAGCCGATAAACGACCAGCCGTAAATCCTGTTCCCCAGGATCGGATAAATGCAATTGGCGCCGATGCCAATGTCGAGGCACCGGATCTGGTTTCCGGGCGGCAGTTTTCCACCGTTCGATGCCGCTAACAGGTCGGCAATGTGGTGTATGTAATCCGCCCGGCCGGGGATCGGCGGGCACAAATATCCCGCAGGAATATCCCAGTATTCAATGCCGTAATGGCGCAGGAGCAGGGCCCGGTTCAGGAGCTTCACCGCTTGCGGATTGGCGAAGTCAATCGTTTCGGCCTGGTGGATATTCAGGGTTACAAAAGGCGCCAGATCGGGGCAAACCTCCAGCAGTTGTTTAAAATCGTAGCGTTCGCGGTGCTTGTTTCGCGGGTGTAATCGTGCCTTTTCGTTTGGCGGTGTTTTTTTCAAAGGAAGCATAGCCGGCAAAGGTCGGGGTTAAATCCCGGACGCGATTAAAATTGTTTAGCGATCTGGGTACTTTCCAAACCGTCACCACGAGGCACGGCGAACACGGAGATTTCCGTTGCAGGGATATCAATCTGCGTGCGCTCCCTGTCTCGTGGCGAGAAAACTTACATTTTTCTCGCCAACGGGTAACCGCGTTCTTAAAGCCCGGGGTGGAATCGTTCGTCGATTAAACTATTTGTTTATAAAATGGCCCGGTAATTATGTGGGCTATTTTGTAAAACAAAGACTACCCAATCATGCGAAGCATTTCTACCCTGTCCTTTTTCCTGTTTATTTCTTCCTTGTTTTCCCAAACCGCTGCCGTCCGGGGCGTCCTGCAAGACCCCGAAGGCGGCGCCGTCGAGTTTGCGAATGTTGCCTTGTTCAATGCAGCCGACAGCAGCCTTTACAAAGTGGAAACAACCAACGAAGCCGGCGTTTTTCACTTGCGTAACCTGCGCGCCGGCACTTTTTATTTGAAATCTACCTACCTGGGTTTTGGCGATCTGTATCAGGGGGGAATCGAACTCAAAGACCAGCCGCTCGACCTGGGCATACTGAAATTTTCACCCGGCGCCACCGAACTGGCCGAAGTGACCGTGACCGCCACCCGCGCTCTGGTGGAGATCCGGCCCGACCGCACCGTGTTCAATGTGTCGGGCACCATCAACAGCGTAGGCTCAGACGCCATTTCCCTGCTGCGCAAAGCGCCCAGCGTAACGGTGGATAACAACAACAATATCACGGTTTTAGGCCGGTCGGGCGTCTTGCTTTATGTAGACGGAAAACGCCTGCCGCTCAGCGGCGACGACCTGACCAATTATCTTGAAAACCTGACTGCGGACCAGATCGACCGGATCGAAATTATCACCAACCCCGGCGCCCGCTACGAAGCCGAAGGCAATGCCGGCATCATCGATATTCGTCTGAAAAAAGATAAAAACCACGGGGCCAACGGCTCGGTGAGCACCACCTACAGCCAGGGCCGCTACCACCGGGCCAACGTCAGCAGCAGCGGCAACTACCGCAACCGGCTCCTCAATGCCTTTGGCACCCTGGGCGGCAATTACAACAAAGGCTATATGGACATGAATTTTTTAAGTTACCAGAACGGTCTGGTTCTGGATGAAATCAATAACCACCGGTTTAACGGGAAAAATTACAATTACCGGCTCGGCACCGACTTTTTTCTGAATAAAAAGCATACTGTTGGTTTCCTTGTTTCGGGTGGCCAGCACGATGGAATGCCCAATTCGTATAACCGGATTGCTTTGTCGGAGCAAAACACCCCGGATATGATCGACAGTATTCTGGTGGCCACCAGTTCAGTTGAACTGATGCGCCGGCAGCGGACCTACAATGTCAACTACCGCTTTGATAATGGCCGGGGCCGGAACATGATCCTTGATTTGGACTATGGCAAATTTCAAAATGAAACCGAGCGTTACCAACCCAACCGGTATTACAATGCTGATGAAACACAAGTGCTCACCGAGGTGATCAACAGCTTCGACACGCCTACCGATATTGACATTTATTCGGCAAAACTGGATTTTGAAGACAAATTTCTGGGCGGTACACTGGGCGCCGGCGCCAAACTGACCCAGGTGGTTTCGGACAATACATTTTTGTTTTACGACGAGCTCGGGAACGGTCCGGTACGCAATGATTTTCGTTCCAACCTGTTTGATTATGATGAACGCGTGTACGCCGGCTATGTGAATTTTGCCCGCGAGCTCGGCACCGCATGGAGCTTTTCCGCCGGCTTGCGCGCCGAACAAACCGATGCAACCGGAATGTTGGAAGCTTTCCGGCCCGAATTGCAGGAGCCTCCGGTGGAGTTCAACTACCTGAGCTGGTTCCCCAGCGGCGGCCTCACCTGGAAACTGGCGCCCAAACACACGCTCGCGCTCAACTACGGCCGCCGCATCAACCGCCCGGACTACAATGTGCTCAACCCCTTCAACGACCAGATCAGCCAGCTCTCGTACCAAAAAGGGAATCCGTTTTTGCGCCCGGAAATCGTAAACAATCTGGAACTGGGTTACACGCTGGCCTACCGTTACAATTTCAAACTGGCCTACAGCCGCACTACCGACCAGATCACCCGCCTCATCGCACCCGACGAGGATGATCCGCGCGCCGGGTTCATCACCTGGGCCAATCTGGCCGATCAGACCATCGTCAGTTTTAACGTAAGTGCGCCGGTACAGATTCTGAAAAAATGGAACGCCTATTTTAATGTCAGCGGTTCTTACCTCGACAATCAGGCCGATTACGGCGACGGCGCCATTGTGGACGTGCAGGCATTCACCTATAATATTTACCAGCAACACACCTTCGATCTGCCGGCTGGATTCAAAGGTGAAATTTCCGGCTACTACTCCGGCCCCGGGGTTTGGGGCGGCGTGTTTCTCTATGAGTCCAGCTGGAGCCTCGACCTGGGTTTGCAACGCAAATTTTTCCAGGACCGGCTCAATGTGCGCCTCAGCTTCAGCGATCTGTTTTATGAATCCGGCTGGGATGGCTATTCCGAATTTAACGGCCTGCTTGCCTATGGCGGTGGCAATTGGGACAGCCGCAGGGCCAGCCTGAGCCTGAGTTACCAGTTTGGCAACCAAAATGTGCGCTCGCGCAAACGCCAAACCGGGATTGAGGCGGAAGCGGGCCGCGTGGGGAGCGAGTAATCTGCTGAGTGCGAACTTTTCCAATTTCAAGTTTTTGAGGCTCATAAGTAAATTCCAAGCCCCACGTGACAAATTTTTTACCGCGACGCCAAGACGCAGAGGGCAATCCTCTGCGTCTTGGCGTCGCGGTAAAAAAGAATACTCTGCGGCGGACAAAATTGGTGAGGTACTTATTTGTCAGCCTTTTTGAGGCTGCGCGCAATTTATCAGATGATCTTCATTGATACCATTTTCCCTATCTTGGTATCAATTTCAAAGATCAACCCGAATCATGCGCATTCTAGTTTTCCTGTCCATTTTCACTTTTGCCCGGTATTTACCTGCCCAGGAATTTCTCGACCTCGACCTCAGCCGCCACTGCCATTTCGGTGGCACGCAGCAGGAAGAAGAGCTGTACACGTTTACCTCCGGCTCGCCGGTGATGGAGAACCTGGTAACTGAAATCCTGAAACTCGGCGGCGACCTGGAGCGAAATTTTACCCTCATTCAAACCAACGTGGAGAGCGTGAGCGCCGTGGTGGTCGGTGGCAATCGCTACCTGCTCTGGAGCCAGGATTACCTGGAGCGCGCTACCGATGTGCAGGCCTTTGCCAGCGTGGCGCACGAAATCGGGCATCATGTGAACAACCATAGCTTGCAGGTCGACCGCCAGACTGGGGAAGCCGAAGAGGCTAACCTGTTCATGGGCTACATCCTGTCGCGCAAATTCAATTCGGACGAAGCGCTGCAGGTTATTTTTGGAAAAGATGGCCACCAGTTCAGCCGGGTTTGGGAGAATAATTGGCTTGAAGCCGCCCAAAAAGGCTATCAAAAAGCCTCGGACGCCCTCCGGATTGCAACTCTGGAATTTGAACACGACGCCTCCGCCCAGCGTTTTTTGGAAGCTGCCTTTCCGTTTCCGCCACCGCCCTGTTATCAGCAGTTGGAACTCGCACCGCGCAATTTCAACGGCTGCTCCACACTCGGGCAGGTTGCCCAAAAGCTGGCGCAGCCCCTGGCCGCCAAAAAATACCCCCGGCGCTACTTGTCGGTGCCGGACGGGTTTGCCATCGTCACACAGATCGAACAGTACCAGCCCGATGGTACCGCATTGTCCGGCGCCGACCGCTGGAAAGAAGTGCCGGTGCAGGAGGACTTCGCGTTGACGTTGAGTTACCTGAAATCGCTGGTATTTCCGCGGAAAGCCCATCTCCGGGTGTTTGTTTTTTTAGTGACCAACCAAAATTTTAATGCCAAAGGAAAACGAATTGAAAAAGAAGTGGCTAAAGACTGGTTCAGCCAGGCCGTCAATCGCCTGCCAAAATCGGTAGCCAATGCCCCCTACACCCCCGACCATACCGTGGAAATGCTGGTGTACGAATTCGAAGTGCCCGAGGCAAACCAACACCCCAAGCAAAACTGCCCCTGTCATTTGCAAGCCGGCGAGCACTTGAAAAAAAGCGGTCTCGAACACTGGTTAAAACCATAGCTAATGCTGCTCCTGCTCTCTGAAATCCGTAAAAAATTGCTCTGGACCTGGCTGATCTTGTCGGCGCCCACCCTGATATTGCTCACTATTCAGGAACTCAACGGCGTTTTTGTCGGCGCCGGGGGAACGCCCTGGATTTGGGCTGTACTTAATTTGTTGCCCGGATTTGGCTTCCTTTTGCTGGCGGCAATCCTGAATCTCAACCCCGGTAAGCACATTTGGAAACCCGTGTTCCGCATTATTTTGGTCATCACGGCGGTCTACCTGCTTTGGGTATTGCTCACGGCCTTGGGCATGCGTGCCCGCCCGGAATCTCAGTCGCTGATCGATTACTTCCGGCAGGCGGGCTACCGTCCGGCGGCGTTCCAACTGGTACTGTTGGGTGTGTTCGGCCTGTTGTTTTTGCGTCGGGAGACGACGTTTGTGCCCAATGAAAAAATCGTGGGTGAACATGCTGCGAAAGCGCTTGTCAAAGCAAAGGATATTAAAAACCTGCCGCGCGCCGAAGCACTGGAACTCTTCGTGCTGGCCAAATTTCCGGACTTGTTTTCCGCACTGAACCAGTTTTTCGCCGGAAAAAAACCAGCAGTTTTAAATGACCTGGCCTTGCTTCAAAACCAGTACACCGAAAACCGCCGGCAACTGGGTCTGGGTGTATCTGATCCCAAGGCGGCCCAGCGGGAGTTTAACCGCATTGCGCTGGCGCTGTTGTCCATCATTGAAAAAATGTGAGCTTTGTTTGCGTACTCGTCCTACGACTTCTACTCGTCCTACGACTTTAAGTCGTAGGACGAGTATTTCACCCAAAACACCCGGAAGTCCCTGCCTCCGGTTAAAAAAACAATCAATCAAAACTTCCATGAAATTACGTGTTTTACTATTCGCCAGTTGTTTAAGTCTGCCACTCTGTAGCCAAACCCTAATCACCGTCGAGCACTCCTGCTCTTTCGACGGGGAGGAAGAACAAACAGACTTTTACACCTTCGATGCTTCCAAAGAAGCCGACCGCATTGTGGGCGAAATCCTTAACTCGGTAAATCTGGCCAAAAACTTTGTGGTTAAATCCGCCGATTGCAAAAATGCCCTGGCCACCACCGAGGGCCGCCAGCGGTACATTTTGTACAACACGACGTTTTTGGAAAAATTCAAACAAACCGGCAAGGTCCGTTGGGGCGCCTATTGCGTGCTGGCGCATGAAATCGGGCACCACCTGAACAACGACGATTTCACCATATCTGATTCTAAAAAACGCAAGGTGCTGGAACTCCAGGCAGACAAATTTGCCGGAGGTGTGCTTTACAACCTTGGCGCCTCCCTCGAAGAAGCGCAGGCAGGTATTGAACTGCTCCAATCCTCCGGCGAAAGCAACACCCACCCGCCGGCCCGCGCCCGCGCGGAGGCCATGGCCAGTGGCTGGAAAAATGCCCAGGAAGTACACCGGCAACGCGCCGAACGGGACGGAGATCAGGCTGAGGATGCCGCACCGCCAAAAAGCAACACCCAACCGGCAAAATCAGAACCGCAGGGAAAGGATTCCGGGGCTAAACTTCCGGATTTGGAGCAGAAACCGCTAACCCAACCACAAGTCGACCAAACCGCCGTATCCGACCAGCTGTTCCGGAATGCCCTGATCGGTCAGTGGGAAGCAAGCTATTCCGACGGCTATTCCAACATCAACAATATTGTTACCCTGAACGCAAACGGCACCGGCGTGGGCTACCTGTACATGAACGGAGTACTTGCCAATACGGTTTATGTCAACTGGCAGGTGCAGCGGGGATATTATATGGAGCAGTACGCCGGTACGCAGTACTACTCCACGCTAGCCATTGCGTTCAATGGCAACAACTACATGACCCTCACTATGGCCGAAACAAACATGCCAAACGGACTTCCGGTGGGAACAGTGCTCTATTATACCCGCCGGTATTAATAACACAGTATTATTTCTATGTTAAAAAAGTGCCTTCGGAAGGACTGTTTGCGGTTGAAATTCCTGAATGTTTTTCTGTCTGGCAATTGGGTCATACCTTTGAAAAAAGCTTTTTTTAATCCAAGAAATAGCATGTGATCTTTGGCGCCGGCCAATTTGGTGCAAAGGTTTTCCCGGGCTCACCCTCTTCCCGATTTTTTTCTAACCAGCATGAGCTTTCCTGCGCAGGGGTCCTTGCTCATGGCACAATTCAAGCCAAATGATTAAAAACCTGTTACTCGCTCTTCTTTTTTGCCTTGCAACGGTTGCGCAGGCACAGTATTCTGAAACGTTTTCTATTGCCAACAGGGGTTATCTTATCAACAGTGTAAATGACTTCACCGGGGTTGATTGGACATTGTCCGCTTGGGGCGCCGGCCGTGGGGCAACCGATTATTTCCAAACAACAGCTGGTGGCGTATTGGAAGCCACCAACCTCGACGAAGAAGTTTGCTGGGTTAGCCCCCAGATGACAGTCCTCTCAACGGGCAATATTTCATTTACAGCGGACATTTCCTGGGATGGATTCGATGTGAATCAGCAAATAAATGGTGGCGCCTGGGTGCGGCACCCCAATGTGCTTGGAGGAAACGGCGATCCGGCCTACACGGTAAGCTATACTTCCGGGACAGGCCCATTTACCAGCTCTGCCTCAACCAATTTTGCAGCAATTGCAGTGACTGCCGGAAACACATTCAAGGTCCGTATGTGTGCAAGGGTTAATGGCAACACGGAGTTTCTTACTCTGGACAATGTCAATATTTCCGGTGTGTCAACCGGAGGGTGCATAGCCCCGACCTTAGGTACATCCATTGCACAGGCAGGCTCCTGCAACAGTGCCAACGGCGCCATCACCGTGACGGCAACCGGCGCTACGCCCGGCTACAACGTCGCCTGGAGCGGCCCCAGCAGTGGCAACCCCGGCGGCACCGAAATCGCCGGCTCTGGCGGGATGTACACCATTACTGCGCTCAATGCCGGTACGTATACGATCACCGTGACCGATGCTGCCAGTTGTACGGCAACCACTACAACGTCGGTTACCGTTGCCACCGCCATGTCGCTGGGCACTCAGGTGCTTAACACAACGTGTAGCAGCGTGAGCGACGGTGAAATAAACCTTTCTGTCAGCAACGGCGTGCCACCCTACAGCTACAGCTGGAGTAATCTGCCCGGATCACCCGACCCGCAAGATCAAGCCGGCCTGTCAACCGGAACCTATACTGTCACCGTAACCGACAACGCAGGTTGTACGGCCTCCACCAGCGCCACCGTGAGCGTTGCTGCGCCCGTGGCCTATTTGGAAACATTTTCCATCGCCAACAGGGGCTATTTACCCAATTTTGTAGACGACTTTGCCGGTGTAAACTGGACGCTGAGCAACTGGCCGCCTGATCCTTTCGGCCGGGCCGATGTGGATTATTTCAGGACCAGTGGCGGAGCTTTAACCGGGATTGATCTGGATCAGGAAGTTTGCTGGACCAGCCCGGTAATCGACATCGATCCCCCGGGAACGGGCATCGCTTTTTCAGTCGACCTGGCCTGGGTTGGGTTTGATGACCTCGACTACATCAATGTGCAATATAGCGTCAATGGAAACCCCTACATAACGGTGGATAACGTTGCCGGTGGCGAAACCGCAACAGTTGAATATCCTGCGGGTTCAAATAATATCAGTGGTTCCACGACAGTCACTGTTACCGGAATCATGGGCAGTACACTGCAAATCCAGGTGTGTGCGGATGTAAATGCCAGCCCGGAAACAATCTCGATTGACAACGTGTCGGTGCCCGGCAGCAACAGTTTACACTGCCCCTGCCCAACGATCACATTCACCGGTACACCCACGAACACTTGTTCCGGCGCCTCCAACGGGCAAATTGCCGTGACCGGCGTGACCGGCGGCACCGGACCGTACATGTATTCAAAAGACAACGGGGTCAACTACCAATCCGGCGCCACCTTTACCGGCCTGGCAGCCGGCATGTACGACGTTGTGGTCAAGGATGCAGATGGCTGCGTGAGCGCTCCAATGCAGGTTACCGTTGGTACCTTTACGGCGCCTGCCTGCACGGTCAGCGGCTCAGATTTCGTTTGCAGTAATTCTGAAAACAACGTTTACAACGCTCCCGGCGGCATGAGCGATTACAGCTGGAGCATTTCAGGCGACGGCTCGATACCGGGTTCCACCACCGATGCTTCGGTTTCGGTAACGGCAGGAAATTTCCTTAATTCCTACACGGTTTCGGTCGTAGTTACCGATGCCAACGGATGTACGAGCAGTTGTTCGAAGGAAAGTTTCATCTACCTGGCCCAGCCTCCGGCTAACATCACGGTTTCGCCCGATCCGGTTTGCGTGGGGGCGATGCTCGACCTGTCCATTTCGGCTGCCGCCAGCAGCACGGTTTCCTGGTCGGGTGAAGGCATTACCAATCCCAGTGGAAATCCATCAACAACTGCCTTTCCCACAACCCCGGGATCGCAGATGTACAGTGTCATGGTAACCACCAACCCGGCCGGCTGCACAAACACCGGCACGGTGAACGTAACGGTTGAAGATTGTGAAATTGACTTCAGCGGCAAAATCATCTGGGAAGACGACGGCGTAAGCGGTGTAAAAGACGCTACTGTCAATCTCACGGGCTCGGTTGCGGGCAGCGACTTAACGGACGTTACCGGCAGTTTTTTGATCATGACGGGGCTCACCAGCGGCAATTTTACACTCAAGCCGGTAAAAAATATCAATAAATTCAACGGCGTCACGGCAGGCGATGCTACAGCCATTCAACAGCACGTGACCTTCATCAACGTGATCACGGATCCCTACAAACAGGTTTGCGCCGATGTGAATAAAAACAATTCCATCAATACCCTCGACGCCTCGCTTATCGTCCAGTCGCTCCTGGGTAATCCGGCAGCAAATGCCCTGTTTAATACCTCCTGGCGTTTTGTGCCGAGTTCATACGTGTTATCTGTTCCGCCCTGGGGCTTCCCTGAACAGCGAACCTACACCGGTATTTCCGGCCCGCAAACTGACCAGGATTTTATCGGCATGAAAATCGGCGATGTCACAGGCGATGCGAACCCGGCCAACTTTGGCAGCGGTCAACCGTTGGTGCTGCGCGTTGCCGACCAGGTGTTGAAATCAGGTGAAACCATTGACGTGGTTTTCCGGGCGGATCAACTGGACGATCTGGCGGCCTTCCAGTTTGGCCTGCACTTCGACCCGGCACAGCTGCAATTTGTTGAGATTCAGCCGGAAATGCTGCCAATCACAGCGGATAATTTTGGTCTGTACAATGTAACTGCAGGTGAAATCCTGGCTGTTTGGGCTCAGGCAACCGGCCTTGCCGTATCTGAAGCGACGCCGGTTTTCCGTCTGCGTTTCACCCCGCTGCAAAGTGGCTTGAAGTTGAGCGAGGTGCTGAAACTTGACGACAACGTACTGCCCGGCCTGAACTATACCGCCGCATTGGACGAAACGGCCGTGGAACTGCACTTCGATGCCGCCACCGGCACCACTGATCCGGCGGCCGCAGTTTTGGGCATGCAGGTGTGGCCCAACCCATTCCGGGATGAGACTACAGTGTCGTTCAACCTGCCTGAAGCCGGTGTCGCGCAATTGCGTGTGCTGGATATAAGCGGCCGGGAATTGTTACGGATTAACAAGGCCTATCCGGCAGGGATCAGCAATGAAACGCTGCACCTTCAGGAGCTTGCCGGAACCGGTGTGCTACTGTGTGAATTAACGACATCAATCGGCGTAGTGACCCAAAAATTGGTTGCTGTAGGAAATTAATTGGTTGACTAATTTTTCGTGCCGGAAAAAATTGCGGCAGTCCTTCATGGCAGATATTGCCTTCAGGACTGCCGCTTTTTTTTACTTGCATTTGGGGCTGGTAACCAGAACGGCTATCTCGCCAAAAAGGAACTGTACGCACAGGCCTTTTTTGCGCGACTAGCGCTAGAACGTTTTTTGGAAAGGTTACAAACGCACCACTTTTTCCTGAAAACGCCGGTTGCCCTGTACATCCAGGCCGGTTACCAGGTAAACGCCCGGGGCCAGGGCATCCAGGTTTAGAATGGCCTGGTGGTTTACAAATTCCAGATCGGTTGTCATAGCCAGACGGCCGTCGATATGGTGCACTTGTACTGGCAGGCTTCCCTCGATCGTATCTTCAATTTGCACGACACAAGTCGTTGGATTCGGGAAAATCCGGAATTCCGAGGCCTCGTAGGGCGGCGTAATTTTGGTAAAATACTGCTCGGCAAAGGCCAGGGCTTCCTGCCCGATCTTTATCCCGATATGCCGGCCGGGAATGTCGTCCACCGGCGGGTGAATGCCGCCGTAAATACGCGACAAGCTGCATTGATCCGAAGCGTCGCGATAGGTCGCCCATTGCAAGCGGATGTCGACACTGGGGCCGTCCTCAAAAACCAGAAATTCATTTTGCGGGCAAAAATATTCACCCAGGCCACCGGGGAAGAACGGATCGCCGGTGAGCCCCGTCAACAATTCCGCTGCCGCCCGGCTGTACGTCGAGTGGCCGGAAATATACCCGGCAAAAGGAGGCGACACAAAGGTCGGGCGCTGGTAGGGCCACCACTCGGCGGCGCGTATCCAACCGACGCCGGCCACATCGTTTTGGGGGTTGGTAATGTATGCGGGGCCTTTCCAGGCGCGCAGTTTTATTTCGCCAACATGCCGGCCGTCAATGCCTTCGAGCGGGTCGCCGGCTTTGATTGTTTCTATGTATCCGGGTATGAGCGGCAGTCCGCCCGGGTGAAAGTTGGGCAAATCCGGATCGGTACTCTGACCAAATTCTGCCATGCCGCGAATGGCGGAAACCGGCCTGGCGCTGTCGTACCAGCCTTTGATCCCCCAGGCGGTGATGGCCACATCGTGCATGGCGCCACCCAGGGCAAAGTACGCCTTCACGTCCCATTCCAGGTTGTCGCACAGCGGTCCTTCGCCGCGCACTTTTTTGACCAGCCCGGGTTGGTCGTTTACGTAGTTTAAAATTTTAAACCAGTGCCCCGGCGGGGTAACCGAACTGGGCCCGTCGGCCCAAAATTCGGCGATAGCGCGGGTGAAATCACCGCGCGGTACGATCTGCGGTGTGTAGGGCAAGCCAGTTTTGGGATTGAGGGGGCGGCCTGGACTGTCGTCGCCGCCGTTTTCCAGGTTATAAAAATCGCGGAGACCGGGAATGTCGGTGGGGTAAGTCGAATTATTACCCATTGCAGCAGGCGAAATGTCAATGAATACTCCGTCTGCCGGGTCAAGCAGTGCGCTCCAGACCGACACCAGCGCATGGCCCCATTTGTATTCCTCCGACAGACCACCGACAGCGGTCGTATCCAGGTAAGGCGGCGGACCGGGGTCGTGATACACGACATAAGCATGACCATCGCGCGCATAGATCGTAGCATCGTTCGGTTGCAGGGAAAATGGCGCGACATTGCCCCATTCCGGGCTCAAAAACGGGGTGACTATGTTGCCCAGGGGATTGCCACTCTGGTCGACGAACTGGGTAAACTGTAAGGGTTGCCAACGATTCAGATCAACGATATTCGGGTTGCCGGGTTCGGTCATGCGCATGGGAGGATTCGCCGGCTGGTAATATTCGTTGGCGTAACCATTTGCTTCGTTTGAGCCATCTTGCAAGCCATATTCCAACATATACCGGGCAATGTAATTACCCATTTCTGCAGGGCCGCATTTGTAATTGGTGGAAGTTATGGCCGTGCTGTATCCCAGCGAGTCCATCAGGGCGTCCATCTCGGCAAAGATTGTCTCCTTTCCGGGTGATTCAGCAAAGCGATGCTTCATGACCCGGTAAACCGCATAACTGATCGCCTTTTCCTGCGCTGCCCGGGCATCGGCCGGTGGCGGAGTGGGATGGTAGGGGCAGGTAAAGCCATGCACAGTTTTTCCCAGAAAATAGGTGTCGGCATTGGGGTTGTACACGGCCCAGGCGTCGTACATGGCAACAGACACATGGAATAAATTGCGTGCATGGACGGTTGGCCGCGCCAGGTCTTTACTGATGGCGCTCAGGAGTTGCTCGTTCCAGCGGCGGGCGATGGAGTGCTGGGCAGAAACTTCGGGAATCGCCAGAAAAATGGCAACGATCAGGAGTAGTGTGTTTTTCATAATCGAACAGTAAATCGATGTTGGGGGGAGCGAAGTTAATTGCTTTACGAGTAGCCCCTCCGACCACATTTCGTTTTAACATGAGAACCGGCATGCGCAGTGTCATCATTTGATTGGCAGGCCGGGCAGAAACTTGTCCTACGGCTTCTACGGTTTCAAAAATACCCGATAATGTGTTGTTAGTCCAGATGTCTCCCCCGCCTTGCGGGGTCGACATGACAGTCGTTTATTTTAAACTAAATCTTACCGGATTTCTCGCTACGCTCGAAATTGCGGCAGGGCGCAGGGGAAATTTCGAGCGTAGCGAGAAATCTGATTGAAACTAATCTTGTCATTTCAAGGTGTCATGTCGACCCCGCAAGGCGGGGGAGACATCTGGATTCGATTATTACCGGTTTATAAAGTGAAACCGTACAAGCCGTAGGACAAGTAAGATATCTCCGCGCCTTTGCGGTAAAAAAAAAAATCGAGGGTGGGACAACTTCCGAAAAAACCACGCTCACCGCGCCACCGCCCGCCCAACAGCCAGCAGTACGCCCGATGCATCCCGCAGACTAAGCAACAACAAGCCGGCAGGCATTGAGCCGCGTTCCAACGTAATTCGCTGGTTTTCAAATTCTTTTTTCACTAAAAAACGCCCGGTTAAATCGCTGACCTCCAGTGTCAACGGCCGCTGCACCCTGTTCGGGAACTCAAACGATTCAGGTATTTCCACCCAAAGCAAATCGACAAAGGGGTTGGGCGAAACCCGGAGCTGCGGCAGTTTTTCCTGGTTTGCCGAAAATACACCCGACACAATCGGCAGCCCCACCGTATGCCAGGTTTCATTGGTCAGAACCGGCAGGTTGAAATCAAAATAAATGCCGGCCCGGTTGCGGATCACGGCGCCGTCGGGGTTGTCCGCTGTTTGGCGGATCGAATATTTCACAAAACCATGCGAGGCCGCCTCGTTGATGTTGCTGTCGGGCAGCAGGATGTTTTCGAAGGTAAAAACCAGTTCGTTTTCACCGCGTACGTTCAGTTGAACCGCATGGCTGGCTGCGCCCAATTGCAAGGTTTCAATATCGAGCAAGGGCGAAAGTGTATCGCGAATGACCACGGTAAAGGCCGTGTCGGTCCCCGTATTTTGAAAACGGATCAGGTAGTCCAGCGGCTCCGTTCTTTCGATGTGGTGGCCCGCACCGATCCCCTCCGGGAAGCCCGCTTTATCATTCGGGTCGAAGGAGCCGATGTTGCGCAGGCAAAACTGCGCGCGGCTGGGTTCATACACCTGGTATTCAAAACTATACGGTGTTTGCCCGCTGCCATCGCAATGCTGGAGTACCGTTTGGGCAAAGCCCGATCCGAAGGGATAGCCCGTTTCCTGCGGAACTTTGAAAAACAGCAACATATCGGCAGGGCCGGTGGCTATTTTTTTAGTAAAAATTTCACCCGCTGCAAGCAGGAAATTCCCCTCAGCAACCAGCGAGGAGTCGAAGTTGGCCCAGATGCCCCGCCAAACCTGCCATTTTTGCTGCCCGGTCATGGCAGCTGCGCCAATGTTTTGAATTTCAAGCAAAGCCGAATCGCCCAAACACTGCATGGAAGTGCGCAGCACCGCGCCCTGCCAGCCGGAGCAAATCGTGTCGGGGAAAATGCGGGCCGAGGTGCAGTGCATTTGTCCGAGCGCAGCATCGCAGGAAACCTTCAAGTTCAGGAAAAACGTGCCTTTTTCGTTGGCGTTCACTGTTCCTAAGTCAAAAAACAGGGTGTCGCCCGACTGCCCGCTGACCGGGAACGACGCGTCGAGCAGTTCCAGCAAAGGATCGAGCACCAGCTCCACCCGGGCATTTGCGGCCGCCAGGGTGCCTGTGTTTCGGTAGGATACCGCCATGCGGGTTTCGAAGCAGCGGCGTAGCAGCGGAGCCGCTACGTCCACTTCCAGCCGTGGACAAAGCGCGGCCGGTTTTAGCGCCAGGTTTTTCCCGCCGATCAGGCCGGAAGTGGGGCTGGCCGGAATCGTCACATCAAGGCTGCAAGCGGTCCAGAGTTCATTTGGGGCGACCGCCTGCACTTGGTAGTCGCCGGCCCGGGTTAAAACCTGGAAATACCCGTCGCCATTGCTCATACCGTAGCGCGATTGGCCGTTATTGTCCACGGATTTCACCATAAAACCGGGCAGGGCCGGTTCGACAAAATCGGACAGGCAATCGTCGTCCAGGTCGTTTCGCAAGGTGCCGCCCATGGTTAAAAAATCGGTACTCGGCTCCGTGCTGCGCCAAACGCCGTCGCCGCTGGCAAACCAAATGCGCTGGTCCGGCGCATGAAACAGGAAGTCACTGGCCCAAAACGAGTTGGGGTCGTTCACGAATTGCCAGGTAATGCCTTCATCGACGGACAGGAGGAACAGATCGCTGCCAATTTGCTCGCCCACGACGAACAAATGCCCGGCACTGTTGACAAAAACCGCATTGACATTGGTCATGTACGTTTGATTGGTCGTACTCCAGGTACCCCCGCCATTGGTGCTGCGGTGTATTTTCCCATAGCCCAACAAAAACAGTGTTCCATTTGGGTGGGAAAAAATGCGTGCCGGGCCGCTAAGCGCCGGGGTGGTCACATTGCTCCAGGTGAGGCCGCGGTCGGTAGATTTTTGGAGCGTGGGACCAAAATTGAAGGCCCAAAAGGTACCGTCGGTACTTTTTTCGGGTTGGTTGAGTTGAACGGCGCCGATATCCTGCCAGCTTTGGCCACCGTCTTCGCTACGCAGGGTATTGGCGTTGTCAAAAAGAAAAAACAGTACGCCGTCCACCTGGCGGATACTATTGAAATAACTACCGGGCTGGAATGCGGCTGGGGTGACATCCGACCACGTGACGCCCCGGTCGGTGCTGCGCTGTAATTTTTCTTCGAAAAAACAAAAAACAGTGCCATCGGGCAACACCGCGGTGCTAAGGCCGGGCGAAAAATCGGCCGAAATAGCCTGCGGGTTCATCGGAGAAAATCGTTGCTGCCAGTCGGTTGCGCCGTTTTCGCTGTAAAAAACGCCCTGTTCGGTGATGGCCAACAGGGCGTTGTCCGGATAAAAATGAAGTTCCAAGCGCCGGACGTGGTGCGCCATGCCGTAGGCTGAAAATTGCCAGCTGTCGCCGTTGTCGTTGCTGCGGTACATCCCGTTGAAGTCGTATTCGGCGAAAATGGTGCCGTCGGGCAGCACGGAAAATTTGCGCAGCAGGTTGACCGGGCCGGGTTGCCAGCTGTCGCCGTTGTCGTCGGAATAGCGGGTGACGAAGGTGAACAGGCCGTCCTTGTCTTCGGCCAGCAGGCGTCCGGTCGGCGTAACAGCAATATCGCCGGCGCGGAAGTTGAGTTCGGTCCAGCTGGCTCCGTCGTCGGTCGAACGCAGCAGTTTTTGGTCGGTTGCCAGAAACACGGCCCCGTTGGGTGCGAAAACCATTTGATTGATCGTGCGCCCGGTGGTAAGCGGATCGTTTTGCCAGTCGGCCCAGCTGAGGCCGTCATCGGTGCTTCGGTAAATTTTGTTGATCTGGCCCGCTACCGGGCTGGTTTTCCAGGCAAACAAGTGGCCGTTGTGCGGATTTTGCGCCAGGGCATTCAGCCCGCCTGCGAGCGGGAAAACGGTGACGAGCGTTTTTCCCAGATCCGTGCTGCGCAGAATGCCGGTGCTGTTTGCCCCGATCAGGATGGTATCGGTATCCAAAACGATGGTGGCGAAAAAATCATTTTCGATCCATTGCGATCCTGAATCATGGGGCCGTATTTCCACCCAGTTCCGCCCGTTGTCGGACGATTGGAGCACTTGCTGCCGGTTGAAAAACCACAGCCGGCCGGCATTACCCAGATACAAGGCTGCTTCCGTGTGGATGCTGCCGGGCAGGGCATTCCACCGCCAGTTTTGGCCGCCGTCGGCTGTTTCGTGCACCCCGATGCTGGAACTGCGCAGCAGCCATTTGCCACCTGTTCCGGGTGTTACGGCGCCAAAACCGCCTGGAGGCCCGGGCATACGCTGCCAGCTGAGCTGCGCGTGGTTTTGGTTTTGAAAAAGAAAAAGGCCGCAAAGGGCGAGTAACAGCGCTTGGGGTGTTTTTTGAAAACGCATGATTTGGTTGATTTATGGAAAAGTTGGCGTATTGGTTTGAAAAACTAGCTTTGGATAAGATTTACTAAAAATCTACATGTGCGACCTCTCCGAGGTCGTGGAAATTCTGAAAGGATGCAGTTTCTACAAATATGCGACTTCTCCGAAGTCGGGCACCTGACCTCGGAGAGGTCAAATATTTGTAGCAGGTTGATTGGTAAGTAATCAAACGACCTCGGAGAGGTCGAATAATTCTATTTCCACCCAAAACGCACCAACGCGTAGCGCTTCATAGCCTTTACCTGGCCACACCGCGCCCACAGGCCAGCACCGCCCCGGAAGAATCCCGCAACCAAAACAGCAGCAAACCGGCCGGCAACCGGTCGCGCTCCAGCCTGAAACGGTTGCCCGTTACGTTTTGCCGCAGCAGCATGCGCCCGGTGAGGTCGGTAATTTCCAGTGTCATCGCCTGGTTGGCAGGCGTTTCGACGCCCGGTATTTCCACCCAGAACCGGTCGGAAAAAGGATTGGGCAGGATGCGCAGCGCCAGTGGGGCAGGGGCGTGTACGATCGGGGTCGATACGGGTTCCACCACCCGGGTCAGGGCGTAGTTCGTCAGCACCACGGGGTTGAAATCGAAATAAATGCCGGCGCGGTTTCGGATGGAGTCGCCGGCATTCAGGCCGGGAAAAGTGCGGACCCGGAATTGCACAAATCCGTGGCTTTGCGGCTCATTCGACGCCGAGTCGGGCAGGTTGATGTTTTCAAAACGCCAGTTTAAAACGCCGTCTTCCGGGAAGGAAAGTTTGTACCGGTGGCTCGCCGTCAGTGGTTGGAAGGTGCTGAAGTCCAGTTCGGCGGGCAGGGTATCGCGCAGTTCCACGATTACAGCGGCGGCGGTACCTGTATTTTGAAAACGGACCAGGTAGCGCAGCCATTCGCCTTCCTGGGCGACCGGGTGTGCGAGTTGTTCGCGGTCCACCCATTTGTCGTTTGGATCGTAGCTCCCGACGACCGTTTGCGGGAGCGTCATTTCATTGTCCGACCAATCGATGTCATCGGCATTTTGCGCGGGCAGGATACGCACGCACGGTTGCAGCAGGGCGCCCAGCGGCGTGGCGGGTTCCAGTTTTACCCGCACTTCGAATTTTGCTGTGGTGCTGAAAATCGGAAAGTTGGTGAGGTTCCATTGGAGTTGGTTGGTGCCGGTGCTTGTGCCGCCGTTTGCGCTGGTAATTGTCAGAAAATCCGAGTTGACATCGTCGAGGAAGTCCAGCATGATCGTAGCACTTCCGGGTTGGGCACTGCGATTTTGGTACTGGATCACATAGCGGTTTTCGAAGCCGGGCCGCGGCAGGCCGATCGGTGAAATACTTACCCGCCAATTGTGAAACAGGCTGTCGGGGCAAAGGGAAAAATCCTGGCCGTTGAATAATTTCAAGGTATCGTTTGTGGAAATGGATATGCTGTCGGGTTGGGGTGAAAAGCCGGGAATCGCATCGGCCCGGAAATTAAAATCCTGGTTACCCGTCAAAAAGCGCTGGTAGCGGCCGGTGGCATCCGTAAACGCAAAGGGGCGTCCGTCGGTGGTCCGGAGCATTTGGTACGGCAGGAACCGGTCCTGGCTTCCGGCAATGCCGTCGCATTCCGGGTCGAGGAAAACCTGGCCGCCGAGGCTGTTGAAGGAAAAATTGCAGGTAGCTAAAATCTCTGCGGCGGAGTTGCAGCCGGATTGATTGTTTTCGATGGTGGGAAAGGCGTTGAGTGCCAGCGCATTGCAGATGGGCAGCGTGGAGCAGGCTGAAAGTTGGGGATTGTCTTTGATCAGTAAGGATTGCGTGCTGAGCATGGGGCCGAGGCCATCCAGGCTGCTGAGGGAATCGTTTCGCAGAACATACAAAACGCCAGTCGGGAAAGTTTCCAGGCTTTCGAGGCCGTGCAGGTTTTTGAGCCGTAGGTGGTCGTTGATGCGCAGCTGGCGGGCAAAACGCAGGCTCGTCAGGCCGCTGAGGTCGGTGAGGGCATCGTTGTTCTCCAGGGTCAGGGTGGTCACGGTTTCCAGGTTCGGAAGCCCGGCGAGGTCGCGGAGTTGCGGATTGCCGGAGATGGAAACCGTGTACGGGTGTTGCACGCTGGTCAGCCCTTCCAGCGTCAGCAGCGCCTCGTTGTCCTCGATCGTGATGCCTCCGTTTTGCGTGCGGAGTTTTTCGAGGCCGCGCAGGGAGGTCAGCGCTGGATTATGCTCGATTATCAGGCCAATGATCACGTCGGGGATCAGCGCGCTGTCGGCCAGTGTTACCAGACTTTCGTTTTCGCTGAGGGTCAGTTGGCCTATACGTTTTGCGGTTTCCAGGCCCTGGATTCCGGTCAGTTTAGGATTGCTGTTGATTTGCAATGAAATTACGGAGTCGAGTGCAGTGATGCCGGTGAGGTTCAGCAGTTCCGGATTTTCAAACAAGTAGAGGTAATTGCTGATGTTCCGGAGTTTGTCCAGCCCGGTCAGGTTGGTAATCCCGGTGTTTTTGATACTCATGGCTCCGACGCGGTTGAGGCTGTGAAGTCCGGTGAGGCTTTCCAGTTGAGCGATATTTTCAAGAAAAAAATATTCCGCCGTTTCCAGTACAGGGAAAATCCCTTCGAGGTTGATCAGCGGCACGGGATTATTCAGATTGATGACTTTGCCGGTTTTCAGGCTGGGAAATGTGCCAAAATCCTGCAACAAGGGCGAACCGGATAGGCTGAAGCCGCTGTATTGCAAGCTATCGAACTGGGTGGTTGTCAGCAGCATTGGATTGTTCGATACGGTAAAACTGGTGCCTGTCGATTTCAGGTTCTCCAGGCCATGCAGGTTGGTCAGTGCCGTGCCGCCGATGTGCAAAAAGCCGTCCACACGGGTGAGGCCGCTGAGGCCGCTGATATCGGCGAGGTTCGGGGATTCGATCTGGAGTTTACCGCCGATGGTGCGCAGCTGGCGCAGGGAGTCGAGGTTGACGATGTCGGTACCGACGATCAGTACCGGGCCGGTCATGTTTTTGCAGGTCGGATAGGCGGCCGGAAAGGCATCCACCTCTGCTTGCGAGTCGAACCACAAGTCGGGCGGGCATTGGGCGGCGAGGAAGTCGGGTGTGGCGAGCAGGAGGAGTCCGGCTAGGAAGGCGAAATAGGGGGCCGGGCAGGTTTTTGGCCGCATTGGTTTGGTGGCTTTGTGCATGATGGTGTTGATTTTGGAAAGGGGGCAAAGGTAGGGTGGGTGGGTGGATTTTTTTGGGGCGGGTTTTTATTGTTAGGTTGAGACATGGATCAAAAACATGGAGCGGGATTTTGCCGGAATCTTAACTCTAAAAGTTAAACAGTTTCCAAAATAAAAGTTACGAATTCCTGCTTTTCTGCCATTTTATGATGTGGCTGGTACACAAAAAACGCCATATCTGCCAAATCTTGCTGAGGCACTGTCAATTTGGCATGCAAACTTATGTGGGCCTATTTTTGATACAATTTGTTTTTGCCCTTTGACTATGAGAAAAGAAAAGCCATTTAAGATTCTTTCGATTGATGGAGGCGGTATAAAAGGACTCTACTCTTCAAACGTTTTAGCAAATTTTGAGGATGAGTTCAAGTGTTTGACCTCTGACCATTTCGACCTTATCTGCGGTACTTCCACCGGAGGCTTGATTGCATTGGCCGTTTCTCAAAAAATGCCCGCCAATGAGATTTGTGAGTTTTACAAAGAGCATGGCGGAAAAATCTTTCCGAATCGCTCCAAATGGTTCAAGTGGCTTGAGTATTTAGAAACAAAACTTTTCAAAGGGAAATACTTTTTTGGTCAGACATTTTGGCATGGGAAATATAAGAACGATTATCTGAAGACGGTACTAACAGAACTTTTTCAGGAGAAAACAATAGGAGAGTCAAACAACCTACTTTGGATACCCAGGCTACTGCATTACCGAAGCAAGGCCTTATATTTTCAAATACGACCACACTATTCTTAGACGTGACAATAAAACGTCATATGTAGATGTGGCTTTGGCTACCTGTGCTGCACCTACTTATTTTCCCATCCATCAAATAGCTAATCACGACAATAAGCAGTTTGTAGATGGTGGGGTTTGGGCAAATAACCCGACCCTGGTTGGACTTATTGAGGCATTGAAATACTTCGTTGGGGAAGGGAAGGAATACGATTCAATTCAAATTCTCTCGATTAGTAGTTTGAGCGCATCGAAAGGTAAACCTACCGGATGGAAACGCAATCGTTCGTTTATTGGTTGGAGGTCTGACTTGTTTGACTTACCCATGAATGGACAAAGCGAGTTTACAGAATACTTTATGAAGACAATTTCGGAATTGAACCATGTACCCATTGAGTATGTGAGAGTTCCGAGTGCAGTTGTTTCCAAAGAACAACTCCCCTTAGTTGACCTGGATAATGCCTGTCCTAATTCTTTAGACCTTTTGAGTGGCAAAGGCAACGATATAGGTCTTGAATTCAGGCAGAATGAAAAGGTCAGATTGTTTTTCACAACTCCAAAATCTTACAAACTTTAAATATTATAATCACATGGCAAATTGTCACAACCTTTTTACAGAGTTCAACTCGACAATTAGGCTTAAAGACTCTAAAAGAAAGAGTCTGAAAAAATCACGTAAAAGCCTGCGTGATAAAATCCGAAAATACTTCGATGAGGAAAAGAAGGATGAAATAAAACCCAAGTTTTCTAAGCAAGGCTCTTTTGCCTTAGATACCATTGTCGAACCTATTCCAGTTGAAGTTGAAGAAGATGGAGTAAAAAAGACATTGCTTTATTATGATATGGATGATGGTGTTTATTTCATCGGGGACATTAAAGACAGGAAGAGTGTCCAAACTTATCATACCTGGATTGTAGATGCAATTGAAGGCCATACTCAAACTGGGTTAATGGATAAAAATACTTGTGTCAGAACTGAATATGCTGATGGGCATCATATTGACATGCCAATCTACTTCAAAGAAGAGGGCAAAACCCCTGAATTGGCTCACAAGGCTAAAGGGTGGATTGAAAGTGACCCCAAATCCTTTCAGGACTGGTTTGAGGGAAAGGTTAAAGACAAGCCCCAACTAAGAAGAATTGTTAGGTATTTGAAAGCATGGAGCAATTACAGGGAAACCCAAAGGACAGACAAGCCGATGGTCACTGGATTTATTCTTACCATCCTTGCTGCTAATCATTACCACTCAAACGATAGAGATGATATTGCATTGAAGGAGACGCTTATCCTGATTAAAGCAAAATTAGACGCTTCCTTTTCTTGTTACCGCCCGACAGTTCCTACAAATGAAAACCTTTTAGCAGGTTATGGCCATAAAGACTATTTTATGGATTGCTTACAGAAATTCATTGACTCTGCGACTGCTGCTTTAAAAGAGCCTAATCAAAAGAAATCTTGTGAACTTTGGCAGAAGTATTTTGGGGATAGGTTCCCTTGTGGTTTAGCTAAAGATGAAGATGAGGAAGAAAAACTTTCTGCATCATTTATCTCTACCGCCAGTGCGTCTCGTCCCTGGTCATTGTAACAAGGCGCAATGGATAATTATACCCTTTTTAGGCAACAAATTGCCGAAGCTGCGAAAGTATTTCCCGAACTGAAAGTTTCAGTTCGAGATGGGATCGAATTTTTAAGTGGTACTTTTCGGGTAATTGATGATGAAGGCAAGGAATGGAATAGTTTTCAAATCGAAATAAAATTCAATAGAGCTTTCCCATACTGTTTTCCTGAACTCAAAGAGGTTGGCGGCAAAATTCCCCCAATTGCCGACTGGCATATAAATGAAAGTGCGACTTGCTGCATTACTATTCCATTACTTGAAGTAACGAGTTGCAGGAATGGCATTACAGTATTGCAGTTTATCCAAAATCACGTAAAACCGTATTTATTCAACCAAGCACATAGAATCGAAAAGGGGTATTATGCACAACAAGAATTTGCTCATGGTGTATATGGTATCCTTGAGTATTACCAGAATTATTCAATGCAAAGGATATAAAGAAAATAATTGGATACTTGAAATTTTAAAATCTACTGAACTTGGCAAAAAGACACCTTGTTTTGTGGAAGAAAGGCGATGCAGAAAATGTCACCCAGAAGTTTATAAAATATTCAAGCCGATACCTGCAAATTTATTGAAGACGAAAATTGGAAGACTTGAGAATCTTGCGCAAATAAAAAGGAGCCATGCAACCGCATAACTCCTTAAAATCAAAGTCGGGATGACAGGATTTGAACCTGCGACCACTCGCCCCCCAGACGAGTACTCTACCGGACTGAGCTACATCCCGAAAATCCGGTCGGAACAACTGGATTCGAACCAGTGACCTTGCGCGTGTGAGGCGCACGCTCTAAACCAGCTGAGCTATGCTCCGGAAAAAATCGGGTCGGACCAACGGGATTCGAACCTGTGACCTCCACGATGTCAACGTGGCGCTCTAACCAACTGAGCTATGGCCCGATTTTTATGCCCCGCCTTTTAAAAAATTCAGGCTTCGGCGGCATTGGATTTTTAAGGGCTGCAAAGGTATCACCAAGATTTTAAAAAAAACAAACCCGATTGAAAAAATCCGGCAAGCACTTCGCTTTTCATCTGTTCGCCGGGCAACAGGCTTTTTCTACCTTTGGGCATCTCTTTTTTTTGAATCAAATACTCCTTTCCATGCGTATGTACTGCCGCCTGTTTCCGGTTTTTATGTTGTTCATCCTCCTGTTTTGCCCCGGTCTCCGGGCGCAAGACACCATCCGGGTCCAAACATTCACCTGGGAGAACCCAAGCCGGTCTGCACTTTTTCAATTCCCCGACAATCCCGGCGAGCAGTACCGGAAAATCTGGATGAAATACAACATGCGCTGCCACGACGCCGCAGTTGGTAGCGGAAATGTGGGTTGCCGGGAGTGGGATTACTCCTGCAATACGTTCATTACCGATTCTTCGCGGATTGATTCGTCAAAAACACTGCACCCTTCACACCGGATTTCCAATTTTTCGGAATCGGTCATGCTGTTTACCACGCAACCGATTTTCAACCTGGTGCAATACCGGCAGCACCAATCGACTTTGAGTCCAAACAATCCGGCCGCCAGCTCTGTCGGCTCTGGCACGGCTGAATTGACCCTGGCCGCTGCCCAGCAACCAACGGCCCGGGCGCAATTTCTGTTTACAGCCGCCGAACTACAGGCGGCCGGCTTGTCGGCAGGCCCGATCCGCGCCCTTGAACTGACACCCGCGCAGTCGGGCATGATCGGTTTTTTGCGCATGAGACTCAAAACCACCGGCCAATCGGACTTAAACCCCGACAGCCCAGAACTTGACGGGTTTACGGAAGTGTATTTTAAAAATACCGACCTCCAGTCCGGCGCCGCACAGCGTTTAAATTTTTACCAGCCCTTCTCCTGGGACGGGGCCTCGAACCTGTTGCTCGAAATCAGTTTTACAGATGAAACGGTTCCGCAAACGCCGGCCCTGCGCGCAACCGACAGCGGCGCAGGCAAGGCGATCCTGAGCGCCGGCGCCAACCGCGCGCTGTATTTCGAAGGCGGCGGTGCTATCGGCATTCCGGCCGCACATTTTTCAACGGTAAACACCGAAATCACCATCGCGCTTTGTGTCAGGGGGCTGCCCCACCTGCTGCCTGCCAACACCACATTGCTTGAAGGGCTGGACGCCGGCGGCAACCGCCAGATGAACGTACATCTCCCCTGGGGCAATGGCCAGGTGTACTGGGACTGCGGGGGCACGGGCGGCAGTTACGACCGGATCAACAAAACAGCCGATCCAAGTGAATTTGCCGGCCGCTGGAACCACTGGGCTTTTACCAAAAATGCCACAACCGGCGAGATGAAAATTTACCTCAACGGCGCCCTCTGGCACTCCGGAACCGGCCTGACCCGACCGATCGACGTGCAGGCCTTTACCCTGGCGGCGAATAACAGCGGCACCTCGGCTTTTCTCGGCAGCATCGACGAGTTTTCCGTTTGGAACAAGGCCCTGGATGCCACAGCCATTCAGGCCTGGATGCACAAACCGATCACCCCGGATCATCCGGATTATGCCAACCTGCTGGCTTACTATCCCATGAATGAAGGCGCGGGCGACCGGCTCACCGATGCGGTTTCCAACACGGCGGATGCACCGGTACTAATGCCGGTTTGGGAAACGACCCGTGGGAAAGATCATTTTCACAACTTCCTCGCTTCCGACCTGCGCCCGAACGTCGCTTTTGTCCAGGGGAATGCGAGTTTGACGGATACGCCAGTTGAAATTATAGACACTATTCCCGGCACACCAACCACGGTGGTCGCTTATGCTGTCGATGGTTCTACGGTATTCGCCAAGGACACCCTGGCATACAACCGCGCAGGTTATGCTTATATTTTTTCTGAAACAGGCACGGTGCTCGACTCGTTCTGGATCGACCCGGAGGATGCGTTGGAAATTACCGACCTGATCTATTTTGTGCAACAAGCGGCGAAATACGAAATTCTGTCGCTGGTAACACCCTACGGAAACGGCCTGGATTTGGGTGTTGCCGGAAAAACATTCACGTTTGACGTGACGGATTATGCCCCGATTTTAAAAGGACAAAAACGCATGTCGATTGAACTGGGTGGTCAAAATCAGGAAGAACTCGATATTGAATTTATTTACATAAAAGGTACGCCGCCACGGGAAGTGCAGAACATTCAAAATATTTGGCCTTTCCGAAGGGGGAATTACGCGGAAATCCAGAACAACCGGCATTTTGAACCGCGTTTGGTCGGCTTGTCGCCGGAAGGCCGCCATTTCAAATTGCGCTCGGCCATCACCGGGCATGGCCAAAATGGCGAATTTCAACCTCGCACCCACTACCTGAACTTAAATGGAGGCAACCAGGATTTTACCTACCAGGTTTGGAAAGAATGTGCCGACAACCCCATCTACCCACAAGGCGGCACCTGGATTTTCGACCGGGCGGGCTGGTGCCCCGGCGCCGCAACGGATGTCCACGAATTTGATATAACCAGCCAGGTCACACCAGGCGGGCAGGTGGAAATCGACTATGGGGTGAACGGCGCGTTTATGACGGAGGCCAACTATTTGGTGTCCAACCAGTTGGTTACCTACGGCCCATATAATTTCAGCCGCGATGCTGCACTGGAACGGGTAGCGCGGCCGAATGGTGAGGATGTCGAATTTGAACGCATCAATCCGGCATGCAACAGTCCGATGATCCTGGTGCGCAACACCGGCGAAACGACAATTTCCAGCCTGGAAATTGACTATTTTGTGCATGGAAACCCGACGGTAAAAACCTACAACTGGTCGGGCACAATTTTGCCCGACGCCATGGAGGAAATTTCCCTGCCGCTGACCGATCTGACTTTCTGGAATACCGGTTTGCCCGACAATATTTTTGAGGCACAAATCAAAAAAGTAAACGGCTCGGCAGATGAAAATCCGGCAAACGATCGGGCAAAAGCCGGTTTTAAGCGAGCCGATGTTTATGCCAATGATCAGGACTACCTGCTGACGGTCCGCACCAACAACAATGCCGGCCAGAACAGTTATCGCATAAAAAATGCTTCCGGAGCGATCTTGTTGCAGCGCACCAATATGCTGAGCAATACCACTTTTGAAGACGATCTGGATTTTCCGCCCGGTTGCTACACCCTGGAGTTTTTTGATTCCGGTAACGACGGGCTTTCCTTTTGGTTCTATCCGAATAACGGTACCGGTTACCTGCGTCTGAGCCGGCGAATAAATTCGATTTCGGTGCCGGTGAAGATTTTCAACCCGGATTTTGGCGCGGGTGTGCAGTACGATTTTGTGATCGAGGGTATTGTGCATACGGAAGAAGAACAATCCTTTCGGGCACTCAGTACCTATCCGAATCCGACTTCCGGCGCCCTGAACGTGGAATTGCGCGGTTTTGGCGGCGAGACCGTCGAACTTGAACTCACCGACGCGCAAGGGCGACAGCTGCTCCGGCGCCCCCTGGAGCGGGTGCCTGCCGACAATTGGCAGACGGCCCTGGATTTGGGCAAATATCCGCCCGGAATGTATTTTTTACGGATCAAGAGCCCGTCAAAAGTTTGGGTGCAGGAAATTGTCCGGCAGTAGGTATTGGCGCAGTTTTGGTTTTTGAAAAAAATAAACGGCAATTGCTACCTTTGGCCGTTGTGTTTTCAACTATATAAACGCCTAGTTTCCAATGATAGAACAAATCCAACAATTAATTGCCGAGGGAAATACCGAAGAAGCGCTGGCCCTGCTGGCGCAACAATCCAGCGATGCCCTGCTCCTGCAAGCCCGCTATAATGCCGGGAAAAAGCAGTACAACATGGGTCTGATCGAATTTAGCGAGTGGCAGCGCACGCAGGCGCAGATTAATTATGCGGCGTTGGAGTTGGCGAAGTCGGTGGGGAAAACGAGTGGTGGGGGACAGGCGGCAGGTGGTGGTGGAAATAACTTGGCAAATCCTCAGTCGCCTCAGGTCGGCAATAACCTGCAAAAAGTTTTTATTTCTTATAACCACAATGACCGGGAGTATGCGGACCGGATTTATGCCTTTCTTAAAAATGGTGGATTGGATCCGGTCATTGATGTCGTGAATATGAAGGTAGGCGAAAAAATCAAGGATTTTATTTTGAACCAGATCAGGGAAAACAACACCGTACTTTCTTTGGTTTCAAAAAACAGCCTACGATCGGGGTGGGTTGGCTTGGAAAGTGATTTGGCGCTTTACAGCCAATTGCTAACTAACCAAAAATTCATTCCTGTTTCTATTGATAATGCGGTTTTTGACGATGATTTCTTTTTTGAGGTGATGGATGAGATTGAAAATAAAATTGCAGACCTGGACAAGAAAATTGAAAAGGCCAAGGATCGAAAATTTGGATACAAACAATTCCAAACCCAACGGGACAGGCTGGAGGAACAACACCAAAATTTACCCAAAATCATTGAGCATTTTCAAGGTGTTTTAAATCAAGACATTGGAGAGGGTAGATTTGAGTCCGGGATGCAAAAAGTGGTGGATACCATAAAAAGTTGATTCCAGGCATTCCTCCCTCCTCACCGCCCCAACTTCTCCATCACATACTCTTTATGACTCCGTCCGATCGGAATGGTGCGTCCGGCAATTTCCACCTCGGCGGCGGAAAACGATTCAATTTTATCCATAGCCACCAAAAATGAGCGGTGGATGCGCAGGAAATTGTCCGAACGCATGAGTTCCTCCAGCTCGCCCAGTTGGTAATGGGTGTGGTAGGATTTATCGGGCGTGTGAATGGACACGGAATCTTTCAAGCTTTCGATGAACAGGATCTCATCCAGGTAAATTTTTACCGAGCGTTTGCTTACCGTGAAAAAATAATAGGGCCGCGCAGCGCCTGCGGGTTTGTTTCCACTTTGGTCCGGCAGATCGGAAAGCCGCTGCGGCTGCAATAATTTATTTGCCGCTTTGGTAAACCTGCTGAACTCGATGGGCTTCAGCAGGTAGTCGGTGACCTGAAGGTCAAATCCTTCCACTGCAAATTCGTGGTAGGCAGACGTCACAATCACCCGGGGGGGCTGGCGCAGGGTTTTAATAAATTCAAGCCCGTTCAATTTGGGCAGGTTGATGTCCAGAAAAATAACGTCCACCGGGTGGGTATGCACCACATCCAGCGCCTTGATGGCATCGGCGCAGGTGTGTGTCAATGTCAGAAAAGGCGTCATTTCAATATATTCCGCGAGAATTTCCGCAGCCAGGGGCTCGTCTTCAACGATGATGCAGCGCAATGGTAGTGTCATAGATTGGAACGGTTGATTTGTCATTAGTGGTTATTAAAGTCATTGGCTCCTGTTCCGTTTGGCGGAGAGGGGCCCAAGTGAGGGGGTGACTCGAGTCACCCCCTCACTGCCAGCACAAGAACGACAAGCAGTAACCGGCTAAGTGGCATGCGCAAGAATCAGATTGGATAAACGGCAAAAATCGGGTGCTGAATGCATTTCAGCAACATACGAAAAGTAAACTACCCCAATGACCCCAATGCCTCAAATAACCCCGAGCGATTTCCCCACCTTGGTAAACGCCGCCACTGCCTTTTCCAGGTGCCCGGGCTCATGCGCTGCCGACAATTGGACCCGGATGCGGGCTTTGCCTTTCGGGACCACCGGAAAGAAAAAGCCGATCACGTAAATGCCCTCGTCGAGTAGTTTTTTGGCAAACTGTTGCGCCAACGGCGCATCGTACAGCATAATCGGGACAATCGGGTGGTCGCCCGGGATAATGTCGAAACCGGCTTCCGTCATGGCTTTGCGGAACCACTGCGTGTTGTGTTCCAGTTTGTCGCGCAGCGCCGTGCTGCCGCTCAGCAAATCCATAACCTTGATGGAAGCGCCGACAATGGCCGGCGCCACAGTATTCGAAAACAGGTACGGGCGTGAGCGTTGGCGGAGCAGTTCAACAATTTCTTTTCGGGCTGCCGTAAAGCCGCCGGATGCGCCTCCCAGGGCTTTGCCGAGCGTGCCGGTGATGATGTCGATGCGATCCATCACATGCCGGTATTCGTGGGTGCCACGACCGGTTTTTCCCAGAAAACCGGTGGCATGGCATTCATCAATACCCACCATGGCATCATATTTATCCGCCAGATCACAAATTTTATCCAACTGCGCGATGGTGCCATCCATGGAGAAAGCCCCGTCGGTGAAGATCATCCGGCGGCCCGCTCCGGCAGCCTCTTTCAGACAATCCTCCAGGGCGTTCATGTCGTTGTGTTTGTACCGGAAACGCTGCGCTTTGCACAAGCGAATGCCGTCAATAATTGAGGCGTGGTTGAGCTCGTCGCTAATGATGGCATCTTCAGGGCCAAGCAGCGGCTCGAACAGACCCCCGTTGGCGTCGAAAGCAGCGGCATACAAAATGGCGTCTTCCTGGCCCAGAAAATCGGCGATCCGGGATTCCAGTTCTTTATGAATATCCTGCGTGCCACAAATGAAACGCACGGAGGAAAGGCCGAAGCCGTGGCTTTTTACGGCCTCAATGGCCGCTTCAATTACGGCCGGATGACTGCTGAGCCCGAGGTAGTTGTTGGCGCAAAAATTGAGCACCTGCGGCTGCGCAGTGGTGTCGATCACCGGGCCTTGCCTGGAGGTGATGATCCGTTCTTCTTTGTACAGACCCGCGTCGCGGATGCCCTGCAGTTCCTGTTCCAGGGCTGGTTTTACATTTTTATACATAGTTGACGATTTGTAAAGATCAATGGCCGGAATACCGGAGGTAAAAAAGGATAGCACCGCCCAAGGCCAAAAGCAACAACAGGGGCAGCACCCAGCTCAAGCCCGTGGCTTCCTCAACGGCGGGCTCTGCCTGTGCCGGGTCCATTTCGCGCAATTGCAAAATAGCGGCGAGGCCGCCCGGAAGCGCCGAGAGTATGCCTTCCCGGTTTCGGAGCAAAAGGTTGGACAAACCGGAATGGCTCAGGTTGCCGGCCTGCACGCGTTGGCCTAAAATGCTCAGGATGACCGGCCCGGCCACACCCAGTAGGTACGATGCATGGGCAGGGCTGGTGCCTGAAAAGGTAGCAACACCCGCAATCAGGTTTTCAGTTTTCGGGCCAAACAGCTGGCCCAACAGTTTTCCCGAAACATCCTTGGGATCATTTTCAGCCAGGTTACCACTGCGCAACAGGGCTTTGGCATTGTCCGTCAAATTGGGGGGGAAGTGGTCCAGGCCGTCAAAAATTTGACCCATGGCTTTTTCGTGTCCCACCCAGTTGAGCAAGCCCGCCAAAATGGTGGCGCACCAGGCAAACAACGCTTTGGAAATTGGTTCTTCGCCCTCACCCAGTTGTTCGGATGCTTCGGCAATAAAACCGGGGTGCAGGTATTCTTTTACGGAATCAAGTAAGTTGGCCATTAATTTTTTTAATTTCTAAAATCCCAAAGGTTAAAACGGATAGCCCACGGCCAGGTTGAAGTTGCTGATATCTTTCCAGGATGCCCCGGTCCAATCCACCCAATGGCCGGTCGTAGGTGTGCGGTAAGGCCTGCGCACTTTCAGGCCCCAATCAAACCGAAACACAAAATAATCAAAATCAAACCGCAAACCGAAGCCTGTGCCGATGGCAATATTTTTATACGAATTCCAGCTCAGCTGGGCGCCGGGTCGTTGCGGATCGGACCGCAGGGTCCAGACGTTGCCGCCATCGACAAAAACAGCGCCTTTGACCCACCAAAAAAGCGGAAAACGGAACTCCCCATTGAACTCAAAACGAAAATCAGCGGCCTGAAAGAAGGGTTGTTCCGGTTGCACCGGATTACCGGTATCGGGGTCTACCTCAATGTAGCCCCCCGGCCCCAACTCGCGGATTCGCCAGGCCCGAATGCTGGAGGGGCCGCCGACAAAAAACTGTTTCACGTAAGGCACCTCCCGGGTATCGCCATACGGCGTGGCGATGCCCGCCCCCAGACGGACGATGCCCGTGAGGTCGCTGGTAAAGTCGCGGGTGTAGCTGCCGTTCACGTCCAAGCGGATGTACTGGGAAAAGGTGAGATCGGAGATTGTCCAGCGCTGTTCACCAAAAGGAATGGCCCAGAGCCGGTTGAGGGCGAATTCTTCAAAGCCGGAAAAATCGGTGTTCAGCCGGAAAAACCAGCGTTCGCCGAAGCGGTTGGCCCGGCTGGCGTAGGTATAGGTGAACGACCGCAGGAAAAAGCCGGTGAAAAGCTGGTTGCCGAAACTCAGTTTGAGAAACTCGTTTTCACCAAAAATAGAGTCGAAACGCGGGCGGAGTTGGGGGCGCAAAATGTCGATCCCGATGTTGTCGAAATTGTACTGGTGTTCGGTCGTGTTGGAGCGAACGGTATACCCAAACGTGGCGTTGAAGAGGTTGTAATCATAAAAACCGCGCAGGTCCAGGTAATTATAATTCAGCCCGATGCGTACCCTGCCGTCGTTTTGCAAGCGTTCGTAAAAGCTGTTTTTAAGCAGTTTCCAGCGGTGCAGGCGTCGCCAAAGCCCGAAATAGTCAAAATAGCGCGGAAAGGTCAGCTCATTCTGAAATTTGAATTCCTGCGAAAAAATCAGGCTGCTCCGGTTCCGGCTCAGGTCAAATTCCAGGCTGTAGGCCAGGTCGGTCCGGATGTTTTCGGCGCCGCGCAGCAGGTTGCGATTCACGGCGGAAGCGCTCGCGGAAATGCCGAGCAAACGGCCACTTACCGTACTGCCGGAATTTGTGGAAGAGTTCAGGTCGAGGTCGCCGCCGATGGACAGGCGCTTGTTCAGGGAAAACGAAATGGAAACATTGATGATGTCCGGGTTAATCGAATCCTGCAATGGCCGGATGGTTACAAACCGAAAAATACCGAGGGCATTGAGGTCATGCGCCGTTTGATCAAAGTCGGCCTGTTTGTACAAAGTGCCGGGGCGGATGGCAATGGCTTTGGCCATGCGCGACGGGCGTACCTCAAAGCGGGTTTCAGAAGTGGCATAATACACGCCATTGATCGTGGTATCCCGCCGGATGGAGCTCAGGTCCGGCACCAGGTCTGAAAACACAGCCACATTGCCAATCGTGTAGGTCTGGTGCAGCATGGAGTCGCCCGGTGGTAACACTTCCACTGTTACATTAGCCTTTGACCCGGTGCTGTCGCCAAAGAACTCCACAAAATTCGGAATGAAATAGGCGTAGCCCCGGTTTTTCATGGCAGTAGTGATACGCAGTTTTTCGGCTTCAAAACTCCGGCTGTCGAGCACGCCGCCTTTTTTCAGCGTGGATTTTCCGGCTATTTCACGTAAGATTTTCAAGGCATTGCTGTCGCGGCTAATGAACTGCACCGTGTCGATGAGGTATTGCGGGCCAAGTTGGAGCGTGTAAGTGACCTGCGCATTAGCATGCGAACTGAGGGAATCCGTCGCCGGGTTGAAGTACAGATCATCGCCGTAATAAAAACGGCGGTCGCGGAACTCAACGGAATACGTGCTCGTCGCGTCAAAATAGCCGCGTTGCGCCATGAAGTTTTTCAAATTATTGGCCGTGCGGATCGACAGCGATTCGTCAAAGAATGCCGGTGGCTCCGCTATTTTTTTCATGACCCACTTTGCTGATTTGGAGGGTTTGTCGCGAAACTTGTAATAAAACCACAAGCGGGCGGGGGTGCGAAATGCCAAAAGGCTGAGTTCATTCGGTTTTTGGCGGTACAAACTGCTGAGTTCGTATTGAAGTGCCGTGCGCACATCGAGCGGCAAGGATTTGGTGCTTTTGATCTCCAGGCTGTTTTTTTGCAGCAAGGGCGGGTCTTTGTCCTTGTCCAGATGCTTCGTAACATTGCATGCGGTAAAGCTCCACAGCGCTAACAACCAAAACACAAAAAGACCCGGGAAAAGGGAATTCGTTCGGGCGTGTTTAATGAAAGTTTTTTTCCGCTCAAAAAGTCGCATACAATCTGCTGATCATCTGAAAACCGGGCGGGGATTACCCGTACGGGGTTTTTAAACGCCTGTTTATGTTATCTGCCAGCCAGCAAAAATTTCTGACCGCTCTCCAGGTAAAAAAGTACCGGCAAAAGTATCGAAAATTCACAGTGGAAGGCAGCAAATTAGTTGCCGAACTCCTGGTGCAAAAACGGATTGCCGTGGTCTCGGTTTTTGGTCTGGAACGTTGGGCCTCCGAAAATGCAGCCTTGCTGGCGCCGTTTTATCACTTATTTAACGCGGTTACGGAAAACGACCTGAAAAAAGTCTCCGCCCTCCAAACGCCGCCTCCGGTATTGGCGGTGGCCGAAATGCCGGAGCAGCCACAGCCCACCCTGGAAACCGGGGTAGCCTTTTACCTCGATGGGATTCGCGACCCGGGCAATCTGGGCACCATCATTCGGGTAGCCGATTGGTTTGGTATGCCGGCCGTCTATTGTTCGCCCGATTGTGTAGATGCATTTAGTCCGAAAGTCGTACAAGCGAGCATGGGCGCCGTGCTCCGGATACCTTTGCCCGCTGTGGAATTAACCGAAATGTTGCGCAACAACCCTGATCTGCCGGTGGCTGGCGCCGTACTCGACGGGGATAACATTTTTACCTGCGATATGCCCAAACACGGACTTTTGGTAATCGGCAATGAAGGCGGCGGGATCCGTCCGAATGTAGAAATATTGCTCACCCGTCGGCTTACCATCCCCAGGGCGCCAGGCAGCGCAGCCGAATCGCTGAACGCCTCGGTGGCGGCCGGAATTCTGGCCGCTTTTGTCGCTGCCACCCGCCCTCCAGGCTGAACCGAAAAAACAGGATACCTGTTCAAATGCTTTCAAAACCAAAAACTAACTTCGCCTTGTTCAACCATTTCAAGATTTACACATTCAAAACATTATGATGGACATTCGAAAATTTCTGCCGCTTATTCTGCTTGGCGTATTTCTGTTGCTCGTTTTCAATATGTGCGGTTCATACAATACCGCTGTCGGTAAAGACGAAAAAGTAAAACAAGCCTGGTCGCAGGTGGAAAATCAATACCAACGGCGGGCCGACCTCATTCCCAACCTGGTGAACACGGTAAAAGGCTATGCCGATTTCGAACAGCAGACCCTGCAGTCGGTCGTCGAGGCACGCGCCAATGCCACCAAAGTGACCTTCACCGCCGAACAATTGACACCGGAAAACATCCAGCGGTTCGAGCAAGCGCAGTCGGCACTCAGTGGTGCACTCAGCCGTTTGCTGGCTACTGTGGAAAATTATCCCAACCTCAAAGCCAACGAAAATTTCCTGGACCTTCAAAAACAACTGGAAGGCACCGAGAACCGGATTTCTGTGGAACGCCGGAATTTCAACACTGCCGTCAACGACTACAACGCCTATGTGCGCCGCTTCCCGACGAACCTGTTTGCCGGAATGTTCGGCTTTAGCCCCAAAGGCTACTTCTCAGCCTCTCCGGGTGCTGATCAGGCGCCGAAAGTGCAGTTTTAAAAAATAAATGGGTTGTGTGAATAATCCGGTGCAGAGCCGCCGGTTGCTTAGCCCCACCGAATTTTCACACAACCCTTCCCAAACTCAGACAAATGCTTTTTTCAAAAGAAGAAGAGGCCCGTATCCTGGCTGAAATCCGTTCGGCAGAACGGATAACCAGTGGTGAAATTCGCCTCTATATCGAAGATTTTTGCGACCGGGATCATCCGGTGGAACGCGCCGCCGAATTGTTTCACCTGCTGGATATTCACAAAACCAAACAACGCAACGGGGTGTTGATTTACATCGCCGAAAAATCGCGCCTGTTCGCTATCTGGGGCGATACTGGAATCCACGAGCGCGTCGGTTTTCAGTTTTGGGATGCTGAAAAACAGTTGTTGCGCGATTATTTACTGAAAGAACAGGCCTGCGATGGCGTTTGCCTGGTGATTAATCAGATTGGTGCACAACTCCAACAGCATTTCCCGGCAGATCCGCACGATAACGAAAATGAACTTCCCGATGAGATTATTTATGGTTAACGGTCGACGCAAGGCGCCGGGCAATGTATCGCTGCGCTGGATGGGGTTGGTGCTTTTTGTTTTTATGGCCTGGTTGCCGGCAAGCCTGGCACAATCCGACGAAGAAATTTTTCCGCCCAAACCCGATCCCGCAGTTTATGTGCACGATTATTCCGGTTGGTTGTCGGCGCAGGAGAAAGGTATTTTGGAACAAAAACTACGGGCATACTCGGATTCCACCTCCACGCAAATCGTCGTTATGATTCGGCCTGATTTGGGCGATTACGACCGTTCCTCCTATGCTTTTGAGCTGGGAAACCGCTGGGGTATCGGCCGCAAAAGCAAAGACAACGGCGTAGTAGTGCTTATCAAAACCGAAGCGCCTGATCGCGGGGTTTTTATTGCAACGGGCTATGGCGTGGAAGGCGCCCTGCCGGATATCACCGCCGGACGGATCATACGGAATACCATGATTCCGTATTTCCGCGGAGAGCGCTATTTCGATGGTATAAATGCAGGCCTGGACGATATAATTTCCGCGCTTTCCGGTGAATTCAAGGCCGAACCGCGCAAAGCAAATAGGAAAGTGGCTTTGGTGGTCTTGCTTGTTTTTATCGCCATTATTTTTCTGGCCGTTTTCTTTATTGTCCGTGCGGCAAGTCGCGGGACGGTGTATACCAGTGCCGGCCGGCGCAAGGCTCGTCGCCGGAATGATGATTGGTGGGGCGGTGGTGGCTTTGGCGGCGGCTTTGGCGGCGGCTTTGGCGGCGGCGGCTTCGGCGGTGGTGGTGGATTTGGCGGTGGTGGTTTTGGTGGCGGTTCATTTGGCGGTGGTGGCGCAGGCGGCGGCTGGTAATGCGCTCAATTTCTCACTCAATCATTCCTCGCAACATGAGTCTTCAAAACGCAGCCATCTATTTTGCGCCTTCCGACGTGCATGGCATGGGCGTATTTGCCGCCGAACCCATTGCCGCTGAGGGCGTTATCGAAATATGCCCGGTGCTGTTGTTCCCTAAGGCACAGCTGGCAGCCATGCGGCAAACCATGCTCGACGACTATTATTTCGATTGGGGCGACGATGGCGAATGGTATGCCATTGCACTGGGGTACGGTTCTTTATACAACCATGCCTACGAACCCAATGCAGACTACGGAATGGACTTTGAAAACAATACCATCGATATTTACGCCCTGCGGGACATTGCCCCGGGTGAAGAGATTTTTGTAAACTACAACGGCTCACCGGAAAATCGCAGCAAGGTCTGGTTTGAACTATGAAAAAAGACAAGGAACCGATGACATACGAATCGGCATACGCCGAATTGCAACAGATAGTGGCTGACCTGCAAAGCGAATCAATCGGCATTGATGTAATGGCGGGAAAAATTGCCCGTGCGCAGGAGCTCATCGAGTTTTGCCGGAACAAGCTGCGTGAAACCGAGGAGGCTACCGGGAAGTTGATTTAGAAATTACATGACGAATTTATAGCCCACTCCCCGGATGGCATGGAAAAACTCGGGCTCTTTTGGATTCACTTCAAAATATTTCCGGAAGGCCAGGATAAAATTGTCAATTGTACGCGTACTGGGAAAAACATCGTAGCCCCAAACGGCCTGCAGGATTTGATTTCGGCTTACTACTTCATTTTTGCGTTCTACGAGCAACTTCAGCAGCATCGCTTCCTTTTTGGTCAGGGTGATGGCCTCTCCCCGCCAGGTGGTGGCTTCAAAAGTGTCGAAGTTGACCTGGTTTTTTCCAAACTCAAAAAGTTCCAAAATTTCGCCTTTTACCCGCTGGCTGCGCCGCAACAGTTTGCTCACGCGCAGCAGCAGTTCTTCCAGGTTGAAAGGCTTGGTCAGGTAATCGTCTGCGCCTTTTTTCAGGCCGGTTACGCGGTCCTGAGGCAGATCCTTAGCGGTAAGGAGCAGAATTGGCACCTCGTTGTTGGTTAGTCGGACCTGCTCGGTTATGCTGAAGCCATTGACTTCGGGAAGCATCACATCGAGCAGGAGCAGGTCGAAGTGCTGGCTGCCGATCAGTTCGAGCGCTTGCCTGCCGTTGCCTGTCACGACTACTTCATAACCCTCCAGTTCCAGGTTGAGCCGGAGGGCATCGCGGATGGATTCTTCGTCTTCTACGAGTAAGATGCGCATGCGTCTAAGGTTTCTGGTTTAAAGGTTACTGGTTACTGGTTGGAAGGTTACGAGTTGGAGGGTTGCTCTATTCATATAAGGTGAACTAACCGGAAACCAGTAACCTTTAAACCAGTAACCTAAAAACCCAGTTTAGTCCATCCCCAAATTAATATCCACTTTTTCATGCCAGGGCAACCCGTCCAGCGCGAGCCGTTCGAGGAAGGGATCGGGATTGAATTCTTCAACATTGAATACACCTTTGCCGCTCCATTTGCCTTCCAGTATCATCCGGGCGCCAATCATGGCCGGCACACCCGTGGTGTAGCTGACCCCTTGCGTGCCGGTTTCCTGGTAGGCAGCCTGGTGCGAGCAGTTGTTCCAGATGTAATAGGTGCGTTCTTTTCCGTCTTTTACCCCTTTGATCCGGCAGCCGATACTGGTGAAACCGGTGTAGTTTTCGCCGAGTTCTTCCGGAGCCGGCAAAACCGCTTTTAAAAACTGCAAGGGCACGATGTCAATGCCTTTGTACCGGACCGGCTCAATGCCGGCCATGCCGATATTCTGAATGACGCGCAGGTGCGTGAGGTACTCTTCACTGAACGTCATCCAGAAGCGCGCGCGTTTGAGTGTGGGGAAGTTTTTCACCAGGCTTTCCAGTTCCTCATGGTAGATCAGGTAAGAGCGTTTTGGCCCGATCTCCGGGTAGTCGATATCTTTCCAGATTTCGTGGGGTTCGGTTTCCACCCAGCGGCCGTTTTCCCAATATTTTCCTTTTTGAGTGACCTCCCGGATATTTATTTCAGGGTTAAAATTGGTGGCGAAAGCCTTGCCATGGCTGCCGGCATTGGCGTCTACGATGTCGAGGTAGTGTATTTCGTCGAAATAATGTTTTTTGGCGTAAGCCGTAAAAACACTGGTCACACCAGGGTCGAAACCACACCCGAGCAGGGCCATGATGCCCTTCTTTTTAAAACGATCCTGATAAGCCCACTGCCAGGAGTACTCAAATTTGGCCACATCCTTGGGCTCGTAGTTGGCGGTATCCATGTAGTTGACGCCGGTTTCCAGGCAGGCATCCATAATGGGCAAATCCTGGTAGGGCAGGGCGACATTAATCACCAGCGCGGGTTGGAACTTTTGGATGAGTGCAACGGTTTGTTGAACATCATCGGCATCGAGTTTGGCTGTTTTGATTTTCGGACCGCCGTATGCCTTGTAAATAGCATCGGCAATCGCATCACATTTTTTTTTGGTGCGGCTTGCAAGCAAAATTTCGCTGAAAACATTACGGTGCTGCGCGCATTTGTAGGCTACAACACGACCGACGCCACCGGCGCCAATAATCAGAACTTTGGACATTTACGTTGAATTTCAATGAATCAATGGCTGGCAAAAATAGGCACAATATCAGGTTCGTAGAAAAAGAAATCCCCGGAGCGCCTTACTTTCGCAAGAATAAATCCGGAAATCAAACATCGTTCAGGCTTTGCATTCTAAATCACTAGCAGTATTCCGGGACATTTCTTTCAACCCGAACCACATTGAGGAATACATCCCGATGGAGCCTCTGCATCCCATGGTCTTCGACCGGTTTTGTGAGGACGGCTGGTGCTATTGGTCTGACTTGATTTTCCGCCGGAATCATTGGGAATGGCGGGGCGAACCTTGCCGTGTCGTGCTCCTTCGTATTCGGCTCGATGGATTTCAGCTTAGTAAAAGTCAGCGCCGTTGCCTGCGGCGCAATGCCGATTTGCGTATTCTACGGCGTCCGCTGCGCATTTTGCGGCGGCATGAGTTGCTGTTTGAGCGGCATGCGGCGCGTTTTCATCACAACCGCCCCTCTTCCATTTACGGCTTTTTTAGCTCCTGGAGCCACATGATGCCCTGCCTGGGCATTGAGTTTGATGTGTTCAACAGTGAGCGTCATATTGCCACCAGTTTTTTCCATATGGGCCAGCGCAGCATGGCGGGAAACTACTGCATCCACGACCCGGAGGAAGCGGCACGCAGCCTGGGTACCTTTACCATGCTACTCGAAATTGAGTACGCGCGACAACTGGGGAAAGCGTTTTATTACCCCGGTTTTGTTTACGACCTGCCCAGTGAGTTTGACTACAAACTCAATTTCCACAACCTGGAATATTTCGACTGGTGGGGCAATTGGTACCCCCTGAAACGCATGCCGGTGCGCGACTGGCGCGAAGCCTGGAGCAAGTAACCGAACCGTTTTTAGCCCGAAACTTTAATGTTGGGCGGGCAACTCGGGCAAGCACAGGACGGGCTGAGGTTCACCGTAGTGGCTTCTGACGGCACGGTGAAATTACACACGTCAAACAAGCCGGTATTGCCGGTGTCGTCCGGCAAAAGCAATTTTAACTCAACATACTGATCCCGGTTCAGTTTTCGCACCGGGAACATCAGCGGTTGCCCGGCCGGTGGCAGCGGGATATCGGTAAGCTGCCCGTCGACATAAATGCGGAGTTTATTGCGGTAACGGTCCAAACCGGGATCGAGTTGTACATAAATTTGAATATCCCGGCACTGACAAAAACCACGCAACTCAAGTACGGGGTTGAGGGCTTTGCCGGTAGCCTGACACTCGCAATTGGTGTCTCCAACGCGTACATTCACGGGTTGACCGTTTTGCTTGACCCAAAAAGTCACTTCGTTCCGGTTGGCGTTGAGTGTGAAATTGGTGATACGTTTTTCATTTAAATACACCCAGGGCGCCTGCATGCTGCGGGGCATGGAAAAAATCACCTTGGTGACGGCACTTTTAGTACCCTGATCAGTGCTGTATTGTGCCGGCCGGAGGTTTTGGTTTGACGAATTGCCGCTTCCCGCACCCTGTGGGGTTGGGTTGATGGCGGCCATGTCGTACATGGCCGGGGTCTGGCCATAGCGGATCGTATCCCCCGAGGCATCAATTTTATACCAAAATCCACGGGTGGTACCGGTGCTGCCGGGGCCGGTAATGGAAAAAGTTTCCGGGCGCAAACCTTTGGTTGCCAACGCGGAATTTGCGTAGCCGAGCACTTGAAATTCGTGTTGCCGGGTAGTCTCGCAAAAATTTATGACGTACAGGTTTGGGCCAACCTTTTTTCCGGGGAGAATATGTTTCCCATCAATCAGCACCAGGATACTGTCGGTGCCAGCGGCCACTTCCAGGTAGGTTTTGCAGTCGGTTACCGGGGATGTGGGCTTTCCGGGTCGGGCGTTGTGTATCTGGTAGAGTTGTAATGGAATAAACGTCTGGTCTTTTTTTACGAAACCGAGAAAATCCAGTTCGCCGTCTTCCACAAGGAGATATTTGGGGGTGTTCAGTTCCTGTTGCGGCACATATACTTTGAGCAGGCGCTTGTCGCGCGGTGTGATCTCATACCGCAAATCTTTCCCGCCGTAAAAAACAATGGGATTTTCAAAGGCGTGATTGATCGCAAAGGCGTACTTGATCTCGTCGGAAGCACCGCGGGAATTGAAGTACCAAAATGCGGCAATGGCGAGCAACGCTGCGATGATAATTCCAACGAGAATAGGGGAGGGTCTTGAAGGTTCCGGCTGGGAATAAACTGGTGTTTCCATATTTGAATTTGGTATTAAACGGAAGAAAGAACTAGGTAAAGGTAATTATTGGGAAATGGAATTCCGTAATTTTTACAAAAATCGGGCCTTGTAACCCAACGTTTTATGAAAAAATAATAGTCTGTACGATTAAAAAACAATGAATCGTATGCTAAAACAAATCACATTTACGATCGTGCTCGCATCTGCAATCCTGCTGCCGACTGGTTGCAAAAAAGAAACGCCCTGCGGCCCGGTTGCCAAAGGTAATCCAATTCAATTCGATCGAATGGAAGTAGGACAAAGCAGCCGGTACCTCGGCCTGCTGGGCGAAAAGTATTTTCAATCCTCGACCAATGATTTTGTTTATACCGACGATACCCTCGTACTTACCATCGTCGGCAAAGAAGCAAAGGGATTTAGGGTCGCCGAAGAAGTCCGCTACAAGGGCGACGTAGACAACTGGATGGCGCCGGAAAAAGACTCTACCTACCACTATTTCCTGGACATCAAAGACGACACCCTGAAAATTTACCCGGATGGGTCAGATTACCTGAAATCGCGGCTTTTTCATTATGCTGCCGGCACGACGGGTCTGTCGCTCGCGCCGGTTGCCGATCCCAAAATTCAAATTTCCGGTTGGAAAACGGATCTGTCGTACTGCGAATGTTTCCGGAATGGATATGCGGTCGATTATTCGCTTTTTAACCTGGAATACGACCGGCTTAATGTCGTAATTGACAACCGGAGCATGGCTTTTGATGCAAACGGCGAAACCTACGTGTACGCTGGCAAATACGGTATCGTTCGGGCTTCAACCTATGGCTGGTGGACCTCTATGGGCTATGGCTGGGATTTGTTGCCCGTTGCAGAATAGGCTTGCAAAATTTCGATCGCCTGTGCAATCATCCGGCTATCTACATCCAGGTGCGTCACAAAGCGGATCGTTTGCGGGCCAAAAGCGGAAGCACTCACCCCGTTTTTTTTCAGGTATTCCAAAAAATGCGGCGGTGTGGCCGGTTTTTCCAAATCAAAAATGACAATGTTGGTTTGCACGGGCCGGATGTTTGCTGTGTAGGCAAGTTGCTTGAGTGCAGTAGCCAGTTGCCGGGCATGCACATGATCCTCCTGCAGGCGTTCAATGTGGTGGTCGAGCGCATAAATGCCCGCTCCCGCCAGGTAGCCGGCCTGCCGCATACCGCCGCCCATTACCTTGCGCACCCGCCGGGCTTCGGCAATGAAATCTCGGCTGCCGGTGAGCACAGAGCCAACCGGCGCCCCAAGCCCTTTCGACAGGCAAATGCTGATGCTGTCTACCTCTGCGCCGATGGCTGCCGGCGTATCGCCGGTTTCCACCAGAGCATTGAACAAGCGAGCGCCATCGAGGTGCAGGGCCAGTCCCTGGTTTTTGCAGACAAGCCGGATATTTTTGATCGCATCGAGCGTGTAGGTGCTTCCCCCGCCTTTGTTGCAGGTGTTTTCGATAACAACCAGGCTGCTTTTCGGCAGCCAGTCGAAGCGCGGTTTAATTGCCGCCAGCACCTGATCGGCATTAAGAATTCCGTAGTCGGTTCGGATGAGATTTATCCCGATGCCGCTGTTGAAGGCATATCCACCAACTTCGTATTGGTAAATGTGGCTCATTTCATCACAAATGACCTCATCCAGCGGGCGTGTATGCACTTTCAGGGCAATCTGATTCGTCATGGTGCCGCTGGGACAAAACAGCGCGGCTTCATGCCCGACGAGTGCTGCGCATTTTTCCTCCAGGGCGTTTACGGTTGGATCCTCGCGAAAAACATCGTCGCCAACCTCAGCGGCCATCATGGCTTGGAGCATGCCGGGTGTTGGTTTGGTGCCGGTGTCGGAAAGCAGGTTGATGATTTGCATGAGTCCAATTCAAACTACTTTTTCTTCTTCGCTTTTTCAGCTTGTACGCGCTGTTGCTCCTTCATCGCGGCTTCGAAGCGGTCGCGCCATCCTCCTGTTTTCTTGGGCCGGTTTTTATTGGCCTCCAGTTGGGCCTTGATCTTTTCGTGGTCGATCAAAAATTGCTTGGTGCCCACCATTTGCCCGATGTTCAGCAGGTTGCTGAAACAGAGGTACAGCGTAAGCCCGGAAGCAAAGTTGTTAAAGAAAAACATGAACATGACCGGCATGCCGAATTGCATGTATTTCATGATCTTCATTTGATCACTGGCGGCCATGGCCGAGCTGTCCATCTGCTTCATGGAGTACCAGGTGTACCACAGCGTCGTTACCACCCAAATAAGGGTAAACGCACTGACGTGGTTGCCAAATCCCCAGATATAGGTCGGCAGGTGGAAGGCCACATCGTAGCTGGATAAGTCGGTGGCCCAAAGGAAACTCGCCTGCCGAAATTCAATGGCCGACGGGAAAAAACGGTACAGCGCAAACCAGATCGGCATTTGCAGGAAAATCGGGAAACAGCCGCCCAAGGGGTTCACTTTAAACTCGCTGTACAATTTCATAGTTTCAACCGACATGGCCTGCTGGTCGCCGCCATGCTTTTTCCGCAACTCGTCTATCTTGGGTTTCAGGGCCGCCATTTTGGACTGGCTGTGCACCATTTTATATGTCAGCGGATACAACAGGAATTTAACCAAAAACGTGAGCGCCAGAATGGCCAGGCCGGCATTGCTGATAAAACGGGTCAGAATTTCAAACAACGGATGGATCACCCAGCGGTTTATGGCGCCGAAAATGGAAGAGCCGAACGGGATAATGTCCTGCAATTCAATGTCGTAGGCCCGGAGCCGGTCAAATTCATTGGGGCCGCTGTAAATCGTCATTTTGGCGCTGCCGTTGTCCAGTGGTATTACGGCAGAAGTCCGCAGGGTTTTCAGGTCCGTCTCGGCATCGGTGCGCATTTCGGTTTGGCCGACAAAATTCCGGAAAGAAAAGTTGTTGGCAATCAGGGAAGTATTGAAAAACTGGTTGGAGTGTGCAATCCACTTAACCGGCTGGTCGCCCAGGTCGTCGGAGTCGTTACTTCGGCAATCGCAGTAATCCGGGTCGTCGTCATTGGGTTTGTAATACACTGTCGACATGCTGCGCTCGTATTCCTGATTCCGTTCCAGTTTTCCCAGGTGGTTCACCCAGTTGAGGCGCAGCGTATTTTGCCCCGGCGCCAGGGCGGTTTGCAGGCCTTCGCCACCAACTTCATAATCAATCTGGTAATTTTCGGGCTGCAAGGTGTAACGTTGTTCAAAGTAACCGCCGGTACTGGTCGGTGCGCGAAACACAAGCTGGTTACCGGTTTTAATGGTTTCGAAATACAGATCGGCCGAGCTGATGCCATTGGTGGTGTTTGCTGCCGGGATCAGGTATTCGAACCGGTTTTTGGAATCCTCCAACAACCGCACCGGCGACTGGATGTCGTTGCCGGCGGTATCGATATTGATCTTGTCGTATTTTTTTAGAAAAACTTCCCTGATCCGGCCGCCCTTGTTGGTAAAAGTGATGCGCATCAGCTCATTTTCCAGTGTCACGGTTTTTTCTGTGCCCTGGGCTGCGGGCGCAAAAGCGCCGAAACGCGCCGCCTGGGCAAGTTGCCGGGCGGAATCCGGGAGTGCAGACGGAGCAGCAGAGGCCGGCGTGGCGGCCGGGGGAGTTGGCTCGGCTTGTTTTTCCGTTGTTTGCGGGGCCGGATTTTCAGCTTGCTCGGACTTGGGCGGCGTTGCATATTGCATCCACAAAAACACCAGGAGAAAAATCAGCCCCATGCCGATAATCGTATTGAGATTATTTTGTTTGTCTTCCATCTATTGAGTGTGCATTATCCAATGCCTGTTTGCGAATTTTGGGTAAACCCATTTAAAGCGCCGCAAAAGTATGTCAAAACCCGTTGCTGTACTAAAAAGGCTGGAAGATTCTCCGCGAACACTCGACCGACGGCTGGTGGCAGCCTACCTACGGACGGTTTATCGCGTGCAGGATCCACCTTTCGATATTCATATCGGCGCCGCCTTGCCAATGGGCCTTCAACACTGGCTGGATGCCCGGGGTTTTGAAACATTTGCATTTTTAACTGCTGAAAACCCGGCTGCCCGGATATTGCCGGAGGCAGAAAATGCCAGTCGGCAGGAATCCTTACGTACAAATTTGTTGCCCTTTTTGCCAAATGGTCCGTATCCGGCAGTACATCATTCGTTAAACGACGACTGGCCTGCAGAAAACAGCTGGTGGGCGCCCGGTCTGGCTTCGGAACAGGCGGTTGATCTGGGCCGGCAATACGGCCAAAACGCCCTCGTCTATTGGCGGCAGGGTGGGGAAGTGGAACTTTGGTGGCTTTGAGCAAGCGCATCTAATTAGTAAAACTCCCGCTTTTTCCGTCTTTTTGTGGCGCTCAACGCTACCTTCAAACAAAAACTGAATTATGGAAATTGCCAAAATACCGTCCCCCTGTTTTGTGCTCGACGAAGCGCTGCTCCGTAAAAACCTGGAACTGATCGACCGGGTCCAGCAGGAAGCCGGCGTGCAGATCATCCTGGCTTTCAAGGGTTTCGCCATGTGGAGTGCCTTCCCGATTGTGCGGGAATATCTCAGCGGCGCCACAGCATCGTCACTGGGTGAAGCGCGGCTGTGTTTTGAAGAAATGCATGTCCCGGCGCATACCTATTCCGTGGCATACCTGCCCCGCGAGTTTGGGAAAATCATGCAGTATTCCAGCCATATCACCTTCAATTCGCTCACTCAGTACAAACGCTTCCGGCGTCGGCTGGAAAATGCGCCCGCGAAAATCAGTCCCGGCATCCGGGTAAATCCCGAATGGTCGCCGGTAGGTACGGCACTGTACAACCCGGCTTCACCCGGGAGCCGCCTGGGGGAGGTGGTGGAGAATTTCAAAGGCCAGCTCCCGGAAGGCATCGAAGGACTCCATTTTCACACGCTTTGCGAAAGCACAAGTTTTGACCTGGAAAAAACGCTGGAGCATTTTGAGGCGCGGTTTGGCCAATTTTTGCCCCAGTTGAAATGGGTAAACTTCGGCGGCGGGCACCTGATGACCCGGCAGGGCTACGATACGGCGCACCTGATCGGTGTGTTACGCGCGTTCCGGGCCCGGTACCCGCACCTGCATGTGATCCTGGAACCGGGCAGCGCCATTGCCTGGAATACCGGGGTGCTGGTGTCTACGGTGCTGGATATTGTGAAAAACAAAGGCGTAAAAACAGCAATTCTGGATGTCTCTTTCACCGCACATATGCCCGACACGCTGGAAATGCCCTACCGGCCTGCGGTGCGTTTTGCCAATGCAGAACCGCAACCGGGCGACAAACACCAGTACCGCCTGGGCGGCGTCAGTTGCCTGAGTGGCGATTTTATGGAAGCCTATAGTTTTGAAAAACCCCTGAAGGTTGGCCAGAAGATCATTTTTGAAGATATGATCCACTACACCATGGTAAAAACCACCACGTTTAATGGCGTGACGCATCCGGCTATAGCGATTTGGCGGGCAGAGGGCCGGTTGGATGTGGTGAAGCGGTTTTCGTACCGCGATTATAAAAACCGGCTGTCCTGATTGCACGCGACACCTGGTTTTTACTGCAAACAGGAGCCATCCCGAATTTTTCCATAAAAAAGACCTCGGAGAGGTCAAATATTTGTAGAAATGCTCCGGTTACCCGTTGCCCGACCTCGGAGAGGTCGAATATCCAGGTGCTAACCCCTGCACATGCGACCTCTCGGAGGTCGTCGATCACCCTTAAATCGCTGACCTACAAATATTTAACTTCTCCGAAGTCATTTTAAAAATTCGGGATGACTCAAGTTTGCAGCAAAAAACTACCGGGCAAAAATGAAGTACAATAAAAGCATGAGCACAACTGAGGCGATGGCCACGATGGTGAGAAACTTGCGCATTTCCTGACGATCGCGGGTGCTTTGCCGTTGCTTGGTAATCCGTTGTTTGCGTGCCATAATTGATTATCCGTTCTGTTATTTTTCGAATAAGGTTGAATGTTGCGCTTGTTGCAAATTTAAAAAACCGGAGGCAAAAACGCGCTGCCGGAAACTGTGCCCGAAACATTTCAGGACAAACCCTGCTCCCGGAAAATCCGGTTCAACCAGCGCAGCATCAAAAATAATGCACCTGCGGCAACTGCCAGCAGGACGAAGTTTACCCAGAAAAAATTGGCTTTGTCATCGTAGCTGTCCCACATGGTGGCCAGCACGCCGCTGAGTTTGTTGCCGATCGAGGTGGCGAGCATCCAGCCGCCCATCATCAGGCCGGCGATACGCGGCGGCGCCATTTTGGACACCGTGGACAAGCCCATCGGGCTGATGCACAATTCGCCCAGGGTGATCACGCCGTAGGCGCCGATGAGCCAGCCGACCGAGGCTTTTTCCGCGCCGTTGTGGCAGGCGTAAACCGCAAAAATGGTCACTAGCGTCGACAATGCCGTGATGACCAGGCCCCAGCCGATTTTCCCCGGCGTCGTTGGCTCGCGCTTTCGCTGCCGCAATCGCCCGAAAAACCAGACCAGCAGCGGAGTTAGTACGATCACAAAAAACGGATTGACCGACTGGTAAATTTCCGTGGACACAACCTTGATGGATTGCCCCGGCGCAGGCCATTCGTCCTCGGGTAAGTTTTTCAAATAAGGCGGCAGAATATCCGGCGCCGTGGCAATTTTATCAGTCACCGGGTCTTTGGTCGTCCGGAACTGCTCGTCGTAAATTGGGAAAGTGTCCGGCTCGTTTTTTATTTCCTGGACGGTGCCCATGAATTTGGCCGGCCCCTCGATCCAGGCCGGCATGGAGCGGTCGGTGTAAAATTCGGCCCAGGTAGTCAGGGCCGTGCCGTTTTGTTTGAAAACTGCCCAAAACACGATTACCACGGCATAAATGGAAAGCAAGGCCCGGATGCGGGGCTTTTCCGCCGGGGTAGATTTCCAGAGAATCCAGAGAAAAAACGCGATGACCGGGATGGAACCAAAAATAAAGGCGTCGGTGGAGTCCGTGCCGAAAATGTTGTCGGGAATGTGCCAGGCCAGAAAACCGGTAATGATGGCCGGCAAAAGTACCGAAGAGAGCAGTGTGGCCACGCCGGCTTCGGCAGGATTGGCCTCCTTGCGCACATCGGCATGCGCGATATGGCGGGTTGCGCTTAAAAAAATGCCGACGCCGATAAACATACCGACACCTGCTGCCGCAAAAGCATAGCCCCAGCCATAGGTATTGCGCAGGTAGGCGGCTACGAAGTTGCAAATGAGGGCACCGATGTTGATGCCCATGTAAAAAATGTTGTAGCCGTCGTCTTTTTGGTCCTTGTATCGTTCTTCGTTGTAAAGATTGCCAAGCAGGGTGGAAATGTTGGGTTTAAAAAAGCCGTTGCCGAGGATCATCAGCGCCAGGGCGGCGTAAAAGGTGGTCAGGTTGTTCGGAACAGCCAGCAGCAAATAGCCCGCGCCCATAAGCACCCCGCCGATGATGATGCTGCGCCGGAAACCAAGCACCCGGTCGGCCAGCAGGCCGCCAATAAAAGGCGTCACATAAATCAGGGCGATGAAAGTGCCGTAAATGTCGGATGCCGTGGTGCGGTCGAAGCCGAGCCCGCCGTTGGCGGTGATGTCCGTCATGTACAACAGGAAAATGCCGATCATGAGGTAAAAGCCGAAGCGTTCCCACATTTCGGTGAAAAACAAATACGGTAATCCTGCAGGGTGTTTGCGCATGGTTTTGTCGTTTTGAACAATGGTCGTGGCAAAAATAGATGCAAAAAAAAGTTTTGCAAGGATTGCTGCAAAAGAATTGATTGGCTTGGAAACCGAAGGAATTGTAGCTGTATCGGCAGTGATCTTCCGGATTTGCCGGAGGATGTATGGAAAAATGCGGCGGGCAACGGCGTATATTTGACCCCCGCTTTTTCAATATTACAGCAGAAATAACTTTGGTACTATGCAGAAAAAAATAACACAGCTGGTTTTCGTGTTTTTCCTGGGCCTTATTCCCGGCATTTTGGCAGCCCAGGAACCGGTAGAGATACCCAGTTCGCCCGGCCCGTCCTTTGAGCCGCAACCGATTGCCCTGAAGGACAGCGTGATGGTCACGCTTATCCTCAAACATCAGCAGGATAAAAATTTGCAGGAAATCCGCCGTGTGCTGGAAGCGCAGGGCTTCTGGGACATGTTTCCGCCGGAAGATGCCCGGATTATTTCCTGGACGATTGCCATGGGCCTGGGGCACGTGATCGTGTTGCAGGTGCCGGCCAACGCCATTCGCCGCCTCAACCTGGCGATTGAAAACGGCGCCTGGGGGGCCTACGACTCCGAGTTTTATTTGTCGTACGACTACAAAGAAATTTGGGAGGAATACATCGAAAAACGCGAAGAAGCGCGGGCGGACCGGCAGGATTGATCAGGCAAAAGCCTGTTGTCAAAAACCTTCACATGCAAAAAAAAAATCGATGCGGCCTGGGGCCTGCATTGGTTTGGTCATTAGTCTGGTGCCAAGCATATCAGTCACTCGTTTTTATGGCGAAGACTGGACATCGACCTCGACCTCGGTGAGCATTCTGCCGGGTAATCTGGCTGTAGGTTTGTTCTTGGGTGCACTGGCAGGCTGGATTGTTGGCAGGAAAAAATTTTAGGCGTTGGGTATGTTCCTGGTGTAGTTGGCGTCCTCGTTAACAACTCACCACACCACACAACTTTCACGATGTTTTGTTGGCGAGGACGACAACATCGACGACAATAATGTCAGAACATTGTTATTGGCAATTCATTAAAAATTAATATGCCCAATTGTTAACCCCTATAGTTTCTACAAATCGAAAAGCCTACATTTGAAAATCAAATTCATTCACCAAAATCCACGCAATGCTTCCATCAACCAACGATTTTTCTTGCTCATTCTGACTAACAGCCTTCCTTTTATAAAGGCGTTTCCTACCTGAGTTTTTCTGATGAATTTATAACAGCCCAAAACCTGCTGCATCATTAGTTCTAATCGGCTGATTAACAGTCATCCAAGGTGTTTCCAAAGTTTTTTTCATTTCAAGGGAAGCGCACTGCCACCCGCAGTTCCCGGTTACTCGATTTCCTTTCCCTCTGTGTGATTCTTGCGTTTTTCACTGCCGGCATGCCGGCGAGTCCTTTTTTCTATTCACCAAAACACATTAAATCATGCAACACATTCCAAATCCGCCCGCCCTCAAAAATTACCTCAAAATCGCATTTTGGCGTTTTCTACCTGTACAGATGTTTTTACTGTTTTTTTCAAATTTACTTTTTGCCCAGGGAGGGACCTATTGCGATACCCCGTATGATTATGCCGTAAACAACCAAAGCGCGTCTTCCATTTTCCCGGGGGGGGGGGGGGGCTTGGCCATCCGGGAGTGTAATTTACGTATCCGGAACCTTTACCGTAAACCAGGATATGCTTTGTGATGACCTGGATTTCATCCTGGCGCCAAATGCCAAAATAGCCGTCCAAGGCTCCGGCGTAACCTTCACTGCCATAAACAACACGCATTTTTATGGTTGTTATTCCGCCGAAATGTGGTACGGCATCCAGGTTTTAAACAGCGGCGCTATCGACTTTTCGAGCGGTACCAAAGTGGAAGACGCCTGGATCGGATTGACCATTTTCAACTCTGCAAACATTACGGCTTGCAGGATTTCACAAACATATTTCCACGACAACATGACGGGTATTTATCTGCTTGGCCCCGGCAAATTCAGACTGGGCGCTTTTTCCGGCAATGAAATCAAACGCAGCGGCACCATCCTGCCGCCTCCATCGGGTTTTTCCTATTCCGGATCGCAATTGCATCGGGGTATTTTGCTGTTGAACGCAACGGTGGACTTGTCTTCCAATGCTCCGGTGCGCAACACAATTCAAGGATACCGGTACGGCATTTATGCCCTGCTCTCCAATCTTACTATCTCAAACTGCACGTTTCAAAACAACGTCAATGACGCCAGCTTACCGCAAGACACGCTGGATGGGACGGACATCTATGCCTACCAGTCGCTTGTGACGGCGAGCGGTAAATATAATGGCAATTGTCGCTTTGTCGGAGCCTACAATTCCGGCATTATCTCACGATTTACAAAAGGACTTTTTGTACATGGCTCGCTGTTCGATTACCCGGACAAGTATGGTATTCGATGCCCGTCTTCCATAAAATTGAGTATCCCCATCCGGATTTCCCGAAATATTTTTAACCTGAACGGGACAAACACCCTAGCAGGCGTGTATGTGGAACGTCCGCCCGGCGGGCCGTCTGTTTTCAGCACCCTGATAAGCGACAACACACTCAGTATGACCGGCGGGCATCAAAAAAAAGATATCATCATGATTGACGTGCAGGGTAAAACAAATGCCCTGGATGTGGTGGAAATAAGCCAAAACACGCTTTTGTCAACAGTCAACTGGTATAAAATAAGCGGTATCCGGGTAACAGGCAAGGGGGAAAATTACCGGATCATCAATCAAAACGACCTCACCTGGCAACCCACTGCTACGCCGATTTATACAGGGATCAGCTCAAGAGGCATTATCGCCAGCGAGTTAATGGGCGGTAACCATTTGATCGAAGATAATGATATCGTTTCGACACTTAACGGGTCAAATTCGTTCATGCGGGCCGGAATCCACCTGGAGAACAATCCCTTTGCCGTGCTGGTGTGCGACAACCGCCCGGAAGATATCTATCGCGGCATTTATTGTCACGGGAATCTTGCCAATACAGCCATGAAGAAAAACGAAATCGGCGATGCCGTGTACGGGCTTTATTGCTCTTCTACCTCGGTCATGCCACCGCAGGACCGGTTTGAAAACCGCTGGGTGGGCAGCACGTATGTTACCCGGGGCGCTGAATATGAAGGAGGCTCTCCAAGCTTTAAAATTTATTATGATCCAAGTAGTACGATCCCGGATGATAAGCCCAATACGGTGTTTCCCACGACTGATTGGTTTGACCAAGAAACAGGCTCAAATAGTACATGTGGTTTAGCCTTGGGCCTGACACACCAGGAAAACGAACTAATTGACGGCACGTTGCAACCGGAAAATACCGCAGCGAATTGGGACGCCCGCCGCATGCTCCTGTACAAACTGATGCGATACCCGGAAATTGGAGAAAACGACCTGGATGCCGACGATTACCTGGATACAGAGGCCATAGCGGCCAGTTCGCCCTGGCAGTTTGCCCGCGCCGAGTGGCTGTTTGACCAGGCATATACTTTATCGTCCGGCGACCAGGCAGATATTGACGACATGCTCGCGGCATGCCAACTTTGGTCGGACAGCCTTATCATCCTGGATGATGAACAGGCGCAAGACACCACAACATTCGATACTACAATCGCCAACAAACGGGCCTATGCCTTTTTGCAGTTGGCTGTCGCCGCCGATAGTTTGGAGCAATTGCGTACGGAAGCCGATGTGGCTATTTTAGCCGCTCTGGAAATGGCGCTGGATACGATTGCCGCCTTGCCGGATACGGTGGTTTATGAGGAAAATCTGCGGGATATACTAAAAATAGCCGGCAGCGAGGCCCGGGGTGACTCCCTGACCGAGAGTGAATTTGGGACCTTACGCGCCATAGCCGCGCAATGCCCCGAAACCGGCGGGATAAGCGTTCGTCGCGCGCCGATTTGGCTGGAGCACGAGGAAGGCTTGGCGTATTCTGATAAAGACTGGGCTGAAAATTGTGTGGAATCCAGGCCGACGAGTATCAAAAATTTGGAAGCGCCTTTCGTCGTCCGGATTATCCCGAATCCCGCCAACGATCAAGTTCGGCTTGTTTTCCGAAAACACTCCCGGCCAGTGGCGTGTGACGGATATGACCGGGCAGATAATTCGGGAAGGGGAAGCTGCTGGCACGTCCGTCTCATTCGGCACCATGGATGTACCTTCCGGGGTTTATTTTCTGACCTGCCAGCTTGCTTCGGGTAGCGTAACCATTACCAAATTTATTATCAACCATTAATTTATTAGAATGGTATTGCCGGCATGCGCTGTTCTTGTAACAGTGCATGCTGGTTTTGCTATTTCTTCAATATATATTTTATGAAATATTTTATTCTTTTCATATTCCTACATTCCCTTGTATTATCATTTGCTCAAATTAACTTGGACAATATTTGGATATTGGGAAGAGACAAGAACCCGTTCGAGGACACTATCGATCGTTTTGGCGGCACTTCAGTTGATTTCAACTTTTTACCCCCCAAATATTCCCGAATTACCATTCATGTTGACATGGAAGCCAACGCATCCATCAGTGATTCTTCCGGCAATTTGCTTTTCTATACTGATGGCTGTTCCATATCCAATAAACTGCACGGTTTGCTAAAAAACGGCGACGGAATTAACGCCGGCGGGCTGACCTTTGTACAAGGTTGCGTTCAAAACACTTTCGGTTACCCCACGCACCAAGGTGTGATGATCTTGCCCTTTCCTGGGCATGCGAATACATATGTTTTGTTGCATCTTCGAAAACCAGATCCGCTAAGCAGGGCATTTATCGAAGATGTGCTGTACTCGGTAATCGACATGTACGGCGACGGTGGGCTCGGCGAAGTAACGGCAAAAAATCAACTCATCGCACAGGATACCTTTTGCGATATGCTCACCGCCACGCGGCACGGCAATGGACGCGACTGGTGGGTCGTAGTGCCCCGGTATAACACGGCCGAGTACTATGTTTTTTTACTCTCGCCGGAAGGCATTTCCCTGCGTAGCGTCCAACAAATCGGGGCGCCTATAAAAAACTATACCTGGGCTATACAGGCCACCTTTTCGCCCGATGGCAGTAAATACGCCAATAATGCGCCGTTAAGCGGCCTGCAAATTTTTGATTTTGATCGCTGTAGCGGCTTCCTGTCCAATGCAGTGCATAATAGATATCCGGGCGATACCGTATTTGCTTGTGGGGTCGCTATATCATCATCATCCCGTTATTTGTATGCCTCAACCAGGTTGAAATTATATCAATTTGACTTGTATGCCACACGCAATATCGAAGCAAGCCGGGAACTGGTTGGTGTGTATGATGGATTTGCAGACTACTTTTCCTCATTACCTACGACATTTTATCAAATGATGTTGGCGCCGGATAAGAAAATATACATGACTTGTACGACTGGCAACAAGTACTGGCATATTATACACACTCCCGATAAGCGGGGAGTAAACTGCGCACTGGAGCAACATTTTGAGTTACCGACCGTACACTCTTTTTCCCCACCCAACTTCCCACATTTCCGGCTTTTCGATGCGCAGGGCAGCCCCTGCGATACCTTGGGCATAGACGGACCGCCGCCGCCGAGGGATACGATGCCGCCGGCGGTGGTGTGCAGGGGTGAGTTGCGGATTTTTCCCAATCCGGCATCCGTGCATAGCTGGCTGGAGTTACCAGATTGCCAAAAAGGCGGGATGGCTGCCGTGTACGACATTACCGGTCGTTGGGTGACCGACTGGGTGTTGGAACCTGACGAGCTGCGAACGCAAGTAGATGTGTCGACTTTGGTATCGGGAGTATATGTAGTGCGGGTTCAGCTGCCGGACGGGAAACGTTTGACAAAGAAATTGTTGGTAGTGCGATGAAGGGGGATGATCAATAAAATATTCACCCGTTCGCGGTACGGGAGCGGAGGGGCCTTGGATGATATGGGGGCAAACTCTCATCCCTTATCTCCCGATACAAACCGGATCGACAACGAGTTCACACAGTGCCGCGTATTCTTCGGCGTCATGCGCTCGCCTTCAAACACATGCCCCAGGTGGCCGCCGCAGTTGGCGCAGATTATCTCCGTACGGCGCATACCCAGCGAGTTGTCCGTTTCCCGGATGACAGCGCCCGGGATTTCATCATCAAACGAAGGCCAGCCGCAGCCGCTGTCAAATTTATCAGAAGAGCGATACAACGGCGCATTGCAGCGGCGGCAGATGAACATGCCGTCGCCTTTGTGATTCCAATATTCGCCGGTGAAGGCGCGCTCGGTGCCTTTTTGGGCAATGACGTATTCCTCTTCTTTGGTTAGTTTGTTCCAGGTACTCGGATCTTTTTCCATCTGTCTTGTTATTTTGTCGGATTGGCGGCAATGGCGTTTTCAAAAAACAATTTACACCGCTGAAAGATGTGCTAATCTGTTATTTTGCAAAAAAAACTCCCGCAATCGATGTTTCAAAAAATACTCCTTCCCGCATTTTTTATGGTTACCACGAGTCTGGCTGCCACGCAGGCTCCCGATTTTACGGTCACCGATTCCGATGGCAATACCCACCACCTGTATGCCGATTATGTTGACCAGGGCAAAGTAGTGGTGCTGGAAATATTTTTTACCACCTGTCCGCCCTGCGCAAGCCATGCGCCGCATTGGCAAACGCTGTACGCAAATGTTCAAAATCAGTATCCCGGTCAGGTGGAGTTTTTTATGCTTAGCGATAAAAATGCGGACAACAACGCCCTCGTTTCCCAGTATAAAACGGACAAAAACCTGACGATGCCGGGCGTGGGTTCGCAGGGCGGAAGCCTGGAGGCGGTTCAGCCTTACAAAAGCGGCCAGTTTGGTCCGTTTTACGGCACACCGACCTTTGTGATCATCACGCCGGGCACGGGCGAAGTGATCTACGACGTGCGCGGCGGCGGCGCTTCGTCTACCATGGGGTTGATCCAACAGGAAATCGACCAATTGCTCGAATTGCCCAAATGCCACATCCAAACACCCCAGGGCGATACCCTGAAACAGTATGGCCTTCAGCTGAATGTCCCGGGTGGCAACCCCGTATTTTACCAGGTGCAAGACGGTATTTTTTCGCTGGAAAACTTCCCGGGGCTGCCCAGCCTGCCGTTTTATGAAATGATCCCCACCAAAACGGATGACCCGCTCAACGGCGTAAGCACCTTCGATCTGGTGCAGATCAACAAGCAAATTCTGGGCATTACCCCGTTCACCGAACCCTGGCAGTTTGTCGCCGCCGACGCCAATAATTCCGGCACCATTTCCACCTTCGATATTGTCGAGTTGCGCAAACTTATTTTGGGCGTGTACGACAGTTTGCCCAATGCACCCTCCTGGGTTTTCTCCCCGGCCCTGGATTCGATTTTTCCCCAGGAATGCCCCGAATTTTTAGCCATAAAAAAAGGCGACGTAAACGGCAATGCCTTCCCCGACAGTCTGCAAGCAACCCTCGACCGGGGCGCCTCCGGGCTGCAAATTCAACTGGATTACCCGGAGGTGGCTGCCGGCGAACGGTTTGAAGTAAACATCCGCCCGGAAGCCACCGTGCAACTTCAGGGCTTGCAAGCGGCATTCCGTTTTGACCCGGATGCCCTGGAGATTCTGGACGTTCGGTCGGATAACCTGCCGGGATTCGACGAAAGCTGCTGGCACCAGGAGGATGGCCGTCTGGCGGTGAGCTGGTTTGCCGGATATCCGGAGCCGGCCCTGGCTTTTGACGCAATACTTACCCTGGAAGTGCGCGCTTTGCGGCAGTTGCCGTTGCCGGAAGTTTTCACTCCGGAATCCGGACGCCTGCCCGCGGAAGTTTACGATCACGCGGGGCTCGTGCGCCCGCTGGTCTGGTCGGCCCCGGTTCGGACATCCGGTGCGGCGCTTTTGGCGCCCAACCCTGCGCGCGGGTTCGCGGTTTTGTCTCTTGAAAATGCGGAACCGGAAAAAACGGAGGTGCGACTGATCGGGGCTGACGGGCGTATCGTTTGGGCGCAACCCTGTGATTTGGTTGCCGGTTTGAACCGGCTTGAACTTCGTCCGGAATCGTTGCCGGCCGGTTTGTACGCCGTACATGTTGGCGGCACCATGGCGGGGAAATTGCTTTGGCTGGGCAACTGAGGCCGCTAAAGCAAAGTTTGGACTGGCATAGGCGATTTCCAAATCAAATTCTTTGGGAATGCCGTTGGAGTCCGGCAAGACCAAATTACCTTTGCCCCGATGTGGGTTTTGGCACAAATCATCTTTTGGGGTAGCCTGGCGGCGTTGCTGCACAGCTACGTAATTTATCCCTTCCTGATGCGGCTGTTTGCGCGAGGCAAGCAAGCCAATGCCTTGGTTTTTGCCCCGACTGATCCGGAGCTGCCTGTTGTGTCGGTGTTGATGTCGGTGCACAACGAGGAACGGATCATTGTGAAAAAGTTGGACAATTTGCAGCGGGTAAAATATCCCGGGGGAAAATTGCACCTGTACGTTGGTTCGGATCAATCGGACGACGGCACCCATGAACTTGTTGCAACCTGGATTGCGCAAAACCCATCGGCCAACATCCACTTTGTTCCGTTTCAGGAACGGCGCGGCAAACCGCCGGTGATCAATGATCTGGCGGAGTTGGCATTGGCTGATTTTGAAAAACGGAAGCCGGTTGCCGGGCAACATCTGTTCCTGCTGACCGATGCCAGCGTCATGCTGGAGCCGGAAACGCTGTTTCAACTGGTGCGGCATTTTAAAAATCCTAAAATTGGCGTGGTCGATGCGCACATGCGGAGCGAGGGCCTGCGGCAGGAAGGCATCAGCCGCAGCGAGGAGCGGTACCTGAGTGGCGAGGTGCAGTTAAAACATTGGGAAAGTCAGGCCTGGGGAATGATGATCGGTCCGTTTGGCGGCTGTTATGCGTTGCGCGCCGACCTGTTTGAGCCCATACCGCCCCGCTCGCTGGTCGACGATTTCTGGCTGGTTTTCCGGGTTTTGGAAAAAGGCTATTCAGCGATCAATGATCTGGAGGCGCAGTGTTTTGAAGGCGCTACCCATCGGGTAGCCGACGAATACCGCCGCAAAAAACGGATTGCAGCGGGCAGTTTCCAAAATCTGGCGCGGTTCCGGCAGTGGGTGTTGCCGCCCACTTCGCGGCTGGGTTTTGTGTTCTTTTCACACAAGGTATTGCGTTGGTTTGGCGGTTTTTTTCTGCTGCTCATTTTTTTGTCGGCGGGGGTTTTGGCCTTGCAAAACCAATTCTTCAACCGCTTGTTTTGGCTAATGGCCTGTGGTACGGCAGTCGTGCTCGCATTGAATTTTATTCAAATCAAACTACAACGTGAGCCCTGGACACTGGTAAAAAATCTGGCCTATTTTCTGGCAATGAACCTGGCGCTTGTAGACGGTTTTTTTAAATGGTTGCGGGGCATCCGCGAGGGTACCTGGCAACCGACTACACGCGAATAACTTTGTAAATCTCTATCGTTTAAAAATATGTTAGTTCAAACCGGTCTTGATCAGCCGACCTTCGAAACCAACCACCTGCCCACTCCTATGATGAGTCAACTGAATACCATTGAAGAAGCCCTGATTGATATCCGTGCCGGCAAAATAATTATCGTGGTGGATGATGAAAACCGGGAAAACGAGGGTGATTTCATTTGTGCTGCCGAGATAATCACACCGGAAATGGTCAACTTCATGTCGATGCACGGCCGGGGGCTGATCTGCACGCCGATCGAGGAAAAACGCGCCGAGGAACTCGACCTGCAACTCATGGTAAATGCCAATACCGCCCTGCATGAAACGGCGTTTACGGTTTCCATCGACCTGATCGGGCAAGGTTGCACCACTGGTATCAGTGCATATGACCGGGCCACAGGCATCCGGCATTTGACCGACGCCGGGGCAAAACCCAGCGACTTTGCGCGCCCCGGGCATATTTTTCCCCTGCGGGCAAAAAACGGCGGGGTGTTGCGCCGCACCGGCCACACAGAAGCTGCGGTGGACATGGCGCGTATGGCCGGGTTTTATCCCGCTGGTGTGCTGGTCGAAATTCTGAACCCGGATGGAAGCATGGCCCGGTTGCCCCAGTTGCTGGAGGTGGCCCGCCAGTTTGACCTGAAAATAATTTCCATCGACGATCTGGTTGCCTACCGCATGCGCACCGAGCGCCTGATACGGCGCGAACTGGAAACTACAATGAAAACCGTACACGGTGATTTTCAGGCGGTTGCGTACACCGATATTTCCACCGGCGATATGCATCTGGTGTTGAAAAAAGGCGAATGGGCGGAAGATGAACCTGTGCTGGTGCGGGTACATTCCTGGTCGGAAACCGGGGGCATACTTGGAAATCTTCTGGCCGACTACGGCGAGCAAATTCAGTTTTCGCTGAAAACCATTGCCGAGGCCGGAAAAGGCGCCTTCGTGTACCTGCGACAGGGAGATAAATCCGATTTGCTGAGCCGGCTTAAAATTTACAAACAGTTTATGGAAGACGGTGAGCCGGAAAAATTTGAACTGCACACCAGCATGGGCAAAAAAGACTTTGGGGTGGGCGCACAAATTCTCCGTGACCTGAATATCAGCAAGATCCGGCTACTGACGAACAACCCGAAGCCCCGGACCGGATTCATCGGATACGGCCTGGAGATTGTTGAAAATATTCAATTGGGGTGAAATTGGTTGGAGGGTTACCGCTTGACGACTTTTCGAAAAGGTGAAAAATCTTCTAACCAATAACCCTCAATCTCCCCAAACAACCCATTTTCTTACTTTTGCGTCATCCTTTACGTGTATGAAAGATAAACGAGTGGTCACGCCCTACCAAAGTGCCGGGGAGAGTAAAAAAGTACAGGTCGAGCGGATGTTTGACAAAATCGCACCACGATATGACCTGCTGAACCGGGTACTTTCACTGGGGATTGATGTATGGTGGCGCCGGCGCGCCTTGGGACAGCTGCGCACCAAGGCGCCGGCTGAAATCCTGGATGTGGCAACCGGAACAGCCGATGTAGCGATCATGGCAGCGAAAATGCTGAAGCCGAGGCGGGTTGTCGGGGTCGATATTGCAAACCAGATGCTCGATATCGGGCGGGTGAAAATTGAAAAGGAAGGTTTAGGCTCGGTAATTGAATTGGAAACGGGCGACAGTGAAAACTTGCGGTTTCCGGATCAGTCGTTCGATGCGGTTACGGTTGCTTTCGGGGTGCGCAACTTTGAAAACCTTGAAATTGGCCTTGCCGAAATGCTGCGCGTACTGCGTCCGGGCGGCCAAGCAGTGATCCTGGAGTTCTCCCGGCCGCGACTTTTTCCGTTCAAACAGCTATACAATGCCTACTTTAAATACGTTTTACCCCTGATTGGACGTTTAACCAGCCGCGACATTCGGGCATACACCTACCTTTTTGAAAGTGTCCAGGCGTTTCCCGAAGGCGATGATTTTCTCAAAATTTTATCCAAAACCGGTTATCAGAATTCACGATGCGAACGACTAACACTCGGAATATGTTCGATTTATTTTGCCGAAAAAGCGGCCTGATTGCCAGGCATTCTGCCGCAATGTTTTCAGCATTCACCCTCCTCAGCCTGATTTTTGTGCTTAGCCTGCTTCCGGCAGGCCAGGTTGCAGCCCAGCGCGCGCAAGGGCACAATTTCAATTACAAGGATTTTCAGGCCAAATCCTATTATTTCGGGATCACCCTTGGTATGAATCAGAGCGACTTCCGGATTTATCACTCCAAAGATTTTATCCGGAACGATTCGTTCAGCCAGGCGCAATCGGTTACCGGCCCGGGTTTTAACCTTGGGATTGTCTCGAACCTGAAAATCGGCGAGTATTTCGATGTGCGTTTTTTGCCCACCCTCTCCTTTGTGGAGCGAAACATCAAATATGCGCCGCCGGGCGAAAGCACGCTTTCCGTTACGCGGCGCGTCGAATCAGTTTTTGTGGAAATGCCTTTCCAGGTGCGGTATAAATCGGCACCCTACCACGATTTTCGTTTGTTCGTGATTGCCGGGGTTAAGTATGTGTTCGATGTGGCCAGCGACTCGCGCACCCGCCAGGCTGCCGGGCTGGTGAAAATTGCGCCTACCGATTTTCAGTTTGAATACGGCGCCGGCATTCAGTTCTTTTTCCCGTATTTTATTTTCTCGCCGGAGTTTAAAATATCGCAGGGCATCAACAATGTCCTGATTTACAACGACAACCTGGAACAAAGCAACATTCTGGAAAAAGTACTTTCACGCACCTTTACCATTTCCCTGCATTTCGAAGGCTGATTTAGCCCGCAAGCTTTTTTTGGGGTCATACTCGTCCTACGACTTGAAGTCGTAGGACGAGTACTCGCCTAGCCAGGCAAACATTCGAGGGACGGAGCACAAGAGGGATTTTCTTTTTAGAAATTAAAATCTCTGTGTGCTCCATGCCTCCGTGGTTATAAAAACAATCGCTGGAAAGGTGTTCATCGGGTCAATTAAAACGCCCAAACTCCGTACTTTTGAACTATGATTCCAGCCCAAACGGTCCGGGAAATTATCGATGCTGCTCGAATAGAGGAGGTTGTCGAAGAATTTGTCAGCCTGCGTAAACGGGGCATCAATCGCATTGGCTTGTGCCCGTTTCACAATGAAAAAACGCCCTCGTTCAATGTAAATCCGACGCGAAATATTTTCAAGTGTTTTGGTTGCGGTAAAGGCGGCGATGCGATTACCTTCCTGATGGAGCACGAAAATTTTACGTATCCGGAAGCGCTGCGCTGGCTGGCGCGGAAATACAATATTGAAATTCAGGAAGTTGAACAAAGTCCCGAACAGCGCGCTGAGCAACAGCTGGCCGATTCGTTGTACATCGTGAACGACTTTGCGCTGGAGCATTTTCAAACGCAACTTTTTGATACTGACGAGGGTAAATCCGTTGCCCTGGCCTATTTCAAACAGCGTGGGATTCGGGAGGACACGATCCGGAGTTTTGGTTTAGGCTATGCCCCGAACTTGCCCGACTTGTTGTTGCAGCGTGCAAAGGTGGTGGGGCACAGTCCGGAACTCCTGCGCAAAGTTGGCCTGAGCAGTCAGGACGGCAACCGCGATTTTTTCCGTGGGCGGGTCATGTTTCCCATTCACAACCTTTCGGGAAAAGTGGCGGCCTTCGCGGGCCGCACCATGTCGTCGGATAAAAAAGTGCCCAAGTACATTAACAGCCCGGAAACAGAGATTTATGTAAAAAACAAAACCCTGTACGGCGCTTTTCAATCCAAAAAGGCCATCCGCCAAAAAGATGAGTGCATTTTGGTTGAAGGCTACACGGATGTAATTTCCCTGCACCAGGCGGGCATTGAAAATGTGGTGGCCAGCTCCGGCACTTCGCTTACGGAAGGACAATTGCAGTTAATCAAACGCAATACCAACAATCTCAAAATTTTATACGACGGTGACCCGGCGGGCGTGAAGGCGGCGTTGCGGGGCCTCGACCTTGCCCTGGAGCAGGATTTGAATGTAAAAATTGTGTTGTTGCCGGAAGGGGAGGACCCGGATAGCTTTGTGCAACAGATTGGTTCGGAAGCCTTTGGCGAATATATTTCGAAAGAAGCCAAGGATTTTATTTTGTTCAAAACCCAGTTGCTGCTGGAGGAAACCCAGGGCGACCCTATCCGGAAAGCGGGTTTGATCAAGGATATTATGGGCAGTATTGCCCTGATCCCGGACCCGATCAAACGGGGCTTGTATCTGAAAGAATGTTCCTCCTTGATGGATGTGTCGGAGCAGGTGTTGTACGAAGAAACGAATAAGTTGATCAACGTTGCCTTGCGCAAAAAAGCCGACCGGGAGGCGCGCCAGCCCGGCGCTGCCACGGATATGCCGGGACGGGCAGATGACCGGCCGGATATTCCGGAGCAGGAGATGGTGAAGCCTGTCCGGGAAAATGTAGCCAAAGGCAGTAGTGAAATCCGGGAGTGGGATATTATCCGTTTGCTAATTCAGTTTGGTGGTCAAGAATTGACGGACGAAAACATGACCGTGGCCGAGTTGATCTTATCGGATATTGAAGAATCACTTACGGCATTTGACAACCCGTTGTATGGCCAGATCGCCGCTGAATGTCATGCCCTGCTGACGGAGGGGAAGACATTGGCACCGGCATATTTTCTGGAACATGAATCCAAAGCAATTCGCACTTTGGCAATCGACATTCTAGCGGAATCGGACCGTTGGCAGTATTCGCCAAATTGGGAAGACATGAAGGACCTACCTCTTCAAAGTCAACCTAAACCCGAGATGAATTTTTCTGCCGATTCGCACAAGGCCCTCAATATGTTCAAACTTCAGAAGTTGAATAAAATTCTGGAAATCAACAAGGAGCGGATAAAAATGGCAGACCACTCCGGCGATCTGGAAGAACTGGTGCGTCTGCAAAAAGTGCATATAAAACTCCAGGAGGTTGTCCGGGAAATCAGCCGGCGCACAGGTACTATCGTGCTTCGATAAATGCAGCATTGTTTTCACCACGGAGGCATGGTTTTTCAATTCGTAAAATCAAACTCCGTGCCCTCTGTGCCTCCGTGGTGCATAAAAAAATACACACATGCAACTCACCGTACTAGGCACCGGCTCTGGTGGCCCTTTTCATGGCCGGAATTACACGGCACAGGTTTTACAGGTTGAAAATTGTTATTTTTTGATTGATTGTGGAGAGGGAGCGCAGCACCAGATGTACCGCTGCCGTGTGCCCTCCGACAAGTTTCAGCAAATTTTTATCAGCCACCTGCATGGCGATCATGTGTTTGGGCTGATTGGACTGTTGACGTCCTTTTGCCTGAAAAAGCGCACCGCAAAACTGGAGTTGTTTGCACCGCCGGGTTTGCGGGAGCTGGTGGAGCATACGGCCCGGTTGACGGGGGTGGTATTTCCATACGAACTGGTTTTTCACGAAGTGGATGCTGCGGTTTCGAAGCTGGTTTTTGAAAACAAGCATGTGTCGGTGCATACGATCCCGCTGGAACATCGCGGTAACTGTACGGGGTGGTTGTTTCGGGAAAAGCCCAAACCGCTTAATATTCGGAAAGAAAAAATTGCCGAATACGCCATTTCCGTTCCGGAAATTAAAAAAATAAAAGGCGGCGGCGATTTGATTCTCCCCGATGGCCGGGTTATTCGAAACGGCGAGCTTACCCTCCCGCCAACAGCGCCGCGCGCCTATGCCTTTTGCAGTGATACGGCGCCTTCGGATACCGTGGCGGATATTGTGCTAGGCGTGGATTTGCTTTACCATGAGGCCACATTTACGGATGAGCATTTGGAAGAAGCCCGGTTGTCGTGCCACTCAACGGCCCGGCAGGCGGCAGAAATTGCCCGGGCGGCGAAGGTTAAAAACCTGTTGTTAGGTCATTTTTCAGGACGGTACACTGATTTGGAAAGGCATTTGACTGAGGCTGGCTCCGTTTTTCCGGAAACCACAATTGCTGTGGAGGGGGGCGTTTATGCCATTTAGTTGCGGCGTAAAAAAACGAAAGGCCTCCTGATTGTTCAGGAAGCCTTCGAAACATCAAACTTGCAGCGATTTATTTGTTTGGGTGCTGAAAATTAAAACGTATCAACTTGGGTGCACCGGCCTGTTTAAGCCAGTTTTTCAATATCGCGGATTAAAATACTGTTTCGGTTGAAGTAAATGAGATTGGACTTTCGCAAATCATTCAGAACCGAGGTGACGGTCTGACGGCTGGTGCCGGTGAGATTGGCAATGTCCTGTTGTGTGAGGTGGTGTTTCACCAGGGTTTCGTAACCAACCCTTCGGCCTTCCCGGCCGGCTGTTTCAATCAGGAATTCAATTATCCGTTCGCGGGCGTCTTTTAATACCAGTTTGGCCAGACGGTCTTCCACACGTTGCAGGCGTTGACTTAGATGGCGCAGGCAGGCAAATACCAGCCGTTGGTTTTGCTGCATCAATTTTTGAAATTCAACTACTGGGATAGCGAGGTATTCGGCTTCATCGTGAAGTGCTTGGGCAAATTCGCTGCGGGTTGTTTCGCCGGCGAGGGCCAGGTCGCCGAATGCGCTTGTCGGTTGAAGAATCTCTTTGATTACTTCCCGGCCTTCGACGGAAAAAGTGCCCGTTTTAAGCCGGCCTTTCACCAAAAAGTACAGGTGGTCGGCTGCTTCATCCGGCATGAAAATAAACTGAAATTTTGGGGTTCGCCGGTATTGAGCAATATCCGCTAGCTGTTCAACTTCCACCGGATTCAAGGCATCAAAAAGCGGCAGGTTACTGAAAAATTGAATCTTGTTGCTCGTGTTCATAGTTTGCATGTTGTATTTGCCAGGTATTAATTAGAGGTTCCGAGCAAGGGTTCCAATTTTCATCGGGTAGCAAGGGGGGATCATGAAATGAATATTTACGCCGGTGTTCAGAGCAAGTAAATATTCGGGCTTACACATTTATTGCAATACAAAAGTAAGTGATGTGCACAGCCCTGAAAAGGACAATATTCGCAATTTGTCGGATTTTTTTTGCGTTTTGCTCTTTCTCAAAAAACTGATTTTCAGCGTCTTGCAGGATTCTGTTTTTTGCCATAAAAGCAGGAGCCAGCTCTTGTGCAAGAACTGGCTCCTGAATGCCTATTTATTCTTCAGTCCAACCTAACAAATACGGACTTTCCGTTTTTATTGCAGGTGGTTAGTATTCATCTTCATTGAAAAAGAAATCATCGTGGCGAGGATAATCCGGCCAGATATCTTCAATGCCTTCATACATCTCGCCATCGTCTTCCAATTCACTAAGGTTGTCGATCACCTCGCCCGGCGAGCCGGAACGAATGGCGTAGTCGATCAGCTCATCTTTTGTGGCAGGCCAGGGGGCTTCTTCCAAATGCGAAGCCAATTCAAGCGTCCAGTACATAGGAAATTCGGTTAATTTGTTTGTTGTTGGGTAATGGTAATTTACAAGATCAGCATGGCATCGCCATAGCTGAAAAATCGATATTTTTCTTTAACGGCCTCGTGATAAGCATCCAGGATCAACTCCATACCGCCAAATGCGCTGATCATAATCATGAGGCTGGATTTTGGCAGGTGGAAGTTGGTAACCATGCAGTTGGCAATATGAAAATCATAGGGTGGATAAATAAACTTATTTGTCCACCCTTCAACCGGCTTAAGCAATTCTTCAGCGGAAACGGCGGTTTCTATGGAGCGCATTACCGTTGTGCCAATGGCGCAGACCTTTTTGTTTGCGGTTTTGCTGGCATTTACTTTGTCCACAGCATCCTGGCTGATCCGGAAATATTCGGCCTCCATTTTATGTTTGGACAGGTCTTCCACGTCGATGGTACGGAACGTTCCGAGGCCGATATGCAACGTAAGTTCTGCAAAGTTTATTCCTTTCAGTTCAAGGCGTTTTAACAATTCGCGGCTGAAGTGGAGCCCTGCAGTAGGTGCGGCAACCGCCCCAAGTTCCTTGGCATAAATTGTTTGATACCGTTCCCGGTCAATGGGCTCAGGGTCCCGGTCAATGTATTTGGGAAGCGGTGTATTGCCTAGTTTCGACAACTCATGCTGGAATTCTTCCTCAGCGCCGTCGAACAGGAAACGGATCGTGCGGCCGCGTGAAGTGGTGTTATCGACCACTTCTGCGACGAGGGCATCTTCACCGTTTTCATCTTCAAAATAGAGTTTGTTGCCAACCCGGATTTTGCGCGCAGGGTCAACCAAAACATCCCAAAGGCGTGCATCATGGTTAAGTTCCCGTAATAAAAACACTTCAATTTTTGCTCCGGTCTTTTCTTTTTGCCCGTACAGCCGGGCCGGAAAAACCTTGGTGTTGTTAAAAATCATAACATCACCCTCGTCAAAATATTCCAGAATATCCTTAAATACCTTGTGTTCAATTTTGCCGGTATCGCGATGGACCACCATCAGGCGACTTTGGTCGCGTTCGGTAGCGGGATATTGTGCGATGAGTTCATCGGGGAGGTCAAAATGGAAGCTGCTTAGTTTTGTCCGCATAATTTGATAATGTGTTGGGTTTGCCAAGACTGCCAGGTTGCCAGAGAAACCAATCGATTGATTTTAGCAGCACTTGGGGGCCACACAATAAATAATTTAATTTTGCTTATTGGGTGTTTTGCCGGTTTTAGTGCAAAAAAGTGCGCGATTTTGTGAAATTTAAGACTGAAACAGAATCTGTTTCTCAAAATAGTTGCGCTTTCGGTGCCGGAAAATGCCTGCAAAAATAGAATTTCTCCTCAAACGCAAAAATTGAGAAATAGTTTTTGTTGCATAAAACGCAAAATCGCTGTTGGTTTTATGCATTCGAAGCAAGAGCGGAGGGTCAGTTTTCTGGCAAACAGGTTATGCCATTACCACTTCCTTTTGTGCTTTTTTCCGGTCGTGGTCTTTTAAAAATATTTTGCGCAGACGAATACTTTTCGGCGTCACTTCAACATATTCATCTTCCTGGATGTATTCCAGCGCCTCCTCGAGGGTAAACTGCCGGGGCGGTGCGATGGACGCTTTGTCGTCGGATCCGGAAGCGCGCATATTCGTCAACTTTTTGGTTTTGGTTACATTGACGACCAAATCACCAGTGCGATTGTTTTCGCCGATGACCTGGCCTTCATACACGTCTTCGCCGGGTTTGATAAAAAATATGCCGCGATCCTGCAAATTATCCAGGGAGTAGGGAATCGCCATGCCCGTTTCCATCGCGATCAGCGAACCGTTCTGACGCCCCGGCATTTCACCTTTCCAGGGCTCATAGGCCATGAAGCGATGGGTCATGATTGCTTCACCTTGAGTTGCGGTAAGAATATTGGAACGCAGGCCAATAATGCCGCGGGATGGGATTTCGAACCTAAGAATAAACCGGTCGTTTCTCGGGTCCATACTTTTCATTACCCCTTTCCGGCGGGTAACCAGTTCAATGCATTTGCCGCTAACCGGTTCCGGCACATCAATGGTCAATTCCTCAACAGGTTCGTGTTTTACCCCGTTAATTTCACGGATGATCACCTTAGGCTGACCAATTTGCAACTCATAACCTTCACGGCGCATCGTTTCAATGAGAATACTCAGGTGTAATACGCCCCGGCCGAATACCATAAAAGCATCGGCACTATTGGTAGATTCCATCCGCATAGCGAGGTTTTTCTCCAACTCCCGAACCAGGCGGTCGCGTACGTGGCGGCTGGTAACGAATTTGCCTTCCTGGCCGAAAAAGGGCGAATCGTTGATGGTGAACAACATACTCATGGTTGGTTCGTCAATTGCAATCCGCTCCAGCGACTCGGGGTTTTCCTGGTCGGCGATCGTGTCGCCGATTTCAAAACCTTCCATGCCCACCACAGCGCAGATATCACCGGCAACCACGCGTTCGGTATCTTTTTTCGCCAGGCCATCAAACACAAATAGCTGCTTAATCTTGTGTTTTTGGACGGTACCGTCTTTTTTAATCAATGCAACCGTTTGATTTGCGGTCAAACTGCCGCGGCGGAGGCGCCCAACAGCAATCCGGCCAACATAATTTGAGTAGTCCAGCGAGGTGACCAGCATTTGTGTTGTCCCCTCCGGCACTTCCGGCTCAGGAATATATTTTACGATATCATCCAGCAGGGTTGTGATATCCTCTGATGGCTTTTTCCAGTCATGCCCCATCCATCCTTGTTTGGCTGAGCCGAAAAGTACCGGGAAATCGAGTTGCTCCTCCGTGGCATCAAGCGCGCACATCAGGTCGAAAACTTGCTCGTGTGCCCAGTCGGGATTGCAGTTTGGTTTGTCCACCTTGTTAATTACAACAATGGCTTTTTTTCCCAATTGCAGTGCTTTTTGAAGTACGAAACGTGTTTGAGGCATCGGGCCTTCAAAGGCATCAACCAACAACAAAACGCCGTCTGCCATATTAAGTACGCGTTCAACTTCTCCCCCGAAGTCGGCGTGACCGGGTGTGTCGATTACATTGATTTTTACATCCTTATAGTTGATCGCCACATTTTTGGACAGGATCGTAATTCCGCGTTCCCGTTCCAGGTCATTATTGTCCAGGATAAGTTCTCCGGTGACTTCGTGGTCCTTAAAAACTTTGGCTGCGTGGATCATTTTGTCAACCAGGGTTGTTTTTCCATGGTCTACGTGGGCAATAATGGCAATGTTTCGAATATTTTTCATGTCAGTCAAAATAAGCCGCAAAAGTAAGGGAATTCTTGATGGTGGATAAGCAGTTGTAATAATAAATTTGTTAATAATTCCCGAAGCGTAGATTATCATTTTGCGAGGCGATGATCTTTTTCCGGAAAACGAAATATAATTCCATAGCGCCAAGTTGTAGTCTGAGGTGGGTAAATCCTTTTCAGCAGGGTAGGCGTCGCCTTCTCATGCGCATAAAATTCCGTCGGGAAACCGACAAAATCCCGGTCTTAAAATGACTAAACGGCGCGGTAGCGTCTGAACGCTGAATATTAGGCAACACGGAACCGCGTACCCGCATACCTAGTCTTCCCAAGGGTATTTGCGCAATTTTTTGCGCGCAGAAACATTGCCCTTGAGGTAGAGAATACTGCGCTTGTTTGGAAAGGAGTTGTCATAGATGATAATGGCCGGCATTACCGCTCCAAGTTTGCCGCTACTGTCAAATTCCAGGCGCAATACTGCCGTTTCACCGGGCATTAAAAGGTACTTGGGTGCATGGAGGACCGTACAGTCACAAGTGGCTTTGGCACGGTGGATCAGGTAAGGCGTATCGCCTGTATTGGTAACCTGGATGGAATCGATAAGTGACGAGCCTTCGATAAGATCGTCAAAGAAAAGTGTATCGCGATTCCATTTAATATGTGCAAGCGGTATTTGACTTGGGTCTTTTTTTAAAATCTCAACATACCGAATGGCTTTTTGCTGGTTTATTGATGTAGTTTGTTGGTAAGCATGCTGAATTTCGTTTTCCAAATTAGCCCCCAAATGCCTAAGGTATTCCTGAACCTGAATTTTCTGGGTTTGCGTGAGACTTTTCAACAGCGGGCGGATATCGGGGGGCGTTTGCTGGGCGGCTGTCCCAAAGGGCAGTGAGAGAAACAGCGTAAAACTGCAAATGATCAGGGCTGGAACACGCATCATATTTCGGTATAGTCGTTTGATTTGACAAAGATAGGACATGTGCGGCAGTCAAATTACCCTAGGGGGTGTATGGAGATTTGTCAATAAGTTCTAAATGTTTACAGTTTAATCATTTTTGGCACATTATTGGGCCGTTATTTGGACGGAATTTTAATACCTTGGCCCTGGCCTTTTCTTCTTTTTAATTCTTTTGTCTCCCCTGCCTTTCGGCGATATTTTTGGTGCAAGTTGCAAACTTCCTACACATTGCAAGCTGTGAAGAGGCTGACCAAATCTTCTCATCCCATTTCCTGTCCCGGTTTTTCGTGATCTCGTAAAAGCATCCGGTCTTGAACCAGTTGCCTTTATGCAACCCCCTGCAGGCCATACCCCGCCGCACTAATTTCGAGAAGAAAAACAGGCTGCCACCAGCCTGAATTACCATACTGTTGATTCGCTTTTTTGAAAACAATTCAAGTGTATGACGCGCTTTAAAATCACAAATAATACAAACCAAAACTCCTAACCAGATCGATTTATGCTAAGCAGAAGTCTTTTTCGCACTTATTATTTCACTTTCCGCTTTATCAGGCCTGCCCGCCTGCTTTTACTTGCAGGTTTTGCTTTTGTACTATTCGGGAACTTTAGCAAAAATTTGCACGCGCAAACCTGTGAGTTCAACACGTTTATCCGGGCTTCCGACAATCCATTTGGTAGTTGCCCGGCCGGTACCAATACTATCGTCATCCGGGATTCATTTGCCGTGGATGTTAATTACGAACCAATTATCGGCGGCATCCCTTTTCAAGGCACCCTGATCGTTGATGGTGGTGTGATTTCATGGACATCAAACGTATGGCTTAAACTAGGGCCGGCTGCCAAGGTAATTCTTATCAACGGCGGCTTGTTCCGACCGCTTTCCAGTATGGCATCGGATTGTAACGGATTTCGGGCCCTGTATTTTGAGAATGAAAAAATTGTGGACTGTAACGGTTCAACAGCCCCGCACGCCTTCTCGGATGTGAACAATGCCGGCTGTGTAACCGTGGTCGGTATATGCTGTAATGCGTTTATCGCGGAGACCGACAGCTCCGGGAATTACAATGATTTTACGTTGTGCCAACCTGGAGACACGGCACATTTGTCCGTCATCGCGAGCGGTAGTCTAAATTACTCCTTTTTGTGGTCGCCAAATATCGGCAATGGCGCAGGGCCATACCCGGTCGCACCGGTTACCACCACCACCTATTCGGTCAACATGTCGGCTATTTTTGACCCGTATGGGCCTGCGCCTCCATATTTGCTCTCTTGTGGCGGCTCGGGCACGGTAAAAGTAAATGCTCCGGTATTGGCCAGTGCAATAACTACTTCCGTTCCCTGTTCCGGTGTGCCGACAGGTGCGATCAACCTTTCCGTCAGTGGCGGGACTCCGGGGTATACTTATTTGTGGTCGAATAATGCTACTACTCAGGATATTTCAAATGTAGTTGCCGGTACGTATACGGTGACGATCACGGACTCCAAGGGCTGTGCTTCTATCCATTCCTTTATTGTTGAGGTGGAGGACAACACGCCTCCCACACTCAGTTGCCCCGCAAATGCAACAGGCGTGGCTGATCCGGGAACCTGTACAACGCTGATCCCGGGTATTGACGCTGTGTTTAGCGATAATTGCCCAACGGTTGGTGTATCTTATGAACTTTCAGGTGCCACGAACACCGCCGGGTCAGGCCAACTTTCCAACAGCGTACTCTTTTCAAGCGGTATAACCACGGCAACGTATATTGTTGATGATGGTGCAAACGAAGTTACCTGCGCCTTTACCGTCACAGTAAATGATACACAGGCGCCTACTGCTTCCAACCCGCAGCCAATTAGTGGAATATCATGCCCGGCTGAAGTGCCCGCACCAAATTCCAATGTGGTAACCGATGAGGCCGATAATTGCGGCCCACCGCAGGTAACGTTTATCAGTGATATGGTGGCCAGTGGTAGCGGTTGCCCTTCCGATCCAATGATCATAAACCGCACCTACCGGGTGATCGATATTGCAGGAAACAGTATTCAGGTTACCCAAACGATCCAGGTTGCCGACAATATTCCGCCGGTATTTTCTTTTGTTCCGGCCGATGTAATGGTGAACTGCCAGTCGATTCCTGCTGTGGGTACACCATCCGCTACGGACAATTGCGGCGCTGTAGTCAATATCGTTTACAACGGCGAGACCCGCGTAGACGGGGCTTGCCCGGACAGTTATACGCTGCTCCGCCGTTGGACAGCCACAGATAATTGCGGAAATACCACATCGGCTGAACAGGAAATTACCGTTCAGGATGTTACGCCGCCGATTTTTACAACGGTGCCCGCGAGTGTAACCGTGAGTTGTGACGCCATCCCGGCTGTCGGTAGTCCAATTGCTTCGGATAATTGTGATGCCGGCGTTACGATCACCTATGACGGCCAATCCCGTACCGATGGCGCCTGCCCGGATTCCTACTCCTTGCGCCGCCGCTGGACGGCAACCGATAATTGTGGAAATACAGCAACTGCCGAACAAGTAATTACTGTTCAGGATTTTACAAAGCCGGTGTTCGCATTTGTGCCGGCCAACGTTACCGTAAATTGTGATGCGATCCCGTTGGTTGGCACACCCACAGCTACAGACAATTGCGATGCTGGTGTTTCCATTGCTTATGATGGCGAGACAAGGCTAAATGGGGCTTGTCCGGACACCTATACCCTGCAGCGCCGTTGGACAGCATCCGACAACTGTGGAAATACGGCCACTGCGGTGCAGCTCATTTCAGTACAGGATGTAACTCCTCCGGTTTTTGCAACATTTCCGGCCGACGGGACCTTCGAATGTGACGCCGTTCCGATGTTGGGAAATCCGACTGCTTCCGATAATTGCGCGGCTACCGTGACGGTTAATTTCATAAATGAAATCCGCATAAATGGCTCCTGCCCAAATACCTACCAATTGCAACGCCGGTGGATGGCCACCGATGCCTGTGGAAATACGGCTGTGCGCACACAAACGCTGACTATCGAGGACACTACTGATCCGGTGTTCACGTTTGTACCTGCCAATGTGACCCTTTCCTGCGATGCGATTCCGCCGGTAGGGAATCCTGCGGCATTTGACAATTGTGCCGAATCTACGGTTATTACCTACGACGGGCAGGTCCGGATCGATGGTCCTTGTACCGATAATTACAATTTGGTGCGCCGGTGGACGGTAGCCGACAATTGTGGCAACACCGCTTCGGCAGAGCAAATCATTACCATTCAGGATGTAACCGCACCGGTATTTACCACGGTGCCGGCTAATGTGACCGTCAGCTGCGATGCCATTCCGGCTGTTGGCACGCCGGCAGCTACGGACAATTGCGATGCGGCAGTCTCCATTGTTTATACCGGGGAAACGCGTGTAAATGGTACTTGCACAGACAGCTATACGTTGATACGCCAATGGACGGCGTCGGATAATTGCGGGAATACCAGCACAGCCGAGCAAAGTATTTTTGTTCAGGACTTGACGGCACCGGTATTTACGTTTATCCCGCCGGATGCAACAGTAGATTGTGAGGCGATCCCTGCCCTGGGTGATCCTGTGGCTACGGATAATTGTGATGGCGATGTGTCCATCATTTTCAACGGCGTTACCCAAACCAGCGGCGATTGTGCCAGCGGAGGTACCGTTATCCGGAGTTGGATTGCTATGGATAACTGCGGGAATACAGCACTGGCTGAACAAATGCTGACAGTACAGGATACTACGCGTCCGGAATTTACCCTGGTGCCGGCAAATATTACGGTGAGCTGTGATGCAATACCTGCACCGGGCACCCCGGAAGCAACCGACAATTGTACGTCAACGGTTGATATTACCTACAATGGTGAAACTCGCACGGATGGCCCTTGTGCCGACAGTTATACGCTTTTGCGCCGCTGGACGGCCACAGATGTTTGTGGAAATACTGACCTGGCAGAGCAACTGATTACTGTGACGGATGATATCGCACCCGAATTCACCTTCGTGCCGGCTAACGTGACGGTTGATTGTGATGCTGTTCCAGACCCCGGGAGTCCGGAAGCTACCGATAACTGCGCAGCAACCGTAGCTATTTCTTATGATGGCGAAGTCCGGACGGATGGTGCCTGCCCGAGCTCCTACAGTTTGTTGCGCCAGTGGACGGCTACCGATAATTGCGGTAATTCAACATCTGCAACCCAACAGTTGGTTGTTCAGGATATTACCAAACCGGTATTCACGTATGTACCGGCCGATGCAACCGTGAGTTGTGAGTCCGTCCCGGCTGTCGAAGCACCAGAAGCTACAGACAACTGTACCGTTGATGTGATCGTTTCGTTTAATGGCGAGCTACGCGAAGACGGTCCTTGCGCTGACACCTATGTATTGCGCCGGCGTTGGACGGCCGCCGATAATTGTGGAAATACTGCAATGGTTGTTCAAACCATTACCGTTCAGGATTTGACCAAACCGATGTTTACTTTTGTGCCAGTTGATGTTACAGTCAATTGTGAAACAATTCCTGCACTGGAAACCCCAACTGCTACAGACAATTGCACGATAGATGTGCTCGTGATTTACGATGGCGAAACCCGCACGGATGGCCCCTGTCTGGACACCTACGTTTTAACACGTCAGTGGACTATTCAGGATCGCTGCGGAAATACTGATATAGCAGTGCAAACCATTACAGTACAGGATGTTACTGCGCCCGTATTCACTTTTGTGCCACCCAGTCAGGTTGTTGATTGTGAAAACGTTCCCGCGGTGGGTATTCCCACGGCTACAGACAATTGCGCATCTAATGCACTTATAAGTTATGACGGGGAAACGCGCGAAGATGGCTCCTGCCCGGATACCTATACTTTATACCGGAAATGGACTGCCATGGATAATTGTGGAAACGCCACTACAGCCGAACAAGTACTTACGGTTCAAGATATTAAACGTCCGGTTTTTTCCTTCGTGCCTGCTGATGTAACAGTAGATTGCGCCAATGTGCCGGTATTGGAAACGCCGGTTGCAACGGACAACTGCACCAATTCGGTTTCCGTAAATTACGACGGTGAAACCCGTGTGGATGGCTCTTGCCCGGATACTTACCTGTTGATACGGCGTTGGACGGCCACCGACAACTGTGGCAATACGGATCTGGCAGAGCAACGGATTACCGTTCAGGATTTGACGGCGCCAGTATTTTCTTTCGTTCCTGTTGATGTAACCGTGGATTGTGATGCTGTACCTGCGGCAGGGGCGCCCACGGCAACTGATAATTGCACCGCCGATGTAACTATTAATTATACCGGCGAAGTACGCACCGATGGCTTGTGCCCGGACACGTACACCCTGGTGCGCACCTGGATTGCAACCGATAATTGTGGGAATACAGCATCTGCCGAACAGCATTTGACTGTTCAGGATATTACCAAACCGGTGTTCAACTTTGTACCGGCAGACGTAACAGTTTCCTGCGAGGCTGTTCCGGCTGTTGGCATTCCTGAGGCAACCGATAATTGCACCGCCGACGTAACGATCACGTTTGACGGTGAAACCCGTGTGGATGGCCTTTGCCCGGATACGTACGTTCTGATCCGGAATTGGACCGCCTCCGATGCCTGTGGCAACAGTGTGGAGGTGGAGCAAAAAATTACCGTGCAGGATATTGAGGCTCCGATATTCACCTTTGTGCCGGCTGATTTGACGGTAGATTGTGACGCTGTTCCGGCTGTTGGCATTCCTGAGGCAACCGATAATTGCACCGCTGCAGTGCTTATTACTTACGATGGCGAAACACGGACGAATGGCTCCTGTTCCGATAATTACCTGCTAAGCCGCCGTTGGACCGCTGCGGATAACTGCGGAAATGTCGTTTCCGCCGAACAGATTATAACTGTACAGGATACCACCAAGCCGGTGTTTGTTTTTATCCCGGCGGATGCCACGGTCAATTGCGAGGCCATCCCAGGCATGTCCACACCGATTGTTACTGATAACTGTGATCCTAATGTGACGATAACGGCCACTACGGAACTGCTTACAAGTGGCGACTGCTCCAGTGGCGGGGTACTGATCCGTCGGTGGACGGCTGCCGATAATTGTGAGAATACCGCTTTGGCAGCGCAGTACCTGACTGTCCAGGATACCACCAAGCCGTTTTTTACTTTTATTCCTGACAACCTTACGGTTAGTTGTGACGCAGTTCCGGCGGTTGAAGATCCGACTGCCGAGGATAATTGTACTTTGAATGTCATGATTACCTACGAAGGGGAGGAGCGGATTGACGGCCCGTGCCCCGATACGTACACCTTGCGACGGCGTTGGACGGCTACGGATGTATGCGGAAATATAGAGCAGGCCGAACAGATAGTCACTGTTCAGGACATTACTGCTCCTGTTTTCAGTTTTGTTCCGGCAGATGTAGCGGTGTCATGCGATGCCGTCCCGGCACTGGGGAACCCTGTTGCAACGGATAATTGCGATGGCAGCGTTGAAATTGTATTCGACGGTGAAACCCGGACCGATGGCGCCTGCCCGGACAGCTACGTATTGCATCGGCAATGGACAGCAATGGATAATTGTGGGAATATGGTTACGGCCGTTCAAATAATTACGGTCAATGATCTGGTTCCTCCGGTATTTACATTCGTTCCGGCTTCTGTAACCAGTAGTTGCGCCGCGGTGCCTGCCATAGTATCGCCAACGGCCACCGATAATTGCGATAGCGATGTATTGATTGTGTTTGACGGAGAGGTGCGCACCGATGGCAACTGCCCGGGCAATTACATCCTGCGGCGCCAGTGGACAGTCACCGACAATTGCGGGAATGCAGCCTCCACCGAACAAATTATTACCGTTCAGGATATTACACCACCGAGTTTCACTTTTGTGCCAGCCAATACAACGGTGAGTTGCGATGCGGTTCCGGTAGTAGCTATGCCTGTTGCAGAAGATAACTGCACGCCCACAGTAACAATTAGTTACGAGGGTGAAGTGCGTACCGACGGTGCTTGTCCGGATACGTATACTTTGCTGCGTACCTGGATTGCAGTGGATAACTGCGGCAATACACAATCTGCCACCCAGTTACTCACTGTCCAGGATATAACAGCGCCGGAATTCACTTTTGCTCCCGCAGATACCGTCGTCGGGTGTGATGTTGTTCCGTTGCCTGCGACACCGGTTGCCACGGATAACTGCGATGGTGCAGTAGAAATCATTTATGAAGGTGAAACCGTGGTGAGCAGCACCAGTACAAGTACGTATATCCTTGAACGGAAATGGACGGCTCTGGATAATTGTGGAAACAGCGTGCAGACCGTACAAATCCTTTCGGTGCGCGATACGGTTGCTCCGGAAATCCAATGCCCGCCCAATGTGCAAATTGACGGGAATGCCGATCAGTGTTCGGCGGTTGTTACATATGAGGCGCCGTTTACGGCAGACAATTGCACACTGGCGCCGGCTGTGACGTATTCCATTCCTACGGGCAGTGTTTTCCCGGTAGGAACAACCATTGTGGTTCTTGAAGCGAAAGACGAGAGTGGGAACACGGCAACCTGTAGTCTCGAAATTGTGGTGGCGGATACAACTGCGCCCGTTTTGCACAACTGCCCGCAAGATTTTACCGTGACTACACCCGACACCGGTTGTGAAGCCATGGTGAACTGGACGGCACCAACTGTTACAGATGTTTGTGACTCGTATGCTATTCCGGCTGTGGCCGATTATCAGTCCGGCACCATGTTCCAAACCGGATTTACAACAGTTACGTATTCGGCCCAGGACACCTCGGGTAATACGGTTACCTGTAGTTTTGTGGTTACGGTGGATGAAACCGTTCCGCCTGTTTTGGCAAATTGCCCGGCGAACATTAACCTCCAAACCGATACCTGTACGGCGATAGCCAATTGGGTGCCGCCCATTGCAACGGATAATTGTGAGTTGGATACATTGATGTCAAACTTCCAGCCCGGAACAGTTTTTCCGGAAACAAAAACGACGGTGACTTACACTGCGGTGGATATTTGGGGGAACTCGACCAGTTGCAGTTTTGATGTGACGGTGGTCGATGTTGTTGCTCCGCAGTTTAGTGGTTGCCCGGCAGATATTACAGTGAACTCAGGGTCTGACTGTGAAATTACGGTCGATTGGACGATGCCGACGGCCACTGATAATTGCGATCCGGACCCCGTTGTCACGGCTTCGCCGATGCCTGGTGATAAATACCCGGTTGGTTACACCGACGTGATGATTTTGGTTGAAGATCCAAGTGGAAATACCGACAGTTGTACGTTTAAAGTTACTGTAATTGGCCCGCCGCTTGGTTTTGCGAATACTCCTGCCGACCAGTCCTTTATCGGTTGTTCGGCCATTGCAACCTGGGCAGCCCCCGATCCAACTGGCGTTTGCGCACCGGCAACAGTTACGTCAAACTACATGCCGGGAGATACATTCCCGGTAGGCGTTACAGCAGTTGTTTATACCGTTGCCGATACACTTGGATATTCGGCAACCACGAGCTTCAACATTACCGTTACGGAAAGTATTGCGCCGCAGTTTGATTGCCCGGTTTCGCCGGTGTTGGTAGATGTCAGTGGTGCAATTTTGGCTGACGGCGGAAAATTTATCCAGAAAACAGACACAGTTTCGAGCTGTGACGGCCTTGAGTTGGAATTTGATTTGCCCTCGGCTACTGATAATTGCGGACCACCGCTGGTGGAGCAAATTGCTGGTTTGGCATCAGGCGCATTCTTTGAAACCGGTTCACACGTGCTAGTCTTTCAAACGACGGATGCCGCCGGAAATTCGGCGTTGTGTTCGGTCCAATTAGAGGTGCTTCCGCTTAACCCATTGGACCCGCAGATCAGTGATAAAATCGGTTGTGAAGGTGACGATATTACGTTGTCGACTCCGGTTATCCCGGGAGCGAGTTATATCTGGAATGGACCGAATGCACCATATCCCGACCAGAACAACCTGTTAATTCAGAACCTGAATCCTGCGCTGACCGGGATTTACACCGTGCAGGCTCGCGTTAACGGCTGTTTGACGCCATTGGACTCTGCACTTGTGCGGCAGGCGGTGCAGCCTGACGCGGTGGATGATCTGCAATTTGAAGTGGAAACAGGCACTACGCTTGATTCTATTGATGTGGTACTGAATGATTATTTCGAGTTTGACGATTTTAAAGTAACGCTCATCAGCGACCTCGCAGGACTTACGGAAACCGGGAATGGCATGTTCTCCTACCAGGCTGGTTTGGATAACGGGTATGTTAGTTTTATTTATGAACTCTGCTCGGAAGCCTGCCCGGATCTTTGCGACCAGGCTGTTGTGACCATTAATGTCCGTGAGACCTTTTGCACCTACATTCCAAATGTAATCACACCGAATGACGACGGGATTAACGATTACCTGGAGGTGCCTTGCCTGGGTAGCGACTTGTACCCACAAAACACTATGGTGATTTACAATCAGTGGGGCGACAAGGTTTATGAGGCCTCTCCTTATGACAACAGTCCGGATAAAGCCTGGCGCGGGACCCTCGATGGTAAGCCCGGCCAGCCGCTTCCCGATGGTACCTATTTCTATTATTTCAAACCCGATCCCAATAAGGCTGCCTTGAGTGGTTTTATTGAAGTGTTTCGCTAAACTGTCAACCAATTTGCCATATGTCTAAATTCTATTTCTTGATTTTGATTGCCTTTCTGCCGTTGTCGGTTTTTGCGCAACAGCAGCATCAGTACACCCAGTTTATGTACAATAAATTATCCTACAACCCGGCCTATGCCGGAATTAGAGGGGTGCCGACGATGACGGCTGTTTACCGCAACCAGTGGTACAAATTGGATGGAGCCCCGCGTTCTGCCATGTTGAGCATGCATGCGCCGGTTTTTACCCAGCGGGTTGGGGTAGGGGGCGTTTTGTCGCACAACAGCATTGGTTTGCACGATGATGTACAACTCTCGGCTACTTATTCCTACAATGTTATCGCAGCAGAAAATTTTAATTTACGGGTTGGCGTTTCCGGAACCTTGCGGGTGCTCAGCCTGGATTTTTCCGAAGCGAACCCACTCACTGCTTACGACCCTTCGCTTGATAATAAACGCATGAATGATGCCTATGCAAACTTTGGTGCGGGTATTTACGGTACCTTCCAGGAACGGCTTTACATCGGCTTCTCCGTGCCTCGAATCGTGCAAAATAACATCGGCTTGAATAATGATCCGGCGGTACAATCAGCCCGTGAATCCAGGCACTTTTATGGCACAACGGGGGGGGTAATTCCCTTGGGCAAGGATTTCAACCTGCTCCCGGCTGTATTGGTAAAATATGTCCACCATGCGCCGATTGATGTGGATGTGACGTTCAACCTGGAGATTAAGGAAAAAGTGACAACCGGATTGGCCTATCGGGCGGGTGGCGACGGCAAAGGCGAGTCGCTTGATCTTCTGGCCTATTGGCAAATCAATCCGCGCATTGGTGTTGGCGCATCCTATGATCTGACGTTGACCAATCTTCGGTCTTATGCCGGCGGTACTTTTGAGTTGCTGGTGTATGCCGACTTGGTCAAACGAAAAAAAGGAATGTCGAACCCCCGGTTTTTTATGTAACCGAATTCGGGAAGGCTAAGATTTCTGAAAAAGTGTGGATATTCGCAGAATATTGTACATTTACGACCTTATTAACTCATCTTACACATTATTGTTATGAGCAAAATCTTTGAAACCATCAAGCAAACATTAGCTGAAGTAGAATCTGACGTTGAGAAATTTTATGCCGGTAATAACGCTGCTGGCGGCCGTGTTCGCAAGGCCATGCAGGATCTGAAAAACCTGGCTCAGGATCTTCGCAAAGACGTCTTGGATGTCAAAAATTCGAGAAGCAAAAAGTAAATCCTGCAAATCAATTTTTGTTGGCCTGCAAAGAGCAGCTTCGGAGCTGTTTTTTGCAGGTTTTTTTTGCCTTGAATCCTGAACTTTAGTTTCGACCTATATCTGTCGGAAAGTAATTGTAAAAAAACGCGAGTTATTAATCATCGAATCCGATGACTATAGCCCCGGGAGATTCGCAAACCACATTTCGTCTGGTGTTGTAACCCAAAATAGCGACACGAGTGCAATTGGATTTAACCGGGTGAGTGCGGCAGCAACCCGCAAAAATTTGCACGTAATTTGCAAGCAAAGCACACGTAAAGTCCTTAAATCCCGCCTAAGCCAAAAGAAAAAGGGTCTATGCTGTTACACATAAACCCTTGATTCTGAGTGTGCGGGAAGCGAGACTCGAACTCGCATGCCCGTGAAGGCGCACGCCCCTGAAACGTGTGCGTCTACCAATTCCGCCATTCCCGCATCAAGTGCTGTTTTCAGAAGCGGCTGCAAAGATATAGCCTGCCTTAATTTCCCCAAATTTTTTTCAGACTTCCTGCCATTTTTTTTGAAGAGGCGTTCATTAATGCCGTACAATCCGGGCCTGATGTCCGAATATGTCTGCTTATGTATAACTTAGCTGGAACCAAATCATTTTCCAATACTATGAGAACTAGATTTAATAAGACTGCTTTTTTCCTTTGTTGTATTTTTTTCAATAGCCTGGCTTTCGGGCAGGATAGCATAGTTGCCCGGTCGGTATTTGATTACTTGACTCAGGAAGAAGGGGCTAAAATTTTACTTGAGTTGGATTTGGATAGTTTGATGGATAACCGCAAGAATGCGCAATATATCCCGGCTACGCTAACCGACGAGTTAGGTAAATCTTTCAAACTGGAAATTCGAACTAGAGGCAAATTCCGCCGGAAACGTTGCGAGATACCTCCGATAAAATTGAAATTTCACAAGGATAGTTTGCAGGAAGATCAGTTCAATGCCATGAATGAAATTAAATTGGTATTGCCTTGTGCGGACCGACCTGAGAATGATCAGCTAATCGTGCGGGAATATGTTGCATATCGGATGTATGAAGGTTTGAACCCTGATTTTAGCACGCGCGCAAGGTTAATTCGCTTGCACCTGAAAGACCACAAAAAAAAGCGCCCTAAAAAAATGTTTGGTCTTTTAGTGGAACATGAGGAACAAGTGTCAGCACGGACGAATTGCTCAATTGTACAAGAATGGGGTGTAACACCAGATAAACTTAATGCTGATCATACTGCCTTAATGGTACTGCACCAATATTTTATTGGAAATACGGACTGGGAAATTCTCTCTTGTCGGAATATTATGCTCCTTCAGCCTCCCGACAGTGCTAAATTAATACCTGTTCCCTACGATTTTGACTTTTCCGGATTGGTTAGCGCGCCGTATGCATCGCCGAGTGCAGAAAGTGGCGTTTTAACAGTTCGTGACCGTTATTTAATGGCAAACGGTATCGATGAACAAGCCATTCGGAATGCCCGGGATAAGTTTTTAGCAGCAAAAAAAAGCTTGTACGCCTGGTGCAAAAATTCGAATTTATCCAGTGAATCTTCAGAACTCATGACAGCATTCCTCGATATTTTTTTTAAGGCCGTTGAGGCGGATGAACCTGTTCCGGTTAAACTGAATTTCACAAAAGAGTAGTGTCAGGCGCATTAATTGACTGTGGTAATAATTTTCAATGAAATTTCTGGTCATTCAAACCGCTTTTACTGGTGATGTGGTCCTGGCTACCCCAATTGTGGAAAAACTTCGGGCTTTTTACCCCGATGCACAGATCGACTTTTTGCTTCGTAAAGGCAATGAAGGCCTGCTAAAAGGTCATCCTCATATCCATCACTGCTGGATTTGGGATAAAAAGCAGGCTAAATACCGGGGACTTATAAAAATTGCCGGACAGATACGTCAGGAACAATACGATTGGGTGATTAATTGTCAACGCTTTGCAGCAGCTGGATTGCTCACTGTATTTTCCAATGCCCGGAAAACGGTCGGCTTTTCAAAAAATCCGTTTTCATGGTTTTTCAGCCTTCGTGTACCACATGTTTTTGGGACAGACCAGGTTCCGGTACACGAAGTTGATCGAAACCTTACACTTGTTCGACACCTAAGCGACGATTCCGTTTACAAGCCCCGATTGTTTCCTGCCGAAAATGATTATGCGGTGATTCGTTCGATTGTTCCTCAGAATACTGGATACGTTTGTCTGGCACCAACATCAGTGTGGTTCACCAAACAATTTCCGCAGCCAAGGTGGGTTGAATTGATCAATCGATTATCTGAGAAGTACCCGGTTTTTCTACTGGGCGGACCGTCGGATGCAGATGTCTGCGATCAAATTGTTGTAGCAGCAAACCGTACCGGGGTGGTAAATTTGGCTGGCCAGCTTAGTTTTCTGGAATCAGCGGCACTCATGCAAGGAGCTTTGATGAATTACGTGAATGATTCCGCTCCATTGCATTTTGCTTCCGCCGTCGATGCTCCGGTTACTGCTATATTTTGCTCTACTGTCCCCCGATTTGGCTTTACTCCGCTCTCTACCAAGCACCATATTGTTGAAACTCAAGTACAACTTCATTGCCGGCCATGCGGACTTCATGGAAAGAGGCATTGTCCGGAGGGGCATTTTGCATGCGCGGAATCCATTCAGTGGGCACAGATCCCGTTTCCCTCCTGAAATGTGACCTTTTTTAGAGGTGAACGTCTAAATCTCGACTTTTTGTTCGGATTAATTTTTTTCCCGGTTTTGCAGGGTTTTACTAGAAATGCGAAAAAAAACTAAAGTGTTTTTATCGGAATTTGCATTTTATTTAATCAGAACGACCGGCTTTTGATAAAATAAAAATGAGGGAATGGCGTTTTTTTTGAGAAAGCGGCGGAAAAATACTTGCAAGTGGAAAAATTACTATATATTTGCATGCACATTCGGTGGTCAGGATTTCCACATTTTGATCATCGTTTTTAAGAAAACCCTGATAAGTTAAGCGAAACCCGGCATTTGATGCCGTTAAGAATAAACCGAAGGCGGGGGCCCTCCGGCCCTTTCAAATGAGAAAGGGCGGAGGGCTGTTTTTTACATCCTTCTTTATTTTGAGATTCTAATTTACCGACATACTGTTAGAAAGCAACTTCCGGCTGTGCACCTTTTGCGCAGCCGGTTTTTTTATGCATGCGGCAGCATTTAATTTTTTAGCAGCTTTTTCATTATTTTTTCTCCACTCAGGAGGCAGATTTCGATGAAGAAGATACCCGAATCTAAATGTTCAAGATGCAGCTGCATGCCAGAACCGCCTCCCGAGGGCCACTTTTCACTCATTAATATTTGGCCTGTAGGAGTAACTACGCGGATCCATTTGCCTTCCTTGCCAATGGGGAGGTGTATTGAAAGTAAATCGCCCACAGGATTTGGGTACACTTGAACAGATTGATTTACCTGGACACTTGCGGTGTTATTTGTGCTTGTAAATTTGAGTAGTTGCAAGCCGTTCTGCATATCTCCGGCTATTATTGTCCCGGATGGCAGCCAAGGGTAATTGCCCCAACACCCGCGGTATGTGTTGTACTGGGTGTTCTGCGGGTGTGTGTCATAATAGCCAATGAGAATGGGTAACACAGGGTTACTAATGTCGTAGACCAGAAGCCCATCCTCATATTGAGAGTTAAACAGTAAATTTTCCTTAATATATACATTGTGAGGAATGGCGTTGTGCTGACCGGCATCCATGAGCGGATCCAAGAATGATGTGGCCACTTCAAGGTTGGCATTGGGGACATCCTGCAGATCTATGACCAAAATTGGCCTGCCAGAGGGTATTTCTTCTGTGGCAAAAGCATACCGACCATCCTGGCTTACCCAGTTATTGTGGTGATACCCACCAGTAGCGGGCAAGCTTGCCACCGTTTTTGGGCTCATTGGATCAGTATAGTCATAAATATAAAAACCGGCATATCCGGAAGACGCGTATATCGTGTCATTGCGTACGTACGAATCGTGAATATAACCACCTGGCAAGCCATTGTTTGCTAACAATTCAGGTTGATCCTGATTTTTACTAATGTCAAGTACCAACAAGCCGTTATTTGCTGTACTTGAGCCATTCAGGTATATCCGGCCCGAACTGGTATCAAGCGTAATGGTATGGGCGCTGTTAAAAAAGGCATTGCTGTAATAGGTGCGAATTATGGTATCCGGAGCCCCGCTAAAGTCAAAGATCATCAGTCCTTCCGTTGTCGCATCCGATACACCGTAAACTCTGTTTTTATACGACTTGAACTCCCGCCAAACAGTATTTGTTTGGCCTTCAAATTTGGCAACCAGTTCCGGCTTGGCCGGCTGAGTTATATCAAAAACCAGGACATGCCTGGCGCCACCCAAAATGGCATATTCATGGCCGTTCACCGCTAATCCCCAACAACCGCTGTACTGCACCCGCAAGTTATTGGGCGATGCGATTGGCAGCGAATCATCATCCCAGCGCGCCAGCAGGGTCATATTGAGGGAGTCTTGGGCCGGAAGATTAATAAGGCAAAAGAAATAAAGGAAAAAAGCAAAGAATATACGCATAAATAGATGTAACGGTATAAATGGTGATAAATATCATTCAATATTTTTACCGGTTGAAAGGCAACCGATACTTGAAGCAGGGCGTCACTAATCAACCGATGCAAACCTGTATTAAAGAAAAAAGACATGCTCGGGCTAATGTAGGACAATATGAAAAGACCCACTTTGTTCATCGTTTTTTTGCTTGTATTAAGCATAACCTGCCTTGCCAAACTTAAGGCCCAAAAGTACAGCAACGAGTTCCTTGCGATTGGCGTCGGCGCCCAGGCCCATGGTATGGCCGGCGCACAAACAGCACATGTTGGGGATATTACTGCAGCCTATTGGAACCCGGCCGGCCTGTCGGAGATTGATGCTCCCTTTCAGGTTGCGGCGATGCACGCCGAGTGGTTTGTTGGAGTTTCGCAATATGACTACCTGAGCTTTGGAAAGGCACTGAACAGGGATCAACGATCCTTTCTGGCTTTTTCATTAATCAGGCTGGGAATTGATAATATTCCCTATACGATCAATCTGGTTAACCCGGATGGCACTGTCAACTACGATAATGTCACCCCGTTTTCCGCAGCCGATTATGCTCTCATGGGCAGCTATGCCCGGAAACTGCGTAATCCGGCAATTTCCGTAGGCGGCTCGGTAAAAGTAATCCGTAGGGTGATCGGCACTTTCGGCGGAGCCTGGGGCTTTGGCGCCGATCTTGGCGTACAATACCGAAAGGAGAAATGGATGTTTGGTATTCAGGGGCGTGATCTAACCACGACGTTCAATGCCTGGTCATTCAATTTATCAGAACGGGATAAGGAGGTTTTTACTCAAACCAATAATGAAATACCGGCCAGTAGCACGGAAATTACCCGCCCGAAAATTATCCTGGGTGCCGCTTACCGCACTAAAATCGGCGAAAAAACAACCTTACTGCCTGCCATTGATCTGGAGTGGACAACCGACGGCCAACGAAATGTACTCATCAGTTCCAAAACCTTCAATATTGACCCGCGAATTGGCATTGAAGCCGACTACAACGGGTATGTACAGTTACGGGCCGGTGTAAGTAATTTTCAAAAGGTAAAAGATGACTTTAACCCCAATAAAGAAAATCTCAGCCTCCAACCTAATTTCGGGATCGGCCTCCGGCTCGGCCGTGTCCAACTGGACTATGCGCTGACCGATATTGGGAATGTATCACAAGTCTTGTATTCTCATATCTTTTCGATCCGTATCGACTTTAAAGAACGAAAGCAATCCGCAAATTCCGGCTCCAACCTGTAAGCTGCACTACAGCCAGGATGCCTACTCCTACAACTCAAATTCAATGCTGAATGGTGGTTTATTCCCTATTCAGCATTTTTTTTGGGCATTTCGTTGCGTTAATTGAACCCCGCCGTATATTTGTCGCGTCACTTACAGACTTTTTTCTTCCTAATCCGTGGTTTAATTTTTCCCAGGCTCTCCCAACCGCCATTTCCGATTTTAAAGTATGCTTAGCTTTTAATCCGTACCACGACCCGTAATTGGCTACACATGGTGGCCAGGTGAATGTGCCCTCCTAACGGGCACAGCGTTTACCTCAGGCTGCTATTGTACCATTATAATCTCATGGTTGCCCCTCCGGTTAGGCTCGCGGTGAGGGGCTTTTTTTATTCCTAAAAACAAGACGGGCATGTTGAAAAGACTGGCCATGTATCCAGTCCAAAACCCTATATTGCTGCCAATCCAATTCCGGCACGCCTAAACAGAACATGGCCATGTTTTTATCCTTTCCAACAAACTTTTTCTGGGGTACATCGACTGCCGCCGCTCAGGTTGAAACAGCCGGCGAACACCCATGGAAGGGGCTTGTTGCAAAAGACGGGCATATTTTCGAACGCACAACCGACCATGAGATCCACCGCGAACAAGATGCAGGTTTTATTGCCCGGTTCGGCTCGGTTTACCGTTGTGGTGTGGATTGGTCGAGGTTGCAAACCAAACCAATGGCCAAATTTGATCCTGCGGTAACAGACGAATATTGTACGTTTTTTGAAACGCTTCAAACCCGGGGCATTTCCCTCATGTTTGTGATGCACCACTTCTGTCATCCCAACTGGTTTGAGGGCATGGGCGGCTGGGCAAAAGAAGAAAATATCCGGTTTTTCGTGAACTACGCCCAACAGTGTATCAAACACTTCGGGAAATATGTCAGCTGGTGGAATACGTTTAATGAACCGAATGTTTACGCATACAATGCGTATTTCTCCGGCGCCTTCCCGCCCTTCCAAAAACGGCGGTATTTCAAAGCAAACCGGGTATTGGACAACATGGGGCGCGCACACGAAATCGTGCGCATGCTGATCCGGGAAAAAAACAAAAACACCCCGGTCGGCATTTCACTGAACACCGCATTTTTTAAAGCTTCGAATATTTTTGGCCTGCTACCGGCACTATTTGCCCGGTGGTGGTTTCTTGACCGTGCCGCACGTCCCTTCGCAAAATGTGACTTTTGGGGGCTGAGTTATTATGCCTTTTTGCTGTTCGACCCTTTCCCGGTCGATATGATTCACCGGCCTGAAGTCGTGCGCCGGCTTGGTCTGCCACACGATAAAATGTGGCTGTACAAGCCGGAAGGATTGGGTTGGGTATTGCACCGGTTTTGGAAAAAATATAAAAAGCCGATTGTGATCACGGAAAACGGGATTTGCACCGATGACGGCCAGCAGCGTATTCAGGCCCTGCGCGACTACCTTAAGGTTTGCCACGAAGCCATTAGCGCCGGTGTAGACTTGCGCGGCTATATCCACTGGAGCACCTGGGATAATTTTGAATGGCACCTTGGCCCCACTTTTCGATTCGGACTGGTTCGGGTAAATTTGAAAACGATGGAACGAAGCATGACTCCGGCAGGGGAGTTTTATGAAAAAATTACAAAGCAACACGGCGTTGAAGTTTGATCTGCTCCCGGCTTTGTACCTTCGCTCAAACGATGCGTATGCGCACTATTCTGTTCCTTTTTCTTCTGGCATTGTCTATGCCGGTGGTGGCGCAGGTCTTCATGCGGCCTGTGGATAATGCAGCGGCCCTGGCGCTTGGCGGAGCTGTAGTGGCCTATCCCGGCATCGGGAGCGGCCTGGAAAATGATGCCGTGCCTGGTTTTGCAAACAAGGCTGCTGTGTTCGCCGGCGCTGCCATGCCATTTGGAATCAGCGGCTGGCAAACGGCGCGCTTTCAGGGCTTTGCCCGTATGAGCCCAAGGGACGGTTTTGGCCTCGATATTGCGCATGCGGGCATTGAGGTTTACAGCGAACAGCAATTCCGGTTGTTGTACGGGCGCCGCCTGGGCGAAAAAATCATGCTGGGGGGCAGCGTCTCCATCCTGCGTGTTTCAGCACAAGAATACGGCAATACGACTGGCGCCACGTTTAGTCTGAGTATGCTGGCAAATCCCTTGAAAGGTCTGTGGCTGGGTGCTAAAATCCAAAATCCGCTTGATCTTGAATTAGCCGGCGCCGTATTACCTGCCGTATTGCGAATTGGGGCCGCCTGGCAACCGGCACCTGTACTGACCCTGCTCCTGGAAACGGAAAAAGACCTGGAACGCCCGGCTCAACTTAAGGCCGGAATTGAATACCTGCCGGTCGACCAACTCGTCTTGCGCACCGGTATCCGCACAGACCCCGCCCGGTTTGGCTTTGGCGCAGGCTATCGTTTAAAAAATGGCCTGGAAATTGGCTCCGGGGCAGAATGGCACCCCACGCTTGGTTTTACGCCGTCGGCAATGCTGATTTGGCGAAAAAACTAACGCTTTGTGCAGGGAGAACCTGTTTTTACAACATCTAAAATTTACTACTCAGCCACATGGAATTGATGCAAACTCTGCAAGGGCTAAAAGAACTGATCCGCAAAAGCGAGACCGAAGAGGCACTTACCGAATTGGCTGTTTTTGTTGAAAAAATAGATGCCGACCTGATCGATGAAGTCTACGCACTGCAACAACAAATGAGCCTCTGCCAACAAAATATCCGCCTCAACCTCATCGATCACAAGGACTATTCCATCACGTTCAGCAACATTAGTTTTTCTACCCTCCGGCTGATCACTGTTGCCGGTAAAAAGCTGCAAAACCAACAACAATCATCCGTACCCGCTGCCGGTTTTACGGTCGATGACCAGCTTGTACCGACTACCGCAAACCAAACTTCTTCCGGGGCGCCTGCAGATTTATTGCAAACCGGCTTTCAAAAAATGCAGGACGGCGATTACACCGGCGCATTAAATGATTTTACCGTTTTTCATGAAAAAAATCCGCAATCCTGGGAAGTGAAGCAACACTTCGCAACACTTTATGAGCAACTTGGACTTTGGGACGAAGCCATACACTGGTATACCGAAACCACCCGTCAAAATCCAAAGCAGGCACTCGCTTTTAATAACCGGGGCAATATTTTCCTGGAGCATTTGGAGGATTACCGAAAAGCCTACACCGATTTTAATGCAGCGGTGGTAGCCGATCCCGAATTGATCGCCGCCCGGTTCAATCGCGCCCTGGCGGCCATGCACCTGGGCGAGTATGCTCAAGCGATTGCCGACCTGACCATTTGCATCGATACCAATTTTGAACGGGCTATGGCAACCGGTCTTCGCGGGATTTGCCGGGTGCAAACAGCGAATTATTCCGACGCCGAAACGGACCTGAAAGTGGCCCTGGCAACCGACCCAACGAATGCTTCCTATTGGGGAAGTCATGGCTTGTGCCGCTACCACCTGGGCGATTACCCGGAAGCAACTGAACTGATGTCGAAAGCCCTGGAACTCGATCCAAGCCAATTGGAAATACAAACCGTACGCGGCATTGCCTATTATTTTTTGGAAAACTACGATGCCGCAAAGGCCGATTTCGAATCGGTGGTACAGCAAAATCCCGATTACGGCTATGCCTGGTTTTACCTGGGGCTGGTGCACAAAGTGCGCGGCGCCTACGAACCGGCTGTTGAATGTCTGGTCAAGGCCTACACCCTGGAGCCCGAACTGGCCGATGCCTACGCCATCATGGGGGTAATTGCTTTCGAACAGGAACAATACCAGGAGGCCATTCAATTTTGTGAACGAGCGCTCCAAAGCGAACCGGAGAATGAAACAGCGCAGGAGTTTCTCGAAAAAGCACGCACAGCAAAAAATGGCGGCGGCGGGTTTTTGGGTAAACTTTTTGGCGGATAAGCTCAAGTGCCGCTATCCCGGGTCGGCACCTTCGAGTCCGTCATTTTTCTACCTTTGCCGCGCCCTGCAAACCGGGCAATCCCTGAATTTTATTAAACGATTAAGCGCATGCAAAAAATTTCAGTTATCGGCGGCGGCACCATGGGAAATGGTATTGCCCACGTATTTGCTCAAAACGGGTTTCCCGTAACACTGGTCGACATTGCTTCCGAGGCTCTCGACAAAGCACTGGCATCTATAAGCAAAAATCTGGATCGCCAGATCAACAAAGGCGCATTAACGGAGGCGGATAAACAAGCGACCCTGAACCGGATCCATCCGATGACCGACATGAAAGAGGGGGTGGCAAATGCGGACCTGATCGTGGAGGCGGCTACTGAAAACGTAGGCCTGAAATTGAAAATCTTTACCGACCTCGACCAGTTTGCCCCGGCAAATGCGGTACTGGCTACCAATACGAGCAGCATCAGCATTACGAAAATCGCTGCGGCCACAAAACGCCCGGGCCAGGTGATCGGCATGCACTTCATGAACCCGGTGCCGGTTATGAAACTCGTTGAAGTCATCCGGGGATACGCTACCACTGACCAGGTTACCACCGACATCATGGCACTTTCCCGCCAACTGGGTAAAGTGCCGGTGGAAGTGAACGATTACCCCGGTTTTGTTGCCAATCGTATCCTGATGCCTATGATCAATGAGGCCATTTACAGCCTGTTCGAAGGGGTGAGCGGGGTGGAAGAAATCGACACCGTGATGAAACTTGGCATGGCACACCCAATGGGGCCGCTGCAGCTGGCCGATTTTATCGGGCTGGACGTTTGCCTGGCTATTCTGCGCGTATTGCAGGAGGGTTTTGGAAACCCGAAATATGCGCCCTGCCCCTTGCTGGTCAACATGGTTACCGCCGGCAAACTGGGGGTCAAAAGCGGCGAAGGATTTTATACCTACACACCCGGGAGTAAAGAATTGGTGGTGTCGCCAACGTTTCGATAAACTGTTTTAGTGGAAAAACGCGAAGCCAATTCCGAACGACCACCAAATTTTCCGGTGGTAATTCCATTGGTTGCCTACCTCGCTGGCATAGTCTTTTCCAAACATCAGCCCGAGGCTGTATTTGTCCAGTTCAAGGATAATGCCCGTGCTCCAGGTCAGTCCCGGCACAACCTCGGCTTCCTGCAATGCGAGGTCGAGCGATGTGTTGCCATCGTTAATATTGATAAAAGTTAAGCCGGCTGCCAACGGTATGATCAACCGGTATTCTTTTTGGAGCGAAAGTCGTTTGGTCAGCCCGACAAAGGCGCCCACCGTGACGTCGGTGGTCAGGCGAAACGAATTGGTTTCCGCTTTGGGCCGGATCTTGAAAGGCAGGGTAAGTTGCCCGCCGGTCAATTGCATCCCGTTCCAGAGTTTCGCTTTTCCAGCGCTTGCACGTTTTGTTTTCGGAGCAGTGTCGGCAGCCTCCAATTCAACCCTGCTGGAATCCGGTTCCGCCCCATCCCGGTTGCAAGGAAGCTCCTGACTCCATGCCGGCAAACTGGCGCCAAGCATCAGTCCAAATGTGATTTGAATGATATTTTGTAAATTCATAAAATAGCGCAGGAATGTGTTGTGCTAACGCATGGTTAACAAAATATAGTGGATTAAAATTCAATTTATTTGAAAGACTGTTTGAACGCCCTGTTTTGGTGTGTGAAGCCCCCGGGAATTTTTGCAAAAGAATAATGCCGGAAGCCAACAGCCAAAAGCCGGCGTCACCCAGTATCTTCGCCGCACGATGAGTTTTGAGGAAATTATACGCCAGGTTAGCGCCGGTACCTTCAAGCCGGTTTACCTCCTGCACGGCGAGGAACCCTTCTTTATAGACCGGGTGGAAGCGGCCATTGAGGCGCATTGCCTGTCGGAAGCGGAAAAGGCGTTTAACCAAACGGTGCTCTACGGAAAAGACGTTGATGCGGTGACGATGCTCGACTATCTCCGCCGTTTTCCGATGATGAGTGCGCGCCAACTCGTGATTTTGCGCGAAGCGCAGGAAATGAAAGGCCTGAATGACCTTGCCGCCTATGCCGAAAAGCCGATGGAAAGCACCGTGTTTGTCATTTGTTACAAACACAAAAAACTCGACATGCGCAACCGGCTGGGTAAAACCCTGAAAGCCAATGCCGTTGTGCTGGAGAGTAAAAAACTGTACGACAACCAGGTGCCCGACTGGATTATCAGCTATTGCAAGGCAAATAAGCTGAGCATCGAAATTCCGGCGGCCGCGCTCATTGCCGAATACCTGGGCGCTGATCTGGCTAAAATTTCCAATGAACTGGACAAGCTGGCGCTCAACATACCTGCCGAGAGCACCATTACCACCCGCCATGTGGAAACCTATATCGGGATCAGCAAAGACTATAATGTGTTTGAATTGCAGCGCGCTTTTGCCACCCGCGACCTGCCGAAGATTGCCCGCATCCAACAATATTTTCATGCAAACATTCGGAAAAACCCTCTGATCGTCACCATCTCCAGTTTGTACGCCTATTTTTCAAAAGTGTACATGCTGCATTTTTTGCACGGGAAAAATGATGCGGAGATGGTCAAAGCGCTGGATTTACGTTCCGACTGGTTTCTGAAAGAATACAAGCTCGCTGCGCGCAACTATTCCTTGCCCCAAACAGAACAGGTGCTCCACCTGCTCCGCCAATACGACCTGCGTTCCAAGGGCGTGGACAACAACACCAGCACCACCGGCGATGCCGAGTTGATGAAAGAATTATTCTGGAAACTATTGCATGGATGATGCCCCGCCGGGCTTTTTATTCCATCATTTTCACCACTTGCGTGGGGCGCAGCATTTCATTGCGCATGGCCACTTGCCGCAGGGTGTTTTCCGCCACATGGAGGAAGGCTTCCGACATGATACCGCCGTTTTCCTGTTCCACCGCCGGTTTGCCGGTATCGCCACCCTCGCGAATGCCTTGCACCAGCGGCACCTGGCCCAACACCACGGATTGGCTGGCCAGCGCCAGTTTTTTTCCGCCGCCCTGGCCAAAAATGTAGTACTTGTTGTCGGGCAATTCCTCCGGGGTAAACCAGGCCATATTTTCCACCACCCCCAAAATAGGCACGTTGATTTGCGGGAGCAGGAACATGTTCATGGCCTTCAAAGCATCGGCAACAGCCACTTCCTGCGGGGTGGTCACCAGCACGACGCCGGTCACAGGCACCGTTTGCACCAGTGTTAACTGCACATCGCCGGTGCCGGGCGGCAGGTCGACGATCAGAAAATCAAGCTCGTCCCAGAGCACATCGTTAAAAAATTGTTTGATGATGGCCGCCAGACGCGGCCCGCGCAATACCACCGCCTGTTCCGGTTCAATGATATTCCCGATGCTGATGGTCGGCATACCGTAGGCCATCAGCGGCACCATCTTCATCTGCCCGGTCACATCCTGCACTTTCGGGCGTTGGCCGACGAGTCCCAGCATGGTCGGGATACTGGGGCCGTACACATCGGCATCCATCAGGCCTACCCGGGCGCCCAGTTTCTTCAGGCCAAGGGCAAGGTTGACGGCTACCGTGCTTTTCCCGACTCCGCCTTTGCCGGAAGCCACCGCGATGATGTTTTTGATATGCGGGACGGCGCTGCTGCTTTTTTGGCTGTCGGCAGTACGCGCCATAAAATGGACGTTGACGTTAGCGTTCGGGTACTGATCGACAATGGCCCCGATGCAGGCAAAATTCAGATCGGCTTTGCCCTGCATTTGCAGGGACGGTACCGCCAGGGTGAAATTGACATTATCGCCGGCGATTTCCAGGTTTTCCACCATGCCCGCGGCTACGATATCCCGACCGGTTTGCGGGTCTTTGACAGTGGCGAGTAGTTTTAAAATTGCTTCTTTGTCCATACGTATCGCGAATCTTTAATTCGCTTTGTTATTTTTTTAAAAAAACTGCGGGAAGTGCAGCTTGCGTTGCTTTCCAGCCAAATTCCGGCGAAACCTAAACCGGGTTTTTCGCGCCATGTTGCAGCGTGAAAGCCACAGTCCGCAGTCGCCGGCTCAGGGTGCCATCAGGTAACAATTCTTCAAGGATCATGTTTTGCGCGGCGGGTAGTTCAAAAACCGCAGGCATATCACGGATTTGTGCTGCGGGTACCTGGTGTGTTTTCAACAGATTGAGCCAGCTATGCAAATCGTTTTTTGAAAAAACAGCCTGAAGTGCCGAATTGAGTTTTGCACGGTTCAAAAGCCGCACCTGGTTGGTTTGGAAGTCCGGATTTTCCAGCAAATCGCTCCGGTTCAGGCAGGTGCAAAGTTGCTGAAATTGGCGTTCAGTGCCAACTGCCAGCAGAATTTGTTTGCCATCGGCACAGCTATACGAATCGCCGTAAGGCGCAATGTTGGGATGCTGGAGTCCCATGCGTTGCGGCACATGGCCGGCCATAAGCCAATTCGTTGCCTGGTTGGCCAGCGATGCCAGGGCGCTCTCCAACAGGGAAACACAAACCAGGGCGCCAGTGCCCAGCCGCTCGCGTTGCAGCAGGGCGATCAGGATGGCTTCTTTCAACTGATGCGCAGCCAGCAGATCGATCAGGGCCACCGGCATTTTGACTGGCGGACAACCGGCTTCTCCGGTCATGTACAAAAAACCGGCCTCAGCCTGCAGAACCACATCAAAAGCGGGCGTTTCGTCCTCCGGATCGGCAAAGGCATTGAGTTGGGCATAAATCAACCGCGGGTGTTTTTCGCGTAGTGAATCGGCGTCTAATCCCAGCTTGCGGGCTGACGACGGCCTGAAATTGGAAATTACAATATCGGCTTCAAGGGCCAGTTTCATGGCTTTCCGGTGATCTTCCGGATTTTTCAAGTCGAGCAGGAGGTGGGTTTTTCCCCAGTTGACGCTGCAAAAGTAGGCCGACACCGGGGTGTCCGGATTTTCTGCCGGGAGTTTCCAGCCGCGTGTCATGTCGCCGCCGGTAGATTTGTTTTCGATTTTGATAACTTCGGCCCCGAGTTCGGCGAAAAACATGCCTACGGCCGGCCCGGCAAGTACGGAAGCAAATTCGACAACTTTGAGGCCTTTAAAAAGCGAATCCTGGATCATTAATTATGAAGGTTTTTCTGACGGAGCAGATACGCAACTGGGATGCTTACACCATCGAGCGTGAGCCGATCGCATCTGTGGACTTGATGAACCGCGCAGCCCGTGTTTTCACGGATTGGTTTGCCGGTTTGTACACCGACACCGGACAACCGGTTTATATCCTTGCCGGCACCGGCAACAATGGCGGCGACGGGCTTGCTGTGGCGCGTATGTTGCACGAGCGATTTTACCCGGTAAAGGTATTCGTTTGCGATTTTGCGGGAAAACACAGTGCCGATTTTGATAAACAGGTAGCCGCGTTGCCACCACACAAAGCGGTCGATCTCCAGTGGCTTAAGTCTGCTGCCGATTTTCCTGAAGTGCCGGCAAACGCCCTGCTGATCGATGCGTTGTTCGGGTCGGGGCTCTCGCGGCCGCTCGAAGGCGACTGGGCGGCGGTGATCGACCGGATAAATGCCTTGCCCAACGAAAAAGTTGCCATTGATTTGCCCAGCGGCTTGTTTGCCGACCGCTTCAGCCCCGGACCTTGTGTGCACGCCACGCGTACGTTTAGTTTTGAACGCCCCAAACTCGCCTTCTTTTTTTCAGAAAATAACGAGCGGGTAGGGGAGTGGGCGTTCGGAAGTATCGGCCTTCACCCGGAGTATCCGGATAAAACGCAAACGCCCTTTTTTTTCCTGACAAAACCCCAGATTAAAACTTTGTTTAAACCACGGCCGCGCTTTTCACACAAAGGAACCTTCGGGCATGCGCTCCTGTGCAATGGAAGTCTGGGGAAAATTGGCGCAGCGGTGCTGGCCGCCGATGCCTGTCTGCGTTCAGGCCTGGGCCTGTTGACCCTGCATACGCCGCATTGCGGGTACGAAATTTTGCAAACCCGCCTGCCCGAAGCCATGTGCAGCATTGATGCTTCCGGAACCTGTTGGACTAATTTGCCCAACCTAACGCCTTTTTCTGCCATTGGCGCCGGGTGTGGCATTGGGCATGATGTCAAAACAGTTCAGGTGCTTAAGCGCCTCCTCCAAACCGCGCAGGTACCCTTGGTGCTGGATGCCGATGCGCTGAATCTGCTGGCCAAACATCCTGCCTGGTTTCACTTTTTGCCGGAAGGCACGATCCTGACGCCACATCCAAAGGAGTTTGAACGTCTGTTTGGCCCCAGCGCGAATATGTTTGAGCGCAATGCCTTGCAACGGGCTAAGGCGCAGGAGTTGAAGGTGTATATTATTCTGAAAGGCGCCTATTCCGCCATAGCCTGCCCCGACGGCAGCTGCTGGTTCAACTCCACCGGCAACCCCGGTATGGCCACAGGCGGCAGCGGCGATGTGCTGCTGGGCTTGCTGACCGGTTTGCTGGCACAGGGCTACGAACCGCACAGTGCTTGTTTGCTCGGCGTGTGGTTGCATGGCCGGGCCGGCGATCTGGCAGCTGCTGAAAAAAGCCAGGCAGGAATGACGGCGGGCGATATTGTTTCGAAACTGGGGATGGCCTGGCAACAGCTGGAGCTGGATTTGTGAATATACGTTCTGGGAAAAGAAAGCGGCGTTTGGTTTCGAAACCAAACGCCGCTATGCATTTGAATGGCCAATTTATGCCGTCAGCAACGCGTCGATTTTATCCTGAAGCGTCTTTTTGGACTGTGCGCCGACGATCTTTTCTTTCAGCTCACCGTTTTTGAAGAGCAAAAAAGTTGGGATACCCCGCACATTGTATTGCATGGGTGTCTCCGGGTTGTCGTCTACATTAAGTTTGCCAACTACTGCACGGTCTTTGTAATCATTGGCTAATTCTTCAACAACCGGGCTCATCAGACGACAGGGACCACACCATTCGGCCCAAAGATCAATTAACGTGACCTTGTCGTTTTGAAGGACTTCTTGTTGAAAATTACCATCCGTGAATTCGAATGCCATTGCTGCTAAAAGTTTTATGAAAAGATAAAATAGGCGTTTTGCTTATTTTGATGTTGAAACATCATTTGGACTGATTTGGTTGCAAAGGTAACGCACTTAGCCAGGGTTGAAGCGCCGAAAGAACCAAAAATGTCCTGGCTAAAACATTTTCAACGGGACTTCAGGAAACCCACTCGGCCAGCTGGGCAAAAAAACTGAGGAGCAACGCCGGTTTGAGCACAATCAGAAACAACAAACCGAAGATGGCGCCATACAGGTGCGCCACATGATCAATGCCATCGCCACCGCGCTGGGATGCCCGGGAGGAATACCAGATGTAAAAAATCCCGAACACGATTCCCGGAATCGGTATCGGGATAAACATGAGGTACAGGCTGTTGGTCGGATAGATCAGGATGGAAGCAAACAACACCGCCGACACTGCTCCGGAAGCGCCGATGCTGGCAAAACTGGGCGAGTCCCGATACCGGTAATAGGTGGCCAGCGAGGCGGCAACAATGGCGATCAGGTAGAAAAACAAATACACCAACTGCCCGACACCCGGGAAAATAATGGTAAACCACTGCTCCACGAATCCTCCGAAAAAATACAACGTGAGCATGTTGAACAGCAGGTGCATGTAGTCGCCGTGCAAAAAACCGGCAGTCAACCAGCGGTAGTATTCCTTGTCGCGTTGTTCGGCATAAGGCCAGTGTTTGCACTTGACAATTACATCCGGATTGTTGAACGCCCAAAGCGAAAAGGCTACGGTAAAACCAATAAGGAGATAGGTGATGAACATCGTTAAATTTGGATTTGCTGGTTAAAATAGACCCCTGCAGTTGCTGTTACGGATTATGATACGGTTCGTTGCGGAGGATGGTCATTGCCCGGTAAAGTTGTTCCAAAAGGAACAATCGAACCATTTGATGCGAAAAGGTAAGGCGGCTGAGGGAAATTTGGGCATTTGCCCGGTCATATAAATCCTGCGTAAAACCAAATGCACCACCAATCAAAAAGACCAGGCGGCGGTGCGAGCCAAGCAGCCGTTGTTCCAGCCATCCGGCCAACTCCACGGAGGTGTATTGCCGGCCGCGCTCGTCGAGCAACACCAGAAAGTCGTCCGGTTTTAATTTTTCCAATACCATCTTGCTTTCTTCCTGTTTGAGCGCGGCGCCGTCTGTGGTTTTGAACTTTGCATTAGGCAAAACGGTGTAACTGAACGGCAAATAATGGTTCAGCCGTTTGGCAAAAAGCGCAGTGCCCGTTTCCAGGTATGCTTCGCTGGTTTTGCCGATAACCCAAACTTCAACTTTCATAGGACGGGCAAGTTATGAATTGGCGAGTGTCAGGAGGCTGGCGGAACAGCGAACCGTTCGCTGGATTTTGGAAAAAGTTCGGCAAGTTCTTCCGGCAGCGATTGGCGGTCCGGGAATCGGCCAATCAACGCCACAATAATCTCCTTGACCAAAGCGACCTGGTTGAGCCGAAGCAAACCGGCCAGGTGCCGGCGAACCTGTTCGGCAGCCTGCCTGCCGAAGTGCTCGGTCAAATAGGCGGATAAAGTGCTGATATAAAAATTACGGACGAAAGTCTGGTGTGCAGGGAGCAAGGCCGCCTCGTATTGCTGAAGCAAGGCAAGATTGTTTTGTTGTTTGATAACTGTGGTGAGCGTATCCAGATCACCGTCGGCAGCCAGCAAGGGCGCCAGTACGGCAATATTGCCGGCAGATTGGAATTTTCCGAGCAGGTTTGCCCGTTCTTTTGGCCAGCCGGCCCCGCTTAAGGTTTTTAAGCGCAAATAAACGGCCTCGGAACCATTGCGCTGAAACATTCCCCGCAATATGGATTTGTACTTGCTTTTATTCCCGGCGTTTTCAGCAGCTTTTAAAATCATGTTCTCTAGTTCCCGAATCTGTAAAGGATTTAGGGTTTTGTGCGCCAGGAGATGCTCGCCAACGGCCAAAACGGCTTCCCAGCAATGCAGTTGATAAAGGCAATCGAGCGCTTTTTTGGTAAGGCCGGAATGTTGGTCATAATCCTGCAAGACCCGTACGACCGCTTCGGGCAGGTTGCGTTGAGCCAGCGCCGCCAGAAAAAGGTTCAGGATGCGCTGCGGGGCCGGGAACGGGGTGCGGTCGAACAACTGGCGAATGCGTTCGAACCAATCTGTTTCAGTTGCATCGGTGTACAGAAAGGCGGTCACCGGGGCTTCCAGTTCGGCAGGGTAGTCGTTTCGTTCCAGAAGTTCCAGCAAAAAACTGCGCCGGCTTTCACGCAATTCCGGCGACAGGTTGTCCGGTTGTAAGTCGATCAGGTGCGTTGCTGCATTTTGGCAAAACTCCAAAATCTGGCGCCGTTTTGGGCTGTCGGGCTTAGGCAGGATTGGGATGATCTTTTGCAAAAGTGCTGTTGTGATCTGATAAACGGCCAGCACGTTGGATTCTTCCTGCGCGGCGGCCAGTTGGGCATCCAGGTTCAGGAGGGTTTTCCGTATACGCCGGATTTCGGCATCTTTCAACGCACGTGTGGCGGCATTTCTGGGGAGTGCGGTGTCGAACACCAGGGAAAAAGGGTTTTCTGCGCCGGTAAACTGGCTTGCAAACCAGGTTTTCAGCGCCAGGGAAAAATCACGATCCTGCCGGGCATACTCGCGCACAAACGCAGCCAGGTCTGCCCCGGTAGCGTTTTTTAATACATTTGACACGCTGAGCCGGTTATCCTCAGCGCTGGATTTATGGGCAGAACGTGCCTGCCGCGCTTCGTTTTTTTGTTCGAGAAACTGGCGGATTTTAACCAGCCCGGCGGCAATGTGTGCGCACATAAGCCGCCTTCCGGCAGGCCAGCATTCACAGGTGAACGCTTTGATCCGGTGCGGCGTGATCATTACCTCTACTTCAAATTCCTGATCTTCGGAATCCGTAATTTTTGCTACCCAAAAATGTTTTTCTACTTCCTGAAGTTTGCGCACAGCACCGGCCTGTACCAGGTCCTGCGCCGTATTCCAGGTCGCAGGATTGATATGGAACTCGAAGTTTTTCAGCCAGAGTTTTTGCACGGTGCGAATTAAGTTTGGAGTGGTGAAGATTAGTAAACAAAAACTTCAAAATTACACCTGATCGCTGAAAGGGTCAACTTTTGGCCCCTGAAATAGCGATGGTTCGCATTTCTAAATTGAATGTACCTTTGAGTAAACACAAACGATTGATATGCGAAATCTTTTTCTTGTCCGGCATGCCAAATCCAGTTGGGACACTCCGGGTTTACGCGATTTTGACCGCCCTCTGAACAAACGTGGCTTGAAGGATGCCCCTGAAATGGCCGCTTTGCTGCGCGGTATGCACATAAAACCGGATTTAATGATCAGCAGTCCGGCCAACCGGGCGCTTACCACAGCCCGTTTTTTTGCCAATGGACTTGGTTTTGGCGAAGCGGCCGTCATTCAAAATAAGGATATTTACGAGGCTTACCCCTCGGTGATTCTCCGGATCATCAGCGCATTACCGGATGCAGCGCAAACCGTTTTCCTGTTTGGCCACAACCCGACTTTTACCGATGTTGCCAATAATTTTACGCGTGATCATATCGACAATGTGCCTACCTGCGGCGTTGTGCATATTGAATCATCGGCCGAACACTGGGCGTTGCTGGATGAGGAGAACGCCCGGGTCAAAGCCTGTTATTTTCCAAAAGAAGTGTTGTGAAGCCAATATTCCAAGTTTACCTGATGCACCTGATGCTGCTGGCACTGGCAACGGCTTGCCACAACGCAGCTGAAACCCCTATGTTTTCAGAAGAAAAATCGGCCCGGATTATGGCTGATCTTTATCTGGCCGAGGCGGCCACCAACGGCTATACGGGCTATTCAAAAGACAGCCTGACACATGTTTATTACGATCAGGTATTGAAAATTCATGGTATAACTGCCTCGGAGTACGAGCAGAACCTGCAGGTTCTCGCTCAGGATGAGCGACGGATTGAGCGGGTTGTAAACCTGGCACTTAAGCTGATCGACCCTAAAGCAGAATTGCCGGAAAACAATGAAGAAGAAGAGTGAATAAAATCAGGCCTTCAACACTTGCGCGACCAGGTCGGCTGCTTCCTGAAATTCTACAGCGCCCATAACCTGAAGTCCCGATTCATCAATGATTTTTTTGGCCAGGTCGGCATTCGTGCCTTGTAGCCGGACGATCACCGGGACAGGGATGTTGCCAATGGATCGGTAGGCATCCACTACGCCCTGGGCCACGCGATCGCAGCGCACGATACCGCCAAAAATATTGATGAGAATGGCCTTTACATTTGGATCTTTCAGGATGATCCGCATGGCATTTTCCACCCGTTCGGCATCGGCGGTGCCACCTACGTCGAGGAAGTTGGCGGGTTCGCCACCGGAAAGTTTGATCAGGTCCATCGTAGCCATTGCGAGTCCGGCGCCGTTCACCATGCAACCGACATTTCCGTCGAGTTTGACATAGTTCAGATCAAATTCTTTTGCTTCCACATCGGAGGGGTCTTCTTCATCGGTGTCGCGCAGGGCTTCCAGGTCCGGATGCCGGAAAAGCCCGTTGTCGTCGAGTACCACCTTGGAATCCACGGCAATAATGTGATCGTCGGAGGTTTTCAGACAGGGATTGATTTCAAACAGATTCGCATCGCTGCCGACGAAAGCGGCGTATAATTTCTGAACAAAAGCCACCATTTCCTTGAATGCCTGCCCGTTCAGTCCCAGGTTGAAGGCCACTTTTGAAGCCTGAAAGGGCCGCAAGCCCAGGAGCGGATCCACAAATTCGGTGAATACGCGTTCCGGGGTTTCCGCTGCTACTTTTTCGATATCCATTCCGCCGTCGGGCGAGTATACTATTACGTTGCCTCCACGTCCCCGGTCTGTTAAAATACTGATATAGAATTCTTTGGGCTCCCCCGGGCCGGGGTAAAAAACATCCTGGGTAATGAGCACCTTGCGTACAAGTTTACCTTCAGGCGGTGTTTGCGGTGTTTTTAACATCATCCCAATTATATTTCCAGCCAATGCACCGGCTTCCTCCGGGCTTTTAGCCAGTTTGACACCGCCGCCTTTGCCCCGGCCGCCGGCATGAATCTGGGCTTTAACCACACACCAGTCGGAGTTATAATCTTCCTTTAGTTTTTTTGCTGCGGCAACAGCCTCTTCCGCTGAATGCGCCAGGATACCTTCCTGAATGTTTACGCCATACGATTTGAGTAGTGCTTTACCCTGATATTCGTGTAGATTCATCTTGAATTTATGTGCTTGTGTGATTTCCTGAATTAGATGCGCGCGCAAAGGTAAGGCAAGCAATTGTAATACAACACACCCGGCTATATTTCCGATGGATTTGCGTACCGGGTTGTTCAGTCCGAGTGCCCGGAGGAAAACTGGGCAAGTTTTTCCAAGGTCTGATCTTTGTATTGCCCGCCAATCGGCAGCGTTTGGCTGCCTGCTGTAATTTCATTGGAGGAATAGGCTTCCACATGGGCCAGTGAAACAAGAAACGAACGGTGAATCCGCCATAAACCGAGCAGAACTTCCATTTCACTGATCTGCCCTTTGGTAACAACAGATCTTCCGTCGGTCAGATTCAGCCGTACATATTCCTTCAGACTTTCGACATACACCACCTCGTCAAGCCAAACACGCACCATTTTTTTATTAACATTGAAAAAATGGAAGGCACGAGTCTGCCGGCTGATCCGGTTTTCCGTTTCCGGTCGGCGTAATTTGTGAATTGCCTTTAAAAAACGCTCAAAATCAATTGGTTTAAGCAAGTAATCGATTACGCCCAGGTCAAATCCTTCGACCGCGTATTCCTGGTAAGCCGTAGTAAGAATTGTTTGTGGCTGTGGGGCCAGCGCTTGCAAAAAATCAAGTCCCTTTTGACCGGGCAGGTGAATATCCAGGAATAAAACATCCAGGGGTTCTTGCTGGAAGGCCTCCATTGCCTGGGCGGCATTGGAGCAACGACCGGCAAAACGCATCCAGGGTATCTGGCGGATGTAGTCTTCCAAAATGGCGGCCGCAAGGGGCTCGTCTTCTACGATCAGGCAGTTCAAAATATGTTGCGTTTTAGGCATTGCGGAGCATATCGCCCGCTCGGTAGTTAATGTTCATAAATTTACTGTGAGCATAACCCCAAAATATGCCTGCATATTTTCAGTTTCCGGCTTAATTTCTGCGATCAAATTACTGCGCCCCGGATATCGAAGTTCCAATTGCCTGCGAATATTTGCCAGACCGATGCCCCGGTGGTTATCGTTGGGCGCCAATTCCTGGAGGGAATTTTCGATGCGGACAGTCAGTTTTTTCGCATGTAACTGAACGACCATCCGAACCCAGGCTTCGTCCCGGTCCTCGCTGACACCGTGTTTGAAAGCATTTTCGACCAGGGGCAGTAACAGCAGCGGGGTGATGGGTTGCGCCGGATTGTCCAGGTCAAACCGGGTCTCGACGGTCAGCCGTTCGCTGTCGAAGCGCAGTTCTTCCAGCGCGATATAGTCTTTCAGGATTTTTACTTCCTGTTCAATTGGGATTGTCGGTTTCCCCGTTTCGTATAAAACAAACCGCAGCAGGTTGGCAAGTTGAAGCGCGACAGGTGCCGTTTTGTCCGATTTGATGCGCGCCAGGGCGTACAGGTTGTTAATGGTGTTAAATAAAAAGTGCGGTTGCAGCTGGTTTTTTAACGCCAATAATTCCGTTTCTGTTTTTTCACGTTGCAATTGGGCTTCCCGGCGCAGGCTGTCCTGGTGTCTGAAATATAATCTGGCGGAGATTGCGACGGCGGCAGCCAAAACACAATCGAAAATATCGACGGCCATCCGGCTCAGGTCCCAGAAATGGATCGTCGCATCCGGGAAATATTCCGGAACGACATACCAGAATTTCAAAAACCGGTTGAACATGCCTCCAAAGATCACAACCAGGGCAACCCCCGAAAGCGCCCACCAGCTGTGCTTGCTCCAACGGTCGAGTATCCAAAATCCCGCGTAGGTGGCAAGCATCCGGGCCGGCATCTGCAAGCCTTCGGTCAGCATATACTTCGGCAAATTTCCATCATACCGACTGTAGGTATACGCATAGACGAGCCAATAGGCAAGCCAGAAAAGCAGATGCAAAAGCAGTTTAGGCATACGATATCAGCAAAGATCGGTAAAGCCTCGCTGCCTGTGCCGGAGTTTTGATTTGCAATTGCTGAATATAGACGGAATAACCGAATCATATGCTGCTACTGCTTGTTAGCAAATGGCAGAAATGTGACCAATTGCCAGTTAATTGGTTGAATTGTCGCTGCTTGTCCAATAATAATTTGCCAAAACAGGTTTTTTGCCCAAAATTGCGTGGATAGTTTGTTTGCCAATTTATTAGCGTTGCAAAGTTTTGTTATCGATGATTGAAAAATTTCAAGTGGACCGCCATTTTTTGTTTTTACACGGCCAAAGTCTGACGGTATTTGCCGAACGTATTTTGCGAAAATCCAGGAAAAGCACCTACATACCCAATCAATCAGACCTCTGGGATGCACTGAATGAAAGTGTAAATGCCTTACATATGGTACTGGATAACCCCCAACTTAAGCGCAGGGAACGTACCGAGGCATTGCGCGAAAAGGAAGCGCCTGTGCTGCTTGCCCTGGGAAAACTGGCCGAGTATGTTGAAAAAACGGCCAGTTGCAAATCCGATGTTTTTACGACAGGGTTTCGTCCGCATGCCGAGCACCGTAAGTTAAAGGAACGCGGGATACAAACCCGGCGGCGCCAGCGGGTCTCCGCTAAGCTTGCAGAACTTCAGGAGCAGTAACCCTTTATTTGATCTCAACGCCTTCGTCGTCGATCAGTTTGCCCTGCCGGATACGAATGATCCGTGCCGGAAAATTTTCCAGAATTCGATAATCATGGGTAGCACATAACACGGCGGTATTATGCTCTTTTGCGAGGTTGCGCATGAGCACCAGTACATCATCGCTCGTTTCGGGGTCGAGATTTCCCGTGGGCTCGTCGGCAATAAGCAATTCAGGCCGGTTGAGCAGTGCCCGCGCAATGACGACACGCTGTTGTTCGCCGCCCGAAAGTTCGAAGGGCATGGCTTCTTTTTTGTCGGGCATACCGACGCCTTCCAAAACCTCTTGGATGCGTTCGTCCATTTCCTCCGCATTTGTCCAGCCGGTTGCGCGCAAGACGAACCGCAGATTTTCCGCCACATCCCGGTCGGTAAGCAGGCTGAAATCCTGGAAAACAATACCCAATTTCCGGCGGAGCAAATGCACGTTGTTCCGATCGATGCTCCGCAGATCAAAGCCAACGACCTCGCCGGAGCCTTTTGTGAGCGGGAGGGCAGCATAAAGGGTTTTGAGCAGGCTCGACTTGCCGCTGCCGGTTTTTCCGATCAGGTAGGTAAACTCCCCGGGGCCGATGGTCAGGCTGATGTTTTCCAACACAAGACGTTGGTCTTGTTGGCAGATATCGGTGTTGCTTAGGCGAACGACTGGTTGCACGGCTGGTACTTGTTTGGTTGGCTCGGATTTCTTTTTAGAGAAACGAAGGTTTGCAAAGTTGACAGTTTCTCCGGGTTACGCGAATTAATCGTGTAAAATTCTCGCCCGGTGCGTCAAGGAATTTCCACGTTACAGCCCTAACACGTCTTCCATCCGGAATACGCCCGTTTTCCCGATCAGCCATTTTGCAGATAAAATCGCGCCGCTTGCAAACCCTGTTCTTGAAAAAGCCTGGTGTTCGATGGTGATTTCATCAATCGGGCTTTGCCAGCAAATCCGGTGCGTTCCGGGCACCTCATTTTCACGGATGGCGGTCACGGGTATTTCATTTGCTGCTGCCTGGGCAGGGTGCAGCTGCCAATTTTGCTTGCGGTCGAGATTTTGGAGCAGATCGTCGGTGAGGGTGCGCGCGGTTCCGCTCGGCGCGTCGAGTTTGTGGACGTGGTGGATTTCAGTTACGGACGGGTCGTATTCCTGGTGGCTGTTCATGAGCCGGGCGAGGTAACGATTGAGCGCAAAAAAAAGGTTGACGCCGACACTGAAGTTGGATGCCCACAAAAATGCTCCCTGATTTTCCCGGCACCGGTTTTCTGCTTCAGCCAGCCGCTCCAGCCAGCCTGTGGTGCCGCTCACTACCGGTACGCCGGCTTCCAGGCAGGTCGTTATATTTTCAAAAGCTACTTCGGGGCGGGTAAATTCGATCACCACGTCTGCGGTACGCAACATCGTTTTGTTGAGCTGGTCCCGGTTGTTTTGTGTTATTTTCCAGGCAATTTTTATCCCTTGCGGTTCAGCCAATGCCTCAATGGCCTTGCCCATTTTGCCGTAACCTAAAAGTCCAATTTGCATATATTCTTTATTTGAATTCCGGGCAAGATGGTTCAATCCGCACGGATATGCACCAGCCCGACGCATTTCAGGAAATCAACGGCCCTTGACCACTTTTTTAAACAAGGGGGGCATGCCATTCCCTCTATCCAGTTGAAGCAAATAAACACCGGCAGGCCAGTCGGCGCCAAGTTGGAACAGGCCGTCGTTTGGTTGGTCGACAAGATCCAGAACCTGTTTCCCGTAGCTGTTGAATACCCGGAGCCGGAAGTGGGGATATTCCGAAGCTATACTGACCTGCATTTCTTGCAAAAACGGGTTTGGCCAGCTGGCAAACAGGTCATTGGGTGTGTGGCCCTGTCCCAGAAACGACTTGGTTTTAGGTGCTATCAACAGGTTTAATATTTGATCCGCTGTGATTTGCATTTTGTAGTTGACCGATTTTCCAAATCCGGCTGCACCGGCAACAATATCGTACAACCCGGCCGGCAAATCCGGAATAGCAAAAGTCCCGAGGCTGTCCGTTGTTGTTTCCCAAACGCCGCTCCAGCTGGAAAAGGTCACGGTGGCATCTGCAATGGTACTGTTATCGTAGGCGCTTCGGACAGTGCCTGTTATACTCAATCCGCCGGTAGGGTACAGTGCCGTATTGAGTTTTCGAACGACGCCGCGCTGGAAATAAACCGTGAATTCCTGGCTTTGAAACCCGGGTTTGCTTACGCGAACGGTAAAATAGCCTTCTTTTTCCTGCCCCATTTTGAAGACGCCGTTAGCCGCCGTTTGTTCTGTTTGGCTACCCAGAACTTCTATCGAAACACCGTTGAGCGGTGTGCCGGTCGGGCCGTTGGTAATAGCGCCTTCCAGGTAACAGGCGCGGACGTAGTTGGGGCTGAGTATCCAAATTTCACCATTGTTGTCTTCGGTGGCGCGTATGGTGGAAGCTAGGATATTTCCGGAAGGGAAATACGGATATACGCCCCAACAACCATCATATCCGCTTCCGGAACGGTTGGGGTAGGTATCGTAATTACCTACCTGTACGAGGTTGTCGGGCCTGGTAATGTCTACAATTGTGAATCCGTCTTTGTACCAGGCCGTCACGGCAAAATTGCCCAGAATATGCGTGTTGTGCACGGCAGAATTGGAACCGGGATTGCTCTGGATTTTATCGAGTAGTGTAATATTGTCCAGGTTGGAAATATCATAAGCAGCCAGGTAGGAATTGTTGGTTTCATCGGTTGTGAACAGGGTTTTTCGGTTGTCGGAGGGCCAGGTATTGTGGGTAAAATTGTTGGGGGTGTTTTGAGTTTCGATCAAATTCGGGTTGCTTTTGTCGTGCAGGTCAACCACGGAAAACAACCCTTGGTAAATATGGGCGGCGTAGAGGGTATCGTTGTCTACAAAACCGTCGTGGATATAGCCCAGTTGGTCAAACTTGCCGGCATACTTGGGGTTGTACGGGTCGCCATTCAGGTTCAGGATTTTTGCACCGCCGCTGAACAGATTTCCGCCGTAGGCGTACAAAAAACCGCTTGCCACGTCGATGTGCAAGGCATGAATTTTACCGAGCTGACCCTGAATCGGCCCGTCGCCGGTGTAGTAGTGGTATGGCAGGTTGGGCGCCGGCAAATTTGACATATCAATAACCTGGACACCCTGGCCGCCTTCCGAAACGATGTAGGCATACTGCCGGTACGTTTTTATTTCTTTCCATAAGTTGTTTGGGCCGGGAATCTGGACAATTTGCTGCGGAGCGTCCGGGTTAGTGATGTCTACAATAATCAGGCCCTGGGAGGCCCCGACCAGGGCGTACTCCCGGCCATTGGCTGCATAACCCCAGACATTGGCGACCGACTGCCCGGGAAAACTCATTTTTGAGCGAAACGCAACATTGGTATTTTGTGCAAACAGGGATGCGCAGACCAGCATGGTCAGCAGCAGGAAGGTGGATTTTTTCATAGCTCGGTAATGCTGATTTAAACAAAGGCTTCGGGGAATACAGGAAGGGCCGGAGGTTATCCTTGGCGGCTAAAATGCCGGGAATGTATCAAAACTGGCCAATGGCCGTTAAAAAAAAGCGTCCTCTGCGTGGCGAATAGTTTTCAGCCGGCCATTGGCCAGCAATACCGAAATAATATCGAAACGCAATTCACCTTCATGCCCGGTTTGTGCCATGAATGCACCGGCGGTGCGGGCAATCAGGTCCTGTTTCTTTCGGTCTACTGCTTCTTCCGGCCCGCCAAACCCGTCGAGTGCCCTGGTTTTTACTTCAACAAAAACCAGGCAGCCTTCCGGGGTTTTAGCGATCAGATCAATTTCGCCTTTGCCGGCACGAAAATTTTGCCGGATAATCTGATAGCCTTTGTTTTGCAGGTATTCCGCCGCAAGATTCTCACCGAGTTTGCCTATTTCGAGGTGGGACATCATTTCTCCAAAACGGACCTTATTCCACTACTGCCAGGCGTTTTACGATAGTGCCTTTTTCATTCTGCAGCAATACGGTGTAAAGCCCGGGTCCGAGGTTGGTGGTTGTGATTTCCAGTTGATTCTGACCGGTAGACAAACGATGCCGATTTTGGTAGCAAACACGTCCGGCTGCATCGCTAAGGCTGACGGAAAGGTCCATGGCTGCCTCCGACTCAATATTCAGCGTGGCGGGCATTCCTGCGAGCACGGGGTTGGGCGCCAGTTGGATAATTGCCGAGCGCTCCAATTCGTTGGTTGCCGATAAATTCTGGGTGCGGAATATCCCGATTTGTGCAGTGTTATACGGCTGGCAAATATCCCAGGAGTTGTAGGCACGTACCCGCCAGTACAAATTCCGGTTGTTCGGGATGCCGCTGGTAATGACCACACTGGTTGCATTTTCGAAGGTCTCCTGGTAAAACTTGACGGTAAATGATTTGACCAGACTCACTTCAACTGTGTAGAATTTGGCGTTGGGCACCGGATTCCATTTCAATTCGATGTGGTTGTATTGCACAGTTTCGGTGGTGTCGATCGGGCTGATGAGCTCAACCTGGGCCTGATCGTCAATGTCTTCCAGCGGGGCGCTGATTTGCAGGTATTGTTGGTGTTCATCCCTGAGATTGGCTCGCATGGCGGCAATTTGCTCTTCCGAAAACCGGGAGGCGCAATGGTCGCTGGCATAGCCCATGATCAGTGTGGCATCGGAGCGAAAGGCAACGCTGTCCGGGTCGTGCTGTACGATCGTGCTTTTCAAGGCACTGTTACAGGACCAGCGGTCACTCAGGTAATCCGGATCGGTGTCGCAAAAACGGTCTCCGCCGATGTAGCAGTTCGAACCGTCCGTTTTTTCAACATCGCGGTTATTTACCTTGAGCGGCGCGGGTTCGTCATAATCCCAGTCAAAATCTTCCCAACCTCTGAAAGGGTGGGGCAGCGACAAATGGTGGCCGGCTTCGCGCCCAGGTGGAATTTCCGGCGTTGGAGCAACTTTTTTTCAACACAATGGCATCTTTCCAGGAGTATCCGCAATTGCCGGCCGGATCGGCGACAATAAAAGCGTTCAGCCGGTTCCGAATGCCGGGAATTACGCTGTTGATCATTTGCGACCCGCCATCCCAATCGTGATTGTACCAATCGGAATTATTGTGGTAGCGCACTTCATCCCCGGGCATGAGGTAGAAGCGGATATACGAAGGGGCGTATTGATCATTCATTTCACAGATTGCCCGCATGGCCTGGTCAAAGTCGAAATACCCCGTGCCGGAATTGGTACCCACAATATGAACGGTTACCGGGACATAAAGCCAGCTGGTATCCGCCCCATTTTCCTGTTGAAAAACCCCTGTATTGCGCTGATACCAATCGAGCCAGGCTGAATTGCCGGTATACCCGCAAAACTTTTCAGTTTCTTGTTGGGCAAATACACTCGAAAACAAAAACAGCGTAAATACGAGCAGGGAGATTTTTTTTGAAAACATACAACAGCAGTTTGAATAGTTGGTCCGGCAAAGGTCGCAAATTCACTGCAAATGCAGCATCACTGCGACCCATGCGCTAGCGGACGACAAAAATGCAATATCTCAATATCCCAATATCGACAGGCTTTGCCGCACAATGCCCGGCCGGCCGGTGCAAACGAGATAATAAATTCCCGGCGCCCAACTTTGGCTGGAAAGGTCCAGTGTTTCCTTTTTGCCGGCAAACTGCCGTTCTCCTTGCCATACCAACCGACCAGCGGCGTTAAATACCTGGCAGTTCAAAGGTTCATTTACCCACTTTTCCGGCATTTCCACTACCAGATTTTGACCAGCCTGAAGTAAGGTTGGGTAAATCATCCAACCAGCGTTGCCGGCATCGGAAACACTGCTGGTTACCGGGGTGAATTTCACATTGGGTGTAAATTCAGTACAGGTAAAGCTGGAATTAAATGGCCGTACCCGCCAGTAATAGGAAATGTTGGGCAGAAGCGCCGGTGAGAAGGCAAAGGTATCGGTTACGACCACGTCAAGTTCTTTGAAAGCAAATGTATTGAGCCGCGAAACCTGCACCACATAATGTGTAGCACCGGGAGAGGAAGTCCATTGCAACAGGGTTCCGGAAGCGGGAACGCTGCTGCCTGGGCCGGGTATCAGCAATTCCGATTGGCTGGTGAACGGGCCGCCCTGGGCTTCGGCGGCCAGCCAGTTTGACTTGTCCGTTTGCAGTTTCAACCGCATGATCTGAATCTGATCGGGTGAAAACCGGTTCTGGCAGACGTCGTTGGCATACGACATAAACAAACTGCCGTCGGAAAAAAACGTGGCGCCGGTAGGATCTTTTTGTTGTACCGAACTCATTCCCTGGGCATTACAATTCCAGCGATAGCTCAGGTAATCCGGTTTGGTATCGCAAATCTTGTCGGCGGCTATGCCACAGTTGCTGCCGTCAAGATACTCCACCAGGGCCGTGTCGAGTGGCGCCGGAACGATGGTGTCGGGCGTACTGTGAAAGTGCGTATAATCGTAAGTCAGGGTATCCGGTGTCGGGTCATTAAAATTGTACACTTTCCCTTCCCAACCAATGAAGGGATGCGGAAGGCCCAGCGCATGCCCGATTTCATGCGCCCAGGTATGATCGTTGGGCCCCGCGCAGCCGTGTCCCATGGCCACCCCGGCGTAGGGCAGGTTATACCCGCAATTTCCAGCCGGGTTACTCATGAAATAAGCGTTGAGCACGTCCGGGACATTGTTTTGAAACATCATTTGAACACCTTGCACCGTGGAGTCGTGTTGGTACCAGGCACTGTTGTTGATGCGATTCCATGCGTTTTTAAAATAAAACTGAATACCAGTTCCGGCAAAATCCTGGTTCAACCGGCAAAAGGCATCCAGCAAGCGGTCGTTGGCAAAATAACCCGCTCCGGAATTTGTCCCGACCAAATGGATTTGAACGCCCACGTACAGGGTATCGTCCGAATCTTCCGGGAAGTCTTGCGGATTTGCCCGGAATTTTTCAAGCCAGGGATCAAGTTTGGGCGCAGTTCCGCAAGGCGCCAAATCGGCCTTCTGTGGCTCTTGGGCCTGAAGGCTGAAATGCGTAAACAAAAGGAGGAAAAATGTGTAGTGTTTGAGTTGCATAGTCATAATCTTTTCAATGGAATATCGGTATAATTCGATTGGTTAAGCCGGGCTAATAACCCAAGGTTCGGAAAATTTGTTTTTGGTGCCGGGTAAAATGATTTTGAAAAAAACGGAGCATACCCGGCCAGCCAAACCGGCCGGCAAAAGGGTGCCTGTACACCGACTTGTCAACCAGATCGCCGGGCAATTGTTCGAGAAAATCTGTCCAGTCCTGCCGGATTTTTAACCAGCGTGCCCGGGTATCCGCTAACGAAGTAAAGCCCGGCAAACTTTGATCGCCAACGGCATCGGGGGCTTTAAACTTGAAGGGTAAATACAGGTACAGGGCGAGCAGGTTGGACCGGAACCAGGAATCCGGGCCGGGTACCTCCAGTTTGGGCTGAAAACTGAGTTTTTTTTGCACGTACTTCAGGGAGAGCTCTTCCGTCAAAATCAGGTGGTGGGCAGTTTGAATGGCCGACCAACCGCCGTCCATAGCCGACATGTTCAACACCGAGTCATCGGAAGCGGCCAATCGCTCCAGCAGCGCTTCCACTTGCTTTTGATAAGCGGCATTCCGGCGAAGTATTTTTGATTTCATTGTGTTTAGCGTGTGTCAGAGTTCCTTGCCTGATTATTTTAAAAAAGGCCTTAAAAGTCCGTCCTTTGTAACAAACAAAAAACTTTTTTACCCAAATTTGCCCTAATGTGTATGCTCGAAAGAAGAAAGACAACCGAATTCTTCCGTGGTGTGGGCTTGTTTTTATTGCTGACCATGCCGGTTTTCCAAATGTCTGCGCAAAAAAAGCTGGCGGCCAGGCTTCCCGATGTGTCTTCCGGTTCGCCTGCAGCAAGTTATCTGGAAGTGGCGGCCCAAAATGGCGACAATGTTCCAAAGTTGCTGGAGCGCTACAGCCTGGATGGCTACGACTGCAATATCACGGCCTTTTTTGACATCAATAAATTGGAAGAGGATTACCGCCTAAAGGCCGATGCTACGTATAAAATCCCGGTTTTGGTGGTGGAATACAATGGCAAAACCATCCGTTCGACCCTCGGGCTCGACGATTGGGGCACGGCCATCCGGATCGACCAGTTCAACAAAAACCTGCAGGCCGCCGGGCTGCGCAGCCGCAGTTTTATCGACGACAAGGAACTGTGGGTGCCCCTCCATGAGCTGAACTGCCCGGCCGAAGGCGAACTTGCCGAAGCGGTTAAAGCGGCCGGCAAGGCCCGGGCTTCCGGCGGTCCGGTGCCGGAGGAATCCTCTGCATCAAAAGGCAACCGCGTATTCCCGATTTTTGGAAAAAAATATGAAAAAACCCCGCTGGCGAGTCAAAAACTCAAAGGCAAGGTGTTTTACATCATCAGTGGCCACGGTGGCCCCGATGTGGGCGCCTCCGGCAAACGCGGCGGGCATACGCTCTGTGAAGACGAATATGCCTACGATGTTGCCTTGCGGCTGGTACGGCTATTGGTCAGTCATGGCGCTACGGCCTACATGATCGTGCGTGACGAAAACGACGGCATTCGCGACGAGGCTTACCTTGATTGTGACAAAGATGAAACGGTGTGGGGCGATCAGAAAATCCCATTGGACCAAAAAGAACGCCTGGCGCAACGCACTGACCTGATTAACAAACTGACGGCACAGTACCTGAAAGCTGGCGTGCAGGATCAGACGATCATCGAGATTCATGTCGATTCCAGGCACCGCAAACAGGAAATCGATGTGTTTTTTTACTATCGGCCGGATAGCGAGCCCAGCAAGGAACTGGCCCTGCAAATGCACAAAACTTTCCTGCAGAAATATGCCCGGGTGCGTTCCCAGAAAAGTTACAACGGCACGGTTTCGTCGCGCGGGTTGTTCACACTGCGCGAAACCACTACGCCGGTAGCCGTTTATATCGAATTGGGGAATATCCGGAACAGTTGGGATCAGCAGCGCGTGGTCCTTGCCAACAACCGGCAAGCCCTGGCCAACTGGCTGTTCGATGCGCTGAAATAAAATCATTTTGGAGGAACCACGAGGACCCTGCCAACACAGGCATCACCCGGATGCCCTATCTTTACCCCGGTTTTTGGTTCAGCCTGTACTCAGCAGGTTGAGTAAAAGGGAACACCGGTGCAAATCCGGGGCAGTCCCCGCTGCTGTAAGTTTCGAATGGTGAAATTGGGATAATCAGATATTCAATTCACATTCAACATGTTGGCAACAGGCCACTTTTCCGGTTTCGGAATGGGAAGGCGCCGGCATGCGAAACAAGCCAGAAGACCTGCCAACAGCCACTTTTCACACCAGGCTTCGGGTGAAAGCCGGTTGGCGGGTGCTTGTTGGCAAATGGCCATTCCCGGTTTGGGACAAGCCGACGCTTTCCATTTTTCCCCGTTTGCCTTTCATTTTCACCAGTTCAATTTTTTTAAAATGAAAGTCAAACACATTTTTCTCCTTCTCGCTATTGGCCTGTTCGGGCTGCAATCCTGCAAAAAAGATACATCGCCGCCGGCAGGTGCCGGAAATTACACCTCTGGAGTATTTGTCGTAAACGAAGGACCCTTTGGCGGCACCGGCAGTATCAGTTGGCACAACCCGGAAACCGGGGAAACGGTGCAGGATGTATTCAGCAAGGCCAATGACGGCGCTGTACTTGGCGAATTTGTTCAGTCGCTTACGTTGCATGGCGACAAAGGGTACATTATTGTCAACGGCGCCAACAAGGTGTATGTGGTGGATGCCCTGACCTTCCGGTTTATTGATACGATTGGCGGCCTATCCCTGCCCCGATTCATGCTACCACTCAGCGACGACATTGCCCTGATCAGTCAATGGGGCGCCGATGGCCTTACCGGAAGTGTCGCCAAAGTTGATCTGCGAACGCGGCAAATTGTCCAGACAATTTCAACCGGAAAAGGCCCGGACAAATTATTGTTCCAGCCGGACGGCACGATCCTGATTCCGAATTCGGGTGGGTTTGGCGTTGATTCCACAGTTTCCATTCTTGGACTTAGCGCGCAATCTGAAATAGCGCGGATTGCCGTGCCCGGTAAAAATCCGGGCACGGCGGCTGTTGCCCAATTTGCCAACGGGCCGTTAGGGCCGTATACCTTTGTGCTTTGTCAGGGTTCATATCTGGACGCTAATCCTGCCGGTTGGGTCGGCGCTTCAGCATCGGCAGCAGGGATCGGGTATACTATCCCTGCATTTGGCAATGATTTGGTGGCTGCACCGGACGGACAGGCACTGTATTTTACGGCAGCGGAAAAAATTTACAAGCTGGATTCCGGAGGCGTTAATGCGTTGTTTGATCAACGCGCTTATGGCCTGGGTTGCGACCCTGTTTCCGGTAACCTGTATTGTGCCGATGCGAAAGATTTCAACGCTTCAGGCGAAGTGGTTGTTTACAGTCCTTCCGGGCAGCGGCTTATGGCATTTCCTGTGGGTATTGCGCCGGGCGAATTGGTGTTTATACCCTAGCGGAAACGGGCGAATTTGTAGCGCGCTAAAACCACAACGAGTTGCAAATTCGCCCTACATTTGAACCAAAATAATGACCATCTTAACTTTGGCCCCTACGCAAATTGTAGACCTGGCGGTTAGCGCCGTACTGGGATTGATCATGTTCGGTATTGGGTTGTCCCTGACAGTCAACGAATTCGGTCGTATTATCCGCAGGCCAAAAGCATTTTTTGCGGCGTTGAGCGCTCAAATGATCGGATTGCCAATCATTGCGCTGCTGATCAACCTGGTATCGCCACTACCGGCCGCACTTAAAGTCGGGTTTATAATTTTGTCGGCCAGCCCCGGCGGCGCCACTGCCGGTTTTCTGACTTACCTGTGGCGCGGCAATGTCGCCCTATCCCTTTCGATCACTTCAGTGAATAGTTTTCTGACCTTGTTTTCCATACCCGTTGTAGTCAATTTGGGCCTGCAACTGTTTATGGGCTGGGAAACGGATTTGCATTTGCCATTTTGGGATACGGTACAACACATCTTTTTCATCACCGTAATTCCGGCTTCTATCGGCGTAACGATCCGCCACCGGTATCCCGTATTTGCCGAACGGATCAGCAAACCGGCTAAATATATCATGTTGGTATTGCTGGCGATTGTTTTTCTGATAAAAATGTTTGCCGGGGAAAACTATGGCGGCGCAGGACTTGATCTTGCCGATTTTGTTCAGATCACTCCGTTTGCCCTGATACAAAACGCCGCTTGTCTGTTTTTTGGCTATTTTTTCCTATACCGGATCGGCGCACCGCATCCATCGCGGCTTACTGCAGCTATGGAAAGTGGCGTTCAGAATACAACGCTGGCATTTCTGATCGCCAGTAACCTGCTTGGAAACCAGGAAATGGTCAAACCGGCATTGGTGTATTCCCTGTACTCATTTTGGACGGCCTGTTTGTTCGCTTATTTTTCCAATCGTATTGTCAAAAAGAAAACACAGCCTGCGGGATAACCGGGGCAAATGTTAAAATCTGATTTTAACATTTAAAAAACAGGTTAAACCTATCCTAAAACCTTGACCATGCCTTGCAGGCAATGGGCTCCGGCTGTTAGGTTTGCCGCAAAAAAAAGCTATGAAAAAGACCGTTTTGCTTCCACTAGGGCTATGCCTGCTGTTTGCGGCCGGCTGTGACGATGATCCGTTTCCAATTGAGACTGGAACGCTACGATGTGTTCTGGGCAGATGTCGACCAGTCGGGCACCCGCACACCCAATGATGAACTTGATTTTGACATTGTCGCCAACACGACCGACCCCGATGCTGATGATCAATTTATTACGGAATGGGAGTTCAGTTACCGCGTGAACGGCACGTTTGTCGGTGTGCTACAATCAGATACGGGCTTGCGCAGCAATACCCTGAGTTTCACCGGTACCACAAGCATCAAAAATTTGCCGTTGCCATTCACCGGAGGTTTGCAGCCTGGCGATCAATTTGAATTCCGGTTTTATGCCATTGATAACCACGGTACATTTGTCGAGCGGTTTTATGTATTCACCCTGGAATAACACGTGCCGATAAGTATATGGTGCTGGCAAAATCAGTCCCGCAGAAACTCAAGTTCCCGCGAACCGTCCAGATAGGCCATTGAGGAGGGTTCGTGGGGCTCTTTGTCGTCCTGGCGGTACTTGACTACATAATCCACACCGCCCAGTATCTCGCTCGAGATTGCGCCAAAAGTTGGGGGGAAAGGTTCATTTGCCTTAGCCGCAATGGTGCTTACAATGGGCTTTCCCAGGTTTTTAATCAGTTCCTGGCAAAAAGCGTCTTTCGCAATCCGGATCGCTACAGAACCATTTGCTGCTTTTACCGACTCGGGCAAACCCAGGGCCTGCTTATAAATGATGGTTAGCGGCCGCATGTGATAGGCCAGCAGCGTCTGTACCTTGGGGTGTATCTCCGGAACAAAGCGGTTGAGCATCGGGAGGCCGTCTACCAAAAGAACGTAGCCTTTTTTTGCATTTTCTTCATACCCTTTGAGTTTGGTCAGGCGTTCAATGGCCGCATCGTTTGTCGCATCACACCCGATGCCCCAAACCGTATCCGTAGGGTAACAAATTAATCCGCCGGCTTCGAGGAGCCTGGCAATTTCTGAAATGTCGTCACGTAGCAGGAACATACTCAACAAATGGAGGTTATTTACCGTTCTTCGTTTACTTTTGAAAGAACAAAAGTCCGACTTTTCACCCAAACATTTTTGAACTGACACAGATGCGCGCCAATTTCCTACGCTTTTTTATCGCCCCGATCTTTATTTGCCTGTTTCTGTTCCCGGCGTTCCTGCACGCCCGGCATATTATCGGCGGAGAGATAACCTATGAATTTTTGAATGCTACTCCGGACGGGCAGAACAGGTATCGTTTTACCATGAAAATATACCGGGACTGCCTTGGCGGCGGCGCCGGCTACGATAACCCTGCGCAGATGGCAATTTACCGGGGAAGTTATACCAATAATGTTTTGTTTTCCTCCTTTGAAGTTCAGATACAATCTATTACCCGAATCATCCCGGTTCCACCGCCTTGCGTCACCCAGCTGCCCAATGTTTGTGTTGAAGAGGGCATTTATGTTTTTGAACGCACCTTGCCGGTATTGATCACCGACAGCTATTTTATTGTTTACCAGCGGTGTTGCAGGAACCAGACAATCAAAAATATCGTGCAACCCGGCGACCATGGCGCCACGTATATGATCGAGCTGACGGCAGCAGCCCAACAAGTACAAAACAGCAGCCCGACGTTCAATGATTTCCCGCCGATCATTATTTGCAATAATATCCCGCTCAATTTCGACCACTCGGCAACCGACCCGGAAGGCGACCAGATTTTTTACAGTTTTTGCAACCCGCTCGACGGCGGCGGCCCGATTCTGAACCCGCCCGGCCTATACGATTGCAACGGCGCCATTCCGACGCCGCCGTGTGGCCCTCCTTTTAACAACACGCCTTTTGTAGTACCCAACTTCAGCGCGAGCAACCCGATGGGTGGCAACCCGCAAATCAGTATCAATAACAACTCCGGCATGATTACGGGCACCCCAAATTCACTCGGGCAATTCGTTGTGGGCGTTTGTATCCAGGAGTTCCGGGGCGCCACTCTGCTGTCCACCGTTCGCCGCGATTTTCAATTTAATGTGGCAGAATGCACGCCAACAGTACTGGCCAACATTCAAAGCGACAGTATTGCCGGGCCACAAAGCTTCGTATTGAAGTCCTGCGGCGAAAACACGGTGACTTTCCAGAACCTCAGTGTCCAGCAGTCCAATATATTTGAATTTGAATGGCGGTTTAACCTGAAAACATCCACTTTCATCGACAAGGATAACTGGAATAGCACCGTCACTTTCCCCGATACAGGTTCTTACACCGGCGCGCTTTTCCTCAATCCGGGATCACCCTGCGCCGATACTGCCTACATTGCCGTAAATATTTTTCCCGAGATCAATGCCGACTTTTCTTTTGATTACGACACTTGCGTCGCCGGGCCCGTTGATTTTACGGACCTGTCGACCGGCGACGGAGGGATAAACCGTTGGAGTTGGAATTTTGGTGTTCCGGGAGGCAGCTCCAATCTGAAAAACCCCAGTTATCAGTACCCGATTCCCGGCGATCACCCGGTGAGCCTGCGTGTTTATGATAAAAATAATTGTACGGACAACACCACCAAAGTGGTAAACTGGTACCCGGTTCCGCCATTGATCATTTTGCAACCCAACCGCTTCATCGGGTGTACGCCGGCAGACATCTTTTTCAATAATTTGTCGACACCAATCGACAGCACCTACGATATCCGGTGGGATTTTGGCGACGGGAACACCACTAGCGGCGTTATCAGTCCTACCCATATTTATGAAGAGCCAGGCGTGTATACTGTTCGCGTTGAAATCACCTCACCAATCGGCTGCTATATCGAAGATGAATTTATTAACCTCATCCGGGTGGAGCCTTCGCCGGTTGCCGATTTTACGTTTTTCCCGGATTCCTTGCTCAGTCGGTTTAACAATACCGTTCAATTCACTGACCTGTCGGTTGGCGCCAACCGCTGGAACTGGCAGTTTGATGCGTACGGCACCTCAACGGCACAAAATCCGAGTTTCACCTTCCAGGATACCGGGCTGATGAAAATTACCCTGATTGCCACGCATCCGGAGGGTTGCAAGGATTCGCTGACCAAATACCTGGACATCACCCCGGTCATCTATTGGCATATGCCCAATGCGTTCACTCCCAACGGCGACGGTCAAAATGACGGTTTTCTCGGAAAAGGCTACCTGGAAGGCGTGGCTGATTTCCAAATGAATATCTGGAACCGCTGGGGTGAAATGGTTTTTGAAACCAATAACCCCGACGAAGACTGGAATGGCCGGAAACAAAATACCGGGCAGCCAGCCCCGCCCGGGGTATATGTCTACGTGGTATCCTTCACCGGCCCCCGCGGCAACAAACACGAATATAAAGGGTATGCAACCCTGTTGCGCTGATCAGCGCAACAGGGTGACATTGCCTTTTCGGGCGGATTCGACTCCGCCCAAACAACGTACTTGCAGGTAATATCCGTAGGTTTCGGCAGGTTGGGGCTCGCCCTTGTAGGTGCCATCCCAGGCCGCGTCGGGGTTATTGGTTTCAAAAACTTTCTCCCCCCACCGGTTATACACCGCCCAATACAGTTCTTCAATAACCAGGCTCTCCGGCTTCAATACATCGTTCTCCCCATCGCCATTTGGTGAAAAACCTGTTGGAAAAAAAACAAAGGGCTCTTCGCAGTTCGGGAATAATACCGTCACGGTAACATCCCGTTCCAGCACGCAGCCTCCCGGCAACACCACGCGCGCCGTGTACGTCGTGGTGCTGTTCGGTTGTGCAACCGGGTTGGCAATATTGGCATTCGACAACGAACCCGCGGGGGTCCAACTCACAGTGCCCGGCCCGAAAAACAAAGCTTCCAGCTGCGAACTTCCACCCAGATAAATCGTTGCCGGCGTGGCAGTTGCCGCCAGGTTGCTGGTATCGGCCACAAACACCGTGACCATCCCTTCGTAAGTACAACCCGCATTGGAGATGGTTACCAGGTAATCCGTAGTGTTTATTGGGAAAGCCAAAGGATCTGCCGCAGTCGAATCGGAAAGCGTGGAAGCCGGCGACCATTCGTACAGGTAACCAATTATTCCACCTGAATTCAGCCGAACGGTATCCCCTGGACAAATAGCCAATTCGCCGATCAGACTATCCACTCTGGGTATCGGAGCGTTGAACTGCCTGATCAACGTATCGCGGCAGCCGCCCGCCGACATAACGATCAGTCGCAGCTGGTAACTCCCCGGTTTATTCACCAAAAAAGTCGGGTTTTGCTGATTCGACTGCGTCGAAAAACCGCTGGGACCGGATAGGCGCCAAGTCCAGGATTCAATGCCGTACACGCTGTCGGTGCTGTTGTCGAAAGCCTGAATAAGCAAACCATTGTTATCGCAAAGTGGTAATTCGTATTTCATATCAGCGTCGATATGAAATGCACCGATTTTTATTTCCTGAAAAAAAGTGTCGGAACAGGGCGCGCCCGGCACAGTGATCAGGGCAACGGTGTACGTTCCAGTATCCGGAAACTGAAAGGTTGGCGAACGCTCGGTGGAGGTAAGGGAAAGATTGTTGGGCCAATCGAAATACCAGCGCGTATCCTGCACATTGCTTTGATTGACAAACCGGATCGTTTCGCCTTCACAACCACCCGTGGGAGCAAAAAACGCAGCAGTCGGCACTCCGCAATCAGCGACGTTATACTGAAAATCACGGCGAGTGGTGGAAATCAGGGTATCGTCCCGGTATTCGTCCACACAAACCCCCACTACAAAATTGCCAATGGTATTGGGTATACCGGTTATAAATCCGGTCTGCGGGTTTATCGTCAACGGGTCGCCGCCGAGTATGTTTGACAAATTATAAGGCGCATTCCAAATGACCTCCGGGTAAGGGCCGGTTTTGGGCGGGTTGGGTTGCGGGGCTACGGAGTCGGCCCCGTGCAAGGGTGTACAAACCCGGTAAACCAGCGAGTCGCCATCAGGATCGGTAGCCGAGTGGTCAAAATTGATCGGCTGGTGGACACAGATGGCTACCGGTGGCCATTTGTTAAAAACAGCGGCACTGTTGCACTCGCGCATGGTTTTTTCCGAAACATGGGTCAAAATGGTAATGCCCGTTCGGAGCGGCCCGACGATGTTGCGAATCAACTGGTTGCGGCAGCATCGTTGGTAAACCATGGTGTATCCACCTGCCCGGAACGGCAGGTAAACCGTATCGACGTAGGTACTGCGGTTTACGCAAACATTAGGCGGCACCACCAGACAGGGGTCATCCAAAACGATCGGAAGAGTATCGTGTGTGCTCGGATCCCACCGCAGTTGCAGATTTTGAAGGAGATTCCAGGCAGTGTCAAAAATGCCGATAGCCGCAGGGTCGTCAAACCAGGGAACACCGGTGTAACAATCGCGGTAAACCGTCAATTTAACTTCGTAAAGATCGTTCCCGAGACAGGTGTACGTAATCTCGCCGCCCACAATATGGGTTGCTCTAAGGGCGGTCTGGGAGAGTGTGCAAAGCAGAAAAAAGAGGAAAATCCGTTTCATAAACTCAAAGATGGGGCAAGTTGGGCCTGCCGCTGCCCAAAAGAACAAAATCGATGGTATTTAGCCAAAAATGAGGCTGGCCGATCCCGGAAATCGTTTTAAATTAGCATAGTGTTTCACCGCACATAATATAACCACAGCATAAGAAAATATGTCCGACAAAAACCCTTATCAAAGTAAGCCCTGGCTTCTGGGGCTCATCTGGGGTTGGAGCTTATTCGCCATCCTGAATTTCATCGACTACTGGAACGGGGAACTGATTGCCGATCGCCTGCCAACACAATTCCTGATTTGGACAGCCGGCGGGTTGTTTGTTGGCTATTCCCGCGCATGGCTTATGAACTGGATTGAAAAAAAAGAAATGGAAAAGAATGTCAAATAAGGAATTAATTCAAAAGGCGCCTATCGGAATGGGCCTTGCCATAGGATTGGGATTGCCCGTGATTATCTTCCCTGTAAAATGGATGTTCCAGGATTCAAGTTGGTCCTGGACGATATCTTTTTTATTTTTTCCGGGTTGCGTACTAATTGGAATTGGCCTGGTATTTACCTTAAAATGGTGGTTTGATCGACAGGATCGAAAAAGCAATCCTTGATTCTACCAGGCTAAGTGCCCAACTATTTACCCCGGTTCATTGTTTCAGGCAAAAACGACACATGATCCGGACACTCGTAATTTGCCTGCTTTCTTGCCTGATTACCAGCTTGAATTGTCAAAAAGCACACCTGCCTCCGGATATTCCCGAGTCACCAAAGTATATTTCCATCCTCGCCCTTGGCGATTCCTACACCAAAGGCGAAAGCGTGCCCTGGGCAAAAACTTCCCGAACCAGCTTGCCGATAGTTTGCGGCAGGCAGGCTATCTAATAAAAGGTGTCCGGAACATTGCCCAGACGGGTTGGCGTACCGACCAACTTCAGGCCGCGCTGAACAATGCCACTGATATTGCCGACAGCACTTTCGACCTGGTAACACTCTGCATCGGTGTGAACAATCAATACCAGAACGGCAGCCTCGACACGTACAAAATTCAGTTTGAAAATCTGCTCCAGCGCGCACTGGCCCGCGCAGGCGGAAAAACGGAACGGGTACTGGTTGTTTCGATTCCCGATTGGGCCTTTACGCCCTACGGGCAAAATTTCTCACCAGGCACCATCTCGCAAGAAATTGACCAGTTCAACACGGCAAAACGCGCAATTACCGAATCTTATGGTGTAGATTTTGTGAACGTAACGCCAATTTCGCGCATGGGTTTGGAACAACCGGAATTAGTCGCCCCCGACGGCTTACACCCGTCTGCCGGCCAATATTCGGCGTGGGTGCAACTCCTGTTCCCGGCGGCAAAAAATGCCCTGAGGTCTTAATTTTCCGCAAAAAAACGCCATAGCGGCGCCGCGTGCATAGCTTGTGCCACCCCGCCTGATTGCAGCATGTCAAGGGTTTCGGATCGCGATAAAAGCCGCACCTGGATATCTTCGGTGTGATCCAGTTGCTGGACCTCCTGTTGTTCCACACCAAGGGCTAAAAAAATGTGACACCAATTGGTGTGCGTACCCGGGTTGGCGCAAACTTTCATGAAATAACGCCAGTCGCCGCCGCCAAATCCCGTTTCTTCCAACAACTCTCGCTTTGCACTTTCCAACAATGCCTCCCCGGGGTCAGCAACACCAGCCGGCAACTCAAAATGCACATCGCCGATGCCGTGCCGGTACTGCCGGATCAGCACCAGTTGGCCGGTTGTGGTTACCGCAAGTACGGTCACCCAGTCCGGATATTCAAAAACAAAATAATCCGAAATGTTTGCCCCGTTGGGCAGGCGCACACTGTCTTCCCGCATGATCATGTAGGGGGCCCGGTTGTAGACGTATCGCCGGGATTCGACTTGCCAGGGTTTTGGATCGTGTTCGTTCTTCATTTTCAACATTGAATTTGCACTGCATCGCTTCGGGCCAAAAGTCGCCCGATTTTCCCGTACTTTGCCCACCTCAATTCAGAACATTTGCAACCCGAATTTTATGCAAACGGAAAAGCCGGTAAAACTCCTCAATGCCGCCGTGATCGTGGCCGCTCTGGGCTACTTCGTCGATATTTATGACCTGCTCCTGTTCGGATTTGTCCGGGTAAAAAGCCTGCAAGACCTCGGGTTTTCCGGGCAGGCACTCACCGACACCGGTATTTCCCTGCTCAATTGGCAGATGGCCGGCATGTTGTTGGGCGGAGTGCTCTGGGGCGTATTGGGCGACAAAAAAGGCCGGGTGCGGGTGCTTTATTTTTCCATTTTTTTGTACTCCGTTGCGAATATCCTGAACGGTTTTGCCACTTCCGCTACCGACTACGCCATCTTCCGGTTTCTTGCCGGTATCGGGCTGGCCGGCGAGTTGGGGGCCGGCATTACGCTGGTTTCAGAAATTTTGCCCAAGGAAAAACGCGGGTACGGCACCATGATCGTCGCATCGGTAGGCTTGAGCGGCGCCTTGCTGGCCTGGGTGATCGATCTGTTTTTCCCCTGGCGCATTTGTTTTTTTGTCGGAGGCGGCCTCGGGCTATTGCTGCTCCTGTTGCGCATCAGCGTCAGCGAGTCGGGCATGTTTCGCCAAATGCAGATGGATAGTTCGGTGAGCCGCGGCAATTTTTTTGCCCTGTTTACCAATTGGAACCGCTTTTTGCGTTTTGCCCGTTGCCTGTTTATCGGTTCGCCAACCTGGTTTGTGGTCGGGGTTTTGATCACGCTGGCGCCCGAATTTGGCGCAGCCAAAGGTCTGAGCGGCATCACCGGTGGCAATGCCATCGCGGCATGTTACACTGGGCTTATCCTGGGCGATATCGGTTCGGGCTTGCTTAGCCAGCTTCTCCGAAGTCGATTGAAGGTCATGTGGATATTCCTGACGCTGGATGCCTTTGCGGTGGCGTATTACCTGGCAGCAGGATTTTCGTCGCCGGCAAGTTTTTATTTCGCCCATTTTCTGCTTGGAATTTCCGTCGGATTTTGGGTGATTTTTGTGACCATCGGGGCTGAACAGTTTGGCACCAACCTGCGGGCGACGGTTGCCACTTCCGTGCCCAATGTCGCGCGGGGCATGCTGGTACCGATCGGCGCCTCCTTTAAATGGCTGAAAGATCCCGCCGTTGCAGGCGGCATACTACCTGCCGCGGCCATCGTGGGCGCGGTATGCCTGATTGTTGCCTTTGTGGCGCTGATCGGCATGAAGGAGACCTTCGATGAAGATTTGAATTACATGGAAACTGTGTGATCTTCAGAAATTTGATGACACCGTTCTATCTTTGCCCCGGCCCAACCAAATTATGTTTCAGATGTTGCAAGAATTGATCCTGGCAACAGAATTTTATCAAAAACCATCAACGATCTATACCGTATGAATTTTGACGTTATTGTAATCGGCAGCGGCCCGGGCGGCTATGTGGCTGCCATCCGTGCTTCCCAACTCGGTCTGAACACCGCCATCATCGAACGCGAAAGTTTGGGCGGCATTTGCCTCAACTGGGGCTGTATCCCCACCAAAGCCCTGCTGAAAAGCGCCCAGGTGTTTGAATACCTGAACCACGCAGCCGATTACGGCATCGAGATCAGTGGTAAAACCCAAGCCAATTTTGAGGCAATGATCAAGCGCAGCCGTGGCGTTGCCGACGGGATGAGCAAGGGCGTCCAGTTTTTGATGAAAAAAAATAAGATCACGGTCATCAACGGCACCGGCAAATTGGTGAAAGGCCCCAAAGTCGCCGTTACCGATGCTGAAAACAAGGTGACGGAATATTCCGCCAAACACATCATCATCGCGACCGGCGGCCGCGCCAAAGAACTACCCAACCTGCCTATCGACGGTAAAAAAGTGATCGAATACCGCAAAGCCATGTCGCTGGAAAAACAGCCCAAGCGCCTCGTTGTGGTTGGCGCCGGCGCTATCGGTGTGGAATTCGGCTATTTCTACCACGCCATTGGCTCCGAAGTGAGCATTGTGGAATTTCTCGAACAGGGCCTGGTGCCCCGCGAAGACGCCGATATTTCCAAAGAACTGAACAAACTGTACACCCGCAAAGGCATGAAAGTGTACGGCGGCTGGGCCGTTGAAAAAGTGGATACCAGCGGCAAAGAAGTCAAAGTACACATGAAAAACCGCAAGGATGGCAAGGAGGAAACGCTCACCTGCGATGTGGTGCTGAGCGCTGCGGGGGTCACGCCGAATACCGAAAATATCGGGCTGGAAGACCTGGGCATTGCCACCGACCGCGGCTTCATCCAGGTGGATACCCACTACCGGACCAACGTTCCGGGCGTGTATGCTATCGGCGATGTATTGGCCACCCAGGCCCTGGCACACGTAGCCAGCGCGGAAGGCATTCATTGCGTGGAGCATATCGCGGGCATGGAAGTTGAACCGATTGATTACAACAACATACCGGGTTGCACTTACTGCTCGCCGGAAATCGCATCCGTGGGCTACACCGAAGCGGCAGCAAAAGAAGCGGGTTACGAAGTTTTGGTTGGAAAATTTCCGTTTACCGCTTCCGGAAAGGCCAAGGCAGCCGGTGCTCCCGAAGGATTCGTGAAAGTTATTTTTGATAAAAAATACGGCGAATGGCTGGGCGCGCACATGATCGGCGCCAATGTAACTGAGATGATCGCCGAAGCGGTTGCTGCCCGCAAACTGGAGACTACCGGCCATGAAATTCTCAAAGCCATTCACCCGCACCCGACCATGAGCGAAGCCGTTATGGAGGCTACAGCTGCGGCTTACGGTGAAGTTATCCACTTGTAATGCCGACTGTTAGTCGGCGGCGCCATCACAACACGAGATGCCATTTTGAGCGCAGCGAAGAATGCACTTCGTGGCAATCCGTTCAGTGCACCAAAACCACCCGTTGACACAACCCATGCCCCTGCGCATCGCGGGCCTGCAAAAAATGCAGGCCGGGTGAAGCAGCATTTGTTGCGTCTGACACCAATGCATTGGAGCGCCAGACCAACTGTCCCTGAAAGTTCCAAATTTCGACGACACCACCCGATTCCGTTTTACCAACAAACTCCCGCAATTGCACAGCAGTCACGGGATTAGGCAGGTTTGCACACCAGGTTGAACTTGAATTACTGTAGAGCTCTCTGGCCGGTGTGAGCAAATTCAGGCCCAACTCAAAACTGTACAAACGAGCCGGAATTATCCCCGCCGTTTTTTCATTGGAAAAATACCCGTAGCGGTTGTTGCGAAAACACAAGCCTTCCACTTGTCCGGTTGCTAAAACGGAGCCCAACTCAACCCGGCGTTTATTTCCGCTAAAAAACAAGCCGTTCGAGTTATCCCAAATCTGCCAAAAAAAAGCACTGGCCGCCGACAAATCGTACCCCAACAGCATAAGCACACCGGAGGCCGACATGTCGGCTGCTGTGACCAGACCATCCACATTGAACGTTTCCAGTTTTTGAGCAGAAAATGTTCCCGCAGTGGCCGGAAGTGTGTAGTGTGATGATGTTTTTTCGACCCAGTTTTTGGTAAACAAATGCAGTTGGTTGTTGTAAAATAACATTGCCTCGCAATCAAACCGGGTATTGTTACTGCCCGTGGGGTCAAAATTTGTCTGATCCTGATAAGCGAAGTTTATCTGCTCAACTACCCCCGCCGGCACCGTAACCTCGGGTCCGGAAGGAATGGCAGCAATTGGAAACTTGTAAATCCGCAAGTCCGTCCGGTTGCCATTGGCATTGTTGCCGAAATCACCGATGTACAGGTTGGCGCCGTCAAAGGCAATATCTTCCCAATCCGTATTCGCAGCACCTTCAATGGTTACCGTTTGCAGAATAGCATTGGTCAGGGTATCGATCCGGTAAATTTTCGGTTCGGAGCCGCCATCGTTGTGCGCCCAAAGCGCGCCGTTGACCCATGCCAGCCCGGAGTTTTCATCCAAGATATTTGAAACAGTTGTCTTAAAAACCGGGGTCAAATTTGTTGTGGGATACTGGCAGGAACCATCATTGGAAGTGGCGTTGACATTGAAATTTATGGCCAGCGGATCGGTGCAGCCCGGTTGGGCTTGCAGGGCTATATGGGTAGAATAACTCAGCATTAAGAGTAGGAAAGCAATGCGCATAACTTTTTTTTATTCGTCAAAAATAGTGTTTTCCAAATACCCGGTTCGCAAGTCCACACTACTGGATTTTTTCAATTTTAACACATAGGCACATAGAGCACATAATTTTTAATCTTTTGAAAATCAAAAACCTATGTGCACTATGTGCCTATGTGTTTTAACCTGCCCAGTAGTTATTTGGAAGACAGTTTTCCCTTCGAACACAACACCTTCCGGCCAAAAAGCAGCGTAGCGGCGACAAAACAATGCCTCCGCTACGCGATTGGGAAAACTTCAACAAATGCTTATTTCACCAGGGCGATATTCAACGCAAGGATTAAACGAGCCGGGTTGTTGGAAAAATGGTATTGGTCGCCGAAGAACGTGATGTGGTCGCCATATTTATTAAAATTACCTTCGTAGCGGATATCGGCGGAAAAGCGGCCGGTGCCCAGGGTCAGGCCGGCCTGCCAGCCCCAGGTAAATTGTTTCCAGCGGGCAGCATAGCCGTTAACATCAGCCAGCTCGGATTTGCTGTTCAGGAAATAGTGCCCTACCGGGCCGCCGTGCAGCCGAATCGGGCCTGCTTTAAAACCAACCAGGATCGGGATATCGAGGTTTTGATATTTTTCAGAGAGGATAATATCCGCGGCATTCGTTTCGCCTACTTTGAAATCGGTGCGGTTGGAATTGAATACAATTTCCGGTTGCAGAAAGACGCCGTCGCCAATGCGAAACCAGGCGCCGAACTGCGTCCCGAATTTCAGGTCGTTCACCCCAAAGTTGAAGGAGGTGTCCGCCGAACCGATGGTCAGATCGTTCGGGTTTTTCAATTGTGTTTGGAAACCGCCTTTCAAGCCAAAGGCGAATTGTGCCTGGGCGGCAGCGGTGCAAAAAAGTATCAGGATAGCAACTTGTAAGTATTTCATACGTGTTCGATTTTGTTGCCTGAAAAACGCCGTTATTGGGCTGTTGGTACGCCCGGGGCGCCGGTTGCCCTTGCTTTAACCATTAATTAAAGCGGGATTTTAAAAAAATGCAAAAGTGCCTTAACGGAGGTTACCCCGGTGCCGGAACACCGGATTAGCCCAAAGAATCCGTACTTTTGCTGCCCGCCAAAAACACCGTGCTGCATGGACATAAAAAAAGCCGAGTTTGTCAGTAGTTATACCCGCGAAAGCATGTGCCCGAAAGACGGCCGGCCGGAATTTGCCTTCATCGGCCGTTCGAACGTCGGAAAGTCGTCGCTGATCAACATGCTCACCGGCCGCAAGGGTCTGGCCAAGGTATCCGGTACGCCCGGAAAAACCCAGCTGCTCAATTTTTTCAATATCAACGACAGCTGGTACCTGGTTGACTTGCCTGGTTACGGGTACGCCAAGGTTTCGAAATCGCAACAGCGTACGCTGGCAAAAATGATTGAAGGGTATCTGGCCCGGCGAGTAGCGTTAGTTTCCGCCTTCGTGCTGATCGACTCCAACATCCCTCCTACCCAAACGGACCTGGACTTTATCAATCAACTCGGTGAGTACAATGTTCCGTTTGCCATACTTTTTACAAAAACAGACCGGGTAAAAAAGGGGAACCTCGACCAAAACATCGAAGATTTTCTGGAAGCATTAAAAGAAACCTGGGAACCCCTGCCGCCCCATTTCCGCACCTCCTCAACGTACAGTACCGGCAAAACGGAAGTGCTGGAGTATATCGCCCAAATCCTGAAAACGCTACCATCCTAACTGTCACTGCATCGTGAAAAAAGACGTCACCATATATCCGCGGATCATTGAAAACACGGAGGACTGGCCGATATACCGCCTGAGTGAAGACCGGGCAAATTTTATCCGGGATATTGAAGCAGCTACCTTTCAGCGCCTGAACGGTACCAGTTGGCAGGCCAAAATGGACTTGCTCGTCAAAACAATTTACCAGGAGCGCATCCGGATCAAGGAATCACCCTGGAAGGTTGACCCGCCCAATGAACGTTCGTTCTGGAATAAGGTCAGTAAACGGCTGATCAAAAAGTCGCTCGACCGAAACGACCCGGAAGCCCAGGCAGAAGCGGAGGAAATGCTCAAAAAATTATCCACCGGTATGCCGAGGAAATTGTGGCACCTTCAAAGTTTCCACATTCCGGTTTGCCCAACGTTTCCTGACCGTTTTGTTCAACCGGCTGCTCAATGCGGCCGTTGATAAAAGCCTGGCCAGCCTGTGGCGCGGGCGCCGGCAATTGTACGAACGCCTGAACGTCGTCGGCGACGTCGAAACTGTGCGCCACTTGTTCCGCTATGGTACCGTCGTGGTCGTTCCCACGCACTCCAGCAACCTCGACTCCATCCTCGTCGGGTATGCCATGGACCAGATTATGGGGCTGCCCTCTTTTTCCTATGGCGCAGGCCTCAACTTGTACAATTTCGGTCCTGCCGCGTACTTCATGAACCGCCTGGGAGCCTATCGCGTAGACCGCCGCAAGAAAAATCCGATCTACCTCGAAACCCTCAAAATCATGAGCAAACTCAGTATCGAGCGCGGGGTGAACAGTTTGTTTTTTCCCGGCGGAACCCGCTCGCGTTCGGGCGAGCTGGACCGTGAGTTGAAACTTGGTTTGCTCGGCACCACCGTGGAGGCGCAACGGACCATGTGCCAGCGCAATGAAGACAAAAAGGTGTTTATCGTGCCGATGGTCATCGGCTACCACTTTGTGCTGGAAGCCCCGTTCCTGATCGAGCAATACCTGCGCTACACGGGCAAGGAGCACTACCTGCGGTTGCGCGACGACAGCCAGAGTGTACGCTCCTGGTTCCGTTTTATTTGGCGCTTTTTTTCCACCACCAGCGATATCTCGCTCAGTGTCGGGCGCCCGATGGATGTTATGGGAAACTTCGTGGATGCCCAGGGGCGCAGTTTTGACAAGTTCGGTACCGAAATCGATATCCGCGAATATTTCATGACCGACAATGTGTTAACCGAAGATCATCAGCGGGAAAGCGAATACACCAAAATATTGGCCGAGCGGATCGTGGAACGCTATTCCGTTGAAAATGTGGTGCTTTCCAGCCACCTGGTCGCTTTTGCCGTGTTTGAAATGCTGGTACATGAAAACCCCAAACTGGACCTCTACGGGATCATGCGCCTGCCGCCCGACGATTATCTTTTTCCGTACAATGCCGTGGTGGAAGTCGTCGAACAATTGCAAGCCAAACTGTACGAATGGGAACAGGCCGGCCGGATTAAACTTTCACCCGCCATTCACCTGCCGGCAACGGATGTGGTGCAACACGGCGTGCGCAAACTCGGTGTGTTTCACGCTGAAAAACCACTCGGTTTTACCAAAGACAACGGCATCGTGTCGTCCAACTTCCGGGTGCTGTATTTTTATCGCAACCGCCTGAAAAACTATGGCCTGGACAAGGCCGTTCATTGGAAATCTGAAGAAATTGAAGTTTTAAAAGTAGATTAATGCACTACGAAATTTTAAATATCGACCTGAAAAACGGCATTGCCGTGATCACCATCAATCGGGAAAAAGCCCTGAATGCCCTCAACACCGCCACCATGTCGGAATTGCAGCATTTTTTCAGCGATGCCGGTTTGAAAATCGACGGACTGAAAGGTGTGGTGCTGACCGGCGCCGGCGAAAAAGCCTTTGTTGCCGGCGCCGACATCACCGAATTCAGCCAACTGGATGCCGATCAGGGCAAGGCATTCGCCAAACGTGGTCAGGATGTCTTTTTCCTGATCGAACGTTTTCACCGTCCGGTGGTAGCCGCAGTTAACGGCTTTGCGCTCGGCGGCGGCTGCGAATTGGCCATGGCTTGCCACCTGCGGGTAGCCGGTGAAAAAGCGCGGTTTGGCCAACCGGAAGTCAACCTCGGGCTCATCCCGGGCTACGGCGGCACCCAGCGCATGATCCAGTACGTCGGGAAGGGCAAGGCCCTCGAATTGCTGATGACCGCCGATATGATCGGCGCTGCCGAAGCGCTCCAACTTGGCCTGGTAAATGCAGTCGTTCCGGCCGGTGAAGAAGTGGCAAAAGCAATCGAATTTCTTGAAAAAATTGCTACGAAAGCACCGGTGGCCGTCGCGAAAGTCATTGAATGCGTCAACGCCTTTTTTGAACCTGAAACCGATGGGTTTGCCAAAGAAATTGATGCCTTCGGCGATTGTTGCGCAACCGACGATTTTCGCGAAGGCGCCGCTGCTTTCGTCGAGAAGCGCAAAGCCGATTTTAAAGGCCGATGATCAATATCATCACGCAGCAGAATTTGCTGACACCCGAATTTTTATTTGTCTGTAGAACTTTGCCCGGCTATTTCCAAAATTTTAAACAAATCAGCCGGCCAACCACGCCCGTACTTTTTTGTTTAGCACAACATGATTGCCTCCTTTCAACACTCCATGGATCAGAAATTCATTGAAACGGACATCCTGATCATCGGCGCAGGCCCGGTCGGGTTGTTCGCCGTTTTTGAAGCGGGTTTGCTCAAAATGCGCTGCCATTTGATTGACGTGCTGTCGCAACCCGGCGGCCAGCTTACTGAAATTTATCCGAAAAAGCCGATTTACGATATCCCGGGGTGCCCGAGCATTCTCGCCTCCGACCTGGTAAAAAACCTGCTTCAGCAAATCGAACCGTTCCAGCCCGGCTTCACCCTGGGCGAGCGCGCCGACTCGGTTGAAAAGCAACAGGACGGCCGCTGGAAGGTCACCACCGATAAAGGCCGGGTGCATGTGGCGCCCGTTATTTTTATTGCCGGCGGTCTGGGTTGTTTTGAGCCCCGCAAACCGCCCATTGACCACATCGATCGTTTTGAAGGCAAAGGCGTGGAATACTTCATCCGCAACCCGGAAGACTTCAGAAACCAGCGCATCGTGATTGCCGGCGGCGGCGATTCTGCCCTCGACTGGACCATCTACCTCGCCAATGAAGTGCGCGAACTAACCCTGATCCACCGGCGCTCGCAGTTTCGCGGGGCGCTCGATTCCGTTGAAAAAGTGCAGCACCTGGCCCAAAGCGGCAAAATCAAGCTGATCACCAACGCACAGGTCGTCGGACTCGAAGGCGACCAGCGGCTTTCCGGCGTTGTTGTTGAACACGATACTGAAGGAAAAATATCCTTGGAAGCCGATTACTTTTTGCCCCTTTTCGGGCTCACGCCCAAACTCGGCCCGATCGCTGAATGGGGACTTGGCATGGACAGCGGCGCGATCACCGTGAACACACTTGACTACAGCACCAGCGTACCCGGCATTTTTGCCATCGGCGATATCAACACCTACGAAGGCAAGTTGAAACTGATCCTGTGCGGTTTTCACGAAGCCACCCTGGCCTGTCAATCGGCATTTAACATTGTCAATCCCGGTAAAAAATTGTCCTTCAAATACACCACTGTTACCGGCATCGAAGGCATGGGCACGCCGGTTTCCTGATTTCTGAAGATTCTTCGTTTTAAGTTTACCCTGCATGATCTCGTTGACAATTATCGACCGCGAAAACCAGGAACACCAGTGTGAAGCGCCAACGGATATGGCACTGAACCTGATGGAGGTATGTAAAAGTTACGACCTGCCGGTGAAAGGCACCTGCGGCGGGATGGCATTGTGTGCATCCTGCCATGTGTACGTTGAATCCGCCCACAAATTGCCGGAACAATCGGACGCCGAACTGGACATGCTCGATCAGGCATTTTTGTGCAGGAAAACAGCCGGTTGAGTTGTCAGATCCGGCTGGTGGATGCCCTGGACGGGCTGGTGGTTCGGTTGGCTCCGGATGCGGAATAATTGATTGGCAACCCAGCGGGAATCATTCAGGTGCAACTGTTGTTTTCCAACAAACGCATTTACCAGACCATGGAATTTGAGACACTACAAACCGATCGCCTGTTTTTGAAAAAACTTACCCCGGAAATACTTGCGCACTTATTTCAACATTACAGCGAGGCAGAAATCATGGCTATGCTCGGCCTGAGAAATCAGGAAGAATTTATCCGGGAAAAAGAAAAGAGCCGGGGCGGTTACACGACTTATGACAGAACGATTTTGGCTTTTTTGCTGGTTTTAAAAAATTCGAATGAAACCATCGGGAGGTGCGGTTTCCACAATTGGTATGCACAACATTCCAGGGCAGAACTAGGCTATGCCTTGACAAAAGAGGAATTCAAACGGATGGGCTACATGCGTGAAGCGGTTCAGGCAGTTCTTAAATATGGATTTGAAGTGATGGGCTTAAACCGAATCGAAGCTTTCATCGGCCCGAATAATATCGCCTCGAAAAGCATTGTGACTAAATACGGATTTACACAGGAAGGGCACTTAAGACAACACTATGCAGTGGATGGCGCATTTGAAGACTCCATTGTCTATTCATTACTCAAACAAGAATTTGCAGCGAAGCAATGAACCGATTCAGGCATGCGAGACCGGACGCGGAATAGCGGCATTTTTTTAGACGCCCAGCAAAGTTTTGTACTCATCCCACCAGGCATCTTCGGTTTTCATTTCGAGCAATTCAAGCATTTCGGCGCCGTACAGCGATTCCAGTTCCGGGGCAGTCCGGGCGGTCCGGATTTCCACCACGCCTTTTTGAATCTGCTCCAGCCTCCAGGCGAAGGTGCGTTCCATGCGGGCAAAAATTGCCTCGCAGGCATCCACGTGGTTCTCCCAAATACCCTGGGCAGCTACGGCGTCGGTGAACGCATTCTTGTTCCGGGCAATCATTTTCCCGTCGTCCAGGATAAAATAGGCGGTATGCGCCCATTGCTCAGCCGGTTCCAACAGTTTGGCGTACAGCACCAGTTGCAGGTCCTCGCCGTTTTGGATCATCTCTTTTCGCCGGCGGGCGCCGCTCCATTTCAGGTCGATGATCGCGCGTTCGGCCCCATTTCGGTGGAGCACCAGATCGGCTTTCCCGCGCACCGGGCAGCCGCCGATTTCGCCCTCCAGCACCACCTCGGTACCCATCACCGACCAACCGTTGGCACGAATCAGGGTCAGCAAGCTCCAGGCGGCTTGTTTTACCCGGTTTAAAAACTGGTTGCGTTCCGGTTCGCGGCCGTACAACAACAAGGTTGCCCCTTCCCGTTCCAGCAAGGCCCCGGCTTTTTGATCCAGCCAGGCAAACAAGTGGTTTTTATCCCAATCCAGGCAATCGTTTTCCTGCAAAAACAATTCAAAAAAACGGTGCGCCAGGTTGCCCAGGAGGGTTTGGTCGCGGGAAACTTCCAACAGGCTGGCTGGGAAAAACCGCAACTTTTGCCGGAAAAACCAGCGATGCGGGTAGTAAAACAAGCGGTCCAGGTTGGTCGGCGTTTCGTAAGCACTTTCCGGCAAACGCTCCGCAGCCCGTATGATCAATTGCGGCCGCGGGCGAACCGCCGGGCGGCATTCCAGCGCGATTGGCGCCGGGGCTTGTTCCAAACGACTCAGGGCTTCCGGCTCGTCGATGCTGTAGTAAAAACAGCGGTGGTTTTCAAAAACCACCTCGATATCGCTGAGCAATAAACTGGGCAAAACCGGCGCGCCGTCGGCTTGTTCGGGCACGACCAACACCAGGCGTTCGGCAGTTTGCAAAACGGGGCGTTGCGCAAGCAGCAACTTGCGACGGCCTTCCAATTGCGGGTCATCCGGATGCACGCCCCGGGCAGCCAGCCATTGGCGTTCTGCCTGATGCCAGCGGTCGGGCGCCGCCACGGCGCCATCGAACAGGCAGTTCCACCAAACCAGCATATCGGCAGGCGCCGCCAATGCCCCCTGTTGATGTACGTACTCAAAATGGCCCGTTTCCGCCGGCATCAGCTGGACGGGCGCGGGCTCGTAAATGGTGCGCACGATGCGCTCCAGTTCAAGAAATCCCAAGCGTTCTTCGGGCAGCGCTTCGAGCAGTTCCCGGATGCGCCGCGCCTGTTCGGCCAGCACCAAAAGGCTGGTGTTTTCTGTTTCGTCAAACAACTCCAGGGCCCAACGGTGCAGGTAGGCGTAAAGGTCGATCACATCGCGTTTGGGCGCCAGGGCATCTGCGCGGTAGCGCCGGCGGGAAAACCAAAATTCGTATTGTTCACGCACCGACTCGGCGGTTTGCTCCCGGTCGAGGTAGCCAAGCACGGCAGCGAACCAGGTATCGCTGAACAAACCCGGTTTTTGCGCCAGCACCCGGGCAATTTCCAGCGCCAACCCGTCGTCGAGCGGCTTCAGCGGCAAGGTGACAAACTCCATGATCTTGAACACATCCACCGGTTCCCACAGAAAAGCCGGGGCGAGTTTCAGCACCTGGAGCGAAGGCCGCGCCAGCGATGCCGACAGCACACCCGTGGCCGGAAAACCCTCCTGAATCAGGGCCTGCTCAAGCACCCGGTTGAGTTCGGGGATCAGAAATACAGGCTGCCGGTCCGGGTGTTTAGCCAGCCACTGGGCCAGAAAAACGGCAGCGTCGCTGTCCCGGCGGGCGGTCAAAACCAGCAAGGAGCCATCGTTGGCAGCATTTTTTTTGCCCGAATGGCGGCCACTGAAGTGCCCCTGCAACCAGGCCAGGTCCGAATTCGGATTGGTAGCCAGCCCCTGGTGCGCCACCGTTTCGAGTGGAATTTGTTTCGTTTTAAAATGGTCAACCAATCTTCGGACAAAGGGTGGTTGTAATTCCAGGGGATCGTATAAAATGATTTTTTCAACCGGTACTTGTCGGTGTGGAAGCCAGTCGAAAACGCGGGCACAGCGGTCGGCAAATCCGTAAGCCGCAGCGCCAAGTTCGGGGTTGTTTATTTTTTTCAAAAAAACAGGCTCTACGGCGGCTAAGTCTGCAAGCCGGGCCGGGCAGTCGTTGTCCGCTCTGAAATCCCAGCCGGCCAACAGCAGGTCGTCGCGCCAGTTCAGCAAGGCGGCAGCCGTCGCAAAGCGGTCGGCCTGGAATGATTCTTCGAAAAAACAGGGATGGGCTGCGGTTTCGGCCCATTGCAGCAGTGCCTGGCGGTAGAGTTCAATGCGGAGGTAGTCGGTATTTTCAGGAGCGCCGCTCAATCCAAGCTGGGATTCCAGCCAGTGCAACAATTTTTTGGGTCCGGCATGCAGTGCGCCGGTCAGGTCGGCGTCGCGCGCGGTGTAAACGAGGTTGTCAAAATCAAGTCCGACATGCAGTGTTGGCATGGGTGTAAAAATAGGCGCTTCAGGCTTTTTGAATTACTTTTGCGGGTCAATTTTTGAAACAATTATTTTGAAATATGGAAGCGAATGAAGTTGCCAATACGAGTGCAATCACCATAAAAGTCGGTCTGGACAAAGACCGGGTGCCGGTAAAAATCGAGTGGGCAGCAAGCGATATGCACCCGGATGGCCAAATGGAAGAATGTAAGGCCATGGCTGTGGCGTTGTTTGACAAAAACCACCGCGATACGCTGCGCATTGATCTTTGGACCAAAGAAATGCAGGTGCAGGAGATGGATCGTTTTTTTTATCAGACCCTCCGTTCGCTGAGCCAGACGTATTTGCGCGCCACGCAAAACAAGGATTTGGCAGAAGAAATGGCCAAGTTTGCACATTATTTTGGCGAAAAAACGGAGATCGTTCCGAAGGGCAGCTAATTTAGTCGGAACCCCAATTAAGGGCTTTAGTGCTCCGGCAGCCCATTTTTGGCAAACGCTACGGTTTTTCCAGCAAGTTCTGCGCCTGCATCAGATGCCGGCGGTTGTGCCTGATCAGAAATTCCAACAAATTGCCCAGGGAGTAGCGGCCAAACCAGGAGCCGACCTTGTCGACTGTCGGGCGGTTGATATCCACTTCTTTGGCCGATTCCAGAATTCGCAGCAGCTGTTCGTATTTGATGATCAACGACTTGATCACCTCGGGTTCTACCGGCTGGTGGGTAAAGTTGTAGCGTTTACCTGCCTTGAAGGTTTTACCGTTAGCCGGGTCGGCCCGCCGAACCAGCCGTCGGCCACGTGCAGTGTACAGCACCGTGTCGCCGGGCATCCAACAGCGGGCTTTTGCCCGGTGGATGGCGCGGTTGATGCCAGGGATGTAGTCGTCGGCATACCGGTTGAGGTGTGCCATACATTCGAGTATGTTCCAAACTTCGGGAGCAGGCCGGTGGCGGAGCACATTAGGGTCGAGCGTGGCAAACCGGGTGCGAATTTCGGCCAGTGCGGCCCGAAGTTCAACTTCTAATTGAGCGATCAAATCTTGTTGCGACATGGAGTACAGGTGCATTGCGGGGCGCAAAAATAGAGGAATCCGTAAAATACGCAGGATTTGCCCGACCTTTGTGCTGTTAAAGTTTTGGTGTCGAATTATTTCTATGAAAACGAAGACCTTACGAAAGGATAAAATAAACGTAATCACCCTGGGCTGCTCCAAAAACCTGGTGGATAGTGAAAACCTGATCACGCAGCTGCGCGGCAACGATTATGACGTTACGCACGAACAGGACAACACAAAAGCCAATATTGTGGTCATCAATACCTGCGGCTTCATCGACCTGGCCAAACAGGAAAGTATCGATGCCATCGTGGAGCATGCCGACCTGAAAAAAAAGGGTGAAATAGACAAACTCTACGTCACCGGTTGCCTTTCCCAACGCTATAAAGACGACCTGGAGCAAGCCATTCCCGAAGTCGATGCCTATTTCGGCACCCTCGAGATGCCGGCGCTGCTGGCCCGCCTGGATGCCGACTACAAACACGAATTGCTGGGCGAACGGCAGATTACCACACTCCCGCACTACGCCTACCTGAAAATTTCGGAGGGTTGCAACCGCACCTGCTCGTTCTGCGCCATCCCGCTCATGCGCGGTACGCATATCAGCCGGCCAATTGAAGAACTGGTGCTGGAAGCGCGCAACCTGGCCCGGCGCGGGGTGAAGGAATTGATGCTGATTGCGCAGGAACTGACCTACTACGGGCTGGATATTTACAAAAAACGCGAATTGCCCCGCCTGCTTCATGCCCTGGCCGACGTGGAAGGTATCGAATGGATTCGCCTGCATTATGCTTATCCGAGTAAATTCCCGTTGGAAATACTGGATGTGATGGCTGCCCGCCCGGAGATTTGCAACTACCTCGACATGCCCCTCCAGCATGCCAGCGATCCGGTGCTGGAAGCCATGCGCCGGCAAATTACGCGGGATGAAACGCGCCGCCTGCTCGACCAGATCCGGGCCAAAGTGCCGGGAATTGCCTTGCGTACTACTTTCCTTGTCGGTTACCCCGGTGAAACAGATGCCGACTTTGAAACCCTGCTCGATTTTGTGCAGGAGCAACAATTCGAGCGGGTCGGAGTTTTCCAATATTCCCATGAAGAAAGCACCCGGGCGCACGAAACTACCGACGATGTGTCGCCGGAAATAAAAGCAGAACGCGCTCAAGCCCTGATGGACGCCCAGCAGGATATTTCTTTCCAAAAAAATCAGGCAAAAATCGGCCAGGTGTTCAAAACGCTGTTTGACCGGAAGGAGGGCGCTTATTTCATTGGCCGCACGGAAGCCGATTCACCGGAAGTGGATAATGAAGTGCTTGTTGAAGCAAAATCCAACTATGTCCGGATCGGAGATTTTGCCAACATCCGGATTACGGATGCTGAAGACTTTGATTTGTTCGGACAGCTGGTCGCAGAAACCTAAGCACGTTCCCGGGAAGGCTTTCGCTCCGCATACCAATGCGTACCAATCTGGATAATGGCCACGAATTCGACGAGAATCGCCAGCCAAAGCAATCTTCCCTGGTACCGGGAAACAACCGTTGAAAATGTGCTGCAAACAAACGCATTGATCACCAGCGCAATGGCGCAAAAAAGCAGCAGGTGGGCCATGGAAGGCGTCATGCGCCGGCGCACCCCGGGGTGCCCTAAACCTGCAAGCAACAGTATAAAACCGAAAAAAAGGTATTGCTGCCTGGTGTTGTGCCCGCTGAAATCTAAAAAATGGTTCCGGTGGTGTTGGTGCGCAATTTTATAACTGATCAATTCGCGTGGGAAATACTGTTTGACCGCTTCAAAGGGCGGTGTCTGTTCCCGCATGGCGCCGGTGTCTTCAATTCGAAAATAGGCCAGTTGCATCAGCGTGCCGTTGACGGCGAAAATGGCAAAGTTTTTCAGGTCTCGTGGTGTCGTTAAAATATTCCAGATTATGTCGCGGTATTCGGTTTTGTGCGCAACCCATCCGCCATCCTTTCTTGACGGGCTGTCCTGCCCCCACAAAAAATCGTCTGGAATTTCATCCTTGTATTTACAAATCGGGTAATTCTTTTCGGCGCAGGCTTTTTGAAGATGCGGCCTTAGCAGGCCTATTTCATTCAAACGCCCCAAAAAGAATGCATGGCCGGCTTGTTGTACGGCAAACGGAGCATTATGAGCAAGATGGATCGACATAACTGAAAGCCAGCTCACCAACGTGAGCAAACCAACCATTACGGTCTTTTTTACAGGAATTACCGCTCGCACGCGACGCCATAAACTGGCTATCGCCAAAATAATTGTAAACAAAACGGCGGCAACCAGGGTGGAACTGTGCATTATCAGGGCAAACCAGGCCAAAAAAGTCACCCAAAAAAAACTGCGCCCGGACAGGTTGCCAAGCAGAAGGATTGCCAGGCAAGTCCAAAAAATTGGCGTAAATAAATCCGGAGTCAAAAATGAGGTATAATAGGAAATCGAAGTACAGGCCGTCAATGCCAACAACAGGCCGATAAATCCAAACGGCGTAATGGAGCTGTAAAATTGGCGGAGCAGGAAATAAATGGCCAAACTGGTCAATAAACCTTGAGTAAACATTACCCAAAAAAGGCTTTCGGCCATACTGCTGTGCCGGATGAAGAGCCCATAGGTTATAGGCCGGTCCATTGGAACTTCGCCCTGAAATCCGGAAAAAATATACGCTCCGGTATCGGGGTAAACGAAGGGTAGCCATTGTACAAGCCCAGAAAGGAAAGGATAAAGCCGCCGGCCAGGATGGCGCCGGCCCATTTGATGGTAGGCGAGGTCATAGGATGTAATTGCGTTGGGTTTCCAGAAAAGTTACACGAAATATCAGCCTCTAATATACACCCCACATAGCGCGTACCAATAATATAGCCAGCAATAATCCGATTAAAATAGCCAAAAAAGTAAGTACCCGGTTATCGCTTTCCGCATAAGCGGATTCCTGGGCATCGATTGCTGCTTCGGCCAGCAACAAGCGGGCGCGTTCGGCATCGGCGGGCCGAACATGGAGGCGGACCAGTAATTGCAGGTGCGGCAATACGGATTGGGAGGCGGCATTGGCAATAAAGCACGGAATTCCCTCCGCGCGCAACCGGGCCGCCGCCACATCCGCTTCCAGGGCGGAATAAAATTTAGCAACCACTTCACCGGAATTTTCTTCGAAGTACGGGCTGTCGTCAAAATTAAAATCGTCCAGAATATTGTCGTGCGGCATAGCGCTAATTTAGTAAAAAACAAGGGCTGGTTTTACTGCTTGTTTTGGCAGTTCGGAAACATTTTTAGGGCATTTGGCACCAGTCCCGATATTTTGGCGTTCTCAAATTCCTTTTACACGTTACACCAAATCATGTCCTTTATGAAATTATCCGTTGTATCACTTACCGCATTAACGCTGTTCCTGGCTTTAAGTTGGGCCGCCTGCAAAAAAGACAGCAAACGCGATTACCTGGCCGAGGCCGATTGCTCTGCTATCGACCCGATCGCCAATACCTACACCTTTGCCGTGAAAAACATTCTCGATAATAGCTGCGCCCTCGGCGGCTGCCACGATGCCGTAACGCAGCAAAACGGCATCAATTTATCCACCTTTGTCACGGCCAAAGCAGCCTTTCAAACCCAGGACGTACTCTGCGCCATCAACCACGGCGAAGACTGCGAGCCCATGCCGGATGGCGGCGCCAAACTGCCGGAACTGCAAATCAACGTATTGGCCTGCTGGGCTAAAAACGGCTACCCGGAATAATTTACCCCCCCCCATCATTTTTGACTCAGCCATAGTTGCACTCCGATTGCAGCTATGGCTTTTTGCATGTACAGCCATGTGTACAACATTTTGTAATTATGCCCTTCAAATTTTGGACTATGAAGAAAAATCTCCTGTGCGCCGGGCTGCTTGCTCTGACTACTTTTGCCACCGCTCAAACCGATAAGAAAAAATGGGATGTTTCCAATCCCGAGGGAATTCCTTTTTCGGAGGTTGAATTTACCCTAAACGAGGGCACCTGGATGAACCTCGATGTCAGCCCCGACGGCCAAATGATCGCCTTTGACCTGCTCGGCGACATTTACACCATGCCCATCGCCGGCGGTGAAGCCACCTGCATCCGCGCCGGTATTGCCTGGGAAGTACAGCCGCGTTTTTCGCCCGACGGCAAACAAATCCTGTTCACCAGCGATGCCGGTGGGGGCGACAATATCTGGGTCATGCAAACCGATGGCTCCAACGCCCGCCAGATCACCAAAGAAAATTTCCGGCTGCTCAACAACGCCTGCTGGATGCCCGACCCCGCCGGCAACGGGGCAAGCGCGCAGTATTTCGTGGCGCGCAAACACTTCACCAGCACCCGCTCGCTGGGCGCCGGCGAACTCTGGATGTACCACATTTCCGGCGGCGAAGGTATTCAGCTGACCAAACGCAAAAACGATCAACAGGATGCCGCCAACGAACCCTCCGTCAGCCCCGATGGCCGCTACATCTATTTTAGCGAAGACATGTACCCCGGCGGCATGTTCAACTACAACAAAGACCCGCTCAAGCAAATTTTTGCCATCCGCCGCTACGACCGCACGGAAGGCAAGGTGGAAAACGTGACCGGCGGCTCCGGCGGCGCTTTCCGCCCGCAAATCAGCCCCGATGGCAAGTGGCTGGCTTTTGTCCGGCGCGTGGATACCAAAACGGTGCTGTTTCTGCGCGACATGCGCAATGGCGGTGAGTTCCCGGTGTACAGCGGCCTGGACAAAGACCAGCAGGAAGCCTGGACGATTTTTGGTTGTTATCCCGGGTTCTCCTGGCGAACCGTAAAAAATGGCGCTGACTCGGAGTATGAAATAATTATTTGGGCGGGTGGAAACCTGAAAAAAATTCGTGTAAACGCTGCCGAAATAATGGATGTTGAATCCAATGTTTCACCTATTCCGGTTGAAGTAATTCCGTTTTCCTGTAAGGTGAAAACCAAGGTTGCAGAAACACTTCGTTTTGAAAACAAGGTTTTTGAAAACACTTTTGGAGCAAAAGCAATTCGCCAGGCCGTAACCAGCCCTGACGGTAAAATGCTGGTTTTCAATGCCGCCGGCAAACTTTATAAAAAACAATTGCCAAATGGCACTCCGGAGCGATTGGTCACCGACTACAGCAAATCCAGATCAAACAGGTTTGCAATGGAAGACCAACTGGAATTTGAACCGGCCTTTTCTCCCGATGGTACAAAAGTGGTGTACGTCACCTGGATTGATTATACCCAAGGGACAATTTGGATAGTTGACCTTGCTTCAGGTGCAGCAACTGCGGTGCTGATCAAAGAAGCCATTTACCGGACTCCGCGTTTTTCTCCGGACGGCAATCAAGTTATTTTTCAAGTGGAAAATGGAAATGATGAACAGGGACCGACACGAGGCGTTAAACCGGGCATTTACTTGCTGGATATCACCAATCTGAAAGATGGTCCGGTACTTCAAGTGCCAGAAGAAAATTTCATCACCGACGAAGGGGCAAACCCCCACTTCAGCCCCGACGGAAAACGTATCCTGGTAAATACCGGCGGCTACCTGTTCGGTGGGCTCGATAAAAAACTGGTCTCCTTCGACCTGAACGGTCAGGATCGCCGCGAGCTGTTCAAAAGCAAATACGTGAACCAGTGGGCGCCCTCGCCCGACGGCAAGTGGCTGGCCTTCACCGAACTGCACAAAGCCTACGTATGCCCCATGCCGGCGCCCGGTCTGACCATCGACCTGAACGCCGAATCAAAAGCCATCCCCGTTAGCCAGATCGCCAAAGACGCAGGCTACAACCTCCACTGGTCTGCCGATAGCAAAAACGTGCACTACACCCTTGGCGATGAATATTTCACCCTCGATCTGACGCAGCGTTTCACCTTCCTGCCCGGCGCGCCCGACAGCCTGCCGCCCTTGCCCGAAACGGGGCAAAAAATTGGCTTGCGGCTGAAAACAGATGTGCCCGACGGCAGTATTGTGTTTGAAAACGCACGTATCATCACCATGGAGGGCGACCAGGTGATCGAAAACGGCGTTTTGGCGGTCAGCCAAAATAAAATCGCCTTTGTCGGCACAGCATCCGAATACCGCCGGTTTGCCCGGGAAAACCCAACGGCAAATGCCAAACGGATCGATTGCAAGGGCAAAACGATCATGCCCGGCATCGTGGATGTGCACGCGCATTCAGGCAATTTTCGTTTTGGCCTCAACCCGCAAAAACAGTGGGAGTACTACGCCAACCTGGCTTTCGGGGTGACCACCATGCACGACCCTTCCGTGAATTCCGAAATGGCTTTTTCCAATGCGGAAATGTTGCGTGCAGGCCGCATGACCGGGCCGCGCCTGTACAGCACCGGCACCATTTTGTACGGCGCCGACGGCGATTTCAAGGCCCCATCAACAGCCTCGACGATGCGCGGAGCACCCTGCGCCGCACCAAAGCCTGGGGCGCTTTTTCGGTCAAAAGTTACAACCAGCCGCGCCGCGATCAGCGCCAGCAGGTGATCGCCGCCGCCCGCGAACTGAACATGGAAGTGATGCCCGAAGGCGGCTCGTTTTTTTATCACAACCTGAGCCAGGTGGTCGACGGCCACACCGGCGTGGAACACAACCTGCCGGTGGCAACCATCTACGACGATGTGTTGAAACTCTGGGGAAAAACAAAAGCCCACAACACACCGACCCTCATCGTGTGCTACGGCGCCATGAGCGGCGAGTATTATTTTTATCAAAAAAGTGAAGTCTGGAAACATCGGCGCCTGTTGAATTTCACTCCCCGGCATATCCTGGAAAGCCGGGCCCGCCACCGTGAAATGATCCCCGACGAGGAGTACGAAAACGGCCATATTCTGGTAAGCAAACAGCTGAAAAAGATGCAGGATGCCGGCATCAACATCAATCTGGGATCGCATGGCCAATTGCAGGGCCTCGGCGCGCACTGGGAACTATGGATGCTGGCGCAGGGCGGTATGTCGAACCACCAGGCGCTAAAATGCGCGACCATCAACGGCGCCCGTTACCTGGGCATGGACAAGGAAATCGGGTCCCTGGCTGCTGGCAAACTGGCCGACCTGATGGTGCTGGACGCCAATCCCTTGGCCGATATCCGCAACAGCGAAAAACTCCGTTACGTGATGGTCAACGGCCGCCTGTATGATGCCGACACCTTGAACGAAACCGGCAACTACGATATTAAACGTGGTAAATTCTGGTTCGAACTGCCGGGCAGCCAAATCAATGGTTCCGGAATGACGCACACTTGCCAGGAGGCAAAATGTGTTTGCGGGCATTGAGTTGGATATTGGGATTTGGATATTGGATATTGAGATATTAAATCTGGAAAGATGAAGACAGTAATTTATCACAACAACCGTTGCGGCAAAAGCCGGTGTGCCTTACAGGTTTTGGAAGAAACCGGTCAGCCGTTTGAAGTAGTTGAATATTTAAAAACGCCGCTCACCGCCGTTGAAATCCGGAAATTGCTCAAAAAAATGGGCAAAAAACCGCTGGAGATCATTCGAACCAAGGAGGCGGTTTTTAAGGAAGATTTCCAGGGAAAAGATTTGACAGATGAAGCCTGGATTGCTGCAATGGTGGAGCACCCGATCCTGATGGAGCGGCCGATTATTGTGCGGGGCGAGGAAGCCTGGATTGCCCGGGATGAAGCTGCTCTGGAGCGTTTGCGCAACGGATAACCTGGACGGGGATGTTTGCCAGGCTATAAATGCACTCGTCCTACGACTCAAAGTCGTAGGACGAGTAAGATTCCTCTGAGCGTTTCGTGGTGAAAATTTGGAATTTTTTCGCTTGCGAGAACGTATGCTACATTTTTAATAAAGTCCTGCTACAGGCTGAGCAAAAAGCCAATGGTAAAATTGGCATCCCAGTCAAACACAAACTGTTGGCAGCCGGTGGCGTCGGCGATGGCTTTGTAAATGTTCACCCCGGATTTTTGCTTGTCGCCTTCGGGGGAGTAATCGCCGGGGGCTTTCAGTACCGTGTAGCGTTCTTTGCCTTGGCGTACTTCCTTGGCCAGTTCGAACGGGACACCGCCGATGATGAAACAGGTGCTGCGTTTGTCGGCCGGGACTTGTTTGGCTTTTGCGTTCACCTCTTTGTACACAGCGTCGTCGGTTACATTGTTTTGGTAATATTTGGCGCCCGGGAGTTCTATGCCGGTGGGTGCGTTGCCGCTCATCCAGGAAATCTTGGTGTTCCCCGAGCCGATATCAACTACAAAAGCGCGGTTTTCATAGCTGGCGGGGAGGCATGATTTCAGGGCCAGCTTTGCCTCCTGTTGCGGGGTGACTTCGTTGACATAGTAGCCCATGCCTTTCAACATGGAGGATATTTTACTGGTAACCGGCACTTTTTTAGCGCCGGAACTGATGACGAAGTGAATGTTTTTTGGACCGACGCCGTAGGCCAGCATATCTGCGATATAGCTTTTCAAACCTTTTTGGATATCATCGTCGGTAGCCAGGTTTTCATAAACCAGGCTGGCGCCGTACTCCGCCTTTTCCAGTTTCCAGTTTTTTCTGGAATCAACATTGATAATGAAAGAGTTGAAGCCGGTAGCGCCCAACTCTACCACGCCTTTCAGCGTCCCGTTTACGGGTGCCGGGGCCGTATAATTGAACGCGGAAACTGTTTTTCCCCAGGTGCTGGAAGAGGATGTTGGGCTGGCGGTTTCCTGGGCGCCTGTGGTACCGGAGTTTTCGGTGGTTGTTTCGGTTTGTTCAGCACCGGAGCCCATGCTCTTAATTTGCGGCCAGAAGGTCCGTACAGCAAAAAAAACGCCGGCCACAATGGCCAGGGTGAGGAGGAGTCGAGAGAACGAGGTCAGTCGAGCCATAGTATCGAATGTGATGTTTGGTAAGTGAATGTTTTGATTTTTGACCGTAACAGGGCCGACACAAAGTTGCTACAAATTGCCTTGTATTGGCCACTTCCGGCGCCATTTATTGTTGTCGGCGGGCAATTTCTGTATGGAATGACTGTACTGCCGGTTATTTCGATAAAGCAGTAGAAAAATTCTATGGATAAACAAAAAGTAAACCATCGGGCTGCTGCGGGCCAATTGAAAAATCTGCCCCGGCTTCTCCATTCCCTATTCGTACCTTTACGCCTTAATTTTTTAAAAAAATAATGCGCCGTCTTACATGACAAGTATACAATCCGTACTCTCTGAACGTGTTTTGAATCTGGCTGAATCCGAGACGCTCAAAATGGCCCGGATGGCTCGCGAGTTGCGCGCCCTTGGGCACGACGTGATCAGCCTTAGCCTTGGCGAACCTGATTTTGACACCCCCGAACACATTAAAACCGCAGCGTACGAGGCGCTGAAAGCGGGTTACACAAAATATACTCCCGTATCGGGCTTGCCCGAACTTACCCAGGCCATTAGTGAAAAATTCAGGCGGGACAATAGCCTGGATTATAAGCCCGAACAAATTGTGGTGAGCAATGGCGCCAAGCAATCCCTGTACAATATTTGCCAGGCGCTGCTCGACCCGGGCGATGAGGTGGTCATTTTTGCCCCGTACTGGGTATCGTATTGGGAAATTGTAAAACTTTCGGGAGGTATCCCGGTGGCTTTATATGCGGATGTGGACAGCGATTTTAAACCTGCTCCCGAACAGCTGGATGCCGCCATCACACCGCGCACCAAGTTCGTGTTGTTCTCCTCCCCCTGTAACCCGACGGGCACGGTATTCGACCGGGCAGAACTGCGTGCGTATGCCGAAGTGCTGGCACGGCACGACCATGTTTTTGTGGTAAGCGACGAGATTTACGAGTATATCAATTTTACCCATGAACATGTAAGCATTGGCAGTTTCCCCGAGGTAAAAGATCGAACTATCACTATCAACGGGTTTGCCAAAGGTTTTGCCATGACCGGCTGGCGGCTCGGCTATATCGGCGCACCGAAGTTTATCGCCGATGCTTGCTCGAAAATCCAGGGGCAGGTGACCAGCGGCGCTTCTTCTTTTGGCCAAAAAGCCGGTGCGGTGGCGCTGCTCAGCGATTTGGGTCCGACCGAAGCCATGCGGGAAGCATTCCGCGAACGCCGGGACATTATCCTGTCGATGCTGGAGGAAATACCAGGTATTAAAGCAAACCACCCGGAAGGCGCATTTTATGTTTTCCCGGATATTAGTTGGTATTTTGGCAAATCGGATGGCCAAATTGTGATCAGGAACGCTGATGACTTTTGCGACTTTGTTATGTCTTCAGCCTATGTTGGCCTGGTTTCCGGGGCTGCCTTTGGCGATCCAAATTGTTTCCGGTTGAGCTATGCTGCTTCCGAAGCGCAACTACGCGAGGCAATCCGCCGCATGAAAGATGTATTGGGCCGATTGAAATAGTGCCGGAATCACCTGGAAAACGCACCGTTTATGAAATTTATGGACCTTCTTGTATTAGGCTTGCTTGCCTTGTTTTCGCTGCAATGTAACAGTGATGCAGCCGAAGAACCTACGCTTTCCGGGCCGTTTTACCTTGGAGCTGATTTGTCGTATGTGAATGAAATGGAAGACTGCGGCGTCGTTTACAAGGAAAACGGCCAGGCCAAAGACCCCTATCAGTTATTTTCAGATAAAGGTTGCCAACTGGTGCGCCTGCGCCTGTGGCATACCCCCGCCTGGTACGACACGTTGAACCAGGGCAAACGTTACTCCGATTTCGCCGATGTCCGCAAAAGTGTGCAGCGGGCAAAAGCCGCCGGGATGCCGGTACTGCTGGATTTCCACCTGTCCGATTTTTGGGCCGATCCGGGGCGCCAACTGGTTCCGGCCGCCTGGCTGCCGGTGGTACATGATTTACCGGTGCTGCAAGATTCGTTGTACAATTATGTTTTTCAAACACTTACCCGGTTAAATGCTGATGGGTTGTTGCCCGAAATGGTTCAGATCGGGAATGAAACCAACCGGATGATCCTGCTTTCGCCGCAGGATAATGCGACCGGTGTGCCGATAAACTGGGCCCGGAATGCGGCACTGTTCAATTCCGGGATTGCTGCGGTGCGTGCCGTTGAAAAAATAGCTGGTAAAAAAATCCAGGTTATGATCCATCTGGCTAACCCGGCCGAGGCCCGCTTGCTGATGCCGGGTTTTTGGGCAAACGGTGTCCGGGATTTTGACCTTATCGGCCTGTCGTACTACTGGGCCTGGCACAAACCGATGACAATTGCACAGGCAGGCGCCGTTGTTGCCGAACTTCAGAACAGCTATCCCGGTAAATCTGTGATGATTGCTGAAACGGCTTACATCTGGACCAATGATGCCAACGACAATGCGAACAACATTATCAGTGAAGTGCACCCGGACTATGCCCCGGCTAGTCCGGAGCATCAACGCAAATGGCTGGTCGACTTGAGCAATGAAGTGAAACAACGGGGCGGCGCAGGCGTGATCTACTGGGAACCCGCCTGGGTATCCTCGTCGTGCCGGACGCCCTGGGGGCAAGGATCACACCAGGAACATGCTGCTTTTTTTGATTTTGATACCAATGTTTTGACAAACGGCGGCATGGACTGGTTCGGAACTGCGTTTTAAATAATCATTGGCTAAACTCCGGCTACAGTTTGAACCATACACCTCCCCGACATTTTTCCCTGAATTGCAGGGGCCGGCTACTCGACCTTTCCACACCTGTGGTAATGGGTATTCTGAATATTACACCGGATTCATTTTATGATGGTGGGCGTTTAAATGATCTGGATGCCGTTTTGCGCCGGGCCGACAGTATGCTGGCATCCGGCGCCGCGTTGCTCGATATCGGTGGCGCCTCCTCGCGACCCGGCGCTGTCGAGGTGCCTGAACAGGAGGAACTCCGGCGAATTGTGCCGGTAATTGAGGCGATCATTAAACGCTTTCCCGATGCTTTTTTATCCGTCGACACCTGGCGGGCTACTGTGGCACTTGCTGCGTTGGATGCCGGGGCGGCAATCGTAAACGATATTTCTGCGGGCAAACTTGACTCTGGCCTGCATCCCGCTGTAGCCCGTGCCGGCTGCCCGTATGTGCTGATGCATATGCAAGGCACGCCGGATACCATGCAGATCGCTCCGGCATACGATGATGTCGTGCAGGAAGTACTTGATTTTTTTATTGGGGAAACCGGGAAACTACGGGCGTTGGGCATTAAAGATATTGTGCTGGACCCCGGCTTTGGATTTGGGAAATCAGTTCGGCACAATTATCAACTACTGCAAAATCTGGAGGTCTTTTCTCAGGTGCTGGACTTGCCGGTGTTGGCTGGGCTTTCCCGCAAATCAATGATCTGCAAGGTATTGCAGGTAAATCCCGAAAAGGCGTTAAACGGTACAACGGCCTTGCACATGGTTGCCCTGCAGCGCGGCGCCAATATTTTAAGAGTGCATGATGTACGGGAAGCCGTGGAAGTAATTCAGTTGTGGAAACAACTTTAAAAAAAGGGTCATCCCGAATCTCCCCTCCCAACTCCCCCCCCCCCCCCCCCCCCCGCCCCCCCCCCAACCCCCCCCCCCCCCAACCCCCCCCCCGGGAACCACCACCCCCCCACCCCCAACCCCCCCCCCCCCCCCCCCCCCCCCCCCCCCCCCCCCCCCCCCCCCCCCCCCCCCCCCCCCCCCGGGACGCAGCCCCCCCCCCCCGGCCCACGCACCCCCCCCCCCCCCCCCCCCCCCCCCCCCCCCCCCCCCCCCAACCCCCCCCCCCCCCCCCCCCACCCCCCCCCCCCCCCCCCCCCCCCCCAAAAACCCCCCCCCCGGGGCCCCCCCCCCCCCCCCCCCCCTCCTCCACCGCACTTACAGCGCCGATACGCAGGAATCCGCCGGATGCCTTGGCTGTTTCTTTGGCGAGCACCAAAAAACTTTTGTAAAGGGTTGAAGCTAACTCCGCATCCAATTTGGCTAAAATCGGATTCAGCGCTTCAATCCGTTGGGTTAAAATTACGCTGCGCGGTTCCACCTCACCGGGTAGTGCAGCCATAGCCTTGTCCAGTTTGGCAAGAAAGTCCTCCGAGGCGACTCGGTAATATTCCTGGATAAGGTGTGGTTGCGAATAAGTGCGCGCGCGCATCAGGCGCTCGGACCAGTTGCGTTCTTCACGATCAATTTCGCCGTCGGCGCCGCCGATGAGTGCAGTAATATTCACGGGTGCAGCAACCAGCGTGTCAATTTCTTCAGAACTTAAGTGTTGAAAACCTTCAAGCATCGTCCACATGGTAAAATAATGAGTTGTATTCTGTGATTTTGGGCCAAAGGTAGCGCAAATCTTTTTCAGTCTACAATCGTAATATCCCCTTTCAGCTGAATCTGTTCACCACTTGCCAGTTCGATATCTGCCCACCAGGAATATACGCCGGGCGACAATACTTTACCCCGGTAACGGCCGTCCCAGCCGCCGGCCCGGTCGTCGTTGGGCTGAAAATGATCCCGCCCGAACACCATGTTGCCCCAGCGGTCGAATATTTGCATTTGATTGACCTGGTTGATCACGTTTTCCCGGGCGTACAACATAAACATATGGTTTTGCCCGTCCGGGTTGTTGGGCCGAATGGCATTCGGTGCATAAATATCCGGTTGCCCAACCCGAACCAGCACTGTGGCTTCGTCTTTACAGCCGTCTTTTGAAATTGCGGTAACGGTATACAACGTGGGCTTGAACGGCCTGACTTCAATCACGGCTGCCTGGGCAGTGGGAATATTGCCGATGCCCGGAGACCAAAACAAGGTATCCAACTGGCTTAGTGGAAGGTTGAGCGAAGCGATAAGTGTGGCACTTTCTCCAAAATTCAAACTGATTTCAGGTTGAACCGTAATTTTCGGCTCCAGTGGTGCAAACAATTCCAGGCTTTGTTCAAACTCGCAACCGTTGATATCCTGAACCGTCAGAGAATATTGCCCGGGAAGAAGATCATAAAATGTGCTTTGGGTTAAAAACGTGTTTCCACCATCTAGCGAAAATACAAACGGACTTTCCCCGCCCACTACATCATTGACCAGGATATTGCCCGGCACATTTTGACAGCCCGGCTGGGTAACAAACAGATCAAAGCCTGTTGGATAATTGGTATTTTCAAAAACAGTTGTTTGTGCCGTTGCGGTACATCCATTGGTGGTATTGGTAATCAGCAAGGTGTACAAACCGGGCGCATCCACCATAGCGGATGGCTCTTCCATACTGGTGATGATGTGCCCGTCTTGGGTGCTCCAGTTGTAAATAAAATTTGGGCCGGTTGAAGAGCCGGTGCTCATCAGGTGCACTTCCGGTGTGGTGCAGTTAATTTCATCCTCGGCGTTTGCAACAACCGTAGGCGGTGTTGTATTTTGAAAAATAACGGCTTCCGCGACTGCGGTACATTGGTTGGCATCCGTCACCGTCACCGTATACGTGCCGCCGCTGCTGAAGTTGGCCAGATCCTGGATAACGCCGTTGTTCCAGTTAAACTGGTAACTCCCGGTCCCGCCCTGGGCTGAAGCATGCGCACTTCCGATGGGTTGATAGCAACTGATGTTTGAAATGCCGTTCACATCTGCGGTTAACCGTGCCGGAGCAATCAGCTCCATACTTGCAATTTCGGTGCAACCCTGCGTTGTCGTCACAGTAATGGAATAGATTCCAGGCTGAAGATTTTGCTGATCGGGACTGCTTTGGCCGTTATTCCAGGCGTAGGTGTAAGGCTGAAAAACGGGATTTACCGATGTTTGGATACTCCCGGGGTCTCCAAAACACAGCGGATTGGTCCCGGCGAGATTCAGGCCGATATTGATTTCAGTAGCAGTGGCCGTCCCGCCTGCAAGGCCCGGGCAACCTGCCTGGGAGATCACGCTGGTAAGGGCATAATTTCCACCCTGACTTACTTCCAGCGCGGCCGGGTTACTGGAAAAAATCTGCGTCCCGGGCGTCCCGTTAGCGGTATAATTTACTGTCCAGGGGCCCACGCCGGTGAATGTTACCGGCAATTGTGCGCTGTTCCCCGGACAAAAACTGACGTCACCCGAAAGAATAGCGGTAGGTGTTTGATCCACGATGGCTGTGGCGGAAGCCGAGGCACTCAAACCACAGACATCGGTCACCGTAACGGTGTAAACAGCGCTCCCAAAGTCGGTGGAAGTCAGGCTGGTCCCCGATGCACCGGTATTCCATGTATACGTCAGAGGCGGCAAACCTCCACTGAGCAGCGGTGTCAGCGTGGCCGATCCGGCACAGCCCGTTTTATCCGCCATGGAGAGGTCCAGCGGCACCTGGTCTTCGATGACAAACGTAATTTCCTGTTGCTCGCAGCTGCATGAGTTATCTACAAAAAGGGTGAAAAATTCCTGCCCTTCCGCAAGCTGATCCTTGATGACATTGACGGGTACGAGCACTTCCGACTGCCCCGCCGGAATAATTACGGATGTTGGAAGTGCAACAAAATCAACCCCCGGCGTGGCGGTGCTGGCCGGGTCGATGGTGTAATTTACCGTGAGGGGCTGGTTAATATCGCCGGTACCCCGGTAAAACCGGATAAAGCCATCCTGGCAACCTTCGCGGGTGTAGGGCGCTGCAGAGGGGTAGATGGCATCTGCCAATGTTTTACCACCGGCATCGAAAGAGTTGGCGCGCAAAAAAACGGCGGAACTATAGTTGGCATCACCGACGTCGGCGATAGCGAGCTTGATGTGGTACGTTTCGCAGGGAATAACATTTGCAATGGCCGTCAAAACCGTAGTAAAGCCATCTAATTCAATGTCGAACATGTTGGTAACCGGCACATTCAGACAAGTCCCGTACGAATTGTTATTGCGATAGTAAGCCGTATTTTTAGATGGTTCACCTCGTTGATCGCCACGGGGGTATTGGTACCGGGGAGCACTGCCAGGTTTTTGGTCCCGAAAATCCCGGGGCCGCTGATGAAAAATCCAAAAACGTCATTGTAAATAGTGTTGACGTATTCGCAATATTCCTCCGAGCCAAATACAAAGTCAAACTGCACCATGTTGGACGTGGGTTTGAAATCAAACTCAATGATCGACACGTCAAACTGGTTAATGCCGCCGGTAAGGGTAGACAAATGCGGGTCGTCTGCGGTATTCGCGCCAAACCCGTTGCTGGCATTCTGGTACAGGTTCGGACCGGGCAAGGCGTCCACCGGCCCTGTGGCCAGCACGATACCCTGGGAAATATTGATGCTGGCAGCGCCATTGTCAAAGGTACCCAGGGAATTTAGATGGCCTTTTGACGTGATTTTGGACACATCAAAACAGTCGCCGCCGATTAATACGTTGGTGACCAGGTCGTTGGCGGCATTTCCTTGTGTGACGACCAAATTTGCCGCCTCGGCAATTTCCTGTACCAAATGATCTTTCCGCAGCGCCGTCGTTTGGCAATCAAGGCAGCCAATGGACACATAGCTGGGTACGGCAGCCTGGCCAGGTGATTGTGCCACAACCTCCAGATCCATGCAGGCCGCATTGGCTTTGAAGCGGCGCAGTTGCGGCCGGTCCGGGTTGGATTGCAAGCGGGCCTGGCTTTCTTGCTGGAGATTGGCCAGCTTTAGGTTAAATGTTGCAGTTACGCCCGGAAAAGCCGGCGCCACAACAATTTGGTAAGTATTCCCGGGGTTCAGTCCGCAGATTTGCAGGCTGGTTTGTCCGGGCAGCAGATTTACCGGTTCACGCAATGGCGTTTGGGCCGCCTGGATCGAAAGCGCCGGGTTTTGAGCAAAAAGAGTAGCGGAAGCAAGTAGGAGTAATACCGTCAGCAGATGGGTTTCCCGTAGAAACATAATGTACAAGTTTGGGTAAAGGAATAGGATTGGCCAGTCAACCGAATGACGAGATTGGATTAGGAGTGTTGGACTGGCTCGGTCCGAATACTCCAGGAAACCTAAACCTTTAAAAGAGAATTACGACGGGAAATAAGGCGGGAAATCAAGGTATTAAAGGGTGGTATTAAAAGTCCATTTAAGGAATGGGGCGGGTGGCTCAAACCCGTCTGCGAATGTAGAAAGATTTTGTAAAAATAGCCCTCCGGTAAAATTAATTTAACAGCCTGTTGGAGTTTGGCGCCCAAACCGGTACGCTACACCTTCGGAAAAAGTTTCTGCCCTGAAGGTTATTAACGGACAATAGTCAAATCCCCTTCCAAAAGCAAATTTTGGCCGTCGGCAAGTTCAATTTCTGCCCACCACACAAAAACGGCAGGGTTCATGGGTTTTCCTCGAAAATAGCCGTCCCAGCCTTGTTTTTCGTCGTTGGGTTCAATGTTTTGTTTTTGAAAGACCAGGTTTCCCCAACGGTCAAATATTTGCAAGGTGTTGATTTGCCGCACGGCGTTTTCTCCGGCAAAAATCAGGAACACATCATTAATGCCGTCCTCCCGGTTTGGGCTGATCGCATTGGGCGCCCAAATATTAGGGTGATTTACAAGTATCCGGATGCTGGCTTCGGCCGTACAGCCATCCATGTTTTGGATAAAAACGCTGTATTCCGTTGTCACAAAAGGTTTTGCATAAACAATTGCCGGATTGCCGGTGAAGGTCAGGTTGTATTGCGGGCTCCAAATAATGGTATCGATCAAATACGGCGGGATATTGAACAACGCTGTCAATTTTACCGAATCGCCAAACTCCAGCGCAATGTCGGCGCCCAGGCTGACTGCCGGGATAACCGGTGCCGGCAGATTAACGGTTTCGCTGTACTCGCAACCGTTCATGTCCTGCACAATCATCTGGTAGAGTCCGGGCAATAAATCGTCAAATGTATTGGCAGTCAGAAAGGTTTGTCCGCCATCGATCGAATATAAATACGGCCCGGTACCGCCGGTAACGGTATCGATTCGTATACTCCCTGTTTGGTCGTTGCAGCCGGGCGGGTTGGTTGAAATATCGATCCCGGTGGGGTAATCGGTGTTTTCCAACACCACAACGGCATCCGTTGCGGTGCAGCTGTTTTGCAGGTTAGTCACCAGGAGCGTGTAGGTTCCGGCGGCATCAACGTTTGGGGTCGCCGAGTTTGCTCCGGACGCGATATTTCCGTTCACCGTCGACCAGGCATAGCCAAACAATGGCCCCACGGAGGAACCGGCCGCGCTCAGCAAGCCGTTTTCAACGGTGCAATTCAATTCAAAACCATTTCCCGCCTCCGCAACAGGCGGTTCAATATTTTCAATTATACTGACGGTAGATGTTGCAGTACAGCCCGTTGCACTATTGGTAATGCTTATTTGGTAAACGCCGGGCAGGTTCACCACCGGCGTCAGTCCGGTATCCCCGCTCACTATTCCCGGGCCGCTCCAAAAATAGCTAATCATGGGTCCCTGTGCCGACCCTGTGGCGTCGATCAGCACGTCATTTTGGATGCAGGTAAGTGAATCCGGCGCCGCAATGCCGATCGGGGGCGGCAGGGTATCCACCGGTACCACTACCTGGTCGGTGTCGGAGCACCCGTTGAACAAATCGAGCACTGTTAGGGTATAGGTCCCTCCTGAATTTATCGTTGGGGTAGGGGAGTTGGCGCCGGATAAAATAGAACCGTTTGCGGTAGACCAGGAATACCCGACTCCAAGGTTTCCGCCCGTGCCGGCGCCGTTCAACGCAAGCATAGTATCTGAACAGGTAATTGACCCGGCAATTCCGGCATCCACTGCCGGCGCAGTGGTGTCCTGCAACACCACAGCGGTGGTGGTTACGGTACATCCCGTCAGGCTATCGGTGATTAGCAGCGTGTAGTTTCCCGGAGCAAACACCGTAGGCTGAAGGCTGGTCGCCCCGCTTTGGATCATACCGTCGGTGGTTTCCCACTGGTAGCCGATGCCCGGCCCGCTACTGCTGCCCTGGCCGTTCAGGACAAGCGCCGTAACGTTGCAGGTGAGGGTTGCCGGCGATTCAATGACGCCGGAGAGTACGTTGCCGGTTTGGATCACCTGCACACCGGCTTCCCGGGTACAGCCGTTTGATTGATTCGTGACCAGAAGGGTGTAAAGCCCCGGGGCATCAACTGTTGGGGAAAGGGTATTGTCACCAGAAACAATGTTTCCATCCGGCGTACTCCAACTGTACACATATTGCGTTCCCGTGCTGCTACCCGTGGCGCTCAGCGTGATCTGATTGGCTATACATCCCAGGACGGGTGGCGTTTCAATAATGGCTGCCGGCTGGTCAATGTCCTGGACGACGGCTGCAGAAGATGTCGCCGTACAGCCATTCAGGTTGTTCGTCACCAGGAGAATGTACGTTCCTGGAGCATTCACCAATGGATTGAGCGTACCCGGTCCGGAGATGACGTTGCCATCAACCGTTGTCCACTGATAAACAAACTGTGGTCCGTTGCTGCCGGACCCGTTGAGCACGGTATCTGGGATGGCGCAGGTGAGCACTGCAGTCGGCCCCGCATTTGCCACCGGCGAAATGGTATCCTGCGCGATTTCTACCTGGTCGGCAGCGGTGCAGCCATTGGAATTGTTGGTAACCAGTAAGGTGTAAATTCCCGGCAGATCAATCTGGGGCGTGAGTGTATTCCCTCCGGTTACGATACCTCCACCGGTAGAACTGCTCCAGGAAAAACTAAGGGCCGCGCTATTGCCGGAAGCACTACCGGAAAGTGCCAGCACGGTATCAATACAGGTTAACAGACCATCGGGGCCTGCCATAGTTTGCGGTGGTGTTTGGTCTTCGAAAATCTGCACACTGGAATTGGCGGTGCAACCATTTGCCGTGTCGGTAACCAACAAAACATATACGCCGGGAAGGTTTACGGTTGGCGTCAGGGTGCTATCGCCGGAAATAATGCCGGGCCCCGACCAGCTGTAGTTGTATTGCCCGCCCGGACTGGAGGCAGTGCCGTCGAGTGTAGTTTCCAAAACCAGGCAATTGAGCGTGTCGGCAGGTCCGGCGTTGGCCACCGGCACGCTCGCGTCGGCGGAGACTTGTGTGGTCGCACTGGCAGTGCAACCGTTCAGGGTGTCTGTAACCAGCAGGCTGTAACTTCCCACCGCATTCACCGAAGGGTTCAGGGAGTTTTGACCCAAAACAATGTTGCCTGAAATAGTTGACCATTGATAAACAATGGAACTGCCAATACTCGAACCGGCGCCATCCAGCACCAGGCTCGATTGGGTGCAACTCAGCACACCACCCGGCGCTGCTACGGCCACCGGGACGCTGGTGTTTTCATCAATCATAACCGATGCTTCGGCCGTGCAGCCGGTTTCGCTGTTGGTAACCAGCAACGTGTAGGTTCCGGCAGCATCGACAAGCGGCGTCAGGGAACTTGCACCGGAAAGAATATTGCCATCCGGAGTGGTCCACGCATAGCTGTATTGCCCCCCTTGGGCAGAATTATTGCCATTTAAATTGATTTGTGAAAACGTGCAGGTTATCGTTTGCGCGGCACCGGCATCGGCTGCCGGCGGTTGTTGATCACTGCTGACCTGAACCACTGCATGCGCCGTGCAGCCGTTATCCAGGTAAAAAACGGTCAGGGTGTAGGTGCCTGGCTGGTCGACGACCGGGTTTAAGGTTTGCTGGCCGCTGACGATATTTCCACCAACTGTCGTCCATGCATAATCGACATTCAAACCAGTGGATGAACCCTGACCGCTCAGGGTAAGTTGTGTTTCCTGGCACGTCAGAACGGCAGCGGAATCGGCTACTGCGACTGGTGGCATTATATTCTCCAAAACCAGCACCGTTGCCGTGTCTGTGCAGCCGTTTGCCAAATTTTGTAAAATCAATTGATAGGTTCCGGGCTGATCCACTTGCGGAAAGGGCGTGCCGTTGCCTCCTGCGATATTGCCGTCGGAACTACTCCAGCCAAACGCCAACGTTCCGCCCTGCGTGGAAGCGCCGGCATCCAGTTGAACGGTGCTATTGTAGCAATTTAATTCCAATGGCGGAGCGATACTGGCCGTTGGATAATTGAAATTGGCGCCAACGGCCACTTCATCCGTAGCGGTACAGCCATTGGCGGCGTTGGTGACAACCAGCGTGTAAAATCCTTCAGCATCCACCAGCGGCGTCAGGCTGTTTTCCCCGGAAACGATATTTCCCGGATTGGCGGTCCATTGGTAACTGATCCCTATTCCGGCAGTTGAGCCTGTTCCGTTGAGTTGAACGTTTGGGTTAAAACAATCGAGCGCCGCATCATTTCCGGCAAAGGCAAGCGGTACGTTTTGGTCGGCAGCAATGGAAACCGTGCTTACCGCCGTGCAGCCGTTGGTGGTGTCCGTTACGATCAGGGTATAGGCCCCGGCGGCGTCGATTACCGGGTTGAGGCTGTTTTCCCCGCTCACGATGTTTCCGGTTATAGTTTGCCAAAAATAGATGAAATCCGGTCCGGAAGAACCGTTGCCTTGCAGGCTGATTTGGGGCGTTGCACAGCGCAGGGTATCGCCCGGCCCGGCATCGGCAGTTGGCATGGCGAGATTTTCCAACACGGTGGCAGCGACTGTATCGGCGCACCCACTCAGGGTATTGCTCAATACCAAAACATACTGGCCGGGCGCATCCACGGTTGGGTTGGGTGTGCTGCCACCGCTTGCGATATTCCCATTGGGAGTGCTCCAGTTGAAAACAATGTCAGGGCCCTGGGTGGAGTTGCCGGCATCCAACTCGATTTCCGGGTTTGCACAGTTGATAACCGCTGGTGGGGCTATCGATGCAACCGGGGTGTCAAAATTGGCGCTGATTTGCACCACATCTTCGCTGCTGCAACCATTTGCCGTATTGGTAACCACGAGTGTATAACTGCCTGCTGCGTTTACCGTGGGGGTGTACGTATCGTCGCCGCTAACGATACCTCCGGGGGTAGCCGTCCATTGGATCTGAAAATCAGGCCCGACACTGCCGCTGCCCTGCAATTGGACTTGCGCTTGCAGGCAGTTCAACGTCAGGGCCGGCCCGGCATTTGCCAGCGGTTGATCCTGGTTGCCGGCTACCGATACACTGGCCGAACCGGTACATGCATTTGCCGAATTCGTGACCACCAGGGTGTATGTGCCGCCTTGATTGACTACGGGATTAAGCCCGGTTTCACCGCCGACCAAATTTCCGTCCGGGGTAGTCCACAGGTAGGTGTATGTCGGCCCAGTGCTCGATCCGGTTCCATCCAGGGTGATGGAAGGTGACTGACAGGTCAGTGTTCCGGTTGCCGCGGCTGTTGCGACGGGCGGATCCAGGTCGGCGATTACGGTTACCGTGGCCGTGTCCATGCAGTTGTTTTCGGAATTCAGCACGACCAGGCTGTAATCGCCACCCTGATCTACGACCGGCATCGTGGTGCCTTGGCCCGAAACGATGTTGCCGCCGTTGGCGGCCGACCACTGGTACGAAATAGTGCTGCCGGTGCTGGAACCGGAGCCGTCCAGTTGCAGGGTCGGGGTACCACAGTCAATTTGCCCCACGGAGGCAATGATCGCATTCAGGCGGGGTACTATTGCCAGTTACGGAAACACTTGCCGAGGCGCTGCACCCGGTGTTGTTGTTTGTGATTAGAAGAGAATAGGTGCCTGCAAGGTTGATTTGCGGTTGGAGTGTGTTGCTGCAACAGGTGAAATTTCCGTCGGCAGTGCTCCAGGCAAATACGTACGCCGGGCCGCTTGCCGAATTGGAACCGTCGAGGGTCAGGGTTGACAAATCGCAGCTGATCATTTGCGGCGGATCGATCACAACCAACGGCGGTGCATTGTTTTCAATAACCAGCACTGATACGGTATTGGTGCAGCCATTATCCGAATTGGTTACTGTAAGCGTATAGGCGCCGGGGGCATTCACCCGGGGCGCCAGCGAGTTGGCACAACAAACAATGCCCGGCCCGTTCCAACTGTAACTAAACGCCGGTCCCTGCGACGAGGCCCCGGCATCAATGGTCACCTCCAGGGAATCGCAGGTTAGCGGCTCCGGTGTAGCCGCTGCCGCCGTAGGCGGTGTCGTGTTTTCCGCAATGTGGACGGTGGCGGTTGCGGTACACGAATTTGCATCCGAAACGGTCACGGTGTATGTGCCGCCGGCATTGAAAACGGGGTCCTCCATAGTATCGCTATTGCTCCAGTTGAATAGAAAATCCGGCGTGCCGCCGCCCACGGTCAGGTCGGCGGTACCGGTCGGGTTGTTGCAACTAATGGCGGTCGAATCCACAATTTCGGCGGTGAGCTCGGGTGGTTCGCTGAGTACGGTCGACGTACTCGCGCTGCAACCTTCGCTGTTCGTGGCGGTGACAGTGAATGTTCCGGGGCCTAACCCGGTCAGCATCGCACCGTCAATTCCGGTGTTCCAGCTATATAAAAACGGTCCGGTTCCGCCACTGGCTGTCGCCGTGATGCTGCCATTGGCTGCGCCAAAACATAACGGATCGGTGGGTGTCAGTGCCAGGTCAACGGTGATTTCCAAAATGTCGACCGTGCCCGAAACGGTACCCGGGCAACCGGCAGCCGTGACTACGCTGGTCAGGGAATACGTGCCGGGGGTTGAAATGGTGAGGGGCGCCGGGCTGCTGCTGAATTGACGATTTATCGCTGTGCCGTTGCTGTCGATCACCACTTCCCAGGGCCCCGGTCCGCTAAGCGTGAGGGTCAACGCAACGGAATCGGGTACGCCGGCACAAAGCGCCCCGGCGCTGCTCAGCACCGCTACAGGCGCCGGCTCCAGGATAACTGTTGCCCCGGCAGTGGCCGTTTCGCCGCAGGCGTCCGTCACGGTCAGGCTGTACGCCGTTGTGCCAAGGGAGGTGATCGTCAGGGATGGAGAAGTGTCGCCGGTGTTCCACAGATATTGCAGTGGCGGCACACCGGGCGCTGCAATTGCCGGAGCAAGCAGGGTGCTGGTAGCGCCGCAAACAGTCAAGTCGACCAATTCAACCTCCAGCGGCGGTTTGTCATCAATAAGGAAAGTCAGGTCGGTTGTCTGGCAGGAGCAAGGATCATCGAGGGTGAGCACGATGAATTCCTGGCCTTCCGCGATCAAATCGTTAAACACGGTAACCGGAAGCAGGAAGATGGAGTCGCCGGCCGGGATGACGACCGAGTCCGGGAGTAAGGCATAGTCTGTGCCCGGGGTGGCAGTGCCGCCGATCGTATAATGCACCGTCAGGGGCGTATTGAGATCGCCGCTGCTGCGCACAAAACGGATCACGCCGTTTTCGCAGCCTTCAACCGCTGCCGGCTGCCCGTTTGGATACACCGTGTTTGCACTCACGCCGCCACCGGCGTCAAAGGAATTTGCTTTGAGGAAAACGGCTGAAAACACCAGGCCGTCGGAAATGTCGGCAATGGCGAGTTTGATGTGGTAGGTGGAGCAGGGGATGAGGTTGGTGATGGTGGCGGTCAGCGGCGTCGTCCAGCCGTCCAGGGAGCAATCATTTGTGCAACAGGGGATGCCGGTCTGGCAGATTACGTCTGTCGTGTTGTTCACGTAATACGCGGTGTTGTTGACATGGTTGACGTTGTTAATCGTAACCGGCGTGGTGGTACTGGGCAGCAGGGCCAGATTTTGCGTGCCGGCAATGCCCGGGCCGCTGATGAAAAAACCGAATACATCGTTGTAGGTCGAATTGGCAAACTCACAATACTCCTCCGAACCGAACACATATTCAAACTGCAAGGCATTTGCCGTAGGCGTAAAATCAAATTCAATGATGCTCAGGTCCCATTGGTTGCCGTCGGTGAGCGTGGCCAGGTCGGGGTCGTCGGGGTTGTTTAAATTAAATCCGGCGCCATTGCCGGAGGTTGAACCCGAGGTATTGGGCCCCGGCAGATTGATCACCGAGCCGGTGCTCAGCACGATGCCGTCTTCAATCCCAATGGAAGCGCTGCCATTGCTGAACGTACCCCGGGAGTAGGCGGGCCCGGTCCAGGTGACATTTGTGACATCAAAGCAATCGCCGCCGATGAGGGTATTCCGGATCAGGTTGTCGGCCGGAATGCCGCCGCTAACGGAGAGGTTTGCCATGCCCATGCTTTCCATCTGCCCGATGAATTTTTCCAAAAACAAACCGGCCTCCGGACAATCGGTGCGCCCGGCCGACGGCTTTTCGGCAGGTACATCCATGGGTATGGGTGGGTGTGGGTTGCTCCGCTCCACCCGGGTTTGGTTTTGGGCAAAACCGGTCTGAATGTAAAAACAACAGCAAAGCAAAAAACAGAAAGTGTATCGAATCGGGTACCCCATGGTTGGGAAGCGTGTTGGGTGAAAACAGTTGGCGGATTAAAAAACGAAAAGAAGGCCAGGCGTAGTTTTTCAAAAATAAGGGGTTTGCCAGGATTTATGGGAAAGCGGCCCGGCGAATGTAAAATGTTTTTTCCCGGGCGCATGGCGGCTTTTTTTCAAAAAATGAAGTTTGCAACGTTTGAAAAATAATTTCCTGTTAATATTCCTTCAGGTTCCTCACTGCACTCGGAATGACAGTTTGTCTTGAGTTAACATTTTTCAACAGATTTCTCGCTACACTCGAAATTTCATCAAGCACCGTGGAAATTTCGAGCGTAGCGAGAAATCTGTTGAAACCTGTCTTGGAATATAGTTTGTCATTCCGAGCGCAGCGAGGAACCTGGTGTTGGCAAATCGTGAACTAATAATTTGTTGCCGGCTTCAGCCCTTTGAAAAACAAAAAAACCTGTTAATCAAGTCTGCCTCTTTTTTGGTCGGCACTACTTGAAGTAAAGTGATTTAAACTTGTGCTTCGCCATTATCCGAAAATTACCTTTAGCGGAATCAAATCCGCGAAAATCCGCGTTTCGCCGTAGGCGAATCCGCGGTATCCGCGTCCCAATCGCTCTACGTTGGGAACTCTCCTTTGGATTTCCTGGCGAACAGGAATTGAACGCGGATGAGGCGGATTCGCCTGCGGCGAAACGCAGATAAACGCGGATTTGATTCCGCTGAGGGTAGGTGAGGGTAGGTACGGTGATTAAAGTCGTGCATAAAACCGGTTCGGCGAATGTAAAATGTTTTCCCGCCGCCTCAAATTTCCCAAAATGTATTGTGCGCCCGAATTGGGCTGCAAGCGTCGAATATCTATTTTTGCCAACCCGCGAGCACCACCTAACTGCTCCGGAAACGCACCATGGCCCAAACCGGCAAAAAGAAAAAATCAGATAAAGCGCCTGCAACCACGCCGCTGATGGCGCAGTACAACCAGGCAAAAGCCCAATACCCCGACGCGATCCTGCTCTTCCGGGTCGGCGATTTTTACGAAACCTTCGGCGAAGATGCCGTGAAAGCGGCCCAGGCGCTGGGCATTACCCTCACCAGCCGGAACAACGGCGGTTCCGACATCGAGCTCGCCGGCTTCCCGCACCACGCCATGGACACCTACCTGCCCCGCCTGGTGCGCGCGGGTTTTCGGGTGGCGATTTGCGAACAAATGGAAAAACCCGTGCCGGGGAAAGTCGTCCGGCGCTCGGTGACCGAGGTGGTCACGCCGGGTGTCACCACCGACGACGCCCTGCTGGAGCACAACCGCAATAATTTCCTCGCAACCCTGGCCTTCGGCAAAAACGATCGCTTCGGCGCAGCATTTCTGGATGTCAGTACCGGCGAGTTTTTTGTGACCGAAGGCGACATGGCGGCGATCGACAAACTGTTCCAGAGTTTTTTGCCCGCGGAAGTGATTTTGCCAAAAAGTCGCGCCAAGGAATTTGCCGCCTATTTCGGCGACAAATTTTACACCTACACCCTCGAAGACTGGATTTTCACCTTCGACTTTGGCCGCGAAAAACTGCTCCGGCATTTTCAAACGGCGGGTCTGAAAGGTTTCGGCGTAGACGACCTCGAACTTGCACAAGCCGCCGCCGGCGCCGCGCTCCATTACCTGGCCTCTACCGAAAATACCCGCCTGGCGCACATCAGCAGCCTGAGCCGCCTGCATACGGAAAAATACGTCTGGCTCGACCGTTTCACCATTCGCAACCTGGAGTTGGTCACTTCCAACCACGAAACCGGCACCTCCCTGCTCGATGTGCTCGACCAAACGGTCAGTCCCATGGGGGCCCGCCTGCTGAAAAAGTGGGTGTTGCTGCCGCTTACCGGTTTGCAACCGATCCAGGATCGCCACGAGGCTGTCGGCTATTTTCTGGAACACCAGGATTTTGCCAAAGCCCTGGAGCCGCATGTCCGCCACATCGGCGACCTGGAGCGCCTGATGAGCAAAACGGCTGTTGGAAAGATAAACCCACGCGAAGTCATGCAACTGCGCCGGGCACTGATCGCTATTGCCGAAATAAAAAAATTGTTGGGTAGCCCCGGCACGCAGGGATTGGAGCGCATCGGCGAATCCCTGAACCCCTGCCACAGTCTGCGCGAGCGGATCGAGGCAGTCATCGCGCCCGATCCGCCGACCGATGTGCGCAAGGGCGGCGCCATTGCTGAGGGCGCGCACCCGGAGTTGGATGAATTGCGTTCGATCATGCGCGACAGCAAAATTCTGACCGAACTGGGCGAGCGCGAAACCAAACGCACCGGCATCCAAAGCCTGAAAGTGGGGTTCAACAACGTGTTCGGCTATTATTTGGAGGTGACCAGCAAATGGAAAGACAAGGTGCCGGACGATTGGACCCGCAAGCAAACCCTGGCCAATGCCGAGCGGTTTATCACCCAGGAACTCAAAGAATTGGAAAACAAGATCCTCGGCGCGCAGGAAAAAATACAGGAACTCGAAGAGCGCATTTTTGCCGAAATGGTGGATGAAACCGCGGCCTACATCGCGCCGGTACAGCACAATGCCCAGCTGATCGCCCGGCTCGATTGCCTGCTCTCGATGGCCAAAGTGGCGGCCAAACGGCAGTACACCTGTCCGGTGCTCGATGATTCCTATTCGCTCGACATCAAGGACGGCCGGCACCCGGTGATCGAAACGCAGCTTCCCGTGGGCGAAGCGTATATCCCGAACGACGTCTTCCTGGACACGGAGGAACAACAGATCATCATGCTTACCGGTCCGAACATGTCGGGTAAATCGGCCCTGCTCCGCCAAACGGCGCTCATCGCCCTCATGGCCCAGATGGGCAGTTTTGTGCCGGCTTCCGCCGCGCGCATTGGCCTGATCGACAAGCTGTTCACCCGGGTGGGGGCCAGCGACAACATCAGCGGTGGCGAAAGTACCTTTATGGTGGAGATGAACGAAACGGCCCTGATCATGAACAACATCAGCGACCGCTCGCTCATCCTGCTCGACGAGATCGGCCGGGGCACGAGCACCTACGACGGCATTTCCATTGCCTGGAGCCTGGCCGAGTTCCTGCACGACAACGAGCGCGCCCGGCCCAAAACGCTGTTTGCCACCCACTACCACGAATTGAACGAACTGGCCGAACTGCACCCGCGCATCCACAATTACCACGTCAGCACCCGGGAAGTGGGGCACAAAGTCATCTTTTTACGCAAACTCACTCCCGGCGGCAGCAACCACTCCTTCGGCATTCATGTGGCCCGCATGGCCGGTATGCCGTCCAGTGTAGTAGAGCGCGCCACGGAAATCCTGCACACCCTCGAAGCCGACGGCGGGCGGCTGACGGTAGACGGCGGGCGGACCACAACCGGGCCGGAAACCGTGGAAAAACCGGAGCAAATGCGCAAAAAAGTCAAGCAGATCATGCCCAAGATGCAGCTGCAGATTTTCGATGCGGACGAGTACACGCGGAAAATCCGGGAAGAATTGCTGGGGCTTGATTTGAATACGATGACGCCTATGGATGCGCTTTGGAAGTTGAATGAGTTGCGGAAGATTGCGGAGAAGAAGTGAGGGGGGCAGGGCAGCAGGACAAACGCATCAAAATGCAACGGACCTCGGAGAGGTCGAATATTTGTAGCAACCGGTCCATGGGAGATTGGATCACGACCTCGGAGGGGTCGAATCTGTGTTAAATTGTTTGAGCGCAAGCCCAATTCGACCTCTCCGAGGTCGTGACCCACGGCTTGCAGGTCCTTTTCTACAAATATTTGACCTCTCCGAGGTCGCCCAGGATTTTGATGCTTTTACCCTGGGGGGCAGGGCTGCTATTCGTCGACAGGCACCACGATACGGGTTTTAAATTCACCATGCTCTAAACGCCCATAAAATTTCCCATCTACAAAATATAAGTCACAGGAATACCCGGTGGAAAGTGGTTTGCGAAAAAGCGGTGGCGATTCGTCTATTGTGGGCGTGACTTCGAGTCACGCCCACAATACGCCCGGCATCATTGCGTTCGCAAACCACCTTACTTCAAGTATAATTCAAGTTGTGACTTGCTGGAAATGTATTCTCCCAGAAAACTTTGCCATGCCAGACGGAAAGGGAGTTTACTACTTATTTATCTTCTTTTTCAAAAGTATTAATTCTAGGGACTTCAACTTTTGGCAATTCTAATTGCGGAAACTCTACCTGGCTAGAGATTGAAATGTCTAAACTTCCTGAACTAGTTCTCATTGCTTCAAATGAAGATGATAGAGATGTGAGAGGATTAAGTATGTTCGTATTATCAGATTTTAATTTTCTAATAATCTCATTTAATCTACTAATTTCTTTGTCTTTTGATGTTATGTTTTTAACCTCCATTTCCAGTTCGCTAATAATGGAATCTCTTTCACTTATTTGTTCTATATGTCTTTTTTCCATTGAATTAATTTCTTGTTGTAAAGTTTGAATAAACGTACCCATTTCGTCTGCACTTCCAGATAATCGGTTTAATATCATCAAAAACTCTTTAAACACTTTGTGGTCTTTATTATAAGGGTATCGAATCGTGTGATCAATTTCGCTCCATGCTTCTTCAAAAATGGTTCTGACTTGAATTTCTGCAATAAACGTTTCTTTTGTTGGGTTTGTTTCAATAATGTAATGTATCGATCTATAACCATATTTATGCTCCTGGGAAGTGCAGTTTTCACTTTTAAATTGCTCCAGGTAATCGTCAGAATCTCCTTTTCTGTGATATGCAATCGGGGTTTCCTTTAATTCCCAAATAGCATGAATTTGCTTATGAATAGTTCGCCAATCCTCTTTGAACAAATGAAGTGCTCGTAAGCCAATTAAATCAGTAACATCATTCTTGTAATTTGCTAGTGTGATACTTCTTTTGGGGTTTTCAATTTTTTTTCGAATAATTTTTTCAATAAGATGTTCTGGGTTTTTAATGCGATATCGAACAGAATGGACACCTGGTATTTTCATTAGACTATTGAAAATGAATATTGCTGTGCTTTCAAGCCTAGGCAAATATTTAGAATAATCATCATGAATACTGTGTAAGTCGTCCCAACTCAGTTTTGTTTTCTTAAAATCCTTTTCATTTATTTTATATTTCTCGAAAAAATCTACCTTATCCATTTTGTTTTATTTTTTTGTAGTGAACTTATGCATGACCAAAAACCAAAAACCCACAACATGCCATCCACTTAGCCATTTTCGGAAATATCACAAATCAACACAAGTGCCATGTTGACAAGGTGCCCCAACAACTCCAAAAAATACCTACGGAAATAAACCTGGTTCAAGTGCAGCATGGGGCCAACACAAATGGCGTTCAAAACAGGGTTTCAACTTGCAGCATTCCGGATAGAGGACAACCAAAATAACCGCGACGAACATTTTGCGCGCTTAAATCTACTGCGTATCGCCTGAATCGCAGGTATTTCTCCGGCAGATTTTACCGGCTCTGCTGAAAATCAGCAGTTCGCATCCAACCTTCCCCGCACCGCCCAATCCCCCTTGCCCGGCCTGCGCTTTTTCTTACCTTTGCCGCCTATTCCGATACTATGAAGCCATTCCTTTCCGTCGTCATTTGCGTTTACAACGAAGAAGACAATATTCAGCCGCTGGTACAACAACTGGACGAGCAACTGCAAAGCCTTGACTACGAACTGGTTTTTGTGGACGACGGCTCCCGCGACGAAACCCTGCCCCGGCTGAAAGCCCTCCGGCATCCCCGGCTCCGCATCGTCGAATTCCGCCGCAACTTTGGCCAGAGTGCCGCCCTCGCCGCCGGTATCGAATACGCCGGCGGGGAATGGATCGCCACCATGGACGGCGACCTCCAGAACGACCCGGCCGACATCCCGCGGATGCTGCAAATTGCCCGGGAGCGTAACCTGGATATGCTCGCCGGCGTCCGGCAAAAACGGCAGGACGGCATGCTGCTACGCAAAGTGCCCAGCAAGATCGCCAACTGGATGATCCGCCGCGCCTCAGGGGTCTATCAGCACGACTACGGCTGCACCCTCCGCGTGTTTCGCGCCGAACTGGCCAAAAGCCTGGGCTTGTACGGCGAACTGCACCGCTTCATCCCCGTGCTGGCCGACCTGGAAGGCGCCCGCATGGACGAAACGCCGGTGCGCCACCATGCCCGCCAACACGGCAAATCCAAATACGGCATCGGCCGCACCACCCGGGTCATCAGTGACCTGCTGCTCATCCTCTTTCTCAAACGCTTCCGGCACAAACCCATGCACCTCTTCGGCGGCTGGGGCGTGCTGACGACGGCTGCCGGGAGTTTGATTCTTTTGTACCTGCTCATTGAAAAAATTTTAGGCCACGATATCTGGGGCCGGCCGCTGCTGATGTTGGGCGTTGTGCTCGTCATGGCCGGCATTCAGCTGATCGTGCTGGGCATCCTGGCCGAAATGCAGGTGCGCACCTACTACGAATCGCAGGATAAAAAACCCTACCGCGTCCGGCACATTCACCAGCCTGAACTGGAGAAGGCCTGAGCCCGCTTGCCATGACTTGGAAAACCGCACTGAAAGCCGGAATTTCTATCCTGATCCTTTTTCTGGTCATCCGTGCCATCGATCCGGAGTTGCTCTTGCGCGTGCTGGGACAAGCCAATCCGGCCTGGTTGCTCTGGGCCTTGCTCTGGTTTATCGTTTCCAAACTGATCGGCGCTTTTCGCTTCAACGACCTGCTGAAAACGGACGGCATTCACCTGGACACCCGGCCTCAACTCCGGCTCTACTGGCTCGGCATGTACTACAATCTGCTGCTTCCCGGCGGCATCAGCGGCGACGGGTACAAGATCAAACTGCTGATGGATCATTTCGGCAAGCCGTTACGCCCCCTGTTTTCCATCACGCTGTTCGACCGGCTATCGGGGGTGCTGGCCCTGGGGCAACTGTGTCTCCTGCTGGCCTTCGGACTGCCGGTTTTGCAATTCTGGTGGTGGCTTTGGGCGCTGGGGCTTTTGCTCAGTGTGCCGGTCTCCTGGATTTTATTTCGAAAAATGATCAAATCCACGGCGCCGGTGTGGGTGCGCACCAGTTTGCAATCGCTCGGCGTGCAGGTCGCGCAAACGATCGCCACCCTGGGTATTATCTTTGCCCTCGGTCAATCGGAAAATTGGCTGGGCTACTCCCTGGTGTTTCTGATCTCGTCGGTAGTGGCCATGTTGCCCATCACCATCGGCGGGGCGGGCGCGCGGGAACTGACTTTTCTCTGGGGCGCCCAGGTGCTGGGGCTTGACCCCGAGCGTTCGGTAGCGATCGCGTTTATTTTTTACCTGGTTTCGACCGGCGTGGCGCTTTACGGACTGGTTTTTAGTTTTAAACCCGTTTTAAATAACGTGCGTACGGACAATGATTAATTTCTATACTGCCGATTTATTCAAGCTGTGCATAGTGCCGCCTGCACGTCAACCCCACCCCCGCCCCTCCCCAAGGAGGCTCCCGATTACCCACAAGTTGGTTGAAATGTTTTTAATAGGATCGAAATCGACGGGGCATTTTTTGCAAATTTGGCTCCGCCGTGTCAACCCCACCCCCGGCCCCTCCCCAAGGGTGAGGGGAGCCGTAGCGTCGACCGCTTTTTTTTGCTTCAAACTCAAAGATGATGGTGTAATCTACGGCGTACGTCGCGACTCCCCGCCCCCTTGGGGAGGGGCCGGGGGCATAGCCATCAACTTAAGCATTTTGAGGGCTCAAAACTTTCAAATTTCAAATTGAACTTTTCAAATTTGACTTTAATGAAACGTCACGAACCGGAAACTTACCTTTTTAAGTCAAAAGTTCAATTTGAAAAGCCTAATTTGAAAAGTATACACCCCCTCAAAATGCTTAAGTTGATGGCTATGGGGGCCGGGGGTGGGGTTGACTCACGAGCGGCAGCCGTTAGATAGGTCAAGCCAAAAATTGAGCGGCAAATTCAGTTTAAACCGCTGTAGATGAATCGGGAATTCATCATTTATCTCTCATCATTCATCATTACCAATGACAATACTCATAACAGGCGGCGCAGGATTTATCGGCTCGCATTTGGGCGAAGCGCTGTTGCGCGACGGCCATTCCGTGCTGGCGCTGGATAATTTCGATCCGTTTTACAATGCAGCGATCAAACGGGCAAATCTTGCCTTGCTGGCGCAATGGCCGGCATTTCAGTTTGTCGAAGGCGATATCCGCGACAAGGCTGTTTTTGAGCAGATTTTTTCAAAAAACAAGGTCGACGCGGTCGTGCACCTGGCGGCAAAGGCAGGCGTGCGCCCCTCCATTTTGCAACCGGCCGAGTACAACGACGTGAACATCAACGGCACCCTGCAACTGCTCGAAGCCATGGTGCAGGCCAAGGTGCCGCGCCTGCTGTTTGCTTCCTCCTCCTCGGTGTACGGCAACCAGGAAAAAACGCCGTTTTCCGAAACCGACGACGTGAGCCAGCCCATTTCGCCCTATGCCGCCACGAAGCGCGCCGGTGAATTGCTGGCTTACACCTACCACCATTTGTACGGACTGGATATTGCCTGCCTGCGCCTGTTCACGGTGTATGGCCCCCGGCAGCGCCCTGATCTGGCCATCCATAAGTTTGCCCACCTGGCCCTGGAAAACAAACCTATCCCGCTCTTCGGCGACGGCCAGACGCGTCGCGATTACACCTACGTGACCGATACCGTCGCCGGTATCCGGCAGGTGCTGGACTTGCCCGGCGTCGGCTACGATATTTTCAACCTGGGCGGTGGCACACCGGTCACCTTGCTGGAAATGGTGGAAGCGCTGGAGCGCGCGCTGGGGCGAACGCTTGAGAAACAATTTCTGGAAAAACAACCCGGCGATGTGGACCAAACGTTTGCCGATGTATCCAAGGCGCAGGCGCGGTTTGGGTATGCGCCCCAGGTGTCCTTGCAGGAAGGGGTGCAGCGTTTTGCGGAGTGGTTTTATACTCGTCCTACGACTTGAAGTCGTAGGACGAGTTTTGCGCGATGGTCTCCTACTCGTCCTACGACTTCAAGTCGTAGGACGAGTACCCCCGGACAGCCCCCTCAATCCCGCAAATACAACAGATGCTTAATCTCCGAATAGTCCGTCTGAAACGTGTCCGCCGGCGGGCCGCCAAAGATCAGGTCGGCATCTGGTTCGTGGTCGGGATTGACGATGTACAGCGCGTTTTTATGGCTCGTATCGGTGGTATTTTGCACGATGTACCCCAGTTTTTTAGTCATGTAAAACGAAGCCGGTTCGCGCAGGATACTGCGTCCGTAGGTGTACCAGGTCCGGTCGGGGTATTTATCCACCAGCGCGCGGATGTTGGTACGGGCGCGTGAGGTGATGTTTTCATGGTGCCGGGTTGGCAGGATGATCAGGTCGAAGGCAATTCGCGCCACCAGCAGGGAGATGATCGTCCAGTAGACATATCGTTTGCGATCGGCGAAAAAACCAACAGCCGGCGCCAGGAGCAACAAGCCGAATGCGATGCTGAGTGGCCAGATATTTTCCAAAAAATTCACCTCCGGAACGTACGGCATGGCAACAAAAGCCACCGGGAGCAATATGCCGAGCAGGCCCAAAACGCCGTAGTAGGTTTTAAACCGCCACGATTTTGCTTCTTGCTCCTGTTGCATCAGGTAAAAACTGAAAGTGGTGAACAGGGGGATAAACATCAGCAGGTAGCGCGCATACACCTGCACCGAGCTCCAGTAAATCGGCAAGTTGGCCGCCAGGATCACAAAATTGAAATACGCAAAGCGGTTTGCCCGCAGGCGTTGCCAAAACCGACGGTCAAACCAGGCCAACACCAGCAAGGAAAACGGCAGGAAATGGTACACCGATTCGAACGGAAATTTGAAAAAATGCACCACGGTGTTCCACCAGCCGAACACCACACCGGTTCGTTTCACCGATTCGTTCAGCAGGTTAGGCAGTAAAATATCCAGCGGGCGGTAATGCGCATAAATGGCCAAATAACCGCCTAAAACAGCCAGCGATAACAAACCGGCGCCCACATGTTGCCAGGAAAACAGCCGCTTTAGTTGGCCAAAAAACCACAAGCCAGCCAGCAGCGACAAGCCCTGGAACACAATGGCGGGCAGGCCTTTCAGCAGAAAACCTACCGTCATCAGGCCGTAACTGACGAGAAACAGCCGCTGCCACTGTCCGCGCGATCCGAAGTAATAAATGCTCATGAACAGGGTGTAGATCACCACGGAAAAGGTCGTGTCGATCAGCCCGAGCATGGAATCGTAAATCAGGAAACGCCCGCTCAGGATGGTCATCATGGCGCACAAAAAGGCGAAGACGTTGCCGAATTCCTTGCGGGTAAACCGGTACACCGCAAAGCCGTACACCATCAGAAAAAATACCGTGACCACCCGGGCCGGAAACTCACCGAAATAGCCGAACAACTTGAACGAAACCAACAGTATCCAGTTGAACAAAGGCGGTTTGTTAATATACGGCGCCCCGTGCATGGTGGTGGCGATATAGTTGCCGGACATTTTCATTTCCAGGGCAACCAGGCTGCGAATGGCCTCATCGCCATTGAAGGCGGCGACGCCGAGGTTAATCAAATGCGCGGGAAGAAATAGGGCAAGGATAAATACGACGAGATAACTCGTAGGAATGGCGCGGATGCCACGGATAAAGTTGGACATGAATCGTTGTTGCTTCCGTATTGATTTGGACAGACAGGATTAAGTGAAAGAACATAATTAATTGATTAAACACATAGACACAAAGGACGCATAGAATTTCGGTTTTCAAATGGCTATGTGTCCTATGTGCCTATGTGTTTAATTTGTCTTCATCCTTACAAGTATTTTTTCCTGTTCTCCTGTCCGTCTAAAAAAAATTATTTCTTGTCAACCATAAGCCGTCGCCACATGCTCAGCCCCAACCCGAACAGCATCAGAATGGACCCCAGCCACACCAGGTTGATCCCCGGGAAAATGATAGCCTCCAGCACGATGTAATCCGAGCGGGGCGCATTTTCGGCAATTTCCAGCGGAATCGTTTGTTGTTCGCCGGATGCCCTGGCCACGGCAATGGTCAAAGTTTCGGTTTTGGGGTCAATATTTTCCAGGCGGAAATGCAGGCCCAACTCCGGCAGTTCGTCTTTCAGGCTGAACGGTTGGCTGTTCCGGATGAGGTAAACCGGGCTGGCCGCAAATTTTTGCCCGTCGGGCGCTGTAATTTCCAGATCGGCAGCTACGGCAATGTCTTCCGGCAAGGGGGCATACCCCGGATGTTTTATTTCCCGGCTGGCTTTTGCAAATTGAATTTTATAGCCTTGAAAATCAATTGTTTCGCCCGCTTTCATCGGAAATTGGTGAAAATCGAGCGATTCTTCCATGGCCAACCATTTCCCCATCGACGCTTCGGTGAGCCGTACCCGCATTTGCAATTGCCCGACATTGGCCGGTAGGGTAAAGCCGCCTTCGCCGGGCCGGATGTACAGCATGGGGTTGGCGGGGTAGCCGAGGGTGTCGTCGAGGCTGTAAGCGCGGAGTTTCAGGCCAAATGCCAGGTCGCCTTGCTGCGCCTTGTACTCCGGGTGCTCGGGCGTTTTGGAGTAGCCATCCACCACGAGGTAGTGTTTTTTTGCAAAAATTGTATCTCCGACAAGTGCCTCATAGGGCTCGAAGCGCAGGCTGTCTTCCTGCTGGCGGGCAAATTCCTGGTCGAGTTCGGCCTTGGGCAGGGAAGAAACGTGGGTGAAAATATCGCGGGTCAGGTAGTGTTTGGTCGATGGGTTGGAAGCCACCACTTTGGTAAACTGCCGGTCGTACATCACGTTGGGGTGCAGCACAAATTCTTCGCCGGTGAAGTTCCCCTGATCATCGCGTTTTTTGAAGCGCACCGAAAATGTCCGGGTTTGCCGCACGATGGTATCCTCAAGATAGGTTGCTTCAAAATTGCCGCGCATGGGCATCGGCGCGTCCTTCAGCAAAAGAATATTTTGATTCATTTCCTCATTGCCCATGCCTTCGATGAGGCCGTCCATGGCAAAGGCATTCGAGGAGATCCATTCTTTGTTGAGCCCGGTACCCAAAATTCCCAGCAGCAAGATGCCCAGGCCGATATGCGACAAGGCGGAGCCCGCCTGCTTGAGGTTTCCTTTTACAAAGAAAATGATGTAATCCAGGTTGGAGACCACCGTGAACATGGCGGCGAACAACATCGCGAAATACTGCCAGGCATGAATGTTCAGCCACAAGGCATTCAGCGCAGTGAGCACGGCAGCGCCGGCAACGGCAATGACAAAATGCCGGATGAATGTTTTGGCCCAGATTTTTTCGTTGCGTTCGTTGTACCGCAACCACTGCGCGGCGCCAGTCAGCAGCCCGAGAAAAACAGCGATCCAGAGTTGGTAGCGGTTGTGGTGTTCAACCGGATCTTTAAGCGCAGCGCCCACATAATCGGGGTTGAACAGCTGCACGATTTTGTTCCACACCGGCAACGACGTTGCCCCGGTGATCAAAACGGCGGAGAAAAACAACACGAGTGCCCCGATAAACATCCAAAACTCCCGCGAAGCGCCGGCCTCTTCTTTTTCGATGCTCGGTACCTGCCGGAACCTCGATGCCCACAACCAGCCGGCCAGCACAGAAAACAGGCCGATAAACAGGATTAGTTGAAACCCGAGCCCCATCTCGGTGAACGCATGCGCCGAGGTGTCGCCTAAAATCCCGCTGCGTGTCAGGTAGGTGGAATACAGGATCAGGATAAACGTGATCAGGTAAAATCCATAAGTGCTACGGATCGAGTAGCCGGTATTTCGGGCGATCAGGTTGGTATGAATGCCGGCCACCAGAGTAATCCAGGGAACCAGGGAAGTGTTCTCTACGGGGTCCCAGGCCCAGTAGCCGCCAAACGAAAGGGCTTCATAGGCCCAGGCGCCGCCCATCAGAATGCCGGTGCCCAGAATGGCGCCCGAAAACAGTGCCCAGGGCAGTGCGGGCTTCAGCCAGTCTTTGTGCTCGCGCAGCCAGAGCCCTGCCATGGCATACGCAAACGGAACGATCGTGGAAGCAAAGCCCAGGAACAGGGTAGGGGGGTGGATGGTCATCCAGTAGTTCTGGAGCAAGGGGTTAAGGCCGTTCCCTTTTATTTGAGCCAGGTAGTCGGCCTGGGCAAAAATAGGGGCATCCATGGTTTGGCGCAGCAAATCAAACGGGCTGGCGCCCAAACGAAAATCGCCAAAATACAAGCCCAATATCATGGAGGCGATAATGGCCTCCGCCAGCGCAACCACCGCGAGTACGGGTGTTTCCCATTTGCCGGCGCGCAGCATGAGCACCAGGCCGAGCGCGATATGCCAAAAACTCCACAGCAGAAAACTGCCCTGTTGTTCTTTCCAAAAAGCGGAAAAGGTGTACTGAAACGGCAGGTCGTCCGACACATTGGCCCAGGCATACTGGTACTCGTAGTATTTCTGGGTAAGGATAAAAAACAGGGTGCCGATAATGCCCAACGTCGCCAAACCGTGCACCAAAAAGGAAAAACGGCCCAGGTTTCGCCAACCTTCAAAGCTCGCAGTATTGCGCCGCTGCGTGGCCAGGAAATACGTTGCGCCGGATAATAATGCCGCAACGAAGGACAACACGACCAGAAAATGCCCCAGTTGGCCGGGAAAAAGATGCTCACCAATATACTCCATGTGAATGCTTTGCTTAAAACTGCAAAATTAACCCGATTGCAGGGAAGAAGTTTGGAATGCGCCGGATTGGATTGAATATAAATCTCAGGGTTTCCACTTGGTCGCCAGTGTTGGATTGGAATCAACCAGATTCTTAAAAGCAGCGAGTTGTTCGGCGGAAAACGCGCGCTTGGGGAGCATCACGGCGTTGGTTTTGGAATTATAAACGAGTATCAGGCTTTTTGTTTCGGTAACGTACAACACGCCGGCCCATTGGAATTCAGAAAGGAATGTCTGCCCTCTAACGGCAATTTTATCCGCATCGATTTCGCAGTTGCGTTCCTCGGACATTTCCGGGGTCATCTGGAATGCCCGCCGGCCTGAAAAGCGCAAAATAGCCCACCAAAGCACCAGGATGAGGGTCACCGGGAGCAGCGTGGATATCCAGAAACTCATCGAAGCAGTATCGCCGCGCTGGGTGATCACCAGGGCGACCAGGGCCAGCACGCCCAGCGCGAGGTAAAGCCGGCTGCGGTTTTTCCAAAAGTAATGGCGCAAAAATTCCTGGTAATCCGCCTCTGTATAACGGAAAGAAAGTTCGATCGGACTCATTTCGATGCCTGTTCCGACTTTTCAGAGCGTACGTAAATTTCCTGGTCCTTGTACTTGGACGGGCATTTCAGCAGCATGTCGGCCGCTTCAAACGTTTCGCCGTTCATGGCCCCGGTCAATACGATCTGCTCCGAGCGTTCAAAATCCTGGGGCTTGCCGGCCCGCAGTACTACCTGGCGTACAGCTCCGGCATCATCGCGCAGGTAAAAGGACAGGAAATTGGGGTCTTTTTCCGGATTGTATTCGATCGGGCGATCCTTTTCCAATTGACCGACCAACTTAACGCGGTCGCCGCTTAGGGCGGCCTGGGCGAAGTTTGCGTAAGTGGTCACATCCTGGCTGGCAGAGATCAGTATTCCGATAGCAACCGCTACTATACCGATGGCGATGATATGCGAACGTTTCATAAATTCTGTTTTGTGGCAAAATTAGAGCTACTTACTAGTTTCCGGGTACGGTTCTTGATAAACATTAACAAGCGGGTTATGGTTTTTCAAGGCTTTTGTCGACAACGTTTTGCAAATACAGCCCCGGCCTTGCTATTTCCATAATGCGCTCCGGATGAGCCGGCGAAGTAAAGCCAAATTTTTTATACAGGCCATGCGCATCGCCGGTTACCAGCATCCACCGGCGTAATCCCTGTAATTTCGGGTGCGCCAGAATTGCCTGTAGCAATAATTTTCCGTACCCATTGCCCTGAAATTCAGGCGTAATAAAGACATCCGCGAGGTAGGCAAATGTGGCATAATCGCTGATGACCCGTGCAAAGCCAATTTGCTGCTTCTCCTTATAAATTCCAAAACACAGCGAACCTTCAATGGACCGCCTGACCGTTTCTTCGGGAATGCCCACCGCCCAATAAGCGTGGCGGCACAAAAAATCGTGGATAAAAGATATATTCAATAATTCCGAATTCGTAGATATCTGACAGCCCTTGTTTTGTCGTTCCATATACCGTTGTTAAATGCGATGAAAGTAAGAAAGTGCAGTTGCCGTCTAAGCCTGAAAATCTATTTTTGTTGAGCGTACCACAAACCCGTGTGCCATGTTCCGTCCAGCCTGTTATTGCTTTCTGTTGCTCGCCTGGGCGCCCTGCTTGCTCCTTGCGCAGCATGAAGATTCGCTGCGCCTGTCGGTAACCATGATGTCCGAACTGGTACAGGCCGGGAATTTCGAAGGCGCTCAACTGGAAGCCGACCTGTTCCGGGATTACCTCCAGCGCAACCAACTCCTTTGCCCGGCGGTTGCCGTTCCGGTTTTGTCCAAAATTTATACACACAACGAAGATAAAAAAAGCGCCCTGGCATTTTTTTCTGCTGCAACCGGCGATGCGCGCCGCGACCCCAACCCGGAAACACAAGTAGCGCTGCTCAAAGCCCTCGTGCAGGCATATGACGATTGGGCCGAGCATAAAGCTGCTTTCCATTGCCAGAAATTATTACTGCAAGCGCGTGATTCGCTGGCGGCCCACCTGCACCAGGAAGCCATGGACAGCCTGCAAAACCGGCTGGACTCTTTGCTCCGCACCCAAAAGATTGATGCCGATGCACAGGCCCGCTATGTTCAACTCGACCGAAGCCTGCTGGCATACCTGGCGTTGGCGCTCACAGGCTTGTTTCTCGGACTGATCCTGTACAACTGGCGCAATAATATCCGCTGGCGCAAGCGCCTGGCCCGGAAAACATTGGAAAACGACTTCCTGCGCTCGGAGCGATTCACGTCCACCATCGCGACTGAACCGGCGCTCGTTCCGCAGCCTGAATCCCCGGTGCAACTGCACGAGCAGCCTGTATCGCAAGCCCCGGAAGGTCGCCGTCCGGAAAAAACGGTTTTGCTCATTGAACCCAACCGCCAGATCGTGCTCTACCTGAAGTCGTTGCTAACCGACCGCTTTGAAGTGGAAACGGCGGCTACGCCTGCCGAAGGCCTGCAACTGGCCTCCAACCACCTGCCCGACCTTATCGTGTGCGATGCCGTGCTTAATGGCCTGACGGGTATCGATGTTATTCGACAGATCAAACTCTCCGAACGGACGAATCATATCCCGGTGATTTTACTGACCGACAAACCCGGCAACGACGGCAAACTGGACGCCCTGCGCGCCGGTGCCGATGCATGGTTCAGCCGGCCGGTGCTCCATCAGGTGTTCGACAACCAGATTACGCACCTCCTGGATGCACAAAAAAAACAACAGGAAACATTTGCCCGGTTCTTGCATTTGTATTTTTCCGAAAACCGGATGGCACTCCAGGATCCCTTCCTCGCCAAAGCCGTTCAAATTATTGACCAGCACCTGTCCGACCCGGATTTTCTGGCCGACGACCTGGCCCGGAAAATGCAATTGCACAAGCAACATTTTGTAAAAAAACTACGCGTGCTCACCGGAAAAGATCCGGCTCAACTCATTCGCGAATTGCGCCTTGAAAAAGCCAGGGCCCTGCTCGAAAAACGGGCCGGAACGCCGCAGGCCATTGCCGAGCTGGTCGGGTTTGCCAGCACAGGGTCTTTCGCACTGGCCTTTAAAGAATATTTTGGCGAAAACACCGCTTTGCTGCGTATGCCGGAATAATAGCGGCATTAGTACCGTTTGATCGACTCGATAATGTACAAAGGCCGGTTTTTGATCTCCGCATAAATATTCGACAGATAAATCGACATGATGTAAAGATTCAGGCAGGTGATCGCGAAAAATACCGACATCACTACCACGAGGTATGCCCAGCCGGAAACAGTTTGGTGAAAGGTGCCGAAAATGTCGACATTGGTCAGCTTAACCTTCACCGCATTGAAAATTGCCGTACCCGCTACAAGACAGGATAACAGGAATATCCACAAGAGTAAACTGCGCAAAAACGTAGTGAAGGAGGTAATAGCCACCAGTGACGTGCGGAACTGGTCGCCGAAAGAGGCGCCGGGTTCGGGGAGCAAGGCCTGCTCCACCTCGATCGACGTGGTATTGTACCCAACCAAGGCGTAAATAGCCTTGAGGTAACGGCTGTTTTCCCGCAAGCGCAACATCGAATTCAGCGCCCGGCGACTGATAATCCGGGTGTGGTGGGCCTGCGGGTCGATATGCAGGTTGGAATACCGACGGAGTATAGCGTAAAAAACAGCGTAAAGTTGCCGGTATATCCAGGGCAGTTTCCGTTCGCGAGCCCGCAGGTAAACGATGTCGAATCCGGTTTGACTTTTTTCCCAAAGTGTGCCGACCAGTTGCGGCAATTCGGAGAAATCAAATTCAAAAATCACCGCATAATCGCCATTGGCGCGGTCCAGGCCGGCCAGCAGGGCATTATCGCGGCTAACCGGCGCACTGAGTTGGAGCAAAAAAACATGCTTGCGCAAATTTTCGGGTAGTGGCCGGATGGTGGCCTCAATTTGTTCCAGATCGCAGTGGTTATTGACCAGAATAAACTCAAAATCACTGAAGTGCGCTCCCAGTTCAGCATATAGCCCGCTGAGCCAGCCGCTCAAGTCGCGTAGCTGGCTGTTTGATTGGATAACGCCTATGATGGACAAAAAGGAATGGTGCAAAACGTGGTTCCGAATTAATTAAGCACAGGTTAACCCTTGCGGGTGCAAAAATGAAGAATCCTGCACAAATTGGCGCAGCCTGTACCGGAATAGTGCGGGCTTTATTCGTCCAGCCACTGAAAATCGGTTGTTTTTGGCGCAGCCTCAAACATGGCGCGTACAATTTCCGGCGGCTTGGTCAGTTTGCGTTTTTGGGTATCGATCCAGGCGCCGTCTACCTGGAGGACGGCGCAAAGTGTGCCGTCTTCCCGCTTTATTTCGTGCCGGAAGGAAAACCGCGAACCATCGCGCCGGCACTTTGGCACTTGCAGATTGATGTAGAGCGCGTCGCCATACCGGATCTCTTTTCGGAAAACAGCTTCCTCCCGAAACAGCACCGGCCCGAAGTGCATTTCCTCCATCAGGGGGAACGTGACCCCATGCATGGCAAGAAATTCAATGCGGATGGATGCCCCGAGGTCGTAATACACCGAGTGCCGCATATGCGCATTGGAATCCATATCGGCCCAGCGGAGTTGGACAGTCTGGCGAAATTCGTTTTGCATGCTTCGTCAATAATTTTACAAATTTTTACCACGGAGACACGGAGGACACGGAGAATGGTTCTCCGTGTCCTCCGTGTCTCCGTGGTGATTGAAATATTCTACGGCGAGCATTTCACTTTTGCTCAATCTGTTCCCTTAGCAGAATCAGGGCTGTTCTTTAGCGAGATCAATCATCGCACTCAGTTCCTCCACAAGTGCCTCGCTGCTTCCTGCGTAGCCGATGCTTTTGAAGCGGACTTTGCCGTTTTTATCAAGTACAAATTTGGTTGGAATGCCGGTTACGCCGAAGGACCCGATCACCTTATCGTCGGTGTCCATCAGCACATTGAAGGTGTATCCTTTGCCTTTGATAAAATCGGCAGCATTTTTCAACTTGTCTTCCACCCGTTCCCAGGAATCAATAAATACGAAAGCCACGTTGGGGTCTTTTTCATAGTTATTCTGTGCTTGTTGCATACCGGGAAAAGACGCTTTGCAGGGACCGCACCAGGTTGCCCAGAAGTCGACCACCACCACTTTGCCTTTCAGGCTGGCGAGGCTGACCTCGTTGCCATCCAGGTTTTTCAGGCTAAAATCCGGAGCAGGCTGGTCCAGCATTTTGGTGGCAATTTCTTTTTTCATGTTGGCCTTGGCAATCTTTTCCAAACCGGCAAGATATGCTTCGGTGCCGGCGGTCGATTTATCTTCGGCGGCATACAGTTTTTTGAACTGTTCCTTCATTTTAGACGTCGCCTGGCCGTGCACAATAAAGCCTTCGAGTTGGTAGCGTAAATCCGGCGCGTTTATTTTTTCCAGGTATTCGGTGTAGCGCTCGTTCATTTCGGCTTCTTCGCCTTTGGTGATTTCAACAGCCTGTGCCTGGTACATAGCGGCATTGGCCGGGTCATTTTGTTTGGCTAAAATGAACGCGTACGTATCGGCATATTGCGCAAAGGTGAATTTGCGGTTCTCATCCCAGCTTTTCACCGTCAGGTAGCCCGGCTTTAGTGTTTGCGGGTACAACATTTCCTGTTTAGCCCATTCGGTGGCCTCGGCAGCCATTTGGGCCGCCAGGTCAAGGTTTTCATCATTTTCTGCAAAGCTCCATGCCGTATTGTTGTACAGGCTGGCGCGGTTGGCAGCATTCATTTTGGCGGCGGCCTTTTTCACCAGATCCCAATTTTTAGCTTCAACCGCTTTGTTGCCCAGCAGGAAATAAAGTTCACTGACTTCATCTTTCAGATCGGGAATTCCGGCAAAATCCTGCTCGTATTTTTCAATGGCTTTTTCCAGTTCGGGCAGTTCGCGGATGACGCGCATGTCGCGGCGTTGCTTCTGGCGGGCATAGGTCCCGGAAGGCGCTGCTTTGACCATAGACTCCCGCAACAGGTTGGCTTTTTCACCGGCTCCGAGCCTGTCCAACAGGCCGGCAATATTGATTTTGTCTTTTTCTGAAAGGTTGGGCATTTCGGTGACTTTGCTCAGGACTTCCATTGCCTCTGTCTTGCCTTCATCGCCCCGCTTATACGACATGATGCAGTTCACGTAGGGCCCACAGAAATCCGGCAGGATGGCCGGATCTTGCGCAAAGGCTTCGTTGTACAAATTGTATGCGATATTGGATTTGCGATCGAGGCTGAACAAACTACCCCAGTCGCGGTACACCACCGCCTGTGCGGCAAGGCTTTGCGGCAGCACCTTTCCGGCGCCGTTGTGCACCGGAATGAAATACCCCTGGCCGTTATTGTTATCCCAGCGTTCACCGGCTTTGAAAACGATCATGCCGATTTTCGCATCGGCGCCCAACGTAAACTGCCCGGAAATTTTGTTGCCGGAATAGTTTACCATAGCCTCGACCGTTTGAGGCTGATCCTGGGCAAATTCCAGCGCAATCACCTCGATGGCATCTTGCGTTTTATTTAGCGGACTGTTGCTTATATCGTATTCGAAATGAACGGTTCCACCTGCTTTGGCTTGCTGTGGAGTAACAGTTAAATACGTTTGCTGTGCCGAAAGCAGGTTGCTCAGCAACACGAAAACCGCTATTGGCGTAATTAGATTTTTCATAAAAGTGATTTTCAATTTAGTTGACATGAAATAGTATTTAGGCCATGCTTTAAAATCTCGGGCATACGACTTTGGACCGCCGCTCGGCGGGGTGAAAATACGTCAGGGAAAGTTCAAATGCACCGCGCGAGTTGTTGGCCCGGGTAAGCGACGATACGGTGATGTCGTAACTGACGCCGAGCATCCAGCGTTCCAGTTCCAACATGGCGACCATAGCAATAGCGTCCATTTGCAGTCCGCTGTCGAGTTGATTCCCCAGGCGCGCCCAGGCGCCCAGGCGCAGGGCCAACTCGTTGTAATCGTTGTTGGAGTACCGCAGGTTGAGCCCAAAATCGGTTTCAAAGGCGGGGCCCTGTTTCATGACCAGGACACCCGGAACGAGGCTGAAGTTTTCATTCATTGGAACCTGCCCGCCGGCATGTGCCGACCAGCGGGAGTACAGCCGTTCATCGCTGTCGCCGGTAATTGAAATGGCGGGTTTGTTGATATGATGGAGGGCGCCGCCGGCATAGAGAAAACCATTGTTGTCAAAAAGCGTGTACCAAAGCAGCCCTGCATTAAAATCGAGGTAGATATTGGTGCTCGCATCGGCGTTCGGTTCGCCGTTGCCGGCAGTAAGGTCCGGGATCTCCAGGGTTGGGTCAAACTGGCGGCTGAACCAAAGTTTGCTCCAGTCAATATTATTTTGGCCGAAACCCAGTTGGGCGCCGGCACTCAGGAAATGATCGGCGCGGCGCGGGCCTCCGCTGAGTTGTTTTAGAAATGCTGCGCCCAATTGGGCCTTGTTCTGAACGTAGCGCGCTGTTCCGGCTTCATCGTGCATCAATCCGATGCCGAGCCCCACATAATCGTTGCGGGAAACGCCCAGGCGTACATCGGCGGCAGCGGCATAGGTCCGGAACGGAACCGGAGCAAGAAAACTGCTCCACTGATCGCGGTAGTTGGCCGTGACACGCCACCGCCCGTCGAATGCGCCGGTCATGGCCGGGTTGAGGTTCCAGGGAGAGGCGAAGTATTGTGAAAATCGGGGATCCTGTGCGTGAACCTCAGGCAGGGTACATTTTAAAACAACCAACAGGAGCGGTAAAACAAGTAGTCTGGATTGATTCATGATATGGTGTGCGCAGATTTTTTCAAAAGTAGGTCTTTATCGAATAAGGGCAGTATTGCCGCGAATCACTTGCTCAAAACCGTCCAAATATTCCACCTCAGCGTACCAGACATAGATGCCTGCCTGGGCGTCCTGCCCGCGGAATATCCCGTTCCAGCCCCGTTGCTCGTCATTGACCGCAAAATCAGCATCTTCATACACCAGCTCGCCCCAGCGGTCAAAGACCCGGAAGATTTTCACCCGCTTTATTTGCTGGCTTTTTCCGTAAATGACGAGCAGTTCGTTATTCCCATCGCCGTTCGGGCTGAACCCGGTTGGAACATATACGCCGCGTGGCTTCAGTACCTCTATGGAAATTGATGTTTCACCCCGGCATCCGTTTTCATCGGTGACCGTGAGCCGGTACGTGTTGGTGTACACCGGAAAAGCCCATACGGAAGAACAATCAGCCGGATCGACACAACGAATACTGTCGACCAGCGCGCCCTGCCAATCGTATTGGACCATGCCTGCCGCATTGAAGACCGACGCGGTGAGCAATATACTGTCGCCCAGATTGATCAGCAAATCCGGGCCCAGGTCAACTGCAACAGGAGGTGGTTCATTTAAAGCAAATTCAACTGTGGTGATACATCCTGATCCATCCTGGACCGCCACCGAATAAGCGCCGGCTTTTAAACCCAGGAAAACGCCGGAACCGGAAACCGGTCCTCCGTTCAGGCTGTACCGGTAAGGAGCCGTTCCGCCCGACACCACTACCCGTACAAGGCCATCGCTGCTACCAAAGCAACTGGGTTCTACCATGTCGAGGTCGATAACCGGCGGGTTGGGTTGACTGAGAAACGTACTGTCGGATGCGGTGCATCCCCGGTCGTCCACCACGGTGAGGGCATAATTCCCCGGGCCGAGGCTGCTCAGGTTCGGGTCAATGGAGCCGGTATTCCAAAAATAGCGATACGGCGCAGTGCCTCCGGAAACATTGGCCAGGATGGCGCCGTTGTTGTCGTCGTTGCAGAGCAGCGGTTGAATATCCAGTTGCAAGGCCAACAAGGGCGGTTCGTAGACCGTAGCGGAAGCCGAACCCGTACAGCCCTTGGTGTCGGTGCCAACAACAGTGTACATGCCGGCAGGCACATCGGTGATCTGCTGCCCGGAGGCGGAATTGCTCCAGACATATTGGGCAATTGGCCGGGGCGCCTGAACGCCGGCCACCTGAACAGCGCCGTCCGATAATCCAAAACAACTGACACTGTCGGCCTGCAAAGTCAGCACGATAGCCGGCGGCGCGGCCATGAAAAAACTGAATGCTGCCGAACAGCCCTCGTTGTCGGTAACCGTGAGGCCGTACGCCTGTCCGCCAGCCAAGCCGTTCAGATATATGGTATCGGCTGCGCCGGGCACGCTCCATTGAAAGGAATAATTTGCAACATCACCGTTTCCAGCGCCACCGCTTACGAGATTTACGGCCGCTTGCCCGTCACTGAGTCCCTGGCACGACGGCAGCACCAAGGCCACATTTACCTGAATGCTGTCCCACTCGGTAATGGTCACGGTTTGCGTACCGGTACAGCCATTCGCATCGGTGGCTGTTACCGTGTAGGTGCCCTTGGTAAAATTGGATGGGTTTGGCCCCGTGGCGCCATTACTCCAGCCAAACGTATACGGCGGCCCATTGCTTCCACTGGCGGCGGCCAGTGCTTCTCCGTCGGTTGCGCCAAAACAGGATTGACGAACTTGACTGACATTGACTAAAAGTGGCGTTGCCGGCTGAAGAATGTCGGTGGAAACGATGCTGAACGGACAACCGTTGGCGTCCACAACCGTCAGGGAATAGGTCCCGGCACTCAGGCTGGTAATGATTGGAGTGGTTTGGCCGGTAGACCAGGTATACAAATAGGGCGGCACACCACCGGAGGCTGTTGCAGTGGCTCTGCCGTTATTTCCGCCAAAACAATCGACATCGGAGGAAACAATAGAGGCCGTCAGCGGCGGCGGTTGGGTCACTGTTGCCGAGGCGGTTTGGCTGCAATTGTTGGCATCCGTCACCGTGACGGTATAGGTGCCTGGCGGCAGGTTCACCGCCATGGCGTTGGTTTGTTGATTGGGGTCGCTCCAGCTAAAACTTAACAGGCCAATACCGCCCTGGGCAAACACCGTGATCTGCCCGTTTGCTTCGCTGAAACAGCGGACCGGGATGGTGCGCACACTATCGATGACCAGTGGCGGTGCGCAGGGCAGCGTGTCGCTGGCTACCTGGGAGCAATTTTGCGCATCCGTTGCAGTGACGGTGTAAATCCCGCAACCCAGATTTTGAATGGAACTCCCGGTTTGACCGGTGTTCCATAAATACTGGTAAGGCCCTGTTCCACCGCCGGCAGCGGCACTAAGCGCGCCGTCCTGGCTTCCGGCGCAAGTTGGCGCCGTGGCGGTAAATTGAATTTCCAAAGGCGCCGCCGCAGCCACTGCCGCCGTTTGGCTTTGGGTACAGCCTTTTGAATCTGAAACCGTTACCTGATAATTTCCCGGACAAAGATTTTGCGGCATAGTCGTTCCCGGAGGGATCATTGGGCTGCTCCAGGTTATGGAAAGCGGAGGCGTGCCGCCTGCCGCATTGAGCGTCATTTGGCCGTCGCAGGCGCCGGCGCAACTTTCAGCCTGAACAGATACAAGTTGAACCGTTAGCGCCGGCGGTGCACTGAGTTGGGCCGAACTAACCACGGTGCAACCTTTCAGGTCGGTGAGGGTGACGGTGTAGGTTCCCGGACCCAAATTGGTCAACTGTGCACCGGTTTGCATGGTATTCCACAAATAGGCATATGGCTTTACGCCACCGCGGGCGAAAACCTGCGCCGAACCATCGTTGGCGCCAAAGCAGCTGATCGGGCTCAGGCTGATACTGTCGATCAGCAGCGCAGTGGGCTGCAAAATTTGAACCAGCGTGACCGCCTGACACCCAACGGCATCGGTAATCGTTACCGAGTGAAATCCGGCTTTGAGGCTGTCGGCAGTTTGGGTGGTATCGCCATTGCTCCAAACAAAGGTGTACGGCGGCATGGCTCCGGTAACAAAAACGGTGCCCCGGCCGTCCATTCCGCCAAAACACCGGACGGAGTCCTGCTGCGTGGAAAAATGGAACATTTCCGGTTCGTCAATCGTGTCCTGGGCAATGGCCGTGCAACCCCGGCTATCCGTCACCGTGACGGCATAACAACCGGCAAAAAGATCAAATGCCGTAGCGCCCGACATGGCCGGGCCGCCCTGGCAGTTGCGCCAGACATAGGTGTAGGGCCCCGTGCCGCCACTGGCTGTCGCCTGAATGATGCCACTGTTGTCGCCGAAACACTCGGCATCGGTAACCGTAATGGAAATGGCGATTGGTAGTGGTTCTGTAATGTTGAACATTACCGTGTCGCGACAACCGGCAGTGTCCTGAACAATCACCTGGTGTGCGCCGGCCGCAAAAAAGTTGTTGAAAACACCACTTGGGAAAGGCGCGGGGTTGGCATCAACGAAAAATTGCACGGCGCCCATGGCTCCGGTCGTGGTAATTGTGGCCGAGCCGGTGGCCGTTCCGGGGCAGATGGCTCCGGCGGTTGTTTCCAGGGAGGCGTTCAGCGTGCAGGCGATGTAGGTTTTGTTGACCGTGATGCTTTCCACCGTGCAACCGGGATTTGCCGGTATGGGCCGGATTTCCAGGACAACCAGGTTGCCGGGCGCCAACCCGCTCACGGTGTGCGAAAGCGTTCCGTTGGCCGGCATCCAGGCGCCGCCGTTCACACTGACTTCATAGCCGGCGCTGCCGGGCACGGCGTCCCAGGTCCAGGTCATATTGCCGCCGGCCATGCCGCTCAGCGACACATTTGCAGGAGCGGGCACCACACAAGGTGCGGCGCAGGAAATGGCGGCAGACCAGCCGGCTGCCGTACCTGTTGCATTGGAAATAAAACTTACAGTCAGGCATCCGCTCGGATTGTTGGCGCCGGCCTGAATGGTAAATCCCTGTCCGGCCGGAAAATCCGATGCGCAAGCCAACACCGGCGCAAGCACATCGGGGCCGTTGTGGAAGCAAAGTTGGTCGCCGGTAGCGAGCACGGTACTGTCGAACTGCAGCCGGATATGGCTGCCGCCGGTACCGTCGGGGCAAATCGTGGAGTTCAGGTTTTGATTGTTGTTGTAATTGCCGGCGCTGCCGCCGCTGTCAAAAAAGGTGCCACTGCAGGCGGCTATCGGGGCGCCGTTCATTATAAACGTTTGGCCAATTGCCGGCGTGGAAAAGAAAAGTATTGCCCAAAGAAGCGGTTTGTTCATCATGCGCGGGGGACTGTAAAATCGGTTGTCGGTCAGAAGCATGCCGGCCAGCCTGGCTATGGCAGGTTGTTTGCACGTTTGGCTGGCTGTTGCCGTTTGCAAAAATGGCTATAATGCCGGATTCCAGGTAGTTGCTTTTCGCTGCTTTTGGGAATTTAACGGTTTAGACAGTTTTGAAACGCGGTATTCGGGCAGCCGTTTATTGTTGCTGGGGGATGCTTTCCGGGGTGTTTTCAGGGGTGGTAACCACCGGTTTTTTTACTGCGGGGCGGAATGCCGGTTTCGGAAGCGTATCGGGCAAACCGTCGTACACATTGTTCAACGCTGCTTGCTCGGGTGGCGGCAAAGCAGCGAACGCGGTCGACATCCTGGCATATTTTGTTGAATATTCGTTGAATTGAACCGCAAGCGCGTTGCGTTTTTTTTGCAAGCCGGTCATGGTGTTGTCAAAACTGCTCATGCCTTCCTCGACTTTCTTTTTTTTGATCTGGCCATCAATGTAATTGCCCACCAGGCCGTCCAGATTTGAGTAGAGGGAATCGTGTTTTTCCTGTAATTTTTTGTATTCCGATTTTAAAATTTCAAGACTTGTAGTCGACCCGGCACGCCAAATTCCGGGTTTTTGCCAAGGCCGGCCGGCGCTTTTTGTATTTGTTCGAGCAGTTGTGCGGTGTTTTGAAGGCCTTGTTCAAACTCCGGACGGGATTCCTGTACTTTGCTCAGGCGGGTTTGTGCCGATTCGATCAGCCCGGGATCAAGCTTGTTGCATGCGCCCAAAAAACAGGCGGCGGTGGCGAGCAGAACCCTGGACAGAATTTTTATAATGCTTGGCTGGTGCATGTTGAAGTAGCTGAATATTATTTAGCAACGGGAGTCAAAGTTAGAATTTTGCCGGTTTTCAGGGCGCCTTATCCGTCGCGGCTGTTTTTTTGGCGGAAAAAGAACTTTAAAAGCCGCAACCAGATTACATACCTTTGCCCGCCTGTCCGACCATTTTTTTTATCCGAAATTTTCCACGTTATGGAGCCTGTGACTTCGAAAAAGTATATCAACGTTTACCTCGGCCTGGGGAGCAATCTTGGCGACCGGATGGCAAACCTCCGGACGGCCTACAGCACCATCCACAAAACTGTCGGCAAGGTGGCCAAGCACAGCCATGTGTACGAAACGGAGCCCTGGGGCAACAAAGACCAGGAACCTTTTCTGAACCAGGTCATCATGATCAACACGTACCTGGCGCCCCGGGAATTGCTGGATGCGTTGAGTAAAATCGAGCGCGAGATGGGCCGCAAACGCACGGAAAAATGGGGGCCGCGGTTGATCGATATCGATATTCTGTTTTACGGCAAACGCATCATCCGCGACAAGGGTCTGGAAATTCCGCACCCCGAGCTGCACCTGCGCGCCTTTGTGCTGGCGCCGCTGCTCGAACTCGCACCCGACCTGGAACATCCGGTGCTCAAAAAACAGATCGACGAGTTGTACATGGAATGTACCGATCCCTCTGACGTGGTGATGCTTTCCTGAAAAAGTCAAAATGTAAAATGTAAAAATTTCAAGTCAAAAGGGAGATCGCTCAGGCCATTGGCTGCTACCATTTACCTTTTGACTTTTATATTTTAAATTTTGTCTTTAAAATTTATTCCCATGCTCCCGACCTATCGTTTCATCGCTGTGGAAGGCAATATTGGCGCCGGAAAAACCACCCTGTGCGAGCGCATGGCGGCGCGATTTGGTTGCGCGCTTATCCTGGAGCAATTTACCGACAACCCCTTCCTGCCTTTTTTTTACGAGCACCCGGAGCGCTACGCCTTTCCGGTCGAGTTGTTTTTTATGACCGAGCGGCACAAGCAGCTGCTCGAACATTTTGCCGAACCGGACCTGTTCCGCTCCCTCACCGTAGCCGATTATTTTTTTGTAAAAACCCTGCTCTTCGCAAAAAACAACCTGAGCGGCGAGGAGTTCCGCCTGTTCCGCCGCTTGTTCCGGGTGCTGAATGCCAGTTTCCCCAAACCGGATTTGCTGCTGTACCTGCACCGGCCGGTTTCGGTGCTGCAACACCAGATCAAACACCGCGCGCGAGATATGGAGCAGCGCATCCCCGACGATTATCTCGAAGGCTTGCAACGCGTGTACCTCGATCATTTTAAAAAAGAAACGGAAACGCCGGTAGTGGTCCTGGAACTGGAAGACGCGGATTTTGTGCGCCAGCCGGCGGTTTTTGAGGCGATTATGGGGTTGTTGGAACGGCCGTTTGAGGCCGGGGTGCAGTATGTGTCGCTGGCGGAGATTGGGGTGCGGTGATTCCGGAAAAAGACAGGTTCTTCGACTCCTACGGTCCCAACGTGTTCAGAAATTTACCCGAAGCGCGATCTGCTCGTGAGCGTTTGCAACGCGACACGTACCGTAATCAAGTCTCCGACTTCTGCTAAAAAAAACAACCCAACGTCAAAAAATAAAACAAAATGAGCCGATACAAAATCCTGGATCAACACGGGCTGAA
>JADJWX010000010.1 GCA_016716135.1 Lewinellaceae bacterium | reverse complement strand
TTTCTTCCTGTGCACACATCGCAAATGCCGCAAGGTTCAGCATCCGTTTCGCCAAAATATGTCAACAACTGGCGGCTTCGGCAATGGAGCGTTTCGGCATAACGAATAGCCTGGTCTATGCGCGCCGCCGCCCTTTTTTTTCGAAATTTTAACCGCACAAAATCTATTTCCAGGTTTTCCAAGACAACACGATCTTTCAAAAAAGTAACGTAGGGTTCATGCCGCGCCGGCTGAAAGACGATTACGCCTTCTTTGTGGGCAATTTCCAGGGTTTTTACCACAACATCGGGGGCCAGTTGGGTGTATCGGGCGACAGTACCTATGCTGATTTCCATGAACTCCCGTTGAATCCCGGGATGTGCGCGCAGCAAAAATTTGGTAATCAGGTCTGCCTGTTTATTCCGCAATTGGTAATCATAAAGCGCCTCCCGCGTGGCTGCAATAAAAACTCGGGGCATCGACCCTTCCGGGTCGGAAAGCGTGAGCCAGCCATCTTGCTCAAGCAGGCGGAGTGCGGCATGTGCCGGGCCGTGTTCGAGGTTATACGTTTGGCAAAAATGGAGAAAATCCAGGGGGAAACCTGCTCCGGCCCCGGCCCCTGTTGCCAGTTGTGTGTAGCTTCCCAGGGCCTGGTAAACATTTCGGATCAGCGCGGCATCCGGGTAATTCCGTTTCAGGTTGTACCGAAGTTTGTCGGCATCGCCTGGGGCATACAACAACACAGCGTACGATTTTTTTCCGTCCCGCCCGCCCCGGCCGGCTTCCTGGAAATACGCTTCCAGGCTTTCCGGCAAGGCAAGATGCACCACCAGGCGTACGTCGGGTTTGTCAATGCCCATCCCGAAGGCATTAGTGCATGCCATGATCCGGGTTTTTCCGAGCATCCAGTCCGATTGCTTTTGTGAGCGGACTTCCATACTCAAACCAGCGTGGTAGAAATCGGCAGCGATGCGATGTTTTCGCAAAAAATCTGCTGTTTTTTTGGTTTCTCCGCGGCTGCTCAGATAAATCAATCCGCTTCCGGGAACACTTTTCAGGATGTCGAGCAACTTTTCCTGCTTGTTGCTTTCATATAAAACCGAATACGACAAATTGGGGCGGGCAAAACTTTGCTGATGGATTTTTGGCGCCTTAAACTCCAGCTTGTCCTGGATATCTTTAGTCACTTCCGGGGTGGCGGTTGCTGTAAGTGCAAGCAGCGGCACACCGGGCAACTGTTGACGGAAAGTCCCTATTTCTAAATAGGGCGGCCTGAAATCATAACCCCATTGACTAACGCAGTGGGCCTCATCCACCGCGATCAGGTTAACCTGCATGCGCTTGATCCGTTCGCGGGCGAGTTCGGTTTGGAGGCGTTCCGGGCTCAGATACAACAGTTTATACGCGCCATTACAAGCATTTTCAAAAATTATGTCCACCTCCCGGCGGCTCATGCCGGCATAAATGGCTGCAGCGGGGATGTTGCGTTGCCGGAGCTGATGTACCTGGTCTTTCATCAAGGCAATAAGTGGTGAAATCACCAGGCAAAGTCCTTCCCGGCAAAGTGCGGGCACCTGATAGCATATTGATTTGCCTCCCCCGGTTGGCAACAGCGCCAGACAATCCTCATTATCCAGCACCGACTGGATGATGGTTTGCTGAAGCGGCCGGAATGCCGGGTAACCCCAGAATTGCGTTAATATGTCGAGTGGATCAGACAATGTGCTATTGACTGGTTTCGATGAAAAATCGGGTTGAAAAACGGCTTGCGATTCCTGGGTTATTCAATTCAGAACCGGACAAAGCGGGCGTGTACCAGCCGGCTCCCTTCGGCATTAGTCAAGTTTAACACATACATCCCGCTTGGTAAATTGCTAAGGTTCAATACAGCAGTATGGTTAGTAAAATCTATTAAACTTGTTTGAACAAGGCGCCCGTCCATTGCCATAACATTCGCAGTCAGTTTTCCGGAATACGGGTACATGACCATTAAAACCTCCCTGGCAGGATTAGGGAACAGCTTCCATTTTGGCATGATTTGGGTAATTGCCGAAGATACCCCGTCGTCAACCAATCCGTTGCAGTCGTTATCCAAGCCATCAGGCACCTCTGTTGCATCCGGGTTGACATCCGGATTGGTGTCGTCACAATCAAGGTTGTTATTGGCATAGCCGGGCGGTGTTTCTGCAGAACAAATAGCGAGCGTGAGGATACTGGTCCCAAAACTGTCGCCATCCAAATCCAGGTAATATGTATTCAACGGGAGTCCTTCATCTGCGGTGCCGTTGCAGTTGTTGTCGATAGTGTCACAAATTTCCATGGCACCAGGGTGGATTTCCGGATTGGTGTCGTCACAGTCGAGACTATTGGCAACATAGCCGGCCGGAATATCCGTCGCACAGGTGTCGAATGTCGTGGCATCTGTGCCATACGAATCACCGTCCATGTCAAGGAAATAGGTGTATATCTGGATATTATCATCAATCATGCCGTTGCAATCATTGTCAATTTGATCGCAAATTTCGGCCGCGCCGGGAAAAATATCCGGATTGGAGTCATCGCAGTCGAGGCTGTTTGCAGAAAAACCGGCCGGTGCAATTGCTGCACAGGTGTCAAAAGCCATTGCTGTGGTACCGTAGGAATCACCGTCCTGGTCAAGGTAATAGGTAAACAGGAATATGCCTTCGTCGGTCATCCCATTGCAATTATTATCGAGTTTGTCGCAAATTTCTGGTGCGCCGGGATAAACCGCAGGGTTACTGTCATCGCAATCATCAAGGCTGACGAAACCGTCGCCGTCTTCATCTTTGTAAAAATATTTGAGAGCGAAATCAAACGCTTCGTTTCCAATTTCCATGCCGATGTGGCGGCCCGGCATATCATCTGCCGGCGGGTGTATGCCACCCCAAATCCGGGAAAGGCTGCATTGGTCGGAGGCGTCCCGGTAAGTTGCCCATTGCAACACCAAATCGGTGCTTGGGCCTTTTTCAAAGACAAGGAATTCATTTTTTGGAGCGGGAAACTCTCCCATTCCACCCGGGAAGAAAGGGTCGCCGGTAAGTTGTGTCAGCAATTCGGCAGCTGCGCGGGAATAGGTGGAATGCCCGGAAATATAGCCTGCAAATGGCGGCGTTACAAATGACGGGCGCTGGTATGGCCACCAGTTTTCGGCTAAAATCCAACCGCAATGCGCGATGTCCGAATTTGGATCCTGAATATACGTTGGGCCTCTCCAGGCAAATAGTTTGATCTTGTCAACATGCTCAAAATTCGGGCCGGCCAGCGGGTCGTTTTCATCAACCAGTTCAATATGGCCGGGTATCAATGGGATTCCCCCGGGATGAAAGGATGGCAGCTCCGGGTCGGTACTTTGGCCCAGATCGGCCATTTTTCGAATTGCCCCGACCGGACGAACATAATCATACCACCCTTTGATTCCCCAGGCCGTGACGGCCACATCGTGCATGGCGCCACCAAGCATAAAATAGGATTTAATGTCCCACTCAAGGTCGTTTAGCACCGCGCCTTTCCCTTTGAACTTTTTAATCAACTGCGGGTGGTCGCTGATGTAATTTAAAATGGTAAACCAATGCCCCGGAGGTGTCTCGGAATTTGGTCCGTCTGCCCAAAATTCTGCTAATACCCGGGTATAGTCGCCACGAGGGACAATTTGCGGCTCATAGGGCAGGCCGGTTCGCGGATTTAAAGGGTGCCCGGGGCTGGGATCGCCGCCTTCAAGCAGGTTGTAGAAATTTCGAAGCGCGGGAAAGTCTGTCGGATATTCCTGGGTATTACCTATCGAGGCAGGTGAAATATCCCACATTGTGGTGTCATTGGGGTCCATTTGACCCGACCACACTGCGACGAGGGAAAACCCCCACTTGTATTCCTCGGAAATGCCGCCAACCGCGGTAGTGTCGAGATAGGGTGGGGGACCGGGGTCGTGGTAAACCCAATAATCTTTTCCACCGCGCTGGTAAACTGTCAGGTCACTTGGTTTAAGTGAAAACGGTACCACGTTGCCCCATTCCGGGCTTAGGAAAGGCGGTGTGTTGAACGGAATGACATTACCACTCTGGTCGATAAAGACGTCAAGGGTCAGCGGTTGCCATCGGTTCGGGTCGATAATAGACGGGTTTCCCGGGAATTTTATAACCAAGGGCGGATTTACTGGCTGATAAAACTGGTTGGCATAGCCGTTTTGCTCATTGGCGCCGTCCTGAAGTCCAAAGTTTATCACACATTGTGCGATGTAATTCCCCAGTGCGGCGGGTGTGCCGGAGGCATAATTTGTCGAAACAAACGCGGTGCTGTACCCAAGCTGTGCCATTAGGGCATCGAACTGCGGTAGAGTCGTAGCGGCGTTGGGGGAATTTTGGAACCGGAACCGGAGTATCCGGTACGCTGCATATGAAATAGCTTCTTCACGGGCAGCCTGGAGATTTGAAGGCGCAGGCACCCCGTTAAAACCACAGGAAAATGTACCCACTGCCTTACCGAGCAGGAAAGGTTCTGCAATGGAATCGTATGCCGCCCAGGCATCATACATGGCCATGGAAACATGAAAAAGATTGCGGGCATGAACAGTTGGGCGGGCCAGATCTTTGCGAATAGCGCCGAGCAATGCTTCATTCCATTGGCGGGCTACGGAATGCTGGGCAAGCGCATGACTGCTAAATGCAAGCAAAAGCAAGCCTGCCAAAATTGTGGTGTAGCTGTTTTTCATGAATTGCGGTTGAATCTTGAGCCGGAATGAGAACAAAGGTAAGAAAGCACAGGAGGCTGCAAATAATAAAAAAATTCCGGGTTTTTCGAAGACAAAACCCGGAATCCATTTACTTAAAATAAAAAATCCGCCGTTACAAATGCTACGGCGGATGAAGCGGAGGAGGAGGGATTCGAACCCCCGGTACCCTTTCGGGCACGCCGGTTTTCAAGACCGGTGCAATCAACCAGCTCTGCCACTCCTCCGAAGTGGGCGCAAAGGTAAAAAAATACGAATGTGCACCCAGCCAATTTTACAAAGTTTGTTTTTACGGATGCAGACCTGTTTACCTGGACCCTATGAAGCTTTTGCGGACAGGCACATCAAAATTCTTGTCAATGCTGTCGAAGAATGTATCCAGGTAACTTTTCAGACTATTGGATGTGCTCCGGGTTAAATACTTTGAATGACAGATGTCGTAAAGATCATCTTTGGCAGCTGCCAGGGTTTGGGCAGCGCGCCGCAAGTCTTCTCTGGGAATACCATTTGCCATCAGAAAGCGATCTAAAACAGTCTGCAGGCCGCTTTCCGACGCAGGGCTGGCATAAGGCGCGCCTACCAACCCGGAAAAATCAAAATCATAGGGCATGATCAAAACACCACCTGCCTGCCTGGGCCGGATCAGGCGAACGTTTCGAAGCATGGCAATATCCCAATCGGTATTGCCGATCATGTATTGAAACATGGCCACCAGGGCAGCCTGTTGCAATTGCATGCTGTCCATCGGCATACCATATTGTTCTACTTCAACACCGTTCAGGCGGGCGGCTGTTTCCTCGTTGTCTTCCACTAAAATACCCAACATCGCCTTGCGTGTTTTTTCCACGTGGCTATCGCGCAATTCGACCTGAATCAAGCGCGCTTTGACGCAATTTTGAGTCAGATGTTCAAACATTTTGTAAATCAGGTATTCTTTGACCAAAAGCTCGTCGCCGTCCCGGGAATCATAACAAGGCAATATCAACTTGATTTCATTCAGGGTATCCAAACCGTCTGCCAGAAGCGTCTTTTTGGGAAATTTAATTTTGAGTGGGGGCACCTCGGCCTTTCTCCGCCGGAATTTTCCTTTAGGAAGCACTTTCACGGCATACGATTTTCCGGTTGGGGCAATTAAGATCGCCGGTGTGTACTCCTCTTTTCTCCGGTCTTCCAGGATACTGGTCAAGTCCGTTTGCAAGGTGAATTTTCCGCCCTCTTCTTTGGTCAAATGTTCAAATATAGTTTGCGGGTAACTACGTTCCTGAGCAGATGTGAACTGCGATAAGAAAAGAAACAGTATGGCGATGCCGAAACAGGCACGGGTTCTCTTTTTAATAGTCATGGCAACAGAATTTAATTCTGCAAAATTGAATTGGAAATTTGGGCGATTAAGACACATATTTCGGGTTTGCTTTGCAAAAGTAAATGGAATAATCTTTGGAATCGTTACTTTAAAATTAAGTCTCGCAAAATTATCGGCAATATAACGCCGACATTCAGGATAAAGTTTCTTGGGTGGTCACTTTTTTGTTTTAGCGAAACACCCCGTTTTTTAGCCTTGAAGTTCCGGCATAATTTCATTTGGAAACGAGAAATGTCACTCCCGGACAAGACTTGGAATCGGCTGTTGCTTAACTTTGTGCACTTACTTCGTGTTTACTTAGACGAATCCAAATTTAGCTTTCTAAAAAGGTATGAAAAAATTAATGTTATTGCTTGCTGTAGGCTCCTTGTTTGCCACCGGACTATACGCCCAGCAAGTGCTAGGCGTTTGCGGAAACAGCACTGAAGACCAACGCTTGTACGAGCACCGCCTGTTGGCCAATATTGAAACCGCAAATGCCGGCGGTGTTACAGACCGGGGCGCTGTTCAATATGTCCCTGTTTATTTTCACCTGGTTGGTGATGCGAATGGGGAGGGAAAAGTTAAAGAACGCTTGGTGCTGGACCAGTTGTGTGCGCTCAATGAAGCGTTTTCTACAGCAGACATCCGTTTTTACCTCCGCGCACACCCCACGCAAAATACTATTTTCAACTATTCCATCAACGCTACAAATGTTTACAGTAACCAGGACAGTTGGTTTACCATGCAATCCAATCGGCATCCGAACGCCCTGAATGTCTACATTGTGGACGAAGCCGTTTCGAGCAATAATAGTCCTGGTATTACGCTGGCGTACTACAATATTCCAAGGGATTGGGTTGTGAGCCGCAAAGACCAAATCAGCGGTGCAAGCTCCAACAGCACGTTGCCACACGAAGTTGGCCACTTTTTTAGCCTGGCCCATACTTTTTTGGGCTGGGAAAGCAACCCCTTCGATTCGACCGACCCCACCTGGCCTATTGCTCCATCAATATCTCCGGGCGGGGTTCCAACTGAGCGTATGAGCGGATCGAATTGCAGTACAGCAGCAGATAAGATTTGTGACACGCCGCCCGATTACAACTTTGGTCTCTTTGATAATGACGACTGTAATTATGATGGCGGCGCTAAAGACCCCAGCAATGTTGATGTAGTACCCATGGAGAACAACATGATGAGTTATTTTAATAATTGCAGCGCTTACGTGTTTACCACTCAGCAGAAAAACGTCATGGTGGCAGATCTTAACTCCTCCGCGCGCAATTACCTGGACAATAATTACACACCGCCGGCACTCGAAATCAATACACCAACCAACCTGCTTGTTTCTCCGGCTGCCGGCGCTACTGTCCCTTATTATGACGAGGTATTGGTAGAATGGCAAGATTTGCCGGAGGCTACGTGGTATTTGCTTGAGTTTGACCTGGTGAGCACCTATGCCACCCCTTTTGCGCAGAGTTTCATGGTGAACACCAATTCCAAATTGGTTACCACGCTGCTGCCAAACAGGACCTATTATTGGCGCGTTCGCCCGATCAACGAGTATGTCACTTGCGCCGCCGTACGGCAGCGTACATTGAAAACAACCGGGACTTCGGCAGTCCGGGACATTGAAGGTCTCACCGCCTGGCAGATTGCCCCCAACCCGGTTCGGAATGGCGAAAACGCCAATCTTTTCGTGCAAGCGGAGGAAGCATTCGACGCCAACATCCGGGTATTTACAACAACCGGACAGGAGATATTGAATCGCTCCAATGTACATTTTCAAAATGGCGATAACAGGATTGAACTCCCCGTGACCGACCTGCGCAACGGTTTGTACATGGTCATGTTGCAAACCCGGGAGGGTCAGGCCGTGCGTAAACTTTCTGTCTTGAAATAGGCAAAAACAGAATCCGGATTAAGGTATTCTCAAGAATTGCGAAGGCAGGTCTGCTGACTTGTCTTCGCAATTTTTTTTCAGGTTGATTCTACCTGTAATTGTTTAGCCGCCAGCAATAGCGTTATCCAGCCACCGAGAAAACAAAGCCCGCCCAAAGGAGTGACCGGCCCGACCCAGGCTACGGAAATCGGAATCAAATCACGGCAGGCCAGCAGGTACAGGGAGCCGGAAAACAAAAAGATGCCCACAACGAAATAATTTGCACTCCAGCGCAGCAATTTATTGGGTGTATTCCGGCTCATGAGCAATGCAGTTCCAAATAGGGCTAGTGCATGTACAAATTGGTATTGCACACCTTTTTCAAAAATCTCCAACTGATAGGGGGATAAATGTGGTTTTAACCCATGCGCTCCGAAAGCACCGATAATCACCGCCGATGCGCCCAGGGCTGCGGTCCATTGAAAAAAGATTGTATGCAAGCGTGAATGATTCATATTTTTCTGGTTGGTCTGCAAAAGACTTGTTTTTAAAGCGAGTCGAAGTAATTTGGCTTTGCAATTTTAAAACCGCTCAACCGGTTGGGCTTTATTTAAAAGCGATGCTTCGGGATGACCCGAAGTGAAACAACCGGCAAATTCAGCATAAACATCCTTTTCCCGAATACTCCGATGAATAAATTTTCCAGGTTAAAAAAATGGCGCATCCCGGCAGTTGTTTTAAGCATTTCAGGCCTTGTTTTTTGTTTGCTGATCTGGTTGCGCGGCACTTATCATATACTGGAAGGCATCCCTCCGCAAACTGCCCTGGTACTGACAGCCCGGAATGCTGAATTCCTCAAGCCAGGGGCTGACCTGCCGGAATGGGCCGGCCGGCTCAGTCTTACCCGGGTATTACGTCGGGATGTTGCCCGAACCCAACGCCTGTTTCAGGGGGAAAAACTACCACCGGGGAAAACGCAAACACCTGCACTGGCAGCAGCCTTCAGCTTTCAGGCGGCGGATAGTTTGCACCCGCTATTACTTATTGATCTGGAGCAAAAAGTTGATCCGGATGGGCTTAGGGCATATTTTGATCCGGCAAATCGCATTTATGATTCGAAATTCAAGGGCCATACGGTTTACTCCGTCCAGTTTCCGGATTCCGGGATGCTGGTTGTGGCGGCCAAACGCAACTTGCTGCTGGTTTCGCGATTTTCTTACCTGGTTGAAGACGCCTTGCTCCAGTTGGACGACCGCGATCCCTGGTGGTTGAAAAACGCCAATACGCCGGAAGCCGATTTGCAAATAAGTATCCGCTCCGCTGTACTTGCCGAGCGCGCTAAATCTTTTTTTAAAACTTATTGGCAGGGATTGCCTCACTGGCTTTCGGCAAATTCAAATTGTCTTACGCTATACCGCAAGGGGCAAAAGTGGAACCTTCAGGGAAGGATAAATAAGCCGTTGACAGGTTTGGACAGCGGCCGTTGGAAATCCGAAGGCCTGGCCACAATCTTACCCGACAATACGACTTTAGCGATCTGGATGGCTTTCAAAAACAATCCGGCATTCGGTCAGTTTTTTACTTCCGGGCAACCTGAGGCTGACGTTGATTTTCAGAAATACATCCTTCCGTGGGCGGGCGATGAGTTTGCTTATGTGGTGAGCGAACCATTTTCGCCGGAAATGCAGGACGATCAATTCCTTGTTTTTTCCGTTCAGGATATCACGCTTGCCAACCGGTGCCTCGATGCGTACGGCGCGCAAACCGGCGCGTTGAAAAAATATGATTACCAAACTTACGAGATCCGCCAATTCCTCAGCCAGTCCATCTTGGAGCATTTTCCTGGCGCTCAACAGGGAAAATTTGCGAATCCAGTTTGCGCACAAATTCAAAACTACATGGTTTTTGCCGCCAGTTCGTCGGCCCTTGAGTTGGTGATCGACAAATACATTGTAAACCAAACGTTAAGCAGCGCACCGGACTTTTTACTCCTGAACCAGCAAATTGCGGCGAAGGGCAGCGGATTGTTTTACTTCAATGCAACATTCCTGCCACAACTTTTACGGCAATTATTACGGCCGGAATGGATAACCGCGAATCGGGAAGATATTGCCATTCTGGCCGCAAGCGGCTTATATGGGCTGGATGTCAATATTGAAAACAACGACTTGTTTTACAGCAAAGTAGCACATGCCATTCCGAGGGAAACAGCATCGCATGCCGGAATTTTGTGGAAGACGCCACTTGCGGGGGACGCGATCACACCGCCATATCTGGTGGCGGATGCGAATGCGGAAAACGGCCTGGCGATCCTGATTCAGGATGATCAGTTCCAATTGTACCGGCTGAATGCCAACGGTACCGTGCTCTGGCGAAAACAACTTGGCTGGCCGGTCCAATCGGCAATTTTGGGCATAGATTATTACAAAAATGGCACGAATTGTTATTTGCTCAACACGGCAGATGCAATTTGGATTTTAGATGACGAAGGTCAGCCACTCACCGGCTACCCGCTCCGGCTTCAGTCGCCGGCGATCAACGGACTTACGCTCATTGACTTTGATGGCGATCAACGCTACGCATTTTTTCTTGCCTGCCAGAACGGGAACCTGTATGGTTTTGATCAATTTGGAAGACCGCTTCCGGGTTGGAATCCCAAAGCCGGGGTGGGCAGGGTCAGGCACCCGTTGATTCATTTCAAACACGGCACCAAAGATTACCTGGCGGTGTTAAGTTTGAGCGGGCAGCTGTCGGTATTTAATCGAAATGGCTCCGAGCACTTTCCTGCGAAGCATTTTGAGGGCAATTTTTCGGCCAATCCGCCACAGTTTGATTCCGGTACGGCAGCGCCAAGAATTGTGTGCACCGGCGCGGATGGACGAGCATACGTTTGCAGTCTTAGTGGTCAAACATTCACCTTAAATCTTGGCAATGGCAACGCAGTAAACCGTTCAAGTATGGTATTTGAGCAATTATTTGGCGATGCCCGAAAAGATTATGCGACGTTGTCGGGAAATGAGGTTGTTTTTCAGGGTTATGATGATCAGCGTTTCGAACAAAAAAATGCACTGACCTTGCCGGTCATTGCCGATACATTGTTTTATGCCGGTTGTTGTGCCAAACTGGGCGCACTAAATCTGGAAAAACGCCAATTGTTTTTACTCAACGGTGCACAAGGCACCATTTATCCGGGATTCCCCCTGGCGGGCAGCACGCCATTTAGTCTGCGCATGATTTCTACCGGCAATACGGATTTGTTTCTATTGATAACGGGAAACCGGAATTCGGTGTGCGCCTATAAAATTAATCAGGGCCGGGAAGGCTGAAGTGCGCGATTAGCAAAATTTCGCTGTTTAAGCAAATTATTCACTTCCACTTGTTATTTTTCAGGAATTTAACCTTGCAAGACAGGCGACAGGGCAGTAATTAATTGGCGCGATTGTGTATTGCATCTGTTAAAACTCCTATATTTCCGCTTTAATTTTTGTGCACCTAAATTATTCGCTAACTTATGAGAAGAATCCTACTATTCTTTGCCTTCTGTTGGGTTGGGCATTTTGCTGCATTTGCCCAAATTCCCAACGGTAGCACAGCACCTAATTTTACCGTTACCGACATTGATGGCAATGTAATTTCCCTGTACAGTTTGCTTGACCAGGGGAAGACGGTATATCTGGATGTATTTGCTACTTGGTGTGTTCCATGCTGGAATTATCATAACACCCATGCCTTGAAAGACATTTGGGACCAGTACGGCCCCCCGGGGACCAACGAAGCCTATGTTATCAGTATTGAAGGGGATGCCAGTACTTCAATACCCTGTATTTGGAATGATCCCGGTTGTGTGGGCGGTACGGTTGGTGATTGGACTGCGGGAACGCCATACCCAATCGCCGATTATCCCGGCATTATGGGTTTGTATCAGGTCTCTTATTATCCGACAATTTTTATGATTTGCCCGGCAGATAAAAAGGTGTACGAAGTTGGCCAACAAGGCGCTGCCGGCTTGTGGGCTGCCCGCTCGGCACTTTGCCCGCCCTTGGAAGTGACCGCGAATGTCGATGGCGTTACCAATACCAGGTGTTATGGGAGTAGTACCGGGGCGATCAACATTTCAGTATCGGGCGGTACGGCGCCGTATACCTATACATGGTCGAACGGGGCTACCACCCAGGATTTGAATAATATACCTGCAGGCATGTATTCATGTACTATCACAAATGCGCAGGGCTGGTTGGGCGAAACAGGCCCGATTATGGTAGAGGACCCGCCTGCACCATTGGACCTGGCGTTAGCCGGAACTACGCCTGTCGGGTGTAGCGGCATATTCGGAAGTATCACGGTTGAAGGCTCCGGAGGGTGGTCCAACCTTAGTTACCACTGGAACAACGGGATGATTGGGGAGGAAGCCTCGCCACTTACACAGGGAACATATACTTGCACTGTAACGGATGCCAGTGGTTGCACCAAAACTCTTGTGACCACGTTGGCTCCGCCTGCTTATCCGTCTGTCAGTATTGATCCGCCGGGTACGATTAGTTGTACCTCGCAATCCATTCAATTAAATGCATCGGCTACGGGAGGCTTTAGCGGGTACTACAATTTTGAATGGTATGCTTCAAATGGTGGCAATATTGTTTCCGGTGGAACAACAAATATGCCTACGGTAAATGCTGCGGGAAGTTATACCGCACAAGTTACTGACGTTGATACCTATTGCTCTGGTTTTGCCACAATTACAGTGTCCAGCACCGTCGACCCTCCGGAAGCAGAAGCAGGACCGGCCATGGCAATTACCTGTGCGCAAAGTACTGCCGTTCTTAGCGGTAGCGGTGCAACAGGAGCCAATATCAACATAGCCTGGCAGGCCATCAACGGAGGCAACATTGTTTCCGGTGGCGACACCTACACACCTACGGTGGATGGCACAGGCGAATATGTCCTGGTAGTAACCAATACGACGAATGGTTGCACAAAAGCAGACACAACCGCGGTCACCGGCAATACGGTGCCGCCATCTGCCACGGTAACCGGTGGCGCACTAACCTGTGTGATATCGCAGGTAGAATTGGAGGCAACGACAAATGCCGGCAATCCCGGATTTGCATGGTCGGGGCCCAATGGCTACACATCCTCTCTCCAAAATCCTTCCGTTGTAGAATCCGGCGAGTATGTGTTGATCGTTACAGATTCAACAACAGGCTGCACAAATTCAGCTACAGCGGATGTTGCCACGAATACCACTCCGCCGGGCGCTACTGCCTCAGGGGGGACATTAACCTGCACAGCGACTGCCATCGAACTAAATGGCACTTCAACCCTGCAAACGGCTGAATTCGCCTGGACTGGCCCTAATGGTTTTTCAAGCAATATTCCGACTCCAAGTGTTTCTGAAACAGGTGCTTACGATTTGATCGTCACTAATCCGGACAATGGTTGCACAAGCACGGCATCTACGATGGTAGACCAAAACACTACCCCTCCGGCTGCCAGTGCTGAAACTCCCGGGAATTTAAATTGTAATACAACGCAATTGGTTTTGGATGGCACGGCCTCCGCACAGGGACCTGCAATTTCCTATTTGTGGACGACTGCCGACGGCAATATTCTGTCGGGAGCCGAAACCGCGTCGCCAACGGTTGATGCCGTCGGCACCTATTCGCTTATGGTTACCGATGGTGGAAATGGCTGTACGGCAATAGCTTCGACGGCTGTTGCCCAAAGTTTGGCAGTAACTGCCGATATTAACAATAACGCCAACGTTTCCTGCAATGGCCTGGCTGATGGAATTGCCTCTGCAGCCGGTGGGGGCGGGAATGCAACGTACACCTACGAATGGAACACCGGCGCAACTACTGCTGAGGCCACCGGCCTTGCAGCAGGCACGTACACGGTGGTCGTTACGGATGGTGAAAACTGCTCTGCTTCCGCTACCGTTGTAATAACCGAACCGGCTGTTTTGGCGCCCAATGTGACCGCAACTGCGGAAACAGCTCAAGGCGCAAACGACGGCACCGCAACGGCCGGACCAAATGGGGGTACTGCCGGATATACGTATTTGTGGAGCACTGGTGAGACGGAACAAACCTTAACTGGCCTTGCGCCCGGTACCTATACTGCTACAGTCACCGATGCAAACGGATGTACGGCGGTGCAATCGGCAGTCGTTAATGCGTTCAACTGCGCCATGTCGGCCTCAGTTTCCAATACAAACGTTACTTGTAATGGCGCAAACGACGGCACTGCGACCGTAGCGCTTACCGGGGCGAATGATCCGGTAACCTATACCTGGAACAATGGCGCCACAACTTCGGAGGTAGCAAATCTGGCTCCCGGCACCTACACTGTCGAGGTGATCGACAATACCAATTGTGCGTCTGTTCTGGAGGTTACGATTTCGCAACCTGATGTACTCGAAGCGAATGCCGTTGCCACCAGTGAAACTGCCGCCGGCGCTAACAACGGCACTGCCACCGCCAATCCGATGGGCGGTTCAATGGGTTACACGTATGCCTGGAGTACTGGCGAAACGACCCAGGGCATTGAAAATCTGGCCCCGGGTGCATATACCGTAATTGTTACGGATGTCAACAATTGTACTGATGAACAAACAGTGGTTGTTAATGCTTTCAACTGTGCGATCAGTGCAGAACCGACAATTGTGCACGCCAGTTGCCCGGGCAGTACTGATGGCTCGGTAATGCTGGCCCTGAGTAATGGTACTGCACCCTACACCTACGCCTGGAATAATGGCGGATCTGCTGAACTTATTGAGAATCTGGCTGCCGGCACTTATACCGCTACCGTTACCGATGTGAATGGCTGCGTTTTTACAGAAGCATATGAAGTATTGGATGTCGATAATGTGGCGCCGCAAATTGAAGCCGAAAACACCAGTTTGGCATTGAATGCCAGTGGCTCCGTTACCATTACCCTGGAATCATTAAATGCTACCGTAACGGACAATTGTACATCTGCGCTGGTGGAAATTTCACCATCGGCGTTTGATTGTTCCAATCTGGGCGAACAGGTTGTCACCATTACAGCCAGCGATGAGGCAGGAAACACATCCAATACAACAGTGGTAGTCACAATTGAAGACAATTTGCCTCCGACAGTCACCTGCCCAGCAGATATTGTAGCTTGCTGGAATGAAAATACGGTGACTTATGATGCGCCTGTGGCGCAGGATAATTGCCTGATAAATGGCGGTACCTGGAATCTGGAAGAGGGCCTGCCCAGCGGGGCATCGTTCCCGGTAGGTGAAACGAAACAGTTATACACCTTTACAGACGCCAATGGCAATGTCGGCTCCTGCGATTTTAGCGTGGCTATTCCGGAGCCCATTGTTTTGAACGGCACAACGGTGCAGCCTGATGTAAACGACCAGGGCGTTGGATCAATCAATCTCGACGTTTCAGGAGGCAACCAGCCGCTGATCTTCATTTGGACAAATGAATCAGGAGAAATAGTTGGCGATACCGAAGACCTGGAAGGATTGGTCGCTGGTACCTATTTTGTTGAAATTGTAGATGCTTCGGGCTGCAAACTGACCAATCTGGAAGGTATTGTGGTGGGTAATACCAGCGGCACTGCGGAACCTGCCTGGTTAAGTGGGGTATCGATCCGACCTAATCCGACCAGCGGTGTTGCGCAAATCTATTTTGCCGACATGCCGGATGCATCATTTGAAATCAGCGTGGTCGATATTACCGGCCGGGTGTTGTCGCGTCAACAAATTGATCGTCAATATGTCGTAAGGTTGGATTGCACAAACCTGCCCGATGGGGTATACATGGTGCACTTCCATGCCGGCACAGAATCTGGTGTTCGTAAACTGATAATTGGACGCTAATCCCTCCGGATTAAAATCCGTAGACAATTGAAGCGCCGGCAGGTTTACCAACCTGCCGGCGCTTTTTTGCTACCTGCTTTCCATCAAATTTACAATAACTTCGCAGCCGGATTAAGGAAAATATCAATGGAAATAATGCAACATTTCAAAGCCTGCATTTTTAACCTGGATGGCGTGATCGTGGATACCAGAAAATATCACTACCTGGCATGGCGCCGGCTTGCGAATCAAATGGGTTTTGATTTTCCGGAATCAAAAAGTATTCACCTGAAGGATATAGGGCGGTTGGCAAGTTTGGAAAAGGTCCTGGAATGGGGCAATATTTATGTTCCGGAGGCAGAAAAATTGCATTGGGCGGATGTGAAAAATAATTGGTACCAGGATTTAATCGCTACCATGAAACCGGGCGAAGTTCTGCCCGGCGTCCTCCTTTTTTTACGACAATTGCGGGAAACCGGCATAAAAACCGCGTTGTCTTCCCTTTCCAGAAATGCGCGCGTTGTGCTTCAATCCACTAATATTGATACTTTTTTTGATGTTGTGCTGGACGGGAATGCCATTAAAAAACCCAAACCGGATCCTCAATGTTTTTTACTTGCAGCAGCAGCATTGCATTTAAAACCAGAGGAGTGCATCGTTTTTGACGACAGTGTACGCGGAGTCGATGCAGCTTTGATTGGTGGTTTTACGGTTGTCGGTGTTGGTCAACCAGCCATATTATCAAAAGCGCACTTAACCATCACGGGATTTGAAAATCTGAATTTTAATACTTTACTGGCGCAACTTAACTTGCGTGAAGTATCCTGATGATTATGAAATTGAACATTTTACTAGCCATTTTTGTCGCCATCACAGGTTGGGCAACATGTAAAAATTTAAAAAAAACGGAAGAGCCGGCACCCATAGGTACAGCGCAGCCGGATCCAAACGAAGGCCCTTCCGGCTGGAACGCCTCGCGGGTAATTCATGAATACCACCCTGATTCTGCCGGTATTTACCAGGTAAAAGAACCACCCCGCATGGTGAATGTCCCTGTGGACGACCTGCCACCTGCCACAGCCAGCCATCGGGCTTACCTTAGCACCGGCTACTGGCATTTAAACATGGCATACCAACCCAGTGATACAACCGTCCACGAAAACTATCAGAAAAAGTGGTTAAAATTCCGGGAAGACCAAACCTTCGATATATTGATCGGCGGCAAAGCAGTAGATTCGGGCAAATGGAATTGGGATGTGCAAAAAAATGAACTTTATCTTTCCTGCAAAGACCCCTACATAAACAATACCTGGGCAGTAACCGACAAGGGCTTTGTAATGATCTGGAAAGGGAATACCAGTCTGAATGTCACAGGTATCCAGATCCGGGTTGTTGGTTCGGGCTCTTTGCCAACGGAGCATTAGACATAGACCATTCTTCCCAATTCCCAGTAGCGACTTAGTGCTTATTGGCCCGATCATTCAGATGCTTGCTGAAAAAATTATGCAAATACCGGTGAATAAAATACACGTACTTTTTTTGCTCTGCATCCTTTTTGCAGGTTGCCAAAATGAATCCAATTCCTCAGTGTCTACGACAAATAACCCTCCCCAAAAGCCAACAACCGAAACTTTCGCTGAGCCTGACTGGGCAGCACAGGGCGTCCTGTACGAATGCAATGTCCGGCAGTTCTCCCCAGCAGGAAATTTTGCCGGCGTGGAGGCGCAATTGCCCAGGCTAAAAGACCTTGGAATTGATATTCTTTGGCTTATGCCCATTCACCCCATCGGCAAAGACCGGCGAAAAGGAAGTCTGGGAAGCCCGTATTCGGTGCGCGATTATTTTGCGGTAAACCCCGATTATGGTACAACGGCATCCTTTAAAAACCTGGTGGCGGCAGCACATCGCCTGGATATTAAAGTTATCCTTGATTGGGTTCCAAACCACACCTCATGGGATGCCGTTTGGAAAAATAAACACCCGGAATATTATACCCGATACAACGGCGATTTTACCGTACCGCTGAATGAAAAAGGCGAACCGATTGAAGACTGGAGCGATGTGTGCGACCTGGACTATGACAATCCCGACCTTCGGAAAGCCATGATCAAGGCCATGCAATACTGGATACGGGAGTGCGATATTGATGGCTACCGGGTAGACATGGCCGGCCTGGTCCCAACGGATTTTTGGGAGGAAGCTCGCCCGGCGCTGGATTCCGTTAAACCGGTGTTTATGCTTGCAGAATGGGAAAACGAGCCTGAGCAGTTTAAGGCCTGCTTTAACGCCAACTACGGTTGGAAATGGAAAGACATCACGAAAGATATTGCCGCTGGCAACCAAACGGCGAAATCGCTGGATACGCTTTTGTCTTATTTGGATGACTTGTACCCGCCGGATTACTTTCAGTTGTATTTCACTCAAAACCACGATGAAAACACCTGGAATGGTACCGAAACCGAGCTCTACGGCCCGGCAGCCGATGCATTCAACGTCCTGGCATTTACCTGGCAGGGCATTCCGATGATATACAACGGCCAGGAGGACGGCCTTTCCCAGCGGCTTGATTTTTTTGAAAAATCGCCCATTAAATGGAAGGGAATGGCTAAACAAAATTTCTTTTCCCGATTGTGTACCCTGCACCATTTTAACCAGGCCTTATGGGCCGGCAAAGCCGGTGGGCGGCTGCAAAAAATACCCACAGACGCCGATGACAAAGTTTATGCGTTTACCCGGGAGAAAAACGGGGACAGGGTGGTGGTCATTCTGAACCTGAGTAAGGAACGCACTACAGTAACCCTGCGGCCCGGCTCCGATGCCATTGGGCCGTATGCCAATGTTTTTGGCCGGAGCACCCTGCAACTCACCCGGGAAATTACGCTCAACCTGAAGCCCTGGGAATACATGGTGTTTTCCAACAAATAACCGCATCCTGCGGCTCGGAAAACCAGTTTTTGCTGAATCGCACGCACATTATGAAAATCCTGCTCCTTCGCTTCAGTTCCATTGGCGACATTGTTTTGACAACCCCCGTTGTCCGGTGCCTGAAGCAACAATTAGGTGCAGAACTGCATTACCTGACCAAGGAAAAATTTGCACAAGTCCTTTCAGCAAACCCATACCTGGATCGTATTCATACGTTTGAAAAAAGTCTGGCTCAGATAATGCCGGAGCTCCGTCGGGAAAAATTTGACTGGATTATTGACTTGCACCACAACCTGCGCAGTGCCCGGGTCAAATGGACCTTGCGTCGCCCGTCCAAAGCATTCGACAAGTTGAACCTTGAGAAATGGCTGCTTGTCCGGTTGGGCATAAACCGCCTCCCGGATATCCACATTGTAGACCGGTATATGCAAACTGTCCGCCATCTTGGAGTCCGTTATGACGGGAAGGGCCTGGACTATTTTATTCCGGGGCGAGAGGAAGTAGTTCCCGGCGACCTCGATGCCCGGCTCAAACCAGGCCGGTACCTTGTGTTCAACATTGGCGCCAATCATGCCACCAAGCGGCTCCCGCCGGAAAAAATTGCAGCCGTTTGCCGGAATTTACCGATGCCGGTGGTTTTGCTTGGCGGGCAGGCCGAGCAGGAAACCGGCCTGCAAGTTGCCATGCAGGCCGGCGCGCATGTTTTCAATTACTGTGGAAAATTATCTTTGCACCAGTCTGCGTCCGTAGTTCGGCAGGCTTACAAAGTGCTCACACACGATTCGGGCCTCATGCATATCGCAGCCGCATTCCGCAAGGAAATTGTCTCCATTTGGGGCAACACCATACCCGAATTTGGCATGTATCCATTCTATCCGGAAGGTCAGAATCAAAATGTAAGCATGCAAGTTGAGGGACTAAAATGCAGGCCCTGCTCTAAAATCGGCTATGCCACATGCCCCAAAGGCCATTTTCGCTGTATGCAGGAACAGGACGTCGCTGGGATTTGCCGGGCTTTGAAATGACCTTGACTTTCCAAAAAGCCTTTTTTAACAAAATCAACCGGGCCGTGTTGGACGCGTTTGCCAATTTTACTCTATTTTTCGCGGCAGTTAACAACCTTAATCCGGTTTTACCAAAACGATAATTTATGCGCAGCAAAAAACTACTCTTCCTATTATTCGTCTTGTTCCTTGGAAGCGCTCTGCGGGCACAGGATATCCACTTTACCCAATATTATATGTCGCCAATGACCCTCAACCCGGCGCTGACCGGCAAGTTTGAGGGTACGGCACGCATCGGCGGTATTTACCGCAGTCAGTGGTCGAGCGTCATCAACAACCCGAAGACCAGGCCGTATAGCACTCCCAGTGTATGGATAGATGCGCCCATTATTCAGGGCTTTCGCAAACGCGACTGGGTCGGGGTAGGCTTTATGGCATACCAGGATAAAGTTGGTACAGGAGGCCTTACGCACAGTGCCGGTAAACTCGGCGCAGTGTACCATCTTGGACTGGATAAAAAAGGGAATTCCGTACTTTCCATTGGTGGCCATTACGGTGGCGAACAACGCAAAGTAGATGAAAACGCCCTTCAGTTTGCCGACGGGTTTAATACCGATGGTACCTATACGCAGGGCAATAGCGCTGATTTTAACCGCATTCTGGGCAATGCAAAATATACGGATATCGACCTGGGTATAGTATTTTCTTCCCGCCTGAACAAAACGATGGATTTTAACATCGGGTTTTCCATGTACCATATGTTTAAACCCAATTACTCCCTGATCAGTACCGGCAGCAGCGGGGGTGGCACAGGCACTCCGCAGCAGGGCGTCTCTAAAATACCCCGCCGTGCCACCGCGCACGGCCAGTTTAACATGGAATTGACCGATAAATGGAGCCTGAGCCCCAGTTTTATTTTTCAAACCATGGAAGGCAATGACGAAATCATGGTCCAAGGTCTGGCAGGCTACCTGTTCAATGAAGAAAAAGACATTACCCTGAATATGGGCCTCGGTTACCGGCTGAGCGACGCCATCAACGTATTGGTCGGTATGAAAGTGAAAAACCTGACTGTTGGCCTTGCCTATGATATCAACACGTCCAGTTTGCGCACGGCGAGCAATTATCGCGGCGGATTTGAAATTGCAGCAAACTATATCATTAAGATTTACAAACCTGCCGTGGTAAAGCCCAAAGTGCTTTGCCCGCGTTTTTAAGCTAGATTCAAGAACCTACAGCGGTGCGAAGCCGGGATTAACCCTGGCAGCGCTCCGCTTCAATTTTATAAATATGAAAACCTGTATCAAATTTTTACTGGGGGCATTGCTGATTTCCGGGGCTGACCTGATTGCACAACCGCTAAACCGCTCTACGCCGGATGCCATGCTCAAATCAGCCAAAGAGGCTGAAGATACCGGCAACCCCTACGCGGCCTTGGAGTATTATGAAGACCTATATAAAGAAACCAAAGATCGCTCGCATAACGTCAAAATTGCCATGCTCAACTATGAGTTGCGCGACTACAACCGGGCAGAGCGCCTCCTCGGCAGAATTGTGGTGCGCGACCGTAAAAATGAGTTTACCGAGTTGAAATATTGGTATGCGATGACGCTTAAGCATAACGGGAAGTACGCCGACGCGGAGGATATGTTCAATTTGTACATTGCCGAAGGCGCTGATCCCGAAAGAATTGCTGCCAGCAAAAATGAAATTGAAGGTTGCAAACTCGGCAGGAAAGCCAAACAGCCTGAAAACCTGATGGTGAACAACCTTGGCAAAAAAACCAATAGCCCGCAAACGGAAGCATCGCCCTCTTACAGCGGTGGCGAACTATATTTTTCCTCCCTGGCATCCAAAGAAGTGATTGTGCTGGATGGAAAAGAGGGCGATTGGTTTTCCAAAATCTACACGGCAACACCAGCCGGAGGGCAGTCAGCCGAATTTGGTGAACCTGTTCCGCTGGGCACGCAAATCAACCGGGAAGACTGGCACCAGGGCAACGTGAGCATAACTCCGGATGGCGCGACGATGTATTTCACGCGTGTCCAAATGGAAAATAATTATGTAAAAGAAAGCAAAATTTTCTTTGCCCGGAAAGGAGCGGACGGTTGGGGCGCCGCAAATGAAGTCGCCGGGGTAAATGGCGATTACATTGCAAAACATCCCTGTGAGGGCGAGCTTTTTGGTGAAAAAGTCTTGTTTTTTGTTGCCAACCTGCCCGGCGGCAAAGGCGGATTTGATATCTACTACGCGCCAAAAAAATCCGACGGGGTATTTGGTTTGCCGGTAAATCTGGGAGAAGTGATCAATACCCCCGGAGAGGAAGCCAGCCCGTTTTACCAGGATGGCAAGTTATACTTCAGCAGCAACGGGCACCCGTCAATCGGTGGCCTGGATGTCTTCCAGAGTCAGTGGAACGGATCGGTTTGGAGCAAAGCACAACCGCTTCCGGCAGGCATCAACACCAGCCTCGACGACCAATATTACACCCGGAGCGCAGACGGCATGTCCGGATTCCTGGTCAGTAACCGGCCCGGGCCAAACAACCTGAAGAGCAAAACTTGTTGCGACGATATTTATAACTGGGAAATTGAACGCATCAAAGTTGAATTGATGGCAACTACCTTCAGAGTGCGGCGCAAAGGTGAAAAAACCAACCCGCCGCTCACCGGCTGTACCGTTCAGATCATTGATGTCACCGACCGTGACCCGTTGAATGTCGATTCAAAAACAAATTCATCGGCCAATGACTTTGGTTTTACCCTCCTGCCCGACAAGTCGTACATGGTTATTGCCGAACGGGAAGGATATCAGCCGGATACCCTGACGTTTAATACTACCGGCGTCAAGAAAACTACAACGGTAGAAAAGAAAATGACCCTGCGCCTAAAACGAGCGCCCAAACCACGTGTCGTTAAACGCGATGAGCCGATCCGGTTGAGCAGTATTTATTATGATTTTGACAAGGCAGATATCCTTCCGGATGCAGAAAAAGATCTCCAGTTCCTTGTAAATCTGATGAATCAGTACCCGGATATGAAAATCGAACTTTCCTCGCATACCGATGCACAGGGTCGGGATGACTATAACGAAAAACTATCCCAGCGCCGGGCCGATAGCGCCAAAGCCTGGATGGTAGCAAAAGGCATTGTAGCAGACCGGATCGTAGCCGTAGGAAATGGTGAAAAGTTCATTCTCAACCGTTGTAAAAACGGCGTCGAATGCCCGGATGAAGAGCATCGGTTTAATCGCCGGACCGAATTTAAAATCATTGCCGGTCCCACGAGCATAACCATTGAAGAGGAAGTTCAACCGGATGAAGATAATAATTAACACTGTGGGCATGAAGGCACCCCGGGTTTAAAAAAAGAGGTTGTCTCATAAGTTAGTGTACAAAAGATATCTTCCCAATTTTTAAACACATAGGCTCATAGAACACAAAGAATATTTCTCTGTGTTCTATGAGCCTATGTGTTTAAGTAATAATCTACGGCGGGTGAATACTTAGAAGTACTTATGAGACAGCCTTTTTTTTAAACCGCCATACTATCTGAAAAGCATAAAAGATCCACTGAAAACTTCGCTGGTTCCATCAGCCCAGGTGGCTTCGGTCCAAAAAACGTATACCCCCGGAGGCGCCTGCTTCCCGTTCCAGATTCCATCCCAGCCCTGAGCGGGGTTATCCGGCATCAGGTTTTCTTGTCTGAAAACAAGTTCACCCCAACGATTCGTAATTTGGAACGTTTTGAAAACCGTAATCCCATCCTTGGCACTTATAAAAAACCGGTTGTTTGGGAAACCGGCATTGGGACTGAAAACCGTTGGGGCATATATCGGCGTCGCTTTTACAACAGTTATTACAAGATTATCGTCGAACACACAGCCAGCCGAGTCGATTGCCATAAGGCCCAGATTGGTGCTGGAATTAAACGGCTGACAAACCGGAAAGCAATCCAGCGTATTGCAGGGTAGGGGAGTGGACCATACCAGCGACGATGGAATAAAATTTAACGCCGGTGCAATGCAAACCGTGTCTCCGGACTCAATTGTCAAGTCCTCTCCCAACGATAAGGTGTGATCGCTAAAAAAAAGATCAATGTGCAACACCGAGTCGCAGCCAAGAGCCGTTGCACCGGGAAATATTTCGAAGCCCGAAGGATTATCCTGGTCATAGCGCCGGCCGTTCACAGTTATAAATGCACCCGGACAAAGTGTATCAACGATGTCAACTTGCGGGGCAAGGCCGGCAGTGAGTTGAATCTGAATAATGCTGTCACAACCATTTGCCGCACCGCCTTCAATAACTTCCTGCCCGATCGTAAACCCTGCATGGTATGGAACATTGTTCACCCAAAGTGTATCGGCGCCACACAGCACCTGATCCAGCAAAACCACTGCCGGCTGAAAGAAAACCAGACGAACCTCAATAATGCTGTCGGCCCCATTGACAGCAGCACCCGGCAAGATTTCTGTGCCCGTTGGATTGTCTATGCTGTACAAGTGGTTGTTGACAATAAGTATCTGGTTGGAGCAAAAGGTATCGCGTAAAAAATAGACCTGCCCGAAAGCCTGGCTTGAACCGACTGAAAGCAGAATAAAAAAAGTGAAAAAACAGTGGGCGAGATTCTGGCGCATTCCGGGTTGTCGATTGTTTTAAAAACGATCATTTAAAAACAGGATTCACCCCAATTTTTTTGTGGAAAAGACCTTGGAGTGATCAACTAGTTGATCGCTCCAAGGTTGTTTTAAAACTCGGGATGATTCCTGTTTTCGAAAATCTATTTTTCCGCCCGCGCACCGGCTTGTTCTATACGTTGGACACGCGCTTCCAGTGCATTTAGTTGGCTTAACATGGCAGCGTTTCTCCCTTCGAGGGCCTCAATTTGTTTTTGTTGTTCCTGAATGGCTTTGATGGCTAAAACACTAAATCCGGCATAATTCAATGCCAGATATTGAATACCATCGTCTCCTGTGCTGGTTCCGACCAACTCCGGAAAAATTGCTTCCACATCCTGAGCAATAAATCCCAGGGAGGTCTTGCTTTCGGCCGACTCCGGATTGTAGTGATACCGCACTGGCTCAAGCCGGATTATTTTGTCCAAAACGGCGGAAAGTCCGGCAACATCTTTTTTCAACCGACGATCGGAGGGGGTGTAAACGCCGTTCGGCGCAAAAAAACCGGCAGGCACCTGCCCCAAGGTATTGTTGAACAGGATCAATCCGCCTGTCGCAGCGTTTGAGCGAAATTCCCAAAAACCTCCCAGGGCATTTTCAATCATCAAGCCGCCCGACAAATCGGTTTGTTTGACTTTCAGCCGGGCAATACCGGAATTGGCGTCTCCGATGCCGACATTACCTGAAATCCCATCTACAACGAGGGCTTTGCCGCCTGAAGTGGACAGAATAATTGCCGATGAATCAAGACTTTCCATCAAATAACTGCCAGGTGAATGGCTCAATGAAGCAAGAGGTGTTCCTCCTTTCGTGAAACTCAATGTGGGTTCGGCACCTTCCAGAAACAGCGCATTCTGATCGCCCATTATATGAAGTTGTGCCAAAGGCGTATCCAGGCCTATGCCTACATTTCCGCTGTTCCCGTTCCGGATGTTGTTGCCAATGCCTTGCCAAAGACCAATGCCGGCCGCAGTGATAAGTGTGTCAAAATCCACTGAACTATTGGTCCCCGTAATTTTTAAAATATTGCCATTCAATGTCAGGTTTTGCAATTCGTTAGCCGGGTCGGCATCTGCATCCCCCGTGTTTTCAATGGTATAGTTCGGTGCTGTCCCGGCAATGTTTATGCCGGTTCCCGCAGCATAGTTGTTTGCTGCAGGAAGGATAACCGTGCCGCCGCCGTTCGATAATGTCAGTTCATTGCCAGACAAACCAATGGTTTGCAATTCATTGGCCGGATCAGCGTCGGCGTCTCCCGTATTTTCAATGGTGAAATTGGGTGCCGTACCCGAAATGTCAATACCGTTGCCGGCTGTGTAGTTATTGGAAGGCGGTAAATTCACCGTGCCGCCGCCGTTCGACAATGTCAACTCGTCGCCAGTCAGCGAAATAGTCTGGAGTTCATTTGTAGCATCAAGGTCACCGGTATTTTCAATCACAAAATTTGGCGCCGAACCGGTAATGTCAATGCCCGAACCAGCTGCATAAGTATTGAGGTCAGACAAATCATCTGCAGGTGCCCATGTCGTGCCGTTCCATTTCAAAACCTGATCTACACCGGCGCCTTGTTGTGAAAGGCCTAACGGATCGCCCACAGTTCCATTACCCTCCAGCGTTGCATTTGTCAAAGCCACTTGTGTACCCCAGTTATCTGAAGGGCCAGTGCCGGTATTATCATCCGAAGGAACCCAGGTTGTGCCGTTAAATTTCAATACCTGCCCGATCAAAGCACTTTGGTCTGCCAATCCCAAGGCATTGCCTGCCGAACCGTCGCCCTTAATCGTAGCATCCGTTACTGCAGCTTGCGCGCCCCAATCGTCACCTTCATCGTCTGCCGGCAACCAGAGTGTACCGTCAAACTTGAGTACCTGACCGATATTGGCGCTGTTGTCGGCCAGCCGGAGCGGGTCGCCCGATGTGCCATTGCCGTCTAATTCGAGGGAAGTGAACGCAGTCTGGGTACCCCAATCATCACCGCCGGAGTCGTTGTCGGCTGCCGGCGCCCAGGTCGTGCCATTCCATTTCAGCACCTGGCCAAGGCCGGCTCCCTGCTGGGCGATACCCAGTTCGCTGCCGGTCGTGCCGTTTCCGGTCAGGGTGGAATTGACCAGCGCCGATTGCGTGCCCCAGTCGTCGGCGCCGGAATCATTATCATCGCCCGGCAGCCAAAGTGTTCCATTAAATTTCAGTACCTGCCCGATGGCGGCGCTGTTATCAGCCAGCCGGAGCGGATTGCCGCTGGTGCCGTTGCCTTCCAGTTCGAGCGAAGTGAATGCAGTCTGGGTGCCCCAGTCGTCACCGCCGGAGTCGTTGTCGGCTGCCGGCGCCCAGGTCGCACCGTTCCATTTCAGTACCTGGCCAAGGCCGGCCCCCTGCTGGGCGATACCCAGTTCGCTGCCGGTCGTGCCGTTTCCGGTCAGGGTGGAATTGACCAGCGCCGATTGCGTGCCCCAGTCGTCGCCACCGGCATCATCAGCAGGCAGCCACAAGCTGCCGTCAAACTTCAGTACCTGCCCGATGGCAGCGCTGTTATCGGCCAGCCGGAGCGGATTACCGCCGGTGCCGTCACCTTCCAGTTCGATCGATGTTACTGCGGCTTGAGCGCCCCAGTCGTCACCGCCGGAGTCGTTGTCGGCTGCCGGCGTCCAGGCAGCGCCATTCCATTTGAGCACCTGGCCAGTGGTTGCGTTTTGCTGCGCGAGCGTCAGGGGGTTCGCAAGCGTTCCGTTTCCGGAGATCGACGGTAAGACGGATACGGTTTGGCTGCCCCAGTTGTCTCCGGCATTATCGATTGCCGGCGCCCATGTCGTACCGTTCCATTTCAGGACGTGGCCGTTCAGGGCATTCATTTGTCCGATCTTATCACCTGTAACGGCTTCATCCTGAATTTTTATCGTCGATACCGAATTGGTAGCCAATTCGAAATTGGTCACAACGGCTTGCTTGATCTGAAGATTATCGAATGTGCCGGTCAAGTCGCCGCCGGCGGTACTGTTCACTGTAACATCGTCAAAAGGATTAATGTCACCATTATTGGCAATCGTATAATTATTACCCGCGGCAATAACGTCGATTCCTACACCACCAGTGATGGTGACGGTACCCAGGTTGTCCGGCGCTGGCGCCCAGGTGGAGCCATTCCATTTGAGCACCTGACCATTGGCGGCATTCATTTGCGCAATCTTTTCACCGGTCACAGCTTCCGGCGCGATCTTGACGGTGGCCACGGCATTACTTGCCAATTCCGTTGTGCCAACTACATCGGGCTTGATTTGCAGGTTGGAGAATGGTCCGGTGATATCGCCATTGGCAACGCTGATATTCGTGAGATCGTCGCTGGGGTCGGTATCGCCTGTATTCGTTATGGTGAAGTTGTTGGCGCCACCGGCGACGTTAATTCCAGTGCCTCCCGTGATTGATGTTGATCCCAAAGCATCTGCTGCAGGCGCCCAGGTTGTGCCCGTCCATTTGAGTACCTGCCCGCTCGTAGCACCCATGCTGTTTAGTTTTGGAGCCGTCACTGCGCCATCGGACAGTTCGGAGGTATTGATTGCATTGTCGGCAATCTCCGGGCTTGAAACTGCATTGCTCTTTATTTGCAGATTCGAAAATGGCCCGGAAATGTCTCCATCAGCCTGGCTGGTGATGGTAATGTCGTCGGTTGCGTCCGTATCACCGGTATTTGTAATGGTGAAGTTGAGACCGTTTTGTGCAACGTTAATACCTGTAGCGCCCGTGATGCCCACCGAAGCCGGCTGCGGCGTAACGGTGAAAACATCGGTTACACGGCCATATTCATCCACCGAAATGACCGGGATTTGCGTGGAACTGCCGTATAACCCAGGAGAAACCGCAGTGTTTTCCAAACTTATAGTGCCGCTGGTCGTGATTGGCCCGCCGGTCAGGCCGGCGCCTGTTATGATCTCGGTGACTGTGCCATCCGGCCCTGTTTCGTCGGGCTGAGGTACCCAGGCCGTACCATTCCATTTGAGTATTTGCCCGATCGAAGCGCCCTGCTGGGCCAGCGTAAGTGGATTGCCTGCGGTGCCGTTTCCTTGTAAAACGGGAGACGTTTGCACGCTTTGACTGCCCCAATCATCGCCGCTGTTAGCAGTATTTTGGGCATAAAGTGCATAGGGTACACTCATCAACTGCGTAGTGCCCAGTTCATCAAATACATTTGGTGCGGTTTCTACGGAAACAGTGAGGTACTTGGCGCTTCCGCCCCAGTTGATACTGGTGAATGACCCTTGCAGCGGCGTACCTTGTCCGATGAACAGATTGACCAATCCAAATTCATTGGTAGACGTAGTTTGCATTTCTGAATATGAAACAGGGCCATTGGGCGCCCCGCTGCGGATTGTAAACAATAAACTTACGGTTTGATTATTCAGGGAGGCGCCGTTGTCGTCGCGCACAATACATTGGTAACTAAATCCTTGTGGAGTGAACTGCGCTTCGGCGCGCCAGGCTAACAACATGGTCAGCAGGCCAGTAAGTAGTAAATGACGCTTAATCATACACTTATCGGTTTTGAAATGTGTTTGCTTTTTTAAAATAAATCTGGGAAGGCGGATATTTTTCGCGGATTACAAGCGAACGATCCGGACAGTTGAACTTCCACGTCCAACAGGGTCCTGTAGTATTAAAAAGTAAACGCCGGGTTGCCAACTTCGGCAATCCAGGATGGAACCATGCGGGTCGGAAAGCGGCTGGCGCTGCAAGAGCACCTTTCCGACCAGATCCACTACCGTGGCTGTTAACGAGGCACCTTTGTCGGCCGAGTACCGGATGGTGAGCACTTCTGAAACCGGATTGGGAAAAACATGGATATCCCAATTAGCAAAATCAGGGTCCCCGACAGAAACGATCCGGGTGTGTTCAGGCTGGTGAAATCCCTGGGAAAGAATCCGCTTGTCGGACCCAACCGTGACAATAACGGCTTCGCCAACAGTGTAGGCATAAGTCAGCCCTTGTTGTACGGCTACATGCCCGGTAGACCCGATAACCTGGTTGAAGAGTGTGGCGTCTTGTGCGGAGCTCGTAAAAAGCATCCAAAGCCACAGGAGTGTGGTGAGAATAAATCGGTTCATGGTAAATGGATTGAAAGAGATAAAAGTAACAAAAATTGTTCCACAAAGTAAACTCAAAACTGCCAATCTTTATTGGGGAAATCACGATGGATTGGCGACAAATTAAGGTTTTTCGGCCGGTTTTGCGGTAGATTTGGCGTCTAAAACAAATGTATCAAATGTGGAAATTCACCTTTTTTTGGGTAGTAGCCCTGAGCTCAACCAGTGTCTCTTTTGCGCAGATTAATGCCGAAAAGACAATCCTTGAAACTGAACAACGCCGGTTCACCGCCATGGTTGAAAAAGATACGGCCCTTCTCGGGACTATGCTTGCCGGCGATTTATTCTACCTGCATTCGAACGGACTGCATGAAACCAAGCGACAACACCTCGCCGCTATCGCCTCCGGCACAATTGATTATCAGGCGATGGCACGGCAACCCAATCCGGTGGTCCGTCGCTTTGGCAAAATCGCCTTGGTGAACGGGCTGGTACACGTCAGCGGATTGATCAACAAACAATCCTTTTCATTGCCGCTGCGCTACACGGCCGTTTATCGAAAGAAAAAAGGAAAGTGGCTGCTGGTGAATTGGCAATCGACCCGGGCAGAAAGCAAATAAGCCACTACCTTTGCGGCAATCGATAACAAAAATCACAGCCCGTTGAGTACTACCGTAAAATCGCCCCGAAAAAAAACGTCTTCCCACACCAAACCCTCTTCAAAAGTTCCTGCCGATGTATTGGAACGCGCTTTTCGCCTCATGGCTACGGCAAAAGCGATGACAGAGATTTATGAGGCAAACACCAAATTTGTTTCAAAATACGTGCACGCTACGTCCAGAGGGCATGAAGCCATTCAACTGGCGGTTGCCATGCAATTGTTGCCGCAGGACTATATTTTTCCATATTATCGGGATGACAGCATCCTGCTAGGAATCGGGCTGCGGCCGTTTGATTGTATGTTACAGCTCATGGCCAAACGGGATGATCCCTTTTCCGGCGGACGGTCGTACTATTGTCACCCGTCGCTGCGGGATGCCGACAAACCCAAGATACCACATCAGAGTAGCGCTACGGGCATGCAGGCAATTCCGGCAACCGGCACCGCCATGGGATTTTGGTACAAGGAGCAGATGGGGATGCAGTCGGAAGCAGAGCAGAAAAACCCGCCTGTTGTGGTTTGTTCGCTTGGCGACGCATCAGTGACAGAAGGCGAAGTGAGCGAAGCGTTTCAAATGGCGGTGTTGAAAAAACTGCCTGTTTTATACTTGGTGCAAGACAACGGTTGGGATATTTCGGCCAATGCCGAGGAAACCCGGGTTGCAAATGCTGCCGAATACGCTAAAGGATTCCCGGGACTGGAGGCCGTAAGTATCGCCGGTAATGATTTTGTGACCTGCTGGCAAACCGTACAGGCTGTTTTGAGAAAAATACGCACCGAACGACGCCCATTTTTGATTCATGCAAATGTGCCATTGCTCAACCACCACACTTCCGGCGTACGTATGGAGTGGTACCGCGACGATCTCAAGGAGCACCAGAAGCGCGATCCTTTTCCAATACTTCGAAAATCATTGCTGGAGAACGGATTTACGGAAAAGCAACTTCGGATTATGGAATCGGAGGCGGTTGCTGCCGTTGCTGCCGATTTTGAAAAAAGCAAAAACGCTCCGGACCCTACACCGGAAGATCTGTACACACACGATTTTGCGCCGACACCGGTAACTGAGGAGCGCGGAAACCGAGCCCCCAAGGGCCGGGAGGCCAAAGTTATGGTCGACTGCGCCCTGTTTGCCGTGAAAGAACTGATGGAAAAACACCCGGAATGCTTATTGTACGGGCAGGATGTCGGACGCCGCCTTGGTGGCGTTTTTCGTGAAGCCGCCACACTGGCCGAAACCTTTGGCGACCACCGGGTATTCAACACCCCCATCCAGGAGGCATTTATTATTGGAAGTACTGTGGGCATGAGCGCTGCAGGCCTGAAACCAATCGTGGAAGTACAGTTCGCCGATTACATCTGGCCGGCGCTAAACCAATTGTTCACCGAAGTGAGTCGCTCCTGCTACCTGACGAACGGCAAATGGCCGGTCAGTTGCATCCTTCGTGTTCCTATTGGCGCATACGGCAGCGGGGGGCCATATCACAGCAGCAGTGTGGAAAGTGTGGTAGCGAATATCCGGGGCATCAAGATCGCTTACCCAAGTACCGGTGCGGACCTGAAGGGGCTATTCAAAGCGGCATATCTCGACCCTAATCCGGTAATCATTTTTGAGCATAAAGGTCTCTACTGGTCCAAACTGCCGGGCACTGAAGGCGCCCGTACAGTGGAACCTGATGCGGATTATATTATCCCTTTCGGGAAAGCCCGAACGGCGCTGGAGGCTGATCCCGGGCTATTGAAAAAAGGCGAAACGCTGGGCGTCATCACCTACGGGATGGGGGTGTACTGGGCAACCAATGCCGCGAAAAAGCACCCCGGCAAGATTGAGGTGCTCGACCTGCGCACCCTTTATCCTCTGGACGAAGACGCCATGTACGAGCTTACCAAACGCCATGGCCGGGTGCTGGTGATTACCGAAGAACCGGTGAACAATACTTTTGCGCAGAGCCTTGCCGCCCGTATTGCAGAAAACTGTTTCGAATTTTTGGACGCTCCGGTGCGCACGCTCGGCGCCGCCAATATGCCCGCTGTCCCGCTAAATGCAACACTCGAACAGGAGATGATCCCTTCCATTGAAAAGGCAGAAGAGGCCATAGAAAAGCTGCTTAAATGGTGAGCAAATACTCAGGGTTCGCGGCGGAAAGGCTTCCAGATTTGCGCAAAAAAACTATGCGGATAATTGTCCACGTCCGAAAACCCGAGTTTGATATCCCTGCCATCCCTGGGGATCCAGGCGGTGTTGAAGAGGTAGTCCCAAAGGCTTAGCGTCAGGCCATAGTTGACACCATAACTGCCTTCCGGCAAATCTTTGGCATGATGCCAAATATGCATTTGCGGGTTATTGAAAACGTATTTCAATGGTCCGAGCGGAAGGTAGATATTGGCATGGTTCAAGTGGCCGATGGTGAGCGTAAACAAATGCACCAGGATAAAATCCTGGATGCCAAAACCGATCATAGCCAACGGCAGGTACTCGATCGTCCGGTAAACAATGGTTTCCATAAAATGAAAACGAAGGTGCGCTGCAAATCCCATTTGGCGGACCGAATGGTGCACTTTATGAAACTTCCAGAGCCAGGGAACCCGGTGCAACAGCCGGTGCACATTCCACTGAATAAAATCGCGCACAACGAATAAAATCAACAGTTGCACCCAATGGGGTGTAGCAGCGACATTAATTGCAACCAGATTCTGAATCCCAAAAGCCCAGGCAAGAAAGTCATTGAATGCGCGCACGGCAACATTCGAAACGGCGGCATACCCGATTAAGCCGAAAAGGAAAAAATTGAAGAACATGTAAAAGAAATCCAACCAAAAATCTTCCCGAATACGAGGCTGGTTTTTTCGCCAGGGGAAAACCAACTCAAGTACATAGACAGCCCCTGAAATTCCGATAAGCCAATAAAAATAGTTGTTCCAATCAGGGTGGAGCACTTCGTAATAAACGTAATTGGCATAACCACGGAAAGCGCTTTCAAAAATGTGCCAATAGACCTCAGGCATAATTTAAATTTTAAGTGCTTCAGCCAGCTTGGTCCAACCGCCTCCATTGTAGGCTTCAATGCCGGCCTGGCGCAACATCCGCACGGCAATACCGCTCCTGGCGCCGGAGCGACAAACGGCGATTACAGGTACGTTTTTGGATTTCAGGCGGGACATTTCCTGCTGAATACCCGGGAGCGGAATGTTGGCAGATTGCGGTATATGCCCGGTAGCGTATTCTTCCGGCGACCGGACATCAATGAGCAGCGCCCCGGATTCCAGCAGCGCCTTAAAATCGGCCTTCGGGCCAAATAGATTCCTCAAAAAATTGAACATGTGTAAATACAATTATTCGCTTAAACACACTGGCACATGAAATACGCATTTCCGATGTGCTGTTATTCGACCGTTTTTTTGCCGGCAGCGCGCCATGCTTTAATTCCGCCGTCCAGGTCATAAATTTTTTCAAAGCCCATTTCACCGAGCAGTACTGCGGTTTTGCCGCTACGGTTGCCGGAAGCGCAATAGACCAGCACGGGCTGCTTTTTATCCAGTTGTTCAAGTTGCGTTGAAAAACCGCCTGCGTAAAAATTGATCAGTTGCGCGCCTTCAAGATGCCCTTCGGCATATTCCTCCGGCGTTCGCACGTCGACGAGCTGAAAGGCATCAGTTTGGGCAAGTAAGGCCTCGAAATTAGCAACACTGGTTTTGGTTTGAGCCTGAGCGTCCGTTTGGGCACAGGAAAGCCCGGTGAATGTTAGGAAGAAAAAGAAAAGGAGTCGCATACCGTAAAAAAATTAGTTGCCGGGAGTTTTTAAAAGGCTGCCCGGTTATCGAAATGTGATTTGAACAAAAAAATAGTCAACCTCGTCGACACGCCGCCCGCCGAACCGGTATTGAAAAACTTTGCCCAGGTAAAAATCCGGGTTTTCAGTAACCGGCTTGCCGGAATGGCGGTTCAGTATTCGTTTGCGCAGGGCGGTGTAGTGGGTTTCATTCAGGGTCATAAATGTAATGGAATTCGCAGTTTGGTTCCACCAGACAAGCTGTTCAAACACGGATTGATCCTGAAAGTTTGAGTTCCAGCATTTTGAATAGCTACGAATAGATTCGCCGCGCTGAGTAAATGCGCTGCGCAGGTCGAAACCGAGCGCCGTAATGCTGTTTTCTTTTTGATCGGCGGAAGCACGCTGAAGATCATGCAGCGCCGTGATTTGAAATTCCGGGCATTGGGCAACAACAAAAGCGGGCAGGCAGGCAAACGCCAGATGGATTAGTTTTACGTACATGACTTGTTTTTTAATGGTAAACACATGGTTTATTTCTGCAATTTTAAAAACACACGCCATAGAAACGAAAGCTGGAGTCCTTGCGTGTGCTGTTGCGAAATTTCCAGCTGTTTCTTAATTTTACAAGAAAAATATCATGAAAATACGATGTGAACAGAATAGCATCCGCCTGCGGCTTCGGAAATCGGAGATCGTTCAACTGCGCGCCGAAAATTGGCTGGAAACAACAATGCATTTCCCTGATGGCCAAGTGTTTGCGTGGGAACTAATACTTGACGAAAACTTGCAGGACATCGCAGTGCAATTTGAAAATGGCAGGCTTTGTCTAAAAATACCCGGCGCTATGGCGCAAAACTGGATGGACACGGAGGCGGTTTCGCTGGAATGTTTTATCCCGGTTGGTGACGGACATGCCTTGCATGTTTTGGTGGAAAAAGATTTTCCTTGCAAGGATAGACCCGAAGAGGACAAATCAGACTTTTTTACCGAACTCGCAGCGGATGCTCCGCTCAATTGCTGACCCTGATCTTCAGGGGTGGGCAGCCACCCAAACTGCGCCGTCTTCAAAAATTTCTTTCTTCCAAATAGGAACTGTCTGTTTCAGGGTGTCGATGCAAAACCGGCATGCCTCAAATGCCGCAGCCCGGTGTTTGGCCGAAACGGCAATAACAACCGGGATGTCACCGATTTCCAATATGCCGACCCTGTGATGGATGCAAATCTTCAGCACGTCAAATTGCAGAACAGCCTGCTCCGCAATTTTGCGCATTTCGGCAACAGCCATAGGCGCATAGGCTTCAAATTCAAGTCTGAGTACCGCTTTTCCCTGGGTCTGGTTGCGAACCGTGCCTGAAAATAGCACAATGGCGCCCGCCTTGTCATCGGCAACAAACTGCCTGCAAGCTGCTTCGGAAAGCGGTGTTGTTTGTAGTTGAATATCGGTCATCTCAGCCTCCGCTAACTGGTGGAATAAGTGCGAGTTCATCAAATTCATGAAGGAGTGTGTCTGCTTTGGCATATGCTGCATTTACGGCAATCATCAATGAAGCAAGCTGCTTGATCGGCGGAAACCGATCGGCCAAATGGGCCTGTACATCGGACACTCTACTGCCGGCTGGAAAATCCAATGTCAGGCTATCTGCCCCGATTATATCGCGGGTGATTCCAAAGGTTAAAATTTTTATTTTCATAGATATCGCCAAAGGATGTTGAATCCTGCATAAAAGACCAGCAAAGCTGTCAGGTTGCGTACTAAAATTTGTGAAAACCGGCTTGTGGTTGCCCGAACGCCAAGTTGACCGCCAAGCCAAACCGCAATTAACAACGGGAAAATCAGCTGCCACTCAATTTTTGCGCCTTGCGCCAGTTGCCCACCAATTCCGGCAACGGATTGACAAAAAATAAAAAAACTGGCAGCCGCAGCAATGACTTTGGGCTTGTCCCAACGAATCAGATGCAGCACAGGAGACAGGAAGATGCCACCACCAATGCCGGTTAGTCCTGCTAAAAGCCCGAGACCACTGCCAATGCCCAGATTTGCTCCGGCAGGAAGTACACTTTGTTGATCGGATTTTTGCGACAACGGCCGGGCCTGAATCCACATAGCAAGCGCAGCAGCAATCAAACTGAAGCCCAGCAGGATAAAAAAAGTTTGTTCACTGAGCTTCCAATATCCTCCGACAAATGCCATCGGAATGCCGGCCAGTGCAACAGGCGCTGTTTTTTTTAAATTCAAATGGCCATTTCGCCAAAATATCCAAAGATTGCCGGAAACGACCACGATGTTGCATAACAGGGCAATCGGTCGAAGAGCAAGCATAGACAGCCCAAACAAAGCCATAATGGCCAGGTAACTGGAGCCTCCGCCGAACCCGGCAGTGGCATAAAGTAGCGCCACACCAAAAAAGAGTAGGACAAGTTCAATTTCCATGGTTTAAAAATCTGGCCCAACGTTTATAAACCAAAATACAAAGGTCGTGTTTTCAGCAATACATTTGTGCCACTATGTCCAGCCTGTTTGACAATCACGGCCGCCCGGTCAATTACGTGCGCCTTGCCATCACCGATCGCTGCAATTTGCGTTGTGCATACTGCATGCCGGAAGAAGGCATCAATTTTGGCCCACGGTCCACTTTGTTGCAGTATGAAGAGATGCTGCGCTTGCTGCGCATATTAGCCGGCATGGGCGTCGAAAAGGTGCGGATAACCGGAGGGGAGCCATTTGTCCGGCGCGATGTGATGGATTTGTTTCAGGGAATGGCAGCAATTAAAGGAATCAAAAAAATCGCGCTAACCACAAACGGCACGCTTACCCGGGCGCACCTTCCGGCCCTGTGGGCGTTGGGCGTTCGGCAAATCAATTTAAGCCTGGACACCCTCGACCGGGATCGTTTTGCTCAAATTACCCGGCGAGACGAATTCGATGCCGTGTGGTCAACTTTTCGGGCCATGGTTGAACAAAAGTTTGAAGTCAAGATAAATGTTGTTTTGCTACAAGGTCGAAATGACATGGATATCATTCCGTTTGTGAAATTGACTCAACACATGCCAATTGGTGTTCGATTTATTGAAGAAATGCCGTTTAATGGCGGCGAAACTTCCCAGGGTAAATTATTTTGGGATTGGAAACGCATCGAGTCTGCAATTCATGCTGAATTTCCCCGGATGCGTAAAATCCCGGATCCGCCACATTCAACGGCGTTAAATTACCGCATCCCCGGATTTGCCGGTAGTGTGGGCATCATACCCGCATACTCCCGTACTTTTTGCGGAACCTGCAATCGCTTGCGGATCACACCGCAGGGTTTATTAAAAACCTGTTTGTATGATCAGGGCGTATTCAACATCCGGGATTTGATGCGTGCCGGAGCAACAGACGCCGAAATAAAGACTGCGCTGCTCGATGCAATCGGCAACCGGGCAAAAGATGGCTTCGAGGCAGAACAAAGGCGACTTGGGGGCTTTCCAGCGAGGGAGAGCATGACAACAATTGGCGGCTAAGTTGCATTGCTTAATTATTTCCGGTAGCGTATTAACCGGTAGGCCGCTCCGGCACCATACAAATCCTGTCCGCGTGGCAGTTCAAGAAAGCCATCGGCAGCCTGCAGGTTTGCCAGGTCACCACTCCCATGACCGGGCCTGGGGTGCGCGCGTAAAATTCCCAGTTGGTTTTCGATTCGAACTGGTACAAACCAAGTCAGATCAGGCTTGAATTCCAGCGACTCCTGCAATATTGCCCATTCAGATGATTGGTTATCAAGGCCCTGCGACTTTTCGATCCACGGAATCACGTATTTGCACGTACACATAAATGCCGAAACCGGGTTGCCTGGCAGGCCGAAAACAGTGGCGCCATCCTGTATCTGGCCGAATAAAAGCGGTTTGCCCGGGCGTTGTAAAACCTTGTGAAACAAGATCTTCACGCTACAGGCTTGAAGGATTTCCGGAATATAGTCCCGCTTGCCAGCGGAAACACCACCGCTTAAGATCAAAGCGTCATACTCAGATAAAATTTTCTTTACCAGATTTTTTATCACATTAAAATCATCCAAACAATGGAAGGTATCGACCTGAACAGGCATGCCTTCCAGAAGGCTTTTCAAGGCATAGGGATTAGACAGCCGAATTTGCCAGGGTAGGGGAGTGGCTTCCGGTTCTACCAGTTCATCCCCGGTTGCAACAAATGCAATGCGCAGTTTCCTGCTTACCGAGACCTTCGTTTTGCCAACAGTTGCGAGGATCGCCATTTCTGCGGGGCCAATCAAATTGCCGGTTTGAAGCAGGGCTGTTCCTTGTTTTTGGTCGATTCCCTGGTGGTGGATATTTTGCCGATAGGTTACGGATTCGGTTTTTATTTCGGCAACCCCGCCTTCAATGTTTACATGTTCATACGGCACGACGGTATCAGCACCTTCAGGAAGCGCTGCACCTGTTGCCACCTCCAGGCAGCCATGCCGGCGTAGCATGGCGACCGGTTGCTGCCCGGCCGGCACCTGGCCTTCCACGGCAAACTGACGAACACCCTCCTGGAAAACAGCGAATTGAATCGCGATCCCGTCCATTGCAACACGATCAAAGGGTGGGAAGTCCCGGTCGGCATGCACTATTTCACGCAACACACGACCATTGGCTTGATCGATGAGGCAATCTTCCGGTGCAATAAGCGGTGCATACTTCAGGATTATTTCAGTAGCTTCCTCTACACGGATCATTTCAAAATCTTATTTTTAATTAAACCTGACTAATTTTGAGCGGAAAAGTAAGCATATGCCTGAATTTACACACCTCGATGCCGCCGGAAACCCTACCATGGTGGATGTCGGGAACAAACCGGTTACCCGACGGACTGCCTGCGCCCAGGCCATGGTCCACCTTCCTCCGGCTGTGTTAGCGAAATTGTCGGGAGGTGAGATTACTGTGCCGAAAGGCGCCGTATTTCAAACGGCTATTTTAGCGGGTATTCTGGCTGCCAAAAAGACTGGTGATCTGATTCCGCTTTGCCACCCACTGGGCTTGGATAATTGTAAAATTGAAATCAGGTTGACGGATCAGAACCTTGTACGTGTCGAATGCGAAGCCGTTTGTACGGGCAAAACCGGCGTGGAAATGGAGGCGCTTACCGGCGCGTCCATTGCGGCATTGACCATTTATGATATGTGCAAGTCTTTTTCACCGGAAATTATAATTCAAAACATCTGCCTGCTGGAAAAAACAGGTGGAAAAAAAGATTTTAAGCGCGTATGAGAAAAGCAGAAGTCCCGCCGGTACTCAAGGCACTGGTATTGGCCGGTGGGCGTTCAACGCGAATGGGGCATGATAAAGGGCTGATTCAATGGCATGGAAAACCGCAACGTGAATATTTGGTTGATTTACTGGAAGAATTGGGCGTGGATACGTACATTTCCTGCAGGCAAGACCAGGTTTCCGGATTGTCCGGCTACAAGCTAATTGTTGATCAAATTTCTGACCAGGGACCACTCGGCGCTATTTATTCGGCATTTTGTGAGCATCCTGATGCTGCCTGGCTGGTAGTTGCCTGTGATATGCCGTTATTGGACATTCCGACATTGGAGTTTTTAATAAATAACCGACAACCTGCATTGCCTGCCACCGCTTTCCGTGCACCGGCGTTTAGTGATGACTCTCCGGACCCGTTGCTGGCAATTTGGGAGCCAAGAATGCGTAATATTGTTGTGCAGCGGATTCATGAAAAAAAACGATGCGCCCGTAAGACATTGGGCATTGCCGGCTTCTTTTTATTAGAGCCGCCCAATCCGGAAGTCCTTGCCAACGTGAATACCCCGGAGGAATTGGCCTCGGCAACTGGTTGATTGCGCTTGCGCACCCATTCAAGATTGGCGGCGATTTTTCCGGAAACTTACTCCACGTCGGGTAGTTGACATAATACGATCTGCTGTCAGACGTTTTTCGGGACGACAAAACATTTGCCAACTTATAAATTTTATACTATGAATGAAAATCCAAACGCACGCGTTTACGCGATTATCGTTACTATTTTGTTGTTGCTTTCAGCCGCCCTGGGCTGGTTTTTTTGGCAAAAATCCAAGTCAATGATGTCTGAAAGCAAGGATCGCCAAATTGTGATGGACTCGTTGATACAGGTGAAATCCAACGTCGAACGCGCATTAGACAGTTTGTCGCTTGCCTACACCGATCTCCGGACTGAAAATGAAAATCTTCAGGGAAAGGTTACGAATACAGCGGCCATAATTGAACAAAAGGAAATATCAATCAAACAGTTAAAAGCTTCTTCGTATAAAAATCTCAAAGAATTACAGGATCAGATTGCCGGGCTTGAAAAACTGAAAACCGAGTACGAAACCATTATCACGGTGCTTCGCCAGGAAAACCAACAACTCCGGGAAGAAAACGAACGCCTTACCGATGAAAATGAACAATTAAAAGGCGATAAAGAACAGCTGAGTGGTCAGGTAACCGATCTGGCGAAACAACTTGAGGAACAAATCCGTAAAACACAATCTGCAACGTTTAAAGCAACGTCCTTCCGCGTTGAAGTAGAACGCCGGAACGATAAAGTAACCGCGAAAGCCCGCCGCGCCCGGGAGCTGTTAATCAGCTTTGATCTGGCCGATGTACCCGGGACCTACCAGGGACCACAAAAACTTTATTTGGCTATTACAGATGATAAGGGCAACCCGGTGACCTCAAAAAACCCCATAAAAGCAACCGTGTATGCACCGACGGGGCCGGTAGAGATCATTGCACAACAAGTTAAACAGGTGGTTTTAGAGCCAACTCAACGATTGTCCTTTGCACATAAACTGGAGGATAAATTGAAGGCAGGCAACTATGTTGCGGCCATCTATTGCGATAAAGGATTGCTCGGAGCTTCCAGCTTCCGTCTAAGATAATGTTATGCTGAAAAGATGCTGATTTCGAAGCAACAGCGCAATTAAAAAAGTGTGGAAGCAAACGGATTCCACACTTTTTTGTTTGAATACAAGGCCATGAATAAACACGACATACCACAACAACCAACCGACCCACCGGGAAATACAAAGAGATGGCGGGGGTTGCTCCGGCGAATCTGGCGGCGGGTGGAGAATATTCTGTTTGGTGTAGTCCTCGTCTTGGTCTTTCTTTATTTTGTATTGCAATCTTCGGCTGTTCAAAACTGGCTGATCGCCCGGGTGACCAATTACCTGGAGTCAGAACTCAACACTACTGTAAGTATTCAGCATATCGACGTCTCGTTTTTTGATAACGTACTTCTGGAAGGCTTTTATGTCGAAGATTTACAGGGAGACACACTGCTCTATGCCCAACAGCTTAAAGCAGGCCTTAATTCCAACATTTTTTCATTGTTTAATAATAATCTTGAGTTTAACGAGATCAGCCTAACGCGCGCCCGGTTTAATATCCGGCGATTGGAAAATGAATCGGCAACTAACCTGAAATTTATTCTCGATTATTTTGCAAGTTCAGACAATGCTCCAAAGCCCAAACCGAAGCCCTTTCGTATTCGAATTCAAAATCTGCGGTTGAAGGATGTCCGGTTTTTGTCTGAAGACAAAATAAACGGAAAAGAAATGCAGGCAGCAGTCTCCAGTGGGCTCATCCGGGTCAACAACCTTGACTTGCCTTCGAAAGTAATTGATCTTCAATCCGTAAATCTGGATGGCGCACTGTTTTCCATAGCAGAGTATCCGGCAGCACCCAACGCAGTACAGGGGGCGCCTGCTCCTCAAAAAATATCGAACCCGGTACCCTTAGACACAATTGCCGGCAAATCGGCAATATTGCGTGCAACAATTGGACGGCTTGTGCTGACCGACAGCCGGTTTTCGATGAACCGCTTTGACTTGTCGCCCTCGAAAGAAACTCCTCTCGGCGTAATCGACTACAATCATATGGCTGTTCAGCAAATTGCACTGGATGCCGAAAATGTGTATGCCGATGAAAATTTGTTTTTTACCGGAGTCCTGAAACATTTGGAAGCAAAAGAGCAATCGGGCGTTGAGATAAAGCATTTGGGTGCTCAGAAAGTTCAGGTGTCCGATACACTCACTGCGTTGTTGGGCATGCGCCTTGAAACCAATGGCAGTATTCTGGGCGATACGCTCATGATGCACTATACTACATACCGAGACTTTAACAGATTTACAAATAAAGTCAGGCTGGAAGGGCGGTTTAATGCGGATGCAAAAGTTCGCTTTGGAGATATTATGTTTTTCAGTCCCGAGGTGGAAAATATTCCATTTTTTGTTAAAAACCGGGACAATGTGGTCGAACTGGAGGGTAGGGTAGAGGGTCGGATAAACCGACTGAATGGCCGCGATTTAAAAATTCGATTTGGAGATGACACATTTATCCAGGGAAATTTTGATGGTGATGATATAACTGAGGGGAGTGGCCAGATGCGCTTTTTCTTTGATTTTGATCGTATTCGCACGAATATGACCACAATTCAACGGGTAATCCCCGGCTTTCGAGCGCCCGCACAATTTGAAGCACTAGGGCATATCAATTTCAAAGGCACATACCAGATACTTTTTGGAACCAATCACATCTTTAACGGAAATCTTGCCAGTGATGTCGGGTTTGGCAAGGTCGACATGAAATTGGATCTTGCCGGCGGGCTTGAAAAAGCAACATACTCGGGGTTTTTGAATATGAATGAATTTAACCTGGCAAAATGGACCGGGAATACGGATTTCGGCAAATCTACATTCAGGGTCAATATAGTGAATGGTGCCGGATTGACCCTGAAAACCATCAAAACACAATTGACCGGCGTATTGGACTCCTTTTATTTCAGAGGCTATAACTATCAAAATGTTCGGCTCAATGGTCAATTTGAAAAGTCTGAATTTATAGGGAAAATGGATTTAAAAGACCCCAATATTGACTTTACGTTTGATGGTACCGTTAACCTGAAAGATTCTATCCCGGAATATGATTTTCAGGCCGATCTGCGTCGTCTGGATTTGGGCGCATTGAATCTTGTTGAAAAAGATTGGGTGCTCTCCGGGAATGTTCAAAAAATAAAATTATTTGCCCGGAACTGGAATGACCTACGCGGTTCTGTAGTCCTTCGGGATTTTATTTTGGTTGAGAATAAAGAACATGCGCATAGAATAGATTCGCTCACGTTTGCGGCTTCCAATTTGCCTAACGGCAATCGCTATTTTATTCTGTTATCAGACATCGCAGCCGGTGTCATGGAAGGCCGGTTCACCATTGACAAAATGGCCGAAAATGCGATCCGGTTTTACGAACAGTATTTCCCGGCATTGGTACAACAGGCCCGCGGCGGGCCATTTTCCGACTTTGTGACAATTGATGACAACTATAAAATAAACCTTCTGATAAAAGACACCAGAAGCTGGACTAAACTAATTGATCCTAAACTCGATACGATTCGAAATTTAAATTTTCGGGCGAATATTAATTCAGTGCAAGGGTCATCGGACGTCCACATTCAAATGCCTGGAATTGTGTACGATGGTATACAATTGCGTGGTGCCGATTTCAAATGGACCAATCGCCAGGATAACGGAACATTCGCGCTTCAGGTCCCGGAGGCTTTTCTTGCGGAAGGCCAAAAATTAGCCCATGTGACCTTGTCGGGAACTGCTCAAAACAATGCGTTAAACTTTTCTCTTCAAACGGAGGATACTACCGCAATCGTTAAAAAAATTAATTTGGAAGGTGTTTTATCCACTGTTGATTCATTATGGCAGATTCATTTTAATACATCTGACATCACATTGTTTGATGAACATTGGTATATGGGAGACGACAACTATCTGCGGTTTTCCAGCACAAGATTTGAAGCGCGTGATTTTGATTTAATGAATGGGATACAACGGATAATTGTTGAAAGCTTTAATGACGGGAAAGGGGCTCGATTTTCTTTGGCAAACTTTGACATTAAATTTCTCGAGCGTTTTTATAAAATTGATAATATTTCCTATCGGGCGCAAATCTATAACCTCGATTTTGAAGTACATGATTTGTTTGCCATGGAAAATATTCAGGGTTATATAACGACGGATACCCTATTTCTAAATGAAAAGCCCTATGGTCGTTTGATCGGAAATTTGGAAATAGCAAATTCAAAAAGTCCGGTTTGGTGGAAAATATTTCTGAAAGATCAGGAGTATCACCAGCTCCGGGTATTTGGAATTAAAGTGCCTGAAAACCACGCCAAAATTACAACTGACGAATTAGGCGAGATCCTCCCCGGAGAATTTCAAACCATGATATCATCTACTAAATTTCCCATGGAAATCTTGGGGCTGTTTATACCGGATATATCAAAAATCAATGGACGCATTGACACCGAAGTGCAAATTGGCGGCCCCAATGACCGGTTGGGTATACGCGGGAGCGCCCGGGTGGACGGGCATTTTCAGTTAGACTATCTGAAAGCAATGTTCTATATCCCAAATCAAAAAATTACTTTTTCAAATTATCAGTTATGGGCAGATGGTGATACCATATTGGATGGTAGCCGAAAAAACATGGCGATTATTTCAGGCGGCCTGCGCCATGATCATTTTAAGGATTGGCGGTTAGATTGCGAGATCAAGTCAATTGGTTCTAACTTCCTTGTTATGAACACATTGCCACAGGATAATACCTTGTATTATGGACAAGGAATTGGCAGTTTTACTGCCCGTTTTACAGGCTCGTTTTCAAAAACCAATATTTATATTGATGCAACAACCGGTAGAGACACCCGCTTGTACATACCATTGGGAGCAGGATCATTGGATATCCAGGATGCAAATTTTATCACTTTTCGGAATGCAACACAAAAACAAGAACTTGAGACTCAGAATAAAAAGCAATTTGTGTTAAGTGATTTACGAGGCCTTAATTTGGAAATGAATTTATCGATAACTGATGAAGCGGAGGTCCAACTGATTTTCGACGAACAAGCGGGAGATATTATCAAGGGTAGGGGAGAGGGCAATATCAGGTTGACTATAAATAGGGAGGGGGATTTTAAAATGTATGGTGATTATCAAATTAGACGTGGCGAATACTTGTTCACTTTGTTGAACTGGGTAAACAAACCATTTACAGTTGTAGATGGCGGAACTATAAACTGGTACGGTGATCCTTATGCTGCCCAAATCAGCTTGGATGCCACCTATACTGAAAATACATCATTATACAACTTACTCAGGGACGAGCTGGCCGTAACTGGCGCACTTAGTTCGGAGGCTACCAAATCGACAAAAGTGGTCGTTACAATGCACCTCAAAGGGGACTTGTTTAAGCCTAATATTAGTTTTGATCTTACTTTTCCAAATGCGACTGGGCAAATTAAGTCGCTGGTAGACAGTAAGTTGTCGCTACTTCGACAAGATCAGAATGAATTGACACGGCAAGTGTTTGGCCTGGTAGTTGTCGGCTCATTTCTTCCGCCATCCGGTGGCTCCAGTAATATTCAAAGCAGTGACTATATCGCTTCGGCTTTTAATACCTTAACCCAAGTATTAAGCAACCAATTTTCAAATTACCTGACGACTTTATTTTCTGAATGGTTTGGCGGCACTGTTTCAAGTATTGACTTTAATGTGGCTTACAATGAATACCGGAACCAAACTGATCAAACTGATCCCAGCCAAAATAACTTAGCACAAATTGGCCGTGAGCTGCAAATCCGCCTGTCAAGTGGATTTATAAATGACCGGATTACCGTGCAGGTGGGCTCTCAGTTTGGGTTAGGTCAGCCCGGTACATCTACGGTTGATGGATTTTTAGGTGAAGATGTTACTGTTGAAATTCAAATGACAGAGAATCGACAATGGCGCCTGAAAGTATATCAAAGGACCGAGCCCGACATAGCAGGCGGAGCATTGCGGTCCCGTTACGGGTTTGGTATTAGCTTCAGAAAAGAATACGATTCCTTCAGTGAGTTATTAGACGGACTAACCGGTTGGGCCAAACCAAAAAAGTAAGGCGTGGGTTTACAGGGATCGTATAAATTGACTTCATAATTTATATTATGTTAAATAAGGTGCTCGATGTTTCTTTTGTTTTCGATGACTTTAGGGCGCATTTAAAATATTAGTCACTATGGTCGGCTTATGGTCGTTAAAAGCCCATAACTTTAGCCTTTCTTTACTTTCACGTCGTGTTCTACCAGTCAATTTCAAACGAGCTGGTTTTTCAATGAAAAACACATACTTCGATCTAGTTGCACAAACATTTGATTTTCCACAAGACGGATTTAGCCTTAAAGAAAATCGGTTACATTTTAACGACATTGACATCCATGATCTGATTCAAAAATACGGCTCACCGCTAAAGCTTACTTTTTTACCCAAAATTGGGGAGAAAATTCAAACAGCAAGAAAGTTATTCCGAGACGCTATCCAGCGGTACAATTACAACGGTAAATATGTATATTGCTATTGCACTAAAAGTTCCCATTTTGCTTTTGTGCTGAATGAGGTTTTAGAGAACGGAACACAGTTAGAAACGTCCTCTGCATTTGATATCGATTTAATCTGGCGCTTGTATCGTTTGGGTAAAATCAACAAAAGCACCATTATTGTCAATAATGGTTATAAACCTTTAGCCTACGCTCAGGGAATTGCCCGTTTAATCAATGAGGGGTTCCAAAACGTGATTCCGGTATGCGATAATGAAGCAGAGTTGGCCATGTATGATGTGCTGATCAAAAAGAATAAATCGTCCATTGGTATTCGAATGGCAACTGAAGAAGAGCCTAATTTTGAGTTCTATACCTCCCGTCTTGGAATACGACAGAGCGAAGTGCTTAATTTTTACAAAGAAAAAATTGCATCTAATCCCAAATTTGAATTAAAAATGCTCCACTTTTTTGTGGATACGGGCATTAAAGACTCGATATACTATTGGAGCGAACTAAAAAAAGGCATTAAAACTTACTGCGAATTACGTAAGCACTGCCCTACCCTAACCTGCCTGAACATTGGTGGTGGCATGCCGATACGAAACTCGCTTGGCTTTGAGTTTGACTATCCATATATGGTTAATGAAATTATCCGGTTGATCAAGGAATATTGCGATGATGAAGGTGTGCCGGAGCCCGATGTATATTCTGAATTTGGAAAATATACTGTCGGCGAAAGCGGGGCGACTATTTTTTCGGTCATCGGCAAAAAACAACAAAATGACGCAGAGCAATGGTATATGCTCGACAATTCTTTAATTAACACATTGCCAGATAGTTGGGGGATAAAAGAACGATTTATCTTATTGCCGGTTAACCATTGGGACAAAGAGTATCAAAAAGTAAATATTGGTGGTATTAGTTGTGATAACGCGGATTATTACAACTCCGAAGCACATATCAACCAGGTGTACCTGCCCGTTTATGATGACAAAGAAGAGCCGCTCTACCTCGGCTTTTTCCACACTGGAGCGTATCAAGAATCGCTGAGCGGCTATGGCGGGCTGAAACATTGCCTTATCCCGTCGCCGAAACACATTCTGATAGATAAAAACTACTACGGTGAATTTACGGACTGGGAAGTGTTTCAAGAACAAGATGCCAACTCCATGTTGCGTATTTTGGGCTACGACTCGCCGTACGCGTCCTAGGTCACACGCCTAAACGCTCCATTGTCCGAGGTATTTTATAAATAATTTGGTCAGGTTTTCTGCATCGGATATGCCCCGGTGATGCACGCCGGTAAAAAGTATATCCTCCCGTTCAACGGCCTTTCGCAGACCGACGGGCCGGCGGAGCCGTTTCATTGCCATGTACTCGGCTTTCAGATTTGCGTGGAGCGCCGCCCAACTCGCATCCAATTCGTGCAGTTTACAGTCGTTGACAAACATTTTTTTGTCAAATGATCCCCAGGAGCAAAGCACATAGTCTTCCTCATCAATACGAGCCCAATCCCAAAATTCATAGATGACCTCCGGAAATGTACCTGCCCGGTTTATATCAATTTGTGAAATACTGGTTAACTGGCGGCAAAAAGGCGAAAGTGTTGGGTGCAAAACCGGCCGAATAAATCGATTGAATTTTCCACGCACTTCTCCAAAATGATTGAGTCGAAACGCACCAATTTCAATCGTTTCCTGCACATACCCATCGGGGTTGTTTTCCCAGCAGGTGGCTTCAAGGTCGTAAATAATATAGTTCCGCATTGCGTGCTGACAACAAATTAGAATCGCTAGCGCAAGCCTAAGGTGCGTAAGAGGCCCCAGATTTTCAAACGCCAGCGGCTTTTTTGTGTTTTGTAGAAAAAAACCAGTTCAAGGTGTTTTTGCACCTGAATGCGATCCGGATGAACCATCGGGAATTCCATGGCTTGAGCCTGTAAACTGGCGCGTTTACTCCTTTTTCTTGTATTTGTCGCATTTTCACTACCAATGCCCTTATTTTGAATAAGATTCACTTTCGGTACAATGCACAAGCCTTCATTTTGCATAATGCTGTATAACCAGGCGTAAGCCCAAGAGTTGTTTTTTTTAGCACGGGTTTCTTCAAATTTATCCTGCAGATACTTCCTGGCGATTGGGTCGTCAAGAAAACGCTCCAATTCGTTATTTCGTTCAAATGCGTCTAATCCGTTCAGGTCAATTTGCATTTGCTGCCATGCACGGCGCCAGGAAGCCCAACCCCATACAAATGCCAGATTTGAAAATAAATAACTCGTAGAGATATGCCTGCACGTTTTTTCTGCCAGATTTGAGCCTGCGATGTGCATTACCTGTTTTTCATCCCGGTATTGATTTAACAAGTCTTCACAGTAAGTAAAAAATGACAAATCGGGCACACAATCATCTTCCAGGATGATCCCGCATTCTTCCTGACTGAAAAACCAATTCAAGGCCTCGTAAACACCGCGACGGAGCCCGAGGTTTTCTGTACGGAAAAGTGTTCGCAACTCCGTACAAATACCGGGCCCTTCGCGTTCAATGAGTGCATGAACAGCTCCGACATTTTTCAAATCAGATTTTATTCCCTGCCGGGGCCCGTCGCAATGTGCATATAACCGGATTGGAGCTGCCCGCCGGATTTGTTCGAGCACCATACTCGTTTGTTTGGGCCGATTAAAAGATAAAAGCAAAACGGGTACCTGGCAAGCCATACTATTTGCGCAAAAGTTTAGAGTTTTGGGCCAAATTAAAGGTATTCTACCGATGCTACCTGTTTTTGAAAAAGTTTACCGCAAATTCCGGAAATGGACGGAAGGCGATCTGAAAATCAACATTGATACCCGCGTACCGGTGGAACGATTTGGAACGCATTACGGCGGCTGGATCATCCCCAAAAATTTTCTGCACGCCGATTCGGTTTGCTACCTCGTTGGCGCCGGAGAAGACGTTTCTTTTGATCTTGAAATTGCACACCGGTTTGGTTGCACAGTGGATATCTTTGATCCGACTCCACGAGCCGTACAGCATGTTGAAAAACTGATTGCATCCTTAAAAAACGGGGAACCAATGGCTTGCGCTACCAGCCCCGGCGGATTTTACCCGCCCTACCCTACCGAACTGGCCGACCGGCTGCGTTTACACCCCTTTGGCATTTGGGATAAAGATGGCACATTGAACTTTTTTACGCCTGAAAATCAAGCGCATGTGTCGCACTCCCTGGTTAATTTGCAGAAATCCGATGCATCAATTCAAGTTCCGGTGCGCACCCTCCAAAGTGTACTCGATGACCTTGGCCACCAGCATATCGACTTGCTAAAACTCGACGTAGAAGGCGCTGAGTATCAGATTCTTAACGCTGTCTTATCTGCAAAAATTCCAATAGGCGTTTTATGTGTTGAGTACGACGAAACTGCCAATAACCACCTGGACAAACACTATATGGCCCGGATCAGCAATTCAATTGATGCGTTGACTGCGGCAGGCTATCGCGTAATTGCACAGGAGCCTGATTGCCGAAATTTCACTTTTTTGCACGAATCTGTAACCCTTTCGAAGGACCAATGAATATTTTACACTTTTCAACCTATCCGCACGGCGGCGCTGCGACCTCCTGCCGCCGGTTGCATGGCGCTTTGCTGGAATGCGGTCAGTTCTCCAATCTAATCACAAGCGCCGACATGTGGGGCCGTTGGCCGTTTTACGCCGAAAAACTTTCCTTTTTGCCCTATGAACGGGATAGATCTGTGCGCTTTTCATTTTCCCTGGCAAATTTTGGTTACAACCTTACCCGCCATCCTTGGGTAAAACAGGCGGACGTACTGCATTTGCACTGGATCAATCAGGGATTTTTGTCGTTGAAACAAATTCGTGCACTCGCTGCTTTGGGGAAACCCCTGGTTTGGTCACTGCACGATATGTGGGCGTTTACCGGTGGATGCCATTACAGCGGCGCTTGTGCGAACTACCGCCAACAATGCGGCCATTGTCCGTATCTGCGAAAACCGGCAGCCAATGATTTGTCAAATCAGGTCTGGCAGCGTAAAAGCACGGTCCTCCCAAAAAATATTCAATTTATTGCACACAGCAATTGGCTGGCCAATGAAGCGCGCTCGAGCAGTTTGCTTCGGGAGTATACTGTTTTATCGATGCCAACGCCAATTGATACGCGGCAGTATCAACCGGCCACAGAATCGTCAATAAAACAGTTTCGAAGCGAAAAAGGCATCGCCGAAGAAGCAACGGTACTGCTTTTTGCGGCAGTAAAAGTGCAGGAGGAACGCAAGGGATTCCGTTACCTCCGGGAAGCGTTAAACTGGTTGAAAAATAACCGGCCGGATTGTACACTCGAGGTGGTGGTAATCGGCAATGTCGACCAGCAAAATTTACCACAACTACCCTACCCTACCCATGTGTTGGGTATGGTCCGCGACACGGAGCAATTGGCCTTGATCTATGGGGCAGCCGATATTTTTGCCATTCCGTCGCTCGAAGACAACCTGCCCAATACGGTTTTGGAAGCACTGGCTTGCGGTACGCCCGTTGTTGGATTTGAAACCGGAGGCATCCCGCAAATGGTCGAGCACCAGGTCCAGGGTTACATAGCGCCCCAACGCGATAGCGAGCAATTCGCAGCGGGTATCCATTGGCTGGCTGCAATGCCCAAAAATGAACACCGCCAGATTCGCCAGGCTGCGCGCAGCAAAGCTGAAACCCGATATTCAAACACTGTGGTCGGATCCGCACTGCTAGCGGTTTACAACAAACTCATAAACAACTGATCCCCGCTAAAAACGGCTTGCCCTACCCTATTTTTTTCGCCGTTGTGATTTCTTCTCGACCTTCTGTGCGCGCTGTTCTTTGCGGCTTTTTTCCGCCGGTTCGGGCATGTCGGTGAGCCGGTCTGGTGAAACAGGGGTACGGTTCCGGTACCAAAAGTAGAAGGCTGCCAGAAATGCCAGCAGAACCAGGCCGGAAGCCGCATAGGCTATTTTTTCACCCAGCAAATACGATCGGGGTTCAAACCGCATTTCGAGTTTCATGTTCTGCCCTGCCGGCAAGCGCATGGCACGCAGCAGGTAATCAGCCCGGAAAAAATCGGGCGCCGGTTGGCCATTGAGATAACAACTCCAACCCTTGGATGGCGGATAATATATTTCAGAAAAGACAGCCAGTTGCTCCGAAGCGGCAGTGTATTCATATTCCATTTTATCCGGGTGGTACCGGACCAGTCGGATTTGTGCATTACTGTCGGGGCGGATAGTAAAACCCTGTAGGTTTTCTGCGGCCACACTTTCCTGAATAATTGCCGTGTCTTTAGGGTTCAAATTGTGCAAGGCATTCATTTCAGTGTCGGCGTCACTTGCCGTTTCATACGCATTTACAAACCAGGCATTCCCGCAGGCATAAGGATTTGGAAAAATATCACCCTCCTGGCTGACGATGTATTTCCCATTGAACATACCCACTACATGCAGGTTTTCCTTCAAACCCACATTGAAAAAGGAATCGACGACCTCCTGGTACCGCTGCAATTTTGCAGCGTGGTATCCGCTCAGGCTTTTATGAAAATATGAAGTAGTTGCATTAGCCGTGATGCCCCCCCGCGACAAGTCCAAAACGCGGTAATGAATATCGGGATCCTGCTTGATTTGTTTGTCAAATGCCTGTTCGGGCGGGGGCGCCAATGCCGCGCGTTTGCTTTCGTAATCCTTCGCGGTGAGCGTGCGGGTGCACACCATCCAATTGTCGGCAAGCGAAAACAATGCAATTAAAATCACCGCCCAGCCGGCTTTTATGCGTCCCTGCAAATACAGCCAGATCAACCCGGCGGCAACTGCGATAAACCCGAGCGAACGAAAAACATCGCTGCGAAGCATGTCGGCGCGGTCTTCATGCAGGAGCGCCAGCAGTTGAGGTTGATTTTCCAGTGCTTTGTCGTACTGGCCGGTAGAGCCGCCGAGCATCAGCGCCAGCAGGCAAAGCCCACCGGTAATCCCCAGGGCCCACCACAGCGCCTTTTTTTTCTTTTCAACTGCAATGTCCGGATTGTTCAGGCTCTGCAATGCCAGGGCGCCCAACAGGGCAAAACAAAACTGCGCGACACCCAGTGCCATGGATACTGCCCTGAATTTTTTAAACATCGGGAGGTAATCATAAAACAGGTAATTCAGGAAAAAATATTTCCCCCAGGCCAAAGAAATCATGAGCAGACCACCGGTGAGCAGCCAGTATTTTGGACTTCCCGGCACTAAAAAAGCGCCGAGTATGAACAGAAAAAAAACGATGGCGCCAAAATAAATTGCCGTGCCGACGAAGGGTTGTTCGCCGGCATAAAAGAGCCCCTGGATTTGGTTGCGCAGCGAGGGGTCAACTGCCTTGAATAGTTTGGTATCGTCATACGCTTCGCCACCACCCCCGCCGGCAAAATGGGGGACCAACAGGGTCAGACTTTCTTCGATACCGTAACTCCAGCCGAACAAATAATCTTTATCCAACCCGTCGCCTTTTGATTTTTTTTGTGACAGATCCGATTTTCCCCGGATTGTCTCCTGGCTGTATTCGTAAGTTGGCCATAGCCGTGAAAGATTGGCAGCAAAGCCCAAAACGATAGCCAGGGCGCATACCGCGATGGTTTTTCCCCAGTTTGCAAACGTTTTTTCACGGATGGCATCAACGAGTTTTGCCAGAAAATAAAGCCCGCAAATAATCAACGTGTAGTAGGTGATCTGAACGTGGTTTGCATAGACCTGAATGGCAAGAAACATGGCCATTAGCGCCCCGCCCAATATCAATCGCCCGTTAAAAGCCAGCACCAGGCCGGTGAGTACGCCCGGCGCAAGTGCCAGGGCAATCATTTTTGTGGTGTGCCCGGCGCCTATGATGTCAATATTGTAGGTTGTAATGCCGTAAGAGAGCGCCCCGAAAATTGCGATTCGCCAGTCGACTTTCAGAACAATCAGCAAAAGATAAGTCATCAACATGGCCAGCATCACCTGGGTCCAAATGCTGCTGCTGATATCGGTCCACAGGAGGAGGGCATTGAAAACGAACCTGGTCAAATTGCCCTTTATCGGCGAATAAACTTGATACGATGGCATGCCGCCAAAGGCGCTGTTGGTCCAAAGTGGCGCCTCCCCTTCCGTTTTTATATAATGTTGAATTTCGGTTTGCATGCCCCGCGCTTTGTCGTTGTCCGGTTGCGCCAGAACTTTCCCGCTGAATGCATTGGGTGCAAAAAAAATGGCCGCAACGGCGGCGATTGAGAATACGGCAATCAGGTGCGGAAGTACTTTTTTGAAATCCATTCAGCAAAATTATTCAAGTAAAGTATTGAATGTTAGACGCTTAAAACTGGAATGAAACAGCGCCGGCAATAATCAAGAACTGCGAAGGTAGAGAATTGGTGCTGATCGGGAGCATATCCTAATGCAGTCAGTTTAGTTTTTTCAACAAATTCCGGAGCGCTGTATCGGGGATTTCATGCCCCCCTTCGAAACGGTTTTCTTCAAAATCTATGCCTCCGGATTGTTCAATTTCCTTGAGCTCGGAAAAACGATCCGGGGTCAGGAACGGGTCATTGGAGCCGTACAGCAGGTACAGGTTTTTATCCGCCAAATAATCTTTATGGGCCTGATAATCGAGGTCTTCCGGCGGCATGCCTGCCCACAACACCAAATCGTGGAAATGGGGGTGGTAGCGTAAAATCCAGCGGCATACTGTGGCTGTTCCCTGGGAAAAACCGAGTAAGATTATCCGGACATTGCTGGGTAAAAGCGCTACATACCGGTTGAGCAAGGCTTCCAGGTAGGCGCCGTTGTCGGCAATTTCGTCCTCCCGGCAATGGCGGGTCATCCAGGTAGCGCCGACATCGCCATTAAATCCCTTTTTGTAAAAATGATTCAAGCCTTCGGGCGCTACAATGACGACATCGCCGTTATTTACAATTTCAAAATCCTGGATAAATTCCGATGCCAGCTGCGCATAGCCGTGGCAAACGATCCAAAGTTGCCGGACATGGGGCCCGGTTTCGCCGATCTGATAATAATGTGCGGTCTTGCTTACGGTTAACTTTAACTGTTGCATGCCTTTCCGGTAATTTCCGGCAAGATATAAACAAAGAGGATGTTACCATTTGAAAAGCAAACTTCAAAAGTACAACCAGGCCGGCAGGTTGCTCCAAATTAGCGAAGTGGCAAAACAACTTTTCGCAAATTTTTACGCTTACATTCAAAACACCTTATCCATCACACAAAAACATTCTGCAATGAACAAAAGACTGCTTTATTTCTCCTCAATTCTCTGCTCAATGATCTTTTTGGCCCTGGCTTGCGCCAAAAAAGATGCCTGTAAAGATGTAGACTGCGGCGTCAACGGCACTTGCCTCGAAGGCGTTTGCGATTGCAATGACGGGTATGAAGGCGCTGCCTGCGCGGAAGAATGGTCGGCAAAGTTTCCAGGGGAATATCTCGGCATCGACGTTTGTCCATCCGGCACGGTGCCTCTGAACCAGAATCAACCCGCAAAAATTACACGAATCAGTGAGACGGAAGTTCAAATTTTCAACCTTGGAAGTTTTCAATCAACCCTGACGGCTACCGTTAAAATGGCGACGGCGACATCTACAACCGCCGAAGTTTTAAATTTTGACGATACCGATATTCAAGGGCGGAAGTTTGTTGGTTCGGCTACCCTTAGCGGTAATAAACTCATCGGTTCTTACATGGTGACATACACCAATGGCAACTCGGAAAGCTGCTCGTTTGAATACGAAAAATAAAACAAAGTTTTTCCAAAAATAAAACGGGAATCAAAATAGCGCAGCCGCAAAGCAGCTTTTCACTATTTTTGCCGTGAACTTTGAAAATACATTATCCATCACACAAAAACATTCTACAATGAACAAAAAACTGGTTTATCTATTCGCCCTTCTTGGCGCCATGGTTGCTTTTGCTCCGGCTTGTGGCGATGCCGACGCTTGCGAAGACGTGGATTGCGGCGTCAACGGCACCTGCTTCGAAGGGGTTTGTGTTTGTAATGTGGGCTACGAAGGCGCCGATTGCAACACAGAATGGTCGGCAAAATTCCTGGATGATTACAGCGGTGAATCATCCTGCAACCCTGGAGCCACTTATCAAGGTTCCATTACACGGGTTTCTGAAACTGAAATCCGGATCAATGAATTTGGTGGATTTACAGGCACAAACCATATCAATGCTACGGTTCGCCTGGCCAGCGCCAGCGATGTTTCCGCTACCGAACTTGTTATTGATGTAGCCAACGACGGATTTGACCGGAAATTTACAGGAACCGGTACTATTTCGGGAAATGTAATTACCATTACAGTTACCATCGACTACAATGACGGTTTGCCTCCTGAAACTTGCACCGAAGTGCTTACTTTGAATTGATTTTCATAACCGTTCGGTTATTGTTCTTAAACAAAGCGGCCGCTTCAACACAAAGTTGAAGCGGCCGCTCGTTTTTTTAAATTCAATTCGACTTGATTATTTACCCCCTTCCTTCTTCTTGACAGCATCGCCGCGTTGACGGTTGTTCGTCGGGGCAACGGCATCACCGCGCTCGCGGTTGTTAGCCGGGTCGACTGCATCGCCACGGTCGCGGTTGGTTGGTTGTTCCGCAGGTTTGGTTTGCGGCAACGGATCTTTCACCGTCGGCTTGGTTCTCGGTTTTGTCTTAACGCCGCTTCCGGGTTTTGCGGTGGTCGGTGCAGGCAGGCTGGCCACATACTCCGTATAGCGGCGTTGGGCCTCTTCGTTGATGCGCATGGTGCATTCTTCCTGCTTTTGAGCCCGGAATTCGTCCAGCTGTGCCGTGATCTCGGCGGCAATTTCCTGTTTTTGTTGTTCGAGTGTTTTGCCTCCAAAAGCAGTTAATGTGATGAACCCGCCAAGAACGACCAGTGCTCCGAGGATAATTTTCTTATTCATAATGTTTTCTTGCTTTTAAATGAATGTTTAAGTGTGTGCCTGGCAGTGGGTTATTGCACTGTCTGGGCGGCTTCTGCCTCGGCCTTCAGGCGCTCAAATTCGGCGACTACGCGATCTTCAAATTCAGCGGTGCATTTTGCATTTTCTTCGCTTTCGATTGCGCCCATGCCTGCTTCGACGCCTTTTTGAATTTCAGCCTGCACTTGTTCTTCCGTCAGCAATTTTTCGCCGCAGGAAGTCATGGCCAGGGCCAGAACAAATACAGCCAGTGTTCCTAATAGTGTTTTTTTCATGTTTAAAGTGTGTTTTACAGGTTTAAAAATTGCCTCGCAAAAGTAGCAGATACCGTCTGCTTCCACTTGCAATACTGCATTTTTTTAATTTAAAAACAGTTTCGCATATCCGAATTTTGCCAAACCGGTATCCGAAACCTGCTTTTTGCAAGTTAACGGTTTTTTCCTTTCTACATTGTGGCTTGTTCATCAATGCGGTCCAAAGCAAATGCTAATGCACTTTTTGATCTCCCGCTTTTCTGCCCATCCAACTGTTGTTTCCTGCACGGTGGCTTTCTGCTGTACCGTTTTTTTTATTATTTGCCCAACGGGATTATTTGCCCAAATATCGGACGATCCGACTACCGGCGAGTTGCTGGAAAATTTCTTCCGGGATAATGAACAGGCCTCCGAAACAGACGCCCAACTCCTGCTCGAATATTTGGAAAACCTGCGCCTCCGGCCCCTCAATCTCAACACTGCCGGCCGGGAAGATTTGATGGCCCTGCACCTGCTCAACGAAATTCAAATTGAAAACTTTCTAACCTATCGAAATACCTTCGGCCCCCTGTTAAATACGTACGAGTTGCAGGCAATTCCTGCCTGGGAACTCATCGACATTCGCCGAATTTTGCCATTTGCCGGTGTGAATACCGGGCTCGATACCCGGAGCGTATCACTCTGGCGCGGATTTGTTGAGGGGGAGGATGAAATAATCCTGCGCTGGGGACGGCGTTTTCCAGCACGACTTACCGGTACGGTGGAGGGCGAGCCGAATACCTGGGCACTGCGCTACCGCCACGCTTTCGACAACCGCATGCGCTTCGGCCTGACCGCTGAAAATGATCCCGGTGAAGCGTTTTTCCGGGGTAGCAATGCGCATGGATTTGATTTTTACAGCGCCCATTTCGCTCTTCAGGATTTAAATAAAACCGTAAAAACGGTCGTGTTGGGTGATTACTCGGCACGGATGGGCCAGGGGCTGCTGTTGCAAACCGGCTTTGCGCCGGGTAAATCGGCAGAAACAACGTCCATTGCCCGCGGTGGCCGGCAGATTCGGCCCTATGCGTCCTTTGGTGAGGCGTATTTCCTGCGCGGAGCGGCGGCAACAATTGGTGTGGGCAAAAATTGGGAATTCACCGCGCTGGCATCCGTTCGCCGGCGCGACGGGAATGTGCTGGCGGCGCAAGCAGACTCCACCGACCAGGATTTCCCGGAGACGGTTTTTACCTCCCTGCAACTCTCCGGTTTGCACCGAACGGAATCCGAGCGGGCCGACGAAAAACAAATCGAGGAATGGGTGGGCGGTTTAACGGCCACCCGGGTCTGGAAAAACGGGCAGGTATCGGCAAACGCCGTTTACCAGCATTACGACAAACCCTGGCAACCTTCGACGGCGCCTTACCGGCAATTTGTATTCACGGGGACAGAACTCGCGGGCGGCAGCCTGGATTATTTCTGGCGCCGGCGAAACTGGTATGCCTTCGGTGAATTTGCGCGCAGCGATAATGGCGGACTTTCGATGCTCAACGGCGTTTTGTTTGCCGCGCAACGGCATGTCACGCTGGCTGTTTTGCACCGCCGGCTGGGCCGCGACTACCAATCGGTGTATGCTGCGCCGTTTGCCGAAACCTCCGGCGCCAACAATGAGGAAGGGGTTTACCTTGGCGCCGATGTGCGGTTTGGTCGCAAATGGCAGATCAACGCATACGCGGATATTTGGAAACACCCCTGGCTGCGCTTTGGGGTGGACGCGCCCTCCACCGGTAGCGAGTACCTGGGGCGGGTGACCTGGAAGCCGGAACGCGGCGTAACTATTTACGCGCTTTGGCAATTGGAAATAAAAGAGCGCAACAGCGGTATTGCTGAAATTCCCGGTTTGGTGGACAACAAACGGGGGCGTTTGCGCTTGCATGCCACCTACAAAGTTGCCCCTGCCTTGGAATTGCGCAGCCGGGTGGAATGGACCCAGTTTAAAGAAGGGCCGCTACCCTGGTCGCGCGGTTACCTGGCTTACCAGGAGGCCGTCGTGCGGGCGCTCGGATTTCCACTTTCCGGCTCGGTACGGTATGTGATTTTTGATACGCCAAACTACGACGCCCGGATTTACACCTATGAAAACGATCTGTTTTCGGCAATTTCGATCCCGGGCTTTGCCGGACGCGGTTCGCGGTATTTTGTCAATCTGAGCTGGCGCATAAACGAATGGCTTCGCTTGGAAAGCCGGTTTGAACAAACTATTCAAAAAGTAGCTGTGACGGATTCCGGTTTTACCGGCAGACAAAGCGCCTGGAAGGTGCAGGTTCGTATGCGGTTTTAGCATAAAAAAAACGACACGCAGCATGGAATTGACCAACAAGCTACGTGTCGTTTTTTATCGAGTAGTCGGAATTAAATTCCGTTCACGGCTTCTACGCGTTCAATTTCGGGGATTTTCCCCCTGATCGCTTCCGCAATACCGGCCCGCAAAGTCATGGCCGACATCGAGCAGGTTTCACACATGCCAATCCAGCGGATTTTTACGCACATATCATCTGTCACGTCCACCACTTCCACATTGCCGCCATCCACTACGAGGGGTGGCCGCACACTGCTGAGCGCATCTTCAATCCGAAGCAGGAGATCCTCTTTTGTCGTCGTTTGCATGTATTTATGATTTGATACAAAGGTACAACAAGGAAACGGCGTTTTGGATCATTCCAGGTGCTACTGCTTGAGTTTAGCCTTGAATTGCTCGCGGAATTTTTTCACTTTAGGGCCAACTACGTACACACAGTAAGGCTGGTAGGGGTTTTCCTTGTAATAGTTCTGGTGATATTCTTCCGCTTTGTAAAATTTATCTAACGCTGCAATTTCCGTCACTACCGGATCATCCCAGAGTTCAGCGGCGGCGGTTTTAGCAGCTTCCGCAATTTTTTTCTGTTCCGGCGAATGATAAAAAATGGCTGAACGGTACTGGGTGCCCACGTCGTTGCCCTGGCGGTTGAGCGTGGTTGGATCGTGCACCGTGAAAAATACCTCCAGGATTTCTTCAAACGAAACAACAGAAGGGTCGAAGGTAATTTGAGCGACTTCGGCATGCCCGGTGGTTCCTGTTGTAACGGCTTTGTACGTCGGGTTGGCTACGTGCCCGCCGGAATAGCCGCTTTCCACCTTGAGCACGCCGTTTAACTCGAGGTAAACCGCTTCAATACACCAGAAGCATCCCCCACCCAGGGTAGCGATTTGTGTTTGAGTGCTATCGGAAGATGTATTGTTCGTTGCTGAAGTTGCTGGTGAGGTTGCCATAGATTTTTCTTTGGAAGCGCTTTCCTGGGCCGAATGGCAGGATGCGCCAAATAATGAAAAAGCCAATAATAAAAAGAGTGAACGCATAATGAAAGGTTGTTTTCATTTGTAAACGCCTGTGTATGCGTAGTGGTTTTCCGCCGGGAGGTTTACTCGCTAAGTTGTCGCAGCCGATACAATTTATACGGGGCGAATTGCGGCAGGCGCCATCCGCTGCACACTGTATTGGCCTGCTTTGGGTAACAGGTTCAGAAAACGCTGCAAACCCTGCCACTTGGCCTCGTCCAGTTCGTAGCTGATGTTTTCCTGGAAATAGGCCGCCATGTCAAAGCCGGGAATCCCTGGAATAATCTGCGTCAGCTCGGGGATATGCGCGATACCGAGCTGCAATGCTGCATTGAAACGGGTTAAAAAATCCGGTGGCAGGGGTTTGGTGCTTACCCAAGCGGCAAATACAAACGGCAGGCCGGTCCACTGTTTCCAGGCTTCCCCCAGGTCATAAACAAACGGGAAGCGCTTTTCCAGGCCGATTGCCCGGTCGCCGATAATCAGCCCGGCCGTATCGCCCTGGATGTTTTTTTCAAAACCTTCGGTTGCGGCGAGCAACTCGGGATGAACACCCCATAGTTCCCGGCATAAAATCGGGGCCAACGTAGCAGAAGTTTTCGAGTGAAAGTCGAGGTACAACCGTTTGATTTCCTGAATTGGTTTTTCCGAAAACAGGCAAACTGTTTTCACCGGGCCGGTAGCGCCGATGCAATAATCGGAAACCAGGTAAGCCTGAGGCAGGTTGGGTAAAATAGCCACCGGGGTCAGCGCGATATCCGCCCTGCCGTCAGCCAGTTTTTGCGCACAAACGGAAGGGATATCCAGGCTGAGTTCAATTTCATCGGATAACGATCCCCTGAAAATACCGTAGATAAAGGGTTTGGTATTGAGGTAACTGACTGCCGTTAAGCGCAATTTTTGCATGCTGTGTAAATTAATCAGGGTTGAACCACCGGCAGGTCAATGTACCCGCGCCATTGTTTATCTTCGGCAAATTCCACGTCGGTAAAATCCTGAACGATATTGTAAAGCGTATCCCGTTCGATCGGTTGGCGCCCTACCCTGCGGATGAGTTCGACAAGTTGTTGGGTGGTGAGTACCGGCGTTTGCTCTTCGGCGCCCGCCATGGAATAAATTTTTGTGGTATCGTCGATGGTGCCGTCGATATCATCTACTCCAAATGCCAGCGCCAACTGCGCCAACGAGCGGCCTATCATCGGCCAGTAGGCTTTGATGTGATCAAAATTATCGAGGTAAATACGGCTGATGGCGTAGTTCCTCAAGTCTTCGACGCCTGTAACTTCCGGTACATGGCTCATTTGATTGGCCTGGTTCCGGAATTTCAGCGGGATGAAGGTCTGAAAGCCGCCGGTTTTGTCCTGCAGTTGCCGCAGTTGCTCCATGTGGTCAATGCGGTGCCGGTAATCTTCGATGTGGCCGTACAGGATGGTGGCATTTGACCGGCCGCCCAACTCGTGCCAAACGCGGTGGATTTCGAGCCATTGTTCGGCAGTGCATTTATCGGCGGCAATTTTGTTGCGGATCTCCGGGTCGAAAATTTCTGCGCCGCCGCCAGGCATGCTGTCCAGTCCGGCTTCTTGCATCAGCCGCATGCCTTCGACATACGACACTTTTCCTTTTTTAAAAATGTAATGGTACTCCACCGGAGTGAGGGCTTTGATGTGGAGTTCAGGCCGGTGGGTTTTTATTTTTTGGAAAAACTCCTGGTAAAACTTCAGGTCGTACTGCGGTAAAACGCCGCCGACAATATGGACTTCCGTAACGGGTTTTTCATCGTATTTCCGAACGATATCCATCATTTCTTCCATGGAATAGGTCCAGGCGTCGGCGTCGCTGCGTTGCTTGATCAGTCGGGAATAGGAGCAGAATTTGCAATCGTAAACGCAGAGGTTCGTGGGTTCAATGTGAAAATTCCGGTTGAAATAGGTGTAGTTGCCGTTCTTCTGTTCCCGGATAAAATTGGCCAAAGCGCCTGCGAAAGGCAAATCGGCCTGTTCAAAAGAAACAGGCCGTCCTCGGGGCTGATCCGTTGCAGGTTGGCGACCTTGTCGGCAATGGCACGGTGCTGTGCACTGAGTTTAGGGTCTTTCAGGATGCGTTCCAACTGGGCGGCGCCTCTCATAGCAATTCGAATTTAGCGGGATAGTCAGTTTCGTTAGATTGTTTCAAAACCAGCCTTTACGGCAATTGTTCAGAATTTTCAATGATTATTGAAAATCAATTGAATTTGATCAGTTCCATAAGTTTCCGGGCATTTTCCGAATTAGAGAATTGGACTCCCAGCACGGCTTTGCGGTCATTGATTTTGCTTTGTTCAAACGGTGCGTTGATCAGCGCTTCCAGTGTTTGCTTGATTGCGGCAGCGGAATTGCGTACGTAGCAAAGTGATTTCAGATCCATCCCGCTAACCATGGGGTCATTGACAATGCAAAAGCGGCCCCGAAACAGTGCATTGAGCAGTTTCAACTTGATGCCGGCTTGTTGGAAAGAGATGAGCAGGTTTATGTGCGCATTTTTTATCAGGTCGACCATGTGCTTTTCATCCGGGTTTTCAATCAGGGTGATGTGGTCATATTTTGCAACAATTTCCCGAAGGCGATAACTTGGTTCCATGCCGGCGACGACAAACGGAATATCGATTTTGGAAAAAACCTCGGTGATCAGCCAGATTGCCGAACGTTCATTGTCGGGCACACTTAATTTTCCGTGGAAAAGCACGTATTCTCCCCTGCCCGTCTGGCATTCTACGGCCACATTGGGGTGAAATGCGGGGATTAAATGGGTATTGGCCTTCATCTGGCGGTAATAGGCCTGATCGATGGAGGAAAGCGTCAGGATTTCATCGCTGTGCAGGACAACTTTCGGCTCTATCCGCTGCAAGCGCACGCTTTCGATCAGGTAATACAGCTTTTCGGTGACCGGCTCGGCCAGCTGCGACAGGCCTTCATAATATTGCCATTCCACATTGTGCATGCGCACAATTTTTTGCCGGCCGCGCAAGCGTTTGCGCCAAAACGTAGGAAGCCGTGTGCATACCTTCAAACAGAATTGGATAATCGTCTTTTCGCAACCGCCGGAGCAAGGCCAGTTTGTGCCGGGTTCGCATGATAAACGGCAGGATACTCAACTGATACCAGAAAGCGCGGCTTCGTGGATAATAGTGCACTTCGTGGCAATATTTCTCAAGTTCTTCCTGCGGTTGGCGATCGCCATACTGAAAGCAATGCAGGATAATTTTGACTCCTAATTTATGTAAGGCCTTGATTTGGTTGAAGATAACAATGACCCCGCCATAATTTGCAGGATATGGAATGTCGAATGAAACGATGTGCAAATACATGTGCGCAGGTTGAGCGAAAGTGGGATTTGAAGCCAGCCTTGGGTCGAAAGCCGGGTAAAGATATGGCATCTGAAAATTTACCTGCGAATTGAAAAATTTTTTACGCTTCCGCTTGTTTTTTCTTTCATATTCGGCATACCTTAGGCAGGATTAAAATTCAGTGCTACAACAGTCTGAAAATATTTTGTTAACCAAAATCTGAGGGTATGAATATTACTTTTGAGGAGCTCCGCCGCATCAAACATGCATTGCCAACCGGCAGCATCGCCCGGATTGCCCAGGACCTTAATCTTGACGAACAAACCATTCGCAACTACTTCGGGGCACATAAATACAAAGACGGTGAAATCGTGGAGTGGCATCTTGAACCGGGACCCAATGGCGGCATTGTTCATTTAGATGATCCTACTATTTTAAATTACGCGCTGAAAATTTTAGAAGAAGAAAATACAACCAGCACACACTAATTCACGTATTAGTTTTTTTCTTCAACAGCCAATTCCAATTGGCCGTTTCTTAAGGTTTAAGAGGGAAGTCCTACCAGCGGATTTCCCTCATTTTTTTAGTGCCCGACATAAAATGCATGAGTCAGTGTTCTGAATGCTTCAGAATAAAATCCCGGCTGGTCGTAAATTGTTATTGCACTGCGTTCGAAGGCAAGGGGCCGGGTTTCAAACTGCAATAAAAGGCGCTCGACAGGCTTGCCGGGCCGGGGAAATACCGTTGTAATTTTGGTGCAGTACAGACCATGGCATGCTGCCAACTCACACAAGCGCTGCCCTTCGACAGGTGGTAAAATGGTGCAAAACAATCCCCGCAGTTGTAACAAGCGCTTCACCGCCAGTACCAGTGTCTCCGGGTGAAGGTATTCCGCCATACGGCTGAGGCGGCGCTCATCCCTTGGCGCCGGAATACCCGCCGTGAAAAAAGGCGGGTTGCTTACGATCAAATCAAATTGCCCATCATCTTCAGGGTAAAAATCCTGGATAGCGGCATGCACAGCGGAAAGCTGCGCTGCCCAGAGCGAAGCCTGAAAATTGCGCCGGGCGCACTGAACAGAAGGCAGGTGGATATCCACCCCAACAATTTTTTCCACCGGAAAATGCTCGGTGCGCTGTGCCACAAACAAGGCAATCAACCCGGTGCCGGTGCCGATATCCAAAATCCGCGTTGGCCGGTGCGCAACCGGCGCCCAGGCGCCCAACAATACCCCATCGGTGCCTACCCGTTGTGTTACTTCACGTTGCTCAATGCCGAAGCGTTTGAACCGGAAAAGCGGCGATGCCATGAGCTGTTTTTAAGGAAATAATATAACTGCCCTGCGGCAGGGCCGACAGGCTGATCACTGCCCCTGCACCGGTATAAAAACCGGAACCCACCAACCGGCCGGAAACGGAATAAATTTCATAGTCTCCCGACCAAAAACCGGTGCTGTTTTTCCGGACCACCACATGATCGGTGGTTGGATTTGGAAAAATTTCGAAGCGGACGCCGGCAAGTTCCTGAGTCGCCGTTCCCATCTCTGCCCACCGGCGTTCAAACTCCGCCTGAAACAAGGTGGCAATAGCCGGGTCGTGGATGATCAGGGTATTTTCGTCGTTGCTGCTTTCAGCGCTTTGAGTCCAGTTGTGCGAGCCTGTCACCACCGTCGGATCGGAGGCGGGATATCCGGCATCCAGTACCGCGTATTTATGGTGCAATTGGGCAAAGTTCAGATGGGCCTGCACCGGAACGCCATTGTTCAACAACGGTTCATATTCGGCGCCCACGTCATTTATATTTTCTACCAGGCCGCGCACCCAGGTGCCGGTGTTATGTTCCGATAAGAAGGCGTCTCCTATTTCGTCTTTTGTAAATGAAAATATGGCAAAACTGGCCTGATAATCGGCGTCTTCAATGGCGTCGACAATTTTTTGAGTTACCCGGTCCGACGGCGAAAAATAACATTCCACCTCCCGATCGCCGATAACAAACCGGTGCGGCGTATTGTCTTCTTTTTGGTTGCCAAAGCGACTGTTTGCGGGTTGTGGCAAAGGTCCGGTGCTCCCCCACATCTCTTCAAATTCCAGCTCGTATGCCCTTGCAAGCGACTGATCCTGAATGAAAACTGTATTGTTATTGTCCTGGATCATATTGCTGTTGGTCCAGTTCATCGAACCGGTCATTACCCAGGCTTGATCGGCGAGGTCAGCATCAATTACCAAAAATTTGTTGTGCATCAACGCGTTGCTGTTCCCATACAAAACCGGGAAAGGAGCGGTTGGTTTCAGGGCATTGTTGGCCGTGCTTTCTGCCGCGATATAACGCACCTGCACGCCCCGGTCCTGGGCTTGCCGGAGTGCAAAAGTCAGGTCCTGACGGCTATTGTTGTAAACCGCCGCATCAATGGTCCGCTGTGCCGCATTGATCCGCGCGATCATTTCCAACAGCACATCCTCGTAGGTATTGCCATCGGGTTGAATCCCGCCGGCTGCCGTTAGATCGATCCCCTGGTTAAAAAATACCTTAATCTGTCCGGAAGATGCAGCACGCGTGCAGAAGGGCTGAATTTTGGAATAAACAGTGTCCTGATCGGTATAGGCCTGCACCTGAATCCAGTAAACCATACCAGGTTGAAGGTTACCCAGAACTGTTGAATGCGTGCCGGAAACGGTCGGTAGTTGTATAGATTGATCGAGCAGGTCAGGTTGCGGTCCATAAAACAACTGCCCGCCTGCAGGCACACTGGTTTCCCAGGATAAGCGAAAACCTGCGCCGGTTATTTCGGACTGACGGGGTGCTCCAACAAAGAAAAAACAGGAAGCGGGAACCAGATCGAGTGGCCCGCGAGGCAACAGTTGAAAGGTGCCGTACCGCGACAAAATGCCGGTGATGCGCAAAGGAGCGCCGGGTACCGGTTGTGCAAGTAAAGGGATTACTTGTTGCCAGGTAGATTGCCGATGAATTGCCGGTGGCATCCAAAATAGCATAGGTCCCGGAATTTGAAAATGTTGGTCCTGCCGCAGGAAAAGAAACACAATCAACCTGAACCAGTTGGCCTTCAAAGGCATCGCTGAATTGGTTGATTTGAATTGGTTTGGGGGATGGTAATGCTTGGCCCGACGCCAGTATTTCATAGTTTAAAACCGGGGAGATTTCCAAAAGGCCGTTAAACCGGGTCAGTAAACCGCTTACCAAAATACTGTCGCCCAATCCTGTCGCAGCAGAAAATCCGGGCTGCGATCCGCTCCCGGGAAACAAAGCGATCCCGGCAGTTGCATCCTGCAAAAAGCGGACGCCACCCAGTTCCCCACCGTTTAAAATTATGCCCCGTACCGTAACTGCTGTGCCAACAGGCAAGGCGCGCGCTTGTGCAACAGTAATCTCCTGACCGGCAAGCGCATTTGCAAATCCAAGGGAAAAAAGACAACACAAAAAAAGTGATCTGAACATACAGTTTTGGCGATGCAGCTGCCTGGTTTGCAGCCAGATAAAAAAATTGCCAAAATTGTCCGGAGGTGGATGCTTCAGTTCCGGGGCCCAAAAAGCAGGCTGCCGATGCGCACCATGGTACTACCTTCCGCAACGGCGATTTCCCAGTCGGAAGACATACCCATGGAAATTTCCTTAAAATATGGCGCGTCTTTAAAAAATTGCGCCTTCAGGTCTGTAAAAATGTGGTGCAATTGCCGGAACTCCGCACGCACCAGTTCCGAATCGTCTGTAAACGTGGCCATGCCCATTACGCCACACAGCCGCACATGGGTCATCGCGGCACAGGCTTCACTTTCAAGCAATGCAACCGCTTCTGATTTACTGAATCCGAACTTGGTTGATTCCTGTGCAATATGGAACTGGAGCAGGCAGTCCACTACCCTACCGGCTTTTTGCGCCTGCTTGTTGATCTCGGCCAACAGACGGGCGCTGTCAACAGATTGAATGAGGCTGACAACCGGAATAATTTGCTTTACCTTATTCGTTTGCAGATGGCCAATCAGGTGCCACTGGATATCCTGAGGGAGCTTTTCGGCCTTTTGGAGCAGTTCCTGAACGCGGTTTTCACCAAAAACCCGCTGGCCTTCCTCGTACAAGGCAAGAATTCTGTCCAGCGGTTGTGTTTTGGATACAGCCACTAAAATGACCTGATAATCATTTAACTTATTTAATAGATTGCGGTACACGTTTATCCGATAATTTTGGCCCGCCAAAAATAGCACAGGCCGTACCTTCGCCGGTCTTAATTTGGTTAATTTTGTTATTATCCTCCCAATCAGTTTTAAATCCACCCTCCCGTGATGCAATCCTGCTTTCGTAAAACCGGTTTTTGGTTCATCGTTTTTAGTCTTTCCTTTAGTCTGCCCGGGTTATTGTATACCCAACCTTGCTCCATCCTCGATCAAACTGCTACCCTGACGTCTTCCGATTGCGCCCCCGCTTCCAATCCTTGTACGCTTTGTCCCGGAGATATGTTTACGCTGAATGCGACAGGCCTTGATTTACAGCCGGGGGCCTGTGTCCGTTGGTATTACGGCACTACTAATTCGTTCAATCCGTACAATGGGGAAGGCACGCTTTTGGGCTGCGCCCAAATTGTAAATACACCACCCGTTGAAATCCCCGCTTTCACCGCTACCATTAGTGCGGATATGTGTAACAACGGCCCGTATTGGGTGGTAGGCATCATTGATCCGTTGCCAGGCGTTTGCGCCGAAACTTTTACCAATTATATCCCTTTTGATGTGCAGTGTTTGAGCCCGGAACTGGACTCTGCCGATATTTGCCACAACGGCGGCCTGTTCGATCTAACGCAATTACAAGACCCCGCCTTCCCTACCGGTATCTGGTCGGGCGCCGGTGTTTCGGGGACGAATTTCGACCCCGTCGGTCTTTTTGGCCAAAACGTATTGACCTTTACGCCATCGACCAGCTGTAGTATTCCCGCAACTACTACGGTTTCGGTATTTCCGGCCCCGACTGCAACCTTTAACCCCGTCGCGCCTGTCTGCCCGGGAACTACAGTTGACCTGATGGTAACTCTGACCGGCCAGGGACCCTGGACGTTTGACTTGCTGGCAAACAATAACCTGATCAACACCTTCACGGCGCCGGCATCTCCGTTTTTAATTACGGTTACGCCAACGGGCAATACCGATTACACGCTTACAAATCTTCAGGGTTTGGTTTGCCCGGGTCCGGATGCTAATATAACCGTAACGCTTACCGATCCGCCAACGGCAACATTGAGTCTGATCGGTCCGGACACGATTTGCGGCGGCAACCGCGATACGCTTTCCATCGATTTTGACGGCGGCATGCCCCCTTACATTTTTTATTATTCCATTAACGGCGTAACGCAGGGGCCGGATACCACCAATGCCGATCCGTATGTTTTTCTGACGCCGATACTCACGGCGGATACCACAATTGTGCGCCTCGACAGTGTGGTGGCCAACGGCTGTGTTGCTTTAGTTTCGGGCATTGATACTATTACCGTGCTGCCCTTTCCGACCGCAACATTGATGAGCGATACGGTTTCCCTGTGTTTAGGCCAAACGGATACTTTGCGGATTAAATTTGAAGGTCCCGGGCCATATACCTTCCAGTATGCCGCCAACCTGGACACTATGCCGCCTGTGACAACGACGGACACGTTGTTCAATATTCCGATTACGCCGCCGTTGGGGCAAACGGTTTATACCCTTACCCATGTTCAGGGGAATAGTTGTGGTGGTGTTTTTCAGGGTATTTATCAGGTCAATGTCTCAAATACACCTACGGCAACCCTAACCGGTGACACCACAATTTGTGCCGGCGAATCCACTTCCCTCGTACTCAGCTTTACCGGCGATCCGCCATTTGTCACAAATTATACTGCGAACGGTATTCCGCAGCCAGTGGATACTTCGTTGTTCAATCCGCGTACCCTGTTGGTTAGTCCCGATACGACCACCGTTTACGAACTGACCAGTGTCAGTTCCGGCGGTTGTGTAGGTACGGTCGGCGGCGCGGCTACCGTTACTGTGCAGCCTGAACTCAGCGCAACCATTTCGGGCGGCGATCAAATTTGCCAGAGCGGTGCGGGCACCACGATTTCGATTGCTTTTGAAGGTACGGGGCCGTATACGTTTGTTTATAAAGCGGGTTCTGCGGTGCAGCCGCCGATAACAACCAGTTCGAATCCGCACGTAATCAATGTAAATCCGCAAAACGGGACAATTTACGAGCTGGTCAGTGTCACAAACGGCACCTGCACCGGCACCGTATCCGGGTTTGCAATTGTGGCAGTTTTCACGCCATCCACAGCCGAATTGATCAGTGATATTACCGTTTGTAATGCCGCCGATACCACTGTTATAGTTGATTTCACGGGGAGCGGACCGTTTGTGTTGGTGTATAAAATAGATAATGTGGTTCAGGATACCGTGATGACTTTTGACGACCCCTATCTTATTCCGGCTTCAGTAACGAGCACAACCGTATTTGAATTGGTAAGTGTTGAATCGCCTGGCTGTATGGGAAATATTACCGGGCCGCAATCCGTCAGTGTTTTTGTGAATTATTCGCCGACGTTTGAGAACGTTGTTCTCAATTGTGACCTGGTGGCCGGGACCTATGTAGTGGAGTTTGATGTCGCAGGCGCAACGCTCCCGTTAACACTGGTCACCGGAAGTGGAAGTTTTACCGGCACACATTTTACCAGCAATCCGATTCCATTTGCGCAAGGATACAATTTTGCCTTTCATGATGCCAATAATTGCGACGATGTGGTGGTAAGCGGCGTCAATACCTGCAACTGCACGACCGATGCCGGGGGGATGGACCCTACCCTTCTCACAGCCTGCACTTCCGCTCCAATAACAGCCACCGCCCTTGGCAATGCCGTTTTAGAGCCTGGAGATGCCATAATTTATATTTTGCACACCGCTGCCGGAGCCAGCTTGGGCACGATCCTGGACTCCCAAAACCAGCCGGTATTTTCGTTTCTGCCGGGGACTATGACGGCCGGAGTTACTTATTATATTTCGGCCGTTGCCGGCGATGATGATGGTATGGGCGGCGTTGATCTGAATGATCCTTGTCTATCGGTTTCGATTGGCACACCGGTGGTATGGGTTGCCGGGCCTACTGCAACGATAGATGCGAGTTTTGATATTTGTCCGGGCGAACAAGTGCTGGTACCGGTCACTTTTACCGGACAGGCGCCGTTTACTTTTACGTACAACAGCAACAACAACCCGACCACCGTACTGGCGCTCCAAAATACGTTTTCCATCAGTGCCACCCTGCTGACGACCACTACGATACAAGCTGTTGCCGTGGAAAATGCGCTTTGCGTGGGTACTGCTTCCGGGCAGGCATTGGTAACAGTACACTCAACGCCGCAAATCACCGGCATTGACATCGCCTGTGCGCCGGATAATCTTTCGTATACGATTGGATTTAATGTGGTCAATGCCGATTCAAGTACGGTTGCCATAGGCGGTACTGTGACCGGGAATTTCGACCCCCTTACCGGGCATTTTACTTCCAATCCAATTCCGGCACAAACGGGCTATTCGGCGATCGTCACCGATTCCTGGATGTGCGGACTGGATTCCATCAGCGGGGGCGCCAATTGCAGTTGCGTTACCAGTGCCGGCACGATGGATCAAACGCCAATGTTGCTTTGCAATGGCGATACGGCTATCTCAAGCCTGGCTTCGGGTTTTTTCCTTGCTCCGGGGGATACCCTGGTTTATGTACTGGTTACTTCGCCGGCACCGGCCTCCTGGACGATTCTGGCCACCAGCCAAACGCCCGTTTTTGCATTCAACCCGGGAAACATGGTTACCGGGACGCCATATTTTATTGTTGCGCTTGCCGGCAATATTGGACCTGCAGGGCTTGATTTGAATGATCCTTGTCTTTCGTATGCCTTGGGAAGCCGGGTTACCTGGCAGACACAGGGTACGATTCAGTTGGGGTCCGACGCAGCCATTTGCCAGGGCGATACCACTACGCTGGCGGTCCTTTTTTCCGGAAATCCGCCTTTCGATTTTGTTTACCGGGTTGATGGCGTGGACCAGCCCGGCTTGAGCAGCACCGGGCTGCAATATTTGCTCCCGGTCAGCCCCGCCCAAACATCTACCTATTCGCTTTTGAGCGGTACTGCAAATGGTTGCCCCGCCACCGTGGCTGGAACCGCTACGGTTACTGTAAACGCAGTGCCCGAGATTCTCAATCCGGTAACAACCTGCGATTTAACCACATTTACGTACACACTCGAATTTTCGGTGTCAAATGGTGCAGCCCCCAATCCGGTTTACATGGTTAGCGGTTTGCAAGGCAGTTTTAATGATTCCGTTTTCACTTCGGTGGCACTCCCGAGCGGGCAGGGTTATGATGTCGTTATCTCCACCCCGGATGGCTGCACGGCTCAATTAACCGGCACGTTTACCTGTGCCTGCACTACGGATGCCGGTACACTGAGTCCTGCCGGGCCGTTGAATGTTTGTTTGCCGGATACGATCACCCTTCAACCGGGCAACGATGCCGTGCTGGCCGCGAGCGACACGGTGCAGTATATTTTGTACCAAAACCCTGCTAATCTGCCCTTGGGAATAATCAGTGTGAGCCCTACCCCGCAGTTTGCTTTTCAGCCGGGCATGCAAGCGGGCGTGACTTACTACATTGCCGCGATGGCGGGCACTGCCCTGGCAGACGGAAGTGTTGATTTGACCGATCCTTGCCTGGCTTTTTCGCCGGGCATACCGGTAGTTTTCCGGCAACGGCCGACGGCTTCACTGAACGGAGACACTACAATTTGCATCGGCACAAATACCGTGTTCAAAATAAATTTCACTGGCACATCGCCTTTTCAGTTCGTTTATGCCATAAACGGCAGCCAGCAATCGGCCGTTTCAGCGCCACAAAATTCATTTACCATTTCAACGAGCAATGTGCAACAGGATCAGGTGTTCACCCTGGTTTCGGTTCAGGATGCGTTTTGCCCGGGCACTGTTTCCGGCATGTATGATGTACATGTCCAGCAGCTGCCACAGGCTGCACTTGTTGGGAATACCAGTATTTGCCCGGGGGATACTGCTGTACTAGGTTTGCAAATGAGTGGAGCAACCTTGTTTGATGTGACGGTAAATGGCGGGCGGCTCCAATTCAGTTAACCGGGGTTCAAAACGGGGCGACTTTCACGGTGGCGCCTACTGGAACCACACAATATTTGATCGGTTCCTTTGTGGCGCAGGGGAATAACTGTCCGGCAACGATTGGAAATGGTGCAACGGTTACGGTTGGGCCCGCACCCGGGGTTGCGGCAACGGTGTCTGACTTTGGCGGGTTTAACCTGAGTTGTCCGGATGCCCAGGATGGGGCAATTATGCTTGTTCCGACCAGTGGCACGCCACCGCTGAATGCACTGTGGAGTAATGGCCTGAATGGGCTGAGTCTTCAAAACCTCGAAGCGGGGACCTATGGCGTAACGCTCACCGACGGGCTTGGTTGTACGTTGACCGATAGTTTTACCCTCCTTGCGCCGGAAGGGTTAACGCTTAATGTCCGGGTACAGGGACCGCGTTGTTTTGGCGATCAAAACGGCTCCATTGTTCTTGAAAATGTTCAGGGAGGCGTGGGGCCCTTCGTCGTGCTTTTGAATGATAAGCAAATACAAATTGCGGATATGTTTCCGGTATCGGTGGCTGGTTTGGAAGCCGGTAATTACACCCTGGCTGTTGCCGACGTGAATGGCTGCGAGACCAGCCTCGATACCAGTCTGGCCGCGCCGGTTTTGGTTACGGTTGATCTTGGCCCGGATACGTTGATTTATCCGGGCGACAGTATATTGCTGAACCCGATAATAAATTCCAGTAGTGTGGACTCGTTTGCCTGGTCGCCATTGACGGGGCTTGGTCTGCCATCAAGTTTAACGCCGTTTGTTCGACCATTCCAGACTACGGTTTACAACTTATGGGTTCAGGACAGCGCAGGTTGCCGGGCAGAAGATGCCATACAAATTGTGGTGCAAAAAGAATCCCGGGTGTATGTGCCCAATGCATTCAAACCGGGTGCAAGCGGCCCGAATGGTATACTCGCCGTGTACACGGGCCCTGAAGTTGCCAACATTAATTTTTTCCGTGTTTACGATCGCTGGGGCGGATTGGTTTTTGAAGGTCTGGACCTGGCGCCGAACGATGGCGCGCGTGGCTGGAATGGCCAATGGAATGGGAAATATGTGTTGCCCGGTGTGTATCTCTGGGCTGCTGAATTGGAATTCCAGGATGGAACTACGGAAATTAAAGCAGGCGATGTGACTGTTGTGCGATAGGATTATGCGGTTTGAAAACTAAAAAGCCGCCATGCATTAAGTTGCGTGGCGGCTTTTTTTGTAGTCCCGACAGGAATCGAACCTGTATCTGAGGTTCCGGAAACCTCCATTCTATCCGTTGAACTACGGGACCGTAGTTGAAATTTGCGCGGCAAAGTTAGCCAAAATAACCGGGCAAAAACAAGAACAAATTTTATTCAATAAAATTCCTTGCGCAAGGCCAGAATTTCTGTGTCCAGCCAATTTTGTGTCTTGTCCTGTAGTTCCTGGGCATTTTCGCCCTGCAACATTGGGCCATAATGGACATATACGTCCATAAACTGCTCGCCAAAACGGTCGAAAAAATGCGGGATGAAGGTGTCGTCGCCAATCCAGTAATCTGCCTCCGAGCCAAATTCCAGGGCAACAGGCACAATCGGAATTTGGTTATTTGCCGCAATTTGAAATCCTCCTCTTCTCAAGGGTGAGGTGTGCGGCATGTTATGCGTGGTGCCTTCCGGGAACAAGATCACAGGGAAGCCTTCCTTCACTTTTTCAGCAATGGCCGATAACGCCCGTTTTCGGCTGGTCGGGTTTTCCCGTTTTAAAAACAATACGCCGGTAAGTTTGGCCCCGGTGCCGAGCAGTGGCCAATTGGAAACTTCGGCTTTGGAAACCGGGTAGCCCAAAACGTCGCTGCAAATAATTGCGGGATCGAGATAAGAGCGGTGGTTGCTCATCAAAATACAGGGGAAATCGGGTGGCGTACCTTTGCGGTGAATTCGCACACCGAGCGCAGGTAATAAATAGCGTTTGGTCCAATTCTGCCGGATTTTGATGAACCGCCACATATCAACACCTTTCCAAAGCCGAAGCCAGGAAACCCACAGGATTAGGGCAGCCAGGAACCCGGCAAAAAAAGCAAAACGATAAAATGCTCTCAGTTTTTTCATTGAATTCAAGGTGAAACGGCCGATACGTTTTTTGAAAACTCCATAAGTTGCGTTTCGATCCAATTTCGAACGGCTCCCTCCAGTTCTTCGCTGTTATCAAACTCAAGTTTAGGTCCGTAAATAACCCGTGCCTCAAGTTTTTTTTTCTGAAAACGTTGCCACGCATGCTTCAGAAAACCTACTTCTCCGACCCAGAAGTCTTGTTTGTCAGAGAAACAAATTGCAACGGGAACAACCGGCAAATTGTATTTGACGGCAGCCCGGATACCACCGGATTTAAATGTAAGCATACCGGGCAAATCGGAGGTGGTGCCTTCCGGAAATAGTATGACCGGGAATTTGCGCACCAGCACGGTATCGGCTATGGCCTTTAGGGTGGAAATCCGGCTTGCACCTTGGCTGCGCTGCACGTAAAGTATCCCTGCCCAACGGGCTCCTTTTCCGATCAAAGGCCAATCGGCCAACTCCGCTTTGGCTACCGGAAAGGCATTAACATTGCGCAAAATCAGGATTGGGTCTAGATAAGAGCGGTGGTTCGCCAGGAGCAAACAAGGGAAGTCCGGTGGCCGGCCCGCTTCTGTTGTCACTACCCCTACCCTGCGCAGTACCCGCCGGGCCCACCTGCGCCGAACAGCCATGACCCGCAGCTGACTGGAATGCAAGACTGCGCTGTGCCAATACACCTCAGCCACAATGCATGCGGTATAAATTATAAAATACAAGAACCGATAGGATACACGGATGAATCGCATGGGGCAAAATTAAAAAAGGCGCAGACTGTTCGTCTGTGCCTTTTAAAATCGGTATATAGGACTAGATGATAATTACATGGTAAGAAACAATTGGTCCTGAGGGTTTACAAATCCGTGCCGGGACAACCATAGCCCCGATGGCAGGCTTCTAAGAGAACGAGCGCGGCAAGAAATGCAAACGCGAGCAGTTTTTTCCAGTTTTTCATTCTATGAATAATTTTAGCAGATTCGATATGCGGATGAGCAAGATTGATGACAAAAACGGAAATCTGTTTTGCTTATTGTTACAAATCCTGTGCCACCGAATTTTATGGAGCAAATTTAGTCTACTAGAGCGGATTTTAGCAAAACTTTAATATACCCCGCCCGGGCTAGTAGCACTTCATTCGAAATTTTATTTGCCTCAGAGGTGTTTTTAACCCTTTTTGACCAATCAAATGATCCAGGTTGCGGAAATCGAAGTTTTTTCGATAGATGGATGCCATTTTTTTCATGACAGATTGCATAACGGCCGGCAGTTGCCATTGGAATTTATCTAAATAAAGACTAAATTCGCTTCTCTTTCCCCTCTAAACGCGGTACAGGCATTGTTAAACTGTCCATTTTTTGCCGCTCAGGCAATTTCACTCACCTGCCCAGGTTCTTTATTTAATCCATTTTCCCGGGAACTAAACTGCTCAAACCGTGATTTACAAAGTAAAACTGAAGAATGCCGATGATATGGTTTTATTGGATGACCATGTTTACGATTGGCTTGCCTCCGACCCTTACCTTTCAAAAATAGACCTGATCAATAACCTCAGAAAGCATTCCAGCGGATGTGCTGTTTTTCAAAAAACCTGGAAACGCGCAGACGGTGGATTTAAAACGGAAACGCTGTATTTGCACAAACTCATTGCTGAAAAATTTCTTGCAGATCAAAAAGCCGGTAAGCAACGATTAGTTGGCGCAAAAAATGGCGACAAACTGGATTGCCGGCTTGAAAACCTTGTTTACCGCTCGCGTTCAGTGGCCAGCCGCCAGCGAAAGACCAGTAGCAAGACCGGATACACCGGGGTCTACAAAGAACACAACCGCTTTCGCGCCGTCATTTCGATAAAAGGCAAATCCAAACACTTGGGTATGTTCGATACCGCCGAAGAGGCTGCTGCGGCCTACAACAAAGTCTCCAGAGAGATTTATGGCGAAGAAGGCAAGATTAACAAGTTGAAATAAGCCGGTTGCGTTAAAATTTCAGGTTTTTAGTGCATGCGATCGCCACGTTCGGGCAAATTCTGCATGATTCCGGCTTCATGGTGCAGGTATTCCTGCCAACGCGCCCAGGTTTTTTCCTTTCCAAAATAAGTTTCAGCCAGATCGAGAAACATGCGGTAATGCCCTGCTTCTGCAACCATAAATTTGTGGTACCATCCGCGGAGCTCATGGTCGGCACAATGCAATGACAAAAGCCGGAAGCGTTCGCAGCTTCGAGCCTCAATCAGGGCACAAATGAGCAAGCGCTCCAACAAGGCATCATCACGGGACCCGCCTTTTTTTTGAAATTGCAACAATTCGTTTACATAAACATCTTTCCGCTGCCGGCCCAACGGCAAATCGCGTTTTTTAAGTTCGGCCAATACCATCCGGAAATGGCCCCATTCTTCTGTCACAATCGGCGCCAAAGATTCAACCAGTTCGATGCGATCGGGATACGACTGGATCAGGGATATACATGCTGTCGCCGCTTTTTGCTCGCAATAAGCATGATCGGTCAGGATTTCGGCCAAATCAATTTCGGCCAGGTTTACCCAGCGTGGGTCCGTGGGCAATTTAAGTCCGAGGGTAGTATTTTGTAATGTTGGTTCCATCGGGCAAAAATACGCGCTTCGGGCGTCTTACCTTTGCGCCTGCCTATGAAAAAACTCAGTATGGAGGCATTAAACCGCCTTTCGCCGGAAGCATTCGGCACGACGCAAAAATTGCCGCTTGTGTTGGTGCTCGACAATGTTCGTTCGGGCATGAATGTCGGTTCGGTATTCCGGACGGCTGATGCTTTTGCCCTTGAAAAAATTGTACTCTGCGGCATTACGGCTATTCCACCACATCGTGAAATTCTTAAAACAGCTTTGGGGAGCAGTGAAACGGTAGTATGGGAGCATCATGCGCAATCCCTGCATGCCGTTGAACAACTCAAAGAACAAGGCTACCAGGTGTTTGCGGTAGAGCAAACCTCAAATAAAACCTGGCTCCAGGATTTTGATCCGAATTCGGGTGAAAAATATGCGCTGGTTCTGGGCAACGAGGTGGAGGGTGTTTCAGATGCTGTTTTGCAGGCATGCGCCGGTGCAATTGAAATTCCGCAATTCGGCACCAAACATTCCTTAAACATCGCTGTGGCTGCCGGTATTGCGGTGTGGGAAATAAGCCGGAAAATCCGGTTCCGGTAATTTTTGCGGGCCTTAAGTGCTGACTTTGAATTTGTTTAATAATACAATTTTACCTTTGCGGCCAATTCTATTCACTTCTGAAAATTAGCAAATTATCCGTGCAAGTATTCAAATTTGGCGGCGCCAGTATAAAAGACGCCGACGCCGTAAAAAATGTAGCGTCAATCCTGGAGCGTTTTAAAAATCAGCCTTTGGTGATCATCGTTTCGGCCATGGGCAAAACCACCAATGCTCTTGAAGAAGTTGTGGCTGCCCACATGCAGCAATCCGGCAAAGCAAACGCCTTACTGAATGTTGTCAAGGAAAACCACTACGCGCTCATGCGTGGATTGTTTGCGCCTGAAGACAGTGTTTTTGCCGACGTGAACGACACTTTTGTAGAAGCAGAATGGATGTTGGACGAGAGCCCTTCCAATTCCTACGATTATACGTACGACCAGATTATCTGTGTCGGGGAGTTGGTTTCTTCCAAAATTGTTTCCGCCTACCTGAACAAAATCGGGCTGAAAACACATTGGCTGGATGCCCGGGACGTGGTCATTACCGATAATACGTACCGCGAAGGCTGGGTTAACTGGGACAAGACAAAACCCAATGCCCTGAAAATAGTGCCGCCGCTACTGGAAAGCGGTGGGTTTGTGCTCACGCAGGGTTTTATCGGGTCTACCACTGAAAACTTTACGACCACGCTGGGCCGTGAGGGTTCCGATTATTCCGCCGCTATTTTTTCCTTTTGCCTCGATGCCGAAAGCATGACAATCTGGAAAGATGTGCCGGGCGTATTAAATGCCGATCCGCGCCTTTTTGAAAATACGCTGAAATTGGATCGCTTGTCCTACCGCGAAGCAATCGAAATGACTTACTACGGCGCACAGGTAATCCACCCCAAAACAATCAAACCGCTTCAAAACAAGAGCATACCGCTCTACGTAAAATCGTTCCTCGACCCGGAAGCCCCGGGAACAGAAATCAGCAGCGATACCGAAGAGACGTACCCGCCAATTATTGTGGTGGAAAAAAACCAGTCTTTGTTGCATATCATCACGACCGACTACTCCTTCGTCGCCGAACAACATATGGCCCGGTTATTTGCCGAACTGGCCGGCTTGCGCATTTTTGTCAACATGATGCAGAACACGGCAATCAGTTTTTCTATTTGTGTTCCAACAATCCCGGAGCGGATTGAATCTTTTGTCAAAGGCGTTTCCGATGAGTTTAAGGTGAAACGCGAAGACGGGCTTGAACTCATCACCATCCGGCATTTCAATGAAGAAACGGTGGCGAATTTGAAAAAGGGCAAAATTGTTCTGTTTGAAGAAAAAATCCGCAATACCCTGCAAATGGTAGTCAAAACGGTCCCGACCATTGAGCGCCGTGCAGTTGAACTGGAACGGGCCAAGGGTTAAGAAAACGTAGTGGTGCTGTAGAGAATTTTGCGCTGATGCAGCCGGGCTTTGCATCGCCAGTCGATTTCCTGAAACCCTGGTTTGGGATTGCCTGTTATTCGCAGGTTTTTAAAATCCACCGGCCTGGCGCCGCATCCGTTTTCCAAATCAAACAATACAATGGCAGTCACCTTCCTGCGCCGTTATTTCACATGCTGTGTTATCGGCCTGATTCTTAGTGCAACATCCTCCCTCAAAGCCCAACAGCCGCGAGGAAATTTCGCCGGCATGTCGCAAAATCCGGCCATGGCAAACATCGGCCGGTTTTATGGCAAAGTTGTCGACGAAAGTACCGGGAAGGGGGTCCCCTACGCGTCTGTACAACTCAGCGCGATGCGGTTCGACAGTACCAGCAAATCGATGCAGGAAAAAATTGTTGCCGGTCAGTTAACCGAGGAAAACGGCGATTTCAGCCTGGCTAACTTAGCCGTAATGGGCAACTATACCCTGAAGATCAGCTTCATGGGCTATGCCACCGTTGAGAAAAAAATTGCCTTTATCACCGGCATGCCAACCGCGGGCGGCGGTTTACCGAATGTGGATAAAGACCTGGGCGACATCCCGCTTGCCGCCAGTTCGCAGCTGCTCAAAGAAGTGACTGTGACCAGCGAAAGCTCGGCAGTCAGCCTGGCGCTGGACAAAAAAATCTACAAAGTGGATAAAGACGGCGTCGCTGCCGGCGGCACTGCGGAAGATGCCCTGAAAAACGTACCCTCGCTCGTGGTGGATATCGATGGCAACCTGACCATGCGCAACGCTGCGCCGCAACTTTTTGTCGACGGCAGGCCAACGACGCTCACCCTCGACCAAATCCCGGCCGATGCCATCGATAATATCGAGGTGATCACCAACCCGTCTGCGAAATACGACGCCTCCGGAGGCAATGCCGGTATCGTCAATATTGTCTTGAAAAAAGAACGTCGGATCGGCTATAATGGCAACCTCCGTGCAGGAGTAGACATGCGCGGCCGGCCCAATTTCGGCGTCAACCTGAATGCCCGCGAAGGCAAATTCAATGCGTTTATTGCCGGAGGCACTTTTTTCCGCCGCTCACTGGGCAATGGCGAAACGGATCGAAACAACCTGTTCGGCAGCCCGCTGACCAATGTTTACCAGGACTCCGAGTCGGAGAGCAACCGCAAAATGATCTACCTGCGTACGGGCTTAGACTGGTTTGTCAATAACCGCAACACGTTGACGTTCACAGGCAGCATGCACCGCGGCGATATGGACAACTTTGATAATCTGGCCATTCAAACCGATACCCTGGCCGGCAGTGCGGTTGCCGCCAGCAGCACGGCCTTTCGCGATTCCGACAATGCCCGGCAGTGGCGGAACTACGGCGGGCAGATTTTGTACAAACACATTTACCCGAAAAATGGAAAAGAGTGGACTGCCGATATCAATTACAACCGCGGGAAATGGGATAATGCAGGCCTGTTCAACACCGCCTACCAGGCCTCGACATTGGAAACACGGCAGCTGCAGGAAGGCACCGGGCTGAATAAACAGTACACGGCACAAACAGACTACGTGAATCCCATTTCTGCCAACCTCAAACTTGAAGCGGGCGCACGCGCCGCCATCCGCGATTTTTACAGCGACAATGCGAGTTACCAGTACGATTTTGGCAATGCCGAATTTGTGCGCGCGCCAACCTTTGCCGATGAATATGAATTCATCGACCAGGTGTATGCGGCCTACGGCACACTCAGCCATTCCTTCAAAACCTGGGGCTATCAACTTGGCTTGCGGGCCGAAAGTTCGTTTTACACCGGAACCTTGCTGGATATCGATTCCTCCTTCTCGAATGAATACCCCTTGAGCCTGTTCCCAAGTGTGTTTGTGACCTACAAACTGAACGAGGAAGATAATTTGCAGGCGAGCTACAGCCGCAGGGTTAACCGGCCCAACTTTTTCCAGATTATCCCCTTCCCGGATTTTTCGGATTCCCTGTTGTTGTCGCGCGGCAACCCCGGGCTTGTTCCCGAATTCACCAATTCATTTGAACTTTCCTACCAGAATATTTTCAACCGGGCCCACAACATACTGGTTTCGGTATATTACAAACAGGCTAAAAACCTTATCACCGGCTACCAGTTTTCAGAATACAATGCGCTTCTGGACCGCGACGTGATCGTGTCATCGTTTGCAAACTCCAATTCCAGCAAAGCGTACGGCCTGGAATTTACCGTGAAAAATGAGTTTTGGAAACGGATCGAGCTCATCAGCAACCTCAATTTTTACAACTCCGAGGTAAATGCCCGAAATGTCGAAAGCGACTTGTCACGGCAACAGTTTACCTGGTTTGCCAAAGAAAACCTGAACATAAAACTACCTGCAGCGCTCACTATTCAGGTTTCCGGAAGTTATCAGAGTCGAACAGCCTTTGCCTTGAACAGCCGGTCCGGACATGGCGGTTGGGGAGGCGGGCCGTCGTCGAGTGCGCAGGGCTATACGATCCCGGTGTGGTTCGTCGATCTCTCCGTGCGGAAGGACCTCTGGAATCGGACGGCATCGATCACACTCAGTATGCAGGATATTTTCCGTAGCCGGCGCAGCGGTAGTTTCTCGGAGTCGGATTTCTTCGTGCAGGATTCCTGGCGCCGGCGCGATCCGCAGTTTGTACGGCTGAACTTTTCCTGGCGCTTTGGCAAGTTCGATGTTTCGCTGTTCAAGCGGAAAAATTTAAAATTCGACGCGGGTGGTGAAGGTATGGATGGCGGGTTCTAAGGAATTTGCAGCGCAGGCATGGAATGCGGGTGGGCCAACTTACCTTTGCAATTCCAAATTTTCGAATCGGTGAATTTTATAAAAAACGGTCTTCGGCGCTGGTATCGCGGCATACCGAAAACAGAAAATGGCGCCTTACGGTGGGGTTTGTACTTCCGCCGCCTGGTGCTGCGCCTGCTGTTGTGGTTTTTGGGAATTACCATCGGCATGACGGTGCTGTACAGTTTTTTGCCGGTGCCGGTAACGCCGCTGATGATTATTCGAAATATTCAGCAGGCAAACGACCCTGCCCGTACGGTCCGCCTGAAAAAGGATTGGGTTTCGTTTAAAAATTTGTCGCCAAAACTTCAACTTGCCGTGGTGTGCGCAGAAGACCAGGAATTCCTGGAGCATATCGGCTTTGATTTTGAAGCCATCGAGGAAGCCTACGCCCACAATCAAACGCATAAACGCAAACGCGGCGCCAGCACGATCAGCCAGCAAACGGCAAAGAATGTCTTCCTGTGGCCTTCCCGCTCCTGGATCCGCAAAGGCCTGGAGGTGTATTTCACCTTTCTGATCGAGCTCATTTGGAGCAAGGAACGGATCATGACCGTTTATTTGAATGTGATTGAGTTTGGCGACGGCATTTACGGGGCCGAGGCCGCTGCGCAGCATTTTTTTCGCAAAAGCGCAAAGGATTTAACCAGCCATGAGGCTGCACTGATGGCAACGGTATTGCCGAGCCCGCTCAAACGGAATATTGCCCGGCCCTCCGCCCTGATGCGAAAACGGCAAGCCTGGATTCTTCGCCAGATGCGGATGTGGGGCGGAAAAATAGACTACGAAGAACCCAATACTCCCCGCAAGCCTGGTTAGCAACAAATTGAATGGCGAAGAAACTCAAGCATAAAGCACGGCCGGCCACCCCGGCTCCGGCAACGCAACAACCGGCAACTGATTCCATGAAACAGCCGGAACGACCGGCACTGTTTGCCGTACTTTTAATGGCAATGGCAGCTGCCGTGTATGCACTTTCGGTAAAAAACGGCTTCGTTTTTTTCGATGACGATAAGGCAATCCTTTACAACCAGGCGCTTCAAAACCCCTCCTTAGGCAAGTTTTTCAGCGGGCAAAACCTGGGCATGTATGCCCCGGTTTCCTGGATCGGCTACTGGATCGGCAGCCTGATCTCCGGTAAGGAAGCCTGGGGGTACCACCTGCTTGGCCTGGTTTTGCACAGCATCAATGCGGGGGTTGCCTACTTGTTGCTCCGGCAACTTGTTCGACGGCACTGGCCTGCATTTTTTGCCGCGGCTTTGTTTGCCGTGCATCCGGTCCAGGTGGAGGCGGTTTCCTGGGCGGCGGCACTGAGTACGGTGCTGTTTTCCACGTTTTACCTGCTTGGCGCACTTGCCTATGTACAGTGGAAGTCGCGCACTACCCCACTCTACTACGGCCTGGCCATTGCGGCTTTTGTACTGGCTTGCCTGGCCAAATCTGCTGCCGTCACACTGCCGTTGCTCTTGCTGGCCATTGATACCTACCGGGCCGGAAAATGGGACTGGAAATTTGTGCTGAACAAAATCCCGTTTTTCGCAATCAGCCTCGCATTCGGGGTGTATACGTTTATGACCCGGGCTCAGGAAGGGCACGACATTGAGGCAACCTCGGCGGTATTTTCGACGCTCGACCGCTTCTGGATGGTTTGCCAAACGTTGTTGTTTTACCCGGTCAAACTGCTGGCGCCGGTCGGTTTTTCCATCGCCTATCCTTTTGTAAAATCCGGCGGCAGTTGGGATTGGACGTACTACGCTGCACCGGTAGTTTTGGCGGGTCTGGCGTTTTTAATTTGGAAAAAAGGCCGCTCGAACTACGATTTGCTGCTTGGGCTTGCAATTTATCTCCTGCCCCTCAGCGTGATGTTGCCGTTTCGGACGGTGGGCAGTTTCGAGTTGCGCTCCGACCGGTATGTCTACATTTCCTGCCTGGGCTTGTTCCTGCTGCTTGCCTTACTGGTGGAAAAACTGAAACCGGCACAGCGTTATGGCATTTTAGCAGGCATTGTTGCTGTGTTGGGTGTGCTAAGTTTTCAACAAACGAAGGTTTGGAAAGACGGCATCGCCCTGTTTTCAAACTGTGTGGAAAAAACACCGGAAGCGGCACTTTGCCAATGCAATCTGGCCTACAGCGAACTCCTGTCGTATAAGTTTGATGAAGCCGCTTACCACTACAGCGAAGCATTGAAATACGACCCGAATACGGTGGAAGCATACAATGGCCGCGGGCAGGCGTATTTCAATTTGAAAAAAATTCCGGAAGCGCTCGATGATTTCACCAATGCCATTCAGGCCGGGCTTGTTTCGCCAAAATTATTCCTGAACCGGGGCAAGTGCCTGGTCATGCTCAACCGCCCGCAGGAAGCCATTCCCGACCTGAACCGGAGCATTGAATTGGAAGCGCAGGCGCCGGAAGCGTTTTATTTCCGGGCAGTCGCCCATGAAAAATCGGGCATGCCCGACCGGGCTTTGCAGGACTACACCCGCGCGGTGGAACTAAACCCCAACTACCTCGAAGCCCTGGTCAACCGCGCCCTGATCCTGATGGGTTTGCAACAATTTGACGCTGCAGTATCCGATTATTCGCGCGCCATTCAGATCAACCCGGGCATGGCGATGCTGTACAACAACCGCGCTTACGCACAATTGAAAAACGGGCAACCGGGAAAAGCGCTGGAGGATGTCAATCAGGCAATCGCCATCGATCCGAACTATGCGCGCGCCTATCAAACCCGTGCTGTGATCAACCAGTCGCTTGGGAAAATGGACCAGGTGCAGGCCGATATGCAAATGGTTCAGCGGCTTCAGCAAGGGGGGTAGAAAAGTCCAATACTTTGTTAAATCCCCGAGGTTTGAGGCTGACGGGCTATTTTTGCCCCCTTAAACCAGTTCACACGCACATCCGGAACCCATGACAAAAGCACTACGCATACTGCCTGCCTTAATTCTTTTTTCCTGTACACTCACCGCGCAAAATTTCGCCTTTACCAATGGCAACTGGTACAACGGCGCCGGTTTTACACCGGCCACCTGGTACAGTGTGAACGGTGCGCTCACCCAAAAAGCGCCTGCAACAATTGACTCTACGTTTGACCTGGCCGGCCAATGGGTAGTGCCGCCGCTCGCTGATGCATTTTGCTCCAGCATCAGTGAAAACCCCTCGGCGGAGCAACAACTGAAATTTTATCTGAATGAAGGCATTTTTTACCTGCAAGTACTGGGGAACACCCGGGACGGCCGGAAAAAAGTGGACTCCCTGGTGCAGGCGAGTGTTGTCGCGCCGGAGTTGCGGTTTGCCAACGGCGCATTTACCTGTACCCTGGGATACCCGTTTTTAAAATATGAAGGCCCGGCGCAGGGGGTGCGGAATCCGCAGCTGTTTGCGCAGCAGTATGGCGAAATCAGAACAGGCCGGAAAATGCTGGGGGATGGGTACTGGTTTGCCGACAGCAAAGATGCGGTAAACGACATTTGGAAATCTGTTATAGACCAGAAGCCTGATGTGCTTTCAATTTATTTGCTGGATGCAAAAAACAGCGGTGGCAAAGAATCCAAGGGGCTTACCCCTGATGTCGCAAAAGCACTGTTGAAAAAGGCGCGCCGTTCAAATCTGCCGGTATACGCCCATGTGGAAACTGCCGATGATGTCCGGTTAGGTTTAAAATTGGGCGTGCATGGATTTGCCAACCTGCCCGGACACAACTGGGATGGCAAAGGGGATGGCGGGAAATATGCCCTGACTGATGATGACCTGAAAAAACTGGCCAAGAAAAGAACGGCCGTAATTCCGCTGTTTTCGCATGCCCAAACGCAATCCATCCGGCCGGAAGCCACCGAAGCGCAGGCAAATCTGCTCAAGCGCATGCTCAATGCCGGTGTAAATGTGGTAATCGGTTCCGATGATCCGCAACGCACGATTCGAGGCGAAGTGAACTACTGGTTCCAGTTTGGTTCGCTGAACTATGCCCAGATCATAAACGTGCTGTGCGTGAACACCCCGCAGGCCATTTTTCCCGACCGTAAGATCGGCCGGTTCGACGAAGGTTATGAGGCCAGTTTCCTGGTACTCCGCGACAACCCCTTGGACAACCTGTTGAAGTTGCGGGCGATAAACATGATGGTCAAACAGGGGAAACTTCTTCCAAAGTAAGTCTCCCCTGTTTTCAGCCGGATTTATAAAGCCTGAATCAAATCGTACCGGGTAATCACGTGGTTGCTCCCGGAACGATCCTGCGCAATCACTGCCGGCGTGTTTCGGTCCAGGTAGCGGTTGAGCTGCTGATGGGCAGATCGGCATTAACTACCGGGAACGGTTCGCCCATAATTTCGCCAACCACTTTTTCCGCATTCGACATCGGACTTTCCAGCAACAAGTGCAACACCTGTTTTTCGGTAATGGACCCGGCGATCTCCTCCCCGGCCAGCACGGGTAGCTGGCTGATATCGTGCGATTTCATCAAATTGAACGCCGTACGCACGGTATCTTCTTTTTGAACAGCCACAAAACGACGGTCTTTTTTATGGGAAAGAATATCGGCGATTTTCATCTCCTCGTCCAGGAAGCCCCGTTGCCGCATCCAGTCGTCGTTGTAGATTTTGCCGACATAGCGGCTGCCGTGATCGTGGAAAATCACGACTACCACGTCGTCTTTTTTCAATCGACCCCGCAATTGCCACAACGCTCCGATCGCGCTTCCGGCGGAATAGCCCAAAAACAAGCCCTCCTCCTTTGCCAACCTGCGCGCCCACACTGCGGCGTCTTTGTCCGTCACTTTTTCGAAATGATCGATGAGCGAGAAATCGACATTGGCCGGGAGGATGTCTTCGCCGATGCCTTCGGTGATGTAGGGGTAAATTTCCTTGGGGTCAAAAATGCCGGTTTCGTGGTATTTTTTGAATACGGAGCCGTACGTGTCGGCGCCCCAAATTTGCACATCCGGGTTTTGCTCTTTCAGGTATTTGGCCACCCCGGAAATCGTGCCGCCGGTACCAACCCCAACGACCAGATGGGTTATTTTCCCTTCTGTTTGCTCCCAGATTTCAGGGCCTGTGCTTTCGTAGTGGGCCTGGCGGTTGGATAGGTTGTCGTATTGATTGCACCAAAACGAGTTTGGTATTTCGGTGCTCAGGCGCTTTGCAATGGAATAGTAGGAGCGTGGATCTTCCGCTTCCACATTGGTTGGGCAAACGATGACCTCGGCGCCGTGCGCTTTCAGGATATCGATTTTCTCCTTGCTCTGTTTGTCGGTGGTGGTGAAGATGCAACGATACCCGCGCACGCAGGCCACCAGGGCGAGCCCCATCCCGGTGTTTCCGGACGTGCATTCGATGATGGTGCCGCCGGGCTTCAGGTCGCCGCGTTTTTCAGCATCGTCGATCATTTTTAAGGCCATGCGGTCTTTGATGGAATGACCGGGGTTGAATGTTTCAACTTTGGCCAAGGTCAGGGCGGGGATTTCCGCAGCAATGCGGTTCAATTTTACAAGCGGCGTTTTGCCGATGGTTTCAAGAATGTTGTCCTTGTAGTGCATATGGTGTTATTTGTATTGGCGTCAGCATGTTTCAGATCAGGCCGACTTGAGGTGCTTGAGCATGGTTTGCCGAACCTGTTCTTTTAAAGCAGGGATATCGGCCGTGTCCAGTTGCGCGGTTTCGATTGGGGCATCCCAGACGATCCGGACGGTTCCCGGACGCAGGTCAATAGATTTTGCGGTAGCCGAAATGGCGCGGATGTTGACAATGGTTTGGATGGCAATTGGCGCTTTGGTCTGAATGGCAATCCGGAACGCGCCATCGTAAAAAGGCGCGAGCAACTCCCCGGTTCGGTTCCGCCCGCCTTCGGGGTAAATAAAAATACTCCAGCCGGCAGCCAGTTGTTGTTTCAACATGACTACACTGCGCGCCCGGCTCATGGCACTGCTTCGGTCGACCGCCAGGCACATTTTTTTTACCACCCAGCCAAATACCGGGACTTTGTGCAATTCCTGTTTTGCGAGAAAGCGAAAAATGCCCGGGAATGCCTCTGCATTTACAATGAAATCCAATGCCGAGTTGTGGTTGCCGACAATTACGTACGATTGGCCGGGTTGTATTTTTTCAGCGCCCTCCACTTTAACCCGAATACCGACCAGCGTCAGGAAACCAGGGGTAAATATGTGGTGTAAATAGTAGATGTTACGCCGAAGTGCCCGCTCGCCGGGGCTCAGGGCCATATTCACCAAAAGTACCAGCATGCTTATGAACATCATTACGAGGAACAACAGCACGGCGTAAACAGCCCAAATTTTTCTAAAAAAACTCATGCGTAAAGGTCTAAGCGTCTTGCGCAAAATCGGCCACTGTTTTGACGGGCTTCAGCCCGAGTTTGGCGCCCTCGGCAAGCATTCGTTGAAAACCCGTTTCAAAATCATTTGGGATGACTCCATCGAGGATGGCTTCCCGAACCGCAGTTTTAATAATGCCGACTGTCCGTGATGGCTCAATGTTGAACGTTTGCATGATAATTTCACCCGAAATCGGAGGTTGCCAAAGCCGCATCCGGTCGGCTTCTGAAACTTCGGCCATCCGCTCTTTGAGGTATTGATAGCCCTCCAGGTAGCGCGCCATTTTTCGCGGATTTTTTGTGGTAATATCCGATTCGCAGAGCATCATCAGGTCTTCAATATCCGGCCCTGCATCGAACAACAACCGGCGCACAGCGCTGTCGGTTACCTCCTCCTTGGTTAAGCTGATTGGCCGCAAATGCAGTCGCACCATTTTCTGGACGTAGTCCATTTTTGAATCCAATGGCAACCGCATTTTTCTGAAAATGCGCGGCACCATGTTGGCGCCTTTCCATTCGTGCCCGTGAAAGGTCCAGCCGGTTTCGGGATGGTATTTTTTAGTGGCAGGTTTAGCAATGTCGTGCAACAGGGCTGCCCAGCGCAGCCAAATATTGCTGCTCCGTTGGCAAAGATTATCCAGCACTTCGAGGGTGTGATAAAAATTGTCTTTGTGGCCTTTCCCCTGTCGGTCTTCAACACCCTGCAGCAGTGCAACTTCAGGCATGATCAAATGCAGAAGCCCGGAATCAAATAAAAGATTGAAGCCGATGGAGGGCTTGGGGGTCCGGAGCATCCGCTCCAGTTCGCCGGTTATACGTTCTTTGGAAATGATATGGATCCGGTCCTTGTATTTGCCAATGGCATTGAAGGTGGTTTTATCAATGGTAAACCGGAGCTGATTGGCAAAACGAATTGCGCGCATCATCCGCAGCGGGTCGTCCGAGAAGGTTTTTCCCGGTTCAAGCGGTGTTTTGAGTAATTTTTGTTCAAGATGTTCCAGGCCACCGAAGGGGTCCAGTATCTGGCCGAAGTCTGCTGCATTCAAACTGACTGCCAGGGCGTTAATCGTAAAATCGCGGCGGTTTTGGTCGTCTTGCAGTGAGCCCGATTCCACATCGGGCTTGCGGCTGTCCATTTGGTAACTTTCCTTCCGGGCGCCGACAAATTCGACCTCCATGCCGTCGTACCGGAGCATTGCCGTGCCGAAGCGGCGGTACACCACGAGCTTGGGGGAAGGGGTAAGTTTGGATGCCATCCGGCTGGCCAGTTCAATCCCGTCGCCCACACAAACAATATCAATGTCTTTGGTTGGTCGTCCCAAAAGCCGGTCCCGTACGTATCCGCCAATCACGTAGGCCGGCACATCAATTTCACGCGCACATTGCGCAATCAGATCAAAAAGTTTCCGCTCGTGCGGTTGGATCGAAAAAATCATGTTATACGGCCAATTCCATTTCTGAATAAACGGCGCTGATCTCATCTAACACTCCAAAGAGCACAGCGGGTTCCATTTCAGTAACCAAGCGCATCCGGTAAGGTTTAATATTGGGCAACCCGCGGAAATATGGTGTGTAGTGCCTGCGCATTTCAAGCACCCCCAGTTTTTGTCCTTTCCAGGCGATGCTGTCGGTTAGGTGCTGCCGGGCGGCACGTACGCGCTCGGCCACATCGGGAGGTGGTAATAATTCGCCGGTAGCCATGAAGTGTTTGATTTCGCGAAAAACCCACGGATAACCGATGCTGGCCCTGCCGATCATGATCCCGTCGACACCGTAGCGTTGGCGGTTTTCTATGGCGCGTTGTGGTGTGTCCACATCGCCATTACCAAAAATCGGGATATGCATACGGGGATTCTCCTTTACCCGCCCAATCCAGCTCCAGTCAGCCTCGCCCTTGTACATCTGAACGCGGGTGCGCCCGTGAATACTCAAGGCCTGAATGCCGACATCCTGCAGGCGTTCGGCTACGTCAACAATGTTTATGGTGCTGTCATCCCAGCCCAGGCGGGTTTTAACGGTAACCGGTTTATTTGTACTCTTGACGACGGCTTCGGTAAGTTTAACCATCAACGGCACATCGCGCAGCAAGCCGGCGCCTGCCATCCGGCACGCTACCTTTGCAACCGGGCAACCAAAATTAATATCGATCACATCCGGATTTTTAGCTTCGATTATTTCTGCCGCTTCGATCAGATTTTCCAATTGGCCGCCAAAATATTGGATGCCGATAGGCCGCTCGTAATCGAAAATATCGAGCTTTTTAAAACTGTTGATCGCATCATGTACAAGCCCGTCTGCACTGATAAACTCAGTGTAAACCATATCGGCCCCTTGTTCCTTGCACAATTTTCGGAACGGCGGATCGCTGACATCCTCCATCGGCGCCAGCAAAAGCGGGAATTCACCCAGTTCTATATTTCCAATTTTTACCATAATGCGGTGCAAAAATAGGCATAATCAGCGGAAGGCTACCGTATTAATAGCAAGTCGCCTTTGGACTGGATTTGTAAGGCATTATCTCCGCGACGCCACCAAATCCTGAAAATATACACATCGGACGGGGCAGGTTTTCCCTGTACCGTCCCGTCCCAAAAGGCGTCCGGGTCGGTGCTTTCGAAAATCCGCTGGCCCCAGCGGTTGAAAATCTCCATGCGGTCCACATAGGACAGGCCCTTCAATTGATCAACCATTTTGAATACGTCATTGTTCCCGTCACCGTCAGGTGAACGCGTTTGGGAATTGGTCGATCGGGTAAATCAAGTCGAATTTTTTGAAAATAACCTGCGAACAGCCGTTTGGTGAAGTCGCCGTAAGCATGTAGGTAACACTGGAGTCATTCGACGACGGCACCACTTCGATGGATTCTGTGGTGAAAGGCAGCAATTTATTGTCTATGGTGATTTCCTCCCAGCGCAACAGGAAGTTGGACAGATCTTGCGGTGGATCTACAATGGCAATCAGTGTTACTTCCGTGCCAATGGGCAACCGGGTAGTGTCGGGAAAACAATCCAGCGATAGACTGAACCCCGGCTTTACGTTGACCTGTACGCTGTCCATTAAAACACAATTATCGCCATAGGTGAAAGTCACGGTATACACCGTAGTTTGATCCGGCATAATGCTTATTGAACTGCCTTTTTCACCCGAATTCCATTCGTATTCGCCACCAATACCGGTACCGGTCGCCTCGATCTCGGCTTTGGTTTTTGAACATATCGTGGTATCCGGCGACACAGCGAGTGTTCCGGAATATCGGGTAACGTCGATCTGGCGGGAAACGGAACAATTGCCCAATGTCGCCGTAACTGCATAGCTGGTATTTTGACTGGGGGATACGGTCGGCGTCGCAGCAGTCGGGACCAAACTGAGGTCCGGCGGGTTTGCCGTCCACGTATAGCCGGAATTTGGCAAAACAGGGCCAAAATTGAGCGTAAGATTTTCGCCGGGGCATAGTTCGACATCCGTTGGAAAAATAATTTCGGGCGCCTCCCCGTCAACAGTCACCCGGACGGTTCCGGTCAGTTGACAGTTGTCGCCAAAGGAATAAATAGCAGTGTAATCGGTTGTGACGGAAGGTGCGACCGTCGTCGCAGCCATAGTGCTGACAATGGTGCCTGTGAGATCATTCCGCCATTGAACGGGCCCCGGCAGGCTTACCGTTGCGACCAGTGGAACCGAAAAGTTTTTACAAATTGTCGTATCGCCGGTAACCGTCAAACTGGCCGCGCTTACAAAAATTCGGATAGAGTCTGATTTCAAACACCCGTTGTCTGTCTGTACGTAATACGTCGCAGTTTGTGTTGGCGTATAGCTCGGGTCCGGTTTTGTGACCGTGCCAAATCCCGGGTGCGTAGAGGTCCAGACATAACTGGCGGCCGGGTCAAAAATTTCGTTTAACCGCACGGAATCCCCCAGGCAAAGTTGCGTCGTCCGGGAATTTCAAGAGCGCATTGGGTTGCACGGTGATGTTTGCGGTAGCGGTTACAGTACAACCCTGAAATGAGCCGGAAACCGTATAAATTGCTGAGGCAGAAGGTGTGGCGCTGGGGTTGTTGCACGAGGTACAGGAAAGGCCCGATGTTGGAGACCAGGTGATCCCAGTCACGCCGGGCGTGGGGTTTATTGAAAAATCTACGTTATTCCCCTGGCAAATCATCGTATCGGAAGGCATCACAATAATTTGAGCCGGCTGAACCACCTTGACCACGGCCAATGCCGTATCCACACATTCGCCGTTTCGGGTAATCCGGCGATAAGCCGTGGTGACCGTCGGTTGCACAATCAGGGTGGAGAGGCCATCCGGCGACAGCGCACCGGTCAGCGGATTCCACTTAAACGTGATTTTCGGGAACGCATCCGGATCAAAGGCCGGTGATGCCAACGTCACCGTTGCGCCCTGGCAAATCGTCGTATCGGCCGGCCGGATATCCAGGTCAGCCGGCATGCTATCCACGGCGACGTAGATGCTGCGCTGCCGGACACAGCCACCCAGCGCAGCCGTTGCAGTATACAACGTACTGGAAAGCGGGCTTGCAATCACGCTGGTGCCGTTGGCGCCTATTTGGAGGCCGGTCGAGGGCGTCCAGGTTACAGGTTGGCCGGCCGGACTGACGGTTGCCTGAATCGTCCGTGAACGACCCTGACAAAGCCGGACGGTGTCAGTCGGGTTGATTTGAAGGTTGAGGGTAACCGGGGTAATCCGCACACTGTCTAAAACAGCCAACGGGCAGGAGCTGTTAGAGGCCGACAAATAATAGGTCGTCATGTTGGCAGGTTTGACTTTGGGGTTTGCCAATGAACTGCCAAAACCGGGAGGCGCGGAATACCAGTTGTAAAAAGTGCCCTGCACGGCCGGCCCGCCTAACGCAACGCTATCGCCGGCGCAAATACCCTGATCAGGTGCAATAAAATATTGCGGTGATTGCCCGTTAATTACAGTGATGCGCAACGTGTCACTGGCGTTGCAGGTGGGCGCATTCACCGTCGCTATGTATGTGTAAACGCCAACGCCAAGCCCCGAAAAAGTCGGTGAAGGACAATTGTAGCAACTCAACCCCGGGCCGCCTGTCCAGGTATAATTGCCGCCTGATTTAGGGTGCGGGTTTAGGGTAAAAACGGCATTCGTACACACGGTAACATCAGGGCCAAGATCAATATTACATGGCGGCACATCGGAAGGGGCTGGAAAAACCGGTAGGGAAATTGCCTTAGGGGTGATCAAAAAAAATAAACTCAAAAAAGTAAAAATGACTTTCATGCGGAGGACATTAAATCGGCTTGAGAATAAGGATACTGGGATAATAACTATTAAAAAAAAGGCCAACTGACGAACCTGCTGATTCACGGCGGAAAATTACGGCTTCGGTTTCGACCAATTACCGTTTACCCCATATTCTCCTACTTTTGCAGCAAAAAAAATACAGTGACCATTCGAATTATAAACAACTCAGCCAATCCACTGCCAAAATACGAAACGCCCGGCAGTGCTGGAATGGACCTTCGCGCCGACATCCCGGCGCCGGTAGCACTTGGTCCGCTCGAACGGGCGCTAATCCCAACCGGGTTGCACATCGAACTGCCGCAAGGCTTCGAAGCCCAGATTCGGGCCCGAAGCGGCCTCGCTGCCAAACGTGGCCTGACCATGCTCAATGCACCCGGCACGATCGATAGCGACTACCGCGGCGAAATCAAATGTATTGTCGTAAACCTGTCAAACGAAACCCAAACGATCGAACCTGGCGAACGGATCGCCCAAATGATCATAGCCCGCTACGAGCAGGTTGCCTGGGAAGAAGTAACCCGTTTAGACGAAACCGAACGCAGTAGTGGAGGATTTGGCAGTACAGGCAAACATTGAACCAACAATTTTTACTTTTCTGGTTCCACCCAGACCTTGCCCGTTTTAAAACACACCAGATTTCAACGTTAAACGCACTGAAAATTATGAAAATCATAATCCCGATGGCGGGAAAAGGGACGCGCTTGCGGCCGCATACACTTACTGTTCCCAAACCGCTAATTCCAGTGGCAGGCAAACCGATTATCCAGCAATTGGTGGAAAGCCTGGCGTTGTCCTACGGTGGAAAAATTGAAGAGATCGCCTACATCGTCGGCGATTTCGGGCCGGAGGTGGAGCGCGAACTGATCCGTATCGCTGAAGCGCTGGGCGCCGTTGGCAAAATTTATCAGCAGGAAAAAGCCATGGGCGTCGGGCATGCGATCTATTGTGCCCGGGAAAGTTTGAACGGCCCCTGTATGATTGCTTTTGCCGACACGCTGTTTAAAGCGGATTTTACTTTTGACAAGGATGTAGATGGCATGATCTGGGTACAAAAAGTAAAGGACCCGGCATCTTTTGGCGTGGTGAAACTGAATGCGGAGGGGGTAATCACCGAATTTGTCGAAAAGCCAAGCGCCTTTGTTTCCGATTTGGCTATTGTTGGGATATACTATTTCAAAACCGGCGAAAAACTAAAAGCCGCCTTGGGACATATTATTGAACATGGCATCCGGGAGAAAAACGAATTCCAACTGACTACTGCCCTTGAAATGCTTAAAAATGAGGGCGTTCAATTTCGTACCGGTACTGTGGACGAGTGGTTGGATTGCGGAAACAAGGATGCCATTCTTTTTTCCAACAGCCGTATGCTCGAACTGCACCAGCCAAATGGTTTAGTGGCCGAAAATGCCGTCATTGAGCATAGCGTGATCATTGAACCCTGTTACATCGGCGAAAATGCCGTGATCCGCAATGCCGTGGTGGGCCCCTATGTGAGCGTCGGTCATAATTCGGTTGTTGAAAATACCGTTATCACGAACAGTATTATTCAAAATAAATCGCAAATAAAAAATGCCTTACTGGAAAACTCCATGGTCGGGAATGTCAGCAAATTTATTGGTTCAAAAGATGAACTAAACATTGGCGACTATTCAAACTTTTCAAAACGATAGAGGTTTTGTTCCATAGGTACTCATGCACCACACATCTGCAAACATGGTTAAAAAATATATTCTGGGATTTATGCTCGGCATCCTCACATTGCCGGCTTTTGCACAAAACACACTGGACGGGCAAGCTAAAATTGTCCCGGAGGAAGAGGTGAATCGCCAAAGCCTTTTCATTGAAGCCGAGCGCGAGCGGCTGCTGGAGCATTTTGAAAAGGCCGTTGAAAAGTACAAGGCCTTCCTTTACGACAACGGTGATAACGCTGCCGCCTGGTATGGCCTGGCCCGCACCTACGCCGAGCTAAAAGACCCCGCCAATGCTGTTGATGCAGTCAAAAAAGCTGCCCAAAAAGACCCGGCGAACGAATGGTACGCCGTTTATCTGGCAGAGCTTTATGAAAAAATTGGGCAGGCAAAAGATGCCGTTGCAGTGTACCAGGACCTGGTAAAAAGTCACCCTGAAACGCCGGCGTTTTTAGAACGGCTTGCCTATTTGTCGGTGTTGAGCGGCGACCCGAAAGGCGGCCTTAAAGCACTTGACCAGCTGGAAAAAATGACCGGGGTCACGGAAGCAATTTCCGATAAAAAACATGTCATATACCTCGGCATGGGCAATATTAAAAAAGCCGCCGGCGAACTCGAAAAACTGGCCGACACCTATCCCTATCGACTGGAATACCGCCACCGGCTTGCTGAACTGTATGAATCCGTTGGCGAAAAAGATGCGGCCCGGAAAGTATACGAAGACATTCTCCGGCGAGACCCGGACGATACGGTTGCCAAAATTGCTGTGCTGGAAAAATCGGGCTCCGATTTGGCTTACCTCAATTCGCTCAAACCGTATTTTAAAGACCCCAACGTTTCCCTTGACGGAAAAATAAAGGAACTGCTCCCCTATTTTGAAAAATTGAACAAAGGCCTTGAACCACAGGCGATTGAAGCGTTACTTCAGTTGGGTGCGTTGCTCGAACAAACGCACCCGGATGAAGCAAAAGTCTGGAGTGTGTCGGGCGATTTGTTTTACTATACCGACCAAATGCCCGAAGCGCTCGATCGGTATCGGCGGTGCATCAAACTGAATCCCACCGTTTTTTCAGTTTGGGACAATAGCCTGGCCATTCTTTCTGAACAAAAAAATTATCCCGAATTGCGTCGTACTGCCGAACAAGCAATGGATGCCTTTCCGAATCAGGCTACTGCCTATTATTACTATGGTCTGGCAGCCACTGAATTAGGCGACCCCGACGATGCCATCCGGCAATTGGGGCAGGCTACACTTATGGCCGGAAACAATATCGCACTTCGTTTGGACATAATCGATCAAATCGGTGTAGCCCACTTGCGCAAAAAGGATTTTGGAGGCGCCAAAATGCATTACGAAAAATATCTCGGCAATGGGAGTGACAAGCATCCCGGCATACTGGAGCACTACGGTGATGCGCTTTATCAACTGGGAGCACGCGACCAGGCCATGGAATATTGGCAAAAAGCTAACGCCATCCTGCCATCTCCCGGGCTGGAACAGAAAATATCCACCGGGAAACTCTAAAACGAACACATGTTCATTATAAAAACCCTCCAAGGGCTGGAACCTGTACTTGCCGCCGAGTTGGACGCTCTGGGCGCAACCGATATCCTGGAACTCAAACGTGCCGTTTCCTGCTCCGGCGACCAACGGCTGCTCTACCGGGCAAATTATGAACTGCGCACAGCACTTCGGGTGCTGGTGCCGGTACACGGGTTCCGGGCGCAGGATGAAAAGTCATTTTACAGGGGTATTCAATCGGTAGACTGGAACCAGTACATGGGTGTTATGGATACGCTGGCCATCGACGCAACGGTATCGGGCGCATATTTCAAACATTCCCACTATGTCAGCCTGCTGGCAAAAGACGCCATTGTCGATCAATTCCGGGACCGCTTCGGGCGGCGCCCCAGCGTCAACCTCGACGCCCCAACACTCCGCCTGCACGTGCGGATTCATGGCAATCAATGCGACCTGTTGCTCGATTCCAGCGGCGACTCCCTGCACAAGCGCGGTTACCGGCGGGATATTGTCGAAGCACCGGTAAACGAGGTGCTGGCGGCAGGCATGATCCTGCTGACCGGCTGGACCGGCGACAGTACTTTTATCGATCCGATGTGCGGCAGCGGCACCCTGCCCATTGAAGCGGCCATGATTGCCATGCACATCCCGCCGCAGCGCAACCGGGAAGGGTTCGGCTTTTTCCGGTGGAAGGATTTTGATAAAAAATTGTGGCAGGAGGTGAAATCTGCGGCAGACGCCCAAATTCGGGAGCCACAATGCCAAATCTTTGCCTCGGACATGGATATCCGCGCGCGCAATGCCACCGCGATCAACCTGATGTCTGCCGGCCTGGAGCAGGTCATTCAATTGGAAAAAAAATCGTTCGAAAAACTGGCGCCTCCGGAAGTGCCCGGAATTCTGATTACTAATCCGCCGTACGACGAACGTTTAAAAGTAGATGAAATAGCCGCTTTTTACCAAAGCATTGGCGACCGGCTGAAGCAGGTATGGCCGGGTTGGACCGCCTGGTTGATTTCTTCAAATATGGATGCCTGGAAAAAATTTGGTCTGCGGCCTTCCCGTAAAATCACCCTGTTCAATGGCCCCCTGGAATGTTTTTTCCAAAAATTCGATTTGTATGCGGGAAAGAAACACAGTTAAATGCTTTCTGCCCCTGGTTCTTTTTGCAGCCTTGGGCCTGCCGCTGGTTTTAAATGGCCAGCAGGCCTGTGGGAAATCGCTGCACGAGCTTCAAAACTGGGTATATGCCGGACCGGCGTTTCGCATGCCGGCGCTCCCCTACCCTTCCATTGCCTCAGGTCGAGTAAAAACCACAACAGAGGCCGGCCTGTATCCAAGGTATTTTTTATTAGAAAAACCGGTGCCGCAAGCATTATTTTGCCGATTGGAGCACCAGTTGGCGCAAAAAATTCAGCTGCCGGTTAAATTCAGGCTTGGCTCTGTTCAATATGTTGATTGGCTGGAAGGCAAGCCCGGTGCCTATGCGTATTAAAGACGCAGGCGAATGATGATTCCTGCGAATATGGCTCCGGTAATCACAACTTGATTGAACAGCAGAATCAGCAATGTCTTAAGGACAGTCAGCCAAATCGGTCCGCCAAAAAACTGCATCAACGCCCAGGCCATATAAACAAACCAAATAGAGAAGTAAACACTAAGTACCCTGTAATAATATTCCGGAAACCATACGACCAGGGGGGTAAAAAGGAGTATGAAAAAAACCGTTCGGAAACCGCCCAGATATGCGTGCAAAACCAGGTTCTCCGCGAAATTGAAACTCTTTTTTTTGAAAAGCAGCCAGGAAAAAAAGGCGGAAATCGGGACGCTCAACAGGATAATCAGATTGAAAAACCGTGTCGCGATTTCTGTGCCCGGGTTGGAATTTGCGTGCATGTTGTCGAGCAGACTGAAATACTCATTGATGAACACCGACACCGCTGCCGAAAGGGTCAGGTATTTCAACGGGCTGTAATATTTTTTCCGTTTCCCTTCAACATACTCCCGTGCAACCACCCCTGGCCGCAAGGCTAGCGCCCGGGTAAGCTGCAAAATTCCGGCCTCTGCATGTAAAACGCGTTTTTGCATCTCTCTGCCGACCTCGCGTAAACTGAACCGGCGCGTTTTGGCCGATTGGCCACATTTCGGGCAAAAGCGATGCTTGCTTTTTAATGGTTTGCCACAGTTCAGGCAATTTGTTGCTGTTTCCATGCGGTATCAGCTTTTTCAGGCTAAGTCAAACAGGTTTTGCACGGCCGGTGTGCGATTACAGATGAAGCCTTCGGCAAATTCCAACTGGGCCGGACGGCCAAACACGCGGGCCTTGGCTTCCATGAAGTCGAGAAAATTTTTACCGGAAATGGGTGTTTGTGGGCCATCCAAAGCGCTTTCGGCGTCGTAAAATTGAGAACCAAATGCCAGAATTGCTTGCATTTTCCGATCAAAAAAAGGCGTGATATCGATGATAAAATCCGGCTCCAGTTGTTTGTCCTGGACATAATGGTACACGGCGTCGGGGCGCCAGGGATCTTGTGCCAGTCCATCGGACCCTTCGGTCCGGATTTTTGGTAAACCCGCATAAAAGCAGGCGTCCGAAACAAGTTTTGCCGCCCTGCCGTGATCCGGGTGCCGGTCGTCGGGTGCGTTGCACAACACAATGCGTGGTTGATATTGCCGAATCGGTCGGATGATTTTTAGCAAATTTTCTTGCGAATGGGCGAAAAAACCATCCGGTAAGTCCAGCTGTTCCCGAAATGCTGCGCCTAAAATTTCTGCGGCTTTTCGGGCTTCCGCAGTACGCAACTCTGCGGAACCACGGCTGCCCAGTTCGCCCCTGGTCAAATCCAGGAGCCCAAAAGTGTACCCATGTGCGGCGTGTCGAAGCAGTGTTCCGGAGGCGCTGAGTTCAACATCGTCCGGATGAGAGCCGATGGCCAGTATGTCTATTTTCATCGTTACTTTTGTCTGGGTATTTATTGAAAACAAAACTAGTCACCTACCAATGGAAAATGACCCTGTCAATATGGAACGGATCACAGCGCTGGAGCAGGCTTTGCAGGCAACCGAAAACAAGGCGCAAAAGTACGCCCAAGAATTGGAAAACCTGCGCCAGCAATACGCCGACAACCTTTTTGAAGAGCGTAAAATAAACAAACGCCTGCATGAGGAGCACCACCAGTTGCAACGTGATTACGGGCAGTTGCGGGTTCAAAAAGGCGGCTTTGGGATCAAAGTCCTGGTGCTTTCCGGGTTTTCCGGTTTTTTGACAGGGGTGCTGCTCTGTGCTTTATATGTTATTTTTCTAAAGCCAAAAGACCAACATACGGCACTCTTTGCGGAGTTTAAAGATGCGCATCAGTTCAATTATGAACGTGCCATAAATGCCGGCGATTTTGAATTCGTCGAGCGCGACCTTCAATCAAATTTGAATGTACGGGAGTACAAACCCATTCACCCGGAAATTGAATTTGTCAAAAAAATTGTTGGCGCAGCAAAACGGCGTTGCGAACAGCACGGCCGTTAAACACCGTATTTTGAACAAATCGGGCAAACTTCCGGATTATGCCCCCGGGCCGGGCAGTGTTCACGACCAAAGTAGATGATCTGCAAGTGGAGTTTGTTCCAGCTTGCTTCCGGGAATAATGCCTTCAAGTCCCGTTCAGTCTTTTCCACATTTTTACCATCACTCAGCCCCCAGCGCGCCGCAAGCCGGTGGATATGCGTGTCGACCGGAAACGCAGGAACGCCAAATGCCTGTGACATGACCACCGAAGCCGTTTTATGGCCGACACCGGGCAAAGCCTCCAGGTCTTCAAAACTTTGTGGAACCTGCCCCCCGTGTTTTTCAATTAAAATCTTCGAGAGGCCCCAAATGGCTTTTGATTTGGAGGGCGACAAGCCGCAGGGTTTGATGATTTCCCGGATTACATCCACCTCCAAATTTGCCATGTCGTTAGGGTTGTCGGCCCGGGCAAAGAGTTGCGGGGTAATTTGATTCACCCGTTCGTCGGTACACTGTGCGGACAAGACCACCGCCACCAAAAGCGTATACGCATCTTCGTGCCGGAGCGGGATGGGCGTTTCCGGATAGAGATCATCCAAAATGGAAGCAATGGCAGCCGCTTTTTTCTTCAGTGCATTGGACATGGTGCAAGGTGATTTTTTGAAAAATCAATGCCGGAAATGCCGAAACCCGGTCATAACCATAGCCATTCCACGCTGGTCACAGGCATCGATACTGTCCTGATCTTTTACCGATCCGCCGGGTTGAATGATGGCTGTAATGCCGGCTTCCGCCGCAATTTCCACACAATCGGGGAACGGGAAGAATGCATCGGATGCCATCACAGCGCCATTGAGGTCGAACCCGAACGATCGGGCTTTTGCAATCGCCTGGCGCAGGGCGTCTACCCGCGACGGTTGTCCGCAACCCATGCCGATCAACTGACGCTCCTTAACCAGCGCGATGGCATTAGACTTCAGGTGTTTTACGCATTTGACGGCAAACAGTAATTCGCCCACCTCTTTTGGCTCGGGCGGGCGGGCGGTAACGGCTTTTAAATCGGCTTCCGTTTCAGTTTTTAAGTCGGCATCTTGTTCCACAACGCCGTTTAACAAACTTCGGAAAGTGCGATTTTTTATTTCAAAAGATTTGATTCTCAGCAAAATGCGCTGTTTTTTCCTGGAAAGAAATTCCAGTGCGTCTGCTGCAAAATCAGGGGCAATAAGTACTTCATAAAACAAATTGTCGATTTCGGTGGCTGTCTCCAGATCTACCGTCGTGTTAGTGATAAAAATACCGCCGAAAGCAGAGGTGGAGTCGCATGCCAATGCCGCTTTCCAGGCATCGAGCAGGGTATGCCGGCGCGCTACGCCGCAGGCATTGGTGTGCTTGAGAATGGCAAATGTTGGTTTCCCCAACCGGAATTCCCGCATCAATTGCACAGCCGCGTCGATATCAACCAGGTTGTTATACGAGATAGCTTTGCCGTTCAACTTGTCAAAAACCTGATCAAAATCGCCAAAAAATACGCCGGCCTGATGCGGGTTTTCGCCGTACCGCAGAATGTCGGACCGGTGAATCGAATATTTAAAGGAGATATCGGTAGTGCCCTCATTAAACCAGTTGAAAATGGCGATATCGTAGTTGGAGGTTGCTTTGAAAGCTCTGCGAGCCAATTCGCGCCGATTAAAAGCGCTGGTCTCGCCGTCCTGCTCTTTCAGCATTTCTAAAAAAAACGGGTATTCATCCCTGGAAGCTACCACAGCCACATCTTTCCAGTTTTTTGCAGCTGCGCGGATCAACGACACGCCGCCGATGTCGATCTTCTCGATTATTTCAGTGGGATCGTTCGTAGTTGCTACAGTTTCTTCAAATGGATATAAATCGACAATGACACAGTCGATTTCCGGGATGTCAAATTCTTTCAGCTGATCAAGGTGGGCCTTTTCACGGCGCGCCAGCAAACCGCCAAAAACCGCAGGATGCAACGTTTTTACCCGGCCGTCAAGAATGCTGGGATAGCCGGTTAGTGATTCAACCGGAGTTACCGGGATGCCCAGTTTTTCGATATAGGCTTGGGTCCCTCCTGTGCTGTACAACACGACATTTAACTCGTGTAAATTGCGGATGATTGGCTCAAGACCGTCTTTTGAATACACTGAAATGAGTGCGGAACGAATTTTCCGGCTTCCGGAAGCCGGCGTGGAAGATTTTGCCATGAATTTGAAATTGAGGCCGCAAAAGTACAACACCCGTCCCGGAACCTGTAATGCGGGTTGTTATTTGAGCCGCAGAATGTTGCCTTTACTGTAGCAGGAACGGCAGCGCGGCTCGTATTGCTCTTTTTCACCCAGCAGTACCACTTCATCGCCGATGGCTAGCCGGTAGGAATGTGTGGCCAGGTTGCCGCAATGCACGCAGATGGCATGCACCTTGGTGACGTATTCAGCGATGGCCAATAATGCCGGCATTGGGCCGAAAGGCTTCCCCCGAAAATCCATATCCAGGCCCGCAACCACAACCCGAACGCCGCGCTGTGCCAGTTGCTGGCAAACATCGGGCAGGCCGGAGTCAAAAAATTGCGCTTCGTCTACCCCAACTACCGAGGTTTCCGCACTGATTTCCAGCAATTTGGATGAATCACCCACCGGAGTCGCCAGTACCGAACTGGTATCGTGCGATACGATATTAGTCTTGTCATAACGTGTATCCAGTTTGGGTTTGAAGACTTCAACCTTGAGCTGCGCAATGGTCGCCCGTTTGAGCCGGCGAATCAATTCTTCTGTCTTTCCGGAAAACATGCATCCACAGATCACTTCGATCCAACCGGTTCGCTTACCTTTAAAATGTGGTTCGAGAAACATTATTCAAAACGGTTAAAAACTGTAAAAATCACAGCCGAATGTACCCATCAGGCTGCCGGAGCGGCAACGTATCAGGCGGCGAAAATGCAATTTTTTAAATGCTATTGCTGAATGTTCGACGTATTTTTTGAAATTCGCCCACAGAACGGAACATCCCTCTATTCATATCCTTTTACCGCCTTTTTGGTTTTATACTCGATTACACATGGACTTACTGAAAACAAAAATATTCCTGGACAAACTGAACCGTGAATACGCGCGCATGAGCAAAGACCCGGAAAACATCGTACGCCTGGATGTCGATATCATGCTGGCTTATGTACGCGATTTATACGACGCCTTGCTCTCCAATGCTGATAACGGAGGCCCCGGCTCGTCCAAGCCGGCCTCTGTTAAAGAATCCGTAAATGAACCGCCGGTGCCTGTCGCAGCACAGCCACCTGTCCCAGCCAAGCCGGCCGCAGCAGAACCGGAGGATAAACCCGCCCCGGCGCCACCACCGCCGCCGGTTGTCGTGGAGCCGTTGAAAAATGAAGAGCCATTGCCGACGGTTACTCCGAAAGCACCCAGCTCCGCACCTGTGAGCTTTCCGGCAATCCCCCCGGAAGCAGAGGCGCTTTTTGAACACAAGGAAGCAACCGAACTTTCCGAAAAATTATCCAACCAACCTATTCCAGACCTCCTAAAAGCCATCGGACTAAATGACAAGCTCCTGCTTACACGGGAATTGTTTGGCGATGACAATAAGGCTTTTGAAACCAGTATCGGTGTGCTGAATGGGTTTGATTCAATGGATCAGGCCAAAAAGTACCTGCTGGAACATTGTGTCATGCGGTATCGATGGACAGATAAAAAGCGGCTTGAAACAGCCAAAAAATTTGTCAAACTGGTGCGTCGTCGGTACTCCTGATGCGTTGCTTGATCGTAGGCCAGGGCATTGCAGGCACCGTGTTGGCCTGGACGCTCCGCCAACGCGGCGCTGAAGTTCAGGTAGCTGATGCCGGATTTTCAAATTCATCTTCTTCCATTGCAGCAGGCATCATCAATCCGGTGACCGGGAAACGTTTCGTAAAGTCCTGGCGTTTCGACGAGTTTTATCCGTTTGCCAAAAACGTGTACCGGCAAATGGAACATGCCTGGCAAACGCCCCTATGGCACGAACTCCCGATTTTACGATTGCTGAGTACGCCCCGGGAAGTTAACGACTGGGCAGCCAGGTTGAGCATGCCGGGTTATACCCTGGTCATGTCCGAAACTCAATCGGCAGGCAGCTGGGCCGCGATGTTGCCGCCCGGGCAGCACTTTGGCCTGACAAAAAATGCTGCCCGGGTCGATTTCCCTGCTTTACTGGAAAAATTTAGCGCGCAAGCCAGGGCGGACGGTTTTCACCGGGCGGAACAAATCGGGCCGGACGATGCCTTGAAATTGGCCGGCGAATATGATTGTATTGTTTTTTGTGAAGGTTACCGGGCAGTCGAAAATCCATTTTTCCCTAAACTCGCCTGGCAGTTATCCAAGGGCGAGGCCATGCTGCTTGAGTTGAACCACCCCGATGCAGTCACCGTCGAGCAAATGCTTAAAAAAACGCTCACCCTGGTCCCCCTGGGCACCGGTGTATTCTGGGCAGGCGCCTCCTTCAACTGGACTTTCGAAGACAACGGCCCCACGGATGCAGAGCAACAATTTCTCGAACAACGGCTGGCTGATATGGTACAGGTATCCTGGACCGTAAAAAAACGGACAGGGGCTATCCGGCCAACCGTAAAAGATCGGCGACCGTTTTTAGGCGTCAGTCCGGTGCACTCCAAAATGTTTATTTTCAATGGCTTAGGCACAAAAGGCGGCTTGCTTGCGCCGTTCTGGGCTGCCCATTTGGCCGATCATTTACTGGAAGGGAAGCCCCTGGACAAGGAGGTGGATATCCGGCGATTTTATGCCTGAATCTATTCCTGGAAAGCTTTGCTAAAAAACAGCAGTTGAAAATCCACGGCACTCCCCCAATATCTTCCGGTGTGGCCGCCCGGGCGTTCGGTGTATTCATGCGGAACCCCGGCTTTCAGCAGGCGTTGGTGCATGTCCCGGTTGACTTCCAGGAAAAAGTCGGAGATGCCGCAGTCGATGATCAACCGGGTTTCTGTGGATTTGAATGCAGACACCAGGTTCACCACGGAATGACGCTCCCAATTTCCCCGGGAAGTTTCAGGATCGCCCAATACGCGTTTCAGGTTCCAGTTTTTCGGGAAAGGACGTAAATCTAATCCACCGGCCATACTGCCCGCTGCGCCAAAAATAGCCGGATTTCTGGCGCCGAGATACAGCGCGCCGTGGCCCCCCATACTTAGCCCGGCAATTGCCCGGCCCGAACGCGTGGCCCGGGTATGGTAAGTTGAATCAATGTATGGAATGACTTCCCGGACAATATGTGTTTCGTATCGAACCGTAGAGTCTATCGGGCTGTCAAGATACCAGCTATCATATCCACCGTCGGGGCAAACGATCAGGATTTGATACAAATCCACTAACCGTTGTAGTTGCGGCGCTTCTTTTAGCCACCCGGTAAAATTTCCGCTGTAGCCGTGCAAAAGATATACCACCGGATAGGGATCGTTCGCCGCTGTGTAGCCATCCGGTTTGATCACCAGGCAGCCAATCGATTTTTGCATGGAATTGCTGAAAACATGCAGCGTATCGACCTGCCCGGCCCGGACATTAAAAAACAGGGCAATCGATACAAACGTCAGGACTACCTTCAGCATAACTTAAAACCTGGACTCAACGTAATACGGCAGCATAGCCCGCCAGGTCGGCCAGTCGTGGCGCATATCACCACCCCAGATATCCAATTCGTGCGGAATGCCTTTTGCGGAAAGGATGCCCGAAAAGCGGCGGGATGCTTCCGGGTCTTCATAATCACCCGAGCCCGACAAAATATGAATGTGTTGCATCCGGCGCAGGCGCGGCAAGTTGTAGTCGTCATTCATGTTAGGCAAGTAGTGACAAGGGGAATTAAAATAAACATCCTCGTCATAGTAGCCTTTGGTATAAGTAGTGAGATCATATACCCCGGACATGGCAATAGTGCCATCAAACAGGTCCGGCCTTCTGAAACACATATTTGCTGCATGGAGCGCCCCCAACGACGCGCCACAGGTAATGATCGGAGTGTCTTCGCTGGTGTGCATTTTTATAAACGGCACCACTTCGTTTTCCACATAGCTGTTGAATTGCTGATGCCGGATCGCCTTATGCCGTGGATTCATTTTGTTGTTGAGCCACGCTTCCGAGTTGATGCTGTTGATTGAAAAAACCTTCACCTTCCCAGCATTGATATGTGGTTCAAGGACGGAGATCAGGTGAAAGCGCTCGTACTCCAAAAAGTCGGCAGCGGCAGTAGGAAGTAACAGGAGCGCGAAGCCGAAATGGCCGTACACGGCAATTTCCATGTTCTTATTCAGGCGGGGACTAACCCACTGGTGGATTTCTCGATTCATTTTGACATTAAAAAAGCTGAAACAATGGGCGCAAAAGTAGGAAAAGAACCGCACTTCAAAAGGAAAAGCAATTCGGCCGCTTACAAACCCAGAAAATCATTGTACAGCGTTTGCAAATACGCCTGTGCCGCCTGTTGCTGCGTAGAGCCCGGCCCTGTTTCCGTCCAGTTTTTCCATGTTTTTTTAGAAAAATCAAAAAAGCCAGGCCCTTCCGGAGTAACCCAGCCGAGCCCGTTTTCATTGGAGTAATATGCGAAATCAGGGGATTCGGTAGAACACAGGTCTTTACTCCAGAAAAAATGGTCCGATGAAATACTCATCGCGTTCAAAACGGTAGCGGGTATGTCATGATGGTTCCCGAGTTTTTTAACCCGGCGCCCACGCCAGGCGGGGTCAATCAGCGGCCCGGCCAGAATCAGCGGAACCTGTCGTGCCCTGGGGTGATCCATCCAAATGCCGTTGGGCTGGGCATGTCCGTGATCGGCCACCAAAACGAAAAGCGTATTGTCGAACCAGGGTTGCTGCGCGGCCTGTTCAAAAAACTGCCCAACTGCGGCGTCGGCAAAAACTGCGCTGATTAAAAACTTTTCGTGTTCGGGTTTTCCGGTCAGATCGCCGCTGCCGGGCACATCGTAGGGCGTATGCAGGCTGAGCGTGAGCGCGGTTGCGAAAAAAGGCTCCTTCGTTTCATTTAACACCCTGGCTGTTTTCTCCAACAAATTTTTGTCGTCGGCCCCCCAGCGTTGCGTGCGCGCCGATTTATTAAAATCAGCTCCCGAGATAATCGTCTCAAACTGCTGGTTGCGCAACCAGACCCCAATATTCGCAAAGGTGAGTTGGCCGCCGTAAAAGAAGGCCGTCGAATAGCCGGCTGCCTTCAGCGTTTTGGGAACCGAAGGAAGTTTTGCGGCTTTGTCTTCCAGCAGCACCACCGACTGGTCCGGCTGTGCCGGGAATCCCCCGAGTACGGCCACCAGCCCCTGATCTGTCCGGTATCCGCTGCTGTAAACCTGCTCAAATAATATCCCTTCACCAGCCAGTTTGTCCAGGTTGGGGCAAATGCCTTTTTCCCCCTGAAGTGCTTCAATCAGTTGCGCTGTCATGCTCTCCATGAGAATGAAAACCACATTGGGCGGACGCTCGGGATTGAGCCGGAGCCATGGTTCAGGTTCCTTGCTGCCTGCCTGGCTATGCAACAGCGCAGTGGTTGAAGTCCGGGCCGTTTCGTCGTCAAAATAGCGATAGTGGTTTTTAGTGGATCGCGTTTCGACGAGGCTGTGGATCAAATGCCAGGCAGCATTGGTTGCCACATGGTTGTTGAAGGGATGAGAGGAATAATAAACGGCACTTTCATTGATCGGCATTTTGCCTAAACCACCCCGAATGGTCAGCAGCAGCAGCCCGCCAAAAACGGGCAGCCAGGCGAGATTTAAAACGGATGGCGTTGGGGCAAAGGGCACCTTACCCGTGAAAACTCGGTAAATACGCCACCAGGCCCAGGTCAGACCAACATAAGCTGCTATACTGCCCAGTTTGAATAGGAACGACATGGAATCCAGCATGGCGCCCGGTGTACTCAGGTATTCCAGGGCGCGATTGTTCAACAGGGTATGCCATTCTTCATATATGAAAATATTGGCGCCGAATAAAAAAACCAGAATGGCCAGCACGCCCAGGTTAAATCCGTGAATGATCCGAAGACAGAACTGTTGCGCCGAAAGGTTCAGCGCCGATCCGATCAACCAAAGACTAATCGGTACTGTCAGCAAATAACCGGCAAAGCTCAAATCTAGCGGCAGCGCCTGCCACAAGGCTGTCCAGGGCTCTTGCTCAATCGTCCACTCGGCATACAGCCAGAGTAAAAACCAAATACGGAAGAAGGCAAAAAACAACAGCCAGAATGCCAACAAACGCAAGGCAAAGCGCCAGGGTTGGTAGGCGTAGGTTAGGAATTGCATGTCAACTCGTGTATTTATGTTACCCAACTGATTTTTAAAAACGCCTCAGTCGAGTCTGTAATCTTAAACCGTTCATCCAGGCGCATTCCCACAATCCAAACAATCCGGCCACTGTCATCTGCCAAAATCCAGGCATTTTCTTTTTCCAGTTTAGACAACTTTTGGTTGGTGAAAAAGTCCTGCAATTTTTGCCGTTTACCCGCCATGCCCAGGGGCTGAAAAATATCGCCGGGCTCCCAGTGCCGCAAATGTAGTGGAAAGCGCAATTCGCCGGCATCTGCCAAAATTGTATTCGAATCATCCGGGAAATCCGCCTTTGACGGCGTATGCAAAAACACCAGCCTGCTGCCATCCGGCACGCGCACCATCAGGTCATCTTTTGAAATGGAAACCGCGGCTGCCCTATGGACAACATTCGTCAGCAAAAGTTCATCCCGGTCCATCAGCAGCCGGTACCCTGCGGTGCTTTGCCACTCCGTCCCGGTTTGACCCCAACAATGGACAACTTGTTGCACCTGATCGGCAGTAAATTCAAAGGGCTGAAGAAAATCGAACAGCGCACTTTGCAATGCAGGCAGGGTTTCCAGGCTGGATTTAGGCAAATGATAAACGCCGTCCGGGCCCGGTTGACCGAAAAACCTGCGAAGTAAAAATTGCAGGTTTTTATCCGCATCCCGCAAATGGCGCATCGTATTCGATGCCGCGGAAAGGAAGGCCGGATTCAAATCGACCAATTTTGGCATCACATGCATCCGGATTGCATTGCGGGTATAGTCGTCCTTGAAATTGCTGCTATCCTCCCGCCAGGAAATATTTTTTTCTTGTGCGTAGGTCATAATTGCTTCCCGGGTAGCAAAAAGCAGCGGTCGTACGACATGTCCGTTTTTCACCGGGATACCTCCAAGGCCGGTGATACCGGTGCCGCGCACAAAATTCAACAAGCTGGTTTCAATGCTGTCGTTGAGGTTGTGGCCGGTGGCGATGTGGTTGTACTCGGCAGACTCCCGGATAATTTCAAACCAGGTATAGCGCAATTCCCGGGCTGCCATTTGCACCGACAGCCCGTTTACTTCAGCATGTTTTTTTGTGTCAAAATGGTGGATAAAAACAGGTATTTTCCAGGCAGTTGCCAGGTCGTGCACAAATTGTTCGTCCGCGTCGGACGCAGCGCCGCGCAAGCGAAAGTTGCAATGCGCAATGCCGAATTTCTGGTTACTTTGCCGCATCAAATGGGCCAGCACCATCGAATCCACACCGCCACTCACGGCAACCAGTATCCGGTCGGTCGGGGTGCATAGTTGATGCTCCTGAATAAAGATTTCGAATGCTTGTTCTAGGTCCATGCTCCGGTTAAAGGCGCGTTAAGTACACAAAGTAGGCTTTTTGTTTTTGTCGTGTTGTGTGACTTTTGCAACCAAATTTTTGAATTTTCCAAAATGACTGCCAACAAAGAACAACGATTTCCGCTGAAAATGTATGCAGGACTTTTCCTGCTTTTTTTTATTCCAACCTGTATTTGGGCCCAACTTTCCGGAGTGGTGTATGATGAAAACGGCGAACCGCTGCCTTACGCTTCCGTGTACGTCCGGAACAGTACCAATGGCACCGTTGCCAATGCGGAAGGCATGTACCGCCTGAGCCTGGCCCCCGGAACGCACTACATTGTTTTTCAATACATTGGCTATAAGCAGCAACTAGAAAAAGTTGAAATTGCGAACAAGCCCGTCCGCCTGGATGCGCGGCTTGAACCCAGCAACCTGGAACTTTCGGAAGTTGTAATCACCACCGAAGACCCCGCCTACCCGATCATGCGCAAGGCGATCGCCAAGCGCAATTATTACAAATCACGCACACCGGAATACTCCTGCGATGCCTATATCAAAGGTTTTTACAAATTATTGGACGCGCCCAAGAAAATTCTGGGACAGGAGGTTGGCGATATCGGGGGCATCCTGGACTCCAACCGCACCGGTGTTTTGTACCTCTCCGAATCGGTGTCCAAACTGTACGTACAGGCCAAACCTTTGCGCAAAAAAGAAGTGATGGTGTCCAGCAAGGTCAGCGGAAATACCAACGGTTTCAGCCTGAACCGTGCAACGTTGACCGACTTCAGCCTGTACGATGAATACCTTGAAATTGACCGGAATATCCTCTCGCCGCTGGCCGATAACGCTTTTGCGTACTACCGTTTTCGCTTGCTGGGACGCTTTAAAGATGAAAACAACTACGATATTTATAAAATTGAAGTGATGCCCAAACGGGATGAGGACCCGGCATTTCATGGGCATATCTACATCGTGGATGAATGGTGGAATCTCTCCGGCGTCGATCTGAGACTGACCGGCAAAGCCATTCAGCAGCCGGTGCTCGACACCCTGGTTATTCAACAGGAGTTTGTGCCCGTCAACAAGCCCGATGAGTGGTGCCTGCTGACCCAATTAACCGGATTCAAATTTGCCGTGCTGGGTTTTAAAGTCAGCGGCTTTTTCAACGGTGTTTTTTCAAACTACAACCTGAAACCGCAGTTTGAGCCCGGTACTTTTGATCGCGAGACATTCCGTATTGAAAAAAACGCCACCGAACGCGATACCGGCTACTGGGAAACCATCCGGCCTGTTCCGCTTACCGAAGAAGAATCAAATGATTACGTGCGAAAGGACAGCCTTGAAAAAATTTGGGAATCAAAAGATTACCTCGACAGCATCGACCGGAAAGCCAACCGCTTTAAACCGACCAACCTGATTTTCGGTTACACCTGGCGCAATTCGTACCGCCACACCTCCATCTCCTACCCTGCCTTGTTTGACGGCTTGCAGTTCAACACGGTGCAAGGCGTTCTGCTGAATATCCGGCCAACTTTCCGGCGCCGGGAAGGTGAAAACCGGTCCAGCTACTGGGAAGCCGGCGGCTCGCTGAATTATGGCTTCGCCGAAAAAAGGCTGCGCGCCGATTTGCGCCTCGACCGCCGGTTTGAAAGTATCTGGTATACGCAGGCTGAACTTGCCGGCGGCCTGAAAACGGAGCAATTTGACCAGGAAAAACAAATCGGAGAACTGACCAATTTGCTGTACTCCCTTTTTGACCGGCGGAACTACCTGAAACTCTACGAAAAGGCTTTTGTACAAGCAAAGGTGGGCAGAAATATAGCCCCGGGGCTCCGGCTGGAATTTCAAACGGAATTTGCCGAACGGCGCCCGCTGGTCAACCACAGTGACTACAGTTTTTACCGACGCGACCGGGAGTACGCTCCCAATGCACCGCTCCCCGTACCGGTTGCCACGCCCGAGCAGGAGTTTTTCGACACCCACAAAGCTTTTTTGTTGGAATTGGCGGCCCGCATCCGTTTTGGCGAAACCTACAGCAGCTACCCGGATTTCCGGGTTTATCACCGGTCCAAATGGCCCAGTCTGGTGGTACGGTACACCAAAGCCGTCCCGGGCGTCGGCGGTAGTGTGGTAGACTTCGATCTGATCCAACTCCGGCTGGCACAAAGCGACCTCTCGCTCGGACTGTTCGGTAACAGTTCGTGGAATGCCGGCGCCGGTGTTTTCTTGCGAAAAGAGCGGGTGGAGTTTATGGACTTTTACCACCCCAAAGGCAACCAGACGTTCCTGGGCAGGCCGAACACCTACAGCCGTGGTTTTTTTCTGTTGCCGTACTACGAATTCAGTACGGCGGATGCGTATACCTATGCCCACCTGCGCCACTTTTTTTAATGGTTGGATCCTGGATAAAATTCCGGGCATACGAAAGTTGAACTGGAAAGAAAATTTCGGCTTCGGACTGTACTATGCCGACCAATACGCCTGGGAAAGCCAACGCCCCGATCGTAGTTTGCCTTATTGGGAACTTAGTTTTGGATTGTATAATATCGGCATCAAGTTTTTCCGCCCGTTGCACATTGACCTGGCCGTGGGTTTTATGGGCGAAAAACACTACCGGACGGGTGTGGTGTTGGGATTTGATCTGTAAACCTGCTTAAATGGATCTTTCTAAACTTCCAAAAATTGAATTGCATCTGCATCTCGACTGTTCGTTGAGTTTCAGTTTTGTACGTCAACTGGAGGCTTGCTCCCCTGAATCCTACCAAAGCCGTTTTGTAGCGCCGGCCAAATGCCGTGATCTCAATGAGTATCTTCAATACGCGCTTAGCGGCATTGCCGTTTTGCAAACGAAAACAGCCCTGGAAAACGCCACACTGGACCTCTTCGAACAACTCAGGGCAGATAACGTGATCTATGCCGAAATTCGGTTCGCCCCATTGGAGCATCGGAAAAAAGGGCTGGCCGGGCAGGAGGTGGTTCAGGTAGTCAGCAAGGCTATGCAGGAAGGGAGCCGGCAAACCGGCATTCAGGCCGGACTGATTCTTTGCACCCTGCGGAATTATTCCGAAGTGCAAAGCCTGGAAACGGCAACACTTGCTGCAGCATTCAAGGCCGATGGCGTCGTCGGTTTTGATATCGCCGCAGATGAGGCTGGTTTTTCCATTCAAAATCATATTGCCGCTTTTCAATTTGCCCGGACAAACGGCATTCATTGTACGGCACATGCCGGGGAAGCCTGTGGCCCGGAAAGTGTGTGGGAATCCATCCGCGAATTTGCTCCGCAACGAATCGGGCACGGTGTACGAAGCGTAGAGGATCCATCGCTTGTAGATTTTTTGCGTGAACATAAAATACATCTGGAAGTATGCCCAACCAGCAACATTCAAACCAATGTATATCCGGGTCTTCCGGATCATCCCATCGATAAACTTTACCGCTCGGGCGTTTCACTCGGCATCAATACCGATGCCCGGACCATTTCCAATGTTACCCTTACGGACGAGTACCAAAAATTGGCGCAAACATTCCATTGGGGCAAAACCGAGTTTTTGGCCTGCAATCTTGCTGCCGTGGATCATGCTTTTACCCGGCCTGAAGTGAAAGCGGCACTCCGCCAACGTTTGCTGGCCGGCTTTGAAGGATGACTATAGCGTCGGAATGGAATTGTGGTATCTTCGCACCTCAAATTTGGTCCAAAGTTTTCTTTAAAATCAACAAGGTTTAAAACATGAAACGTAACAATTTACTGGCAATCATGGTGTTGTGCGCCCTGCTGCCTTTGTTTTCCTGCGGTAGCGACAGTAATACAGAATCCGGCAGCACAGAACCAGCAACCACCGGAACCGAAGCAAATCCGGCAAATATGCAAGCCCCCACTGCAACGGATGCTACCGGTGCTGTGAGCCCTCAATTCGGCAATGCAGCCGATGGCGCAACCCCGGCTCCTGTCACAACCCCGGCTCCTGCCGGGGGCGCCAAGCATTACACTTGTCCGAAAAACTGTAAAGGCAGTGGCGGCGATGCAGCGGGTACTTGCCCGGTTTGTGGAAGCGCCTATGTGCACAACCAGGCTTTTCATGCCGCCGGTGCAAATAATGCGCCCCAACCCACCCCTGCCGGCACCGCTACCCCATCAACCGCCGCGCCAACGACCGTTACGCCACCGGCGCCATCACCTGCCCAAAATGCAGCTGGTGTTTATCACTATACCTGTGCCAAAGGCTGTGCCGGCGGTGCCGGAGCGGCGGGCAAATGCGCAAAATGCGGTGGCGACCTGGCCCACAATTCGGCCTACCACCAATAAGTCGGAGCCCGGAAAAGTATTTGCGTTGAAAAATTGCCTTAGCGCCGGCAGTACCATCAGGTACTGCCGGCGCTTGTTTTTTTACCAAACCCAGCCCAGGCGCATATCAAAAACATCCGCAACATGCCGGTGCGCTTTCAGCGTACTCCCCACTTGCAAATGCCGGCCAATCCGGTAAAACAAACCGTACCGCTGATAAACCGGATCTGTGGTACGGGACGGGTTGAGAACATAGGCCCCCAGATGTACGGTAAACCGGACTTTCCCCGTGATCAGTTCGTGGCCAAACAGCACCCCGCCTTTCCAGGCAGATGTCGGGTCGCCGGCCCGGTCCAGGTTTTCGCGCGTCCACCCATCGTGAATCCACTCCGTGCCCGCAGCCAATGCGCTCAATCGCCCGATGCGCCAGCCGGCCATGCCGATTGCACCGAGTTGCCAGGTGATTTTTTTTTCAGGAATTGCGGGTGTGGCTTCTGCAGTTTTGATGGTGCCTACCGCCTGTGCGTAATAATAGTGGCGTTTGGCTTGTTTCCAGGCATGCGTTTTCGGTGCCCTGGTGATGGCAACCGGGCTGAAATTGTACGCGGTCCCAATATTGTAGGTCGGGAAGTTCATGCCTTTATTGGGAGTTTTCATACCCCCGTTTGAAATATGATTATAATTGAAACCCAGGGAGATGTCCCAGCGCGTATTTATTTTGAAATTCAAGTAAGCATTAGTGATGAGCAAAAAACTGATCGGCGTGCTGAAAAAGAGGTTGGTCGGGTTGGTTTTTTCATCGTAACGCTTGCTTAAATAGGAAACCCCGACACCCATTTGAATAGAACCGTAGAGCCGCCTGTCCGGCCGGATCAACGGTTCGATGTAGGGCGCCAAAGACAAGCAGTACCCCAGAACATCGGGGTGGTCGTAATTAATGTAGTGAAACAAAAAGCCGCGTTTGGCAATCACACCGGAATGGCGCGTATGTTTTTCCTGTGCCAGCAACCATTGCACATTCAATTCAAACCCGCGCGGATGTGAGCCGGCTACTCCGGCGATATCTTTTGAATGCGGGATGATAAACCCGTAGTGCAGGCGTCCGCCAAGTAAAAAAGGGGATCTTTCGCCGGACTTCAGGCTGTCCGCCTGAGCTTCCAGCATGGCCGGCATCAGGCACAACAAGGTCAAACAGGCATATTTCATGCGGGTTTCGATTCAGTACATAACAACCCAAAACCATTTTGTTTTTTCAAGAACCCGGCCATTTCGAAGTATGGTTTTGGACAGTTGGTACTCCGATTCTTGCCCGATCCGGTGCAATTGGTCGTTTTCCACAAAATAAATATGCGCCTCACTTTGCACGACGGATTGCACCAGTTTTTTTCCGGCGCCCATTTCACGTTCCACCACCCAATCGAGTGGTAAAAATGGCTCGGTTGCGGTGAGGTAGTTGGCAAGCGGGATGGTGGGAAGCGTTTTAAACACCGGGCCATAGCGTCGGGCCAGCATATGTAGATCTTGGTAACGGGCCAGCGTTTCGGGGCTGCTGTAAATTCCGGTTAATCGGGGAAAAACATCGCCCAGGTGCTGCGTCATGGCTGAGCGCGGGCCATCGCGATAAATGAAGGCGTAGCCCAGGCGAAATACCAGGAGCAAGGCCAGCAGCGTGAACACGGATAACCAGGAAGATGCCGGGCGGCCAGGGTAGCCTGCCCTGAACATTGCGGCCGAGATTTCCATCACGGCAAATACCAGCGGTGCAGCCAACAAAATGGGCAAATTGTCCCCCCAACTGATGGCCGCACTCCAGGTCAAAGCCAATACTGCGAAATAACGCAGGCACTGACCAGCCTGCCATTGTTTTTTCCAAAATTTATACGCGCCAAAACCAACCGCTACAAAAAACAACAACCGTGTTTGGGCAAATGGAAGTGTAAAGTCCTGCCGTTGCCAGATGGTCCAGGCGTAGGTGCCGCACAGCAGCAATAACCATGCGACCCATGTCCAAAAAGCTGTTTTAAAACTTCGTTTTAGCCGGATGCTACCGGCAGCAAAAAATAACATGGCGGTACTGGCAAGCAGCAAAGCCGGTTTTATTTTGAAATACCCCGTTATTCCGTACTCGATTGCAGTATTTCCGGAAGTGGCGCCCGAGGTAAGTTCCCAATATGCATGCAGGAGGTTGTTGGCATTCAAATACAGCAGAAAGCTGAGCGCGGCAATAATTGCTGCAAAAGCGCCAAGCAACACCCGCATTTTCCGGGCGTGCCAATCTGCGCCGGTCAAGACGGTCCAAACAGCCAACATTGGGTAAAAAGATTGTTTGCAAAGCATTGCGGCAATAATCAAAACACCTGAAGCAACAGCAGCCCGCCGGCTGGAAAAATTGCTCCAAAACCAAATGCTGAGCATACCGAATAATATGCCGTCAACGGTATGCCAGGCGGAAGCCGGATAACAATGCGCGGAAACAACAAACCCCAGCGTAACCAGCATCCAGCGGTTGGCTGTATTTTCCCGGACCAGCACTGCTGCCGCGAGCCAGGAGTATCCGGCTACTTTTGCGTAAAATATCCAGCGTTCCCCAAGTACAGACCAGTTTTCAGGAAGCACGGCTATTTCCAGCGCCCGCAACCAAACCGATATGGGCGGGCGCACGTACACCCCATCGGCATACAGTGTCTTCCCGTTAAAGAGTTGCCAGGCCAGGCCTGTCAGGAAACCGCCATCCGTCTCGTTGATACCAAACGGTGCATAAAAAAAACAATAGAAAACCAGCAGGCTGAAAAAGGCCGATTGCCAAAAAATCTTTGTCGTTGGCGGTTTATTCATCCTCTGCTTTTTTGCTTAATTTTTTAAAAGGCGTTCTTTCAACAATGAATGGAATTTCGCCTCCCCGAATCCGGTGGGATCAATGCGGCCCATCTTCGCGGATGAGCAGGCATCTTTGGTGAGATAAATTTTGCCGCCAAGGCCCCAGACCAGTGCATCCAGTTTCTCAACCAGGCTAAAAACGGTAGCGGTGCGTGGAAAATCCAGCGCCAGGGAATACCCCCTGATCGGGAAAGAATGGACTGCTTCCGGCGCCGGATCGCCGTGGCGCTTAAGTACGGAAAGGAACGGAAGGTCCGGACTGTGGCGGATAATTTTCAGCAATTCCCGAATCCCATGCAGACTGTTTTCCTCCGGCAAACAAAACTGGTATTGAATAAACCCGCGGCGGCCATACAGGCGGTTCCAATTGCGCATCCGGTCGAGGGGATAAAAGTACCGGTCGACATCAATTTGCTGCTCGCCGGTGGCTGCTTTGTTGAACAACAGGTAATTGTGCGCCCGGATCGTAAACCGGTTCAGCAATCCGGAAGGAGCGAAAAACGGAATATTGCGCACCTTCGCGAACGGATAGGCCAAGGGTACAGTCGGGTTTCGTTCCGTTTCAAGGTGCCGGGCGAAGTACACTACACCTCTGCCCGAACGCTGCTCTTTTGCGAGGCAGTCGATCCAGGCCGCTGCATATGGCCAGTTTTCAACCGTTTGAAAAGCTTCGAAAACCGCGTCCAGGTTTTCTGCCCGGACGGTTCGTTGCTGCATGTACATTCCGGACACCGGCATAAGTTGAAATTTGGCAGACAGGATTATGCCCGTCCAGCCCATACCCCCGCAGGTTTGCCAAAACAGGCTGGCATTTTCGGTTTTGGAGCAGCACAGGATTTCACCATCTGCGCGCATAAGTTCGAAGGAAAGCAACCAGTTTGAAAAACAACCTTTTTCCGGATGGTTTTTGCCGTGTACATCGCTTGCGATAGCCCCGCCGACTGTTATGTTTTTTATCCCGGGAGTCACATGGAAAAACCAGCCGGCCGGGACAATATGCTCCAGTAATTCGGCTAGCAGGATGCCGGATTCACAATGTACAATGCCGTTCACACGGTCAAAGTCCAGCAGCTTGTTGAGTTTAAGGGTAGACAGCATACATGTCCCCAGCGCGGCGTCGCCGTAACACTTGCCATTGCCCCGGGCGATCAACCGTTCTTGCCGCAAAACCTCCGTTCGCAGGGCGTTAACGGTTTCCGGGAAGCAGATTTCAGCATGAACTGCCGGATAGTTGCCCCAATTGGTAATTCGCATTTTATATTTCGACATGCTAATTGTCATTTTTTAAAACAGGATACGACCCGGGGAAAAGTCCGCGGCACAGATAGGTTGCCAAGGTGGTATCCGAAAGTAAAAAGTAGTTTGCCGGGTTTTGCGAGGAATGAAGAACAAAGGCCGGCAGGCCCTGGTAGGTCATGTTTTGGACGCGACTCAAATCTTCAGGGACATTGGGCGGGTTAACGTAAAAAAATCGCAGAGTCAGGAATTTCCCCGAATCCAAGCCAAGAAAAATGGAGGTGTGCAGCGTTTCCGCAGTCCGGCTTTCATCGAAAAAATCGGCAAAGGCGTTGTTCTCCAGCCGTTTGAATTGTTGGAGCCAACCCCGGACTGCTTCGGCCGGCAGCGTATATTCATTATTGGGCGTTGTCCATTGCCCGGTTGAGTCCGCCGCCTGAAAATAAACGGGCAGGGCTCCGGCAGGCTGAATGCCGATTTTTTGGATGGCTTCCGGGTCAAATTCCAGCACGATACCGGGCCTGTAGGCATCCAGGTTTCTGGAAAAAAGACCCCGCAAATGCCCCGGGACTTTGTATATGCCGGCGTGGTTGGGCAAGCGGATCAGCGTTACTGCCAAGCCATTTTCAAACGATTCCCGCCCAATGGCCAGGGTTTCCGTGGTGCTGTTCAGTTGGAAAAGTGAAACCAAAACGGCATTTTCCGGGTCAAACCCGAGTGTGTCTGGTTGGGATGTTTTTACGACCTGAAAGGTCGAAATTTCGGTGAGCAGACGAATCATATCCGTCACTTCATTTGGTGCAACAGAAGTGCTGCGCCCGTTTTGCTGTGCAAGCCATTTGCCCTGGAACCGTTCCAGCGTCAGGTCTGGTTTCCCGGGAGATTCCACGATCAGCCTGTTGACCATCGCGGCATCTGCTTTTATCAGTTTTGTATTAAAAAAAGGCTGGTAATGCACTGGCAGCCAGCGGGAAACCAGGCCCAGGAGCAGTACAAACAAGAATAAGAATACGAGGTGTTTGTTCTTCATATCATTCCCGCAACTTGCCGTTTACGCAGGTGATTCGGATGCCCAAAGATAGCTGCTCCCAGGGTCCGGATGTTAAAAGAAAATATACCTTTGAATGCGCAATTAAACTATTTCACAACGAAAACTGCTCTTATGGAATTCAATTGGTTTGTTTTAATATTTGCTGCGTTTATCCCGCTAGCTGTGGGTTTTGTGTGGTATCATCCGAAGGTATTCGGCAAAGCCTGGATGAACGCCAGCGGGCAAACGGAATCGACGTTTAAAAGCGGAAACATGGGAGTGACTTTGGGTGTTTCCCTGATTTTCAGTCTTCTGCTTTCCCTGATGCTTTCCACGATGACAATCCACCAGTTTCACATAACGTCGATTTTACTGGACGAGCCTGGCTTTGGCGATCCACAATCTGAAATCGGGCAATACTTCACCAATTTCTTGGCGCGCTTTGGCCGCAATTTCCGAACCTTTCAACATGGTGCGTTGCACGGTACGCTTGCCGGGATTCTTTTTGCGTTGCCGGTGCTCGGCACTAATGCCCTGTTTGAGCGCAAAGGATTCCGGTACATTGCTATAAATTCGGGCTACTGGATTTTGAGCGCAGCGCTGATGGGAGGCGTTATTTGTGCGTTCCTTTAATTTTTTGGAATCTTGCCTACCTTTGCCGCCCCTAAACAAGGAGGCTAGCAATTATGATCTTTCCACAAGGCACAAAAATTACGATTACCGGCGATTTGGGTAGTGGCAAAAGTGCAGTTTCCAAAATCCTCTGCGCACGTACCGGGTTTAATTATCTGTCCACCGGGCAGATACAGCGCAGTTTAGCCGAAGAAATGGGGCTGGATACCCTGGAGATGAACCGGCTTGCCGATATCGACCCCAGCATTGACGAAAAAATTGACGGCATTTTTATTGACCTGGGAAATACGCCGGAAAATTATGTCGTCGACAGCCGGATGGCCTGGTTCTTCCTTCCGGACTCCTTTAAAGTTTACCTGAAAACAGCTGTTGAGGTAGCCGTTGACCGGATACTAAATGACCCGGGCCGAACCAATGAAACTTACGAAACCCGTGAGGAAGCCATCCGGAAAATTGTGGCGCGCAAACAAAGTGAAAACGACCGTTTTCTTGCCAAATATGGGGCAGATTGCACCAACATGGCCAATTTTGACCTGGTGATCGACACGGCCAACCGCAGACCCGAAGATGTTTACGCACTTATTATCAAAGGGCTTGAAAGTAAGATAAACGGACAGGTGTTCCCTGCACTGATTTAATGCTAAACACACTCCGGGTATTTACAGGAAATGCGCCGGATCATCGCGCATTTGGGTCAACTATTCGGAGCCGGCAGTGTTAAATCAGCGGACATACAGTACACACGAATATTCCTCTGAACGGAAATGGCTATAATTTCAATCAATTTAAAAGACGGTACGCTGGATAGCGGATCGGAGGTGATCGTCGGTATTGATCTGGGTACGACAAACAGCCTTGTGGCTTATATGAAGGACGGACAGGCGGTTTGTGTGAAAGACGATACGGGTAAAAACACATTGGTTCCTTCCGTCATTCACTTCGCCGAAAATGGCGCAGTGCTCGTGGGAGATGCCGCGAAGGCCAAACTGATCACCGACCCTGGCAACACGATCTATTCGGTAAAACGGCTGATGGGAAAATCGTATGCCGATCTTACCGCCGTCCAGGGTTTCCTGGGTTATAAAATTTTGGATGATGATAAAGCGTCCCTGGTAAAAATCCGGGTAAAGGATCACTACTATACGCCTATTCAGTTGAGCGCGGAAATCTTAAAAGCACTGAAAGCCCGAATCGAAAAAGAGTTGCAGGCCCCAGTAGCCAAAGCGGTCATCACGGTGCCAGCCTATTTTAATGATAATCAACGGCAGGCAACACGCGATGCCGGAAAATTGGCCGGGCTCGATGTGCTACGGATCGTAAACGAACCGACAGCCGCTGCACTGGCCTATGGCATTGGCCTGGATACTACTCAGGCAGAGATCATTGCTGTATACGACCTGGGCGGCGGCACATTCGATATTTCGATCCTGCAAATTCAGGATGGCATATTTGAAGTACTCGCTACGAATGGCGATACCTTTCTCGGCGGCGATGATTTTGACAGTGCGATTGTCACTTTTTTTTGTTCTCAATTAAAAATTGAGCGGGAAATCCTGGCGGAGGACAAATCGTTAGGACAGGAAATTCGACTCCTGGCTGAATTGGCCAAAAAGGCATTGTCGCGCTCCGAAAAATTTGAAGGAAAGATTGGCAACCAGACTGTGCACATTACGCGCGCTGAATTTGAAGCACAAATTGCCCCGATGGTACAAAAGACACTGGATTGCTGCTCTGGCGCTTTGCAGGACGCCAAACTGACGACTGATAAAATTGATAAAATCGTGATGGTTGGCGGCAGCACCCGGGTTCCACTGGTGCACAAGTCAGTTGCTGGTTATTTCGGAAAACCGGTTTTCAACAGCCTCAATCCGGACGAAGTCGTTGCTTTAGGCGCTGCTATTCAGGCCGATATTCTCGCCGGCAACCAAAAGGAGCTGTTGCTTTTGGATATAGCTCCACTTTCGCTGGGTATTGAGACGGTAGGGGGCTTGATGGACGTGATCATTCCCCGGAATTCAAAAGTACCAACAAAGGCAGGCAGACAATACACCACCAGTGTGGACGGTCAGAAAAACCTGAAAATCGCAGTTTATCAGGGCGAACGCGACCTGGTGGAAAACAACCGAAAGCTTGGAGAATTTACGCTGCGTGGCATTCCCCCCATGCCTGCAGGTTTACCTAAAATTGACATTCAGTTTATCATAAATGCCGATGGAATCTTGAATGTTCGGGCCCGAGAACTGCGTTCCGGCGTAGAACAGGAAACAGATATCCGGCCAACATTCGGAATTACGGAAGAGGAGATGGCTGCCATGTTGCTCGATAGCATTTCACATGCGCAGGAGGACATGCGTTCGCGGGGGCTTTTGGAGGCGCGCAATGAAGCCGACCACCTGCTGCAAGCGGGTGTCAAGTTTCTGAAACAAAACGAAAACATCCTGACGCCCGAGGAGAAAAAAGAGACTAAAATGCTGCTGGATGCGTTGAAAACAGCCGCAGACTCGTCCGATAAGGACAATATTTTACAGGCAGTTGAAGCATTAAATTCGTATACCGCTCCGCTGGCCCACCGTGCAATGGACCAAACCATTCAGGCAGCCATGCAGGGCAAAAAGGTATCTTGACAGCTTTCGTTTATTCTAAAATGTTCTATCGATTTCAATGAAAGTTTTCCAATTGATTTTGCTGGCGATTTGCTTCCAGGGGATTCTTGCCTGCCACACATCCAAAGATGTTTCGGCTTCCGAACCGAAGGCGCAGCCTAAGCCCGGGTTTGTTACCTGGGACAAAAAACATATTGATTTGGGCCAGGTCAAAAGGGGGGAAAAGCGCTCTATGGTATTTGAGTTTACAAACACCTCCGCGGAGCCGGTTCAAATTGATATTGTAGATGCCTGTTATTGCACTACAGTCGATTTTCCACGCGGTGTGATTGAAAAAGGCGGGAAAGGAAAACTTGATGTTGTGTTTGACAGTACCGAAAAAGATAAATCGGAGACCATTTCGATCAACATCATTTTCAAGAATACCCACGAGGGTGGCATACCGCGTATCGAAACTGTGGAATACAGTTTTTCACTGTAAACTGGGAGGGAAGGTGTTTAACTTTTTTGTTCGCGGCGTTTCAACTCGTCGCGAATCTTGGCTGCAGTTTCATAATCTTCTGCTTCCAAAACTTCCTGTAAGCGGTTGTGCAGCGCTTCGGCAGAGTATGTTTCCAGCGCTGTGATGTCAATCGCTTTTGGGGTGGCAGCAGGCCGTTGTTCGCCGCTGCCCTCCACGCCTTCTTCATCCTGATCTTCAAGCACTACCCCTGCGGCTTCCAGAATAAAGTCATAGGTAAAAATCGGGCAATCGAACCGTACAGCCATGGCAATGGCATCGGACGTGCGGGAGTCAATTTCAAATACTTCTCCGTTTTTCACACAAACCAGCCGGGCGTAGAAAATACCATCCAGCAGGTTGTTGATGACTACTTCGCGCAATTCCACATTAAATGTATCCAGGGCATTTTTGAACAGATCGTGTGTAAGCGGACGGTTTGGGACCATCCGTTCCATGGCCACGGCGATAGCCTGTGCCTCAAAACTGCCAATCACGATGGGCAGGCGCCGTTGCCCACGCCGTTCGCCCAATACCACGGCATAATTATGCGACTGGGTTACACTATGCGATAATGCTACGATATCCAATTCAATTCGTTTCATTGCCAATTCGTTGAATTAATGGGGACAGGTGCGCCGTTAAGGCAATTTCTCCCCACAGTCGATTCCTGCAAAAATACATCCCTTTTGTTGCCCGGTAAACAAAATGTGTATCCCTTGTTCGTAATTTATTGAATCCTGTGGCATGGAATCCCGGACGTGCTCTGAAGAAACTAATGTTCCAAAACGCGGCACTCTATCAGTTGGATGCCTTAAATTTCTTTATCGATTCGGTCAAACGCGGAACCACATCGAATAAGTCGCCCACTACACCGTAATCAGCGGCTTTGAAAAAAGGTGCTTCCGGATCTTTGTTGATCACCACGATAACTTTTGAATTGTTTACCCCGGCCAGGTGTTGGATCGCCCCGCTAATGCCGATCGCGATGTACAAATTCGGGCGGATGGCAATGCCGGTCTGACCAACGTGTTCATGGTGTGGCCGCCAATCACTATCGGCAACCGGACGTGAGCAGGCTGTTGTGGCATCCAGCACTTCAGCCAGGTCCTCCACTATTCCCCAATTGGACGGGTCTTTCATGCCGCGACCGGCGGATACTACAATTTCAGCTTCCGGAAGCGGTACGCGGCCTTCGATGGTTTTAAGCGATTTGACGTTGATCCGGCCTGTTGGCACTTCAATATTCAATGCTTCCACATCTACGGCTGCGCCCGTCGCCTCAGGCCGTATGGCATTTCCCATGAGGGATAAAATTTTAACCGGTGTACTTATTGCATATTCGGCGATTGCTTTTCCGGAAAAAACCGACTTTTTCACATGCAATGCTCCGTTTTGGAGTTCCGGCAGGCTGTTTACGCCCGACACCAACCCGGCATTGAGCCGGACAGCAAGGCGACCCGCAATGGCCTTTCCTGTGGAACTGTGCGAAAGCACGACAACCGTAGCATTCAATTGTGCAGCGGCGTTGGCCATTACAGTCGCGGCAACCTGGCTGTCGAGGTGATTTAATTGTTCATTGGCAATATTGTACACTTTTTCTGCGCCGTACTTCCCCAGTTCACCGGCTTTTGCCGCCACTGTTCCGAGGGTGATGGCAGCGCAGGGCTGTCCCAGCAGGGCGGCTACTTTTTTTCCATAGCTAACTGCTTCAAAAGCCGCTTTTTTTAATTGTCCGTTCGGAGTTTCCGCATATACTAAAACCATTGCAGTTGTAATTTTAAGTTAAAGGAATTTCTGTTTTCGAAACAAAATTGCACACGACTCAGAGCACTTTTGCTTCTTCATGCAACAAACGCACGAGCTCGTCCATCTGCTCCGGATCTACAAGTTTCACGCCGGCTTTGACAGGTGGCAGGGTAAACCGGACCGCTTCCACCGGCTCCTCAAAATCCACGGGCTGCACTACCTGAAGTGGTTTGGTGCGCGCCATCATAATGCCGCGCATGTTGGGGATACGTTGCTCGGCCATGCCCTTGGATGCCGAAACCACGAGTGGAAGGTTGCATTCCAGCACCTCTACCCCACCCTCGATGTCGCGCTCAACGGTAGCAGAGCTTCCAGCCAATTCCAGTTTGCTGGCAAGAGGAACAAAGGGCAAATCAAGATATTCTGCCAACATTGCGCCAACCTCTGCGCCGTTGTAATCGATGGTTTCTTTTCCCAGAAAAATCAGATCGAATCCCTTATCCTCGGCGTAAGCGGCAATTTGCCTGGCAACAAAGGCGGAGCCGGAAGGCTCGGCATCAATCCGAACGGCTTCGTCGGCGCCGATTGCCAGTGCTTTCCGGATGGTGGTTTCGTTGGTCGCCGGACCCACATTAATGGCTGTGACCGCGCCTCCCAGCGTCTCCCGCAATTCACAAGCACGCACCAGGGCATACCATTCGTCGTACGGATTCATGATAAATTGCACGCCTGTGGAATTGTAGGCTTTTCCGTCGCCATCAAAGGAGACTTTGGCCGTGGTGTCAGGCGTTTGAGCTATACAAACAAGAAATTTCATAAACGAAGTTGAATAATAAGAAAGCGTTAGGGCACTAAAAATCAGGGCTTTGCACGCGAGGCATTACATTTGCCCTCCAAAAGAGCCGCAAAAGTAGCAATCGAATAGCATTTTCCGGCAGTGCGCCGGGCGAAATTTCGCGCCCGGCATTCCAACAAATAATTCAGTACATCGTTCATAACGCTATGAGTCAACGCCTCCAAATTTTACAGGAAATGCTCGCCAAATCGCCGGATGACTCCTTTACGCTTTTTGCTGTTGCCAAGGAGTATGAAGGGCTTGGCCAGGCAGATCAGGCACTTGCTTTTTACCTGAAACTGCGCGATCTAGATCCGGACTATGTCGGTCTGTATTACCACCTTGGAAAATTGTACGAAAAAATGGCCCAACCAGACCCGGCGCTTCAGGCATACCGAACCGGGATGGAAGTTGCCAAAAAACAAGGTGACAACCATGCCTGGAGTGAATTAAATGGCGCAAAACTGGAGTTGACTGATGAAGATGATGATTTTTAAACCAAAAACATGACCAGTTTTTCTGCTTTTAAACACGCAAGCCAAATACGCATTACGCCAATTCTTTGGTGTGGATTGCTCTTGCTTTTTATGGGAGCCAAACAAACCGGTTGCAGCCGGAAGGTGCCCGGCGACACTATTGTGCCGGCAACATCCGTACGGTCCAGCGATTTTCTGGTCAAGCAGTTGGAGGAGCGACAACCACCTGCAATTGAATCGCTTGCAGCCCGTGCAAAAATATATGCCGAAGGAGATGGCATGGCTGTGGAGGCCTCTGCCAACCTGATCTGGATTCGCGACAGCGTGCTTTGGATGAATGTAAAAAAGTTGGGCATCGAGGCAGCCCGCGTACTGGTTACACGCGATTCCGTTTTTATCCTGAACCGGCTCGACAAGACTTTTGAGGCGCGCGCCATGGCCTCCTTGCAGCGGGAATACAGCCTGCCGGAGGGCTTTTCATTTTTACAATATTTCCTGCTTGCTTCGGCCTGGTTGCCGGCAGATATGGTGTTTCAGGCCGACATCAAAGACGACCTGCACCGGCTTAGCGGAACCAACCACATTTTAGCGGCCGACTACCGGTTGGAAGAGGGTAGTTTTGTTTTAAGGCGGGAAACATTCGTCCAACAACGTGATTCCCGCATCCTAAGTTTGCAGTTTGGCGGGTTTGAAAAACTGTCCGGGGCAGGCATATTTCCGTATATTCGCCGCATAGAGGCATTCAGCCCGGAAACAGGTGCGCTCAACCTTGACCTAGTACTTACCGACATTGAGACCAATGTTCCAAAATCCTACCGCTTTGACATTCCCGCACATTACCAACGGATGGAATAGCCGCAACTCTACGAATCGGGTTGCCATCTTGCCCATGCTTTTCCTGTTGGGGTTGGTGTTCGGGGTGCCCGGGCACCTGTTGAGTCAAAACAAGCGCGACCTGGAAACCAAGCGCAAAAACCTGATCCGGGAGATCGATCTGGCAGACAAAATGTTGAAAAAAACAACCCGGTCAAAGGCCGCTGCACTGGACCGGTATGTTGCGTTGCAAAAACAAATTGAACGGCGGGAATCCCTGATTCAAACGATCGGCGCGGAAATAATCGAGTCGCAAAATGCAATAGACCGGACAACGGCTGTAGTTGATGCCCTGGCGCTGGATATTCAAAAAATGCGCGCCGACTATGGCAAAATGGTGCGCAATGCCTTTCGAAGAAAAACATTGAGTAATCCGTTGTTGTACATTTTGTCGGCGGGCAGCCTGAATCAGGCCTTCCGGCGATGGCTTTTTTTGCGCAAATACGACCGTTTTCGCAAAACACAGGCAGAAGCAATTCTTGCCACGCAAGCCATGCTGGCCAATAAAATCACGTTGCTGGAAGCATCCCGGAAAAAACAGGAAGAGCTCCTGAGCGCCTTGCAAGGGCAAAAAACCGTGCTTAGCACCGAACTGGTCGATAAGGAAAAATTACTAAATACACTCAAGAAAGATGAAAGCCGGATTCGCACAGAACTGCAACAAAAGCAGGCTGCGCATGAAGCGCTAAATCAGGCTATCGAACGGATTATCCAGGAAGAAATCAGCCGGAAAGTGGAAGCGGCGCGGCGGCCAAAAACCAACCCGACAACCACAGCAACGCCTTCACCAGCGCCGGCATCGCCTGCTGTGCCGGAATCCGGCGCCCCCACAACCAGCGCCGCCGATATTCCCGACGACAGCCAAACGCGGTCTTTCCGGCAAAACCAGGGGCGGTTGCCCTGGCCTGTTCAGGATGGCGTAATTTCCAGGGGATTCGGCCGGCAAAAACACCCAACCCTGAAAAATATTGAGATCACCAACAATGGCGTGGATATCCGAACCGACGAGGCTTCTGCTGTTCGGGCAGTTTACGAGGGGAAGGTCGCCGGCGTCCAATTCATTCCCGGGCATGATTATACCGTCATTTTACAACATGGAAATTATTACACCGTATATTCAAACCTAAGTGAAACGGCATTAACCAAAGGAGAGAATATTGCCGCAGGCCAAACCATTGGCCGAGTGAGCAGCAATCCTATTTCCGGCACTACTGAATTGCATTTTGAACTTTGGTACCAGAAAAAACGGTTGAATCCTGCCAGTTGGATTAAAAAATAAGCATGCGCCATCCCGCACATTTTTCAGTTTTGGAAAATGCGGAATTTTTATTTCGAGGGAATCTTCAAATCATTGAAATTCAGGATTCTATGTCCTTTTTTCTTGAAAAAAAGGACCAAAAAGTCAAGGCTGTATGCAAATCCCGCGATTTTGCCTGAAATCTGCAGCGGCGCAAAACCCAATACGGGCAGGCCAAACTCGCTCCGCCTGCGTCGTCGCTCAAACATGGTTTTGCTAAAAGCCGCCTCCGATTTCGCAAAATCGGGTTTTGGATAAGGCCGGATTACGCCTTTGTTTATCAAGCCGTTAAATAAAACATGCGCCTTCTCCAAAAAAGGGGATGGCGCATGACTTTTTCATTAGGGCGCCTGTTGCCAGACATTGTTGGCCAAGTCAACATCAGCCATACGCCCGCTGGGATCCAGTTCGATTTTCACCACCTTTTTGGCTTTTTCAGGAATCTCGAATTCGTAGGCCGGGTCTACCCAGCGATGGTCTGGCAGCATGGTTCGTTCGATGGAAGATTCTTTCGGTTTTTCTCCGCGCATACTTTCCAACGGGGCATAAAAGAGCTCCTGTTCGCCGTTGCTGTATGTTACGAGGATATCGAGGGGCATTGCCATGTTGCCAAGCCGTTCGAGCACAACCCGGGTTGACTTACGCCCTTCTTTTTCAACCAGTTTTATCCCGTAGTCAATAGTATTGGTGGTGTTTACGAAGTCTTCCCGGTACCAATCCAGTTCAAGGCCGCTTTGTTTTTCAAAAATGCGGATCAGATCGTTTGAGTTTGGGTGTTTAAACTTCCAGGTGTCAAAATAGCGCAACAGACCAGCCTCCAGGTTTTTTTGCCCAATGATGTAGCCCAGTTGCTGGAGGAACACCGCGCCTTTAACATATGCAGCCAGGCTGTAGGCGTAATTGGTTTGGAAATGATCGGCGTGGGTTGTCAGGGGCTCTTCACGCCCACTGAGTGCCAATGCCCGGTAGGCGGCATAGGTGCCGTCAAATGGATTTTCCTTTGCCTTCCGGCTGCCCAGCAGGCCTTCCCGGGCCAGTTCGTTTTCCACGATATTTTCAGCATAGGAGGTGAACCCTTCGTCCATCCAGGCGTACAGGCTTTCATTGGTGCCAAGAATCATTTGGTACCAGGAATGCAGTTGTTCGTGCACTGCCACACCGACAAGACTGTTGAGGCCCCTGTTTCCGGTAATCAAAGTTGCGAGCGGATACTCCATGCCGCCATCGCCCCCCTGGATGAAATAATATTCGCGGTAGGGATATTTTCCAAAATGGGTATTCATGATCGTGCGTGCGCGGTTCATAATGGCCGGCAAGGCTTCCCATTGCTCATCGTAACCTTGACCGGCCTGCCAAAAAAAATGCATGATAGAGCCGTCGTCAGCCTTCAGGGTTTTATGGGTAAAATCGGGATCGGCTGCCCAGACAAAGTCGTGGACATTCGGCGCTACGAAATGGTACACCAGTTTGTCTCCGGCAGGAATGTTGAGCGGCATACCTTCCGGCGCATAGCCGTTGCCGACTTCGGACGGATTTTGCAAATACCCGCCCGCAGCCACAACATATTTTTTATCAATGGAAATTTTCACGTCAAAATCACCCCAAACCCCGTAAAATTCCCGGCCGACGTATGGATTTGCATGCCAGCCCTGGTAGTCGTATTCGCATAGTTTGGGATACCACTGTGCCATAGAATATGCGATGCCTTCCCGGTTGTCGCGCCCGGAGCGTCGAATCTGCACGGGCACCTGTGCGTCCCATGTCATTTCCAGAATTGCCTCGCCGTTGGGTGCTATGGGGGCAGGGAGGCGCACCTCCAAAATAGTCCCGTTGGTTTCGAAGGTTGTTTTTTTACCGTTTTGGGTGAGTGATTTCACTTTGATCCAGCCTTGTTCCTCCGGTTTGAGATTCTGAATACGGCCGCCCACCCGCATGTCGGCATCGGCAATAGTGCGCGAGCGCACATCCATCATACTGCCGGGTTGAAAGGCATTGAAATACAAGTGGTAGAACAGGTTGCGCAGGGTGTCGGGGCTGTTATTTGTGTACACGAGGCGCTGCGAGCCCTGATATTGATGTGTTGAGACGTCCACATTAATGGTCATATCATACTTTACATGTTGTTGCCAACGATCGGGCTGCGCGCCAAGCCGGGTCAACGCGGGGAAGCAAACAGTGGTCAGAAGGCAGGCGATGCAAGTAGTGATCAGTTTTTTCATTTTTGCTTAAATTATTTTTGGAACAAGGTTAGTGTTATCGGTCAGAACAATTTGTTTTTTTGGAAAAACGGCAGGTCGGGAGGGCTGAAGGTAGGTTCAGGCACGCTATCTTTGCAGCCAATCTTGTCGTTTGAACTTATATAATGCTATGAAATTTCGGATTGCTCTCATACTGATCATACTTGCTGCGCTCACACGGTTGCTGCCTCATCCGCCTAATTTTACACCGCTGGGCGCCATCGGTTTGTTTGGCGCTGCCTACCTGCAGCGTCGCTGGCTGGCTTGGGCTGTGCCTTTTGCAGCGTTGTTTCTGACAGACCTGCTCATCAATAACGTTATTTACAGCGCATATTTTACATCCTTTGCCTGGATCACCTCCTGGTATATTTACGCGGCTATTGGGCTTGTGGTATTGCTGGGTTATGTGTTATTGCGCGATCGTGTATCGCCTCAACGGGTTGTCTGGGCCAGCTTGAGCGCTTCGGTGGTCTTTTTCCTGGTCAGCAATTTTAGCACCTGGGCACAAACGGCGTTGTACCCTAAGACTGCTGCAGGCCTGCTGAGTTGTTATGTAGCCGGATTGCCCTTTTTCGGGAATACCCTGATCGGCGATTTGTTTTTCTCGGCCGCGCTGTTCGGTGGATATGCCTGGGTTTTGAACAGCAAACGGATTGCCGTTGGTAACTGAATCCGGCAGGAGTTATTTAAGCGAGTGTTGTTTTTTGTTGATCCTTAAATTAAGGGTATGCCAGATCGCGCGCCTGTTTCAAAGAAAGTTTCCGATAGTTTTACGGTTATGACCGAGATGGTCATGCCAAATGACACCAACCCAATGGGCAACCTGATGGGTGGGTATTTAATGCGTTGGATGGACATTGTAGCGGCAATTTGCGCTGGTCGCCATTGCGAGGCGCACGTTGTCACTGCGGCTGTGGATCATATTTCATTTCAAAATGCAATCAATTTGGGCGAGGTGATCACGCTGGAAGCCAGCGTTACGCGGGCCTTCAACTCGTCGGTGGAGATTTATGTAGAAGTTTTTGCCAATGATATCAAAGGGCAGAAGCCCCGGCGGTGTAACCATGCCTATTTTACCTTTGTTGCGCTGGATGACTCCAGAAAAGTACCCATCCAGGTTCCGCAGGTAATACCCTTGTCCAGTGAAGAGCAAAACCTGTATGAAGGGGCTGCCCGCAGACGCGAGATCCGTTTGATCCTGTCTGGCCGTATTAAAGCCAAGGAAGCAACCGAAATCCGGAAGTATTTCGCTGATATTGATTAGAAGCCAATCTCAAAATTACCTGCCGGCGCTTTCCGACAATCTGCCTTGTAATCAGTTGTTCCCGTCCAGAGGAAAACAAACGTCACGTATGGCTGAATCCGGCCAAAACGACATGTAATGCCCAATCAATTACAAAAGCGGCTTGAGCGCACCATGCTTCTGGGCAAAATGCTTTTTGCCTGTTTTTTTCTGCTGGTATTCCCGGACGGAATAGCTGCGCAGAATGCATGCTCGTGTACAAATTGTCCGCAATATTTACCGGATAATTTCCAGGGCAATTTCTACATCCAAGTACAAAATGCCGCCAATAATGTATTGGGCGAAAACGGCCAGGCGGTGTGCGGGGTTACACTGCACTTTGAGCACGATTACATCAGCGATATTCTGATCACACTTACCTCGCCTGCCGGACAAACGGTCACGCTTGTTGGCCCATTGGGTTTATTTGGTGAAACGGATGGAACCGGCTGGGACATCACCTTTGTACCCTGCGCTCAGCAAGCCAATCCGGATCCGGGGTTTTCATCTGGCTGGAGTAATAATCAAAACTGGGGCTTTTTTGGTAATTATACCGGGAGTTATTACCCGGTGACAGGTTGTTTGGAAGATTTTAATTCCGGGCCCGTCAACGGGCAATGGACGCTAACCGTCACGGATGGATTGAACAATGATGTAGGCAATTTTTATGATTACTCCATCATTTTTTGTGATGATACAGGCATTGAATGTATCTCCTGTGAGGCCGGCGCCGGCAATTTGCTGATGGCCGATATTGTGGCCTGTGCAGGAAATGCAAGCCTCGACCTGGACCTTCTGCCCAGTTATACGCCGCCGCAAACACCCCCGCCGGCAAATGCTTACTCGTATGTTTATGTGATTGCGGTTGGCGGCGTGATTCTGGCCTATCAGCAAGAACCCGATTTACAAAACTACCCGCCCGGCTCCTATACAGTATGCGGACTATCCTATTTGACCAGTGATTCCAGTGACATTCCTGCGCCGAATGGCACACTCACCTTGGCCCAGTTGAATACACAACTGAACTCCCCCACCCCTCCTTTTTGTGGCAAAATCACCTCGAATTGTGTGAATGTGACGATTCAGGCAGCACTCCCGGATGTGGAAGATTTTGAGACAATTTGCGCTCCCGACTGTTTTGAATATTTTGATTCAACTTTTTGCAGCACGGGAGATCATACCTTAATTGTTACACAGGATAATTGTGATTTTAATGCTACGCTGCACCTGAATGTGCTGCAACCTGTGCGTGACACCGTTTACGAAACAATTTGCCGGGGCGATTGCGCACTAACTTCCGGTTTTGAAAACCGCTGCGAATCCGGTACTTATTCTATTAATTATTCCGGGGCAAACGGTTGTGATAGCATCGCGACACTTATTCTGGATGTGCTTGCTCCGGTAGCAACGATTGCGCCTCCACCGGTTTTGCATTGTGATCAAACCGGGTTGGAACTGGATGGTACAGGCTCCTCCGCTGGTTCCGGAATACGTTACTTGTGGACAGCCACCGCCGGTGGGCACATTGCCGGCCCCGACGATGAGGCGACTGTGCTAATCGACAGCGCAGGCACTTACCGCCTGGAAGTTTGCTCGACCAGTGCCGGAATCAGCTGTTGCGATACCGCATACGTACAAGTACTGTCGGAGCAAATACCGCCGGCCACACCGGATACTATACTTGGACCAGCCCAACTGTGTTTTGGCCAGACTGGAGTGTGGCAGATCGATTCCATTCCCGGCGCAACTGCTTATTCATGGACAATTCCGGCCGGCGTCGGTATTATTAGCGGACTGGATAGCGCTACCATTACGCTTGCCTGGAGTATGTTTGAAGGCGACAGCATTTGTGTTGCGGCGATAAATGCATGCGGGACCGGGGTTCCGGCCTGTTTGGAAATTCAGGTGACGGATACACTGGCGCCGCCGGTCAGCCTGACCGGTTCAACTTTGGCATGTTTACTTGATACCATTGGCTATCGTGCAAAAGGCAGTACGGGGAGCAACACTTTTCAGTGGGAGGTTCCGGCGAATGCGCTGATCACAAATGGCCAGGGAACAGATTCGCTTTCCCTGGTTTGGGTCGATCATCCGGGCGGGGCAATTTGTGTGCGGGAACTAAATAATTGTGATACCAGTGCTGCAATTTGTATAGATGTTTCGACCATTCAGCCCCCTGCGCCGGTATTCATTGAAGGGCCGGATACCGTTTGTGCAGCCACAAAAGCAAATTATTCTATTGAATTCGCAACAGGTTCAGAGAAATACACGTGGTCGGTAGACGGTGGCGGGCTGCTTGGAAATCCCGGATCTGAAAAAATTCAGGTGCATTGGTCTGACCCGGGAACTACCGGAAAGGTTTGTGTGCAAGCGCGCAATATTTGTGGCGATTCCAGCCTGTCCTGCAAAGAGGTTTTCATCCTGAATCTACCGGATGCCTATGCCGGGAAAGACACAGCCGTATGTGGATTAAACGTGAAACTCAATGCCATTTTGAGCGACGGTGCGCATTCGGGAGAATGGAATTTTATATCCGGGCCCGGTACGGCAATATTCAATGAGGCTACTGCCCCGAATACGGTTGTCCAGGTTTCGCTTGCCGGCAAATATGTGTTTGAATGGAATGAAAAAAGTGCGCTTTGCATACAGCGCGATAGTATTTCTATTGAATTCAACTCAATTCCCACAGCTACTGCCGCTGATCCGGTTTGCGATAATTCGAATTCATTTTATACCGTAAACATTGTGCTATCAGGAGGTGCCCCGCCCTATGCATCTAACGGAGTCCCTATAGGGGCCAACACTGTAATTTCGGATCCGATTGCAAGTGGAAGTGGATATGCGTATCTGATCTCGGATAAAAATGCCTGTACCGTACAAGTCTCCGGTAGTTTTACCTGCGCTTGCAAAACCGCAGCCGGGAATATGGACCCGACGTTGCTGGAAGTCTGTGTCGGCGAAAATATAGTTGTATTACCTCCTGATGATTTGTTTTTAGATGGTAATGACACAGCGCTATTTGTTTTGCATACAAGTGCCGGCAATACGCTTGGGGAAGTGTTTGATCAAAATACAACCGGAGTATTTGGCTGGAAGCCGGGTTTGGCTCCGGATTCGGTTTATTATATTTCTATAGTAGCCGGTAATAATCTCAATGGTTTTCCCGACCCGGATGATCCGTGTTTTTCTATTGCCTTTGGGCAACCGGTTAAGTTTCATTTCCCGCCAACGCCCAATGCAGGAGAGGACAGCACGCACTGCGGCCTAAACACTGTTTTAAAAGTTACACCCGGAACCTCACTAGGGAGTTGGGCTTTCGTATCCGGGCCGGGAGTTGTATCGATCAATGGGGCATCAGCATCCAATGCGCTTGTTCAGGTATCTCAGCCCGGTGAATACTTGTTTTCCTGGACAGAATCGGCAGGAAAATGCGTTGCATCCGATACCGTTTCTATTGAATTTCAGGAAATTCCGCAAATTGATACGGTCCAGGAAATCTGCACGGGCACCAATGCGGTTTATTTTGTTCAGTTTAATGTTTCAGGCGGGCTGCCCCCCTATATTGTAGATGGGTTAAGCGGCATCGTAAATGCTTCTTTTTTTCTATCAAATTTATTACAAAACAATAGTGGTTATAGTTTTTATATAAAAGACGCCAATGGCTGCATAAGCCCCGAAGTATCCGGCACACATAGTTGCGCCTGTGTTACAGATGCCGGCACCATGGATCAAACACCAAAAACATTTTGTGAAAACGAGCAAGCAACCGGCGTATATAAAAATGACGGAAAAACTGATCAGGACGATATTATTTCATACATTTTACATGATTTTCCGGGAGATAGTCCCGGTACTATTCTGGCTGTAAATGACCAACCCGTTTTTCCGTTTTTGCCAGGGTTAAAAACAGGGGAAACCTATTATATCTCGGCAATTGTCGGGAACAACTCCAATGGACAAATTGATTTAGATGACCCCTGCCTGTCAGTAGCTGCAGGTACGCCGGTTCAGTGGAAACCTTTGCCGGATGCTTTGTTTTGGGGTGACACCACAATTTGTGCCGGAGAAGAAGCACTTCTGTATTTTCAATCGAACGGGCCGTATCCTGTCTCGATAACGTATACAGACCACTCGGGGCAGGATTATACCATTTCCGTCACATCAAATATGCCGCTTGCAATACCCGTTGCGCCAAAGGGGCTAACCGTTTTCACCTTGCAAAGTATAGTTGCCGGTACGGCGCCGGCATGTGCTGCAACGGCAGGTGATTCCGTGGTAATTAATGTGCACGCACCGGCAAATGCAGGGGTGCCGCTTGACACCGCCATCTATTGTAGGGGCGACAGTTCCACGGTGCACCTGAACAATCTCCTTTCCGGTGAACACCAGGGCGGCCAATGGTCAGAAGTGTCGGAAATCATTTCTGTTGGCAATGCCTTTGATGCGGCGGCTGGAACTTTTAATTTAAAAAATCAACCGCCCGGCGCTTATGCATTCACCTACAGGGTTGAACCGCAGGCGCCTTGTTTGCCGGACAGTGCAACCGTCAATATTTACCTGCGGGAACTACCGGTGTCAGATGCCGGGGAAGACGCATTTCTGGATTGCAACACACCTGTAACCACGCTCGGTGGTCCGGGCACGGATACCGGTCAGGGGTATCAGTATGCTTGGCGGATGGCTGGCGCCGGATCGATTCTTGGGGCGGATTTGTACCAGCAAGTAACAACTTCCGGATATTATATTTTGGATGTTACCGACATGGCAGGCTGTTCCAATGCCGACACCGTCGAAGTCGTACAGCTCAGTGCACCGATTGAGGTGGATACTGTTTCGGTGGTGGATATTCGATGTTACGGCGAAAAAAACGGCATGATCCGGGTTGGTGGTGTGTCCGGCGGAACACCCCCTGTTTTGTTCAGCCTGAATGGCAGTCCGTTCAGCCTGAATGAAACTTTCGATCGCCTGGGCCCGGGGGCTTACCATTTGGTAGCACAGGATGTGGGTGGTTGTGAATGGGCCGACACCCTGATTTTGGCGGAGCCTCCGGAAATAAAAATTGATCTTGGGCCGGACATCGAGGCAGCGTTAGGCGATTCGGTGTATCTATGGTTACAAAGTTCGGTGACAACCGGCGGCTTGGACACGATTATTTGGGAACCTTTACTCGATACAGCCCGAATTGGTTCGTTTGAGCAAAAGTGGATGCCCAGGCACTCCGGGAAAATCAAAGTTATCCTGATCGATACGAGTGGCTGTGTGGCTGTTGACGAAATTCTGTTAAAGTTAAACCGGGAACGCAGAGTGTACATCCCGAACGTATTTAATCCCGGCGCTGAGAATACGCTACCGTTTGGAATTTCCCTGGGCCCGGACGTTGAGCGTGTTGAAATTTTAGAAATTTTTAATCGATGGGGAGAGTTGGTGCATTCAGCGAAATGGGTTTTTCCGCAAGATTCTTCGTTGGATTGGGATGGGACTTTCAGGGGCAGATACGCGCCGCCAGGGGTTTATTTGGTTTATCTGATCGTACATTTCAAGGATGGCGAAAAGGAAATATTCACCGGAACCGTTACTTTATTGCGCTGACTACAAAATTTTTAGAGTTTAATTTTTTTTGTAAATTATAGCCCGACTCCAAATCCCATATTTGTCTGATCCTGAAAATGGATGGAATTATTCGGAAAAAGCGCCTTCATTTTGCGCAGTTAAAATGGCATTAAAAGGCCTCTTCCAAATAAAATTCTTCCTTCCTTTGCAGAATATTTTGCCTTTGCTTCGGAACAACCAACCTTATAACCACATTACAGCGACCAAACTCTGAACGTTTTAAAATCTGAATTTTAAACAACCGTTTCATGGTAAAAAAACTACTTGCTTTGACTTTGCTGCTGGTAACAGCCTGGGGCCTGAAGGCTCAATTGCCGCCCCCCTGCCCTGCGAATGACTTTCCGCCAGCTGACTTTTGCTCCGACATTTGTATTTATTGCAATTTTAATGGTTACATGGGGACTTCAAACGGTTACACCGGTCAAACCCCTCCGGGTTTTTGCGGAACCGTTGAGAATGAGCAATGGCTTGGCTTTATTGCCGGTGCTCCGGCCGCCACTTTTACAGCAACTCCTTTGAATTGTACAAACGGCAATGGTGTTCAAATTGCCTTGTACACCAGCTGCAGCAGCTCGCCCGTTGCCTGTAACGGCGGTGCAGCGGGTGGCGCAGGTATCCCCGTCTCTATAACCACAAGCCTGACTCCCGGCGTCAACTATTACCTTTTGATTGACGGCTATGCAGGTGACCTTTGTGACTTTTCTATCACCGTGGTGCCACCCAGTGCCGTACAGGCACCCAACGTGGGGCCTACCGGACTTATTCAAGGGCCTACTACTATTTGCCCGGGTGCGACGGTGACATTTTCCGTTCCGGTAGTTTCCGGCGCAGGTGCTTATACCTGGGATGCTCCTCCCGGTTCTTTGATTAACGGCCAATCGCCACCGGTTTCGATACCTGCCCCTGGCGGGAATACGGTGCAAGTCACCATCGGCCCCAGTGGCGGTCAGATTTGCGTGACGCCTGAAAATTCCTGCAATGAGGGGAATACGGTTTGTAAAAACATTATTGTGCAGCCTATTCCTCCGACAATTCTTCCGCCTGTTGTAATTTGTAATGAGGATGTTCCTTATGAAACGCCCTGGGGCGACCTGGTGAACTTTTCCGGGACTTATGAAACAACATTCACCTCTTACCAGGGATGCGATAGTGTTGTGCGCCAACAGGTTACTGTAAAACCACCTATTATCCGGTACCTGCCGCCTCAAACTATTTGCGCCGGCACCTGTGTCACCATTTGCGGGGAGGAATATTGCGAAGGGGGAACGTACTCGCATATTTGTGAATCCTATCAAGGATGTGACAGTTTGATCAACTTTTCCTTGCTTGTACTAGACCCTGTGGCAGAAATTATCGGCCCGTTTGTTTTGTCTTGTGCGCAGGATACCATTACCCTCACATCGACACCATCGCCCGGCACAAAAGTTTGGAAGCGGCTTAATGGCACCATACTAGGGACCGGGAACTCCTTGATTGTCACCCAACCAGGCACCGTTATTTTAACGGTCACAGCGTCTGCGGGGGGCAATTTTTGTATTAGGAATGATACGGTCATGGTCACAGGCAATACCACCCCGCCAACTATTTCAGCGACGGGAGGTGTGATTGGTTGTGGAAATGCACAAGCACAACTTTCGACGACTACAAATGCGCAGGACTCTACCTTTCTTTGGAGTCCGGCAACCGGACTAAGTAGTACGACAATTGGAAACCCGGTTGCTTCCCAACAGGGTACCTACACCGTCATCGTAACAGACGGAGTCACTGGCTGCACCAATTCTGCCACGGTCACCGTTAGTGGAAACACAACGCCGCCATCAGCGTCGGCAACCGGCGGAACACTGACCTGCAGCACAACGACCCTGAATATTTCAGCAAGCACGAACGTGCCCGCCGCAACGTATGCCTGGGCCGGGCCGAATAGCTTTGCCTCTACGTTGCAAACCCCGACTGTAAATACTCCCGGCACCTATACGGTGACGATTACCAGCACGGCCAATAGCTGTACAGCCACGGCAACCACAACTGTTGATCTGAATGATACCCCGCCGAATGCAACAGCATCCGGTGCAACGATTAGTTGTGCTACACCCAACGTAGCCCTGACCGGCGGATCTCCAACGGGCGGCGTTACCTATACATGGGCTGGACCGGGCGGATACACTTCTGCTGAACAAAGCCCGACTGTGGGTACAGCCGGAACGTACACCGTCACCGTACTAAACCCTGCAAATGGCTGTACATCTACGGCTACCGCAGTGGTTGACGGCGATACCATAGCGCCGAATGCATCTGCAAATGGCGGGATAATTTCCTGTGCCGTCCCTGATATTAACCTTACCGGTGGTTCCAGCACACCGAATGTTACCTATTCCTGGACAGGGCCCAACAGTTTTACTTCGATGGAACAAAATCCCAGCGTCGGCGTGGCTGGTGTTTATACGCTGGTAGTTACGAGCAGCAATGCTTGCACACAATCTGTTACCGCAACAGTGGATGGCGACTTTGCGCCACCGGATGTAGCGGCCACGGGTGGCGTTATTTCCTGTACCAGTTCGTCGACAACGATCAATGGCTCTTCTGCCACACCAGGGGTTACCTATGAATGGGTTGGCCCATCGGGTGGAATTTTCACCGGCCCCAATCCTACGGTGTCGAATACCGGTGACTATACCTTGACGGTTACGGCGCCCAACGGCTGTACGGCATCGACGATAGCTACCGTTATGCCGGATGTTGGTGTGCCAAATGCCAGTGCAACCGGTGGTACTCTGGATTGTAATGTGACTTCCCTCATGCTAGATGGCGGGTCCACCACACCGGGCGTTATTCTCGAATGGAGTGGCCCCAACAACTTTACCTCCACGCTGGAAGATCCTACAATCACAGAGCCTGGCGTATATACGCTGACCGTTTCCGATCCGTCAAATGGATGTACTGCTATTGCCACCGCAGATGTTATTCTGGATGATGCCGAACCGCAAGCCACCGCTACAGGCGGTACCGTAACCTGTGCGGCGCCCGATTTGGATTTGGCCGGTGATTCGCCAAGCAATAACGTAACCTGGGCCTGGACCGGACCGAATAGTTTTTCTTCAAATTTACAAAATCCCAATACGAGCGAACCCGGTACGTACACCCTCACCGTTACAGGTGAAAACGGTTGTACTTCAACGGCTACGGCTACCATCGTGGCAGATCAAACACTGCCGGTACCATCCTCGACTGCCGGAACTTTGACCTGTTCCTTAACCGATCTTACACTGAATGGCGGTGCGGATGTGCCTGTTACCTATGCCTGGAGCGGTCCAAACAACTTTAGTTCAAGTGATCAGAATCCTTCGGTTAGTGTTCCTGGAGACTACACCCTCGTAGTAACGTCTACCGGAAACGGCTGTGTAAATTCAGTTACTGTGACAGTTGATCAGGATATTGTAGCGCCGGATATTTCAGCAACCGGAAATACCATTTCATGCACAAATCCGCAGGTGCAAATTAATGGCGCTTCAACTACCACAGGTGCGACACTCGCATGGGCAGGTCCGAACAACTTTTCGTCCAATCTGCCAGACCCATCCGTCGGTGAAAACGGCACTTATACGCTCACCGTTACCGGTTTGAATGGTTGCACCTCTACGCAATCCGTGGAAGTATTGCTGGATACCGAACCGCCAGCGATTAATACCCAGGTTTCGGATATTTTGACTTGTGCCCTTCTTTCCACTGATATTCAAACGACTGCCACGAATAATACGTCACCTGTTCAATCGTATGCATGGACCGGGCCGGGCGGGTTCACCTCTTCCGATGAAGATCCTGCCGTAACGGTTCCTGGAGATTACACGGTTGTGGTTACTTCTGAAAACGGTTGTACAACTACGGCGCTTGCTACCGTCAATCAGGATATCGCAGCGCCGGATATCAGCGCCCAGGGCGGTACGCTGACCTGCCTCATTACGGATATTCAGTTGAATGGTGGTTCTGCGACGCCAAATGCGACGTTCGCATGGCAAGGTCCGGGCTTCAACTCGACGCTCGAGGATCCGACAATTACGGTTGCCGGCGATTATACCCTGACAGTTACCGGCCCGAACGGATGCACCGCTTCGGCATCGGCCACTGTTGTGCTTGACGGCGATTTTCCGGATGCACAGGCCGCTTCATCCAATGATCTGGATTGTGACGACCTGACCACAGAACTTTCCGGGACGAGTACCACGCCCGATGTCACGTATTCCTGGCTTGATCCAAACAGTACCGTAATTGGCAGCACACCTACGGTAACAACAAATGCTCCCGGGACATACCTGTTGAATATTACAGCCCCCAATGGCTGTGTAACCACCGTCACCGTTGATGTAGCGCAGGATATCGTCGCGCCGGGCGCAACCGCACAAGGTGATACTGTTGACTGTATTTCAGGGCAAACACCCATTTTGGGCAGCTCGCCGACAGGTACTGTGACCTGGAATTGGACCGGCCCGAATGGCTTCGGATCGACCCAACAGAATCCGGTTGTATCACAAGCGGGTACTTATATCCTCACTGTAACCGGCCAGAATGCCTGTACCTCCACGGCCACGGCTGTAGTTGAGGAAAACACAGATTCGCCGGTGGTTTTCGTAACCGGTGCGGGAACGCTCACCTGTTTGGTAACAGAACTCACGCTGTCCGGATCGATATCCACACCTGGTGCAACTGGTGTTTGGACGGATGCCGGTGGCGCCGTGGTATCCACAACATCCGCAGTTGATGTTTCCAACCCAGGCGTGTATACCTACACCGTCACGGCCCAAAATGGTTGTATTTCAGCGCCAACGCTGACGGTGAATCAAGATGTGGTTACGCCGCAAAACGTAACGGTTACTGGTGGATTGATCAACTGCACAACGCCCACCCTGCCACTTTCTGCAACAACAACAACGCCGATGGTTTCGTATAGCTGGATTGGCCCGGGCGGCTTCACTTCCGCACAACAAAATCCGGTGATTGATACGGCAGGTACCTACACCGTTTTGATAACTAATCAGGCAAACGGTTGTCAGGCAACTGCGGTCACTAATGTTACCGGCGATTTTGTTGCACCGGACATCAATGTTGCCACAGAGATAATCACCTGTTCACTGCCAACGGTAACGTTGGAATCGACTACGGCTACACCAAATGTGCAATACAACTGGGCCGGACCGGATATTACCGCCGGAAACCAGACTGTTGCTGACCCGCAGATATCAATTGCCGGTACGTATACCGTGACCGTTACTGCACAAAATGGCTGTACGACATTATTTGCTATTGAAGTGGATGACGATGTAACACCGCCGGATGTTGCTACAACCGGTACGACACTCACTTGCGCTCAGCCTTCGAATACCATTTCCGGCACTTCACAAACACCGGGTGTTACCTACTCCTGGACGGGCCCCGACGGTTCTGTGGTTTCCACCGATCCGACGCCGGTCGTCAGTCAGGTTGGCAATTACACCCTGGTCGTGACCGCTCCGAATGGCTGCACCTCAAGTTCGGTTGCGAACGTCGTTCCAGATGCCAGCTTACCGACTGTTGCGGCTACCGGCGGTACTATTTCGTGTATCGTCACTGATATCCAATTGACCGGAACGTCAAATAACGCTGCCGTAACCTGGCAATGGAGTGGCCCTGGTGGTTTTACTGCTACGGACCAAAATCCGAATGTTACCATTCCGGGCAATTACAACGTGACGGTTACTGCTCCCAACGGATGTACCGCATCTACCGGTGTTACCGTATTGGCTGATACCGATGGTCCGGTTATTCAAACCGGCGTGCCGAACCAGTTGAATTGTACAACGACTCAGGTTAGTTTGGTGGCTGGTGTGCAAGAGCCGGGGAATTACACTTATTCCTGGACAGCGGGCGCTAACGGCAGCATTATTTCCGGTCAGTTTTCTCAAAACCCGGTCGTTAGTTCGGCTGCCAATTACACCGTTGTTGTTACCAACCAGTCAAACGGCTGTACCTCAGAGGCGGTTGTTCCTGTAATTGTTGACTCAACCACCGTTTCCGGAGCCGCATTGAACGTGCGCGATGTATCGTGTTTTGGAAAAACAGACGGGGTTATCGGGGTGGCGAATGTTTTGGGCGGAACGCCTCCATTCTTGTATTCATTGGATAATTTGCCCTACGTAACAGCGTCCTTCTTCACGTCATTGGCGCCGGGCACACATAGTCTGGTAATACAGGATGCCAATGGTTGCGAATGGGAAACGGCGATTGAAATCGGTGAACCGGAAGAACTGCTTGTCGATTTGGGGCCGGATGTTATTGTGCCGCTTGGGCATGAGATTCAGCTCTCACTCAATAACACAGTGAATTATCCGGACCGGGTGGAAACCTTTATTCTCGACCCGAGTTATCTCGATACGGTTCTCTGTGACCAATGTGATCCGTTCAGACCAATTAACTCCTTCCGGTACTTTGTGACGGTGGTGGATTCCAATGGTTGTAAGGCTACCGATAGCCGAACGATCATTGTGGATAAAACACGGTATGTCTACATTCCGAATATTTTCAACCCGGAATCACCGGATGACGATGCCATTTTCTACATATCAGGCGATACCCGTCAAGTTACCAATATTAAAACCTTCCGGGTATTCGACCGTTGGGGGAATGCTGTTTTTGAACGATTCAACTTCCAGCCGAATGACCCGCAAAACGGTTGGGACGGAACCGTCCGCGGCGACAGAGCCAACCCGGCAGTGTTTGTTTATTATGCGGAAATTGAATTTTTCGATGGTGAAACAATCCTCTACAAAGGGGATGTAACGCTGATCCGAAACTAGATTAAAATAGGACCCGAGGCCTCTGGCAAGCAATTGCCAGAGGCCTTCTTGTTTGAGACGTATATTTTTAATTAAACAGAAGAGAATTCGTAACTGCACTAACTTATGCTACAAAAACTACTCCTGTCTACCGCCGTTTTTTTGGCCATCCACACTGCTGTTTTTGGCCAGGTGCCTCCGCCTTGCCCCAACAACAATATTCCCGGGGCAACGTCTTGCCAACAGGCATGTGTGTATTGTGATTTTGATGGTTATATGGGGAATAACAGTGGAACCCCATCCGGGGGTGCACTTGTTTGCGGGCAAATCACCATTCACAATGATCAATGGTTTGGTTTCGTGGCTGGTACGACCAGCATCACCATTGACGTGGCGACCAGTAATTGCCAGAATGGGGACGGCCTCCAGGCGGCATTTTTTGATATGTGCGATGGGCAAGCGTTGGATTGCAACCCCGGAACTGCCGGGGGAGCAGGTCTTCCGCTGACACTTACGTACTCCAACTTTGTGCCCGGTCAAACCTATTATTTGATGATTGACGGGTATATCGCGGATGTCTGTGATTACCAAATGAATGTAACCAGCGGCTCCGTTTCACCGCCGCCGCCTGGGGCGCCTCCTGTACCACAGGGCCCGACTGCCGTATGCCCCGGCGCTACAGTTGAATATACCATTCCACCTGTTCCCGGGGCTGGTTATTACCGCTGGATAGCTCCACCCGGCTCCCAAATTAATGGTGGATTGAATAACGTGCAATTCCCTGCACCGGAAGGAACAACTGTGACCATAACGTTTGGAAGTGCCGGAGGCAATGTCTGTGTTCAGGTCGGCAATGCCTGTCACCCTCCGCAGCAAAGCTGCCTGCCGGTAACCAACCAACCTATCCCTCCAACCATTTTGGAGCCTGTGACAGTTTGTTTTGAAGATGCACCTTTTATTTGGGACCAGGAGCCATTCACTTCCCTTGCGGCGCCAGGAACGTTTACACTCAACTCCAGCCCATATATGTCGTATTTAGGCTGCGACAGCACCGTGCGGCAGACAGTAACCATTAAAAATCAAATCATAACCAATATCGGTACGCAATACATTTGTGAAAACAGCTGCTTTACGATTAATGGCACTAACTATTGTGATCCGGGGACGTTTTCAGAAACCTTCAATTCCTTTTTAGACTGCGATAGCATCGTCCGCTTTACCATTGTGCGCATACCCAATGAAGCTTTAATTAATACAGTTAACGGAATCATCAGTTGCACCAACCCGACCTTGACGTTGAGCAGTAGTTCTACCGGACCGGGAACCATGTTTACATGGAAAAATTCGATGTGGAATACCATTGGTACGCAAAGTACGCAGGCCGTAAATGCCGGAGGGCAGTACGGTTTGATCGTTGCAAATACCATTGGTGGGACCACTTGTTACGATACGGCTTTTGTTACCGTTCAACAAGATATTTCCCTGCCCAATATATCCACGCAGGGTGGTACCTTAACCTGCTTCCCCGGTGGTGCTACCGTAACCCTTCAGGGGAATTCCACTACGCCCGGGGTCACCTATTTATGGTCGGGGCCGGGTATTACACCAGGCAATCAAAACCAACAGAATCCGACAGTTGGTGTGCCCGGAACCTATATACTTCAGGTAACCAATCCGGCAAATAGTTGTGTCGCCGTGGATTCGGCCATCGTCATCGGCGATAATACGCCGCCTACGGTCAGCATTACAGCAGACACCATAAACTGCGTACAAACAAACACCATTCTGAACAGTGAAACAAATGCATCCACAGCGGTTTATCAATGGACGGGCCCCGGCATTACTCCGGGTAATCAGGCTGTGGCAGACCCCTCTGTTTCAATGGCGGGCTTGTATAATCTGACGATAACCAACACGCTGAGTGGCTGTACAAATACGGCAAGCATCACTGTTATCGGAGACACCCAATTGCCCACAGCAAATGCCGGAAACGATGGTTTGCTAACTTGTATCCAGCCCTCGGTCAACCTGTCCGGAACGGCAAGCCCGGCTGGCGTTGTTTTTCTATGGACCGGGCCGGGCATCACTCCGGCAAACCAGAATGATCCATCGCCGAGTGTAAATCAAGCCGGCACTTACGTCCTGACGGTGACCAACCCGGCTAACGGTTGCACCCAAACAGACACTGCTGTGGTCGATGCTTCCCTTGCACCGCCCACAGTAGATGCAGGGCAGGCGCAAACAATTACCTGCACTACTACCAGTGTTTCACTCGGTGGCAGTGGTTCAAGCCAGGGCCCGGAATTTGAGGCGCTTTGGACCGGCCCGGGTATTAATGCCGGCAATCAAAACCAATATAACCCGGTGGTTGATCAATCCGGTGTATACACATTGACTATCACAAATACAAGCAACGGCTGTACGGCATCAAACACCGTAACCGTTGATCTGGATACTGCTGACCCAACGGTATCTTCCGGCCCGGACCAAACCCTGACCTGTCTTACACCCAACGGGGTCACGCTGGATGGAAGTGGTGCGCCGGTTACCGTCACATATTTATGGTCAGGACCCGGTATTGATTCCGGCAATGAAACCTTGCCCAATCCGCAAGTGTCGCAACCTGGCGATTACATTTTGGTAGTCACCAATCCTGCAAACGGTTGTACCCAAAGTGACACAACCGTCGTTTTTCAGGATGCGAATGTCCCCGTGGCCAATGCCGGGCCAAACCTGAATTTAACTTGTGCCGTTACAAGTGTGGACATCAATGGCTCGGGTTCCTCTTCCGGACAAAATTTTGTTTATCAATGGACAGGCCCGGGTATTACACCGGCCAACGAAATGATGCAAAGCCCTGCCGGCATCACCATTCCCGGCACCTATAATTTGGTGGTTACAGACACGACTAACAGTTGTGAAAATACCGATGTTGTACTCATCACTATCGACACCCTGGCGCCTGTTGCAAACGGTGGTAGTGACCTGATTCTGAACTGTTTTAATGCTGCAACCGAGACTCTGGATGCTGGCGCATCAAGTGCCGGCGCAAACTTTACTGTCTTGTGGAGCGGCCCCGGAATCAACGCGGGGAATCAGAATGCTATCCAGGTACCTGTTTCATTGGCCGGCACCTATGATTTGGTCGTAACCAACACGACAAATGGCTGTACATCAACCGATCAGGTAATTGTAACAGACGATCTGACTGCGCCGACTGCCGATGCCGGCAACGATCAGATTATTGATTGCATAATTACGTCAACACTAATCGGCGGGACATCATCCACCGGTCCGGACTTTACCTACAACTGGACCGGCCCGGGCATTAACGCCGGCAACCAGACGCAAGCGCAGCCAAACGTAAATGTTTCCGGAATGTATACGTTGCTGGTTACGAATACCACAAATGGTTGTACAGCTTCGGATGACGTGACGGTCAATTTGAATGCAACGTATCCGACGGCCAGTGCAGGTCCCGATCTGGTACTCACTTGTGCAACGCCCATGCAAACTTTAGACGGATCGGCGTCATCAACCGGTGCAAATTTCCAAACGCTTTGGACCGGACCGGATATCAATGCCGGCAATCAGAACAACCTGTCGCCGACCATTACCCAACCCGGCACGTATATTCTTTCCATTACCGACCAGAACAATAGCTGTGTAACGGTAGATACGGTTATTGTCCAGGAAGACAAAGTTGCCCCTGCGGCCTCTGCGGGCATTGACCTGGAACTTGATTGCCAAACCACACAAGTTATGCTCGATGGAAGTGGCTCAACAATTGGCCCCGACTTTATCTACCTGTGGACCGGTCCGGGTATCACAGCGGGCAACCAGAATGATCAAAGTCCGAATGTAGATGTTCCGGGCAACTATACCATTCAGGTTACTGACACCAATAACGGCTGCACCGCTACCGACGATGCCATTATCACGCAGGATATAACCCTGCCAACTGCCAGTGCAGGGCTCCCCCTCACGTTGACATGTGCACAAACTACATTGCCGATAGACGGATCCGGTTCAAGTGCCGGCGCCGACTTTGAATATTTGTGGACCGGTCCGGGTATTAACACCTCGAACTTTAATGTACAAAGTCCGATGGTTTCCGATTCCGGTACATATACCGTATTGGTAACCAATATTCAAAATCATTGTACAGCAACTGCCACGGTCCTCGTGTCTGCCGACCAGGATTTGCCGGTAACCAATGCCGGTGCCGACCAAACGCTGACGTGTCAAAATGACACCCTGGGGCTGGATGGTACCGGTTCGCAAGCCGGCGCAACAATTGTGTACACCTGGACAGGGCCGGGCATTGTCGCCGGTACACAATCCAATGCAACAGCACAGATTTTCCTGCCGGGATCGTATACCCTTGAGGTGGTGAATACTGCCAATGGATGTAGCAATACCGATGTTGTAAGTGTCGGCCAGGATATTCAGGCGCCCGTTGCAGACGCCGGCGCAGACGCAATTCTTACCTGTACTTCTGCAAACGGCGTGACTATCAGCGCAATCAACTCGGATACCGGTGCAGGGTTCAGTCTGGTTTGGTCGGGTCCTGGGATCAGTACGGCCAATCAAAATCAGGTTGAGCCGACAGTGGCCACCTCCGGTACCTACACCGTTTTGATTACAAATATTGGCAATGGCTGTACCAGCACAGACGAGGTCGTGGTCGGATTAGACCAGGATTTGCCGACAGCGGATGCCGGTGCGGATCAAACGATCACTTGTTCGATTCCCCAGGTCATTATTGATGCCGGCGGTTCCGTAGCGAATGGCCCCCTGGCCTATTTGTGGTCGGGGCCTGGCATCACTGCCGGAAATGCCGATCTAATCAGTCCAAGTGTTGACCAATCGGGCGTATACACAGTAGTTGTGACGAATACAGTAAATGGTTGTACAGACATGGCAGATGTCGAAGTTTTTCTGGATACCGATCCGCCCCAGGCCACAGCAACCGGCGGTCTGATTACGTGTATGGAACCTGAAATAATGATCGGATCCACCAGCTCTGTGGCAAACTCTACCTACTCCTGGACCGGACCGGATATTGATGTGGCCAATATGAATTTGCAAAATCCGCAAATTGGCGAGCCGGGCATGTATACGGTGTTGATTACAGCACCCAACGGTTGTACGGCTACAGCCACAGCCCAGGTCGACATTGACGCCGATGTGCCCGTTGGAACAACTGCCGGTACCGAATTGAACTGCACGAACAATGGTCAAAGCACGATAAGCGGAACGGTTACCACACCTGGCGCCTCTTTTGCCTGGACCGGTCCTGGTGGTTTTACATCGAACAACCTGAACCCTCAGGTTTCAGCAGCTGGAACGTATATCCTGACCCTGACTTCGGTGAACGGTTGTACCAAAACCTATGATGCAGTTGTTACGGCCAACTTTACCCAACCGACCGTCAACGCCACCGTCGGAGATAAACTGGATTGCACCACGACTTCCGTCATCATCAACGGCAATGGCTCATCTGCGGGCCCAACATTTAGTTATATCTGGACAACCGGCACCGGGAATATTGTTTCCGGAGGAAACACCCTCACACCAACAGTTGATGTAGCTGGCGTGTATACCTTGCAGGTTACGAATTCGGCTAATGGTTGCACCAACACCGGTACCGTTACGGTGGAGTATGATCCGGCCGTTCCGACCGGGTTTGATCTGACCGTGAAACAGATTCGCTGCTTTGGAGAAACGAACGGATTTATTGCCATAAACGGTGTAATTGGCGGGACACAACCCTTCCAGTTCACGTTCAATGGCGGGCCGGCATCGGGTACCGGGCAGTTCTCGCAGCTGAGCCAAGGCACCTACCTGATCACTTTGGAAGATGCGAATGGTTGTACGCTGGATACCACTGTGGCTATTTCGGCGCCCGGCGCCTTAACCGTGGATCTGGAGGACAATGTGTTGCTTGAGTTGGGAGAATCCGTTACGGTTACCGCAACCATCGCCGGCACAACTCCGATTGAATCCATTACGTGGAATCCTCCGGCACCATGCATCACAGACTGCCTGAGTTACGACACGTTGCCAACCCACTCGTATCAACAAACGATTACCGTGGTTGACAGCAACGGCTGTATTTCCACGGACCGCCAGTTGATCCAGGTAGACCGTTCGAGGCGGATTTACATCCCGAACGTGTTCAACCCGGAAAGCAGCGATCCGCTCAACTCCTTCCTGATGGTTCAAGGTGGAACGGATGTTCAGCAAGTCAAAAACTGGCAGATTTTTGACCGCTGGGGCAATGCTATTTTTAGCGCCAATGACTTCCAGCCGAACGATCCTACTTATGCCTGGGATGGTAAAGCACGCGGCGACAATGCTGCACCAGCAGTATATGTCTGGTACGTAGAGGTGGAATTTATTGATGGAGAAGTGGAACTGTTCAAAGGCGACGTAACCCTGGTGCGGAATTAATCCGGTCAACAGGCAAACTTGCATACAATTTAACAGGGGGCGTCCGGATATCCGGATGCCCCCTGTTTTTGCCTTTTATTCATCTGCGTCAAAAAAATTGACGGGGCGGTTAATACTCTGTTCCAGGGAGATAAATGTTTCGGTGCGCTGAATGCCCTGGATTTTCTGAATTTTATCGTGCAGCACTTGGCGAAGGTGATTCGTATCTTTGCAGACTATTTTTGCAAAAATGCTGTACAAACCCGTCGTATAATTTGATTCAACGATCTCGGGAATTTGCTCCAGCTGAGCGCTCACATCATCGTACAGCGAACTTTTGTCCAGGTAAATACCCAGAAAGGCAGTAATGTCGTAACCTAATTTTTGAAAATCAACCTTTAAACTTGATCCAACCACAATCCCCATTTGTTCCATTTTTTTCATTCGGACGTGAATGGTACCACTGGAAACAAAAAGTTGTTTGGCGATGTCGGTGTATGGCGTTTTTCCGTCTTTAATTAATGCAGATAAAATGTTTTTGTCGAGTTGGTCAAGTTCCGGGCGGTCCGTCATGATTAGAACAGGTGTTTAACGATTTACGAAGCAAAACACCTGCGATTTTAAAAAGGTTTGAAAAATTATCAAATACGATTAGTGATTTTTTAAAGAAAATATGGCTGAGCAAAAAAATTCGTCGACTTCAGTTCGTCTTCCCTTACTTCTTGGCATTGTGTTGGCAATCGGCATTTTTGCCGGACAGCAGTTGCCGCACCATGATGCCAACATACGCTTCATTAACCCTGCGCTGAACAGTGCCCAAAGATCGGGCGTGCTTGACGAAATCTTTGGCTACATAAACGCCAAGTATGTTGATACGGTAGACCTCGCTACCCTAAAACAGGAAACGATAAATCACCTCCTGGAGCAACTTGACCCGCATTCCGTGTACATGAGCCCGGAGGAGTTGCTGCACGAAGAGGAACTCATGCATGGCAATTTTGAAGGGATTGGCATTGAATTTCTCGTTGTTGACGATACAATACAGGTTGTTACGCCGCTTTCCGGTGGCCCGTCTGAGGCCGCTGGCATTCTGGCCGGCGACAAAATTGTGACCATTGATGATGCCAAAGTGGCGGGCGTTAAAATCACCAATGCGGAAATCTTCAAAAAATTGCGCGGCGAAAAAGGCTCACTGGTCAAGGTGGGTATTTTACGCGGCGCCGAATCCAAATTGCGCCATTTTACACTTGCCCGCGACGTAATTCCGGTGCACAGTGTTGATGTGGCGTATATGCTGGATCAAAACACCGGTTATATCAAAATCAACCGGTTCAGTTCGCCAACCTACAAGGAATTTATGGAGTCGGTGCGTCCCTTGGTTGAAGAAAAAGGGATGAAAAACCTGGTGCTTGATTTACGGGGCAACCCCGGCGGCTATCTGAACGAAGCCACGGAATTGTTAAGCCAATTTTTCCCTGACGGGAAACTACTGGTTTACACCGAAGGCCGCACCGAAAACCGCAACGACTACAAAAGCAATGGCCGGGCACGGTTTAATATTCAGGATATCGTTGTTTTGATCGATGAAGGTTCCGCATCGGCCAGTGAAATTGTTGCCGGCGCCATTCAGGACCATGATCGCGGCTGGGTGATCGGCCGCCGCACCTTCGGCAAAGGGCTGGTGCAGGTGCAATACCCCCTTAGCGACGGTGGCGCCTTGCGGCTGACCATCTCGCGGTATTACACGCCAAGCGGTCGCAGCATTCAACGCGATTATAAAGGCAATGCCGATTACAACCACGAGACAGACCGGCGCATGCAAAATGGCGAACTGGCCGACGCCACCAAAATCAAGCTGGCCGATTCCACCCGGTATTACACCGGTATGGGCCGGGTAGTGTACGGCGGTGGCGGTATAACGCCCGACATTTTCATTCCCATCGACACGTCGTTTGCCACGGATTATTACTTCGCTGCACGCCAGCACCTGTCACCGTTTGTTGCCCGCTGGCTGGAAACACAGGACCGCGGAAAGTTGCCAAACTCGGCTGGCGCCTTCGTCCGGCAGTTTAACGTTTCCGACCAGCTTTTTGCAGATTTTATTGCCTACGTGGAAAAACAAGGTGTCAAAGGGAATGCCGAGCAACAGGCACAAAGTGAAGATGAATTGCGGCTGCAGATCAAAGCGCGGATTGCAAAGATTTTATTTAAAAATGAAGGACTTTACCAGGTCCTGAACGACGACGACCCGGCTGTGGAAAAAGCGCTCCAGGTGCTGCGTAGTGGCAAGCCCGTTGCCCAAAACGGCAAATAAAATCAGGGTAGCAGAACACCTCTCTTATCCTTATTGCGGGATGAATTTGTTCTTTTCTTTGGCACCTTGCGTTGAAGATTCCGTTTCGCCACGCCTGCGCAGTTCGTCTTCCGTAATAATTTCAGAGGCGCCGGCATACCGCAGCTGCAGTTTGTAATTGCGGCCCATGCTTTTCACAATAGGCCCCAGCATCAATTGCATCACGGTATCTGCCCGGGCTTTGGCTTTGTCCAAAATATGCTCGTTTTCAAGTGCATCCGCACGAAACTCCCGACGCAATTCATTGAAATTCCGGTTCATCTCCTCCCCGCTGATGCCCGCCAGAAAGCCAACATCCAGCTTATCCACACGCGGATAAACCTCATGTGATAAAATTGTGGGCGCAGGCAACGTAATAAATACGATGCCCTTCGAAGGACTGAACGTGACATCAAACTGCTGATCGAGTTTGAACCCGGCCTTGATGACGCTGATTGCCTCCACCCGGATGTCTGTTTCCGAAATTGAAATACCGAAAATTTTGTACGACAACGTTTTGTCCAGGCCCAACCGGCTACGCAACTCGTAGGTGGCCAGTTCGGCTATCCCCTTGCGAACCTTGTCTTTCAACAGTCCCCTCGACGCGCTGAAGTCGATGATCGCAGCGCGCGCCTGCAAGCGGTCGACCATCGGGCGCAAGCCCTCGTTCAACGCAATCCCGCAAGGGTTCGCCACATTTTTACCTTTTGCAAAAATGCGCCCGTCTGTTGATTTTACCAGGGTTGCCATGATTTGCGTCACAAAAAAGCAGGTGTATTTGCCGGCCACTTCATTAAATACCTTGACTGCCTGATTTGTGTTGTCGTTGTACCAGGTTTCATAAAGACCGGCGGTGGTATCCTTTAGCGCTACAAAATCATTGAAATACAAACTGCGCAAATAATCATGGTGATTGCGGTATTCCGGTTCGAGCCTCCGTTTCAGGCTGTCGGGCAGGTTCATACGGTTGGCCACGTGGTATAACAAGGAGACGTTGAAATTGTATACGAGGTCGTCAAATTCCTTGCGGAATTTTTCCGGCTCAGCCAAAATTTGGAGTGTCGCTTCTTCATTCAGATTTGGATGAAAATCGGAAGGCACATAAGTCAGCTGCACCTCTTTGGGCTTTTGGAATATACCGGAAAAAGAGCCGCCATCGCTAAGAAAGGTTTTGTAAAGGATGACACCGGCAATGCAGATCATTGCCAGCAATAGAATCTGCTTGCCGAAAATTGCGCCGGAACCGCCGCCACCGCGGGGCGCGTCGGGTTGTTGTGTAGCCATGGTGCAAATCGTTAAATGCCCCGGGAACCGCTCCGGCCCCCGGGGCATTACGGTTGATTATTTTCCTTTCAAATATGCCATCACCGCCGCCCGCGCATCCTTTGCCGCTTGCTCATTGTAACTTGGATTGCTGGGGTTGGCAAAGGCGTGGTTGGCATCGTATTCCTTTACCGTCAGCGATTTTTCTGCCTGCTTCATATGCTCCTCAAATTCGCCAACTACAGTATCATTGATCCATTTATCCTGCTTTGCGTGGATCATCAGGACATCCGTTTGCAGGGTCTTCAGCGTCTCAACATCCTTTTCCGGCATACCGTAGTACATCACACAGGCTTTTGCCCTGTCGCCAAGCAGCAGTGCCGCTTGCAACGACCAGCCGCCGCCAAAACACCAGCCCATAGTGCGAAAGTCTGCCTTTTCGCCTACAAATTTGGCAGCGCCCTGGATGATGGCTTTTGCCCGTGCAGCATCGCATGCTTGCATCAACTTGCCGGCATCCGCTGCTTCGGTGGCCAGTTTGCCGTCGTAAAGATCAACAGCCAGGACGTTTATGCCTAAGCTGTGCACCCAATAGGACGCCTCATTCCGGATGTTGTCGTTCAAGCCCCACCATTCATGAAAAAGCAGCAGGTATTTATTGGTTTGCCCGTGGGCGGTAATTAAAAATCCACGACCGTTTTCACCGCCTTCCACCGGGAATTCAATGTTTTTTCCACCGTGTGTAAGCACGGCAGGTTGGGGAGTGGGGTGCGCGTTTTGAAAATCTTTATCCGAGGCAAATGCAGCAAATGCAGCATTTGGATCGTGACACATCGGAATGGACGGTTCCTGATTCCGGCAGGCAAAAAAGCCAAGCAATACAGCGAGTAACAACAGGTTTTTCATAAATCCTTTTTTTTACAAATTTAAGTAATGCTATTCTACTTGCAGCACCAGCCCTTTGAGATACGCGCCTTCCGGATGAAACAAACTTACCGGATGATCCGGTCCCTGGGTAAGGTGATGCAATACCCGGACCGGGCGTTTCACAACCAGCGCAGCGGCAGCAATTGTATGGTAAAAAAGTTCGCGATCGATCACCTGTGAGCAGGAAAACGTGAACAAAATACCGCCCGGCGCCACTTTGGCCAGGGCGGCTTCATTCAGTCGCTTGTATCCCTGCACCGCATTGTGGCGTTTGTTGAGGCTCTTTGCAAACGCCGGCGGGTCAACCACCACAACATCATACGTTTGTTTGGTATCTTTAAAAAATGCGAGTACGTCGGCGGTAAATCCCGCATGTTTCCCTTCAAAAGGGGCATTCAGGTGCACATTTTTTTCAGTAAGTGCCATAGCTTTTGCAGAAACATCCACCGAATGCACAAGGGACGCGCCGGCACGCAAGGCATAACAAGAAAATCCTCCCGTATAACAAAAGGTATTGAGTACGGTTTTGCCGGAAGCGTAACCGGCAAGCAATTTCCGGTTTTCCCGCTGGTCGAGAAAAAAGCCTGTTTTCTGTCCTTCCGCCCAATCGACCTGGAAAAGCACGCCGTTTTCGACGACTTCGGCGGAAGATGCCGGTGTGCCGAGCAAGTACGTATTTTGAACCGATGCGGCATACTGAGGCGGCAGGGCCTCCTTGCTCTTGTCAAACACAGCATGCAGACTATCGCCGAGCACAGCCTGCAACGCCCCGGCAATCAGTTCCCGTTGGCGGTGCATGCCGATGCTGTGGCACTGCATAACGGCGGTGGCGCCGTACACATCGATGATTAATCCGGACAGCCCGTCGCCTTCCCCGTGGACCAGGCGATAACAATTTGTTTCTGAAGTCGTTGGCAGACCGACAGCCCGCCGGACCCGCCAGGCCGATTCCAGTTTCTGCACCCAAAATGAATGTTCCATCAGGTTGGCCGGGCCGAATGAAAGCAGGCGTACCGCTATGCTTCCATGGTGAAAGTGGCCATGGCCTAACAATTGATTTCGGCTGCTGAATACATCGACAATATCGCCATCCGTTGGTTGGCCGACTATGCGTTGGACGGCACCGGAGAACACCCAAGGGTGAAAACGGAGCACCGGCATTTCTTTACCGGGCTTTAAATAAATCGCGGGATTTTCCATGTGTCGGGTAAATATCCAGTTTTCTGCAGATTTTGAAGACTTCAAAAAAAAACGTAACTTGGGAACACCCGGTTGCTTAACCGCCAGGAAGACCGGGAACCTACCTGCAATTCCCGAATTTTTAGTATTATCCCGTTTTTCAACACTCCGGTTGCGGATTTTTATTTTTATAACTTTTAAAAAGATGCAGATTTTGACAAACACAAAACCAGCTTATAAGGCTTTTGCACTCAACACCTTCCGAAACATTCCACAAATGGAACGGCTTTCCGAAGCCGAACGGCGCGCCATTGAGATCGTGGGCAACGTACTTCCGTTCAAAGTCAATAACTACGTGATCGATGAGCTGATCGACTGGGACCAGTACAAAGATGACCCGCTTTTCAACCTGGTTTTTCCAAACAGAGAAATGCTGCTTCCGGCGCATTTTGCAGAAATGGAAAAAACCCTGGACAGCACGAATGACCGAAATCTGATCCGGGAAACGGCCTATAAAATCCGGCTGAAACTAAACCCCCACCCTGCCGGCCAGGTTGAGTTGAATGTGCCGGAAATTGACGGTGTTAAACTCACGGGCATCCAGCACAAATACCGCGAAACCCTGCTCTTTTTTCCCAGTTCCGGCCAAACCTGCCACAGCTACTGTACATTTTGTTTCCGGTGGCCGCAATTTGTCGGCATGAACGAGATCAAGTTTGCCATGCGCGAAACGGAACTGCTTGTCAAATACCTGGAACAGCATCAGGAAGTCACCGATATCCTGTTCACCGGCGGCGACCCCATGATCATGAAATACGAGGTGTTCCGGCAATATATCGAGCCGTTTCTGGGTGAAAATAAAACCAACATCCAATCCATTCGGATCGGTACCAAATCGCTCGGGTTTTGGCCGTACAAATTTATTGATGACGAAGAAGCCGATAAGTTTTTAGCCCTTTTTGAGCGCATTGTAAAAAGTGGAGTCAACCTGGCTTTCATGGCCCACTTCAACCACCCGAACGAATTGAAAACACCCGCCGTCCAACGCGCTATCCGCCGCCTGCGCAATACCGGCCTGCAGATTCGCACGCAGTCGCCGCTGCTCGCACACATCAACGACAACGCCGATACCTGGGCCGACATGTGGCGCGAACAGGTAAACCAAAACTGCATTCCGTACTACATGTTTGTCGCAAGGGACACCGGGGCAAAGCACTATTTTGAAGTGCCGCTCGTGCGGGCCTGGGAGATTTTTAGAAAAGCCTATCAACAGGTGAGCGGCTTGTGCCGCACCGTACGCGGCCCCAGCATGTCGGCAACACCGGGAAAGGTGCAGATTCTGGGCGTTTCCAAAATGAAGGATAAAAAGGTGATGACCCTGCGCTTTTTGCAGGGCAGAAACCCCGATTGGGTTGCCAAGCCGTTTTTTGCCGAATATGATGAAAACGCCACCTGGCTGAATGAACTCAAACCGGCTTTCGGTGACCAGTTTTTTTATCAGGATGAACTGGATCGTATGTATCAATCGAAATCGAAGGAGCACTTGTCCGCTAATTGACCATGCTGAGCCGCCGACAATTCAACAGCCGGCTGTTAAACGCTCTGCTGTCGTACAGCCTTCTGGATAGCTTGTTTGCCACAAATGCTATCGCTGCAAAACTGGCGCCGCTGACAAAGCATTGGGCGAATGACTTGCAGGAACTCTGCATGGACCTCCAATTGAGCAGCATTACACCGGCAATTTGGCAAGATCGCGTGGAAGCACTTTTTCAAAAAATTGAATTGAAGGAGCTGCTCCAATTCGTTGATTTTGAACGTCTGGTAAAAGGCATGTCCTTTCCCGACCTTGGGGTAACCACCAAACCGGTGGTGTTCCCCAGGCTGGAAGGCTTGCCGGCGCGCACGGTGTTTACAAAAAAAATATTCGGCATGAAAAAAGGCCGGGCGATCATCCCGCACGGACACAGCAACATGGCCTCGGCGCACCTGGTGCTGCGGGGTGATTTTCATATGCGGCATTATGAAAAAGTTGGGGAACAGGACGCCCACCTGTTGCTGCGCCCAACGATTGACCGGATTGCAAGCACCGGCAGCTGCTCCTCTATTTCGGATGAACGCGACAACGTGCACTGGTTTATTGCCAACTCGGAAACGGCATTCACTTTCGACGTCATCATGCTTGATCTGAAAGGCAAACCCTACGATATTCAAAACGTTGATATTGAGGCCGGCGAAAAACAGCCGGACGGCACGATCCGGGCGAAAATCCTTGACGTTGAAACGGCCTTGAAAAAGTACGGGAAACAACATCATTGACCCTAAAAAGCACTTGCGGTCAATTAGACAATTCCCGCAAACGTTCCCTTTCCCGTTTGGTCAAGCTGTCTATTCCGCTTTTTTGAATTTTGTCCAATAATTCATTCAGTTCGATTTCCCTGCTTTTTTTGGCTGTGTGATAACGGTCTTCAACCGTTTGAAACCCGCGCTTGTTTCGAAAAATCTGGATGTATAAAAGTTCGGGGCGATAGGCCAGGATAAATAAAAACGTGGAAGCCGGAATTAATACAGCCAGGATCGGGACCGTATTCAACGACAATATTTGCGGATATAAGGCAATGGCCACCAGCATCCCGACCAGGCCGCCACCCAAATGCGCGTCGTGCCCGATGTTGTCGCGTTGCGTTTTTATACCGTACACGGAAAACAAGACAAAAAGGAGTCCGAAAATCCAACCGGGAATATAAACCGGCAAAAAGATCAAACCGATATCCATGCCCGGATACAATGCGATCGATGCAAAAATGAGCCCGCAAACAGCCCCCGAAGCGCCCACGGCGCTGTAGTCCGCGTGATTGCGGTGAATAAACAGCGAAAGCAGATTTCCGCCCAGCAAACTTGCAAAGTAGATCATCAGGAAATTGGCTTTCCCAAGAAGGACTTCCAGGCTGTAGCTGAAAAAGTAAAAGGTAATCATGTTGAACAGCAGATGCGTCCAACCGACATGTAAAAACCCGGAAGTGATCAGCCGTTTAAAATCTTTGCCGATCAGGATGGGGTCGATCTCGAAAGCAAATTTTTGGAAGAACTTTCGATCTTTAAAACCAAGGTATGAAACCAAAACATTGGTGATCAGGATCATAAGCCCGATTAAGCCGATATCGCGCATGAGTAGAGCAGCATTTGATTGTCGGTAACAAATCTAGCCCGATTTCTGCTTACTTTCGGCCAAATTAACGAGCATGCACAAACCCGGTCCACAAGAATTTGAACTTACCCGGCGAGATTTCATCCCGCTAAACGACCTGCTGAAATTACTTCACCTGGTAGACACCGGCGGCGAAGCCAATGCCCGGATCAGTAGCGGAGAGTGCTGGTGAATGGCGACGTGGAATTGCGCAAGCGCAAAAAATTGCGTGTTGGGGATGTGGTGATCTTTGGCGAAGAGACGATTGTGATCCGCTAACCCTACCTTTGCCCCATGCGCTTCGAAAACTACAGCATCGCACCCGAGATCAAACGCAACCTGGAGGAACTCGGTTTTAAACGGCCGACAGATATCCAGTTCAAATCCATTCCCCCCATTCTGAAAGGCGAAGATGTGCTGGCAATTGCCCAAACGGGTACCGGTAAAACAGCGGCATTTGTTATTCCCATCCTCCATTTGCTGCACAAAAAGAAAAAATCCACCCGGACGGACGGCATCAAATGTGTGGTCATGGTGCCCACCCGCGAATTGGCACTGCAAATCACCAAGGTTTTCGAAGAAATCGGGAAACACACCCGGGTACAAACGTTTTGCGTATTCGGAGGTGTGGAGCAAGACCCCCAAATTGCGCGGCTGAATCAGGGCATCGATATTCTGGTGACTACCCCCGGACGTATGTTCGACTTGGTCAGTCAGGGGTTTATCCATTTGGATAAAGTTGAATTGCTCGTGCTCGACGAGGCCGATCACATGCTCAAACTCGGTTTTCTGAAGGATATTCGCGACCTGATCAAATTTTTGCCGCGCCAGCGGCAAACGCTTTTTTTCTCGGCTACGATCAATGAGGAAATAAAAAAACTGGCGTATTCGCTGGTGCGTGGCAAGGCTATCCGTATCCAGTTGTCGCCCAAAGACCCTGTGGCCAAAAATATCCGCCATGCCGTTGCATTTATCGAAATGGATGACAAGCGTTTTTTTCTCGAACGCCTGATTAATGAACAGGCCGAAAAAAAAATCCTGGTGTTTGTGCGGACCCAGGTTCGCGCCGAGCGGGTTTCGAAAGCCATGGAACGGGTAGGCATAGCTGCACAGACCATCCATGGCGGCAAGGAGCAAAAAGACCGGTTGGCAGTGTTGGAACAATTCCGGCAAGGCGCCCTCAAAGTGCTGATTGCCACGGATGTAAGTGCCCGCGGTATTGATATTCCGGAAGTGGATTTTGTGGTCAATTACGATCTGCCGGATATTGCCGAAAACTATGTGCACCGCGTCGGGCGCACCGGGCGCGGCAAGCAAAAAGGCGATGCGCTTTCGTTTTGCAGCACGGAAGAAAAAGCCATGCTGGAGGAGATTGAAGCGTATTTGGGTAAATCCATATCGGTATTGGAAATCGATAAAACCGAGTACAACGAAACCCTGCGCTTCACGGAAGACGTCTCCGACAAATGGAAAGATGTGCTGCAGGAAATTGAGGAGGCCGAGAAATTCCGGAAGAAGAAAAAATGAGTTTTTTTACTCGTCCTACGGCTCTAAGCCTGTCCATTACACACAAATCCGTTGAGTTTAATTTTTTCTGCCGTGTACCAACCCCACCCCCGGCCCCTCCCCCTTGGGGAGGGGAGCCGTAGCGTGTATCTAAGTGGTTGATTTTTAACCACAAACCTAATTTGTCGCGTCTCCCCTCCCCCTTGGGGAGGGGCCGGGGGTGGGGTTGACACGCGGCTGAAAAAAGGAACTTAAGCCCCAAAAAATCATTCGACAACTTTTGTGTAATGGACAGGCTCCAAGCCGAAAGACAAGTACCGCTACTCCCCAATATCCTCGTTCCAGAGTTCCGGGCGGTCGCGAATAAAATCGGTCATCATTTGCACGCAAGCGGCGTCATTGACTACCGTTACTTCCACGCCGCGCAACTTCAACAGTTCTTCCTCGCCCATGAACGTTTGGTTTTCTCCGATGATCACTTTTGGGATTCCATAGAGCAGGATCGCCCCGGTGCACATCGGACAAGGCGACAAGGTGGTGTACAACGTGCATTCCCGGTATACGCTGGCCGGTTGACGGCCCGCATTTTCAAAGGCGTCCATTTCGCCATGCAATACAACGCTGCCCTGCTGGACGCGCCGGTTGTGGCCACGGCCCAATATTTTACCCTGATGCACGATAACCGAACCGATCGGGATTCCACCTTCTGCAAGGCCTTTGTGCGCTTCCTCAATGGCGGCCTGTAAAAATTGATCCATTTGTACTGTTTGTTTCGTTAAGATGCCTATTTGTTTAACGCCTTAACCGGTTCCGGCACATAATGCCCGTTTCCGCCGGCGCGCGGGTCGTTGAACGCAACCGGTGCGGCATCGGCCGCCACCAGTTCATCCCAGGTGAGTTGCTCTTTGCCACTGTCCCGTTTTTCCATGGTAATACATTCCTCCACCGGGCAAACCAGCGAGCACAGATTACAGCCCACGCAATTTTCGTCGATAATTTCCGGCACCCGGGTTTGACCATTTTGGGGCAGGGCGATCGCCTGGTGGGCGCCGTCTTCGCAGGCGATATAACACAATTGGCAGCCGATACACTTGTCGGCGTTGATGCTGGCCACCACTTTGTGCTTCAGGTTCAGGTCTTTCCATTCGACAACATTGGGCAAAGCCTTGCCGGCGAAATCGTATATCGTTTGGAAACCCCGGTCTTCCATAAATTGCCGTAGGCCGCTTTCCATTTCCCGGACAATGCCGAAGCCGTAATGCATGACAGCGGTACAAACCTGAACGGAAGTGCAACCCAGGAGGATATATTCCACCACATCGCGCCAGGTTTCAATGCCGCCGATGCCACTGATCGGGGTGCCGGCAATTTCCGGGTGCTGCGCCAACTGGCGCACCATGTTCAATGCGATAGGTTTCACGGCCGGGCCACAATAGCCGCCGTTGGTCCCCTTGCCATCCACAGCCGGCAGCGGCGAAAAAGTGTCCAGGTCAATGCCAATGATACTTTTAATCGTGTTGATCAGGGAAATGGCATTTGTCCCGCCCTGTACAGCTGCCAAACCCGGATCTTCAATATCCGAAATATTGGGCGTCAGTTTGGTGATCACCGGTACTGTGGCTGCCTCCATTACCCATTCGACAATGGTTTTCAACACGGCGGGTTCCTGCCCGACCGCCGAACCCATGCCGCGCTCACACATGCCGTGCGGACAACCAAAATTGAGTTCGATGCCGTCGGCGCCGGCGTTTTCCACGTCTTTGATGATTTGTTGCCATTCTTTTCGGGATTCAACCATCAGGGAGGCGATCACGGCGTGGTTTGGGAAGTACTTTTTTACCTCCTCCATTTCCCGCAGGTTGTCGGCAAGGGTCCGGTCGGTGATCAGTTCGATATTGGTAAAACCCGCCATGCGCGTATCGCGGTAATTGAGGCCGCCATACCGGCTCGACACATTCACCACCGGCACGCCCAGCGTTTTCCAGACCGCCCCACCCCATCCGGCTTCGAAGGCCTTCATGATCTGGTAGCCGGAATTCGTTGGTGGCGCGGATGCCAACCAGAAGGGATTTGGGGCTTTTATTCCTGCAAAATTTATAGATAAGTCTGTCATTTTCAGTGTGTTTAAACTCGTCCTACGACTCCAAGTCGCAGGACGAGTAAATCATCATGAATTGGTCAAATATGCATGAATACCCAGCGCAGCCTGTTTCCCTTCAAAAGCCCCGTTCACTACTTCGGCGCCGCCATTCACGGCATCGCCGCCTGCAAAATATTTCGGGTTTCCGGTTTGGAAGGTCACCGGGTTTACTACAATCCGCTTTGATTTATCCAGTTCCAGACCTTGTATTTTTCCTAAAAAATCAGCCAGTTTGGCCTGCCCGGTCGCTTTGATCACCAGGTCGCATTCCAGGACAAACTCTGAACCGGGAATTTCGTTCAAAGCGCCGTTTTCCTGTGTTGTCCGAATAAACCGCACTCCCGTAGCCTTGCCATTCCCAAGGATTTCCAGCGGGCTGGCATTAAAAACGCTTTTCACCCCGGCGCTAATCGCCAGATCGTATTCGAACCAATAGGCGCCCATCTGCTCCCTCGAGCGGCGATACGCGAGGTACACCTGGCTGGAACCCATGCGCGCCGATTCGGAGGCGGCGTCCATGGCGGTGTTGCCCCCACCGATCACAACTACCCTGTCGGGCACCCGGATGCGGTGTTTTTGAAAACGGAGCGCTTCAACGAATTCAACTGCGCCGATCACGTTTTCAAAATCTTCGCCCGGAAGGCGCAAGGCGGCAGTTGGACCATTGCCGACGCCTAAAAAAACGGCATCATAGTCCGCCTCCAGTTTTTGCAGTTGTTCGATGGTCGAAACCGGGCTGGCGTAATTGATCTGAAAACCGAGTTGTTTCTGCAAATAATCCACCTCCGTCAGCGCCTCGGTGTTTGTGATTTTGTAGGGTGCCGTGCCGTAAACCGTCAGGCCGGAAGGTTTTTCTTTTGCTTCGAAAATAGTCACCGAATAGCCTAAAACACGGAGTTCACAAGCGCAGGAAATCCCTGCCGGGCCGGCGCCGATTATGGCTACTTTTTTCCCGTTGGGGGCGCCAGGATGAAACAAGGGCTTCCCTGCGGTCATCACCTGGCTGGTCGCAAAGTTTTGCAAGCGGCCGATCTCAATGGGTTTAACGTGTTGATGGTTGAACACGCAGGCCCCTTCGCAAAGCACCTGCGTGGGACAAACCTTGCCGCAGGCATTGCCCATCCAGTTCATATCGTAGATGGTTCGGGCGGCTCCTTCCACATTTTCGGTGTGAATTTGCTTGATAAACAGCGGGATGTCGATGTGCGTCGGACAGGCTTGCACGCAAGGCGCGTCGTAACAAAATAAACAGCGGGAGCTTTCCATGTACGCCTCCGTCTGGTTCATCAACGGCTTTTTCTGTTTGAAGTTTTGGTCAAACTCCTGCTCGCTTTGTGGTCTGGTGTATTCTGCCATGGTATGTCCACTACTCGTCCTACGACTTTGAGTCGTAGGACGAGTATGCGTGGTATTTAAAGTTCAACAAGTTTACCATAAGTTTCCGGGCGGCGATCGCGGAAAAACTGCCAGGTGGCGCGCACTTCGTCGATCATGTCGAGGTCAAATTCGGCGATGAGCAGTTCATCCTGATCTTCGGAGGCCTGGGCAAAAATTTGCCCGCGCGGGTCTACAAAATAGGAACTGCCGTAAAACTTGCCGAGGTTCCAGGGTTTTTCGGTGCCTACCCGGTTGATGCAGCCCATAAAGTAGCCGTTGGCCGCGGCGTGCGCGGGCTGCTCCAGTTTCCACAAATATTGCGAAAGACCGGCTACAGTGGCCGACGGATTGTACACAATTTCAGCGCCGTTGAGGCCCAAAATACGGGCGCCATCCGGGAAATGCCGGTCGTAGCAGATGTACACCCCGATTTTGGCGTAGCGGGTTTCAAAAACCGGGTAGCCGAGATTGCCGGGTTTGAAAAAATACTTTTCCCAAAAACCGGAGGTGTGCGGGATATGGTTTTTCCGGTATTTGCCGAGGTATTTTCCGTCGGCATCAATTACGGCTGCGGTGTTGTACAAAACGCCTGCTTGCTCCTTTTCATAAATCGGAACAATGATCACCATGTTGTATTTCCGGGCGTAGGCTTCCATGAGTTCGGTGGTCGGGCCGGGCACGGATTCGGCCGTGGCGTACCATTTTGAATCCTGGCTCGGGCAGAAATACGGCGTGTTGAAAATTTCCTGCAAACAGAGGATTTGCACACCGGCCTTCCCGGCTTTTTCAATGTATGGAATATGCTTTTGCAGCATGGCGTCGCATATTTCCTGTATGGAGCCCTCCCCTTCCGTTATGGGAAGGCTCATCTGGATCAGTCCGGATTTTATGATTCTTGACATACCAATTGTGCTTTTTTGATGGTGTGGTTGGTTAACTGACTTTGTTCCGGTGGATAAATTTCCCAAACCCGGGTTCCAACAGGCATTTTTCGTTTTCAATGGCAACTGCGCCGCGTAAAATGACGGTTTCGACCTTCCCGGTTACTTCCCGGCCTTCATATGCCGAATAGTCCGTGTTCATATGGTGGGTTTTGGCGGAAAGCACGTGTTTTTTATTTGGGTCGAGGATGGCAACATCCGCATCGGAGCCAATGGCCAATGTGCCTTTTTGCGGGTACATGCCGAATAGTTTGGCGGCGTTCGTTGCGCTGAGTTCCACAAATTTTGGCAACGAGATACGGCCTTTGTTTACCCCTTCGGAAAACAGCAATTCGACGCGGTGTTCGATTGCGGGATGGCCGTTCGGAATTTTGGCAAAATCATCTTTGCCCATTTGTTTTTGCGTCCAGGTGAAAGGGCAATGGTCGGTTGCCACGACATTCACCAGTCCCTGATTGATGCCGGCCCACAAGGCAGCCTGGTCTTTTTTCTCGCGCAATGGCGGGCTCATTACCCACTTTGCGCCATCAAAATCCTGCTCGTACAGCGAAGCATCGAGCAGCAGGTACTGGATGCAGGTTTCCACATGCAACGTTTGATTGCGCTGCGTGGCACTGCGAACCGCATTCAGGGCGCCTTCGCAGGTCAGGTGCACGATGTAGCCCTTGCAGCCGGTGTAATGCAGCATATCGGAAAAACGCGCGGAGGCCTCTGCCTCCGTTACTTCGGGTTGAGACAAGTAATGATACAGCGGCGCGCGGTTGCCCGCAGCCTGGTTTTTGGCGATCAGCGAGTCGATCATATCACCGTTGGTCGCATGCACGGTGACCATGCCACCGTGTTTTTTTACCACTTTCATCAACTGCACCATTTGCCCGTCGTCGATCATCAGGGCGCCCTTGTAGGCCATGAACGTTTTGAACGACGTGATTCCCTCCTTTTCAATCATATCGACCACCTCGGCAGCGGTTTTGTCATTAAAATCGGTGACCGCCATGTGATAACTGTAATCGCCGATAGCCTTGCCTTCCGATTTTTTCTGCCAGGTGCGCAGGGCATTGTACAGCGAGTCGCCCTGTGTTTGCAGGATAAAATCAATTACGGTGGTGGTGCCGCCGAACAGGGCTGCCCGGGTGCCGGTAGTGTAATCGTCGCTGGAAAAGGTGCCCATGAACGGCATGTCGAGGTGCACATGGGGATCAATGCCACCCGGCATGACGACTTTTCCGCCGGCATCAATAACCTTGTCGGCCTTGTAGGACAAGTTTGCGCCGATGGCGGTGATTTTATCCTCTTCGATGTAGACATCAGCGGGATAATTTTCTGAAGCAGTGACTACATGGCCGTTTTTTATTAGGACTGACATGGTAGTTCTTGTTTTTATTGACACATAGTGAGGGGGTGACTGGCAGTCACCCCTCACTTGGCCCTCTATGTGCCTATGTGTTTAATCGCTTTTTTCATCAAAAAATAATACAACCCAAAAGAAATAAAGAATCCGGTGAACCAGGACGTGGTGTACAAAAAGTTTAGTTTGGGCACCCAATAGCCGACCAGCGCCAGTCCGACCCCAACCGTGAATGCAATGATGGCCGCCCGGTTAAATCCACTGCCGCCAAACATAAATTTCCCGTTTTCCTTGTACAGTTCATCCAATTCGACTTGTGTTTTCCGAATAACGTAATAATCGCAAAGCATGATGCCGAGTACCGGGCCAAGCAAGCCGCTCACGAAGAGCAAAAGGGCGCTGATTTCGTCGAGCAGGTACCAGGGGCAAATTAAAATTCCGATAACCCCGGTGATTAAGCCGCCTGTGCGAAAACTGATTTTCCGGGGAAGCAGGTTGGAAAACGCATTGGCCGGGGCAATAACATTGGCTGCAATATTGGTGCTCAGTGTGGCGATGATCATAAAAATCTGTGCAACGATCACTACCGCCGGGTTTTCAAATTTTGCCATCAGGCTCACCGGGTCCCAGGGGGCGTCTTCACCGATCAGCACATCGTCAAAATTGATAATGGCGGCGCAAGTGACAAACACCCCGACAAAGGAATACAGCATCATTGTCGTTGGCAAGCCCAAAAACTGTCCGGCCACCTGCGAGCGCTGGCTTTTGGCATAACGGGTGATGTCGGCAATACTCAGCGACATGGTGGCCCAAAAACCCACCATGGCCGTAAGCCATAAAATGTAGGTCCAGATTCGCCCCCAGAAACCAGTCTCCACCTGGGCGGCAGGTTTAACATCGATCGCAGACGAATAGATAAACTCACCTTGAAGCGCAACCCGAAAGGTAGCGGTGGCATGGTTGACCGATACATCCGAAACTTTGATCCGCGATTGGTTGTCTATCGGCTGCCAAGCGGGTTCACCTGAAGGGTTCTCGCCAGGTAAAACAACCTTGACCGCATCGGCCTTGTATACCTGTTCATTTTTTTTGTGCAGGGGATTCAGTTGCAACCAGGTGCCATCCGGGTCTGTTTGCAGCGTTGCGGTCGGTTTGGCCAACAATTGACTTTGCTCCAAAACCCGGGAGAAACTGCCGGTTTGCACCGTTCCCCAAACGATCAGCGCCAGGCCGATGGCCAGTAAGATCGGCGCCGAAAGTTGCTCCAGCCATTTTATACTCTCCGTGCCTTTCCAGACAAAATACATGTTCATGATCCAGAAAAGGGCGAAGCCAATGAATTTGCCAAATGTTAATCCGGTTGCCGCTTCAGCGCCGGTCAGGGCAATGAAGATCGCATAAAATGCAAGGCCACCGATCCAGGTTTGAATGCCAAACCAGCCGCAAGCCACCAGGCCCCGGATCAGCGCAGCAAGATGAATGCCGCGAATCCCGAAGGATGCCCGCCCTAAAACCGGAAACGGGATGCCGTACTTCACGCCGGCATGACCGTTAAGCACCATTGGAATGGTGATGATCAGGTTGGCCAGGCCAATGATCAGCAACGTCTCCACCCAACTCAACCCGGAACGGATCATGTAGGAGGCCAGCAGGTAAGTAGGAATGCAAACTGCCATACCCACCCAGAGCGCGGTGAGGTGCCAGGTATTCCAGGTGCGCTGGCTTTCCGGCACCGGCGCTAAGTCGGCACTGTAGAGCGATGAGTCGGCGTGGTCTTCCTGCAGGGTGACGATTTCGTTATTCGTTTTGGTCATTGCTTCTTTAGGTCGTTTACCAGGGGCGGTTGAACGTTGGAACGATGCATTTTATTCACAGTATTCATCCGCGATGGCGATTACCTTGCTGATTATATCGAGGCCTTCGTCGATTTGTGCTTCGGTTACGCAAAGCGGCGGCGCGGTGAAAATCCAGTTCCAGCGCACGAAAGTGAACATCCCGTTGGCCCGGACGGCAGCGGCCATTTTGTTGGTGACTTCCATTTCGTTGGCCTTGGCGTTCCAGGGGGTAACGGGTTCTTTCGTCTTGCGGTTTTTTACCAATTCAAAACACCCAAGTAAACCGGTATTGCGAAAATCGCCGATCGACGGGTGACGTTTTTTCATTTCTTCAACCCGGGTTTCCAGGTAGCGCCCCATATTCGCGGCATTTTCAACCATACCCTCCTCTTCCATAATTTTGATATTTTCCAAAGCCGCTGCACAACCAACTGCGTGTGCCGAATAGGTCAGACCAATAGCCATCACGCGGTCGTCAAAATGTTTGGCGATAGTATCTGAAACCATAACGGCGCCAAGCGGCACGTAGCCCGAAGTCAGGCCCTTGGCCATGCACATGATATCGGGCGTTACCTCGTGATGCTCGATGGCAAACCATTTGCCGGTGCGCCCGAAGCCGCTCATCACCTCGTCGTCGATCAGGAGAATGCCGTGTTGCTCCGCAAGTGCTTTTACTTTTTTCAGGTAAAAAGGCGGGTACTTGATGCACCCGGACGAGCCGGATTCTCCCTCAAATAAAATCGCTGCAATGCTGTCCGGGTTTTCAAAAAGGATCACCTGTTCCAGGTTGCGCAGGGCCATTTCGCCGCATTCTTCCGGTGTCCGGGTATTCCATGGACAGCGGTAGAAATACGGATTTTCCACGCGAATGATGTTGGGCATCTGCTGGCTGTCCATCGGAAAACGCCGTGGGTCGCCGCTAACGGAAATAGCGCCGTAAGAACCGCCGTGATAGGAGCGGTAATGGGCGATTATTTTGTACCGGCCAGTGTACAAGCGCGCCAGTTTGATGGCATTCTCGATGGCCTCCGCTCCGCCGAGCGTAAAAAATGCTTTGGTCAGATTGCCCGGGGTTATTTCGGCCAGTTTCTGGCCAAGGGCGCCGCGCACATCGGTGACCATGCCCGGATACACGTAGCTCACCTGCTCCATCTGGCGCCGTACGGCCTCGGTGATGCGCTGGTTTCCATGGCCGATGTTTACATTCATCAATTGCGAGGAAAAATCGAGGTAGCGTTTGCCGTCGCTGTCGTACAGGTATACGCCCTCGGCCCGCTCGATATGGATCGGGTTCAGGCCGGATTGTTTGGACCAGGAAAACAGCGTGTGGTCGAGGCTGGTTTGAATAGCGGCAGTTTTATCCATTAACATGGTGCTCATATTGCTTCAGATTTAGCTCATCCAGTTGGTGTGGGCTTCGGGGTTCCATTTGACGGAGGTCTTTTTGTTTTGCGTCCAAAACTCGATTGAACTTTTACCGGTAATGTCGCAAACGCCAAATTTCGAGTCGTTCCAACCGCCGAACGGGAAGGGCTCCCGCGGCACCGGCACCCCGATGTTTACGCCGATCATGCCGGCACTGGCGCGCTCCATAACTTCTTTGGCAAAACCGCCATTTTCAGTGAATACCGAAGCGGCATTGCCGTAGGGCGATGCATTTTCGATGGCAATGGCTTCGTCCAGGTTTTTGGCGCGGATAATGGAAATCACCGGTCCGAAAACCTCCTCCTGTGCAATCCGCATATCCGGCGTAACGTAGTCAACGATAGTCGGGCCAACATAAAAACCGCCCTCTTTGTCGGGCACCGTAGCATTTCGGCCATCTACCAGCACCTTGGCGCCGGCTTGTTCAGCCTCGGTAATGTAGGCTTCAATGCGCTTTTTAGCTTCGGCACTGATCACGGCACCCAGTTCGTGCCCGGGCCGGATGGCGCGCGCCACTTCACACATGCGGTCGATAATGGGTTGGACGCGATCGACGCCGATCATCACCGCGGCGGCCATGCAGCGCTGGCCGGCACAACCCGACATGGATGCAACCACATTGGAAGCGGTCATTTCCAATTGGGCGTCCGGCATGACGATCAGGTGGTTCTTTGCCCCGCCCAGGGCAAGGCAACGTTTCAGGTTAGCCGTGGCGCGCTGGTATACAATTTTGGCCACCTTGGTGGAACCGACGAAGGAAACAGCCTGGATATCCGGGTGGTCGCAGATGGCTTCGACGATTTCCCTGCCGCCGTTGACAACGTTGAAAACACCGTCGGGCACACCGGCTTCTTTCAGCAATTCAGCGAGGCGAATGGCGCTCAGCGGCACAATTTCGGAGGGTTTCAGGATCATGCAGTTGCCCAAAACGAGGGCGTTGGGGATGGTCCAGTTTGGGACCATATTCGGGAAGTTGAAGGGGGTGATGGAGGCCACGACCCCGATTGGTTTGCGCTCGATCCGGCACTCCACGCCCTTGCTGACCTCCTGCACCTCGTAGCTTACCATCTGGGGCATGGAGCAGGCAAATTCACAGAGTTCGATACTTTTATCCACTTCTGCACGGGCTTCATCCAGGGTTTTTCCGTTTTCCAGGTGGACGAGTTCCGTGAGCGCGTCGCGATCGCGGATCAGTAAATTCCGGTAGCGAAAAAGATACTGCGTGCGTTCTTTCAAAGTGAGCGCCGACCATGTTTTGAAGGCATTTTTCGCGGCTTTTACGGCTTCGTCAAGATCGGTGGCGGTGGAAAGCGGGACGGCCGAAATAGTGCTTCCGGTAAGCGGGCTGATAACATCCAGTTTTTCAGCAGTTGAGGTTTTGAACCGGCCGTTTATAAAATTCTGAACCGCATTGGGTGTAGTTGCGATATCCATAATTATTCGGTTTAGGCAAAATAGTTAAATGCAAAGTGAACAAGTCAAAGTTAAATCTTTTAGCCCTGTGCGCAGCGAATATATAAAGAAAGCCATTGGCCAAAGCGTGTACAAATTTTCGAAGTACATTTGAGCACAAGAATTCGATTTCAACCATTAACCTAAACATGCTAATCAAATGATTATCTATATTTTACTCGGTTTGGCAATCCTAATAGGTTTCTATGGCATCAGTATTTTCAACCGCCTGGTGCGGATGCGCAACGAAGCGGAAGAAGCCTTCAAAACCATCGACATTTTTCTGAAACAACGCTATGACCTGATCCCCAATCTGATCAACACCATAAAAGGCTACACCGCCTACGAAAGCAGTACGCTGGAAAAGATCGTTAACCTCAGGAGTCAGGCTATGTCGGCGGCCCCGGCGGAAAAAGGTGCCAGTGAAGCGGCGCTGGCCGGGGCGCTAAAATCGGTATTTGCACTCGCGGAGAACTACCCCGATCTGAAGGCAAACCAGGAGTTTTTACAGTTGCAGGAAACCCTGACCAACCTGGAAGAAAGCATTCAGCGCGCCCGCCGGTATTACAACGCAACCGTACGTGATTTGAGCACTGCAATTGAATCGTTCCCGAATAATTTATTTGCCGGGCCGCTGGGTTTTCAAAAAATGGAGTATTTCGATGTGCCACAAAACGAAACGCAAAATGTGGATGTTCGTTTCTAAACGTCTGCTGCTGGCAGCCTGCCTGCTACTCCTGACCAGCAAATCGTTGTTTGCCGAATACTTTGTGATCCGGGACTATCTGGTGCGTGTTGATTTTTTGCCGGATGGAGCCTTGCAATTTGAAGAAACGATAAACGTGGAATTCACCGCCGAACGGCACGGCATTTTTCGCAAAATACCGCTGGCAAACACCGTCAATGGCAAGTACCAGGAGCTGATTGTCAAAGACATCCAGGTTGAAAACTGGCCGTTCAGCCGGGAACGCCAGGGCAATGAACTGACCCTTAAAATTGGCGATCCCGACCTTTTTGTAAATGGAAAACAATCATACGTGATCCGTTACCGGGTGGAAAACGGCCTCAATTTTTTTGACGATCATACGGAATTCTACTGGGATCTGCTGGGTATTTCCTGGCCGGTGCTCACCGAGAAATTCAGGTTCGAACTGCACTTCCCGGCTACACTTCAACTTACGGATAACGACGTCCGGCTGTACACCGGCCCGCCGGGAAGTATCGGGCAGGATGGCACCTTCCGGCTGGAAAATGGCAGCGACGGCCAGGTGTTGAGAGGTGAAACGACCCGGCTGTTCGAGCCCGGAGAGGCCGTGACGGTCGCCGTCAAGCTGCCCAGGGATGCTTTTCCGAAACCCGATGCCTGGGATGTTTGGTACCAACTGCACGGGGTGCTGTTGTGGCCGGCGGGGCTGCTCAGCGCAATCCTGGGCCTGCTTTTTTACTCCCGGAACAAGCGCCAGGCCATTATGACCGAGTACCAGCCCCCGCTTGATATCTCGCCTGTTGTAGCGGGCGGCTTTATCGACCACAGCGTGGATAACAATGATGTACTCGCGCTGATCCCCTTGCTGGCCAGTCGCGGTTACCTTCAAATGGATGTTGAAGAAAAAACGGCGCTTTGGGTGTTTAAAAGCCAGGATGTGCGCTTTACTCAACTAAAAACTGCCGACGGCGCGTTGCAGCCTTTCGAACGGCATTTCCTGGAAGCGCTGTTCCGCACCGGCAGCACCGTAGAGTTGGATGACTTGAAAAACAGTTTTTATGTGCACCTGAATTCGATTCGGTCAGAGGTGAAAAACTGGATAAAAGCGCAGGAGTGGTACGAACCCGATCAGCGTTTCAACCGGTATTTTGCCTGGGGTGCCGCTGTTTTGTGTGGATTTTTCGGATTGGGCGCTATGAATCGCAATGTCATTGACGGGGCGGTTTGCCTTGGTGCGGCCGGGCTGATTTTTCTCATTTCCCGCCGGTTTAATCAGCGGAATGTTGCCGGTAATCAGATTTACAAAAAGCTGGAAGGGTTTCGCCGATTTTTGGTCAAAGCCGAAAAACCCGTACTTGAGCGGCTGCTCAAAGACGATCCGGCGTATTTTGACAAAACCCTCCCCTATGCGGTTGCTTTTGGCGAAGTAAAACACTGGACGGGCATGTTCGACGGTTTATTGAGCGAACCACCAAACTGGTACCGATCGCATAGTCAAAGCATTGGACCACGGCGTTTTAGCATGGATTCTTTCGGCAGCCAATTTTCATCCGAAATGAATACCATTGGGTCGGTGTTCAGCAGTTCCCCCTCCTCCAGCAGTAGCGGCGGCGGCGGGAGCAGTGGCGGCGGAAGCGGCGGGGGGGGCGGTGGAAGCTGGTAGTTTTCCGACTTATTTGTTTGATATTTTTCGGAAAACAAAACAATCTGTCTAAAATTACGCTATCTTTGTTTTCCATGTAGCCAAAAATTCTCCGCACATGGATACAACCGTACTGATATTGCTTGGGGCTATCGCCCTGGTTTCGATCGCCTTATTCCTGTTGCGCCGCCCTGCCCTGCAGGTTCCCGGCTCTTCGGTGTCGAAAGACTTGTACAACACCATTTTAGCGCAAAACGAAATGCTGCGCGCCGGCATCGATGAAAAAGAGCATTTACTTCGTGAAAGTCACGCCCAATTGGCAGCGCGCGACCAAACCATCCACCATCTCCGGGAGCAATTGCAAAGTCAGCAGGAGGAAACCCGGCAATTGGACCAGCGTTTCAAAAGTGAATTTGAAAACCTGGCCAACCGCTTACTGGAAGAAAAATCCCAGCGATTTACCGAGCAAAACGCCCAACAACTCCAGCGAACGCTCAGCCCCTTAAAAGAAAAAATTCAAGAGTTTGAACAAAGCATCGAACGCAAGTTTCTGGAGGAAACCCGGGAAAAATCCAGCCTTAAAAAAGAAATTGAACAACTTGTAGTGCTGAACAATCAGCTCAGCCGCGATGCACACAACCTGACCGCTGCGCTCAAGGGGCAAAGCAAGGTGCAAGGCGATTGGGGTGAAATGCAACTGGAAGTCTTGCTTGAAAAGGCAGGTTTGCAAAAAGGCGCCCATTTTCATACCCAAACCACATTTCGGGATGCCGACGGTGCGGCCAAACGGCCCGATTTCATTATTCAGCTTCCCGAAAACAAACATCTGGTAGTCGACTCCAAAGTTTCTCTTACCGCTTTTGAGCGGTATTACAATGAAGATGACCCGGCTCGGCAGGAACAACATTTGCGCGCGCATGTCGGAAGCATCCGCAACCATGTGCAGGAGCTTAGCGCCAAAAATTATCAAATGCTGTACGAAATCAACACACCGGATTACCTGCTGTTGTTTATCCCCCTGGAAAGCGCCCTGAGTGTGGCTACCCAAGCCGATCCCAAACTATTCACCGATGCGTTGGAGCGTAATATTGTGTTGGTGACCACGAGTAGTTTGCTGGCTACCCTGCGCACGGTTGCCCATCTGTGGAAGCAGGAAAAGCAAAGCCGCTCGGTGCTGGAGATTGCCCGGCAAAGCGGCTTGCTTTATGATAAATTCGTAAATTTTGTGGAAGACTTACGGGCCATCGGTACCCGGCTGGATGGCGCCCGAAGTGCCTACGATGATGCCATGCTCAAACTGGTCAATGGCGCCCGGCGTGGCGATACACTGGTAGGCCGGGCTGAAAAAATCCGTGAGCTGGGCGCAAAAGCCTCCAAGCGCTTACCGCTCGAATTGGTTGAAGAAGCCGAAGAATGAATACGTTATTTCTTCACTACCTGCCGCACCCAGGTTTTATCCTTTAAGTTTATCCGAATCGTGTAGGTCCCGTTTTCCATGCCGGCAAGATCGATTTTCACCCGGTTTTGCCCAGCGGGAATTTGTTTGTTAATCAAGACTTCCGTACCGGGTGTCAGTACCTGAAGATTAACAGCTTCCCGGAAACCCTTGCCAAGGGAAATTATGGCCACATCGTTGATGGTATACCCGTATGTTGAAATTGCAGGTTCGGAAAGGATGGTCGTCGAAGTGGACGCGAGCCCGGGACCGAAGGATGGAATGCCGTCTGTAGAAGCAAAATCTTGTTGAGCGGAAAGTGTTTGCAGCATCGCTGCGCAAATGCAAGACAGAAGGATCGTTTTCATAGCCGTATTATTTTTTCAGTAAGTGTTTCTTTAGTAGAAACTCCGATTAGAAAAAGGTTGCGCCCGGGCAAAAACCTTAACACGACTTACCGACGAACGGCCTGCCTTTTCCATTAAACAACAAATCCGGTTGGGGAAAACATATTACCTGAAATACATTTCACATGAATTTGAGTGTTATTTCCAAAAAATTATTGGCAGTGTGCATTTCTATAACAGGCAGGTAAAAACCTTAAATTCAGTCCGGCTCTGCCACGATTAGAAAAAAATCGAAAACTTTGTGCCGTATTTAACGGTCCCTCCTTCCACCAGGTAATCACGCCAATCCAATATGCACAATCCGGTAGTAGCCCGACTTCTCGCGCTTTTTTGTTTCGTATCCCTTTCGCAGTTCCTTGTTGCGCAACACTCCCTGGCACGCGAGTGGAATGAAGCTGTCCTTCAAACCATCCGGGAGGATCTTGCCCGGCCACCGGTAAATTATGAAAAAACACGGATACAATTTTCGGGACTACTCCTTCGATTACGAGTCCGGTTCGCCGGCTGCCCTTGGCAACTACCTGGCGCAATGCATCCTCCAAATGGGCCAACAAGACGGAGCGAACGAACAGGGCAACTACCGGAGCAAATCGTACGAATCTGTAAATCCACCCCTGCAGGTCGCTGTGCCCGGCGCCCCGGCACTCGTTGATCCGAACAGTTGGCAACCGCTCAAACTGACGGTCCCCATTGATCAGGATGGTCACCGGATGCTGGAATGCAAATGCGGGGGAAAACCGTTAATCGAATATGACGGCGCCGTTGACCCCGGTGGCCGTCCTGTTACGACATTGCAGGCATTCGTCTGCCCGGATTGGGGAAAGGTGCAACCTTTTGCCTTGCACAAAAAGGATCGCAATATTTATCAACGCGACGGGCAGGAATATTGGGTATATCACGATCCCGGCGCCGGACAGCTGCCGCGTTTGGAAATGAATGATAACAACCAGGCTTCGTCCGATTATGCGTGGAATTTTGCCCTCGTAGCAGCGTGGTCCGGCCTGCTTGACCCCACCGACGGGGTGCTCTGGGATATTTCCCCCGGCAGCACCGGCAACATCCTGTATTATCCGAAAAACCTGGTTGAACTACGCGATTTTTACAATCAGGAAACCGGACGCGACGCAGGTTCCGGTCACAAAATCAACCCGCGCACCGGGCAACCGTATGCGCCCCAACTTGTGCCACGAGGCGACTTTACCCGCGTTGCGGCAGAATTTTGGGCCGAAGGGCCAGATAAGGAAACGGTTGCGGGGCATTGGTTTGCCCTGCTGAACTACGTAAACGATCAACCCGGTTTGGTAAAAAAATTTAACGGAAAAGGCCGCCTGATGACCGACCTTGAATGGGATGTCAAATCGTATTTCGCACTTGCCGGCGCCCTGCACGATGCTGCGGTAACAACTTGGGGGATAAAGCGATGGCACAATGGCATTCGCCCCATTTCAGCGCTCCGCTACCTGGCTGGCCTGGGCCAAAGTTCCGATCATAAATCACCGTCATACAACCCTGCCGGCATCCCGCTCATTCCCGGGAAAATAGAATTGGTAAAAAAAGGCGATCCGTTGGCGGGTGACCGCAAGGAAAATGTCGGCAAAATCAAATTTTACGCCTGGAAAGGGCCGTTTTCGGTAACTGATCCGAACACGCAAACGGCAGGCGCCGGGTGGATACTGGCTGAAAACTGGTTCCCCTATCAATCCGAAGAATTCATTACACCGCCTTATGCCGGGTACATTTCCGAACATTCCGCTTTTTCCCATTCGGCAGCGGAAGTGCTCACCTTGTTAACCGGCGACGAATATTTCCCGGGTGGCCTGGGCGAATTCTCCGTCAAGGCCGACAGCAATTTCCTGAATCTGGAAAAAGGGCCCGGCGTCGACGTTTCATTGCAATGGGCAACTTACCGGGATGCCGCCGACCAGGCCAGTTTGTCGCGCATTTGGGCAGGTACCAACCCGCCGTTTGATGATATGCCGGGCCGGCTAATTGGCGACAAGATCGGAGCCTCGGCCTTCCTCCTTGCAAAAAAGTATTTTTACAAAGACAATGACCACGACGGGTATTTCAGTTTTGAGGACTGCGACGACACCAACCCCGCCGTTCATCCCGGAGCCCCCGAAATCTGCGACAAGCTGGATAACGACTGCAATGGAAAAGTTGACGACGGCATACCCTGCCCGGAAAGGCAATAAAACGGGCCAAACTTAGGCTGTTTCGTGCAACACAGCCAACAGATCGTCGGCTGAATGTACTCCGTTTGCGGGCACACCCAGCCAGCGTGCCAGTTCCTGATAAATCTGAGCAGGCGTCGAATCCCGCCGATGGGTTTTAATGGCTGCCGCGCCGGCTGATTTGGAGAGCTTGGCGCCTGTTTGATCCAGCAAAAGCGGGTGGTGCAAAAAATTGATGGCGGTAAATTGTTCCCGGCCAAGGCATTTTGCCAAAAACTGCTGCGCAGCAGTTGACGCCGCCAAATCCTCACCGCGAATAATGTCCGTTATCCCGAAATACAGGTCATCGGCCAGACTGGCGACCTGGTAAGCCGGAACTCCATCGCGGCGTTTTACCACAAAATCCTGTGGAATTTCTGTTTCTGCACGCGGCGTTTTAATCCGCCAGGCAACATCCGGACTATCGAGTGCAATGCCCTGATCGCGAAATTCAATCGGATAATTTCCCTCAAAGGGAGCCAACTCACGGCGCGATTTGGCGCAGGCAAATAGCAAGTCGCGGTCGCGCAGTTCTTCCAACAAGCTGAAATACAGGGGCATGCGCAGCTGTTGCGACCAGTTTTTTTCGAAGTCGTCTGCCGCGCGCGGTCCCTCATCCCAATCGAGCCCCAGCCACGCCAGGGTATCAAAAATATCCTGCACATATTCAGGCCGCTTCCGGTCGGCATCGAGATCATCGATACGCAACAACAACCTGGCGCCGGGTTGGTAACGCGCTGCCAGCCAGGTCAGGATAAAATTGCGGGCATTGCCAAGGTGAAGAAATCCGGAGGGCGTAGGCGCCAGGCGGAGCCGGCTGTTTGGCCGGATCGTGTGTATAAACTGGCGGTATGCCGTTGAAAATGGCATCAAAGCCGGGATTTATTGTGTTTTTTGCTCAAACTGTTTGATTATTTCTTCTGGAGGCATTCCCAAAAACTTTAATGCCTGGGTAGCATCATCCACATAATCGGGATCGTTCGGGTAACGTTCCAAAAAGAGTTCATACGTCGACTTGGCTTTTTCCAAATCCTTCACATCATTTTCATAAATAAATGCAGTCATAAACAAAGCGGTAGGCGCTTTCGGGTGCTCCGGCAATTTTTCAGCAACATTGTAATACAATCGGAGTGCCCTGTTGGGCGCCCCAACAGCTTTAGCCAATCCCGCAGCCTTCATCAGGATATTGACTTGCCGGTTGGTATCCTTGCCCTCCAGGACCATGGCATAGGATTCGGAAATTTGGAGGAAAGGTTCTGCTTTAGCTTTGTCCAGGACAGCTGCCCCGCCTAATTCCTTGTCGATACGGGCTAAACTGGAATCCAGCCACATGGTGTTTTTTTCCAGGTTTTCGCGCATCAGGTCAATATCATCCGGGTAGCGTGACAGATCTGGGGTGGTTTTAAACTGGTAGGCATAAAAAATCTGGGCAAGCAATCCGATTGGGTCGGTCAGGTTTTGGTCCTGGCTATATTTTTTCAACCCCTCGTTAAGCGTTTGGACCGCACCAAGTGCATTTTTTTGGTGCTTGAAAATTATAGAAGCAGCGTTGGTAAGATAGCGCAGGTTTTCGGCCGTTTTTTCCGGATGCGCCTTTACTGCGTCTTTATAAGCCCAAACAAGCGAGTCGGCAGCGGCGTCTGAATTGCTCGAGGCATAAGCCGCCTCCAAAGCTTTTATTTGGCCGGCAGGATCTTTTTTACAGGCCGAAAATGCGAAGCACAAAGCTGTGACGACGGACAAATAAAAGGCTGATTTCATAGTATCTGTTGCTTTTTTAACCTTCGTAATGAAATGTGCCGAAAGGACTTTGAACGGTCACTTCAGGCTTTTTCGCCGTTTCAACCCTCCCAATAATTTGCGCGGCAATCCCGAATTCGGAAGCAATTGCAATAATTTCCGGTGCAATTTCGGCAGGCAGGTACAATTCCATGCGATGGCCCATGTTAAATACCTGATACATTTCCCGCCAGCCGGTTCCGCTGCTTTCCCGAATCAATTGAAACAACGGCGGCAATGGAAACAGATTGTCTTTGACAACATGCGCATTATCGATAAACTTCAGCACCTTGGTTTGGCCGCCGCCGGTACAGTGGATCACGCCGTGCAATTGGTCCCGATATGTTGAAAAAATTGCTTTCAACACCGGCAAATAAGTTCGCGTTGGAGAAAGGACCAACTTGCCGATGGGTATTGCCTGATCGTCAACCTGAATGGTCTCGGTGAGCAAATGTGTGCCGGTATAAACCAGATCGGAGGGAATGCCCGGGTCGAAACTTTCCGGGAAACGTTCGGCGTACGAATTTGCAAACACATCGTGGCGGGCTGCAGTCAGGCCATTGCTGCCCATGCCGCCGTTGTAAGTTGTTTCGTAAACAGCTTGGCCGAATGATGCCAGGCCGACAACGACGTCGCCGGGTTGAATGCGATTGACCAGTACCTGTTCGCGTTTCATACGGGCAAAAGCCGTGAAACCAACATCGATGGTACGCACGATATCGCCCACATCGGCAGTTTCTCCGCCAGCGAGGTGCAGGTCAACACCGTGTCGGCGCATGGTTTCAATAAAATCGGATGTGCCCCGAATGACTGCTGAAATAACCTCGCCGGGAATCAGGGTTTTATTACGTCCGATGGTACTCGACAGCATAATGTCATCGGTGCAACCGACACAAGCCATGTCGTCGAGGTTCATGACAATGGCGTCTTGTGCAACACCAGACCAAACCGACAAGTCGCCTGTTTCTTTCCAATATAAGTAAGCCAGGCTGGTTTTCGTGCCGGCGGTATCGGCGTGCAGGAGGTTACAAAAAGCCGGATCGCCGGCTGCTATATCCGGCAATATTTTGCAAAAAGCATTGGGGTACAGGCCCTTATCCAGGTGTTTGATCGCGGCGTGCACTTCGTCTTTTGAAGCGGAAACGCCGCGCTGGTCGTATTTTGAAACGGAGTCTGACACGCGTAGTCGTTTATTTTTCCCAGGAGCGGAATTTGGCAGTTTGGTCGTAGATGTGGTACAGAATTGCTTTATCCAGTTCGTTAAAGACCTGGTTTCGACGTTCCAACACACGAGCCGCCGTATCGCAGGCATCTGAAAAACGGTAAGTCCGGTACCCGGCATCGGCGCCGCCCCAGGAAAAATCAGGTATAAAATTGCGCGGATACCCGGCGCCGAAAATATTGGCAAACACCCCAACGACGGTACCGGTATTAAACATCGTATTGATGCCGCATTTGGCATGGTCTCCCATGATGAGGCCACAAAATTGAAGGCCGGTTGGGACAAAACGCTCGGCGAAATAATCCCAGAGTTTTACCTCGCTGTAGTTGTTCTTCAGATTGGAATTGTTGGTATCGGCGCCAATGTTGCACCATTCGCCGAGTACGGCATCGCCCAGGTAGCCTTCATGGCCTTTGTTGGAATTGGCCAACAGGTTTGAACGGGAAATTTCACCGCCAACCTTGCAATTCGGGCCGATGGTGGTTGGGCCATACACCCGAGTTCCCATCTTTATCACTGCATTTTCTCCTATAGCCACCGGGCCGCGCAGTATGCTGCCTTCCATGACTTCAGCATGTTTGCCGATATAAACCGGCCCATGCGTTGTGTTGATCGTGCAACATTCCATTTTTACCCCTTCTTCAAGAAAGACCGGGTTAGGGCCCAGAATTTGATTGCTGGGGGATATTGCTTTTGATATTTTGTTTTTGGTAAGCAACTCAAAATCAGCTGCAATTGCATCGCCATTGAGCATAAACAGGTCCCAAAGCCTGCGCACCTGTACCAGAGGGATGGTACTGTCGATTTCTGCGCCTTCCAGCTCGTGGGCGCCATCGTCTTCGATCAATGCTTCGAACTGCCCCTCGTCAAGCCGGGCCGCCACCAATTCGCCCTGAAACAGGAGCGCTTCGTTCATCCCCATCTTGAATATCCGTTGGCAGAGCGCGGCGTTGGGCAAAATGCCGCTGTTAATTACCAGGTTTTCTGCTTCAACACGAATCGGATATTTTTCATGCAAATACTCCTGCGTGATGTATGAAACCGACGCGCGCATATGCCGCTCCCATTTTTCCCGCAATGTTAAAATACCCAAACGCAACTCGCCCATTGGCCGGGTAGCCGTGAGCGGCAACAGGTGCTTGCGGGCTTCAGAATCGAAAAGAATCAGGTTTGTCATCGGCAATACGTGCTGGCTGGCATTGGCAAAAATAGGCAATAAAAAAAGTCCCGATGCACATCTGTCACGGGGACTTTTTTCATGAAATTCTGTGAGAACAGGCTTTCTTATTTCGCAAACTTGGTATTGGCGAATTTCTTGTTGAATTTATCAATACGGCCTGCAGTATCCACAAATTTCATTTTACCAGTGAAAAACGGATGGCTGAACGAGGAGATTTCCATTTTCACCAGGGGGTATTCATTGCCGTCTTCCCAGGTGATCGTTTCTTTCGAATCAATACAGGAACGACCCAAAAAGCCTTCGTCGGTAGAAATATCTTTGAACACGACGGTGCGGTAGTTATTCGGATGAATGTCTTTTTTCATGACTTCGCTTACTAAAATAATTGTTTTATCAAATCGGGGGGCAAAGGTAGTGCTTATTAAGCCTGTTTTCCAAAATATTTTTCAATTATCCAGCCGGGCACGAACTGTTAAGATTTGGTGTATGGCCCATACCTGGGGGATCAACAGTTGTGTGCCATCATTGTTGATCCGAAAGTCGGCCAAAGCTGCCTTTTCGGCTTCCGGCAGCTGGTTTTTCAGCCTGTCGCGGACTGCTGTTTCCGGCAGATGGTCGCGTTCCATTACCCGCCGGATGCGCAAGGCTTCGGGGGCTGTGACTACAATCAGGAAATCAAGATGCCGATGACTCCCGCTTTCCACCATTAGGGCGGCTTCTTTTAGTGTATAGGCTTTACCCAACGCTGCATACCGGTCATGCCAGGCCGCGCTGTGCCGTTCAACTGCCGGATGCACGATCGCATTCAGCGCGGCAAGTTTATCCTTATCGTGAAAAACAACTGATGCAACCAGTGTCCGGTTGTAGGAACCATCAGCAAGATAGGCTTCCGGCCCGACCAGGGCTTCAATGGCCAATTTCACCTCCGGATCGTTCGTAATCAACCATTTAGCCCAATAGTCGGCGTCGTAAACCGGAACACCAAGCGCAGCAAAAATCCGGCAAACAGTAGTTTTACCGCTTCCGATGCCTCCGGTAATCCCCACGCGCAGGCAAGTTTTATTTTTCTTTTTCTCGGGCATAACGATCAAAGGCGGAAGAGCATCGGCATTTGTTGAACAAGGGCGCGGAGGAAAGGGCCGGGGGGTGGCGCGCTTACCAGGCGCAGGTTTTCGGCAAAAGTAGACTGCTCGTCCAAAAAACGCAGCACCAGTGCAGGGGGCAATTTTTTGAAAAGACTGGTAAAAATTTCAGCACCCAATTCATTCTGGCTTTGCAACACCTGTAAAAAAATGCTGTCGAACGCGCGGAATGACCACGGAGACACAAGCAGCTCGGGGTCCGGTTGGCCGGTGTGTTCCCACGAGTCCACAAACCGCTCAATTTTTTGCAGGGTGCGTTTAAAAGCATACCCACTTGAGGCTTTAACAAACCCGCCCGCCGTACCGATATTGATAACGCGACCATCCTGACCGGATGGGAATGGAAAGTTGGTCATTGGAATGACGCCAAATTCTTCATCCTGAACTGAATAGGATTTAAGTCCAAGAAATTCAGACAAATAATTGCGCAACACATCATCATAAATTTCAAGTGCCAGCAGTGCCGGCGAAAAAACCGTAAATTCAACCAGCGCCTCGGCGTCTGATAAGGGCAGGACGTATACAAACCGCGTTTCGCCATGCTGCGGAATACGAAAGTCCATGAACGTCATCGCGCCGGCGTCGAAGGTGCCGGGAGGTGCTTTTACCACCCACCCTTTGAAGTGTTGAAGCAAACGTACCAATGGGCCGTACTCCACCTCCAGGCGGCTTTTGTTTTTTTCTACCAGGCGATCATCAGAAAACGGAACTTGCGGATAAACCTCCGACGGCCTTGGCATAATCGGCGTATGCGTGAAGGCCGAATTAAAAATTAATTGGGCAGAAAACGCGCCGGCCTCCGAGAAAACCACGCCCTGGTGCGCGTCAATCGCTGAAATATTCGTGTTTATCCGGGTGATATTCGGGTGGCGGTCCAGTTGGTCAAAAACCCAGTTGTAAAAATCAATACCCCGGACCATGTGGTAGCGAAAAGGCGCAATCCGCATGTTTTTTTCAAAACCAGGCGCATAAAAGCGGCAGTGTTCCCAGGATCGGAACACTACCGGGGGCAAATGATCGGCTTCTGTGGCCCAAAAGCACCACGTCCGGTCATTTTTTTGCTTTCTGTCCCGGTCAAGCAGTAAAATTTTTTTTTGCCGAAAGCCCGGGCGTCGCGCCATTTCAACAGCCAGGCTTAAGCCCGATAGGCCGGCGCCTGCCAGAATGATGTCAAATTTTTGGTGTTCCAGAAGCAAAGTGCGTTTAAATTGGTAATCGTTAGCGAGATAAACAACAATTTAGTGAAATCGTTAAAATCATCGACTTTTGTTCAACGCAAGCCAATACACATTCCTGAATGTTGTCTGAAAACGAGATTAAACGGGCATTTCTGCCATTTTTAAAAGAGTTCTACAAATTCCGGTATGAATACCAACCGGAATCGGTCCAGACCGAATTGGATAAAATAGGCACAGGCGGCATTATCGCCGATGGCATGGTTTCCTTCCGGAAATCGGACGGCAGCATCTTTACCTGTACCTATGAGGCGACGTCTGCAGATAAGGCTGCCGAGGTAAAATTCACGCTTAACGTACTGTATTTCACCTGGGATTGTTTGGCTTTTGGAGCGATGACGGCAGCCATTGCCTATGCAATTGCATATATTTTTTACCTGCCCTGGTTGGCCGCTTTACAGTGGGCGGGAAACCTTGGGTTTGTATTGGGAATGGGGATGGTAGGTTTTTTAGGCTGGTATCTATCCATGCAGGGTTGGCGAAAATACCGCTATATCTATGCCATTGAGCAGTTTAAACAATATTTTGCCCACGAACAGTGGATTGCGCTGGCTGCCGATGTGTTTCCCGCAGTTACTGATCCTTATTTTCTGGAATTAAAAAGCCAGTGCGTATACAACGGATTCGGCCTGGCACTCGTACCTGAACGCGGGGAAGTTCGCGTAATAAATGCGCCTTCGCGGTTAGGAATTTTTGGAAAAGACCGAAAAATGGTCCAGTGGGTTACCCGTACCCAGGCTTTTCAGACCATGGCCCACAATGTCAGTTCATTGTCGCAGTACAAACCGGCCTTGCCCGAAGAATTCAAACAGCAATGGAACAAAGTATCCAGGCCAGTGCGCTATCTGCTCCTCGACCCGGTTTGGAAGGCATTCAGTAAACCGTTGGGGCCAAGCAACAGGACTTTTGACCGGTACATGCGCGGCCAAAGCGTCCAAAAATGGGTGTTTGCCATCGCTTTGCTGACCATTGCCCCGCTGGCGTACCAGGCGCTGACGATCCGGGAAGACTATGTCGGCGACGTAGTCGATCTTTCGGGCGGAAACCCGGAAGATCAATATGGCTATTTGTATGAAGGCGATGCTCCGGAACGCGATCCCAGGGCTATACCCAAACAGGATCCGGAACCTGTTTACACCGAACCGGAAATCCAAACCATTAATTTATCGGGCGAGGAGGATGATATTCCCACGATTGATCTTTCCGGTAGCAGCGAAGTCTCCGAAAGCGACTGCCCCTCCCATCTCAGCCAGCGGGGTTGGATTGTGCTGGACAACACTTTTCTAAATAAGGTTTTTGCCGATGAGCGGGCCAGTGCCTTACAAGAAAAAGGCATTGAATGTGAGGTGTTTGCAAAAAAATGTATTGGCGAAGGCGTCGGATACATGCTGCGGGTGGGACCGATAAGTCTGAACGAATCGACGGCCAATCAGAAAGCCCAAAACTATACCAATGCAATGGATCGATACGGTTTGCTGCAACAACCCCTGCTGGTCCGGCGGATCAACTAAAAACTATGGAGAAGCGGTACATCCGGCAGATCGTTCAATTGATTGCACTGGCTTTGTTGGCGCACATTGCTCTTGCGTGGCCGTTGTGGTTTCCGGACGCGCGCCGGAGCGTTCCGCTTGTACCCTTGTTCCCCGGGATAATACCTGAGCACTTGTACTCAAATGGAGTACTGATCGTCCTTCTGCTCGTATTTATTGGCATTGTGCTCGTTTTTCCAAAAAAACAAACGGCCCGGGCGGGGTTAATCACCTTGTTGTTGGCGCTGGTGCTGCAGGATATGAACCGGCTTCAGCCCTGGCTCTATTTTTATTTGCTTTCGCTGGGCCTGGTTACAGCCGGCAATGATCAGCCGGGGTTTACCATTGGGGGGGTGCGGTTGATTTTGGCGGCAGTTTATGCCTGGGGCGGAATTAACAAATTGACCCCGTTTTTTGCGGTGGACAATTTTCCCTGGTTTTGCGAAGCATTCGTTTGGACCAGGCCGCTTGGCCAGTTCCCGGTTTTGGGATACGCAGTGGCCGCCTTGGAATTTAGCTTTGCCCCGGGCCTGCTCTGGCCGCATGCCAGGCCGGTTTTTCGCTGGCTGGTCGTGGGCTTCCATTTGTTCATAATCGTGGCACTCAGCCCAACAGGTTTGGGATGGAATACCATTGTCATTCCCTGGAACCTGGCAATGGCTGGTATGGTCTGGCTGCTGTTTGATCCGAAAATCAGCATCACTGCTGCCTGGTATAAAATTGAATCGGGGCGCTCCCGGATTATCACTGCCGCCCTCTTGTCGCTGGCCTGGATTTTTCCGGCATTGAATATTTTCCATGTATGGGATGAGGGGCTTTCCTGGAAAATGTACAGCAATACCCAGACCGAAGCCAGTTTTTATGCAAACCGGCCGATTGAATGCGGATACACCGGTCTGAATTTGGAATCGCTCACCTACGATCAGGGCCGGAAACTGCTTTTGGACGACTGGGTAATGACAGAACTGCACGTGCCGGCTTATAATTCCCGGCGAACCCATCAGCAACTTGCGCGTTATCTTTGCAATTGCATGCACCGCCCGGATTCGACCGGATTGCTTATCCTGAATGTGGACCGGTGGAGATACGATGCCGGGCACTGGGAAGAAATACCTTGCAGTTTGCTCAATCGATAACCCGGGATACCATTTATTTATCTTACATGAAAAACGCACTGCTCTGGCAATTGGCACCAAAAAACGGCGGGCCTGTTTCCTACCTTTTCGGAACAATGCACGTACGGGACCTCCGCGCTTTTGCCTGGCTCGAAACGGCAAAAAACCGCCTGAAAGAATGCGACACCTTTGCTTCGGAATTCGATTTTTCCGAAACAGATCATATGGCCATGGCGGCTATAATGCAATTGCCTGAAGATGAATCGCTGGACAAACTACTAAAGCCGGGCGCCTGGAAAAACCTGGAGTTTTATGCCCGAAAAAAGTTGGGTATTCCTGCCGAAAAACTACGGATGATGCATCCCATGACGGTCAGTCTTACGCTTACCAATACCCTGATGGCCGATGGCGCAGAACACTCTCTGGATGAAACACTCTGGGAATACGCCCAGGCACTCGGGAAAAAAATTACCGGGGTGGAAACATTTGGCGAGCAGTTGCAAACCCTTCGGGAAATCCCGTTTAAACAACACGTAAAAAGCCTGACCTGGCTTTTAAAAAATTACACCCGGCAAAAGCGACGCCTGAAAAAAATGCTAAAGTGGTACGGTGCCGGCGATCTGGCCAAACTGTATCAGGCCGCCAAAAAAGATGCAAAAGGAATGCGAAAAGCCCTACTGTTTGATCGCAACAAAATAATGGCCCGGCGTTTTGCCGAAATGGCCCGGCAGAACAGTTTGTTTTGCGCCGTCGGCGCCGGACACCTGGCCGGTCAAAAAGGCATGCTCCGTTTATTGAAAAAACAAGGATTTAAGGTACGTGCAATCGTTGCTTGAACTTCCATACTGGCCGCCGGTTTCCTGGCTGGCAATTGCCTGGCACAGCGATACGTTATGGCTGGAATGCTGCGAGCATTACCAAAAGGGCAGTTACCGAAATCGCTGCCACATTGCCGGGCCCAATGGCCTCCAACGCCTGAGCATCCCGCTTGAAAAAGGGAAACACCAGCAAACGCCCATCCGCGATGTCCGGATTTCATACAGCGAACCCTGGCAAAAGCAACACTGGCGGAGTATCGCCGCCGCGTACGGCAATGCGCCGTTTTTTGAACACCTTGAAGACCGGCTGGCAGGTTTTTACGAAAAACGCTATCCCTTTCTCTTTGATTTCAATCTGGAGATACTGCATTTTATCCTGAAGTGGCTTGACGCTCCCCCTGCGCCACGGCAAACAACGCAATATTTTGAACAGGTACAAACGCCGCTTACCGACTGGCGGAATCAAATTACGCCCAAAGCTGCTACCCTGCCCGATTGGTTTTTGCCGAAAGCCTACTCGCAGGTTTTTTTGGAGCGACACGGTTTTTTGCCCGATCTTTCAGCCCTTGATTTACTTTTTTGTTGTGGGAAACAATCCGGATTGATACTTCAGGCTTGTTTTTCACCAGATTAATTTGAAACCTCCCAAAAAATTCACGTCCCAAACAGTATGATGCTGAATCAACATACCCAGGCCCTGCGCGTCCAGGTGGAAGACGCCGTTAAGGATTTGCACAAGCTTACCCAGGAAATTGGCCACCAGGAACTTGCCGTAACCGTCGGGGAATTGCGCAACCGGATGACGGAACCTTACATGTTTGTCATCGTCGGTGAGGTAAAAGCAGGTAAGAGCAGTTTTGTAAATGCGCTGCTTGAAGCGGGCCGCGAAATTTGCGCGGTTGCTCCTCAGCCCATGACCGATACCATCCAACAGATTCTTTATGGCGAAGAGGAGGAGACAGTTGTTGTGAATCCATACCTGAAAAAGATATTTCTTCCGGTGGATATTTTGCGGGACATAGCCATTGTTGATACACCGGGTACCAATTCTATCGTTGAGCGACACCAGGAAATCACCGAAGGGTTTATTCCCGCCAGCGACCTGGTGATTTTTGTATTCGAGGCCAAAAATCCCTACCGGCAATCGGCCTGGGATTTTTTTGAGTTTATCCATAGCGACTGGCACAAAAAGATTGTTTTTGTTTTGCAACAAAAAGACCTCCTCAGTGCGGACGATCTCGCTGTAAATACTCGCGGGTTGTATGATTTTGCACAAAAAAAAGGCATGCCCGACCCGGTTATTTTTGCAACCAGCGCCAAAGCCGAACTGGAAGGGCAGTTTGATGCAAGTGGATTTTCCGCTATGCGCGACTATATCCGAACGCATGTAACCGGAGGGCGCGGAGCCGCTATGAAACTTCAAAATAACCTGGCAACATCTTTTGGCATTTTAACGCGTATTCGGGAAGGCCTGGATACCCGCCATCAGCAATTTCAAGCCGACCGCGCCTTCCGGCTTGATGTCCAGGAAACGCTTGACCATCAAGAGGCTAAATCGAACCACCAAAGCACAGTGTTGATTGAAAACCTGCTGAATGGGTACGACCGGATCACCAAACAGACCGGCCGGGAACTCGACACCGGGTTATCCTTCCCAACCATGCTCCGCCGCTCGATCATGGGCATTTTCAGCAAACAGGCTTCGATCAAAGACTGGCTGGACGATCTGGCGAAGAAGCTGGAAACGAACCTGAATGCCGAATTGCGCGCCAAACTCAGCGATGGCGTCGTCGACCTGGCCGACAGTATTCAACAAATGGCCAAAATGATCGATCTGAAGATCAAAGCCAGTACGACAACGATAGTCAAAAGTGATTCCTACATTTTTGAAGACATTTCGGATAAGCGCGCTGCCGTGCTCCGCGACCTGCAGGAAGCGTTCGGCCGCTTTATGTCGCGCTCTGAAAGTTTTACCGATTCCAAACTTTTTCCGGAAAATACCACCATCTCACCAAATATAGCCGCTGGCAGTGGTATGGCAGTCATCGGGCTTATCCTCGCAGGCGTGACAAAAGCGGCTGTTTTTGACATTACCGGCGGGGTGCTTACCGGGATCGGCCTACTCTTTGCCGGAATAACAGCCGGCCTGCAACGCCGCAAGATTGTCCGGCGTTTTTTTGAAGAAATTGAACAAGGACGAGCCCGCATGGAAGAAACGCTGCACGACAAACTTACCGCCTATGTACGGGTCATTAAAAGCCGGATCAACGACAATTTTGCTGATTTGGATGCCTTGCTTGCCAATGAGGAAAAGCAAATCCGGTATTTTGAAGAGCAGCATGAATCCATGACTACGCGCTTCACAGCACTCAACAATCAAATCAAAGTCAATTAGTTAGGGGTAAAATTGTCCGGGCTATCCCCTGGATAGAATTTTAGAAATAAAACATTTTGTAGTGTTTAATTTGATAAATACCGTTCGACGGGTATCCGCCCCTGTTTATTAAAACCTACTTTTGTGCCCGTCGTTATTGAATCCCCCGGGTAATCCACCCTAAATGACGGCCAGTTCAATTTCCCCCATTTCAAATTTTCAACAAAACCTGACTGCAATACAGGTTTTTACAATTGCAACTTGCCCGGGTATTTTCGAAAAAATACCCGTCCGCATAACGAGGTAATCGGTTTTTGGGATTGCCCTCTATCCGCGTAATGCTGGGTGAGGGCTTTTTCATTTACGATTTTAGATTTACGAATTACGATTGATTCAACTTTCCGAAGGTAGAAACCTTTGCGCTTTTAGGCCCATTGGATTGCAAATGCATGGTTGCCCTCCCAGGGAAGGTGTACAAATCGTAATTCGTAAATCCAAATTCGTAACTCAATTCACGGTTTCAAATGCTGGTCCAGCCAACCGAAAAACTCCCGCTGCCACAGCAGGCTGTTTTGGGGCTTGGACATCCAATGGCCCTCGTCGGGGAAACTAACCATACGCGACGGAATGCCGCGAAGTTGGGCAGCCTGGAATGCCTGCATACCTTCCGAAAACGGCACCCGAAAATCAAGTTCGTTGTGCATGACCAAAATTGGGGTGTCCCAGTTTTGAACGTATTGGTGCGGGCTGAATTTGGTCCATGCGTCGCTTCCCGGCGATTCCCAATACGGGCCGCCAAGGTCGTAGTTGGCAAACCACATTTCTTCGGTTGTACCATACCAACTCACGGTATTGAACATGCCGCAGTGTGCAATGAATGTTTTGAAACGTTTGTTGTGGTTGCCGGCAAGCCAGTAAACAGAATAGCCGCCAAAACTTGCGCCTACCGCCCCCATGCGCCCCGCATCGACAAATGGTTCTTTTGCCATGGCATCGGTGGCAGCCAGTAGGTCCTGCATGGCCAGGCCGCCCCAATCTTTGCTGATCGAAGCATTCCAGTCCTGCCCGTCGGGCCCACCCGGCATACCTCTGCGGCAAGGCGCGATAACCACATAGCCTTGCGCCGCCATCAGCTGCAAATTCCAGCGGTAGGAAAAAAACTGGCTTAAGGCCCCTTGCGGGCCGCCCTGGCAGTACAACAAAGCCGGGTATTTCATGGACGGATCAAAATCGGGGGGCAGCACCACCCATACGTTCATGGATTTGCCATCCACCGTTTTTACCGCGCGGCGCTCTACTTTGGACTGTTTGACGGATTGCCAGGGATCGGCAGTCACGGTGGTCAACTGCCGTACGTTGCCAGAAAGCGGATCAATTGAAAAAAGCTCGGCCGGCGTTGTCATGGAAACTTTGCTGGCGACGAGTTGTTTGCCGGCAACTTTTACATCGGTGTAATCATGTTGGCCATCTGTGAGTTGTTTCACGGTTTGGTCCGCAAGCGTGAGTTGAAAAACCTGGTAAGTATAATCCTGCGAGCTCAGGAAGTACAGCGATTTGCCGTCTCCGGCCCATTGCGGATGATTAATTTCATATTTCCAGTCGGCCAGCATTTCCTCCCGGTTATTGGTTCGCGTATCGAGCAGCATTAAGCGGGTGCGGTCTGCTTCGTAGCCGGCCTGCTCCATGCTCGTCCAGGCCAGATAACGTCCGTCCGGCGAAAAAACCGGGTCGATATCGTAGCCGGGCATCCCCTCCGTGATGTTCAGTGTTTTGCCGGAGGCTAATTCGTAGAGGTATAAGTCGGCGTTAGTACTTTGTGTTTCGGCTGTTCCGCGCAGTTTGCGGGAGGTGTAAACGATGAACCGGCTGTCGGGGCTCCAGGTCACCTGTTCCATCCCGCCCATGGGGCGCAGCGGGCAATCGTAGGGTTCGTTTATGATATTTACCGGACTGCCGTAAAATTTGCCTTCCTGATATTTTACATAAAAAATATTGCTGTATTTGTAGTCGTGCCACGATTTCCAGTGGCGGTAAAACAGTCCGTCGCTGATCCGTCCGGTCGCTTGTGGTAAATCCGGATAACGGTCGACAGGTTTTTGATCAAACTCGACATCCCGGGCAAAAAGGACGTGCTCGCCGTCGGGCGCGTATTTGAATCCATTGATTTCAAGATCGGAAACCAGCCGGATGGACGAATCATTGAGCCCGATCTCGCACATTTTCCCGTCGCGAATAAAGCCGATCCGGTCGCCGGAAGGGTGAAAAGCCGCGTCGGAGGCATTGCCATTCAGGTCGGTGAGTACCCGGGATTCCAGGGTTTCCAGGTTCAATAGGTATAAGGCGCGGGTTCCGGAATTTGCCCCGGTATTGTAGCGCTGCACGGCGTACACAGCGGTTTTCCCGTTTGGGGAAATACATTCCAGCGAGACCCGGCCAACCTTCCACAGGAGTTCCGGGCTGAGCAATTGTTTTGGTATTTGAGCGGTACTTGTCATACAACTAAAAAGCAAGGACAAAAAAATGAAAAGATGGCGCATACAGATTTTCAATATTTTTGGCGGTGAGCAAATTGTTACAAACGGCAAAAATAAGGGGCTATGAAAAAATTCCTGATGGAAGGAATTGGAACTTTCGTTCTGGTAATGCTGATAACGCTGGTACACCGGAACAATGCCGGCGAACTTCCACCCCTGGCCTATGGAAGTACGTTGGCAGCACTTTGGTATGTTGGCGGGTATTTGTCGGGGGCGCAATATAACCCGGTTGTGTCCCTCGCCACACTGATGCAGGGAAAATTGGAACGCCGGGATTTCCCGTATTATGTTCTGGCGCAAATAGCCGGCGGGCTGCTTGCCGCGCTTTTAGCCGCTTTTTTGATCCGAAGCGGCGGGAATGCCGATTTGGTTTTGCGAAAATATGAACCGGTCACCGCAGTATTTGCGGAAGCAACCGGCACATTTTTGCTCACCATGATCTATCTGGGTATTTCAAACTGGCCGGCTGAAAGAACGCAGAGTACCGGAGGTTTGGCTGTCGGGCTGGCCGTCGTTGCGGGAGTTTATGCGTTTAGCGGATTCACGATTGCCGTTTTCAACCCGGTGATCGTGTTTGGGATGGCGATAAACGGCATCAGCGCATGGGGAGATGTCTGGATCAGCCTCGGCGGTACGGTGATTGGCGCGGCGGCAGGCGCATCATTATCCAAAATATTTCATGAAACGAATCCGGCGTAAGCACATGCTGCCCGGATACTCAATGATTGGATAAAATAAACTGAGCAATGCGAATACTTGGAGGTATTGAACACCCGGAACTTAAAATCACTGTGTTCAAAATGGACGACCGGATTACGGTCAAATTTGAAAACCAGGCCTATGAAATTGGAATAAAACTTGGTTCCAACGAACAGTTAGCCAACCTGGAATCAGTCCGTAATTGGGCAGACCCGGCTTTGGCAGAGGCGATTCAGCAGCTGATGAACCAGTTGCATGTTCATCGGCTTGAAGCTGATAACCGCGCTTTCCCTGCCGGATTAATAGCTGAGTTTGAAGATATCATCTGATCATTTTTTTTACACCATAAGCAGGTTTTTATGGGGCAAATAGACCTTGCCCGCGTATTTACTCGCGTGCCTTTTTGTATCATTGCACCCGCAACCAAAACAACACATTCTCTAACTCTTCAGCAGTTTCTTATGAAAAAATTGCTATTCCTTTTGATCATCCTGTTTCCAATGGCAGGATTTGCACAAAATAGCCAGGCCGTACGTCCGTTTTTTGAGAAAAAGACGCTAGGTGAAATACGAATAACACTTCCGGCTAAAAACTGGAATGATGCACTGGATTCGATGCGATTGTACGGAGAAGGCATGATGCTGGGCTCCCTTGTGATCGACCAGATCCGATACGATAGCGTAGGCGTTCGTTTTCGTGGCAACAACTCGTACCAAATGGGTGTAAAACGCAACCCATTCCAGATAAAGCTGGATTTTGTGAAACCCGATCAAAACCACCAGGGCTATTCCTCCATAAAATTGTCATCGGCATTGCGCGACCCGAGTTTGGTCCGGGAAGTGCTTTTTCATGAAATAGCCGCCAGTTATATGCCATCCCCGCAGGCATCGTACACCAAATTATTCGTCAACGATGAATATGCAGGCGTGTTCATAAACCTGGAAAGTGTGGACGGGCAGTTTTTGAACAAACATTTCGGATCGGAAAACAACCCCTTGTTCAAGGCCGGAGTAGATTACAAAGTCGAAAACGACGCAACAAATTGCAAACAAAACATCTACGGCTCCCTGGAGTATGAAGAAAATGTGGATTGTTATCTGAACAACTTTGAAATGAAGTCCGATCGCGGCTGGCTGGAGCTCCGGCATTTGACCAAAGTGCTCAACCAGACACCAGATCAATGTGGCCAGGTTTTGGATGTGGATCGCGCCCTGTGGATGCTTGCGCTGAATAATGTGATGGTTAATTTAAGTAGTTACAGCGGCCATTACAGCATCAATTATTACTTGTATGAGGACAATCATGGTCGTTTTCAGCCGATTCACTGGGATTTGAATCTGAGTTTCGGGAGTTTCAAAAATACCGGCAAGGGAAGCGATCTCGATTTGCGCGAACTCCAGCGCCTCGACCCGCTGCTCCACGCCGACAACCCGTACAAGCCACTGATCAGTAAGCTGCTGCAGGATCCGCTGAACCGCAAAATTTATCTGGCGCACATCCGGCAAATCAATGACGATTATTTCTCCAACGCTGCCTATGAAGCCCGGGCAAAAGAATTGCAATCGATGATCGTGGTGCCCTTCAATGATGATAAAAATAAAATTTACAGCCTCGAAGATTTCCAAAACAGCCTGAAAGAAACGATTGGGCGCAAGAGCAAGATTCCGGGAATCGTGGAATTGATGTCCCGGCGCTCCCGCTTCCTGAGCTCGCATCCGGAACTCACAGCGTTGCCGTCGGCTATCAGTGATGTGGCGGTACAGGGCCGGGGGAAATTTGAAAACGAAAAAATAAATACGTTCCGGATCACCGCCAAAGCCGACCGGTTTCCCAAAAAGATGATTATTTATTACCGTTTTGCCGATAATCAGCCTTACCAGTCGATGGTCATGGCGGAGGAAACCTCGACGAATTTGCCATCCGGCATGAAAAACTTTTCCGTCAGTGTTGATGCGCCAACCGATGATGCTGTGCTGGATTATTACCTTTTGTCGGAAAACGCCGGCACTGTTTTGTTTTTACCTAGAGAGTACACCAGCAAACCTTTCAAGGTAAAACTGAGCGATTTGAATAAGTAACCGGCACAGGCATTTTAAAATAAACACCACCGGCCGGACGTTTTGCCGCCCGGTGGTGTTTTGTTTTAACTGCGCGAAAAGGCGCGTTGTACCTTTGACCACCGCAAAAATGCAATCCCAGTTGTTTCATATTTTTCACTAACCGCCCCCCTCAGTATGCGTAATTGCTCTAACGTTGTTTTACTGGTTAACTGCATCCTCTGCCTGGTTGCGACAGCAGGCTTTGCGCAGAGTTTTTATGATAAAGGCACCCAGGAAGTGCGCCTCAAACTGCCCGGTTCTTCCTGGGATAGCCAGTTGGATTCTTTAAAAAACGTCAATCCCTCTGCACGGCTCCTTGGGACGGCCTGGGTAAATGGCGTGCAATTCGATAGTGTTGGTATTCGCTACAAAGGCAACAGCTCGTATTTCCGGACGCGGAAGGAGACAACCAAGAAGTTGCCCATGAATGTCAAACTCGACTTCCGGATAAAAACCCAAACCCTCTCAGACGGGCAGGGTACCATTAAATTATCAAACGCCTTTCTGGATCCAAGTTTCATCCGTGACCCACTGGCCTTTTCAATCATTCGGCGGTATATGCCTGCGCCGATGTGCAATTTCACCAAGTTGTACGTGAATGATCAGTTTTACGGATTGTATATCAATACAGAATCCATAGACGAGATTTTTCTGGAGAAACACTTTAAGTCGACGGCCGGCTTTTTGGTAAAATGCGATCCGGACAACTGGAAGCGGGTGCGCAGCCAAAGTGGTTGCCCCAAAGGTGAAAATGCCTCACTTGTCTATTTAAATGAAAGCCCGGGGTGTTATGATGCCTTTTATGAAGTGGATGACCCGGCCAGTTGGAAACCGCTGCTGCATCTCATCAAAGTGCTGAACAAAGCGCCGGAGCAGGTTGAAACCGTACTCAATGTCGATCAGACCCTTTGGATGCATGCCCTGAATAACGTACTGGTAAACCTGGACAGTTATACCGGTTCGCTCTCACACAATTATTACCTGTGGATCGATAGTACCGGTGTGGGGCATCCCCTGATTTGGGATTTAAACATGGCATTTGGTGGATGGCGCCGCGATTATAGTTTTAATCAAATGACGGACCAGGAATTGATTGAATTCAGCCCCTTTACCGGCTTTAACCTCGTCAAACGCCCGTTGATTTCCAATTTGTTAAAAAAACCGCTGTACCGTAAGATTTACGTGGCGCACATGAAAACCATCGTGCGCGAAATTTTGGAAAGCGGATTGTGGTTGAAAGAAGCACAGGAAATGATGAAAGAAATAGATCCGTGGGTAAAAAGTGACCCGGTAAAGTTGTACACCTATGAGGATTTCAAAAATTCACTGGATAAAACCATGGTTTCCGGGCCCGACAAAATCATTGGGTTGCGGCAACTGCTCGATAAACGAGCCGCATACCTCGCCAACCACGCTGCACTCAGCAAAGAGCCGCCGGTAATCGCCGATGTAAAGCATAAAACGGCCAACGAAACAGTAACCATAACCGCATCCTTAAAAAATGCTGAAAATGGCTGGTTGTACTACCGGAACCACCCGATGTTTTCCTTTAAATCGGTAGCCATGAATGATGCCGGTACGGATGGCGATGCAACTGCCGGAGATGGCATTTTTAGTGCGCAGGTACCTGTTGCGGAGTTAGCCCAGTATTATGTTGTTGGGGAGAATGCCGATGCCGCAGCGCTTTTCCCGGAACGGGCATCTAAAGAATTCCTTGAGGTTGGGGCTAAAGGGAAATAGCCGACGCAATCAGACAAGTTCAACGATGGTAACGCCATCGCCACCGGAATCCTGTTCCGGGTGGTAAACCCGGCCGATATTCCCGCCGTATTCCCGGAGTTTTTGCCGCACTACCTTGCGTAAAATCCCAACGCCTTTGCCATGGAGTATTCGCAGGACGGCGGCGTCGGAGAGCAGGGCATTGTCGACAAACTTCTCCAGCGTATCGAGCGCTTCTTCTTTGCTCAGGCCGCGAATATCGATTTTCGATTCGAAGGCTGCGGTATGCCGGATGTCCATGTTGGCGCCGCTATAAGATGGCCCCACCGGCGCTGCCACCGGGATCAAGTCATTTAAATTTACGGTTACGGTGATGCCCCCATCGTCAGGGTGGCTTTTTTCCCTTTCAGGTTTTCGATCCGACCGGTTGCTCCGCCGGCCCGCAAGCGTACGAAATCACCTTCCTGCAAGGGTTTGGAAATTGCGTGGCCAGTTTTTTCTTCCAGTTTTACGACTTCGGCGTTTATTGAATCAACTTGTTGGGCTTTTTCGGTGCGCTCTTGCCGAAGTTTTTGCGCCACTTTTTGCATGTTTTCCAGGTTCTTTTCCTCCTTCAGCTGCCGTACCATTTTTTCGACCTCCCGGCTGGTGTTGGCGCTTTGGCGCAGTTCGAATTCCTTCTGGTCCAGTTTCAGGCGTTTGCGCTTGATTTCCAGATCGCTGTGCATGCTATCGTAGGTTTTAATCAATCGCTCCAGGGATTGTTCTTTCTCCCGGATTGCCTGTAAATGCTCTTCCAATTCCTGCTTTTCACGTTGTAACTCGATCAAAATATCATCCACGGCAGTTTCACTTCCGGTGCGATTGCGCGCATGATCAATAATATTTCGGGGCAGCCCGCTTTTTGCTGCAATTTCAAAGGCATAACTGCTCCCCGGCCGGCCGACCTTTAGTTCGTATGTAGGTGAAAGGCTGTCTTTGTCAAAGTGCATGTTTGCATTCAGTACACCCTGATTGCGAAATGCGAAAACTTTCAGGTTAGAATAGTGCGTAGTGATCACCGCAAAAACGCCTTTGCGGTAAAGTCCGCGGAGGATAGCTTCGGCGATGGCGCCGCCGGGTTTCGGGTCGGTTCCGCTCCCCATTTCATCAATTAAAACCAAGGTCTGCGGTGTGGATTTTTCTAGGAAAACCCGGGCATTTTGCAAGCGTGAGGAATAGGTGCTCAGGTCGTCATCCAGGCTTTGCTGGTCGCCGATATCAGCAAAAATTTGTTTGAATACGCCAAATTCGCTGAGTTCGTGCGCCGGAACCAGCAGGCCGCTTTGCACCATCAGTTGCAGTAGCCCGACTGATTTCATCGCCACTGATTTGCCGCCGGCATTCGGGCCGGATAATACCAGGATATGGTTTTCGGCATTCAGACGTAATTCAAACGGAATTGTCTTCCGCTTGAGGGCCTTATTTTTCAAATACAGCAACGGGTGGTATGCTTTACGGGCGCCAATCAGTGGTTTTTCTTTTAATACCGGCATGGTAGCGCGCATCGTCATCGCAAGGCGGGCTTTTGCCTGCACCACATCGAGATAAATCAGTACATCGAGGTATTGCTCCAATTGTGGGCCGTAGGGTCGGATTGTGGCGCTCAGGGTACGCAGAATACGATAAATCTCACGACGCTCCTCGCTGTCCAGGTCGAAGATGTCGTTATTGAGTTCAACAACCGGTTCCGGCTCAATAAATACTGTTTTTCCGGTGTCGCTTTCATCGTGAATGATGCCTTTGATCTTTCGTTTGTGCTCCGCCGGCACCGACAATACCCGCCGGCCGTTGCGAAAACTTTCGGGTGTTTCGGAAAGCCAGCCCTTGCTGCGATAGTCCTGGATGATTTGGCGGAACCGTTGATCGATTTCCCGGATTTTGTGTTGCTTTTCGCGGCGTATGCGCACCAGGTCGGGCGATGCGTCCGGGCGAATTTCGCCTTCGTCGTCGAACACGGCGCTGATGGCCCGGATCAGTTCTTCATCGAACGACAAGTTGCGGATAAGGTTGAATAAATTCGGATAGATCTCCTTTTTGAAGCCGCTGAAGAACCGGAACACATCGCGCATAATGATTAAAATACGCTGAATATTTTGGAAAGATTCCGCGCCAAGGGTGTAATCCGTTTTACTCAGGAGGCGAAGGTCCGGACGTATGTCGGCATACATAGCCAGCGGGAGCCTGTCGCTCTTTTCCAGCGTGAGTTTGAATTCTTTGGCTTCGCGCAGCCAACAGTCGATTTGTTCAAATGCTATGGAAGGTTGAAGTTCCTGAAACCATTTAGCGGCCATAGAGGTCATGGTTTCGGATTCAAGGAGTTCTAAAACCTTGTCAAATTCAAGACTTTTATAAACGTCGCGCGGTTCCAGGTTCATTACAGAATTGCTCATTGCCACAAAAATACCGCTCCTAAACAAATCCAGCCACAGGAAGTTCCCATTCGAAACAACCATTTCGGAAAAACAGGGTCATTGATAGCCGGGAATTATCAATCTGCCAAAGTGTCGGGCAATGTCAATTATTGGCAATTCCAATTATATGACGGATATCCGATTCCGAATTTCTACTTTTGCAAATTATCATTTAACATCAAATGCTCTTTTCTAATGATTAAAAAACTACTTTTTGCTGCTTTATTACTGGCCGCCATGGCCAATGTGCAAGCCCAGGGCACGGTGCTTTGGGAAGAAAACTTTGACGGCGGTACAACCTTACCTGCCGGCTGGTCTCAAATGACCAACGCATCCGACGGTGGCTGGTTGATCGGTACGACATCCTTTCATTCGTCGCAATACTTCCAGGTCGCAGCCCGTGCCGGCAATGTGATTTGCACGAACGATGACAAATGCGACTGTCTCAAGGATAACGATGTCCTTGAACTGCCGCCTTTTGACCTGTCCAGCCAAACATCGGTTTACCTCCTGTTTGATTTGTTCTACGGCAACCGCACCGAATCGGGCGTTCCGGAATCTCTGAAGTTAGTTGCCTCGACGGATGCCGGCGCTACCTGGGAAGATGTCGTAGTATTTGGCAGCACCGGCGGTTGGCAAAACAACACCAACGTTGATGTGTCGGCTTATACCGGCAAATCGGATGTTCGGTTTGCGTTTGTTTACAACGATGGCGGCGGCTGGCTTTATGGCGCCGCAATTGACAACATGAAGCTGGTTGTCCCGGATGATGTGGTGCGGGCAAGCCTGACCGGCGTACGTGCCGGCAAGTTTGTTGAAGACGTACCTGCCATTCTGACAAATTATACGAAAATTTTAGCTGGTCATGACGTTGCCGTTGGTGGCACGATTCGCAATACCGGGTTCCCGACCATTACATCTTTCGACGTCTATGTAACCAATGCCGGCAAAACGGACACCTTTAATTACACAAACCAGAACATTGAATTTGCCAAAAGCGCTTTCATCGCACTCCCCTATCCTGCAGCGCTTGGCGCCAATAGTTTTGCATTTACCATGGAAATTGCAAATGTGAACGGCGCCGGCGACAACGACCCGTCGGACAACCTTGGCACCGCAAATTTCAGCATCACCGGATATGAACCGCAACCCGGCCGCAAAGTTGTAATTGAAGAAGCCACCGGCACCTGGTGCACCTGGTGCCCCCGTGGCGCTGTCGCTATGGATTATATTGCCCACAACTACCCTGACCTTGCTATCCCGATTGCCGTACACAATAACGACCCCATGCGCAACGCGGCATACGACACCGGCATGGGTGATCTGATTGGCGGTTATCCGGGTGGTTTGGTTGAGCGGGAAGCGGATATCGACCCCCTGGGTGGTACCCCCAACTTCGAGATCAGCCTCATTGAGCACCTGCTTCAGCCTGCTAAAGTAATTGTAACACAAAACGTTGAGCTGAACGCGGCAATCCGCAAAATTGATGTGACCAGCTCCCTCCAGTTTCTGGAAGAGCTCAATGGCGATTACCGCATTGCCGTGGTTTTCACCGAAGAAGGCGTAACCGGAACAACCAGCGGATACAACCAGGTAAATGCCTATTCCGGTGGCGGCAACGGCCCAATGGGCGGTTTTGAAAACCTGCCAAGCCCGGTACCGGCAGCGCAAATGGTGTACAACCACGTCGCGCGGGCAATTGTTGGCGGCTTTACAGGTAAAGCAGGCAGCGTACCGGCCAACAATCCGGCAGGCTCCGTCATGTCGTATACCAGCACCTACCTCTATCCGTCTAGTTACAATGTTGACAATATGCATGCCATCACGTTGTTGATCGACAACAGCACCGGCCTGATTATCAACGCGGAGTCTACGCCGATTCCTTTTGTTTCGACATCCGCACCAACACTGGACGCAAAATCTGTCCGGGTATCGATCGCACCTAACCCGGTTGTCGATGCTGCAACTATCACAGTAAAAGTTGAAGAAACTACCGATGTCCAAATCCGCATCGTAGATGCCTTCGGGCGGGTGGTATCGGAACAGAATCACGCTAATATCAACGGCAAACAATTCCTGCCCTTCCGCGCCGACAACCTGCCCAACGGCATGTACACACTGGTTGCTACTGCCAATGGCGAAATGGTATCCCGGCCGTTTGTAATTGCGAAGTAAAACGAACTTTTAGTTCGTTCGTTAATATATCGCCTGAAAGGGCACTACGGCAGCCCGCAAATCAATTGCGGGCTGCCGTTTTTTTTGTGGTTACCCCTGATTTAATTTGACCTTTACCTGAAAGAAATGGCGCGAACTTTCAGTTCGTGGTATTTTCGCAAACTAAAAGTTCGCTGCACATGAAATTATACCTGATCGCCGGTGAAGCCTCCGGCGACCTGCACGGGTCCAACCTGCTCAAAGAGCTCCAAAAACAACACCCCGGTGTACAATGCCGGGTTGGGGCGGCGATCTGATGCAGGCTGCCGGCGGGGAATTGGTCAAGCACTACCGCGATCTGGCCTTCATGGGATTTTGGGAGGTTTTTAAAAACCTGAAAACCATACTTGGGAATCTTCGCTTTTGTAAAAACGACATCCTTGCGTTTAAACCGGATGCCCTAGTGCTGATCGATTACCCGGGTTTTAATTTGCGAATTGCCAAATGGGCCAAAAAGCAGGGAATCCGGGTAATCTATTACATCTCGCCGCAACTTTGGGCCTGGCACAGTTCGCGGGCAAAGTCGATCAAAAGCGACGTCGATAAACTGCTGGTCATTCTTCCTTTTGAACCGGCGTTTTACAAAAAATTTGACATTCAGGCTGAATTCGTCGGGCATCCCCTGCTCGATGTGATTGAACCGGCTAAAAAACAGAATGCATCGGAAAAACTAATCGCACTGCTTCCGGGCAGTCGTATCCAGGAGGTGGAGCGGATTTTGCCGGTTATGTTGTCCGTTACGCCCTTTTTCCCCGAGTTTCGTTTTGTGGTTGCAGGCGCCAAATCGCTTCCGGATTCGTTCTATGCGCCTTTTTTGGGCGGACATCCAAATGTTACGCTGCAAAAAGACAACACGTACTCAATTCTTCGGCTGGCGACGGCAGCCTTGGTTAAATCAGGTACATCTACCCTGGAAACAGCACTCATCGGAACGCCTCAGGTGGTTTGTTATGCCGGCAACGCACTTTCCTATGCTATAGCCAAACGCGTGGTCAGTGTGCCCTACATTTCACTGGTTAACCTGATTCTGGAGCGACCGTTGATCAAAGAATTAATCCAGGCAGACCTGCATACACAAAATCTTCGTGAAGCCCTGAACGAAATTCTTCAGCCGGAAAATGTTTCGGCAATACAATCTGGCTACGAGGAACTCCGGGAAAAATTGGGCGCCGGCGGCGCTTCAGCGCGTGCAGCCCGGCGTATTTTGGAGGACATCTAACCTGACAGGTCGATTTTTAAAGAAAAAAGCCCGTGCAAATTGCACGGGCTTTTTTCTTTAAAAATCGACCTGTCAGGATTTTATTTCTGAACCACAAACTTTTTGGTCAACGTACCTTCTGCGGTAGCGATACGGGCCAGGTAGGTGCCCGCGGCCAGTTCGGGCAGCTGGTATGTCAGGATGTCATTTGTCAGGCCTTCGCGATCTTCCAGGCGAATCACCCGGCCAGTCAGATCGGCGATGGTGATCGTGGCCATGGTCGGCTGATCGAAATTCAGGCCAAGGTTCAGCGTCTCACGAATCGGGTTCGGGAAAACAGTCATTGTTGTTTCCGGAAGCGGTTTATTGTCGGTAGTAGTTACCAGACTGATCGCCATGCGAGCTACAGCATTCAGACCGGTGAAACCGCCGGTGTACCACTGATCAGTGAAAACAAGCGTCGAAACAAAATAGGCCGTATTTGCTTCAGCGTCAAATACATGGCGGGTAACATTACTGTTGCCGGCATACCCCACTGCGATGATGTAACGCGCGCCATTGTCGAGCGGTACAAACGGCTGAAAGGTGTTGGCGTCGAGCAGTTGAACGGATTGTAACAGGAAATTCTGCATCGTATCCGGCGCTTCGTACGGCCCTACGGCAACCCAATCCAAACTGGGCGAAAACAATTCCGTACGATTAAAGTTGGAGAAATCAGATAACACATCGTCTTTAACACGGAAAAGATAAATCGACGCATCAACATCTGTTACTGCCAACTCTGTAGGATCAGTTGCGAATGAAAACTGCACTTGGGAAACCTGGTAGTTATCCATGCTTCCTGAACTCATTTGATACAAATTGGCAGCATACCAGTCACCGGGAGCAGCCGGAAGGGTGGAGGTTATCGACCCGCCTGCATCTTTGGAAAAGAAATTTTGACTTACAATGAAGCGGCTGTTGATGCTATTGTCAACAGGACGGCTATCACTGGAGTCTGCACGAACCGAATACTTTATCTGGTAATTGCCCACGGGAAGTTCGGGAGCGTATTGCGAAGTCATTTCGATAAAGCTGTCAATCACACCGGCGGCGAGCACAGGCAAGGTGATACTGTCGGCAAAAATCTCTTCATCCGTATCAGTCGTCACAGAGGCTTTTACAACCACATTGGTTTGATCCTCGGAGCCACCATTTGTCAGGAAAAGGAAAAAGCCGAACGTGTCAGTAGCAATCTGCGAAACCGGAGTGATCATGCTGGACGGCGGGTAAAAATAATCCGAAATGGACAGATCATTCCGGGGTGTCGGGTTAGCATCATACAGCACGATGTCGTCCAGATCCCACATGTATTCCCAGTTGGCCGTCCATTGCCATTGGATGTATACGGTTGCCTGATTTGCCGCTACGGAAGAAATATCCAGGATGGAGTAGTATGGGTTTGGCGAAAAATAGTTGGCTTCGATCAAGCCCGGAAAGGGCTGAAATTCTGTCCAGGTAGTGCCGTTTGTGCTTACCCGAATAATCGCATCGGTTTCAAGCGGCGCCACAAAAGTGCCGATGTGCGATTGAAATTCGATAAAAACAGCACTCTTGCCACTACAATCGATAGGTGTCGTTGTGAGGCGGCTGATGTGATTGTTTGCCAGCTGGCCGGGTGCATCAGAATTAAGGTGCACAAATCCAGTTTCTGCTGTAGTAGCCTTGAATGCTTCTTCTCCTGTAAAAACAGGCGCACAACCGGGGTCGGTATTGGCGCACCATTCCCAAATAACACCTTGGCCGGAGGCATCAACGTTTGTCCAGCCGGTTGGAATACCATTGGTAAAATCCTCAGACCAAAAAATGTTTTGCGCCTGAGTCGCCACCCCACAAAGCAGGAAAGCAAGTAAGAGAAGCGATTTTGTAAGCAGTTGCTTCATTGTGTAGATTTATTTAGTTGAAAAATATTAAACGGTCTCAAAGATACCCCTCGTATTATCAGGGGATCGTAAAATTACTGCGAATTAGTCAGGATTGGCAACATTTGGCGTTTTACAGGGGCCCAATTGCATCTTTTTCGGCTATTTGCCTGCCATTTTTGCCCAGGAATCACGCAGCGTCACCGTACGGTTGAAAACCGGCAATTCAGCGGTCGAGTCCGGGTCGGCACAAAAATATCCCAGGCGTGTGAATTGAAAATGTTCACCGGCTACAGCCCCGGTCAAAGCGGGTTCCACTTGGGCATTGGCTAGGATTTGCAAGGAATCCGGATTGATGGCCTTCTTGAAATCTTCCTCTGCTGCCGGGTCTTCTACCTGAAAAAGCCTGTCGTACAATCTGACTTCAGCCCGCCGGGTATGCGCAGCCGACAGCCAGTGAATTACGCCTTTTACTTTCAGCCCGCTGGTGTCTTGGCCCGAACGGCTTTCCGGCACATACCGGCAATGCACCGCTGTAATTTCCCCGGAAGCATCTTTTTTCACATCAGTGCATTCAATGATAAATGCCGATTTCAGGCGCACCATACCTCCTGGTGAAAGCCGAAAGTATTTTGGCGGCGGATTTTCCATAAAATCGTCCCGCTCAATGTACAGTTCCCGCGAAAAGGCCAATTCGCGGTTTCCGGCATCCTGATCTTCCGGATTATTTTCGGTTTCCAGCCATTCGATCTTGCCTTCCGGGTAATTGGTTATGACCACTTTAAGCGGATCTAAAACTGCAAAACGTCGTAAGGCCGTCTTGTTCAGGTCTTCCCGAACGCAAAATTCAAGCAATCCGACATCAATAATATTTTCACGCTTGGCAACACCTACCCGCTTGGCAAACTCGCGCAAACTGGCCGGTGTGTAACCCCGACGCCGAAGCCCGCTAATCGTCGGCATGCGGGGATCGTCCCAGCCGTTCACATAGCCTTCGTTGACCAACTGGAGTAATTTGCGTTTGCTCATTACCGTGTAGTTCAGGTTAAGCCGGGCAAATTCGTATTGCTTGGAGGGGAAAATCCCCAATTGCTCGATACACCAGTCGTACAGGGCTCGGTGCGGCACAAACTCCAGCGTGCAAATCGAATGGGTGATGTGTTCGATACTGTCACTTTGCCCATGCGCCCAGTCGTACATGGGATAAATAGCCCAATCGTTACCCGTTCGGTGGTGATGGGCGCGTTTGATGCGGTAGAGGTACGGATCGCGCAAGTGCATATTTGGCGAAGCCAGGTCAATTTTGGCCCGCAACACGCAGTGCCCGTCCGGGTATTCCCCGTTTTTCATTTTTTCAAAAAAGGCCAGATTATCCTCCGGGGTACTATCGCGGAATTTGCTCGGCGTACCCGGCGTTGTGGGGGTACCCTTTAACTTGGCAATTTCTTCGGATGTGGAAAAATCAACGTAGGCTTTTCCATCCCGGATCAATTGAACCGCCCATTCGTACAGCTGCTGAAAATAATCGGAGGTAAACAAGACATTCGCCGGCTCAAAGCCCAGCCAGCGTATATCCGCAAGAATACTGTCAACGTATTCCTGTTCCTCTGCCGACGGGTTGGTGTCGTCATACCGGAGATTACACTTGCCACCATATTTTTCTGCAAGGCCAAAATTCAGGCAAATCGCCTTGGCGTGACCAATATGCAGGTAACCGTTTGGCTCCGGCGGAAAGCGGGTTTGAATACTGGTATGTTTGCCGGACCGTAAATCATCTTCGATGATTTCTTCTATGAAGTTGCGGGATTCACCCGGCTCGTTTTTAGCGTTTTCTGAATGCATGAGCAATGAAATGGATAAAGTGGGCGCAAAGATACCATTGTCCCAAGCAGCAATCCGTAAAATATTTACGTCAATTTACATTCAGAACAACCCAACCACTTTTCCTTGTTCATCAATATCGATTTTTTCTGCCGATGGCACCTTTGGCAACCCGGGCATTGTCATGATTGCTCCGCAAATCATGACCACAAACTCGGCGCCTGCAGCCAGCCGTACTTCCCGGATATCGACAATGTGGCCGGTGGGTGCGCCCAATTTTTTCGGATCGGTGGAAAAGGAATACTGCGTTTTTGCCACGCAAACCGGGTAATGGCCGTAGCCATCCTCTTCCAGTTTTTTGATCTGCCGTTTAACATTGGCATCAGCTGAAATATCGGCTGCGCCATAAATTTTTGTAGCCACGGCCTTCATCTTGTCCCACAGCGACATGGCGTCATCGTATGCAAACCGGAAATTATTGGCAGCAGTATCCGTTGCATGAACAACAGCGTGCGCCAATTCCTCTGCGCCTTTGCCACCATCGGCCCAGTGGCGCGACACCACTACGGAAACGCCTTGTGGCGCCAGTTTGTCTTGTAAAAGTTTGATCTCTGCTGCAGTATCGAAGGTAAAATGATTGATCGCCACCACGCACGGCAACCCGAAGGTTTCCTGAATATTCCGGACATGCTTTTCGATATTGACGATGCCCTTTTCCAGCGCACCAAGATTTTCCTGGTTCAACTCCTTTAAATCGGCGCCTCCATGGTATTTCAATGCCCGAAGGGTTGCAACTAAAACCACCGCGTCCGGGCGAAGTCCCGCTTTGCGGCATTTAATGTCCAAAAATTTTTCCGCACCCAGGTCGGCGCCGAATCCTGCTTCTGTAACCACATAGTCGGCCAGTTTCAGGGCGCTTTTGGTCGCAATCACTGAGTTACATCCGTGGGCAATATTGGCAAACGGACCGCCGTGGATAAATGCGGGGGTATGCTCCAGTGTTTGAACCAAATTGGGTTTGATGGCATCTTTCAGCAGCACGGTCATAGCGCCGTGTGCATTCAAATCGCGGGCATGCACCGGTTTCCGGTCACGGGTATAGCCGACCACAATATTGCCGAGCCGCTCCTTCAGGTCCGCAACCGAAGTTGCAAGGCAAAAAATAGCCATCACTTCCGAGGCAACGACAATGTCAAATCCATCCTGTCGGGGATAACCGTTGGAAATCCCTCCCAGCGCGACCGTAATGTCGCGCAAGGCCCGGTCGTTCATATCCACTACCCGCTTCCAGTTTACCCGGCGCACATCAATATCAAGTGCATTGCCCTGGTGGATATGATTGTCGAGCATAGCAGCCAACAGGTTGTTTGCCAGACCGATAGCACTAAAATCGCCTGTAAAATGCAGGTTAATATCTTCCATGGGGATCACCTGGGCATAGCCGCCTCCGGCAGCACCGCCTTTCATCCCGAATACCGGACCCAGGCTGGGTTCACGCAGGCAAATCATTGTTTTTTTTCCGATGCGGGTCAGCGCATCACCGAGCCCGACAGTGGTAGTGGTTTTACCTTCGCCGGCAGGTGTCGGGCTCACGGCCGTAACGAGGATAAGTTTACCGGAAGCGCGCGCCGGAAGCTGGTCAAGATAATCCAGGGAAACTTTGGCTTTAAAATGGCCGAAGGGTTCGAGAGCATCATCCGGGATTCCGAGTTTGTCAGCGGCGAGGGGAACAATTCGTTTAGGTGTCGCTTGTTGGGCGATTTCAATGTCCGTGAGCATAATTTTATTTTAATTGATTTAGGCAGGGCCCAAGATACAGCGGGAGCTGAGAAATTCCCAAACGCTCGATTACATGCGTTGCGGAATTTCAATACCCAGAAGGTCCATTCCCGATGCCAAAACCTGCCCAACGGCTTTGCTCAATTGCAGCCTGAATGCTTTTGCCGCCGGATCATTGGCGTTGAACACCGGCACATCGTGCCAAAACCGGTGGTAACTTTTAGCAAGGTTGTAGCTGTAATTCGCCAAATGGGAAGGATCGTATTCGGCGGCGGCTGTGTTAACCGTACCAGGGTATGCATGAAGCGCTTTGAGCAGTTCTTTCTCGGCATCTTCAAATTGGGCATAGGATGCGGCTGGCGTCAGGTCAACGTTTTCTTTTTCAACACGTTGCATCAAGCCATTGATCCGCACACCGGAATACTGGATATACGGCCCGGTTTGGCCTTGCAGGTCGACCGATTCTTCCGGATTGAAGATCATCCGTTTTTTCGGATTGACTTTTATGATGAAAAACTTCAAAGCGCCCAGGGCAATTTTCCGCAAAGTGTCTTCTTTTTCTGCCGGGCTGAGGGCATCAAGCGCGCCGTGTTCAGCAGCCTGTTCACGGGCCACCCGGATCACTTCTTCGATCAGGTCGTCGGCATCGACAACGGTGCCCTCGCGGGTTTTCATGCGGCCGGTAGGCAACTCCACCAGCCCGTACGACAGGTGGTGCAGGCCGTCGGCATAAGGCTCACCCAGGCGTTTCAACACTTCAAACAAAACCGCGAAGTGGTAGTTCTGCTCGTCCGCAACCACGTACACCACGCGGTCGCAGCCCAGTTCGTCATACCGTTTACGGGCAGTGCCTAAATCCTGTGTGATGTACACAGAGGTACCATCGGCTCGCAGCACCACTTTATGATCCATCCCCACATCACTCAAATCAACCCAAACGGAGCCATCGTCTTTGCGGTAAAACACCTGGTTCTTCAAACCGTCTTCGACAATATCTTTGCCTAACAGATAGGTATCGCTTTCGTAATACAATTTGTCAAAGGCGACACCAAGTTTGGCATACGTTTCATCAAAACCGGCATATACCCAACTGTTCATTTTTTGCCACAACGCCACCGTATCGGGGTCGCCTGCTTCCCAACGAAGCAGCATCTCCCGCACTTCGGCGCCGAGCGCGGAATATTCGTTAAACCAGCTGTTTTTAAAATCTTTAAAAAAAGCATCTTCCGGTTGGCCGGGTTTGGCTTTAGCCTGAAAAACGGCGTGCGCGGCATCTGTTTTTTGCCAGGCGGCATATTCTTCCTTCGATTTTTTTTCGAAAAGCACGTAGTACTCCCCGACCAGGTGATCGCCTTTGATGCCGGAAGACTCGGGGCTGGCGCCTTCGCCGAATTTTTGCCAGGCCAGCATGCTCTTGCAAATGGCCACGCCCCGGTCGTTGATCACCTGCGCCCGCACGACCTGGTTGCCCGTCGCTTCGAGCAACTTACTGCACGACCAACCCAGCAAACAATTCCGGATGTGGCCCAGGTGCAGCGGTTTGTTCGTGTTCGGGGAAGAGTACTCTACCATGACTTTGTGGCCATTGGCCGGCTGCCGGCCGAAGTCGGGGTTGGCAAGCAGCTGGTTTAGAAAATCCTGCCAGTATGCGTTGCTGAGCTCCAGGTTCAAAAAGCCTTTGATGACATTGAAATCCTGTACATCGGCAATTTTTTCTTTCAAAAAAACCCCGATTTCGGCCCCAACCACATCCGGGGCTTTTTTCGCTAACTTTACAAACGGAAAAATCACCACGGTATAGTCGCCGGTAAATTCGGCGGAGGTCGTATTTATCTGAACTTGTTCCGCTGCTATTTCCACACCGTAGTAATGTTGAAGTGCGGCGGCAACAGCCTTTTGCAGGGTTTCAATAATCGCCATATCTGTAAATTTGAGGGCGCAAAGGTATCGTTTAACTCGTGGCTGAAAAACTATTTGTAAAATAAACACGGCCCGTATTCAAAGGAGTTCCCCGGCCGGTTTCAATAAAAAAACAATTACTTGTGGACACAAAAATTTTAGGCGTCTCCGCGCAGACAATAACACCGGACAGCGCTGTTGAGCACCGGGATTACCTCGTAAAAGAAGAGCCCCTTGAAATTCGGATCGGCCATGGCGCCGGGGATAAACGCCGCCAACTTTCGGTGGCGGTCACCATGCGAACACCCGGTGACGATGAAGAACTGGCCACCGGCTTTTTGTTTACCGAAGGGATCATTCAGGATTTTGCTCAAATCCTTGCGGCAAAGTGGCTGGCGGAAAATACACTGCTCATCGAATTGATGCCATCAATCGGCATTGACGAGGCCCGGCTGACCCGGCATTTGTTCACGTCGTCGAGTTGCGGGGTTTGCGGCAAAGCCTCGCTGGATGCCGTTCAAACAGTCAGTTGTTTTTATCCGGCTATTGGACGCCCGGTGGTATCGCCGGATGTCGTTTACAATCTTCCGGACACCCTGCGTGCGGCACAAGCAACTTTTGAAGCCACAGGTGGCCTGCATGCGGCCGGCTTGTTTGACAACACCGGCAAATTACTCTTGCTCCGGGAGGATGTAGGCCGGCACAACGCCGTGGATAAAGTAATAGGCGCTGCAATGCGCAGCGCCTATCCCCTACCCTTTCGGGACTTTATAATTTTGGTGAGTGGCCGGGCCGGATTTGAACTGGTCCAAAAAGCAACTATGGCCGGCATTCCGGTGTTGGCCGCTGTAGGGGCCCCTTCGAGCCTTGCCTATGAACTTGCCGAAGATTCCGGAATGACACTTATCGGTTTTTTACGGGAAAACCGATTTAATGTGTACACCGGACCCGAACGGATCAAGCCAGTTTGATCGAACGGTCCAGGTAAACATCCTGGATAGCGTTGAGCAGACCAATGCCTTCTTTCATAGGACGTTGGAAGGCTTTCCGTCCGGAAATAAGGCCCATGCCACCGGCGCGTTTGTTGACCACGGCCGTAATTACCGCTTCTTGAAGATCGCTCGCGCCTTTGGATTCGCCACCGGAATTGATCAGCCCGACGCGGCCCATGTAGCAGTTGGCTACCTGATAGCGACACAAGTCGATGGGGTGGTCACTGGTCAGATCGGAATACACCTTGGGGTGCGTTTTTCCAACTTTGACCGCGTTGTAACCGCCGTTGTTCGTCGGCATTTTTTGCTTAATGATGTCAGCCTGAATAGTTACGCCAAGGTGGTTGGCCTGGCCGGTAAGGTCAGCTGCAGTGTGGTAATCCGTATTGCCCTGTTTGAACTCGCCGTTGCGCAGGTAGCACCACAGGATGGTTGCCATGCCCAGTTCGTGCGCGAGTTCAAATGCCTGGCTGACTTCCTGTATCTGGCGATTGCTTTCGGCAGAGCCGAAATAAATGGTAGCGCCAACGGCCACAGCACCCATATCCCAGGCGCTTTTCACCGTGCCGAACATGATCTGATCGTAGGAGTTGGGGTATGAAAGGAATTCGTTGTGGTTGATTTTTACCACAAACGGGATCTTGTGGGCATACTTGCGCGCCACAGTACCGAGTACGCCGTAAGTGGAAGCGACGGCATTGCAACCGCCTTCAATTGCAAGTTTGACGATATTTTCCGGATCAAAAAAGACCGGGTTCGGCGCAAAGGAAGCGCCGGCACTATGTTCGATGCCCTGGTCTACCGGCAGGATACTGACGTAGCCCGTATTTTTCAGCCGGCCATGGCCGAGCAGTTGCTGGAGGCTCCGGAGGGTTTGGGCATTCCGGTTGCTGGGCATCCAGATTTGCTCGACATGCTTGGGAGAAGGCGCATGCAACTGGCTTTTATCGAAGGTCTTGCTTTGGTGATTCAGGTAATATTCGGCATGTTCGCCGAGTATGTCCTGGATTTTTTGATTTGCCATAAAATACTTGAAATAAATTAGTTAGCTAAATGTTCTGTCAAAAACCATACGTGAACGCAAGGCGGTATTGCCAGGGTTGCTCATAGGAATTGATATCGTTACCCACGTAAAAGTCATACATGATTGCGATTTCCTGACCTACGCCGCCATTGCCGTTGGAAAAGTTGTATCCAAGGCCGACATACTGCGCAGGCCGGGTACGGGTGCCTTTGCCGAGCTGACCGTTGAAATTGTCCTGAAAAATGTATTGATCGGACAAGCTGCCTAATTCCCCCTGCAAAAAAAGCCCCCGGTATATTTTCACACGGGCAAATACGCTTAATTCGACATCAAATAAATTGAAGGTTTGAATCCCGGGAAATTTTTGAGAGGTGTACAAAACAGACAATCGCGGCCCAACAGAAAGCGGCCCCACAACTTTGTAACCGACCATCGGCGACAAGCCAAAGGCAAAAAGGCTGTAACCGCTTCCACCGGAAAACCCCAGTGTGAGGCCACCGCCATACCACAAACGGTCTTTGAACGAACCGCTGTCTTTATCCTTTGGCAAATCAAAACCGGTGGTCTGTGCAGTGCTGAATGCCAGTTGGTTCTGGGCTGGCAGGGTATATCCAGCCAGCAGGAAAAACACTAAAAAAGGTAAGCAAAATTGCTTCATCGTGATTGGTTTATATTGTCTGAGAAGTTATGTGTTTCCATAATAAACAGGGCTTCAAACGATGTACTCCGGATCAAAAACCAAATTCGTCTTGTTTTTGACGAAATTATCAATTTACAAACCTTGTCTTAGCCCTTTTTGCAAACAACCCCTACTTTCGCCCCCCTGATTCGTCTGGTGCATATTGTGCTGCAAAGAAACGGTGTTTCTGACATTCCCCCTGCGTATCTGCACCAGCAATTATTGTCAAAGGCCGATTATACTATTTTCGAACTCCCCATGGCCGCTCCTTTTGCTGCATCAAATTATTCGTTTTCAAATTCAAACTTGACTATGCTTAACTACTTACGTCCGTTCTGCAAGCTGGCCGCTATTTTGGTACTTGCGCTAATCCCGTACGGAATTTTTGCTCAGAACTTTATCGGAAAACAGGAACAAGTTGATCTCTCCGAATCGGTAAAAAAAGAACTGAGCCAATGGACGGTCTTTCGGCTGAATCCTCTGGAAATCAAGCAGTTTATTGAAGTTACGCCGGATTATACGCCCTTCCAACTCCAACTCGGCGACAAGACGCTTAATTTGCAACTGGAACCCAGCAGAATCCTTGCGCCGGATTATCACCTGGTGATATCGTCGGATGCGGGTTTGGAAAAACAAACGCGCAGCGATCACCGGGCGTTTAAAGGCACCGAAACCGGTAGCGGCGGCATGGTCAGGCTTACGTTGGATAAAAACTTTATGCACGGATTTATCCAACTGGCCGACGACACCTACTTCATCGAACCACTTTGGTACCATATGCCGGATGCCGACCCGGATTTGTTTTTGTTCTATCCGGAGCGCGCTGTTATTCCCAATCAGGATGCGGGTTGTCTTGTGCTCGCAGCAGAAGAAACACAGGAGCATGGCAAATTTGATTTCATTAAGCCGGGCAGCCAGGCCGAATCCATGGCCTGCTACGAGCTGGAAATTGCCATTGCCTCCGACAAATCCATGCATACGAAATATGGGTCTGTCATAGCGGTGGAGAACCACAATATTGCGGTTCTTAACGATGCAGAAGGCCTTTACAGCGGCAGTTTTATTCACGATATCACTTTTTTCATTGTAACCCAATTTGTCGTTACCGGCACTGATCCATGGACGAGTTCGACGGATGCCGGCGTCTTGCTGGGCTCCTTCCGGTCCTGGGGTAACGGCGGTGGTTTTGGAGTGTCGTTTGATAATGGCGAATTGTGGACCAACCGCAATTTCGACGGCTCCACAGTCGGCATTGCTTATCTGGGCGGCCTCTGTAACAACAACAGGTACCACTGCCTGCAGGATTACACCAGCAACTCTACGAGCCTGCGGAACATGACTGCACACGAAATCGGCCACAATTTCACCGCCACCCACGACAACTGCCCGACCGGTGGCCCTCAATATGTCATGTGCCCGTTTGTGAACAGCAGCACGCAATGGAGTTCTAACTCAGAAAATCAGATCAACGGGTACATCACCCAAAAAATCAACCAGGGCTGCCTGGAACCCTGCGGTGGCAATCCACCGCTTGAAGCCGATTTCGATTGGTCGCCCAATCAACCCTGCGAAGATGTGCCTGTACAGTTTACCGACCTATCGTCCGGCAATATTTCCAGCAGAACCTGGTCGTTCCCCGGAGGAAGCCCTCCGTCGTCCAATCAAACGAATCCAACAGTGACCTACTTCTCGCCAGGGACATATACCGTCTCGCTTACACTAAACGGCACTGGTGGTCCGGTCACGGAATCCAAACAGATCACCGTTTTGGCCAAGCCGGTTTCCGACTTCACCTATGCGTACGATGACCTGACCTATAATTTTACCAGCACCGCTACAAATGCCTTCTCGTACTCCTGGGATTTTGGCGACGGGATCGGAACCAGCAGTGAACAAAATCCGGTATACACCTATTCGGAAGCAGGTATCTATGTCGTGACCCTTTTTGTTGAAAACGATTGTGGAACGTCTACAAAATCCGTAACGATCAATACCGTGCCGACGGCAAATTTCACCGCAGACCCGACAAGTGGTTGTGCTACACTTACGGTGGAATTCAACAATCAATCGTCCAGCAATGCCTCGTCCTATTTGTGGCAATTCCCGGGTGGCTCGCCGGTTTCGTCGACTTTGCCCAACCCGGTGGTGGTGTACACAACTTCCGGCACCTATACGGTTTCCCTAACGGCATACAACGGAGCCGGCTCAAATAACACGACCTTTTCCAATTATATTACCGTGCAGAATGTCCCCTCTGCAAACTTTACAAAAACAGTGGACAACCTGACCGTCACCTTCACAAACACATCGGTGGGCGGCACATCGTACCTCTGGAATTTTGGCGACGGCGATACCAGCACCCAGCAACATCCGGTTCATACCTATGCCGTGGGCGGGTCGTACACGGTTACCTTAACGACAACAAATGCTTGCGGCAGCACGACGAACACGCAAACGGTGAACCTCATCGCACCGCCGGCGGCTGGCTTCACTGCCGATGTCACGTCCGGGTGCGGGCCTCTCACGGTGAATTTCACCAATACAACAACGGGCAATGCGGATTCCTACAACTGGTCGTTCCCCGGCGGTTCACCTTCCTCAAGTACGGAACAAAACCCGACGGTAGTGTACAACAACCCGGGCACCTACACCGTCAGCCTCACGGCGACCAATGCCGGCGGCTCCAATACCGCTACGCAAACGAATTTCGTCACGGTTAACGGGGTTCCGGCTGCCGGTTTCACAACCACAATAAATCTCGACACCGTGCAATTCAACAACGGCACTTCGGGCGGAGCGACGGCTTTCAACTGGAATTTTGGCGACGGCGAAACCAGCACGCAGCAAAATCCGGTACACATCTACGGGGAAGATGGCGTTTATATCGTAACGCTGATCGCCACGAATGCTTGCGGAGCAGATACAATTACACAAAGCGTGACCATCGTGACACCGCCAACCGCAAACTTCAGTGCGACACCGACAAGCGGTTGCGGCCCACTTACCGTCTCCTTTGCCAACACCTCTTCGGATAATGCCGCTACGTTTAGCTGGTCCTTCCCCGGCGGGTCGCCGGCATCCAGTACGGCGGAAAACCCGGTGGTCGTTTACAACGCACCCGGCATGTACACCGTGACGCTTGTCGTCACCAATGCCGCCGGAAGCAATACGGCTACCCAAACGAATTACATCACCGTGAACCCGGGGCCGACTGCGGGCTTTTCAAGTTCGATAAACGGCTTGATTGCCAGTTTTACCAATACTTCGACCAACAGCACATCGTACAGCTGGGATTTTGGCGACATGACCACCAGTAACCTGGCCAACCCGACACACAGCTACGATGAAGACGGAACGTATACCGTTGTGCTCACCGCGACCAATGCCTGCGGCACAAATACATTCACCCAAACCATCACCATCCTGACTCCACCGACTGCCGGGTTTTCGGCTACGCCGACCAGTGGTTGCGGGCCCCTGAGCGTTACATTTATGAATGCATCTTCGGCCAATGCAACCAGCTTCAACTGGTCATTTCCGGGTGGCGCACCAGCATCCAGTACCGTTGAAAATCCCACGGTAGTTTACAATACGCCGGGTACGTACAGCGTCACACTTGTTGTAACCAATGCCGCCGGCAGCAATACAGCCACCCAAACCAATTATATTACGGTGAATGCCGGACCAACTGCCGGCTTCACGAGTTCGGTAAATGGCGCTGTGGTCAATTTTACAAATACCTCGACGAACAGTACGACCTATGCCTGGGATTTTGGCGACATGTCGAACAGCGCACAAGCGAACCCGACACATACCTACAGTGCGGACGGCACCTATACGGTTACGTTGACGGCAACGAATCCCTGCGGCACAAACACCTTTACCGAAACAATTACAATCGTAACGCCGCCAAGTGCAAACTTTACCGTCGCTCCAAGTAGTGGTTGTGGCCCGCTGACAGTTCAGTTTACGAATAGTTCTTCTGCGAACGCCACAACATTTAGCTGGTCTTTTCCAGGTGGCACTCCAAGTTCCAGTACGGAAGAGAGCCCGACGGTAGTGTACAACACACCCGGGACGTACTCGGTCACCCTCGTTGCCAGCAATTCGGCAGGCAGCAATACGGCAACGCAAACCAGCATCATCACGGTAGAGAGCGGGCCAACTGCCGGATTCACTTTAGCGACTAACGGCTCGACAGTCGGTTTTACCAATAACTCGACGAACAGTGCCTCCTACCTCTGGGATTTTGGTGACAGCAATACCAGCACAGAACAGAATCCCAGCCACACCTATTTAACCGATGGCACTTACACGGTGACCCTGACGGCAACAAACCCTTGCGGCACAAGCACCTACACGGAAACAGTAACCATTGTGACCCCGCCAATAGCCGAATTTTCGGCCAATGTGACGGAAGGTTGTGCGCCCCTGGAAGTCCAGTTTACCAATTCCTCCAGTGCTAATGCCACCAGCTATGCCTGGACCTTTGAAGGCGGGCATCCGGCTGTGTCATCGGAAAGTGATCCTGTAGTTCTTTTCAATGATCCGGGAATATACACCGTCACACTCGTTGCAACCAATTCGGCGGGCAGCAACACGACAACCAGTACCATAACTGTCTTGGGCCCGCCAACAGCCGGTTTTACCACACAAACGGCTGGCCTGTCGGTAGTGCTGACCAATAATTCCAGCAATGCCGGGAGTTATGTTTGGATATTTGGCGACGGCGATTCCACAACCGTGGCCAATCCAACACATACTTACGGTGCCACAGGGGATTATGTGGTTATCCTGATTGCTGAAAACGAATGTGGAATATCGACGGACACACAAGTTGTATCCATAGTTGGTTCGGCGCCGATTCCGTCGTTTACGGCAAGTGAAGTAACCGGGTGCGCACCATTTACGGTGCAGTTTACGGACCAGTCGGCCGGCAGCCCAACGGCCTGGTTGTGGACATTTGAGGGGGGAGATCCGGCCATGTCGACAGAGCAAAACCCAACGGTGACTTTTTCGGCACCCGGCAGCTATTCAGTTACACTGGAGGCTTCAAATTTGTTTGGCAACAACACCAGCACAGTGGTGAATTACATCACTGTTTTAGACCTTCCCAAGGCCGACTTTTCGTTTCTCGCCGATCAATTGATGGTTCAATTTACCAATGCCTCCCAGAATGGAGATATGTATTCCTGGAAGTTTGGTGACGGTGAAACAAGTACTGAACAAAATCCGGCACACACCTACACCGCCCCGGGCACGTATACGGTTGAACTGACGGTGATCAATAACTGCGGCGCCAGCACCCTGCAACAGATGGTGGTATTGGTTTCCGCTACCGGTGAAGCAACCTGGCTGAACATGTTCCGGCTTTATCCGAACCCAAGCAGCGGGCAGTTTACCGTTGAAATGGCCGGCGATGCGCAACGCCAAATCGAATTTGTACTGCACAATGGCATCGGCCAAATGGTCGACCGGCAAATTGCCGAATTCAACAACGGGACCTTATCCCGCAACTTTGATTACAGCAACCAGCCGGCCGGGATGTATACCTTAACTGTACGTTCAGGCACGAGTGCATTTCAAACAAAAATTGCGATTCAGCGATAACGCAATTTCTGCATATGGCGTGAACAGGGCCGCAAGTCAAATTGCGGCCCTGTTTTATTTAAACGTTAATAATTTGAAAAGCGAATTTCTCAACCGGCAGGTTCCGGAAGGGCAGAATACCTTTGGGTGCTAAATTTTTAACAATGAAATCACGGTTGTTTTTACCTGCCTTTATCCTGCTGTACCTTGCCGGCCAAACGTATGCCCAGGAAATGAAAATTGGCGATCCCACGCAAAATTCCGGAAAAGTGGAATGGAAGCCCATGCAAATCCGGACCGGCGCTATTCCATATGGAACGCCACACGAAGGGAAGTTTGAGGTGAAAAATGTCAGTTCCGACAGCCTGGTAATCCTGGAAGTCAAAAGTGGTTGCCATTGCACCGTGGCCGACTGGAGCAAGGAACCCATTCCGCCGGGCCAAACAGGCAGCATCCGGGTTACCTATGATGCCTTGAAAGAGGGCGAATTTTACAAAGTGATTGCCGTGACAACCAATTTTGATCCGGAACGCGGAACCGGGCTCTCCATGACCGGAACGGTAATGCCCAAAAAATAGCTTTTTGTAAAAATAACACTAAATCGCTTTTGTATCGTTTTTGCGTTAAAAAACCTACTTTTGCCGTATAATCGAATATACAAAACTCCCATACCTGGGCTTCCGTTCATTACCAAACAATATACGCACATGGCAAAAAAACGTATTGCTATTAACGGCTTCGGTCGCATTGGCCGCCTCACTTTTCGCAATTTGGTTAAAAATAAAAATGTTGAGGTGGTTGCCATTAATGACCTGACCGATAATCAAACCCTGGCGCATCTGCTGAAATACGATACGATGCATGGCCAGTTTGAAGGCGGTGTAACTGCCGACGACGAATATCTATACATAAACGGTAAACAGATCCTTGGCTCTGCCATTCGAAATCCGGCGGAATGCCCCTGGAAAAAACTGAAAGTTGATGTAGTGCTGGAATGCACCGGTATTTTCCTGGCTCGTGAAAAAGCAGAACTTCACCTGCAGGCCGGCGCCAAGCGTGTAATTTTATCGGCGCCGCCTAAAGCGGATGATGTGCCCACCTATGTAATCGGCGCTAACCACGACAAGATCAAAAAGACGGACACGATCATCTCCAACGCCTCCTGCACAACCAACTGTCTGGTGCCGTTGATCATGACCCTGGACAAAGCTTTTGGTGTTGAGCAGTTTTTTATGAACACAATTCACGCCTATACCGCAGACCAAAATATCCAGGATGGCCCGCACCGCGATTTGCGCCGTGCCCGGGCCGCAGCCCAAAATATTGTGCCCACCAGTACCGGTGCTGCAAAGGCAGTCGTCCTTGTTGCGCCGCACCTCAAAGGCAAAATTGCGGCCCACTCTATGCGGGTACCGGTAGCAACCGGATCAATTACCGACGTTGTTGCGACTATTAAAAAAACTGCGACTGTTGAGGAAATCAACCAGGTGTTTCGCACTGTGGCCGAGACAAAATTGAAAGGCATTCTACAATACACGGAAGATCCAATTGTTAGTAGCGACATTGTACGCAACAGGCACTCGTGTATTTTTGACGCCGGCCTCACCCAGGTTAATGGTAATACCTGCCGAATTGTAGGCTGGTATGACAATGAAGCCGGTTATTCTGCGCGTTTGGCCGACCTTGCCGCCATGATCTGATTTACATTCTAAAACTGCGAATACATTGGTAATATAGCACTTGGACTTCCCTGATTCATACACGGAGGTCCAAGTTTTTTAAGCCGGAAGAAACATCATCAAATATGAAAATCAAGTTTAAAAACAAAAAGGCACTCGTCCGGGTAGACTTTAATGTTCCCCTGGATGCCAGTTATAAAATTACGGATGATACCCGCATCCGGGAAGCACTCCCGACTATCCGCCAGATTCTGGATGAAGGCGGCTCCGCCATCCTGATGTCGCACATGGGCCGTCCCTTGCAAAAACTGAAGGAAGACGGGACTATCAACCGGGAGAAATTCACCTTAAAGCACTTGGTCTCGCACCTGCGGCGCAAATTGAAAACCCGGGTACATTTTGCTGACGATTGCGTGGGCAAAACCGCCACCAAAAAGGCTGCGGCACTCAAACCCGGTGAAGTACTACTATTGGAGAACACCAGGTTTTACCCGGAAGAAGAGAAAGGCGATGCCGCATTTGCCCAAAAACTGGCTGCCCTTGGAGACGTTTACGTGAACGATGCGTTCGGCACCGCCCATCGCGCCCATGCCAGTACTACGATTGTGGCCAACTACTTCGATAGTGCGCACAAGTGTTTCGGACTCTTGATGGAACGCGAAATCGAAAACGCCAACCGGGTGATGAAAAACCCGGAAAAGCCGGTAACCTGCATCGTTGGCGGCGCCAAAGTGAGCGACAAAATTGTCTTGCTGGAACGCTTCCTGCATTTTGCCGACAACATCATCATCGGCGGTGCCATGGCCTACACGTTTATGCTGGCAAAAAAAGGCACTGTCGGCAACTCCCTCGTAGAGGCAGAAAAAGTCAAGGCCGCTAAAGATTTTTTGAAAAATGCCAAAGCTGCCGGTGTGAAAGTATTGTTACCCCGCGACTCGGTTTGCGGCGACAAGTTTGCCGCCGATGCCGCAGTTCAGGTTTTTCCCAGCAATCAAATTCCCGACGGTTGGATGGGCCTCGACATTGGCCCCTCTGCCGCAAAAACATACGGTCGTACAATCCGCCAAAGCAAAACCATTATCTGGAACGGCCCAATGGGCGTTTTTGAAATGCCCGCTTTTGCCGAAGGCACAAAATACGTAGCCCGGTCTGTTGCCCGCGCTACAACAAAGGGCGCCTTTTCAATGGTAGGCGGCGGCGATTCTGTGGCTGCCGTTTCGCAATTGAAACTGGCCAAGAAAGTGAGCTTTGTTTCCACCGGCGGCGGCGCCATGTTGGAGTATCTGGAAGGCAAGGAATTGCCGGGGATAAAGGCAATGTAACGCCGGCAGTTAGCAATTCTGACGCCGGCTAACTGCCGGCGTTACGGCCAAACCAGGCCGACCAAATGCCGTTTTCCTTTGCCAGTGTGTAAAACAATCTGGTAAAAACCGGCCGGCAAATCCTGCATGCCGGTAAAAGTCAGCGTTGACAACAGCCCGGGTTTCCAATGCACCTTTCCGCGACGAATTGGGTTGCCCAACAAGTCGCGCAGTTCAACCGATTGCGGCTGTTCGGCCACCACACCTGGTAGCAGCACAAACCGAAATGAGCCTCCTGCCCGGTCAAAAGCAAAAAAACCACCCCGGGCATCATTGGGCGAATTGGCAGTCAAATAGCCCCCCAGTGCCAGCCAGGAAACGGCCATGTCGGGTAACCCGTACCCCCGAAGATTATCCGGCTGGCCGGCTTGATCGGAATAGCGGACTACGGCATCGAATATTTCGTCAGCTGTTTTTTCCGGATACCCGCTCCATAAACTGGCCAGAGCGCCGGCCAGCATAGGCGAAGCCAGGGAAGTTCCGTTGGACAAACCCAACTCCGTACCGGAATTGCCGGCCACCACCACCATCTCTCCTGGCGCCATCAAATCGGGTTTGATCCGCCCATCGGCCGAGGGTCCGATTGAACTGAAACTTGCCCGGTTCCCATCGTGTTGCACCGCGCCTACGGCAATCACGCCAGGCGCATCGGCAGGCACGCCGAGGTATTTCCAACTGTCTTCCCCGGAATTGCCGGCGCTGTTCAGCACCAACATGCCCTTGGAAGCGGCGATGGCGGCTCCCCGCGAGCCTAAGCTGCTGCGCCCATCAAGGTCAGAAAAGGTATGGCTCAATGTCGTGTCGTTGAAAACAGTGTAGCCCAGGGAGGCATTTATAATATCCACGCCGATACTGTCGGCCCATTCGGCCCCCGCAATCCAATTGGTTTCTTCTACCGGAAATTCACCTCCCGTATCTTCTGTTTTTAACAAAAAATAGGTGGCCTCCGGCGCGGTACCCACAAAATAGCCGGACAAATCAGATGCCATGACAGATAACACCGAAGTGCCATGTGCTGCGCTTTCGTAAACGGCACCGTCCCGTTCCACAAAATCCCAACCCTGGTGAAGCCGGCCCTGCAAGGCAACACTGTCGAAAAACGGCAAAACATCGGCATTCGTGAAGCCACCGTCCAGCACGGCAACCCAGATGCCCGCACCCCGATTGCCCGTGGCGTGTACAAAAGGCACTCCCAACAAGCTGTTTTGCAAAGAAGCATAACCATAAATACTTTGACCCTCCGGCAGTTCCGGGATAACCGGTATTCCAGGCCGCTTTCCCGGAGGGTTATTAGGCGGGTTTTTGACTTTGATATCCGGCCCCAAATACTGGACCTGGGCTACAAATGGCAATTCCCTTAACGCTGCCGCACTGCTGGAGTCGGCGATTACGGTGGCCGAATTCAGCCATTTTGACGTGCTATGAATCCGCACCCGCTCACAATCAGCGCATTAACATAGGCCGGATTTACCGGGAGATCATTTTCCGAAATGGCAATACCAGCGCGTGCCCGGCGATCCAATGCACGGGCAGACAAAAATTCGGCAGGCCGGCAGGTGCAAAATGGCGAGTCCGTTTTATCTGAAAATTGTACCCACCACTTGGACAGGCCTGGTTTCTGGGCTGAAACCGTTGCGCTAAAGCAGATCAACAACAGCAAAAGGAAATTCCGGTAAACCATGGCTTATTTATTCGACTTCAATATTAACCAAAAGGAGGCGGGTCGTATAACCCACCTCCCCGGACAAGATAGCAACTTCGGAATGGAATATTTTGTTTGCAAAAAAACAAGTTTAACGGCGCATGGTTGGGCGGCTCGTCCCGGGGCGTTTTGCTTTAGGAGCAGTGGCTTGCAAATTGAATAACACGCCGGCACTCAAGGCAATACCCTTGTTTTTGATTTGTTCATTCACCACCGGGAAATCATACAATTCCGTAAAACCATGGGTATATCGGGCATCGGCAAAAATACTGGCGCCATTCAGATTGACCTGAATACCAAGTCCTCCGGTAGCTGAAATATCAAAACGTTCGTAATTCAGGTTATCCAGGTTCACATTTGTTTTGATCGGATCGAATTCGAAAAACAACCGCGGGCGGGTGATGATCTTGGCGTTCATGGCATAACCGAAAGATGGCCCTGCTGCCACATAACCCTGGATGCGTTCGTTACCCAGTTTTAACTTGGCCAACAGGGGAACTTCAAGGTAGTTGGTTCGAAAGGTAGCGTTCGCACCCAGGGGAATTTCAACATTCCCGAGCGGAATACCCAAAGATTCGTTCCAGGAAAACCCTTTTTGCACCCAATTCAGCTCCGGTTGAAGGGCAAAATAGTTCCCGAAATTTATTTCAGTAACCAATCCTGCATTCCAGCCGGGGGTAAAATTGAAATCCGGCGCTGTCTGATCAATCAGGTCTGTCGTATGTACGGAAGCAAAATTGACACCGGTTTTGAAGCCTATGGCTACCTGCGCATTGATATTTTGAAACAGGCCGAAGCCGAGCAAAGCAATGATGATGGACTTTTTCATGTGTACGATAGTTTGAGTTTGTTTTGACTATTCAACCCTAAAACAGTCGTTGGTGTCCTGATCTTGGTTAAGCCCGGTTAATACCTTGTTACAAGCCTATTAAAGTTTTTTCGAGGGGATTCCTTTGGGGTTAAAAATCGTTAATTTTAGTATCTTCGCGCACCGGTTTGTCTACGTGTTTTTTCATTAAAAATCCTGCCTTTTCCTTACGCAATCATCCAGGCAAACCGCTCAGTTAAACTTGTAAAATTTACGAATGGACTCGAGGATTGTTTCCATCAATATTGAGGAAGAACTAAAAACCGCGTACATCGATTACTCCATGTCGGTAATCGTCAGCCGGGCACTGCCGGATGTACGCGATGGCCTTAAACCTGTTCACCGTCGCGTATTATACGGTATGCTGGATTTGGGCGTCACTTACAGTAAACCCTATAAAAAATCGGCCCGTATTGTCGGCGAGGTGCTCGGCAAATACCACCCGCACGGCGATAGTTCGGTGTACGATACCATGGTCCGGATGGCCCAGGAATGGAGCCTGCGCTACCCTTTGGTTGACGGCCAGGGTAACTTTGGATCGATGGACGGCGACAGCCCCGCAGCAATGCGTTACACCGAGGCGCGGCTGCGCCGTGTAGCCGACGAAATGCTCGGGGACATTGACAAAGAAACCATTGATTTTCAACTGAATTTCGATGACTCGCTGGAGGAGCCAACTGTACTCCCGACCAAGTTTCCAAATCTATTGGTAAACGGGGCCAGCGGTATTGCGGTAGGCATGGCGACTAATATGCTGCCCCACAATCTCCGGGAGGTTTGCGCTGCAATTCTTGCTGCAGTTGACAAGCCGGATATGGATGTAGAGGAGCTCATGCAGTATGTTCAAGCACCTGATTTCCCGACCGGTGGAATCATTCACGGGCTTTCGGGTGTACAGGAAGGCTTCCGCACCGGACGCGGACGGGTTGTTGTGCGAGCAAAAGCTGATATTGAGGTCGACGACAAAGGCCGGGAGTCAATCATCGTCACCGAAATCCCCTATCAGGTCAACAAGGCAATGTTGATTTCAAAAATTGCCGAGTTGGTGAATGAGAAAAAAGTAATTGGCATTTCGGATGTACGCGACGAAACGAACCGCGAGGGCGTCCGAATCGTCATCGAAATCCGGCGCGATGCGGCAGCCAATGTGATTCTCAGTCAGTTGTTCAAGCTTACGCCGCTTCAAACCAGCTACGGCATCAACAACATCGCCCTGGTAAACGGCCGGCCGCACACCCTGAACCTGAAGGATCAGATTGACGAGTTCATCAAGTTCCGGTTGGAAGTAATCGTTCGGCGAACCCGTTATGAACTTCGGAAAGCCGAGGAGCGCGCGCATATCCTTGAAGGGCTGCTCATCGCCCTGGACCACCTTGACGAGGTAATTGCATTGATTCGGGCGTCCAAAGATGCCGACGAGGCGCGGGAAGGGTTGATCGAAAGGTTCGGTCTGTCGGAACTCCAGGCTCGCGCTATTCTGGCCATGCGTTTGCAACAACTCACCGGCCTGGAACGCGATAAAGTACGGGCTGAATATGAAGAGTTGCAGCGCAAGATTGCCGAATTAAAGGCGATTTTGGCCGACGAAGGCCTCCAGCGCGGCATCATCAAAGCGGAAACAACTGAAATAATGGATCGCTATGGTGACGACCGGCGCACAGCCATTGAGTTGAACGAAGCCGATATCAGCATCGAAGATTTGATCGAAGATGAGGAAGTGGTGATCACCATCAGCCATGCCGGTTATATCAAACGCACGCCGATCACCGAATACCGCGCCCAGGGCCGGGGCGGTCGGGGCGCACAAGGCGTACGCACCCGCAATGAAGATTTTGTGGAGCACATGTTTGCGGCAACCAACCACCAAACCATCCTGCTCTTCACGGAAAGCGGCCGGTGTTTTTGGTTAAAAGTGTACGAAATTCCGGAAGGCGGAAAATCTACGGCCGGACGTGTCATCCAGAACCTCCTGAACATTCCCAAGGATGATAAAGTCCGCGCCTTTATTATCGTGAAAAAACTCGATGATGAGGAGTTTATAAACAACCACCACATCGTTTTCTGCACCAAAATGGGGCAGATCAAAAAAACGGTTCTGGAAGCCTATTCCCGGCCCCGCCAGGGTGGTATCAATGCCATAGAAATCAAGGACGGGGATGCATTGATCGAGGCTAAACTGACCAATGGCAACAATGAAATATTGTTGGCCGTGCGCTCCGGTCGCGCCATCCGTTTTAATGAAAAAGACGCGCGTGCCATGGGCCGGAATACGGCAGGCGTACGCGGTATCCGGGTCGCCGAAGGTTCCGGCGATGCCGTGGTCGGGATGGTTTGCGTAGACCCTGCAGATGAAGCGGCCACGATTTTGGTTGTCTCCGAAAATGGCCTTGGCAAACGCACTTCCCTGGACGATTACCCCACGCAAGGACGCGGAGGCAAAGGGGTAAAAACCATGCAGGTGACCGCAAAAACCGGTAAACTGGTTGCCATCAAATTGGTTACCGACGAAGACGATCTGATGATCACCACCAGCAATGGCGTTACCATCCGAACACCGGCGAGCGAGATGCGCGTCATGGGTCGGGCAACCCAAGGGGTGAAAGTGATCCGGCTGAGCGATAACGATCAAATTGCTGATGTTACCGTCGTTAAGGTTGCCGCCGATGAAGACGGGCCTGCTGAAGAAGTTCCTGAACTGGAGGAATAAGCGATCGCATTGAAGTCAGGATGTTTTTGGGCATTTGCCATTAACGTTCTGTTAGAAATTTTCCCGAAGATTATGCGTCTAAAGGGCGCAATCCATAACAAATAAAAAAATTGAAAATAATGAAAAAATCGTTTCTCTCGCTTTGCTGCTTTCTGCTGACCGTGGCCCTTGCACAGGCGCAGGAAGACGCCGGTAAATTGGCCAAACAAGCCGGCCGGGCGCTTACCAGTTATAACATCGACCCTTCCAATAATGGCAACAAACTGGAAGAAGCCAAGTCAAAAATGGACCAGGCGCTCCAAGATGCCGAAGTACAGGCAAATCCTGCTTCCTGGATAACAAAAGGGGAAATTTACAACACAATTTTGCAGCGCGACATGGCCCGCCGCCTCTTGGATCCCAATGCAAAACTGAGTGGCGACAACGACGCCTTGGAAGCATACAATGCCTTTGCCAAAGGTTACGAATTGGCTACCAAAAGCTATCAGAAAACCGATGCCGTCAAAGGTATCGGTGAAGTACAAGGTCACCTGATAAATATCGGCGTAACCAAATACGAAGCGGGAGCTTTCGAGAAGGCTTTCCAATCCTTTGAAGCGGCCCTGAACAGCCATAAAATTCTCAGCGAGAATAAAGCCACCAGCCTGCTTGACGACCCGGAACAGTTCAACAACCAACTGTATATCACTGCATTAGCCGCCCAACTGGCCAATAAAACGGACCGGGCTGAAGCTTACTACAAACAGAGCTACGATAACAATACCGACAAACCGGCCATTTACGAAGGTTTGTACAATGTTTACCAGGAAAAGGGCGATACTACTGCTGCCGATAAAGTTTTGGCAGAAGGGCGCAAAAAATTCCCGAACGACCCGGGCTTGTTGTTTGCTGAAATTAACGCCTACCTGCAAAAAGGAAAATTGGAGGAACTGATCAGCCGCCTGGAGCAGGCAATCAAACAGGAGCCTACCAACGTTAGCCTTTGGGTCACGCTTGGCAGCGTTTACGATAACCTGCACCAACGCGAAATGAAAGCTAAAAATGAAGAAAAGGCCGCCGAATATTTCGACAAAGCCAAAAACAATTACGAGCAGGCACAAAATGTCGATTCAACCAATGTAGATGCTGTTTATTCGCTCGGCGCCCTGATCTTCAACAAAGCGGCTGTACGCACGCAGGAGCTCAACGCCCTACCGCAAGACGATTTTTCGGCAGCTGCACTGAAAAATATGAAAGCTGCGCGACGAGATCATCGCGCTGTTCAACCAGGCATTACCCTATTTCCAGAAAGCAGAAAGACTTAACCCCAACGATCTGAATACCCTGATCGCGCTTTCGGAAATTTACGCCCGTGAGGATGATCTGGAGAAAGCAACCGAATTTAAAAAGCGCATGGAAATAGTGAAAGAAGGTGGGAAAAACGCGAAATCGTACTTTGGCAACTAATGCCATTCCAGTATAATTTCAGGTTTTTTATTAAGGAGCCTGATCGCAACAATGCGATCAGGCTCCTTGCTTTTTAGAGCAAGTCGTAAATCAATTTCAAGGCAAAACCCAAAAAAATCAGGGCAACCACCCGGTTTGCAACTTTGGCCACCTGGTCCGAACGCCGGGTAAGTTCATTGGCAAGCCATGCATACAACCCAAGCGCAAGCGATGTACCCACCGTGACACCGGCTGCAAAAAACAGCGTAAGCTGCCAGCCCTCGCTTTCCCACCATCCGTTCACCTTCAGCCAGCCTGCATAGGCCACCCAGTATGGAATGGCCAATAAATTAAAAACGCTAACCAGGATTCCGCGCCAAAACTGCCATGGCAATGACCCCGTGGAGCCGCCGTCGGTTGGTTTGGGAGGCTTGGCAAAAAACCAGAGATAAATGGCCAGCCCTAAAAATATCGGGATTGCCGCCATCTGAAATACGATTGCGGCGCGCGGGTGCATCAAAAACCAGCCTGCAAATACAACAGCCCCTACAGCCTGAAAAAACTCGGCAAAAGCGGCGCCCAGAGCAAGAACCAGTGCCGGAATAAAACCGCGCATGATTGATGTATGGGCTACAGCCAGACTGATTAACCCGGGTGGCAGCGAACCCATTAAACTTAAAAATACGCCGGCAGCAAACAGGATCATATCTTTTTGTGGGGCAAAATACAGGAATTGTGCAGCAATGCACTTCCAGGGATTTAGCATCTTTGCGGCCACCCCGAGCAGCTGCCTCATTTTCAACCAATGGTGCGGCCGACCAACTCACAACATGCAATGCCCGATATCAGTTTTAGCATTATTACAGTGGTTTTCAATGGCGCCAACCTACTGCCCGGCACCTGTGAAAGCGTGCGATCGCAAACCTATCCGCACATCGAATACCTGATCATCGATGGCGGCTCCACGGACGGCACCGTCGACCTCATCCGCCAATATGCCCGCGAAATGCCAAACCTGCATTGGATTTCAGAAAAAGACCATGGCTTGTATGATGCGATGAATAAAGGCCTCCGTTTGGCTACCGGCGACTTTGTCTGGTTTCTGAATTGTGGCGATCATATTCACACACCGGAAACGGTTGCGCAATTAGCAGCCTTGGCAGACGACACTACGGATGTCCTCTACGGCGAAACGCTCCTGGTTGGCGACGACCGCCTGCCCGCAGGCACGATGAGCGCACTCAGTACCCGGAAAATTCCCTCCCGGTTGAATTGGCACGATTACCTGCGCGGCATGCTGGTTGTGCACCAGTCCTTCATCCCCCGCCGGGCGCTGGCTCCCAAATATATTTCCGGCAATCTCTGCGCCGACTATGACTGGAGCATTCGCATTTTGAAAAAGAGCCGCAAAAATGTAAACGCCGGCCAGGTGCTCAGCGAATACCTGATGGGCGGCATGTCCAAACAACGACACCGGCAAAGTCTGCACGACCGATTTAAGGTGATGCGGCAACACTTTGGATTGATCCCTGCCCTCCTGGCACATACCTGGATTGTACTGCGCGCCGCCCTGCATTGGCTGCGCAGGCTGGGCCAAAGCAAATACTGATTTCTTCCTGCCGAACAGTAGTGAAGGGGTGACTGCCAGTCACCCCTTCACTTGGCCCCCCGCTCAGCCAAACGTGGATATGAGCCAAAAACACGCGTAGGTGCATCCCGCGCCCTGCCTCGGCGTGATTTCGAAATAGCGCCGAGGCAATGTTCACCAATGTTAAATTGAGCGATCATTTTGTGAATTTTTGAATACCGCGTTTTCAAGCCCCCTACACTACCGGACTTTACTTTTGCAATAATATTTTGCCTACCCCGCCTGACTACCGATTAGTGCATCGAAACACGCTTTATTCCCAAATTATCCAACTGTTTTTTCCCGCCGCTGCTAAGCGCATGCCATTTGCTGATTCATGCCGGCTATTCCTTTTTTGTACTAAACAAACTCTATTTATGAAATTCAAAATTTTACAAAAACCAATCGCCTTATTGCTGTTCTTCGCAGTATTGGGAAGCTTTTCGGCCATTGGACAAAACACCATCAGAGGTCAGGTGACTTCTGACGAAGGTGAGGCCCTGATCGGCGTTACCGTTGCCGTCAAAAACCGCAGCATAGGGGCTGCAACGGATGTCAATGGTAATTTCTCCCTGTCGCCTGTTTCTCCAAATGACACCCTTGTAGTCACCTACTCCGGCTATACTACCCAGGTTATTCCAGTTGGCGACCAACGGGTAGTAAACGTGGTTATGACGGTAAACGTAGAATTACTCAACGAGGTCGTTGTCGTCGGTTACGGCACGGTGCGCAAATCTGACCTCACCGGCTCAGTAGCAACGCTGTCGGGCAATAAACTGGCCAAAATCCCGGTGGCCAGTGCCGAACAGGCCATGACTGGCCGGTTGCCGGGTGTCAATGTGTTAACAACGGATGGCTCTCCCGACGCGGAAGTTGTGATCCGCGTACGCGGTGGCGGCTCGATCACGCAAGACAACTCTCCGCTGTTCGTAGTAGACGGATTTATTGTCAGCAGCATCCGGGATATTCCCCCTGCAGACATTGAAAGCATCAGTGTTTTGAAAGATGCCTCGGCTACCGCTATTTACGGCGCCCAGGCATCCAATGGCGTGGTGGTGATCACCACCAAACGGCCACTTCCCGGAAAAATTTCGGTGACGTACAACGGATTCGCGCAATCAAAACACCTTCCGGGCGACCGGAAATATGAGGTGCTCTCGCCGTATGAATATGTACTCGCAAACTATGAGTATGCAAAACTGCGCTCCGATGCCGACTTGCGGAATTTTGAAAAATTCTTTGGCAAATACGATGACCTGGAATTGTACCGGCAAAAAGCGCCAACCGACTGGCAGGAGGAGTTGTTCGGAAACCCGCAATGGTCGCAGTTCCACAATATCGGTGTGAGCGGTGGCACGGAAAGTACCAAAATAAGTCTGAGCCTTACCAATAACACGGATGAAGGTTTGCTGATCGGTTCGGGGTACAACCGGAATGTGATCAACTTCAAATTGAATCAGAAAATTTCGAAAAAACTGTCGTTTGACGCCACAACGCGGATTACCAATACCGTCGTCGACGGCGCAGGCACTTCCGGTGGCGCATCCATTGGCATTAAGGAAGCCGTTCAAACGCGCCCGATAAACGGGATCGCCGACGAACTGGACATTGATTTGAATGCACTCGATCAAAGCAATGACTATCAGACCTTCCTGAACAGCCTGGTGAATCCGACCGAACTGACCAAGCAAGACTGGCGCGAGCGCACGACAAATAATTATGTTTTGAACGCCGCCCTGAAATGGAATGTGCTGCGCAACATGGATTTGCAGACAACCATTACAACAGAAAAGTCTTTTGACAAAAACCTGCGGTTTTACGGCCCGCTGACCGGCGAATCGTTCAACAACGGCGGCAGCATGCCTTTGGGTGTAAAGACCGCGATCGACCGGTTTTCATACCGCTGGCTGAATACCCTATCGTACGAAGTTGAAAACCTGCGGAATCAAAACCTTGATTTCCTGCTGGGCCACGAAATCTATTCGATCGGCGGCAATGCCGATGTTATTCGAGCCGAAGACTTTCGTTTGTCCATTACACCGGAAGAACTGTTTGCCAACATGGCTTTGGGCCGTACGGATAACCACTCGACAGAAGAGTTTACCAACTCGAACAGGCTCTCCTTTTTCGGCCGCGTGAATTACCAGTTGAACAACAAATACCTGCTTACCCTGACGATGCGCTCGGACGCATCCAGTAGATTTTCGGAAGACAACCGCCTGGGTGTTTTTCCCGCAGCAGCCATCGGCTGGAAATTGTCGGAAGAAGGTTTCCTGAAAGATGTCAAATTTATCAATGAATTAAAATTGCGCGCCAGCTATGGCGAAACCGGAAACGACCGGATTTCCTCAACGGCAACTCAGTTCCTTTTCGCAGCCTCCACCACCCGCGGTCCCGGTTTTGGCAACGTAGACAATGTGTACTATACGCCATCCGAAAGCACCCTCTACAATCCGGACCTTAAGTGGGAAACAACCGTAAACCGGAATATCGGCCTCGACTTTTTGATGTTTCAGGGCAAACTCGGCGGTAGCCTGGATTTTTACAAAAACACAACCCGCGACTTGTTGCTGCAATCCGCAATTCCCTCGAACACGGGCTTTACCACACAATGGAACAACATCGGCTCAACCTCCAACCAGGGCGTTGAACTGGGTTTGACCGGTTATCTGATCGACAAAAACGATTTCTCCCTGTCCGCCAATTTTAATATTGGTGTAAACAGAGCCAAAGTGGAAGAACTTGACGGCACCACGGAGCGCTTTTTCCAATCAAACTGGGCCAGCACCGACCTGAAAGACCGGGACGATTACTACCTGCGGGTAGGCGGAACACTGGGTGACATCTACGGATACGTTACCGATGGCTACTATTCGACAAATGATTTTGATGCGTACGATGCAACGACCAATGCCTACCTGTTGAAAGACGGCGTTCCGAATGCCGGTAACACTGTCGGTAATCAGAATATTCGTCCGGGTTTCCTGAAATTGAAAGACCTGAACGGCGACGGCATCATCAACAGTGATGACCGCATGGTTATTGGTAATACCCTGCCCAAACACCAGGGCGGATTTGGCTTCGATGCACGGTTCAAAGGTTTTGATGCCGCCATCTTTTTTAACTGGTCATATGGAAATGACGTATACAACACCGGTAAAATCCAGTACAACCAATTCCGCCGGGTGACCTATGGCAACATGCTCAATACCATGAATTCGGATTCCCGGTTCACCTATATCGACATCGACGGTTCCTTCACCGGAACGCCCGGCGAGGTTGTGACTGCGCTTGACCAACTGGCGCAAATGAATGCTGGCAAAACCATCTGGTCGCACAACAGCTACGGGGTGGCACAAGCTGTCATTCACAGCTGGGCGGTGGAAGACGGTTCGTTCCTCCGGCTGAATAATGTGAATATCGGCTACACCTTGCCGGCACGGTTGATCTCCCGCCTGGGCATGTCCCAATTCCGGGTGTATGTCACCGGTAACAACCTGCATATCTGGACCAAGTACACCGGTTATGACCCGGAAGTGAGCACCACGCGCAGCTCCGCTTATTCGGCTTTGACGCCGGGCGTGGACTACTCCTCCTTCCCACGGAGCCGTTCGTACACCTTTGGCCTCAACATTACCTTCTAACTTGAAATCATGCAAAACAGACTTATTATGAAACCGAGCAAATTAATAATCATTGCAGGGCTGGCAGTAATGCTCTTGCCTTCTTGCAAGGATTTTTTGAACCCGGACTCCATTTCAACTTTCGATACCAACTACGTATTTTCAAATGTCGACGATGCCCGTAAAGGTGTAAACGCCATTTATGTACAGTTCGGCGTAGACGGTTTCCGCTCTCGTTTGTCCAACAACATGACCGGAAATACCGACATCGAGCGCCAAAGCGGCTGGACCAGCGCCGGCGACCGCTATCAGATATGGGATCTGAACGCGCTTGCCAGTAATGGTGATTTGCGCCAGTTCTGGAATGCAGCGTACACCGCGATCCGGGACGCAAATATTGCTATCGACGGTATTGAAGCGAGTGACGCCCTGAACTCCAACGATGTGCTGACGGCAAAAATGATGAACCACATGCTGGGCGAGGCCTATACTTTGCGCGCCTACTGGTACAGCATGCTGGTCTATTATTTTGGCGACGTTCCGAACGTCCGCCTGGCGCCGAAAGCCGGCAACGATTTTTTCCTGCCCAAAGAAGACCGGAACGTGATCCTTTCCCAGGTGATCGAAGATATGCGCAACGTGGAGGGCAAAATGTTGTGGGCGGATGAACTCCCGTACGGTATCGAACAAGTAAGCCGGGAATATACCCTCGGCATGATTGCCCGTATTGCCCTGCAACGCGGCGGTTATTTTCTGACGCCCGACCTGAATATGGAGCGTAAAAACGATTACCTGGAATACTATCAGATCGCCAAGGATTACTCCCAGAAGTTGATCAGCCTGAAGGATCGCGATCTGCCTGCCGACTTTCGCCAGGTATTCCTGAACAATGCCAAGTTTATTTCTCCGGTGAACGACGACATCTTGTTTGAAGTACCCTTTTCACTCAACAATGGCGACGTGGGTTGGAATATCGGTATTACGGTGCAGGGTGGCGCGACTGCTTCGCACACCTATGGCTCGGAAAATAACTACATGTCCATTCCGGTGTCGTATTACTACTCTTTCGACACCCTCGACATCCGCAGAGATGTTACTTGCGCATACTACCAGGTCAACACTTCTTTTGTAGAAGAATTTGTCTCCGGTGGCGTTAGCAATATCGCCCAGGGCAAATGGAGCCGTTATTTCCTCGACAAAGGCCCCGGTGCATCCTCTGCCAAAAACACCGGTATTAACTGGCCGATGTTGCGGTATTCCGATGTTTTGCTGATGTATGCCGAAGCAGAAAATGAATTGAACGGACCTACCGCGTCTGCCCAGGAAGCACTCAAACGCGTGCGGCAGCGCGCTTTCGATGCACAGTACTGGACGGAGAAAGTGGACAATTATGTCGCCGGCGTTTCCGGCAGTAAGGCCGACTTTTTTGATGCTATCGTCGACGAGCGCGGCTGGGAATTTGGCGGCGAAATGATCCGCAAGTACGAATTGATCCGCTGGGGCATTTATTCGGACAAAATGGCTGAAACAGTTGAAACACTGAAGCAAATGGCCGACGCTGCGTTCACGGGTACCGGTCAGTATGCTGAACTTCCGGACTATATCTACTGGAAACTGAACGAAAGCGGCCGTTTCACGGTATTGAATCCAAACCGGAAAATCGCAGCAGCCCCGGACCAAACCTGGACCAGAAGTCCCTGGCTGCTCGATTTGCACAACGATGCGACCACGTACCAGCAATGGATCACGAAGGACTGGCGGAATTATATCGATGAAGGGCCGAAGCCCGGCGTCGTACGCTACATTTTCCCGATTCCGGAAGAAGCCATCACGAATAGCCAGGGCTTTTTGAAAAACGACGGTTACGGGTTTTAAGCCATTCCTGTTTTTGTAAATTTAAAACGTTAAAAAAATGCAATTCAATAGCCTAACTATAAAGAATGCGCTGTTTCTTCTGGTTGCCGGCACAATGTTGGCGCTGGGCGCTTGCGAAAAAGATCCGGTGTATGAAAAAACCCGCTTGTTCAGGCCGGTCCTGAATGAAGATCTGCGGGCCGAAGGAAACGCCATCATTGTCAACATGGGTAAAATCAAGGAAGCGGTTTCCTATACCCTTGAAATCAGCCGCGATACTTTTGCCAACATCGACTATACGTTTGATTCGGACACAAATTATGTGGTGGTGAACAATGCTGTTTTAAATGGTGAGTCGCTTCTTTGGAACACACTCTACCAGGTGCGCGTAACAGCGCATGCAGCCAACCCGGTTTACGACAGTAAGGTATCAGACCTGGGCAGTGTGCGCACCGAACGTTTCCCGTCCATCCTGAATATTCCGGGCCCGGATGATGTGATTGATGTTGCCGCGCGGGTCACCTGGCAGGTGGCCGGAGCCGCCGTCACAAAAATCAAAACGTTTACAACGACGGACTTGCAGCTGGCCAACCCGCTTGCCGAATTTGATGTAGACGCTACAGGTCAGGCAAACGGGGAGTTTATCGTCACCGGCCTTCAACCGCAAACCGGCTACCAGATCGCTATTTACAGCGGCGCGCTGCTACGTGGCTGGGAAACATACGTCACCCTGGAACAAGGCGTTGATCCGTCCGACCCGAATGTGATCGACCTGAGTGCAGATGAAGATCCGGATGCCGTAAAAACCGCCGTTGCCACCGCAACAGACGGTCAATTGATCCTCCTGAAAAAAGGGGTGCAGTACAACCTGCCGACCGATCCGCTGGATAAATCCATCACGATCCGTGGCGCCTATGGCTTTGGCTCGAAAAAGGCAACCCTGTTCACCACCGGAAACTGGAATATTGCCGACGGCGCCAACATAAGCTACGTACGCTTTATCGATGTGGAACTCCTCGGCGAAGATATTGGCGGCGATTACGTGTTCAATCCGAACAACTCGAACGAGACCATTATTAATGAACTAACGTTTGACAACTGTGTAATCAGCACCTTCCGGGGCATTATCCGCATTCGCTCAAAGGTCTTCCTGAAAAAGTACAATATCAACAACAGCATCGTGCATCACATCGGCGGCTACGGCATCCTGACCACCGATACCGACGGCGCCGGCAACGCCGCTGCCGACGATCTGGCATTCACCAACAGCACATTCAGCAAAATCAATTCCTTCCTGACCTCCCGGCAAAATGCACAATCCATCCTGATCGATGCCTGCACCATCAGCGAACTCGCCGCCCCGGACGGTATTGTGTTCCGCTGGCGGGGCGCCGACGGGGTGCTGAGCAATGTGCTCAACGGTATTACCATCACAAACACCGTTTGGGGGCACGCCTGGGATGAAGGCATGACCGGCAACCTGGCTGTACGCGGAATCTACGACGGCCTTGAAGCCACCAGCTTCAATATCGTAAACACCTACGCCACCTCCGATTTTGCCTTTACACCGGGTTCCGAAATCCCAGGATTCCCGGCGCTGACCTATGGCGGCACAGCCGGCGCCCTTTGGGTGGATCCTTACGACGGACTTGATTTTAATTTTAAAGACTCCGGCTTTGCCGGAAAATTCGACACCGGCGATCCACGCTGGCGGACGAAACTGTAAGCTTCATAATAGTTTGATTATAGGATGATTCCGAAAGGCATGGTCATTCGGCCATGCCTTTTCTTTTAAAATTGCAAACTCATGTTTAAAACAAAATACCTGCTGCTTTGGGCAGCTTTTTCGGTTACTGCGCCTTTTTTCGCCTGCGAAAAATCGGGTGGTGAAAACCCCGATCCTGTAGTCCCGCCTGATGGCCCCGTACAGGTCGTTGAGCCGGCATTTGCTTTTCCCGGCGCCGAAGGGTTTGGCCAAAATACTACCGGAGGCCGTGGCGGAAAAGTGCTCTTTGTCACCAACCTGAACGACTCCGGTCCGGGAAGTTTACGTGCCGCCGTTGATGCCGTCGGCCCACGTTATGTACTGTTCCAGGTTTCGGGAACGATCGCCCTGAAATCAAAACTGGACATCCGTTTCAGCGACATCACCATTGCAGGCCAAACAGCGCCCGGCGACGGCATTTGCATCCGCGATTATCCGGTGGTCATCAATGCCGACAATGTGATCATCCGGTTTATGCGTTTTCGTCTTGGCGATGCCAAAAACCAGGAGGCCGACGGACTGGAAGGCCGCTTGCATAAAAATATTATCATCGATCATTGTTCCGTAAGTTGGTCGGTCGACGAGTGCATGACGTTTTATGCCAATGAAAACAGCACCGTGCAATGGTCCATCATTTCCGAAAGCCTGAATAACTCCGTCCACAGCAAGGGCGCACATGGCTACGGCGGTATTTGGGGTGGAAAAAATGCGTCGTTTCACCACAATCTGATTGCCAATCACGAAAGCCGCAACCCGCGCCTTGGTGAACTTGCCGGCGATGCTTTTGCCCTCACTGACCTGGTTGACCTTCGGAATAATGTCGTTTACAACTGGGGAAACAACAGCTGCTACGGCGGCGAAGCCATGAATGTCAACATCGTCAACTGCTACTACAAGCCCGGCCCGGCAACGCCGGCTTCTAAAAAAACACGCATCATTTCCATCGACAAAAACAAAGATGCCGGCACAGCAGTGTACGACATCTGGGGCAAGTTTTTCATCGACGGCAACTACGTCCACGGCAGCACCCAGGCCAGTAATGACAATTGGACCTACGGCGTATACAACCAATTCCACGCCAGCTACGGCGCAGTTTCGGCTGCCGACAAAGCGGCAATGCGTATGGCCGCGGAACACCCGACCAACGGAAACGTAACCACGCATACCGCCCAGGTAGCCTACGAAAAAGTGCTGGAAATCGCCGGCGCTTCGCTGTCCAGAGATGCGGTAGATCAACGCATTGTCGGGCATGTACAGAACGGCACCTTCGCAGCCGCCGGTTCAAAAGGCAGCACGGGCGGCATCATCGACTCCCAGGAAGACGTCGGCGGATGGCCTGTGCTGAACACCACGACACTTCCGACGGACAGCTCCGGCGACGGTATGCCCGACGATTGGAAAACATCCAAAAAACTGGACCCGAATCTGAAACAGGCCAACGGCAAAGACCTGAGCACTGCTTACGACAATATCGAGGTGTATATCAACAGTTTGGCGGCTGGTATTGTCGCTAAACAGAAATAACTGTACATGCGTAAAACAAGTACCTGGATTCCGATTGCGCACGCCGTTGCGCTGGCCTTGGTTTTTCTGCAAAATGGCCAGGCGCAGCAGGCTGAAATTCCCCGGGATACAAGCTATTCCATCCACAGCAATTATTTGAAACTGCGGAAACACTACCCTTTTGTTCAGCCCATTGCGCCGGATTTGCCCAAAAAGGTGCGCGCGCAAACCGGTGTTATTTATAAAAAACTGGGAGCACGCACCCTGCAACTGGACTTGTTTTACCCCGCAAAGCGGAAAAAGAAAAAGTACCCCGGTGTGCTCCTGATTCACGGTGGCGGCTGGAGTTCTGGCAGCAAAGCGCACCAGGTGCCAATGGCCCAGCAACTCGCCGGAAAAGGCTACATTGCTGCCGCTGTGGAATACCGGCTCAGCCCGGAAGCCCAATACCCGGCGGCTGTGTACGACCTGAAAGAAGCCGTCCGCTGGATGCGGGCGCATGCCGCTGAATTTGGATTGGATACTGCAAAAATTGCTGTTCTGGGCTGTTCGGCCGGCGCGCAACTCGCTTCCCTGCTCGGTACAACCAATGGCAATGAAAATTTTGAAGAAACAACGGCTTACCCGAATTACACAAGTGATGTTCAGGCCGTTATCAATGTCGACGGTATCGTTTCATTCATCCATCCGGAAGCCGATGCGGAAGGTAAGGCCGCCGGCAAATGGCTGGGCGGCAGCCGCACTGAAGCCTTTGAAAACTGGAAAGCAGCATCCCCGATGGAATACCTGGACGCCGCTACCCCACCCTTCCTGTTCATCAACAGCGCGGTGCCGCGCTTTCACGCAGGCCGGGACGACATGGTGAAAATGTTGGACACGCTCGGCATTTACAGCGAAGTGCACACAATACCCGATACGCCGCATTCTTTTTGGTTAGTCCACCCCTGGTTTGAACCTACCGTCAAGGACACCCTGGCATTTCTCAAAAAGGTGTTCGATTAAAAAAAACGAGGCTGTCTCAGGAGTGCGGACAACAATGTATTTTTAAAACAAAACCGAATGCGCAGAAGTAGAAAAACAACTGTTTCAATTGCAGTCCTGCTGCTGATCTGCATGGCAGCCTGCAACCGGTCTATTAAAAATAACGCGGCACCGGGGCCGGTCAACGTTGAAAAAGTGGAGGCCGCACAACAACTTGCATTCCCCGGCGCCGAAGGCTGCGGCAAATACACCACCGGCGGCCGGGGCGGAAAAGTGCTGATAGTCACCAACCTGAACGACAGCGGCCCCGGTAGTTTTCGGGAAGCTGTTGAGGCGGAAGGGCCGCGCACTGTGGTGTTTTCCGTCGCCGGAACAATTGCCTTACAATCGGCCATCCGGGTACGTAACGGCAACCTGACTATTGCCGGCCAAACTGCCCCCTGTGGCGGCATTTGTATAAAAAACTATAATGTGCGGTTGTATGCCGACAATATAATTATCCGGTACATGCGCTTTCGTATGGGCGATGAGGCCCGCCAACAAGACGACGCGCTCAGTTGCATCCGGCAAAAAAACATCCTCCTTGACCATTGTTCATTCAGTTGGTCGACCGATGAATGCCTGAGCATTTACGACACGGAGAACCTGACCGTGCAATGGTGCATTATATCCGAAAGTCTGAACAAGTCGGTCCATGAAAAAGGCGAACACGGATACGGCGGCATTTGGGGTGGCAACCATGCCTCCTTTCACCACAACCTGTTTGCCCACCACTCAAGTCGCAACCCGCGTTTTTGCGGCTCGCGGTACCACCACCGCCCGGAATGGGAGGTGGTTGACTTTCGGAATAACGTAATTTCAACTGGGGGCACAATAGTGCATATGGCGGCGAGCAGGGATTTTATAACATGGTCAATAATTTCTACAAAGCCGGCCCCGCCACTTCGCAAAAGGTCGGCAACCGAATTGTCAACCCGCTTTCGCCCTATGGAAAATTCTATGTAGCCGGCAATTACATAGAAGGTTTTCCGGAAATCAGCGCAGACAACTGGGCCGGCGGAGTGCATTGCCAGCACAAAGATTCCGCCCGTTCCGAGCAGGCCTTTCCCATGCGGGTAGAAGTACCGACCAGCCCGGCAGAACAGGCCTACAACGATGTTCTTGAACATGCCGGAGCTGTCTTACACCGCGATGCACTGGACAGGCGAATTGTGGGTGAGGTGCGCTCGGGTAAAACGATGTTTGGTGATGGCATCATCGATACCCAGGCTACTGTCGGAGGCTGGCCTGGTCTGCAGATTGGTACTGCCCCGCCGGACCAGGACTCGGACGGCATGCCCGATAGCTGGGAAAAGGACCGGGGGCTCGATCCTGAACAGGACGATTCAGCCCTGAAAACACTTGATGCTGGATACACAAATCTGGAAATTTATTTGAACAGCCTGGTAACAGGACGGTAGTGTAAAGGCATTACGAATTTGATGGCGCTGTGCATGTGAGTAAAAAAAATCCTGCTGCATAAAAAACCAAATCTGTCAAATTGCCGTAGGTTAGGACAAACAAAATAAACTGTCTTAACGTATGCGATTACTTACTTTGATTTTTCTCGGCATATTGGGTGCAATTCCCGTTTTACAGAGCCATAACGGCAGTATTCGGGGCTTTGTTTTTGATGAATCGGTTAAAAGCCCGCTTGCCGGAGTTTCGGTAGGTCTGAGTGGAGCCGGTACGGACCGGACGTACACCGACGCACTGGGCATTTTTCAATTCAATGATCTGCCGGCAGGCAACTACACCCTTCAATTCCGCTATCTGGGCTATCAGTCCTACACGGAAAACATAACGGTACGCGACAGCGAAACGTCGACGGTCCGGATTTTTCTGACCCCTGCTCCCATTGAAATAAAAAATGTGGAGGTGCATGCTGATCCGGAATTAGGGCGCCAGGTAGTCTCCACACTTGATATTAACCTGCGCCCGCTTACAACCTCCCAGGATGCTTTGCGCCTGGTACCAGGTTTATTTATCGCGCAACACGCCGGTGGGGGCAAGGCCGAGCAGATTTTTCTGCGTGGCTTTGATATCGACCACGGCACCGACATAGCCCTGAATGTCGACGGCATCCCGGTTAATATGGTCTCGCACGCCCACGGACAAGGTTATGCCGACTTGCATTTTCTGATCCCTGAAATTGTTGAAAATATCCAGTTTGCAAAAGGACCGTATTACGCGCAGTACGGCAATTTTGCCACAGCGGGACATGTCGATTTCCAAACCAAAAACCGGCTGGACCGGAATGTACTGAAACTGTCGGCCGGTCAGTTCAACAGTTTTCGTGCAGCAGGCGCCTTTAAACTACTGGATCGCGCCGATGCCAACCGGCCAGAACAAGCATACGCAGCCACCGAGTATGCGTACTCGGACGGCTATTTCGATAGTCCGCAAGGATACAACCGCTTCAGCGGCTTTTTGAATTACAATACCGCCGTCAATCCCAACAATTACCTGAACTTTTCCCTGGGTGGGTTCACCAGCCGCTGGGATGCCTCCGGCCAGATCCCGGAGCGTGCCGTGGCCGACGGGACGATTGGCCGTTTCGGCGCTATTGACGACACCGAAGGTGGTCAAACCAGCAGGAGTAATTTGAATCTGCGGTTGAGCAGCCTGCTCGACGACGGGAGTTTGCTCAAAAACCAGTTTTTCTTTTCCCGCTATGCTTTCGAACTGTACTCCAATTTTACATTTTTCCTGAACGACGCGGTAAACGGCGATCAAATCAGGCAAAAAGAACAACGCAACCTGTTCGGTTACCGCAGTACCTATCAGCGACGTGACCACTGGGGCGGCACAACATGGCGCACCGAATTGGGATTGCACGTTCGATACGACGCCGTGCAGGATAACGAACTTTCACATACCAACGGCCGGAAAACGGTACTGGAACGCAGAGCCCTGGGTAATGTGAATGAGTATAACTTCGGGCTCTACCTGGACGAGAAAATTGAACTCAACAGCAAATTCATGTTAAATCCCGGGGTGCGCTTCGACCAGTTCCAGTTCATGTATGTGGACCAGTTGCAACAAGCCTATGACCGGAAAATTGAAAACACCGCCCTGGCAAGTCCGAAGTTGAATTTGTACTTCACGCCGAACGACCGCCTACAGCTTTTTGCGCTATCCGGATATGGATTTCATTCCAACGATACCCGGGTGGTAGTGGCCCGGCAAGGCCGTCAGATACTGCCCCGTGCACTGGGCATTGAAACCGGGGCGATGGTCAAGGTTCTTCCCAGTTTGTTCGTAACCGCAAGCGCCTGGCGCCTGAACCTTGAACAGGAATTTGTGTATGTAGGCGATGAAGCCGTCATAGAGCCTGGCGGTAAAACCACGCGCCAGGGCTTCGATCTTGCTGTACGTTGGCAATTGAATAACTGGCTCTTTGCCGATGCTGATCTGAACTACGCCCTGGCCCGGCTGGATGAAACGCCGGAAGGTGAAAACTTTATTCCGCTGGCAGCGGCCTGGACGAGTATCGGCGGCCTGTCGTGGAACTGCAAAAACGGCCTGAACGGCAGCCTGCGTTATCGTTATTTGGGCGATCGTCCGGCCAACGAAGACAACTCCGTGGTGGCCCGGGGCTATTTTCTCACCGATGCGGTATTGAATTACACCGGTAAAAAATTTGAGTTTGGCCTGACTGTTCAGAATGTGCTTAACCGCGCCTGGAATGAGGCGCAGTTTGATACCGAAAGCCGTTTGAACAACGAAATTGAACCCGTTTCCGAAATTCATTTCACCCCGGGTACGCCGTTCAATCTTTCGGCGCATGTAAGTTTTTTTTGGTGATGCGTCTTGCCCATTTTTCACTACGGAACATAGCCTGTTTCAAAAGCGGAAAAATTGAAAGGCTCGCCGTAGGTTATTTTATTCACCACGAGATGCCGTACTCGTCCTACGGCTCAAAACCGTAGGACGAGTACACGCATAGCCAGGCAAACATACGAGGCACGGAGCGTCCGTGGCGAAAATTCGAAAGGCGGCATACCGGCGCGATTTTTTGAAGACTACATGTACTTTTACCTTTTTTAAAATTGGAAAACGTACTGCCGCATGTCACCTAAAAATTTGCTATTTGCCTGCACCGCTATCTGCATTTGGGCAACTACCTCCCTGTCTGCCCAAAACCTGTACATGTTTCGGAATATTCAAAAATCTTACGAAAACGGCACACGGGCCCTGGACGGGCACCCCGGGCCGAAATACTGGCAAAACCACGCGGCCTACTCCATCGATGTTGCCATTGACCTGCCTACGCGGGAGGTGCGCGGCAGCGCCGCTATACGGTACTTCAACGAAAGTCCCGACACCCTGAAAATGATCCGCCTGAAACTGGCCCACGACCTTTGGCGTAAAAACAGCCAACGTGCCTATGAACTCGCCGCATCTGATATCAACGACGGCGTTGATATCCGGCAGGTGCGGGTGCGCAATGCCGTTGTGGAAAATTTCCGGCAAACCAATACTTTTCTCAATATCACGCTGGAGCAAGGACTTCCACCGGGTCAAAGCATTGACCTGGGAGTAGACTGGACCCACGTGGCGCCGGCTGCGCGCTCGGCACCCCGGGAGTGCGTGTGCGATTCGACAACCTGGTTTCTTGCTTATTGGTACCCGCAGGTAGCAGTGTACGACGACTTGCACGGCTGGGCCGACATGCCCTACAACGGCATGCAGGAGATGTACAATGATTTTTCCGATTACGAGGTGCGGATTACCGTGCCCGGAAACGTGATGGTTTGGGCAACCGGCATCTGGCAAAACCCGGAAGCCCTATTGACGCCTGATTTTTTAAACCGGTACAATACAGCGCTCGCTTCCACGGAAGTGATCAAAATTTTTGCCCCGGAGGATTACGCCCGAAATACAGCATTTTTTAAAAATCGGGAAAAACACACGTTTGTTTACAAAGCAGCGGGAGTTCCGGATTTTGCTTTTGGTTTCAGTGACCACTACCTCTGGGACGCGCGTTCGGCGCTTGTGGACCCCGGCACGGGCCGAACCGCCCTGGCCAGCGCTGCCTACGATCCCAAGTCAGAGGATTACTACGAGGTATGCCAGGTCGCTGCCAAAGGCCTGGAAGTCATGTCCACCTTCCTGCCAGGCTACCCTTATCCCTATCCGCGCATGACTGTTTTCAATGGCGATGATGGTATGGAATTCCCCATGATGTGCAATGATGCCAGCACACACCCGCGCAGTCCGGTTACCCTGACTGTGCATGAGATGTCACACACTTATTTCCCGTTCATGATGGGGATCAACGAGCAATACTATGCCTGGATGGATGAAGGTTGGGCCGCTTTTTTCGATGTGCTGGTGAGTGATTCCCTGGCCGGAAAATCGCTGGGGCGTTTGCGGAATTACTGGGACTATGCAGGTACCGACATGGACATGCCCCCGATGACACCTTCGCGCCAACTGGGTTCCGGCTACCGCGTTGCCTCCTATAACCGGCCACAGGCTGCCTACCTCAATCTTTACCAAATGCTCGGATACGAGCGGTTCCACCGTTGCATGGTAGAATATATGGATCGCTGGAAAGGCAAACACCCGCAGCCCCACGATTTTTTTTACACCTGGAACGATGCAGCAGGTGAAAACCTGAACTGGTTTTGGAAACCCTGGTTTTTTGACTGGGGGTTTCCCGACCTGGCCGTTGGACGGGTTGATGTTGACGGGATTGTGATCGAAAACCGGGGCACCATGCCGATGACCGTCAGCGGCAGTATCGAATTTTCCGATGGAACAACGGAACGATTCCTGCGTACTGCCGAAGTGTGGAAGCCCGGCAATGTGAGCATAACCATACCGGTTGCCGCCGGGAAAACGGTAAAAAGAGTAGCGCTTGATGACCCGCATGTTTCGGATACCGTTCGGGAGAACAATTTTTGGGAACGCTGATCACCAGAAAAACGGCAATACCGCTTTTCGCCCAGCCGGGTATTCCGGAAACTGTTCCTGGTACCACCGATGATGCGCAAGTGCGCGCGGGGCAAGATTGGCAAAAGTCCAAAATGCAAATGCCAGTCCGGGCAAACTCCAGCTCAGCACGGCAAAGCCGATCCACTCCATTATTTCGCCGAAATGATTGGGGCAGCTCAGGTAGTTGAACAGGCCACCCTGTGGAATTTTATAGCCAGTATCGCCGGGTTTGCGGAGTCCGATCAATTTATAATCGGTGTAAACATTTATTGCTGCCCCGGAAAGGAATATGGCGAAACCACTTTGGAAGCGGAAATCAGAAAGCCATTCGGCAGGATAATCCGCAAAGCGACCGAAAAAGTAGCCAAACAAAAAGCCGTTCATGCAATTGAAACCCATTGCAGAAAGTGCAATAATCAAAGGCATACGCTTACCCCGGGTGCGCAGAAATTGTGGAAAAATCAGGCTGCGGTGCACATAATGGGCTGTGAACAAACCCAGCATCACCAGCATTGGCGTGGTTAATGATCCGCTTTGCCGGCTGTTGAAAAATACCAGGTACAACACAATCAGCACCGTAAGTTCCATCAGAACCCACCCCAGGCGGTTATTGATCGTTGGCCCCCAGCCTGCGCGCACATGCCGACCGAACGGCGCCTGCACACGCAGGAGGTAAAAAAACGTAGCCAGTCCGAGCGCCATCCAGATCAGGCAGATGTATTGATAGAGTTGCCAACTCATTGGTATGCGTAGAGGTTGTTTATTGCTTTATTTCAAATAGTGATCCAAAAACCAACGGTACATATCCTGCACGGTTTCTTCCAGCGGACGTGGTTTGTAGCCAAAGTCCCGCGACGCCTTGCGGTGTGACACTTCGGGATGTCCGGATTTCACATGCGACAGTGCCTCCCGGGTAAAGAGGGCTTTTCGGCCCGACATACGGCTCCAACCTTCCAAAACCGGGGTGATTGATTTTAAAAACCAAAACGGTAGCGTTCGGGATGGCATACGACGCTGCGACACCATGCCGATTAATTGAGCCAGTTCCCGCAGTGTCGCAAATCGCCCGGAAATCAGATATGCTTCTCCGGGACAACCGTTGCGCATGGCTGCAACGGCAGCGGCGGCTACATCGCGGCTGTCCACCCAATCAAACCCACCGGGGCTGAGCACCGGAATACGCCCGGCAAGCAAATCGAGCAACATTTGGCCTTGCAACGAAGGCTTGAAATCCCAGGGGCCGAGCACACTGGTCGGGTTCAGGCAAATTGTCTCCAACCCACCGATCCCATTGGCCGCTAAAACCAGCGCCTGCGCTGCAGCTTTGCTGCGTTCGTAAGGGAACCGGGTGGCCGGAGGAGCCGTTTCGTCAAAAACAGCATTAGAGGGTGGTGCTTCAAAGGCATGTACGGAGCTAAAATAAACCAGTCGGCGGATGCCGGCTTTCCGGCACGCTGTGATAACTTGTCCGGTACCCGCTACATTGGTTTTCCAAAGCTCGGCTTCCGGTATATTGCCGATACTGATCAGCCCGGCCGCATGAAATAAAACCCCGGCTCCGGCACATAACTGTTCCAAACCGGCAGCGTCCTGCAAACTTCCCCGGACGCGATCTACCGGCAAGCCTGAAAGACTGTGGTCACTTTGACGGACCATACAACGCACCCGGTAGCCTTGTTGCACCAGCTGCCGGCAAAGTGCAGCGCCAATAAGTCCCGTTGCTCCGGTAACGGCTATGATCATGCTGAGTGTCGGTTCGTCTGATTTTCGTCCAAGATCCCAAGAACTGAAACAGCAGGCGCGCGTACCGCAGTTTGGGTATAATTTTTGTTTAGGATGGATTTGGCCAGATTATGGTAAAGACATTAACTTGGCTGAAGCAAAGGTACTCCTGAGTTTTAATCCACTGCCAACTCGCCAATCACAACATGCTATAATCCCGGCTTTTCAACCGGGTTTCTCAAAAACTATATGCAACGTTCGATACAATCACTGAAGAGCCTTGATTGTTTGGGGCTGCCGGCTGTAACTAATCACCATAAGATACTACCGGTAGTGTTGCTGTTTTTATTCTTTGCCCTTTCGCATAAAGGGAGTGCGCAGCAAACAGTTTCCTTCAACATAGACGGATACACCTACCAGGCCGATATCAACTGGGTGGTTAAACACAACGGGGCTGATTATCCGGGCCGCACAGCGCATTCGGTCAATCGCAGTTTGGACGGCACCATAGACCTGATGGTCCTATTTAAATTCCGCTACGACTCTATTCCCGATGATCAGAGTTTGGTTTGGGGATTTCAATTCAACCATGAAGGTGGCTTGCTTTCACCGGCACGTAATGAAAAACGGTCGCGCAGCGTCAAACTTTTTCAACGTTTTCAGCTCTCCGCCGCAGGCAATGCCGGTTTGTTGATTAGTCCTAAAGTATGGCGAAAAACAAAATCGAATCAATTTGAAGTTGTTACGTTGGCGCAACCATTTAAATTAAATTTTACCATCAGCGAAAACGGCGAACCGGCTGCAAATCTCAATCCGGGAAAAGACAGTACAGACAACAATCCGCAGCAGCCAACCAACGCAATTGCCGCGGAAAGCACAGCGGTGACCGATGAAGAAAGAGCAGCGTTCAACCAGGCGGCGAAGGAGGTGGAATCGACTCAGAAGATCAAGGCATTTATGAGTTTTGTCGACAAATATTCGCCGGAAAAGCCTTCATCGCCGCTTGTTGCGGAAGCGATAAAAAATGTTCCGCTGGCCGCAAGCCTGCCCGATAAAAAGGGTGGAAAAACATTTTCGTATACGCTGAATTATGCCGTAAACCCTGTGATTGATACGAGTAGTGTCAAAGGCTGGCGTTGGACGTTATCCGAATCCGACTTCGGCCGGTATCAACTCATTCTGAATGACCTGGGAGATACCGTACACTCTTTCCGCATCGCCGATCTTGGGAAAAACGCTCCCTTCAATCGCCCCCGGGAGATCAGTCCTTTTGACACCATCCAGGTCACGCTGGAAGGGGAAGACAGCGATGCCTTTTATCTGCGTTTTTTGGGTGGCAATCCGCCGTTTATCGTTTTTCTGTCTCAAGACCAGGTGCCGAAAGCGCGCTACTTTGTTGAGCAGACTGATACTTTGATGGCAATACCCAAATCCACATGTAAGTTGTGCAAAAACGGCGCACACACGCTGGAAGTATACGATAGCGATTTCAACACCCTGTTGTTACATGCCGACAAAGCGATCCATATCCGGCGGTTAAATTATTTTCATGCAGGGTTGATCGCAGTTGGCATTATACTGGTTGTGTATTTTTTATTCAATCCTGTACGCCGCTTCTGGAAACGGTATTTGTACGAGAAGCAATTGCGTGAAATAGAAGAATGGGAAAAAAAAGATGCTATGTGATCGCAAAGTTGGGGGGCTGTCCGGGTACTTTTTCCTGTCGGGCGTAATTGCGGCATGGCCGGCATTCAGAGCCGGTTTTCCAGTAAAAAAAGAACCTGAACCCCTGTCATAAAAAATACAAACTACTGTGAGTCCGATTTTTAAAAAAGCAGCATATCCACTATCAATACTTATTTTTTTGTGTGTAACTATTGATGCGGTCATTTCTCAAAATTGTTTGAGTTTAAACCCCGTTATGTCGAGGGTCATTTTGAATCAGGCGCCGCATCCCAAGTTGCCCGATAACCAGGACACGGTTTTTATCCAGTGCACCCGGACAGTCACCGATTTTGACCTTGTACTTGATTATGAAGGCAATACGGAAAAGTATTTTGAAGACAGCACAACGCTTACGGCAACATTAACCTATAAGAGTTCTACGTTTATTTTGAGTTATGACCGGGCCACAAATACATTTCATCTCCCAAATAGTCAGATGAATCTGCAGGAGGGTTTATACACCTTAAACATCACCGCCAAAGATTGCCCGCCATTTAATGCCCCCTGCTCGATTTGCACATTGAACTATTCTTTCCATGTTGCGTACACGAATGCCCTCTTGTTCGTCGATATTGAACCTGTTCCGAACCCTCCCGTACTCACTTGTTTTCCCGGCGATGCCGTGATCCTCAAAGGCTCCCAACCGCCATCGCCAGCCATTAAACCGCAATGGGCACAGTTGGTAAACGGTCAATTTATCGATATCGCCGGGGCTACATCGCCAACATATACGGCCAGCCAGCCCGGCACCTTCCGGTATAGCCTATCCGGCCCGGCGAATTGTTCGGGCAGTAATATTATCGGCGTTAGTCCTCCGGAACTACCCGAAGTCGCAATTCAACCGGAAATTCAAACGCTGATTGCCTGTAAGCAAAAAATCATTGGTGTTTCCACGCAAAATGCCGGCGGATCAGACAATACAAGATTTAGCTGGGCCTCCAGCGCCAGTGGTATTATCGTCGAGGGCGATACTACCAGCAGTCCGCTGGTTGGTGCTCCCGGCACCTATACGCTTACGATTGTACGCAGCGACAATGGTTGTACTGCTACGGCGGCCGTTGAATTGGTGGCCGGCAATATTCCGGTAATCAGCACCCAGATCACCCGCGAACCCGTTACCGGCCGCCTTAACTGCCGGTTAAAAGAAATCAAATTGCAGGCAACAGCCAGTCAGGCGCCGGGTGCTTCTCCTTTTACGTTCCGCTGGTCTGACGGCACCACCGGACCCAACCTGACCGTTGACGCTCCGGGTATTTACTCGGTAACGGCGACGGCAACAAACAATGGTTGCCAGGGCGCCGCAGGGCTTTTGATCACCCAGGATATCAGCAAACCTCAGATTTCGATCCTGAGCCCCCGCGATACTATTTGTGATAATGAAAGTATTGTCCTGACAGCCATCACCCAGGAGCCCGTGCTTTATGTTTGGAATGACAATACGACCAACAGTGCCAATACGGTATCGCCCCAGGTAAATGGTATAAACAAGTACTCCATCACTGTTACAGCCACCGACAACGGGTGTACGAACAGCGCTGAAAAGGACATCGTACAAGTGGACGAACCGCAGGTCTTTTGCCAGGAAAACGCTTTGTCGGTAGTTAATGGTGAACAGGCCAGTTTGAGTTGTACTACTTCCGGAGACCGGCTTGCCTGGGTTGCCACCTCTACCAATGTGCGCAATATTGCCGCTACCGGCAACGGACCCGTGCTAAATCAAATTTTTCAGTTGGACAACATTCAGACGCCCGGAAGGGTAATTTATGCACTGTATGGCAGCAATGCCGGATGTACAAGCTTGCCGAAAGAGGTTGTGGTCACGGTGCTCCCAGTCACATCGGATGGCATTTTTATTCCGGAATTGATCACGCCAAACGGCGACGGGCTGAATGACACCTGGGAAATATTGTTGCCGGAAACCATCACAGCCCCTGAAACGTACACTATCCGGCTATTTAACCGGAATGGTGCGCTGGTTTACGAAAGCACCTTAGCCACCATCTTTGACGCAACACCATACCCGGATGGCGCATATTATTACGTCATTACCCCGCCCACCGGTGAAACACTCCGGGGCGCAGTTACCATTCTGCGGCGGCGTTAATCTTTACCATTTCTACAAAATAATCCACCATGCGTGCATTCCAATACTTACCGGTTTTTGTTTTTCTCCTTTGCGGACCATGCAGGTTGCCGGCTCAACAAACTCCTTTCCTAAATTATTATACCTGGAACCCTCGCTTGTTCAATCCAGCCGGACAAGGGTACAATCAGGAAGGTGAAATTACTGCCGTGTACCGCAGTCAGTTCCAAAACCTCGACGTCGATGTTCGTCCAAACACGTACTTGTTCCATGCCGACCTGTCGCCATGGTTTACCGACCGTATTGGCCTGGCCGCGCAAGTAATTGGCGACAAAGCGCACATTCTCAGCCGCTTCCAATTTAGCGGCTTCTTCGGATACCATTTAATTCGGAATGCACGCATGCGTTTGTCTTTAGGCGCTGCGGCAAGTGTTTTAAATCAAAATTTTGATTTTGAAGGCCTGCGGCTGAGCGACATTCTCGACCTGTCGGTTTTTTACGGCCAATCGCAAAACACCCAGTTTGACGGTGGGCCGGGACTGGCTTTTGAATACCGGATTCCGCAGGGCTCCTTTTTTGCCTTTGATGTGGCCGCGACTCAGCTTTTCACCAGTGATATTTCGATCGAAGGCGCAAGCCCGGCACAGCAAGGTGGTTTGTACGATATGATTCCTCATGTTTTGGCTAATATGCGCTTCCGGTATGTGGGCAACGGATTTTCCATGGAACCCAATATTGCTTTTCGCGCGCTTTCGGGTACGCGACCGCTCAAACGTGGTGTTTTCGACCTGAATCTCAATGCCTATTTTTTAAAAGAAAATCGTCTCATGGTCGGAGCAGGTATGCGGACCGATCAGGCCGGCTATCATTTTCAGCTCGGTGTTTCACCAACAACTTATTTACGGCTCATTGCATCGGCTGAATTACACAGCAGCCTGGGTACAACTTTTGAATTCGGGGCAAGCTATACGTTCAGCAAACAGGCAAAGGCGTCGCAACCTTCAGCCCCCGGAACTGACCCGTCTGTTTCGATTGATTTACTCGAAACCGCAGAACAGGAGGTACAGGAACTGGCCAGACAGTTTGAACAACAAGCTGCGGTGCTGCGTGCACAACAAAACGCAGGAACGGCAACGATAGTGACAGGCTCAAACGCCACAACCCGGAATAAAAAAGAACTGGCTGCCGATAGCTGTGCCAGCCAGCTTGGCAGGGCAGGCCATAGCCTTGAAATGTTGCGACAAACAGCATCTTCCATTGATGTAAAACGCCTGCAGGCAGAACAACTGGTGCGCAATGCAACGAACCAGGGCGCCAGTATTTCTGCCGCATCCTTGGCCAGCCTCCAGGCGATAAAAGCCCAAAGTGCCGCTTTAAACAGCGAATTGGAAACATTAAGTGGCGCGCAAAATCGCCTGGTGCAACAATGCGAAACCCTGCGACCCGAAATGGATGAGTACAGCTGTATCCGCGATGGCAACGCCGACTGCGTAAGCGATTTGTTTACAGAAGCTTTAAATGCCGTTCCGGACAAGCCGGCAGGCCTCTACCCTGTTCGAACGTTTGTCGTCCCAGGTGCCGCCGCCATCACCTATCATTTTGCGGATGATGCGGAGGCATACCGCCTGCCCCCTGGTCAGGTGGCCTTGGTTAATCACCTGATCGCCCGAATCCGGCAGTTGGAAACGCAAGGGTCTTTTTTGGATCGTCTTGCTCTGAGCACAGAACTCCAGGAAGACCAATATACCCTGGGATACCGTCTGAATAGCAAATACGGCGGCGAATTGGGAGAAAGCCCGGTCAGTTACAGCCTTGTAAATAATGAAAATGGCGAAACGAAAAATCAGGTGCAAACGGTACTTGCCGGCAACCCGATTAGTTTGGAAACACTCGCGGCACTAAAATTGGCGGCGCTGAAAAGACAATTTGTTGCAGGCGGCATTCCTCCTGAAAAAATCAGTCTGGAAATCCGGTATAACCATACTGCCAATATCTACCGCGAAGAAACCAAAGTGGTATTGCGCTTGAGAAATTAAACCGGCCGGATATTGAATCCCGGAAGCAAATTGAGCGCGTGTCCAAGTTGACATATTACGATTATATGCGGCGTACCAAAAATCACTACATTTACGCCCCACTTCTGCGGAAGTGTTTGTTTTGAATCCCCGCTTCGGAGTTGTATTCACCTAAACAATACCGATCGTATGCGTCCACTTATTACCCTGTTTTTGATTTCCCTGCCTATTTATGTATTCAGCCAAAACGCCACGCTTCAAGGTACTGTCACGGACGTATCAACCGGAGAGACGCTGGCCGGCGTAACCGTACGCGCCGGAGGCCGTGGTGCTGCAACTGATGCAACCGGACAATACCGGATGGAATTGCCTGCAGGGAATTATGAAGTAATTTTTAATTACACCGGCTACGAAAACCGGGTGCTTGCTGCAAGACTTCAGGAAGGAAAAACTACAACGTTGGATGTCCAACTTGGTGATGCCGACAACCTGCTCCAGCAGGCAACCGTTACAGCCGGCAAACATGAAAAACCCCTGGGCGAAGTGACCGTTTCGTTGGATGTGCTTCGTCCCCGCCTGCTTGAAAATGTCAATTCCTCCCAGGTAGACGAATCCCTGGTAAAAATCCCGGGGGTCAGCATTCTCGATGGTCAGGCCAGTATTCGGGGCGGCTCCGGGTTTTCTTACGGCGCAGGCACGCGCGTTCTTATGTTGGTTGATGATATCCCTGCCTTGCAGGTAGACGCCGGATTTCCGAACTGGAGCGACTACCCGGTGGAAAACATCAGCCAGATCGAAGTGCTCAAAGGCGCCGCTTCCGCACTTTACGGCTCTTCGGCCATGAACGGCATTATCAACATTCGCACCGGTTTTGCAAAAGACAAACCCGAAACGAATGTGGCTGTTTTCAGTGAAGTTTGGGGTAATCCCAAAAATGCAGAAGCCAAGTGGTGGGGAGACCCCGATACCGGAGGCATCCGTTTGCCCATTGAGACCGGATTCAGTTTTGCACACCGGCGAAAAGAAGGCAAATGGGATATTGTGTTGGGGTCTTACGGATTGTATCGCGACAGCTACAACAAAGACACGTACAACCGGTATATGCGCGTAACCCCTAATTTGCGTTACCGGGTAAATGAACGGCTTTCGCTGGGCCTGAATACCAACTTTAACTTTGGGCGCAGCGGTTCCTTTTTTACCTGGGCCGACGATAGCACAGGCATATACCGCCCCGGAAGCGGCTCGGCCACCTACACCAAAGGGCGCCTGCGATTTATGATCGACCCTTCTGTCCAGTATTTCGATAATGGCGGTAACCGGCACAAATTCCTGGGGCGCTATTTCCATGTGCACAACAACAACAGCGACAACCAGAGCAACGACAGCAGGATGTTGTACGGAGAATACCAGTATCAGCGCCCGATGAACAATATTGGCCTGGTAGCAACAGCCGGTATCGTGGCTATCCGGACTTCTGTGAAAGCCGAATTGTACAACGGTGATTTTAACTCACAGAATTACGCCGGTTACCTCCAACTGGACTACAAGGCCTTCAACCGCCTCAATCTCTCCGGAGGCGTGCGCTATGAGCGTAATATTCAACACAGCCCGGAAATAATTCAAACCGGCCCCATGGAGTTTGACACCCTCGACAACGGCGTAACCAAAGAAGGGAAACCGGTATACCGCATTGGCGCCAATTACCAGGCTGGCCGGGCAACTTTTTTCCGGGCATCGTATGGGCAGGGCTACCGGTACCCGACTATTGCCGAGCGATTTATCGACACGGGTTTTGGGATTGGACGGGTGGCGCCCAACCCGCGTCTTGTTTCAGAAACAGGCTGGACGGCCGAACTGGGCGTCAAGCAAGGATTTTCACTGGGCAAGTGGCAGGGTTTTGTGGATTTAACAACATTTATCCAGGAATACAGCCAAATGATGGAGTTTTCCCTGACACAAATTATCCCCATTGTGTTTAAATCTACAAATGTGGGAGACACCCGCATCCGGGGATTTGAAGCGTCGATTACCGGTCAAGGCCAAATTGGAAAAGGAACCCTCTACCTGCTCACAGGATATACGGCAATCGAACCCAAGTACAAACTCAAGCCCGGCGAGGTTTTTGATCCGACACCTATCACAGGCTATGGCTCCTCCGACAGCGCCAATGTGCTTAAATACCGCTACCGGAACATGTTCAAATGGGATGCGGAATATGCTATCGGCTCGTTTAGTTTTGGCACGTCGGTCCAGTACAACAGTCAAATGGAGGCTATTGACAAGATTTTTGAGTTGATCCCCGGCGTTCAAAATTTTAGAAAAGAGTACAATGACGGATTTACGGTTGTAGATCTGCGCATGTCAAAAAAGTTTGGCGCCCACCTTAAGGTCAGTGCATTGTGCGGCAATTTGTTAAATGAAGTCTACTCGGTGCGCCCCGCATTACTCGAAGGGCCGCGGAGTTATACCCTTCGATTTGATTGGCGTATGTAAATTTTCGAGGCTGCTGCCTGTTGCTATCCTGCAGCAGGCAGCAGCCTCAAAAAAACTCATTCTATTTTGAAAAATAGCATTGCAGCATTTTTAATTATCGCAGTCGCCTTATTCGGGCATATGCGGTGCTCCCAACCAACCAATTCCAAGCAATCTGGTGAAAAACACCCTGGGGCCAACCAAATAAAAGAAAACTTCGAAGCACCGGTTTTTCAATTGAGTACGGCTACACCACCCACGGATGTAAAAAACGACTGGTGCCGGGCGCAATCCGGAGAAAATGTCCTGATCAACGCCGAAAAGGTCAATACCAACCGGCGCTATTTCTACCTGCCCCAAGGCATTACCATGATCTCGGTAGGCTACCCTACCCTTGCGGCCATGTTGTTTCTCAAGCCATTGCCTAACGGCAATGTGGAGGTCTTCACCGGCGCGAACTTTCCGGCCTGCCTGTCGCGACCGTCCTACCTGAATCCGGCCGGCGGGAGTGCTAAAATGCGCTATGATAATCAACAGGATATTGAATTCGGCCTTGAATTGCAGGTGGAAAATCAGTTTTCCAAAATCACCGTCGAATTACCTGCACAATACAATTACGGCATGAGCGTCGTTCATTGTCCGGAATGCCAATAATCCCGTAAAAAAATTTAAAGCTTTTTACGCGCAGCAGTGGATTTGACTACATTTGCGCCCATTCACCATTTTTAGCATTTATGTTTACGATAAACATTTACCTGCGTTTGGCCCTGATTGCGGTGGGGATTCTTGCAGGCATTGGACTGTGGATCGGCTTTGGCTTCTGGTATGGATTTCCGTTTCTGCTGGTTGGCATTTTTTTATTGATCGGCTACCTCATGCTGGGTACCATCATGTCGGCCAATCTGCTGATGAGTCAATCCCGTTTTCAGGAAGCCGAGGACAGGCTTAAGCTGACCTTCTTCCCGGGAATTTTGCTTGTCGGTTACAAGGGCGTTTTCTACATGACGCACGGCGCGCTTGCTATGCAAAAAAAGGATTTGAATACCGGAGAGACTTTTCTGAAAAAGGCATTGGATGCCGGGCTGCCGTCCGACAATGAACGGGGAGCAGCAATGCTTCAACTGGCCATGATCAATGCTTCGAAAAACAATCCGCAGGTGGCACAAAAATTCATGGCCGAAATCAAAAAACTGAACATTACCGAAGCCATGCTCAAGGAGCAGATAAAGGATATGGAGAAACAATTTAAACAAATGCGCCAGTCCATGAACCCCAGTATGTTGGGCATGGCCGGCAAAGGAGGTTTCCGGGCCGGCGGTGGCAAGCGCAAAATGCCCCGAATGAAATAAACGACACATTCAAACCAAAAGGACTCAATACCTGATAATCTATTAGCTCTCAGACTCATGCAAATAGGCATTCCAAAAGAAACATACCCCGGAGAAAAACGCGCAGTTGTAATTCCGCAAGATGTTGTCCGACTAATTAAACTGGGTGCATCGGTAACGATTGAAGCCGGCCTGGGGGAAGGCATCCGTGCCACGGATGCTGAATATGAAAAAGCCGGCGCCACTGTAAGCAAGGACCGTGCTGCCATACTTGGCGGCAGCGATATTGTCTTACGGTTGCGCAAACCGGATTCGTCCGAGGTCAAATTATTACGCAAAGGCTGTATTCATATCAGCTACCTCGATCCATTCAACGAGCGCGAGTTGCTGGCGCAATTGGCCGGACAGGGCGTAAGCGCAATTTCCATGGAGCTCATTCCGCGCAGTACGCGTGCACAAAAAATGGATTCGCTGAGTTCTCAGGCCAGTTTGGCGGGTTATACCGCAGTTGTTCTGGCTGCCGAATATTCGGATAAAACGCTCCCGATGATGACTACGCCGGCAGGCACCATCAATCCGTGCCGGGTATTTATTGTAGGCGCCGGTGTAGCCGGTTTGCAAGCAATTGCAACGGCCAAACGCCTGGGCGCCCGGGTGGATGCTTTCGATACCCGTCCGGCAGTTGCAGAACAGGTTCGGTCGCTTGGCGCTCGTTTTTTTGAAATTGACCTGGGCGAAACCGGCCAAACAAAAGACGGTTATGCCAAAGCACTTACGGAGGATCAATTGAAAATCCAGCGGGATGCGATGGCCAAGCAATGTGCCATCAGCGATATAGTAATCACAACTGCACAGGTGTTCGGCCGCAAAGCGCCGCTCATTATTACCAAAGAAATGGTTGCAGGCATGCGTCCGGGTAGTATTATTGTTGATTTGGCCGTTGAGACCGGCGGAAACGTGGATGGCGCCGTTTTGGGCAAAGCCGTGGATGTGAACGGCGTGCAAATTTTGGGTTTTGAAAACATGGCAGGTCGTGTACCTGTTGATGCCAGCCAGATGTACTCGGCGAACTTATACAACCTGATTGAGGAGTTTTGGGACAAAGAAGCAAAAACACTCCCACTGGATTTGGAGGATGACATCATCCAAAGTTGCCTGATCACCCATGACGGTAAAGTCAGGCGGGAGTTCTAAATGTGCTTGCAAATAAGCCCCCTCAGGCCGGACACAACATTTTGACAACACACAATATCTGTTATGGAAGTTCTAGTTTTCCTGCTTTTTATCCTGGTCCTCTCTATTTTCCTTGGCTTTGAGGTTATATCCAAAGTACCGTCTTTGTTGCATACGCCGCTAATGTCGGGTTCGAATGCAATCTCAGGCATTACGGTGGTTGGGGCCATGATTGCCGCTGGTTTAGGTGAGGGAAATGATCTGGCAGCCATGCTCGGCGGAGCGGCTGTTGGTTTTGCCATGATCAATGTAATGGGTGGCTATTTTGTTACCGACCGTATGCTTAATATGTTCAAGAAAAAAGACAAATAAGGATGGGCCTCGAATCACTACTCAACATCGTTTATATCCTTTCTGCCATCACGTTTATTCTCGGGTTCAAGCTGATGAGCAGCCCGGTATCGGCCCGGCGCGGCAATATTATTTCTGCCGTTGGCATGGGAGCCGCTATTGTAGCCACCTTTTTGTTTCCGGAGGTTGTTCGCTACCAGTACATTGTGATCGGCATGATTTCCGGCAGCGCTATTGGCTTATTGTTTGCCTACCGGACCCCGATGACCGGAATGCCACAGATGGTCGGTTTGCTCAATGGATTTGGCGGCACAGCCAGTTTGCTGGTTGCCTGGGCGGAATTTATAGCGCATCCCCATCAAAGTTATTTTGGCGGTGGTATCCTGTGGTTGACAGCAATCATCGGAGCGGTTACATTTTCCGGGTCTATGATAGCCTGGGCCAAACTTGAAGAACGCTTTATTTCGGGCAAACCAATTATGTATACCGGCCAGCGCTATGTCACCATGGCTGTTCTTGCCGGCATCGCTACCTTGGGGGTGCTGTTCGCCATGAATACTGCGGCGCCGGAGGCCGCCCAATTTCTTGGTGTAGTCACCATATTGGCGCTGCTGCTGGGCATTTTGCTTGTCATTCCGATTGGCGGCGCCGATATGCCCGTGGTTATTTGCCTTTTGAACAGTTATTCCGGTATGGCCGCTTGTGCTTCCGGTTTTATCGTTCAGAACAATTTGCTTATCGTGGCCGGCGCTATTGTCGGCGCCAGCGGTATTATTCTCACGTTGATCATGTGCAAGGCGATGAACCGCTCGATAGCCAATGTATTCCTCGGCGGGTTTGGTTCCGGGGTGCAGGCCAGCGGTATGGAAGTAGTGGGCGAGATCAAGCCTGTAAAAGCCGATGAAGCCTATCTGATGCTCGAAGCCGCCAACAGCGTGGTAATTGTTCCGGGCTACGGCCTTGCTGTTTCACAAGCCCAACATGCGGTGCGTGAGCTGATGGAAGCCATGGAAAAAAATGGAACGGAGGTGCGTTTTGCAATTCACCCCGTTGCAGGCCGGATGCCCGGCCATATGAACGTTTTGCTGGCAGAAGCCAATATTTCCTACGATGCAATGGTGGAAATGGACGCCGTCAACCCGACTATGGAAACGGTCGATGTTTGTATGATTATCGGCGCGAACGATGTTGTTAATCCTGCCGCCCAGGAAGACAAAGCCAGCCCGCTTTGGGGAATGCCAATCATCGAGTCGCACCGGGCCCGTACCGTGATCGTCATGAAACGCTCGATGGGCAAGGGTTTCGCCGGCGTGGAAAACCCCTTGTTTTTCCGCAACAACACCCGTATGCTCTTTGGCGACGCTAAGGCAAGTTTGCAAGCGCTTGTCAATGAATTTAAAGGTGGTGGAGCCTGATAAATAATATTTTTTTTACCACAGAGGCAAGGCGGACACGGAGTTTAACGCTCCGTGTCCGCCTTGCCTCTGTGGTGAAAATCTGGCATCATCTGCGTATGTGAGGATTTATGATTCATCCTCATTTTTTCACTTTGTTTGTTCCCAGAGTTCAATTTTGTTCCCTTCCGGGTCCATGATCCATGCAAATTTGCCAAACTCTTCTTCCAGGGGATTGCCGATTACTGTGACACCTTCCGCCCGTAATTGTTGAACCAGTGCTTCCAGATCGTCTACTCTGAAATTTATCATGAAGGGCTGGACCGATGGTTCAAAATAATCTGTTTGCTCTTTGAACAAACCCAATACCGAGTATGGTTTGGGATCAGAAGCCGACGGCGCTTCCCAGAAAAACTGGGCGCCCCAGGGTTCCATTGGTATTCCAAGATGTTTTTCGTACCAGGCAAGGGTTTTCTCCCGGTCTCGGCATTTAAAAAAAACACCGCCAAGTCCAGTTACTCGTTTCATAATTGAAGTTGTTGGTTAGCTGATTTGAATACGGTAAAGATATAAATTGTTTTATCTTTAAAACAATTTATTTTACAAATAACTGACGTTAACATTTTTCAAAGCCGGCCTGCCCTCAATCCAACTTTTCTATTTTTGCCCGGCAAACTATGGGAAAAACAGTTCAGCAATTCCGGGAGATACTGGCACACTGCCGCGATCTTTTTCTTAAAAAAACCGCCGACTACGGAACGGCGTGGCGAATTCTTCGTCCTGCCAGCATCACGGATCAATTGTACATCAAAGCGCTGCGGATTCGTAGCATCGAAGAAAAAGGTAAACAGGAAGTGGCCGATCCCGTAGAATCGGAATTTATAGGCCTGATCAATTACAGCATTCTGGCAATGATCCAGTTGAATCTGCCGCCCGATGCGCCGATGGAATTTAGTGTCGAGCAGGCCGGGCAGATGTTTGATGAACAGGTTGCCGAAAATATCCGACTTTTACAGGCTAAAAATCACGATTACGACGAGGCCTGGCGGCTGATGCGCATCAGCAGTATGACCGATCTGATCCTGCAAAAATTGCTGCGCATTAAACAAATTGAAGATAATGCCGGCACAACCCTCGTTTCTGAGGGATTGGAAGGCAACTACCGCGACATAATTAACTATGCTGTTTTTGCCCTGATCCGGTTGAAAGAAGTTGCTTAGTTTCAATAAGCCTGGCGGCTCAAAATATTAACCCTGGTATTTAATTTTCTCTACATCATGACGTCACTTCCTACCCTGCTTATTTCATTTGCCGTTGTTGGTCTGGCATTTACGGTCTTCACCCGCCTGGCAAAAAAAACGGATAATGTATTCCTGAGTTTCCTGCAACATTTTTGCGGGGTCTGGTTTGCCTTTTCCGGACTGGTTAAGGCCATTGATCCGATCGGGACTGCTTACAAAATGGAAGACTATTTTGTAGCCTTCGAAAATACCTTCTCGGGTTTGCAAAACAGTTTTTCCGGCCTGGCGCCCATGTTTCCCGCATTGACCAATTACAGCGCCGGTTTTTCAATCGTCATGATTGTGCTGGAAATCACTCTTGGCGTCATGTTGATCCTGGGTTATACGCGGCGCGCAACGGCCTGGTTGTTCACTTTGATCGTGCTATTTTTCACGTTCCTGACTGGATTTACTTACCTCACCGGATTTGTACCCACGGATGCCAACTTTTTTGATTTTGCCAAATGGGGACCATATGTCGCTACTCAAATGCGCGTTACCGACTGCGGTTGCTTCGGGGATTTCATCAAACTCGATCCTAAAATTTCTTTTTTCAAAGACCTGGGCCTGCTGATTCCGGCATTTATTTTCCTGTTCCGGAGTAAGAATATGCACCAGCTTTTTACCGCAAAAGGCCGGAATGTGCTGACCGGGCTGACGGCACTTGTTTCTCTCCTTTTTTGCTGGCAAAATACCTACCGTGATCTGCCGGTGGTAGACTTTCGGCCATTTTACGAAGGCGCCAATATTCGCGAACGCAAGGCACTGGAAGAGGAAGCCCGCGGTAATATCGAGATCATCGGCTGGTTGATGGAAAATACTAAAACCGGCGAAGTGAAAAAAGTGATGATTCCGATGGAGCGGTACAAGGAACTGGTTGCCCAATACCCTAAAGATGCCGGTTGGACAGTAAAAGACCAGATCAAAACGGAGCCCTTCATTGAAAAAGACGGCAAACGCGTTCCGATAAGTGAAACCAAGGTAAGCGACTTTTCCATAGACAATGAAAATGGCCCGGTAAGCGAAGATATTCTTAATGAAGAAGGCTACAGTCTTATGATCATGGCCTACAAATTCTATGGCGAAAAAACCACGCAATCCGTAGTTGTTCAGGATACTACCTGGGCATACGACACCTTGCGGGTAAACGCCGATTCGTTTCGGATTCAGGCCCGGGTGGATAACATTGCCCCAAAAAAAGTGGAACAGGAGGTTTATGTGCCCGAGGCACATTACGGTGATTTTTTTCGTTCGAAAATAAATCCTTTGGCTGCAGAAGCGACTAAAGCGGGTTGGAAGGTATTTGCTGTAAATACCTTTCAGGACCAGGAATTGGCCGAATTGTTCCGTGGAAGTATTGAAGCACCCTACCCGTTTTACCACGGCGATGATAAGTTGCTCAAAACGATCATACGGTCTAACCCGGGGTTAATCGTCTGGAAAAATGGTACGATACTCGCCAAGTACCATTGGAGGCATTTACCAACTGCGGAGGAACTGTTGCGCTTGTAACGCCGTCTGGTAGACGGCGTGATTGAGTCCTCAAATAGGAAACCCGCTCCGGTTGTACCGAAGCGGGTTTCCTATTTACGCCGGCTGCCAGACGGCGTTACAGGCGATTTTTATCAATGAGCACGAGCAATTCGTCCCGGTAATTCTTGCCGATAGGCAGGAGTTTGGGTTTGTCTTTTTCAATCACTTCCACCATGTTGCCCTCAATGGCTGTAATTTTATCCATGGCGACAATGTAGGAGCGGTGGATACGTTTAAACCGCCCGAAAGGTAGTTTTTCCTCCAGGCTTTTCATGGTTTGCAGGGTAATTACCCGACCCTGGTTCAGGCGTATGATCACATAGTCCTTCAGGCCTTCAATGTAAATTATATCGTCAAAATTTACCTTGACCAGTTTTTTATCCGCTTTGACGAAGAAAAACTCCATACCCTCCAAGTTGGCGGTATTGTTTTCCCGTTTTTGCAGTTCGGCTTGGTCCATGGCTTTATTCACGGCTTTCATAAACCGCTCCAGGGAAATCGGTTTAAGCAGGTAATCCAGTGCATTCAGGTCAAAGCCCTGAATAGCATAGTTCGGGTAGGCCGTCGTAAACACAATCATTGGCGGACGGGTAAGGGCTTTTACAAAATCAATACCCGTCAGTTGCGGCATTTGAATATCCAGAAAGATCAGGTCCACAACATGATTTTTTAAAGCCTCATTAGCCTCCAACGCATTGGTACAGCGTTGCACCAGATTCAGTTCGGGCATTTGCGCGATATATGTTTCCAGCACATCCAGCGCGAGCGGCTCGTCATCAACGATAATTACATTCAGCATACAACAACTAATTAGGACTGTCGGTAGGAAAGGTTTGAAAATCTAAGGTAATTGGTCTGTATAGAATCCCAAAATATTCCGGGTTTAGATTCGGAAGCAGTTGGTGAATTATGGGATGCAGGTTAATTCAATTGCAAAACCAATTTTACGGAATATTGATGGGGTTGATCCTGTACATCAAGGGTGTATTTGCCGGGATAAAGAATTTTCAGGCGCTGGTTTACATTTACCAGGCCAATCCCGCCGCTGCGCGGGTGTTCTTGCCGGGGCAGTTGCTCTGCCTTGCTGTTCTCAATATTGAACTCCAGTTCGTCGCCTTGTACTTTTAAATGCAACCGTACAAACCCACCCCCTCGCATATGGTGGCTCAGGCCGTGTTTGAAGCTGTTTTCCAAAAAAGGAACAAACAGCAACGGCGCCACCAATTGTTCGCTAATATGCCCTTCTGTGGTAAACTTGATTTCCACAGCGCCTGCTTGCCGCAACCGTTCCAAATCAAGGTAATTATTAATGTACTGAATTTCCTTTGTTAGCAATACGCGTTTTTCGTTGCATTCGTACAGCATGTACCGCATGATTTCAGATAACTTCAACACGATTTCAGGCGCCTTGTCGCTTTTTTTAAGTGTTAGCGCATAAAGATTATTCAACGTATTAAACAAAAAATGCGGATTGATCTGGCTTTTAAGGAAACGCAGTTCCGACTGGATCGTCTGGGTTTGCAGGGTTTGCTTTTCGCGCTGGTAACGCCACCAATCGGTGATGACACGCAGTATAGTAGAAAGCAACGTGACAAACAGACTGGCCAAATACAAACTCCCCTGAGCCATCACCAGGTTTTCCTGCGCGTTGGGGACATTCGAAAACTTCAGATACAACGCAAAAATCTTGATGGGCGTCACCACAGCACAGGCCAATACCACCAAACTCAGATACAGCAACACATTCCGTGCTAAATAATTGGGAATCAGGTAAAACAGATTGAAATACACCAGCACACCGAAAAACAACAAACTGATAAACTCATTTCCCAGTAAAAACCAAAGGTCGACTTCCGGGTTTTCAACATAGCCGGAATACACTTTAATAGCGTACATGATCACCCAAAATAAGGTGTGGTACACTGGCCGTAAGGTCAGTAAGTCGTAAGCACGGTCTATAAATCGCTGGGACTTCATGGCATGTGAAACACAGTTTACGGCGCTAAGGAACGGAACGTCGGGCCGGAGGCGGCAAATTTTAGATAAACCGGGAATGCTAAAAGATCAAGCATGGATTCCGCCACCCAAAAGTATCAGACGACTATGCCGGGAAACTTCTTTTACCCGTACCTTTGCGCCCGATTTTTGAAATATTTATGGTCTATATCACACGAATTGAACGCTTTAATGCAGCCCACAAACTCTGGGTTGCCGATTGGACAGACGAAAAAAACCTGGCTGTTTTTGGAAAATGCGCCAACAAAAACTGGCACGGGCACAACTATAGCCTGCATGTAACGGTCAAAGGCACGCCTGACCCGGTTACCGGTTTTATTATGGATGTAAAAAAACTCAGCCTTATCATTAAGGAGGCTGCGGTTGATCATTTGGATCACAGCAACCTGAATCTTGATGTCGAATTTATCCCAAAAGGCATGCAACCAACCACTGAAAACCTTGTTATCCTGATCTGGCAACGCTTGGAAGCCGCGCTTAAAGACTATCCCTGCCGGCTTCATGCCTTAAAGCTTTGGGAAACCGAAACTATTTACGCGGAATACTATGGCGAGTAATCGCCGCCCGCCGACCTGACAATATACTATGGCCAATAAAAACAAAGCCGGTAACAAAACAGCCCAACTCGATCAACTCACCCAAAACTTTCACAATGTTTTGGACCTGGTTGGCGAACAGACTACCCGCGAAGGCCTGATAAAAACACCCGAACGCGCGGCAAAAGCCATGCAGTTTTTAACGCAGGGATATCAACAGGATCCGGAAGCTATCCTCCGCTCAGCCATGTTCCGGGAAGATTACAATGAAATGGTTCTGGTAAAAAACATTGAGTTGTATTCCCTCTGCGAACACCACATGCTTCCTTTTTTCGGAAAAGCGCACGTTGCCTACATCCCGAACGGATACATTGTCGGGCTAAGTAAGATCCCCAGGGTTGTGGATGTTTTTGCCCGGCGCCTGCAGGTCCAGGAACGCCTCACGATCGATATCCGGGATATCATCCAGGATACGCTCAAACCGCTGGGTGTGGCCGTGATTATCGAAGCCCAGCACATGTGCATGATGATGCGCGGTGTTCAGAAACAAAACAGTATCACCACCACCTCGGCATTTACCGGCGAATTTCGCAACGCCGAAACCCGGAGCGAGTTTTTGCGCCTGGTGAGCTCCCACTTGCATTAAACATCCGACCTTTGGCAAAAAATTAATTGCGCCAAAATATTCCTTTTTTATTGCTGCTCCTGATCCTTTGTGCCTGGATTGCCTCGGTACAGTGTGATCCGTTTTTCTGGGATTCGGTCCAATTGGGCAGCAAACACGCCCATTTTTTTTACGAAAACAAGTTGCGTTGGGCACTCTTGCCTGCTTCCATGGATAGTGGGCACCCTCCGGTTTTCGGGTACTACCTGGCCGTAGTTTGGGCTGTTTTCGGCAAATCATTGCCAGCAAGCCATTGGGCAATGTTTCCGTTTTTAGCAGGCCTGGCTTGGGCGACCTTGAAACTTGGCAAACAAACCGGCCCGGCCAACCTGGCTTTCTGGTTGGTACCCATTGTTTTTATGGACGCTGTTGTTGCCGGCCAAAGCGCGCTGGTCGGTCCCGATTTGGTGCTGGCTTGCTTTTTCATGCTATCCATTCAGGGATTTCTTCGTGAAAAAAAATACTGGATACTACTGGGCCTGACCGGCCTTTGCATCATCAGTATGCGCGGGATGATGACCGCCGGTGCGCTGTTTGCCTGGCAACTGATTTTGCTCCGGCAGAGCGGCGGAGCCAATGCCCGGCAAGTGGTGGAACGCATCCTGCTTTTTTTCCCGGGTTTCACCCTGGCCATCGGGTTTCTTACCTGGCATTACAAGGCGGCTGGCTGGGTTGGCCACCATCCGGACTCGCCCTGGGCGCCGGCGTTTGAACAGGTCGGCAGTGCCGGAGTGGTCCGGAATATCCTGGTCGTAGGATGGCGCTGGCTGGATTTTGGCCGGGTGTTTGAATGGTTGTTGCTGGGATTTCTGGTGGTCAAAGCGCCATTCCGGCATGTTGCTGCCCGGTCGCCTTACTTAACCTCCATGCTGATTTTGTTTGGCTGTCTTCTGGTTTTCCTGACACCTTCCGCCCTGGTTTACAACAACCTTTCGGCCCACCGGTATTTTTTACCCGGGTTCCTGTGTCTACACCTGATTATTTTTCAATGGCTGGCGGCGGCTGATTTGAACTGTTGGAAAAAAACGCTGCTTTTTTGTGCGCTGACGTTTGGTTTGGCAACTGGCAATTGCTGGATATATCCCAGGGGCATTTCCATGGGTTGGGATGCTACGCTCGCCCATTTGCCGTACCACAAACTCCGGGCACAAATGCTGGCCTACATCGATACGCATCAAATACCTATTGAAAGCATCGGTTCCGCGTTCCCGAACAACAACTCCGGTGAAGCCCTGTTGCTCAACGGCGACAACCGTTGTTTTGCTGAAAAGGACTGGCTACACAATGATTACATGTTGGTTTCCAATATTTTCAACGACTTTTCGGCAAACGACATCCAACGCCTGGAACGAGATTGGACCCTGACAAAACGGTTGGAGCAAAGCGGCGTTTGGTTAGCCCTTTATAAAAAAACAGCATGACCTTCCTTCCATTTTTCGTTAATATGAATCTTATGAAAAACACCATTCGGCTCAACATCGCGCTTGTCGTCCTGGCTGCAATTTTTATTTCGAATGAAAACTCCTGTTCGGAGCCTGCAAAAACAAGGGTTTCAAATTCAGCAATCTCAAGCTCCGGCGGAAATATCCACTCGTCTGAATTTAAAAAATACTGGTTTCAGGGGCAGGCCGAATTGAACGTGTATGCTGTGCAGCAGGAACGCTACGGCGAGATGCGGGAAGCTCAACAAGTCATGATTTTTGTCACGGAGGATTTTTCAGCGTCCAAGCAGGTAAAACTCGACAATCCCGGCCAGGCCGGTGCAGACCGCTTGCCGGTGCTCAAACTGAATGCCATCCGTCGTTTTCATACAGGCATTTACGACTATGCACTGATGGAGTCGGTTTTCAGCCCACTCAACGGTGCGCCATCCGTTAAAAACACCGTGAGCATCCAGGATTGGTGCGGTCATGTATTCACCCAATTCAACTACACGGAGCAAGCTTACCGGACGCAATTGTTTTCCTATTTCGAAACTGAAGGCGATTCGGACACCCTGGTCCGAAATGTCGATTTTTTGGAGAGCGACTTTTGGACCCGACTGCGACTTAACCCGGAAATGATAAAACCGGGGCGGTACCGGTTGCTCCCGTCAGCTTTCTTTTCCCGCCTACGGCATAAGCCCCTTCGGGCGGAGCCGGCCGAAGTATACTTTGAGTCCCGCTCTGGCAACCCGGAGCGGCAAACGCTCGTCTTAAAATATCCAGAGCTGGACCGGGTATTGAAAATACAGTTTGAGCCTTCATTTCCCTTCAAAATAATTGGATGGGAAGAACACCATTCCGGCAAAATACTGAGCAGTGGCATGCTTCAAAAAACGATCAAAACAGCCTACTGGAACCTGAACCAATCCACCGAAACGGCACTCCGGGATTCGCTCTTTTTATTTTTTTAACAAAACTTTATCGCCTGAAATCCCGATTTTATACCCAATTTTCGGCCCGCGAGGCATTAAGAAAAAACACTAATTGTCACCAAAACGCGCTTCAACAGACGTATAATTCGGAATCCATGTCTAAAAACAGGGAAACGTTTGGAAAATGCGCAAGGAATGCAAAGTATCTTTTTTTTCATGGCAGGAAAAAATCTAAATTGCCGCCTCATCGTTCAACCGTATTTCCAACCTATTGCCCAAACCGCACATGTTATTCAACCTTCGCTCGTTTCCTATACTCCTTACAGCCCTTCTCTTCGTTTTTAACCTGCCCGCGCAGGATTGTTCCAGCACTATCAAAGAAAACAAAAAGATATCGGGGGTTCAAATTGTCCGGACCGATCTGGTGACGATTGTTGTACGTGGCGGGTACAATTATGGCATGGAGTTTTTCACCGACGAAAAAGGGATTTACGCCCGAATGACCTCGGTTGGTGGAATAGAATTTAACCAGGACGACCAGGTGGTTTTTGTCGATTTCACCGGCAAGGAACGTATTTACAAATTTGTTTCCCTCGGAGAAGTTGTACCCGGCAATGTTCCAACTCACCGCAACAACCTCCAGTTGGATTTGGACGCGATCAAATGGCTATCCAATACGACCATCACCGGCGTAAACCTGATCAATTTTGTGAACCGGCAGAAATACAAGTTCACGATTAACCCCAACCGCCAAAGTGAGTTTAGAAACCTGTCCATTTGTTTTTTCAACGCACTGGAAGTCGCATCTATAAAAGACACACCGGGCGCAGAAATCGTTCGTCCAAACCGTACTGCCGAATCCGAATCTGCCACTTCCTCCGGATCGACGTCTGCCCAAGCCGGCAAACCCAAACCCAAAGCCTCTTCAGCGCCGGTGAGCGATGAGGAGGTTACCAGTTTGCGATCAGACCTGGAAAAAACAAAAGAACAAATCCGAAACGAAATAAAAGCCGAACGCGAACGCGGCGATGCGATCAAAGCCCAGCTCCAGCAGGAGGTAGCTGCAGCCCGCGAGGCCGCGAACCAAAAAAAACTGGAATATGCCAATGAAGTGCTGGAGGCCCGAAAATCCAGCCTTGCCGAAATCGAAAAAACGAAAGCCGAAACACAGGCCATAATTACCGATAGCAAAATCAAAGCAGACTCCGCGATATCCAGGCTAGCCATGAACGTAGAAGCCGAGCGCCGCAAAGCCGGGGAGGATATCCAAAAAGCGAGGCTCACAGCCGCGGAAGAAGTGCAAAAAGCGCGGGATAATGCCGCGAAAGAATTGTTGAATATCAAAGAGCGGCTGGATCAAGCCAAACTGGAGTATGCCGACGATGTAGCCAGCGCCCGCGAAAACTCGGAGGATGAGTTGCAGCGGATTCGCGATGAAAATGCAAAAGCAATCGCCGATGCCCGCGAGAAGGCCAAGATGGAAAAAGAAAAGACTACGGAAGATGTCATCGGCACTAAAAAGTCTGCCTCGGAAGAAATTCTCCGTATCCGGGAGGAATCTGCCAATGAGGTTGCCAAGGCTAGAGAAAATGCCGTGTTGGAGAAACAACGGCTGGCAACTGAGCTGGCTGAGTCGCGCAGGAAAGCAGCAGAGGAGCGCGCAATGTTGGAGCAAAACAGTGCTTCAGAACTTGCCGAAATTCGCGAAAACGTAGCTAAACAAAAAGAAGCCAGTGCGTTGGAAGTAGCCGAAGCGAAAAAACGCGCCGCCAATGAAATTGAAAAGGCGCAACACGATGTGCTCGCCTACCGCGAAAAGGCTGAAAACGAAAAACTTGACATTGCCAAAGAAGTAGCCGAGAGCAAGCAAAAAGCCGCCCTGAATGTCCAGCAAATTCAGGAGGAGGCCACAAAAGCAATTGCAGCCTCCCAGGCTCGTGCCCAGGCACAACGCGACTCCATTACCGCCTCCGTGGTTGCTGCCCGGAAACGCGCAGAGGACGAAATCCGGAAAATTCAGGAGGAACTCGCCCTGTCTTTAGCCGCTGCCAAGGAAAAAGAATCAAAGATCAAACAGGAAAGTGCAGAGCAGGTGCTCCAGGCCCGTGATCGCAGCCAGCAGGAAATTGCCAAAGCACAGGAAGAAGCCCGGAACAAAGTAGTTGCCGCTAATACCAACGCCGATCAGGCTCAAAAACAGTACGCCGAAGAGGTCTCGAGCGCCAAACAAACCGCAGACCAACGTATTGTCCAAATCCAACAGGAGGCCGCTGCCGCTATTGCAGAGGCGAACAAGAAACAGCAGGAAACACTAAACGCCACCGCGCAGGATGTCATCGCCAGCCGGGAAAAAGCCGCAGCCGAAATAAATGCAGCCCGGGAACGCGCCGCCAAGGAAATTGCATCAGCCAAGGAAGCCCAGGTGCGCGCACAACAGGAATCTGCCAATGCCGTATCGGAGGCGCGCAAACAAAGTGCACAAGCGATCGCGGCCATAAAAACCGCGGAAGCCGACAGTATCCGCATTTCACGGGAAAATGCCGCACGCGAGCGACAGCGCCTCGCCTCCGAACTGGCTACTGCCCGCGAACGCGCCGCTCAGGAAGTTGCCAGTACCAACCAAACCGCAGCAGAAGAAATTAAACTGGCCAAAGAAAATGCTGCGCGTGCCCGCCAGGAAAGTGCGGAAAATATTGCCAAGGCCAAAGAAGAGGCCGCAATTGAAATTGCAAGCACCAAAGAAACCGCCGCCCGGGAAGTAGCCGGTGCTAAAAAACAGGCTTTGGAAGCAATTGCCCTTGCCAAGACAGAGGCCGACAATAAAAAGGCGGAGTATGCAAAGGAAGTGAGCGATGCACAGGAACGTGCCAGAAAAGAAATGGAAGATGTTCGCGCTCAGGCAGCTGCCGAAGTATCAACAGCCCGGAAAGAAGCCGAACAAAAACGGCAACAGTACGCCGCAGAAACCGAAATGGCCAGAAAAAAATCGGCAGAAGAAGTAGAGAAGGCGCAAAAAGATGCCTCTGAAGCCATTTACAAAGCTAAGCAGGATGCAGCAGCCAGCATCGCGCAAACGAAGGATGATGAAACCAAACGTATTGCCGCAATTCGTGCCGAAGCAGCGGAGGAAATCAAACGTGCAAAAGAAGATGCTGCGCTGAAAATTAAAGAAGAGCAACAAAAAATAGCGCAGGTTCAACAACAATATACCCAAAAACAGCAGGAACTCACCACTTTGCAAACGGATATTCAAAACGCTAAAGCAGAACTGTTGCGCTTGCAGGAAGAGGCTGAAAAAAAGAAAAAAGCCGCCGGCAACAACTAATTAAACAGCGCTTATTTCCTTTTTCGAAACCGGTAGGAGTACAGGTCAGGCTCCCCTTCGTAATAACCATCCAGTATTACATGGTTATATGCATTCCGGATGCAGTCGATTGTTTCAGCCATGGTCGATATTCGGTTGCCATTTACACTGGTGACTATAAATCCCGGTTGCATATTTGTTTCATATACCGGGCTCCCTCTTCGGACGCTGGTGATTAGCGTACCCTGTATCCGCATCCGGCGGCGTTCGTCCCGGTTGAGCTCCCGAAAAGCGATACCAAGTTCTTTTTCCAATTCATTTCCTTGCACTTTGATTGCCTGGCCGGTTGAATTGTTTTTGTCTTTTAATAAAACGCTGGTGACATTGCGCCGGCCATTGCGCCAATATTCAACTGTAATTTGATTACCGGGCCGAAAACGGCCGATGTACTCCTGCAACTCCGGCGACCGCCGGATTTGTATGTTATTTAAACCCAAAATCACATCGCCCGATTGCAGCCCGGCGTCGGCAGCAGCACTATTCATATTGATCCGGGTCACCCGGACGCCATCCGCATTGGGCAGGCCTATCTCTCGTGCCATTTCACTGTTCAAGTCTTCAATATTCACACCTAAAAAGGCCCGCTGGACATCGCCAAATTCGCGCAGGTCCCGAATTACTTTTTGCACTAAATTCGACGGCACAGCAAAGGAATATCCTTCATAACTCCCTGATTCGGTAATAATTGCAGTATTTATCCCAATCAATTCTCCCGCTGAATTCACCAACGCGCCGCCGCTGTTTCCCGGGTTAACAGCAGCATCCGTTTGAATAAACGACTCAATACTGGTTACCCCGCCCAGAATATTGATATTTCGGCCTTTTGCACTGATAATCCCAGCCGTAACCGTGCTTTCAAGATTAAACGGATTGCCAACGGCCAAAACCCATTCGCCCACCCGAACCGAATCGCTGTTTCCAAACAACATGAAGGGAAGATCGTATTCCTGAATTCGCAACAAAGCAATATCTGTCGACGGATCCGACCCAACCAGTTCGGCTTTGTATTCCCGTTTATCGGCCAGGGTCACTTTGATGTCGCGGCTATGCTCCACCACGTGATGGTTTGTTACAATATACCCGTCGGGCGACATGATTACACCCGAGCCCGAGGATCCCGTCAAGGTTGAGCCCCCCCAAATCCCGCCACCGGATTCGAGTAATGCCCGAATATTCACCACCGCAGGAGTGGCAACTTCCGCAGCTGCAATGAAATCCGTTGGCGAAGAAGAAAAAAAAGTGCTGTTGAGCCTGGCATCAAATAGTTTATCAACCACCCCGGCATACCGCGCTTCACCACCATCCGGCTCATTCCAAAAGACCTGCCTTGGGCCATCCAACCGGCGATAGAGCATGACAGAAAGCAGTGCGCTCAATAGAGCAACAATAAACAGCTGAACAAACTTTTTCATGGACAAGAAGGTATATTTCCAAAGTAAAGGGAAAATCGAAACCCGTATTTTACCCCAAGATGCTTAATTTTTTATGCAAAATCCTGAATCGTCAGAAAAGTCAACCTAAAAATCGTGCCCCTTAACGCTTCTTAACACTTCGAAGTAAAAATCTTTTGCAAATTTCACCCAGATATAATGGTTAAATCAACGTTCTCCGTCGTGAAAGTAGTGTGTATCCAAATCGTATTCATTTTGGCACTTCCGTTCAGTGTATCCGCGCAGGCCGATTCGCTCCCTCCTCTGCCAGATCTAATTTCTGAGGGCCGGCAAAATTTAATGATAGCATTTGAGTCAGACGATCGTTTGAACACTCAATTTTGGCTCGACTCCCTCCAACGGCTCGAAGATGCCGAACACAATGCCCTTCAATGGGATGAGCGTTGGCTTTTGTACTTCTGGTTGGATAATTACAGCCCATTGCTTCAAGAAGTGACTTGGTTTACTATCATCCTGGAAGCCGAAACCTGGAATAAAATCCCTCCCCCTCCCGACAGTCTTTTCAAGCGGTTGGATTTGAAATTATTTGAAAATCAAGCCTACCTGTTTGATCAAATCCGGCAGGCTTGGCTTTCTACTGAAGAGCGCGCGTTTGCTTCACTACTGCTCAATTACTTGCTGCGCCTGAGCATTGAGGAACCGGCAGCATCTGAATTTGATACCCAACTCAACGGTTTTTTAAAAACATTCCCAAAATCAAAATTCAGACCCTTCGTCATTGAAAGAATGTATAATACAAAACAACCCGGCCCTTGGGCAATCAGTCTCGACCTGCTTTTTCTTCAAAGCAACTGGTCGGGCAATCTGGAACGCACCCTCCGACCGCTTTTTGGAATTGACATCGGACTCAGCTGCTGGCGCAAAGGCTGGAGCCTGGCTGCTCGATTGGCAGCCGGCGGGCAAAAGCTCGACCGCGATGTGGAACAAAACAGGTATTTCTGGACGACCGGAGAGCAATCCACATTTATTGCTATTGAACTGGAAACCGGATTCGATGTCATCAATACATCCAGACTCCGGGTTTCCCCTTGCCTCGGCGGCGGATTTAGCAGCATTCACCCCCCGAAGAACGAGGACGATCCCAAACCGGATTATTACGACAATTTCCGGTTTAACGGTTGGCATCTCGGCGCCGCTATCCAGGCTGACATCAAATTCAATATGGGCAAAGGAAATGTTGCAACCAGCTACCACGGTGTGCGGGTACGGCTCGGGCACCGCTGGCTTAATCTGAGCGAAGGAAATTCCGCCATGGAGGGCAATCAATTTTTTATTGCCGTAGGATATGCCTTGTTTGGTCGCCAGGCACAACGGTAAGTGGCCTACTCCTGAAGGGCGCGCTTATACGTTTCCAGGCAGCGTTGGCGAGCAAAGTTGTGTTCGACGATTGGTTTGGGATACCTGGCTGAATCCACCTCCGGAACCCATTTCCGAATGTACCGGAGCTCCGGATCAAACTTTTTTGTTTGCGAATCCGGGTTGAATATCCGGAAATACGGTGCGGCATCCGTACCGCACCCGGCGGCCCACTGCCAGCCGCCGTTATTGCTAGCCAGATCAAAATCGAGCAATTTTTTGGCGAAATACGCCTCTCCCCGCCGCCAATCAATCAAAAGATGCTTGGTCAGGAAACTGGCAGTAATCATGCGCACCCGGTTATGCATATATCCCGTTTGATTCAACTCCCGCATGCCGGCATCCACGATCGGATAGCCGGTTTGGCCCGAACACCAACGCTCGAATTCCTCCCTTGCCTCCCGCCACGGAATTTGGTCGTATTGGGGTTTGAACGGAGCATGCACCACATGGGGGAAATGCGCCAGTATCTGGCTGTAAAAATCCCGCCAGATCAATTCATTCAGGTATGTCTCATTTAAGGTGCTGGCCAACCTTGCCTTTTCACGAATGCTGATCGTCCCAAATCGAAAATGCACCCCAAGGCGGGACGTGCCGTCGATAGCCGGAAAATTCCGGGTTTGATCGTATTTTCGAATCAACCCTTGTGTAACGGTCTTTGGCGGAAAAGGAATACCGGCTGGCGCAAACCCCATATCGGAAAGTGCAGGCACCGGCAAGGGCTGTGTTTGCAAAAACCTGCTGCTGTATGCAGCTGTAGGATAACTCCGGAAATAAAAAGATTGGGCCGACGCTTCCGAAGGATCATTTAGCCCGGAACCGAGTTTTGCTTTCCATTTGCGGCTGTACGGCGTAAATACGGTGTATGGGGTGCCGTCATCTTTCACCACTTCATCGTGTTCAAAAATGACGTGGTCTTTGAAATCCAGAAACGGAATCTCGCGCTCTTTCAGAAGGTCTGCCACCGCAGCATCCCGCTCCAAAGCGTAGGGTTCATAGTCGCGGTTGGTATAAACCGCCGCAATACGATATTTCTGCAATAATTGCCGCCAAACATCTGCCGGAGTACCCACTGCGACATACATGGCACTGCCCAAATCTTCAAGGGCGCCTGCCAAATCTGCTACCGCCTGCCGTATAAACTCCACCCGGGCATCGTCATGTGCCGGCAAATCGTCCAGAATTTTCGTATCGAAAATAAATAGCGGTAAGACCGGATAGCCACTTTTCAAAGCATGGTACAAGCCAGCATTATCCTCCAGGCGCAAATCACGGCGAAACCAAAAAACGGCAATTGGTTTTGACATCGTTGATATGAGTTTGAAGGGAAACGCAATTTTTAGCACGAGGTTCGTCAGCCGGTGTGCTAATTCCAACACAATCGCTTGGGAGCGGTTGTTGATGCCCTGAATAAATGCCAGGCAAGCGTCATGCGAATCAGGGGTTAAATATGCGCGCGATCTACTATTTGCCTCAATTCAAAATATGCTTCACACGGGGCCGGTGGGGAGTAATATCGCCAAGACGAGCTTTTTTAGCCTCCTCATAATCGGTGAAATTGCCCTCAAAAAACACCACCTCGGCATCATCTTCGAACGATAAAATATGCGTGGCCAGCCGGTCGATAAACCAGCGGTCGTGGCTGATGAGCAGCACACAGCCGGCGAAATCATCCAGGGCGTCCTCGAGTGCCCGGAGTGTATTCACATCGATATCGTTGGTTGGTTCATCAAGCAGGAGCACATTTCCACCGTCCTTCAGCGTCATGGCCAGATGTACCCGGTTGCGTTCCCCACCTGAACATACTGCAAGTTTTTTTTGCTGATCAGAGCCGGCGAAATTGAACCGTGAAATGTAGGCCCGGGCATTCACGGAGGTGTTACCCACGGTCAGCAATTCGTTTCCGCCGGAAATGATTTCATAAATTGTTTTTTCAGGCAGCAGGGCTTCATGGCTCTGATCAACATAACTGATTTTCACGGTATCGCCAATGGTTACCGTACCGGAGTCCGGTTTTTCCCTGCCGGTCAAAATCTTGAACAAGGTGCTTTTCCCAACGCCGTTCGGCCCGATTATTCCAACAATGGCGTTTTTCGGAATTTCAAAATTGAGGTTTTCAAACAACACCCGGTCACCGAATGCTTTGGTCAGGCCATGCACCTCGATTACTTTGTCGCCCAGGCGCTGCCCGGCCGGTATCCAAAGTTCCAGTTTGGCTTCTTTTTCCTTGCTGCCTTCGCCGGCCATTTTTTCATAGGCGTTCAAACGCGCCTTGCCTTTGGACTGCCTGGCTTTGGGCGACATGCGCACCCAATCCAGTTCACGTTCGAGCGTTTTGCGGCGTTTATCTTCCTGCTTTTCTTCCAGGGCAAGGCGCTTCGCTTTTTGCTCCAGCCAGGAGGAGTAGTTGCCTTGCCAGGGAATGCCTTCCCCACGGTCGAGTTCAAGTATCCAGCCGGCAACATTATCGAGGAAATAACGGTCGTGCGTGACGGCAATGACCGTTCCGGGAAAATTCTGCAAATACTGCTCCAGCCAGGCTACCGACTCGGCATCTAGGTGGTTGGTCGGTTCGTCGAGCAGCAAAATGTCAGGTTGGCTGAGCAACAGCCGGGCAAGCGCGACGCGGCGGCGTTCACCGCCCGAGCATACCTTGATCGGCGTGTCGTCGGGTGGGCAACGCAAGGCATCGGCAAACAAGCCGATCCGGTGATCCAGCTCCCAGCCGCCAAGATGATCGATTTGTTCAAGCACCTCCCCCTGGCGTTCGATGAGTTTCATCATTTCGTCGTCATCGGTAACTTCGCCCAGTTTGGCCCCGATTTCTTCGTTTTCCTCCAAAAGCGCCGTTATATGTTGTACGGATTCCGCCACAATCTGCCGCACGGTTTTGGATTCATCCAGTTCCGGCTCCTGGGCGAGATAGCCGATTTTAAACTGCTTTTCAAATTCGATTTTACCTTCATAATTTTGATCCAGCCCCGCGATGATTTTTAAGAGCGTAGATTTACCGGAGCCGTTCAGGCCCAGCACGCCGATTTTGGCGCCGTAAAAAAAGGAAAGCCAAATATTCTTCAGGACTTGCTTGTTGGGTGGATAAACCTTGTTTACACCCGACATGGAAAAAATGATCTTTTCGGACATCGTTCAGAAAAATTGCAAATGATAAGGCGGATTAGGGCCGCAAATGTCGGGAAAAAGAACTGAGTAAAAAGCCCGGCCGGGGGTTTTCTTCCAGATTACTTCAGCCACCTCCAACCTTCTCCGGACTTTCTTGTTAAACTTGCCTTTCAAGTTCGATTCGCATGCGTAAAACACTGATCCCCTTTTTTGATATCCCTCAACTCGCCAAAACAGACCTGGCCTATGCCACGCTCGACCCGGCACTGAAACCATTTTACCGGTATGCCCCGGTGTTGGAAAATTTCCAAAAAATCATCGCGGATCGAAGCAATTATCCGGTCGACCGGAGCACCCTGGTGCGCGTGTTGAAAAGCCAGTACGCTGCGCTTCCGGACAACGCCTCAGCCCTTGCACAAATTGACGCCTTGCTGGACGAAAACACGTTTACGGTTACGACGGCGCATCAGCCTGCCTTGTTGCTTGGGCCCCTGTATTTTGTTTACAAAGCAATTTCCACCATCCGGCTGGCAGCTGCCGTTCAGAAAGCAAGCGGAAAAAAGATCGTCCCGGTGTTTGTGCTGGGCAGCGAAGACCACGACCTTGACGAACTCAATCATATTTATTTGTTCAACAAGGAATTGCGCTGGGAACCCGGATCAACCGGAGCGGTCGGGTTTATGCCTGCCGCCACCGTTGCTCCGGTTTTGGAAGCGCTGAAAGGCATGCTGGGGAATACCGAAAACGACCACGCGCTCTGGCAAATAATCGAACAAAGTTATTCCGGGCCGGAGACCTTTGCCGAAGCGACCCAGGCACTTCTGCACGCCCTGCTAGGCAGGTTTGGGCTGCTGGTTTTTACCATGGGGCATGCCGATTTGAAACGCCGTTTTATTCCGGTCATGCGCGACGAGTTGCTTCAGCAGACTTCCAATGCCCTCGTAAATGAAACCATCGACCAACTGAATGCACTGGGATTTAAAGCCCAAGCCTCGCCAAGAGAGATCAATTTGTTTTACCTGCAACCCGGACAGCGCGAACGCATTGTTTTTGAAAATCCGGTTTACCGGGTTTTGAATACCGACCTGGAGTTTACCCGGGAAGAAATCCTGAACGAACTGGAGGAACATCCCGAGCGTTTCAGCCCGAATGTTGTCCTGCGGCCGTTATTTCAGGAATTAATACTGCCCAACCTCGCCTACGTTGGCGGCGGCGGTGAACTTGCGTACTGGCTGGAGCGAAAAACACAGTTTGCGCATTTTCAAATCCCCTACCCTATTTTGATTCGACGAAACTCGGTGCTGTGGTTCGACAAAGATTCGATCAAACGCTCCCTGAAATTCGGATTTCCAGCCAGCCGGTATTTTGAAGAAACCGACACCTTAATCCGGGCTTATGTGGAGGCGCAGGCCGATGCTGATGTGACCCTCGCAGGTGAAATTGAATTGTTGCGCCAGATTTTCGACAACCTGGCCCGGAAAGCCCAGGCCATAGACCCGACTCTCGAAAAAGCCGTGCGCGCCGATGAAGTAAAAACTACCGGTCATTTGCAGCAATGGGAGAGCCGGCTGGTTCGGGCCGAGAAACAAAAACATGAGGTTGCCCTCAACCAACTGCGGAATTTGAAGGAAAAACTGTTTCCCGGCGCAGGCCTTCAAGAGCGGTCTGACAATTTTATTCCCTACTTTTTAAAATACGGCCCCCTGTTTTTTGATCGGCTAATGGAACATCTGGATCCGCTGGAACCCGGATTTGTGCTTTTGGAAGACATGTAACTCCCAACATGCTCTCTTACCAGGGCTCCTGAATTTTATTACGCAATTCAAGCAAAACCGCCCGGCCGGGATGTGTCTGTGCCCGCCTTGCAGCCATCCACCGGGCCAGATATTCCCGGTAAATCATGGAAAACCAGCCCAAGGCAGGCAGCGTCAATGCAAATGTAATCCACCAGGGATTTCGGCTGACCAGGCAGGCCAGGAGCCAAATCAGGTAATACAGAATGCCGCCAAAAAAGCCGGCGCCCATGAATACGCTGGACTGAAATTCCCGCTTTTTTACCGTTTTTTTCGCAACGAATGCCGCAAACCATACCACCGGGCGGCTGGTCAGGTAGCCCGGCACAAACGGCACAAATCCGATCAGGAAAAACAGCGGCCAATGCCAGCCGGCAAATTGGGGCTGGAGCAGGCCCGCATCGGTGAGTCCGGCCTGCTCCAGCGCTTCAAAATAGCTTGAAACAGACTTTTTAAGTTGTTGTTTTTCTTTGGCATTCAACTGGTTGAGCGCATCGCAAACAGCCTTTTCCCGGGCAAACCGATCATGGCTAAAGGAAACGACCGGCACAAAATGATCGGCATGTTCGTTGCGCCGGAGTGCCAGCAGCATTTCGAGCAATTCCGCGTCACCGGGATCATCGATATGCAGGCAAACTTTCTTCAGGGCCGATTCAATATCCGTGGCCAGTTGCGTCATGGCGCCGGCGGGATTGGTCCGGTAGGTCTCCCAATAATCCCGGACCAAAATCGGGGTTCCGACGCAAACCATTGCCTCGTCGCGGGGCCGGTCGCCCCAAACATAATTGCATCCCGCCGGAATAATTTGTAAATCATTCAGTTGGTGTTTTTCGAAGGTATCAAAAGCAATGCGCAGGATACCTTTTTGGATTGGCCGGACGCGTTTCTCCAAATGGTGTTCGCCCTCAACATAAATGGTCACTACGCGTTTTTCCAACAGTTTTTTTTCACAAAACTCAAAAACCTCCTGATTCCGGTCGCGGCCCCGGAAGCCGTCGCGCATGCGAAAAACCGGAAACATGTTTATGCTTTCCATTAGTTTTCGAAAAAACGGCTTTCGAAATACATCACCCCGTGTCATATTATAGAGTGGTGGATTCAGAAAAATGCCGAGGAGGCAGGGGTCCACAAAAGCGGTCGGATGGTTGGCCGCCAGTAAAACGGGTTTGTCGACGGGCACGGCATCCCGGTTGGAAATATAGATTTTTCGAAAAAAACCGCGAACCATGAGATGTGCTGCCTGGGCTAAATAGGGATAAACAACCCCGGTACTTTGGTGTCGAAGACTGAATTTCATGGTGGCGAAAATAGCCGCATTTTCGACATTTCGGAACCGGGTTGATTCGGCAATCCGGATTTGACCGGGGCCGGAATTAACCATTCCCGCAATCCGGATTAATTTTACAGGCGTATTTACCTTCGATCTATGGCGACCACCAATCCGGCCCCGGCCAAAACCCTGTTCATTATCGGCGGTGCTACGGCAGTTGGCAAAACCGGCGTGGCCATTCGGCTGGCACAACATTTCGATCTGGATATCCTGTCGGCTGATAGCCGCCAGTTTTATCGCGAAATGGAAGCCGGCACCGCCAAACCGACTACCGCAGAACGAGCCGCTGCGCGGCACCATTTCATTGATTTTCTGAGCGTTACCGAGCCGTACAGTGTCGGCGACTTTGAACGGGATGCCGTGCAATTGCTGGCGCAACTGTTCCAAAAACACCATGCCGCTATTCTGGTTGGTGGTTCCGGTTTGTTTTTGAAAGCGGTCTACAGTGGGCTTGATGCCTTTCCCGGCATTTCGGACCAAACAAAAGCCTGGGTGCAGGCGGGCGTGGCGGGCGGCGGAATGCGCTGGCTGCAAGATCAGGTGGAAGCCCTCGATCCCGCTTATTTTTCACAGGCCGACCGGCAAAATCCCGCCCGCTTGCGTCGGGCATTGGAAGTGTGCCGGGAAACTGGCCGGCCGTACTCCAGTTTTCTGGCCCGGCCAAAGCCCGAACGGCCGTTCGAGCCGGTTTTTTTACTTTTGGAATTGCCCCGAAATGAACTGTACGCCCGCATTGATGCCCGGGTGGATCAAATGATAGATGCCGGGCTGGAACAGGAGGCCCGGAGTTTGCTCCCGTTCCGGCATTTGCCGGCGCTGCAAACAGTCGGATACACCGAGTGGTTTGATTTTTTTGATGGAAAAACAGACCGCAGCACTGCCATTGAAAAAATCAAACAGCACAGCCGGAACTACGCGAAGCGACAGGCAACATGGTTTCGCAAACACGGTAACTGGACAACGTTTCACCCGGCGGATATGTCCGGCATGCTTGATTTTTGTACCGAAAAACTTATGCCTGTTTGAAGCGCTGGATCAAACCTTTGTCCAATGCCACCAACCGGCCCAGGTATTTTTTGTTGAACCACCAGATCAGATGTGCGATCACCAAGCCAATGAATGCACCACCCAGGATGTCTGCCAGGAAGTGCTGAACCAGGAAAATCCTGGAAAAGGCAACCAGGATAGCCGTGATGGCGCAAGCCAGCGCAAACCAGTTTCTTTTTTTATCGCTAAAGAAGGCCATGAGGCCGTACATGGCAAAAGCCGCCATTGAATGCCCGGAGGGAAAACTTGTCTTGCCCCGGTTCAAATAGACAGTTGAATCAGCATTGACTGCATCGCGCATGCCGATTTTTTCAAAAAATGTGATTGGCCGGTCTTTCCGAACACTTTCTTTCATAAAATAGGACGTGGGAATCACAACAAGTCCTGTTAAAGCAATAAGCAACGCGAAGCGGTATCGCCAAGCCATCGACAAAAGCCCAATGGCAATAAAGACCGGTGCTTCGCCCATTTGAGTCCAGTATTTGAAAAAAAAATTCAACGGGGCAGTCCGCCAGGGGTTGAGGTACAAAATTTCATGACCTGTGGGTACAAAGAGTTGGAAAAACAAGCCCAAAATAAAGAAAAGCAGCACGGGAATACTGAACCAGGGAACCGCCCAAAAACTGTTTTTCATGCCGGAGCCTCCTGTTTTTGTATGCGCCGGCGCAGTTTTAACATAAAGCGGTCTAACCGGTCTGTGCTGAACATTTGGGCATCATTCATTGCTCTGCGGGTAAGGAAAGCACCAATGGGCACAAGGGCAAGGCAGGGCGCCATGGCAGCCCAAAAAGGTGTCAGAATATACGCTTCCGCCAGCTTGCGGCACATGATGGTCAACATGATGAAGGTTACGAAAAAGATAATTGAAACCAGGATTGGGTATCCGAACCCGCCTTTCCGGATTATAGCTCCCATCGGTGCGCCAATGAACAAGAAAACAAAGCAGACCAGGGCGAAACTGTATTTGGTGTACAATTCGTAGCCTGTTTTTATCGCCTCTTTGCGGCGGTTGGCAATCTGGCTCAGGCGCCGGTCGAGCACAATGCGTCCTGACCGGGAATAGCCGATAGCTTGTTCGAGGAGCCTGGCGCGATCTTTTTCCGGAAATGTTTCTGCAAAGGATTGATACTCGGTCAATGGTTTATCCAGTTGTTGGCGGAACATACCTTTTTTCAGGGTGTCTTGTTGTATCAGCGCTTCTTTCCGTTGTGCGCGGGCGAGCCGGCGCAGGGCGTCCTGTTGGAATTCAGCCGCCAGCGCTGCCGAATCGGGCTGGATTTTCGGAGCTGCCGGCACCGCCGGTTTGTATGGTTTTCGTTTGAGGCTCAAAAGCAAATCATCAGCGATGCCTTGCCGGGCCTGAATGACTTCCATGTTCAGGGAATCAACATTTTTACGGAGCTGGCTCATGCTCAGCATGGATCGCTGACTTTTGAATCGATCTTCGTCGGTTCGGTTCATTTCGAATTCACCCAGGTCCCAAACCTTTGTCCAGGATCGAAAATTCGTGCGGATGAAGGGGTATTTTTCATTGCTGGCTTTCCCCTGAGGCGAGGGTTCCTGGTACTGTGCGCCGTCGAAGAGGTTCATGACGAAGTAGCGTTTGTCCCGGGTAGTGAACATTTGGCCGCTGTCGGCAAGGATTTGATTGAACTGGAGTTTCCCTGTATTGGTTTGGTCTTCGATCAGGATGTCTTTTATCGTTTCCCCGTCGGGGGCTTTATCCCCGATGCGGATCACAAATAGCCGGAAATCCTCATTAAAAACGCCTTTTTCCAGCGTTAGGGCCGGCTTTTGTTTGCGAATGTCGTACAGGCGGGATTTGAATTTCAGGTTGGCAACCGGGATAAGAAAATCCGAACAGATGTAGGAGAACAAGGCAATTCCTGCCGCAATAATGATCAGCGAACGCATGATGCGCAGCAGGGAAACCCCGGCCGATTTCATGCTGGACAGCTCGTAGCGTTCAGCGAGGTTTCCGAGCACCATCACGCCGGCAATCAAAACGGCGATCGGAAGTGCCATTGGAAATGTTGCAATCGACAAATAGGCTATCAGCTCAATCATGATAAAAACGCTTACCCCTTTGCCCGCTATTTCGTCGATATACAACCACAGAAATTGCATGACCAACACAAAAAGTGCAATGCCAAACGACACAATGAATGGGCCGATAAAACTGGTCAGCAAAAGTTTGTCGATCTTTTTCATAAAGCGGGCAGTTGCACAAGCGCGTTAATATTCGAATACCGCTTTAAACGCTTTCAGGTCTGCGATCGTTGCTTTCGGGTCTTTCGCCTTAAAAACACTGCTGCCCGCTACCAGCACATCGGCGCCGGCTTGCAGGAGCGATTCGGCATTTTGCAGGCCTACACCGCCGTCGATTTCAATTAAGGCGCCGGAGTTTGTCGTAGTGATCATTTCCCGGAGCTGCCGCACCTTAGCCAGGGTCTGGTAAATAAATTTTTGCCCGCCAAAACCCGGGTTTACAGCCATCACGCACACCAGATCAATATCTTCAATCAGGTCTTCCAACAGTTGAACCGGGGTGTGCGGATTTAATGCCACGCCCGCTTTTGCGCCGGCTTCCCTGATCTGGTGTACCGTTCGGTGCAAATGCGGACATGCTTCGTAGTGCACCGTAATAATATCGGCGCCGGCCGCCCGAAACGATTCGATGTATTTTTCAGGCTCCACAATCATAAGGTGCACATCCAGCGGTTTTCGAGCCAGCCGGTTTATCGCCTCGATGATAAACATGCCGAACGTGATATTTGGGACAAACCGGCCATCCATAACGTCCAGGTGAAACCAATCGGCTTCACTTTGATTGACCATTTCCAGTTCTTCCGGCAGGCGCGTAAAGTCGGCGGCCAGCACAGACGGAGCAACAAGATGTTTTTTCACAGCGATTTCGGTTTAGCGCACGATGACCACCTGCTCGTCACGGAGGAGGTCCTGGCGGCGCATTTTAAGAAATAATTGAACCGTGGCAAGCACGTCCTTTTCACAATATGCCGCAATCCGGTCCAGGTCCTGTTCGTCCCAATACACACCGGCGACTTCACTGCCGTCCATATCATCTTTGGGAGAGGGGAAACCGAATAATGCGGCAAGTAACCGAAGAGAGGTGTAGTTTTTATAGTCGCCGAATTTCCACATTTCCATGGTATCCAGCAGATGTTTGGTTTCCCAGGGTTTCCGTCCGGCGATATCCAGCATGCGCGGAAAGGGCAACTGATTGACCAAAATTCGCCGGCAGATGTAGGGGATGTCGAACTCCCGGATATTGTGCCCGCAAAGAGCAAATTTGTCCGGGTTGTTAAAATGTTTCTGCAATAATTCACAGAAATCCTCTAAAAGTGCGGACTCCATGTGGTTGCTAAACGACTTCAGGCGCAACAGTGGGTCGGCTCCGTCGGGTTGGCGGGTGAGAAAGCCGACTGAAATGCAAACGATTTTTCCGAATTCAGAATAGATGCCTGCCCTGGTTTGGAAAGCCTCTGCGATCTCATCGTATTCCAATTCTTCGTCGTATTTGCGCAGGACCGACCGGGCTTTGGCAGCCCACAGCTCCTGCATCTCGTCCGGTAGTTCCTCATAATTTGAAACTACCGGAACAGTTTCGATATCGAGAAATAAAATGTTGTATAAATCTGTGTCAAAAAAAGACATGGTCAAAATTGTTTTCCGGATAATCAGCCTGGAGCTAAGGTAAAATTTCCCGGCAGCATTGTTCCACAGGGGCTGCATACAAACTTCCGTAATTCCCTAAACAGCCTTTCGGGGTATTCCCTGAAACGGTCGCTGGGATTTCCCACCAATTTCAAGTTTAATCCGGATTTTTAGGCAATAAAGCCTTGACAGCCGGGGTTTATTGCGTGACTTTTGCAGCACACATCGTCAGGAACGGTGTTAAAAACAAAGATCAAAAAAGATGTGATCGCGTACATTTAAATGCCAGAATCGCACACATCTGTTTCACTAACGTTAAACCTAATTTTTATCTCTAATTATGAGCACACCCACGAATTTCAATCAGCCCACCCCAGGTTCGAACTACGACAACCAACCGAACGACAATTCAAAACGCATGTTGACGATCGCCGGTATCGCCATCGCGGTACTCCTTGGCCTCAGCATCTTTCTGATGATCAGCAAGTACAAGTCGTCGCAACAACTGGAGGCTACTTCGCTGGAACTGAACGAACAAAAGCAGGCTTTTGCTGAACTCGATACCAAATACAACGACGCCGTAGCACAGTTGGAGCAGCAAAAAGGTTTGAATGCACAACTGGATGAAAAAATCAACCAACAACTGCAACAACTGGAGCAAAACAAAACCCAGATTGAGCAGATGATCCGCGAAAAACGCGACTACCGTACTGCGATCGGCCGGTTGGAGAACCAGAAAAAACAATACCTGGCCGAGATCGACAAGTTGAAAGAAGAAATCGGTATTCTGACGGAGAAAAATACGGAATTGACCACCGAAAATGAAAACCTGAACACGTCGCTTACCGAAACGCAAAGCATGCTTACGCAGGAAAGCTCCGCCAAAGCAGCTTTGATTTCTGAAAAAACGCAACTGGAATCCGAACGTGCCGTGCTGAGCAAAAAGGTAGACATCGCTTCGGCAATCCGCGTGAAAAACATCACCGTAAAAGCAGTAGATGTGCGCAGCAGCGGTAAAGAAAAGAGCAAAAGCCGCGCCAGCAAAGTTGACAAACTCAATATCTGCTTTGTTACGGAACCGAACGAAGTTGTGCCTTCGGGCGAAGAGACTTTCTACATTACGGTAGTTGATCCGACCGGCGCTACGCTGGCAGTAGAAAGCCTTGGCTCCGGCATCGCTCAGGACAAGCGCAATGAACAGGAATTTCGTTACACCACGGTGGCTACCTGCAACTATTCCAACGACGAAACCAATGTTTGCGGTGCATGGCAGCCTGGCCAAAACTTTGTGAAAGGAAAATACGAAGTGAAAATCTTCAATAAAGGGTACCTCGTTGGTACCGGTTCGTTTAATCTGAAGTAAAACAACAAATTGAGGGTCACATTGCTAAGGCAACAGACGGGCGACCGCGCACTTGCGCGGTCGCTTTTTTTATTGCTTTCACTTCAGAATAATATCCCTTTTTGCCACCAGGATATCCGTTCCGGCAGATTTCAGGGTTAGTACCGCTGAGCGGCCGGGATTTCTGTGGGCATCCTCCCGCTCACGGTTGGAGAGCGCCGGGTCATCGGCAAACAAAAAATCCTTGATATAATACGGTTCCTCACCCGCTCCGGGCTCCCAAACTACCGTATGAATATGCGCAGGGTTTTTTCCGCCAGGATACGCTGCAGGTCGGATAGTTTGAATTTCATAGCGCCCCAGTTCATCCGTCCGGCCCCAGGCGTGCAACCGCCCATGCCACCTCAAAATCCCCCGCTCATCGCCATTTCGGGTATACCGGCCGGTGGTATCTGTTTGATAGGCATAAATCAACACATTTGAGTAGGGGGTTTTCCCATCACTTTTAAAAAACCGGCCGGAAATTTTAATCCGCCTGCCGGGCTCCCCGGGTGGGGCAATCACCAAAACCGGTTGCGGATTTTCAGGCATTTGAACAAAACAACACCGCGGATTGGCATCGTTGTCATCGCAAGTGTCAGACGGCATAATTTGTTGGTACTGAGCAACCAGCTTCACATCGCCGGATTCCAGTCGGCTTGACTGTTCCTCCAGCCACGCCAAGAGGCTGGCTTGCTGCCTGGCAGTCCAATGGGCCTCAGGGTGCATGCGCAGATAACTTTGAAGCGGCATCGTGCCTCTTTTTATCAATTTGATACAATGCCGAAACATGTCTGCTTGTTCAGCCGAATTCCATTGGCCCATAGTTGAAAAATTCAGTTCCGCACGGCCCGACCTGGTGTGGCGCTGAATCCACCACCCTACCGGTTGAATGCGGGCATACCACGGGTACCGAGTTTGATTGGAATGGCAATCATAGCAAGCATTTTTCAACAAATCGGCTACTTCTGCCGGCGGACGAAGAACCTGCTCGAGCGATACATCCGGGTTGCCTTCCGGCAGCTGTTGATCAATTGGAAATGCCTGTAAAACAAGCAGTATTGCAACCGGAAAGGCAATCAGCCATCTTAATTTCATAGCGTTCTTTTTTTTGTGAATACAATAACCAGGTGCGGAAATGCTGGCGGAGGAAATAATCACCGAATTTCCAATCAAATATGCAAAGCGGGACGGCAGGCAACCTGCTTTTTCGGCAGGTCTCCATGTGCCGATGCTACATGACGCATTGCCGGTTCCGGAAACCATCCGGCGATCAAAACAGCCTTTTCGTCGCCCAAACCGGGTCCTAGGCGGCTACCGGGAAATTCCCCACAGGGTCTTTTTATCTTTGAATTTCGATGAAACGATTAGCTATCCATCTCGCACTCTGGGCATTATATGCCGCTGTCGAATTTCTGGCAAATCTTCCGCATAGTGTCGATGCAGAGGACTTGCTCCGGCAAACCCTGTTTTTTATTCCAGTGGTCGCGTTGCCCTTCTATCTTGTGGCCTACTACCTTGTGCCTACACTGCTTTGGCAGGGCAAAAAAACCTGGTTCTGGATTTGTTGCCTGCTGATCCTGGTCGTCGTGCTTTTTGTCCGCCTACACTGGACAAGTTGGTACTGGACGCTTATGTCGGGAAAAACCATGACTGCCCCGTTGTCTAAAGTGACCAAAAACCTGATCCGTGATTATGCCGTGATCGGTTTTGCTGTTGCCCTGAAAATTATTCGGGACTGGGACAAAAAGGACCGCCTTACGAATCAACTCAAAACGGAAAAGCGCGATGCAGAGCTTCAGTTTTTGCGTGCCCAGATTCACCCGCACTTTTTATTCAACACCCTGAATAATTTATATGGCCTGGCATTGTCACAATCCCCCAATACACCGGACAGCATTTTGCGCCTCAGCGGTTTGCTGGATTTCATTTTGTACGAATGCAATACGGAGCGGATACCGTTGGAAAAGGAAGTCCGCCTGATCCTGGACTACATTGAACTGGAAAAACTCCGGATCGGGAATCGCCTGCAATTACAGTTTGACGTCAAGGATGCTGATCAAACGGCTTTGATTGCGCCGTTGCTGCTGTTGCCTTTGGTTGAAAATGCCTTTAAACATGGCGCCCGGGCCTCAAACGACACTGTTTTTATCAAAATCAATCTGCGGGTACAGGAGCAGACGCTCTATTTTCAGGTGGAAAACAGCAAACCGGAAACCAGGGAAAAAGCTGGAAATGGCTCTAAAGGAATAGGGCTGTTGAATATTGAAAAGCGCTTAAAATTGCTTTATTCCGGTCGGTATTTTTTACAAAAATTCAATATGGACAATGCGTTTTTAGTTTCCCTGAAACTGCGATTATGAAAAATTATACCTGCATATTGGTCGATGACGAGCCCATTGCCATGGATATCCTGCAAACTTATTTGCAACGCCTGGACAACCTTGAGGTCAAGGGTAAGTTTACCAATCCCATTAAAGCATTTGAGGCATTACAAAACCATCCTGTAGACTTGCTTTTTCTGGACATTCAAATGCCGGAACTCACCGGACTTGAGCTGTTACAATCGCTGCGTTATAAACCCGCAGTGATCCTGACAACTGCATACCGGGAATTTGCCCTGGAAGGATTTGAATATGATGTGCTCGATTACTTACTCAAGCCGATTTCATTTGACCGTTTTTTAAAGGCGATCGACAAACTTTACTCCCGGTCAAGTCCAGCGCATTTGTCTGAAAAGATTCAAGCAGTTCAGCCCGATGAGACAGCTGCACATTTTTTTGTGCGCGCTGACCGAAAAAATGTAAAAATCCTCCTGGAGGATATCCTGTACCTGGAAAGCCTGAAAGACTACGTTAAAATTGTTACCACACAAGGTGCGGTGCTGACCAAAGAAACCATTTCCCATTTCGATGAAATGCTGCCGCCCGGGCAGTTTCTGCGTACGCACCGTTCGTTTATCGTTGCCACCGATAAAGTAACTGCGCTATCCGCCGATGGACTCGAAGTGCGGAAACAGTTGATCCCGGTAGGCCGGATGTATAAACTGGCCGTGGAAAAAGTTATCCTTGGTAAGTAAGAAAAATCAGTAAATTTCTTTCCGGCACGCTTTCAACGTGTTCATTAGCAGCGCAGTAACCGTCATAAGGCCCACCCCACCCGGTACCGGTGTGATGTGGCTGCACCGGGGCGCCACGGAATCAAAATCCACATCGCCAACAAGGCGGGACCCCGATTTCCGGCTCGCATCCGGTATGCGGTTGATGCCTACATCGATAACCACGGCGCCTTCTTTGACCCAATCGCCTTTGACAAACTGCGGAATCCCGATAGCCGCCACCACAATATCGGCGCGGCGCACTTCGGCAGGCAGGTCTTGAGTCCGGGAGTGGGTTAAGGTTACGGTACAATCGCCCGGATATCCCTTGCGGGAAAGCAGAATACTGATGGGAGTTCCTACGATATTGCTCCGCCCAAGCACCACGCAGTGTTTGCCGGAGGTTTCAATATTGTAGCGGCGCAGCATTTCGAGGATGCCAAAGGGCGTAGCCGGCAAAAAGGCGGGCATGCCCTGCGCCATACGGCCAAAATTGACCGGGTGGAAGCCATCCACATCCTTTCGGTAATCAATGGCCAGCATTATTTTTTCTTCGTCGATATGTTTGGGCAGCGGGAGTTGTACGATAAATCCATCCACATCGGGATCATTATTCAGATTTGCCACGATTTCCAACACCTCTTCCTCCGATACATCACCCGAGCGCCGAACCATTGTGCTGGTAAACCCGATTTGTTCGCAGGATTTGATTTTGCTGTTCACATAAACCTGGCTGGCCGGGTTGTCGCCAATCAGTACCGCTGCCAAATGCGGGATTTTTCCGCCTTTGAGCTTGATCTGATCCACCTCGGCTGCGAGTTCGGCCTTAATGTTTTCTGAAAGTAGCTTGCCGTCGAGTAATTGCATATTTGTTTGATTATGATTTGTTTTAGTTATTTCAGAACCAGCTGACCAAACACATCCGCATTGATCCAGCCGACATTTTTGTCTTTCCCGGGCACAACTACGCTGCCTATGAAATTTTCGCGTTCCGGCGATTGATCATTGTCGCAATAAGCCAGTGCAAAGCCCATTGTTTTTCCCGCCGACAACAATTTTGGGATATTTTCTTCATCGAGCGCGTACTGGTTTCCATCATAAATCCGCACGGCAACTTCCCAGGTGCTGATTTTGTCGCGGGTGATCCGCCGGGTCAGGCAGTGGTTGTCAAAAAAGCGAAAGGTGCTGTCCGGTCCAATATCTACCACTTTGCCATCAAGGGCGATATGATAAGCGAATGCATTAAAATTGTATTGGTGATCGCCGCCGGAGGAGTCCTCATCCAGGAATACTTCCAGGCAATCATCGTCCCAATAGGCCTCCAAACCATCAGGATGCGTGTCGGTCAGGGAGTCGTCCGTAATTACAGCCAGAATGTAGAGGTTGTTTTCGTCCCAGGCCAGCTTGTACTGTCCGCTGAAGTCGTTTGAATCGGGTTTTTCGCCTAACCACACCTGGTCTAGCGGATACCAGTCGGCTTGCTCCCAAACGTCGTCAGCTGCGCTGCCGTCCAGAATTGGAGTGCCATATAGTGCGGTAAATACCGGTTTGTCCGGGTTTGCTTCAGTAGAATTTGTAGCATTTGAAGCATTGGGGTTTTGGCAGGCAAAACACGAAAGTAAGGTTGCGGCAAGGAGGCTAAAACGATGTGCTATCATGGTCTTTGTGTTGTTTCGGCAAATGTTGGACTTTTTTGCCATAAACAAGGCATGTGCAAAACATTTGCCCGAAAGTTCTTAAGTGGATTTATTCTAAACTTTAAACAAGAAGGGCTGAATGTACAAAATGAAGATACCCGGATTTGGCTTGAATTATGGTACCTTTGCGGCGTAAAAAGGACCCTTAAAATCAGAATACTGTTTTTTTCAATACCGGATCAAACCGTTGAACATTTTAACTGTTTCAACCGACAAAAATTAAACCGAAAATTATGGATCCATCCGGATATATGCCTATCGTCCTGCAATCATTGGTTGCCCTGGGTTTTGTCGCCATCGTACTTATTGTCGTACCGATGCTTGGCCCGCGCAGACGCGGCGGTGTGAAAGATGAAAACTTTGAATGCGGGATTGAATCGGAGGGAAATGCACGCATACCCGTTTCCATTAAATATTTCATGACCGCCATTTTGTTCGTGCTGTTCGATGTTGAAGTCATTTTCTTTTATCCATATGCCGTCAATTTTCGCGAAATGGGCATGGAAGGCTTCCTGGCAGTTTTAATTTTTGTTTCCATTTTTCTACTCGGTTTTTTCTACGTGTTGCGAAAAGGCGCATTAGACTGGGAAAAATAATTGGGCACCCGTAAAACCGGATTAAAAAATAATGTTATGACCAAAATTGCTGAAATGCCGGAAGGATATGGTGGCGAAGGTTTTTTTGCCACCTCGTTGTCAAAAGCGGTCGGCTTGGCCCGTGCCAATTCCATCTGGCCGCTGCCTTTTGCCACTTCATGCTGCGGCATCGAATTTATGGCGACGATGGGCACAAACTACGACCTGTCGCGATTCGGCATGGAGCGGCTTTCCTTTTCGCCCCGCCAATCGGACCTACTCATGGTCATGGGTACAATCGCCAAAAAAATGGGCCCCATCCTCAAGCAGGTGTATACCCAAATGGCCGAACCTAAGTGGGTGATCGCTGTGGGCGCATGTGCCAGCTCCGGCGGAATATTCGACACGTATTCCGTACTCCAGGGCATCGACAAAGTAATTCCTGTTGACGTATACGTACCCGGATGCCCGCCACGCCCCGAACAAATTATTGATGGAATCATGAAAATTCAGGAGCTCGTGAAAAACGAGCCCCTGCGCAGGCGGTATTCCGCTGAATACCAGCATCTCCTGGAAAAATATCAGATTGCTTAAATGACAAACGAACTGGTCCGCGCACGCATAGATCAACAACTCCCCGGATTACTCACCGCACACGAAACAGCATATGATGACATGTTGACGGTGGAAACAACCCGTGAGCGCATCCTCGAATTGCTGGATTTTCTACGCACCGACGACGAATTGCAGTTTCATTTTCTGACCACGCTCTGCGGTATTCATTATCCGGAAAATACCGGCCGGGAACTGGCCGTGATGTACCAACTGCACAACTGGCAAAAAAACATCCGGATTCGTGTCAAAATTTTTATTCCGGTATCCGATCCGCATGTACCCAGTGCAACGGCATTATGGCCTGCCGCAAACTGGATGGAACGCGAAACCTATGATTTTTACGGCATCCTGTTTGACGGACACCCCAACCTGACCCGCATCCTGAATGTTGAAGATTTAGATGTTTTTCCGCTGCGCAAAGAATACAAACTCGAAGACGGTACCCGCACGGACAAGGACGACCGCTTTTTCGGACGCGACGGAAATACAGGCCGTTCATTTGACTAATAATAATGCTCCCATTCGCTTGGGAAACTACCCATATGCAAGTCCAATCCTATTTTTCGCAACTCGACAGCCTTGATGGCGAACTAGCCACGCTGAATCTCGGCCCTACCCACCCAGCTACGCACGGTATTTTCCAGAATGTGCTGAAAATGAACGGTGAGAAAATCGTAAGTGCCGAACCAACGATCGGATACATCCACAGGGCATTCGAAAAACTTGCAGAACACCGGCCGTTCAACCAAATCACCCCGATCACCGACCGGTTGAATTACTGCTCCTCGCCGATCAATAATATCGGCTGGCATATGACCGTAGAAAAACTGGCCAAAATTGAGATTCCCAAACGCGCCCAATACATGCGGGTCATTATGATGGAACTCGCCCGGCTGGCCGACCACCTGATTTGCAACTCCGTGATTGGCGTCGACACCGGAGCATTGACCGGGTTTACCTACATGTTCCAGGAACGCGAACGCATTTACGATATGTACGAGGAGGTTTGCGGTACCCGCCTGACAACAAATGTTGGTCGTATTGGCGGTATGGAACGCGACTTCAGTCCGGCTTTTCATAAAAAATTGCAGGATTTCCTGAAGACTTTCCCTGCCAAGTTTGAAGAGTTCAACAGCCTGTTGGAACGCAACCGGATTTTCATGGACCGCACCATCGGCGCCGGGCCGATCGATGCCGAACGCGCCATGGCCTATGGCTTTACCGGCCCTAACCTGCGTGCTTGTGGGGTTGACTACGATGTGCGTGTGATGCAGCCGTATTCCTCCTATGAAGACTTTGATTTTATCATCCCGGTAGGCACGCAGGGTGACACCTACGACCGGTTTATGGTGCGCCAGGAAGAAATTCGCCAAAGCCTCCGAATTATCAACCAGGCCTATGAAAATCTGCCGGAAGGCGCCTATCACGCCGATGTGCCGGATTACTATTTGCCGCCCAAAGATGACGTGTACACCAAAATGGAGGCACTGATATACCATTTCAAGATTGTAATGGGTGAAGTGCCCATTCCGAAAGGAGAGGTGTACCACGCCGTAGAAGGCGGAAACGGCGAGCTGGGATTTTATCTGATCAGCGATGGCGGCCGGCAACCTTACCGGCTGCACTTTCGCCGTCCCTGTTTCATTTATTACCAGGCTTACCCGGAAATGATCAAAGGCTCCATGCTTTCCGATGCCATTCTGACGATGTCGAGCATGAACGTAATTGCCGGAGAACTAGACGCTTAACATTGGGATATTAATTGACGTGAAATTTTTTTAAAAAATATGCAAATAGCATCACATAACGGCAAACCATTCAGTTTCTCACCGGAAGCACAGGCGGAGGTGCAGCAACTGATGGCGAAGTATCCGGAAAGCAGGCAAAAAAGCGCGCTGATCCGGGCACTCCATATCGCACAGGAAGAGAATGGCGGTTGGCTGAGCATCGCTGCGTTGGATCATGTAGCCGAAGCCCTGCGAATCACCCCGATTGAGGTGTATGAAGTGGCTACGTTTTATACCATGTTCAATTTGGAGCCGGTTGGAAAATACGTACTCGAGTTTTGCCACACAGGCCCGTGCGCTATTGAAGGCGCCGAGCGGCTAATTAATTATGTTCAAAAAAAATTGGGTATCGAAACCGGCCAGACCACACCCGACGGCATGTTTACCATAAAAGAAGTGGAATGTTTAGGCGCTTGTGGCTATGCCCCAATGATGCAAGTTGGCCTGTATTACCACGAGCATTTGACAGAAGAAAAAATGGATCGCTTCCTGGAAGACTGCCGGGCCGGAAAAATTGACAAAGGCAGCTGGAAAATGCACTGACTCCAAGTCAGTGCCGGCCTGACTTGGAGCCAGACCGTCACTACCAACTATTCAACCATGCAACTTAATCAAAAAGAAATCAGCGAAATCCTGGCGCGCAAGCCGGAAAGCCGCTACAAATATTTTATCCGGACGGCAGTTGCCGAAGAGGAAGTCTGGGGCCTGGCAGATGAGGAAGGTTGGCTGTTGCTGGAAGTGGAGGAAGACGACACTGAGGTGCTGGCAGTTTTCCCCAACCCGGAATTTGCAGCCATTTTCAGGGAAAAAGGCGGGTTTGAGGAGTTTACCGTAGAACCGCTCGATTTGATGGAGTTTATGGAATGGCTGGACGATTTTGAACAGGAAAACATGAAAGTTGCCGTGTTTCCTACCCCCGATTTCCAATGCGCCGTCATGCCCCCCGAACGACTGAAGGCAGATTTTGAACACGAATTTCAAAAAGAGGAAGATAATTAACAGATGAGTCGAAAACTGCTCCTGGAACATGCCCACATCGAAGGGATAAACGGTTATGAGACCTACCGCAAGCACGGTGGTTACCGTGCCGTTGAAAAAGCACTGAAAAATATGGCGCCCGCCGATGTGTTGGAGGAAGTGAAAAAATCAGGACTGCGCGGCCGCGGCGGCGCCGGTTTCCCAACCGGAATGAAATGGTCATTCCTCGCCAAGCCCGAAGGGGTCCCGCGCTACCTGCTTTGCAATGCCGACGAGTCGGAGCCCGGTACCTTCAAAGATCGGTATCTGATGGAAAAAATTCCCCACTTGCTCGTCGAAGGCATGATCCTGTCGGCCTATGCATTGGGGGCCAACACCTCCTACATTTATATCCGTGGCGAATATTCCTGGATCGTTTTCATTCTGGAAAAAGCTATCTCAGAGGCTTATGCCAAAGGTTGGCTGGGGAATAACATTTTGGGATCCGGCTTCGATTGCGATCTCTACGTGAACCCGGGCGCCGGCGCCTATATCTGTGGCGAAGAAACAGCATTGATCGAAAGTCTGGAAGGAAAACGCGGCAACCCGCGCATCAAGCCGCCTTTCCCGGCGGTAAAAGGCCTGTGGCAATGCCCGACGGTTGTAAACAACGTGGAAACGCTGGCTGCTGTGGTGCCTATCGTTAACGAAGGCGGCGACAATTACGCCCGTATCGGGGTGGGCAGAAGCACAGGCACCAAACTGATTTCCGCCGGTGGCAACATCAACAAACCCGGGGTATACGAAATTGAGCTAGGCCTGCCTATGGAAGAGTTTATCTATTCGGATGACTGGTGTGGCGGTATTAAAAACGGCAAACGCCTGAAAGCCTGTGTGCCCGGCGGTTCTTCCGTCCCGATCCTCCCCCACTACCTGGTAACGAAAACAGCTGCCGGGGAAAACCGGTTGCTCAGCTACGAAAGTTTGGCCGATGGCGGTTTTGAATCGGGCTCCATGTTGGGCTCGGGTGGTTTTATCGTGTACGACGAAGACCAGTGCGTGGTGCGGAACACCTGGAATTTCACCCGGTTTTACCACCACGAATCCTGCGGACAGTGTTCGCCCTGCCGCGAAGGCACCGGCTGGATGGAAAAAGTGCTGGAACGGCTTGAAAACGGCAAAGGCAAACTTTCGGACATGGATTTGCTGGTTGAAGTAGCTAAAAAAATTGAAGGAAACACCATTTGCCCGCTTGGCGATGCTGCTGCATGGCCGGTGGCTTCGGCGATCCGGCATTTCCGGGACGAGTTTGAATGGCATGTGCGGGAGCCGGAGGCCTGTATGCAGCGGAATTATGGTTTGGTAAAAGAAAAAGCGGAAATGGCGTAAGATTTTTATGATGCAGGAGCAGATACAGACAGCACTTTCAAACCTCGAAAAACGAGAAGCGATTAAAATTTTATACGCCGTGGAAAGTGGCAGCAGAGCTTGGGGGTTTGCATCGATAAACAGCGATTGGGATGTGCGATTTATTTATGTTCATCAAAAAGATTGGTACCTCTCGATTGATAATAAAAGGGATAGCATTGAAATTATGCTGCCGGATGATCTCGACTTGAGCGGATGGGAATTGCGAAAAGCGTTGAATCTGTTTCGAAAATCCAATCCGCCTTTCATGGAGTGGCTCAATAGCCCGATAGTTTACCTTGAAGAGCCATTTGTCGTCAATCAACTACGGGATGCTGCTGTAGATTATTTTAATCCAAAATCCTGTTTGTACCATTACTTGAGCATGGCAGCCGGCAACTTTAAGGAGTACCTTAAAATGGACCTGGTTAAAACAAAAAAATACTTTTATGTGCTACGCCCGGTACTTGCTTGTATGTGGATTGAACAAACAAACACCATGGCGCCGACTGAGTTTCATGTATTGTTTGAATCTGCGGAATTAGATGAAAAACTGCAGATGGAAATTCAAAAATTGTTGGCCCGCAAAATGAGTGGAACAGAACTAGGGGAAGAACCTAAAATTGACTTATTGAACAACTTTTTGGAGGAGAAAATTGAATATTATACGGAATACCTCAAGCATTTTAAGATAAAACAGCAGGTCGGCACCGACCGCCTGAACCAGATATTCAGAAGTACATTAATCGAATTTGAGGGAAAAATCTGATCGCAACAATATGCCCAACGTAAAAATAGACGGTTTCGAAGTGGAAGTCCCCGAGGGCACCACCATATTAAACGCAGCACGCCAGATCGGCGGCGACATTGTGCCGCCGGCGATGTGTTATTACTCCAGCCTTAAAGGCTCGGGGGAAAGTGCCGCACCTGCCTGGTGAAAGTCACCAAAGGTTCTGCCAACGATGCCCGCCCGCTGCCCAAGCTGGTGGCGTCCTGTCAAACCCAGGTGCTCGACGGAATGGAAGTGGCCAACATCACCAGCGAGGAGGTGCTCAACGCACGAAAAGGCGTGGTGGAATTCCTGCTGATCAACCACCCGCTCGATTGCCCGATTTGTGATCAGGCCGGCGAATGCCACCTGCAAGACCTTTCTTTCGAGCACGGCCTGGCCGACACCCGCTACGAGTTTGAGCGCCGCACGTTCGAAAAAATTGATATCGGGCCGTACATCAAACTGCACATGACCCGCTGTATTCTGTGCTATCGCTGTGTGTACACGGCGCAGCAATTGACCCCGGAACGCGTGCACGGCGTGATTGGCCGTGGCGACCATGCGGAAATCAGCACTTTTATTGAAAAAGCCATCGATAACGACTTTTCGGGCAATGTGATCGACGTGTGCCCGGTGGGCGCACTCACCGATCGGACCTTCCGATTCAAAAGCCGGGTCTGGTTTTTAAAACCAATGGATGCCCACCGCAATTGCGAAAAATGCAGTGGCAAAGCCGTGGTGTGGATGTACGGCAATGAAATCTACCGCGTGACCGGCCGCAAAGACCAATACGGCGAAGTGCACGATTTCATTTGCAACACCTGCCGTTTTGAGAAAAAAGCGCTGGAAGACTGGACGATCGAGGGGCCGCGCGACATTGACCGGCACTCCGTGATCTCGCAAAATCACTACGAAAACAAAACCGTCACGGTGAAATAAATACTACCCTTACCCGCCTGCAACTTCAAGCAGCAGTCCGGGCAAAACATATCAAACTGATGAGCATTTTATTGCTATACGATATCGCCTTTATTCTGGAAAAATCCATCCTGGTTCTTGTGCTGTTCGTTATTACCCTTACGGTGGCAGCTTACGCCACATTTGGTGAACGGAAAGTGGCGGCGTTCATCCAGGACCGTGTCGGGCCCAATCGGGCCGGGCCGCTCGGGTTGTTACAACCACTGGCCGACGGCGTGAAGTTTTTCACTAAAGAAGACTTCATGCCTAATGCGGCCGAACGCTGGCTGTACATTCTGGCGCCGGGCGCCTTTATGTTCGTAGCGTGTATGACCAGCGCCGTAATTCCGTGGGGAACCGAGTTGACCCTGTTCGGCCTGAACGTCCAGCTCCAGGTGACCGATCTGAACATCGGCATTTTGTACATCCTGGGATTTACCTCCCTCGGCGTGTACGGCATCATGATCGGTGGCTGGTCGTCGAACAACAAATATTCGCTGTATGGCGCCATCCGAGCCTCTTCGCAAATGATCTCCTACGAACTGGCGATGGGGCTTTCCCTCATTGCCGTGGTGATGCTCACGGGTACATTGAGTTTGAAAGAAATGGCCATCCAGCAAGCCGGTATCAACTGGAACATCTGGTACCAACCGCTCGGATTTATCCTGTTTTTCACCTGCGCCCTGGCCGAGTGCAACCGCGCACCGTTCGATATGGCTGAATGTGAAACAGAACTGATCGGGGGGTACCACACGGAATACAGTTCCATGAAACTGGGTTTTTTCCTTTTTGCCGAATACATCAACATGTTTATCGCCTGCGCGGTCATCGCAACCGTGTATTTCGGCGGTTATAATTTCCCTGGCGTTGATCCGGGATGGCTGGGCGGCCTGATGGGCCCGATTGTGATGTTTGCCAAAACCTTCTTTTTCATTTTTGTATTCATGTGGATCCGCTGGACGCTGCCGCGATTCCGCTACGACCAGCTGATGCATTTGGGCTGGAAAGCGCTTATCCCGCTCTCCATTTTGAATATGTTGCTGACCGGGGCCGGAGTTTTATTGTTTGAAGGTTAAAAACGCACCGGCGCACCCCATCCACTCGATCAATTTTTTAGTCGCATATTAAAAAAACATGCAACCACTTACGAATCGATCCAAACTCGTTGTTAATAAAAAAATGTCCTTCTGGGAGCGCATATACCTGCCCGCTATTCTGAAGGGCATGTGGATCACCCTGAAGCATTTTTTTAAGAAAAAGAACACGGTAAATTATCCGGAGGAAAAACGCCCCGTCGCCCCGGTTTGGCGTGGCTGGCATGTGCTGAAACGCGACGACCAAGGCCGTGAGCGTTGCACTGCCTGTGGCTTATGTGCAGTTGCCTGCCCGGCTGAAGCGATCACGATGACGGCTGCCGAACGCGAAAAAGGAGAAGAAAACCTGTACCGCGAGGAGAAATATGCAGCCGTTTATGAGATCAATATGTTGCGCTGCATATTCTGCGGTTTGTGTGAAGAGGCCTGCCCGAAAGAGGCCATTTTCCTGACCGACCGGATTGTGCCTTCGGACTATGTGCGCCAGAATTTTATTTTTGGAAAAGACCTGCTGGTGGAAGGCACAACACCTGAAAAAAGGATTGATGTGACCAAACGTCAGAAACATATCGTGGAAAAAGCGTGGCACTAACCTAAATCCTGTAAATCGAGAAACGAATTACCAACACACATGAGTTTAACCGTATTTCTGATATTAGGATTGGCCTCCGTGATTTTTTCGCTGCTCATGGTTTTTACCAAAAATCCGGTGCACAGCGTCATTTTCCTGATCCTGACATTTTTCTCCATCGCAGGCCAATATGTGCTGCTGAATGCCCAGTTTTTGGCGGTAGTGCACATCATCGTGTATGCCGGCGCTATCATGGTGCTGTTCCTGTTTGTGCTGATGCTGCTGAATCTCAATACCGATGCCGAGCCCCGGCAATCAAGCCGCTGGAAACTCGGCGCTGCTATTGCTGCTGGCATGTTGCTGGTTACCCTGGTTGGCGCGTTGAAAGGTGGCATTCAATTGAATATGCCCGAAGAAAGCAATCCCTATGTCGGTCTTGCCCAGAATTTGGGTAAAAGCCTGTTCACTGATTTTGTTGTTCCGTTTGAAATTGCCGGCATATTGTTTCTGGCCGCGATGGTTGGTGCCGTGCTGCTGGCTAAACGGGACGTGAAAATTTGATAGTCATCTGAAGTTATTTGAGTTATTTTTCTATGCTGGATGTTATAAAAACTATACCGATTGAATATTACGTCTACCTCAGTTCGCTGCTGTTTTGCATCGGAGTATTTGGCGTTTTGATCCGCCGGAATGCTATTGTGGTACTGATGTGCGTGGAGCTGATGCTGAATGCCGTAAACCTGATGCTTGCGGCTTTTTCGACCTATTTGTCGGACGCACAGGGGCAGATCATGGTGTTTTTCATCATGGTGGTGGCGGCAGCAGAAGCTGCCGTGGGTTTGGGGATTCTGGTTATGATTTTCCGGAACACCAAAACCACGGATATTTATAAACTGGACAAGCTGAAATTTTAGCGCAGGCAAGCATGAAAACACTGTTACCACTCATACCATTTCTCCCTTTCATCGGCTTCGCCGTAAACGGGCTGTTTGGACGGAAGTTGTCCAAAAACCTGGTCGCCATTATCGGTTCGGGCACGCTGTTGGTTTCCTTCCTGCTCAGTGTGGCCTGTTTCAACGAAGTGGCATCCACTGGGCCAATCCAGCATAGCTTGTACAACTTCATCACGGTGGATAGCCTCCACGTGGATTTTTCCTTCCTGGTCGACCAACTTTCGGTCTGGATGATGTTGATCGTAACGGGTGTTGGCTTTTTGATCCACGTGTACTCCATTGGCTACATGCACGATGACCCGGGCTTCTGGAAGTTTTTTGCCTACCTCAACCTGTTTATTTTCAGTATGCTGCTGCTCGTGATGGGCGACAACCTCATCATGCTGTTTTTTGGTTGGGAAGGTGTCGGGCTCTGTTCGTACCTCCTGATCGGATTTTGGTATGCCAACACCGATTTCACGAAGGCCGCCCGGAAAGCATTTATCATGAACCGCATTGGCGATCTGGGCTTGCTGTTAGGTATTTTCCTGATTTTCAGAACCTTCGGGACGCTCACTTATGAGGAAATTTTTGACCGTCTTGCCATCGTAAATCCGGATACTGGTACCATCACGGCAATATGTTTGCTGCTCTTCGTCGGTGCCATGGGTAAAAGCGCCCAGATTCCGCTGTACACCTGGTTACCCGATGCGATGGCCGGCCCGACTCCGGTGTCGGCGTTGATTCACGCCGCCACGATGGTCACGGCAGGTATTTACCTGGTGGCTCGTTGTCATCCGCTGTACAGCTTGTCGCCCGATGCCTTGAACGTGGTGGCATTTATTGGCTTGGCTACATCCATTTTTGCCGCGCTGATTGGCTTGCGGCAAAACGACATTAAAAAAGTACTGGCCTATTCGACGGTTTCACAATTGGGGCTGATGTTTGTGGCATTGGGCATGGGCGCTTACGTGACGGCTATGTTTCACGTGACTACGCATGCCTTTTTTAAAGCCCTACTGTTCCTCGGCGCCGGCTCGGTTATTCATGCCATGGGTGGCGAGCAGGATATTCGCAACATGGGTGGTCTGCGCAAAGCACTGCCCATTACGTTTTGGGTATTTCTGATCGGCTCGTTTTCCATCAGCGGCTTCCCGCTGCTGGCCGGGTTTTTCTCCAAAGACGAAATTTTTGCCAACACCTTCGCGGCCGGCGGCAATTGGTGGTGGGCATTTGCGGCGCTGGGTGGTTTGTTGACGGCGGTGTATATGTCGCGCCTGTTATTTGTCACTTTTTTCGGGCAATTCCGCGGCACGGAGGCGCAGGCAAAGCATCTGCATGAAAGCCCGCTGGTAATGACGGTTCCGTTAATTATCCTTGCCGTTTTATCGGTGATCGGCGGTTTTCTAAATGCGCCACACATCCTGCATATTGGCCCGCCGCAATGGATGGCCGGGTTTCTGGGGCCTGTTGTGGGCAATGTCAACCTGCACCATGGCGGGGAGGCGCACCATTTGGCAGCTAGCACCGAGTGGACGCTCATGGCCATAAGCACCAGCCTGGCGGTTGCTGTTATTTTGGTTTGCTATTATTTCTATGTTGTTAAACGCAGCGTGCCGGTGGCAGATAGCGCTCAGGGACGTTTTGCCACAGTATTGTCCAACAAGTTTTATGTGGACGAAGTCTATGATTTTTTGATCGTAAAACCGGCCGAAAAACTCTCTCAGCTGCTGTACTACTATGCCGATATTCAGGGAATTGATGGCCTGGTCAACGGTGTGGGCAAAGGGGTGAGAGCGTTGGGCGGCCAATTCCGAAAAATCCAAAACGGCAATATTGAATACTACCTGTTGGCCATGGTGGCCGGGGCTGTTTTATTGTTTTTGACGCTGCACCTGTAACCTGTCAGGTCAAATTTTCTCCTGAAAAAGGCGCTGAAGGCGCTAATTTTTTTGGAGAAAATTTGACCTGACAGGTTTTGAAAAATACGAAACGCAAAATGTCCATTCTTCTCCTCATACTTCCTTTTATCGCAGCGATAGCCTTGCTGGCTACCCGGCATTTGCCTGCACGCCCGATTGCATTAACCGCGACGCTGGCAAATCTCGTTGTGACCATCCTGGCATTAAGCACCTTCAACGGAGACGGCTCCTTCAACTACGAGGTCAGTTTCCCCTGGGTATCCAGTGCCGGCATCAGTTTCCGGCTTGGGCTGGACGGCATCAGCATGCTGATGGTGTTGCTGACCAATCTGCTGGCGCCGTTGATTGTACTCAGCAGTTTTAACCGACAATACAACCTTGAAAATCGCTATTTCGGTCTTGTGTTGTTAATGATCGGCGCGCTGAACGGTGTATTTATGGCGCTGGATGGTTTGTTGTTTTATGTATTTTATGAATTGGCGCTTATTCCAATTTATTTCATTTGTGCCATTTGGGGTGGCGCTAACCGCATCCAGATCACCCTTAAGTTTTTCATTTACACCTTTGTCGGTTCGCTGTTTATGCTTGTGGCACTCCTGGCGGTTTATCTGAAAACGCCGGCGGTGGCGCTGGAGAATGGTTTGCCGGAAATTGCACATTCTTTCGCCTGGGAAGACCTGGTGGCGGTGCAATTGGACCCGGCGACAGCCTGGTGGGTGATGCTTGGCTTTTTTCTGGCGTTTGCGGTCAAAATGCCGATTTTCCCCTTTCACACCTGGCAGCCCGACACTTACGTGAGTGCGCCCACCGGGGGCACGATGTTGCTTTCCGGGATCATGCTGAAAATGGGGGTGTATGGCGTGGTGCGCTGGATGGTGCCCCTGGCGCCGGAAGCCATGCAAGGCTGGGCTCCGGTATTTTTGGGGTTGGCAGTTACCGGGATCGTGTACGCCAGCCTGATCGCCTTCAAACAAAGCGACCTGAAACGCCTGATTGCCTATTCATCTATTGCACACGTTGGTCTGATTGCTGCCGGGGTATTATCCTGGAATAAGGCAGGCATGCAGGGCGGTATGATCCAGATGCTGAACCACGGCATTAATGTGGTCGGATTGTTTTTTGTAGTGGATTTGCTCGAACGCAGGATTGGTTCGCGGTCGTTGTTCGACATGGGTGGCATTGCGCGGTCGGCGCCAAAGTTTGCAACGCTGTTCATGCTGGTACTGCTCGGTTCGATTGCTGTACCCTTGACGAACGGGTTTGCAGGCGAATTTCTGCTACTAAATGGTGTCTGGAATTACAACGCCACACTGGGCGCTTTGGCCGGCCCGACGATTATTCTGGGCGCGGTTTACATGCTGCGTGCCTATGGCCTTGCAATGTTCGGAGAAACTACCCGGCATACCAGTGAATTTGCCGACATCGGCCTGCGCGAATGGATTGTATTGGGCGCGCTGGCAGGGTTTGTCCTGGTTTTTGGCTTTTTTCCTCAACTCATCCTCAACCTTACTGACGGCAGCGTCAATAAAATTTTAGGTGCTGTTCAATTTTAGATAATGATATCCCTACTTGTACTTTTTTTTACTGCAGTTATAGCCCTTTTTGCCGGCTTGTTTAAAAAGCGCCAATGGTTGCAACCCCTGGCACTGACAGGTACGGGAGCGGCTTTGGGGTTTGCGTTGCTCGACATCAATCTTCCTTCCGCATTCAACGAAAGGTATGCGTCGATGCTCCAATTCGACACCTTTGCGCTTGCTTTTACCGTTGTAGCCTTACTGGCTACGGCCTTGATATTTGGCCTGAGCCGATGGGGGTTTCGTGAGCTGTCGGATACGCTGGGCGATAATTACGCACTGTTTCTCTTTAGTTTGTGCGGCGCCTTGTGCATGTTTTCATTTACCAACATGGTCATGCTGTTCCTGGGCATTGAGATACTGAGCATTCCCTTGTATGTGCTTGCAGGTAGTCGCCGCGACGACCTGAGATCCAACGAGGCAGCGTTGAAATACTTCCTGATGGGGGCATTCGCCACAGGAATTTTGTTGTTTGGCATCGCGCTGGTTTATGGCTCAACTGCCAGTTTTGATATGCACCGGATACATGCAGTAATCACTGCCAACGGCCACTCGCCCCAAATGCTCAGCGCCGGGATATTGCTGATTCTGATCGGCCTGTGTTTTAAAGTTTCGGCAGTGCCTTTTCATATGTGGGCGCCCGATGTGTACACGGGCAGCCCGACGATGATCACGGCTTTTATGGCTACAGTGGTAAAAACAGCCGGGTTTGCCGCATTCTATCGCTTGTTCAGTACGGCATTTGCCGGCGCCGGTGAATTTTGGGAGATTGCCGTAGCCATGGTCGCCGGTCTTACCCTGGTACTGGCCAACACTACGGCTATTTTCCAGGTCAACTTCAAACGTATGATGGCCTATTCCTCCATCTCGCATGCGGGTTATCTGTTACTGGCCATTCTGGCTGCCGGACAACCTGGGGCCGGAGGAGCGCTTTTATATTATGCACTGGTGTACTCCGTAGCGACGGTTTGTGCATTTGCCTGCTTTTTGCTGGTTTCCGAGCAAAACCTCGATGAAACATTTGCCGCTTTCAACGGGCTCAGCAAGAAACAACCCCTGATTGCCGCTACGATGGCCGTGGCTATGCTGACGCTTGCCGGGATTCCACCGACTGCCGGATTTTTTGGAAAATATTTCCTGTTTGCGGTTGCATTCGAGCGATATCCCTGGCTGGTGATACTGGCCGTTATCAATGCCGCGATCTCTATTTATTATTACTTCAAGGTAATAATCGCCATGTACTTCAGTGCAGAAGAAAACGCCTACGAAGTGAAGATTCCCTGGAGCATCCGCCTTTCCCTCGCGGCCGGATTGATCTTAATCGCTTTGTTAACACTCATACCTTCTTCGGTATACAACCTGATTTAATGGAGATGAATTATTTGATTGCGATTTCGCGTTTGCTCCCGTTCGTATTGCTCGGCGTATTTTTTTCCTGCGGTCAAAGCAACAGCAGCCAAGAAGAAAGCGCTGCATTAACGGATCAAAATGCCGATCCGGATTTTTTTCTATACCTGGTCAATATTGATCAACTCCGGCTGCGCAAAGAGCCAACGCTTTCCGCTACGGATGTTCAAAAAATACCGCAAGGGTCAATTCTTTTTGGTGAAGGTGTCAAATCCGGCAAAACAGTACAGCTGGAATTGGACGGCACATTGCACACCGCGCCGTTTTACGAAGTAAGCGATGCTTCCGGGACCAAAGGCTGGGCGTTCGGTGGCTCGCTCTCCGCTTTGTATCGCGGGCAGTCCGACGAAAAACCGGATGTAAACCGGATTTCGGAGTGCGCCGCTTATCTGAACAGCCTGGACCCAAAAGATTTCAACAGTGGAGGCAAAGCCTGGGCATTTTTGGAGGAAAAATTCAGCGATGTAAACGGTTCGCTTGCCGATGCGATTTTTGTTGCCATGGAGACATTTATGCACCGGGTCGAACGAAAAAGCGGCCTGGAGGACATTACTACTGCAGGGCGTTTCAGTGCCGCTGAGGTCGAAGCCATTTTTACAAATTCATTCGATCCTGCGGGCAACTCATTTGCCATTGCACTGGCGGCCAACGGCTTCCGGTTGGTCGCTGCCGAAGGATTGATATTTGCCGTTCCCGATTTGCGGAAGTTTCAGGAATTTTTCAGCCCGCGGGTTTCGCATCCGATGCAACGCTACCTGAATCAACGCACGTCCGAACAACGCGCACCGATGCTTGCCAAAGGAAAAATCACAGTCAACCTGGCCAATCTGGCCGATCTGGCTGTATTTTGGGAAAAATTCAACCGGGAGTATCCAAAATTTTTGAAATCCGATGAAACGCATGCCTCCGAGCACTGGTATCGGAACACTGTGCTTCGGGGTACGGATAAAATGCCGTTATTTAACCCCGCCAATAATCAGGTCAACATGGATTACAGGCTTGTTTGGGTTTATGTACAAAATGAACTCTCCGGCACGGAAACCGAGAGCCTCGTCAGCCAAATGGTTCAACTTTGCCAGGAAAACGACTGGACCCGGAACAAAAAAATAGACGATTTTCTGGCTAAATTGCAAGACTAAAATCATTCATGCCTCTGAGCCTCCTTCTCCTTTCCGGCACGCTCTGTTTCCTTTGGAGTTTATGGTTGTTTTTTGAAAAAAAACGGTACGGCGCCGGTATATTGGTTCTTTGCCTGGCGGCATTTTTCCTGCGGCTTTACATGGCTTTTGTCGATCCTTTTTTGCACGATTGGGACGAAAGGTTCCATGCGCTTGTTGCCAAAAACATGATTGCCGAGCCCTTCCGGCCTATGCTCCGGGTAAGCCCCGTTTTGCCGTACGACTTCACGGCCTGGTGCTGCAATCATATCTGGGTGCACAAACAGCCGCTTTTTCTCTGGCAAATGGCACTGGCAATGAAGGTGTTCGGCGTCAATGAATGGGCATTGCGCCTGCCCAGCGTCCTACTGAGCACGCTGATGACTTACTGGATATACCGGATTGCCCTGATCTGGACCCGGGAGCAAGCAACGGCCTTTTTAGCCGCCCTGCTCAGTACCTTTTCGTATTACCAACTCGAACTGACGGCCGGCTACCTGAGCCTGGACCACAACGACCTCGTTTTTACCGCCTACGTCACCGGTGGTATTTGGGCATTTTCAGAATATACCCGGAGGCCCGGTATTCGTTGGGCAATGATAGCCGGCGTGTTTACGGGGTTGGCTGTTTTGGTAAAATGGCTGACGGCATTAGTAATTTTTGGCGGCGCCGGCTTGTATCTGCTCAGCCAACGGGATCATTGGAGCAAATGGCAATTTTACCGGCACTGGCTTTCGGCATTCGGTCTGGTATTGGTCATTATGGCGCCCTGGCAACTGTACATCCTTCGGGAGTTTCCCAAAGAAAGCGCCTGGGAGTATGCTTACAACTTCAAGCACATTACCGACCGGCTGGGCGCGTTTACCGCAGGGGATGCCTGGTATTATTTGAAGTACCTGAACGAACATTTTGGCGTGTTCTTGCTGCCGTTTTTGGCATTGGGGCTCATTCTTGTGCTGTTTTCCAAAAAATTTGAACGGCGTTACAATTTGCCCATGCTTGGAATGGCCGCCGTGTTTTACTTGTTTTTCTCGTTGGTGGTAGAAACTCAAATGCCGGCATTCACCTATCCGGTTGCGGCTGTGGTTTTGGTTCTGATTGCTGCCGGACTGGAGCCCTGTATCCGCCAGGTGGTCGAATCGTGCATCCCCCGGTTGCAACCGTTCATTCGTGCGACACTTTTGATATTGGTTGCACTGGCTTGTTTACAGCCTGCGCAGTTGCAATCGAATCACAAAAGTTCCAACCCGGCACGCCAGGCGAAGATTAACAACACCCGGATTTTCAAAAATTTAGACAAAACGATCCCTGCAGATGTAGTGGTTTTTAACTGCAAAAGTTTCGAAGACACCGAACTTATGTTTTACCAAAAAAACAACGCGTACCACTGGTTTCCACCGGAACAGCAATTGGATTCCCTCTTGGCACTTGGGCATAAAATTGCAGCATTTCAAAGCCATACGAATCAGCAGCTCCCGGAATACATGACCAACAACCCCAAGGTCCGGGTCATTCAGCAGGAAATGAAATAGCAACGGATTTTACAGGCGGATCAAAAAGACAGCCCCTGCACCGGCAGCGGAGACGACCGACAAACTGCCTTTGTGCAATTGCACAATTTGCCGGCACAAACTCAAACCAATCCCCGTCCCTTCATTTTTTGTGGTAAAAAACGGCATAAAAATCTGCTCCTGCAGGTCTTCCGGCACCCCGGCGCCGTTGTCGGCAACCTGGATCACCACTACGCCTTCCGAATCTTTGGCCACACCCAGTGTAAGCGCCGGACGTTCAATGCCTTCAACGGCTTCAATGGCGTTTTTCACCAAATTGATCAACACCTGTTCCAGCAGTTCGGGGTCGAATAATTAATTGCGTGGGGGGAAATTCTTTTAACGGCAATACCCTTTTCAACAAGCATGGGTTTGAATAAGGTACACACGTTGTCGAGCAGTTCTTCCGGGTTTACCGGCTGAAACGTTGGCTCCGGAATACGGGTCAGCTGCCGGTAGGTTTCGGTAAAGTGCAGGAGGCCTTCACTCCGTTTTTTGATTGCATTTACGGCCGTACGGATATCGTCGGCAGCATCAACATCGAAGGTGGAAAATTTGCTGACCATTTCGCTGGCAGTGGCTGCAAGCGAAGTAACCGGTGTTACCGAATTCATGATTTCGTGCGTGAGAATCCGGATAAGTTTTTGCCAGGAATGCACTTCCTGTTCTTCCAACTCGGCACTGATATTTTGAATGGAAAAAAGATGATACTCGCCGTTTTTCAGTTTTAAAATAGTGGTGCGCACCGCCAGTTGAAGCATCTGGTTGTTTACCACCAGTTTCACGAGTTGGCGTTCGCCGGGTTGCAGCCCTTCCATGGCATCAAACAAGCCCTGGTTGAAGCGCGCCACGGAACGGAGATCCGGAAAATACGATTTATGCAACAAGCGCTGCAACGAGCGGTTCATCAACAAGGTTTGGCCCTCCTTGTCAAAACAAATAAGCCCGGTATCCACATGCTCCACGATAGCCTGCAAATACTGGAATTGCGCCTCTTTTTCCTGGCGGATATCACGGAATTTGTCCGTGATCACATTGAACGCGCCGTACAATTTTTTGAAACTCTGGTCGGGCTCCTGCGTCGTATAAGTGGCCGTATAGTCGTCGTATTTGATGTTGAGCAGGAAATTTGCAATCTCAGAGTTTGTTTTTTCAACCAGGTAAAACAAACTGACGATAGCGGCAATTGCACCGATACCCGAAAGTACCACCAAGCCCACGGAATCGCTGCCATACCAGCCGTACACAGATCCCATAAGGAACCCGGCTATCAGCAGCACATGGAGGAGGATTTTTGTTTTGAATTGTCTGAGCATGGTTAAATCCCGTGTTTTTCCAACCGGCGATACAGCGCCGCGCGGGTCAGGCCGAGTTCATCTGCGGCTTTCGAAATGTTTCCCTGGTGCTTGGTCATGGCACGTTGGATCAACTTCTTTTCCATTTCTTCCAGGTTCAGGGTGTCGTCGTTTTGAAAAAAATCGGGCGACTGGTGAAAATCCGGGTGCAACAGGAAGTCGCCGGGCGTCAGGACATTTTTTTCGCAAAGGATCACTGCCCGTTCGATGGCATGTCGTAATTCACGGATATTTCCCGGCCAGGGGTATTGCTCCAGTTTTTGCCGGGCCGCGGGGTGTAATTCGAGGTCGGGTTTTTGGTACTTTTTTGCGTATTGCTTCAAAAAATGTTCGCTGAGCAGCACAATATCACCATTCCGGGCCCGCAGTGGCGGCAGTTGAACTTCCACGGTGTTGATCCGGTACAGTAGGTCCTGCCGAAAGGTTTTTTCGCGCACCATGTCGTACAGGGGCATATTCGTGGCACAGATCAGGCGAATATCAACGGCTATGGGTTGGTTGGTACCTACACGTACGATTTCCCGATTTTGGAGGGAGGCCAACAGTTTGGCTTGCATGGGCAACGAAAGGTTGCCAATCTCGTCGAGGAAAAGCGTTCCGTTCTGGGCTGCTTCGAAGCGGCCGGCGCGGTCTTCCCGGGCATCGGTAAACGCGCCTTTTTTATGGCCGAATAACTCACTTTCAAACAGGGATTCCGGGATAGCCCCCAGATCGACATTCACAAAAGCCCGCTCATGGCGCAGGGATGCGCGGTGAATAGCCCGGGCCACAAGTTCTTTGCCCGTACCGTTTTCGCCGAGGATCAACACATTTGCATCCGTTTCTGCCACTTTTTCAATAGTCTTGAACACGTCCTGCATCGCGGTGGATTGGCCGACAATGATGCCGCCGCCGGAGTCGAGCTGCTCGGTAAGTGCCCGTTGGCGGGTTTGCAATTGCCGGACTTCCTGCCGGCTTTGGCTTAGTTTGAAAGTAGACTGCACCGTGGCCAGCAGTTTTTCATTGCGCCAGGGTTTTTCCACAAAATCGGCAGCACCTGTTTTTAGCGCACGCACAGCTTTTTCCACCTCGCCATAAGCGGTGATCATGATTACCTGCACCCCGGGTTTGAGTTCCAGGGTCTTTTGCAACCACTGCAAACCCTCCTCACCGCTGGTATCGCCCTTACGGAAATTCATATCCAGCAAGACTACATCCGGTTCAACCTGTTTGAGTTGCCTGGGCAGGTGTTGCGGATTTTGTTCGGTAAAAACCCGCTCAAAATGTTGTTTCAAAAACATTTTGAGGGAAATCAGAATATCCTCTTCATCGTCGACGATAAGCACTGTACCCGGTTGTTTCATGTGCAGTTTGATTCTGGTTGCGAAGTTGGGAAAAAGTGTCCGAAAATGGACAGTTTTTGGCGCAAAAGGCTGCTTATCCCCGTTTTTTCAATGCGTGGCATTTGCCCGATAACGAACATTCAGGTGTTCAATAATGAACAGTTTTCCGATGTTTCCCTCCGTAAAAAAAACTGTAAAAAGTTAGTGGTCAAATGATTATATAAATTGGCATACGCCTTGAAGAATGCAGGAGGACCAAAAGCGCATTGAAACATAACCATGGATAGAAAAATTACGAAGAAGCGATTTACCTGGCAACGGCTGCTCCTTGCCGGAGTTGGTTTGGCTGTTGTCGGATTTCTGGTCGCCTCTATTTGGAAAAATGCCGGGACTTCCCGCCTGAATGTGCAGAGCGAGCGGCTGATGGTAGACACGGTTGGGCAGGGAACGTTCCAGGAATTTATTCCGGTGACGGGGGTCGTGGAGCCGCTTCGTACGGTGATCATTGATGCCGTGGAAGGCGGGAAAGTGGAGGAAAAATTTGTAGAAGACGGCGCATTCGTTAAGCCCAACCAGCCCATCCTGCGCCTGTCGAACCCCGACCTGATGGTCAACTATTTGAACCAGGAGGCTAATATTATTTCCCAAATCAATCAGATTCGGAACACCTCCATTCTGATGGAACAGCAAAGCCTCAATTTGCGGGAACAGGCGGTAGATGTGGAATACCAACTCGAATTGAACCACGGCCGCCTGGAACGCAACCGCTCGCTGCTGAAAGACAAGGTGATCGCGCCGGTGGACGTTCAGGAGATGGAGGCGCTGTACAAAAACCTGAAAAACCGTAAAAAACTGCTGGAGGCCACCATAAAAAAAGACAGCGCCTACCAGTCGCTGCAGCAACAACAAATGAGTTCATCGCTGGATTTGATGGAGCGCAACCTGGCGATCACCCGCCAAAGTCTGGAACAACTCACCGTGCGGGCGCCCATTGCCGGGCAACTCTCCGGCCTGAACAAGGAGCTCGGCGAAAGCGTCGCGCGCAGCGAAAACATCGGGCAGATCGACGACCTGAGCAATTTCAAAGTGCGCGTACGGATCGATGAATTTTACATTTCCAGGGTTTTCAACGACCAGGAAGGCAGTTTCCAGTTTGCCGGAAAATCCTACGCATTGAAAATTAAAAAAATATACCCGCAAGTGGTGAACGGCGCATTTGAAGCCGATATGGTTTTTGTGGAAAAAGCGCCGGAGGGTATAAAACGCGGGCAGTCGGTATCGGTCCGGCTCGAACTCAGCGCCGAAGAACAGGCAACCCTGCTGCAACGTGGCGGCTTTTACCAAACGACCGGCGGGAACTGGGTTTACGTCGTTGACCCATCCAGCGGCAACGCCCGTAAGCGCACCGTGCGCCTGGGCAGGCAAAACCCCAACTACTACGAGGTACTCGAAGGGTTGCAGACCGGCGATGTTGTTATCGTATCCGGCTATGAAAACTTTGGCGACAAAGATGAACTGGTGTTGAAGTAACGCGAACCTCCGGTTCGCGCTCAAAAAATTTTCACCAATGATGAATATCCAAAAACCTACTTTTTAAAATTCGCTTCGCAAAACACACCTAAGCAATGATAAAAACAACGAATCTGTCAAAAGTGTACCGCACCGAAGAGGTGGAAACCACGGCACTCAACGAAGTTGACCTGGAAATCAAAGAAGGCGAGTTCGTGTCGGTCATGGGCCCTTCAGGTTGTGGCAAATCCACCCTGCTAAACGTCCTCGGCATGATCGACAGCCCAAGCGGCGGCGATTACCACTTCATGGGTGAAGAAGTGGGGCGGCTCAGCGAACGCAAGCGCTCCAATGTCCGCAAGCACAACCTGGGCTTCGTCTTCCAAAGTTTTAACCTGATCGACGAACTCACGGTGTATGAAAATGTGGAACTGCCCATGCTCTACACCAAAGTGCCCGCCGCCGAACGTAAACAACGGGTGGAAGAACTGCTGGAAGGCATGAACATCATGCACCGTCGCAACCACTTCCCCCAGCAACTCTCCGGTGGCCAACAACAACGGGTGGCTGTCGCCCGCGCCATCGTCAACCGGCCCAAACTGATCCTGGCCGACGAACCCACCGGGAACCTCGACAGCGCCAACGGCGATGAAGTCATGAAAATCCTGTCCCAACTCAACTCGGAAGGAACCACCATCCTCATGGTGACCCACTCGCAGTATTGCGCCGAGTTCGGCAACCGGATCATCCGGATGCTTGACGGACAAGTGGTGACGGAAAACCTGGTGAAACAGTACCTGTAGTTGGGATATTGAGATATTGGGATATTGGGCAGCAACTAAATTTAAGCTAAAACAAAACAATGCCTGCCCGTTCATTGATTCCGGATCACCCGGAGGCGCCGCCTCCGGGCCATTGCTAACGCAACAAACACAATTGATGTCCATGCTCCGCAATTTTATCACCATTGCTATTCGGAATTTACGGCACTACCACAGTTATACGATAGTGAATATCGCCGGCCTTGCCCTGGGTATTACCTGCGGACTGCTCATTTTCCTGTTGATCCGGTTTCATCTGAGTGTAGACAGGTACCACGCGAAAGCCGACCGGATTTATCGCGTGGTAACCGATCTGCATATCGGCAACGACAACATCAAAATGGGGGGCGTCCCCTACCCTTTCGGAAAGGCACTGCGGCTGGATTTCCCGGAAATACAATCTGTAGCCCTGACGCGTTTTGAGTCGAACAACCTGATCACAACAAACCCGGACGCTTCCGACGATAAGTCCCGGAAAAAATTTATGCTCGAGCGCGAGATGGCGTTCGTTGAGCCCGAATTTTTTGAAACGTTTGACTACAGCTGGTTGACCGGGAGTTCCGCTGTTTTAAAGGCGCCTTTTCAGGCGGTGATCACGACGCCGCTCGCCGAGAAGTTTTTTGGAAAAAACAACCCAATTGGACAAACGATCCGGCTTGAAAACAAGCATGATTTCCGGATTGCCGGCGTACTGGCCGAGCCGGCGCCGAATACAGATTTCAATACCGAACTGTTTTTATCCTACGCTTCTTACCTGGCCATCAACAAGGCTGAGGTTATGGAAGACTGGGACGGCCTCAGCGGCAACCACCAATGCTTCGTCGTACTGCCCGAGGGGCTCCAATCCAAACAAATTGAGCAAGGCTTCCCGGCATTTGTAAAAAAACACCACGAAAAACCCGACGAATGGAAGTACAAACTCCAGCCGCTGAACGACAAATATTTCAATCCCGATTATGGCGGCGATGTACCCAAAACCATGATGCTTGCCCTGGCCATTGTAGGGCTGTTTTTAATCGGTACGGCCTGTATCAATTTTATTAACCTGGCCACGGCGCAGGCGCTCAACCGCTCCCGCGAGGTGGGGGTGCGCAAAGTGCTTGGAAGCAGCCGATGGCAATTGTTCAAGCAATTCCTGCTGGAAACAGGCCTGATTACACTGGCTGCCCTGGTGCTGTCCGTGCTGTTGGTGAGCCGGGCGCTGCCGTTTATTAACGAATTGACACATTCCGAACTCGCCATCAACCTGTATTCCGATGCCGGCCTGTTGTTCTTTTTAACAGCACTGCTGCTTGGCGTTACCCTCGTAGCAGGCGCTTACCCGGCATATATTTTGGCTGGCTTCAAACCGGTGCAGGCAATCAAAGGAAAAATTACGACGCAAAACCTGGGCGGCTACTCCCTGCGCCGGGGCCTGGTCGTTGCACAATTTGTCATATGCCAGGTGATGATCATTGCCGCCATTGTGATCTCCGGGCAAATGGATTACCTGAAAAATGCCAGCCTGGGATTCAACAAAGACGCCATTGTCATGCTGCCCGTACCCAATCCGGAAAAAACCAACATGGAAGCACTTCAGCAGCAACTGCGCCAAATCCCCGGGGTGCAGCAGCTGAGTTTTGCCGCCGACGCCCCGGCAGGTAACACGCAAAATTTTGCAAACTGCCGGTTCGATACCCGCCAGGAAGAGGAACCCTGGTACATCAATACCCGGCCCTGCGACGAACAATTTCTGACCACCTTCGGCATTGAACTGATCGCCGGCCGGAACCTGCAAGCAGGCGATACCATCCGGGAGTACCTGATCAATGAAGCAGCCGTGGAAAAACTGGGGCTGAAATCACCCGGCGAAGCCCTGGGCAAAGCGCTTACCGTGTGGGACAAAGAAGCCCCGATTGTCGGGGTGATCCGCAACTTCCACAACCGTTCGCTGCGTGAAACCGTAGAACCGGCCGTGCTGATGACCAGCCGGGAACGATACGCCGCCTGCGGGCTGAAAATTGATTTGTCCAATACCCCCCATATCCTTGCAGCCGTCGACCGGGTTTGGAACAACGTTTATCCGGACGCTTTTTACAGCTACGCATTCCTGGACGACAAAATCGCCCGGTTTTATGAAACCGAGCATGCCCTGCTCAGTCTGACCAAAGGTTTCTGCGCCATTGCCCTGTTTATTGGTGGCCTCGGACTGTTTGGGCTGGCATCTTTTATGACAGCCCGTAAACGCAAGGAAATCGGCGTTCGAAAAGTACTGGGCGCGACGGTTACTCAAATCCTGCAACTGTTCGGCAAGGAGTTTTTCCGGCTGATCCTGATCGCCTTTGTCCTGGCCGCGCCAATTGGCTGGCTGGCCATGTCTGCCTGGTTACGGGACTATCCCTACCGGATAGAGTTTGGCGCAGGCGTTTTTTTTACCACCATTTGCGTCACCTGCCTGCTTGCCTTACTGACGGTTGGAGCCCAAAGTTTAAAAGCCGCCCGCTCCAACCCGGTCAACAGCCTACGCTCGGAATAACCGTCCACCGTAAACCACCCACCGCACTATGTTTTACAATTATTTGAAAATCACGCTTCGCAACCTGCGCAAGCACCCGGCCTACACCTTCATCAACATTGCCGGCCTGGCAATTGGCGTAGCGTGTTGCATGCTGATCATGCTGTTTGTCAGCTATGAATTGAGCTACGACCGGTGGAATACAAATGCGGAGCGAATTGTCCGCCCGGTGGTGGAAATCAAGTTTGGCGGCGCCCACATGCATCTGGCAGTGGTAGGCAGCACGGTAGGTCCAGACGTGCAGCGCGACTTTCCGGAAGTGCAGGCAAATTGCCGGTTTCGCCAGTACGGTTCATACCTGGTAAAACGCGACGGCGACGGGCAACAAAATATCCGGGAAGAAAATATTGTTACGGCCGACAGCAGTTTTTTTGAAGTATTCCCGGTAAAACTGCTGGAGGGAGATGCCCGCAAATGCCTGACCCAGCCCAATTCGATGGTCCTGTCAAAAAGCCGTGCTGAAAAATATTTCGGTTCGACCCAACTGGCGATGGGCAGCACCCTGGTTCTGGAAAATGAGGAGCGCAGGCAGGTAACCGGCGTATTCGAGGATATTCCGGAAAATACCCATTTCAAAATCGACTTTATACTGGCCATGAACGGCAACCGGGAAGTGCAGGAGGATTCGCCGCTTTGGGCTACGAGCAACAATTTCCAGACATACCTGCTGCTGCGCCCGGGTACCGACAAGGCGGCTTTTGAGTCCAAATTCACGGCCTATTCCAAGAAAAAAGTAAATGAAACCGCCCAGCGGATATTTGGACAAGACATTTCAAAACTGGAAGCCAGTGGCCAGTATGTGCACTATACCCTCCAACCAATTTCATCTATCCACCTGCACTCCGACCGGCTCGTAGAATTTCAGGCGAATGGCAGCATCCAGCACGTCTGGATTTTCAGCGCCATTGCCTTGTTTGTCCTGCTGATCGCCTGCATCAACTTCATGAACCTGACTACGGCCCGCTCGGCGCACCGCTCGCGCGAGATCGGTGTGCGCAAGGTGCTGGGCAGCCCGCGCGGTGCGCTTATCCGGCAGTTTCTGGGCGAATCGCTTATCCTGTCCGGCATAGCGGTGGGGTTGGCCGTCATCCTTGCCGCCCTGGCCATGCCATGGTTTGCCGAGCTGACCAGCCGGCCGGTTCACATGCCCTGGAGCAGCCCGGTTTTTTGGCTGGCGATTGTCACGGGCATTGGCCTGGTTGGTTTGCTGGCCGGCATCTACCCCGCCTTTTTCCTGTCTGCTTTTGAGCCGGTTAAAACCCTGAAAGGCGAACAGGGCAACCGGGCAGGCGGCGGCCGCTTGCGCAGTGCGCTGGTGGTATTTCAGTTTTCTACGGCCATTGCGCTCATCATCGCTACCGGCCTGGTTTACAAACAATTGAATTTTATTCAACAGAAAAAACTCGGTTTCCAAAAAGAGCAGGTGCTGATCCTCGAAGATGCCTACGCCTTGGGCGATGCTACGCAGGCGTTCAAAAATGAGGTGCAGAAATTCCCCGCCGTGGAGTCGGCAACCTATTCGAGTTACCTGCCTGTGCCCTCAAGCCGCAGTGACCAAACCTATTCGAAAATCCGGGAATTCCGGGAAGACCAGTCGGTAAACATGCAAAACTGGCGGGTGGATCAGGACTACCTGAAAACAATCGGGCTGGAACTGGTAGCGGGGCGTTTTTTTGATCCGGAAAAGTTTGCCAGCGATAGTTCGGCCATTGTTTTGAATGAAACGGCGGCCCGACTGTTTGGATTTGCCGACCAACCGATCGGCGGCAAGGTGTATTCCCATATCGGGCAGGCGGATGGACAAACCAGGCCGGAAAATTTTAACGAGTTGACGGTGATCGGCGTCGTGAAAGATTTTCACTTTTCAAGCCTGCGCAACAACATCGGCGCCCTGTCTTTGCACCTCGGCCGCTCCACAGGACTGTTGTCGATCCGGTACCGGGCCACCGACACGAAACAGTTAATTGCCGATCTGGAGGAACAATGGAAAAAAACGGCTCCCGGGCAACCGTTCCGCTATTCGTTCATGGACGAATCCTTTGCCCAGACCTACGCCACGGAGCAACGCATCGGAAAAATTGCCGGGATTTTCGGCCTGCTTGCTATCCTTGTTTCCTGCCTTGGCCTCTTTGGCCTGGCCACGTACACCGCCGAACGCCGCACCAAAGAAATCGGCATCCGGAGGGTGTTGGGCGCCACCACGTCGGGCATTGTCGGCCTGTTGTCCAAAGATTTTTTGAAACTGGTGTTCATTGCGCTTCTGGTAGCCACGCCGCTGGCCTGGTATTTTATGAACAACTGGCTGGAAAACTTTGCCTACCGCACGGAGATCCAATGGTGGGTGTTTGCCCTGGCCGGCATCCTGGCTGTAGTGATCGCCTTCCTGACCGTCAGTTTTCAAAGTATAAAAGCTGCCCTGACCAACCCGGTAGATTCTTTACGAAGTGAATAAAACAAAAACACGATGTGGCAAAACTATTTTAAAGTCGCGACCCGGAATTTGTTAAAAAACAAATCCTTCTCGTTTATCAATATTTTCGGCCTTGCCGTCAGCATGAGCGTATGCCTGCTGGTGATCATGCTGATCCACGATGCCTACCAATTCGACACTTTTCATCCGGATAGCGGCAGGGTGTACCGCGTGTTGACGGATGCCCAACGCAAAGGCGGCGGCGAGGAAAGTTATGCCACCACCCCCTTTCCCATTGGAAAAACGCTTGCCGAAGATTATTCCTACGTGGAAACCTGGACGCCCCTCGTACGCCGGCTGAACGCGGTGTTTACCCGCCAGGATAAACAGTTGGAAATGCGTGGATTGCTTACCGATTCCACCTTTTTCGACGTGTTCGGATTCAAACTGGAATCCGGCGACCCTGCCACCGCACTCAGCGAGCCCAACTCCGTGGTGCTCACCCGCGAGAGCGCCGAGCGTTTTTTTAACAAGGAAAATCCGCTGGGGCAAGTGCTGGAAAATCAAACGCTGGGGAACTTCAAAGTCACCGGCGTGCTGGCGCCCTTCCCCGGCAAAACGCACCTGGAATTCGATGCCCTGGGCTCCCTCAGCAGCCTGGAAGGCATTGAACAACGCGTCACGGATTGGAGCGCCATCCGCAACAACTGGAACAACTACTACGGCACCTACAATTTTGTGCGCCTCCGGGAAGGGGTAAACCGTGAAACCGCCGAGCAGGCGCTGGCCCAAATTTCAAAGGAAGCCTACGCAGACCTGGAACTGGAAAGCCGGGATGCCGGCTACCGTTTTCGCCTGCAGCCGCTCGAATCGATCACACCCGGCCCGCATTTTTCCAACAACATGGGCCGGGGCATGCCGGATACGCTGATCTGGTTCCTGACGATGCTGAGCGGCATCGTCATCTTTTCTGCCTGTTTTAATTACACCAACCTGACGATCGCCCGGGCACTCACCAGAGCCAAGGAAGTCGGGGTACGCAAGATCATGGGCGCTTCCCGCCGGCAGGTTTTCGGTCAATTTATTACGGAAGCCCTGGTGGTTTCGGGCTTGGCGCTGCTGATGGCTTTTGTGATGTTGCAGGCAACGATCCCGCTGTTCAGTCAATTGCAATTTCTGGAGTTTACGGATGTTTCCCTGAAACTCGATTTGCCCACAGCGGCCTGGTTTCTGCTTTTCAGCATGATGGTCGGGTTGCTGGCCGGCGCATTGCCCGCACTGGTGTTGTCGCGTTTTCAGCCGGTCGCTATTATTCAGAAATTGCAAAACACCCGCCTGTTTCGCCGCGTGGGTTTGCGGAAAGTGTTGCTGGTATCGCAGTTTGCCGTTTCGCTGGTGTTTTTGATCCTGCTAACGGTAAGCTGGCGGCAGGTCAACTTTGCCATGCAGGGCAATTTCGGGTTTAATGCCAATACTATTGTCAACGTAAACCTCCAGGGGCAGGAGTACAACCGCGTGTTGGCTGCTTTCGAACAAAATCCGAATGTCGTGCAAACATCTGCCGTTTCCCACCTGATGGGCACCTGGCAGGACAGCGACGTGGATGTGCGCACAAAACCAGGGAACGAGCCCGAAGGCGTGCGTGATTATTTTATTGACGACCAGTACCTGGGCAACCTGGGAATCAAGCTGGTCGCCGGGCAGAATTTCCCGGACAATCCAACGCAAGCCCGGGAATTGTTTGCCGTGGTCAATGAAAAATTTTTGACACATTTCAAACTCGGAGAACCGGCTGAAGCAATTGGCAAATCCATCATTGTCGGCGACAGCACGGTGCTGACCATTCGCGGTGTCGTGGAGGATTTTCTGTACAAACCGCTAAGCTATGCCCTGGAGCCCCTGTTGCTGCGCTATGACCCTGCGCAATGGCAAATTGTCAACCTCCGGCTACAGGCTACCGACATGCCCGCCGCGATTACGTCGCTGGAGCGGTCGTGGAAAAAAGTGGACAAGTCCAATGCGCTGTCTTACCAGTTTTACGACGAAACCGTCCGGGAGAACTTCGCCAGCCTGTACGACATGATGTGGATCGTTGCCTACTTTGCCGGCATGGGCATCCTGATCGCCTGCATGGGCCTGCTTGGCATGGCGATCTATTCGGTGGAGACCAAGGCCAAGGAGATCAGCATCCGCAAAGTCATCGGCGCTGCGCCCCGCGATCTGATCCGCATGCTTTCAAAGGGCTACCTGGTGCTGTTGGCCATCGCCACTGTCGTCGCTGTGCCGATCAGTTATTTGCTGGGCAGCAAGATGTTGGAAATTTTTGCTTTCCGGATATCCATGAATGTTCTGATTTTTTTACCGGGCGTTGCTTTTTTGTTTTTCCTCGGTATGCTGACCATTGGTTCCCAAACCGTGCGGGCTGCACTCGGGAACCCCGTGAATAATTTGCGCAGCGAATAACTGCCGCATGGGTAGTTATTTCCGGGCGTTAAAAAAGACCGGCTATGCTTAACAACTATATCAAAATCGCCCTGCGGCACCTTCGCCGCAACGGACGGTACATGCTCATCAACGTGCTGGGCCTCGGACTGGCACTGGCGTTTTGCATCCTGTCGTTTACCAACTATCGTTTTGCCCATAGTTTTGACCAGTGGCATACAGACACGGACCGGATTTTCCGGGTGGAATTTGACAAAGCCGGCAACCATATTTTGCATGGCACCTGCCCGGCTACGCTCACCGAAGTGGCGCCGGCCAATATTCCCGGCGTGGAAGCGGGCACGCGCATCGACTCGCGCGGGCTGACGATCAAGCACGGCGAAAACGTGTTCAATGAACAGGTGCATTTCGTCGATGAAAACTTCCTCGACGTTTTTGATTTTCCACTGGTCCGCGGACAAAAGCGGCTGAACGACCGCAATGCATTGCTCATCACCGAGCGAATGGCATTGAAATTTTTTGGCGACCAGGACCCCATCGGCCAACAACTTACCTTGTACGCCGACGAGCCTACGCCGATGGTGCTGACAATCAGCGGTGTGTTGAAAAATGCGCCTAAGAACTCCAGTATCTTTTTTAATTTCCTGACCCACCTTGAAAACCAGTGGCAGGCAGACGGGCCGGTGGTGTATGATTCCTGGAAATGGTTTGTCGATGCCGGATTTTTGCGGCTGCGCCACCCGTCCGACGTAAAAAAAGTTGAACAAGCCCTGCAAACCTACCGGGCGCCGCAAAACCAGGCCAACCTCGACTGGCCGGTCGAACGCTACCGGCTCAAGCCTATCGCCGAAATGGCGCTGGACGCACGCGATGTCCGTTGGAACAACCTGCGCAGCGGCACGCCGCCGTCGGCCATTTGGGGAAATATCGTCATAGCGATCATGCTGTTGCTCACCGCCTGTTTGAATTTCGCCAATACAACCATTGCCGTCGGGAACAGCCGGTTGCGGGAAATGGGCGTGCGGAAAGTTATGGGAGGCACCCAGGGCCAGCTCATGCGGCAATTGCTGGCCGAAACCCTGCTCATCTGCCTGATCGCGCTTGGCGTGGGGATGGTGTTGGCCACTCCGGTTGCCGACTGGTACAACGCTACCTGGAAGCACCTTGATTTGCAGATCAGTTACCTGGACAACCCGTCGCTGCTGTTGTTTTTGGGGCTTACCGTGATTGGCACCACCCTGCTGGCCGGCGCTTACCCGGCCTTCTATATCAGCGCATTCAATCCTTCGAGCATATTCCGCGGTACGTTGCGGTTTGGCGGCGCCAGTTTGTTTACCCGGATCATGATGGGCATGCAGGTTGCAATTTCGCTGATGGCGCTGGTCGTTGGTTTTAGTTTTGCCAACAACGCCGAGGTACAGCGCACCGCCGATGCGGGCTACAACCGGCAGAGCCTGGTTGGGGTGGAATTGCCCAATGTGGAGGCGTTTCGCGAGTTTCGCGATGCCATGCAGAAAAACCCGAAAGTAGAAGCGGTAGCCGGCACCCGGCACCATATTGGATTCAGTTTCAGGCGTGTAACCCTGGAGCACAAGGGCGCAGCAGCCGAAAGCATGTGGCTGGAAGCCGGGAAAGATTACCTATCGCTGGTGGAAACCAAGGTGATTCGGGGACCCGGATTTTCGCCGGTATCCGAAACCGGGTCGAATGCGGAGGTGCTGGTCAATGAAACTTTTGCCAAAGAAATTTTACAGGGGCAGGAGCCGGTCGGTCGGTTTTTCACCTTTGATTCGACCCGGTACCGGGTCGCCGGGGTTGTCCGGGATTTTATGATCGACTCGCCGTTTGACCCGGTGACGCCCGTGATCATCCACCAGGTACCGGAGGAGCAATTCCGGTTTTGCATTGTAAAAACCAAGCCGGAAAATCTGAACGCGGTGTATGCAAACCTGGAGGAAGTTTGGAAAAAAACTCTTCCCTACAAGCCATTCAACGGTTTTTATCAAAGCGAGGTCATCGCGGAGGCACTGGAAGTGTCGGGAAAACATTGCCAATACCATGTTGATTTTTTCCCTGGTGGTTTTACTGCTCACGATCAGCGGCTTGTTTGCCATTGTTTCGCTGAACGCCTTGAAAATGTTTCGCGCGCTGGCCATTCGCCGGGTATTGGGCGCAAAAGTTGGCCATATTTCCTTCCAGTTAAACCGGAATTTCCTGGTCGTCTTGTTTTTTTCAGTGGTTGCCGGCGGGTTGCTGGGGCGCGTTTTTGCCCTGGCATTGATGAACAGCATCTATAAAATTCACGCCGGGGCGCCCCTGTTGATCATCACTTTTTCTGCGCTGTGCATGCTTGTGGTTTTGATGCTGACGGCGGGTGTCAAAGTCTGGCAGATTTGGAAAATGAATCTGGCAGAGGCACTGAAGGCGGAATAGGAGTTTTTGAAATGCATACGCGGCTTTATTTTCTGTTTATTGTTTTTGGTGTTTGCGACACAGCAGCACAACCAACCGGGCATCAGGAAACCAACCTGACTACACACCCGGCCAACGACCGCTATGCCAGTTTTTCCCCGGATGGCAAGCTGATCGTTTTCGAGTCGGACCGCAACGGCAGCTGGGATATCTACGTCATGGACCCCGACGGCAAAAACCAGCGCGCATTGATCGCCGATAGTGCCGATAATCGCCGGCCAAGCTGGTATCCTGACGGGCAGGCGATTCTTTTTGAATCTACCCGAAACGGGACAGTCAATTTTTTCAGGTATTCATTCCAGACAAACACGATAGCGCCGGCAATAGAAGCCGCTGTTCCGGATGGCACTTTACAGTTCGGTCGAATTTCGCCCAATGGCCAACATCTGGTTTTTACCTTACAAATCAATGATACGGTAATGCATCAATGGCTATACAATTTTGATAGAAAAACGATACAAAAGTTGACCTACGGCAATTTTCGCTATGCCTGCGCCGGCTGGTCGCCCGATGGGAAAAGCCTGCTGTTGCACGCCCGCCATGAAACCAACAATCAAACCGATGCCATCTATACGTTTCGACTGAAAAACAAACGCTGGAAACGATTGACCCGGAACACCGAACACAGCTTTTGCCCGGCCTGGTCCAACGACGGAAAGCGAATCGCCTACGTGCAGTCAATGGCAAACAACCGGCCGGAGATAATCCTCATGAACAGGAGGGGCAGGGTCATCCGGCAAGTCACCCGCAACACCGATGGCGACACCTTACCCTTCTGGAGCCCGGATGATCGCCAACTTTTGATCACGGGCTATCGAAGCGGCAACTTTGAAATCTGTAAAATCGACCTGAACTGATCCAGTTTGAATACCATGCTAAAAACATTTTTTACCATCGGATTGCGCAATCTCTGGAAACAAAAGGGCTATTCGGCGATCAATTTGCTCGGCATGACCGTCGGCCTCGCCTGTTGTTTTCTCATCCTGATCTACATCCGGCATGAACGCAGTTATGATCAATTTCACCGGGATGTCGACCGGCTATTCCGGATAAATTACCAGGCAAAGTTTTCCGGCAGTACGTTTGAACTTACGCAGGTGCCTGCGCCGTTTGGCCCGCAACTGGCTGAAGATTTCCCCCAAATAGAAGCGGTTGCGCGCCTGTTCGGGCGCAGCATCAGCGTCCGGGAGGCTAAAAGCGACCGGGTTATTGAGCTGCCCCTGGGGATTTTTGCCGATAGCACGGTGCTGCAGGTTTTTGACTTTGAGTTCGTCGAAGGGAACCCGAAAAACGCCCTGGCACAGCCGTATTCGATCATGCTGACCGACGAGACAGCCCGGCAATTTTTTGGCGACAAACCCGCACTCGGAAAATCGCTGCTACTGGCCGGCCAAAGCACACCGTTCACGGTAACGGCCGTTGTCCGCGATTTTCCGGAAACCGCACACCTGCATTTTGATTTTCTTGCGCCGTTTTCCAACATCGTAGACCTGGAACCGCCGTCTGCCCGCGAAGTCATCCTCAACGCGCAAACCAACAACTGGCTCGCGTCGTACACCTACACGTACGTTCGCCTGAAACCAGGCGCCTCCCACACCGAAGTCAATGCGGGCATTCCGGCATTTCTGAAGCGGTACGGGCATCCGGATTTTATTGGCAAACAGGGTTTTGTGCTCTTCCCTGTGCGCGACATTCACCTGCGTTCCGAGGCTGTCAACGAACCGGAATCGGCAGCCAACCCGGTTTATCTGCGCATGTTTGCCATCGTCGGGATTTTAATTTTGCTGATTGCCTGCATTAATTTCATCAACCTGTCCAACGCTATTTACCTGGAACGCATGAAAGAAGTGGCGGTGCGCAAGGTGCTTGGCGCCGGGAAGCGGGGACTGGTAGGACAATTTGTCGGCGAAACCATGTTGTTGTGTGCCCTGGCCTTTGTGCTCGCACTTTTCACCGTTCATCTGGTGCTGCCCTTTTTGGATACGCTCACCGACCGGGAACTCAGTTATCGAATGTTGGCCGACTGGCCGCTGACCGCAGGCTTTGCAGGGTTGTTCCTGGTAGCCGGGTTGCTGGCGGGGATTTACCCGGCCTTTTTGGCCAGCCGGTTCCAGCCGGTCCAAATTTTTCAAAAACACACCGGCCATACGGGCGGAGGCCGGCACTGGCTGCGCAAATCGCTGATCACGGTGCAGTTTATTGTTGGAATTGCCTTGTTGAGTGGCGCTTTGATCATTGTTTCGCAATTGAATTACTGGCAAAACAGGCCCTTGGGGTTTGATCAAAAACAAGTGCTGACGGTGCCGCTTTTTAGCGCCAATATCAATTCGGCCTTCATGCCCGGCGATGCCCAAATGCGCGAACGGACCAATGCCTTTGAAGAACGGCTGTTGCAAAACCCGGCCATCCAAAGCGTCACGCTTGCCTCGAATATGCCCGGCGGCGGCGCTACCCGGCATCCCATTGTCACGGATAAAATCAGCCTGGAAGATAATATCGTGCTACCCTGCATGGCAGTCGACTACGATTTTGCGTCCACTTTTGGACTAAAAATTGTTGCCGGCCGCGATTTTGGCAAGCAATACGGCACCGATCATATCGACGGGTACCTGATCAACGAAACGGCCGTAAAAACCCTGGGCTGGGACAACCCGCAAGCTGCCCTGGGGCAAAAGATCAGCAAGGGCGGCAAACCCGGGAAGATCGTCGGGGTAGTGAACGATTTTCACACAGCCAGTTTGCAAACGGCCCTGGATCCCGTGGTGCTTGATATCGGCGTTGGCGCGTTTACCACTTTTGGCATCCGGCTGAATGCCGGAGGCGTGCCGGAAACATTGCAATTCATCGAGAACACCTGGAAAAATTACTTCCCGGAAAAAGCCTTCGAATATGCCTTCCTGGACGAAAACCTGCAAAGCGCCTACCAGGACGAACGCCGTTTGGCCAACCTGACCGGCTATTTTTCGGCCATCGCTATTTTCCTTTCCTGTTTCGGGTTGTTTGGCCTGATCAGTTTTACGATTCATCAACGAGCCAAAGAGATCGGCATTCGCAAGGTGCTGGGCGCCACCGTAGCCGGCATTGTCAGCCTGGTTTCGCGGGATTATATCCGGCTGATCCTACTGGCAATGCTGGTAGCCACGCCCCTGACCTGGTATTACATGGACCGCTGGCTCGACGAATTTATTTACCGGATCGATATGCCCTGGTGGGTGTTTGTGGCCGCAGGTTTGGCCGTAGTGGTGGTGGCTTTTGTGACCCTGAGTTTGCAAAGCATCAAGGCGGCACTGGCCAATCCGGTAGATAGCCTGCGGTCGGAATAGTGTATCACTGCGTGAATGGGCGAAACGCTCCAAATTTTTCACCGCGGCGTTTTATGCTCTTTTTGACAATCCCGCTTTGGGGTGTTAGCATAGTGGTCGGGCGGCTGGGAGCCGGCCGACCACGGACCCCGTCGGCCGGCTCCCGGCCGCCCGACGGGTAAGAAAACTAATTCGCTATTTTATTTCTACTTTGACGGCACAAACCACAGCTTGCCCGTCATGTCTTTTGCTGCATTTCTCGATAAATCGAACACCGTTGCACCGCCGGGATTCAACCGCTGGCTGGTGCCCCCGGCTGCGTTGGCCATTCACTTGTGCATCGGGCAGATCTATGCCTACAGCGTGTTTAACAAGCCGCTGACCCAGCTGCTTGGCATTTCACAATCTGTGCCTGGAGACTGGTCGCTGGTAGAGATTGGCCATATTTTTTCCATTGCCTTGTTTTGTCTGGGCGCATCGGCGGCATTGTTCGGCAAATGGCTGGAGCGCGTCGGGCCGCGGCGGGCCATGCTTACCTCGGCCCTGTGTTTTGCCGGAGGCTTTTTTGTGTCGGCACTTGGCGTGTGGACGCACCAGATTTGGCTGCTGTACCTGGGGCACGGTGTACTGGGAGGTATCGGGCTTGGGCTGGGCTATATTTCGCCGGTGTCGACGCTGATCAAGTGGTTCCCCGACCGGCCGGGCATGGCTACCGGAATGGCGATCATGGGCTTTGGCGGCGGGGCTATGGTGGCTGCGCCCCTGTCTATTGCGCTGATGAACAGTTTTAAAACGGCGCATTCGACCGGCGTTGCCGAAACGTTTCTGGTCATGGGCGGTCTGTATTTTCTATTCATGCTTTTTGGCGTGCTCACCGTCCGGATTCCGCCCAAAGACTGGGCGCCGGACAAGGTTATCCTGGCCAAAAATCGCAAACCCGCCGGTGCGGATGTGGATGCCAATACGGCCGTGCGCACGCCGCAGTTTTACCTGCTGTTTGCCGTCCTTATGCTGAATGTTACGGCAGGCATCGGGGTGCTTGGGCAGGCTTCCGTGATGATCCAGGAAATGTTTTCTGAAAAAGTAGTGGGCGCTGCGCGCGCCGTTTCCGTGGCGGCAGCCGGCGGTTTTGTGGGCCTGTTGAGTTTGTTCAACATGTTGGGACGTTTTTTCTGGTCCTCCTTGTCGGACAAGATCGGCCGCAAGCACACCTATTCCGTCTTTTTCCTTTTGGGCGCAGCCTTGTATTTTGTCGTTCCGCTTACCGGTCAACTGGGAAATATCGTCGGCTTTGTTGCCGCTTTTTGTGTGATCATGAGCATGTATGGCGGCGGCTTTGCAACCATCCCGGCATATTTGCGCGACATGTTCGGCACCATGGAAGTAGGCGCCATTCACGGGCGTTTGCTGCTGGCCTGGTCCGTGGCGGCATTGTTGGGTCCGCAATTGGTTAACAACCTGCGTGCCTACCAGATCGAAAGCATGCAAATGCCCGCCGCCAATGCCTACTCCACCACCATGTACATCATGGCCGGACTGTTGCTGATCGGTTTTTTGTGCAACATCAGCATCCGCCCCGTACCGGAAAAATATCACTACCATGACTAAACCGAACCGAACCCGGCTGCGCCTCTGGCTTTCCTGGGCCTTTGTCGGCATCCCGCTGCTTTGGGGTATCCTGCAAACCTTGCGCACTTCACTGGAACTGTTCCGGTAGAAAAAAACGCCGTCCGGATTCGTACAGCGCTGTTCGGATGCGGACAGGGCCTGAATCCAGCGAACAGACTAAAGTGCTGAAAATCAGTTAAAAAAAAGTTCGGCACAACTTGTGTATCGCACATTGTATTGCAAATTTCGATTTGCGAACTGCGATTTGCCCGGTTTTTTAGCACAAGGGTAAACCCGGCATTCGTAAATCTCAAACCAACGTTCATCATGCCACACATCGCCATTCCGATCCCTTCCGGCCCCGGTAAACAGGAAATCGAAATTGACATGAAAATCAATGGCAAGCAGCAACAAATCCACTACCGGGTGGAGTTGTTCTACTGGTCCGACTGCGATATTCCAAAGGTCAGCCGTGTGGAGTGCGTTCGAAGTATCCTGACGGATTATGACCAGGACTGGATGTTGTATTTCATCGGGGAGCCGACCGAAGAGTTCATCCCGATCATTTTTGTAAAAAAGCAGGAATGGTCTGAACAGCGCCGGCTGGTGCAACAACCCTGACACCTTGCTAACCGGCTTTAAAACGGGCTTCTTCTACTTGCCGGGTGGCTGCATCGAATTGCCGCCACCGGTAGCGGTCCGACCATTTATGGGCACCGCCGGTAGCCACATCGGCGATCATTGCGCCTAAAACCGGCGCCATTTTAAAGCCATGCCCGCTCCCGCCGGCGGCTACGATCAGGTTCTCCAGTTCCGGATGCCGATCGATCCAAAAATGCCCGTCGCGGGTATCGCTGTACAGGCAGCGCCGGGTGAACACCACCGGGTCATTTGCCAGCGCCGGGATATGTTCCGCCAGGAAGGTCCGCAGTGCAGCTACATCATCGGCACCGACCACCCGCTCGTCGTGCTCCGGGTCCAGTTCGATACCGACGCCGTGGTTGGCAATTTTCACCACATTTTCAGCCGGATGCAGCGGAAACCCGTACCAGCCGGTATGGGAAATATCTGAGGTAAACACCGAAAACCCGGGAGCGCGGAACAATTCCGGGCGGTCGGGCTGCAAATGAAATACCGGATGCCCGGTCGCCCGCAGGGCCGGTTTTAATTCCGGCAAGAGGTACGGGGTATATGCTCCGGCACACAAGAGAACAGCGCCTGCGGCAAAACGGGCACCTTCGCGGGTTTGCACCGCCGTCACCCGGCCGTTGGTTTTTTCAAAAAGTCTTACGGTTTGTTGCTGCCAAACTTCAACACCCAACTGCCGCGCATAGTCCGTCAGCCGTTGCACTACCCTACCCGACTCGGCGTAGCCTGCCCGGGGGTTAAAAATGGCATCGGTATAGGCCGCAGCGGCAAAGGCCGGGAAGCGGCGCTCCAGGTCTTGCCGGGACAGTCGCTCCGGTTGATAACCCAGGCGGATCAGGTTCCGCGTACTGGCGCCTTCAAACGATTCCGGATCGTCGGAAGCGTTTTGTTTGCAAAGCATCAAAAAGCCGGTTTCATGGTACAGTTTGTCCTCAAAAAAGTCGTTCCAGGCATGCCAGCCATCAATAGCCGCATCCACCATCTCCATGTACTCGAAGTCGGCGCCGTATTCCATGCGTACCACCTTGCTGATATCGGTCGAAGCAGCCATCGGATGCGGAATCGTATCCGGGTTTAACACAGCCGTCTGATGCCCGCGTTTCTGCAATTCAATTGCTGCGGTAATGCCAAAAATACCGGCGCCGACCACCAGAAAATCGTATTGTTTCATGCGGCCTAAAATACGAGAGTTTGTAAGAATTTATCGGATGCAGTTTCATCAACCCAATTGCCTCATTTTCGAACACAGGGTGTTCATTTTCGAACAGTTTTTATCTGTATGGTTTTTTGTAAAACATTGTAAAAAAGCGACTTATGGCGCTGGCATAGTCCTTGGTGCTTACCAGGCAACAACTAAACAATTAACCGTCCGGCAGCAAACGGGCCAAAAATTACGCTATGAACCGCCGCAATTCAACACCGATCCAACAAACTTTTTTCCGGCAATATCAACAAGCCATACTCACCTTCAGCAGCCTGCTAACGGGTCTGATTTTTGTTTTTATCGCCTCCGCGTTTATGCAAAAAGATGAAGCCGCACAAAAGCAACCGGACGGCGTTTTCCGGGTCTGCAAATGGATCACGGCCGCCGACGGAACGCGGACCCAATCGGTAAAAACAGCGGGCTTGCTGGCCCCGGAGTTGAGCCGCCAATTGCCGGGCGCCATTGTGCAAACAGCCCGTTTTATGAAGTGGCCGGAGCAGGTAGCGGTGACCAATTTTGATCAGCTGGAACCCACTGAGAAATGGGCATTTGGCGATCCGGCCATTGTCCAGCTTTTCAAACTGAACGTTGTTTACGGCAATGAAAAATCTGCATTGGACAAACCCGGACAATTGGTGTTGACCGACCGGTATGCCAAAAAACTGTTTGGCCCGGTCAACCCCGTCGGGAAAACGCTGATGGGTTTGGGTGGCAAAACCTATACCGTGGCTGCGGTGGTGGAGCATCCGGGCAGCCATGTCGCCATCCAGTTTGATGTGCTGGCCTCCTGGGCTTCGACCCATGCAGACGGTGGCTTGCACGCCTTTCCGTTTTTGAACAACTGGACTGCCCAACTGGCCGAAACCTTCATCCGGCTGGAAGATACCGAGCAAAAAAACCAGGTGCAGGAGGCAATTCGGGAAGTGGCTAAAAAGACGCCGCATCCTTCCGGTTGCACGGATATTTTTCTTCAGTCGCTTAACGGCGCCAAGGGGAATACCGGCGTCCGGGAGAATGCTGAGCAGGACCGGTTCGGCGCACGGGTTTCACAGCCGGGCGGGCGGATGGTTCTGGTTGCCGGCGGGCTGGTGTTGTAAACCATTGCATTCCTAATTTCTGAATTCGCGGCCTTATGTTTAAAAATTACCTGAAACTTGCGCTGCGCAACTTCCTGCGGTTCAAGGGTTATTCCATAATGAATATCCTGGGACTGGCGGTCGGTATTGCTGCCTGTTTGTTGATTGTGCAGCACCTGCGGGATGAATTGCGCTATGATCAACAACATCCGCGGTTGGGCGACCTGTACCGTGTGGGTACCAGCTTCAGTGTTGGAGATGAATCAACAGATGGCGCCGTAAGCCCTTCACCGCTCGCCTGGACGCTGCTCCAGGATTACCCTGAAGTGGAAGCGGCAGCGCGCCTGTTCAATGCGCCGCTGGTCGACAAGTATTTGATCAAGTACCGGGATAAATCGTATTTCGAACAAAAGGGGCACCTCGTCGACAGCACATTTTTCCGGTTGCTCCGGTTTGATTTTGTGCAGGGCGATCCCCAACATGCATTGGACGAACCCAACACCGTGGTACTCACAACACCGTTGGCACAAAAAATATTCGGCAATGCCGATCCTTTGCATCAGACCATTCAACTCAGCGATCCCTTTGGCGCCTACGATTTTAAGGTCACCGGCGTCATTGATCCCGACACCTACCGTTCGCATATAGACGGGAACCTTTACCTGAACAGCCAAAGCACAGCCTCCGGACAGCGGTTTTACGCACTGCCGGAATGGGCCGGCAACAACCTGTACTACACCTATATCCGTTTGCACGAAGGCGCCGACCCGAAAGCGCTCG
>JADJWX010000009.1 GCA_016716135.1 Lewinellaceae bacterium | reverse complement strand
GAATCATTTTGTCGTTTACGCCGCGCTTGAAAGAGAGAAAAAAGTTGTCTTCCTGGATGAATTGGAGGTCAAGGCCGGGAATCTGGATGTCATCCTGGAACCACATGCGCACCTGGTTGAGCGGGAAGCGCCGCACCGGGCCGTTGTTGAACGAATAGGTTGCGCCGAAGTAGCCTTTCCAGCGTTGATCTTTGGTGCCGTAGGCCGCGTAGCCCTCCAGCATCAGGTCGCGCGAAAATTTCAGGTTGGTGCGTCCGCCAAAACGACCGCGGAATCCTTCCACAGGGTTGAAGCTGTAAAATGTATTCACCGGGCCGATATCCACGCCGCCGACGCCGTGGTACCCTTCGAACAAGATGCGCCCGACGGTCATGATGCGTTTGAACGGCTTGAAATTGTTCAGCGTGTCCATGGTTTTCTGGATGCCCAGCTCGCGTTCGTTGAGCGCGACGTGCCGGTTGCTGGCCCAGAAGTTTTCGGATTTTTCCGTGGCATTGTCCAGGTAGCGGGTGTTGCCGCTGAACTTGAGAACTTGCTCGGAAATCGGTTGGTTCAGGCTGTAGGCGCGGTAGCTGGTGGTTTTTCGGCCGATCAGTCCGCGGCTGGCGGTGTCTTTGGTTACCCCGAAGTTCATCACCACCACGTCCTGGTCGAGCATCAACCGGCGGGTAGCGCCGAGTACGGCATCTTCGGATTCCACCCAGTCGAATTGTTGTTCCACTACGAGGTCGCTGACCCAGTTGAGGTTGATGTTGTGGGGCACGCCCAGTTCGATCTTGCGCACGGCATAACTACCGTCGAGGGCCACCCACATGTTTCCTTCAAAGGCCAGATCGCCCTTGTTGCGTGGCGCGAAGTACAAGCGCACCACCGTGGCGTCTTTCAATTGAGTGGTGTCCTGAATATAAAAACGATAGATATTCGGCGCGATGGGGGAGAGCGGGCTGACGAATTCCACCGTAGCCAGGCTAATGGTATTGTCGTAAATGTCGACGTGCTGGTACATGTTCTGCACGTAGCTGGCCACGCCCTGTTCATCCATGAACGGAATGGGGAAGGTGGTGCTGTGTTCGCCTTTGATGAGGGTTTTTTCGGCGCGCGGGTCTTTGCGGTAATACACGTCGGCCAGCCGCTCGTAGAGGTAGAACGGCAGGCTGACTACGCCGTTTTTACTGGTATCGGCATTGTCGAACAAAAACTGGGCTTTGCGGAACAGGAAGCCGTTGCGCATTTTTTCATCCACATTGTTCAGGGCAAATTCTACTTTTTCGTACTGCTCAAAGCTGAAATAGTCGAGCCCTTCGCGGCGGTTGAGATCCTTGTGCGCGATAACGGCCCGGATAAGTTCGACGGCAGGGTTGTTCTTGTTGCGGTATTTTTCATTTTTGATGACCACCTCCTTCAGGTTGTTGGTGGCCTCTTGCATGTACACTGTCAGACCAGAATTTGCCTGGCCGTTCCGGAGGTCTACGAAAACGGTTTGATACCCCATATAAGTAACCTTCAGGCGTTTTACCGGCTCCTCAATAGTTACCTTGAAATGGCCGTCCAGATCGGTGGTGGTACCCATGCTGGTGCCTTCAAACTGCACAGTGGCAAACGGAAGCGCTTCACCGCTCAGCCCGTCCAGCACGCGGCCGCTTGCGGTGGTTAGCTTTTGGGCAAACAGGCTGCCGGTTATGAACAGGAATATTCCGACTATGAACGGGAGCCTGATTGATTTTCGATAAGGAACTTCGCCTGGAGTACTCATCTTGCTATACATCTACGAGTGAATGGATTTGTTTTTGCTTCGGGATTAAATGCAATAGGACGATTGCAAAAGAGAAAAGGTGACACAAAGTTGTGGGTTTTACCCGGTATTCTACAAGCCCTGAAACGAAAGTTTTAAACACTTGTTCAATGCCGGTTCGGACTTTCATGCCGGATTTATCGACGAACGGCACTGATCCTTTGCGGTAGGGCATTTCCGTATGGACAAATACGGGAAAACGGATTTTTCGGATTTCTAAACTTTAACATTTTTTTAGTTCCGACTGATGTCCTTGTTGCCGGTTCAAATATCCGGGCGCTGCAGGGAAGAGCCCGGGGCTTTCCCCTGGCTAGTTGAATCCGAACCTTGAACGGTCGCAAAACGGCCTTGAATTATGGCAGCCGCAGGTAGGAGAGAATGATTTCGGGGATAACTTTTTTTCGGGCATCTACAAATTCGTCGAATGCCGTATCGTCCATCTGGTGTTTCATTTTCAGGATATTCATGCTGAGAAATGGGAAAAGCACCATGGCCATCAGGCTGGTTTCGACCTGCAGGGCGTCGGCCTCGCGGATTTTCCCCGCATCGGCTTCGCAATCCAGTTGGAGTTGGAAGCCGTTGGAATCCATGGCACCCGATTTAAGCATGATCTCGCACATCTGCGACTGGCCGCTGCGCATTTCGCTGAGCACAAAAAGCGGCATCATCGGGTCGCTTTTGAGCAGTTCCGTCATGTGGTCCACAAATTTGTAGATCTTGACTTCCAGCGGGAAATCGTCGTTCAGGATTTTAGCAACGGGCAGAAATGTATTGGCAAAACCTTCCTGGAATACTTCCCGGAACAAATTTTCCTTGCTGCGGAAATAGTAATTAACCAGGGCAATATTGGTATTGGCACATTTTGCAATGTCGCGGGTGGTGGTGCCGCCAAATCCTTTTTCCAAAAAAAGCTGGTGCGCGGCGTCCTTTATTTTTTCTTCGGTATTAGCCGGTGTTTTTGCCATTGAATTATGTTTTGACCGATCAAAATTACAAACGAAAAGCGGCTTTGTTCAGGAGTTTTAAACTTTGTTTTTAAACATTTGCTTAACGTTTGAATATCGGTTTAGTTTACCGGCAAAAACTGATAATTCTGGTATTTCAGGATGTGCACAAATATGTTTTCGAGATAGTCGTATTGACTCGACAGATCGTTGGCGTTGCCGGCAAGCGGGTCGGGTGGGGTAGTGTACACTTTCGCAAACTGAAAGCGGGTGTGCATGCCGTCAAACGGCTCGGTGGCCGCCAATTGCTGCGGGAAACTCAGGCCATAGCGTTTCAGCATCCGTCCGGTAAAAAGCGCAACATCATAGCCGTTGTAGGCATCTTCACCGGGAATGGTGCCATAGGTGTCATAAAACAGTTGCCGGAACGCGCGGGCTTCGTCGGAGTTGCGATCGACATAGTAGGCCGACGAAATGTGCACATTTAGCTCGTCAAAATATTCCGGTTCGATGTTGGTAAAACTTTTCCATTGCGGCATGCCGTATACTTCCACACTGGCGGAGCCTTTCGAGGCGCGCAATTTTTGTAAAAATGCCATCACAAAACTCTGCGAAGCCCAGGTTGGGAGAATAAACACCGATTTGCGGCCCGGCTGGAAATAAGGGCGCAAATCAATTTTGTCAAAACTCGTCAGGTCGTCGGGCACGATCAACTCGGCAAAGGGCTTGTTGCCGGTGCGGTTGGCCTGCTGGAAGAATGGCAGGCGGTCGGCTTCGCGTTGTTTGCTGACCAGGGTGATCGCCTCGGGGCTGTTGCGCTGGAGCACATACCGGGCAATGGCGGCACAATGCGCCCGCAGCGATGGATTGATCTGCACGAAATCCGGGTTTTGGCTGGTCAGGTCCATATTCGGGCTTTCGGGCGACACCAGTATCTGCCGGGTTTGTTTGATCCGCGCAGCCAGCAGGCCGACATGGCTGGAGCGAACCGGGCCGATGATTACCTGTGCTTTTCCGAGCCTGGGGTTGCTGAACAACCGTTGGAAATCCGCATCGCTCACCCGGGTGTCCAGTACGTCGACGGTGAGGTTCAGCCCTTCCTCCGAAGCAAGTTTTTTCAGGGCCAGGCTGGCGCCACCGTAAAACTGGAGGGCCAGGCTACTCTTTTCAGGCACCAGGCGGGCATCCGAATCGGCCTGGTCGGTCAGAAATGGCAAAAGAATGGCGAGGCTGTATTGCTGCCCGAAGTAAGGCTGTCCGCTGGCCGGAGCATTGCCAATGGGTGGCGCTGGCGTTGTGGCCGGCGTCCAGCGCAGGGTATCCATCGGACTGGCGCCGGGGGCTGGTGTTGGCCGGGTCGTGGAAGGCCGTTGGTTGGGCGTCACAACGCCGGTGCGTTTGGGCGGATTGCAAAAAACAAAGAGCAGGCTGCATGCAGCCAGCAAATAAACGGCCAGGGTTGATTGGCGCCTGATTTTCATAATTTGCTGTCGGTTAAACCTGGCAAACAGCTGTTTAGCCGCCTGCCTTTTTTGTGTTTGAATATCCCAGGTCAAGCAAGATTTTCAGCACCTTGTCCCGGTGATTTCCCTGAACGATGATGATGCCGTCTTTGGCGTTGCCGCCTGCCGCGCATTTGGATTTTAACAGTTTGGCCAATTCGGCGAGTTTGTCGGCACTGCCCACGTAGCCTTTGACCACGGTGGCTTCCTTGCCGCCTTTGCCGCGTTCGAGCCAAACGCGCAGGGCTTGCTGATTATTGGGCAGGTTCATGTCTTCCGGTTCGTCGGACAGGGGCGGTTTGTAATCCGGGTTGGTGGAATAAACGAAACTGCCCAGGTCGGTGTATTTATTTTTTGCCATGAATGTTAGTGTTTTTTAAAAACCTGTCAGGTCAGGAGCGTGGCACCAGAATCTTCAGCGCCATCGGTACCATCTCAAATTCCAGGTCGCCGCTCAGCTCGATACTTTCCCCGTCGATATGCACAAAATTCCGGCCTTCGCTGGCAACTTTCACCCGTTTGGCGGAGAAGTGCTCCACAAATCCGGCATCGTAAATCTTACCCTTCAGGCTTGAGGGGATGGCGGCAAAGTACTGCCAGCGCGGCACATCTTTAAAGAGCACTACAGAAAACAGGCCGTCGTCCAGCTGCGCATCCGGGGCAATTTGGAAACTGTAGCCGTACATCGGCCCGTTAGCCACGGTAATGACAAAACATTTTTTTGTGATCGTTTGCGATTCGGTTTCGATGGTACAATTACGCGGCGTGTAGGTCAGCCCGGCTTTCAACGATTTGATAAAATAGGGCAAAAAGCCCCGCCAGTTGCTGCCTTTCATTTGTTTGGCAACAAACCCGTCGAACCCAATGCCGGCAAGGTTGACAAAGGTGCGCCCGTTCAGGCTGCCGCAGTCGATCGTTTTGACGGTAGCGGTGTTTAGTTTTTGAATGGCTTTGTCGATATCGCGCCCATAGCCCAGGTGCATGGCCAAGCCGTTTCCGGAGCCTGCCGGGATCATGCCCAGCACAGTATCGCTGTGCAGCAGCACGGATGCCACCTCATTGATGGAGCCGTCGCCGCCAACCGCCACCACAATATCGTAGCCTTCGGCCTGGGCTTTCCGGGCCAGTTCGGCGGCGTGTCCGGGTTTTTCGGTATGCCAGATTCCATAGGTGAAACTGCGGTGATCGAGGTGCTTTTCGACACTGCCGCGGATGTGTTTTTGGAGATTGGTACCCGCCTTGGGGTTGACAATGAATACGATTCGTTTTGGGCGGAGTAGCGTATCCAGAAACGTATGTTTAATGACGGGATGCGACTGATCCATACTTACAACAGTTGTTTGCGCGCATGCACATAGGCGCGCCATTTGTTTATTACGGATTGCATATCCTGCGGCAAGTCGGATTCAAAGCGGACGTGTTCACCGGTGCGCGGGTGTTCGAATCCCAAAACTTTGGCATGCAGCGCCTGCCTCGGGAGGATGGTCAGCAATTTTTCAGCAAATTGTTTGTATTTTGAATACAGTGTTCCTTTCAAAATTTGGTTGCCGCCGTAGCGCGGGTCGCCGAACAGGGTGTGCCCGATGGATTTCATATGCACCCGGATCTGGTGGGTGCGTCCTGTTTCCAGTTGGCATTCGATGAGGGTGACATAGTAAAAACGTTCCAGTACCCGCCAGTGCGTTACGGCATATTTACCGTCTTCGCCGTCCGGGAACACCATAAACAATTTGCGATCGTTCGGGTTGCGCCCGATGTTGCCGACTACCGTGCCGGAGTCTTCCGCCAAATCGCCCCAAACCAGGGCCCAGTACCGGCGCTCGATGGTGTGGTTAAAAAACTGGTTGGCGAGGTGGGCCATCGCAAATTCTTTTTTGGCCACCACCATCAGGCCGGTGGTGTCTTTGTCGATCCGGTGCACGATGCCGGCACGGTCGGGGTCGTTACCGTCTTTGACCGGGAGCTCATCCAGTTGTTCGCGCAAGTGCCAGGCCACGGCATTAACCAGGGTGCCGTTGGGTATACCGACGCCGGGATGCACCGCCATTTTGTACGGTTTGTTGACCACCATGACATCCGTGTCTTCGTAAATTATATCGAGGGGAATATCCTGTGGCGTGACGCCATGGACCGATTCCAGGCTTTTGGGCAAAACTATACTGATGTGATTCCCGGGTTTGACCTTGTAATTTGGCTTAACCTCCTGGTTGTCCACCTTTACAGAACCGGCTTTGATTGCGTTCTGGACTTTGCTGCGGGAGCGGTTGCGCAACCGGTCGATCAGGAATTTATCCAGCCGGATTTGGGTTTGTTTCGGATCGGCTACAAATTCCTGCTCTTCATACCAGTCGTCGTTGGCACTTTCCTCATCGCTGTCGTTATTTTCCAGGTCAGACTGCTCCTCCACCGGTTCGCTTTCGGCATCGGCTTCGGGAACGCTGCTGGCTTCCCGGACCGGTAAATTTTCCTTATCTTCTCGTTTTTGATCCATCGCTTTTGGCGCCTTTGCGGCTTTGCGGCAAAAGTAGGGCTTAAAACCGTGAGCGCTTTGTTTTTTCCAGGTATAATGACTTTTTGCTGCGATTGTTTACAGAAAACGGGTTTTGCACGGTCAGAATAATTTTATCCGGCATCAAATGCCCGGCACTTCGAAATAGTCGATTGGAGCAAAGCGTTTCATCCTGGAATATCCTTTAATTTGCCATCATTCGTTTACAAACAATATTAAAAAATGGAAAAACGTACATTTCTGAAAACCGGTCTTCTGCTAACCATCGGCGCAGCAGTATCCCCGCTGATCAAGGCGTGCAAACCAGGTGATAAAACCGCAAAAGCAAGTGCTGTCGGAGCAACCATCCCCCCGCCAAAACTCCGCCGTACAGAGCCCTTTTCGTTGCCGCCGCTGCCGTACGCCACCGCTGCCCTGGAGCCGAATATCGATAAAATGACCATGGAAATTCACCACGGGAAACACCACCAGGGCTATGTCAATAAATTGAACACGGCAGTTGCCGACACCGTGTACGCCACCTACGAACTCGACGATATTATCGCCCGGGTAACTGCTGCCGACTCGGAAAAAAACGTGCGCAACAATGCCGGCGGCCACTGGAACCACTCCTTGTTCTGGGAAATTATGACGCCCGGCGGAAGCGCTGCACCCACCGGCCAACTTGCCGCGTCTATCAATGCATCCTTCGGGTCGTTTGACAGTATGAAAACCGAATTTTCCAAAGCGGCATCTTCCGTTTTCGGCTCCGGATGGGCCTGGCTGTGTGTAGGCAAAGACAAAGGCCTGTTTATCAGCACTACGCCCAATCAGGACAACCCGATGATGCTCCAAATCGTCGACCGGCCCGGCACGCCCATTCTCGGCCTCGACGTTTGGGAACACGCCTATTATCTCAAACACCAGAACAAACGTGGCGATTATATCGACACGTTTTTCAAAGTGATCAACTGGCCGGAAGTGGCCCGCCGGTTTGATAAGGCGATGTTCGGCTAGCGATTACGGATTACGGATTACGGAGTGCGGAGTACGTTGTTGGTAGAGAGGAGGTGACTGCTAGTCACCTCCTCACTCGACCCCCGGACCAGCCAAACCTAAGCACCAAACTCCAACCACCTGCAATGGTGAACCAATCCGCACTCCGTAATCCGCAATCCGCACTCAAAACCTGTTTTGTGTAATTTTTTCCGGAAAAACATCCCACATACCGGCTGTTTTAGCCCTTAACCAATTTAATGTTATGATCCACCAGCGTTCAACCTTTGTCTTAGTTCTTCTCCTGTTAGCCGGCACGTTTGTATTTTGCAGGTATGCCCGCCGGCCAGCCACCTCGCCCGATATGCCACCCGATACCACAACCGATATGCCTAAACCCGACGAGTACCCACCCGGCGATTATGCCGAAGCCTGGAAAAAATTGACAGCCTGGAAAAACAGGGGCTGTTCAAATCGGCACTCGAACAAACCGAAGCGCTCTACCGCCGGGCAAAAGCCGACGGCAATGGACCGCAGTCCATAAAAACACTGCTTTTCCGGGGGAAATACACGACCATGCTGGAAGAGGACGGCTTTGTGAAGGCCGTCCAACAGTTTGAAACTGAAGTAAAAGCAGCACCGGAACCCGAAAAGTCCATTTTGCACAACTTGTTGGGGCAACTTTACCGCACCTACCTGCAAAACCAGCGCTGGCGCATCCAGGAACGCACAGCCATCCCCGATGGTGAAGGTGGCGACATACTGACCTGGTCGGCGGAACAGATTGAAAAACAGGCGTTGCTGCACCTTCAGGCTTCGGTGCAGCAAGAGCAAATTTTGCTGGCCACACCGGTCGACTATGTCAGCGCGATTTCCAGGCCCGGCCAACTGGATTCAGTGGGCAACGAGCCGGTCCGGCCTACGCTTTTTGATCTGCTGGCCCAAAATGTCCTGGATCATTTTTCCAACGAGCAAAGCTACCTCACCGAGCCGGCTTACAAATTTTACCTGGACCAACCGGAAGCATTCGCGCCGGCGCCGGATTTTGTAAAATTTAAGTTTGAAACCCGGGACTCCAGTTCAGGTAAATGGCTGGCCATCCAACTGTTCCAGCGGGTACTGGCTACCCATCTGGCCCAAAACCGGGAGGCAGCCCTGATCGACGCCGATTTGAAACGCCTTTTGTTTGTAAAAAACAGCGCCGTTTTAGAAAATAAAGACGAACTGTACCGGCAGGCACTCGCCGTGCTTCACAAGACCTACTACAACCACCCGTCCGATGCCGAGATCGTGCATCTGCTGGCGCAAGCCTGGATTGAGCAGGATCAACAACTTCCCGAATCAAAAGGCGATTTGTTGAAACAGGCCGAGGCTGAATGTGCGGATGCGATCAAACGCCACCCGAATACCTTCGGCGCCCGCCAGTGTGCGGCATTGTTGCATGACATCCGCCTGCCGGCGCTAAACATCGAGGTGGAACAAGTAAACCTGCCCGGCAAATCCGCCCTGTTTTCAGTTTCCTACAAAAACTTGTCGGCAGTATGGGTGAAAGTTGTGCAGGTGCCTAACGACCCCGACCAGTTTGCGCAGGTAAACTGGGAGAATCGCCTTGAATGGCTCAACGGCCAAAAAACAGTACAACAAAAACGCTGGGCGATCAACAATCCCGGCGACTACCGCATGCACCGCACCGAACTCAGCCTCGACGCTTTGCCTGCGGGCAGCTACTTCGTGTTGGTTTCTTCCTCCCCGGCCTTTGATGCGAACGACGCTGTTGTCAGTTTCGCGCCGGCCGACTTTTCGCAGCTGGCCGGAATAGCCTTTCCGCAAAACGGCAAACAGCGTTTTGCAGTGGCTGATCGCGCTTCCGGGGCGCCGCTCGCCGGGGTGCAGGCCGATTTTTTTGAAACCCGCTGGGAATCCGGCCAGCGCCGCAATGTGCGCCAACTCATCAAACAACAACAAAGCGACCAGGAAGGCCTGCTCCAGCCCGGTATTGATAACCGGCGGGGATATTCCGTTCGGCTTAGTCGGAAAACAGATACCCTGTGGCTGGATCAATCGTACCGCGATTTCAGAACTACCAGCATTCCAGACCGCCCCCGCGAGGTCCAGTTTTTTACCGATCGCGCCTTGTACCGCCCGGGTCAGACGGTCTATTTCAAGGGTATTTTGCTGCAACGCGATGAAAATGATTTTCCAAAATAGTACCCGGCACGCCTGTTACGGTGCAGTTGTACGACGTGAACTACCAGGAGAAAGGCGAACTTAAACTGCGCACCAACGAATTTGGCACCTTCAACGGCGCATTTCAGGCCCCGGCATCCGGCCTCACCGGCCAAATGCATATCGAAATAGATGAGGCCGAGGGTCAAGCCTGGTTCAATGTGGAAGAGTACAAACGTCCCCGCTTTGAAGTGACGTTCAAACCCCTCGAAGGCGCGTACCGTGTCAACGATCTGGTTACCCTTCGGGGAGAAGCCAAAAACTACGCCGGCAACAGTGTCGACGGGGCCGAGGTGCGGTACCGCGTGGTGCGGCAGGCGCGCTTCCCCTGGTGGGACTGGTACAGCTGGAAACGCCCCTTCCCAACAACGTCTATGGAAATTGCCAATGGCACGGCTACCACAGCGGCCGACGGCAGTTTTGAGCTGCAATTCACGGCCTTGCCTGACCGCAGTATCCCCAAAAAAGACCAGCCCATGTTCGATTACCAGGTGATGGTCGATGTGACGGACATTACCGGAGAAACCCGCAGCGCGGAGACCGGGGTGACGGCAGGTTACGTGGCGCTCAATGTCGATTTGAATTTGCCACAGGAAATTGAACTGGACAGCCTGCGCAACATTTCCCTGACCACAACCAACACCGCCGGCCAGTTTCAGGCGGCTACGGGCACCATTGAAATTCAGGCCCTTGTGGAACCCAAACAGCTGTTTGTGAAACGCTACTGGGAAACACCCGATGTATGGACGCTGCCGGAAACGGATTTCCGCCGCAATTTTCCCAACTACGCCTGGAACGGCGAAGACAACCCGGAAAAATGGGACAAACCCGATTTCAGCCGTACGGTGCGTTTTAATTCGGCTGAAGCCAAAAAAGTCGATCTCCACGCCGGGCAAATGACAACCGGGTATTACCAAATTACGCTGCAAACCCAAGACCCGTTTGGCGAAGCCATAGAAATAAAAAAGATCGTGCGGGTGTGGAGCACGCAAAACCGGAGTACCCAATTTGCTGAGCCTGACGCCATACTCGAAAAAAACAGCTATGAACCGGGCGAAACAGCCCGTATCTGGTTTGGTGGAAAGGCCGAACGCTTGCAGTTCCTGTTTGTGGAAGAGCGGGAGGGCGTTGCGCAACAACCGCGCTGGCTGGCTGTTGCCGGCGCTCAATCGGTCGATTTGCCGGTGCGTGAAACCGACCGCGGCGGTATTGCCACTTCTGCATTTGCCGTGCTGGACAACCGGGTGTACCTCATCAACCGGACTTTCATCGCGGTACCCTGGTCCAACAAAGCCCTGACGGTCACTTATGAAACCTTCCGCGATAAACTGGCGCCCGGAGACAAGGAGGAATGGCGGTTAAAAATTAGCGGGCCTCAAAAGGAAAAAGTGGCTGCCGAACTGGTGACAGCCATGTATGACGCGTCGCTCGACCAGTTCGTTCCGCACCAATGGCAAGGCCTGCGTTTCCCCGGCCGCTATCCAACGGTATATTTTGCACCCAGCGGTTTTCGCATGGAGAACGGCGAAAACAGGTATAACCCCGTTTCCGGCGCGCCGCAACCTGCCTACCGCCGGTACCGGACTTTGGAGTGGTTTGGATTCCCGCTCTACGGTAGCCCGTACCGGGGCAATATGATGCGGTACGGCGCCGTGGAGTTGAGTGAAGCCGTTGCTGCGCCGGCGGCCGCTCCGGATATGGAAATGGCCAAAATGTCGGATGAGGCAGCCGGTGAAAATATTGCCTTTGACTCGGCCGACAGCGGCGCCGCAAACTTCCAGCCCGAAGGTTCAGGCGAAGAAACGGGCCAGGCGCCGCCACCGCCGCCGTTGCGGAAAAACCTGAACGAAACGGTATTCTTTTTTCCGGAAATGCGCACGGATGCCGAGGGGAACGTCGTCTTGAAATTCACGATGAACGAGGCACTCACGCGCTGGAAATTGCTGGCATTCGCCCATACGCCGGATTTGAAATGGGGACTTTCCGAAAAAACGGTGGTGACCCAAAAGGACCTGATGATCCTGACGAATCCACCGCGTTTTATGCGTGAAGGCGACCAGATCGAGTTTACGGCGAAAGTCAGCAACCTGTCGCAGGAAACAATTTCAGGGACGGCCTACCTCCACCTCTACGATGCGGCGAGTATGCAAACCGTAGAACCCGAGTTTGGTATAACAACTGCCAACCGGGTAGTTGAATTCAGCGTGGAGCCCGGTCGTTCGACGCCGGTTTCCTGGACCTTGTCGGTCCCTGAAGGAAAAGTAAACGGCCTAACCTGGCAGGTATTTGCCGACGGAAAAACCTTCCGCGATGGCGAAGAAAATACGCTGCCGGTGTTGACCAACCGCATGCTGGTGACCGAAACGCTGCCCATTACCGTGCGCGGTAATCAGTCGAAAACGGTTGTTTTTGACAATTTAAAAAACAGCAAATCAGGTACGCTTCGCAACCACCGGTACACCCTGGAATTTACCAGCAATCCGGCCTGGTATGCCGTACAGGCGCTGCCGTATTTGATGGAGTTTCCGCACGAATGCACCGAACAAATTTTCAGCCGTTTCTATGCCAACACCCTGGCATCGAGCGTGACGCAGAAACTGCCCAATCTGCGGCGGGTGTACGACCGTTGGAAAGCATCGGGCAGTGATGCGTTGAAATCGAACCTGAGTAAAAACCAGGAACTCAAAACCGCTTTGCTCGAAGAAACCCCCTGGGTGCTCGACGCTCAAAGCGAAGAACAGCAAAAACAGAATATTGCCTTGCTGTTCGATCTCAACCGCATGGCCGACGAGCAGGAACGCGCATTATCCATCCTGGCCGAACGGCAGGGCAGCGACGGCGGCTGGTCCTGGTTTCCCGGCGGGCAACCCAGCTGGTATATCACCCAGCATATCGCTGCCGGATTTGGGCATTTGGACAAACTGAGCGCCTTTTCCATGCAAAATGACAACCGCAGCGCAGAAATGCTGAGCGGCGCCCTGACGTTTTGCGACAGGGAAGTGCAGCAACGCTACGACGACCTGGAGCGCGCCGTGCAAGCCGGAAAGGCCAAGTGGGAAGATGATCATCTCGACGGCATGATCGCGCACTACCTGTACACCCGCTCCTTTTTCCCGCTTGACCGGGTTGACAAGGTCACGGACTACTACCTGGCTCAAGGCCAGAAATACTGGCTCGGGCGCAGCCTGTACGAACAGGGCATGCTGGCCCTTGCGCTGCACAGGCATGGGCGCACCGAGGCGGCGCAAAAAATTGCAGCCAGCCTGCGCGAACGCGCCCTGATGAAAGAAGAACTCGGCATGTACTGGCCTTTCGACTGGGGCATGTACTGGTACCAACTGCCCATCGAAACCCAGGCCCTGATGGTGGAAGTGTTCGATGAAGTGGCACAAGACGCCAAAGCCGTGGAAGAACTCCGCGTGTGGCTGCTAAAAAACAAACAAACCAACCGCTGGGAAAGCACCAAAGCTACCGCCGAAGCCGTATACGCCTTGCTGTTGCACGGTGACAACTGGCTGAATAATACCAAACCGGTCGGTATTAAAATGGGTAACCAAACGCTAAAACCCAGCGAATACGAACCCGGAACCGGATATTTCAAAGAAAGCTGGAACGGCGCCGAGATCAAATCCGACTGGAGTACAATAAAGGTAGACAACCCCAACAGCAACCTCGTGTGGGGCGCCGCTTACTGGCAGTATTTTGAAGATTTGGATAAAATCCAGTCGTTCAAAAAAACGCCGCTAACGATCGTGAAACAACTGTTCAAAGAGGAAAATACCGCCACCGGGCCGAAACTCACGGCAATTCCGGAAGGAAGTACCCTGCATCCGGGCGACAAGTTGAAGGTACGGATCGAAGTGCGCGTCGACCGGCCAATGGAATTCGTGCACCTGAAGGACATGCGCGCCAGCGGCTTTGAACCCGTCAATGTGCTCAGCGGTTACCGCTGGCAGGACGGCCTGGGGTATTACGAAAGCACGAAAGACCTGGCCACGCACTTTTTCATCGACTACCTGCCGCGGGGCACTTTCGTATTTGAGTATCCGCTGTTTGTAAATCAGGTGGGCAATTTTTCCAATGGCATTACCACCTTGCAGTGCATGTATGCACCGGAGTTTACCAGCCATTCCGAAGGTATTCGAGTGAACGTAACGCGAACCTCCGGTTCGCGCAACTAAAATATCCGGAGTAACTTCTTTCACCCTCGGTAGTTTGAACACTACCGGGGGCTGTTTTTTTAAATAAACTGCGAACCGGTACCGGCGTGCAACGGCAAGTTATATTTAGGATTCCCCTTTTCGAGCAGACAGGTTCCTCGCTGCACTCGGAATGACAAGACCACCTTATAAGAATCCGGGGGGCGAAAGATTTGGAAAAAGGGAACATTGCCTCGCCCCCCAGTTTTGGCCTCAGCCTATCCCATTATGGTTGGGCTAAAAGAAAGGGGCGACGAAATGTTGCTTTACCGGGTTTTACCGCCCCTACCTGTTTTATTTAATACGCCTTGTCATTCCGAGCGTAGCGAGGAACCTGTACAAGCGCAAGGGAGAAATGCTAAAAGCCAAATGGTTACCACAAATATTACCAATCATTGCACGCCGGTAGAGGTTCGCGTTACGTCGCGATAATGACTATTCCACTGCCTTCCCGACTACCCAGGCAACAATGCCGGTAAAACCTCGCTTATTTGTTAAAATAGACTGCCATGCTAAAACTGCTTTTGGTGCTTTCACTTACGCTGTTCCTGACGGCCTGCGCTGATGATCCCCCACTGGATTTTCCGGAAAAATCGTCGGCAGATGCGACATCGGCTCAAGACCATCGGCCCGAAGGCATTCGCCTCACCGAAACCGGCCACCAAAAAGCCAGCATTTCCGGCAAGGAAACTCTGGCATTTGACCTGGAGTGGAGCAATCGCAACGGCCTGAAAGCAAGCCTGATCCAACGCATGGATGGCTCGGCCATACACATCCGGTATACCTCGGGTACGCAGGCATGGTGGGATGGGCGCCGGGTCCGACTCGAACCGGCGCCGGGTGATACCATTTCTGCAGCACAGGCGCGATTTGATTTGCGCGCCTGGCACTACTGGTCTTGCCTGCCTTACAAACTCAGCGACCCGGGCACCCGCTGGCAAGCGCTGCCCGACCGTACGCTCGATGGCCGGGTTTGCGCCGTAGGGCGCCTTAGTTTTGAGCCCGGCACCGGGGATACGCCCGACGATTGGTTTGCTGTGTTTACCGACCGGAAATCGCATTTGATCCGGGCTGCATTTTTTGTTGCCACGTTCAACCACGATTCCAAAATAGAAGCCGCAAAAACACCGCAGATGATACGTTACCAGGATTATAATTTCACTCGCGGTGTTCCGGTTGCCCGGCGCTGGGTGTTCTCCGGTTGGCAAACGGACAGCCTGGAAGGAAGCGTCCCGTTGGGTGAAGTTTTTATTACAAATGTTCGGTTTGGGGTGGATGAAACAGAATTAAATGCAAAAGACAAAAGTGAAGCAAGGGGCAGACGATAGCATTGCCGTATTTTGGGCCGGTCATTTTTGGCTTTCAATCGTTTCTATCCGACTATACTGATGCCTTTTGTACTGTACGTTTGCCCAAATTTTACGTCCAATGCCGTACGTTTTATCGATACCCTGAGCAGCCTGAATGATGTTCGGCTTGGATTGGTTGCGCAGGAGTCCGTTATGTTGCTGCCGCCCGAGATCCAAATGCGTTTGGCGGCGTTCCGGCAGGTTCCTGATGTTTTCGATACGGATATGTTGACTTCGGCTGCCGATGTGCTTCAGCGCGAAAACGGCCCGATACACCGGCTTTTGGCGGCTGTGGAAGGCTTGCAGGTGCCTTTGGCGCAAACGCGCGCGCGTTTGGGCGTGGAGGGTATGGATTCGGAAACAGCACAAAATTTCCGGGACAAACAACGCATGAAAGACCTGTTCCGGAAAGCCGGTCTGCCCTGTGCCCGGTCACAGGAAGTGCACACCCTGAAGGAAGCGATCCGGTTTTCGGAAGCGGTTGGATTTCCCTTGGTAGTCAAGCCGCCGGCTGGCGCTGGCTCGCTTTCCACCTTTCAGGTCGGCAGCCCGGATGAACTGGCAACGGCGCTGGCGCAAATTCCGGAATCCTCGGCACTGTTGGAAGAGTTCGTCACAGGCGCGGAACACTCGTTTGACACCTATTCCCTGGACGGCAAACCTGTCTTTCACTCGATTTCGCATTATTACCCCAATCCGCTGGAGGCCATGCGGGAGTCGTGGATTCAATGGCAGGTGCTTCTGCCACGCGAGGTGCTGGCGCCGGTGTACGACGATATCCGGGAAGCGGCTTTTAAGGCCCTGGACTGCCTGGGAATGCGCACCGGTATAAGCCACATGGAGTGGTTCCGGCGGCCCGACGGCAGCCTCGCTATTTCCGAGGTGGCGGCGCGTCCGCCCGGGGCGCAATTCACAACCTTGATGAGCCGTGCATTTAATTTCGATGCCATTGGCGCCTGGGCGCGGCTTATGATATTCAACGAATTTACGCCCCAACAACAAAAATACGCGGTGGGCGCAGCGTATCTGCGCGGGCAGGGGAAAGGCCGGGTACAGGCGGTGCATGGTTTGGAAACGGTGCAGCGGGAAGTTGGCCACCTGATCACCGACTTTAAAATTCCGGCAATCGGCCAGGAAGCCGCCGGCAATTATGAAGGCGAGGGCTTCATAATTTTGCGGCATCCGGAAACCGAAGTGGTGCGCCAGGCCTTGAGCAGGGTAGTGGATGTGGTGCGGGTGCGCTTAGGGTAGAGTAGTGTATTACCCCTTGCTCGGGAGCTGAATATTCCGGTTCGGCCGGTTTCATTTTACCGGAGGCTGTTTATACCTGCATGTTTGTGTTGTGATTGGCACTTGTGGAATTGTTATTTCCGGTGCACCCAATTTTTATACTAAACATGCAAAGCATGAAACGGACCAATGTACTCTCCCTGTTTTTAATTTGGCTGGCAATGCCGCTCGGCGCGCAAAACCTGGATGAAGCCGGGCGGCTCGCCGAGTCGGGGCAATATGCTGCCGCCGAAAAAATTTACCAGGCTGCTCTCGCCAACAACCCGGATAATATTGATGCCCTGATCGGTTTGGGGTATGTATACTCCTGGAACAAGCAATACAAACTGGCCCAGCCGAAATTTGAAGCGGTGCTGGCCATCGATCCAAAAAATGCGGCTGCGCTGATCGGCAAAGGATACACCCTCGCCTGGAGTGGAAGTTATTCCGCCGCAAAAAATGCTTTTCTGACGCTGGAGCGCCAACAACCCGGCAATGTGGAAGCGCGCAAGGGGCTCGGCTACGTCAATCTATGGCAGTGCAACGCCAAAGTGGCGATCGATTATTTTGAAAATCTGGTACAACAGTACCCGGATGAAATCGAATTTTACATTGCGCTGGCACAGGCCTACCTGGAAGAACATGAATTGAAAAAAGCACGCCTTGCCTTGCGCTCCGGACTTAAGCTGGATTCAACGAATCGGACCGCAAATGAGCTGTTAAAAAACACCTACGGCGTGGCGGCGCCGATCGAGCTGGATATTTGGGGAGGCTATTCCAATACCGCAGATGCCGGAAAATTCAATATCCGGACCGTGCAGCTTACCGGGCAGGTAACATCGAAGCTGCGCATGTTTTTGAAATTTGACAACTCCCTGACGCTGGACCTGCCTTCCCTGGTGCGCACCAATCAAAATGCCCAGGCCTTCAGCATTGGGGCGGTGGTGCCCTGGCACAAGCGCCTTACAAGCCGCTTCGAGTATGGCACGCGCCTATTGCCCGACAATGTCACGCAGCAATTGTTCAGCACCGAGCAGGTTTGGTTTTTAGCCGAAAAATGGAGTGTGAAGGCCGGAGGCTTTGCCGCGCCAAGCAATAAGATGGAAACGGAATGGCTCGCCTACGGTAGCGTGCGGGTACCGCTGTCCAAATTTTATGCTTTGGAGCCCTACTATTTTTATTCGAAAGTGGAAAATGCACCGGGCCCCGAGAACCGCTTCATGCTCAACAATCAACTGCGCACTGCTACCGGCTACGAATTGAATATCGGGGTGTTGTTGGGTCAGGCCGGCCTGGGCCCCGATGTAGCCGACAAAACCATTTATGGCGGCTACGCAACGGCCATCCTGCCGTTCAGTCAGCTGCTGTGGGGGCAATTATCTGCCCGTTGGGAAAAGGCGCCGTTCGACGAGTTGGTTGCCCTGGCCTTCGGGGTGAAAATCCGGCTGGAGAAATAAACCCGGCATCCCGGTTCTGTTCCTGTCCAATTCCGATCCATTATCCGAAAAATGTGCCCAGGTGGGTGTGCGCGCGACGTGTATTCCCGGGCTGTAAACGAATCAACCTATGTCTTCTTCAAAAGTTACTTCCTATAACGCGCCTGCGGCAACACTCGCCTCAAATTCAACCCTGAATATTGCGGCAGCCCAACCAGCTGCCAAAGCAGCGCGTACGATGGCCGCACCACCCAGCGCCATCATGTACCTGACCATTTTTACGGCCTGGTTTTCAGCCATCCTTTGGTTTCAGCCGCGCCTGTTGATGTTGTTGGATATGGCGTATAATATTCCCAGCAGTATTGCGCTGTGGACGTTTATCCTCTTCATTGATTTTGCCTGGTTGTACGGGATGTATAATCTGGGTGTGGTTGCCTTTGCCGGGTTTTATAAGATTTTTGCGAAAAAAAGTACTGTTGCCACGGTTGCTGCCGCCGCAACGGCGCAACCCGAAGTTTCCATTTTGTATACTACCTGCAATGATTTTGTAGAGGAAAGTGTGTTGTCCTGTGTGCAACAGGATTATCCGAACTACAAGGTTTACCTGCTCGACGATTCATCGCTGCCGGAGTTTAAGGATAAAGTGGATGCATTTGCCGCCCGTTACCCTGGTCTGGTTCAGGTAGTGCGCCGCCCCGACCGGAAAGCGTTCAAGGCGGGCAATCTCAACCACGGCCTTGCCAATGTGGCCACCGAGCCTTATTTCGCCATTGCGGATGCCGATGAAATCCTGCCTTCGGATTTTTTGACAAAAACAGTGGCCGTGCTTGAATCCGATCCGACCTGCGGCTTTGTGCAGGCCAACCACCGGGCCAATCCGAATGCCGGCTCTTCGCTGGCGCAATCTGTAGGTGTGGGCATCGATATTCACTGGAAATGGTACCAGCCGCTGCGCAATGACTATGGTTTTGTGATGTTCCTGGGGCACGGCGCGCTGTTGCGCCGCGATGTGTGGGAGAAAATCGGGGGCTTCCCGGATATCGTCAGCGAAGATTTGGGCTTCGCCATTCACGCTCGCGAACTGGGCTACCGGGGCCGCTTTCTGGAAGACGTGATCTGTTATGAAGATTTTCCCGATTCGGTACGCACCTTCCGGATACGCCACATGAAATGGACCCGCGGTACTTCTGAATTTCTTTCCAAAAAAGCGGGCTGGCTCTGGCGGGCAAAAAATATCAGCTGGACGGAAAAACTGGATATCTTTTTCCCCACGCTTAACCTGCCCCTTACCCTGGTTTATTTCCTGTTTATGATCAATGCCAACCTGGCCATGCCTTACTTTTTTGGATTTGCGCAAGACGTCACCTTCGTGCTTGGGGGATCGGAGTTTCGCCTGCCGATGATCGCGCTGGACCCGCGGTTTCAGGTGATCTACGGCTGGGATTTTTTCCTGATCACGATGCTTACCTTTTTTGCGCCGGTGTTGTCGTTCATTGTTGCCCTGGCAGGTCAGCCTTTGAAATTGTTTCGCTTTTTGGGGCATAGCACGGCCCTTTACGCAGCGCTCACGCCTTTGTCGAGTATTGGCGTGCTGGCTTACATGATATCCGGCAAGGCAATTTTTTTGGTTACCGGCGACCAGGCGAATGCTGCGAACGAACCGCTTCAAAAAGATGGCGGACTGCTGCAAAACATGCGCGCCAACTGGCAGCATTTTCTGACGAAAAGCCATCCCGATACCCGGCTGGTCCAGGGTTTTGAAATAGCAACCGGGTTGTTGTTCGGTATTGCTTCCCTCGTTTTATTCCAAATCTCGTTCATGGGCTTGTGCCTGGCCTTTTTATTGTTGCCGTTACTGCACCACATGAAATGGGAAAGCCGGTTTGTACGTGCGGTGGTATTTGTCCCGTTTGTATTGATTATGCTGGGTGTTTTACTTTCCAGTTTTAGTGTTTTTGGCATGAAAGCCGTATTTTTTGGATATGGATTTCACTTTTAATTTTTGGTGCATTTATGCTTGTTGATTTTTCGAGAAAGTTCAAGGTCGGTTTATGCCCGGTTCTATGGTCGGGTAGCGCCTTGGGGTATGGAGTGAAGTTTTCTTTTTTTACCGCGAAGACGCAAAGACGCAAAGTTTTGACCTTCGCGCCTTTGCGTCTTCGCGGTAAAAAAAATGCTACGTTACGCGTAGCGTTTGACCCGTTAAAATGCCTTGGCAAGGCATTACTGCTTGTATCAGTGCTTGCCACGCTTACAAACGCCCAATCGCCAGGTTTGCCACCCGGATTTGCCGGGGCAGCGGTAGCGGAAGGGCTCAATCCGACCTGTATGGCGCTGGCGCCCGACGGGCGTATTTTTTTGGCGCAAAAAGACGGGCGCGTACTTATTTATCACACAGATGCCGGTGAATTGCACGACGCGCCATTTGTAAGTCTGCAAACCGACCCCTTCAACGAACGGGGCTTGAACGGCATCGCCCTGCATCCCGATTTTGAGCATCAACCCTGGGTTTACCTGTACTACACGGCACCCGACGCACCGCGAAATCGCATAAGCCGCATTCGCGCAAATGGTGATTTTGCCGTACCGGGCAGTGAAGAAATTTTGCTCGAACTCGATCCGATGAACGGCAATATTCACAACGGCGGCGGGATGGTTTTTGGCCCCGACGACAAATTGTACATCGGAGTTGGCGACGGCGCCCGGGCAGATAATGCCCAGGATTTAAACACGGTTTTGGGGAAAATCCTGCGCCTGAATGCGGACGGTTCCATTCCCGTGGACAATCCGTTTTACACTCAGGCTACGGGAAACAACCGCGCGATTTTTGCCTACGGCGTGCGCAACCCGTTTTCCATGAGCATGGACCCCCAAACTGAAAAAATATTTTTCTGCGATGTGGGCGCCGAAGCCTGGGAAGAGGTGAATGTGCTGAAATCCGGTGCAAACTACGGTTGGAAATTATTTCAGGGGGCTTCCGGGGAGCCGGGTTTTATGGACCCCGCATTTGCCTACACCCATGCTTCAGGCTGCGCTGTTGTTGGCGCGGCGTTCCCGTTTCAGGCCTACCCGCTGATTCCTCCAGCTTATGCCGGAAAATTGTTTTTTGCCGACTATTGCGCCGGCTGGATAAAAATGTTGGACCCGGCATCCGGCAGTGCAGGGGACGTGTTTGCTACCGGCATCGACCGCCCGGTGAGCCTTTTGAGTGGCCCTGACGGCGATTTGTACTACCTGGCCCGCGCCGGGCTGGGTGGTGGCTCTCCGCTCGACAACACGGCCAGTACAGAAGGTGTGCTGTGGCGGGTGTTTTGGGTAGGCGCCGGCGCGCCATTGATTACCGGGCAACCGAAACCAGTTTTGATTGCCGAAGGTGAATCGGCCTGGTTTCGGGCGGAAGCTTATGGCGATCAACCGCTGGGCTACCAATGGTATCGCGATGGCGATGCTGTTTCGGATGCGGATTCCAGCCTGTTGGTTTTAGACAATTTGGAATTGGCCGATAGCGGCGCCCTGGTTTTTTGTATCGTGTCGAATGCCTGGGGGGCCGATACGAGCGTCGCAGCATTGTTGGGCGTTTCGGCAAACCGGCGCCCCGAGCCGGAAATTTTGTTGCCCACAGCAGGCTCATTTTACCGGGGCGGTGACACGCTACGGTTTTCAGGGCAGGCATTGGACCCGGAAGACGGTCTGCTTGGTTCGGACCGGCTCAGCTGGCGCATCGACTTTCACCATGCCGACCACAGCCATCCGGCTATGCCGACCACAACCGGCTTCGACGAAGGGGCATACGCAACGCCCACGGTTGGCGAAACTGCCGCCGATGTATTTTACCGGATTTACCTGACGGCGGAAGACCAGGCGGGATTTAGCCAGACCGTATTTCGCGACGTATGGCCGGAGATAAAGCCCATCACCATCACGGGACCTGCGGGAATTCAGGTGAATGTAGACGGGCAACTGCGCACACTGCCGGCAACCGTGGAAAGTGTAATCGGCCTGCGCCGAATCATTGAAGCGCCGGCAACATATCAACTTGGCGATACAATTTTTATGTTTCGGTCGTGGAGCGACGGGGTTGTAGACCCCTTGCTTTCATTTGTCATGCCGGACTCGGCGCGTTCCTTTGAATTGATCTATGATTTCATCGTGTTGGGCTCGGGCACGGGTTTGTTGGGGCATTATTTTTTTGATCCGGAAGGCGATTTTGATGAAATCCCGGCATTTGCCCGGATAGATTCCACCATCAATTTTATGTGGAATGACGCGGCGCCGGACCCTGCGCTGCCGTCGGATTATTTCACAGTGCGCTGGATGGGTTTTGTGCAACCCCTGTATTCCGAAATGTACACCTTTTCGGTTCGGAGCGATGACGGTTGCCGGCTTTGGATAAATGACCAATTGGTTATTGATCAGTGGGTACCGCAGGCAACCACCGAGCACAGCGGGCAAATCCAGCTCACGGGCGGCAAAAAATACCGTATCCGGCTGGAGTACCTGGAAATCGGCGGTGGCGCAAATGTGGCGTTGTTTTGGCAAAGCCAGCATCAACTTCTGGAGATCGTACCCAAACGGCAACTCTATCCACCGGCATTTACCCTTCCTGCTACACTGAGCGGCACCATCGGGCTGGATATTAATAACGATGGAGTATGGGCAGCCGGCGAACCGGGGTTTTCGAACGCTCAGGTACGGTTGTTCGATGCGGATACCGACAGCCTGCTTGCTGAAACCCGCACCCTTGCCAACGGCCGCTATACTTTTCTGGACCTGCCGGCGGGCATTTTTTATCTTCGGATCACCCTGCCTGCGACAGGCGATGTGTTGCTGCCTGTACAGCATGTGGATAGTTCAGGCCTGTCTGTTCCGATTGACCTGGCGGAGGGAGCCTTCGAAACATTTGATGTGGCCTGGGCTGTTCCGGCGGTTGCACTTGCCGGTACGGTGTGGCTCGATGAAAACAGGGATGCCCAAATGGATCCGACGGAACCGTTCTTACAGGATATTACAGTGTTGATATACCGCGCCGATTCTACGTTGGTGGCTGCCGGAATGACCGACGAATCAGGCGGCTACGGGTTTCCCTTGTTGGCGCCGGGAACCTATTTTTTGGTATTTCTTCACCAGTTGGCCCCGCGCCCCCTCATTCCGGGCCATGGTCTGAATGCCAACGGGCAAACAGCGGGTATTGCCATCGGCCAGGGCCAATTTCAGGTGATCGATGTGGCATTCGAACCGGACACCGGCATATCCGGACTCCCGATTCGTCGCGCGGATGCTTTTGCGCCCGGGCTGCGCATTTTCCCGAATCCGGCACGCACGCAACTGACGGTCCGGGTTTCAAATGTTGATCTTGCCCCGGTGATCGCTCGTATACGGATATTTGATCTGCATGGCCGCTTGGAACTGGAAACTGCTGCATCCGGACCGGGTCAGGTTTTAGACGTAAGTGCGTTACCTGCCGGCCGCTATGTTTTAATTTGGGAAAGCGGTACGGTACAGGTCGGCCGGCCGTTTTTAAAACTATAACCGGGATTTCCGGTTCATTGGTTAAAAAGAATGGTCCGGCTTGTTTAATTCCGCCTTCAGCATGTTTTTTGTTTTGAAACGCGCTGATTCTGACTACTTTTTGCGGGCAATCGCTTACCGGGTGAAAAAGCCCAGCCAAAGTGTAGTTGTATTAGGGCGTCCAGCGCAGTTATTTTATACCGAGATGAAGCTATTATTATTGATTGTATTTGCATCGTTTTACAAAAGTCCGGGTTTGGGCACTTCCGTCAGATCGGACCTTCCGATGCGGCAGGCACAACCTGATTTGGAAAACCGTCAACCGGGCTTGTTCAGTTGCAGCAATGGCTTGGTTGCCTTCAAATCAGAAGCGCCGCTGGAGGTAATTGAAGCGGAAAGCAAGCAGTTGCGGGGCGTGCTTGATCCGGAAAAACAAACGTTTGCCTGGACGGTGGAAGTTCAGACCTTCGAAGGGTTTAATAATGCACTGCAACGGGAGCATTTTAATGAAAACTACCTGGAGTCGCGGCGTTTCCCGAAGGCCACTTTTGCCGGCAAGATCATCGAGACCATGGATTTTAGCAAAGATGGCACATACTCGGTGCGGGCAAAAGGCAAACTCTATATTCACGGGAAAGAGCAGGAGCGTATCATAAAAAGTCAGGTGGTGGTTGCCGGTAAACGGATCCGTGTGGAGGCAGATTTCAGGATTTTACTGGCAGACCACGATATCCGTATTCCAAAAATTGTTTATCAGAAAATAGCCGAAGAAGTACAGGTTTTGGTGCAAGCCGATCTGTTGCGCGATTAACAGATGAAATGTTTTCTGCCACTTTTTATTTTTCTGTTGTCCGGCTTTTGGGCCGGCGCACAAACACCGGTTTTTCAGCTCAGAGATACCCGGGAACTGGCCAATGCGCCGATGTCCGGTGTTTTTCAGGATAGCCGGGGCTGGTTGTGGTTTGGCTCGGATGAAGGCTTGTACCGTTTCGACGGCATGAACTTCCTGTTGGTGGGGCTGCCGGATGGCAGCGCGCCCAGTCCGGTAAGCGCTTTGTACGAGTGGAATGGCCGTTTGTGGGTCGGTTTTGTAAATGGCGCCATCGGTTTCATGCCGGTCAATACGCCGCTCCTGCATGCGTCGGTTGACGAGTTAATGCAAAAAAAAGAACCTGCCGCGCGGTTAAGCTTGTGGGACCCGGAGGAAGGCTTGCCCAAAGCGGCTGTCACGGCATTTGTGGCGGATAAGTCGGGCGGCTTCTGGATTGCGACGTACGGAGAGGGAGTATATTGCCTGAAAGACAAACGCTTGTATCAGTTTGATCAATCGGACGACGGTATGAGCGGCGATGAAATTTATGCCCTGGCCTGCGATTCGAAAGGCCGGGTTTGGGCAGCAACCGATGCCGGGATCAGTATTTGTTCGATGCCGGAGCCGGGTGAAAAACGGATACGGCGGTTTTCGGTGTCGGATGGTTTGCCCGACGAGATCATCACGGCTTTGCTCGCGGACAAACACGGGGATATTTGGATCGGAACGCAGGAGAAGGGCGTGCACCGATACAATATTGAAAAGCAGCGCTTTGATTTTCAAACAAATGTGTGGTCATGGGGCGCGGTTACCTCCCTGGCCTTGTATGAAAAAAGCAGTCTCTGGGTCGGCACCCTGGCGAACGGCCCGGTGTGTGTTGAACTGTCCACCGGCGTGCAGCGCCCTCTGCCGGCTGCACATCCCTTGCGCCATGTTAAAACGGAAGCGCTGTGTAAAGACCGGGAGGGTTTGTTGTGGGCAATACTGGATAATGGTGCGATCTATTCGGCCAATGTGCGCTTTGGCCTTTTGGAAACACCCTTTGGGAATACCCAGGCGCTGTTGCGGGACAGCCGAAACCGCCTCTGGGCAGGTAGTGCGGAGGGCTTGTTTTTAGGGGTGAGCCAACGTGTGGCCGCAAAAAGTGCGGGTGCGGAAAACTGGGTTTTTAAAAAAATTCTGACAAAGCCGGAGAATATCATTTCCCTCTGGGAGTCGCCGCTTGATGGCAGCATCTGGGCCGGTACGTTTGGCAATGGCGTATACGTAGTCAGCCCGGAGGGCAGGGTTTTAAAACATTTATCGGAACGCGACGGCCTGTTTAACGGCAATGTGTTGTCCATCGCCGGCAATGACCGGCAAGTGTGGCTGGCGACACTCGGAGGCGTATCGGTACTCGACCTGAAGGCGCCGCAGGCCATTCAAAACCTGACGCGGCAGAGCGAACTGGGCACCGGTTACGTTTATAAAGTTTTTTTGGATAGCAAAGGGCGCGTATGGTTTTGTACTGATGGAAACGGCCTGATCGTATACGAAAACGGGCGTTACCGACAGATCAAAATGGCCGGTGACATACCGCTAAAAAGAATTTACTGCATCACCGAAGACAAACGCGGCCATATCTGGTTCAGCTCGGACAACGCCGGCCTGTTTGCCTTTGACGGTGAACAGTTTCGCCGGTATACCCTGGAAAATCATTTGCACAGCGAGGCCATTGTGGGCTTGGCTGCCGACCGGAACGGGTTTATTGTGGTGGCGTATGAAGATGGATTCGATTTGTTGAACCCCGAGCGCATTGATCACATTATTTTTTGCGACGAAACGATCGGGGCGCCCCGGGCAGAAGTGAATTTGAACGCGATCTGTCGCGATGCGCAGGGTAATGTGTGGCTCGGCGTCCGGGACGGCATGGTGCGCTCGGCAGCTTTTTACGAAGATTTTCTTGATGACCCACAACCCGGTATCACTTCCGTGTCGGGTTTTTCCCAAAACATCGACTTTTTGTCGGTCAACAGCTTCGCGCACAACCAGAACTACTTCATTTTCAACTTTACCGGGCTGTGGTACACCGATCCGGAATCGGTGCGTTACCGGTATCATCTTGATGGATTTGACCTGGATTGGAAGGTGTCCAAGGATCCGCTAACCTCGTATCCGAAGCTGCCGCCGGGCAAATACACCTTCCGGGTGCAAACCAGCGAGCACGGCAATTTTGAAAATGTTCCGGAGGCCAGTTGGTCGTTTGTTATCCGCAAACCATTTTGGGCGGAGTGGTGGTTTATCCTGCTGGGCACTATCACCGGAGGCGCATTTTTTTACGGGTTTATCCGGAACCGGGAGCAACGGTTGAACCGGGTGGCCCAGTTGAAACGCGACCGGGTGGAATCCCAGTTTGTTGCCCTGAAAAGCCAGATCAACCCCCATTTTCTTTTCAACAGTTTTAATACGTTGATCACAACAATCGAAGAGAACCCGAAAGTGGCTGTGGAGTACGTGGAACACTTGTCCGACTTTTACCGCAGCATAATTGCCTACCGGGAGCGCGACTTTATCAGCCTGCAGGAAGAGCTCGATCTTGTGCGCAACTACGAGTTTTTGCTCAAAAAACGGTTTGAAGACGGCCTGTTTCTGGTCAACCGGCTCGAAGGGAAAACAGGGCTGGTCATGCCGTTATCCATACAAATGCTGGTGGAAAATGCGGTTAAACACAATGTGATTTCTGCTTCCAAGCCACTCCGGATCGAACTTTTTACCGAATCAGATGACTATATAGTGGTGCGCAATAATATTCAACCCAAACTCAAACCCGAACCAAGTACCCATTTTGGCCTGCAAAGTATTATCAACCGCTATGCCTTGCTCGGCGAGCGCCCGGTGTTGGTTGAAGACAATGCAGCGTTTTTTACAGTCAAAATACCGTTAAAAAAATGAACGTACTCCTAGTAGAAGACGAAAATGCGGCCGCGCGCCGCCTGGAAAAAATGCTTGCCGAGGTCGAGCCTGAAGCGCAGGTTGTGGGCCGGTTGGATAGTATTGAATCGACGGTTTCTTGGTTGGCGGATAATCCGGAGCCCGACTTGATGCTGCTTGATATTCACCTGGCCGACGGCGGTAGTTTTGAAATATTTGAACATGCCCAGGTCCGGTGTCCGGTCATTTTTACGACAGCTTACGATGAATATGCCCTGGAGGCATTCAAAGTCAACGCCGTGGACTACCTGCTCAAACCCATAAAATCAATGAATTAACCGCCGCTATCGAAAAATACAAACGCGTATTTAAAAAAACGTCACCGGATTACGCCGCCTTGCTGGAAACGATGCGCCGGCAACAGGAAAGCCCGCGCCGCCTGCTCATCCGCTTTGCCAACAGTATTAAACTGGTTGACTTGCAGGATGCCGCCTATTTTTACACAAAAGATAAAATCACTTTTCTGATTACCCGCCAGCAGGGGAAACGGTACCCGGTGGATTATCCGTTGGAAAAACTCGAGGGCATGCTTGATCCGAAGACTTTTTTCCGGATCAATCGTCAATTTATTATCAATATTGACGCTATCCGGGAAATGCATCCGTATTCAAAAAGCCGGATCAAAATAGACCTGGAGCCGGCGAGCGACATGGATACCATCGTGAGTACCGAACGGTCGGCAGCGTTCAAGAAATGGCTGGTCGGGGAGGAGTGAATTTTCAAAGCCGTTTTTTGTAAACCGGTTTTTACGATCCGGCTTGAACAGCCGGCTGAGGATATTGGTCCTTGGCCGGCTGTTTTTATTACTTCATCGAATTACGGGCACCATTCTGCAACCTGTCCGGTTTCGTTGTTGTCCATTGGGCTGACAAAAACACAAGAACAACTATTATCAATTGAGCTATGAAAACAAAAGTCTTTCTCACCATTGCGCTGATCCTTGGGTTGAGCTACCACCACTGGGCGCAATCCTCCCCGGCACCGGCCACGCAAGATCCCTATGTGGAAGTTGTCGTGACGCCTGAAAAAGTCTGGCTTATGCCCGACGAGATGCCTGTACACAGCCTTCCGGTACGTATACTGGATGAAAAAGGGACCCTGGTTTTGAAGAAGAATTTTACTTCGGAAACCAAAGACTGGTCGCTGGATGTTGCCGACCTGCCTTCCGGCAAATTCCGGATTTTGATTGGGGACCGGCAGGTAGAGTATATGGACCGGCAGGGGCGGAAGGGGGTCTTGTGAAATTGACCAGTTAATTTCCGTTTTATTGGGCGATACCCGTTATTTTTCCGAAAGTTGCCGGACAATTGACCTGCAACGTCCTACATGAGCGCACCCAACAGGATTTATAACGAAGATTGCATCGCCGGCATGGCCCGGCATATACCGGATGCCAGTGTTGACCTGGTGATCACCGACCCCCCGTTTGGCATTGATTTTCAAGCCAAGCGCGCCAATTACAACCGCAAGAGCGGCCGTGTGCTGGAGGGCTACAATGAAATCAAAGGCGCAGACTACCTCGAATTCACCCGTGCCTGGCTGACCCAGGTCCGGCGGGTCCTTAAACCCGGAGGTAGTCTGTATATTTTTTCCGGTTGGAATTATCTGAAGGAACTCCTGATTGTGCTCGACGAGCTGGATTTGAACCTGATCAACCACCTCATTTGGAAATACCAGTTTGGCATAGTTACCACCCGCAAATACGTGACGTCGCACTACCACATCCTCTTCGCCGGTATTGATGAAAAACAACGAAAGTTTTTTCCGTATGCCCGTTTTGAAAAGGAGGAGCGACTTGAAAGTGGCGGAAGCGCCCACTACCAGGATAAGGAAGACGTGTGGAATATTCCCCGCGAATACTGGACCGGCGCTATCAAAACACCCACCAAACTACCCGCCGAAATTATCCGCAAAATTCTGGCCTACAGCAGCGAGCCCGGCGATGTGGTGCTCGATCCCTTTCTTGGCTCCGGGCAGGTGGCCGTTGTGAGCCAGCTCGAAGGGCGAAAGTACCTGGGCTTCGAAGTGGTGCCGGAGTATTTTGCCTTTGCAAAACAACGGCTGGATAAAGGAGAATACCGGGTAAAGGCTGTGGATTAGTCTTGGAGAACCTGATTATTTCTTTTCAGGAACCTGAATGATGCGTTCGGCTAATTCAAAATTTTGGGCTCTGATCTCTGCTAAAACCAATTCTGCCATTCTGCGGGCGCCATATTCATTGAAATGCGTGTTGTCATCCAGGCCGCCTGGATAATTCGGGTGCTCCAAAGAATCTAATTGCATGAACAGCATTTTTGAATAAACCGGGCCGATCTCCTGCAATAATTCGCAACTGCGTGCATCCAGATCAATGACAGGTACTTCATTTGCCTTGCCAACTTCCCGCACGGCGGCGGAATACTCCGTGTGCGATTCTTTGATATTTCCTTCAGCGTCAAAATTCCTCCGGGCCACCGGGGTGATCAAAACAGGTATCGCCATTTTTTCTCTGGTTTCCGAAATGAATTTGATCAGGTTGGTCTTGTAATCCGGAACCGGCGTGTACCGGGCTTTGTAGCGCGCTCCCTTCGCGCCGTCATTATGCCCGAATTGTATGAAAACATAATCGCCAGCCTGCAAACTATCGGCGATCGGTTGCCAGCGGTTTTCACTGATAAATGTCCGCGTACTTCTCCCGCCGCGCGCCCTGTTGTCCACAGTGACTGTCGAATCAAAAAACAGGCTGAAGGGCATTCCCCAGCCGGTAAGAGGCGCCCTGGAGACCGGATACTCGCACATGGTCGAATCGCCGATCAGGTACACTTTTATGGGCTTCTTCGGTGGGAGGCAAGCCAGTAGAAGGAGAAAAAAGAAGAGGAATATTCTGTAGTTCCACAGGTGTTTCATATGCTGTTTTTTCATCGGTCAAAATTCACATAACTCCGGTACCCGGAAATGCAGCGGCGGTTGATCAGTATTTACACATACCGGTTCACCAAGTTTTCAAACAGCTCCTGCTTCCCACTTCTGATTTCCGGTTCGCCGTTGCGGCCCGCAATGCGCGCCAGGTCGGTGAGCTGCAATTTTCCCGATTCGAAGGCCTGCCCGTCGCCCGAATCGAAGGAAGCATACCGCTCCCGCCGCATTTGCCGGTAGGCCGATTTTGATAAAATGGCATCTGCGGCCAGCAATGCCCGTGCGAACACATCAATACCGCCGATGTGGGCGTGGAATAGGTCGTCCAGGTCGGTGGAATTGCGCCGGGTCTTGGCGTCGAAGTTGATCCCGCCGCCCTGCAAGCCGCCGGATTCAAGAATGACCAGCATGGCTTCCGTGATTTCCAGGATATTGTTTGGAAACTGGTCGGTATCCCAGCCGTTCTGGTAGTCGCCACGGTTGGCATCGATGCTGCCCAGTGCGCCGGCATTGGCCGCCACCTGTAGCTCATGCTGAAAACTATGCAAGGCCAGTGTAGCGTGGTTGACCTCAACGTTGAGTTTGAAATCGTCGAGAAGATCATATTCCCGCAGAAAGCCGATCACCGTTGCTGAATCAAAATCATACTGGTGCTTGCTGGGCTCCATCGGTTTGGGTTCGATGAAAAAAGTGCCTTTGAATCCCTGCTGGCGGGCATAATCTTTCGCCAGGTGCAGGAAGCGGGCCATGTGTGCCAGCTCGCGTTTCATGTCGGTGTTCAGCAGGGACTGGTAGCCTTCCCGGCCGCCCCAGAAAACGTAGTTTTCGCCGCCCAGTTCGATGGTCAGGTCAAGGGCCATTTTCACTTGGGCGCCGGCATGGGTAACCACGGCAAAGTCGGGATTCGTAGCGGCGCCGTTCATGTAGCGCGGGTGGCTGAACAAATTGGCGGTACCCCACAGGAGTTGAACCCCGGAGGCCGCCATTTTTTCTTTGGCGTATGCCCCGATGGTTTGCAGGCGTTTTTCATTTTCAGCAAGCGAGTCGCCTTCCGCAATCAGATCAAAATCGTGAAAGCAAAAGTAGGGCAGGCCAAGTTTGGTGATCAGCTCGAACGCGGCGTCCATTTTGTCTTTGGCCTGTTGAACCGGGTCACCGGCCTGAAGCCAGGGGAAGGCTTTGGTGCCCGGGCCGAACGGATCGCCGCCGGTGCCGCAGAGCGAATGCCAGTATGCCACTGCAAATTTCAGGTGCTCGCGCATGGTTTTGCCGCCAACCAGCTTGTGCTCATCGTAGTAGCGGTAGGCCATGGGGTTGTCGCTTTCGGGGCCTTCAAAGCGGATTTTGCCAACGCCTTTAAAATATTCCGTTTGGCCGGTGGTAAGATTTATCGGATTCAAATTTGCCATTTTTACTTCCGTTAATTTATCGGTTTGTTTTTCCAGAAATGCAGGTTGCGGGCAACGGTCAAATTGCTTTTTTCAGGTAGTTGGCCCACTGTTCGTAAGCGTTGCTGTACGGGCCGGTTTTATTTTCAGGTTCATAAATTTTTACCCGCTGCTGTGCCCCCAGTCCCTCGCCGGGATCAGCCCACAAGCCGATGCCTACTCCCGAGGCGATGGCTGCCCCCACGGCGCCGGTAGTTTCGATCATTTCGATCCGGCAACCGAGCAGTTCGGCGATCGTGCTTGAGAAGATGTCTGATTGGAACAAGTTGTCATTTCCAACCCGTATGATGGAAAGTTCGAGGCCCAAACTGCGCAGGATTTTCATGCCGTATACAAACGAAAAAGCTATGCCTTCGAGCGCGGCGCGGTAAAAATGCGCCCGGTTATGCCGGTTGAAATGGAGATTGGCGATTTGTGCGCCAATGTTTTGATTGCCAAGCATACGCTCGGCGCCATTGCCAAACGGAATGATGCAAAGCCCGTCGGAACCAACGGGAGTGGTGGCAGCCAGTTGTTCCATCGCTGCGTAGGAAATGCCGTCTTGTGCCATTTGCCGCCGCATCCAGCTGTATTGAATGCCGGAGCCGTTGATGCACAGGAGCACGCCGATTCGCGGAATTTTTACCCGGTGGTTGACATGCGCGAAACTGTTCACCCGGTTTTGGGCGTCTGAAACAAGTTGGTCTACCACGCCGTAAACAACCCCGGAAGTACCGCCTGTCGCGGCGATCTCCCCGGGCCGTAGCACGTTGAGCGCCAGGGCATTATTGGGCTGATCGCCGGCTCGGTAGGTTACAGGCACGCCGGGCCTGAGCCCCAGGGCATCGGCCGCTGTCTGGGTAAGCCGCCCCTGATTTTCGAAGTTTGCGGCAATGCCTGGGATAACGTCGCGCTCGATGCCGTAGTAATTCAGCAGTTCGTCGGCAACCTTGTTTTCAGCAAAATCCCAAAGAATGCCTTCTGAGAGTCCGGTCACCGTCGTGCAGGCTTCGCTGGTTAAGCGAAAAGCGATATAATCGCCGGGAAGCATAAAATGGCGGATACGCGCATAATTTTCCGGTTCATTTTCTTTGACCCACTTCAACTTGGATGCTGTAAAGTTGCCGGGGCCATTCAGGTAGTGTTTCAGGCAGTAGGATTCCCCCAAATCCCGAAAGGCAGCATCTCCGATAGAAACTGCCCGGCTGTCGCACCAGATAATGGCCGGGCGAACCGGTTGGCCGGCAGCATCGAGTGTCACAAGGCCGTGCATCTGGTAGGAAATTCCAATGGCTGCAATTTCCGACGGATTGGCCCGGGTAGTGTGTAGGAGCATTTGCAGGGCTTTGCACACATGCTCCCACCAAATTTCCGGGTGTTGTTCAGCCCACCCGGGGTGGGGAGCCTGCATCTCCATTTCCGTTTCAGGCGAGAATACTGATCCAAGGGTAGCGCCGGATTTGGCATCGACCAATGCCGCTTTTACGGAGGAGCTTCCGATGTCAAGGCCTAATAAAAGCACGTTGCGAACCAGGTTGTGTTTTTAGAAAAAAAGAAGAAAGCGCAGCCGGCTTACCCCCGGGTTCCGTAGAGCCATTCCAGGGTGTTTTTATAAAAAATCTTTTCTACGGTGGGCTCCGGCAGGTTCATTTGTTCGATAAAAGTGCCGATTTCCAGGTCACCCAACGGAAAGGGATAGTCGGTGCCGAGGCAAACCCGGTCTTCTCCGGCCACGTCCAGGATGTACCGGAGCAGCTGTGGGTCGTGCGTGGCGGAGTCTACCCAGAATTTGCCAAGGTAATGCCGGGGCGCTTTGTCATTATCGACTGCCACCAAATCGGGCCGGCATTCAAAGCCGTGCTGTATGCGCCCGATAGTTGGCAAAAAAGACCCTCCGGCATGGGCAAAACAAAAGCGCAGCTTGGGCAGCCGCTCCATGACACCGCCGAAAATCAGGGCGCAGATCGCCCGGCTGGTTTCGGCAGGCATGCCAACCAGCCAGGGCAGCCAATACCGGCCGATGTGCTCGGAGCCCATCATTTCCCAGGGGTGCACGAAAACGGCCATGTTCAGATCCTGGCAGGCTTGAAAAATCGGGAAAAACTGTGCTTCGTTCAGGTTGAGCTGGTTGACGTTGGAGCCGATCTGGATACCCGGAAAACCCAGTTCGTGGAGCCGGTGCAGCTCCTGGATAGCCAGGTCGGTATCTTGCATCGGAATAGTACCCAGGCCGATGTAGTGCTCCGGGAAGTCCTCGACAATGGCTGCCAGGTGGTCGTTCAGGTAACGCGACAAATCGAGACAATCAGCCGGTTTGGCCCAATACGAAAACATTACCGGAATGGTGCAAACTACCTGGACGGGGGTTTGAAAATGCAGGTATTCGCCGACCCGGACTTTGGGGTCCCAGCAATTGCTGGCGATTTCCCGGAAAAAAAACTGCCCACGCATCATCCGGGCAAACCCTTTTTTGTGGTGTTCAAGATGAATAAAATCGCCATATCCAAACTTGTCGGCAAAATTGGGCAGCCGCTCGGGGAGGATATGGGTGTGCATGTCAATTTTATGCATGGGTTGTCCGATTTGGAATGATGAAAGGCTGTCACAAAGGTTAATCCCGAGCCTGATGCGACAAATTTTTACCGCAAAGACGCGGATGGTCGCTCTCCGCGTCTTTGCACCTTTGCGGTAAAAAGAATACGCTACGGTGGGCAAATTTGGCGAAGCAAGTATGGAACAGCCTCAAGTGCGGGCAAAAATATCTTTTTAAATCAGGATTGCTAACCCGATGGCCTATCGCTTCACAAATTTTCCGGAGCGGAGCAAACCGGAGGTTGTGATTTTCCAGAAATAGGCACCCGGCGCCTGGTTTTGCATCGGAATTTGAAAAATAGAATCCGGATTGGCAGTTTCCTGGTTAGCCGAATAGATCAGCTGGCCGGCAGTGTTAAAAAGTTGCACGGTGAACTTTCCGGTGTGATTTTTAATGGAAAAAACAGCTTCATCCAACACCGGGTTGGGCATAACGGTCACATCAACCGGAGGCGCATCCGGACCGGTTACCGGGGTGAGCATCATTGCCTTCATCACGGCGCCGAGTGCATCCACACGCCCGAAACCGTAGGTATTGTTGGGATGGGCCATGCCGCTGACATTGCCGCAGTTGACGGTGTCGAATCCCGGTACGGCTGTTTGTTCGATGATATCCTCAATCAGGTCCACTTCGCCGGCGAGATCAGGTCGGGCGGAAAGTACGAGGGCCACTACGCCGGCCACATGGGGCCCTGCCATGCTGGTGCCCCAAAAATGAGCGTACCCGCCATTGCGAATACTGGAACGAATACCGGCGCCGGGCGCCACCACATTGGGCTTCATCCGGCCGCTGCCGTCAATCTGGACGGATCCGCGGGTGCTGAATCCGGTGATGGTGTCGTTGCTTTCCGTAGCGCCTACGCTAAAACTCTCTTCAAAATACGCCGGGGGGTCATTGGTCGCGTTGCAACCCAGGCCGCCTTTGTTGCCGTTGCTCACGACCACCACCACACCGGACGCGCGAAGGTTTTGTACGGCCAAATGCATCAGTTCGTTCACACTGAGGTCGGTGCAGCCTTCGCCGACCGAGCAATACCAGGAGTTGTTGATGACATGCGGCGCTTGGAGCACATCGGGGTTTTCGCCGTTGAGGTCGGTGGGCGCCAAAAACCATTCGAAGCACTCGATATAACTGGATGGGGCGCCGTTGCCGCGTTCCATATTCCGGCAGGCGATCCAGTCGGCCCCGGGTGCCACGCCAATCTGGTTGCCGTTGCCGTCGTCGCCCACCATGGTACCCATGGTGTGGGTGCCGTGGTTGTTATCGTCGCATGGTACCACGGAATTCACGCCGCAGGGGTTGTTGGAGGGGTCGGGAATGCTGTCGTTGCTGAGGGGGCTGATTGCGTGGATGGCGTCGTGCCAGTTGTAGTTGTGGTCGGCCGAGCCGTCGGATTTGTTATAGCCCCTGTAATGCGGTTGAATGGCAGGGTGCGCCCACTCGTAGCCGGTATCGGCGCCGGCCACAGTAATGCCCTGGCCGGTATAGCCGAGCGCCCACACTGCCGGGGCATTGATTTTTTCGATACCCCATTCCACGGCGCCGCGCTGGGCGACCGGAGCCGGGGCGAAGTCCGGTTGCTCAAACGGAATTTCCGGGTCGGCCGCGATGCGGGCCACTTCCGGCAGGCGGGCCAGGCTTTCGATCAGGCTGGCGTCGGCGTGCCGGACGGCAAGGGCATTGACGAGGTAAAAACTATTGACATATGCATTGGAAGCCCGCGTAATGCGCAGCGCGTTGGTCTGGCTGTTGGCAGCCGTTTGCTGCAGGCGGTCAAAAACAAACCGGGCTTTAGCCGTTTTTCCATGGATATGATCCGCATTGCGGAGGTCGGCCTGTTCCCGGAAAATTACCAGGACGTTGGCCCTGTTTTCCTGTTTCAGGGTCATTTGAACGTCGGGGGCAATTTTTCGCGTTGCCGTTTCATGAGATTTTTGGGAGAAACCTGTTGATAAACAGAAGATTACAATACAAATTGAAAGCAGAAATTTTGACATAGCAGAACAAAAACTTCGGATGAAGGGAAAATATTGAACATTGGCCAATTCGAGGACCCGTAAGTAGAACACTTGGGCCAAATGTACGTTTACCCAAACAAACGCGGCTTTAAGCGATTGGCAAAAATGAGCAAAGCCCGCTTTCTGCCAAAGCCATATCTTTGGGCGCTATTTAGCCGGCAGGCTCCTGTTTCCAGTGAGGAGGTGACTGCAAGTCACCTCCTCACTTGCCCCCCTCAACCAAACGGGAACAGGAGCCGGCCAAACAGACTGATTTTAACTATTCAATCACGCATTGTCATGAAAATAGCAATTGGTTGCGATCATGCAGGATTTCCATACAAAGACGGTTTAATTTCCATGTTGCAAGGTCAGGGCCATATGGTTCAGGACTTTGGCACCCATTCGCCGGACTCGGTGGATTACCCGGATTTTGCGCATGCGGTTGCTGAGGCCGTTGAAAATGGCGGGGCTGATTTCGGCATCGTGATCTGCGGCAGCGCCAATGGTGTTGCCATGACGGCGAACAAACACAAAGGCATCCGGTGCGCGGTATGCTGGACGGAAGAAATTGCGTCGCTGGCCCGGCACCACAATAATGCAAACGTGATTGCCATTCCGGCCCGCTTTGTTCCGGAAATATTGGCGCAGGCCATGGTCCGTATTTTTATTCGCACCGAATTTGATGGCGGGCGGCATGAAAACCGGGTCAATAAAATTGCCTGCAGCTAAGTTGATATTTTGGACAAACTCTCAATTCGAATCCGGCACCATCGATATTTTTTTCAAATGGTTTTCCAGTACGATTTTATGAAACAAATTACACTTTGGGCATTCCTTGCCCTGATCGGTTTTTCAACCGCAACACAAGCACAACCGCTCACGATAAGCGATTCTGCCGTACAGGCAATTACTTCGGCCAGGCGGTTTTCCGCAAAAATCCCGGATGGCAAACTCTATGGCGAGGCCATCCGCGCCGACCGGCTAAAATGGCTGATCGATACCCTGGCATCCGATGCCATGCAAGGGCGGGAAACAGGCGAAGACGGGCAGCGCATCGCCGCCGATTTTATCGCCCGGCAATTTGAAGAAATGGGCCTGCCGCCGGTTGCCGACAAGAAAACGTATTTCCAGCATTTTAAACTGCAACGCGATTCCTGGACGGAGCTCGGCATGACGGTTGGAGAAAAAAATCTGAAAAATCGGACCGACTTTTATGTCTATCCCACCTCCAACTTGGCCAACCTGAAGGCTGAATTTAAAGATGCCGTTTTTGTCGGTTATGGCATTCAGGATAATAACTACGACGATTACGCTTCCGCTGATGTCAAAGGAAAGGTCGTCCTGATGTATGCCGGTGAACCGCAGCTAAGCAACGGCAATTTTTTGGTCAGCGGTACGCAGTTTCGCTCGGCCTGGTCTTTGGATTGGAAAAAAAAGGTTCAGGTTGCCACCCGGAAAGGGGCTTCGCTGGTGCTGATCGTTGATCCGGAATTTGAAAAAAATGTGCGGGAAAACCGGCGGGAACTTTCGAGCCGGGGTTGGCGTCCGGCGTTTTCCGGGGAAGCCGGTGCATCGAATGCCCTGGCAAACAACATTTTTATTTCGGAAGAAGTAGCAAATACTCTTTTAGATAAAAAAGCCGGGAAGGTTGCCGAAGCATTGGCCGCTCAGAAAAATGGCGAAGGCTTCAAGGCGATCCGGTTTAAGACCAAATTTGAAGTACAGCTCGACAAGAAAGTACAAACGCTTGCTGGCGCCAATGTGATCGGCTTGATTGAAGGCATCGATGAAGCATTAAAAAACGAATATGTTTTCATTACGGCGCATTACGATCACCTGGGCAAAGTGGAAGATGTCGTTTACAATGGCGCCGATGACAATGCTTCCGGTACGTCAGGGGTTATTGAAATCGCGCGCGCCTTTGCACAGGCAAAAAAAGACGGCGTAGGCCCAAAACGGAGCGTCGTCTGCATGCTGGTAAGTGGCGAGGAAAAAGGCTTGCTGGGCTCGGAGTTTTACGTGGATTTTCCGCTTTTCCCGCTGGATAAAACCGTGGTGGATATCAATATCGACATGATCGGCCGAATTGACGAGCGCCATGCCGGCAATCCCGATTATGTACGTGATCGGTTCGGACCGCCTGAGTTCGGAGTTGCACGAAATCAATGAATACGCCAATTCCAATTACACAAACCTGGAGCTCGACTACAAGTTCAACGACAAAAATGATCCGAACCGTTATTATCAGCGCAGCGACCATTACAATTTTGCTGAGCGGGGAATTCCGGCCATTTTTTATTTCAACGGCACCCATGCCGACTACCACAAGGCAAGCGATACGGCAGATAAAATTGACGCTGCCGCTGCGGCAAAACGGGCGCAACTGGCATTTTACACCGCCTGGGATATTGCTAATCGGGCACGCCGGCTTGTGGCAGACCGGAAATGACGAATTGCGAATTACGATTCACGATTTACGATTGGTTCACCTCGCCCAAAAAGGCGTGCTTACTTCAATTGTCTGCATTTCAAAAAGTGCAATTTTTCAACACCCGAAATAGTGAACCAATCGTAATTCGTAATTCTTAAATCGTAAATGAATCTACCCGCGGTACTTCCGAATCGCTTCCCGGATATGTTCTTTCCGGTTTTCCGGATCGGGGTGTGTACTCTGGAACTCCGGGGTCCGGTTGGGTCCGGCGGCTTGTTTGAGGACTTCCATGACATTGATGAGTTGCTCCGGGTCATAGCCAGCCTGAAGCATCAGGCGCACGCCAAGTTCGTCGCTCTGCAATTCCTGCTCGCGGCCGTATTTCATTTGCAGCATATTGGCGACCGTCTGCGCGATGTAGCCGCTGTTGGGGTTGCCGGGGTCGTAGGTGGCCATGGTAACGGCGCCGGTTAGCCCTTGGGCGAGTTCCATCTGCGCCAGTTTTTCGGCGCTGTGCCGCGCCACCACGTGCCCGATCTCGTGGCCGAGCACACCGGCAAGCATGTCCTTGTTGATTGACCGGCCGTCGGTCGACATGCGCTGGAGCAGGGCTGCGGTGATAAAAACCTGGCCACCGGGCAGCGCAAAGGCATTGATGGTTTGTTGGTCGTTGAGCAGGTGGAATTCAAATTTTCCGTTGTACACCGTTTTGGCGGCGTCGGTCTGGCTGACCAGTTGCTGGCCAATTTGCCGGACCAATTCATCGTATTGGGTTCCTTTGATTTCGCCGCCCATTTCCGCAATCATTTGCGGGGCGCTTTGCAAACCCATGGCAACTTCCTGTTCCGGCGAGATGCTGATATGCTGGTTTTCGCCGGTGAGTTCATTGAACGAGCTGTTGCAGTAGTATTTTGAAAGTGCAAAGCCGGCTAAAACTACGGCTATCAGGAGTTTAGCTGACATGCCGCTGCTCCGTTTACTTGATCCGAACATAATAACCTGTTTGTGTTTGGTGAAAAAACTGCGCAATATTAGTCTTTTCAAAACGAAGTAGCTGGGCAGGAATATTGAAATCAGCGGGAAAGCAGCTTGAATCCGATAGCACGCCAATGCCCTGGAAAATAGCCAGGTTGATCCGGGTCAGTATGAATTTTTTCAGCAATCCGACCTCGTCCGGTTTTTCAAAATTCGCAGCAGTTTTCAAAACCGGTGTCCGGGGCGAGTTGTGCCGCCAAAAACGGAATACGGGATCAGTTGAACAGATCCCGCATATCGTCCATGTCGTCATCGTCGTTCAGCCCGCTGTCGGTGAGGAAGTCCTTGAACACCCACTTGTTGTTGATGATGTCCTTGTTCAGCACTTCGAACTCGGCAAGGCCGTGCAGCACCAATTCCATGAACGTGAGTGTGTCGGCTTTATCCGTTTTGATGCCTTCCACCAGTTTTTTCAGCCCGGCAACCTGCTCCAGCTGCTGCTCGTATTTTTTGGACGGCAGTTCGTTGAAAAGATCGACCGTGTTGCCTGCGGCAAACCAGGCGCGGAGCACGCCGTAGGGGTCGCGTTCCTGGCCTTTTTTTAACTTGGCCGGGTTGGGGAAGTAGTTCAGGAATACTTTTTTAATAGCCATGCCGATGATGTGCAGGGCTACCGCGTACGGACCTTCCTGTTCGCCTTCGTACACCATTTCGACCTTGCCGGTGAGCGCCGGAATAATACCCCAAAAATCGGTTATGCGGGCCGTTGTGCCGGTTTCGCCATTGTGCAGAATGCGTCGTTCGGCGGCCGAGTAGAGGTTTTCATAAGCTGAAATGGTCAGGCGGGCCGACACGCCGCTTTTTTTGTCCACATATTCGCTTTCCCGCGCGGCGAAGGCGATTTCTTCGATCAGGTCTTGCAAAACTTCGGGTATCCGGATCGCCTCGCGTTGCGCCGGTGTGATGCGCGCTTCCTGCTCGGTGATCTGGCGGCCCACTTCGATGGAAGTAGGGTAGTGGGTCGTGATCTGGCTTTCGATCCGGTCTTTCAGCGGGGTAATGATGCTGCCGCGATTGGTGTAGTCTTCCGGGTTTGCGGTGAAAATAAATTGCACATCGAGCGGCAGGCGCAGTTTGAAGCCGCGGATTTGCATATCGCCTTCCTGCAACACGTTGAACAGGGAAACCTGGATGCGGGCCTGCAAGTCGGGTAGTTCATTGATGACAAACAAACAGCGGTGTGCCCTGGGGATCAGGCCGAAGTGGATCACCCGTTCGTCGGAATAGGGCAGACGGAGATTTGCGGCTTTGATGGGGTCCACGTCGCCCACCAGATCGGCAATGCTCACGTCGGGAGTTGCCAGTTTTTCCACGTAGCGCGCGTCGCGGTGCAGCCATTCGATGGGTGTATCGTCGCCTTTTTCCGCGATCAGCGCTTTGGCGAAATAGCTGATGGGCGCCAGCGGGTCGTCGTTTAGTTCACTGCCGGCCACCACGGGCACATATTCGTCGAGCAAGCGGGTGAGCATACGGGCGACGCGGGTTTTAGCCTGGCCGCGCAAGCCGAGGAGCAGAATGTTATGCCGGCTCAGGATGGCCCGCTCCATATCGGGGAGCACCGTATCGTCGAAGCCGAAAATGCCGGGGAAGATGGTTTCCTTGTTGCGGATTTTTTCAATGAGGTTGGCGCGGAGTTCTTCTTTTACGCTGCGAGCCTGGTAGCCGCTGGCTTTTAACCCGCCCAGCGTGTGAATGTGCCGTAAGTCTTTCATATGGGGCAAAGAACAGGGGAATTATGGATTTGGTTCTGGATTCCGGGTGTTTTGGCCGGATTATTTTTGCCCGGCTTTTTCCTTGGCTTCCTTTTCCATGCGCCGCAAATCGCGCAGCACCGCGATCCCGGCATTCACTTCAAAGCCGATGAGCAGAATCATGCAATTCAACTGCATCCAGACCATCAGCACGATGAGGGTGCCGATGGAACCGTAGAGTTTGTTGTAGCTGCCGAAATTATCCACGTAAAACGAAAATCCCCAGGAGATAAGGATGGATAAAAACGTGGCAAGCATGGAGCCCGGGTTGAAAAACGGGATGCGCCGCCGGGTGGCTGCACCGTAGCGGTAAATGGTGGAGAAGCCCGCGTAAAACAGTAAAACAACAACAATCCACCGGAAAAAGAACACCGCGATTTTCGTGAGCAGGTCAACTTTGACATAATCAAAAACAAAACTCAGGATGGTGTTGCCCAGGATGACAAAAATCACGGCGCCCACCAGCACCAGGCCAATTAAAAACGTCAGTTGAATGGCGATAAGCCGTTTTTCCATAGCGCTGCGCTTGCGAAACGTCACATGATGATCCTTTTCAAAACCATCCATCATCGAAAGCATGCCGTTGGAGGCAAACCAGATGGCCAGTAAAAAACCGAACGATAGCAAACCGCTGCGTTGCCGGGTGGCGACATCTTCCACTGTTTTGAACAGCATTTCACCGGCCTTGCCCGGCATTACCCGGTTTATCGCATCGTTGAGCACCACATCGAAGGTTTCGTAAAGCGGGGTGTAGGCCAAGAGTGTGAACAAAACGATGATGGACGGGAAAATGGCCAGGAAGTAGGAAAATGCCATGCTGTTGGCGCGGGTAACAATATCGTCGTCCTGGGTTTCCCGGTGAATGAACAGCAGGAGGTTGTAGATCGGTATGCGGCCGAACCCTGGCAGCGAATGCGATTTTGCCCAGTCGATGGAGGCCACCCACCAGGGGTGCTCCGTCACAAATCGGGTTATTCGGTCGATGTATTCGCCGGGATTCATGGGCTAAAATATGGATGCAGTTTTTCCAGGAGAAATTCGGGCGCCTGCACGACTTTTTTCTCTGTTGCTTTGAAAAAGCAAAGCCGTACGGCGCCGACATTGATCAGTTTGCGTTTTTCATTAAAAAGTTCGCAGTGGAAGGTAATGTACGCGCCGGGCAGTTTGCGGATTTCCGTGTGGATCGTGATGAGGTCGTCGTAATACGCCGGCCGCACGAAGCGCATGTCCATACTGACCACGGGGAGCCAGATGCCGTGGTTGTCCTCCAGTTCTTTGTAGGTCAGCCCGAGCGATCGAATTGTTTCCACCCGGCCTACCTCGAAGTACTCGGCATACCGGCCGTAGTAGAGGTAGCCCATTTGATCTGTTTCGCCGTACCGGACCCGGAGTTGTGTGTCGTGACTATACAAAACTTCAGATTTCTTCCCGCTCAATGGGGCAGGTCATGCAGTGGCTGCCGCCGCGCGCGCGGGATAATTCATTGGAAGGGATGGTAATGATGGTGTTCTCGACTTTTTCGGGAACGATTTTTCCGCTTGCGATATCGCGCAGCAGTTTTTCAGCGCCGATCAGTTTATACCCAAATTCTTTAAATGCTTTTTCCGTGAAGGGGTTGCGGTCGTAGGTGATGGCTACGCCGGGCTTCAGGGTGACCAGGTTGCAGCCGTCGGTCCACTGCTCGCGTTCCTGGTAGGGACTTTCGCCCTGACCCGCCCAGATAAATTCCATGTTCGGATTTACTTCTGCCAGCAAAAAATCCTTGAGGCTGGGATATTCCACTTCTTCGCCGTTGGCGCGGTGCACATCAACGTACGAGCCCAGGCCATCCTGCACGATGGGTTTGTAGCCCACCATGTGGTTGTGGTTTATCTGGGTGAAAATGGTGTCGATGTGCATGTAGGTCCGTTCGGCGGGGATATTTACCTGCACCACATTTTTGACAATGCCCCGGTCGAACAAGGTGTTTTTGATGAGTTGGAAAGCGTAGTTGTTGGTGCGTTCAGAGCAGCCGATCAGCAGGTAGTCTTTGTTTAAAATCATAACATCGCCGCCTTCGATGCTCAGGGTTTCGCCTTTTTTGGAGGGTGGGAACTTGTCGACCCGGTTCAGGTTGATCGTTTTGCCATCGGCTTTGAGGCGGCGGAAAACCGGGTGGCTGCTGAAAATGAGCCGGGTGAGGAAGTTTTCGCGAAAGCGGGCCGTTTTGTTCGCTTTAGTGATCAGGACGTAATCTTTGATCGTCACGGCGATGTCGCGCGTAAAGATCAGGTTGGGGATCGGGTCAAAAAGAATACGGTCTTCGGGTTCGAGGTAGCCGGTAATGAGGGTATCGGCGAGTTGCTCGGGCGACAGTCCTGCCAGGCGCGGGATAAAGGAGTAGGGGAGTTCTTCGAAATCGGTAATTTTATTTATGACTTCGTACTTGCTCTCTTCATCGCGGGTGCTTTCAGCCAGCAGGTTGCCCACTTCGAGCACATTGTCTTTGCCCACAAAGGCTTTCAGCACATCGATAAAAATATCATGTTCATCCTGCATTTTGGGGAGGTGGACAATGTCGTCGAACAGGAGTTCGCCGGCGCGTTTCGGGGTTATGCGCGCGATGCCTTCGTCGGGGCGGTGCACGATTACTTTTTTAAGTTGTCCAATCTCGGAGTCTACGTAAATTCGGCTATTCGCGTCCATGAAATTAGCTTGGTTATAAATTGGTTGGGTAAAAGCGGCGCAAAAGTAGGGCTAAATTCGGGCAGGAGAAAATACCCAATGCGCTCCTAAGCTGAAAAGCCGGCCGCTGAAATATCCCGGGGTGTTTCATGCGCTATAATTTTTATGGTAGTGATGCAAGATTCAAAACTGTGGAGTATGTTTGTCCAATTGAATTACCTAACCGAATCCTAAATTTTTAACGCTCTAAATTATCGTACCCACATGAAAAAACTTACCACCCTTTTTTGTGCTGCCATCCTGATGTTCTTTGCAGCAACCACAGCAACTGCACAAGTTCGTTTTGCCGCCAAGGCCGGCTTGAACCTGGCGAATGTCTCCGGCGACGATGTTGAAAACAACAAAATTTTGCCAACTTTTCTGGTCGGCGGTCAGGCAGAATTTGGCCTGACAGACAACCTGGGCCTCGGTGTTGGCCTGCAACTCTGCGGCAAAGGCTTTAAAATTGACGAAGCCGGCTTCAAGGCAAAGGCAAACCCGCTCTACCTGCAGGTGCCGGTTCAGTTGTTTTACCAGAACAACGGCTTTTTTGCCGGTGTTGGCCCGTATGTCGGTTTTGGTATCGCCGGAAATGCAGAATCAGATGGCGAAAGCGAAAGCATTGACTTTGGCAACGGTGTGGATGATGACTGGGCGCCACTTGATTTTGGCGCCGGCCTGGAGGTAGGCTACCAGTTTGGCAGCCTGCGCGCCACGGCTTCCTACAATCTTGGATTGGCCAATGTTGTGCCGGGTGATTATGCCGATGCCCTGGATATTTCGATTAAAAACACGGTAATCGGCGTTGCGCTGGCCTACATTTTTGGCGGAGCCGAATAAACAAAAAGAGGTCGATTGACCAGAAAAATGCGTGGTACACCCGGAACGGATGTTTTCCCTTCCGGGTGTATTTTTTTTCATCAGATTATTTCAAATGTCTTAATGAATTTGAAATAAACGGGCCTGGTGGGGCATGTGGTGGAAAAATTCCGTTATTCGCTTGCAAAGCACCCGGGCTTGTCTACCTTTGCTCCGCATTTTTTAACGGTTTATTAACGCCATTCAAACGCTTCCTGAGTTTAGATCGCATCTAAATAGCGATTCGTTTTAACACATCACTTGGTGAAAATCGGACCGTTGGTATTTTTGCGCTGACAATTCCATGACCTTAGACATTTTGTCTTCTGATTTTGGTTGTCTGTTTAAATGACACACATTTGAAATTGCCATTAACTCGCATTCTGAATATGTTGCTGAAACGCATCTGCTGGGTTTTTTCGATTATACTTCTTGCCGCCGTCTCCGCTCACGCGGAACCCACCATTGAAGAAGGCAAATCACTCTTCGGCGCCAACTGCGCTGCCTGCCACAACAAAAACATGAAGGACGACCTGACGGGCCCTGCCTTGGCAGGTGTGGAAGACCGTTGGGCGGATTTTCCCAGGGAAGACCTGTACAAGTGGATCCGGAACTCGCAAGCGATGGTGTCTGAAGGGCACCCGCGCGCCGTGGAACTCTGGAACACCTGGAAGCCGACGCTGATGAACAACTTTCCCGGTCTGACGGACGAGCAGATTGAAAGTATCATCTTGTACATAAACAATCCTGCGCCGCCCCGACCACCTGATGAAAAACCTGAAGGTGCTACTTCCGGGGGCGGTGGTAACAACATGTGGATGTTCGGCGCCCTGGCCTTGGTCCTCGCTTTGTTGGCTTTTGCCCTCATGCGCATCATCGACAACCTGCGGAACATCACCCGGGTGCAGCGCGGCGATGCACCGATCAACCGCACCCTGGCACAAGTGCTGAGCACGAAGGGCGCCGTGGCGTTTATGGTTTTTGCACTTACGCTGATTTTTGGCTACAAAACAGTGGACAATGCCACCAATATGGGCCGCCAGCAGTCGTACCAGCCGGACCAGCCTATTGCATTCAGCCACCAGATTCACGCCGGTGTCAATAAAATTGATTGCCAATATTGCCACGATTCGGCACGCCGGTCCAAACATTCCCTGATTCCCGGTACGAATACCTGCATGAATTGCCACTCCGCAGTTAAAAAAGGCACAATTACCGGTACATCCGAGATCACTAAAATCTTTGCATCGATCGGTTTTGATCCGATTACCGGCCAGTATATTCCGGATTATGAAAACTGGTCGGAGAAGCAAATTGAAGATTTATATAAAAAATGGATCGGCCAGGAATATATGTCAGCCAACTCGCTTTCTGCCATGAACGAAACTGGTCGGTCGCTGGTGCAAGCAGAGTGGGAAGGGGTTGTTAAAGCTCTGAAAAACGACTCAAACGGAAAAATCCAGGGTCCTATCGAATGGGTAAGGGTGCATAACCTGCCTGATCACGTATATTTTAATCACGCCCAGCATGTCTCCATCGGCCAGGTGGAATGTCAGAAATGCCACGGTCCGGTTGAAGAAATGGAAGTGGTTTATCAGTATTCTACGCTTGGGATGGGCTGGTGTATCAACTGCCACCGCGAAACAGATGTGAAATTCCAGGACAACGAATATTACAAGCAATACGAGCGCTATCATCAGGAACTCAAAGACGGCAAACGCGCTAATGTCAAGGTAGCCGATATTGGCGGCCTGGAGTGCCAGAAGTGCCATTATTAATTTTTAGGATCGAAGATTTCCGGTTAGGATATTTCTGGTTGGAGATCATCGAGGGTGTTTAACCCTCAAGCCCTAAAAAAACTATTAACTTTTATTTGTCAATCACTCATTGAATAATATGCACCACGATAACGGTATTTGGGTAAGCACTGAAGACTTGAACAAAGAGGAGTCCTTTCTTCAGGCTGCTGAAAAAGAATTTTCCGTGGAGAACATGGCTGAGACTGACGGCAACTGGACGGCCTCGCGTCGTGATTTTCTCAAATTGATGGGTTTTGGCCTGGGGGCAGCCACTTTGGCCGCATCTTGTGAAATCCCGGTCAAAAAGGCAATTCCTTACGTAACCAAACCGGATGATATCGTTCCGGGGGTGGCCAATTATTTCGCCTCTTCTTTTGTGAATGGCGGTGATTATTGCGCTGTGTTGGTTAAAACCCGGGAAGGCCGGCCGATCAAAATTGAAGGGAATACGCTGAGCAGTGTTACTTCGGGCGGTACCAGTGCCCGGGCGCAAGCCCAGGTTTTGAGCCTTTATGATACCCGCCGGATCAAAACCGCCGGTACGATCGAGGAGGGAGCGGTGAAAGCGATGGGTTGGGCCGATCTGGACAACAAGATTAAAGGACAACTCCAGTTGGGGGGCAATGTTCGCCTGATCACTAATACAATTGTTAGCCCGACGGCCAAGAAGGCACTGGCGGAGTTCATGGAAAAATACCCGAATTCCAAAGTGGTGACTTATGACCCGGTATCGAGTGCGGCTTTATTGGCTGCCAACCAGCAGTGCTTTGGCGTGCGTGGCATTCCAACGTACAAATTTGGCGAAGCCGATGTGATTGTATCGTTTGACGCGGACTTTTTAGGCACCTGGATCAGCCCGGTCGAATATGCCCGGGATTATGCTGCAAAGCGCAAGATCAAGTCGATGAAAGGCGCTTCGATGTCGCGCCATTACCAGGTTGAAGGGAAAATGACCCTTACCGGCTCCAATGCCGATAACCGGATTCAAATCAAGCCCAGCGAACTCGGCGCGGCTATTTGCACCTTGTACAACGAAGTTGCCGCTAAACTGGGCGGTTCTTCCATAAGCGCCCCGGCCTTGAATGACAAAGCGAAAGCGGCGTTGAAAAAGGTGGCTGCCGAACTGGTAGCCAACCAAGGCAAATCGCTGGTTATTTCCGGTTCCAACAATATCATGGAGCAGGTTATCGTCAACAAAATCAACGATTTACTTGGCAATATCAATCAGACCATTGATTTCGGAACAATAAACAACCTGCGGCAAGGCGACGAGCGTGATATGGCTCGCCTGATCGGCGAAATGAATGCCGGACAGGTACAGGTGGCTATCGTTTGGGGCGCTAATCCTGCGTTTGAACTGCCGAATGCAAAACAGTTTAAAGATGCCTTTGCCAAAGTAAATACCCGGATTTCCTTTTCCGGGACGATGGATGAAACCACGGCATTGTGTACCCACGCGGCGCCGGCGAATCACCAGTTGGAATCCTGGGGCGATGCCGAACCGAAAACCGGGCATTACAGCCTGATCCAACCGACAATTGCCCCGTTGTTCGATACCCGGCAGGCCGAGCATTCCTTGCTGGAATGGGCTGATAGTGCGAATTTGAACCGGCAGGACGAACAGCCATATTATCAGTATCTGAAATCACACTGGGCAAGCGAACTTTTTGGCTCCCAAAGCAAATACAGCACGCCTGCCGCTTTTTGGGATATGAGCTTGCACGACGGTGTATTTGAAGCGCCGGCGGCAGCCACGACAGTATCGTTCAATCCGGGAATTTCGCTTAATGCTGCTGCTGTTACACAACCAGGCAGCAGTGAGGTTGAAATTGCTTTTTATGAAACAGTAAATATTGGCAATGGCCAATACGCACATAACCCCTGGTTGCAGGAAATGCCTGATCCGCTGCACCGCACAGTTTGGGGGAACTATCTCAGCATTCCTGTCGAGTGGGATGGCGTGAATGAAATTAATGGTTGGAAAGGCCTGAATGATGGCGATAATGTTGAAGTTGAGGTGAACGGTCAAAAACTGACCTGTACGGTAGTGCGCACTTTCGGTCAATTGCCGGGGACTGTGGCCATTGCATTGGGTGGTGGACGCGAAACCGGCGGATGTGGCGTTGGATTCGGTGTGAATGTGAACCCCTGGCTCCCGGTGGATGGTGGTTTAACCCAATATTTTGCCAAAGAAGCAAAAATATCTGATAAAGTTGGCGTCGATAAAAAGTTTGCCTGCGTGCAGTATCACCATACAATGGGTGTAACGGCAATGGGTAAGGAAGAGGGTGCAATCATTAATGCTGACGAAAAAACGCTGGGCAATAAAGGTTTCCAGGGAGCACTTACCGATCGCTCTATCATTTTCCAGGTTAACCTGAATGAATTGCCTGAATTGTCGGAGAAAATGGCTGAGTTTCACCAGAAAGCCAAACACCTGAATGAACAAACGCTATACCCCGACAACACCGATTTTTATGGTACCGGCTTGAAGTGGGGGATGTATATCGATCTCAACAGTTGTATCGGCTGTGGCGCTTGTCAGGTTGCCTGCGTGAGTGAGAATAACGTGCCTGTGGTAGGTAAAACCGAGGTACACCGGCACCATGAAATGACCTGGCTGCGCATCGACCGGTATTTTTACGGCGATCTGGAAAACCCGAAAGTGGTATACCAGCCTATGATGTGCCAGCACTGCGATAATGCACCCTGTGAAAACGTTTGCCCGGTTAACGCCACCAACCACTCGATGGAAGGTATTAACCAAATGGCGTATAACCGTTGCATTGGTACCCGTTATTGCGCCAATAACTGCCCATACAAAGTTCGCCGGTTCAACTGGCTGGACTACACCACAGCGGATACCTGGCCGGCAAACGAAGAGCAAGTGTTTTGGGCAGAGGGTGATGAAAAGCCCTACTACGCAGACAACCTCGTTCGTATGGTTCTCAATCCTGACGTAACGGTGCGCAGCCGTGGCGTTATTGAAAAATGCTCGTTCTGTATTCAGCGTATCCAGGAAGGCAAACTGACTGCCAAGCAGGAAAACCGGGCGGTGCTTGATAATGATGTCCGTACGGCGTGCCAGACAGCCTGCCCAACCGGCGCGATTGTATTCGGCAATTTGAACAATCCGGAAAGCGAAGTCAGCAAAGCACGGAAGGAAATGGGACCACTGGCCTACCAGGTCTTGGAAGAAATAAATACACGGCCCGGGGTTGAGTATTCTGCAAAAGTGCACAACGCCAACGAGGAAATGTTTTCATAAGCCCAAAAACCCTTTTTACCGAACTAACATCGATAACGATCAACGAATAATATGTCTCAAGCTGTAGCGCCTGTACGGCACGTACTCATCGAAGGCAATAAATCCTACCATAATATCACGGAGGATTTGAGCTCGCCCACTGAAAAGGCTCCCTCCAGGGAGTGGATAATTGCCTTTTCACTCGCGGCTGCGTTTCTTGGCCTTTACGTTTTTGCGGTCTGTTGGACAATCTGGAAAGGTATCGGTTCCTGGAACCTGAACCGGACCATCAACTGGGGGTGGGATATCACCAACTTCGTCTGGTGGATTGGTATCGGTCACGCCGGCACCCTGATCTCCGCCATTTTGCTGATTTTCCGGCAACGTTGGCGTACCGGTGTGAACCGGGCAGCAGAAGCCATGACCATTTTTGCAGTAATATGCGCCGGACAGTTTCCACTCATTCACATGGGACGGCTCTGGTTAGGGTTTTTTATCTTCCCCTTTCCGAATACCCGCGGCCCGCTTTGGCCAAACTTTAACTCTCCACTGCTTTGGGACGTATTTGCGATCTCGACATACTTCTCCGTTTCGTTGTTGTTCTGGTATACCGGCTTGGTGCCAGACTTGGCAACGGTGCGCGACCGTGCGTCGGGATTCCGCCGGAAGATGTACGAAATTTTCTCTTTTGGCTGGACGGGCAGCGCCAAACACTGGCAGCGCTGGGAGTCGCTTTCGTTGATTCTGGCGGGCATTTCCACGCCACTGGTACTTTCCGTACACACGATCGTATCCTTTGACTTTGCCACCTCGGTGATTCCAGGTTGGCATACCACCATTTTTCCGCCGTATTTCGTAGCAGGGGCTATTTTTTCGGGTTTTGCCATGGTGCAAACACTGATGGTTATTACCCGGAAAGTGCTTAAACTGGAAGAATATATTACGCTTAACCACATTGATTCGATGAATAAAGTAATCGTGCTGACCGGTACGATTGTTGGGGTGGCTTACCTCACGGAATTATTTATCGCCTGGTATTCCGGCTATATTTATGAGCAGTTTGCGTTCTATAACCGGGTATTTGGAATTTACTGGTGGGCATACTTTGGAATGATGTTTTGCAATGTGGTGAGCCCGCAACTCTTCTGGTCGCGGAAAATACGCCGCAGTATTTGGTGGACATTTTTCCTGTCTATTATTGTGAATATCGGGATGTGGTTTGAGCGATTCGTGATTATCGCAACTACACTGGCACGCGATTACCTGCCCTCATCCTGGAGCTATTACAGCCCGACTTGGGTCGAAATCTCGCTTTTTTCCGGAACCATTGGACTGTTCTTCTTCCTTTTCCTGATTTTTACCCGTGTTGCCCCTGTTGTTGCAATTGCAGAGGTAAAACATATTCTGAAAGTAGCAGGTAGTCAATTCATTGGAAAAAATGCGTCGTCGCATGGCGGGCATTCCTCGGTTCAGATAAAAAAAGAAGAAAACTAACTGCCATACCTGATATACCATTTTTAAATTCAGTCTCATAACTCAATTATATGGCTGCTGTTGCAACTAAAAAAGTCCTGTATGGACTGTATACCGACGAAGAAGACCTGAAAACGGCGGTTAAATCTGCAAAGGACGCGCACCTTGATATTATGGATGTGCTTACACCGTTTCCGGTACACGGTCTTGACCCTGTTTTGGGCTTAAGCGAAAGCCGCTTGCATTATCTGGGCTTTATATATGGCGCTATAGGCTGTCTTTTTGGATTCGGCTTCATGTCGTGGGCGGTTGTAAGCGACTGGCCGATAATTTTTGGCGGCAAGCCATATTGGCCGATTCCGTCGTATATACCGATCACCTTCGAGATGACAGTTTTGTTTTCTGCCTGGGGTATGACAATCACGTTTTATACAATTTGTGGTATGTGGCCTGGTGTAAAACCTAAGATTCTGGATAATCGGATCACCGATGATAAATTTTGCATCGCTTTTGATGTCAGTGAATCCGGCAAAAAAGACGTAGATAGTTTGCAGGCTTTTTTTACTAAAACGGGTGCTGCTGAAGTGCACGAAAAAGAGATTTAACCAACCGCCTGTTTTTTGTAAAAACGGACGAAAATCCAGTTACGATCAACGAATACTATAAATTATGAAATACGCAATTGGCGCCATTATCGGGATTGCCCTGTTTGCCTGGTTATTTTCGCTGTGCTCGCCAGCCGGTAAAAACAAGACTGGGCATGAATATATGCCGGACATGTATCACCCGGTGAGTTATGAAGCCAACACGCTGAGTAGCTACTCCTGGAATCACTGGGATGATGAGAGTACGTTCCAAAAAGATGAACTTTCTCAACCACGAAGCAAAGTCAGTGGCACCATCCCACGCGGATACACTGCAGTATACTACAGTGGCAGTGGCTTAATCGATGTTGTGCGGGGGAAAAACGCACCCAATGCCATAGCGGCGCCTGTGAATGGTGATGTTCCGTTTTATTATGAAAATACGGAGGATGATCGACTGCGCTGTGAACAAGAAATGGTAAACACGGCATATCCGACGGATGCTGCCAGCGTAGCGAAAGGCAAGCCGTTATACGATATTTACTGCGGTATTTGCCATGGTGAAAAAGGCGATGGGCAAGGATACTTGTATGCAGGCCCAAATGCAAAATATCCTTCGGCTCCCAAAAACTTGTTGGACGATGAAATGAAAAATGCTGGCGACGGGCGGTATTATTTTGCAATTATGTACGGCAAAAACGTGATGGGTGGTTACTCTGATAAACTATCTTTTGAAGAGCGCTGGCATGTAATCAATTATATCCGTGCATTACAAGCCAAATAAACGAGGCTAAAATCAGGATATGGCAATGCTCCTTTAAACTAGGTGCTTTCGCCTCTAAAATTTAAAGTGAACATCTAAATACCGGTGTGAAACCGGCTCTGAAATATGAATCTAAATACGCAATTCGTATTTGACGGCAAACTGAAGCGCAACCTGTTCATCGGAATGGGCCTCGGCGTGCTTTGCCTGGTTTGGTCGGCAGTGGGTGATGACGAATATCATACCCGCTTCTGGACCAACTACCTCCACAACGCGGTGTTTTTTACCGGCATCGCTTTCACGGCCATGTTTTTTCTGGCAGCGCAAATCACGGCTTTTGCCGGTTGGATCGTAGCCGTAAAACGGGTTTGGGAAGCCTTGAGCCAATTTATGCTCGTTGGCCTTGTGCTTTTACTCGTCATCGTTGTTGGTGTCTGGGGCCATCTCCATCATCTGTACCACTGGAATACGCCGGGAATTACTGACCCTGCCAATCCTGTTTATGACGAAATTATTGCAGGTAAGTCCGGTTTTTTAAGTCCGGCATTTTTTACAATTGGCGTGCTGGGGTTCCTGGGTATCTGGGCTTTCTGGGCCTACAAAATGCGGCAGAACTCCCTGGCACAGGATCAACATGAAACGGCTTCTTTTGACTATTACAAAAAGGAGCGCAAATGGGCCGCTTCGTTTTTGCCGCTGGGTGGTTTTTTGAGCACGGTATTTTTGTGGCAATTGATTATGTCCATCGACCCGCACTGGTACAGTACGATGTTTGCCTGGTATTCCACAATTTCTTTGTTGCTGGCCGGACTGGCGCTCATGGTTATGGTGATTTTATACCTGCAATCAAAGGGCTATCTGGAATATGTAACCCGGGAGCACCTGCATGATCTCGGTAAGTATATTTTCGGTATCAGCGTATTTTGGATGTATTTGTGGTTTGACCAGTTCATGTTGATCTGGTATGCGAACGTTGGTGAGGAAACAATTTACTTCAAAGAGCGCATGGAAAACTACCCTGTACTTTTCTGGGGTAATATGCTGCTGAACTTCGTTACACCCTTCCTTATCTTGATGCGGAATGATACTAAACGGAAGGTCGGGACCATGTTTTTTGTTTGTCTGATCGTGTTTTTTGGCCATTGGTGGGATTTCTTTTATATGATCAAACCTGGCGCACGGATTGCTGCGCATGAGGCAAAAGAACTGGCTGAAGGCAAAATGACCACTCACCATGAAGCTGCCCCGATAAACAGTGATGATCATACTACCGCAACAACAACCGATCATGCTGAAGGCTCCGTTGCAAACGATCATGCAGATACCGGCCATGGCGAAGCGCATGGTGCTGGCCATGAGTCTTTGTCGAGCTTCAAGGCTGGTTTTACTATCCCCGGTCTTCAGGAAATAGGTGTGCTTATCGGTTTCCTGAGTTTGTTTTTGTTCTTCTTTTTCCGAAACCTGGAACGAGCACCGCTATTGCCGTTAAAAGATCCGTTTTTGGAAGAAAGCCTGCATCATAGCACTGGCGCTTATCCGGAAGGCGAAGATGGTGGCCATGACCATTAATTATAGTTGATTCATGGTTTTGTCAAAAAAATAATTCAGAGCGAATCTAATTAACCCAAGGCTTGACAGCCTCCCGAACAAACCGTTTACTTTTGAGTTTTTAGAAAAAAAAATTGCGATGACAGCGCTTGTTATAGTTATCTGTATCATTTTGATCACGATCGTTTTAGTTCAGATCGGGCGTGTCACTGAGTTGACTGCCGAGATTAAAGGTGAACGTGAAGCCAGTAAAGATGCCAGCAAGTGGAACGGGTGGCTTTCTTTGGGTTTTATGGTCGTTTTCCTTCCGGCCGTTATGATCTCGGCTTGGGCATACAAAAATCAGATGATGGGTTATGGTCCGCACACCTCAGCCTCCGAACACGGGGGGGCTTTGGATAGCATGTTCAACCTTACCCTTATCCTGACGGGAATAGTGTTCGTGCTTACCCATATTGCCCTCTTTTGGTATGCATACAAATACCGGTGGAGAGAAAACAGGAAGGCAGAGTTTATTGCGCATGATAATCGTCTGGAGGTTATCTGGACTGCAGTACCCGCTGTGGTAATGACCTTGCTCGTCGTACGTGGCCTGGATGCCTGGAATACTGTGATGGCCGATGTGGGTTCAGAGGAAGATTTTATGGAGATTGAAGCTACTGGTCAGCAATTCAACTGGATTATCCGCTACCCGGGTCCCGATGGGAAATTGGGCGCCCGCGATTTTAAACTTACTACGGGTAGCAATCAGTTGGGTCAGGATTTTACAGATTCTAAAAACTGGGACGATGTAATTCCGAGTACAGAACTGTATCTGCCGGTTGGCAAAAAAGTTCGTGTACGGATCACTGCAAAGGACGTTTTGCACAATTTCGATTTGGTGCATTTTCGGGTAAAAATGGATGCGGTTCCGGGTATGCCGACCTATTTTGTCTTCACGCCAATCAAGACAACTGCGGAATATCGCAATGAACTAAGGAAATATCCGGAATACAACGAACCTTATGATCCGGCAGATCCGACCGGCCCGAAGCGTTGGGAGAAATTTGAATATGAACTTGCCTGCGCCGAGCTTTGTGGTAAAGGACACTATTCCATGAAACGGATTTTCCGGGTAGTTTCCCAGGAAGAATTTGATGCCTGGTACCGCGAACAAAAGTCCTTCTATCTTACTGAGTTTCGCGGGAAGGATGGTGATCCCAATAAGGATAAAGTATTGGATATCGAAGTTCCGATGCGCGCGGCTGAATTCAGTTCAAATGTGAAAGCGGCTATTGAATCGGCTGATGCAGCAGATAATACGCTGGTTTTGAATTATGTCTGGTTTGATACCGGATCTGCGACCTTGAAAAATGACAGTAAATACGAGTTGGATAATCTGGTTACTGCTTTAAATGACAATCCGCAAATCCGGATTGAAATTGGCGGGCACACCGATGATACCGGTGACCCGGAAGCCAACCTTCAATTGTCACAGCAACGCGCAGCTGCTGTGGCGGCTTATCTGACGGACCGCGGTATTGCTGCCGGTCGTTTGCGTGCAGTTGGTTATGGTGATTCCAAGCCGCTGGCTCCGAATGATTCGGACGCCAACCGGGCTAAAAACCGCCGCACAGACTTTACCATTACACTTTAGAACCCAACGAAAGTTCACACAAAATAAAATTATCTGGCTATGGCTCAAGTAGTAACTGCTGCTGAAACGTTGGAAGACAAACTTACCCAGGAACTGGGCTTTGATGATCATTTTCACGAGCATCATCATGGCGACAAATTCCAGTCGAATTTTTTAACGACGTACATTTTCAGTACGGATCACAAGATAATTGGTCGTCAATTTTTGATCACCGGGATATTTTGGGCGCTCATGGGGGCCGGCATGTCGATCATTTTCCGTTTGCAACTTGGATTCCCGGAGGCGGATATGGCTTGGTTGCAGCCTATTTTAGGCAAATGGATCCAGGTTAATGATGCCGGAATTGGCAAATTGGACCCGGAGTTTTACTATTCTTTAGTAACCATTCATGGTACTGTGCTGGTCTTTTTTGTACTTACTGCAGGCCTTAGTGGTACTTTTTCCAATCTTCTTATTCCATTGCAGGTCGGAGCACGCGATATGGCTTCTCCCTTGCTGAATGCATTTTCCTATTGGTTCTTTTTCCTGGCCAGCGTGATCATGTTTTTGTCGCTTTTCCTGAGCACAGGGCCATTTTCCGGGGGGTGGACAGCCTACCCGCCACTTAGTGCACTGCCACAGGCATCGGATGGCTCCGCAGCAGGTATGACTATGTGGATTGTTTCAATGGCTATGTTCATTGTATCGGCGCTTTTGGGGGGGATCAATTATGTTACGACAGTTTTAAACCTTCGTACGAAAGGAATGAATCTGTGGCGGATGCCGCTTACCATCTGGGCTTTCTTTATTACAGCTATTCTTGGTGTGTTGTCGTTCCCGGTATTGTTGTCCGGTGTGCTACTGTTGATGTTTGACCGGAGCATGGGTACTTCATTTTACCTGAGTGAAATTGTTGTCGGGGGAGAAATTCTTGATCGTGTTGGGGGAAGCCCTATTTTGTTCCAACACTTGTTCTGGTTCCTTGGGCACCCGGAGGTATACATTATTATTCTGCCTGCCATGGGCATTGTTTCGGAGGTGTTGTCTGTACATGCGCGCAAACCAATTTTCGGTTACCGCGCTATGGTATTGTCAATTCTTGCCATTGCATTTTTGTCTTTTATAGTTTGGGCCCACCACATGTTTATGTCGGGGGTGAACCCTTTCATCAGTAACTTTTTCGTTGTTTTTACCCTGATTATTGCAGTGCCTTCGGCGGTGAAGGTGTTTAACTGGATTTCTACCGTATACGGTTCAAACTTCCGGTTTAACGCGGCAAGCTTGTTTGCCCTGGGGTTTGTGTCTATGTTTATTTCCGGTGGTCTTACGGGTATTTTCTTAGGTAACTCGGCCCTTGATATTCAATTGCACGACACCTACTTTGTAGTCGCGCACTTCCACATCGTAATGGGAATTGCGGCCTTTTTTGGCATGTTTGCCGGGATTTATCACTGGTTCCCCAAAATGTTTGGCCGCTTTATGAATGAGACGCTTGGGCGGATCCACTTCTGGGGCACGATGATCGGTGCATATGCTATTTTTTGGCCTATGCACTATACGGGTATGGCTGGAATGCCGCGCCGTTATTATGATGGCGGTGCTTCTTTTGATGCCTTCCGACACTTTACCGAACTGAATCAGTTTATCACTGTGGCGGCAATTATTGTCTTCTTTCTGCAAATTATTTTTGTGATCAACTTCTTTTATTCCATTTTCAGCGGCCGCAAACTTCGTGTTAAGAACCCGTGGGGAGCCAATACGCTGGAGTGGACAACGCCGGTTCAGGCGGGGCACGGCAACTGGCCGGGCAATATTCCCACTGTTCAACGTTGGGCATATGATTATGGTAAAGGCGGCGAGGAATTTATTCCGCAGTATATCCCTTTGAAAGAGGGCGAACACGATCACGGACACTAACAATTTTTAAAACAAAATGCAAACTGCGGTGCATTTCTCACCGCAGTTTATTCTTATACCCACTAAAACTCGAGCACAAGCGTATTTCAGATGATGGAGCGTAACACGGCACAGGAATGGACAATTTGGGCGGGTATTTCGCAAGCCCTGACGGATTTTGGCCTGTTGGTGAAGTTTAAGTTGTCGTTGATGGTACTTTTTTCAGCGTTGATTTCCTATGCAATTGCTGCAGGTGGGCAAATGAGCTGGCAAGGGATGACTTTTCTGGCCATTGGTGGATTTTTGGTAACCGGCGCCGCAAATGCGCTTAATCAGGTGTTGGAACGCGATTATGACCGATTGATGCCGCGTACAGCAAATCGCCCGGTTGCAGCAGGTCGGATGAGTATCTCCACTGCCGTATTGTTTGCCGGCATGATGGCGCTTTTTGGCGTGACGATTCTGTCCTTTTTTAATCCGCTGACCGGATTTTTGGGCATGTTGTCGCTTATCAGTTATGCCTTTATCTACACGCCATTAAAGCGTTCGTCGCCATTGGCCGTGGTTGTTGGGGCAATCCCGGGAGCACTCCCACTGGTGATCGGTTGTACAGCCTGGGATGGCGCAATGACTACCACTGCCATGATGCTGTTTACCATTCAGTTTTTGTGGCAATTCCCACATTTTTGGGCGGTGGCTTGGCTGGCCGATGAGGATTACAAGCGTGCTGGTTTTCAAATGTTGCCTTCCCGAACGGGGGCGAAAAATGCGACTACAGGCTTGCTGTCTTTCCTGTTCTGCGTATTAATGATAGCAAATGCCGCTTTAGGCTATTGGACAGGTTTTAGTGGCGGCATTGCCACAGCCGTGTTGGTTTTGATAAACGCATATTTTGGTTACCGGTGCTGGCAGCTGTTTCGGGAATGTTCACAGGGCGCTGCACGTCAGCAAATGTTTGCTTCATTCCTGCACCTGCCTTTGTCGTTGATCGTTTTGTTATTGGATAATATTTAAAAAGAAAACTCGCGAAAATGAGTGCGGTTTCTTCTGAATACAAGCAAAATAAAATTCATTCGCATAAGCTGGCCCTATGGGTGGGTATTGCTACGATTATTATGATGTTTGGCGCCTTTACCAGCGCCTATATTGTACGTCGGGCTGCAGGCAATTGGTATGAATTTAAGTTGCCTGATATTTTCCTTTATAATACCCTGGTAATCCTTGCCAGTAGCATTACCCTGCATTTTGCATTCAGGGCATTTAAAAAGGGTATGGAAAAGCCGTATAAATTACTGTTGCTCACCACGTTCATCCTTGGCATTGCCTTCGTGGTGCTTCAATATCAGGGTTGGAAAGCCCTGACAGCGATGGGGGCTACTTTTACAGCCAATCCTTCCACCTCTTTTGTTTATGTGATTTCAGGGGTGCATGCTGCGCACGTACTGGGTGGTGTGGCGGCTTTGGTGGTTGCAATGATTCATGGCTTTTATTTGCCATTTAAGCCTACCATGCGCCGGAAATTGCGGTTTGAATTAGTTGTAAATTATTGGCACTTTGTGGATATCCTTTGGGTATATCTGGTAGTGTTTTTTATACTTCAATCCTGAAAAAACTACTTAACAACTCGATCCTACTAGCTATCAATTTCAGTTAAATATGGCAGATACCTCTGTTGCACACGCACACGAATCTCACCACCCGGAGCACCAAGACGATGCAAACCTCTGGGAAGGCGCGAAAGAACCTTTCAAAGCGAGTTATGGTAAATTGATGATGTGGTATTTCCTGCTATCGGATGCCTTCACGTTTGCCGGATTCCTTATCGCGTATGGTGCTCTTCGTTTCAGTATGCCCACCTGGCCGGAACCTGATTTCGTTTTCGCATCCTTTCCGTTTGTGAATGCACACTGGCCTTTGATATTTGTTACTTTTATGACTTTTGTGCTGATTTTCAGCTCTGTAACGATGGTTCGGGCCGTACAGGAAGGCCATCGTGAAAATCGCAAAGGCGTGGTTTTTTGGATGCTCCTGACTATCCTGGGGGGCGCTACATTTCTTGGCTCCCAGGCATACGAATGGACGACCTTGATCGTAAAGGAAAATATGACGGTTTCTCAAAACCCGTTTGGCAGGCATATCGCCGATGGTATTTACCTGAATGCTGATGGCACAGAAGCTAAAAACGAAGATGGCTCGCCAAAAACATTCCAAAAGAATGAAAGTTATCTTTTGCACAAGCATGACGGTGAGTTCGATATACCTAAAGTAAAATATACCACGGGGGCTTATGCCGGACAGGTTAAAGAAGCCGGCTTTGGTCCGAAAGCCTTTGGTGCGTTGTTTTTCTTCATCACTGGGTTCCACGGTTTTCACGTATTCTCCGGCGTGTTATTTCTGACCATTATTATGATCAACGCTGCCAGTGGCTTGTATGCCGCACGGAAAAATGGCTATGAAATGGTGGAAAAGATGGGCCTTTACTGGCACTTTGTGGATTTGGTATGGGTATTTGTGTTTCTGGTATTCTACCTGCTTTGATTTAATTTTAACATCCCTTTTCACAAAAAATAATGTCTGAAAAATGGCTGGACATCAAACATACGAAGAACAAAAAGCACTGGTTTTCAAAGGCCTGATGTTGCTCGGCGCCATCACAATTGTCGAGGTTGTAATTGCGCTATTGGCAAAAGGGCATCTTATACATGGTGTAAAGTTTACGGAGGGCTTTGGGCACTACCTGTACATGTTGCTCATGATCGGATTCTCCCTATACAAGGCCTATTTCATCATATTCTTTTTTATGCATATGGCTTATGAGGTACGTGGTCTGGCTCTCAGCGTACTCTTGCCAACGGCATTATTGGTTTGGGCAATTATTGCTTTTTTCCAGGAAGGTAATTCGTGGGGTAATCGCCGCGAACTGATCAAAGAAAAGAATGAGGAACGGGTCAAGCCCGTACCGGCCGGGCAGCCACAGGGCTACATACTTTCAAAAGATGATTTTCGAAATAAAATCTAAGAAAAAGAACCAAGGCGAGCCAACCAGGTCTCGCCTTTTTTGTTGATTATCAGTACTATATTTTAAAAAGTCATGAGTGAGCAAGTACCTCTTAAAAGGAAAATTTTAATTTTTGGTATTCTTGTTTTAATTCTGGTTGTGCTGCCCTTAGGTTCTTGGTATTACCTCAGCGGCGGGTTAAAATGGCGTAAACAGGCACAGGCTGAATTACAAGATTATGGGAAGATCCGAAGTGCCATGATTATTTATGCCGATGGAACGAAGGAAGACCTTCTGGATGGTAAAGTCTGTGTGGTGCACTACTTTGGCGCGAATCCTGACCTGACAACCGAAAATCAAAAAGTGTTGGACGTGTGCGAACGGTTGTTTAACCAGTTTGGGTACAAACCCGGCGCTCAAATTGACGAGTTTCGGATGGTCATGATTTCTCAGGGAGGTACAGCCGAGTTCAAAACCTACGCCCAAACACTACCCAGCGCCGACTATGTAAACTGGGTGTGGACTGGTGGGCTGGGCTCCTGGCAGACCATACTTTTTAACAGTTATGATTTGTATTGCCAGAACAATGATATCGAGCCGGTGAGTCATTATTTCGCGTTAACCGACACCTCCGGAACCATCCGCCGGTTTTACAATGCCACGGATGAAAAAGAACTTGGCCGTATGGTGGAACATATCGCGCTTTTATTGCCTTACAAATAACCCCACTCAAAACATTCACCATGGAGATGAATTCTGTCGAAGCCTCCAGGGCCCAAGCCCTGGAAAAGCGCCTTAATATAGTGGCCTACGTGTTGTCCGGGGTGGTTTTGCTTCTCGTAGGGTTGATGCGGCGCGTAAAAATTGATCTTGGTGTCGATTTTAGTTTTTTACCACCATTGCATGCATCGTTGAATGCACTTGCAGCGGTAATCCTTGTTTTTGCGTACTATTTTATTCGAAAAAAGCAGGTTGAAGCTCACCGGCGCGCCATATATGCGGCCATGATTTGTTCTGCTCTTTTTTTGGTCTCCTATGTGTTGTACCATTTTACGACGCCTGAAACCCGTTTTGGCGGCACCGGTACGATTCGTACGGTTTATTTCTTCTTTTTGATTACCCATGTGGTGCTGGCCGCTTTGATCCTGCCATTTGTTTTGCTGACATTTAACCGAGCCTACACAGCGCAATTTGACCGGCACAAACGTATGGCGCGATGGGTTTTTCCACTCTGGCTTTATGTTGCCATAACCGGGCCGATCTGCTATTTAATGCTTCGGCCGTATTATTGATAAATACTTAAATTTGTCGACCTTAAAAGCGCATTGTATATGAAAAACACTGGAAAATTTGCCATCGCATTTGGAATTGTGCTGCTGCTTTTGTTGTTGCTGCCCGACGATTTGGTTGCGCAATGCCCAATGTGCCGGATGTCGGCGGAATCCAACCTTAAAAATGGCGGCACCGACGGCCGGGGCTTGAACACCGGTATTTTATACATGTTGGCAATGCCGTATACCTTAGTCGCAATTATCGGGTTTTGGTGGTGGCGAAACCGTAAACAAGGTGAGAATGCCGGAACTGAAGACCTCAGCCAGTATAACTAATGGAACGTTAAAACACCAGATATACATTTGTTTAATCGCGCTGTGCTTCCATCTTTTTTATCTTTACCGCCTGAATTCATTCACAAAACACACCAATTCGTATGAAGACAATCCGAATTACCCTGTCATTACTCATTTTTGCTTTTATCCTCCCTGCGGCGACCGTTCGTGCTTCTGAAGAAGTTCCGGCGAGTGCAGCACGTATGGAAATGGTTAAAAAGGCTGCGGCACAAAAAGACCAAATTGCCAAGGCGTTCAAGGCTGAAAAGAAAGCTTTGAAGTTTAAATTGTTCAAAAAGAAAGGCAACCGCGTCGACTTTAGCGACCCTGTCGACAAGTGGATGTGGTTTTGGATTTTCGGTTGGGCTGCCGGTTTGTTACTGTCTATCCTTGCTGCTGCAGTGACCACCGGCGGCATCTATAGCGGTTCATTTGGTTTTGGCGCTGTACTTTTCACCTTTGCCTGGCTTGCCTGGCTGTTTGGTTCAGTTTGCCTGATCGTCTGGCTGGTTAAAAAATTTGGAGGGGCCTAATTTCTTTCAATCAATGCCACTCCTTGATAAAAAGCCGGATCGCCTCCATGCGATTCGGCTTTTTCTTTGCCTGCTGCCTGAAAATCGCCAACTTAGCCCTTGTTTTAACCATACTTTATGAAAATAGCTGTGTTCCCCGGATCCTTCGATCCGATTACGGTCGGTCATGTCGATTTGGTTACCCGGGCGCTTCCATTGTTTGATCAAATAATAGTGGCGGTAGGCGTAAACACCACCAAGAAATATCTGTTTTCACTGGAGCAGCGTATGGAATGGCTGCGCCAGGTGTTTGCCGGCTATCCCAATGTTGGTGTTGATTATTTTGAAAACCTGACGGCACATTATTGCCTGCGTATTGGTGCGCGTTACCTGTTGCGCGGCCTCCGAAACGGCTCTGATTTTGATTATGAAAAAACAATTTCGCAGTTAAATCATATTGTGGGTGGAGGTATTGAAACTGTATTTCTAATCGCACAACCGGAGTTATCCCACATCAGCAGTACGATTGTCCGCGAAATCATTGTTGGCGGTGGCGATGCCGCTCCCTTCATTCCCAAAGAAATCCGTATTTCATCCTGAAGTCGCTGTGGATTTACTTCCTGTTTTTAAGCTGAATTTTTTCAAACTCAAATTGACTTAGCAATATGTCAGACGCTATATTTAATATTCCCAATCCGGTCAATGAACCGGTTCTGAATTACGCACCGGGCTCCCCGGAAAAAGCGGCGCTGAAAAAAGCGCTCGCCGAGCTAAAATCTGTTCAACACGATATCCCGATGTTTATCGGCGGGAAGAAAGTGATGACCGTCGATAAAATGGTCATTCGCCCACCCCATGAACTTAGCCATACCCTTGGGCATCATGCAAAGGGTACTGCCGACCATGTTAAAGCGGCGATTAATGCCGCTTTGGCCGCCAAACCAGCCTGGGAGGCGATGCCCTGGCAGGATCGGGCCGCTATTTTTCTCAAAGCAGCCGACCTGCTTGCCGGACCTTACCGCGCCAGGATGAATGCTGCAACCATGCTTTGCCAAAGCAAAAGCCCGTTTCAGGCGGAGATTGACTGTGTTTGTGAATTAGTCGACTTCTGGCGCTACAATGCCTGGTTCATGCAGGAGATTTACAAACAACAGCCCCGAAGTGTGGCGAACACCTGGAACCGGCTTGACTGGCGCCCCCTTGAGGGATTTGTTTTCGCACTCACGCCATTCAATTTCACCTCCCATTGCCGGCAACCTCCCCACGGCGCCGGCGATGCTCGGCAATGTATCGGTGTGGAAACCCGCAGAATCGCAGATTTATTCTGCGGCGATCATCATGGAAATCCTGGAGGAAGCAGGCCTCCCACCCGGGGTGGTGAACCTGGTTTACGTTGACGGCCCTACGGTGGGTAGCGTGGTGTTTGAACATCCGGATTTTGCAGGCTTGCACTTCACCGGGAGCACCGGGTTTTTCAGATGTTGTGGAAAACGATTGGGCAAAATATTCACAAGTACAAGTCCTATCCACGCATCGTTGGTGAAACCGGCGGTAAAGATTTTGTGGTGGCGCATAATTCCGCCGATGCCAAAGCTGTTGCCGTGGCGCTCACCCGTGGCGCTTTTGAGTACCAGGGACAAAAATGCTCCGCAGCGTCGCGGGCATATATCCCGCAAAGCATGTGGCCCAAGGTAAAGGAGTACCTGTTGAATGATCTCGGTGAAATCAAAATGGGAAGCCCCGAAGATTTTACTAATTTTTTCAATGCAGTAATTGACGAAAAAGCATTTGATAAAATTTCGGGGTACATCGCTGATGCCAAAAAGTCGGATAAGGTGAAAATTATTGCGGGCGGTAATTATGATAAAACAAAGGGGTATTTTATCGAGCCGACTGTTATTGAATCGGCCGACCCAAATTATATTACGATGTGTGAAGAGATTTTTGGGCCGGTACTCACGATTTACGTGTATGCCGACGAGGCTTTCGAGGAAACGCTTTCCCTGGTAGACAGTGGCTCGCCTTATGCGCTTACCGGGGCAATTTTTGCGCGCGACCGTTCTGCAATTGCGCTGGCCGATCAAAAACTTCGCCACGCTGCCGGGAATTATTACATCAACGACAAACCTACCGGAGCAGTGGTTGGTCAGCAACCATTTGGCGGCGGCAGGGCGTCGGGCACCAACGACAAAGCCGGATCAATGCTGAATATGTACCGCTGGCTCTCGCCGCGCACGATCAAAGAAACCTTCGTGCCGGCCACCGATTATAAATATCCATTTTTGCAGGAACCCTGAGCCGTGTCCACCGGGTTCAAATAACCTGTGCCCTTGAAAACTTGTTCGCCTGCTTTGATTCATCAATCCTTGAATGATGCAAAAAACATTCTTGTTCCTAATTCTTCTAATTGTGGCAGTTGGTTGCGACCGCTCTGAATTGCCACCGAAAGAAATCCGTTTTCCCGTAGGGCAATGGATAGACCTTACACACCCTTTTGATGAAAATACGGTGTATTGGCCTACAGCGGAAGGTTTTCGACTGGATACAGTATTTGCAGGCATAACGGACAGTGGTTTTTATTACACCGCATTTCAATATTGCGCAGCCGAACACGGAGGCACCCACCTTGATGCGCCAATGCACTTTGCAGCAGGCAAACGAACCATGGATGAAATTCCGGTGGAACAACTTATCGGGGCGGGAATATTAATTGATGTCAGTGAACAAGCCACCGGTAATCCGGATTACCAGGTGTCGGTGGATGATTTTTTAGCCTGGGAAAAGGAAAATGGTAAATTGCCCGATGGTGTAATTGTCTTACTCAAAACCGGTTTCGGAAAATTTTGGCCCGATCGGAAACGGTACATGGGCACCGATGAACGCGGCCCGGAGGCAGTGGCCAAACTTCATTTCCCGGGTTTGCATCCGGATGCTGCGCAATGGCTGGTTTCGGAGCGCCGCATCCATGCCATCGGACTTGATACGCCCAGCATAGATTACGGGCAATCCACACTTTTTGAAAGTCATCAAATTTTGTTTCAGGAAAACATTCCGGCTTTCGAAAATCTGGCACAGTTGGATCAATTACCGGCAAAAGGATTTGGTGTGGTTGCTTTGCCCATGAAAATTAAAGGTGGCAGTGGTGGTCCGTTGCGTATCGTTGCGCTGAAACCTTGAATTGTTGGTTTTGGAAAAACAAAAACGGCTGCCTGGTACCCCAGGCAGCCGTTTTTCGCTTGACGCGACAAATTAATTCTGGCTGTCGTTGGCTTTGGTGTTGAAAAACTTCAGCTCCTTAATCCGCGCCTTTTTACCCACAAGTCCACGCAGGTAATACAACCGTGCACGGCGCACCCGGCCGCGTTTGACTACGGAAATGCCGGCGATGTTTGGGTTAGAGATGGCAAAAATACGCTCGACGCCAACGCCATGCGACATTTTACGGATGGTAAACGTACGGGTCAGGCCATGGCCTTTAACCTGGATGACGTCACCACGGAAATCTTGTTCACGGGTCTTGTCACCTTCCACAATTCGATACTTGACAATTATCGTATCACCTGTTTTAAAGGCGGGAAACTCGGGCTTGTTCAACAACTGACCCTGCACAAACTTTACCGCTTCCAATTCTTTCATGATCTATGAATATGTTAAATGCTTTTGAATTTGAGGCGCAAAGGTACAATGCCCAAAAATCAAAAAAAAGTTTTGTTTGAAAATTTTATCCGGCGCGGTTTAAACTTTAATACGATGTTAAATGTTGTAACACCTGATTTTAAAACACCTAGGCTGCGTACTTTTGTCCGGCACTTAGGTGCATCGTATCTATCACCGTTCTAAAATCTTAGTTTAACATGAAAAAGTTATTTTTTCTCCCACTTTTGGCTGTTCTGGTCTTAGCCGCTACCACTCCTGAAACGTATAAAGTAGATGTGACTTCAAGTGCCCTGACATGGAAAGGTTACAAAGTTACCGGCGAACATGCCGGCACGGTAAAGCTGAAATCCGGAAGCCTGCAATTTACCGATGGTAGCCTGACCGGGGGGACTTTCGTGATTGACATGACTTCCATTAAAGACACCGACCTTGAGGGCGAGTGGGCGGCAAAACTGGAAGGCCATTTGAAAAGTGATGACTTTTTTGGGGTGGAAAAATATCCGACTTCCAAATTTGTTATCTCCCGCGCGATTCCGCAGGACTCCAAAGGAAATTACAAGATTATTGGCAACCTGACTATTAAAGAAACGACCAAAGAAGTGAAATTCTTTGCTCAGGTTTCAGAAAAGGATGATAAAGTGACTGCGACCGGAAAAATGACAATTGATCGCTCTGAATACAATGTCCGTTACGGTTCCGGCTCGTTTTTCGATAATTTGGGCGACAAAACCATCTACGATGAGTTTGATATGAATGTAATGTTGGTAGCTTCCAAGTAAGTTGTTTATTCCTAACCGCTAACAAAAATTGCTTGGTGGATTTTTTAGCGGGCAATTTTTGTTGCGGGAATATATTTTACCTTTGCATTCCAAAAAACGCCCCATTCTGTACAATTTAAAGCGGTTTTCGCGTTTGGAAGGGAAACGCATTTTTTATCGATCAAAATATACTCTCCCATGCTTCGTGTTGCCTATTTTAAGATACTGGTTGCCGGCCTGTTTAGTTTGGCGGCATACCAATCTGGAAGCCCGAAGTTTCCGAAGCAAACCTTTCCGGTTAATTCTACCATCGCTACATTTGGAGACCAGGACATGCGCTATTTTTCGGATGGTTTAATTGCCTCCGATGCAGATTCCGTTGCCGGTTTGCATGTTTTGATGCTAAATTATTCCAGTTACGACAGTGCCTATGTTGGCAAGGTTCGCGGCCTGATTACCCAACGACTACCTGGAGTAGTGCTTACCGACTTTTGGGCAGGTAGTGGTCAAACGCTTAAAGAACTCCTGGCCAGCCAACAGATTGTTGTTGTTCCGTACGCAGCAACCGGTGATCCGAAGTTGATTGGTACTTATGGTAAGGTACTACAACAATTTGTTCGGAAGGGGGGAGCTGTGGTGTTTAGCGGCACCGACCAATTTGGCGTGCTTCAACACTTTGGTTTGTTTGACTTGGATTTTGGCTATTTCTGCACCGAACTGGAAATACATGCAAATTCCCTGGAGCATCCAATTTTGCAAGGCACACAAACAGATTTTACGCTTGCCAATTACATTTACCCACTTGACATCCCCGACCCCAGTTTTGTCTCCCTGGCCGATATCCGGGGATATACGGCCTTGGGCTATAAACCAATAGGCACCGGGAAAGTAGTTTACCTGGGTTTTGAATATTATTACGACGAATTTTTATCCAGCCTTATCCTGGAAAATACCTTGCGCTGGTTGTCGCCAGTAACTACCTCCAACCCGGCTGCTGCCCCTGAATTCAGGGAAAATAACACTCCCGACTGGGCCGCACGGAGCGTACGACGCAGTCAGGAAACGTTGTTCGCCGGAAGCGGGCGCCAAACGGCGGTAAAAACACCTGATTTCGAGCTGAAAATTTATCCAAATCCATACTTTGAAAAAGCCACGGTAGACCTTAACCTGGAAAAACCAGGACCGGTTATGGTTGAAATGACAGATGAAACAGGTGTGACCTTTACCGTGCTTCTCCCTAATCGGATGCTAAACGCCGGTTCTTATCGCCTTGACCTTCCCAATGTATCGCCCGGGGTTTATTTTGTGAAATGCCGGATTGGCATGCAGACTACTGTACGGAAAGTTGTGAAAACGTCGGTACAGTAATTTCCGGCTTCCCCTTCAAATCACGGAGATATCCCTTTATTTGGGATTCCATTACTGGCCCGAGTTCAAAGCCAGCCTCGGATGCCTGTTTCAGGTATGCTTCAGCCTCCTTTTTATGACCGGTTTCCTTCAGGATGACCCCTGCAAAAAAGAGCGCATCTGGCTCCTCCGTTTGTTGCATCACATGTTTTTTTAACATTTCCAAAGCCCCGGAATCATTGCCGTTCCGGTACATGGACCAGGCAAGAAAAGCATAACTTACCGGATGCGGGCGTTCGGCCACCTCTGCCATTGCTATCTCCAGGGCTCGCTCCGGAGCAGTACTTTCCAAAGCACAGATATAGCGTTTGTACATATTTCCATACTCCGGGAGGTCAGCTTGTCTTACAAATGCACGCTGATGGTTCGATGCTGCCACCGGATTCTTTTCAAATTCAGCAATGTCAGCAAGCAGTAAATCGTAATCCGGTACAGGATGCAAGGCCCTTAGAAAATTCAGAATTCTTTTGGCTTCCGCCAGATTTTTATCTTGTGCATAGGCAATCCAGGCAATACCCTTCAAAGCATGGAAATCAGCCGGGTTAAATTGGAGCGCCTGAAGGTATGTTTGATAGGATTTGTCAATGTTGCCAAAGTGCCCATACATGTCGGCCAGATTGGATAACGACCAGTTTTGAAGCGCATCCGATCCGGAGGTTGCTGCTAATCGTGCCGCTTTTTCCATCACGGATATCGCCTGGCAAAGGTTACCTTGTTGGTCCAGTACTTTTACTTTTCGGATCAGGTAGTCAAAATGGTTTTCGGATGCCACCGTATTCAACAGAAATGCTGCATCCGAAAAATTGCCGCGTTCAAATACACATCCGTCCGCAGGAGCGCACTGATAAACTTTTTTTCACCGGTCCGGTACATCTGCGCGCTGTATGCTTCGGCTTGCCGGAACGCATGTTTCGTGATGGCATTAGCTGCCAGATTGTACAAAACATTATGCTGATCAGGTATCCGGCTGTTTATCAACAGAAGCAGACTGTCGGACCGGTGTAACTGCCGGACTTTACCGGTCAGTTTGAAATCGGCGGAAAAAAGTCCCGCCAGTTTATTTTGATAGACAAAGTTTTCCGGGGCGGCCTGGAGCTTGTTTTCCCAAAATGCAATTTGGGCGTCAAGTTTATGCTGGGCTTTTTCAAAATGTGTTTTATTCAGGTAGATTTCATAGTCTGCGCTGTTTACTACCGGTGTATTTCTGGGAAAGCAGCACAGGACAGCAATTACACCTAACGTCAGTGTGGAAACAAGGATATTTTTCATCGGGACGGATCGTTTGAATTTATAAAATCAGGTTAAAAAAACGGGCCGGACGACGCATGCCCTCCAGCCCTGATTTTTAAAAAGAATCCACTTAATGCGGGCTCGCGAGATATGGAAATGTATTCAGGAAGGCTTTGTCATTGCTGTCTACATTATCGTCGGTGAGCTGTGGGTTTGCCGTGCCATCCGCACCACCGAACAACAATAACAATTCCACAGAGATCACATCATCACTCAACCGGCGGCCGGTAAGCACGTTCATTCCATCAAAAAAAGTTGTTGTTCCTGTAGTCGAAACAGTCAATACATCCGTAGCCAAAACGCCCGTAAATGTAGCAGCATCCAGACCAAGGGCATTGGTGGTATACCCGGGGTTGAGGGTAAGCAGCGCCTGCTGGAATTTGGCTGCAAATGCACTGTTTTGTTGCGATGGAATTGTTGTGTTGAAGGCGTCTTTATCAGCGGCGGATACAAATACGGTGTTTATTGCAGGCCTGCCCATCTGGTCTTCCTGCATATACCGGTCATTCGGCACATCGTCGTCTTTGTCGCAAGCTGAAAACAGGGCGCTTATGGCCAGTAAAACAAAGAGTCCCGATTGAAATATATTTTTCATGATGTACATTTTTAAGCGTTGTTTTAAAAAAATAAGCTGTTTGAGTACTGCCGGCTAAATACCAGCAGGTGCGTTGTTCTTTAGGAAATAGATGGCGAGTGTCAGATTTTCCGCTTGCTTTCCACCCAAGTATTCAGCATGGCAGCCGAGCCAAGCATGGTCTTGGGAACTTCGACAACTACGGAAAGCACGTTGGTTCCGGCAAACGTGTCGGAGCCAGGATTGTTGAATCCGGTGGCGGTGCCGGCTACAATTGCCCCAAACTGAGCGAAGTCCATAAAAAACGGATCATCGCGTGGGCCTGCAAAAACTTTAATACCGTTGTTGGTGCCTATTGATGGCGTTGCGCCGTAGGTGGTTATCGCGGCTTCGGTGAGCATTCCGGCAGATTGCAGCGTGCTGGTGGTTCCGGTTACATCCGGTTTGACCGGACCGTAAACCCGGATTTTGCCGTCTTTAAAAAAAGCCTGGATCACAAGATCTTCAACGTTGTCGCCGGTATTGTCGATGTTAAATTCCAACAGCACATTTTCATCAAAAGCAGCTGTGGCGCTTGCGGTTGGGTCGAGCAAGCCCTGGGTATTGCAGACAAACACCAGGTTGTTGCTGTTTTCGGGGCTTGCAAAAGCATAATAATCGGTGATGTCGGAGCTCGTCGAACTCACTCCGGGTGCATCGATGTGATCGGCAGCCCAAAGAATACCAAGGGAAGCGCCAAAGACCGCGATAAGCGTGATAAGCAGATTTCTCTTTTTCATGTTTACTTGAATTGTGATGAATAAATTTTAGTAACATGATCACGTACGTAGCCTGGGCGTGGTTCGGTTTTTTTTTGTGGTGTTTTTTTTGAAAAAAGTAATCGGATCGGGAAGAGGTTCGGTGTTTTTCAGCGCCGAAGTACCAGTAGTTGCATCATTTCAATGGCTGCTGTGCGCCCTTTTTGCACGATAAACGGGCGCGGAGTATCATCCCCTATTTCGAAGGTGACCCCTTCGGCGCCGAATTGGGTGAGAAACCAACTTTTTGAAATGGGCTGCGCAATTTCGGAGGGCTCTTCCAACGGCGTATACCCCGGAATACTTGCGGCGATACCCTGCAGCCAAAAATCTTTGAATCCGGGGATTTGCGGGTTGGTTTCCTGGCAGGTATAATAAATGTCCTGCCAGGTAGAGTGGAAGTCCAGGCCGAGAATCACCTGGTTTTGATGCCTGTTTACCGTTTGAACCACAAAATTGGCTATTTGCCGGGTTTCCGGCTGATGATAGTACGCCCAGTCGCGGTTGAGATCTACGCCTCCGGCATTGTGCCGCCAGTGCCCCAGGTCTACACCGTCGGGGTTCATAAGCGGGAAGACGAGAATGCGGTATTTTTTCCGGAAAGCAGTAGCCAACGGGGTAGGGGCCAGTAAAGCGTCCAGAAATGCTTGTAAGGCCATAAAGCCGGTCACTTCGGGTGGATGCTGGCGGCTGAGCAAAATGATTGCTGGTTTGTTTTTTACCGAATCCTGAGCAATTTCAAGCATTGGGATATCCCGGCCCAGAGTACTTTTTCCGGCCACCCCGTATTTCACGTCCGGCGAAAGCGCCAACTGGCGGCACCAGGTATCTACCTGGGATGAGGTGATAATTTCCTGCGCTGCCACCCAAAGGGTATCCGGGGTGAGTGTCAGTTGCAACAGTGCCTGCACCGTGTCATTCCGGCTGAACCGGGAAGAGTCCAACATCTCCCAATAGCGACCATCCATGCTAACCTTTGGGAAATACCGGTGTTTGGCCTCTTTGTATTGAAATTCCAGCCAAACTGTTTGTGGAATTGCCGACCAGATTTTAAAGGCATACCAGGGGCTGGCATTGATCGGTTTATTCTCCGGCGTGATCTGGACAATGTACGTGCTGTCGTTTTTTTGTGAAAACCCATTCAGGCGCGCGCCGTCAAACTGATTGGTTACCTGAATAGCGCCGAAAGTCCAGGTCTTCTTCTCCTGTTTTTGGATTTGTTTGGACTTTGTGTCTACCGGTTTGGGATAATCATAAGGAAGTGCTTGCTGGGCATGCCCTGGGTTTGCCGAACCCAACACAGTATAAAATATCCAAAGCATGGGGACAATACGGGCGATCATATTCTGCAGGTATAACGGTTCAAAATTCAGGCACACAAGATACTTCGGTTCGTGCATTCTATTCCGGATGGAAATCAGGAGCGTTCACTTGCTTTGCCTGTGCGCTGGTCGAATATTGAACGCAACAGGGGCATCCACCTTTATTTCAAAAGGTCCTTTTAGGATAAAACTGAAAAAAGATGAAACAAACCCGGTGTTTATTGCTCCTGCTCCTTGTCGTTATTGCTGCTTGCAAAAAAGATGAAGTCTTCACCGACGATGGTTTCTGGATTGCAGGAAACCCTGCCGATTACAATTTCAATACTGCGGCACTCGACAGCGCCATCCAAAACGCTGCGGCGCTTTCAGAATTTTATGCACTGCTTGTTGTTCGCGATGGCCATTTGGTCGTGGAAAAATACTACGATGGGCACACAAGCAACAGCCTTTTTCAATTGCGATCCATAACAAAAAACGTAACCTCCGCGCTGACCGGCATTGCACTGGCTGATGGCTCGATCCCAGACGCGGATGTGCGTTTAAAGGAATATTACCCGGGAATAATCAATGGCGCAAAAGATTCGATCCGGCTGCGCGACATACTGAATATGGCTTCCGGACTGGAGTGGGATGAGGACCAGGAGATCAACCCTGTCACTGAAAACAAGGTCTCCAATTCAGTGGAATACTTGTTGGCCCGCAACCTGGCCGCCCCCCCCGGTACGGTGTTCAATTACAATAGCTTATCGACCCACGTTGCCGGCGATATCCTCCATCGAGAAACCGGTCGGCATCTCGGTCAATATGCCGAGCAAAATTTATTCGAGCCGCTGAATATCCGGGTTTATCAATGGCAACGCGACCCGGAAGGCCGCAATTGGGGAGGCTTTGGTTTGCAGTTGCGCGCCAGGGATATGGCCAAGTTCGGCTTGTTGTATTTAAACAAGGGGCTTTGGGAGGGCATCCAAATCGTGCCCGAAGCCTGGGTGCAAACATCTGCAAGTCCGCAAATACAAGTTTCAGGGTCCTCCGTTACCGGGTATAGTTACCAGTGGTGGACTTCCAGCGGCCTTTCATCTGCTATTTTTTACGGGTCGGGGTATGGCGGTCAGGGAATTTTCATCGTACCGGAGAAAAATTTGATCGTTATCGCTTTCCAACGGCACGACGGCTCTCCGGATGCCAGCAATCAGCGCTGGAATAATCTGGTGAGCAAAGTGTTTATTCCGATCTTCAAGGCGGCGCAGTAAAATTCCGGAGCGCCGAAATACCCGGCCAATGAAATTCTCCGTTTCATTGGCCGGGTTTTTAATGGAAGGGAAACCGGTTTTTTATAAATTCAAAAAATAACACCCATGAAAACGATTTGGCTTTCAGCACTTTATTGCCTGGCGCTTTCCACACCTGCATTTTCACAAAAAACATATTTTGTAATTTCAGACAATGGCCTGAAACTCCGGGAAATACCCGCTAAAAACGGCCGGGTACTTGCGGTAGCGCCTTTTGGCGCCAAAGTGCAAGTGCAGGTTGATCCCAACACGGGGGATGGCGAAATGAAATTTGATCCGCCCGCCCGCCGGGATACGGTGGGGGCGCTCTTCTCCAGCCGGTTTGGCGACAAGACGATCCCGCATATTGGCTACTGGTGGAACGTAAAATATGCGGGAAAAACAGGCTATATGTTCAGTGGATTTCTTGCCGACTCGGAAACAGTTCACAGCGTTTTTTACCCGGAACTCAACAATCAATTTCGTTTGCGAAATACCGATGGGAATGCCGGTGCTTCAAATGACCCGGAATTTGATCAGGATTGGTATTGGTACGGTTTGTTTCGCGGAAAAGACGGCCGGTTTGACCTTAAAAAAGTGACGCCCCGGTATGCTGTCGCTGATTATACCGACGCTGCCGGCAACTATGAACTGATTGCCCGGGAATTGATCATCCGAACCGATCTGCAACCCCGGCGTCCGGTCTGGATTCTGGGTAGCCGGAAACCCTGGAAGGAGCAGCCTGGTATTCAGGGGATTAATGTTGAGGATGCCCCGCAAGAACTTTTCACGGATGGCGGGAGAGTGCCCAATCCGGCATTTCTAAAAAAATACGCACTCGAAGTAGAGGAAAAAACAATTCGCCGCGAAGGAGAGCATGAGCAGGGTATTCAGGCTTGGTACATGACCGACAAAAACGGCATTCGACAAATGGTAGAGCCCTTATCCATAGAGTATAGCTACACCATGTACCTGTATCCGAATGCACTTGCCTGGGCTGGCGACCTGGATGGCGATGGCAAGCTGGATTACATTTTTCGCGCCGACGGTGAAATTGGTTACTATGTGCTTTATTTGACGACCCTGGCCGCGAAAGGCGAAATTGCGCGGCCGGCTGCGGTGTTGTGGCATTGGTACACTTGCTGAGCGGGTCCGGTCACTCTGTGCCCATCCGAACCGGGCGCAATGAAAATCCTGACCAGTATCCTGCAATACCCAGACCGGCGACAATGTGCCATACACCCCACCATGCGGCGATAAACGTCATGCCGCCGATAGGCAGGTCTGCCGGAAAAATGCCGGGATTGAACAGCAGTGCCAGCGCCAATCCTGAATTTTGAATGCCTGTTTCGATCGAAATTGTTTTACAATCCTGCGGTTGCAACCGGAACGACCGGGCGGCAAAATAGCCCACAGCCAAGGCAAGGGCATTATGGAGCAATACAATCAGAAAAATGTATTTGATGTATTGCAGAAAAAACGAATAGTTTTTAGTGAAAATGAGTACGATCATGGCTATAAATACCAGAATGGAAATTCGTTTGATCGGAACAAGTATTTTAACAGCCATCCCGGGCGCCTTTGCGTTGAAAAATATGCCCAGGATCAATGGGATGCCGAGGATTAAGAAAATGGTACTCAATACATCCACCGGATCCAGGGTAATCGGCCGGATGAGTACTCCGGCATTTCCGGAAGCATAGATTTTCATAAACAGATTGCCCCAAAATGCAAAATTCAGTGGCGTCAGCAGCAGCCCGCCCAGGCTCGAAAATGCAGTCAGGCTCACCGAAAGGGCGATATTCCCACGAGCCAGCGCACTGATGAAATTGGAAATGTTACCACCGGGGCAGGCGGCTACCAGGATCATGCCCAGGCCAACGGTCGGAGTGATGTGATTTTTCAACGAAACGGCAAGCAAAAAGGTAAGCAGGGGCATCGCTAAAAACTGGCTTCCAATGCCGACCAGTACCGGTTTGGGGTGACTGAACAGCCGCTTGAAATCTTCCGGCTTTAATTCCAGGGCCACGCCAAACATGATGAAGGCAATGGTTAGGTTGAGCAGCAACTTGTTATCGGCGCTAAAATTCAGGCGCACCTGATCGATCTGCATTAAAGCTTCCAGCATAGTACACGCGTTGTTGTAAGTGGAATAATCGTTTACTGCGCCCCGGTGTTAAGCCGGTAAAGCACAGAAAGTTTATACACCAGGCCATCCTTAAAGTCCGGATTCAATTGGGTGCGATCATCACCCAGCCGAATTGCCGAAAGGCCCAAGTTGATCCGGTCATCCCGCGCATAGGTACGGTAACTCCGGCCAATGGAATACCCGATCATTCCAATCAGGTGCACCTTGCCGAACGACCAGGCCAAATACCCGCCGATTTCATTGTTGGCCCGGGCCAGGTACTGCTGCATGCCGTTGAAATTGGTGTTGAGGTTGAAACTTTTTATCATGCCGTTGAAGCGCAAACCAACCTTAAGCGCTGCTACCAACCGGTAGTTCAAATCAACCATACTCGGGAGCAAAACATTGGCTTCCCACTTTGCCTGCTGAAAATAGAGCCCCAGCAAGGGCGTGACAAAAGGCCCAAATAAATCGGTATTGTACAAGGCGCCGAATTTGAAATGGAGATTTTCCTGCTGCGTCAATTTAAACAACACAGCAATGCCGAACTGGAAATCAGCACTTTTGTATCGCTGCAGGTCCGAAGCAAACTTTGGAAACAGAAAATAACTGCCCGACCATTTGTTGGAATACCTCTGGTTGAGGCCCAATTTCAACCCCAGCGTTTTCACCGCCACGGCTTGTTCCTGGGGATACACCGATACGCGAATGTGTTCGAACTGGAACCCGGTAAGGATGGTGTTATTTTTTGAAATCGGGACTGGAATATTGGCGTCAACCAGCCATTCCCGGATATTGGACGTGCCAGGGCCCGGCTCAAACGCATTGCCAGTACTGCCGGTATAGTCTGCCCGAAAAAGGTCGATATAGTTTTGGGCGATTCCCGGCGAAACCTTAAACATGCCTAGGCTAAAAAGGCAAATGCAATACAATCGGATTGGATTGACCATGGCGTTCGAATTTAAAGGCGTGACGAAACCCCGATGCAACTGCGCAATTTTTTCCTCAACCCGCCTTACACCTCGGAGGCTTTTCCTGCGCCACGCGGTATACGAATTTCTTCGACCATCTCCTGAACATCGGCCGGAGGAGGTGGGGTGCACCTGGACAGGACCATTGTTACCAAAAAATTGAGCAGCATCCCGATGGTTCCAATGCCCTCAGCGCTGATGCCGCCGACGTTTTTGATGTATGGGGCTTCCAGGCCAAAAAGTTTGTCGGCTTTCATCAGCAAAATCATCGCAATGGTAAAAACCAAACCGATGACCATGCCGGCTACGGCCCCTTCCTTATTGGTCCTTTTATCAAAAATGCCCAGGAAAATTGCCGGAAAAAACGACGCGGCGGCAAGGCCAAATGCAAATGCCACTACTTCCGCCACAAAACCCGGTGGATAAATGCCCAGCAGTCCGGCAAAAACCACGGAAACTCCTGCCGCAATCCGCGCTGCCATGAGCTCGCCGCGTTCGGAAATATTTGGCCGGATGGCCTTTTTGAGCAGGTCGTGCGAAATCGCACTGGAGATCACAAGCAGTAAGCCTGCTGCCGTGGAAAGTGCGGCAGCGAGCCCGCCTGCGGCTACCAGTGCCACTACCCAGGCCGGCAGGCGGGCGATTTCCGGGTTGGCCAGCACCATGATGTCGCGGTCAATGCTCAACTCATTTCGTTCGGGCGACTGCACATATTGGATACGGCCGTCCTGATTTTTATCAGAAAATGTAATCAGGCCTGCAGCTTCCCATTTGCTAAACCAGGAGGGCACTTCGGCATAGGTTTTCCCGGACACTGTTTCGATCAAATTTGTTCGGACAAAAGCCGCTACTGCAGGGGCTGTCGTGTAAAGAATCGCTATGAACACCAGTGCCCAACCGGCAGAAGAACGCGCATCGCGGACCCGGGGGACGGTAAAAAAGCGGACGATAACGTGCGGCAGCCCCGCTGTCCCAACCATGAGGGCTGCCGTTATGCAAAGCATGTCGATGATGGGTTTTGAGCCATCGGTGTAGGGTGCAAAACCCAGTTCCCGGTTCAGGCCATCCAGCCTGTCAAGCAGGTAGGTTCCATCCTCCAGGCTGGCGCCCATACCGAGTTGCGGGATCGGTACGTCGGTCATTTGGATGGAGATAAAGATGGCCGGAACCATAAAAGCAAAAATGAGCACCACGTATTGAGCCACCTGGGTGTAGGTAATGCCTTTCATGCCTCCCAGTACCGCATAAAAAAATACGATAGCCATGCCAATGATTACCCCAAGATTGATGTCTACTTCCAGAAAGCGGGAAAATACGATACCTACTCCGCGCATTTGTCCGGCGATATAGGTAAACGAGACAAACAGCGCGCAGATTACCGCCACTATCCTTGCCTGTTGGGAGTAGTATCGCTCGCCGATGAAGTCTGGCACCGTAAACTGTCCGAATTTGCGGAGGTAAGGCGCCAGGAGCAAGGCCAGTAAAACGTAGCCACCTGTCCAGCCCATGAGGTATACTGATCCGTCGTAGCCACTAAACGAAATGATCCCGGCCATTGAAATGAACGAAGCGGCCGACATCCAGTCGGCTGCAGTAGCCATTCCGTTCAAAACCGGCGGCACGCCGCCACCGGCGATGTAAAATTCTTTGGTTGAACCGGCTCTTGACCAAATGGCGATGCCGATATACCACATAAAGGAAATGCTGACCAATATTAATGTCCAGAGTTGTACACTCATGGGAGATTGTTTTTAAAGATGAGTCGAGTAGAAGTGGCAAAATCCCCGAATTGCCGGGATGGGGTGGTAAGGCAGCCTACACTTCGTCTACCTCAAACGCCTTGTCCAGTTTATTCATCAACCGGACATAAACAAAAATGAGAACCACAAACAGGTAGATGGCACCTTGCTGTGCAAACCAGAATCCGAGTTTGAAACCGGCAATTCTGAACTGATTCAGGTTTTCGGCGAAAACAATTCCGAAACCAAAGGAAACCATCAACCAGATACTGAGCAACACGACCAGATAGCGGAGATTTTTTTTCCAATAAGCGTGATGATCTTTTATGCTGAAACAATTGAAGAACCTTGCTATACTCCTTGCACTCGGTGGCATCCTAACCGGATTTGCGGTCGAGCAATTCAAGGCGTTTAAGCATGGCGAATCAATTTGCATGAATGAGCAAGACTGCGAAAAGAAAGATAATACGGAGAATAAGAAGCTGGGTAGTGAGGATAAATTTCATCCGGAAGAGCTACCGCTTGATGATTCCAATTTGATGTTGCTTTCCAGTCTTCGCAATGCTCTTTTGATGCAGATGGACATTCCCCTCTCCGGGAAATATGTCGCCATTTTAACGCAGCCTCCCGAGCGCGTTTGATTTTTCAGTGAATCTGCGCGTTCACCTTTTCCACGTCATTAACAGTTATTGAGCAGTATGTTGCCTGATGGGCAACAGTCCGAACTGCTTTTACATGCGGATGTTTAATACCATCCAAGTGTTTTCCGGGCACAACTTCCATGCCTTGCTTTTCCGCTTGTTTGCTACACCTGATTCTTATTAAAATCTAATCTTAATGGAAAAATCGAGTTTTCTAAAAACATTCAAAGGCGATCTGTCTGCCTCTATCGTAGTCTTTCTCATTGCAGTCCCCCTTTGTTTAGGGATCGCACTGGCATCGGGGGCGCCCTTGTTTTCCGGGCTGATTGCCGGAATCATTGGCGGAATAGTCATCGGCGCATTGAGTAATTCACACACCAGTGTCAGCGGCCCGGCTGCTGGGCTTACAGCGGTTGTGCTGGTTTCAATTCAACAACTTGGCAGTTTCCAGGCATTCTTGCTGGCGGTTGTGTTTGCCGGCGTATTGCAGTACGTTTTAGGATTGGTCCGTGCCGGCTCGATCGCCAATTTTTTCCCAAACAGTGTGATAAAAGGAATGCTGACTGGTATCGGCATCATAATCATTCTGAAACAGATTCCTCATGCACTGGGTTATGATAAGGATGCCGAAGGCGATATGGCTTTCTTCGAACCGGGTGGCTCCAACACGCTTTCGTCTATTTGGGATTCGATTGCCCTGTATATCCATCCTGGCGCGACCTTGGTGACCCTGATTGGTTTGGCAATCCTGATTTTATGGGAACGCCCTGCAATTAAATCCAAGGTGGGGGCTATCCCCGGCGCTCTGGTTGCTGTTTTGGCAGGCGTGCTGATCAACCAGGCATTTGAGGCTGCTGGAAGTTCCTGGGCGATCCTGCCCGAGCACTTGGTCAATATACCGATCGCCAGCAGTTTAAATGAATTCTTTGGACAGTTTTTGTTCCCGGATTTCTCCCAGTGGAATAACCCTTTGGTGTACCAAATCGCACTTACCGTTTGTGCCGTAGCTTCAATCGAGACCTTGCTTTGCATTGAGGCTGTGGACAAAATTGACCCGGAAAAACGAACAACAAATCCCAATAAAGAGCTTCAGGCACAAGGTATTGGCAATTTGGTTTCCGGCCTTATCGGCGGTTTGCCGATCACTTCTGTCATCGTGCGGAGTTCGGCTAATCTTAATGCCGGTGCGCGCACAAAATTATCGGCAATCCTACACGGCGTTTTTCTCGTCGTTTGTGTATTACTGATTCCGGGCCTCCTCAACATGATCCCTTTGGCTGCTTTGGCAGCGATCCTGTTGCAAGTCGGATACAAACTCGCCAAGGTTTCCATTTTCAAGCAAATGTGGGCGAGTGGGAAGTACCAGTGGTGGCCATTTATAATCACCGTATTGGCAGTGGTATTTACCGATTTGCTGACCGGGGTACTGATCGGCTTGGGTGCTAGTGTTTTTGCCATCCTCCGTGGCAACATGAAAAATGCATACTTTTTTCACAAGGAAGAATATCATGAAGGAGACTTAATCCGGATCGAGTTATCGCAGGAGGTCTCATTTCTTAATAAGGCAAGCATCAAACTTACCCTGGAACACCTGCCGGAAGGCGCCAATGTGCTGATTGATGCCACGGATACGGCCTATATCGACCATGATGTGCTCGAAATTATTCGCGAATTCACTGCGTTAAAAGCCCCGGCTAAAAATATTACTGTACAGCTTTCTGGTTTTCATGAACGCTACAATTTTGGCGAAGCCGACTTTGTCCACAGCGAGGCGCCTGGCGTAGCAGCGAAAGGGAAGGTGTTGACAAACAATTAAAAACAACATAAAATCAGATAAAACATGCGTACAATAACAAAAGAATTACAAGACAACCTGACTCCCGCAGCTGCGCTTCAATTGTTGCAAAATGGAAACAATCGTTTTGTCAACAACCTGAAGGCAAATCGCAATTTGCTTCAACAGGTAAACGAAACCAAAGAGGGGCAACATCCATTTGCGGTGATTTTAAGTTGCATTGATTCGCGAACAAGTGCCGAACTGATTTTTGACCAGGGCCTGGGCGATATTTTCAGTGCCCGGATTGCCGGTAATATCCTGAACAGCGATATCCTGGGCTCCATGGAATTTGCCTGCAAAGTTGCCGGTTCGAAAATCGTGCTGGTACTCGGCCATACGAAATGCGGGGCGGTAAAAGGAGCTTGTGACCATGTGGAATTGGGCAACCTGACCGGATTGCTCCAAAAAATTCATCCGGCTATGGCCAAAACGCCAAAACCCGATGGCGGTTCCGATGATCCCTATACTTACCCGAACGCCGTTGCGGTAACCAACGTGCATTTGGTTATGGACGAAATCTGCAAAAACAGCCCGATCCTGCGCGAAATGGCATCAAAAGGCGAAATCGCCATTGTTGGTGGTATGTATGATGTGGAAACCGGGATTGTCGAGTTTTTTGAACACCCGGAGTTTAAAGGGCAGATTGATACAGAAGCACTGAATCATGTCTGATACCTGCTCCTGAAAAAATAAGGTTGTTAGAAAGATGTCGGACCCACCCGTTGCAAAATGTGTGGGTTCTCTTTTTTACAAAAAAAAGACCTGAAGCGGATAATGCTTCAGGCCATATTTTTCTTGGGTAGGATAGGATACGGATTATGCGCATTTTCGTTCAGGGGATTATAAGCGCACTGAATAACGGAAAAAACCATGCCAGTTTGACCGGGCACCGGGTGTTATATTGATTTTGCTCCGGTCTTTATGATATCCACCACCTCGGGGTTGAGCAAAGTACTGATGTCGCCGAGGTTGCCGGTGTCGCCTTCGGCAATTTTTCGCAAAATCCGTCGCATGATTTTTCCGGATCGTGTTTTGGGCAGGCCCGGCACCAACTGGATCTTATCCGGCTTGGCAATCGGGCCAATTTCCCGGACAACGGTATCCAGCACTGTTTGTTTGAACGCTGCGGCATCGGAAATCGGAGCTGAAGTTATCACGTACGCATATATGCCCTGCCCTTTGATTTCATGCGGGAAACCTACCACGGCCGATTCCACCACATGCGGCGTTTTATTGATCGCGTCCTCCACTTCGGCAGTACCGATCCGGTGTCCGGAAACATTGATGACATCGTCGACGCGGCCAATGATCCGGTACATCCCATCGGCGTCGCGCCGGGCGCCGTCGCCTGTAAAATACTTGTTTTTAAACGTGGCAAAATACGTTTGCCGGCATCGCTCGTGGTCTCCGTAAGTGGTTCGGATAATAGCGGGCCAGGGATATTTAATACAAAGCATGCCTTCTACATCATTGCCATTGATCTCATGGCCATTGGCATCCACGAGGCAGGGCTGGATGCCAGGAAGCGGCAAGGTTGCATAGCAAGGTTTTAAGGGTGTGATCCCGGCCAAAGGACTGATCATAATCCCGCCGGTTTCGGTTTGCCACCAGGTATCCACGATCGGGCAGTGTTTTTTACCCACCCGTTCATTGTACCAGTGCCAGGCTTCTTCGTTGATTGGTTCGCCAACTGTTCCCAGAACCCGGAGTGATGGCATGCGCCGGTTTTTCACCCATGCGTCGCCAGCGGCCATCAGCGCCCGAATGGCAGTGGGAGCAGTGTAAAAAATGTTGACTTTGTGGCGCTGGATAATATCCCAAAAACGGCCGGCATTGGGGTAGGTGGGTACCCCTTCAAACATCATACTCGTTGCACCGGCCAACAGGGGGCCATACACGATGTAGGAATGTCCGGTGATCCACCCGATATCGGCCGTGCACCAGTAAATGTCGCCATCCTCATACTGGAAAACATTGCGGAAAGAATATTCCGTGTACACCATATACCCGCCGTGGGTATGCACCACGCCCTTGGGTTTGCCTGTGGAGCCCGACGTGTACAGGATAAACAGCATGTCTTCGCTGTTTACAACGGTTGCTTTTCCACTTTTTCGGCGGCCTTTGACGGCATCATGCCACCAGATATCGCGCCCGGGTTCCATCTTGATTGCATCGCCGGTATTTTGGTGAACGATCACATGTTCGATGGAATCGCAGCCGAGCGCGAGCGCCTCGTCCACCACCTTTTTTACCGGGATATTTTTTGGCCCCCGGGCATTGTAATCGGAAGTGATCACCACCTTGGCTTGGGCATCTTTGATCCGGTCGGCCAGTGAAACGGCGCTGAAACCGGCAAACACCACGGAATGTACCGCCCCGATGCGGGCACAGGCCAACGTGGCTATGGCCAGTTCGGGTGTCATGGGCATGTAAATACAAACCCGGTCGCCCTTTTTTACACCCTGGGCTTTGAGCGCATTGGCAAACTGGCAAACCAGCCCGTAGAGTTGTTTGTAGGTAATTTTTCGGGCCCGGCGGCCGGGGTCGTTCGGCTCCCAAATGAGGGCTGTCTGGTTGCCGCGGGATTCCAGGTGCCGGTCGAGGCAGTTTTCCGTGATATTTAACCGCCCCCCGACGAACCATTTTACGTCCGGGGTCCGGAAGTTCCATTTCAGGACCCGGCGCCAGGGTTTTTGCCATTGAAACCGTTTGGCTTGTTCAGCCCAGAAGCCTTCCGGGTCAGTTACACTATGCGCATATTCGCGTTGATAATCTTCGAAGGAACTGATTTTCGCCGTCATAGATATTAAATTGTCTTCGGTGTACTGTTCTGTGGCGAATATATTGAATTCTGACAGTTGGAGAAACCAGGTACCGGCAGGCCGGTGTTTTCCGGCAGGCCCGGAAATTTTTCACCGCCAGGAACCCGCAGACACGTCGGATTAACCTGGCGGTGAAAGTTTTGCAAAATTTGCCGGCAGGTGCTACACAACCTCGGGTTGGCGCTTGTACCGGTAATCTTCTACATTTTGGAGGAGGGTATCATAACCGCGTTTCCGGTCGATGCCTTCCTGTTCGTCATTGTATGCAATCGAGCAGAAGCCGACAATTGCCTTCTGGTTGTCGGTAAGTTTGTCGTAAATCTCCTGCGGAAGGTTATCGGTATAGTTAAACATTTGCTTGATCCACCAACGCGAAAAGGCGGCGATGATTGACCAACGGGTTCTGTCGGTATTGTTGGCCAGTGTCCCATGCCAGATTCGGCTATCCCAAATAATCAGGTCGCCGGGCTGGGATAGCACCGGTACAGCCTGGTCAAATGCACCCTGATCGGCATATTTTCCGCTCAGGTGAGAGCCCGGAATAACTACCGTGCAACCGTTGTCTTCGGTTTGTTCTTCCAGGACGACACTAGCCTGAAGCATGTAGACAAATTCGCTATGGTAAGGGACAAACGAGTCGATGTGCAGCGCCAGTTTTTGATCGCTGCTCCTGCCCATCAGATTTTGCAATATGTAATTGGGCTCGTCCGCAGGAATAGCCCGAAACCACTGGTCGTTCAGAAAATGCATCATGATTTCCTGAAGGATTTTGGGCCGGAAAAAGAGATCGAGAAAGAAGTGGTCTTTGTAGTGCGGGTTCCAGAGGTAGAGGTCGTTTTTCGTTAGGGCAGAAAGCCGCGAAGAAACCTGGTCTTTGCTTTTTTCATACCAGTACCGGGTCATTTCGAGGCCCTTTTTGACTTCTTCAGGGCTGTAAACCTGGGGGATCCGGCAATACCCCTGGGTTTTGATTTCTTGTATCCATTTTTCTTTCATAGTAGGAAGTATTGATTTTTTTATTTGAAAATTTCATTGATTGTATCCAGGGTAATCAGTGTTGTAATTTTGAAAAGCCGGTTGTCAATATCGTCAAACGTGTCGCCGGTTTTTATTTCAATACATTTTTGCGCGATGATCTTTCCGCCGTCGATGGTCTCGTCGACGAAGTGCGTGGTAACGCCGGTCAGTTTTACGCCATATTCCATGGCTTGTTGTATGCCGTTGAGCCCTTTGAAACTTGGGAGCAGGGAGGGGTGAACGTTTACTACTTTGCCCGGGTAGGCGCTGAGCAGGGTAGGGCCGAGGATGTGCATCCATCCCGCCAGGTAGATATAGTCAATCGAATAAGGCCGGAGCGTTTCCAGCAGCCGTGTTTCGAAGGCGGCTTTTGATTCGCCTTTTTTTCGTTCTGCCACAGCGGTTTCCAGGCCGTTTTCCCGGGCAAATTCAAGGCACGCCGCATCCGGACTGCTGCTGAGCAATAATCTAAGGTTGGGTTTTACCAATCCGCGCTTCCAATCCTTAATGATCTCCATCGCGCCGCGTCCGTAACCGGAAACAAATACTGCGAAATTTTTCATTTTTTGGTCCTCATATATTGCAGCGGCATGCCAAATCAAGCGGCATACCGGGTGCGCGTTTTAAGAAGCTTGCGAATGTTTGGAGGCGAGTTTCAGGGGAGCGCGGACGCCAATTTTTGACAGCAGGATATCGGCTACTCCGGAGAAACCCGGGAAATAGTGCGGCATTATCTTGAGCGTGGAAAGTTTCATGCGCAACGATCCTTCCTTTCGGTACAACAGCGAGATGATTTTTTGAAAAATCATTCTTTTTTCCACCTCATTTAAGCTATGGGGCGGCGCCATATGGAACTGCTCAATCACATCATGCAACACATGGTAACTGCGCAATTTATTTTTTTTAAACTGGGCAGTATTGGTAATGCCTCCCTGATGCATCCGGTAACACGCCGTCTTTTTATTCAGATAATAGACCTTCGAATGCATGGCAATCCGTTGCCAATACCAAAAATCATAGGCAAACCAGTATTTTTCAATGCTGGAGGCATCGGTTTTTAACAAATCATGGCGAAACAAAGCAGTACAGGAATTAATAAAATTAAAGCCGGACAGCATATTGAAAAAAACGTATCCTTCCTTGTGGTTTTTTCTTCTGTACTCTACAGATTCCGCTTGGATTGGCGTGCCCGAATCATCCACAGGGTCAACATCGGTGTGAATGAGCCCGTAATCCGGGTTGTTTTCCAGAAATTCCACCTGCATTTTGAGTTTGTGCGGATCGCTCCAGAAATCGTCGCCATCGAGTATTGCGATATATTTTCCGCGGCAGTTATTCATGATCCGGATGCCGTTTTTCGACATGCCGTAATTGGTTTTTGAAGGCAGGAGCCGTATCCTGTCCGGGTATTTTGCAGCATAGCGTTCGCAGATCGCGCGGGTGGAATCGGGCGAGCAATCTTCGCCAATCACCAATTCAATCGGGAAATCCGTTTCCTGCATCATTACGCTTTCAATGGCCTTTGCGATAAAGCCCTCGTGGTTGTAAGCGGCCATACAAATGCTAACCATCGGATTTGTTGAATTCATTTTAAACCGGCTTTTTTAATTTGAACTGTTGAAACGAATAAGCGGGAGGCACATTGGCTATAGCGTATTAAACAAGAATTTTGCCAAGCGTTGGTTTTGTCGGGTGAAATGCCTGGAGCCGCCGACAGATTTATAAATTATTTATTTGAAATAAGTTGAAAGTCTTTGAGTTTGGCCACCAATTCGGTTTTTTCCAAAAACATCAGGCAATCGAGCATTGAAAGGTTGGCCTGAAATTCGTTTTCAAACTGGCGGTAGGGTGTTGGAGTCGGTTTTATAAAATACAGCGTCACCTGGTGTTGTTCAAACAGCGTATGGTCGTATAATTCCATGCCGCCGATGGGGTTGATGTAGGTGGTTGCCGACTCTTGCAGGCAAATGTCAAGAATGCGGTGTTGGGCCTTCAGGTGCTTGTTTGCATAGTTGGCTGAACCCGGGACGAGCGTTGTTTGCAAATCCAGGTAACGGCAAACAAATTGAATTGTAGCCAGGTTCAGTTCGGCAATATTGGCGTATTCAGCCTGGAGCATCGCTTCAATGTTTGGGAAAACAGTCGGGAAAAAAGGCGCTTTTTTGTACGCCTGCTCCAGCGTTTTTAAAAATTTGGGAATCCAGTTCCGGTCGTTTGTCAGTTCGGTTTCGTTGATCATCCGGTTTTGGCTGGCATTTTTTACCGGAATGGTGATCAGGGAGGGGGCGCCGTTTATCAGTATCCTGTTTCGGTTGATCCAGCCTTTTTTGATATAGTTTACGTCGTCATACACCACAAATTTGTCCACACACCGGATCAGCTGAAAATAGCCGATGTATGGGAAAAAATAGGGCTGCATAATCGCTAGCTTCATTTTGGCTCATTGTTTTGAATACGGTACAGCAACCGGGCAATCATTTGCTGGGTCTCCGGAGATAAGTCGTAATAAAGCGGCAAACACAATACTCTGCTGCTGTAATCTTCGCTGACCGGGGCTGGTTGGGTGGTGGTAAAGGGCAGTGTGTTCAGCGACGGATAGAAGTACCTCCTTGGGAAAATATAATTAACATGGAGGATTTCGATGTACTTTTTGAGTCGCGCTTCACTGGGGAAAAGCAGCGGATAGTAGGCGTAGTTAAAACCGTCGGGTTCCAGGAGTTGGATTTCTTTGGCTTCAAAATCCTTTAAGAGTTCGTGGTACAATTGCCATTGCGCTTTCCGGCTTTGCAGAATTTGGTCCACATATTTCAAATTGGCCAACCCCATGGCGGCATGGAATTCGGAGTTTTTACCATTGATCCCGACTTCGGCAAAATCATTGGTGGCGGTGTGTCCGAAGTTGCGCATCAGCGCGGCTTTTTTCAACAGGTCGGCTTCAGGGGTAATTATGGCGCCGCCTTCGGTGGTATGGTAAAGTTTGGTAGCGTGAAAACTGGTGGTACTGATGTCGCCAAAGGCAAAAATGGACTTGCCTTTGTAGGTTGTTCCAAAACAATGCGCGGCATCGTAAACGACTTTCAGGCCGTGTTTGTCCGCAATTTTCTGGATTTTTTCAACCTCGCAGGGGTTACCGTATACATGCGTACCCAGGATAGCCGTGGTGTCGGGCGTGATGGCGGCCTCAATTTTTTTGGGATCGATGTTCATACTGTGCGGATCAATATCCACGAAAACCGGGCGCAAATCCTCCCAAAGCAGGGAACTTACCGTAGCCACATAACTAAACGGCGTGGTAATCACCTCGCCACGAAGCCCGAGGGCTTTAAAGGCAATTTGAAGGGCTATCGTTCCATTGCCGACATAGATCAGGTGGTCCAGTTTCAGGTATTCTTTTAGTTCCAGCTCCAGCTGGTTTACCAGGGGACCATTGTTTGTCAGCCAATTGCGTTGCCAGATGCCCTGGAGATATTTGTTGTACTCATCAATGGGCGGGAGGAAGGGTTTGGTAACTGAAATCATAACAGATTTACCATAAGGTTGAAGAATCGGATCGGGACGGGTAAGGTATTAAAAACCCGGGGCAAGGCCCGTGTGTGTAGTATCATAAAACGTGCCAAGGTTCATTTTGCGCTTTCCCGGATATACATTGTTAGCAAGCGCAGTGCCGCAAATGAAGCGCCCCGGCAAATAATCCCGGGAACTGTGGTACATGCTTACCTTTGCGCAACATGAAAAACTATCTCGATCAAACCCTGCGGCTTACCGTGTTGGTTTTTTTGTTGCTGGCCGGACTCTCGCTGCTTCCGGAAAACCTGTCGATCGGCGGGGTTGCCTTGCGAAGAATGGATGTCTTCGCCGACATCCGTGCGAGTAACCGGGATACGGTGCCGCAGGACCCACCCGGCCAGGCAATTGCCCCGCCAATGGATACGACAGAGGTGCCGGACAGCGGGCTCGACAGTCTGGGCTATGTTCGGGCCGTTTCACCCGACCTGTTTGGCCAAATTATCGAAGACTACACCCCGGAGCAAACCGGCATGGATCGTTTTTTTGCAGCGGTAGACGCCATCCGCACGCAGCGCCGCGCGGTCCGGATAGCCTTTTTCGGCGACTCTTTCGTGGAAGGGGATATTTTGCTCGGCGATTTGCGCGATACGCTCCAAACCCGCTGGGGCGGCGCGGGAGTCGGTTATGTGCCGATCACGTCAGAGGTGGCCCGCTTTAAACGGACCCTGGTACACCGGTATGAAAACTGGCGCACATTTTCCATTGTAAAAAACAGCCGGAGTGGTGAACCGTTCGGGATCAACGGATTTGTGTACCGGCCCAAACCACAGGCTTTTGTGCATTATGAGGGCGCCGATTATTTCAAACATACCGGCCGCTGGACGCATTTCCGGTTGTTTTACCATGCCGATACGGTTGCGCAATTTGTCTGGCAAAACCAAAGTTCCTTTCCGCGGTACGATAGTCTGCCGACAAGCGATGGCGCATTGAGCATATGGTCATGGAAGCAATCGGAGCCGGCTACACGGGCTTTTGCTTTGCGATTCGATGCACCCGACAGTACCCTGATCCTTTACGGCGCCTCCCTGGAAAGTGGCCCGGGTGTTTATGTGGACAATTTTTCCGTGCGGGGAATACCGGCAGGCGCCTGAAATCGATCCAGCCGGGATTGGCCCGACAATTTGATGCCGCCCAGCAATACGAATTGATTGTTGTGCAGTTAAGGTTGAACGCAATAACTCCCAAACTAGATAACCTACGCTGGTACGAAGCCGAGTTGGATCAAACGTATGCCCACCTGCGCAAATGTTTCCCCGGGAAACTGATCCTGGCGATCAGCGTGGCCGACCGTGCCGGCAAAATACAGGGCGAGCTGGCAACCTACCCGAGCGTGGTGGCGATTACAGAAATGCAACGTGCTCTGGCGCGAAAACACGGATTTTTGTTTTTCGATTTATTCCATGGCATGGGTGGCCCGGGTACAATGGTCGAATTTGCCGAACACCGGCGCCCGGCTCTTGCAAACCGGGACTATACCCACCTCACCCATGAAGGCGGAAAAGTTATGGGGCATATGTTCGCGCAGTTATTATTGGATGCTCAGGAAGAATACAAAACCAGGAAAGCCCCCCGGCACAGTAAGTAATGGTATTCCGGCGCGAGCCGGGCATTTCAATTAGCTACCTTTGTTTTAAAACTCAACCGGTTTTCAAAAATGCCGATCCATTTTCAAATTAGGTATTCATCCGTCCGGGCCATTTCCTGCCTGTTGTTTTTGATGATATGCGCCAGCCAGTGTCAGTCTCAATTCCGTCCGCCTAAAGTGGACATTACGGACCAGGACACCGTTGGGTATACGTTTTTGAACGAAACAAAGAACGAAATCGAGAACAGCGCCTATCTGGAGCCGGTATTCAATAAGCTCTACCGCCAGCGGGTTGGCGGTGGGCGCAAGATCAATATTGTGCACATCGGTGATTCGCACATTTTGGGGAACTATTTCACCGCTGTAGTGCGCGAACGGTTGCAGCAAGCCTTTGGCGATGGTGGTCGGGGATTGATTTTTCCGTACAAACTGGCCGGCTCCAACGGTCCGCGGGATTACCTGGTGGAAACCAACGTTAACTGGTATGGCAGCAACTGCCAACGGAACCTGGACGAGGCAACCCCTTACGGTGTAAGCGGTTTTTTGTTGGAAACATTTCGGCACACCGGAAACCTGACCGTCCGGTTGCGCGATACATCCACCGCAGAAACCCGGTTGTTTACCAAGGTGACTATTTACCACCGGCAGGACAGCGGCCCTGTTGAGTTTTCGGTTTATGATGACGTGACCAATCAAAAAGCTGTGTTGTTCCTGCAGGATGAATTTTACAAGTCGTATTATTTCGACCGCCCGGTTTCTCAGGTGAGTATCGGCTTTGAAAAATCGGAGGACCGGTCGAAAGGAAGTTTTATGCTGGACGGGATCATGTTGGAAAACGAGTTGTCCGGGCTGGTTTATCATTCCATCGGGGTAAACGGCAGTAAATTTTCGGACTTTGTCCGCGCCCGGTTTTTTGCCCGGCAACTGGCCGACCTGAACCCGGACCTGATCATCGTTTCCTTCGGCACCAACGAGGCGCAGGGTAAACTCAGCACGCGGTACATCTATAACCAGATCGAAGAACTGGTCCGGCAAATCAAACAATATGCGCCGAATGCGTATTTCTTGTTCACCACTCCGGCAGACTCCTATTTGAGGGGCACGGGCTTTAATCCGTATCTGAATCAGGTCAGTGGTGTTATTCGTGAATTTGCGCTCGACAATGGCTATGCGCTCTGGGACTTGTACCAGTTGGGCGGCGGCGCCCAATCTGCACAACGTTGGAAGTCGACGGGTTTGTTATCCTCCGACTCGGTCCATTATTCCAAAGTTGGATATGCCGTGCAGGGCAAGTTGCTTTACCAATCGTTCGTCAATGCCTACAACAATTTTGTAGACGAACGTTCCGGAGAATAAAATCTGCCAGTATTTACTTTGTTTACAAGTGTTTAGCAAATCCGGGTCGGGACTGTTTTTTAAAAAACAACTAGCTTTGCAACCTGAGATAACCCCTGAATTTGCACGGAATACCGCCTATGTTGGCCGATAGTTTTCCTTTTTATAAACAACTTGATGCGTCGGATTGCGGCGTAACCTGTTTGCGGATAGTTGCCCGGTATCATGGCCGCCACTATTCGCTTGATTATTTGCGGGACCTGTCTTATCTCGACCGGGAAGGGGTTTCGCTCATGGGTATTGCCGATGCCGCGGAGAAAATCGGCTTTCGAACGCTGGGGGTTAAAACCGGCTTCGGGCGCCTGCAGGCAGAGTTGCCATTGCCCTGCATTGCACACTGGAAACAAAATCACTTTCTGGTAGTCTACCGCATTGCAAACGGGAAGGTTTATGTTTCTGACCCTGCGGTTGGGAAAGTACAATTAACGGAACAGGAATTTCTGGACAACTGGATCAGCGATGTGTACAACACGGAGCCCCAGGGAATCCTGTTATTGCTGGAAACATCGCCGGAGTTCTTCCAGCGGGAAGGTGAAACCACGGATCGGGCCGGGCTTGGCATCCTGGGGCGCTACCTGGTTCCGCACAAACGGCTTATCTGGCAGTTGATGCTTGGATTGATCCTGGGCAGTGCAGTGCAGCTGGTCTTTCCGTTTTTAATGCAGGCTCTTGTAGACAAGGGGGTTCAGTTGAACGACCTCAGTTTTGTTTACCTGATCCTGGCTGCGCAGGGCATGCTTTTTTTGAGTCAGGTGGCGGTGGAGTTTATCCGGGGATGGATTTTGCTGCATATCGGAACCCGTGTGAACATCAATCTTGTTTCGGATTTTCTGATCAAGCTCATGCGGCTTCCAATGGCCTTTTTCGATTCCAAGATGACTGGTGACCTGCTTCAGCGTATTTATGATAACGAACGGGTAGAGCGCTTTCTGACCTCAAATTCTCTTATCACCTTGTTTTCTGTGGTCAGCCTGCTGGTTTTTGGGCTTGTCCTGCTTTTTTACAACGTCTGGATTTTTGCGATTTTCTTTATCGCTGCGCTGTTTTATTTTGGATGGGTGGCTTTGTTTATGCACCGCAGGCGGGCGCTTGATTACCGCCGGTTCGAGCAAATGGCTGACAACCAAAATGCCCTGATCCAACTGGTAAACGGTATGCAGGAGATTAAACTGCACAATGCCGAACGCCAAAAACGCTGGGCCTGGGAACGGATACAGGCCAAGCTGTTCCGGGTAAATGTGGACTACCTCGCAACCGATCAAATGCAACGTGCCGGTGCTGCCTTTATCAACGAAGGCAAAAATATTCTGATCTCGGTGACGGCAGCCACAGCAGTAATCCATGGCGACATGACCCTGGGGATGATGCTTGCCGTTCAATATATCATCGGACACATGAACGGTCCGCTGGAATCGCTGGTGCAATTTATCCTTGTGGCGCAGGAGGCAAAAATCAGCCTCGAACGTATGAATGAAATCCACTTAAAGCCCGATGAGGAGCCGGTGGATGATGCTAAAGTCACCGTACTCCCGGCCAATGGCGATTTGATCATGGAGGACTTGTCATTCCGGTATGGCGGGCCGCATGAACCCTGGGTGCTCCGCAACATCAAGCTCAATTTTCCGGAGGGTAAAGTGACAGCCATCGTTGGAAGCAGTGGTTCCGGAAAAACCACCCTGGTAAAACTGCTCCTGAACTTTTATTCGCCAACGGAGGGGAGTGTACGCCTGGGAGATATAAACCTTGCCAATATTGATCACAAACTTTGGCGGAGCCATTGCGGGGTGGTTATGCAGGACGGATTTATTTTTTCTGATACGATTGCCCGGAATATTACGCTTGGCGAGGATACCATAGACCGCCGCAAGCTGCTTTATGCAGCCAAAGTGGCCAATATTCAAACCTTTATCGAATCCTTGCCTTTGGGCTACAATACCAAGATTGGCCAGGATGGGGTAGGGGTGAGCCAGGGGCAGCGCCAACGTATCCTGATTGCCCGGGCGGTATATAAAAATCCGGACTATATTTTCTTTGATGAGGCCACAAATGCTTTGGATGCGTACAATGAACGGGTGATCATGCACAATCTTGAAAATGTGTTTCGGAACAAAACCGTTATTATCGTAGCCCATCGGCTGAGTACAGTGCGCAATGCAGACAATATTATCGTCCTTGAAAAAGGTGAAGTAGTGGAACAAGGCACTCATGACGAATTGACCTATAACCGTGGCGCCTATTATCACCTGGTAAAAAATCAACTGGAATTGGGCATGTAAACTATGGAAGAGCGGGAATACATTGAATTGCGCTCCGAAGAAGTGCAGGAAATACTCGGTACACCGCCGGGTTGGCTCGTGCGTTGGGGTACGCTGGTCGTATTTGTTTGCATTACCGCGTTACTGAGTGTAGCGGCAATTATCAGCTACCCCGATGTGATCGAAGCCAAAGTGCTGATTACGACGACAGTTCCACCGGTTGATGTTGTCGCCCGAACGGATGGTCATATTGTAAAGTTTTTTGCACAGGATAAAGCGGCCGTCAAACAAGGCTCCATCCTGGCTGTGCTGGAAAGTACTGCCGACTATGAAGATATTCTGCGCCTGGAGGAGCATGTCGTACGATGGCAACAATTTGGCGCCGATTCTTTGAATGAGATTCGCGTTTTACAAAACCTTGATATTGGCGAGGTCCAATCGGATTATTCGGCATTTGTGCAGGATGTAGCTGCATATCGTTTTGGCAAGCAGGATAAAAGCCCGTCCATTCAGCAAAATATCGGGTCGATCAATCGCCAAATCGACAAACTGGAACAAAGCATTCAATATGATCAGCGGGCTAAGACCCGGCTGCAAAGTCAACTCGGCACGGCAAAAGAACGCTATCAGAAACAACGCGAACTTTATGACGCAGGATTAATTTCGCAGGTCGAACTTGAAAACGAACGCAATCGTGTGGATGACCTGGAGCGCCAAATCGATGCACTGGATGAAAGTGTGCTGCGCAAACAGAATGAAATAATTAACCTGGGCAAGAATCGCAATGACGTATCATTTAGCGGGCGCCAGGATGAGGCGTCTATCGTAAGCCGGCTCCGCCAGAGCCTGAATTCGTTGCAAGCCGGTATTGATAAATGGAAACAAACGTATTTGCTTACCGCACCCATCGACGGGCGCGTTTCCCTGAATGCGACGTATTTCAGCGCTAAACAATTTGTCAAACAAGGCGATCAGGTTTTGGTGATCGTTCCACCCAAAAGTGACAAAATTGTTGGTCGCTTACTCTTGCCTGTTGCCGGGAGCGGGAAAGTATTGCCCGGACAACGGGTGATCCTGAAACTCGACAGCTATCCGTATTATGAGTTTGGAACCTTGCGTGGTCAGGTAATTTCCAAGTCGCTTGTCCCGCGCGACAATAAATACGCCATCCTGGTTTATCTGCCGGAGGGCTTAAAAACCAGTTATAATCGGGAGATACCTTTTGAGCAACAACTTCAGGGAAGTGCTGAAATTATCACGGAAGAAAAGCGGTTTTTACAACGAATTTATGAGCAGGTTTTTGCCGCCAGGCACTAATTCGCTGGCTTATTCCCTATCTTAAAAAAGGATTTGCTTTTGTTTGGACATCATTAACAGCGCAAGCCTTTGGGGGGCGTTCGGAGGGCCCTACTTTTGTCTCAACAAGAAAATAAGAACAGATTTTACGTAAACAAACTATTCCATTCTGATGAAAAAAGTCCTCGCCATTCTCGCACTCGCACTTGTAGGCACCTTTACGCTGACGGCTCAAACTACCAATGGTCCGGTTATGACTTTCGACGTAACCACGATCGACTACGGCTCTGTTGATAAAGGTTCTGATCCGCTTCGCAAATTCAAATTTACAAATACCGGTAACGAGCCGCTCATTATTAAAACCGCTAAAGGCTCCTGCGGTTGTACCGTTCCTACCTATGCAAAAGAGCCGATCATGCCCGGCGAAAGCAGTGAAATCGAAGTACGTTACGATACGCAACGTGTTGGATCTTTCACCAAAACAGTGACGATCACCACCAATGAAGCCGTTGAAACCCGCATGCTCACCATTAAAGGTGAAGTGAAAGCTCCGGCTGTTAAAGAAAGTGTGCCTGCCAGCACTGGCGGCCTCAAGCAATAATTTGATTGATTTTTGGTTTGACGATACGAACCCGGGCGGTGTAACACCGTCCGGGTTTATTTTCATCTGGAAATAAATTCAAGAAATTCTGCAACCTTTTTTAGCGGTTGTTTGTCAGTAATAGCGATTAATTTGTCGGAATTAGATGCCTATTTAACGATTTGCCATTACTTTCGAGCGTCGGAAAAACGAGAACCATGAAACAAAAACTACTTTCCAAATACTTACTTGCGGCAATTCTGGCGATGAGCCTTTTTTCATTCGCCTATGTTAATTTGCATGCTGCTTATGCCGGAAAATCCACTTGCGATCAATCTGCAAAAACAACCCAATCTGTTTTGATTGAAGAAGAAGATAGCAGAGCATCCAAAATTCCGGTCCCGGATGTGACCATTATTGGCCGGGTTCTGGATATTGTCCAACGCTATACTTCTAAAAATCAATAAATTCCAATTCAGTATTCGTATTCAATTCAAGAGCCTTCCGGGTAACACAACCCGGAAGGCTCTTGTAGTATCTTGTAGAAAATTGGAATCACACCTGCCAATTGCGGATTTTTCTCCGAAAAAGTAACCCGGCACTCCAGGCCAGGCCACTACCTAAAAGCGCCCCTCCAACAACATCGCCAGGGTAATGAACGCCAACATAAACTTGTGCGTAAGCCACCAGAAATGCCCAAATGAACAAGGCTGGTCGTACCCATGGAGCAAGGCCACCCAGGAATAAGCTAAGATAGACCGCAACGGCAAAATGGTTTGCCGCGTGCGATGACGTAAAACTAAACCCACTTCCGCAAGGAATTCGTTGGATTACGATAGCCCGAACTGCAGGATCATTGCATGGGCGCAGGCGTTGTACATTCTTTTTAACCAAGGTGCTGCTTGTAAAATCTGAAACACCTACTGCCAGAACAAGTCCAAGCAAGACGGCCAACCCGCAACGGGTGCGAAAGTACCGCAGGATAAACACAACCAACAAAAGGTACAGTGGAACCCAGGTCCACCGTTCGCGCCACATAGGCAACAAAAAATCAAAAACCGGATTGCTCCAGGTATCATTGATTAAATGAAAAACAGAAATATCCAAATTTTGCCACCAGCCCATATTATAAAGGTTTTTGTCCGATAAGGATCAGCCGTCTGGAGTGTTCTGGTTGGAAAGTACTGAGGTCGTAGTCTCCAAACATTTCGATAATTTTCAAACCGGATTCATTAAACATAGTTTGAAAATCACTGGTGCTAAATAAGCGCACCTGTTCACGAAACATAAGCTTTTTATCGCCAATCGTGAATTCCACCCGTTTGTAAATTCTGTTGCCCCGGATGGTTTTGTGCAAATGGAATTCAATGCCATCCAGGCTTTTAACTTCATGTTTAACCATATTTTGCTGAACCCATTGGGCATTGAAAAAATCCAGCAAAAACAAACCGCCAGACTTCAGGCCGCGGTGCACATTTGCCAAGGTTTTGATATGATCTTCATCCGAATCAAAGTATCCGAAGCTGGTGAAAATATTAAGAATGGCGTCGAAATAGTTGATGTAGAACGGGCGTCGCATATCATGCTGCGAAAACGTGAGCCGCTCGTGTTCAAACTGGCGGGCAAAAACAATGTTTGAAGGCGAAATATCTAGCCCGGTTACGTCAAACCCTTTTTCCGCCAGATACCTGGCGTGTCGGCCTTTCCCACATGCCAGATCGAGAATGCGCGCATCTCCGGGCAAGTCAAGTGCCTGCAACAACCGGTCGATAAAAAGCCGGGCTTCGGTGTCGTCATGACTTTGATATAAAATATGGTAATAGGGCGAGTCGAACCAACTGGCAAACCATTCGCTGCGCATGGTGATATCCATTTTACTGCGCCAAGGTAGGAAGGATCATCACGCCGGCAAAATTGCCTGACATTTATTCCATTGTTCAAATTAAGTACGGTAACACAGCCGGCAAAGTATTTTCCAAACACTATTTTCACCCCAAAAAAATGCACGTTTTGCTTACGGCCGCAACGCCATTTGAACTTGCCCCCGTCATTTCCTTTTTGGAATCGACGTTTTTAAAAATGGCCGATCAACATTTTCGAAAAAATGACCTGGTAATCCAAGTACTGGTAACCGGCGTCGGAGCACCTGCAACTGCCTGGCATTTGGGCAAGGCATTAACAACCGGAAGTGCCGATTGGGTGATCAATGCTGGTGTGGCCGGTGCTTTTGATTCGAACCTCCAACCCGGCACTGTTGTTCAGGTAATCTCGGAGCGTTTTGCCGATTTAGGGGTGGAGGAAGCAGATGGGCGATTCACCGATGTATTTGAACTCGGTTTGACAAATTTGAACCATCCCCCGTTTGTAAATGGGGTTTTGTATAATTCCACTGCGGGTGAAACGCCTTTTTTACCTTTGGTGAGGGGCCTCACGGTAAACCGGGTTCACGGGACCGAATCCTCAATAGCGGCAATCCGGAATAAATATCCCGAAGCACAAATTGAAACAATGGAAGGCGCTGCTGTTTTTTATGGGTGCCTCCTCGCAGCAGTTCCTTTTGTGGAAATTCGAAGCATTTCAAATTATGTCGAGCCCCGTAACCGTGCCGGCTGGGAACTTGAACTGGCTATCGAACAATTGAATATCGTGCTGGTCGAAATGCTTCAGGCAATTACTCCTCCAGGTCCGTAAACTGCACTCCGTGTTGTTCTAATTCCTGCATAACCGGTTCGTACACTTCCGGCATCGTCGGAATACGAACACCTGTAGTTGATATTTTTCCCAGCAACAACAGTTTGACAAAAATACCCAATGGGAGCCCAACCAGGCGTGACATTGCTGTGTCGCTGCCGTCTTTCCCCTTCATGGTCAGGGTGGAGGTATGCTTGTGTTTTTGGCCTTTGATTTCGTACTCAAAGACATGTTGCATGATAACCATGTCTTTGTCAGTGGGCTTGAGCGCCCATTTTTCCAGCAACAAGTTTTCCAGGATAAGGGCGGGGGTGGCATTCGCTATTTTAATGCGGCGTTTACTGAACAGCCCCAGCCAATTAAGTTTTTGAATGATTTCACCGTCCGGGTCAATGTCGATCAGTTGTGCCATACGGTCTTTGACCGAACCAGTGCCTTCGCTGATACCCAGAAAGGCATCCATCAGATCGTGATAAGTCAATTTATTCGAGTCTATAATTGGAAATGTGGCATCCGTCATGCCGATCCGGACCAAGGCGTTCCAGGCATCGCAAAACCCTTTATGTCGGATTGTGCCCCTGAATAGTGTTTTTATGTCCTGCAATCCATAGGCATCGCGGTATAACAGGGAATCCCGGTTGGCGTACACTTCCCACTGACCCATTCCTGGGATATTAATCGTCCGGTGTTGCCGAAACAGGCGCCGGTATGGTATGTATTTCAATTTGCCGTTTTCTAAAACTGCGCAGTACCCTGGCCTGCCAACACGACATTGCGCGGGTTCCAACTAAATTTATAGTGCCAGGGATTATTGTCGCTTTCCGGCGCGACTAACCCGCCGGTGTAAGAGTAAAACGCAGTGATTTTGCCGCCTTTTGCTTTTATACGGTCAATGCGTTGCATGGCACTCATGTGATCAATGCCGGGATCGAGTCCAAGTTCATTCATAAAAACCAGGGCGCGTTGGCGCGCCTCATCACCCAGGCGAAAAACCTGTTTGGATACGTAACTGGCGGTAACCATATGTTTGCCCAAAGCAATACAGTCTTGTGCAACATCAAGATGCATTTGCGGGGGGAGCATCGAAACGACGACATCATGCCGGCTGATTATATCCCGGCGATCATTTGGCTTGGAAGCGTCCAGCCAAATGGCCCGCCCGTTCGGGTTTTTGCCTATTTTTTGTTGTGCCAAGGCAATATCAGCATCTGCAATGGTAACAAAGAAATTATGTTGCCGGGCTTGCTCCAGGATGTAATTAATTAAAACAGTAGCGGACCGGCCGGCGCCGATTATCAGGAGGTTTTGCATAGTTTAAAAGAAAAAAACGAATAAAAAGTGTTCACAATTTCTGTCAGTATTTTAGGTAAGTACGCTCCTAAATTATTGACCTTCAGCATATGGGCTTAAAAAAACTATCAGTTGAATTTACCGGGCACTTTCACAACATTTGAAAAATGTTATTTGAACCCCAGCATCAGGTATTGCATATTTGCAGGCCCGGGAAGGTGTTTTAATTAATTAAAAAAGGCCAGCCCTGGTGGCCGGCCCCATTCCAAAGGGAATGTGCATGGGATTAAAACGAATAAGTTGCCATAACGGAGGATTAAACTTATGGCGGTGATAAAATCGTTTGATTGCAAAAGCCCAAAATTAAGCCACATATCTTTCCAGCGCAACTAATTGCATTAAAAATTCCCCCATTTTGCCTTGGTCTCCGATTCACTAAGACCAGCTGCCCGCCTCGATAACCGCTTTGATTTTTTGAAACATCAAACTCAATTATATCATCAAATTTCAGCGGATTATGCGTAAACCTGTTAGTATTCAAATCAAAAATGGAACCATAAAGGTTGCCAACTCCCGCTAATTTACCATTGGGTTCCATGAACAAGCCTGACTCTATTAACCAATAACTTACAATGTTCATGGGATTATTCCTTTTGGGTCCTGCCGAATGTGGTGGGACCTTTTTGTTTATACCCAGGTCTGTGAATGTTGCCTCCTGCCGTACTTTTACGCTCAAACAAACATAACTATGAAATATACATTTCCTATTGCACTTCTCCTCGTGCTGTTAAACAACGCAATAATCGCTCAATCTGCTGATACAACAATTTATGAAGTGGCTGAACGCTTGCCGTTGCCGCTGCTCATGAGTTGCCAACCGGAGCGGCACCCGGGCTGGACGGAAGACAGTGTCCGCCGCTGTGCAGAAGCTCAACTTCTCACCATTGTCGCAAAAAACATCCGGTATCCGGAAGAAGCCAGGCAAAATAACCTGGAAGGCACCGTGGTCACATCATTTGTAATTGAACCGACAGGCAGAATTTCCGGCATTAAAATTTTAAAAGATATTGGCGGTGGATGCGGCCCTGAAGCTGCTCGTGTCCTACAGGCACTGGATGATGCAGGGCTCCGGTGGCTTCCGGCCATGCGGGATGGTAAACCGGTGCGGATGCGTCAGGCAATGCCGTTACGGTTTCGTTTGCAGGAAGCCTTACCTTACTTTATCAATGCCACAGGTGATTCAATTTATGTACAGGTGGATTCCATGCCCAACTTCGAAGGCGGCGAAGAAGGACTGCTGGATTTTTTACTCAATGGGCTCCATTACCCCACTGCATACCGGGATAGTTGTAAAACCGGAATTATCGAACTGGCACTGGTCATTCGTCCTGACGGGCAGGTTGACATCGAGGATCAACTCGATTTCAGCGGCCTGGGCCTTGATTTTCAATTTGAAGCGATCCGGCTGGCCAACCGCTCTGCCGGCAAGTGGATTCCTGCACAATATCAGGGCCGGCCTGTGGCCACCTCCGTGCCGGTGCGTATGCTGTTCAAATCGGACCGGCCAGGCTGTAAGGCTGCCAATGAGGCCTTCGATCAGGCAATGCTGCTATCCAATGAAGCGGCCGCTCTAAGCAGTAACAACGAGGTGGAGCAGGCGTTGGAAAAATGGAATCAGGCCCTGGCTTTACATCCTGATAATTCCGAATTGTTGTATTTCAGGGCCTCAGCCTTTCTTTCCCTTGATAAACGGGAAGCGGCCTGTGCCGATTTTTCCAAGGTGAAAATACTGATGGGAACCACCTGGTTTGAACCCTTGCGCCGGCTGGTTTGCGGCTGGTAAATGCCGGAAACTTAACAATTACTTAAACCGAATTAAAAAGCCTCGGCTTTTGCCACTTTTCTACCTTTGCGCGAAACAAACCTGTCCATGAAGGAAAACCAGCCAGCAAAAAAAATCCTGATCGTTGATGACGAACCGGATATCCTGGAGTTTCTCCAATACAACCTTCGAAAAGAAGGTTATGTGGTGGTTACGGCATACGATGGAAAGCAGGCCCTGGAGCTGGCTGAACGCGAAAAACCCGACCTCATCGTCATGGACATCATGATGCCGGAATTGGACGGTGTGGAAACCTGCCGCATGCTCCGTGAAAAGAAAGAATTTGAACATGTGCCGATCGCTTTCCTAACTGCGCGTGATGAAGACTTTTCCCAAATCACAGCCCTGGATGTTGGTGGCGACGACTATATCACCAAACCCATCAAACCCAGGGTGCTGACCAGCCGGATCAATGCCCTGCTTCGAAGGGTTAATCGCGATGTGCCCGAAGAGGATAACTCGATTCAGGTGCACGACCTGGTTATCGACCGGCTCCGGATGTTGGTGTTCAGAGCTGGTGAGCCAATAGAACTGCCAAAAAAAGAATTTGAAATTATCTGGCTGCTTGCCTCCAAGCCAGGACGGGTATTTACACGCGAAGAAATATTTGACAAAATCTGGGGTAGTGATGTCATCGTGGGCAACCGTACCATCGATGTCCATATCCGTAAATTGCGCGAACGCCTGGGTGAGCAATACATTAAAACAATGAAGGGTATCGGCTACAAGTTCGAATTTTAACCCGCCCACCCACAACATTTCCGCGCTATTTTATTTTTGACCGGTATGCCGCCAATGTTTAAAAACCAGAGCCCCCAACAGCTTGCGCTTTTTGCTGCGTTCAGCTCCGCTGGGCTGATTGCGCTTTTGGTTTATTTGGTCAGCTTGCTTTCGGCTCATTTCGAAATCTCCTTACCCGGACTAGTCCTAGTTTTCGCTGTTTCGCTGGCTATTGTTTTTTCGGCTACTTATTACTTTATCCGCTATTATATTTTTCGGAAAATAAAACTGATTTACAAGGTTATCCATCGGCATAAACTTCCATCTGACTTTAAGGCACAAAAAATCAGAATGGCGCGAAATATTCTGGACGACGTGGAAGAGGAAGTAAACCAGTGGGCCGAAGAACGAAGCCGTGAACTGGATGACCTGGAAAAACTTGCTGTGTACCGGCGCCAATTTATCGGTGATGTATCTCACGAATTAAAAACGCCGATTTTTAATATCCAGGGTTTTATCCACACCTTGCTCGATGGCGCTATTGACGATCCCGAGGTGAATATGAAATACCTGAATCGTGCGGCCAAAAACATTGAACGCCTCCAGGCCATTGTTGAAGATTTGGAAACCATCAATAAATTGGAAGCCGGACAAATGATCCTCGATTTGCGGGAGTTTGATATCAGGGAACTGACCGACGAGGTGTTTGCGGATATGGAGATGAAAGCGGCCGAGCGCCACATCCGGTTGACATACAAGGAAGGCGCCAACCAGCGCTTCCGGGTCAGAGCCGACAAGGAAAGCATCCGCCAGGTGCTGATCAATCTGGTTCAAAACTCCATTAAATACGGTCGAAAAGACGGCACTACCAAAGTCAGCTTCTACGATATGGAGTCTTATATCCTGGTGGAAGTCAGTGACAACGGTATCGGAATGTCGGCCGAGCACCTGCCACACGTATTCGACCGGTTTTTCCGGGCAGACAAAAGCCGGTCGCGCGAAGCTGGCGGCACGGGCCTGGGACTTGCCATTGTAAAACATATTGTGGAAGCGCACAAACAAACCATAAACGTGCGTAGCACTCCAGGCCAGGGCTCTACTTTCGGCCTTACGCTGGAAAAAGCCTGATCCCCCTGCCTCACTCCACCGATTTGTCGACCGGAGGCCGGAGAAATGCGCACAATTTCTCGATTGCGCGCGCGCGGTGGCTGATTTTGTTTTTTACCTCCGGGCCTAATTCTGCAAACGTCTTTTCGTAACCCTCCGGAATAAAAACCGGATCGTACCCCCACCCATCGCTGCCGCTTTTTTGCAGGGCAATGCTGCCCGGACAAACCCCTTCCAGCAATATTTCCTTGCCGTTGAGGATCAGCGCGATCACGGTCCGGAACCGGGCATTCCGGTTCGCCTTGCCTTCCAGATTGGTGAGTGCCAGGGCAATATTGGCTTCCGAATCCCTGTCGGGGCCGGCGTAGCGGGCAGTATGCACACCCGGCGCGCCGCCCAGCGCCTCAATTTCCAGCCCGGTATCCTCGGAAAAACAATCGTAACCAAAGTGCTCCCGGACGTAGCGCGCTTTCAGCAGGGCATTCCCTTCGAGTGTGTCTTCCGTTTCCTCAATGTCATCAAAGCAGCCAATATCCTTCAATGTTTTAATTTGGTAGATGCCGCCAAGGATTTGTTCGATTTCCCGGGCTTTATGGTCGTTGTTCGTGGCAAATACGAGTGTAGGCATAAACGCAGGTTTTATGTGTGTTCGGAAACTTGATTTAAAATCAAAGCGGAATATTCCCATGCTTGCGTTTGGGCCCTTTAACCGCCTTGTGCTCCAGCATGGCAAAGGCCTTGATCAGTTTCCGGCGGGTTTCGTTGGGTAAAATCACTTCATCGATAAAGCCGCGTGCAGCCGCGCGGTACGGGTTGGCGAATGTTTCGGCATATTCCCGTTCTTTTTCGGCAAGTTTTTCGGCCGGGTTTTCCGCTGCTTCGATTTCTTTTTTAAAAATAATTTCCGAAGCGCCCTTCGCGCCCATCACGGCAATTTCGGCGGTAGGCCAGGCGAAATTCATATCGGCGCCGATGTGTTTGGAATTCATCACATCATAAGCGCCCCCGTAAGCTTTCCGGGTAATAACCGTCACTCGCGGTACGGTAGCCTCCGAAAAAGCGTAGAGCAACTTGGAACCGTTGGTGATGATGGCGTTCCACTCCTGGTCGGTGCCGGGTAAAAAACCGGGAACATCCTCCAAAACAAGCAAGGGAATGTTGAAACAATCACAAAAACGCACAAAGCGCGCGCCTTTCTTCGAGGAGTTTACATCCAAAACACCTGCCAGGCTCATCGGTTGGTTGGCAACGATACCGATACTGCGACCGGCCAGGCGCGCAAAACCAACCACAATATTTTCAGCATAACTTTCATGAATTTCATAAAAACTATCCGGGTCAACGATGCCGCCGATCACTGCTTTCATATCGTACGGCTGGTTGGCGTTTTCCGGCACAATACTATCCAGTTCTGGGCGGTATTCATCCTTCAGGGTGTAGGGCAAATTGGGGACTTTGTCTTCGCAATTCTGTGGGAGATAACTGAGTAATCGTTTGATCTTGTCCACACAATCCACATCGTTGGCGGCTACGAGATGCGTTACTCCCGACTTGGAAGCATGCGTGCTGGCGCCGCCGAGTTCTTCGCTGGTCACCGTTTCATTGGTCACTGTTTTTACCACGTTGGGGCCGGTGACAAACATATACGAGCTGTTTTCGACCATGATGATAAAATCGGTCATGGCGGGGCTGTACACGGCTCCGCCGGCGCAGGGGCCCATGATGGCGGAGATTTGCGGAATTACGCCGCTCGACTGCACATTCCGGTAAAAAATGTCGGCATAGCCACCCAGAGAATTTACACCCTCCTGAATACGCGCGCCGCCGGAGTCGTTGAGCCCGATCAGGGGCGCGCCGTTTTGCACCGCCAGATCCATGATCTTGCATATTTTTTCCGCATGTGTCTCCGACAAGGAGCCGCCGAAAACAGTGAAATCCTGGGCAAAAACATACACCAACCGGCCGCCAATGGTGCCATACCCGGTCACAACGCCATCGCCGAGCACAATTTGTTCGGCCATGCCAAAATCTTTACTCCGGTGGGTAACCAAGGCGCCGATCTCTTCGAAGGAACCCTCGTCCAGTAAAAAGTGTATGCGTTCGCGCGCGGTCAGCTTGCCTTTTTTGTGCTGCGCGTCAATTCGGGTTTGGCCGCCACCCAGTTTGGCTGCAGCAAGTTTTTCTTGTAATTTCTGTACTTTATTATCCATGGTAGATAGCTGCCGATCCGGCATCTGTATGAAAGTCTAATAAGGAAGGGTGGCAAATATAATTCATTCCCTATGGCATTTTCCAAGCTTCCTGCTATGGTCTGGCAAGGCGCGGGCATTCTTCGAAAAATCCCTGAAAAACGGTGTTTTGCCCATCGCCGTGCAGCCTTTATTCTGCCAACTTTGCAAGCTGATAAATTGCGTATACCCATGCTGAATTCTTCGAAATTTAAAGGCTTGCATGTCTTCATCACCTCAATACTCCTGCTTGCTGGCGGTTCTTTTTGTGCTCAACCAGTGTTTAATCTGAAATTACAGCCTGTGCCTATCCCGGGTGCTCCTGCGCTGCAGTCGTATGCGTTTGGTACCTGGGGGGATGATTGGTTGTTGCTTGGCGGCCGGATGGACGGGCTTCACAAGCGCCAGCCCTTTGCCGCTTTCGATGAGGCCAATCAAAATGCCCGGATCTATGTGCTCAACCCTGTCCAGGCCAAGGTCTGGTCGGCGCCACTTTCCAGCCTGCCGGTGCCAATTGCCGAGCAATTGCGGGCTACAAACCTGGAGTTTGCTCAACGCGATTCTATCTTGTACCTGATCGGCGGCTACGGATACAGCCCGACCGCTGCCGATCATCTCACGCATCCGCAGTTGTTGGCAGTTCAAATCCCACAGATTATCCAGGCCATCAAACAGGCAGCGCCAAACCCAAACCTGGGGCCCTATTTCCAAATGTTGACCGATGCGCGCATGGCGGTTGCCGGAGGACGAATGGCGTTGCTCGGAAACCAGTTTTATCTGGTGGGCGGTCAGCGCTTCGACGGGCGCTACAATCCGATGAATCACCCGACCTTCGTACAGGAATACACTGACCAGGTTCGCATTTTTGACGTTTTTCAAAGCGGCGATACGCTGGCTATTGAAAACTACCGGGCCTGGACCGATGCCAACCACCTGCATCGGCGCGATTACAACCTCGTTCCGCAGATTTATCCCGGTGGCCAACCCGGACTCTCTATCTTTTCCGGCGTATTTCAGGTGGCTGAAGATATTCCCTGGCTTTATCCGGTCGATATTGATACTGCCGGGTATACCCCTCGACCGGGGTTTAAGCAATATCTCAACCATTACCATTGCGCCACGGCGGCGTTATTTCAAGCCTCGACCGGCAGTATGCATTCGGTGTTTTTTGGCGGAATGGCGCAGTATTTTCTGGACAGTGCAGGCAATCTGATCCAGGATAACAATGTCCCGTTTGTAAACACCATTGCCCGGATTACCCGCGACGCAGATGGCAATCTGGATGAAGTGAAGTTGCCGGAGGAAATGCCGGGACTAACCGGCGCCGGAGCAGAATTTATCCTGCACCCGGATGCGCCCGTGTATGCCAATGGGGTGGTGAAAATGGATGAGCTGGTTGGCGACTCCGTGTTGCTCGGCTATATTTTCGGGGGTATACAAAGCCCGCAGGCCAATATTTTTTTTACAAATATTCCGAGTAACGCAGAGGCGGTAGCGTACGCCGTTTGGCTGCATCGCGGCACGAGCAATCAGCAGGAAGTGCGTGTTAAAAATCCGTTGGGAATGCTGGTGTCGCCAAATCCGACGACGGGCGACTTACTCATCAATTACAATTTGCCGGAAGCCAGCGACATTGTTCGCATCCGGATTTGGAGTGCTGCCGGACAAATGTTGGGTGAATTTGATGAAGGTAAACAAAGCGCCGGGCCGCATTTTTTGAAACTGGAGGCTACCGGAATGCCGAAAGGGTACCTGTTGATCAATATCGTGGCAGACAAAACCCAGCAAACGCAAAAAGTGCTTTTCGAATAATTTCAGCCTGTGTTCAGGCATTTTTACGCAGCACAACGCCTTTTCCGACACTGCGTTTGCCCCAGGTAAAGATTGTCCGGTCGAGGGCTAAAAGAAAATCGGTAATAAATACAAGCGCAGGTTCGCGGGTGGAGCCGGGCCTGATCTTAAGTGCACCGACAGTATCGGCGCGGAGGTTTTGCGCATTTTTTTTGAAAATACGCTGCACCAGGCCGGTCCAGTACATTTCCAACAAGCCTACCAGATAGCCGCTCAATCCGGAAAATTCCACAATTTCGAGCCCTGCATCCGCCGCCCATGATTTAAATGCAGCGCTCGGGATCAGGTAATCATGGCCAAACGCATAGGCGCCCTGTGAAATCAGGAATTCCCGGTCGGAGGATTTTCGAATAACTTGCCAAATCCGGTTCACCGGGTCGTAGGTAAACGGAAACTCCTGGCTCGGAAACGTCAGGATCGCATGGCCGCCCGGCCGTAATACCCGGGCAATCTCCCGGATCATTTGCGCCGGCTGCCCCACATGCTCCAGCACTTCGCAAGACACCAGCAGGTCGAAACTCGCGTCGGGGTGATGCAATTCCAAGGCGTTGGCTGTTTCGTATTGCAGGTTGGGTACATCCCGGTTCAGCGCGCGGGCATGGGCTATATCGTCGGCATTGATATCGCAGCCGGTAAGGTGCCGGCAATAGCCGGCAATCATGCGGTCGTAGTCGCCTTCGCCGGTACCCAAATTCAGTCCGTTTTCGAAAGACCCTGTCGCGCCGAGTTGTCGCAAGCGGCTTTGAACAAAACAATAGCGGTTCCGGAATGTCGGAAACAGGAATTTAAAGTTCATGGGGATTATTTGATCTGTTGCATGGCGGCGCGAAACTGTTGTGCAGCCTGCATATTGCCGGTGGCTTCGTAAATCATCGCCGAAAATTCATAAGCCGGTTTGAAATTTGGCGCAATTTCGATGGCCTTCATCAACTGGTTCAGCGCCGTTTGGTTGTCGCCCTGGCGTTGTGCAATGGTGGCGAGATAGTAATAGGCAGCAGGGTTGGAAGGCTCGGTTTTCAATGCGCCTTCAAACTGGGCGGCAGCTTTTCCCGGGTCGCCTTTGTTCAGCCAGTACAGGCCGATCAGGTTGTTGGATTGCACATCGTCGGGGCTAATGGCCAATGCCTTTTCAGCCGCCGCTTTTGCTTCCTCCAGCTGATTGGAATTCAGGTAGGCCTGCGCGAGATTGGCCCAGGCAATTTCGTTATCAGGCACGGATTCCACTTCTTTTTTTAGTCGGTCGATGGCGCCGGGCCAGTCGCTGAGTTTCAGGGCTGCCATACCCAGGGCACAGTTTTTCCCATTGTCTTTGAGCACAGCCAGGATGGGCGCTCCGCCGGCTTTGACCACATGCACCGCATTGTCGGGTGGCCATTTGCCTGTTGCCAGAGCATCGCCGTCGATGAAGCGGGTGGGGTAGAGGCCGTAGTCCCAGGCATCGTCGCAGCGGCGTTCCCATTTGAGGTATTTGACCTTTACTTTGTCGCCGTATTTGGCCAAAAGTTGCTGCGTGGAGTAGAACATGTTGGTGGCTACCACCACGGTTTCGGTCATATCGGGCTTTAAAATTCCCTGCTGTTCCATCCATTCGATCCCCTGGCGGGTGCTTATGCCCCAGTAGTCTGTTTCAAATTTGCCATAGGCGCCTTGCACCCCGCCGATAACCGGGTTGAAATACGTGTAGGGCATGGCCGGATTCCGGGCGATAAACCAGGCGCTGTCGATCAGGGACAGGGCTAACACGCCAATGACTGCATATTGGGCCACTTTTTTTGTGGAAAACAGGGTCAGGAGTTCTTTCCAAAACAAGGCTGCGGCCACAACCATTGGCGGATACGCAAACGTAAGGTGCCGCCAGCCATCGTGGATCACCGAGTCTTTATAAATGATATAGGCCACCGGGAAAATGGCTGCAAACAGCACCATGAGCACCCAAAGCGGGTTGTATGTTTTCAACAGCCTGGGCAATAGCACCAGGGCGCCCACAAAACCAAGCAAGGCGCCCAGCGGAATGGTATACAAAATCCATTTCAGCGGGTAATGCCAGGGCGTTACGTCCGACATCACATTGGCGCCTTCATAAAGCACCCGGATTTTTACCTCCAGCTCGGCGAATTTGGACAACGCGATAAACGGATTTTTGAGCGGGCTTTGCAAGGCATAAGGCCAAAACAACACCGCCAGCGCATAGCCCGCAGCCGCTATGCCCAGTGTAACCAATGCATACCGGCCCAGGCGTTTGGTGTCGGCAAAAGCCCGGACCCCGCCGTTTTTCAACAAAAAATGCAAACCGGCAAACATACCCAGATAGGCGAAGGGCAACAAGCCGCCTGCGCGTACGGCCAGGGCAATGGCAAGGCCGCCTGCTAAACCTGCAATATTCCAGCGTCCGGGTTTGGGCATGTTATCCAATACTACTGCCATGTTGTACAACGCCATCATGTAGCCGGCAGCGAAGGGTATGTCTTTGGGGTTCATTAGCGAGTCGCCGACAAACCGGGGCGAAACCAGCATAATCACCAGGGTAATAATGCCGGCTTGCCAACCGGCAATATGTCGCGCCAGCAGCGCCGCGCAAAGTATTGCCACCCAACCGAGCAAGGCACTGAACAAGTGCCGAACATTGTGGTATGCCAGTTCACTTTGTTCAAATCCCAGTGTTTTATTGGCAAAACCGGCCACGATTTCGAAGAAACCGCCGTACAGGTGCATGTTGCCTTCGGGCACATTCAATGCTGCGGAGTCTTGCCCGAAACTGCTGTAATAACTGACCAGTTTCTGGCTGTAGTCACATTGAAACTTATCGTCGGCATTGATGCCGCTGCCAAAAGATAAGCCGGCCAACACCAGAAGGCCGAACAGGGCAATGCCCCAAAACACCTTGCGTAGCATGGGGGCATTGGGTGAATCGGGTTGCGGACGCTCCAGATAATCGACCGGAGCCTGAACGGCTTGAGCGGGCCGGGCGGGTGCGCCTTGTTTTTTGGATGACTTGGACTTGGAACTGTATTTACCGGATTTTTTTGCCATAACTGGGATGTGGTTCAAAAACCCGCGCAAGGTAGGGAGATTTGGGTTTCAGGGCCAAAAATTCACAACGCGTGAATGGCTACACTGCTCAAAAAGTGTCCAGGTGAACGAAATACCAAACCAGACCGGCAGCCAGCAACAGCAGCAAAATAGCAAGTGCAGCGGCGCCAAGCTGCAAAAACCGGATCTTTCGCTGGCGGCGAACCCGCCGTTTTTCCAGCCGTTCTTCCAGCTTTTTCCACGCTTGCTCCGAGGGGCGCTCGTAGAGTTTGGACTCGTTTTCTTTAAAAAAATCGAACAGATCAGGCATTAGACAATTTGGCAATGATTGAATGAATACGGCAATTTGCGGCTACACAATTCCCTTTTTTTTCAACAGTTGTTTCATTTTTTCTTTCGCTAAAATTAATTGCGATTTACTGGTGTTTATACTGATACCGAGCAGATCGGCAATTTCCTGGTGCTTGTATCCTTCGAGTACGTACAGGTTGAACACCGTCCGGTAACCGTTGGGAAGTTCTTCGAGGAGACTCAAAATCTCGCGGGCCGAAATATCCGCTTCTATGGAAAAACCATCTTCCCGGTTGGACGGCTGAAAATCGTCGCCCGGAAAAACCAGGGGCTGGGATTTTCGCAACAGCATCAGTGCTTCGTTGACCATAATGCGGCGAATCCATCCTTCAAAACTGCCCGTACCGGCAAAACTGTGAATTTGGGCAAAAACCTTATAAAACCCGCTAACCAGCGCTTCTTCGGCGTCTTCCCGGGTAGTGGAATAACGCCTGCACACAGCGAACATGACCGGTGAATAGCGATCATACAGCGCTTTTTGCGCCACCCGGTCCTGTTGTTTCAGGCGTTCAATAAGGAGTTGCTCGGTCATTCTGGTCTAAAGATGCTGCCCTGAACCTGTTTTGGCGGTAACCGCCCAAATTTTTATTCAGACAAAGGACCTATTTTTACCTCTTTTATTCTCAAAACACTTCAGCTCAAATTGGAATTAGTAAACGGTAAGTACCAGTTTTCCGGCGGCATAGATCCGCTGGCCCTTTGCAAAGAATTTGGAACGCCCCTATACGTATACGATGCGGCGGTTATGGAGCGGCAATACCGGCGGATTGTCAATGCCTTTCCGTATCCGAAGGTCCACATCCACTACGCCTGCAAAGCACTCAGCAATATCAATGTCATGCGGCTGTTCCGGCAATGGGGCGCGCGGCTCGATTGCGTTTCCATTCAGGAGGTTGAATTGGGCTTACTGGCCGGTTTTGAACCCGCAGATATTCTCTACACGCCGAATTTTGCCGGCCTGGACGAGTACGAAATGGCGGCACGGCTTGGTGTAAAAATCAACATCGATGCGATCCCTATGCTCGAAAACTGGGGGCTGCACCACAAGGAGGTGCCAGTTTGCATCCGGATCAACCCGCACCTGATGGCCGGGGGGCATGAACATATCAGCGTCGGGCATATCGACTCCAAGTTCGGCATCAGTATCCACCAGTTGCCGCACGTTTTGCGTGTGGTTGAAAGTCAGGGGCTCCGTATCGAGGGCCTGCACATGCACACCGGCTCGGATATTCTGGATGTGGATGTATTCCTTCGCGGCGCCGAAATTTTATTTGAGGCGGCGCGCAAATTTCCCGACTTGCAATTTATCGACCTGGGAAGCGGCTTCAAAGTGCCGTACAAGCCGGACGACATTGAAACCGACGTAGAAGAACTGGGTGAAAAACTGAGCACGCGTTTTGCCGAATTTTGCCGGGAATACGGCCGGCAATTGACACTGATGTTCGAACCCGGAAAATTCCTGGTCAGCGAGGCCGGTTATTTGTTTGCAAAATGCACCCTGGTCAAACAGACAACATCCACGGTTTTTATCGGACTAGATACCGGGTTGAACCACCTGATCCGGCCTATGTTTTACGGTGCATACCACAAAATTGTGAATGTTACGGAACCCGCATTTAAACCCCGGATTTATACCGTGGTGGGGAATATTTGTGAAACCGACACTTTTGGAGTGGACCGGCGTATTGCAGAAGCCGTGGAAGGCGATATTTTATGTTTTTACAACGCCGGCGCTTACGGCTGGATGATGGCTTCCAACTATAACTCCCGCCCCCGGCCGGCGGAAGTGCTGTTGTATCAGGGGGAAGCCCATTTGATCCGTCGCCGCGAAACCATAGATGACATGCTGGCCAACCAAATCCAGATTGAATTATAAGTGGATTTAAAGAAAAATTTGGACATTCTTTTTTACGTGGAATAAAAAGTTGTTGCGGTGGTTTGGTGTGAATAAAAGTTTTATACATTTACCCGTTCATAAAACTTAATCGTTCATCATTTTCAAACTAACTGTGTATGATCAAACACCTTCGTTTGCTCGCCATTTTGGTCCTTTTTGTAGCCGGATTCAATTCCTGTGCTGACAAACAAGACGACCTCGGTCTTTCCTCGGAAATCCTGCAAAAAATCAACAAACTCGGTTTTAACCCGGAAAATGCTTTCGCAATTGATGGAGGCTACATTGTTGAGGGCGACATTTTTCTGACCGACGAAGATCTGGAGGGGCATACCCACGGAAATTTGCCTTCCCTGGTTGTCGGGAATTCAGAGCAGTACCACACCTTTAACCTGGTAACCGGTACGCCGCGCACAATTGTGGTTACCACCAGCGGGGGTAACATCACTACTGCGCTGTCGAATGCGATCAACGATGCAATCGGCCGATACAATGCGGAAAACCTGGCCCTCACCTTTGTCCGGGGCGGCAGCAGTGGCGGCGGTGACATTAACATCAGGGTGGTGAATACCGGCCAGTACATTGCTTCGGCGGGTTTCCCCAGCGGTGGCAACCCGTACAACACCATCAAGTACGCCAAAAAGTATAACAACTACAGCAATGGTTTCATGACCACGGTCATTGCCCATGAAATGGGTCATTGCATTGGTTTCCGGCATACCGACTGGATGAATCGCAGCTACAGCTGTGGCAGTGGCGGCAGTGAAGGACAGCAAAATTCGGGTGTAAGGGCCGTGCATATACCCGGTACGCCAACGGGTCCGGATTCCGGCTCCTGGATGCTGGCCTGCCTGAGTGCAACTACAAACCGGCCGTTTAACAATAACGATAAAACGGCATTGAATTACCTGTATTAATCCAGTGCTTTCGCGTTTCAAAAAAGCAAAGCCGAGGCTGTCCGGACAATCCGGACAGCCTTTTTTCTTTGCTATTTCCCAATCACCAATTTATTGTGGTAAATCCAGCGCCCGCCTTCCCGGATGGCGAAGGGATAAATTCCGGGCGCCAAAGCAGGTAGTTGGATCGCGACGAGCGGCTCCGTCAGTGCGGTTTCCAATAAAAACCGGCCAAAAGCATCAAACAATACAAACAGCACATCGTCACCGGGATCTTGAACAACAATCTGAAGAAATTCATGTCCTGCAGCAGGGTTGGGATAAACCCAAAAACCTTTCTGACCGCCATAGTGCAAAATCACGGTGTCGCTTGCAGTGGAAGCACCACCGGAGAATTCCACCAGTGCCCGGTACCGGTTGGGGCCGGGTGAAGGCGTAGCATCGATCGCTTCAAATTGTAACCCTTGAAAATCGAAAAAAGGCGCCTGCCAACTGGCAATGGTTCCAAATCCGCTCGTGGGTTGCCATTTTTCAAGGGATATCTGTCGGACAAAATGTGTCGAGCCCAAATTCAATTGCAACTGAACGTGCGCTTGCTGGTCAAATGTCGCCAGCAGATTTTTGAAATAACAATCCAGACCCTGTTGGGAAATGGCCAGTGTGTTGCTCCGAATACCTGAAAAATCGGGTGCTGCCAGGGCCGAAATGGCAATCCGGTCCTGCGGAAACAAGGCCCTTTCCAAAACGGCCAGGGTATCGCTGGTAGTGAACAGTGGTTCCAAATAGCGGCTGCCGAGCCCCCAGATTTGATAAACTGCCTGTGGAGCCAGTGCCCTCCAATAAATTAAAGCAGAGTCGGGGCAGGAAAAACCGACGTCAAAAACCGGCTCTGGCGCCAACAAAAAGCTATCGCTCAGGTACGGTTGACCATCGATGGTCATGCGCAACTGGACCAGTGCGAGGGTGTCCGGGGTTTCCCATCGGCAGGTACCTGTTTGGAGCGGTACCTGATCATCAATAAGTTGCCACACCGCTTGCCCGATGTATCGAAATGCCAATTGGCCTGCTGCCGGAGTGTCGGTATGCGCTTCCCAATACAACACGGTATTCGTTCCGGAAACAAACGGTGTGGAACGCGCCGGCGTAATCCAGTTGAACGATGTTGCGGGCAACCATTGATACGCAAGCGCAAACGCCTGCGCTGCATTCGTGAGCTTCCTTGCACGCACCGCTACCTGGTAAATGCCGGGCTCCGGGTTTTTCACAACAACTTGTTCCACCGTATTCAACGTATCAAGGCCGGGAACAGCCGGCAGTTTTAGCGAGTCGGTTGCCGGCGCCGTATTCAACACCAGCGGATGCCGGGTTTGATTGTCGGGCCCGATTACGGTCAGATCAAGATCATTAACCAGGGCGATTTTAGCACCGGGTGCTGCGGGCAGATCATCCCAAGCCAGGGTAACCTTCAACAAACCGCTTCCGGACGGAACACTGAGTTGCGTCTGGAATGTATCGGGAGGGCCGATTGCACTTTCGACAAATTGGTCTTGGTCGAGCATTTGCGCGGCATGCACGGCATTTAAATTCCCAAATCCGGTTTCAAAATCTGGGCCGGGCAGTGCCGCATCATCGGCGCCGTTGATCAGCAGTGCCCGAACCAATGCTGCTTGCGGGAGGACGCCCTGTTTTTTTTCAGCATAGCCCTGTTGCAACACCGCCGCCAACCCGGACACCAGGGCCGCCGCGCCCGAGCTGCCGTCTTGCCCAAATGCTACCAGGTCCGGCTTGATACGACCATCATAGGCAGGGCCACGCGAACTGAATGGCCTGAGCTGCCCAAACGAATCGACAGCGCCTGTGAGCAGCACATTTTTCGCCATTTTAAAACTGCCGCTCAAATTGGCAAAGCCTTTCAACCCGGGATAAGTACCGACCGTAGCACTGGAATCGCCAAAATTCCCGGCAGAAAATACATGCAGCAACGCAGGGTGATTAACCACCGTTTGATCATAAGCCAATGCACCGGCGCCATAGTAGTTTTCGATCCCGACGCCGTAGGAGTGGTTTTGTACGGAAATATTTTGGGTGCTGTAAGCGATCTCGTCGTCCGGCAGGAGACCTGAAAAGTCGGATGCCGCCACCCTCGCTCCCCGGGCGACGCCACGCCCTGCAGGGCCGGAATTGCCGGCGCCGGCAACCAGCGTGGCCATTAGTGCGGCGTGGGGTGAAAGCTGACCGGCGCCAAATATTACCGGCGCCACTCTTCCCCGTAAATCAATATCGAGCGTATCAAACAGCAGTTCTTTTATCGACACGGTGCGCCCGGCGCCATTCCAGTCCGGGAATTTGGCCTGCAAGCCGTTTATTTTATTAATAAATAAATTTTGCCCGGGAACGGGCAATTCCTCCAGGCATTCAATTTCGGCCTGGTCGGCGTAACGCACATCCGGCAAGGGCAACACCCTGTTTTTTAAGGTACTCCAGTCCGTGAATACTTCAACAATACCGGCAGGAGTGTAGCTGCGCACAATTTCAACTTCAGGTGCAAAATGCTTGAGTTGATTCAGGAAATCGGGTAAATCCCGAACCACCACAAGAAAGCGGTGTTTTTCTATGCTACGTTCAGCCCCGCGGATTGCAGGCGAGCATTTTTCCATTCCGCCCTGACTGGTTGCAAGCCAGGGCAACAGCAGGCTAAGCAGGCCGAAAAATATTCTTGGAATTTTCATACATCGATTGGCGCCGGCTTATCGGGGGGATCATGAACCGGATTAACCGGCCGAAATATCCGGATATTTTTAGGGTTCATCTTAAATCAAAATACACCCTGGTTAACTTGTCCTTACGCATATCACTAAAAGCCAATCCGGCAGGGCGGCTTCTTCCTGTCTGGCAGAATTGACCTACTTTTGTACCCACTTCAAATCAACACAACTGCATGACTACATACGCATATTCCCCCGTCAAATTTGAATCTGTCCCCGGCGACCCAATCCAAGTCCAAATGCACACGTTGGGCAATGGTTTGCGCCTGTTTTTATCGGTAAATAAAGACGAACCCCGCGTGTACACGGAAATTGCCGTTCGGGCAGGTTCCAAACACGACCCTGCCGATACCACCGGCCTGGCGCATTATTTTGAACATATGATGTTCAAAGGCACCGACCGGCTGGGCAGTCTCGATTGGGAAAAGGAAAAAGTACTGCTCGACCGGATTGAGCAACTTTTTGAGGAGCACCGGGCCGAAACAGATCCGCTGCGTAAAAAAACATTGTATGCAGAGATCGACCGGCTTTCGTTCGATGCGGCCAAATTTGTGGCCGCCAATGAATACGACAAACTGGTCAGTGCTATTGGCGCAAAAGGAACCAATGCCTACACCTGGGTGGAACAGACGGTGTACATCAATGATATTCCGTCGAATGAAATGGAGCGCTGGTTTGCTCTTGAAAGTGAACGCTTTCGCCGCCCCATTCTCCGCCTGTTTCATACGGAACTGGAAACGGTTTTTGAAGAATACAACATCAGCCAGGACCGCGACATGCGCAAATCCCTGAAAGCCCTGCAGGAAGTGTTGACGCCCACGCATCCCTACGGAACACAAACGACGCTTGGCCGTGGAGAAGACCTGAAAAATCCCTCGCAAACGAATATTTACCGGTTTTTCGATCAGTATTATGTGCCCAACAACATGGCTATTGTGCTTTGCGGCGATTTTGATCCCGAGCAGGCTGTCGCCCTGGCCGAGCGCTATTTCGGGCATTTCCGGCCGAAAAAACTGCCCCCTTTTCAGGTGGAACCCCAGCCTGAACTTACAAAACGTACCAAACGCGATGTGTTCGGGCAGGAAGCCGAGTGGATTGAAATTGGCTGGCGTTTTCCGGGAGCAAAAACTGATGAGGCACTCATGCTTGCGCTGATCTCCGGAATGCTGCACAACCAGCAGGCAGGCTTGTTTGATCTGCATTTAAAACAAGAACAAAAGGTACTGGAGGCCTATGCGTTTCCGCGCGTTTATGAGGAGTACACCAGCCTGGTTTTGTACGGCAAACCCCGCGAAGGCCAGTCGCTGGAGGCTGTAGAGAAATTGCTGCTTCGCGAAATTGAAAACCTGCGCCAGGGCAATTTTGAAGACTGGCTGCCGGCAGCAGTGGTCAATGATTTGCGCCTTTCCGAAATGAAAGAGTTTGAAAAAAACCGGGGACGTGCTTCCGCAATTACGGCAGCGTTTGTACTCGGAATTGATTGGGCGGAGGCTGTAAACCGTTGGGAAAAACTCGACCGGGTTTCCAAGGAAGATTTGACGGACTTTGCCCGGAAATACCTGCGCGAGGATAATTATGCCGTCGTGTACAAACATCATGGCGATGATCCTTCGGTGATGAAGGTGGAAAAGCCTGCCATTACTCCGGTCGAACTCGATCGAACGGGAGTCTCCGGCTTTGGGATGGAATTTCTCCGGCAGGAAACGCCCGAAATCGAGCCGCAATTTGTTGATTACAAGCAATTGTTGAAAAGCAAGCGCATAGCGCCCAAACTTAACCTGAAAGCCGTGTATCAGCCGGACAGCCGGTTGTTTCGCCTGATCTACATTTTTGATATGGGCAAAACCAGCGATCCGCGGTTGGGAATTGCCTCCGGGTATCTTCCGTTTTTAGGCACCGATCAATACAGCCCCAGGGCATTGCAGCAGGCATTTTATCGTCTGGGCGTCCATTTTTCCGTTACCTGCCGCGACGAACGGATGTTCCTTTCCCTGAGCGGCCTGGATGAATCATTGGAAGAAGGCATTGCCCTGATGGAACATTTGCTCCAGCATGCGCAACCGAATCTTCCTGCTTTCGAAAACCTGAAAGCCGACATCCTGCTGCGGCGTCAGAACAATAAAAAAGATAAGCAGGTCATTCTCAACAAAGCGTTGTTGAACTACGGCAAATACGGCCAGGTGTCGCCGTACACGGATAAATTTTCGGAAGCAGAACTAAAAGCCCTGGATGCCGTGGAAATTACCGCTTTGCTCCGCAACCTACCGACCTATCAACATGAGGTGTTTTATTGCGGAAGCCGTTCCATTCGTAAGATTGCCGGGGTGTTGAAACAACAACACCGGATTCCGGCGTCTTTACAACGGCCCCTGCCGGCGCGGAAATACAAGGAAATAAAAAGCCGGAAAGACCGGGTGTTTTTTGTGCACTTCCCCATGGTACAGGTCGAACTGTTGCTGCTTTCGCATGGCACGCCAAAGTTTAACCGGGAAGAATTTGTCTTTTCTGACTGGTACAACCAGTATTTCGGTTACGGCTTATCGTCTATCGTGTTCCAGGAAATCCGGGAATCCAAAGCGCTGGCTTATTCCGCCTATGCCTATGCCGGCAATCCGCCAAAACGCAACCGGGCCCATTACTTGCAGGCCTATGTGGGTACACAGCCGGACAAGTTGCGTGATGCCGTAGAAGCCTTTCAAACTATAATGGAGGATATGCCGGTGTCTTTGCCGCAAATGGAACATGCCCGGCAGAGCGTTCTCAAACAGATCGCCGCCAGCCGGATTAATCGCAGCGACATTTACTGGACCTGGCGTGCAAATCTTGATCGCGGCTTCCGCCACGACCTTCGGGCGGATGTTTACCAGACCATGCAGCAGGCCAAACCAGAGGATTTGCTGCACTACCACGCCCGGCACATCAAAGGCCGGCGGTACAGCTGGATGGTGCTCGGCGACCGCAACCAGGTAGACTTCAACTATCTGAAAACCCTGGGTAAAGTGACCGAGTTGAGCCTGGAAGATGTGTTTGGCTACTGAACCGGTTACCAGCATATTTTACCCTGATTCGTAAAAGAAATACAGGCGGCACTCAAAAAATATAATGAACGCCGAATATTCCCGAAAAAAGGGCTGCAGCGCCGATTGCGCTGCCAATCCAATAGCAGTTGTACTTATGCGGGCACTGATTCTCAATCAACTCAACAAACCCCTGGAATATACCGAAACGCAGGATCCCCTGGCCGGACCACAGGAAGCTGTAGTGCACTTGCACGCTGCCGCGCTGAACCGCCGCGACTGGTGGATCACGCAAGGGCAGTATGCCAAAATTCAACTACCGGTTATCCTCGGCAGCGACGGCGCCGGCATTTTTGAAAACAAACCGGTTTTGCTGTATCCGGCGCTCGATTGGGGGGATGACCCCCGTGCCCAAAGCCGCGCATTCCGGGTACTCGGCTTGCCGGAAAATGGAACGTTTGCCGAGCAAATAAAAATTCCCGGGGAGAACCTGGCACCCATGCCCGAACACCTCGACTGGGAGCAGGCCGCAGCACTCCCCCTTGCCGGTCTGACTGCTTACCGTACCCTGTTCGGCCGTTGTCAGTTAAAAGCCGGCGAGCGGGTATTGGTTACCGGAGTGGGCGGCGGTGTGGCTTTGATGGCCATGCAGTTTGCCCTGGCCGCAGGTGCGGAAGTTTATGTCACTTCGGGTTCCGATGACAAACTGGCAAAAGCCCGCAAATTGGGTGCATCCGGAGGCGCCAATTACCGTATGGCAGACTGGGATAAACAGTTGAAAACAGCTGCCGGCGGTTTTGATGTGCTGATCGACTCGGCCGGTGGCGATGGTTTTGCAGCCTTGCTCCCCTTGTGCAACCCCGGGGCGCGTATCGGCGTGTACGGCGGTACGCTTGGAAAAGTGAACGGGCTGAGCCCGCAAATTCTTTTTTGGAAACAGATCAGCATACTTGGGTCTACGATGGGTACGCCGGAAGAGTTCAGGTTGATGCTGGAATTTGTTGCCCGGCATAAAATTGTACCGGTGGTGGATTCCGTGTTTCGCCTCGAAGATGGCAACCGGGCACTCCGGCGCATGGCCGATTCCGATCAGTTTGGAAAAATTGTGCTCCGGATCAGGTAGCCTGAATGGTAATGCGTAAAAGCCGCCGCAGCGCCAGCAAAACCAAGCAGGGCAGCCCGATCCAAAACGCTTCGCTGTACAACACGGATAAACCCCATTCGCTGAAAAATGCCCGGGCGCCTAAGGGCGATACCTGAATTACCCGGACCGGGAAAAACAAACGCTCGTCGCTGAACGGCCACCAAAGCGCACAACCACGCCCTCCGGTGGTCAGCATGTCCAACAAGGGATGCGAGGCGGTTGCAAGAACGAACCATAAAGCCATTTTCCACCAATCCCTTGTTTTTCCATAAAAAAGCCCGGCGACAGCCGTGCCAAAAACCAACGCAAACGTCAGGGAGTGCGTCCAGCCCCGGTGCCCCCAGATGCTGGTGTACGGAATGCCGAACCGGAAAGCCAACACATCGGCATCCGGAATTGCCGCACAAATGCCGGCCAAAAGCAGCGCTTTGAAACTTGCTTCCCGCGAAAATCCGGTGACCCCAATGGTGGAGGACACCAAAATATGCCCGAATACAGACGCCATTTTTAAAAAAGTTGCACCGGCCAAAGGAACAAAATTCCCCTGGCCGGTGCAACTTATCGGTCCTGACCCGCCCAATCGGAATCAGGTCGGAAATTTGCCTCTAAAAAATATACCGCAACCCCAACTGCATCTGCCAACGCGATGCAAGCCCGAAATCGTTGAAAAACGTGCTGGTCTGGTCCGTGTCAAAAGTATAGGTTGGAACGAGCGTGTTTGGGTCCACTGAAACGGCAATCGGCTGTGCCAAGCCTGTAGCCGTGGCAAATTGCCGGATTCCCCAGTCGGAATTGAGCAGATTACCAACATTGAGAATGTCCAGGCTGAGTTGAACGACATTGTTGTTCGGCAGGTAATAATCCTGCAGGATGCGCATGTCCCACCGGGAGTACCATGGGCTGAGTGCGCCGTATTTTTCGGCATACTGCCCGCGGCGCGTGCTCAAATAATCATCCTTCCGGATATATTCTTTCAGCCCGGCGCGTTGGGCCGATTGTGCAGCGGCGTCGCCGCTAAACTGCATGCCGTCTATTTCGCCATTTGTGGGAATGTAAATCAGATCGTTCAAGCCCGAGCCGTCGCCATTGATATCGCCCGAATAGGTGTAGCTGTACCGTCCGCCTTTTACAAATTCACTGAATATGGAAATAGTCGTTCCAAAGCTGCCATATCGGAAACGCTTGCTGCCTGCGCCTACAAAACGGTGTTTGTTGCCATAAAGGGAGGGCGCCAGTTCCGGGTCGTTGGTGTGTGAGATGTTCCCCGGGTTGCGGTCGTAAGCATCCGAGGAAATCTCGGCATCGATAGACGCCGCATCCCGGGCGTCCATGAAGTTATAGCCAATTTGCAGCATGGAACCGTCTTCCCAGTTTTTGGTGATCTGCAAGGTCGTGTTGAACGAATACCCCTCCGACACATTCGTGAAAACATAGGCGTTGGTTGGGGCTCCGAAGACAAGCACGCGGTCGCTGTCGGAAATATAAACCGGCCGGTTATCAACACCCTGCAGGTTTCCGCTCGGTAGTTTCAAACCGTAGTTTCGCACCATCATCGCATTGAAATCTTTGGTAAAAATTACATCCAGCGAGCCGATCCAGCCATCCCAGAATTCCTGGTCATAACCCAGATTGGAACGCCAAACCTGAGGGAATTTGAAGTCGGGATGCGTGATACAGTAAAAGAAAAAGTCCGGGTTGGCTACCTGGTTCCCGATCCAGACAAAGGGAAAACGTCCGGTGAACAGGCCCGAGCCACCGCGCAATTGCGCCGAACGGTCGCCGAATATGTCGTAGTTAAATCCCAGACGCGGTGAAAACAGCGGCGTTTGATCCGGCAGTTTGGTGTGGTCGAACGTGATCGGATTGCCGTTTTCATCGGAATAAACAATTGTCGGGTCATAGGTGCCTCCATCGGCTAACAAGCCGCCTTTCCGGTCGATGTTTTCCTGAATGAGGTCCGGCGTGTTGAAGTACAACGGCATGTCCATGCGCAGGCCGGCCGTCAGCACGAGTTTCGAGGAGAGGGCCCATTCATCCTGTGCGTACAAGGCAAATTGGCCAAGGTTGGTTTCGGCCAGCGCCCAACTGTCGTTTAGATTGTTGTTCATGTAAGCATCCTCGGCGGCTTGCACCTCGGCATCAAAATCGCCGGAGTTGATGAAGGCCTGAAAATTCTCAATCGGGATATCCGGGAAAAATACGCGTGTGCCATAGCCCGTCAGGTTGAACGAGTTGTTGAAATCAAAACGCTCTAAACTGCCCCCCAGCGTGACGGTATGTTTGCCGCTGTAAATGGTGAAGTTGTTGTTGATCTGGTACACATTCTGATCCAGCCGGTTATTTATGGAAAACGGTTCATGCCCGGCAACAATATACCGGGTGCCGTCTTTGCTGATATTCAACACGGGGAATGGTTCGGAAAATGGGTCGCGCGAGTCGCGAAAAGCCGTAAACCCGATCTGAAGTTTGTTGGCGTAACGGTTTCCGAACAACGATTTGAGCTCGGCAATGGTCGAGTACAACTTGTTGTTGATTTGATAGCCGGAATTTCGAAATTGCAGGGTCAGAAAGTCGGGGCCCCGCCGGCCAATGGCAGAAGGGTGGGCTGGCTTTTCCTTTAACGCGTCCAGGAAATTCCCGGTGAGCGTAAGTTTGTGCACATTGTTGATGTTCCAGTCCAGCTTAAGCAGCCCTTTCTGGTTGTCGGTGTTGTGTTTGTAATTTTCATAGGGGCCGGTATCATAATCGTACCGTTGCTTCAAAATGCTGGAAACAAGTTCCAGATCGGACGCCAGTACCCGGGAAACGTTTGGTCCCGGCGTGCCGCGGCTGGCCAGGAAATAGGAGCCGAGGTCAGAACGGCGTTCGATTTCCAGGTTGGCAAAAACAAACAGTTTATCCTGATGATAGGCCCGCCAATGGCAAATCCGGTTTGCAACTGGCGCAAGTCACCGCGGGTCACCTCAGTGTCTTCAACTTTGTCGCCAAGCATATCCTTGTTCCGGTAAAAACCGAAAACGGTGCCGCGCCAACTGTTGGTACCTGATTTGGTTACGGCGTTTACGGCAGCGCCGGTAAAACCTGTTTGGGTCACATCATACGGGGCAATGGCCACATTGATCTGGTCGATCGCATCGAGCGAAACCGGCTGGGCATCGGCCTGGCCGCCCGGTGTGGCGGCATCGAGGCCGAAGGGGTTGTTGAAAATAGTGCCGTCCAGCGAATAATTGTTGAATTGGTCGTTCCGGCCGGCAAAACTGCCCCCTTCAGCCGACATGGGCACCAGGCGCGTATAGTCGGCCGCCGAACGCGTGATCGTCGGCAGGCTGGCTATTTGCTGGCGCGTGATGTTCGAAGCGGCGCCGGTGCGCGTACTGTTCAGTATCCCGGAGGCATCATAAAGTACGGTGACTTCCCCCAGGGTGGTGGTGGCATCTTCCAGGGAAAAATTTTGGGTAAAACGCTGGGCAAGTTTCAGCTCCTCAATCGTTGCTTCTTTTTGCTGAAACCCGGTCAGAGCAGCAGTAACAACGTACGGGCCGCCAACCCGAAGGTTAGGCAGGGTAAAACGCCCGTCGGTACGGGCCGTAACGCCATAACGGGTGCCTGAAGGGACGTGCGTGGCTACGATGGTAGCGCCGGGGAGCGGGTCCCCTTTGGTGTCGGTCACTTCACCTTGTATAGTTGAAGTGGTAACCTGACCCAAAACATGGGTAGTGCCTGCAATGCATAGCATCGCAAGCAGTGTGAAAAACTGCTTCATACGTGGAATGGATTTAGTGATAGTTAGGATCGCTTTATTTGGTTTCTCAGGCTAAGTTAACACAGACTTAATGTAGCGAATGTTAATTTTTCAATCCAATCCCGGCCAATTGATGGTTGCCGGCCGGGATGGTACGACGGTGGGAAATCCAGGCTACCCGCACGACGGGGCTTGGCAGCTGCGGTGGGAAGGCCTGATGGCGTTCTGTTCCGTAGACCCGCAGCCGGATTGTATAAACTGAACCGGAGGTAGGTGTTTTGCGGTGCAAATTGTCGGCGTGACTCGAGCCACGCCGACAATAGAGGCCATTTAATGTTGCACCACCCATTTACCGGCCTGCATGCCGGATTGATTTTGCAATTGCCAGACGTACAGACCGTTGTTCCATTCGGATGTTACGTCCAACACCGTCTCCCCACCAGGCAACAATTCCCGTGTGCTGACCAGACGCCCCTGCAGATCAAAAATGCGCAGTTCAGTCGGGTACTCCAGGGCATCGTACCGGCAGCGCAGGCGGTTTGCCGAGGCGGTCACCTCAATGGCCAACGGCCGGTCGGGTTCGGGGCTGGAGACATATGGCAGGGTGAATCGTGCCATGCCCTTGTAGGGGTCACCGGTTCCAAAAAGATGCTCGAAATCGCCGGCAACGTACATAAAACCCTGAAAGGACTGCGCTGCCCGGATGGAGGCATCGGCCAGGGTAACCCCCTGCAATTCCAGATCGTCGTCGTGGAAATGCGCCATTCCCGTACCAAAACCACCGTTCAGGCTACCGGCATAAAGGCCGCCGTACACCATCAAATATTCGTTGTAAGTGCAAAAGCCGTGGATGGTGCTATCGACGTAGGGCCATACCGAGGCTTCGTGCCAAAGCCCGGCTTTCAGGATACTCAGGCCTTGCATGGTGCCGTCCGGTTTCAACTGGAAAGGATGGCTGGCAAAAATATTGCCTTCAAAGTAGGTTGCCTTTTCAACCACCGGCAGGACATGATTTATCGGAACCCACCCATTGGAATGGTTGAAGTAAACCAGGTGCGGGGCCTGAATCCAACTACCGCTGTCGGCATCCTTTACCTTTTCAAAACTGCCGCCTACCAACAGCAGGCCATCTACATCAGCAAGGGTTTTTACCGGCCCGTCGGTGTTTAAGAAATCAAAATAGTAATTCCATACACCGCCGTTGTAGGGGTGCCAGTGGCCAATGTAGGGGTGGTTTATCCCATTGATTTTCAGGAAGTCGCCGCCGATGAAAACACCTGGGAATCCGGTGTTGTAGTGGACGGTGTGGATTGTCCCTTCCATGTCGCCGGTTTGCAAACCTTTCCAGGTAGCCGTATTAAAATCATATTCCGCTAAATTTTGGAGTTCGGGCTGGCCGGGCAGGTAGAATTTTCCACCGACCAACAATTTGGACGTTCCATAAATATGGTACACATCCAGCGCAAAGACCTCACCAATCACACCGGTGCCCAAAGCCGACCATGCAGCGCCATCCCAGATAGCGATATTGTTCAGTGCCTGGCCATCAATGCTGCTGAACGCGCCGGCGATAATCAGTTTTGCGTCGTCGGGCGTTTTCGCCATGATATTGATACGACCGCCAGGGTTAAGCCCCTGTCCGTTTCCCCAAAGCGAAAAGTCCGGCTTGATCGGTTCGTAGGCCGGCTGAATCCAGGCCAGTTCATCGAGAGTAAAGCCATTTTCAGTTGCCCAGGCTTCGATTTCCGGGTATTGCCGGGCCAGGTCAAACAGGTAGCCGTAGTTGTTTTCCCGGTTGATCCTGTTGACGAGTTCCTGTTGGCCATCCGCCCAAAGCAAATAGCCGACCGCGCACAGCACCTGGTTGTTGTCACGGAAATACGGCCGGCGCTCAAGGTGGTAATGGTTGGCCGGGAAAATTCCGGTTTTGTGGTAACCGTGCAGGGCATCGAGGTGGCGGAGCCGGTTGGCGCGTTGGTTGGCATCAAAAGCCGGATAATGGCGCTGGCGGAGTATCTGTTCCACCAGGCGCAAATGCGTGGCAATCCGGGCCTGGTCGTTGGGAAATGCCGTTTGCATCAGCAACTGTTTTTCCGGTGTGATTTTTAACCATTCGCGGTTGATCTCCACCAGATGTTCATAAAGTGGCGCCTGAGTGTCGGGGGTAAGTGCGAAAGAAGTAGTGGTTAAGAGGGTAAGCAGGCAGGAAAGCAGTACAAGTTTTTTCATGGCAGGTTATTTTTTGTAAACGACTGTTTCAAAAATAACCCAACTTGCTCCAACCCCGCCCGTTGGACTGGGTTTTAGGACATGAATAGCAAAATTTCGGATGCCCTTTCTGAACTCACCAACTTACTCCCTGCGCAACAGCCTGTGGGTGAATGCGGTAAAAAATACTGCCGCCTGCCGTCATCGTCGACAAGAAGGTAAATTGCCGGAGCGCCGCAACACGGGGGTCCAGTGCCGGACAAGAATCAATGATTTGCGTACCCGGAATGATGGTTACATTTTGGTACAGCCGCCCGTGTTCGGGGTTGCCCAATTCAAATCCTTGCTTGGCGCGATAGTGTTCGCGGTAGCGCCGGAAGAGGTCGTTGCCATCCCAATAGGCGGCCTGCTGCATTTCAAAAATGATGGCGCGGATATCCTCCACCTGGCGGGTGAAGAGTTTGAGAACGGCCAGGTTTGCATAGGTGCGCTTGGTGTCGTCGCCACCAGGCATGAAGTATTCGTTGAATTTCGGGCTGCTGATTCCTTTTACGTAGTTGGCATCATGGACAAGGTCGTTGAGGTTGTAAATACGGCCGGCCCGGTAGAATGCTGCACTCTTGTTGCGCACATAATTGTACATCGCAATGGCAATGGCAACTGTCTCGCGCCACAACTCGCCGCGTGGGTCGCGCGGGTTGATCTCATGCAACAACGCGCCGTAGGATGCTTCGGCATAAATGATGGCGGCATAGCGTTGCAGCTGGGAAGCCGTGATCAGAGGAACCTGGATATTGCCGAAAACTGCCATGTCCGGGCCGTTTTCGCGGCGGTCGAGCAAAACGCCGTTGGTGTGGTAGGTAAGGGTTGCCATGCTGCGTAGTGTATTTCGTTCGGCAGTAAAGATGCTTTCTTTTGAAAAACAGGCCTTAAAATGCGGCTACTTTTTTCAAAATCCGGCTGCCGCGAATACAAACGGTAAATCATTCCAAATTATGCGGTACAACGTATTTTAATCGAAAAAGGCGACCTCTTTCAGTTTATAATCAGATTTTACGCCAACCATTTTTAGCAATTAACAGCCAATTGTATGAAGCAATGCCTTACTGTTTTGTTTATGCTTTGCCTGACCGGCAGCCTGTTTTCTCAAAAAATTGATGCAGAAAAACTGCGTAGCCTGAACTTCCGTTCCATTGGCCCGGGCGCCATGTCGGGGCGGATAACCGCCATTACCTGCGACCCCGCCAATCCGGAAATTATTTACGCCGGGGCGGCCTCGGGCGGTATTTGGCGCAGCCGCAGCGGGGGGACCGACTGGCAGCCCATTTTCGACGCAGCGCCCACGCAGAGTATCGGCGCGCTGGCCATCCACCCCCAAAACCCTGATCTCATCTGGGCCGGTACGGGTGAAGGCAATCCGCGCAACTCCCAGAATTTTGGAATCGGCATTTTTAAATCCATCGACGGCGGCCGTACCTGGCAAAACATGGGCCTTGACCAAACCCGCACCATCCACCGGATCGTGCTGCACCGCGACAATCCCGATATCCTGTGGGTAGCGGCCATGGGCTCCACCAACGGCCCGAATGAAGACCGCGGCGTGTTCAAAAGCACCGATGGCGGAAAAACCTGGCGCAAGGTGCTGTATGTCAACGATCTGACCGGCTGTGCCGATCTCGTAGCCGACCCCGCCAACCCCAACAAACTCTACGCAGCCATGTGGGAATACCGGCGCTGGCCCTGGTTTTTCAAATCCGGCGGCCCGGGCTCCGGGCTTTACATTTCCTACGACGGTGGCGAAAACTGGACACGCAGCACGGAAAAAGACGGCCTGCCCAAAGGCGAACTTGGCCGGATCGGCCTTGCTGTGGCCCGCAATAAGCCGAATGTGGTGTATGCAATCGTTGAAGCCGAGGAAAATGCCCTGTACCGTAGCAATGATGGCGGCCGTAGCTGGCGCAAAACGGGAACAGAAAACATCGGCGGGCGCCCGTTTTACTATGCGGAAATTTATGTCGACCCCAAAAATGAAAACCGGGTGTACAGCCTGCACACGTACCTGAACCGCAGCGAAGACGGCGGCAAATCCTTTGAAACCTGGAAAGGCTGGGTCATTCATCTCGATCACCACGCGTTTTGGATACATCCGGAAGACCCGGATTATATGATCGACGGCAACGACGGCGGCCTCAACATTACCCGCGACGGCGGCGTCACCTGGCGCTATGCAGAGAATATTCCGGTCGGGCAGTTTTATCATATCAATGTTGACAATGAAATACCCTACAATATTTACGGCGGTTTGCAGGACAATGGTTCCTGGGTAGGACCGTCATCGATCTGGCGTTCCGGAGGCATCCGGAATGCTGATTGGCAGGAAGTGCTTTTTGGCGACGGCTTCGATGTGGTGCCCCGTCGTGATAACAGCCGCTATTGTTTTGGCATGTCGCAAGGCGGCGAACTCAGTTATGTGGATATCCAAACCGGACATTCCTACTATCTCAAACCCTTACATCCGGAAAATGCAGACTTACGCTGGAACTGGAATGCCGGCATCGCACAGGACCCGTTTCGCGACGGCGGGCTCTATTTCGGCAGCCAGTTTTTACATTATTCGCCCGATTTCGGCCAAACCTGGAATCTGCTTTCGCCCGACCTGACCACGAACGATACCGCCAAAATGCACCAAAGCACCTCCGGCGGCCTGACGATCGATGCCACCAATGCTGAAAACTTTTGCTCGATCATCGCCATTGCGCCAAGCCCGGTGCAGCAGGGCGTTGTGTGGGTCGGCACTGATGACGGTCAACTGCAACTCACCCGCGACGGTGGTCAAAACTGGCAAAATCTGTCGGGGTTGCTGCCCGGCTGCCCGAAAGGCGTCTGGATACCCCAAATTGAAGTGTCGGCAAAAAATGCAGGTGAAGCATTTGTTGTGGTCAACAATTACCGCCTCAACGACTGGGCGCCTTACCTGTATCATACCACCGATTTTGGCCGCAGTTGGAAACGCCTGGCCAACCCGGCCAATGTGATGGGCTTTTGCCTTTCCGTTGTGCAGGATACTGAAGTGCCCAACCTGCTATTTCTGGGTACCGATCAGGGGCTGCATGTCAGTTTCGACTATGGTTCCAGTTGGATGCACTGGCCCCGGGTGGATGCCGGTAAATCAGGTGGCTTGCCCTGCATGCCGGTGCAGGATATGAAAATCCATCCGCGCGACGGCGATTTGGTGTTGGGGACTTTCGGCCGTGCGATCTGGATTCTGGATAATATCGCGCCCTTGCGTGAGTTGGCGCGCAATGCTGCCGTGCTCAATCAAACCTTCAAAGTTTTTACGCCGCAAACTGCTGTTTTGGCATCCTGGCGTTCGTTCGAGGGCCCACGCTTCTCCGCAGATGCCTTTTATGCCGGCACCAACAAGGGCACTGCTGCGCAAATCCCGGTTTGGGTGAAGCCCGAAGCGCCTAAAAAGGCAGAGAAAACGGAGCCGGATGATGCCGCCGATGCCGAAAGCGATACGCCGCGCAGGCCTGGCCGGGGTGGCCGGGGCGATAAAAAAGATAAAGCGACTGTGTTGGTCCTGACGATGGAAGGCGATACCATTCGCCGCTGGAAAACCGATCTGGATAGTTGTTTCAGCATCATAACCTGGGGCCTGGATACACGCGGCGTGCAGTACCCGTCGAGCCGCGAGCCCAACCGGGATCAACTGGAGCCGGGTGGTGGCCCGCGTGTTTTGCCCGGCAATTATAAAGTGCTGGTACTTTTCAAGGGCCAACGGGATTCCACCGTGTTGCAGGTTATCGACGACCCGCGTCTGGACATTCCGGTTGCCGCCCGCCGGGAAAATGCCGAAGCGGTCCGAAGTTTTTATCCCTTGATTGAAAAAGTGAAAAAAGCTTACGACCGGCTGGTTTCGGCGGAAAAAACGATCAAACTGGTGGAAAGCCAGTTTGTGAATGTTCCGGACAGCACTAAAAAACCGGTGCTCGATCTGGGGAAAACGCTGCGCGACAGCATCAGTGTTTTGAAAAACGAATTTTTTGAACACGAGGAGAAAAAAGGGATTCAACGCAACCCGGATGTACTGAGCTCGCACCTGCGCCGCGCCGTCAATTATATCGGCGAATCACCGGGCGCACCGAATGGCAATGCGCGCCTGGCCATGAAACGCGCCGAAGATGAAACGGCTGTGTTGCTGGCCCGGATCGATGCCTTGTTTTCCGGGCCCTGGCGGGAATTCCGCTCAACGGCGGAAGCGGTCGAGTATTCCCTGTTTAAAGAGGAGTAGGCGTTAGCCATCCTACGACCTCAAGTCGTAGGATGGCTACTCAGGGCAAACGCATTAAAATCTCGAGCGACCTCGGAGAGGTCGAATTTGTGTTACGGTCAAATAATTCGACACTGATTCGACCTCTCCGAGGTCGTGAACCTGGCTCTAATAGCCCGGATGCTACAAATATTTGACCTCTCCGAGGTCAGTTATATTTTAATGCGTCTGCCCTGGGATGGCTACTACACTCTTATGTTTTTCACACCCGCATTTTATAAAAAACTACCCCGGTATGGACATTAAGCAAATTTTTAAAAACAACGAAGCCTGGATCAAAGAGAAACTCCGGCTGAACGATCAGTATTTTGAAAACCTGGCCAAAGGCCAAAATCCGGACATCCTCTACATCGGTTGTTCTGATAGCCGGGTCACGGCGGAAGACCTCATGGGGGTCCACCCGGGCGAAGTATTTGTCCACCGCAATATTGCGAACATGGTGCCGAACACCGATTTGAATGTGATGTCGGTGATTACCTATGCCGTCAGGCATTTGGAGGTAAACCATGTGGTGGTTTGCGGGCATTACAATTGTGGCGGGGTAAAAGCAGCCATGCAATCGGCGGACCTGGGCATCCTGAATCCCTGGCTGCGCAACATCCGGGATGTGTACCGCATTCATCACGAGGAACTTGACCTTATTCAAAATGACGACGACAAATACAACCGGCTCGTCGAGCTGAACGTACAGGAACAGTGTATCAACGTCATAAAAACCGCCGACGTTCAGCGGGCCTACCGCGAACGAAACCTGACGGTTCACGGCTGGGTTTTTGATCTTAAAACCGGCAGGCTGATCGACCTGAAAATTGATTTCGGAGCAATCCTTAAAAATATAATGTCGATTTATCGCTTGGCATGAGCCGAAAAAAAACACCCCGCGGAATTGCTTCCGCGGGGTTAATTATTAATCGGTACTGCTAAAAAGGCAACGTTAATTTCCCAGATTTTTCAGGCTTTCGGGCACTGGCCGGACAAACCGGCTATCCAGAATAGTAGGCAATGGGGCGAGCGGTTGAGCCCATGGCGCACCACGCCAGGCTTCCATTTGCCGGCGCACGGTGGTATTTGGCGAAGCCGGATTTGTTCCGGGTAAAGGCGCACTGCCGGGCAGGCGCCGTTGCAGCGCACCGTCAGCTGCTTCCTCCCGGGTACTGTTGGAGCGCTGGGGTAGCTTTTCGGCGTTTGATTGCCTGCGTGGTTTTTTCGATTGGCGATTTTGCGTTAGAGCCGTTTTCGGGGCGACGGCCGGTTCGGTAGCAACAAAAGCTTCGGTATCAGCAGCAGCCGGAGTATCCGGCGTAGCAACCGGCATGGTTGTTTGTTCAGCGGGTGTCTGAAGTTGCGCGCCGGAGTCGGGCCTTGCGAGTGCCCAGTACAGGCCAAGCATCAGTACCACAGCCAGGCCGCTGATGAGCAGGATAGATTTCCCGGTCCAGCCTCTGGCCGGCGGTTTGATCTGCGTGCGCACCTGCTCCCAAACCCGGGGCGAGGGGTTATCCCAGCCTGAAGCGGCCGGGCTGTCCGGCAAATTTTCAAACGTTTTGCGGAACAGGGCGTCGAGGGATTTGAACTCTTGTGGATCGTCCATTTTTGCGTTTTCCGGTAACTCCGGTGTTATTTTTCGGTTTCAGGTAATAAAGGATTTGTCCAATATGCGTTTCAGGTATTCCCGGGCTTTATACAACTGACTTTTACTGGTTCCGATCGAAATGCCCAATTGATTGGCAATTTCTTCATGGCTAAACCCCTCAATTGCATACAGATTAAAAACGGCGCGGTAGCCGGGTGGCAATTTTTGGAGGTAGGTCAGGAGGGTTTCAGCATCCATGTTCGCCGCAAAATCTTCTTCGGTCCGAAACATGTTTTCAAAAGGACTGAAGTCGGATGTATCGCGGATGAAATCGCGTTGTTTGCGCAGTTGGCTAAGCGCGGTATTAACCATGATCCGGCGTATCCAGCCACCCAGGGCGCCATCGCCCCGAAACTGCTTCAGATCCCGGAAGACCCGCACGAAACCATCCTGCAGCATATCTTCCGCCTCGGCCCGGTCGCGTGCAAATCGCAGCAGCACCCGGAACATCGGCACGCTGTACTGTTGGTACAACGCTGCCTGATGTGTCGGGCTGCCTTCCAGCACGCCCTGCACCAATTCATGGTCGGTTAGTTGTTGCATGAGGTTGTACGGTTTTTGTTTGGCAGCCAATTTTGTTTTTAGGTTGCCTGTTCCCGCCAATTTTTTTTTAAAAATTAATGATCTAACGCAAAATAAGGGAGGATTGCGTTATAAAGACTGCTTTTCCAACATCTTAACGGGAAAATGGATCAGTCTTCTTCCAGATTGATGTTCAGGTGAACAACGTAAACGCCATTTTGCCGGCCGCTGGTAAGCGTATACCGGTCGGGGTAGATCAGATCCAACTGCCGTTGCACATTTTTCAGGCCAATGCCCTCCGGGTTCGGCCGGGAATCTTTTTCCTCAACCGTGTTTTTTACTTCAAAATCGAGGTTGTTGTTTTCAAATTGAATATTGATCCAAATTTTGGCATCCCCGGTTGTACCGCCTGCGCCGTGTTTGAAACTGTTTTCCACAAATGGCAACAACAACAGGGGCGCAATCGAACCTCCCGGCGGCGCAATGTTTTCCCGGTATTCAACTTGCAGGCGCGTGTTGTACCGCAGCTTTTCCAGGGCGATATAGTCCTGAATCACTTTTGCTTCTTCGGCAATCGGGATAAAAGCCGACCGGCAATCGTACAACACAAACCGCATGATTTTCGACAACATCATGATGGCATCGGCGGTATTGTCCGACTTTTTCCGGGCAAGCACGTACAGGTTGTTGAGGGTGTTGAACAGGAAATGCGGGTTGGTCTGGGTGCGCAAAAACTTCAATTCCGATTGCAGTTTTTCCCGCAGCAACTCCTGCTCAAACTCCAGGCTTTTGTAATGGACCCGGATCATTTTTATCGTTGTTGCCGCGGCAACGGTGATAAATAAATCAAAGGCGGTAAGGTAAAGCCCGGGCAGAAAGAAAAACGGAATGGTTCGTTCCGGCTCGAAAATGGGGAAAAAGAACCAGGCCGTCACCATCCGGTAGAGCAGGCTGGCGACGGCAAAGGCCAGCAGGGTCAGGCCAACAAGTTTCCACACCTTATCCCGGTCGAGGTAGAGCGGAATGATGTAGTAAAAAACGAAGTACGTCAGCAGGATTTTTACCGGCAATACGGCTGCTTCTCCCAAAAATGCCTTGTACAATTCAACCCGGTTGAAAATACTGCCGAGCCAGGAATTCAGGAACAGGTACACCAGCCAAAAACTGATGTGATAGGCAATTCGGGTCCAGTTTATGCGTGCCATGTGATTCGTTTGAAGTCTGGTGAAACCGTAACGGTGTATAAGGCCCGGTCGCGCAGGCGGATTTCCTTGATGGGCATTTCGGCTTTATCTACTTTACACTGCCGGACGTAGGTCGGGAAACCTACCAGGAACAGCTTGATTTTCTGATAAGGCGCCTGCCAGTCGCCTTCAATAATTTGTTTTACTGAAAAAGTATCCTCAGCGCCGGTTGTTTCCCAGGTGCGCAGGCAAAAGTTGCCTTCCTGGTAGGCATACCCTTCTCCGGCATCTTCGTATAGTTGGCTGGTTTCCACACCGTTTTTATAATAAATGTAAAGTGTCAGTTCTTCCACGGCTTTTTCAGTGGTGAACTGCCGTACCGGATAGGTTGGTAAGACGGCGCCTTCGCGTACAAAAAATGGAACTTGTTCCGGCATTACGTTTACAAAAATTTCTCCGCTGAAGGGCTGGCCGGTCCAGAAATAGTACCAATTGCCCCGGGGCAGATAAACCAGCTGGCGTTGCAATTTGGGTTGTACCACCGGGCTGACAAATAAATGGTCGCCAAACAGAAAATCGCGCTCACAATCCCAAAGTTTGGGGTCTTCCGCATCCGCAAAGGCGGCGTGGCGAATTGCCGGGGTGCCGTCCAGGCTGTTTTTCCACATGGCCGTGTACAGGCAAGGTAGCATGGCATAGCGCAGCTCAATGGCTTTTTTCGCCAAAGCCGTCCATTTTTCCCCGAAAGACCAGGGTTCCTGGTCTGAAGTGTGCAGTGCCGGATCGGCCAACTGGGCCTCATCCGTCACGGCGATGTCGCCGCCTGCATGCTGGCCCATGCTGTGCACCCGCATGAGCGGATGAAAAACCGCCAATTGCAACCAGCGGATAAACAATTCGCCATCGGTCTCGCCGGCAAATCCGCCGATATCAGTCCCGCAAAAGGAAAAGCCGGATACACTCAGGCGCTGGCATTGCACGTTGGCAATGGCCAGATGCTCCCAGTTGGAGTAGTTGTCGCCGGTCCAGACTGCAGCGTAACGTTGCCCGCCCGAATAGGTAGCCCGGGTAAGCAGAAACGGCCGTTTGTCCGGTAGCAGGCGTTTAAATCCTTCCCAGGATGCGCGGTTCATCAATTGCCCATACACATTATGCGCCTTCCGGTGGCCTGCCCAATGCCCTTCGTAATGGTGCAATACGGAATCGGGCAGCGTTTTGTGGTTTATGTGAAATACGGCGGGTTCATTCATGTCGTTCCAAAAACCGCTGACACCGTCGTGCTGGTACAACCCGGCATACAGATCACCCCACCATTGGCGAACATCCGGATTCGTAAAATCCGGGAAAGCGCAAAAGCCCGGCCATACAGGTCCCTTGGCTATGGCGCCGTCGGCATTCCGGACAAACATAGCCTTGGACAATCCTTCCCGGTAGACGGAATAATCCGGGTCTTCCTTGATGCCCGGATCGATCATGACTACGGTGTTAAACCCTTTTTCCGACAACTCCGCAATGAGTTTTTTGGGGTCGGGAAAGTGCTCGGCATTCCAGGTGAAACAGCGAAAACCGTCCATGTAGTCGATGTCGAGGTAAATGGCATCACAGGGTATCTCCAATTCGCGAAACTTGTCGGCGATTTCCAGCACCCGGCTATGCGGGTAATAACTCCACCGGCATTGGTGGTAGCCAAGCGCCCACAGCGGTGGCAGTTCGGGCTTGCCGGTCAAACGGGCATAAGCCCGCGCCACATCCAGCAGCCCGGGCCCGTAAATGAAATAGTAGTTCAACTCTCCGCCCTCGGCCCAGAAGGATGTGGTATTAGTGTTTTCAGTATCAAAGTCGAAAAATGTGCGGCAGGTATTGTCCAGGAAAATCCCGTAGGCAATGCCCTGGTTCAAGCCGTAGTAAAACGGAATCGCCCGGTACAGCGGGTCTGTTTCGCGCCCGAAGGCGAAAGCGTCTTCGCACCAGTTCTGGAATTTTTTTCCGCGAAGGTCCGGGCTGCAGGTTTTATCGCCGAGACCGTAAAATACCTCCTTGCGCTGGCACTTTTTAGTCAGCTTCAATTCAGACCAGCCGGTCATTATGGTCCGGCGGGCGGAATAGCCGTCGGCGTCTTCGTTGAGCAGCCGGTCGTGCAGGTCATAAAAACGCACCCTGGCGCCATCTTTTGCGACAACAACCTGCAAGGGATCGCAGACCAACAGGTATTCGTTGGCACTTTCACTCAGGGTAGCTTTTACTTTTTCGGGAGCGAAATCGGGCAGAACGGCATACGAATGGTCGGGTTGGAACAGGCCATCGGGGCTATAGCGCAGGCGAATGATGCCGGAAGCCACCACCTGAATGCGGAGATGCACCCCGTTTTTACACCTGAATTCATAGGCATCGTCCTGCCAGCCCACATGGATCACCTCGTCCGGAACCCGGTCTTCGTACACATCGTCGTAGCGGGTGCTGACATCGGCGTTGCTGAAGCTGATCATCCGGGGTGGAATTTCCGGTTGCGGGGCAGCGTCTTCTGGTTTATGTTCCTGTTCGTGCGGTTCGTTGTTATCCATGCAGCAAAAGTCGGGTACTTCGAAGGTTTGCTGCTATAAATTCAGTTAAAAAAACGCGGAGGCAGAAATCTGGAACAAGGTCTGGTCGCCAATGGCCGGCCGGCTGGTGGCAACTTGTTGGCCATAACTCTCGAAAGTGCTTTTTTGGTCCGTAAAATCAAAGTATGCCGGATTTGTATTTCGCGGTAACAAATGCAAGGGGTTTTGCACAAACAGCTCAAACGTCAGGTGCCGGTTCGGTTTAAACCCGATGCCAACGTTCCACCGCATATCCCAGTCCGGCAATTGCCTGGTAATTTCCTGGTTCAGGTTTCGATTGGCTTCTCCGGACGGCACATTCAGTACGCGGTTGTTTTTAAGCGTTTGGCGGCCCGTTTGGGCATAAAGATTCAGGCCCATGCTCAGCCCGCCGTACACCCGCCATTTTCGCAGCGGTTGCCAGAAGGCGTTAACCGGTACTTCCAGCCTGTGCAGGCGCGATACCGGCACATACACCGGCGTTGCCAGGCTGTTTGGTGCGGGGTTGTTCACTACGGTACTGCCTCCGACATCGAGCGCTGTTTGGTCGCCGGTCAGCAGCACATACGAACCGGAACTGACTTCCAGAATTGTACGCTGTTCCTTTTGCAGTTTTTGAAACTGATACAATAGACTGCCGCGCAAACCCCAACGGCGGGCAGGCTGCCATTCGACAGAAAGCCCCAGGTTGGTACCGGAGTAATCGATACCCGGACTGGTCAGCAGGCCCACCGTAGCGCCAAAGGCCCAGGGGCGCAAAGGTTTCGGATTTACCGGTTCAATGGGCGCCGGTTGATCTGCCTGGGCAACCGTATCGGCGGTAGCCGGATCGACGGGGCGTTTCGCTGTTTCCGCCGGATTGATCATCGCGGGGGGATTCGTGGCCACAAGCAGGGGTTGGTGGAACGGAGGCAGCTCAGGTGATGCTGCAAGTGGGTCAGTTGGCGGTTGGGCAGTTGCAAGGGTCGCGTTTGTAGCAGGCTCATTTTGTTCGGGATTTTCCGCCAGTGTTTTTTCAGCAGTCGCAGGGTTAGCCGGCGCCGGCGTTGTGGCGGAAATCGTTTCGGGTATGAAATTTTCGCGATCGGGTGTTATTTGAGCCTGCGACGCTTCCGGTTTTTGTGGCTGAGCCGGGTAGATTGTTGTCTGCCGGGGCTCGCTAATTTGGAGTGCCGGATTGATGGAAACCGCTTTCTGATCGGAGAAAGTGGGCGCCTGTGCTGTCTGCTGTGGCTGCTGTGGCGATTTTGATGCTGCAACAGATGGGTCGACAAGCCCGGCGACGGGTGCCGAAGGCCGGGAAATACGTTGGGCCGGTTCGGCAGGCCATGCCTGCCAAACGACGTAGGCAGTCGCCAGGCAGAGCAACAAGCCAAACAGCCAGAAAAATCCCGGCCGGCGCCGGCGCTCTACCGGCATTTCCCGGTCGAGCAGTTCCTGCATGGCCTGCCAGCCCCGGTCTTCCAGATGCTTATCTGATTTGTAAACGTTTTTATCCATGTGTTGACCGTGTTGCGGATTATGTCATCATTTATTAAAAGTATTCAGGCCATTCGTTCCTGTTTGTGTGGAATATGGCCGAGTTCAATGAGTTGTTGCCGCAGTTTTTGCCGGGCGGTAGACAAATGCCACTTGGAGGTGCCTTCGCTCATGTTGAGGTTTTCGGCAATTTCACCATGGGAATACCCCTCAATGGCATACAGGCGAAAAACTTCACGGGATACCGGTGGCAATTGGCCTACAATTTTCAAAATATCTTCTTCAAAAAATGTGTCGTGGCTGCGCTCCGGCACCACATCATCGCGTTCTTCCAGCACCAGGAAATGCAGGTAGCGGGCATTGCTTCGGAAATAATCGGCCATACTGTGGTACACCAGCCTGCGCACCCAGCCTTCCAGGCTGCCTTTGAAGGCGAAAGTGTCCAGTTTTTTAAAAACCCGCAGAAAGCCGTTGTTTACAATTTCCAGCGCGGTGTCTTCATCCCGGGTATAGCGGCGAACCATGCGGAGCATTTCCGGAAAAAAGGTGCGATAAAAGAGCTCCTGCGCACGCCGATCATTGCGCACACAGCCTTCCACCAATTCGTTTTCCGTGTATTTCTTTTTTCCGAAAAAAGCATTTATGGCCTGCCCATCCGGGCTCCGGGTTCACGCGTTAATGTTTATTCATAAAAGCAGTCCAATTCCGAGTACAAAGCGTTTATGTAAAATGCGGTCTACGCCAAATCCGGAATCAGGCCCCCAGACAGACGTCCATTCCCGCTGTTTATGTTGCAGTCGAATGCCGCCAAATATGTTGAAATAATTACCGATCCGATAACCGACCTCGGCTTGTACCAGCCAACCGCCTTTCCACCTGTCGGTCTGCCCCCATCTTTCATTAGCCGTATTTCCGGTAAAAGCCCAACCAGCGCCAAGTGTGGCGTACGGTGTCGTGTTTTTTTGAAAAAAATAACTGCGCATTTCTGCAAAGACGGGATAAGTGGCAGCATCGTTGCCCTTAGGGTCAAACATTTCGAAACCTATGCCCAGGCCGGCGCCAAGTTGGCGTTTGAACATCCAGCCGCTGCTATGCTGGAGCACAAAACCGGTCCGGTTGGTGCCATAATATGCCTGCCCGATGAGCGCCGCCATGCGGGTGTGGTGATACCAGCCCTTTTCTTTAAATGAATACGGACGAATTTGATTTAAGCCCAGAGGTTGCTGATCCTTGCATTTTTGAACGATGCGCTTCACCTGGTTTTTAGGCAAATTGAATACGATGCCGCTCCAGGTCTGAAAAACCAGGGTATCGCCGTTTGCTTTGAGTGCCTGTACCTGGCCGCGCAGCTTGCCGCCGTCGGTCATGTACAAAATGTCTTTGCAAGCCGGCTTCGCCTCCTGGGCGGTTAAAAACCGGGGCTGCCAAAACAGCAGCAGCCCCAGTGTAATGACTCGAAAAATATGTTTCATGGTTCTGTTCGTTATGGTGCAACAGCCAGGTGACTGATCTGCCGGGGCGCAGCCGGGTCGGCAACATCAAACTGGTAAAACCCGTCGGCGCCGATGATCAGAATATGGCTGTCGTCCAGTGCAATTACATCATAGGTGTCGATGTTGCGCACATGGCTCAGCTGTTTCAGCTCGAGCGGATCGGTTTTGTCAAAAATCTTGAGACCGTCATCGCAGAGATACAGGTAATTGCCGGCGACCGACAAGCCTTTGGGCTTTTTCATGGGATAGGTTTTCCGAAGGAAAGCATTGGGCAGGTTGGTGATGTCGATAATGTCCAACTGATTGAAGGTGCCGTTGCAGGTGGTGCCGTCGTGGATGGTAACGTAGGCATTTTCCCCGTCGCAAACCACAGGGTCACAGCCGGTTGCATGCGAGAAGGCGGCTTCCTGCACGGGCATTGCCGGGTTGCTTACGTTGAAAATGAAAACACCGGTTTGGGAGCCGACAAAAAGGCGGTCGTTCCAGGGGAAGATCGTTTCGATGTTCCAGCCGATAAATACCGGATCAAGCGCATTGGGGCAAGCCGGATTGGTCAGGCTGAACGGCCGCAGGTTACTGTTGTCCACGCAATATAAAAATTGGTCGTATTGTCCGAAACGGGAGTAGGAGCCGGCGATACCGGTGCTGGCGGGCAGGCCGTTGTTTTTCAGGAAGGGTCCGCCGGTCGTGTTCATCGCATCGTTAGCCACAAAAATCACATCGCCTTCGCGGAACCAGATGTTTCCCCAACGGTTGTCGTCACAGTCGACATTTTCCGTAACGGCGGTCTGGCGGTAATCGACCAGGTAGCCCCGGTTGTTGTCGAAGCCGTGGAGTTGGAAAACATCCTGGCTGCGGCAAACCATCTTCGGGTTGTAAATATCGCTGACGTCGATACTCAGCAAGTCGACATATTGATCGGCGTAGAGGTAATTATCTCTGACGGCAATGTCGACATTGCCCGGGATGTTCCAGAAGGCCAACGGGGTGGGGTTGGCGGGGTCGGCGTTGTCAATCACATGAATGCCTTCGCGGAATTCATTGATGAGCATATAATTGCCGATGAAGTACATTTTTCCCGGTTGTTTAAGGGCCCGGGGGCCTTCGGCCTTGATGTCGACCCGTACTTCAGCCGGTGTTTTGTACACCGGATCAAAGCGAACGTATGTCGTGGTGGAGGTGCAGGTATCGCGCAGGCATCCGGTGAGGGCCAGGCCTAGCGCTGCAATTCCTGCAAGCGCAAAAAGCGTCTGTTTCATTTTCATGGTGACTAAGTTTGAGTGTGCAAAAAAATACCCGGGTGTGTTCAATCACCCAGACAGCACTGGGTGGCCGAAGGGTTGGGTGCCGGTTGTAATTTTTTACCGCCCAAACCGGGTCAGCCGGTCTTTATACATCCGCCCCACCGGGATTTGTTTTCCGGCAACATTCACGGAGGAGCCGGAGAAAGACCGGACCTTATCCGTACAGATGATGTAGGATTTATGTACCCGGGCAAAATGCTCCTCGGGAAGTTTTTCTTCCAGGTAGGCCAGGCGTTCATAGGTTACGATGTGGCCGGTATCGGTAAAAATTTTGACGTAATCGCCCAGGCCCTCGATGTAGTGTATGTCTTTGAGCCAGACTTTTTGCTGCTCGCGATCGACCCGGAAAAAAAGGTACGCTTGTTCAAAAGAATCGGGTTGCGAAACGGCAGGCGCCGGTTGTGCCGTTTGGCGCTGGTAAAACTTGCCGATGGCTTTCAGAAAACGGTCGAAGGGGATCGGCTTTACCAGGTAATCGAGCACGTTGTAATCGTAGCTTTCCACCGCATAATCGCGGTATGCCGTTGTCAGAATCACCGGAGGCGGATTTGGGAGCGATTTGAGCAATTCCAGGCCGGTTAGTCGTGGCATCCGGATGTCGAGAAACATCAGTTCGACCGGTTGGCGTTGCAGCGCGGCAAAGGCATCCACCGCCGATTTGCAGTGGGCGGCCAGTTGCAGGTCGGGTACTTTTTCGATGTACGATTTGAGTAGTTCCGCTGCCAGGGGTTCATCTTCGACGATCAGGCAATGAATCATAACGGTATGGAAAGCACGGAAAGAAACGAGGTTTTTCCGTGCAGGGTTTTGAGTTCGTGTTGTGCCGGAAACAGGGCTTCGAGGCGGTTGGCCAGGTTGCTGAGCCCCAGTCCGGAGGCTTCTTTTTTTTCTGTTTTTTCCAGCATGGTTTCGGGTATACTGTTCTCCACTTTGCACACCAGGGCGCCGTTTCGGCGTGACAGGTCAACACGGATCCATCCTTTTCCTACTGGGGCAATGCCATGTTTGAACGCATTTTCCACGAGTGGCAGCAACAACAAGGGCGGCGCCATGGCGTCTTTTAACTTGCCGTATACGTTGACCGAAATATCCAGGTTTTCGCCGTAGCGGATGCGTTCGAGATTTACGTAATCGCGGATATAGTCCAGTTCTTTTTCCACCGGTATCAGTGATTTTCGGCTGTCGTAGAGCATGAAACTCAGCAATTGGGCCAGCCTGTAGATCATCTCGCCGGTTTGGGGGTGTTTGTTTTGCGCCAGGTAATAAATGTTGTTCAGGGTATTGAAAATAAAATGCGGCTCCACCTGCGATTTGAGCAACTCCAGTTCAGCCTCCACCTTTTCACGTTTGGCTTTTTCGATAAGGCGTTGCTGGCGTGTCCAAAGCGAAAAAAAGTACGCCATGACTACAATCCCGGCCTGTAGCACCGGCGACACGATGCTGCCCAGCACGTAGCGCGGTTTCCAGTAATTGAGCCAGGAGGGTACGTCGGCGACATGCGTGCCCAGCATAGGCAAATATAAAAAAACGGTTTTCAGCGCGTGTTTGAGTAAGCCGGCCAGGAGGATAAAGACAATGATGCCGACCAGCAAACGCCGGATGCGTCCGCTGAACCAGTTGGCCCGAAACCAGAAGATCGAGCTGTAGGCCAGGAAGGCCGCCGATGCGAAATTGATTGCGGCTTCTTTAAACAGGATGGCTGAATCCATCCGGCCCACCTTGCCGCTGGTGGCGAGCCAGTCGAACAAAAAGAAGAGCAGCCAGTAGGCGAAATGCCCTGCGACGATGTGCCATTTTAAATTTTTCACCGTGTCGAAAATAGGTGCTTCAATGCGCATACCTCACCCAAATTCGGTCAACGGCATATTTTCTTAGGTCAACCGGTGCAACCCGGGTTTTTAGTTCGGTAAGCAGTCGGTTTTTCCAGTTTGTGGCATTGGCCGTTCAAATTTTCAGGTGTATCGAAGCAAGTGCCCGGGCTGCCGAAAGCCGGTTGCGCTCTTCGCCACGGCGCCTGCTTCTTTGCAGCAGTTGCATGTGAACAAAACCAATCTTTTATCCAAAAAAATTAAGCTATGCCAACACCACTTGAAATTTTGCTCGACCCCATATCGCTCACTATTTTGGCGATGTACGCCCTGCTGATGCTGTACGAAAGTTTTTTTCCGGCCCGGCAGTTGCCCGATGTCAAATTCTGGAAAATTCGCGGCATCCTTTCCTTTGTGCTGTTTTTTTCTGTCCAGCTACCTGCCCCTTTTAATTGCGGCGTATCTGCCGGATACCCAAATGTTTGATTTGGCAGGGCTGGGCGTAGCGGGCGGGGCGGTTGCCGGCATTCTCGTTTATGAATTCGGGTTGTATGTCTGGCACCGGTCTATGCACGGCAGCGACACGTTGTGGCGGGTATTTCACCAGATGCACCACAGCGCCGAGCGGCTCGACACCTACGGGGCATTTTACTTCAGCCCGCTCGACATGACGGGGTTTACCCTGCTGAGCACTTTTTGTTTTTCCGTGATCCTGGGGCTCGACCCAAAGGCGGTGACGATCATCTTGCTGGTGACCAACTTTTTGGCAATTTTCCAGCACTCCAACATCAATACGCCGCGTTGGCTGGGGTATATCATCCAGCGCCCGGAAAGCCACGCCTACCACCATGCGCAGGGTATTCACCGGCACAATTACTCGGATTTGCCCTTGTTCGACTTGTTGTTTGGCACGTTCCGCAACCCCAAAGCCCATGAATACAATACGGGTTTTTACGAGGGCGCGTCGGGCCGGGTCGTGGATATGTTGCTGTTCCGGGATGTAAGCCGGGAGGAAGGGTAGGGGGGTGTTCCGGAGCGTGAAAAAGAGACCGCGGGTTTCGCAGATCAATTTTTAATAACGCTGAGTTCGAAAAGTTATCTGCAGGAACCTGCGGCCTTGCTCTCTTGCTCGAAGAACCAATGGCCATCGATCATGCCGGGTCGGCGAAAGGATAAACGCATACTACCGACTGTCCGATTTAATCCAAACCCGGTGCTGCACGGTCATCATTGTTCCCAAATTATCGGCTACCTTGCATCTCCCAAAGCGCTTTTCAATCCAATCACGCTGTGCAAGTTTACCTCCGTTTATCCGCCCTGTTGATCTGTAGCCTGTTCCAGACAAGTGCCCTGCACGCGCAGCTGGACACCGTGCACTGGATACCGCCTGTGTATGCCCGCGGGCAGGTTGGGCCGCAGTATATTTACCTTTCCACACCGGAGAAACAGCCATTCCCGGTAACCATTCGGGATGGCGCGGGCAAGTCGTTCAAAACGGTGCAGCTCAGCCGCGATCAGCCCTTCGAATACTATTTGGAAGATACGCACAGCCAACTCATCGTAGCGGATATCCAGGTGCATACCGTACTCGCCGATCATGGGTTGGTTATTTCCGGTGCAAAACCGTTTTATGCGGTGTTTCGCGCCCACTCCAAGTCGGGCGCCGATGCCAACCAGATCACCTGCAAGGGCCGGGCTGCGCTGGGCCGCACGTTTCGGATTGCGCATTTGAAACAACTCTTTGACAAAACGGGCGGGCGTTCCAACTGTGTGGGTGTGATGGCTACGGAGGATAATACGCTGGTGACATTTTCCGAATTCGATACCACTACTTTGTTTAAAATCGGCTTCGCCGAAAAAAAAGTGCAGGCGCCGGTGCAGGTCGTGTTGCAAAAAGGGGAAACGATCGTGTTTGCGCAGCATGTTCATTTTCGCGACTCCGACCAGCCGACCAACGGATTTATGGGTGCCTTGCTCGAAGCCACCAAACCGGTGGCGGTAAACTGCGGCTCGTGGATGGGCGCTCCGGTGGTATATGAAATAAATGATATCGGGATGGACCAGATTCTGCCCCTCGAGCGCATCGGAAAAGAGTATGTGTTGCTCCGCGGCAATGGGCCGACATCGCTGGAACATCCGATTATCGTAGCCCATTACGATAATACGCAGGTTTGGCTCAACGGCGATACTACACCCATTGCGGTGCTGAACCGCGGGGAGTACCTGCTGGTATCTGCGTTCTACTATTTCGGCACCGACGCCATATTTATACGCGCCTCGGAGCCCGTTTTTGTCTACCAGATGATTGGTGGACTGTCCACATCAAATCTGCAACTCGGCACCGCCAGCCTGATGTTTGTGCCGCCGATCAATTGCGGCATCCGGCACGCGGTCGGCCCTTTGTCTTTACCCACCTGCATCGGTACAACCTGTTTTGAAGGCGGGATATCTATTCTTGCCTTGCGAACTGCAACGGTTTCGCTGCTGGTAGATGGGCAACCTAAACCGGTCGGTGCTCCGGAGGCTATTCGGGGGAATCCTGATTTTGTTGTGTACCGGCTGCCCAAATTGTTTTACTACAATTACCCGCCCGACAGTGTGTGGCTTGAATCTGACGGGCCACTTCAGGTGACCTTGCTCGGCCGGCTGAAAGGCGCCAGTTATGCCGCCTTATATTCCGACTTTGAGCCGCGGAAACCGGAAGTGCATATCAAACATCTGGGCGACGGCATTTGCCCGGATACCCTGGTGGCCAGCGGCTACTTTGACGGGATTGAGTGGATTTATTCGGATTCAATTTTTCAACTTGGCCCCGACACTACATTTGTTGTTTCGGCGCCGGGAACTTACGTGGCGGCCGCTTATATCGGCGAATGCTACAACACGTCGCTGGTGTACGATACGATCCAGGTGCCGCTCAACGCGCCGGTGTTTCCGTACTCGGTACAAGATGCCAGTTGTTTTGGCGTCGCCGATGGGGAAATTGAAATTGGCACGCCGAATGGCGGGTTCCGCCATACCAGTACTCCATTAACTTTGGGCAAGCCTTTTCGCCCGTGCCGTTTTTTCCAAACATTGGCGCAGGGTGGTACAAACTGGTAGTACAAGACGCCATCGGCTGCTACAATGAACCGGTGAAGTTGTACCTGGGCCAACCCGACAGTTTTTATGTAAACATTCAAACCTGGCGCCTGAAAGAACCGCTCCAATCGGGCGACCAGGCAGTGCTCGATGTGCTGCCAAGCCACCCGGTGACGGAAATTTACTGGTCTCCGGCAGACAGTACCGGCTGCACGGATTGCCCGCTGCATGCATTTTACCCCGAAGTATCCACTATGGTGTCTGTGACGGTGGTCGATGCGGATGGTTGTGTGGCAACCGATAGCGTATTGTTGGTTGTCGATCCGCATGTTTTTGCGCCAAATGCCATTGCCATACGTTCCGTTCAGGGCAACGACCGTTTTATGTTGTTCAGCAAAGACCCCCTGCCGGTGCACCAGATGGTAATTTATGACCGTTGGGGGAATGCAGTTTTTGAACGGCAAAATTTCCAGACCAATCAACCCGATCTGGGGTGGGACGGGGCCGTCGGTGGCCGTGCTGCCGTGCCCGGTGTGTATGTTTTTTGGGCAAAAGTTGAAATTGAGCCCGGACGCACCGTGGTTTTGACGGGCGATTTGCTGGTGAATCCCTAATTCACGGAATAGATTCGTCCAGAATCAGCAAAACGACAAATTTTAGGCTTCCGATCGGGCATTTCCGGATGATGGCCGTGTATTTAGCCTATTTTTAGATGCTAAACTGCTCTGCACATGAAGGTGTTCCGTTACGTCGTTTTATTCCTGGCAATTACCGTTTTGCTGCCGGATGCCCTCCTTGCTCAACTGGATACCATCCACTACTTACCGCCCATGCACGCCCGTGACGAATGGGGCCCGCAATACCTGTATTTGTCTACGCCCGAAATACAACCCTTTGAGGTGGACATCCGTGATGGTTCGGGGGTATTGTTGGAAACGGCCACCATTAGCAATGCGCAGCCATACCGGATGGATTTGGGGGCGGCGGTAAACTCAACGGTGTTAATTCCATACACGGATTTGCACATTCCGGTTAAAAACAAAGGGCTGATTATTGCCGGTCCGAAAAAGTTTTATGCCTATTTCCGGGTACACGCCAACTCAGGTTTTCACGCCGGCGACCTCACCTGCAAGGGCCGCGCTGCCCTCGGCACGGCGTTTCGGATCGGCCATGTGCTCCAGGAAGTGGAAAGCCAGAACCGGCGCGCCAATTTTATCGGCGTTTTGGCACTTTCGGATTCTACGCTGGTCGTTTTGTCCGATTTTGCGCCGGGGACTGATTTGTTTTACGGCGGCAAACACGTGCCGCTAACCGGCCCGGATTCGGTGTGGTTGCAGGCGGGTGAATCGGTTGCTTTTGCCGAGTATATCACATTTAATGCACTGGAACAACCACCAAACGGATTTATGGGGGCGCTGATCAGTTCGTCAAAACCGGTGGCGGTAAATTGCGGCTCCTGGGTGGCGGCCCCGGTGGTCGACCAGGCGAACGACATTGGGATCGACCAGATTGCGCCCTTCGAGCAAGTTGGAAAAGAATATATTTTATGCCGGGGCAACGGCTCCTCCATCCTTGAACATCCGGTGGTGATTGCCCATGTGAACAATACCGCAGTTTGGCTTAACAACAATACCAACCCGACAATTGTACTGCAAGCAGGCGATTATTACGTGGTGCCCACATCGGCTTATTCGCCTGCCGGAAACTTGTACATCCGTACTTCTCAACCGGCATTTATGTACCAGATCATCGGTGGGGCTTCCACGGGCGGCGATGCCATGCGCACGGCCGGGTTGATGTTTGTGCCGCCGATCAATTGCGGCATTCCGAACCGGGTGAATAATATTTACCAGCCCAACCGCATCGGCGGCATGACCTTCGACGGCGGATTGATGGTGGTAGCCATGCGTGATTCCGCAGTTATTGTTCGGATCGATGGAACGCCGGTGTCGATCGGGGCGCCGGATGCGGTACCCGGGAATCCGGATTTTGTGACCTACCGGCAACTTTCCCTTTTTTCTCAAAACAAAACGCCGGATGTGATCAGCGTGGAAGCGGAAGGGGCTGTCCAGGTGGCCATGTACGGCCGGAATATGCCGGCGAGTTTTGCTGCTTTTTTCTCCGGATTTAGCAAAGAAGTCGTGCCGGAGATCAAACTCACCGTGGTCGGCGATGGCGTGTGTCCGGACACGTTGATCGCCAGCGGCCGCTTTGATGGTGTGCAATGGATGTACGAAGACTCTGTGCTGCAATATGGCAAGGACACCATGCTTATCGCCTACGCTCCGGGGCAGTATATTGCCACCGGCTACCTGGGTGTTTGCCGGCGCAATGACGCAGCCGTTGATACGGCCGATCTGAATTTTCAGTCCCCACAGTTTCCGTACATGATGGAGGAACCTGCGTGTTATGGGTATGCCGATGGTCAAATTGCCTTTGGAATGCCCTACGGTGGCATTGCCCCGTATCAGTATTCAATTGATAACGGGAAAAGTTTTTCCACGAACGGCATTTTTGACGGATTGCCGGCTATGGATTACAAACTGATCGTGCGGGATGCTACCGGGTGCTATAACCGGCCACATACGCTGACGATGGGTCAGCCGGACAGTTTTTCCGTTGCAATTGTTCCGCTCAAATTGCCCGAGCCATTGAAGCCGGGTCAGCCTGTGTTGCTGCAAGGGGTACCCAGCGTGCCGGTGGTGGGAAGTAGTTGGAATCCGGAGCCGCCGGTACCTTGCCCCGATTGCCTGGTATATGATTTTAAACCGGAAGAAAATACCCTGGTTGAATTGACCGTGGTGGATGCTGCGGGGTGCACGGCTTCGGCCAGTATGCTGGTGCTGGTGGATCCACGTATTTACGCACCCAATGCAATTGCTCCGGCGACTTTTTCCGGGAATGACCGGTTTACGTTGTTCAGTAAAGACCCGGTGCCGATCCGGCACCTCCGGATTTTTGACCGTTGGGGTAATTTGCAGTTTTTCAAATCAAATTTCTGGACCAATGATCCAAATGACGGTTGGGACGGGACTTCGGGCGGTAAAAATGTGCTGCCCGGCGTGTACGTTTTCTGGGCAGAAATCGAAATGGCGCCGGGCAGAACAGAGGTCATCAAAGGCAGTTTAACCGTTGTTTGGTAGCCTTTAATTTTTGTGTGTCTTGACTTTGTTCCAAATGTAGTTCCCTATTTCCCGACCATTCATCCGGCCGCCTTCATTGGCGATGTGGTAGTGAATTCCTCCCCATAGCCGGCTCATCGCAGCCTGGTCGGAGGCTTCGTAAAAGGATTTGAAGGTGCGCGGCGCCAGATTGAAGATGATTTCGGTGCTGTCGGTAAACTCAAAAGATTCGCCAAAAGACTTGGTAAGAATGGTAGCCGCTGCGGCTGAAATGGTGGCGTGGCCGCTGGTGTGTTCCGGGAACGGCGGCGTTTCGATGAAGGGGTGCCAATCGGGATCGAACGTGCGGTTTATCACAGTTTCAGGCCGTACGAGGTTGCCCGTGTATTTCTCTGCCCAGCAACTGATAAAGCCATCGGCCAGTGCCAGGGAAACCAGGGCATATACTTCGGCTGATTTCATTACGGAGGCATTTGCTTTGCGGCAGGCATGCCCGGTGATGTTGACCCAGTGTCCGCCGGGGCTGATTTTTTTGGTTGCCACCATGAGGTGCCCGGCAACATCGACTTCAAACGGGTTGCAGTCCCAGTATATGGCGGTTTCTTTTTCAAAGTCCCCAAGAGTTTTGCCCACCTCGTATACTTCCCGAACCGCTTTGAAGAACTCGCTGTTTGGGTCTTCGCTGAAGGGAATATTTGGAATCGGTTTGAACTGGCGGGCCGAGTCGAGCACCCAGGGGCGAATGACTTTCCAATGGGGCTCAACCGCGTCCATATACTGGGGCGGCGTAGGAATCCAGCGGCTGCGATCTTTTACGTTGATCGTGTATTTGGGCGCACTTCGGGTTTGCGCGTAATTGTCGGATTTAGTCCACTGAATGATATGGTCGGCAACCTCCTGTCCAAATTTGACGGAACGTTCATAAACCGCCTCCGGCATATTCATGGTCTGAAATTCTTCAAAAATGGTTTCTTCCAGGTCGGTCATACTCGATTCTGAGAAAATCAGGTTTTACCCACCTTCATCAATGCAGTTACCGAGGCAAGCGGATAACAATACACTGCACCTTCCTCGGGCTTCGGGCTTTCGGTGAGGCCGTTCAATTGGCCGGCCAGCGACTGGTATTCCGGGTGTCCCGGGATGAGCGCTTCATAGGCAGCCACAGCCGAGTAGGCGTAAATCCGGGATGCTTGCGGCGGCGTGAAAATATCATGCCGCATAATATCGGTGATGCCGCCGCATGCCGCGGTGGACCAGTTCCGGATTGTCGGCAAGGGTTTTGTAGTCGTCATTGCCGGATTGACAGGCATTTAGCTAAAACCTGCCGACAAAATGCCGGTAATTGCAATGGTTAGGAATATCCTTCTATTCATGTTTTATGAAAAGTTGTTAGAAAAAGGCGCAAACGCAGAAAAAAGTGTTGCGCAAATTTCGGAAAGATTTAACAGCAAAAGAAAGTTCAGGCCAGGAGCATGTCTGGGAATTTAGCACTGCCACCTGACCTGATTTCACCGGATTAGTACAAGTTCTCCTTTTTTTATGGCAGTAGTGCCGTCAATAAACACCAGCTTGATCAGGTAAACATAAACACCCGGAGGGCATCTTTTCCGTTTGCCTTGCCATCCCAGCCTTCGGCGGGGTCGGATGCCTGAAAGCCCCGGTTTTCAAACAACAGGTTTCCCCAGCGGTCGTACACCTGCAGCAATTCCACTTGTTGCACATTTGCTCCGGCGAAAATGGTGAAACGGTTGTTGGGTGATGCTGCTTCCGGTTTGATGGCATTTGGAAGATATAATGGCGCCGCCTCAACACGGATTTCCACCGTTGCCTGTTCCACACATCCACTGCTATCAATGGCGCTTAAAGTGAAAACGGTGGTAGCGGGCGGGAATGCCAGGGTCTGGAGACAACTGTCGCATTGCAAATAGACTGAAGGTTCCCATTGATAACGAATCACACGGCCCGGGTCGGTTACGGCACCGGTGAGTGCTACCGGCTCGCCCTGAGTAATGGTGGTGTCCGGCCCGGCTTGGAGTGGATTTGGCGTGGGTTCGGGCAAGGTGACTGGTGTTGCGATACTACAACCGTTGGCATCCTGCGCCGTTAGCACGTAGTTCCCTGGCGCCAGATTTTCAAACACCGGGCTACTTCCTGATGCCGTTTGTCCCAGGGCGAAACTGTAGGGCGCCGTTCCGCCCGAAATACTGTCGGCACGGATGATGCCATCGGTACTCCCATAACATTGAACCGGCTCTGTGAAAATACTGAATGTCAGGGGTTCAGGTTGATGAACCATGGCAGTCAAACTGGTCGTGCAGGCATTGGCATCATTAATAGTTACGGTATAATTGCCGGCGCCTAAATTTCCGGAAATGGGCCCGGTCGCAGCGCCTGCCGACCAGGAATAGGAATAGGGTGGGGTACCGGCAATGACCTGTACGGTCAGCTGCCCGTCCATCGTTCCGTTACAACTTGCATTAGTCTGTGCCACAACTTCGGCCACAATCCCGGTGCTGTCGATGCGGACATTTGCGGTGTCGAAGCAGTTGTTTTGATCTGTTATCGTAACGATGTAATTGCCTACCGGCAAATTCGTGGCATTTGGCATACTCCGCCTTGCGGAAACCAGGTGAAACTGTAGGGTCCGGTTCCTCCGGCAACCTCAATACTGGCTGAACCGGTTGGATTGCCGCAAAAAGCAGGCAGAATACTAACCGTATGCTGCAGCGGCTCCGGTTCAGATACGGTAACGGTGGCAGATACAGGACAGGAGCCCGGTTCCGACATTGAAACGGTGTAGGTACCTGCTGCAAGATTACCGGCGACCGGGCCGAGTTGAACCGGGTTTGTGCTCCAGGTAAGCGTAGGGTTTCCGCCGGCCGGGATGACTTGTGCTGTTGCTGTTCCGGTGCTGTTGCCAAAACAATCAACTGGAGTACTGCTTGTATCCAGGCCAACAATTTTTATGGTCCTGGATATACTGGAGCCGGGGCTGCAAGCGCTGGAGGCCTGCATGGTTACGGTATAAATTCCCGGTTTGGTGAAAACGTGAACGGGGTTTTCTTCCGTGCTGGTATTGAATGGGCCGGAGTCCGGGTCATTAAACCCCCAACTCCAGGTGTCGGGGCAATTGGTGGCCAGGCTGGTAAACTGAAAGGTGTCCTGCGCTATACAAGTTGCTTCAAAATCGGCAATCACAGGCGGCGCATTTTCGATGCGGATGGCATCAAAAGCAATACCATCAAAATCATTACAGGTTGTGCCTGCGCCGAACGCGAAGCGGAATTTTACACTTGGTTCATTAGCCAGATAGGGCATACAGTGCCGGGCGATGACCCAGCCGTTGCTTCCCCCGCCGCCCAGGCAACTTCCAGCGGTTGGTTTGATATTTCCTGCCCAGCCGTCTCGTATTTGGGTGAGATTGCTCAGATGTGTAATTGAACTGGCATTGAACCAGTTTTCGTTCAGACAATCCACCGGATCTCCGGCAGCGCCTACGTTAGCCCAGGTGGTGCCGCCGTTGAGGGAATACTGGAAAGTGGCGCCGTCGTACTGCCGTTCCGATTCCCACCAGATACTAAATGAAATGTAAGGATGGGAAAGCGCAGTGAAATCGAAACAGGGGCTTTCCACATAGGATCGCTGGCCCAGATTGTAGAACGAGCCGGAGAGCCCTCCGGTTACCCAGCACCGGTTTCCGGATCCGGCTGTGTTAATAGTCGGTTTGCCGGGAATGCCCCATGCCCAGTCGTTGTCCATGCCGCCTGCAACCCATCCACCGGGGTCGGATTCAAAATCTTCGAAATAAGGAAAAGTACTGATTGGAGGGCCGCATTGTGCAAATGTATTCGGTAAAAGGAACAGGTTGCCTGCAAGAAAGCTAAGGCAGAAAAAGCAGACTGACTGGTAAAAAGCGGGTACCTGGCTAAACATAATACTGCGAAGATAAAATTAGGACGTGTATCAAATGATTGAGGCTGGAAGGTACATGGAGTCTGAACTGTTTTCAATATGTGGGAAGTTTCCGTTATAGTGTTGTATCCGGAACTGCATGTTGAACCATTCCCGGAAATAGAAGTTTTGTAGAAATGCAAATTCAATTCGAGATCAACGGGCACAAAGGCGCATTCTTCGTTGAAGAGAATGGCGAACGGCTTGCTGCAATGGAATTTACCATGGCGGGGGCGCAAAAAATGATTATTGACCACACGGAAGTGGATGAGCGCTTGCGGGGCAAAAGCGCAGGCAGGCAGCTGCTCAACAAGTTGGTGGAATATGTCCGGGAAAAAAATATTAAGGTGATCCCCTTGTGCCCTTTTGCAAAATCAGTTTTTCAAAAAGACCCGGGCATCCGGGATGTGCTTGTTTGAGCATCAAAAAAAAACGGGCTAATTTTCTGACAGTCAGAAATTTAGCCCAAATTTGATGGTCGGGATACCAGGATTCGAACCTGGGACCCCCTGCTCCCAAAGCAGGTGCGCTACCGGACTGCGCTACATCCCGAAACCTAATTTTAAAAGCCCGCCGGAGCGGGCTTTGCGGATGGGGCGGGATTCGAACCCGCGGTACAGGTTTTACCCGTACGTCGGTTTAGCAAACCGATGGTTTCAGCCACTCACCCACCCATCCGGATAAACGTGGCTAAAAAAAGCGGACGCAAAGGTAGAATGAATTGAAAGTAATTGCCAAACAAAAGCTAAATCTTTTTAGTTCGTGTAGCGATAACTTTTCCTGACCTAGTGAAAGCTAGTGGTTAAGGCTCATTTTGATCTTCTTTTCCAATTCAGAAACGGTATCCATGAAGATCATATCGGTGTCCATCATGTCCTGAACCGCTTTGCAGGAATAAATGACCGTACTGTGATCACGACCACCAAAGGTTTCTCCGATCGCTTTCAAGGACTTGTTCGTCAGTTTTTTGGCCAGAAACATGGAAAGCTGGCGCGCAATAACAATATTCCGTTTACGGGTTTCCTGGTGCAGGCGTTCTACCGGGACATTGAAGTGTTCGGCCACCAATTCCTGGATAAACTCCACCGTAATTTCTTTGTTGATCGTAGTAACAAAATTCCGGATAACTTCTTTTGCCAGTTCAATATCCACATCGCGGCGGATTAGTGTGGATTGTGCCATCAGGCTGATCATCACACCTTCCAATTCGCGAATATTATTTTTGATGTTGTAGCAAATGAATTCGAGTACGTCATTTGGGATGTCGACACCTTCCACTTCCATTTTAGCGCCCAGAATTGCCATCCGTGTTTCCAGGTCCGGCGCCTGTAGGTCGGCGCTGAGTCCCCATTTGAAACGGGAGATCAGGCGGTCCTGAATACCTTCAAGGTCTTTTGGTGGCCGGTCGGAGGTCAGGATGATCTGTTTGCCGTTTTGGTGCAACTGATTGAAAATGTGAAAGAATATCTCTTGCGTTTTTTGTTTCCCCGACAAAAACTGAATGTCATCCAGGATAAGCACATCTATCATCTGGTAGAAGTTTACAAAATCATTGACCGCGTTGTTTTTTATCGCCTGAATGATTTGGTTTGTAAACTTTTCTGCTGAAACATACAGCACCATTTTGTCTGCGTACCGGTTTACCACTTCATTGCCGATGGCATGGGCCAAATGTGTTTTGCCCAAACCTACGTCGCCAAAAATTACCAAGGGATTGAATGCGGTACCTCCGGGTTTTTTTGCAACGGCCATTCCGGCATTTCGGGCTAGCCGGTTGCAGTCACCTTCAATGAAATTATCGAACTGGTAATTCGGGTTAATTTGCGGGTCAATTTTAATGCGCCGAATACCAGGTATGACAAATGGGTTTTTGATCATTTCGGCATCAAAAACACCCGGTACCGGCTCATTGTCTTTATCTGCCGAAGGTTGCGAATGCGTTGGCTCGGATGTCTTATTGGTCCCGTTTTGGGCGCCTTCCATAATGTGGTATAATAAGCGACCGCGTTCGCCCAGTTCCTGGCGGATACTTGTTTTTAAAAGTTGAACATAATGTTCTTCCAGCCATTCATAGAAAAACTTGTTCGGCACCTGAATAGTCAATTCGCTATTGTTCAGGTGAACGGGCCGGATAGGCTCAAACCACGTTTTGTAACTTTGTGGCGGTACACTTTTCTTAATGATACGCAGACAACTGTCCCATACCATATGGCAGTCCTTAGTCATACCTAAATGGTGCATTTGGTGTAGGAGAAACTCCAGTAAAGTTCTGTTACGAAATTAGATTTCCGATCGAGACAGGGCGACAAAGTTTTCATTTTTCTCGCAATCCCGGAAATAGAATTCCCATTTTTCGACAAAAAAGTTTTGCACTCTGAGTGGGTATTACTGAGCCGTTTATTCGGGGGGGCTGATAATCAGTCACATAAGGTTAGTTATACCTGAAAATTTAGCTTTTTAAATTTAAATTTCAAAAATGCGCTTATTTGTGGGTGAAGATTCTGGCAGTGTGGCGCCTTTGAAATATTTAATTGGCCACTATTTTTTATATGACAACGCTTGCCTGACGTTGTTTGAAGCCGATTAACTGCGGTAACCTCGCTGAAAATCAGTTGTTAAGCCCAATTAAAAAGAGTGGAATTCCTGGGCAATATTTTAATTATCTACACTGTCGAATTTCCGATTTTACTGTTCTATTTCGTGCGCAAAACCTGTAAAACTATTGTTAAGTGATCGATGTAAACTTAACCCAAAGGCCGCCAGTGGTTTAGCCTCAAAATGTCAGAAAAGTTGCCCTGCCTCTGTCCGGATAGCCACGATCGCCCGCTGAAGTGGCGGCATTGCATCCTGTGCATCGACCGCTGCGAGCAGCTTGTCGACGAGTAATCCGGCGTTTGCTTGCGGATCAAGATCTTCGGCAGCCTCGGTGATCAAATCCAGGGTTTGGGATTTTGCCAGGTTGATAATTCTCCACAATGTTTCGGATACAAAAAGCTGTTGGGAGGTATTGTGCTCAAACTCCTGGCTGATGCTAAGCAGGAGGGCACCTTTGAGGTCGGCAACTGTCATGCCGGGCATTCGGATGCGCAATAACGAGTTATGGATACTTACACGGTCGCAAAGCAGAGTGAGCCGTTCATAGGCTTGTAGCCGAAGGGGAAGTGTAATCTTTTGGGCATCCTGCTTGAGAGCCATTCTGTCGATTCGTTGCCTTTCATCGAGCAGCATTTTCAAAAGAAAATAGGCAGTGAAAAAAACAATTAGTGCGGGAATGGTGAATTTCAGTAATTCCAGGAACAGCTCCATAGGTTGAGTCCTTAAATATGCGATTTTTTTAAGTGGCGGCAAAGGTAATCACCTTGTTGTAAACATATTTGGCCCTGTTATCGTTTAATTGGTATATTTTTGCACCGTTAATTGAACCAGTTTGTGAATATGGAATCCGTACTTGAAAAAATTTCAACCGCACCCATCCAATTGACTTCCGGCGCGTTGGATCAGTTAAATCAAATTCGTCAGCAGGAGAATATTCCTGACGAATATGGTCTTCGCGTTGGCGTCAAAGGAGGCGGCTGCTCAGGATTTACTTACGTGTTGGGGTTTGATACCCCCCAGGAAAATGACGATTTGTTTGAGTTGGAGGGAATGCAACTCATCGTTAATAAAGCCCATGCCATTTATCTGATTGGGATGGAGATCGACTTCGTTAATGGCCTGGATAATCGTGGATTTACGTTTAACAATCCAAATGCCAGCTCAACCTGTGGTTGTGGCACCTCTTTTTCTGCGTAGTTTCCACTGTTCCTAAAAACAAAACACCGGTTGGAATTAACCCCCAACCGGTGTTTTGTTTTTTAAAAAGGAGCGGTAGCGGTTCCGCTATCTATTCGAATTCTACCACAAATGTTTTCTTGTAGCCCTTGGTTGCCGCCTTTTTTTGTTGTGCAGTGGCTTCGCTTCGGGTAGCATATGGTCCGAGAATCAGTTTGAAAACTTCCTTGCCGGAACTGTCTTCATGGTTGACAATTACTTTTCCCGGCCAGGTAGCCTGCAGGCTGGCTATGTTTTGAAACAAGTTTTCAGTCGTGCTCAGTACTGCCAACTGCAGGCCATATCCCCGGCCTTGTACCTGTTTGAGCTCAACCTGGTATACTTCCGACACGGCTACGGCAGCTGTTTCTTTTGCTGCGGCTTTGGCAGGCACTGTGGCGGACGGTGCACTGTATGTCGCCGGGCTGACCCCGGTGGCCGGCGCCGTTACTGCTTTGGGTTTTACCAATTGGGCTTTTGCAGCCGACACGGAGGCTGCCCGTGTTGTTGTGGCAGGTTGGGCAGGTTGAAGCGTTTGCGGCTGTGTTGATGTGGAATATGTCGCAGGGCTTACAGTGCCGGTTATCGATTTAGCTGTGGTTGTGGATCCAACAATTTCAATTTTAACTTTCGTCACACCATCGCGCACCAACCCAATTGCCTCAGCTGCTTTACGAGAAACATCCGTCACATAACCTTCGATAAACGGCCCGCGATCGTTTACCCGCACTGTTACGGATTTGCCGTTATCAAGACGGGTGATTTTAAGCGTGGTTCCAAAGGGAAGTGTTTTGTGTGCGCAGGTAAGCAAGTTCTTATCGTACTTTTCACCACTGGCTGTTTTGCGGCCTTGCAATGCATCGGCATAGTAGCCACATTTGCCAAATTCCTCCTGAGCGCTTTGGGCATGTGCTCCGGCATAGTTTGCAGTTGTAAAAGCAAAAATACCGGCTAATAGGATTACGGTTCGGCGCATAATATTGTAGTTTTTATGTTAAGAGTTGATAACAAAGGTAAGTATGCATATTAGTGAATTGCAAGGTAGTCGCTGATTTCCTTGATTTTCAGATATTTGGCTGTGGAATTTATCCAGATGCCAACACAAGTTTTTGCGAAAACGTTCAAAAAACAAATTTCTTAAACATGCCATGCAACTAAATAACGCACTTGACCGCCAACGCAGTGTTTACCTCCGGGGTGCTTCCGGAAAGCGGCAAAATCTGCCCTTTGATTTTGATAGTTTGAAAAAACAAGCGCAGCAGCGCATGCACCCGGCTGCCTGGGCCTATGTTGCCGGAGGGGCCGGACGGGAGGATACGATGGCGGCAAATCGAACCGGTTTCGGCCGGTGGCGGATTGTCCCAAGAATGCTGCGCGATGTTGAACACCGGAATTTGGAGACTCGTCTTTTTGATCAGTTGATGCCCACACCATTTTTTCTGGCGCCGATTGGGGTGCTTGAAATGGTGCACCCCAGGCTGATATTGCAGTGGCACAGGCAGCGGGTGCTTTGGGTATCCCTTACCTGTTTTCCAATCAGGCATCCGTTCCTATGGAAAAGTGCGCTGCTATGATGGGGGATAGCCCGCGCTTTTTTCAATTATACTGGAGCCGGTCGGATGAATTGGTCATCAGTTTTTTGCGTCGGGCCAAAGCGGCGGGTTGTTCCGGGATTGTTGTAACGCTGGATACAACGATGCTTGGATGGCGCACCCGGGATTTGGACCTGGCGTCACTCCCGTTTTTAAAAGGTATGGGTATCGCTCAGTACACTTCCGATCCCGTTTTCCGTCAACTTATGGAGGAACCTGTGCTGGGACCGAATGTTAAAACCACAATTTCATGGGAAGCCGTCCGGACTCTGATCGGTGCAACTCGCCGATACCCGGGCCCGTTTTGGAAAAACTTGCGAAGCAAGGCCGGCATTAAAGCCGTGCGAACATTTATTCGCATCTACTCCAGACCAAATATTACCTGGAAAGATTTGCCTTTCCTGCGTCAACACACTGATTTGCCGATTATCCTGAAAGGAATCCTGCACCCCGACGACGCCCGAAAGGCACTCGATTATGGCGTGGATGGGGTTTATGTCTCTAACCATGGCGGACGGCAGGTCGACGGCGCTGTCAGCGCAATTGAAGCGCTGCCCGGAATCGTGGAGGCTGTGCGAAATAAAGTTCCGGTGCTGATTGACAGTGGCTTTCGCGGCGGCGCCGACGTGTTCAAAGCCCTGGCGCTTGGCGCCTCGGCAGTCGGTATCGGCAGGCCATACTGTTATGCTCTGGCATTAAATGGTGCAGCCGGAGTGGCCGAACTGCTGAACAACTGGGCAGCCGATTTGGAGCTTACCATGGGTTTGGCCGGATGTAAAAGCGTGGACGAAATTAGAACTTCAACGCTACTCGATAGTTATTGACCGGCAAGAACAAGCAGCTTCCCGGTCCATCGCGTCTTTCCCTGCCGGATTTCATACCAGTACACACCATTGCCGGAAAGTTGACCCGTTTCTACCTTCAGGCTTTTTCCATTTAGTTTTTTTGTCAAAACCATTTTCCCGGCGGTATTGAAAATTCGAAGGTTTACTTCGCCATCCAGTGCGCCGTTACATTTGAACCAAACGCCATCGGAGTCTGCGGGATTGGGAAATACCTGCCAGGTTACCGGGTTGGTTTCTTCGCCGGATCGCCACTGCAAAACGGGCTCCATAGGCGAGCCGTCCTCACGAAAAGCCAGGGCTGGCGTCGGGGCATTGTTTATCCAAATGCTGCTTTGCAACCGCCCGGGCGCCTTGCTTCGGAACCGGGCCCGAAAAGCGACTTTTGGGGTCCCGGTTTGGGCTTCCCGGGTTGGACCGTCTGGCAATTCAAAACTGGTCGTAAAACAGGTCCGCCTGCCCGGATTGAGTGCAAAATTTTCAATTGTTAGCCCTTCCAGAATTGGCTCCACAGCCTCCAACTCAAGTTTATCCGGGTCGTATTGAACGGTAAACTGGACGCCTGCCACTCGCTCCAAATCCAGTAGAAACGGTACGGTGAGTTCTTCATTTGCCTGAAACTGCCTGTTATCAACGTAAACAGAGTAACGTTCGGAAGAGCGGTGTTGCGCCGAACTTTGCAAATTGGGGGCGGCATTACTGTTTACGTCGCCGACTTTCAGCCCTGTAAAGTTGATCAGTTGCGGCGGATCGCCCGGGTTCAGGTCTATCCCCTCCGGGAAAATATTCCCGAACGGATTTTGCGGATCCGGAAAACTGTAGTTGTCCGGAATAAAGCGCCAGGAATCAATGTTCGTCAGCACGGTATCGATGCCTAGGATCAATTTGCGCAGGGTCACAATATCAAAGGTGCTCACCGAGCGCGAATTATTGGCATCGGCAGCGATGATTTTGTAGGGCGAGTTTAGGGCCTCAATCCCCAAAATATGCCGGTTGATCAAGACCAAATCAAACGTGCTGACGCCGTTGAGTGGGTTGTCGTTTCGCGTCGGATACAGCCCGTTTGCAAGACAGCCTGCATCGGAGCGTATTTCAAAGGTTCCTGAAGTTCCGGTTTGTTGAAACGGCTGGTCACAAATCAGCACCTGTTCAATTCCATCGCCGGTTTCCGTTTTTATCGTTCCGTTCACAACGACGGCAGGTTCGGTTTGAAGGTTAAACACAGAATCGAGCGGAAAGGTCCACAAGCCTCTGGCATAGGTAGCCGCAAGCAGTTCATTGCGCACGGGGTTGCGCTCCAGATCAAATACCGGGACAAAAGGCAGATTCGTTCCCAGGCGCTGCCATTGTTGGCCGCTGCTCAAACTGATATACACTCCGGCATCCGTGGCCGCAAAGAGCACGCTGTCTGCATGCTCCGGGAGCACAAACAAATCATTTACCGGCACATTGGGCAAGCCTGACCCAATGTCGGTCCAGGTGAGGCCATTGTCATCCGAACGGTGAACGTGCGGGATGTACTCATTGTCGCGAAAGCCGGAATTTGTCACAAAAATCCGGTTGGTCAGGGTAGGGGAGGCCGTTACGGAAGTGACATAGCGGTCGGGCAACCCGGTTGAGATTTTTACCCAACTTCCGGTTGGCTCCCGGCGCCAGACATTGCCATCTGAGGTGCCTGCCAGCAGTTTTTCGGCCAGAATTGGCGATTCTGCCAGGCAGGAAATATTGTGAAAACGGGCGCCAAAAACGATGCCGTCGGTCAGATCGCCGGAAATGGCGCCCCAGCCGCTGCCATTGTCGGAAAAATAAACGCGGTAGGTTCCGGCAAACAATCTGCTGGTATAATGCTGGCTGATAAAGTACGGGGTGTCCCAGTTGCAGCGGTCGGGCGTACCCAGGCAGTTTTGACCAAAAAGCCAGGTTTGGCCGCCATCGGTAGTTTTATGAATGTTTCCGTTTTGTGTTTCCACCCAAAAAATATTTGGGTCGTTCGGGTGAAACGCACAACGGAAGCCATCGGCCGAAAAAACGGAAGACCAGCCGTTGTACACAGAGCCGTTCCCCTTTTGAATGCCATTGTCTTGTGCACCGCCGTAGTAGGTATTGGGCTCGTGCGGGTTGTAGCTGGTGTGGTAAAACTGCGTGGTCGGCAGGTTGTGGCTTTTGAACCATTGCATTTGCCCGGGTGTATTCCGGTAAACCCCGCCATCGGTAGCCAGGTAGCGCTTGCCGGTTGCGGCAAATTGAAGGTCGTGGCAGTCGGCATGCGAATTGGCGGAAGGTTGCCATTGCGTGCTACCCGCATCTTTTCGCCACAGGATTATTCCAAGAAAATAGACTTCTTCGTCATTTGCCGGGTTAACCCGGATTTTTCCAAAATACCAGCCAAAATCCGCGCAGGCATCTTCCAGGGCCAGTACGTTCAGCGATGTCCAGGTTTGGCCCCCATCGGTGGTTTTGTATAAGCCATGGGGCGTCGAGAGTGAATCCATATAAATTGCATACAACTTATCCGGATTTTGAGGCGAAATAGCAAGCCCGGTACGCCCCAATACGCCACCGGGTAATCCGCCGCCGAGCTGGTTCCAGGTGGCGCCGCCATCGCTGGATTTGTATACGCGGGCATGCGGCCCGTAAATGATCGACTCCTGATTGTTGCGGATACGGTCCCAGAACGAGGCATACAGAATTTGCGGGTTTGCCGGATTGATAACCAGGTCGCTGGCGCCAGCCTGGTTGCTGACGAACAAAACATTTTGCCAGGTTTGGCCCCCATCGGTGCTTTTGTAAACGCCACGTTTTGCATCGCGGACATACGGATTGCCCATAACAGCGGCGAAAAGTGTGTTGGAATTTCCCGGGTCAACAAAAACCTTGGAAATGATCCCTTCCTGCGAAAGGCCCAAATACGACCAGCTTTCGCCGCCGTCGGTGCTTTTGTACACGCCGTTTCCGTTGAAAACAATGGCCGGCATATTCGGGTCGCCGGTACCGGCATACACAATGTCCGGATTATTCGGGTCGTAGGAGATATGCCCCACAGAAAGTTCCAGCTGGTTGTCAAATACCGGCTTCCAGGTCAGGCCGCCATCGGTGGTTTTAAAAATCCCGCCGGCTGAGAAACCTGCCAAAACGATATTTTCGTTTTCCGGATGAATTGCCAGGGTATTGATGCGTCCGGCGACATTGCCAGGCCCCTGCAGGGTCCAGTTGGGGGCCGCGCTGTTTTCTGCCAGGTGGTTGTCGGAAAGCGATTTTGCAAAATTTACACGCAACGTTGCCATACGTTTGCGCCAGCCTTTCCAGTCAAAGTCGCGGTCGGGAAAGGAGCGCTGGAAGGAAAACTGGTCGTAGGGTTCTGCTTTTCGTTGTAATGCATCGCTTTTTTCCGGATTGCGGTAGTGGCAGGAAAAGAGGGCGCCGGCAGTGAACAGAAAAAGCGTCAGTCGAATGGTATGTATCATGGAATCGGTTTCAGATTAAACAGTGGTGCTGCAAAAATAGCGCCTCTTTTATGAACCACAGGGTTCATTCCCGGGGAGAACTATTATGCCATACCTTTGTTTCAACGTCATTTTTATTTGAGTTTGGACAAAACCGGATTCGTATTGAGCGCCGTTGGCATAACATGAAGGCACAACCATCAAATTCGCAGGAGAACCTCTTATTTCATCCCTACAACATCATGTTGATGTTGTTGCTCTTCGGCTTGTCTTTGCTTTTTCTGGCGCTTTCGATCAGTTATACCTATATCCGTGTAACGATGCAGGTGCCGCCGGTCCAGTTGCCCTGGCTTTTTTTATTTAATACGTTGATTTTGCTGGGCAGTAGTTACACGATGATACTTGCCAAAAACTGTTATCTCGGGGATGATACCGAGGGGTACCAACGCAACTTACGTTACACCATCTTTTTGTCGGTATTTTTTATGGTCATGCAAGGCGTTGCCTGGGCCTGGTTGTTCAAAATGAACAATATTGGGATGAATGCTTCCACGACAGCGGGATTTTTATATGTGCTTTCTATCACACACCTGGTGCATGTCGTGGCAGGGCTGCCTTTTCTGATCGTATTTTACTACACGGCCCGCAAACGCATGGTTGATCCGGTAACGGTGCTGATTTACTTTTCCGACCCGGAGAAACGCCTGAAATTGCGTTTGCTCACCATTTACTGGCACTTTCTGGATATACTCTGGTTGTTTTTAGTGGCTTTTTTAGGGATTAATTACCTGATCTGAAAAAAGGCTGCGGTATTGATCCGGTATGCGAAAAACCCGCTTCTGTATTCAGAAAACGGGTTTTTTCTTTTACTGTAAATTTTCGTTGCCGGCCCCTGCCGTTTTACCGGATGATCTGAAATTTTTTGACAACATGCCCGCCGGCTGTACGGGCAGCGGCAATGTAAAGTCCGTTGGGAAGATGCCCGATATTCAATTCGGCGTGCTCCCACTGCACCGATCCGGAGTCAAAAACCATTTTTCCGGCCTGGTCAAAAATAGTCAGCGATTCAATGACATCGTCGCCATTGAGATGCACCTGAAGCAAATCCTTTGCGGGCGAGGGATACACGAAGAAATCCGTATTTGAAACCGGTTCTTTCCGATGCAGGCGCAGGGGAATATCAAGTGAAATGGTTGTTCCGGCAGTACGTTGCCCGTCAGCCCACATGGCTTCAGGGGCATCCACCTCAAGGGTGAAATAGGGCGCGGCGTTCAGTTTGCTGTCGTCGACAATGTCAATAATGATAAAACTCATAATACCGACCACGCCGTGCCCGCTTGCCGCTACGCCATTTGTGCGGGTAAACGCTGACTCCAAACGGCCTGGTTTTGGGTTTTTCGACATCCAGATATCCGCCGCGTTTTGGTTCATCCACGATCCTTGCAAAAAGTTGATTTGCAAGGCTGAATCAAGAATTTGCGGACTTAACGATGCATTAAAAGTATAGCCGTACAGATTGGTTACAGGTTGGTTGCTACTGCCCAAATGCACAGCAACTTCAACCAGGTCACCCACGCCGGGGTTGGGAGTCAGCAGGTTAAGTGAAAACTGCAAACCTTTCGAACTGGGTGGAATGTGCGGTGTAAGCTGGTGATTCAGGCCATAAAAATAACTGATCGCCAGGGTATCATCCGAGTTGACCATGCCATTGCCATCGGTATCGGCGTGTTTCAGGTCGGCTGTATTTCCCAGGAATGGATTGTTCCAATTATTGGCTTGCTGCCCGTACCACTCAAAGGAGGCGTTGTCGCGCTCTGTGCCGCTGAGGCCCATATAATACCCCATTGGAAGCAAGTCTTTGTTGTTTACCACACCATCGGTGTTCACGTCTCCGGTCCACACGCAATCTGTGACACAATAGGGGCCCGGTGCTGAAAAAACATTGATTACACTAACGGTTATTTTGGTTGGCTGGCATTGCCCGTTGGAGGCTACGCAATAATTTATTTCAAACTGATCCAGTCCGGCATACCCGTTATCGGGCGTATAAACAAGCAGGTTGTATCCTGAAACAGACTGTCCGTTAATGGTTTGGCTGCTAAAACCGGGAAAAAAATCCAGGTTGCCATGATCGGGTTGGTCGATCACATCAAAATCAAAACCGGTAAATGGAATCGCATAGTTGATCACCATCGGGGTTTCTGTTGGGGTTGTCAGTTCAAATGCGGGCTTTGAAGGCGCCAGGTTTCCAACAACGACTTCGACGGGGGCAATCTCAAGATCGGGAACAAACATATTGCCGATCTTATAGGAAAATGTGGCCACCCCGGAAAATCCGGGATTCGGGGTAAAGGTTACATTGCCACTGCCATTCGTATTGCTAATAGTGCCCGGAAAATTGGAAGGCACGACCCAGCTTTTCACTAAAAGGTTACCAATGTCATTTTGGCGAACATTAAAAGAAACAGGTGTTTCTTTCGGTGTAAAAACCCGGTCGGGCAGGGCCATCGTATTTGATGGAACGGTATTCAGCACTTCCACGAAAACCGTTTTTTGAACCGGACCTCCAAAAGCGGTGCTGGACAGGATAAACTGGTCGACACCCGTAAAGTTTTGGTTTGGAGTATACCGGAATGCATGGTCGTTCTGCATGACAACCAAACCATTGGCAGGCGCTTGAAACAAGCTATAACCCGCGTGCCGGAGGGGCATGGTCAGCGCAGTGTTTTTCGCGGTTGCGAGGTGTAAGGTATCATTGCCCGGTGTCTGGTTGTTGCTGACGCCGATAGCCAATTGGGCTGTTTGGCAGGCGCCTGTGGCATCGCAAGCCACATAATTTACATAACCGATACCCGTAAATCCCGGAGCCGGGCTGAATCGAATCGAGTTGTTGCCAACAAGCGTGGCGGTGCCGTTTTTTACCTGCGGAATAGCCGTAATGCTCAATGGGCCATTGTTGCTCAGGTCGTTCGCCAGAACATCGGTAGTCACCGGAGTGCCTGAAGTCGTCACTGCAAAATCGCTTTTGATCGTCAGCAAGGAGCGGAAAACAGAAACGCGGTAGCCGCGGTAAACCAGATAAGGGTATGAACCCTGGTAGTTTAATTCCAGTGTAAAAGTATCCACCCCCATGAACCCCGGATCGGGGGTGTAATTTACAGCATAGATGTAGGGCGTTCCGGAGCCACCGGATTGAAGCAGCTGGATTGTTACTGTGCCATTTTTTGGGACCGGGCTAACCGGGTAAATACTAAGATTTTGGCCACTAACGGTATCGCTTACGGGTAGGTTTAGTGCTGTGACGATGTTTTTGTAGGGGCCTGCATTTTGGCTCCACAGGCTTACCCGGGTTCCTGAAATCAGGAAAGACACCAACAGCATTATTCTGATGGGCACATGGAGTGAAAACGCATTCATGGCTACGGTATTAAAAGTCCATCAAAAATAGGAACTCTGCTTCAAACACGACTCCTTGTGAAAAGAAAAATCTAATTTTGTGAAAGGCCGAAAAAAAAACGGCATCTTTCCACTTTAACTCAATAAGTTGGTTGTCAGGTTACTATCCGGCATTTTCGCCTTTTTACGTTGTCGGTATTGTGAATAATAATATATGGTCATTGTTGCGTGGATTATACGCACCGGCAGACCTGTTCAGTTTAAAACAACCAATCGTGATTTAGCAAGCACATTTTAAGTATGCGCAAAAAAACGGCAGCTCGGAACGAGGCGTACACGAACAAACTTTTTCTCACCTTGCGTTGCCTGGAACCGCTTGTAAGTAAGCGGCTTGTAAAGTATTTGCGCTCCCCCTACTTTAATCAAAGCAAGCTGTTAACCCAACTTTGCACCATCTTTCTGCGAATGCTGGAAAAAGGCTATTCCGGCTTCGACCGGCAACAGGTTTGGTCAAAGATTTTTCCCGATGCACCCTACGATGATGTTAACTTTCGGAAACACTGTTCCGATTTGTTAAAACTGGTCGAAAGCTTCATGGCCCTGGAAGCTTCGTTGAAAGATAAAACGAGGCAACAGATGGACTTGCTGGACTTTGTAGTCCAAAAAAAGATCGAACCACTGTACAACAGCGCATTGCGGCAGGCTAAGGGTGAATTGGACAAACAAGCATACCGTTCGCTCGATTACTTTAAAAATCTTTACACCATCGAACGCCTGTATTACGAAATGATGGAATTTGATGTGACGTTGAACGCGCGGGCAAACGTGGAAGAGATTTCCAACAGCCTCGATATCTTCTATTGGATTGAAAAACTAAAACTGTTCAGTGCCGGGCTGAGCCAAAAACGCACCGGGAACTACGAATATAACCTGCGGTTTAACACGGAAATTCTCAATTATTTGAGCCGGTTATCCATGGATGGTGTGCCCGAACTGGCCATTTACTATTACTCCTATCTAACGCTCCATGAAGAAGACAACGACAAACACTACTTCAGCCTTCGCAAACTGTTGGATATCTACGGCGGCGTTATGCCCAAACGAGAGGCCATTGAACTGTACGACTCCGCCCTGCACTACTGCACCGGAAAATTGAACAAGGGAAACCAGCAGTTCCTTCGGGAATATTTTGACTTGTTTGAAGATGGCCTTAAAAAAGGCGTATTTATTGTCAACGATGAACTTGCAACCTGGCGATTCAACAATACTACCGCCGTAGCATTGCGTTTGGGTAAACTGGAATGGGCCGAAGATTTCATTGAAAAATACAAAACCTTCCTGCCGTCCGATACGCGGGAAAACACCTACACCTTCAATCTGGCCCGCCTGTACCGGTACCAACGAAAATTTGACAAAGTGCTCGCGTTGCTGCACAACCTTGAATATGAGGACATTGGCTACAATCTTTTGAGTAAAACAATGTTGATCAACGCCTATTACGAACTGGACGAACACGATGCCCTGGAATCTTTCATGGAATCGTTCCGCGTTTTCCTGAACCGAAATAAAAACATTCCGCAACAGCGAAAAAAAAGTTACCTCAACCTGTTGAAATATGTGCGCAGGCTTACCCGGATCGCACCGCACGACAAGGCCGCCATCGCCAAACTGAAAGAAGAGGTTATCCGGGAAAAAGCCAGCCATGTCAACCACGAATGGCTGCTGGAGAAAATTGGCGAACTGGAATAAGTATGCCTCCCGCAAACACGCAATTTCACTGGGGCTAACGGCGTTTAGCTGTCGCCCACGATTTTTAATTTCAACCCAATTTTGATGATCCGAGCATTCTGCTGTTTAGCAGCCACAGTGTTGCTACCAACGTTTCTAATGGCTCAAACCAAACCCAAACCTTCTGAAAAACTCAGCCCGGAAGCCATTGAAAAGATTCATGCCAGTGAAGACACCCTGGCCATCCTCGCCTATGCCGTGGTAAACGACTCCCTGCCGGAAATGCGTTTTTTGGCCTGCCGCAGCCTGATCACCGGACTGGTACAGGCGCTCAAAACCGAAAACTCGTTTCAATATGCCTTTGACCGCCTGAAGGCTGTTTCTATCCTGACCCCGCCCGACAGCAGTTTCCGGATTTTTACCTGGCAACTTTTTGTCGACGATTCTACCTACCGGTATTACGGCGCCATTCAGATGAATCAGCCGGAACTCAGCCTTTTTCCCTTGATCGACCGGAGTGCTGAAATGCGCGGACTTCCGACCCGGGAACAACTTGCCAATGACTATTGGTACGGCGCCTTGTACTACAACCTCCTGCCGTTCGACACCCGAAAGGGGAGAAAATACCTGCTGTTTGGCTTTGACGGTTTTTCTTTTTTTGACAAACGCAAGGTTGTCGAGGTGCTGAGTTTCGACGAAAAAGGCAGGCCCGTTTTTGGCGCGCCGGTTTTTGACCAACCGGATGCGGAAGGCGAAATGCGCCTTATGCTTGAATATTTTGCCGAAGCGCGTGTGCGCCTCAATTGGGACGAACAGTACCAGATGATATTATTCGATCATTTAGTGCCTTATCCTAATCCCTACAATGGCGGCATCATGTATATCCCCGACGGAAGTTACAGCGGCTACAAACTTGAAAAAGGACGTTGGAAATTTGTGGAAAAAGTTTTTGATCAGGTCCAGGAAGAAGCGCCTCGCCCCGAGCCCGTTTTGGACAGCCAAAAGGGGAAAAATATTTTGGGAACCCCGGGCAAGCCCAAAAAACAAAAATCCCAAGGCAATTAAAAAACCCGTCCTATGGCGAAAAAGCCATAGGACGGGTAATATTTGAAGCGGAAATCCTGCAAATAATTTACCGCAAGATCGTCACATCGCCCCGGTAGAGCAACACGCGGCCATCCAGGAATTTCACTTCCACAACGTACACGAACACAGCCGGATTTAAATATTTTCCGTCGTAGCGGCCATCCCAGCCTTCGGCAAAGTCGTTGTTGTTTGGATAGAACTTTTCGCGTTCGTACATCAACGTTCCCCAGCGGTCGTAAATCCGCATGTAGTTAATAATTTCCACCCCTCGACCAACATATACGTTAAAGTGGTCATTCAGCCCCGCAGGGTTGCCGGGAATAAAGGCATTCGGAATATACACATTCCGGTTCGGGTCAATATTTACCGAAATGGAACCGGTTGCCGAGCAACCATTTTCGTCGAATACGACGATCGTGTAATTCTCCGATTCATACGTGCGGGTAAATGGTTCAAACTCAAACGGATCACTGATCGAAGCAGCCGGCGTCCAAATAAAGGTGTCCACCACAGCACCGGTAACGATGGGCAGCAATTGCAGCGAATCCCCTAATTCAATTTCAACTTCATTCGGATCGAAGGTCACAAAAATCGGATCGGGCTCCGGAACAAAAATGGTGTCTGTGTATTCGCAACCGAGCCGGTCGATGTAGGTGATATAGTGCTCGCCACCGCCCATGTTGATCGGGAATCCGGCATCCAGGAAAACACCAAAGTCAAGACTGTACTGGTACGGCGCGCCCGACCCCCCGGAAATGGTTTCAATAAACAGGGTGGTCTCTTCGCCGTGGCAAACAATCGGGTCCCAGGGCAGGTAAGTGCCAAGCACTGCCGCCGGATCACTCAGGATCAGGTTGGGCAACTCCCCGGTGCAGCCGGCTGCGTCGGTAACGGTCACGGTATACGCACCGGAAGGCAGGTTTTCCAACGGATTGGTGGTGCCCAGGTTGCCGCCGGCATTTGCCCATTGGTAGGTGTAATCCGGGGTGCCGCCGGTGGCTGTAACTGCCAACTCTCCGGTACTTTCACCAAAGCAGGCAATGTTGACGGTGTTTGTCAAATCCTGCGTAACCACAATTTCGGTAGGCTGGGTGATATTGGTGATAAACGTATCCATGCATCCGAGCACATCGGTTATCGTCACTGTAGCATCCCCGGCCATCAGCCCGGTGGCTGTATTGATCGTAGAACTATTGCTCCACAGGAAGGTGAACGGCACGCCATTCGCCCCGCTGACCGTAACACGCGCCTCGCCGTCATCGCCGCCAAAGCAGGTTACGGGTACGGTGGTAAAACTCACATCGAACGGCGGCGGACTGTCGATAGACACGGAATCGATGCGGAAACAACCGGTTAGCGCATCTGTAACAGTCACCGTGTTAAATCCGGGACAAAAGTCCGTCCGGACCGAGTCGGTGGAACCGTCTTCCCACATAAAATTGAAATTGGCAAAAGTGGGCGGAACGGTATTGTAATAGGTGACCAGCGTCGCTTGTCCGTCACAAACGTTCGGACACGTTGCCGGCATAATGCTGTTGTATTGGATCACAATTCCCGGCGGGTTGGGCAATACAAAGGTGCCCACCAGTGTACAGCCGGCCGGGTTGGTGACTGTCACCGTGTAGGTGCCCGCTGCAACCGCTATGATCACCGGAGTGTTCTGCCCGGAAGCCCAGGTATAGGTCGGCGCACCGCCGGTACCACCCTGAACATCAATGGCAATGCTACCGTCGGCGCCACCATTACAGGTGGGCAGGATCAGGGAAGTATCGGCAAAGAACAGCGGAACTACCGGCGCCAGCGTGAAGGTGTCCATGTTGACACAATTCTGGGCATCGGCAATCGTAAGCACGTAAGTGTCGCCCGGCAAACCGGTCACGGTAGCCATGTCGCCAACTTGCTGGCCGCTCAAGGTTTCCCAAAGGTAGCTGACCGCAGTCGGGGCGGTTACGGTGAGACTTCCATCGGCGCCACAAACAACCGACACGGAGTCAATTGCCGTTATCGGCGGCGGTGGCGGCAGGGCCAGGGAAATGCTTGTCGAATCCATGCAGCCGTTTGCATCGGTCATGGTTACTGTATAGGTTCCGGGAGTCAAATTTTGTTGGGTTGCGCCATTCGGCAAACCACCCGACCAGGTGTACGTATAGTTCGGGCCGCCGGTGCCACCGCTGCCTGCAACCACAATGGTTCCATCGTTTTGAAACTGGCAAGACGGGCCGTTTTGTGTCACAATGGCAATCGACAAGGAGTCCGGTTGACCAACGACGAAACCGGCCGAAACCCCGCAGCCGGTATTGGTTTCAATGATGATGACACCAAATGAATCGGCGGCCAGGTCGCAATAGGTGAACATATTTCCGGTATTGGTGGGCGTTCCACCAGTTGGGTCCCAAAACGCCACAAAGGCCGGATTTGGAAATGCCGGTTGAGCATTAACAGCGATTTCGATACAACCGTCGGCTGCGCCGAAACAGCTGGGTTCCAAAATATTCAGCGTGTCGATGGTGATTTCCCGGGCATTGGCAATTTCTATCGTTTGGATCCGCGTACAGCCATTTGCGTCGGTTACCGTCACAAAATAAAAACCTGCCGGTTTGTTGGCCATGGTGAACGGATTTCCTACCCCTGCGTCGTCTGCAAACAGCGGTACGCCATTTGCATTGGGTGAATAATTCCATGCAAAGCTGTATTCGCTGCCGATGGCTCCCGGTGTGCCCCCGGAAACCGTCGTTACAATGCCGCCGTCGGCAATACCGTCGCAGGAGGCATTTGTCACCTGGACATCCAACACGATTGGCGCAGGCTGGCTAAGCGTGCCGGCAGCAAGCGTCGTACAACCGGAAACTGTCTCAGTTACCGTAACGACATAGGGGCCGGCGGGTATATTGGAAATTGTTTGTGTGGTTTGTGTGGTGCTCCACAGGTAGGTAAATGTTGGACCCGGATTGGGGATCACCACGCCGTCTACCGTAACATCGGCGCGCAACGTGCCGGTGGAGTCGCCGTTGCATAAGGGAAGTTGAACGACCGCCAGGGTAGCGCCCAGGTTGGGCACATCAATAGTGATCGTATCGCACACCTGTAGCCCGAAGCCATTCTGGTCGGTTACGCAGACTTCCCAGATGCCTTCCGGCAACGGGTCGGTCAAAATGGTATCGGCCACGTTAGCGGTGACCATGTCGGACATGCCGCCGCCGGGAAACATAGACCAGCTCACCACAAACGGTGCAGTGCCCGCACTGATGATCGCGCCAACGCTGGCTTCGCCGTTGCAGTTGGGTGGGGCGACGTAAAATTCCACATCGAGCGGCACAAAATCCACACACACTTCGCCGGTATCTACCGTGATGGCCAGCTGTGGGCCGAAGGCATTGTCCATGGTGACAAGCGACGGGAAGCTGACGATGTCCAGCGGGGTACAAGTGCCGAGCGGAGCAAGTACCGTGAAACACAGTTCCACAAAAGTGCCGCCATTGGGAATCGTCGTGCCTTCCGGATTGGCAAAATCGGAATAGGCAATGCCAAGAAAGCCCTGTGCGACATTATCCACGTTCAAATTTGAAAGGTCAAATGCGCCGAGCGAGTCACTCGGATTTTGAAAGCCGTTGTACATGAGCACCGTCGGGTCCCAGGTAACAGACCACGATGCGCCGATAATGTTGGTGTAATTGGTCATGCTGATCGGCACACAAATTTGTGCACCGGGAGGCGCCACCAATTCAGGCATGGAAATGGTCACGTTGTCCACAGCATCACAGCTGTTCACATTGATCAGGAACGTATGGCCGCAGCTTTTTCCATCTTCAACAGTTACCCGGTACGTACCCGATTGGGGGACCGAGAAAATGACATCGTTACTGTGTTTCATTTGCGCCGGCGGCGTGTAGATCAGCGCCTTTACATTAGGGTCGCTGTCCAGGGCAATAGTCACGGTATAGGTGGCATTGAGGTCCCATTCCGGGTAGCCGCCGTAAAGCCGGAACCGGGCTTTGCAATCATCGGTATAGTTGGTTTGAACCGTAGAGGTGTTATCCGAAATACGCAACTCCGTAATTCTTCTGAGGTAAACAACAGAAAACGCATCGTTGACATTTACATCCACACAGCCCGGCTCCAGTAATCCATTCGGGTCGTCTGTAATGGTAATCGGTGCGAAGGTGATGAGACAGGGGCTGTTATTGCAAAACGTAGTGGCCTGAAACAAACCGCCTGTGTTAAAAAACCAGTGGTCGCCGCTGGGTGGCCCCTGGGTCGCAAAAAAACCATTGCCTGCAGCGCCGGGCCAAAGGCAGGGGTCGGCCAAAACCGCCATATCATCACCGGTGGCGGTGGGCAGGCAATTGTAGTATGCGTAGGCAATGCCGGGCGGGGTATTGGGATCGGGGTCCATAAACATTTCATCGCCGTTGTGGTCCATCAAAAGCGAGTCGCCCCAACACAAAAAAATGGTGTCGGGGTCGATGTCATTGCTCTGACCGATAAATTGGCCAGGAACAAAGGTGCCGGCAGAACAGGCGGCCTCCGTGGCATTGGAGACTGGCTGTTTGGTTACAGCATCCGGATTAGGTAAAATAGTTCTTGGAACCTGGGCGTGAAGCAGCGTTGCGGACAAGCAAACGATCAGGGGGATTAGAAGTTTGTGCATGCGTACAAAATTTGCAATGGTTAATGGATATGTTCAGCACGGGATTGTGATGCAAAGAGATACAATGCCAGCTTAATTTGATGTCTTTCCGGCCTGTTTTAACAGTTTAAAATTCGGCTTTTGTCCAAAGAATACCGTAGATTTTGGACAAGTGGCCGCAAAATTACTCAAACCAAAGGCTTCGAGACATATCGAAGCAAGAATAAATATTTGGAATTTCAGCGAATGGGCAAGATGGCGGCAAAACGAAGTCTTAACCAATTTTATTGCCGCCGGCAACATTCCATACGGCGCCGTTCAGGATGACGGTTTCAACCAGGTTACTGCCGAAAGAATACGGCATTTGTGCAAGGGAAGCCATTGGTTCGGAAATAAAGAGGTTGGCCTTCTTCCCAACGGCTATGCTCCCGTATTCTTTTTCCAACTCCATGGCGCGCGCGCCGTTGAGTGTGGCGGCATTTATGGCTTCCTCCGGCAACATTTTCATTTTAATGCAGGCCAGTGCCACCACAAAAGCCATCCGGCCGGAAGGCGCCGAGCCCGGATTGTAATCCGTGGCTAGTACAACCGGCAAGCCCGCATCGATCATCCGGCGCGCCGGCGCATAGGGGATGCCCAGAAAAAAAGCGCAGGCAGGCAGAAGGGTCGGGAGAGTTTGGCCGCTCAACAGCGATTTGATCTCGGCCGTTTCGGTGTATTCCAGGTGATCCACAGAAATTGCATGATTGGCCACACCAACCTGCACACCACCGGAATAGTCCAGTTCATTGGCATGAATTTTTGGCTTCAGTCCATACATCCAGCCCGCCTGCAGGATGCGCTCTGTTTCGGCAACGGTAAAAAATCCGCGGTCGCAAAACACATCGCAATAGTCGGCCAGCCCCTCTTCCGCTACTTGCGGCAACATTTTCTGTACCACGAGGTCCACATATTCCTTGCGCCGGTTTTTATAGTTTTCCGGAATCGCGTGGGCGCCCAAAAAAGTGGCTTTTATAGGAATCGGGCTTACCGCCTTTAGCCGCCGAATGACGCGTAGCATTTTCAGCTCGCTTTCTACCGTCAGCCCGTACCCGCTTTTTATCTCGATAGCGCCGGTCCCATAACTGACCACTTCCATCAAGCGCTTATAGGCGTTTTCAAACAATTCATCTTCCGAAGTTTGTTGCAACCGAAGCGCCGAGTTCAAAATGCCGCCACCCCGGCGGGCGATTTCTTCATACGACAAACCCTGAATGCGGGCTACAAATTCTTCTTCCCGCGTTGCGGCAAAAACAATATGGGTATGCGAATCGCACCACGACGGAAATACCAGGCGCCCGGAAGCATCAATAACCTGGTCTGCCCGCTCCGGGCAATTTTCCATAGGGCCAAAGGCGGCTATCCGGTCGTCTTCCAGCAACAAAAAAGCCTGGTGCACGACGGGCAACTCCGCCATTTCAGCACCACGCACTACAGCCCGCGGATTGGTTTCAGCTTGTACAAGGGTTTTAATATTCCGGATAAGTAAGGATGGCATAACAACTGAAATTTGAGGCCGCAAAACTATGTACTTTTGCCAGCCCCATTCCAATTTAAGGTATTTTCCATGCACAAATCCATTCCAATCGCTTCCTTTTTTGCGTTTTTACTGCTCTCCTGCAACTCCCAGCCCAAATGCCAGTACAAGCCCGAACCAATATTTGAGGCAAACCTCCCGCACGTTGTGCAGTACAATTTTGAAAAACAAGGCAACCAATCGCTGGAAAGTTTGCTGCTCGACACGAATGTCCTGCTGGAGATCAGCCAGGAGGTGTGCAACCAGACCCGGCAGGAATACCGCTTTACCGTTCAGGGCGATTTCAGCCGCTTCCCCGATTCATTGTGGATGAAGGAAGCGGTGCGTCAACTCGTGTTTCTGAGTACGTTTTCTCCCAAACAGGCCCCGCTGAAAGCCTGGGCCGATGTGCTGGAAGCGCAGCGTTCGCAAATGCGCTTGGGTCAGGATGCTGAAATTCAACCCGGCGTAAAGGTGCGGGTCGACCGGATCGTAAGTCCGGAGGAAAGTACCTTGCTTTTGGTCTTGTCGCAGTAATCCGGGTTTTTAACCCGGGCCGGGTCTTGTCGCAGTACCCGGGTTTTTACGGGTTCACTTTATAAACCGGTAATAATCGAATCCAGATGTCTCCCTTCGGTCGACATGACACCTTGAAATGACAAGATTAGTTTCAATCAGATTTCTCGCTACGCTCGAAATTTCCCCTGCGCCCTGCCGCAATTTCGAGCGTAGCGAGAAATCCGGTAAGGTTTAGTTTAAAAATAAACGACTGTCATGTCGACCGAAGGGAGACATCTGACTAACAACACATTATCGGGTATTTATTTGAAACCGTATCAACCCGGACGACCCGGGTTGAAAACCCGGGTTACCAACCCGTTTATATCCTCCGAAATCCGAAACCGGAGCACCAAAACGGCAAAAAGCAGCGAGAACAACCCGGCCCGCACGACGATATTTAAAAACGAGTACCCGGTAGACGGCAAAAACCAAACAGCGCCAATCGCCAAAACTGCCAGTAGCGCAACCACCAGATTATTCCGGGTGAACGGCTGCATTTGAAATTTTTTCCAAACCAGGTATAAATTGAAAAGATTGTAGCATGTAAGCGAAAGTAAGGTGGCAACAGCAGCACCTGTAAGCCCCAATTTGGGGATCAACCACACGTTGAATCCAATGTTTGCAACGGCCAGTACACCCAGCGATACCAGTGAATAGCGGTAATATTTGGAATAATACACCAGCTGATTATTCAGCCCGGCAGCCATGTCGACCAGTTTGGCCACACTCAAAAACAATAACACATATTTGCCCTGCGACACTTCGCTGCTGTTGGGCATCAGGGTGTATAAATCGTCGGCCGACACCCAAATGCACCCAAAAATCAGCAAACCTGCCGTCAGCAGGTTAATGGATACTTTTTGGTACAAACTGCGCAATTCCGTCCAGTTTTCGTCTGCCAGGTATTTGGCCACAAAAGACACGCTGGCGCCATACATACTTTTAGTGGGGATTTCCAGCGCAGCGGCGATGTTCAGCGCAATGGCATAAATGCCGGTGCTTTTCATCGTAGTCAGCGTACCGACCATCAGGGTGTCCGCTTTTGTGGCCAGGAGCAACGCCAGACCGGTCAGTACACTAAATCCGGCGTATTTCCCGATTTCACTGCGTAACGAAGGTTTCAAAAAACTCCAGTCAAATCGCAGGGACAACTCACCCATCCGGCGCTGGTAAAGCATGATACTCAGGATCACCAGACAAAAGTGCCCCAGCAACAGCCACAACACCAGCCGCAGGTCGATCCAGTGCATCAGCATGGCAAAAAGCAGTGCGGGCAAAACCACTTTCAGCGACAAATCGAACAAAATGGACGGGACCACGATCAACTTGAAATTGGCGCTGTACTGGTTCAGGAGCAGGGCTAGGGTGTAGAGCAGCGTAAGTGGAAATGCTATCCAAAGGTGTTGATCCAGCAATACGGAATCGTGCGCCAGCGCGCCGCTGATCCAGTCCCAATTCAGCCAGGCAACCACTGCGCACACCGCCCAGCCAACCAGGCTCATGCCGAGCAGCAGCGGCAACAACCCGTTGTGGCCCCGGGATTTATCCTGAAACTTTGGGAAAAACCGGAATCCGACCGAGGGGCTCGCCAGGCTAAAAATCGGGAAGCCGATCATGGCAATGCTCAGCAGGTACTGAACCAATCCATACGCTTCAACAACGTCTTTTTGCGCATACAAAAACAACGTGCACAACGTGCCGATTGCCAGACCGGTAAAATTGACAATGGAATGTTTGATGCCCTGCCGTTGAATAATACCCATAGCGCCGAATTGGTGCAAAGATGCGTTTTCCCAAAAGTTCAATCCGGGTAGAGCAGGTAATTTTTCCGGATAGCCCGGTAATGTTCAAGATCTTCCTGCCAGGTCGCCTGGATGTCGGACTCGGAAATAGCCTGCCTCGATCTGCGGCCACAAGGCGTACGTGCCGGCCAGTTTTTCAATGTACCGGGTCGGCAAAAAGAATTTGGCCTTATCGGCGAATCCGGAATATACATCGAGCAGCAGCGCAAGGTTGATGGTTCCTTCCCGGTGCAGGCTGTCGACCGACAAAAACCGGAAATCATGCCCACGACAAAGTTTGCCCTCCAGGGGCGGATATTTGGACGCCGGATTGGGCATGGGCGTGAAGGAAAATGCAGTGGTGTCGGGGTAATCCGGATAACCCGCCAGTTGGAACGGCCAGTCGGTCCCGCGTCCGATACTCACATTTGTTCCTTCAAAAAAACAAAGCGACGGGTAAAGCAACACGGCGCGTTGGTTGGGCAGGTTGGGACTGGGCGCCACAGGCAATTCGTAGGGGCGCTTGTGGTGGTAGTTCCGGCAGGGAATAACGGTCAGGTCCGGACGTTTGGGCCCTGTCCAGTATTCACCGATAAACATGCGGGCCAGCTCGCCGACGGTGCAGCCATGCACGATCGGGAGCGGGGCGATACCCACAAAAGACCGGAGCCGCATATCGAGCATAGGCCCGTCGACGTAGTGCCCGTTGGGATTGGGCCGGTCCAGCACCAGTATGGGAATGTCGTATTCCGCGCAGGCATCCAGCATGTTGAACAAGGTGGAAATGTAGGTGTAAAACCGGGTGCCGACGTCCTGAATATCGAAAATGACGAGGTCCACTCCGGCAAGGTCTTCGGCATCGGGGCGCCGTTTGCGGCCGTACACGGAAATAATCGGAGCGCCGGTGAGCGAGTCAATGCCGTCGTCCAAATGTTGCCCGTCGGGGGCATCGCCGCGAAAGCCGTGTTCCGGCGCAAAGATCCGGAGCAGGCAAATGCCGGATGCTGCCAGGGTATCGGCCAGATGTTTGTTGCCTACGCGGGAGGAGTGGTTGACCACAAGGCCGACCTGCTTCCCGGCCAGCAGCGGAAGGTAGGCGTCCATCTGCTCGGCGCCAACCAGGATCGGCTGGCCGGAAGGCTGTGAAAATGCCCGGTTTGAGCCCAGGCAGGCAAGCAAAACGATCAGGAAAAACGTGCGCATTTCGTTTCTAAAACTTAATGTTTTATTTTTGTGGCTTGAGCAGGTGTAAAACAAACAAGTCATCCAACCGTGGCCGCCGCTAAAGTACCGAAATACGCGATTATTGATGTCGAAACTACCGGTGGGGTAGCGCGCTTTGAGCGCATCACCGAAATAGCCATCGTCTTGCATGATGGGCAGCAGGTTTTGGACACCTTTTCCACCCTGCTCAATCCGGAGCGCAGCATCCCCTGGAATATTACCCAACTGACCGGTATCACCGATGAAATGGTGGCCCATGCACCCAAGTTTTACGAAGTTGCCAAACAAATCGTGGAGATGACGGAAGGCGCCATTTTGTGGCCCACAATGTTTCGTTCGATTACAGTTTTATCCGCGAGGAATTTGCCCGTTTGGGCTACCCCTACACCCGCAAGCAGTTGTGCACCGTCCGGCTGGCGCGCAAAACCTTCCCCGGCTTGCCCAGTTACAGCCTGCGCAATCTCAAGCAGCATTTTAATATTCACGCGGATAAAAGTCACCGCGCACTCGATGACACCCTCGCCACGGTCCAGATTTTTGAAAAAATACTTGCAGCGCAAGACGGGGCGGATAAAGTGAAGACCCTGGTCAACCACGGTGTGCGCGAAACCAAATTGCCTCAAAATATTACCCTGGAACGCTTACACAGTGCCCCGGAGGCTTGTGGCGTGTATTATTTGTACGATGAACAGGGCGAGGTGATCTATGTCGGCAAAAGCATCAATATTCGAAAGCGCCTCTTCGAACATTTTGCCGATCAAAGCCCCAAAGGCGAAAAAATGCGCGCCGGGGTATCCGATTTCAGTGTGGAGGTAACCGGGAGCGAGCTGGTTGCGCTGCTGCTTGAAAGTGCCGAAATAAAAAAACGACAACCCCGCATCAACCGCGCCTTGCGCATCCGGCAGTTCTCCGCCGTCATTTTTTCCTACACCGATCAAAACGGCTACCGTTGCCTGGCCGCTGGCAAACGCACGGCCCGCAGCGCCAACAAACTGGATCCGGTTGCCGATTTTTCCAAACTGAATAGTGCCCGGGCATACCTGGACAGTCTCGTTCGCCAATTTGAACTCTGTGGCAGGCTGTGCAACCTGGATCACCGCGAACAGGCTTGTTTTCAGTTTACCATAAAAAATTGTCATGGCGCCTGCGTCGGGGAAGAATCGCCGGAATCGTACAACGAACGGGTTGAACAGGCAATGACGGCGTTGCAGCGCGGGTTGTCGGGGAGTTTTTTTCTATTCGAACCAGGCAGGCAGGATGGCGAGCAGGCCGTGGTGGCTGTTGAAGACGGGCAGTTCAGGGGCTTCGGTTTTATCGACACTACAGAAGCCCTGACGACCGAGGATCTCCTCGAGACGGTGCACAGACCAACAGCCGACCCTGATGCAGCGCGTATCATACGCAGCTACCTGGATGGGCGAAAGCGGCTCAAAAAAGTTTCGTTTTAGTAAATAAACCGGCTTATTCTGCCTGCTGAATCCGCCAGCGCGTGTAGGCTTTTTGTTTTTCTGCCGCAAATTTATCCGCCGCAAATGCGGTAACCTGAAAATCATGATCGCCCGTTTGTTTTACAACCGGCGTTTCCATTGGCGCCGACCAGGGACATTCCATCAGGTAGGTTTTTATTTGTTCCGCAGCGTCCGGCGCATCCGTTGCCGGTACTTGCACTGAAAAAGAATGTTTGATCAGTTTGCCTGCCGCACGGGCCCGGGTGACAATCGCGGCATTGAGTTTATGGTATGGGGTGATGATCGTTTCACCTGCGGCATTACTGCTGATAAGGTTGCGCAGCCCGAAAGCTTCCACGCTGCTTTCCTGTCCTTCGATCCGGACGGTGTCGCGAATGGTCACCTGATTATCAAGGCGGAAAAGAATGCCCAGCACGAAGTCGTTCCAGAAGGGCCGGCTAAGGAACATCAGCAGGGCAAGCAAAATCAGTGTGATAAACGGGCTGGCCAGCAATAAACGGTACAGGCAAAACACCGCAAACGCCGACCAGGTGAGCAGTTTTACCCGAAACAGCCATTTTTCAGTGAGGCGCTGTATCCGGCGAATCTTAATCAACGGGTAAATAAAGTTTTGCACAAGCCAAAACCCGGCATACAGCAGGAATGCCGTAAATGCGAGCAGGACTAACAGGGAAAATGATATCGATTCAGTCTGGATCATAAAAGTTCCCGTTCTTTTAACCAACGTTCGAGATATGGCCTGACTTCGGGCCGCAAACTAACGACTTGTTCGCGCGCCATGGGCTCAGGTGGTTCCAGGATGGTTGATTTTTGTAGTTCGCTGATTTGTTTTCCAACCCAATCACTCCCTTCGAAGGCATATATTTTATTGAGACGGGTACGCGAAATTGCCTTGTGCAGGAAAAGTTGCACCAGGAAATTGTTGAGCCCGCTATCCTCCAAATTGGGGAACTCTTCAGATGCAGGGTACGAAAGCGTCAGCGCACCTCCGGGCGACAACCGGATGGAAGCCAGCCAGATACGCATGGCAGCGCCAATGTTCCCGTTGGACAGGTTGAATAAGCGGGTAAAAACTTTTTCCGGTGGCGTGGCCAGCACACCGGTAAATAGGTTGCCCTGGTACAGCAGGGGCATGCCGCCGCTCTGGTGGCGCGCCCAAATTACTTTTTTCAAGGCCTCCTGTGATACCGGTGGGAGCACAATGGTGCTGATCAATGCCGAACCCAGCGCCGTGGAGTTCAGGATGAGCGGTAGGGCGTGCAGGTTGCAATTCAGTAAAAAGAAGTGCCGGTGACTGAACTGGTTGATCAGCGCGACCAGTTTGTTGATCACCTGGCTGCCGTTTGGCGCTTTCAACCACCAGAGTTCGATGTCGTTAAAAATAAAAATTGCGCCGGCAGGGATAGCCTGGAGGCTGTTTTTTATAGCCGGTTTACGGCCGATGGCCGATTGAAACGCTTTGTTCAGATCACTTTCCGATACTGCGCCGCCTGGTGGCGCCGAAATGAAATACGTCGTTCCCTGAATGAGCCGGTTGGCTACAAAATCGGTGAAAAATGTTTTGCCGGCCAGGGATTCGCCGGTAATCATCACGGCACCTGAAACACCGGACCGGATATACCGGATGGCTTTTTCCGCCTCCGCTACTTCGCGTTTGCGGTTGTCGAGTTTGGCGCCGGGACTCAGGTGTTTGCCCGAAAAAAGATGGCGGTAATACAACGGCACTTCCTGTTCCACCTCCGGCGGCATGCTGATGGCTTCCATGAAATTGCGCAAGGCCGCATGGTGACCAAGCAGCGGCTGGTAGCGTTTTTCAAACCCGGCAAGCAAAATATCATCCCGCCGTTTGGTGATGTACTCGATCACCTGGTTGCGCAAACGAACGAATTCCCGGTGCAGGTTTTGGCGCAAGGCACTCCAACCGCGCGCGTTTTTCCTGCCGGCATATTGGCGCAGCTCCTGGGCCTGATCGATGATGTTCCCGATTTCCAGGGAAGCAGCCGTAGCGTCGGTGCGTTCCCGGATTTCCGTTTCAAACTGAAGGCTTGTTTTAGTTAGTTTCCCGGACCAGTCTTCCGCCTCTGCTTCTACCGCCTGCAGGATTGACCGCAGCGCTTCCATGTCCTTGTCGTTTTTGGCTTTGTTCAACCCGTAGCTCAGTTTGGTCGCGGAATTCATGAGGTCACTCCGTATCTGGCGAATACCATTGCTGATGCCATTCAGGTTTTGCTGAAAGGGTTCCAACAGATTTGTTTCAATCAGATAAGCGGCCACTTTATCCACAGCGAGCACCACTTCCTTGGCCTGGCCGCGTTCGAAGGTCGGGAAGGTGCGACGAGACACGGCATCCATCAAATCCACCGCATTGGGCAAGGTGTCGGTGATCAACCCGATCGTATTGATCATTTGACTGATCACAGGGTCGGCATTGATGCGGTTCTCCTCCTCCGCATTCAAATCAACAGTGGCCGGTTCCACGGGCTTGCCTGCTTCGGCGCTTTTTTTAATGCCGGGCAATGCAGCCTGAAGTTTGCTCAGATTGGATCGTACGCCATCAAAATAATTGCTGCGAATTTGTTCCATGGCATCTCCAATCGCTTTTTTTATCCCCAGAAGAGCGGCTTCCAGCCGGAGGCCAACCTGGAATTGCCGGTGGAACAGCACTTGGTGGTGTTGCCAGGTATTCGGATAACGTTCAATTTCTTTTTGAAGTTGACTGATTTGCCGGGCGGTCAGCCGGCGCATGGTATTTTTTTTTCGGGTACTTTCAGAATTGTGTATTGCGCTGCCGGCACTTTTTCGGCAGATAATCCGGTCGGTATTCCGAATGTGGTCTATCGGTGCTTTTACAATTTCGGAGCACTGGACCTGAATAGTTCCAAAACCATCGGCCAAGTTTTGCCTTGCCGTTTTTATTAATTTGGGGTAGTTCGGTTGCTCTGGTGGAACAGTGATCAGCATCCGGAGCGTCTCCTCCATCAGCGCCTTGCAACTGTTTAGCAAGGCGGCATGTATGCTGCTGTGTTCGCGCAAGGCGATGACCAGGCCGCTCAGGCCATTTTCCTGATCATGATAAAATAAAGTGCGCCGCCATTTGACTTTCCGCCCTGTTTTTTGCGCACGGGGCCCTGTGGCCTCCTGAATGCGCAAGGTGGCAGGCAAATTTTTGAGCACATCAGCGCGCCCCTTTTGGTATTCCTGCAAACCTGTGTGGAGCACATTGCGGAGAACTTCCAGATCATCTTCAGCAAATTGCCTGGATAGTTGCTCCATTACGTTCATTGCCCTGGTTGAAATTTGAACCACGAGTTCCGGGCCAGGATTGCTGTTTTCCAACTGATTGAACAGCTGCAATGCCTGCTCCCGAAGGGAGGTGATAAAATGTGCATAGTGCTGCTGGACAACCCCGAGGGAATTGTTGGACAGGCTGCTGGCCAATTCATGCCATTGATCATCCAGGTCCTGTAAAGCTGCTGTCAGCGCGGCGTCTTGGGTTTCCGGCATTGGGATCAGATCGGCATGCAAGCGGTCTTGCAATTGCGGCTTTCCACCAATATCCATCAGCCCCAGTGGAACGGCCGGGAAGGTGCTCGAGGCTTTTATCAGCAGGGTGGTGCCGATTACTGAAACCAGGTCGTTTGTTTGCCGGACAAAAAGTGCTTCTTCACCGGGATTGATATCGGGTATGCCGAGAAAAATCAGATCGGCGTCTGCCGAAAGGATTTTCATGATTTCGTAAAATGGTTTTTGCTCGGCCTGGTTGTTGATTACCCGTATTTCAGCCTGAATCCGGTAGGTGTCCAGCAGTTTTTTTATCCGGCTTTCAATGATGATCCGGTCTACGTTGAAATCGTTTACCACCAGAATACGGATACGGGCATTGCGCCATTCGGAAGCACTGGTGATAAATTTGGCCAGGTGCAGCATCAGTTCGGGGTTGTTGCTGGCCTGGTGAAACCAAAGGTCAATCTGTTCCTGTTTCCTGAATCCCCAGCGCTTGTCGTAGTCAAGATACAACACGTTGTAATCCAGTTCGATAAGCCGTTGCGTCATTTGGGTGAACCAAATGGGGTCTTTGGTATTTTTTGCCCAGCCCATGAGTACGGTATTCGGATCGAGCCCCGAAAAGCCGAAGGTGGTAGCAATCGTTTCGATGCCTTTGAAAATATTCTGGACCTCGATGCGGCGTCCAAAAATATCAAACTGCTGTAGCAGGTCGTCCTGCACCATTTGTTTGTGTTTGGGAAAAAGCAGGCCGGCTTGTTCGTTTTCAATAAGGTCAAAATTCGTGATCAGGCCGGTGCGCCCGGCGAGCGCTTTTGAAAATTCAAGCAAGTGCGGGCGGGCATCGGAACTGCCGCTGAAGAGCAGGATATTGGGTTTCCAGTTGCGCTTGTGATCGTCGGATACCACCATGCGGCGCAAACCGGATTTTACAACGGACGACCAAACACTCTGCCACACATCACCGGTTCCGAGGGCAATTTCTTTTTTGGTCAGCCAGATATACACGCCGCTGATGATTGCAATGGCTGCAAACATGGCAAGCATATCCAGTTTGAACATCACGGCAAAGGTGGCCGCAAAGCCGATCAGGCCAACCCATTTGTTCACTTTAAACGACGGGTTGAAGTCGGTACTGGCCCATCGTTCGAGGAAAAATGCAATGTTGATAAAACCATAAGCCGCGAGGTAAAAGATCGAAACGATCCGGGCAATCAGATCCAACTCGCCGATAAGAATACCCGATTCGGCCAGTAAAACGGTCAGGAGGAGCGCGTTTCGGGGCTCCCGGTCCTTTCCCACGCCTTTGCCGAAAATCCGGGGCGTAATTTGATCGACCGACATTGCCTGCAAGATGCGCGGCCCGCCTAAAATACCGCCCAAGGCGGACGACAGGGTTGCCCCCCAAATGCCGGCAATTACCGCCGGTGTGTAGAGGGCGATTTTCATAAAAATCGTATTGTCGGAAGTCAAAATATCCGGACGAACGTAAAGCCCGACATAAATGACCAGCGACAGGTAGATAATAAAGCCGACGGAAATTGCCCCAATGGTGCCGATTGGAATCGACTTTTTAGGGTCTTTCAGATCGCCCGACATGGCGATACCCGCTGTGAACCCGGTGACTGCCGGAAAAAAAATGGCAAATACCGTTTCCATGGGTGCGCTGTTGGCCGTCCCGAATGCGGTCAAATGATCGGGGACAAATTCCGACTGCCCGCCGAATATGGCAATCAGGGAAATTGCGATGGCTGCAAGGATCAGGTATTGGGTTTTTATAGCAATGGACGTACTGATAAAGGCAATCACCGTTAAGGACAGCAAGGCCAAACTGCCGGTTATGCGCAAGCTGTTTGCCGACGCCGGGATGCCCAGGTAGCCGTTGAAACTTTCACTGAAACCGACCAGGTAGAGGGAAATGCTCAAGGCGGTTCCGACAAAAAGCGTCAGGCCGATTGCCCCGCCGATGGGTAGCCCGAGACTCCGGGAAAGTACGTAGTACACCCCGCCGGCGCCAATTTTTTTATCAGTGGCAATAGAAGAAATACTCAGGCCGGTAGTGACCGAAATGACATGTGCGATGAGCACAATCAGGACGGCGCCGGCAATGCCTGCATTTCCGACTACCCAGCCCAGCCGGAGGTACATGATCACCCCGAGAATTGTCAGAATCGACGGGGTGAATACCCCAGCAAATGTTCCGAATTTTTTTTGCCCTACAGCCACGTGGTTTGTATTTGCGAAGTTGGTTTTAACAGTCGAGCAGGCACAGAACGGCTTGCTGTTGCATACAATCGGGCGGGAGCCAAAAGTAGAGAACTACCCGGGATTGCCATGCCTTCCGGTGTATCCTTTTTATTCCGGAATATTTCCCGGCGTTTGCATGTGCCGGTTATTTTTGCCTGCAGGAACTGAAAACCGTTTTTACCATGACTAGTAAAACAACAATTTTTGCCCTGATAATCCCTGTGGTGCTTACCGTGCTGGCAATTTTACCGTACGAGCGGCCACACCAGCCATTTCATTCTGCCGCCGAACTTGAATTTTTGCGGCAGCACAAACACCTGTTGAATGCCCGGCGGCCGCTTTCTCCCGAAAATTTGGCCGGCGGTCATCTGCCCATCGACTCCAACATTCTTTTTCCTACGGCAAAAACCTGTGGGGGCTGCCATGGGTTTGATCCGCTTGGTTTTGCCCTGATCACCACGGCAGGCAAAGATGTGAACATGTATGATGACTGGCGCAGCTCGATGATGGCCAATGCGGCGCGCGACCCGTTTTGGCGCGCCAAGGTGACACATGAAATTTTGGTAAACCCTGCGCACAGTCTTCAACTTCAGGACAAATGCACGTCTTGTCATGCGCCGGCGGGGCATTACCAGGCCAAACTTAAACGCCACCAGCAATACTATACGTTAGCCGAGATGTATGGCGATTCCCTGGGACTCGATGGGGTAACCTGCCAGATTTGTCATGCGCAGGCACCCGACCGATTGGGCGATTTGCATTCCGGTGAACTTAATTTTGACACCAATTTTATTCGCGTTGCGTATGGCCCCTTTGAAGTTCCCTTTGAACCACCGATGCGCGATTTTGTAGGCATTACGCCGCTATACGGCGAGCATATGGCTGATGCCGGGTTGTGCGCGGGTTGTCATACCCTGATTACGGGTACCGTGGATCTGGCTGGCGCGCCGACGGGCGGTACTTTTGTCGAGCAAGCGACTTATCACGAATGGTTGAACAGCCGTTACGACGAGGCCCACGACAATGTTACCTGCCAAAACTGCCACATGCCGAAGTTGCTCGATGAAATTATCATCTCCGCAAACTATCAATTTTTGGCGCCCCAATTTCCCTTCGATCTGCATGAACTGGCCGGTGCAAACGTGACTATGCTCAAACTGATGAAGGCCAACCGGGACAAACTGGAGATACCCGCCGAAGCCGAGCATTTTGACAGCACCATTGCAGCCACCTTGCGCATGTTGCAGGAAAAATCGGTGGATATGCAGCTGGAGGCCCGGGTTTTAAACGGGGATACGGCGTACATCGATCTGGTGCTGGTAAACAAGGCGGGGCATAAATTCCCATCGGGCTATCCGGCACGGCGTGCCTGGGTGGAGTTTGAGGTAAAAAACGCTCTTGGCGAAACAGTTTTTCACTCTGGGCGGTACGATCCGGACTTCAGCCTGCCCGATGAAGATGTCAATTTTGAGCCACACCACAATATGATCAACCGAACCGACCAGGTTCAAATTTATGAACTGGTGCCGGGCGATGTAACCGGCACATTTACCAATGTTCTGGAACGCGGCGACAAAGCACTGAAAGATAACCGGCTGGTGCCGCAAGGCTTTTCTGTGCTCGATCCGGTTTACGATACCACGCAAATTGCCGGCAGCGCACTGGTTGACCCGGATTTTAACCGTAACGCAATGGGCGAGGAAGGCTCGGGCAGCGATGTTGTGCATTTTCATATCCCGATAAACGGATACTCTGGCCTGTTCACGGTGCACGCTCAATTGTGGTATCAGAGCCTTCCTCCCAAGTGGATGGCGCCCATGTTTGCGGTGTCTACTCCGGAAATCGACAGTTTCCGGGTCATGTTTGAAGCTGCCGACCGTTCTCCGGTGCTGGTTGCTTCTGTAAAGGATGTTGTGGTTGTTTCGCCGGTATCTGCCCAGGGCAAACTATTGCCGGAAATCCAGGTTCGGCCGACGTTGAGTGCCGACGGCACAATCTGGGTTGATTTGCCGGATGGACTGGTTTTGCAAAATGTTCGTATTTGGAACAGTGCAGGACAACGGGTTTGGAACAGGGCCTCGACAAAATTGCAACTGCCCGGCCAAAGCGGCGTGTATTTTATTGAAATTCAAACGAACCGGGGTCGGGTAGTCCGGCGTGTTGTGCGCGGCGGTTGAGGCGGAGGGCCTTGGGCACAGAGCAACGGGCGATTTACACTAATCCTATAATTAATCTACGCCCTTTGCCCTAGGCGCTACATCCTGCTGGCGGAGCGGAAAATCCGGTCCCAGTTGATGCCCTCGCGGATGTTGCCGTTTTTCGTGGAAAACCAAATGAACAAAGGTTTGCCCACAATGTGGTCTTCCGGCACGTAGCCCCAGATGCGGGAGTCTTCCGAATTATGCCGGTTATCCCCCATCATCCAGTAGTAATCTTGTTTGAACGTGTAGGAGGTTGTTTCCTGGCCATTGATATAGTATTTGCCGTTTTTGACGAGCAAATCATTCTGCTCGTATACCCGTATTATCCGTTCATAAAAGGGCAAGCTTGCCGGAGTCAATTCCACCGTAGCGCCTTTTTTTGGGATGAAAATTGGGCCAAAGTCGTCAACCGTCCAATTGGCGTATTGTGTTAAATCATTTGGAAAAACGTAGCCGGGGCGGGTGCCAGGCTTATACCGTTCGAGTGTAATGCCGTCGCCCCAGGATTTGACTTTTTCTACCTGGGTGGCGTCCAGGTTGTAGTAGCGGCGAATTTCTCAGGGGGGAATTTCGAAGGCGATTGAATCATTCAGGCTTACCCCGATAACTTCCAGCCCTTTCAGGTTTAAACTTCCTGAATTGTTGTTAATATAGTAGGCAAACTGCTGATTTGTAGGATTGGGGATTGCTTTGTTGTTGAGGTGAACCTGGCCGTCAATGATTTTAAGACTGTCGCCGGGCAAGCCGATACAACGTTTAATGTAATGGTCTTTTTTATCGAGCGGGCGCACTACAACTTCCGGCATGGGCGGTGTGGGCCTGTTGGCACGGCGCAGATTTTCGATCTCCCGGCGCCATTGGTAAACATCCCAGGTGCGGGTTGGGGTGATGATGACACTGTCGCCGGCCGGAAAATTAAAAACCACCGGTTCGTTATGATCGATTTCTTCAAGTGCCGGCAAGCGGTAGTAGGGTAGGGAAGGCTCGGCAAAGTAGGACTCCCGGGCGAGGATGCCGTCTCCGCTGCTGAACCGGTTGTGAATCAGTGGAAACTGGAGCACAGTCATTGGTGTCCGGATGCCGTAATGTGCTTTGCTGACAAACAGGTAATCGCCGACTTTTAAAGTGCCTTCCATGGAAGAGGTTGGAATGACATACGCTTCGATCAGGAACATCCGGATAAAAGCAGCGGCGAAAACGGCAAAAATGATGGCTTCGCTCCATTCGCGGAGTTGCGATTTCTGAAACGGGTTGTTCGCTTCCAGTTTGCGCAACGCGGCTTTGTCTTTTTTCTCCTGCGCTTCGTGGTATTGCCGGTGGTACTCCCGCTCTTTTTGCAAAATCGGCCCTTCGTATTTATCGTCCGGGTTTCGGCCGATCAGGAAAAAAGGAATCGGGGCAAAAATCACGGAAAGTGCGGCTTGCCAGAAACTGTGTTTTCCGAAAGACCGAACCATGTCGATACACAGGCTGGCGTAAATAAAGAAATTGACGATTGGAAACAGAAGCCACAAGGCATACCAGGGTGAACGATGGCCCACCATTTTTGCCCATTCCATGGCCGCCAACCCGGGCACGAGTGCTTTCCAAGCAGGAATGCCGGCCTTTTCAAACAATTTCATCATGCTCAGGCTGAGCAAAACGTAAAGCACGATCAGAAACAAGAGTACCGACATATAAAAAATGAAGTTTGAATTTTGGAAACTGTATTCCTGGCTGGTTTATGCAGGCCGGCGGTGAAGATACCAGGTGCATGTGTGGAAATTTCAGCGCATCGACAATTGAATAAAAAATCTCGATTGACGCTGCCGGCCCCTCGTTTGTTTGCGACTAACCTGTGGCAGAAGTTTCTAACTTTCGGTAGGTTTCCGCTTTTTACGTTTGGTTTTAAATAGCTCCACAATTTCCTTTTCTTTCAGGAAACCCATGTCCACAAATTGCGTGGAAACGAATTTCTTGATGTCCTGATAGTCTTTGGCACGCTTATCAATGTATACTCGGAGCAATTTCCGGACGTAGGCCATCGAAAACTTTTTCACCGATTGGTTAAATTGTTGATTCCCAAATATTTTCATGTACACACTGAAAATCTTGGTGAGTTCGAAGTAATCGGCATACTCCTGTTCGGAAAGGCCATTGATCAGCCGCCCAAAATAATTCAGTATAAGCTGACGAAGGCATTTGCTTTCAATGGAAAGCCCCTTATGGTTATTGTAAAAGTCCTGAACGGCTTCGATAGCATCGGGGTGTACATAGCCCAGGCTGTGTACTTTTTCCGCTATGCGGTAATAATCGGAGATTCGGTCAGCAATGGTAAGATCAACCATGCGGACCAGCCTGCCGTCATGTTCCGCGCCCATTTGCGGGTTTGCCCGGTAGAGCGTTATCAAAAAATTCAGGTATTTGCTCCCAAAGTCTGTGAATGATTTCCGCTCCCGGGCAAAATGTGTCCGAAAAGATGCTTGTTCCTTCTCGTCCAGATTCATGAAGTTTCCAAACAGGCAAAGCATTTCGCAGTATTCGTCCGTATTCTGAAAATCTTTGGTATCGAGAAATGATTTGATCTGCTCTTTCAAGCTGGTGTTATCGCCACCAACTTCAAACCGTTTCAGGAGGAACTGCCGCAAGGCCGAAAAATTGGCCTTCATTTCCCCCAGGCTTTTAGGAAAGTCGGCAGCGTAATACAGTTCATTTCTGAACTGATTGGAATAGCGTTGGTAAAGTTCAACCCGATCTTTCAAGTCGCGGAAGCGGTCATTTTTTTGTTGCAACAGGAAATAACGGATGCGTTTGTTTTCAACCTGGCTCATCAGATTAGTGATCCAGATATCGCTGCTTAAAGCAAAGCCAACCTGTATGCTCTGACCGATACGTTTTTTTAACTGGTCAAACTGTACACTTTGACAAATAGCCAGCAAGATCTCTTTAAAATGATCATTCGGCCGCACGTAACGGTATTGGTCGTTGATTTCTCCACGTAAAACGGCATAGCCCAATACTCTGGGAAGATAGAGGCCTTCAAAAACCGGATCGAGCAGCTGTTTTTCGATGGTAATCAACTGGAGCGGGGCATCGGCCGCAATTTCATGGTGGATATCGGAAAGCATGGGCTCGAACTCCTGACGGAGTTCGTTGTAATACTCTTCTTCTTCCTCGTCCAGATACTGTGCGAGTGCGGGAGATTCCTGGATGGCCTTGCTAATGGCCTCCAGCCGGTCCTGATATTTTTTGTCTAAGGGTTGCATGGCTTGTCAGTACTTGATGAAAAAATGTACAATTAGTCGTTTGGAGAGTTTGGTCTTGAAAAAAGACCTGGTAAAGCAACCAGAGGCTTTACCAGGTCTTATTGAAACCCGTATTTATCAGGCAAAAGTAAAAACTCTCGCCGTAGTTCAACTTATTCTGCTGTTTTTTCTTCCTCGGCTGCAGGGGCTTCTTCGGCGGCCGGAGTCTCCTCCGGAGTAGCCGGTTGTTCCTCTTCGGCGGTGGCTTCCCCGGCAGTTGCTGTGGCCTCGGCTTCTACTGCCTCCGAAGTTGTTGATACTTCAGCGGCTGGTGTTTCGGCAGTTTCAGTTTTAACTTCTTCCTCAGCGGCAGGTGCGCTGTCTTCAGCCGGGGCAGGTGCTGCTTTTTCTTCTACCGGTTTTGCCTTTGCCTTGGGTGTTCCGTCCACAGCAGCAAGGAACTGACGCTTCTGTTCTGCGGTAGCTTCCCGGCGTTTTTCAATCCGGCCTTCTTTGGCTTCAATCCACGCGTTGAGTTTCGCAGCGGCCTGTTCTTCCGTGAGGGCGCCTTTTTGGACACCTTGTGCCAGGTGTTTTTGGTACAAAACACCTTTAAAGCGCAAAATAGCCCGGACGGTGTCGGTTGGTTGGGCGCCTTTCATCAGCCAATCGTATGCCCGTTCACGCTCAAGCATGATGGTGGCAGGAATAGTGAGGGGGTTGTACGTACCGATTTTTTCGATGTAACGGCCATCGCGCGGAGCACGCGCATCGGCGGCGACAATGTGGTAAAACGGGGCCTTTTTACGGCCTTTCCGTTGGAGACGCAGTTTAACTGCCATGGTAAGCGAAAATTTAGTTAAGAGATAGAATCTCGCCCGGTTTCTTATTGGAAAATAACGCCGGGCTTTTCGAGCGCGCAAAGGTACGCTATTAGGAATGATCTAACCAAATAACTTTAATTTTTAATCGGGGACTACTTAATTTCCTACCTTTGTGCCCTTCAAAATTTGGCATGGAAAAGATACTGATTCTTGATTTTGGCTCCCAATACACGCAATTAATTGCCAGGCGGGTTCGGGAGATGAATGTTTATTGTGAAATCATCCCCTTCAACAAAGTACCGCCGATGCACCCCGACATAAAAGGGGTGATTCTTTCCGGGAGTCCGTTCTCCGTTAAGCAGCCGGATGCTTTGCGCCTTGATCTTGATTTGCTCGTCGGGAAAGTGCCTTTGTTGGGTATCTGTTATGGCGCCCAACTGTTGGCTGATCATTACGGCGGAGAAGTTGCACGTTCGGAAAAACGGGAGTACGGGAAGGCGACCTTGTTGCAAAAAACGAATACCGATCCTTTTTTCGCTGAAGCGTCGGTGAATTCCCAGGTGTGGATGAGCCATGGAGACTCGATCTTGCGGCTTCCGGATGGTTTTGAATTGCTTGCCAGTACGGAAAGTATCCCGATTGCTGCTTTTCGAGCCACTGATGACCGGTTTGCGGCCCCGGTTTATGGTATACAATTCCATCCTGAAGTATACCACACACTGGAGGGCTTTCAATTTTTGAAAAATTTTGTGCTGGATATTTGCAAGTGCTCAGGTGACTGGACGCCAGCGCACTTTGTCGAAGAAACTATTCAGGAGCTCCGCCGACAAATTGGGTCGGAAAAAGTGATCATGGCACTTTCCGGCGGCGTCGATTCGACGGTGGCCGCGATGTTGCTACACCGGGCAATTGGGGAACAGCTGTTTTGTTTTTTTGTAGACAACGGCTTGTTGCGAAAAAAAATTTACCGATGTGCTGGATTCCTACCAGCACATGGGATTGAACATTGAAGGCGTGGATGCCAAACAACGCTTTTACGAGGCTTTGAAAGGCATCAGTAACCCTGAGGAAAAACGAAAGGTGATTGGGCGGCTGTTTATTGAAGTTTTTGAAGAAGAATCGCATGCACACCCGGAATGCCACTGGCTCGGACAGGGTACGATCTATCCGGATGTAATCGAATCGGTAAGTGTGCACGGCCCATCGGTTACGATAAAAAGCCATCACAACGTGGGCGGCCTACCGGATAAATTAAAACTAAAATTGATTGAACCGCTTCGAATGCTGTTTAAAGATGAGGTCCGGCGGGTAGGCAAAGAACTGGGGATTTCGGATGCCATTTTAAAACGCCATCCTTTTCCCGGGCCCGGGTTGGGCATTCGGATTCTAGGTGAAATTTCGCCGGAAAAAGTTCGGATGTTGCAGGAAGCTGACGCCATTTACATAAACAAACTTCGACAAACCGGGCTGTATGACCAGGTTTGGCAAGCAGGTACAATTCTGTTACCAATTCAATCCGTAGGTGTGATGGGTGATGAACGCACCTACGAGCAAACGGTTGCGTTGCGTGCGGTCAACAGCACCGATGGAATGACGGCAGAGTGGAGCCGGTTGCCGTATGATTTTCTGGCCGATGTTTCCAGTGAAATAATTAACCAGGTGCGGGGGGTTAATCGGGTGGTATTCGATATTAGCACCAAACCACCTGCTACAATTGAATGGGAATAATTGAGGGTTTGGGCGTTGATACCGAATCTTGTAGGAAAAGGGACAAAGTCTTGAGGCATCAACTTTGCATGAATTTTCGTTTTCCCAATAAAATCTGCATTATGCTCTTTAGGATTCGCTTTTGTGTCAAATTGTTTGCAATGCTGCTGCTTTTTAACAGCTGTTATTCTTTCAAAGGCATTTCAATCGACCCTAATATCAAAACGTTTTTTGTGCGTAACTTTGACAATGCAGCATCCAATGCCCCGCCAACCCTGGCGGTAAATTTTACTGAACTTTTGAAAGATAAGGTGCGCACAGAGACTCCGCTGCTTTTGAATTCAAATGCACCTGACGCCGAATTTACCGGACGGGTGGTAGATTACCGGGTTGTTCCGGTAGCGCCTAAGCCCGGTGAAACAGTTGCCTTGAACCGTTTGGAAATCCGGTTTCAAATTAACTATACCGTCAATAAGGAAGGCGCGGCAGGAGGATGGGTGAGCGAGCGTAGTTTTAGCCATTTCGCGGAGTTTTCGAATGAAGCCGATTTGCTTTCAGAACAGGATAGGTTGATCGGCGAGATCAGCACCCAGCTGCTGGAAGATATTTTTAATGCGGCGTTTAATAACTGGTAATTTATTGATTAGCAACGTTCTGGCACGATGACTCAGGAGCGGTTTTTAAAATTGTTGAATAACCCGGAGTTACTGGCAACGATCTCTTACGAAGAGCTGAAGACACTTGCCCTGACGTACCCGTATGCACACAATTTACGCTACCTGCTCGCATTAAAAGCGGGCCAGGACCATCACCCAGATTTTACCCGAAATCTTGCTACCGCATCTGCATATAGTCTGGACCGGACCTGTCTTTTCACCTTAATGGCACCAATGAAACTGGTGCCTCAGACTGTAGTAGTAGATGAAAAGGAAGAAGTATTAGAATTGAAGCCAATTGCGGATGTTCAACAACAGCTGGAAATTCTGGGCCCTGTTCCCAAACCGTCGCAAAAGACTGCCGAGGCCAGCAATGCAATGGCAGTTGATTTTTCTACAGTGTTGGCAGAAACTGATGACCCTGTACAGAAACCTTCATTGGATTTTTCCCGACCTGAAAGTTTGCCTGAGGAAGGTTCAGGCTCTCTCCATACTAAATCACCGGTAGAACAAATGCCCAGTTTTAATGTCTGGATTAGCCGATTTAACCCACCGGCATTGGTTTCTGAGGCTAGAACTTCTGCTGAAAAGCGAAACGTTGACCCTGAACCAGTACCGGTGCAGAAAAACGGTTCGGAGGATTCGGAATTCCAGAACCAGGATAAAGTCGAAGCCCTGACGCCGCAAATGCTTGCAGAAAAAAGCGTAACCGAGAGTAAATCAATTATTTCAGAAACCCTGGCAAAATTGTACGTTGACCAGGGGTACACCGAGAAAGCCATTGATATGTACGAGCGGCTTAGTTTGGCGTTTCCAGATAAAAGCGCGTACTTTGCCGCCGAAATTGACAAATTAAAAAAATAGACACAATGTTACCCACTTTAGCGGTTTTTATTGCCTTGGTCAGTATACTACTCATGGCAGCGATTTTGGTCCAGAATCCCAAAGGCGGCGGTATTGACCCGACTTTTGGTGGACAGGCACAACAACTATTTGGCGCTGCCCGTTCAACTGATTTTATTGAAAAGGCCACCTGGGTGCTTGCAGCAGCTTTGCTGGTGCTTTGTATTGTTGCTGTTCTTATGGTAGGAACAGGTGGTGCGGCTAGCGAACTTCCTCCTTTGGAATCCGCAGGTTAAAAATACCCGATTAAAAAGCCCTTCTCCAGAGCTACCTAAGGAGAAGGGCTTTTTTTGTTTAGAGCAGGAAAGGCGGAACCGCCTGAGACAAAACCGAGGGCGATTTTTTACCCGGCAGGAAAACGCCAACACACTGGCTGATCAGCGTTTTTTCCAACAAGGGCTATTGGTTGTCATATTTGTACAGATGGAGGTTCTGGATGAGCGCAAGCAACTTTTCAGCATAATTTTTATCCGTCGCATACCCGGCTTTTGCCAAACCATTTGCCCAGCCCCGGTAGTCTGTTGAAGCGAGTTTGAACAGATGTGAATAGCGTCTGCTGTTTTTCAAAAATTTGCTGTGACTGCGGTAACTGCTCCACACATTTTCATACCGAACAAAGAAGTCCTTGTGCGACTCGTCGGCAAAATTGATACAGTGCCCTTTTTTGCAGCGGTTTGAAAAGCATTTGATCCCGAAATGATTGTTGGTGTTTTGAGCAAGGTTGCTGCTACCGGCATTACTTTCGAGGAGGCCCTGAGCTAGAATGATACTGGCCGGAATCCCAAACTTTTGCATTTCCGCAACCGCGACCGGGGCAAAACGCGCTACATAATCCCGACATTGGCTGATTGCCGCTGTACGTACTGCCGGGTCAATCGCATTGCGCTCGGCGAAACCTGGATCCATGACAAATACACCGAGTCCTTTGGCTTTAGACGGCAATACAAGGCCCGAATATACTGCCGACTTTCGCTCCGGCCGGGATGGTCGATCTTGTTGGGTAAACAAAGATGCTTTGACCTTTTCACTGCCTTGAATGATGGTTTTTTCCTGTGAAACTGGTGGGTTAAAGTCGAGTACAATGGAAAGTTTGTCACTCCATACCATATAGGTAAGTGCGGCAAGAATAATGCACTTCCACAATACAGATTCTTGGAGAAGATCGACTTTGGGTGTGGTAACTCCGGATTTGCTGTTCATTGCCGAATGGTGGTAATAGTTACGTGCCATGGCATAAAAATTTTAGTGAGGGACTGAAAAAATGGAATGCGCCACAAAGTAAAACAAAAAGTTTATTAAAGTCAAGAAAAAATGTTTTGTAAAAATTAATGTGTTTAAAAGTTTTCCCGGCCTGCGAACTGTATGTCATGGAAAACTCTATTTTTGCACCATTTCAAACTTCGTGTACTATTTACAGTAATAGCAAATTCCGCTCATGGTAATAATTGCAGATTGTGGATCAACAAAAAGTGACTGGCTATTAATTCATGGCGGCCGGGACCAGCAACTGGAAAACACAACGGGGTTTAACCCGTTTTTTCAGTCCAGTGACGACATTGAAAAAATCCTAAAAACCCCAGCTTGTTTCAAAGGTTGAGGCCAATGCCGTCGAGCAGGTTTGGTTTTATGGTACTGGCATCCATGATAGCAGCCGGGCTGAGATTGTTATTGCTGCGCTGCGCCGGATTTTCCCCAAGTCGGCCATTAATGTTGAGCACGATTTGCTTGCTGCAGCGCGTGCCACATGCAAGCATAGTGCAGGAATCGCCTGCATTTTGGGTACTGGATCGAACAGTTGTTACTATGACGGCAGTAAAATTTTGGATAATGTTCCTTCTTTAGGTTGGTTGATTGGTGATGAAGGGAGCGGCACCCATTTGGGGAAAGCATTGCTTCGGGCCTGGTACTATCGCGAACTTCCTGCAGATTTGAATGCTGCCTTTGTTGCCGATTATCCGGAAGGCGCTTCGGCAATTAAAAACCGTATTTATGAAAAAGGGGCAAATGCCTATTTGGCATCGTTTACACAGTTCTTGGGTAAGCATTTGCAGCATCCGTTGATTCAAAAAATGGTAACAAATTCTTTTAATGAATTTCTGGATCGGCACGTTGGAAAATATACCGGGTACCAGCAGGTTCCGGTACATTTTGTAGGCTCAATTGCCTATCATTTCCAGGATATCCTTTCAGCCTGTCTGAGCGCGCGCAACCTGCACGTGGGCGAGATTCTTCGTAAGCCGATTTATGCGCTGGCAGAATTTCATGTAGGGCCCATGCGCATTTCGGAATAAGTTTTAATATTTAAGCCACATATGAAAGAAATAAAACGTATAGCAGTATTTACATCCGGCGGTGATGCACCCGGGATGAATGCAGCCATTCGCGCCGTGGTGCGCAATGCACTGAATAACGATTTGCATGTTTACGGTATCCTCCGTGGATATGAAGGAATGATTGATGGAAATATCAAACGTCTTGAAACCACTGATGTCAGCAATATTATTCATCGTGGTGGTACGATACTGAAAACAGCCCGTAGCCAACGATTTCTGACACCGGAAGGGCGTAAGCAAGCCCATGAAAATCTGATTTATAACGATATCGATGCCCTGGTTGCTATCGGCGGTAACGGGACCTTCACCGGTGCACTACACTTTTCCAAGGAATTTCCGGAAATACCGATTGTCGGCATTCCCGGTACGATCGATAATGATCTGTTTGGGACCGATTTCACCATCGGCTTCGACACCGCCGTGAATACGGCTGTTCAGGCTGTCGACAAAATTCGCGATACAGCCGATTCCCACAACCGGCTGTTTTTTGTTGAAGTTATGGGCCGGCATTCCGGATATATTGCTTTGCACACGGCTATTTCCGGCGGCGCAGGCGGCGTGCTCATCCCGGAGGAGGAATCCGATATCAGCGATTTGATCAAACTGCTGAAACGTGGTGCCAGGCGTGCTAAACTGTTTAGCATCGTCATTGTGGCGGAAGGGAATCGTATGGGGACCGTATACGATATCGCAAAGCATGTAGAAGACCAGGTTGATGTGTTCGATGATATAAAAGTTACGGTCATCGGACACCTGCAACGTGGCGGTTCACCTTCTTCCTTTGACCGGGTATTATCCAGTATTTTGGGCTTTAGCGCGGTGGAGGCTTTGCTCCAGGGGAACAGGGGAATTATGGTAGGCATAAAAAATAACAACACCCAATACACGCCGTTTAAAGAAGCAATTTCTAAAACTAAACCCTTTAATAAAGATTTGTTGCGCATGGCGCATATTCTTGCTCAATAACATCCCAACGGCATTTAAAAAATACACAAGCCCCTGGAATCTGTGAGACTCCAGGGGCTTGTCCTTTAATACAGGCAAAATGTAGGTTTATTTTTCGTCGTAGTTATACGGCAGAATTTTAGAATCCTTCACGGTTGATAAGGTCATAAGGGTTTTCAGGCGTTCAATTTCTTCAATTTGGCTAAGGGTTTTGAACAGCAGCTGTTCGTATGTTGGGATATCCCGGCACACAATTTTCATCAAAAAGTCGGCTTCACCCGTGATGATGTAACATTCCGTAATTTCGTCGATCTGGGTGATTTTTTCCAGGAAGTTGTTCAGGGCATTTTCCCGCTTCCATGCAAGCGATACCAAAACGAATGTTTTTACATTCAGACCCATCATTTGTGGATTCACCTGGGCATGGTAGCTTTGAATTATATCGCTTTGTTCCAGTTTCTTTACACGCTCCAGCGTTGGGGCAGGGGAGAGGCCAATTTTTTTCGACAGATCGAGGTTGGTGATCTTGCTGTTTTCCTGCAGGATTTTCAGGATTTTCAAGTCTATTTTATCTAATTTCTCCGACATAATGCTAAGGCGTTATGAAATTTTATTTTGATGCTTAAATGTTCCACAAAGGTACTGTGACAAAAAATTATGTGCAAGAAATTTTTAAAAAAGCCTTTGTAAATTTTGAAAATGCGGCGATTTTCTGGAGTGAATGTGATAATATTTGTTTGTTCAGCGCTTTTTTATCCCGCTTGCAAAAAAAAATTTGCTGAAAAACGCTTGTTTGGATGTAGAAATGAAAAAAGGCTGAACCAACAGGGTGGGCAGAAAATTCTGCCAAACAAATTCTGTTGATTCAGCCTTGTTGCCTGTATTTCTTCTTTCCGTTAAGGGAAAATGCCCATCGAAATATAGTCGCTTGCAATTTTGTTCATCGAACTTACAAATGCTGCAGTACGGATATCCGGAATCTTGTTGTTTTGTAAAAAGGTTTCCCGGATTTGTTGGTAGGAAGTGATCATGGTATCTTCCAGGCCGGAGTTGACCAGTTCGAGTTCGGTTCCGCCACGAGTCAGGAAGTCGCGGTCGCGCTTGGTGATTTGTTTGCCCGTCATTTCCTCCACTTTGTTGAGTATGCCTTCAAAGGCATTGTGTTGAAAGCGGTTTTGTATACGGCCAAAACGGTGGTGCGACAGGTTTTTCAACCATTCAAAATAAGATACGGTTACCCCGCCAGCATTGATGTAAAAATCGGGAAGGATCAGTATGCCTTTTTTTAACAGAATGGGGTCGGCATAGGCAGTGATCGGTCCATTGGCTGCTTCGGCTATGATTTTTGCTTTGATCCGTTCGGCATTGTCGATCGTAATCTGATTTTCCAAAGCCGCGGGAATCAAAATATCGCATTCCAGCTCCAGTGCTGCGGATGGCCCGCCGATGTGGGTGGAACCCGGGTAGCCAATGATCGAACCCGTTTCTTTCCGGAATGCCATCAGTTTGTCTATGTCGATGCCTTTGGGATCATGGATCGATCCTTCGCGTTCGGCAATACCGATTATTTTAGCATCGCCTTCCAGTTGGCTGATAATGGCGGCATTATAACCAACATTTCCGAGCCCCTGCACCACGATTGTTTTGCCTGCGATACCCGGCGAAAGTCCGAGTTTTTTCATGTCATCCGCATGCGACATACATTCCCGGATACCGTAAAACACCCCTCTGCCGGTAGCTTCGGCACGCCCGCGAATACCATTTTGCGTTACCGGTTTGCCGGTGACACAGCCAATGGAGTCGATTTCGCCATGCCGGAAAGCCTGGTAGGTGTCGAGAATCCAGGCCATTTCACGTGGGCCAGTGCCATAGTCCGGGGCAGGGACGTCAATACCCGGGCCGATAAAGTTTTTCTTGATCAGCTCCGTGGTATACCGACGCGTGATATTTTGCAATTGTTCAACGGTGTAATTTGCGGGGTTGATCCGGATGCCTCCTTTGGCGCCGCCAAACGGGACGTCTACCAGGGCACATTTGTAGGTCATCAGGGAGGCCAGTGCCATCACTTCATCCTGATCAACAGATTCGGCATAGCGAATTCCGCCTTTGGTCGGAAGCCGGTGGTGACTATGCTGAACGCGGTATGCTTCAATTACCTGGTAGTCGTCGCCTACCCGAATCGGAAAGCGGATTTGAAGTACAAGGTTGCATACCCGGATTTGCTCGACCAGTCCACGCGGTATATCGGTATAGCTGGCGGCTTTGTCAACGTATTGTTCTACGCTTTTGAAGAAACTGATTTTTGCACTCATTAATCGTCTTTTGTTTGGTGCTCTAATTTGGTTAGCTTTCGCTCAAGGCGAATGAGATACCAGACAATTCCCAGGAAAATCAATAATATAACGGCTACCACTACATTGATTTTTCCGGTTTCTCGCATGAAATCGCGGTTGCCTTCAGCATAAACGGCGGGCAAAGATATTGCCAGCAATAAAATGAATGTAATAATTATTCGGCTGTGATAAATTTTCATGTTTCGGTCGTCGTAACGGTGTTGAACATTCCAGTTTATTGGGAAAAACTAGTCAAGCCCCAGTGCTTTATCGTAGAGCCGTTGGTACCGTATCCGCAATTGAGCGATCCAAAAGCCGAATAACGTCCAGCCAATAATCGCCGGGTAAAAAACGGCGCGCATGGTGTTGTCCAGATCCTGGCTGCCAAATGCCGGATTGCCGGTGGCTCCCGGATGCAAGCTGGCAAACATTCGGGGGACAATGTACAGCAATGGGATCAGGGAGGCAAATGAAAATATATTATAAACGGCCGCTAGTCGCGCACCTTTTTCATATTCATCAAAAGACCGCCGCAGGATGAAATATGCCAGGTAAATGAGCAGGGCAACGGCGGTCATCAGCTGTTTGATGTCATTGCTCCAGGGCTGCCCCCAGGTGTACTTTGCCCATATCATACCGGTGGGCAAACCCAGGGCGCCAAACAGCAGGCCGGTTTCGGCAAAGGCAGCCGCCCGTCGGTCGTTTTCGGGTTCGGGATTGCGTAAATATTGAATACTATACCAAACCGATGCTGTGAAGAGAAATAGCAAAACAAACCACATAGGTACGTGAAAGTAGGTGTTCCGGATACTCTCATAAATTACATTCTGGTATGGAAACGAAAAGCCCGATTGAACATGCAACTGCTCAACCGGATTGGCCGTCCAGGCACTATCCAAACCGGTATTGCCTGTGGAATCCGGATTTGAACTGAGGTAGACAGCAGCCGGCAATAGCGCTGCCCCGGCAACCGGGTGGTCAATCAGGGCATTCAGACTTACCGATTCCTTTTTTTCAGGCAGTTGGCCCGGAAAACGGAAACGGGCCTCCAGAATGGTGTCGTTCAGCACCTGAAAATCCGACGCGGCCAGGGCATGTCGGTCATCGTAATACAACCAAACCCGGACGGGCGTGTCGGAGGCTTTCTGAAAGAAAGTATTGTACCCGTAGAAGCGAATTGTTTGATCCGCCCCGGCTTTTGCAAAGGCAGGTTCCGTCCGTTGAATGCCCGATTTGAGCGGTACGAGCATGCCGGCAAGGATGGTATAAATAATCAGAACTATTGAAAGTGCTTTCCACCACATAGTATTTGTTCAAATTCGGTTTGGCGTCATGATTTTTTTTTGCAAAAACGTGCACGTTTTGTTTCAATCCTTCCAAATGTACGGGAATAAGACAAATGTCAGTGCAATCAAAATGGTATCAATAGCCAGTAGATTAATGATGTCGCGCATGTAGGCCGTATCCTGGATCAAACCTAAAGCAATGGACGAAAGCCGTACCAGGGTCAGCAATATTGGAAGTATAACCGGAAAACTAAGAATGGCCATCAAGGTGGCGCTATTGTTGGCTTTGGCGGCAATGGAGGCAATAAACGTGAATGCAATGGAAAATCCCATGCTGCCCAGCAAAACCACCAGGGCGAATAAAAAATGATCTTTTACGGGGTTGCCGGCCACCAGGCTATAGGCCCCGAATGCCAACGTACTCAGCACCAGCAATAACAAAGTGTTGTACAAAATTTTGGCGAGCACCAACAGCACCGGGTCGGCCAGCTGATAATAGTAGAGTTGGCGGGTGCCGCTTTCCTGGACAAAACTTTTTACCACGGCATTGATGGATGCAAACAACACAATCAACCAAAACAACACATTCCAGACCGGAGGCGAAACCCGGATGGAGGCAATGTACACCACGAATACCATGCTGAATACATACAGCACAATACCGCTTATTGCATAGCGCTGCCGGAATTCAAGAATGAACTCTTTTCGAAGGAGTGGAAACAGGCTTTTCCAGTTCATAAACAGTGCCGGCAAAGGTAGGTTAGCGTACAATTCAAACTGCAATTGGCCGGAAAAAAATAACGTCCGTTGGCTACCTCTCTGCCATTTCAGTATCTTTGGATCAGGATAGGCAGGATGCTTACCAAATTTTGGAACTCTGTCTATCTTTGGCCCTCAGTGCTGAAACGCACCAAATAAAGATACCCGAAAACACTGCCAGTCTGATTGAGTTCCTGTTTAACAAACCAGTCCATATGAGTTGGTTCAAACGACTTAAAGAAGGGGTTACAACCGCTACGAAATCCAAAAAGGATGTCCCTCAGGGGATATGGTTCCAATGCAAATCCTGTAAGGAAGCCAGTACGGCTAAGGAATTACAGGAAAATTGGTACAAATGCCCTAAATGCGATTACCACAGCCAAATTGGTTCGCAGGAATATTTTGAAATTTTGTTTGATGAAAATGCACACAAACGGCTGTTCGATGATTTGGCTTCGGTGGATTTTTTAAATTTTACCGACCTGAAGCAGTATTCCCAACGGATAACCGATACCATGGCCAAAACCGGCCTCAACGACGCCATGGCAGTTGCTGAAGGTAAAGTTCATGGACATAAACTAGTGGTGGCATGTATGGATTTCCGGTTTATCGGCGGGTCTATGGGCTCGGTAGTTGGCGAAAAAATTTCCCTGGCTATCGACCGGGCGATCAAAACCAAATCGGCCCTGCTTATTATTTCCAAGTCCGGTGGCGCCCGAATGATGGAAAGTGCATTTTCGCTTATGCAAATGGCCAAAACCAGCGCCAAACTAACCTTGCTGGCCAAAGCTCAACTTCCCTACATTTCTTTAATGACCGACCCGACAACCGGCGGTGTTACGGCATCCTATGCCATGCTTGGCGACATAAATATGGCCGAACCGCAGGCACTGATCGGCTTTGCCGGTCCGCGCGTTATTCGCGAAACCATCAAGCGCGATTTGCCTGAAGGCTTCCAAACAGCCGAATTTCTTTTAGAAAGTGGCTTTCTTGACCTGGTTGTCAACCGCAAAGATTTACGGGAAACGCTCGGCGACCTGCTCGGCATTTTTGCAAAAGCCCGGCGTGCGTAACCCGCTGAATTCACGAAGTTTTTTTCTGAAAAATAAATGGCTCAGACGTTGAAACGGAAGTGCATGATATCGCCGTCTACAACAACATATTCCTTCCCTTCCACGGCCATTTTGCCAGCTTCTTTGACTTTGGCTTCCGACTTGTATTGTAAAAAGTCGTTGTATTTTATGACCTCGGCCCGGATGAATCCTTTTTCAAAATCGGAGTGAATTACCCCGGCTGCTTCCGGCGCCTTGGCGCCCCGGCGTACCGTCCAGGCCCGCACTTCTTTTTCACCTGCGGTAAAATAGGTGATCAGGTCGAGCAAGGAATAGCTCGCATGGATCAAAATATTTTTACCCGGCACGTCCAGTCCCATCATTTCGAGAAACTCCAGCTGTTCTGCTTCCGATTCCATCTCCGCGATCTGGGCCTCAATGCCCGCGCAAATCAAAATTACTTCGGCATTTTCATTTGCAACAGCCGCTTTCAGCGCTTCGGAATGCGCATTGCCGCCTTGCATACCGGCTTCATCCACGTTGCAAACATAAAGCGTAGGCTTGGCGGTCAGGAGCGAGAGGTCTTTTGTCAGCAGTTTTACCCCGTCCGGATCCAGTGACGGCAGCAATAGCCGGGCCGCTTTGCCGCTTTCCAGGTGGGCTTTGATCAGGTTGAGCGATTCCAGCAGTTGCACTTCACTTTTAATGCCGGCCTTTGCTGCACGGGCTACTTTGTCGATCCGTTTTTCGATAGTTTCCAGGTCTTTCAAACCCAGTTCCAGGTCGATAATTTCTTTATCGCGCACCGGATTCACGGATCCATCCACGTGCACCACATTGTCGTCGTCGAAGCAACGAATCACATGGACGATAGCATCCACCTCGCGAATATTTGCCAGAAACTGGTTGCCCAATCCCTCGCCTTTGCTGGCGCCCTTGATCAAACCGGCAATGTCAACAATTTCCACTGTGGTGGGAATCGTACGCTGCGGATTAACCAGCTCAGCCAACTTGTCCAATCGCGGATCCGGCACTGTGATTACCCCAACGTTTGGGTCTTTTGTTGCAAACGGGTAGTTGGCTGCCAGTGCCTTCCCACTGGTGAGTGCATTGAAAAGCGTCGATTTTCCAACATTGGGTAGACCGACGATGCCACATTGTAAAGCCATGGAATTTTTGGATAAATAGTGTTAACAGGTTGAATATCAGGCGCGGATAGCCGCAAAGAATTTTTCCAGTTTTTTCAGATCAAGGTTTTCATTTGTTCGTACGCCACTGCAGATATCCAGGCCATAGGGCTCAACGGACTCAATGGCGGCCCGGGCATTTTCCGGTGTCAGGCCACCGGCCAAAAAGACGGGAATAGAAACCTGGGCGCGAATTTTTTTGCTCAAACGCCAATCATGAGTTTGCCCGGTTCCGCCCAAAACTTTAACTGCCAGATTGGGGTTGCCACTGTCCAAAAGCAAGGCATCGGCAAATGCAGCCGCGGCCAGTGCTTCGTCGACGGATTGTTCGTCCAGCACATGAATGACCTGTACGATTTTTACCGCAGGCAATTGCCGACGGATTGCAGCGTAAGTTTCAGGGGCCACCCGGTCTACCAATTGCAGGGTGTTCGTATGCACCCGCTGCTGGTGCCGGATGATGGCCGGTGCTTCGGTCTCACTCGTTAACAAAAAACTGGCAACACCCGGAGGTATGCTCCGGGCAATGTCGGCAATCTGCGAATCGGCAATTACGCCCGGGCCACTGGGCATATTTCCCACAAGTCCAACGGCCGCCGCACCGAAAGCGATGGCTTCCCGGGCTTCTTCCCGGGTCCGGATGCAGCAAATTTTTACTCGGGTCGTCATACTGATACCTTAGTTTGCCTGAAAAAGCACTAGCTTTGGCTAAAGCGGGCGCAAAGGTAAGCGAACAATTCAGAAGTTTGTGTGTACGGATTTCACCAAATCAATCCATTGGACCTTCCAGCGCTGTTTGTCGCCCCGTGTATTTGGTATACTCTTGAAAAGAAAAACGCCCGCATGAATCACACTGCCCATTGCTATCTTTCTTTTTCCAATTCGGATTTGCTGTTGGGCAATTTTATCGGCGATTTTGTAAAAGGCCGAACCTGGGAAAAATATCCGGTGCCGGTCCAGCAGGGCATTTTGTTACACCGGTCGATTGATAGTTTTACCGATAATCACGATGCTACCCGCAAAAGTGTCGGTCGAATCCGCCCGTTTGCCGGGCGCTATGCACCGCCGGTAATGGATATTTTGTACGATCATTTGCTTTGCAAATATTGGGGGGAAGTAGCAGAAGTTGATTTTGATGCGTTTGCCGACTGGGCGTATGCCAATCTGGAGAGCCGGAAAGCCGAAATGCCGGAGAAATTGCAGCGCCGGCTGCCGCATATGCTTGCCGGACGTTTTTTACACGGTTATCAAACCCGGGAAGGACTGGAGTGGGTATTGCAACAATTCGAACGCCGTTTGCTGGGGAAAATCGATACTGTGGCGTTGCTCGGCTACTTTTTTGAGCATATGGAACAGTTCTCCGAAGATTTCAAGGTGTTTTTCCCGGATTTGCAAGAAATGACGCGCCACAAACGGGCTTTATTTTTGGCCGGTTGACCCTACTACGGCTTCAGATTGGCATACAGGTACTTGTAATCGATCTTGCCTTTGTTTTCCTTGAGATGCTCAACCACTAAAACTGCGCGGTGCAGGCGGAGTTCGGGATTTTTTACCGAGCCGATAAAGTGTAGCAGCGTACGCTTTTTCCCGGGGGTGAGTGCCTGGAAAACAGCATTGCCTTGCTCATCCTGGTTCAGCATCTCTTCAAGTTCCTCCGGCATCGGCAAGCCATATTGGCTTTCGTCTTTTCGAAGTTCCACCTGTACGGGGCTGCCAATGGTTAAGCCGAGTTTGTCCCGCAGTTTTTTATTGATGTTTATAAAAAAAATGCCCCCGCTCCAGGGCATGATCGCGCATTGGAAAGTCGCGTCGCCGTTGAGCGTACAAACCACGCGTCCGGCATTGTTTTCTTTGAAAACAGCGGCAATTGCGCCCGGAACTTTCAGGTGGTAGGTCCAGAGCCGGGAGTTAAATTTTTCTATGACGGAATTAAATTGGTAGGCGTCATTCATGCATGCATATCGGAGTAGAGGAGATTCCGGTCAATCTTGTCGGCCAGCGGGCCAAAGTTACCGATTTTTACCTCTGCCAGTCTCCGGCCTGCCATGGCTCGTTCTTCCAGCGATTTGCCGTCTAAATATGCCGTCAGATATCCCGCCCAGAAAGCATCGCCGGCGCCGATGGGGTCTTTCATTTCCACCGGGCGGGCAGGTACAAAATGCTGATTTTTGGAATCAGCCACCCAGCAGCCGTTGGCGCCCAGGGTATAGCAAATTTCGCTGGCGCCCATTTTCAGAAATTGTTCCAGAATGGCTTCCGGCGCTGATTTGTCTTCTCCGTAAAGGCTGAAGCAATCCGTATCGCTGATTTTGAGTACGGCGCCCATGCGGCAGTATTCGGCGACGACGCGCTGAGCTTCCCGCCGCTCGGGCCATATTTTTTCTGAAAAATTGGCATCCAGGCTTAGTTGCACACCTGCCCGGTGCGCCTTTTCCGCAGCTTCCAAAATAACGTGTTGAGCCGGATTTTTACTCAGGGCAAAACAGGTAGTATAAAACAGGGAAATATTCTCGAATTGGTTGTAGGGGAACTGCCGGATCGACATGGTATAATCCGCCGTCCGGTAAGTCTGCAAACTGGTACCGGTGGCGGTGCGCATTTCGAGAAAAAGCGTGGTTGGTTCATCCACCTGTGCGACGCAGGATACGTCGACGCCCAGCCGTGCCACATAATTTTTCAGCACCGTACCCATGTCGTCGTTGCCAACGGTGGCTGCCAGCATGGCTTTGCCGCCCAGGCGGGCCATGTTCATGCTCAAATTGGCAGGGCTGCCGCCCGGAATGCGCCGGAACAGCGTGGCTTCGTCGGGCGTTTGTGCAAACTCAGCAGTGGCAAAATCCACCAGTAATTCCCCGGCACAAATAATGTCTATCGGTCTCCCCATGCGTAAAGTTGGTCAGATGAAGCTCGTTGTGGATAAATGGCGTTTATGAATGTTGTGTTGTTCAAAGCGGCAAAAGTAAGCTCGCAAAGTCATGAATCAGGGCGCAATATTACTACATTTTAAACCGATCAAACAGCGTACTTCCAAAAACCAACACGGCAATTAGAAAATGGTCTGGTTTCAGCAAATAATGGTGCAGCTGCCAGAACTGTCAGGTGATGACAGCCTGACGGTGAATTTTCGGCATCGGCTGCAAAAATGGCAGTAAATAGGGCTTGGCACGAAGTCTGATACCCTCAAGGCATCCGAATATTATTTTGTACTATTCGCTATAACGTTGTTAACCAAAATAAAAATAAGTCAGACGTATGAAACCAATCGCAGACCGTGTGATTATTAAACCGGCACCTGCCGACGAGAAGACCAAGGGCGGCTTGATCATTCCGGACACAGCAAAGGAAAAACCTCAACGTGGCGAGGTGATCGCTGTCGGCCCGGGTAAAGACGGCAACCTGATGACCGTGCAGGTCGGAGATATGGTGCTCTATGGCAAATATTCCGGCCAGGAGATTCATTATGAGGGTGATGATTACCTGATCATGCGCGAAGAAGACATCCTTTGCGTTGTTTAACCCCTAAGTTCAACCACCCGTTCCCAATTCCATTTTTCTAATTTTTAAACTCAAAACTGAGAAATATGTCTGTAAAACAGATTAGCTTCGATACCGAAGCGCGCGAAAAACTCAAGGAAGGAATCGACGCGCTGTCCAATGCCGTTAAAGTTACCCTGGGTCCGAAAGGCCGCAACGTGGTCATCCAGAAATCCTTCGGCGCTCCGGCAATCACAAAAGACGGTGTCACCGTTGCCAAAGAAATCGAGCTCTCCGACCCCGTGTCCAACATGGGCGCCCAAATGGTCAAGGAAGTAGCCAGCAAAACGGCTGATATTGCCGGCGATGGCACAACCACGGCAACTGTGCTGGCACAAGCCATGGTTACAGCAGGCCTGAAAAGCGTGGCTGCCGGTTCCAATCCGATGGATCTGAAACGCGGTATCGACAAAGCAGTTAAAGTGGTTGTAGATGCCTTGAAAAAGCAAACCGAAGAAATTGGCGACGATTTCAGCAAAATCGAACAGGTAGCCGCTATTTCCGCCAACAACGACGATACGATCGGCAAACTGATCGCCGACGCCATGAAGCGCGTGTCGAAAGACGGCGTAATCACGGTGGAAGAAGCCAAAGGTACCGACACCTATGTTGAAGAGGTAATTGGTATGCAATTCGACCGCGGCTACCTCAGCCCTTACTTTATTACTGATGCGGATAAAATGATCTCCGAGTACGAAAACCCGTACCTGTTGATCACCGACAAAAAGATCAGCAATATGCAGGACCTGGTTCCGGTGCTGGAAAAAACCATGCAAACCAGCCGTCCCTTGCTCATGATTGCTGAAGACGTTGAAAGCCAGGCCCTGGGTGTGCTGGTGGTTAACCGTTTGCGTGCAGGCCTGAAAGTGATTGCCGTAAAAGCACCGGGTTTTGGCGATCGCCGCAAAGCTATGCTGGAAGATATCGCCATCCTGACCGGCGGTACCGTGATCAGCGAAGAACAAGGTTACAAACTCGAAAACGTTGAGCTGAGCCAATTGGGCTCTTGCGAACGTGTCACCGTTGACAAAGACAACACGACCATCGTTGGCGGCAAAGGCAAAAACGACGCCATTCAGGCACGTATCAACCAGATCAAACAGCAAATCGAAACCACGACGAGCGACTACGACAAAGAAAAACTGCAGGAACGCCTTGCCAAACTGGCAGGCGGGGTAGCCGTTTTGTATGTTGGCGCTGCCACGGAAGTGGAAATGAAAGAAAAGAAAGATCGCGTAGACGATGCCCTGCACGCTACACGTGCTGCCATTGAGGAAGGCATCGTAGCGGGCGGCGGTGTTGCACTGGTGCGCGCCATCAGCAGCCTGGATAAAGCGAAAGGTGCCAACGACGACGAAAAAATCGGGATCGGCATTGTGCGCAAAGCCCTCGAAGCGCCAATTCGCGTTATTGCCGAAAATGCCGGCGTCGACGGCTCCATTGTTTTCCATAAAGTATTGGACAACAAAGATGCCTTTGGCTACAATGCCCGTACGGATGAATACCAGGATCTGAAAAAAGCAGGTATCATCGACCCGACCAAAGTTACGCGGGTTGCCCTTGAAAATGCAGGCTCCATTGCAGGTCTGATCCTGATGACGGAATGCGTGATCAACGACAAACCGGAACCGAAAGCCGGCATGAATGGCGCCGGACATGGCCACCCGGGCATGGGCGGCATGGACATGATGTAATTCCTGTTGCCGACGATTTTTCAGAAATACGAAGGGGCGCATCCGATCAGGTTGCGCCCCTTTACTTTATTCTTTGCATTAAAACGGCGTGGGATGCCGAATCCGGTTACTGTTCTTGTACAAAATCCAACGACACCGAATTGATGCAATACCGCAATCCGGTAGGTTTGGGTCCATCTTCAAAAACGTGACCCAGATGGCCGCCGCAACGGGCACATTCAACTTCCGTACGTACCATGCCATGGCTTCGGTCCTGAATTTCGGCTACAAAGTCGGCATTGATCGGCTTCCAGAATGAAGGCCAGCCGGTTCCGGAGTTGAATTTTGTGTCGGAGGCAAACAACGGCAATCCACAGCCCCGGCAGGTGTAGGTGCCGGTTTCGTGGTTTTTCAATAGGTCGCCGGTGAAGGCGCGCTCGGTACCTTCTTCGCGCAGCACGTAGTATTCTGTTTTTGACAATACCTGTTTCCAATCCGCGTCCGATTTTGTCAGGCGTATCAGGCGCTTATTGGCGTCGTATTTTGCCGGAACGATAGTGTCTGCCGGCACTTTCGTTTCCGTTGAAACACGGCTTTCTGCAGCGGGCGTTTCGTTCTTAGTGGAAAATTGGCAAGCCGAAAGGCTTAGAAAGATGAGTATGTATTTCATGTTTTTGTTTTTGTTGGAAACAATATCCGGTTAATATTACCGCCGCCGTCGCGGCTGATTCCATTCTTCTTTTTCAGCAAACTGGATAATTTTTCGCATCAGGTTGACCATCGTCAGAAATACCACAAATCCAATGGTTACCACGATGTAAATCCACCGGTACGATTGTGCCTGGCCAATGGTAAGGCCCGAAAAAAGCCAGGCAACCAGGCCATTGGCTAACGCCAAACCCATAAAACTATACACGGAGCGCCCCCAATATTGCATGAAACTGTCCGCGTTAAGACTCATCAGGCTGTTGAACACAGCAAATAATAATAGAAATGCAGTGGCTACCGACCAAGGGAATAACCGGTCCCGTTCATACCAGCCGGTTTGGTCAAGCAGCAGCGTGAACAACATAATGATTAGCGTGGCCCCAAAGAACGGCACAGCCTGTCGTACCGGGTCCACTTTGCGTTCAAATAGCGAAAGTGCCATAGAATTTTGGTTGTTGAAATAAAAAGTACGTTGGCGGCGCTGTCGAAGTTCATATGCCGGCTACCGGATCAAAACGCCACGCCGGTTTATTAGCGGGATGTCTGTAAAATGCATTTCTTCCAGGCTGCCTGCTACAAACACATATTTTTTGTCGTACAAATAGTTGTTAAAGGAAAAACTGACCCAGTATTCATTCGCCAACCCCAATACAGTTTTTTGTACCGGTTCGATTTTTACGGCACTCATCGGCCCGATTTGTTCCCAAAAATAACGCAAGGTAGAGGTGCGTCGTTGCTCCCCATCCAACATGCCGTAGCCATTGGCATTTACCAACACAGAGAAAATAGGTTTATCCTTTAAATTGAGCAGGTAACTGTCCCAAAACAATTCATGATCCGTTTCATGCGATAAGCGGGGGGCTATGGCCACTGCCAGGTTCTCTACCTTTAAAACTGGAATGTCTTTTATCATCACTCAGAAAGTTTGCATTGGAAAACTTCGCAAAAATGGACTTTTAATTTTTCCTGTACGGCACGCATAGGCACTTGGCGGCCAACTTCGCGCGCAATTGAACTTACCGTTTTGTCTGCATCGGCAATACCGCAAGGCACAATAAAATTAAAATAGTTCAGGTCAGTATCCACATTCAGGGCAAATCCGTGCAAGGTCACCCACCGGCTCAAGTGTACTCCAATTGCACAAATTTTGCGGTATTTATTCCAAAAATTTGTTTCACCGGTTGGAACCTTTGCCCCGGTTTTTGGCGGGCACCAAACTCCGGTGTAATCTTTGATCCGGATTGCTTCCACGTCAAAATCCGCCAGAGTACGAATGATTACCTCTTCAATATTCCGAACATAACAGGACATAAAAAAAGCACTCCAGATCAAGAATCGGATAGCCCACTACCTGCCCGGGGCCATGATAGGTGATGTCGCCGCCGCGGTTGATCGGAAAATAGTCGATTTGCCGGGTATGTAATTCCTGCGCACTAAGCAGTAAATTTTCCAGCGAGCCGCTTTTGCCCAAGGTGTACACATGCGGATGTTCAACCAGTAAAAAAGCATGTTCCTGTGTGTATGAACCTGCCGGTTGTTGCCTGTTTTTCAATTTATTGTCTACCAACATGCGGTGCAGACAAGTCTGGTAATCCCAGGCTTCCTGAAACGAAAGGCGTCCCAAATCCTCAAACCGGACAGTTTGCATGGCAGTAAAACAGCAGTAGTGTGAACTTGTTTTTACAAAACCCGGTAAGCATACCAAAGCTCTAAGTTGGCGTGCCTACCTTTGTATCCCGTAACAAATCGAACCTACAATGACGAAATACATCTTTGTTACGGGCGGCGTTACCTCTTCGCTCGGAAAAGGTATTCTTTGTGCTTCACTGGCCAAATTACTCCAGGCACGCGGATTTTCAGTAACAATTCAAAAGTTTGATCCATACATCAATGTCGATCCCGGCACGCTAAATCCGTATGAACACGGGGAGTGCTACGTTACCGATGACGGCGCCGAAACGGACCTGGATCTGGGCCACTACGAGCGGTTCCTGAATACGCCCATGTCGAAGGCGAATAACGTAACCACAGGTGCGGTTTACCAAACAGTGATTAACAAGGAACGTGCAGGGGATTATCTCGGCAAAACAGTTCAGGTAATTCCACATATCACGGATGAGATAAAACGCCGGATGCTGCTCCTGGGGCAAACCGGTAATAATGAAATTGTGATCACGGAACTGGGTGGAACAGTAGGCGATATTGAATCGCTACCGTATGTCGAATCGGTTCGCCAATTACGCTGGGAACTTGGGCGCGACAATTGCCTGGTCATCCACCTTACCCTGGTACCTTACCTTCGTGCGGCCAAGGAACTCAAGACTAAACCCACTCAGCACTCGGTAAAAGAATTGCTCAGCTTAGGCGTACAACCGGATATTCTTGCCTGCCGCACAGAACACCATTTGGGGCCTGAAATCCGGCGCAAGCTTGCCTTATTTTGCAATGTGGAAATGTCGTCGGTCATCGAGGCTTTGGATGCCGACAGCATTTATGACGTGCCACTTTTGCTCCTTAAGGAACGGCTGGATGCCGTGGTGATTTCCAAACTCCATCTCAGCGACCGCCGGGAGCCCAATCTGAATTCCTGGAAGGCCTTTTTGGGCAAGTTGAAAAACCCGATGCACGAAATATCCATTGGCCTGATTGGCAAATACAATGAGCTGCCCGATGCCTATAAGTCAATTTACGAAGCATTTGTACATGCGGGCGCCGTCAATGAATGCAAGGTGAATGTTGTGCCTGTACATGCAGAAGACCTTGAAGGGAATTATAAAGATGTGAGTAAAGTGCTGGAATCGTTGCACGGAATTTTGGTTGCACCCGGGTTTGGCGAACGTGGCATCGAAGGCAAGTTGCTGGCAATTCGTTATGCACGCGAAAATGATGTGCCGTTTTTTGGTATTTGCCTGGGGATGCAAACGGCATGCGTTGAATTTGCGCGGAATGTCCTTGGGCTGGCAGGAGCAGCCTCCACGGAAGTGGATAAAAAAACGCCGCATCCGGTAATCGATTTAATGGCGGATCAAAAAAAGGTGACCAAAAAGGGCGGCACTATGCGCCTTGGAAAATACCCGTGCACTATCCAGAAAAAGACGCAGGCTTATGCCGCCTACCACCGAACAAATATTGAAGAACGGCACCGGCACCGCTGGGAATTTAACAACCAGTACCTGGAAAAATTCACCGAAGCCGGTATGCTTCCCTCTGGTGTAAACCCGGAATCAAACCTGGTGGAGATCATGGAGTTGAAATCGCACAAGTGGTTTGTGGGCGTGCAGTTTCACCCGGAGTTGAAGAGCACCGTGGAAAAACCGCACCCGCTGTTCGTGGAATTTGTGCGCGCCTGTATCGGATAGTTCCGGTATCTTAGTGCCGGTGTTTTTTTTAGCAGCCTAATTGACACGTAGTTTATGTCCAGTTTTTTCCGCAAGGCAATCAGTCTTTTTGTAATACTCGATGAAAAAGATGCTACTGCAAAAAATGCGCAGCAAAGTGTTGCGCCGGAACCTGTAGCCGCACAACCTGCCAGTAAACCCAAGGCTACGCCTCAGCCCGCACCAATGTCTGATGCAGACCTTTCCAAGTTTGAAAAGCATTTTGAGCGCCTGTTTGAACAAGCGAACCTTCCGGGGCCCGATTATTTTGAATTCTGGAAAACAATGGATACGCTGGAAGCACATATTTCTGACGAAGAGGCGCGTATGAAAGCCGTGTTTGCCTCTTTAAAAATTCAGGGCTTGAGCAAACCAATCCTGATCGAATCGGCGGGTAAATACAAAGAAACGATCCTTCAGGATAAGGCGAATTTTGAATCTGTGGTCCAAAAAAAATCGGAAGCGGAAATTGCCGGCCGGCGGGATCTTATACAGAAATTACAACAGGAAAGCGAAGCCAAAACCCAACAAATCGAGCAGCTCAAAAAGGAAATAGCAGCGGCTATCCAACAAATCGAATCCCTGAACCAGGAAATCGCCGGCGAACAGGGTAAAATCGAAGCCGCCCAACGCGGTTACCTGGCTGCCTGTACAGCCATGGTTAGTAAAATTGACAGCGATGTAGAACGTTTTCACCAAATAATCGAGTAGCACATTGTTCCATGCACATTCACTCACCTTTTAATTTTAATGTTATGCAAAAACCGCTTATCCCCGCACTTTTTATTTGTCTGCTGTTTGCTTTCGGCTGCGGAAAATCCACCGATGATCAACCTGAAAATGCCGATACCTGGGTAGTTTCCCTGTTAGAATTTGAAAATGTGGATAAAGATTTAACGGACAGCACTAGTCTTTTTACCGGCTACGAGTTTGAATTCAATGCCGACAATACCATCGCAATCATCAACCCCAATGGAATTGCGCAGGAAGGCAAATGGGAAAATCCCAGCAGCGCCGTTTATGAAATCGTAGTGGCCAAACCGGTTCCGCCCGTGGTTTATCTGCAGGGGACCTGGGAAGTTGTCGAACATTCGTCTGATGTTCTGGAGTTGAAAGTCACTATTGACGATCCTGTAAATGTGTTCGCCAAATCTCGCAGGGTAAAATTTATTAAGCTATAGCGCGTTCGCTCCGGATTACTAATAAACAAAGTGGCCTGTACAGCAATTTCGCAGTACAGGCCACTTTGTTATAAAATCAAGGAACTGCCCCGGGGTTTAGGAGCCGAGGTAGGTTTTCAGCAATTTGCTCCGGCTTGTTGCACGCAGTTTGTTAATGGCTTTATCCTTGATCTGTCGGACCCGTTCGCGGGTCAATCCAAATTTTTCTCCAATATCCTCCAAAGACATCGGGTGCTCAACGCCAATTCCGAAGTATAACTTGATTACATCGCATTGGCGGTCGGTCAGGGTACTGAGTGACCGCTCAATTTCCCGGCGCAGTGAATCCGCATAGTCCAGATGCTGGTCGGTGCCGGGCATAGCAGTGTTTTCCAAAACGTCGAGCAGGGAATTATCCTCTCCTTCCACAAAGGGAGCATCCATCGATACGTGCCGGGCCGCCACACCAAGGGTGGTTTCTACTTCATCGGAAGTGATTTCAAGCAGTTCAGCCAATTCTTCCGGGCTGGGTTCGCGTTCGTAGGTTTGTTCCAGCTCAGAAAAGGCTTTGTTGATTTTGTTGAGCGAACCGACCTTGTTCAGGGGCAAACGAACGATACGGCTTTGCTCTGCCAATGCCTGAAGAATGGATTGTCGAATCCACCATACAGCATAGGAAATGAACTTGAAACCACGGGTTTCATCAAAACGTTGAGCCGCCTTGATCAGACCCAGGTTGCCTTCATTGATAAGGTCGGAAAGGCTGAGGCCTTGGTTTTGGTACTGTTTGGCAACGGATACCACAAAACGAAGGTTGGCTTTTGTCAGTTTTTCAAGGGCAATTTGGTCGCCTTGTTTGATTCGTTTTGCTAAATCTACTTCTTCTTCGGGGGTAAGGAGGTCCACTTTACCAATTTCCTGAAGGTATTTCTCCAGCGACTGGCTTTCGCGATTGGTTATGGACTTCGTAATCTTTAATTGCCTCATGTGCAGTTAGTGTGTGAAAATTTCGGCGCAAAGGTACAACTTCAAAAGCGCCGATGTCAATAAAATTTGAAGTGAGGGCTCGGATTTGAACTGTTTTTTTTGAAAAATTTAATCCCGGCGCTTGTCGTAACGCCTGTAATTAAATTTTGTTCGATGCCAGGAATCATTCCGGGTTGAAAATATAATTTCAATCCGGGCATTTAGACGCAGGTTGGATTTAACTGGTCACCAATATTAACGAATGATCAGTTTTTGTACTGAAGCCTGGTTGCCACTACGCAATTCCACCAGGTATGTACCGGTGGGAAATCCAGACGCATCAATAAAATAATTGGTATTCCCGGCACTGAATGTCCCTGCAAATATCTGTTGGACTAATTGTCCCAAGGTATTGTACAAATTTATTTGCCCGGGCGTGGAAGTGCTTGCGTGAACCGGGATAACCGTGATCGCGGATGCCGGATTAGGGTACACAGAGGCCAACTCTACGGTCGGAATTTCAGGTGCGTTAACTGATTCGGTCACACAAAACTGCCAGTAACCTTGCGGCGCTACCAAAGGCCGGGTGATCGTTTTACCGTTATTGGCAGTTGCTTCAATGTAATAATATACCGTACTGCCGGCGCTTTGCTGCGGAATAAACCCGTGGTAATTCCATATCGTGTCGTCTAAGGGGTAATACGGCAAGTCAACCATCTGCCAGGGCTGACTCAGGTCGGTGGTGAAATAAATTTTTGCAGATGCAATACCACTCCGGTGGGAAATATGTGCCCACACCGGATACTCCAGGTATTGGGCATTGTCGAGGCACGGCAGTTTTTGGTGGACGATATGCACCGGATCCGATACGCCTACCTCTTTGGTAATGCAATGAATGGCGCCAAAAGAAGAAATGATGGCATTGCTGTTGATCCCAACAATATTGTACCCGGGCAAACATTCCTCCCAAATCCGTTGGGCCGTGGTGTCAAATCGCTCCTCATAAAATGGCACTAAAACGGTTTTATTTACAAAAACAGCATTGGCATATGTTCGGTAGTCGCCGTCGGAATCCGGATAAAAACCGTTATCGGGCGGCATCGGTATCCGGATGATCCGGTAGGGGGTACCGAAAACGGACTTGAAATTGCTCAATACATACTGGATATTGGCCTCAATCTGAGGGCCATCCGCTACGCCGTCTGGGTATTTCCCGACCAGTATTGTTTCTTCATCGAGCAATTTCATATGCATATCAATATGGTGGATTAGGTCATAGGGCAACGGAGCCATCTTGATGTATTTGTTGATACCCATGTATTCCTGCATGATTCCGTTTATTTGAGATTCCGTTTTTACACTAACTCCGTAGAGGTTGCCGGGGGCATTCTCATTCAGAATAAGACTGGAGGAAAAGGCAGTGCCCCAGCCGTCCGACATAAAATTGCCGCCGGTATGCACCAGATCGGCCGGCGCCGACGAGGTGGTAAATAACGGAATATTCAGGTGCTTTGCCACTGTATTGGAAAGCGTGTCGTCTTTAGGCCGGGTAAGTCGGTTGTACCGCCAATCAATAAAAAACAGGGAGTCGGTACCGTTAGCATACACACAATTTGGACCATAGTCGCGGATCCAAATGGAGTTGTTCGGCACAAGCAGAAATTCAACATTGGAGCTGATGTCGACATTTTTACTGACCAGATAATTTTGCGCGGAAGTAAGCACAAACTGGTTGTCGCAACATACCACCACCTTACATTCTTGGCGGGCAGCCCGTACAATCTCGGTCAAAATATCCCGGCGCGAATTGTCGCTGGCTTGCCAGGAAATAAGCAGGGCTTGTAACTCTTCCCATTCACCCATTGCGCGGACTGGCACCGGTGGCGGGCCGGAAAAACCCTCCGGGAAAAAAGGCTCAAATTTTTTGGATAACAGCTGTGCTTTTTCAGCCGGGGAGTAGCCGCGTGGCAGGTCTTGTTCGGCCTGGCTCAATAATTTGGACCAGGAAAAGAGTATCAGCAGGGAAAGAGTAAATAATTGTTTCATGCGGAAGTCGTTTGTCTTGGCCAAATTTCAGGGTTTTAGCGTGTTTTTACAGCGAAGATTGCGCCATATGACGTCTTTTTTTAAAAAAAGGTAATTTTTTAAAAAGCAAGCGGCGTGCCATTGCACGCCGCCGCAGAAAACCCATTCTATCGTATGAAGCAAAACTGTTAACTTTCTTAAGTTGATGTTAGCCGGCCAGGGGAAGCGCATCCAAATCCCTGAAAAGGAACTTTTTGCGATTGAAATACAACACGTTGGAACGCTTCAATTGATTCAAAACCGCGGTAACCATTTGCCGGCTTGTACCGGTCAGGTCGGCGATATCCTGGTGTGTCATGTTGTGCTTCACCAGCGTTTCGTACCCGATTTGCTTACCGTGTTCAATCCCCATTTGATGCAAAAACTCCAGTATGCGGCTTTTTGAATCTTTCAACACGACTTTTTCAAGTTGTGTTTCCGTATAACGGAGCCGTTCGCCGAGAAAGTGCAGGAGCGACTGGGCAAAGGCGAAGTTTTTGCGCATAATGGAAATTAAGGCCTGGGCATCCAGTTCAATTACCTGTGCGGTATCTTCCATTGCGTAGGCAAAATCGCGCCGTTGAGCTTCTCCCGTCAAACAAGATTCGCCAAACAAATTGCCAGGGCGCACCACATACTTAATAATGTCTTTCTTCTCTGCATGAACGGCTACTTTCACCGTCCCCTTCATCAGAAAATAAACTTTTGTGGCACTTTGCCCCGGCTTGTACAACACCTGATGTTTTGTGTAGGAATGCATCGTTGCCGTTTGTTGCAACAAGGCGAATTCGTCCGGGGCCAATACCGCAAAAAGCGGATTACTGTCGAAAACGGGTAAAGTAGTTTTTGTGTCCATTGTAGAGCAGAGTAATTTAAGCAGTAATATTCATGTTCGAAAGTAAAGACAGCCCCGACCGGCAAATCCCCTACGACGTTCCGGAAAATTTTTTTCGGAGACTTTTTGCTATTTGCAGCAGATGATTTAAAAACCGGAGGTTTTTGAAACTATATTTTACAGAATCCGACATTGCGTTGTCTTTGTTTTTTAAGGAGTTGAAATGCTGCCGGCATTCCAAATATTAATAATCAGCAGTTTATGTAATTTTTTCTAATTTCAGCCTTCTAAATCATGTCGACAGACGCCGGGAAAACGGAACTTCAATGGTTAGCAGACCTTCGCAGAGGCGATGAATCTGCCCTCCGAAGTATTTTTGATCAGTACTATTCCTTGATCATAGGCGATGTTTACCAGTACATTCCGGACCTGGATACCTGTAAAGATTTGGCGCAAGAAGTTTTTGTTGAATTGTGGCGTAAACGTGAAACACTGGAGATACACACGTCTTTGCGGGCCTACCTGCGACGGGCAGGTATAAACAAGGCACTGAATTTTATAAAGGCAAACCGCCGCACGCTTTTACAGGATACTCCGGCGTACTGGGCTGATTTGGAAGACTCCACGCCGCAGGATACACGCCACAATAATGAACAGGATTCACTCGAAGCTGCGCTGCAGGAAGCAATCCGGCAACTCCCCGAAAGATGCCGGCTGGTTTTTTCGCTCAGCCGGTTTGAACAACTGTCTCACAAGGAAATTGCGCAGCAATTGGGAATTTCTGTAAAAACTATCGAAAATCAGATCACAAAAGCCATGAAGATGCTGCGGGAGGCATTGCTGAAACATCCCGATTTGTCGTCGGTTGTCATTTGGGTGCTATATTGGTTGCATTTGGGGTAGGGGATTTTGTTGAACAGGTTGTCTTCCACACGTATTCCAACTGCTTTAAAAAATCATTTGAAAACATTCCCCAAGCTGAAAACGGAACATCATGCAAGATTTTGACTTTGTACTGCTGCTTAACAAGCGTTTCACCGGCGAAATTAACGCCAGTGAATTGGAAATGCTGACCGGCTGGATCAACCAGTCGGAAGATAATGCCCGGCTTGCGCAGCAGTTTCAATTGCTTTGGGAAAAAAGTACAGAGACCCGTCCGGCGCTTTCACTCGATATGGATGCGGAATTTCGTCAGGTACAATCCCGCATGCACACCGCCGACAAATCGCCGGCCCGTGTTGTGCCTTTGGGCAACTGGGCGTTTCGGGCTGCTGCGGCCATTGCTGTGATTCTGGTGTCCGTATGGGGGATTCAACAACTGATGCCGGTATCCGCAACGATGCTGATCGAACATGCTTCCGGTCAGGGCAAACGGCAAATTACCTTACCCGATGGAACGGTGGTTTGGCTTCGCCAAAATGCCAAACTGGAATACCCTGCGGTGTTCGCTGATGCGCAGCGCCTGGTGAAATTGGACGGCGAAGCGTATTTCGAAGTGGCCCACCGGCCCCATCAGCCCTTTCGGGTTGAACTCCCCGAAAACGGAAAAGTGGAAGTCTTGGGAACGCGGTTTAATGTCCGCACAAACAAGGATGCCACCAGTATCCTGGTGCGCGATGGTAAAGTCCGGTACACGCCAGACCCAAAATCAAAAGGTGTGCTGCTGACCGGTGGTGACAAGGCAATTTATCAAATCCAACAGTCGGAAGTCCGGCTTTCAAAGGTGCGCACATTCAATGAATTAGCCTGGCAGGCCGGCGGCCTCGAATTCGTACGCACCCCGCTGAAGGATGTTATTTCGGATCTCGAAGATTTTTACGCCGTTTCGATCATACTCCGGAATACGGAAATGCGGCAATGCCTGCATACGGCGCCCCTGACCAATCAACCCATTGAGGATGTACTCCAGTCGCTGGCGCTGACCTACCAATTCCAAATCAGCAACCCGGCCCCGGGCCGCTATATTTTATCAAAAGGCAGTTGTCGTTGAAGACCTTGCCGCGCTACTTTGCCCCAATTTATTAAACGATCGCCTTAACTTGCAGCCAATCTCATTGACTTGGATATGGCGATACGTGTACTTGTGCTTTCCCTGGGCTTAATTTCGTTGAGTTTCATCTCTTTGAAAGGGCAAAATCCACTGCAAAACCGCGCAGTGGATTTTACCTGTATAAATTGTCTGCCAACAGATGCATTGGTGCAACTCAGCCGCCAAACCGGAATTAACATCGTTTTTAACGATCTTTTTTTCCAGGATTGCTCTCCGGTTACTGTAATTGTCGCCGGCGTTCCTTTTTCCAAAGTTCTGGAAACAATTACGGCATGCACCAACCTGTCTTACCGATGGGTGGGTGATCAGGTCGTGTTTTACCGGAAAATCCAAAAATTCACGCTAAGTGGTTATGTCCAGGATGCCGAGACCGGGGAACGCCTGATCGGGGCAAGTGTTCGTGTTTTTTCAAATGCGGCGACCGGTACTACCACTAATGAATATGGTTTTTTCAGCCTGCCGCTGGAGCAAGGGGGAGGGTATCGCCTTGCCGTCAGCTACATTGGTTATCAACAGGATCTGCGAACCCTGGAAATGAATGCGGACCGCTTGCTGACGATCCGGCTGGCGCCAAACAGCGCCCTGCCGGAGGTGCTTGTCACAGCGCTTCCGGTTGCAGATATGGTGGAAAATGGCGCGGGAAGCCGGCAAAATCTCCCTCCCGCTGCCATGAAACAAATGCCGGTACCCGGCGGAGAGGCGGATCTGCTTCGTTTGGCAGCCTTGCAGTCCGGCGTTCAAACCGGTGTGGATGGCCTTGGTGGATTGCATGTGCGCGGTGGTAATGCCGATCAAAACCTCATTTTGCTGGATGATGTGCCCGTGTACAATCCGCATCATGCCTTGGGGCTTTTTTCTGTGTTCAACCCGGCCACAGTCAGTAATGCGCGCTTGTGGAAAGGCGATTTTCCAGCCAGGTACAGTGGCCGGGCTTCCTCTGTGTTGGATGTTCGGACCCGGGACGGGCACTTCCGGGAATTCCACACCGATATTTCTGCCGGGTTGTTCGCGGTGTCGGCCACAGTCGAAGGGCCGCTGGTCCGGGACACCTGTTCGTTCTTGTTGAGTGGGCGAACGACTTATTTCGGACCCTGGATTGATCTTTTCAGCAAGCGGGATAACCTTATCACGTTTTCCGGAGAAAATATTAATTACCGTTTTCACGATGTTAACGCCAAACTGAATTACATTTTTTCAGCCAAAAACAGGCTGTACTTTTCCTATTATCAAGGCGGTGATATTTTCAAAAACAGGTTTGAACAGCGTACGAATGACCCGGAGGGTTTGTTCACAGACGAATATACGCTCGATTCTGAATGGGGCAATGCGATTGCCGCCTTGCGCTGGAACCATTTATTGCGCAAAAATCTCTTTACCAACACAACGGTGCGTTTCAGCCGTTTTTATTACCAGAGCAAGCTGGGATTGTTGTCCAACTTTTTATCGGCATCCGGTAAGGAAAACCTGTTAGCGAATTATGGCCAGATTTACCAAACGGTGATCCGCGATTGGTCGGGCAAAACAGATTTTAGTTATTTCCCGACCAACACGCTTACCCTGCGTTGGGGGCTTGCCTACACGTTCCATACCTTTCAGCCCGGCGCTTTATCCATAAACTTTCTTGTTCCGGGGCAATCACCGATTACCATCGATTCGCTTTCCAAAGTGTTGCTGAACAACGAGCGCCTGGGGGCTGACGAGGCCGAGGTTTACCTTGATGCGGAATGGCAGTTTTTTAAAAACTGGCGCCTGGACGCGGGCTTGAATTATTCGCTTTTTCAAATACGAAACAATACGTTCAGTGCTATTCAACCCAGGCTGCGGGTTCAGCGCAGCGGGCCGGGAGGTTGGACACACTGGGCAGGTTTTCACCGGTCTGCCCAGTATTTGCATCAAATTGGTTCGTTCAACATCAGCCTGCCTTTTGAACTTTGGGTGCCTACGACAACAAAAGTGCCCCCGGAGTTGGTTTGGCAGATTTCCGGCGGCACCGCTTTGTCACGCTCGGGGTGGAATGTCAGCCTGGAGGGCTATTACAAACGCTTCGAACGGGTGCTCACGTTTTTGTCTTCCAACACCGCCCTGTTTACAGGAGGTGCAGAAGATGCCAGCGGCTGGGAAGACCGGGTTTCGGCAGGCACCGGTAGCGGTTATGGCCTTGAAATAAATTTGGAAAAACGGTTGCGCCCGACAACAGTAGTTTTTACCTACTCCTGGTCAAAGGCGATTCGGCAATTTCCGGATATTAATTCCGGACGGGCTTTCCCTTTCCGCTTTGACCGGCGGCACGACCTGACAATCAACGTGCAACAGCGGATAGCCAACTGGCTAAATTTAAATTTGGTTTGGGCTTTTGCTACAGGCAATCCAATTACTCTGTCGGGTGTGAAATACCAGCACCATGCCCCGAATGGCGATATTGAGCGCAACGTTTATGTGTATACTGAGGTAAACGGGTACAGGCTTCCGGCATACCACCGGCTCGATGTCGCATTCAATGCATTGTTTGGGCGGAAGCAGTTGACGCACTCTATTCAGTTGGGCGCCTATAATATATATAACCGGGCAAATCCATTTTTTCTGTATGTGGATAGTGGTAGCGGTTCCAACGCGAAGGCAATTCAGTATACATTATTGCCATTATTGCCTTCGTTTCGATACGAATTGAAATTTTAATACCTAACTTTATTGCCCGAACGCCGAATGGAGCCCAAACCTTCGTCCCATGTCTCTTAAGTACCACACCCTGCTTACCTGTATCCTATTGCTGCTTGGCTGGCGTTGCGTGCGTGAGGCCGACATTAAGTTGCCGGAACAACCGACTAGAATTGTGGCAATAAGTCATTTTTCCCCGGGCAACCCAATTCAGGTTGAAGTTTCATTGAGTCAGTCCATAACGGATGCCGGCGATCCGGTAATTCCCGCAAACGCTGATGTGTCTATCGCCGTTGGCGGAAAGTTCCTGGACAAACTTTTCCGGGTTACAGACGATGGCGGGCGCATTTATTGGGAAAGCAGGGATCTGGTCGAAACGAATACCGAATACACGCTTGCGGTCCGAGTTGCTGGTTTGGATTTGGTTGAAGCGCACAGTGTGGCACCTGCACCTATCCGGCTTTCCAATACCCGGGTGGATACCCTGGGCATGCGAATCATAGAACTTACCGACGGCAAACTCGCCCTGCAGGTGCCTTTGGAAATTTCAATGGCCAATCTGCCGGCTCAGGACCGCTATTTCGCTTTTGGCCTGCGCCATGAAATTGAGATATTTGAAATCATCGACGGCGAGCCTATCCCGGACGAATACTATGAGGCTTCTACAAAATTTCTGGCAGACGGCCGCACCCTGGCCCTAGTCTACGATACCCCGGAAAAGGTGGTTTTGGTCGATCAGAATTTTTGGAGCAATGACAGTAAAACGATCTGGCTGGATGCGCTTATCCCTTTTGACCCGGACTATGAACGGCCGCGCAGGATGTTTATCGAATGGCGGACGCTTTCCGAAGACTTTTACCGCTACCACCTTTCGCTTGCCCGCCAGGGAAGCAATATCCCATTGAACGACCCGGACGCCCTGTACAACAATATTTCCGGCGGATATGGCAACTTTTCCGGGTTTTCGGTTAGTAACGACACCATTGCCATTCCGGATTTTAATTAATGGCGCCGTGCCAGAAATGGCAAGCTTAATGTTAGCCCTTGCTGCTGTTTTACCCTTCCATTCGCGGTATTTTTATCTACTTTTGCGGGGTATTAGTCAACCTTGTTGACCCATTCGTTCATCATATCAAATAGCCTAAACTAATGAGTAAAGTAACCATCGTTGGCGCTGGAAATGTAGGCGCAACCTGTGCCAATGTACTAGCCCACGAAGACATCTGTAATGAAGTTGTTCTTATTGACATTCAGGGCAATATGGCCAAAGGGAAAGCCCTCGACATGTGGCAGCAGGCCCCTGTGGACGGGTATTCGACCCGCGTCACCGGCGGTGATGATTATGCTCTTACCGCCAATTCAGATATCGTAATCATAACGGCAGGTATTCCCCGGAAACCCGGTATGAGCCGGGATGATCTGATCAGTACTAATGCCAAGATCGTTGTTTCGGTTACCGAAAATATTTTGAAATACTCCAAAAACCCGATTATTATCGTCGTTTCCAACCCGCTCGATGTTATGACTTACGCTTGTTGGAAAGCCTCCGGCCTGAGCGACAAGCGGGTTATCGGCATGGCGGGCGTGCTGGATACCGCACGGTACCGGGCATTTCTGGCCGAAGAAATCGGCTGTTCTCCCAAAGATATCCAGGCAATTCTAATGGGTGGACATGGTGACACCATGGTTCCATTGCCCCGGTACACCACGGTAAGCGGTATTCCTGTAACTGAACTGGTAAAAAAAGAAACCCTGGAAGCCATTATCCAACGTACCAAAATGGGCGGCGGCGAATTGGTCAACCTGATGGGCACCTCCGCATGGTATGCACCAGGCGCCGCAGCAGCACAAATGGCCATTTCAATCCTGAAAAATGAAAACCGGATATACCCTTGCTGTATCCGATTGAATGGACAGTATAAATTGAAAGATGTTTTTGTTGGAGCGCCGGTTAAATTGAGCAAACGCGGCGTGCAACAAATTATAAAACTGCGGTTGCGCAAAGACGAAATGGCACTGCTGCACAAATCGGCTGCTGCAGTTGCTGAAGTAGTCGACGTACTGGATAAAATGAAACTGGTTTAAACTCGCTTATGGAAAAAGCGCCGTCAGTCTCCGTAATGCCAACAGGATGGGAACGGGTTGTCTCCCAACCAAGTGGGGATTCATTGGAAAAATTGTCGCAGGAATCACCGGTATTGCTGATTTTTCTGCGGCATTTCGGCTGCACTTTTTGCCGCGAGGCCCTGGCCGATGTGGCAAATAAACGAACTGAACTGGAAGACATGGGGGTCCGGATCGTATTCGTGCATATGGCGGCAAAGGCCACTATTGCGGATAAATTTTTCCGTAAATACAAATTGTACCCAATTGACCACATCCCGGATCCGGGCAAACAACTTTACGTGGCTTTTGGCCTCGGTAGAGGCACCCCGGCCCAACTTTTTGGTCTGATGAACTGGATACGCGGGTTTGAAGCCGGTATTATTGAAGGGCACGGCTTCGCTTACCATAACGAAGATATTGGCGACGGCTTCCAGATGCCCGGCGTTTTTGTGCTCCACCAAGGCCGAATCAAACACTCCTTTGTACACCAACATGCCTGGGACCGGCCGGATTATGCAGAGATTGTCCGGTGTTGTTCATTGTGATCCAGCGTATCGACGTTTTAAGCACAACATAAACTGCCTGGAAGCATACTCTTCCGGGCAGTTTAATTTTAAATTTAGCGCATATGAGCCTACGTTGGTATACCCTGCTGCTGCTTGCCGGTATTCTGGCCGGCCGGCCGGCCGTTGCCCAGTCTGGTTCCGGGCAAGCCCTGCCGATGGTTACCATCAGGGAACCCGCCGAAAATCGCACCGGTTTTTCCACATGGATTGCAGATAGCCTCCCGCTTGTCCAGGTGATTTCCCTCGCCGAACGCCTGCTCTGGGAGCCGGGTTTGGAGGTGCGCGCCAACGCCCCCGGCGCTCTGGCTACCGTTTCGGCCCGTGGCGCCGGCCCTTCCCGCACAGCTGTTTTCTGGGAAGGGGTAAACCTGCAAAACCCCATGCACGGCGTGGTTGATATTTCCATGCTGCCGCTCTGGGCCGATGATGCGGTTGAAATTCAATACGGCGGCCAAAGCGCCGCAAAAAGCGGAGGCGCCATGGGAGGGGCGGTTTACCTTATTCCGGCAACTTTGCCGGACTCGGCCGGTTGGGTGACTCATGCCGGCGCCGGTTTGGGTAGTTTTGGAAAAAAAACCGGACAGGCGTCGCTGGGCTATTCGACCGGCCGGTTAAAAACACAGCTGCGCACTGCCTGGCAACAGGCAGAAAATGATTTCCCGTTTCAAAACACCGCCCTGTTGGGACAACCGGTGGTTTCGCAGCAAAACAATTTTGTAAAACGGGCGGATATTCAACACTATTTTGAACTTGAACCCTCCCCCGACCAAACTGTGCACACCGCCATCTGGTATCAGGACGCCTTTCGGGAGATTCCACCGAGCATGACGGAGGCGCCGGATGCCAGCAGGCAGAAAGACCGGGCGCTGCGCGCAGTGGCGGGTTGGAACCATCGGAAAGGGCAGCAAACACAATGGCGACACCATCTGGCCTGGCTCGACGAAACGATCGCCTTTGATCTGAATGGCGATACGGATACCAGCCGTTCGCAAACGATCCAATTGTCCAACGAATTTTTCAAAGCTGCCAGCGACAAGCTTTCCATGCGGGCCAACCTATCCGGCTGGTGGCAGCGGGCGCAAGCCGATGGCTATGCCGACAGCAGCGGATGGTTCCGGCAATTTCGTTTGGCGGCAGCCTTTGGGGCTACGTATCGCTGGCGGCGGCTGCAAACTCATGTCCGGTTGCGGCAAGAATGGGCCGAAGGGCAGGGCGCACCGTTCACCTGGTCGGTGGGCGCACGCTGGAGCCTGCCCCGAAACCTTTCCCTGAACCTGCATTTTTCCAGAAACTTCAATTTGCCAACCTTCAACGACCGCTTTTGGCGCAACCTGGGGAACCCGGATTTAAAGCCGGAGTCCGGCTATAGCGCAGAAACCGGCTTGCGCTGGCTTCGGGACGGGTTTTTGGTGGAAACAACCGTTTTTCAACTGCTTTTGGACGATTGGATACTTTGGCAACCCGGTGCTGACGGACTTTTTCGCCCGGATAATCTTCGGCAGGTTTGGTCGCGCGGCGCCAGTTTGTTCAGCCACGTTAAGTTTGATTTTTGGCGAAGCCAATGGAAGTTAAGCGCGCGTTACCAGTTTGTTCGGGCCACGAACACTGCCGTATACGATGCGAACACCGTTGTCTTGCACAAATTACTTCCCTACACCCCGGAACACAGTGCGACGGCCGGCATACATTGGCGCCGGGGCGCCTGGTCGGTCAGTTACCTGCACCAATGGACCGGAGCGCGATTTACTACTTCGGATAATGCCATGCGGCTTTCCGGTTTTCACACCGGGAATGTTTTTTTTCAATATAGCCTTTCGCTGCTCCGGCACCGGCTTGTGTTGAGCGCCCGGCTGGAAAACTGCTGGAATGAACCTTACCAGATTATTGCTTTCCGGCCAATGCCCGGCCGGAGTTGGCTGGCCGGGTTTGTTTGGAAAATTTAGCGGTGTTGTGTTTGGTCCCGGCAAGAAATTCCCAAGCGCACGCTCAAACATCCATTTCTCTGAAAAACATGCTTGGCAAATTGGAATGCGCCCTTATTTTCGCTGCCGCTCCAATTCCGGCAAGGATGGCGCAACCAAACCATGATCAAAAAAATCACCCGGCTGGATGTACTGCTTTGGCTCATTGCCCTGGCGTATTTGTTTTACCTGGCCCTGCGCCTGCTCAAAATTCCGATGACCCAGGATGAGGTGGCCACTTGTTACAACCATGTTCCGCGTGCCGTTTGGGATATTTTGACCTATGCCAAGGATGCGGTCCCGAACAACCATATTCTCAATACGCTCTCCATCAAATTTGTAACCGGCCTTTTCGGCATGAGCCCGTTGACCGCCCGCCTTCCGGTATTTATTGTTGGGGGGGTGTTGTACACGTTGTGCGCACTTGCGCTGGCATATCGAATCGGCTCCACCGGTTTTCTGAAAGTCCTTTCTCTGGTTGTGCTCCTGGGAAATCCGTTTATGGCCGAGTTTTTTTCCCTGGCCCGGGGCTACGGGATGTCTATCGGCTTGCAGATGGCCGCCTTGTATTTCAGTTGGCGGTTCGTTGAAAACAGGCGCCCGACACATTTGATTGCGGCAGTTTTTTCTGCAGGGCTGGCCGTGTGGGCCAGTTTTACGGTGCTGTATTTTTATTTGCCATGGTGGCTGTTTATGGGGATATTGATTTTTCAAAAATCGGGCGGAGCCGGTGAAAGGCAACGTCAATTTGCCATACTTGCCGGCGGCGCTGTTTTGCTCGCTGCCATTTGCATTCTGCCTGTTTCCCGCATGCATTCGGACGACCAGTTGCACTTCTGGGGCACAGCGGGTTTTATTCCGGAAACCTTGTTCCCATTGATTCGCTCGTCGATCATGGGACATCCGTACTTTGATCATTACACCCTGGAGGTGTTTTTGGGCCTGATTACTGCGTTTACGGTGGCTGCTTCCGCTTTGGCGCTTTGGCGTTGGTTTAAAAACAAGGGGCGTCTTGGGCAGGATTTGTGGTTTTTTGCCGCGTTTTTGCTTGCAGGCACCGTAACGGCTAATCTTCTGATTGTATATATTTTAGACATTCCATTTCTAAATCCCCGGACGGCAATTTTTTATTACCCGCCCTTTGCGTTGTTGCTGCTTGGAACCGGGATTGCTTTTTGGGAAAAGTATGGCAAGCCAGCCTTTTGGTTTTTGGTCCCGTTGGGCCTGTTTACACTTGTGAATTTTGACAACAACCGGAATCTGAAGCAATCTTACGAGTGGTCCTATGATCAGGGAACCGTCCGGGTGTTGGACCTTATAAAAGCAGCGTATGTCGTAGAAAACCGGACCGAACCGTTCACCCTGGATTGCCATTGGCTGCACCAAAACTCGCTCCATTTTCACCTGGAATTTGACCCGGCATCTTATTCAAAATATGTCAGGATGCCCAACCACTACCACGGGAACGAACCGCCGCGCGCCGACACCGATTTTTATTACACGGAAAACTGGGACGAAATTGTTCAACTGGCCGACCAATACACACCGGTGCTCAATATTGCGTACGATCGGATCGTCCTGATGCGGCGGCGTGTACCCGAGTGAATTTTTACAAAATCAGTTGAGATCGCCGGTTTGGCGCAGCACATGCTCCATCCACTGTTGGCGGGTGTCGCGAAACATCCGGAATTCGCTCAGTTCCTGGCTGTAATCAAAGCTGAAATAGCGGTTTTCATAGTGGTTGGTACCTGTTGGGAAGATACCGAGAAATTTTTCAGTCCAGCGAATGCGGCCATGCCCTTCCAACTCCCGGATCGGCAGATCAAGATACCGGGCTTCCGGGAAGTATAGAAAAAGCCCTTTGAGTTTTCGGATAATTTCAATGGTCAGACGCCGCTCGACCAACCTGTTTTCGTAGGTGTATTCGCTGACTTCCCGCAGGTATTGGGTGTTCAGGTCTTTGAATCGCCGTTCCGCGATTCGGGTCCGGGCCTCCAGCAACCTAAACCGCCGGGGCAAGGTGGCGGCCAGCTGCCGCAAAATATCCGGTGGGTCCAAACTAAGCGGTGGCTCGGAAGGAAAGGGCTCCGGATTGCCTTCGGCTGAAATTTGTATCCACCGGAATTTGTGTTCCTTGGTGATCTCGTCAAAGACAAAGTCCAGAAATTCAGGAGCTGCATATAAATCACGGTAGATATGCAGGGCCTGCAACAGCAGCGATTCGACTTTTGCGCGCTGCGTTTCGTCTCCTGCGGCCACTTTTTCGTATTCCTGCTTGATTTTTTTGTTGAAAATGTTGGTTGCCAGTAATTTGTATGCTTCCTCCGGATCAAGTCCGTTGGGCAAATCCAATACTTTTTGGAAGACTTTTCGGGCATTATAGCCAAGCCCCAGGCTTTCCGGAACGGAATCCAGTTGGGTGGGGTTGAAATGCAACCACAACATCAGCCGTTCTCCGACCAGTTCGTAGAGCATATGTTGCAAAAATTCCTGTCCGCGTTCCGGATAAGCATGATAGGCGCTTTCCCAGGCCTGGAGCACCTGGATTATTACCCGGCGGGCTTCTGTTGGGTCAGGCCGCCGGATATCGGTCCATTTTAATTGTTCCCGGATATCCTGGTATTTGGCGGCGGCATCGGCGGCAAATTGTTTGTACACCTCCGATTTAATATTCGGCTGCACCTGTAGCCAACCGGCATGGCCGGCGTGATCTTGCACAATCTTTTCAACCACATTCAACACCCCAAACCGGTATTCGGCACAGTCCGGATGAGACTGGACGGTACCGGATGCATCCAGGATAAACCAGCGCAAATTGCCAACGGCGCTGGCCGGCGTGCCGGAAGCGGTGGGCAGCAGCAGGCCAGGTAAAAGTTGCTCAATGGCAAGGCGCAGGAAAGACTCCTGATCTGGGTAAAGTTTGTCGCCAAAAATTTTATACCCCAACAGAGCAGCCTGCACCAGTTCGATTACGGAATCGCGCAAGTCGGTGAACTGTAGGTAGCGCCGGTGCTCCTCGGCAATCTGGGCCTGAAGGCGATACCGTTTTGCTTTTAGGTTAAAAAACAGGTTTTCGCGCAACTGCTTGTTCATGAGCGCATCATCGTCATCATCGGAAATGGCCTCCAACATGCCGATCAGTTCGCGAATCTCACTTTCAATGCCAAAATCTTCATGGGATGCAAAGCGGAACTCATCGCCGATAATTTCTACCTGCCGGATATAATCGTATTTCCCGCCGTTGCACAATTCATTGGCCGCTAACTCCAAAAAACCGCGATAGGGGTGTACCGTGCGGTAAATTTCCATGGCAACCTGCACACAATGCGAGATGGCGGCCCGGTTGTCGGGTACCTCTGAACTGTACCTCCCGGTATGCAGGATGTAGTCGTTCTGGTAGGTGCTGTACAAGCGCAACAGCGCATCCGAAAGTGCTTCGGCGGTAGCGCGCAGGTTGTACCGTCCGGCTTCCGAGGGGCATTTGCCCTGTTGCTGGTATTCGGAAAACCGGCCGGCGTACACCACCACGTGGTTAAGTTTGCTGCCCTTTCCATACACGGCATCGTGGATGATCCGGTCCGGGGTTTCTTTTTTCAAATAACTGATCAGCAGCAGTTCGTACAGTTGAGCCGATTGCGGGTCGATGTGGCTGCGCACGTGTTCGCAATGCGCATGCGCCCGGCTGAAGCTGCCGATGCCGATGGCATCTTGCGCCAGCAGCAGGTTGCGGCGAAATTCCTGCTGTTGCTGGACGGAGAGCGTGCCGACACCCTCCCAGGCCTCGTCGGCGGTGCTGTGGTCCGGGAGGTTCAGCGTTTTTGGGATCAGTATTTCGCCGATGGGCAAAAACAAACCCGCCAGTTTGTCGGCCGGGGCATCCACGGGTTCCAGGCCGTAATAGGTGTTTGCAAAAATGCGGGCCCATGATTTGCGAAACAGATCAACCTCCAACTGGTCAATAAGATGGTGTAAGTCCAGCCGGATGGCGGCTACCGTTTTCTGGAAAACCTCAAAACTTAACTTGTTGCGCTGCGATTGCTGCCGCCATTCGGCAAAAGCGTCTTCCAGTTGGAACAGCGCGTCGGGTGTTTTTTCCGGGTGAAGCAGTCTTTTCAGAAATAAAAATAAAGGCGCCAGGTCGCAGTGCTCCGACCACACGATGAGCCGCTCCCGGACATCTTCAAAACCCAGGACAAACTCCGGCCCGGCTGGCTCTTCGTATAGACTTTGGCTTCGTTCGACCTGAAAAAGCAAATCCTGAGCGCGCTGAACTACCCGCTGCAGCTGAATTTCCCGGCTCAATGAAAAGCCTTCAATAGGCTGATCGGTCGCCGGTACAAGCGGAAAGCCTGTCAGCACGGCCGGCACCGGGGCTGATCTCGCCACGGCAACCAGAATTTGCAATTCAGGCCGTCGCTTTTGCTCGGCAATGGCAAGGTCCAGCTCCCAACGTGTGTTGGCCGTATCCAGGTAGTTGGGCGAAAAACAGGCTAGGAAGAGTTGCGTTTGTTCCAAAAAAGCCAGCGCTTCGGTGCGGTAATTTTCTTCGGCAGCCTGGGTTGGATTCCAAAACTCCAGATTTTTACCTTCCAGCTGTTTGTTCAAAAATTGGTAAATGCCTTCCGCAGTCTCTACATCCGTAATTGGATCAAAGGAAATATAAATCCGGATTTTGTTTGCTTCGGGCATGGCGCTGCGTTTAGGGCAAATTTTCGGAAAATTGGCGGGATTTGGTCCCTGGCTATTCATTTTTCTTTTTTCAGCACTTTAGCCTGCCTATCTTTGCGGCGCTAACCAACTCCCACAACTAATTCACCCGATACTGCATGGTCACAGCGGAACCGCTGCCTACCCTCGAAACGGCCCAAAGCCTCGGCCTGACGGCCGATGAGTTTGAAAAAATCAATGCTATCCTTGGCCGGTCGCCAAATTTCACCGAATTATCCATCTTCTCGGTTATGTGGAGCGAGCACTGCTCCTACAAAAATTCCATTCTTCAACTGAAAACCCTGCCCCGGGAAGGCAACCGCCTGCTGGTGGGCGCCGGCGAGGAGAATGCCGGTTTGGTGGACATCGGCGACGGCCTGGCCTGCGCCTTTAAAATTGAAAGCCACAACCACCCCTCGGCGATCGAACCTTACCAGGGCGCAGCTACAGGTGGTGGGGGGAATTCACCGCGATATTTTTACCATGGGCGCACGCCCCATCGCATCCCTCAATTCCCTGCGTTTCGGCAAACCCGACAATCCCCGCATGAAACGACTCATCGCCGGTGTGGTAAAAGGGATTGGCGATTATGGCAACTGCTTCGGTGTGCCAACCGTGGGCGGTGAGGTTTATTTTTATGATTGCTACCACCACGATATTCTCGTGAATGCCATGTCGGTAGGCATTGTTAAAATTGGCGAGACGGCGAGCGCTACGGCCGGCGATCCCGGCAACCCGGTGTTTATCGTTGGGTCGGCCACGGGCAAAGACGGTATTCACGGCGCCACCTTTGCCTCCGCCGACCTGAGCGAAGACAGCCACGAAGACCTGCCGGCTGTGCAGGTCGGAGACCCCTTCCAGGAAAAACTGCTTCTGGAGGCCTCCCTCGAAGTAATTAAAACCGGCGCTGTGGTAGGCATGCAGGACATGGGTGCCGCCGGGATTACCTGCTCCACTTCCGAAATGAGCGCCAAATCGGGCGTTGGCATGCGTATCGATCTCGATAAAGCACCCCAGCGGCAAGCAAATATGAAGGCCTGGGAAATTTTGCTTTCGGAAAGCCAGGAACGCATGCTGATCGTATGCAAACCCGGCCGGGAGGCAGACGTCAAAGCCGTGTTTGAAAAATGGGACCTTCCCTGTGAACTGATCGGGGAAACAACGGCCGGCGGGCGGTTGGAATATTTCTGGCATGGCGAAAAAGTGGCAGATGTACCTGCGGAGCCGCTTGTGCTTGGCGGTGGCGCACCTGTTTATGTGCGGGAGCAAAAAGAACCTGCGTATTTTAAGGAAATTGCCAAATACGATCCGGAACAAATTCCGGTGCCGGAAAATTTACTGGCTGTGGCAAAAGCCATTTGGGCCTCGCCCAATATTGTTTCCAAAAACTGGATTACCCGGCAGTACGATTCTATGGTGCGTACCGGCACCATGACCACCAACCGGCACGCCGACGCTGCTGTGGTATACGTCAAGGGTACCCGAAAAGCCCTGGCCGTCACGACGGATTGCAACTCGGCTTACGTATATGCCGACCCGTACAAGGGTGGAATGATCGCCGTTAGCGAAGCGGCCCGAAATATCGTGTGTGCAGGCGGGCAGCCAGTTGCGATTACCAACTGCTTGAATTTTGGAAATCCCTATAACCCGGAAGTGTATTTCCAGTTTGCCCAGGCTATAAAAGGCATGGGCGAAGCCTGCCGGAAATTTGAAACGCCGGTTACGGGCGGCAATGTCAGTTTTTACAACCAGTATACCGAAAACGGCAAGGTGAAGCCCGTTTATCCCACGCCTACGATCGGGATGTTGGGAATCCTGGACGATTATGATCAAATGATGACCCTGGATTTCAAACGGGCGGGCGACCGGATCTATTTACTTGGAACCAGCAGCAATGATTTGGGTAGCAGTGAATACCTGCGTGAAATCCATCAGGTGGAATTCAGTACTTGCCCACAATTTGATCTGGAGGAGGAATACCGTTTGCATCAAGTGTTGGCATCACTTATTTCCGGGCGTATGATTGAATCGGCGCACGATGTTTCCGACGGCGGGCTATTTGTCAGCCTTTTGGAGAGCGCCATGCCCAACGGACTGGGCTTTTCAGTCAATAGCGCTTCCGCGACCCGGAAAGACGCCTGGTTGTTCGGAGAGGCGCAGAGCCGGGTAGTTGTCACTGTAAAACCTGAACAAGCCGCTGTTTTCGAACGTTTCCTACAAGATCACAACCAAAATTTCGAAAATTTAGGTGTGGTTGAGGGCGACCAACTGAACATTGATGGTGCGAACTGGGGAGCGCTAGCTGACTGGAAAAACACCTTCGACAATTTACTTGCCACAATTATGCAATAACTACAGCTGCGAGTTTGCCATTGAAAATGAATGGGAAACCTGCGCTTCAACAACTAATGTTTTATGAAAAAAATTAAGTTTCTGCTCTTTTTCCTGCTGCCCGCTATAGTGGCAGTTCCCTCATGTCAAACCGGACCGGAAATGTATACAATCAAGGGTACCGTAAAAAATGCTTCCGATTTGCAAGTGTTGCTGGAGCAATTATATTTTGACCAAAATACTGCTCCGACGGCGGTAGGCCGTGTTACCTGCGATGCTTCCGGCAGTTTTACAATTGAACAAAAAGAACCCTTTGCTGCCGGTTTGTACCGCCTGACAATCGGCGCCAAACGACTGTTTTTTATGTTGGGTGGCGACGAGAAGGAGGTGTCTTTTGATGCCGACCTGAACACCATCGATCGAATGGAACTCACCGTAACGGGCTCCGAGACATTTTCCTGTTACGCCAAAGTCGTTAAGGAAATGATCAATGCCGGCCAGATTACGCCGGAATCGGCTAAAGGATTTGTTGATAAAGCTTGTAACCCGCTGATGCGCGCGTTTTTCACGGCTCAGTTGTTTGGCCGGAACGCAGGAGATCACCTGGATGATTTTAAAAATGCGAGTACTGCGCTCAACACGGCTATGCCTGAATCGAAATACGCCACCGAATTTTCGAAAATGGTCAATACGCTGGAAACACAAATGCTCCAGCAGCAACAGCAGGCCACCGGCCCGATCCAGGTCGGCCAGCCTGCGCCGGATATTAGCCTGCCGGGTCCAGATGGTAAAATTCGTTCGCTTTCTTCCATGAAAGGCAAGGTGGTGTTGCTCGATTTTTGGGCCAGCTGGTGCCGCCCTTGCCGTATGGCCAACCCCCATGTGGTGGAGGTGTACAACAAGTACAAAGACCGGGGATTTGACGTGTTCAGTGTTTCGTTGGACCGGCCGGGTCAAAAAGATGCCTGGACGGCGGCGATCAAGCAAGACGGCCTTGTTTGGGACAACCATGTGAGCGACCTGAAATTTTGGAGCAGTGCTCCGGTTGCTGTTTACGGCGTGAACTCCATTCCGAGGACATTTTTGATTGATCGTGAAGGCAAGATCGTAGCCCTCAACCCGCGCGCCGATCTGGAGCAGCAATTACTGAAAGTGCTGTAATTTTTTTTACGAGGCCAATATCCAGGTTGGCTCAATTGGTAACGTCTTCAGGATTAGGTTCAGATTTCTAAAACACACAGGCACAGAGATTATTTCTCTGTGCCTGTGTGTTTTAAAATCTACTGCAAGCAAACTTTCAGAAGCACGTCTATTTGCAAAAATTATCCGGGAGTAAGAATAGGTGCGTCGGCAAAGGTTCTGATATCGTCATTGGTTTCATCCGATTCGACCAGACCGTCGCGGAGGCGCACAATGCGGTGCGCGTGCTGGGCGATGTCCTGTTCGTGTGTGACCAGAATAACCGTATTGCCGGCTTGGTGGATTTGTTCGAACAAGGTCATTATTTCGTAGGAGGTTTTGGTGTCCAGGTTGCCGGTTGGCTCGTCGGCCAGGATAATAGCCGGATCATTGACGAGCGCGCGGGCCACGGCTACGCGCTGGCGCTGCCCTCCGGAGAGTTCGTTGGGTTTGTGCATAATCCGATCGCCAAGGCCAACGGACTCCAATGTAACGCGCGCTTTTTTCAAACGCTCCTCTTTGGAGTATCCGGCATAAACGAGTGGCAACGCTACGTTTTCCAGTGCGGATAAGCGGGGCAGCAGGTTGAATGTTTGAAAAACAAAGCCGATTTGTTTGTTGCGTACCTCGGCCAGCTCACCGTCGTCCATGGTGCTTACTTCGATACCGTTGAGCCAATATTGGCCACTGCTCGGCGAATCGAGGCAGCCCAACAAGTTCATAAGTGTGGATTTCCCACTGCCGGAAGGGCCCATAAGCGCCACATATTCATTTTTATTTATAGACAGTGTAACATCTTTGAGGGCTTCCACCTTTTCGGCGCCCATGATATATGTCTTGTTGAGGTGTTCAATGGAAATAAGCATCTATCAGGAGTTGTGTTTGGTGTGTTTTTTATTTTCGGCGGAAAATCATACCAGTGACCACTAAAAAGAGCCCTGCCAGCAGGCCGACTGCTTTTTTGATCAGTTCGGGGAAAATGAAATAGGTGGCTGCCAGCAACACTGCGACGATACCCAAAACGATCAATAGCCAGGTCCAACGGTTGGAAGAATTGTTTGTAGCCATAATACAAGTGCTTAATCAATGATTTTTGGTACCTGAAAAAAGGAATCGTTGTGCCGGGGTGCGTTCTGCAGTGCTTCCTGTTGGCTAAAATGGTTGCCTGGTACGTCGATACGGGTATTGGTATCCAGTTCGACAGGGTAGGCCAGCGGGGCAATACCGGAGGTGTCAAGGTCTGAAAGTTTGTCCACCATATTCAAAATGTTGTTCAGGTCGTTTGCAAAACGCCCGCTTTCGGCATCGTTTAGTTGTAAACGGGCTAATTTTTCCAGATGTGAAATAAGTGAATTGTCCAGTTGCATAAAAAAAGGATAGATGATCGCTGATAGAAGTTCGGCAAACGCCCCGCAATGGACGAACAACGTGAAACGAATTTTCTACCTTCGCGCTGCACAAATGTAAAAGAATGAACGGAACCTTGCCTTCAGACAAAACACTGATTAAGCATGTGGCCATTGCCGGGAACATCGGCGCCGGAAAAACCACGATGAGTGAAATGCTTGCCCGGCACTTCGGTTGGGATGTCCACTACGAGGATACGGAAAACAACCCATACCTTGCCGACTTTTACCTCGATATGAAACGCTGGTCGTTCAATCTGCAGGTGTTTTTCCTCTCCAGCCGTTACCAGCAAATGCTGCGCATTCAACAGGGCAATCGAACGGTTATTCAAGACCGGACGATTTACGAAGATGCTTACATTTTTGCGCCCAACCTGGCCGACATGGGCCTCATGGAACGCCGGGATTTTGAAAACTATACCACGCTGTTTCAGTCCATTATTTCCCAAATCAAGCCACCAGATCTGATGATCTACCTGCGCGCCAGTATTCCGACGCTTGTGGAGCATATTCAAATGCGTGGCCGCGATTATGAGGGCAGCATCAGCATTGAGTATCTCAAGCGCCTCAATGAGCGATATGAGAACTGGATAAACAACTATGGCGACGGCCGGCTCCTGATTATCAATGTGGATCACCTCGATTTTCAAAGTCGCCAGGAGGACTCCGGGAAAGTGCTCGAAATGGTACAGGCTGAGCTACACGGTCTTTTTTAAAAAAAATACAACGCTCAGGCTATGGATATAGAGGAATTCCGGGCATACTGCTTTGCAAAAAAAGGTGTTACCGAAGATTTTCCGTTCGACGAAGTAACACTCTGCATGCGCGTGATGGGGAAAATTTTCGCCATTACCGGCCTGGACCGCGAGCGTTTCCAGGTAAATCTGAAGTGCGATCCCGACTATGCAGTCGAACTCCGCGAACAATACCCGGAAGTGCAGCCGGGTTGGCACATGAACAAGACGCATTGGAATACCGTTGATTTTGAGGGCAGTTTAAGCTTCCAGCTCCTGTGCAGGCTCATTGACCAATCGTACGACCTGGTGGCAAAATCACTGAAAAAAGCCGAGCGCGAAGCCCTGGAAAAACTCTAGGTCGCTGTTAACTCACCCACATTCGCGGTTCAGACATTCATCCGACTCGTATTCCGTTTCCAGGGTCGCATGTTGAATATCCAGGTGTTCGAGGGTGTGCCGGAATTGAACTTTCAGGGCACTGATCTGCTCCGGTGGGAACCCGTCTTTCAAAACGAGGTGTGCAGTCAGCGCATTTCCCATGGTGCTCATAGCCCAAATGTGCAAGTGGTGAATATCCACGATACCCGGCAAGTTCCGGGCTGCTTCCCGCACGTCAGCAGGGGTGATTTTTGGCGGAACGCCATCTAATGCCAGGCGGAAACTCTCCCGCAACAGCCCCCAGGTACTCCAAACGATAACGGCCAAAATAATAAAACTTAGGGCGGGGTCGAGCCATGCCCAGCCCGTCCATTGCATCAGCAATCCGGCGACAACCACCCCGGCCGATACGGCGGCGTCGGCAGCCAGGTGCAGGTAGGCGCCGCGCACATTCAGGTCAGCGTCCTTGTCCCGGTGAAATAACCACGCCGTGAAGGCATTGATCAGAATGCCGACACCTGCCACCAGGGCCACGGTAAAACCGGGAATTTGCGGAGGTTCGGCCAGGCGCCGGACTGCCTCATAACCGATACCTCCCATGGCCAGCATGAGCACTAATCCATTGAAAACGGATGCCCAAATCGTTACCTTTCCAAAACCGTAGGAGTACACATTCGTGGCGCGCCGCCGGGCAAGTCGAAGCGCGAAAAAAGATATTGCCAAACTTCCCACATCACTGATATTGTGACCGGCATCGGAAAGCAAGGCGAGCGAACCGGTAGCAAAACCAACCAGTACTTCGAGGACGACAAATACCAGATTAAGCCCGATCCCCCAGGCGAAAGCCCGGGTAAGCCGTCCTTCCGATGTCGCTTGGTAATGATGGTGGTGGTGATGATGGTGCGCCATCCGTAAACTTTTTTTTGTGTTACCGGATTGGTTTTTGGTATGAACAGCGGAAATCCATGGCCGGTTTGTTGATTAATGAAGCCAAAACATCGCCAGCCCGGAAACGAGCAGCGTAATGCCAGTAATCAGACCTGCATTGTGTTCCCAGGCATGCCAGTCGAGGCGTTGCAATCCTTTAAGTACCAGCCCAACCCACAGGACCATCCCGGAGATCGTCACCAGGGCATAAACCAGCGCAAGCACCGCAACAAAGCCCCATCCGAACTGCCCCCCCGCCAGGAAGAAACCTTCAATTTCGAGGCAGGGTGAAAGGAACATGGCCAGTGCCAGCGTGCCGACCACACCCCAGCGAGTGGGCTGGCGGTGCAAGTGAAAATGATGGTGCCGGTAGTGCTGGTATAAATAAAATACGCCAAGCAAGCACAACAAGGCCGGCGCCAGCCAATGCGTGAACGCAGGAACCTGATTGGCAAGAAACCTGCCGAGAAAAGCGACTACGATTCCGACCAAAACTGTGCTCAGCACGTGCGCCCAACCGGTGATGAAGGTTATCCACAAAATTTGCCGGTCCGACCAATTTTCCTGCCGGCCAATGGCCAGCACCGGTAGCCAGTGGCTGGGGATAAGCGCGTGAAAAAGGCTGAGTAAAAAACTCCCGGTCAGTAATGTGGTCATGGCAACTGGTTCAAAAAAGCAAAGGTCCTCTTTTTTTTCAGGAGCGCAGATGGAAAACCAGCGTGGATTTTGTGGCTGACGGCATCCAGAATTTATGATTTTTTGCAAGTCGCTTGGAAAGCCAGCCGAAGCGCCGGATTTTCGGCCCCCTGATTCCGGCTGGGCGTCAGCCTGAAAAATAACGAGTCGATGTTTATTCAGTTTTTACTCATAAGTCTGGGCATTGTCCTGGTCTCATACGGGGCGCGATTATTGGTTGAGGGCTCCTCGTCTTTAGCCAAACGGTTCAATATTTCCGATCTCGTGGTCGGGCTTACCGTTGTGTCGTTTGGCACTTCAATGCCCGAGTTGGTGGTTTCGGTTGTTGCTGCAAAAAACGGCACTGCGGAACTTGCATTGGGCAACGTGATTGGCAGCAATATCATGAACATTTGCCTGATTTTGGGCCTTGCCGCCTTGCTCCAACCATTGCGTATCCAGAGTAATACCGTCTGGAAAGAAATTCCGTTAAGCCTGCTGGGCGTAGTCGTGGCTTTTTTTCTTGCGAGCGATATTTTTTTGGACAATGCTGCTGTAGCCTATATCTCGCGTTCCGACGGTTTGGTACTGCTTTGTTTCTTTTTAATTTACCTGTACTACATGTTTGCAGTGGCGCGGGAAAACCGCGACTTCGAAAACAGCGCACCAGATCATAAGCATAAACCCTGGTGGCTGGCGGGTGGGCTTGCGGTATTAGGTTTGGTGGGTTTGGTTTTTGGGGGGCAGCTGATCGTCGATGCCGCAGTGGCAGTTGCCCGGGCGTTCCAGGTGAGCGAGGCTGTGATCGGCCTGACGTTGGTTTCCATTGGGACCTCTATACCCGAATTGGCCACATCGGTGGTGGCGGCTTTGCGGGGCAAAGCAGACATGGCGGTCGGGAATGTGGTTGGTTCAAACATCTTCAACATCTTTTTTATCCTTGGCGTGAGTGCAACAGTGGCGCCATTGCCGGTGGGAAATATATCCCTGATTGATTTCGGCATGTGTATTCTCGCCACGTTATTTATGTTTATCGGCAGTTTTATTGCTACGCCAAAAACATTCTATCGGAAAGAGGGTGGGTTTTTGTTGGCCTTTTATGCGGCATACCTTACTTGGCTGGTTACTAAAAATGTGGGGAGTTAAGCATCGCGTCGGGACTTAACTTTCCAATTTGGAGACATATTCCGAATACCTGCTGGGTTTATGGTGTGGAGCTAAACAATTTTTTCAATCTCGTAAATAGAATTCACCTTTCCGGCAAACAGGCAAATCAATGTAGGTTTTTCCGAAAGGACTGAAATGTCTGTAGGCCGCCCGTCGTCGATATAACTTGTTTTTAACTTGGATTTGATGGTGAAGTAGGAAAACCAGTGGGTGAATTGCGCGGCATTGGTAAAATATTGCTGCATTTGGCGCAGCATTTTATAGGCGTTGCTTTTGGGCCTTCTCGGGCAGGTGGTGCAAATGCCTGGGGCTTCTGGTACGCAGGTCGGGTCTTCAGGAACCTGGCAGTTGAAGTGCGGTAAGTTTTCGTAAGAAATTTTGTGGTGCGTATAAGCCACCGATGACAGCGACAGGAAGCCGCTCAACCCAAACGGCATGATTGAACTGAAGGGGCCGTCCATCACAGTGAGCCCTTTGTTTTTAAATTGCTCCGAAGTGAAAAATGCAATCTCAGAAATTTCATGTGTTAGGTCCAGGTCGCGTACACCAAACAAGCGGTTCACGGCATTGGTGGCGGCATAAGTGGCATTTATGACGATAGGACTTTCGCAACGCATCCCCGGCCCCGGCTGTGTTTGCTCCGCGTTGCGAAAAGTCATGGCCCAGGAATCCGTTGTTTTTTGTACAGCTTCCAGTCGGGCCGATTTCCGGACGGTGATTTTCGGGGTTGTTTCCACTTTATGCACATAAAACTGGCGCAACAGCACCGGGTCGAACGAATACTCGGTGGTCAGATACAACGCTTCGAGCCGCTGAAAATTGAAAAGGGGGTGTGCCGGGATACGGGTGCACGGAATTTTCAAATATTGACAAAACCGCTCGAACTGCCCTGCATCGGTAAACGACCCGAAACGGTCGATAGCGTAGTATTTTTCAAAACTCGAATTGACAAATTGCCGATGTTCCCGGGTAAACCGTTCCTTGTGGGCATCGCTCAGGGCAGCGGTGGCTATGCTTCGAGGGTAGTGGTAGCCGCCATGCAACCGGGCCTGGTTTACCAGGGATGCTTTTTGAAACAATTGGCCTTCTTTTTCGAACAAGGCCACTTTTGCTCCTTTGCCGGCCAGGTAAAGGGCTGCATAGCAGCCAAATATACCGCCGCCCAGCACCACGGCGTCAAACTTTTCAGGCTGCATTATTGGGTTCGTTTTTGTAAATCGGCAAACACATCATCGTATTCGAAGGTACTGAGGTTGCGCCAAAAGTCCAGCGTTTCCCGGAGTTGGGCAACTGTGGAAAAGCCAAGCACCAGCCCGTCAATGGCAGGGTTCAGGCCAGCGTGTAATAATCCAATGTGGGTCATTGTTCGAACAGGAGGGCGAACAAAGGCAGTATTCCATTTCGGCAAAAGTTCCCGGATTTGGTTGAGGAATGGCGCCACCTTGTCCGGATCACCGGCTCGCGCCAAAAAAGTGCTTCCGGCAGGGTAGGGGCCTTCCAGTTTTATTCCGCCGGCATTCAGCCCATAGGCAAAAAAGCGGTGCGGAGCCTTTTCTTGTTTTTCAGTTGAAAAAAAAGGAGCATACCGTTTTAAATCGGACTGGAGAATGTTGTGCTTGAATTGAATGTCAAACGAAAGTGCGGACTCGCAACTGGCGTTGAGGTATAAATCAGGGCGCCTGATTCCGGAAAGCCCCGGCCGGATGCCATCTGTTTCTTGTAAACTTGCCATTGCCTCCAGCGACTTTGCGATGGCTTGTTGGTCTTCGCGATTGTCCCAATGAATCATAATGCCTTTGAGGTTGTCGCCAAAAAGCCGCCGGTATTCCATGGCCATCATGAGGATAAACGAGGGTTCCAGATTATTGTCCGGTGACCGCATATTGTCCTGGCTGCCAATTTTTATGGTAACATCGAGGTGCGTCAGTCCGTGTGTCTGGATATATTCCTGCACAATTTTTTCGGATTTGCGAAAGTCGCCCGGAATTTTATTGATCGGGTAATTTGTTGCCAGATCGAGGCATTGGTGGCCTGAAGCCAGCCAGGCATCCAACTGAAGGAAGGCGTTTTTCCGGTCCACCGTCCAACCCCACTGGGCAGTGCCAAGAACGAGGGATTTGTTGTCGGGAGCTATCATGCTTTTCTGTGGGCGGGTTTTCGTTTTTTCAGCGCGTGCATGGCCAGCAGGTATTGTTTAGCCAGCCTTGTGATGTTGACTTTGCTGGAGGAGGTATCATCGGTCCATTTTACCGGGAGCTCGCAAATCGCCAGGTTTTGCCATTCGGCTACGGCCAGTAATTCCGTGCTGAAAAACCAGCCGTTACTGGTTGCACCCCCTTCGAGGAGCGGGGCTACGCAACTGCGTTTTAGCCATTTGAAACCGCACATACCGTCGGAGAAGTGTGTACCCAGATAGTGTTGAACGATAAAGTTAAAAACCCGTGAGGTGATCTCCCGTTTGAGACTTCTGCCGATAACCTTTGATTTTTTATGCAATCGGCTTCCGTACACGAGGTCGAAACCTTCCGTTGAAAGGGCGTTGTAAGCCTGGATAAAATGTTCCAGGCCGGTGGCCATATCGAGGTCCATGTAGCCGACAATTTCTGCGTTGCTTTGGCTCCAGGAAGTCTTCAAAGCCAGCCCAACGCCTTTTTCAGGTACTTGCACCAGGCGTACTTCCGGGAGTTCATCGCCCAAGGCCGCTGCCAGGAACGGGGTGTTGTCGGTGCTGCCATTATCAGCAATGACAATTGACCATTGGTGTGGCTCGGGAAAGTTTGATTTCAGAAACTGGTACAGGATTCGAATTTGCTTTTCCAGCGTCTCTGCTTCATTCAAAACAGGAATGGTAACGTCAAAGGATTTCATAAATATCTACGGCAGCTAAAGCGTAAAGGTACTGCGCAGGGTGAGTTTTTAGGAGTTGCTTGGGTATCAAACAGGCATATTGGTTTTTATCGGTGGATTTGCCTTATTTTGTCCGAAAAACAGGCCTTATTGCCGACGAATTTGGGATTGGCGGCCTTTTTACATCTAATTTTGGCGGCACACACGCAGATTTATTGTGTGTGATTTTTGAACAACTTTACGCTGTAAACAAAAACAATCGACAATGAATGATTTACTTAAGAATCCGATCTTTGCTTTTTTGGCCGGCCTGATAATTTTATGGCTGACCTTCAAGGTTTTGAAGGTCGTGGTAGGTATGTTTTGGATATTCGCCCTTGCCTTTATTATCTTGTATTTCGTGAATGATCGGTTTCGCCGGGCCATCCGGATTTTTCTCGGTAGTATTTTCCGTCGGTAAACTTTAAATGCGCAACCTCTAAACTATTAACTACAAAGCAGATGAGTACTGAATTGCAACCAATTAAACCCAAAGGGTTTTGGGACCGCCCGGAAGGAGTGACAGGCGGTCTTTTTATGGCCGCGCTTGTTCTGGGTGGCGGTTATTTATTATACAAGGCGTTGCCAACACTGATTACCCTGGCTGAAAATACCTTGTATTTGGCAGGGATATTGGCAGCGCTCGCCGGGCTCATTTACGTGGTGCTGGACCCCAAAATGCGTAATTTGGTTTGGTATATGTACAAATCGGTTATGCGCTGGGTAACCGGGCTGTTTGTCCAATTGGATCCGATTGGTATTTTAAAGAGTTATATCGAAGATCTGAAAGATAACCTGGGCGCCATGAATACCCAGATTAGCAAATTAAAAGGCCAGATGTACAAAATGTCTGAAATGATTCGCCAAAACCAGCGCGAAATCCAGACGAACCTTGGAATGGCCAGCAAGGCAAAAGAGACGGGCAAGGATGCGATCATGGTACTGAAGGCCCGGAAGGCCGGGCGGTTGCAGGAGTCTAACCTGAAGTTGGAGGATCTTTATAAGCGCATGGAAGTTTTGTACCGTGTACTTACCAAGATGTATGAGAACTCGGAAATTATGCTGGAGGATCTTCAGGATCAGGTGGTGGTGAAAGAACAGGAGTACAAAGCCATTAAAGCCAGCCATTCCGCTATCCGTTCGGCAATGAATATTCTAAGCGGGAACAGTGATAAGAAATATATGTACGATATGGCACTGGAAGCCATGGCGGAAGATGTAGGGCAGAAAGTTGGTGAAATGGAGCGCTTTATGGATATGTCCAAAAACTTTATGGATTCCATCGATCTGCAAAATGGTGTGTTTGAAGAAGAGGGACTTGAAATGTTACAAAAATGGGAGAAAGAAGGCGTGTCCTTCCTGTTGGGAAAGGATAAAGCAACAATCATTGCCAAAGCAGATAACCCGTCCGAAGTGCTCAACCTGGATACTCCGGTAAAAATTCCCACCCAAAAGGAGCGCGGGGGGAACCAGTACGATTCTTTTTTTGAATCTTAATTCATTTTGATGCCCATAATAAGCAAACGGCATTGCCAGCACGTGGCAATGCCGTTTGCTTTATTTCATGGTAAGCATGTCCCATAAATCCTCATAAGGAATCACCTCAACGGCAAAAGATTGCCCGGCCACTTTTGGTGATACTTGTTGAAGTAGTGCCCATTCTTTTTCCATCTTGCGTTCTGCACGCGCACCATTAAATTCTTTTTTAGCAAGCGCGAGGATCATTTTTAGAAAAATTGCACTGCGCCTGTTGGTGTCATTTTCCAAATAGCGTTGCCTGTATTTGTCTAAGGCCTCAAGAGACCGCCCAAAATCGTCTTCATCAAAATTTCCTTTGGCAATGCTAAAAAGAACGGGAAGTAACACCAGGGGAATATTCATGCCATCCTTTTCCTTATCCAGTACTTCAAAATCATTGATGAAACGCGAACTACCCGGGCTGTAGTAACCGGCAATATGCTCTACTTCCTGGGCATCCAATTTACCCAAAGCGGCAAGGAGGTGCAGGTATCCACCCAAAAGCGTCCACATATCGCGTGTGCTTCCACTTAATTGCCGGTACCTGTTGTGTTGAGTAACTTTTCGAAAAACATCCAGGGCCGTTTCATAGCGATGCGTATACATATAGTAATAAAACTGGGTTTCCAGTAAACGAAACCAGTTAAAACTTCCCTCATCCACCAGGGTAAGGCAATATTCGGCAGTTTTATCCCCGTCGTCAAAAACACGTAGTTGCGTCAGGCAGGCCAGTTTTTGCGTGGCGAAGGAAGCCAGTGAACCGCGATTACTGAATTTTCTGCCCTGAAGGATACCTAACGCCTGGTCACATACCTCAATGGTCTTTTTACAGTCATTGATTGCTGAATATTTAATTACTCCAACCTTATAGGTGTAGATATAAAATTGCATGGTATCAATTTCATCCGCTTTGGGTAGTAATTCATCAAAGTAGCCTGTGGCCATCAAATGCACCTCATTGCTTGGAGACCTTCCAGTGATATAATGGTGGATCAAATTCTCGGAGTAATCGTATGCTTTAGCCTCCCAATGCCTTTTTTCTTCATAAATCCGATGTAATGCGCTATATTTTTCATGGTTTGCCTGATCACCCGGGCTAAGCGCAAATTGTTGCCGAAGCTGGCGGCAAACGTCCGCTGTAATATCTGTAAATTCAAATTTTATTGTTTGCTCCATGAGTTGCTGAAGCAAATAGACACTGGCTTTGTAGGCGTCGCGACTGCGTAAGATGTAAGCTGCGGCGTAGTCACGATAACAGTTGTACAAAGCCCTGCCACGTTCATTGAACATAGGTTGTTGGACATCAATGAAAAAGGAGGTGTTGATTAACTGCCGGATCAGTCGGTTCCGTAATTTTCGATACTTGGGGTCTTTCTCATCGGAGTCGAAAAAATATTTTGCCGCTTCATCATCGGACTGGAATCGATCTTTGAAAATACCATCAAACAGTTCTTCTGATCGGCTACCCTCCTGCCCAGGATTCCCAAGCACCTCAATTTGTTTTACTTTATTACGTGTAATTGTACGGACCAAGTCTTTGAGCACATCAAATTCCATGCTTCGTTTTTCAAAACTTAATAAAAAGTGTTTAAAACAGCAATCTGCATGGATTGAATCCCGCATTTCTGTCCTGTTTTCGGATGTTAAAAGCCCAGACCTTTGTATTAAAGATCAGCACGAAACTGGTAGTTGATTAAAAAGCACACAAATTGACCGTACCAGCGTATTTATTAACTTGATTAAATGCCTAACTGATTTCTAAGGTATAAATTATGTTGTTGCCGTGGTATGGCCTTGGTTCTTTTTTTAATCTGAGAATAGGATATGGCAGAAGTACTAAATATTTAACAATGCAGTAGTCAGATTTTTATCATAAAAGGCTTTTTGACAGTTGGATATTTTCCAGTGTTATTTGCCTTTCCTGCGAATAAGCGTGGGGAGGGTAAGTGTATCAATCCTAAATCTGCATGGGTTGAAATCTGCTTTTGTGTCCTTTTTTTTGGCCCGGTATCGCCGGATTTTTGATTCACATTCGTTGACAATCAAAACATTCGTGCCATGCCGATTCTTACGCTGTTAATTAGTCTTTTTTTTGCTGTATCTGATTTTGATGCTCGTATTGAACGTACCCCAACAAAAGATAAATCAACAACTGATTACCCTGAGTATATCATCATGGATGAAGAGGCCCCCTAAATCAAAATAATTTACACGCTAACAATGGCCTCCGCCTGAGGTGTGCTTTTAATCTTTAACTAGTCTGCGTATATAATCTCCTGAACGACAGACTCGTAACACGCTTAATTCTTGCCGGGCTTTCCCGCGCTTAAGAGAAGTTGGACTGCACGCTGATATTGCGCGTCAGCACCTACTGTACAGAGGGATGTTCGTGCCAAGCGATCTGTAAAGATCGAGCGGCACACATGGTAGCGCAGTTTAAACTTCTCATCTGAGCCGGGAGAGCCTTTTTTCTTTTCTTAAAGGATCTTTCTCCGCACCTAGAAGGGAGCCCTTCACTTGCCGTTTACTGTTCAGTGATGCCGCTTATTATTTTTTTCTTGCCAGTAGTAACTTTTCCGTACTTTTCGGCTTTGAAAAGAGGACCAGAAGTATGTTTCTGGCTTTAAGTGCTCTTCACCAGATGAGTTCGTAATCTTTTCTTTAATCATAATGTTTGATTATGCGCATCCAGTTTAGTCTTTCTTGCCAGAAAGGCGTTATCATTCCAATTAACTACCAATCGGAGATTTCCAATTGGATTTTCTCGGTACTCTCCAATGCTGGTGCCGAGCTCACCGCCTGGCTTCAGCAGCGTGGGTTTGAATTAAGTTCCCGGAATTTTAAACTTTTTACGTTTAGCCCGCTTGCGATCTATCCTTATGAAATGGATCAGGTAAAGCAGGAGTTTAAACTTTTGGGTAACCAGGTAAAACTGAGTGTTTCATTTTACCTTGATGCTTCCTTCGAACAGCAAATTGTTCATCTGTTTCGCCAAATGCCATTGACTCTCGGGACTGTAGATGGTTCCCCTGCATATTTTGAGGTAAAACATTGGCAAATTATGCCGCGCCCGGCTTTTAAGGAGACCATGCAGTTGAAAGCAATTTCACCAATTTCAATCACTACGGTGGAGGAAGGGAAAGCTGCAAATCTTTACTTGCTTCCTGATCATGAGAATTACGACATTAGCTTTTTCAACCATGCAGTCAGGCGATTCAAAGCCGCCATGCAATATAAATCATTAGCCGCTCTAAAGCTGATTGACCCTTCTTTCCCCATGAATTATAGGCTTATCGGCCAGGCTAAATCTCGCCTTATTCACCTAAAACCCAACCCCGATGGCATTTCCCAATTGCGGGGTTTTGCATTCGAATTTGAGGTAAGTATGCCTGTACCTTTGCTTGAATTTTGTTATTACTCAGGATTTGGTGAGTTCCCATATCTGGGCTTTGGGTTTGTTGAAATCAAATAAATAATTTGGTGTTTTAAAATTCAATGCGATGTCAGGACATATTTCCACTTGGACATTTGTTGGTATTTCCGTATTTGCACTATTAACCGCATGTGAGGAGGAGTCTAAGATTGATAAGCGTGCTTTGGAAGGGCGATGGGAGATTGTCAAAGGCCTTCGAAACCAAAAAGAAACCGAAACGTTATCAGGAACTTACTTTTTGTTTGCGCAAAACGGGAAAATGATGACCAACCTTCCAGTAGGCCCTGAAGTCTTAACCGATTTTGAATTTGTTAAAGACAAAATACAACAGAAAAGCAGTCCGGTCGTCGAATATCAAATCCTGGAACTCACCGATACAAGTCTGACACTAGGACTGGAACTGAGAGGTATGCAATTCGAAATGCATTTTCAGCCAGCTGCGCAAGAGCAAGTACCTGCCGAGTCGATGAATACTTGGCCCCACAATCAACAAGATTCACTCTCTTCCCCGGTAGATTCCTTATCAAATTGAACAATCGAATGTTCACAAATTTCGGGAACCTTTTGCTTAATTTCTTTCCAAAATAACGGCATAGCCTTGGCCTACGCCAACGCACATAGCGCAAAGTGCATAGCGCTTTTGACTGCGGTTTAATTCCCGTGCAGCGGCCAATAGAATTCGCGCCCCTGACATTCCAAGTGGATGACCTAGAGCAATTGCCCCGCCATTGGGATTGATTCTCGGATCATTGTCGGCTAATCCTAATGCCCGGGTGCATGCTAAAACCTGTGCTGCAAATGCCTCATTCAATTCGATAACATCCAGGTCATCCAAGGAAAGCCCGGCTTTTTGCAGCGCCTGTTTCGATGCACCAACCGGCCCGATACCCATGATTCTGGGCTCGACCCCAACTACCGCAGAACTAACAATGCGGGCAAGTGGCTGCATTTTATGCTGCTTTATCCCTGTTTCTGAAGCAATCAGCAAGGCGGCTGCGCCGTCATTTAACCCGGAGGCATTACCTGCTGTTACGGTGCCATTTTCCCTGAAGGCAGGGCGTAATTTGGACAAAACGTCAAGGCTGGTTTCTGGTTTTATAAATTCATCTGCCTCTATCAGAATCGGTTCCCCTTTCCGTTGTGGAATCGGGACCGGAGCAATTTCCTGCGCCAGTCTGCCTTCTTTACTTGCCTTCGAGGCTTTTTGCTGACTCCAGACAGCAAATAAATCCTGATCTGCCCGACTAATATTGAACATATCTGCCAGGTTTTCAGCAGTTTGTCCCATTGCTTCGGTTCCGAAAAGGGCTTCCATGCGTGGATTAATAAATCGCCAGCCAAAGCTGGAATCATACATTTGGGAATCCGTACCAAATGCTTTGGATGCTTTGCTCAGTACATACGGGCCACGGGTCATGCTTTCCACTCCACCTGCGATATAAACAGCGCCATCATCGTTTCGAATAGCCCTGTATGCGTGCACTGTTGCGGCCATGCCACTGGCACATAGCCGGTTAACAGTTTCTCCAGGGACAGTGTAAGGTATTCCGGCCAACAAAAGTGCCATACGGGCCACATTTCGATTATCTTCTCCGGCCTGATTTGCGCAACCCAAAAAGACGTCCGAAATTGCTGCGGGGTCAAGCCCCGCGTGCCTTTTTAATAAATTTTGCAACACGTGTGCGGCCAGATCATCGGTGCGAACGGATGCCAAACATCCACCAAAATTGCCAATTGGTGTGCGAACTCCGTCTACTATGAAAGCTTCCTTAGTCAAGTGCGTGAGTTTTTAGTTCTAAAATTTAGAAAGGTGAATTTCTGCCGATTTCCCGGGGATAAACAAAAACGCGTTCATTTTATTTATCTGTAGATGAATACAGAACTGGCAAATTTGTTCAAGCAGCTCGATCAGGACCGGGTCCGACTGACTGCTGTCGTTCCTCCAAAAGACGAAGCACATCAGCTGGCCGACGATTTGGTTAATTTTCTTTTTCCGGTCCACGGCCAATCCTTCAGACCAGCGAAGGTCCAGTATGCCGTTTTATGCAACAATCTCGACCATATGCTGCGGCCATTGTTGATCGACAACCGGAAAGTCGATGTTGAAAAGATTGTGGATGCTTTTTTTGGAGCCCTGCCCAAAACGTACCAGGCATTAATGGATGACGCCAAAGCCATTTTGGAATTTGACCCGGCTGCAACCTGCCTGGAAGAGGTAATTACCACTTATCCGGGTTTTTTAGCGATTGCCACCTACCGGATCGCACATATTTTGCACCAATCAGGAACGCCGTTACTCCCACGCATCTTTACGGAGTATATTCATGGAAAGACGGGCATTGATATTCACCCGGCGGCCAAAATCGGTCAGTCCTTTTTCATCGATCACGGTACGGGTGTTGTCATCGGAGCAACAACCATAATCGGCAACAATGTCAAACTTTATCAGGGTGTAACGCTTGGCGCCTTGCAGGTCGAAAAGTCGATGGCGAAAATAAAACGGCATCCCACCATCGAAGACAATTGCATCATTTATGCAAACAGCACCATTCTGGGTGGGCAAACCGTAATCGGACACGATTCAATCATTGGCGGAAATACCTGGATCACCGAGAGTGTCCCGCCTAATTCCATTGTACAAAACCAGGCACAGGTACGAGTTCGCAGCAAACAGTAATTATTGGTTGCGATAGTCTTCCCAGGAGGTATCCAAATATTTATCCTCCGCTGCAAACTTCAGTTCTTTCAACATGTCAGTCACTTCCTTATAACCCGGGGAGATCATGATGCGCTCATATTTTTCGTTCAGGTAAACCATCGATGGATATCCCATCTTCCCATCCAGCAGGGCATAGGCAAGGGTATGCACACCGCCACGGCCATTGCTTCCGGCCACGTATTTAAAGGTTTCGCCGTTAAACTGAATATCGGCTTTTTGCTCCGCATCCAGTTTGATCGGGTAAAAATTTTCAGTTAAATATTTGGAAACTGCCGCATCCGAAAATGTAGACTGGTCCATTCTTTTACACCAGCCACACCACTCGGTGTAAACATCAACAAAAATCTTTTTCGGATTTTTCTTTTGCAGCATTGCTGCTTCTTCCCAGGTATACCATTTCATGGCGCCGGGAGGCATTTTTTCCGTTTTTTGGAAAGCGGTAAACAGGGGAATACTCAGGCTGAGAAGTACTAGAAGCGCAGTAGACTTTTTCATTTAAATAACTTCTGTTTAGTAAAAACGACACGCAAAGGTAGGCCGCAGTGGAAAGGATGACCGTTAAAATTTTGATAAAATAACCCTGTTGTACCCGCAACGACACTTTCCGGGCTAAATGGAAATTGACCGCTAAGAAGTAAATCCCCGGGCATAGGGTGCAGCATCCTGATCACAGAATTCATTGCGCAGATACTTGTAATATCCGGTAATGCCAATCATGGCGGCATTATCCGTACAAAACTCAAATCGGGGTACAAAGGTCTCCCAACCTTCCCTGGCCCCATAGGATTCAAGCGCTTTGCGTAGTCCGGAATTTGCACTGACTCCTCCTGCCAGCGCTACCGTCCGAATGCCTGTCTGGCGGGTAGCTTTGCGCAGTTTTTTCAACAAAATAGTGACGATCGTGTGTTGAATCGAGGCGCAGATATCGGGCAGATTGGTCGTGATAAAATCCGGATTTTGAGCCATTTGGTCGCGCAGGAAGTACAGGATTGCTGTTTTGAGCCCGCTAAAACTAAAATTAAGCCCGGGTACTGCAGGCTCCGGAAAAGGGAACCGCGCGATGCCGGTTTGTGCCAGTTTGTCAATTTGGGCGCCCGCCGGATATCCCAGCCCCAGCATTTTCCCGGCTTTGTCAAACGCTTCACCCGCGGCATCATCCAGTGTCTCCCCGATGATTGTCATTTCCAAATGATCATCAACACGGATAATCTGGGTGTGTCCGCCGCTCACCGTTAGACACAAAAACGGAAAATCCGGAAAAGGCGCTTCCGCAAAATGCGCCAAAACGTGCGCCTGCATGTGGTTCACCTCGATCAGCGGAATGTCATAGCTCAGGGCAAAAGCTTTTGCAAAAGAAGTACCCACCAATAATGATCCCAACAGACCTGGCCCTCGTGTAAATGCTACAGCATTAATATCTTTTTTGCTTACCCCGGCATTGTCCAGGGTCGCTTCCACGACCGGAATTATGTTCACCTGGTGCGCTCTGGAAGCAACTTCCGGAACGACTCCCCCATAAAGCCGGTGCATTTCCTGGGTCGATACGCAGTTGGACAGAACCTGGCCATCGCGAATAACTGCTGCGGAAGTATCGTCGCAAGACGATTCAATGGCTAGAATAATTACTGGCATATTTCGGCAGACATACTTATCAAGTGTACAACGGGTGCAAATTTACATGTTTGGCCACAGGTAAAGTCCCGAATTAGACACAACAAACGTATTTTGGCACGATTCTTTGTTTCTACCCTTGACCTGTTTGGGCACCAATATTTTGAGCACTCGTCATTTTTTAAATCCTCCTGTTACCTATGTTTTCATCAACAACAAAAGAAAAAAAATCTGCCGGTGCCGCATTCTCACCCGGCAATGGCACCGATAAAGAGGGGGGCCAAACGACAGTTATTGCAAAGGGAACCGTTATTGAAGGCAAATTCGCATGTGCGGAAAATGTTCGCCTGGATGGTTCTGTGCACGGGGAAGTATCCGTAGACAAACGACTGGTATTGGGTGAAGGCAGCTTTGTGCAAGGGAACATCCATGCCCGGGATGCAGCGGTGCGCGGTAAGGTTAAAGGCGATGTTTTTATTTCGGAAGTACTCCACCTGATGGAAACAGCGGAGATTGAAGGCAATATTTCGGCCCGCTCGATGATCGTCGAAGAAGGTGCGCGCTACAATGGTTCTTGTAAAATAGGCGTATCCGCTACCCCGACTAAAAATTGATTTTGCATCTTTACGGGGCAGAATTATCACACCTTCCCGTAATGGCAATGCACAGCCTCGAACTAAAGGATAGCCAGTTGAATGCGACCAATGCGCCGCATTGTACCTTTTTCGGCATCCTGGGCAGCGAAAGTTTATCGGCGATTGCCGTCAATGGTGACGGCAAACTAATGGCGTTTGAAAGCTGGGAATACTATCAGCAGCTAAAGTCATTTGAACAGGTTGAACGGGAAGTGCGGGGACTTTTAAAGCAGGAAACGATTTTCCGGTTGCCGTTCGGACAAAATTTTGTTGCAGTATCCCATCCGTTTGTCACCCTGATTCCCCGCCGCTTGTTTCAGCATGGCAAATTGCCGGAATATTTCCAGTTGGTAATTAAACCCGGCGAATACCAATATACCTACGAAGAACTACCCGAATTTGACGCCTATCTGGTTTGTGCCACAGAAAAAGGACAAGCCAGGCTGTTCACGGAGTTTTTCCCGGATGCCCGAATTCGACATCTTGCCGCGCCAATTTTGCGTTACATCCGAAAACTCGCTGCTGTTTCAGAACATACCATTTTTGTGAATTTGCGCGCCCAAGTGGCGCAGATTGTTGTTTTGGAGCGCCAAAACCTGCTCTTTTTTAATACATACCAATTCTCAACAGCTACCGATCTGTTGTATTACGTGCTGCTGGCGTACGATCAGTTTCGCCTCAATCCTCAACATACGCCCCTGACTTTAGCGGGAAATATTCTGAAAGATTCCGAACTGTTCCGTATGGTTTACCGTTTTGTCCGGGAAGTGCGCTTTGCAACGCCCCCTGTCGATATTCAGCTCCCACAGGAAGTGGAAACACTGGCCGCACACTGCATTACCGATTTACTTTGTTTGAAAAATTCCTGACCACCTGTGCGCATTATTGGAGGAAAATTTAAAGGACGCCGGTTCAACCCGCCGGCAGACAAATGGCCGACACGACCAACGACCGATTTTGCGAAAGAGGCGCTTTTTAATGTACTGAACAACCGCCTGGATTTCGAATCCGTGAAAATGCTCGATCTGTTCGGCGGAACCGGAAATCACTGTTACGAGTTCATCTCCCGGGGATGTTCGGATGCAACGTATGTCGACAAATTTCCCGCTTGTGTGCAGTTTGTCCGAAAAACGGCGACATTGCTGGGAATCGACGAATACCTCCACATATTTCAAATGGATGTTTTCCGGTTTATTGCCGCTGCCAACGACCGGTACGATTACATTTTTGCCGGGCCGCCTTACGCGCTCCCAACAATCGACAGTATCCCGGATTTGATTTTTGAAAAAAAATTATTGAGCCCGGACGGGCTTCTGGTGCTGGAACACAATCCACACCACGATTTCACCGGCCATCCCAATCTTCAGGAGGTCCGTAATTACGGACAAACCTATTTCAGTTTTTTTACCGACCAGTTCCCGGAACAAACTGCCCCATAACTGGTTGATTGCCTGAGCCGTACCGGGAATACTACCGTTTGCAAATCAATGTAATCGGCGCTGTTTGGATTTCATTGCTGAAATGCCCGGCGCGGTCTTTTATCTTGATCAAATAAAAAACGGTATCCAGTTGCTGTGGCGCATTGAGGGTATCGCAGGGCGGTAGTGGCGGTGGATAAATACAGCAAGTGGTCGGCACGACGATGGAAATCTCGCCGGAAATACCATTCCCGGCGCCTTGCTGTTCGATCAGCGGGATCCGGTACGATGGTTTTTGAAAAGAATCGCGCCCATCAACAATGAATATGCTTTCCTCGGCGTCATCTTTGAATCCCAGATCACCATCACCATCAGTAAACGAAAAGGTAATTACCACGCTATCCTGCCCGAATGGCGATTGGAACATGGTGGTTTTGGATAATCGTTCGAAAGTGATAACAGGTTCATCCGGGTAGTCTGGCGGTTTTACACAAAATTGGAGCATGACGAATACGGCCAAGCCAAGGATGCTAAGTGTGCGGGTTATTTTTTTCATACAGTTGTAATTTGTGCCCAAATTAGCGGCTTTTCAGTGCAATGCAAACAGCGGACCGAGCGGATTTATTGTCAAAATTAGCGGATTTGGCCCCGGAACATTTCGAGGCTGTGGCATTGGAAGTCTTTCGGTTCCAGGCTGCTGAAAACAAGCTTTACGCCCGGTTTTTAGAATTATTAGGTAAAAAACCTGCTGCAGTGCAGCATGCGCTGGAAATTCCGTTTTTACCAGTTTCACTTTTCAAGCAATATGCCATTCAAACGGGCCGGTGGTACCCTCAAACTGTTTTTACCAGCAGTTCCACCACAGGCCAAACGCCTTCAAGGCACCTCGTGCGCAATCTGCCGGCCTATTTGGAAAATACACGTCGCGGATTTGGTTTGGCCTATGGCGATCCATCGGAATGGTGCATTCTGGCCTTATTGCCTTCCTACCTGGAACGTTCGGGTTCGTCGTTGGTTGCAATGGCCGATTATTTTATTCAGCAGTCTCCATATGCACAAAGCGGTTTTTTTTTAAATGACCTGCATGCACTGCGCGATACACTGCTGGAATGTTTGGACATGGAAATTCCAACCTTGCTGCTCGGCGTAAGTTTTGCTTTACTGGATTTTGCCGCGCAATATCCAATGGACCTTTCCGGGGTAACGATCATGGAAACCGGGGGCATGAAAGGCCGGCGGGCGGAACTGACGCGCGGCGAGTTGCACCGGGTGCTTTGTTCGGCGTTCCAGGTGCAGGGTATTCACTCGGAATACGGGATGACCGAATTGTTTTCGCAGGCATACAGTCAGCCTCGCGCTGGAGGGGATAGCCGGTTTGTGCCCGGGCCGTTGTTGCGAGCGGTTGCTTGTGACATAAATGACCCCCTTGCCCCGGCGCCTGCCGGCCGGTCGGGTGTGTTGCAATTTATCGATTTGGCGAATCTGGATACCTGTAGTTTTTTAGCCACGGAAGATATCGGCAAGGTGTATCACGATGGTACATTTGAAATTTTAGGGCGCTTGGATGCTGCAGAATTACGCGGCTGTAATTTGATGGTGGAGTAAAATCGCCGATAAATATTGAAACGGAATTTATGAAAAAAATTGGCCTGCTGTCCGACACACATTCCGTACTGGACGACCGCATTTTTGAACACTTTTCCGGGTGCGATGAAATTTGGCATGCCGGGGATTTCGGCAGCATGGATGTCCTGTTGAAGTTGCAGACATTCAAACCACTGCGTGGGGTTTACGGAAATATTGACAACGCGCAGATTCAGGCCGAGATGCCGCTGGATCTACGGTTTTTCTGCGAAGATGTGCCTGTTTTTATGACGCATATTGGCGGTTATCCGGGCCGCTACAATCCCCGGGTGCGAAAAATTTTACTGGAAAATCCTCCGAAAGGCGGCTTGTTTATTTGTGGGCATTCGCATATTCTAAAGGTGATTCCCGATAAGAAACTGGGCTTCCTGCACCTCAATCCGGGGGCCTGCGGCGACGAAGGCTGGCATCAGGTGAAAACACTGATGCGCTTTGAACTGGTGGCCGGATCGATTCGGGAATTGCAAATTATTGAACTGGGACAGCGGGGGCGGAAATATCGATAATTGATTTGGAAGCCCTATTTTTGCGCAACAATTTCGGTCCCGTAGTTCAATGGATAGAATAGAGGTTTCCTAAACCTTTGATACAGGTTCGATTCCTGTCGGGACTACAAAACGGAGGGCTGTTGCCCAAAATAAAAACAAAAGCCCGGTTTCACTACGCGTGAAACCGGGCTTCTTGTCAGGTGCACTGCAAATTAGTGCCCTTTTGAAACAGGTTGGTCCTTGCCGCGCACCTCGCCATGAATTTCCAGATGGGTATCTGACGGGTTGGTGTTGGCGGTAACTGTTACTTGTTTGCTCTGGCGGCCGGGTTTGCCTTTCGTGTTGAATTCAACGTTGATCTCGCCTTTGCCGCCCGGCGGAATAGGCTGCTTGGGCCAGGTAGGTACGGTGCAACCACAGGAGCCTCTTGCATTCGAAATTACCAACGGCTCATCGCCTGTATTCGTGAATTTGTACACGTGTTTAACCACAGTGCCCTCATCTGCCACGCCAAAATCATAGCTGGCTTCATCATATTTGATGGTCGTCAAGGGGCCTATGGGTGTTGACGTAGCATTGACATTTGTGCCCGGGATGTTCCCTGTGCCGGTAGTTGCGTCCTGTTGGGGCGCCACCGTATTTGAGCCGGTCATGGAAGCGGCCGACTGGCGGATTTGATCGCCCTCCGATTGCCCAAACCAGTTTTGAAAGCCGCCGCCAAACAGGTTGGCGATAAGCAGCAGAGCCAGTACAGCCAACAGGCCAATTTGTATTTGTTTGCTTTTTTCCATTGCTTGTCCGATTATTTTAGTGAGAAATTGCATGAAAATGGAAGATGGGGGCAAAATTACACCTTCTGTAAACGCATGGACTAGTCCGAAATTTTGTTTGCAAATGATTAACACGGCTCCCACGGCCTTTCACTACCGGGGGCTTAAGATGTAGTTATTTGCCGGCGTCAAATACCTTCTCGTAATAAATCAATCCATCTTTTCGAAAGAGCTCCTTGCAGCCGGATAAGCCGGAAAGGTGCTTTAGATCACTAAGTTTGGCAACAAAATAGATTTTTTTTCCTGCCGGTGTATGAACCAAAATACTGTCCGACCCCATTGTTGCCTCCCCTTTCGAAGGGCACATTTGGGAGTAGAACAAATGGGCGTAACTTTTGAAACCTACCGGTTGAATGGAACAGTTTTCACCGGCTTTGCTCTCATAAAATTCTATCGTGGAATACTGAAAATATTTTTCAATGTTGCCGATAACAAAAACCAGGGTAAAAGCAACAAAAATAGCTCCGCCGGTAAATACTGTTTGCGCCGATCGCCAGGCTTGTTTTTTCTGCCAAAACCACCAGGAGGCCAGAGTTGCCAATACCAGAGCGAGGCCGGGCAAACCCTGCCACCAATGCCAGTCCATCTCAATAGCCAGCCGCGCCTCGGCAAAAGAATTTCCTTCAAAAATCGGTTTGAGCCAGTGGGTATTCTGACCAATGAGCGGAAGCGCCATGCCTGCCAGACCGATCAGAATGCCAAGAGCGGGCAAAACATACCCCACAATCCGGGGCGAACTTTCCACCGCAAAGCCCGCCAAATGGTCAGCGTGCCCAGGTAAGTCAGCGGAAAATATGCCAGAGACGACATATGGGCCATTTTGGTTTGCATCAGGCTAAACACGATCAGTACCACCCAGAAAAGGAATTGCATCCAGGTTGCCATGTCGGAGCGCTTACAACTGGCAAGCGGCTCGGACTCCAGCATTTCGTCCTGGGACTGATGATCTCCCCATAAATTTGCCAGGGCAAATACGGAAATAGGAAAACAACCCAACAACAAAACAAGCGCATGGAACCCCAAAAATCCGGTGCCGCCTTCAGCATCGGTAAAAAACAATTGAAACTGATAAGCCAGAAATGACTGCACAAAGCTGGTTCCGTGCAACGTCATTTCGACCCCGAACCAAACCAGGGAAACTACCACTGCCGCTGCGGTGTAAAAGCTCAGATGCTTCAAAAAACCTTTGTTGCGGAAACCATAACGGGCAAAATAACCCAATAAGGTCAACAAGATGATCAGATAGGCAATCGGCCCTTTGGTCAGCACAGCGAGCCCGAGTACACCGCCGCCAAGGATCAGATAGCGGTACCGGTGCCAAAAATTCCGGCCTTCGAAACGGGTAAAAAACAACCAGCGAAACTCGATGAAACTATACAGGCTTATAAAAATCAAGAGGTTATACCAGGGGTCGACAATCCCGCTCCGGAAATACAAATGCGGGAGAAAACTGCCAAGCCAGGCCAGTACCCACAGCCAGCCAAAGCCCCGGTCGTGCAGGCGGTACCCGATGCGGTAAACAACCAACATCGTCACCAGGCCACAGATCGCATTCGGAAAACGCGCGGCAAACTCCCCGATACCGAAAATTTTCATTGAAATTGCCTGGAACCACAAAAAAAGCGGCGGCGTTTCCCAATACAACTGGAAATTTAACTGTGGACAGAAATAGTTGCCAGTCACCAACATTTCCCGCGTGCATTCCGCCACGTGGACTTCGTTCCAATCAAATAAATGCACTGCTCCCAGAAAGGGAACGAAGAAAAGCAATGCCAATCCCACAATTCGTAAGTAGTCTAACCGCATATCGGGCTATTTTCTGCCTGTTGGTTGAATATCGAACTGACAACAATCAACCCCCGCTTGCGGTTCACCGGCGTTCACTCAATGCCTCACCTATGCTGTGCAAGGCCAGAATCGTCAGGCAAATTGCCAGCCCGGGTGGTAAGCTGATCCACCAAAGTTGAGGACTCCTGCGGGCATTTTGAAGTAAACTCCCCCAACTTGCACCGTGCAAATTTTGATCGCCATAGCCCAGGAAGGATAAGGAGGCCTCCAATAAAATAGCGCTGGCCACACCAAATGCAAAAATGGTATATGCCGGGCGCAAGGCATTGGGAAGCGCATGCCTGAACAATATTTGCCATTCGGAAAGCCCGATTCCCCGGGCAGCCGTAACATAATCCAGGGCACGGACTCGCAACAGCTCTGCACGGACGAACAACGCCACTCCCGGCCAGCTGAACAAGCCGATAAGCGCAATCATTGCCCAAATTGTCTGCGTTTGCCCCTGAAGCATAGCCGCAAAAGCGATGATTGCCAGCAAGCCCGGTATCGAGGTGAATACTTCCGCCATCCGCATGATGATCAAATCCGCCGGGATTACAACGCGGTGCCTGAGAATTGAGAAACGTTGAAAAAGCGCCCCCAAGCCCCAAAAGAGGGCAATAATTGCTGCAAAACTGCCTAGACTGTACAGCAAGTTTTTTTCTCCCAAAAAATACAACGGCAACGCCTGCCCATAAAACCAGGCGAGGGGTATCCCTGGCAGCACCAACCAAAGCCGGCCGCGCGATATGCCCAACCGGTCATCTCCCCAGAAACCGGCAATTGCGCCCAAAACCAGGCCCAGGGCAAAGGCAAGTCCCATAGCAATGGCGCCGGTCAAAACGGCAATCCGGGCGCCGCTCACCAGTCCGGCCGCCACGTCATAACCCGTTACATCGGTGCCGAGCCAGTGCCGGTACTTTTTGTCGGTACGGGTAGGATGGATGCTGCCTGGCGGCGCCTGCAGAACCGTGGTGTCCGGACTCATGGGAAGTTCCCCGGCCGAGAATGGGATTGGTGCAAAAACAGCGGCGTCGTAGTCAAAATGGCGCCAAAGGAACCGTTGCTGGATAGAGTCGAGCACCGGATGGCCGTAGGGTAGGGCGGCGTCTTTCCAAACACTCCGCAACCCCGGAAAAAAGTGTTCCCCCCGGATCTTGCAGTACAGCGGGCGCCCGTTGGAGAGCACATCCCTGGCGAGGGCAACGAAAAACAAAATGCCCAATATCCACAATGCAGGACGCAATTTTTTATCCTTCAGCCACGCCATATGTTTCGAACGGAAAGATTAACGGGAAAGGTTTGAGTTGTTCAAGGGCAAGGTCTTTGTTTTTTGTGAAACCCAGCATGAACCCGCCGCCGCCGGCGCCGCATATTTTCAATGTAATGTCTGTGCCGGAAAGGCAGTTTTTCCAAACAGCCCGAAGGTTTTCCGGGATCATCGGTGGCAAATAGTCCAGTTGAAAAGCGGAAACCTGTTGAAGCGCGGTCCAAAAATCAGCAGCGCTTCGAAATTGCCAGGCTTCCAGCATGGCCTGGTGGGCAGGCAAAAGCACTGCTTCCAGTTTTCGGGCAAATGACTGCTTTTTTTGTTCCGCTAAAAACCACTCCACCAGTGGACCGGTTTGCCGGGGCAATTTTGTGTCAAGCAAAAAAACAACAGGCTCGTCCTGCTCCCAGGCAGCCGCTTCAAAAATGCGCACCTCGGTAACCCGGTCAATCCACAACGGCCGATTCAGGTAACTGGTCAGCGGGTCTATCCCTGAACTTTTACCGTGAAAAAAACTCTCCATCGCTGAAAAAATACCCTTCAGTTCCGACAAGTCGCTTGTTCTGTGCAACGCATAACGGTCATAAATCGCCGCGCACAATGCCCCGGAACTGCCAAGACCATACCCTTGCGGGATGGAAGACTGAAAGTACAGCCCCCGGCTAATGTCGGCCTTAAACCGCGGGATATCTAAAATCCCGATCGCTCCAAGCGTTGGACTATTAGCGAAAGCGGCTAATGCACCGGCCAAATCGGCCGGGATATCGGGTGCCGTTTCGGCCCATCTGCCCCAAAATTTGGGCACCGGAACCGCTAATGCCCTGGCCCCCAGGAGCAGGATGTGTTCGCCGAACAACAATAATTTGGATGGATAATGCCGCATATGCGGGTTAAAGGTCGGCGATACAGCGCAAACATGAGTCATCCCGAATTTTTAAAATGACTTCGGAGAAGTCAAATATTTGTAGATCAGAGATTTAAGGGCGCTCGACGACCTCGGAGAGGTCGCATGTGCAGGGGTTGCCACCTGGATATTCGACCTCCCCGAGGTCGGGCAACGGATAACCGGAGCATTTCTACAAATATTTGACCTCTCCGAGGTCTTTTTTATGGAAAAATTCGGGATGATTCATGTTTGTCGTGTACAGCATGCTGCCCGCCATCTTTCAGAATTAATTTCGGACAACCCGCCTGACTACCGGCGGCAAATCCGCAGCACTCAGCCGAAGGAAATAAACCCCGGGCGGCATTTCTTGAAAGTCGAGTTGTGCCTGGCCGTTTTGACCGGTTGTCCGGGGAAAGTACTGCAGGCGGCGGCCACTCGGGTCGAGTACCTCCAGGTCAAATGCTTCAACGGCAGTTGCTGGAAAAGCCACGGTAAGCAATCCGTCCGTCGGATTGGGGAAAATGGACACCTCGATGGGTTCCTTCCGGTGTTTTGCCAGGTCAATAATAGCGCCACCATTGCTTTGAAATGCCAAACCTGCGCCACCCGGATCGAGGTCACTCAGGGTATGGATATCCAGGGGATTGGTGTATGGCGAAAAATTGTCGTTGCCGGCACAGCGCGCGCGCACCTTCACCTGGTAAATGCTGTTGGGTTGTAAATTGGTTAATTGAATCAGCGTGGATGACAGGTTGGTGAATGTCAGCCAGTAACCGGAGTTTGGCAATCTGATTTGCAAATCATACCCGGTTGCCGCCGGTACCGTATTCCAGCGCAATACGGCCGTTGAAGCGCTGACATTTTGTACGGTAAAATTGGCCGGTGTGGTGCAAACTGATCCGGGGCCGCCGGATGCAGTGGTGGCAAACTGCGTAGTCAAATAAGCGGATGCACTGGTATTACAATAGGCGCGGATGAGCGCATGATATTTTGAATTTGCCTGTAACCCGTTCAAATTGTAGCTGGTACTGCTTACATAAATGGCGCTTCCATAAGCATAGGCGCTGGCAAGTTTGTATCGGATTTGATAAAAAACAGCGCCCGGTACGGCATCCCAACGCAGTACGGCGCTGTTCGAAGTCAGGTCGGTAGCCACAAAATTGCCCGGCAATCCGCAACCGCCGCTGCTTCCCGAATCCGGCGTGGTGAAGGTGCGGTAGGCATAAGTGGAATTGCCGGCGCTACAGTTGGTTGCAATCCGGACGGTGTAGGTGGTTCCTGCGTCCAGATTACTCAGGGTGTAAGATGTGCCAGTAGTAGTTGCCGGGGCTGTCCAACTGCCGGCGCTGTTTTTTTGAATGGAGATCTGGTAGCCAAGTGCGCCGGAGACGCTGCTCCAGGTTACAACTGCCGAAGAAGATGAAAGCACTTTTACGCTTGGATTTGCCGGTGCGTTACAAGTGGCGCCGGTAGTGCCCGATGTAGTAAAACCTTTCACCGGACTGAAATCGGAGGTGGTGCCGCCGCAGCGGCTTTGCAGGCGTACCTCGATCGTGGAAGCTGCCGGCAGGCCGGAGAGCAGGTACGGGTTCGGCACATTTGGCACCGTCAGCCAGGTTGCATTTCCACTTACCCGCCATTGCAAATTGTAACCGTCGGCATTGCCGGCGCTATTCCAACTGATGACCGCACTCCCGGCGGTAATATTCGAGGCCAACAATCCGGAAGGCGGCAAACAAGTGCCGGAGCCGCTGCATGCGCTTGCCAGACAACTTGCCTTGGATACCTCCAGGCGGATTTTATCGCCGGGCAAAGGACCAAAGCCATTGTTGAAGTTGATGCCGTAATTCGTAAGATGGCAATAACTCATGATCGTTCCGCCATTTTCGGGTGCAGGCCCCGGTGCACAGTTGCCTTCCGGTGAAAAACAATTGTCGATGGCGCCGCCCGGCCAAGTGCATGATTGCGTGTGCGGTGAGCCAAGGTTGTGTCCCATTTCATGGGTTAGTACTTCAACAGTCCATGAAAATGTGGGCACTGTGGCATATGAGGTATTTATATCGCTAAAAGCATAGGCATAGCCGGGGCTGCACAGCACATCAAGGTACGCAACGCCGCCGAGGTTGTTCCCGCCAATGCCAACAAGGTGCGCCAAATCGCCATTAAAACTGGTGCGCAGATTTCTAAATTGTTTCAACGCCGTACTGCTGCTCGATGTGCTGTAACTATCCGGCGTAGTCCAGACGTAAACCTCGGAGAGCATCGTGCTGATCTGTTCATTTGCATACAATGCCGCCACCTGGTTAAAGGCGCCGCTCAGGTAGTCTACCGTCGCCTGTACCGAACCTTTATTCTGAAATAACTCGTAATCAGCCTCGAAGTAAACCCGCACACAACCTCCGGCAGCTGCCGGGTTATCGGCCGCAGGTTGGCCTGTTTCCCCGGCCCCATGGTCCAGCGTGGTGCACGAAAACGCCGATTTTACCGTCAGGTCCCGATCTGCGTACAGAATATATTCCGTTTCATTTTCCGGGCTTTCAAGCCTTCCCAATACAAGGTTGCCGTATTCGGCGTTGGCAATCAGCCCCATGATCTGCCCCTCCAAAAAACTGATGGCGGCAAAAGACTGGTCGTCTCCTCGAACAGCGCCACGGTAGTGTCGGCCAGGCGTGTACGGGACTGCTGCACCGCCTGTTCCGCTCGTTGTTACCAAAAAATCCGGCGTAAGGGCCGGGACTTCCAAGAGGTCCACAATGAGTACCGTGCCGTTGAGCGGAAGCCGTAAACTGATTGCCGGAGAATTGACGGCTTCGGCTCTGTCCAGGTAATCCGGATCAAGTGTAAGCAGTTGCGCTTTTGGGGCAAAACCGGTGACAGCGGCGTTGCGCAGCGCGACTGGGTAAAATAGATTTACCGATTCAAACCGGCCGCCCTGTTCGCGGAAATGTTGAATGGCTGTGGAAGGTGTGGGTGTAATTTGAGCGGAGAGAAAAGCAGGGGCCATAGCCAGCCAAATGGCCAGCATGGCGCAAATCCGAAGGCAAAACATATTAAATCGATATTTAAGGATGAAAAAAAGCGGATTACCGGATTAGGGGTGTTGATTAAAAAATTGAAAGGTAAACGGCGGCCCCTGACCGCTATTTCCCGGGACTAAAAATTTTAACGCACAAAAACTGTTAAAGTCGGGGCCATTGACCTGCGATAAAAGTTGCTCCGCAAATAGCGGACGCAACGAACAATCTTTACCTTCGCGCTGTTCAAGGATTCCCGGAAAATATCCGGCTTTCAATGCAGGGCAATCCCCGGAACCGGTAAACAGATCACCACATTTCGTGACCAATATTCACTATCCACGATGAGTCAATTTCCACACCCGGACCGGTTTGCAAACCGGCACATCGGGCCTAGCCAACATGAACTGGAGGAAATGCTTGATTTCCTCAACGTTGAATCCCTCGAAGCCTTAATGCAACAAACTGTCCCGGCCTCCATCCGGCTAAAAAAACCGCTCAACTTGCCGGATGCCATGACTGAATTTGATTACCTGCAGGAATTGAAATCCACGGCACAACTTAACCATGTGGTTCGCAGCTTTATCGGTATGGGCTATTATGGAACAGTTACCCCGTCGGTTATCCTGCGAAACGTCTTTCAAAATCCGGGCTGGTATACCCAGTATACGCCTTACCAGGCGGAAATTTCGCAGGGGCGTTTGGAAAGCCTGCTCAATTTCCAGACGATGGTAAGCGACCTTACCGGGCTTCCGATTGCCAATGCCAGCCTTTTGGATGAAGGTACTGCCGCCGCCGAAGCGATGAATATGTTTTATTCGGAAAAAAACAAACGGGCCAGACCGGGAGAAGAGGCGGCCGAATTTTTTGTTTCCGACACCGTTTTCCAGCAAACCGTTGATGTGCTGCGTACACGTGCGCTGCCACAAAATATCCGTCTGGTTGTGGGTGATTGGCGTACTTACGAATTTACGGAAAAAACGTTCGGCGTATTGTTGCAGTATCCAAATGCACAAGGCGCCATCGAAGACTACCGGGCTTTCGTTGAAAATGCAAAAGCAAAGGAAATTTATGTTTGCGTAGCGGCCGACATCCTTTCCCTGGCCTTGCTCAAGCCGCCGGGCGAATGGGGCGCCGATTGTGCCGTGGGGAATACCCAGCGTTTTGGCGTACCTATGGGTTTTGGCGGCCCGCACGCTGCCTATTTTGCCACAACTGAGGATTTCAAACGTCAAATTCCCGGCCGCATCATCGGCGTATCAGTAGATCGCCATGGCAACCGGGCACTCCGGATGGCATTGCAAACCCGCGAGCAGCATATTCGCAGGGAAAAAGCAACCTCCAATATTTGCACGGCTCAGGCATTGCTGGCCAACATGGCAGCCATGTATGCGGTTTACCACGGGCCGGCCGGAATTCGCGGTATTGCGTCGCGGGTGCATAATATGGCTAAAAGCCTTGCGGCATCCCTGGAAAAAGCGGGCGCACAGCTGCGTCATACCAACTTTTTTGACACATTGCGTATTGAAATGCCGGCAGCGGCGCTTACCGACTTTCGGAAAAAAGCAGAAGCAGCCGCGATTAATTTTTTCTATGATGTCTCGGGTATTCAGATCAGTATTGACGAATCTACTACCGAGCAGGACCTGGCCGCCATTGCCGGGTTGTTTGATGCGAGCAATGTAAACGCGGTAACCAATAGCATTTTACCAGAAAAACTCGTTCGGGAATCCGATTATCTGACACACCCGGTATTTAACAGTTATCGCACCGAAAGTGAGATGATGCGCTACATCAAACGGCTGGAGAACCGCGACCTGTCGCTCATGCATTCCATGATCTCACTCGGCTCCTGCACGATGAAGTTGAACGCCGCCACGGAAATGATCCCGGTAAGTTGGGATTTGTGGGCGAATATCCACCCGTTTGCTCCGGCCTCGCAAACAGCGGGTTATCAGAAAATCATACGCGACCTGGAGGCCTACCTGTGCGAAATCACGGGATTTGAAGCCTGCTCGCTTCAGCCCAACTCCGGCGCTCAGGGGGAATTTGCCGGGTTGATGGTGATCCGCGCGTATCACGAAGCCCGAATGGAAGGGCACCGCAATGTGGCGCTTATTCCCTCGTCGGCGCATGGTACGAATCCGGCAAGTGCCGTTATGGCCGGAATGCATGTCGTGGTTGTTGCCTGCGATGAACGGGGTAATATCGATTTGGCCGATCTTCAGGCAAAAGCAGCGCAATATGCGGAAAACCTTTCCTGCCTGATGGTAACCTATCCGTCGACCCACGGCGTTTTTGAAACGGCCATTCATGAGATTTGTGAAATAATTCACCGCCACGGCGGGAAGGTGTATATGGATGGCGCCAATATGAATGCACAGGTCGGCCTGACTAGCCCGGCTATTATTGGCGCAGATGTTTGCCACCTGAACCTGCACAAAACATTCGCTATTCCACACGGCGGTGGCGGCCCGGGTATGGGCCCTATTTGCTGCAATGCCAGCCTGGCCCCGTACTTGCCAAAGCATGTTTTTGCAGAAACAGGTGGCCGGGAAGGGACTACTGCAATCAGCGCTGCGCCTTGGGGAAGCGCCAGTATCCTTTTGATTTCCTATGCCTATATCAAATTGTTGGGCGGAAAAGGTGTTACAGATGCCACCCGCTATGCCATCCTGAATGCCAATTATATCAAAGCGCGCCTGCAAGGTGCTTACAACGTGTTGTATGCCGGAGAGCAGGGGCGCTCTGCGCATGAATTGATCGTCGACCTCCGGCCGTTCAAACAAGTGGTAAGTGCCGAGGACGTAGCCAAACGCCTGATGGATTATGGCTTTCATGCGCCGACCTTGTCCTTCCCGGTTGCCGGAACGATTATGATCGAACCAACGGAAAGCGAGAGCAAAGCGGAGTTGGACCGTTTCTGTGATGCCTTGCTGGCTATCCGAAATGAGATTGATGAGATTGCTGCAGGGGATTATTCTCCTGAAGAAAGTGTGTTGCATAACGCCCCGCATACGGTTGACGTGGTTAGTTCGGACCAATGGTCCTATGCATATAGCCGGGAAAAAGCCGCTTTCCCATTGCCCTATTTGCGGCAGGGTTGGAAATTCTGGGTGACTGTTGGTCGTATCGATCAGGCATACGGCGACCGGCACTTGATCTGTACCTGCCCACCGGTTGAGGCATATGCCGTATCGTAGTAGGTAGATTGCCAATTGCCTTTCGCCGATAAAACCGACTATTTCGGACGTTAAAACAAGTCGTCTGCAATTTCAGTGCAACGTTTGCGGCTTCCAGGGGTCTCTTCTCCAGGAAGCCGTTTTTTATTTATACGGTCCTGCTATGAAAACAAAAACTCCTGTACACGCTCTGTGGAACACTTCTGTTCCTCATTGGCCCCGGTTTACGATTCTATTGGGCCAATTCCTGACCACTGTAAAATTTTGGTTTGGTGCGTATCAAGCGCTTTCGTTTTCCATGTGCAATGTTGAAAATACCAATTCGTAACCGCTTGGGCGTGGTACGGGTTTTTTAAGATAAACTTCACAGAAAGTTTGATTTGGTTACAAGCCCCGGCAAACGTGCCGGGGCGCTTTTTTTGAAAAAAAACAATTCCTAACCGAACAAAATAAAATGTTAACTCCGCCCTGGATGTTAAACCGGCGTTAGGATGCTCTCCCAGGTATCCTGGCCGGGTTTACAGCATTTATATTTGGCAGCAACATTAATTCTAAAAATCTGCCAATTATGAAATGTACACTCCGATGTTTTCTCGCCATTTCCATTTTTCTCCAATCTTGTGAAACAACCTTTCCGGTATCAACGGAAAAAGCCACTGTACTTCGTGAGGATATTGTCATGCCCGTACATGACCGGCCACTCGATGTGTTTTATTTACAGGAAAGTTTAAACAAAAAACCGGTTACCGAATTGGCCCTGATCGATTTAAATTATGACAGCTATGTTTCAGACTCGTATCTGCTGCATGAAGCCCGCCGGCAGGCACGGGATGTCGGCGCAGATGGAATCTACGTACTCAGCCGGGAAGAATATATGCGCTATGAAAAGTCTACCCTTTCCGATATCCCGCAAGTAAACCGGACAACATTTCGGGCAATTGCTTTCGTGTACGATGAAAACCTGAAGGACACCGTCCGGGTGTATGCCACGAAACTACTTGCCGAGCAGGAGCGGCTTAAACCCAAATTTGTCGTCAAATCCCGTGCAAAACAGGCTATCAACCTGCACACTTCAGAGCAAATTTCTGCTGAAAATGTTGCCAGGCAGGTAATGGATTTTGAACCCATTGAATTGCTGGAACGAACAGGCGTGGTGCTTTATAACGAGAAACGCACGTTGCAAACTCATGTCTTTAAAGTGCGTTATCAGGGGGAAGAACTCTATGTGAGTGGTTTTGATGTTGTTCAAAAACTGTAGGAATTACCGGATGATTTAGGGTTGTCCGTTTGTCGAAACAGCATTCGGAAGCCAGGACTGGTAATAGTCCGGGTCCTCTATGCCGGCGGCAAATTCTGTCATCAGGAGTGGCCGGAACGTATCGACCATAACAGCCAGCTCGCGGGTTTCCTTTTGCCCGATGCTTTTTTCAACCGTGCCCGGATGCGGCCCATGCGGTATGCCGCCCGGGTGCAACGTGATCATGCCCCGTTCAACATGCTTTCGGCTCATGAAATCGCCGTCAACATAATAAAGCACCTCATCAGAGTCGATGTTGGAATGATTATACGGCGCCGGGATAGATTGCGGGTGATAATCGTACAAGCGCGGCACAAAAGAGCAAATCACGAAATTGCGCCCGTCAAAAGTTTGGTGGATCGGCGGCGGCATGTGCACGCGCCCGGTGATCGGCTCAAAATTGTGTATCGAGAAGGCAAAAGGATACACAAAACCATCCCAGCCAATCAGATCAAAAGGGTGATTCAGGTAGTGGTAGGGGTAAATATTGTCTTGTTTCTTGATGTAATACAGAAAATCGCCGCTTTCATCGTGAGTTTCCAGGTCAATTGGCTTGCGGAAATCCCGTTCACAAAATGGTGAATGCTCCAGCAACTGACCATAATTATTCCGGTAGCGTTTGGGCGTGGTGATCGGGCCGTTACTTTCCACGATGAGTAGGCGATTGGCTTCACCGTCAAATTCAATTTGATATGTTGTGCCGCGTGGGATGACGAGATAGTCTCCGTATTCAAAGTTCAGTATCCCGTACATTGTTCGCAGTCGGCCGGTGCCTTCATGAATAAAAATCACCTCATCCGCATCTGCATTTTTAAAAAAATAATCGGTCATGCTTTTACGCGGTGCGGCAAGCAGGATTTTACAATCGTCATTGACCAGTACAGGTTTGCGCGCCTTCAGGTAATCGTCTTCCGGTGTAATATTGAATCCTTTTAAACAGCGGTGTTTCAATTGTTTATCGTGGACGGTACGTGGCGCAACGCTGTACGGCTCGCCGACCTGAACAATTTGAGTTGGCGCATTACAGTGGTACAACAAGGAATACAGATCGCTGAATCCTTCTGTACTGAACAACTCTTCATGGTACAGGCTGCCGTCCGGTTTGCGAAACTGTGTATGGCGTTTTTGCGGTATGTTGCCCAGGCTATGATAATGCATAATCGTGCGTTGTTTTATATGGTCAGGATAGAATAAAACGGATTACAAAGGTACTGTATTTCCGGATGGCAGTTTCCGGGCATCGGCAATTTGCCGGCATCGGAGTGCGATCTCCTCCGGTAATTCATTCGAAAAATTAAGCATTTTAATTTCCGGCGACGGGTTGTTTTCCAGGCCAAACTGGTATGTTTTGTCATAGTACCTGAGCGCTATGGCCGCAGCGGTGGCCGGGTCGTCGAGCCGAAGTGCCTCAAGCGCTGCTTTCAGGTGCTGGCCGCCTAGTTTTCGTTCAATTTTGTGAAAAGCTGCTTCCAGTGCCGCAAGCGATATTCCGGTGTATTCGTCAACCAGATTCTGAATTCGTCTTTCCAAGGGAACCTCAATATTATAAAGCGGCGCTTTTTTCATTTTCAGCCAAAAGGTCTGAGGTACAAAAACCCGTCCGATGCTCTGGCTTTCATTCTCGATCCAGACGCGCCTTTCCGGATCGAGTTCCAGTATTTTTTCGAAAAGATCATTTTCAAACTGCTCCACTGTTGGTTGCTCCGTCGCGCCGATATGGCCAAAAGCAGAACCTTTGTGATGCGCGAGTCCTTCCAGATCAATTACTTGCTCGCCTTGTGCCTGCAAGGCATGTAAAATATTGGTCTTGCCGGTTCCTGTTTTTCCTCCCAATACGATCAAATTTAAACTGTGGCGGTCAAACGAATCCAGGACATACCGGCGAAATGCCTTGTAGCCGCCATCGAGGGTAACAACGTCCAGTCCGCTTTGCCGGAATAGCCAGGCCATACTTTGACTGCGCTGGCCTCCGCGCCAACAGTGTACCGCCAACCCGCTACCACGAGCCAGTTTTTTTGCTTCTTTTACAAATGAAGCCAACTTTGGGCCAACGATTTCCAGGCCGCGCAGCGTGGCGTAGTCTTTCCCTTTTTGTTTGTACAAGGTGCCAATCTCTGCACGTTCGGCATCAGAAAAAAGCGGGAAACTGTAGGCGCCGGGGATGTGGCCCTGCCGGTATTCTCCCGGAGCTCGTACATCCAGCAAAACGCGCTTGGTGCATGTTTGGAGAAATTCGGATGCTGGCAGGTGCTGTGTCATGCTATTTGCAGGTCCAAACTTAAAGTTCGGGTTACAAAGATAAAAAAGGGACGAGACCCGCCGGTCCCGCCCCACAAAATTGGACTACAAACGCAAAAGTTTTAGATCATTGTTTTCTGAAATTAACCTGGCCAATAGACATTACGGCGGGCCTGAGGTTGCGTGTGCGCCATATTTTATAACACTACTATGAACAATTGCCTGATCTGTCAACGCTGCGCACTTACCAGGTTTGCTTTTCCGCAAAAGCAATAAAGAAATCCATTGAGGTGGGATTTTTCATGGAATCGCGGTTATAGGCTTTGTCCAATGGCCTGCGTTGCAGAATTTTTTTGACGGGAGTTTCCATTTTCTTTCCGGAAATGGTGTAGGGGATTTCCGGCACTGCAAAAATAGCATCGGGAACATGGCGCGGACTGTAATCGCTGCGCAAAGTTTTTCGTACCTCCGCAATAAGCGCATCATCTAAGGCAACACCAGGAACAAGGGTGACAAACAGCGGCATCCAGTCGGACCCGTCGGGGCGTTCCAGATTGATGATCAGGGAATCCTGGATAGCCGGAATCTTGTCCAATGCCCGGTAAATTTCGGCGGTACCGATGCGCACCCCCTGCCGGTTCAGGGTGGCGTCCGACCGGCCTAGAATGATCAATGAATCGCGGGGCGTGATGCAAAGCCAATCCCCCTGCCGCCAAACACCCGGATATTCTTCAAAATAACTGCTGCGGTAGCGGGCGCCATCCGGATCATTCCAAAAAAATACGGGCATGGAGGGCATGGGCTTGGTGACCACCATTTCGCCAACCGAACCGGCAGGCACCGGTTTCCCGTCTTCATCCCAGCTTTCCATGGCACATCCCAGGCAGCGGCACTGGATTTCGCCCTCAAACACCGGCAACAAGGGATTCCCGCCCACCCAGGCTGTGCACACATCCGTTCCTCCGGCCATGGAAGAAAGCCAAATGTCAGGTTTTACATGTTCGTAAACCCAATCAAAGGCCTCCGGTGGCAAGGGAGACCCCGTGGAACCAATTCCGCGCAAGGGCGACAGATCGAAGTCGTTCTTTGGCGCCAACCCGTTTTTCATGCAACTGACCAGAAAGGGCGCACTGGTGCCGAAATGCGTGATCCGGGCGTTTTGGGCCAAATCCCACAAAACATTCAAATCCGGATAGCCCGGACTGCCGTCGTATAAAACGATAGTTGCCCCGGTCAGCATCGCTGCCAGCGTAAAATTCCACATCATCCAGCCCGTAGTGGAAAACCAAAAAAAGCGCTCGCCCGGGTGAACATCGTTGTGAAAATGCAGGTACTTCAAGTGTTCAAGCAAATTCCCGCCATGCCCGTGCGTAATGGCCTTCGGAATGCCGGTAGTGCCAGAGGAATACAAAATCCATATCGGGTGATCGAATGGCAGTGGCTCGAAGCGGAGGTCGTCTGTGGCCTCTGCGCGGGTATTTACCACGTCGTCCCAGCGTACGGCATTCGGTAGATTGTCCGGCCGGGCGTTTTCATTCAGATACGGGATAAAAATGACAGTTTGTAAACTGGGGAGCAGTTGACAGATTTCCGCCACGGTTTTCTGTTTGTCAAATGGTTTGCCGCCGTAAGTATAGCCGTCAACAGTAACCAACACTTTCGGCTCAATTTGCACAAACCTGTCGGCCACGCTGTTGGCGCCAAAGTCAGGCGAACAGCTCGACCAAACCGCGCCGATGCTCATCGCAGCCAATGCCGCCACGATCGCATGCGGGGTATTGGGCAGGTAGGCTGCAATTCGGTCTCCGGGTTTTATGCCGGCATTTCGAAGGAACCGTGCAAGCGTTGCAGTTTGCCGGCGGAGGGATTCCCAGGAAATTTCATGCAAGGCTTGCCGTTCGTTTTGGAATAAAATTGCCGGATTGCCGGCATTCGCCATCCTGAAAATATGTTCGGCATAATTTAATTGCGCGCCTTCAAACCAACGGGCTCCGGGCATTTGCAGGCCAGAGAGCACCTGGCGGTATGGTGCATGGCTGATCACGGAAAAATAATCCCAAACCGTTTCCCAAAAAGCATCGGGCTCGGCAACCGACCAACGCCACAGCGCTGCGTAACTGTCAAAATGGCGTTGGCGCCGGTTGGCCAACCAGCTCAGATATTTTTGCAAATGGGCGTGTTGTCTGGTATTTTCATCGGCTTGCCAGAGCAAGGCGGGTTGTTGGTTCGTCATAGTCGCAAAATCAAAAAGAAACATCAACTTTGCCGGCGAAAATCCGGCATTTCTGTCATAAATGATAAAACTATCAAAAATGAAAAGCAAACTTCACCTGATTGGGCTTCTGGTTTTGCTGGCACTTTCGGCCTGCGATCCTGCCCGTAAATCCGGCGCAACATTACAAGACGACGGTAAAATTGAAATCATTTTTTTACAAATGAACGATGTCTATGAAATTGCGCCGTTCAGTGATAATTCGGGGGGGCTCGCCCGGGTAGCCACCCTGCGCAAAAGTTTGCTGGCAAAGAACCCCAATACGTTTACTGTGCTTGCCGGCGATTTCATCAGCCCGTCTGTGATGGGCACGTTGAAATACGAAGGCAAACGTATCCGGGGCAGGCAAATGGTTGAAACACTCAATATTTTGGGGTTGGACTGGGTGGTTTTCGGAAACCATGAATTTGACTATGATCTGGAAGATTTGCAGGCGCGCCTGGATGAATCCAATTTTACCTGGCTGGCCGGCAATGCCCATCAGAAATCGGGCGATCAACTGCATGCATTTGCAAAAAACAAGGCCGGCAGGGAAGAACCCTGTCCTGAAAAAATCGTAGTCGAGGTGAAAGACGCCGATGGCACAACAATTAAACTCGGCGTTTTCGGCGTATTGGTCACCTCCGGCCAAAAACCGTTTGTGCAGTATTCCGATCCGCTCGAAACAGCTAAAATGCTCCGGGAAGAGTTGCGCGATAAATCGGATTTATGTGTAGCGCTGACACACCTCGACGTTGCCAACGACAAGAGGCTGGCCGAAATGCTTCCCGACGTGCCACTTGTCATGGGCGGGCATGATCATGACAACATGCTGCACAAAGTTGGCAAATCCGTAGTGGCCAAGGCAGATGCAAACGCGCGTACGGTTTATGTACACCGACTGGTTTTTGATAAAAAAACAGGGAAATCCACCGTGAAATCCGAGCTCCGGCAAATCAACGGCAGCATCCCGGATGAACCGGCCACCGCTTCGGTCGTTGGAAAATGGGAACGCATACAAAACGATGTTTTAAAAGCAGCCGGAATTGACCCAAACAAAGTGATCAAAGTGTTGAAAAAACCACTGGACTGCCGGGAAGCCACTGTCCGGCATGAACAAGCCCCGGTGGGTGCATTGATTACCCGGGCAATGCTCGCTGCCGGAAAGAATCAACCGGAATGCGCCATTTTGAATGGCGGCTCAATCCGGGTGGATGATGTGCTCAGCGGCAAAATCAGTGAATTGGATGTAGTGCGCATGTTGCCTTTTGGTGGTGGAATCGTGGAGGTGGCCATGCGTGGCACCTTGCTCCGGCGCACCCTCGATGCCGGTGTTGGAAATAAAGGAAAAGGTGGCTGGTTGCAATTGGGGAATATTGCCTGGGATGCTACAGGGAATAATTGGAAAATTAACGGGGAGGCACTGCAAGCCGAACGGGTTTACAAGGTTATCCTTCCTGAATTTTTACTGACCGGTCTGGAAACAAACATGGATTTTCTGAAAACTTCACCGAAACCCGACCAAACCGGGACAACCAATCCGGATATTTTGAGCATGTCGGGGGCCAAATCAGGCGATAAGAATGACTTGCGCAGCGATATTCGGCTGGCCTTGATCCACTTTTTGCAGCATTCTACGGAATGAGTGCTGAAAAAAAGCACAATTTTCAAACATACCCCTTGCTCAAAATAAACTTTCCGTACTTTTGCACGCCTTTTTAAAAAGGCGTACGAAAAAAGACAAAATCACAACAATTTTTAGCGAACAATGGCAAAACGCAAATCGAACAAACGCGCAGCGGATACGCAGATTGATGTTCAGGAGGTACAACCGAAATCGCCGCCGTTTTGGGAAACGAATCAAAACCTGATCATGTATGTCCTTGGGGGCATTGGCCTGATAGTCATGGCCTGGTGGGGTTATAAAGAACTGGTTGTGAAACCGCAACAGCAAGAGGCTGTTGGTGCGATCTGGCAAGCACAGGTACAGTTTGACCGCGATTCTTTTCAGCTCGCACTCGAAAATCCGGGCGGTGGATATGAAGGCTTTCTCGGAATTATTGATAAATATGGCAGCTCCAAAGCAGGCAATTCCGCTAAATATTACGCCGGCGTATGCTATTTGCATCTTGGTGATTTTGATAACGCCATTAAGTATCTCGATGACTTCGACGCCGGCGGGGATTTGCTTCCCATCATGAAAAACGGTCTTTTGGGGGATTGTTATTCTGAAAAAAAGGATTACGATTCCGCATTGAATTATTACAAAAAAGCCACGGATTCCGGCAATCACGATTTGTTGGCGGCTTATTACCAAAAGAAATTAGGCATGCTCTATGATTATCAGGGCAATAAAGAGGCTGCCCGGGAAGCATTTGAGCGGTTGAGGAAAGATTTTCCGAATCAAACCTCTGCCGATTGGCGGGATATTGAAAAGTATATTTACAAAGCCGGAGGTTCCTTGTAAGCCTTTTCAAACCACGTACTCATCCGTGCTATAATCGGGATACATTGAGAAAAATGTATCCCGATTTTTTATTAAAAAACACCAAATTCCTGAAAATCAACTTGCAAGGGGTAGCGCCGTATTAAAAAACCGTGTACTTTTGTCGCGTTCCTGTTCAAAAGATAGTCTCTCCACCATACTAAGTTTGCCTTGTATACAGTTTACTGTGCAAAGGCTCCCCGCTTAGGATCGTTGCCTGTTCCCTCCAACAGGAGTTTCAATTAAATTTATATTAACCGAAATTAATAGTTACTGCTATGAATACGACTATTCGTGCAGGGTGGTTAACAGCTAGCTGGCTTTTGGCCGCTGTTGTGTTAACAGCCCAAACAACCGTTCAGGAACACTTATCCAGAGCCGATAAGCAGTTTGATCTGTACGCTTACAACCTGGCACTCCGAACTTACGAACAGGTGCTCAAAGAGCAACCCAATAACGCACATGCTCTGGCACGCATCGGCGACTGTTATTTCCAGTTGAATAAACCGGAAGAATCGCTTTCCTGGTATGACCGGGCTGTCGTGTTGGGAAATGCCGCCCCGGAAACCTTACTGAATTATGGCAAGGCATTGATGCAAACCGGAGATTACATTGGCGCAAAAAAGTGGTTTATCCTGTATTCCGAGCGCAATCGTGATGTTGGCATGCATTATGCCCAAATGTGTGATTTCGCTCTGCAAACGGCCGGCGCAGAAAGTTTGTTCCTTGTCTTGAACGAGCCTTTGAACACCGCATCCTCGGACTATGGCCCTGCTTTCTTCCAATCTAAAATTGTTTACAATTCAGCCCGTACCGATATAAAACGGCAAACTACTTCGAAGACCAGTGCCGACTGGACCGGCAGTGCGTATAATCAACTGTATGTAACCCAGCGAAATCCGGGAGATAGTTACCTGCAAAATCCCGTTTTTTTGCGCGATGATCTGCAAAACAATTACAACGAAGGGCCGGTTAGTTTTTCTGCAGATGGGCGCCGTGTTGCCTATTGCCGAAACAATTTTATAGATGGCACCCGCCAGATTGCAGAAAGCGGCATGAATATGAGTTTGCATCTTGCCGATGTCGTAGAGGGTAAATGGATCAACGAACGTGCATTTAGCTACAACGGCTCTGATTTTGCTACGGGCTTTCCTTGCTTGTCGCCGGATGGGAATACACTCTATTTTGCATCCAACCAACCGGGTGGATTTGGCGGATGGGATATTTACGTATCAAAATGGTCCGGTGGTACCTGGAGTACACCCCGGAACCTAGGCTCCCCGCTCAATACGCCGGGCAATGAAGTGACCCCGTTTTTCGATGGCGTTAATTTGTTTTTTTCCTCCGACTGGCACAACGGCCTGGGTGGTTTGGATGTATTTCGGTCGGATATTCAAAATGATTTTGTCAGTAATATAACGCACATGGGAACCGGGGTCAACTCTTCCCGGGATGATTACGGATTTATTTATAACCCCAAAGGCAGCCAGGGGTATCTGACAAGCAACCGCCCAGAAGGCAGGGGAAACGAGGATATCTGGCAAGTACGGAAAACGGTAGATGAGTTTATTATTACAGTTACCGATCCGCAACGCAACCCAATCGCCAATGCAGACATTGACTTTTCTGCCTGTAATGCGGGCATTAAACAAACGGATGGTTCCGGAAAGTATTCATTTGCAGTCGCATCCGGGAAGGCAGATTGTCGCGTTACGGTTCGGAAAACCGGCTACAGTTCTACCGTAATTCCTGTTCAATCAAGCGGCGACAAAACGCTCACTGCGGTGCTTATGCCGGAATACGGCTCAACACTTGCTGCGAACAATGTATCCGAAGCGTACCAGCCCAACACCTTCAACACCAATGCCAACAACCTCGCGCCGGCAACCTATAGCACCACCAATTATCCGGTACAAAATGGCACGGTGGAGCAGTACAGTGTTTATGTTACAACCCTGCAGGGACAACCGATTCCGGCGGCCGAGCTCAATCTCAGCAGCTGTGGTTTGGCAACCCTTTATACCGACTATCTGGGCCGGGCTGAGTTTTATTTCCCACAAGGCGCCAACTGCAACCTGCTGATCCGGAAAATCGGCTATGAGGATGCTACCGTACCGTTGAATATTCAAACCAGCCGTAACCTGACCATTCCAATGCGCATGGATCAGTTGGCTGATTACTCGGGCTCGGTGCTGGATGCCAATACCCGCTATACGCTGCAAAATGTGGTTGTTTTGGCCCGAAGCCGGCAAAATGCGCCTGACGTAATGGCCAATACGGATATCTATGGGAAATACACACTTAAATTGCTTCCCTACCAAACCTACGATATTTCGTATAAAAAAGATGGCTATCTGGATTTTACCCGGGCAGTGCAAACTGAACGTGTTTTGCAAGGCACTGCCACACTGCCGACTGTTACACTCGTTCCCGGCAGGTCAGGCACAACAACCAATACCATCGCTCCCGTGACCTACAATACCACGCAGCCCGCCTCCGGAGGAATGATCTCCTTAGCCGATCTTGAAGAGGTAGCGGCTGGCACAGCGCCCCCGCAGCCCGTCACTACCCAACCCCCGGCATCGAATTGGAATACAGCACCACAAACCACGTCGGATGCACCGGTAACCGGCTACGCAATTCAATTGTCGGCAAACCCTACCGGCTATACCGATGAACGTATCCGCAAATATGACGCACTGGCCGGCCTTGGCAATCTATATACGGCTAAAGAAGGCGCATTGTATAAGTTGAGGTTGGGTGTTTTTCCGGATCGCGACGATGCTACGGCTGTGTTGAACAATCATGTTACTGCGATTGTCAAAGACGCCTTTGTGGTACAGGAACCGCAAGCGACAACAAGCATGTTGGTTGGGAATCCGACAGTGGCGCAACCAACCCCGACCTTGGCCGCAAATGCCAAAGGCACTCCCACGCCAGCCGGGATGGTCTATGCCGTGCAGGTTGCTTCGTGGCCGATCGACAATACTGTTCTCGTGAGTGACTATGCGAATTTATCTCACCTTGGACATACCTACATTCAACCGGAAAGCAACCGCCTCCGGGTCCGGGTAGGCACGTATACAACCTACGAGCAAGCGCAGGGTATTCAGGCTCAAGCAACCCAGTTGGGTTACAAGGATGCCATTATTGTGCGTGAAGATGCACAGTCGCTTTCCAACGAAAAATTGCTGCCCTCAACGAGCGCTGCCGCTCCAGCCACAACAGCACCGGCGCAATATGCCGCGCCAACTTCGGTAGTACCGATTCAAGCCGCAGAAACGGCAAAATATTATGTGCGTGTCTGTGCGGTGGACAATCCAAATAATTTTAACCAGCAACAAATCGCCGCAGCCGGCGGCATATTAGAGAAATGGCCCATCGGAACTACCAACAAAACGGCCATCATGCTGACTGGTTTTCAAGGCGTTGGGCAGGCGATGGCAGCAACAGATCAATTACGGATGAATGGTTACCGCGACGCATACATCATCCAGGACCAAAACGGCCGGATGAGCAAGTACCGTTATTAAACCAAGCAACGTATCGGAATTTTTCGAGCATTTTCACTACAGCGACCGCAGTGTTCCTTACGCTGCGGTCGCTGTTTTGGCGGCTATTCCAAGGCATTTCAGAAAGCTCAGATTTTGCCAAAAAGCCCGAACCTCGAATTCGTTTCAGAAAAAATTTGAAGTTGAAAAACACCGGCAGGCAATCCCGAAACGTCAATTTGTTTTGCTTTTGAACCAGGGCCAACCGGTGTGGCCAGCCACAGTTTGCCTGTCAGATCAAAAATCCGGAGCATGCCGCCCGGTCTCAAATTTTCGATTTCAACTGTCAGCATTTCACCAGCCGGATTTGGAGAAATGTGCAGTTTCGCCCCCTGGCTTGGCAACGAATGCGCGGCGGTAGTGGAGCAGCCAACTCCATCCATTAAACCGGCACGCACGGAATTCAAAGTTGCCCAAAGCCGCACCTTTTGCCCGGCCGTGAAAAGCGTCATGCAGGCATCGTTCGTGTAATCCATAAAATTCATGAACATGGCAGAGTTTCCACAGCTTAATTGCGGAAATACCGGGCAACCCAAATAAGGCCCCCGTTGGGTCGGGGTATCCTCAACGTCATCATCGTCATTGCAAGAAAATTCGTCTTCGCCCCAGATATGAAAAAGGTTGAAATAATGACCAATTTCATGCGTCGCCGTTCTCCCCAGGTGATGCGGCACATTAAATGCTGCCAGGCCGGTTGTCCCAAAATACCGCGGATCAATGACCACGCCGTCTTCTGCCGGGGGCGCGGTACCCGGGTAGGCGCCGAAACCGAGTATTCCACCACCAATGGAGCATACCCAAATGTTCAGGTAGTGTTCCGGGGACCAGGCATCGTTGCCGCCAAGTTCGGTGTAATGAATCCTGGGCCGACCGTCCGGAGCAGTCAATTGCCCGATATTGTTCCAGGGCGTTTCACGGCGTACAATCCCTGAAGTCGGGTTGCCGTCCGGATCCGTACCTGCCAGGCAAAATTCCACTTCCATATCGGCGGCAAGAGGCGTAAACAGCGTCGGTGTTGCGCTTGCATTTTCGTTCAAGAGTCGGTAATCGGCATTAAGGACCTCCAATTGGCTGAAAATTTGACTGTCCGATATGTTTTCCAGATTGCTTTTGTAAACAACATGCACCACCACCGAAATACTAACAACGGTTCGGCCTTGCGCCTGCGTTGGAGTATTTGCCATCCGATCCAGATAATCTTGCCGCAGCGTCATTAATTCCGGTATCCGTTTAAAATTTCGCTGCACGAGTGCATCAGCCTGGCAGGGAGATTGTGCAAGCGTGTCGGCACTTCCCAGGCAAAACAGCATCCCTGAAAAACAGCAAGACCAGTAAAACCGCAGCGCACAATTGTTCATTTTTTTATTTTTTTTCAAACACCGGGCAGCGTTCACCGGGGCCTTTCCGTTTGAGTTGTATAGTTTTCACGAAAATACCCCGTTACGGGTCAAGATAAAGCAGAAAGTAGGTTTTTTTAGTTGGTTTTGTTTGTTCCAGAAGGCGCGCTGATAGTGCGCCTTTTGTATTACTTTTGGCAGGTACCAGATATGAATATACCAATGCGTTTGTTTTTTACCCTGCTTTTTTTGTCTTCGAATTTACTCCATGCCCAAAACGGTGCGCCAGTCATTCAAAACTTCACGGCATCAGTAAACTGGCCTGCACAAACACTAACACTCCAATACGACGTTGCAGACCCGGAAAATGATCCCTTGGAAATCCAGGTGGAATTATCGAATGACGGCGGCAAAACCTTCGCGATTTCGAATCAGATTGCCGTGTCCGGGGATGTTGGCTTCCCGGTGTCGCCCGGCACCGGACGATTGATCAGTTGCGATTTGAATGGCCTGTCCGGTTCGGGGAATTTTCAGGTCAGACTGATTGCCCTGGATCGTCAACCATTCGACTTGCAGGAATTGGTTGATGCCGTAGACAGTACGCGTTTGCGGGCCGACCTGGAATTTGTCGAAGGTATCCGGCATGCTACTACAGGGTTGACACACCTGCGTGCAGTACGTGATTCTATTGAAAATTTATTCCATGAACTGCAAATGCAGACTGAACTGCAGGCATTCATGAACGGAAATTTTGCGGCCAGCAATGTAGTTGGGTCGGTACCCGGAATCTCTCATGCAGATACCGTGATCATCGTAGATGCTCATTATGACTCGGTGTCCAATGCGCCGGGCGCCGATGATAATGGCAGCGGGACGGTTGGTGTTTGGGAAGTAGCCAGATTGCTGAGCGGTTACCCCGCCAAAAAAACACTTCGTTATATTGGTTTTGACCAGGAAGAAGCCGGCCTGCTCGGCAGTATTCAGTATGTCTCCAACGGAATTCCGGCCCATGAGACAATAGCCGGCGTACTCAATTTTGAAATGATCGGGTATTATTCGGAAGAGCCCAATTCACAAACCTTGCCGACGGGTTTCAATATTTTTTTTCCGGACGTCACGGCTGCATTGGCTGCCGATCAGTATCGCGGCAATTTCATTACCAATGTCGGCCAGCAGGCACTGCCGCAAGTAGCCGATTTGTTTGCCGCCAGTGCCGCAACTTACGTACCCGACCTGAAAGTGCACACGGTACTTGAACCGGCCGGATTCACACTGGTTGATTTGCGGCGCAGCGATCATGCCCCCTTTTGGGCATCCCAAATACCCGCGATCATGATCACGGACGGTGCAAATTTTCGAAACGAATGCTACCACACGCCAGGCGATACCCTGAATGAAAAGCTCAATTTCACGTTTATGGCCAATGTCGTAAAAGCTACCCTGGCCGCCGCCGCACAACTTGCCGAAGTGCAACATGGGCATTGGGCAACGGCAAATTTTGCAGGCACTGTGGGTACCACAAACTTGCAGCGCGATTGCGCGGTATCGGCCGGCGCCTACCCAAATGGCGGCCGCACACCGGGCTTGTTTTTTGGCGAATGCCCAATTGCCAATTTGAACATCCGCGTGTTCAATGCCAACGGCGGGCTGGTGCATACCGAAATTCTTGACGCCCCGCCCCGACAGGAATGGTACCCTCTGAATACTCCGGCATTGCCCGCCGGAATCTATTTCCTGAACTTACAAGCGGCCGAAGGCAATCATACATTAAAAGTGGCCCTTTTTTAGCCCTGTCTCCCTGTTTCTTGTTTCTATCTTTGCCCTGAAATGCAGGTATTTACTGATTTGCAGCAATTGCCGTCTTTTAACAATACGGTGTTGACTATAGGTTCTTTTGATGGGGTGCATGCCGGCCATCGCCAGATTTTAAGTCAGGTACAGGCCCTGGCCCGTGAACAGGACGCCGAAAGCGTAGTGCTGACCTTTGAACCGCATCCGCGGGTGCTTTTGCAGCCCAATGATGATTCTTTTAAACTGATCACGCTTTCCCCGGAGAAAATTCTGTTGCTGGAAGAGTGCGAGATCGACAATGTAATATTGGCGCCCTTCACCGCCGAATTCGCTCAACTAACGGCGGAAGAATATGTCGAAGGCTTTATCCTGAAATATTTCAAGCCCAAAACTATTGTAATCGGCTACGACCACCGGTTCGGCGCCAACCGGGAAGGCAATATTGAGTTTTTGCGGAAATATGAAGCGGAAGGTCATTTTACCATAGTGGAAATACTGGCCCAACAGGTAGATGCCATTGCCGTGAGCTCCACAAAAATCCGAAAGGCGCTGGAATCGGCGCGGATCAGCCATGCCAACCGATTGTTGGGCTATCCCTATTTTCTTTCCGGAAAGGTTATAGAGGGAAACCGGATCGGCCGGAAATTAGGCTTCCCGACCGCCAACATCCAAATTTCCGATACGCACAAATTGATTCCCCCACAAGGCATCTACGCCGCCCGTGTTTATGCCGGAGCGATTTACGATGCCATGTTGTATATCGGCCACCGGCCATCCATTGCCGGTGCAAACGGGAAATCCATTGAGGTTAATTTGCTCGATTTTTCCGGCGATTTGTACGGAAAACAGATCGTGGTCGAAGTGCTGGAGTTTATTCGACCCGACAAAAAACTGAATGATCTGGATGCCTTAAAGCAACAAATTGAAGCTGACCGGGTAGCAATAACCGAATATTTTAAAACCGGCATTGTTCCGCCGCCACGCTTGCGGAGCACTCCGGATTTTCCAAAAAAGGAGCAGGCGCCGGTAATGCCCGGCGCCGCAGTTTCCATTGTAATTCTGAATTACAATACCCGGGAGCATCTCGAACGCTTTTTACCCGCTGTGGTTCAATATAGCGGGCAAGCAAGGATTGTGGTGGCCGATAATGGTTCGCCAGACGATTCAATTGCCTTTGTCCGCCGGCACTACCCGGCCGTTGAAGTGCTTGACCTGCGCGAGAATTTTGGTTTTGCAAAAGGCTACAATGTTGCGCTAGACCAGGTACAAAGTGATTTTTACGTTATTTTAAATTCGGATGTGGAAGTCACTCCCGGCTGGATGGAACCCGTATTGGAGGCTATGCGAACCAACCCGGCAATTGCCGTTGCGCAACCTAAAATTTTAGCCTGGCACGACAAAGCCCGGTTTGAATATGCCGGCGCCGCCGGGGGCTGGATCGATTTTCTGGGGTATCCGTTTTGCCGGGGGCGTATTTTTAGCCGGAACGAGGAAGACAAAGGGCAATACGACAGCGCGCAGGAATGTTTTTGGGCATCCGGTGCAGCGTTTTTTATCCGCGCCGAGCTGTTCCGGAATTTTGGCGGCTTTGACGGCGACTATTTTGCGCACAACGAAGAGATCGATCTGTGCTGGCGGCTCAAACGTGCCGGCTACCAGGTGTGGTGTTTCCCGCAGTCGGTCGTCTATCATCTGGGCGGCGGTACCCTGGAGTATGAAAATCCGCGAAAGGTGTTTCTCAATTTCCGGAACAGCCTTTTTTCCTTATTGAAAAATGAACCGGCCGGGAAACTGTTGTGGCTGTTGCCGGCCCGGTTGATGTTGGACGGGTTGGCTGCACTGCGTTTTGCATTGAAGGGGCAGTTTCGTGCCATCCGGGCAATTGCAGCGGCACATTTTTCTTTTTATAAAAATTTCAACCACACCTTGCGTAAGCGCCGTGCTGTTGCTGAAATTGTTGAAAAACAACGCATTGGGACCGAAAATAAGGCCGGTGTTTATCCCGGAAGTATTGTTTTTGCGCATTATGCCCGGCGGGTGAAGCGTTTTTCTCAATTGCCTTATAAATAAATTCCCGGTTTATGTCGCGCATCGAAGTATTGCATGAAGACGAGCAGGTGCTCGTAGTTATCAAACCGGCCGGCCTGCTGGCCATTCCCGATCGCTTCGGCGGTTCGGATAGCCTCCATGCGCTGCTGGAGCATCGGTTTGGAAAGGTTTTTATCGTGCACCGGCTCGACCGGGAAACCAGTGGCGTAATCTGTTTCGCACGAACTGAAGCGGCACACCGGCATTTGTCTTTGCAGTTTGAGCATCACAAAGTTGGGAAACACTACCTCGCCCTGGTTGATGGCGTCATGCACCAGGAGACCGGCGAAATTGACAAACCCATTGGCCCGCACCCGGTAATTGCCGGAAAAATGGCGGTTTCCAAACAAGGCAAACCTGCTTTTACCCACTACCGGGTGCTCGAATTGTTCAAACAATTTACCCTGGTGGAGGCAACCTTGAAAACAGGTCGCACGCACCAGATTCGCGTGCATTTCCAAAGCATTGGATATCCGTTGGCAGTGGACCCGTTGTATGGCCGTCGGGAAGGCTTTTTACTGTCGGAGATTAAAGGGAAAAACTACCGTTCCGGCAAATTCAGCGAAGCAGAGCGCCCCCTGATGACCCGGACCAGCCTGCATGCCGCTCGCCTGGTTTTTGACCACCCGGAAACAGGTAAACGCCTGGAATGCAGCGCCGAACTTCCGAAGGATTTCAGTGCCGTGCTGAATCAACTCCGAAATGGAAAAAAAAGAGAGGCTATCTCATAAGTTAGTGTACAAAAGATATCTTCCCAATTTTTAAACACATAGGCTCATAGAACACAAAGAATATTTCTCTGTGTTCTATGAGCCTATGTGTTTAAGTAATAATCTACGGCGGGTGAATACTTAGAAGCACTAATGAGACAGCCTCCTTTCTGTTCTCAAATAGTGGTTGGTCTCAACTTTATTCCTGCTCACGCACCTGGTATTGCGTCGCTTCGGCAGGTGCTTTCCGGCTCCCAAACGGCAGCAACATCGGCACGCGCTGCCGGTAGTCCCGGTATTTTTGACCGAAGTGGGCGATCAGGTCGCGCTCCTCAAACTGGATGGCTGTCAAAATATACCCGGTGGTTGCCAGTGCAAACAATAAGTGCGTGACCGTCATAACCGGTGTGGACCAGAAGGCGATTACAAAACCCAGGTACAAGGGATGGCGCACGTATTTGTACAAAAATGGCGTGCCGAACTCCAGGTGCCTGTAGGGTTTCCCCTTAAAATGTAGCCAAACCTGCCGTAACCCGAATAAGTCGAAGTGGTTGATCAGAAACGTGGATAAAAACACCAGGCTCCATCCAATCAGGTAGGTTACACGTAACAGTGTGGTAACCAGGCCGTTTTCCGTACTCCAAACGATGCCGCCCATGGGCTGCCAGAAAGCCATCATGGCCATCAGGATCAGGCTGGCAAACAACACGAAAGTGCTCCGCTCCACCGGCTGGGGAATATACTGCGTCCACCAGCGCTTGAATGCCGGACGGGCCATGACACTATGTTGTACAGCAAAAAGCAGTAAAAATGCGGTGTTGGTAAGGATCGCCTGCCAAAGCGGCACCAGAGGGGCGCCATCAATAGTTTTCGGCACAATGAAATTACCAACAAACCCGATGGCGTACAAAATGGTGCCGAAGAAGGCCAGGTATGCCACGACACCGTACAGCAAAAAAAGATACTTTTTCATAAGGACTTTTTGTTTAAACATTTTGATGATGATCAATCATTTGGTTTCATGTCGAAATGACGGTGCAAGTGTACCGGCCTGACGGAATCCGGAAAACGGGAAATGATCGGAAGGGGAATGCTGTTGCGCAGGCTGCTGCCCATCTTGATTTGACCAGGTATTGGATTCAGGGAGGCTCCGAAGGGTGCAGTTACTCAAGAAACAAAGCCACTGGCGCTGAAAAAGATGCCAATGGCGCAAGTAGCCCGGCAGATTCGGCGGGTAAGCAGTATTTTAGTGCAACATTGTTTCACGATGCAAAAGCACCTTTCACGGATAATTTTGATTGCTTTGCTCGCTGCCGGCGGGATTCGGCCGGTTTGGGCACAGCCCCGGTTTGAACATTACCGGTTGATCGATGAGTCTATGGGGCTGCCGGACAACAATGTGCGCGCGATTTGCAAGGATGAAACCGGGTTTATGTGGTTTGCCACCCGGGAGGGTTTGTGCCGGTTTGACGGCCGCCACTTCAAAACCTATAAAAATGATCCGACCGACCCAGGATCGTTGTTCGATAACCAGGTGGAGGATGTCGTCGCCTTCAGAGGCAAAATATGGGCCGCCACCCCAATGGGTATTTCAATTCTGGACCCGAAAACTGAGCGCTTTTCACATTTTCAATTCGATTCGTTTACTATCGTTCGGACCCCCAAACGCGATGTCGGGATGTTGGTAACCAAATTGTACATCGACCCCCGGGGGAACCTCTGGTGCGGTACCCAATCCAATGGCCTTTGCCGGTACCTGCCGGAACTGGATTCATTCCAGTTTTTTGCGCCCCTGCAACTCAGGAAGACTCAGGCATACTACAACCTGAACAATGATTTTCGGATTCTGAGCATAGTGGCCGCCAAACACAATGACTCCATTATCTATGCCGGCACTCTCAACGGTTTACAAGAAGTGAATTATTATTCCGGAAGCGTTGCCATTCATTTCTATCCCGATAAATCCTCCAGAAAAGAAAAAGCCATTAATGTTTTCAGGCGCTTGTATATCCACGACGACAGCCTGCTTTATTCCGGCAGATGGTCGGATGGCGTTTATGTTTTTAATCCAAAAGATAAAACGCATAAACCATTGCAGTTCAGCGACAACTATGGGGCAAACATGGTGGTGAGCGCCACCAATTTTACCCGGAAAAGCGCAGATGAATTCTGGATTACGACCGGTTTGGGGCTGGTTTGTTATAACACCAAACTTCAGCGAATCACCTATGTAAAAGAAAACGATCTGGAGTTTGGCGCGCTGTACGGTATTGATTTTATGGATGAAAACCAGCGCGTCTGGTTCCCAATTTTGAAAGGCGTGGCACTGTTCGACCCGTGTCAGCAGCAAGTAGTTTCATACTCGTTTAAAGGAATGCGCCCGCCCGGAGAATCGTATGGCTATTACATACTTCCCGGCCGCACTGATCAGGAGTTGCTTTTGCTTCCGAGAAATGACGATGCGCTGTATCATTTTGATTTGGAAACGCACCAATACAAGCGTGTCGCGCTTTCTGAACAAGGCACAAATAAAACCGGGATCGGCCAGGCACTGGGTTTTTCCAAAGCCCCGGACGGGACATATACCCTTCTGGGGCAGAACGGCATATTTACCTATGATCCGCGCACGCAAAAAGTCTTGCCGTTTCGCTACAAACCACCGGCGGAATTTTACAGCTTGCGAAATATTTACTGGGATCGGTCCGGGCAATTATGGATGTGTGAGTTGGGAAAAGCCGCTTACCGCTGGAACCCCAAAACCAATAAAACCCGGAAGTTTTACAAGGAATTTTTGTTCCGGAAGCACCTGGTCAACTTCCGGTGGTTGAACAAGTCTGGGAGGACTCCAAAGGCCAATTTTGGTTTCGGCGTACTGGCGGCTTTAGCGTATTTCTCCCGGAAAAGGATACCATGCTCAATTTTTTATACGCGGTTGCACCTGAAAAAACATTGGCCAATACCCACTGGATGACCGAAGATCTTAACGGTCGGATGTGGATCGCCGGCCCCGACGGCTGGATCGCATACGCAGAAATAGACCACCCGGAAAAAGGTGTCGCCCGGAAATTTAACCTGCAGGAAAAGCTGGGTTTGTCCTACATCTATTTCCTGGCAGTTGACCATGCCGGTACGCTCTGGGGCATTACCAGCAAAGAATTGGTGTACGCAAATACCAATACGATGGATTTTCATACCCTAAGTTTTGATTATGCCGGCGGCAACATTGATTTTTTTAGTCTGGAAGTTTTGCCTCCGGGAAAAATCGTCATTGGTGGCAGAACTTCTTTGTACGTTTTTGAACCGACTTCGATGAGACGGAATACCGAGATGCCTAAACCATACATCGAGGAAATACAGGTTAAAGGAAAACTCTTGCCGGCTGTTCCAAGGGTAAACGGTAAGCCCGGACTTTGGCTCCGGTATTGGGAAAATGATTTCGCCATAACATTCTCTGCAATCGCCTATACACTTGGAGAAAAATGCAAGTTCCGCTACCGGCTGAAAGGGCAGGAGGAATGGCAGGATGCCGGGAACCGCCGCTTTATCAATTACACCAATGTACACGGGGGTGACTATGTTTTTGAGGTACAGGTAGCAAACAATGAGGGCATTTGGAATCCTTCGGTGCTGGAATTGCCGGTTTATGTGGCTACGGCCTGGTGGGCAACCTGGTGGTTCAGGTTGCTTATCCTGCTGGCCGTGCTGGCATTGGCTTATGGCGTATACCGCTACCGGATTTTACAGGTACGCCGGGAAGAGCGTTTTAAGTCGATTTATGAAAAACGCCTGGCAAATGTTGAAATGAGTGCTTTGCTGGCGCAAATGAATCCGCATTTTCTATTCAACAGCCTGAATTCTATTGATAGTTATATCATTCGGAATGAATCGCGAAAAGCCTCCGAATACCTGAATAATTTCGCGCGGCTCATGCGCCTGATTTTAAACAACTCAAGAACAAATTACATCAGTCTGAGCGATGAACTGGAGGCGCTTGACCTGTATTTGCAAATGGAGAGCCTGCGTTTCAAAGACAAATTTGCGTATGAAATTATTGTGGATGAAAATCTGGACCCCTCGGGTATCAGTATCCCTCCAATGTTGATTCAGCCTTATGTTGAAAACGCTATCTGGCACGGCCTGATGCACAAAGATTCCGGTTTGGGAAAAGTAACCCTGCGGGTAAATCAACTTGGCGACAACCTGGTGTGTGTGATTGAAGACAATGGGGTAGGGCGCACCCATGCGATGGCGCTCAGTGCCAAACGCAGCGGTAATAAACGGCAATCGATGGGCATGAAAATCACGGAAGACCGGATAGAAATTATCAATAAATTATACGACGCCAATACACGGGTGCAGATTATTGATTTGTATGACGATGCCGGGAATGCAAGCGGGACTCGGGTAGTGTTGACGATCCCTGTGTAACGGCAAATTTTATTTTCGGCATGTTTAAAATTTATCACCATGATCAAAGCGGTAATTATAGACGACGAACAGCACAGTATAGAAACGTTGTGCTGGAAAATAGAAAACTATTGCCCGGAGGTTTCGGTGCAGGCTACTTTTGAAAACCCGGCCGAGGGAGTCGCTTACCTGAAGAAAAACTCCTGCGACCTGTTGTTTCTCGATATTGAAATGCCCCGGCTCAACGGCTTCGACGTGCTGGAAGAAATTGGAGCGCCCTTGCCGTTCGACGTCATTTTTATTACGGCCTACGATAATTTTGGTATTCAGGCCGTGAAATTCAGTGCGCTGGACTATCTGTTGAAACCCGTTCAAAATAAAGAACTCAAGGAAGCTGTCGAAAAACACCTGCAAAAAAACCGGCGGACAGTTTCGTCGGAGCAAGCTGATCTCTCCCAACATCACAGGCCGAACGCCCAGGCAAACCCAAGTATCGCACGGTTTCAAAAGAAAGCGATCGAATACGTTGATCCGGCCGAAATTAGGTCTGACTTTCGCTTAATTACGCCGAAGTGTATATTATCGACGGTCGTAAACGGGTGATCTCCCGGACACTCAAGGATTTTGAAGAAATCCTGCTCCAGTTCCACTTTTTCCGGCCCCACCATTCGCATTTGATCAACCTGGCTCATGTGCGCGAATTTGTACGTGGCGACGGTGGCTACCTGGTTATGGAAAATAAAATGAAGATTCCAGTGTCGAAAAGTAGAGAAGGTTTGTTGGGTAATAACTGACCCCAATAGCCGGGATGGCTGTAATTACCAAATGTCCCGGCAGTAATCA
>JADJWX010000008.1 GCA_016716135.1 Lewinellaceae bacterium | reverse complement strand
TTTCCAGTGCCGTCAGCACATCATAAATCGTGTCTATGATGCGGATTAGTTTTTCAATAGAATTTATAATCAAAATGATAATAATCTCGGAAGCGACAAACTGCCCGATATTCATTTGCTGTTGAAAAACCAGGATGCTGCCGAGGATCAGCAGCCCCGCCGCGATAAATACTTTGAACCCGATGAAATACTGGAATTGCCGGAGCAAAATCCGGAAGTGCTTTTCGCGCGCCTGCAGGTAATTGGTGGCGATGGCGTCGGTTTTTTGCAGGGGAAGTTGGCTGTTCGCACTGATCTTGAAGGTTTTGTTGGTCCGGGCCACCTCTTCGAGCCAGTGGGCCAGTTGGTATTTGTATTTGCTTTCTTTCAGGCTGGTTTCGAGGCCGGCAGGCCCGGTAAATTTAAAGATCAGCCAAAGCAGAAAACACAGGAAAAGGCCGAGAATAATAAAATACGGGCTGTAAAACGCCAGCAACAGCAACCCGAAAATAACCTGAAAGGCAGCCAGGGAAAAATCGATCAGGATTTTCGGCAGGCCCTTCTGGATCGTCAGGGTATCGAAAAAACGGTTGACCAGTTCGGGGGCGTGGATGTGGTCCAGCTCCGAAAGTTTGATCCGGGGAATGCGGCTGGCAAACTCAAAAGCAGACCGCGCAAAACTGTTCTGTTGAATATTTTCAACGATGCGCAATTGCAAAACCTGCAAAATGCCGGTGACCGCAATGCCGGCCAGTACAAAGCCGACCAGGATAATCCAGGACGAGGTAATCTCTGCGCCCTGGATAAAATTGATGATCGCCTGAATACCCAGCGGGAGTGACAGGTTGACCAAACCGTTCAGTACGGCGTACAGGTAGATCTGGTATATTTCCTTTTGGTAGAGTTTTAATAACCTCCAAAAACGCAAAACGGGTCTTATTGCTTCAATCATAAAAAGGGCGTCTAGGTTCGAAAACTCGAAACAATTGCAGCAGTAAACAGATCAATCAACCGGTTGTTTAGCTTTGCAAATTACCACACCTGTCTGAAAAGGCTACTTTCGCAAAAAACTGGCATTGCCACGCACCGCTACCATGTCCCGCATCCTGTTTACACACTCTTATTTCTACCGCTTCGACCCCAAACAGTGGAAGGCGCAACAGCCCTACCCGCCCTACGGCACGCTGATGGCGGCAGCCGTCATGCGGGATTGCGGTTTTGAAGTGGGCTTGTTTGATACGAATCTCCGGCATAGCGCAGCCGAAATCCTGCCGGCACTGGAAACGCAGCGCCCCCGCTACCTGGTCATCTACGACGACGGCTTCAACTACCTGACGAAAATGTGCCTCACCCGCATGCGCGCGGCCGCTTTCGAAATGGCGAAATACGGTAAAAAACAGGGCTGTACGGTCATTGTTTGCAGCAGCGACAGCACCGACCATTACGCGGAATACCTGGAGGAAGGCGCCGATTTTGTCATCCTGGGCGAAGGGGAAATTACCCTGCGCGAACTGATCCTGGCGCTGGAAGCCGGGAAAACGGACGTTTCGGATATTTTGGGCATAGCCTTTTTGAGTGCGGAGTACGGAATGCGGAGTGCGGAGTGTACACCATCCGGGAATGGTGAGCCACTCCGCACTCCGCACTCCGCACTCCGCACTCCACAGCGCCCGGTGCTTACCGATCTCGACAGCCTGCCCGACCCCGCCTGGGACCTGGTGGACATGGAGGCCTACCGCCGTATTTGGATGGCGGCGCACGGTACGTTTTCGCTGAACCTAGCAACTACCCGGGGCTGCCCGTACAAATGCAACTGGTGCGCCAAACCGATTTACGGCAACCGCTACAACAGCCGCAGTCCGGAGCGGGTGGCCGCCGAAATCGAACTGCTCATGACGCGCTACGGCGTCCGGCATTTTTGGATGGCCGACGATATTTTCGGCCTGAAACCCCGCTGGGTGCAAGGTTTTCGGGATGTGGTGCAGGCGCGCGGGTTGAAATTTTCCTATAAAATTCAAAGCCGGGTGGACCTCCTGCTCAAGGAAGACAGCATCGACGCCTTGGTGGCCAGCGGGCTGGAACAAGTGTGGGTGGGCGCCGAAAGCGGCTCGCAGGCTATCCTGGACGCGATGGACAAAGGAACGACCGTCGAAGAAATCCGCGCCGCCACCCGGTTGCTCCAGCAAAAAGGCGTGGAAGTCTGTTTTTTTCTGCAATTCGGCTACCTGGGTGAAACCCGGGACGATATTGAAAAAACCATTGCATTGGTCGAGGAACTTTTGCCGCACGATATCGGCATTTCGGTGAGCTACCCCCTGCCCGGCACCAAATTTTATGATAAGGTGAAAAACCTGCTCGGTGAAAAACAAAACTGGGCAGACTCGGACGATCTGGCTATGCTGTACCCGGCCGGCTTTTCTCCGGCGTATTACCGGCGCCTGCACCGGCTGGTGCACAAACGCTTCCGGCTGCGGCAGGGTCTGGCGCAAATCCGGCAGTTTTTCCGCACCGGCCGCTGCCAGTTCCGGCGGGCCGTTTTGAGTGCGTACTACGCCCCGGCGGCTATGGTGGATCGGTTGCGGTTGCGGTTTTTGGGGTAGAAAACTCAAAACAACCATTCCGCCGCTTTCGGAAACTCCTTGCCCCAGGTGGCTTCATTATGCTTACCTTCGGGGTCAATCGCCAGGCGCAGTTGCACCCGGTTGTCGCTTTGTTTTTCCATCGCCTGTTTGAATCGCTCGACATTCGAAACCACCCCGGCTCCTTCTTTGCCGCCGGCGTAGAGGTAAATTTTTGTTTCCGGGAATTTAGAAAACCGGAACGGCTCGGAATACACCTTGGGCGTTACCCAAAGCGACGGGGAGAAAATCATAAACTTGGAATACGCCTCCGGAAACAGAATGCCCGCATAAATGCTGATCAACCCGCCCATGCTGCTGCCGCCGATGCCGGTATGCTCGCGCTGCGGCCGGGTGCGGTAATGCGCATCGACGTAGGGTTTGAGCGTGTTGGTCAGAAAATCGGCATAGTCGCGCCCAAGCCCCTCTCCCCATTTCTGCGAATCATAAGGCAGGTATTCGTTGATGCGTTCCTTGCCACCGTGGTCGATGGCTACCACAATAAAATCGCCTTTGCTTTTTTCGGAGAGGGCAGTGAGCTGCTTGTCTACACCCCAGGTACCGAAGGGCGCATCTTCGTCGAACAGGTTTTGGCCATCCTGCAAATACAGCACGGGGTAGCGTTTGTCGGTTTGGTCGTAGTCCCAGGGCAGCAGCACGGAAATCCGGCGGCGGCGGCGGAGTTTCGGCATTGGGAAGCGCTTGGAGAGAATGCGGATATCGGGGTAGTAAGCCGGGTCGTACCAGTCGTCGTGTTTTTTCCATTGCGGCACCACGTCGGTTACCTTGCCTTTGGGCACTTCCATGCGGCGGTTGAGGCGGGGCAGGCCGTCGGCATCGAGTTCTTCGCCTTCCCAGCCGCCTTTTACATATTTGTATTCCAGCGGTTCGGCCAGCTTAGCCGGTACCTGGAAGGCAAGCTCATAGTGCCCCTCCGAAACGCGTGCCATCCGGTACCGTTCGTCTTTGGTTGCCCAACCGTTGAAGTTGCCCGTCACGAAAACGGGACGCGTATCGTCTTCCTTCGTAATTAATTCCAGCGTAAGCATGTTCTGGTGCATTCGGTCGGATGGCTCAGGGCCGCTTTACCTCCTCAAGTCTTAAATTTTCTTCAAAAAACTGTCCAATTTTCTCAAACAAATGCACCCGGTCTTTGCCGCGTACATTGTGGGCATGTTCGGGGTAAACAAAATAGTCGATTTGCTTGCCTTTGCGGACACAATCGCGAATATAACGCAGGGAGTGTTGCCAGAGCACCACATCGTCGGAAGAGCCGTGGATCATCAGCAGGCGGCCGTTCAGGTTGTCGATGTGGTTGTACAGGCTGTTTTTTTCATAGCCTTCGGGATTTTCCTGCGGGCTATCCATGTAGCGCTCGGTGTACATGATCTCGTACATGCGCCAGTCGATTACCGGCCCGCCTGCCACGGCGCAACGGAACGTGCCGGCGGCTTCGGGGCGGGTCATCAGCGAGGTGCTCATAAAACCGCCGTAACTCCAGCCGAACACGCCCATCCGGGTGGTATCCACGAAGGGTTGGGCCTTCAGGTAAGCCACCCCGGTCAGTTGGTCTTCGATTTCGGCATCGCCCAGCCGCCTGAAAATGGCATGCTCAAACGCAACGCCCCGGTTGGCCGAACCGCGCCCGTCGAGGGTGAAAACAATACAACCTTTCTCAGCCAGGTGGTGCATCCACAAGTTGGCGGCATGCAGCCAGGTATTGCTCACGAGTTGGACGTGCGGGCCGTTGTACAAGTACACCAGCACCGGGTATTTTTTTGCCGCGTCGAAGTCGGGCGGCAGAATCATCCGTGCGTTCAGCATCGGGCCGCCCGGCGAGGGGATCGACAGCAATTGCGTTTTTCCGAGGACATAGTCGGCCAGCGGGTTTTGCGCGCTGAAAGCTACCCTGCGCGCGTCGGGTGTTTTTGTGGAAAAAACATAAATGTTGCGCGGCGTGGCGGCATTGCTGAACACATCGAGCACCCATTCGCCGGTTGGGTTAATGATGCCGCTGTGCACGCCGTCTTCGGCGCTGAGTTGCGTCAAATCGCCCGTTTTTACATTTGCCGCCCAAAGGTGCCGGTTCAACCCGCTTTCGTCGGCCGTCTGGTAAAAACAGGTTTCTCCGTTGAGCGAAAAACCGTAAAAATTGGTCACCGGAAATTTACCCCGGCTAAGCGGCCGGACCAGGCGGCCCGAAAGGTCGTAGAGGTACAGTTGGTCGAAGCCGTCGCGTTCGCTTTGCCAGACAAACTGGTCTTTACGGCCGGGTACAAACTCGGCGGGGTGTTCGGGTTCCACCCAGGTATCGCTGGTTTCTTCAAAAAGCGTTTTCACAAAATTGCCGGTAGCCGCTTCGTACTGGTTTAGCCACATGTGGTTTTGTCCGCGGTTGAGCACCGCAATCAGGATGTGCTTGTCGTCGGGGGTCCAGCTGATGTTGGTCAGGTACTGTTCGGCGGGTTCGCCGGTTTTCAGGTAGTGGGTTTTTCCCGTTTGCGTATCGAAAACGCCCAGGGTCACCTGGTGGCTGGTGGCGCCGGCGTAGGGGTAGCGGATCATCCGCGCTTGTGCCGGCATGGAATCGAGTACATAGATTGGGTATTCGGTGACCATACTTTCATCCATCCGGTAAAAAGCCAGGTAGCGCCCCGAGGGGCTCCAGAACGTTCCTTTGACGATCCCGAATTCCTGCCGGTGCACCGCTTCACCGTACACGATGCCGTCTTTTTCACTTTGCGCAACACCCAGTTCTTTACCGCCGATGTTTACCCAAAGTCCCTTGTTGCGCGTGTACGCTGCAAAAAAAGTTTTGTCGTGAATGTCCAGGTTGGCAATATCCTTCGGGAGGATATTCCGGTTTTTCAATTCGCCGTTCAGGGTGTAGGTGTAAATCCCGGTGCTGGTTTGAAACCAGAGTGATTTTGCATCCAGCCAGGTAGTGGCAGGCATAGATTTCAGGGCTTCACCGCCCTGTTTTTCCAATGCTGCGTTGATATCCGCAAGCAGGTTAAGTGTATCTGTGACCATCCGGGGAGCATCCACACGCAGAAGCCGGTTGTCGGCGGTGTGTACAAATTGTGTGGTACCCGGTATCCATTGCAGTTGGCGAAGGTTGTCCGGTGCAAGCGCGGTGCGTTCCTTGAGAATGGCATCGGACATGGAGATTGTTTTTTGGGCAAGGCCTGAAAACGGCAGGCCAAGCATGGCCAACACCAGCAGTGCGGTATTTCTTTTCATGAAAAATAAATTTTTATGTGGGGGCCGGGCAAATGTACGGCAGGAGCCGGGTGAAACCGAAACGGTAATTTTCTTTAAAATGGCAAAGTAGAATTAAGTTTGCCCGAACAGCCGGCTCGACCTGCACCTTATTTTCAGGTGATCGGCATAAAAAAAGAGGCAGTGCCACCACAGCACTACCTCAGCCCTAACCAAATAAAACCAAATTATTCTTTATTGCATTTGTGTTTTTCAGTAAAACAAAGATAAGCGGCTTTGTGTAACATGTACAAGAAGAAAGTGTAGTTTTTTTACATTTCAGATGAAAAATATGCGGAAAACGCTTCCGCAGGCTTCCGGAAGTTCCAAAATGATCCCCCATTTTTAAAAAAAACAATAATAAAGTGTGAGAATGCCTCAAAACTCAAAAATATATCAGGTCATTTTTTAAAACCGCCATTGTGGCAATGTCATGCTCAATACTTGGAAAACAACCCTCGCCCGGCTACCCCAAAACGCATTTCTTATTGTACTTGCTACACTTAACTTTGCTTTTCCAGTAGCCGGGCAAAATTCCGGACAGGCTCCGGATGCCGCATTTATTCGAAAAATATATGATCAGGCGCTCCGCGACAGCCGTTGCTATCCCTGGCTGGAAGACCTTTGCCTGAATGTCGGGCATCGCCTCAGCGGCAGCCCGGGCGCCGAAAAAGCCGTTCAGTGGTCTGAAGCGGTGCTGGACACCCTCGGGCTCGATTCGGTGTGGCTCCAACCGGTCATGGTACCGCATTGGGTGCGTGGCGCAGCGGAGCAGGTGACGGCAAGCACCGGAAAAAAAGGAGAAAACCTGCAATTAAACGCCCTTGCGTTGGGCGGCTCGGTTGGTACCGGAGGTAAGGCCGTTCGCGGCGAGGTGGTTGAAATTACTTCCTGGGAAGCCCTAGACGCGCTGAACGAGCGCGGCATCCGGGGCAAAATCGTGTTCTACAACCGCCCGATGGACCCCACCAAACTCCACACCTTTGAGGCCTATGGCGGCGCCGTCGACCAACGGGCCCACGGCCCGTCCCGCGCGGCAAAATATGGCGCCGTCGGAGTGCTGGTGCGCTCCATGGGACTGCGCCTCGACGATTTTCCGCACACCGGCAGCCTGCGCTACGATTCCACCTACACCCTCATTCCCGCAGCAGCGATCAGTACTCTCGGCGCTGAACAGCTCAGTGCCCTGCTCCGCAACAGTACCACGCCGGTTACCGCCTCCATGCAACTCAACTGCCAAACCCTGCCCGATGTGTTGTCGTACAACGTGATCGGCGAAATCCGCGGTACGGAATTCCCCGACCGGGTAATCCTGGTTGGCGGCCACCTCGACAGCTGGGACGTCGGCCACGGCGCCCACGATGACGGCGCCGGTTGCACGCAAAGCATGGACGTACTCCGCTATTTTCGCCAGATGAATTACAGCCCGCGCCATACCATCCGCTGCGTGTTGTTTATGAATGAAGAAAATGGCCTGCGCGGCGGCCATGAATATGCCCGGGAGGCGGAACGAAAGGGCGAGTTTCACGTTTGTGCTATCGAGAGCGATGCCGGCGGCTTTACGCCCCGGGGCTTTTCCTTCGACGGCGATGAGGCTGTGATCAATCCTTTTTTTGAAAAAGTATCCGAATTCGAGGAGCTGTTGGAGCCCTACGGCCTTCAACTCAAACGCGGCGGCTCGGGGGCAGACATCGGCCCGTTAAAAGGCCAAAAAGGCCTGCTCAGCGGATACCGGCCCGACTCGCAGCGTTACTTTGACTACCACCACACCGCCGCCGACGTTTTCGACGCCGTGAATAAGCGCGAACTGGAACTGGGGGCAGCCAGTATGGCCGCCCTGGTGTATTTGCTGGATAAGTACGGGCTTTGATAATTTGACTGCTTGCGGGCCTGATATTTTACCTCGGGGTTGTATCAAAAGTCGCTGCGGAAAATTTCCCGCCGTAGATTGTTCTTTTTCACCGCTAAGGTGCCAAGACGCCAAGTATAATCCTCCGTGTCTTGGCACCTTAGCGGTGAAAAATTTGTCGCGTTTTTCGCGAGGAACCCTTTTGACACAACCCCAAGGTAATATTGCCAGTTTAACTCCGGATTTGCATGATCAATGATTTTCACCTTCGGAAACTTTCGTGTTTTACCGGCTGTAATTCGGCGATTCCTTCGTGATGGTCACATTGTGCGGGTGGCTCTCGGTCATGCCGGCGTTGGTAATTTGTACCAGTTGGGCTTTTTCCTGTAAAATTTCCACCGTAGCCGCGCCGCAATAACCCATGCCGGCGCGCAAGCCGCCGATGTACTGGGTCATCACCTCTGCCAGGGTGCCTTTGTAGGGCACGCGGCCTTCGATGCCTTCGGGCACCAGTTTTTTCAGGTCGTCTTCCACATCCTGAAAATAGCGATCTTTGGAACCCTGGCTCATGGCGCCCAGGCTGCCCATACCGCGGTAGGTTTTGAATTTCCGACCGTCGAAGATGATCGTTTCGCCGGGTGCTTCCTCCACGCCGGCGAACAGCGAACCTGCCATGATGGTACTGGCCCCGGCAGCGAGGGCTTTCACGATATCGCCGGTGTAGCGAATGCCGCCGTCGCCGATGATGGGTACGCCCGAACCTTTGATGCCCCGGGCGGCGTGGTAGATCGCCGATAATTGGGCCACACCCACACCGGCCACAATCCGGGTGGTGCAGATGCTGCCTGGTCCTACGCCAACTTTTACGCCGTCGACCCCGGCATCCACGAGCGCTTTGGCGCCTTCGCCGGTAGCTACGTTGCCGCCGATAAGTTGCAGTGACGGGTATGCTTTTTTCAAGGTGCGAATAGCGTCGAGGACGCCGCGCGAGTGGCCGTGTGCCGTATCCACCGTTACTACATCCACGCCGGCCTGCACCAGTGCCTGCACGCGTTCGTGCATGTCGGCGGTTACGCCCACTGCCGCGCCCACCACCAGGCGCCCCAGTGGATCTTTGCAGGCGTTCGGGAAGTTGACGCCCTTCATGATGTCCTTGTACGTGATCAGCCCGATAAGTTGGTGCTGGTCGTTCACTACCGGCAGTTTTTCAATTTTATGCTTTTGCAACGTTTGCTGCGCCTGGAGCAGGGTGGTGCCTTCAGGCGCCGTCACCAGCGGTCCTTTGGTCATCAGGCTGCTGACCGGACGGGAATGGTCGGTTTCAAAACGAAGGTCACGGTTGGTCAGGATGCCGACTAGCTTGCCGCCGGCGTTGGTTATCGGGATCCCGCCAATGCTGTAGCGTTCCATCAGTTGAAGCGCTTCGGCCACGGTGGCCTCCGGATGCAGGGTAACCGGGTCGATGATCATGCCTGCCTCGGAGCGCTTGACCGAACGCACCTGATCGGCCTGTTCTTCGATACTCATGTTTTTGTGAATGATCCCGATGCCGCCTTGCCGGGCAATGGCAATGGCCAGCAGTTTGTCCGTCACCGTGTCCATGGCAGCAGACACTACGGGTACGTTCAGGCGAATGTTGCGGGTGAGTTGGGAAGAAATGTTGACTTCTCTGGGAAGGACCTCGCTGTATGCGGGGACGAGCAGAACGTCGTCGAAGGTCAGTGACTGGCCAATGAATTTTGGCTGCGTATTGTTCGTTTCCATGCGCAAAGGTCTTAATCGCAGCCGAAATTCCACAGGCATACGCTTCAATTTTTTTTTAAACCAGTTAAACAATCGGGTAGCGCAGCGATTTTGAATGCCGGTGTCCGGTTTTTTTTGCACATTCGCCCATCGCATCACACAGCCAAATCAGCACCATTGCTTTCCGTACAAACCGACAATTACTTCATGCAGCAGGCCTTAAAAGAGGCCCAGAAAGCCTACGAGGACGGCGAGATCCCCGTAGGTGCGGTGATCGTTTGTGAAAACCGCATCATTGCCCGGGCGCACAACCAAACCGAGCAACTCACGGATGTGACCGCGCACGCGGAAATACTGGCCCTGACCGCGGCCTCCAGCCATTTGGGTAGCAAGTACCTCCAGGAATGCACCCTGTTCGTCACCTTGGAGCCCTGCGTCATGTGCGCCGGCGCGTTGGCCTGGGCGCAAGTGGGGCGCGTGGTGTTCGGCGCCTCCGATGAAAAGCGCGGCTTCATGCTTTTTGGCGGGAAAAACCTGTTGCACCCGAAAACCAGGCTGGAAATGGGTATTTTGGAAAACGAGAGTTCCGTATTGCTGAAGGCTTTTTTTCGAAGTAAGCGGTAAGGCCTTTTTTATTGAAGAAACGTTGTTTTTCCGGAAGGCAAAGACTGCGTCGGCTACCTGTTTTACCGGATTATGCCCCGTTGAGGTATGCCCAGCAACCAGCGAAAAAAAGCGTCGTCAGACACAACCCCCAAAAATCTTGGACGACACAGACAGAATCCGACAAAACAATCACCCCGGCCCTGCCCCCATAACCATCAACTTAAGCCATACTGAGTGGATGTGCACTTTTGACTTTTCAAATTAAACTTTTCAAATTTGACTTTAAAGAAACTTTCCAAACCGGAATTGCTGCTCAAAAAGTCAAAAGTTCAATTTGAAAAGTGTTCACCCCCTCTGGTTCTTTAAGTTGTTGGCACCGCCCCACCTCACTCCAGGCCCACAGCCCGCTCCAAGGCCCCCTGCCCAAATTCCACCTTCGAGCGCTTCAAGCCCGGCACATCCAGCTGAATACCGGCGCACTGGCTCCCAAGCACCCGCACCCAACCGGCTGCGCCTGCCGCCATTTTCAGGCCTTTGACCGCCGTGTTTTTCGTGTTGTAAAAAATAAGACCGGGCCCTTCCCGGTGGCGGAGCGCAATATTTTTCAAGGAAATACCGTCGGCGTCGATGAGGGTAATGCCTTCCCGGGTTTCAAAGGTGGCGTCTTCCAGCGTGACGTTCTGCAGGTTCATCTCGGGCAGGCCCTGAAACCTGGCGGCAATGTTCGAGCCCGCCACGGTAATATTTTTCATGTGGATATTCCGGAAGGCCGGCGTTTCTTCCGTAACGGGCATAGGCTTCTCGTCGCGGGCCTCGTCCTCAGCCTTCTGGTCGGCTTCCAGGATAGGTGAATTGCCGCCGTAAAACAGGTTGAAGCGGATGGCCTCGGTCGGAATGCCGATCATGTCGATGTCTGAAATGTAGATGTTTTCGACTACGCCGCCGCGCCCTCGGGTACTTTTGAAACGCAGACCGACATCAGTTCCGATAAACGAGCAGTTCGACACCTTGACATTCCGCACGCCCCCCGACATTTCACTGCCGATCACAAACCCACCGTGCCCGTGGTACACGGTGTTGTGCGAAACGAGCACATTTTCGGTTGGCATGCCGCGTTTGCGGCCGTCCTTGTCTTTACCCGATTTGAAACAAATGGCGTCGTCGCCCACATCGAAGGTGTTGTGGTAGATCAATACGTTTTTGCAGGATTCCAGGTCCAGGCCGTCGCCATTCTGGGCATACCAGGGGTTGCGGACCGTGAGGTTGCGAATGATCACGTCCGTGCACATCAGCGGATGGATGTTCCAGGCGGGCGAGTTTTGGAAAGTCGGCCCGTCAAACAGCACTTTTTTGCAGCGGACCAGGCTCACCATCACGGGCCGGAGGTAGTCTTTGATGGCTTCGAATTGTTGTTTTCGGCTGAGGTTGGGTACATTGAAATTGCCGGGGGCATCGCCCTGTTTGTATTGTTCAGACGGGTACCAGATGCGCTTGTCGTCGCTCAGCACACCCCCGCTGCGCACCAGCGCATCCCAGGCGGAAGGGGCCATTTTGCTTTTTTTAACCGGACGCCAGGCGTCGCCCGAACCGTCGAAAATACCGCTGCCCGTGAAGGCGATATTTTCCAGATCGCGGCCATTGATGGGCGACATGCAGCGGTAGGTTTCCAGGCCTTCAAAACTGGTTTCGACCAGCGGGTACTCGGCTTTGTCGGCGCTGAATTGTACGAGCGCCCCGTCCTCCGTATGCAGGCACACGTTACTCTGCAGGGTGATCGGCCCGGTGCGCCAGATGCCACGCGGGATGACCACCGTGCCACCACCATTTTTGGCGACGGCGGCGATGGCATCGGCAAAGGTCTGGGTGTTTTTGGTCACGCCGTCGCCCACAGCGCCAAAGTCCAGGATATTCACCCGGAAATCGGGAAATTGCGCCTCCGCCACCTTGGGCATGTCGAACGGCAGGTCGGTATACAATGCTTGCAGGAAAGCGGCATCGTTGTATCCGGGCTGGGCGGTAGCCTGGTGGCTGAAAAGGGACAGGGTGGCTAGCAGGGTGCAGAAGAGACGCTGTTGGGCAGAATGTAGCATGGTAGTACAGGTTTGTTTTACTCAACCGGAAGGCTGATTTTGCTAAAAAACCAAGGTACGGCATGCTGTCCGGCAAGGGCTCTTCCAAATTTTAGTTTTGTTATTCATTTTTTTTAACGGAGCTTTTATCGCCGGTGGGGGCCACCGGCCATATGTATCCAAGTGTGGTTATCTTTGATTATTCAACATCCTGTTCACACTCAACACGTTCCATATGAAATACAGCTTGTCCAATACGATCAATAAACCCCTCGAACTGGTTGTGGAAAAATTCAAAGAACCGGAAGGCGCAAAACACTGGATGGAAGGTTTACAAAAAATCGAACCTGTTTCCGGCAGACCCGGCCAGGTGGGCGCCAAAACCAATTTTTATTTTCTGTATAAAAACAAGGAAATGAAAATTGAGGAAACAATTTTAGAGCAAAACCTGCCCCGCCAGATCAAGTTTGCTTACCAGAGCCCGATGGGATACAACGAGGTGGAATTATTGTTTGAAAAACTATCCGCCAATAGTGTAAAACAAACCAACAATAGTTATTTCGAATTAAAAGGATTTATGAAAATCATGGGCTTTCTGATGAAGGGGATGTTTAAAAAACAGTCCATGACGTATATGGAAGCGTTTAAAAAATATGTCGAACAATAGTTCCGGCCTGCGTTGCTTTGTTATTAAGGATAAGCGGTCAGTCGACTTGGGACGCTATATCTCGTTGGCAAACTCGTCGGGCGACTTTGAGTCTAAAAAGTCGTCCGACGAGTTTGCCAACGCATGCCGGTAGTCAAGTTTGCATGCATTATTCGCCAACTACCAGTCGGTATCACCAGCCCGGCCCCCCCACCGAAATATTCAGATTGCTGTCCCCGTTGGTCAATTCCACCCAGTAACCCTTGTCGTTCAGCCGCAGGACTTCCAGGGTGTACATGTCCCCGCCAATGTAATTCAGGGGCGTGCCCACCGCCAGGGGCGTGGGCGCTGCCGGGGCCGGCGGGCTGCCGCCGTCGTACAGGCCGATCACCGCTTTTACCGTCCAATTTTGGCCCGCCAGGGCCGAAACTTTAAGCGTCACGGTCGAACGCCCGTCCGGGGTGTTGCAACTGCAATGATCCGGTATGCTGATCCCGCAGGCGCCGACCTGCACGGAAGCCGGGCCGTTCATCAGGGCCGTGTTGCCGCAGATATCCGACGTGGCCACGACCGAGTAGCTGCCCACGGGCTGCATGCCGAAATCCAGCGCCATGCCTGTGCCGGGCAAGGGCGTCCCCAGGGGATTGCCGTTGCGGCGCAGTTGATACTGCACGTCCGGCTCGGAGCCGTTCAGGCTTACCGTGGCGCCATCGTCGTCGGTGCAGAAAGAGCCGCCGGTCACCTCAAAAACCGCCAGTGTTTTTTTCACGGTGATGGTCGCTGTGCACGTCGAAGTATTGCTGTGCAAGTCTGTGGCCGTCAGGGTCACGGTGTTGGCGTCCAGGTCTGCGCAGGTGAAATTTTCCTTGCTCAGGGCCAGGCTTTGCAGGCCGCAGGCGTCCGTGGAGCCGTTGTCGACCTGGGCCGGCGTGATGCTGCCGTTGCCGGCGTCATCGAGTTCAAGCATCAGGAATTGGCATTTGGCTGTGGGGCCGGTCTTATCCTGCACGGTAACAGTGGCCGTGCAGGTGGCGGTGTTGCCGTTGTTGTCGGTGACGGTGAGGGTAACGGTGTTAGCGCCAACGTCGGAGCAGTTGAAATTGGTTTTGCTCAAACTCAAACCCTGCATCCCGCAGGCATCCGCAGAGCCGTTGTTTACCGCTGCTGCTGTGGTGCTGCCGTTGCCGGCGCCGTTGAGTTCAACCGTCACATTTTGGCAAGAGGCCGTGGGCGGTACGTTGTCGTTTACCGTGACGGTAGCCGTGCAGGTGGCGGTATTGCCGTTGTTGTCGGTGACGGTGAGGGTAACGGTGTTGGCGCCAACATCGGAGCAGTTGAAATTGGTTTTGCTCAAACTCAAACCCTGAATCCCGCAGGCATCTGACGAGCCGTTGTTCACCGAGGCTGCTGTGGTGCTGCCGTTGCCGGCGCCGTTGAGTTCAACCGTCACGTTTTGGCAGGAGGCCGTGGGCGGTACGTTGTCGTTTACCGTGACGGTGGCCGTGCAGGTGGCGGTTATACTATTTACGGTCGTAACGGTAAGGGTAACAAGCCGGGCACCTGTTTCAAAGCAGGTAAAGCTATTCGGGCTAACCCCAAGGCTGTAGTTGCAGGAAGCGCCGGAGCCATTGTCCACATCGGCGGGCACGATGGAGGCCTGGCCGGTAATGCCATCCAGTAGTACTGTTGTGTTTTTACAAACAGCCGACAGGTTCGGATCGGCGATGGTAACGGTTCCGGTGCAAGTACTGGACTGGCCACGGGTATCTGTGACCACGAGCGTCAGCGTGTGCGAAGTACCCAGGTTGGTGCAGGAATAACTGACGGAATTGCCTGTTGAAAATTTAAACACCAGGTTCTCGCTTGCCGTGCAATCGTCGTAGGAATTGTTGTTGACATTCCCCGGCACTACGGTTACATTGCCAGTGGCATCCAGATTTGCCGTATAGTTTTTACAAACAGCGGTGGGCGGTTGGTCGACGGGGCCGGTACTGCCCGTGAACAGGTACGCACAAGTTCCGTTCTGCGGGCTGGCGGTATTGCCGTTATCCCTAATGTCCGGATCGATTCCCATGGGGTGGATATAACTGCCGCCGCCACCACCACCGCCGCCGCTTGTGACGCCGCTGCCATCGCCGCCACCGCCGCCGGAGTAGCCGCCGCCGCCACCACCGCCACCTCTGCCCAGGCCGCCGCCGCCAAAACCATAGCCGCCTCTCCGACCGTTACCGCAAATTGCGGCGCCGTTTTTTCCACCTTCGCCGCCCTCGTCCAGGCCTTTTTCGCCACCGCCGTAATCAGACGCAACATTACAATTTACATTACCGCCATTGCTGAATGCGCCACCGCCACCGCCGCTCTGTCCGCCACCGCTGTTGCCGCCATTGCCGTTGTTGCCGCCGTTACCGCCGTTGGCCCTCCCGGCCGAACCGCTTGTGCCCGTGCTGCCTTGCCGGCCGTTCGATTCGTCGCAAACCCCCGATGCCCAGGCGCCGCCACCACCGCCGGCTACGACCAGGATCGTCCAATCGCAACTGCCCGGCTCCCGGTAGATAATTCCGGAGCCGCCGCCGCCGCCCGCGCCTTCATAACCGCCGCTGTTGTCGCTGGCGCCTTCTTCCCCAACAATGAAGCGGATAATCGAGCCCGGCCGTATCTGGTTGGGACCACAGCCGATGCTGAACTTTGCCTGGGCATCGGCGCCATCGCCGCCACGAGCGGTGCAATTGTAAATACCGGCATTCACTTCCCGTTTGCCGCCGTCGCCGCCGCGTGCCGCTAATGCGATCTGGGAATAGGATACATCAAATGGAATAGCAAAATCTGCATATCCGCCGGAGTAACTCACCTCGTGTGGCATACCATCGGCGGTAAAAGCAGTGACACTACTGATATCGTAGTTTACGGTTACAACCGTCGAGCAAGTGGAGAAAAACCCGTACGCATCTTTGGCTGTCAACGTAACCACATGCGAACCCAACTGGCTGCAATCAAATGTATTGGGCGCTACCGACAGGGAAAAAGCATCATTGTCGGGATCATAGCTGCTGTTGTCAACATCGGAAGGTAATAAGGTGACGCTTCCGACTGAGGGATTGAGGTTTACAGAAGGGCTGGACAAACATTGGGCTACCGCCGCGCGGTTGTAGTCCAGTTTATAACTCGCCGAACCGTTTTGCGGCGAATTGGTGGTGCCGCCTTCTGTGGCAATGTTCATGCAGAAATCCGCCGCCACGTCGTCGTGAATGTAACTTCCTCCACCGCCGCCGCCACCATAATCGACACCGGTCAGGCCATCACCGCCGCCGCCGCCGCCGGAGTAGCCGCCGCCGCCACCGCCGCCGCCAAAGCCCAGGCCTCCGCCGCCGAAGCCGAAACCGCCATCGCGCCCGGAACCACAGTCGCTGGTACCATCCGTACCACCATCACCGCCGGTATCGCCGCCGCGTTTGCCCTGCCCCCAGTTGGGGCCGAGCGCACACAGGATAGGCCCGCCGCCGGTAAAAGCACCGCCGCCGCCACCGGCGTCCCCGCTGATCCCGCCGCCGTTGCCGCCACTACCGCCGGAAGCACCGTTATTTTTCCCGTTGCCACCCGAGCGGGTAGCGCGGCCGCCCTGGCCGGTTGAGTTTACCGTACAGCCGTCGCTGTACGCGCCGCCGCCGCCGCCGGCTACGACCAGGATTTCCCAGTCTGTTGCGCCGGGCGTTTTGTACAAAATTCCGGTGCCGCCACCGCCGCCCGAGCCTTCCAGCCCGATTGCATTGGTGCTGTTACCCTCTTCGCCGATAATGAAACGGAGCGTAGTGCCCAGTGGCAACTCCCCGGTCCCTGTGCCTATGTTAAATGCCGCGGTTACCACTGCGCCTTCGCCACCCCGGGTGGTCGTGCAGATATTTTCGCGTTTGCCGCCGTCGCCGCCGCGGAGTTCCAGGATGAGCCGGTTGGAAGTCGTGGCGCCGGGGATGATAAAATCCTGGTAACTGCCGTTGTAATTCACGCTGTGAAAGGCGCCGTCATCGGTGAGATCCTGACTGAAAAGCGAGCCGGAGCACAGCAGTGTCAACAGACACAACAGTATGGAATGTGTCGGGCAAGCCATTGTTAAATGTTGGATAATGCTACTTTTTACGCGTTTCATGTTTTTAGCGATAAGCGGATTTTGATTTTTGAGAACAGTCCGATTATTTCACGCCGACTGCCAGCCGGCGTCACCAGCCCGGCACCCCCACCGAAATATTCAGATTGCTGTCCCCGTTGGTCAATTCCACCCAGTAACCCTTGTCGTTCAGCCGCAGGACTTCCAGGGTGTACATGTCCCCGCCAATGTAATTCAGGGGCGTGCCCACCGCCAGGGCGTGGGCGCTGCCGGGGCCGGCGGGCTGCCGCCGTCGTACAGGCCGATCACCGCTTTTACCGTCCAATTTTGGCCCGCCAGGGCCGAAACTTTAAGCGTCACGGTCGAACGCCCGTCCGGGGTGTTGCAACTGCAATGATCCGGTATGCTGATCCCGCAGGCGCCGACCTGCACGGAAGCCGGGCCGTTCATCAGGGCCGTGTTGCCGCAGATATCCGACGTGGCCACGACCGAGTAGCTGCCCACGGGCTGCATGCCGAAATCCAGCGCCATGCCTGTGCCGGGCAAGGGCGTCCCCAGGGGATTGCCGTTGCGGCGCAGTTGATACTGCACGTCCGGCTCGGAGCCGTTCAGGCTTACCGTGGCGCCATCGTCGTCGGTGCAGAAAGAGCCGCCGGTCACCTCAAAAACCGCCAGTGTTTTTTTCACGGTGATGGTCGCTGTGCACGTCGAAGTATTGCTGTGCAAGTCTGTGGCCGTCAGGGTCACGGTGTTGGCGCCCAGATCTGCGCAGGTGAAATTTTCCTTGCTCAGGGCCAGGCTTTGCAGGCCGCAGGCGTCCGTGGAGCCGTTGTCGACCTGGGCCGGCGTGATGCTGCCGTTGCCGGCGTCATCGAGTTCAAGCATCAGGAATTGGCATTTGGCTGTGGGGCCGGTCTTATCCTGCACGGTAACAGTGGCCGTGCAGGTGGCGGTATTGCCGTTGTTGTCGGTGACGGTGAGGGTAACGGTGTTGGCGCCAACGTCGGAGCAGTTGAAATTGGTTTTGCTCAAACTCAAACCCTGCATCCCGCAGGCATCCGCAGAGCCGTTGTTTACCGCTGCTGCTGTGGTGCTGCCGTTGCCGGCGCCGTTGAGTTCCACCGTCACATTTTGGCAAGAGGCCGTGGGCGGTACGTTGTCGTTTACCGTGACGGTGGCCGTGCAGGTGGCGGTATTGCCGTTGTTGTCGGTGGCGGTGAGGGTAACGGTGTTGGCGCCCACGTCGGAGCAGTTGAAATTGGTTTTGCTCAAACTCAAACCCTGAATCGCCGCAGGCATCTGACGAGCTGTTGTTTACCGAGGCTGCTGTGGTGCTGCCGTTGCCGGCGCCGTTGAGTTCAACCGTCACATTCTGGCAGGAGGCCGTGGGCGGTACGTTGTCGTTTACCGTGACGGTGGCCGTGCAGGTGGCGGTATTGCCGTTGTTGTCGGTGACGGTGAGCGTCACGGTGTTGGCGCCAACGTCGGAGCAGTTGAAATTGGTTTTGCTCAAACTCAAACCCTGAATCCCGCAGGCATCTGACGAGCCGTTGTTTACCGAGGCTGCTGTGGTGCTGCCGTTGCCGGCGCCGTTGAGTTCAACCGTCACATTCTGGCAGGAGGCCGTGGGCGGTACGTTGTCGTTTACCGTGACGGTGGCCGTGCAGGTGGCGGTATTGCCGTTGTTGTCGGTGACGGTGAGGGTAACGGTGTTGGCGCCAACGTCGGAGCAGTTGAAATTGGTTTTGCTCAAACTCAAACCCTGAATGCCGCAGGCATCTGACGAGCTGTTGTTTACCGAGGCTGCTGTGGTGCTGCCGTTGCCGGCGCCGTTGAGTTCAACCGTCACATTCTGGCAGGAGGCCGTGGGCGGTACGTTGTCGTTTACCGTGACGGTGGCCGTGCAGGTGGCGGTATTGCCGTTGTTGTCGGTGACGGTGAGCGTCACGGTGTTGGCGCCAACGTCGGAGCAGTTGAAATGGTTTTGCTCAAACTCAAACCCTGGATCCCGCAGGCATCCGCGAGCCGTTGTTTACCGAGGCTGCTGTGGTGCTGCCGTTGCCGGCGCCGTTGAGTTCAACCGTCACATTCTGGCAGGAGGCCGTGGGCGGTACGTTGTCGTTTACCGTGACAGTGGCCGTGCAGGTGGCGGTGTTGTTGAAATTGTCCGTAACCGTCAGGGTTACGGTGTTGGCGCCGATATCGGAACAGTTGAAATTTTCCTGATCCAGCGTCAACGATGCAATGCCGAGCGATGCGGTCGAACTGTTGTCGACAGCCGCAGCGGTAGTCGAGCCGTTGCCGCCGGCATCCAGGTTGACGGTTACATTCTGGCAAAGCGCTTCTATGGTAAAGGTTTGCTCTACGGTTACAGCCGCAATACACTGGTCGGTGTTCCCGGAGCCGTCGGTAACCGTGAGGCCGATATTTTGCACGCCGATGTCGCTGACCGTAAATGCCGATTGGCTCAGAGTGTACATATCAATGCCGCAATTGTCTGTGGAGCCGTTGTCGACCTCGCCGGGCAGGAGGCTGCCGTTGCCGGTCAAATCGAGTTCGACGGTTACATCCTGGCAGCTGGCAGTCGGTAATACCGGCTCTTCCACGGTAATGGTGGCCGTACAGGAGGCGGTGCGGCCGATCAGATCTGTCACTACAAGTCCTACAACATTCGCCCCGACTTCGCCACAGGCATAGGTGCGCGAATAGTCACCGTTTCCAAATTTGTACGTCAGGCTGGAGGCGCCGCTGCAAGCGTCGCCTGAGCTGCTGACAATATCTTGCGGGAGCACACAGGCCATGGCATTCGCATCCAGTTCGACGGTAATATCCTGGCAACTGACCGTTGGAGGCTGATCAATATCGCTGTTGGTGTCGTTCAGGAACTGGTAGGTGGCAAAACCGTCCTCAGGGTCGTTTGTATCGCCGCCACCCGCTTTGGTTTCAGAAACCTTCATAGGGTTAATGTAACTACCGCCACCGCCACCGCCACCGGTAGTTCCACCGGCACCACCGCCGGAGTAACCGCCGCCGCCGCCGCCGGCTGTGTCGCCCAGGCCGCCGCCACCGAAGCCGAAGCCGCCGTTGCGACCGCTACAAATCGAGTTTTCATCCTGGCCGCCTTCGCCGCCTTCGTAAGCGCCTTTTTTGCCGCCGCCAAAACCGGAGCCGTTGCTACAGCCGAGGTTTTCGCCGTTGCCGAAAGCACCGCCGCCGCCGGCAGCAAAGTTGGCGCCCTTGTTTCCGCCGTTGCCGTTATTGCCGCCGGAACCGCTGCTGCTGCCTTTTCCACCGGAGCCGTCGTCGCCGGTTTCGGCCGGTTTGCCATCCGATTTGTCACAAACCCCGCCGTAACCACCGTATCCGCCGCCGCCGCCGCCGGCTACAACCAGGATGTTCCAGTTGCAATCGCCCGGCGCCCGGTAGAGAATACCTGTGCCGCCGCCGCCGCCGGCGCCCTTGGCGGCCAAACTGTTCAGGCTGCCGCCCCGCTCACCAACGACAAAGCGGATTACCGAACCCGGCGGGATTTGGCCGGCGCCGCAGCCGATTGCAAAGGTCGCTGTCATTTCAGCGCCTTTACCACCCCGGCCGGTGCAGCCAGACCCTACGGGTGGGTTCACCCGTCGTTCGCCACCGTCGCCGCCGTTGGCAAAAAACTGGATATGGCTGTATTCCACATCTTCCGGGATGATAAAATCCCGATAAGTACCGTTGGCATCTACCTGATGCGTTCCGCCGTTATCATCCAGGTCGGCATAAGTGCTGATGTCCAGCAATACGCTGACTTGGATTTGGCAGGTTGCTGTCAGGCCTGTAACATCCGTTACGGTGAGCGTGACTGCATGAACGCCGATATCGTCGCAATCAAAAGAAGCCGGGTTTATGTCATATGTTAAGGCGCCGCCTTCGGGATCGTAACTGCCGTTATCGACACTGCTGAGCTCCAGGGTAACGCCTGTTTCGGGCGTGACCGAAACTTGTGCCGATTTATCGCACAAGGCAACGGGCAGGGTACTGGTCAGCAGGGCATATTTAATGAAGCCATTGTGCGGTGCGTTGGTGGTGCCGTTGCTACTGAGTACATTGGTAAACAGCGCATCGCTGATGCTGTTGATGTAGCTGCCACCACCACCACCGCCACCTGCGGAACCACCGCCACCACCGCCGGAATAGCCGCCACCGCCACCACCGGTGCCGTCGCCCAGGCCACCGCCGCCGAAGCCGAAGCCGCCGTCGCGACCGCTACCGCAGCCGCCGGAACCGTCTTTGCCGCCCTGGCCACCGGTGACGCCGCCTTTTTGTCCGTCACCCCAGTTGTTGCCGCCGGTACAAGTGATCACGCCGCCGTTGCTGAAAGCGCCGCCGCCGCCGCCGGCTTCTTCAAAGTTGGAAAAGGTGCCGGCTTTGCCGCCATTGCCGTTGGCGCCGCCTTTGCCGCTGCCCGAGCTGGCACCTTTCCCATCGCCGCCGGATGTGGTAGTGCGCCCGCCCTGGCCATTGTTTTTAAAGGCGCAGCCGTCAGCCCATCCGCCGCCGCCGCCACCGGCTACAGCAAGTATTGTCCAGTTACACTCGCCGAATTTCCGGAACAGCACTGCTGTGCCGCCGCCGCCGCCGGCGCCTTCGATCCCGGAGCCGTTGTTGCTGGCGCCTTCTTCCCCGACGACGAATCGGACCACGGAGCCGGGTGGTATGGAATCGGTCCCATTGCCAATATTAAACTGGGTAATGACCGTTGCACCGTCGCCACCGCGCCCGGTTTCGCCACAGGGGTTTTCACGTTTGCCGCCGTCGCCGCCGCGGAGTTCCACCTGGAGCTTGTTTTTGGTGGTTGAGGTGGGAATGATCCAGTCTTGAAACGTGCCGTTGTAATTGACCATTTGGAAATTGCCGTCGTCTGTCAGATCCGACAGGTTGGCCGCCAGGTCATTGACCGTTACAGGCGTGGTGCAGGTAGCGGTGCCGCCGGTTTCGTCGGTAACGGTGAGGGTTACCGTGATCGGACTCAGGCTGATATCGGAGCAGGTAAATTCGCTTGTTGAAATAGCGTAGTCCAGGTTTAAGTCGGACGAACTGCCATTGTCTACATCGCCAGGGGTGATGGTGGCAGGGTTTTCCGTATCAACATCCAGCGTGATAGCGGAAACGCAGGCAACAGCAATGGAGTCAAAAAACTGGTACCTGGCCCAACCCGGGTCGGGGTTGCCGGTAACGCCACCACCGGACTTGTCGCTGTAAATAGCGATGCTATTGACAAAACTGCCGCCACCGCCGCCACCGGCTGCTCCGCCGCCACCACCGCCACCGGAATAGCCGCCGCCGCCACCGCCGGCTTGGGAATTACTCCAGCCGCCACCGCCAAAACCATAACCATCGGCGGGCGGGCAATTACTGGCATTGCACCCGCCAATGCCACCGAGCGGGTTGACGGTAGAATCCCGATCCGCTTCATTGGGTGCTTCCTGCCAACCTGCACGTCCACCGCCGTCGCCATTGAAGCTGGGAGAACTGCTGCCTGTTTCAAACGCTCCGCCACCGCCGCTGGCATCTGCGGTGCTGTTGCCACCCCTGCCATTATTGCCTCCGTTGGCGCCGGTAAAGTCGCCATCAGCACCATCACCGCCGCTTTCGCCGGCACGGCCGCCACGGCCATTCCGGCCGACAATTGTATTAGCCCAGCCGCCACCACCGCCACCGGCAACCATTAATATTCTCCAGTTGGTCGAATCGGCTTCTTTAATCATCACTGCCGTGCCGCCGCCGCCGGTGCCGGAATTTTGGGTGCCACCACCAGAGCGACTCAAGCCTTTATCGCCGATGATAAACCGCAAGGTATCGCCGGCGGAAACTTCACCGGCGCCCGTACCGATTTTGAAGCTGGCTTTTATTGTGGCGCCTTCGCCGCCATTGCCGGTTTCGCTGGTTACCGAAACGCCTTTGCCCCCATCGCCGCCGCGCAGGGTTATAAAGATGAAATCCTTGCTTGTGGAAGCCGGCACAACGAAGTCGGCAAAGGTGCCGGAATAGGCAATATCCTGGATGCTGCCGTCATCCGTCATGGTCGTTTGCGCCCGAAGAGGATGAAAACTGCAACAGGCGAGCAGGGTTGTGAGGACGGTGATTTTAGCCAATTGAAAAAAGGCGAGACTTTTCGTTATGCACCCGGCCGGTGCATAAAGGCATTGAAAAACTTTCATGAGAACAGGATAATTACAATTACAGGATTACTCCGGAAAGATGGGTCGGGCCATAATTCGACACGGGCACATATCCGGCTACAAAGTTCGCCCCGGGCAACGTGAAAGAATCCGACATAATGCTGAAGGAATCCGACATTTTGGATCGGCCTGGTACCGGCCGCATGCTGTTAAAATGAAAGCGGCGCCAATCTGTATGATAGATTGGCGCCGCTTTTTACATAGCCCGGATTTTTTTGGTTTAGCAGGCAAGCCTTGTTCAGGCACTATCCTTGTAGATCTTATCGGGCTATGTGGGCACTCGTCCTACGACTTTGAGTCGCAGGACGAGTAAGATACCGCTGTAGCCTCCTTTTGATACAGCCTCTTTAAAAACAGTTATATGGGCGCTACCGTAATATGGTGACACCCCCTTCCAGGAGTATTTTCCGGCCATTAATCAGCATGACTTCGGCCCACCAGACAAAAACGCCGGGATTAAGCGCATCACGCTGATAGGTGCCGTCCCAGCCATCGGTCGGGTTGTTGGGCTGGAAGTTTTGTTTCTCCCAAATCTGAGTTCCCCATCGGTCGTAAATCTGTAGCGTATTGATCTTATCGATACCCAGTTCGCTGGTATACAAGGTGAAATACGCATTTTCCGGATGCTCCGGATCATTCGGTTTGATGGCCGTGGGGGCATAAATATCCAGGTTGGTTTTTATCCATATTTGCGTACTGGCAGTGGCGCTACAGCCATCCGCTGTATAGAGCGTGAGCGTATACTTCGTGTATTCCAAGGGATTGGCCGTAGGGTTTAGTTGCGCCTGAACAGACGACCCGGAGAACGTCAGGTTGGTCGTCGGCGACCAAACTACCGAGTCGATCGAACCAATTGGGAAGCCGGCAGGAAGTATTGGTTCCAACAGCAGACTTTCACCCAGTTGAATCGTAAACAGCGGGGGCAACCCGACACCCGGCTCCGGAGGCTCCGGAACGTCCAAAGAGGCTTCAACTTCACAACCATTGATGTCCTGAATTACCAGCGTGTAATTTCCAGGTTTCAAATTTTCAAAAGACGCCAGCGATTGAAAATGTTGCCCGGCATCGACCGAATACATGTAGGGGCCAATTCCACCCTGCACCGAACCAATGATTACCATGCCCGGTTCGCCCAAACAGGTCGGTGGTGTGAGTACAAAATCAAAACCGGTGGGTATGTTCTGTTCCTCCAATACCTGTATACTGCCTGCATTGGTACATCCATTGGCATTATCGGTCACCAACAGCGCATACGTTCCGGGCGCATTGATTACGGGGTTGGCCAAAGTACCGCCGCTTACAATGTTCCCATCCGGGGTAGACCATTGCAAAGACGTACCTGCAGACGGGTTTGCGGTCAACGTGAGTTGAGTGACACTACAGGTCAGCAGATCCGGGTTGCTGATATTGACACTTGGCGGTATTATGTCCTCCTGTACGGTCACCATAATGGAACTGGTACATCCGTTAGCCGTATTCTCAACCAAAAGCGTATAAACACCCGCTGAATTTACATTGGGGTTCAACGTGGATTGCCCCGACACAATATTCCCGTCCGGTGTACTCCATTGATACTGCGGGTTGTTTCCGGCATTTATCGCCGTTGCCTGGAGCGTCACGTTGTTTTGAATACAGGTAATTTCATCCGGGTTGGCGGAGGAAAGCACCGGGAGTTGCATATCCGAAGTGGTTTGTACCTCATCTGTGGCGGTGCATCCGTTGGCAGTGTTTGTCACCAGTAATGCATACGTACCCGGCAGCGATACGGTTGGCATCAGCCCGGTGCTACCATTATCAATTTGCCCGTCCGTGGTGGTCCACAGATACTGGAATTCCGGACCGGTGCTCGTGCCCGAGGCGTCCAGACCAAGGCTTGGGTCGGCGCAGGTTAGCACAAGGGCGGGCCCGGCTTCTGCTACCGGAAGCATGACGTCTTCAGGCACTACGACAGATGCCGTTTCTGTACAACCGTTCGTAGTATTGGTTATGAGCAGTTCATATGTGCCTGGCGCATCAATGGTGGGCTGCAGCGTATTGGGCGGACCTGCGAAATTACCGTCGTGACTGCTCCAAAGAAAAGTAAACTCCGGACCCGTACTGGATGCTGTGCCATCCAGCGGGATGCTGGTCAGGATGCAGGTAAGTGTTGGCGCCGGTACAATTTGAGCAGTTGGCGTGGCCACATCATTTACAACAGTCAACTGATCTGTAGCCGTACAGCCATTGCTGAGATCGGTTACAAGAAGCACATAGTTGCCGGCACTACCGATAACAGGCGTGCTGGTGCCGGCACCGGACAAGATCGTTCCGTCCGGCGTGCTCCAACTGTATTGAAGCATGTTGCTGCTTGAACTGATCACGTTGGCCTGCAACTGGGTGTCCAGGACGGTACAGGTCAGGGTATTGTCCGGCCCGGCGTCGATAACAGGATTTTCGATGTTCTGGCCAATGAGCACATTCGAAAAGGCGCTGCAATTATTAGTACTGTCAAATACCTCCAGCGTGTAGGCGCCGGGAGCGCTTATCACGGGGTTTATAGTCGTATTTCCGCTTACGATAGTCCCGTTCAAGGTGGTCCAGTTATAACTGATCCCGGCGCCGGTGCTGGATCCCTGGCCGTTCAACTGGAGCTGTGTGTTGGTGCAGGTCAGTGTTTGAGGCATCCCGGCAGCGGCAATTGGCACATCCGCGCTTTGTGTGATGGCAACTGTAGCGGTATTGGTACAGCCGTTGTCCTGATTGGTAACCAGGAGTTGGTAATCACCTGCAGCATTTACTTCCGGATTCAGGGAGGTAGCCCCGGAGACAATATTTCCGTTCGGCGTCGTCCACTCAAAGACCAGGTTGGTTCCTTGCCCGGCCACAGCCTGCAACACATAGCTGGTTTGCTGGCAATCCAGTTGAAAGCCCGGGCCCGCATCGGCAGTTGGCTGGAGAAAATCATCGGTAACTGTTGCCTCATCGGTAGCCGTACAACCATTGTCCGAATTGGTGATCAGCAGGGTGTACGTGCCGGCCAGATCCACCATTGGCGTGCTGGTACCGGCGCCGGAAACAATGTTGCCGTCTATGGTCGTCCACAACAAGGTAAAATTTGCCCCGGAAGGGTTATTGGCGCTTCCGATCGCAATGGAAGGCTCGTAACAATTGATCAGATCGTCGGGGCCGGCATCGGGGTCGGGCGGCGTAATATCCTGTGCAACCTGCACCTCCAGCGAGTCAACACAGCCATTTTGGGTGTTTGTAATTACAAGGGTGTACGTACCCGGAAGGTTCACTGTGGGTTGGAGGGAGGTGGCTCCGCTCACAATTCCGCCTTGCGGGTCTGACCAGGCCAGTTGGAATGGCGAACCCTGACTCGAGCTGCTCCCGTCGACGGTAATCGAGGTTGTAATGCAATCCAGTTGAGCGGGCGGGGCAATGTTGACTACCGGCGCCGCGGCATCTTCCTGCACTGTAGTTGCGGCAGTAGATGTGCACCCGTTGTTGGTATTTGTAACCAGGAGCACATAGGTTCCAACCTGATCGACGGTCGGCATGATGGTCGTTGCGCCTGTAACAATATTTCCATCCGGTGTGGTCCATTGGTACGTTATGGAAGGGCCTGCGCTTGAAGTGCTGCCATCCAGCTGGAGAGTTGGGGAGGTACAGTTCAGGGTCTGGGCCGTACCGGCATTTGCCATGGGATCCTGAATGTCCTGGGGAACGGAAACATTAAAGGAAGCCGTGCAATTGTTCGAATTATTTACAACGGTCAGCAGGTAATTCCCGGGCTGGTTCACCGTTGGGAAAAGCGTCGTTGCTCCGGCCACAATATTTCCATTTACCGTAGTCCAACTGTAGCTGATTGCATTCCCGGTAGTAGAGCCGGCGCCGTCGAGGTCAATCTGTGTTGTCAGGCAGTTCAGGGTATCAGGCAGAGCGGCATTGGCCAACGGAATGTCTGCATCCTGCACTACTTCAACCGAAGTGCTTGCCGTGCAACCGTTGCTTTGATCCGTGACGAGCAGCGCATATGTGCCTTCCTGACTGACGGTAGCCATGGAGGTGCCTGAGCCCGAAAGTATATTCCCGTCCAAGGTCGACCAGCTGAAAAGCAGGTTGTTTCCCATACTGCCGGAACCATCCAGCACTACGGAATTTACCATGCAGGTGATCGAGTCCGGAGCAGCGATAAGCGGTGTTGGTGGCGCAATGTCCTGGGCCACCATTACCGTATCGTAGGACAGGCAATTATTTGTGATATCCGTTACTTCAATGATGTAAATACCCGGCGCATTGACCACAGCGGTCCAGGACGATTGGCCGGACACAATATTGCCATCGGGTGTCGACCAGGCGTAAACAAGGGTTGAATCCGCCGGATTCGAAGCCGGGCCAATATTGATGTTCGTTATTGTGCAATTCACCAGGCCATCCGGCCCGGCGTCCACCGGTGGAGGGACCTGATTGGAAATTACGGTGGCGGTATCATAGGCAAAACAGGTGGTGACAGAGTCGTATAGTTCCAGAATATACTCGCCCGGTGTGTTTACGGAAAGCATTAGCGTGCCCTGGCCGCCAATTATGTTTCCGCCAATAGTGGTCCAGTTTATCCCGACAGGTGTGCCGCCATCGGAATTGGTAGCATCCAGTACCACCAGGTTGTTGGTACAATCCAATAGCGGCGGCGCCTCAATGATAGCGTTTGGCGGAGCCGAAAATGCCAATATCGAGGTGTCTACTGCCGGACAAATGGTATCGCCGGTTACGGTGACTGCGTATGCTCCGGGACTATTGACGGTTATTGTTTGTGTAGTATCCCCGGTTGACCAATGATAATTCATAAAGGAGCCGCCGGAAACAGAAAGTGTCGCATTTTCACCTGAACAAGCAGCCGGGGTTTCCACGTTAATCTGTGGTACGGGTTTGGCGAATATGGGAATAGAAGCTGTGCCGGTACAGCCGTGAATATTTGTAACGGTGACTGTGTATGTTCCGGGGGCGTTTACCGTATTACTCAACCCCGATATTCCATTTGACCAATTGTATCCGATAAAAGCGCCGTTGAGGGTTAGCTGTGTTGATTCGCCGGGGCACAATTCATCGTTGTTGGTTAAAATTGCCAAATCTTGCACGTCTCCGCTCTGAATACCGGTTACGCCCGTGCCCGTACATCCAAACATATTGGTAACGGTTACTTCAAAATATCCGGGGCCATAGACCACCGCAGGATTTGTAGTCTGGCCGTCCTCCCATTGATAAGAAGCAAAGGGTGGATTTATTGAAATAAATCCGGTGTCGTTTTCCGTACACAGAACGTTTGGACCGGAAAGGATCGGTAAGATGGGTGGAGACGGCGGTATGGTAATGGAGGCATTGGTAGGGCAGCCCAGTTCGTCGGTCACCTGTATGGAATATGTTCCGGGTCCGTTGACGGTAACAGGGGTAAGATCGTCTGAAATGTTCGGCGTCCACATGAATTCATTAAAAATATAGCCTCCTGTGTTTACGGTCAGATCAACTGAAACGGCGCCCAGGCAGAAGGCGGGGGGACCTGTAATCTCCAGGTTTCCCTCAAAAAATGCCGCAATGCTGGTAAAATTCTCATGGTGATCGCAGTTGAAGGGGGCATCCACATAGGAATACGTTCCGGGAGGATGCACGACGATAAAGTGGGCATTCTCCCCGGTGCTCCAATCCACAACCAGAGGTGTTTCGCCGCCACCGATATTGTTTCTTAAAAAAGCCTGCAGGGTTACGGTTTTATCCGTGCAGTTTATTGTTTCCCGTATGATACATGCTGCATGGCCCAACGGGCTTAATTCCCCGGACGCATCCAGCGGCGCAGGAAGTTGTTGCGCAGCAATAGAATTAACAAGAAAAAACAGGAAGCAAACGAGGAAGACAAGGGGGGTAAATAGTTTTAACATAGGTTGTTTTGCTTTGAAAATATTTGGCGAAAGATGTAATCGGTGTGACAACTTGCAGGTAAGATACAATTAAACAGAATTTTGATGCACTGGGGGCTAACATGGGTCATCCTGAATTTTCCATAAAAGACCTCGGAGAGGTCAAATATTTGTAGAAATGCTCCGGTTACCCGTTGCCCGACCTCGGAGAGGTCGAATCTCCAGGTGCTAACCCCTGCACATGCGACCTCTACGAGGTCGTCGATCCCTCTTAAATCTCTGATCTACAAATATTTGACTTTTCTACCGGCGTGCAAAGGCAAGTTATATTTAGGATTCCCGCTTTCGAGCGGGCAGGTTCCTCGCTGCACTCGGAATGACAAGACCACCTTATAAGAATCCGGGGGGCGAAAGATTTGGAAAAAGGGAACATTGCCTCGCCCCCCAGTTTTGGCCTCAGCGTATCCCACTATGGTTGGGCTAAAAGAAAGGGGCGACGAAATGTTGCTTTACCGGGTTTTACCGCCCCTCCCTGTTTTATTTAATACGCATTGTCATTCCGAGCGTAGCGAGGAACCTGTCTGCTCGAAAGCGGGAATCCTAAATATAACTTGCCTTTGCACGCCGGTACCCAAGTCATTTTAAAAATTCGGGATGATTCATGTTTTACAAAAAGGAAGCATTATTGCCGCCCGTCCGGTCTTGGTTAAAATTGCCATATTCGCCCAGGTGTTCAGCCAAAATCTGCCTGCCATGATCCGTATTCTACTGCTTAGTTTATTGCTGGTTTCAGCTGCCCATGCTCTTCAGGCACAATGCCAGCCGTTTGAGACAACCGTTCGCCTGGAAATCGATCCGGATCAATACTGGGAGGAGGTTTCCTGGAAATTTGTCGACCTGAATTCCGGTTTCGTGTTTGCAACCGGGCAGCCCTCCAGTGCCGGACCACAGGTTTTTGAATACTGTATTACTCAGGGAATTTGCGTGGTATTTACCATTGCTGATTCAAACGGCGATGGTATGGAACCGGACGGTCGCTTCAATCTTTACCTGGACGACCAGTTGTATTTTGAATACGACGGCTATAATTATGGCTTTAGTGAACAGGTGACCTTCGGGTGCCCGCCCGGCGGATTTTGCACCAATCCGCTGGAGATCGACACCGGGAGCCACACGACGATAAACGGATTTGAAATCTGGTACAGTTTTACGCCGCCCGACACCGGCACCTACCGGATCAGCACCTGTGACGCCCAGTTGGATTGCCCCACCAAAATCTGGGTATACGACCGCTGTCAGGGTATTACCGTCACCAACAATAATATCGGCACTACTTTTTACGCCGACGGCGGCTGCCCGGCCAACCCCAACGGCGCCCGGGCCGAATTGTACCTGGCTGCCGGTACCGAATATTTTATCCGGCTCGGATATGCCAATGGCAGTTGCAATGGGAAAGCCATCGGCTTTTCGCTGCAATACATCGGGCCGGTTGTCGGATGTACCGATGCGCTGGCCTGCAATTACCAGCCCCTGGCAACCGTGACCGACACCTGCATTTATCCCGGCGACCCGGATTGTACCGACCTGCCCGATCTCATAGTGCTTGAGGATGTGCTGCGCAATAGTTTAACACCCGATCGCCTGGTTTCTATCGATCCGTGCCACGTGGCCGAAGGCTGTGTAAATGGTTTTGGCCCACGGTTCATTTTGCGGTTTACCACAAATATTCAAAACATCGGGGTTGCCGACTATTACATCGGAGCGCCCCCGCCTGCCCCGGATATCCCTTCCGATCAATTCGTTTGGGACCCCTGCCACCACCACTGGCACTACCGCGGATATGCCGAATACAACCTCTTTGACCAAAATGGTGTATTGCTGCCAATCGGCTTCAAAAACGGGTTCTGCATATTCGACCAGGAATGCAACGGCGGCGGAAACAGTAAATACAGCTGCAGCAATATGGGCATTTCTTCAGGTTGCGGAGACAGTTATGACAATACCATCGATTGCCAATGGATAGACCTCACCGGCCTTAATGCCGGATTTTACACATTGGTTGTGCGTGTCAACTGGGACAAATCGCCCGATAAGACCGGGCGCAGGGAAGCCACGTATGACAATAATTGGGCGCAGGCCTGTTTTGAGCTGTTTTACGATGTCCATGGAAACCCGGTAATCGAAGAAATGAACGATTGCCCGACGTACACCGATTGTTTCGGCGAAACATTCGGGCCTGCTCAACCGGATTGCTCCGGCGTATGCGGCGGCGTGTTGTTGCACGGCGACTGGGACCAGGATACCCTGCAGGAAATGACGGATATTGAACAATACCTCGCCAATAACCTGCAAGGCGCCGGCACCGCAACTTCCTGCTACGATCTGGACGACGATGGCGATTTGGATGTGTACGATGCCGCCCTCCTGCAAGAGTGCGTACTGCATGCCGACGATGTGCCATATTGGGGTGTCCGTTATGCCTGCCGGTTCCCCGGGGGCGCCGACAATCCGAACGACATTGTGTACCTGTTGCCGGGGAACCTGGATACGGTGCAAAAAACCTTCGACGTTCGGATCGTCAACCCCTACAACAAACTATACGGCTTTGAATTTGAAGTGACCGGGCTGGATATTTCCGGCATTGAAAACCTGGACACCACCTTCGCCGGGACCTGGGAATTTAACAGTCAGAACAAAATACAGGCGCTGAGCATCACGGAAAAAGGCTTGAAAAAAAACATTCTCCCCGGCGACCTTATCCGCATCCACTATACCAAATTGACCGCACCCGAAGCCTGTCTTGGCGCCATATACAATGTGATAAACGAAAAATACCACCGCTCGAACGCACAGGTCGCCATTCCGGCATGTGTGCAAACGGGGGTCACCAGGACGCAAAATCCGGTACAGGCCCAACAGGTTTTTGTGGTACCGAACCCGGCGCAAGATTTCTTCACCGTCTTTTTGGGTTGGGGAAATCCAAAAAATGTCGCCCTCAAATTGAGCAATACAGCCGGCCAACCCGTTTGGGAAAGCATCCTGGCCGGGGAGTCAAGCGTCCGGGTAGCCCGCAGCGGACTGGCTGCCGGCGTATATTTTCTGACCATCCAATCCGCAGTGGGGGTACAGCAAGTTCGGATAGTTTTCAACTAAGCGTTTGTCCAAATTTCCAACGCTAAATGCAGCTGTCTCAAAGTAGAACAACCGTCGAAAACAGAATTGGGTGTAATGGACAAGCGCAAAGCCACAGGACGAGCAATATCAATCCCGGCACTCCCATACCCAGTCCGACAAGGGGAAACTCTTCCGTTGGTACGAAAAATGCCACCATTCGGTACGGATACCCCGCAGCCCGACATCTTCCATCACGCGGCGCAGCAGTTGCCGGTTTTTCAGTACCTGGGCGGGCAATTGATAGTAGGTGGTGTGCGCTTGCGGCCCGAAGAAATCGTAGGCAGTACCCATGTCCAGTTCGCGGCCCTGGGCGTCCACGATGGTGAGGTCCACCGCAGCCCCACGCGAATGCATGGAGCCTTTTTCCGGCGGCGTTACATAGTCAGCATCGGGCACTTTATCCCAGAGCCGCTGTTGGTACGGCTGTGGGCGGTAGCAATCGAACATTTTGAGGCCCAGCCCCTGGCGTTGCAGCATGCGGTGGGCCTTTACGACGGCCTGGGCGGCTTCGGGGCGCAGGAAACAGCGCGGGCAGTCGTAGATTTTACTTTCGGTAAAATTGTCCGTCGTCGCGTAGCGGATTTCCAGGCGGATCGACGGATCGAGTTCCTGCAAGTCCACAAAACCCTGCTGGGTTGGGGTTGTGCTGCCACGCAAGCCGGCCGGCGGTGCGGTGGAGCTGGGCGCAGCAGGCTTCATTTGGGGTTTGTATTGCGGGCGTTGGGGCTCCGGCGCCTCCACTTCAACGATGGCTGAGTCGGCAAGCAATTCGTCGGGCGCAAGCGTGTCCGGGAAATTTTCCGGCGATTCGGAAATATCCTGCCCGGTCACCGGCGGTGCGCCGGCATCTTCCGATACGGCGGCATTGCCCTGCTGGGCGTCGTTGCGGCAGGCCGCAAAAAAGAGCAGCGTAAGGAAAACTATAGTCACAGATTTCATGTCCAGGTCGTGTTTTGGTTTAAAACGTGTGGTGCAAACTTAATTGTGCCTGCCGTTTTTCCCAGGCGTCGGTGGTTTGTTGCATGAGGCCCAGTTGTACGCGCAGCCCATTGGTGAGGGAGTAGCCCAACGCAAAATAAGCCCGGTTTCGGTCAAACAGTTCAACCTCCCGGCCCTCGCCAATTTCGCGTTCGCCATTGATGAACAACTCGTTGTACAAGGCAAGGTAAATGGCGCCCGCCTGAAAATCTTTTTTGTTCAACGGAATATTCAGGAACAGGTTGTAGCGGAAGCGTGTGCGGAAGTCCTGATTTTCCACCCAGCGTTGCTCGTAGCGGAAGCGGTGGGTCAGGTAAAAGCGTTCGCCGATTTTTTGCGGCAGCAACGCCTCCTGGTAGATCCGGCTTTCCGGGCTGGTGGTTTTTTCGGGGCCGAAGGCGCCGGTGGACACAAACGCATAGCCGAGCGTAAATTTTGCCTGCGTGTTGCGCGGCTGGTACGTGGCGCCCCCGCGGAGCAGCAATTGTTCGAGATCACCGGCAATATTCCAGCTCCGAACCTGGACGTCGCCCTGAAATCCCCAGGGGCCGGATTTGATCGTAGTGTTCCAAAAATACATGTACCAGGCGCCAAGTTGGCACTCGTCGGGCTGACTGAAAAGCTTTGCGGAAAACAGATTAAAAACAAACAGGAAGCACAGGATTACTGATTTTTGCATACGTTTTTTATAATTTTTGATAGTACAAGTCGTAAAAACAAGGCTGCTAATCGATTCAAATTAAACGAAAACCGGGCATCCGGCGTTTAGAAGACCAAGCTATTCCACCCATGCGCATTTACCTTTTCATGGCAACAATGATTTTCCGCGGCCTGTTTGCGACCGCCCAAAATACACCTTTCCCCGGTCAGCCGGCCACCGGCCCCGGCGGTGCGGAATACCTGCACCGCTCTGTGGCTTTTTATGATGCTGCCACTACAGCCGACGGTTTCTGGCTTTTCGAGCCCGCCGATCCCAAACCCGACTCCGCCGAGGTGGTGGTGTTCATGCACGGCTACGGCGCCTACAACCCCCTGGCCTATGGCAAATGGATCAAGCACCTGGTGGCCAAAGGTAATATCGTCATTTACCCCCGCTACCAGAAAAACCTGCTGATGCCCCGCCCCGACGCCTTCCCGGCCAACGCCGCCAAAGGCATCCAGGATGCCCTGGCCCTGCTGCGCTCGGGCGACCATGTGCGGCCCAAAACCGACAAGGTGGCTTATTTCGGCCATTCCTACGGCGGCGTGATCACGGCCAACCTGGGCGTCAACTGGAAAAAATACGGCATCCCCAAACCCACGGCCATGTTGCTCTGCGAACCCGGCTCGGGGCCGCTCAAAGGCGCGCGGCTGGAATCGTACGAACGGCTCGACCCGGCGCTCAAACTGCTCATCATCGTCGGGGAAGACGACTACGTGGTGGGCCACGAATTCGGCAAACTGGTTTTTGAAACCGCCACCAAAACCCCGAAACGCAACCTCATCGTGCAACGGCACGACACCGACGGCCACCGCTGGGTGCTGGCCACGCACTCCGAACCCTACAGCTACGACATTGATTTTGACACCGGCGTGCGCAATTACACCACGCGCCGGGTGTTCCAAAGCTCCCGCCTGAACGAGGTGGATTTCAATTGCTACTGGAAACTCGGCGACGCGCTCATCGAGTACACCCGCTACGGCCGCTACGAGGATGTTGCTTTCGGGAATACCGACAAACAGCGCTACCTGGGCCAATGGGCCAACGGGAAAATGATGCGGCAGCTGGACGTGATTTTGCCGGAGGCTTTGGCTGCGCCGGAAAAAGAGGCCGTTGGGGCAGCGGTGGGGAAGTAACCCCATAGCCATCAACTTAAGGCTTGAATATTGTTTTTTAAAGTCAAAATGTAAAATCTAAAATGTAAAAGTCAAAAGGTAGTTCCCGAAGCGAGCATTCTGGGTACCGCTGTGGCCACACAAGACGCCTTCCAACGCCAACTCCCTTTTAAATTTTGACTTTTACATTTTGACTTTTGACTTGAAAAAAACGGATTTATCGCCTTAAGTTGATGGCTATGGGAAGTAACCCTCCGTGCCCCTCCGAGATTTTAGAGACAAGTCCCAAACGGGCTGATTCCACATTTGTAAGTATCTTTATCGCCGGCCGGCGCTCAAACCGGTGCAACCTGTATGCCCTAACCCAACTTGTACAACCCTATGCAGACCCGCTACCTTTCCCTGCTGCTTTCCGCATTGCTGTTTTCCTGCCTGCCGCTTGCCGCGCAGGATTTTTCCGAAGTCGATGCCCGGGCACGCCAAACGCCTTTTCCCAAAAAACAGAACATCGACCAACTGGCCGCTTCGCTTACCGAAGGTCTGAGGACCGAAAAAGAAAAAGTGCGCGCGTTCTACGTCTGGATCACGGCCAACATTCGCTACGATGTAAAAACATTCGAAAACAAGCGCGAGCTCGACCCGACGGAAAAAGACGCCCTGCAGGCTCCCGAACAGGTACTCCGACGCAAAATGGGCGTTTGCGCCGGCTACGCCAACCTGTTTCAGGCGCTTTGCGATGCTTCGGACATCGAGGCGATCCGGGTAACCGGCATCGTTAAAAACCACCGGGGCCGCATTCCCCGCATTGGCCACGCCTGGAACCTCGTGCGCGCCGACAGCCAGTGGGGGCTTATCGACGCCACCTGGGGCGCCGGCGATGTGGACACCGACGCGGGCAAATACACCCCCCGCTTCAAGGAAGACTATTTCTTCGCAGCGCCGGAAACCCTCATCCTCAACCATTATCCCAATGATCCCTTGTTCCAGCTGCTGCCGGCGCCGCTGACGCCGGAGGAATTCCGGCAGGGCCAGGCGGCGGTGCAACAAACAGTTTCCGACAATGACGCCGATGAAACAAGGGCCGTTTACGCCCCCAAAGACAGCCTGGATGCCTTTGTCCGGCTGGATTCGGCTGCCCAACTCCTGCACTCAAGCCTGCGCATCGTGCGTTTCGATCCGGGCAACAACATGGGGCTTTGGGGCCTGGCCTGGTCGCAGTACAGCGCGGCCATTGACAACCTGCAACGCGTACAGCAGGAGATGAACGGCCTGGCATTGGACCCGCGCAACCCCGAACTCGCGGCAGTTTTGGACCGCAACATCGACCGTTTTTCCACAGCCGAAACCCATTTGAATGCCTGCCTGGCGACCGCCGATAAGATCACCACCGCCGGCGGGTATCATAAAGCGGCGCGGCAGCTGCAGGCTACGGCGCGGAAGAATCTTTTGGAATGCGCGAAGAGTAAGGAGGTTTTGGAGAAGACGCGGGAGCGGATGCGGAAGTGAGGGGGGCAGGGCAAACGCATCAAAATCGCCCCGGATGGGGCGGTATCTCGGTAGTATTGGCCCACTGACGATAGTTTCCGGCCCAGCAGGCCGGTATTACACGATTTTTATATGCCCAATAGTGGCCCGCTGGGCCACGGTAGACCTGACCGGCCGCAATTGCTACCAAGATGCCGGCCCGCTGGGCCGTTTTTTTTGCTGTTATCAGGCAAGTATTGAACAATTTTATGCGTTTGCCCTAGGGGGGTGGTGGTTTGTATTTCTGATTTTGGTGTACGGACAACATCCGGGAAACAAGGCTTTCGGGTCCGAAACTTCGAAAGAGCAGACGCTGGCAGTTCAGTGCTAGCAGGAAGAATCAAACCATTTTGCCACATAACGCAATAAAAATCCGGGTAGTTTTTTTGAAGATAAATACAGCCGATACGATCTTCCAGTACCATTTAGCGTGGCAAGTATCAAGTCCAATTGATGGTCGCCATCTATATCGCCGGCAAAATAGACGTAAAACACATCCATGGCATAAGTGTCGGTATCACCGGGCCGTCTTATAGTTTGGTCGATCAACTTTTGTTTTACCCAATGGGCATTTTGCCCGGAGTTTTCTATTGGGTTATCTCGCTGAAACAATAAAATCTGGTACTGGCCTATACTGTCGATTGGGCGGTTGTATGTATTGTCGTCAACAAAATTTGCGTTGGGAATGATATTCCCATGAACGGCAGGCACATACATGGTTTGCGATTTTTTACCAGGATCATAAGTGGCAAAGCTTGTAACCTCACCAGGCATTAGTTTAATCGGTGTTTTTACCTGATTTACAACTTTCTGGGCAAGCGGACAACCAGCAAACACGGCAAAAGGCGCCTGAACCAGATTTAAAACGGCACTATTTAGCCAGCCATCCGGACTACAATAGGGCGCTACGCTTTTCTTGCCAATTTCCAGATTTACTGTGGAAAAATGGGCCGGATTCAGGTCTCCTTGCTTAGCCGGGCTTTTATCCAATTCGACTAATGCGGACCATTTTAAGGAAGAATCCAGGTTCATACATTCCCAACCGGAATCCACGCCGGAATTAGGCAAAACCATCCGGACTTTTCGTTCTTCCATTGATATTTCCTGTAAAAAACCGCTGAACAGGTATCCTGTCTTATCTGTCCAGCTTACTTTCAGCCATTTGCCTGTTATTCCTTCTATCCTTTCCACAGAACCTGTATGACTGCAAAGCAACACTTCTTCCCCATAAGGGATCGCGTCTAATCGGGCGGTATTTCTATTCGGCCCTGTCCGCAAGACCAAACCCGAGGGAGCAGTGACTTTGTACCATTGATAGGTGTGCTCATTTTCATGTGCATCGCATAAACAGGATTGCCCATCTATAACAGTTGAAAAGCAGAATAGACAACCTAAGAAAATGATCGGGGATTTTTTGAATAGATGAATCATAGGATGAACTGAGGTTGATACTATTTTCTAAAATACCGTTCAAACGCAATGTAATCTTTGGCGTTAGTGATATAAATATACTGGAAGCTGGCAGTAATACCCCAATGAGCAAGCAATTGGAAAAGCATATTGTCTTGGGAAACAAAGAAGCTTGATACACCCTCACCCCGCCCAGGGTCAACGCATCAAAATCACGGGCGACCTCGGAGAGATCAAATATTTATAGAAAAGGACCGGTAAGCCGTGAATCACGACCTCGTAGAGGTCGAATTGGGCTTGCGCTCAAGTAATTTAACACAGATTCGACCTCTATACAGGTGTGTATTGATTAGTTATAATTAACAGCAACCTCGCTCTTTTCGCTTGTACAGGCACAGTTGTCGGGAAGACAAAAAAGTGTCCAAAACGTAGTGACCGGAGATAGATGAAAGATTGACTTCATATGCTTTACTCTGATCCAATTATAAGCCAAATCTCGTCTTCCCGACAACTGTGCTTGTACAGGTTCCTCGCTGCGCTCGGAATGACAAAACCTCGTTTTAAGAATTGGGGGGCGAAAGATTTGGAAAAAGGGAACATTGCCTCGCCCCCCAGTTTTGGCCTCAGCCTATCCCACAATGGTTGGGCTAAAAGAAAGGGGCGACGAAATGTTGCTTTACCGGGTTTTACCGCCCTCCCTGTTTTATTTAATACGCATTGTCATTCCGAGCGCAGCGAGGAACCTGTACATGCGCAAGGGAGAAATGCTAAAAGAACCGGTTGCTACAAATATTTGACCTCTCCGAGGTCCGTTGTATTTTGATGTGTTTATCCAGCCTCACCCCGCCCCAAACCGCCCCTCCAGCCGCTCCATATCAAAATACTCCCGAAAAAACTCATCACACCACAAACAGACATTCTGCAAGTCCTCCACCCGCGCCTGTGCCAGTTCGCGGGGTACGCCCACCGATTCGCCCATGCCCAAGGGGTCGCCTTCGTTGATCTTTTGAAACACCGGTGATTCCGCCACCCGCGCCAGCACGTCGGCCACCTTTTCCCGGCGGGCATCGCCCAGGGCTTTATAAGTGCCGGGGCAGCAGGGATTGATCCGCCAGAGCTGGATGGAGATTTCCTGCGGGATGCCCTCCGCTCCGGTGAGGAAGCCGATGCCGCCGCTCAGGATTTTGCAAAAATTGTGGTTGGGATCGCGTTTCCAGATGCCTTTTTCCAGGGCCCGGCCGCGCGCCCAGTTGCCGCCCAGCCACATGTCTTCCGTCGCACCCCAGTAGCCCCAGGAGAGCCGGTGACCTTGCACCAGGTACGTTTCTTTCTCCACCAGCGGGTCTTTGTCGTCACCGTTCACGCCGCGCGATTCGAAGAGTTCGGCCAGGTCCATCAGCCGGGCGCCGGCGTGCTTGTGGTAGCGGTCGATGCTGGCAATGTCGAAACGGGTGACGCCTTTTTCGATCAGCGTGTCGAGGATGTCGCCAGTGAGCAGGTCGCCGTTGGTTTGCAGCATGAGCTGGGTGCGGTCGCCGTAGCGTTCGCGGAGCCGGTCGAGGATGCGGTAGAGTAATTTTTTTTCGGCCAGGGGTTCGCCGCCGGAGAGGATGAGGCGGTCGATCGTATCGGGCAGGTTGTCAATGATTTGCAGGCATTCCCGCTCGCTGATGCGTTCGCCCTGTGGGCCGGAAAAGTTGTAGCAGTGGTCGCAGGTATCGTTGCAAAGTTGGGTGAACACCCAGTAGAGGGATTCGCAGTGGTTCAGGTTCATTCAGCGCAGTTTTTTCCAAAAATCCAGTTCCTGTTGCATGCCGGTTCGCGGGTCGGCGATAAAGGCCGCAAGGTTTTCAAACAGCTCCAGCCGGCCGTTTTCCATATACGCCAGCCGGTCGCCCATCAGCACGGCTTCTTTGAGATCGTGGGTCACAAACACCGCCGTGATGTGGTATTCGGCGGCCACGCGGCGAAAGAGTTGCTGCATGTTGGCCCGGGTTTCAACGTCGAGATTGCCAAAGGGTTCATCGAGCAATAAAATACGCGGGTTGATGATCAGGGCACGCCCAAATGCCACGCGTTGTTTTTGGCCGCCCGACAACTGTTCCGGCATTTTTCCGGCCTGCCCGGCAAGGTCGAGATTTTCGAGTAGCCGGCTTGTCTGCTCCCGGACGCTTGCCTCCGTTTCGCGGCGTAGCCGCAACCCGAAGGCCACATTTTCAAACACATTCAAATGTGGAAAAAGCAGCGCCTCCTGGTAGAGGTACACCATGCCGCGTTGTTGCGGTTTTTGGTTTAAAATGGATTTCCCGGACAACAAAATATCGCCCGCGTCAGGCGCCTGCAAGCCCGCCAGACATTTCAGCAGCGTGGTTTTTCCGCAGCCCGAGCGGCCCAGAATGGCCAGGGTTTCCTGCGCCTGAAGTTTGAAGCTCAGTCCGCGGAGCACCTGTTCGGCGCCAAAGCGCAGTTCCAATTTGTCAACGGTCAGCAAAGGCGGCATGTGTCCGGTTTTGATAGCGGTAATTGAGCCAAAGCAGCAACAGCGGCGGCCAGATCAGCAGCGTGCTGCCCAGGGCCGCAAAATACGGATTTGCCTCGCCGATGTACTGGTACACGCGCACCGGCAGGGTAGGCACCCGCCCTTGCCCGAGCACGGTGGTAAGGCCGTATTCAAACCAGGCGAGCAGAAACGTCTGAAACAACCCGTTGAGCAGGGCCGGTCGCGACACCGGCAACAACACCCGCCGCCAGGCCGCCCCGGCAGAGCCTCCGAGGGTGTACACCAGCGCCTCCATGTTGCGAAGGCGTGGCGTCCAGTGGTTGACAAACAAAATGACACTGAAGGGAAAAACGAGCAGGAACTGGCCCAACAAGACCCCGGCCAGGGTGCCCGCAAGGTTGGTTTTTAAAAAGAAAAATTGCAGGCAAAAGGCGTAGATCACCGGCGAAAACGCATAGGGCAGATAAGCGATGGCTACCAGCAGGCGCCGGCGGTGGTGCGCGGCGATCGCGTGGGCCATACGGAAACCCAGGGCGGTGCTGCTCAGGGCGACCACGGCGGCGCAAACCGCCGACAAACCTAAACTATCCGCCAGGCCACCGATGCGCCAGGCCAGTTGCCAGTGTTCGAGGCTGAGCCCTTCGGGCAAAAGCAAGGGGAAACGCCACTGCATGGCCAGGGAAAGCAGGAGCAGGTAGGCAAAGGGCAGGGCAAAGAGCAGGAGGAGCGCGGCGAAGGGTGCCCGCCCCACCCCCGTCCCCTCCCCCCGGGGGGAGGGGGGCTTGCCCTTATTCCAATCAAAATTTAACTTGAAAGGGAGCCCCTCTCCCCTTTGGGGCTGGAGTCGGCGCCATTTTTCGAACACGTTCATACGCTCCCGTTCATTTGCCGGCCAGGCCGGAATACAAGCAAAACCGCCAGCACCACCGCGGCATACAACAACGTGATGGCATAGGCCTGCGGCAAATCCTGGAGATCAAAACGGCGGAATTTCTGCGCGATCAGGATGGAGATCATACGCGCCGACTGGCTGCCCAGCAGCAGTGGCACTTCATAGGCGCCAAATAAAAACACGCCGTACAGCACCATCAGCGGCCGCAGTTTTTGCAACAATACGGGCGCCGTCACCCGCCAGTGGCACTGTTGCCCGGTGGCGCCCAGGCTGCGGGCGAGCTCCAGCAGGCGCGGCAGTTGTTCGGAGCGGTAAAACTGGTGGAGTACCACCGTGAAAAAGGGGAAGGTGGCCATAGTCAGCACGGCGGTGATCCCGATTTGCCAGGGGTCGTTGATGAGGGGTACAAAATCCTGCGGACCCGAAATGCACCCCGTTGCGGCTGCCAGTCGTGCCAGCAGGCCGGAATTGCCCAGCAGTTGGAAACCCCAGAACGCTGCCACAATCGGCGGCAGGGCAAGGGGCCAGTAGGCGCCGAAGCGCAGGGGGTTGCTGCCCAGTTCGCGGTGAAAAACCAGTACGGTTGTCAGGGCCAACGCTGCGGAAAGTACCACCACAACCAGTGCTACCAGCAGGCTCAACACCAGCGAAAACCAGACGGCCGGGCTACCCAGCACTGCCTGCCAGTGCTGGGTAGTCAGGCCCGCTTGCAGGGCGCCGGCCAGGCCCAGGCTGTAGGCCAGGGCGTAGGCGAGGCCTGCGGCCAGGGGGAGCAGGGTCAGGAGGAGGAAGATCGTGGGGAGGCGTTTGCGCATGCGATTTGTATCGGAGTTGAGCTCAAAGTTTTATCTGCACATTTGTTTTTTCAATAGCTTCTCGCCTGTTTTTTATGTCCAATATTTTATAAATGTTATTGATATGGGTTTTGACGGTTGATAAAGAAATGAATAGTCTGTTGGCAATTTCTTTATTGCTCAGCCCATTATTGATCAGTTCCAAAACTTCTATCTCCCGAAGTGACAGCAACTTCTTAAAATCTGCCTGTTCATTCTGACTCAAGCTCCGTTCATATTCCGCAAGGATGTGCTGTCGGTGCGCATCAATTTCAAGTTTCAGCCAATACCGAACAACAAGAAAGACAAGGCAGAGTAATATGATCGGGATTATAGGATTCTTTTGCCAGAACCAAAGAAAAGAAGTGCCGTTAAAAGAGAACCCGATTGAACACAATGCAAGGAAAATGCTCAACGCAATCAGTAATCCTTGTTTTTGTTTTGCCTTCACTATTTTTCTGCATTTTAATTGTAATCCAAAACAACAAACCATTTGGCAAAAAGTACACTTGCTATTGCCCAGGACAGCATCGAACTTACAACGTTATTCAAAATTAAAAAGGAAATACCGATTTCTGTAAAGGCGAATATAAAAGGCACCAGAGTGCAAAGCATTGCCAAACCAATCAGTTGGTTTTTACTGAAGTTGATTTTTGTAAAAAACAGGGTGAGCAAGACAATGGCCTGGGCACTCCATATGAAATATTTGAACGAAGTGCCAAGTAATAGTTGCGTTTGGTTTCCCGAAAATTTAAATGCCAGCGGCATCAATCCGACAAAAATTACCAAACCAAACGCCAGTCCGGAAATTGAGATTTTTTTGTTCATCATTCAAAGTGCTGTGGTTAAACTGAACTGCAAATCTACGTGTACACACAACCCTTTGCTTGTTGGTGGGGGGGTGGATTCAGGGTGGATTTGCTCCGCCCAAGACCAAAACCAGGCGCATCATGGCCTAGAACATGATTTTCCGCTCAAATTCTTCAATGATTTCTATGCCGTAGGTTTCCAGGAGGGCTTCATAGGTCTGCTCTTTGAGCAATCGCTTCAGGCGCTCGTTATCGTTCTTTGTCCTCAAATATTCAATTAATGCTCCTCCAACAGGGTAAATAATGTCCTCTGGGAGCCTGGAGGATTCGTTGAAAAAGTCTTTAATTTTCATATTCTTTTGATTTGCCGATTTGGCCAATTCCACCCGATTTCGATTTGTCAAATCAAATGCAACTGCCACGCCTTCATTTATTAGGCGGTTCTTTTTATTGGGCTTTATTCCATAGTCGCATAGTATGTGGGTAATTTCATGCCCTTTTGTTTGATTAATTTTTGCGTTGATCATACAGAAATCTGAATTCGCGAATCCAATTTCTTCGCCTAATATTTTTTTTCCTTCTTCCGGATTGCTCCAAACAAAAAAATCAATTTTTTTATACGGGGCGGCATTGAAAAAGTGATTGTTTTCTATAAATGCAGCGTTTCTTTCAGAACAATACTTTTTCAGATCGGCAATCTGGTGCCCAGGCTGAACATAAAACCGGATATTGTCTGTTTCTATTGTTTCCCAGTATTTGGCATACTCCGGCAGCTGTAATAATTTCAGTCGCCGCGCTGCAAATTTTGTTGAATTTTTTGTCGCGTTTAATTTAACCGCCTTCTTAAAATTGCTTTCAGATTCCTTTAAATTTCCGGTTGCATAGTTACATATCCCTAAGTATCCAAAGCTCCAGGATTTCATCCAGCCAGGCGCTGATTTTACGGTTGTTTTTTTCAGCAATGGCTTTGCCTGCTCAAATTGTTTCAATTCAGTCAATGCCCGGCCAACCAAATGACAAACGATAAGTTCATCCGTATCGGCTTCAAGTAAGCGGGTCCCTTTTTCCACCACTGCTTCAAAATCGCCATTATTGAAAAGCCGTTCAATTTCATCCGCATCCTGACCATAACCGACAGCGGCAAGGATCAGGCAAATTACAGTCGTTGCTATTCGCATAGGTGTTTTTGCTTCAAAAGTATACTTTCCGACAGGTATACGTTCAGTCCGGCAGCCACTTTTGAGACGACGTCTAAAGATTTATTTTGTGTTTTATCATTTTTTGAACGAAGACATTACTTGGCACTGTTACTCTTTCGCCATCGTTTGTCTTAATGATAACAAAGAAAAGACCGATGTCGCTAACTCTTCCTTCGACATGGTAATCTTTGTCAATGATGCTGATGGTGTCATCTAATTTAACCGGATGGCTAAAAAATATAATTATTCCAGAGGTGATATTCGATAAAATTGACCATTGCGCGAACAACGCTATTCCTAAAACGGCGAGAAAAGAGCTAAAAAAAACAACCAATTCGGATTGCTTGACGCCCCAAACAAAAAACAGAAAGGCTGTTGTAATTGACAGCAAAATAATATTAACGCCTTTTTTAATTACCTTCCCTCTTGACTTTTGCATTAAACTATTCTCTACGGTTTTTTCTATGGCTTTGCCTGAAACAATACGTATCAGGAAATAGGCCGCAATAACAGTAACCGTTTCTATTATTTTTATATCCATTTTTCTATTTTTCACAGATATTTTGATTGCCAAAACAGGAGTATTATTTCCGCTTGGCAGGGTGGAGACCAAGAGCGAGGGGGTGACTGGAGTCACCCCCTCGCTATCAGCACACCGTTATTCTTTCAGAAAGGTCGCTATTCCAGTGTCCATATCGTAGGTCGCACCTACTATTTTGATTTCGCCGTTATCTTCCATTTCTTTTAGTATCGGGCTCTTTATCCTGATTTGTTCAATCGTGTGCACAACATTGCTTTCGCAAACCTGATGAACAAATTCCGGATTTTTAGAAGTCCTTTCACCGGCATAATCAACCTTTTCTACGGCCGGCCGGATTTTGGAAAGCATAGCCGTGATGTTGCCTAACTTGACATCGTCAATGGCGGCCTTTATCGCCCCGCAATGCTCGTGCCCCATAACCACAATCAATTTGGAACCCGCTACTTTACAAGCAAATTCAAGGCTTCCCAAGAGATCTTCATTCACAAAGTTTCCGGCAACGCGCCCAACAAAAATATCGCCTATGCCTCTGTCAAATACATCTTCGACAGGCACCCTGCTGTCGAGACAGGAGATAACTGCCGCTTTGGGGAATTGACCATTGGCACTTTTTCTGACTTGAGCCGAATGGTCCCTAGCCGTCAGGTCATTCTTTACAAACCGCTCATTGCCTTCTTTAAACGTTGCCAATACTTCATCGGGTGTCAAAGCATCCCGCTGCGCTTTGGTCAGCACTTCCTGAACAAGCGGTGTGAACTGTTGCGTGGTTTCCCGGGTATTTTCCTGCGTTTTTGTCTCGTTATCAGGCCGGCTGTTGCAGGCAGTCAATATTAAAAGGACTGCAAATGCAAACACAGAATTCAAGATTTTCATTTGCGTAATATTTATTTTGTAATGCCTACTTTGTAGTGCGGTGTTCGGCTTGTCCGTTTTATAAGCAGTTTATGGCATTGGGTTCAGGAACTTTTCTTGTTCGTATCGCCATGGTCAATGCCCCCATTTCGTATTGTTCCGAATACCCAATGTTCTAAACCGCCTAAGCACTGTACAGGTCAAAGTGACCCATTTTAGTGTTTAAGAATATCCCGATATGCATATCTATGGTTAAACATTTCAGCTTGGCACCGGGTTTTGCCGCATCGCCTTGCGGACAAAAAAATGACAAGACCCGAGCCGGACATTAGCCAGTCAGGTTGAGCGTATTTTCTGAAAAGTTGCCTGTTCGGAAACCGGGGCTGTTATACCCGCCGGAAAGTGTTTTGGATTTTAGGCATCGGATGCCTCTATAGCCCTACCTACCCCTCAATCACCCGCGTCCGAAAATCCGAGTACAACCGGATCATATACTCCGGCGCCGGCTCTTGCAGGGCTTTCCGTTGAATATCCGCCCGGCGCGGCGCATGGCGGCGCTCGGGAATGTTTTCAAAACGCCGGCGCCAGTCGGCAGGCAGTTTCCCCATATCCAGCACCGTGCCGTCGCCCCACACAGCGGGTTGCATTTTTTCCAGTTGCGCTTCCGGGGAGATCATAAAATTGATGACCACCAGGGCGCCCGGCTTGTTGGCGGCGCGGGCAGGAATGCCGAGGAAATGCGAATTCTGGATAGTGCCCAAGTCGAACACATAAGCCCGGGCCGTGGTCGGGAAAATCTTTTGCAGGATCTTGTTGTCCACCTCGCTGTCGTTGTTGCTCATCGTAAAATCCAGCTCGCCGTTGGCAAACATCTGGTGGGTGGCGGCCAGGCTTTCAGGGAAGGTTTTGCCTTCGCGCCAGAAATACGGCTTGTTCCGGTTGATAAAATCCCAGAGCCGGGCACTGAGCTGCGTGTATTTTTTTTCGTCGAACGGCCCGTTAAGCGCCTCCGGGTCGCCGGCCAGGGCGATCATCCAGGACTTCAGCAGGGTCATGCCGGTAAACTCGTACGGGATGGTGAATTTGCCCGGATGCGCACGCACATACTGCTCCAGGGCTTCCAATGTGCGGGGCGGGGCGGGGGTGCGCACCGAATCGTAGATCACCGTCATTTGCACATTGCCCCAGGGGCATTCGTAGCCGCCGGTTTTTTGCTGAAAATCGAAGCCGATAAACGGGTTGTCGAAGTCGATGTATTGTGCGTTCGGGAGTTGTTGGCTGAACGGGCCGTACAACGCCTCGATTTGACGCAGTTGAAAAAACGTTTCGCCGTTGATCCAGCACATGTCAACGCTGCTTTCCGCCTTGCCGGCTTCTTTTTCGGCCAGCAGATTTTTTACGATCTCGGTGCCCTGGCCGGGCGCGATTTTCAGGGTCAGCCCGTAGCGTTTTTGCACCTCGGGTACTACGAATTCGGCCATGTACCGGTTGATCAGCGGGTCGCCCTGCCACATGGTGAAGTGTACGGTACTGCCTTTGGCGCGGGCTTCTATTTGGGTCCAGGGCAGCTGTTGCAGCGTTTCCGACTGCTCCGGGCCGCTGTTTTGGGCGCAGCCCGGAATTAAATACAACAATGCCAGGAAACAGGCGCTCCGGCTTAAACGCTTCAGTATTAACATCATTATTTTTCCTGAAAAATGTAATCAATTGAATTTCAGAAACATTCGCCTTGTGTTAAGGCAATTGCCCGGATAATTTTGACAAATATACGCCGTTCGCCGGAGCGGAACCGGGACGGCGCAGCAAGCGCGGAGGGGCGTTCATTCGGCACAAAAAAAGGGTTAACTGATAACCTGTTCCGGCAACGCGGATAAACCGGCAGGTTGAAATGCTTTTTCCGTTGGGTTTAAAATGCCTGATTTTTATACCTTGCCGCGCACAACGTCTTTTAGGACAAGCGCGCCAGCAACGGCTTCAGGCGCTGATTTGCAAGAAAATGCCGCGATTGCCCCGCGCCAACCGCCGTTCTCCGGATTAGTGACCTGCGGTACGACATGCGTAAAGTCAATCTTTTTTAATTTACATAAAAATTTAAACTAAATGAAATCACGACGTATTGCCACTTGCCTTTTCTTCGGAATGTTTTTCCTGACAACGGTTATTCTTTCGGCCCAGGACGCCATTCCGGCCCCGCCTGCCTGCGACAAAATCATGGCCAGCACACAAGGTGATCTGCAAAAAGAAGCCGACGCTAACTGCAAAACGGCAACCCGCTGCATAGCCTGCACGGAAAAAAAATCGGGCGCCGTTGCCTACGTGACCCTGGTCGCCCAGCCGAAGTGTAATGTCCGGTCCAACAACGACGTAGCCGCAGCAGCACCTACCGACCGCAAAACACCGGCGGGCGCCGCAGCCACGACCAAAACCCGGCCTGCACCGCCCACTTTCGACATTCTCCAGCAGCGTTGCGAAGACGGTTCCGGTATCGACCTGAAGCCCCTCATTCCGGGCGATGCCGCGGAATGCAGCAAAGACCGCTACAGCTATCTTTGGGAAATTGATGGCAGCAAGGGCGGCCATGCGTCCGATCTGAAATGCGCCTGCGGCAAAGTAGCTACGCTGACGGTTACAGACGCAAAAACCGGACTGAGTTATTCCAGGCAGGTGAAATTATCGCCTTGCCGCAAATAATGATCCCCGGCCAGCCTGCAGTCCACATCAATTTTACCACACCTCCAAACGATGTTTCAAATGAGAAATGCCCGCATTCCTTTTTTTTGTGCTTCAATTGCCTTAGCCCTGTTTGCGCAAACCCTTGGCGCGCAAACCACCACCCCCGCCAAAACCAATACCGCGCCATCGGACAAATCTTCAACCATGGCTGCCATTCAGGCCGACCAAATGGCGCCTTATTGTGACGATGTGTTGCCCAAACTGGTTGAGCAAATGCAGGCAGAGGCCGAATCCAACTGCAAAACCGTTTCCAACTGTGTACGTTGCCGCGACCGAAAAGTCGACGCCGATATGTACATCACCCTGTTTGCCCAGCCCAACAGCCAAAAATGCAAGCGGGCTGTGGTGGATATCGCTTACAAACTGGAAAAAAGCCAACGTCAGCCAGACTTCACCTTTGAGGTTATACAATCCGGCTGCATTAAATCGGGCGTCAATCTCGAGATCAGCTTCCCAGACCGTAACATTGAGACCGCCGACTACACCTTTGCCTGGGAGGTGGATGGCAAACCTGCCGGCACGAAAATGCAGGTCAATTGTGTTTGTGGAAAAACAGCTTCCGTGACCGTTACGCAAAAAACCACCCGGCGAAAAGTGGTAAAAACAATGCGCCTGCAAGACGCCTGCGACAAGCCGGTCAAACCGGTTAAGGAGTAAACAGTTGTTGTAAAAAGTATGCGCCTTAAAAATCGCATTGGCCGCCATGATCCCTGAGCCACTTTTCTTTTTCGGCATAATCGGGCATGTAGCGTTCGACCAGGGCCCAAAACCGGTCGGAGTGGTTGAGCTCGACGAGGTGTGCCAGCTCGTGCAAAATGACGTAGTCCTGCACATCTTCCGGGGCGAAGAGCAGGCGGGTCGACAAATTCACGTTGCTTTTTATGGAGCAGCTGCCCCAGTTGGAGTGGTTGTATTTCAAAAAAACGCCTTTGATCGACTTCCTGAACGTCCGGTTGTTCCAATAATGCACGCGCTGTTCAATTTCCGGCTGGAACTCGGCAGCGATGATGCGGGAAAGCAGGGTTTTAATGGCTTTGATGCGGTTGGCCGTTGCCGAGCGGTTGCTGAGGCGCAGTGCGATGGTGTTGCCCACGAGTTTGCCGGTATGGGAACCGCGGTCTTCGTCGACGATATCGAGGATGTACTGCCGTTTCCCGACGGTGAGCGTGTCGCCGGTGGCGTAAGTTTTCGGGGTGAAGGGGTGAAGCAGGGATTTTTTCTTTGCCGATACTTTTTTGACCCACTGCTGTAGTTCGGTCAGGCGTTGTTGTACTTCCGGCGTCTCTAAACCGTGCGGCAGGCGTATAATAATGCGCTGGCGCGTGATACTGAAGCGGTGTCCGCGCCGGTACTCAAACACGACCTCTACCGGCAACTCGGCGCCGTCGACGGTAATGCTTGCGCTGTATTTTTTTGTTTTCCGGCGCATGTTGCAAATGTTAGAAGGTTAGAAGGTTTCTGGTTAGAAGGTTGTTCAACAGTCGAAATGGGGAACAACCTTCGAACCAGAAACGTATTAGAGCATATTGGGGATTTTCTCACCATGCTCTTAGCCTTTACGAACGGCAAAATCCTGCATAAGTTCGCAAAGTGCTTCCACGCCTTTTTTGGGCATGGCGTTGTAGATCGAGGCACGAAAACCACCGACAGAGCGGTGCCCTTTCAGCCCGATGAGCCCGTTTTCTTTTGTTTCTTTCAAAAACTCCGCTTCCAGACTTTCATAGCCCTTGGCCATTACAAAACAGGCATTCATCAGTGAGCGGTCTTCCCGGGCTGCGGTGCCGAGGAAAACCGGGTTGGCATCAATCGTTTCGTACAACAGTTTGGCCTTGGCCTTGTTGCGCCGCTGAATGGCCTTTGCGCCGCCTAGTTTTTTGAGCCAACGGAGCGTCAGCATGGTCACGTATATCGGAAAAACCGGCGGCGTGTTGTACATAGAACCGTTGTCGATGAAGGTCCGGTAGTCGAGCATGGAAGGCAAGTGGCGCGACACGGTGCCGAGCATGTCTTCCCGCACGATCACTGTGGTCACTCCCGCGGGGCCCAGGTTTTTTTGCGCGCCGGCATAGATCAGGCCGAAGGGCCGCACATCTACCGGGCGGCTGAGGATGTCGGACGACATATCGCACACCACGGGTACCGGCGATTTCGGGAAACGGTGATACTGCGTACCGAAAATCGTGTTGTTGCTGGTGATGTGCAGGTATTTGGCTGTGGCTGGTATGCGTACGCCTTTGGGAATGTGGTTGTAATTGTCGGCTTTGGAAGAGGCCACCACCTCAACATTGCCGAATGCCTTGGCTTCTTTGATGGCCTTGTTGGCCCAGGTGCCCGTGTCGATGTACACAGCCGTTTCATCGGGGTTGAGCAGGTTCATAGGCACCATGAAAAACTGTGTGCTGGCGCCGCCGGTCATCCAGAGCACATGGTAGCCCTCGGGCAGTTCCATCAACTCCCGCATCAGTGCGGAGGCTTCCTCAATAACGGTGGAAAATTCGGGGCCACGGTGGCTCAGTTCGATCAGGCCCAGGCCGCTGCCCTGGTAATTGGCCACGCCTTTGGCGGCCTCTTTTAAAACCGGTGCAGGCAAAATAGCCGGGCCGGCAGAGAAATTGTATTTTTTCATGTTTGCAAACCGGAGGTGTTTGTTTGGGCGCGCTCCGGGGAGGGGCAAAAGTAAGGCTTTTGCCAGGAGTGTGCACGGTGCGATAACTTTTGCTTTTGGCCGCAGGCCCATACATTTTGCTACTTTTGCGGCCGAAATACCGCTCAACGCATGGGATTAAACTATTCACATTTGCCGGCCTGGCTGGAACGCAATAAACTGTTTCGGGCGCTATTCCTGTTCCGGAAACTTTTTCTGATAAAAGACAGCTTCCGGCACTATTCCCAGTTCGCGGAAGATGTGTCTATCATCCGGCAGTTCCCAAAGCGGTACAAAGGTTTTTTTGTCGATGTGGGCTGTTTTCATCCGGTGAAATACAACAACACCTACCGGCTCTACCGGAAAGGCTGGCGGGGGGTGAATATTGATATCGACTCCATCAAGATCGCGGGGTTCAACATTCGCCGCCCGAAAGATGTCAATATCACCTGTGCGGTAAGCGACAAAACCGGGGAAATCACCTACTGGTCCAACGGGTTCTATTCGCTGACCATTACCCTCGACGAGGCGTTTGCCGCCGGCAAACCGGGCTATGTCGCCAAAAAAGTACGCACCGACACGCTGAACAACATCCTCGCCGGCACGAAATACCGGGGCCGCCCCATCGACTTTCTTACCGTTGATGTGGAGGGCCATGACCTGAACGTGCTGCAATCGCTGGATTTCGAAACGTACGCGCCCCGGCTCATTGCAGTGGAAACCCATGAAGAAACCCTCGACGCGGTCTTGCAAGACGAGGTGTACCAGTTCCTGGTCGATGCCGGATACGACATGGTCAACTGGGTTGGCCTGACCATGCTGTTCAAACGAAAGGAACAAAAATCCTGATCTCATGCGCTATCCGAACAGGCAGCAACTTATTTTCTTTTTCTGTTGTGTGTTGCTGGCCTCCATTATCTATTCGCCGTACTTGCTTTCCGTCAGCATGTTCATGTTGTCGGGGCTTTGCCTGTTTTGCGTGCAGGACGGCCGCTTGCAGTTCGACCGGGAAGGCATCAGCCGTATGTTGCACATTTACCGTTATCCGGCGTTTACAGCCGTGACGCTGTTTTTTTTCGTGGTATTTTTAAGTTTTTGGCAAACGGAGGATTACGGGTACTGGCTGGAGCGCCTGCGTATCAAGGTGCCGTTTTTGGTGTTTCCGCTGGTCTTTTTGGCGCTTCCCCGCTTTTCCACGCGGCAGGTCGACGGCCTGTTTTACGTCCTGCTGGGCATGCTTACCCTGACCAGCATCGGCATCGGGGTCAATTACCTGCTGCATGCCGATGCGATAAACGCCCAAATGCTCACCGGAAAGCCGATGCCGACACCCCGCAACCACATCCGGCTCAGCCTGCTGATGGCTGTTGGGATCATTGGCGGGGCCTGGTTGTACCGCAAGCGGTTTTACTGGCGCTACCCGGACGAGCGAAAACTGATCGGCTTTTGTACCGTTTTTTTATTTGTGTTCATTCATATCCTGGCGGTGCGCAGCGGGCTGCTTACGTTGTACACGGCAATCACTGTGCTGCTGGTGCGGCATATTTTCCGGACCCAACATTACAAGCCGGCCCTGGCACTCCTACTGGCCTTGCTCCTGCTGCCTGTGGGGGCTTACTTAGCATTTCCTTCCCTGCAATCGAAGGTGGACTACATGCGCTACGATTTGATGATGTATTCGTCCAACGGCGGCGCGCAATATGCCGACTCGGGGCGCATCACCTCCTTGAAAGCCGGTTGGGATATCTGGACACGGAATCCGGTTTTTGGCGCAGGCGCAGGCAATTTGAAACGGGATGTACAACAGGAATTCGACACCCACTACCCCGGATTTGAGCAGGCGCTTATGCCGCACAACCAGTTTTTGTTTGTGGCTGCCGGCACAGGAGCCGTCGGGCTGACTTTATTCCTGTTTGCTTTTTTCTATCCGCTTTTCTATAGAAAAAACTATAGAAACGATCTGCTGCTTGGGTTTTATACCATTTCGTTTATAGCGTTCATGATAGAACACACTATAGAAAATTCGCTCGGTGTCGGTTTTTTTGTGTTTTTCCTGACGCTATTTCTGAATCATCTTGATCGGGAGTAGGAGCGAATTTGCAGCGGGGGGTGTTTTTTTGGGTGAGTGGGGGGGGGGGGGGGGGGGTTTTTTTTTTTTGGGGTTTTTCTGTGGGGGGCGGTTTTTGTTTTGGGGGGGACGGGGGGCGGGGGTGCGGTGGGTGTGTTTTTTTGTTTGGGGGGTTTGGTGGGGGGCCGGGGTTGGGGGCGGCGCCCCCCCCCCCCCCTCCCCCCCCATCAAAAAATTTATTGCGCCCTGCGCACCAGTTCCTCCATGGGAAACCGCTCCCGGAGCCAAAACGTATAGCGGATATTGCCCTCGGCGCCAAAACTTTTGCGGTAGTGCACCAGGCCAAGCCCCCTGGCATACCACTCTTCGCCCTGGCCTTCAATTTCGGCGGCGCCCTCCGCGCTGTGCCCGATGGCTTCCCGGATACCGAAGCGAATGGTGGGGTAGGCTTTGCCTTCAAATGCGAATTCGGGGCCGTCGCCCAAATAACGGCGGTTGCGAATGAGGTAAATCGTGGCGTCCGGCTCGGAAGGCGGGCTGTACTTGATGCGGTATAAAAAAACGCCGAGCGAATCGGTGACCTGGAAAGGGAATAAATTGGCCGATTCAATGACCGTCCGTATGGCCACAGACTTGCCGGTGGCCGTGTCGGGTTCGTACAAAAAACTCTCGCGGGCCAGTGCACCGGTTTCAACGATTTTTTCGCGAACAACCTGATTGACTTCAAAAAAGCGGTCGTATTGGGTGCCTACCAGGAAGGTGCCGCTATCGGATTTGAACGTCTGGTAGTACCAATAGCGCCGGTCTTCCGTGGCGCCCTCTTCCGAAACATAGGCGTACACCTGCCCGGTGGCGAGGGAGTCGACCGGGAAATAATAGGCCCGGATATCGCGCTTGCCCGAATCGCACGAAAACAAAGCAATGGTCAAAAAAAAGGTCAGGCAAAAGAGGGCAGCCCTTCGTTCGGGCATTAGCATATTTATTAGCTGGGTCATCGATGTGGTATTTTATTGAAGTGATATAAACCTAGGATTTCCTTTTAATCCAAAAATTGCAATCGCCGGAAAGCAAATCCGCGGAAATCCGTGTTTTGCCGAAGGCAAATCCGCCTCATCCGCGTTCCAAGATCAAACTAATCCAGATCAACAGGAGCTGCAAAACCATCAACCCGTCAATTCCCGCTTTGCGCCAGCCGGGCCAGCCGGTCCAGGTCAGCATCCACCGAATTGCAAACGCGCTGAACAACAGGGAAATACAAAGCGCAATACCGGCGGCCAGTTCAATAATACCAAACAATACCTGTGCGCCCGCGCACAAGGCCGTCAGCAACAACGCCACATCAATCAGGCGAAAGGTTTGCCGGGGCCCAATTTTAAGCACCAGTGTGTTGAGGCCGTGCCGGATATCATAGGGCTGGTCGGACAAGTCGTAGGCCAGCGCAAGCGCAAAAATAAAAGCGGCCCGCCCAACGAACAACAAGACAGCACCCGTCCATGCTTGCAAGGGTACCGGCAACAACACCGTGACGCCTGCCCAGGCCAGCGCAATGGCGACCGGTTTGAGGGCGGGATAATCCCGCAGACCCGTGCCCTGCCCTGGCCGGTACCGGTCGTAGTACAACAGCCAGATCAGGGCCGGTAAAAAAACCGTAAGCTGATGGACGACCGTAAGTTCTAAAAAACAAAAACCAGCCAGCAAGCCAAAACCCCAGGCGGGCCAGCGACGCCGGGGAGGCGCCGAAAAATTGTACGCAAATACCGTGGCGGAAAACACAAATCCACAGAGCCAGAACGAGGGTGCAGGCGTGTTTAACAACAAATGCGTTTGCCAGAGCATGGCCGTTGCGCATACCCCGATCCAGAAAAGTTGAAAAAACCAACGCGCCAATGCCACGTTATTAGTTGTAGGTTCGGTCAAAAAAGAATTGCCAGCCCCGGACGTTTTATCCGGCTTTAACGCGATGCTAACACTTCCATCAGATGATTTTCGCGTCTATTTTTGTTATACCGTACTGTAACAGTTTTTTACATTCGGTTGTTAAAACGAAGGCCAACGCAATACATTTTTTCAACAGCCAAAGGCTACTGGCCTTGTTAACCATACTAACCAATCCAAATAGCTATGAGACGCTATGTTTTCTTATTAATTGCGCTCTTCGCAATTATTCAAAGCCCCCTGCATGCACAATATTTCGGGCGAAATAAACCGCACTACCAGGACCACGATTTTAAAGTCAGTGAAACAGAACACTTCCGGATTTACGAGTACCTCGACAATCCGGAAAAATTGCGCGAACTGGCTGAAGCCACCGAACTCTGGTACCAAATGCACCAGGCGGTCCTGCAGGATACCTTTACAGAAAAAAATCCGCTGTTGATTTACAGCAACCACGCCGGTTTTCAGCAAACCAACGCCATCATGGGCAGCGTGAGTGTCGGGACCGGCGGGGTGACCGAAGGCCTGCGCAACCGGGTGATCTTCCCGGTAGCCATGACCAATCAGCAAACCCACCATGTACTGGGCCACGAGCTGGTACACGCTTTCCAGTACCACATGCTGATCCACGGCGACTCGACCGGCCTGCGCAGCATTGCCAACCTGCCGCTCTGGATGGTGGAGGGCCTGGCCGAATACCTGTCTATCGGCCGCATTGATGCCCACACGGCCATGTGGATGCGCGATGCCGTGAAAAACGACGCCCTGCCGAAAAATTTCCGCGACCTGGATTATGGCAAATTTTTCCCCTACCGCTGGGGACAGTCGTTCTGGGCTTTTGTAACCGGCATCTACGGCGACGAGGTTATCCGCCCGCTGTTTGTCAACACAGCCAAATACGGCCTCGACCCCGCGATCCGCCTGACACTCAGCACCACGCCGGACTCGTTGGCAACCGCCTGGACGACCACGCTGAAAAATCACTATGGCCAGTGGGTTACGGTTTCCAAAAAAGACAAGGACGATAAAAAGGCCAAAAAGGAAAACCTGCCGGGCAAACGCCTGCTGTCGGAAGAAAACTTCGGCTCGATGAACATCAGCCCGGCGATCAGCCAGAATGGCAAATACCTGATTTTTCTTTCGGAGAAAAACCTGTTTGCACTCGATCTCTACCTGGCCGATGCCCGCACAGGCAAGATTCTGAAAAAAGTGGCCAGTACCACGCAGGATGGCCACACCGATCATTTCGATTTTATCGAGAGTGCCGGTACCTGGGCGCCCGATGAGAAACGTTTTGCCTTCGACGTGTACCAAAAAGGGCGCAGCACCCTGGTCATCAAGGAGGTTTTTAAAGGAAAAACCGTCGACCGGATCAGCATCCCGGGCGTACCCGAATTCAATAACCCGGTGTGGAGCCCAGACGGCAAAACAATTGTCGTCAGCGGACTGGCCAACGGCCAAACCGATTTGTACGCCTACGATCTCAAAACAAAAAAAGTACGCCGGTTGACCAACGACCGGTATTCGGAAATCCTGCCCGCATGGAGCGCCGACGGCCAATATCTTGCCTTCAGCACCGACCAGCTCAGCCAGGGTCGCGGCCGCATCAACGGCGCCTGGAATATGAACCTGGCTATCATGGATGTGCAATCCGGCGACGTAGAGATGCTCGATATTTTCCCCGGGGCCGACAACATGAACCCCCAGTTCGATGAAACCGGGAACCTGTACTTCCTGAGCAACCGCGACGGCATGCGCAACATGTACTACTACGATCGCACGGCCCGGAAGGTGTTTCAGGCTACCAGCCTGGAAACCGGGATCAGCGGGATCACACCCTATGCACCGGCCATTGCCGTTTCCGGCGACCGCGACCGCATTTTGTACACCTATTACACCAATGGCAACTACGAAATTCACCAGGCCCGGGCCTCCAATTTCGAATTGGAAGAAGTTGATCCCAATGCCGTCGATATGGTGGCGGCTTCCCTGCCGCCGTTTAATCCGCGCCAACGGGATGTGGTCAATACCAACCTGCGCATGATGGACAACACGATTTCAACCGTAGCCGCCGCCACGAGCCTTACCCCGGTCAAATACAAACCCGAATTTTCGCTGTCGTATATCGGCGGAAGTGCCGGTGTGGGCGTCGCTACAGGGAACAGCAGCTTTGGCGCCACTACGGGGCTGGCCGGCGGCATTGACATGTTGTTTGATGATATTTTGGGCAACAACCAGTTGTATGCCGGGGTTGCCATCAACGGGGAAATCAGCGATGCGGCAGGGCAGTTCACCTACCTCAACCAAAAAAACCGGATCAACTGGGGTTTCAACTTCTCGCACATCCCCTTCCGCAGCGGCGGGTATTACCAGGATTTTACACCCGGGCAGGAGTATTCGCGCGACAGTAGTTTGGCCTACTTCGGCTATAAAGACGAGCTGATCATCCAACGCCTTTTCCAGGAGCGGGTGGGAACGTTTGCCTATTTCCCCCTGTCGGTCACCAAGCGTTTTGAGGTGGGGCTTTCGTACGAATACTATCACCAGCGGGTCGATCGGTACCTGTACTACTACGATGTGTCGGGGTTTTACTACGGGCAGGAGCGCGAGCGTATTCCGGCAGGCGGCAGCCTGAACCTGGCCAGTGTAAACGCGGCCTACGTGGGCGACAACTCGTACTTCGGGCTGACGGCGCCGCTGGCGGGCTGGCGCTACCGGATCGGTGTGGAGCAGTTTTTTGGCGCCTACACGTTCCGGACGCTGTTGCTGGATGGGCGAAAGTATTTTCGCATGAGTCCGGTGACGCTGGCGGTACGCGGGCTTGGTTACGGCCGTTTCGGCGGCAATGCCAACAGCACCGACGAGGTATACCCGCTTTTTGCCGGCCAGCCATTTTTCGTGCGGGGCTATACCAACGATGTGCTGTACCAGGATGCCCCGCAGTTGATCGATCAAATGGCCGGAAGTAAAATTTTGATCGGAAACGTCGAACTACGACTGCCGTTCACCGGCCCCAAGCAACTGGCTGTTATCCCGACGAATTTCCTGCTCACCGACCTCAACCTCTTTTTTGATGCAGGCCTGGGCTGGTTTATCGCGGATGATCTGAAAAAGCAGGATGAGTCCGACCCCTTCGCCCCAGTTCAACACAAACCAATTATGTCGGTCGGTATTTCGCTGCGCGTAAACGTGTTTGGTGCGCTGATCCTGGAGCCGTACTATGCGCTGCCGCTCTCGGTGCCCAAAGAACAGCGCAGCTGGACGTTCGGGTTGAATATTGTGCCGGGATGGTAGATGGAGTGCGGAGTGCGGAGTTGCGAGTGCGGAGTGGTTCACCTTCCTGATGGGATTTGAAATTTGCATTTACCGCAATACTTCGAAAATGCCCCCAAATTAATATTCACCGTAATGGTGAACCACTCCGCACTCGCAACTCCGCATTCCGCACTCACTTACCAACCATATCCTCCGGGCGCACCCACTCGTCGAACTGTTCGGCGGTGAGGTAGCCCAAAGCGAGGGCTGATGCTTTGAGCGTCAGCCCTTCTTTGTGTGCTTTTTGCGCAATCTCGGCGGCTTTGTAGTAGCCGATTTTGGTGTTGAGCGCCGTGACGAGCATCAGGGAGTTATCCACGTGCTTCTTGATATTTTCCCGGATAGGCTCGATGCCCGCGGCACATTTGTCGTTGAACGACACGCAGGCTTCGCCGATCAGGCGAGCCGAGTGCAGGAAATTATAAATCATCACCGGTTTGAACACATTGAGTTCGAAATGGCCGGTGGCGCCACCGATATTGATGGCCACATCGTTGCCGAGCACCTGGGCAACCACCATGCTGAGCGCTTCGCACTGCGTGGGGTTTACTTTTCCGGGCATGATGGAGGAGCCGGGTTCGTTGTCGGGAATAAAAATTTCGCCGATGCCCGAACGTGGGCCGGAGGACAGCAGGCGAATGTCGTTGGCAATTTTCATCAGGCTGACGGCCACCGTTTTCAGCGCACCGTGGCTTTCCACAATGCCGTCGTGGGCAGCCAGTGCCTCAAACTTGTTGGGCGCCGTGACGAAAGGCAGGCCCGTCAGTTTGGCAATGTGCGCGGCCACGTTTTCCGAATAGCCCGGCGGCGTGTTGATGCCCGTACCGACTGCCGTGCCGCCCAGCGCCAGTTCGCTCAGGTGGGCAAGGCTGTTGCGGATGGCCCGCAGGCCGTGGTCGAGCTGGGCCACGTAGCCCGAAAACTCCTGGCCGAGGGTGAGCGGCGTGGCGTCCATGCAGTGGGTGCGCCCTATTTTCACCACATCCCGAAAGGCGTCCGACTTGGCTTTGAGCGTATCGCGCAGTTTTTCGATGCCCGGTATAGTCACTTCCACCAGCATTTTATAGGCTGCGATGTGCATGGCGGTGGGGAAGGTATCGTTGGACGACTGGGATTTGTTCACATCGTCGTTGGGATGGATGAATTTTTGCTCGTCGGTGAGTTTGCCGCCCTGGAGTACATGCGCCCGGTAGGCGATCACCTCGTTGGCGTTCATGTTGCTCTGCGTGCCCGAGCCGGTTTGCCAGACGACGAGCGGAAACTGGTCGTCCAGTTTGCCGTCCAGAATTTCGTCGCAAACGCGCCCAATCAATTCACATTTTTCTTTGGGTAAAATTCCGGCCTCGAAGTTGGTCAGTGCCGCGGCTTTTTTCAAAAAAGCAAAGGCCCGGATGATCTCGATCGGCATGCGGTTGGTGTCGCGGGCAATTTTAAAGTTGTCGATCGAACGCTGCGTTTGCGCGCCCCAGTACACATGCGCGGGCACCTGAACCTTGCCCATGGTATCTTTTTCTGTACGGAATTCCATGTTGTTAAATTGATAAAGTGTTGATGATGAACGACAGCCGTCATTTCAAGGCAAAATTAGCCCCATAGCCTCGGACTATGCACGGAAAAAGCGAAATTTGGCGTTGGTTTAAAATTATTCAAAATAGAATAACCTAAATGCTGCTGCTGTGATACGGATTTTTATTGCTGACGACCACGTCATGTTTGCCGAAGGCCTGGAAAGTATGCTTGCGGACGAGCCGGATTTCGAAATCTGCGGCCGGGCGCGCAATGCGGCGGACACCCTGGCCCAGGTGCCGGAAATATTGCCCGATGTGCTGCTGCTCGACATCAATTTGCCCGACCAATCGGGGCTGGATGTTTGCAAAAAACTGCGGGCGGATTGCCCGGACGTGAAAATCCTGGCGCTTTCGATGCACAACGATGAAAGTTTCATCAGTGCGATGCTGAGTTTGGGGGCGCAAGGCTATGTGTTAAAAAATACCGGAAAAACGGAACTTTGCACCGCCATCCGGGCCCTGGCAGCCGGTAAAACCTATTTTACCCAGGAAGTTACCGACACCATGATGAAAAGCCTGATGCGGGAGCGCAAGGCCGGTGTGGCAAAAGAGCCGCCAAAGATCAGCCGCCGGGAAAAGGAGGTCTTAAAACTGATCATGGATGAGCAGACGACGCAGGAAATTGCGGCGCAACTGTTCTTGTCTGAAAAAACGGTGGAAAGCCATCGGGCTGCTCTGCTGGCCAAGCTGGGCGCCCGGAATACGGCGGGTTTGGTAAAAACCGCCCTGCAATGGAAAATATTAAACGACTAAAACAGACACTGTCGCCGGTTGCCGGTATCGCGTCGCGCATTCGCGTTGGCGCAGTCGGGCTGTTTATGGCATTGGCTTTTGTGTTGCCGGCCCAGCAGGGCTTTGAAGATCGCCTTACGTTTAAGGAAATTCAGGACCTGCTTTCCGAAGGCATTGCCCGGCGCGATACCCGCAAGCAGGCGCTGGGTTGGTACAAGTGGGCCATTTACCGGGAAAGCCAAACCGAGAACCGGGATTCCGCCTTCCAGTACCTGGCCCGCAGCGTCGACCTTTTTTTGAAAGCAAAAGATACCGTGGCGTACCACCGCGCCCGGGCCGAGCTGGCCACCCGCCTGTCGGAACGCAGCCAGTCCGATGATGCATTGAGAATGCAACAAGCGGCGCTCGATTATTTTCGAAAAAAGAAAAACCGCCGCCTCGAAACCCTCGTGCTGGCTCAAATGGCCCGGGTATATCAAATGCAGGGCGACACGGCACGGGCTGTTGCGTTGCGCAAGGAATTTCGGGAAAAAGGCCTTCTGCTGAAAGATACCGTGTTGCTGATCAGTGTGTTTATCGATGATATTGCCCGGTTTGAAAGCGAACAAAACTACCAGGACGCCCTTTCCCTTGCTTTCCGGGTCTTGCAACTTGCCGACTCCAGCAACCGGAAAGAGTACATCATTTGGGCGCAAAGCACGATCGGTTACCTGAATGAAGAAATAAAGGATTACCGCATGGCCCTGCGCTTCCTGCGCCGGGCAGAAGCGTCGATTTCGTCGAGCTTCGACCCGCGCCGACGCGATATCTACCGCCACTTGTCCACGGTGTATGTCGCACTAGACAGCCTGCCGCAGGCCCTGAATTACGCAGTGCGCTACATGGCCCTGGCCGACACCCTGCTCAATCGTGACCGACTGGCCACCGCCCAACGCCTGGCTATTCAATACCGGGAAAAAGAGCGCACCCGGGAAATGGAAAACCTGACCAAAGCCATTGAAACCATCGAGGAATCGAAGCTGGCGCAACGCCAGTTTTTTTACGTGTTGCTCCTGTTTTTTGGCGCCATCATCCTGGCCCTGTTCTTTATTGTGCGCGACTACCGGAACCGCCTGTACACCAACCGGGTGATCACCCTGCAAAACGAAAAAATCAATCGGCAAACGATCCAGCAACTCGAAGACAAATTGCGCATCGAAAGTATGCAGCGAATTTTGGAAGGCCAGGAAAGTGAACGCCGCCGTATTGCTACCGATTTGCACGACAGCCTGGGCGGCCTGTTGGCAGCCATTAAAATCAGAATGGAAAACCTGACCGGCAAATTACCCGGACTTGATAAAAACGGCGAATTTTCAAAAATAAAAGGCCTGCTGAACGACACGATCACCGAAACCCGGCAAATTGCCCACAACCTCCAGCCGAGCGCCCTGCACCAGTTCGGCCTGATGAAAGCCATTCAGGACCTGACCACCCGCGTGCGCAGCGACGGCGTGCCGGCGATCGACTTTCAGCACTTCGGGTCGTTCAAGGATATCGACCACACCATTTCGCTCAATTGCTACCGTATTGTTCAGGAATTGCTGCAAAACAGCCTGAAGCACGCCGGCGCCACCGAAATCCTGGTCCAGCTCACGCGTACCGACAATGAGCTCGCCCTCCTGGTTGAAGATAACGGAACCGGATACGACCCGGACACCGCAACCAAGGGGATGGGCACCGACAATCTCCGGCAACGCGTCCAGTTTATCAAAGGCGAAATCAGTATCCAAACCGCGAAAGGGCAGGGTACAAGTACCATGGTTACGGTACCTCTGGGCTGAATTCAGGGTTTTCCCCTATAAAAATCGGGTGCTTACACGGATGAATCCGCTGCCATGTCAGGGTACTTTTGTACCGGGCATCACAAAAACCGCATTACAAAATAGTTTGCCCGGCTCTCCCCACCCATTTGGATTCTTATTCCCCCGACACCCTCAAAACCCGCTTCACCCCCCAACCCGGCGCTTTAGCCCGGGTGACCCTCAAAAGCACTATTCCGTGCGGCGTCCCAAGCCGCTTGGTTCACACCCTAGGCAGCATCGCCCTCTGAGCAGCACACAACCATTAATCCGGCGATGCAGGCGAACAAACACTATTCTTCCGTATCACGCGCCCGTTGTTCGACAGAGAACACCGGGCGCTGATCTTTTTTGCAAGGACTGAACTTCTTACCTTCGGGGCTGTTACCTTTTTGGCTGTTCGTTTTTGGTTCTTGGCTGTTGGTTGTGCTCCGTTATTGAACTTTAGGGGTTCTTTATAAACTCAACAGGCCCATCCCGGAATCAGCCAACGGCCAAAATCCAACAGCCAATCTTCCCTTTCACTTTTCAAATTTCTAATTACCAATATGGCATTTACACTTCCTGACTTACCTTATGCTCCAGCCTCCCTCGAACCGCACATCGATGCGCGCACCATGGAAATCCACCACGGCAAACACCATGCGGGCTATGTGAACAACCTGAATAACGCCGTTCAGGGTACCGAGCTGGAGGGCAAGAGCCTCGAAGAACTGCTGGCCAATGTATCCAAACTATCGGTTGCCGTGCGCAACAACGGCGGCGGCCACTGGAACCACTCCCTTTTTTGGGAGATCATGGCCCCCAACGCAGGCGGTACCCCCGGCGGCGACCTGGGTGCGGCCATCAACAAGGCCTTCGGCTCCTTCGACGAATTTAAAACACAGTTTGGCGCTGCTGCCGCCACCCGCTTCGGCTCCGGCTGGGCCTGGCTCTGCGTCGGCGAAGACGGTGGCCTGTTCATCACCAGCACCCCCAACCAGGACAACCCGCTGATGGACCTCGCCGACAAACCCGGCCAACCCATCCTCGGCCTCGACGTGTGGGAGCACGCCTACTACCTCAACTACCAAAACCGCCGGCCCGATTACATTTCGGCCTGGTGGAATGTGGTGAACTGGAATGCTGTGGCAAAGCGTTTTGGCGCAGTGAAATAAACGGCTGATTTTTTTTGAAAAATTGAACCGCCCGGTGCATGTGTTATTGCGCCGGGCGGTTTTTATTCTTTGAGAAGCCGGTTCAATCCGTTTTAGGCATTTCAAACTCAAATAGCGCGGCCATCGGCACCTCCAAGGCTTCGGCAATGCTGAAAAGCTGGCTTACGCTGGTATTGATCACGCCCCGTTCGATGCGGCTAATCTGGCTGAGTTCCAAATCTGCTTTCCAGGCAAGGGCTTCCTGCGAAAGACCGCTTGGAACCGGCGGTAGTTCAGCCTGCTCCGGTGCTTTTGGCTGCGCCAATTACTCGATTTCGTTGGCGGAGGCGATGGTGTATTTTGCCTCCGTGCAGGCTGTTGCGACCAACTCATTAGACGAAAACAAGTTTATCGAAATGGACCCGGAATGGAGTCTGGCTTCTGCCGGGCAGTCATTAACCGGCCGGGATGTGATCACAGTTCCACTGCCGGACAGTGCCATGCATGCCTATAATGACGGCAGGGTTGGTGCAAAACTTCAGTTCAGTAAGACAGGGCAAGATTCTATTGCTGCCGACCTGGTGGTTTACGTAGCAGATTCAAGTCATCACGACGCTGTTAGCGGGTTGTTGGATTTTAACACCTTCACCGGCGCGTACGTTTACTATGATATTGGCCAAAATTTCAGATATGCTATTCTGGTTGATTCGGGCACTGTGGTTGCCAGCACGGATTCTTTCAACCTATTGCAGATTAGCCCTGAGGTATTAAATAGATGTGAAGATGAGTTTGAAGTGACTATTACTTATTTCGAATATGTCTGTGGATTATTTGCATTCAATTCGTTCTCTGATTGCCACTGGGTAAAAAAAACGTTGACTTTTTGGGCAGGCTGTGGCGGAGGAGTTACAGAACCTGGAGATCCGCCTGGAGGGGGCGAACCTGGCAATAATAATAATGGTGGCGGCCCAAGCAACCCCAACAACGTCAATACCGATTATTGGCTAAACTATGTCCAGAATTTTTCAACGAGTTTTTTCGATCCAAACGGGACGATTGAATTGCCTGAAGGGTTTACGGCTGAGCAACTACAGCAACTCATCGAGTTGTTCCATCAGCTCCCATTAACTCCCGCCGAATTTCACACCTTGCTCAATCAGGTAAGTTTTGTTTCGGTCATGTACCAGGCTTACCAACTGGGGAGTGACCCGGAGTGGCTGAAAGAGGTGTTGGCTTTTGCGGCAGCGCATGGGCTGACGGCAGGGCAGTTTGAGTTTTTGATTTTGAATGGACAGGTGTATGCGCAGGTGAAAAGTTTAACCATGACATTGGGGCTTTTAAATGCACAAGTTGCTACGCTTACAGACAATCTGGGTTTGCCATCGACCATTCAAAGTTTCCTGAATAGTCATTCAAACGATCAGCACGCTATTGCATCAGCTAAAAGTCTGCTTGATTTGATAAAACAGGGGACCTTTCCAGCAATTGGGCCAGATAACTACCTTGACCCGGCCTTGTATGCATATTTTGTTATTAATTGTGCAATTATACGTGCTCAACATCCTGATTGGGCTTCCTGGCAAGTTTACTTGGAAGCAACCTGGAGTTGTTTATCTGGTGTAGTACATACGGCATTGGATATTTGCGGCCTAATTCCTGTAGGCGGAGAACCTTGCGACTTGGCTAATGGCGTAATTTACATTCTGGAAGGAAATGAAGTTGATGCGGCATTAAGTTTTGCAGCTACAATACCGGTTGCCGGTTGGGTAGCTACTGGAGCAAAATGGTGTGGTATTTCCATAATCTTTAAAGGAATCGTTCACTCCCTCGAAATAAAAATCGTTGGAACCTTAGCGACCTTCGGACAAAAGACAGACCTGCGAAAAATTTTGAATATTACCAATTCAAATCATGAAGCACATCATATTATTCCTTGGGAGCATGTAAATGAAGATATTGTCCAAAAAGCAGCGGGCTCAAAGAATGTTCCATACCATATGAACCATCCAAAAAATGGTCTGGAACTCGAAAAATTTCGGTTTAACACAAATCCGAATGGTACACATGCCAATCACCCACAGTACAATGCACAGATAAAATCTAAAATGGATGAACTTTGGACAAGGTTAGAAAATCATTATGCTGGAAATGTACCTGCTGATGCAGCAAGCAGCAAACTTATAGAACTGCAAAACTCAGTCAGTGCTCTCATTAGTGCAAACCCAACGATAAAAATTAATGATTTAAATTTGTCCACTGTTCAAATACCGACTGTTCCATGATAAATGTATTCAGATTATCGAACTCTTCTAACATAGAAGATATTGGCTATGAGTTCCCCCAAGTACAAACTGAATGGTGGGAAAATTTTGATTACTGGGGACCAGAAAGTGTTTCAAAAACCCCCCTTAAAGGCCCAATATCTTTTAAGGTAATTTTTCCAAAATTCATATTAAAGGACCTGGCTAAACCAACAGATTTACTTAGCTCTAGTAATATTGCTAAATACCTAATGGTAAGCAGGCGGCTATTCGATCTGCTAAGACAATCTAGGATAGATGATTTTCAATTCTTTGTGGAACAAGTGCATACTCCACATGGAGTAATAGACTACTATTTAATCTATCTAAACACTCCGCGGGATGACGAATTTTTCGATTGGGAAAATTGTAGTTTTTATGACGTGAATGATTCAGAGCGAAGAACATTTAAGGTCAAAACTGCTTTAGAATATTATGATTCAGCAAATGGAAAAGTTTTAAAGCCAGAGCGGATTTCAATAAATCCTGGCCAGCCGAAATTTGATTTATTCCGCTTTTATTATTATATAAGTGGCGGCTGGTTCTATGTTTCCGAACGGCTCAAAGAAGCTATTATGGATGCTAAATTGACTGGCATACAGTTTGACCCGCTGGTATGCCATGAAGCCGGAGAGTCTGTTGAATTGAGCGGCGGTGGCTAAGCGCCTTACTTGGTGAACAATGGTTTGCTTTTTTGAAACATAAAACCGCCCGACGCAGTGTGCTTGTACCGGGCGGTTTTGTTTTTTGAGAAGTTGGTTCAATCCGTTCGACGGCGGCCAAGCATTTAGAGTTTGCACGAGGATTGCGAAATAATTTAAATAAGGAACTAAAAAACCCGCATATTTTCAGGAAGAAACCTGGTCATTTGACAGATTTGAATCCGGCAATAGATGCCGCAGGCGGTGTAGATAATTTGTTATTTGACGTTTATAAAAAAATTCACGATGATGGGTTGGCTGCCGGGATGGCTATAGGTGAAGTGCGAACCAGGGACATTGTCGTTCATGGAATGAATTTACAGGTAAAATTTCGTCGCCACGCAGACGTAGGGCCAACCAAAGTTGAAATTTCAAGTTTTTGGAAACCTTAACTATCTATACATGATAACCATTTCTGCACAAGAAGCACTTGAAATATTAAAAAGTACCCAAACCCTTAAAGATAGTACTATAAAAGGTCGTGACTTAAAGATTAACTTTTAATCCGAAGAAAACGGAGTTGATAAATAGGCCAATAGTAGTGTCATGCATAGTTTCCGATTTTGAAAAACATATCGTTCTACGGGCCAAGCGTTTGATTCTGGTTCTTAGATCGAGATGCTTTCGTTCCAGTTTTTGCGTGTTTCGTTTTCCGGTTTGGTGTTTTCGAGGGTTGGCAAATCCAGATAGGCCACACAATCATCCGTAAACCATTTTTTGACTCGAATACTGGATGCTTTGAGTAAGTTTCTGAGTTGTTGAAAGGTCCGATTCGTACGGCGACCAAAGACGAAGGCAACCACTTGGCCGCTGTCAAAGTCTTCGACCCACCACAACCAGCGTTGATTTTTCTTTCGCTGCACAAAAGACCATTGTTCATCCGCTTCGAGCCTTAGAATGAGTTTTTTGGAGGTTTTGACAAAGACAGGATTGATGGGAGTTATGGCCGACGATTTTTTTTAATCGTGCTCATCACGGTGTTCATATTGACTTTCAAGACCCGCGCTGTATCTCGAATACCACTGCCGTTCATTGCCATGTCTAAAATCTGTTCTTTGACCCCAGGCTTGTAAGCAGTATGCGAGTATTCCAGTTGAAAAGTGCGCTGGCAGTGCTCGCAGCGGTAGCGTTGATGACCAGATTTGCTAACTCCTTGCTTGCGAACCTAGTCTGAACGCTGACAATAACGACAGGTAACTTCAATCAATGCCATAGAATTTCATTTTCACAAAGTTAATCTTTAAGTCACGACCCTATAAAAGATACACTGGAACTTAGCGCTTTGCAAAATGAGGGTTTTGACATCCTCACTGGAATTTCATTTTATGATTGTGTTTTTCTTGAAAATGTTGTCTCTTGGTCTGTCTATCATAGGGAAAAATTAACATTCAAAGGTTGCATATTTCATGGAAGGGTCACGCTAAGCACGTTTACCTTTAAAGAGCTGCACATTGAAGGATGTTATTTCTATGACAGTGCAGACTTTTGTTGTGGTGGGTATTACCATGAATTCAATCTAAAAGACAACATTTTCGAAAAATTCGTAGATTTTGTCGACCAAGATATTCGAGGGCAAGCATCCTTTATCAACAACCAATTCAAAGCCGGCACCAACCTGATGCACCCAAAAGGCGGCCCTAGTGGTGCACACTTTGCAATTCCGCCCTACTTGGAAGGGAATACCGGGCTTGATCAATATGAACGGCCGGAATGACTACGCGATTCGGCCTGGTGAAACGGGACCTGATTTTGTGTTTTGATAAAATGAAAACCACCCGGTGCATGTGCTTGTACCGGGCGGTTTTTGTTTTTTAATAAAAACAAATCAACGCCTATATTCCTCCCGGCTCCACCAAACACGCCGCACCCTCCGCCAGGCCGATCGTGGCTACAGCACCGCTGTTGAACGGCAGAAAGTCGGTTTCGATCCCGTCGCTGAAAATGACGCCGTTGGTCGGCATGAGCGAATGGAGGGTTAGGGTAGTCTGGTCGCGCAGGATGCCGGCGGTGATATTGGCCTGGGTGCGCACGCTGATGAAGGGTTCCCGTACCGCAAACAGCAGTTCGTTGTCGGCAACTGTGGGCTGCTGTACGGCTGGATTTTCGCCAAAAACGCCCCGAAGGCCGTTGGCCATGTTGAATACCGAGCTTAGCCAGCCCGTGGACCCGGCGCGCGTTGACACGATAAGTCCGCTGGACGACTGCTCCTCCGACTGCCGGTTAAAACCAATCCTGTAGCGGGCAGAAACATGCGTGGCAGCGCCAATAAACAGTTCATTGAAGGCCAGCAACGTTTGTCCGTCGTTCAGGCGCGCCTCCGCAAAACGGGCGGTCCGCGCCCGGTAATCATTCCGGAGCACCTGCGCTACTCCGGTCAGAAAATCAGAGGGCTCGAAGGGCAGCAAAACGCCGTCGTACCTTGATTTGTCGGGGTTGACAGCTACAATGGGCAACCCGTTGGAGTATTTGGCTGTGTTGGCCACCAGACCGTCCTGCCCGATCACGACGAGGAGGTTTTTTTCCGAAAAAATGTACGAAGGCAAAAAATGGCGCTCCACGATCTTGTGCCGGATAACGGTGCTGAGTTGCTGCTGCAAGGAAGCCAGCGACTGGTGGAATGTTTCATGTTCCGCTTCGTAATCCGCAAAGTCGCCCCCAAGCCGTTCGATGTAAAACCGGGCCTGCGCTTTGGTATTGAAGCGCTCGATTAGGTTTCCAGCCGCGTTTTGTTTTTTTACGATGATCGCGTATTCGGGCTTCATTTTGGGTAAGCCGGTGTGGTTCAAAAGCGATTCCAGCAGGTCTGGACTGATGTTCAGGTTGCCGATTTTATCAGCATTCTCGGCCAGTTGCCGGAAAGCCAGCGCAATGTTCGCGCCGGGGTCGGCCGGGCCGGAAAGCGCCATGAGGGTCCTCCAGTCCATGTCGCGGTATGGTTTCAACGTAGTCTCGAGCATGTACCCCCGGGCGTCGGCCTCGGCTTTGTCGTTTGCCGTTTTTTGCTCAAGGAATTGTTTGCGTTGGTTTTCAACTGAAATATCTGCCTGGACGAGCATTTCCCGCAGTTTGCGTTCATTTTCGGCTTCCTGCACCTTTAGTTCCGCCTGCTTTTCGGCCTTTTGTTTTTTCTTCTCTTCACGGCGATTTCGGTATTCAGTTCGCTTTCCTTGATCTTTCGCTCCTGTTCCACAGCAAAATTCCGGCGTTCGTAGATGGCCTGATCGGCTTCCTGTTGCAGGCGTTCCGGTTTCGGTTTCCAGCGCGCGTGTCATTTCCGGCGTGGCATTGATGGCCAGAATGCTGGCGGCCAGGATGTCGATGCCCAGCATTTTGATCGCTTCCGACCGCATGAGGCTTTCCGAAATCCGGGTTTCCGCAGCCTTGGCCGACCGAATGGCTTCCTTCAGGCCGATGCTGTGGATAAATGCCGAAATGGAGGTGTGCGCTTCGTTGATGATGCGCTGGTTCAGCTTTTCCATGTCGTTTTCTTATAGCGGCCGTCGCTGTCAATGGTAAGATCGAGGAGGTCGGCCAATTTTTCCGGGGCGCCGACCTTGAAGGTGATCTGCCCCTGAATATTGACGGTCTGGGAATCCAGGGGGGTTTCGCTGAAAATACAAGGTAGGTCGTTACTGCTGACGGGGATGGCAACAATCGAACTGGTCGGAGCGAAGTAAAAGAACGACAGGCCGCGGCCTTCGCGAACGATCCGGCCTTTCTGGTAGTGCAAGACATGGGTGGCAGCGTCGAACGAAGCATATTGAATTCCAAACATGATGGCAGATTTTTTATTTGTGTAATTTTCACGCAAATTAAAGATCAAAAATCCTGCCGCGCAATTTTTTTTGCGTAAAAATTACACAAATTCAAAAGCGTCAAACCTAACTACTTGATTTCGAAGAGTATTCCCGCTTTTTTAAGTGCCTGAAATTTTTCCACATCGAAGCGGAACAGGGTGCCGGGCCGGCCTTTTCGGCCACTGTGGGCAAGGGAGGTTTCGGTCAGGATGCCAAAACTGAGGAACTTTTCCGGAAGTTGCGCCGGTCAATTTTCCGGTCCAGAATGGACTCGTAGAGTTTTCCAGGTCGGAAAACAGGAAGTCGCGGTTGAGCAGGTTGAGGCCAACCGGTTCGTAAGCTGAGTTTGGCGCGGAGGCGTTGGAGGGCATAGGCAACGATTTGCCCGTGGTCAAAAGCAAGCGGCGGCAGTTCCTTGCAGGAAAACCAGTGCGCATCGGCGGCATCTGTTGCGGCAGCCAGTTTGAATTGTTTTGGATTGACGAGGCAAAGTAGGCTACGGATACCACACGGTTGCGCGGGTCGCGGCCGGGTTGGCCGAAGGTGTAGAGCCGCTCCAGGTAATTGATATCGACGCCGGTTTCTTCACGCAGTTCGCGCTCCACGGCGGCTTCGAGCGATTCGTCCGGCAGCACGCGGCCGCCGGGCAGCGCCTATTGTCCCGCAAAGGGTGGAATGTTGCGCCGGATGAGCAACAACCTGCAACTGTTGTTCGGCATACCCGAACACGACAGCATCTACGGCCAGGCTGATTTCTGCAGACATGCTGCAAAACTAGTACTTGTTTGGATTTTCGTTGGAACCATGCGAGGGGGTGACTACCACAGGATCAAACCCTACTCCGGCATGCGTGAATGAATCGCCATCAAAAACTCCTGCCGCGTTGTTTCATTCAAAATTTGCGGAATACTCCGCCGTAATGGTGCTGGCGCCGTGGTGCTCCACACCGCGGGCTTGCACGCACATGTGTTTGGCATCGATGTACACGGCCACGTCTTCCGTTTGCAGGGTGCGTTTCAGTTCCTCCGCAATCTGAATGGTCAGCCGTTCCTGTACCTGCGGGCGGCGGGCGTAGTAGTCGGCAATGCGGTTGAGTTTCGACAGGCTGATCACTTTGTTATTGGGGATATAGGCGATGTGCGCCACGCCAAAATCGGCTGGAAGTGGTGTCTGAAGGTGCTGTGCGGAATATTGCGCTCAATGACCAGGCGGCGTACTGGTATTTATTTTCAAAAGTGGTGGCTACCGGTTTGTTTGCCGGTTTGAGACCCCGAAAAATTTCCTGCACGTAACATTTTGGCCACGCGCTTGGGCGTGCCGCGCGGGCTGTCGTCGGTCAGGTCAAGACCCGAGGATTTCCATAATCTCGGCAAACCGGTCGCTGATCTGTGCAATTTTTTCCGAATCCGTCAGGTCAAAGCATGGGCGTGCAAGGGCGTATCCGCAGAAGTGGCGACGCGCAAATCGCCCATTTCGTCAGCATCGGGGCTGGCCAAATGGTGGCCAGTGATCAGGAGTTCGCCATGGTAAAAGGAAAGTATTGGTGAAATGAATAGCCGCTTGGGCAAAGACGATCGTTTAACGCAGTAGTTTCGTTTGTTCTGTTTAGTCCTTCGGAATTTATTTGCAAAAAGTTTAAACAACATTTGCTACTCGTCCTACGGCTTTGGCCGTAGGACGAGTACGCGGAAGCCGTAGGACGAGTTTGCGCGAAATACACCACCCTTTTTAACGTTTGAAACCAAACTAAAACACCCGTACGTATGAAACACAGTGCCCTTCTTTTTTGCGCCTTTTTACTCGGTGCTGCCATGCCGCTCAACGCCCAGGTAATGGGCAACTACGGCGAACAAAACCAAATGCAATACCAAAACATCCAGCCCAGCGCCCAATTCCGGGCTGTGCCCAAAAGTGCGCGCCTGCAAGCCGACAACATCCTGGAAGTCAGAATCAACGCACTGTCCAACCAACGCGCCGATTCGTACACCGCCATTTTCAGTGTCCTTCAATTGGGAAAAACAGCCGACGAAACCAACAAACTGCTCAACAGCCGGCTCGACGGATTTCTGGCCTCACTCAAAAACCTGGACATACCCCGGGAAGCGATTTATGTGGACATGGTCAACTTTCTGCCCCGCTACGAGTACATTGTGGAGAAAAAAATTGTTTCCAAAAAATCCTACACGGAGATCCCGAAGGGTTTTGAATTGCAGAAAACGTACACATCCGCTACGACAACCCGGCCTGCTTGACGACATCGTGACCGCCGCTGCGCAGCAGGAAATTTACGACATCGTCAAAGTCGATTATTTTATCAAAGACCCCAACAAAGTGTACCGAGTTGCGTGCGGCTACTTTTGCTTACCTGAACGACATCGAAGCCAAGTACAACGAAATTGGACTACAACTCGATTCCGCCTACCTCATCACCGCCGAAAATGCCTGGGTGGCCACCCGATCAACCGCTACGAAAGCTACCAGGCATTCAGCACCCAACGCCTCGATGAAAACAGTAAAAGTGCCGTGGTTACCACAGCCGACAAAGCCGGTCAGCCGGTTCTACAATGCCATCCCGGCCAACGACTACGACATTGTGCTCAACCCGGAAATTCTGGAACCCACCGTGCAGTTTTCTACAACCTGATCGCCCGCTACACGCTCCGAGCCGTATAAGCCGAAGAGAAAACAGTCGTCAAAAAATTATCGGCTGACGCCTGATGGCCAGGTGCGTCCGCTCAAGGTGGAGTGATGGGGATTTGGGGTCATTTTGAGTCATTAGGGTCATTGGAGGTGATTTAAACTTTAATCGCCTCGCCTGCCCTAGCCGGAATCAATCCGCGAAAATCCGCGTTTCGCCGCAGGCGAATCCGCCTCATCCGCGTCCTATTCCTGTTCGCCAGGAAATCCAAAGGAGGGTTCAGAACGTAGAGCGATTGGAACACGGATACCGCGG
>JADJWX010000007.1:390000-415587 GCA_016716135.1 Lewinellaceae bacterium | reverse complement strand
CCAGGCGGCAAAGGACCTGATTCGTAAAGCCACCGAGACGGCACTGCTAAGCCGGGTTGGGGGCAACTGCGGGTGGCGGTGGATGTGGATCCGGTGTAAGGGAAGTGAACCTACGTGCGAGGCATTCAAAAACGCCGGGAATTTGTTCGATTGCGCGGCATCCATGTGAACGGAACTTTTGTAGGTGTCTTCGCTGCGCTCCGACAGGACAAGACAAGGGTAAATCCGGCGAAATGAGTCCCAGATTTTAACAGGAGTGGCAATTTGAAAAGTAGTGCACCATTTCGTGTCGGGGCAGCGCTCAGCCTTTGCCCATCAACCCCCGGTAATCCACCAAACTCTGCGCCACAATCTCCCGGGCCACCGCCGCATTCTGAAACTCCTCCACCTGCACAGATTTGTTTTCCAGTTTTTTATAGTCTTCAAAAAAACTGCGCAGTTCGCGGAAGAAATGCTCGGGCAGCTCACTGATGTCGCTGATGTGGTTGACGCTCATGTCGTGCTCGGCCACGGCGATGATCTTGTCGTCCATTTCGCCCTGATCGATCATGCGCATTACGCCGATCACTTTGGCCGATACCAGGCAAAGCGGTACGAGGGTGATCTGGGTGAGCACCAGAATGTCGAGCGGGTCGTGGTCATCGCAGTAGGACTGGGGAATGAAACCGTAGTTGGCCGGGTAATAGACCGAGGAGTACAGCACCCGGTCGAGTTTGAGCAGGCCGGAATCTTTGTCGAGTTCGTATTTGGCGCGGGAATGGCGCGGGATTTCGATGATGGCATTCACGATGCCAGGGGCATTCGGGCCGGGCGAAACATTGTGCCAGGGGTGGTTAGATTGCATGGGCGATTTTGATGATTTTTGGATAAAGTTACTTGTTATGATTGTGAAATAGATTACCGGGTTCCGTCGTACGAAAAGTAATTAAGGCGTAAACCCAACAGCCACATGAAAATGCCGACGCCTTCCCTGCAATACGGGGAGGCGTTTTTTTTATACATATTTGTCGGATGAAAGATAATTTCTCTCGTCAGGCCGCTTCGTACGCCCGGTACCGGCCCGTTTATCCACCGGAATTGATAGCCTATCTGGCCGGGCTTGCCCCTGGCCGGCAGGCAGCCTGGGACTGTGCCACCGGCAACGGGCAGGTGGCGCTTGCGCTGGCTGAATATTTTGAGACTGTGCTGGCTACCGATATGAGCGCGCAACAATTGCAGCATGCTCATGTTCATCCGCGCATCCGGTACGCGCAGGAGCGGGCGGAGCAGTGTTCGGGTGCTGATGCCAGTTTTGATCTCATCACCGTGGCGCAGGCCGTGCATTGGTTTGATTTTGAGCCGTTTTTTGCGGAAGTGCGGCGGGTATTGCGCCCGGGCGGCATTCTGGCGCTGATCGGGTACAGCCTGTTTACGGCAAACGATGCCGCTGTGGATGCTGTGGTCCGGCATTTTTATGCGGACATTACCGGCCCGTATTGGGATGCTGAACGGCGGCACATCGATGCGGAATACCGCACCATCCCGTTTCCGCTGGAGGAGATTCCGGTGCCGGAATTTTCGATGGAATTTGACTGGACGGTGGACGATGTGCTGGGCTATTTTTCCAGTTGGTCGGCGGTACAGCATTACATCCGGGAAAAAGGCGAAAATCCGATCGGATTGATCGAACGGAAGTTGCGCGCAGCCTGGGGCCCTGGTAACCGCAAAATTTCTACGGCATTGCTGCTACGCGCCGGCCGTTTTAACGAAAAAAATCAATGAACCCCAAATGACCCAAATCACCCAAATTACAAGACATTAGCCAACTGTTCCTTAATTTTTTCCAGTTCGTCTTTCATTTGGACCACCAGGCGCTGGATGTTGGCGTCATAGGCTTTGGCGCCGAGGGTGTTTATTTCGCGGCCCATTTCCTGGCTGATAAAATTGAGGGTGCGGCCGCCTGAAATTTCCTTGTTGTTGACTTGTTCGATAAAATATTTGCAATGTTGCTCCAGGCGCACCTTTTCTTCGGTGATGTCCATTTTTTCGAGGTAGTACAAAATCTCCTGTTCGAAGCGGTTTGAGTCGAGTTTTTCCTTGCCAAAAACCTCTTCCATATTGTTGTTCAGACGTTCGCGCATTCGGGTGAATCGCTCTTTCTCGTGTGGTTCGACTTTTTGCAGGAGCCCCATAATGTTGCTGACACGCAGTTGGAGGTCTGCTTCCAGGGCATCGCCCTCCTGGTCGCGGAATGCGCGGAGTTGATCCAGCGCCTCGGTAATGATGCGGCAGACGGCAGCCCATTCTTCTTCATCCACTTCACCGGAGGGCGTGGAAGCTACGTTGGGGATGCGCATAATGGTTTGCAGGATATCGTGCTGCGGGATGTCGAGTTCTTTGGCCAGGCGTGTCAATTCGCGGTGGTAGCCCCGGAACAACCCTTCGTTCAGGGTGACCAGTGCGCCGCCGTCGTCACTTTGAACATCCATCAACAGGTCGATTTTTCCTCGTTCTGCATGTTGGGTGACCAGTTTACGGACTTCGATTTCTTTTTCTTTATAATCGCCGGGAAGGCGCATTTTCAAGTCGGTGAGTCTGGAATTCAGTGTTCGGATTTCGACTGAAATGGTTTTGCCGTTGAAGTGGCCGGAAGCGCGGCCGTAGCCGGTCATGGAAAGCAGCATAATCTGTTTGAAATATCTGGATGAGCTGGTCAAATTGGCCGGTAAAGGTAGATAAATTCATTCCGGTGAAAATTGAAGAAATATATTTTTGCTAAAAAGTAGTATAAGGTTCTGATTTAGAGTAAGTTTGCCATCGAGCCTGTGCTGATACCCAAACAAGAGCCGCTGGGTTTTATTTTGATTTTCAATCAAATACAAGCCTGAAAAATTCAGATAAAAGTTTGCGTGCCTGAAAATTTGTGCGATCTTTGCGACTCGTTTTCCGAAGCGCCTTCTTTTTTTCTATAACTTGTTCAAAATCAACAAAATAAAACATGAGAAAGGCTGACCTTGTGAATGCCATTTCCGAGAAAACGGGCGTCGCAAAAGTTGACGTGTTGGTTTCCCTCGAAGCGCTGTTCAAAGAAATTAAAACAACCCTGCAAAGCGGCGAGAACGTGTATGTGCGTGGTTTTGGCAGTTTTATTATTAAAAAACGCGCAAAAAAAATAGGTCGTCACATCAAAAAAGGGAAAGCCATAGAAATTCCGGAGCACTTTATTCCGTCGTTCAAACCGGCAAAAGTGTTTGTAGAGCAAGTTAAGAAAAATGTTTCGACGCTTCCGTCGGTGGAAAATGATGACTAACTCATTGTTTCAGCCTTATCTGCCCCAAACCAGACCCCAACAGTTGAAGCAATAATGTCATGCTGAATAGAGCGCAATATCTGACACTGTTTGCCGCCTTGCTTTTGTTTCTGGCCCTGTATTTGGGCTTTTCAACAACACCTTCCACGCAAAAAAAAGTGGAGCGATCACGAGCCTTGCAGGGAGAGCGTACAAGCTTGGAGCAGTTGCAAAATGAAGCCAGAGCGCATTTGACGGCTACGCAAATTTCGGCCCTGGATGCATTTGAGCAGACGTTGGCAGCAGCTGAATCGGATACCGACCGTATTGCCGCCTTGAAAAAAATGTCCGGGTGGTGGTACCAGCAAGGCCAGATTCCAGTGGCGGGCGGCCTGGCAGAACAAGTCGCCGAACTGGAAAATACCGATACTGCCTGGTCGGTCGCAGGCGCCACGTTTTACAACGCCCTGCGGGCAGAACAAAATGCCGTTTTGCGGGCTTTTTGTGGCGACCATGCAATTAAAGCCTTTGAAAGTGCCATTTCACTCCGCCCGGAACACGTAGAACACCGGGTAAACCTGGCCTTAGTTTATGCTGAATACCCACCAAAAGACAACCCTATGAAAGCCGTTTTGCTGCTGCGTGAACTGGAAAGCAAATACCCGGAAAACGCAGCAGTGTATAATGCATTAGGGCGCCTGGCTATAAAAACCGGGCAATGGGAAAGAGCCATTCAACGGCTCGAAAAGGCAATGCTTTTAGACCCAGAAAACCCTAATACGCCTTGTCTGCTGGCCAGGGCTTACGAAGAAGCAGGCAACAAAACCCAGGCAGCCGCTTATGCAGCACGCTGCCAGGCACAATAAATAAAATTGAATACCCGTATTTCGGGTTTTTACGAACCATAACTAATAACTCATAATTTCAATAGCGTATGCCTTGCGGAAAAAAACGCAAACGTCACAAAATCGCCACGCACAAACGTAAAAAGCGTCTGCGTAAGAATCGACATAAGAAGAAAAATCGGTAGTGCCTGAGATCCAGGCACTACGCCTTTTTCTTGGGGATATCCGAACGGTTTGAGTCTGTGTCGATGAGGCCGTCCAATCCGGGAAGCTGTATCAAATGACCCCTTTTGATGCAGCTTCCTTTTTTGACTTGCTGTCATTTTTTTATGAAAAGATATAATCGGGTAACCGGGGTTTTGCCTTACCCCGGTCATATCTTTTCTAAAACTTAAACAAGCACGTCAAAGGATTTTTCGGGTTATTATTAGCAGTCCTCCTGATGGGCAAACCCGCTTTTCCAGCCGTGTGAATCCTTTGGAATTACCCGATCCAATGCGCGCCGCTGATTACCCACGAAGCTGCCAGCCCCTTGCCAATGCCAATTGTCCTGAAGGAACGTTAGCCCTCAAGTAAAAGTAAATGTGACTGCTTGCCGATTATTGCTTTCGGATAGCTTCGGACGTATTTTCTGTACTAAAGGAGTATTCCAGCCGTAAGGACCTGTTGAAAACCACTTCATCCATCGTGGAAAAAGAACTCATTATCAATGCTACAACTACCGGTGTGGAAATGGCATTACTGGAGAACGACAAACTTGTTGAACTCCACCATCAAAAAACAAATAACAATTTTACCGTCGGAGATATCCTGATTGGTAAAATCCGGAAAATGATGCCGGGCTTGAACGCTGCGTTCATTGACATCGGGCATCGTAAAGACGCTTTTCTACACTACACCGACCTTGGGCCAAAGCTGCGCTCTGTTGCTAAGTGGACTAACGGCGTCATGAACGGCAGCATCAACACCCATAAACTCGACAATTTCAAATACGAAGAAGAAATTGTTAAATCGGGTAAAATTGACCAGGTACTTAATAAACGTTACCCGGTACTGGTTCAAATTTTGAAGGAGCCCATTTCCACCAAAGGCCCACGGTTATCCTGCGAACTTAACCTTCCCGGCCGGTACATGGTGCTTTCTCCCTTTTCGGAAGTTGTGACCGTTTCGAAGAAAATCAGCAGCACGGAAGAGCGTAAACGGCTGCACACATTGGCGGAAAGTATCCGACCCAAACACTTCGGTCTGATCATGCGTACCGCTGCCGACGGTAAAAAAGTCCAGGAACTGCACGAAGAAATGATGCAATTGCTGGGCCGTTGGGAGGAGATATTCCGGCAATTGAAATCTGTGATCCCACCGGCTAAACTGTTAAGCGAGCTCGACAAGCCGACGAGCGTTTTGCGTGATTTGCTGACCGATTCGTTCGGGCGGATTGTTGTCAATGATAAAGACTTGTACAACGATATCCGTTCCTACCTGCAATCGATCAGCCCCGAACAAGTGGGGATCGTACAACATTACACGAGCAATAAGCCGATTTTTGATGCTTTTGGGGTAACCCGCCAGATTAAAGCCTCGTTTGGGAAAACATCGACTATGGCCAGCGGCGCCTATGTCGTGATTGAAAAAACGGAGGCGATGCACGTCATTGATGTAAACAGCGGCCATAAAATGACCTCCGGCGATGTGGATCAAACCATCCTGCGGGTCAATCTGGAAGCCGCTGAAGAAATTGCCCGCCAAATTCGCCTGCGGGATATCGGCGGCCTCATTATTGTCGATTTTATCGATATGCGCAATGCTGATCACAAGCGCCAGCTGCAAGGCTATGGAAGGATTTATGCGCTCCGACCGTTCGCAACACACGATTTTACCCTTGTCCAAATTCGGGCTGATGCAAATTACCCGCGAACGCGCCCGCCCGGAAGTGGAAGTGGATACGGCCGAAGTGTGCCCGTCTTGCGGGGGAACCGGGAAGGTGAACGCCACGATTTTGCTGACCGATGAAATTGAACGCGACCTGGAGTTTGTCATGCAGTCGAGGCCCAAAGGCGACTTGTTCCTGCGGGTGCATCCCTACATCGATGCCTATCTGCGGAAGGGCCTGAACAGCACCCGGATGAAGTGGTTTTGGAAGTACAACAAGTGGATCCGGATCATCCCGCATTCCGATTATCAGCTTTCAGAATACCGGTTTTTTGTGGGCAACGACGATGAAATCCGCTTGAATTAATTTGACAAAACCGGAGGGGTGCGCATATAGCGTTCCGCGATGGCCAGTGGTCTGAAAATATACCGCTTCTTTACGTGGTGCCCACCGCTGCGGTGTAAAATATCACGCAGTGAAGCCAAAACGGCAAGCAGGTGTTTGCCTTTGTTCAACATTACACATTCTGCATGGGCTGCAAGGGCGGCATCGGTTACCTCCGAGCGGGTGGCGATGCCGTTTTTGTTTAGTGATTCCAGTACCTGGGTTGCCCAAACCACCGGCACATGAGCCGCTTCGCAAATCCATAAAATCTCTTCCTGAATTTCACTAAGCCGTTCAAAGCCAATTTCCACGGCCAGGTCGCCCCGGGCGATCATGACACCAAATACGGATTCATGCATACCCTGCAAAAGCAAGGCTGGCAGATTTTGAACAGCCTCAAACGTCTCAATTTTCAGGATAAGCGGTAGCGGTTTGCCCGTCTCCTGGCGGAGTAATTCCTGCAATTCCAGCACATCGGCGGGTTGCCGTACAAAGGAGAAGCCCACCAGGTCGGCATTTTCCTTTACAAATGGAATGACGGATTTATCAAAGGCCGTCAGGCTCTGCACTTTCAGGTCGGTATCCGGAAAGTTTATCCCTTTTTCCGGCTTGAGCCGCGGTTTGGCGGCCGACACACGGGTCATTCGGAGCGCGGCTTTGCTGCCGTTTGTTTCTTCAACAACGGCCTCGAAAAGACCATCGTCAAACAATACCCGTTCGCCGGGCTTCAGGTCCGGAATTATACCCGGCAGGGTGCACCCAACTACTTTTTCCGTTTTTTTAAAATCGGCATCGGCCTCACACAACCAAAACCGGTTGCGCTCCTTCAACTTCAACAAGCCCTCCTTGCGCCCTTTCCCCAACAAGGTGGTCCGGATTTTGGGACCTGCAAGGTCCATGTACACTTTGCAGGGGTGCCCGGTTGCCCGGGTCGCTTTTCGGATTTTGTTGATCATGCCCTTCCACACTTCGGGGTCATCGTGTGCGCAATTGATCCGCGCCACGTTCATCCCGGCCTGCACGAGTGATTTGACCCGGCCATAGTCGGTGGCAAGGGTATTTTCAAACGTGACCATCAGGTGGGGAATGTGTGGATTTACTTTGGGGCCAAACAATGTGTTGGCCCGGTGTTGCAACAACCGCGAGGCGCCCCGGTAGTCGCAAGGTGGGGCGGTGGTGGGTGCGGGTTGGCCCAGGCGTTCCAGGATGGCCTGAATCTGGCAAAGAATATGGCTCTCCGAACTGGCCAGCGAGGAAAGGCCGGCCTGGTGAAGGTCGTCTTGAATATTCCGCAAGTCCGAGCAACGCAACGTCAGATAGTGCAACAGATTCAGGGCACTGGCGCGCTGACCCGGGTGGATTTTTTCTAAAAAAGGTTGCCAGCGCTGTTCCGCGCCGTACATGTCGGACTGGATGGATTCCAGTGCTTCAGCCAATGATTGAAGTGTAGCATTCACAAGGTTGCAAAGGTATAGCAACCTCCTTTCGAGCGTCAGGATACAACGCAGCTTGCCACCTGACTTTGGTCATAGGTGGCCGAATGGGTAAATGAGAATCCGGGAAGTTTTTTCAAAAATGCGGGCAATCGCATTTCGGTTTAAAAAGGCGGCAACTTTCCAACAGAAACATGCCGGCAACCAGGCAGAGAAATAAAACGCGGGTCCAATTAATTCTTTTCATAGCCAAAATCCTGTTTACTTTTACAAAGGCGAATGTAGCCCAAACGCCCGGCTTTACCTAAAATTGTTGCGATCGTCTGATCGGCTGGCTAATTTTTATCTTGTTTTGAAACGAATTCTTGTTGCGCCGTTGAATTGGGGGCTTGGTCATGTCACACGCTGTATCCCATTGATCCAGGAACTGGAACAGATGGGGGTTGAAGTGATGTTGGCATCCGACGGGGTGGCGTTGCATTTGCTTCGGGCTGAATTTCCACACCTGACCACGTTCGAATTGCCCTCGTACCGCATCCGCTACCAATCGGCTAACATGGTTTGGAACATCGGGCGGCAACTCCCGCGTATAATCTGGGCGATCCGCCGCGAAAACCAGGCCGTTGCCCAACTGGTTCGTACGCACGGCATTCAGGGGATTTTGTCGGACAACCGCTACGGCTGTTTTTGTAAAAAAGTGAGCAGTGTGCTGATTAGCCATCAGTTGCATGTGCAACTACCCTTCAAACTGATCGGCTGGCCGGCCAACAGCGTTTTGCGTCTGGCACTCAATAAATTCGATGCCGTTTGGGTTCCGGACGTTGAAGCGCCCCCGGGGCTGGCCGGGGTGCTTTCGCACGGCGAACCTGTGCATCCGGACGTGCGCTACATCGGTATTCTGACCCGTATGCAACATTATGAAATGGAAGCGGAGTACGATGTGGCGGTTGTGCTTTCGGGCCCCGAACCCCAGCGCAGCATTCTGGAGCAGTTGCTGCTCGAACAAGCCATGGAAATGCCGCACAAATTTATCATTGTCCAGGGCCAGACCCAGTCAAAAAAGCACTATTACGCCGCCGACGATGTGGAGGTGGTTTCCTACCTGACAACCCGGGATCTGAACAACGTACTAATGTCCAGCAAGGTACTGGTTTGCCGCTCCGGGTATAGCAGCATTATGGATTTGGCGGGCTTGAATAAAAAGGCCATACTGATCCCGACACCCGGGCAAACCGAGCAGGAGTACCTCGCCAAAACCCTTGCCGAACAGCAGTTTTTTATCAGCCAGACCCAACAGGCGATCGACCTGGATACCGGTATCCGCCAGTTGAGCCGGACCACCGGGCTACGCCAGGGTGTCTATTCAACAGATGCCTTCAAACCGGAATTAAAGCAGTGGGTGGAAAGTTTGGACTGATGGCCTCATTGTTTGCCTAATGTATTCATGGCGCGCGCAATGCCGATGGTGGTGAATGCTTTAATGCCCTCGGCTACTTTTTCCAGGATGATCGTAAGCTCCGCAGCTTCGTCTTCCGTCCATTCCCCGAGTACGTATCGCACCTGCCGGCCGGGACCGAAGTCGTTGCCAACGCCGATGCGCAGCCGGGGGTAGGCGTCGGTGCCAAGTTGCGCCTGGATATCCTTGAGGCCGTTGTGGCCGCCGTCCGAACCCTTTGGCCGGAGCCGGAGTTTGCCGAACGGCAGGTTGATGTCGTCGCAGATGATCAGGCTGTTTTCCACAGGGATTTTTTCCTTTTGCAGCCAGTAGCGCACGGCTTTGCCGCTCAAATTCATGTAGGTTCCGGGTTTCAGCAGTACCAGGGTACGTCCTTTGAATTTTACGTCGGCCAGGTCGCCATGATGATCGGCACGCCATTTTCCGTTCAGCTGTCCGCACAGCATTTCCACGGCTTTAAAACCGATATTGTGCCGGGTGTTTTCGTATTCATAGCCGATATTTCCCAAACCTGTAATGAGGTATTTCACGTGCTGTTTTTCTTGTTTTTTGAAAAATATGCTGCAAAGGTAATCGGACAGATAAATTTTACCGGAGCCGGCCGGTTTTTACTGAACTTTGCGGCCTTTTCGTTTTGTACTAAACAGCAAATATCGATGCGTCATAACGTGCTTTTTTTATGGCTGCTTTTAGGCTCTGCCTTCTGGGGAATAACCTGTGCCGGTTCTGCCGATGAAAAAAACAACGCGCAACCGGGACCAGCGGATTATACTCTTGCCGCCGATACTTTTTTGGTTGATAAACTGCCGGTAAACACAGACACCCTGACTACAGGATTTCGGGATGTGCACTACTACACCAGTGATGATCACTTTTGTATCGTGGGCATTGTGGACAACCAGTCGCCGTTTTGGCAAAAAATCTGGTTAAAAGCGCAACTGATCGATTCGACCGGTAATGCGCTGGCTATTCAGGGCGATACGGCACTGATTATCCGCGCCTTTTCCGATGCTGTGCCTCCGAGGGGCGCTACTGCGTTTTTTGCTGCGGTACCCCTGAGCCGCATTGCAGGTATGCCCGCCCAGTGTCGTGTAACCGGCGCCGGCGCCATCCAGCAACCGGGAGGACCTATTTTGATTGCCACTGTGTTCAACAGTACGAATGTGCGTTTCCCGGACAGTACGGATGCGTCGGGGTCCGTGGCAAAACTGGTGCAGGTGCAGGCAACTTTGGAAAACCCGTTGAATGTACAGGCCTACCACCCAAGGCTGTTGGTGTTGTTGTATGGGAAAGACCAGCGCTTGTATTATGCCCGCCTGGTAAATCCCGAACTGCCGGATGCCCCGGTCACACAAAATAACCAAGGGCCGATGGCGCCTGCCGAAAAGCGAAATGTAACCTGCCAAATTGTCTACGATTTAATGCCGGAGCCCTTGCGGAACCAGTTGGTTTACCGGGTGGAGATGCAGGCGTTTGATGCGCGCTGAAAATTATTGCTGTTTAATGGCAATCGCACAGCCGCCGCCAGCGGCCAGGTTGATTGTAAACTGGTCGCCCCGTTTTACCTGGCGTTTAACAATATCAACCGGGTAGGGATTGTCTTTCCAATGTGCTCCTTTTCCATCTGAATAAATGGTGGCTTCGTAGGTTTTACCTGCCGGCAAAAAGTCGAGTTTTATGGAAAAACTGCGCGGGTTTTCGTCGGTAATGCTGCCTAAAAACCAGTCTTCAGAACCCTTTTCCCGCCGGGCGAGAGTAATGTAATCACCAATTTCCGCATTCAAAACGCGGGTGTCCGACCAATCCACCGGCACATCGCGGATGAACTGGAATACGTCCAACCGCTTTTCATAATTTTCAGGCAGATCGGCAGCCATTTGCAGCGGGCTGTACAGGGTGACGTAGAGGGCCAGTTGTTTGGCTACCGTGGTGTGCACCACCTCGGTTTTTTCCGGGTTGTAGCTGTTCATGCGCACCTCGAAAATGCCGGGCGTATAGTCCATCGGGCCGCCAAGGATGCGGGTGAAGGGCAGGATGCACTCGTGCTCGGGCGGGTTGCCGGCACTCCAGGCATTGAATTCCTGGCCACGGGCTGCCTCGCATGCCAGCCAGTTGGGCCAGGTACGGTGCAGGCCGCTGGGGCGCACGGCTTCGTGCATGTTTACCATGATTTTATTTTGGGCGGTGCGTTCAGCGACGCGCAGGTAGTGGTTGTTCATCCATTGGCCGTCGTGCCATTCGCCGCGCGGGATGATTTTGCCGACGTAGCCGGTTTTTACCGTGTTCATGTTGTGTTTTTTCATAAACGCATAGGCCTCGTCCATCTGCCGTTCGTAGCTGGTGACAGCCGACGAGGTTTCATGGTGCATGATGAGGCGCACGCCTTTTTCCCGGGCGTAGCGGCTGAGCGCGTCGATGTCGTAGTCGGGGTAAGGTTTGGCAAAGTCGAATACCTCGTCTTTCCATTGGCCAAACCAGCCTTCCCAGCCGACATTCCAGCCTTCCACCAGTACGCCGTCGAAGCCGTATTTCGCAGCGAAGTCGATGTAGCGTTTCGTATTTTCGGTGGTGGCGCCGTGGCGCCCGTTGGGTTTACCCTCGGCATCCAGGTATTCCCAGGAGGCTTTGCCGACGTGCATTTCCCACCAGATGCCCACGTATTTCTGCGGTTTGATCCAGGAGGGATCTTCGATTTTTGACGGCTCGTTGAGGTTTAAAATTAATTTGGATTCCAAAATACCTGCGGCGTCTTTGCTTAGTAAAACAGCACGCCAGGGCGAATGGAAGGGGAGGGTGTTCGTACTCTTTATCGTCGAATCCGGGGAGGGGATCAGGAAGGCTTTGAATTTGAGGTTTTCAGTGTCGGTTTCCAGATGCAACGCTCCAAAATCGGCCAGTCCCGCTTCGGCCAAGGCAATATGCAGGCCACTGGCCGCGCGCATGGCGATGGGGGTTTGCACATTTTTCATTTTTACGATGTGCTGGGTAAATATGGCGTGTTCCTTATTATAAGGTGTGCAGTCGATGGCACTGATGGCGCTGGTGGAATACACGTGCTCGTTGGAATCGAAATCGCCGGGAATCCACCAGGCGGTGTGGTCACCGGTCATTTGAAATTCCGACAGTTCGTCGGTGACCTGAATGGTTTGCAGGCCGGGCTGTTCGGGCAGCTCATACCGAAAGCCCACCCCTTCGTCGTAGGCTTTGAAACGCAGGGTCATACGGTGGCCGGCTTCGTTTTCCAGGCCGTATTCCAGCTCGGTGTAGTTATCGCGGATATTATCCACTTCGCCCCAAACCGGTTTCCAGCTACTGTCGTGCTTGCTGGCGGTGGCATCGCGTAGTCGAAATCCCTTGCTCAAATCAAGGCCTTTGGTTGTCAGGCCGAGGCGTGACCAGTTGACGGCCGTTTTGCCGCGGTAGCTTATTTTGTAAAAAATCTCGCCGGATTTGTTCAGGCCGACGGTGATGGTGCTGATGTTGCCGGGCGATTTTATCGTTCGCAGGGTTTGCTGAAAAGAAATCGAAGGAAGCAGGAAGGCGCCGAACAAGGCGAGCAGGAGGTATTTTTTCATAATAATACTTGGTCTGAAATTGTTCTTCAGGCAAAACTAATCGCTTGCTCGCCGACGCACCAATGAATTGCCGCAATTATTACACAGCGCCTCCCGGCCTCCGGATAGTCCGCGTTTAATATTTAAGGTGAAAAGATACCGGGTCGGTCGTTTCTGCAAAGAAGGCATTCGTGCCGGCCCAGGGCGCATTTTCGGCAAATTTCCAACGGATCGACGAAGAGTCGGCAAGACAGCGCAGCAAGGTGTCGACCCGGCTCTCGCCCGGTTGAAGCAGCAAAGGGTAAGGGTCGGTCGTGGAAATGCCGTCAAAAACGCCGCTTAACTCCTGACATTGATTAAATAGTTGAACGTAAACCGGATCGGTTGTCCCCGATTCATTGGTCAGTGTAAGTACCAGCCTGCCCTCGAGCGGTTCCAACCGGACGGTGGTTTCCCGGCAGTCGTCTTCTTCCCTGATTTCGGCGGCGTTCGTAGCGGCATAGCCATGCTTGCTGATCCCTTTGATGGAGATACCGTTTTCGGTTTTGTCGTCTGCCATGTAATAGAAACTGCCCGTTGAATCGGTAGACAAATGGGAGGTCAGGGTGGCCGAGGACCCGGAATACTGTTGCACCAAAATGACGGTTGCGTCAGGAATAGGTAGCCCGGTTTTGGCGTCAAGTACGGTACCGCTGATGCAGGATTGCTTTTTGCAGGCCTGAATGGAACAAAGTGCAAAAATGGCCAGGTAAAACAGCGAAATTCTCATTGAATTAAAGGTTTTAAGCATTAGAAGATTGGTTATAAATTCAATTGCGTGTAATTCGAATTGAGCCGGATCCAATTTGACAATTGTTTCTCCGGCGTGTGAACGCTGGTAACGTGCAAATGCGGTATGATTTTCGATCTTTGCCCGACAAGCACTTAATCCTTATTAACGGATTTCTTATTGGCACGCTGCTTTACCCTTTTTTCCAACAGGATTTACAAATCACTGATAACATACTACGGAAATAGCATTAATAGGACAGGCAGTTGCCATTAATCAAAACTCAATTATGCAAAAAGCATTCGCCGGCTTTTTAGCGCTCTTTTTGTGTGCAGGCTTCGCTTCAGGTCAAAAGGCCGCGTTTGAGTTTTACACGCCGGATAGGCTGGGTGAGCGGTCTTGGCGCCGGGATCGTACAGGACAGCAGAGGCTTGATCTGGTTCCTGAAATCAAACAAACTTTATCGCTTCGACGGCCGAAACTTTTGGACCTACCCACCCCGGCCGGCGACCTTGCCCGGCAGTACGGACCGGCTGATCGGTTTGCGGGGCATTTACCAGGATTCTCTGCTTTTTTTAACCGGTGAACAGTTTGTGTTTATCCTCAATCCGGCTACCGGCCATTGGCAGTCTTTTCAACAAAACACCGGGAATGGGGATGATAACTACCGGATACTTGGCCTGACAAATGCCCGATGGCGCAATACGTATTACCTGTTGACCCAGTCCGAACAAAAGCCGGGGATAATAAACGGGATGGTTTTTAAGGATAATTCGTTGACGCAGTATCCGATTCTGTCTGGTTTGCACCTGGACCATTACCGCTATCATACGGTCGATTCATCCGGAAACCAGTATCTGGTCAAATCCGATTCAATCTTTAAATGGAATGCCCGGGGCGGGTTGCTGGCGCAGGCTGCCATGCATCCGCAGGCGCAATACGTGGGAATTCAATTTGATCCGGCTGGAACACCGGTGCTTTTGAATAAAGACGAACTGTTTATCCTGGATGTACACCTGACGGTTGCCCGGGAGCATCCGGCGACCCGGCATTTGAAACAACAAAAGGCGCAGGTAAACAATTTTATTTTAGATGCGGACGGGAACATATGGATTTGCGGGAACGACAGAGGCTTGTTCTATTATGAGGCAGCAAAAGATACGTTGTATGATTTTCAGGATGCGTTAAAACGGACAATTCCCTATCACTGTGATCTTTTGGCCTTGTTTCGCGATCGTTCCGGTGTAATCTGGGTTGAAACCCGGATCGGGATTTTAAAAATCAACCCACAACCATATCCCTTCGACACCTATTTTTTCGATAAAACCGGAAAGGATATTTACTACAGTTTTCGGGGCATTTCCGAGGATACTCACGGGAAAATTTTTGCCGCTTATTATGGCGGAATAGCCACACTTGACCCGGAGTCGAAGAAAGAACTGGCGGTTATTTCCCGCAATCAAGTGCCCTTCGGTATGGTCACGGATCCGCAGGGTATTTGGCTGAATAGCGGGCAATTACTGGATCCTGCGTCCGGAAGCATAAAATCAGTTCCAGGAGACCGGTCTACAGCCAGCGATGATACGGGCATCTTCGCTATGGATAATCGCGGGCGGTTATGGTGGGTTTACCACCATAGCCTGTACTATCTGAACGATCAATCCGGCTGGACCCTGGAACTCGATTTGCCGCAAAAAGCGCGTTTTGAATCGGAATCGATGCATGCAGGCCGGCACAGTAAAAAACTTTGGATTGGCTACCGCGGGGTGTTGTTCGAGTATGCACCCGACCGCAAGCAAATGAAACAACATTTGCCGGTTGATTGGGGAATACCGGTTGCCAGGATATTGGCGATTGAAGAAGACCAACAGCGGAACCTGTGGCTGGGAACGGATGCCGGGCTGATCCGTTTTAATCCGGCAACAAATAAAGCCCGGTGCTTTACTACAAATGAGGGTTTGCCGGACAATTTTATTTGCGGCATACTGACCGAAGGCGATTCCTGCCTTTGGCTCAGCACCAACCACGGCCTCTCCCGGTTTCACATTCCGAGCCAGTCTTTTGTCAATTTTTTCAAGGAGGACGGACTGACTTATAACGAGTTTAACCGGATGTCTTTTTTTAAGGCAAAAGACGGTCGAATGTTTTTCGGCGGCCCCCGTGGGATCAACGCTTTTTTCCCGGAAGCCATCATGCAGGTGTATCAACAAAAAAACGAAGCGGTCCGCCTTGTACTTACGGCATTTGAGCGTGTGGATGAACGGCGTGATACGCTGCTCCGGGAACATAATTTCTCGCTTCGGCCGCAAATTCATTTGTACCGCTGGGATAAGTCGTTCCAGTTTGAATATGCACTGACGGACTATGCCAGTCCCAAAGAAACCAGGTACAGTTTCAAAATGGACGGCTATGACGAACGCTGGTCGGAGCCATCCAAATTCAATTTTACCCGATTCAGCAGCCTGCCGCCGGGCAGCTATGTTTTCCGGGTCAAGGCCAGTGACGGCAAGGGCGGCTGGCATCTGCATGAATTGGCTGTCGATGTGGTGGTGCACCCGCCCTGGTGGAAAACCTGGTGGGCTTACCTGGCTTATTTGCTACTGTTTGCCTGGGCTGCGTATGTGATCTATTCCTTTTTGAAAAACCGCCTGATCCTGAAAACCCAACTGGAACTCAAACAGGAAGAAGCCCGGAATCTTAAAGAACTGGATCAATTTAAAAACAGGTTGTATGCCAACATAACCCATGAATTCCGAACGCCCCTTACCGTTATTCTCGGGATAACCGATCAATTGGCACAACGCGCCGGGTTTCAGGAGGATACTGGTCTGGGCCTGATTCGAAGGAACAGCCGGAACCTGCTCACCCTGATCAACCAAATGCTGGACCTGTCCAAACTCGAAGCCCGGCAATTGCCGGTAAACCTGGTGCAGGGCAATGTGGAACATTTCATCCGGTATGTAGCGGAGTCGTTTCATTCTTTGGCAACTGAAAAAGGGATTCAGTTGCGGCTGCGCAGCAGTTCTGATTCCATTATCATGGATTACGACCCCGGGAAGCTGCAACAGATCATTTCAAACCTGCTTTCCAATGCCATAAAATTTACACCCGGCGGCGGCACGGTGGAAGTGCTGCTCGATGTGGATGCTGAGGAGGCCCGGGAAAGCGAAAGCCCGCAGCGGCTTGTTGTTGCCGTGCGGGATACCGGAATCGGCATTCCCCCGGAGCAACTGCCGTATATTTTTGATCGCTTTTACCAGGCCGATAATTCCAGTACCCGCAAGCGCGAGGGGACTGGGATCGGGTTGGCGCTTACCCGCGAATTAGTCCGGCTTTTTGAAGGAATCATAACGGCTGCCAGTACACCGGGCGCCGGCAGCATATTTACCATATACCTGCCGATTCGCAGGGAAGCGCCGCTCGAAAATACCAACGGCGTTGAGGAGATACTGCCCGAAAGGCATGCATTGGCGCATCAAATCGAAATAAACAAAACGGCTGTTCCGGCACTGCACCAGGAAGACTTACCCCTGCTCCTCCTGGTGGAAGACAATCCGGACGTGCTTACCTACTTGATTCGTTGCCTGGAGGCGCAATACCGGATTGAAACGGCGGTCAACGGGCAACTCGGGATCGAAAAAGCGCTTGCATTGGTCCCCGATATCATCATCAGCGATGTGATGATGCCCGAAAAAGACGGTTTTGAGGTGTGCGATCTCCTCAAAAACGACGCCCGAACCAGCCATATTCCGCTCATCCTGCTGACGGCCAGGGCTACGGTGGAAGACCGGATTACCGGGCTGAAGCGCGGCGCCGATGCCTACATGGCCAAACCGTTCCACCAGGAAGAATTACTCGTTCGGGTAGAAAATCTGCTTGAATCGCGGCGGCGGCTGCAGGAACGGTATCGCAACCTGGAGGTTTCGGCAGACAGCGCTCCCGATCCGGATACCCAACCGGAAGATGCCTTCCTGCTCCGGTTGCGCCAACTAATTGAAGAGGACCTGTCCAATTCCGATCTTTCCATTGACACCATTTGCCGGCAAATGGCCATGAGCCGGATGCAATTGCATCGCAAGATCAAGGCGCTGACCGGTCGTTCCACAGCGCTCTACATCCGGGTCGTTCGCCTTCAAAATGCCCGCCGCTTGCTGAACCAACCGGAACTGAACGTTTCCGAAGTTGCCTATGCCGTGGGCTTTGACGATCCCAAGTATTTCAGCCGGGTATTTTCGGAGGAGTTTGGGGTGGCACCGAGTGAGGCAAGACCGGATTAGGAGCCATTTAACACGATCCAACAGATTTCTCCTGTTTTCCTTTCGGGCTGGTAGTAAGGCGGTGCCTTGATAGCGAAGGGGTGACTGCAAGTCACCCCTTCGCTTGGACTCCCAATATTTTTAATGCTCTGAAAGTTTGCGGTTTGTAACACCTGTTACAATGGTCCACCTATTTGTTACAATAGTGCCTTGATAGTGAGGGGGTGACTGCCAGTCTAATGTCGTCAATTTAAGAAATCAGAGGAGGTGGACACTTTTCAAATTTGACTTTTCAAATTGAACTTTTGACTTTTTTAAGAGCAATATCAGTTCGGGAAGTTCCTTTTAAGTCAAAAGTCTAAAGTCTAATTTGAAAAGTCAAAAGTGTACACCCACCCAAATATCTTAAGTTGACGACAGTAGACTGCAAGTCACCCCTTCACTTGGACTCCAAATATTTTTAATGCTCTGAAAATTAGCGGTTTGTAACGCCTGTTACAATAGTCCACCTATTTGTTACAATAGTGCGAAGGCCTTTTTGCCAGTGCTTCCATCTTTGAGCCGTGCAACGATACGCCCGGTTTTTCAGGGCAAATCTCTCCTCCTTCCGGTTCTGGATTTTTTTATCACTACTTCACTTTTAAACATCTTAACGATGAAGACACTGCGCATTTTCAGCATCTCACTTTTTTGTTTTCTGGTTTATGCCGGCGAATTGTCCGCCCAGGCTACACTTAGCTTTCAGGGCATACTAAAAAAATCAAACGGCGTTGCCGTGGACGATGGCGAATATTCCATCACGTTCAACTTATACAATGTCGAGCAGGGCGGGACTGCAATTTGGTCCGAGACCCAAACCGATGTGGAAGTCAGCAGCGGCATATACTCCGTGCTGCTTGGTTCTGCCAATCCGCTCAATGTTTCGTTTAACGAAGTGTACTACCTCGGTGTGAAAATTGGCAGCACGCCGGAACTGTCGCCCCGTTTGCGGCTTACCTCGGCGCCGTATGCCTTGTCGCTCATCGGGCAATCCAACCAGTTTCCCAGCGCGGGCCTGGTGAAGGCGGATGAAATTGCCACGTCCGGCAAACTGGTTGTCGGCGGCTCGGCTGTTTCGCCCACGCATACCCTGCTGGTCACTGGCGGTGTGCTGGCGCGCAGCGGTGCTCCCGGCGCCAATGGCGACTCGAACAACGGCTTCGCGTTCGACAACGACAAGGACAGCGGCCTGTTTTCCACTGCCGACGGCGAGCTGTCCGTTTTCGTGAACAATGTTGAAAAACTGGAAGTCACTGCCAACAATGTCGCCGTCACCGGGAACCAATCGGTAAGCGGCGAGCTGACGGTCGGGAATGCCGGTACGCCGGGGAATGTCAACCTGAGCAAAGGCGGGGCCGTTGTGTACAATGGCAACCGTGACTGGGTGCTGGTCGAAACGGATGATTTTGAAAATGGCGACCGGAATGGCTGGGTGCCGGTTACCGGCGATTTGTTTAGCCAAAAACTTTTTGAAATCGGGAACCTGGCCAATAATGCACTCAATCAGGGATACTACCAGGCACCGACGGCTAACGGTAAGATGCGTAAAACTTATGACCTGACTGGTATTCCACATAGCCAGGTCAAAGTGGAGTTTACGGTAATTGCCTGGGGGGCAGATTTTTGGGATAATGAGTCAATTTTCGCAGGTTTTTCGCTGGGGAATGACGAGTCTCTAAGATGGAGTGCCAATGGTGTTGGAACCTTCTTCCCCTTTCACGGGGAGATGATACTGAGCAATTTTACCGGCAACAGCGTTGGCGTTTATTTTACCTCTGCGGTTAATGAAGCAGGGGAGCGAATTGCTGTGGGTAATGTAGAGGTATATGTCCGGTAGTTTACCGGCGTATGCACACACATTCATTTATCCACCATAAAAAATAAAAATTATGAACCAGCATATTCGAGTATTCCTGCTCCTGTTGGGCATGGGGTGTTTGGGGCTACCCTTGCAGGCTCAAAATGTCAACTGCAGCAATGGGACGGTCTCAACAACCGATTCATATTCCGGATCAGTTTCCGGCAATTACGGTAGTTTGACCAATGCCATAAACAGTAAGTACAACCTCACAGGTTCGTTGGGCGAACCATTCATCGGCGGCTTTTTCGGGTCCTTTCAGGGCGCTGCCGGTTTTTACAGCCGCTTCCTGCTGCCGCCTTCCGCGCCGTTGGTGTTTGCTTCCGAAGGCGATCTGAAAGATCGTATTGAGGTGAACTGGGTTGTGGATGCGCTGAGCCCGTCCTCCGAAGGCGGTTTTAATATTTACCGCGACGGCGCTTTTATCGATCATGTGGATAAGGAAATCCGCAAGTACATCGACTTCAATGTGCAGGCCGGCGTGTTTTACACCTATGAAATAGCCGGTGTGAATCCGGCCGGGGAGGGCTTTCGCGGCAACAGTTTGGGCTTTTTGAATCCCAACGGCGTTGTTACCGGGCAAGTCAGAACACTCAGTGGCAACCCCGTGGTGGATGCCGCCATCACGCTTACTCCCACACTCGGAAAAGCATTGACTTTTACAGACGATGACAAATCTTTTGTCGAGCCCGATTCCGCGTTGAATTCGATGGCCTGGACGGTCAGTTGCTGGGTCAAACAAGGCGACAACCCGGTAAATAAACCCTTCCTTCGGAAAGCCGACTTTGCTAAAATACAGGGCTGGTGGATTATGGGCAGCAGTTCGAATGGGCAAAAAGCGATCAGTCTGGGGGTAGGGGATGGGAATCCCGGTTATGCCTATATGATCTATGCGCTGCCCACTGACCCGGATGGCTGGCACCACGTGGCTGTCGCCTTCAACGGAGCGTCCGTCCTGTTTTATGTGGATGGCACACTGGTACAAAGCCGCCCGGCCGCCTACATTCCGGTTCCGGATGAACCCTTGTATATCGGAGAGTTTAATGGAACACTGGATGATGTCCGGATTTTCGATCGCCAACTTTCACAAACGGAGATCAACCAGTATAAAAACCGTACGGTCAACTCCGATTACGATGGCCTGGTGGCGTACTGGAAATTTGACGAAGGTATCGGCTCCAAAGCCTACGATATTTCGCCAAACCGGCTCACCACCTACCTCTGCGGCGCGGAATGGGCGAATGATCGACCCGACGTGGTGAATGGCGCCGTGACGGATGCCTCCGGTTTTTACAAGATCGAAGGGATCAATTACGGCGACGGCGCTACGTTTACGGCTACGCCGTCGAAAAAAGTGTACAACAATTATGCACTGGAATTTAACGCTGCGCAGGAGCAATCTGCGCTGCTGACCGATTCCATTCTTTTGGGCGCTCCCTACTGGTCGGTTGAGCTGCGCGTCAATAATTTTGAAGTTACGCCCGCCCCGCGGACGCTGTTGTCCAGGCAATCGGGCGATTTTGAATTATATGTACTCAATGGTTCGATATACTTAAAATTGGGAACGGAGGTGCATGATTTCGGCTCCCTGGGTACAGGCTATCAGCATTTGGTACTCTGGTCTGAAACTTCCTCCGGTACAATGGTTTTATTTAAAAATGGTGCAGCAGCCGGTGCTTGGCTCACAGTTCCATTTAACGTATATCAGAACCCCGCGGCCTGGCAACTTGGTGCACGCAATTCCGGTGGTAACAACGACCGGTTTTTCAGTGGCCTGATCGATGAAGTTGCTTTCTACGACACCTTGCTAACCCTGGATCAAATTCAGCTGCACGCTGCAACCGGTGTGCAAGCCCAAACGCCGGGGCTGCGCTCCTGGTTTTCGCTCAATGAAAATCAGGGTACGGCGCTGGAAGACATCGGTGTTGCCCGCACGGGCTTTGGCTCGGTCCAGGGCGCCAGCTGGAGCAATGTTACCGCCATTGAAGATTTTACCGAACACGAATTTCAGCCCGACAAGCGCCTGCTGACGCTCAACGGTACCAATACCAGTGTGGATCAGGTCGATTTTACCGACCTGAGTACCGTACGGGTTTCCGGTTATGTGCGTTACGACGGCACACTTTGTTATGCCGACAGTGTGGAAATACTGGTGAACGGGCAATCCGCTTCGCCGCGCATCTTCACGGATAGCGATGGAAAATTCGTCGCAGATTTTGAACCGGGAACTAACGTGACGATAGCGCCGAAATATAAAAACCACCAGTTTTCTCCGGCATTCTGGGAGCTGCGCAAGTTGAATACACCGGTGGCGGGTATTTTGTTTCGCGACATTACCAAACGCAGTTTGCGCGGCCAACTGGCCGGTGGCAAATGCCGCAATTCGATTCTTCCCACCGGGTTTACCTCCAAAATTGTGGTGACGACGCTGGACGAGTGTTTTTCCGATACGCTCAAACTCAGCCATGACGACAACGCCGATGGCCGGTATCTGTTTACCGGCTTGCCCCCTGTGAAACTGTCGGTAGCGGTAGTGGACCATGATGACCCGTCGGTGAAGGATTTCTTCGAATTGAGCGGCGGTACGCAAACCGATCTGTCGGAGAAGAACGACACCGTTAATTTTACCTATTACGCCCAGCCGAGCGTGCAAATTGACTCCTTTGCGGTGAATGGGTGTGGTTTTGTACAAATACCGCAATACGAGAAGGCAACAACCAACGTCAGGGTATATGAAAACTACTATGGCGAACGCTGCTACCAGGATACTTTCCTGTTGACGATAAACAACAATATTTCCGACAAGGACCAATATGATACGCTGATCCTCGACAGCAAACATAAACTGGTGGTGGAAGGCGGTGCGCCGAATTTGACGTTCCCGCATGAAAAATTGCTCCAGGTGACGGCTATGGTAGACGGTCGGTCGACCACCGAAACCCTGCAGGCGGTGGTGACCGGCGAGCGGCCACGTGCCACAACTTTTGCCAGTACGACACCGGCATTCCCAATTCTGATTTTGCGGGACCCGCCTGGCGACAACAGTTACGCCTACGTGGAAAAAGGGCAAACATTTTGTAAAAACTGGAGCTTTGAAACAGTGGAGGATAAAGGCGGCGGTGAGGTCAGTAAAATTTCCCTGGGGCCTAAATTTGACCTGGGTGTTGGCGTAGGCATTTGGAAATCGGATGAGGTTGAAGTGGTGGCAGAAACGGAAAATGAATTCACCGTGTCCCGCAAACAGGTGTCTTCTACCCAACAGGAAGTATGTCTTACGACAACGGAGAGCATTTCAACGTCCGACCAGGACGATGTTGTCGGCGAACAAGGCGGTGATGTCTATATGGGAACAGCCATGAACCTGATCTTTGGGATTACCGACCTGGTGCTTTTGGATACAGCGACCTGCATGTTCCAACTCGATACCGGTTTTATGATTCACCCGGACGGTTTCGAAACGACTTATTTGTATTCGGAGTATTTTATTAAAAATACGCTTATCCCGAATCTGGAAGCCCTGCACGACACCTTGTCTTTGAATACCTGGAAATCATTTTTGACGCAAAACGAAACGCTTAAAAAAGATGCGGTGTTTGATCGGAACTTCTCGTTTGATGCCGGTGTCAAATACGAATATTATTTCCAGAACGATTCGTCCTCAGCCACTTCATTTACGTTCGACAGTACTTATACCGGTAAAATTGTGGCGACCGGCGGCGGGTTTATCGGAGGCCTTGGCGCTTCCGTTGGTGCGGTACTCCAGATAACTACGTCGGAAACCGGAGTACAAGGTTCCAACCAGTCATCCACCGTAAAAGTGGGCTACGTGCTTGATGATGATGATACTGGCGATTATTTTTCCGTCAATGTCAAAAATGACAAGAAATACGGGACGCCGGTTTTTCAAACCGTTAGCGGGGCATCTTCCTGCCCCTGGGAGCCCAAAACCCAAAATCGCGATGAAGTTGATCTTGTTGTAGATAAAAATGTAGCGGTCAATGTTCCGGCAAACGCACCGGCAGTGTTTACGTTCATTCTGGGGAATATCAGTCAAAGTGCTGAAACCAGAAGTTATACGTTGCAAATGGCAAACGGCTCCAACCCGCAGGGCGCCATTGTAAAAGTGAACGGGCAGCCGTTGACACAGGGGATTTCATATGTGGTGGGCTTTGCCGTTGGACAAATTGTGACGGTGACCGTCGAGCGCGGCCCCGTAGCCTATGACTACGAAGGCCTGGAACTCACCTGGTATTCGGATTGTGAAGTCGCGCATGCGTCGGCAACAGGTTTGCCCATAGACCCGCGATTTTATAAATCGGTTAAACTGGACGTACATTTCCTCGAACCTTGTTCACCGGTCGATATCAATGACCCGCAAAATGGTTTTGTACTAACGCCGCAAGATCCGGTCATCTTGCCGATCCGGCTGGTCGATTACAACGAAAACGACGCCGATCTGGAGTACATCCGAACCCAGTATCGCCGTGCCAATACCAATGGCGCCTGGATCAATATTGCTGAAACGCCAAGGGATTCTCTTGATCCGGTTTTTCAACGAATTGACTGGAACACGGATGGCCTGAGTGACGGTGAATTTGAAATCCGGGCAGTTACGACCTGTTCCACCGGACTGAACCCGGGCATTTCCCATATTGTGCAGATCACTATTGAACGTTCGCCGCCCGAGTTGCTTGGCCTTCCTGAACCGGCAGACGGAGTGCTTTCACCAGGCGATGAGATCAGTATTACCTTTAATGAGGACATCAATTGCCTGAAGGTTTTCCCGGCAGATATTTTGGGTAACAACACCATTGGTTTGTACGATACGGAAACAGGTGCGTTGATTGATGCGACGATTTCCTGTTTGGGCAATAAGATTGTGGTTGTTCCCACTGTGTCAAATGCGTTTATCGAAGGAAAAATCCTGCGTGTTCAGGTTAATAACGTAGAGGATTTGGCCGGAAACAACTTTGCCGGTACCCAATGGGAGTTTTTTGTAAACCGAAGTCCACTCGTTTTGGAAGGTGGCGATTTGGATGTGACGATGTTTCAGGGGGAAGCCAAAACGGTGCAGCGCACACTGCGGAATATCGGCGGGAGTATTGCCTCCTATAAAGTTGTTGGCGCACCCAATTGGGTAAATATCACCCCGAACGCGGGCTCCCTGCAACCTGGAGGCGTGGCGACGATCACGTACGCCTTCGGGGCAACGCTCCCGCAGGGCAACTATCGCGATACGATTTACTTTGAAAATGCGCAGGGCGACGAGCGTGTGAACCTGAACCTGCGTGTGTTGTGCCCGGCGCCGGACTGGACCTTTAACCCGGCGGCGTTCCCGCAAACGATGACCTTTCAGGTGAAACTGGACATTGAGGGTACTGTTTCAACAGACGAGGCCGACATTGTAGCGGCATTCATCGACGGGGAGTTGCGTGGAAAAGCCAATGTGCAATACGTGCCGGCGCTTGATGATTACCGCGCTTTCCTGACCGTGTACGCCAACGACGACGATCAGGACAAACCGGTAGAACTGGTAATTTGGGATGCTTCGGACTGCTTGCTTTACAGCCAGATTATTGAGCAGTTTAGTTTTGATGCCGATGGGGTAGTGGGCTCGACGGGCGTTCCAACCTTGTTGCACACCAACAGCCTGGTGCAGCGCGAAATTCCGTTGCAGACGGGTTGGAACTGGATATCGTTCAACCTGGTTTTCCCGGATGCTGCATTGGACCCGGCACTGGCTTCGTTGCAACATCCGGAAAATGACCTGATCAAATCGCAGGCCGGCTTTGCGGAGTACTTCAGCCCGAATTGGTTGGGTTCGCTTACGGAACTGGGGAACACCTCTATGTACC
>JADJWX010000007.1:0-385000 GCA_016716135.1 Lewinellaceae bacterium | reverse complement strand
GCATTCTGTAGCGTTGAAGCGGTGTCGTGAGGGGCCGTGGAGTTAACAGAAAAGCAAATGTAGGCATAAGTAACGATAAATGGCGTGGAAAACGTCATCGCCGAAAGACTAAGGGTTCCTAGATCTACGTTACTCGGATCAGGGTGAGCCGGGTCCTAAGGATAAGCCGAGAGGCGAAGCCGATGGCAAGCAGGTTAATATTCCTGCGCCTGCTATACAATGAAAGTGACGCATCGACGTGGCGGCTAGGTTCTGACGGAATAGAGCCTTGAGCCAATCTCTTCGGGGAGCGGCGAAGTCGTAAAATTGGTGCCAGGAAAAGCGAGTATAGCAGCCCGTACCGTAAACCGACACAGGTAGTCGGGGTGAGAATCCTAAGGCGCTCGAGTGATTCGTGGCTAAGGAACTCGGCAAAATGACCCCGTAACTTCGGGAGAAGGGGTGCCCCTGCAGCGATGTAGGGGCCGCAGTGAAAAGGCCCAGGCGACTGTTTAGCAAAAACACAGGGCTATGCAAAATCGAAAGATGAAGTATATGGCCTGACACCTGCCCGGTGCCGGAAGGTTAAGGAAGGGGCTTAGGAGCAATCCGAAGGTCTTAACTGAAGCCCCGGTAAACGGCGGCCGTAACTATAACGGTCCTAAGGTAGCGAAATTCCTTGTCGGGTAAGTTCCGACCTGCACGAATGGTGTAACGATCTGGGCACTGTCTCAGCCACGAGCTCGGTGAAATTGAAGTATCGGTGAAGATGCCGCTTTCCCGTATCGGGACGGAAAGACCCCGTGAACCTTTACTGCAGCTTGGCATTGGGGTGACTTGTTGATGCGTAGGATAGGTGGGAGGCTTTGATCCAGCGGTTTCGGCTGTTGTGGAGCCGACGTTGAAATACCACCCTTTGGCTAGTTGAGTCCTAACGCCTGTTAGACAGGCGAACAGTGCATGGTGGGTAGTTTGACTGGGGTGGTCACCTCCTAAAGTGTAACGGAGGTTTGCAAAGGTACCCTCAGCATGGTCGGTAATCATGCGAAGAGCATATTAGTATAAGGGTGCTTGACTGAGAGACCGACGGGTCGATCAGGGTCGAAAGACGGCTAAAGTGATCCGGTGGTTCCGTATGGAAGGGCCATCGCTCAAAGGATAAAAGGTACTCCGGGGATAACAGGCTGATCTCCCCCGTGCCGCCAGGTGCAGTGCCGAGTAGCAACGTTCGGCCGGGATAAGCGCTGAAAGCATCTAAGCGCGAAGCCTACTCTAAGATGAATCTTCCGATTAAGGGTCGTAGAAGACGACTACGTCGATAGGCGGCAGGTGGAAGCGTGGCGACATGTTGAGCCGAGCCGTACTAATAACCCGTAAGCTTCCTTTTTTTTAAATTCTTTTTGGTGGGTGTGTGTAAAACACTCCTGACCATAAACCGCTGGCGCGTATGCAGTTCGCACAAAAACGCACCGGCGCTCTTCAGGCTCGATCAAAAGCCGCTACATCCAAATCCAATCCAATACTGCTTCTTCCCCAGTTTTGTTTTTTAAAGAAAAACACCGCGCGCCCGGCGCGCGGTCAAGAATTGTTGGTGTCTATAGCGGTGGGGTTCACCTCTTCCCATTCCGAACAGAGTAGTTAAGCCCACCAGCGCTGATGGTACTGCGGTAGATGCCGCGGGAGAGTAAGTCGATGCCAACTCAAACTACACAGCCTCGTATCGTTCATTCGGTACGGGGCTTCTTTGTTACCCGCCGTAGGGGCGATCCTTGCGACCGTCCACCCTTGCGGTCGCCCGCCGGCAAACCTGGGCAAGGGTCACCCCTACAGGCAATATCCCAGAAAAAAGCAGATATTCGCCCAAAACCAACTGACATGCCGCCTGCAACCATTGCCTGGAAAGACCTCCTCAAATCCCTCGCCAACCAGCAATGCATCCTGCTGATCGGTCCCGACCTGCTGCCCGGCGAAAACCTTTTTGCCGATCTGCTTAAGCATCTCGATATTGACCCAGCCGATATCCCCGGCTCATTGCCCCGCGATATCGCCATGGTGTACCCCGACGAAAACCTCTTCCTCTTTCCCAACGACGCCGCCCGCACCCGCACCTGGCGCCGCTTCGACGAGTTTTACGAGCAGCATTTCGAAAAACTCCGCGAGGTATACGCCCAGATCGCCCAGCTGCCCTTCCCGGTCATCATCAACACCATGCCCGACCTCGGCCTGCGCCGCAGCTTCGAGCAGGGCGGCCTGCTCCACCAGTTTAGCTACTACGACTACCGCGGCACACCTGAACCTTACGATCGCATCCAGAGCAACCCCCGTGACACCCGCTTGGTTTTTAACCTCTTTGGCGTACTCAGCGATCATAACTCCCTCGTGCTCACCCACGACGACCTCTTCGCGTATTTTTCCCAAATACTGGGCGATAAAAAACTCAGCAGCGAGCTCTATATCGAACTGTCCCATGCCCTTAACAACGCCACCGATTTTATTTTTCTGGGCTTCCAGTTCGACCGCTGGCCCACCCAAATGCTGCTGCGCCTGCTTAACCCCAACCGCGACAAAGCCCTCCAATACGCCGTCAACCCTGCGCTAGCCGCCGAAACCTGCGTGTTTTTTACGGATCAATTTGAGGTCGAGTTTGTAGAAGAACTCAGTGCTGCCGACTTTCTCACAGAACTCTCCACCCGCTGGACTGCCGAAGAAGACAAACGCCAAACTTCCGGCGCACCCCTCCAACAAACCCTGCGCGACTGGCTGCGCCAAGGCCTGCTGGGCCGCATCCTCGAAAGCCTCGAACAAACACCTGTCAAGTCCGAGGCCGCCCTCCAACTGAGCCGCCTGAGCAGCCTGCGCGAGAGTATTCGCGAAGGCGTGGTGAGCAGCGAAAGTGCGCTGATCGAAATGAACAAAATCCGGGTCGCCGTACAAGGCCTCATCGAAACCCTTTCTTAAGCCATGAAAAGATACCCGGGCATTCGCCCTTTCCGCACCGACGAGCAGGCCATTTTTTATGGCCGCGACCTCGATATCGACCGCCTTCACCGCCTCATTGAGCTGGAGCAACTCGTGATCCTCTACGGAAAATCGGGCTACGGAAAAAGCTCCCTGCTTTCTGCCGGTATCTTCCCGCGCCTGAAAGCAGCAGGCAAACGCCAGTTTTGGGAAATTCGCTTCGGCCCCTACAAAGCCGGCGAAAGCCAGCCGCCCGCCGAATATGTGCGCCAGGCCATCACCCGAAACAGCGCCGCCCAGCCACTCGTACCCGATGCCCTGGCCGACGCCTGCATCTGGCAGGCTTTCAAAAACCGCCAGCAAGGCGAAAACGCCGCCTTTCTGCTGGTGTTCGATCAGTTTGAAGAATTGTTCAGCTACCCGCAAGAGCAAATTTTGGCGTTTAAAAAACAACTCGCCGAAGCGCTCTACTCCAAAGTACCCAAACGCTTCGAAGCTGCACTGGCCGATGCCGGCCTCTCCCCCGAGCAGGAAGACGCCGTGTACACCCCCTTCGAACTCAAAGTGGTGTTCTCTATCCGCTCCGACCGCATGAGCCAGCTCAATGTGCTGAAAGATTATTTGCCAAATCTGCTGCAAAACGGCTATGAGTTGGATGCGCTGGATGAGGCGGGGGCCAGAGATGCGATTTTGCGGCCTGCGGGGCTCAACCCCACCCCCATCCCCTCCCCCAAAGGGGAGGGGCCTGCCCTCTAATAAAAAATTGATTTCGGAAGGGATGGAGACATCCTTAGTCGAGGAAGAAGAAAATCAAGCCTCCGATAACATCTCAAATTCGGGCGCGATGAAGCCCCCCTCCCCGTTGGGGGAGGGGTTGGGGGTGGGGTTGACAACGGACGAGGCCTTCGACACCCCACCTTTTACGTATAGTTCAGACGCTCTAAACGCCATCTTCACCGCCCTAAGCGACGACCGCGGCCGTATAGAAACCAGCACCCTCCAGATTATTTGCCGCTATGTGGAAGACAATCTCGTGGGCACCGAGGGCGCCGACATCCGCATAGAAGCCGACGACCTGGGCAATATCAAAGCCATTTTTCGGCAGTTTTACGAGCGCACCATAGCCCGGCTGCCCGAAGCCGAGCAAATACCCGCCCGCCGACTGGTGGAAGACCGGCTTATCAAAGACGGCGTGCGCATCCCCTACGCCGCACAGGCCCTGCTGGCCGAGCCGGACATTACACAGGAACTGCTCGATGCACTCAGCGCCGCCTCCCTGCTGCGCGTGCAGCGGGACGAGCAGGGGCGCATGCTGTACGAAGTGGGGCACGATACCCTGGTAGCGCCAATTACCGAGGCCGCGCAGGTGCGCCGGGCCGAAGAAGAGCAGGCTGCTGAAAGAGAACTGCTGCGCCTGGAATCAGAACGACAGGAGGCCGAGCGAAAAAAAATTGCCCGCGCCCGCCGTCGAAACATCATTTTTTCGGCAGTGGCGCTATTTCTCCTCCTCTTTGCCTTTTGGCAAAATATTGAGGCGAACCGACAAAAAGAAGAAGCAGAAAAACAAAAAGCCGTAGCAGAAGAACGCACTGCCACCGCCTTAGCGGCTGAAACGCGTGCCGCTGAAAAAGATAGCCTTGCCCGGAAGGCACAGATCGAAGCCGATACGGCCCAAGCTATTGCCGACCGAAAAACAGAGGAAGCCCGTCTCAGCGCCGAAACCACTGCTCTGGCCATGATCCGACTTGACCATAGCACTGCGCAGGTAGTGGATGCCCTGGTGCGGGAAGTGAACAGCCATATTTACCGCTTGGAGTACGATGCGGCTTTAGGAAAACTGGAGGCCGCCGCCCGGCTGAATAAAACGACGCCCGACTTCACCCATGCCGCTCTCGAGCTGGCTTTTTATTTCAACGAAGCCGGTGAAAGCCAGGCCAACCAATTGGGGCAGGTACTCGGCCTACTGGGCCAAGCCCGCCCCCGCAGCCGGGAAGCATGCTCCGACTACCTGCAACGCAGCGACCCAATTTGGTATAAAAAACTCTTAGGAAAATACTACCCGCTTATGCTGCCGGTAGATGGTGGTGAATTCTGGATGGGCTGCGACCGTTCGCTTTCAGAAAATTGCAGTAGTGATGAGCTACCCTTGCACCAGGTGCGGCTGAATAAATTTAAACTCGCTCGCACCGAAACCACGGTGTGGCAGTACAACCTCTATCTCGCCGAGCAAGGCAATGATATTTTTGACGATAAAACCATCTCCCGTCCGGGCTGGGGCTGGGGGGGATAACCCCATCGTCAACGTACCCTGGTTCGACGCCTGCCTGTACGCCCAATTGGCTCAGCCGGCGTTTCGGACTGCGCGAAGCGTACGAAATGGGTGCGTTTCAGAAGGCAGTTTTGGTGATTATTATGAAAATATCGCCATCGATACAATTGCCAATGGCTTCCGATTGCCTACAGAATCGGAGTGGGAGTTCGCAGCCCGGGGGGGCATGCAGGGCTTGCGGGATAGTTTTAAATACGCCGGCGGCAATACGATGAACAGACTAGGCTGGTACGGTGAAAACAGCGGGAACCGCGCCCGGGCAGTAGCGGAATGGAAACCCAACCAACTCGGCTTTTACGATATGAGCGGCAATGTGTGGGAGTGGTGCTGGGATTGGCATAAGGACTATCCTTCGGAGCCACAGACGAACCCGACTGGCCCGGAATCGGGCTCGGACCGCGTCCGCCGCGGCGGCTCCTGGGGCGGCGGCGCGGGGTACTGCCGTGTGTCGTATCGCGGCCGTTGGAATCCGGACGACCGCAACCTCAATATTGGTTTCCGCCTCGCTTCGTCCCCGCAGTGAGGTGGCTTGCCCATCCGGCCATCTATTGAGCACGCGAAGCCCCACAACGGAACGGAGCAAGGCGGGCGTGGCGCTAGCCGCCCGCCGGCGGAGTGGAGTAGTGGGGCAGAGCGAACAGGGGGTAAAACAAAGCTGGGCTTGGGGCGCAGCCCCAAATTTTCCGCAGTTGTTGGCGTCCCGCCAACAACAACCTACGCCGTCAGGCCCAACCGAAGCGGGAAAGGTAATTAACCCCTTATACGGGATGACAGAAAAAGTGATCTGGTGTTGTTGTTGGCGAGACGCCAACAACGGCGAGGAAATCACAACAACTGCTCGCGGCCGCTGCTGGTGCGAAGTGTTTAGTTTCCCCAAAAACGGCGGTTCCCTGATAAAAGCCGGGACGACTGGTCTTCATCAGGGAACCGCGGTGTTTTATTGGTCTACGACTTGCAGATCAACAGGGTAGTCCGGCATTCCTCAACGCCCGAACCAACCCAGCCGAAGGGTCAGGTTGAAAACCGGCGCATTCAGATCTTTTTTGCCGTAAGATCCCCAACCCTCAAATCCGTTGACAAAACGGTAGCCCACGGTGCCACTCATGCGCATCCAGCGTGCTACATTGAGTTCCAGGCCTGCTTCAGGGATCAATACAAACGTGGCGTCATGCAGGTTCGGATCGAAATCCCAGTCGTCTTCAAAATCGGTGGTGCCAACACTTCCGCCGGCAATTTTCAGGGAGGTGTACAGGTGCAGGAGTTTGTGGGAAGGCGTGGTATACCCCAGCCATAGGCCACCGTATCCGTGCGCGAGTTGGGTTGTGCCGACCTTGGGCCGCTCAAACGTCTCGCCCATGCCGAAAAAGCCGATAAAAAAATCATCGAAAACAACCCCCAGGCCGCCGCCTGCCCCCAGGCCGGTTTTGTTGTTGGCCTGGCTCCAGGAAAACATCGGGCTGACAAAGCCACCGCGAATATGGGAATTGCGGAGTAAGGTTTGTTGTGTTTGTTGGGCAACAAGCGTGGTGCCGAAAAACAGCAGGGCGAGTATTAACGTCTTTTGAATCATAGCAAGGTGCATTTAGTTGTGTGTTTTTTGCTGAGACACAAAACCGCCGATATACCCTGATCCGCCGCCTGATTTTTTTTGTCAAGCCGGTTCGGAGTTGCCCCTATGCGTCTGTTGCCCAAGGCTTTCACCTAAGGTTCCTGTGTGGCTCCGACTTGGGAAGGAAAAAATTTGCTAACCGGCGACGATACGGAAACTCCGCGCGCAGGGGAGCCAAACCTTTTCCGGCGCAGTTTATTTAACTCCAAAACAAATTCACATAAATAAATCCGTTGTTATGAAAAAATATCCTGTTCTCAAAAGCATTGCACTCCTGTTGATAGGGAGTTTTACCGTAGTCAGCTGTACGGTGGTACGTCAGGGCGAATTTGGCGTAAAACGCACACTGGGAAAATACAACGATAAAGTGTACACCAGCGGGCTGCAGGTATTTAACCCCTTTACCAGCAAAGTGGTCAAAATTTCCGGCCAGACGGAAAACATCGAAGTTAGTCTGGTTATTCCGTCGCGCGAAGGGTTGTCGATTCAGAGCGAAGTATCGATTTTATATCGGGTGAAAAGCAATGAAGCGCCGGATTTGCTTCGCAAAGTAGGCATTGATTACGAGGGTACAGTAATTCTGCCGGTTTTCCGTTCGGCCGTTTCAGATGTTACCTCCAAATACTATGCGAAAGACATGCACTCCGGAAATCGGGCAGAAATAGAGGTAGCTATTCGCGATTTGATGATGAAAACGCTTGAGGCAAAAGGGCTTATTGTAGAGGCTGTCCTGCTCAAAAGTATTTCCTTGCCGCGCAGCCTGGCCAAGGCTATCGAAGACAAACTGGAAGCCGAGCAACAAGCGCAACGGATGGAGTTTGTCTTACAGCAGGAACGGCAGGAGGCGGATCGGATGCGTATCAAGGCAGAAGGGGTGCGCGATGCCAACCAAATTATTGCAGAGGGCCTGACGCCAGCCATATTGCAGTACAAATCTATTGAAGCCTGGGTGCAGCTCGCCATGTCGCCCAATTCCAAAATAGTATTTTCAAATGGCAGTGTGCCCATGATGCTCAATCCCGAAACAATGTCAAATCAGCCTCAGTCCCAAGGGACTTCCGGTAAAAACATGGGCCTGGTTTTACCCTTGTCGGAGCAGTAAATTTTGCGTGTTTAAAATAAACAACCCCCGTTGTGTATACCGCGACGGGGGCTGTTTTTTTTGCCGTTGTTGGCCCCGCCAAAAGTAGCCCAAAAGAAAACCAACCGCCGTCTCACTCTCGGATAAACCCCAACATCTGCTCCGCCACCAGCGTATTCCCAACCGTATTCAAATGCACTCCATCGGTGGTCAGCACGCCTTTTTCAAGATTGCCGGCGTTGTGTTTTACATTGTAGTCCAGAAATGCGGTACGCAAGTCGCAAAGTCCACAACCGTGTGCTTCGGCCAGTTCCCGGATGATCTGTGCATACAAATTCAACTCTCCGTCCAGCGGGTTGGTGCAGTCCGTTTTTTCACCAATGCAGGCAGGCGTGCAAAGCACCAGGCGGATGCCCTGGGCTTGCATTTTCAGGATCAGCGCCGTGTAAAAACGCCGGAACTTGTCGGCATCGGTGCCGGTGCCCAGCAGGCGTTTGTGCCAAACATCGTTTACGCCAACGAAAATAAACACCTGGTCGGGCTGTTTGGCCAGCACATCTTCGTCCAGGCGCAGGTAGAGGTCGTACACTTTGTTGCCACTGACGCCGGCGCCCAGGAGTTCATATTCGGCAGCCGGGAGGGAGTCGCGCAGTTGGCTGATGTAGCCGCCGGGTTTTACAGCGAGTTCGGTGATGCTGTCGCCGAAAAAAACAATGCGCGTGCGTTTTTGCCGCCAGGCGGAAAAACAGAGGAAACAGCCAAGGACAAGCAGGAGTAGCGGGTATTTCATGGTTTGATTTTCTTGCAAAATTCAGCTTTGGCAATAGATTACGCCGGCAAATTGATAAATATCACCGGCAATCGCGTACAGGCTCAATGTTTTTTGGCAAAAAGCAATTTAGATTTGAAACCTCGGTATTCCGGCCAAACTTGACAATTGGGAGTGCAAACAGCAAAATTTTATGCCATGAAACGCCAACTCTTTTTTACCATCCTGCTTTTTTCGGGCACTTTCCTGCATGCGCAAACGCCGGTGGAACTGCCGCTCGATATCGGGAAAGCCATCCAGGAAGGCAGCATTACGGTAACGCACAGCCCATTCGATATCGGCCTCCTGGGCCATGTTTTTGATGACGACCCGGCCACCTTGGCCCGTTCGGCGGCTATCAACCCCATGGTTATCACCCTGGAATCCCCAAATCCCGTGCAGGTGAACAACACAGCCATTTTGACCTCGCACGGTTCGGGCGGCTGGTGGGCGCTTGAAGCGGCCGACAATCTGGCCGACCTCAACGATCAAAGCGGCACGTATCAGTTGCTCGTTGCCCAGGATGCACATCTCAGCGATGTGTGGGCAACGTTCAACACCGCGTTCACAGCCCGGGTCATACGGCTCAGCGTCAAACGCACGCAGGGCGACGATTACGTGCACCTCAACGAATGGTCGCTCACCGCCAAGCAAAGCATTCAGGCGACCGGCCTCTGCTTCCGCCCCAACGGGCTGCGGCTCCTGCCCGGCGCTTCGTTTGCCATGCAGGTGGTGCTGACCGATACGGCGGACCTTGCCTACGCCTTGCCCGACGCGCCCGATTGGTTGAGCTCAGACCCCGGCCTGTTCAGCGTTTCCGACGCGGGCCTGGTGGAGGCGGGTTTGGAAACGGGCACGGCGATGCTGAGTGTTGCCTGGAACGGCTTTTCAACCGCCATCCCGGTGAAGGTGGTCGACGATTTTGAGTTGCTCACGGCCGAAACACGCGTGGTGAAGGTAGCGCTGGTCATCATAGACCCGCCCATTGCGGCGGCCGGTGGGCAACGTTTTTCCGAACACTTTTGGCCACATGAGGGCGGCCCGGTTTACCTGGCGCAGGCTATGGCCGATTCGCTCACAGCATTCAGCAGCGGCGCCGTGCAGTACCAGATCGCGCAAACCTACGATTCCGACAGCCTGTTTTGCACCTTTGGCGCGGTTCGGCTTTCTGCCGACTCGATTTACAAACTGTTTTTAGAACCCGGTTGGACCACCCTGCATTACGTGGCCGAACAGCTCGGCCAATCCCGTTTCGATTACAACGCCATGCTGGACTTCTATGATTTCTGCGCCCAAAGCGATGCCAAACTGATCGACGAGGTGTGGGTGTACAGCATGCCGTTCATCGGCACTTGGGAAAGTACCCTGACCGGGGAAGGCGCTTTTTGGTACAACTCCCCGCCGCTCAGCGGCAATGCCTGCGTGGATCAGCTGCCGATTATGGGTTTAAATTACGAACGTGGCCGTGCGGAAGCCTTGCACGGCTACGGGCACCGGGCCGAGTCGGCCATGGCGCAGGTATTCGGCCGCTGGAATTACGCCACGCCGCCGCTGAACAGCTGGGAAATTTTTGCGCAATACGACCAGCTGAATGCCGGGCAGGCGCACCTGGGCAATATTCACTTTCCACCCAATGGCACGTCCGACTACGACTACGGCAATCCTGCGGAAGTACCCAGTTTTGCGCCCAACTGGAAGCGCTATCCCTTTCTTTTTCAGGAAACCGAGCTGGTTTCCTGCCAAACCTGGAACTGCGACCATCTTGATTACCTCTCCTGGTGGTTCCGGCATTTTCCGCATTTCAGGTGCAAAGACCAGTACAACCACCTGAACAACTGGTGGACTTACATCGTCGACTACAACGAAGGCAAAACGCTGGAAATGCTGACACCGGGTTGCGATTGCGACCTGTTTGGCGACAGTGCCGTTTTGGTGCTCGAACCTGTCCGGACTTTTGATGTTCAGGCTTTCCCCAATCCGGTTGTTAACCGTCTGCAGGTTGCGCTCACAGCACCGGTTCCGGTGGTGTTGAATGCCCGGTTATTCGACATTTGGGGGAAACTGCTGGTGGAATCGCGCTGGAAAGCCGGCCCGGAAACACAGTTTTTTGAATTGCCGGTTTCGCAGCTTCCCGCCGGCAGTTATGTGTTGCAGCTTACGGCACCGGGTGTGCAGGGGCAGGTGTTGCGTGTGGTGAAAATGCGTCCTTGAGGGGGATTTTTTTTGTAAAAAAAAAGAGGCCGCCAAAAATCTGGCGGCCCTGAGAAAAAAGCACTGTAAATCTGTAAGCCGGATTCTGTCACGCGCCGTTTCCCGAAGGAAGCTACACGCCTCTGCCATTTATCTGGATTCCGCTTCACAGCGAAATTCTGCGCTGCCTACCCCCCTTGCCGGCCCGGAGGCCGATGTGCGAGCAACACACCACCACGCCGGGGCGTGGAAACAAGGTGTACGTGGCATTTCAACCCGTAAGGTTTATCCGCTTCCCGACTTACGCCAGGACGCCGTGCGCTCTTACCGCACGTTTTCACCCTTGCCCCATACGGGGCGGTAATTTTCTGCGACACTCTCTGTTCCTGGCACCTTCGTGCCAGGACCCACCCGTTAGGTGGTACGGTGCTCTGTGTTGTCCGGACTTTCCTCCCGATCTCACCCCGCCGCGATGGCGGGGTGGGAAAAAGGCGGCAGAGCGATTTACAGTGTTTATCTTTGGCCCCGGTTTGGCAATGGAAATTGCTGCCGGGAAAAACAGCTACAATGAAAATAGTCAGGCAGCTGGCACGATTTTTTTACCTTAGTTCCTTGTATTGGCGTAAACTTTGTTCTTATACATTTGCACAGCCAAAATTACTGTGTAAGCAATCCCTCTATTAACTGGCTTAAGTTCCGGGGTATTCCGGAAACTGGATTTATTTTCCACATATTATGATAAAACGCCTGCTCCTGTACATATTGGCTGGAGCCATTCTGCTGGCGGTGGCAGTAAGTGCCGATCGTGGCTACAAAGATACGGCACTGCTTGAACAGTACGCTGCTGAAATTGCGGCATACATGAGTGCTCAGGAGGCGCAGGGGCTCGGGTGGGCGCAGCAGCACAAAAACACCCTGGAAAATTTGGTGGCAGGCCGTGAAGTATCCAACCAGTCGTCCTGGATAAACACACTGACGGAGCAGGCAGATGCCCCGTATACCTTGCTTATTCATCAAAAGGATTCCCTGCTCTTTGCTTCAAATAATAAAATACTACCGCTGCCGGGGCAGTTGAGCACCATATCAAAAGGAGAAAAACGCTCGGTGCAGCAGTTGGCGTTGGGGTATTATTATGTTGCACACAGCCCGTTTGATACGGAAAACACCCAAACATTGCTTATTCCCGTTCGGTTTACACTGGCTGAAACAAGCAGCCGGCGCGACGGAGTACTCTTCCCGGCCAACGAATCTATTTCTGAACACGTTGATCTGCGTTTGACTCCAGGCGATCATGCCATCCGGGTTAAAAGCCAGGATTTGTGCTGGTTGCAAGCGACGGGTTCCGTTCAGGCAGGCTGGGTACAATGGGTGAAACTCGGCGCCTACGGTTTGTGCCTCATTTTGGTTTTGGCATTGGCTTTCCAGGCTGCCATGTACTTTACCCGGCGTGGTTGGGCCCTGGCGGGCGGTGCTCTGCTGCTGGCTTTGGTTGCCGCGATATTTTGGCTAAACCGAGCCACAGGGTTTACGGCGCATGCTTTTGATCAACTTGCTTTTTTTACCCAGCGCTTCGAAACCTCAAGCCTGATTGGCGGATCGCTGGGCGATTGGTTTATCCATATTGCTTTGCTGCTTTGGCTGATGGTTTTCTTTCACCGGGCTTTTCGCCTGGAAGATTTGGAAAACCTCCCGGCAATGCCCGTTCGCATCGCATTGAGCATGGTGTGCTACCTTTTGGTCATGCTCAGTGTGCTGGTAGGGGTGGAAGTATACCGCCAACTGGTATTTCACTCTACGATCAATTTTGATTTTGACAACCTCCTGAATTTCGACAGTTTCAGTGTGCTGGCCTTTGTCGGAATTTTGATGCTGCTCCTGGCGCTTTTTTTGTTTGGACACCGGCTGATTTTAACCGCCTTGCGGACGGAACTTCCAACTTCCGTTCGGGTCGCAGAGATTGCCGCGTCAGCGCTTCTGGTTTACCTGGTAGCACTCGGGTATCAGGGCAGTTTCCAGATCAACGCCCTGTACATTGCGGCGTTTGCGCTGGTTTATGTGGCCGCTTTTGATTTTTTTCTTGTGTTGAAAACGCCAGGTCTGGGCGGGATTGTACTGTGGCTGATGTTGTTTTCGCTCTCCTCGGCGCTCTTGTTGTACCGGTATAATTATCTGAAAGACAAGTCGGTACGGCTGACTTACGTGAAAGCCCTGGCAACCGATCGCGACAGCCTGCTTGCCGAACCTCAACTTAAAAAAATACTGCCCGGTATTCAGCAAGACACCCAATTAAACCGGCTGCTCAAACCCTGGCCATTCAAACCGCAAAGTTCGGCACTGCGGCAGCGGCTGAATGAATTAGTGTTTTCCCAGCATTACCTGTTTCAGCACTATCGTTTGATTGTTTACGCGTTCGATAAGGATGGGCAAGTTTTACCTCAGGATCAGGCCAAAGGCCGGGAGTATGTGCTGACGCAAAACTGGCGACGAGCCAAGTCCTTGCCGGATGAACCTGCTATCCGCTATCACCGGGGACCCGACGGCATATTCCGGTACATGATCAAGGTACCCGCCTTGCGCATGAACGATCCTACTCAACCGGTAGAATTGTATTGCTTTTTCGACCATCAATATCCGCAACCAACCCGGGTATATTCGGAGCTGTTTTTTCAACTCCCGTATAAAAACCTGGACCGGTTGATGGATTATGACTTTGCTATTCTGAAAAATGGCCGCCTGGTGGTAGACCAGGGGCAGGGCAATCAGGCTGTTTTTCAAAATGCACCGGCAAGCGGACAGGCCCGGGAACAATTTACCGAACAGCCCCGCCGGGTCGACGCCGTGTACAAAAGTGCAGATGGCAAAACGATCGCTTCCGTGGGACGCCCGTTGGGGGGCTGGTACAAGCAGCTGTATTTGTTTGCATTTATCTTCGCCCTCACCTCGCTGTTTATTTTTCTGTTGGCCCTGTTGAACACGTATTTGCGGTTTTTGCCTAAATATTATCAGTTCAATTTTTCTACAAAAGGCTCCTTGGCCAAGCGCATCCACTACGGCAATTTTGCCCTGATCGGTATTGCCTTTCTCGGGCTCGGTTACCTGACGTACCAACACTTCAGCACCTCGGCACAGGAAACCAAACGCGCCAACCTGGATAACCGGGCCGAGGCCGTGCGCACCCATTTGCGCAACCAGGTCGGCGATTTGAGTGCTTCTTCCGACAGTCTCAAACGTGCGCTCCCGCAAACACTGGCTTCCCTGGCGGCCAGCCTTTCGACCGATGTGAACTTTTTCGGACCTGACGGCACCTTGCTGTTTTCTTCACAAAATGACCTGGCCCAACTTGGCATCTTACCTAACCATATGAGCCCCCAGGCAAAAGCAATGCTTACGGCGGGCGGGCAACGAGAGGCAGTAGTGGCAGAACAACTGGCAGGTGTCGGTTTTTCCAACCGCTATTTGCCCCTGAACAACAATCAAAATGAGTTGCTCGGCTTTTTGGGAGTGCCCTATTACCTGTCGGACCGGAGTATCGGCCCCGAAGTGTCGGACTTTATCGGTATGCTGGCCAGCGTTTATGTTTTCCTGATGTTGATTGCATACTCGGTGTCGTTTTTCTTGTCCCGGTCTATCCTGCGCCCGGTAAAACTGATTTCCGACAAAATCAATCAGTTGCAACTGGCCGATAAAAACGAACCGCTCGTTTACCCCGGCGACACCCAGGATGAGCTCAGCGCACTGATCGACGAGTACAACCGCATGGTGGAAAAACTGGAGGAATCAAAAGGGCAACTCATTCGCCTGGAGCGCGAAAGTGCCTGGCGCGAAATGGCACGGCAGGTAGCGCACGATATCAAAAACCCGCTCACCACGATGAAATTGTCGATGCAACAACTGGAGCGGGTATCTTCCGACCCGGTGCAGGCAGCGGCATACCTGAAAAAAGCGATTACCCGCCTGATCGAACAAATCGACTCGCTGGCGCAAATTGCCTCCGAGTTTTCCATGTTTGCCAACCTCGATATCCGCCAAAAACAGGATCTGGTGCTGAACGATGTCGTGGAAAGTGTCTACGATTTGTTCAGCGAGCAAAAAGAGGTCCGGCTCGTGTTGGACATCCCCGACGACCGATACCACATTCAGGGCGACAAAAACCACCTCATCCGGGTGTTTAACAACCTGATCATCAATGCCATCCAGGCTATCCCTTCCGACCGGCAAGGCGCGATTCAGGTGTCGCTATTCCGGCAAAACAACCATGCTATTGTTCAGATTAACGACAATGGCGGCGGCATTCCTCCCGAGATTCAAAAACGGGTGTTCGAACCGAATTTTACCACCAAAACCTCCGGGAGCGGGCTCGGGCTTGCTATTTGCCGCAAGATCATCGAGGCACTTGATGGGGAGATCCGCTTTGAAACCCGGGAAAACGACGGCACCGACTTTTTTGTGGAATTACCCATCACTTCCACGGAAAGAGCCGGACAGGTGGAGCTTTCCGAGGCCAATTAAATTTTCGACTATGATCCGAATGGAGCAATCCATGCGTTGGTTTGGCCCCAACGATCCTGTTAGCCTGGCCGATATCCGGCAGGCCGGCTGCACCGCAGTCGTCACGGCGCTCCATCAAATTCCTTATGGCGAAGTTTGGCCGGTTGCTGAAATTGAAGCACGGCAAAAATTGATCGAAGCAGCCGGACTGCGTTGGACGGTCATTGAAAGCCTGCCGGTGCATGAAGCGATCAAACGGCAAGCCGGGCAGTGGAAACAGTTGGTTGAGAATTACAAACAAAGCCTGCGCAACGTGGCTGCCTGCGGCCTGAAGGTGGTCACCTACAATTTTATGCCCATTCTCGACTGGCTGCGCACCGATCATGCCTACGAAATGCCCGACGGCGCCCGGGCGCTCCATTTCGAAAAACTGGCTTTTGCCGCGTTCGACCTTTTTTTACTCAAACGCCCCGGCGCCGAACAGGACTACACCGACGCTGAAATCCGGGCTGCCGAAAAGCGCTTTGCCGCTATGCCGGATGCTGAAAAACAAACGTTGTTTCAAAATATTTTGCTGGGCCTGCCGGGGAGCGACGAGGCGTTTACCCCGGCTCGGGTGCTCGAAGCCCTCCGGGGCTACGCCCAAATTGGCCCGGAATTGCTGAAGCAACACCTGTTCGAATTTTTACAGGAAGTGGTTCCGGTGGCGGCGGAATTGGGTTTGAAAATGGCCATCCACCCGGATGACCCGCCTTATCCGGTGTTGGGGCTACCCCGGGTGGTCAGCACCGAGCAGGATGTTGCGGAACTATTGGGGGCAGTGCCCTCGCCGGCAAACGGGCTGTGTTTTTGCACCGGCTCTTTTGGCGCGCGCGCCGACAACGACATCCGCAGGATGTTCAATCGCTTTGGCGAACGCGTGCACTTCCTGCATTTGCGCAACACAAAACGCGACGAGCAGGGCAATTTTTTTGAAGCCCCCCACCTCGAAGGCGATACCGACTTGCCGGCGTTGGTGGCCGATATTCTCCAACTCATGCAACGTACCGGCCAACCGATCCCGATGCGCCCTGATCACGGCCATCAAATGCTGGACGATTTAAGCAAGAAAACCTATCCCGGTTATTCGGCCATCGGACGGCTGCGCGGCCTGGCAGAATTGCGGGGCCTGGAATGCGGTCTGGCGGCGCACATGCCGCAGTGATCTGTTAATAAACCACCACTTTTATCGTCTGCCCGCCGTTTTCGCCCAACAGCTGAACCAGGTAAATTCCGGGCTCGGCGCCTTGCAAGTCTACCGTTTTCCGGATCAAGCCGGCGGGGCTGCGTTCGGGCATTGGCAGTGTTTGCACCAGGCGGCTGGAACTATCAAAAATACGTATGGACAAAACCTGCTCTACCGGCGTGTCAATTCGGATTTGAAACAAACCGTCGGTCGGATTTGGCGTGGCGTGCAGTGCCAAACTGCCGGATTGGGCCGAGTGGGTGCCAACAACAATTTGGTGCGGCGGCAATATGATCTCATCCACCCAGGCCCGGTCGGCGCCATCGCTCACAAAATCGTCTTTCGTATAGGTCCACCGTAAGGTATGTTGGCCGGCAGGCACCGGAAATTGTACTTCGGCCCAGGACAGATTGCCGCTCCAGGCACCGGTTTCCTTGTCGTCGATGTAGAACCGCAAAAAATCAAAATCAGCCTCGCTGCTCACGGCCCGTGCAAACGAAACAAACCCGTCTTCCAGCACCAGCAACGTAAGTTGAAACGTGGAACTCTGATTGTGTGTGATGACCCCCGAGCGGCTGCAGTACTGCCCGGCATAGGGGTTGGATGTGGTGATCGTCCAGGGTTTGTTGCCCGACATTTCCCAGGAAAAATTGTTGAAATTGCCCGACTCGAAGGTTTCCGCAATTGCATTGAGGACTATCGGAGCGAGCGTTTTTTCTGCGGTGTAGTTTCCGTTGGCGCTTTCCACGGCGTAGTGCAGCGATGCCGTGAAACTCACCGGCGCATCGGGCGACACCGTCACCTGAAATTGTACGCTTTCCGTACCATTTGTAGCCTGGAGTGCGCCCAGACTTATCGGGGTTGTGTTTACCGTGAGGTAGGCCGACAGACTACTGAGCGTTCCCAGTGCTGACTGCAAATCACTGCCACCGGTATTTTTTGTCAAAATGGAGACCGTGGCCGTCTCGCCACTTTCCAGGCGCCCGTTGCCATTGCCTTGAGCGGTATCGTCAATGGTCCAGGCGCCTACTTCAAGCGCCGGCGCAAAAAGCGTAATGGTGATCGGGGCACTGTACGCCAGGGTATCGTTGAAACTCAGGTTCAGTAAAAACTGCGCTTTCGTGCCGTTTGGTACGGCGTCGCTCACCTGGAAGGTGAACGATGTAAGCGTTGAATCGCCGCTGTCCAGATCACCAGGCGCCACCTGGTCCTGGATCAGCGTGATAAACGGATTGCCGGTGCTCAGGGTTGCCTGTACCGCCGTAGCAGTACCCAGGCCGATGTTTTCGAGGCGTAGACGGAGCGCAATAAATTCCCCAAAATCCGCTTTCTGGTTGTTGTTCCCCTGGCTGTCATCGAGCATCGTTTGCTGGCTGACCACGAAGGGTTTCACCGCGGGTTTTACAACAATTGTTCCCTGGTAAGGCGTGTGGTTGAAGCGGGTAGCGGTAACGGTCAGTTGACCGGTGTTGTTCAGCGGTGGGAATTCGAATGCCGCAATCCCGTTTTCCACAGTGGCTACTGCCCAGGTTTGGTTTTCCCAAAACAAACTCACCAATGCGCCCTCCACCGGGCAGCTGACCAGCAGGCTGGTTGTTTCAAACGCAATGGAATCGGCATGCATGGCGGTCAGCGGCATTGGCAGCGCGGTACGCGGTACGGTCGTCGGTTCGGCAAAGGGATTCCAGAAATCGGCCATCACCTCGCCGCCCAGGCCGTATGCCGCAATCATCCGGGCATTTCCGTAGGCCAGCATGCCGCCCAGTGTCGGGGTCAGGCTGATGCCATCGGCATCCACGAGGTACTGGTTCATCCCGTCTTGGCCTTCCATGGGCGGGCTCCAGCTTTGGTAATCGCTGGAAAAGTAGCCCGCAATGCCGCCCCAGGGCTCTCCGGTTGCGGTGTTGCCGGCGCGTTGCCAGGCTTCCCCGAGGCACTCGCCGTTGGTGAAATTGCCGGTACAACAAGCCACGGCGATCAGGATCGGGTAGCGGCCGGAATTGCGCATGTTGCCGACGGCGTCGTTGTTGAAATTGCCGCTCACGAGTCCCTGTTCCCAGCCGTGGCCGGTGTAGTTGTACAGGGAAGCGCCACGGTTGTTGAGCACATTTACGATTTGCGCATTTACCGGGTTGCCGGCTTTGTCGGCGGTGGTATCGCCCGGGGTGGGGGAGTCGGCGCCGTGCGAGCCGTCGTAAAACTCCCAGTATTGTTCGAAGCCGTCGGCCAGGTGCGCTGCTTTCCATTCATTGCCGTGCTCCCAGTCGGCCTGATTGTCGTCGCCAATACCCTCACCTTCATTCGAGGCGGCGGCCAGGCCGGTAGCCAACCAGTTTTGCGTGGTATCGATCAGGGGGTTGATTTCATATTCGAGGTTCCGGTTGACCATGATCCGCATTTGCTCCGGGGTGGAGGCGTGCAGGCGGCCAACGAGAATTTCCGGCAGGTGATCGTCGCCGCTCATGTAGCCGAAGCAGGGGTCGCAGGCATATTCGGCGCCGTTTGACCGCATTTGCGGTTTAATGGCATTTTCATCGCCAACCAGGAGCAGGTAGCTGATCCCGTGCTCGGCGTAGTAGTTTTTTACAAAATTGTACACGTCGTCGGCTTCCGGCGAGCCGATTTCCGAAACCGGCACCACGGTGGTGTGAATACCCATCTGGCGTTTCCAGGTAACCAGCGGTTGAAGTTCGTCGAGTAAATTATCGTCGGCAATGACCAGCATTTTGTCCGGTTCCTGTACGCCACCGCGGTCGGCTGAAGGTGCCGTGTTGTTGACATACAGCGCCTGGTAAAGTTGGTCGAAAGCCCGGCTCTGGGTAAAAACCGGCCCACCGGTCCGCTCGTTTTTCCCCGGTTCGTTGGTATGGAATACGCGAAGCGTGATGGAATGGTAGACCCGGAGCACTTTTTTTACGGGATTGTATTGCAAGGGGTAAATCCACAAACCCTGTCCGCGCGATTCCCGCAAGACGAAGGGCGTTTGCAGGGTAGCGAGGGCGCCCGGGAAAAACTGGTCCTGCGTGTAGGTGTCGCCGTATTCAAACGGGATGTCGTCCGGGTTTACGGTGCGCAGCAGATTGCCTTTAGAGGGGGCTATTTCCACGTTGGGAATATCTTCAAAATCGGCGTCCAACAGTTCCACTGCCATCTTCCCCTTGTTTGGGATCAGCAGGGCCGTGCTGAACTTGGGCAGGTCGGGGGCGCCTTTTTCCAGCATCGGGGTGCCGTGTTGAAAGCCGGGAATTATCGCCGGGCCGTTCGGGGTATTCACGAGGGTTTTATCGAACCCATCCAGGTTGAGGCGCAGGGTGGTGCGGGTGATGCCGGCGTCGAGCACTTGCAAGCGGCCTTCGTTTTTGGCTTGTGCGATCAGGGCGGTTACCGACAGGCAATACAGCAGAAAAGTGATCAGATTTTTCATAAGCAATACGGATCAGGGCGTGCGGAGGATGGTGTAGGTTTTGTTGTTTGTTTTTAAAAAATGCGGCCCGGCAGACCAATTGGAACAATCGAGCTGCGTACGCTGCATGTGGGGGAGGCGGCCCTCCCAAACCAGGTGACCCAGGGCATCAAAAATGCGGGCTTCCGTGGCTCGCCCGGTGTTGTTTTCCAAATTTACCTGTGTAGAAACCGGGTTTGGGAATACCCGGATTTCCTCCCCTGGGTCGATGTTGTTCAGGTTGGTCAGGCCCGGGCTGTACAGGCTGAAATAGACGTCTTCAAAGGCTGCCGGGTTGTCCGTTTCCCAAACCCGGAACCAGAACCAGGCAGCGCCCGGGGTGGCGCCGGGTTGAACGATCAGTTTGAGGTAGGGTTGTTCCGTCGCACTGGAAGGGCTCATCGTTCCCGATGCCGGAATGCCAACGTAACAAAGGCCAAAATCGCAGAGGTCGACCGTCCATTCCGGCGAAAAGCTGGCGTCGAGGCGCTTCCATCGGAGTTGAATGCTGTCGCCGCCGGTGTTTTCAAAAAACAGGTAACATTCGTTGGCCTGATTCAAAGCGACCTCCTGCACAAGCAGTGGGCCGGGGATAGCCTGGAAGGTTTGCGCACCGGTTGGCAAGGCGCAACAACATGAAAACAAAAGAAACAGGAACCAACGAAAGGGCATGGATCAGCAGAATTTGCACCTGCTAAGGTAAGCCCGTCCGGGCGCTTCCTTTTCGGTAGGCATGGAAAGTTTGGACAGAAGAAGACAGTCAGTCTACCAAAGCATCTTTCCAGTTTAAGATTGCAGCGCGGCGTTGCAGGTATTTCTCCCAAAAGGCGGCCATACAGCTGTTTGCCAGCGGGGTGGAGGCGTTGAACAACACGCAAATGCCGATCCCGTCCTGACGAAGAAACGCAATTTCACTGCGGAAATCATTCACGGCGCCACCATGATAAACAAGGGTGTCCGTTTCATTCGGGAGAATGCGCCAGCCCATGCCGTAATAGGCCGGCGACCGGCCGGGCCAACGCTGGCGCTCGGTACCGGTCCGGATGACGGGTGTAAAAACTTTGTCGAGCGTGGCCTTCGACACCACGTCCGGTTTGTACCCAAGCAGTACCAACAACCAGGCACCCATGTCGGCGATACTGGCGTTTACGCCGCCGGCAGGTGCTGCGTTGTAAAAGCGGTGCGTGATGCTGTCGGGGCTGAGGCCGCGGTGCGGGAGCGCCAGGTCGTGGCTTTGGCTGATGGATTCCCAGTTGGCAGATGCGCTTTGCATGCCGGCAGGTTTGAAAATTTTACGTTCGAGCAATTCGGGGTAGGATTTTCCGGTGCTGGTGGCCTCCATGGCCTGTCCGATCAGGCTGAACGCGGCGTTTTGGTAGCTGAAAATTTCACCGGGCTTGCCGTGGAGTTTTAATTTTTTAAAACGGGAGGTAATGGAATCAAGCGGGTATCCCCGTTCGATCATATTGGTGTAGGCGTGGTAGGGAAGCCCTGTGGTGTGCGAAAGCAGGTGGTGCAGTTGAATCTGGCCGGTTTGGCCGGGGGAGGAAAGCGCGAAGCCGGGTACATACCGCACGATGCGGTCCTCCCAGGCGAGTTTGCCTTCTTCCACCAAAATACCGGTCAGCACGCCGGCGAACCCCTTGGACAAGGAGCCGATTCGAAACACGGTATTGGTTCCCACCGAGTCCAGCACCTTGTTGGCAGCTTTGAGGCCGTAACCCCGCTGGAACAGGACAACACTGTCTTTCACAATGACCAAGGCGGCGCCCGGTGTTTGGGAGCCCCGCATGGAGTCGGAAAAAAACTGATCGAACTCAGCAATCAAGGCGCGCAGGTGGGGGTTGCGGGCAGCCGGCGGCAGTGGCGGCTGCTTGCTGTCGCGCGAACTCACTTGGGTACAGGCTTGGGCAAAAACGAAAAACAGCGGGAGAAACAGTAGCGGGATGGATTTCATAAGCGCACAAAGGTACGGCGTTCAATTTTAACCCTAACGGAATTGGGGTGTTACGGGATTGTTCAAGCAGGGGTTTTTAAAATGCGGGGAGGCCGGATTGTACCTTTTTGGGGAGTTTTTCCCGGACAAGGCGGTAGGAGTCGGTAAGCAATGCACGCCATTCGTCGTCGGGCAAACTGTCGTAGTGTTCGACAAACACCCATTTCATGCGTGCCAGGTAGGGCGCTTTGATCATGCCGGGGCGGGCGGCAATTTCTTCGTACTGCTCATCCGGCACCTTAAAACTCACACGGCCTTCGGCATCGAGGGTGCTGATGCAAAACATTTTACCGCCGATATAAAAGTTGAGGTGGTGCTCCCAGCGGATGGCTTCCGTGGCGCCGGGCAGGGAAAGACAGAAGTCGCGCAGAGATTCGATGTCCATAAGGACAAAGATAATCTAAACTGCACCGATCCACGCCGCCAGCGCCTCCACCGACCAGGCATCCGCTACCGAAAAACCGCCCGTACGGGTGCGCCGCAGGCTGCTGAGGTATGCGCCCGAACCGGCGGCCTGCCCCAGGTCGTGCGCCAGCGACCGGATATAGGTCCCCTTACCGCACACTACCCGGAACGTACATTTCACCCCCCCGGCATACTCGGGGTGCTGGTAAATCGGTGCGCCTTTTTTATTCAGGATTATGGGTTCCGGGGCGATGGTTTCGGGCTCAATGTTGTGCAAGGGCCCGAGTTCGAACAAATCCACGCGCACAGGCCGCAGTGCCAACGCTACCTCCTGCCCCGTCCGGGCATTTTTGTAAAGCCGTTTGCCGTCTACTTTTACCGCTGAAAACATCGGAGGGAGTTGTTCGATTTCGCCGGTAAACTGAACGCACAGGTTCTGGAGCAAGGCATCGTTCAACTGTGCGGTGGGGTAGGTAGCGTCGACGGGTTTTTCCAGGTCGTAGGACGGGGTGGTGGCGCCGAAGGTGATCGTGCCGGTGTATTCTTTTTCGAGTGCCTGGAGCGACTCGATTTTTTTTGTGTAATCGCCGGTGCAAAGGATCAACAAGCCGGATGCAAGCGGGTCCAGGGTACCGGCGTGCCCGATTTTAATGCGTTTGACCCCCAGCTTGCGCGAAAGCAGGTAGCGGATTTTGTTGACCACATCAAAGGACGTCCAGCCCAGGGGTTTGTCCACCAGCAGGATGGCGCCTTTCGGGAATTCGGTAGGGAATAGTGCTCCGGGAGCAAGGATTTTCAGCATGGTAATAAATGTAAAATGTAAAAGTCAACATGTAAAAGTCAAAAGGTAGGCCGAGATGGCCTTTGGCCGGCTCCAATTACCTTTTGACTTTTACATTTTACATTTTGACTTTTACATTTAGTAATGCTCCAGCGACACTTCCAGCCAGGTCACTTCGCCGGCAGTCACAACAACATTGGAAACGGTGTGCGGTTTGTACCCAATTTTACCTACCTGCACGGTGTACGAGCCGGGAGTTGCTGCACCGGTTTTAAAAATGCCGTCGGCGCCGGTGACGTCGGCATTGTACGTGCTGCGCACCATCACTTTAACCTTGGGCAATGGCAGGCCGGTGGCAGCATCGGTCACCCGGCCTTCGATGTAGCTGGCGCGGGCGTAGGTCGGTTGGAAAATAAACAAGCCTTCTTGCTTGGCTGTTGCCAAAATGATGCCTGAAGGCAGGTACGGGTCGGCATCCCAAACCAGCGAATTGCCGAGGCTGGCCCAGGCTGTTTCGATCAGATTATCGGGGCGGTTGGCGTCAACAATTGTCAACTGGCCGCCGTAGGATGCGTTTACCAGAAAATCCTTGAGTACGCGCACGTTGTGCACTTCCTGCACCGGGCGGATACTGGGGTAGTACAGGTCGAGTTGGGTGATGTTTTCCAGGTCGGAAACCTCGAAGGCGCCCAGCGGTGTGTTGGATTTTTCGTCGGCAGTGAACAGGATTTTACTGTCGTCGGAAAGCCAGGAATTGTGGTTAAAACGCCCCGGCGTTGCTTGTGTGGCCAGCACAACCGGCTTGGTTTTGTCCGACACATCGATCACACTGAACTGGCCCTTGTAGATTTCGCTGGCCCAGAGCGTGTCGCCCCGGATATACCCGTCATGGATATAATTTTGGTTGTAGACGCTTTTGATCACGGGGTTCCAGGGGTCGGCCAGATCGCAGATCACGGCGCCGGATTGCGTGCCGCCGAAAATATATAAATAACCGTCGGCACAGGCCAGGGCATGGCTTTTATTGATCGGAATTTCGGGGCTGCCCATCCAGGCTTTGAACGTAACCGTATCGGGCAGGGCGCCCAGGTCGACGATGGTGATGCCGCTGTTGTTGGCTTCGGTGCTCACATAGGCAAAATTGCCCCAGGTTTTTACCTCCCGCCAATTGTTGGTCAGGCCTGGTACGGCAAAACGTTCGACCGGTGCCGCCGGGTTGCTGACATCCACAATGCTCAGGCCCTGGCTGGTGCCAACAAGTGCATATTCAGTGCCCTGCTGATCGACATAATGCCAGCAGCCCGCCAGGGTGGTACTGCCATAAGATAGATGACCAACTTGTTGCAGCTGGGCTGTCAGTTGCAGGGGCACGAGCAGTAGCAGTAGCAGTTTTTGCACCATAAAAAAGGGTTAATAATGATGAATGCTGAATGGGTTCAACTTTTCAGGATGGTGTAACCATTCATCATTCATCATTCATCATTCATCATTGAGTTAATCTTTGGCATTTTTACCGTAAAGGTAGTTCCCTTGTTCACCTCTGATTTTTTGACAAAAATTTTGCCCTTGTGGTATTGCTCGATGATGCGTTTGGACAGAGACAGTCCCAGCCCCCAGCCCCGGGTTTTGGTGGAATAGCCGGGCTTGAACACCGTGCTGAATTTTCCGGCTTGAATGCCTTTTCCGGTGTCGGAAATATCGAAACAAACGTAGCCGGCTTCTTCGTACACCTGCAAGCTGATCACGCCCACGCCGCCTTCCATGGCATCGATGGCATTGCGCAGGAGGTTTTCCACCACCCAGTCGAACAGGGGCGCGTTGATGCCAATTATTTTGGCTTCGTGTTCTGCCGGTACGGGAAAATCGAAGGTGACCTTGCGCGGGGCCCGCCGTTGCATGTATTCGCGGCAGATTTCGAGTTGGTCGTATACGTTGACAGGGCTCAGTTTGGGTTGGGAACCGATTTTTGAAAAACGATCGGCCACCAATTCCAGGCGAGTGACGTCGTTGCGCAATTCATCCAGCATTTCCTGGTTCATGGCATTGCCCTCGTTGGCGGCTTTGAGCGCTTCCACCCAGCCGAGAATAGCCGTGATCGGCGTACCCAGCTGGTGGGCGGTTTCCTTGGCCATGCCCAGCCACACCAGGTTTTCTTCGGCCCGGCGGGAGGCGCTGAAGCCCAGATAGCCGAAGGCAATAAATGCCGCGATCAGCACCAACTGGATCAACGGATACCATTCCAGGAGCGACAAAAGGTTGGAGTGGCTGTAGATCAGCGTTTTATTTATGTCGGGAGGAATATTAATCAGGATAGAGTCGGCGCCCTCGGCAATCATCCGGTCCAGCACCTTGCGCACCTCGGCGATGGGCATCGTGTCGATGTTCCGGTCGTCGATATTCCGGTACTGCTCGATCTGGTAGGTTTCGTCGAGCAAAACAACCGGGATCGTGGTATTTTCTTCAATAATGCGCCCGGGAAGTGTGAAATCACAATTCAGGTCGATATCTGTACGGGCAATCTGGCGCATAGCCTCCGCGAATTGCTGTGCCTGCTGGCGCTCGCGGTCCATCAGCCGTTCTGCCAGATACCGGGTATAAAGCAGCGAGATAATAATAATGACCACAGCCCCTGCCGCCAGATACCATTTCCAATGTGATTTGCGGGTGTATATGTCCATTGATTGTTTGAATGGCCAAAAATGCAAAGTAAAGCAATACGCCATTCAAAGATCAGAATTTTGCAGAAAACCCCTGCGGCAGATTTTTTTCTGCCCCAAAAAGTGTTCTTACGGCCTTGCAGGCTCTTTTGTTTAGCCATCTTATTTTTTTGTTAAACAAAAAAAAACTTGCTCTGTTTGGTTAACATTGGTAATTCCGGGCCTGTTAAAATTCATGGGTTATCTTGTGAGTTGCAATCGGAAATTATTGTCAAAACAAATCGCATGACCAAAAAAGCAGCCATCATTGGCGCCGGGTTCGCCGGCCTTTCCGCAGCCTGTCATTTGGCTGCCGAAGGTTTTGACGTGACAGTTCTTGAAAAAAACGCGGTGCCGGGCGGTCGCGCGCGGTATTTCTCGGAAGCCGGATTTGTGTTTGACATGGGCCCTTCGTGGTATTGGATGCCCGATGTGTTCGATCGCTTTTTTGAGCGGTTTGGCAAAAAAACAGCCGACTACTATGATCTGGTCCGCCTCGACCCTTCCTATGCCGTGCACTTTGGGCCGGGTGACAAAATGGAACTTCCTGCTACCATGCCGGAGCTGGAAGCCTTGTTTGAACAATATGAGCCTGGCAGTACGAATAATTTGCGCAAGTTTTTGTCCGAAGCCGGGTATAAATACCGGGTCGGCATGAACGATTTTGTGCAGAAACCCAGCCACAGCATCCGTGAATTTGCCGATTGGCGACTGCTGACCAGCCTGGTGCGCTTGCAAATGTTCACCTCGATGTCAGGTCATGTGCGGCAGTTGTTCCGGAACGAAAAACTGATCAAACTGCTCGAATTTCCAGTACTTTTTCTGGGCGCCACTCCACAAAAAACACCGGCCCTGTACAGTCTGATGAATTACGCCGACATGGCATTGGGCACCTGGTATCCCATGGGTGGCATGTACAAAATTGTGGAAGGCATGGTGGCGCTGGCCCGGGAACTGGGTGTCCGGGTGGAATTGGGGAAGGAAGTCCGGCAAATCCGGGTGGAAAACGGCCGTGCCCAAGCGGTACAAACTACAGACAATTCAGCATTCCCGGCAGATGTGGTTGTTGGTGCCGCTGATTACCAGCACATCGAAACGCGTTTGCTGGGAGCAGGCGCACGCAATTACAGCGACCAATACTGGGCTTCGCGTACCATGGCGCCGTCCTGCCTGCTGTTTTATGTCGGTTTGAACAAACGGCTTGCCGGCCTGCGGCACCACAACCTCTTTTTTGATGAAGATTTTGGCCGGCACGCGCAGGAAATTTACGAGTCGCCTAGGTGGCCCGAAAAACCGCTTTTTTATGTCTGTGCCCCTTCCGTAACCGACCCTTCGGTTGCCCCTGACGGCCATGAAAATTTGTTTATCCTGATCCCGGTTGCTCCCGGGCTGGAGGATACCCCGGAAATCCGGGAACATTATTACCAACTGGTCATGCAACGGCTGGAGCGACTGACGGGCCAATCGATACTGCCGGCAGTGTGTTTCAAACGGTCGTATGCGCATGCCGATTTTGTGGCGGATTACCATGCGTTCAAGGGCAATGCCTACGGCCTGGCCAACACCTTGCTGCAAACTGCTTTTTTGAAACCCAAACTGCGCAACAAGCACGTCTCCAATCTATTTTACACCGGCCAACTCACCGTGCCCGGCCCTGGTGTTCCGCCCGCGCTGATCAGCGGGCAGGTGGTAGCCCGGGAAATCGCGAAAACCCACTAACCTTTAAAAAAGAAAAACATGAACCACGTCGACCTGTACGACCGCACCTGTTCGGAATGCAGCAGCCTGATCACCCGGCGGTATTCCACCTCGTTTTCTCTGGGCATCCGGCTGTTTCACAAGCGGTTCAGGGCGCCGATTTGCGGCATTTACGGCTTTGTCCGGTTTGCCGACGAAATTGTGGACACGTTTCACGATTACCCCAAACAACAATTGCTGGACCGGTTTCGGGAAGACACCTACCGGGCTATTGAGGAGCGGATAAGCCTGAATCCGGTATTGCACGCATTTCAACAGGTGGTGCATCAGTACCGTATCGAGCGGGAACTGATCGATGCTTTTCTGCAGAGCATGGAAACGGATTTGTATGAAAACACGTTCGACAAAGCGGCCTACGACGCATACATCTACGGCTCGGCCGAAGTGGTCGGGTTGATGTGCCTGCGTGTTTTCTGCGAGGGGGATACGGAAAAATTCGAGTCGCTCCGCGACCCGGCACGCCGGCTGGGGGCTGCTTTTCAAAAAATAAATTTCCTGCGGGACATCAAGAGCGATTACGACGACCGCGGCCGGGTGTATTTTCCGGAAGTGGATTTCAATAATTTTGACAACAGCGCAAAAGCACACATCGAGGCCGACATTCAGGCCGATTTCGATGCCGCACTCGAAGGTATCCGGCGCCTGCCGCCCGGCACCCGGCTCGGTGTTTACCTGGCCTATAAGTATTACACGCAGTTGTTTGCGAAAATAAAAAATGCGCAGGCACATCATATTGCACAGCGGCGTTTCCGGGTTTCGGACAAACGGAAATTTTACCTGCTTTGCAGCTCGGCCCTGCGGCACCGGTTTGATTTTCTGTAGGTATTCTCCATGGAGTAAAAGGAGGCGCGATTACTCGTCCTACGACTTAGAGTCGTAGGACGAGTAGGGGCTTCCCCCTGCCCGTCGCGGCTTTGCGGTAAAATACAACCGATGAAAATCACCCCCCGGCATAGCCGGCATCAGCGGCATTGGTGAGCAAGCTATCCTAACTTGTTCGCATGTATGTTCCGAACCAAACGCCTCTGTCCGACATGGAAGCTGCCCTACACCTTTCCTTTCCCGGCGCCGAAAAGCGTCTTGCGACGTTGCAGCAGGATTTGATCGCCCAGTTCGAAAAGTATTTTCCCGATCCGTTGGCGCCAAAAACGGTGGTGATCAACCCGAGCAACACACTTGACCCGGAAATCCTGGCCAAAATCGCCGGCGTCAATCACTACGAAGAGCGCCTGCTTTGCATGCTGCTTTTGCTGCGCAAACCCCGCACCAACATCATTTACCTGAGCAGCACGCCCATCGACAAAGTGATCATCGACTACTACCTGCACCTCCTGCCTGGCATCACCACCCGCCACGCCCGGCAACGCCTTACGTTGCTTTGCTGCTACGACTCCTCGCCGCGTTCGCTGACGGAAAAAATTCTGGCCCGCCCGCGGCTTATCGAAAAGATCAAAAGTTATATTCCGTCCAACCATGTAGCCCACCTGGCAGGTTTCAATATTACCTGGCTGGAGCACGAGCTATCGCTACGCCTGGGCATTCCGCTCTACGGCTGCCCGGCTTCCCTGAGCTATTGGGGAACTAAAAGCGGCAGCCGCGAAATTTGCCGGCGCGCCGGCTTGCATGTGCCGCCGGGGTACGAAAACCTGAAAAATATGGTTGAGGTGTTGGCTGCCTTGCAGGAGTTAAAACTGGAGTACCCTGAAATGCGAAAAGCCGTGGTAAAACTCAACGACGGCTTTTCCGGGGAAGGGAATGCCGTTTATTCCTATGAGAAAGCCGGTTTCCCGGACGACATGGATACCCTGCGGGAAAACTTAAAAATGGTGGCGCCGGATTTGACGTTCGAGGTTTTTTCGGAAAAAATGGAGGCTATGCACGGGATCGTCGAAATGTTTATCGATGGATCGATCAAATCGTCGCCCTCGGTGCAATGCCGGATCAACCCGCTCCAACAAATCGTGGTGATCTCTACCCACGACCAAATGCTGGGCGGCGAATCGGGGCAGGTGTACCAGGGGGCTACCTTTCCGGCTAACCCGGAATATGTGCACGAGATCGGTAAAATGGGGAACCAGGTGGCAGAGGAATTGTGCCGGGAAGGTGTCATCGGGCGCTTTGGTGTCGATTTTATTTCGGTAAAAGAACCCCAGGGCTGGTGGAAACATTACGCCATCGAAATTAACCTTCGCAAAGGCGGCACCACCCACCCGTACCTGATGCTCAAATTCCTGACCGACGGCTATTACGACCACCACACCGGCTTGTATCAAATGCCGAACGGCCAAAACCGGTATTACCTGGCTACCGACAGCCTGCAATCCGATGCCTACAGGGGCCTGACGCCGGAAGACCTGATCGACATCGCCATTTGCCATAATATCCAGTACGATTCCACCACCCAGGAGGGAACGATGTTTCACTTGCTCGGCGCCTTGTCGGAGCACGGAAAACTGGGCATGGTGTGCATCGGCAAAACGGCAGAGCGCGCAGCCGATCTTTACCAGGCGACGGTGGATGTATTGGATCGGGAGACGGCCGGTATGGACGGCTGATAAATTTGCAACCACGGGAACAGTTTGATGTCTTTCGACCGTTTAATCGAACGACAACCTTTCTGACAATGAAGCACCTCCTACTTCTTCTGACAGCCGTTTTGGGGCTGTTCCCGCACGTTTTAATTGCCCAGGCGCCACAAGCCGATATTGCCAAAAAACAATACGTCACTGCTGCCGTAGCGAACGACGCCATCACCTTCGATGGTATTCCCGACGAACCCATTTGGGACCAGGTGGAGTGGGGCGGCGGATTTATCCAGTACCAACCCACCGAAGCTGTTCCACCTTCCCAGGAAACGCAGTTCAAGATCCTTTTTGATGAAAAATACCTGCTCATCGGTTACCGCTGTTACGACACGGCGCCCGACAGCATCGTGCAACGCATGGGGCGCCGGGATGAATTTCCGGGCGATTGGGTCGAGATCAACATCGACAGCTACCATGATTTGCGCACCGCATTTTCCTTTACGCTCTCGGTGAGCGGCGTAAAAAATGATGAATTTGTTTCCGACAACGGCAATAACTGGGACCCCAACTGGAACCCCGTTTGGTACGCCAAAACGCATACCGACAGCCTGGGTTGGACTGCCGAAGTGAAAATTCCGTTCAGTCAGCTGCGCTATGGCAACCAGACTGATCCCGTTTGGGGCATCCAACTCATGCGGCGCATTTTTCGGAAAGAAGAACGCTCCACCTGGCAGTACATTCCGCGAAATTCCGGCGTTTGGGTGAGCGCCTACGGCGAACTGCTGGGCTTGCGCAACCTGCCCGCCAACCGGCAGGTCGAGCTGGCCCCTTACGTCCTGGCCCAAACCGAGCATTACGAGAAACAAGCCGGCAACCCCTTTGCCGATGGTTCCGACCGGCGGCTGAGTGTCGGGCTCGACGGCAAACTGGCTGTGACCCGCGACCTGATCCTCGATTTTACAATCAACCCGGATTTCGGGCAGGTGGAAGCTGACCCAGGCGCCGTTCGGCTCGACGGCTATGAAGTTTTTTTCAGCGAACGCCGGCCGTTTTTTATGGAAAGCCGAAACCTGTTCGATTATCAGCTTACCGGTTCTGCTGCCGGCGGCGATTACGACTCCGACCTGTTGTTTTACTCCCGCCGCATTGGCGGCGCACCGCATGGATTTCCCAACCTGGCGCCCGGCGAGTATGCGGATGTTCCGCAGAATACGTCTATTCTCGGCGCTGCAAAGTTTAGCGGAAAAACCAAAAAAGGCTGGTCGGTGGGTATTCTGGAAAGTGTGACCCAGCGGGAGATGGCGGAGATCGATCATACCGGCGAGCGCCGGCAGGAATTGGTGGAGCCCTTGACCAACTTTTTTGTGGGCCGCGTGCTCAAAGATTTTGACCAGGGAAATACGGTTTTTGGCGGCATGTTCACGGCGGTCAACCGGGAAAATGGCCTGGACGGGCTACACCGCGCGGCGTATTCCGGCGGTCTGGATTTGCAGCATTTCTGGAAAAACCGCTGGTGGTACATTCGGGCCAATGCTCTGTTCAGCCGGGTGGAAGGCACCCCGGAAGCTATTTTTCAAACCCAAACCGGCTTTGTGCACAATTTTCAGCGCAGCAACGCCGAACACCTGGTTGCCGATGCGAACCGGAAAGCTCTGACCGGCACCGGCGGCACATTTCGTATTGGTAAAATTGGCGGGAAACCCGACAGCCTGGGCGGCATTTATAAATTTGAATCCGGCATTACCTGGCGTTCCCCGGATTTGGAGCTGAACGATATCGGCTTTTTACTTGCCGCCGACGAGATCAATCATTTTGCCTGGGGGAGTTACAGCGTTCAAAAACCGTTTTCGGCGTTTCGTACCTTTCAGGTCAACTACAACCATTGGGCGCGCTGGGACTTTGGCGGGCAGTTTCTCTACTCGGCGTTCAATACCAACGCCTGGGCCTGGTTTAAGAACAACTGGAACTTTAGCACGGGGTTTACCTGGAACCCGTATGAAGTGTCAAACAACGCCCTGCGCGGGGGCGCTTCGCTGCGCAAACCGGCGGGCGCGGGTTTGAACGTCAACCTGAATTCCGACAGCCGGAAAAAAGTGTACGGCAATATCGGCGTCTACCAGGCCTGGGGGTTTGGCCGAACCGTGCGGTCGCACGGTGTGAATGCGGGCCTGAACTTTCAGCCGCTGGATGCGCTGCGCCTGGGCCTTTATCCGTCCTACGACCGGAGTTGGCGCAAACAGGATCAATTTGTGGCACAGGTTAGTTTCGGCCCGGAGCAGCGCGTCATTGTGAGTGAAGTCGACCAGCGCAGTTTTTCGCTGACGGCACGCCTGAATTACAATATTACACCCGACCTGACGGTGCAGTACTACGGGCAACCGTTTATTTTCCGGGCAAAATTTCAGCACTACGGTTATGTGACCGACCCGCTAAACCGGGAATATGACGCGCGTTTTCACCGGTATAGCGGAGCTGAACTTCAAACGGCCGGTGGTGGATTTTCTGTTGATGAAGACCAGGACGGGACCCTGGATTATGCCTTTGATCAGCCGGATTTCAATTTCATCCAGTTTCGTTCCAACCTGGTCATCCGCTGGGAATATGTGCCGGGCTCGGAGCTCTACCTGGTATGGTCGCAGGGCAATACGCCCGATGCGGGTTTTGACCTGCAAACGCCATTGGTGGAAAGCCTGTTCGACAATGTGTTCGGACAGACGCCGCGCAATATTTTCCTGGTAAAGTGGACGTACCGGTTTTTGTGGTAGGTTGATCCCAACAACAACATGAGACATTCCGAATTTTTCAAAAGATTTCGGAGAGGTCGAATATTTGTAGATCAGCGATTTAAGGGCGTACGACGACCTCGTTACCGGCGTGCAATGATTAGTTATATATGTTTATACGGTTCAATGGAGTAAACTTGCCTAATCATCCATCCATAGCGCTTGTCATGTCGTACCCCGCCCTAGCGGGGGAAGACATCTACACAAGTATACTTTGCGAGTTGTAACTAAAAAACGGAGATCGAAGCGTTCTTCGGCACTTTTCGAAGCATGGAACCTTTGCAGATGTCTTCCCCCGCTAGGGCGGGGTACGACATGACAAGCGTTTTAGGTTGATATCGATTAGTGGAACCCTTGATTCGTATAACTTCAACATAACTAATCAATGCACGCCGGTAGAGAGGTCGCATGTTCGGGGTGGATACCTGGATATTCGACCTCGGTACCGGCGTGCAAAGGCAAGTTATATTTAGGATTCCCGCTTTCGAGCGGGCAGGTTCCTCGCTGCACTCGGAATGACAAGACCACCTTATAAGAATCCGGGGGGCGAAAGATTTGGAAAAAGGGAACATTGCCTCGCCCCCAGTTTTGGCCTCAGCCTATCCACTATGGTTGGGCTAAAAAAAGGGGCGACGAAATGTTGCTTTACCGGGTTTTACCGCCCCTACCTGTTTTATTTAATACGCCTTGTCATTCCGAGCGCAGCGAAGAAACCTGTACAAGCGCAAGGGAGAAATGCTAAAAGCCAAATGGTTACCACAAATATTACCAATCATTGCACGCCGGTACCGAGGTCGGGCACCGGGTAACCGGAGCATTTCTACAAATATTTGACCTCTCCGAGGTCTTTTTATGGAAAAAAACGGGATGGTTCATGTTTGTGGTGAAACCCTGGAAAGAAATTCAGTTTCAACCCTGCGGCAGCCACCGTCGAAGCCGTATGCCCAGGCCGATCAGCAACAAACCAAAAAAAGTGGCGTAAAAACCGACCCACCAGGCAATGGAGAGCGCGCCGGCATTCGGCTGGACCAGCATCAGGACACCCAGGGCGATGGAGATTACCCCGGCAAAAGCCAGTTGCCATTCATCCTCGATTTCTTTCCGGATTCGGATGGCCAGGGCAATTTCGAAGGCGCCGGTAAGCAGGCACCAGATGGCGATGAATGTGACGAGCAGGGTTGCGCTGATTTCCGGGTTGGCCAGGGAGGCTACGCCGAGCCCGACACCGATCAGTCCTTCCAGCACGGCAACCCACCATTCTTCATCCTGGCCGCGCAACCGCCAGCCGGAATAGGTGGCAAGCAAGCCATCGGCCAACAGGTAAATACCGATCAGCGTGACCAGAATGCCAAACGTGAATTCGGGCATCAAAAAGGCAACCCCGGCGAAAATCAGGGAGGCAATGCCGCGCAGTACGAGCACCCACCAGTGTTTTGCTAAAATGTGTATCATGGCTGTTTTGTTTTAATGATCGTTTTTGTCCGGCCGGTATTGGATTTATTTTGTTGGGTTACTGTTTTACCCGCTGGCTGTAATCGCGTTCCAGGCTGTCAACCAGCATTTGGTACGCGGGGTCGTCAAGCGGGATTTCGTAGTCCCCGGTTTTGTTTTTCCCAAAGATTTTGAGTTTTACGGTGTTGTATCGCTTCGGATTGAGGCGCAGGTCTTGCAGCAGCAGGTGCAACTGCCGGGTGGTTCGCACGGTGTTGTTGTAAAATTCCGGGTCGTTCAACAATAGCCCCATGGAGCCTTCGCCCCGGGCAAGGCCTGCGGCGAGCGTGTCGAGTTTGGTCACTGCCGATTCGGTGGTGCTCAGCGTACTTCGGAGCGTGCTCAGGGTTACTGTCAGAGAATCCATCAAAACTGCTGCTTTTTGCCCGGTTTTGTCGATGCCGGCGTCTTTCAGCTGTTCGGTGAAGACCGACATATTGTCGAGCATGGATTTTATACTTTGGTTACTCTCGCGGATGGCTTTGGTGATTTCGGCGGTGTTGTTGGCCGTTGCGGTTAGCCCGGCAGTGCTGGCATCCAGAAAGTGATTGATTTTGCTGGTCATCAGGGCAATATTGGCCAGGGAATTTCGAAGCGCTACAAGTGTGTGACCGAACCCCTGCGGGTGCCTTGGGTCGGCAATGGAGTCGTAAAGGGCCGTCAGACCGATCCGGAGGCGTTCGGTGTATGCATCCAGTTCCTTCGGGTTTCCGATGACACTTTCAAAAAACGACTTGGTGCGGCCGGTGAGGTACTCGCCGCTTTGGGCGCAATCGGCACCGTTGCAGGTGCCGTTGATTTCGAGGTCAATGGCCTTACCACCCATGATACTTTCACTGACAATGACGGCAACCGTATTTTTAGGAATATCAATCCGGCGTTCCAGGTTAATTACGGTAATAATTGTTTGGTCGTCTTCCGGATCAACGTAAATATCCTTCACCATGCCTACCTGTAAGCCATTGATAAACACCGGGCTGGATGGCCGAAGCTGCTCCACATTATCGTAGCGGATGTAAAAGGTTTGCGAGGCGGTGAGGACGTTCATGCCTTTCAGAAACTTAAATCCCCAAATACCGAGCCCAATGGCCGCTATGGCAAGGAGGCCAATTTTTGTTTCGTTACTTATTTTAAACATGTTTGACAGAATGGATATGAATGGAAAAAGGGGCTAGTTCAACAATCAGTTTTTGCCCGGTTTGGTTTGGACAACTTTGGCGGTGCGAAACCCCAGGTTCCGGAGCTCCGGGATTACTTTTTCTGCTTCGGCCTGTGTCCTGAATTTTCCGGTATAGTAATGAAATTGCCCGCCGGACTGTTCCTCTTCCACATCGCCCAACAAGCTGAGCTGGCCTGTTTTTTTATCCAGCCTGGAGGTCCAGCTCATCAGGTAAATCCGGTAAGCCGCAGCGCCGGGCTTGGAGGAATAAACCGGCATCGCAATTTCATCGGCGTACAGGTCATTCGACGGGGCAGGGCGGGTTGCCGGTTGCACCGGGGATGGCTGAGGGGGTGGGGTTTGCCTTGGTTGTGTTGCCGCCGGACTCGTTTGGACCGTTTTTGGCGCTTCTGCCGATACCGGCTTTTTGACACTGGCTGATACGGCCTGTGGGGTGTTGCCGCCTTTGGCCGTCATTTGAGCCGTGTTTTTTTCGGGAGCCGGCTTGCCCTCCATCTTGGATTTGTAGGCCCGGAATGCCTCAAAAATAGCGTAAGCCAATTGCGTTTGGCCCTCTTCCGAAGCGACAAATGCTTCTTCAACCCGGTTGGTCAGAAACCCGGCTTCCACCAGCACAGACGGCATGGCAGTTTGATGTAACACGATAAATCCGGCTTGTTTTACACCGCGGTCTTCCCGGTTGGCCAGTTCTTTGGCGTAATGCTGAACGTAGCTGGCAAACAAAATACTTTGTTCCAGGTAGGCGCTTTGCCACACACTCCCCAAAATATGCGCCTCGGTGCTGTTCGGGTCGTAGCCCTCGTAGTTTTTCTGGTAATTGTCCTCCAGATAAATGGAAGCGTTCTCGCGTTTGGCAACCTCCAGGTTGGAAGCTGCCGTGTGCAGGCCCATCACATACGTTTCGGTACCTTTTACATGCGATACACTGATCGCATTGCAGTGCACGCTGATGAACAGGTCGGCGTTGTTGCGGTTGGCGATGGCGGCGCGCTCGTTGAGCTCGACGAAGACATCGGTTTCACGAGTATAGATCACTTTCAACTCCGGAAATTCCTCTTTCAGAAAAGCCCCGAGTTTGAGCACAATGGCCAGCGTGTTGTGTTTTTCGCGGGAAGTAGCGCCGATACAGCCCGGGTCTTTGCCGCCATGGCCGGCGTCGAGCACCACGGTTTTAATTTGATAACTGTGGCCGGACTTTTGCCCGGATTTCATTTTCCGAAGCAGATCGGCGACCAAGCTATTTGCTGCCGCAGAAGAATGATCGGTCCCGGCAGAAGCGCCGGTGGATAAATCACAGTATTCTATACCTTTGCCGGCGCCTGCATTATGGAGGGAATGGTTTTTGGGATGGTGCTCAACAGTTGTGGCTATGTTAATATTACAACAAAGAAGCCACGCGAGCAAGGTTGTGATCGTTTGTTGGGCAATTAGTTTCCTCATGTTTTCTTAGTCGTGGATAAAACTATGGACAAATATCGGCTTTTCTGGCAAATAGCCTGTGCTTTGATGTGCACACCTGTTTTTGCCCAGGAGCCGGTCGCGCCCCTTGATACATTGCCTCCTGCGCCGCTGGATTCTCCTGTGGTGGCATTAGTGGATTTAAACCCGGTGCGCTTGTCAAAAGATGCTTTGGACGACGAGGTGGAGTACGGCGCGAAGGATTCCATGTGGTTCGATGTGAAAAACAAGCAGTTGCACCTGTACGGCCAGGCGTATTTAAAATACACTACAATCGATCTCAAGGCGGGATATATTTTGTTGGATTACGAAAAAAATGAGGTGAGCGCCGAGCAATTTCCCGATGAAACCGGCAAGTTGGCCGGGCTGCCTGAGTTTAAAGACGGGGAACAGGAGTTTACGGCCACCAAGTTGCGCTATAATTTCCGTTCAAAAAAAGGAATTATTTACGAAGCCCGCACCAAGCAACAGGATCTCTATGTTTTAGGGCAAAAAGCCAAGTTTATCGGCGAGGCATCGGCCGACACCTCGATACAAACCCAAAACACCGTGTACAACAAAGATGCCCTGATCACCACCTGCGACCATCCGGTGCCGCACTACGGCATCCACACCAAAAAACTGAAAGTAGTGCCAAACAAACTGGTCGTCACCGGGTTTTCCAACGTGGAGATCGGCGGCATCCCCACGCCGCTCGTGCTCCCCTTCGGGTTTTACCCCATCACGCAAACCCGCAAATCGGGGCTGATTATTCCGCGCGACTTCGAATTTGCCGATCGCGAGGGCCTGGGCATCAAGGACTGGGGTTATTACTTCCCGATATCCGATCACCTCGATGTGACCATGTTGTTCAACGCCTACACCAGTGGCACCTGGGGCGTGCAGGCCAATGTGCGGTACAATCAGCGCTACCGTTTTCGCGACGACCTGAACCTCCGGTTTAACAACCGCGTTTCCGAAGACAACATGGCCCGGCGCCTGTCGGCTCAATCGTTCGGCATCCGCTGGTCGCACCAGCAAGATCCCAAAGCACATCCCACCCGCCGGTTCGGGGGCTCCCTGAATATCGAGACCAACCGCGACCAAAACCGCAACCGCAACGATTACGCCAGCGTGTACCAAAATACGCTGAGTTCAAACCTCAACTATTCCCAAACCTTCCCCGGGAAACCCTACCAGTTCAACGCCAGCCTCAGCCACTCCCAGAACACCCAAACCCGGCTGATGAACATCAGTTTCCCGACCGCTGCATTCAACCTCCAGCGGGTGTATCCGTTCAAACGCAAAAAACCGGTCGGGAAGGAACGCTGGTACGAAAAACTTTCCCTGACCTATTCGTCCAAGCTGCAAAACACCGTGCAGGTGGCCGACACACTGCTGTTTACCAGCGAAACGCTGCGCAAAGCCCGAATGGGTATTCAGCACAACGCCAGCACCGATTTCAACTTCAAACTGTTCAAATACATCAACATATCCCCCGGGTGAACTACGAAGAAAACTGGTACCCGTATTCGATCGAACGCCAGTTTATCGACCAGATCCAGTTTGTGTATGATACGGTAGCCGACATTATCGTGGTGGACAGCAGTAAAACTGTTTGGGGCCGCGATACCACGTTTCGCGATTGGGGCTTCAAGCCCTTCCGGCAATTTGACGCCGGAATTACCCTGAACACGGCCCTGTTTTTTACCAAACAATTCCGAAAAGGCTGGTTCCGCGGCATCCGGCATACGATGAAACCCTCGATATCCACCGGTTTCCGGCCCGATTATTCGGATTCGGACTACTTTTTCCGCCAGGTACAAACCAGTGCGCAACCCGGCCGCGAAGCATTCCAGGACTACGGCATTTTTGACGATGCCGTGTACGGACGACCGTCCACTGCGCCGCGGGACATGTCCATCAACTACAGTCTGGGCAATATCCTGGAAATGAAGTTTTATTCGGCCAAAAAAGATACGGTTAAGCGGGTTCGTATTTTTGATAACCTCACATTTTCAGGCAGTTACAGCCTCACCAGGGATACCTTGAAGTGGAGTCAGATTTCTACAGGCGGTCTGTTCCGCCTGTTCAAGGGCCTTTCCAACCTGACCTGGAATGCGACTTTCGATCCGTATATCCGTAACGAGGCGGGGATTCGGGTGAATAAATTTGCCCTGCGGGAAGAAGGCAAGTTACTCCGGTTGGTGCGTTTTGAGGTGGCGCTGAACACCCAGATGACCATCGGCGATTTGCGAAAATTGTTTGAAAAAGACGCCTCTCCGAATGCGCAAGGGACTCAAAAACCCCGAACGGTTTCGGCAAAGGATGATTTTGTAGGCTTGTTCGAACAGTTTCGCATTAACCACCGGATTTCTTTTGTCCGCCAGGAGATCGGCAGTTCCAACCGCGATACCTTTTTTGTCGGGACTAACAATATCAGCCTGTCGGGGCGCATCCCGCTCACCCCCAAATGGTCGATCGACGTGGGCAATATCAGTTATGATTTTCAGGCCAAGCAGATCGTTTACCCCGATTTGGGCCTCACCCGAAACCTGCACTGCTGGCAGTTCAGCCTACGCTGGCAACCCTTGCGCGGCACCTACGAATTTTTTATCAACGTCACACCGGGCTCCTCGCTCGACTTTTTGAAATTGCCCTACCGGAAGAATAATTTTGACGGGCAGGGGGTGTTTTAACGAGTGCGGATTACGGAGTACGGAGTGCGGAGTGGGATTGGTTCACCATTTTGGTGTTGGAAGATTGTTGCATTTACTTGACATTTCATCAGCGCCATATAATTTCAACAAGTCGAAAAGGTGAACCAATCCGCACTCCGTAATCCGCGCTCCGCAATTTAAAAAACCCGCCAATCCACCGGCATTTTCCCCTGTTTCTCCAGCAATTCATTCGTCCGGCCAAAATGCCCGCAGCCCTGGAAACCGGTTCCTGCCAGCGGAGAAGGGTGGGGTGCCGTGAGCACGTAGTGCTTCATCTCGTCGATCAGGGGCTGTTTACCTTGGGCAAATTTCCCCCAGAGCAGGAACACCACGCCTTCTTTTTCCTCCGAAATCTTCCGGATAACGGCATCGGTGAACGTTTGCCATCCGATTTTCTGGTGCGATGCCGGTTTGCGGGCTTCCACGGTGAGCATGGCGTTGAGCAGGAGTACGCCTTGGGCAGCCCAGGCGCTGAGGTCGCCGTGGTTGGGGGCGGGCAGCCCGAGGTCGCGGTTGATTTCCTTGTAAATATTGACCAGCGATGGCGGCACTTTCACGCCCTTTGGCACCGAAAAACACAGGCCCATGGCTTCGCCTGGATTGTGGTAGGGGTCTTGCCCGAGGATGACCACTTTTACTTGATCGAATGGCGTGGAGTTGAACGCATTGAAAATCAATGGCCCGGGCGGGAAAATGGTTTTGCCCGCCTTCTTTTCCTGCACCAGAAACGACTTGATGGCAGCGAAATACGGCTGCTGAAATTCATCGGCCAGTGCGGTTTTCCAGGAGGCTTCGATTTGGACGTTGTCAACTTTTTCGGACATGGTAGGCGCTGTTCGTTTTGCCAAAGTTAACCCAGCCTGTTGAGTATGAAAAAATCTATCTTTGAAAGATCAAAAAACGATATACTCTATGCGCCTGTTACTGCTTTTTGCCTGCTTCACGGCTTCGTCCGCTTTTTCGCAGGCTTATTTTGTTCGTTTCCCGGATGATTTGCTGTACAAGCAATGTGAAGCGGCTAATATCTACGGTGAGCCCTTGTTTTACAACCCGGACAGCTTGCCGATAGCCGTTGAATACTGGGATGTTTTTCCGAGTCCGGTGCCGGATGCCTGTTATAAATTCGAGCGTTATTGGAAAATTTACAAGCAGGATACCTACCATCCCGCACTTCCCTGCACCCAGGTGCCTAACCCGACTCCGTATGCTATTGCCACGCATCCGGCAAATGCTTCCGGGCCGGTGATTTCGTCTATCGATACCCTGGGAAATCCCTGGAGCGCCACGATCAGTAAAATTACGCCTGTCGACCCTGCGCCAACGAATTTCAGCATGTACTGGAGCGCGAGTGCCAATTGTTATATGTATCGGCAAATGATCAATCTTATTGACACCATAGCACCGCTTGTGATCGACTGCCATGCCGGAATTCCCCCAGCAGCAGACACCACACTCAATGATCCGCATCTCTGGAATGCCGCCTATTGGTGGGACCCGCCGGCCAACAACCAGGACTTGCGCGAAGGTGCGATTGACCTTGGCTATGCGGCTTTTGATTCCTGCTCCGGAACGAATCTTGGAGTCCGGTACCTCTTGTATTTGGACCTCGACCAGGATGGCGTTCAGGAAACTGTTATAAACAGCCAGGCACCGCCGCCGCCGGGTATGGTGTTTTTCGGCAATGCTGCCAATCCTGGTTTCAGCGGCGGTGAGCCGCGCTATTTCGACCAGCGCCCCGACATAGACAGTTTGAATAGGTATCGCTTCGGCTATGACCGGGTGTGGAATAACAATGCCCTGGTTTTGCGCTTGCGCTGGGTGGAAGGCCAGTGGCCGGACACGATCATTTTTTCACTGCCGCAATTACCACCCGGACAACACCGGATAAAATGGTATACGCAGGATGCCTGTGGCAATGAAACACTGTGCGATCATCCATTTGAAATGCTGGGTGGTGTGGTAGCGACACAGGCACCGCAGAGCACTCTTTTAAAGTTGGAGAGCAACCCCAACCCGTTTTGGGAAAATACGACCCTTCTTTTTGATTTGCCTGAAACCGGCCCGGTGCAGCTTGCCATTTTAAATGCGACCGGACAGCAGGTGTATGCAAAAACCAGGTACTTGCCTGCCGGCGATAACCAATGGATAATCCGGAAAGCCGAGATCAGCGGTAAGTCCGGTATGTATTGGTACACCCTGAAATCAGGATTGAGCCGGGCTGTGGGGAAACTGGTGCTACTCCCGTGATGGAACTTTCCAGACTATCGCCAGGTTGGCTGAAAAGAAAAACTGTACTTTTGCCGCACGTTCTTTGAATTTTTTGGTCCCGTAGCTCAATGGATAGAGCACCTGCCTTCAAGTGTTTTTGGGTCAAGGGCGCGGGGCCGGCCCCCCCCCCCCCCCCCCCCACTGGCCGCGCTAAGCAGGTGGTTGCAGGTTCGACCCCTGCCGGGATCACATTTTTTAAGGCACAAGTCTGCTGGTTTTCGGCTGCTTGTGCCTTTTTATTTTCGGTTTGGATTTGAACGCGGATAACGCGGATTTGCCTTCGGCAAAACGCCGATTGACGCGGATTTTTACAATTACGTATGAAACGCGTGCACTCAAATTGGAGTAAACGAGTGTTTCCAGATAATGCCCCGGGGGGGGGGGGGGGGGGGGGGGGTTCCCGCCGGGGGGGCCGGGGCGCCCCCGCCGGGGGCCACAGCCGCGTCCCTTCCTTCAACGGAATATAAACTCTGGGGGGTTTTTTTTTTTTTTTTTTTTTTTTTTTTTTTTTTTTTTTTTTTTTTTTTTTTTTTTTTTTCAAACAACTTCCTGAAAATCCAACCCCAATTTATCATTCATCATCACCTACTTCCGAAACACCCGCACCAAATCCCCGCGCACAGAAAATGCCTCCACCAGAATGGCGTGCTGCCAGCCTTGTGGCGCCGGTACGCCTGCACGCAAATACTGCGGGTTTTCCAAAATTCGTATCTCGTCCCAAAACCCGCCGTCCAAAAACTGCTGCAACACCTGTGTGCCGCCTTCCACCAGTAGGATGGCCCGGTTGTCGGCGCGGAGTTTTTCCAGTAACTCCGGGATCCAGTTTTCCGGATGAACTTCCTGAAACAGTGTGTTTTCCCAGTTGCCGGACCGTTGCGGCCCCAGTACCCAGGTTGAAACGGAATCGTCGAGCAGCAATGCTGTGGGTGCGATTTTATTTTTAAAATTCAACACCACGCGCAAGGGCGATTTTCCGAAAAAATAGCGGTTGTCGAGCCCGGGGTTGTCCACCAGTGCGGTATTAGCACCGACCAGGATGGCGTCGGATTCGGCACGCCAACGGTGCACCAGGCGACGCGCCAGGGTGCCGGAAATAACCGTCCGTTCGCTTTGCCGGGCAATAAAACCGTCGGCACTTTGCGCCCATTTCAGGATAATGAAGGGCCGTTTATTAGTGATCCAGGTAAAAAACGCGCGGTTGAGCCTGCGTCCTTCTGCTTCCAGCACGCCTGATTCGACAGCCACACCGGCGGCCCGCAGTTTTTCCAGGCCTTGCCCACCCACCAGCGGGTTGGGGTCCACATTGCTGACCACCACCCGCGGTATTTTTTGTTCCAAAATCAAATCCACGCAGGGTGGTGTTTTCCCGTGATGAAAACAGGGCTCCAGGGAGCAGTACAGCGTCGATCGGGGAATCAAATGCCGGTCGGCAGGCGCCACCGATTGCAGGGCATGCACTTCGGCGTGCGGGCCGCCAAACTGCCGGTGCCAGCCCTCGCCGATGATCCGGTTTTCGTGCACCAGCACTGCGCCCACCATCGGGTTGGGCGTCACGCTGCCGGCGCCCAGGCGGGCGAGTTGAAAGCAGCGGTGCATATATTGGACGGCTTGCATCGTTGAAACTGCTTAACCCGGGAGAAGTCCGGCCATTTCCTGTTGCATTTTTTGGGCTTCGGCCCGTGCGGCATCTGCAAAATCAGCGCCTGAAGATGCGAAAAGTATACTTCGGGAAGCGTTGACCAGCAAGCCGCAGTCGCGGGTGAGCCCGTGCCGGCAAATAGCCGCCAGGTCGCCGCCTTGCGCCCCTACGCCGGGTACCAGCAGAAAGTGCTCCGGTGCAATAGCCCGCACCCGGGCAAAAGCCTCCGCGTGGGTGGCGCCCACGACAAACATGAGATTTTCCGGGCTTCCCCAGGTTTGTGCGGTTTGCATGACGGACTCCCAAAGCGGCATCCCGGTTTGCTGGAGCTTGGCTTGCTGAAAATCAGCGCTGCCGGGGTTCGACGTCAGCGCCAGCAAGATGACCCATTTGCCGGGAAATCCAAGGAAAGGCGACACGCTGTCGGCCCCCATGTAGGGCGCTACGGTGACGGCGTCGCAGTCGGTTTTTTCAAAAAAAGCCTGCGCGTACATGCGGCTGGTATTCCCGATGTCGCCGCGTTTGGCATCGGCAATGATGAAGTGCTCCGGGCCGATGTAAGCAACTGTGCGCTCAAAATCGCGCCAGCCATCAGCGCCCCGGCATTCGTAAAAAGCGAGGTTGGGCTTGTAGGCCACACACAGGTCGCGCGTGGCGTCGATAATTTGTTTGTTGAATTCAAAAACAGCGTCGGGATGACCGCGCAAGGGCTGGGGCAGTTTGGCGGGGTCGGTATCGAGCCCGACGCAGAGAAATGATTTTTTCTGAAAAATGCTGGAAATCAGTGTCTGGCGATTCATGCGGCAAAGGTAGTGCGCGCAGTGCTTAGGGCAAAGGGCAAAGGGCTTTGGGCTTAGGGCGCAGTGCTTAGGGCTTTCATCTGTGCGTAAGGAAACACCACGCTCCGCAGAAAGCCCTAAGCCCTTTGCCCTACGCCCTACGCCCACTAGCAACACCCGCTACCCGGTTCGCAGCAGGCGATGGCTGCTTTGAGTTCGGCGAGATTCACCTTCCGTTTTTCCCGGTTTTTTGCCGTTGGCGTGCCGCCGGGTTTTTCGGCGTACACGGTAATGCTGAAAATACCGGTTCCGGAGGCCAAAAAGTCTTGCAAACCTTCGTCGGACAAATGGGCCAGCAGGATGTGGTCGGGAATGAGGATAGGTTTTTGTTTCTGTACCGTGATGTTTTCAAATCCGGCTTCGCGGATCAGGTTCAGGTAATCTTCGTGCTGGATAGCGCCTGCCACGCAACCGGCGTACAATTCGGCACTTTGTTGCAAGGCTTTGGGCAATTGACCGACCAGCACGATGTCGCTGATGCTGAAATGGCCACCGGGGCGCAGGGTGCGCATGATCTCTGAGAATACCCGGGCCTTGTCGGGTACGAGGTTGAGCACGCAGTTGGACACAATTACGTCGGTACTGTTGTCGCTCACGGGCAGGTCCTCGATATCGCCCTGGCGGAATTCGACGTTGTTGAAGCCCAGTTTTTCGGCGTTCAGCCGGGCTTTCCGGACCATTTCCGGGGTGAAGTCGACACCGATGACTTTGCCGGAATCGCCGGTGGCTGCGCGTGCCACGAAGCAATCGTTGCCGGCGCCGGAGCCCAGGTCGAGCACGGTATCGCCCGGTTCGATGTGGGCAAATTCGGTGGGTAACCCGCAACCCAGGGCGAGGTCGGCATCGGGATTGTAGCCCGCCAGTTGGGCATACGATTCCGACATGATCGTGTAGGTTCCGGGCGTGCCTACTCCACAGCAGGAGGCAGCGTTGGTTTCCCTGCTTTGCAAGGCGATCTCCGCGTATTTTTCGCGGACGGTGGTTTTCATAGCTTCGGCATTTTTCATGTTGAGTGTTTTTGCCTTTTAATCTGTTAAACTTTTAAACTAAATTTTGAAGTCCTCCGTGTCCTCCGTTTCTCTGTGAGCCTCCGTGAAACTAAAAAGGTGTCACAGAGGCTCACAGAGAAACGGAGGACACGGAGTTTAGCAAGCGCAATCGCCGCCCGGGGTGCAGCAGGTATCCAGCAGGTTGCGCAGGCGGGCCAGGGCATCCCAGTTGATGCAATAGCAGGATTTTACGCCTTCGACCGTACCGGTGATCAGCCCGGCAGCCTTCAGTTCTTTCAGGTGTTGACTTACCGTGCTTTGCGCCAGGGGCAGCACATCGACAATTTCGCCGCACACGCAGACATTGCGCCGGGCGAGTTCTTTCAAAATGGCTACCCGCGCCGGGTGTCCGAGGGCTTTGGCCAGTTCTGCCAGTTCGTTGTCGGTTGCGCTGAAGACTTCCTTTTTTTGCGTTCCCATGTTTTTTTGTCGTTTGATTGGGTGCTGTTTGGGCTAATTAATCGCAAAATTACGATGAATATTTTTGGGTGCAAGCTTTTTGAAAAATATTTATCGTAAAAATGCGATTAAGGTGCCGCGGGCATATTTATTTCTATTTTCGCCGCTACATTTTAACCCGAACAGTATAAAAACACAAAAATCGCCTTTGAAACGTCCATTAGTACTGATTTACCTGGTCGACGGCGCCCGGCCGGATGTGATGCAGGAGCTGATCGAATCCGGCGACCTGCCCAACATTCGCAAGGAAATTGTAGAACCGGGTACGTTCCGCACGGCAACCTCTTGTTTCCCCTCGACTACCGGACCGGCCTACCTGCCCTTTCTGACCGGTTGTTTCCCGGGTACGATCAATATTCCCGGAATACGCTGGCTCGAAAAAGCGGCCTACCACCGCAACCGCTGGGCACGCAACAGTTTTCGCAGTTATTGCGGCTATGAGGCCGCGTATTTTAACGATGATATTCCGGCCGACCGGCCGACCTTGCACGAGTTGTTCGACCGGCCTTTCAACACGTTTTCGATGATCACCCGTGGCCTGCCGAAGGGGCATGACCTGACGGCAAAAGTGAAATCCGGCCTGTACATGCGGGCGCATTTCCGGCACAAATGGGAGCCGGTGGACCAGGCATCGCACCAGCATCTGATGCTTGGTTTGGAGCAGGACCCGGAGTTCATTTTTGCGGTATTTCCGGGTGTCGATTCCAACTCCCACCTGCAGCATCCGCGGCACGAGCGCACCATCAAGGCATATAAATACGTGGATTTCAGCGTGGGGCAAGTGGCGGAAAAACTCAAAAAACTCGGTCGCTGGGACGATACCCTGGTCATCATGATCTCCGATCACGGCCTGAGCGCCACGGACAGGCATCTTGACCTGGCCAATTTCCTGAGCGACCGCGGCTTGCGCACGCTGGCCTATCCGATCATCTGGACCCACAAGCCCAAGGCATCGGTGATGATCTCCGGCAACGCCGCCGGGCATGTGTACAGCCTGCAAAACCGGGATGGCGAACCCTTGACCGGCGATGCCGTACCGCACAGCATGGGCGATATCTGGCCGGAGTTGCTTGTGCAACCTGAAGTGGATTTTGTTACCTGGCGCCAGGATGCCAATACGTTTGCCGTGGAATCGGCCCAAGGCCGGGCCTGGGTGCAGCGGCAGGGCGCGGGATTGTGTTATTTACCCCAAACGGGCGACCCGCTCGGGCTCGGTAAACTTGACACACCGCTCGATCACCAACAGGCCCTGGAGGCCACATTCGATTCAGAATATCCTGACGCGCTGGTTCAACTGGAGCAATTGTTCAACTGCACCCGCTGCGGTGATTTTGTCGTGACTTCCAAAACAGGCTGCGACCTGCGCTACACCTGGGAATGGCCCGAACATCGCGGTTCGCACGGATCGCTGCACCGGGAGCACATGATGGTGCCGTTTATTTACAACCGGAAGGGCTGGGATCCCCGGCCTGCCCGCACGGCAGATGTGTTCAACACCGTGTTGAAATGGGCCGGTCGGCCGACACTTGACAATACCGATGGAAAAGCCCTCTGTTGATACGTCCAAATTATTGCCTTCGCGGAAAGCCATCGTTCGCGGCATTCAGGCATTTATTGTTTTTTCAGCCGCCGGAACCCTGCTCGGTTTGTGGTGGAAACGGCCGGCAGGTTTTGAAATGGTGCTGGCCGGGCTGGACTGGCGTTTTATCGGCTTGCTGATCCCGCTTATCGGGCTGGACTATTGGCTGGGCGGCATGCGGTATCGCCTGTTTTTGAATGGCAACCACTTCCCGAATGTGTCGCTTTGGGATTGCATGCGATCCAATTGGGCCAATATGTTTATGGGTGCCGCCACGCCCTTTCAGAGCGGCGGCGGGCCTGCCCAAATGTATGTGCTTTGGCGCAAAGGCGTTCGGGTGGCCGACAGTTTGCTGCTCTCCACGGTCAACCTGAGTGCGACCATGGTATTTTTTCTGCTTTCGAGCGTAGTGGCGCTGCTCTGGATTCCGCCCGGGTTGTTTGGCGAAGACCTGAGCCCGGCATTCCGTGCAGGATTTATTGCCCTCGGCAGTTTTGCGACCCTGATCCTGCTGGTTTTGGTTTTTCCCAAAGTTGCCCATGTGGTTTTGCAAAAAATAGCGGGCCTGCTGCCACTTCGGAGCGCTGTTGCTCAGGATCGGCGTACCCGTATCCTGGGGAAAATCGAATCGGAACTTCAGCGCTTCGGCGACGGGTTTCGCAGTATTTTAAAATTCAATAAAACGGGATTGGCGCTAACCGTCGTTGCCACGCTGGTATTGTTTTCCAACAAATATCTCATGGGCTATGTCGTAGCACGGGCCATGGGCCAGGAGGTGCCTTTTGATGTGTTCATCGGTTTGCAGGTAATCCAGTTGCTGCTCATCTACTTTGCGCCCACGCCGGGGGCATCCGGCGTAGCCGAGCTATCCTCGGTTTGGCTGATGGGTAAGTTGATGCCGGAATCGATCCTGTTGATTTACGCTGTCTTATGGCGTTTTTTTACCACTATTTTGGCTGCGATCATTGGCGGGTTTGTGTTGTTGCACGAAGTGCAGGCCGCAGAAGAACCGGCGGTAAAAAGTACATGAGCCACCTCAACAACTGAAGTGGCTCATGTGCAGGCATAATTCAATTCGCCGTAACGGAAGAGCAGTTTATTTTTCCGGGCTGTAGTCCAGCACCAATTCGAACTCTACCCGGCGGTTGCGCTCGCGCCCTTTTTCCGTTTTATTGCTGGCAATGGGCTTCGTTTCACCGTAGCCTTTGGAACGCAGGCGCTTTTCATCAATCCCGCGGTACACGAGGTAATCATAACAAGCCCGGGCCCGGTCTTTTGACAATTGGAGGTTCTTCTCTGAACGGCCCACATCGTCGGTATGCCCCCGGATATCCAGTTTGTAGTCGGGGTATTGGTTCATGATCTCTACAATTTCGTCGAGCACCTTGAACGAGGAAATTTTCAGGTCGGCCCGGCCGGTTTCATACTGTACGTTTTTGGTTACAAATTCCAGGCGTTCCTTCGTTTCCTTCTTCACCTCCGGGCAGCCGAAGTTGGTGGCCGGGCCGGCAGAGTTCGGGCATTTGTCGAGGTTGTCGGCGATCCCATCGCCATCCGTATCGGGGCAACCGCCCAGTGTGCCGGCGGCATCGGGGCAGGGGTCAACGTCATCCGCCACGCCGTCGCCGTCGCTGTCTTTTACCAGCGGGCAACCGCCGTTGCTTTCAGGCCCGGCTTCGCGGGGGCATTTGTCGTCTTTGTTGGCTACGCCGTCGTAGTCGGAATCCGGGCAACCTTTCACGGTGCCGGCCTCATCGGGGCATTCGTCGTCTTTGTCGGCTACGCCGTCGCGATCGGTATCGGGGCATCCGTTTAGCGTGCCGGCTTCGGTTGGGCATTCGTCGTCTTTGTCGGCTACGCCGTCTTCATCCTGATCCGGGCAGCCGGCGGTGGCCACCGTGCCGGCCTCAGTCGGGCAGTCGTCGTCTTTGTCGGCCACGCCGTCGTTGTCCTGATCCGGGCAGCCGGAAGCTGCTGCCGGTCCGGGCTGGTCGGGGCATTGATCGGTGAGATCGGGTACGCCGTCGAGGTCGCGGTCGGCGGGTGGTTCGGGTTTGGGTTCGGCTTTGTGCAGCAAATAAACGAAACCGAGGCCCAGTTGCACGTTGTCGCGCATGTCATTGGTCGCTTTGCGGTATTCGACTTGTGCATTGACAAATGCATACTGTGAAATTCGAAAGTTCACACCGGCGCCAAAAGGGAATTGCAGGTGGCCGTTTTCAAATTCTTCGAGGAAATACCCGCCGCCGGCAAATGCGTAGGGCGATATTTTAGCCTCGTCGCGAATATTTTCCAGGTGAAAAACGAGGTCGAGGCTGGTGGTTACAGTATTTCCCGTGGTGCCGGGCAATTTGGCCAGTCCCAGTTTGAACGGCACGCCGACATTCAGAAAAGGCGCGATATTCCGGAAGTATCCGACTTCGAAGCCTTCGCCGAGTTTGAAATCTTCATCGTTCAGGGAGCCATAGTCAAAGAAATTGAGTTTGGCATGAACGGCATTTGGAAAAGCCTTGTTTTGGGCTGAGGCTGTGGTGGAATAAGTCAGTCCCCACAACAGAAAAAGGAGTAAAAGGATAAATTTTCTCATCGCGTTTCAGATTTAACCGGCATCAAACAAAAAAGATACCAACTAACCTGAAACAGGTAATTTTTTAAACCCTGAAACAGCAGTGTTTTTGCCTTGGTCGCCTATCCGACTTTTAGAACTTGTCCAGGATTTCATTACTGGCCTCCAAACGGCTAATTTTATTCCATGCTGCGTTAAATTTCTCACCGGATTGTCCACATACGGCTGCGAAATTTGTCTTGCCTGAAATAAAATTCCCCCGTTTTCGGCTCAGCATGAAAACCTGGACAAGTTCTTAGGTGTTCTGCTCCTGCTCTTGCCGTAGCATTTTGGCTGCCAGTTTTCGGGCCTCCTGGCGGGGGCTTTTCCACCACTGTACCGATAAAACAGGTACGCTGTTCACATTGCGCTTGGCAAAGTAGCGCTGCACCTTTTTTTCCCATTCATAGGAAGGCTGCTGACTTTTGGCAAGCACGCCGTCGTACAGCAGGATGCTCCGGCTATCGTCGCGTTGTACCACGGTAGGTACCATTACGTCCTCCACCAGGGCATTGCGTTGTAATTGGCCGGGTTCAAAATAGGGCTGCATGGCGTATTCCACTTCTTCCATGAAGGCGGTGGTGGTGAAGCGGGTTTCCGGGTAATCCAGCAGGGCTTTCATCGTTGCCAGTTGTTCGTTGGCGCCCGCTTTGTCGCCGTTTTGAATCAATTCGCCAAAGCTGACCAGGTGCGACAAAACACAGGTTCCGATAAAACTTTTGTTGGCCGCCAGCACGGAGTGCAATCCCGGCGGGATGGAGTGCGCGATATAAATTTTCTGTGTGGCCCGCGTGAGCGCTACGTGCAACTGGTTAAAACCCAATTGCGTATTCCAGAAATGCAGGTGATTGGTCAGGTTGCCCTGTGCGTCGACGAGTCCGTGCGTAATGGAAAGCAGCAAAATGTCGACATGCTGGCCCTGCAATTCTGCAAACTGGTAAACGCCCAGGCCATTGAGGTGGAGTTGCTGGATTTTTTCGTGGCCGGCCGTTTTCCGCTGGCGGATTTTGAGCAGCTGCCCCGCAATCAGGTCGCGTTGTTCCACCGTGGAGCAGGCGATGCCGACCACGGGATAGGTTTTCGCCGGAGTCGGTTCGATCAGGTTGAGCCAGTCGATAATTTGCCGGGCTTCGGCTTCATTGGTGGCCGTGCTTTCGTCGTAGCGGCCTTCCACATCGGCAACCACGGTGACGTCGTTGGCTGAAAAGCCCGACGGAAGCCGTTGGAAAGGCGTACCGAATGCGATCTGGTTGAACCGGATCCATTCTTCCGGGCTATCCTGATGCTGATATTCAAGCGTGTAGGCTTTTGGATTCAGCGTTTTGCAAAATTCAAGCAAGTCATCCTCAGCCTCCGGTGTCATGTCCTGCTTGACATCGCCGAAAATGACCAGGCTTTTGGCCAGGTCGAACAGGTGGTAGCACTCCTGTTTTGGAATGTTGTGGGCTTCATCGACCAAAACCAGGTCGTATACCATGTTGGAGGCTTGCACGAGATCCAGGGCCACCTGCGGTTTGACGAGTAGGGCGGGGAGCGTTTCAGTAAGCGCTTCCATGTGTTTTTCAAAAAGTTCGTCTGCCTTGTGGGCTTTCGACAGCGCGCGGTTATTTTTCCCGAACCAGGTTTTGAATGCATTGGCATCGGCAGATTTCAGGGCGCGCAAGGCTTTGAATTTCCGGGCTTGCCAATGCGCACTGATCTGGCCGGGCAGGAGTTGTGCCAGTTCGCGGGCATTTTGGTAATAATTCTCAAGCGTTTCTTCATCCCACTGCAAGCTGGGGCTGTACTCATTTTGTAAAAAGTGGTGCAGGTACCAACTTTGAAAAGCAGCAACCCAGTTGTGCGGCTTCACTTTACAAAGTGCCCGAACGACCTTTTGCTCCGGTATGGAAAGTTTCAGCCAGTGGCTTTGCCAGATGTAGAAATCCTCGAAATCCCGGAGATAAAACTGGGTGTTTTCCAAACGCGCGATAACATCTTCCAGAAATTCCTGCCGTTTGGGGATGGTGAGCATTTCGTGTTTCAGCGAATCCTGGTACAGGGCCGTGTCGTTAAATTCTTCAAGGAAGGTATCCATGGCCGCCTCCAGGTCTTTGATCTGTTCCCGGAAATCGAGCTCGCCGTGAATACTTTTAGCATTGAGGCGCCGTACATCTTCACGCACGATGCCCGGAATGCGCCGGCGCCATTGACGGAGGGCATTGTCAAAATCTTTTGCGAGCCCGGCAATTTTTTTGATGTTGCGGATGTCGAAAGCTACCGGGAACTCAAAGTCAAAATACTTGAGTTGAGCGTAGGATTGTCGCAGGGTTTCATAAGCCTCGCCGAGTTTTTGTTTGGCTACAGAAATTTGCTTGTAGCGGTCGGAGAATACGCCATACAATTTTTCTGTGCCGGAGGCCGGTTTTTCAAATTCCGGTCCGAAGCGTTGAATCCCATCTTCAATACTGTCCTGCATACGTTTGGTTTGGGCGGCCAGTTCGAAGAAATGCTGTTCGTAATGATCCAGCAGTGCTTCGGTGTAATCATTGGTTTTTGAAATAAACCGGTGGTGTATGGCGGTGGCTTTGTCGAGCAGTATTTTGACCTGGTTCTCCGTCCAGGCCAGGCCGTCGGCACTGGAGCGTTCGGTGAAGATGGCGCTGTCGAGGTTGTTGAGCGGATGGTCGAGGGTGGGGAAGCGGCGGAACAGTGGCTCGCTGTCGTAAATGGCGGCTTCAATCCCGTCGTATTCGTCTTTGTTAAATAAAAAGTCGGTCAGGTTGATTTGGCTGAGCAACAATTCTTTGCCTTCGGTACGGTTGGCGCGTAAAAATTGTCCTACGGTTTCTGTAAAGTTGAGATCGCCAAAAACCGGCTTGTGCAAATCGCGCCATGCCTGATCCAGTTTGCCTTTTTCACGCAGGGTTTTATTTAAGGCCGTTTTGAAAACCTCTTCGTTGAAGTTGACCTTCGCTTTGTTTTCGGCAGCCATGCGGAGCATGTCGGCCAGCATCATGTGGTCGCTAACGGTATCGCGCAACACAAAAGAAACATCGCCAAAGCCGTGCTCCAGCAAAAACTTTTGCGCCCGTCGGAGGGCATTAATGCTCTTGGATACGACCAGGCATTTTTTTCCATTCGACAGGGCATTGATAACGATGGCAGAGATGAGATAGGTTTTACCGGTTCCGGATGCGCCTTCAACGACGGTCAGGGCATTTTTTTGAACAGCCTCCAACACCGAACGTTGCGAGGGGTCGAGGGGCAACATGGTCAGGGCATGTTTCCATTCCAGGTCGGTCGGCAGGTCCGGGGCAACAACCGGCGCAACCGTAACAGTTGTACGAGGCAGGACCGGGAAAATGCCGGCAACGGCTGACCAGCGCAGTTGGCCTTTTTCGACGGATTTTTTTAGCGCATCGTCGGTTGGGCAGGGTTGTACACTCATCGGAAGGCCTTCTTCTTCCAGACCAAGTGATTCTCGAATGGCGCCGGCAAGGTTGCCAAGGGTACTTGCGTTGAGTTCGTTGTTTTCAGCCAGTTTGCGGGCACTGGCGGAGTAATTGGTGCCTTTTAGCGTATCGATGAGGTGGAAAAGCGGATAGTTGGGGATGATAAACTGGTTTTCTGTTTTCAATACCGTCCATTCATCGGGGTGCTGGGCATGGGGTTCGAGTTGGATTTGCCATAAAAAAAGTGGCGCATGGAGGGTGTATCCGCCAAGTTGCGCAAACACAAGCGGGTAGCCAACGCCCAGGTTTTTTGTGCCGAATACTTTTTCGCGGTTTTTGGCTTCAAAATAAAAATGGTTGAACCAGATGGTAGCAGGGTGGGTAGCTTTTACCGGCAGGTCAAAATGCCGGTTCTCCACCAGCGAACTGATGCACTTTATGGCAAATTCATTATCGTTTAGAGCAAACAGATCGGCGCGGTTCAGGCTGTTGGGCAGGGTTTTTAACCAGGTCAGGGCATCGCCGCTGTAGGTAGGAGGCGCTGGTACGGCGCGGTTTTGGGTGACTTCCGATGCAGGTGTTGGAGCGGCGGTATCCGGACTATTATTTTCCATATTAAATCGGTGAAATTGCGATTAAGCGGTGTGTAGCTGGAGTTTTGACACAAATATATCCTGCAAATGCGCAGAAATAGTAGTTTGATGAAATAATTTGTTGGTTGGAGCGAAAGACCTGTAAAAATTCCGGGCCTAAGATTGTACCTTTGCGGCGGCGCCGGGCGACCAGCTCCTGCAAAACTCCCCCAGGGCGGAAACGCAGCAAGGGTATGCGGTTGTAGCGGTGTGTCTGGCGCTTTTTTTTATCCGCCTTCGCCAAGGCCATGGCGGATTCTCCCTTTCCATTCCGCCGGCAAGCGCTCACCCATTAATTCTTTTTTATGCAATTTTTCGTAGACACGGCCAACCTCGATCATATCCGGGAAGCCGCCGAGTTGGGCATTCTGGATGGTGTAACCACAAATCCATCCCTGATGGCCAAAGAGGGTATTTCCGGAGAAAAAAATATCCTGAAGCATTACCTGGACATTTGCAAGATCGTCGGTGAAGGCCGCGATGTGAGTGCGGAGGTGATCGCTACCGATTTTAAAGGAATCGTCGCTGAAGGCAAACGCCTGGCCGAAATTCACGAAAATATTGTGGTGAAGGTCCCGATGATCCGGGAAGGGGTGAAAGCAATCGCCCATTTTACCGATATCGGTATCCGGACGAATTGCACGCTGGTTTTTTCAGCCGGGCAGGCGATTCTTGCCGCCAAAGCCGGCGCCACGTACCTTTCGCCGTTCATCGGCCGAATCGATGATATTGGCTGGAACGGCATGACGCTCATCCGTGAAATTGTGGAGATTTACAACAATGCGGGTTACGACACGGCGATCCTGGCCGCCAGTATCCGCAATCCGCTGCACATCGTGGATGCCGCCAAAGCCGGCGCCGACGTGGTGACCTGCCCGCTGAGCGCTATCCTCGGTTTGTTTAAACACCCGTTGACGGATATTGGCCTGGAGCAGTTTCTGGCAGATCACCGGAAGGCGAATTCCTGATTTTTTTTCACCACAGAGGCACGGAGTACACGGAGTACTATTTTTCTAAAAACCTCCGTACCCTCCGTGCCTCTGTAGTGAAAAAATTAATGTACCGTACTTCAAACCGTTTCCTCCTCGTCGGATTCGGGCTTTTTCTCCGACTTTTCCCCAGCGGCAAAATCTTTGGCTTTTTCCCAAAAATCCTTGCCTTTTTCAGCAGCCTCCGAGGCTTCCTCTTTTACCTCGTCCAACAATTCTTTGGCTTTGTCGCTCAGAAAACCCAGCGCGCCGCCTTCGTGTGCAGCGATTTTTTCGCGGGCCGCTTTAACCTCAGCCGCCTTTTCAGCAGCTTCCTCCTTTGCTTCAGCGGCCATTTTTTCGGCTTTCTCACTCCACTCGGCAAGTTTTTCGCCGGCTGCATCTTTGAGTTTCCCGAATTTTTCAGCGGCTTCTTCTTTCAGGTGCTCGAGTTGCTCGGCCGCTTTGTCGGCCATTTCTTTGGCGGAGTTTTTTAGTTTATCAAATTCCTTGTCTTCCATGGTATACTTGTTTTAAACTGTGTGAGTTGGTTTGTTGATTTTTTGCCGGCTGCCTTGGCGCTGCGTTGGTTCCGCAAACCGGTTTTCCAATCTGGAACGAAAAAAAAACACAGGCTAATTTGCGCTTGCTAAAATTAACCTGTGTCGTCTTGCCATGCAAGTTAAAATTAATGGATTGACCGGATTAACTCCGCTCTTCCCAAACCTGCGCCAAATGCACGATCGTTTCGGCGGCTTTTTCCATATCCTGCACCGACACCCACTCGTACTTGGAGTGGAAGGCGTGCTCGCCGGCAAACAAATTCGGGCAGGGCAGGCCCATAAACGACAGCCGTGAGCCGTCGGTGCCGCCGCGAATGGCGCGCTTGAGCGGTTTTTCAAAACCCGCCCGCTTGAGCGCTTCGATGGCGTTGTCGACTACTTGCGGGTAGCGGCGCAGCACCTTGCCCATGTTGCGGTATTGCTCCGTGATTTTTACTTCCGCCGTTGAATTGGGATAGCCTTCCAGCACTTTATCCACGATCTTTTGCAGGGTCCGGGCGTGGCGCTTGAGACCGCCTTCCGTGAAATCGCGCAAAATAAGTTTGACCGTCGCTTTTTCCAGGCCGCCTTCGATCGCAGTCGGGTGGATGAAACCCTCCCGGCCCTCGGTGTGTTCCGGGCTGAGGCGGTCGGGCAGTTTGGCCAGGATTTTCCCGGCAATTTTCATGGCGTGCTCCATTTTGCCTTTGGCAAAACCCGGGTGCGCCGATACGCCGTTGATGGTAATGACGGCGCCGTCGGCGCTGAAGGTTTCATCTTCGATACTGCCGGCCGTTTCGCCGTCGATGGTGTAGCCGAAACGGGCGCCGAGTTTTTTCATATCCACTTTATTGACGCCCCGCCCGATCTCTTCGTCGGGGGTGAACAGGATGCGGATCTTGCCGTGTTTAATCGCCGGGTTATTGATCAGGATGTTTGCGGCATCCATGATCGCTGCCACGCCGGCCTTGTTGTCGGCGCCAAGCAGGGTGGTGCCACTGGCGGTGATGATGTCGTTGCCGTGCTGGTGCTTCAGGTCTTCGTGCTCTTTTTCCCGGATCACGATGCTTGGGTCGTCGGGCAGCACCAGGTCTTGTCCCTTGTACTTGCTGTGTACGATCGGTTTGACGCCGGCGCCGGAACAATCGGGGGCCGTGTCGACGTGGGAGCAAAAACAAATGACCGGGACTTTTTTGTCGGTATTGGCGGGAATGGTGGCATACACGTAGCCAAATTCGTCGAGCTCGGCATCCTTGATCCCGATTTCCTGCAATTCTTTGACCAGGAGTTTGCTCAGGTCTTTTTGTTTGGCCGTGCTGGGAATGGTTTTGCTTTCGGGGTCGCTTTGCGTATCAATTTGAACGTAGCGCAGAAAGCGCTCTTGGGCGGTGTGTTTGTACATATTTGTGCTTTACAATTTACGATTTACGAAGTTGGATTTACGGCTTCAGACGGGTACGTTGCCAGGTTTTTGCTAAAAATCGAGCTAGTTTAAGGCAAAATCAGGAGTCGGACGCCATGAGTCGACCAACTCGGGCCATAAAGGGACAATCGTAAATCCAAATTCGTACTTCGTAAACCGGCACTATCCGCCCGGCTTCGCATTGTCGTTCACGTCGCCGATCTTGACGCCCTTGAAGTTGGCATCGGTCACGTTGTCCTGCAAACCGTTCAGTTGCAAAAACTCCGGCGGTCCGCCTCCGGGAAAGCCGGTGAAGGGGTTGTTCGGATTCGGGAAGTTCGTCAGGGCAGGGAAGAAACGCCAGGCACTGACATTCGGGAAAGCCGTGTTGAGGCCCAGTAAAATCTTCCGGCCTTCCACGATATCGATCGTGGTGACTGTGTTGCTGCCGTTGGCGTCGGCGGCAATGATTTTCCAGGGCGAGTCCAGGTTTTCCAAACTCAACACGTGTTTATTGATCAGGGAGAGGTCGAAGGTGGTGATCCCGTTGATGTCGTTCGTGTCGCGGGTAGGGGTGATGGTGTAATTGAGCCCTGCGGGCAAGCCGCTAAACAGGTAGTTCCCGGAAGCATCCGTGCGGGTCGCCCGGGTTTCGTCGCCGCTGAGGGAAACGAGTACGTTGGGCATCGGTACATCCCAGTGGGTCCGGATATTTCCGCCGATGTTGATGGTCGTGGGGGCCGGTTGGACGTAGCCGTTTTGGGTGGTGGCGCCGGTGTTATTTGGGTCGAGCCATTCTTTGAGCCGGGTATCCGCAGTAGCGCCCTGGTCCCAGGAAAGGTCGAAGCGGCCAAACCAGGAGTTTACCACTTTGCACAGGGCAGTGTCCAGGTTGCCGCCATGGAGCTGCCCGACAATACGTTTGTTCGGATCGAACAGCGGGCAGCCGGAAGAGCCCGGCTGGTAAATACCTTCTTCCGGAATAACCGACCAGTGCGAACCTGCCGGGGTGCTGCCGAAGCCGGAGCCCCAGTTGATGATCTGGTTAAAAATGATGGCTGGGTTGTTGTCGATCGAAATTTTCTTGATATCCCCGTTCGGGTGATGGATAAAGGTGGAATTCGGCACGTTGGAATTGGTAGCGGCAGTGCGGTTCCAACCGTTGAAATACAAGTTGTAGGAGCCCGGGATCGGGTTGAGTTTGAGCAGCAAAAAATCGGTTTCATGCCGGTAAGCCACACGGGTACAGCCCAGGACGGATTTTGCCGTCGGTTCAGACTGGGGGTTGGCGCAGGCAGATGCCTCATAGTCAAAATCAAACCGCCAGAGGTTGAAATTCGGCAACAAACCGATGATCTGGCAGTGATGCGCCGTCAGGAAATACGGCTCTCCGGAGCCGCTGGTATTGGCAACCAGCGAGCCGGTGCACCAGCCCGAACCGTTGGAAAACACCATGAGGATGCGCCCCACGCCGCGTTTTTCCGTTTGCCAGTTCTGGCCCTGCGGGCAGTTGACGTTGATGTTGCAGGCATACGATTGCCCGAAATCTTCCGGAGTGTCCAGGGTTGCCGGGGCCAGGCCTGCCGGGTCGTACACGTAGTCGATACGGTTGAGGCGGATTTTGGAAAGACCCGCTGCAGCAGCCGGTTCGTAGAGTTCCAGAACGGCCTGGTCATTGGGCAGCACACCGATAAGAAATTGCCCGTCCGGCAAACAACTTTGCTCCGTGTAGGCGCCCAGGATTTGGGCTTTGTCGGGCGTGTAAGCAAAAAAACGCGCCCCGGCTGCCAACCGGAACTGATCAAACATCAGGATCAGGCCCCGGGCTTTGGGCGATTCCAGCGCCAGGCGCCAAACGCGGTCGCCATTGGCCAGCGTAACCCACTGGCCGGATGTTTCCAGGCTGAAATCAACCGGAGGCAAAGGCGCCGCAAAGCGACTTTGCTCCTGGTATTTACTGTCTTCGATAAGCAGGGTTTTTGCGTCCAGCGGGGCAAGCTTTACCGGAGCAGGCCTTGGTTTTTTGGAAAAAACAACTTCGTGTTCGGGAGAAAAACTGGGTGGCGTTCCACCCGTACTTAACTGGCCAAAGGCGCTAACGGAAAATAAAAGAACCGGCAGGATCGGTAGTCGGTAACGGACATGCATGGGATGAAGATGAATTATTAAAAAAAAACAATATTAAAAACCAGGCCAAAAATAGATAAAGGCGGGAAAGGCGACAGAATATTTGCTGTTGGCTATTGGCCGTTGGCTGCACTCGGGAAGTGGAAGTCCCGGTCAATTGTAACAGCCAACAGCCAACAGCAAAATTAAAACGGGTTCTGAATATCCGGGTTATTCACAAAATCCGTATCGGTAAGGGTGTGCAGGAATTTGAGCAGGGCCTGCTTCTGATAGGTCGTCAGTCCCGAATATTTTACCGGGTTGGTGCCCGGAATCGGGAAGCCCACGGTCGGGATCAGCGGGTCGCGGTTGGGCGCCGGCTTGCCATGGCTGCTGTAATGTTCGATCACCTCCTCAAGTGTTTGGAAGCGCCCGTCGTGCATGTAGGGCGCCGTCAGGGCGATATTGCGCAGGGTGGGGGCCCGAAACTTTCCGTTGTCGAATGGATTGCCGGTAACCTCGCCGAGGCCCTTGTCCACAAATTCATCCAGCGTACCCACGGAGTCCAGGCCATTGTTGAAATATTGATTTCCGGTGAGCGTGAGGCCGCCGTGGCAATGAAAACATTGGGCATCCGGAAGCCCAACCACCTGACCTTCGTCGAAGAACAAGAGCTTGCCGTCCAGTTCCTCGTCGTCCAGGGCATCCAGTTCGCCTTGCAGGTAGCGGTCGAATTTCGATTTGCCGCTGCTGACCAGGGTGCGTTCAAACTGGGCAATGGCCTTTGCAGCCAACTCCCTGGTAATTCCTTTGGTGGTGTTTATCCCGAATGCTTTGCGGAAACGAGCCGGGTAATCCGGGTGTTTTTTCAATTTTTCAATAACATTCGGCCAGGTATTGTGCATCTCGATCGGGTCTTCCACCGGCAGCAATGCCTGGTCTTCGAGGGTAGGCGACCGGCCATCCCAAAACAGGCGGTTGGTGGCATAGGCGACATTCTGCAAACTCATCGCGCTGCGCCGGCCGGCAATGCCGTCGATCCCGGTCGAAACGGCGAGGTTGTCTGTAAAACTGCCTTGCGGCAAGTGACAACTGGAGCACGATTGTGTGCTGTCGGCCGACAAAATAGGATCGTAAAACAAGCGCCGCCCCAGCTGTACGCCTTCCACCGTCATCGGGTTGTCGGCAGGAATCTGGATCTGCGGAAAATGGGCGGGTTTAACGATCGTGTACGCCTGCGGCGCATAGGGGATATGGGTAAGGTCCTGTTCGCCGTCTTCGGGCGGGTCGTCTTTTTTACACGATAACCACACCAGCGCAATGCCGGTAAAAAACATCAGGGTGGAAATCCGCCACGGGAAGGCAATGGCTATTCCTTTCATAACGCAAAATGTAAAGTGGGCAGGTAGTGGTGATTACTTGACGGTCGTGGCGTTGCCGAAATTGTCCATAAGTTCGTTGGCAATCACGACATCGTTGACGTCGTTGGATGTGATCTGGTTGTATGCATTATTCAGGTCCAACCAGGTGCCGTTCAAAACAAAGAGTGTTTTCAGGTCGAATTCAACGGTAATGCCGGCGCCGGGTTCCACTTTGACCGGAAGGTTGAACGTATACTCGCGGAACACCGCATCCGAACCGCAGTGATAAATCAGCGCGCCATCGGCCTGGCCGTTACTGTTCAGGTCGACCTGGCCTTCGATCTTGTTGAAAATATAACTTTTCCAGCCCAGCCAATATTCGTTTTCATTGCTGAGCGGGTGGCCTGCTGGGAAATCTTTCGGTTGCTGCGCGTTGAGATTTGGCGGAACGCCGTAGCCCAGTCGAATGCCGGTATAATCGCCATCAGGCACATTGGCTATGGCGATGGGAACCGGTACGGCAAAATTGTCGGGAGCCAGGTCGGGCGTGAAGTTTACCCACTCGATATCGCTGATTTTTACATCGCCGGAGGTTCCGCCAAGCAGGGTTATGTTCGACATGTAGGTATTGAATCGCGTCAGTTGCACCTTGTAGGTATCGTAATCGTAGGCCTTGAACTTTTCAAGCGGCTGGCCGTCGTACAATGCTTTGAAGGTGATGGTAAACGTGGAAGTCGGACCGGAGTCCGTGTTGTCCTTGCAGCCTATAAAAGCCAGAATGGCGATCAGGAGGCCGCCTGCGAGTGAGAATTTCATACTTGTGGTGTTATTTGTTTTGGGAAAAACAGTTTTTGTAAAGTTCGTGTAATTCTATTGTGTAACACGAAATACCTCCGGCAAGTTGGCGACAATCTGTGTTTTCCAGGCCGAAATGTCACCCGATGACAAATCGACATTGCGGAACATTTCCCGAAAATCAGCCGTCAGTCTCAGGGTAAAATCATAGCCGCTTTCGTGGCTGAACATACCGCCTTTTTGTAGCTGTACGTTCGAAAAATCAGGCCGGTGAAACAACAGGGTGTCCGGTATGGTACTGCCGAGGGTATCACGGGTGAGCACAAGTTTCATCGCCACGTAGCCCGTATCGCGGCCCAGCCAGAGGTCCTCCGGTTGTGGCCGGAGCGGATGCCCGTTGGGCGCCAGGGCCGGGATCACCTGCTGCGCGCCGGCCGGTAAACCTACCTGGAAACGAACCGACTCAAACGCGCCGCTCGGCCGGAACGTACCGACCGGGTACGCCACTACCGTCCGCCGGATCAGCAAAAAATCATCCGTGAAGGTAGCCTGCGTGGTATCGCCGCCGGGGCCCCAGGTTTTCAGGCCGATGGTATCGCTTACACTGATTGCCGTGCCGTTCTGAACGATTTGGAAATCCGACAGGTAAAAGACCGCCTGTTTGAGCCTGAACCACTTTCCGGGGGCGTACTCATACGCGGTGTCGGGTTTCCAGATCAGGGTGTCGTACCGGGGTAGAAACATCATGTTGAGCGCAGGATAGGTGCAACAACAGTTTTTATCGGCTGCGGCGTCAAAATTCGTAGCCTCAATGTCGAGGCAGCCTTCGCGCGGCTCATAGCAGTTGGAAAAAAACAACATGCAGCAAGCCAGCACACCACAGCCAGAAAGCCATAGACCGGGCATAACCCGGAAACGTGACAGCCCGCCCGGTTTACGATTTCCCATTTGCCTGTTTTTCTTTTTCAATTTCCCGCATCATTTCTTTCACAATCTGTTTGAGTTGGGAAGAGAATTCTTTTTCCAGTATCCAATGGTAATAGTTTCGGTCTTTGGCCAGTATTTCCTTGACGGGCTGGCCGTTGTATTTTCCAAAATTAAACACTGCGGTGCCGTCGGGTTGCACGCGTATTTTCTGGGTGGCATCGAGGAAGTTCAAATCGTTCGTAAAATCGTGCAACACCTGCATGTTGTTCTGAATTGGCGCCGGGATCCGGTTGCCATCCTCGTCCAGCATGTCAACGCCTTCATACGTTTTCAACTGGCCTTTGAACACATCAATGGTAGTGCGCACATCGGCCAGGGCATCGTGCGCATCGGTCATTTCCTGGTTGCAGTAGAACCGGTATGCGGCCTTGAGCGTGCGGGGTTCCATTTTGTAAAAAATGCGCTGCACGTCGATGAGGCGGCGCTTGCTGATGTCAAACTCCATGCCCACCCGCGCAAACTCCTCCATGAGCATCGGCACGTCGAAGCGGTTGGAATTGTAGCCTGCCAGATCGGCATCACCGATGAAATCCCAGATTTTCTGCGCCAGCTGGCGAAAGGTGGGTTTGTTGGCCAGGTCTTTCGGCGTGATGCCGTGAATAGCCATCGACTCCTCGGAAATTGGGATGCCGGGGTTCACCAGTTCGGTCAGTTCAGTGGGCGGGTTGCCGTTTTTATGTAGTTTGACCAGGGCAATTTGTACAATCCGGTCGCGGATGACATTCAATCCGGTGGTTTCCACATCGAAAAAAACGAGATCGCGATCGAGGTTTAATTCTGTCATAACAGGTTTGATTAGTTCAGTGCAGGCGCTTCGGCTACTCAGCGTCCAGCAGCCCTTGTTTTTTCGCCGTACCTCCAACGCCATGCAATTGCACCGGTTTTGTTACTTTTTTCATCCGGATGTTGAGCATTTCCACAAACAGGGAAAAGAAAATGGCAAAGTACAAATAGCCTTTTGGCACTGCGCCTTCGATAAAATGGCCCAGGTGCGCCGCCTCTGCGATCAGTGAAAAACCGATCAGGATGAGGAACGCCAGCCCAAGCATCTGAATGGTCGGGTGCTCGTTGACAAAGCGGCTTACAGCGCCGGCAAACACGATCATGATGATCACCGAAGCGATCACCGCGATGATCATGATCAACAGGTTGTCGGCTATCCCAATAGCAGTCAGGATGGAGTCAAAGGAAAAAACGATGTTGATTAGGGCAATCTGGGTAATGACGGCATTGAGGGCCGTTTTCCCCGATTTTATTTTCGGGTCGTCCCGGTCGGCCGGACTCTCCAGTTTGTGGTGGATTTCCGTAGTCGCCTTGTAAAACAGGAAAACACCCCCTAAAAACAGGATAAGTCCCTGCCCGGTAACATCGCCATGCAGCCCCGGCAGGTCGATGCTGAACAGCGGAGCGTTCATGCCGATAATCCATACCAGGCCGAACAGCAGAACTATCCGGAGCACCATTGCCAGGACGAGGCCGATATTTCGCGCTTTGGGCTGGTCTTCCGGGGGCAATTTTGCAGAAATAATGGAGATGAAGATGATGTTATCCACCCCAAGTACAATTTCCAAAAAGGTAAGGGTGAACAAACTGATCCAGACATCGGCCGATGCAAAGTCGGGCATTGCGAAAAGGAACATGGCAAATGATTAGTTAGTGGTCAATGTTAAATCGGGACAATGTTACGGCTTTTCAGTGTTCCGTAGCCGACATTTGACGGCTTTTGGCTAAACCGGGTAACCGCATGGCTGTTCGAATAATTAGTTTTGGCCTAAAAACAAATCGACACATGAAAAAACGTTTCCTGCTTTCTGTTTTCTGTTGCGCAACGGTTGCGCTTTTTGCCCAGGGCCTGCCCAAAAAGTACGTGCTGATCGAGCATTTTACCAATTCAAACTGCTCAATCTGCGCCTCCAGAAATCCTACTTTTTACAACCTGATCGGCGGGTATGCCGACGACGTGCGCCACCTGTCCATTCACCCGCCGGTGCCGTATAGCTCCTGTAAATTTTACCAGGCAAATACTTCGGAAAATTCTGCGCGGACCAACCTGTACGGTATCAGCGGCACTCCTCGGGTAGCCCTGAACGGTACGCTCGCACCGGTAAGCTCCCAACTGCTTCCCCAGGCCACGCTGGAGGCCCAACTGAACCAGGAAAGCCCGATCGCGATCGAAGTGACCGAAGGGGGCAATGCACCGAATAAAACCATCACGGTTACGGTAACAACCTACGGCACGGTGCCGGCGGGTAGTTACAAACTTTTTGCTGCGGTAGCCGAAAGCACCGTCAACTACAACGCCCCGAACGGCGAATCCAAACATCACGACGTGTTCCATGCCATGCTGCCCGGCATCGACGGCCAGAATATCACCCTGCCCGCCGTAGGCAATTCTGCAAGTTTCAACTTCAACTTCACGCATACGGCGCCTTCCGGCTGGACGTCCAATTTCGACTCGCTCTACGTGCTGGCTTTTGTTCAAAACGCCGGTACAAAAGAAATTTTGAACACCGGAACCCGCTTTGACCCGCAATTTGTCGGCACCGGCGAAGCAGCAGCCAAACCACAAGCCATTCGCATTCAACCCAATCCGGTACAGGACGAAGCCGCCGTTTTTCTGCCCAACGAAACGATCGAACGGGTGGATGTTTTTTCCATCAACGGCAGCCTGAACTACACCAGCCGTGTTCAGCAACACGAACAGGTGCGCATCCCCACGGGCAATCTGACCCCCGGGATTTACCTGGTGAAACTGCTTGGTGAAAACGGCCTTTACGTTGGAAAAATGGTGAAAGAGTAGGGCCCGGTTTTTTTGGGGGGGCGCGGCTCATAAGTACATTCCGTGCCCCTTGCGACAAACTTTTAACCGCGAGGTGCAAACATGCGTCATCCCGATTTTTTTCATAAAAAAGACCTCGGAGAGGTCAAATATTTGTAGAAATGCTCCGGTTGCACGTTGCCCGACCTCGGAGAGGTCGAATATCCAGGTGCCAGCCACTGCACATGCGACCTCTCCGAGGTCGTCGGTCCCCCTTAAATCTCTGATCTACAAATATTTGACTTCTCCGAAGTCATTTCGAAAATTCGGGATGACGCATGTTTGCAACTTCGAGGTAAAACTGAATACGTTACGGCGGGTAAAATTGGCGAGGCACTTTTGCGACAGCCGCGTCACAACTGGAATCTCGAAAAAAAATCAGGAGAACACCTCGCCCAGCGGCATTTCTACGGAGAGCACGGGGTCGTTCAGCACGTCTTTGTGGGTGAACACGGTATATTCGGTCGGACTGGAAAACACATACACATTGCGCAGGGAGAGCAGCGCGAGCCAGCAGGATTTCACCCCGTGTTCAAAATATTTCTCCGCCTTGGAGACCAACTCCTGCAAACTTTGGGTGGGCGACAAAATTTCAATGACCGTCAACGGCGGTTCTTTCATGGAAATTTCATCGTGTAAAAAGTCGATTTCCATTTTTGGGTATACCGCAATATCGGGCACGGATTCCCATTTGGCCAGATCGAGACCTATTTCGCTGAGTATTCTAAGTTCATTTCGATAGGGCGCGAAGGCAAAAATCAAGTTTGTTTGAACCGAGGCATGATTTCTACTGGGCACAGGTTTTCCGCGCTCTGTTTCGTATCGTGTTAGTTCCAGTGTTGTGTCCATCCTACGTTTAATTTTCCAACAAAAATTTGTTTTAAAAGTACAAGGCGCAATACTCAATGCCCGGTTCAGCTACCCACATAATTATGCGGCGTCAGCTGCTTTAACTCTTCCTTCACGGCATCGCTGACATTCAGGCCTTTGATAAACTCGTGCAGCTCTTCGCGGCCGATGACCGGCCTGCCCCGGGTGAGGTCTTTGAGGGCTTCGTAGGGCTGCGGGTAGCCTTCGCGGCGCAGGATCACCTGAATGCCTTCGGCGACCACCATCCAGTTGTCTTCCAGGTCGTTGAAGAGTTTGCCTTCGTTGAGCATGAGTTTGCCGAGGCCTTTCAGGATCGACTTGAAGGCGATGATCGAATGCCCGACCGGCACGCCGAGGTTGCGCAGTACCGTGCTGTCGGTCAGGTCGCGTTGGAGGCGGCTGATGGGCAGTTTTTCGGCCAGGTGATGAAAAATGGCATTGGCCAGACCCAGGTTGCCTTCGGCGTTTTCAAAATCGATCGGATTCACCTTGTGTGGCATGGCGGAAGATCCCACCTCGTCTTTCACGGTTTTTTGCCGGAAATATTCCATGGAAACGTAGGTCCACACGTCGCGGCACAGGTCGATCAGGATGGTGTTGATGCGGCCGAGGGCCTGGCATTGGGCGGCGAGGTGGTCGTAGGATTCGATTTGGGTGGTCACCCGCGAGCGTTCCAGACCGAGAAACTCCCGCACAAAGTCGTCGCCAAACCGGCGCCACTCGTAGTCCGGGTACGCAGCGTAGTGCGCGTTAAAATTGCCGGTGGCGCCGCCGAATTTTGCCCGGTGCGGGATGTTGCGCAACAATTCCAGCTGCCCGTCGATCCGTTCCACAAACACCTGCAACTCCTTGCCCAGCAGGGTGGGGGAGGCCGGCTGGCCATGGGTACGGGCCAGCATGGGCACCCGGGCCCAGTCTTGCGCCAACTGGTTCAGTTGATCACGCAGGCGTTCCAACAGCGGGTAATACACTTCCTTGAGCGCGTGTTTGAACAGCAGCGGCGTGGCCGTGTTGTTCACGTCTTGCGAGGTCAGGCCGAAATGCACAAATTCCTTGAGGTGCCCGATCTCCAGGGCATCGAAGCGTTCTTTGAGAAAATACTCCACGGCTTTCACGTCGTGGTTGGTGGTGCGTTCGATGGTTTTGATGTACTCGGCATCGGCCATGTTGAAATTTTCAAAAATGGCGTTCAGCGCATCAATTTTTTCCTCTTCGAAATCGGCCAGCTGCGGTAGCCCGTACTGGCACAGGGCAATGAAATACTGGATTTCGACAAACACGCGGTAACGGATCAGGGCATATTCACTGAAGAACTCGGCAATTTCCCGGGTTTTGTCGGCGTAACGCCCGTCGATCGGCGATATGGCAAGCAGCATAGGGTGTATTGATTTAAAAACTTTTTTTCCCAGCCGTGAACGGCTGGGCGGAGAAAGGAGAAACGGGTAAATGGATTTGCAAAATTAGCAAAACAAACCCGGGCCGGGCCTGTTTCTCCTGTCGGAAGACGGTACATTTGCCCGCAAAAAAATTTGACTTATGGATAAAAGTAGTTGGATCGGACTTGGCGTTGCCGCAGCGGTGCTGCTCTTCATTTTTTTTAATGCCGACGGTGAAAAAAACACGGCGGTTGACGACCTGATGCAGTCGACTATGGCTATCCACGACGAAGCCATGAAGGAAATGGCCGGCATGAACCGCTACGGGCGCATGTTAAAACGTGAAATGTCGGAACTGGATTCCCTGTCGGGCCGGGCCGACTCTATCCGGCTGGTGCTGCGGCAAATTAAACTCGCTGAAGAGGACATGTACACCTGGATGCGCGAATACAAGGCCCCAACCAAACTCGCACCGGAAGCCGCCGCCACTTATCTGGAAGATCAAAAGCTGAAAATCAGCAAAAACCAGCAGGACATCCAGGCCGCCCTGGAGGCAGCCCGGCAGTTGGTTGAACGTTAATCTTACACCATTGATGATGAAACATATTTTTGTTTTAGGTATTGCATTTACACTTTTCTATGCCTGCAACTCCGGCAATGCACCGCGCACCCTGCCCATCCTCGGCAACCGGGTCGTGGTAGGCGATACGCTGGGACTTTCCGGCTTGAGCGCAACCTACGACACCAAGGCGGCCATTGGCGATACGCTTTACCCGATCATTCCGGATTTTGCCTTTGTCGATCAGGACAGCCAGTTGATTACCAATGCCACATTCAAGGACAAAATTTACGTGGTGGATTTCTTTTTTATCCACTGCCCTACGATTTGTCCGAAGGTGAAAGCCAACGGGCTCCGCATTTATAAAAAATACGAAAACGACGACCGGGTGGTGCTCTTGTCGCATTCCATCGACGTGAAAAACGATACCGTGGCCGCGCTGAAACGGCACGCCGAAAAGCTCGGAATCCAAACCAACCGCTGGCACCTGGTGACCGGCGACCACGATGCGATTTACGGCATTGCCGACGATTATTTCAGCGTAGCCACCGAAAATCCCGACGCGCCCGGCGGTTTCGATCACAGCGGCCGGCTAATCCTGGTCGACAAAAACAAGCACGTGCGTTCGTTTTGCGATGGCACCGATGCGGAAGATGTGGACCGGTTTATGAAGGATATTGATGTGTTGCTCGCGGAGCAATTTGGTCACTGATAATTCTCAAAAAAAGGCAGGAGAGTGCAGGCTTTCTGTTTTCTTTGGGAAAAATTTATCCCATGAAAATACTGCTGACCCTGTCCATCGCCATCGGCCTTTCCGTTTCCCTGAGCGCCCAAACGCTGTATCCCTGCCCAATCCCCAACGGCCCGGGCGCCGATCATTGCCAATTCGCCTGCCTTGCCTGCAACCTGGATGGCCTGACGGGGAACACCAGCAATTTCACCGGGGTTCAGGCTCAGCCGTATTGCGTTTCCTATGAAAATGACCAGTGGTTCGCCTTTATCGCAGGGGCCACTTCCGGCACTTTTACTGCCACCCCAAGTAATTGTACCCTGGGAAATGGCCTCCAAATCGCCCTGACGTCCATTTGTTACGGTGTGCCGATTGCCTGTAACCCGGGCGCTTATAATTATGGCGATATTCCGGTTTCGATAACGGCCAGCCTGACGCCGGGCCAGGTGTATTACCTCATGATCGATGGTTTTGTGGGCGATCACTGCGATTTTGTACTATCGGTTAGCCCGGGAGCGGTTTCCAGCACGTACCCGGTGGATCCCGTCGGTCCGGTTTCCGGGCAGGATACGTTTTGCTTCGGGTTGCCCGGCACTATTTCAGTCGATCCGGTTAATAATGCAGGGTTTTACATCTGGACGGCTCCACCAGGTGTGCTGATCAACGGTTATCCCGGGACGGTTAAACTTCCCGCGCCGGGCAACAACGCGGTGGAAATTCAACTGACCACGGTGGATTCGGCGCAAGTATGCGTGGAAGCGGGCAATAGCTGTTCGCTTCCGTTAAATTCCCAATGCAAGACCGTGTACCGGGAGCCACTGGGTACGATTTACACCTTGCCGGATGTGTTTGTTTGTTCAAATGACTTGCCTTATGAACTCCCTTGGGGTGGATCGGTGTCGGCCAGTGGAATCTATGACAAGGCGTTTACCTGCGACAGCATTGTTCGACAGAAAGTGATCGTGCGGGCGCCGATTATCCGCTTTTTGCCACCGCAGACTATTTGCGCTGGTGACTCAGTAGTTGTTTGCGGGCAGGCTTACAAGGAAGGCGGTTCGTACACCCATACCTGTACGTCATACCTGGGCTGCGACAGCCTGATCAATTTCTCTGTGCTGGTGCTGGAAGCGCAGGCGAAAATTGTGACTGCCGCGCAGGGACTGACCTGTGCCGAACCGGAACTAATTCTGACCAGCGCCCCAGCCATCGGCACCAAACGTTGGCTCAATATGCAGGGCGAAATCGTGGGCACCGGTGACAACCTGACTGTTTCCACCCCGGGGTTTTATTTTTTACAGGTAAACGCCATGGTGGGTCCGGCAAACTGCTCGGCAACGGATACCATTTTGATCAAACAACTAACCGAGCCGCCGCCAATTTCAGCTGCCGGAGGTACACTGACACCGCAAAGTCCCTGGGTGATCCTGCAGGTGCATTCCCTGTTTTCCAATGTTTCGTATGCCTGGACCGGACCGGCAGGGTTTACCTCCGGCCAACAAAACCCGGCGGTTTCTGTTCCGGGTATGTATACCGTGACAGTGACCGATCTGGAAACCGGCTGCACGAGCAGCGCCACGGTTGACGTCATTCAAGGGTAGCTTGTTTTATGCAAAATTTAAAGTTTTCACCACGGAGACACGGAAAACACGGAGCGATCGGGATTTTTTTACTCCTGGTATTTGCCGCCTGTAGCGGAACACCATATACCGAAGGCGAGCGGCTCTACAAAACCCACTGCGCCAATTGCCACATGGACGACGGGGTTGGCCTCAGCGCCTTGATCCCGCCGCTGGCCGGCGCCGATTATCTGGAAACAGCACGCGACCGCCTACCCTGCATTCTGAAATACGGGCTGAAAGACACCATTCTGGTAAATGGCCGCCAGTATGCCGAACAAATGCCGGGGGTGCCAACGCTGTCGCCAGTGCATATTACCAATATCCTGAATTTTATCAACCACAGTTGGGGAAATTCGAATCCACCCTACCGGCTGGATGAGGTGGAGCGTTTGCTGGAGCAATGTGAATAGGGTTAGGCGCGTCGCCTGATGTGCCCTCGGCGTCATTCGGCTAATTTCATCCGGCGCAGTTGCGGCTTTCCCGGGCAACTGCCTATTTTTGACGCCCTGTCTATGCCCCACTAAAACCTACACAACGCGGAAACTTTCCACTTCGGACACATGAAACAACTCTACTTTTTTCTGGTGGCCTGGCTGATGGCTGCCTCCCTGCTTGCGCAAACACCGGCAAACGACCACTGCGATGCGCCGATTGACCTGGGCATCGCCCCAAATTGCACGTCCAATATTTACACCAATGTGGATGCCACGCCTTCGGATATTGGGTCGAACAACGTGCCCAGTTGTTTTGGCGGCGGCGCGCCGGGCAACGATGTGTGGTTTTATTTCACCTGCCCCAGCGCACCGCTGGATTTCCGGGTTGAACTGACGGGCGCCGGCCTTACCCCGATTACCGGTACCCAACTGGCTGTTTACCGGGGCGATTGTAGCACCGATGGCCTGGCCGAGCTGGATTGTATTGCCGTCCCGCAAGGGCAATCCGACCTGTTTCTGGACTTGGAAGCGCTCACGCCGGGGGCCATTTATTTTATCCGGGTTTCTGATTTTGCGCCGGGCGGCAATTCCAACCCCGGTACGTTCAATTTATGTGTCAATGAAATTCCGCCCGTGGTGACTATTGACCAGGGCAGCTCGAGTTTGTGCGCGGGTACGCTGTACGATACCGGTGGCCCGGACGGCGATTACAGCGGCAATGAAGATCATACGTTTACGATTTGCCCGAGCACCCCGGCTGCCTGCATCGAGTTTACGCTGGAGTATTTCAGCCTGGATGCCGGGCCGGCCAATCTCCCCGGCGCTCCGGGCAACGACGTGCTTTCGTTTTTCGACGGCGTCAACACCAGCGCCCCGGTACTGGCGCAGATCAACGGGTTTAGCAATCCGTTCGGCACCGACGGCGGCGGCGGGGTTTGTTTCCGGGTACAGGCAAACAGCGGATGCCTGACCATCCAGTTTCAGTCGGATGCCACGGTCCAGTTTGAAGGTTTCAAAGGGCAATGGACCTGTAGTTCGACTGCCTGCGAAGTGATTGACCCGATTGAGGTGGAAAGTTCGGTGAACAATGCCGACATCGTTGATGCTATTCTGGCGCCGGGAACCACGGTCACGATTACCGACATCAAATGCAATACCGGCGCCTACGGCACCTTCGGCTTTGCGTCAGACAACAACGACCTGGGCTTGCGCAAAGGCCTGTTGCTGACCTCCGGCGCTCTGGGCAATGTGCCCGGGCCGAACAACCAGGACGACGCGACATTTGCCCATTTGTCCGCCGGCGATGCGGACCTGGATTACCTCTCCGTGTTGCAGGGTAGCCCGGTGACGTCGCAGGATGCCTGTGTGATTGAAATGGATGTGTTTGTCGCCTCAGATGAGCTCACGTTTGAATACATTTTCGGCTCGGAGGAATACCCTGAGTATGCCAACGATTTGTTCAACGATATTTTTGCTTTTCTGGCGTCCGGGCCGGGCATTGCCGGCGACCCGAATTTGGGCGGCGCCCAAAATATTGCCGTTTTGCCGGGAACAGCCACACCGGTGCAAATCAACAGTGTGAACAACGTGGTCAACTGGGAATATTACCGCAACAACGGCGTCTGGGAAAATTCTACCCTGCAATACGACGGGTTCACGTCGGATTTCCTGGGTGTCAAAAAAAGCCTGACCGCGCGGGTAGACGTTATTCCCTGCAATACCTACCACCTCAAACTGGCCGTAGCCGACCGTTTCGACCCGCTGTACGATTCCGGCGTTTTTATTTCCGAAGTGCGGGGCGGCGCCCCTAATCTGGCCGTGGAATTTGCCAGCGGGCTCGACTATTTTATCGAAAGCTGCACCGGCGATCAGGATCAGCTCATCATCAGCCTGAGCCAAACCAAACCCAACCCGGTAAGCTACACCGTAACAGTCGGTGGTTCCGCTACCCCGGGCACGGATTACCTGCTGAATATTCCGGCGGTCATCACCTTCCAGCCCGGCGACTCGGTGCTGACGTTTCCCATAGTTCCCTTACTGGATTCGGATGTTGAAGGCGTGGAAACCATTACCATCAGCTTGTCCAACGATTTTGGCTGCGGCTCCGTGGTCTTTCAAACCCTGACGCTTGAATTGCGCGACGAAGCGGAAGTGCTTGTCAATGGCGGCGCCGATACCGTGTACGTTTGCCAGGGCGGTACTGCGCAACTGGAGGCTACCGGGGCCTTGAATTACATGTGGACCCCGCCGCTGGCAGTCAGCGACCCCAATGTGCCCAACCCCACGATCACCCCCGGCCAGGATGTTATGTTGCAGGTAATTGGCTCGATTGGGAACTGTTCCGACACGGCCTCGGTGTTTGTAAAAATTATCAATACGCCGACCTTGATGCTTACGTCCGACGCGGCGCCGAATATTTGCCAGGGCGATACGCTGCAATTGCACGCGATAACCAATGCCGGCTTGCAGGGTGTGACTTGGACGCCGAAAACAAAGCTTAGCGATGCCGCCAGCGCCAGCCCACTCGCCTATCCGTTGCAGACAACCACCTACACCGCTACCCTTCAGGTGCCCGGCTGCCCGGCGGTACTCGAAGACATTACCGTGGAAGTGGACACGCTGTTTTTTCCTGAAATTCCGGCGCTGGATACCACTGTTTGTCAAAATTTCCCCTACCAACTTGCAACAGAAATTCAAAGCACCAGCCAGTACCTCTGGTCGCCGCCGACCGGCCTGAACGACCCCGCCAGTTCGGGGCCCATTGCCACGCCGGATCAGACTACGGTGTACACCCTCACGGCCACCAGCGCGAATGGCTATTGCACCCAAACAGCCACCGTAACCCTGAATATCACACCCGCCGACGTCGATATTTTAGGCGACGAAAACCGGGAAATTTGTTTGGGCGACACCGTCGTGCTCAATGCCGATGCCAATCCGCCCGGTACAATCATCAACTGGCAACCCGGTTTTTATGTAAACCCCACCAGCGGCCCGACGGTCACAACGGTGCCCGATGAATCCATAACTGTGTTGGCCACATACAATATCAATGGCTGCCTGGTGTACGACTCGGTGCATATCCGGGTGGATTCACTGCCCGACCTGGCTATTGTGAAACAACCGGAAAAAGACATTTACTGCCCTGGCGATACGATTTACCTGCTTTCCCCAATTTATGAACCGGCCAGTTTTCCAGGGATGGTCCAGCAATGGGAGCCCTTCGGAGGTCAGCTGACCCCGGTAAATAATTGGAATATGGTGATCAACGCGACGGTTACCAATACCTTCCGGCGCATCACTGACAATCATGCCTGTACCGACACTGCCGAGGTGTTTGTCCCGGTAGGCGTACCGCCTGTCATTGTTGCCACCGCCAATCCGCCGGCAATTTGCCCGGGCGAATCGACACAACTTTCCGTAACGGTCAACCCCGATCAGGCGGTGGAATGGGATGATCCTTCCGGTGCGCTGAGTTGCACCATGTGCAAAACACCGACAGCCAGCCCGGCGCAAACGACCACATTTATGGTCAATACACCGGATGCCGACTGCCCGATGCCAACCAGTGTGACGGTGACGGTGTTGCCACTTCCGGCGCTGGATTTGTCGCCAAAAACGATTTGCAGGGGCGATAGCGTGGTGTTGAACAACATCCCGACCAATCCGCTGGATAGGTATACCTGGACGGTGGTGGCGCCGGGCGATCCGGCATCGATTGAGGATACCACGGCAGCTACACCCACCGTTTTCCCGGAAGTGACAACCACCTACAGCGTTTTTGCCCAAGGGCAGCAATGCACCGACCAGGGCACCGTGACGGTGACGGTAAACAGCGCCACAATCGAGGCCGGAGCCGGACAGACGGTTTGCCAGGGCGACGCAGTGACGCTTACCGCCACCACAACGGGTACGCCAGGCACCATCGTTTGGGTGCCGGGGCCGGGCACGGGGCCCAGCATCACCGTTTCGCCGCTGCTGAGCACAACCTATACTGCTGTGCTGGAATTTCAGCCGAATTGTTCAATATCCGACACCGTACCGGTAACCGTAGTGCCGGGTGTCCGGGTGGATTCCCTGACGATCGACCCGCAGGAAACAATCATTTGCGAAGGCACCCTGATCCGGCTCAATGCCTATGCCACGCCGTCGAATGTGACTTTTGCCTGGTTTGAAAACGGCGCGGAAATACCGGGCGCGGTGCTGGATTCGCTGGTCATCGCGCCGCCCGGCGATGTCGATCCGGTAACAGTGACGTACTCGGTTATCGTCACTAATGCCGATGGCTGCACGGCAACATTCGGGCCGGTCGAACAGATGGTGCGCCGTTGCATTGTTTTTCCCAATGCGTTTACGCCGGATGGCGACGGCAATAACGACGACTTCGGCGGTATTCAAACTTTTGGCGGCGAGCTGGAAATACTCGAATTCCGGGTGTTTAGCCGCTGGGGACAAAAAGTTTTTGAAGCCAACGGCACGCAAACTACCTGGGACGGAACCGTGGATGGAAAAGATGCACCCAGTGATGTATACGTTTTTTACGTCACCGTGCGTTTTGCCAACGGCGACGAAGAAACATTCAAAGGAGATGTGACCTTGCTGCGCTGATTCATTCGGTCCAATATCATTTTTATCTAGTACCAACTATTGAGTGGCGGATCCAAACTAATCCGCTGTAGATGAATTGATCACCCATCACTCATCAATGCCAATTTTAAAACCCACAACACAATATGCGTAACGCAATTCTGCTGTTAACCCTGATCCTGCTCCATTCGGTAAACCTGGAAGCCCAGGACAAGGTCGTTTCCGGTATCGTACTGTTAAACGATCAGAAGCCCGCCGATTTCAAAACCATTGCCAATGCCCTAAAAAAAGACTGGAATATTCGCCTCGATTCTTTCCGGCAGGCGGAAAAAACGCTGGTGCTTTATACTACCAATGCGACCATTATGTTGGCCAACATGGATTATCCGGCATCACCGGTAGAGATAATTCAGGCGGCTGAAGGCGCCTGGATGTGGCAAACGGCGCGTCAGGAGGCGCCGCGCCATCAGTCGCAGGTGGTTATCTCCGTGATCGGCGCCGACGACAAACCCATTTACCTGTACAAACTTTTTACAAAAACAGCCGCCGCAGTGCTCGAAAACGCAAACAGCTGCGGTGTGTACATGCCTGCCCAGTTAGTGTTGCAATCCCGGGAATTTTACCTCCAGGGAGCGCGCAACCTGGACCAGCAGGTCGTCCTTCCGGTATATTGCTGGGTGTATTTCGGTATGTTTCTCGACGAGGGGGCGAGTTGCGCCTACACGCACGGGCTGCCGGAGTTTGGCATGCCCGATCTGGAGATTGTAAAATCCAGCCACAGCATGCAGGAAGCGCATGCGGTATTGTACGATGCGGTGGCAGATGCCCTGCAAAACAACAGATCGCTGGAGAACGGATCGGTTATTGAAACCCTGGAAGGGCAGAAAATCACCTTGAAATTGTCGAAATCGCAGTACCTGGAAGGCGAAACGCTGAAGGTGCAATATTGAAAAGGCGCGGCACTATTCGGCAATCAGCGTAACCCCGCCGGAATACTGTTTGCGGTTTCCGTCCAGAAATTCAACCTGGGCAACCCAGGGGTACACACCCGGCGGAGCCTGGCGGCCCTGCCACTTGCCATTCCAACCACTTTGGGGGTCGTTGGGCTGAAAATCGCGTTTTTCAAAAACCAGATTGCCGGCCCGGTCAAACACCTGGAGCTGCACGATACGGGACACGCCTTCGCCGGCATGCAGGGTGAAATAGTTGTCCTGGTTGCTGCCGGGGTCAAAAACATTCGGGAAATATAAATTGGTTTGCTCCACCACGACGGGCAGAATATCCCGGGCAATACAGCCGTCGGCGTTGCGAATCTCAATGGCAATGTCGGTGTCTTCCATAATCCGGACCGATTGCAACAATTGAAACTGCGTGGCGAACAGCGCCGGCGGGCGCCAGCTGATGTCCACAAGTTTTGCGTCGGGCGGGTACACCGTGGCATTTACCTGAGCCCAGGTGCCGGCAATCACCGAAGGATCATCGATGCTCAGTTTTACCCGAAGTTCTTCGGGTTGGGGCACCAGCACCGGGTAACTTTGCTCACAGCCGGTGGAGTCCCGTATGTACAATACATATTCACCTGCCCAAAGCAAATCGAAAACCGGCCGGGTACTGTACGTTTTGCCGTCGAGCGAAAAATAGAACGGCGATTTACCGCCAAACACCTCTGCGATTTCAATAACTCCGTTGCGTAAACCGTAACATTGCACCGGTTTGACGGTGAAGTGCAGGCTGTCGATGCATCCGCCGCGAAGCAGCGTGAGACTGGTGAAAAGAAATAAAAAAAGGAGAGTCAGGCGCAAAATTCCAATGGACATGGGAGGGCGTTTTGCTCAATCATAGTTTATGTTTCGACCGGAAAGTTAATTACGATTTGGCGTTTTATCCGATTTTACCGACTTATTGTCGGCTATACATCGGAAAGATGGTATGAAAATAAAATCCGCTGCCCGGCTCTTTTTACAAGACATATGAAAAAGCATATTGAACAACTTGCCGCTATCGCCCGGAAACCGGCCCGAACGATTCTTGGTCTGATGTCGGGTACTTCACTCGATGGTTTGGATTTGGCGCTCTGCCGTATTTCAGGCGCCGGGTTTCAAACAAAAATTACGGTCTCTCATTTTGAAACGGTACCGTTTTCGGAACATTTTCAAACAGAGATCCGACAAATTTTTGCCCAAAAAACGGTTGATTTTCAAAAACTGGTTTTGCTGAATGTGGTAGTTGCCGAAATGCATGCCACGATAATCAACGATACGCTGGCGCGTTGGGGGGTGTCGCCGGAGGCTGTTGATGCCATTGCCAGCCATGGGCAAACCGTTTTTCACGCCCCCCGCCAATTCCACGGCTTGGCGCAGTACCCCAATGCTACGTTGCAAATTGGCGATGGGGATCATCTGGCGCTTCGTACGGGCATTATTACCCTCAGCGATTTCCGGCAAAAACACCTGGCTGCCGGTGGCGAAGGTGCTCCTCTGGCGCTCTATGGCGACTATCTGTTGTTCTCCGAACCGGGCGAAGACCGTTTTTTACTCAACATCGGCGGTATCGCCAATTTTACTTTTTTACCGGGCAATGGCGACTCCAGCCGTGTTTTTGCCACCGACACCGGCCCCGGAAACACCCTGCTCGACGCTGCTGCGCAACGGTATTTTGGAAAACCATTCGATGCCGATGCCCGCCTTGCTGCCGGTGGTACGGTAGATGAAAACTTGCTGGCTCAAATGAAAGCGCATCCCTATTTCTCCTTAAACCCGCCCGTAACCACCGGGCCGGAACAGTTCAGCCTGGACTGGGCGCTCGGCATTACCACCCATGGATTGCAAGTCGCAGACGCGCTGGCTGCACAGAAAAACGCCAATGCTGCCGATTTGATGGCCACCCTGACCCGTTTGACAGCTGATACGATTGTCGACAGTATCCGTAAGGTGCCGCTAACCAGTGACCGAAAAGCGATTTTCCTGAGTGGCGGCGGCGCCCACAACCCATTGGTCATTGCCTATTTGACGGAGCAACTGGCCGGCTGGGAATTCAGCCCAATGGCCGATCTGGGTGTCGATGGAGATGCCAAAGAAGCGGTACTTTTTGCCATTCTGGCGAACGAAACCCTGGCAGGTACGGTAGAAGACGGCGCAACATTGGGCGGGCTGCCGCTGGTGGGTATGGGCAAAATTTCGTTGCCCGGATAGGCGCGACTCCCGGGAGTCGACAAAAAAAAACATGAGTCATCGCGTAATGACCCATGTCTCCATACTTCAAAATTGGCTGATTAACGTGTGCGGGATTCCTTTGATCACCGCATCGCATTTAATTCTTACCGGGATTAACAGTGCACAAATGTACTGTTTATAAATATAATTCGAATTTTATATGATGTTTTTTTAAGCAGATTTTCATTGCCTGGAAAAAAGGCCGCGTGCCCAATATCCCGTCAAACAGGCCAGGGCGGCTACCAGTCCGCCCAGGGTGCCGGTGAGCAGTAAAATTTGCCAGCGGCTTAATCCCATAAACAAGGCGCCGATCTTGCCGGCCAACAGCCCGTCGTTTGCCGAATCCAGCAAATATGCCGCCGTCAGCCAAAGCAAAAAACCGCCCGCAAATCCGGCGGCAAAGCTCTGAATTGCTTTTTGTGGTATCAACCAACCCGCCAGCGCCGCAATGGGCGCCAGGGTCCACCACGGCAGCCCCAAATGCCCGAACTGGCCGAGCATGAATATGAACAAAATGGTATACAGCGAATCTTTCATTGTGGTAAAAGGCGTTGCCGGGCCAGTTCCCGGTTTGCCGGGACAGCCGCTGGCTGGTCAGGAAAAAGTAGTTCGTAATACTCACCTGCAGCCCAGGCATCTACCATATTGTCGTAAAAATGGCTGCCCGGGTTGCCCGATTGGCCGCCCGGGTAAACACCCCAGGCTTGCACCGGGCGCGTCATGGACACCACCATGCGAAACGATGGGCCGTGCCCCTTGCCAATGGCATTGGGTGCGTTGCGCGTGCCGGACGTGGCAACATCCAACCGGCTGAATGCATCGATTTGTGTCAGGTGTTTAATGGCAAAACCTTTGAAAGTAGACCAAACCAGGTCGGCTTGTTTCATTTGTTCGGCTTGCCGGGCCATTTGCCGGAACCCTTCGGTCACGATGTGCTGCGCTGTTTCGCGTGCAGGTGTTGCCAGGCGATCAAAGAAAATACTGCCGGGGTCACTGTTCAGGATTTCGGTGAACCGCCAGGTTTCCGGGTACAAAACATCCGTTTTTGCCAGGCGCAGCTGGTCCATTTCGTCCCAGGTCAGGGTGTAAGCCGAGTCGTACCACATCTCAAACAAGGCCGGGGCAATGGCATTTTTTTCATAGCGGCTATCCCAATTCTCAAGTTCAGCCAACAGTTTTTTGGCGTCTGCGTCCAATCCATCCCGGTCGAGCAGCCGCAGGAAAACCGGTAAGGCATCAGCCGACAAGTAGTTGAAGTTGTCCAACTGCAAATTTTTCATGCTGTCGGGCGTGATTTGCTGCATGGCAGACAGTCGCTCGAAGATTCTGCGCCCCCGGCTGTCGTCGAAGTTTCCGAAATAAAAATAGGGGTAGGAGGGTGGGGTGGAATGTTGGTTGGCGGAATAAACAAAACCACGCGACGGGTTTTTCATGGCCGGCAACTGCTCATTCGGAATAAAGCCCTGCCAGGCATTGGTACTTTTACTGCCATCGAGGATAAAACGCCCCTGTTCCGGTGCTCGTACAGGCAGTTTGCCTTGAACTGTAATGGCGATATCGCCGCTGTGTGACGCAAACGCCACATTTTGCGACAAGCAATCCAGACCGGGAATAGCGCGGCGGTAGTCGTCATAATTTTTGCCACCGGCAATATCCAGAAACTGCGCCAGGCTCTCCGGAGTCGGTTCATCGTGCGTGGAGTAGCGGTATGCGCAATTGTAAAGCGGTTCGGCGGGGTCGTCGTAAACGACGGGGCCCCACATGGTATACCGGACGGTATCTTGCACATCGGCCTGGCCTTTTACCCGGATTGTTTCAATACGCAGTTCTGCCTGTTTGACCTGCCCGTCTACCCGGTAGGCCGTCCGTCCGGCATCGGTCCAGTCGATGCGGTACCAGTCGGAAACTTCCTGGCTGACATTGGTAAAACCCCAGGCAATATCATTGTTGAAACCAATCGCAATGCCCACTGCGCCGGGTACTACCGCGCCGTAGCAGTTCAATTCCGGTGTATGAATTTGTTGTTGAAACCAGGTGTGGGGCAGGCGCAGTGGCAGGTGCGTGTCGTTGGCCAGAATCGGGAAACCCGATTGGGTGCGGTTGCCGGAAACTGCCCAGTTATTGCTGCCGTTGAGGTTTTGCATGCCGGTGGGCAGGCTGCGTTCCGGGATGTTTTTTCCCGGGAGGGAAGACAGGTTTTTCGCCGGACCTGTTTGTTGAAAAACAGGCTGCAAACTTTTCCATTGGCCGGTATCGGGCACGATGGGTTGCTGCCGGGGGTTCCACAGCGGGAAAAGGTAATCAAACGTGTCGCGGCCAAAAGCGGCCAGGCTGTTGGTGGACGCCAGGTCGTTATTTCGGCTGTTCAACGCATCGATCATGCTTTCGATCACCAGGGCCGACTTCAAGGGAGACCAGGGTTCGGGTGCGTAGCCCAGCAGTTTAAACTCGAGGGGATAGGTGGCCGGCGTGAGTTGGTCGATCCAGGCGTTTACGCCGGCGGCGTAGGCATTCATGCGGCGCGCTGTTTCCGGGTCCTGTTGCCAGGCTTTCCAGTCGTTTTCAGCGGCGAAAGGCAGGCCACGGCGGCGGGTGAGCCGGTCCAGGTTGAGGGTACGGGGGCCCAGGATTTCCGAGAGCCGCCCGGAAGCCTGCCGGGTGGAGATGTCCATTTGCCACAGCCGGTTTTGTGCCGTGATGTAGCCTTGCACCATAAGGGCGTCTTCGAGGTTTTCCGCAAAAATATGCGGCACCAGCAAGTCGTCGTAAACCACCTCCACCGGTTTTTTCAGACCCGGGATGTGCAGCGATTCCGACAGGCGGGAGCCAGGGTCGGAAGGCTCGGCGTTTTGCCAAAAACCACTGAAAGGGTTAAAAAACCGGCCCAGCGCAGGCAAGGTTTTGTCGCCCAGCTGTTGAGGCGTTTGCAGTTGCCAGACGAGCAACGTGGTAAGCAGCAGGGCTACCAAAAATCGGATGATACGCATGTTTGTGCGATTGGGCTACGGCTAAAGTAGCGACATGAACAGGCAACAAGATTTTCGGTCGATCCTGCAAAAACAGGGCGCTTCAGCCAATATTTACCATTAAATTTCAGCCGAAAGATTTGGCCAAGTGATTAAATGCAGCTGGTTTATTTGGAAAACATCCGGTTCTCCAAAGAACTTTTAAAAAAAACCTAAAATTTCCGGGGAGAAATTTGCCTGAACTCCGAAACTTGTCTTAAACTTGCAGCAAGTAGTTTTTGTGTTTATTTGTTTGGGTTAGAGTCCCTCGTCGTTCAACGGCGAGGGATTTCTATTTTTAGCAAAGTCAAAAGTTAAAATGTAAAATATAAAAGCCAAAAGGTAGTTGGAGCCGGCCAAAGGCCTGGACTATCTACCTTTTGGCTTTTACATTTTAACTTTTTTCAGAGCCGCCCCATAGCCCCGGCCAAAGCCGTAAACACAAACGGGAAGGCCACCCAAACCCATTCCGGGATAAAGATCAGCAGGGCAACCAGCCCGATCAGGCTTACAATAAACATAATGGTATCGCGACCACGGTTTTCCTGGTATTCTTCATTCTTGTTCATACGGTAAATTGTTTTATTAGGCGCAAAGGTAAAAACGTTTTTTACATGACAAGCCCCGGCAGGATTTCACATTGCGGTAATTGCCGTTTCTTTGCGCTGTTTCTGCAAAAAAAATAATTATGGTCCAAGTATTCGTCACCGGTGGCACTTTCGATAAAGAATACAACTATATCACCGGAGAATTGTATTTCAAAGACACACACCTCAAGGAAATGTTTGAGCGCGGCCGCAGCGAGGTGCACATTGATGTGAAAACGCTCATGATGATCGATTCGCTGGAGATGGGCGATGACGAACACTCTATCATCGTATACAACTGCCGCAAAGCAGAGTCCAACCGGATCCTGCTCACCCACGGCACCGATCGCATGGTCGATACCGCCCGGGTGCTGGCCGAAGCAAATATCACCGGCAAAACAATCGTGCTCACCGGGGCCATGATACCGTACGCCTTCGGCATGTCGTCGGATGGTTTTTTCAACCTGGGCAGCGCGCTGGCTTTTGTCCAGGTCTTACCGCCGGGAATTTACATTGTGATGAACGGTCGGTATTTTGAATGGAACAAAGTGCGCAAAAACCGCCAGACAGGCACGTTTGAAGAACTACCGGACGACTGAGTGGGTTTTTGAAAATCGATCCGTTGCTACGTTTATTCCAAAAATGTAAGCTGGCCGCCAAAAATCAGCAGGTAGAGTATCGCGGCAAAAACCGGCGCCACAACCGACAAGCCCATGATCCAAAAATACCGGCGCGGCACTTTTGACCGTTCAATGGCCTCAGCCAGCAAGGCAATGACCAGAATGGCAAATACGATGGCCGTAATAATGAGCGTTAAAAGTGTGGCCATATAGTCGTTCAACAACCACAAGGCCAACCAAACAACTATTTCCAGGAGAAACAATTCGAGCAGGGATAAGCGGAAGGGCGATGTATTTTCTTTTGTCATTTTTTTGACGGCTGCATTTATTGGCCGGTCTGGCGCTGAATCTGAAACTGCAAACCTACTACACCAAAACATACAAACAAATGGCTCGCGTGACTATGAACTACCTCAAATGCCGGCTGGTACTCGTCGTATTTTTTCTGGGAAATGCCTTCTGGGCCTTCGCCCAACAGTACGACCCGCCCAACAGCGAGGAGGAATTTCAACGGCAGTACCAGGAACGCATCACCAAAGACCGGCTGCACGGAATTTATATCCCCAAAAACTTGAATGACGCACTGGACCAACTGGACAAACTGACCTCCGAAGAGTCAAAAGCCCTCTTCCTGTCGATCCCCGAAGACAGTGTCTGCCTCGTCATGCACAACCGCCTTGGGCAATGGATGATCGTCAACTGGAGCTTCTACGAGGGCTCCCGCCTGTCCAATTACCTGCGCAGCGCCGGCATCACGTACCCCGATGATATGGCTGATTTTCTGACCCTGGCCTTTCACCGGCATTTGCATAAAAAACCAGTCGAGATCCGGGAACTGGCTACCGCCTTCCGCGAGAAACGGAAAGCGGCCTGGAAAGAAGATTTAAAAGAAGGGGAACTGTTAAAAGAAGAGGTTCGAAAGCGCCCCAAACCCGATTCCCTGCAACCTGCATCCCCCCCGGCCCAAAGCCCCGAAAAGATGACGCCAAAAGGGGGGGGCTAACGGAATTCGTTGTTTCCTTTCAAAAAGCGTGTACTTTTGCCCCCGATTATGGCAAAAAAACTCCTCATCGTCGAATCACCGGCGAAAGCAAAAACAATCGAGAAGTTTCTCGGCGGCGATTTCGCCGTAAAATCATCGTACGGACATATTCGTGATCTTGAAAAAGGCAATGACCTCGGCGTTGACGTCGACAATGGTTATGTCCCGAATTACGTCATTCCACCCGATAAGCACAAAACCGTAAAAGAACTCAAAGCAGCGGCTTCCAAAGTGGAAGAAGTTTGGCTGGCAACGGACGAAGACCGCGAAGGGGAAGCCATTTCATGGCACTTGTGCGAAGTCCTCGGCCTGGACGCACAAAACGCCAAGCGCATTGTTTTTCATGAAATTACAAAACCGGCTATCCAGCAGGCGATCAAGAATCCCCGCTATCTGGATATCAACCTGGTGAATGCGCAACAGGCGCGCCGGGTGCTCGACCGGCTTGTGGGTTGGGAATTATCCGGGCTGTTGTGGAAAAAAGTCAAAGGCCAGCTGTCGGCAGGCAGGGTGCAATCAGTGGCTGTCAAACTGATTGTCGAACGCGAACGGGATATTCAGGATTTTAAGATTACGCCCTACTTTCGAATTACAGCCGATTTTATGGCGCCGAATGCTCAGGGAAAACAGGTGAACTTTCGCGCCGAAAGCCCCGAACGTTTTGCCGATGCCGGCGGCGCAGAGGCGTTTTTACAAAAATGTGTAAATGCCGCGTTTGCAGTCAACAATATCGATGTGCGGCCTACACTCCGCCGGCCCGCAGCCCCCTTCACCACCTCAACCCTCCAGCAGGAGGCCAGCCGTAAACTGGGCTTTTCGGTGAAACGCACCATGTCTGTGGCGCAGGGCCTCTACGAGCAGGGCTATATCACCTACATGCGAACCGACTCCACCAGCCTCAGCGAACTGGCCCTCCAGGCAATCAGCAACGAGGTGGTCAAACAATACGGCCAGCGTTACCAAAAAACGCGGCGCTACAAAACCAAAAGCAGCTCGGCCCAGGAAGCCCACGAGGCCATCCGCCCAACCTATGTCGAAAACGCCACTGCCGGCGGGAACCGCGACGAAGAACGCCTGTACGACCTGATCTGGAAACGGACCATGGCTTCCCAAATGGCCGATGCCGAGCTGGAAAAAACCACAGTCGATATCGGGATCAGCACACAACCCGACGCCAAACTCGTAGCGGAAGGCGAGGTGCTCAAATTCGATGGCTTCCTGAAAGTGTACCTTGAAGGCACCGACGACGACGAAGAGGAAAAACAAGGCATGCTTCCTCCCCTTAAAGTGGGGCAAACCCTCCAACTGGACAACCTCACCGCCACCGAGCGCTTCACCCGCCCGCCGGCGCGCTTTACGGAGGCCGCGCTGGTCAAAAAACTGGAAGAACTGGGTATCGGAAGGCCGTCGACCTATGCCCCCACCATTACCAAAATAATGGAAGCCAACCGCGGCTATGTGGTCAAAGACAGCCGCCCCGGTGAAGAACGGCAGTTTCAGGTGCTGACTTTAAAAAACAACCAAATCAGCAAGTCGAAGAGCTCGGAAGTTACCGGCACCACCAAAAATGTGCTGTACCCCACCGATATGGGCATGATCGTCAGCGACTTCCTCGACGAGTATTTCAAAAATATTATGGACTACGGCTTTACTGCCGGTATTGAGGAAAAATTTGACCACATCGCCGAAGGCAAAATCGACTGGGCAAAGGTCATCGACCAGTTTTACAAGCCTTTCCACCAGGATGTGGAAAAAACGCTGGCCGAGGCCGACCGTGCCAGCGGCGAGCGCATTCTGGGCGCCGACCCCGAAACCGGCCGGACCATCCTGGTGCGCATGAGCCGCCTGGGCAAACCGGTCGTCCAAATCGGTACCGGCGATGAGTTGGCCGAAGGTGAAAAGCCCAAATACGCCAATCTCAAACCCGGCACCACACTCGAAACGGTTACCTATGAAGAAGCATTGGCCAGTTTTGCCTTGCCGCGAACACTTGGTGCAATCGATGGGGAGGAAATTACCGTGAATGCCGGCCGCTTCGGCCCGTATGTCAAAATTGGCGACTTGTTCGTTTCCATTCCCCGCAACGAAGATCCTTTCGATATCAGCCTGGACCGCGCTGTCGAACTGATCAAGGCCAAGCGCGAGGCCGACAAGCCACTCGGGCATTACAAAGAACAACCCATTACGAAGGGCAAAGGGCGTTTCGGGCCGTTTTTGAAGTGGACCGACTTGTATGTGAACGTGCCGGCCCGGGTAAATTTTGACTCGATTTCCGAAAAACAGGCCATCGAGCTCATCGAAGCTAAAATCGAAAAGGAAGCCAACCGCTACATTCAACTCTGGCCCGAAGAAAAAATCAGTATCGAAAATGGCCGCTGGGGCCCCTTCATCCGGTTCGGCAAAAAACCGATCAATCTGCCCAAAATGGACGGCGCTAAAATGACTGTCGACCAGGCTCGCACCCTCACGCTTGAAGATGTAAAAGCGATCATCGAAAAAGAAATGCCGGGCGCATTCAAACAAAAGGCCCCGGCTAAAAAAGCGGCGAAGAAAAAGTAGCGGTTTGGCCTGTCCGGAAAACACTTTTAAAATTTCCGGGCAGGTATTGGTTCGCCGCAAAACATTTTCCTGAAAAAGTGCAAAGGAAACTTTGTTTCGATAAACCCTTTGCGTGCACGGCGTGTTACTTTTGCCGCTGATATGGAAAAAGTAAAATGCCTCATTATTGGCTCGGGCCCGGCCGGCTATACCGCCGCAATTTATGCCGCCCGCGCCGGCCTCAAGCCGCTCATGTACACTGGCCCCCAACCCGGCGGCCAACTGATGATTACCAACGACGTGGAAAATTACCCCGGCTACCCCGAAGGGCGTAATGGGCCCGAAATGATGGACGATTTTCGCCGGCAGGCGGAGCGTTTCGAGACGGAAATCCGTATGGAAATGATCACCCGGGTCGATTTTACAGGCCCGGTGCACAAAGCCTGGTCGGAAAGCGGGCAGGAAATCCATGCCAATACCGTCATCATCGCCACCGGCGCCGATGCCAAGTGGCTGGGCATCCCGAATGAAGAACGCCTGCAAAATGCCGGTGTGTCGGCCTGCGCCGTTTGCGACGGGTTTTTCTACCGCAACCAGGAAGTAGCCATCGTTGGTGGCGGCGACACCGCTGCGGAAGAAGCCACCTACCTGGCCAAAATTTGCTCCAAAGTGCACCTCCTCGTGCGTCGCGATGAAATGCGCGCCTCCAAGATCATGCAGGAGCGCGTGCTGAATACGCCGAATCTCATCATTCACTGGAACACCGAAGCCGAAGAGGTGCTCGGCCAGGATGTAGTCGATGGCGTACGCATTGTGAACAACAAAACCGGCGAAAAATCGGTACTGCCCGTCACCGGCTTTTTTGTCGCCATAGGCCACAAACCCAACACCGAAATTTTTAAAGACTGGCTGCCCCTCGACGATGTCGGTTATATTTTGGCCACGCCGGGCCGGACCACCACCAAAATCCCCGGCGTTTTTGCCAGCGGCGATGCGCAAGACCGCATTTACCGCCAGGCTGTTACGGCTGCAGGCACAGGCTGCATGGCTGCCCTGGATGCGGAGCGGTATTTGGTGGAGCAGGGGATTGAGTAACCTGTGAGGTTTTTAACATGAGTCATCCCGAATTTTTCCATAAAAAAGACCTCGGAGAGGTCAAATATTTGTAGAAATGCTCCGGTTACCCGTTGCCCGACCTCGGGGAGGTCGAATATCCAGGTGGCAACCCCTGCATACGGACCTCTCCGAGGTCGTTGAGCGCCCTTAAATCTCTGATCTACAAATATTTGACTTCTCCGAAGTCATTTTAAAAATTCGGGATGACTCATGTTCGTTCGCTCCGCCAGGCAGCAGATTGATGCGATTGCTTATCTTTCGCTAAACAAAATGCCATGCGCCTGCTCGTCTGCCTTTCCCTGTTGCTTTTCACCCTGCCTGCTTTTTCGCAACGCACGCATGAACTCAAAACAGACCTGCTGTTGCCCGGTCTTGGTTATGCGCACCTGGCGTACGAATACAGCCCGAAGGGGCGCTTCAGTTTTGAAGCCGGTATGTTTTTTAACTGGACGCACGCATTGGTCATAGTTCCACCCGAGGGTTATTATTATGATCCGAGCGACCCCAGGTATGGTTTGATTGAGTGGAACTTTACCAGTGAGTATGCCCGTCAATTCATCGGAATAGTTCAGTTTTCGGGGCGCTATTATTTTTCAAAAAAACACCCTGCAGCGGGTTTTTACGGCGGGCTTTATTTAAGCAAAGCCTTTCAAATTTGGCGAGATGAGCAATACGATGCGTTGGCCGAAGAACGCTATGGCGAACCGGTAGCAGTGTTTAAGCCCAAACATTTTGGCATTGGCCTGATGACGGGCTATAAATGGCTGTTGTTTAAAAAACGGATTTTGCTGGAACCCAATTTCGGTATTGACTTGGACCCGCGCCGGTATGACGATCCGTTTCCCCTGGCGGACAGCCGGGTATACATCATTCCGGCGGTGAAAGTGGGTTGTCGAATTTTCTAATTGCTTTTCTCCGGTTTCCCTAACCTGACAGGTTTTTATTTCCGCATCCGCGCCCGCACAAACTCCACCAAAATCGGCAGCACCGAAATCCCGATGATCCCGAAAACCACCACCTCAAAATTGTTTTTCACAATCGGAATTTGTCCGAAAAAATAGCCGGCAAGCGTCAGGCTGGTTACCCACAGGATGCCACCGCCCAGGCAATAGCCGATAAAACGGCGGTACCGCATGTTGCCCACGCCGGCTACAAAAGGGGCGAACGTGCGCACGATGGGCACAAACCGCGCAATGACCAGTGTGCGGCCGCCGTATTTTTCATAAAACTCCTGCGTGCGTTCGATGTAGGAGCGTTTCAAAAACCAATAATCCCGGGTAAACACCCTGTTGCCCAGGTATCGTCCAAAAAAGTAGTTGGTATTGTCGCCGAGAATGGCGGCAAAGAACAAGAGCGGAATCAGCAGCCACACATTTAAAATGCCCGTTTTGGCGGTGATGGCGCCTGCGGCAAACAACAGCGAGTCGCCGGGCAGAAACGGCGTGACCACGAGGCCTGTTTCACAAAAAATAATCAGCGCGAGCAGGAGATAGGTCATCACCTCGTATTCCCGCATGATATTTTCGAGGTGTACGTCGAGGTGGCGGATAAAGTCAAAAAACTGGGTTAGCAAATCCATCATGAAACAGGGACCGTATAGGGCGTTTGTTAAAAAACCGCGCGAAGATAGGTGAAAATTGTTGGCGCGGAGCACCGCCCACCGGCATTCAAAAAGCAGGCCAGCATGCCGGAAGGCTCAGGCATCAGGTTCGACATGGATTAAAATATCCGACAACTCCGGCAGGGCTTCCTGCAGGGTGCTTTTCAGCCGGTGGGCGATGTCGTGCCCTTCTTTGACGCTGATGCTTCCCCGGACGATCAGGTGCAAATCGACATGGTAAGCGATGCCCGATTTACGGACGTGGCATTTTTCTGTATCGATTACGCCCGTTACGGTCTGGGATATCGCTCGGATTTTTGAAATCAGGTCGTCATGCAGGTGCTCATCCATGATCTCGCCAAGCGCCGGGCGAAAGATCAAATACGCGTTGAAAACGATAAATCCGGATGCCAGCAGCGCCGCCCAGTCGTCGGCCGCCTCATACCCTTCGCCCATGAACACGGCTACGGAAATCCCGATAAAGGCCATCAGCGAGGTAATGGCATCGCTCCGGTGATGCCAGGCATCGGCTTTCAGGGAGGTGCTGCGGGTTTCGTCGCTGCGTTTGTTTACAAAGCGGTAAAACAATTCTTTGACCAGAACGATTACCGCAAGCACCGGCAGGGTGTACGTCTTCGGACCTTCGTGCGGCGTTTGAATATTCTGGATGCTGTCGTGCGCAATGATCGTAGCGGAGATTACCAAAAAACCCACCACGGCAAAAGTGATCAGCGGTTCCGCCTTGCCGTGGCCATAGGGGTGGTTTTCGTCGGGTGGTTTGGCGGCGTATTTCAGCCCGATCAAAACCAGGATGGACGCGAATACATCGGTGGTCGATTCGATGGCGTCGGCGATCAGTGCATACGATTGGCCAAAAACACCGGTCAGCCCTTTGACAAGTGCCAGCAGTGCATTGCCGAAAATGCTCAGATAGGTGGTGTTGATTGCTTTTTGTGTTCTGGTGTTCATGTTATCTTAGCAGCGATGTCGACGCAACGGCTGGCGTACTCCGGTGCGCAAAGCTACAACGCCCATTGCAAGGTATCCGGTATTATTTAACCACGTTCAAACCTTTTAGCATGTTTAAAACAAATTACCTGCCCCTTTTTTTACTCTGCTTGCCCACCTTCGTTCCTGCCCAGGAAACTGCCATGAAAACCGACACCATCATTTATGAAAAACATGGCAAACCCCGCCATCTTTATCCGCAATGGACGGTAAGTCAACGACCCGACACCTTCGACGTACACTTGCTGAGCTACCGCGTTGAACAAGGCGATACGCTCGGTTTTGAAAAACAGGACGCTACTTTTTTATTTGGGGTGGATCAAAAAACAACCGATTCCGTCTGGCTGAGTTTTTACGTCAATGCCGACCTGTACGCCGGTGCTGTTAATGCCAAAGATTGCCCTGTAGTGGCCCCCGGCAGCGACTATGTGCGCTTCCGGTACCGCATGCCGGTACATGGCGGTGAGGCGGATCTTTTCCTGCTCAACTGCGCCGAACTGCAAGCGCGCTTTGTCCCGCTTTTTCAACAAAGTATCGCCTGCCAGCGGGAAAAACTGGAACCCGGCGACCGGTTTTCCAGCGTGTTTTTGGAGCGCATGGAAGCGAATATCCACGAATGCGCCACCATTACAGGTACGATCAAAACCCTGCTCGCGCATTTCCTCCAATGGCACGGCATGCTGGCGCCGAAACGGGGCGCACTCCGGTATCAGGTGCGCATGAGCCGGGAAGACGCCAACTTCGATCAGTATATGCAGGTGCAACAGCAAACTCTGCCAAACGGCAATAAACGCTACGAGATTCAGGAAGATACCAGCAAAGCGGCGCCGGCAGAGGTGCGGATGATGCGCAGCGTCGGGCGAATGGAGAACTTTTTTAAAGCCAAAAAGGAAAAACCGATCCTGGAGGCTTCGGATGTAACTACGATCGAGTTGAATGCGCTACAGCAAATGGTGCGTATGGACCGGCTCCGGCGCTCCAGGATGGCACGCAACGGCACGGATAAGCAGACGTATTTTGAATACAGCATCAGGCGCCGGTGAGGTCTTTTGTTCGTTTTTTTTATGCCTATGTTTACTGCATCACGAACATTTTTTCAACAAAAACAACACAACCATGAATCTGACGCGCAGAAAATTTCTGACCGCCGTAAGTATGCCGGCTGCCGGTGTGCGCGACGGCGCCCGGTGCGCATCTGCGAACTGACCACGCTGGAGCCCCGGGCAAAGCGCTTGTGCGGGGGGCTTTTAAGCCGGCTGGAAGGTTAACTACTACAATGCCGGTTTCCTGGTCAAGAACACCAATTTTTCACCGGCACTCCGGGTTGAACTTGCAACCTGGAGTGCCGGTTTGGTGTTAGTTTCCTGATTTCAATTTTTCCTTCAACTCAACCGGTTTAAAACAAAATTTATGACACAAAAGAAAACAATCGTAGTGTTCGGCGCTACTGGCGCTCAGGGTGGCGGCCTAGCCCGGGCTATCCTGAATGACCCCAACAGCGAGTTTGCCGTACGCGCAGTCACCCGCGATAAAACATCCGATAAAGCAACGGCGCTTGCCGGGATGGGCGCCGAATTGGTAGAAGCCAATATCGATGACCCGCAGAGCCTGAAAAAAGCCCTGGATGGGGCCTACGGCGCATTTTTTGTCACTTTTTTCTGGGACCACTTTTCTGCCGAAAAAGAAACCACGGAAGCAAAGCATTTGGCAGAGGCCGCCAAAGCCGCCGGTCTGAAACACGTGATCTGGTCGACGTTGGAAGACGTTCGGAAATTTGTGCCGCTGGACGACAACAGCATGCCCACCCTCCAAGGCAAATACAAAGTGCCCCACTTCGATGGCAAAGGCGAGGGCGACCAGTACTTTGCCGGGGTGCCAACCACTTTTTTACTGGCTTCGTTTTATTGGGAAAACCTGATCTATTTTGGCCTGGGACCTAAACCTGGGCCCGATGGCAACCTGGTGCTGACCTTCCCCCTGGGCAACAAAAAAATGGCCGGCATCGCAGCCGACGACATCGGCAAATGCGCCTACGGGATTTTCAAAAAAGGAGAATCGATGATCGGGGAAAGAGTCGGTGTTGCCGGCGACCACTGTTCCATCCCTGAAATGGCAACAACACTGTCAAAAGTTTTAGGTAAGCAAGTTGGCTACAACGAAGTATCGCCGGACGTGTTCCGCAGCTTCGGCTTCCCGGGCGCCGACGACATTGGCAACATGTTCCAGTTTTACCGCGATTTCGATGAAGCCTGCAACAACACCCGCGATGTGCAGCGTTCCAAAGACCTGAACCCGGAATTGCAGTCGTTCGAGCAGTGGGCAGCTGCGAACGCCAGCCGGATACCTACGGAATAATGCCGGTAATTTTTTTCCGGATTTTCAACACGGAGACACAGAGGACACGGCGTTTTTTCTCCGTGTCCTCTGTGTCTCCGTGTTGAAAAAAATCTACCGCAACACCACTGCCACAGTTTCCCGAACCAACCGCCCGGCATCCTGCAGTTGAACTTCCAGGAATCCCGGCGAAGCCAGTAGTCCGGCAGGCGTTTCCACACCGAGCCGGAAAAAACCGGCCGGGGCATCCGGTATTTTCCAGGACGCCAATTCAGCACCCACGACAGAATACAAGCGAACACTGAGCATGCCTGAAAACGGCAGCGTCATTTCGACTTGTCCGGCGCCATGCAGCGGGTTTGGCGATAGCCGAAGTCCGAGCGGATGTTGGCCGGGTTCAGCCGTGGCGCTGGTGCAGGACGGTGCCAGTTCCGGGCAGTAGATACGGCGCGCCAGCGTGCAGTCGAGAATAAACGGGTTGGGCTTGTTTTCCTGGTAGGGAGCGATGCGCCAGGTTTTGATCAATTCGCTGGAGTCGGCGGGGTCCTGATCGTGCCATTGGCAGAGCGCGGCCCGTTGAAGGTTGAAAAAAGCCGGATCCGCCAAATCAGCCTCGGTGCGGTACATCGTGTAGAAGTAAAAAATGGCCCGCGCCAGGTCGCCCTTGACCGCTTCGCGGGGCTCAAAAGCAGCGCCGGTCGCTTCGCTGTACAAATCTTTATCCACAGCCGGAATACTGTTCAGCACAAACGTTTTGTAAAACCACTGCTGCGTTTGCGCATCGGGGATTTCAGCATAAGGCGAATTGCCCCGGGCTTCGTTCACCGGAATGCGGGCGGGAAACAAGTGGTGCATATCGCTGCGTGGATTGCCGGCGGCGGCGCCTTTGGCTTGCGGGTAGGCGTGCTCGGTGTTCATGCCCAGCGAAATGCCGTTCAGGTACACATATTGCGTGGGGTCCTGGGTCGGGTCGAGGTAGAGCGTATGGCCCGAATAAATACAGCGCAGGCTGTCGTCGTCGATAGCCAGCACCCTGGCGTAGAGGGTGTCGCGGGAATTGGCGTAGTCGAGTATGCTGTCGGGTTTAAAGCCAAGCACCACGCTGTCGAATAGCTCCGGGCCGTTGAGGTTTGGAAAAACGGCCTGGTAAATTTGGGCGGAAGCGTTGATCCCGGAGCACAGTAGGGTAAAAAATAGGATTTTCAGTCGAAACATAGCGGCAGATTTACAAGCCGTGAAGGTACGACAGGGCGGGATACCCTGTTTCCCCCCGTTATGCAGTTAATTGACAATAAATGCCGCAGCTTCAGGGGCGGCACGGTGGTTTTCACGATACCTTCGTAATCCGCGAACTTGTTGCAGTTTTAATTGTCAACCAACCACAATCGCCCGTCTTTATGATCCGGTTTTTCCCATGTATCCTGCTGTTTTTCTCCAGTTTTTCAAGCCAGGCGCAGCAAACAGTCGGCCTGTTTTTAAACGATTCGCTGGCGCAAAACGGCTACACCCTGCTGGCCTCCTCCAATGCCCGGCAAACCTATCTGCTCGACAATTGCGGCCGTGTCGTGCATTCCTGGCAAAGCAACTACATACCCGGCCAGGTGGCGTATTTGCTGGAAAACGGCGACTTGCTGCGCACCGCGCGAATTCCCGGCAACTTCAACAGCGGCGGTGTCGGCGGCCGGATCGAACGTTTTTCCTGGTCCGGCAATTTGCTTTGGGCATTTAATTATGCCACTTCCGATTACCATGCACACCATGACGTCGAATTTCTTCCCAACGGCAACATCCTGCTTATCGCCTGGGAAGCCTACACCCGCGAGGAAGCCATCGCGCAGGGCCGGAATCCGGCACTGACGCCCACCAGCGGGGTGTGGTACGAAAAAATCATCGAGATCGAACCGGTGGGAACCGACCAGGCCAACATCGTCTGGGAGTGGCACATGATCGACCACCTGGTGCAGCAATTTGACGTGCTGCAGGAAAACTACGGCGTGATCAGCGCGCACCCCGAATTGCTCGACGTCAACTTCAAAGCCATGCCCACCGGCGGCAACGGCATGAACGGCCCGGGCCCCGACTGGGCGCATCTCAACTCGGTCGACTACAACCCCGCACTCGACCAGATCATGATCAACTCCCGCTCGCTGGGCGAATTTTACATCATCGACCACAGCACCACCACCGCCGAAGCAGCCGGCCATACCGGCGGGAAGTACGGCAAAGGCGGCGATTTCCTGTACCGCTGGGGCAACCCGCTGAGCTATGGCCGCGGCACAGCTAACGACCAGCAACTTTGGGGCGCACACGATGCCCACTGGATATTACCCGGCCTGCCGGATGCGGGAAAAGTGCTCGTTTTCAACAACGGACAGGGCCGCCCTGCCGGCAATTTTTCCACGGTGGAATTGCTCGATCTGCCGCAAAACCCCGACGGCAGCTACGCGCTTGCGCCGGCGAGTGCCTACGGCCCTTCGGCGCCCGCCTGGATTTACACGGCTACGCCGCCCCTTAGTTTTTTTTCGGCAAACATTTCCGGCGCCCAACGCATGCCAAACGGCAATACGTTGATCTGCGAGGGTAGTTCGGGGCACATTTTTGAAGTCGATCCCGCCGGGACAGTGCATTGGGACTATGTCAACCCGCTGTCGGGCCTAAACCCGGTTTCGCAAGGGAGTTTTCCCGTAAACAATGCGGTGTTCCGGGCGTACCGCTATGCGCCGGATTACCCGGCTTTCGCCGGAAAAACGCTGATGCCGGGCGCACCGCTCGAACTGAACCCGTTTCCTTCGGACTGCCGGATTTTCGACGGCACTGTGGCGCTGTGGACCCCGGACTTTCCTGGGCCACTGACCGTTTATCCCAACCCGGTTTCAAACCAATTGATCCTGGAAAATCCGCTGGGCGGCGCTGTGCAGTTCACTCTCACCGACCTGACCGGGAAGCAGTTTCTGACCGGAAATTCAACCGATATCCAAATCCAACTCGACCTTTCCGGCTTGCCCCCCGGCATGTATATTTTGTACCCTGTTTTTGAAAAAAAATACCACCTCGCCGCGTTGAAAATTATCAAACTATGACCAAAAATCTACTCCGTGTGGCTGCCTTCACACTTGGCAGCATTTATTGCCTGCACGCCCAAAACACCGTGGGCCTGCTTTCCTACAACCCCTACAAATCGTTTGACGGTTACAACCTCATGTACCCGCACAACCAGCCAAACGTGTACCTGCTCGATAATTGCGGCGAGATCGTACACGTCTGGCCGGACTCCGGCATTTACCGCCCGGGCAACACCGCCTACCTCCTGCCCAACTGCAATCTGGTGAAAACCAAACGCCTCGCTTCGGTAGCCGGCAACCCCATCTGGACCGGCGGCGGCGGCGCCATCATCGAAATGCGCGACTGGGACAACATGCTGCTCTGGCAATTTGAACGCAACGACGCCAACTACCGCCTGCACCACGACATCGAAGTCATGCCCAACGGTCACATCCTCGCCATCCAGTGGGAAGCCAAAACCGTGGCCGAGTGCCTGGCGGCCGGCCGCGACAGTAATTTGCTGACCAGCGGCGTGCTCTGGCCCGACGGCGTGATCGAGATCGACCCGGCGACCGGACAGGTGGTTTGGGAATGGCATGTGTGGGATCACCTCGTACAGGATTTTGACGCCACCAAGGCCAACTTCGGCGTCGTAGGTGATCATCCCGAACTGGTCGACTTCAACTTCGGCCTCAGCTCCAACGGTGCCAGCTGGATGCATACCAACGCCATCGACTACCAACCCGACAACGACCTCATTTTGATTTCCGTGCCTACGTTCAGCGAAGTGTGGGTGATCGATCACAGCACGACTACCGCGCAGGCTGCCGGGCATTTCGGCGGCTTCGGCGGGCGGGGCGGCGACCTGCTTTACCGCTGGGGCAACCCACAGGCATACCGCGCCGGCACCGCTGCCGATCAGAAACTGTTTTTTCAGCACGATCCGCACTGGGCACTGGATTTTTTAACGCCCAATCATCCGCAGTTTGGAAAAATCGCGGTGTTCAATAACCGCGCCGGCGCCGATTATTCCTCGGTGAATGTGTTCAACCCGGGTTTCGATATGTACAGTTGGGCTTTTCCCTTTGCCAACGGCATGTACGGCCCCACGGACTTCGACGTTACGATCACCCATCCCAATCCGCAATTGATGTATTCGACGGGCTTGTCCAGCGTGCAGGTTTTGCCCAACGGCAATTACCTGATCTGCTCGGGCCAGAGCGGGTATTCCTTTGAAATAACGCCGGCCGGGGAAATTGCCTGGGAATACGTGACACCGCTGCGCAACGGCGCCCCGGCCACGCAGGGCGATTCCATTGCGCTGACGCAAAACAATACCTTCCGCATGAACCGTTACCCGGTGGCCTATGCGGCATTTACAGGGAAAGACCTAAGCGGCAAAGGCTGGATTGAACTGAACCCGGACTCCACGCTTTGCGCCACCATCCTGCCGACTAACAATCTGCCCGATGCCTACGGATTGAAATTGTACCCCAACCCGGCCACCGACATGGTGACCATCGAGTGGCAACAAGGCATGTATGTGCTCGTGGAAATTTTCGACCTGCTGGGTCGGCGGAAAGCCGCCCTGCGCCTGAACGGCGGCCGGGAGTACCTGGATGTGGCGGACTGGCAGGCGGGGCTGTATTTTGTGGTGATCAACGGGAAAGAAGTGCGGAAACTGGTGCTGGAGCGGTAACGGGGTGCTTTCGAATTACGAATTACGATTTACGATTTACGATTATTTGGTTTTGCAAGAAGTGGAAGACCGACACTTTCACGATGCTTTTAATCGTAAATCGTAATTCGTAAATCTAAAATCATAAATCAGCCCTTATTGGCCTTGGTATAAAAACGCACCCCTTCGTACACCGCGCGCAAATCCAGTTCAAGCCCCAGAGCCGGAATAGGAAACTTTTTGTCGGCTTGCAAATAAGTGGCAGCCTCCCAATCGCCGTTTTCCAGTTTGATGCGTACTTCGACAAATACTTTTTCCGAATCAACCAGGATGTAGTTTTGGAGGGATTCGATGTTTTTGTAGCGAAAAAATTTATCGGCGGAATCCTCGATCCGGGAATTTTTGGAAAGCACTTCAAAAATGACGGAGGGGTATTTTTTGATGTACTGGTTTTCAAAATCCCGTGGGTCAGTTACCACAACAACATCCGGATAGGTGTAATCTTTTTCCGAGGTGATTTGCAGCTTTACGTTTTCCTGGTGAATTTTAAAAGGGGCATTTCCCTGGAGATTTGCGCGTAATAGTTGTACAATATTGATGCAAATCTCATTGTGGTCGGCAGTTGTTCCAGGCATAGGGATCAAATTTCCATTGATGAATTCATGGCGAATTTCGGATTGCTCCTCAAACTCGATATAGGCTTCCACCGTCATAGGTTGCTTCGTGGCCAACACTTCTTGCTGTTTCATATTGAACTCAAATTAGTTGAACAAAAATACGAATCGGGGGGCAGTTTTCAAACATGAGTCATGCGAATCAGGAGCTAAACCCACCTATAAATCTGCATATGGAATCAGTAGGTTGCTTTTACCCATGATATATCCCGAAGACTTGTCCTGTCGCAGCGCAGCGGAGACACCTACACAAATAAAATTGGCGAGATGTACTTAAAAACAGGGCTCATAGCGTTGCTCGGGTACATTTCGGAGCATAGAACTTTTGAGGATGTCTCCGCTGCGCTTCGACAGGACAAGAAAAGGGAAGATCGCGCATACATTTAGCCCCTGATTCGCATGACTCATGTTAGGGCACAACGATTTTTTCCGTTTGGATCAAGCCGGCTTCCGAAACCAGCCGCACAAAATATACCCCGCTGCGCCAACCTTGCGCACTGTATGCACATTCCGTACATGCCGTTTTTTCAAAAAAAACCAATTGCCCGGTACTGGTAAAAATGGCAAGATGCAACAGCTGCCCGCGTGGATTCCGGAGTGCGATCTGGCGACGCTCGAACTGGTATTGCAGTTGAATCTCCCGTACGTCAATTTTATCCGGTAAAACTCCGACCGGAAGTTCGCAGGGCAGCGGGTTCCCGCCAACTTCAATGACCGGTCCGGGCGTGAGGTCTTTGCCGGTAAAACCGGGGTAGTCCGGCGGGTACCGGTAAGCCCGGAAGGTTGAATTGTTCGAAGCGGATTGGCCTTGTGTGAGTGCAAAATCGCCGTTCAGGGGGATTGCGTAGTGCCAAACAATTTCCCGTAAACTGTCTACTTCGAGGAGCGTGCCAATCGAACCGGCATTCAGCAGGGTGTTGCCGTTGGGCAGGCGCTGGGCATTGGATAAAAATGCAGAGTAAAATGTTTCGCCGGGTAGGTTTCCATAGATCCAGTCGGGTTGCTCCGGCCCGAACGGGGCGTTGGCTGGGAGGATATACCCGCCGTTTGGGTCCATGGGCGGGGTCAGCACTTCCCCGGTGGAATAATCCGTGCCGGGGCGGCCGTTGCCGTTGTTGAACAGGATAATCTTGCCGGCATCGGGCAGGCCTTCGCGGATCCATTGGGCGCCATGTTGTCCGAATAGTTTTTGATCGCTTTCCAAACCACGCCCATAGGCTGCCGCATTGCCCCAGCGGTATAAAATATCGCCGCCTTTGCCGTACAAACCGCCGCTATGGGTGGCTGCTTCTGCGGTGGTGGTGCTGTGGTCGAGTATCCAGATTTCATCGGAATTGCGCACACTGATCAGGATTTGATCCAGCGCGGGGTTGTAGTCGATGGCATTGAAATGGTTCCAGTCGCGGCTGGAATTGGAGTTGGAACTGTTGAGCTCCGGCAGGTTAATGTCGAACAATTCCGGGTGTTCCGAAACAATGCCGTAGTTGGCTTTGGCAGGTTCAAAATCCTGAATGTAGTGGTCCCGGATGCGCCATTCCCAGACCAGATTGGCCTGATCGGCGCCAATGGGCTCTAGTTCAACAATGCGCTCCGACCACATGAAACCTTCCGGGGCTATTTGGCTGGGGTTGCGGCCCATAGCCACCAGTTCATCGGTGTACACCAGTTCCCATGTGAGCACGAGCACATGGCCGTTGGGCAGGTAAGTGGCGTCGTGATGAGAAATTTGGGTGGGTGTGTTCAACTCGTAGTGCCAAACGGTGTTGTTGTCCCAGTCGACCAGTTCGATGCCACCGGCATTGGAGGCGGAGGTGAATGGCCCTGCCGGCGCCGGTTTGTAGGTTCGAAATACGAGGCCGTTTTCCAAAAAATAGGCGGCGAGCCCGGGGCGGGTGCCGCGATCCCAGCGGTTGACCAGGCGCCCGCAGTTGTCGATCAGGTAAGCGCGGGTGCCGGAAAACGGGGAGAAAAACGTGTAGCCGGGCTGTGCTTTGTCGGTGTTCAGGCGAACGCCGATGGTCGGTTGGGCAGACAGCGCCGTAGTTAACAGCCATACACAGCAGGTGAAAAATTTGAATTTTTGATAAACCATGATTGGGTAAATTTACACCTGCCGAGTCGTTTGATGAGTAGTCGGCGTGTAAACTAAATTTATTAAAAAAAATTACGCTCTGTGTGCCTCCGTTCCTCTGTGAGCCTCCGTGTTGCTTTTTTTATTCCACAGAGGCTCACAGAGGAACGGAGGGGCACAGAGCGCCTTTCGACATGAAAAACCTGTTTCTCCTGTTTTTTCTGCTGCACAACATTATTGCCGGCGCCCAAATTCCGCAAACCGCCACCGGCACCGTCCAGCGTTTTGAAAACTTTCCGTCCGAATTCGTCCCGGCCCGCAATGTCGACGTCTGGCTGCCCGAAGGCTACGATCCCGCCAAAAAATACGCGGTGCTCTACATGCACGACGGGCAGATGCTGTTCGATTCCACGACAACCTGGAATAAGCAAGAGTGGGGCGTGGACGAAACCCTGGGCCGCTTGCTTGCCGAAAAGCAAATCCGCAACTGTATCGTCGTCGGCATTTGGAACGGGGGGAGGCTGCGCCACAGCGAGTATTTCCCGCAAAAACCGTTTGAGTCGCTCACGCCGGCCGAACTGGAAACCGTCCGGCAAACACTGCCGGCCAACCGGCAGGAGCAGGGGAAAGTTTTTGCCCCGACATCGGACAACTACCTGAAATTCCTGGTCACCGAACTCAAGCCCTTCATCGACAGCCGTTTTTCCACGCACCGCGACCGGCAAAATACTTTTGTCGCGGGTTCCAGCATGGGCGGCCTGATCTCGATGTACGCCATTTGCGAGTACCCGCGGGTGTTCGGCGGGGCGGCCTGTTTGTCGACGCACTGGCCGGGTGTTTTTACCATGGAAAACAACCCGATTCCCGATGCTTTTTTGCGCTACCTGGAGGCGCGTTTGCCCGACCCGAAACGGCATAAAATTTACTTCGACTACGGTACGGCTACGCTGGATTCGCTGTATGAAGTCACACAGGTTCGGGTGGATACGCTGATGGCCCGCAAGGGTTTTGATCCGCAGCATTGGATGACGCAGAAATTCCCCGGGGCTGACCATTCGGAACGGGCCTGGCGGGCGCGGCTGGCGGTGCCGGTGGCGTTTTTGTTGGGCAAACGAAAACGGCGTTAGCCCAGCATTTCCAGCAACCAGTCCTTGTTCGCCAGCGGCTGCATGTCGCTTACTTTTTCCAACAAAATCTGCTGTTGTTGCCGCCATTTTGTGGCTGACAGGGTTTGCTCCCGTTGTTTCCAGTTGTGCAAGCGGCGGAGCATGCGCAGGAAGTTCAGGTTGGCCGTTTTGCCGAAGGTGGAAAGGCTGCGGTTGCGGCGCAGCAATTGCTGAGTGGCTTCCACGAGCGCATTCAGCGCTTCGGTTTCCTGGAGGATGTAATAGCTTTTGAGCTGCAGAATTTTGGCGCCCAGGTGATACGTAAAGTCGGTAAATTCCACATTTTGGAGGGTCAGCAAAGTGGCCGGATAGTTTTCCTTTTCAAAATACAGAGCCGCCAGGTTGTAGGCGAAGGCGTTCTCGCGCTCGCCGGGTAGCAGCAGCTCGCGGTAATCTTTCAAAAAGCCCTCCGTCCAGGCAAAGGCGCCGCTGCGCAAGCCGGCAGTGGTGATGTTTTTGTACGTCCATTGCGACAGCCGTCCCTGCCGGAGCAGGACGTCGCGGTCGAGCAGGGTTTGGTACAGCGCCAGGGCTTGCGGGTAGGCATCGGGCTGTCCGTCATTGATGCGGCGGATACAATAATTGAGTGCATACTGGTACAATGCCGTCAGTTCATCCTTTCCGAACACCGCGAAATGCCGGTCGAGTGCCCCGGTGAACGCAGTAAAACTGTCGGGAGTCGCTTGCTCCAGCAGGTCCAGGGCCGCCAGGTACACCTGCACCGCCGGCAATCCGGCCAGCAACACTTCCGTGCGGCACCATTGCCGGATGGTGGACAACCAGCGCGGTTGCGTTTCCGATTGCAACACCGCCAGCCCTTGCCGGCTGAGCATGGCAGCGCCCAGCCGCAGTTTTTCAAGTATGAAGGCCAGATCGTTGGCATCGGCCTGCCGGTTCAGCTGCTCCCCCGCAATGCGCCGCGAGCGCCGGCTTTCGAGGATTTCGGCCGCCTCCCACCAACGGAGTTCAAAAAAATAGTGGCGCGCCGTCTGGTCGGGCCGGCGCTCCAGCAGCAAGCGGCATTTGGACAAAACATTGGCAGCGGCGGCATCAAGGTTGCGATCGAGCAGGGCATTGGCAGCGTGCAGCTGTTGTTCGACGGGTTCCGCTTCGTAGCCGGCATGGGCCAGATAGCCAAGCAACAACTCGTACAGGTCGGAGATGAGGTTGTTTAATTTTCGCTCGTCGTAGGGCTCGGTGGCGCTGAAAAGATGGATGAAAACTGCTCGCTTGTCCGGCATGTTTTCGCCAAAATCAGGCGCAAATTCCAGCATCAGGTCGGCCAGTTGGCGCAGTTGACTGTGTTTATTAAAAAACGGCGAGTACACATATTCCCGCCAGCGTGTCCGTTCGCGGGTGCTCAGTGTGCGCAAAACGGTGATTAATTTACTTTGGTGCATGAATTTGTCGCTTGTTTGGCAAAGGTAGGGTTGTTATAAATTTCTATAATTTTAAAATTTTAACGTTTTATTGTGTGTCGGCCCCACTCCCATCCCCCAAAGCCATCAACTTAAGGAATTTTTAGTCATAAAAAATTGACGATTAATTGATTACATGAATACATGATTGAAGAAGTACCCGTAGTGTGCTCAACATTTTTTAAAAAGTAACCGGTATTTCAACACTGCCGGTATGGTGTACTACTTCAACAATCATGTATTCATGTAATCTGCAATCATGTAATCAATTGAATTTCAAATCTATTCGCCTTAAGTTGATGGCTATGGGGGATGGAGGTGGGGCCGGCGCGCGAAAAAAACCTATACCACCCCAAAAATGTACTTTTTGCGCCCTCCCAACTCCGGTACTTTTGTATCGTGAAAAATGGCCCAATGGCCGCTCCTTAATCGCCTTTTATTTTTTTAGTTATGAAACGTCTCTATCTATCCCATTTGCTGTTCAGGAATGCCGCATGGATTATTGCGCTCCTAATTTTTACCCAGATGCCTGTTTTCGGCCAATCGGGTGCTTGTTTTTCTTTACAAATTGCCGGAAAAAATGCGGCTCAAAACGACACGGTAACCCTGCCGGTCACCGTTACCGGGTTCGACAGTATTTTTGGAATGCAGCTGAGTTTGGCCTGGGCGCCCGATGCGCTGCAATTCCTGAACGTAGATCTGTCGGGCAGCAGTTTACCTGACCTTTCCGCTTTCAATTTCAACTTAAATGCTCCTGGAAACCTGCGCATGTCCTGGATCAATCAGAATGTTACGGGCTCTGATTTGCCGGACGGCGACACGCTTTTTAGCCTTAGGTTCAGGGTTGTTACGGCCAACACAGGGTTTGTACCCGTACAGTTTGAGCCTGCCAACCCGTATGCAAACGAGGTGGTTCGAACCCTGAGCGGAAAACTGGCCATCCCGTTACAGGTTGGTGGCGTGCATGCCAATTTGTCCAACCCATCGCCGTTGTACATTGAAAATTTCTGTGCCGAGCCGTCGGAGAACTGTGCAAATGCAACAGGCAGTATTTCCGGCATGCTGGCTGGAGGAACGCCGCCATATACCATCAGTTGGACCGGTCCTGCCGGCTTTTCGGCAACGAGTTTTAACCTGAATAGCTTGGCGCCCGGCCTGTACAGCATGGAGGCGCAGGATGCCGCCGGGCAGACGCTTCAGGCCCAGGTGGTTATTTTTACCAACGTTGATCCGATCAGCATGAGCGGACAAGCACAACCCACCTCCTGCAGCGGCAACGACGGTTGCATCAGCCTGAGCGCCACCACCGGCGCCTGGCCCATCAGTTATGCCTGGTCGGCTGCCAACCTGGAGGGCGATGAAGTGTGCGGGTTGGCTCCGGGCACCTACACGGTTACCGCAACTGATGCCGGTGGTTGCGCCCGCATCGACAGTTTCGAAATTGTGACAGGAAATGCGCTGCTGGTTGATATTCAATCCACACCCGCCAATTGCTCAAACGGCCAATTGGGCACAGCCCTGGCTTTCCCGAAAAACGGTGTGGCGCCATACCTGTTCCAGTGGTCGAGTGCTGTGAGCGAACAATTGCATACCGGCATGCTGGCCGGGGTGTACACCGTCACGGTAACGGATGCTGCCGGCTGCTCGGGTACGGCCCAAACCGCCATTTACGATGCCGCAACCCCCATCTGGGATTTATACCTGCAAGCGGACTGCGCCGGCGGGAACGGACAAGGCAATGTGCTGCTGCGTTCGGGCAATCCGACCAGTTTGGATTACCCGGTGACGCTCTTCTGGGCCAACGGAACCACCCAGGTCGTTCCTGCCCCGTCGGGCGATACGATCGGCATGCTCCAGATGGTGCCTTCCGGCTTGTACGGCGTCACGCTGTTGGATACCAGCGGCTGCGGCCAGATTTTGGAAGAAGCACTCAATTGCCTGGGCGCTCCGCCGCCTGACTCTGCCGCCCTCGTCTGGCCCGGCGATGCCGACAACAACAACGCCGTCAACCACTATGACCTGCTCACGATTGGCCTGGCCAACGGCGCCACCGGACCGGCCCGCGCCAATGCCACGATCGACTGGACGGGCCAGCCGGCAACGGATTGGACCCAATCTACCGGGGGCGTCCCGGTGAATTACAAGAATCTGGATACCAATGGCGACGGCACGATCAATGCTGCCGATACCCTGGCCATAGTCGCCAATTGGGGAAGGGTGACCGATCCCACCATGGTGAATCCCTTTGCGCCCCCGGTAACTGTACCGGGCATGGCGCCGGCGCCGACGCTTTCGCTGGCCGGCGATTCGCTGATGGCCGGTCAGATGGTCTACGTCCCCGTCGTGCTGGGTAGCGCTACGGCGCCAGCCGACAGTGTGCACGGCCTGGCCTTCAGCATTTCCTACGACCCTTCGATCCTGCAACCGGTGTATTTTGAGCCGCTGGCTTCCTGGCTGGGAGACCCGGCAACCAACCTGATTTCCATACATCGGAATTTCCCCGGACAGCACCGTCTGGATGTGGCGGTCAGTCGTACCGATGGCCAGCCGGCGAGCGGTTTTGGGGAAATCGGCCAAATGTTTATCATCATCGAAGACGATATATTTTTAAAAGGCGGCACGGTGAACGAAACCGAATCGGGAAGCGGGAATTCCGCTACAGTGGAAACCACGCTGTTTGTCCGGAATGTGCACGCCATTACGCCCTCGAATACCCAACCGGAAATCCAGGCAGAAAATAAAACGGTGGTGATTAGTCCTACGGTCAGCGCTAAAACGCCCAAACTGAACGCCGATCAAATTTCGCTTTCTCCCAACCCGGTATCGGAACGGCTTTTCATTCGTGGCGCCGGCGCCTCCATACAGTCGGTCGTGATTTCGAACCTGTGCGGGCAGATTTGGGCTGCCGTGGATGGCCTGGAAAGTCCGGTTGTTGAAATTCCGGTGCACGATTGGCCTAAAGGCGCCTATGTGGCGCAGGTGTACACCCGCGCCGGTGTTTCTGTTCAGTTATTTATTCGCCAATAAATTCAAGTTTTCATGAAAAATAGTCTCCTTATCTGCCTGATAGTACTTGTCGCAAGTGGCCTTTCCGCCCAGTGTGGCAACGACCAAACCCCGCCGGTTTTAGTGCCGGCCTTTAATTCTGTAGCCACGCTTAGCGGTCCGAAATGTACCGTAGTAATTAAACCGGAACAACTGCTGCAAAGCGTGAGCGACAACTGTTCGCCCACGGCGGCGCTCACCCTGCGTGTGCGGCGGGCGGGTACCGGCTCCGGGTTTCCGCTCTTGCCTTCGGGCGCTCAACTGACCTTCACCCCGACCGACGGCCCCGGCCCGCATTTTGTCGAAGTTTGGGCGCGGGACACGATGGGAAATGCGGGTTTTATTTTTACCAGTTTTACCATTGAAAATCCGGGCGGCTGCTCGTTTAACCTGCTGCCCGATACGCTGCGGGCCAACGTTGGTGTGGCAAGTGGCCTTGAGGATATGCAATGGATCGTAGACGGGACACTTTCGCCCGATCCCGGTGCTTATTTAATTTCGGACAGCTACATTGCGCTCTTTTCGGATATTTTTTCCGGGTTCGGACCAAGCGATCATATCACGATCACACCTGCCAAGGATGTCGATCCGTTAAACGGCGTGAGCACTTTCGATCTGGTACTAACGACCCAGGCCATACTGGGCTGGAAACCCTTTAACAACCCTTACAAATATATCGCAGCCGACGCCGACCGCAACGGCCGCGTCACGGTGGGCGATTTGCTGGATTTTCGCAAACTGATCCTGGGCATTTACACCGAACTGCCGGACAACCCTGCCTGGCGTTTTGTACCGGAAGACTATATTTTTCCGAAGCCTGATCAACCTTTTTTCGAGCCAATTCCGGAGTCCGTGACCTTTGGCCCGGGCCGCAGCACGCCTTTGCCCAACTTTATCCCGATCAAAGTGGGCGACGTCAACAGTACCGCGATCCTGAACAGTTTTTCCGACCCGGTTGTGGATGATCGCAGTCTGGCAAAACTGGAAATCCCGGATATGTTGCTGAAACCCGGGCAAACCCTGCGGGTACCGGTCTACCTGGCTGATTTCGCCAATTTGGTCGGATTGCAATGTGCGTTTCGCGTTGACCCGGCCAGGGCGGCCATTTCCGGTGTTCTGCCCGGCGCGCTTCCCGGGTTCTCAGACGCCAACTTTTTCCAACCCGAACCGGGCCTGCTCACGCTGAGTTGGAGCAGCCTCGAATTGGAACAGGCGGATACGCGCGAACCCTTGTTTTTTCTGGAAATCAATGCCTTGCAGGCGGGCTCACTCCGCGAATTTCTGAATTTGAATTCAGGTCGTTTGCAAGCGGAAGCCTATGATCTTGAAGACCATATCGCCAAACTTGAACTGCAATACCGGTCCTTGCCGGCGCCTGGCTTGACTACAATTCAGGATGCCTATCCCAATCCGGCCACCGGGCAGTTTTTTGTGCCGGTACAGCTTGCCGAACCGGGTGTTGTGGCGGTTGCGTTGTTTGGTCCCGATGGGCGTCGGGTATCTTTTTGGGAACAAAGTTTTGCCGCCGGCATACACCAATTGGAAGTGCCTTGCGCCGGTCTTGCTTCGGGGTTGTACAGCTACCGGGTTTTTGCCGGAACGGCGGTTGCGCAAGGGAAGGTGGTGTTGCGGTAAGTTGAGTTTCACCACGAAGGGCCTTACTCGTCCTACGACTTCAAGTCGTAGGACGAGTAAGGCCCTTCGTGGTAAAAAAAACTACAGCGCCCGTTTTTTCTGCCGGAACAGCCACTCCAGCACCAGTGGGTTGGCGTAAGTGTCGTCCCAGGTATTGTGGCCCCAGCCCGGGTACTCACAGTAGCCGATAGCCGGAGCGCCGGCCTGGCGCAGTGCCATGACGATCCGGCGCGAGTATTTCACCGGCACCACATCGTCGGCCGAGCCGTGAAAGACCCAGATGGCGATATGCTTGATCTCCGGCGCAATACTGGCATCGGCGCCGCCACAAACGGGGATCGCTGCGGCAAACCAACCGGGCTGGCGGACCAGTAAATCAAAGGTACCCATGCCGCCCATGCTCAGTCCGGTGATGTAAACCCGGTCGCGGTCGATTGCCGGATTTTGCCGGAGTACATCTTCGATCAACTGCATCAGCGCCTGCATAGGTGCACTGGGCTCTTCAAAGAAAAAAATCTCTTTTTCAAAATCGCGGTTCGACCAGCGAAAGTCCTTCGGGCATTGTGGCGCCAGGAAAAAATGCGGGTGGCGGACATAAAAACCCGGCGTCCAAAATGCCCCGGCGCCGTTGCGCAGTTGGGCCTGGTTGTCGTCGCCGCGTTCGCCGCTGCCATGCAGAAATACAACCAGGGGGTATTTTCCGTCTGCACTTCTTTTAAAATTTTTCAAGGCTGCCGGCATGTTGCGGGTTTCCAACGGGGATATCCAGCGGTAGGGTAGGGCGAGGCTGTCGGCCTGAAAGGTTTTGGCTTGCAGGAACTCCGGTGTTGCGGCGTCGGAACCGGTATTTTCATGTCCGGGCATTTGCCGTTTGTGTGTGCAGCCGAAAAGGAGCAGGCCGGTGAAGAGGAGCATGGTACGGTTGCGCATGGAGGTGGCTTGTGGTCGAGTCGTCCTACGACTTCAAGTCGTCGGACGACTAAATGAAGTCAAAACGTCCCTCGATATTTAGAAACATGCCGTCGTTCGGCATCGTGGTGCAGCAGCAATTTTGCTCGATCCTGTCCAACAACACATTGCGCGGTTGAGCCGACAGCCGGGTGTACGAAGAATACCGGATCAGGTTCCGCCTTTCGTTAGGGTAGTTTTTCAGGTCATAAAATTCGCAATAACGGCGGAAAACGGTTCAAAAGAGACCCATTTGTATTTTGGTCAGCTGCCCTGGTTTTCGTGCATTTCAGGGGTGAGTTGGTTCTTCCGTGCGATTTTAGGTCGGGCTGCTTTTGAGTCGACCCGAACGGCTTTTTTAGTCCGGATAAGCAGGTTGTAGGAATAGAATAATAAAAATACGGAAATGCATATTTCCAATGTTTCGGCGCCCTTTTCAATAAGCAGGGTGAAAAGCATCAGGTAAATAAAAACATAGCCGGTATAGAAAAACTTTTTGGTGGGCACGAAAAAGGTAAGGTTTTTAAGATGGGGAATGCGTGCCAGGAATTTTTTTAATTGTTTCCGATAGAAAAAGATAGTTGCCAGGGCGCCGGTCAGCAGCAAATAGGCGCCGTCGAAATAGTTGTTAAACAAGTTGTGCAGGTTGCTCTCTTGCTGAATATTTTTTTCCATTAAATAGGCCGGTGTCTCCCAACCAAAAATGCGCTGCCCCCAGCTGATTTCTTCACAGGCAAATAAAATGGTTGCTGCGCCAAATGCATACAGATAAAATTTTTGAACGGGTTTATTAAAATACCGCACCAGGTACAGAAAAATTATCCCACTGGAAAAAGCAAAAAGTGCGGTGGCGTTTTCCAGCAGTCCGTCTTCTCCGTAGATCGCCGGCACCTTGTTAAAAACCATGCTGAAAATTATTACGCCCACAATGGATGCATAGAAAATCTTAAGCCGTTGGGGTAATTCGGATATCGAAATGCTGCTCTTGGTGTAAACCCAGGCGCCTTTCAACAGTACGTCAATAAATAACAGGGCGCCCAGCAACAAATAAATACTGATAACCACGGCATGGGGATTTGAAATAGCGTTATCACGGGAAAATCTGGATGCCAGGAATTCGAAAAAATCATCATAGGCAAAAAGCAGAACGGCGGAAATGGCTAGTACCGTAAAAATCAGCAGGACAATGGCGGCATTTAGAAGTTTGGGTAAAAAAGTTTGTTTTCTCATAGGTCTCCTAATTGGAAAATTCGTGGTAGCAATACATACTAATCGCGGCACACGGGTACCGTTGCAAAGGTTGTTGGAATGTTGCCTGCATTCCGGTATGCCGGGAAAGTGGGATTGAAGTTGGTACATACCACGGGGTATGCGATCAGGTGTATTTATGTTGATCCCTTAAGAGCAGGCGCTTTATCGCTTGAACATACTTCAAAATCCATGCCCGTTCATGGCTACTTTTAATTATTCCTTAACTTTAAGGTAACATGTAAGTAGCAAACCGAGATGGCCTTTTTTACCTGTTATTAATTTGAATGCTTCCTGTTGGAACTTGCAACCTGCTGAAAATGAATAGAAAACAGGTCTAGTATTGTCGCCGGCATTAAATTTTTAAAACACATACGTGCTGCGTTATTAAAACTCCGCTGGCTTTTTTTAGAACGGTAAATTGCTGAGGTCCACATTTCCGCCGGACAAGATCACCCCGACTTTTTTCTGATAAAAATTTGCTTTTTCACGGAGCAGGGCTGCGAACGGCACGGCGCCGGACGGTTCCACGACGAGTTTCATACGCTCCCAGATCAGGCGCATGGCGGCTACAATTTCGGATTCTTCCACGCGGATAATTTTCTGAACATGCTGTTGGATCAGCGGGAAAGTTTTTTCACCCAGGTTGGTTTTCAGGCCGTCGGCGATGGTGTCGGTGCTGGCGTTGCTTTCGATTTTGCCGCTTTGCAGGGAGCGGTAGGCATCATCAACAGCGAAGGGCTCGGCGCCGATTGTTTGGCAGTTTTTTCCAAAAAAATGTGCCGCCAGCGCCGTACCGCTGATGAGCCCCCCGCCGCCTACCGGAGCGATCAGGTAATTGAGGTCGGGGTGATCTTCGAGCAGTTCGAGCGCAGCGGTACCTTGCCCCAGGATAACCTCGTGGTCGTCGTAGGGGTGCAAAAACGCAGCGCCTTTTTCCTGTTGAATTTTGCTTGCGGCGGCCTCCCGGGCCTGCAGCGTGGGTGCGCATTCGGTGATCATGCCGCCGTACGCTTCCACAGCGCGTTTTTTAACGGCCGGCGCATTGGACGGCATCACGATATATGCCTTGATGCCGAGCGTTTTGGCGGCGAGCGCGAGGGCTTGTGCGAAGTTGCCGGACGAGTGCGTGACGACGCCGCGTTGTTGTTGATCCGGGCTTAGGTTAAGGGCGGCATGTACGCCGCCCCGCATTTTGAAGGCCCCCATGCGTTGAAGGTTTTCACATTTGAAAAACAGCTCGGCGCCGGCTAGTTCGTTCAGGAGATGCGACGTCATGACCGGGGTGCGGTGGATAAACGGCCGGATTTTTTCGTGACAACGGAGCAGGTCTTCTTTTTGCATGGTTCAGGATATTGAAAAAGTAAAAATTTTGGTGGCTTCAGACGAGACGCTTAGCCTGCGTCATTTGTGCCAGGAGCAACGATTGCGGTGTGGAAATGCGGTTTTTACCTGAAATTTAATCTTAACTTAACATTGGATTTTCAGCAATTCTGGCTGGTGGACTTACCATTGCCGGTGTTTTTTGCAACAGGATCAATTTGCCCTCCAAAGGTTTTATAATTTTACCTGCTGCAACCCCCATCGGTAGTTTTTTCCTGAAATGGGGTATTCAACGATTGACGCCGGGGCCCGGCCTGGTTTTACAACCCAATACCAATCTAAAATCGTATGGAAGCTTTTTACATAGGCATTGTTGTCGTATTGTTTTTGCTGGCAATATCGGATTTGGTCGTCGGAGTAAGCAACGACGCGGTAAATTTTCTCAATTCCGCTGTTGGCGCCAAAGCGGCCACGTTCAGGACCATACTGATTGTGGCTGCTTTAGGAATTGTTTTTGGCTGCACGTTTTCCAGCGGCATGATGGAAGTTGCCCGGAAAGGGGTGTTTCACCCGGAGCATTTTTATTTTTCGGAAATCATGTTGCTGTTCCTGGCGGTCATGGTGACGGATGTAATCCTGTTGGATTCGTTCAACACCCTGGGCATGCCGACCTCAACCACGGTTTCCATTGTGTTTGAATTGCTGGGGGCGGCTGTCGCGCTGTCGGTGATCAAGGTATACACCGATCCGAACGCCCTGAGCCTTGGTGAATACATCAACTCCGGAAAGGCATTGGCGATCATTTCCGGGATTTTACTGTCGGTGGTGGTAGCGTTTACGGTCGGGGTGGTGACCCAGTACCTGAGCCGGATGTTGTTTTCTTTTGATTATGAACGGAAACTGAAATATTTCGGATCGCTTTGGGGCGGCCTGTCGATTGCGGCAATCACGTATTTTATCCTGGTAAAAGGCGCAAAAGGGGCGTCTTTTATCAGCGCTTCGATGCAGGAACAAATTGACAACAATGCCCTGACAATTATTGCGGCGAGTTTTGCCGGCTGGACGATCATCCTGCAACTGATTTCCTGGTTTACCAAAATTGATGTGTTTAAACTCATCGTTTTGGTGGGCACTTTTGCCCTGGCCATGGCCTTTGCCAGCAATGACCTGGTGAATTTTATTGGCGTACCGCTGGCGGGTTTGAGTTCCTATGAATTGTTCAAATCAAACGGCGGGCACGGTCCCGATGCTTTTTTTATGTCGGGCCTCGCCGGGCAGGTGCCGACGCCTACCGCTTTGCTTTTGCTTGCCGGGGTAGTGATGACGGTGACGCTGTGGACGTCCAAAAAGGCGCGTAGCGTAATCAAGACCTCGGTGGATCTGGGCCGGCAATACGACGGCGCCGAGCGGTTCAACTCTTATGCAGTTTCCCGCACGCTGGTGCGCAATTTCAGCAAAATGGCCTTATTCGTAAACGATCGCATGCCGAAAAGCTGGAACCGCTGGGTGGAAAAGCAGTTTGACGAACGGCCGTTTACCGCCAAACAGGCCCATCTGGGCGCTGATGCCCCGGCTTTCGACATGATCCGGGCCGCCGTTACCCTGGTGGTTGCCAGCATCGTTATTTCGCTGGGCACGGCACTGAAACTTCCCTTGTCGACCACCTACGTTACGTTTATGGTGTTTATGGGGGCTTCTCTTGCCGATGGCGCCTGGGGCCGCGAGAGTGCGGTGTACCGGGTATCGGGTGTGCTGTCGGTCATCGGCGGCTGGTTTTTTACGGCGTTCTCAGCATTTACCATTTCGTTTATCATCGCGGGCATATTTTACTTTGGAGGCCCTGTTGCCATCGTGCTTACACTAATCGTATCCGGCATTTTCCTCTATCGTTCGCACCGCTACCATGGTAAAAAAGTGGAAGAAGAAGCCGAATTTGAAAAGGCGGTAGTAGGCGGAGTGCTTTCCAAAACAGAAGTGCTTGACATGAGTATCAAACACCTGTCGCACATCCTGGGCGGGGTCAATGTTGTTATTGAAGAAACGTTGAAAGGCTTGGATAAGGAGGACCTGAAGCGCCTCAACGCAGCCGGTAAAAAGATGCGCAAGTTGCAAAAACAGGCTACGCAATTAAAATACAACGCCAACAAAGCCCTGGATAAAATTGAGATGGACGAGATCGAGGCCGGGCATTTTTACATCCTGGTGGTTGAATATTTGTGGGAAATGACGCAACACGCGGCCAATATCGTGCGGCCCAGCCTGGACCACATCGACAACAACCATAAACCCATGCTTTCCGTGCAGATCAATGAACTGAAAGCGATCAATAACAAGCTCAACGCCTACATCGAGAAGACGACAAAGGTGTTTGAAAAACAAAACGGCGAAGAAGCGACCCGTTTGTATGAAGAAATAACACCGGTCGTAAGGTTGATCCGTTCAGTCCGCAAAAAGCAGATCAAACGCATCAAGGAACACACCATCGGTACCCGGAACAGTGTCCTGTTCCTGAACCACCTGTCCGAATTGCGCAACCTGGCGCTGTTTTCCAACCGCCTGGTGAAAGTGTATCTGGATATGATCATCAATCCGGAAGGGGAGGAAGCGGTCGATCCGGAATTGGAAGCCTTGACGTAATCGACGTTTGGGCTGGCGCAACAGCAAAACCTGCCGGTGTAAGTTCACTCTATGTCGCGCACACAACGAAATCCGGCGTGGTTGAGCCCGGTATCGGGGCTCGATCCCATACGGCGGGAATTCCGGTAACCGGAGCAATAATCATCATTGCACAAAAACGAGCCGCCCCGCATCACTTTTTCCTGCAGGTAAGGCATGCTCGGGTTGTCCGCGCGTTCAGGGCCCCGGGTATTGGCTTTGGTGGCATCCGGATTTTTATAGAAATTAAAATCAAACCAGTCGGAGCACCACTCCCACACGTTGCCTGCCATATCGTAAAGCCCGTAACCGTTGGGTTTAAACGATTTTACGGGAGATGTGGTAAAACACCCGTCCTGCAGGCTGTTTTGGTACGGGAACATGCCCTGCCAGAAATTGGCTTTAGGACTCCCTGCTTCCGGGGCCTCATTGCCCCAGGGGTAAATCGTTTTTGCCTGTCCGCCGCGGGCCGCCCATTCCCATTCGGCCTCGGTAGGGAGGCGCTTCCCTGCCCATTTGGCATAGGCCATGGCATCTTCCCAGGCAATTTGCACCACCGGATGGTCCATTTTGCCGGCGATGGAAGACCCCGGTCCTTCGGGATGCCTCCAGTCGGCGCCATTGGTCCATACCCACCAGGCGGAAGGGTCGTCGAGGGAAACAGGCTGGTTGGTCGGGTGAAATACCAGGGCCCCGGGCTGCAACACACTGTCGGGTGGCTTGGGTGTGTCCGGGGGGAGCGTTTGTTTTATTTCTTCCCAGTTGACCGGGCGTTCGGCCACGGTTACATACCCGGTGGCTTTGACGAAGGCTTCAAACCGGGCGTTGGTCACTTCCGTTTCATCCATCCAAAAGGCCTGGATTTCCACCATGTGCTTCGGAAATTCATTCGGATCGGCCTGCGCATTGTCGCCACCCATAAATAGCGTTCCGGCCGGGATGAGGATCATGCCGTCTTTTTTTTGTGCTGGATGGTGTTCGGATGACTGATTTCCCTGTCCGTCGGTTCCGCAGCCGAGGGCCGAAAGCAGGCAGCCCAGCAGGAAAATGTTGCGGGCACGCTTGAGGGCATTCCTGTTCATAGGCTGGGAATTTGTCTTGTTGGCCGTTTTTTTTGGAGCAAAGATATTCTCTTGGCCAGACATGAAATTTCGCGGGTGCATATTCGTACCTGCCGGAAAAAAACGGTAAAAACATCAATGTTCCATTTATAAAATTCCCATTGATATATATCGTTCGTTTGCGAAATAGTATTTTCCACACGAAGTTCCTGGATTAAGTGCGCGCCTGTTGAGAAGAAATACAAAAAAATCCCGCTCTCGGCCAAAGCAGCCAAGAGCGGGATTTAAACAATTTACCGGAAGCATATCAAAATCCGGAAAGGTGATTATTCCGCAATCCGTATTCCGCAATCCGCAATCAAAGTGGTGGACCTGGCGGGAGTCGAACCCGCGTCCGGACAAAGCGCCACAACGCCTTCTACATGCTTAGTTTCAGATTAAGGTTTTCGAGCACGGGACAGGTTCCGAAACCGACCACTCCGCGCCTTAGCCGTTTAAATTTCGCCTGCAGTAACGGCGTTCTGCAAACTAGCCCCAAGAGGTTGATACGCGGCACGATGTGTATGGAGCCTCAATCGTACGGCATAAAGGCATTCTAATTAAACTTTAATTAGGCAGCCATGGCATACTGTGTGTTGCCAATCAATGGTTAAGCGTTAGTTTTTACGGAGTAACCGCTTATGCTCCGGCATGCTTACGTTGCAACTATACTTTCCCGTCAATACCAGAACAGGCCCGTTGCATTGTGTGGATAAAGCAAATAAGTCAAGGAACAATTTCTAAATTCAATCGGCACAAAGGTAAACAATTCAGACACCGGAGAAGTTCCGGTTTTCAGGAAATACCAACTTGAAAAATCTACATTTGCGCTGCCATTGCGTAATTTCGACGCAGGCCTTCTTGAAAAGTCACCCCCAAATTCTTTACCCAAACAAGTGTTTCTTTATGTATAAAATTGGCATTATACGGGAGGGGAAAGTCCCGCCCGACGCACGTACCCCGCTCACGCCGGAGCAATGTAATGAGATTATACACCGCTTTCCGGTGGAAATATTGGTCGAACCCTCCGACGTTCGTTGTTATAAAAATGAAGAATACCGGGAATGTGGCATTCCCATGGCCGACGACCTGCGCAATTGCGACATCCTGATCGGAGTCAAAGAAGTGCCTATCGATCAATTAATTGCTGAAAAAACATACCTGTTTTTTTCGCACACGATCAAAAAGCAAGCGCAAAACCGTCGTTTGCTGCAGGCCGTGCTGGAAAAAAATATCCGCCTGATCGATTTTGAAAAACTGACCGATGACCGTGGCGATCGCCTGATCGCTTTTGGGTTTTATGCCGGTTTGGTGGGGGCGCATAATGCCCTCTGGACATATGGCCGTCGCTCCGGCCTGTTCAGCCTGCCGCGCATGTATGCCTGCCACGACTATTCGGAGGTGCTGACCGGGTATAAAAACACCAGTCTGCCGCCGTTGCGTATTGTGCTCACCGGTGGCGGCCGGGTGGCAGCCGGGGCGGTGCGCAACCTGCATGATTTCGGGATACATCAGGTTTCGCCAAAGGATTTTCTGGAAAAAGATTTCGACCAGCCCGTTTTTACCCAGCTTTTTGCGCAAGACTATGTGCAACACCGCGACGGGCCCCGCATTTTTGACAAACAACACTTTTATGCGCATGGCGAGGAGTATGTCAGCGTTTTTGCACCGTTTGCCCACCGGGCTGATATTTTTATTAACGGAATTTACTACGACCGTCGGGCACCTCAATTTTTTTCTGCCGACGAAATGGCCGATCCCGGTTTTAATTTGCAGGTTGTCGCCGATGTGTCCTGCGATATTGTTCCGGATGCATCCGTACCGGTTACACTGCGGCCAAGCACCATTGTCGATCCGGTGTATGGTGTGGACCGGAGCACCGGATTGGAATGCCCGCCGTTTCAGGCCGGCGCCGTGGACGTCATGGCGATTGATAACCTGCCCTCAGAATTGCCGCGCGATGCCTCGCAATTCTTTGGCCGGCAGCTCATCGACAATATTCTCCCGGAACTGCTGCACGAAGCCGATAGCCCAGTGATCCGGCGGGCCGTGATTGCTGAAAACGGGCAATTGACGGAGCCGTTTGCCTATTTGAGCGATTTTGTGGCTGCGGGCGTACTCTAACCTGACAGGTTTTATGGCTTTTCAAACGTACCGAACACCTGTTCAATGATCTGGCAACATTCGTCCAGTTGCGCTTCCGTCATCACCAGCGGCGGCGCAAAACGAATGATGTTGCCATGGGTGGGTTTGGCCAGCAAGCCGTTTTTGGCCAGTTCAAGGCAGAGGTTCCAGGCCGTTTGACTGTCTTCCAAGTCGTTGATCACCACGGCATTTAACAGGCCCTTGCCGCGTACCAGGGTGAGCAGGTCCGGTCGCTTTTTTATCAGGTTTGCCATGCGTTGGCGAAATATGGCGCCCAGATATTCCGCATTTTCAGCCAGGTGCTCATCTTCTACTACCTGTAAAGCAGCGGTTGCCACAGCGCAGGAAAGCGGATTGCCGCCAAAGGTGGAGCCGTGCTCGCCGGGTTTAAGTGTTAACATCACTTCATCGCTGCTCAACACCGCGCTGACCGGCACGACACCGCCGCTTATGGCTTTTCCCAAAATCAGCACATCCGGTTTGAAACCGTGGTGGTCGCAAGCCAGCAACTTACCTGTTCGCGCAATCCCGGTTTGAACCTCATCGGCAATGAACAGGACATTGTGTTTTTTACAAAGGGCATAGGCCTTCGGCAAATAGTCGTCGGAAGGAACAAACACCCCGGCTTCGCCCTGAATGGGCTCAACCAGAAATCCGGCTACCGTCGGGTCTTGCAAGGCCGTTTCAAGCGCTTCGAGGTTATCGTATGGAATGGTGATCAATCCGGGCAAATACGGCGCAAAATCCCGCCGGCAATCCGGGTCCGTGGACGCCGAAACGGCCGTCAGGGTGCGGCCGTGAAAATTGCCTTCGACAAAAATGATCTTGGCTTGCCCATCCGGAACCCCTTTCACCTGGTAGGCCCATTTCCGGCAAAGTTTGACGGCTGTTTCCACCGCTTCCACACCGGTATTCATGGGTAACACCCGGTCGTACCCGAAATATGCCGTTATGAATTGGGCAAATTGCCCGAGTTTGTCGTTGTAAAAAGCGCGTGAGGTCAGCGTAAGCTGCCGGGCCTGCTCAATAAGTGCATTGATGATCCGCGGGTGGCAATGCCCCTGATTGACAGCGCTGTAGGCCGACAGGAAATCGAAATATTGCTTCCCTTCCACATCCCATACGAACACACCTTCCCCCCGGGTGAGTACCACCGGGAGCGGGTGATAGTTGTGCGCATTGAAGCGGTCTTCAAGTTGCATCAGGTCTGGCGAGGAAAGCGCGGTGGTGGTTAGGACGTCCATTATTATTGAGTGATTGAGTGATTGAGTGATTTTTTGCCTGCGGCAAAAACATATCCGTGAAATGCAAATTTACGGCTTTTAGTTCAGTGGCAAATTGCTGGTTGAATACATAAAAAAACGGCTGCCGGATCTTTTCCGGCAGCCGTTTTTTAAAGATTAAACACGGCGTACTCAATCCCGGTGGGAATTCTGATTATCATTTTTACGGTAGCGCCCCCAGGAGAAACCAAATTTCAGGGTAGCCTGGGCATAGGGGTTGGAAAGCTGACGGTCGGTGAGGCTGAGATCGCTGCCGGTCACAAATCGGTAGCCGCCTTCAAGCCCAAGGTGGAGCCAGCGGAAAACGTTGATTTCCACACCGGCAGCTGGCTGGATGACCCAGATACGGTCTTTGCCTTCATTGGAATACTTGGCAAAACCTTTGCCACCGTCGACCGAGATATACGGATGGACGGCCTTGTACGATTGAAAGGCATAGCCCAGGCTCATCACATGCCAGTTGATGTCGAAGTTCTGACCGGGTTCATTATCCCAAAGGATGCTACCATTGAGATCATACCGGCCCCAACCGATCGTTAGCGCTTTGCCGAACTCCAGTCCGAAATGCCAGGCATTCACATAATTGTTGGTGTTGCCAAAACGGGTAAGCTGGTGTTTGGAGCCACCCCAAATGCCGGAAAAACCCATGTTTCGTTTGCCGAGCACGGTTTGTTCGCGTTGTGCATTGGCAGAAAAAGTCAGGCAAAAAAGGCTCAGGGCGAGGAAGAAAAGTTTAGTTCGCATTGCTTCACAGTTTAGGTTCAAATGTTACGCTTTCTGCGCGGAGACGGACTACTGACAACAATGTTACTATGCCGGTTGCACATTTGCCCGGAAATCGGGTGCCGGAGGCTCGGAATTCACTTTTTGGCAAAAAAGTTTAACCGATTTTAACACTATCAACCTTGGCGGCGCAAAATACCCGCTGCTGCCAGCGAAACCAACAGGCCTATTGGGAAGGGTTCCAGAAAGGTGATTCCCGCCGCAATAAGCGGGTTTTTATACAATGCTTTGTAATAGTCGAATTCAGCCGTTTTCTTGGAAATTTCTTCTGCCGTTGCACCGGACTCGCGCAAACTTTGCAAGCTGTATTCCACGAACTGATCCATAAAATCGGGGAGCAGGGTGTGGTAAATAATCATCCAGGTGATCACATAGATCGCGCAGGAAATCAGGCAAATGTAAAGGCCAACCTGAAACGCTTTTCCAAAGGAAATGATCCCGCCGGCCACCTGGTCGCGATAGGCGCGTACCCCGAGAAATACAAATAACATGCTCAACACAATTCCCGCATACCCGTAAACTTCAGAGCCGCTGAAATTGCCCGGATCATTGCGCAGGTAAAGGGAACTACACAACATCAGCGCAGCAGCAATGCCTCCCGAAATCAGCCCGTAGGTTAAAATGGTCTTTTTCATAGATCAAATTTTTTGATGAACAATACGGGGCAAAGGAAGCAGTTGCCTGGTTGGAATGCCCCATACTTTCGGGTGATTTCCCGATGGCAGCTCAAAATCATACTTTCGGGTGAGTGCCGGAAAGCAAGCCGATTGCCTGGGCCTTTTGTACGGCCTGGGTGCGCCGTTGGGCGTCCAGTTTGGAAAACAGGTTCGAGGTGTGCGTTTTGATCGTGTTGAGCGACACGAACATGCGCCCGGCAATTTCCTGGTTGCTCAGGCCCTGTGCAATCAACTGAAGTACCTCATATTCCCTGGGCGTAATGCCGAGTTTGTCCAAAGCCTGTACCAGTGCCTGGCCGGAAAGTGGCTTGGCTGGTGTTGTTGCCAGCCGGGTAGTAAGCTGGCGGCCGGCCCAAATGCCAATGCCTGTAAACAGCAAGGCGATAAGCCCGAAATACAATTCCTGGGCATGGTCCAGTATTAAAAAACGGTAGCGGGCCGTTTGCAGCACAACAAGGAGCAAACCCATGCCGAGCCCATAAAGCAGGATTGACCAGCCAAATTGGCGAAGAGGATGATTGCGCAGCTTAGCCATAGGACAAAAATAAGGCTGTCTGAAGATTTGGTTCAGACAGCCTTAAAAAATCGCTGCAGGGATGTTTAATTCAGGGCTTGACAATAACCAGCCGTTTGGTGCCGATGATCGTTCCTTCCTGATTGACCAGGCTGTACAGGTAAGTGCCTTTTTTGAAATCTTCGAGATCGACGGTAAAGGAGCGTTTTCCGGCGATGTAGTGCGTTTCTTTCCAAACGACCTTACCCACGATGTTGAAAATTTTCAGCGTATAATCATCGGCAGGCAGGTTTTTGCAATCAAAACGGACCCATTGGATCGCGGGATTTGGAAACGCCTGCACGCTTGCGGCGCCGGGGGCATCTACCGTGGGCGCGGGGGTAAGCATGTCAATGTTTTTGAAACGAACCGTTTCCACCGTGGCCCCATCGGCGTTGACGGTTACCAGGGCCAGGTCTTCCTTGTGCGTATTGCTGATATAGCGGTAGGTGATGGTAGTATCGGTACCCAAAAAATTGGCCAGGCCGCCAATGGAGCCTGCCGGTATGGGGATCCAGCCGAGCGGGGAATGCACATCCATGTTGGTCGTTGTGTACTCCGTGCGTTTTTCGCGCAATACCGGCGTTGGCATACCCATACCCGGTATTTTCAGATCGCCCCAGCCGTCCACGGCTTCCAGCCGCTGGAAATTGATGCGGATGCGGATCGAATCGATAAAACTTGCGCCGGGGATACCGGCCAGCAGGCTGTCGGGCAAGGCATCAGTCGAAAACGGGATAGACAGGTCGGAAGATTGCTGGTTAATATCAAAAAAGTTTAACGGCGAGCGGCGTTCAATGACAGGCGGGGCAAAACGAGCCAACACATTGACGCCCAGACCGGTCGGGTCGCCGCCGGCATAGCCGAGCAATTCAACTTTGGCATTGGTCACATTGTAGTACGATTCGCCGGCTCCGCCACCCTGCATGAGTTCAGCACCGGGGAAATCAGCCTTGTACATGCCGCTGTCGGGCGACCGGTAAATTGTTTCAAACGTTTGGCCGAATTGCAAACCGGAAAAATCCCACAACTGTGATCCGCCGGGAGGCGTGATAAAATTTGCGCCTGCGGGGTTCAGGTCGAGGGCGTATCGAAAGGTATCACCAACGGCGGGAAAAGTAGCGGCGGTTACGGTAATTTGGGCACTTGCATGAAACCAGAAAACTGAGAGAACGGCGAACAACATTCGTTTCATCGGATTGTAGATGCTAAAAACTCGGTGAGATTAAGCTTTACTGCAAAGTATGTTTGCTTCAAAGATACGGCGCTTTTTTTTTAATTTTAGAAGGCCGGCAATTGGCAATTTCCGGAAAGGATCAAATTGTCCTTACCTGTGATTTTTCGGTGAAGGAACGGAAGCAGGGGAAAAGTATGCGGCTGCAGGCAGGCACAGGATGCGCTTATGCAGCGTGAAAATGTGGTTACAGCGCCTGTAATTCCACCAGTTTTCGATACACCCCGTTTTTTTGCAACAACCCCTCATGCGTTCCCCGCTCGACAATCCGCCCGGCATCCAGCACGATAATTTCATCGGCATATTGCACAGTGCTCAACCGGTGGGCAATGACCAGGGCCGTCCGGTTTTGCAGCAAACGGTCGAGGGCTGCCTGAACCAGTTTCTCTGACTCGCTATCGAGGGCCGAGGTTGCCTCGTCGAGGATCAAAATAGGAGGGTTTTTCAATAATGCCCGGGCGATAGTCAGCCGTTGCCGCTGGCCACCGCTGAGTTTGGAACCCCGGTCGCCAATGTTGGTGTGGTACCCTTCCGGCATTTCAACGATAAAGTCGTGGGCATTTGCGGCCTTTGCCGCAGCCATGATCGCTTCGTCGGTGGCCGACTCCAGGCCGAAGGCGATGTTGTTGCGCACGGTGTCGTTAAACAGAATGGCTTCCTGACTCACAATGCCCATCTGTGCGCGCAAACTGCGCAGGCGCAACTGCCGGATGTCTACCCCGTCGAGCAAAATTTGCCCTTCCTGCACATCGTAAAACCGGGGCAGCAGATCTGCGATAGTGCTCTTCCCGGCCCCGGAAGCACCCACCAGCGCCACGATTTTTCCGTGCGGAATGGTCAGGTCAATATTCGCCAGGGCAGGCCGGTCCGAGTTCTGGTACCGGAACGATACGTTTTTGAACACCACGGTGTCCTGGAATGCCAAAACTTCCGTTGCCTGTTCGGCATCGTGAATACCCAGCGGCGCATCCAGCACGGCCTCCACACGTTCCAGGGCGCCCATGCCCTTCCGGATGCTGTAGGAGGCGCCGCTAAGCTGTTTGGCCGGCTCGATGATGTTGTAAAAAGCGTATAAAAACGTGATGAACGTGGCGGCCGAAATTTCACCGGCAAAAACTTGTTTGGCCCCAAACCACAACAACACCGCCACGGCCCCGATCCCCAAAAACTCCGACAGGGGTGAGGCAAGGTCTTTCCGCCGGTACAGCCGGGTGAGGGTGTGGGCATAGCGTTGGTTTTCCGTGCCGAAACGCTGCATTTGCCATTGCTCGGCATTGAATCCTTTGATGATGCGCAGACCGCCGAGGGTTTCTTCCACCAGCGAACCGATCAGGCCAAGGCGGCTCTGTGCTTCACCCGATTGTTTGCGCAGGCTGCGGCCGACACCTCCGATGATCAGCCCGGAGAACAGCATCAGCCCAAACACAAAAATGAGCAGTTGAGGCGATACGACGATCATGAATGCCAGGCTCCCCAAAATGACGATGGGCTCCCGGGCCACCGACTCCACCACACCCACGATGCTCCATTCGATTTCCTGCACATCGGCGGAAATCCGGCTCATCAGGTCGCCCTTGCGCTCTTCAGAAAAGTAGGCGAGGGGCAGGGCCAGCATTTTTCCGACCAGTTTGTTCCGCAAATCGCGCACAATGCCGTTCCGAACCGGCGCCAGAAAATACAGGGATAGGTAGCGAAACAGGTTTTTTCCAAAAAAAGTTAACACCAGAAAGCCGCACACGATCAGCAGGGCCTCTTCGCGGCCATGATCCTGAATTAGTTGGGAAAAAAACGCATTCACCCGGTTCTCAATCGCCTGAAAACCCGAATCCTGTGCGCCGGGCGCCCGTAGGGTTATCCCGGGCGCCGAACCGTCGCCGGCGCTGAACAGAATTTGCAAAAAAGGCTGGAGCACAGGAATGCTGACGACCATAAAAAGCGACATCAGCAGGTTGCTGGCCAGGGCGAGGATCAGCAGATTTTTGTACGGTTTGTAATATTGCAGCAGTCGGAGCATGGGGCGAAGGTAAGTGTATGTGTATAAAATGATCCAACCGGAATTCAGGCGGAACAAACTGCTCCGGAACGGGTGGTTGCCCGGCTAATTGGCTTCGACAGCCTGAATCTGCGCTGCAATTTTTTTCGAGTCAATTTTAATGTTCCGCAAAATGCCGCTGATCGGGCTGGTAAAGCCGCAGAAATACAGTCCCCGGTATTCCGGCGCGTCGAACCAAAGCCGGCTGGGGTAGCCCCGTTCGTTGAGCAGGGGCGCGGCGTTTTCCAGGAAATCTTCCACCTGGGCGCGGTAGCCTGTACAGGCGATCACCACATCGAATGCTTCGGTTTGTCCGTTTTCAAAAATCACTTCGTTGCTCTGAAATTCCCGGATGCCGGGCATGATCCGGATATCGCCTGCCTTGATCCGGTCGATGGTCCCGATGTCGATCACGGGCACTTTGCCGAAGCGGCGCAGTTGTTCGGATGGGGCGTAAGGCGATGGGAGCAGGCCGTAGGCGCTGAGGTCGCCCACGGTGATGCGCTGGATGAAGCGGGCGATCCCGTCGTACAACCGGTCGGGCAAGCGGCTTAGGAAAATAGCCGTGCGTTGAGCCGGCCGGCCAGCGATGTCGCGCCGGATAAAATTGACCGGGCCGCGCACGGAAATGACCGGATTCGCGCCGTTTTCGCACAAATCGAGCGCCAGTTCGGCGCCGGTATTGCCTATGCCGATCAGGAGCACTTTTTTCCCGGCAACCGGCGCCGCGTTGCGGTATTCGCGGCTGTGAAAAAACGGCCCGGGGAAACTTTCCTGTCCGGGGTAATCGGGTAATACCGGAACGCGGTTGTAGCCGGTAGCGACAACGACATTTTTAGAAAAAAAACGGCAACCGGGCGTTTCCGTCAGCCAGCCTTCCGGTTGGCGCCGGATGCGTTGCACTTCCTGGCCAAACAGGGGCGTGATGCCCATTTCGCGGCAATAATTTTCGTAGTAGGCAACCAGGTCGAGGCGCGGCACGTACACCGGGTAGTGCTCCGGCATGTCCATTCCCGGTAAATTGGAGTGCTCTTTAGTGGTGTGCAGGCAAAGCCGGTCGTAGTGGTTGCGCCAGGAGGGGGTGAGCGCCTCCGCTTTTTCCACGATCAGAAAAGGCAATCCCAAGCGGGTCAGTCGACCGGCAACGGCCAAGCCCGCCGGCCCAGCGCCGACGATAAGTGTACCGGTGTGTTGCTCGGTGTGCATGGCGGCAGTTGTTTGAAACAGCAGTGCCGGCTATTCCGCTTTAAAGTCCCAGGTATTCAAAAAGCCGGTGTGAAAATTGCCTTTTTTAAACTCCTCATTGCGCATCAGGCGCTGGTGGAAGGGCACGGTGGTTTTCACCCCTTCGACGATAAACTCGTCGAGCGCGCGTTCCATTTTCAGGATAGCCTCGTCGCGGGTGCGGGCGCGCACGATGAGTTTGGCAATCATGGAGTCGTAGTAGGGCGAAATATTGTACCCGGCATACACGTGGGTGTCTACCCGGATACCATGGCCTTTCGGCGAATGAAACGACGTGATCCTGCCCGGGCTGGGCCGGAAATCGTTGAACGGATCTTCGGCATTGATCCGGCATTCGATGGCATGCATTTCGGGGAAATAGTTTTTACCGGAAATTGGAATACCGGCGGCAATTTTGATCTGTTCTTTGATCAGGTCAAAGTCGATTACTTCTTCCGTAACGGTGTGCTCTACCTGAATCCGGGTATTCATTTCCATGAAGTAGAAATTCCGGTATTTGTCTACCAGAAACTCTACGGTGCCTACACCTTCGTAGCCGATGGCCAAACAGGCATTCACGGCTGCTTCACCCATTTTTTCCCGCAATTCCGGCGTCATGAACGGGGAAGGCGATTCTTCCACCAGTTTTTGGTGCCGGCGCTGAATGGAGCAATCCCGTTCGGACAAATGGCAGGCTTTACCGAATTGGTCGCCGGCCACCTGAAACTCAATGTGCCGGGGCTCTTCGATGAATTTCTCCATGTAGATGCCGTCGTTGCCAAAAGCGGCTTTGGCTTCCCGGCGGGCCGTTTCCCATTGGTTTTCAAAATCCGACTCTTTCCAGACGATGCGCATGCCCTTGCCGCCACCGCCGGCAGTGGCTTTCAGAATTACCGGGTATCCGATTTCTTTTGCCAACTTCAGGCCGTCTTTAAAATCGCGCAGCAGGCCCTCAGTGCCGGGTATGCAGGGCACACCGGCGGCGAGCATGGTTTCTTTGGCTGTGATTTTGTCGCCCATAGACCGGATTTGGTCCGGCGTAGGGCCGATAAATTTAATACCGTACCCGTCGCAAACTTCGGCGAAGGAGGCGTTTTCCGCCAGAAAACCATACCCCGGATGCACCGCATCGGCATTGGTTATTTCCACGGCGGCCATGATCCGGGGCACATTCAGATAACTTTCTGCAGAAGCTGGCGCGCCAATACATACGGCCTCATCGGCAAAACGCACGTGCAGACTGTCGCGGTCGGCAGTTGAGTAAATGGCCACGGTTTTGATGCCCATTTCCTTGCAGGTGCGGATGATCCGGAGGGCTATTTCGCCGCGGTTGGCTATAAGTATCTTCTTGAACATAGGTAGCGTATGTCAACGTTAGCAGGGTAGGCGTTCGCCAGGAATCCGTGAAGAGATTATGCCGGTTCAAGCAGGAACAACGGCTGGTCGTATTCGACCGGGGAGGCATCCTCCACGAGTACTTTGACCACTTTGCCTTTCAAATCCGATTCGATTTCATTGAAGAGTTTCATGGCCTCAATGATGCAAACCGTGTCGCCTACTTCAACCACTTCACCAACTTTGGTAAACGGCGGTTTGTCCGGCGATGCCGAACGGTAGAAAGTACCCACCATAGGCGATTTGATGGTCAGCAAATTAGCCGCATTGGCCTCTTCAGCCGTAGCCCCTGCGGCTGCCGGAGCATCCGCTTTTGGTGGCGGCGGCGGCGCCGGAGGCACTGCCTGGGGGGCCATGGTAACCATCGGCTGGGCAGCCGGAATAACCATGGGTTGGGTGGTCAGGCTGCTGCTGTCCGGTGTTGGCTGGTTTCGGATGATCAGTTTGAAATCACCTTCCTTGAGGACAAACTCAGTCAGCTTGGCTCTGCCGACCATTTTGATTAATTCTTGTATCTGACTAAATTCCATATCAAAGGATGTTTTAACATGCGGGCCAAATATAATACGGAATGCGGGATTTTATTTTTTTACCCGTTCCATGTACGCGCCGGTGGCCGTATCGATCTTGATCAGATCGCCAATTTCACAAAACAGCGGCACGCGTACTTCCGCGCCTGTTTCCACGGTTGCCGGTTTGAGGGTGTTGGTGGCGGTGTCGCCCCGTACGCCGGGTTCGGTGTAGGTGATTTCCAGAACCACTGTCGGCGGCATCTCTACGGAAAGGAGCACGTCTTTTTGACCGTGATACAAGGCATCCACGGTTTCGCCTTCTTTCAGAAATTTCCCGTTGTCGATCATGTCAGTCGGCACGGAAATCTGTTCAAAGCTTTCCTGGTTCATCAGCATGTAGGCGTCGTCTTCCGGGTACAAATATTGAAATGTCCGGCGTTCAACGCGAACTTCGGTGATGTTGTGGCCGCTTTGAAACGTGTGTTCAATTACCTTTCCGGTGGTGGTGCTTTTGAGTTTTGTCCAAACCTTGCCACTGCCACGGCCTACCTGAAATTTTGAAAAATCAATGACTTTCAGAATATCGTTGTTCAGTTCAATACACAGGCCGTTGCGGATGTCTGCGGTTGTAGCCATTTCTTTTAATGATGAGTTATGAATGATAAAGGATGAATTTCAAAAAAATGCGCGCAAAGGTAAAATTTTCCCCGGCATTGGCGCCGCTCTGGTTCATTAGGTCAGTTTATTCGCCCTACGCCCTACGCCCTACGCCCTACGCCCTACGCCCTACGCCCTAATACGCCCATTTCAAATAAAGCGAACCCCAGGTAAAGCCCCCGCCGAAAGCAGTAAGGATAATGTTGTCGCCTTTTTTGAACCGGTCTTCGTATTCCCACATACACAAACCCAGGGTGCCTGCCGTGGTGTTGCCGTATTTGCTGATGTTGATCGTCACTTTTTCCATCGGGACTTTCAGGTTTTCGGCAACGGAATTGATGATGCGCATGTTCGCCTGGTGGGGAATGACCCAATCGATGTCCCCGACATCCAGTTGGTTCCGTTTCAATACTTCCCTGACGGTAGTTACCATGCCTTCCACGGCGTATTTGAACACGCGTTTGCCATCCTGATAAACGAAATGTTCGCGGTTAGCAACGGTTTCGGGCGTCGGCGGCGATTTGGAACCGCCGGATTTCATGAACAAAAACTCCCGGCCTGAGCCGTCGGCGCGAAGCACAAAATCCTGGATACCGGTGCCGTCGGCCCGGGGCTCCAGCAAAACAGCCGCAGCGCCGTCGCCAAAAATGACGCAGGTATTTCGGTCGGTGTAGTCGATGATCGACGACATCATATCGGCGCCGACAACCACGACTTTTTTGTAGGTCTCGTTGGCTACAAATTGAGCACCGGTCGCCAGCGCGTACAAAAAACCGGAGCAGGCCGCATTGATATCGTAACCGAAGGCATTTTTAGCCCCGATTTTATCACAAACCGTATTGGCCGTATCCGGAAAAATCATATCGCCGGTGATCGTGCCGATGATCAGCATTTCGACTTCTTCCGGCCGGGTGCCGGTTTTTTCCAACAGGCCTTTAACCGCCTCCGCACACATATCACTGGTTGCCCAGCCGGGTTTGCGCAGGATGCGGCGTTCTTTAATGCCGGTTCGGCTGGTGATCCACTCGTCGTTGGTGTCCACCATTTTTTCCAGATCAAAATTTGTGAGTTTGTCTTCGGGTACCCACCCATGTACCCCCGTGATCGCCGCGCGAATTTTATTGGGCATGCAAGGACTGTTTTTAGATTCGGGGCAAAGGTATGGAAAGTAACGCGGACAGTTTGTCCGCGCGAAAGTTTTAGAAACCGGCTTAACTGGGCGGCAAAGCCGGCCCAAAGTTGAAACGGTACATTTTTCCCTTTTTTCCGGTAAATTTTTATTGACCCGACAGGTAATTTTAATTGGCACCTAAACATGAATCATGCGAATCAGGGGTTAAACCCACACATTAATCTGGGTGTAGGATCATTGGGTTGCTTTTACCCATGTTATATCCCGCAGGCTTGGCATGTCGGAGCGAAGCGGAGACACCTGCACAAGCAAAATTTGCGTGATGTACCTGAAAACCTGGGTTCTTAGCGTTGCTCGGGTACATTTCGGAGCATAGAACTTTTGTGGATGTCTCCGCTTCGCTACGACATGACAAGAAACGGGAAGATCGCGCATACATTTAGCGCCTGATTCGCATGAGTCATCCCGAATTTTTCCATAAAAAAGACCTCGGAGAGGTCAAATATTTGTAGAAATGCTCCGGTTACCCGTTGCCCGACCTCAGAGAGGTCGAATATCCAGGTGGCAACCCTGTACATGCGACCTCTCCGAGGTCTTCGAGCGCCCTTAAATCTCTGATCTACAAATATTTGACTTCTCCGAAGTCATTTTAAAAATTCGGGATGACTCATGTTTTTTTTTTACGGCGGACTAGCAGTCCGCGCTACAGCGCGTTACTTCGGCCCGGAAGTGTAGCGCAGGTACGGCTTAACCACTTTCAGATCTTTGAACCGCTGTTGAGCGTCTTCCGTCGACACGGCCGGCACCACGATCATGTCCTGGCCGGGTTGCCAGTCGGCAGGTGTGGCCAGGCTGTGGTTGGCGGTGAGTTGCAGGGAATCCACCACACGGAGCACTTCGAAGAAATTGCGGCCGGTGGAGGCCGGGTAGGTGATCATCAGTTTGATCGTTTTGTCGGGCCCGATGACAAACAACGAGCGCACGGTAGCCGTCGCCGAGGCATTCGGGTGGATCATGTCGTAGAGTGTGGCCACGTGGCGGTCCGGGTCAGCGATGATGGGGAAATCGACGGTGCAATGTTGGGTTTCATTGATGTCTTTTACCCATTCCTTGTGGCTGTCGAGCGGGTCTACACTGACGGCCAGGGCTTTGACGCCGCGCTTCCGGAATTCTTCGCTAAGCAGGGCGGTTCGGCCCAGTTCAGTAGTACAAACCGGGGTGAAATCGGCGGGGTGCGAAAACAGGATGCCCCAGCCGTCGCCCAGGTAGTCGTAAAAGTCGATGTGGCCGGCGGTGGTTTGGGCTTTAAAATTCGGGGCGGTGTCTCCTAAGCGTAAGCTCATAAGTCGGATTGTTTTATCAGTTATGGAATAGTTGCGGTGTAAAATTAACCAATTAAACGCGGCTTTGGTGGGCTGGTTTACGGCTTTTTGCAAAAACTTGCCGCATTTTTCACCGGTACGCGTCTTCCCTTTTTCATGCCATTACCGGGTGCGAATGACCTTCCCGGATTTAACTACCCGGCCATTTTCCGACAACAAGCTGTAGAAATAAACGCCTGGCGGCAACTCGTCCAGTGGAACAGCGACTGCCGGACTGAGGGATAAGCCCGTTTTTTTGAGGGCTAATTGCCCCAAAGCATCAAACAGGAACAGGTTCAGCGGTTTTTCCAGATTTTCGGAGGCCGAAAAATAAAGGAAATCGGCTGCGGGAACCGGCCAGACGCGTATTTCAGCAGATACTGCGGAAACACTAGGAAAAGTAGCACTGCTGATCAGGCTGTCGCAAGGCACGGTGGCTTCGTAAAGCCGGTAATGCGGCAGGTTGGGCAGGGTGCCGAAGTTGTGCGCCGGCAGGTACAGGGCGTGCTGGATCACGTTGCAGGCGGCGCCGGGGAGATCGGGCTGGTCGATGACGTGGAAATAGCGGGAATTGAAGCCCGGGATGTTGCCGTATATCTTGTTGTCCGGGGCCAGTTGGAGGCCGTAAAACCGGGTGGGAACGCCGTTTTCGTCCAGAAAACCGTCGTATTCGGCGACTACTGTTTCCGAGGCCAGGATGTCATCGGCATGCAGGTCATACTGCAATATCTGGAGGTATTTCGCCAGGTACAGGTACTGCGAGTTGGGCGAAAATGCGACACCGCCATAGTATTCAGGCTTTGGAAAATGCTTGTGGATTGGCATGGAGAGTTCGCCGGTATTTCGGTCAAAGCGGTACAGGTATAGGGCGCCGTCGGGATTAACAGCCTGCCCGTAATTTACATAGCGGGCGTACCAACAGCCGGAAGGCGCATACGCCGCATTGCCTATGCCATTGTGCACGATTTCGCCAATAAGTTGGTTGTCATGGAAATGGATGCCGTTTATATCGATCAAAAATTTCCGGTATTGGTTTGATTTGAATTTTGTAGCCAGTAGCCACCAGTCTTTTCCGTTTCCGTGTTTGACGGGATGTAGGAAGCCTAGGTTTAGGGTGTCAGATGTTTGCTCAATTGAAATGCTCTTTTTTGTTACTTCACCAGAAGTAGTATTGTCAATTAAGATTATTGAATATCGTAATTGTTTGATTGTCACAGTTGTATCTAATACCATATGAACGCCATCAAACATGAAATAATAGCCAGAGGTATTTGGCATAGGAATTAATAACACTGATTGGTTAAATGGATAACCAAATGGAAATTGATCGCTTGATTGAAAACCATCACCATCGATTAAAATAGTATGATTTCGATTATAGATATTGATTCCATTTGAGTAGGCGGCTATTTGTCCAGATGTATCTGACACAATAGTGCATGCACCGAAAAAAGGAATGTCTTCTAAAAGATTAATCAATTCAAGAGAATCATTGTGAAATTTAAAATGATTGTTTTTATAAATGCTCTGGGGTAAGTCATATTGGCCGGCTCCTGTTACCCAATTATAATCTTCCTTTTGCGCCAATGTATTAATTGAAAAGCACATTAGCAAACCAAATATTATCTTATTCATAATATAAAATGGAAAAGGCGCGCAGGTGATCAGTCACCTGCGCGCCAAATGAATGTTTATGAAATTACCGGGAAATAATTACTTTCTCAGCTCCTGATAAGGAATCGTTTGAATACCACGATAGCATATAAATGCCAGATGGAATACCTGCAATATTCAGGCTTGTTTCTGAACCATATTCAATTTTTTTAGACAGAATATTCCTTCCGGTATGATCCCGAAGGATTAAAAGACTCTCTTTGTCGGGGGTGTTCGAGAATTGAATCCATATTTTATCTGTAGCCGGATTTGGATAGACTCTTATCTGCCCGTGTTTAGAATCGTTATTCCAGGACGATGTTGGTCGGCCTTCTTCTGTCTGAAGGCATTGGCTTTCATTATAACCGATGAAAGTTGAATCGACTAAATGCCCCCTTAACAAACGCGCTTTATAAACACCTGCGCCTTCAAATTGTGGGCATTCTTCTGCCAAGCTTATGATATACGCTTTTTCCGTATTGGTAAATGTGTCAATTACCCCGGCAAGAAATTTGAAAAACAACACGTTTATCTCCTGTTCGTTTAATTCCCAGGTTTGTGTAGCGCTGAGCGCATCGTTATCTTCCAAAAGCTGCGCGACATTTGCCGAGTATTGGTTTTCAGCCAGTGCGTACAAGGAATCCAAATCTTCTAAGGCATAAGCAATTTCATCGGTAATGTTTCCAAGCGTATCGAGCAATAATGATTTTTCGGAAGGCGAAGCCAATGGATAGGCATCCTTGATTTGCTCGACTTCGGTTGATAAACTGTCCAGGTATTGGAAATAAGAATCAAACGCAGCTTTCAGCGTGTCCGGGAATACACTCAGGTTTAAAAATTGCTGGTCAACGGCATCAAAAGCCCCGATAATGCCGCCATCAGCAACGTCGTAGAAATCGCTCATTCCCTCCGACGCAGTGATCAATTCGGGAAACTCTTTCAATTTTCGATACAACTGCCGTTGCTGCTCAAAACGCAGCACGTATTCGTTTTCTGCGCCGACTTCGGTAAGGGCAAGGGTGTCCGAATTTGTAAATTCGGTGGTTGTGGTTGATGGTATAAAGTCTGAACAATTGAAACCTTGTTGGCCACAGTAGGGGTCAGTTCCCGACAAAAAGAACCAACCTGATGGTAAGATTTTAGAGGAATTTATATTGGATGTTTGGGTACGGAAGGGAGCATTTAGTTGCGCAATTAGCTGATCCCCATTGTAAAATGCATCTAACTCAGTTGTCGCTCCTGCCCATGTATTCCCTGTGTTGAACTGTTTGTTTATAGAAGCCGCCGGTGGGAAGTAAAGCGCTGTATCATGCGCTCCATATTCGGTCGTATAGAATTTAATATTGTTATTAGCGGAAGCGAACTCAGTGCCAATATTCGTATCATCAATGGTATTGCAGCAGAAGCTAATTGAGGAGCTGCCCCAAGTTGCAATGCCAATTGACGGCGGTTCGTCGTCGTGCAGCACTGCTGAAATCTCATTTTCAATAAGGATAGCATTTCTTGAATCAAAAATACCGATGCCGGTGGATGGTATTAATTCCGGCTCTGCATCAAGCGTATTGTTTTCAACCAGTCCGAGGCCAGTACATAGTTGAAGGGTTAACCCTCTAACATAGTCGCCGGCCCAATAATAGTTATCCAAAATATCACTGATTTCTGTAATGGTATTATCCTGAATAATATAGGGTACATGAATATTTCTTAAAGTGATTCCCCCTGGAATTTCGGGGTGTAACAGGCTCCCAGTAAAAACATGGTCGATCTTGTTATTTTTTATCAACAACTGCGTACCTGACGCAGTGTCAGTCAGGAAATTTTCAACCCAAATGCCGTGTTGGCCCCAAATATCGTTGTCCTGAATATCAAATTTAGTGTATTCCAGAGGAAGATTGTGGTTGATATAAATAGCGGCGGCTAGTGCAAATATTCTATTTTTTTCCAGTTTAACATCTATACAATTGTCTGCGAAAATTCCATATTTGGGAATTCCAAACGCTGATGAAAGTGGGTATAAATATGGAAAGACGTCACAGTTTTCTACTGTGATACCTCCGCTCCCAATGATATCAATAGCTCTTTTGCCAAAACTGGAGTTTGGAGAGCTGTTGAATTCGCCAGTGATGCCCATCTCATAAATACCAACATCCCGACATTCGTACATGTATATTGCAGCATCTAAATAGGTGTCGATTGTATTTCGTACCGATGGCGATGTAGCATTTTTATCCCCAAATCAAGTAAATGAGCATGTACCATATAAATCCCATAATTATTTCTGAAAAATGTATTGCCTGAGAAATCGTCAGGGTCTCCAAAATTGATAAAGGACAGGTATCCCAATATGGAAAGGCCCTTGACATTGTTCTCTATTTTATTGCCCACAAGTCGAATTTGAGAACGGTGTTTTGTCGAAATCGCAGTCTGTGCATTAGCAATTGTGGAATTAGACATGTCCAGTTGGCCACCAGTCGGATTGAAATATCCTGGGGCCAATGTAATTCCGTACCAATAACTATCGTCACAATTTTTCAAATCACAATTGCTTTGCAGTGTCAGCCTTATCGTAGGCTCAATAAAAATGGAGGATTGTTCTCCCATGTTAAAGGTTGTTCCGGAAAATGTATAGTCGGTATCAATAACCAGCGTGGCGTTGGCAGGTACTGAAATGCAGGAAATACTGGTGCTGCCAAAGGGTAATTGAGCTGTAGCTACCAGATTCGCAAGCGAAATTGTACTACCTGTTAAATTTAATCCTGTTGAACAATTGCATCCGGATTGCGCAAAAGCAAAGTTTGGCGTAATCGTCAGTACTACTATATAAAGTAGTAGTTTTGTAATTAGATTGTTAAGGCGGGGGGGGGGTAAAATGTGACCTTTGGTTTGTTGCAGACTTCAGAATTGATTTCATATGACCTGTTTTTGGTGAAGTGATAAAAAGGACAAATATTAAATTACGAGGCTTCAGGTTGCCGACTGACTTGCATTGGTAACCCAAAGTTTTTTCGGCAATAAAACTAACATAAAAAAACAAGTCAAATTCACCGAATTACCGCAATTGCAAAAACTTGCCGCATTTTTGCCCCCAATGAAAAACTATCTCTCCCTCGTCAAATTCAGCCACACGCTGTTCGCCATGCCCTTCGCTCTGCTGGGCTTTTTTATCGCCACCGTGGAAAAAGGCGAAGGCCTGAGTTGGCGCCTGTTCGGGCTGGTGCTGCTTTGCATGGTGTTTGCGCGCAGCGCGGCTATGGCTTTCAACCGCTGGCTCGACCGCGATGTGGACGCCGCAAATCCCCGCACGCAAATGCGCGAAATCCCGTCCGGCATTATCAGTCCGCGCGCGGCGTTGCTGTTTGTGGTGGCGAACTGCCTGTTGTTTATCGCCACCACCTGGTTTATCAATCCGCTTTGCTTTTGGCTCTCGCCGGTAGCGCTGTTGGTGGTATTGGGCTACAGCTACACCAAACGCTTTACCTGGCTTTGCCACCTCGTGCTCGGGCTCGGACTGGCTTTGGCACCGATGGGGGCATACATGGCTGTGATGGGCCGTTTTGACGTCATCCCGATTTTCTACGGACTGGCCGTGTTGTTCTGGACCGGCGGTTTCGACATCATCTACGCCCTGCAAGACGAGGCCTTCGACCAAACTCAGCAGCTGTACTCCATCCCCGCCAATTTTGGAAAAAAACGCGCACTGCGCATTTCCGAATGGATGCATGTGGGCACAGCGGCATTTTTGGTGTATGCCGGGCGTTTGCTCCATGTGCGTTTGCCGCAGGCGGAAGACTTGCTATGGCTCGGCACAGGTATTTTTTTGGCCTTGCTGGTGTATCAGCACCGGTTGGTTAAACCCGATGATTTGAGCCGGGTGAACCTGGCCTTTTTTACGACGAACGGCGTGGCGAGTTTGGTGTTTGGCGGTCTGGCTATTCTGGATTTGTTGTTTTGAGTTTTTTAAACACGGAGGGCACGGAGTTTGACCGCCTTCGGCGGAGTAGAGTTGTTCAGGATTAACATGTTAATCCTGATAAATCATGCGGATCAGGGGCTAAATGTATGCGCGATCTTCCCTTTTCTTGTCTTGTCGTAGCGCAGCGGAGAAATCCACAAAAATTCTATGTTCTGAAATGTACCAGGGTAACGCGGAGTGCCCCGTTTTTTAGGTACATCACGCAAATTTTGCTGGTGTAGGTGTCTCCGCTGCGCTCCGACAGGACAAGCCTGCGGGATATATCCTGTGTAAAGGCAACCCAGGTATCCCACGCATACTAAGGTGCAGGTTTAATCCCCGATTCGCATAAATTAGGTTGATCCTGTCCCAATCCGCCGAAGACGGCCAAACTCCGTGTCCTCCATGCCTCCGTGGTCCATAAAAAACTAAAGAAAAGCAAATATCGGGCAAATACACCGCCGTCGGACAGGCAGGCCATTTACTACCTTTGTTCTCCTCCCACTCCGCTTTTCACCAAATCAGCCCGAAATCATGCGTCTCCGTCTGCTCCCGCTTGTTACCCTGTTGCTGTTTTTCCTCCCGCTGTCTGCCCAAAAGTACCTCGACATGATCGAGGCCGGCACCTTTACCCTCAACGAAATCCGCCAGGAAGCCGAGGCGCATTTCCAACTCGTCGGCACCGGCCGCGGCACCGGCTACAAACCTTACAAACGCTGGGAATACGTAGCCCAAATGGAACTGGACGCCACCGGCGTTAAAATCCCCAACGCCGAACTTGCCCAACGCGCCCGCGATTACCGCCGCGCCGTACGCCAAAACCTGGCCGAATCCGGCGCCTTTGCCGGCGACTGGAAACAACTCGGCCCCACCTATAAAAATGCCACCTCCGGCTGGAATCCCGGCGTCGGTCGCGTCACTTCCATCGGCATAGACGCCGCGAATAACCAGCACCTCATCGTCGGCAGCCCAACCGGCGGCGTCTGGAAAACGCTCGATGGCGGCGCTACCTGGACGCCCCTTACCGACGATTATTCGACGGTGGATGTGTACGCCCTCGAAATTTCACCCTACGACAACCAGCATTACCTCTGGGGCAGCACCTCGGGCCGGATTTACCGCTCCACCGACGGCGGCGCAACCTGGACAACCACGGGCAATGTTTCCGGCAGCGGCCGTGTCAGCCGCATCCAGTTTCACCCCACCAACCCCAATACGGTGTACGCCGTATCCGAATCAAGCGGCCTGTTCCGTTCCACCAACGGCGGGGCTACCTGGACCGCCGTTTCCGGCGCCAGCGGCACTTCGGGCTACGATATTGAATTCAAACCCGGCGACCCGAACACCATTTACTTCTCCGGCAGAAACGTGTACCGTTCCACCAACGGCGGTGCGTCTTTTACCCAAATTACCGGTTTCGGCACCGCCAGTAACAACTACAAAATGATGGGTGTATCGCCCGCAAACCCGAACGTAGTGTACGTGCTGGAATCCCAGGGTGGTCGCTTCGGCGCATTTTACAAATCCACCAACAGCGGCGCATCATTCACCAAACTCATCGACGGCGACGACATCAATTACTTTGGCTACAGCGCCACCGGCGACGACGACCGTGGCCAGGCGCCCCGCGATATGGATGTGGCCGTGAGCCTGTCCGATGCCGATGAAGTGCATATTGCCGGCATCCACACCTGGAAATCTGTCGACGGCGGCCAGTCCTTTTTCCTGACCTCGCATTGGGTACCCAGCACCGCCGCTTCGCTCGGTGTGGGCTATAACCACGCGGATGTGGATATCCTGAAGTTTTCGAATGACACGCTGTTTGTCGGCACCGACGGCGGAATTTACCGCAGTACCGACGGCGCAGCATCGTTCGACGACTTATCCACCGGGCTTGGTATCCGGGAATTTTACAAAATTGGTGTTTCCAAAACAAACCCCAACGTAGTCTCGGGCGGCGCGCAGGACAACGGCACCAGCGTCATGCGCACCAACAACCGGACCTGGGTGGACTGGCTTGGCGCCGACGGTATGGAAACGTTTGTGGACTGGAACAACGCCAACATCCTCTACGGCACGTCCCAAAACGGCTCGATGTACCGCTCTACCAATCAGGGCAATACCCGTTCCTCCATTTCCAAACCACCTGATGTGGAAGACGGCGCCTGGATCACACCATTTGAGCAAGACCCCCAGGTGGCGAGCACGATTTACGTCGCCTTCGCCGACATCTGGCGCAGCACGAACAGCGGCGGCAGCTGGACGAAAATTTCCAACTTCGACAACGGCAATTTTAATCACATGAAACTGGCGCCGTCCGACAACCAGCGCATCTACGTGGCCCGCGGGTCATCGCTGTTTACCACAGCCAATGGCGGCGGCGTTTGGACAAATATTGCATCTGCCTGGGGCGGCAGTTCTATCAGTTACATTGCCGTGCATCCGCAAAATCCGCAGCGTTTGCTCATCGTCACCTCTTCGGCAGTGTATCACTCCGTCAATGCAGGCAGCAGTTGGACGAATATTGCCGCCGGTTTGCCCTCCGGTACCAAATATTGCGCGGCCTGGGAAGACAAGGGGAAAAACGGTATTTACGTCGGCGGTTTCGGGTTCGTGGCCTACACCAACGACGACCTGGGCGGCCAGTGGGCCGGTTTTTTCGAAGGGCTCCCTAACGCGCGGGTGTACGAACTGGAAATCAACTATGTGTCCAACACCATCTTCGCAGGTACCTACGGCCGTGGCCTTTGGGAATCGCCCTTGTACCTGATCACCCCGCCCGATGTTGCTTTTGAGGCGGACCAACGTCTTGGGTGCCGGACGCTGACCGTGCAATTCACGGATAAATCCACCAACAACCCCAACGCCTGGAGCTGGACATTTGAAGGCGGCACCCCGGCCACATCCACCGAACAAAATCCCGTAGTTACGTTTAGCGGAAAAGGCGCGTATACCGTTCAATTGACCGCGTCGAATGACGCAGGCGAAAATGCATTGGAAGAAACAGCTTACATCGTTGTGGAAGCGCCCGCCGAACCTGTCGTAGCGCCTGCCGAACGTTGCGGCCCCGGAGAAGTGTCGCTTCAGGCCACAGGCGGTCCGGGCGAACAAATTCGCTGGTATGCTTCCACCACGGATAAAGATCCCCTGCACACCGGGGAACTTTTTACAACCGATATTACACAAACGACGGTGTTTTATACGGCTGCCGGTACCGGTACGCTACTTATTGAACGAGTTGGCCCGCTTTCCAACAACATCGGCAACGGCGGCAATCATGCCGGCGACTACTTCCTGATCTTTGACGCCGAAAAACCATTCCGGCTGAAGTCGGCAAAAGTGTACGCCAACGGCGCCGCAAATCGCACTTTTCAGTTGCGTACTTCGGCAGGCGCTGTTTTGTTGGAAAAAACTATTTTCGTCGAAAACGGAGAAAGCCGCGTAACGCTTGACATGGATATCCCAGCCGGCGCCGACCTGCAAATCGGCTGCCCGGCGCCGGCTAATCTCTACCGGAACAACTCGGGTGTAAACTATCCCTATACCGTCCCTAACCTTGTGACAATAAAATCATCCACCGCCGGCCCGGATTATTACTACTACTTGTATGATATCGAGGTCGAAATGGATGATCTGTGCGAAAGTGATCGTGTAGCGGTGTCGGCTATAATAAACCAGGCGCCCGGGGCTCTAACGGTATCTGCCAACAGTTCCACGACGCTGTGCCCTGGCGAGTCGGTGGTGCTGACGGCAGAAAATCTCTGTGCCGGTTGCACCATCCTTTGGTCAAATGGCGAAACCACCCCTGAAATCAGTGTTTCCACAGAAGGCGCCTACACGGCGACGGCGGCCAACGCCTGCGGCGACAGCCCGGCTTCCGAAGTGATCAACGTTTTTACAGCCAACTTGCCCGTTGCGCCTGTGCTTTCGGCATCGGGCAATACCTTGCTTTGTCCGGGCGAGTCGGTCGTGCTGACGGCGGAGAACCTGTGCCCGGGTTGTACGGTCGAATGGTCAACCGGTGAAACCACGCCCGAAATTGCAGTTTCCGTCGACGGCATTTATGCCGCCACCCTCAGCAACAGCTGCGGCGCCGGCCCGGCTTCGGAAAACATTGAGGTGCTTGCCGTAAACCCGCCCGCAGCAGTCGAAATCTCTGCTTCCGGAAATACCGGATTATGCCCGGGCGAATCGCTTGTGCTTACAGCAACAAATATTTGTAACGGCTGCAGCCTCCTTTGGTCAAATGGCGAAACCACCCCTGAAATCAGTGTTTCCGCCGCAGGCGCGTATACCGCGATAGTCAGCAATAATAACGGCAGCAATTGCAGCGAGAGCCCGGCTTCCAACGCGATCGCGGTTACCGGCCTTGAGGTGCCCGATGCACCTGCCGTACTGGCCGGCGGCCCGACTTCTTTATGCAATGGCGAATCTGTGGTGCTTTCAGTAGCCAATCTGTGCCAGGGCTGTACCGTCGAATGGTCAACCGGTGAAACCGGGCCTGAAATCACGGTCTCCGCCGCAGGTGCGTACAGCGCCACGGTCGGTAATGCCTGTGGGGAAAGTGCTCCGTCGGCTGCTATCGAAGTCACTACCGGTACGGCGCCCCATGCCCCGCTGCTCCAGGCCGCCGCAACGGTGCTGTGTCCGGGTGCGTCGGTGGTGCTGACGGCGGGTAATGTGTGCTCCGATTGCACGGTCATCTGGTCGAACGGGGAAGCCGGGCCTCAAATTACCGTTTCCGAGGAGGGCGCTTATACGGCTACGGTGAACAATGCCTGCGGTGTCAGCCCGGTTTCCGAACCTGTAAGCATCACCGCCGGCGCTTTGCCGGAAGTGCCTGTGCTTTCAGCGGCGGGCAGCACGTTGCTTTGTCCGGGAGGGTCGGTGTTGCTGACGGCAGAAAATATTTGCGCCGGCTGTACGGTGCTTTGGTCAACCGGCGCAACCACACCCGAAATCACTGTTTTTGCTGAAGGCGCCTACACGGCAACGTTTAGCAACACTTGCGGCGACAGCCCGGTTTCAGCGGCGATCAACGTGAGCACCAGTACCCTGCCGGAAGCGCCGGATCTTTCGGCGTCGGGCAGCACGTTGTTGTGTTCGGGAGCGTCTGTCCAGTTGACAGCCGAAAATAGCTGCTCCGGTTGCAGCATCCTCTGGTCAACCGGTGAAACTACCTCAGAAATCACGGTTTCGGCCGCAGGCGCCTACACGGCCACAGTCAGCAATGCCTGCGGCGACAGCCCGGCATCCGAAAGTATCCAAATCACGACCGGCACGTTGCCGGAGGCGCCCACCATTTCGGCCTCGGGCAACACAGTCCTGTGTCCCGGTGAGTCGGTCGTGCTTAAAGCCGAAAATGTGTGTATCGGATGCACCGTCCAATGGTCGACCGGCGAGACGCTGCCCGAGATCACCGTCACTTCGGGCGGCGTCTACACCGCCACCGTTGGCAACGAATGTGGCGACAGCCCGGATTCTCCGAAGCCATCACCATTACCACCGGTACGCTGCCCGGGGCGCCGCTGTTGTTAACAACGGGCTCCACGGCATTGTGTCCTGGCGGATTTGTTGTGCTGGCAGTGGGGAACTTGTGCCCCGGCTGTACGGTGCTTTGGTCGAACGGCGCAACGACCCCCGAGGTTGTAGCAACCGGGGAGGGAACCTATTCGGCAACGTTTGCCAATGGTTGCGGCGCAGGGCCGGCATCTGATGTTGTGCATGTTACGGAGTATCCGCCCTTTGAGCCCGTGGTGCAAGTTCTCGACCTTTGCCACCTGTCGGCGCCGTCCGGCAGCAATTACCAGTGGTTGCTGAACGGCGACCCCATTCCGGGCGCTACCGGGCAATTTTGGACGGCGGCGTCTGCGGGCCAGTATGCCGTGGCAATGGACAGCCCGGATGGTTGCCCCGGCGTTTCCGGTGAAGTTTCCGCCGAAGCTTGCGCCAGCAGCACGGCAAACCTGGCCGGAATACTGTCGGCAAAAGTGTATCCCAACCCTGCGGTCGACCGGGTTTTTATGGAAATAAAAGCACAGCAGGCCGTGCAGGTCCGGCTCGAATTGTTCGGCGCCGACGGCCGGTTCGTGGCAACGCTGCACCGGGGTGGACTTTTGCCCGGCGGGCAAACGCTGGACCTCGCGCTGCCGGAACTGCCGTCGGGTGTGTACCGGTACCGGTTGGTGACCGACCAGGGTATGGCGCAGGGGAACCTTGTGGTTTTGCGGCGGTAAAGAGCGGAAATTGACGTTGTGTAATTTTTTGTTGAGGTGATTTAACGCTAACCGCCAAAACTGTCCTAATCGGAATCAAATCCGTGAAAATCCGCGTTTCGCCGCAGGCGAATCCGTTATATCCGCGTTCCAACTCCTCTTAGTCGGGAAAGCGTATTTGGATTTCCAAGCGCGTCGAAATTGAACGCGGATGAGGCGGATTCGCCTGCGGCGAAACGCGAATGAACGCGGATTTCGTTCCAGGTGGGGAAATCTACCCGTCTGACCAATCAAACTTGAACCCGTTCAGGAACTCCCGCACCGGCAGCCGCCGTTTGCCCTCCAACTGCAGTTCGAGCACTTCAACAAACCCGTCGGCGGTGCTGACCCGCAGGTAGTTTTTTCCATCGGAAATATAGGCGCCGGGTCTAGGGAGGTTGCCGGTCACAGGCAGTTTTTCCGTGCGGGTAATTTTCAGCGTTTTGCCGTCGAGCAGCGTCCAGGCGCCGGGGTAGGGGCTAAGGCCGCGGATAAAATTGTGGACCTGTGCGGTTGGCTGGTTAAAATCAATCTCGCAGGTTTCTTTGAAAATTTTGGGTGCATGGGTTGCTTCCACGTCGGCCTGCGGTTGGGGCTGCACCGTTCCGTTTTCGATGGCCTGCACCGTACGCAGCACGAGTTGGGCGCCGGCCAGCATCATGCGATCGTGCAATTCACCGGCAGTTTCGTTTTCTCCGATGGATAGTTTTTCCTGGAACAGCATATCGCCGGTGTCGATTTCATGTTGCAGGAGGAACGTGGTCAGGCCGGTTTCCTTCTCGCCGCGGATGATGGCCCAGTTGATCGGCGCTGCGCCGCGGTACTTCGGAAGCAGGGAACCGTGCAGGTTGAGCGTGCCCAGCGGCGGCATGCTCCACACGACTTCGGGCAGCATCCGGAACGCAACGACCACCTGCAGGTCGGCCCGGCAGGCGCGCAGTTGTTCCAGAAATTCGGGGTTTTTCAGTTTAGGCGGTTGCAGCACTTCAAGCCCCCGACTCAGGGCAAATTTTTTCACCGCCGACTCCTGCAAGCCGTGCCGCCCGCCGGGTTTGTCGGGCGCCGTGATGACCGCGGGGACGGAGTAGCCGTGGTCCAGCAATATTTCCAGGGATGGCACGGCAAATTCCGGCGTGCCCATAAAAACGATTCGCATGGCGCAAACTTCCGCAAATTCCAGGCTTATTCCACTACTTTTGCAGCCTGTTTTTGTGCCCAAACGCTGATGGCGATGCTACTACTCCGATCTTTTTTTTACACCGTTTTTTTACTGCTCCCGCTTTTTTCGGCTGCGCAATCCGGCACCATGCGGGTTATACTTTCAACCATTGAATTTTCTGCGAATAAAACCAGTGTGAACGCTGCCGGCAGGCAGGAACTGGATGAAGTGGCTGCACTGCTGAAGGCCACGCCGGCCATCACGGCCGAAATCGGGGCGCACACCGATGCCAGCGGCAGCGCATCCTACAATTTGAAACTCTCCCGGAGCCGCGCCACCGCCGTTCGGACCTACCTTGTCGGCAAAGGAATCACTGCCAAACGCCTGACTGCCCGGGGCTACGGCGAAACCAAACCGCTCAACCGCTGCGGGCGCGGGGCGCGTTGCTCGGATGCCGAAAAACGCAAAAACCGCCGCGTGGAACTGCTCCTGCGCAATTTGCCGGCCGATTCCGTAACCCGTGCTCCCTGGTTGGCATTGGGCGGCCTGGCGCCCAAAAAGCCGCTTGTGCAACCTGATGTGCCGAAAGTCAAACCGACCGTGTCGCCGGGTGCACCGGCACAAGCAGCTGCCGGCAACGCGCTGCCGCCAACAAAGCGGCGGCGGGGCGCCCCCCTGCGCAAGGCGACTATTTTCCCGAATTGAGTGAAACCAGGCCAGCCGGAAAAAAAGCCGGGGAGGCGCCCAAGCCGGACGATAAGCAATACGTCGCGCAACCACTCCCGCGCAGTTTTACGGGCTACACAATCGAACTTTCCTGCGTTGGGAAGCCCCTGGCTGCCGGATCGGAACTGTTGCGCCTGCACCACCCGGTGTACATGCGCCAGGATACCGAAATGCAATACTGCTACTTTGCAGGCGCGTTTTTTACCTTGCCGGAGGCGCAGCAGTTTTTTGAAAAAACAATTGCGCCGAAGCTGCCGAACGGCCGGGTGGTTACATTTTCCAATGGTGTTAAAAAATACCTGAACAATTAAACTCAGCCCGCAGATGGAACAACTGACTTGGACAAATGGCCAGGGTTTGCGCATTTACGCCAGCCACTGGCCGGTATCGCAACCGGTGGCGGTAATCACCCTGGTGCACGGCATGGGCGAACATATCGGCCGGTACACCCATCTGGCGCAGTGGTTCAACCGCAACGGTGTGGCGGTACTCGGCTACGACCAGCAGGGCTACGGGCAAAGCGAAGGCCGCCGCGGCCATGCGAAAAACCTGGATGTTCTGCTGGATGATATCGGGCTGGCCTTGGCTGAAACCCGGAAGCGGTATCCGGACGCGCCGCATTTTTTGTACGGCCATTCGATGGGCGGAAACCTGGTGTTAAATTACCTGCTCCAACGCAAACCGGAACTCGCCGGGGTGATTGCCACGGCGCCCTGGATACGGCTGGCCTTCCCGGCGCCGTTGCTGAAGGTGCTGGCCGGGCGGGTGCTCCATCGTTTTTTGCCAACCTTGCGCCTGCCCAACGGTCTGGCAGTGCATTTTCTTTCCCACGACCCGGCCGTGGTGGAAGCTTATCAAAACGATCCACTGGTGCACAACCAACTCAGCCTGGCTGCCGGAATACAACTGCTCGATGCCTCCATCCGGCTGGATCAATATGCCGGAGAAACGCCGCTTCCGCTCCTGCTGCAACACGGTGGCGACGACAAGCTGACCTCGGCGCAGGCTACCCGCGACATGGCCGGACGCCTGCAAGGCCCGGTGACGCACCGGGAATGGCCGGGGCTGTACCATGAAATTCATAATGAACCGGAAAAAGAGGCGGTGTTTGCTTTTACGCTGGACTGGATGAAGCGGGTTTGAATGCTCATTGTCTTCCGTGATTTCCAGAATGGATTCATCCTCCGGGTCATCTGATAACGGAAATTTCACAAGCGAAAATAGAAATTAAAACGCGGCATTGTGGGTTCTGGTTTTACGGCTTTTGCAAAAAACTTGCCGCATTTTTGCCCGGATATGCGCCATTCTTTTTGTCAGACTTTACCTGGTGCGAATGACCTTTCCGGATTTAACCAGCCGGCCATCTTCCGACAACAGGCTGTAGATATAAACGCCCGGCGGCAACTCGTCCAGTTGAACAGCGCTGGCCGGAGTGAGTTGCAACCCCGTTTTTTAAGGGCTAATTGCCCTAAAGCATCAAACAGGCACAGGTTCAGCGGTTTTTCTAAATTTTCGGAGGCCGAAAAATAAAGGAAATCGGCTGCGGGAACCGGCCAGACGCGTATTTCCGCCGATACTGCTGAAACACTGGGAATAACAGTGCCGCTGATCAGGCTGTCGCAAGGCACGGTGGCTTCATAGAGCCGGTAATGCGGGAGGTTGGGCAGGGTGCCGAAGTTGTGCGCCGGCAAGAGCAAAGCGTGCTGGAGCACATTGCAGGCTGTGCCGGGGAGGTCCGGCTGGTCGATAACGTGGAAGTAGCGGGAATTGAAGCCCGGGATGTTGCCGTATATCTTGTTGTCCGGGGCCAGTTGGAGGCCGTAAAACCGGGTGGGTACGCCGTTTTCGTCCAGAAAACCGTCGTATTCGGCGACTACAGTTTCCGAGGCCAGGATGTCAACGGCATGCAGGTCGTATTGGAACATCTGAGTCATTCTAGATACATATAGATATCGTGAGTTTGGCGAAAATGCTACTCCGCCGTACGCGTATATATCATCGAACATCCTGAAGATTGGATTCGATAACTCTCCAGTTTGGCGATCAAATCTATATAAGTAAAAGGCACTTTGGGGGTTTGATGTTTGCCCATAGGCGATATATCTCGCATACCAGCATCCAGATGGAGAAAATACGGCATAGCCAACTCCATTATGAACTATTGTACCAAGTTTTTGATCATTAACATACTCCAATCCATTTTGATAAAAGGAACTTGCGATATTGGTTTGACTCAAACTTGACAACCAACAACCACCAGTCTTTTCCATTGGAATGCCGGATGGGGTTTAAAAACCCGATGTTTAGGGTGTCAGAAGTATTCTCAAGAATTACCTTTTTCTCCGTTACAGCTCCGTAGCCATTGTCCAAGCTCATATCAATAATCGAATAGCGTAGGTATTGAGTGATTACATCAATACCAATATCAATTTGATTGCCGTCTATCATGAGATATATTGAGTGGGTGTCGGGCATTGGTAGTAGTAACACAGATTGATTAAATGGATAACCAAAAGGAAATTGATCGCTTGATTGAAAAGCATCGCCATTGACTAAAATAGTATGATTTCGATTGTAAATATTGATTCCATTTGAGTAAGCAGCTATTTGCCCAGATGTATCTGAAACAATAGCGCATGCACCGAAAAAAGGAATGTCTTCGTAAAGATTCGCCAAGTCAAGAGAATCATGGTAGAATTTAAAATGATTGTTTTTATAAATGCTCTGGGGTAAATCATATTGACCGGCTCCTGTTATCCAGTTATAATCTTCTTTTTGTGCCAATGAATTAATAGAAAAGCACATTAACAAGCAGAGTATTATATTATGCATAATATGTACGGAAAAGGCGCACAGGATAATTTAATTATTCCCAACAGAAAACCATTTTCTGCCGGGAAAAACCTGTGCGCCAGATGATAAATTCGGTTTGTCATTCATTTGTTTGCTGGCCACTTGGAATTGCCAAGTGCATGTTTGGCCAGCTATAAAACTAACCCCAAAAAGGAAACCAATACCCCGAACCACCGCAATTGCAAAAACTTGCTGCTTTTTTACCCTCAATTAAAAACTACCTCTCCTTAGTCAAATTCAGCCACACGCTGTTCCCCATGCCCTTTGTCCTGCTGTTTTTTTTGCCGACATCGTCATCACGCTGGTGCACAACCAACTCAGCCTGGCTGCCGGAATACAACTGCTTGACGCTTCCATCCGGCTGGATCAATATGCCGGAGAAACACCGCTCCCGCTCCTGCTGCAACACGGTGGCGACGACAAACTGACCTCCGCGCAGGCAACGCGCGACATGGCCGGACGCCTGCAAGGCCCCGTGACCCACCGGGAATGGCCGGGGCTCTACCATGAAATTCATAATGAACCGGAACAGGCGGCGGTGTTTGCCTTTACGCTGGAGTGGATGCGCCGCGTAGCAAATCTTAAATAGTTTTTTCCCAAACCCACTGCGTTTTCGGCAATTGGTACAATTCCCAAAACATACCGGCAATTATATCCGGATCGTGTTTGGTGCCGGGAGCTACCATGCCGTTTACGGTGACGGTAGCCACCTGGATGCCGGCGGGTGCGCACTCCTGTGCCAGGCAAAGCGCCAGGTTGCGGATGCCGGCCTTGCCAATGCTCAGGGAAACGAGTTCCGGTGGCGCGTTGTGGGCCGAACCGCCGCCGGTAAAAAAGATGGCGCCGTTTCCGCGCAATTTCATGGCGGGCAAAAAGGCCTGCACGGCCAATAATGCGCCGCCGGTATTGATGTTTATTTCGTTTAAAAACGTGGAATAGGCCAGTTGCGACGGCAGGGTAGGATTGTACACGCTGGCGTTGTAATGCAGGATGTCGATGTCGGGGTGCTCTTGTGCAATTTGCTGAAGCACAGCGGTGTAGGCTTGCACATTGCCGATGTCGGCGACATAACTTTTTGAGGCGATACCGGCTGCTCCAAGGGCTTTTTTAAAACCGGCAAGTTTTTTGGCATTCCGGGCCACCATCAGGATTTCAGCGCCTTCATCGCCAAAGCGTTTGGCCAGCGAATAACCTATGCCCGGCCCCATGCCTATGATCAGCATTTTCATTTATGAAAGGTTTTTGGTTTTCAATGTTCGTGACCGATAATCTGCCGTTGGTCGGGAATGGTGACGGTAATTTCGGCGGCCTCGTCGAGGATTACACACTGGCAACCCAGGCGGCTTTCCAGCCGGGGGCTGATGGCGCGGTCGATAAAATCTTCTTCCTTGTCGGAGATTTCTTCCAAAAAATCCTCGCCGCTTTCGATGTACACGTGGCAGGTTGAACAGGCACAAACACCGCCGCAGTTGTGGTTGAGGTGAATGTCGTAGTCTTCGGTGATTTCCAGAATCGACTGGTCCAGGAAATCGCCGGTGACGGTTTTTTCGGGTATGGATTTATCCTCGAATTGAAATTTTATGGTTGCCATAATTTTTGTGTCCTCCCGGAGCTCCCGGTTTGCCGGTTTGAGCCGTGGCGAATGTTGGAGTCAGGTAATTTTTTTTGAAAAATGCAGGGATGCAATCTGAAAGCCCTTGTTCAGGTAGAGCCGGTGCGCGTCGTGGCGGAGAAAGCCGGAATCGAGCGTAATGACCTCAAAACCGCGTTCCCGGGCCAATCCGGCCACAAAATCAAGCAGCCGTCCGCCCAACCCTCGCCCGCGGTAATCCGGCAGGGTGCTCAGGTCATCAATGTAAAAGTGCTTGCCGTTAAAGAGAAACTGTAGTTCCCGAAAACCAATCGCGGCAACGGCTTTGCCAGCTTCCGCAATGTATGCCAGCTGGTACCCGGATTGCATGGCTTCCTTAACCAGGTTTAAAAACTGGTCGGAAGGCACATGCGGGCGCAGGGTGCGCATCACCTCGCGGCATTCCAAAATTTCGGCGTCTGTTTGAGCAAGTTTGATATCCATAAACGCAAGAATCGCGCAAAGGTAGAATTTGTCCAAACAACAAGCAGGTTGGCAAAGGGTTTAGCCGCAGATTATTTATTCACCCCCGGCCTGATCTGCAATTGAAGGGCCGGTTGAAACTGCCAGCCGGTTTGGCTTGGGTTGATGTACAACCGGCCGGCCCATTCCAATTGGAAATGTTGCAAAACCGGGTGTTGTAGTCCTCCACCAACGAAAAATTGCCAGGCTTGTTCGATTTTTGCCGGTAAATTCAAACCGGACGTTAAATCCGGTACTGCCTGCAACCGCAAATGCGCTATGCCGGTTTCCCTAAGCCCGATCACCCTGTTTTTCAGCGTATTATGTTGCCGAAAGGCCACTTCCCTGGAGGTGAAATCCAACCGTATCGGAAGACCGTTTCCCTGCAAACCCGGAAAGGCAAGCAGCCCTTGCCGGCGATTGTCGGACAAGCGCAACTGCCAATTTTTACCCAGGTCAAACCAAACAGTGAGCCCAACCGGCGGCCCCCAAAGCATGCCCGCCGGGTTCGGGTGTTCCGGCAACAGGACGTTTTCCGCTATCCTTGACACCATAAAACCCGGCGGTGCAGCGGAAATTCCCTGAATGTTTAATTCCGCGTTAGCACGGAAGAATTCCGGTTCCGGTCCTGGCGACAGCTCCACCGTAATGGGCTCGGAGGGGCAACCATTGGCATCCACGACAAAAATCGTGTAGGTCCCTGCGGAAAAATTGGTGATCTGGAACGTGCTGTTTGCCAAACCGATGAACTGGTCATCTACAAAAACCTGTAGCGGCAACGCCGCCGTGGGCGGTTGAACCTGCAACACGACACTGCCGTCGTTCGCACTCGGCGAGCTGGGCGGCGTCACATTCAATACCAGCAAACTCAGCACAGGCACATCGGGAATGTCGATGTTGAAGATTTCCGTACAACTATTCACCGGGTCGTGGATCGATACGGCATACGTACCCGGGCACAGGCCCACGGCATTGGGTCCCGATTGCCCGTCAGACCAGTTGAAGGTGTACGTTCCGGGGGGCTGCACCGTTGCCATAGCGGTACCGGTGCAATTGCCGCAGGTGGCCGGTCCGGTTTGGAAATTTACGGTTAACCCGCATGGCGCCGCAGACACAAAGATCAGTTGCGCACAAGTGACGGCATTGCCGCAAAGGTCGTTGCCGGTCCAGCTGCGCGTGATCGAACCTTCGCAATTCGAAAATTGGCTCAGATCGTCGGAAAAACTGACCTGAACAGTGCCCGAACAAGCATCTTCGGCTGTAGCCATCCCGGTAAAATTCAGGTTGTTTTCCTGGCCGCAATTCACGAATACGGTCGGAGGACACAGGGTGAAAACCGGCGGCACATCGTCAAAAACTGAAATTTTCTGCTCGCATGTTGCGGCATTTCCACAACTGTCTGCGCTCGTCCAAATGCGCAGAATTACGCCTTCACAACCCGAGAAGCCACCCAGGTCATCGCTGTAGGTTGGCATACCGGCGCCGTTACAGGCATCGGAAGCCTGGGCCTGGCCGGTTATTGCCAGGTCGTTCTGCATGCCGCAGGCGACGGTCACTGTTTCCGGACAATTGCTGAAAACGGGCGGGGTTTTATCCTGAACTGAAATGACCTGTTCACAAACCGCCGAATTCCCGCCCGGATCGGTGGCGATCCACTGCCGGAGAATATCCCCGAAGCAGCCGGTGAATGTGGCGGGGTCATCGGTAAAGTTGGGGGCGACCGCACCAACGCAATTGTCAGTTGCCTCGGCTTGCCCCGTAAGCGTCAGGTCATCCTGCTGTCCGCATTCTACGGAGATGGCCGGCGGGCAGTACGTAAATTCCGGTGGCACCGGGTCTGTAACCACAATGCTTTGCTTGCATTCCGCGCTATTGGAGCAGCCGTCGGTGGCCAGCCATAAGCGGCTGATGGTACCTCCGCAATCGGTAAGGCCACTCAGGTCGTCTTCAAATGAAACGGTAACTGCCGGTGTGCACGCGTCGGTTGCCGCTGCCTGCCCGGTGATGGTCAGATCGTTTTGCTGGCCGAGCGCCACGGTGATGTCCGCCGGGCAGTTGTCAAACACCGGCGCCGCCGTATCGGCCACCTGGATGTTTTGAACACAGGATGCCATATTTCCAACGGCATCGGTAACCGTCCAGTTGCGCACGATCACGCCGGTGCAGCCGTTGAACCCGCCAAGGTCGTCCGAAAAAGCCGGCGTTACGGTGCCGGTGCAATCATCGGTAGCCGTTGCCTGTCCGGTAAGGCTCAGGTCATTTTGGCTACCGCAATCCACAGCCACGGCGGGTGGGCACAGCGTAAACACCGGGCTGGTGCCATCTTTGACGGCGATGGATTGGGTGCAGGTAGTGGTGTTTCCGCAGGCATCGGCAGCCGTCCAGATGCGGATAATGGCGCCGGTGCAATCGTTGAGGCTGCTGTTATCATCGGTAAAAGTCGGCGAAAGCGGCACGGTGCAATTGTCCGTTGCAGCGGCTTGACCCGTCAGGCTCAGGTCTGTTTGCTGGCCGAAATTAACGCTGACGGCCGGCGGACAATAGGTGAGCACCGGCGCGGTTTGGTCGTGCAGGGTAATTTCCTGCAAACAAGAGGCAGTATTGCCGGAAGCATCCGTGCTGATCCAGCTCCGGTGGAACATGGTCATGCAGGGTGTTCCGCCCAATTCGTCCACAAAATGTATTTCGGGCGCAGGGTCGCAACCGTCGGCGGCGGTTGCCTGCCCGCTCAGGGTGGGTGGCGGCGGCTCGGTGCAGCCTTCCAGGGTGACGGCCGCCGGGCAGTTGATGGTTGGCGGCACCTGATCGGTCACCGTTACCCGTATGGTTCCAATGGCAGTTTGTCCGGCAACGTCGGTGATCCCGTAACTTACGTCGTAAACACCTGTATTGTTGCTGCTGATTTGCACGACACCGCCGAGGATGGTGGCCGTTACCTGCGGCGGCGCACTTACCGCTGTAACCGTGATGCCTGTGCCGCTGTCGTTTGCCAGCACATTGACCGTGCCTTCACCTTTGCAGGGCAAATTAAGTGCATCCGCCAGTGCAACAGGCGACGATGGGTTGCCCTTGTTCTTGTTCCGCAACAATGCGTACACCACGCCGCCTGCAACCGGCACTGCTGCTGCGGGTATCCACCAGGGGAATTTTTGTGGCTCTACGGCTCCCGGCGGATCGAACTGGTGTTTCCATTTCGGCGAGGCCAGCGGTATCCGGCTCGGGGCAAACTGGCCCCCGGCCGGCCGCAACGTGCCGATGCGGGGTAATTTCCGCAAGGGATTGGATGGCGCCAGCCGGGCATACCAGGCTTCCCGCTCCAGGCATTTCAGCCTGCGCCAGCGCTGCAAATAATCCGGTCCGGCAGGGTTGAGGGCATCAAGTTGTTGTTCCAAAACAGCATTCAGGCGGCTCTGAAGCAATTGGAGGAGGTCTTTTTGTTTGTTTTCGTCAATAACCCGGCTGGCGGGAAAGTTGAGTTTTCCTGCCAAAACAAGCAAGCGGGGCAAAGCATCCGCATCGCCGGGCCGAATTTCGCTTTGGACGTGGCGCAGGTGATTTTCCCACTTGGATTCAGCCAATTGTTGCAGGGAAGTAAAAGCGGAAGCCGGCGCATTTTTTTGAAAAAATAAAAGTGCGGGCAGAAGTTGCCGGTCGGCGCCGGGTTGTGCCGGATCGGCGGCGTTGATCCGGCCGGGCAGCAAGTCCAATGGATCAACCGGCGGTCCGGCCGGTGTTTCCTGAAAAATGGCATCATGGTGCTGTTGATCCGCCGCGATGAGTTTTGCGCTGGCGCCAACCAGGGAAATACCGGCCCAGACATCCTGCACCTGGCGGTCCAGCGCTTGCCTGGTTTCCGGAGGAAAATCCTGTCGCCCCTGGTTTAACTCCTGTTCGGCTTCTTCGGTGAGCTGGCCGTCAAAATCCTGTTTGCCATAGCCGTTGCCCTCCAGTTGGCCGGTGTAAGCCCAAAGTGCCTGTTGGACCAATTGTTCCCGGATACCGGCATCCGACCGTCCCCAGCGGGCAGGTTGGAGCAGCCCATCCCGCATGAGCTGGTCAAAAGCCAGTTCGGCCGCCACCGCTGCGTGCAGCAACAGCCGCGCCGCTTCGTATGGGTGGCGGTTGAAGTCGATCCGGTATGGGAAGACGGTTTGCGTACCCGGATAGGTCAAACTGAGCGGGTCGTCTGTCCGGAAATTTTCAACCGGGATAAAACCTGCTCCCGGGTCGGCGCCGGGCTGCGGCAATGCTGCCGCTTCCGCCCAGGGCACCCAATTTGATACGGCAGTGGCCGGTTCGCCATCCGGCAACGCAGGGTGTCGGACATTGGTGCAGTAGCCGTCCAGTTGTAATTGCGCCGCACCCAGGGCCGGCACCTCGACGGTATACGTTTTTAGTACTACGTAGCCCTGGTAGCCTGCCGTCGAAGGGATAAAACAATCGCCCACGGTGGTGCGCAAGGGGGTCGGCGAGGGATTGTAAATGTCCAGCGTAATGACGTGGCCGGTGGTTCGCCCGGTGCCCCGTGCCTGGTAGTGCAATTGCCCTGAAGCCGTTGCCGGCTGTGCCGAAACCGGGCTTTGGGACATGGTCAGGATTAACATTGCGATTGCCCGAATCCGAAAAATTGCAGGTACAATCTGGAGGGACGGCGTAAAAAAATGTTTCATGCCATTTGATTTTAGGAACGATTATAAAAGACCACACTACTGGACATTTTTCAAAATGGCGGTGAAATGTATCGCACAGCACCCTGTTCGGCGCCGCTATGCCGAACGGGGTTCGGCAGTACAAATTGGTCCGAATTGAAAAATGTCCAGAAGTGTGATAAAAGACTCCATTTCGCCATGGGCCCAAAAGTTAAATTTAAAAATCGGGACGCGCCAGCAGGGGGGAGTAAAAGTTTGGAATTTATCTTTTTTTCCGGCTTGCCCTGGAGCCGGTTCGCAGGTGTCCGGTACATTTTTTGCTGAAATTGAAATTCTTTGTTTTATATTTGGCAAGACAGTATTTATTTTGCCCATGCAGTAATCCCCGCCTCAGATCAGCTAACTTTCCAAACACAGTTTGCATGTATTACGGCTCCCATCAATCTCAAACACCCGACGATCACCCGGATCTGAAACGCTGGAAATTCCGGGAGTTGAAAATTTATGCATCCACGGAATGGCTGGCCGACAACAAGAAAAAATACCGCCAGGTTTTTGACCGGCATGAAACCACGTACATCTACGCGGAGTTGTCTTTTCACAACAAATATTTTGACAACGAAGATTGGGAAATCAATGTGGAACTCCGTTGTTATGCCGTTAAAAAACAAAAAAAAGAAGTCTGCATTTTGCCGTTCCGGCGCAAAGTAAGCAAGTACGATTCCGTCGGTTATATCCGTGAAGGCTGGGGTAACAAACAAGAGGGTGTTTTTTGGAAAAAAGGCGCTTACTATTGGGAAGCATGGATTGAAGGTGAAAAAGTCGCCACCCGCTACTTTTACATGGAAGATGCCGGTAAGGCCATTTCCAAGGCAGAAAATCCGTATTGCCAGATCACTTCCCTGCGCATGTATGAGGGCCCTTACGACGATACACCGGAGTTTGAGCGGCAGTACCTGCGCCGGTTCAACGGGGAGGAAACGCGCTACATCTATGCAGAGGTTGTACTCAAAAACCTGCTTGCCAGCAAGCAGTGGCAATGCGAATTGTTTATTAAATTTTACAACGATGCCCGCGAATTGAAAGGCCAGGTAGTGCGCCTGCACCGCGTGGAAAAGGGCGATGAGGGCGTAAAAATTACCGCAGGGTGGGGCAGCAATGTGAAAGGCTCCTGGCGCAACGACCGCTATACCGCCGAAATCGTGTTCATGGACCAACTGCTTGCCGTCATGCCGTTCGAGGTTGGCGTCGATTGGGAAGAGGGCATCAACGGCGTTTGGCTGCCCGATAAAGGCCAGCAGGTGTACCTGCAACCCGAAGAAGAAGATTTTGATTCGTTCGAAGAAGTGCTGTCCCGGCTGGATGCCCTGATCGGCTTGTCGGAAATCAAGGGAAAAGTGCGCGAACATGCGCAGTACCTCCAGTTTCTGCAATTGCGGAAGGAAAAAGGTATCGAGGAAAAAGACAACATCAACGTGCATTCGGTCTTCATCGGCAATCCCGGCACCGGCAAAACCACCGTGGCTAAAATGATGGGTCGCCTGTACAAAAAAATGGGCTTGCTGACCAAAGGGCATATCCATGAGGTAGACCGCACGGACCTTGTCGGCGAATACATCGGCCAAACCGCGCCCAAAGTAAAGGAGGCCATCGAACAGGCCCGCGGCGGGGTGCTTTTCATCGATGAAGCCTACGCGCTGGCGCGCTCTTCGGAAGATTCCAAAGATTTTGGCAAGGAGGTGATCGAAATTCTGGTCAAGGAAATGTCGAACGGAGCAGGCGACCTGGCGGTAATCGTAGCCGGCTACCCCAAGGAAATGAAAACCTTCCTCGACTCCAATCCCGGCCTGCGCAGCCGCTTCAAAATGACTTTTGAATTTACGGACTACCTGCCGCAGGAACTCAGTGCCATTGCCGAATACGCCTGCCGGGAAAAGGAAATTATCCTGGACAAGGCTGCCAAGGACCTTGTCGATGAATACATTACCGAAGCTTTCCGTACCCGCGACCGCAGCTTCGGCAACGCCCGCTTTGTGTATGACCTGCTGGATAAGGCAAAAATTCAGCTCGGCCTGCGCATGATGGCCGATCCCGATGTGCGCAGCCTGCCGCCTGAGGCACTGAAAATTATCCTTCGGGAAGATGTGGAAAAAGTGCAGATCATTCCCAAGCGGCCTTTGCCCAATATTCCGGTTGATGAAAACCTGCTCACCCAGGCCTTGCACGAACTGGATAGCCTGATCGGGATGCCGGAGATCAAAAAAGACATCCGCGAACTGGTGCACCTGGTGCGCTTCAACCGCGAGTCGGGCCGCGACGTGCTGGGCCGTTTTTTCCTGCACACCGTGTTCGTCGGCAATCCCGGCACCGGCAAAACCACCGTGGCGCGGATTCTCACCAAGATTTACAAGGCGCTCGGCGTGCTCGAACGCGGCCACATGATCGAAACCGACCGGCAGGGCCTGGTGGCCGGTTATGTCGGCCAAACGGCGATCAAAACCACCGAGCGGCTCGACGAATCCATGGGCGGGGTGCTGTTCATCGACGAAGCCTATGCCCTGACCAACAGCGGCCGCGGTACCCACGGCGACTTCGGCGACGAAGCCATTCAGACGATGCTCAAGCGCATGGAAGACCGCCGCGGCGAGTTTTTCGTATTCGTGGCCGGTTACCCCGAAAACATGGATGCTTTCCTGAAGGCCAACCCCGGGCTGGCCAGCCGCTTCGACAAGGTGTTGCGTTTTGAAGATTACAACCCGGGCGAATTGCTGGAAATCGCGTTGTACATGTTCCAGGAAGAGCACTACCGGGTCAACGAAGATGCCCGCGAGTACCTGGGCAAATACATGGAATTCCTGTACCAGTTCCGCGACAAATATTTTGGCAATGCCCGCACCGTGCGCCAGGTGGTGCTGGATACGGTTAAAAACCAGAATTTGCGCATCGCCCAGACTTCCAAAAAGGAACTGGATGCCGAGGCATTGCACACGATCATGCTGGATGATGTGGCTTCGTTCACTTTTGACAAGGATAAATTGTCGGTGTATCAGCGGCGGGGAATTGGCTTTGGCCGGTGAGGCTGTCTGTGAGACGACGTGAAAAATCAGCCCAGGCATGAATGCCTGGGCTGAGAAGGGTCTGGGATATCGTGTCTGGATAGATATTCTATATCAATTACTATTCACTTCAAAAATAACCAGCATGCCGTCTAAACGAAATCTTGCCACCTTTGCTGCAATCGTATTTTTTACTGCTAAACTGATTGCTCAATGGGAGTCCTACCCTTTGCCCTTACCTCAAGGATTCAATGATCTCATCGTGGTGGAAGATACCGTTTTTGGAATGGGCGAAAAAGGAATCTACCGGAGTAATGATGGTGGTAAATCTTGGTCGTTTTTTGTCGGTGGGCGTTCTTTTGCAGTGCATCCGCAGACAAAGGCGTATTATACTGTTCACGCAAACAGAGTTATTTTCAAAAGCGTCGATTACGGCAATTCCTGGACAAAGGAAGATTCTGTGTCGGTGGCTCAAACCCAAACTTTACGGCTTTTTTTCGATGATACCATCATTTATGCCTTTAACCAAAATCGCTTGTTTCGGCGGGATAGTTTAAATGCCTGGACGCAACTGGAATATACACTGGGAACAATTATCGATTGTGTTGCCCGTGGCAACAGGATTTGGTTGGCAGAATTAGGTAATATCTGGTATTCACAGGATTCCGGTGATAGCTGGACAAAATTGTTCATTCCCTCTTCTTTTTATAAAAGAACAAGTCTTGTCGAAATTGGAGACACTTTGTTGTTCTGTGGAGCCGGAAGTTATGGCAAACCCTTCGGTTACTTGTACCGGAGTATAGATAATGGCGATAGTTGGCAGGCTGACTCAACGCAAACGCACTTAACTCGTGTTTTTGATGATGAGCGCCATTTTTTCGCAGCTGATGACAATGGCCGGATATACCGGTCGCCAAATGGCCTGACAGATTGGAGCATTATTAAAACCTCCGGACATAGCTTTTTTATCAACGACGTAACGGAAGTGAATGGGGAGGTAGTGTTGAGTACTTCCCAAGGCGTAATGCTGGAAGATGACCAAGGAGACTGGGCTTATCGTACAACTTTAACTACCCAGGATTCATTGATTCCTGGGTATTCCATTCAATTGCGTTTTCACGATGGAGTTGTGCTAACTGACCGAAACCCGAATACCTTGTCCTTTGATTTGGGTAAAACCTGGATTCGTAGGGATGGTTATGGTCCACCGGATTACCCTTTAGTAAAAGTTGGAAATTTCTTAATGGGGAAAAAGGACAACCATTTCGTCCGATGCCTAGACGACGGCCAGTTCAATTGGCAGCACACTTCGGATGCTCAATTTACTCCAGGGCGTTTGGCTGCTATGGGTAATGTACTGTACGCAACTGAGTTTAAATATACTCTGGAAGATACTCGGATTTTCAGAAGTGACGATTATGGAGACTCTTGGATACAAACCGGGATTTCACCAACTTTTGAAACACAATTGTATGGTCCACACGCACCTAATAATTTTTGGGCCTTGGATAGTCTGTTAATTGGTCTTTCTGACTGGATTCTTTATGTTTCTTCGGATGAAGGCCAAACTTGGTTACCAAGGTATCAATTCCCGAACCCATCTTTATATTCATATTATAACAGGTTATTTGTTATTGATGATCAACTATATATGGCTTCCTTCGAGTTCCAGAAGCTTTATGTATCTTCAGACAAAGGCTTTTCTTTTGACACGATCCAAACACCGAAAACCCCTATTGGTAATTATAATTATCTATTTCGAGTGCATGGTAAAACCCTGCTTTTAACTCCATCTGATGGATTTCTTCATTTTTCAAAAGATCAGGGTACAACTTGGTTAAAAATTCTACCACCAAAACCTGGGGATATTCATCAGAATGCGAATTACAATGCAGCGGAGGATTCTACTATTTTATTGATGGATTATGAATCTGGCTTAGTTTGGCGTCTGAATGTCAAAGATATATCCTCTTTTAGCGGCACAGTATTTCTCGATATAAACAGCAACGGCCAGCAAGATGGTCTCGAACCCGGTGTGCCGGATTTAGTTGTGCAACCCAAAAAATCCAACCAGTTTTTTGCCGTCACCGGAGCTGCAGGGAAATACCTGCTTTATGTTTCGGGGCAAGCCGATACACTGGAGTTGGCTTCCAATCTACCGTATTATGCCCCTATGCCACCCTACCATGTTGTACAGGCAGGTAATACCGATCCGGTGAATTTTGCCCTGCAACCGATAGGGCCGGTGACTGATGTTTCGGTCAATATGGTTGCAACTTCGGTTTTTCGACCAGGCTTCAAAAATGCAATTACTGCCACCCTTTCAAATGCAGGTACAGTACCTGCTTCAGGCACCTTGTGTCTGGTAGTTGATCCCAATCTTACTGTGTTGGATATAACCCCAATGCCGGACTGGCAATCGGACGATACCCTGTTTTGGCAGTTTACAAGCCTTGAACCCTTCCAGCACTTAAACTTTCAGATTCAGGCTGAAACCAATGTGCAGGCATTTTTGGGCGATACGGTGCGGTTGTCGGCAATGGCTAAAACGAACGATATAGATATTTCACCTACAGATAATGAATTTGGCCTAGAAGCAGTAGTGGTTGGCTCTTACGATCCTAATGACAAGGCAGTATTGCCGACACATATCACGCCATTTGCAGCTCAGGATGGTGCGGAGTTGATCTACACCATTCGATTTCAAAATACAGGTACCTATCCAACGGCATTTGTTGAATTGCGGGATACACTTTCTGAATGGGTTGATCCTGGTAGTGTGCGAATATTGGCGAGTAGCCACACCTTCAGCTGGAGTTTACATGGACGCGAGCTTCGGTTTCAGTTTAACCCGCTACAATTGCCCCCTCAAACCGCAGACGAGTTGAGGAGCCAGGGTTTCGTACAATTCGCGGTCCACATGAAACCGGGGGCGGTCCTTGGCGATACGATCCAAAATACCGCTCATATTTATTTCGACTTTAACCTGCCCATTGAAACCAATACGGTGCATTCCACGATCAAGGAAACTAGCAGCGTCATAACAATTATTAAAAATGTAGAGCCTGAGATTCTGATTTATCCGAATCCAACTACTTCCGAAATATGGATCAACTGGGCAAAATTGGGCACACAACCTAGCCAAATTTATTTGTTAACCATTGATGGCAAACTATTGAACCAATTCCATGTATCCCAAAATGGCGGCACCTTACAACGCTTGAGCTTAACTTCGTTGCCATTCGGGTCCTATCTGTTAGTTGTTGAAATAAATGGGCAGAAGAAATTTGTCCGGGTAGTCAATAAAGTTCCCGGCAACTAACCTGTCAGGTCTAAATTTCAACCAAAAAGGCGCTTGTTGCGCCCCTTTTTGGTTGAAATTTAGACCTGACAGGTTTTAAAACCGCTCCATTTTCCCACTCACCTTCCCCTCCGCCGTTTCCAAACAATAAAAATACAAACCCGGCGCCAGCCGGGTGCCGTCGAAATCAACGGCGTATTCCCCGGCGCCCTGAATTTTTTCCACCAACACAGCCAGCGTTCTTCCAGCCAAATCCTGCACCGTCAACCGCACAGGCGTTGAACGTTCCAGGTGGTAGCGAATGCGCGTCTGGCTATTGAACGGGTTGGGTTCGTTCGGCAGCAGCCTGGCTCGAGCCACCGGTTTGTTTTGAGTGGCCGAGGTGTATCCGGAACCATGCAGGGTTGTCACGCCATACCCCGGCACCGTCAGGTCAAACGAATTGCCCGAAACGGCAACCGTGCCTGCTTGCCAGTAATTGCCGTTGCTTGAGGTGAAGCTGTCGAATGAACCCGGGAGCGTGGCGTCGCCCGCAAGTTGAATGGTCGCACTGCGCGCCGCCGCCGCCGTATTGATCAAAACAATGGTGAGCGTACCGTTTTTGTCGTGTACGTAGGCGCTGGCCAGCAATTCATCAGAACCGGCAACAGTTGCGTTCACCCGCACCGCATCCGGTCGGATGAATTTGAAAAAATGTTTGGCGGCCACGAATTTGGGGGCCGCAGCGCCGGCAGCCTGGTTGCTGAGGGCAAAGTTGGTGACCTCGCCATTGTCGCCCGATTCGGTGAAGGTCCAGTACAGCCAGGCGCTTTCGCGGCCATTGGTGAGCGCCTGGTGGATTTTGAGGGCGATACTCCAGCCGCCGTTGTTCGGAAAACCGTTGGCGGGGGACAGCCAGGCGGCATTTTCACCGGAAGTTTCCGTCATCCACGATTTTTTGCCGAAGGCGGAAAAACCCTGCACGTTGGCCGGAATACCGGGCGCCGGACTGGCTTGCCAGCCGTTCCGCCACCAGTCCCAGGCCGTCGGGTTGGCGCCCGAGGAGCTCACGCCGTCGTTGGCATAGCCGTGGATGCAGAAAAAATCGAGGGCGGCCAGCGCTGCCGGGTCGGCGGCAAGATTTTGCAGGTATTGCAGGTTTTTGTGGATGGTATTGGCGCCGCCGCCGTATTGCCAGAGCCCGTAGGCATCGCCGCCGAGCAGGTCTTCGGGGCCCATGAGGCGGATCGGGCGCAGGTCGTCGTATTTGTCGAACTCGGCGCGAATAGCCTTCAGCGCGGTGATGTATTGCGCCGAAAGCGGGTAGGTGGCGCTGTTGTAAAACTGCTCGAAGTTGAGTTCGTTCTGAATGCTGATGGCGTAAAACTGCACTCCGAAATGCTGCTGGTAGCCTCGGATGTACGCTGCCGTACTGCGCGCAAACTGGGTAAGCGCGCTGGTTGGTCCGCTGCCACCGAGTGCCGAATCGTCGAACACCGCCAATGGCGTGCCCGACACATCGAGCCGGCCACCGGCAAAATTACCGCCCCATATGAAGGGCCAGGGCGTGCCAATGACCGGGCCGGGCCACCAGTTTTCCGGATAATTATTGCCCGAGGAAATTTTGACCCAGGGCACCGGCGACCACAGCGAGCCGGTCAGTTTGAAATCGCCCAGCAGGTCCTTGCGGTCCAAACCTGCCTGAATGGCCCCGTCGTTAGGGAAATTGAACAGCTGGACGTTGGCGTCGATGTCAGGGCCCATCACCGCGATCGGGGCATTGAAACCGCCAAAGCTGCGGGAGTAGTCCTGCGCGCCGGTGTAGGTGCGCACGCGGTTGTTTTCCGGGCCGTTTGGGTTGTCGGGGTCTTCGAGGTTGAGCACGTGGTCGGTTTGCGAACCCATAAACCAGGGCGAGTAGTAACTCAGGGTGGAGTAGGGGGCAATGAGGCGCGGCGTCAGGTCGACGCGGTAGATGGAAGCGCCCAGGTCGTCGAAGTACAACTGCTGCCACCAGGTGGCGTTCGTTTGGCTGTTCCCCTGGTGGGCGCCGAAGCCGTCAATGACTTGCTGGCGTTCGGTGGTGGTTACCGTGATGGTCGTGTTTTGGGAAAAAAGGTTTGGGGTGAAAAACAGGATTAGGAAAAACCGGAGTGGGAGATGTTGCATCGGATTTGATTTTAATTTTTGACTTGCAACTGCGCATACTCGTCCTACGACTCCAAGTCGTAGGACGAGTATGCGCAGATTATTTCACTTCAAAAACCTGCATCCTGGCATTGTTATTACCCACCAACAGCAATTTTATACCCGATTTCAGGTTGAGCAGTTTGGCCGAACGGGCGTCGAGATTTGCCCAAAGACCGGTTTGGCAGGCTGCTTGCGGGCTGAAATTCCCTTTGCCGGCATTGATCAGCAGGAGCCCGTTACCAGAGTCGATCGGTCCGGTTTCGATTTGCTGGCCGTAGTCATTTCCCACCAGCAGCAGGTCGGTTTTTCCGTCGGCGTTAAAGTCGGCGGCTACAAAGGCTTGCGCGGGCGATATTTGGGCAGCATTGGGCAGGACTTTGGCCGTGAATTTGCCTCCCTGGTTTTCAAAATAGGCTGAGCCCAGCATATTAGCGGTGCCGATTAAGGCAGAATTCAGTTCGTCGCGCGGGAAGAGGTCTTCGAGAATGGCGTAGGCGTAGGTAGTGTTGCGCACAAATTTTTACTTCAAACCGGGGAGTTGTTTGAGCAGTTTTTCGCGCAAGACCAACGGGTATTCCACCCCGTTTTTCGTGTAGCTCATCAGGGGATCGATACTCCCGTTTTTGTCAAAATCTTTGGCATAAATATGCAGCGGCTCCTCGACGGATGCCTCCAGCCGGGTGTTATAGCCCAGGTTGCCGGCGGCAAAATCCTGATCCCCGTCGCCGTCGAAATCGGCAACAACCAGGCTGCGCCAAAATCCGTGCGATTGGTCGAGCCCAAACGCTGCGGTGGCATCTTCAAACTTGTTGTTTTTTAGTTGGAAAACCGTCAGGGGCATCCATTCTCCGGCAACGAGCATTTCCGCTTTTTTATCCCCGTTCAAATCGGCAAACACGATATCACGCACCATGCCGCATTGGGCAAATTCCGGCGCCACTTGTACGGTCACATCCGTAAAAATGCCGTTGTCGTTGCGCAGCACATGGCTGTTCGGGGTGAGTGGGTAGGCGCCCGGTACGCACCAGCCGCCGAGAAAAACATCGGAGTCGCCGTCGCCGTCGTAATCAAACACCGCCACAGTCGACCCGCTGTCGGTGATAGTCGGCAGGGCTTTGTCGTTGCGCGTGAATTTTCCGGCGCCGTCGTTCAGGTACAACCTGGGCCGGTAAACCTCGCGGCCTGCCGGGGCGCTGTTGCCGCCGCTGGCCACGAGCAAGTCATTGAATCCGTCGCCATTGGCATCAAAAATGGCGGCGCCGGTGTCCTCAAACGCAGCATCGGCATCCCAGGTGTTTTGCGCCAGGCGTGTAAACCGGCCATCGGCTTGTTGGGCAAACAAAGCCCCCGCCGAGCCCGCTGCGCCGCCGATATAAAAATCGTCGAGGCCATCTCCGTTCACATCGCCGGTAGCCATGCCGGGTCCGGGAGTTGATAGCCGCCAGGGCAACAGCCGTTCGTTGTCAAAATCGCTGTAGCTGTCTTCCTTGTGTTGATAGTTCAAACCGCGATCGCCGGAAATTTCGTTGAAATGGGCTTGCTGAAAGCGCATGACCGGCGCCAGGGTACCGGGTTGGGCATCGGCAATTTTTAGCGTAAGCCGCTGGTTGGCAGGCTGATTGGTCAGTGTGACCAGTTTGTTGCCTGGGGGAAAGAGAGCTTCAATTTTGTCGATAGTGCCGATATCTCCCAGGCCAAATTGCAGCAGCGGTTCGTTGCAGGAAAAGAAGCCGCGCACCGGGGTCAGCTCTTGTTGCCAGGTTTTGCCGCCGGCGGTCACGCGGACAAGAGTTCCAACGCCGGTGGGGTTTCCTTTTACGCCTTCGATGCGGATTTGCAGCCAGTTGCTTTGCTTCAGGTCGGCGGCGGTGTTTCGGTACACCAGGGCTTCGCTTTCGATGTTGTTTACGATCAGGTCGAGGTCGCCGTCGTTGTCGAGGTCGGCATAGGCGGCGCCGTTGGAGAAAGTTTTGTCGGTGAAGCCCCAGTCGATGGTTTTGTTTTCAAACCGCAGATCGCCGCGGTTGCGGTACATGTAGTTGCGCAGTTTGACGGAGGGGATGAGGTCAAGGTATTCGTATATGGTTTTGAAATGTTTATTGCTGATGCCGCCGAATGTGCGCTGGATGGAGTCGTCGGTAAATTGAACATAATCGAGGTCAGTCACATCGCGGCGGTAGCCGTTGGTGATGAACACATCGGGCCATCCGTCGAGGTCGTAATCCTGCGATAACACACTCCAGCTCCAGTCGGTCTGGAACACGCCCGCCATGCAGCCGATCTCGCTGAAGGTCGGTGTTTGGACGGTGCCGGAGCCGGAGGGGCCGTTGTTCAACTGGAGTACGTTGCGCATCATCTGGTGGCCGTAGCCGTAGTCGGTGAGGGTTTTGTAGCGGTCGTCCTTCATGATGGTGCTCAGGGTTTTTTGCCGCTGGTAATCTTCGGCGAGCATATCCAACGCCAGGAGGTCGGGCAGGCCGTCGAGGTTGATATCGGTGACATCGGTACCCATGGTATGATTGGACATGTGGCGGAAACTCTTCTCAGCCTGGTCGGTGAACGTGCCGTCGTGGTTGTTGATATACAGAAAATCGGGCTCGATGTAGTCGTTGGCCACCAACAGGTCGGGCCAATGGTCGCCGTTCCAGTCCATGGCGATGCTGCTCAGACCGAAGGCGCGGTTGAGCATGCCGGCCTGTTTGGTGATGTCGGTGAAGGTGCCGTTGCCGTTGTTGCGGAAAAACCGGTCGGAGTCAAATTCCGTTTTCGGGGCTTTGTTGGGTACGATGGTGCCGTCTTTCAATTGCATCAGGTCCATGCGGTGCGCCAGTTGAAAGTCGACGGGATAATTAACCACGTAGAGGTCGAGGTCGCCGTCGAGGTCGTAGTCAAAAAAGTTGCTGCAGTTGCTGGCCGAGGGATCGTCGACGCCGTAAGCGGCGGCACTTTCGGTGAAGGTGTTGTTTTGATTGTTGACAAACAGGAGGTTGCGGCGGGCATCGCCGGGGCGCAGGCCGCTGCGGCACACGTAAATATCCTGCCAGCCATCGCCGTTCACATCGGCAATGGCCACACCGGTTTTAAAGCCGTCGCGGGCCCCGACTCCGGCGATATTGGTGATATCCGTAAATTTAAAATTCCCACCATTGAGGTAGAGTTTGCAGGAGCCGGTCGTTGAGGTGAAATACAGGTCCTGGTTGCCATCGTTGTTCACGTCGATGACCCCGACCCCGCCGCCGTTGTAGAAGTTTGGATTGAGCACGATATTGTCGTAAAAATCCTCCTGCACTTCGGTTTTAAAGTCAATGCCGGTTTCGGAAGCCGGCACTTTTTTAAACAACGCATTTGCCGGTGGGGCTATATCTGCCTCATCTTTCGGTCCGCGGGTTTGCGAATCGGACTGGCAGGTGCTGAGGGAAAACAATGCACCGGCCAGAACAAAAATCCCAAGAACGGTATTTAGTTTAAGGCTGCGTATTTTGCTGGTCATGCCCATGTTTTTTTTGGTAAAACGAATCCTGCAAAGGTTGCCCGATTTTTTCAAAATTGGAAGGACAGACCAAGGCCGCCCGGGTAAAATCGGCCGGAAATCCGACTGAAACCTATTCCGTTACACTTTCGATCTAAATCAAAAACCACCTGTTATGCAGACAAACAAAGCCAACCGTCGCCATTTTCTAACCAAATTTTCGCTGGGGCTTCTATCGCTGTTCAGCTTTCCGTGGAGGGGAAGGCGACTGCCATTCCGGAGGAGCCAGAACCGGACCCGGTACTGAGTTTAAAGCCCATGGGTTTTAGCTGGGAAACCCTGGACCCGTTCCTGTTTTGCGTGCACCATGAAGACAAATTTCCGCAAGGAAACGACGAATTGGGTCCCGCCGTCTCGTTAAAGGGACGGCATTTGGGCGACGATTTTATCATAAAAGACGGCTGGCGTATGTACCATGGCAAAAAAGTGCCCGGTTTTCCGGGGCATCCGCACCGTGGTTTCGAAACGATCACCGTTGTCCGGCAAGGCATTGTGGACCACGCCGATTCCATGGGCGCTTCCGGCCGTTACGGCGAGGGCGATGTGCAATGGATGACTGCCGGCGGCGGCGTGCAACATTCCGAAATGTTCCCGTTGTTGCGCAAGGATGAAGAAAATCCGATGGAATTGTTCCAAATCTGGCTTAATCTGCCGAAGAAAAACAAGATGGTCAAACCGCATTTTAAAATGCTGTGGGGCAGTACAATTCCCAAACCGGTGCATTCAGACGGCAATGGGAAGCACACTGAAGTGGAAGTAATTGCCGGTACACTGCTGGGGCACACCGCGCCCGCGCCGCCGCCCGACTCCTGGGCCGCCGACCCGGCCAACGCGGTGGCTGTCTTTAACCTCAGGATGGAACCCGGTGCCGTATTCACACTGCCACAGGCGGGTGCGGGCGTCAACCGTTCACTTTATTTTTATACTGGAAACCAAATTACCCTGGCCGGAAAAGTCGTTGAAAAATATCATTCGGCAGTGGTAAATGCCGCCGTGGATATGGACATCCGGAACACCGGCGACGATGAGGCGCGCATCCTCGTTTTGCAGGGCAAGCCAATCGGCGAATTGGTGATCCAGTACGGGCCTTTTGTGATGAACACCAAGGAAGAAATCCAGCAGGCATTTGACGATTACCATGCCACTAAATTCGGCGGCTGGCCCTGGAAGCGCTATGACCAGGTGCACGATCGCAACCTGGGTCGATTTGCGCGGCATGCAGACGGGACCCTGGAGGAGGGCGTTTGAGCCGGGTTGGCTACTCGTCCTGCGACTCGTAGTCGCAGGACGAGTACACTTTTATAAAAAAACACAACATCCTTACCGGAAAAAAGCATGAAAAAACTCGTCGTTGCCATTGCCGGTTCTTCCGGCTCCATTTATGCCAAAGTACTGCTGGACAAGCTGGCGCGAATGCCGGACCAGTGGGACGCGGTGGGAGTGGTGTTGTCCGACAATGCCAAAGTAAACTGGGAATTGGAGATCGGTCCGGCTGCCTTCGAGGATTACCCCTTCGATTTTTATGCGAAAAACGACTTCTATGCGCCCTTTGCATCCGGTTCGGCACAATACGATACCATGATCGTCTGCCCCTGCTCGATGGGTACGCTGGCGCGCATCGCGACGGGTATCAGCAACGACCTCCTGACAAGGGCTGCCGATGTGGTACTCAAGGAACGCCGTCGCCTGATCCTGGTGCCGCGCGATACGCCGCTCAGCCTGATCCATATCAACAATATGAAAACCGTGACGGAAGCCGGCGGGATCATTTGTCCGGCCTCGCCGTCGTTTTATTCCAAGCCGAAAAATTTTGAAGAACTCGCCGCTACGGTGGTGGACCGGGTGCTGGATTTGGCGGGTTTGGATCTGACGAGTTTTCGCTGGGGGGAGTAGGGATTGCGGATTGCGGAGTGCGGATTGGTTCACCATTTGGGAGGGGGTGAGTTAAATTGCCCCATCTGAATTTTGGGAATGGTGAAAAACTGCCTGTTTCGAAATGGTGAACTAATCCGCAATCCGCACTCCGCACTCCGTACTCCGCAATCCGTACTCCGCACTTTACTCAAACAGCTGATGGTAATCCCCGCCGTCCTTCAAGATTTCTTTCGGCGGGGTATTGATGTCCAGCGTTTTTTCCTTCGATTTTTTTGATAAACTTTTGTTTTCCGGCTTGCTGAGCAGCGGGCTTTGATTTTCCCATTGTTCGAGCAATTGCAGCCCTTCTTCTTCGAAAACGCCGTTTTGAAGGTCGATAGAGTCCATCAGGTTGCGGCTGGTGTCCATAAACCGCTCCATATCCCCGACTTTTTGGCTGACTTCGTCGGCCATTTGTTCCAGGGCCTGATCGAACAGGGCGCGCTGGTCGGGGTTGCCGCTGAGAATGCTTTGCGCGGACCGGATCGCGTTATGGCTGGCGTGGATGGCTTTGTACTCCTGCTCTTTGAGCATCACCTGGTCTTTGGTGTCTTCCAGCACGATTTCCGAATTCTCATACATTTTGGTCAGTACCCGATAGAGCACTTCCATTTTACGGTACAGCGCATCGTACTTGCTGTTGGCATCCTGCAGGCGTCCGGCTTTGCGGGTGGAGAGGGCCAGGTTTTTTTCGTCGCCCTGTTTTTTGGCGCGCTCGGCGAGCACCATGTTTTTCTGAATTTCAGCAGCGTTGCCCTCCATGATGCCTTTGAGCTGGCGCATTTGCCCGCGCAGGGAGCCGATCTGCTTGCTGAGTTTGCGCAGGCTTTTTTCCAGGTTTTCGATATACGACTTGAGTACGGCAATCGGGTTTACATTGACGAAAATTCCGGTGATCCAGCGCATGACCGATTTGTACATGTACCAGATGAGGTTTCGCGCCTTTGGATCAAGTACTACGTAGATTACCATGGCCAACGCGCCAAGCATGCCGGCCAGGTACAAGGTGTTTTCTGCCAGACTGATCAGTACAGGCAGGAATTTATTGAGCAAAAACACTCCTCCGGCCAGCAGGCCCAGGATAAAAATTCCGCCGGTGACCCCTTCCGGGCGTTGCCAAAATGATTTAGAATTCATGTGCTGTCTGTTGATTGCGTGGGAAACCGCCGATCTGTCGAACAGGAGGGTTATCCCAGATGCTTGTGCATGCGCTCCACATCTTTTTCTATTTGTAGAAGCACCGATTGGTGCGTTTGTTCAAAAGCGGACTTGGTTTTTTCCAGTTTTTCCGCTTCCTGCTTAACCGATGTTTCGGCCTGATCGATTTGGTTGAGATAACCGGCCATTTCGTCCTGGAGGCGTGTGATTTCGGCTTTATGGCGTTCAATCTGGTCGCGCAGTCGCTTGATTTCCTGTTCACGAGACGTCACTTTGGTGGCGTTTTGGCTTTCCAGGGCTTTGTCGAACTGTTCTTTTTCCTTGAGCAGCACGTTGCGGTAATATCCTGCTGTTTCCACCAGTTTTTCTTTGGTAAGGCCGACGGTAGCGGCGGTGGCAAACGCGCTTTTAAAGCAGGTGGCTTCATCCAGGTCCATTTGTTCCAGGGCCATCACGGCGCGTTTGAATTCAAAATAATCAAACCCGGGCAGGTTGTTTTTTTCAATGGCATTGGACAAAAATTCCAGGCTGCGTTCATCGAGCCCTTTTGCAGCAAAAAGCGATTTGGTAGTGACCATTATTCGTGTACAGTTTTGAGTTATGCCTTGCGAAAGACAGGGTCTTTTAGCAGATGGCGTAATAAATGCGACCAATGGCCCCAAATTTCCGAAAAAACACAAAAAAGCCTGCGCATTGTTTATTCAACAAGCTGCGCAGGCGCAAAAACAAAAACCTTTTTCTGTATCCCGGGGTCCTGGTATTTTTTATTCGCCAATTTTCAATGGCAATCCGGTATTGCCTTTGGCACCGCCGCCTCGAACAGCGAAAGGTCGAGGTGCAAGCCCCGCGACATCAGCATGATGCCGGCAATGGCGAGGAGGAGTGGTTGAACGAGCCGAAACTTTTTCCGCCAGACCGGGCTGAATCGCTGGCCGGTTCCCATCACCAGAAGCAGGAGCGGCAGCGTACCCAAGCCAAACAAGGCCATAAATGCACTGCCCTGCCAACCGCTGGTCGTGCTGATCGCTCCGGCAATGGCGGCGTACACCAACCCGCAGGGCAGCAGGCCGTTCAGCATCCCGATACCCAGCGCCGCGCCGCCGGGATGTTGCTGCATAAGCCGGCCGATGGTACGTTGCGTCCACTGGGTCATCGCCCGGATGCCGGGTATGTTCAGTGCGGCGCGTTCCCATTCCACGGCGAAAAATGCGGCGGCAAGGATCAACAATCCCGAAAATATTGACAGCGCTTGCTGGAAGCCGGCCAGGGCAACGCCTTTGCCCAGCAAGCCGAACAGCAAACCGAGCAGGGCATAGGTCCCGATCCGGCCCGCCTGGTAGGTGAGCGTCTGGCGGATAAGCCGCCAGCGCTCCTGCCTGCTGAACGGAATGGCAAGCATGAGCGGTCCGCACATGGCTACACAGTGCAAGCTGCCGGCCAGGCCTAATATGAGCGCAGTCCAAAGCACGAGCGGTCAGGCACGGATTATGGTGACAAGGGTGCTGTTAAAATAGCCGGTGCCCTGCGCCTGCCAGTCTACCTCCAGGTTCCAAAGCCCGGGGGCAAACTCGCCGGTGGGTATTTCCATCAGGCCGTCCGCGTTTGCCTCGATTTTAAGTAGCCGGTCGTCTTTTACGGTCGAAGACCGGAAGCATTTGACCGAACCGGCGGGTGTGCCCAAATTGGGTGGAAATTCCAGCCGGATCACCTGTCCGGCTGCATCAAAACGAACCTGAAGCCCCTGGTTAAGCCGGGCGGCATTTTGTTTTTTCGCCAGATGTTGCTGGTAGTTTAGATCCAGTTTGTAGTAGTCTTTATCGACCAAACCCGGGTTGTACGACCGGGATTTGACGACAACGGCCACCATGGTCAGGGCGAATAAGCCGTAAACCAATGCGATTCCTGTTCCCCAGTTGAGTTTCATATTCTTGAGTGATTGAGAGATTGAACGTTTGAGTGTTTGCGGCTGGTCAACGGTTGCGTTTTCCTGGTCCCAGGAAACTGGTTTCCACTTCATCGATTTTTTTTCCGTCGGACAGAATTTCTATCACCACCGATGTTTTTCTGCCGGTGAGATCGTCTTTTTCAAGTTCTACAAAAAAAGCGCCTTGTTTTTTTGCTCCTTTTTCGAGCATACCGGGCGCCTGGCCAACCACTTGTAGTTTACCCTCGGGCGACACGAGGCGCAGTTGGACCGGGAGGTTTTCCGTGGATTTATTGATTATCGTGAACGTGTAGAGGTTTGTGAGGTGTGTCTCGTCTTTTTGCTGGTAGGTCTGGCCAGGGGAGCGCAGAATAATTGTTTCGACGATACCCCGGTTGGCGATCAGAATGGCATCGACGACCACCAGCGCGATCAGCACGCCGGTGTAGGCCAGTACCCTGGGTGTAAAGATTTTCCGTTTGCCGCTTTTTATACCGGTCATGGAATCGTATCGGATCAGGTCGCGTGGCCGGCCAATTTTGTCCATCACGGCATCGCAGGCATCCATGCAGGCAGTACAATTAACGCATTCGAGTTGGGTGCCGTTCCGGATGTCGATGCCGGTAGGGCAAACGGCAATGCAGAGTTTGCAGTCGATGCAATCGCCAAGTTTCGTGGTTTCTCCGGCAGTTTCGGACTTCGCAGCTGCCTGGCCTACGGCAGTTTGGATTTGGGCAACAGGGTTGGTTGGCGCCTCCTCTGTTTTTTGCTTGCGCAACTTTCCGCGCGGTTCTCCGCGCACATAGTCGTAGGCCACCACGATCGATTCTTTTACCAGCAAAACGTCTTGCAGACGTCCGTACGGACAGATTGTGGTACAGACCTGCTCCCGCAGGCGGGAAAATACCAGGTAAAAAACGCCGGAAAATAGTAGCATCGCCACAAAGCCGCCCAAGTGCTCCGACATGGGTTCCCGGATAATCTGGAGCACAGTATCCATGCCGATGATATAGGCCAGGAAATAATTGGCCACCACCACGGCGATTGCAAAGAAGATACTGTGCTTGAGGGCTTTTTTCCGGATTTTTTCGGAGGTCCAGGGGGCATTATCCAGCCTGCGCTGCGCATTGGCATCGCCTTCGATCCAGTATTCGATTTTCCGGAAATACATTTCCAAAAAAACCGTTTGCGGGCACACCCAGCCACAGAACAGGCGCCCGTACACGACGGTAAAAAGAATGATAAAGACAATAAATGTCAGCGTGGCCAGGACAAACAAGTGGAAATCCTGTGGTGTAAACAGCAGGCCGAACAAGACAAACTTGCGCTCCAGAATATTCAGGAGCAAAAACTGTTCGCCGTTTACCTTGATAAACGGCATGATCAGAAAAACGGCCAAAAAAACAAGGCTTACCCAGGTACGGGCATTGTAATAGCGCCCTTGCGGCTTTTTGGGATAAATCCAAATCCGCTTACCCTCGTGGTCAACCGTTGCGATTTGATCGCGGTACTCCTCGGTGTCCTCGATGATATTGTCCCAGTTATATTGATCGTCGTCGCGCATGGCCGGCGGTTCTTTGATTTAGAAGCAGCACCCGGGGAACATCATGCTTGCTTTCCCCGGGCGCTTTAAATGAAATGTGGTTTAAACTTCAGCGTCTTATTGGATTTCAGGTGCGGCTTCCGGGGCTGCTGTGGAGTCTGCGGCAACGGGTTCTACCCAAATTTCACCTTGCGGATCTTTTCCATTGGGCGGGTTGGTACCCTGCAGGGTCAGGATGTACGAGGAGACTTTCTGGATATCCTTCGGGGTGAGTTGGGATTGCCAGGAGATCATGCCTTTTTCCGGAACGCCATATTTGACCGTTTTAAAAATATTTTTGATGCCGCCGCCATGCAGCCAGTATTCATCGGTCATGTTCGGCCCTACGGTGCCTTCCCCGGACTGGCCGTGGCAGGCTGCGCATAAATTTTTGAAGATCAGCTCGCCTTCGGACAAATCAGCACTTTCCGTGAGCACCTCCACGTTGGACTCATCCACTTGCTGGCCCATACCGGCCAGGGCAATTGCCTGTTCTTTTTCGGCGCGCTCCACGGCAATTTCATATTCCTGGGCCGATGAGGGGCCGTTGCCGCCCCAGTGGTAGTAGTACATGTACAATCCCGCCCAGATCACCGTGAGGATAAAAAGATTGAGCCACCAGGGAGGCAAACTGTTGTCCAGTTCGCGGATGCCGTCAAAGTCGTGGTGCGAAAGGATTTCATGTTCGCGTTCGATGGGCACAGCATCTTCCCAGTATTTTTTGCGCAGGCTGGTCAGGAAGCTGTCGGCTTCCACCTGCCGGGCTTCGGCTTCCTGCGGCAGTTGCACGCCCGATTTGCCCGCTTCAAGGTCCAGCACCCGCTTATACAGGAACTGATTCACTTTTACCACAAAGATCATGGCCACAATGAACAGCACCGCCGCTGCAATGCCCAACACATACAACATAATATTGGGAAGCAATTCGTCGGCGCCCTGGCCGGCCTGTGCTTCAACCGATTGCCCCCACACAGCGCTGGACAGGCTCAACAGGAGAAAAATGAAAAAGTATTTGGCGAATTTCATTGTTCAAAAAGATTTAATGTGCTTAGGTGTTACTTAGTCTTCCAGCGGCAAGCGGGCAATTTCATCCAGCTGGCTGTTTTTACTAAAAAATAGGCGGATCAGGGCAAAGCAGAAGGTGCCGAAAAAAATCAGCAGGGCAGTGATTCCGAACCACTGAATTCCTTCGACAGATTGCAGGAGATATTTATACATGGCGTGATTTTGTATTTGCGTGATAGTGTACCTTTTGGGACGATTTACGATTTTGGATTTACGAATTACGATTGGTGCACCTTTTTCGGGGTGGATTGTTCCTTGCCCATTTATTAATTTTCACAAAGTGTATTCGATATATAACACAGAAAGGTGAACCAATCGTAATTCGTAAATCCAAAATCCAAAATCGTCCTCATTCCTTGACTTTTATATCCGTTCCCAGGCGTTGCAGGTAAGCGATAATTGCCATCATTTCGGTGTTGGCGATGCCTTCATCCTGAATGCCTTGTTCTTTCAAGCGGCTTGCAATTTGTTGTGCCTGTTCCTGTGCATCGGCAATGGCGCGGTCTTCGTACCCTTTCGGGTAGGGTGTGCCCAGTTGGCGCAGTGCATTGATTTTTGCAGGCAACATACTCAGGTCGAGTTCATTGTCGGCCAGGAAAGGATATTGCGGCATGATGGAACCGGGCGATGTGACGCGCGGATCGATCATGTGGTCGTAGTGCCAGCGGTCGAGGTTTTTGCCGCCTTCGCGCTGGAGGTCCGGACCGGTGCGTTTGCTACCCCAGAGGAATGGCCGGTCGAAGATGTACTCGCCCGATTTGGAGTATTCGCCGTAGCGCACGGTTTCGTCGCGGAACGGACGCACCAATTGCGAGTGGCAACCGACACAACCTTCCCGGATGTAAATGTCGCGGCCGGCAAGCTCGAGCGGGGTGTAGGGTTTCACTGTGGAAATTGCCGGTACCTGGCTTTCAATGAATACCATCGGCACGATTTGCACGATACCGCCGATAGAGATCAAAATGGCACTCCAAAGCAGCATTTGAATGGGGCGACGTTCGATCCATTTGTGCCAGTATTCGCCGGCAACAGCGGCTATTTTCGGTTCGCGAGCCGGCGCTTCGGCGGATTCATTGCCGAGGAAACTGCCGTTCGATGCCGTTTTAGACAGGTTGTAAACCCCGATACAGGTGCCTACAAAAAAGAGCGTTCCGCCAAATGCACGCATGGCATACATCGGGATGATTTGCGTGACGGTGTCGAGGAAGTTGCCCCAGGCCAGAGTGCCTTCCGGCGTGAATTCTTTCCACATCAGGCTCTGTGTCCAACCGGCCCAGTACATCGGAATGGCATAAAACAAAATACCCAGGGTGCCGATCCAGAAGTGCATGTTGGCGAGTTTGACGGAGTACAATTGGGTGCGATACATGCGCGGCCAGAGCCAGTATAACACGCCAAAAGTGAGGAAGCCGTTCCAACCCAATGCACCCACGTGTACGTGCGCGATCGTCCAGTCGGTAAAGTGACTGATCGCGTTGACACTTTTGATCGACAGCATGGGGCCTTCAAAGGTGGCCATACCGTAGGCCGTGACGGCAACTACCATGAATTTCAACACCGGATCCTGCCGCACCCGGTCCCAGGCGCCGCGCAGGGTCAGCAAGCCGTTGAGCATACCACCCCAGGACGGCGCGATCAGCATGATGGAGAATACGGTGCCGAGCGACTGTACCCAGTCGGGCAGCGACGAATACAACAAGTGGTGCGGTCCGGCCCAGATGTAGATGAAAATCAGGGCCCAGAAGTGGATGATCGACAGTTTATAGGAATAAACCGGGCGGTTGGCAGCCTTCGGCAAAAAGTAGTACATAATGCCGAGGTAAGGTGTTGTTAAAAAGAAGGCAACCGCATTGTGGCCGTACCACCACTGCACGAGGGCATCCTGCACCCCTGCAAAAACCGGGTAACTGCCCAACAGGGAGTAGGGTAGTTCGGCGCTGCGCACAATGTGCAATACCGCTACGGTGATCCAGGTGGCGATATAAAACCAGATAGCCACGTATAAGTGGCTTTCCCGGCGTTTGATAATAGTACCAAACATGTTGATCCCGAAAATTACCCAAACTACCGTGATCAGCAGATCGATCGGCCAGGCCAGTTCGGCATATTCGCTGCTGGTGGTAATGCCCAGGGGCAGCGTCAGGGCAGCACAAAGAATAACCACCTGCCAGCTCCAGAAATGGATCCACGACAAGGTGTCGCTGAGCATCCGGGCCTTGAGCAGGCGTTGCAGGGAGTAATACACGCCCATGAAAATACCGTTGCCTACAAAGGCAAAAATCACGGCATTGGTGTGTAGCGGGCGAAGGCGCCCGAAGGACAGGTATGGAATGCCCAGTTGGCTCAGGTTGAGGGAGGGGTAAATCAGCTCGAAGGCCAGGATCAGCCCGACCAGCATCCCAACCAATCCCCAAATAAAGGCAGCCATTCCAAAGGCCCGCACAATGCGGTTGTCATACTGAAATTGTTCGATACGGCTCATAAGTTGTTCGTACAGCGTTGCAGGTTTGTATTATTTTGATGTTTGCTCTTCAGTGCCGGCCTCCGGTTCAACGAGTTCGTTGTCGAAGAGCATTCGTACGGAAGGTGTGTAATCGTCGTCAAACTGACCGGATTTGGCAGCCCACAAATAGGCCAGCAGAAAACCGGCGGCCACCAGAAGGCTGATAAGAATGAGGAGAAAAATGATTTCCATAGTTGTTGTTAAAAACCGGGCGCAAGGTCGGGCCATCTGGCAGCTGCGGTTGATGACATTTGTCAGACGGGGAGCTGATGTTAGTCAAACTGAAACACGGACAACTTTCCGTTCTCCGGATTTTTAGCTTAGTTTGTAGCCCGATTTTACCGGCTTATGCTGCGTATTTATATTTCATATGCACCGGCCGACAGGCCATACCTGGACACCCTGCTCAAGTGGTTGCAACCCTTGAAGCAAAAGTATTTTTTGCGCATCTGGCACAACCCCATTCCCCTGCCCGGCGCTGTTTTGCCCTACCAGTGGGACGCCATGCTCGACAACCTGGAAGAATCGCATATTTATTTGTTCCTCACGTCATACCATTCACTGAGTGCCGCGCACATCGAACAGGAAGAAATACCGCGGGCTGTAGAACGCCATGTGAAACTTGGCGATGAATTGATCCGGGTTTATCCGGTCCTGCTTTCTCCTTCACAATGGAAAAAATTTTCCGGCCTGGCATCCTACACGCCATTGGGGCCGCCGCAAACCCTGGCCGGGCTCAAGCCGGATGAAAACGGATACCTCGCCCTGGTGGAACAACTGGAGGAAATCGTGATCAGCCTGCGCCGCAATTGGATGGAAGAACATCGCCGCCTGGGCCTTCCGCTCGACGAGTTTTCCAGGCCGGCCCAGCCTGCTGCGGAAGCACGGGGGCTCAAACCGATACCCGGATGGGTCAGCGTGGCCCTGCTATTTGTCATCTTATACCTGGTTACCGGCTGGTATTTCGAAGGCTGCGCGCCCCGGATGTATTTTATGTATACGCCGGAATCGATGCCCTACCAGCCGCCGCCCGAACGCTACCTGCGGGAAAATCCGGTGCGGGAACCGGTCGATGTGCCACTTCCGCCGCCGGACGACACGGTGGGGCGCCGGGTGCGTGTGGTGGAGTGATGCGTGTCACGGTTGATTTTTTCTTCGCGATACGCGGTAGTTCTATTTGGTATGTTGCCTCCTCAATAGCACGTCGCAACGAATAACAAAATTCTTACAGACAAGCCGGAGACATTTTCAGGCGCTTTAACATTAAAGCCCGTGGGCTGAGCCCGTTTTGGCACGGTTTTTTGAAAACAAATACCATAAAGAGCTTAGCATTTGATTGGTTAATTGTTTTCATGGTTATGTTGTGCCATTCTGTCGGAAAGACGGGATGGCTTTTTTAATTACACCACGGAGGCATGGAGGACACGGATAATCCCATTTTTGAAAAACAAACTCCGTGTCCTCCATGCCTCCGTGGTGTACAAAATTCAAAGCATATTAACTTCCGGCTCCAGCCGAATCCCAAACTTTTTTTCTACAGAATCAATAATGGCAAATGCCAGGTTTTTAACCTCCGCGCCAGTGGCGCCGCCATAGTTGACCAGCACCAGGGCTTGCTTTTCATAACAACCGGTATTTCCCACGCGTTTTCCCTTCCAGCCGCATTGCTGGATCAGCCAGCCTGCCGGAATTTTTACCCGGCCGTCCGGTAAATTGTAGTGCGGTACCTCCGGTTCAACCGTTTGGATTTTTTCCAAAACGGTACGCGCCACTTCCGGGTTTTTAAAAAAACTGCCGCAGTTGCCGAGCTGCGCCGGGTCGGGGAGTTTGGACGACCGGATACGGATCACGGCAGCGCTGATGTCGGCAATAGCCGGTTTGTGAATGCCCATAGCCTCCAGCGTTTTGGCGATATCGCCGTAGCGGGTATTCAGGCGGTGCTGTTGTTTTGTCAGGGAAAACGTGACCGAGGTGATGCAAAACCGGCCTTTTTCCGGCCCTTTGAAAATACTGTCGCGGTAGCCGAAACGGCAATCGGGGCGGCTGAAACGGAAACGTTTGCCGGTGGCAAGTTCGATAGCTTCCAGTTCGACAAACACATCTTTCAACTCAACGCCATAGGCCCCGATGTTTTGCACCGGCGCGGCGCCTACCGAGCCCGGGATCAGGCTGAGGTTTTCGATACCGCCGTAACCCTTGCCGACTGCCCACAGCACAAAGTCGTGCCAAACCACACCGCCGCCAACACGCACCCACAGCCGGTTTTTAAACTGCCGGACTACCGCCATGCCCGGTATACAGTTGCGGATGACCATGCCGGGCCAGTCGCGGGTAAACAAAATATTACTGCCGCCCCCCAGGATCAGCAACGGTTGCGTTTGCACCTTGAGTGCGGCGCGGAGTTCGTCGGTGGAATAGACGTCGGTGAACCGGGCGGCATGCGCAGCAATGCCAAAGGTGTTGTACGGCCCAAGGGGGCAGTTTTTGCGGATCAATATCTGCTTCGGGTCCGGCATTAGTCTTTTTGTAAGCAATCCATGTGACGCTGCAGGAAGTCGACATTGTGCACATCGTAATCCTCGTAGCCGGTACTCCAGGCGATGCGGATTTTGTCGAGCAAGGTTTTCCGGAGTTTTTTCAGCATGCCCGGATCCACCACGTACTGGCCGGTGAATGTAAACTGCTTTTTGTCTTCGCTGGCTTTGCCCTCGTCGGCGCGCAGGTTGTACAGGGTGTAGGTTTCGCCGTCGAACAGCCGGAGGATGGCCACGCCGTTGCGCGGCAGGTTGCCGAAGGCGCGCTGTGCGTTTACATCGTTGATGGTAAATTGTAGCTGCAGCAGGTAGGTGCCGCTGTTGGAGGCCAGCGACGCACGGCAAATTATGTGATCGCGGTCTGTGAAATAAGTTTTAAGCGAAGGATTGGTGAAACGAAAAATTTCCTCCTGACCCGTTTCGCGCCGCAGTTCGCCGGAAAAGGCGTCGCGGGTATCGAGCGTGAGTACGCAGGGGCGGGGTGGGGGATTGCGCATCACATCGGCGGCCGGGTCGTAGGTTTTGATCGTGGGGCGGCTGGCGCGTTGTTTTTTTTGTTTTTTCGACTGCGTTTGTTCGGGCATTTCCAGGCCGGTTTCCTGCAAGGTCGAATCCGGCATCTCTGCTGTTTCAACAACCACAATTTCAGGGTCGGCAGCCGGCACGCCAATCACATCGGCAATGGGTGTTTCGGCGGCTTGCTCCGGTTCCGGCAACAGCGCGGCCAGTTTTTTATACGCCTTCGGCAAATTTTTCCGCAAATCGGCGGAGTCCAGTTCAGCAACTTCAAGCACCAGTTCGACGGGTTTTATTGCTTTTTTTTGTTGTTTCAGGGCATTTTTTTCGGCGCTTTTAGCGGCTTTCAGCGCTTTGGCAATGGCCTCGCGTTCTTCCTTCGTTGCCAGGGTGTCGGCTTTGGAGGCGGCCATTTGGGCTTCAAGCACTTCGCGTTCCAGGGTAGTGCGGCCGGCTTGCCGGTCAAAAACCGCCTGTATGTCGAGTGCCTGATTGGCCAGGTTGCGGGCAAATGATTTTACCGTGTATTCGGGCAGGCTGTCAAGATTATCGGGCAGGGGATCGAGACCTGGAAGTTCAGGGTTTTGTGCAAACAGGCCCGGCAAGCCGCTCCATGCGAGTAGGTTCAACAGGATGAACTGGAAAAGTTTGTTCTTCATAACTGTGCAATAGCCGTCCGGCGATTTTAGACTGCGTGTTTTACCCAGAGGCGCTAATTTGCGCCCGCAAAAGTAATTTTCATAAAGTTTCTAACGATGCGAACGTCTAATTTTAAAATTTGTTGGTACCTCTCGTCCTTGTTGCTGGCTGCTTCCTGTGGCCCTGCCGGCGACGCCGGAACCAAAACACAATCCATGGACTATAAAAAAATCCCGGTTACCTATCCCGACACCCGCCAGGATGCCGCTGTGACGGATGTTTATTTTGGCGACACGATCAATGACCCCTACCGCTGGCTCGAAGACGACCAGAGCGACGAAACCAAAAGCTGGGTGCAAGCCCAGAACAAAGTGACTTTTGGCTACCTGGAACAAATTCCTTTCCGGGGAAAAATCAAAGACCGGCTGGAGGCGATCTGGGATTTTGAAAAATACGGCACTCCGTTTAAAAAGGCAGGTGTTTATTATTTTTTCAAAAACAGCGGCCTGCAAAATCAAAGTGTTTTGTACCGGCAGCAAACGCTGGAAGGCGAGCCGGAAATGGTGCTCGATCCGAATACGTTCAGCGCCGACGGTACCACTTCTTTGCAGGAATACAGTTTTTCGAAAGACGGCCGCTACCTGGCCTACGGCATATCCGAAGGGGGATCGGACTGGCGTACTATTTTGGTGCGCGACCTCGAAAAAGGCGAACAATTGACCGACAAGGTGCAGTGGGCAAAGTTTACCAATATCGGATGGGCCGGCAACGGTTTTTATTACACCCGGTACCCGGAACCCAGCGCAGGCGACAAACTCAAAGGCGCCAACCAGGCCAGCGCCATCTATTTTCACGCCCTTGGCACGGACCAGTCGGCCGACAAACTCGTGTACAGCGACCGGGCGCACCCGAATTATTATTTTAATGCCGCCACTACCGACGATGAGCGCTTCCTGTGCCTCTACGGCGCCGAAAGCACCAGTGGTAACATGCTGTACATCAAAGACCTGAGCAAACCCAACTCGGCGTTTGTGCCAATTTATACCAAGTTTGACCATGAGTTTACCGTGGTGGAAAATATCGGCGACCAACTGCTGGTGCGTACGAACCACAACGCCCCCAACCAGCAGCTGATCCGCATCAACATGGCACAACCTGCCGCAGCAAATTGGCAAACGGTCATTGCGGAAAACAAAGATGATGTGCTGGAAAGTGCCGTGGTGTGCGGTGAAAAAATTGTGTGCAGTTATTTGCACAATGCATCCAACGCCTTGCGGGTGTTTGATCTGGAGGGAAAGCCGCTTAAGGAAATCGCTCTGCCTGAAATCGGCACAGTATCGGCTGTTCGCGGAGAACGGGAAGACCAACAGGCTTTTTTCTCGTTTCAATCGTATTTGCGGCCGTCGACGATTTATGCGCTCGACATGGCATCGTTGGAAACCTCGATTTTTAAGGCGCCCAAGCTGGATTTTAATTCCGATGCTTTCACGACCGAGCAGGTTTGGTTTACCAGCAAAGACGGCACCAAGGTGCCTATGTTCATTACCCGGAAAAAGAATATTGCCCTGGACGGGCAAAATCCAACCCTGTTGTACGGCTACGGCGGATTCAATATTTCGCTCACGCCTGGTTTTTCCGCATCGCGGGCGGCCTTACTTGAAAATAATGGTATTTACGCCGTGGCCAATATTCGCGGCGGCGGCGAGTTTGGGGAAAAATGGCATAAGGCCGGCACCAAATGCGATAAGCAAAATGTGTTTGACGACTTTATTGCTGCCGCAGAGTTTTTGGTTGAAAAAAAATACAGCTCGCCGGGGCGTTTGGCCATTGAAGGCGGTTCAAACGGCGGTTTGCTCGTCGGCGCCTGCATGACACAGCGGCCTGATTTGTTTGGGGTTTGTTTTCCGCGGGTTGGAGTGTTGGATATGTTGCGGTACCACAAATTTACCATCGGCTATGCCTGGGCGATCGACTACGGCCGCAGCGATGTGGAAACGGAATATCCCTGCCTGATCAAATATTCACCGTTGCACAATGTGAAAAACACGGCCTACCCGGCAACCATGATTACCACCGCCGACCACGACGACCGGGTGGTGCCGGCGCATTCGTTCAAATATGCCGCAGCGCTCCAGGCGCACCAGCAGGGTGAAAATCCGGTGTTGATCCGCATTGAAACCAGTGCCGGCCACGGCGCGGGCAAACCCACCAGCAAACTGCTCGAAGAGGCAGCCGACATGCTGGCGTTTATGTTTTATCAGATGGCGACACCGGTGGTGTATTAGCGAATACGGAATGCGGAGTTTCGAGTGCGGAGTGGTTCACCATTTCGATGAATAAAAATTCATTGCTTTATTAAAATTTACAAAATAGCGCCTAACTACATCCAGCAAAATGGTGCACTACTCCGTACTCCGCACTCGAAATTCCGCACTCGTCACAGCCATTTATTGCGCCGAAAGTAGGTCAGCATCGTGAGGGTGATGGCGAGCATAATTCCGAGTGCGATAAAATAGCCGTTTTGCCAATGTAGTTCGGGCATGTGCTCGAAGTTCATGCCATAGACGCCGGCGATAAAGGAAAGCGGGATAAAAATGGTGCTGATGATGGTAAGCAGGCGCATGACATCGTTGAGTCGGTTGCCGATTTCGGCCTGATAGTGGCCGGCGATTTCGGAGAGTTGTTCGCGGGCGAATTCCGCGCTGTCGAAAATTTGGCTGACGTGGTCGGTCAGGTCGCGCAGGTACGGTCGGTTGACCTCCTGGATGAGCAGGCAATCGCTGCGGTAGAGGCGGTTGGTGGCATCGCGGAGTGGCAGGATGAAATGCCGGAGCCGGTTATTGTTCCGTTTGAGGTCATAAATCCGGTCTTTCAAATTGGCCCTGGCGCCATCGGCATGCAATTCGGCTTCGAGTTCCTGGATTGTCGTATCCAATTCGTCCAGCACCCCGAAATAGTGATCAACAATGGTATCCAGAATGGCGTAGAACAGGTAATCGCAGCTGCGTTTGCGCAGGCGCCCCTGCCCTTCCAAGGCGCGTTTGCGGACGAAATGGAGGGTGTCGTCGGAGTCTTCCTGAAAAGAGATGACAAAATTTTCGCCCAGGAACACGCCAATCTGTTCGCTTTGCAATTCAAACGATTCCTTGTCGAGGCGCAGGTTGTGCAAAATGAAAAACAGGCTGTTGTCGTACTCTTCCAGTTTGGCGCGTTGTTGGGTGTTCAGGACATCTTCCAGCGCGAGGTGGTGGAGTTGGAAGTCCTGGCCAATCTTTTCCACCAGTGCCGTATCGGTCAGGCCGCGAACGTCGACCCATTGGATACCGTCTTGTTGTTGGAGCCATTCCGGGGCGTAGCTTTCCCGGGCATGGTATGCTTCGTTGGTGTACCAGACGGAAAAAACACTGGCCGGGCTATCTTCATGGTGCCCGGTGTATATCAGGCTACCGGGGGGCAACCCTTTTTTCCGGATTTTCTTGTGCTTCTTTTTTCCCATTGAACAAAGGTACAAATCTGCGATACAGAAACCTTTGGGCAAAGAAGTACGGTTAGTTTGACCGCTTACCTGAACCAGGGGGACAATTCCCGAGGTGTTGCAGGGGCGACCGCAAGGGTCGCCCCTACGGCAAAAAACATGAAAATTTATACTTAATTGAAAGGTACCTTCAAATTGGTATGGTTTTTGGCACCTGTACGACAGAACGGTATTTACCAAATGTTTTGGTTCCTGTTTTTGTCGTGATTCATGATTCATTGGAAAACTCTAAGTATGCTTAATGCGCTTGTTTTCAGTGATTTATTGGGAAAGTGACTAAAAGTGACATGAAATTAAGTTTGAATGGTTCGGACATTTCGCCGTAAACTTGTGCCGTTTTTTTAATCCTTTAATCGCTGCCATCGGTCGGTTTCGTATATAACCGGTTCCCACAATAGTCTCCAGTACAGTCTGTTTTTTAACTGGTACGAAATCTATTGTAAACAACATCTATCATTCCAAACCGATCGCTTTAATGAAGAGAATAGTACGCTTCTTCAGAATCCTTCCCGTTTTTTTATTTCCCTTCTCATCTAACTTATTTACCATGAACAGCTCGACAACTCCGCGCCGTCTGGCGCTGGCGGTGGCGACACTTGTGTGCCTATTTGCCGCACAAAGCGCTCGTGCGCAATGCGAAGATTTTGTCTCTGCCCCTACAGGTCCGGTTACCATCAATCTTTTTTTGGATGATGGCGGTTCTGTCAATTTGACCAATGCAGTGCTTAATGCAAACAGTTTTGTAAAAGACGCCGCCTGCGATTACTGGCTCAGCCAGACGCCGGGCGTGCTGGCATCTTATGTCAATACTCCGATTTCGTTCGATTGCAGCGATGTCGGGTCACAACAAACCTGGTATGTGCGCGTCGGCGGTTTGCCGTTAATCGGCGATGATAATGGACCCGGGGCTACCATCGTTGAACTTAAAATCAACATCATCGACAACATCCTGCCGCTGGCGGGTGCTGCCGATCTTGGCGTGGTCACGGTAAATACATCCTGGAGCGCTCTTTTCCCCTGTAATTTTTTCCCGCCGCCGCCCCCTTGTGCGGTCTCGAACGTATACGATGTGCAGAGTTGTGGTGGCGTGGGTATGCCGGTGCAAATTGCTATTTTCGGTAGCAACGCCCCCCCTTCCATCCCGAATGATTTTCAGGATAATTGCCTGGATTCGCTGACAGTGACCTGGCAGCTGAGTGGTGCGACCACCCGGGCTGAAACGAATGCGCGGGGATCGTTTATCACGATTCCCCCGAATGACGCGAGTTCCAATTTTTTTGACGCCAGCCAGGATACCTTCAATGTGGGGACTACCCTGGTAACGTACCGGATCTATGACGATCTGGCCGATCCCAACCATCTGATGCCTGAAGTTATCACAGCTACGGTTACTGTGGTGGATGATGAAGTGCCGGTGATCAATTGCCCTGTCGACCAAAATGTAAACAATGATCCGGGCGTATGCAATGCTGTGGTAAATTACCCGGCTGCTACGGCCACGGACAATTGTCCGGGCGTCACGGTTGGTTACAGCCAAAATGCCGGAACAGCCTTTCCGGTGGGGATGACGGTCGTGACGGCCACGGCTACCGATGCTTCGGCGAATACCGCCACCTGTACGTTTACGGTGACGGTGACGGATAACGAACCGCCGGCGATCACCTGCCCGGCTGATTTTTCCGTGGCTGCTGATCCGGTTACCTGCGAATATGTTGCGACCGGCTCTGAACTGGATATCGCCACCCAATCTGACAACTGCGCCATCGGAATGATCACCAACAACCAACCGGGTGTTGGCGGCACGACCTTGATGGGTACTGCGTTTAGTATTGGCTCTCACACCATAGAATGGGAAGCTGAAGATGTACACAGCAATACAGCTACCTGTTCCTTCACGCTTATGGTTAATGACGTTACTCCGCCGACCGTACCCGACTCTGGCAAGGTGATTATGGTCAATGTTACATTGGGTGATTGCTCGGCAACCGTTACCTATGAGTACCCGGGTACTGGAGTGTACTCTTCGATGGATTGTGGCATGGTTTCCCTGACGGAGGGTCCTGCAATTGTGAATGGTGTAGTTGATCCGGCTTTCCTGAATGGTTTGCCGCCTTTTAACCCGGTTACCGGTCGCATGATGCTGTCCGGCTCGGCTGCTACGCTGACATTCCCGGTAGGAGAAACGAAAATCCCCTACACCTGGTCGGATGATATGGGCAATGATACCACGGAGTTTATCATTGTTATTGTAAAAGAAAATATTGCACCCACCGCTAAATGTAAGCCCGGGATAATTACCCTGCCGGTTGATGCCATGGGGCAGGCGATACTCACGACGGCAATGGTGGACGACGGCTCTTTTGATAATTGCAACCTCGACACCCTGTACCTGAGTCAATCCATGTTCGATTGTAACGACCTCTCGGTTTTGGTCGGCAATTCAATGGTGACGCTGACGGCTGAAGATGCCAACAGCAATTCGGCAACCTGTACCGCCACCATCGCTGTGGTCGACAATATTGCGCCGCAAATCCTTTGCCCGGGCAATAAAACCGTAACGACAAATAATGGCTGCACAGCCGACAATATTGCCAATATCGGGCTGTCGGAAGCTATGATGACGCCGCTGATTGCCGGACAATATATCGACAATTGCGGCGTGACAATGGTCAACTGGCAACTCAGCGGTGTAACCACCGGCTCGGGTACGGGTTCGGTGCCACCGGCTACCGCCTTTAATAAAGGTGTGACCACGGTGACCTATACTGTGAAAGATGCCAGCGGCAACAACGCCGTTTGTAACTTCTCCATTAATGTGACCGACAATACACCGCCGATGTGGACGGGAACTGGCCAGGCGCCGAACTCGACAATTTCCATGAATGCAAATATTGGCGGTTGCCAGGCACAGGTCAGTTGGGTTGTGCCGACCTTTACTGACGCCTGTACCAATCCGGTAACGGTTTCGGCTACCCATACGCCGGGCTCCTTTTTCAATTTCGGTACCACCACGGTAACCTATACTGCGCTTGATGGCGTGGGTAATGCTACGACGCACACGTTTAATGTGGTGGTGGTAGATACGCAAGCACCGGTGGCCAATTGTAAGGATATTACCGTATCGTTGAATGCTTCCGGTGTGGTAACAGTGAACGCGCCCCAGGTGAACAACCTGAGCACCGACAACTGCTTTTTCACCTTTACCTCGCCCTCGGTCACTTATGATTGTGACAACCTCGGCAACAACAACTATACGCTGCAAATTACCGACGGCTCGGGCAATACGGCCACTTGCGTTGCCACGATCACCGTGCAGGATTTGATCCCGCCGGTTGCGTTGTGCACAAACGTTTCTCCGATTAATTTGGATAACACCGGTAACGCTCTGCTCGATGCTACAACTGTTAATAACGGCAGTACCGATAATACCTACCCGCTTTGCCCGCTCGATTACGATATCTCGGTAGACGGCAGTGCGTTTGGGCCGACGTTTAATTTTGATTGCTCTTTGTTGGGCAACCGGGTACTGACACTTCAAGTGACCGACGCTGCCGGTAATACGGCAACTTGTACGCAGATTGTTTTGGTAAAAGACATCACTCCGCCGTCGATAACTCCGCCGGCAAATATTACGATCAATTGCGACGAGTCTACGGCGCCGGCAAACACGGGGACATTCTCCGGTGTTTCTGACAACTGTGATTCCGACCCCGACGTGGTGTTGCTGGCCGATGGTTTTATCAACGGCAGCTGTCCGAATGAATTCACCATTATTCGCAGCTGGCAGGCAACAGATGCTTCCGGCAACAGCGTGGTCGTTACACATTCGATCTTTGTTGAAGACGTGGAAAACCCAACATTCAACATTCAAAACGCTATTGTCATCAACACGGACAGTCCGGTTGATTGCGATTCACCGCTCGATCTTAAATTGACGCAAGACAGTATTTCAGATAACTGCACAACTGTTTTTGGCCAATTTGATATTTTCTATACGGTAGACTACCCGACGCCGTCCTATGGCTATGTCGATGTGACAATACCGACGCCGGGCAGCAGTATCCCCTTCGGGGCATTCCCGATCGGTACCACCGTTGTTAACTGGACGGTTTACGATGCCTGTGGAAACAGCGCTTCTCAAACTGTTGCCGTGACTGTACTGGATGCGCATGCACCACAATTTTCGCCCGGCTATTCCAGCAATTGTGGGAAAGTGGTGGTACTGCCCAATACTACGGGCAACTGCTCCAACCTGTATTCCTGGGCACGCCCGAATTTTGGGTTTATGGATATTTCCGACTGCCAGAACTTTACCGTAGTCGAGAGTATCGATAACCCGACGGTATCGGCTTCGTTGAACCTGAGCAATCCGTTCAATTACAATGCTGTAGCCTCCTTCCAGGTGTTCCCGACCGCGCAGTTCCCGGTAGGGATCACAACAGTAAGTTATATCGCCACCGATGCTTCCGGCAACACAAGCACCTGCTCGTTTACGGTGGAAGTAGAAGATACGCAGGCGCCTGCCCTGACCTGTCCGCCGAACCAGATTTTGGCCGCTACCTGTCCGACTGCGCAAGTGCCTGATTACACGAATCTGGTGCAGGTTTCGGACAACTGTCCGTCGAATGTCATGCTCACTCAAAGCATCCCGGCAGGCACGACGCTTGGTTCCATATTTTCTCCAAACCCGCCGGCCTCCGGAAATACATTCATGGTGACGATTACCGGAGACGAGGGGTATAATAGCTCGACCTGTACGTTTACCGTAACGCTGGAAGATGGCGATGCCCCGATCCCGACGGTAGCCAACCTGCCCGCGCTGATCGACTCTTGCGGTACCCTGATCGTCTTTGCGCCAACGGCGCTCGACCCGTGCAACCCGGATGCCGATACGATTTTTGCAACGCCATCGACCCCGGTAGGTACCTTCCTGAACACCAACCCGCCGGCATACCAGCTCAACCCCGGCAACTATGTCATCACCTGGGTGTACAACGACGGCAACGGTAACATCAGCACCCAGCCGCAGAATATCACCGTATTGGTGGATATTTTCCCGCCGGTGGCCATTTGTGTGCCCAACCTCACGCTCAATCTTGATCCGGTGACCGGTAAAGTGGGCATTGCGCCGGCACAGGTGAACAACGGCAGTCTTGATCCGAACGATTGCGGCCCGCTCACCTTCAGCGTGAGTCCGGATACGCTGAGCTGCGCCAATGCAGGTCCGAGCCCGACAACAGTTACCCTCACGGTGCGCGACCCGAAGAACAACCCGGCGACCTGCACGACTTCCGTGACCGTGAAAGACATTACCCCGCCCGTACTTTCTGCGCCTCCGGCAAACGTGACCATTCAGGCGTGCGATCCTATCCCGGCTGCGGTTCAGCTTACGTCTACGGATGCTTGCGCCGGCACGGCAATGATCGCGTCGACTGAAGTTTCCACGCAGGATACTTCCGGCGGCATTGCGAAATACAACTACATGATCACGCGGACCTGGTCTGTCACGGACCCATCCGGAAACATGACGACGGCAACGCAAAAAATCACCGTTGTCGATACCCAGAAGCCGGTTTTCTCCGGTGCGCCGACGATGGTCATGGTTACGACAGACCCGGACCGGGAAACTTGTGACGACACGGTGAATATTAATATTCTGCCGTTTGTATTGGATTGCGCAACCGGCGCCGACCTGTCGGTGACCAACAGCAAGGAACCGACCGATGGAGGCAACCTGAGCGCAATTTTTACGGTAGGTACGCACACCGTCGTATTTACGGCCACCGATATTTCCGGCAACTCTTCGACTTATGTGGTGACGGTTGTTGTGAAAGACGGCACACCGCCCACGGCTGTTTGTATCAACGGAGTCAGCGCGGCATTGCAGCCCTCGGGCACCGTTATGGTGAATGTTGCCCAGTTTAACAACAACAGCTACGACAACTGTTCGGGCACGCTTGATTTGAAAATTCAGCGCTTGGATAAAAACCCGTTGAATCCGCCGAGCAATACCCTGACCTATGATTGTGACGATGCCGATGGCGTGACACAGCACCCGGTTAAATTATTCGTACGGGATGTTGCAGGAAACATGTCTATGTGTGAAACCTTTATCGTCATTCAGGACAATGTTGACCCGACCATTACGCTTTGCCCGTCCGATCAAACGGTTGTTTGCTCCGATACACTTTCGACACAGGTATACGGCACGGCCTTGGCCGACGATAACTGTCCGGACAATATAACGATCTCGTATGCCGACACCTTGGTGTCCGATACAACCGACCAGTTTTGTTACCTGGTTGAACGCACCTGGACTGCAGTAGACCTGGCCGGCAATACGGCGGTTTGCGTGCAAACGTTCAGCGTGATCGATACGATTGCCCCGGCGCTTTCCCAGTATCCGGTGGATATCACCATTTCCTGCAGTGAAAACCTTTCCGACCCGTTGATGATCACCGCTTCCGATAATTGTACCGATAGCGTAGGAGTCACATTGGTACAGGATACGGTGGATATTGCGCCCGGACTTTGTGGGAAATACAGTTACACCATTGCCCGTACGCGGACTGCCGTGGACGATTGCGGAAATGTAGAAACACACACCAACAATATTACCGTTGTGGATGATGAGGGCCCCCAATTCCCGGGTCTGCCGGACACCCTGGTTGTAATGTCGGCCAGTTTCCCGGCGAATAACAACTGTCTCGTTCCGGTTTCGCTGAATGTGGCGCAATACATTGTGGATTGTGCGCCGGTAGATGAACTGGTTGTGCTCAACGATGCGCCACACGGCAACGACTCGCTGGATGCCAGTGGAAATTACGAGGTGGGCTCTTACATGATCCGGTTTATGGCAACCGATCCTTGCGGTAATGAAGGTATGGATTCGGTATTGGTAATTGTAGTGGACAACAGCAAACCGACGGCAATCTGTAACAATAATGTAGTGATCTCCCTCGGTACCGATGGTAGCGCTACTATTCAGGCCGACGATATTAACCTGGGTAGTACGGATAACTGCGGTATCGATACCATGTTCCTGGATGTAGCCACCTTTGATTGCGCCGATCTGGGCGTACAACCGGTGATGCTCACCGTTGTTGACCCATACGGCAACTCGAACACCTGTACGGTGAACGTTGAGGTGACGTTGGGCAACGGCGCCGGGTTCAACCTGACGGCTTCGGGCACGGCTGAGAGCTATTTCGGCGCCGACGACGGCACGGTAACGGCAGTAGCTACCGGCGGTTCGGGTATGTTTATGTTTGAATGGAATAACGGCGCCGACACGTCCTTTGTGGATGGCTTAAGTGCCGGAACCTATATTGTAACGGTAACGGACAGCGGTACCGGATGTGTGCAAACGGATACTGCCGTAGTTGCGCCGGGTGTTAAACTGACCATTTCTGCCGGTAATGTTTCCGGTGCGCAGGGCCAAATTGTGCAGGTGCCGGTTACTGTGGATAACTTCAATAACATGCTGGGCTTCTCCTTCAGCATGCATGTGACAAATAATGTGGTAGGAACCATTCTGGGCGGTACGGATGCCGGCGTGTTGCCAAATCCGCCAACACTGAATATGGTGGGCAACAACCTGACCGTATTCTGGGTCGGTAGCAGCGGTACGCCGCTTACTTTACCGAACGGCTCTGTGATTTTCTACCTGGATGTTCAACTGACCAGTGCACCGGTGGGCTCCACCAGTCCGGTTACCATTGACGGCACTCCGGCGGTGTTGAGTTTCCAACAGGATTCTTCCGGTATTCCGGTGGGCACCATGGCCACGTTGGTGAACGGGATGGTTACCATCGACACAGTAGCGGTGGATGACATCGAACTTACCGGTTTGATCAAGATCTGGGCAGGCGCCGGTACGCCGGTTCCGGGTGTAACGGTGACATTGGGCGGTGGCGCCTCGGGTTCTGTAGTGACTGATGTGCCGGGCACCTATGCGTTCTCCCTGCCGTTTAACACCACCGGTACGATCACACCGTCGAAAACGGTAACGTCCAACTTCAGCCAGGGCATCAACGTAGGCGACTTGTTGGCGATCCAGAATCACGCGGCTTCCGTAATCATGTTGCAAAACCCGTATCAATACGTGGCCGGCGACGTGAATGGAAACAACAAAGTGGACCTTCCGGATTACCTGCTGGTGCAGCAACTGATCCTGGGCACAGTTCAGCATTATTCCAATGGTGCGCCGGACTGGAAGTTTATCCCGGTGCCTTATCAATTCCCGACGCCTGATCCATTGAGTGCGCCTTACCCGCTGTCATCCAGTTTTGACTGCTGTCAGGATTCGATTTTGGACTGGTACGCCGTACGGATTGGCGATGTGACCGGCAATGCTCCGGTCAACAATATCATCAGCGATATTCAGGACCGCGGCGGCGATGTTTTCCGCTTCCATATCGACGAACAGGTGGTGAAAGCGGGCTCTCTGATAACGATTCCGTTTAAGGCCAGCGGCTTTACCCAGCGGCAAGCCTACCAGATGACCATTGAGTTTGATCCAAACCTGTTTGAACTGGAGGATATTCAGCCGGGTGCACTGCCCAATCTGGGACTCAACAACTTTGGCGCAGCACATTTGGACAATGGCCAACTGACCACTCTTTGGGTGAACAGCGAAGCCCTTACCCTGGCAGAAGGCGAAGTGTTGTTTACGCTGACCTTCCGCGCTTTGGGCAGCAGCCCGGCGCTGGCACAGGTGTTGCGTCCGAGTTCGGCTGTCACCAGTGCAGCGGCTTTGGATGCCGACGGGAATTTCATGGACATTGAGTTTGTCTTTGGACAATCGACGAGCAATCCGACCCTGGGTCAGGGTAGTTTTGAACTGTATCAGAACCGTCCGAACCCGTTCCGCGAGCAGACGACGATTAGTTTCCGCCTGCCCCAACCGGGCCGCGCCGTGTTGCGTGTATTCAGCATGGACGGTCGTTTGGCCAAAACTGTAGTTGGAAACTTTGCGCAGGGATTCAATGCAATTGAACTCCGCAAGGATGAATTGGGTGGCCCGGGCGTCTATTGGTACGAACTGGAAACCGCCACAAACAGTGACCGGAAGAAGATGATTTTGATTGATTAGGATAAAAGGTTAGAGGGTTAGAAGGTTTGGGGTTTGGAGGTTTCCGGGAGAAAAGGTTACTGATCAACAGGTACCTTTGTCCGGAAACCTCCTAACCAGGAACCCTCCAACCAGAAACCTTCTAACCATAACCTTTTAACCATAAACGCTCAAATTAAGCATCCCACCGCATGACTTTTTCAACCATGAGAGATAAACTAATAATCCTATTCTTTTTAACCGCACTGTTCGCACCTGCAGCGTTGCTGCGCGGCCAGGCAGTGCTCCTGAAAGCTGATTCTTTAACTGTTCCATGCCATGATGTGGACACGTTTTTGATTCCGGTTCGGGTGTACAACTTTAATGATGTAGCCGGGTTGCAGTTTACCTTTTCCTGGAATGCTGCGCACCTCGACTATGCGTACATCACCGAGATTAACCCGGCTTTTAGCGGTATAGGTTTTGACACCACCTCTTTTCTGAGCCAGGGCGATTTCACGTTTTCCTGGACGACAATTGGCGGTCTTACTCTGCCGGATACCACTGTTTTGTTCAAAGTTGCTTTTTCCCGGATTGGCGGGCCGGCAACATTGGTGGAATTTACGGACAATCCGACGGCAATTGCTGCGATTGATCCAATGGGGAACGATCTTATGGTGGAGGCTATGCCGGGTTTGATTACGCCGGTTGACCCTGAGCCACCGACGATCAGCTGCCCCACCGATGTGTCGATGGGGGTTTTCGGGCCTACTCCCGTGAACAATATCGCACCGGCTTCTGTACTCGACAATTGCTCCATTGAGTCGATCGGCTGGAGTTCTACCGGTGCGACGGCCGCTGATTTCCCCAACGATCCGGATGCCAGCGGCGCCGTGTTCAATATTGGCCAGTCGACGGTCACCTACCTGGTGACCGACATTGGCGGGAATACCGCGTCGTGTACCTTTTTGATTGATCTGGAGCTTATGCCCGGTGATTCACTTACGATTATTGCATCGGACGAAACAGCCAGTTGCGGCCAAACCGTAACGCTCGACATTACGGCCCTGAATTTTGATTCCATTGCAGGGCTGCAATTTTCCATCGGTTGGGATCCTGCCGTTATTACGTTTGCCTCGGTTGGGAATTTCAATCCCTCCCTTGTGCTTAACAACGGCAACTTCGGCGTCACCCAAACCGGCGCCGGCTTTCTGGGTTTTGCCTGGACGAGCGCGCTGCCCGGCGGTACCACGTTGTCCGACGGTTCGGTGTTGTTTTCCGTGACCTTCAACGTTGCGGCTACCGGCAACGCCAGTACAGCAATCGTCTTTGGAGCCGTTCCAACCGATTTGGTCGCTTTTACGGGAACAACCACGCCTCCGGAAGAAATCGGATTTCTGACGATCAATAGCACAGTGACCATAAATGATAACCAACCGCCCGTGATCGAGTGCCCGGCGGACGTGTCGGTAATGGCGCCGACGGGCAGCACCAGTGCCGTCGTCAATGGCTTGGAGCCTTTGTCATTAAGCGATAACTGTGGCGGCAGTGTAATGCAAACATATGTGCAGACCGGCTCAACGACCGGCTCCGGCTCCGGCCCGGCCAACGGTACCTACAATGCCGGCAGTACGACGGTGGTGTATACCGCCGGGGATGCGGCCGGAAATACAGCGAGCTGTTCGTTTTCGGTAATTGTTGATGCAGGAACGCCGTTGACACTGATGCTGGACACTGTAGGCAACGACTGCCAGAGCGCAAATTCGCAGGTGGCAGTAAACTTGTCTGTCCTGGACTTTGTGAACATTATCGGTTTGCAATTCAATATTGTTTGGGATACGTCAATATTAAAGTTTGACTCCATTGGAAATCAATATCCGGGCCTGAATTTGTCGCCCACGATGTTTTTCAATTTCAACACCACGCCGGGCGGTACCCTCCAGTTTTTTGGCGGGAACGCAGGCGGCTGGCCGGCAATTCCGGACAATGATGTGTTTTTTACCATCTACTTTACTGCGGTAAGCGCGAATAAGAGCAATATTGACTTTTCCGGTACCATAGACGCCGTGAACTCGAGTTTCAACTCGGTTCCGGTCGTCACCATTAATGGTTGTTACCAGAGCATTGACCTGACGCCCCCGGATGTAGTTTGTCCGATGGATACAGTTGTTACGGTGGTTGGCAATGAATGCAACGCCAATGTCACCATTGATACCGCGCAGGCCACCGATGCCTGTAGTGGAATAATGAGTATTGAACCCGATAAAACAGATGATATTTACCCGGCCGGCACTACCGTTGTGACCTTTACGGCAACCGATTTGGCCGGGAATACGGCGACGTGCTCCATGTCGGTTACGGTACAGGATAACCTGCCGCCGCAGTTGTTTAATTGTCCGACAGACATAACGGTTGATATTGCTTCCGCACCTTGCGAAGCGCAGGTGACCTGGACGCCACCGGATGCATTTGACCAATGTACCGGCATTACGCCAAATTTGATTGTTTCCGATACTTCAGGAACGATTTTCCCCATCGGTGATACGCTGGTAGTGTATACCGCGATCGATATTTTTGATGATTCCACGTCCTGCTCCTTTACTGTTACCGTGCGGGATACGGCAAGCCCGACGCTGATTTGCCTGGACGACTTCCAGGTAGTTGCTGTGGATTCCTGTTCGGCAGTGGTGGATTTTTCGGCGCCGATTGTTTCTGATAATTGCGATCAGGATGTTGCACTTGTTGGTAACCCGGCTTCAGGCTCTACGTTTCCGCCTGGTGCAACCGCCGTGGTGTTCACGGCAACGGATGTCGCCGGAAATACAGCAACCTGTTCATTTACCATTACGGTCGCCGATCTGAATCCGCCGGTGCTGGACACCTGCCCGGTTAATTTGACGGTGAACGCTGCGATTGATTCCTGTGGAGCAACAGCCACCTGGATGCCGCCCGGCGCCACCGACGACTGCACGGCGGATGTCAGTATTACCCAAAATCATAACCCCGGCGCCTTTTTTCCGGTTGGGAACACGATAGTGGTTTATGAAGCCCAGGATGCCGGCGGGAACACCGCTACCTGCTCTTTTACGGTTACAGTGGTGGAAAACGTACCGCCGGTGATCAATAATTGTCCACCGGGATTTGTCTTTGAAATGCCGTCGGACAAGTGCGATACCCTGGTGACCTGGACGCCGCCGACGTCTTCAGACAACTGCATGCTGGACACGCTGATTGCGTCCGACATGCCGGGCACAGTATTTTCCACGGGCGTTCACACAGTGAGTTATACCGCTATTGATGCTTCGGGCAATAGTGCGGTATGTACGTTTGTTGTCGCTGTAAACGATAACCAGCCGCCGGTATTTACCAGTTGCCCCGAGGACATTACGGTGGTCAATGCCAGCCCTTGCGGCGAGGTGGTGAACTGGGATCCGCCAACCGCAACAGACAATTGTTTGCTCGATACTATTATTTCTACCAAAATTTCAGGTAGTACATTTTTTGACAATGTGACCAACGTGCTGGTACTGGCAATTGATGCAAGCGACAACCGCGATACATGCGCGTTTTCGATAACCCTGGACGTAATTGTGATTCCGCCGTCTTTCGATGGTTTTCCGGCTGACATAACCTTGAACGGGTGCCCGCAGGAAGTCAATTGGACGGTGCCGGTGGCCGGCGCCGGTTTTTGCGAGCCGCCAATCATTACGGCAATTCCGGATACGATAAACCCGGGAGATACTTTCCCGGTCGGCGTTACGCAAATAATCTACCTGGCCTTGGATTCCTCGGGTGTTGAGCGTTTGCGCGATACCTTCACGGTGACGATCATTGAAGATGTTCCGCCGGTTTTTGCTTGTCCTGAAAACGTGGCCGTGCATGTAGGCGGTGTTGTGTTGTTGGACCGGGATGCGTTTATTCTCGATCTCGTTTCACAGGATGATTGCGATGCTGTGCAGGTGTTCTTTGATATTCCGTCGGCTACGGATAATTGTGGCGACCCGATCGTTGAACAGACGATGGGCTTGAATACGGGCTTTTTGTTCCATGCCGATTCGGTGCACACGCTTGTTTTCCAGGCAACCGACGCCGTTGGGAACACGTCGGAATGTGTGGTGCAGGTGGGAGTTTTGGGTTTGCAGCCGCTGAATCCGATCGTGGACCCGCCCGTTGCATGCCCGGATGATCAGGTGATTTTAATGGTTGACTCATTTCCCGGGGCGACATACACCTGGACCGGCCCGGACCAGTCGTATCCCAACAGCAGCCAGATCATTGTGATTGCCAGTTCGGCGAATGCCGGGTTGTACACGGTATTTGCGGATATCAACGGATGTATCACGCCGGTCGATTCTGCGGTTGTGTTGCTGGCTTCGAAGCCGGATGCGGTTGAAGATTTCATGTCGGTGGATCCACTGATAGCGATAGACAGTATCAATGTGTTGGCCAACGATTTGTACTCGCCGCCGTCTGATTATTCGGTTTCCTTTGACACGCTGCCTGCCGGCGTAACGTATTTAGGAAACGGCATCTTCTCGTTCTCCGGTTCGGAACAGGCGGGTCGGGTTACTTTCTTCTATAATTTGTGCTCCAACTCCTGTCCGGAATTTTGTGACATGGCTGTAGTGACGATTGAAGTGCGCAACGCGGACTGTTCTGTGATCCCGAACATCATCACGCCCAATGGCGATGGGGTGAACGACTACTTTACTATTCCGTGCCTGGATACCGATTTTTTCAACAACAATTCCATCGTAATTTATAACCAGTGGGGCGACAAGGTATTCGATGCCGCCCCGTACAGCAATGATCCGTTAACTGTTTGGAGGGGTACCTTGAATGGCGAGTCGGGGAAAGACCTTCCCGATGGCGTATATTTTTACATCTTCAAGGCAGGCCCGAATGAGCCTGCACAAAAAGGGTTTGTAGAGATATTCCGTTAACCAACCTTCATTATCAATTGAATCACATCATGAAGCAACGTATTCTTCTTTTCATTATAGCTGCGCTGGCAGTCGCAACAACGGGTCAGGCTCAACAGGAGCACCAGTACACGCAGTTTATGTATAACAAACTGCCGATCAACCCGGCTTATGCCGGCGCACGGGGTGTGCCGTCGATCACGGCGTTGTACCGCAACCAATGGATGGGATTTGACGGGGCGCCCAAATCGGTTTTGGCCTCCTTCAATTCGCCCTTTCTCACCGAACGCGTCGGTGTCGGGGTGGTAATTTCCCACCGGCAAATTGGGTTGGACAAAGATTTTTCGGGCTCGCTGGCCTATTCCTATGACCTGATTCCGGATGATGAAATTTCACTCCGCGCGGGCATCATGGGTTCGATCCGGTCATTGAGCATAGATTTTTCGGATGCAGTGACACCCGATCCTTCCGGCCCGGGTGGCGATAACTCGCTCGATCCCGGTAAGGTAAGTTCCATCTTTGCAAACGTGGGCGCAGGGTTGTATTTTACGTACAATAACCAGTTTTACGCCGGCTTTTCGGTACCCCGCATTTATGCCAACACGATCGGGATAAATGAAAACCCATTGCCTGCCGGATTCCGTTCGGCCAAAGAAACGCCGCACTTCTATGGTATGGCCGGGGCTATTCTTAAACTAAGCGAGGATATCAACCTGATGCCTGCCGTGCTTACGAAGTATGTTAAAAATGCGCCGTTTGATGTGGATGTAAATGTCAACCTGGAGATCAAGGAAAAAGTGACGGCCGGACTTTCTTACCGCGCCGGAGGGAACGGCGCCGGGGACTCCATGGATTTATTGTTATTTTGGCAAGCACACCCGCAATTTGGTGTGGGTGTCGCATACGATTTCTCCCTGTCGGACGTCAAGGATTACACCGCAGGATCGATCGAATTACTTTTTCAGGCCGACTTGAAAAAGGTAAGTTCCAGGAATAAAATGTCTAATCCGCGGTTCTTTATGTGACACAGCGTAAATAACGACGTTTAAAATATTAATCTGTTTACCTTTCCAAACACGGAAATATGATTGCCTGTAAGCATTTAATTTTATTGACCTCTTTGTCACTCGGCACATGTTTTTTGACTGCTCAAACGGTGCCGGTTGATGCATTGCCAGTGACTGTTGATTTGAAAAACGAAGCAGCCGTCAACACAGAAGGGCTGGACTTCAGCCCGACCTTTTATGAAGACGGGATTGTGTTCATTTCAACCAATACAGCCGGTCTGAAAAAACGGACCGACGAAAAACTAAAACTCCCGGCAATGTCCATTTTGCGTTCACGGCGCAATGCAGAGGGAGAACTTCAAGTACCGGAGCCCTTTGCTAAAGAATTGTCGTCGTTGTATCACGAAGGGCCGGTTTGTTTTGATCCGACGGCGCAAACCATTTATTTTTCCCGAAATGCAATTATTGGCGGTAAGGTTAAGCTGGCCAAAGACGATACCCAAAAAATGCGGCTTTATTCCTCAAAGAAGCAGGGTGACGTCTGGGGCGAGCCAACGCCGCTTCCGTTCAACAACAACCAGTTCGACGATTGCCATCCGGTGATCAGCATTGACGGCGATAAGCTGTTCTTTGCATCCAATCGTCCGGGCGGATTCGGCGGAATGGATATTTACGTGTCCTACAAAGTCGGTGAATCCTGGAGCGAGCCGGTAAACCTCGGGGCCGAAATCAATTCCAAAGGCAATGAGGCCTTTCCATTTGTACATGCCGACAATACGCTTTACTATGCTTCCGACGGTTTGGGCGGCCAGGGTGGCTTCGACCTGTACTACGTGATTCCGGAAGATGGCTCGGAATGGACCAAGCCGGTCAATCTGGGAGAACCATTCAATTCAACCGGGGACGACTTTGGCCTAATCGTGGACCTGAATAAGATCAACGGCTATTTTTCCTCCAACGGAAAAACCTCCAAAGGTGGCGATGACATTTTCAGCTTTCATACTGAAAACGGCAATCTGGATGATTTTTTGCTTCAAAACCAGCGCGTACCGGACCGCACGCTTGACCTGGCCGTAACAGTTACGGACAAACTGTCGGGTAACGTAATTGGCAACGCTGAAGTGCGTGTGTTGAATTACGATGCCAACACGGTTATCGGACGCGATGAAAACGGCAACCTGATCACGATCAAAAACGTAGATGGTAAGGATGTGATGATGGCTTTGCCCCCGGATAAGGGAATCACCGGAGTTACCAATGCGCAGGGCGTGTTCACTACAGAAGTACGTGCCGGTAATTATGTGGTTATCGTTACCAAAGAAGAGTACCAGACCAAGCAACTTCGACTGGCGATTTCCAAACCGGGCAATGCGCTTACCGCAGCCCTGGAAAAAGCCGAATTTTCGGGTAAAGTCCGTTGGAATGCTTCGGTATTCAACTATGTGACCAATGCTCCGTTGGCAGGCGCCATGCTGGTGTTGACCGATCAGCAGACGAATACAAAAGATACGGTTATTGCCGACGCCAACGGGTTGATCGACCACTATCTGGAGCGGCAGTCCAAGTACAAGATCGATCTGTATCAGGCCGGCCGCCATATTGGCAGCACCGACATCAACACGGAAGGCTGGAGTTTGCCGAACCAGATTATGATGCAAAACTTTTCGGTAGCGCCGTTGATGCCGGGTACCGTGATTGAACTGCCCAATATTTACTACAATTTCAATGACGCCACGTTGCGACCCGATGCCCGTAAAGATCTGGATTTGTTGGTTTCCTTACTGAAACAACAACCTACCGTTACCATAGAACTGGCCAGCCATACCGATTGCCGGGGTACATCCAAATACAATCAGGACCTCAGCCAGCGCCGGGCAAACGGCGTGGTAGAGTATCTTGTTCAAAAAGGGATTGCCGCAGACCGGCTCAAGCCGGTTGGTTATGGAGAAAGCGAGCCCCGGAATCGTTGCCGCGACGGGATTAGCTGTACCGAACAGGAGCATGCCCGGAACCGGCGCACGGAAGTGCGTATTCTGACGGGTATCCAGGGCGCTTCCATGGTTTATGTGGATGGGAAACCCAACCTGGATGCGACAGCAGCTTCACCAAACAGCACAGCCTCTACCTCTACCGGTAATGCTCCGGGCGGCAAATCCAATGTACCCCCGAAAATATTAATGCCGCACCGCCCAATCCGGTAACTGTGACGAGTGGCGATATGGATACTTACTACGTAATTGCCGGCTCTTTCCTGGAAGAGGAGCGTGCCAACAACCATGTGGCAACAATTCAATCCGCCGGCCATTCCGAGGTGAAAATTGTCCGTTTCCCCAACTCCCCATATCATTCCGTGTGCGTCGAAACATTCAGCAGTCGGAAAGATGCCTACGCCCTCAAACGCAAGTTGGAACAGGAAAATATTGATTCCTTTGTCCGGGCGGTACCAAAAACACAATAAAGCACTGGAGAAACACTCAGGGAAGGGCGAAATTTGCTCTTCCCTGAGTCCTTCCCTTTGGCTTTTTTATCTTTGCCGGCAAACCAACAGGGCTGTTTCCTTGTTAGCCCGACAAAAGATTCAAGCAGAATATGGCAATTATTATTACGGAAGAGTGTATTAACTGCGGTGCCTGTGAGCCGGAATGCCCAAACAATGCCATTTATGAAGGTGGTGTGGAATGGGCTATTTCCGATGGCAATACAGTGACCGGGAACTATACCCTTGAAAATGGACAAACGGTAGATGCACAGGCAAAAAACACCCCGGTTTCGGATGACCTGTATTATATTGTACCGGATAAGTGTACTGAATGTGTAGGCTTTCACGAAGAACCGCAATGTGCTGCAGTGTGTCCGGTAGATTGTTGTGTGCCAGATCCGGACCGGGAAGAAACGGAAACTCAACTGTTGCTGAAAAAAGAGCGGTTACATTTGTAATTCGGTTGATGAAACCACGCTGTCAATTCCTTCCTTTGAAGTTTTCATGGTTCTAATAACTGCCTGCTTCCCGTTCGCGGAAGGCAGGTAGTTTTTTTATGACCCACCTCAACGTATTGTTTATCGGCCAGACCGGTTTATCATTGTTGTACTGGCTTGCTGTGTTCCCGACATCCAGACATCCTGAATATTAACGTGAGCCGGTTGCATCGCAATAAAGTAAATGGTTTCGGCAACATCGGCAGCCTTCAGCGGCTGAAAGTCATTGTAAATTTTAGCCTTTTCTGCATCGCCATCGAAACGGGTCAGGGCAAATTCCGTCTCCTCAACATGGCCCGGGCTTACCTGGCTGATCCGGATATTGTGCCGGTGTAAATCAAGCCGCATGGATTTGGTCAGGGCGTCTACCGCAAACTTGGTCGCGCAATACACATTGCCATTCGGATAAACTTCCTTGCCGGCAATGGATCCGACATTAATAATATGCCCGCGTTGGCGTTCGACCATGCCCGGAGCAATACAACGGGTTACATACAACAGGCCTTTGATATTGGTATCAATCATCGTGTCCCAATGTTCCGGATCGCCTTCATGGATCGGTGCAAACCCTTTGGCCAACCCGGCGTTGTTGATCAACAAATCAATCGCTTGCCAGGATTCAGGTATCTGTTGCAGGGCTTCACGGGTGCCGGCGTAATCACGCACATCGAAGTGCAGGATGTGGGCGTCATTTTGGTAGGTGCCCAGAAGATGTTCCTGGAGTGCCTCCAGGCGATCCGAACGCCTTCCGGTCAGAATAACCCGGTGGCCATGCCGGGCAAAACATTCCGCAGTAGCACGCCCGATGCCCGAAGTGGCGCCGGTTATCAGCACCGTGAGCGGTTCCGGAGTTGAAACCGAGATCAGGCCCGGTGCTTTTTCTTCGACGGGTGCTTCGGTAGTGATTTCATTTTGTTCAGGTGGTTCCGACGGCGCCTCAATTTCCGCGATCGCCGGCGCCTTTTCTTGCCGGGGTGCTAAAAACAGGGCATCATAGGCTTCTGATTTCAGGTCGCGGTTTACATCAACGGCGTGTTGATACAGGGATGCGGCCTGAGCATGATCGCCGGCTTCGTGCGTGGATTGCGCCAACGCGAGCCATCCCTCCCCATGGTCAGGGTTTAGCATCACCGTATCGCCAAAATGGCGTAGCGCCTTACCCGGTTGATCCAGATGATCCCGTAAAAGTATTCCGAGACGGAAATGCAACTCGGCATCTTCCGGTTCGGCTTTCAGGGCCTGCTCAAGGTAATAGGCGGCAGTTTCTTTGTAGTCTGTCAGATGAACACTGGTGAGCAGTGCCAGTTTGCGAAAAATGCCCGGTGTATTCGGATCCAGGTCGGCTACCCGGTCCCAGCAATATTTGGCAAGCAGGTAATCCCCTTTTTCCAGGGCATTTTCGCCCATCTGGTCGTAGGAGGCCGCCTCCTGATGCTGGCTGGCCTGAACAGGCTCCTGCACGGGTTCTTGGGCCGCCGGTGCGGCGTCTGTGAAAAGTGGCGGGGCAGGCTCCTGAGTTGGCGTTTCGGGAACAGGTTCCTGTTGAGGAGCATCGTGTGCCGGATTATTTTGAGCATCCAGGCCATTGGAATCTTCCCCGTATTGCTCCAGCGCACGTTCATAGGCTTTTTGCAAATCTTCGTGATGCGGGTGTTGTTCCAGTGCGACGCGAAACAATTCCAGTCCGCGTTCGGTATAGCCGCGCTCCAACCAGAACCCGGCATCCATTATCGTTTGGCGAATTTCTTTTTCAATAATTTTTTTTCTTCGTTCCGAATCTTCCTGATCCGGTTGCCCGGCCCCGGCAATTTCCGGAAGGGCGTCGTCCTGTTCGGTCGATACCGTTGGTGGGGTTTCATGCCCGTTGGTGGGCGTGTTTTCAGAGGCTTGCTGTTCGGGTTCAGGCTCCGTTGTGGTGGTGGGTGCAGGCGCCAGCGGGCCGGCAATTACCGGGGTTTCAGCAATCGGAGCGGCGGTATTCTCCGCTGAAGCCTGAGGCGGCGCAGGTGCCTGGTGGTCCAGTGCTGCCAGTTTTTCATATTGCGCATGCCATTCCTGCAAGCCGAAGTGGCGGAAAAAGAGGGCGTAATTATCGGCCTCCAGTTGCTCCCAGGTGAAATAGCCGGCATCTTTCAGCGTGGAAAATAGTTCGCCGATTTCGTTGGCAATATTTCGCACAGATTCCAGGTTGCGTTCAAAGGTTGGCTTTTCCTGATCGGGAATTTCGGAGCGTTGAGCGTTCAGGTCCAGGTAGGTTGTTTGCCAAAAATTCATGTATTGAATGGCATGCACGACCCGGTCAAACTGGGTAGGAACAGATTCAATTTGTTGCCCGTCGGCAGCAGTTTTCCAGCCGTCGGCAACAACGGTCAGCACCCGTTTTTGGCGCAAAAGGTTTTGGAACATAGCCAGCACATTGGCCAGGCAATACCGGTTTTTCAGGAAATTATCGGTAACGAGCAACAAAACCGGGCCATCCGTAGCCTCTACGCGGGCGGCAAGTTGCCCGGGCAACTCTGCTGCACTATCGGTATGATGTTCAAAAGGGATGCCGATACGTCCGATTTGGTGGGTGATTTTCTCGGCCAGGTTTTGGTTTTCGTGGGCGTAAACGAGATGAATGGTAGACATAATTTGGTTTGGTTCAACGACCTGTTTCTAGTTTCTGAATCTCCGGTTTATTCCCGGGCGAGTTTTTCCATGAGCGCCGTAAACGTTTGCCTGAACGCGGTATACCGGGATGTGGCCGGCCCGTCGAATCCTGTGTGAATTCGGCGTACCTTGTTTTGCTTGTCCAAAATGATCATGGTAGGGAAGGCGAGGACATTGCTCAGGGCAGGGAAAACTTGCGCTGCCTCTTTTTTATCCGCTTTTCCGGCAAGTACCAAATCGAATGGAAGATTCATTTTTTGTTTGTAAATACGCAAGTGTGCATTGGCTTTTGCCGGGTCTTCGTATCGTTCAAACGCAAAACTCAGGACTTCAATTTTGTCGGCCAGTTGCGGATTTTCGTTTAAAAAGGTACTCAGGAAAGTTTGTTCATCGCGGCAATTGGGGCACCAGGTGCCCATAACCGTGAAAATTTTGATTTTCCCGTCCAAATCCGGATCGGGAAAGGTGCGTAAATCGCCATCCGGGGTTTGAAATGAAAAGGAAATACCGCCGGCGTCCCTGTTTAGCGTGGTAAGCGAGTCGGGATCGGCCAGTTCAAATGCAGGGTCACGCCAGGCATTCCACAAGGTTTTGTAGTGCTTGCCCGACCGGAATTCGCCCCGGAGCGTATCGCCATGGATGCTTCCTGAAAATAAATAGGCATGCGCGCCGTCAAAACAGGAGAGCCAGAATTTGCGGCCCTGTACGGTGCCCTCCAGGAAGCGGTAATCTCCCGTTTCGGTGCGGAAGGTCCCTTCCAGGTGGTTGCCGTTTTGCCTGAACTCGCCGATAGCACGCTCGGGAGCAGCACTGTCAATGCCGAAAAGTGTGGCCCAGGCGCCACTGATGTTGCGTTCCGGCGGTTCGTTCAGGGATGTAAAACGATACCCCCTGCCAGCATGTGCATAAAACGGAATCCGGTAATTGGCCTTATTCGTAACGACCCATTCGCCTTGCATTACACCTCCGCGGACACCGACGTGGATGTACGAAGCGTATTCCGGAAAATAAATATTGAAGGTATCGCGGGCTGTCGAACGGTCGCGCCCATAGCGGATGCTATCGCAGCGGATGCGTTCCGAACCATTGAGGATTTCCACGTAGAAATTTTCATCATCCACGTATTTGATCTCAAAGTTGAACGGCAGTTCGCCTTCCCGGAATTGTTCCTTGAGCGTATAAATAGTGTCTTTGTCGCGAACCGGAACATTGTATTTGTCCAGTTCTAGCACGCCCCGCCACATGCCGGGCGCTACCCGGGAATATGCATGGTCTGTGGTGACACAATTGCTGAAAAAGACTGCAACGAAAAGGCCGGGAATGCCAATTTTAAGGAGGAGGTGCATGGTATGGTATTCAATTCAGGCAATTGCACAAAAGTAGTGCAGTTTGTCCGATATGAAACCACTCAGGCACGCAATGGTTTAGCGCAATCTGTTACCGATGCCCCGCATCTTTTTTTGATACGGCACTGGTGAGGGTGATCAGGCCACCGCCTAAAAGAAAGAGCCCCAGGGCTACATACAGGATAATCATACCTTAAGCACGTTTAAAATGGTGAACGGGAAGTGAATGCCTGGCTCAAGGTTCACATTGTCCGAATGAAATGAAATGGATGATACTGCACTTGTTTTTACGTTTCAGATGCACAAAGCGGTGCAGGAAGATTATTGCGCCCGGTCGGATTTTCGGGCAAACAAGCCTGGCGGGCTGTTCAAGCAGGTCAACTGACGTGCACCAGACGAATTTCCAAAACAGTGCCAATTTTATTTAACAGATTTCAAATAGCTGCACGTTTTCATGTATGCCCGCTGTATTTCAGGTTTGTATTTACAGGGCCCCTGCCGCAACACAACTTCCGGTTCTTTGTTTAGATCAGGCAGGCGTTTTTCTCCCCCTGACCCTGCGCGGTTCTTTTTTGCCTCCGGCTGAAAATTTCCAACATACTTTAAATCCAGTATCTTTGTCGGACAAATAAAATCCCCGTTGATTCATGTTACAACATTGGCTCAAAGATTTGGTCGAACGGCATGCTTTCGGTGCCTGCCAATACTTGGGTGAAAAAATGCACGTAGCGCCCGCTATTGTACGCAGGTATTTTATTTACACGTCCTTTATTGGAATGGGATCGCCTTTGGTGTTGTACCTCGCTGTTGCGTTTTGGGTAAACCTGCGCCGTTACATACGCCGCGGACGCAGTGTCCTTTGGGAATAAATTACCTACACACAGGGTCAGAACATGTGCAGCAGGTTTTTCCGGGCAGTTTCCACACCTTCCAACGGGCTGTTTTTGTAGTGTTCCAATTCAACGATAAAATACTGCAGCCCGGCATTTTCCCGGTTCTTAAAGATCGTCTTAAAGTCAACGATTCCTTCGCCGACTATGGCCGTTTCGCGCCGGTCGGGAGCCATCAAGTCTTTGGCATGGCATAATTCCCAGCGCCCCGGGTACTTCCGGAACCAGTCGACCGGGTCGTTTTCAGCATATACAACCCAGCACAAATCCATCTGCATGGACATCAGGGCGGGATCGACCTCCTGCAGGATCCATTCGATCAGCAGGCGCCCGTCGGGCGCTTTTTGCTGGTATTCATACTCGTGATTGTGGTGTCCGAACCGTACGCCGGCTTTTTGGCAATAGCGTCCCATCGCGGCGTAGAATTTGACTACCTGGTCCATTCGCGACCACTCGTCGGCATTGATGGACGGGCTGATCAGGTATTTCAGGCCAAGTGCCGGCGCGGCATCTATCCACTTTTTTACGGTATCGCTGATATCGTCGTCGGCTTTGTTGTAGTCGGCCAGCGACACGCCGGCATGGGTGCTGGGCATACTCAGGCCGTTGTCTTTGAGCAGCGCGCCGAATTCCGGGTATGCGTACCCAAATAGTTTCCCTTCATTAAACCCGTATGCTTCCACTTCGCGGTAACCCATTTCGGCCACAGCTTTCAGGGTATTTGCCGGGGCCTTTTTCATGTCGTCGCGTAAGCTGTACAATTGAATACCAAGGTGCTCGGGCGCCGATGAGCGGGGGCTGCAGGCCTTGCTCCCCATTGCATAAAACCCGGCTGTAGCCAGGGCGGTAGATTTCAGGAAATGCCGGCGAGAAAGTTTTTTCTGCATCATGTTTTATTTTTTACGATTGCGTTTTTTCAAGCTAAGATGCTTTATTTCGTTCGGTGTATTCTTAGAACCTGCCAGGAACTTAGCCAGAACAAATGCCTGCGGAAAAAGAAAACAGGAACAGAAACAACCTGAACTGCAACCCTTTATTTTTCAATTAAGCTGATTGGGATTTGGAGTTTAGGTGGCTATTGTTTGTAAATTACCCCCAGATTTTTTTAATACTTTTCCTTCAAGCAGGGGGCGCAAAAACAGATACCTGTGCGCCGGCTGCTTTCGTCCGCAACCGTTTTAAGATGATACAGGTTCTCCATATTGCTGCTGAATGTTACCCTGCCGCCAAAACCGGTGGCTTGGGTGATGTTGTCGGTTCATTGCCAAAATATAATACCCAGGCGGGGGTGCTGACCGCTGCAATTATTCCAAAGTACAGCCTGCGCTGGATTGAAAATCAACACTGGACGACAGTCTACACCAGTTCAGTCTGGATCAATTGGCGGCAATGGCATTTCCGCGTGCAGCAACAAACCGGCAACACCCTGGGGTATCCGCTTTTTGTGGTCGACATACCCGGGCTGTACGATCGCCCCGGTATTTACAACGACCCGTCAGGCGCGCCTTTTGGCGATGAACTGGAGCGGTACATTGCTTTTCAGCAGGCTGTGCTCGACTGGCTGTTGTCCTTTCCCTGGCAAGAGCGGCCGCGTGTGCTGCATTGCCACGATCATCACACAGCGCTCATCCCCTGGATGGTAAAATATTGCCCGGCCTACCATCAACTGGCGCCTATTCCTACCGTTTTTACCATTCACAACGGTCAGTATCAGGGTGCATTCAGTCCTAAAAACGCGCATCTGTTGCCGCCCTACGAGGCCAGTGCGCGCAGTTTACTCGACTGGGCCGGCATTATCAATCCCATGGCCACGGCAATCAAAACAGCCTGGGCAGTCACTACGGTTTCGCCTTCCTATTTGTTCGAACTTCATCAAAACAGTTTGGGCCTTGAATCTCTCTTCCGGCAGGAATGGCGCAAGGAACACGGGATCATAAACGGAATCGACAGCCAGGTTTGGGACCCGGCTACCGACCCAATGATCCAATTCCGGCTGGAGGCAAACAATATTGCCAAGTACAAAACCAAAAACAAAAGGGTGCTTTGCGAGTGGTTTGGCTTTTCCAACGAATACCCGCTGGTAAGTTTTATCGGCAGGATTGTGCACGAAAAAGGCGCCGACCTGCTGCCGGATACCTATCGCCGTTTATTGCAAAGCGGTGCGCGGATCAACTTCCTGATCCTTGGGACCGGCGAAAGCTGGACGGAGAACGAACTCCGGTCGATGGCACACCAATTTCCGGGCCGTGTAAATGCCGTGATCGATTACAACGAAGCGCTGGCGCATCAGATTTACGCTGGTTCGGACTTCCTCGTCATGCCTTCCCGTGTGGAGCCCTGCGGGCTCAACCAAATGTACGCCATGCGGTACGGCACCATTCCCATCGTGCGGTCGGTCGGCGGCCTGAAAGATACGGTGCCGGATATCGGCGAGCCCGACGGCAGCGGCAGGGGGCTTCGCTTTGACCAATTCAGTGTTGAAGATGCCGCTTATGCAATTTACCGGGCAGCCTCCATGTGGTACAATGACCCTGAGACGGTAGAGCGCCTGCGCGAACGGGTTATGGCCATTGATTTTTCCTGGGAAAAAACAATTGAACAGTATTTCTCCGTCTATCGCAATTTGGGCGCCTCCATCCAACCTGAAGTGGTGAAACTGGAGGCCACTCCACCGGAAGCACCGGCGCCCAAAGTGACGCCTGCGCGTAAGCCCGAAAAAAAAGCGCCTCCTGAAAAAGCCACCAAAACCCAACCAACCACTGCCGGGAAAACGCCCAAACCGGTAAAAGTGAAAAATACCGCGCCGAAAAAACCGGACGAAGCGCCAAAAGCAAAACCTGCGGAGAAAACGCCCAAACCGGCTTCAAAACGGAAGCGACCCAAAAAATAGTTAACGACAAACAACACAACACCATGATAAAAATGATTTCCTTGATTTTGGGCGGTGGTGCAGGTTCCCGCCTGTTTCCGTTAACGGAAAAGCGTTCCAAACCTGCTGTTCCGATTGCCGGAAAATACCGGCTCATCGATATTCCGATTTCCAACTGCATTAATTCCGGCGTCAAACGCATGTTCGTACTTACCCAGTACAACTCCGCCTCGCTCAATGCCCATATCAAGAACACGTATAATTTTGACCATTTTACACATGGTTTTGTCGACATCCTGGCTGCCGAACAAACACCCGGCGATTCCAACTGGTTTCAGGGTACTGCCGATGCGGTACGCCAAAGCCGCAAGCACTTTGAACGGCATGATTTTGACTATGTGCTCATCCTATCGGGCGACCAGCTATACCAAATGGATTTTGAAGAAATGGCGCATTATCATATCGAACAAAATGCTGACATCACAATCGCCTGCCTGCCGGTAAATGCCAAGGATGCTACCGGCTTTGGAATTATGAAGGTGGATGACAAAGGGTATATTCCCCGGTTTATTGAAAAACCGGCAAAAGATCAATTGCCCAATTGGGTCAGTGATGTGAGCGCGGCATACCAAAAACGCGGCCTGGTCTATATGGCGTCTATGGGAATCTATATTTTCAACCGGAAAGCGTTGCTGGAATTATTTGACCAGCATCCGGAATCCACTGATTTTGGAAAGGAAATTATTCCGGCTGCAATTCAAAGCCAAAGGAAGGTAGCAGCCTATCCGTACAGTGGTTATTGGACCGACATCGGAACCATTCGTTCTTTTTTTGAAGCCAACATTGAGCTGACCGACCACATCCCGTCGTTCAATTTGTTCGATACCCGTCGCCAGATTTATACCCGGGGACGTATGCTCGCACCGGCTAAATTTTACGGCGGCACACAGGTGAATCGGGCCTTGATCGCGGAAGGTTCTATCATCCACGCCCGCGTGATTGAGAGTGCGATCATCGGGATCCGTTCAAGGATTGGGGAAAATTCGGTGATCAAAGATGCCATTGTTATGGGCAACGATTCGTACCAAACCCTTCAGGAAATTGCCACAAACCCGGATGAAATTCCATTGGGTATCGGGCATAATACGCACATTGAGCACGCCATTCTGGATAAGGACTGCCGGATTGGGAACAATGTAGTGATCAAAGGTGGGACGCATCTTGCAGATACCGATGCCGACGGCTACTGTATCCGGGACGGGGTAGTGGTCGTAAAGAAAAATGGTATTATCCCGGAAGGTACCCGCATTATGTAAAGATCAAGCTTGATGAACTTTTTTGGCTGAATTCCGGCATGGAACAGCTGGTTTGTTATTTTTGTGAAAATTGAAATTCAAATCCAAAATTTTCCAAAAATGCTACGAAAACTGCTGATTTCCGCTTGCCTGATCCTTTGCGCCTTTTCGCCTTCTTTTGCGCAACCCAACCCCACTTCCAACAAAGTTTTGTTTTTGCTCGACGCCTCAGGCTCCATGTGGCAAAAACTGGATGATGCGTTTAAAGTCACAATTGCCAAAACGGTTTTGCAAAATCTGGTAAACAACCTGCCGGACCACACCCACGCCGGGCTAATCGCATATGGGCATAACCGGAAATCCGATTGCTCTGACATTGAAACGCTCATTCCGCTCGCGCCGCTGGATAAAAAGCGCTTTGCCGAACGCCTGGATGCCCTGAACCCGGTTGGCATGACCCCGATCGCGAAATCCATAGAACACGCCTTGAAAATTCTTGATCAGGAGTCGGAACCGGTCACATGCATCCTGGTCAGCGATGGCCTGGAAACGTGTTCCGGAGATGCCTGCGATCTGGTCCGTCAGGCCAAGGCCCGGGGAGTCCGGCTGACGATGCATGTCATTGGTTTCGGGTTGGAGGAACAGGACCTCTCCGCGCTGGAATGCATTGCACAGGCCGGCGGCGGTCAATATTTTCCTGCAAACAACGCTGAAGAACTGGGTAAAGCCCTGGAAAAAACGGTAGAGGCCCCACCTGTGGATGGCGGCTTTTTATCAGTTAAGGCTACGCTGGACGGTCAACTGAAAGATGCTATTGTCCGGGTATATAAAACCGGTGATACGGAAGAAATCGCCGAAGGACGTACGTACGAAGGGGCAGGGACAAATCCGCGGACAATCCGGTTGCCCGCCGGTTCGTACACCGTAAAAGTCGGCGCGATGCGCATTGAGGGCAATGCGGAGCAAACATTTCAGGATGTTTGGGTGAAAGGCCCGGATACAATCCATCTGGCCGCCGATTTCTCCCAGGTGACGGTGGAAGTGCTGGTTACCCGAAACGGAGCGCTTTCCGATGGTGTGGTTTCCCTGATCGACCCTGCAACAGGCAAAGCAGTTGCTCAAACGCGCAGCTACCGCTCAGCAAAGTCGAATCCGGCAAAACTTGTTGTGATCCCGGGGGTGTATCAGGTGCAGATCAAAGGCATTGAAATTGCCGGTGATCCGGTAAAAACCTTTGATAGCCAGCCAATTGCTGCCGGAAAAACGCTTACGTTCAGCCATGACTTCAGCTCCGGCGAATTGAAAATCGGCGCCCGTACAGGCAGTACGCTGGTGGATGCTGCGGTGACGGTCCATCAAAAAACGGATAATAAAAATATTGCCGGAGGGCGTACGTATACCAGTGCCAGTTCCAACCCAAAGGGTTTTACATTGCCGCCTGGGAAATATAAGGTTGTCGTTAAACCCGTGCGGCCCAAGGACCTGGCACAAAAAACGCTTGAAGTGGAAGTAACCGCTCAAGGGGTAACGGAGAAGACGGTGGAGTGGTAACTGTTCTGCCTTACAAATCGCCTGGCGGAATTAGCTGTTCAACATTACCGGCATGACCAGCATCAGGATCTCCCGGTCGTTGTTGTCTTCTTCGATCGGGGTCAGGATGCCTGCTTTCGAAGGCGTGGAGAATTCCATTCGGACCTCCTCGCTGTCGAGTGCCGTGAGCATTTCCACCAAAAATTTTGCATTGAAAGCAATACGCAGCGGAGTGCCTTCAAAACTGCAAGGCATTTGCTCGGTGGCTTCGTTTGAAAAATCAAGGTCTTGCGCGGAGATGGTCAGGCTTTTGTCCGAAACATCCAGGACGACCTGATTGGTCGTTTTGTTGGCATAGATCGCGATCCGTTTCAACGAGTTTTGAAAATCAGCCCGGTTGACGGTCATGGCATTCGGGTTATCGACAGGGATCACGGCGTTGTAGTCCGGGTACCGAGCATCGATCAGCCGGCAGATCAGGTTGAAGTCCCCGAAATTGAAAAACGCGTTCGATTTATTGAAGGCGATGGCCACGGTGTCGTCGGTTGGCAAAGCATTTTTTAGGAGGTTGAGCGCTTTTTTCGGTATGATAAACGAGGTTGCCACTTCGCCGGCCAATTGGTGTGTGCCGATTTTAACCAATTTGTGGGCGTCGGTTGCCACGCAGATCAGTTTATTGAAGTCGATCTGGAAATATACCCCGGTCATGGCCGGGCGCAATTCATCGTTCGACGTGGCAAATACCGTTTTGTTGATCGCTTCGAGCAAATACTTGCTGCTGATTTTGACGGTGTCGGTGGTGTCTGCCTCGGGCGGCGTGGGAAAGTCCTCGCCTTTTTCGCCTGCCAGCCGGTACTTGCCGTAGGAGGAAGTGATTTCGATTCCGAAACTTTCCTCATCGACGGTGAACGTTACCGGTTGCTGGGGGAGTGCTTTCAGGGTTTCCAATAAGATTTTTGCCGGAACGGCAATCGTAAAATCGTTGTCGGCCAGCACTTCGATCGTGGTGGAAATGCTGGTTTCCAGATCGGTGGCGGTGATGGTGAGTTTTTTATTTTCTATTGAAAAAAGAAAATCCTCTAAAATTGGCAATACCGGGTTGGAACCGATAGCGCCGGAGGCGACTTGGAGTTGCTTCAGAAGTTCGGAAGAGGAAACACTGAATTTCATCGGATGTTATTTGATTGAGTATGCCTGAAAAACGGCAAAATTATGCGTTTGGAGCGGCTTTTATTAAAAATTGGGCCGTCGCAAAAATACATTGTCCGCACCGGCTTTTTGTGGAAAAAAACTAACAAACTGTTAATAACAGAATCCTGTACCTTTGCAAACCACCCCATGAAATTGATATTTTTAACCGCATATTATGCCCACCATACCCATTAAAAATCCTGCGGCAATGGCGTCAAAAATGCGCCGTAGTGCCCCGCACATCCGGGAGGTCAGTCAATTGACGTTACCACTGCCTAAAATCATTCGCCTGGATAACGGGCTGCCGATGTATGTGCTGGATTTTCCGGAGCAGGAAATCCTCAAACTGGAAGTTGTCTACAATGCCGGCCGGCCCGCCGAAAGCAAGCGTTTGGTCGCGCGGGCTACTGCCCGCATGGTCCAGGAAGGCACCCGGCAGAAAAGCGCAGCGGTTATTGCCGAGTTGATCGATTTTTACGGAGGCTCGCTGAGTATTCCGACAAACCTTGACAGCGCCAATTTCATCCTGTTCTCCCTGCACCGGCATGCCGAAAAACTGGTCCCGGTATTTGCAGAATTACTGCACGAGCCGGCGTTTCCTGAAAATGAACTGGAAACCTTCAAGCGCGCCGGGGCACGCGCCCTGGCTATCGATCTGGATAAGGAGGAAGTGCTTGCTTACCGGAAAATTACCGAGTTGATCTTTGGGCCAAATCATCCGTACGGCTACAATTCCACGCCGGAGGACTATAAAGCCCTGGAGCGGACCGACCTGGCCGGGCATTTTGACCGCTGGTACACACCGGCCAACTGCCGGATATTTGCCAGCGGGCGTGTCGATTACAGTATTCAGGGCCTGCTCAATCAGCATTTTGGGCAAGAGCGTCGGGAGGGGGCTGCTTTAGCTGTTTCGCCCATAGCCCCGAAATATGTTCCACAAACCATCCACACGCGCCATCCGGGCTCTCTGCAAACCGCCGTCAAGATCGGCCGGCCGCTTTTTGCACGTCGCCACCCCGATTACAACGGAATATATGTGTTGAATACAATTTTGGGTGGGTATTTCGGCTCCCGCCTTATGCGCAATATTCGTGAACGGCGCGGCTATACCTACAACATTTATTCTACCGCCGATGCCATGCTGCACGATGGCTGTTTTTATATTGCTACCGAAGTGGACAATGCCAAGGTGCGGGCGACCATAAAACAGGTTTTTGCCGAGATGGAACATCTGTGTGAAACTCCGGTCCCGGATGCCGAACTGAATATGGTGCGCAATTACTTGCTCGGCATGTTGTTAAACGGCCTGGACGGTCCCTTGAATATTTCCGATGTGATCAAAACGCTGGTGACGGAAGACCTCCCGCTCGATGCCTTCGATGCCCTGGTGCATACCATCCGCACGATAACGCCGCTGCAACTTCAAAAGCTTGCAAGGCGGTATTTTAAAGCGGCCGATTTTAGTGTGGTCACAGTCGGGAAATGAAGTTTTTCCCACAGGCATTGCTCCGAAAAACAAGTCGTTTTACCAGGTGTATTCCGGGGCACAGGGTATTTCGCAGTTTTACTTCCGGGAAAACCCTGAAAAATGCCTTCTTTTGATGGAAACCAAGGGGAAATTAAAATTTTGCAATTGCAATTCCGTATTCCGTTTTCAAAAATTCATGTGTAGTTTTGCGCGCTTTTTAGCGTAAGTTGCACTTTTTCCGAAGACCTTTAAATCTGATATACTTTGAACTTTTTCAAATTTTTTAAGCAGGAACTGGCGGTGGACCTGGGGACGGCCAATACACTCATCATGATGGACGACCAGGTGGTGGTGGACGAGCCCTCCATTGTTGCCACGGACCGGCGTACCGGACAGACAATTGCCATCGGTCACCGGGCAATGCAGATGCACGAAAAAACCCACGATAACATCAAAACCGTGCGCCCGTTGAAAGATGGTGTGATTGCCGATTTCCAGGCGGCGGAAGCGATGATCCAGAGTATGATCCAAATGGTGGGTAAGCGCAGTTCCCTGTTTGGCTATCTGAAAATGGTGATTTGTATTCCAAGTGGAATTACTGAAGTTGAAAAGCGCGCAGTTTTTGACTCCGCAGATCACGTTGACAGTAAAGAAACCTACCTGATCCATGAGCCGATGGCAGCCGCTTTGGGGATCGGCCTGAATATTGAAGAGCCGATCGGGAATATGATTATCGACATTGGCGGGGGAACCACTGAGATTGCCGTGATCGCGCTTTCCGGTATTGTTTGCGATCAATCGATCCGGATCGCCGGCGACGAACTGACCAATGACATCATGAGTTACATGAAGCGTGAACACAATATCCTTATTGGAGAACGCACTGCCGAGCAAATCAAAATCAATGTTGGTTCTGCTTTGCACGAATTGGAAAATCCGCCGGAAGACTATGCTGTGAATGGCCGTGATTTGATGACCGGTATTCCGAAACAAATCAAAGTCAGTTACCAGGAAGTTGCTTATGCTTTGGATAAAAGCATCAGTAAAATTGAAGATGCGGTGCTGAAAGCCCTTGAAATGACTCCGCCGGAATTGGCCTCGGATATTTACAAGACAGGCCTGTATCTCACTGGTGGCGGGGCGTTGCTTCGCGGCCTGGCCGGTCGCCTGGAACAAAAAACCAAATTGCAGGTGCATGTTCCGGAAGACCCGCTTCGTGCTGTGGTTCGGGGCACCGGCATGGCACTCAAAGGAACCCACAAATTCTCCTTTTTGATTGACCGGAAGAGCGTCTGATTGGTTGCTCCTGCAACTACCGGATATACCTTCCAATCCTGATTTTCCGCAAATAAAATTCCCGGAACGGTGTCGGCGCCTTTCGCAGGTTTGAACACCATTCCGGTTTTCTGAACTATGCACTCCATAATACAACTCTTTATCAAGCATGGCGGATTGCTCACGCTGGTTGTAGTGGAGGTGTTTTGTTTTTTTCTTATCGCCTCCTACAACCCTGCCCAGGGGCAGATATCAGAAGCAAGCTGGGTCCGGTACTCCGGTACCATGCTCAATTGGAAGCGATCTTTTCTGGACTACTTCAACCTGAAAGACGAAAATATCCGCCTGCGCCTGGAAAATTCCCGGCTGCAAACGCAATTGGCAAACTCCCGGATCATTGAAGTACCGACATTGGATACCGTAACCCGGAAGGTTTTAGCTGATACGCTTGAAAATAAACTGATCCGGCCGGAGTACCTACTCATCAGCGGGCGCGTAATCAGCAACACCATTGCCGTCGGGAACAACTGGATGATTATCAACCGCGGAAAAAAGGATGGTGTGCAACCCAATTCCGGCGTGGTTACCCGGTCGGGTGTGGCAGGTGTGGTGCGGCATGTATCCGACCATTTTTCCCTGGCCATGTCGGTGTTGCACCGGCAAACAAAAATTTCGGCGGCGCTGAAAGGCTACCATTACTTCGGCTCACTGGTTTGGGAAGGCAATAACCCGGAGTACATGAGCCTGACTGATATTCCCTACCACCTTCCGGTAAAACAGGGCGATACAGTGATGGTCAGCAATTACACGCTGCTTTTCCCGGAAGGGCACATGGCCGGAATAGTGGATAAAGCCTACCGCGAACCCGGAAGCAATTTTCTGAATATCCGGGTTAAACTAAGCCAAAGCCCGGCCGATATCAATACAGTGTACATCGTTACAAACCGGTATGCGGCCGAACTCCGTCAATTGCAAGAGGAGGTGAAGGATGAATAATAAACTTTTCTTACCCAATCTCTGGCGATTCATCTGGTTGGTGGCTGTTCAGGTTGTGGTTCTTGCGGAAGCATCCCTTACTGCCGACGGCTATTGCAATGTATTGGTCTATCCGCTGTTCATCCTGTTCCTCCCGATCCAGATTCCAACACCGGTTTCCGTTTTTCTGGGCTTTTTGATCGGGATCACAGTCGATATTTTTACCGGCACCATCGGTATTAATGCAAGTGCCGGCGCCTTGTCGGGGTACACCCGGGCGATTATTCTGAAACGTTTCGCCCCGCGCGGCGAATTTTCCGGAAAAGAACCAATACCATCACCGGAATACTTTGGCTGGCGTTGGTTCCTCATTGTAACGGCTATATTTTTGGGTATTCATATTTTTTGGTACTTTTCCATGGCCTATTTCACACCGGTATATTTATTTGAGAAAATCCTGCCCCAGGCTTTGCTCGGTTGGATGCTCTCCATGCTGGTGGTCATTGTGCTGACCCGCCTGTTTCATCCGAAAATCTGATTATGTCCGACTACCTGCGCGAACGACAACGAACGATTCAATGGGTTATTCTGGCCTGTTCCCTGGCCTTGCTGGTCAAAGCTGCCCAGATTCAGTTGCTTGACGATTCGTTTCGGCGGCAGGCCGATGCTACGACGGTTGAAAAAATGACGATTTACCCGCCCCGGGGGCTGGTGTATGATCGCAATGGCGAGCTGATCGTCAACAACAATGCGATGTACGATCTGATGGTGACCTTCAATCAGATCGACCCGGACATGGATACGCTCAAACTTTGCCATTTGTTGAATATCACCAAACCGGAGTTTGAGCAATTGCTCGACAAGCCCTGGAAAACCGGAAAATACTCCCGCTCGGTGCCGTTTGTATTTATGAAAAAACTCTCCACGGTTACCTATGCGCGTTTACAGGAGTGTTTGTACCAGTTTCCGGGGTTTTTCGTACAGGTGCGCAACATCCGCGGGTATCCGTATGCCGTGGGCGCTCATTTGCTGGGCTACATCAATGAGGTGGACCCAAGGGATATTGAAAAAGGCGGCGGAGTTTATGTGTCCGGCGATTACATCGGGGCCAGCGGCATGGAGTCGGAATATGAAGACCGACTGCGCGGCGAAAAAGGATATGCGTTTTTGCTCAAAGACAATTTGGGCCGGATCGTTGGAGAGTTTGAAAGCGGCCGATTTGATACCCTGCCCACCAGCGGCGATGACCTGATTTCGTCGATCGATGTCCGCCTGCAAGCCTACGGCGAACAACTGATGCAAAATAAAACAGGCAGTGTGGTGGCTATTGAACCCTCAACCGGTGAAATACTGGCGATGGTCAGCACGCCAACCTATGACCCGAACGATCTGACCATGACACAGGATCGCGGCCCGGTTTTCAGCCGCCTGCTGACCGATCCGCTCAAACCGTTTTTTGACCGTACCGTTATGGCCAAATACCCTCCCGGGTCGATTTTTAAAACAGTGGTTACCCTGATCGGCCTTCAGGAAGGAACTATGAACCCCAACAGCGGCATGGGTTGCAACGGCGGTTATTTCTACGCAGGCAGGCTGTATAAATGCCACCACCACAGCCCTGTGAGTAATGTGGTGGATGCCCTGGCGTATTCCTGCAATACGTTTTATTTCAGTGAATTTCGCGATGCTGTCGACAAATTCGGCTTTTCCAATCCGCAGGCAGGTCTGGATATGTTTGTCAAATATTGCCACCAACTCGGCCTGGGCCGTCAATTGGGGGTGGATTACCCCAATGAAAGCGCCGGGAATATCCCGGACTCCAGGTACTACGATCGCATTTACCCGCGCAAGCTCGGCGGTTGGCGCTCACCCACCATCATGTCGGTCGGTATCGGGCAAGGCGAGTTGCAACTGACCACCCTGCAAATGGCCAACCTCGCCGCCTGCATTGCCAACCGCGGTTTTTGGTACCCGCCGCACCTGGCAAAGCGGTTTTTATCGGGTGGAAAGATCCCGGAAGAGTTCCTGACGCCGCAGCAGGTCAGCATTGACAAAAAATATTTTGAAATGGTCGTGGAGGGCATGGCCCAATGTGTCAACCGCGGTACGGCGCGCTCCTGCGCCCTTCCCGATATTCAGGTGTGTGGAAAAACAGGCACCAGCCAAAACCCGCACGGCGATGATCACTCGGTGTTTTTTGCGTTTGCACCAAAAGACAATCCGAAAATTGCCATTGCCGTGTACGTTGAAAATGCCACGTGGGGCGCTACCTATGCAGCACCGATCGCCAGTTTGATGATCGAAAAATACCTCAACGACAGCATCGCGCCTGCCCGCAAGTACATGGAAGAACGCATGTTCAATGCCAACCTCACCGACAAGTACCTGGAAAATATCCGCAAGGCGGCAGCCAAAGTTGAGAAAGCCAAACCGGCGCCGGAACTGCCCTCGCCCGATGTGCCTACGGATGAACCGCCTGCCAAGTCGCCGGCTACGACGAGCGTGGATACGCGGCCGCGCACCAGGCGGTAGTGGTTTCTGGGAAACTTTCAGCGGGTATTACTATCAATTCAATGGCCAAGCGCAAACCATACAACACAAGTGCCCCGCCTGCTCAACCCTTTGTGCCCATTCCGCCGCCGCTCCGGGTGCTCGTCTTATACGCCCTGGGGCAGTTCGGCTGGTCGCTGGCCAGTTTCGGGGTAGCCAACCTGCTCATCTACTTTTACATGCCGCCCGAAACCGGCGAGCCGTTTTTTCCAACGTTTATCCATCAGGGTGCTGTGTTGGGCATACTGACATTGATTGGCCTGTTGAGCGCCGGGGGACGGGTATTCGATGCCCTGATCGACCCTATAGTTGCCAATTGGAGCGATCGCTCCACGGCAGCCATCGGCAAGCGGCGCTGGTTTATGCGCTATGGGGCCCTGCCGTTTGTGGTGAGCAGTTTTTTGGTGTTTTACCCGCTTGGGGTGGGGGAGAGTGCCGGCAATTTCATGTGGCTGGCCCTTTGCCTGGCTGCCTACTATTTTTTCTTCACCTTTTATGTTATTCCGTATACGGCGCTCATCGCCGAACTGGGGCATTCGCCCAAAGACCGGATGCTGATCAGTACCCTGCTTTCGGTGACCTGGGCCCTGGGTTTTGTGGCCGGAAACAGCACCTATGCCCTGCAAAGTTTGTTCGAGCAACAGGGCAAATCACCGGAAACGGCGTTTCAAACCGCGCTGGCTTTGCTCAATGGCGTTGCCCTGATTTTTTTACTGCTGCCCGCCTTTTTCCTCAATGAAAAACGCTATGCCCGCCAACAGGACTCGGAACTGGGTATTCGGCATGCCCTGCTGACGGTATTTCGAAATCAGAATTTCCGGCGTTTCCTGGGCTCCGATTTGCTGTACTGGCTGGCGCTCACGTTTATCCAACTGGGCGTTGGCTTCTACACGACGCTGTTGCTCGGACTCGACAAAGGGTACGCTTTCGTGTTTTCACTGGTCAGTTTTTTGGCCAGTTTCCTGTTTTATGTTCCGGTCAATGTATTGGTCAAACGTTTTGGGAAAAAGCGGTTGCTGCTCGCCGCATTTCTGTTGTTTGCCCTGCTTTTTACCGGGGTGGCTTTTATTAAAAGTATCCCTTTGCCGCCGCTGTGGATTCTGTACGGACTGGCTTTGTTTGCAGCCATCCCCCTCGCGGTATTCGGCATAGTGCCCAACGCCCTGATCGGCGATGTGGTGGAGGCGGAGGAGTTGCGCACCGGCCAGCGGCTTTCCGGCATGTTTTACGGGGTGCGCGCATTTGTGATGAAGGTGGGCATCTCCCTGGCCAACCTGATCTTCCCGTCGCTGCTGTTGCTGGGAAAAAGTCTCGACAATCCCGCAGGCGTGCAAGCTACGGCTTTTACCGCCGTACTGTTTTGCCTGTTGGGCTGGCGGGCTTTATTAATGATGAATGATGAATGATGAATGATGAATGATGAATGATGAGCGATGAATGATGAATGCGCCACCATCCCGGGATGGTGGACCCATTCATCATTCATCGCTCATCATTCAATTGCTTCCGCTTTGTACACGATGTAGTCGGTATCGCCCTGCCAGGGGAATGCATTGACTTTTTGGCGGTAATAGCAGCGCACGGTTTTACCCTCCAGGGGCTGGAGCTGTTCATAGACGGCGCTGTTTTTAGCCGAGAAATTCCAGGTACTTTGCTCGGTCATCATCACGCTGCCGGCCAGGTGCAGCTGGCCTTCGTAGGTTTTGAACACGACGCCTTTTTTGGAAATTTTAAACAAGGTGCCCGAGCGGGAACCCTCGCTGATGGTGTACGTCCGGTAGATGTAGTAGCCTGCGGAAAACAGGAACAGACCAATTATTCCGGCCCATAGACTGCGACGCAACCATTTTCGGGCGCCTAGTTTTGCTTGATCGAATTTTGTAGACATATTTTTTTTAAAAATAGTGAGGTAAAAGGCCAAAGACCAAATAACCCGGATGTTGAACCACTCCGTAATCCGCACTCCGCACTCCGCACTCGTCACACCCCTTTCCGGCTCCCCCAAATCTGCACGTGTAGCCGGTCGGTGTACCGGAAGTTGTATTGTTTGCAAACTTCCACCAGCCAGCGGCGGCGTTGCAGGAGTTTTTGCCGGGTGTTCCCTTCAGGCATGAGCCAAATTTTTTCGGCCGGAATCCCATACCGCGCCATCAGTTCGAGCACCTCCTCCAGGTCGGTTTTTTCGGCCAGCACAAATTTGAAAACTGCTTTGGCATTTTCCGAAAAAAAACGATACACCGCGGGTTTTTCCCGCAGTTTCTGGCTGTTGTTGCTGTTCTCCAGTTTTGGGGAAACATTGAACTGGTCGACCAGCTGCTGAAACTCCGGTGTTGGCAGGAGGGTGCCGTTAGTTTCCACCTCAAAGCGGTAGGCGGGGTCTGTTTGCCGGAGCTGGCGCATCAGCAACACCAGGGCCGGTTGCTGAAGCATGGGCTCGCCACCGGTCAGGATCACATTCCGGCAGGGGTGTCGGGCCACTGCGGCCGCTACTTCTTCAATGGTGCAGTGGGCGATCCAGGTTTTTTTGTCAAATTTGGTATAGCCGGGCCTGGCGTCATTTGCGTGTGCAAACCGGGTGCCTGTCCAGTTCCAGGTATAGTCGGTGTCGCACCAGATGCAATGCAGGTTGCACAGACTCGTACGCACAAAAACGGAAGGCAGCCCCATACTTTTCCCCTCTCCCTGGATGGAGTAGAAAATTTCGGGTTGGCCGTTCAGCCGTGCGAGTTTGAGTTTGGTGATCAATCAGAATTAATTTTCTCAAAGGTAAATGCTGAACGGTGCAGCAATTATCGGGAGTTTGGATTTTATTTGAGCCCTGTCCTGATAACGATTAAAATATGAAACATGCTTAACGATCGGAACAAACAGTTCGCCATTCTGATGATACTTTTTATCGTGGCTCCCGGTATCCATTTTTTTCTTTCAGGCGAAAATCATTTGGTGCCGGCATTGCGTGGATACCTGGTCGGTGCACAAATTGTTTTGGGAGCAGGTCTTGCCCTTTGGTTTTGGATGCGGGATAAACCGGAAAAATAGAAGCAGGCAGATTGTCTTTTAGTCAAACAACGCCGTTTGGCTAAACAGTTCATTTTCCACAGCCGCGCCGGCAACCGGGCCATCCTGCGCCGGGGCGTCGGGCAGCAGACGTTTGACTATGCGGAGCTGGTGGGTGTACCGGTTTTGCTCGGCGTTGAAGATGCCGAAGTGGTCGAGCTTGTCGATGCGCACTTTGCCGGAGGCATGAATCAGGTAGCAATCGGGCAAAATGATGCCGACGTGGCCGATATCGCCTTTGCCGTTGTCAAAAAATGCGAGGTCGCCAAGCTGACATTGTTCCATAAAATCAACGGGGCGCCCCTGGGTAACCTGTTGAGGCGCATCGCGCAGGAGGCGGATGCCGGCAATTTTAAACACCATCTGGATCAAGCCGGAAGCATCGATACCGAAGGGGAGCGGCCGCCCCAGAGGTAGGGCGCATGCAAGTAGCGTCGGGCGATCTTGATCACCCAATCACCGGTTTGCGGGGCTTGGTTCGGTGTAATTACCGGGCCGGAAAACTGAAACGACTGGTCGCCCAACTGGCAGCGCAGGCCATCGTAGCCCGGCAAAGCGGCGCCGAGTGTGAGCGGGATGAAGTGATCGGCCGCCATCAGGCCTTCCACCAGGGAGAGGTTCAGCGCGGAATGTTCCTGGTAAGCTTCGTATTCACTGGGGGTGAGCTGCTTGAGCTGTTTTTGGTCCACCCAACCGGAAAACCCGTCCCAGGCGCAAACTATTTGCTGCCATTGGTCCTTCACACCGGTTATTTCAACGGTTTCGCCAAATAACAATTGGGAAACCATCTCACTCTTGTCGGAGGGCTGGGCGCGCAACGGTGCGATACTGACTTGGCAGGCGGCGTACATGAAAGGTGAAGTCCTGTTGAAAACTGTTTGCTAAGCAAAGAAAGAAAAAAAATTGTACTTCGGTTGCCCTGACGTACAACATCGACCTACAATTTGTTGAAGTAACGGAAATCGTGGGACGTATTGATTTTTTTCAACAGTTCATAAATCAGCCGGATCAGGTTGTTCACATCGTCTTTGTGCGCCATTTCCACCGTGGTGTGCATGTATCGGAGGGGCAGTGAGATCAATGCGGAGGGGATGCCGCCGCCGGAGTAGGCGAACGCATCGGTGTCGGTGCCGGTGTAGCGGGAGGCGGCTTCCCGCTGGAAAGGAATGCTTTTTTCTTCGGCGGTTTCGATGATCAGGTCGAGCAGTTTATTGTGCACGGCAGGCGCGTAGGTGACCGAGGGGCCGTTTCCGGCGCGCACATCGCCGTGTTTTTTCATATTGATCATCGGGGTGTGGGTGTCGTGCGTCACATCGGTGACGATCGCCACATTTGGCTTGATGGTTTCGGCTACCATTTCGGCGCCCCGGAGCCCGACTTCTTCCTGCACGGAATTGACGACATACAGCGTAAAGGGAAGTTCGTCTTTGTTTTCTTTCAGCAGGCGCGCCACCTCGGCCACACAGAAACCGCCAATCCGGTTGTCCAGTGCACGGCCGCAATAGTAGCGGTTGTTCACCACGGTAAACGTATCCTGAAACGTAACGACACAGCCCACATGGACGCCCATTTTCAGCACTTCTTCCCGGTCTTTTGCGCCCAGGTCGATGGTAATGTTGTCGAGGGCGGGCATGTTGTTGCTCTCTTTTTCGTTGCGCGTATGGATGGCCGGCCAGCCGAAAACGCCCTCCACGGTACCGCCCTTGCGCAGGTGTACGTGCACCCGCATCGACGGGGCGATCATATGGTCGCTGCCGCCATTTCGGATCACGTGGATGAAGCCATCGTCGGTGATATAATTGACAAACCAGGAAATCTCGTCGGCATGCCCTTCAATCACTACTTTGAAATCTTTTCCGGGATTAATGATCCCGTAGGCGGTCCCGTAGGTGTCGAGTTTCCATTCGTCGATGTAGGGTTGGAGGTATTTCAACCACAGTTGCTGCCCGGAAGCCTCGAAGCCGGTCGGGCTAGCGTTGTTCAGGTATTGCTGAAGGAATTTTTCCGATTCGGGTGTAATCACATGCATCCGATTATACATTTTGGGTTAACGTGGTTGAAACAATCAGGCAAATAAGGCGCCCCAACCCTCGGGATTTTCACGCCATTGTTCCAATATTTTCTGGTCGGTTTCATTTATGTAGCCTGTTTTGACGGCTTCCTGCACAAGCGCGGAATACCCCGAAATGGTTTGAAAAGGCAAATTTTTTGCTTCAAAAGCATTTCGGGCCTTTGCAAATTCATACTGGAAAATTGCCAGTACACCCACCACCGTACAACCTGCCTCTTCGAGGGCCTCTGCCGCTGCCAGGCAACTGCCCCCGGTGCTGATCAGGTCTTCAACAACCAAAACACGCTGTCCGGTTTTTACTTCGCCTTCGATCAGATTCCGGCGGCCGTGTCCTTTCGCGCTGCTGCGCACATAAATAAAGGGCAGGTCCAGTTTGTCGGCAACCAGCGCGCCATGTGCAATTCCGGCTGTCGCCACACCGGCAACAACATCGAACGGGCCAAACGACCCGGCGGTTTCTGCCAGACAATTTTTCAAAAACGTGCGCACAGCCGGATAAGACAACGCAATGCGGTTGTCGCAATAAATCGGGGAAAGCATACCGGATGCCCAGGTAAAGGGCTCTTGCGGTTTGAGTTGAACCGCCTTGATTTCTAACAACTGGCGGGCAACTTCAGCGGCGTGATTCATTCAATACGGCGTTTGAGATGTTGGGGTAGGGTAGTTGGCAAAATGATAATTTGTTTCGAATGCTTGGGTCGACAAAGCGGAAGTTCGTTCTTTGGACCGGGGAAATAAAACTGATTCCGACGCAGCAAATGTACAAAGTCTATGTAAACACTGTCCCGGTTTTTCTGGGCACGCCCGAAACTATTGGCGCACTGGGGCTCCTGCCGGGGAAGGATGTCTACACGGCGCCTTACCTCGGCAAAAAAAAACAACTCAGACAATACCTCGACTTGCTCGATAAAAATAAAACGGTAAAAACGGTTGCCTTCTATGCCGAAAAGGCCGAAGCACTCTGGGCTGATTTTCAGGCTTGTTTTAAGCAATTAGACGCTGCCGGGGGTTACGTGACCAACCAGGATGGCCAACTGCTGGTGTTTTTCCGGAGGGGGTCCTGGGACCTGCCGAAGGGGAAAATAGATGCCGGGGAAACCCCGGAACAGGCAGCCGTTCGTGAAGTGCAGGAAGAAACCGGGCTGAAAAATATTACCCTGGGGCCCTTGCTGACCCACACCTGGCACACCTACTTCGAAAAAGAAACGCGCATCCTGAAGTGTACCTGGTGGTACCGCATGCAAACCACGGACACCGAAGTGGTGCCGCAAACGGAGGAAGATATCGAAGAAATCCACTGGGTAGACCCCCTCACCTGGCTTGCTTCGGGCCCGGAAGTGTATGGCAACATCCGCGAACTGATCCAGCTTGCCGAACATGAAAAATGATTTGATCCAATATTACGCCGACCGCGCTGCCGAGTACGAACAGGTTTATGCCAAACCCGAACGTCAGCAAGACTTGCAGCGCATGGCGGCTATTTTGCAGGATGTTTTTCACAACAAAAACCTGCTCGAAATTGCCTGCGGCACGGGCTGGTTTACCCAACGCCTGGCTCCAACGGCGGCATCGGTTGTTGCGACCGACGTCAACGAAGCCATGCTCGAAATTGCCCGCGCAAAAATCTATCCCGGCGGAAACGTGCAGTTCCGGCGCGACGATATTTTTCAAACAAACATCGACAACCGGTTCGACGGGCTGTTTGCTGGATTTATCTGGTCGCATGTTCTGCTGGACCAGCTCGATCAATTTTTAACGCAGTGCCTGCAGTGGGTCGAACCGGGCGGCACACTGGTGTTTGTCGACAATTTTTTCGTTCCCGGCAGCAGCACACCCCGGCACCACACCGACGCGCAGGGGAATTCGTACCAGCTGCGCCGCCTGGCCGATGGCTCGGAGCACCTGGTGCTGAAAAATTTCCCAACGCCGGCGTTTTTGCGCCAGGTTTTGGAAAAACACGGTTTGGAGGTTGAAATCGCGGAACTGGGGTATTACTGGATGGCGGTTTGCCGGATACGCTAGCCTGCTTATCTGCATTTTGCTACATTTTTGGAATTCGTCTTACCTTCCCCTGAAAAACAACTTCCATCGATGAATTTGCCTATGCGCCGTTTTGCATGCCCAAACAGTAACTCCGGTATCTGTTCGGTTTTACTCTCGTTTTTCTTGCTGATTTGCTACGCAGCCCACGCCCAAAAACCCACACCCGCCGACATCCGCTTCGAGGCATTTGAACAGCATAAATTACTGAAACAGAATTCCCTGCTCAAACCGCTCAAGCCGGAAAATATCGGCCCCTCGGTCTTTTCCGGACGGGTAGCCGACGTGGACGTGGACCCCGCCGACCCCACCCGCATGTACGTGGCCTATGCTTCGGGCGGACTGTGGTACAGCGAGAACAACGGCACGACTTTCAAGCCGGTTTTCGACCAGGAGGCATCCATCACCATCGGCGATATTGCCGTCGACTGGCGGCGCGGCGTGCTCTGGGTGGGCACCGGGGAGTGCAACAGCAGCCGGTCATCCTACGCCGGTACCGGCGTGTACCGCAGCGCCGACGGCGGCAAAACCTGGGAGTGGCGCGGCCTGCCCGAAAGCCACCACATCAGCCGCATCGTGTTGCACCCGACCGATCCGGAGGTGTTGTGGGTGGCAGTGCTGGGGCATTTGTACAGCCCCAACGCCGAGCGCGGGGTGTATCGCAGCACCAATGGCGGCCTGAGTTGGACGCGCACGCTGTTCGTTGACAACCAGTCGGGCGCCATCGACCTCTGCCTCGACCCGGCTTCGCCAAACACCGTGTACGCCGCTACCTGGCAGCGCGAGCGCAAAGCCTGGAATTTCAGCGGCGCCGGCGCCGGCTCGGCGATCTGGAAAAGCACCGACGGCGGCGGTACCTGGGGCCGCATCAGCACACCGGAAAGCGGCTTCCCGACCGGCGAAAATATCGGGCGGATCGGCCTGTGCGCCGGGGCAAAAGATGGAAAAACCGTGCTGTACGCCTGTGTGGATAACCAAAATCCCAAACCGAAAAAAGACGAACCCGAGGAGGATGTGTTGACCAAGGATCAGTTGCGCGAAATTTCGGCCGAAGATTTTTTGAAACGCTCCGAAGACCAGCTGGCCGCTTTTTTGAAAACAAATAATTTCCCGGAAAAATACACCGCAAAAAAGGTGAAGAGCCTGGTGGAAAAAGGCAAGATCACACCGCAAACCCTGGTGGAATACCTGGAAGACGCCAATGCCAAGCTGTTCGATGTCGATTACATCGGCGCCGAAGTTTACCGCAGCGACGACGGCGGGCAAACCTGGCAACGCAGCCACGTGGAGCCCCTGGAGCGTATGAATTTTACTTACGGCTACTATTTTTCCAACATCCGGTGCCTGCCCGACAACCCGGACAAGGTGTATCTCCTGGGTTTTCTGATCCTCTCCAGTGAGGACGGCGGGCAAACCTGGAAAAACATCAACGGCGACAACGTGCACGTCGATCACCACGCGCTCTGGCTCAACCCCAACCGGCCCGGCTACCTGGTCAACGGCAACGACGGCGGCCTGAACATTTCCTGGGACGACGGCGCCTCCTGGATCAAATGCAACAACCCGCCCGTCGGGCAATTTTACGCGATCGCCGTGGACGAAGACAAACCCTACAATGTGTACGGCGGCACGCAGGACAACGGTGTGTGGGTAGGGCCGTCGAATTACGAAGCCTCCAGCCGCTGGCATGGTTCGGGGCAATACCCGTACAAATCGCTGCTCGGCGGCGACGGCATGCAGGTAGCCATCGACACCCGGAACAACAACACCGTGTACACCGGTTTTCAGTTCGGGTTTTATTTCCGAATTGATAAAAATTCCGGGCGCAGCAAACCAGTTACCCCCAAACACGACCTGGGGGAGCGCCCCTTGCGTTTCAACTGGCAAACGCCGATCCATTTGAGCACGCATCAGCAGGATGTACTTTACCTCGGGGCGCACCGGCTGTACCGCTCGTTCAACCGCGGCGACGACTGGGAGGCTATTTCCAACGATCTTACCAGCGGCGGCCGGCCCGGCAATGTGCCCTACGGCACGTTGACGTCGATCCATGAAAGCCCGCTGAAATTCGGCTTGTTGTACACCGGCTCCGACGACGGGCTGATCCACGTCAGCCGCGATGGGGGCGATACCTGGAAGCGCATTTCCGACTCGCTGCCGCAAAATATGTGGGTATCCAGGGTGCTTGCTTCGGCGCATGAAAAAAGCCGGGTGTATGCCAGTTTGAACGGCTACCGCTGGGATGATTTCATGCCGCATTTGTTTGTGTCGGAAGACTACGGCGCCACCTGGCAGCAACTGGATTCTGACCTGCCCGTTGCGCCCGTGAATGTGGTGCGCGAAGATCCGGTCAACCCCGATGTGCTCTACGTCGGTACCGACCTGGGCCTGTACGTTTCGGTCGACCGGGGACAGCATTTTCAGGCAGTGGATTCCGGGTTTCCCAATGTGCCGGTGCATGACCTGGCCGTTCAGGCGCAAGCGAAAGAGCTGCTGGTCGGTACACACGGGCGATCAATTTATAAAATGAACATTGCCCACGTGGCGGCGTTGACACCCGAGGTGCTTGCCTCGACTATACACCTGTTTGAATTGCCCAAAACCCGATTTTCCAGAAACTGGGGTGTCAAACGGGCCTATACCGAATTGAAGGACCCGGAACTACCGGTGCATTTTTACACGGCTGCCGCCGGAACCGCTGACTGGACCGTCAAAACAAAAGATGGGCTTTTGCTCAATAATGGACAGGCTGATTGTGTTAAAGGCATGAACTCATTTACCTTCGCACTGGATTTTCAGGAAGCGGCGTTGAAGAAGTACCAAAAAAGTGTTCAGGATGCCCAAAAGGATAAAGGCAAACCTGTCCAACTGAAAAAAGCCGATACCGGAAAATACTACCTTCTAAAAGGCACTTACGTGCTGGAAATGCAAAAAGACGGTACTACTACAAGTACGGAGTTTGTTCTGGAGTAAATAGAAACCATCACAACCTTTTCATCACTCAACGATTTTGAACTCAATGAAAAATGTAAAAAAACTTTTCCTGGCAGTACTCACCATTGGTACGGTTACCCTCAGTGGCTGCCTGCATATTTTAGAAGAAGTAACGGTGAAAAACAATGGCTCAGGCACGTATAAAATGACGCTCGATATGAGCGAAATGAAGAGCATGATGGACATGTTCAAAGGCATGTCGCAGGACAGCACCGGCGAAGATTCCACCGATGAAATCGAAATGGAGGACAGCGGCATGGGCGAAATGGGGTCCCAGCTGAGCGCTGTGGCCGCTTCGCTCAAAGACATCAGTGGGCTGACCAACGTGACGGAGATCAACGATACCGCAGCGTTTAAATTCGGCTACGCCTTCGATTTTGCCGATGTAACAGCCTTGAATAAGGCTATGCGGATCATCAACAAAGAGAAATACGACAGCAATGTGGATGAGGTTTTCCGCTTTAGCGGTAAGAATTTTGAGCGCCTGGCTTCCGGCGACCTCGGCGAAGAAATCAAAAAAGCCATGGCAGAAGGCGAAGCACAGGATGAAGAAGGCAGCATGGACATGGTAAAAACCTTCTTTTCGGACATGACCTACAAGCAGATTTACCATTTTCCGGATTACCGGGTGAAAAAGTCGAGCAACGACCTGTCCGAAATTTCCAACGACGGCCACACGCTTACCATCACGCTCAAACCCTTCGATGAGGAGCAGCAAAGCAAAAAAATGAGCGTAGGCACAAAAATCAAGTTGAAAAACTAAGAGGCGCTTAAATTGCGATACCGGGTAATAGGAACTCTTTCCTGCCCGGTATCGCAACTGTTAAACAAGCGCTGCCGGATTTCGCGGCTATTTTTTCCGGATAAGTTTGTCCCATTGCCGGACCGGCAAACGTGGCTGCGGCGCCCAGGCTCCGGTTTGCCAGTTCATGGCTTCCAGATTGTAAAAATTGAGCTTGTAGTCAAATTGGGAGGGCACATCATAGCAATAGCCGTGGTAATAGTACGTTTTGCCCAACTCCCGGGCGCGCAGGATTTCCAGCAACATGGTGAACGTACCCAGGCTGCGTTTGTCGTGTTCAGGGTCAAAAAAACAATACGTGCCTGATACACCGTTCTTTCCAAGGTGAAAAAAGCTGCATGCCAGCAATTTCCCTTTTTCGAAAAGGCTGTATTCCCAGCCTTCGGTCGGAACGTCGGCAGCAAGCGGGTGCAAAAAAGAATAGACGGTGAGTGGTTGCTGGTCGCGGAAACGCTGCGTATGTTTCTGAAACAAGGCCTCCTTTTCAGGTGTTAGCCGTATGGGCGCACAACGGACTTCGAGATCAGCATTGCGGCGGAGAATTTGCCGCTGGCTTTTTGAAAAATTCAGCGGTACATCCAGCCGGATGCGCAGCGGGATGGTCCGGCAAATAAGCCCCCGGCAAACGGCAAAATTGTGGCGAATAAGGGAATAGCCAAGCAAACGCCAGCCCTGGCGGAGTATGTCGTCCAGGTCGGCAGGGTCGATTGCCAGTAATTCGGCGCTCTCATCGATAATATCCTCCAGAAATGAGCGGTGCGTTTGCATGATGCGTCAGAAACACAAACGGGGGACAAATAAGTTCCGGGCAATTTTACGGATTTTTTGTGGTTCCCTGCCCGGTTGGGTTTTTACATTTGAACACTCAAGAGAGGATAAAATATGCAGTTCGATTCACCAGTTGCTTTGCCATACCATACCTACAACAGCCTGTTTCTGAGCCTGCCGTTTCGCGGTATTGAAGAAACGGGGACACACCTTGCGCTGTTTGCCCGCGTATGTGCCGCCGGGTTTGACGCCGGCAAGTCACCCAAGGCTATTGTGGAGGGCTTTTGGAACGAATATGCGGATAAACACTCCGATGCCGAGCGGATCGCCTTGTTGTTCCATTTTGTGCAATACCTGGAGCGGCAGGTGGTGCTGTTCGATTCGGTTGAAGATGCCTTGTTTGAAAAAACACATGAATTGAACGGCGCCGGATCGGTAAATCATTTGTTGTTGCGGTTGTCGCAAAACACCGACCGGAAAAAGTTATTGAAAAAACTGACGGGCTTCCAATTGCGCCTGGTGCTGACAGCGCATCCAACCCAATTTTATCCGGGTAAAGTACTGGGCATCATCAACGACCTGGGGCAGGTGATCCGGAAAAACGATTTGTCGCAGATACGCCTGCTACTCATGCAACTGGGCAAAACAACCTTCCTGAACAAAGAAAAACCAACACCTTACGATGAAGCGATCAGCCTGGGTTGGTATCTGGAAAATGTATTTTACAGCACCCTGCCTGAAATCCTTTTTCACCTGTTGAAAAATCTTGGTCAGGATGTAATCAGCTTCGAAAATCCATGCTTACTGGCGCTTGGCTTTTGGCCAGGGGGCGACCGGGACGGCAATCCGTTTGTAACAGCAGATATTACCCGTGCGGTAGCCTCCCGCCTGCGCGGGGCAATTTTACGCCGTTATTATTACGACCTGCGAAACCTCCGGCGCAGGCTGACTTTCCGCGGTACGGAAGACTGGATTCTTGCCGCAGAGCAAAAAATCAACAATACGTTATACCACCCGGACCAGGACTCCTACGACAGTTGCCAGCAACTCCTGGACGACCTGATGAAAGCCCGCGCAATATTGATCAACGACCACGACGGCCTGTTTCTGGATGACCTCGATTTGTTGATCCTGAAAATCCGCGTGTTCGGATTTTATTTTGCCAGCATTGATGTCCGCCAGGACAGTCGGAAACATGACGCCGTGTGGGAAGCCATTCTCCAGAATTGGAGCGAAAAAACCCCGGGATTTAGCCTCCGGGAATTTCAAAAAGCGGATGAAGAAACCCGGATCAACCAGTTGCTGACTACGCCTTTCCGGCTGGATGAAAACGATTATGCCGACGCATTTGTGAAAGAAACGATCCGGTCGTTCCGGGCCATTGCGACGATTCAGGCTCAAAACGGTGAACTGGGTTGCCATCGATACATCATCAGCAATTGCCAGTCGGCGGCTCATGTGGCGGCGGTTCTTGCACTTGCCCGGCTAACGATCGCGAACCCGCCGTTCAGAGACCAGGAGTTGCAATTGCCCGACGGCACTAATGCAGCCGAAAATTCCGGACAGGAGCAGGCCACCGTAAACCTGGATATTGTTCCGCTTTTCGAAACGGTGGAGGATTTGGCTACGGCAGCATCCGTCATGGAGAAATTGTACACCAACCCGGTTTATTGGCGACATTTGGCCGCCCGGAACAACCGGCAGACCATCATGCTCGGTTTTTCCGATGGCACGAAAGACGGCGGTTATCTCCGCGCCAACTGGAGTATTTATCAGGCCAAGGAAGCGCTTACGCAGGTAAGTCGGAAGTACGGCGTCACGGTCATTTTTTTTGACGGACGGGGAGGCCCGCCCGGCGCGCGGCGGGAATAATGCCAATTATTATGCTGCGCAGGGGGCAGATATTGAAAATCATGAAATCCAGGTGACCATCCAGGGACAAACCATAAGCAGCACGTATGGCACCATTCCGTCTGCACGGTTTAATATCGAGCGATTGCTGAGTTCCGGCCTGGAGAATTTTCTTTTTGAAACCCACGCACGGGAGTTGTCGGATGCAGATAAAGCCCTGCTGGACGAACTGGCTGAAGCATCCTATCAGGCATACCTGCAACTAAAAAATCACCCGGATTTTGTGCCATATCTGGAGCAGATCACGCCGCTGAAATGGTATGGCGACACGAACATCGCCAGCCGTCCGACCAAACGCGGTACGGCTGCGGCCTTGAAATTCGAAGATTTGCGGGCCATTCCTTTCGTGGGCGCCTGGGCGCAAATGAAGCAAAACGTACCGGGGTACTTCGGTTTTGGCGCAGCTATTGCCGTTATGCGGCAAGCCGGCCGCCTGGAAGCTTTGAAGGATTTGTACCAGCGATCCCTGTTTTTTCAAACGTTGGTGGAAAACTCCATGCAGTCGTTGTGCAAATCCAATTTTCATGTGACCCGCTATTTATCGGAGCATCCGAAGTTCAAGGATTTTTGGCAGCTGTTGTTCAAAGAATACGAAAAGGCAGTGCAGGGCTTGTTGGATTTGTCCGGCCAACCGGACCTTCTGGCGAATAACCCGGCGTCCAAGGCCAGTATTACCATGCGGAAAACAATCATTCAGCCCTTGATTGCCATTCAGCAATATGCCCTGCAACAACTTCAATCGGGGGGGCTGGAGCCGGAGCAGGAGGCGGTTTTCCGAAAATTGGTGCTTCGGGCCATGTTTGGTATTATCAATGCTGCACGGAATGCAGCATAAGCGGGCCGGTGTCAATCTGAAGATGTAAATTAAACACATAGGCACATAGGACACATAGTCATTTGAAAATCAAAATTCTATGTGTTCTATGTGCCTATGTGTTTTTATCAAAAAGTTGTGTTTCTGCACTCAACAAAAAAATCCCGGTTTTTCCGTATTGAAAAAACCGGGATTTTCTTTTTGTCTGTCGGAAAGGAGAGGCCTACTCACCCGCCTTCAATTCGCGCTCGATCTCCTCCATTTTTACGTAATCAACAGCCTCGCTGATGGTCGGCGTCATAGCAAGGATCGTATCCAGGCGGGAAATTTCAATCAACTTGGTAACCATGGGTTGCAATTCTCCGGCAATCACAAAGGAGCCCTGGTCTTTCCAGAGCCGGTGTGCTGTCAAAATGGCACTAAGCCCGCTGGAGTCTACAAACCGGACCTGGGATAAATCGAGAATGAGGTTGCGGGTGCCTTCCTGGTTTAAAATAATAAAATCGCTTTTCAATTGCGGGGCGATGACGGAATTGAGGTTTTCCTCTTCCAGGGTTAACACCGCATATTGATCTTGCTTATCGATATTGTATTTCATAGATGGCTGATTTTCAGAAAAATAACTGGTTAGATAGCAACCTTTTTGTGGCGGGGCCTGTCAAAAGTGCAGGCAAATTTAGGTAATGCCCGGCGTATTTCGATGGTATTGGCCGGCGCTTTTTTCCCGGAACCCCGCTTCCTGACAGAGCGACAGGGAAACCGGCATGGCACTATTTTTTCGGATTGTTCTGAATTACGACGTTGTTTTCCGTTTTGGCTATACAAGCCGCGAAAAAAACCAGAAGGCCAGTTTTTTGTTAAAAGTGCACCCGGTTCGGGTAGAAAAAATTGAAATTTACCAAGCAATAAGGTTAAACTTGTCGCATCTTAAAAATACGGGTGAACCTTCATCGGGGTCATTTGTGTTTTACAATATAACTTACACCCTTTTACATGAATAAGAAGTTTTCACCTGTAGTTAAACAAATCATCCACCAGAGCGGCCAGGAGGCGCGGCGGCTGGGGCATGATTATATCGGGGCAGAACATTTGTTGCTGGGAATCATAGCAGAACGGGACAGCCTGCCCATCCGGGTTTTAGATGCCTTGCTCGTTGATGTGCATGATCTTAAAAACGGCTTGAACGCTCTATTCCCAGGTACAGTGCCTATCCGCCCGCCGAAAATTTGTTTGTCGGCGAATTTCAGGTGACCACCCAGGTGCAGCGCGTCCTGAAGGTGACTTTTCTCGAAGCCAAACTGATGAAAAGCGAAGAAATATATCCGGAGCATTTAATGCTTTCGCTGCTCAAGCATACCGACACATTTGCGACTAAACTTTTAAACGAATACGACGTGGACTACGATAACTTCAAGAAAGAGCTGGAATATGTTCGTTCTGAGCAAGATCTGGCACATCCCAACCTGTTTTCGCAAGCATCCAGTGAAGGATCGGGCGAATACGAGGAGGACGACGAACGCAACTATCGCTCCGGCCAAAAAGGTCAGCAAAAAAGCCGCACACCGGTACTGGATAATTTTGGCCGCGATATCACCAAACTCGCCGAAGACGGCAAACTGGACCCGATTATCGGCCGTGAAACGGAAATCGAACGGGTGAGCCAGATTCTCAGCCGCCGTAAAAAGAACAATCCCATCCTGATCGGGGAACCCGGTGTGGGTAAAACAGCGATCGTGGAGGGCCTGGCGCTGCGTATTATGCAGAAGAAAGTCAGCCGAACACTGTTCAACAAGCGCATCGTGATGCTCGACCTGGCAGCGCTGGTTGCCGGCACCAAATACCGGGGCCAATTTGAGGAGCGCATCAAGGCAATTATGAACGAACTGGAGAAGAGCCGCGATGTGATCCTGTTTATCGATGAGATTCATACCATTGTCGGCGCAGGTGGCGCAACGGGTTCGCTGGACGCTTCCAATATTTTCAAACCGGCGCTCGCACGCGGCGAACTCCAGTGCATCGGCGCCAGCACCCTGGATGAGTATCGCCAATACATTGAAAAAGACGGCGCACTCGACCGCCGTTTCCAAAAAGTTATGGTTGATCCGCCTAGTCAGGAAGATACGATCAACATCCTTCAGAATATCCAGCCCAAATACGAAGAGTTTCACAATGTTGAATACTCCGATGAAGCAATCAAAGCCTGCGTGCGGCTCAGCGACCGGTATATCACCGATCGTTTTTTGCCCGACAAGGCTATTGATGTGCTCGATGAAGTTGGGGCTCGCGTGCATTTGAAAAACATCGTGGTACCCAAACACATTGAGGAACTGGAGCAGAAAATTGAAGACCTGAAGGAGTTAAAAAATCAGGCCGTCAAGAACCAGCAGTACGAAGAGGCTGCCAACTTACGCGACCAGGAAAGTAAACTGGTTCGGCAACTCGAATTTGCCAAGGTGGAATGGGAAGAAGAGAGCAAAACCAAGCGCTATCCTGTCGATGAAGATAACATCGCCGAAGTAGTGGCCATGATGACCGGCATTCCGGTAAACAAGGTTGCTACCAGTGAGAGCAACAAACTCGTGCACATGGCCGACGACCTCCGGAAAATGGTCATCGGGCAGGATGAAGCGATCGTCAAAATTGCCAAAGCCATCCAGCGCAACCGCGTCGGTTTGAAAGATCCGAAAAAGCCGATCGGCTCGTTCATCTTTCTGGGACCCACCGGTGTAGGTAAAACCGAACTTGCCCGCGCACTGTCGCGCTACCTGTTCGACAGCGAGGATTCCCTGGTGCGGATCGACATGTCTGAATACATGGAGAAATTCTCCGTCAGCCGCCTTATCGGGGCGCCTCCGGGCTATGTCGGCTACGAGGAAGGGGGACAATTGACCGAGCGCGTGCGCCGGAAACCCTATTCGGTGGTGCTGCTCGATGAAATCGAAAAGGCCCACCCCGACGTGTACAACATTTTGCTTCAGGTGCTGGACGACGGTCAGCTGACGGATGGTCTCGGTCGCAAGGTCGATTTCAAAAACACCCTGATCATCATGACTTCCAATATCGGGGTTCGGCAGTTGAAAGATTTCGGGCAAGGAGTGGGATTTGCCACCAAGGCACGGATGGAATCTGCGCAAGAGAACACCAATTCGGTTATTCAGAATGCCTTGAAGCGTACTTTCTCCCCGGAATTTCTCAACCGGATTGACGATGTGATGGTGTTCAATGCACTGGGCCGCGACGAGATTTTCAAAATCATCGATAATGCTCTTGCCGGCCTGATGAAGCGCCTGCAAACGATGAAATTCAACCTGACGCTGACGCCCGAAGCGAAGGAATTCGTTGCCGAAAAAGGCTACGATCCGCAGTTTGGCGCCCGGCCGCTGCACCGCGCCATTCAGAAATACATCGAGGATCCTCTTGCCGAGTTTATCCTGAACGAAAGCCCGGCCGAAGGCGCCTCCATGCTGGCTTCGATGAATAAGGAGAAAGACGGTTTGGTCATTGCTTTTGCCGATGGCAAAAAAGTGAAATCCAAAAAAGGCAAGGAAGAAAAAGATATTGAAAGCAAGGAAAGTGATCCGCTGAGCAACTGAGTTGCAAGCGGATCGGAATAGATAAATTTGAAATCCCGCAGATGTTATAATCTGCGGGATTTTTAATTTACAACAAACCGCACCACCCCGGGTACATACCCGCCACCGCCGCTGTTATCCAGCAGCCGAATTACATAAACGCCCGGTGTCAAACCAGTTGTCGGAATGCTTGCCGCATCCGGTTGAATATTTTCAATTCGAAGGACTTCCCGGCCTGAAATAGTATAAATTAGGGCGGTGATTGATTTTTCTGATTCCGGCAACTTCAGGGAAACCGGTTGTCCGCGTTCGACCGGGTTAGGGTATGCCAGCCACGCCGGAAGGGCTGGTGAACCTCCGGGTTGATTACTGCCGACCAGGTCAGCGCAGGTCAAATATTCCAACAGGATGGTGGACTGCGTCCAAAATGAATCCAATTGAGCTGCGAACTGCGGTTGGTCGTAAATATCGGAATGGCCACCACCGGGTACTTTTTGCAGGTAACTCCATGTTCCTTCCGACAGCGCCTGTGCATGCAACAAGCCACTGCCTTCCAGATATGCTAAATTGGCGGCCAAGCCTGCTTCGAAGGGTACGGTGGCGTCGGCAGTTCCGTGTATACTAGCCATCGGGACGTCGTCGGCGTCGATCCAGGCGCGGCGGTACAGGCCTCCCGACATATTGATTACCGCTCCGATGGCCGAAGAATAGCTTTGGTTGGCGGCACTGCCGGTATTTCCGTTCAGGCCTCCGTTGGCCGTTAGGATAGTTTGTAAAAAAGCGGGCAGCACATCCGTATCGTCGAGAAACGCCATGTGCAGGGCTGCAACGGCGCCCGCAGAGTATCCGCCAATGAAAATATTGGCCGTATCAGCACGAAACAAGTTAGCCGTTGCGGCATCCTCCCGGAAAAACCGGACGGCCGCCTTCATATCTCCGACGGCTTTAATTGCCGTATCCATGATATCGATAGAATCGGGAAAGCCCAGCTGGAACACAGGGTACAGGCGGTACTGAATAGAAACAGCCACATAGCCCTGGCGGGCCAGCAACTGGCACCATTTGGCCATATCGCTTTTATTTCCAAAAATAAAACTCCCTCCGTGTTCCATCACGATTACCGGGCGTTTGCTGCAGGTGTCGCCATCGGGTTCGTACACGTCCATAGACAGGGTAATGGGTTGGCCGGTATGGCTGGTGGCTGTAGCGTAGGGCAGGGTGGTCTTTTTTACGGTTTGAAACTGGTCTTGTTTATACCGGAAGCCATCGCAACCCGGATTTTGGGTTTGCGCAAAAAGTAGTGCCGGGATCAATGCGAAGAGAAACAGAAAAAGTCGAAATGTGGTCATGCAGTGTTGTTTTTAGCGATCAGGATGTTGCAAAAATAACAACGGCGCAAGGGGTTGATCCGTTGCGCCGTTGAAAAACCGGGGATTGGATAGTTATGGCATTACGCCGTCCAAATTTCCGGCATTACTTCATTTTTGCCTTCCAGGCGGTGATGGATTTTTCATTCATGCGCGGGTAGTCGGCATTGCCGTCGGCCTTGGCAAGTTCGGTGCTTTTTTGCGCAGTGGCGATGGCGTCTTTGTACATGCCCAGTTCAGCCTGGATATTGGCCTTGAGGCGCAGAATCCAGAATTTATCGCCGCCCATTTCCAGGCATTTGTTCACCCATTCGAGGGCTTGTTTCTGGTCCTGCCCCTGCTCGTGGTAGTAGCGGGCAGCAGAAAAATAGTCACCTGCTTTTGGCCCGGCCATAGTCGATTTGATTGCAGCCATCACTTTGGAGTCGGTATCTACTTTGATCGGAATACCGACATAGGTGTTTTCCCAAAGCAGATAAAGTTCGGCGCCGTCATTTTTCAGGTTATCTATTCCGATGGTAAATGATTCGACATTTGCATTTTCCATTGTGATAGCGGGTACGGTAAAACGGGCGGCAACCTCTTCTTCTTTAAAATCCTTCTCTTCCGGTGTGCCCCAGTAGGAGGTGTTGGAATAGAAGATTATCGTCCACTCTTTTTGGCCCGGAATGGTGTACAGGGCATAGGTGCCTTTGTTCAGCTCTTTGCCGCCGACGGTGACTTTATCGCTGAAGGTCACTTTAGTGGAAGCATTAGCGCCGGTACGCCACATTTCGCCATAGGGAACGAGGTCGCCAAAAATGACCCGGCCTTTTTTGCTGGGGCGGGAATATTCCACGTCCACTTTGATCAGGCCTACGTCCTGGGTAAATTTTGCACCCGGGCTCGGGGCGGGAGTTTGAATTTGAGAAAGACCCAACGTGCAGGTCGCAAGAAGCACTAAAACGGTTAATACGTACGATTCCATCATGGTGATAATTGTTTAAGGAAAAGTAACAACGGTTTAAGCGAATGGTTTGCAAAGGTAAAACCATCGCGGCAGGATTCTTTTGTTGAAAACCAATTTAACCCGCGTTTTCTGACGAACCGGGCCTTTTCGGCTGCAACCACTACATTTGATCCAACAAAATTTCAGCGCATGCTCCACTTCTCCTGCCTGCCTTTTTCAAGCCTTACGCTGCACGAATTATACGCCATTCTGGCCTTTCGCCAGGCGGTATTTATTGTAGAGCAAAATTGCCCGTTTTTGGATGCAGACGGCATTGATTTGGAAGCCTGGCACCTGTTCGGCCGCGATGACACCGGTGCAATTGTGGCCTATACCCGCCTGGTTCCAACGGACGTTGTTTACCCCGGTTATTGTTCGATCGGGCGGGTTATAACTGCGGCAAAAGCCCGTGGCACCGGGGCCGGCCGTACGGTTATGCAGCGCAGTATTGCAATGTGCCGACACCTTTTTGGCGACACGCCAATTAAAATCGGGGCGCAAACGTATCTGCTTCGTTTTTATGAAAGTTTGGGATTCAACAGCACTGGTGAGGAATACCTGGAAGACGGAATTCCGCATACCAAAATGATCCTGAAATAATCTACAGCAGGATTTTCACGTCGCCGGCCACTTCAAGTCCGGCCGTTTGTGCGCTGCCCTCAAAGATTCGCCAGCCGTTTTCAAGCAGTTCAGCCTGAATAGTCGCTTGCAAACTTTCATTGATCTTACCGGTCATTTCACCGGAAATGGGCGATTGCAAAGCGGTACCCGGTGCTTGTTTGGCCAGTATGCGCAACTCGGATTTGGGATTTTTAAAAATAAGAGAAACGCTGTCGCCGGTCAGCTCCAGCCTTTGCTTGGCGCCGGTATAGGTTGCAAAACGAAAAAGCCGCCCGTCCAGCCATAACCCGCTGATAAACCCGATGAAATAACTGCCAAGCCAGGGAATATGCGCCACCGAGGCCATCAGGGATGCCTGGTTGCCGGAGTTGAAATGATTGGATTGCATCCAGACATAGGCACGCGGGAAAGAACGCCCCCAATCTTTTTCACTATAGCCTTTGCCGCCGGTAAAATCCAGTGTTTTTCCATTCAGGCTCAATGTACCGATCAAATCATGTTGCATACTGACAATCCCGTGAAAGCATTCCATAAACGGCACGAAAGAATACCAGCCCATAATACCGGGTGCGCCCAGCATTTTGGGCCAAGGCGTGGGGTTTTTGAAGCGGATTTCGCCGGAAAGCCCCGGCAGGTCGAGCAGTAGTTTTTCCTTGGAAAAAAAATTAGCGCCCAGGCGAAATTCAAACTTTCGCGGATCGGGCCGGAAGGTTTCTGCCACAAACCGGTGATACGTTGCCGTACAGGTCTTGCCATCCATAACCTGGATAAAGGCATGTTTATCACCGTTTTCAGCCATGGAAATACCGGGGATTACCGCGAGCGCCACTTGCTCGTCGGCGCTGACGAGTTTGAAATACCAGCCTTCGAAATACCGGCGTTGCCGCCCCCAACCGTGATACATATCGGGATTCCAGAGGGCATGCCAGCGGCGCAAGAGATGCATTGTTCGGGTGTTTTTCATGTAAATTCAACCTGACAGGTGCGCGGTTTTCCATCGCAAGAAATGGTCTGCCAGTACCAGTGCAGTCATGGCCTCCACGATCGGAACGGCGCGGGGGAGTACGCAGGGGTCGTGTCGCCCCTTTCCTTTGAGCACTACAGGATGCCCTTCGGCATCCACCGTTTCCTGGTCTTGCATGATGGTAGCGACGGGTTTGAAGGCAACGCGGAAATAGATATCCATGCCGTTGGAGATGCCGCCTTGAATACCTCCGGAGTGGTTTGTCGCTGTTCGGATTGTTCCACGATCCGTCGTTTCAAAGCGGTCATTATGGGCCGATCCCAACATGGTGGTGCCGGCAAAGCCGGAGCCGTATTCGAAGCCTTTGGCGGCGTTGATGCTGAGCATGGCTTTGCCCAGGTCGGCGTGCAGTTTGTCAAATACAGGCTCGCCAAGTCCGGGCGGGCAGCCTTGGATGACGGCGGTGATCGTGCCACCGAGCGTATCGCCTGCCTTGCGGGTGTCGCGGATTAATTGGATCATCTGTTCGGCCACTACCGGATCGGGACAACGCACATCGTTGGTTTCGGTTTGGCTAAGGTCGAGCGCGGTGTAAGGTTGTTCGACGGTAATCGTTCCGACCTGACTGACGTAGGCCTGGACGGAAATACCTGTCTGGCGAAGCAATAATTTGGCGACGGCACCACCGGCAACGCGCGCGGCGGTTTCGCGGGCGCTGCTGCGGCCACCACCGCGGTAGTCGCGGTGCCCGTGTTTGGCCTGCCATGTGTAGTCGGCGTGGCTGGGGCGAAAGACTGTGGCGAGATGGTTGTAGTCGGCGGAACGTTGGTTTTCATTGGGAATGAGCAGGGCGATGGGCGTGCCGGTGGTTTTGCCTTCAAAAACGCCGCTCAGCACCTGAACCGTGTCGCTTTCCTTGCGCTGCGTGACGATGGCGCTTTGGCCCGGGCGCCGGCGGTCGAGTTCCTGTTGGACAAAGTCGAGGTCAAATGCCAAACCGGCCGGGCAACCGTCGATGATACAGCCGATTGCCTGGCCGTGCGACTCGCCAAAGGTGGTTAGCCGGAAGAGCGTTCCAAAAGAGTTGCCTGCCAAGGGTTTACAAGTAATTGATCAAAAAAACAATGTCGGCAAATAAACGGTTTTTTTTGGGCTGGTTTATATAAACAAAACAGGCAGCAGTGTCCAACTGCTGCCTGCTGAGGCGGAATGCCGGTATATTTTAATCCTGGCTATTGGAAAATTTGCGCTCGTATGTTTCCCAGGGAGTTGTTTTATGGCTGTCGGTGCCGAAATAATTGAGGATCGTTTCCAGTTTGGGCGCTTCGAGATAGCCCGGAATGGGTTGGATTACTTTCATGGATTCATCCAGAAACACCACTGTCGGGAAGCTCAGGCGGTTGTTCAACAGTTCAGCAGCGAGTTCATGGTAGCCACGGGCGCCATTTTTCTTAAAATGGTAGGTTTTGTTGTTGAAGATGATGTCTTCTTGTTGTTCGGCATTCAGCTTCACGGCGTAGTAATTTTCATTAAGATACTGCGCCACTGAAGGATCGACAAAGGTGGATTGGTCCATGCGTTTGCACCAGCCGCACCAATCGGTAAACACATCGATAAAAATTTTCCGCTTATCGGTTTTGGATTTTTCCATGGCTTCCTCCAGCGTCAGCCATTCTACTTCAACCAAGGGTTCCTTTTCATCAAGTTTTGGCGCGTCAGGCATTTTGGCCGGTACAGTTTTGGGTGTGGTAGTCTGCCGGGCAGTGTTTGTGGTGTTACGGCTTTCGGTAGCGTTGGCTTCGGCGCCCGAACGCGCGGCGCTGGACGGTTGCAAGCCGGCTTTTGGGGTGAATGTGGTTCGAGATTTCGTAAGGGTCGTTTTCGATTGAGTGGCCGGCAGGGCCTTGGCGCCGCTGCGCGGGGTCGTTTGTGCGACCAGTATGTGTGCCAGGGAGGCAAGGAGACACAATATTATGATTTTGCGCATGACGATCGATTTTAGATTCAAAATGTGTTGAACAAAAGTACCACCGATATAACCGAAAAACAAAAGGAGGGCATTTGGTGGGGTGTTACTTTAAAGAAAGTTTAACCAATTGGGGGGCTTTGTGCGTCCTTGCGCGATTTTGACCGCTTGTTCGAAAAAATTTGCCGTTTACCCTTGAATTAAAGCAAAGAATAGTGGCCGCCAATCTCCATGCAAGACTAAAAAAATGAGCCTTTCTGAATATTTTCATCCGGCCGGATGCATTGATTCAGAAAGGCTCATTGAGTTGCCAACCATACCCCGCTTGTTTGGGCGCCCTAGCGCGGCAATACCCGAAACTCCGTGCGCCGGTTCTGCGCATGTTGTTCTTCAGTGCAATCGACTCCGTTACCACAGTGATTGACCAGCTGGGTTTCGCCATAGCCGTTGTATTCCAGTCGCGAGCGCTTGACGCCTCTGGAAACGAGGTAGTCCACCACAGCCTGTGCACGACGTTTGGACAAGTCCAGGTTAAAGGCATCCGATGCGCGCGAATCGGTGTGCGAGTTGATCTCCACCCGCAGCTCAGGGCGTTTGAGCATCAACTTGAGCAACTTTTCATCGATCACTGATTTGGACTGGGCTGTCAATGCAGCACTGTTTACTGGATAAAATATGGGCAGGATGTTAAAATCCAGCAAAGCGCACTCGATCTTTTTCCACTCATAACCTTCCGTCGACGGATCGGCACTACGGTCGCGCACCAGAAAAACTTCTTCGCGCAATTCGGGCTTTATTTCAACCGAATCAACGGTCGCGTCTTTTACCAACACCCGCTTCTGAATAGTGGTGTATTCCGCAGGAATCTCGATTTCGCGTATGGTAGCCGGTGTTTCAATTACCTGCCGTTTCACCGTGCGGTACCGCTCGTTCGGCGGATGTTGCTGGATAAAAGTAGGTTTGGTGATGATTTTCCGGACCGGGATGGTTTTTGTGACGGCGGGATAATGCACATAGCAAATCACATCGCACTCGCCCGGAATCGGAGATGTACATCCGTCGATGGCCGGCCGCGATTCAAACCGGGAATAGGCAGGCTGGATCTCGAAAATCTCAAACGTATCAATCGTTTCTACCGGCTGCAGCGTATACGTGCTGTACGGTTCTTCCACCATGATCGTGTCGATAACCTCGCGGTAGACAGCCGGTACATACTCGAACCGCTTTGATGCTTCTTTTACCAGAATGCGTTCTTCCACGGTTTTGTATTCCGCAGGCACGACCTTGTATTCCATGTAGGAAGGCGTCACGACAACTTTCGCAACTTCGGTGATTTCTTCAATCGGACAGCGAATGTAACAATCGCCGGGTTCGGGGTTCGGGGGGTAATTTTGAGCAGCCAGATTGGCGCCGGCCAAAAGCGAGAGGAGTAAAAAAAAGGTGAGGATGCGCATGATTATGAAGGTGATGTAAAAAACTGCTTGATCAGGCGTGATGTTAAGTTGTTAAATCAGGTTGATTGGTTTGACGGGATTAATCACCGGAAAAAAAGGGCGCGTAAAACTAAATACATTGACCAAACCGAAAATTGTTTTTCCGGAAAATCGCTGAAATTTTCCAAGTCTTTGCGCAATTGTTTAAAACTGAAGGGGGAAACTTGGAATCTGCAGGCCCTGAAATTGCAGGACACAACACGACCTTCAACCGAAAGGAATCTTCGCCAGGGAATCTGTAACATTTCCACCATACCGGCGTCTCCCGGTTGTCACTACCACCACAAAATAATTACGCTATGAAACAAATCTACCTCTTGCTTGCCGCCTTGTTCCTCCTGGCAAGCCTTGCTTCAGCCCAACAGGAACCGCTCAACAATTTTATCGAAAAACACAAACGCGACAAGGGATTTACCTTCGTGTATCTCAGCAAAGACCTGCTTGAAGTTGTCGCTGAATCCAAGGTGGAAATGAAGGACTGGCATAAACTGCATAATGTGGTTAAAAACATTGGCAGCCTGCGCGTATTGGCATCCGGCGACAACGCGGATGCACCGGCCCTGTACAACGAAGCGCTGAAGTTGGTGCCAACTGACGAAATGGATGTCCTGCTCACCGTTCGCGACGGGCAAGACCGGGTTTATGTCTGGTCGAAAGACGATGGCCAAGCCGTAACCGACCTGATCCTGTTGGTTGGCACAACCGACGATTTTGTACTGGTTTGTTTTGCCGGCCAGCTCGAACTGGGCAATGTTTCCGAACTGGCGCGCATGTTCAATTCCGAAGCGGTGGAACAACTGGCACAAGCCACCGAAGCCGTCTCCATTGAGTTTGGGATCAGCCCCAACCCGAGTCGTGGCACGATTACCCTGAACTATGCCGATGCTGACGATTCGCCAGCCATGCTAACGCTCGTTGACCCAAACGGCCGCCTCGTAGCTTCGCAAAAATTGGCTCCCACGACAACCCAACAACTGCAATTTCCGGAATTGCCCGCCGGACTTTATTGGGTACAGCTCCGCACTGAAAAAGGCAAAATCGGAGTCAAACAAATTCAAATTGTGCATTAACTTCATCGGGGATGTTTCCTAAGTAAATTCCAAGCCTCTCGTGACAAACTTTTTGCCGCGAAGACGCAAAGACGCTAAGCATTAACCTCCGCGTCTTCGCACCTTCGCGGTAAAGACGGAACACGCTACGGCCGGCAAAACAGGCAAAGCACTTTTAAGACACCCGGCCTTGAACGCATTTTTCCAATTCAACCCGAAGTCCGACCTTTGCCCATTCAAACCATCGACACATGAAACGCAACCTCCCGCTTACCGTTCCTTCTCCGCCTGCCTGGATCGATGCCGTTTTGGCCGATTTTGATGCTTTTCTGCAGGATCACGCCGACTGCGAACGCAAAGCCAGCGGGTTTGCGATGAGCATGGTGGCCAAATATCCTGACCGCACCGCCATCATTCCCGAACTTATCGAAACGGCGCTCGAAGAAATGGAGCACTTCAAACTGGTGTACGAACTGATGGCCACACGCGGTGTTCAATTGGCACATGTCATTCCAAAAGATCATTACATGGAGCGGCTGATCAACCTTCGGCGTACCGGCCGCGAACAGCATTTTCTCGACCGCCTGTGCATTGGTTCGGTAGTGGAGTCGCGCGGCGCCGAGCGCTTTCGATTGGTCGAAGAAGCGCTGACCGAGCCCGAACTCAAGCGGTTTTACAAAATGCTGTGGACCTCGGAAGCCAAACACGGCAACCTCTACGTCGACATGGCGCTCCGGTATTTTCCCGAAGATGAGGTGTACGAACGCCTGCACTGGTTTAACGACCGGGAAGGTGAAATTGTGCTGGGGCTGGAGACCCGGGCTGCCTTGCATTGAGGGTTGTGGATTGCGGATTACGGATTGCGGATTACGGATTGCGGATTACGGATTGTTGGGTTTCCGGTGCTTATCGGATTGCCGGAACAGCAAAAGCCATTTTTGGGCGCTGGCAGGCAGTTGAATGTTTTCGGACTGCAATGCCCAATCCGCAATCCGCAATCCGTACTCCCCAATCAAAACGACCGCTTCTTCCACCGGTACATTCGGATAAAAATGATCCCGCGCATGATGCACATATTTCATCGCCAAAAACGGATCAAACCAGCGGAAAAACCGTTTGCGGAAGGCCTCCGGACTGGCGGTGTTGGCGCAGATTTCCCGGAGTTTTTCCGGAAATCGTTCGGTTTCCAAAAAAGTAGAAATACTCGGAGGGAGGTTAACCCCAGTGTCGGCCTGACTCAAAGTCAGGCCGACACTTTGCCACCTATCCAAATTTTCTAAAAAAACCTTCAAGTCGTTAAACGTCTGCGGCGCATAGGTCAAAAACGCGTTACCCGACAACATCTCGCCCACGGCCTTCCCGGTACCGAACGGTACCCGGTGCGACATGCGCGGGGAAGGGATCACGGTTGTGGTGGTTATTTCTGAAAATCCTGCCAATGGCGTGAATTTGTGCAAAAAGTAAAAATCTTCCCCGGCCTGCCGCCGGTTCATGCCGCCTTGCGCCTGGTAGGCATTTGCGCGGACGGCCATCGCAGAGCCGACCGTTTGCGTAGCCGTCGGCAGCCCGGCCCAACGCAGTGCCTGCACGTAGTACCGCAAGTGCAATTCGTAGCGGGCAATCGCTGCATAAACTTCCGGCTCAAACGCCTCGCCTTCCAACGGGTGCTCGTAATAGATGCCCGCCGCCGGGCAATCGGGGTATTGCTCAAAAAATGCCAAAAGTGCTTGCAGGTAATTCGGCGCCACTTGGCTGTCGGCATCAAGGCATGCGATTACGCCCCGTGCATTGCCGGTCTGGACGAGCCGACGGGCAGCCTCGTCCATGGCAATTTTACGGGCCAGACCAACGCCGGCGTGTTTGGGTGGAAGATCCGGGAAATGCAAAAAATAAAACCGCAGGTTGCGGGAGGGATGTGCTTTTGCCCAGGTTTTCGCTTGCTGCAACGTATCGGCATTGCGTTTTTTTACGGCGTCGCCGGCATTTCCCGCGCTGTTGATCAGGACGAGCACTTCCACGGGTTTGGGCGGCGGTACACAGGCTGCCAGCGAAGCCAGGGTGCCGGGCAGGTCCGGCTCGTCATGGCAAGGAATGGTCACCACCAGGGCCAGATCCGGCTCCGGTGCGCGAGGGATCAGCGGCGGGTGGAGGGCGTGTTTTTCAAAATATGTCATTGGAAAATACCTGTGGCGGCAAGGTCGGTAATTCGCAGAGCGATTCCAACCCAAATCGGCCGGATTGCATCTGACCTGGTGTTAAAAAACGCCTGCTTGTGTGATGCCAATCACTGATTTTTCGATTTTCCAAACTGAACATTGAACTCCGAAACACAACCGTTTCAAGTTTTCACAAAAATGTTCAATTATGAAAAATTTCATTGTAAAGCCGCTCTTTTTGTTGGCGCTGCTTGCCGGCGCGAGCCTGTCAATTGCGGCGTGTGAAAAGGATAACAATTTCACACGCCGGAATATGCTGCAGGTGGATGAAACCTATGGTTATTCCAATATCAACCTGCAAGACTGTCAGTACAATCTCGATAACCTGCCGATTGAATCGCTAAGTCCGGGAGAGAAAACCAGCATCCTTTTCATGCGTGAAGAGGAAAAACTGGCGCGCGACATATACCTGAAGTTCCAGGAAAAATGGAATCTGAACGCATTCGGCAATATTTCGGCCAGCGAGCAAACCCACATGGACGCCATGTTAAAATTGATTACCAAGTACAACCTGACCGACCCGGTTGGGGAAAATGGCGTAGGGGTTTTTACGAATAGTGATTTGCAGGCACTCTACGATGCACTTTTATCACAAGGCGAAACCAGCCTGATTGAGGCGCTTAAAGTGGCTGCCCTGGTGGAAGAAGTGGACATCGTTGATTTGCAAACGGCACTCGCGACAGTTGTGGACAACCAGGATGTTGAAATGGTGTATGAAAATCTGCTTGCTGCATCGCGGAACCACCTTCGGGCTTTTGTAAAAAACCTGCAAAATCAAGGTGTGACTTATGTGCCGCAGCGCCTGACCCAGGCTGAATTTGATGCCATTATCAATTCCGGCTGGGAACACGGGCAACATGGCGGATAAGGTTCCTGGTTCCTGAACGCAAACCTGTTTTTGGGTTCAGGCAATTCTATTGCACCTAAATTTAGTAGAGTCAAATTTTGGCTCGTGTTCCAGTTTGGGGGCCAAGTGAGGGGGTGACTGCCAGTCTAATGTCGTCAATTTAAGAAATCAGAGGAGGTGGACACTTTTCAAATTTGACTTTTCAAATTGAACTTTTGACTTTTTTAAGAGCAATATCAGTTCGAAAAGTTCCTTTTAAGTCAAATTTGAAAAGTCTAATTTGAAAAGTCAAAAGTGTACACCCACCCAAATACCTTAAGTTGACGACATTAGACTGCCAGTCACCCCCTCACTATCAGCCCGACAGCCTCTTCGTGGGCGGCTAGACACAAGGGGAAAGTATTTGTTCGGTAAATTTTCTTACTCAAAAAGTCAGCCTTGTTGTTTTATTGCTACAGCATTTTTATAAAAACTTGTAAATAAATATTTTAAAGTATTGAAAATAAAAATTAGCGCTACAATCAGAAAATTTTGTCTTTGCAGGACCAGACCGCGTGCTGCACCTTTGCTGCATCTGCATAACGTGAAAAGTCCTACGTATGAAAAAATACTTGTTTACCCTGATTGTACTGCTCACCGGATTTCGCGCGGCCTACACGCAATGTACCGCCAATGCCGGTCCGGAGCGAATTCTTGACTGTCTTGTTACGGCGGTGGTGCTGGAAGGCTCGTCGAATGTGCCGGCTGCCACTTATGCCTGGAGCGGGCCGGGCGGTTTTACTTCCACCGAGCAATACCCGACAGTTGTGGAAGCCGGCGAATATTCCCTGACCATCACCGATCCCTCGAACAATTGCACGGCCACCGCATTCACCAACGTGTACCTGGACACCACTCCGCCGTTGGTCGGCCTGACCGGAGGAACCATTAGCTGTAATTCACTTAATGTTACGATCAATACTACCGTAGAACCGCTCAATTGTGTTTTTTCCTGGGCAGGTCCGAGCGGTTTCAGTAGTACTATTCAAAATCCGGTGGTGGCTTCTCCCGGAACGTACACCATCGTGGTGACCAATCCGTTAAATGGCTGCACCGCTACAGCCACCATTGATATCACCGAAGATGTTGTGGAGCCTGATGTGGTCGTCAACAACGCAACGCTCAGCTGCAGCAACCCGGTAGCCATGCTGACGGCATCGTCGTCGGTACAGGGTGTGGCGTACCTGTGGAGCACGGGACAAACCAGCCCAAATCTTCAGGTTGAAATACCCGGTACGTACACCGTTACTGTTGTGGCTTCAAACGGATGCTCGGCATCGGCTGAGGCGGTGGTTGGGACGGATGGGAGCATACCGCAGATTACGGGTACTTCAACACCGGTGAGTTGTTTTGGTGGTTCGGATGGAAGTATTGAAATCCAGGTGAGCGGCGGTGTGCCGCAGTACGCTTATTTTTGGGGCAATGGTGTCACGACTGCATCCGTGACCAACCTGGCTGCCGGGTCTTATTTCATCACCGTCACGGATACGGAAGGCTGTACCGCTATGGCATTTTTTCAAATTAGTCAGCCGGCGGTCATTTCGACTACCCCGAACATTTGGGATGTAAATTGTTTTGGCTTCGATGACGGGCAAATTACATTGGGCAACCCCGTTGGCGGCACCCCGCCCTATAATTTCCAATGGGTTGGTCCCAGTTTTCCAATTGCTTTTGGACAGGAGATTACTAACCTCGTGGCCGGCCAGTACACCGTAACCATAACTGACAGCAAGGGTTGCTCCAGGGTATATAATTACGATGTCAACCAGCCCACGGAAATACAGGTGGACATCCCTGTTCAATGTGAAAACACAGCCTTTGCCGTAGCCACCGGCGGCACCCAACCCTATGTGTATAGTTGGCGACTTAACAGCCCTGCAGGGCAGTTGGTGGCAACAGGGCCAAATCCAACAAATCTGCCGGCCGGCAATTACTTTTTAGTTGTCTCAGACGACCTTGGCTGCACTGCAACTGCCCAGTTCGCCGTCAGCCCAAATGCGGTCCCCTGCACGCGCATTACCGGCCAAATTATTTTAGATGAAAACCTAAACTGCCAAAACGATCCGACCGAACCCGGGCTCGGCAACTGGTTTTTGCAAGCCGAGGGCCCCAACGGCACGTTTTACGGCTTGAGCGGACCCGATGGCCGCTACACCGTAACGCTGGAACCCGGTGACTACACCCTCTCCCTGATCCCGCAAGACCCACAAGCTGCGATCTGTCAGAACGATATCCCCATAACCCTCGCCCAAACGGGCGACTCCACACAGGTAGATTTCCAGGTGCAACTGCCCAACCCCGATTGCCCGGCGTTGTCGGTCGACCTGAGTACCCCGCAACTGCGGCGCTGTTTTTCAAACAACTACTACTACCTCCAGTATTGCAACAACAGCCCCGCAGAGGCAACCGACGCCTACATTACCCTGGAACTCGACCCGTTTCTGAGTATTCAATCTGCCGAGGTTTCGTATACTAATCTGGGAAACAACCTGTACCGCTTCAACCTGGGCACCGTGCCACCCAATTTTTGCGACAACATCTGGGTACGTGTGCTTGTTTCCTGCGACGCCGTGCTCAACCAAACGCATTGCTCCGAAGCCCATATTTACCCCGACACGGCCTGCAACCTGGTGAACCCGCAGTGGTCGGGGGCGCAGCTGGCAACGCGGTCGGAGTGTACGGGCGATTCGCTGCGGTTTTTCATCAAGAATATCGGGGTGAACGGCACGACGGAGGTGCTGGACTATATCGTAATTGAAGATGGTATCATGAGTTGGCAAGGGTCAATCGATCCGCTCGCCGCCGGCGCTGAAATGACCGTGACGGTGCCGGCCAACGGCGCTACCTGGCGCATCGAAGTTGAACAGGAACCGTTCTCCCCGCTTCCCGGCCAGGCCAGGTTATCGGTGGAAGGTTGCAGCAATACAGGTTCTTTCTCCACGGGCTTTGTCAACCAGTTTCCGGTGGCCAATGCCGGTCCCTGGGTTGATGTGGATTGCACCCCCAACATCGGCTCCTGGGACCCCAACGACAAGCAGGGCTTCCCGCTGGGCTACGGCGCCGACCATTACATCCGCCCCGGCACCGAACTGGAATACCTGATCCGTTTCCAGAACACCGGCACCGACACGGCCTTCAACGTGGTGATCCGCGACACGCTCTCGCAATGGCTCGACCCGCGCACCGTCAGTGTCGGCGCAAGCAGTCACGACTACCGCTTCGAACTGGCAGGCGAGGGTGTGCTGATCTTTGATTTTCAAAATATCCTGTTGCCCGACAGCAATGTGAATGAGCCGCTCTCGCACGGTTTTGTAAAATTCAGCATCAGCCCGCGCACCGACGTACCGTTGGAAACGGACATCCCAAATACCGCCGCCATCTACTTCGACTTCAACGACCCGGTGATCACCAACACCACGGTGCACCGCATCGGCGAAAACTTTATCAGCGTGGGCTTGTGGCAACCAGTGCAGCCGCTGCTGGAGGTGCGCGTGACGCCACACCCCTTGCGGGATGCCAGCTGGATTTCCGTAACGCCGACTGTTAGTCGGCCATTAAAAAACTTTCATCTCCGGGTTTTCACCGCCTTGGGAAAACAAGCCTACCAAACCGAATCCGCCGAGCCAAAATTTCTGCTGCGCAAAAACGAGTTGCCGGCCGGCGTGTACCTGTTCCAAATTGAACAAGACGGTGTTTTGCTGGGCACCGGAAAATTAGTGGTCCAGTAACCCCGTCAGTTAGACGGGGTAGATACTCCGAACCTGTCAGGTGGAAATTAAAGCAAAAGGGCTCAACCCGCGGGTTGAGCCCTTTTGCTTTAATTTCCACCTGACAGGTTATACATTTGCAAACATCAAAAAACGGCAGCCATGATCCGACTTACCCTATTGTTTGCACTCGCCACCCTTACTTTTTGCAAAACCGGCCAAAAAGCCCTGCGCAACCGCAGTCCGATGGTTGAGCTCCAAACCGGGGGCTGTTTTGGCTTTTGCCCGGTCATCCGGCTCACCGTACGCAACAACGGCATGGTGGAATACGAGGGCAAACAATTCGCCGAACGGCAGGGGCTCGACTCCTTCCAACTCGCCCCGGAAGAGCTGCGCCAGTTGCGTGAAAAAGTCACCGCTGTAAACCTCTGGCAATACCCCGACCGGATCAAATCGGAAGTAGTGGACGCGCCCTTCGCCACGCTCACGGTTTTCCAGGAAGGGCAAAAGAAAAGTGTACTGGGCTCCATCGACCGGCCGGCGCCCTTGCTCGAATTGGAGAGCATGATCAAAAACATGGCGGAAGCCCACGATTTCCAGGTTACCCAGGGCGTCAACCCGAACGAGCCGGCAAAGGCCACCCGGCAGGAAGTGATCGTCAAACTCCGGCCCGAGATCAATGCCGGCAACTGGATCGGGCAGTTTACCGAATTTAAGCTGCTGCTGGTCCGCCGGGTTTCAACGGAAAATATATGGATCGTGGCCTATGATTCCAAGCAGTTGGATGAGAAGGCAGCCATTCGTCTGTTTAAAGGCTCGGAGGGTGTGTTGGAAGTTCAGGGAAACCAGGTGGTGGAAGATCGGGAGTAGTTCGATTTCGGATTTCGGATTACGGAATACGGATTGCGGATTGGTTCACCTACTATGCAAATGGAAGTTTATAATCTGAATTGGACAAGTAATTTGAAAAACGTCGATTTTCTATCAATTGAATAATAGATTTTCTTTTTCTGGATGGTGAACCAATCCGCACTCCGTATTCCGCAATCCGCACTCTATTTCGCTTACCTGCTGGCAGCCCTGGTGGTGAGCCTGCAGTGGTTATCGTTGGGCGCCAACGAATACGGCTATACGATTTACGAGAACTACATCATTTTTAAAAACTCGTTTACGCACCTCGTGCAAGGGCAAAATCCCTACGGCATCTATGTGGTGGAGCAGTGGGATTTGTACAAATACAGTCCGGCATTTGCCCTGGCAATGGCGCCATTTGCGGCGCTGCCCGATTGGTTGGGCTTGCAGTTGTGGAATTTGCTGAATGCCATGCCGCTGTTGTGGGGTATTTTGCGCATTCCGGTTTTGCCGCCAAAACAGCGCCGTTTTCTCGCCTGGTTTATCTTGCCTGAACTGGTCATTTCCATTCAAAACAGCCAGAGCAACGGCCTGACTGCGGCGCTGCTGATCTGGAGCTGGGTGGCCCTGGAAAACAGCAAACCGGTGTGGAGTGCATGGTGGGCAGCGGCTGGAGGCTTCCTCAAGATCTTCGGTGTTTTTGCCGCCGTGCCGGCGATGGTGTACCCGCAACGGCGGGCCTTCGTGCCGGCGCTGGCGTTTTGGGCGGTATTGCTGGTGCTGATCCCGTTGGTGGTGGTTTCGCCGGCCCAGTTGTGGCAGGTGTATCAGTGGTGGTTTGAATTATTGCAGGAAGACCACAGCGCATCGGTGGGTTTGTCGGTGCTGGGGTGGCTGGAGACCTGGTTTGGCTGGGCGGCGCCGAAGTTTGGGGTCACGTTGTTTGGCCTGCTGATTCTGGGCCTTTCGACGCTTGCCGTGTACCGGCAGCGGGACGCCGATGGGATGCCGCCTGCGTTGAGCCGGCAATTGCTCTGGGCGTCGTTATTGCTCTGGGTGGTGATTTTTAACCACAAAGCGGAGTCCCCGACCTTTGTCATTGCCCTCATCGGGGTGGCCTTGTGGTATTTTAGTTTTGAAAAACCGGCACTGTGGGTAAAGGTGCTGCTGTGGACGGCGTTTGCGCTGGCTTCGTTGTCGCCAACGGATATTTTTCCCCGTGAAATTCGCCACCAGTTTGTGCAGCCTTACGTTTTGAAAGCGGTGCCTTGTATTTTAATTTGGTGCTTAATTAGCATCCGGCTTTTGTGGCAACCAAAGCAACTTCTACATTTGCCCTCTCATGAATAACGACCTGCTCTGGAAATTCCTGAAATTTGGCGTCGTCGGGTTCTCCGGCGTATTTGTTGACTTTGGAATCACCTGGATTTGCCGGGAAAAACTCCGCCTGAACCAGTACCTGGCGAACAGCACCGGATTTATGTGCGCCGTGGTCAGCAACTATATTTTCAACCGCATCTGGACCTTCGAAAGCCACGACCCCTCCGTCATGATGCAGTTTTCCAAATTTCTGATCGCTTCGCTGATCGGCCTTGGGCTGAACAACGGCATCATTTACCTGCTCAACGAGCGGTACCGCCTTAATTTTTATTTGGCAAAAATTGTCGCCACCGCGGGAGTGACGGTGTGGAACTTTTGGGCGAATTACACCTTCACCTTCACCGGATAGGATACCGGTTTTACTGCCGCTTTACATTCACCGCGGTGGTGCCGCGGGTGTCGCGTTTGGTTTCAAACGTCACGGTGTCGCCGTCCCGGATATTGTCGAGCAAGCCGGTTACGTGCACAAAAAACTCCTGATTGGTGGACTCGTCTACGATAAAACCGTAGCCTTTGCTTTTGTTGAAAAATTTGACCGTTCCTTTGTTCATGTTTAGGGAGTTTTGTGAATTACGAGTTGCGAATTACGAATTACGATTGGTTCACCTTTACCGGGAGGGGTTGTTTTTGACTTCAATCCAATGTTTTCTAAAATGCAAGGACGCTGCGCCTGCGGAAAGTTGTACCAATCGTAATTCGTAACTCGAAAATCAAAAATTAATGATGGTGTCCGCCCGGGCCATGCACATGGCCGTGCTCCAGTTCTGCCGGGTCGGCGTCGCGCACCAGTTCCACGTGGCCGGTAAAAAACAGGTCTACGCCGGCCATGGGGTGGTTAAAATCAAGTTTGACTTTTTCCAGTCCAACCCAGGCCACAGTGCCCTGAAAACGGTTGCCTTCCTGATCGGTCAGCGGAATGGTACGGCCGACTTCCAGCAAGCCGTCCGGAATTTTACCATCCATTTCAAACATGGATTTGGGCACTTCAACCAACGCCGTTTCATCGTATTCGCCGTATGCATCGGCTGCTTTAATGCCAAAAGCAAATTTATCGCCGGTTTTCAGGCCTTTAATATTGGATTCAAAATCGGGGATCATCATACCGACGCCGTAAATAAACCCCAGGGGCTCGCGGCCTGCGGTGGATTCGATTTGTTCGCCCTCGGCATTGCCTTGGGTCAACGTGTAGTGCACCAGCACTACTTTTTTTTCTTCAATAACCATTTTTTGGATTTGCAAGAGTGGTGAGTAAAATGATAGGCAAAGGTAGCCCTTTTTCCAAATCTATCGGGGCTCCAGGTCTTTTTTATAACGGAAATAGCGCCGGACGAATTGCCAGGCTACCCGGTGAGAAGTCGGCGGTATGCCGCGGCTGCGCTGTGCCCGGTGCAGGTCGAACAGGATTTTCCAATGCCGGAAAAAATCGCGGTATGCACGCCACATGCCATAGGCCGGGTCGTATACGTGTGCCGGTTCGGCCAGGATGCCGTTCAGCTCCATGACCTGGAAGGCCCCCTGCCGCAAGGCGTCCACGGAGGCACACTTCAGGTCGAAGCGCCCGTAAAACACCCCGTCAATCTGCCGGCAAACCTGTTCGAAAACCGCTTCCAGACCAGGTTCGATCAGGTGGTTTCCGTTTAAAAATTTGGTGCCCCGGATATGGTTGCCGATCGGCTCCAGCAAAAGCGTTTCGCCGGGCCCTGGGATGTGTTCCAGTAGCCCTGGGTTTTCCTGTTCAAATCGCTCCAGTTGGAAGGCGGCACGTGGCCGGATAGCCATGAGGCGCCGGACGCTGGACTGGCCATCGCCCGTAACACTCAAAAATTCCTTGATGCAAATGGAACTGAGGCCAAATCGGCCGTTGTCCGGAAAGCGGTGAAACAGCACACTCAATTCCAGCGGATGGGTTAAAAATTCCTGGATCAGGAATGGCACGGGGTAGCGTTCCAGATGTTGCCGCAGCGGCCCCGCTGCCGTGAATTTTTGCACCAAAAAACCCCGCTCGCCCACATCCGGTTTGGCGACAACCGGAAAATTCAGCCCCGCCGTTTGCATGGCAGTGATTACGGCTTCGAACGACATTTCCGGCAAAACAAACACTGTTTTGGGCTTAACCGACTCCGGTACCAGTTTCAGGATGTCATGCTTGGACTCGCCCACTGCGCCACCCAGCGGAATAGCCGGGTTGACATTGCTGAAAAAAAACAAATGCCGCGCCCGCAGGGCAAACCAGCTGTAAAAGGCATACACCGGCACATTCGCCAGCCACCAGGGGAGATACTCCCAAACAGTCCATTTTTTTATCCAGTGAGTCAATGAGTGAATGTGTGAATGCGTGAAATTCAAAAATACCAGGGTTTACAGCGGCTGGGGAGGAGTTTGAAGTGTTGCCTGGATTTAAAATCCGGATTGAAAAACACAAGGCTTAGATCGAAAAAATCCACCGTTAATGTCACTTGCGGGTGCTGCTGTATCTTTTTCCAGGCGGCCGTCATTTCCGGCGACCAGTAAACATCGTCGAACACCAGTATGGTTTGTGCATACACATGGGGCAGACATTGCTCGAAATACTGCAAGGTGGCATCTGCGCGGTGGTGCCCGTCGAAAAAAACGAGATCAACCGTTTGCAAGGCTTGCAGGCTTGCCGGCAAATTTTCCTGAAAAGGCCCGGTTTTTACCGTTACCTGCTTGTTCAACCCCAACAACTCCAGGTTGGCTTTTGCGACATGTGCACAATCCGGACTGCCTTCCAGCGAGAAAATCGTAGCGGTGCGCGCTGCGGCAGCCAGGTACATGGCGCCGATGCCAAGCGATGTGCCCAGTTCGAGTATGCGCTGTGGTTTTTGCCACTGAACCAGGCGGAACAGCCATTGGCCCTGCCGGCTGCTGCTGGCTGCGCGTCGGGCGATTTGCCGGATTGGCAGGCGCCGCCGCGCCGCTTCACCGCCAGGCGCTGAAGCGCCATAGTCCACCATCCCGATCACCAACATGCTTTGTTGCATTTTTCGGCGGATCGCCTCCACGTCGCTAAATGCATAAAACCAGCGTTGATCTTCCAAAACGGCATTCGCCAGTTCAAACACAAAGGGTGAATGCACCCGGAACTTCGTGTCGGCAGCGCGGAAAAAGGCCAGAAACTGGCGGATTGAATAGCCGTGTTTTTGCAAAGCAACTTATTGGTCGTTAAAAAATCAGGGCGGTGAAAATACAACGCTTTCGGTCGTTGCCTGCCAAAATGTTAAAGCCAGGGGTGTTCGTGGTTAAGAAAAATTTAAACCAAAGCGGCCGGAACATAGCCCACATGGCAGCCCGTTTTTAGCCAGTCATTTTCAAACAAAACACGACCAATATGACACGCATCTGCTTCTGCTCAATCGCCTTCAGTTTGTTGCTTTTTTCCAACAGCACCCAGGCTCAATCCTATAAAACCGCTGCCGGTATCCGCGTCGACAAAGGATTCAACATCACTGTTCAACAACATATCGTCAATAACTGGACTGCCGAAGGCATTATCCATACGTCGGTTGGTTCCGATAATTTAGGCCTGACTTTGCTGGCTGAAAAACACCAGAAAATCTTGTTTCGCGGCCTGAACCTGTACTATGGCGCCGGTGGGCACTTTTATGCTCAAAATGACCCGACACAAACTGAAACGACGGTGCGAAATCATATTTACGGACTTTCATTGATTGGCGGAGCGGAGGTTTCTCTTGGCCGGATCAATCTGGCGCTGGACTGGAAACCTGAATTGCATTTCAGCGAATCCAGCCAGCCGTTCAACTGGAATGGCGCCTCGCTATCGGTCCGGTATATTTTTGCCAAACGCGAGAAAAAACGGATTCGCGACTGGAAGATTTTCGGCGGCGGAAAGAAGAAAAAGAAGTAAGTGTGCTTTGCCAAACCTGTCAGGTCAATTTTAAACAAAAGCGACTACGCCAGTGCGTGGTCGCTTTTGTTTAAAATTGACCTGACAGGTTAAAAAAAACCGAACTTGCCACCATGGAATTTGGTAAACTCCCTTCGGTTGAGCAGGTTGATTTCAGCTTTCAGGCCGATCCACCTGAAAATATTGCTGTGCTTGAGGCGTGTTCCGGAGACGTGAAACCCCGGATTTACCTCGGCGCCACCGGCTACAACATGAAAGCCTGGGTAGGGCAGTGGTATCCGGCCGGCACAAAAACCAAAGATTTTCTGGTAGAATACGGCCGGCAGTTCAACACGATTGAGCACAATACGACCCATTACCGTATCCCCGACACTGCCACTGTTGCGCGCTGGCGGGATGCTGTGCCCGCCGATTTTCGGTACTGCCCGAAAATTCCGCAGACGATCAGCCATGCGCGCACCCTGGGTTTGCATGGGCCTGAAATTCAACTGTTTTGTGCGGCGATTGATGGATTGGATGAAAAAATGGGTTGTTGTTTTATGCAGTTGCCGCCTTTTTTCAGCGTACAGGATGTGCCGGTTTTGGTCCGGTTTCTGGATCAGTTCCCAACGGAGGAAATACCGCTTGCCGTAGAGGTGCGCCATGAGTCGTTTTTCAAAAAAAACTCCGCTGCGCAGGAATATTTCAGCGTACTGGCCGGCCATGGTGTTGCCACGGTAATTACGGATGTTGCCGGTCGCCGTGATGTTTGCCACATGCAACTGACCACCGGAAAGGTGCTGATCCGATTTGTGGGAAACGGTTTGCACCCGACGGATTATCACCGTGTGGAGGCCTGGGCCGGTAGGTTGCGGGATTGGTTTGCGGCAGGGCTGCAGGAGGTGTATTTTTTTTGCCATGAGCCCGATAATTTGTTGGCGCCCAACCTGGCGGTTTTTGCGCGTACAACGTTTCAAAAAGCAATTCCAGCTGCGGTAATACGGGGCCCTGAGGCTTGTCCGCAACCCCCGAAGCAGGGTTCCTTGTTTTAATTTTCATTTAAAAAAACGCGCTGATACCCAATTCTGTACACAATATTGCACTTTTGCTTTGGAATCAGTTCACCCGCTGCTTTTATGATAATCCCTATGACAAACGTCCATCATCCTCCGGAGCATACACCAACAGAAATGAATTCCGTGCCGTACATACACCGCGATATATCCTGGCTTTCGTTTAACTACCGGGTCTTGCAGGAGGCCATGGATCCGGCCGTGCCGCTGCTGGAACGGCTGAAATTTCTGGCCATTTACTCGTCCAATCTGGACGAATATTTCCGGATTCGCGTTGCCAATATCCGCAACCTGAAAAAGGTGGGTAAAAAAACCAAGGCAGCGCTTGATTTTGTTCCACGGGATTTATTGAAAGAAGTACACCGGATCGTCAATCAGCAGCAGACCGAATTTTCGGATATTTTTGAACAGCAGATTGTTCCGGAATTGCGCAAGCACAATATTTATATGCTTCGGCGGCTGGATTTGAACGACGAGCAAAAGCAATTTGTCGAAGGGTATTTCAACAACAATTTGCTGCCCTTTGTCATGCCGGTTTTGTTGGTAAAAGGCCGGATACGCCCTTTCCTTGCCAATGCGCACCTGTACCTGGCAGTTCATTTGATCCAGCGAAAAACCCCGGATGCGGGTAGTGAATATGCGCTGGTGAAAATCCCGTCGGACCAATTGCCGCGTTTCATCACCCTGCCCTCGCAAAATGGCCGGATTAACATGATTATGCTCGACGATATCGTCCGGCACTCCGTTTCACTGTTGTTTCCGGGCTACGAGATTCAGGATACCTACTCGATCAAACTTACCCGGGATGCTGAATTGTACATCGACGATGAATTTTCGGGAGACCTGGTGCAAAAGATCAAATCGAGCCTGGCCAAACGGCAGGTAGGGCCGGCCAGCCGGTTTGTTTACGACCGGGAGATGCCGGGGCACCTGCTGGACTACCTGAAAGATACCTTCGATCTCGGCAAATACGATATGCTCCCGGAGGGGCGCTACCACAATAATTTTGATTTTTTCAAATTCCCGGATTTCGGGATGTACCACCTGAAAAACAAGCCCCTGCCGCCGCTTCCGCATCCTGTTTTACACAATACGGATACGCCTTTTCGGATGATCCGGGAAAAAGACCAGTTGTTGCATGTGCCGTACCAGTCGTATCAGTCGGTCGTCAATTTTTTTGAACATGCTGCGAACGATCCGAAAGTGACGCATATCAAAGTTATTCAATACAGGGTGGCCCGGCGAAGTAAAATACTGGAAGCTTTGATGAGCGCAGTCCGGCACGGAAAGCAGGTTTCGGCGTTTGTAGAAATCAAAGCCCGCTTCGACGAGGCCGCCAATCTGGAATGGGGCGAAAAACTCGACCGGGCCGGTGTACGGGTGCATTACTCCTTTCCGGGGGTGAAAGTACACTCCAAATTGGCCCTGGTGCGGCGCATTGAAGATGGGAAGCCCCGCTTGTACGCCTACCTCGGCACAGGTAATTTTCACGAAGAAACTGCACAGGTTTACTCCGACTTTGGCATTTTTACCGCCGATCCGCGCCTGACTATTGAAGTGAGCAACGTGTTTACATTTTTGGAAAACATCAAGCCGCCCAAAAAAGATTTTGAACATTTGCTGGTGGGGAAATTCAACCTCCGACCTTCGCTGTATGCTCTGATCGACTATGAAATTGCAGCTGCAAAGGCGAAAAAACCAGCCCAGATTCTGCTCAAAACCAACAGTCTTGAGGACAGGGAGATCATCCAGAAACTGTATGAGGCCTCCAGTGCAGGGGTGAAAATTACACTCATCATCCGGGGCATTTGTTGCCTCGTTCCGGGGCTTAAAGGCAAAAGTGAAAATATTCAGGCCTTCAGCATTGTAGACCGGTATCTTGAGCATACCCGGATATTCATATTTCACCACGGCGGCGAAGAGCGCATGCTGTTTTCCAGTGCCGACCTGATGCAGCGTAATTTAAGCTTCAGGATCGAAACGGCGTTTCCGGTGTATGACGAAGATTTGAAAAACGAAATCCGGGACCTGGTGAAACTTCAACTCGAAGACAATGTGAAGGCCCGCATCATCGACCCTGAAAATCGAAATGCTTACCGGCGCAGCAACAGCGATATTCCCGTGCGCTCACAAATTGAAACTTATTTTTATTTCAAACGGAAAATGGAATACCAGCCGGAAACGGATAAAGGATAATGTGGAAAAAAAATTGTGCTAAACGTTTGAAGGTTTGAAAAGAGTGCGCTTATCTTTGCACCCGCAATCAGGAACAACGGTGCCTGAAAGTTAAAATGCGGAAATAGCTCAGCTGGTAGAGCGCAACCTTGCCAAGGTTGAGGTCGCGAGTTCGAATCTCGTTTTCCGCTCAAAGAAGCCCACGCAGTGCGTGGGTTTTTTCGTTTTTATGGCCTACTTTTGTCGGCATTCGTATAGCCCGGGTGGTGGAATGGTAGACACGCAGGACTTAAAATCCTGTGACCGTTGAGGTCGTACGGGTTCGAGTCCCGTCCCGGGCACATTTCCGAAAGCGGTTCATTATGGGCCGCTTTTATTTTTTCATGTTTACTGCTTAAGTATGCGCCTTGTCTTCTTGTTCTCCCTGGCTCTTATCGCCCGTACGCTCCACGCCCAATACTCAGATCTTCTTCAAAACAACAAAATCAGTTGGGTAGCCGAATACACGACGGATTATGAACTGAACCCGGCCTATAACACCAAACTCGAAACAGAAGCCAACCTTCTGGAGCTCCAACGGCTGGTCAATACCCAAGAGAAAAACGGCCTGCTTCCGGACTCAGACGTCAATATGCCCTATTATTTCAGCCAAAAAATTTATAATGGACTTAAGGCCGCTGCTTTCCAATGCTATGCTGATGAAAATTTGAAGGAGCCGCTTTCCCAGGAGCAGGTTTTATCCCGTTTTTTCTGGAAAGACAGTGTTTCGACCGAGGGTTTTGTGGCCGAAAATGAATACGGTACGGAAGCTTTTGTGACCTTCCGGGTGCGGCAGGTAATTTTTTACAACCAACCCAAGCGGCAATTTTGCGTACGTATTTTGGCGCTTGCACCCATTCCCTGGACCACCGATGCCGATGGCTATTTGATTGAACACCCGCCCTTGCTCTGGATAAAACTGCCTGAGCTGAGCAAAAAACAAACCCGGAAACTGCCTAAAAACGCCAACTATGTGTTGCAAACCCGTACGCAGGAGAACAGCCCTATGGCCGATCAAATGCACACCATTAAAGGCGCGTTGGATATCCGGGAATGGGCAACCACCGAAGTACAAAAACCCGCTCATAAAACCCTGACAGTGGATGGTTTTCAAGCGCTCAATCCTTCCGCCCTCAAGGCACTCGTGTACACGGCCGACACACTAACTACACTGAACGATCAAGGGCAAACGGTGATCGACCGTATCGTTCAAGACAATGCCCTGGACAATGTGGAAAAAATCCGTTTTGTACAAGACTGGTACTTTGATGAACAGCACCTGCTCTTCTGGTGCAAAATTGTTGCGGTAGCACCCGTGGCCACGATCAACGCTGCAGGCGGGCTTTTTCAGTTTGACAAACCCCTGTTTTATGTAAAATATTAATCCGTCCGGGCACTAAAACAAAGAGCCTGTCTCTCAAGAGAGACAGGCTCTTTGTTTTAGTGCAACTGTTCTAGAATTTTTTCAAATCTTTCATGTGTTCTTCCAGTTCCAGCTCATCACCAGGGGCATAACCCGTATGTTCAAAAACGATATTCCCGGACTGATCAAGTAAAATCGTATACGGCACCGAAGCTACGTTGGCGGCTTGTTGAAATTCCTTGTTGTAGTCGAGCAGGACTCGGTAGGCCCAGCCCTTTTGCGCAACCATGGCGGGCACCTTAGCTGCCGTGCGCGGATCATCCACACTGATGGCAACCAGTTCCATGTCATATGTGTCTTGCCATTCTTCATAATAATCCATAATGGCGTCCAACTCTTTCTTACACGGTGAGCACCAGGTTGCCCAGAAACTCAGTACGGTGATTTTTCCTGATTTTCCGAGATCCTGCGCATTGAGCACCTGACCTTCCAGGGTTTTAAGGTTTGCCGAAGGCAATGCTTTTGTTCCATCTTGGGCAAAGAGGCTAAAGGCAGTGAAACAGGCTGCGAAAACGAGCAGTAATTTTTTCATTGTAAAATTTAAGGTTGAAAAATACGATTAGGACGGCACAAAAATAGGGTATATCCAGTTCGGAAGGTATAGATTAACGTCCGCTTAACGCAAACCGCCTGCAACCAACACCGCTCAACGCAACAGTAACACTTTGCCTTCCAACACCGGAGCGTCGGTGCCAAACTGCATCCCCTCCCAAATCTGTCCGTTTTCAAACCGGGCCCGCGCTTTCCAATAATAAATGCCTTGCACCAATAGCTCGCCATTATTGTTTAGCCTGCCATTCCACGCTTCGGAGGGCTGTCCGTTAACCAGTGCGGTGGAGTGCCAAACACGCTGGCCGTTCGCTGCAAAAACAGCAATTTCAAACTCCTGCAAACCCAGACCTATCGCCTTAAATTCCCGTTCGCCGGGCAATCCCGATTCAGGCGCCAATGCATTGGGAATGTAGAGCCCCGCAAATATTTCCGGCGTTAACAACAGGGTCAGGGTATCGGTGCAACCCAAGCTGTTGAACACGGTTAACAAAACCGGAAAACTACCGTTTACATAATACCGATGCACCGGATTCCGGAGGGCCGAAGTGTCGCCGTCGCCAAAGTCCCAATGCCAGCGGTTGGCATTCAGGGACATGTCGAAAAAACGATAAATTCCATTGGGCACAATGCTGGTATCGGTCAGCGCCCCGAAGGTGAAAGCCGCCTCCGGGGAAGGCAATACGGTGATGTAGCTGGTATATGTCATCGAATCAAAACAAATCGAATCGGCCGATGCGTATAAAGTCACCGTATAGGTACCCGGTTGGGTATAGCGATGCAATGGGCTGGGGTGGCTGGAGATTTGCCCGTCGCCAAAATGCCAGGCATACTGGTTCACGCCCTGCGTTATCGGTTCGAACAATACATCAAAGGGCGCGCAACCGGTTTGGTCGGCAACCATAAAATCGACCTCAGGCCGGGCATAAATTGTCAGGTTACGCAACAACGTGTCGCGGCAGGCATACTGGCTGATTGCTTCCAACCGGACCGGCAAGGGCCCAGCCTGATTAACCTGCAAACCCGGATTTACCTGCATGGAACTGCCCAGTGTCCCAAAGGTCCACAGGTAGGCATCCGCATCGACGGACTGATTCGTGAACAATAAGGTGGTTGGTGTTTCACACAAGGCTGTTTGGCTTACTTCAAAGGCTGCTTTTGGCTTCGGATGGACCTGTACAGACGCAAAAGTCCAATCGTTTTTACAATTGAAAAAATCGGTTACCACCAGCCTGACGGTAAACGACCCGGCATCAGCATAGCGATGCTGCCCGTCCGGGTCGACAGCCGTGGTGCCGTCGCCAAAATCCCAAACATAGGTATTGCTGGCGCCACTCGTAGTGTTGACAGGCTGAAAATCAAAGGGTTGGCAACCCGAACTATCCGGCAGGGCTACCATTGGCTCCGGCAAGGATTTCACTTCCAACATGCTGCTTGCAGTGGCCGGGCACCCATTGGTGACCGAAAGGCCGGTCATATCGACGGTGTAGTCACCCGGAGCGGTATAAACATGAAACGTTGAAGTCAGGGTCGAGTCTGTTGTTCCGTCGCCAAATGCCCAGTAACTGCCGATAATTGCCGTTGAGGTATTGTTGAAAAAAATGGTGTCGCCCTGGCAAACATAAGGCTGGTGACTGAAACTGACCTGTGGCGCCGGCAAAACGGTGATCATCACCTGCGCGGTATCGTATCCGCAGCCGTTGTTGACAAATTCCCGCACCAGGTACTGGCCGGCATTGGTGTAGGTATGCTGTACAGTGTCGCCGGTAGCGGTCGTGCCATCGCCCAAATCCCAGCTGATAAAAAGCCCTTGTGTGCTGTAGTCGATCAGCCGTACGGCAAAAGGCGCACAACCAATCAGGGTGTCCGTGTTAAAAAATGCTTCAACCGGATTCGGTTTCACCAAAACGCTATGCACCACCGTGTCGGCGCCGCATTCATTTACCGCCACCAGGGCAATGTAGTAGGTGCTGTCGTGATCGGTAGTCAGAAAAACCTGTTCAGGCAATTCAAAAACGGAGTCGACCAACTGGCCATTGACATACCATTGGAAAAAGTCGGGCTCGCCCACACTCACATTGTTAAACCGTACCCGCAACGGTGTACAGCCGCTGCTGACATCGGTGCCGAAACGCACCTGTGGCCGGGGGTGCACCATTACCGGAGCCTCAGCGGAAGCCTCGCCACAGCCGTTGACGGCACGGAGCGTGATCAGGTACGTGGTATCGGTTTCACCCTGGGAATACACGATGGTTCCGGGCTGGGGTAGGGTATCGGTTTGGCCGTTTCCGTAATTCCAGATGTACAGGGTATAGTCGTTAATTGCGCTGGTATTGGTAATGGTCACCGGCAAGTCGGCACAACCTTCCGTGGTATCGATGGCAAAAATGGCATCGGGTGGCGTCACCACCTGTATTTCGGCGGTAGCCGTGTCTGTGCAGTTTGCCGTATTTTGAACATAAAGCACCACCGTGTAGGTGCCAAAAGCAGTATAGGTGTGTACCGGATTGCAAATATCGGCCGTTGTGCCGTCGCCAAAATCCCAGTGACAAGTGCTGATGCCGCTGCCGCCGGTAAATGGGCCAAGGTCCAGCGGTTCATCGACACAAACGCGTCCGATGCTGTCTAGCCCGGCTGTGGGTACGCCCAACACGGTAACCGGGAGCATCGCTGCGTTGGCGCAACCAGTGTTCATATCATTAAAAGTGTAGGTTAACGTGTGTGTGCCGGGACCCGCCAATGCAGGGTCAAACACACCGGCCGGGGTAACGCCCGTCCCCGTCCAATCCCCACCGGGAGGCAGGGCCGAAAGGTTAATCAGCCCTGCGTTTGCACATACGGGATTTACCGGGCTAAGCTGCAACGCAGTTCCCTGTACCAGTACATCGATACTGCCTGATACTTTGCAACTGGGATCGCCGATATCGTACACGTAGTTCAATTGAACGGGAGTGTTTAGCGGCGCATCGGCCGGCGTGAACAAACCTGTCGATGAAACGCCGGTGCCGCTCCACAAACCGCCGGCAGGAAGCGCCTGTAGTTGAACGGGCGGGTCGGTATTGCAAAACGGGCCGGCCGGGTCGATCGACAGCTGGGCCGGCTCGGTGATATAAAAACTATCGGCTGCCGAGGCTGTTCCGCAACTGTTCGAAACGGTGACAGCAATAAAGTGCAGGCCGTAGCCGGTAAAATCAACGAGGCCGGGCGAAGGGCCGTTCGCGGTGGCCGGGTTGCCGCCTCCAAATGTCCAGCTGATGGTAGCCGGAGTACCTTGCGTGAACTGGGTAAAATCGAGCGGATTGAGGGTGACGTCCACACAACCTTCCTGGAGTTGAGCCATCTGCACGCCGGGGGAGAGAATTACTTGCACGGTGCCGGTCCATACCGGATTCCCGCACCCGTTGACTTGAAGGCTTACCGTGTAAAGCCCCTCCTGAACGAATTCAATTTGCGGCTCGGCGCTTGCGGCCGACGTGCCGTTGACAAAATTAAAGCCGGTGCCCGGCGTAAGCGTCCAGGTGTACGGATTGTCGCTGAAGGCATTGGTCGAACTGTTGCTGATCAGGAGCAATTCGCCCGGCGCGCACAGGGTGTCGTCGGAAAGCATGGCCTGCGCGGTAGCCTGCGGTAAAATCCGGAAAGAATCGATAGCCGTTTGTGTGCCACATCCGTTTGCGACACGTACCGACAACGCATACGTGCCAACGCCTGAAAATGTGACGTCGGGTGGTGCGCTGCCGTTGAAGGATGAAATGCTGCCGTTCAGGAAGGTCCACTGGATAGAATCTGCCGAGCCACCGCCAAAAACGACCAGGCTTGCAGGGCTGAGCGTGACCGTCGGGTCGCACTGGTCTTCGGTATTCGTCAAACTTACGGTCGGTGTTAGCCGGACGTTTACGGTAATTTCTTTTTCAGGAGTTCCACAGCCGTCGACTACTAGTTTTACTACAAAACTCCCTTCCATCGAAAATTTCAACTCGGGGTTGGGGCTGTTGGCATTGGTGCCGTTGACAAACATGAATCCCGAATTCGGGCTCAAACTCCAGGTGTAGCCGCTGGCGTTGGTTGAGCTGTTGGTTAAGGTCAGCAGCTCGTCGGGCCCGCAAATATTGACCGAGGAAGGCGTAAAATCGGCAGTGGCAAGCGGAGCGATCAAAAAAGTGTCCCGACTTACGGCGTTACCACAAGTATTGCTTGCCGTAGCCGTCACGATGTACATACCCGGCGCGGTATAGCTGACGGGGCCGGGCGGGTTGTTGGAGGAGCTGGCCGGACTGCCGCCGGGGAATTCCCAGCTGACTGTTGGCGATGAGCCGCCCACGGTGGCTGTGGGCGAGATGGTCACGGCCCCGGTGGCCGCGCAGGCATCGGGGATAGGAGCAATAGTCACCGAGGCAGGCGCCAGCACGGTGACCGTGGTGGTCCATTCCGGATCGCCGCAGCCGAATACGCGTAGCCGGACGGTGTAGGTACCCGGATTGGCAAAACGGATGACGGGACTGGCGTCGGTGGAGCCGGTGCCGTTGATAAAGGTGACACCGGAAGTAGGCGTGACCGTCCAGCTGTACCCGACGGCATTAGTCGATTGGTTGATGAACGTGATGGAGCCGCCGGCGCAGATCAGGGTATCGGCTGGGGTTGCGGCTGCCGTTGCGGGAGGCGTCACGGTGATGGTGCGCGTGTAGGTGTCGGAACTGCAGCTGTTGGTTACCTGGAGGGAAACGGTATAGGTTCCCGGAATGGCATACGTGTGAGGCGGGGGATTGGCGACGGTCGATGTGGTGCCGTCGCCAAAGTTCCAGAGGTATCCCGGATTGCTCGAGTTTGGGCAACTGGTGTTGTTGAACGACACGGGCTCATTGACACATAATATCTGTGGCGAAGCGGTGAACTCGGCAATCGGTTTAAACCGTACAACTACATTGAATTGAACGTAATTAAAACTTTTAAAATCAGGAGCGCACGTTTTTTCAACACCCAAAAGCACTGGGAAAATGATAGTGCCGTTCGGGCTGGACTTAATGCAGGTATCGTTGGGGAAATCGTAAGCATGCGTCATAATGTTTTGAAAACCCGAAAAAGTTTGGCATTCCCCGTCGCCCCAGCTGATGTAGGTCGTCTGAATCTCATTTGCCGGTGTGGAATTGTTTTCGACGGTGACCGTTTCGCCTTCGCAGAAAATGGTGGGACTTCCAGGTGCAAGACCACCGGAAGGTTGCAAATCACCACAATCGTTCGAAATAGAATTTGCCCAATTCGACACCCCACACTGAGCGTGCGATAGCCGTGCAAACCCAATTAAAACAAAAAATAACAGCGCGTATTTCATGGTTTTTGATGATTTAGGAAAGATTAGTTTAGAAATGGTTTGTACCCTTTTCCGATAAAATGGAAGCAATCGGTGCGGCCTTTTGGGGATTTTCCACCAAAAACACAGGCCTCTGGAAATGAAAACTGAAGGATCAGCTCGTGCGCGCCGCCGGTGGCGTCCTGGCCCAGGCCGGAAAGGGCGCCGTCGAACGCATATTGCAGGGAACAGGCCAGTTTCGACCCGATTTTGAAGTGCAAACCCGTCACGACGGTGAGCGCATGCGTGTTGCCCGCCACCACCGGATTGCGGTTCCATTGGTAAATCAGCCCAAGATGCGCTACGTCGTACTGGGCGATCAGGCCCGTGGCGCTGCGGCGCAGGCTGCTTTCCAGTTCGAGGCGCGCCAGCCAGTTTAGGTACAAGGGCGCCTCGTCTCGACCGGAACCTATGGGCGTAGTCAAGGAGCTATGCAAAACCCAGTAGCGAGCCTGGCGAGAGTCGAGCCCCAGAAACGACACATCGCGGCTGCCGCCCAGGTGATGCACGGCCACGCCCAGGCTGGCGGGGAAATCCCCGGCGCTCCATTCAATATTCCCACAAACCATCAGGCCGGCAGCCACGTCAAAAGTTTGCAGGCTGCTGCCATCGGTCAGAAAAAGCGGCGAAGGGCTGCCTTGCACACCAAACAGCGGATCGAGTTGACCGCTGAACAGCAGCCGGGCGTAATCGACCCGGTGCTGGCCCAGCCCGGCTTGCAAGCCGCCATGCACGGAAAATTTATCTTTCGGAGCCGCCCAAAAAGTACTGAGCAGCAATCCGGCTTCCTGCCAGCGGTAACCAAAAAACGACTCGCTTATATCATTGGCATAAAAGCCGAAAGCGAGCGGCGCCCGGCAGGTACGCAGGGCCAGCGATGCCGACTTTGTGGTGAAACCGTCTTGCACCTGGCCCCATTGTTTGCGGTAGCCGAATGCCACATCCAGGCCGCGCACGGTGGACACATAAGCGGGATTCAGGGTGTTTGGATTGGCGTAAAACTGGGAAAAAGCCGGCGCCTGGGAGTGGAGCGGCAGCAAGCCTGCAAGCAGGAAAAACGGGAGAAAAAATGATTTTTTCATCTTTTTGGTAGGGGTGAGGATAAATGAGATTGTGTATTCAATCGAACACCGTCCTGAACCCAACTATCTTGTTGGTGGAATTTTTCCGAACCGGGTGCCCATCATATTGAATATTCAGGTATTCGGGTGGGGTGCGATACGAGCCGCCGACAGTATAGCTCAACCCTTCTTCAACCGGCCCGTCGGCGCACCATTCTTCGACATTGCCAAACAAATCAAAAAGTTCAACCGTCGGCACACGCCCGCTACTGCCTACCGGATGTAAACGACCATTGCTGTTTCCCCGGTTCCAGCTGATCCTGTTTTTTTCGGCGCTATCCGGGAAGGTATCGTTTCCTGTGAGTAGCAAAGCCGCTTGTATCCATTCGTCTTTTGAAGGCAGGCGCCCCCCGGCATACCGGCAATACGCCCCGGCATCGTGCCACGACACACTGTGCATTGGGAGATCGCGCTGAGCGGTATCCACCTGGTCGTGGGGGAATGGTCGGTTCGTGGCCTGGCAAAAAGCAAGATACTGCCCGACGGTTACTTCGTATTTGTTCATGTGAAAAGCGGCAGCCTGCCCGTTTGCTGGAACCAACGCTGTTTCTCCTTTCAGGAATGCTTTCAGGTCAAACGGTTTATTGGGAGGCATGGCGTTGGCGCCGTCCTGCCGGATTTCTTCCGCAAGAACACTTTCTTTCGTTTTATTGATTGTGCTCCGGTTTTTCAAAAAGGCTGGCGTATTTGAAAAATGCGAAACAGTATCCGGGTATCTATCGTCTTTTGCCTGTGCCTTGGCGGCCTCGTTTTGCCGGGGGGGGGTATAGAAAATAAAAAAAATAATCCCGCCCGAAACTGCTCCGATTACCAGGAATGACAACAGCATTGCACTGTTTTTAGAAAGCCAGGATTTTTCTGGAGAATTGTAATAGATGTCTCCAATATGAACATTCTTCCCGGCATTGATCTCAGTTTCGGAAAGCATGTTTTTCTGCGTTGATTCCCGGTTATCAGATTTTTTCATCAAAAAAAGGCTCCTGGTTAATGATTTATGCCACGGAGAAGGTGATTTCGAAAAATTGGAGGCAGTTAGACTATTGCCGGCGTGACTTCAAAGTCACGCCGGCAATACGCACGGCATCATAACTTTCACAAACCACTTCCTGCAGGTATAATTGACCGACGATAGAGATTTATACAAAAGTGCCGGTGTTTCCGGCAAATACGCCGGCACTTCCGGTTTATAAAAGTGTGGGTTTAATCATCTGCCTTGCTTCGGAAGTATAAAATATTGGCCTTGTTTTCAATTCCCTCCAAATTTATTTTCGCCTTCAATATTTTCACCCGGGCGTGATCCGGCTGAACATCAATTACCTCTGCCAGACCCACGACTTCCGGGGGCAGATTGCCTGAGTTTAGCGTATCGATAAGTATCGCATCGAGCCGTTGCCCGGTTCGAAGCCCCTTGTCTCTACCGGCATTGACCAATGCTTCTTTCATTGTACTTTTCACTAAGCGCTCTGTGCGGAGGTATTTTGCGTGTACCGGGAAATATTTATCGACAAATTGTTTCACCGGTTCTTCAATATTAGACAATGCAGCAATTATTGCTTCGCCGGAAGTGCTGTAAATATCGGTCAACGAACCTGCCTTAACCTGGAAGGATTCTGAGATGTATATTTTATTTGTGGCAACATTTATTACTTTTATAGTAAATCCTATAGTCGCTTTATAACTGCCTGTAGTTATCATTATTCCGGGTTCGGGTTTTGAAAGCGATCCGGTAAGCAGGAAATTGGCGCGCAGCCGTTGACCATACCAGGACAAATCGCCGACATCCCATTTTTTAAAGTCCTTTTTTTGTTCATCGGACACCCGGGATTTGGCTCTGGCGCTGTTGTCGGTTTTTTCAAAGTCATCTTTGTGCTCGCCCTCCCAAAGCGCTACTTCCGCCAAAATCTTTTCAAAGTCAATCCGGTCAATTACAACAAAACGATTGGATTGTTGTACGGCGGAAAGTACCCGTTCGGCCAGCACTTTGGAATAATCCGTTTCATCGGAATTCAAATAATCTTCCCTGAACGGCACTACTGCCAGTTGGGATGTGGATTCCAGTTTTTGTGAAAAAGATGTGGTGATTTGAAGTATGAAAAGGGGCAAAAAGAACACCCTGGAGAAATAGTATTTCATGATATTTTTTTTAGTTTGAATAGGTGTAAACCACGTAGAAAATGGTTTGCAAAAAATTGGAGGCGCTTGGTTTTTTGTTGGCGCGACTCGAGTCACGCCGACAATATATCCGGCATCATTGCGTAACCAAGGCGCTTTCCGGTGGGTATCGTGCGACCCTTAATTTGAGAACAAGCCGATAATTACAGATAAAATCAAGGCGCCGCCGACGAGTGCAATTCGCTGCTTGGTTTTGTTGGCTTTATCATCGCTCAATTCGGCTTGCCGCTTTTTATAACGCTGCTGATAGGTTGTGGCCACAAAGCGGATGTCTTCGCGCGCAGCGCGGTCGGCTTCAGACAATTCCCGGTCTGCCGCATGGTAAAGGTGGTTGTCCATCAACTCAATATCCGCTGCCACGGCAAGCACTTCCTCGCCGTAAACGCTTTTGAGTTTTTCATTTTGGAATAAAACAAACAGTTCCCTGTAATTGTCATTATACCAAAGGTCGCCGGCACGCTGCGATTCTTCACCGTGGATTACCTGCTGTGCGGATTTTTTGGGCAGGGTCATCCTTCTATCCTTTACCCGGTAATTAAAGATCAGGATCATTCTGCCTGCTTCGTGGGAGTAAACCACATCATAAGGCCTGATTTTTAACGCTGAACTTACTTCCGAAACAGTCTGGCCGGGTTTGAGCTGAAGTATTTTTTCCAGATCGGTAAAGGGCGGCGCCGAATATTTGCTGATCAGGCAGGAAGACAGCAGGAAGACCGGTAAAAAGAACAGGAAACTCAGATGTAAATGTTTCATAAGGTATGGATTGTTTGGTTAAAAAGATCAATTGTTTTTTCGCCGGTCAGGGCTTGGTGTCATCGCCCAGGCGGACATCACCCCCGGCATTTATGGTGCTGTTCATTACCACATTTTTTTGCTTAATGACCATACCTGCCTTGTCGGTTCCAACGGATTGTTCCCACAGTGCACTCAAATCCGTCTGAAGCGTCGGATCGCGTTCTACGGCCTTGCGTAATTTCATTTCCAGGGCGCCTTTGGCAGCGGGGTCGTCCGGGTTGTCGGCCAGGTCTTTCAGTTCTTCAATAAACAGGGGTTTGATTTTTTTCCAGATCGCTCGGATGTCGTTGTTGGCCGCATTGGCAAAATCATTTCCGATTTCCCGGATGGATTCGGGGACCGGAAAAAGTAGTCCAATGATTTCCCGGGCTAAAGTTTTCGTATCCATAATTGGTGCGATAAAAGATGAAGCATCTAGTTGAAAGAGCAGTTCAAAGGCAAAGGCTGCGGCCCGTTGCGCTGCGACAGCCTGCCAGTTTTGTTGATCGGTGATGGATTTTCCGGCGCACAGGTCGGAAATGCCGCGAATCACCAGGCCGTGGATCGCCCGGTGGCCCTGAAGCGCTGTGGCGAAGCCGATGGCCTCCATCTCCAGCGCAAGGGTATCGTTGTAGTGGGTTTTTATGCGCTGGTAGCTCGGATTGTCCACGCCGGCAACCACCTTGTCGCCGGCAGCAATGGGGCCGAGAAATACCCGGGCCCCTTCGGCGCCGTCGCCGGTGCGTTTTTTCCAGTCGGGACGTCGGCTCAAGGCCTGTGCACGCGCCAGTAATTCACCGCTGAACGACTCCACCGCCGGGCGTGCCTTGAAGCCATCGGCATCTTCTTTGCCGGATTCATACCCGTACACCTTGCGGGCTACCAGGATGTCGCCGATTGCAACGTCCTTCACGCCGCCGGCGATGCCGATCAGCAAAACCAGGTCGGGTTTGAAATGCTGAATTGCTTTTTCGGTGGCCAGCGCCATTTCCACATTTTTCATGCCCGGCTCGCGCAACAGGATGGTGTAGCGGTGGAACAGCCCGTCGAATGTGGTTTCTTCATAACCTTCCTGACCAACAAAGCAGGTTTTCCGGGCTGCGTGCAGCTGGTTGCACACGGCATCAAATTCGACCGGCAAGGGAGTTATTATTAATGTTTTCATGGAAATGCGACCAGGAGGTTTAAATTTTTTCTTCAGCCACGCCTCTCAAAATACTCCAAACGGTGCGCTCGGAAATTTGAAACCGGTCGGCAAGCCTGTGTACGGTTTGTGTTTTATGGAAGTCTTGTTCGGGGTAGGCTTGCCGGAATTCCCGCCGCACCGTATAGCGTTGTATCTGGACAGGCGGGATCAGTTCCTGGTCGATCAAAAATGTAAGCAGCCCGAACCCGGCTGAGCTGTCGATTCCGTGACGCCGGCAGTAGTCTTCATAATCTTGTTGCAAGTGTTCCTGGAAACGATCGAGGATGTGCTTTTTAAACCGAAAGGATTCCATCTGTAACGCTTTTTTGGGTGGTGGAGATAACTAAGGCGGCGCGGTAGGAGAAGTGTGCCCGGCGATCTGTGATGCTTTATGCTTCAAAGGCAAGCAACCCGCGACCGCCGGGGTTTCAGGTTTTGCACACTCCCATTCAGGGTTCACCGCCGCTGGCTGTTTTCACAAACAATACTCCGACATATTAGGAATAGGCGCAACGGCAAAATTCCCCGCTTTCCCCGGTTTTTTTTATACATTTAATTGTTGAAAGTTATTTGCAGTACCAGGGCGGGGTGTACCGTGGGAATAGCGTTTCCGGAAAAAATGTCTGTATTATTGGCACTTATATTCAGTTTTTGCAAAAAAAATCAGGCTTTTCATTTTTGGGAAGCACCGGAAAAAAGTTGCAGCTGTTTTCCCCGATTTTTCCCCGCATTTATTTCAATTTTTTTATGCCGAATCTCAGTTATTTAACACTTTTTCGGACCCTGGATTCCAACGAGACCCAGGCTTTTCGCCGGTACCTCAAGCGTATGCATGGCAACAGTACCGTCGCACTGGAAGTCTTTGAGTTTTTCCGAAAGCACCCGGGCGCCGTCAACCTGGATGTTCCGGCTCTTTGCCAAAAACTTTACCGGAACCGGTCCGCCGCTACGCGCAAAAACCTGCTCAATACGCTTTCCGATCTGTACCAGTGGCTCAAAGCCTTTTTGTTGCATACCAAGGCAAACGATAAGTCTCCGGAGAGCCAACTGCTGTGGCTTTCCGTGCTGAAGCAAAAAAAACTGCACACCGAATTTTCAAAGCATGCCCGCGCGCTGGTGCAGGAAGCAAATGCAGCGCCCAAAACAAACATGCTTGATTACCTGCGAAGCATGGCAGTGCATCATTATGCCCTTTATGGTTTAAGTCAGATGCAGGAGTTGCCTGAACCAGCCGCGGTACAAAAAAATTTGCAGGAACTGGAGTACTACAGCCAGGCTGTCCGGCTCAGGCTGGGTTGTTTGTCTATGCATTACCATAAAATGCACCCGACCGATTCCGGAATGTGGAACCCTGCGGCGGTACGTATGGCAGGCATGCCGGCGTCGGCGCACGGTCAACCCCTGCTCCAACTTTACCAACTGCTTGCCAACCTTATTGAATCGAACAGCGCCGATGATTTTATCCGCATGGAAGCCGCGCTGGCTGCCCATGCCGCGCAGATCGACCCCGCAGAACTGGATGAAATATTGTTGTACTTGTTCAATTATGCCTCGGCAAAGGTTCGGGTCGGCGAAAGTCCGGCAGACTGGAAACGCACCCACCAGTTGAATTTGCTGGCCATCAAACACGGCGTTTTTTTCCAAAAAGGTGTACTTCCCGGCGCACAATTTCTGAATATCGTGAACGCGGCAAGCAAAGCGCGTGAATTTCCCTGGGCTGAAAATTTTATCCAAAAATTCAGGGGCCGGTTGCCGGTCGACTCCCGGAAGCATACCGTTTTAGTGGCAAAAGCCATTGTAAATAACGAAACCGGCAACTTTGACGCCGTTGTAAAATCGTTGGAAAACACGCACATGAAAGACATCCACCTGTACATTCGATCCAAAGCGCTGCTCTTGCTGAGTTACTATGAGCTCAAAACCGATACAGAAAAGATTTTCGATTTATGCGCCAACTTTGAACTGTACCTGCGCCGCCACCGGAAAGAACTGGAAAAGGCTGTGCAGGGGACGCATAATTTTGTCCGGATTTACAAAATGTTGGTCGGACAACGGACAGCGAAAACTAAAATCCGCGCTCAAATCGACCAGACAGAATTACTGTATTTCCGCAGTTGGCTAAACGAAAAACTCCAGCATTATGAAGCAAAACTGGCCGTTCGCAGGAAAAACCCATGAACGGCCAGGGTAAGAGCAGGTTGAGGATTTTCTACATTAAAATATCAATGATAATGTAATCCGAAAGCCCGCCGGAGCAATCCGTGGCAAAGTAAAACTGATAGTTGCCCGATGGCAAACCGGAAAATGTTATGCCGGTGCTTCCCGTAGTACATTCCGGGTGGGTGTAGTTGTCTCCGGCCCGGTAGTACCAAACTTTGTAACCCGAGGCACCGCTCACCGCATCCCAGGAAAAAGAAATCGAATTGGTGGACTGTACCGTTACGCCGGGATTGGGCGCTGGGCACTCCACAGCGGTAACAACTGCCGGTGGCTTTTCATGGCCAGCTTGTAGTGACATAGATACTGCCAGTAGCAATACGACAGCCAGCATGAGCTGTAAGCCCGTTTTACTTGTGTTTTTCATAAAAATTCTTTTGGATGAAAAATTTGGATGGCCATCCGAGTTGACAACACAAAGATATCCGGGCAAAGCAGTTTGATGCTTTACAATATTGGTTTACAGTTGTTTATGAAAATTTTTATAAATTTTTGAAAATTCAGCGCACGTAGTTTCAGAATAATGGCCGGGCGTCTTTAACAAAAGCCCGGAGCGATTCCCTGTACTTGTGAAACAAAACCGGTTGTTTGGCCCGGGTGAATTCCAGCACCGGGCATTCCGCCCGCCGAATGCCAAACATATAGTGCGCTATCATCATCTTGCCCCCTTCCAGATCGGGGTCTACTGCAAGGAATTGATTGTATGGAACATGCCGGTACAAAAAAACTTTAAACGAACCGGGATAGTTGTTCCGGGCCATATACTGCTCCAACTGTTCCAGCCGGGCCAGCGATTTTTTTGATTCTGCGACGGCATCCCGTTCGGCGGCCTGCACGCCGGCCCGATCGTCGAAATACATCAGGGCCAGGTTGGAGTTGGGATCGAGCAGGTAAGCTTTGACGTGCACACCGCGTTTCAATAATGCAGTGATATGATCTTTGTACTCCGAATCCCGCCTCGAATCGAAATAACCAGCAAAGGTTTTTAAGCGTACCCCCACTTCAATCACCTCCTTTTGCGCAGCGGCCATAAAATCCGTTTTTTGCTGAATGGATACCCGCCCATCGACGTGCAGGACATACCCTTGGTCCCGGGCAACATGCGGGTCTTCCGGAATGATGTAGGGCTGCCAGCCCGGTGTATGCAACTGGATGAAGGCGGCCTGTTCAACAGCGTACTCCATATCCAGTTCCTGCCGGATAATTTGCTGGATACCCTGGGCTGCCGTTTTGAGCACCGGTAAACCTGCCCGGTTACCGTTCACAATATTGCTTAGCGTGGAGGCTGATACAGCCTGGCCCAGAGTTTCCAGTTTGTTCAGCAAATTGCGCTGCGTGTAAATATGTGTGCTCGCCAGCAACGACACGCCTTTCTGAACGATGTCATAAAAACGGGCTTCTTTGTCCATGGGTGAAGTTTTTTTTCTTGGGTTGCGGCCTGTACGCCAATGATAGAATTTTGGACAAACGATGAAGCAAACAAGCTAAGCCTGGCCGGCCAGATCATCCAAAACCTATGGCAAACAGAGCTTCATCAAGGTACTGCTATCCCCGTAAAACACATTGAAATCCACCGGCTCATTGATGCCATTCACTGTTCCACGGTCGCTGTGTTGCCAGAAATGCCACTTGCTGTCATCAGGCATGGTGAGGTCGGGCACATGGTAGTGGGCAATCCAGAAGACGTAGGGTTTAAAGTCAGGCTCGTTGGCAAAGTGGTTTTTATAAAAATCGCGGTTGGTGTAAATGATCGGTTTGACGCCGAAATATTGTTTCAGCAAGGCGAGAAAATCCTTCGTGTATTTGCGCACTTGTTCCCGGTTCATGCCCCGGGTTTCTTCAATATCAACCACGGGCGGCAAATCGCCGGAACGCAATTTTACCGTTTTAAAAAAGTGCCGCGCTTGTGCCCTGGGACTCAGGTTGGGTAAAAAATAGTGGTACGCCCCCCGCACAATTCCGGCTTTTCGGGCGCCCGGCCAGTTGTCTTCGAAGCGCGGATCAACCATCCAGGTCCCTTCCGTGGCCTTTATGAAGGCAAACTGTATGCGCAGATCATCCACCCGCATGGCGGCCACCCGCTCCCAGTCCACCCGGTCCTGGTAACGGCTCACATCGATGCCATGCACGGCATATCGGGTCGGAATGCGTATGCCGAAGTGCTTGTATTCCTTGTAGTGAAACGGATAGTCAATCAGGCGGAACAGCTGATAGCGAAATTCCGGGCTGACAAGCAACACGATAACAAAAAGCACGAGCAATGCAGGCACTGCATCTTTCAGGCTGCGTTTTTTCTGCCGGCGGTATTTCGGTGATCCAGGCATGCCCAGGTGTGCTCAGGGCGTTAGGCTCCCTTGAATTGCGGTTTGCGTTTTTCCAAAAAAGCGGCTACCCCTTCGTGGTAATCGTGCGTTTCGCCGGCGAGGGTTTGCAGGGCATCCTCGACTTCGAGTTGGACAAAAAAATCATGGCTGAACGCCTGGTTCAGGGCGCGTTTGGTTAGCCCCAGGCCTTTCGTTGGCATTTGGGCAAGTGTTTCGGCCAGTTTCAGGCTTTCGGCAGCAAACTGGTCATCCGGAAAAACCTTCCAGATCATACCCATGGCGGCGGCCTCGGGAGCGCTGATTTTGTCGGACAACATCATCAACGCGGTGGCGCGCTGCATACCGACCAGTCGCGGCAGCGTCCAGGTGCCGCCGCTGTCGGGGATGAGGCCAATTTTGGAAAAAGCCTGGGTAAACGATGCCGATTCGGCCGCCACCGTAATGTCGCAGGCCAGGGCAATATTTGCGCCGGCGCCGGCTGCTACGCCATTCACCGCGCAAACGACGGGTTTCTCCAGGGTCCGGATCGCCGAAACCATTGGGTTGTACCCCGTGGAGATGATCTGATTGAGCGAAGGGCCGTCAGGATCGGTTACTTCCTGGAGGTCTTCCCCGGCGCAAAAGGCTTTTCCGTTGCCGGTTAGGTAAACTGCCCGGATTGCCGGGTCTGTCCGGCAGGTTTCCAAAGCCTGCAAAATTTCCTGCCGCATGGCATGGTGCATGGAGTTGAAGACCTGCGGGCGGTTGAACACGATTTGTGCAACGTTATTTTCTATGGAAAAAAGAATATGTTCGGGCATCTTCTTGTGCATTGTTTTGTAAACAGTTTGCAAAGATAAACAGCGAAAGGCCGTCCAAACGAGCACCGCCTGGAAAATCCCCGATTTATCGTTCCGATGCCAGGGTTTTGATGGCCACCACCAGTTTATCCAGTTCTTCCGGTGTCGTGTACACGTTGGGCGTGACACGGGCGCCGTCTATTTTTTCCCAGGTAATGTTGGTGGTGTGGATTTTCCACCGGTCGAATAAGGCCTGGGAGATTTTAGCAGAAGACATTCCGTCAAAACCGAAGGTGCCGATGGCGCAGCCCCATTCATATTCCAGCGGGGTGAAAAACCGGATTCCGGGCAGGTCTTTTACCTGTTCCATCCAATAGTTTTTGAGAAAATGCAGGCGTTTTTGTTTGCGGGCGGCACCGATCAGGTTATGCAGGTCCAACGAATATCCGGTTGCCATTTCAACAGGGAAATTCCGGGTGCCCAGATGTTCAAATTTCCGAATGTTATCGCCGTCCGGTGTATCGCTGGAAAGCAGCGCCCATACGTTGGCAATTTTTTCTTTTTTAATCCACAACATGCCGTTGCCAAACGGCGCACAAAGCCATTTGTGCAGGCTTGTGCCAAAATAGTCGGCGCCCAGGTCTGGAATTTTAAAATCAAGCAGGGCAAACGAATGCGCCCCGTCCACCAACACTTCAATGCCCCGGGCATGCGCCGCATCGGCGATGGCACGTACCGGCAGGATTTGGCCGCACCAGTTGATGATGTGCGTCAGATGTACCACCCGGGTTTTGTCTGTGCATTTGGACAGGTAAGCGTTCACGATGGTAGCCCGATCCGTACTGGGTAAATCGAGGTCTACCCAAACCAGCCGTATTCCATCGCGTTTTTCGCGTTGGCGCCAGGCGTGGATCATATTCGGGTAGTCGTATTTACAAAGGACAACTTCGTCGCCCGCTTTCAGATTGAGCCCGAATATTACGGTGTTGAGCGCTTCGGTGGCATTGCGATTCAGGGCGATTTCATCCGGGTCGGCGCCGGCGAGTTGGGCGAGGTTGTAGCGCAGGGGTTCCCGGTCCTGGTCGAGCACGCGCAACATGTAGAAAGACGGCGCCTCGTTGCACAAGCGGTTGTAGTAGTCGAGCGCGTCCATTGTCGCCCGCGGAGAAGGACTTACCCCCCCATTGTTCAGGTTGATTATCGAAGGGCTGCAAGCATAAGCCATCCGGATCTGCCGCCAAAAATCTGCTTCAGATACCGGATCAATGTGCGGCATGGCCGGTTTAGGCAGTGCGGGTAAAAAAGCGGCCTGGGCGGTTTGATGCAAGGCAAGGCTGCCAAGCAAGGTGGCGGTTTGGCGGATAAAACTGCGGCGGTTTGTCATGATCAGGTTTTTTTGCCAAAATAAACCCGAATCAGGCACTTAACCTTTATTCTCTTTAAAATTCTGTTAAGGCGCTGGTGTAAATGTATCTTTTAAATCAATCGGGCGTATTAAGTACAATTGCTAACAAATCCATCCTATTTATGACTAAGCGAATTGTATTAACCGCCCTCGTCGCCTTTCTGGCCACAGTAGTCGCCCTCGCACAAACCGATCCCGCACCTTCCACGCAGCCATCTCCTGCCAATAAAACCGCTAAAGTGCAAAAAGCGCAAAAAGCACAAAAAGCGCAAAAGAAAGACAAAGCTGCTAAAGTTGAACACGCCGAAGAACGTTCCAACGGTGCTGCGTTTAGTGGAAAAGGCAAAGGTGGCGAGAAGAATATGACCGATAAGACGAAAAAAGATAAGGCCAAGGCTAAGAAGAAAGGCCAAAAAAACAAGCAAAAAAACAAAGCAAAAAAGCAAGGGGCTCAAAACGGCAAAACGTATGAAGGCACCGACGATAAAGCCCCTTCCGACGGCTCCGGCCAGGAGCAACGCCCGGGAGGTACCAACAAGGAAAAGCCTAACACGACAACACCTGCCCGCAAGCAACGCCAACCCGGCGATAAGCCAACTTCCGGAACGGAACAAAAAAGGATAATAAATCACGCGGCTAATCAACATTCCAAGATAACACACCCCTTTTTCCCTCTGTCCCCGCATCCGTTTTTTTCGGGTGTGGGGATTTTTTTGTGGTGTACGCGCTCATTCCTCCACCAGTTCCATTTCAATTTGCCGCTTGGCCAAATCGACAGCCGTGACCCGCACTTGCACCCGGTCGCCCATTTTAATGGTTTTACCGTACCGGCGCCCGCGGGCGCGCAGGTTACCTTCTTCCAACGTATAGGTATCGTCGAGGTAGCGAAACTCCACCAGACCTTCTGCCAGCGACCCGGGTAATTCCACGAAAAAACCGCGGTCGATCATACCACTAACATACCCCTGAAACACCTCCCCGAGGTGGCGCCGCAACAGTTCCGCCTGTTTGTACTTGATGCTTTCGCGTTCGGCATCTGCCGCTTTTTTCTCCTGGGCACTGACATGCTTGCACTGTTCTTCCAGTTTCGCTTTGTCCATGCGAAACACGCGCCCGTCGAGGTTGCGTTCGAGCAGCCGGTGCACCAGCACGTCGGCGTAGCGCCGGATGGGTGAGGTAAAATGTGCGTAATGCGAAAATCCCAGGCCGTAGTGGCCGATATTGTTCGTGGTGTACACGGCTTTGGCCATGGTTCGGATGGCGAGCGGTTCCAACAGTTTGAGACGCGGGTCTTTTTTGGAGGCCGACATCAGATCGTTGTACGAGCGGGCAATCTGTTTTGGGGTACTCACTTTCATGTGATGCCCCATTTCGGCGGCAAAGCGGGCAAACTCGGCTACTTTTTCCATGTCCGGCAAATCGTGCACCCGGTACACGAAGGGAATTTCGCGTTCGGCTGCAGCCTGCCGGTCGATGTACAGCGCTACTTCTTTGTTGGCCAGCAACATAAAATCTTCAATCAGCAGGTGCGCGTCCTTGCGCTCTTTCACGTAGGCTTCGATCGGCGTGCCGTCTTCCGCCAGCCGAAAGCGCACCTCCTCCGATTCAAAACCAATGGCGCCTTGCTGAAACCGCTCATTACGCATATTTTTTGCCAGGCGGTTGAGGGTTTTGACCGCCCAATCCAACTGTGGATAAATGCGGAGTTGCTGCGTGCCTTCGCCGGGATTCCCGTCGAGGATTGACTGGGCTTCTTCGTATGAAAAACGTTTGGCGGAATGAATTACCGTTTTGCCAAACCACCGCGAAACCACTTTTTCTTTTTCATCAAAAACAAACACCGCCGAAAAAGTCAGCCGGTCCTGGTAGGGCACCAGCGAGCAAAGATTGTTCGACAGTTTTTCCGGCAGCATGGGGTTCACACGATCGACGAGGTAAACCGAAGTGCTGCGCCGGTAGGCTTCCTGGTCGAGGGTGGTGTCGGGTTTCAGGTAGTGGGTCACATCGGCGATATGCACGCCTACTTCGAGGCGCCCGTCGTCCAGTTTGCGGATGCTGAGGGCATCGTCAAAATCCTTGGCATCTTCGGGGTCAATGGTCATGGTCAGGATGTCCCGGAAATCCCGGCGCCGGGCGATTTCCTGTTCAGGGATGCGTTCGGGGATCGCGTTGGCTTGTTCCAGTGCCTCTTCCGAATGGATGAGCTCGAAGCCGGCATTGATGAGAATTTTCTTCATCTCAAAATCATTGCCGCCTACAGCGCCGAGGGTCTGCGTGACGGCGCCAATGGGAACCCGGCCTTTGCCTTCCTGCCAGTCGGTCACCCGCACCACCACTTTTTCGCCATCCTTGGCGTCGGCACAACCTTCGAGCGGGATGTAAATATCCACGGGCATATTGGGGTTGTCGGGCAGGAGCAAGGCATACTTGCGGCTCTTGCGTAGGGTACCGATAAAAAATTCATTGGAGCGCTTCAGCACTTGCAGGACTTCGCCTTCCGGTTTGCGCTCTTTTTGTTTGCGCCCGCGATAAGCGGTAGGAAAGAGGAGCACCCGGACGATGTCGCCATTCAAGGCGCTGTTCAGGTACCGGGGCGCCACGTAAACATCGTTTTCCATGCTATCGGTCACGATATACGCAGCGCCACTGCGGGTCATATCGACCCGGCCTTCAATCACTTTTTCAGGTTTGGCTGTAGTTTTCTGTTTGGGCGCGGCCTTTTTGTCGGCTTTTTTAGCCGACACTTTTGGCATTTTCTCTGCAGCAGGCTCGTCGACGGTGAGTCGTTCCAGTGCGATGCCGTAGCGGCCGTCTTTGTACGATTTTACCGAACCGGCAACCACCAACTGGTTGAGCGCATACTCCACAGAGTCTTTGTTATTCTCAATATTCAGGAAACCGGTTAGCTGCCGTGGGGCAAATTGTTTTTTGGGCTGGGTGAGTAAAAACTTGAGCAGTTCTATTTGCAAACTCTTGGCGGTCAACTTTTTGCCGCCTTTATTTTTCTTTTTGGTCATAAATTATGGGTAACTAATAAGGTATTGGTTTAGTCGTTTTCGACGTATAAAACACGGATGGCGCCGAAAAAGTTGCCGGGCTGTACATTTGCGATTCCTTAACCATCTGAAAAACAACTGTTCCTGCGTTTTTTCGTTTTCCTGTAAATATTCAATGCGCTATGCTAAAATACACCTTGCTGTTTTCACTGTTTTTCTCGTTTACGTTAAATATGCACGCACAAAAAGCCGCTCCGGCTGAAAAATCCGACCCGGAGGCTAAAAAAGTGCTCGACCGGATCCGGAAAAAGTACGAAGGATACAAATCGGTGGAAGCTGCGTTTACGCTTACCATTGAAGTGGCCGGCCAGCCCATTGACGTGCAGAAGGGCACGGTCAGTCAGGATGGCGATAAATTTCGGCTGGATATGGATCAGCAGGTTATTGCCAGCGACGGCAAAACAACCTGGGTTTACCTGAAAAAGAACAACGAAATCCAGATCACCGATACTGATCCAAACGATGAAAACGGCTTCCTGACACCTAAAGACCTGCTCAGCCGCTATCAAAAAGGCGATTTTCTGTATGCCATCATCGACAAGGTTTCGGAAAAAGGCCGGGTGCTTACCCAGATCGAGTTCAAGCCCAAGTCAAAATCCTCTGAATACGCTAAAATCCGGGTAAGTATCAATGAAAAGGCCGGAACGATCGAATCCATCAAGGCGATCGCCAAAGATGCCTCACGGTACACGTTTCAAATCACAAAGCTGACGCCCAACAAAACTTACCCGGCCGGGTTTTTCCAGTTAAAATCGAGCGATTACCCCGGGGTGCATGTGGAGGATTTGCGCATGTAACGCCTTCTGTCAAAAGGCGTTACTTCCGGATCGCTTCCACGGGGTCCATCCCGCTGGCCTGAATGGCCGGTATTAATCCGGATAACACGCCGACGATGATCGAGGTAAGCACCCCGACCAGCGTGTTGGCCAGGGAAAGGTGAATGTCGAAGTCGATGGCAGAAGAAATTGCCTTGGTAACGGCCCAAATAAACAACAGGCCGAAGGCGCCGCCCACGATGCACAAGACGACGGCTTCAAACAGAATTTCCAATAAAATAAACCAGCGCTTGGCGCCAAGCGCCATTTTTATGCCGATGATGTTGGTGCGTTCGCGCACCGAAACAAACATGATGTTGGCCACAGAGAACATGCCCACCACCAGGGCAAAAATTCCGATCACAAAACCGGCCAGGTTGATCACGCTGAACAGGCTGTCGAACAAGCCGCTGAGGATGGACAAGGTGTTCAGGGCAAAGTTGTTTTCCTCGCGGGGTTTCAGCCGCCGCACCGATCGCAGAACGCCGGTGATCTCATCTTTCATGGCATCGAGTTCTACGCCGGGTTTGGCCTGCACCATGAGGCTGGTGCGTTCCCACTGCCCATTGCGCCGGATATTAAATCCACGCCGGGCCAGGGTGTAACTGACCAGGATACCGTTATCAAAATTGAAGGGTTTGAGCAGGTCGTTCCCCGATTCGGGTAGCACCCCGATCACGCGAAGTTTCCGTCCCCCGACATTGATCACTTTGTAGGTCGGGTCGATACCTTCGCCAAACAAGCCCTCGGCCACTTTGGCGCCCATAATGCACACGTCTGCGCCGGTTTGATATTCTGTGGGGGTAAAATAACGCCCCTCGCCCTGAAATTCGAGGTGGAACAAATCACGGCAATCTTCCGTGATACCCAGAAAAAAGACATTTTCGGTACTTGAAGAGTTCCATTTGATCGTTTTGGAACCCAGGTATTGCCAAAAGCCGATACTCGCCGCATTTTTCAGGCGTTCTTCCAATTGTTCGTATTCAACAAAGGAAAAATTAGGCCGGCGCATCCACTTCCAGAAATTTTGGCCGGGGTCCTCGCCCCAGGAAAATTTTTCAATATAAATCACATCATTGCCCAACTTGGCCATACTGCCCCGGATATTGTCCTCCAGCGAGTTGACAGCGCTTTTCACCCCAATGATGCAAAAGATGCCGATGGTCACCCCCAGCAAAGACAAAAAGGACCGCAGCTTATTGGCCATAAGCTGTTGCCAAGCTTGTGCGGCGCCTTCGAATAGGATGCGTAGGATTTGGCGCATGACGTTGAAATTTTAAGTGCAATTAAAAAAATCTCCTGCGGGAAATTACCGGTTGCGAATGTCGGAAGTGCCGGCCGGCCGGAAAAATGGTTTCGATCAACGCATTTTTCTTGTCTATCAACTGATTTTATTTTGTTCTTTAAGAAAACAAATTCAGGCTTTCCACCAACAACCAGAGCCCTACCAGGACAAGAATGAGCCCTGCCACCTGAACGATCCTCCCCATCAGGCCCGGTTTTAGCCGTATTCCGATCTTCCCGGCAAGCATCACCTTGGCGACATCGGTTGCCAGAACCATCGCCAGGGCACAAGCCAGGAACACCAGCGTATAGTGTTTTACGGTTGGCGGCGCTTCCGCTCGTGCAGCGGTAGCCAGGCCCAGCCAGAAAAGCCAGTTGGACGGGTTGGCCATGTTTAGGGCAAAGCCCTTCAAAAAGGAATAGCGCCGCTTGCCGGCCGTTGCCAGCAAAATATCGGTGGCTTTTTCTTTTTGCGGCCAAAGCGCCGATATGCCAAAACCGATGATAAGCAAAGCGCCTACCGTGCCCATTGCCGATTGGAATAGTTCCTGGCGGGCCAGGATCAGCAGCCGTGCCGACGACCACCAACTACCTGCGGCCAACAGGGCATCGCTGACAAATGCGCCCCCGGCAAGGGCCAGGCCGTTGCGCAATCCACGCTTGAGCGTCACTTGAATCCCAAGGAAAAAAAGCGGCCCCAACAACATGCCATACGCAAGACCGGCAAGCACACCTTTGATAATGGCTTCAATCACGATGTTGCATGGTTCGCTACCGTGCGGAGATACTGCTCCCAGTTGTCCTGAACCGCGCCTTTCAGCACTCTGGGGACTTTCGCCTGCCCGTTTAATTTACCCTGCGATTCCATCCAGTTGTAAAATGTACTGTGCGGCAGCAATTGCACCTGGATATCGCGCAGGGCATAGCGGCGCTCCACGCGGTAGTCGTCATTGATTTCCATGAGCTGCGCGTCCAACTCAGCAGCAAACGCAGATGCCTGGATGTTCGGGTTGTCGGTGCTGACATACCATTGATGCGCCCAGTGGCTGCCGTTTTGCACTGCGGAAACGGTAAATTCTTTGACTCCGGCTTGCAGTTTTTGGTCGGTTCGTTGAATGGCGATGTTCATATTGTCGACCGACAAATGCTCGCCAACCACACTGAGGTAGTGTTTTACCCGGCCCGTGACTTTGAACGTTGCTTGTTTAACATCTTCAAATTGAATGGTGTCGCCCAACAGATACCGCCATGCGCCGGCGTCCGTGCTGAGCAGGAGCGCATATTGCTGGCCGGGGATAACATCGTTGAGGGATACCGCTTTGGCATCGGGGTACAGCTCTCCGTTTTCGTCAAAATGCTGTTCGTTGAACGGAACAAATTCATAAAAAATTCCGGCGTCGGTGATCAGGCGCAGCAGCCGCGATTGCGGCCCCGGCTGATACGCGATAAAGCCTTCCGAGGCCATGTAACTGTCGACGTAATGGACGGGCTGTCCGAGCAATTGTTCGAACGTTTGCCGGTAGGGCTCGAAAAATATGCCGCCATGCACCAGCAAACTAAAGTTGGGCCATATTTCGTGAATATGCTTGAGTTGGTGTTTTTCCAGGATGCGTTCAAAGATCAGTTGTACCCAGGCGACATTGCCCACGATAAAGCCGATATCCCAACCGGGCGCTTCTTCGGCAATGCGCTCGATCCGGTCGCTCCATTCGGGGATAGTGGTGATCTCCCGACCTGGTTTGTAGTATTTTTTTAACCAAAACGGCCGGTTCAGGCCGATAATGCCCGACATGTCGCCTACCCAGTGGTTCCCCTCCGGGTTCAGGTTGGTGCAGCTGCCGACCATGAGCATTTGTTTGGTAAACAGGTCGGCGGGTAGATTAAAATGCACCATATCGCAAAACAGCCGGCGCGATACTTTTTTCATCGACCGGATAATGTCGGGGGTAACCGGGATGTATTTTGTTGCTGCATTGGAAGTGCCGCTGCTCACTGCAAACCAGGGCACCAGCCCCGGCCAGCACACATCCGGTTCGTCCTGTTGGGCTCTGGACCACCATTTGTCATACATCTCGTCGTAATTGTGCATTGGCACCCGCTCCTGGAACGCGCGGACCGTGTCGGCTGAAGAAAGTATTTTTTGAAAGTCGTAATGTTGACCGAAAGCGGTTTCTGCGGCTTCATTCAACAGCCGCTTCAGGGTTTTTTGTTGTTGCGCAACCGGCGAGCGCCAGGGCTCGGGGCGTGTAGCGCCGAGGCGAATGCCTGTTTTAATAAAATAACCTAAAAATTGCATGTAAAAAACGAGGTGTTTAAATTGGATTGCTGTGCCGGATGCATGGCGGCAGCTTTTTTGCGGGGGCAAAAGTAGCGCGCAATTCCTTTTTGCCGACCATTTTTCTCAATAGCCCGCGGACAGACAAACTTGTAGTCGGGAGAGACTACTTTTGAAAAAAAGAGTTTCCCCCGCCAACCCTTTTTATGCTGTTCCCTGTCTTTGTTCATAACAACGAATTCAAAGACAATCTTACGCTATGAAAAAGTACCTCATTGGCTTCATCGCACTCGGCTTTTTAGCCGCACTTGCCTGCACTAAAAACGACGGGCAACTTTACTTCAAACTCGACACCCCGTTTGCTCTCGGGCATCTGGAACAGGCAGTTCTGGAAAGCAATCCCGAGGTAAAAATTCAGTTCAACCGGGTGCTGGAAGACAGTCGCTGCCCGATAGACGCGATTTGTATATGGGCCGGGCGCGTGGAGTTTGAAATTACGTTTACGGAATCGGGCACCTCAGAAACTGCCATCCTCCTGCTTGGCGACCCTACCGGCTCGGACTATTCCGATTCGGCAGTTTTTGGCGATTACACGGTAAAGGCACTCCTGGTTAAACCGGCCGCCAAGTCAAATGTCGTTATCCCGCAATCGGCATACCGGGTAGAACTGGAGGTTAAAAAAACGCAGTAATTCGCTTTTGCTTTTAATGACAGGGGGCAAGCCGGTGTTCAGCCGGCATGCCCCCTTTTTCATTAAATGCTCTATTCAATAAACTTATTTCAGCAACAGTTTTCCGGCGCCCAGAAGGGTACTGCCGGTGCGCACCTGAATCAGGTATACGCCTGCGGGCAGATCACCGCGCTCGAATTGCCACTGGCTGCCGTTCACGGTCGCGTTGCGTACGGGCCGGCCGGTAGCGTCGCGCAGTTCGATCTGCCAGTCGGAAAGCCCCGTTACCCCGCGCAACTCCAGTACGGCTTGCTGTGCAACCGGATTGGGCATGACCCGCAGGTCGAGGCCGTTTTGGAACGGCTGCCAGCTGCTCACCGTGACAAAGCGCGTGCCGATGCGGTGCTTGGTGGTATTGGTGATCACCGGCTCGTTGAAGTCAAAATAGATGCCGGCGTTGTTCAGGATTTCCGTTTCCAGCGGCACATCGGCGGTTTGCGCAATGCGGAACGAAACGAAGCCCTGCGAACCTTCCAGGTTGGTGGTACTGTCGGGCAGGAGGATATTGTCAAAGGTGAATTTGATATCGCGATCGCCGTAGTACTCGAATTTGTACGGGTGGCTGCTGGCGCCGGGCCGCACGGAAGCGGGGTCGAGCCAGGGCGACAGTTCGTCGCGGATCACCACGGTGAATGCCGTATCGGTACCGGTGTTTTGAAAACGGATCAGGTATTCGATCTCGGTGCCCGGTTCGATGTACCGCTCGGAAGCGTAGCCTGCGGGGAAACCCTGTTTGTCGTTCGGGTCGTAGGAGCCGATGTTCTCCATGCAGTCGATGTCGATCCAGGGGTCGTTGTCGCCGGCTGGAAACTGGTTGACAAAGCCGGTGCTGAATTGTCCGGTAGTTGTACAGCCTTCCGCCCAGGCCGCAGGTTGGGAGTTGCCCGGGTGAAATTCTTCCTGTTCCACCTCGACGCGCCAGGTAGCGCCGTTGGCCGGCACTTTGATGTGGTGTTCAGCAGCCGGCGCCAGGAAAATGGCCGGTGGCGGCGCTTGCATCAGCATGACGGCATCTTCAAGGATTACATATTCCAGGGGAGCGCTCATCGCGCCCGTTCCGATATTTTTCACCACAAAATCCAGCGAATCGCCATTGCATTCCACCGTAAGTTCCAGGCTGGCGCCGGACCACTGCGGGTTGGCCGATTCACAGTTCCCGGTCGGATAAATGACGGCCTCGGTGCAATGCGTCTGGCCCAGGGTAGCATCACAGCTCACCTGTACTTTCACCCAAAAGCTTCCACAGGCGTTGGAAGGCACGTTGCCCAGGTCAAAGCGGTAGAGGTTATTCCCCAAATCCGTTCCGGGGATGCTGGAATTTGTCACGGAAAGGAAGGGATCAAACTGGATTTCAACATAGGCACCGGTTGCCTCGATCGTTCCCTGGTTGCAGTAGTTCACGTAGTAGGTGCTTGCAAAACAACGGCGCAGAAAATTTGTGCTGATGTCGACAGTCATTGCCGGACAGATAGCTTCCGGCTGGAGCAGGAAATCCTGGTCGATAATCTGGGACGGCGCCAGCGACACCGAATACGTAGCCTGGCATGGCGACCACAGGCTGTTGGTCGGTAGCACAGTGACGTCGTAAGTGCCCGGTTCAATTTCCGTGCTGTAAAACCCGGTGGCATCCGTAAACGTATAAAAATTATCACCGGCGGCATTGGTAATCAGGATGGTAATATTGGCCATGCCATCGTCCGACGCCTCCACGGTGCAGTTGGTGTTCCAGTCGGCCCAAACATAGCCCTGAATTTCGGCACATTCTTCGGGATTGTCCTCCACAACGTAAGTAGTCACAACAGAACAAGCATTGGAACCTGTTACGGTAACCACATAAGTGCCTGCGGCAGGATTGTCAATAAAAAGTGATGTATTTCCAGTATTCCAGGCGTAGGTAAATGGCGGCGAACCACCAAGCACATTCACCCACATACCGATCGAATCATCGCAAAACGGACTGTCGAAATAGATGATCTCGGCCGACATAGGCCCGAAGTCCGTTACCACATTGCATTCTTCACCGGTACATCCCGACGAAATATCGGTTACGGTGACGCAGTAAGTTGTCGGACCAAACGGTGATTGCATGGCTTGGATCGTTTGCGTAGTCTCGCCGGTAGACCAGGTGTATTCGTACGGCCCGGTGCCTCCGGCAACCTGTACGACCAGGTTGGTGGGATTATTGCAACCCTGTGGCTCCACCAGGATGCTCACCTGTGGAAAGGATCCGTCCTGCGTAACAACAACCGTGTCAGCTCCCCAACAGCCCGAGGCAGTGTCGAAAACAAAAAGCGCATACACTCCGGGCCCATTAGCCGTTGCGGTCAGATTGCTAACATTTGAAACTGTCCCCGACCAGCTATACGAATATTCTCCGGTTGGCGGAGTAACTGTGGCATTAAGTTGAACTGTGGGGCTTTGGCAGGTGATCGAGCCCGGTGGGTCTATTTGTACTACAGGCGGTGTGCCGTTACACTGAGCCTGGGCGTTTTGAGCAAGCAGAGCCCAAAAGGCAAGCAGTAAAAAGCAGATTTTTTTCATGTGCATTGGATATCGTGTTTGGGAGTGCGTGAAAAGTTGAAAGTTAAATCGCAACATAGTTTCGTCGACGGTTACAAAGGTGAATACGATTTCGATGGTACAAAAGTTTGGTATTCATGTCGGAATAAAAAATACAATTTTTGCCATTAATATATTTTTTTTGGAAATAAACTTTAATAACATTTTGATTTAAAGAACTTTGTAAAAGTTAAAATATATTACAAACCAGAAACGGTGTTTTGAAAAATCAAGACAAAAATCGCGGAATGCCCATGCAACGCACCCGCTTGTGGGAAAGCCTGAATTCACTGAGCCCCCTGGAGAAAAAACACTTCGGGCAATGGCTGCAATCGCCATTTTTTTGCCGGAAGCCACAGCTGCCGGCCCTGTTCGGCTACATCCAGGATTGTTGGGCATCCGGCCAGGCGCCCGAACATCAGGATGCCTGGAACGTTGTTTTCGGCAAAAAAAAGCCTTACCAGGCGCAAGCATTGCGGCAGGCAATGAGTGACCTGCAGGCCCAGCTCGAGCATTTTCTGGTGTACCGGGAACAAGCTGCCGACAGCGGTGACTATCATGTCCGGCTTACAGCGGCATACCGCAAACGTGGTCTGGAAAAGCACTTCCGGCAAAGCCTGCGCGCCGCGCGCGGTGCCTGGGTGCGGCAGCCCTTCCGCCATGCCGAATTTTTTGACGCCCAGGCATCCATCGAATATGAACTTTATCACCAACTGACCGCCGGACGCCGGACGGAAGCGCTCAACCTCCAGGAACTTTCCGACCAAACCGACACCGCGTTCATCGCCCGGAAATTGCGCCAGGCCTGCTTTGCGCTCAGCCACCAAACGGTGTACAAAACTGAATACCGCTTTGGGCTACTGGATGCCGTGTTGGAGCATGTGGAACAAACGGAACATTTGAAGCAAATCCCCGCTATCGGACTGTACTATTTCTGCTACCTGTTCCTGACGGAGCCGGAAGGCGAGGCCTATTTTGTTCAGTTCAAACGCCAATTGCTGGCCCGGGCAGGCCAACTTCCGGTCGAAGAGCAGCGAAACCTGCACTTGCTGGCGCTGAATTTTTGCATCCGGAAAATCAATCAGCTGAACCAGGATTATTTCAGGGAAGCCCTGGACCTTTACCAGTCTGCCCTTAAAGCCGGGCTTCTGCTCGAAAACGGCCAGCTTTCGCATTTCGCTTTCAACAACATCGTCGCGATTGCCATAAAAACAGGCGACGTCGAATGGGCCGAATCGTTTATTCGCGAGCAAGCCGCTTTTTTGGAAAAAAAACACCGCGACGCCACCTTGCACCTCAACCTGGCCCGGATAGCCTACAGCCGCCGCCAGCTCAAACCGGCACTCCTGCACTTGCAGCAGGCCGATTACAAAGACCTGATCAACAACCTGATCGCCAAAACATTGCAACTGAAAATCTATTTTGAAAGCGGCGAATTCGACGCGCTCGACGCGCACCTGCAAAGCATGCAAACCTTCATCCGGCGTCAGGAGGTGATCGGGTATCACAAAACCAACTACAAAAACATCGTGCGGTACGCCCGGCGGCTCATGCAACTCAACCCCAACAGCCGCACCGCACGGCAGGCCTTGCGCCGGCAAATCGAAACCGAGTCGGTGCTTACCGAAAAAGAATGGTTGCTGGAAATGGTGGGTTAAAACTTCCGGATTTTGCCGAAATAACCCGCGTCCATCTGCCACAACGGGTTGTCTTTCAGCATCATACGGGCGATAACTTCCGGGTAAGCATTGAGTTTGTCGTAGCCCTCGGCGCGCACTTCCACACCCGGGTCGAAGGCGTAATTTTTCAACACCGGGTACAAGTTGCCCAACTCGGCAGGCACATTCGGAAGCCGGTAATTGACGGCGCCGGAGTTGCTTGATGCGACGAGCGCCTCCCAGCTAATTTCCACCGCGCCCGTATACCGCCGGGTAAACGACAGCAAATCGATGAAGCCGCTGCACTGGATCGACACCCAGCGCCCGTCGGCAACCGATGCCGTGAGAATATCAAAATTGGGGCTTTGCAGCCCGGCAGGCAGGTTTTGGAAAAACTTGTCGCACACATAGCCGTAGCCCCCGGGGTTGGGATCAAAACCCGAAATACGGAGCCGGTACCCGTTGTTTTGGGACAACCCCGGCGGTTCGAATACGTTGAGTTGATCAAAAACCGGGATAGGGCCACCCGGGATGCGCAAATTGCCGCCGAGGGCCAAAAATTCTTTTTTCTGCAAATCAATCACCCGGTCCAGTTCGAAGTCCCAGTCGGTCAGCAAGGGCAACGAGAGCGTGGCGGCGCCGGCAGGCAGTTCCGGCAAATCGACCAGGTCGACCGTTACCGTGAAGTTGGCGTTGTTGGCATTTTCAAAAAACGCGTAGCGCCAGTTGCTTTCACCGTTCACACGCACCCGGAACCAGATGCGGCCGGTATGCAGTACCCGGTAATGGCCTTCGAAATTGTTGGCGGACTGCGGGAAGGCAAACGTAAGCCCCTGGGGCACCACGATGGAGTCGACCGAACTGATTCCGGTAAACTTCAGGAACAGGTCGGTACTTTGTAAAAAATTGGCGTCGTGCAGGTGAATATTGGCGCCGTTGTAGAGGTTGGTATAGGTTGTCAGGCTTACCGTAGTGTCGCGCACGCCGGTTCCCGGGGCAAGAAAAGGCTCGATTTTGACCACCGTGCAATCAAAGCGGTCCGTAGGTTCCGAACCGGGTACCGCCACCTGGGCCGTATCGTTGCCCGGTATCCATCGGAAGGCGCGGGTTTGACCATTTTTATCCGAAAGAAAAATCGCATATTGGGCCTGAAGCACATGCACTTCATTGTCCACATTGATGGTAAAAACCGCGGCTCCCGGGTCGTTGGGTCCGTCGTTTTTTCGGCAACCAACAGCCAACAAAAGGAAAAGGAAAATAACCTGGTAAAGTCGAATTGCCATGCAGCCTGGTAGATCAGATTGGTAAAATTGAAGAAGCAGCAAAATTAGCGCCAAGCACTTAATTAATTGCCTGAAATTGCATTACCGTCGTGAAAATACTGTTTTTTCGCCTATTCATTGATCCAATGCATCGTTCATCTACCACCTTTTCGAACCAATGGTGGGCAAATCCCACAAGGAGTGGGCAATACGTATTGTGAAATCTGTAGCAGTATTTTGTGGCGCCAATCCCGGCAACCAGCCCTGGTTTGCCGAAGCGGCTGCGGAGCTGGGCGCCACCCTGGCGGCCCGCAACATTCGTGTCCTGTTCGGCGGCGGCAGCGTCGGGCTCATGGGCATACTGGCCGATGCCGTGCTGGCAAAGGGCGGACCCATCACCGGGGTAATTACCGACCAGCTTTCCGAACTCGAACTCGGGCATATCGGCGTCACCGATATGATCGTCGTGGAATCCATGGCCGAGCGCCGTACGCTACTCATCAAAGGCACCGACGGCGTGATCACGCTGCCCGGTGGTTTTGGCTCCATGGACGAGCATTTTGAGGCGCTCACGCTGGCGCAATTGCACCAATACCGCAAGCCGATCGGCCTGCTCAACGTGCGCGGATACTACGACCCTATGCTGAACATGCTCGACCAGATGGTGGCTTTTGGTTTTTTGAAACCGAAAAACCGCAGCCTTTGCCTCGATGCCGGCAACGTAGCGGAGTTGTTGGACAAGATGGAAACCTATGAGTACCAGGCCATTGAAAAGTGGTTGTGACATACATGCAAACCACTTTTTTTAACCGCCCAAACCATGGAAAAAACACGTCTTTGGGAAGCCTTTGCTACCCTCACCAAATCCGAATTGCGCGCGTTTGACAAATTTGTGCGTTCGCCGTTTTTTAATCAGAAAATACAACTCGAAGGGCTTTTCAACTACCTGCGCAACTGCTGCGAAACCGGCGCCGGCCCAACGGAAACCGCCGCCTTTGACGCAGCATACCCGGGTGCGCCTTACGACAACCAGAAATTGCGATTGGCCAACAGCGACCTGCTGAAATTGCTGGAACACTACTGGACGTACCGCGAAAAATTCGATGATCCGGAGCGCGACAAGATCCGGCTGGCCGGCGCTTACCGCAAGCGCAGCTTACCCAAACACAGCCAAACGGCCCTGCGCAAAGCCCGGGAAAGTCGCGAGCAGCAGCCCTGGCGGCATGCCGAATATTTTGATGACCTGCACCGGATTGAACTGGAGGCTTTTCAGTCGGCCTCCGTAGCCCGGCGATATGATGCGTTCAATCTGCAGGAAATTTCCGATTTGCTCGACACGACTTACATCGCCCGAAAATTGCGGCATGTGTGCTTTGCGCGCTCGCATCAGGCCGTGGTGCAAACGGAGTACCGCTTCGGCCTGCTCGAGGCTATTCTTCAGCATGTGGAAACCGGGGGCTTGCTGGCGCGGCCGGCTATTGCCCTGTACTACCACGCTTGCCGGTTTTTGAACGATTCGGGCGCCGAACGCCATTTTTTTCGTTTTCGCGATATGCTAAGTCTACACGCCGATGTTTTTCCACCCGATGAGTTGCGGGCGCTGTATTTGCTGGCGATCAATTTTGGCGTGAAAAAAAGCAACGAGTCGGCCGACCTGACCTGGTACCGCGCCACTTTCGACCTGTACCGGGAAGCGCTTGACCGCGATCTGTTGCTCGAAAACGGTGTGTTTTCGCGCTTTGCCTACCACAACATTGTTGGTGTGGCTATTCGCTTGCAGGAAATTGCCTGGGCCGAAATTTTTATTCAAAAATACAAGCCTGCGTTGGAGCGCCGCTACCGGGAAGCCGCTTTCAGCCTGAATATGGCCCGCGTCGCCTACACACGAAAGGATTACAGGACTGCCCTGTTGTACTTGCAGCGCGCTGATTACAAGGATTTTATCAACAGCCTGAATGCCAAAACCCTGCAACTGAAAATTTACTACGAAACCCGCGAATTTGACCTCCTGGAAAGCCACCTCGACAGTATGCAAAACTACATCCGCCGCCAACAAGCAGTGGGTTACCACCGCACCAACTATTTAAACATCGTGCGCTATGCCCGGGCGCTGATCCGGCTTAACCCGGCCGATCCAAAAGTGGTGACCGAACTGCGCAACCAAATTGATGCGGAGCAGGGGCTGACAGAAAAGGAGTGGCTGTTGAGCTGGCTTCCGGAGTAGTTTGGCGCCCGGCAAACTTTTCCAATTTGACTTAATAACACCTTCCCAAAGTCTGCATCATGCGAATCATGGGGTTAAACCTGCATCTTGATCTGCGAGTGGGATCATTGGGTTGCCTTTACACGGGCTTAAACCCCGCAAACCAATTCCGCCTCCTCGATAATCCGCGGTATTCGTCCGGTAGCGACCCGCATGGTTTTTAACAGTTGCCGGTTTGCCAGCAATTCGCGCACCAGCACGACTTTTTTTTCAAGCAACAGATCTTTTTCGCGCCGGGTTAATGTGGTCAGGCAGGTAACCGGATGCAGCCCGGATCGGTCTACCCAATCGCGTAAACTACCGTTGGGCGGCCAATTCCAACTGACCAGGTGCATGCCGGCACACTGGCCGTATTGGCTTGCATCGTCGGTGAAACGGGTATTGGTGAAAATCCAGGATTCGATGTTGTGGCCGTTCCAGGTCGGGGCACTCAAAAAACCGGCTTTCAAATCGCGAAACCGGGAATGGATATACAGCGGCACTTTCACATCGCAAACCAGGTTTTGCCGGTTGTGAAATTTGCATTCGCCCACCACCACATGGCTGTCCATTTGCGCCAGCACATCAATTTCGTGCAGGATGCAATGACCCTGGCGGAGCAGGCCGTGTTCCACCGAATAGCCGTCGGCTTTGAGGAGTTGGGCGATGTATTGTTCAAACGGGAATCCGGAAGGCCCAAAGTCAAGCAGCGCCCGTTTCAGTGAATAACGCGCAGCGGTATGGCGGGCTTCTTTGCGCAGCATACGCTTGGCCATTCGGTAAATCTCGCCCGTGGTCATGCCTTCGCGAAGCTGTGCTTCAATGGCTCTGGTGATCGTTTCCGCCTGATGCTGCCCGGCGCCAGCCCGGCGAAGGGATTGTTCGAGCTTTGCCGGTTCGAAATCGGCCGATTCGCCGGAGGCTTTCGTGATCTGGATGTTGTTCATGGTAAATGTGTGTCTGGAGTGGACAGCCTAATTTTCTGTTTTTCGTTTGGCCCAGCCGTAAATATCCGGCAGGCGGGTGGTATCGCCCAACGGCCCGATCAGCAAAAGGTCGTACCGGATCACCACTTTCGTGCCCACGGGGGCGTAGTAGTACAGGCGCCAGGCTTCGCCTTCGGTGCAACCGATACAGCCGTTGGAGTAGGCTTTGCCCAGTGTTTCAGGGTTGGTGGTCGGGTGGATCATCTGGCCCAGGCGTACGCCGTTGATCTCCGGTTCCATCCAGGGGATGAGGGGCATGCGGGTGGTGCGGCCGTCGTCGCGTTTGGTGTGGGTAAATTTTCGGCCGGTATGCGGGTCGAAGAAGAGCGTCGGGGCGCGGTTGATCCGTACAATACTACCGACGCCAGGGCGGGTGCGCAGGTCATCAACCCGGCCGAGTACTTCCTGATACCGTTTTTTGTTTTGACCGACCCGGATCGTCATGCATTGTACGGTATCCTGGCCTTCCACGACCCGAAGGGTATATTCCGGGATGTTGATATCGACCCAGGTTTCGGCCATGCGGTCCAGCAGCACCCGGGCACTGGCAGTATCCGGGATGAACAACGTATCGCCCTGGTGCAGCACCGGGAGTTGCCGTTGGTCGTACACAAATTCGCCGCGCGCCATCCGGCGGTAATAATCGGTGTCCTCCAGGGTATCAATGATGCGCGGATTAGCGCGTACCAGCAGGTGTTCGGTCAGCGGATAGGGCACCAGGCTGTCGTAGCGGCGCACCAGGCTGTCGATGAACGGGAAATAACTTTTCACCGGAATAGTTCTTGGGACGATGTAGGTAAATAATGGCGGCGGCGGCGTTTCGGTAATTATAGTGGTATCGGCAGCAGGCTTTTCCTGTGCACCGGTCTGATCGGCGGGCGACTGGCAGGTTGATAGAGCACAACTGGCAATGATCAGGGAAATAACCGCTTTTAAATGCATAGTTTGAAACCTGGGTATTGGTGGAACTTGTCCTGGTAAAGTAAACTTGTTCCCGCTTTTTAAACATGTTCTTTGATTACCGGGGCGAAATTTTCAGGGTAAAGCCCGCACTATGATAATATTATGCACAACAGGCAATCAAAATACCAAAACTTTGTGGACCTGATGTAGTTACATTTGAATTCCCCTTGCCGCATTTTGTGTTTTCACAACTACTACTGTTCCGAATTTCAGCTATGCGCATTGCACTGACCGTACTTTTTTTTGCCGTTCTCACCGCTTGTTTTGCCCAAAATGTAAATGTTACCCACAATGCCACCCTGACCTTTCCCGGGCAAAATCTGGCCAACATCTGGGGGTATGCTGCCGGAGGCAATGAATATGCCCTGGTGGGTGCAAGAAACGGTTTGATCATCGTAAATGTAACCGATCCGAACAATCCCCAGCAAATTGTGCAAATACCCGGAGTAGCCAACGACTGGCGGGAAATTAAAACCTACTCACACTACGCGTATGTCGTTTCGGAGGGGTGGGGGAGTAAAATCCAGGTTGTTGACCTGAATGGCTTGCCCGGCTCCAACCTCACCTATCATACCGTCGACGGCGGGAGCGGTATTCAACGGGGCCATGCCTTGCATATCGACGAGGTGAAGGGCTACCTGTACGTGTACGGCAGCAACCTCAATAACGGCAGGCCGCAGGTGTACAACCTCAATTCGGACCCTTACAACCCCAGCTATGTCGGCTTTGTCAACTTTATCGGCTACGTACACGACGGCTATGTGAACAATGACCGGCTCTACTCGGCGCATATTTACACCGGGCAGGTGGCTGTCATTAACATGACCAACAAAACCAACCCTACTTTGCTCGCTACATTCAACACGCCGGGCAACTTTACGCACAATACCTGGCTGTCGGGCAACACGCTTTTTACCACAGACGAAGTCAGTAATTCCTATCTCGCGGCGTATGATATTTCCAACCTGGGAAATATTACCGAACTCGACAAAATTCAGATTACGCCCGGTTCCGGCTCTATCGTCCACAACACCCACATCCACAATGATTACGCCGTAACATCGTGGTACAAAGACGGTTTCGCGATTATCGATGTTGCCCGGCCGGCCAATATGGTGGTGGTCGGCCGCTACGACACCTATCCCGGTGGTTCGGGGGACGGATTCGATGGTTGCTGGGGGGTATACCCATACCTTCCATCCGGTACTATCGTGGCTTCAAATATCGAGGCGCAAAACACGAACAACGGAGAACTGTGGGTGCTTACCCCCAATTACGTCCGGGGTTGCTACCTGGAGGGCGCCGTCACGGATGCCGTTACCGGTTTTCCGCTCAATGCGGCCGATGTTGAAGTTTTGTCTATGCCAACTTTCGCGCGAACGAACGCACTGGGGTTGTATAAAGTCGGGCAACTCCAAAACGGCTCGTTCACCGTCCGAATCGGAAAAACCGGTTACATCACACAGGAGCACGTGGTATCGCTGGACAATGGGGTATTGACCTTGCTCGATGTTGCTTTGTGGCCCCAGGGTTCCCTTCCGGTTGAGCTGACTCGCTTCGAGGCGCGGTTGGAAGGCAACGATGCCCTGCTGACTTGGGAAACGGCCTCCGAGACCGATAACACCGGTTTTGAAATACAACAAAGCAGTAATTCCGGCAAGGATTGGCAGCTGCGGGGTTTTGTTTTGCCGCAAGGCGACGGCACCGCGCCGGCTTTTTACACCTATCGCATTCCTGAGATGGAGCCGGGTACGCAGTTTTTTCGCCTGCGGCAAATTGATCGCGACGGCAAGAGCAACTTTTCGCCAATCCGGTCCCTGACTCGCTACAGCGAACGCTTGCAGGCCGCGCTTTGGCCCAACCCGGCCGCCGGATCGAGTACCTTGCGCATACAAGCCGGCAAACCTGCCCGGGTGCGGGTTGAAGTTTGGAATGCGAACCAACAACCGACCGGGATTTCGCTGGCTGTGGACGTTGATCCGGATGCGCAGGTGCCGCTCGATTTAAGTGCGCTGCCGACCGGAGTTTACACGGTGCGCGTTTGGGATGCCGGCGAACAGGTCCAACTTTTACTGGTAAAAAAATAACCAGGCACACTGAAAATACCGGATATGAAACCACGCTCTTTTTTGTCGCTTTTTGCCATGCTGATGCTTTCGGCCTGTACTACAAAATACTACATCGTGCGCCATGCCGAGCGGCTGGATAATTCGGCCGACTCGCCGCTCTCCGCTACCGGCAATACCCGGGCCAACATTCTGCGCGATTCGCTTCAAAACAAAGGTGTCAGCCACGTTTTTGCCTCCACCTATCAGCGTACACAACAAACTGCCCAGCCACTGGCCACCGCGCTAAACCTGGGTCTGACCCTGTACAGGCCGGATACCACGGCGGGCCTGGTTGCCCGGTTAAACAAAATCCGGGGAAAAAGCGTGCTGGTGGTCGGCCACTCCAACACCGTGCCCGGGTTGGTGCAGGGGCTTTCATTGCAATCGGTGGCGCCGATCCCCGAAACGGACTTCGACAACCTGTATATTGTGAAAATTTCCAGAGGTTGGGGCAGCACCCGTCGGACGTTGGTCCAGACAACCTACGGGCCGCCTTCGCCCTGAACCGAACACCACCTTCTCTTTTGATTTTTTTGCCAATGACGATCCAACCTGCTACCCTGCAATTCCTGCAAGACCTGGGAAATAACAACAACCGCGACTGGTTTCAGGCCAACAAAACCCGCTACGAAACGGCGTTGGACAACATGAAACAATTCGTCGCCGCCGTTGAACAGGCCCTGGGCGAAACAGATCATCTGGAGGGCTCCACGCTGTTTCGCATCTACCGGGATGTGCGTTTTTCCAAGGACAAGTCGCCGTATAAAAACCATTTCGGTATGGGCTTCAAGCGGGCGACCAAGCGGCTGCGCGGCGGCTATTACCTGCATGTTGAACCGGGGGCTTCGTTCGTGGGCGGCGGTTTTTGGCAACCCAATGCCCAGGACCTGAAGCGCATCCGCGACGAATTTGCTGCCGACGACAAGCCCATCCGGAAAATCATGGCCGATGCCACCTTCAAAAAATACTTCGGAACCCTGCAGGGCGATGAAGTAAAAACGGCGCCCCGGGGTTTCGATGCCGGCAACCCGGCCATCGACCTGATCCGCAAGAAAAGTTTCACGGTGCACCGGAGTTTTACCGACAAGGAGGTGACGGGCGAAAACTTCCTGCAGGAGGTGAAACGGACCTTCGAAGCCATGCGGCCCTATTTCAATTACATGAGCGAGGTGCTGACTACGGATTTGAACGGGGAGTCGTTGGTGGATTGATTCAGGGCGCTTTGTTTCAATTTTACCAGTACTTATATATGTAAAAAATCCATCCGTGACCACGATGTCAGCCAGAACATACAGTGTTGCCGATTATCTCCGCATCGAACAGGAGAGCGGAGAGCGCCATGCCTTTTATAACGGAACCCTTGAAAAAATGGCTGGAGGAACTATAGCCCACAACAGAATTTCCAGGAATGTACTGGTAGTGCGCACCAATGCATTGCACCAACATTCCGCCTTTGAAACCTTTGGCAGCGACCAAAAGATTTATTTGCCCAAATACAATTTTTACGTGTATGCCGATGTCGTGGTAGTGGCCGGCGAGCCATTGCAAATCGAAGATCAAGCCGAGGCAATTATTAACCCAATCCTGATAATCGAAACCCTTTCCGCCAGCACCGAACGGTACGACCGCGGGCGGAAATTCATCGAATACCAAAGTTTACCTTCCTTCAAAGAATACGTTTTGCTGCGCCAGGACATACCCGAAGCCATGCTTTTTTTTCGGGAAGAACCGGATGTTTGGCGTTCGTCGGAAGTGACCGGTTTGGACAAAGACATCTGGTTTCGCAGCATCGAAACCGGGCTGAAAATGGCCGCGATGTACGACCGGGTGACATTTTAGCCGCCCATCGCCTGCTCCAAATCCCCAATGATATCCCCCACATGCTCAATCCCCACCGACACCCGGATCATCCCGTCGGTGATGCCGTTTGCCTCGCGGATTTCCTTCGACACATTCAGGTGCGACGACGAAGCCGGGTGCAGGATCAACGTATCCACATCGCCCAGCGTGGGCGCCAGGATGCAAAGCTTCACCCGGTTCATGCAACGCAACCCGGCTTCCATGCCGCCTTTCAACTCAAAACTCAGCATGCCCCCGAAGCCGCCCGGCATCTGCCGTTTGGCCAGTGCATGGTCGGGGTGGGAGGCCAGACCAGGGTAGTTGACCCGTGCCACGGCGGAGTGTTTTTCCAGAAATTCGGCGAGCGCAAGTGCGTTCGAGCAGTGGCGCTCCATGCGCAGGGCCAGCGTTTTCAGGCCGTTGTGGGTGAGCCAGGCCTCGAAAGGTGAACAATTGGTGCCGGCGAGTTTCATGGCTTTCCAGACCTGTTTGCGCATCAGATCCCGGTCGCGGCCGATGATGATCCCGGCGATGCTGTTGCCGTGGCCGTTCAGGTATTTGGTGGTGGAGTGGATGATGAAGTCCACGCCGTGCGCGAAGGGCTGTTGGAGCAGCGGGGTGGGGAAGGTGTTGTCGATGGCGCACCAGGCCTGGTAGCGGTGTGCCAGACCGGCCAGTGCCGCGATGTCCACGCAGGCCAGGGTCGGATTGGCGGGTGTTTCGCAGTACAGCATTTTGATAGCGGGGTCCGCTTTTAAAATGGCTTCCACGCCATTCAGATCGCGCAGGTCGATGAATACCGGCTCGATTCCGAAGGGTTGCAGCACCGAAGCCAGCAGTTCGGTAGTGCCGCCGTACAAATTGCCCTGGCTCAGCACCTTGTCGCCCGATTTCAGCAAACCCATGAACAGGGTGGAGATGGCCGACATGCCGGAAGAGGTCATAACCGCTTCGGCTTGCATATCCAGCCCCAGCGTTTCGAGGTCGGCGATTTTGGCGGCCACGGTGTCCACCGTCGGGTTGGCGTAGCGGCTATAGACGTGGCCGCTTTCGATGTTTTTAAAAATCTCTACGCCCTGGTCTATGTTTTCAAAAACAAAGGACGAAGTGGCGTAAATCGGCAACACGTGCGGCGCCGTGGTGCGATTGTCGGGGGTTTCTTTGACGACGAAGGAATCTTTGTGCATAGCGTAATGCGAACTTTCAGTTCGCTTTTTGATTGGAAAAATTAAACAGCATGCTGCTTTTTAAACAAATAAAATACAACAACCCCCATTACCAAAATCCCCAGTCCCGGCAGCGCCTGCGCAGGCCGTTCCAGCAATACATTTCCGGCAAAAGCCGCGGAAATAATTACAAAAACTAATGGCACCAACGGGTAGCCCCAGGCTCTGACCGGCCGGTCGGCAGCAGGTTGTTTTTTTGCGCAGCACAAACACCGCCGCGCCGGCCAGGCCCATAAACGCAATGTCCATGAACGTGACAAAGGTGATGATCTGGTCAAACAATCCCCGGAAAAACAACAGCACGGCAATGGCCCAAAACGCCTGTACCAACATGGCTGTCACCGGGGTGTGCCAGCGCGGGTGCACGGCGGCCAGTTGTTTGAAAAAAATACCGTCGGAGGCCATGGCAAAATAGATACGCGGCGCCGACATGGTGTAAATGCTGATGGTGCCGAAAATGGACACCGCTATCGCCACTGCCACCGCCTTGCCGCCCCAGGGCGCCAGGGTCGCCATGGCCTCGCCGGCCACGCGCGGCGTTTGGGCAATGGCTTTCAGCGGCAGCAAAAACATATACGCCAGGTTGACGAGCAGGTACATGACCAGCACGATCAGCACACCCAAAAACATGGCGCGCGGCACGGTGCGCGGGGCATCGATGGCTTCCCCGGCGAGGTAGGAGGCGTGGTGCCAGCCGCCCACGGAAAACAGCACACCGATAAGGCCGGTCAGCATGGCGGTGGTGAGGTTTTCGGGGATATTTTCCCGCAGGGAAAAATCAGGCGAAACATTAGCCGAATCAAAAAACAGGAAACCTGCCACGACAATACCGCCTATGGCCAGCAGTTTCAGGCCGGTGAACACGTTGGCCAAACCCTGGCTGACATTCACGCCGAGCATATTAATTACGGTGAGCGTAAGCACCGTGCCGGCGGCGACGGCAGTTTTGGCATTTTCACTCATATCCGGCGCGAACAATTTCAGGTATTCCGCAAAGGCCACGCAAAGTCCGGCCAGGGCCCCGGTGTTGACCACCAGCAGGATGATCCAGCCGTAGAGGAAGCCGGTCAGGTCCCCGTAGGCTTCTTTCAGGTACACATACACGCCACCCGACTTCGGGAACATGCCGCCCAACTCGCTGAACGTAAGCGCCCCCGTAAGCGCAATAATGCCGCCCAGCGCCCACACGGCCAGTACCAGGGTAGCGTTGGGCACGGCACTGACGATCTGCGCAGGCGTCACAAAAATGCCGGAGCCGATGCAGGAGCCGACAGCAATCATGGTGAGGCCGTAAAGGGTGAGTTTTTTCTTCAGGTCGGACATGCGGGTGGGTTTGCAGTGATGGGCCGGGTTTGAAAGTCGGGCGCAAGATATTAATCTGGCGGTTACCCGGAATGGAAGTTGATAATCAGTGCGCGTGATCGAAAAATGGCATCTTGAAATAGTCGGTTGTTGAAGTTGATCTGTTAAAAAATTAAGGCGCCTTTCGTAGCGTATTTCCCGCAGAGTTGCGCTGAGTTTTCCGCAGAGTACACAGAGAGTGTCATTAAAGTTGTTCCAATGGAAAGAAAACAGACAACGGTACACGTAACCCGGCCGTTGTCGATCCGGACACCACGGGATCGCAATGGGTTAGCAGTGGTAGAAAAGGGTCCCGGGCCCCCGCGCCCCCCCCCCCGGGGCCCCGGGCCGGGCGGGGGGGGGGCGGCGGGGGGGGGCCGCGGGGGGGGGGCGGGCCGGCGGGGGGGGCGGCCCCCGCCCGGCCGGCCGGGCCCCGGCGGGGGGCCGGGCCCGGCGGGGGCCGGGGGCCCCCCCCCGGCGGGCGGGGGGGGCGGGGGGGGGGGGGGGGGGCGGGGGGCCCCGCGGGGGGGGGGGCCGGCCGGGCCGGGGGCCCGGGGGGGGGGGGGGGGGGGGGGGGGCGCCGCGGGGGCGGGCCGCCAAGAAAATGGGTGTAGCCGTGGAAGGGGTGGGATTTATCCGGTGAAGCCATCTCGCCCCTGGTATTACCAGAAGTGTCGTGCTAAAGTGCTGGCCGAGGGGTCAAATCCGTACGCCGGGTACGCCTCCCGGCGCCGTCCAGAGAAGCAGCCCAAACTGCGTGGGGTGCTAACTTGGGTGGAAATTGTGGTGGTCGCGTGGAAGCGACTGGGAAGAGTTAATGGCCTTTATGGATTACCCCAAAGAAATGCGTCGAATGATCTACAACCAATCCTGTCAGGCCATCGCATCTCGAAAACTCATTAAAGGCAAAGCGCTTGGGTCTCCGTATGCGCTGATTAAGCAAATCTATCTTTGCCTGGTGCCCAAAAGTCCTGGAAAGGTGAATCCATTCAAAGAGACTTGATTCAAAAATATGGAGAACGGTATTCCAGGCACCTGATAGAAAAATAAATGAGCGTGCTTCCGCCGCTTTCCGGCCTACGGCCTCCAAGCGGCGGAAGCCAGAACCTCAGACACACTTCATTGAACTATCCCTACACAGAGTTTTTCCCTTTGCGCAACTGCTAACTCTGCGCAACTCTACCGCAACGAACTCTGCGGGAAATACTCTACGTTACTCTGCGGGAAATACGCTACGAAAGGCGCCTAAGTTTTTTAACAACCTAAAACAAACGCAAAATATCAATCCAGTGGCGGCCAATACTCGCAAACTTTGCGCAACAACTCCCCGTCACGCGCCCTGGAGGACAGAAAAAGCGAAATGCGCATGCCCATTTCCTCCGGCATATCTTCAATGATCGCATCCGGGCGGGCGTCGCCGTCGAGGTCGCCGAACCACCAGAGCCGGATGTTGGGGTTCAGGCCGGGGGATGTTTTAAACCAGGGGCTCAGGTCTTGCCGGATGGTGGGCAGGTCGGGGCGTGGTAGCAGGGCGGTCAGTTTGAAATCCTGAAAGGCGATGGTTTCATCGTCCTGCAGGCTGGCACAGCCGGTTGCGGCGAGGTAGCAGGGTGGGGCAGGGGTTTCGTCGTCCGGTTTCGAACCGGGCAGTAGCGCCAGCATGGCGCCGGGCGCCAGGGCGTCGTTGAAGTAAAAATCGGCGGGATCGAAAATGCCGAGTTCGCCGGCAGGTCCCGGTTGGAGCCGGCTGGTTGTTCCGATGATGAATTTGGCACGGTCGGGCTGGTTGGTGCGCAGTACCTGGGTGTCCTCTTCCCGGAAACTGTTGTATTCCGTGGCCAGGCGAACTTGAATGGCCCGCAGTTCGTCGCTGAACGAGTCGCGGGCATACAGGCCGTACCAGCTTTGCTCAGGCAACAAGTCGAGCGGCGTTTCCCCTTCGAGATACAGGTTGAACTGGCCGGTAACAAAGGTGCTGAACACATAGCCGGTTTTGCCGGTGCCGGATTGCACCCGGAGCCAGACGCCGTAGTTGTCGTCTACGGTTTCATAGGCGCCGTCATTGGCCGCTGTTACAAACTTGAGTGTGCTGCCGCGGGAAAGTTTTTCCAGCACTTTTCCTGTTTTGTTTGGCTGGTCACGCAGGTTGAGCGCCGAGGCGGAAACGACCAGGTCGTCGGGGAAGAAGCCGGTTTGGGCCGGTAGTATGCCGGTAAAAACCGACAGCATTAAAAAAATGAAGATTGGCAAGAGCGTGCGCATAATTTTTTTGGGAATAAAGATAGATGGCGGCGGCAGTCGTGGTAATTTTGACCGGAACGTTTTTTTAACGTTGGCGGGTTAAACGTTGGCAAGGTTCGTACGGTTTTAAATAAATATCCGATAATGTGTTGTTAGTCCAGATGTCTCCCCCGCCTTGCGGGGTCGACATGACAGTCGTTTATTTTTAAACTAAACCTTACCGGATTTCTCGCTACGCTCGAAATTTCCCCTGCGCCCTGCCGCAATTTCGAGCGTAGCGAGAAATCTGATTGAAACTAATCTTGTCATTTCAAGGTGTCATGTCGACCCCGCAAGGCGGGGGAGACATCTGGATTCGATTATTACCGGTTTATAAAGTGAAACCGTAGAAACCCTGCCAACGTTATGTTAAAACCTGCCGTTTTTCGCCTAATCCCAACCACGCCAAACCAATTTCCCGCCGTAGTCTCTGGTTTTAAACAATACGTTAATCGTTTTGCCGGGTAAACCGAAACGCGCCTGTCGCCCGTTACCTGCCCGACCAGAACCAATCACTTATCCCATTCCATGGTAAAACACGTATACCCAATCCGGCGCCCAAACGCCCAGCCCGTTTTTGCGGGTTTAACTGCTCTTTTTTTTCTTTTATTCCCCATTTTTCTTGCCGCGCAAACCGTTGAAGATTGCTCAAACGGCATTGACGACGACGGCGACGGCCTCATCGACTGCTTCGACCAGGATTGCACCTGCACGGGCCAGTGTGACAATTTTTACTACACCACCTGCAATGCCGACTGCTTTTTTGTGCCGTCGTGCGATACCATCAACCTGGGCATCCAATGGGTCGGCCAGGCCGAAACGGGTACCTACTCGCCGCTGGTTGCCGGCGATATGGACGGCGACGGCATCCCGGAGATCGTGACTTACCGGGTGGAAGGCACCGAAATTTATATCATCGACGGGGCAACGGGCGCCACGAAAGTGCAAATCGCCAGTCCGACCGGCCTGCCCGGCGGCACCTGTCCGGCGATGGCCGATCTGGACAACGACGGTTTCGGCGAGTTTGTGATCGTGGGCAACGACCGGCTGTTGCGCTGCTACAGCCACACGGGTGCACTGAAATTTACCAGCGCCGTGCAGGTCGGCTACAGCAACCGCTATGCCTTTTCTTCGCCCAATATTGCCGATTTTGACCACGACGGCCTGCCGGAAGTCAATATCGGCAACCAGGTGTTCAATGGCCAAACCGGCGCCCTGCTGGCTTCGGGCGGAAACCTGCTTTCGGCCGGGGAGCATCCGGCGCGCGCGGCGGGCGGATTTTCATTCAACTCGCCCATCGCCATTGACGCGCTGCCCGATAATTTTTGCGCCGACTGCGCCGGCCTGGAAATTGTAGCTGGCAACCAGGTGTTGTCCGTCAATTTAGTCACCGGTGTGGTGGCGGCAGTGGTAACGGCCCCCGCGCCGTTCACCGACGGTTTTACCAGTATTGCCGATTTTGACCGCGACGGCGACCTCGACGCCATCGTTCAGGGCCGGAAAGGCGGCCAAAACACGGTGTACTGCTGGGATATTCAGACCCCGGTGATCATGCGTGAATTTCAATTGCCCACCAACTGGCACGACGGCGCCTCGCGGGTGAACATCGCCGACCTGAACGGCGACGGCCAACTGGAGGTGAGTTTTGTGGAGTTCCCGCAGCTGTTTGCCTTGAAAAATGATTTTACGGTACTGTGGACGGTCAACACGATTGATCCCTCCTCCGTCACCTGTTCCAGCGTGTACGATTTTTGCGGCGACGGTTCGGCGGATGTGATTTACCGGGGGCAGTCGTTTTTACAGGTCATCGAAGGCGCCACGGGTTTGGTCAAATGGCAGGACCAATGCCTGTCGGCCACCCACATCGAAAATCCACTGATTCTTGATGTTGACGGCGACGGGCAAACGGAGATCGTGATCGAATGCGGCACCAACGGCACACAGGACCAGGGCACCGTAGTGGCGTACGAAGCCGTTGGCCTTCCGGGTATTTCCTCGCGCCGGGTGTGGAACCAGCACGCGTATTTTAACACCAATATCAACGAAGACCTCAGCGTGCCGCGCATTCAGCAAAACCCGCACATCGTGGGCGACAGTTTGCGAATGAACAGTTTTCTCAACCAGTATTTTAACCCCACGTTCCCGGCGCCCGACGGCGTGCTGGATGCGCTGAGCCTGATTTGTGTGGGCGATTCCATTGAAATCAGCCTGAGCGTATGCAACGACGGGGATAACACCTTGCCCCTGCAAACCCCCGTTTCGGCCTACCTGGGTAACCCCCAAACCACTGCGGCACTCTGGCTGGGCTTGCGGCCACTGGGCTTCGACCTGCCCCCCGACAGCTGCCGCACCTTCATGGCGCGCCTGCCGCGTATTGCCAACGATTCGATTTTTTTGGTGCTGAACGACAATAATTCCCTGGGTACGCCCTTCAGCCTGGCGCAGGACTTTCCCTCGACAACCATTGGTGAATGCAATTTTGAAGACAACATCGCAGCCCTGTTTTTTCCATACAACCCGGCAGTGCTCGAGCTCGGGCCGGATACGTTGATCTGCGACAACGGCACCCTGCTGTTGAATGCTGCCGGAACCGATCTGGTGAGTTGGGCCTGGCACGACGGCTCCAACCTGGCGACCTTTGCCGCCCTCGATGCCGGACAATTTGCCGTGACGGTCACCGATGTGTGCGGGATTACGCAAACGGATAGCCGGACCATCGGGATCGACAGCAGCACGGTGCTGCAACTGGGGCCCGACCAGGTGATCTGCCAGGGTGAAACGGTGGTACTTGGCCAGACCGGATTCGATAATTACAACTGGCAGCCCGCCGCTTCGGTGGATTGTGCTACTTGCCCGGATGTGCAGGCAGGGCCGGCGGCTTCGGGCGACCTGGTGCTTCGGGCTGATTTGGCCAACGGCTGTTTTAGTATTGATACCGTGTATTTTACGGTGAACGATACGTTTAATTACAGCATCGACACCACGATTTGTTACGGCCGAACAGTGGATTGGTTCGGCACGGAAATTTTGCCGGATGAGAGCCGGACGTTTGCCCTGCAAACTGTTGCCGGTTGTGATTCGGTGGTGCAGGTGCGCGTGCATGGTACGACGGTGGGCACCTACCAGATTACGGTGGACACGGCTGTTTGCCTGGGCAGTGTGCTGAATTACAACGGTCAGAATTTTTCGCCGGGCGATGAGCATACGTTTCAATTATCGGCCTTAACGGGCTGTGATTCCACGGTGTTTGTCCGGGCAATACCGAAAGATACTTTCGCCACCAGTGAGGCCCTGGTCATTTGCGGCGGCGAAACGATTCCCATATTTGGCCAGCCACAGGGCGTGTCGGGCGTGTACCGGCAAACGTTTCCTGCTGACAATGGCTGCGATTCCACCCATACCGTCCAACTGACGGTCTTGCCCGTGCTCGATGTTGCGCTGGATGCCACGCCGGCCTGTCTCGATGAATCGAACGGATTGCTGGAGGCGCTTGTAAACGGCGGAACGCCACCGTACAGTTACGGATGGAGTCCGCCGGGTGCAGCCAATAGCGCCCAGTTGCCGGATATTCCTGCCGGCAATTACAGCCTGACCGTCACGGATGCGTCGGATTGCACAGAAACGGCAACTGCCCAGGTCGGGAATTTTCCGCCGATCGTTTTTGACCTGGAGGCCGACTCCGTGCAGTGTTTTGGCGAGCAAAATGGGGCTATTCGGGTGGCAAGCGCCGACACCACGCTGGTATTCAATTTGGACGGCGGGCCCTTTTCGCAGGTGGATTTGTTTGAAAACCTGCCCGCGGCGCAGTATGCAATTACGGCGGAAGATATTCACGGCTGCGCCCAAACGCAGGAAATTCAGGTGGCCGAGCCGCCGGCGGTGGTGGTGAGTTTGCCGGCAGACGCGACAATTTTGCTCGGCGATTCCATTTTGTTGAACCTGTTCCTGCCCAATGCCGGGCTTGTAACGTATTTCTGGGAAAATCCGGCTTACCTGAGTTGTACGGATTGCCCGAACCCGGTGGCCCGGCCCCTGGAAAACATCCACTACGTGCTGACTGTAACGAATGCCAGCGGCTGCACTGCCACCGACGACATGTTCATCGAAGTGGACCGGCAATTGCTCACCTATGTGCCCAATGCGATGATTCCGGGCGCTCAAACAGACCTGAACGGGCGGTTCACGCTGAGTTTCGGGCCATCCGTGCAACTGATCAACCGGTTGCAGATTTTTGACCGCTGGGGCGGCCTGATGCACCAGGCGCTGGATGTTTTGCCGGGCGACGATACCAATGCCTGGGACGGCACTTACCGGGGAAAGCCGGTGTTGCCCGGCGTGTACGTTTGGGTGCTGGAACTGGAACTGGTAGATGGCCGGACTGAAACCCTGAGCGGTTCGCTAACCGTGTTGCGCTGACCGTTTTTCGTTTTACTCGAGATTTGCCACGGTTCAGCCCGGGAGGTCGACACCTGGAAGTCAAAATTTAGGTTTGAAATGCCGGCCCGCGCAAATTTGCCGCGCAAAATATTGAAGTCTGCCATGGATACTGTCCGTATAGTCCTGACCGTGCCTTTCATGAAATATCCTGCCGGTACCGTTTTCGAACTGGACGCGCTGCAGGGCGTATCCGGCTGGGATCCGGACGAGCGGGTGCGGGAGCGCCTGAGTTTTTCGGATAAACGAACGTATCATTTGCCCGATACCGGCCGGGGTTATGCCACGGAGTTGCCGGCCTCGTATACCCTGCCTTGTCTGCCCGAAGTATTCGAAGCGATCGATATTCAAACAGGCCCATGCCGGGTTACGGCAGTCGGGGAGGGCACACGTCTGCGCGAGGATGATGTTTCTCTTGTTTCCCTGAACGGAATTAACGCGCAGGGCCTGCGCATTACCTTGCCGGCCGGGGCTGCCCGGCCCGAGCGGTATGCGTTGTGGGACGTGCTGCGCGATGTGCAATCGGGCGGGCAAAAAATTACGGCAATACAATGTGACGGCGCCGTGCTAAATCTGGATTTTTCTATGCTTGGGCCGGGATTCTACCGGGTAGACGTTTACACTTCCGAAGGCAATAGTTTTTCTATTCGGTTTATTAAGGCCTTTCCACTTTTGGTGACGTTTAGTCAGCACAATAAATACACGGTTCAAAAGACACTGTATTAAATCAGGGCTTCTATCCGCATTACAATCGAAATTTATGGTATCGCGAATTGTACAATTGCTCCCCGGCCCTGAGCTTTTTTGGGCCGGAATGTATCTCGTCGTTGTGTTGTTGGCGCAACGGAATACCCTGCCATCCCGGCCTATGGACGGTTTTCTGGAAAATCTGTTTCTCTATGTTCCGTTGGTGGCGGCGCTGTTGTTTGGACTATGGTATATCCCGGCAATAGAAAAAACCGGGCTTTTACTCCGGGTATGGATTGCAGGGATTTTTGGGGCCCATTATGTTCTGGACAAGGGCCTGGGTGCACACAGCCAACAGGGGCCAGGCATCGGAACGGCTTACATTATTGGTATGTTGTTGGTGTTTTTTGTGCTGATTTGCGGTAGCATTTTTGTAAAAATCAGATTTTAAAATCAAGGCTGTACTATGCACTTGCCTGTTGCCCTTTTTCGGCTGCTCCACTAATGGCATATTTTTCAACCCGGCCTCGAACTTGAATTGGCAGACCGGGGGGGGGGAGGTGGGGTGCGTTGATTGAAATTTTACGGCAATTCAGCCGGCTCAAAACCTGTCAGGTCAAAAAAAAGCCCGCAGGGTAGCGCCATTTGCGCCACCCTGCGGGCTTTTTTTTGACCTGACAGGTTCGTGTTTCCACTTTCTCCCACCAATGCTGCGATTTGTGGCGCTAACTCCACGAACGGTATTCCGCTAAATCCGTTTTTTCGACCATTTTCGAATTAAAAACAACCAGTCAATCGTCGGTCAGTTGACAGTTTTGAAAAAAAATCAAAATTCTCCCACTTTTAAACACTGGATTAAAATACTGAAAAACAGTTGTTTATGTTTTTTTATCAAATTTTTTTCAAAAAAAATAACGGAATTGGTGTTGAGTCGTGGTAAAATGTGGTAAAAGCAAGTACATTTGTGGTGTAAGCTATGGGCAAATACCGCTCGTACTTCGTATTTTGTTCAAACAGTCCCTCTCAGCATGAAACTTATCGGTGAATATCCGGTAGCCATTGACAATAAAGGCAGGTTGCGTTTACCCAGCGCGCTGCTGCGTCAACTCGGGGAAAAACCCTCCGAATCGAATGGCTATGAATTTGTGCTGAACCGCGGCTTCGAAAAATGCCTCACCTTGTATCCGAAGCCCATCTGGGACGAAATCAGTGAAAAACTCAGTCGTCTCAACCGTTTCAACGACCGCAACCGTATGTTTTTCCGCTCCTTCTATCTCGGCGCCGCACCGGTGTCGACCGATAGCGCTGACCGTATCCTGCTGCAAAAGCCGCTTATGGATTACGCCAGCTTGGAGTCGGAAGCCATTCTCATCGCCATGGATGATCGTATTGAAATCTGGTCGCCCGGGCATTACGAGGCAATGCTCAGCATCGATCCGAATCAATTTGCCGACCTGGCCAACGACGTTATGGGTGGCGGCGCCGAAGGGGTGGGGGATATTGACGAAATCTAGAAAAAACGAAAAAATGTACCATGCGCCTGTACTCCTTCCCGAATCGCTCGATGGCCTACGTATCCGCCCTGATGGCGTATATGTGGATGCCACGTTTGGTGGCGGCGGGCACGCGGCGCCTATCTTAAACCGGCTGGGCGACAAAGGTCGCCTCTATGCTTTTGACCAGGATGCGGATGCACAGGCCAATGCCGACAATGTGATTTTTTCGGAGCACGCCGGTTTTCATTTTGTGCATTCGAATTTTCGGTACCTGAAACGGCAGTTGCGCGCTGCAGGTGTTCGCCCGGGTACAGTGGATGGCATACTCGCCGACCTTGGCGTGAGCAGCCATCAGTTGGATACGCCGGACCGGGGGTTCAGTTACCGTTTCGATGCGCCGCTGGACATGCGTATGAACGCCGCCGATGAAAAAAGTGCCGCCGAGGTGCTGAATACCTATTCCGCCGAGGATTTGCAACGGCTGTTCAGTGCATACGGGGAGGTCCGAAATGCCCGCACCCTGGCACTGGCCTGTGTCGCCTTCCGGGAAAAAAGTCGCTTTCAGTCGACGGCCGACTTGCTGGGTGTTTGTGAAGCGAACCTTATTGGTGAGCGTTGGCGCTACTTGTCGCAGGTGTTTCAGGCCTTGCGTATCGAGGTGAATGACGAGATGGGCGCTTTGACCGACTTTTTGAACGACGCGACGGAAATGCTGAGTAAGGGAGGCCGTCTGGTGATTATCACCTACCATTCCCTGGAAGACCGGCCGGTGAAAAACTGGTTCAAAACAGGAAATATTGAAGGGGAGGTGCAGCAGGATTTTTACGGAAACATTGAACGGCCATTCAAATTAATCAATAAAAAACCAATAGAAGCGCGCCCGGAAGAAGTACAACAAAATCCGCGGGCGCGCAGCGCAAAATTGCGGATTGCGGAAAAACAGAATTAAAAAACCACAACAATAAAAACTGAATTACCGTGGCAAAAAAACTGCTCAGCGCATTAAATGTCAGTCACCAGTCGACCGAGTGGGTGTTTAAGAATTTCTCCTTTCTGTTGTTTCTTGGTTTTCTGGCGCTGGTCTATATCGCCAATGCACATTTTGCAGAAAAAAAAGTCCGGGAAATTCAAATGCTCCAAAAAGAAATCAAGGAACTTAAATGGCATTATACCTCTATAAAAAGTGAAACGATGTATAAATCCATGCAGTCCCAAATCGATGAAAGTTTAGAGCCGGTAGGCCTCGATCTGGCGAATAAAGGTCCTAAAGTGATAGAAATAAAATAGAAGAAATAGAAAAAGCAATACGAAATAAACCAATCCACCAAATTTCGAAACCGCTATGTTGAACATCAAAAACGAAGTGCTTGTTCGGGTCTACCTGCTGGCGGCAGTGGTGCTCCTGGTTGCTTTTGTGATCACGGGCCGGTTGTACCAGTTGTCGGTTGTGCAGGCGCCGAAATGGGAGGCAAAGGCAGACAGCCTGTTTTTGAAGTTTGTGGATGTTGAGGCCGACCGTGGCAATGTATTGGCTGCCGATGGCAGTCTGCTGGCTACGTCGTTGCCGTTTTTTGATGCGCATTTTGACGTAAAGGCGGAAGGCCTGACCGACGAGGCGTTTAATGCAAACCTGGACAGCCTCGCCTGGATGCTTTCCACCTATATCGATCAGCAATACACGCCGGGCGCCTACAAAGAATGGTTGATCGCCCTGCGGGAAGCCGATCCGAACACCCGTGGCATCCGCTATGTTCCGATAGCCAAAAACCTGTCGTACTACAAAATGCAGATGATCAAGAACTTCCCTTTGTTCCGTCTCGGGCGGTACAAAGGCGGCTTGATTGTCGAGCAACGCTCCGAACGCGAACGGCCTTTCAAGTTGCTCGCCCAGCGTACAATTGGCTATGTGCGCGACGGCGCGCTGCCGGTAGGGCTGGAAGGCAGTTTTGACAAGGTGCTTGGCGGTTCCAAGGGCAAACAACTGATGCTGCGCGTACCGGGCGATGTGTACATTCCGGTGAGCGACCTGGCTGAAATTGAGCCCAATGCCGGCGATGATATTGTGACTACCCTGGACATCAATATTCAGGATGTCGCCGAAAATGCCTTGCTCCGCGCCTGCAAAGCGCATGAAGCCGATCACGGTTGCGCCATCGTTATGGAGGTGAAAACCGGCGCTATCAGGGCAATCGCCAATATCGGCCGTACCGAAAACGGCAACTGGTGGGAAACGTACAATTATGCTGTCGGCGAACGTGTAGAACCGGGCTCCATGTTCAAGCTCGCCTCGTTTATGGCAATGATCGAAGATGGTCACCTCGACGATTTTGATGCAAAAATTCCGGTGTACGGCGGCAAGGTGAAGTTTTACAAAGAAGACATGGTGGACGCGTATTTGCACGGGCAGGACTCCATGACGATTCGCGAAGTGTTTGCCAAATCCTCCAACGTCGGTACCGCTACCATGGTCCAGCAATACTACGGTGATACCCAAAAACCCGGCGCTTTCGTCAAGCGACTGCGCGGCTTTGGCCTCGACCGCGCCACCGAAATCGAGATCGGCGGCGAAGAATTACCGATTTTGAAAGACCCGAACGACCCGAAAACCGACTGGTCAGGTACGACCCTGCCCTGGATGAGCATCGGGTATGAAATGCTGATGACCCCCCTCCAGTTACTGACATTTTACAACGCCGTAGCCAATAACGGCCGTATGATGAAGCCCTTCCTGGTCGATCGTATCGAGCATTACGGCGAAACGGTCAAAGAATTCAGGCCGGTAACCGTCAAGCGAAATATTGCCAGCCGCGAAACCATAAAAAAAGCAAAAGAACTGCTCGCCGGGGTAGTGCAGCCCGGCGGCACGGCACAAAATATCCGGAGTAGCCTGTACACCATCGCCGGTAAAACCGGTACCGCGCAATTGAACTATCACAAATTCAAGTCGCGCGCAGGTATTCGCCACCAGGCCGGTTTCTGCGGGTTTTTCCCGGCTGAAAATCCGGTGTATTCCTGTATCGTGGTGATCAGCGAGCCCAAGCGCGGCGGTTATCACGGCTCGGAGGCGGCCGCGCCTGTTTTTAAAGAAATTGCCGACAAGTGTTTTGCCCTTAAAGCGGCAGTACACCCGCCGGTGAACGCAGCGCCGCGGCCGGTGCTGGCTTCCGCCCAACTGCCAACCATTGATGCCGGGCAAGTGGAAGATATCAAGCTGGTCATGGACTGGTTGAATATGACGTGCTATGCGGAATCGGACATGCCCGATTGGGGTGTGTTGCGGCCAACCAATGATTCGCTGTATTTGTTGCCCCGGATCGTGCAGGAAAAGCGCATCCCGTCGGTAGTCGGAATGGGCCTGAAAGACGCTATTTATTTGCTGGAAAACCGCGGTTGTCGCGTACGGGTCAAAGGCATCGGCAAAGTTGTCCGCCAAAGCCTCGCCCCAGGTACGCCGGTGAGTGGGCGGCCGTCGGTCATATTGTATTTAAATTGATGAAAACACTCGCCGAGCTCCTCCGCACTGTTCCGGATGTTCTTGAAATACAGGGCGATGCCGGAATTGGAATAAAAAAATTGCGCTTCGATAGCCGCCAGGTTGAACCCGGCGATTGCTTCGTCGCCATCCGGGGAGTAACGGTAAACGGACACGAGTTCATTGACAAGGCTGTAGAAAAAGGGGCGGTGGCCGTCGTTTGCGAGCTGCCTTTTCCCGGAGAAAAAGATAGCGTTCCGGTATGGGTTCAGGTTATCAACAGCGCAGAAGCTCTGGGGCATATGGCTGCTGCCCAGGCTGGTTTTCCTTCGGAAAAAATGCAGGTCATCGGCATCACCGGCACGAATGGCAAAACCACCACGAGTACCCTGTTGCACGACCTGTTCAGCGCCATGCACCGCACTGCCGGTATGATCGGCACGGTGGAAAACCGCATCGGCCGCGATCGGGTGCCCAGCACACATACCACCCCCGACGCTGTCGGCTTGCAACAATTGCTGCGACAAATGGCCGATGCAGGCTGTACCCATGTGTTTATGGAAACCAGCAGCCATGCGATCGATCAACGCCGGATTGCCGGGGTGACGTTTGCCGGCGCGGTGTTTACCAACCTGACCCACGATCACCTCGATTATCACCAGACGTTTGCCGCCTACCGGGATGCAAAAAAACGGCTGTTCGACATCCTTCCCGAGTCGGCTTTTGCCCTGATCAACGTGGATGATAAAAACGGCAAGTTCATGGTGCAAAACTGCAAAGCGAAAACGCACACCTACGGACTGAAACGGCCGGCGGACTTTAAAGCGAAAATCCTGGAAAACGGCCTTTCAGGCCTGCACCTGGAACTGGATGGCGCGGCACTGCACGCCCGTATGATCGGCGAATTCAATGCCTACAACCTCACCGCAGTTTACGCAGTAGCCCGTTTGCTGGGTACCGAAAAGATGCAAACCCTGACCCTGCTCAGTGCGTTGCACGGCGCCGAAGGCAGGTTTGAAGCCATTGCCCATCCGACCAAACCGGAATGTATCGCCATTGTCGATTATGCCCATACACCGGATGCCCTGCAGCAGGTGTTGGAAACTATTTTGAAACTAAAAAAACGCCATTCAAAAGTAATTACCGTAGTGGGTTGCGGCGGCGATCGGGATAAAACCAAACGCCCCGTGATGGCCCGGGAAGCGGCACGCCGGAGCGACCAACTCATCCTGACCAGCGACAACCCCAGAACGGAAGATCCCGCCGCCATTTTGCGCGACATGGAGGCCGGTCTCGATAAAACCGATTTAACAAAAACCCTGATCATTGAAAACCGCGAACAAGCGATCAAAACAGCCTGCCGCTTTGCCGGCCCGGGCGATGTGATCCTGGTGGCCGGAAAAGGTCACGAAAAATACCAGGAGGTCAATGGTGTAAAACACCCGTTTGACGACAAGGAAATATTGAAAATGTATTTCGCTGAATAGCGCGGAATAGAAAGATATAATAGTGGAGGGACTATTATTTTGAACAGTCGCTGCGGGGCGATGCAAAATCGCCCCCAGCATTTTTCTCAAAAAACCTGAAAACAACGAAAACGATAAATCATGCTCTATCACCTGTTTAAATGGCTTGAAACCCTGGATTTTCCGGGCGCGGGATTGTTCCAGTACACCTCCTTCCGGGCTGGCGCCGCGGTCATCCTGTCGCTGCTGATCTCGTTGTTTATTGGCAAATGGATTATCAACGGGCTCCGGCGTTTGCAGATAGGCGAAAGTGTGCGGGAGTTGGGTTTGCAAGGCGAAAACCTGAAAGCCGGTACGCCAACCATGGGCGGCGTGATCATTATCGCGGCTACCCTGATCCCCTGCCTGCTGCTGGCCCGATTGGATAATGTGTACGTCTTGCTCATGCTGTTTGCAACGATCTGGATGGCTTCGATCGGGTTTATCGACGATTATATCAAAGTGTTCAAAAAGGATAAAAAAGGGCTGAAGGGAATTTTTAAAGTCTTGGGGCAGGTTGGTTTGGGTTTGATCGTAGGCCTGACCATGCTCCTGAGCGACGAAGTGGTGGTGCGCATGGAGCCTGAGGTGGCCAATCAATATGGCTACGAGGTGATGAACAGCATTTTTGTGAAAGAAGGCGAGAATTCTTATAAGGAACTTGTACACGTAAAAGCCCCGATTACCAATGTGCCGTTCTTTAAAAATAATGAGTTGGACTATTCCCGCGTCCTCTGGTTTATGGGCGATAACGCCGCCGACCTGGTGTGGATCGTGTTTTTGATGATGACCATTTTTGTGATCACGGCGGTCAGTAACGGCGCCAACCTGACCGACGGGCTGGATGGTTTGGCAACGGGGGTTTCGGCGATAGTGATTGCCGCATTGGGCGTCATGGCCTACCTCAGCGGGAACTCCCTGGCTGCCGATTACCTGAACATCCTGTTTATCCCCTACACGAATGAGCTGGTGATCTTTTCGGCCTGTTTGCTTGGCGGTTGTATCGGGTTTCTATGGTACAATGTTTACCCGGCCAAAGTTTTCATGGGCGATACGGGGAGTTTGACTTTGGGCGGGATTATTGCGGCACTGGCCATTCTGCTTCGGAAAGAGCTGTTGATACCCGTGCTGTGCGGTGTGTTTTTAATTGAAAATGTATCGGTGCTGCTGCAAGTCTGGTATTTCAAGTACACCAAGAAAAAATACGGCGACGGCCGCCGGATTTTCAAAATGGCGCCGCTGCATCATCATTATCAAAAAGAAGGATACCACGAAGTGACTATTGCTGTGCGGTTCTGGATTATACAAATTCTATTGGCGGTATTGACAGTGATAACTTTGAAAATTCGATAGTTTTTTTGGAACGCGGATGAGGCGGATTTCGCCTGCGGCGAAAACGCGGATTTGCGCGGATTTTTAGATTGGAAATAGGCTTGTAAATGGCAATATTGAAAAACGGGATTTAATTAAAAGTAAATTGAAATAAACAAAGAAATCTGCCCTGAAACTGAGTAAAAATCCGCGGCAATCCGCGTTTCTGCCGCAGGCAGAATCCGCGTCATCCGCGTTCAATAAATAAAAGTGATATTCAAAACTGCTCAAATTGGAATAAAAGAGGATTTGGAAAAATGTCGAAAAAACATGCTTGGTAATAATTGAACGTAATTAGAACGCGGATGAGGCGGATTTCGCCTGCGGCGAAAACGCGGATTTGCGCGGATTTTTAGATTGGAAATAGGCTTGTAAATGGCAATATTGAAAACGGGATTTAATTAAAAGTAAATTGAAATAAACAAAGAAATCTGCCCTGAAACTGAGTAAAAATCCGCGGCAATCCGCGTTTCTGCCGCAGGCAGAATCCGCCTCATCCGCGTTCAATAAATAAAAGTGGCATTCAAAACTGCTCAAATTGGGATAAAAGAGGATTTGGAAAAATGCCGAAAAAACATGCGTGGTAATAATTGAACGTAATTAGAACGCGGATGAAGCGGATTTCGCCTGCGGCGAAAACGCTGATTTACGCGGATTTTTTATCTGGGCATATGGAACTTTTGCATAAAGAATTAGTCGATCTGATTTTAAAGACTTTTTACGATGTGTACAATGAGTTGGGATATGGATTTCTTGAAAAAGTATACCAAAATGCCATGTATTGGGAATTGAAATCAAGAGGCTTTTATGTCGAAGCACAGAAACAAATAAAAGTATTTTATAAAAATGTGGAAGTAGGGGAGTATTACACTGACTTAATAGTTGATGACACCATTGTTTTGGAATTAAAAGCCTGTGAAATATTACTCAATGACCATGAAATTCAGCTAGTTAACTATTTACGGAGTACAGACAAAGAAGTTGGCCTTCTATTAAATTTTGGGAAAAAACCGGAGTTCCGCCGGAAAGTATATTCAAATCAACGAAAGAATCTGCCCTGAAACTGAGTAAAAATCCGCGGCAATCCGCGTTTCTGCCGCAGGCAGAATCCGCCTCATCCGTGTTCTGACAAAAAAATGAAACAAAAAAAATCCATAGCAATTCTGGGCGCCGGCGAATCCGGAACAGGCGCCGCCTTACTGGCCAACTGGCTGGGCTATGCGGTATTTGTTTCGGATAAAAGCGCGATAAAGCCGGAATTTCAGGCGGAGTTGGAAGCGGCTGGAATCAAATTCGAATCGGGGCAGCACACGGTGGAGCAAATTTTGAATGCAGACACAATCATTAAAAGCCCCGGCATCCCGGAAAAAGCACCCGTTATGCAGGCTATTCGCGCAAAAGGCATACCGGTACTCGGTGAAATTGAATTTGCCTGGCAATACCGTCCGGCAGGCTGTAAGGTGGTGGCCATCACCGGCAGCAACGGCAAAACCACCACGACCGGGCTTGCGCACCATCTGCTGGCAGCGGCTGGTTTGCCGGCTGTCGTGGGTGGAAATATCGGCCACGCCTTTGCACGGCTGGTGCTGCATGATTTGCAAAATCCCGTGCCAGAGCGCATTTATGTGGTGGAAGTGAGCAGTTTTCAGTTGGAAGACATCCTGCAATTCCGTCCGGAAATCGGCGTATTGCTGAATATCACGCCGGACCATTTGGACCGCTACGACTATAAGCTGGAAAACTACGCGCGAGCCAAGTTCCAGGTGATTAAAAACCAGCACACCAGCGATATTTTTATTTACAACGGTGATGATCCCGTAATCCTGGAGTTTATGCCGAAACAGGTAAACCCAGGCAAAATGATCGCGATAAAAGCCGCCGACTATAAAAACGGCGTGCTGCGGATCGGCCGGGAATACCGGTTTGATATGGCTTCGACAAAACTGCGCGGGCCGCACAATCATTTTAATGCGCTGTGCGCGGTGCATGTTGCGCTGGCTTTGGGCGCCGACCCTGCCCGGCTTCAGGCCGGCCTGGAAGGCTTCGCGCCGCCGGCGCACCGCATGGAAGTGGTGGCTACCGTGAACGGCGTGACCTGGATTAACGACAGCAAGGCCACCAATGTCGATGCCGTTTTTTATGCCCTGAAAGCCATGGATCAACCCACGGTTTGGATCGTGGGCGGACAGGACAAAGGCAATGATTATGCGCCATTGCAGGAATTGGTGCAGCAAAAAGTGAAGGCCATCGTGTGCATGGGCGTGGATAACCAACCCATTCTGACCGCTTTTAGCAATGCCGGAAAAACCATGATAGAAACCCGCAGCGCTCAGGAAGCCGTTCAAACGGCCGGCCAACTGGCTGCTCCGGGAGAAACGGTGTTGCTTAGCCCTGCCTGCGCCAGTTTTGATTTATTTAAAAATTATGAAGACCGCGGCGAGCAATTTCGCCAGGCTGTTTTATCCCTAACTGTCAATATCCCAATATCCTAATATCTCAATATCTCAATATCCAAAAACATGTCACTCGGCAATCGAATAGCAGCAAATTTACGCGGAGACCGCACCATCTGGATGATTGTGGCGGTGCTGAGCATTATCAGCGTGCTGGCCGTTTATTCGGCAGCCGGTTCACTGGCCTGGCAGGCGCGTGGCGGGAATACGACGATTTACCTGATGCGGCATTCGATCATGCTGGCGTTTGGCTTATTCCTGATCTACCTCTGCCATTTGATGCACTACCGGCGGTACCAACAGATGGCGCCGTTCCTGCTGCTCATTTCGGTGCCTTTGCTGGCACTGACCTTGCTTTTTGGCCAAAGCATCAACCAGGCTTCGCGCTGGATCGAGATTCCGATTTTGTCCTTTAGCTTTCAACCGTCGGATTTTGCCAAGCTGGCGCTGGTGCTGTACATCGCCCGGGCATTAACCCAAAAGCAGGAGTACATCACCAGTTTTAAAGACGCGTTTTTGCCGATCATCGTCCCGGTACTGATCATTTGCGGGCTGATTGCCCCGGCAAACCTGTCCACGGCCCTGGTGCTTTTTTGCACCTGCATTGCCCTGATGTTTGTCGGCCGGGTGAGCCCGAGGTATATTTTTCTGCTGGGTCTGTTGGGAATCGTTGTATTCGCGGGGCTGATCGCGCTCGGTGAAGTCTACCCGGACCTGGTGCGTTCGGAGACCTGGATATCCCGTATGCAGGACTACCTGCACAACCCCGACGGCGGTTACCAGGTGCAGCAGGCTAAAATTGCCATCGCACGTGGGGGTGTTTTCGGCGCAGGTCCGGGCAATTCCGTGGCGCGCAATTTTTTGCCCTATTCGCATGCCGATTTTATCTACGCCATCATTTGCGAAGAATACGGCCTGATCGGCGGCGTGCTGGTGCTTGGATTATATGTGATGCTGTTTTTCCGGGCGGTCAAACTGGTTACCAAAAGCCCCAAAGCCTTCGGCGCTTTCCTGGCGATCGGGCTTAGTTTGATGCTCACGATCCAGGCTTTGGCAAACATCGCCGTGTCGGTGCATTTGGTGCCGGCTACCGGGCTGACGCTGCCCATGATCTCCATGGGCGGTACAAGCATGGTATTCAGTTCTATCGCGATCGGGATGATCCTCAGTGTCAGTAAATTCATAGAAAAAATAGAAAACACCTAAAATTCATCATTCATCATTCATCATTCATCATTAATTAAATGGCTCGACAACTGCGCATATTAATTACCGGTGGCGGAACAGGCGGACACGTCTTTCCGGCTATTGCCATTGCCGATGCGATAAAGCAGTTGCGACCGGATACGGAATTTCTATTCGTCGGCGCTTTGGGTAAAATGGAAATGGAACGTGTGCCGCAGGCTGGCTACCCGATCGAAGGCTTGAATATTGCCGGTTTTCAGCGCGGATTTTCCCTGAACAGCCTTTGGCGCAACCTGAGTTTTCCGTTCAAACTGTACAGCAGTACACTGAAAGCCAAACGCATCATCCGCCGCTTCCAACCCGATGTGGTTGTGGGTACCGGAGGCTATGCTTCCGGCCCGGTCATGCGCGCTGCGCAGCAAAAAGGCATTCCGACGGTTATCCAGGAGCAAAATTCCTATGCGGGGGTGACGAATCGATTGTTGGCCAAAAATGCCAGCCGGATTTGTGTGGCCTACGACGGCATGGAAGCTTATTTCCCCGCTGATCGCCTCGTATTTACCGGAAACCCGGTCCGGCAGGATATATTGGATTTGGATAGAAAAAGAATAGAAGGCCTGGCGTATTATGGTTTATCGGATCAATTAAAAACGGTGGTTGTGATTGGCGGCAGCCTGGGCGCCCGCACCTTGAACCGGTCGTTGGCGGAGCATACTGAAATGTTGGCCAATCATCCGGAGATTCAGGTGCTTTGGCAATGCGGCCGCTTTTATGAAAGCGAGTACACTGCCTGCGCAACGGCACAACTGCCGAACGTACAAGTCCGGGCTTTTATCGATCGCATGGACTTGTTGTATGCGGCGGCCGACCTCATCGTTTCGCGCGCGGCGCGCTGTCGATCAGTGAACTCTGCCTCGTCGGCAAGCCGGTCATCCTGGTGCCCTCGCCCAATGTGGCTGAAGACCATCAGACCAAAAATGCGCTGGCATTGGTAGATAAAAATGCTGCCCGGTTGGTGCGCGACGCGGAGGCGGTGGAAACTTTACTTCCGGAAGTTTTTAAAGTACTCGAAAACGAGGCATTGCAATTCAGCCTCGGTGAAAATATTCGCCATTTAGGCAAGCCACAAGCCGCCAGCCTGATCGCAGCAACTGTTTTGGAACTTGCCGCCGACGCGCCAAAGCCACACAAACCGAAAAAATGAATTTTGATGAAAAAACAAACCTGCATATGGACAATTGCCCTTCTCGTGCTGGCCAACACGGCCTGCAAACGGGAAAATGACAACAACCCGGCCCTGCACGGCAAATGGCAGGGTGTGGAATGGCTGGCTTCCGGCAAATCACTGGGCCAGGATGCCGCTCAGGTGATGTTTGAATTTCAGGCCGACGGCAATTACTCGGCAGGTTTCGGCGATCAACAGGAACGCGGCACCTGGCGTACCGTGAAGGAAAAATTGTACACCCAGGCAACAGGTAAACAGGAGATCGTAGTGCGGATTCTACAGCTGAACGACAATACGTTGAAATTTGAAATGAACCGGGGTGGCCGACAGGAAACCATAGAATTGAAGAAATTACAATAGAAAACCAGCAGAACCAGAAGTATGCAATTGAACGATATTCATACCATCTATTTTATCGGCATCGGCGGCATCGGCATGTCGGCGCTGGCGCGGTATTTCCGTGGGCACGGGGCGCAGGTGTACGGCTATGACCGTACCGAAACGGCACTGACCAGGGCACTGGCTGCTGAGGGTATGCATATCCATTACGACGACGACGTGCGCCATATCCCTGAAAATGTCGACCTCGTAGTCTGGACGCCGGCGGTACCCGAAGACCATACCGAACTGACCTGGTTCAGGGCGCATAATATTCCGGTGAAAAAACGGGCCGAGGTGCTGGGGCTGATCAGCCAGGGCAAACGCTGTATCGCGGTGGCCGGTACACACGGAAAAACGACAACGAGCACCATTGTCGCGCATTTGCTACGCAGTTGCGGCGTGGACGCCACGGCTTTTCTGGGTGGAATTTCAGCCAATTTAGGCTCCAATTTTATCGAGGGCAAGAGCGACTGGGTCGTGGTGGAAGCCGACGAGTACGACCGTTCTTTCCTGCAATTGCACCCCGAAATTGCGATCCTTAACTCGCTCGACCCCGACCACCTCGACATTTACGGCTCACCGGAAGCGGTGGTGGATAGTTACAAGCAGTTTGTCCGCCAGATCAAACCGGGCGGCAAACTTATTTACCGGCACGATTTGCCGATAGGCGATGTGGTGGACGAACTGCGAAAAAGCGGCCGGCAGGCGCTGAGTTTTGGCATTGATGCCGGCGACTATGAAGCGGCAAACCTGCGTATTGAAGACGGCCAAATGGTGTTTGACATCCGCTCCAGCATAGTTAACTGGGATGATCTGCGCTTCAACTACCCCGGGCGCCACAACGTGGAAAACGCCACGGCAGCCTGGGCGGCAGTTAACAGTGCCGGCGCTTTTATGCCGGGTATGCCCAAGGCCCTGGCGCACTTTCGGGGCGTTAAGCGGCGCTTTGAGTTTATCGTTCGCCGGCCGGAGTGTGTGTACATCGACGACTATGCACACCATCCGACGGAATTACAGGCCGCTATATCTGCGGCGCGCATGTTGTTCCCCGAGCGGCGGATCACCGGCGTGTTTCAGCCGCACTTGTATTCGCGCACCCGCGATTTTGCCGACGGCTTTGCTGCTGCACTCAATTTGCTGGACGAATGCCTGTTGTTACCGATTTACCCTGCACGTGAAAAACCGATAGACGGTGTGCGCTCGGAAATGATTTTGGATAGAATGAATTTATTAGCAAAAAAAATAGTTACGAAGGAACAGGTGATAGAAACGCTGCAAAAATCAAGTCCGGATATCCTGCTTACAATGGGCGCCGGTGATATAGATACCCTGGTAGAACCAATTAAATTAATGATAGAAAAAAAATACACGGCAAATAAATCTGCCGGATAAAAAATTTAGTTTATGCTGTCTGATTTGCTCACTACCCACATGCCACGAATCCGGTACAACAGGATCATTTGGATCATGTTCCTGCTGATTATCGGCCTTATCCTTATTTCGGCGGTAAGCCGCAAGAAGAACAGCTTTCGCCGACGCTACGGAGGTGGATATTGTTCCCCTGAAAAGTGGCGAAAAAATGCTCAGCGACCGGGATGTGCGGCAAAACCTGCTGCTGGCCTTCGGCAACACCCTGGAAGGCACCGAATTGGCCGACCTGGAGGTGGAACGCATTGAGCGAGTTTTGGAGGAAGACCCCTTTGTGGAAGATGCAGAGGCCTATTTGGGGCAGCACAATACCCTGCACATCCGGATCAAACAACGGGAACCGATTGTGCGCATTCTGGATAAAAACGGCGGCAATTATTACCTGGATAAATCGGGTGCAAAAATCCCGCATTCCAGTCTGTACACGGCGCGGGTGCTTGTTGGAACCGGTAACATTGCCCCCTATTCCACCGATTTTAAATCCAAGAAAAAAAACAGCCTGAACGAATTATACCAACTGACGCAGGTGTTGCTGGATGATGACGTGTTGTCGGCGTTTATCCAGCAAATTCATGTGACGAATACCGGCGAGTTTATGCTCGTTCCGGTAGTCGGCGATCAGAAAATTGTACTCGGGAGTTTGCGCAATCTGGACGATAAACTCCGCCGCCTGAAAATATTCTATACCGAAGGTATGCCCTATGCCGGCTGGCGCACCTACAGGACGATTAATCTGAAGTTCAACGGGCAGGTTGTCTGCCAGAAATAAAGCTAAGTGTTTTAAACAAAAAACCTACATAAAAATTTTGAAGCTAAAAGCTTATAAATTATCTTTGTACCCGGAAAAGTTAAGTAAGAAGGGTGCAAAGAGCCATAAGGCAATAAACAGCAACGTTAACCTTAATCTTTGCACATCATGACCGAATTAGTCCCACAATCCCCGGATGTCGTAGTAGCGCTGGATATTGGCACCACGAAAGTGTGCTGTATGGCAGGCCGCTTAAACACGCATGGGAAACTAGAAATCCTGGGCGTAGGTAAGGTGGAAAGTGTCGGCGTCCTGCGCGGCGTCGTCAGCAACATTGAAAAAACAGTCAATGCCATCCGAGAAGCGGTGGATAGCTGCGAGCGTCAGGCTCGTATGAAATTCAGCGTTGTTCATGTCGGCATAGCCGGCCAACACATCAAAAGCCTGCAGCACCGGGGGATTCTCACCCGCGAAAGTGATCACAACGAAATTGCCCAGCGCGACATTGAGCGCCTGGTGAACGATATGTTCAAACTGGTACTCCCGCCGGGCGATAAGATCATTCACGTTTTTCCACAGGAATTTACCGTCGACAACGAACAAGGCATTACCGACCCGATTGGTATGTGCGGCGTTCGGCTGGAAGCAAATTTTCACATCATCACCGGCCAGATCACAGCAGTAAACAACATCTACCGTTGTGTTGAAAAGGCCGGCCTGAGAGTCGCTGAACTCAGTCTTGAGCCGCTTGCCAGCGCCGATGCCGTTCTCTTCGAAGAAGAAAAACAGGCCGGCGTAGCCCTTGTTGATATCGGCGGCGGCACCACCGACATCACGATCTTTCAGGAAGGCATCATCCGCCATACCGCGGTGATCCCTTTTGGCGGCAATGTGATTACCTCAGACATTAAAGAAGGCTGCACCGTGATGCAACCGCAGGCGGAAAAGCTAAAAGTCCGATTCGGCTCCGCCCTGGCTTCTGAAGTGTACGATAACCGGATCATTACCATCCCTGGCCTGAAAGGCCGCGACCACAAAGAGATCAGCGAGAAAAACCTGGCGCGTATTATCCAGGCGCGTATGGAGGAGTTGCTCGACTATGTGCTTTGGGAAATTCGCCGCAGCGGCTACGAACGCAAACTGATCGGTGGCATTGTCGTCACCGGCGGTGGCGCCCTGCTCAACCACCTGGACAAACTTGCCGAATTCCATACCGGTATGTCTTGCCGGGTTGGTTTGCCGGTGGAAAACCTGGCGCATGGTTACCGCGAAAGTGTCAACAGCCCGATCTACAGCACCGCTATCGGTTTGCTGATTAAAGGGCTGCATGATGTGGAAGCCGGCCGCGTACAGGTGCCGTTGGAAGCTGATGGTTCCGCGAAGTCGGACAAAGAACCGTCCAATGTTTCCGAGGAAAAATCAGCCGGTTGGCTGGATAATGTTTTTCGCAAAACCAAAGAATGGTTTGAGGCGGAGCCGGATATGGATCTCAAGTAACGTGATCTGTTAATCGCGTGTATATAATCTGATCCTCTGAATCGGTTAAGCGTTGAATAAACAGTTTTAAAGTTTACGCGATCCAACAGATCGCGGTACGTGACAATAAACAGTTTGAAAATCTTACGCGATCTGACAGATCGCGTTACAAAACCTTGGCTATGTTATTCGATCTCCCGAAGGATGAGCCTTCAATCATCAAAATTATCGGTGTGGGCGGCGGTGGCAGCAACGCCGTAACCCATATGTACAAGCAGGGTATTATCGGCGTCGACTATGCCATTTGTAATACCGATGCACAGGCTATGCACCTCAGCCCGGTGCCAACTAAAATTCCACTCGGGGCTAACCTTACGGAAGGCCGTGGAGCAGGCAGCAAGCCTGATGTAGGCAAGCGCGCCTGCATGGAAAGCCTCGAAGAGATCACCCGCTTTCTCGACGACGGTACCAAAATGGCGTTTATCACAGCCGGTATGGGCGGCGGCACCGGCACCGGGGCTGCCCCGATCATCGCAAAAGCAGCCCAGGAACTGGGTATTCTCACGGTCGGCATTGTGACCCTGCCCTTTCTGTTTGAAGGGCGTATGCGGGTATCCAACGGCTTTGACGGCCTGGAAGAACTGCGGCAAAACGTTGATTGCCTGGTGGTGATCAGCAACGACAAACTGCGACAGATTCACGGAAATCTGAGCATCTCCCAGGCATTTTCGCAGGCCGACGATATCCTCTGCACAGCCGCCAAAGGCATTGCCGAGATTATCACGGTGCCGGGCTACGTGAACGTCGACTTCGAGGATGTTAACACGGTCATGCGTAGTTCAGGCGTAGCTATTATGGGTACCGCCGAGGTGGAAGGGGATGGCCGAGCCCGCCGGGCAGTTGATGAGGCATTGAACTCCCCATTGTTGGAAGACAATAACATCAGCGGAGCAAAAAATATCCTGGTAAACATTACTTCCGGCACAAAAGAGGCCACGATGGACGAGATCTTCGAGATCACCGAATTTGTGCAGCAGGAAGCCGGTGAAGGCGCCAACCTCATTTGGGGTAACTGTTTCGATGAACGCCTGGGTGAAAAACTGAGCGTCACCATTATTGCTACCGGATTTGAAGCAAGCCGTAAAGGGCCGCGTATTCCTGGCGCGCGCAGTCAGGCCGCTCCGACCGAGCGTCAGGTCGTTCATCTCGACGAGGAAGAGCCGAAGCCGCAACCTTCCATTACCAGTATCACCTCGGAGGAGCCAGACCCCGTTGAAGAAAAAACAGCCAACTCGATCGAGTTTGACTTCAATAACGTGCGGGAAACCATGGAAAAACTCCGCACTGGAAAAGGCGACCCCAACGATCCCTTTGTGCGCTCTGACCAGGATGAGGCAGATATGAGCCCGGAAGAACGCCGCCGCCGCCTTGAACAGGCGCAGCGCCGCCGGGAGGAAGTGCGCAACCGGCCAATCAACGTGGTGAAACTCAATTCACCGCAAACCATCATTGACCTGGAAAACCAACCGGCTTACCTGCGTAAAGGCATCAGCCTGGACAACCTTCCGGCCGCCGACGAAACGGGTATGTCCACCTGGACAATTTCGATTGAAGACGAGCCGGAGATTAAGATGAACGGCAACTCCTTTTTGCACGATAATGTGGATTGATTTACGGTTACGACTAATTCGGATTTACTATACCATTTCTATGCGGTACGGTGTGTGGGACACCGTGCCGTTTTTTTTGGGGGGGGGCATATTTGCTAAGGGCCATAGTGTCGGCATGACTTTCAGTCTAATTTCGTCGATTTAAGAAAGCATGTGTCAGGAATTGGAAATACTCTATGAGCCTGCAGGATTCGCCGCTAAAGATTTGCCTTTTACTTTCTTAATACTACTTTGTCACTTTAACAATTGCACCACGCAACAATCAAGAAAGGTGGAACATCAATCGCTGAATCTTTAGGTAATTTGACCCGAAGCAGGGAACGCCGCCCTTAGCATATTTCTCGCAGAGTTACGCGGCGTTTTTACGCAGCGTACGCAAAGTACCCATCCCGGTAAAGGAAAACTCAGCGGAACTCGGCGAATTAACTCGGCGTAACTCTGCGGGAAATGCTCTACGAACCTCTCCAATTTAAAGTGACAAAGTAGTATTAAGTCGACGACATTAGACTCACAGTCCTGCTGACACTTGCGTTCGAATACAACGCGGATGCTGCAGATTCGCCATCGGCGAAACGCGGATTCTCGCAGATTATTAATTCCGGTTAGGGTGCCGGGCTCAAAACATATCGGGCAATATTTATACTTTGCCGTCCTTCAGGAAGTCGTCGGCAAAATGGCCTTTTTGTTTGGGTTTGGAGAACTTTTCCGCGTTAAACGCATCCGATTGCCCTTTGGGGATGGTCAGTGATGTCCAGTTTTTTTCAGCCAGCATTTTCCCCAAATATACGATCTGGCCGATGTGGTAAGCGTAGTGCGCAAGTTGGCGACTGATAGCGTCGATGACGGTGTGTTCCTGGTTTCGAATATAAATGGTTCTGTTCAGGTCGTTTGCCGCCAGGGGTTCCAGAGCGTTGAACACGCAGTTCCAGCCTGCTTCCCATTTTTCCAGCAGTTCCTGCCGGCTGTTGATATCGTTTTCAAATTCTGCATCCCGGTCGCGCCAGGTTTTTTCGCCGTCGGTAGTGAGGAAATCCGTCCAGCGCGAAAGCATGTTTCCCCAAATGTGTTTGACGATGGTGGCGATGCTGTTGCTGTCGTCGTTGTATTGCCAAAACAGCTTATCGTCGGCCAATTGGGCAAAGGTTTTGTCGCCGAGTAATTTATAGTATTTGAATTGTTTTTTTACGCTTTCCAGGTAATGGTCTGTCATGTGTTGTGGCGTTTTGTGTTGCCCGGCAGGTTCCCGATTACAGCCGCTTGTTATCTTCTTGAAGGCCTTGCATGAATTCTTCAAAGCTGTCGGCAATTTTCACAAATTGATTCTCTGGCTCATGATCGGTCCATCTGTTGATGAAAACCGAGTTGTAATTCTCGGTTGTTGACATATTTATACAATAATGCCATCCCCCTTCGTCGTACCCAAAAACGATCCAATCACCCCAGCCGGCTGTTTTAAATTCTTTTGGCAGGTTCATTATGTCACTGCTATTGGAAAAACTTGCAAGAATCCACTTGCACCCTGCGTTGTCTGTAAAAGTGTCTTCTTTGATACTACACCCCGCATATTGTATTAAATATTGCTTGTACAATTCAGGCACTTCGGTTGTAAACATCTTTTGAACGATCTCAAAATTTTTAGGGCCTAACTTTGGTCGCAGGTTGAATGCTCTGATATTCATTTTTTTAGGCTATAAATTATTTATGTTTCCGCGCTCTATCTGCCTGAAAATCCTGCCGAAGTTGCCACAACAGGTGTTTCACTCACTTCCGCTTCGTCCTCGAATACAAGGTCACCTTTTTGTTAAATAAAAACGCCAGGATCACGCCTGTCCAGGAGTTATAGGAATGCAGGCCATCATAAAACTCCGGCGCCGTTTTCTTCAATTCCGGTAACCGGCTGCCGGGAATGGTGGGAAAATCGTGGTGCTCGTTGTGGTAACCCACATTGAATGTGATGGCATTGAGTGGTCCGTAGTAGGAGTAGGTCTCCTGGCCTTCGTGAAAAACGTAGTGTTCCGAGATGAAGTGCCCCGAGGTTGGGTGCAGGCCGCCGGCAAACAACAGCGACAGGAACAGGAAGCCAACACCTGCCCAGCCCGCAAAGGGGAGATACAGGGCCATGACGGCCACCTGAAAAAGAATGTTATACCACTGCCACCGTTCCAGTTTGATCGGTTTGACAAAAACAGGCCGCAAGGCGTAAAATACGATCTGGTGTAAAAACCAGATAAACTTGCCGATGAAGCCCCTGAAAATCTTTGCCTCGGTGCGGGAAGGGATATCCGTATCCACTCCATCTTTGCCCTGCTCCCAGTGGTGCAAGGCGTGGTAAACTTTGAACGACATGGCATAGGGGATGACAATGGGCAAGTTGGCAATCAGCGCCAGGAAGTTGTTGTGCTTTTTCGACTTGAACGCCAAATCGTGCGTGATCTCGTGGATGGCCAGGAACAACGCATGGGCAATGGTGGCGCCCACAAAAAAAGCAACCAAAATAAATTGCCACCAATTCAACAGGTAGGCATAATAGGCCACCAGGAGCTGGACGGCAACAAGCGCCACGGTTTTGTATTTCAAAGAAGGATCAATGCCGAAAAGTTTCGTGACTTCCGGGTGTTTGGCCAGGATGTCCTTCCGGCGCTGGAAGTGCGGTTCGCGGTCGGCGGACCAGTAATAGTCATTGTGCTGTTTGGTAACGGTACCCATATTGATTGGTAAACTAATTGTTGTTGAACGGTTGAATTAAAATTGGGCGACAATATCCAAATAAAACTTGTGGATGGCAAAAACCGCAGGCTGGTAGTGCGGGCTCCACATCAGGCAGCGTCCTGCAGGCGCTTACGCATTTTCAGCTTGCCGGATCAGTTTTTTTAGCAACGAAATTTGCCCCAAATGATAGTAGCTGTGCTCGATCACCCCTTCAATATTTCTGCGATAATTTCCATATTTTTCATCTACGAAAACAGCCTCCAGTTTTTCGTCCGGCATTATCTCGACATAGCCGGCAAACTTTTCTGCATTGTCCCACATGGTCTGCAACAAGGTCTCCCAATCCGCTTTTGAATGGATCGGGGGAAGGTCGAAACTGTATTTGTCGCGTATGTCAAGCGACCCGCCTTCAAAAACCTGCACGATGCCGCCTATGTAATAATTGATATGGTAGGCCAGCGCTGCAATTGAATTTAACGATCCGATTTTTCTGGTTGCCTCCTCCCAGGTCACCGTGGTCAATTGGTCCTTGAAGTTTGTGTTGGCGATCCATTTTCCGTTTAAAAGAACTTCCCGGAAGCGATTGGCCAATTGTGTTGAATTTTCCATCATTTTGTCATTTTTTCATGCATAAAGTTAGGGCTCCCGAGTATTCGCCATTTCCCGTATGTTTTCCGGCACCCGTTTCATGTAACCGCTCCAAAACGTCTTTCCGACCAACAGGTTTATCGGGTAGAGCGGCACACTATACGCAACCCCGGACAACCGGCTGTGGTTCAACTATGCCGGCGCCCTGGATAACAGGGTTTTATTTCGTAGACTTTAGTTGTAAAATCATATCCAGTTGTATTGTCGCATCATACGGCAATTGGGCGGCCCCTGTAGCCGTGCGTGCATGTCTGCCCTGCTCGCCAAATAACTCAATTAATAACGCTGATGCGCCATCGAGAACCTGCGGCAGCCGGTTGAATTTTTTTGAACACTGTATAAATCCCTGAACCTTGACAACACTTTCAATGAGGTCCAAATCAAGTATGTCGTTCTTGATAATTGAAAGGATTAAAACCACAGTATCCCTTGCGGCATCTTTCGCTTGTGCTTCAGTGACCGTTTTGCCTACCTTGCCCGTTAATTCACTTTTTCTTCCGGAAACGAACAACAAATTACCTGCTCGTTTTGAGCCTACGTAGTTCGCAACTGGTGGTTTGGGTGGCTCCAGATAAATGCCCAGGTTGTTCAGTTTGTCTTCAATTAATCCCATACGAACGTATTCGATTTTCCAATGATCACAATCAGTATTTTCAATGCTGTGTTCTGGTGGATTATCCTTGAATCTTTGCTACAGCTGTTTGTAAAATTGCAAAGCAGGCTTGCCACAAGGCAAAGTTAGGCGCTTTGGCCATTTCAAAACCTGCAAGATTCAGCTCGGTAGCAGGTTTTTCAAACGCTAAACCCACCTTGTAAACAAAACGGGCGAGCAATGCCGGCAATGCAGAAAAATTCAAACAGCCGCTGAACAATTTGTCAATTTTACACTTATGTTAGCAAAAAATTCTTAATCGTAATATGGATAACAAAAAGAACAATTTAACCACAGCAACGGGTGCAACAAGCTACAATGTCAACAGTGGCGGCAAGTGCCCGTTCACGGGTGGCATGTTGAAAACCACTGCCGGTGGCGGCGTGTCTAACCGCGATTGGTGGCCAAATCAACTGAAATTGAACATCCTCCGGCAACAGTCCGAACTGACAGATCCTATGGATCCCGGATTCGACTACGCTGCGGCCTTCAAAAGCCTCGATCTGGATGCTGTGAAGAAGGACCTCTTCGACCTGATGACCACGTCGCAGGATTGGTGGCCGGCCGACTATGGCCACTACGGGCCGTTTTTTATCCGGATGGCCTGGCACAGCGCGGGTACGTACCGCATCTCCGACGGCCGCGGTGGCGCAGGTTCCGGCACGCAGCGTTTTGCGCCGCTTAACAGCTGGCCCGACAATGCCAACCTCGACAAGGCACGCCTGTTGCTCTGGCCGGTCAAACAAAAATATGGTAAGAAAATTTCCTGGGCCGACCTGATGATCCTGGCAGGAAACTGTGCCCTCGAGTCGATGGGCTTCAAAACCTTTGGTTTTGCCGGTGGCCGGGAAGATGTTTGGGAGCCGGAGCAGGACATTTACTGGGGCTCTGAAGCCGAGTGGCTTGGCGACAAACGCTACACCGGCGACCGGGAACTCGAAAATCCCCTTGCCGCAGTGCAGATGGGCCTGATCTATGTGAATCCGGAAGGCCCCAACGGAAACCCGGACCCGCTCGCCGCAGCCCGAGATATTCGTGAAACCTTTGGCCGCATGGCCATGAACGACGAAGAAACGGTGGCCCTGATTGCCGGCGGCCACACCTTCGGCAAAACCCACGGCGCCGCAGATGCCGCAAAATATGTCGGCCGCGAACCCGCCGCTGCGGGTATCGAGGAGCAAAGCATGGGCTGGAAAAATACCTTCGGCAGCGGTAACGCCGGCGACACGATCACCAGTGGTCTTGAAGGCGCCTGGACCACCACACCAACCAAATGGAGCAACAACTTCTTTGAAAATCTCTTCGGCTACGAGTGGGAACTGACCAAGAGCCCGGCAGGAGCCTACCAGTGGAAACCCAAAGGCGGCGCCGGCGCCGGTTTGGTGCCCGATGCGCACGATCCGGCAAAAAAACACGCGCCGTTTATGCTCACAACGGACCTTTCCCTGCGGTTTGATCCGATTTATGAACCTATTTCCAGGCATTTTTATGAAAATCCGGATGCTTTTGCAGACGCTTTCGCCCGCGCCTGGTACAAACTGACGCACCGCGATATGGGGCCGCGTGCACGCTATCTCGGCCCGGAAGTACCGGCCGAAGAGCTGATCTGGCAAGACCCGGTACCGGCCGTTACGCACAAACTGATTGATGCACAGGATATCGCCGCATTGAAAGGGCAGATACTCGCTTCAGGGTTGTCGGTGGCCCAACTGGTATCCACCGCCTGGGCTTCGGCATCCACCTTCCGCGGCTCCGACAAACGCGGCGGCGCCAACGGCGCACGCATTCGGCTGGCTCCGCAAAAAGATTGGGCAGTGAACAACCCGGCTCAACTGGCAAAAGTGCTGGAGACGCTGGCGGGCGTTCAAAAAGCATTTAATAGTGCACAAACCGGCGGTAAGCAGGTTTCGCTGGCTGATGTGATCGTGCTGGGCGGCTGTGCAGGCGTTGAACAAGCCGCAAAAAATGCCGGACATACCGTGACGGTGCCGTTCACCCCGGGCCGTACCGATGCCTCGCAGGAACAAACCGATGTGGACTCATTCGCTGTGCTTGAACCAAAGGCAGACGGATTCCGCAACTACAAAAACGACGAATACGCCGTAGCGGCAGAAGAATTGCTGGTAGACAAAGCGCAATTGCTGACGCTGACCGCTCCCGAGATGACGGTGCTGGTAGGTGGTATGCGCGTGCTGAACACCAACTTTGACCAGTCCAAACACGGGGTGTTCACCAGCAGCCCGGAGGCGCTCACCAACGATTTTTTTGTAAATCTGCTCGATCTTGGCACAACCTGGAAGGCAACTTCAGATGCCCAGAATCTGTTTGAAGGACGCGATCGCAAAACCGGCGCAGTGAAATGGACCGGTACCCGTGTCGATCTGATTTTTGGTTCGAATTCGGAACTCCGGGCACTCGCCGAAGTGTACGCCTGTGCCGATGCCAAGGAGAAGTTCGTCAAGGATTTTGTGGCTGCCTGGAATAAAGTGATGAACCTGGACCGGTTTGATGTGTAACCGGATTCCAATCGGGTAGATATACTCTATTGGCAAGAGGTGACCTGACAGCGGGTCACCTCTTTTTTTAGGGCCCAATGAATGTGTTCAAACCCTTAACCAACCACGAAACCCTCTGGCGGCATAGTAGGATTCGGCGCCGTTGTGGTACACAAAAACCGTGTCGTAGCGCCGATCACAAAAAATTGCCCCGCCCAGTTTCCGGATTTCGGCGGGTGTTTTTACCCAACTTGAAGTTTTCGTATCGAATTTTCCAAGCTGCTGCAATTCCCGGTATTGGGCTTCCGTCAACATTTCAATGCCCATCGCAGCCGCCATTTCCATGGCGCTGTCTTGTGGTTTATGTTCTTTCCTGGCATCCAACGCCTCCCGGTCGTAACAAACACTTCTCCGGCCTTTGGGACTTTCCGGGGCACAATCATAGAAAATGTATTCGCCCGTAGTTTTATCATAACCGACAACATCGGGTTCGCCGCCGGTTTCTTCCATGACATGGAGCGACCAGAGTTTTTCCGGACTTGCATGCAGTTTTACCTGTATGTCAGCCCATTTCAATCCATTGTGGCGGTTTATGTTTTGCTCAAAACGGGCTTTTAGGATGTTGATTAATGCTTCCCGTTGTTCCGGTGCCAGTTCCTTGTTCATTCGCTGCTATTTTGAATACTGCTGAAATTTTAAAGCTGTGCCATTTTGGGAATATCACCTTACATATTCCTTTTCGGCTAATGCACGAATATACGTAGTCGTAGTGAGGGGGTGACTGGTAGTCTAATGTCGTCAATTTAAGAAATCAGAGGAGGTAGACACTTTTCAAATTTGACTTTTCAAATTGAACTTTTGACTTCTTCAAGAGCAATATCAGTTCGGGAAGTTCCTTTTAAGTCAAATTTGAAAAGTCTAATTTGAAAAGTCAAAAGTGTTCACCCACCCAAATACTTTAAGTTGACGACATTAGACTCCAAGTCACCCCCTCACTTGGCGTCTAAGATTTCGATCCTGAATTCACGGCCATGAATTGCCATTTTTACGCCTGCACATACTTTCTTTGCAAAGTTCAGCATGTTCATCAAACCCTGTTCTGACATGAAATCCGGCAATTTTAAGCAACCTGCCGCCGTCCTGGCTTTTTTAATCGGGCTGCTTTCCGGCGGCCTATTTGCACAAACGAACCTGGACAGCATTGCCCGGGTGATCGAGTCGGTGGAAGGCCCGGAAAAAGCCGCCAACTATGCCCTGCTGAGTTGGGAATACCGGTTTACCGATAAAGAAAAGGCCCTGGAAGCAGGAGAAGCAGGATTGGCCTATGCCCTAAAAACCAGCGATACCAGTGGCATTGCCGGCAACCTGAACAGCATCGCCGAAACCTACCTGAATTTTGGCGACCTGGATATGGCGGAAAAGATCACCCGCGAAGAACTGCCCTTGGCAAAAGCGCTTTTGCCGAAATCCAAATATTACCTGGGCGCGCTCACCCGCCTTGGCACACTCAACTACCGGAGGGGCAAACTGGATTCCGCCCTGCATTACCAACTCCTGGTCCAGCGGGAAGCCGAAAAAGGGGAAGACCCACAGGTCATCGGCGTTTCTGCCATCAACCTGGGGCTGACTTACATGGACCTGAAAAACCACGCCGAAGCCCTGCGCTATTTCAACATTTCTCTGGAATCGTTCAAAAAAATCGGTTTCAAAGCCGGCATGGGCGCCTGCTACGTCAACATCGCCGAAACCCTGCGCAACCAAAAAAAATACCGCGAAGGCCTGGCTGCTGCCGACGAGGGCGAACAGATTCTGCTGGCCTCGGGCAACAAACTCCACCTCGGGTACATCTATTCCATAAAAGCCGACATCCACCGCAGCCTGAGCAACAAAGCCGCTTTCGTGGAATATGCCCGTAAGTGTTACCACATCGCTGTGGAACTGAAAGACGAACTCACCATCGCCCAGGGACTGGAAAAGCTGGGCCGCGCCTACCTGGAATCCGGTAATATGGACCAGGCCCGAAAACTGTTCGAAGAATCGCTGGAGATAGCCCAAAAGATCAATTTCCCGACGGTTATCCTCAGCAACTATGCCCATTTGCGCGACTGGCATTTGTTGCAAAAAAATTTTGTGCAGGCAAATGCCTACGAAGAACTGTTTCAGGCCGGCCGCGACTCGGTTTTCAATAGCCAGTTGGCCGAGAAGGTGGCGGACGCGCAAACCAAATTTGAAACCGAAAAAAAAGAAGCCGAAATCCAGCGCCAACGCGCCGAATTGCTCAACCAGCGGCTGTACATTTTGGGACTTTTGGCCGGGTTGCTTCTCTTCGTGCTGGCTGCGTATTTTTTGTATAACCGCTACCGCGCCCGCAAAAAAGCCGAACTCGATGCCGCTGTTATCCGCGAGCAACAACTCGGCCTGAATGCCGTGATCGAGGCGCAGGAAGGCGAACGCAAACGCATTGCCAAAGACTTGCACGATGGTATAGCGCAGGAATTGGTCGCGCTGAAACTCGGCTTTAACCTGCTTCAGCATAAATTGCGTCGGGTCGCCCCAGAGGAAGCAAGCGGGCTAGATGGTTTGCTTGAACAACTCGATAACTCCTGCCAGGAGGTACGCAGCATCGCCCACACCATGATGCCACCGACCCTGGAACAGCACGGGCTGCTGCCCAGCCTGGAGTTGTTGCTGAATAATGTGGCCAAACCCGCAGGACTGAAGTTTCAGATCGAAGAAAGCGACTGGCCGGCAGCCCTCGATGAAAAAAAGCAAACCGGGCTTTACCGTATAGCGCAGGAACTGCTCAACAACATCATCAAACACGCCCGGGCCAGCAAGGTGTGGGTGCGATTGGCGCAATCGGAACTAGAACTGAGCCTGGAACTGGCTGACGACGGTATCGGTTTTGATTTTGAACAGGCGCGTCAAAAAGGAACTATGGGTATCCTGAACATCCTGAGCAGGGTCAATACGCTGGGCGGCAATTTTATCACCGGGAAAAATAAATCCGGCAGCGGCATGTTCGCCCGGGTTAGCATCCCTAAAGGCTGAACTTATGATCCGTGTTGTGCTTGCCGATGATCACCGCCTCGTGCTGGCCGGCTTTAAGGCGCTGTTGTCCGAACTTGATTTTGTCGAAGTGCTCGGCGATGCGTCCAACGGAAAAGAATTGCTGGCTTTGCTGCGGCGTGGCATACGCCCCGATGTGGTGTTGGTCGATTACGAAATGCCGATGATGAACGGTCTGGAAGCTGCTGCAGCCATCCGGGAGGAATTTCTCGGCGTTAAGGTCATCATGCTGACCATGATGCAGGACAAGGCCTTGATCGAAGCAGCCATTGCCGGCGGCATCCAGGGTTTTTTGTTTAAAAATGCCTCACTTGATGAGTTGGGACTTGCCATAAAAAAAGTTGCCGCCGGCGAACCCTACTTTTCCGGCGACGTAACGCTCACGCTCCTGCAACAACAATCGGAACCACCCGGCGCAACCTACGGTTTGTCGGAACGCGAAATGGAAATTCTAAAACTCGTGGCTAAGGGCCACACCAGCGCCGATATCGGCCGACTGTTGTTTATCAGTCCACGCACCGTGGATACTCATCGCAACAATATTTTGCAAAAACTGGGCGTGCAGGGGATCGCCGGTTTGGTTGAATTTGCTGTAAAAAACAAGTTGGTTTAGGGTGCGGGCTGCGCCCTGATTTTTCACCGCAAAGACGCGAAGGCGCAAAGAAAAACACTTTGCGCCTTCGCGTCTTTGCGGTGAAAAATCAATCAAAATACGCAGATATGCGTACTGCAATTACGCAGCGCTACCGAGGTTTTGCACTGATGGGGTGGGGCATCTTTGCCTTGTCAACAGATCACCCTAGTTTCTTCACCCTTCATGCAAAACATTATGAAAAAAGTACTAAAAATTGCCGGTTTCGTCTTTGGCGCGCTGGTTTTGCTGGTACTCTGCCTGGTCGTTTGGATAAACTTCACGGCACTGCCCACTTACGAATCCAGGTCGATTCCGGTTAGTGTGCCCACCGACTCTGCCGCACTGGCGCTGGGGCAAAAAGTCGTGCAAACCGAGTGCGTCATTTGCCATATGGGCGCCGACGGCAAGCTCAGCGGCGCGCAATTTACCAAAGCCGATAATCCCTTCGGGGAGATATGGGCCGCCAATATAACCAGGCATCCGGAAAAAGGCCTTGGCCGGTATTCCGACGGCGAGTTGGCGTATTTACTCCGCACCGGGGTAAAGAAGGATGGGATATTCGCCCCTTTTATGATGGTGCCCAATATGTCGGATGAGCATCTGGGCGCTTTGATCGCTTACCTGCGTTCGGACGCGCCGCTGGTAGCTGCTTCCGAGGCTGACCCACCTGCGCCGAAATACGGTTTTTTGGCGAAAGCCTTGATGAAATTCGGAGTTTATGCGCCCAAGATTCAGGAGATTAAACCTGTCGAAGCGCCGGAACTCACCGACCAGGTGGCTTACGGAAAATACCTGGCTACGGCAGTGTTCAGCTGTTTTGAGTGCCACTCGCAGTCGTTCGAAACGATTGATGACTATGTTCCGGAAAATACGCCGGGTTACTTCGGCGGCGGCAACCCCGTAGAGGATAAGTCATCCAACATCGTGCATTCGGCCAACATCACCATGAGCAAGGATTTCGGCATCGGGAAATGGCAGGAAGCGGATTTTGTCCGCGCCGTGCAAACCGGCCAGCGCCCCGACGGCCGTGTGCTCAACGCGATGATGCCCCGGTATGCGTCGCTTTCCGAAGCAGAAGTTGCCGCCATCTGGGCGTACCTGCAAACGGTACCCGTGCTGGAAAACGACGTGCAAAAACTTGCTAAACAATAATTTCTTTTATAAAACACACAATCCATTACCACTATGAAAAATTTCTTGTTCAGTATCCTTACCCTCTCCTTTTTCGTACTGACTGTCTTCCAGGTGCAGGCACAAACCGCCGACGAACAGGCTGTTCGCAAGGCGTATGAAGAAATCTGTCAGCATTACCTCAATGCCGATGCCGCCAAACTTTGCGCGTTCTACACCGATGACGCGACTTCTGTGGCCTGGAACGGCCAGGTGATAGAGGGCAAAGCCAACCTGCTGGCCGCGACCGAAGAAATGCTGAAAGCCGATAAGCCCGATCCCGGCACGCACAAATACCAGGTCGAATCGGTGCGCATGATCAACAAGGATGCGGCTATCGCCATCGTCACCCTGCAAGGCACCTCCCAAATGGGCGACCAGGTTATCGCCTGGAAAGGCATCAACAGCGTCACGTTTGTGCGCCAGGGCCGCGAGTGGAAAGTTGCCCTGGAAGTTTCGACGCCAATTATGGAAGGTATGGGCTACTAAGCCTCACAAACCTGGAAACAGGGTTTTCTGAACAAGTGCCGGTGGCAGGTGAAATTCCTGCGCCGGCCTTGTATTGGGACCATAGTATACCGGGTGGCGTACCCGTCGAAAAGTGGTTTACGAAAAACCACAAAGGCCAAGTCATCGGATGACTATACCGGAATCTATTTTTTATAGAGGACTATAGAGTCATCCAATGACTAAGCTTGACTTTAGCCTTTTGAAAACCTCAATAAGCGGTTTGAACAGAGTGAGGTCAGATTCTGAAAATAATTTTGAACATCATACTGAAATCGGGATGTTCAAAATTTCAAAAACCTTTTTCCTGACACGTATGAAGCACTTTTTTTAGTTTTCCAAAAGGCTAAAGTCCATCTCAAACCCCGAAAAATTTGCAAACACGCTCGAACATTGCTCACAATCAATATTTCAAATTATGGAAAAACAAGTACAAAAAAGTCTGTGGCTCGCCTCCATGATCCTGGCTCCGTTATTATTGACGATTTGTCAATTTTTCTGGAAAAACGGCGTGCTCACCGGCACCGCCGGATGGATTCAGGTGCTTTCGTTCCTGTTTTGGATTTTTGCTTTTCAGGGAATGTTTGAACTGGTAAAAGAACGGTTCCCGAAATATGCCGTTTGGGGCTTTTTTTTGGCCGTATACGGCTGTCTTGCCGGTAATAATTTCGGCGTGGAGGGAATTTATAACGAGGCCTTGCATTTAACCGACATAGAAACTGCAACGGAAATGCGGTCAAAATTTGGCACGGGTGGGCTGCTTGCTTTTTTCCTGCCCGGCATTTTATGCCCGCTCAGTTGGCTGGTTTTGGGCATTCAATTGTTGCGGGCGAGAAAAATCGACACCTGGCTTGCGGTGCTGTTTATGTTTGCCGCAGTGGCATTTCCGGTTTCAAGAATGCCCCGAATTGAGTGGTTGGCGCATCTCGACAACGCCATGCTGCTGTTGAGTATGGTGTTGATGGCTTGGAAATTTTATGGGAATAGAGGATAGCAGGCTTTTATCGCATCCATTCAAGTAACGATTGCTGTTCTACAATGCTCCATGAGTGCGGATGAATATCGCCGTTTGCCCGTATTCCTTTGTTCTCCGTTTTTATTATCTCACAGAAACTGTTTCCACGTTGAATAAGGGCATCAAAAAATCGTTCATTCATCCAACTATTAGTGTGCTTGTATTCCCGTTTTCTGTATGTTAAATGCCATTCGGGTGAGGGCTCGGTGTACAGTCTTATTTTATAGTTTTTATGGTTGGAGAGATTCCCGATGAAATTTTGCGAGGCCAGGAAGGGAGCATATTTTTTGTATGCATTAACGGCAATAGATGGATTTCCAATTTCGCTTTCCAGCAAGTTTATAAGAAATTCACCTTCATTTTTCGCGCCTTCGTGCGCATTTAGTGCTATATCATTGCTGGCATTATAATACAATTGTTCTAAATCGATTGGCGCATCAACGGCAAACACCCCTTTTATATTAAGTTTTGTTTTTTGACTTTTTATATAATCTCCAATAAGCAAGGCTATATTGCCGCCGCTTGAAAAACCACCGAAATAAACGTTATTTCCCTTGATTTTATAGGTGTCGAAGATCCCCCGTATTTCTTTACTTAAATTTATTTTTTCTGTTTCTGTAAGAAATAGTTTTCTGTTGTAATTAAGCAATATTGTTGTGACGCCTTGATTATTAATTCCATTAAGAAAATTTGCTTCCCGCCTGGTATGCCCGATATCACAGGGATAGCATGGAAATAATACCAACACACTTGTTTGTTTTTGCGCTATATTAATTTCAAAATTTTCGTTTTGAATCAATTCCACGCGTTTGCTTGTTTCGCAAGAAAATATGGCTAATAACAAAGTTGTTAGTGCTGTAATTGACAAATTCATATTCTGTTTTATTTTTTTTCTACAAAATAAGGCTATTCCCGACAGAAAGTGGATTGCGAAAAAACCGTGAAAGGTAAATTAGCCGATGGCTTGCGCCTATTGGCTTTTCGCAAACCACTTTTCGCCGGGTATAGAATATTTTACCTGCTTTTGCTCTTGCGAATAGTTTCGTTAAAATATTACCCGGACCCGGCATCAGGCATTTCTCTAAGATCCGAATGATTGCGCGAACCTGCAACGAACACACCATCAATACTGCCGGCTATGCCTGCCCTGCCATCGAAGAGCGCACACATTCCGGCTATCAACACGCTCCACGAAAAAGCGGGCACACCAAAACTACCATAATTGCAAAAACTTCCCCCATTTTTGCCTCCCCCCGAAAAAAACGCACCAGCCAAACTTACCGACCAAACCATGTACACCGCGCAAATCGCTCAGGCCCTTTCCATCCAGCCGCACCGCGTAAAAGCCGTGCTCGAACTGCTCGAATCCGGCGCCACCATCCCCTTCATCGCCCGCTACCGCAAGGAAGCCACCGGCTCGCTCGACGAGGTGCAAGTGGCGGATATCCAGGATTTGTGGAAAAAACTCCAGGAACTGGACAAACGCCGCGAAAGCATCCTGGCCAGCATCGAGGAGCAGGGCAAACTCACGCCCCAATTGAAGGCCGCCATCCTCGCCGCCGCTACCATGACGGAACTGGAGGATTTGTACCTGCCGTACCGGCCCAAACGCAAAACCCGTGCCTCCATGGCCATCGAACGCGGGCTGGAGTCGCTGGCCAAACGCATATTTGAGCAACGCGACCGGGAGGTGGAAACACTCGCCGCCCAATTCATTACCGACGAGGTGCCCACGGTGGAAGACGCCCTGCAAGGCGCCCGCGACATCATCGCCGAATGGCTGAACGAAGACAAACAGGCCCGCGACCGCGTGCGGCGGCATTTTGAAAAAGGCGCCGTCATTGCTGCCAAATTGGTCAAAGGCAAGGAGGCGGAAGCCGCCAAATACCGCGACTATTTCGAATGGAGTGAAAAACTCGCCACCTGCCCTTCGCACCGGCTGCTTGCCATGCGCCGCGGGGAAGACGAAGGTTTTCTCCGCATCAACATCGCGCCGGAGGAGGAATGGGCCGTTTCCGATCTCGACAAGATGTACGTGCGTGGCTACGGCGAAGCGGCGGAGCAGGTGCGCATCGCGGTAAAGGATAGTTACAAGCGCCTGCTTCAACCGGGCATCGAAACGGAGTTTCGGGCCGCCAGCAAGGAAAAAGCCGACCTGGAAGCCATTCGCGTGTTTGCCGAAAACCTGCGCCAACTGCTGCTGGCCGCGCCGCTGGGCGAAAAACGCGTGCTGGGGGTCGATCCGGGTTTTCGCACCGGCTGCAAAATCGTGGTGCTCGATGCCAGCGGGAATTTGCTCAAAAACACCGCCATTTACCCGCACGAACCCCAGCGCCAGGTGTTTGAAAGCCAGTCGACAATTGAGCAACTGGTCGACGATTTTCAGGTGGAAGCCATCGCCGTGGGCAACGGGACTGCCGGCCGTGAAACGATGGATTTTTTAGGGAAAATAAAATTCCAGCGTCCGGTGGAAGTTTTCCAGGTGAATGAAGCCGGCGCTTCCATTTACTCCGCTTCCGAAGCCGCCCGCGAGGAATTTCCGAAGGAAGACGTCACCGTGCGCGGCGCGGTCAGCATAGGCCGCCGGCTCATGGACCCACTGGCCGAACTGGTTAAAATTGATCCGAAAAGCATCGGGGTGGGGCAGTACCAGCACGATGTCAACCAGACGCAACTAAAAGAAAGCCTCGACCGCACGGTGGAATCCTGCGTAAACAGCGTGGGCATCAACCTAAACACGGCGTCCAAGCACCTGCTCACCTACGTGTCGGGGCTGGGGCCGGTGCTGGCGCAAAACATCGTCAATTTTCGCGCTGAAAACGGCGCGTTTCGCCACCGGGCCGAATTAAAAAAAGTGCCGCGCCTGGGCGACAAGGCTTTTGAGCAAAGCGCCGGTTTTTTGCGCATCCGCAACGCCGAAAATCCGCTCGACAACACGGCGGTGCACCCCGAACGCTACGCCCTGGTGGAACAAATGGCCCGCGACCTGGGCTGCAGGGTGGCCGACCTGATTGCCGACCGCAGCCTGCGGCAAAAACTGGATTTGCAGCGCTACGTAAGCGGCGATGTGGGTCTGCCCACTCTGAAAGACATCCTGAAAGAATTGGAAAAACCCGGCCTCGATCCGCGCGGAACTGCCCAGGCCTTTGAGTTTGGCAATGTACGCAGCATCGAAGATTTGAGTCCGGGTATGGTGCTTCCGGGCATCGTGACCAACATTACCAACTTCGGCGCCTTTGTCGATATCGGTATAAAAGATACCGGCCTGGTACACGTATCGCAGCTGGCCGACAAGTTTGTCAAAGACCCGGCTACGGTAGTCAAATTAAACCAGCAGGTGCTGGTGCGCGTCGTGGAGGTGGATATGCAGCGACGCCGGGTGTCGCTTTCCATGAAGGGCATTTGACGGATAAAAAAAACAGGCAACCCGGGGAGGGCTGCCTGTTCTTCGTCAGGTTGAATGGAATGCGGTGATCAGGATTCCACACTGTTGGTCATGATGGCGTTTTTAAGGGATTGGGCTTTGGCCTTGGCGGCTTCTTTGCCTTTTTCCAGTTTCTCTTCTGCTGCCATAAGGGTGTCGCCTGCGGCCTCGGTGATCGTGTTCATATAGGCTTTTGCCTCTCCGGCAAATTGGCCGATGGCTGTTTTTGCGGTTTCAGCCATGTCGTTGATTTTGTCGGTCGCTTCGTTGGCTGTTTTCCTGATGTTTTTTACCGCTCTTTTACGGGCTTTTCGGCCGTTATCTGAGTTAAGGTAATATCCTGCGAGCCCGCCGACAAGGGCGCTGGCGCCCATAGCGAGTAGTACTTTTGAACTGTTTTTCATAATGTTAACTGTTTTAAAGATTAAAAAAATTGGGTATGGTCTGGAGGGTAGGGGTCCGGTTGGTCAGGGCGCCCGAATGCACAAAAACAGCGTACGATTCGGCAAGCCTGTGACGCATATATTAAACTCAAAAAAGGCGGATAATGTTGGCTTCGAGGCCGTATTTTTCTACCACCCGTTCAGCAAAGGCATGATGGCCTTTTGGGGTGAACAGGTAGAGTTTGCCGCCGTTGCGGGAAGCCAGTTCCTGCATGAGCTGCCACTTGCCTGCCAGGCGCCTCCGGGTTTCTTTTTTCAGCACTATATCGAAGAAAGACTTGCGTTCGTTGCGCAACGCGGTAATGTCCGGAGTGAAGGTAGAATCATCCTGCTTGCGATGAAATGTTTTCGGAGCATCAAAGGGTTCGATCTTGGCTTTTACGCCGTAAAACTTTTTCCGGTATATCCATTTTAGCGCCTTGTCGTATAGTTCTTTTGATTTTTCTTTAACCATGATTAAAATATATACAAATGATATTAGATTTCGTAGAAGCGTCATTGATTTTTATTCTTCTATTTATAGAACGCACTTATCGTGCAATTGTTCAATTATATATACGGAAATACATGTATTGAAAATATCCGGATTTAGAGGTGCCCTTAATATGTCTGGAAAATATCCGGGAGGGAAACGTATCAAAGTTCAATCGTTTGCTTTGAACATGCGGATTATTACCCCGTTTTATAAATACTCTATTTTTTTTAAAATATAGAATATTATGAAAAAGCAGGTATTAGTGAATATAGATCCCTTCGATATAAAAGATAACACTGTGCGTTTTGCCGTAGGTATTGCCCGGAAGTTGGATTTGCCTCTGTTATTATATAGCGTGTATAATTACCCAGTTATGCCGGTTGCTCCGGAAATGGGAGCGCGTCCGGTGGCGTCAAGTAAATTATTGGACCGATGGTTGAAAGAAATTGAAATCAGAGGAAAGGCATATTGTGACGAAATCAAAGCAATCTACCCGAATACCCGTTTTGAATGTGAGGCGGGTATGTTGGCCGATCAACTGGTCGATAAAACCGAACGGTTGCAAGAGTCGGCTTCAAAGCACAGCCCGTTACTGCTTATTTCACCTAAAACCAATGCACATAATTGGTGGAATGATATTATAGGTACGGCAGAAACGGCGATTGCTGCACAAGTACCCTGCCCGGTTCTTTTTGTGCCTGAAAATGCCCGATATTCCGGTATCTCCCGAATTATGTACCTGGCGGATCTTGTGGACCAGGATGGAAAAAAAACACCGGGATATCATTTTTTAAAATCTTTCGCCCGGTCATTCAGCGCAGCGCTTGTTGTGGCTTTTCTTGCCAACGTGGTGGAATCGGAATCTCAATCAGATGTGGGTGCAATTATCGAACGTATGAAACGCAGCCTGCCCTTCGAAGTACAACAGGAGTTTCGCTTTATGCCCGGTTTGGCGCCAAAAGATATTCTGGAGATCGCCGAACTTTCCCACACCGACATTCTCGCTTTCCCGTTCCGGGAAACCAGCGTCTTTGAGCGGTTTTTTTCCAATGAAGTTACCCGGACACTGTTGCTGAAAACAGAAACCCCGGTACTGGTTTTTTAATAGCGGGTTACAGTATTTCCGGCTTGAGGTGGTCCCTGCTCAGCCATAAGCAGTGCATAGGCGTTGGTATTCCGGATGCTTATCCAGGTATGCTGCGACAAATGGGCAGGAGGGTATTACCTTGTATTTATTGGTTTCTGCCAACTGCATTCCTTCTTCGACCAGTTTGCTCCCAATACCCATATGTCGTAACGCTACGGGCACAAAGGTATAGGTGAACTCTATGACTTTCGTATCCCCTTTATTGTGGATTTTATATTGTAACTGGGCATTTTTATTATTGCGGACCGGGAAAAAGATACGCCCTCGACTGGTGTCGTTTTGATATTCCAACAGGTCCGGATTAACGTTTTTCATAATTGCGGTTTTATTTTATTTATTTAAATAAGCCACACCGACCGGTCTGGACGTGTGTGGCTTATACTTTTTAGAACCCATCTCAAAACTGGCGTCGAAGTCAAAATGAGTGGATTGAAGTCGAAGGCAAGGCAGTTTTTTGAATCGTAGCGGTGTTCTATGTTGAAAAAACTAACGCAGTATTCGACTTATAGACACCATTTTGGCCCGACAGGTAGTTTTGAGATGGGTTCTAGTAAACTAAATGTGATTAATTGGTGCCGTAATCAATAAACATTTTATCAATCACTGAATAAGCGCCGCCTTCATAGGCATTTTCAATAGCGGCATTTCGCTCTCTCCAGGAATCAATGCTGCCCGTAAGCGTGGCTACTTTGCCGAGCACGGTCACCGTTACGTCCGATTCATTTACAAAAGGCGACCACCAGAGCTCATCTTCGATGTTTTCCTTGATTTGTGCGTCGGAAAGCGGATAACTGTAATAGCTGCCGGGCCGGGTGAACGGACTTGGGTAGTAATGATCAAAAATGCCGTTCGGATAGTAAAAACCATAGTCTTTACTGTAGGTCACACCGATATTATTCACTACCTCCTTTACCCCTTTGACATTAGCGGCAATCGCTTCAGCGCGATACAATTCAAAATAGTTATCCACAAGGCCATTCAGATAAATTTTACCATTACGGGCGGCCACATTCACAGCCAAATGATCCACTTCGGCGCTGCGATGCAAGGCATCGTCTACGCGGGTGCGCAGGGTGCTGTCTGCCGGTACGTTCGCCGGGCGAACTTTCAAATTGTTTTTAACCAGCACAACGCCCACTACATTTTGGGCATCGGAGCCGGCAGCCCGCTTGGCGCTCAGGCTGGATACCGTCCCGCTTAAAGTTACCACCCCCTCATCGACAGAAATATCGGGTTTAAACGAGAGTACGCGCGGGTCGTAGAGCAAGGCATCGTTGACGGCGCTGCGGATCTCTTTGTCGGTGCGCATCACAAACCGTTTGTTGCGGAGATTGGAATTGTCTGCCCAAGCATCGATTGTGAGCAATTTTGAGTCGACATTCGCTACGCCGGCAACCCACGAGTGATTGCGCGCCAGCAGCAGGTCATTCCAGCTGCCTACGGTTCCGCTCAGGGTGACGTAGCCATTGCGCACATTTACGTTTACGGTGCGCGGGTAAAGCCGGATATCGTTGCTGATGGCTTGTTCGATATCCATTTTGATTTCATTGTCGGGCCGGTCGGCGACCGAGCGCACGTCGATATCATTTTTTATACTTTTTACACCACGCACACTTTTGGCGACATATTCCGACAGGTTTTTTTCGGTCCATGACTCCACTGTCCCGCTGAGTGTTACGTCTCCCATATTGGCTTTTACCAGTATTTCATAGGAATCGGTAGCCGGGTCGACAAGCAGCGCCTGGGTGATATCGGCAACAAGCTTGTCATTGGGGACGTAGGGCGGCATCACGCTTATTTCGTTGACGACACCCCGTACATTTCGAATAGCGCCGGCTACGTTGGCGGCGCGTTCCTTGGCCAATAAATTATCCACGCGGCCTTCGAGCATGACGATACCTTCATTGGTCTGTACATCAATATCATCGGCCGGAACATTCATTTGCCAGGTTAATTCGGTTTCCACTTTGCTGGTTATATTTTTATCGGTAGCCGGGCTCTGTTGGGCCGCCAGCGGCGACAAGGTCAACCAACAAAATACCAGGCATACAACGGATCTTAAGAAAATTGATAGATGCTTCATTTTTAAAATTTGTATTGATTAAAAAATATGTTGACTTCCGGGCGGGATGGTATACGCCATGATGACCACGGCTTTTCGGTTTACCCGGAATGCTTTAATTTATGTGTTCGGATTTGTGCACCCCTGGAACAGGGCTTGTCAGGCGTGGAGCCAACCGGTTGCATAGGCTAAAAAAAAAGCTGGCGACGTGCATCTGTCTGGACGACAGCATAGGCAACCCGGATTTGTCCGTTCTTTTTTTGAGAGGCTTTATGTATAAAACGGCCCTGGCAGGGTGATGTTCACTATCGGGTAGATCTATCTGGCAGGCCAGGAACCTTTGAAAACGATATCTTCCAACGCAAGGCGTTTCCGGTGCGAGCGTTCCATTTTTTCCAGGTTCTCCGGCAATTCGGACGCATCGCCACCATAAAAACCAACGGCAACGGCGGTTGCGATATGATAATCTTCCGGCACGCCAAATATTTCCTGCGCCTTTTGCCAGTCGACCCCGGCCATGTGGTGCAGGGCAATATTCCGGCTTTGCGCCTCTTGGGTCATATTGCCCATGGCCAGGCCGAGGTCGTGCAGGGCATGGTAGTTTGATTTTCCGGAATCAAATTTTTCCTTGATTGCCGTGAGCAGCAACACCGGCGCGTTGCGCGCCCATTTTTTATTGAAATCACTTAAGCAACGCACCATTTTTTCATAGGCCGGCGTACCCTTGAAGGCATAAATAAAACGCCAGGGTTGCTCGTTATTCGAGCTGGCAGCCCAACGGGCGGCTTCGAACAAGGCATTCAACTCTTCGAGCCCGAGGGGTTCTGTAGAAAACATGCGCGGACTCCAACGAGCCGGGATGTTTTCGTGCAAATCGTATTTTGTATTAGCTGTTTTTATTTCCTGTATTGCAGTGTATTGTTCCATAATAGAATTTGGTGATGAAAAATGACGGATCAGGCCCGTCGGAATTCAGTATTGCCGTATCGATTTAAAATCATTGCTTTTAATTTCTTCCGGGCAAAAAAAATGCGGCTTTTTACTGTGCCTACAGGCAACTCCAGCATGTCGGCTATTTCGCGGTATTCATGGCCGGTGTAAAACAGTTCAAACGGGAGCCGGTGCACGGTATCCAGCTGTTCGAACAACTGATCCAGTTCTTCCAGCATAAGTTGAGAGGGGCCTTCGTTGATTACGGCTTTTTTGAGGGCAAACTCCAGGTTTTGATCCAGGGGTTGTTCCACCTTATTGCGGGTGCGCTGGCGGCGATAATTGTTGATGAAGCAGTTGTGCAGGATAGTCGTAATCCAGGCCTTGAAATTCGTTCCAAGCGTAAAGCGGTGCTTGTTTGCAAATGCACGCAACAGGGTTTCCTGAAAAACGTCTTTGGCATCCTCCCGGTTGGAAGTCAGTTTCAGGGCAAAGGAAAAAAGCAGGCCTTTCAGGTTACTATACTGGCGATTGAATTCGAGTGCTGTCATATTTTAGTGCAGGCTGATTTTTGAAAAATCCGGCGGGACTTAAACCGGATGTTGTTTTTGGAATATGCTGTTCCTGTAAGTTCAAACACCATGCCATGCGCCTAAGTGCCACTAAATGAGTTGAATGCGAGATTTCGCCTTGCTTTTTTTGTCTTATATTTAAGAAAATGTCTGAAATTTGAGACAGAATTTTTTAATTTTACCTACAACTCATTCAAAATAAAAATATCCGGGATCAACCGATTGTCATGGCTAAACGAGCGTTCCGCAAGACCCAATTTGACAACCTGCATCAGGCCGCCGCACTGATTCAGCATGGTATGGTCTGGATTGATGAAGCTGGCAATATTCAGGGCCTGAATGCCGAATTTGCCGGAGCAACCGGCTACCACGAGGCGCAGTTCGAACCCAAAACTGTTTTCCAGTTGCTGCCGCAAATAAACCTGCTCGAATGGCGCAACTGTTGGAAAAGTATGCAGGAAAAACAAGGTCACTATCTGGAAGCCACCTTGGCACCCGCAGGTGTGGGCGGTTTGGCTCTGCGTATTTTGTTGGTGCCTGTTCAATCCGGGGAAACTCCGTTGGCCTGGGGTATCCTTGCTGAAGAGCCTGCCGGTATGGAGGCCAGAACGGAAGACCGGCGCCTTATGCAGTATTCTATCGACAATACGAGTCAAATGATTTATTGGCTGCAACCCGACGGACGATTTATTTATGCCAATAAAGCCTTTTGTGAAAAATTGGGGTATTCGATCAGTGAATTGCAAAACATGCAACTTGCCGATCTGGAGCCCGAACTCAGCGTGGCAGCCTGGGAAAATCGTTGGCGCAAACTAAAGCAAGAAGGCACACTCGAATTGGAAGTGATCCGGAAAACCAAATCCGGCGAATGGATTCCCGTTATGCTGCATTTGAATTACCTGAAATACAAAGGCCGGGAATACAACCTGGCTTTTGCTTCCGACCTTCGAAAAAAGAAAAAAATGGAGCAGGTTTTACAAAACCGCCTGGATGAGATCGAGGCGCTGCACCGGCAATTGGAAGAAGAAAATATCCTGTTAAAGGAAGAAATCCAGATCGAGCAGGGCCCCACAAATATTATCAGCCAGAGCCCCAATTATAAAAATGTGCTCCGGCAAATACACCAGGTCGCCGATACAAACGCCACGGTGCTGATTTTGGGCGAAACGGGAACGGGGAAAGAACTTATCGCCAAAGCCATCCACCGGCTGAGCGGTCGCAGCGAACGGCCGATGATCAAAGTAGATTGTGGTGCTTTGCCTGAAAACCTGATTGAGAGTGAACTGTTTGGGTACGAAAAAGGCGCATTTACCGGCGCATATCAACGCAAACCCGGTCGGTTTGAACGGGCGCACCGGGGCACGATTTTCCTGGATGAGATCGGCGAACTGCCGCTCGACCTCCAGGTAAAACTCCTGCGTGTGTTGCAGGAAGGGACCTTTGAGCCGCTTGGAAGCACCGAACCGAAAACCGTAGATGTCCGGGTGATCGCGGCCACCAACCGCAACCTGGAAGAACAGGTCAGGCGCGGCAAATTCCGGGAAGACCTGTACTATCGCCTGAATGTGTTTCCGATCTTCAATATTCCCCTGCGCGAGCGGAAGGAAGATATCGTTCCGCTGGTTCGGCATTTTATTGAAAAATACAATAAAAAACTGGGCAAGCATATCGAAGAGATCGCGCCCTCGGTGCTAAAAATACTGGAAGAGTATGAGTTTCCCGGAAATGTACGCGAATTGGAAAACCTGATCGAACGCGCTGTCATTCTATCGCCCGGGAAATCGCTTGCCGCCGGTTTCCAATTTAAAAAATCGAGGTCCGGAGGGAAAACCGTGTTCAAAACAATGGATGCCATGCAACGGGAGCATATTCTCGATGCGCTGCGCCGCTCAAACGGCCAAATTACCGGTAAAGGCGGCGCTGCCAGCCTGCTGGGCATGCACGATAAAACGCTTTATTCCCGGATGCAAAAGTTGGGTATCAGCCGGTATGACTATACTAAATAGTATTTCAGCCCGGCAGGTAGTTTTGAGAAGGGTTCTAGTCAGGTAAACTTCCGTTTATTATCGTCACCCTTATATTTCATGTGTACGAAACCCCTTCCCGGGTTTCCGCCTGACAATCCGGCGAATTGAACATACGCAGGAGGTGCCCGTTATATCTTCAAATGGCTTTTTACAATCTTGGTATTTAATTATACTATTGAATACTATTGATTTTGTAAACGCCGCAAGGATAAAATATAATTGAATAGTTAAAAACTGCAAACATGAATTACCACGGATTAAATAAAAATGAACTTGCCGCAACGGTAAAAAACCTGAATCAACTATTGGCTGATTACCAGATTTATTATCAAAACCTGCGCAATTTTCATTGGAACGTGCAAGGAGAAAATTTCTTTGATCTGCATTCAAAATTTGAAACCCTGTATACCGATGCCCGGATCAAGATCGACGCCATTGCCGAACGTATCCTGACCCTGCACGGCAAACCGATGAGTTTGCTTTCCAGTTACCTGAAAATCGCAAAAGTGCAGGAGGGCCGCGATGTCGAAACCGACCACCAAATGGTTATGACGGTCCTTGAAAACCATAAAATCCTGATTGACTGTATGCGCGACGTGATCCGGACAGCCGGAAAGGCGAATGACGAAGGGACCATCGACCTCATTGGCGGGTTCCTTTCCGACCTGGAGAAATCATCGTGGATGCTCGACGCCTGGGCAGTCCGGAAAGTTGAAATGGTAATGACCTGATCAACGCAAGCGTTTTTCAGGCTGTTTAGCCGGTTCATACGATCCGGCCAAACTATACCCGGTGGAAAGTGGTTTGCGAAAAATCGGAGGCGGTTCGTCTATTGTCGGCGTGACTCGAAGTCTAATGTCGTCAATTTAAGAAATCAGAGGAGGTAGACACTTTTCAAATTTGACTTTTCAAATTGAACTTTTGACTTCTTCAAGAGCAATATCAGTTCGGGAAGTTCCTTTTAAGTCAAATTTGAAAAGTCTAATTTGAAAAGTCAAAAGTGTTCACCCACCCAAATACTTTAAGTTGACGACATTAGACTCGAAGTCACGCCGACAATACGCCCGGCGTCATCACGTTCGCAAACCACCTTACTTCAAGTATAATAAAAATTGATACAGAAATAACATGAAGATCATAGAAGAAAAGATAGAAGAACAGCGTACCGGTAATGAGTTGACCGGCATTGATGCCAGGGCCAAAGTCCCCGTTTACCGACCAATCCGAAACAGTATTTACCCCATGGCCACTCTTGGCGGACTATCTGCCGGTTTTTTTATGGGCGTATATTTAGTGGCGCTTCAAGTATTTGGCTTTGATGGTACTATTGTGCTGAAGTTTTTCAAATACTTGATTCTGGTCGGCATTCTTGGTTGGGGGCTTGTCCGCTTCCGACAAATGATCCCGGGTAAAACCTTTTTTCAAAACGGTATTTTGCTCGGTGTCCTTACCACATTTATCAGTGGGCTCACGCTCATTGCAATCAACATCGTCGTTAGCCTGCTCAATCCGGAGTGGGCCTTTAATAAATTCAATCTTGCTATCGAATCTCCCGGCACCTTTTTGGTAACCAGCGGCGCTATTTTCTTTGAAGTGCTGGTATTTGGTCTGGTGGGCACCTTTATCTGGCTCCAATATCTGAAGGGAAAACGACGCTCCGATACGCGCTAGGCGATCTATTTTTTCATACTAAACCCGACGCGACGCTATGACAAATTCAAAAAACATCACCCTGATTGATGTCCTTGATCAATTAAAAGAAAAGGGCTTTGAAAGCAGTTTCAAACTGGAAGGAAAGGCGCTGCAGTGCCTGGAATCGGGCAAATCATATAGTTCGCATGCACTCCGCATTGTGGAATACCACCGGTTTGAAGGCAAAAGCAACCCGTCTGATATGTCTGTTGTTTTTGCCATTCAATGTGACGACGGGGAAAAAGGCACTATCATTTCTTCCTATGGCACCTATGCGGATATGCCGTTGATTACCTTTATGGATGGCGTGAAAATTTTGGATCGTACGGAGGTAACCGGATAGTTTATTATCGTGCTTTATTCAAATTCGAGGCAACATTCATCCTATCTTAATGCCTTATTTGGTCACCTAAATCCGTTCCTATGCGTTTTCTGATTGCCCTTCTGATCAATGGACTCGTCATTTATGCCTGCGCCGCTGTTTTCTCCGGAATCCAGGTTGCCGGATACGGCGAGGCAGTGGTAGCTGCACTTTTGCTGGCGGTGGTGAATTTTCTGATCCGCCCTGTCCTGGTCCTGCTCACACTCCCGATAACAATCCTGACACTCGGCCTCTTCCTATTGGTGATCAACGGCGCCATGGTTTTGCTGGCCGACTGGCTGCTCGACGGATTTAATGTCAACGGGCTGATTTGGGCCATCGCGCTCTCGATTATTCTTTCTATCGCCAATTTTTTCAACAACAGCCTGGAAGAAAAGCGCGCCGGATAAGCCGGGAAACACCGCTTTCATTTGTTCCAATGGAGACCACCGATTGTGGCTGCTCCTGTAACTTTTTTGACTTATGGATACCTTTTTGAATGACCTGTGGAAAAACTGTCAGGCATATTACGACGGCTTTGTAGCACTGCTGCCCAAACTTGCGATAGGCCTGCTCGTGTTTCTGGCCTTGATCGCCGTAGCAAATACCCTGCGCCGTTTTTCATTACGCCGGCTCACCGGTCGGATGGATGATCCGCTGCTGGCCCGGTTTATTGCCCGGCTTATCGGTACGGCGGTCATAATACTGGCGGTTATGATGTTTCTGCAAATTGTAGGCCTGGGCGCTATGGCAGTTGGTATTTTAAGTACGGCCGGTGTTGGCGCCTTCATTCTTGGCTTTGCCTTTAAGGATATCGGCGAAAATTTTCTGGCAGGAGTGGTCCTGGCATTCAAACGGCCGTTCCGGGTAGGCGATATCGTGGAACTGAATAGCCATAAGGGGAATGTGGTGATGCTGAATTTGCGCGATACCCAGATAAAAACACTCGACGGAAAAGACATCTATATTCCCAATGCTATGGTGGTGAAAAACCCGGTGATCAATTATACCATCGACGGATTCCTTCGCCTTGAATTTACCATCGGACTCGACTATGGGGCCGACTTCAGCCGGGCTGCGGAACTTATCCTCAAGGCAGTCCGGAACACCCCTAACGTGTTGGAATCCAACGACAAATTGCCCAATATTATGATCAGCAACCTGGCGGCCAGCACCTTGAATATGACCGTGTACTTCTGGATCGACACATTTGATCAAAAGGTTGTCGGCAAGGAAGTAAAAAATGCGGTTATCGAAAATGTATTAGAAGCACTGGAAAAAGAAGGCTTCTACCTGCCGGCAGAAATTTTAGAAGTAAAACCCTATAAAAACAATACGATCCCGCTCAACATGGAAACCAATAAGACAAAAACCATTTCTAATTTTAATCAATAAAATTTATACAGTTATGAACGTTTCAAAAGCAGTAATAAATCATTCGGCAGCCTTGATACAAGGGCTGAATGATCTTTTATCCCGTAACAGAGATGCCCAAAAAGGCTATGTGGAAGCTTCCAATCATATTAATCTCAACGAATTGAGCAAATGGATGCTCGACTATTCCGTACAACGCCAAATGTTTTCCAATCAATTGGATATGGAAATACGGCGGCTGGGCGGTACACCCGAAGATGGCACTACTGCCCTGGGTGAATTGCACCGGGTCTGGATCGACTTGCGCGGAGAAATTACCAATAATGATCCCTTGGCTATGCTGGAAGAATGCCTGCGCGGCGAAGAACAGGCAGTGGAAGACTATGACGCGGTACTCAGGCAGCATCGCGATATGCCGCAACAAACCATTGACTTGCTCAACCGGCATAAATCGAAAATTATCCTGGCGATTTCACAAATAAAAGCCATGCTAAAATCCTATGTTCCGGTTGAACAGGAATCATAGTGCAATGGCTGTTTTTTTTACCCCTCAGGGCTCAGGGCAAACGCATCAAAATGCAACGGACCTCTCCGAGGTCGCCCGTGATTTTGATGTGTTTACCCTGCCCCTCAGGGCTTTTTCAATACCTGAAAACAGCGCGCATCGGCGGCGAAGCTACCTTGGCCGAATGTTGCCCGTCATCATCGACCTGAACTACGGTGCCACCCTGGTCGAAGGCGCGTACCGCAGCCAGGTTGTGCAGGCACACCGAAGCGGGTCCCGGCGTATCGTGCAGGCTGACGGTGTTGGTGTTTTCGTTGTAAGCACCCCAGCACAGGGGAGTATTTTTCTCTATAAATAACGTTTCCACTCGTCCGTGCACTGCTGCCGGAACGAGCTCCTTCAACGACGAAGTGCCTTGCCCCTTGGCCTGCGCTGTCTCAAATTGCGCTTGCTGTTGTATGAGGTCTTTTTGAAAATAGGCCTGCATTTTACCCCAGGCTTTTTCGTGCAACAATACCGGGTCATCATTCTCCGGGTTCCCGCTAACGTGCGCATCCAATACGTGCGTATACCTGGAAACTTTCTGGTAAACACTCGCCAGTTCATCTACAGCAGCCAGCAGCATCGGCGCATTTTCATCGTGCAACATGGTCATCAGCCCATCGTCGACCATGCGGCAATATTTTTCGACCTGCCAGTTTTGCTGGTCTTTATGTAAACCATGCCCGTGAAACACCGAAGCGCCACCCGGTCCGGCATTTCGCATTTGCAGCGACTTTTCCGGGTCCTCCAATGCCAGGGCGGCTTGTATGTTTTCAGGTACCAGGTCGCTGATTTTTACAGGGGTAATACTGTACTGGTGTCCTTCAAAAAAACGCACGTCACCCCGGCTGAGCGCTAACAGGAAAAACCGGTCTTTTCGGTTCAGCAAGGGCAGGAGCGGCAATAGATAGAATTGATCGCTGACATAATTCAGCGGATTCAGATCGATCGGTACCGGGTAATATTCGAACAAATCCTGCCCGATAAAAACAGCCAACCCATCCGAGAGCCGAAACCACAGGCTGTCGAGATTTAACAGATCGTAGGCTGGCTTCAGCATGCCCTCTGCTTCCCGTTCGTGCATACCGGCTTTGGTTTGAAGTTTGGACTTAACCTCGGCAAGCGCATTTTTGAAGCGGATCTTATCCTCCTGGACATGACCTGCCCGATGGGTAGGAATATAAATGGAAACACAGGGGATGGTGCCTGCTTGCCTGTTTTTCAAAGCATTAAAGTTTTCAAGATTAAAAAACATTCGGAAATAGTTTTGTGAAAAAATTAGGGGACAACCCTGTAAATAGAACGGGCCAAACTGTAGCAATGTTCACCTGGGTTTTACCGGTTTCGGCAGACAATGCTACCTTTGGCCGTACTACGGTTTCACTCAAAAACGCGATTAATCATGCTAAAAACAACGTTGCCGGCACTGCTCCTTGCCCTGTCTGCGTCACTCGCCGCACAGGATTGCGCCACTATGTACGGCTACTTCAAGGAAGGCGTAAGCCTGGAGTACACGAACTACAATAAAAAAGACAAGGTGGAGGGCGTTCTTACCCACCGGGTCAGCAGCCTGGAGGAAAAGTCGGATACGCTGATCGCCACGATCAACCTGACGACGACCGATGCCAAAGCCAAACAGGTTACTGAAATGAGTTACCCCATGAAGTGTTTCCAAGGCGTGATCTATGTGGATATGCGCTCCATGATCCCGCAACAAGCCGGGGGGCAGCAGTCGCCGCAGGTGGAGTTGGAAATGACGGGAACCGACCTGACTTACCCGCCCGATATGCAGCCCGGGCAAACGCTGCCCGACGCCGAAATGGAGATGACTATGCGCATGGGCGGAATTCAACTGATGAACAACCGGTATCAAATCAAAAACCGGAAGGTAGAAGCACGGGAGTCCGTCACTACAGCGGCGGGTACCTACACCTGCCTGAAAATCAGCTACGATTTTGAATACAAACTCATGGGCACACGCACCATGCGCTCCGAATTCTGGTATGCACCCGAAGTAGGCATGGTCAAGACGGTCAACTACGACCGGAAGGGCAACGTGGAAAGCCGCTCGGAACTCACCAAGGTGGAGCAATAAAAAACAGTGGGGATTTGCAGCCGATGGTTGGTGCAAATCCCCACGTTAAACTGATTTACGATTTACGATTTACGATTTACGATTTACGATTATTGCGTCCAGTGAAAAGTTGAAATGTTCCTTTTTTAAGTGAAGCCAATAATCGTAATTCGAAAATCGTAAATTGATGGTTGCCTACTTCCGCAATTTAATGATATGCGTATCGCCGTTGGGTAGCGTCAGCGTACCGAAACGATCGCAGGTGCCGTTTCCGAAATCGAGCGAGGCGGTCTGACCATCGCGGCTTACCTCCAGTACACCTGTTGAAATCCAGCGGCAGACAGCCTTTTTGATCAACGGTTCGACAATCGTGGCAGTGTAATTCACCCCATTGCGGTTGGTGCCCGACGAACTCCCCGTGGTGCTCCACACGTTGTCCCAGTGCGTCAGCGTCGTGGCGCCTTCAACCAAGGTGCTGGTGTGCGTGTGGTTCCAGGTTGTTGAGGTACCGTCCGGGTAACTCAACACCATATTGGTGGCCGTTTTGGTGTACGACCAGTTGCCGCTGGCATCCAGGCCGTTGTTTTTCCAGGATTTTGCGCCGCTGATTTGCACGTCGTCGATAAAGAAATTGTCAAATGTTTTGGTGCGTTCGGCGCCTGCCGTGAACATGCCGGCGCTTTGCTCAATGATGATTTTTCCTTTCAGAAAATGGTCGCCGTTCGGGCCGGTGCAGCCATCGGGGCCGTAATCGATCGTGATTGTGTTGGGCCAGGTGCCCCAGGGTTGTGCCAGCGTTACTGTCGGGCAGGTGCTGCCGCCGCCGCGTTCTTCAATGGCAATATCCACGGCGAAATCAATTTCTTCGGAAAAGTCTTCATTGGTGGCAATGTCTTCGGAAGTCAAGACGTCGAGATCGGAATTTTCCGACTTTTTGCAGGATTGAAATAAAGCAATACCCATCAAAAGGGCCGCTATCAGAAAAAAGGACTGTTTCATTTTTAAATAAACGTTTAGTCTGGTTAAAAAGTAGTGTGTGTTCAAGTGAAAGCACCAGATGCTGGTGTTTTTCCAACCGGTTTGGAAATCGCTTCCATAGACGGACCTGCCGGCACCGGGTTTAATTGACCCGGATTAATGGAACGTTAAAATGTTCTCAATGCACGGTGCTGCCGCTTTCCGGCTTTGCGCCTATATTTGCCCACCAAAATTTACTGCCTGCCGCCAGGCCGCCAACCGAATTTTTTAAGCATGCAACACGGAAAAGTTTTACTCAACAGCGCGCGCTTTCGATTGACTATCGAGCGCTTGTGCAGCCAGCTGATCGAAGACTGGGGGGATTTTTCCGATGCCTGCGTCATTGGCATCCAGCCCCGCGGTGTGGCGCTGTCCGACCGCATTCACGAACGCCTGCAAGCGCTCACCGGGAATACCGAAATTCAATACGGCCGCCTGGATATTACGTTTTACCGCGACGATTTCCGGATGAGCGACAAGGTCCTGGCGCCCTATCCCAATGAAATGGATTTTATCGTCAAAGGGAAAAAAGTACTGTTGGTCGACGATGTGCTGTACACCGGACGAACCATCCAGGCTGCCCTGGCTGCCCTTCAGCACTACGGCCGGCCCGATGTGGTGGAACTGCTGGTGCTCGTCGATCGCCGGTTTAACCGCCACCTGCCCATTCAGGCCGATTATACCGGCCTGGTGGTAGATGCCCTCGACGAAGCCTATGTGAAAGTGCATTGGGAAGAAATTCACGGAGCCGACGAAGTTTTATTTTTTGACAAAAAAGAGCCATGAAGCGAATCTCCACGCGCCACCTGATCGGCATAAAAAATATAACCGAAGCCGACATTCAGCTCATCTTCGAAACGGCCGACAATTTTAAAGAGGTGATTAACCGGCCCATTAAAAAAGTGCCGTCCTTGCGCGACATCACTGTCGCCAATCTCTTTTTCGAAAGCAGCACCCGCACCCGGGTTTCGTTCGAACTGGCTGAAAAACGACTCAGCGCCGACACCGTCAACTTCTCCGCCTCCTCGTCCAGTGTAAGCAAGGGTGAAACACTGCTCGATACGGTGAATAATATTCTGGCCATGAAAGTCGACATGGTGGTCATGCGGCATCCCGCCCCCGGCGCCTGTGTGTACCTCGCCGGACGCATCCCGGCCAATATCATCAATGCAGGCGACGGTACCCATGAGCACCCGACCCAGGCCTTGCTCGATGCCTTTTCCATCCGTGAAAAACTCGGCGATGTGGCCGGCAAAAAAGTGGCGATCATCGGCGATATTCTGCACAGCCGGGTCGCGCTCAGCAATGTGTTCTGCCTGCTGAAACTGGGCGCTAAAGTCCGCGTGTGCGGTCCGCCTACCCTGATCCCCAAGTATTACGCCGAGCTCGGTGTGGAAGTGTCGTACGATGTTCAGGAAACCCTGCGCTGGTGCGACGTGGCCAATGTACTGCGCATTCAAATGGAACGGCAGGATATCCGCTTTTTCCCCAGCCTGCGCGAATACCATCAGTATTTCGGAATTACCCGGGAAATGCTCGACCGCCTCGACCGGGAAATCGTGGTTATGCACCCCGGCCCGATCAACCGCGGAGTGGAACTTACCTCCGACGTGGCCGACAGCAAACAAAGCATAATTTTAACACAAGTCGAAAACGGCGTCGCTATCCGCATGGCGGTGTTGTACCTGCTTGCCGCACAGCGGGGCTAGTCTGGAATCGGCTTTTTGCCGTTGGCTGACAGAAGGTACAGTTCCTGAATACAGCAAACAGCTGGCAGCCTCTACCTTGTGCAGATTTTTTTCCAAAAACATTTTACCAATTTTCCGCCATGACTTTTAGAAATGTACTCCTGAATGTTTGTTGCCTGCTGGTTCAAACCGGGCTTTTTGCACAAATTTCATTTACCAAACAAACCCAATTACTCAGTCCGGAAAAACACTACAGCGGTGTGGCAATAGCCGTGCTGGACATGAATGGCGATGGTCGCGATGATATTGTGCGCATGAACCAGGGATATCTGCTTGCAGTGGAATACCAGACCGGGCCGGGCGAAACCTTCCGCCACCAACCCAGCCTCAACCTGCTGAGCGACAGCCAGTGGGGGATTTGTGTGGCGGACGTTGACAACAACGGTGTTCCGGATATCCTTACCGGCGGGTATTACGATGGCATCAAAATAATCCGGGGGAATGCCGATGGCACGGCCTTCAGCCTGGTTTCCCTGGACGAGCCCGGAACCTTTGTGCAGGGCGTCAATTTTGCGGATATCAACAACGACGGCTGGGTTGATGCCTTTGTTTGCCACGACGATGCCGAAGCGCGTATTTTTTTAAATGACGGTTTGGGCGCCCTGGTTTATGCGCCGCAAACAATTGACCTGACGACCGTTCCTGCCTCTGATAATTCGGGTAATTACGGCTCCGTTTGGAGTGATGTGGACAACGACGGCGACCTCGACCTGTACATTGCCAAATGCCGCACCGGGGTCAACAGCGCCACCGATGGCCGCCGGATCAACCAACTTTTCCTGAATAACGGCGACGGAACCTACACGCAGGATACTGCTAATCTGGCCGGATTACGCATCGGCGCGCAAAGCTGGACCGCTGATTTCGGCGATATCGACAACGACGGCGACTTCGATTGTTTGGTAACCAACCATGACGTTTCCAGCCAGCTGCTGGAAAATGGCGGCGCCGGGCATTTTACCGATATTACGGAATCGGCAGGTTTGCGCAATGCCATCGGGGGATTGCCGATCCAGGGAGTGTTCCGCGATTTTGATAATGACGGGTATGTTGATCTGCTGATTGCCGGAACCGACCATTACCTTTTCCGGAATAATGGCGATAAAACATTTACCAATACGCAGATTCTGGATCAGGCAAATATGGAATCGTTTGCCTTGGGCGATTTGAACCACGACGGCTTTCAGGATATCTATGCCGGGTATGCAAATATTTATACCGAACCGAGCTCCACTCCGGATGCATTGTGGTTCAACGACGGCAATGCCAATCATTTTTTTGGACTAAACCTGCGGGGTGTTCAGAGCAATCGCAGCGCGATCGGCGCAAAAGTGTACCTGTACAGCGCATTGGGCATTCAGGTACGTGAGGTCCGCTCCGGGGAGAGCTACGGGATAATGAATTCTACACAAATTCATTTTGGAATGGGGCAACTTACCGAAATTGATTCGGTGCACATACACTGGCCTTCCGGTATTGTGGATTCCCTGGTTGCGCCGGAGGTTGACCAATACCTGACGGTGGAGGAAGCAAGGTGTGTTATTCCGCCGGTTTTTGCAGTGGCAGACGGCAGTACGACATTCTGCAGCGGTGACAGCCTAACGATTCGGGCGCCGGAAATATTTACGGCATTCAATTGGAGCACCGGTGCGCCGGATGCACAGATTGTAGTCAGCGCCGCCGGGCAATATGTGGTAACGGTGACGACTGCGGAAGGTTGCACGGCGGTTTCCAATGTGGTGACAGTGGTCGTCGATCCGGAAGAAATTCCGGTTGTCACAGCAATTGGCGACACCGTTTTTTGCGTGGGCGGCGCCGTGGAACTGACTGCCTCGCCGGCTGCCGGGTATTTGTGGACCACGGGCGATACTACGGCATCCATTGTTGTTGAAACACCGGGGACTTACACGGTAACCACGCAGGGCCTTTGTGCCCAATTCAGTTCGCTTCCGGTAACGGTCACCGTGTTGGATGCGCCCTTGCCGGTTCCGGTGCCGGATACCGTTGCCGTGGGCTCGGTTGCCACCTTGAGCGCCAGCGGGGATACCCTGATATGGTATGCCACAGACACCGGCGGTACGGCCCTGTTTACCGGCAACCCGTTTGAAACCCCGCCCCTCCAGATGTCGACAACCTATTGGGTGGCCAACAATGCGATTTACGATCAGCCCAACCAGTTTACAGGTATGACGAACCATCAGGGCGGCAATTTTGCCAGCCCGCAAACCAATGGCGATATTGTGTTCGATTGTTATGCCCCCTTCCGCCTGTCCCGGGTGAAAGTGTATACGAATACGCCGGGTTTGCGAAAAATCGACCTGCGCAACGCTTTCGATGAAACCCTGCAAAGCGTGGAGATCGATATCCCCGCCGGAACAAGCGTGCTGGCGTTGAATATGGATATTGAACCGGGCGCCGGGCTCCGGCTGACCACCGATATTGCTGTAAACCAACAGGTGCTGCTCAGCAACGGCCCGCAATTGCGCCGCAGTGACCAGGGGGTACAATACCCGTACGTGATACCGGGCTATTTGAGTATTACCGGCTCGAGTTTCGGCGCCAACCGGTACTACTATTTTTTCGACTGGGAAGTTGATTTTCCGGGTCGGGAATGCCTGAGTGACAGGGTACCGGTGACCGTTGTTGTGGATTCTTCCCTGGTGAAAAATCATGAACCGTCTGGCGCTGAATCCATTGTACTCCTGCCGAACCCTTCAGGTGGAGCATTTCAATTAGCATGGGAACAATTTGGCGGCGGGCCGTTGCAGGTCGGGCTGTTCCATGCGAACGGGCAACCGGTGGAACGGCGAAGTTTCGATCTGCCGGCAGGCCCGTTGCGCCTGGCCCTCGATTTCGGGCCGCAACCGGCAGGCCTGTACTGGTTGCAAGTGCTGTACGGCGATGGATTGGTTCAGAAAAAAATGGTGGTGGCCAAACGATAGCCCCGCTTACTCCCGAATTTTAGCCATCCGGATCGAATCCAAAAAGACGCCGTTTTTACAATGGAGTTTGCGGGAATACCCCTCGCGTTCAAATCCGGCTTTTTCCAAAACACGCACCGATGCGGGGTTGTGGGGGAACACATTGGCCTCAATTCGAACCAGATCGGGGTGCTGATCGAACAACCAGGTGGAGTAGGCCTGGACAACGGCTGTCATGATGCCCTGGCCGCGAAAAGGAGCCGCCAACCAATACCCGATTTCATCAAGATGGCTTTCACCGTTGTTTATCAATGCCCTGCCAATGCTACCCAGAAAACCGTTTTTATGATGGCGAATTACCCAATTGGCTTCCATGCCGAGCTTCTCGCGGTTTTCGGCAACTGTTATCAACCAGCTCGCGGCCGCTTCATCGGTGTAAGGGATTGGTATCCGCAACGTGTCGCGGCGAATTACCGGGTCGTTGAGATATTGCACCAGGTAATGTTTGTCTTCTGCCAAAAAAGGCGTCAGGTTGATTGCATTGTTTACGAAAATAAAGGGATGCATGGGCAGGATTTGAAAGCGTACTGTATTTCTTAACCGGCATGGATTAAAATTAGTTTCCGCAGGTGTTTGGCTCGGCGTAAAAAAGCATCTTTGGCACTTCGTTTATTCCTGCACGTTTCAACATACAGTATGAAAATTCTCATAATCGGCGGTGGTAACATGGGGCTTACGTATGCTCAGAGTTTTTTGCGCAGCCGGATCGTCAAGCCGGATCAACTGATGATCCTGTGCCGCACATTTGAAAAAGCCAATCAGTTGAGTCAGGTCCAGGAAGGCCTATTTTTTAGCGACCCGCGTTTATGTGCCGCTGAAGCCGACCTGGTTATTCTGGCTGTAAAACCCCAGGATGCAGCTGTGCTATTTGCGCAGATACGGGATTTGGTTGACCCCTCCCAGGTTTTCCTGAGCATAATGGCGGGTATTCAGACCGGCGCTGTTTCCGAGGCACTCGGTGTAGAAAAAATTGTTCGCGCCATGCCCAATTTGCCGGCTCAGATCGGTGCGGGCGTCACGGTGTTTACCAGTACGGAGGCTGTTACCCGCATTGAGCTGGTCATGGTGCAAAATCTGATAAACACAACAGGAAAAACCCTGTACGTGGAACAGGAGGCCATGCTGGATGCCGCCACTGCGATTTCGGGCTCAGGGCCCGCGTACGTTTATTTTTTTATGAATGCCATGATCCAGGCGGCACGGCAGATGGGATTCAGCGATTCGGAGGCGGAACTTTTGGTTGGCCAAACATTTACCGGCGCGGTGGATTTGTACAACAAAGCCGATCAATCCTGCGAATCCTGGATAAAAAAAGTGGCGAGCAAAGGCGGGACAACCGAGGCTGCTTTGCGTGTTTTTGAGGAAACAGCCCTGCACGAAGACATTGTCGCAGGCGCACAGGCCGCCCTTGACCGGGCCAGGGAATTAGGCAAGTGAGCCGTCAATACCGTTAATTTAACCAAGTGGCTGGCAAATTTTTTGGAGAATCACAAGAAGCCTGCTACATTCGAGCAACATTAATTATTTGAGATACTATTTCACGTTTGGCCTTTAAAATTTGTACATAGCCTATGATGAACGAAGCATTACACACGATCATGACTGCGAACGTAGTCACCTTAAAGCCCAATAATACACTCGGGGATGCGCGGGAAATTTTTATGACCAAACGTATTCACCACCTACCCATTGTGGAGGATAAAAAGCTGGTAGGGCTGGTCACTTCCTGGGATATTTTCAAACTTGGCCTCTCTGCCGTGGCGTATCAGGATATGCGGGTGAGCGAAGTGATGACTACGCATCTGGCTACTCTTGAACCGGACCAACACATCGGCGCCGCAGCCGAGGTTTTGATGGAGCACTTGTTTCACGCTGTCCCAATCGTGAATGACAAACATGAATTGGTAGGTATTGTGACTACCTACGATATTCTGAATTATGAATATAAAAAAGAGTACCCGGATAAGTTGGATAAGTTTATTCCGGAAAATATGTAAACCTTAGGGCACCCCCTGCCGGTATCCTGCATGCGCTGTTGCCGGATACCGGCAACTTTTTTCCCATAGCCGCTGTTTTGATGCCCAAAACAAAATGGCCGTCTACTCGCTGAAATACACCCTGCAATTACCGATATCGCTCGATCAGGCCTGGGAATTCTTCTCCTCACCGCAAAACCTGCGTGCGATCACACCACCACATCTTGGTTTTGAAATCAAGTCGGATCCTGAAGGACTGGAAACGACCTATCCCGGGCAAATTATTTGTTACACCGTTAAGCCGGTTTTAGGCATTCCGTTGTTCTGGATGACTGAAATTACGCATGTTCGGGAAAAAGCCTTTTTCGTGGATGAACAGCGTGTGGGACCTTATGCCATTTGGCATCATGAGCATCACTTCAGAGCTGTTCCTCACGGCGTGGAAATGACCGACCTGCTGCATTACAAACTACCGCTGGGTTTGCTCGGCCGGATTGCGCACCGTTTGTTTGTACGCCGGCAGATTGAACAGATTTTTCAATACCGGGCAAGGGTGCTGGAAGAGCGTTTTGGAAAGTTGCCTGGTTAAAACGCCAGCGCCAAATACAACAGCCGGTCGAAGACAAGCTTCGCCGGCTCTCATATTCGTTTTCCGTAGTGATGTGTCAGGGCTGGGTTTGGCATCGGCAGATTTTTAAGCCTGCCGGCTTACTCCGGCATTACGCCGGAGTAAAAAGTTTATCAGCCGCTTTTCAGTTTTTCCGGTGAGTTGCCAAAAGGCAATTCACCGGCAGGGTTTATCGGGATTTTCTGGAGCAGTTTAAACAGGGCCTATCATACTGGTTTGGAGTGGCGTTTTTTGGCGAACAGGTTTTGAGCAGATCAAGGCACGATTCTTCGTCTTCTGTTTTGATGGTTCAAAGGTACGGGCACTGCCCTAGTGCTTGCAATTACAGTTTTTTCACTTTTTACTTTGTTGGCTTTTACCCATTCCGGAAAGGGGCAGATCAATTTTGAAGAAAATGAAATTGAAAGTATATCAGCCGCTTTTCAGTTTTTCCGGTGAATTGCCGAACGGCAATCCACCGGTAGGGTTTATCCGGATTTCCTGGAGTGGCTTAAACAGGGTGTATCAAACTGGTTTGGAGTGGCGTTTTTTGGCGAACAGGCTTCGAGGTAACCAGCAAATCAAATCTTAGAGCAGTTGTTTGACAGTTCAAAGATCGGCCCGTGCCGGCCCGCGTGCAATTACATTATTTTCCGTTTTTACCTGGAAGGGACCGGGGCAGGCCTGTTTTTGTGCACCGCTTATTCTTCGTAGGCCGTAATCGCCGTGTCGGCAGTTGCCACAATACTGATCTCTATTTCTGTACCGTCGACCAAAACAAAGTCTGCATTAAATTGGGTGTCGCCATCATCATACACCAGGGTTTTGTCATGAATGCTGAAATACGGCTCATATGCGCTGGTACAAATACCGGTAAGCAGGACTTTTTGTGCAGTGTCGTCATATTTTAAAATGAATTCCTTGCCACTTACGCCAACTTTGATCGGCCCGGTAAGCTCGGAGTCACCGGGCGCCCAGCCAAGCAGACAGGCCACATTGGCGTCAACGGACTGGTTGAAATAGGAGGTTGACAACCCGGCGCACTGTTGTGCGGTTTCTGCCGGGGTATTGCGATCGTTTACGATATCGAGAACTATGATACTTTCGGGCATATTGCTATAACTTTAACGCTTAAAATTGGTACTACCGCCCCCAATCCGCCTATTACATTTTTTTCGATTTTTACCTTGAAGCAAATAATAAGGCATGGTTAATTCTGAATTGGTGGCAACACTGCGCGTATTTTCCAAACAGGAAAAACACCGCCTGAAGCTCTTCATGCAATCCCCCTATTGCACAGATGGTAAAGACGCGACCAAAGAATGGTTGCTGGTCAATCAAATTATGGATGCACTGGCCTTAGGCCCCGACGGTGCGTCCGGATTAAAAAAAAAGGTGCTTTACGCGGGTATTTTTTCGCAACGCGATTACGTGCCGCAGACACTGAACAATCTCGCGACCAGTGCCTTAAAATATGTGCGCAAGTTTATTGTTGCGCAAATGGGGAATGACCTCGATCGCCCTATCCATAACCAAACACAACTCCTGCGTTTTTTCCGGGAAAAAGGCGATTATGACCTTTGCAACAAATACCTGCAACGATTGGAACGCGAAATCGCCGCAAATAATTCCCCGGACCCCGTCGACTACATGCAGCGCTGGCAGGCTGAAGATATTAAGTCCGACTTTTTGGGGATGAAAACGGAACAAAAGGGGGACTTTAACCTTAAGGAAGCACTCAATGCGCTGGATCAGTTTTACCTGACCAAACGGGTGGAAATGCTCACGACAATTTTTAACCAAAATGCACTGAGCCCCATCCTCACAGAAAACGAAGCCGAAATGTTGCTCCGGGAAGTTGACGCCTGGTCGGATAAACCGGTGTACAGGCATCCCTTGATTCAACTCAGCCGGAAAGTGTTGGTTTTTCTGCACACCAATGGCCCGGAAGCAGAGGCTGAATTTGCCGAATTCCGTGCAATGTTGGCTGATGAGGAAGCCAACCTGTCGCTGTATTACCTGAAGCGGTTCGAGTCGTTGGCCTATAATTTCTGTGTGCGCAGGTTTCGGGAAAAAACATACCGGGAAATACTGTTTGATCTGTTGCGCCGCCGAATTCACCCCGACCGTTTGAATAAAGAAGGCACCATTCAACACATTGAACTACTCAGCCTGATCAAAACCGGGATTTTAGGAAAAGAGTTTGAACTGGTTCAAACCCTGCTTGACACTTTCAAGAATAAAATAAAAGGGCCACAGCCATCAACCTTGTACGAGGCTTTTTGCCAGGCATTTATCTATTTTCATACCGGGCGCTTCCAGGAAGCTTATCAACTCATTTTGCACCTGAATTTCCATGATACGAGTTACAAGTATGTGCATAAAATGCTGGAAATCAAATTGCTTTTTGAGGCGACGGATAAAGATTTTGATCTGATTGAAAGCAAACTCATGGCCTTTCGTGTAGCCTTGACCCGGGAGCGGAATGTTGCTTCGGAAAAAATACTTGTCCAGCGGAATTTCGTCAATACCATGTTGCATCTGAACAACTGGTGCCGGCAACCGTCCAAAAATTGGGACCAATTGGAAGCGATGTACCAGGAGGTCGTCGATAATCCCATGCTTTCCGAACGGATCTGGTTGATCCAAAAATTAAAAGAACTGCTGAGCGCCGCGCCGGCAGGGGCTGTCAAACCTGAAGCCATGCAGCAATCAAAATAATCCGTAAACGGCTTTTTGAGCAATTTCCAAAACATCTCCCGGTTGGAGCTGTCCCAGTTTGATGGTACCTATTTGTACCCGCACCAGCCGCAAAACCGGAAACCCAACGGCCGCGCACATCCGCCGGACCTGCCGGTTTTTCCCTTCCGTAAGGCACAATTCCAGCCAGCAGTCGGGTACTGTTTTGCGAAAACGTACGGGTGGGACACGCTCGGGCAATTCCGGCAGTGCGGGAAGCAACGCCGCCACTGCCGGGCGTGTTTGATAGGCCTTGCCGTTCAACCGGATTGTAACACCGGCAGCCAGCCGGGCCAGTGCCTCCGCACTTGGTGTACCTTCCACTTGCACCCAATACCGGCGTTCGTGCGCCTCCTTTGGTTGAAGCAGGCGCTGATTTACCCGCTTGTCGTTTGTCAGCAATAACAAACCTTCGCTATCGGAATCCAGGCGCCCGACGGGGTACACGTCCGGTGGAAAAACAAAATCCAGGTCAGCCAGGGTTTGTTGTCCGTCCACTTCCCGGGTAAATTGCGAAAGCATCCCGTAGGGCTTGTAAATCAGGAAATAGCGCATTTTTTGAAACTCTTGGCCGTAAAAGTAAAAAAGGGCGCTCTCTTTAGAGAAACGCCCCGTGTCGGTGTTGTTTTTTGTTCCATCAGTTCATGCGATCAACCATCCCGAATTATTAAAAACAGTGTTTATTTTAGTAAAAAAAAGAGATGACAGGGATAATTGTATTAATGTACTGATACAACAAATTTAAATCAAACCACAGAGGAGCCCAAACAGTTGGAGGCAATTTTTTTACCGGGCCTGTCAATCACGCATTACATTTGCCAAATAGCAAACAAAAATACAAACCATGAAACGACTGTTCATCTGCCTGATCTTCGTTGCCTTGTGCATGCGCTCCGTTGCGCAAAACTACCAACCGGAATGGGCCTCGCTCGACACACGGCCTACACCGGAGTGGTGGCTCGACGCCAAATTTGGCATCTTTATTCACTGGGGGGTGTATTCTGTTCCGGCTTTTACCGCCAAAGGGAATTATGCCGAATGGTACCAGCAGTCGATGGAATCAAATGCCCACAACGGCCTTGTGCGCGATTTTCATTTGAAAAACTACGGCAACCGCAGTTATTACGATTTGGCCAATGATTTTCATGCCGAATTGTTTGAACCCGATGCCTGGGCCGGCTTGTTTGAAAAAGCCGGCGCCAAATACGTAGTGCTCACTGCCAAACACCACGACGGATTTTGCCTGTGGCCCAGCGCCACGGCGGATCAAACCTGGCGCTTCCCCTGGAATGCCCTCTCAACCGGCCCGCGCCGCGACCTGGTTGGCGAACTATTCGCCGCGCTGCGGAAAACGACGGTCAAGCCGGGCTTGTACTACTCCCTCTACGAATGGTACAACCCCCTGTGGAAATTTGACCACAACCGGTTCGCTTACGAACATACACTGCCCCAACTGCACGACCTGGTGACGACCTACCAACCCTGGGTGCTCTGGGCCGACGGCGATTGGGAGGAAACACCCGAAATCTGGCGTTCGCAACAGTTCCTGGCCTGGCTCTACAACCAAAGTCCCGTGCGCGAACAGGTTGTTGTAAATGACCGGTGGGGGAGTGGCGTGCGGTTCAATCATGGCGGTGTCTATACGCCGGAATACGAGCCCAATGTGGATTTTGAAAATCACGCCTGGGAGGAAAGCCGCGGTATGGGCGCCTCCTACGGGTACAACCGCGCGGAAGATGCGCAGGACTACAGCTCCACGCAGGCGCTGGTCGTACACCTGATCGACAAGGTCGCCCGGGGCGGCAACCTGCTGCTCGATATCGGCCCCGACGGACATGGGAAAATTCCGCCAATCATGCAGGAACGCCTGCTGGAGATGGGTAAATGGCTGGAAATAAATGGCGAAGCAATTTACAACACCCGGCGTTGGCGGGTGCCGTACCAGTGGGGCGATGGGAAACAGGATTATAAAATTGACCGCACGACTGCCCGGGAATCCGGGATCGACCTGCTCGTAAAACAAACCCTGGAGCCCGACCCCGGCTACGCGGTCAAGGAGGTTTTTTACACCTACAACCCCAAAATGAACACACTCTACGCCATTTTTCCAAAATACCCCGCCGACAACCGGATTGTCCTGAAGGATATCCAGTTGCCCCGCAATGCCGATGTGAGTTTTTTGACCACCAAGCAGCGCCTGCGTACGGACGTGGTCGGGCGCAACACGATTGTTTACCTGCCCGGATTCGATGTGAACACGTTTAAATCTCCCCATGCTTTTGCCTTGAAAATTGCCAATTACGGCGCTTTTGTAGCCAAACCGGAAATTCAGATCAACTACGAGCCCCAAACCATGCGTCCAATCATTTCCATGGCATGCTCCACACCCGGCGCCACGATCCGGTATACCCTGGATGGTTCAGAACCGACGGACAAATCCCTCGCATACGTTCAACCTGCCATGTTCAATGACGCCCGTACGATCCGCGCCCGGGCGTTTAAAGACGGCGTACTGGCAAGTAAAGTCGACACGGCGGTGGTTCGCCAATATCCGCTTATGCCCAACTTGTCGATGTTCCGGCAACCACAAGCCGGCCTGAATATGAGTGTGGTGCAAACCGATCAGTACGATATGCGGACACTCCAGTATGCCTCGGTCCTTAAAAATGCCGTCGTTTCCAATTTTGACCTGGACCCAATTTGCAAAACCGACCGCTGCGGCATGATCTGGAAAGGCTACATCTATATTCCGCAAACCTATGGCCATCAGTTTTTTCTGGAATCGGATGACGGCAGCCAACTCCTGATCGACGGCCAGCTGGTGGTCGACAACGGCGGCGACCACGGCATGGTGGAGGCTTCCGGCTATGCCAACCTTCAACAGGGCTGGCACCAGATGCAATTGCTCTATTTCAACAGCGGCGGCGCCTCCGGGCTCAAGGTGTCGTTTGCCCCGGTGGGCGGCGCGCGGCAGCCCATTCCGGCACAGGCCCTGGCGCATTGAATATTCTGGCAGAAGTTGCCGGCGGAGACAAGTGAGGCGGTGACTCGCAGTCTAATGTCGTCAATTTAAGAAATCAGAGGAGGTAGACACTTTTCAAATTTGACTTTTCAAATTGAACTTTTGACTTCTTCAAGAGCAATATCAGTTCGGGAAGTTCCTTTTAAGTCAAATTTGAAAAGTCTAATTTGAAAAGTCAAAAGTGTTCACCCACCCAAATACTTTAAGTTGACGACATTAGACTCGCAGTCACCGCCTCACTACTAGCTCAATCGGAACCTATGGCAATTTTTTTGGAAAATTTATTGTTGCTGATTTAGGCATTGCTTTCAATATCTATTTAACCGGACTAGCCTCTTATGCAAAATTTTATCGACGCCAACCGCCACGCCTGGAACCTCCGCACCGAAGTCCACAAAAACTCCGAATTCTACAATGTGGCGGCCTGGAAACAAGGCAAGACAAGCCTGGGCGAAATTGAACTACGCGAATTGGGTGATGTACGCGGCAAATCGCTCCTGCATCTCCAATGCCATTTCGGGCAGGATACCCTCTCCTGGGCCAGGCAGGGCGCACAGGTGACCGGCTGCGACCTTTCGGAAAATGCTATCGACTATGCCCGCCAGTTGGCCCGGGAAACCGGCCTGGATGCCCGCTTTGTTTGTTGCAATGTGTACGACCTGCCACAACACCTGGAAGGGCAGTTCGACATTGTTTTTACTTCCTACGGCGTTGTGGGGTGGTTGCCCGACCTGGAACCCTGGGCCGCTGTGATTGCCCATTTTCTCAAAAATGGCGGCGTTTTTTATATGGCAGAATTCCATCCCGTAGTATGGATGCTCGACGAAAAAATGGAATTCATCAAATACGCCTACCACAATGCCGGCGTCATTGAAACCGAACAAACGGGTACCTATGCCGACCGGTACGCCGACCTCAACTACAAAGAATACGGCTGGAATCACAGCCTCAGCGAAGTGATCAATGCCCTGTTGCGCCAGGGACTTCAACTGGAGTTTTTAAACGAATACCCCTATTCGCCCTACGATTGTTTTGACAAAACAGTTCAGGGGCCCGACGGGAATTACCGCATTCAGGGCCTGGAAGACAAAATCCCGATGGTGTATTCCCTGCGCGCCCGTAAACCGTAAATAATGAAAAAACTGATCGTCCTCACCGGCGCCGGCATTTCCGCCGAAAGCGGGATCAGCACCTTCCGCGATGCAGGGGGCTTGTGGGAACAATACCGCATCGAGGATGTAGCCACGCCGCAAGCCTGGCAACGCGATCCGGAACTGGTGTTGCGGTTCTACAACCAGCGGCGGCAACAGCTGTACACAGTAGAGCCGAATCCCGGTCATACCGCCCTGGTCGAGCTCGAACAAGCTTTCGATGTGCATGTGATCACCCAAAATGTAGACGACTTGCACGAACGCGCCGGCAGCCGCCAGGTGTTGCATTTGCACGGCGAGCTCCGAAAAGTGCGCTCCGAAGGGCATCCGGACCTGGTATATGAACATACCGGTGATGTACAGTTGGGCGACTGCTGCGACCGGGGCTATCAATTGCGCCCCCACATTGTCTGGTTTGGCGAAGAAGTGCCGATGCTGCTCCCGGCAGCGCAGCTGGCTTCTGAAGCCGCAGTTTTCCTGATTATTGGCACCTCCCTGCAAGTTTACCCGGCAGCCGGACTGATGGCCTATGCGCCGCAGCATATCCCGTATTATTACGTGGACCCCGCCCCCCAACTCAACTGGGAATTGCAACAAATGCCCAACCTGACCGTTTTGGCTGAGCCCGCCAGTACCGGGGTGCCGAAGCTGGTGCGCGAATTGTTAAAACAGTTGGATTAACCTCCCGGCGCAATATTTTTTGTTGTTGGTCTAAGATTACCGGCCAATGGTTTTTTAAAACGGGATTTTTAACCCCGATTTTGTCCGCTTTTTCAAAAAAACAAACATGTTCAAATTCTTTTCTTCCCTGTTGATTGCCCTGATCTGGGCCTTTTCCTGTACGGCTAATCAGCCGGCACTGCCTGTTCCAACACAAGCGGTGCGCCTCGATGAAAACCATACCCTGCTGCTGCTGGATAGTGCCGCGTCGGCACGGGTGTTGCTTCAGGATCAGACCGACCGTTTTTTTGAACTGGTTACTGCTTCCGAAATGTCTATTCAAATAAAAAAGCCACTCGAAGATGGACAAACCCGGGAGGATCTGTTGCCCGAATTTATGGACTACCTGCGTCGCGATGTGGAAGCGTTTTCCGAAGAAGAAGCACAGCGCACGACCGCCATTGTACAGGGAGTCTTTAAAACCTGCTGGCAGGTTGCCCAAAACATTTTCCCGGACACGCTGATTCTTATCAAAACCAAAGGCAAACACTACGGCCGGTCGGTGTATTATACCCGGGAAAATACAATTGTTATCCCGGCCGATGCGCTGGCGCCGTCGAATACCGCCAACCTGGAAAGCACGATCTATCACGAACTTTTCCATGTATACAGCCGCCTGAACCCGGAAAAACGCCGCCGTTTGTACAAACTCATCGGTTTTGAAGGCATCGGATTGCAAAACCTGCAAATGCCGGAAGGCCTGGCAGCACGCGTGCTTTACAATCCCGATGGCGTGGATTTCGCACAGCGCATTTCCCTGACGCTCGATGATGGCAGTTCGATTGATGCCATTCCGGTGTTGTATTCCGGGCATTTGGGCTACAAACCGGGGCGTTCTACTTTTTTCGCCTATGTCGCATTCGATTTGTACCAGATTCAGCAAACAGCCGGTGGGAAATGGCAGGTTATCACAAAGGACGACGGTTTTAGCAGTACGCTCAACCTGCGCGAGCTGCCCGATTTTTTCCGGCAGATAAAAGACAACACCGGCTATATCATCCACCCGGATGAAGTGCTCGCCGACAACTTCACTTTTTTAATGCGGGAAAAAAACAAACCCGATGCTAATGCCAAGTTTTCGGAAGAAGGCAAAAAACTGCTGGTCGATATCGAGGCAGTTTTAAGGGGCGAAGCGCAGGATTGACGGAACTTCCGGGGTCAGAACGTCGTTCCCCCCGGACCCGTTGGCCGGGTTGTATCTTGGCCGGCGGGTGTGTTTGTGCCGGGCTGTACCTGATTTTCATCCAAAAATCGCCAGGCTACGCCAAACCGGATAGCACCGAACGGCTGCGGGTAATTCGCCGTCTGGTAGTACGCCGTTTGGTTATCCCAGAAAGTTGCCAGGTTTTCGTAGCGTACAAAAAAACGGAACGATTTCACTTTGAAGGAAACAAACGCATCCAGCCAGGGGTAGGGCTTAGCTTCCACCGAATCCTGGAGGTAAAACTGGGCGGTTACCGGCTGATAACTGTCGGCCATAAACGCACCGTTGACCCGGAAATCGACGCCTAATTCCAACTGCATCCGTTTTTTAAACAGCGGTCCGGAATAAAAAAGGCTGTTTTTGCTAAACCAGCGCGGCAGCCGGAGGACGTCGTCCCGGTTGGCCCGCTGCAGCGCTACCGTATTGTTGAAGCGGAATCGCCCCAGGCGCAGATTTTCCTGAAAAATGAGTTGGGCAACCTGAAGCGGCGAGCCGGTTTGCGCCGCTGCGCCGTTTTGGTCGTAGTACAAAAAATTGTTTACCAGGTGAGTTTTCCCCTCCACTGCAAAGCCTATTTTAGGCAAGGCATAACTGGCGGAGAGCGTAGTTTCCACAGGTTTGGAAAAATCGTTCGACCAAAGCAGGCGTTTGCTGACAAAGAGGCGCTGAAACTGCCAGGGCGCCGGGTAGCGCTGGCTGAGCAGCGAGACCCGGAATTCGCCGGCTATACCCAGGCCCAACAGCAGATCGCCCTGCACCTGGTATTCCCCGAAATTGTTCAAAACCCCGAGTTCGCCATGCGCATTCAGGGAAAACCGGTCGGAGGGTTTGAATACCAGGTCGCCGGTTAAAAAGAGGTTCGAAAAAACCGAATCCTGCAGCGGCTCTTGTTTCAGGGTGAACAACTTATGGCGAAGGCCCAGCGCCAGCTCATCCGAAGGCTTTCCCGGTTGTCTGGATTTGAAGGTGTTCAGGGTAAAAAGATTGTCGAGCACAACATATTCCAGGTAATTCCGGATGCCCCGTTTATCCACAAAAAAGGTGTCGAAATACAGGGAATCGCGACCCAGATTCTGACCAGGATTAGTGCCGGGGTCTGAAAATTTATAGGTCTGGCGGCTCAGCTCGGCGGTGTGGGAGGCGCGTAGTACGCGTTTGCCGGCGGAGCTGTCGCGGATTCCGGTAAATTTCAGGTGGTGGGTGTAGTGCACCGACCAGTTGGCATGCCGGGTCAGGGCTTGCTGGTCCGGCAACTGGATTTCTGCGTTGATGGGCCCGCTGAACTGACCGTTCCCAAATGTTGCGCCGGGTACCACACCGCCGTTTTCCTGCTGCTTGTCGGTATTCCGGGCATAGATCAGGAAAAATTCATAACGCGGGTTTACGGGGTACCAAACCCCAACGGCCAGTGAGGTATGTTTGGCGGCCTGGTACCGGTATTGCCCGGCGTGGTTGAAGGTGCGGTATTGTAACGAAAAATTGAGCCCGCCACTAAAGGTACGGGAAAACCGGGCGCGTAGCAGATTGTCGTTCTGAATCCGGCCCTGGGAAAAAAACAAGTCCGTAAACGAGCGCGGATTTTGAAAAAACTGTAGTTCCGCAGGCCGCAGTTGGTACAGGTCAAACCCGTGAAAACCGGCATCAAACCCGCGGCGGGCCTCGCTTTGAAAAAGCAGCGGGCGTGCCGAGGCGCCGATATTGCCCAGGGTACCCCAGTCGATCAATGGCCTGCGCGCCAGATCGTACATCCGGAAATCCGCATCGGGCAAGGTGTCGTTGGCAGCCTCCGTTTCCTCCGGAGAAATGGAAACACTAAATACTACCGGAAATGTATCGGGAATCGGAATGTACTGCGCCGTACTGCTGGCGGCCTGCGGCTGTTCATTTTGTGCCTGCAGGAGCAGTGGTAAAAGGCAGAGAATGATGCAGGTTATCCGGGTTGATGTACTCGTCCTACGACTTTGAGTCGTAGGACGAGTACTCCACCGGTTTCTCGCCTCCGTACCGCCTTGCCGCTGGAGTGAAAAGCCAAAATTCAGGTTCGCGAAATTCATATTCCCACAAACGTACAAAAAGCCGTGGCGTTGCCCGGGCATTACTGCACGAGGGCCGGGTTCATGCCCATGGTGGAAAAACCGCCGTCGTGAAACAAATTTTGCATAGTCACATAGCGGGTCAGATCGCTGAACAGGGCGATGCAGTAGTCGGCACAGGCTTCGGCGGGCGCATTACCGAGCGGCGACATTTTGTCGGCGTAATCGAAAAACTCCTGGAATCCCTTGATACCCTGGCCGGCAGTGGTCATGGTAGGCGATTGGGAAATGGTGTTCACCCGCACATTTTTGGCGGTACCAAGGTGATAACCAAAACTGCGTGCAAACGACTCCAGCAACGCTTTCGATTCGGCCATTTCAGAATAATCGGGAAAAACGCGCTGCGCGGCGATGTACGTCAGGCCAACGATGCTGCCCCAGTCGCTGATGGCATCCAGTTTCCACAGGGTTTGCATGGTTTTGTGAAAGGAAATAGCACTGACATCGAAGGTTTTCTGCATCCAGTCGTAGTTCAAATCCGTATACGGTTTGCCCTTGCGTACGTTTACCGACATGCCGATGGAGTGCAATACAAAGTCGACTTTGCCGCCGAAATGTTCCACACTTTTCTGGACAAGGTTTTCCAAATCCTCGAGCGAAGTGGCATCCGCCGGGATTACCGGCGCCTTGCATTGCTCAGCGAGTTTGTTGATTTCGCCCATGCGCATGGCTACCGGGGCATTAGTGAGCACGATCTGGGCGCCTTCTTCTACGCAGCGTTCCGCTACTTTCCAGGCAATGCTTTGGTTATCAAGGGCGCCGAATACGATGCCTTTTTTTCCCTTTAAAATCATGGAATGTTGTGTTTGAATTGAGCAATTGAGCGGCAAAGATAGAAAAAGAGATGTTCTTCCGAGGGGCCGTTGCCTGGTCCTTTTTTGTCAGGAAAAAAGGACGTAGGGTCTTATCTATCAATAATTTGTAGATTTTCAAGAAACAAAAATCCCGAATTTCTCAAAACTGAAAAATTCGGGATGGCTCATGGTTGCAATTTATCCCAAGGTGGAAAGCGCATTACCGCAACAAAGTCAAATCCCCCTTGTGTATTTCTTTTTTCCCGGTAATAAACTCAACCTCAGCAACCCAGACGTACACATCGGAAGGCGCATTTTTCCCATCTACGCGCCCGTCCCAACCCGTTGAGGGTAGCGGGCCGGTGCCTTCGTACACGAGCTGGCCCCAGCGGCTGTAAATCCGGAGGGTGAGCACCTCCACCAGTTCTTCGTCGCCATCGGCCAGCAGATAGAACACATCATTGTTGCCGTCGTTGTCCGGAGTGAATGCATTGGGTGCGTACACTTTTTCCGGAACAACCCGGATGTTGAACATAAACTGGCGTTCGGTGCATCCGAATGTATCCGAGACCGTCAGCAGGTAAGTAGTCGAAGTATCGAGCGGTGGCGTGGTGAAAGGATCGGAATCCGGCCCGGGTTGTTGTGGCGTCCAGGTGAAGGTGTAGTTCGGGTCGGGTGTTACAACCAGCTCAACCTCGGAGCCTTTAGCCACCAGCGTGTCCAAATCCTGTGTGCCGGTGTATCCCACCGGTATGCTCACCGTGACGTCGCCTTCGTCCTGGCAACCATCGTCGTTGATCACGCGCAGGGTGTACGTGGTGGTCTGGGTCGGCGCCACATCGACGATGGCTTCATCTTTCGGGTTCAATACCGTGTTTGCCGGTGACCAGATGTAGACTGCATTTTGCAACACCGGCGATTCCAGGCCGATCATTACCGTGTCGCCGGGGCAAATGGTGGTGTCGCCAAACATTTCCAGGTCAAGGCCGGTGATGGTAATGGTTTTCAAAACGGAGTCCACACAGCCCAGGGGCAGGTCGGTAACGATCAGTTTCACCTGATAATTCCCGGTTTCATTAAAAATATGATCCGGGTTCAACAACTGGGAGGTACTGCCGTCGCCAAAACTCCAATTTGACAAATCTGCTTGTGTGGAGGTGTTCGTAAATACCACGGAGGCGCCCGCACAGGCTCCGGGGGAAGCCTGAAAGTCCGCTTTGACCGGTGAGAAATTTACCGGCAATTCAACAGTGATCGCGCAGGCGTCGTCTTCACCGCGCAACACCAGTTTTACCAGCGTAGCATTTCCCGGCGGCTGAAAATTCGGGGTGTAGGTGTGCGTTACCGGGCTTACATTGTTGGCTGTGGTGCCGTCGCCAAACGACCAGGACCAGGAACTCACACTGACGGTGTCCTTCAGGTTAAAAGTGATGGCATCGCCTTTGCAGATCAGGTTTTTGTCCATTTCAAACGAACCTTCCGGGCCAACCACGGTGAATGACCGCGTCACGGTGTCGGCACACATGAATGTAGTGGTCGCAATCATCGTCACCTCGTAGGTGCCTTTTGGGAAAACGGTGGAGTATTGGTTGCCCGACCAGGCAACGCCGTTGCCCACATCCCAGGTGATCGTCACCGGCGAACCGGAGGTTGTCGTGCTCGTAAGCAGCATATTTTGCGGATAACAAATAATATTCAGGTTGTCCACATTGCTGGAAAAACTGGCATCCGGGTAGCCTTGCACGTTTACGGTGGTCGAGGTCGATTCCTTACAGCCGGTTGCTATTTCGGTGAATTCCAGATTGACGGTGTATTGCCCGGCATTCGGGTACGTCGCGCTGAAACCTTGCCCGGTACTGGTTTGGCCGTTGCCAAAATTCCATGACCAGCTGAGGTTGGAACCCTGTGCGGTAAAGTCGGTTGCCGTGAAGGAAATACTGCCGCCGGCACAAATGTTCGGCGGTTGTGGCAGGGTGAGGATGTTACTCACCGGTTTATACACATACACATTCAGGCTGGCAAAACCGGGACAGTCGAAGGCATCCTTGATTTCCAGTTTCACCTCGAAAAATTGCCCGTTGGGCGGGAGCGTGGTGTAGGTGTGGGTGGGGTTTTGTTCCGTACTGGTGTTGCCGTCGCCGAAATCCCACTCCCAGGAAACTATGGGCAAATCGGCGGTACTCAGGTCGGAGAACTTGACGGTGCTCGGAATGCAAATGGTATCATCGTCCACTGTTATTTCCGGCATGCGGTTGTGGATCACCAGGTCTTGCTTCACGGTGTCTTTGCAGCCGTTAATGTCTTCCACTTCGAGCCACACGGTTTGCGGCCCCGAGGGGCCAAACAGGAACTCCATGGTGTCCTTGTCCGTCCGGATAGGGCGCTGAAAGGAGAAATACCAGGTGTAGCCTTTGTAGCAGGTGGCATTGACGCCCAGTGATTTCGTAGCATCCAGCACCTGCGGCGTGCCGCCGCAAATGGTATCCGGCAACTCAAAATCCGCCATCAAGACCGTGGGGTACACCGTGGCGGTATCGTACGAAACGGGGCAGCCGGAGCCGGGGTTTTCAGCCTTTAAAATCACCGTATAAGTTCCCGGCAAATCGTAGGTATGCACAAAGTCGGATACGATTGAGCTGTCGCCGTCGCCCAAATACCAGGTCAGTTGAGTGGCGTCATAACTTTCGTCGGTAAATTCAAATTCCAGCGTATTGTCGCAGGTGGTTTTGTAATGCAATTGAGCCACCGGGCCTTTAACCTGAACAAAATCGTCTTTTGTTACGGTGAAAAAACAGCCGTTGTATTCCGTGGTCAGCGAAACGTCCATCGGGCCGGCTTCGCTGTTGTATTCCCAAACCGGATTTTCATTTTGAAAACAATGCCAGAGCCGGTGATTTTCGGACGAAAAATGCCAGGCATCCACCCGGGGGTCATTGGTCAGGTTGGTAAACTGCACCGAATCGCCGGGACATATCTCAAATTTATCTGCGGTAAAATCGCCGGCAATGGGCTCGCCCACTTCAATCAGAATAGCGTAGGAAGTATCGATGCAGCCGGCGCTGTTCCGGATGATCAGCCGCACGTTGTATTCGCCCGGATTGGTGAAGGTATGCGTCGGCGGATCGTTGGTGTTGTTCACCAGGGGAGCACTGCCGTCATCGAATAGCCAGGTCCATTCCACGATGGTTTCGTTGGATGTACTGCTGTCGGCAAACGTGACCGTCAGGGGCGCGCAACCGTCCAGCCGGTTCGGGAAAAAACGGGCATTGGGTCGCCAGATTGAATCGACGAGGAAAAACTCGTCCATACAACCGGATGGATTGGTCACTTTCAGGTACACGGTGTCCAGCCAAAGGCCAAGCGACGTATAGCCGGTAGTATCCGGTGAGGTCCAGGCATATGTCGGGTTTTTCACCGTAGCCATCGAGCTGTCGCTAAAGGTCCATTCCCATTGGGAGGCTACCGGCGAGCTGGCCGTGAAATTGAAAATGGCCGGGTCGTCGCATGAATAGCTGGGCGATACCGTAAACGTTGCGTCGGCCTGATCAACGATAACAGTTTTGGTTACGGTGCTGCTGCAATTGCCCGCCGTAGTCACCGTGAGCGTAATCATCTGAGGACCTGAAGCGGCAAAAGAAACCACCGGGTTCTTTAGCGTAGATCCGAGCGGGATGGCGTTCGGGCCGAAATTCCAGCTATAGCTGCCGTTTGAGGAGGTATTGTTCAGTACTACAGGCTCGTTGATGCACAGGGTATCGTCCACGATAAAATCGGCCGTCGGTTGTCCGATGACCACTTGCCGGGTGGTAGACGCGGAGCACCCGATGGCGTCGGTGGCCACAAGCGTCACGGTGAAGGTGCCGGTCTGGGTGTACGTCTGGGCGGGCGGGTCCACCAGGTCTGAGGTGTTGCCGTTGCCCAAACTCCACTGGTAGGTTAGCGAGCCGGAGCCCCCGGTAGTGGTATTGGTGAAACTCACGTTCAGCGGCGGCGTGCAGGCTACCGGCGGTGTGGGGACCGTGGTAAAATTGACGGTGGGTTTGATACCGGTGCGGATAATATCGGTAAACACCTGGGTGACATTGCAGGTGCTGTAATTCGTGGTCAGTTCAAGGGATACGGTAAAATTGCCCACCGTGTTGTACAGGTGGCTTGGACTGATGCCGGTGCCGTTCGCGCCGTCGCCAAAAACCCAGGAGCGGGCGGTCACCTGGATATCGCCGGCCAGATTTGTCGTATCGTTGAATTGCACATTCAACGGAACACAGCCCGATTCGGGTACCGCTGTAATGCCAATTTCGGGTTTTGGGTAAACCGTCACCGTCACCGTACCAAGTATCGGGTCGGCCGGGGTGGCCCGAAACTCGACTTCATAGGTGCCGGGCGTCGTGAAAATATTGGACGGGCTGGCTAAAAAAGACGAGCCGCCATCTTTAAAGTCCCAGA
>JADJWX010000006.1 GCA_016716135.1 Lewinellaceae bacterium | reverse complement strand
TCTCCCGAATCCGCTCCAACAATTCCTCGAAGTAGTCTTTGCCGAAGCGTTTGCCTTGTTTGAGCCGTTCGTCGTCGAGCACGAAACCCTTCAGGATGAACTCGCGCAGCGTTTGGGTAGCCCAGATGCGGAATTGGGTAGCGAGCATGCTGTTCACCCGGTAGCCTACTGCGATTATGGCGTCGAGGTTGTAAAAGTCAATTTCACGGGTAACTTGCCGGTCGCCTTCCTGTTGAACTATCCGGAATTTCCGGACAGTTCCTCGGATTGAGTTCCGCCGGATTCTCAATCCTCGCGGTTGCTCATTGACGGTGCGGACATCCACCCAAATAACTCCCCCATCCGCTTCGCTCAGCCAAAACGTTTCGCCTCCACCGCATCTTACCTCTACCTTCCGTCGGGGGCTGTGTAGAGGGAGGATGTCGTTGAATGCGGATTTTTTCTTCCATAGTCAGCAGGTTTTTGTGGTGGCGGGACTGGTCGCGGCTTAATGTTAACGCTTTCTTCAACATCCTGACCAAAGCAGTTGGCCCCACACCTCAACATTCACTGACTGGATATCCACTACTACCGGGATGAAACCTGGCCCATCCACCCTCGTAGTGGCGGATGGGACCAGGATGGAGACCGCTACGAATTCAGCCTGCGGGTGATCATTAATCCGGAGACGGTGAAGTGAACTGGTGCGTTTTGGGCGGAACTGGAGGTTTTAAGGCGCCTGAAAGTTTAAAAAAGAGGTGAAGCGAGTGTTGGGGTAAAAACCATCAAAAACTTGCATTCATATTTAGCATTGAGATTGTATATGCGCCCTCGCCCAAAATAAGTCGCCCAAACGCCAAAAAATCCCAAAATTTTATTCCTGCCTCGTTATTCTTAGATTTTTCATGTTGCAAATAGGGCGTAAATTTGATTTCAAGTTTTAAACAAAAAAAATCTAACATGCTCCAAAAGATTAACCTCCCACCCGACATCCTTCCACACCTGGAAGCCCACGACCCAAACCTGAAAACCGCAGGTCATTTCCTTTTAGAAGACTTTAAAAATAGCACCCAGCGCAGGCTGAACCTGTTGCGCACAGCGTCAGAAAAGATCGAGGCCTTGGCCAACATCCGAAAGGAACTTGTAGAACAGGTACACAAACCCGCGCTTGGGCATGTCTTTCGTAGTTTGGCGACCGGAGACACCTTGGATATCATTTGCGAACGATTTTGACCCTTTTTACTGTCGAAAACTATGGTGGTGACTTGAACTGCCCGAGTTCAGCGGGCAAAAAGTTGTGGACTACCGATTTAACGGACTGGACTGGCGAGATGATCCTAACCGAAATACTGGAAATACTGCAAGAGGTACTCCAAGACCCTGATTTTCAGGATTCCGGTTTAGACAATGACGAATCTGTTTCATTCCTGTTTTCCGCCGGAATCAGCCCGGAACTAATGGAAAAACCTTGCACCGAACAAATTATGCAGGCCAATTTCCTGGAGCAGCAAATAAGCTGGGTTGATGAGACCATCGATCGTTTGCGCAACCCGGAATCAGAAGGACAAACAATGGACCCGGCCGTCTCCCTTGACGCTTTCAAAGCCTTGTTAGTTGATCAGGAATTGGAAGCAATACCTGGCAAACTGACCACAGGCCAAATCCACCGCTTTTTCGACTTTTTTTACGAGCAGTCCGGCAGTTCGAAAAAACCCTTCCTGCCGAAATCCGAGGTGGAGAAACTTAAACTCATCGGCCTGCGACTGCCCAAAGCAGCGCCTTTCCAGCGGTTTCACCTAAACCTGAATACCCGCGAAAAAGGGATCATTTACTACTGCTTTTACAAACTCTGGGAATGCAACACCGAGGCTAAAAAATGGTGGCCGGGAGTACTATGCCTGTTTCTTCAAGCCTGGTTCGAAACAACTTTGGTGTAAAGTTTGAAACCGTGAGTAAATGGTAACAAAGAGGGCAAACACCGCCGGGCGCAATTTGACCTGTTCAACCACTGGCCCAAGCCCTATTTATCAAAGGAAGTATAACCCAAACGATATTTTCAGGACGCGTTGAATATCTGCAGCGATATTTCCATTATTCCAGCAAAATATCAAAAAATAACGCGATTCACTTTTGGAGCGTCAACGATGTTGTTGGCACAAACACATCAATAAAAATGCTTGAGCTCCAAAATTTGCCGGATTTCATCAAACTTGAAATCAGCAAGAGCGACCTGCTCGACTTTGCCCGCGTATTGGCGCAGGAACTTCACCGGCCTTCCGCGCTGCCCAATCCTGAAACGCGTGAAATCGTAGATTTAAGCGAGGCGGTCGCTATCACCGGCCTGGCCCGGCCAACCTTGTACACCCTTACCTCCCGGCGCGGTATCCCGCATTTCAAACGCGGTAAAAAACTGTATTTCCGGCGCTCCGAACTGGAAGCCTGGTTGTTTACCAACCGCTGTAAACCGCTTGCGAGATCAAAACGGAAGCCTTCGTGTTCCGGCAAGAAAAGGAGGGCGCCATGGACAGTACTTAAATTCGCCGAAAGCGCCTGCCCTTGACATGCGGTACATGGCGAGTTCGATAAAGCTGGTCAACCGGGCGCAACAGCCAAATGCCAAAGCACCTTACTTGCTTGCATCCTTAAAACCCGAGAACTGTAATAACCGAAAAATGCAAACAATCCGGTTCTCGCAACCCCTGATTAATTTAAACGGACAGGGCGTGATTTTTCCACAAACGATCAATGTGTTACAGGGACAATCCGGTGTGCATAAAAGCCGGGTTGCCGGCATGTTTGCCAGTTTATTGTTAAGTCGCCGGAATACGGCTGCCGGAACGCTGGGGTTTGAATTGGAACTTGAGTCAGATTCGGTAGTCCGCTACATGGACACGGGACGAAACCTCAACGACCAGTTGCCTTACGCCTTGCAGTGCATCCAGGTCAATGCCGATTTAACATCCTTGTACCAGTTGGAACGGCTTATTCGCCCCTCGCTGTTGGAATTTCGCCGCGAAGAACGCATCAGTGCTTTGGAGGCCTACCTCGCTTATTTGCGCGACCGGTTTACACAACACATTTTTATCATCCTGGATGTTGTGTCGGACTGTGTCAGCGACTTCAACCGCACAGGAGACAGCACGCGCCTGGTTGATATGCGTTCAATGTCATGGTCTCACGCTACAATGCCACATCTTTGTGTCTGCATTCGTGAAAACCCCAATCAGCAAAAGGCGCGCGGGCACCTGGGAACGGAACTGTTCAATAAAGCCACCACGGCGATCCAACTGGCGGCGGAACAGAATGGCGAAGGTATGCCCTCCGACATTATCCGCCTTCGGTGCATCAAAATGCCGGAACACGAAAGCGCGCTTCCTGTGATGGCGCGCATGACCCGGACACGAAGTTATTGACAGAAGCCAATCAGGAGGAAATCCGGAATTGCGGATGGGGCGGCAACGCAAAGCATCTGAGCGGAAGTCGCCCAGTTCTGGAAGGTCTGCGTCTTGGACAACAATACACCAAAACAGAGCTGTTGAAGCAGCTCGGCCAACAATTCGAAGCCAGTGCTAAAATCCTTGGACAGCGCCTCGACGAGATTGCCGCAACAAGCCGGACATTTTACGCGCAAGGCCACATTTGCATCCTGTAAAACTCTTTCGTAACCGCCAAACCTTTACAGCATTAAAAATTCAGCCCCAAAATGAAGAACTTTCGGTATCGATTGGACAATAGCGTCCGGTCCAAGAAAAGAAGGACATGGCTTCTGTCCCTGTTCGCCGTGGTAAAAAGAATTTCATGCGTTATCGACACCGAAACCGGCGATTATCTGCCGGATCAAATCGCCGTGTAACCCCGAAATCAACTGCGGATACACCTCGCCCGAGCGCATTTTAATAATCCGAGTTGAAGTAAATTGGAAAACCCTATAGGGAACTTCCAATTTCCATTTCCAAATTCATGCCGAAAACTCGGCTCCCATCCCAATACACATCGTTAGCCGTTCCTGAATTCGCTAAGCACGGAACCATTTTGTCGCTTCTGAACCGGCTTTTCACCGGGAAATGGCGGCATATTTAGACAACCTGTACCGGATCGGTACACAAACACTGGCCGGGCGCAACGGTCTTCTGGCAAAGTGGGCCGCCCGGAAATGTACGCACCGGGAAAATCATGTTATACCACTCGCTAACCGGGAAACGCGTTGGGCGTTGCCAGGCGCGTATCAGTGGGCGCACGCTGTGTTTGCCACCGATTTCCAATTGGCGCAATGCCTGTTCGGCGAGCATCAATTACAAATCGGGAACACCGGGAAGAAGGTAGCGTTGGTAGAAAGCGAGAAAACGGCCGTTCTGATGAGCGGCCTCCTGCCCGATTACATTTGGTTGGCGACAGGAGGCCTGCGCAAAAGCATCGCCTCCCGCGACAAAAAATGCCGGGGATAATCGCGAAAATGCGGACGTAGTGCTTTTCCCCGGGAAATCGGAATAGTTACGATAAATGGTGCGCAAAAGCCACCGAACTGCAAACGCGTTGAAAGCAACTGTATGTGTCTGACTTACTGGAACGCAAGGCAGCGGAATCCGACCGCATTCACGGACTTGATCTGGCGGATTACCTGGTCAAATGCGATGAAAAAGCGGGGTGTGCCTTGTCGGAACACGGGTATCCGCTGTTCTGGGATTTTGCTGTTTCGCCAATAAACAATGCGGGCGATTTCGCCGTAAAACACCCGCAAAACATCCGTATAACCTTTGCAAAACACACGTTAAAAACACCCGCAAAACATCGTTATTTCACCCATTCAATCACGCGCGTATGCGGCTTGATCAATTTCCAAAATGCCTCCAAGCCAAGGCGGCTAACACCAACCTCGGATTACGCCCCGGCAGAAAGTATACCTGATCGAACAAGGCGCCCGCCTCGAACTCAACTTCTTCCGATTACATCAACCTGGTTTTGGAACAACGCGGAGACTCGCCACCGGGAAATCGAACAGATGCACAGCAACAGTAGAATAACTCCGCCAACAACTCGAAGTTACCCAAAACCAGCCGGGAATACGAGTCTGTGCTAAACCCATTATTTGAAAAATGGAGGGGGCAAACCTTGAAACTCGGCTGGAAGACCAGGTTATTCAGACCCGATTGAGTTGCTTCCCTCCTTGTCCACTGTGTAAAATTCGAAGGGCCATGGAAATCAAGCAAGTAGCTTTTTCCGGTGGTTGGCTGGCATTCGCCTGGGTATTTTGAAGCGGGCTGAAGTCTGGGTTATGATTGGCTTTGTGGTTTTTATTTTGGGGTTGTTGGGGTGGTGGGTTTGGGAGCGGCGGCGGCGGGAGTAAATAGTTTGCCGAAAGATCAATTGAATTGGCGATTCTTCGTCGAAATCAGCATGATTAGTTGTCTTACCTCAGATGGATAACATTACATTCAGCTAATTCCATTTACTATTACATTGTCTAATAAAATTCTGCTAAACCATGAAGACATCATGCTCAAGCCTTGTATGTATAGGGCTGCTTCCTTTGCTATTTTTTTGCAACAATACTTTCGGGCAAAGCCCTGGTGAAAAGGCGTATCAAAAGCTTAAAGAAACAGGAAATACCTTCTACTCTATTGAACGCGCGGGCATCGAAAACGACGAGGCATCGGCGGCCAGTGGCGGCCCAGACCAATTGAGCCGGCGCGCCCAGTGCTTGTTAGTCCTAGCACACGACGACTTGGAAAACTACCGCTACGAAGCAGCACAGGGCCTTATGGAGCGCTTGGAGGGCCTATTAAATCCAAAAGATGCAACCCACCAAAGGTACCTCGGCGATCTTTACAATTTACAAGCCTACAATTATGACAAACGGGGCTACCAAAGCCTGTCCGTGGAATGTTACCTCAAAGCCATCCGGCTTTACGAGAGTGCCGCACAGAGCGATCCGGCGTATGGGTATGCGGAGGTCGTAATGAATAAGGGCAACCTGGTCAAACTGCTTGCACAGCAAGGGAAATTTGCAAAGGCAACACAGCTCGCCATTGAAACTCAGTCTCATCTCTCTTCCATTACAGATACCCTGCGCTTTGGCCAACTGATCGCTTTGGCAAACAACAACATGGGCTTTGCCAAAAGCATGCAGGCCTTAGCCTATAGACACGACATGCGTCCTCAAAAAATGACACGGCTTGCCACAGAATGTCTAGAACTTTTTAAAAGCAATCTCCCCATAGCCTGGCGACACGAACGTCTGCGGCACTATGCCTTGGCATTGATCAATGTTGCTAATCTGGCACGAATGCTCGGTCAATATGATACCGCCAGGGTATATGTTCGGACGGTTACCGATAGTATTCTATTAATCATCCGCTAGCGCCCTATAACATTGCCGTTGGTGCGGTAATTTCCGCTGATGAAGGTAATTTTCAAGATGCTTTTTCAGAAATGGCTCGCGCACTAAAAAGTGTTGGAATAAATCAGGGCGGCAATTTTTTTGAGCCTGTAAGGCTAGCAAACTCTGAATTGTATCTTTTAAATCCAGATATTATCCTAAACATGCTCCAATTAAAAGGTGACATACTTTGGCGGCATTTTAGAAAATACAAACAAATTGAATATCTCAACGGGGCACTGCATGCATACGAACAGGCGATCCAACTCTGTAATGACTTGCAATACGATCTCTTCGCTGATGAAACGATCATTGGCTTTAGGAATCGATTTTATTCTGTTTACGCAGGCGCCGCGCAACTTGCCGTAGTATTATATCTCAATACCGATGTTGCAGATCCTGCCGGACGAGAAAAATATTGGCAAAAAGCGTTTGAATATACAGAACAAGCCAGGGGCTTTACCCTAAGGCAAAATATTCGTGCAACCTTGGAAACTGCATGTCCGTCAACCAAATCCCAAATACCTGCCTGTCGCGACCGTCAATTCCGGGATGATATCTTCAAATGGCGAAGACTAAATAAGCGTGATAGCTTATTGGCTACACTTGAAAATTACAGGGTTTTTATCGCTGAACTTAAATCTGCAAATGATCCTTATTTCAGGCAACGGTTCGACCATGAAATTCCCGCGCCGGAGGAAGTCCAGCAAAAGCTTATCCTGGACGACCAATCCGTTTTTATTGAATACAACTGGATGGCTCCTCACCCATTTGCTTTGTGGATAACCCGGCGTAGTAAAGGGATCGTGCAACTCAATATACCTTCAGGCGACGCATTCTGGGCACAGGTACAACAATTTCAGAAAGATTGGCTGGGGGCTGAAAATGACATAAACTCCGAATTGGGCCATATGCTGTATACAACCCTGATAAAAAGCGTGTTGGACGCCATTCCTAAAAGTGGACAGCCTCAGCCTAACAAACTGATTATTTCCACCGATAATTTGCTGAATGAATTATCTTTTGACGCCTTTGTTATCAGCTATTCTGATTCTGTTCGATATGTCGTGCACGATTTTATTGTAGGTTATCAATATTCGGCAGCAGTTTGGAAAATACAACTCCAGCAAGCCTCCGGGCGGATGAAAAATGCAGACATCCGGCTTGGTTCCTTTATCAATCCAACCGATCATACCGGCTGCGCCGAAGGTCAGCTGCCGCTATCAGAAATGGCGGCTTTTTCCGCTGATAGTCTAAAAAACAAGGTTAAATCGTTCGAAAAGTTCCAGCCTGCTATTGCCGAAGATTTCAAAGCCCGGGCTGCCGATTTCGACATTCTGCATTTTTGTATGCATGGTTGCCTCAACCCGGACGATCCGGAACGCTCTTATCTTTCATTTTATCATAACAACGATCCGAATAGAAGGCAATTCAGTGTAGTGGATTTCTACCCCATGCACCTGAAGGCGCGGCTTGTTGTTTTTGCCAGTTGTGAAACGGCGCGGCAAGGCGACGAAAGCGAAGCTGGGGAAAAAGGCGAAGGTGTGATTGGGCTTCACCGGGCCGTCAACTATGCCGGCTGCCCAAACACCATTGCCACCTTAAATAAGATAGCGGATTACCCTTCTGCCAATTTGCTGGAATATTTTTATAACTACCTGTTGAAAGATGGCTTGCCAGCCGACGAAGCGCTTGCGATGGCGAAGCGCAAATACTTAAGCTTGCCGGAACGACGGCACCCTCACTTTTGGGCTAATTTTATATGCGTTGGGCCTCCGGCCCAATTTAAAGTCAGCCCTTGAACAGGGCTTACTTCAACCATTGAGCCGCCCCGGATGGCCATTGGTCGGCAGGAATCTTACTATTCTGCGCCCACGCTTTGGCTTCGATAAATTGCTGGTTTTGCAGGTACGCAGTTAACAGGTAAATCTTGTGATTAAGCCGGTCTACACCCTTAGCCTTTTCCAGGTATTGAACCGCATCGCCCGATGGACAGTTGGGCTTGTGAAGTAAGCATAAGGCGCCGAGTACGTAGTATTCCGAGCGTTGCGTTTCTCGCAATGTATCTGCAGCCTGTTGTTGAAGTAATCTAAACGCCTGATCATAATCGGGCTTATCCCGGACAAACCAATAGCGCCAGTGGGTAGAGTCGACACCTCGACTGCCTTTGCTCCATGTGGACGATTCTGCCTGGGCAAATTCTGTAAACATGTTTTTTTTCGCAACCGGCTCAAGGCTCCAGAGAGGCTCTTCAGTTCTGGAGCCTCCTGCAATGGGTCTCCTTTTTTTAATGACTACAGTATCCGAATCCTGCCGGGGCAAAGCAGGATTACCCGGAGATATTGTACCAGGTTCCTCAGGGAATCTTGGCTGTTTATGCTCGCTTGATTGGTTGCATGTACGGACATACCCAATCAAGCCGGCCACGATAATCAGGAGCAAGGCTAACAGAAGCCCGGCCAATTTATTGGACAAGACCGGCTGCCTTTTTTTTTTCTGAAACTGGTCAAAAAATCCTTCTGCCCGTAGCCGTTCCCTGGCCTGATCGGCAATGGCACGGGCTTTAGCCCTCTTGACAAGCGCTTCGCGCATCCGTTTATGCAGCTCAAACGCTTTATTTAATTCCGCATCGGCAGCCAACTGTTCTTCCAGTGCAGCGGCATGCTCCGGAGAGAGTTTGCCGTCCAGGTAATCGTCAAAAATATCGAAGTCAACTTTCATTGTTCAGGTGTTTTTACCACCGTTTTTGGACTTTTTTTCGTAACATTTGGCAATGTAGCCCAAGCATCGATGCCGCTTTAGCGAAACATACTGCGGTGTTAGCCCCAGGATTTCTGCAATTTCGGTATCGGATTTATTCTCGAAATACTTTAGTTTAAAAACCTGCTGGCATCCCAGCTGTGCGGCGTCAATACAGCTCCTCATCAATTCAATTTCCTCCATTTGTTCTACTACTGAAAGTTCTTCCGGATCATAATGCTGCTCCCAAATTTGTTTCAGCATACTCAAGAACTTGAATAGTTTACTCCGCTTTTTCCGATATTCAAAACATTTGTTTTTTGCAATTCCTTTGAAAAACGCTTCAGGTGCATATTTAGGGTCGAAGGCGCCTGCAAGTAGCTTGTTGTAGAAAAGGATAAACACATCGTGGTGCACATCCTCCACAGTTTGAAGCGGCTCATTTTTCAGGATGTTCCGCACAAAAAGATACCCTTCCCTGTACAAGGCATCCACTGTTTCGCGCTCCCCATTGACAAGGCGTTCCCACCTCGCTGAATAATCCGGTGTGGGTCCGCGTTGCGGATCGTCTTGCGGCAGATTGTCTTCCATGTACAAGTCAATTGATCGCCGCTAAAATACACAACTCGTTTCATGCTATTGGCCAAAATGAACGCGGGTTATCAGCTATCGAAAAAGTATCTGCTCAAAATATTTTGAAAAAAATCTTCCAAGTGGTGATAAGCATACCACCCTTATGGCCAATTAGAGTCGCCGGCAAATCCCAGGCAGCCTACCCCGAATGACTACAAACAGGACCAAACTTTCTTCACTCAATTCTGCACACATGAAACAACTGCTTTCCCTCTTTATGCTTAGCCTGACTACCTGTGGACTGTCGCTAAGCACAATCGCTGCCCAAAACCCGACCTGGGACCTAAACTTCGGCACAACCAGCAACGGCGTCGTAATCTTCCCCTTGAGTATCCAGGACGAATTCGTCTACGATATGAAGCTGGACAACTCCAAGCGTATTGTCTGTGTTGGAGTAAAAAATTACAACGGCACGTCCTTCTCCCCGCATCCCTTCATCTCCCGACACAATTCAACCACCGGCGCACCCGACCTGAGTTTCGGGGTGAACGGAATCGTCGAACTCAACGGAAGCCTTGACCTGTCCCAGTATAGCGATTATGCATTCTCCCTCGCGATTCAGCCAGATAATAAAATCCTGATTTGTGGCACTGATGGCATAAATCCATTTGTCGCCCGGTTTACGGAAAGCGGCGCTTTTGACCCGACCTTCGGTACCGGCGGAGTCGCTACGCTGAGTGAGGTCGGGCAGTTTAAAACCCTGCTGCTTCAACCGGAAGATGGAAAAGTCGTCGCCGCCGGGTATATGAGTACAGGCATTTCCAGCAACAGCGAAGAATACCTGGTCGCCCGCTTTTTGCCGAACGGCCAAAAAGATGTGACGTTCAACTTCGACGGCATTGCTACGTACTCCATTTTCGACGACGATGCCCCAGGCGCCAGCCGTATCGTACGCGACGCCAACAACAAATATGTGATCTGCGGCACAAGCAACCGCGACGGCACCACCACGGACGACGCCACGCTGGCGCGCCTTAGCGCCGACGGCAACACGGTCGACTTCAAATGGGCGTCTTACCTGGTAGGCGATGATGTGGCCAACGATGTAACTATCCTGCCATCCGGACAAATCGTCACAATCGGGCAAGAACGCCTGTCTAGTAAAGACTATCTTTCCATCAAGAAATTTTCTGCCGCAGGCGCGCTGGAGGATACCGACCTCTGGTACAGTCAAGGCGAGGACGACGACATCGGCTACCGGCTGGTGCAGCAATGCGACGGCAAAATTTTGGTGCTGGGCGAAGCCAATTACGTGTATTTCAATCTGTTCCGGCTGAAAACGGACTTTACCGTGGACGAGTCTTTTTCCACTATCTCGGTCAAACTGAGCGCAGCCGACCATCCCCGCGCAATGGTCGTAGACGGAAACAACATTTATGTCGCCGGTTACCTGCAACCCGCCGACGGCAACTACGACGACGACCCATTCATTGCCAAACTGATCGTCACAAACCAGATTGCAGCGCCCACCATTTCCATCGCCGCGCCAGGCAGTTCGATCATTTGTCCGGGCGGCAGCAGCACCCTGACTGCCGGCGGCGGCTGCCCGACCTGCTCGGTGGAGTGGTACCGGGGCACACAACTGGTCGACCAGGGAACTTCCATTTCCGTAACAATACCCGGAACCTATACTGCCAAATACGTGAATGCCGGTTGCGGCAGCAGCGCGACATCCAATGCCATTACCCTGACGGCCGGCACTACGCCGCCAACGCCGGTTATTACCCCTGCCTCCAACACAACCGTTTGCGTAGGGCAGCAGTACCAGCTTTCGGTGCAAAATCCGTGTAGCGGTTGCACGTACACCTGGAGCCCGGCCGGCGCCGGTTCCGGGCAAACAATCACACTGAACACAGCGCAGGCAGGCTCTAAGGCCTACTCCGTTGTTTCAAACAACGGCTGCCCAAGTCAGTCTTCCGCAGCAGTGACCGTAAACGTAGTGCAGGCGCCTGCAGCTCCGACCGTTTCGCCGGCAGGGCCTATAGCGCTTTGTCCGGGTCAGACCGCAACGCTTACGGCAACGAATATCCAGCCTGGCCTGACGGCAGTTTGGACGCCGGGAAACCAGACCGGTCCGAGCATACAGGTTCAAACGCCCGGTGTGTACCAGGCGCGCATTCAAAACGGGCAGTGCCTCAGCGCCTTTTCCAACCAGGTGATCGTTTCCCAAAATCCGGCCTTCAATGCTATGGTCACCATCACCAACAGCTGCTACCTGTGCGCGCCTTTGGGCAGCAACTACCAATGGTACCTAAACAACCAGGCAATACCGGGTGCTACGGCTCAATGCTGGACGGCAATAGCTGCCGGCAGCTACACCGTCAGTATGGCCGACGCTTATGGCTGCACGGGAACAACGCCCGCAGTAACAGTGCAAGCCTGCCCGACTGCCACACAAACAATCGAGTCGGTAAGCGCTTTGCAGGTGTACCCCAATCCGGCAAGCGAACAGCTCACCTTCGAGTTGCATGCAGATGCTCCGATCGACCTGGACATCCAATTGTTTTCGCCCGACGGCCGGCTGGCAGGCCTGATCTTCCGGGGTCAGGTAAATCAGGGTTTAACGGCTATTACGCATCCGGTCGACGGCCTGTCTGCGGGCTTGTACTTCTACAAAATCGGTAGCGAAACCGGCTTGGCAACCGGTACAGTGCTGATTCTTCGCTAACCTGTTTTTTCAACCCAATCGCTTTGGCGGCCGGTCGGGTGGGCATTGTTGCCTGCCCGACCGGGCCTCCGGTGTTAAACATGCATGCCATGCGCCAGTCTCCAGTCATTACCGCCCTGCTTCTTTTGTTTACCACCTCAGTAAGCCATGCGCAATTTTTTCAAGTCATCGTAACGGGCCCTAACCAAGTGTCCCCATGCCAGGCGGCTAATTTTACCGTTACGGTGAATAATATCGCGCCGGTGGCCCAACCGGCGGGTACCCTGACGTACAATTTTTCGCAAGGCGCCGGCTTTGAGACGGTGTTGGGAAATCCGGACGTTCATCTGGTCGACAGTACCGACCGGCAGCACCCGGTGCTCGGCCTCCCGGCTATCGGCGCCAACAAGAGCATAACGTTTGAGATTCAGGCGCGCTATTCCTGCGCTTCCGACCCTGGCGGCGTTACGGATACAGTGGTCTTGCACCTTGGCGGCCAGCACTATGTATTCGGCGCGTACCCGTATAATATCCAGGTTCCGGCAGTCTTGCTGACGCCGGGAAGCAACTGGAATTATTCGGGCGCGCCGGGTACGGTTTTTACCCGTACGTTCACCTTGCACAACAGCGGAATCGGAGACGCCCTGCGCCTGTATTTCATCGATAACCCGGCCGAGGCGGGACTTGATCTGTTAAGCACGACCGGCGTCCGGAAAGGAGACACCATCGTGCTGGCAGGCGCAGACTTTGGACCGGACGGCTTGTTGCAACAGGGGGAATCAGTTACCGTAACACAACAATTGCGCATTTTGGGATGTGATGGCGGCGCGCAAACGGTGTTGTTCGGCTGGGGTTGTGCGGATGGAACGGTTTGCGAAGTTGATTTCGAAACCTACCAGCTTGCGGTGGTTCCGGTAACCGCGCCCAAACTGGAATTGCAATTGATGCAGACTGTGCCTGTCCCAAAACCCTGCGAGCCGGCTGCCGTTGTCGTCCGGGTGCGAAATACAGGCGACGCCCCCGCATTGAATGTCAGTTTGGAAACCGGGTTTTCCTATTCGCCGCTTTCTTACACAAACTGGGATAAAAATGATTGTTTCCCGTTATCGGCATTTAGAATTGATACCATGATGGTCGCGAATGGTTCGCCTGGTTCCAGCGTGCCCTATGTGGTTTCATTCGGATCGTTTCCAGTTGATCCGGATGGGCCTGGCGGCTTGTCCGATGCAGATGGCGACGGCATGTTTGACGATCTGGCACCTGGCGCCAGCCTGCAATTTTCGTATTTACTGAATTTTAATCCGGGTTGCATGAGCTGCAACGGCTACGTCTACTCAAAATATTTAGGCGTGCGAGCCAAATTTTCAGCCGCCTGCGGCCCGCAGCAAACCGCCTTGCTGTCTAGCGCCATCGATCCGGGCATAGCAGTTAGTTCGACTAAAATAACGGACAATAACCCGACCTCTTTCCAGGAAGATGCGATCCATAATTTTAGGTATGGACTGAGTTTGTCGCTTTCGGGATTGCCGGATGTTTGCGCCAATGATTCTTTTTATGTCGTTTTTAAACTGCCGTCCATCGTTGAACCGGCGCCGGGATTTCAGCCGACGATGAACGGTTTTGCAGTACCCTTTCAAATGCTTTCCAACAATTCCCTTGCCGTGTATATTCCCGGATTCAGCGGCAATCTGGAGTTGCCGTTATTGATCAATTGCCCGCCCGACCCCGCCGACGGTCCTTGCTCGAAACCCAACCTACCGGGCCGCTACCAAATAAGAGCCGATTTATATTGGAACTGCGGGAATGGCTGCCCGGCTGCCTTGCACCTGGCTTGTTTAAACGGTGTGCCCTTCACCGTGGATTGCCAGTTTTCACCCCCCGGCCCGGATACGCTGCGCGCCGTGACTGCCGACGGTTTTACGGCAAAACGGATGAATCTTGGTTATCTGGATAATACGCTTACTCAACAAGTTCCGCCGAATATACCTGGAATTAATCTTGAAATCGGAATGCCATACGACACCGTATTGCTGCAAGTAAATGGCACGGTGGACGGAGGCATCAATGATATTTTCGATACCACAACCTTGCGCCTCATCTATTGGAATGGTAGTTTTCAACCGTATTTCAATTTTATTAATGCAAAAATTACCTATACCGACGCCGAGACGGGTAAAACAATTCAATGCCCGCTTCAGATGCCCGGTAATAGTACCCAGAATGGTTACCAAATCCGGCGCTTCCCCTTGCTTCCGCTGGTGCAACCTGGCGGCTGCCTGTATGCCCAAAATATCCGGATCACTCCGGGGGATTATTTTACCATTGAATGCCTGACGGTTCTGACGGAAGCCCTGCCAACAGGGCCGGTGCAAAAAATTGAAACGTTTAATGCGGATTTTGAATATCAATATAATGGGCTACCTACTGTTTGTGGTTCTGAAAACACATTTTTTGAACTTATTAATCCTATACCGGACTGGGGTTATTATGTTGATTTTCCCGACACCCTTTGTTCCACCGGGGTACTTACCTTGCGCATGGCACATGGAATTTCACAATTGTCAACAGACCCGTTTCCGCAGGAAATCCGGAGCAATAATGTCTATGAATTCTTAAACTTTGAATTACCCGCTGGAATCGAGTACGCTGCAAACTCGGCCCGCTGGATTTATTTCAAGGGAGACGGTGCCGGGCAACAGCCGGTACCGGATACCTTGATTTGCCAGGCCAGAAATTACATTTATCGGCAACCAGCAGTATCTGATTTTTAACAGACCGGCAAATTTGCCTGTAACGGATATCTGGGACTACTATGTTTACAGTTCACTGATGTTCGAGGTATACTCGTTTTGTCCGAAGGCGGAATTTGAAATGACACGAATGGATGGTGTTTTTAACACCTTTTATTCCAACTACCCTGAAAAAAGAGAGCGTGTGGATCGAAACGTACGACTATGCGGGGAGTATCGACAATTTAAAAATAACGACTTTACAGCCCCTTTCGCTGGATAATTCACCCAATTGGACCGCGACGATATGTAATGAGAATGATTTTTTAGTCGTTAACGCGCCTACACTTAACGTGCTTGGAAGCCCAAGCATAGCATTAAATAATACGGTAGAAATACTCGATCCGCCGTCGAACCCTATCCTCCCGGTATTGCCTGTAGATAGTCTGAATCAAATGGTTCAACTGCCCGCGCTATCGCCCGGTCAATGCCATACGCTGTCCTTGACCGGCGTTTATTCAGAATGCCAGGCGGGTACTTTAACCCTTCAACCGGGCGCGCAATGTATCGGAGTCGAACCCTGCCGGAGCAGTTCAACGGTCGAACTCATTGCCGCGCCGCGCGAAGGTTCGGCGCAGCTCACCGTGGAAACGGTTACCCCGGGCGCAATACCCCTGTGCGAACCCGTAGACTTTACTATGACCGTGTTGAATGTAAAAACGGGTACCTTGTTTCAACCGGCGGTGATTTTACGGCTGCTGCCCTTCGGGCAAAACCTGGTACCGGGCAGCTGCAGGATCGAGTACAAGGGGCAATTTGTTGCGCTGCCCGACCCGATACCTACTCCCGAAGGCTTGCGTTGGGCGATCGACCTGGCGGCCCCGCCGTTTAACCTGAACGGGTTGCCCGGCGCTACCGAGCCTGCAAACAACACCTTTTTTATTCATTTTAAACTCATCACCGATTGCGATTACATCGACGGCCTGCGGTTTACCTACCGGGCTTCCTGGGAAAACCAATGTGGCGACATTCGCCGATCACCCGTGTTTTTTGGCCCCGGGACGCAAATTCTCGGGGCGCCAAACGAAACGAACCATTACGATCTGGGGCTGCAAGCCGCATTCCCGGCGCCGGCTTGTGGTGAACAGGAACTCCGGGTAGCAATCCACAATCCGGGCAACCTCGGCCCGACCAACGGCACAGAAAAAATTCGCTTGATCCTTCCGTTTCAATTGGAATACCTGTCCGGCTCTTATGAACCGGTTTTGAATGCGCCGCAGGCCCAGCCCACGCTCCTGCCTGTAGATACGGTTATCCTGTTACATTGGGATATGCCCTTGGGTATTCAGGCAGGCGATTCAATTGTCTTTAGGTTGAAAATCCGGAACAAAACGCCGTTTGCCGGATGCATGCAATATCATACGATGGAGGTGCAAACCCTGACCCGGCGCGCCGTTTCCTGCAGTACAGCGCCCGGCGGAAACTGCGGCATCGATTTCGTAATGGTTCGAAAGTCGTTTTTACTGGGTTTTGAAAAACCGGCGCTCGAATTTAGCAGCGCTACTGTAAGTGCCACGCCTGCACCGCCCGGAGCGGAATCCTGGGAGCTTGTATTCGACTTGCACAATATTTCGCCGGCTGTTTCCGCCGCCGGCGCCTTGCAGGCTGAAATTCGCCTGGATGTCAACCAAAACAGCCAGCTCGACCCGGCCGACTCGGCGCACCACCAGTTTTTTATTCCGCTCGACAACTTGCCGCCGGGCTTCACCAGCAGCCACACCGTATCCGTATCTGTGCCTGCCGCCAACACCTGTTCCGGTGTGTGGCTGTTATTGACCGATACCAGCTGCGCTTGCACAGGCGACACTTTGTATTTAGGCAATCCAATATTGCAAAACGCGGGCGCAGACAGCGCTATATGTCATGGGCAAACGATCCAACTTGGTTTTCCCGCAATTAACGGCTATCAATATACTTGGAGTAGTGCAACTGCGATTTTGGACAATCCCGCCAGCGCCAACCCGATATACCTGGGTGACAGCCTTTCGCAAACCAGCATATTGATTCTGCAAACCACGCGTTCTGGAGGATGTGTTTCATGGGATACAGTTTTGGTATTCAATAGCAAGATAGAACTTGCAGCAGTTCCCAAACCGGTACTGTGTTTTGGAGAAATGAACGGCAGCGTATCGCTTTCGGTTAGCGGCGCACAGGCGCCGGTGCATTATACCTGGGCGGGTTTCAGCCAAACCGACAGTTTGCTCGCAGGGCTTCCGGTCGGCATTTATGCCGCCACAGTAACCGATGCTCAAGGCTGCACCGGAACGGCTACGGCTGTTGTGGAGCAGCCGCCTTTGTTGGAAACGGGGGTGGTTTCAACAGATTTTAACGGTTTTGGAGTCTCCTGTTATGGCGCGATGAATGGCACTGCAACGGCCCAGGCCAGTGGCGGCACACCGGGCTATGCTTTTTCCTGGTCGACCGGAGCAGCCGGCAATGCCGTTTCGAACCTGGGCGCAGGCGCCTACTCCTTCACGGTTACCGATCAAAATGGTTGCACAGCCCAACAAAACCTGACGCTTGCGCAGCCGCCGGCATTGCAACTGAACGCCACGGTAAAAGATAATCATTGCCCGGATGGGAAAAACGGCCAAATCCGCATTGAACTGTCCGGCGGAACGCCCGCCTACACGGTCAATAACAAGCCGGCAGCAGGCGCCGCTTGGACATGGGATAGTCTTGCAGCGGGAAATTATATCTTGACGGTAGCGGATGCTAACGGCTGTACATTGGACACTTCCGTAAGCATTCAGCATTTATACTCAACAATTGGCGTTACGACCGACTCTGTTTTATGCCAAGGGCAAGGCAATGGCAGCGCTTCAATTGTTACCGGTGGCCAAGCGCCATTTTCGTACCTTTGGGAAAGCGGCTCCATGGATTCCAGCATCTCCGGGCCGGCCGGTAGCTACGCATTTACAGTTACCGACGCTTTAAACTGCGCGTACCTGGATACCGCAATCATTGGCGAGCCAGCAGCCTTAGCGGGACAACTTTTACCCGGGCATTTGGCTTGCAAGGGCGATTCGAGTGGCAGTATTATGGCGCTAATTCAGGGCGGAACCGCGCCGGTTCAGGCATTCCTGAATGGAAACCCGGTTTCCGCAGTTCTAACCGGCCTTACGGCGGGAACGTATACGCTGACATTTATTGATTTGAACAATTGTCCGCTTAACTTGACAACGGTTGTGGAAGAACCGGCGCTTTTGCAAAGTATGCCTTCAAGTACCGGAACCAATTGTCATGGCGGCGCGGATGGGACGGCTTCCGTCAGTACAGCCGGGGGAACCGTGCCCTACCAGGTGATTTGGCAGGACGGGGTATCAGGGTCTGAGCGTTTAGGACTGCACGGTGGCATGTATGCTTATACCGTTACCGATGCACAGGGTTGTACGGTTTCAGGCGAAGTGGAGGTGGTGGAGCCGGATGCCTATACGCTTCAGTTGACTACTACCAAGGCCTGTTTTAACCAGGAAAACGCCAGTTTGACCGTTCAAAATCCGGCGCCCGGAATGTTCCTGTACGGCGTAGACGAGCCGCCCTACAGCCCGGATTTGTCGTTTGATCAGCTCGGCGGCGGCGATCATATCCTGTTCCTGTCGGATTCGGCGGGTTGCCTGTTTGAATTTCCCTTTAATGTGGAGGCGTACCCGCAGGTACTTGGTACGGCTGAACTTGACCAAACGATTACCCTAGGTGATTCAGCAATAATTTACATCCAGCCTGCCGCCGGTGTGCCGCCGGATGCGATCATGGTTCAATGGATTAGCCCGGGTCCGGATATTCTGGCTTGCCCGACTTGTTTGTCGACGGCTGTTTGGCCGCTAAAAACCACAGTGTTTCAGGCCTTGCTATCGACAAAAGAGGGTTGTATTTCGCAAGACCCCGTGCGCATTCAGGTACAACGCGGCGCTATTTATATCCCGAACGCCATTTACCCCGACGATCCCGCGCATCCGGACGACTGTTGCTTTACCCTATACGCTGACAAGGGCAATGTCCACCAAATTGAATACATGGCCATTTTCGACCGTTGGGGAAACCAGGTATTCGAGCAGAAGAATTTTGAACCGGGCGATCCGTCGTTTGGATGGAATGGCAGTTATAGGGGCGATAAAGTGAATCCAGCCGTTTTTGTCTGGCATGCAACGGTGATATATACAGATGGTGAGGTTGAGCTGTTCAAGGGCGATGTGACGGTGGTTCGGTAGCTGTCGCCTGAAAACGAACTTTTTCAAAACAAAAATAAAGGCATACGTATGCCTTTCAACTCAAAATATTTAAGACATTTAACTGGGGGTATGACGCATGCATTCATCCCGGTAAATTCTGTATAAAACTAATGTAACATGAAGACTTCTTCCTTATGCCGGCTGTACGGCTGTATTGTTGTATTTTTCTTTTTCGGGAACTCAATTTACGCACAATTAGATACAGTTCATTGGATTGCGCCAATGCACTCCAGATCTAATAATGATGTTGATCAGTTTTTATATCTATCAACACCAGAAGCTAATCCATTCCCTGTTACTATCAGTTACATGCGACTGAGTTTGGTGACTTTCTCCTGGGAGTTTGCAGACTCAACAGTTATGGTTTCCAATGGGGCGCCGGTTGAATTCAGGATCGGATTTACAAATTATTCCACAGTACTGGTATCCGAATACGAATTAAATCAACCGCTTCAAGGCAGGGGTATCATTGCAAGCGGGCCGAAACGGTTTTATGCGAATTTGAGGGTAGAACAAGGAGACCAGGCGGGGTCTGTAACAACGCAAGGGCGCGCCGCATTTGGAAAAATTTTCAGGATTGGACATCTTATAAACAGACCAGCTAGTTCTACTTCTAGATTATCCAATTTTATCGGGATCATAGCTACCGAAGATAATACCAATATTGTCATATCGGATTACACTCCCGGGATTGCGCCGCAACATAATGGAAATAATAGTGGCGATGTAATTATTCCCGGAAATAGTATAACAATAAATTTGAATGCAGGAGAATCCTTTGTGTTATCCGTTTACTGCTGGAATTCACGCCCGGCAAACGCCAACGGATTGATTGGCGCATTGGTTTCTTCAAACAAACTAATTGCCGTGAATTGCGGTTCCTGGTGGGCAGATCATCCCGTAGAAGGCCAGGATCTTGGAATTGTTCAGGTCGCCCCGTTAGAACGCTGTGGCACGGAGTATGTTCTGGCAAAAGGCGCTGGCGGCAGCACCAACGCAGGACTTGAAACGCCAATTGTTGTGGCGCATTCAGACAATACTCAGGTATACCTGAACGGAAGTACTACCCCTCAGTATACACTCGATGCGGGAGAGTCCGCTATTGTTCCGGAATCCCAATACACAAATGGCCAGAATATGTACATCAAAACGTCTGAACCCGTTTTCATGTATCAGTCTGTCGCTGGTTGGAATGACATTCATACTTCCGATCTTTTCTTCGTACCACCGCTATCCTGTCAAATAGGGTCGTCCGTCAACAATATACCAAAGGTAAACTTCATTGGTAGTCAGTCTTATACGGGCAGCATATTCATAATAACACGGGAGAATTGCCCTCCGGTAATCAGTACCACAGGGACAAATGGCAGCCTTTTTGGCCCATACCCGGTACCTGGCAGCCCCGGATATGTTACATATGATGCGGTAAGTTATACTGGCAATCTGAGCGTGCAATCAGCTTGCCCCATCCAGGTTGGCGTGCTTGGGCGCTCCGGTAATAGGGGCTGGGGCGGATACTATTCGGGTTTTGATATCGTCGTCAATCCGGAAATTACAATTACTCCCAACCAAGCCTGTCCCGACACCCTGTTTCTAACAAAAAAATACATCGATCAAGGATTATCCTGGTACCTCAACGGGCAGGCATTTAACCCGGCAAACGACTCTATTGTTCCGGTAAATCAGCCCGGTAATTATATGGTTATAGGCGGATTCAAGTCGTTTTGCGAAGATGTTTTGTACGATACTGCATACTACACTGTACCAGATAATTTTGTTGATATTCAAACAGAGGTAACGTCTATTAATTGTGATCAGAGTCAGCCTTTTGGACAGGTCACCGTAACGGCCATTGGGAACGGCCCGCTTGAATACAGTTTTGATAATGGCCCTTTCGGCTCAAACCCAATCTTTACGACAACCACACCGGGCCTGCATACCGTGCGCGTACGCAACCAGCAAGGCTGCGAGTTTTTGCGACAGGTCAGCTTGTCTGAAAACCTGCCGTATTCGTTTCAGCAAACACTTTGTCCGGGAGAATCTGTAGTATTAAATGGAACGCAGTACGACCAGTCCAACCCGACAGGGACTATTTATGTAGACCGGCCCGGCCAATGCGATAGTATCGTGCAGGTTTCGCTCAGTTTTTTCCCTAGTTACACCAACCAGATTAATCAACAGATTTGTGCCGGAGATTGTGTCGTTGTGGGCAACCAGACTTTCTGTGAATCCAACCCCACCGGGACTGTGACTTTTCAAACGGTAAATGGCTGCGATTCCCTGATCGAAGTGCAGTTAACCGTACTGCCTGAACTAATTACCCAACTTCAAAACACGACTTGTAAATTGGCTGACACCGGTACGGTCGTGCAAAACCTGCAAAGCTGGTTTGGTTGCGATAGTACAGTGGTCACAACGACTACCTTTCAGGCTCCGGATTCTGTTTACCGGCTTCAAACGACCTGCGACCCGCTGCTTGTTGGCATAAAAACATCCCTCTACGATTGTGATAGTGTCGTTACAGTCAATACGGTATTAGACCTGACCAATATACCGCCGCCAGATTACGAGACGCAGTTTACCTGTGATCCCAACGCCGTTGGCACTGATACGACCTACAACAATGGCGTAAATTGGTGTGACGGAATTACCATTACTTCAACCGAACTTACGGTTACGCAGTACATTGAGTACACTCAAACTACCTGCGATCAGTCCCAGGTTGGTGCGGTAACTTATACATACAATTGCGACAGTGTAGTAACAGTAACTACCATATTGGAACTATCCGGCATTCCAACAGCCCAATATCAAACGCAGTTCACCTGCGATTCTGCCGCAACCGGAATCGACACGACGTTTAACAACGGACAAACTTGGTGCGATGGGATCACCGTAACAACTACTGAATTAACAGCTACGCAATACATAACATACCAGGTATTGACCTGCAATCCGGCATTAGCAGGGACAGAACAATTGATCTTTGACTGCGATAGCCTGGTCACAATAAATACCGTTTTCAATCCCAGTTTGATACCCTTGAGCATTGAGGTTGTACAAACTTGTCATCCCGACGAGGTTGGCATGGACACTACAATTTATCAGGCTGTTTCCGTCGATTGCGATAGCCTGCATATCGTCCAGACGGTATTTAATGCAGCGCTGATTCCGGTTATCGAACTATTCGAAACGGATGCACCCTGCCCTGGCGACTTCGGTAGTATACTGGTTGAAGCGACATCCGGGGGTACGGCGCCGTTTGAATATTCCTTGGATGGTGGGGCGCCGCAAACAGACGCACTTTTTGATCAGTTGCAGCCTGGAGTTTATTCGATCCTGGTTTCCATTGAAGGGTGTAGCACTTTGGTAGAAGGTACAGTTTTACCCGCCCCGGAGTTGACGGTAACCCTGGGTAATGACACCACAATAAATGAAGGGACTACCATACAGCTGACGCCGATAGTTACCGGGCCGATGCAAACCTTTCAGTGGGAAAATACCAATTGGCTGGATTGCAAGCATTGTCTCGAGCCCCTTGCAACGCCAGAGAAAAATGTCTTGTACACGCTGGTTATTTCCTATAACGGAGTCTGCACCGCAACGGCCAGCCAGTTCATTCAGGTTATTCCGGATAACATTATTTATTTTCCTACCGGCCTAAAACCTGGAAGCAATACCGGCAACGACCGCCTGGTTATCTCCAATAAAGGCGACGATGTAGTGCAGCTGGAATTGTCGATTTTTGACCGCTGGGGTAATGCGATTTATAATAATGACAATTATCCACTGAATGACTGGTCTGGTTCCTGGGATAGTACTTATAAGGGCAAACCAGTACAGCCAGGAGTTTATGTTGCTTTTGCGAAAATTAGATTTTCGGATGGTCGAACGGAAATTGTGAAATGGGATGTTACGGTGGTTGATTAGATAGAAAATGGCTGTTTTTAGGCGGTATACCCGACAGCAAATGGTTTAGGAGCAACCACTTGCTGCCGGGTATTCTTTTAAGTATCGCAAAGTTCAATCAGTCTTTACCACCGGCACTGCCCAATACTGTCTTTTCCCAAAAATTCGCAGGAAATACAGGCCAAGTGGCGCTTGCCCGATATCAACCTGCCGGATTTCGCCCGATGGTACATATGTTTCGTCCTGTACGAGTACCTGACCATGTAAGTTTACCAATTGTACCAGCTGCGTTGCCGCTTCGGTGCAGCGGATGTTTATGATGTCAGAGGCTGGATTGGGCGAGATTTGAAGCAAACCGGGGTCGCCTTTGTTAACGGTCGATATGGTTTTTATATCGACAAATACGGAAGCAGTTGCGCTACAACCTGTACTGGTAAATACAGTAACCGTATATACCATCGGAATAGAATCAACGGCAATACTCATAATGGTTTCGTTCGTAGACCATAAATAACTTGTCACATCTCCCATAATCTGCGGGGTAAGCTGCTGACCAGGTAGAAGCATTATCGTATCCATTGGAAACTCAACAGTTGGCAAGGGTTCTACGCTAACCGCAAGCATTTGCGGACTTGAACTCCCGCAAGTATTGTTTGCGATAATGAAAATCGTACCACCGTTGTCACCGGCCGTTAAAAAAATTGAATCCGAGGAGGATGTCCCGGTCCAGCCTTGGGGCGACACCCACTCGTACGAAGTAGCGCCCGCAACAGCGTCCACAGAATACCAGTGCATCGAGCCGGCGCAGATACTGACGGGTCCGTTGATCACTACGGGTTTTGCCGGCGGTGTGATTATCGTGACCACCAGCGTTCTGGGGGGCGAATCTCCGCAATCGTTCCGGGCAATGACAGATATCGTACCGCTCATTTGACCTGCTGTGACAGTTATGCTATTGTTATTCTGAGTGCCCGTCCAGCCGGCCGGCAAGACCCAGTCATAGGTAACGCCGGCAACTTCAGGTACGGAATACACCTGCACCGAGCCCGAGCAAGCACTGATATTTCCATTAATTGACCCGGGCTGGCCGGGCGCGGAGAATACTGTCACTGTTACGAATGCTGTTGCTGAACAGCCGGCGGTTGTGCCGTTTACAGTATAGGTAGTTGTCGAAATGGGCGAGGCGCCGGGGTTCGGGCTGGTAGGGTCATCCAGCCCAATGGCTGGAACCCAATTATAGGTGGTAGCTCCACTTGCGCTGAGTTGTGTCATTTCGCCGATACAAATGGTATCAGGGCCGGTAACAGCGGCAGTTACTACCGGGACAGTGTTAACGGTTATCGTTAGCGGCGCAGATGCCGCGCTGCAGCCTGCGGCGGTCGTGACGGTGACCGTGTAGTTGGTCGACATCAGGGGCATGACCGTATTGACCGGCGTCGTTTCACCGGTGTTCCACAGGTAGCTGCAGCCACTACAGGTATTAGCCGTCAGCACGGCGCTTTCGCCCTGGCAGATCGTCGGTTTGTCCGCATTGATCGAGGCTGTGGGCAAAGGGTTGACAACTACATTTGTGGTTTTGGATACTGCGGTGCAGCCGTCAGCGTATGTCACCGTTACGGTATACATGCTGGCGGTGGAAACTACAATCGAATCCGTGGTTGCGCCGGTGCTCCACAAGTGGGACATCGCGGCGCTGGAATTCAGTGTTGCCGAACTACCCTCGCAAATCGAAACCGGGCTAGCAGGCGTGATTACCGGGGCCGGCGTGGCGGCGTATTTAGGGTTTTGGAAGTCGCGGAAAGTATTGTTGCAATTTGAATTTCCGGCGATGTACAGGTTGTCGCATGCGTCGATAGCCAGCGCTGCGGCAATATCCGGGCCGTTGTTGCCGCAATCGTAGACGACGGCATTCCAAAGGGGGCTCGAATCGTTATCGTATCCAACAGTAGTTATTTCACCCTTTGAGGAATAACCGGCAACAAAAATATCAGGGTCAGTAATATCACTAAGAGCCAATGCAACCGGGATATTATCCCGGTCTTGGTTATAGTATAAAATCCCCCATTCGTAGTTGCCCTCGGAGTTGTATTTTATTGTAAAATAATTATAAGTACCTTGGATAAACTGGCTTGCCAATACATAAACATTATTGTCAGCATCGATCTTTAAGTCAACCCCATAAATTCGGTCTGCAGTATAAGAGACTTTCCAGGTTGCTGTTTTAATTCCATAAGTAAATTTTGATACATTGATTTCCTTTGGGGTTCCGGAAGAATTATACTCAGTGCTCAGCATAAAAATATCACCGTTTGAATTCAAAGCCATTGCATTTGGCGAACCCCAAAACAACTGCACAAACGGTTGGTTGTACGTGAAAATATGGCTCCCGTTTAACCCATTCAGTTCCCAGGCTTCAAAATTGCCAATAGCATCCGGATCATCCAGGGTAATTACAATATTGTTAAGGTGGTTTATATCGATATGGTATTCCGTTTCAGGTGTAATCGGATCGTACCACGCCCCGCTTCCGGCTATCCATTGTTGCATACCCATAGCATTATATTTCAAGGCTACAGCACTCCACCCTGATGATCCGACTACATAAACGTTGCCGAATACATCTACCACAAGGTTATAACCAATATCCTTGGAGGTTGTACTGCCTTTATAAACCGAGGCCCAAAGCTGCACACCGGTAGCACCGTATTTTATGGTAAGTATATCCGCTCCCGATGAGGCACCCTGAATACTTCCGGTCACGTACACATTGCCTGAGCCGTCGACGTGGATCGCCCTGCCGCCGGCCAGCCCAGGTGCTGCGCCTTCGTACCGGCGCGTCCACACGGTGTCGCCTTTGCTGTCGTATTTGATGGTCAAAAAGCCAGTAGCACCGGTAGGCGCGTCGCTGGAGCCGGTTACGTACACGAAGCCGGCTGCGTCTACAGTTATTGCCTTACCTTCGTCGTGAGCTATCGGACCGTGGAAACGTTTATCCCATTGGAGGGTTGGTTGGGCGAGTGCCTGGGTTAAGGTTGCGATAGAAATAACTATTGAAATGGCTATGTTTTTCATGATTGGAGCGTTTGTTCAATTTGATTTTTTCCGCCGATGGAGGCTATTACGCCGAAGTTCAGGCCGATGACATTCACACCTGCCTCGGCATCAAAATTTTGCAAGCGGCGATAGCCTAAAACCCCTTCAATGGCCACAAACTCATTCAGGAAAAAATCGGCGCCTATACCCAGGCCGCCTGTTGTCAAAATGTCAATATCGTCGGCGCCCAAATCCGGCGTTTCTGCCCCGATGTCCAATTGCGCAAAAAAGCGGGACATGCCGGTTTTATTGAAGTAGACACGGGAGGCTAAGCTCAATCCCAGCGAACCTTCCGTATCGCCGTCGCTGGTGGCAATGGCCAGGTTTAGGCCTGGCCCAAGTCCAAAGCGATCGCTTACCATAAAGATGGCTCTTGGCGACAGATGAAATGTTGTTATGCTTTCGCCTTCATCGCTAAAATTGTTGATACCTACTGTTCCGCCTAAGAGTACAGAACCTTTTTGGATTTGGGCGTTGAGGGTGTATGCAAACGATACAAAAACTAAGAACAAGAATAGATTTTTCATAGATTTCAATTTAAAAATGACAGTTTGAGATGTTACAGGTTTCATTTTTCAACTTGAATGCCGAAGTCGAAAACCTTGTCATTAGCATAATTTGTAGGCGTTGAGCTGGCATAGAGAAAGCAGTATTCGCTACTCTTCAGTGGTGCATTAAAAGAAACTTTATAAACCCCATCTGCTATTTCTTCTGAGTTGAAAGGAATTTTATCCTTGTTCGGGATACCCAGATTACTTCCGTAGGCATTTTCAGTGCCTACGACGATCTCACGGCTATTCTTTTTTTCGTCAAACTTTACCAGAACAAATTCATTAGGTGAGCTCGCAGAAGCAAAAAACCAGTTATCTGCATTTGAATTCGATGCTCTGTCAAAATAGAAATAGAATACCGGGCTTGATTCGTTTAGCTGCATTTTACTGTTTGATCCGGCTAAACTGGCCCTGAGTTTATTTTTCACAACGCCTCCAACCACACCCCCGGCAATTCCACCGGAACGCGTATTGGATATTACGGCTGGATCGATGCGTTTGAATAGCTTGGCAGAATCGGCTGGATCATAATAGTATATGCCCGATGGGCGCATAGATTTTGGGTCGTTCATATCTTTTTTATTGGCCAATTCAGCCTTGGCTTGCGCATCGGCTTTCATCATAGCATTGATTACTTCAGCCGAAACGCCATTTGAACTGAGGTATATCAACCCATCGGTGCTTACATCGAATTTGGGGATGCTTGTTTCAATTTTGCTAATAAGCACCGAAGCATCCAATCCGATTTTGGAAAGTTGGATAACTTTTTCATTGGTAAGTGTATCGCGCCCTGTTTGTGCAGTAAGCAGGCAGGCGATCAGCAGGAATACCGAAATCAGGAAAGTCTTTTTCATATTCAATATCATTTTCTTTATTCGGATGAGTCCCCCACAAAAAAAAAGTCCCGCCAAAGCGAGACTTTTTTTCAAATACTAGAAATACGACTATTCAACCAGCACAAACCCCGCCCAGTAATACGGGTTTTCAAACTCCCGTTGGGCGCGCAGGCTGTTTTGCGCCTCCCGGAGCGCCTCGTGTGCCGGCATGTTTTGTTGCAAATAATTTTGGTAAAAAGCCGCCATCAGGGCGCTGGCGGCTTTGTCGGGCACTTCCCAGAGGCTCATCAGGATGTACTGGGCGCCGGCAATTTTAAACGCCCGTTGCAGACCGTAAACGCCTTCATGTCCCCGGATATCACCCAGGCCCGTTTCGCAAGCCGACAAGACGATCAGCTCCGTGCCGGACAGGTTCATCTGCGCAATCTCATAGGCGGTGAAGATGCCGTCTTCAAAAATTCCATAGGGGCGTTGGTTTTCCCAGGCGTAGTTGGCGCCGGCGAGGATGAGTGCGGAGCGCAGCAAAGGGTGTTCTGAGAAGCGGAACGTGGCTCCGGAGCTGCCGTTGATATTAGCCTCCGGTCGGGTTTCCGGGTCGGGAAAGAAAAAGCCGTGCGTGCTGAAATGCAGTATGCGCGGCGGAGCAGGGCGTCCAATTTTCTTGGCTGCTTCTTCGCTGGCGTCATAACCGCGCAGCATTTGCGTTTGATAGCCGGCGTCTTGAAGCAAGCGGCCGACGGTATTCAGTTCGACGGCGCTGTAAGGCAGCGGCTCCCAAGCGTCAGCTCCGCCCCGGAAGCCCGATTTGCCTGTCGGGTTTTCGTGGTGCCGGAAATAGGGATATTTCGGCGTACCGGGTGTTTCGGCGCCAAACAGTTTGATAAGGGCCTTGCGGTATGCGAGCGTATCCAGGTCGTAGGGAATATCGCCGAATAAGCCGGCGCTTTTTGAGGCGGGCTGAAATGTTTCGACGCCGGCGAGTTGGCGGGTGCTGCCCACTACGCGCAGTTGATACCGTTCGGCTAATCTGCCGCTCTGGCGGTCGGGCCGGATGGCGGCAAGGTTGAGCCGGTGCAGGTCGCCAACCGGAGCGTACCGAATGGTGCGTACATCGCGGAGCAGGGGTTCGAGGGGTTTCCAGACCAGCTGGTACAGTGGGGTTTCGCTGCCGCGGCGCAGGTCGTAGTAAAGGTTTTCGATAAATTTATCTTCCGATTGTCCGTTGCGGTCGAGCAGCGAATCCAATTGCCGCTGCGTGCAAAGCGGGACGAAGATTGGGGCCGTGGCGCCGGGCAGCAAGATCAGGGCGGCATACTGGAGCGTATCGGTAAATCCGAAATCGTACAACTGGAAGTACAAAAATTCGATGGCCGCCTCGCCGGGTTTGAGGCGGTCGCGCACGTCTTGCCAGCGCGGTGCGGCATAGGCCCCGGCAAATCCAGGTAGACTGCGGGTCAGCGTTTTTTCATAAGTTTCAGCCTCTTGTTCTAATTCAGACACGCCGATGCGATCGTTGATGGGATAATTGTACTCGTCGGCCAGGCGACTGCGGCACAGTTGCCATTGCGCATAGGTTTCGCGGGTCAGGCTGTCGGCTTGGTCCACGAAGCGGTTGAGCCGGCGCGCATTTTCAAGCATCTGCCCGCGGTACAAGAGCGCGTTGTCGTAACATGCCTCGCTGAGTTCGGGGTGCGGATAGAACAGGGCAAACGACTGGAGGCGGGCAAAATCCTTTTCGAATGTTTTCAGGTGGCTAAGGAATTGGTTTTCGGACATGTATGCCGTGGCGTCTTCGATGCGTTTACGGCACAAGCCGTTTAGTTCGAGCAGGATTTTTCGGGCTTCGGCTGTGCGGTTTGTTTCCCAGTAAACCATTGCGATGTTTGACCGGGTCCGGGCATAGTCGGTGTGTGTGTTTCCCAGAATGTTTTGTTGAATTCTGGCGGCTTCAGCCAGCAGGGAATCTGCAAAGGGCGTACTGACCGACCTGAAGCTGCAAAGCACCATAATTGCTCAGGTAGGATGTATACCGGCGGTTTTCCTTGCCGTTATGGTGCTCGACAATAGGCAAGGCTTCGCGGTAAAGGGCGGCAGCCCTGGCGTAATCGCCGGTTGCCCGGTACAATACGGCAAGGTTGTTCAGGGCCATGGCATACCGCGGGCTTTCTTTGCCCAGGGATTTTTCTACTATGTCCCTGGCTTCCAGATAGAGTTGTTCGGCTTTGGCGTAGTCGCCCATGTCCATATACAACATACTAAGGTTGTTGTTCACAGCAGCGCAGTTTACATGGTCTTTGCCCAGCGTATGCTCCCAATAGGTCCTGGCTTCCAGGAATAGCGCTTCTGCCCGGCTATAAACCCCCATGTCCAGGTACAGGTTTGCCAGTTTGAAAGAATTGACGGCATAGTCGGGGTGATCTGTGCCCAGCTCCCGAACGATAATATCCCGCGCTTCCAGCAGAAGCAGTTCCGCTTCGGCAAACCGACCTGTTTCACCATATAGGTTACCCAGTTCGAGGAGTAACAAAGCATAGTTCGGATGCGATTTCCCCACAGTGTTTTCCAGAATACTTTGCGCTTCCAGAAAAACACGCTCCGCCTTTGGATAGACGCTTGTTTCCAGATATAGATAGCCGAGCACCGTCAGTACCTTGGCGTATTCCGGACTGTTTTTGCCGGCAACTTTTTCCCAAACCGATCGGACTTCCAGTAAGACAGATTCGGCCTCGTCATAACGCTCCAGGGTTTGGTACAACAGCGCAATAGCATTCAGGGAGTAAGCATACATGCGGTGTTCCTTTCCCAGCACCTCAGCCCGAATGTCACGGGCTTCCAACAGCATGGGTTCCGACTCGGCAAAACGCCCCATTTCCTTATACAAACCACCGAGGGCGTACAGCGCAGCGGCAAACTCCGCGTTTTTTCGCCCCAGCAGCTTTTCCCGAATTTCCATTGATTCGCGGTAAAGCGGTTCGGCGTCCGCATAATCGCCCTTGTAAAAGTAGTTTCGGCCCTGGTGGATCAGGCAGGCAGCGTAAGGCAGACTTTGTTTGCCGAAGGCGGTTTCTGCCAGGGTGAGCGCCTGCGCGCCGGTTTGCAGTGCCTCCTCGTAGCGCAGTTCCTTACAAAGTTGTTCGATGCCTTGGATCAGGCTGTCCACAGCGCGGGTGTTTGTCAGGGAATCAGGTTTTTGTGCCAAAAGAAATAATGGCAGCGAGAGCAGCAGATAAAGGCAGCAGTGTTTCATGTTCAAATCGTTTTTTGACGCCGGGGCCAGGCAATTGGTTATTTTTGCCTGGCACCCCTAAAAAAATCGCGCGAAAAAGGAGACTTTTCTTACCTCAAGGTACACATAAGGATGCAGCCCCCTGATCTCACGGATGAAAAAATTATCCAATTACTCCACGCCGGCGGCAAGGAGCGGGACAATGCTTGGGCCTTTATGTTTAAAACTTGGCGCCAGGCTTATTCCCAACCCGTTTTGAAACGCGGCGGCACACAGGAGGAGATCGATGAAGCCTTATGTCAAATCGCACTTTCTTTTGAAAAACGGGTGTTGGCCGAAGATAAAGAACCGGTAGAAAACCTGTGCGGCTACCTGGTGCAATGTGTGTTGAACGCCTGGCGAAAACGAAAAACGGGCGATTCTACACACCAAGCCAGCCCCGGCGATTCGCCGCTATCCGACACTGAACCCAGTGTTGAAGAGCGTTTAATCTTACGGGAACAACATGCCCGAGTCGATGAACTCCTGGACAAACTCGGACAGCCTTGTCAGCAAATTCTGACCTTGTGGGCTTCCGGATATTCTATGAAAGAAATTACACAAACCTTGCAACTTGAAGACGAAGTTGCGGTTAGAAAGAAAAAATATAAATGCCTGCAAAAATTGAGAGCGTTGTATGAAGACTGCTCCGGAACAGGCAACTAGGAAATTTTGAATATTCGATGCGCAACGAAGTATCCTACCAGAAAATTAGGGCGTACTTACTTGGAGAACTTACACCTGAACAAGTCAAAGATGTTGAAGATCTTATGACCCGTGATCCGGAATTTGCCGAAGAAGTCGAGATGCACCGCAAGCTGCTCCCGGCGCTCGACCGCCTGAACGAGCGCGGCTTGCATGCTAATTTTCAAAAATGGTCAAAGTAGCTGGCGGTTGAAAAAAAAAAGTCGCGTAATGCCCGACGCCGCTGGCTGTACATCGCCGCTGGTTTCGGCCTTGTGCTTTCAGGCTTAATCTACCTCGTTTCCAGAGAACAGACCGGCACGCCGGAAAGACCAGCCGATGCCCGGCAACAAACCCCGGTCGCCCAACCCTCCGACTCGCTCCACCAGCCCAACGAGGCGCCGCCGGTGGCTGGGGCACCGCCCAAAAAATCTGATCAAACCCGTATAACTGCTGCCCGGCAACTTGCTCAGGAACAAATCGCGAGCCTAATACCCCCCGTCGTAATTGATGTACGGGGACAAAAGAAAGAAAACCAGTGGATAATCATACTTCAACAGGTAGACTCCTTGGTACTTAGTCAACGCTACACCGAAGCCTTGGAGTTGCTGAACGTCAGTCCCGGCACTCCAAATGCGCACCGCTTAATTCGTCAAGTTTATCTTCAACAAAAACTTAATATGGATCAGGCAGCCATCGAAACCTATGGTAAGTATATGAAAACAGTTGGCGACCCTGATGAAGTTGAGTGGGGGCTTGCATTGGTCTACCTCGCAGCATATCCTAAGTATCAATCAGACTTCTGGAAACAAATTGACGCGATCCAGGCTGTGCCCGGGCACAGATACCGTGCAGATATTGGGTCGCTTGTTGATAAATTAAAAAATGCCGGCATTGTACGTTAACACCCCTAATGTAAACCACCATGTAAACCAAAACAAAAAGGAGTCACAACAATCGTTGTAACTCCTTGAAAATCAAGTGGGCGCAGAAGGATTCGAACCTACGACCCCCTGCTTGTAAGGCAGGTGCTCTAAACCAGCTGAGCTATGCGCCCCTTTCGCTTTAAGCGGCGGCAAAGATACACCCCCACCACGCAAAAGCCCAAGCCTTTTTCAAAAAAATATTTTCCCCGATTTTAAAGTACTTTTGAGCGTCAATCAGAATGCCATACTATGCGTCTTTTCGCGCCTGGCTGCGCCTTTTTTATCCTAGCTCTGTGGTCTTGCCGCCCCGAACCGGCACCCGAGCCCGCCACCATTGTTCGTATGTGGCAAAATTACATCGATCATAACCAGTTTGATTCAGCCCGGCTGTACAGCACCGAACTCGCCCGGTCTTACGTTGACTTCCTCGATGCACTCACCACACCCGAAGACTCCTCCGATGTGTATGAAACTGCGCTCTACAACCTTCAGTGCGACATCCAGGGCGACTCCGCAATTTGCCACTACCTGATCGAAGGCGAACTCGGCGAACGGATACCCGATACGCTCATTCTCTACAAAATAAAAGGCCGCTGGCTCGTCCACCGGGTTGAAGGTTTTATAGTGATCCCCGTCGATACGCTGCGTCCCGGCGAAGACGAACTCCTTTTCCCCAGCGATTCACTGGACGCGGAGTTGGAATGATAAATGATAAATGGGTTCACCATTCGGGATGGTGAACCCATTTATCATTCATCATTTATCATTCATCATTCAGTATTCATCATTTATTCCGGGAACTTCCCGGCACAGGGTACTTTATCGCATATCCCCGTGCCTTAGGCACCAACTGACGCAGGCGCTCGCTACGCCTGGACGGATCCGGGTGCGTGCTCAAAAACTCCGGCGGACGTGCCCCGCCAGACTTATTCATGCGCTCCCAGAAAGGCGCCGCAGCATTTGGATCATAGCCGGCCATAGCCATCAGGTACAGGCCAATTTCATCGGCCTCCGATTCGTGCTTGCGGCTAAAGGGCAATAAAACGCCCACCTGGGTGCCTACTCCTGCAGCAGCCAGCAGCATTTCTCGGGTTTGTGCAGGCTTTTGTGCCAACGCAACCTGCAACGACGTCATGCCCAACTGGGCCACTACCCCCTGACTCATGCGTTCATTACCATGATTCGCCAACGCATGGGCAATCTCGTGCCCCATCACCACCGCCAACGCATCTTCCGTTTGGGCAACTTTAATAATGCCGGTATACACCACCACCTTGCCGCCCGGCATGCAAAAAGCATTTACGGTGTTTGGATCGTCAATCACATTAAACTCCCAGGCAAAATTCTTGAGCTCGTTTTGCAAGCCTTTCGACTTATAATATACTTCCACAGCCGCCTTCAGGTCGTTGCCCAAACGCCGCACCATGTCCACATCTTTGCCGGTAGTCACCGGCTTGTTTTCCGACAAAAAGGATTTGTATTCGGCAAAACTCATTTGATTTATCTCACTGGCCGGGAATATATTCAGCTGCTTTCGGCCTGTAAACGCCGTTTTATTACAAGCAAGCAGAAACAAAAAGGCCAGAAGGCTAAACAGGATTGTCTTTTTCATAATTATTCGTTTTTAATGTTGGCAAAAACAGGCCCGGGAAAGGGACTATTTCAGTTCTGTTTTAATACGCATCGGTGGTACTGTTGTCACGGGCATAAACGCAGGAACCATCGAATTCTGTCTGTATTTTAAATTTTCAATAACAAGAACAACGAATCAACGCAAAAAGGCTTCAGCCCGCAATGCCGCATTTTCGCGCACATTAAAGTAATACAAATTCAAGTCGCCCACATGATAATTTTTCCGGCGAAAAAAAATACTGCCGGGAAATTTCGGCTTCGAACACAGCAACACACCTTTGTACACTTCGGCATCGCACAACGCCGGGTAAGTCACACAAAAAGTACGCAATACTGCGCCCCGGTTCAGGGACTTGTCCGAATATGCACCTTCCCGGGTATTCCAGGCCAATGGGTTGGTGCAAACTACATCGGTTTCGTGCGCCTTTTTTAAGGCATACTTGCGCTCATACGTACGCCAACTACAAAAACACCCGGTTTGTTCCGGTGTTTCGCAGGGCTTTATTTTTTGAAAAAAATCCTGCTTCACCGGCCAACCCACAAGATAGGCCGCCACCAGTTGTTTTTCCAGGGACGTGCCTTCAATCCGGTCGCGTACCAAATACATACCCTGCCGGGCGCCCTGGCTGTGCCCGGCAAGGATAAACGGCCGGCCCTGGTTCCAATGCGTCAAATAATAGTCAAACGCTGCGCAAACATCGGCATACGCCAAATCCAAAGCCTCCGCCGCCGATTTTTTGTCTTTAGTAAAAAATGCATGCAGGTGCGCTTGCCGGTACCGGGGCGCAAACACCCGCCCTGCACCATTGAAAATGCTGGCCTGGTACAAAATTGTCGTGCTGTCGGTTTTTTGATTTACCGCAATGTCATCAACGGCAGCATTCCAGCCGCGTTCGCCCTTTCGGGCTCCGGTATAGGTTGTCGGATGTAAAAAAAACACATCAATTTCGGCATCATCCTGCCTACTGAGCACCTCCTGACAAGGCGTGCGGTCGGCAGGGTCGGCCTTTTGGGTGCGCCGCCCAATTGTCCATGCTGGAATAATCGGGCGCCGGTGGAACTCCTCCCGGGTCAAATACATGTGTCGGATGCACCGACACACAAGCCGGAAGCAATAAAAACAAGGCCGGAAGTAGCCGGAAATGACGGGTAGCATGGTCCATACGGACAAAAATAAGCGGACACTTTCCGATGACGCGGAAAATCCTCGATTCTTTTTCTTTTAAATATTTCGAAAATTCGGGTTGAATGCACAACTTTGAAGCGGAACATGCAACGGTACGTAACCCAACTTTTAACAGACCTTGAAACGGCTACCCGCAATGCACCTGCATCCAGCACTTACCGTTTCCGCCACCCCTTCGACAATGACGATGAACGGGATGCGCCGGCGTATCAGTTGCGCTACATCCACCTGAATGAGTTGTTCGGCTTGCCTTCCGGCATCTTCCCGCCTTCCGAACGCCTTACCAAAGAACAACTTACCGCGTTGCTCACCGCTATCGAAAACCTGTGGCGGGCCTGGACGGTCAGCTGGGACTGCCCGCCGCGCCTCACCGCCCGCCGGCGCTACACGGTCATGGTGGAAATTCTGGAACAGGATTCAATTCCGTACAATTACGAATCCGGCGCCGCCATCAACTTTTGCAGCCGCCGCGCTGAAAAAACCTGCCCCTTCGGCGACAGTGGCCAATGCTGGTGCGATGAACTGGATGCCTGCGTGCAACATGATATGGATACCTGGGAAGATGGTCTCGAATTTCAGGATATCACCCCACGGACCAACTCGCCGGTTGAAGAACTCCGCGAATGGCTCGATGCCGACAAACCGGACCTTTCACCCTGGGAAATGGATGAACAGCAGGACCACTGGAACGAACTGATGCACGACGAGGACAACCTGACCTGGCTGTTTTTCTATGACCAACACCGCAACCAGGACCTGGATGAGGCCGCCGACGACCAGCCCTCCCCCGAAGATTATGAGGACTTTGACTGGCACAGCGAGGAGGATGAGTTTGGCGATCTGCCGTTCTGAAATGCAGATTTTTTTTAAAAGCGCCCGTCTACGGTACTTTCCTCACTTTGCGCAGCGTTTTTTTCTTAAAAAAAGAGATGCCCGTTAAAATCCTGGCCGGCAGACGCCTGTTCCCATCCATCCTGTTTCTGGCCGGAATTGCCTTTTTCTCCTGGGTAATGTTCTCCATCATTTGGCCCTACCGCTCCGGCCGCACCGATATAGATTTCCTGCTGACCAAGCAACACATCATTCACCTGTTGCACTACCGGGCCGCTTTTTACCTGCATATTTTTCCGGCATTGCTGACGCTGGTGGCGGGGCTAACCCAGTTTTCAGGCGCCATCCTGCAGCGCCTACCGGCTTGGCACCGCTGGGTGGGCCGGGCATACGCTTTCAGCATCCTGCTGGTTTGCGGGCCTGCCGGGATGCTCATGGCCTGGTATGCCAACGGCGGTCTGGTGACGCAAACATCTTTTCTGTTGCTGAGCGGCTTATGGTGGTGGTCAACCTGGATGGCCTGGCAGGCAATTCGCCGGAAAAACATCCACCAACACGGCGCCTGGATGCTACGCAGCTACGCCCTTACCCTTTCGGCCATAACCCTCCGGCTCATGCAGTTTGGCCTGGCAATGTACTCAGACATAGACCCGGAATCAGCCTACCGGCTGGTGGCCTGGCCGAGCTGGGTGCTCAATCTGGCTGTGGCCGAACTGGTAATTCGCCGCAGCGACTGGTTTACCTGGATTTATGGAAAAACAAACCGCGCAGCGGTATAGGTACGGCTGCGCGGCATGGATCAGAGGTATATTGCGGCATTTGTCATCGCACCCCAACCGTTTTCACGTTCGGTTCTTCTTTGATCAACGGCTTTATTTTGGGCCCCTTCGGGTGCTTTTCGGTTGGCTTGGTCAGGTCAACAATTTCGGAGGATTCCAGGGTTAGGCCGGTAATCGCATTGTCAGCCAACCCGGCATCGTACCGATCTTTTTCCCAGTGCACCTTGTAGGTTTCAACAACGGCGCTCAAGGCCATATCAATAGTACCGGCTGTCACGTATGTAATTCCCGAACCGGCCAAATGGCGCGAGTTCACGAAGGTTCCGTTTTTATTAAAAACTGCCACATAAAAGGATTTAAACGGCCTGCTGTACCCTTGCGAAACGGAGTAAATGACCGCATTGTGCCGGGCAGTTGCCATGCGGGCAACTGGTTCCTTATAAATTGGAACCCGGCTGATGTAATCCAATTGGTCAATTGGAATAAATCGCTTGGGATCTTCAAGCCTTTTTCGCGGCCCCGGGTTGTTTCCCATGTTCTCGTCATCTTGGGTTTCCAAAGGTTCCAGCATCTGTTCCTTGGTGATTGCATAAGGAAGGATGGTTTCCGGAAATTGCTTTAAAAATTTTTGAAAATCCTTATCTGTACGGGTATCCACAGTAGTTGTTTCCTTTGGCAACAACGAAAACGCGGCAAAGAGTCCTGCTGTTAAAACTATAGCGATACTAAAAATGGGCTGCTTCATAAAACCGGTTTTTTAATGATGAGGTAGGTGAGTGCGGCATTTGGAAAATGATAATTTGACTAGCCGGGCGTAGCCGGCATTAAATCGCAGGCAAGCCGGCCTGCTCAAAACAAACGAACAGGCCCTTCGCCAAAGTGCATACATTCTCCTTTTTTAACAACGCGCTAAACCGTTTGATCCCAATGAAAAACCCCCGTCCGGAGAAGCCGCAGCCGGACGGGGGTTTGCAGGTTAACCTGCATGGTATTGTTTATTTAGCAGAAGCAGAGGCAGACATGCCGCCGGTTTTGTAGGCCCAGTTGACCTGCTCTACCATGCCACCCGAAGTGAGCAACATTACCTGCCGGCCGGCAGAAGTCATGCTGTTGATGGAGTTGCCTTCAGGGCCGTTTTCGGTGTAGTCCTTGGCCCAGTTGATCATGTAAGCCTGAACGACGGCGCGCAGGTTTTCATCGATCGTAGCCACCGTCAGCGTGCCCGGGTTTACACCGGCTACGAAGTTGGTAGCGATGTGGTTGCCGGCTTTATCAAAAACGGCGATATGGTAACTTTTCAAATTTTTAGTGAATGCGCGGCCGGTGTTGTACAGCACGGCGTAGTTATCTGCCGTTTCGAAAGCGGCTACAGGCTCCGGATAAACCGGCATGCGGCTGTAGCGGGCGCTTTCTTCAAGCGTGGGCAAAAACTGGTAGTAGTCCCAGGCCAGGCGTGTGGCTTTCGGAGCCGAGCTGCGGTTTTCCAGTTGGTTCTGGAGCACTTCTGCATCGAAAGTGTACGGCAAACTGGCTTTCGGAAACTGAGCCAGAAAGTCCTGGAACGTAGGTTCAGCGCTGTCGTTTGAGGTGCTCACGGCGGCAGCTTGGCCTGCGGTGAGGTTAATAAGCGCGAATAAAAAGACCGGGATTAAGAAGATTGATTTCATTGTAATGGATCGGTTTTGGTTTTGGTGTGTGTATTTGAGGCGGCTTCTTTCTCATTTATTGCGCAGGTTGGAAGATTAGCCGCTTGGATTAAAATACCTGCAAGTGATTATTGTTACTTGCAGGTATAATTCCAAACGACGTGCCAAAAAGCAGATCCTATGCTTTTTTAACTTTTGAGGCCTTTCCAGAGGCCTTTTTTACCGTTGCCGGGGTAGGGCTTTTCCCTGAATTGACCGGCAGGCGACCTTGTGCGGCGCCACCGACATAACTCCCCCAGGTCAAATTATCAGCGCCTTCCTTGTGCGCCAATGCCCGTTCAATGGCCATGTTTGCGGCGTTTTCAACCACCCATTCGAAGTTTTCCTCCCCTACGGAATGCACGTCGGCATCGGGCGCCGGATTGCAAAAATCAATGGCGTACGGAATACCGTCGCGGATGGCAAACTCAACGGTGTTAAAATCGTAGCCCAACGCGGCATTGATGCGCAAAACGTAATCGTGCATTTCGGCGCGCAGGGCTTTTGAGGCCTTGTGATCGGCCACGTAGCGCAGGTGATGCGGGTTGCGGGGTTCGTAGTCCATGATGCGCACGTACTTGCCCCCGAGGCAATAGCAGCGGAAATACCCGTCGAATTCGATGGCCTCCTGGAGCAACATCACCAGGGTGCCGGTTTCATTGTAGGCTTCAAAAAACTCATCGAAGTTGTTGATTTTGTACACATTCTTCCAGCCGCCACCCGAGTGTGGTTTCATAAACAGGGGAAAACCACCGAGGTATTCGATCATGTTTTCCCACTCCAATGGGTATTTCAGGTTGCGGAAACTCTGCGCGCTGGTATCCGGCGGCATTTGTTTGGACGGCAACAGCACCGTGCGCGGTACCGGCATGCCGATTTTAGTAGCCAGGCAGTTGTTAAAATATTTTTCGTCGGCGCTCCACCAGAACGGGTTGTTGAGCACTGCCGTGCCGTTCAGGGCGGCATTTTTCAGATATGCCCGGTAAAATGGCACATCCTGGCTGATCCGGTCGATCATGACGGCATAGGGCGTTGGCTCCCCCTGCATAACTTCGCCGACCAACGTCGGTTCAGCCTCTACGCCTTTTACCCCTTTGGCGTTGACCCGCGCCACAAAAGCCTCCGGGAACGTACTTTCCTTGCCATGTAAAATTCCGATTTTCTTCATCCGTTTTGCGTTTTGAATGTCAATAGATAGTAATGCATACGCGACAAAACTACTCAAATCGGCAGGCCTGCCCAATTGGTATGCAGAAAATTAAACGGATGAAAAAAAACGGAAAGACAGGGCAGCCCAGATTTTCGGGCGTCGCCTTGAAAGCCCTGCCCGGGAAAGGCATTTGATTGGTTTTGATACGGTACAGGGGCGCACCGGGGATTTGGCAAATTTGCATGAAGGGTACAATCGGTTTAGGTGTTTGCAGCGAAAATTTGAAAAGATGTCGCTTCGCTGGCACTCGGATTAAAACAATGGCTTTTCAAAACAACGTTCGTTGCAGAAATATTGCCCGGCATATAAATTTTTTACCATGTTTTACATGCCGTTATTCTGCTTAGTCGTTGGCCTTTTTCAATTGTCAATAAACGGCACAATTTCTACCTTCTCCGGCTTGGGCGGTACCACCACTTTTTTGGTGATCGTTTGCAGTTTTACCTCCTGGCCTTCGTATTTGGCATAGAGCGAAACCTGGTACTTGCCGGATTTCGAATAGGTATATTTCAACACGCCATTGGTAAACTGCCGGCGTCCGTTGCCGTCACCGGGGTCAATTTCGTACACGGCCCCCTGCGAAAAGTTCGCCATTTTAAATTCAAACGGCTGCCCCACCTCGGGGTATTCTGCATCACGGCTGACCAGGTTGCCCGGAATGCGCTGGATGGGAGCCGACACCACTTCCGGCTCGCCTTTTTGCTGGGCGCTCGACTGCACCATGGAGCGCTCGTCGGCGCGTGCAGCCGGTGTTTTCCGGGCAAATTGAAGCGCCAGCAAACCGGCCGCGCCAATCAGCGCCACCACGACCAGCAAAATAACTTCGCGGTTTTTACCGGGTGTTTTGGTTGTGTTTTCCATCGTATGCACTTGTTTTTTTAAAAAAAATTGCGACTCAAGTGGTACAAAAGTACAGCCAACTACGCTGAACCCCAACTACGCGCCTTTGTTATGTTTGTCCCATGAACAATCCTTGGAACGACAGCCTGAATTTTTTAAAAAAAATGACCCTCCGGCGCGGTTGGAACTTTGCCATAGTAGTGGCCTCCTACTACGTCACCCGGCTCCTGCGCAAACCCGTCCAATGGGGCCTGCCCGTCATGCTCAGCATCGAACCCACCACGGCCTGCAACCTGCGCTGCCCCGAATGCCCCTCCGGTTTGCGCGCCTTCACCCGCAACACCGGGAATTTAAAAACCGATTTCTTTCGCCGTGTTGTGGATGAACTGCACCCCGACCTGCTCTACCTCTACTTTTATTTCCAGGGCGAACCGTACATCCACCCGCAGTTTCTCGACATGGTCCGGTACGCCCACGAACGAAATTTGTACACCGTTACCAGTACCAACGGCCATTTTCTGGACGATGCCCGGGCCCGCCAAACGGTGGAATCAGGCCTCGACAGGCTGATCATTTCCGTCGACGGTACCACCCAGGAAACCTACGCCCAATACCGCATCGGCGGCCAACTCGAACAGGTACTGCAGGGTGCGCGGAATGTGGTGGCCTGGAAACACCGGCTCAAATCCAAGCGCCCGCATATCATTTTTCAATTTTTGGTCGTTCGACCAAACGAACACCAGATCGAAGACCTGTACCGCCTGGCAAAAGAAATCGGTGTGGATGCCGTTAAATTAAAAACCGCGCAAGTGTACAATTACAAACACGGCAACCCGCTGATTCCCACCCGGGAACGCTTTGCCCGCTACCGCCAACTACCCGACGGCAGCTGGGCGCCACGGAACAGCCTGAACAACCATTGCTGGAAACTCTGGCACGCCTGCGTCGTCACCTGGGACGGCCTCGTGGTGCCCTGTTGCTTCGACAAGGATGCGACACACCGCATGGGCGACCTGAAAACAGCGCCCTTCCGGGAAATCTGGCAGGACAGCGCCTACCGGAATTTTCGCCGGCAAATCCTGAAAGGCCGCAGCGCCATTGACATCTGCACGAATTGTACGGAGGGTTGTAAAGTTTGGGCGTAGTTTTCGTCCTTTGCCTACGTGGTAAGTCCAAAAAAAACACGCATGACCATAAAAGAAGCACAACAAACTGTAGACCACTGGATCCGAACCGTCGGCGTGAAATACTACTCCGAACTGACGAACAACGCCATCCTGATGGAAGAAGTGGGTGAGGTGTCCCGCCTGCTGGCCCGGCTGTACGGCGAACAATCGTTCAAAACGCCCGAACTGGCGGCCTCCGCCCGGGAAGACCTGGCCGATGAAATGGCCGACGTACTGTTCGTGCTCATCTGCCTGGCCAACCAAACCGGCGTCGATCTGACCGAAGCCCTTCAAAAAAACCTGGATAAAAAAACCACCAGGGATGCCCAGCGGCATGCCACCAACCCCAAACTACGCTGAACTATGCCCGTATTCCGTTGGCTCAACTCCCTGTCGACCTCCCTGCAAAAATCCATGTTGTTCCGGCCCACCCGGCTCAAAACGGACTACGCGTTTAAATTTTCGCAGCCATTCGACGAAATTTTCCTGGACACCCCCGACGGCGCCCGCCTCAACCTGCTGCATTTTTTTACAGAAAAAAAAGTGCGCCGCGGCGTTGTGCTGTTTTTTCACGGCAACCGGTACAACCTCCAGCATTGGGGGAAAAAACACCACGATTTCACCAGCCGGGGCTACGATTTTGTGGCGCTGGAATACCGTGGCTACGGAAAAAGTACCGGTGCACCGGATGAAAAACTGTACTACCAGGATGCCGTTCAGGTGTACGAATGGCTGCGGGAACGCTTTCCTGCCGAACAAATCGTGCTCTATGGCGCCTCGCTCGGCACGGGCATTGCCGCATACCTGGCGGCGCATGTGCGAGCCAAACTGGTCATCCTGGAAACGCCCTACGACAGCATTGCCGGCCTGACGGCCAGCCTGATCGGCCTGTCCAGCCTGCCCATTCAGCCCGCATTCCAATTCCCCAACGACTGGCACCTGGCCCAATCGGCTCTGCCCATCCTGATTTTTCACGGTACTGCCGACCGGGTGGTGCCGTACAATTCGGCAGTCCGCCTGAGAACGGTGCTCAAACCCGGCGACGAATTTGTGACCATCCCGGGCGGTCGCCACAGCAACCTGCAAGCGTTTGATTTGTACCAGGAGCGGCTGGGAAAATGGTTAGAGGGTTAGAAGGTTTCTGGTTGGCTGAGCGGGGAAACAAGTGAGGGGGTGACTGGCAGTCACCCCCTCACTATCACAGGAGCGGAAAGCCAAGTGAGGGGGTGGCTGCCAGCCACCCCCTCACTAGCACAGGACAGTACTTAGTTTAACGAAAACTGCACCGCCACCCCGGCATTCACCGTCGTGATCGGGAACGACTGCGACGTTTTCGGCACCGTTTTGCGGTAGTCGGTGAACAGGCGCAGTTTGAGGCGCCGGTTCAGGGCGTAGTCTACCGATGGGTTGATGCTGATCGTGCGGGCGCCCCGGGTAGGGATGGCCTCGTCGAGCTGGTCGAGCCGGTGGTTGATCGTAATATCGTCGCGCAGGTCGAAGTCGAACTTGAAGTTCATGTCGTTGGCCTGTTGGCCGCCGCCGCGGGGCGCAGGCGGGCCTGTTGGCGTGGTCGGCGGTTTGGACGAACGGCTCTTGCTCTTTTTCTTGCCCGTCAGGAACGGAATATTGACGTTTTTCAGGCGGTAGCCAAAGCCGACGGTATAGCCTGTGGAACGCGTTTCGGCCAGCTGATAGTCGATGAACGACATGGCCAGTGTCCGGCTCTTTTTGAAATCCACCTTAAACGTCATATCGTTTTTCAACTTGATATCGATCCCGAGCATGGGCGCAAACTGCTCGTTGATCACCACCTGCGGAATTTCATAGCGGGCAACGTAGTTGAAATTCAGGGTATCCGGTGTGTACGGCGCGGCATTGTCAAAGAAAATATCCGTGTTGTAGGAATTCACCGAGAGCGAGTTTTTGTACCCGTGCGTGATTTGCACGCTGGCGAAAATTTTGTCCAGGCCGCCAATCTTCGACAGGCCGTTGTAGTTCAGGCGCCAGTTGATCGCCGGGCGGGTATCGAAAATATCCAGGTTTACCGAGTTCGGGTCTTTGTCGGCATAGGCGGCAATAAACGATGGGATCAGTACTTCCTGCTGAATTTTCCCGTAGCCGTATCGATAGCCTGGGCCGTCTTTTTCGTGCGAATTGGTATTGCCAGCCTGTTGTGCCAGCCGGTCGGATATGATCGGGCGAATGTTTTCAAACCGGGCAAAAAGGCCGTTCAGGTCATTGTTAAACAAGGTGTTTAAGGTAAAATACGACACTGTGAGGCTACCCATTTCACGGAAAGCGCGGTGTTCGAAATTCACCTCGTTGGGGTCAAGCAGGAAATTCTGGTCTTTGAACAGCTCGGTTTCATTCCGTGTAAACTGGCGGTTGGCCGTGAGCTCAATGCGGAAATCGGTGAAGGGCTCGATCGTAGCGCCCGCATCAATATTTTGCGTGTAGTTGCGCACCACCTGCTGGTTCAGCTCCGGCCGGTGGGTGATCCAGCCTTTGCTGGCCGCCTCGTCCAACCATGCGGAACTCGGCTGAATACCGGCCACAAACGCCCAGCCCGGCGCCGAAAAGCCCTCGCTCAGGCCCATTAGTTTGGTGTCGGGGGTGAACCCCGGGATCACCGTGCTGAAGTTTTCACTGTACGTAAACCGCGCTTTGCGCACCATCATCAACGGGCGCAAGGCGATGCGCTCGGCCAGGGATGGCTCCCGATCTTTGTTCTTTTCTTTTTTGCTTTTCCGGTCACGTTTGGATTTTCCTCCTTTATCGTCACCGTCGGCGGCGCCGGTGGCTGCCGGATCGTCGTTGCCACCCGGCGGCGGGGCATTGCGGTTGCGGGCAGCGGGCGGGTTGCTGAGTTTGTCGCTCATGTTTTTACCGTCGCGCGGCATATCGCCGCCGCCGCTCGGGTCCATCCCTGGCAAGTCGGGCGAGTTACTGCGGTTGTTGCGATTGTTGCGCCCGGAATTGGGCGTGCGGCCGCCGGGGGCGCCGCGTTTGTTGATTTTCGCCAGGTATTTGCTCTTGTTGTACAGGGTTTCGAAGTTAAAATCGCCGTTGATCTGACGCACGTTGTTGTTCTGGATCACGTTGCCCAACGAACGCATGTTGACGATATCGGAATACTGCGACGGCACATCCGGCAGGTATTGCAATTTGAGCGACTGCGCCGTCCAGGTGTATCCGGCCGTATAGGAGGCCTTCACCGTGATCCAGTCCATGAGCGGGATCACTTTAAACGGCAGGGTGTAATTCAGGCTGGCCGTGTGGGTGTAGTTTTTGGGCCGGCCCAGCGATTTGATATTTTGCCAGATGGAGTCTTTCCGCGTTTGTTTGGACACTACCTCGCCGTTCATGTATTGCAAGGGCTCGTCGATGAGGCTGCGGGCTACGGCGTTGAAGTTGAAGCGCAGGTTTTTGGTGATCTCCCAGCCCAGGTCGTAGTTGCGATCCCAGGTAAAACGGCGGTTGTAGTAGGTATCGAGTTCGGGGTCGCCGCCGGCAAAACGATAGGTGGTCACTTGCACAATCCGCTCCAGGTTGGTGCTGAAACCGTAAGTACTCGGCAGCGGGTTGAAGTTCATTTCAGTGATCCACTTGAAGTACTTGTCGTTTTTGATCATCTTTTTGAACGGCTGCAAGGGCTTCAGGCCGGTGGCATACTGCCAGTCGAGTGCGCCTTTGTAGCGGTTGATCTGATCGTTGATGATGAACGGGGTGCGGCGTTTTTCCTGGTTAAAGGCGTAGGTCAGGCTGAAGTTTTCGATGTTCCAAGGCAGCGGAATTTTACGCGCGCCGCCCGTGCGTTCCTTGCGCACGTTGGTGAAGTTGAAGCCGCGCGTGATGGTCACATCCTGCGCCTGGGAGCGGATTTCCTCGCGTTTGATCGGGTCGGCCTCGTCGTTCAGTTTGTCTTTCAGTTTGATATCCAGGTCGTAGGGATCGTATTCCGGGTTTTTGGTCACATTGGAGTACTGGGCGTAGAACGGCAGGCGCAGGCCGAATTTTTCCGGAAAAAACCTGCCGAGTTCGAGGTTGGTTGAAATATCGTACTGGATAATTTCTTCCCGCTGGCGCTGGATGAGTTTCTGTTCAATGCTCCCCCAACCGATACTGGTGTAGTTTCCGGCCATGGAAATGTTACCCAGGTCGGCCAGTTTCATATCCAGGCGCGCCTGCCCGGCATAGCCGCCCTGCTCGTTGAACCCGTTGAGGCGGAGTTCGTTGATCCAGACTTCGACGCAGTGCGGCAAATTTTCCGGGTCCACGTTGCGCACGCCGACCATGGCGCCTTTCACGTAGCCCAGGTTCGGGTTGCCCACCACTTTTACGCGGTTGCGCGGATTGTCGGGGTCGGAAATGATGTAGGGCAACGACACGTCCCAGTTGACATCCTTGTTGCGCAGCTTTTTCACCTCCGTCAGCAGTTCGAGCGGGAAGTCGAAATTGTTTTCCGGGCGCCAGACTTCCTCCTTGTACGAGCGGCTGTCGGGGTTTCCGTTGATCACATTGTCGGGGTTGGAGGGCGTCAGCGGTATTTCGTATTCGTAATAGTTCCGGTAAAAATCGGAGCCCAGGCGGATGAAAACAGTCAGGTCGTTGGTGTCGAGCGGCTCGTCGACGCGCTCGGCGTGCACGAACATTTTCAGGCGCTCGAACTGCCGCAGGTCCATGTTCAGGGTTTTGAAAATAGCCCGGGCGTCGCACTGGGTAAGGCTGCAAATCGACATCGACAGCGCCTGCTCGTTTTGCAAAATGTCGGGAAATGCGCCAACCGACTGCTCCCGGGAAATGCCGTACGGGATGGTGTAGTTGAAGGGCGCGCGGGCGGCGTTTTCTTCAATACTTACAGCGTTTACGTCGAAGGGCGTGTTGGGTGTCCCGGCGTCGCAACCCGGAAAGGAGGGGTCCGGTAGTGCCTGGGTAAACCGGCGCCACTGGTTGCGGCCCAGTTCGAGCGTAGCAAAACGGAAAGTGGTACGCTCGTCAAAACCTTTCCAGAACATCCGCACGAAACGGATCGAACGGAAATCCTGGATGCCGCCGATCGTTTGGCGACGGATGTGGTCGAGCGGCAGTTTGAAGCGGTACCAGACAAAACGGGCGCCGTTGCGATCGAACACCACGGTGTCGGTGATCAGGTCGCGCAGTTCGGGCGCATCCACGTCGAGCACCTCCATCTGGACGCCGTCGTTGAAGGTAACGCCGGTTTTTTTGAGTTCAATTTTATAGCGGAAATAGGCCTCCGTTTCGTTCAGCGAGTTGTCGCGGTTGAGGTCTTCGGAGTCGGGATAGTTGGTGGCTGAGGGGTTGAGGTTTTGCGTTTGGTTGACGGGCGAGTTGCCCTGCGGGCTGTTGAATTTGCGGTAGCGCTCCAGCAAGCCGGGGGTGGTTACATCGAACGCCTGGTCGCGGAAATACACGAAGTTGTCGTTCGAAGGGTCGGCCAGGATGGAGTCTTTCGCATTGGGCGACAGGGAGGATGCCAAAATCGCATTGACCCACTCGGAAAAGAACGTCCGCTCTTCCTCGTCATTCAGGCCGTCGAGGCCCAGGTCTTGCAACACGCGCTTGGCCGGGTCGTTGTCGAAGGCATTCACCACCGGGCGCAGTACCGGCACGCGGCCCCAGCGGGTTTCCGCAGTCGAATTGACGCCCTGCCCGGTCGGCAAGGCATTTTCAAAAAACTGCCGCGAGTCGCGCATGATATCCTCGGAAATACTACCCAGGTCGATATACATGGCGCCGTCTTTGGAAATATTGGTGTTGTCGCCCTTATCCATGTAGGGGTTGAGCATCCAGAATTCCACAAATTCGATGTTGGCCGCCTCAAAATCGTTGGTGTTCAGGCCTTTCATAAAACCGGCCCAGCGGGTGGTCGGCTCGTCAAGTTCGCCGGTCGTGGTCAGACCCTTGGAAATACCCGGATAGCCGTCGGGCAGTTCAAAATTGTAGGGGCCGCGCTCGCGGGGATAGATGGTCACGTCGAGCGGGCGCAGGGCCGACTGTTCGAGCGGTGTCAGCTGGCGGTTGGGGAAAATATCCTGGAATTCGATCCGGCGAGTGTAGGGGTTGGTATTGTCTACCGCATCGCGGGCGCTGGGGTCGGCGATGTACCAGGCCAAACGCGAGCGGTTGGCACTCATGGCCAGCGTATCGGTGAGGTCGGCTTCGGGGAACAGCATGTTGTCGCCACGCGGTACGGAAGCCAGCACCCAGGTATTGGCCGGGTTGGCCAGCGGCAGGTTGGCGGTGCTGCCCTCAAAGTCGTCGATGTACACGATCCCGCCTTTTTCTCCGCTTTGGTTGATGGCGCGGTTGTGCCCCGGGTCGAGCCAGGCCACCTCGGCCTGTGCGGTGATCGAAGAGGGCGCTTTGGTGTCGATCAGGGGGAGTTTATCCACCAGTTTGGTCAGCCAGGGCGCTTCTTTGGAAATGTTGACGTCGAGGCCGTACATTTTGTTGTTGATGGGGTCGTCGCCGAAGTTTACTTTTTGCGTCAGCGGGCGTTCAAACAGGTTCATGAACGTCGCGCCGATGTTCACGTCCTTGTTCAGCGTGTAGTCGAACCGCGCGCCGAGCATGGTCCGGCTCTGAAAACCGAAGAGCGTATTGTCTTCAAAACTGACGTTCACATTCTGGCCCGATTGCAGGATGGCGTCGCTCAGAATTTTGAATTTGCCGATGTTGTAATCGACAATATAATCCTGCCCTTCAATCAATTGGCGACCGCCGGCACTCACGCGCACCGAGCCCTGGGGCAGGTTAAACGTGCCGAGCGATATTTCCGAGGAGGTCGACGATTTGTACGAGCCTTTCAGGGTAAAACGGTTGAGCTGCTGGAATTCCCGGGCGCGGAACAGCGTGGAGTCGTAGAGTTGGGGGTAAACATATTTTTCCACCACGGCCGGGTCGGCGCCGGCAGCGGCGAGTTTGCCGCCCAGGTAAGACCCGAAGGGCTCCAGCACCGGAAACATGATGCGGCCGCTGCGCAGGTTGATGGTCAGGCCGGGTACGAAGTCGAAAATACCGTCGGGGCCGGGGTCGCCCTGCAGGTTGAGGGTGTCGAGGCGGAAAATCTGAAGCAGGGGCAGGTTGGCAACACCGGCGGGAATGTCGGGGCTGTTCAGGAAGCGCTTCTGGCCTTTGCCGGGGTCTTCGTAAAAAATATCGAAGCGGAACTCCTGCGGGTCTACGTTGACCGAACCCACCGAGTACACGTTTTTCATCATCAGGTCCCAGATCGGGTACTGCACGTTGGCCGTGGTGCTTTTCAGCATTTTCACGAAAAACACGTTCTGGTTGAGGCCGGTTTCATCGGCCGGGCCGCTCACGTCGCTCGAAAATTCACCAATCTTGTACGGCACCCCGTTGTAGGTATATTCCAGTGCTACACCCACCACCTGGTCGGGTTGTACGTTGCGGCTGATGCTGATGAAACCCAGTTGCTCGTCGTAGGTGAACTCGGAAGGGGAAAGCTGGTAGGCGGTTACTTTTTCAAAATCGCGGGTTTGCACCAGGCCCAGTTCATTGGTAAGCCGGTTGACCACCTTGTCGGTAAAACGCAGGGTGGAATCGGCGGATAAAATGGAGGCGATTTGGGGAAACAGGGTATTGTTGCCGTTGGTGGGCAGGGGCTGGCCTTTGGCATCGAGTTCGGTCGGGGTGCCCAGAAAATCCTGGTTGTACGGGTTGGGCTCGGCGAGGTCCATCAGGGCCACAATGTCGCGGATACCGCCATCGGTTCTTCCCTGGTCATTGGTGATCCACACTTCCATGCGGGTGATGGTAAACAGCGTTTGCGGTACCGGCAGGCACTTGAGTGCGTCCTCAAACTGGTTGCGGTTCCAGTGGCTGATGAGGAAGTGGCGGTTTTCGTCGTACTCGTCGATGGGTTTTTCGTACACCTGGAGCTGGGAGCCGCCCTGTACGGCAATGGAGTTTTGCCGCGAACGCTGCTGGGCGGCGAGCAGGGTCATGTTCAGATGGCCGAATTTGAGGCCGGTTTTAAAACCAAACAGGTTTTGCGCGCCCTGGATCAGGTTGGAGCGCAGCGGCAGCGACACGTTACCGGCTTCGATGTTTTGAATGATCTCGTCTTCGGAAAAGCCCTTGGTGTCGTAATTCAACTTCATCTGGTTGTCGAAGTCGAAGGTCGCCTGAGTGTTGTAGTTAAAATTGAGTTTCAGTTTTTCACCGATCTGCCCCGACGCGCTCATGTTGATGTCCATGTCGAAATCGAAGTTGCCGGTGCGCTGCTGGCGCAGCGTCAGAATGGGGTTTTGAATTTTTTGGTAATCAAAACCGAAGGTCAGGTTGATATTGCCCTGGGGCTTGATATCTACATTGGTACCGCCGAACAGGCGGTCAATCAGGGTGTTTTTTATTTCAAATTTGGCAATCGGGTCGGTAATGCCGCCCGAACTTTTTCCGGCAGACTCCACACCCTGCAGGCGGTCGAAATACTCCTGTTGCTGCTTGCGGTCGCGCCATTTCACGTACTCGTCGAAGGTCAGGTAGGTTGGGGCGCGGAAGTAATCGTCGCCGATTTTTTCGGTGATGATGTACATGTTGCTCACCGGGTCGTATTCCACCTGTTGTTCGATCACCTTGGGATCGCGCAAGTCAATCGGATTCGGGTTCTGGCTGTTTATAAAATCGCCGGTCCGGTCTTCCAGCGGCGGGAAGGTGTCGAGTGCGGCGTGCGGTGTGCGGCGTGCGGATTGGTCCGATTCCGCAAATGAATAATCCGGGGCGATGGGCAGTGTTTTATCGGGGAAAAACAGGGTAATCACACGTTCGCCGGCGCTTTTTGCACCTTGCGGATTTGTAAAAGCAAATAAGGTCGCCAGAGAAAGCAGTCCAATCGTCGCAAGAAGTATGTTCTTCTTCGTCATGTTCAAAAGCAGGTCTGTAAATAAGATTCGTTGGTTGGATTTACCCGGCGAAACGTGGCGGCAACTTGGCGGCGGGCTAAAGTCGTAGGACGACTTCAAGTCGTCCTACGACTACACCCCGTTACTTTCCGCCGGGTATAAACTGGTGGATGACGTGTTGTGGTTGAAAATGGTTGCCCGGTTGTGTGGATTTCAACGTTCACCCGGCAAACTTTTCAAATTTGAAATGTGCGCGACAATTCGGTATTTCCCGAAAAAAGTATAACGGACAAACTTGTCCGCTATAAAAAATGCCCCTAGTTTTGTCCCAGAAAATAGCGATTAATGTTTTCCAAAGCCTGCGAATACGGTATACGCGCTGCGGTTTATATCGCACAACAATCCGGCCGGGGGGTGCGCACCGGGTTGAAAGATATTGCCGAAGCCATCGACTCCCCGGAAGCCTTTACCGCCAAAATTTTGCAGCAGCTGAGCAAAAACGACCTGATCCAGTCGTCCAAAGGGCCGACCGGCGGGTTTGAAATGACGGCGCACCAACTGCAAACGGTCATGTTGAGCGATGTGGTGCGGACGATAGATAGCAACCTTATTTATACGGGCTGCGGTTTGGGCCTCGCAAATTGCGATGCCCAAAACCCCTGCCCCCTGCACCATGAATTCATGGGCATTCGCGAACAACTGAAAACCATGCTGGAAACAACCGCCATCCGGCAACTGGCCGAATCGCTGGAAAGCGGCGCCGCGATTTTGAAGCGCTGATTTTTTTTGCCCCGAAAACGGACAAATTTGTCCGCTACCAAGCAAATCACTCAAACAGGAAAAAATCAAAACATGCCAAAACCGATAAAACGACAAGCCGCCCTGCGCCCGTTGAGCCGTGAGCACCACCACGGGCTGTTGTTGTGCTGGAAAATAAAAACCGGGTTGAAAAACCAGGTGGAGCCGGAACGCATAAAACGCTATGCCGACTGGTTTTTTGAACAGCATTTGACGGCGCATTTCGACATCGAGGAAAGGCAGCTTTTCCCCATACTGGGCGCCGGCAACGCTCTGGTTCAACAGGCCGTTTTCGAACACCGGCGTATCGAAGAATTGTTCCGTTCAACGACTGATTTGCCGGTGATCCTCGAGCTGATCGCCCTTGAACTCGACCACCATATCCGGTTTGAGGAACGGGTGCTTTTCAACGAAATTCAACAGGTTGCCAGCGACGAGCAACTCCGGTTGCTGGAAGAAATTCACCGGGAAGTGCCCGATTCGGACCACTGGAACGATAAATTCTGGGAACATGCCGCCCCGGGCGCAAACGGATTGGATGCCTGAGCCGCTGTAAAACTAAAATTCGACCGCATGAACGTGTTTTTATACTTCCTCCCGGCACTTATCGTGCTTGGGAGTTGCACTACACGCAGTGACTACAAAGCCGAGTTGCTGCAACTGGGCCGCCAGGAAAAAACCATTCGCTGTACGTTGGGGACACTGCAAACCCGCATTTCCAGCGCATGGGACGAGGTCAATGCCCTGATGGAAGCCAAACTGCCACCCGACATGCCCGCGGAAGAAAAATCCAATATGCTGAACGTCCGGAATGCCAATCTGATCCGGATGTTCGAATCCTTCCAAAGCCTCGATCCGGCGGTGAAACAAGCCCTGACAGCCGTAGAGCAGGCCGATCTGGCCATGCGCGACCAGATTCTTACGTTGAAAAAGCAAGCACAACAAGTTGAATCGCAAAAAATGGCCCTTTTTGAAAAAATAAACCGGGCAGGCGGCACTACTGCCCTCGAAACACACCGAAAACTGTACAACGACCTGCTCCGGGAAACCTGCAACTAACGCGCAGGCCTTCCCGAAATACACACCTCCCATATTCCGCTTACGCAAAACCCGATGCTCCGGGCCGGTCGGCAGACCGCACCCGCCCGGCAACGCTATGCCGGCACACATCGCGGATTGCTACCGCTCTCTTTTTACCGACCACAGCACACATTTAACAACGCTAAATTTTTTGATCCTATGAATAAAATAATTCTACTCCTGTTGACCATGGTTGTCCTGTTCGGCGCCTGCAAAGAAGATTTTAACGGCCTGGAAATCAGCAGCCCGGCTGCTTCATTTTCGCACCGGACGCCCTTGATCTGGAACCAGCTGTACCTGAATGTCGAACGGTACTGCCCGGGTTACAAGCCACCGGTTTCCGCCCGGAACCTCGGCTACATCAATTTGATCGCCTACGAATCGATCGTACACGGAAGCCGGGGAAAATACCGGTCCTTTTCGGGCCATTACCCGCAGCTGTTCATCCGGGAGCCGGATGCGGACTACGAGTACAATTGGGAAGTTTGCCTGAATGCCGCATACGAACGGGCCTTCGAACTGTATTTCCCAACTGCGCCCGCCGAACAGCAATTTCATATGTTGGAAATTGGCGGCGACCTGCGCACCGACCTGCAATCCCGAACGACTCCGGCGATTTACAACCGCTCCCTGCAATACGGCCGGTACGTCGCCGAAACGGTGTACGACTGGTCGGCCGCCGATCATTGGGGCCACGAAGCCTACCTCCACAACACCGACCCCGCCTACGTGCCGCCCGCCGGAACGGGGCTTTGGAAACCGACCTACCCCGACTACCAACCGGCGCTTCTGCCGCATTGGGGCAAGGTGCGCACCTTCGCCGCACAGGCCTCCGACGTGGCCCCTCCCCCGCCGGTTTTCAGCACCGATCCGGCGTCGGCGCTGTATGCCGAAGCTACGGAAACGCGCCAACTGGTGAACGAAATCAAAGCCGGCGGCAAACAGGAAGACCGTTGGATTGCCGAATTCTGGAGCGACGACTGCCCTATTCTCACCTTCAGCCCGGCCGGCCGCTGGATCAGTATTGCCAACCAGCTTATGGCCATCGAACGGCCCGACATGCTGGAGGCGGTTGTCGCATACGCCAAAGTCAGCATGGCGCTTTCGGATGCGGGCATTAAGTGTTGGCAGGAAAAGTACAAGTTCAATTACCTGCGTCCGGTCGATTATATTCGTGCCTATCAGAACGATCCGGGTTGGAACACCATCATGTGTCCCGACGGCTCCGGCGGTTATTACACCCCCAGTTTCCCGACTTACCCTTCCGGCCATGCGACGTTCGGCGCGGCGGCTTCCGTCGTCCTGGAATCTGTTTTCGGCACGGATTACCGTTTCACCGACCGCAGCCACGAAGGCCGCACGGAGTTCAACGGCACACCGCGGACCTTTAATTCGATTCGGGAGATGGCCCTTGAAAATGCGTACAGCCGGGTACCGTTGGGCGTACATTTTCGCTCCGATTCAGATGCCGGCACCGATTTGGGTTTTGCCGTCGGGCGACGGGTAATTGAACTGCCCTGGCGGTAGTACCCGAATAATCTGCCGGTCAGAGGGCTTTTAAACTTTTCAAATTAGACTTTTCAAATTAGACTTTTGACTTAATACTACTTTGCTAACATAACCCAGATGGCTCGCTGTGCTCGCCATGACAGCCCGTTTAAGAGCAACTATTTCAACAGATTTCTCCCTACGCTCGAAATTTCACCCGGAACAGTGGAAATTTCGAGCGTAGGGAGAAATCTGTTAGATCGTTACTGGAAAAAATGTTGTCATGGCGAGCGCAGCGAGCCATCTGAATAAAATATTCGGCACCAGTAATTTTCATGGCAAAGTAGTATTCAAAGGACCTTCACAATCCGCGAATATCCTTTTAAGTCAAAAGTCTAATTTGAAAAGTAGTGCCCCCTCAACCCAGCATTTTCAGCGCCGCCTTGATCAGCTCTTCCACCGTTGTCAACCCCGGCTGCTCCTTCAGCACCTGGTTCAGCGCTTTTTGCGCCCCGATGCGGTTGATGCCCAGGGCCATAAGCGCAGTGATCGCTTCGTCGCGGGCTTCACTGCCGGCCATGGGCAGCAGTACCGGCCCGTCGGGGGCTTCTTTGGCCAGTTTGTTTTTCAGATCGAGAATGATCTGTTTGGAGGCTTTCGGGCCGATACCCTTGGCGCGTTGCAGCACATGTGCCTGCTCGCCGATAATGGCCGAACGGATTTCATCGACCGACATAGCCGACAGGAGCAGCAGGGCCGAGGTGGGGCCTACGCCGGTCACGCTGATCAGTTGCACAAACAAATTGCGCTCGGTTTGCGTCGCAAAACCGTAGAGCGTGTGCGCATCTTCGGTCACGTGGAAATGGGTGTACAGCGTACTGCGCTCCTGCCCTTCCAGGGCTGTGAAAGTGCTGAGCGGAATATTCAGGTGGTACCCCACACCATTGACTTCCAGGGTAATGAAAGCCGGCGCGCGGTAGGTGATTTCTCCTTTTAGGTAGGCGTACATGCAAACGGGTGGTACGTGAAGCCCTAAAAGTAGGACATAATCGGCGGTCGCATCACATACTGCGCGATTTCAATTCGCAAGTTGGCTTGTACGCGCAAAACCTTACCGCGCCACGACCCTCCCCGTTGCCAGCCGTTGCTCGTTGTATTCCAAAATGAAATAGTACAATCCGGGTTCTAGTCCCTGGCGCTGGATGGTATGATTTTTTCCGGAAAACGTTTCCTGCACGCGTTGCTGCCCAAGGGCATCGAACAGCCGCAGCGTAATGAGCCCCGGCAAATCCGGGCCGTCAATATCAAACATCAAGAGATGTTCAAAGGGATTGGGCCAGGCGTTCACCCGGTACAAGCTGCCGGGTTCAGGTTTTTGATGCACCGTTCCCAGGATCAGCTTTGAGTCATTTGTTCGCACTGGCTCGTTGAAATCGAAGAAGATAGACGCGCCATTTTGGATGAGTGAACCCAGCGGCAGATCGGGCATTTGCGCAATGGCAAATTTTATAAAACCATGCGAGGCCGGTTCATTGATGTTACTATCGGGTAACATAATATTATTAAAAACAAAGCGCAAAAGCCGCTGATCGCGCAGCTCCAGGGTAAACGGATGGCTGGAGCCGATCAATCGCAAACTGGTCAGGTCGAGCAGGGTGCTCAACCGGTCTTCCACGACCACCTGAAAGGCGGTGTCCGTGCCGGTATTCTGAAAACGGATCAGGTATTCAATTTCCGTGTTCGGCAACACATAGCCAGGCTCCTCGGTTCCGTTCACAAAAGCGCGTTTGTCATTGGGGTCATAGGCGCCTATGTTTTCACGGCATTCCGAATATTGCGTGCGATCCTGGAGGGTAGGCAGGCACAATTGATCCGGGAAAATATGCGCAGACATGCAGTGGGTTTGCCCTAAAGCAGCATCGCAGGAAATATTGAGCCAGATAGAAATGTAGTCTGATTGGCCGGGTTCGAGCGTACCGAGATCAAAGCGGTACACCAGGCCATTTTGGGCAGCCACCGGGACACTGGAATTTTGAAAGATAAAAAAGGAATCCAGGCTGACTTCCACATACGCACCGGGAGCCGGAGCAGTGCCTTCATTTTTATAAAAAACCAGATAGTTTACATCAAAACAACGGCGCAGGAGCGGCGCACTCAGGTTAACCGTCAGGTATGGACAGGCAGCCACAATCTTCAAGGGCAAGTCAACCGTTACACTGTCGTTCGGGCCGCTCAGGCCAATCGGCACGTCGCTGACGCAGGGTTCGAAAAGCGCGTTGGGCGCTTTCACATTCAACTGGTAGTTTCCGTTGGGCACGGTAAGGATATAGTTGCCGTTGTGAGCGGAGAAAGAGGTGTAATTACCATTGCCGGAAGCAGTTACCGCTGCAAATAGGTTTGATGATTCGCCTGTGTCATACAGGCAATTATCATTACCATCCACCCAAACGCGGCCGGAAACCCTGTTTGTTTCGGCAACAGGTTGTGCGCTTCGGTGTATAACATCGCCATAGAATGCCGTGTAGATGTATTGGTCTGAAGCAACATAAGCTGCCGAAATTTTCCAGGGCTGTTTCGGCGTATTGCCGACGTTCACCCAGGTGCTTCCGCCGTCATCGCTTCGGAAAAGGCCTTTGCTGGAAAAGGCAAAAACATCCCCCTCCAGGTTGGATTCAAATTTATAAACCTCCTTATCGGCAAAAAAGGGAAGTAATTCCAGCGCACTATTCCCGGATAGTTTCCGGAATACCTGGCCAGAAGTCACAGCAAGGAATACATTTCCGGTAGGCGTACAGTGTATTTCTTCGTCCAACAGCAACGGATTGGACGGTACAAAAAGCTGTGCAGTATTATCGGCGTTCGCGTCATAGCGATAGAGGAAATGATCGATAAAAAAAATGTCGCCATTGGGATGAAAAACAGGTTTGCAATCCCTGGGAAAATAGATATTGAGCTTTTGCCAGGTATCGCCATTGTCCTCCGATTTGAATACATCAAAGGAAAAAGCATCAAAAAAATAGAACTGCCCGTCCCGGCCTGTATAGAACCTGTTAAGAGTTGAAACCGGGCCAAAAGGCGGGGCTATGTCGGGTATTTTTGCCCAGGTTGTACCATTATCAATCGAACGGTAAGGCTTTGCGTTTTCGCCCAGCGCCAACATCATCCCGTCAGACCGCACAGCCAAACTGTTGACCTTTAAGGGAGCGCCGTCCAGGATCGTATAATCGCTCCAGTTTTGCCCTTCATCCGTCGAAATTTCATAGCCGTCGCGACGGCAAGTCCAGGCGTACAAATTGCCGGCCGCGTCTTTTTTAATGTCTTCGACAATAGGAAACGTGAAGCGATCGGAAATATCCACCCAAGTTGCACCCAAATCCGTACTGCGGCCGAATTGCGGAAAACCGCAACCGTTGATCACAAACCAAGTACCCGCATCGGTTCGAATATAATAGCTGAATAAGCTTTTCAAGTTCGGGTATTCCGACCAGCTCAAGCCATCGTCTGCGGAATAGAAAGTGAAACCGCCCAAGGTTGTCGCCCATATCTCACCCGTGGCTCCAAAGATCAAATTATTAATATGCTGATTGGCAGCCTGGCTTGGCAGCGTCGTTACTTTTTGCCAACTCAGGCCGCCATCCGTCGAACGGTTGAAGCCGGTGCCGTCGCTGTAAAAGGCGGTGCCGGAAGCCGGATTATAGCCAAGGTACAGCAGGGAAGTGCTGTTTACAACCGGCTGTATACTTCCCCCCTGGTTCACATGATAGACCGTTTGTGCAGCACCTACACTCATGGCGATCAGGCAATGCGCCTCATTAAAAGCCGCCAATTGTTCGAAATTCCCGGGCAGCTGACCATCCGTGGTGAGCTGCGCATAACTTTGGCCGCCATCCGCCGAAAAATGCAACAGGCCGTGGTATTCGTGGGTAAACACCCAAAAATGGCCCTGCGGATCGACTTCAAAACCCTCCACGAAATGGCCGCCATACGGTAATGAAACCGTAGCCCAGGAATTTGTTCCCGGCACATACCGGACTACGCTCCCCGGCAAATTGTTTTTATAAAACAGGTAAAGCGGGCCGGAAAGCGGTTTTTGAAAACTTTTAAACTTGGTAATAGAGCCGGCAGCTATCCCGGTCATGCAGGGCGCCCAACTGTCGCCATTGTCTGTCGAGTTGTATAGCGTTTCATTTACATAGGCGAATACCCGGCCGTCATTGTCATCCGACAAGCTTAACAGGCGATCGACCCCATGCGGGCCGTTCAAGGCTTGCCAGGAAATGGTTTGGGCACTGAGAATAGTAGCGGTCAGAAAAAAGAATAGAAATGAACAGAAGCGGTAGAAGGGTTGCATAACGGCTATATTTCGTGAACGGATAGTGTTTTACACATATAAATATAGCCCTTCACCGGACAACCGTCAAGTTATTCATGCCTGATTGAGCAGATGCTACGGATTTAGGGATATAAATGCCCCGGTGCCGTGTAAACTTTCACCTCGAAACGAAATAAGAAAAGCCTCCCCGCACTTCAAAACACACGGGGAGGCTTTTTTTAAACCACACGAAACACCTACCGCCCCAGCCCCGTCATCTTCCGCACCAACTTCCCAAACGGCGTCACCAACTCATAGTACAGCACCCCGCTGGCATCGGGTACATGCAAATCCACTGCATTCAACCCGGCCGGATATTCGCCGTCCAAACGCAATAACTCCCGTCCGCCGACATCCAGCACCCGCAGTTGCGCTGTGCAGGCTTCCGGCAAGAAAAAACTGACCGTCGTAGCCTCGTGGAAAGGATTCGGCCGGTTTTGGAACAACTGCAAACCAACCGGCGAAAGCGGCGCGCCGGTAGCCGTTACGTTTACAAAATCCAGTTCAACGGCGCTTTCCACCAGGGTGCTGGTGTAGGCAAAACCCGGCAGAATGGCCGAACCGAGGCCCAAGGCTTCGCTCAGGCGGTTGCCGGTTTGCAGCACCTGGAAATGCAGGCGGAACACCGAAGCGCCCGCTTCCAGGTCGAAGCCCTTGCTGCCGTTGGACCAAACCAGGCGGATTTCCCCTTTGTTTTTGTCAAACAATCCAAAATCGCCCGCCGCCAGCGGCAAACGTTGCAGCACTTCGATACTGTCGAGCGCCAGCTGCGCCGGATCGAAGCGGAAGGCGCACTGCAGGGCGGCCAGGTCATCGAACGCCGCCGTAGCAACATCCAGCGCCAGCGGACCGGTTTGGTCCAGCAGTTGATCGCCTATTCGCCAGCGCAAGGGTTTGGGACTGCCGCCGCCGAAATTAGCCGGGTCGGCGTAGCCGGCCGCCAGATCACCGAGTTTAATGCCGGTGAAATCGAGGCCACTCTGGTCGGCGTTCACACCCGTCAGGTCAATCTTTTCAGGAAAACCCCAGGGCGGCAGCGGCAACGCATACGATGCCGGCACAAAACGCCAGGACGTATTGAAAATAGCATTCGCTGCCGGGTTGCCGAGCAATACCTGGTTGATCAGCGCAGCGTCGAGCGTCGTAATCGAGTTGCTTTTATTCACGTCGGCAGCCACCTGTTTGTACGGGTCGGTGATAGGCGCATTCCCGGTCAGGTGTTGCTGAACAACCAGGGCATCCACGACGGACAAGCCGTTGGTTTTGTTGCTATTTTTTAAGGGTTTCAGGGTATAATTTCCACTGACCAGCGGGATGCTGATCGTGTAATCACCGTTGATGTCGGTCTGCCCGCTGCCCGTGCCGGCGCCACTCAAGGCTACGGTGGCGTCTTTTACCCCGGAGATGTTATCGTGCTCCCAAATGATCGTTCCGCTAAAGGTCAGCGGACAAGTACCGGCAACCACCTCCACCTGCTGGGCATCGCTCTCACAACCGTAATCGTCCAGTACCCGCACCAGGTAAAATCCGGCAGACAAACCGGTAAACGTGGACGTCGCAGCGTAGTTCGCACCGTTGTCGATCGAGTACAGGAAGGGCGCCGTGCCGCCCGTTACGTTGCTTATGGCAATCTGACCGTCCATGTAACCTGCGCAGGATTCCGCCGAAGGCGTGGCCGTGAAACTCACCGCACACATCGTGCAAGCCGTGGATGCCGGTGGACTGTAAAACCCGCTGCCGCAGGAAAGGCAGGCGGTGGAGGCAGTGGCATTGCTGTAGGTATTGACCGCGCAAGCGGTACAGGCCACTGCACCCTGGCCGGCACTGAAATAGCCCGCTTCGCAGGCCTGACAAGCCGAAGCCCCCGGTGTTGCGTTAAAATAACCCGCTTCGCATAAAGTGCATGCCGAAGCCCCGGTGGTGGCGCTGAACGTACCTGCCGGACAATTTTCGCACATCGTGGCCCCGGTAGTCGCACTGAACTTGCCGGCCGGGCAGGCCGTGCAATTAACGGATCCCGGCGCGCTGCTGAATGTCCCTTCGGAACAGGCCGTACAACTTGTCGCGGCAGGCGCACTGCTGTAACTACCCGCCGCGCAGGCCTGACAACTCGTTGCACCTTCCATATCGCTGAAATATCCCGCTTCGCAGGCCTGACAAGCCGTAGCCCCCGGTGTTGCGTTAAAATAACCCGCTTCGCAAAAGGTGCATGCCGTAGCGCCGGCAGTGGCGCTGAACGTACCTGCCGGACAATTTTCGCACATCGTGGCCCCGGTGATCGCACTGAACTTGCCGGCCGGGCAGGCCGTGCATTCCGTGGCCGCAGCCACATCACTGAATTCACCTGCCAGGCACTTCGTGCACACCGTAGCGCCGGTGGTGGCATTAAAACTGCCCGCCGCGCAGGGAATGCAGGACGCCGAACCGGATACATTGCTGTAATAACCGGCCGGACAGGGCACGGACGCTATGCCATCCGGACAAAAGGAACCCGGCGGACAAGGCTGACAACCGATGATGACCGTTTCGCTGTTGCGGATTTCCGTTACCTGAAAATAGCCCGGCTCGCAGTTGCAGGCGCCGGCATTAAAATTGGCAAGGCCATCCACCGCCAGCGGACAATCGTCGCAGGCGTCGCCCAGGCCGTCTTCGTCGGTATCCGCCTGGGATTCGTTGTCGTCGTTCGGGCAGTTATCGCAAGTATCCGGGTAGCTGTCGCCGTCGCTGTTGGCATTGCCGGTATTGGCGGTGCCGGGCGTGCTGCAGGTCAGGGCAAAGTCGCTGTTATTGTCATTGGTATCGTTGCCGTCGGGCAGGCGGGAGAGGCCGACGCCGTGGGTATCGTCACTGTCGCTCGCAGCGGTACCTGTGCCTTCTGCAGCACCCGTAACGGTGCCTTCGTAACTGAGCGCATCCACCAGAACGCCAACGTTCAGCAGCAGCCGTACGGCATCGGGCGCACCGTTTTGAATTCGATTCGAGAGGGCGCCCGGAAACGGAAAATCGCAATTCGGAACCCCCGAACCGTTTCCACAGATCACAAAATAATCGCCCGGCGCCAGATTGACATTCGGGAGGTCAACCGTTTGGTAAACCGTGTTATCGCCGCCGTTGACCAGTTCGAGTGTGTAGGGGTCGAGGTTGACCGTTGTGCTGCCTGCATTTTTCAGTTCGATAAATTCAGCCATGTCCGTCCCCACCTGGTCATAATCCACCTCGTTGATTACGAGTGTTGGCGCAAAACAAACGCCCATGCTGTTAAAAAAGGCATCGCGGGCGCCGCCGTTTCCGGAATTAAAATTGAACAACCGCACGCGGCTGATATTTTGCCCGCCGGCCGGATTCGACAGTGTTCCGGAAAACGTGACCGGCGCGCCGCCGCCAAGCGGGGTTACGGTCATTTCGTACGTAGTGGCGGTAAGCAGGCTAAAACTCAGGCTCAGGCCTTCGTCGGTGAAACCCAGGCCGATATTTTGCTCGCCGGCGTTGTCGTTTCGTTTGTAAGAATTCACGGCATCGCCGCCGCGGTAGTAAAACTCGAGCAGGTTGTTGCCGCTGCTGTTTTGCAAGCCGAAACCGATGGAGGCGCCGTTGTCCAGGAAGCCGTTATCCAGCGCCAGGGTGAATTCCGAGCCGGGCGTCAGGTCGGTCACAAAATTGCGTACTGCATTGGCGGTGCCGCCGCTGTTGGCATAAGTACCCCAGGCAATGCCGGAGGTATTGATATCGCCGTCAGCATTATTATCGCCGTCGCCGTTGAAATTGGATGCGCTGATGAAGAAACCGGCATTACCGGCATTGGGGTTGGGCGAGAGCGTCCAGGCGCCGAAGCCCGTACCGCCGTTGTCGCCGTTTTGCCAACCATCGCCGTAGACGCTGGTTGCGGCATTGTCGCCGGCACAAAAGGGCTGGTTGACCACCGGCTGCGAATTGAAGGCCCGGATACGGGAAATTTTAAACCCCGCATTGTAGGCAAATTCGCCCTCACCGCTCGTTTGGAGGGCGAACGTGGAAAAGTTGCCGTTGCGGTTGGGCGAGTTGGGGCGGCTGGGCGAGAAGTTGAAATTTTCGCCGGAGGCGGCAAACCGCACCGTTGCGATCTCCACTTCCGCGCTGGCGCTGCCGTCGTACACAAACAGGCGGAAAACTTCGCCGTCGACCATGCCGGCAGCGGCACTGGCGCCGCCCAACACTTCAATGATCATATCGTGCACCCCGTCCCAGCGAAAGCCCTGTCCGATGCGGCCGATGCCCACCACCTGACCGCCGGTATTTTTCACGGCCAGCTCGTCGCCGGCAGCGATCGGCGCGCCGTTGACGATAAAGTTTGCCGCGTCGGCGGCGCAAATGGCGATAAAGTGCGGGTAGCCGCCCGGAGGGGCATTCATCGTGAAATGGCTGGCGGGGATTCCGGCAGGTTTGGGGTAAAGGCCGGTGGGCGCCCACCAGGAATAATCGCGCGGCTGGGCCTTTATCAGCGCCCGGCTATCGCCGAAGGCTTCGGTAGCTTGGAACAGGTAACTATCGGAGTAATCTTTCAGAATTTTATTGGAAAACGGCGTATTGACCCAGACGGCGTGTTCCTGGTTGGGATCGTCGTTCAGGCCAAGTATCATGCCGTCGCTTACCCCGCCGGTGAGGCCGTTGCGGCGCATGGCAAACATATTGCCGCCGTTGTTATTGGGTTCAAAAGCGGCGCCGGCATTCCAGTCGCCGCCCAGGTTCTGAATATGTTCGGAGCCGCCGGTAGCTGTGGCGGCGCGCAGGGCGATCTGCCAGGCGATGTCGTCGGCCATGCCGTACCAGAACCAGTCTTTCCAGAATACCACCGGGCGGCCTTCCGAAGCCAGCAGGAAGGGGTAGCCCATATCCTCCTTGTCGGAAACGATGGGATCGTGGTCCGATTCCGTGTGTACCTCCAGGCAAGTGGCGCCGGCAGGCACCGGGCAGCCCGAGGACGCCCCGATGAAGCCTTGGCGGTCAGTGTCGTGGCTTTCCAGCCAGGTAACCACGTCGAAGCCGCCCATGCCGGTGCTCCAAACCAGGCCTGCATTGCCCAGGGTGTTGTAGAGGTCGGCCGAGCCGGAGCCGTCGTTGAGCACGGTTTTCAATGCAGCCCGCAGGGGAAAGTCGAAGAGCGAAATTTTGGCATTTTTCACGCCGCCGCTATTGCCGGTAGCCTGCACTTCGCTCCAGTAATTCACCAGGTTGGCCGGGGTATAGTCGAAGGATTCGCCGACGGCAAACGGTTGAGCGCCGTTGACGGATTCGATCAGGAATTTTTTAGTAAACCAGGGGTCGATATGCTTGACCGCATCGAGCCGGAACTCGTCGAAGCCCACATCGCTCAGCAGCCAGCGCCCCCACATGATGAGCGAGTCGCCCATGGAACCCATGAGTGTAGGCGCACCGAAAAACCAGGCGCCGGCCGTGCCGTCGGGGTTGGTGGGCGGGTTGGCGTCATTTTCATTGAAATAGCAGAGGTCTTCGAAAAAAATGGCATTGTGGTAATCCGGGTCATTGTCGGCGTGGAACAAATTCGGATGCACATGGGCCGGGCCGCTGAGAATACGGCTGCTGGGCGGCGTGAACACGTTGTACCCCGTGCCGCCGCCCACCTGGTACATGGCCTGGGCATCGGCGCCGCCGCGGTGGTTGAGCACCACATCGCACATGGCCTTCAGGCCGTTGCTGTGCAAAGCGTTGAGCATGCCGTCGAGCTGGCTACGGCTGCCGTGGCGGGTGCGGGTGGTGAACTTGCTGTCGAACTCTCCGAGGTCGAAATAATCGTAGGTGCCGTAGCCCATGTCCCATACACCGGCAAAACCCTTGGTGGGCGGCGGCGTCCAAACGGTTTGAAAACCGGCAGCGGCTATTTGCGGTGCGGCATTGCTCAGGCTGTCCCACCAAATACCGCCTGAGGTCGTGTTGGTCACGTCGCCCGGGTGAGTATTCCAGTAGAATCCCTGAAGGATCACATCCTGGCTATGTGCCGGTTTTTGAATGAAAAAAAACAAGGAGAGGAACGGCAGGCATGCCGCAGCACGGGATAGAGGACAATTCATGAGTAGGACCGGACTGATTAACTAAACCTGACAAAAATCCGAATTGCCGGGGATTTTTTTGGAAAAAAATTGGGATGGCAGGAACGCTGCTATTTAGAGGGCGCCCTCCCCCAAAGCCATCAATTTAAGAAACCCGAGAGGGTGCACACTTTTGACTTTTCAAATTGAAAAGTAGTTCACCCCTCTAAACCCTTAATACTACTTTGTCACTTTAAGTTTAGATGTCTCCCACTGGTCTACAACAAACTGCGGGGGAAAATTTACACTGGATTTCTCGCTGCGCTCAAAAAATGCCCTGTGCGTGCTGAAATTTCGAGCGCAGCGGAAAATCCCATAAACAAGTCTAACAAAAAGACTTGTCATGTTGAGCATTACGAAACGTCTGATTTTAAAGTGAAAACGTAGTATTAAGAAATCGTAGCGCGTTCCCTGTTTCGGGCCAAACCACTTCAACCTTCGAAATTCCTTGTTTGCCATTTGACATTCAAAAAAAGGCCCCTCCGGCGAATCCGGAAGGGCCCATTCTTGAAAAACGAAATGTATCGCTTACGGACCAACGGCCTTCATGGTACGGGTTTGTTTGCCGTACGGCGTGGTCAGTTCGTAGTACAGTATGCCAATCGCCCCGATGTCGCGGAGTTGAATGGTCTCCTCGTTGTAGCCGGCCGGGTAGTCGCCGTCGATGCGCAACAGTTCGCGGCCGCTGGCATCGAGGATGCGCAATTGCGCCGTGCAGGCCTCGGGCAGCATGAATCCGATAACGGTATGGTGCGTGAACGGGTTGGGCCGGTTTTGCAGCAGTTCGATCTGTTTTTCGACAGAAGCCGGATCATCGATAGCAATATTGGCCGCTTCGGTGAATTCCAGTTCCACACTCGTCCGGGCAAAGTCGGCAGAATAGGCCTTCGGTTCAAGCGCCGGTGCGTGCAGGCGCAAAACCTCACTGAGCAGGCGGCCACCCTGGAGCACCTTGAAGCGCAGGGCAAACAGCGGCGTGCCGTCAGCAAGGGTATGGCCATCGGTGTCGAGCCAGAGCGTGCGGATGTCACCGGCGTTCGCCCGGCTCAAGCCGAAATGTTCGTCCGGGTTGAGCGCCAGCGGCGAGCCCTTGGTTTCAACCGTTTCCAGCTGCAGGTATGCCGGATCGGCAAACAAGGCATGCTGGAAGGTGATCAAATCCTCAAAATTAGCCGCCCGGAAGACCACGGTTATCGATTTTCCGGTCCGGAGTTGTTCATCCTGCACCCGGTAAACGAGCGGTTCGATCGGCGCCGGTTTCAACAGCGGGTCGGCAGTTGCATTGACGTCGCCTTTTTTGATCCCGTAGAAATTCTGCTCGTTCGCACCGCTACCGGCGCCGGTCAGCACACGGGTCGACGGAATGGGCAACAGGAACGGGTTCGGGGCCGGGTGGTAACCCAGCGACCAGGGCGTATCCGTCGTATCGGGCACAAAGCGCCAGGGTATTGCAAACAACTCAAGCGCGGTTGTGCTGCCGATAAGCGCACGGCGAATCTGTACCTCATCATTTGCCGTGATCATGTTATCCATGTCCACGTCGGCCGCAATGAGCTTATACGGATCGGTGATCAGTAAAAAGCCATTGTAGTGCAGCCGGATGAGCGTGGCATCCAGGTCGTCGACGCCGTTGAGCGGATCGATCGGGATGGTGGTCATCGAGCCCGGTTTACTTGGCGTGATCACAAAGTTGGAGCCACCCGCCGGTGTGATGGAGTAGTCGCCACTTGCCGGTGTCGGGCCCACGGCCTGGTTGTCATCGCCGCTCAGGGTTACCGTTGCCTGGGCCACCCCAACCGTGTCGGCATCGTTGCCTTCCCAGATGATGGTTCCGGTAATCGTTGCGCAAACACTCACCTGGATAATCGCAGTGCAGGTGGTGGCGTTTCCGTTCACATCTTTAACCGTCCAGGTAACCGTCGTTTTTCCAACTTCAAACGCCACGCCTTGCAGGCTGCCGCTGCCACTGCCAAAGGTTGCACCGGCGAGCTCGTAGCCCACGCCCTCAATACCGCAGTTGTCGGCCAGGAAGGTCGGATCGAAATCCTGGTTGGCGATAACATGCGTACAGGTATCGGTGTTCGGCGCGAGCACGGCATCTTCCGGACAAACATACGTGGGTGGCGTCGTATCGCGGATGGCGATGGTCTGCGTCAGCACGGTCATGTTGCCGCAATCGTCGGTCAGTTTCCAGGTACGGAACACGGTGCGTTCGGTGCCGCCGGGTCCGGGCTCAGCCACATCTTCAAACGTGGCCTCCAGATCGATGGAACAATTGTCGGCTTCGTCCGTCACATCACCCACCAGGCCGTAATCCACTTCGCAATCGGCGTCCGCGTACAGGGTAATATCGGCGGGCACGGTGAAGGTCGGCGGCGTATTGTCCACAATCACAATTTTAGCCGAGCAAACGGTGCTGCTGTTCTGGCATTCGTCGAAGGCCTGGAAGCTCACGGTCTGTTCGCCGGTTTCGCCGCAGCCGTTGCTGAACGCGGTCGGGCTGTAGTTGTGATCCACCGTCGCGTCGCCGCAGGCATCTTCGGCCGTTGCCGAATCCAGCCAGGCCGCAATCAGATCGTCATTTTCCGGATCGCCGCATTCCAGGGTCAAATCAGCCTGCGGGCAAGTCAGCACCGGCGGCGTGTTGTCCACAATGCTGATCGTGCGGGTGCAGGGTTGGCTTTGGTTCTGGCAGGCATCGACCGCCGCGAAAACCACTGCCTGTTCGCCGGTATTGCCGCAGCCGTCGCTGAAGTTATCCGGGTTGTAGGTATTGTTCACGGTGGCGTCGCCACAGGCATCTTCGGCGGTGGCAGTAGCCAGCCAGGCTGCGATCAGATCGGCATTTTCCGGATCGCCGCATTCGAGCGTCAGGTCAGCCTGCGGACAAGTCAGTGTCGGCGGCGTATCGTCCTGAATGCTGATGGTGCGGGTGCATACCTCGCTTTCATTTTCACAATCGTCGATAGCCTGGAAGGTCACCGTTTGCTCGCCGGTTTCGCCACAGCCGTCGCTGAAGTTTGCCAGGTCGTAGTCGTTTTTCACAGTCGCGTCGCCACAGGCATCTTCAGCCGTTGCTTCGGCCAGCCAGGTTGCGATCAGATCGGCATTGGCCGGATCGCCGCATTCCAGTGTCAGGTCGTCGGGGCAGCTGAGCACCGGAGGTGTGCTGTCCACGATTACAATTTTTGCCGTGCAAGGCTCCGCATTGTTCTGACATTCGTCGATGGCCTGGAAGGTCACGGTTTGCTCGCCGGTTTCACCGCAGCCGTCGCTGAAGGCAGTCGGGCTGTAGTTGTGCGAAACTGTAGCATCACCGCAGGCATCTTCGGCTGTGGCAGTAGCCAGCCAGTTCGCAATCAGGCCTTCGTTTGCCGTAGCGCCGCACTCGAGTATCAGGTCGTCCGGACAGCTGAGCACCGGCGCGGTGTTATCCTCGATACGAATCGTGCGGGTACAGGGCTCGCTTTGATTTTGGCAAGCATCAACCGCGAAGAAAATCACGACCTGTTCGCCGGTTTCACCGCAGCCGTCGCTAAAGTTTGCCACGGCGTAGTTGTTGGTCACGGTAGCATCGCCACAATCGTCCTCCGCCGAAGCCGAAGCCAGCCAGGCTGCGATCAGGTCGGCGTTTTCCGGGTTGCCGCATTCCAGCGTCAGGTCAGTTGGCGGGCAAGTCAGTTGCGGCGCTGCCGTATCCTCAACGGTGATCACCTGAATGTGAGTAGTTACGTTACCGCAATCGTCCTCAACCGTCCAGCTGCGGGTCAGTGTGTATGCTTGCGGGCAGGGCCCATCGGTGCGTTCTTCTGCGTATTCCACCGAAATTTCGTCATCGCAGAAATCTTCTGCTTCGAGCGTTGCCGGGTCCGGAATGGTTTCACCACATTCCAGCGTCAAATCCGCAGGCAACGGATCGGTCGTCCAGGTCGGCGGTTGCGAATCCTGGATGGTGATCACCTGTTGCGTTGAAGTTTGGTTGCCGCAGTCGTCGAAGGTCGACCAGGTGCGCGTGATCACCGTGCTGCCGGGGCAGGCGCCGGGTTCGGAAACCTCGCCCTCGTAAGTCACGGTAATATCGGCGTCGCATTCATCTTCCGCAGTAGCCGCTTCGTAGGGCGGCGCTACGCCGTCGCATTCCAGTTGCACGCTGGCCGGCACAAAGGTCCAAACGGGCGCTTCAGAATCGGTGATGGTGATCACCTGGATACAGGCCGCCGCAATGTTGCAATCGTCGGACGTGATCCAGTTGCGGAGCACGGTTTGGGTGCAGTCGTCACCGCCCAGATTGGTTTCGGTGTAACTGGTCGCCAAATCCATGTCGCAGTTATCGGACACCGTCGGAACACCCATATTCGGATTTTCATCCGGGTCGGTGCTTTCGTTGCACTGCACGGTCACATCGCCCGGGCAAATGATCGTTGGGCGGGTGGTATCCTGTACCTCGATAATTTGTTTGCAAATACTGGTATTGCCGCACTCGTCTTCAGCCTCCCAGGAGCGGGTAATCAGCTGACCCTGCGGGCAAGGCGTCGGTTCGCTGATTTCACCCAGATATTCGATTGAAACCGGACCGCCACAGTTATCGATAGCGGTGGCGTCACCGCCCAGGGCTGCAATGGAATAATCGGCATCACAGTTGATCACAGTGTCCTTCGGACAAAAATCAAACTCCGGCGCAGTCAAATCCACAAAGGCAATGCGCTGCGTACAGGCGGCCGGGTTGTTGCAGTTGTCCACCGTCTGCCAGGTCCGGATGATGACTTTTACTTCCGGACACATAGTTGGCGCCGTCAGCGTAAAATCAATGTGATCGGCAATGCCCGGTGCCGGATCGCAGTTGTCCATAGCCGTAGCAACACCCAAAACAGTCGGGCTGATGTCGTCGCTACAATTCACCGTCGCATCCGCCGGACAGGTAATTACCGGCGCTTCATCGTCGATCAGCTGGATGGTTTGCGTGCAGGGCTGAGCCTGGTTTCCGCAGGCATCCACCGCAGTCCACACCCGGGTGATCAGGTAAGCCTGGTCGGTGCAGGTGCCGTTGTTGGTCTGGTTGTCGGTATCGCTGTAGCTGATTTCCGGATCGCCGTCGCAGTTGTCGTCGGCAGTTGCCATGCCGGTGTTATCCGGCAGCGTCGAGGCGTCGCAGCTGATCGTAATGTTCGGCGGGCAGCTGAGCGTCGGCGAGGTGATATCCTCTACCACGATGGTTTGTGTTTGCACCAGCGTATTGCCACAGCCGTCGTCGAGCGTCCAGGTCCGCGTGATGGTATAGCTGTAATCGGTGCAGCTGCCGTCGTCCGTTTGGGTGCTGGCATCGCTGTAGCTTGCTTCCAGGCCGGTATGGCAGTTGTCAAATTCGTCTGTTACATCGCCGGTCAGGCTCAGGTCGGTCGGGTTGTCTTCGCAGTAGATAGTCAGGTCGGCGGGTACGGTAAACTCCGGTGCGCTGTTGTCCACTATCGTGAAAATTTGTTGCCGCTGGCGGAAGTTGCCGCAGTCGTCATATACGCGCCAGAGGACGCGAATCTGGCGCTGACAATCGTCGGCCGGGCCGTCCCAGTCTTCAAAAATATTCCAGACGAACAATTTCAGGTCGTCGCCGTCGGAGCAGTTGTCGCTGTACACCATCGGGCCGTCAATGTTGATGCCGTGCACGGTGTAGCTGAACGCCGTGTTGCCGGTGGCCACCGGATTGGCCTGATCAATCGTCAAACTGATCGAGGCAATTTCCGGACAGGTAGCGCCGTCTTCCGTCGTCAGCGTCATATCCGCCGGTTTGGGGAAGGTCGGCTGCAAGGTATCCAGCACCGTGATGACCTGCGTTTGCGTGAGCACATTGCCGCAACCATCGGCAAGCGTCCAGGTTCGGGTGATGATCTTGTCGCCGGCACAGTCGCCGTCGGCAATGTCGTCACTGAACGTGGCTTCCAGATCGGTTGCGCAGTTGTCGTCCTCGTCGTCCACATCGCCGGTCACGGTAGTGCTGGCGTCGTATTCGCAGTTGCCATCGGAGTAAACCGTCGCATCGGCCGGTACCGTAAAGGTCGGCGCCACGATGTCCTGCACGGTGATCACTTGCGTAAACACCTCACTGACGTTGCCGCATTCATCGGTGACCGTCCAGGTATTAGTGTAAGTACCCGTATGCGGGCATTGGCCGGGCACGAAGTCGCCTTCCTCTTTTTCGATATTGGTAACATCGTCGTCACAGTTGTCTTCGGCAACCGGGAACAATTCCTGAGCGGCCGTAAGCGCGTCGGGATCATCGCAATCCACCGTTTTATCCAGGTCGCCCGGTTCGGTCACCCAGGTGGGCGGTTCGGTATCCTGTACGGTAATGGTTTGCATGCAGAGCGTCCCGTTGTCGCAATCGTCGGCAGCCAGCCAGGTGCGTTTGATCGTAAAGCTGCCTGGGCAGGCGCCCGGGGTGATCATGTCAACCGGGTTGGCGATCAGTACGTTCGGGTCGCAGTTGTCCTGGGCCAGCGGTTCGCCGGTATCAGCCGGGTCGGTGCTGTCGTCGCACTGCACGGTGATATCGTTCGGGCAAATCAAAACCGGCCGGGTGGTATCCTGCACCACGATGATTTGTTCGCAGGTAGTCATGTTGCCGCAGTGATCCACGGCGGTCCACGTACGGGTAATTATTTTGCCCTGCGGGCAATCCGGGTCAACTTCAGAAACATCGGCGTAATCGACTCCGGGCGCTGCATCGCAATTATCCACGACTTCAGCCATACCGGTAACCTGCGGGTCCGGATCAACTTCGCAGTTGATGGTATCCCGTGGCGGACAGACATTAAACACCGGTGCCGTTTCATCAATCAGCGCAATAAACTGGTCGCAGACCTCCACGTTTCCGCAGTTGTCAAAAGCAAACCAGGTGCGGGTGATCACGGTCAGCGAATCATTCATACAGGGGCCGGTAGTCTGCTCGTCCTCCCAAACAATAGTCGGGGTAGCATCGCAGGCGTCGATGGCAATGGCCATACCGCCGGTGTTGACCGGATCGGTAGCGGTAGCGCAATCCAGCGTAATGTCGGCCGGGCACTCGATGAGCGGCGCCGTGTTATCCAGCACCTGGATCAGTTGCACGCAGTCGGAAGTCGAATTGCCGCAGGCATCTTCCACCGTCCAGGTGCGGGTGATCTGTTTCACGACCGGGCATTGAAGGCCAGTGGTCACTTCCACATCGGAGGACGTGATCGTCGGGTCCGGATCGCAGTTGTCTTCGGCAGTCGGTACGCCGGTATTCGCCGGGTCAGTGTTCGTATTGCTTGCATTCAAATCGCACTCCACGGTAATCGTCGGCGGGCAGTCGGTAAACACCGGCGCCTGCGTATCGACCACGATGATCGGTTGTTCGCAGTTCGACGAGTTGCCGCAGGCATCCGTGGCCGTCCAGGTACGCGTGATCGTGTAGCTGAAATCCGTGCAGGAGCCGTCGTCCGTTTGCGTACTGGCATCATCATAGGTGATCGTCGGGTTGCCATCGCAGTTATCGGTTGCGGTGGCTTCGCCGGTTGCACTCGGATCGGTCGGCTGGTCGCATTGTACCGTTGTTGGTTCCGGACACAGGATAACCGGGTCGGTCATGTCTTGAACCGTAATGGTTTGAATACAGGTTGTTGCATTGTCGCAAGCATCCGTGGCCGTCCAGGTACGCGTGATCGTGTAGCTGAAATCGGTGCAGGCGCCCTCGTCCGTTTGCGTACTTTCATCGTCGAAGCCGATCGTCAGGTTACCGTCGCAGTTGTCGGTTGCCTGCGCAAAACCGAGTGTTTGCGGGTCGGTGGGCTGATCACATTCCACGGTTGTGCTTTCCGGACAGAAGGTGATTGTCGGGACGGTCATGTCTTCGACTATAATTGTTTGAATACAAGTCGAAACATTGCCGCAGGCGTCAGCAGCCGTCCAGGTACGCGTGATCGTGTAGCTGTAATCTGTGCAGGAGCCGTCGTCGGTTTGCGTGCTTTCATCCTCGTAGGTGATTACCGGGTCCATGTCGCAGTTATCCGTCGCCGAAGCCGATCCGAGCGCATCCGGATGGGTGCTTTCGTCACATTCCACCGTGGCGTCGGCCGGACAGGTAATCACGGGTGCTTCGCTATCGTCCACACTGATCTGCTGGATACAGGTGCCGGTATTGCCGCAGGCATCCGTCGCCATCCAGGTCCGGGTGATGAGGGCGCCGTTGGCGCAGTTGCCCTGGCCGGTATTATCTTCATAGTCAATAGCAAATGGCCCTTCATCGCAGTTGTCTTCGATCATCGATTGCTCCAGATCGCCGGTCAGCACCGGATCGGGCGTTTCATCGCATTCGACGGTAAAATCAGCCGGGCAAGTCAGCACCGGCGGGGTGGTATCTTCTACGGTGATCGTTTGGACGCAAACCGTACCGTTCGAGCAGGCATCAAGCGCCACCCAGGTGCGAATGATGGTTTTTTCCTGCGGGCAATCGCCCGAAATGATCACCTCGTCATCCAGCAGCACCACCGGCGCCGTATCGCAAACATCGGTTGCCGTGGTAATGCCGGTCGGGTTGCCTGCGCCCGGCGTCAAATCCGCATCACATTCCACTGTTACGTTCGGCGCGCAGGTGATTACCGGCGGTTTGGAATCGTCAACCGTAATGGTTTGAACGCATGTCGTCGTGTTTTCACAGGCGTCGGTAGCCTTCCAGGTACGAATGATCTGGAACTCCTGCGGACAATCCATACTTGGAACAATCTCGTCATCCGACTCAACCACTGGCGGCGGGCTACAGTTATCTGTGGCTTCCGCCATGCCGGTCACCGATGGATCGGTGGACGTGTTACATTCAACGGTGATCGGGTCAGGGCATAGTGTAATATTCGGTGGCGTAATATCCTGAACCGTAATATTCTGCACACAAACCGCCAGTTTCTGGCAATTATCCACCGCCACCCAGCGGCGGGCGATGCTGTACTCGTTCGGGCAGTCGCCGTCGGTCCTCGTATCGGTGGACAGGACAACCGGATCGGTATCGCAGTTATCCGTAGCCGTGGCTTCACCGGTCACCGACACATCTGTTCCCTCTTCGCAGCTGACGGTGATATGTGCCGGGCAAACGATCACTGGTTTAGTAGTATCCTGAACAACAATGATCTGCTCGCAGGCCGTGGTGTTTTGGCAGGCATCAATGGCCATCCAGGTACGGGTAATGGTGCGTTCAGGACAGTTGCCCGCCGGGTCTCCGGCATCGGAGAAGGTAGCCATCACACCCGAATCGCAGGCATCCGACACCGTAGCCGTACCGGTATTTGCCGGGATCGGGTCCACTTCGCAGTTGATCACCGTGTCCTTCGGACAAACGAGATCCGGGAACGTGGTATCCTCGATGGTGAAGGTAGCCGTGGTTTGCACGGCGTTGCCGCAATCATCCGTGGCGGTGAAAATTACCGTAGTACTGCCGGTTTCGCCGCAGCCGTCGCTGAGTTCGACAAAATCGTTGGTCCAGGTAACGTCGCTGCAAGCATCGCTGGCCTCAGCACCGCCGTTGGCAGCCAGCCAGTTGGCCAGGTCAGTCGTATTGCCGGCGCCGTCGCATTCCACGATCAGGTCTTCCGCTTCGGCGGTAAGTTCCGGGTCGCTGGTATCCTCAATGGTGAAGGTAGCCGTGGTCACCGATTCGTTGTCGCATTCGTCGGTGGCGGTGAAGGTCACTGTTACGCTGCCGGTAGCGCCACAGCCGTCGCTCAGTCCGGCAAAGTCGTTCGACCAGCTTACACTGCCACAAGCATCCGCGGCTTCCGCGCCGCCATTGGCAGCCAACCAGGCGTTCAGGTCGTCCGCATTGCCGGCGCCGTCGCATTCGACCGTCCGGTCGGCCGCTTCGGCGGTCAAACCGGGCGGGGTGGTATCTTCAATGGTAAAGGTGGCGGTGGTATAGGACGTGTTGCCGCAGGCATCGGTGGCGGCAAAGGTCACAACAGCCGAACCGGTAGCGCCGCAATCGTCGCTCAAGGCTACAAAATCATTACTCCAGCTCACTGCGCCGCAATCATCACTGGCCTCAGCGCCGCCGTTGGCAGCAAGCCAATCCGCGAGTTCCGTCATGTTACCGTTGCCATCGCATTCCACCGTTTTATCACCGGCTTCCGTGACAATGGTCGGAGGTGTTTCGTCTTTGATGGTCAGGGTTGCAGTGGTCACCGATTCATTTCCGCAGTCGTCTTTCGCCGTGAAGGTTACCGTCACGCTGCCTGTGGCGCCGCAGCCGTCGCTGAGTTCGTCAAAATCATTGCTCCAGGTGACGCCGCCGCAGATATCGGAAGCTTCAGCGCCGCCGTTATCGGCAAGCCAGTCGGCAAGTGCCGTTGTGTTACCGGAGCCGTCGCATTCCACCATCAGGTCGGAGGCTTCCGTGTCGATGCTCGGAGGTGTGGTATCTTCAATGGTAAAGGTTGCCGTCGTCACCGATTCGTTGCCACAGTCGTCTTTGGCCGTGAAGGTTACCATCACACTTCCCGTAGCGCCGCAACCGTCGCTGAGTTCCACGAAATCGTTGCTCCAGGTTACATCGCCACAAATATCGCTGGCTTCGGCGCCGCCGTTGGCAGCCAGCCAGTCGTTCAGGTCGGTTGTATTGCCCGATCCGTCACATTCCACCGTTTTGTCTTCCGCTTCCACTTCCATGGTGGGCGCGGTGGTGTCTTCGATGGTAAACGTGGCGGTGGTCACCGATGCGTTGTCGCATTCGTCGGTAGCGGTGAAAGTCACCGTTACGGTACCTGTGGCGCCGCAATCGTTGCTGAGCGCGACAAAATCGTTGGTCCAGGTCACCGTGCCGCAGGCGTCGGTGGCTTCAGCGCCGCCGTTGTTGTCCAGCCAGTCGTTCAGGTCGGTCGTATTGCCCGATCCGTCACATTCCACCGTTTTGTCTTCCGCTTCCACATCAATTACCGGCGCGGTGGTATCCTGCACGCGAATGGCCTGAACGCAGCTTGTTTCATTGCCGCAGGCATCCCGGACCGTCCAGGTACGTTGAATTATTATGTCTTCCGGACAGCCGTTGGGAATAATGAACGGATCCGAATCGTCGTGGGTAAGCGCCGGAGCGGGGTCGCAGTTATCCGTAGCCGTGGCAAAACCAGTCGGGAAACCCTGACCGGGATCGCCCGGCGTCAGATCATCGTCGCATTCCACGGTCACTGCTGCCGGACAGGAAATGGTTGGCAAAATAATATCCTGAACGAAAATCGTTTGCACGCAGGTAGTCTGGTTGCCGCAGGCATCCAGCGCAAGCCAGGTCCGCTCGATGGTAAACTCTTGCGGACAATCACCGTCCACAATCTCGTCGTCGTAGGCAACCGTCGGCATCGAACAATTATCCGTCGCACCGGCTGTACCGGTTTCTGCAGGCTCGGTGCTGGTGTTACAATCCACGGTGGTGTTGGCCGGGCAGGAAATGACCGGCGGGGTGGAATCATCCACCGTGATCACCTGTATGCAGGTGCTCTCGTTGCCTGCGTCGTCTTTGGCCGTCCAGGTACGGAAAATCACATATTCCTGCGGGCATCCCGGTCCGGGAGAGTTTTCATCTTCGTGCGTCAGCATTGCCACCGGCGGACAGTTGTCCGTCGCCGTTGCAATGCCGGTCGGCGCCATTGCGCCCGGGGTCAGGTCGTCGTCGCATTCCACGGTAAGCGGATCGGGACAGGTAACGACCGGTTTGTCGTTGTCGGTCACGTCGACGGTGAAAGTGCAGTTGGCGGTGTTGCCTTGCCCGTCCGTAACGGTGTAGGTGACCAATGTTTGGCCGTTTTCAAAACTAAAGGCATCCGAGCCGCCGGGCGAAACGCCGCCGCCGGTGGGCAAGCCTGCCGGAGCAGGTGTGCCGGCTGCGAAACTGATTTCCAGGCTGCCGCCGGGACAGTTCACCGGGTCGTAGTTCAGCGCCGGGTGGGTCAGCGTGATCGTGGTATCGCAATTGCCGCCGTCGGTGGTCGCCACGATGTCGTCCGGACAAACAATTGCCGGTTTGGGTTCCACCAGGATTTCGACGGTAAACGCCGGACCTTCGCAAAGGAGGTTGTTGGCGTTGAGCCGCTTGGGAATAATGGTCAGGGTGGCCGTTTGCGCGGTAGCGCCGGTATTCGTCAGCGTAGTAGCGCCGACGATGAGGCCGTTGCTGCCGTCGGTGTCCGTGCCCATGTCCGGAGCGGCCGTGATGTCGGTGCCGCTCCACATCCACATGATCTGGTTGTTGTTAAGGCCTGCTACAATGTTATGCTCCACCGAGAACGGTCCGACTTCGGCGCCCGAGCAAATTGCTGTGGGCGGGGTCGGGTCGATGCTGAGCACCTGCGGGAGCGGACGCACGGTCACGGTGATTGTTGCCGGCGTGCCGGCGCAGGGGCCGTATTTGGGCGTGACCGTGAAGGTGATATCAACGGAGTTGACGTTGATATTGTCGATGATGCCGGTGAGGTCGAGGTCCGTGGTAGTTACCATGCCTTCGCCGGTTGTCGGGCCGAAATCATCGCCCAACGTTACATTTTCATCAGTGGGCATAGAGCTGGTAAAGGTCGGCGCAATCGTCCAGGTGACCATGTACACAGTACCGGCGGGATTGCTGCCGCCGCCGAATTCGAGCGTGTATTCGTCGCCGGAACAGATAACCGAGGCGCTTTGGTCGAGGGCAACGGTCGGCAACTCAGTTACGCCGTTTTCGAGCGTGACGGTAATGGTGGCTGAGCAAACGCTTTCGTTGCCGCAGGCATCGGTCACGGTGAGTTCAACCGCGTTATCACCCAGGTTCGAGCAGTCGAAGGTGTTGGGCGACAGGCTGAAGGTCAATTGGCCGTTGCAGTTGTCGGTGGAGTTGTCGTTGACATCTTCGGCGGGAACGGTGATGGTGATATCGGCGAGTTCTACGGTGATGTCCTGGCAGAGGGCGGTGGGGGGTATTTCATCGTCAATCGTCACCGTTTGCACGCAACTCGAAACATTTCCACACAAATCGGCCACCTGGTAGGTGCGCGTGACCACTTCCGGGCAGGAATTGTCATCCGAAATCTCCGACAGCAAGACAAACGAACTTGCATTGATGCCGCAGTTGTCGTCGGCCGTGCCGTTGGCCGCTTCAAATCCGGCCAGGCTGGTGTACGGCGGTTGTTCGGTAATCGAACAGGTGGCCGTCAGATTTGCCGGACAAACCAATTCCGGAATTTCCTCGTCGTCAATCGTGATCGTTTGTTCGCAAGCAGCAGTGTTGCCACACAAATCGGCGATCCGGTAGGTGCGCGTGATCACTTCCGGACAAGTATTGTTGTCTGAAATTTCTGAAAACAACGTAAACGAAAGCGCGTCGATGCCGCAATTATCATCGGCTTCGCCACCCGCAGTTTCAAAGGCAGCCAGGTCGGCATACGCGGGTTGTTCGGTGATCGAACAGGTGGCGGTCAGGTTGGCCGGACAGGTCAGTTCGGGCGCTTCCATGTCGTTTACCACGATGCGCTGCTCGCAGGTGGCCAGGTTGCCGCATTGGTCGGCAATCTGGTAGGTACGGGTTACCGTTTCCGGACAGGTTTCGCCGTCCGAATCTTCATCCAGCAGTTGGAAACTGCCTTCATCAATGGTACAATTGTCGGCGGCGCTGCCGCCTGCCGTTTCAAAGGCATCGAAATTAGCATAGACGGCCTGTTCATCGCTGTCGCAAATTGCAGCCAGTTCGGCCGGGCAGGTCAGCGTGGGTTCCACCTCGTCGTCCACCACGATCGTTTGCGTGCAAATGGCAAAATTGCCGCAGTCGTCTTCGATGTAGTAGGTGCGGGTAATGGTTTCGGGGCGGCTCCTGGCTGTTCGACGTTTGGCCCGACATTTCAAATGTACCTGTGTCTATACCGCAGTTATCCGAAGCCGCGCCGCCGGCGGTTTCGAAGGCCGCGTAATCCGCGTACGGCGGTATTTCGCTGATGTTGCAAACGGCGGTGAGTGCGGGCGGGCAGGTCAGGGTTGGGTCGATTTCATCGTCAATCGTCACCGTTTGCACGCAACTCGAAACATTTCCACACAAATCGGCCACCTGGTAGGTGCGCGTGACCACTTCCGGGCAGGAATTGTCATCCGAAATCTCCGACAGCAAGACAAACGAACTTGCATTGATGCCGCAGTTGTCATCGGCCGTGCCGTTGGCCGCTTCAAATCCGACCAGGCTGGTGTACGGCGGTTGTTCGGTAATCGAACAGGTGGCCGTCAGATTTGCCGGACAAACCAATTCCGGAATTTCCTCGTCGTCAATCGTGATCGTTTGTTCGCAAGCAGCAGTGTTGCCACACAAATCGGCGATCCGGTAGGTGCGCGTGATCACTTCCGGACAAGTATTGTTGTCTGAAATTTCTGAAAACAACGTAAACGAAAGCGCGTCGATGCCGCAATTATCATCGGCTTCGCCACCCGCAGTTTCAAAGGCAGCCAGGTCGGCATACGCGGGTTGTTCGGTGATCGAACAGGTGGCGGTCAGGTTGGCCGGACAGGTCAGTTCGGGCGCTTCCACGTCGTTTACCACGATGCGCTGCTCGCAGGTGGCCAGGTTGCCGCATTGGTCGGCAATCTGGTAGGTACGGGTTACCGTTTCCGGACAGGTTTCGCCGTCCGAATCTTCATCCAGCAGTTGGAAACTGCCTTCATCAATGGCACAATTATCGGCGGCGCTGCCGCCTGCCGTTTCAAAGGCATCGAAATTGGCATAGACGGCCTGTTCATCGCTGTCGCAAATTGCAGCCAGTTCGGCCGGGCAGGTCAGCGTGGGTTCCACCTCGTCGTCCACCACGATCGTTTGCGTGCAAATGGCAAAATTGCCGCAGTCGTCTTCGATGTAGTAGGTGCGGGTAATGGTTTCGGGGCAGCTCTGGCTGTTCGACGTTTGGCCCGACATTTCAAATGTACCTGTGTCTATACCGCAGTTATCCGAAGCCGCGCCGCCGGCGGTTTCGAAGGCCGCGTAATCCGCGTACGGCGGTATTTCGCTGATGTTACAAACGGCGGTGAGTGCGGGCGGGCAGGTCAGGGTTGGGTCGATAATATCGTTTACAACAATTACCTGCGTACAGGTTGTCGGGTTGCCGCATTGGTCTTCAATCACATACGTGCGGGTAATAGTTTCCGGGCATGACCCTTCGTCGGTACCGACATCAAAGAGATCAAAACTGCCTTCATCAATGGCGCAATTATCATCAGCAGTACCGCCTGCGGTTTCGAAGGCATTGAAATTGATGTACGGGGGCACATCACCGATAGAACATACATTGATAATTGCCGGCGGGCAGGTCAGTGTCGGCGCTACTTCATCATCAATTGTGATGATTTGGGTGCAAGTGGAAACGCGGCCGCAAAAATCACTGATATTGTAAAAACGTGTCACCGTTTCCGGGCAGGAATTGTCGTCGGAGATGTCGCCGCCGAACGTGAAGCTAGCCGTATTGAGCGCGCAGTTGTCGGAAGCCGAGCCGCCGGCATTCTGGAATGCGGCAAGGTCGGCATATGGTTGTTGCTCATCGATATCGCAGCTTGCGGTGAGTGCGGGCGGGCAAACGATGGTTGGCGGTTCTGTTTCGCCGCCGCTGTACGTCACCGAGCAGGTGGCTGTATTTCCGCAATCGTCTTTAATTTCAAAATTATAGGTAAAACTCCAGGCGCAATCACTGTTCATCGTGGGCGCATCGGTAGTTGTATGGGTCGCCGTAAGCATACCCGGGCAGTTGTCTTCGTACAAAGCGGCCACGGCGCCTTCCAGCGATTCCGGGTCAAATGCAATGGCATCAGCCAGGCACTGGGTCAAGCCTGTCATGTCCAGGCTGCTGCAATCTTCTCCGGTAGTGATCAACGTCGGCGCCTGCGTATCCTCGACGGTAATCACCTGCGTGCAAGCCGAAGCATAGCCGCAAAGGTCCGTAGCCGTCCAGACGCGGGTAATCGAATAAGCCGTCGAGCAAATGCCCGGCGTGATTGTTTCGTCCAGTTCGATCGTGATATCTTCAGGGTCATCGCAGTTATCGGTAGCGGTTATATCCGTACCGATCACAGGCGGATCGGGTACCATGTCGCATTCCACGGTAATATCGCCCGGGCAGCCGGCGAGCACCGGCGGGGTGTTATCCACGATGTTAACCAGTTGGGTGGCCGTGGTGAAATTGCCGCAGGCGTCTTCCACACGGAAGGTGCGGGTGATGCGGTATTTGCGGCGGTAGAGTCCGTTGGTCGTCAGGCTGCAATCGCCGTTCGGATGCGGGTTTTCAATAAAATCGGAATAGGAAACCGTGTAGCCGCCGGCGGTGGTCCAGGAGGAAGCCCCAGCGGTATAACCCGAGGAGGCATCGGCCTCATCGGCCAGGCAGTTGTCGGTCAGGTTGGTTGGGAAACCGGTTTCGTTGAGGTTGTTGTCGTTTTCGCATTGGACGCCGTCGTTGCCGGTTACGGTTGGCGGGACGGTGAAGCTTGGAGCACTGCCGTCGCCACCGTTGTACGTTATTTCGACAGCAGATGCGGTGTTGGAACAGTTGTCCGTAATGGTGTAAGTGTAGGTTACCTCCCAGCTGCAATCATCTCCAGTGGGCGTACCGCTTTTTACGACGTTTACACCACTGCAATCGGAGTACTGGTCTGCTATTTCCTGTTCTGTAGGCCCAGTCGGGATTGCGTTGAAGCACAAATCCTGTTCGGTTGCGCCCGACGGTAATGTGCCGGTAAGTACAGGAGCCGAGTCATCCCCGCCGCTGTAAGTAATCGAGCAGGTAGTTGTTTGGCCGCAGCCGTCTGAAACATCAAAATTGTAGGTAAAACTCCAGGCGCAATCGCTGTTCATTGTGGGCGCATCCGTGGTTGTGTGGGTTGCCGTAAGCATACCCGGGCAGTTGTCTTCGTACAAAGCGGCCACGGCGCCTTCAAGCGATTCCGGGTCAAATGCAATGGCGTCAGCCAGGCACTGGTTCAAGTCCGTCATGTCCAGGCTGCTGCAGTCCACACCGATATCGGCAAGCGTGGGCGCTTCGGTATCGCCTCCGGTATACGTTACCACGGCATTGACGCTGTTGGTGTTACTACATTCATCCACAACGGAATAAGTGTAAGTAGCCGTCCAGCTGCAATCCGTTCCGGTCACGTCGGTACCCACCAGATTTGCCGTAATGGCACCGCAATTGTCGGTGTATTGCATGGCAATTGCCGATCCTGACGGTGCAGCCGGTACATCGGCAAGACAAGCACTTCCAACCGGGCCGCCGGGCAGTGTCCCGGCCAGTTCCGGCGCCTGTGAATCGCCGCCGCTGTAAGTCACCGAACAACTGGTTGTATTTTCACAATCATCTTCGATCGTAAAATTATAGGTGAACGTCCAGGCACAATCGGAATTACCTGAACCGGCATCGGTGGTCGTGTAACTTACGGTAACGTTTGTGGCGCAGTTATCCTCATACAGGGCCGCAACAGCCGATTCCAGCGAGGCCGGGTTAAAGGTTGTTGCTGTTGCCAGACATTGGTTCAGGCCGCTCATATTCAAACTGCTGCAATCCACGCTGATATCAGCAAGGAATGGGGCTTGATCATCCCCGCCGCTGAAAACCACCACTGCATTGTTCGTTTGTTGGCCGCAACCGTCTTCCACGGTGTAAGTGTACGTCGCCGTCCAGCTGCAATCCGTTCCGGTCACGTCGGAGCCGATTTGGTTAACAATTACGGTGTTGCAGTTATCCGTGTACTGGGCTGCGATAGCCGATTCCGTCGGCGCACCCGGTGAGGCACTCAGGCAAAGATTGCCCTGGGCTCCGCCGGGGAGCGTGCCGGTTAGCATGGGCGCCTCGGTATCCCCGCCGGTATGCTCGATAGTTTGGCCGGCTAACTCATTTTCACAGAAATCGAACACGCTGAAGGTGTAGGTCAACGTCCAGGAACAATTATCACCGGAGACGTCGGTACCCGTGAGCACAGCCGAAACACTGCCGTCACAATTATCGGTATAGCCGGCAGCAGCGGCCATTGGATCGAAAGCCGGCGCGCCGGTCGGCGGTGTGGTGGCGTCGATGTAACAGGCGTTGATGCCGGTTTGGCCCGCCGGGGCAGTCCCGCTCGGCGGGGTTTGGTCGTTGCCGGAATGCTGGATCACCTGGCTGGTGAGCACATTAGTGCAAGCATCGGTCACGGTAAACGTGTAGGTGACGGTCCAGTTGCAATCGTCACCGGAAACGGCGGTATTGACCAGTGTGGCGCTCACCGGGCCGTTGCAATTGTCGGAATAGCCTGCGGCAGCGGCAACCGGATCGAAGGCCGGGGTGCCGACAGGAGGCGTTGAAGCATCAATATAACAGGCATTGATACCGGTTTGGCCCGCCGGGGCAGTGCCTGCCGGAGGCGTAGTATCTTCTATTTCAAAAATTTGGGTGCAGGTAACCACATCGCCCAGTTCATCCGTAGCGCGGAATGTCCGGGTCACCACAACCGGGCATTCGGTGTTGGTAATTTCATCCCAATATTCCAGACTGGCCAGTGTGCAACCGGCGGACAAACTGCCGCCTTCATCGGAGAATTGCATTTCAGTAATCGGGGTTGGATTGCCGGCATCGCCGTGAAATGGCAAGGCAGACGAAGAAATAACATCGTCCTCCGTGCAGCCTTCAACCGTTACATCGGCCGGGCAGGCTACGAACTGAACTGAACAAGCCGTTTGCGCTTCCGGCAGGTTGGTGCATTGGCCGGGGCCGTTGTTGCCGGAGATTGATATTGCACCGCCGCCATCTGTTAGGCCGGGGTTGTTGGGGTCTTCCACCTGGCAGGGCACCACACAACAATTGGCCAGCATGGCGTTTCCGGTAGCGGAAAATGTACCGGTCACAACATCCAGCGCGGCGAACCCGGTGGGGCCGTCCAGTGTGGTGGCGGCATCGTTGTTGGTGAACGCCATGTTTCCGCCTACCGTTACCAGTGTTGCAAGGCCTGCAAGATTTGCCAGGGCAGGATTGTTGGTAATATTCAGGTTTCCGGCAGTGGCGGTCACCATGCCCAGGCTGCTGAACTGGGTTAGCGCGTTGTTGCCATTTATGGTTAAATGATTGACGGTGTGCAACATTCCAAAACCACTGAGATCGGACAAGGCATCTTCGTCGTCAATATTGATCAGTTCGGCTACCGATTGCAGGGCTCCGAAATTGATGGCATTGACCAAGTTATTATCTTCCAAACGCAGGTCTTCGCCTACGGAAGGCAGCATCGGCGCGGCGATATTTTGCAGGGCGGCGTTTCCGATTACCCGAAATTCCCCGGTCGTGCCGGTGTTGAGCATGGGAAATAACACCTGTTGCAGGTTGTTATCGTTGTTGTTGATGTCGATGCTGCGGTTGGCGCCGGTCGCGCCGTTTACGGCCGTCAGGCCGGCAAAATCCAGATCGGGCAAGTCGTCATTGCCGGAGAACGCGAGGTAGTTACCCACTGTTTGCAGGCCGGTAAAATTGACCATTGGGCCGCCACAGGCGTCAAAATTCTCGGTAACCGATAAAAAGCCGCCGATAGTTTGCAAGCCGCCCAGGTTGAGGTTGCACAGGGCGTTGTTGTCGTTCAGCGTTACGTTGCCGGTAACGGCCAACGCGGTGGGCGCGCTGATGCTTTGCGCAAATTGCGCGATGTTGATATTTCCGCCCACGGTGGTCAGGTTGGGCAGCTGCACCGCTGTATTCGCCGAGTTGTTGTTGTTGTCCAGGTTGAGGTTTCCGCCGATACTTTGCAGGCCCAAATTGACCAGTTGCAAGGCTACGGCGTTATTGTTTTGAATGGTCACATTCTGCCCGACAGTTGCAGTGCCGTCGCCCAAAAGGATGGATTCCAGGGCCGGGTTGTTGGTAATGGAAACGGACGTACCGACCAGGTTCAACTGAACCATTTCAATGGGAACAACATTTGCGTTGTGCGTGATGGAAATGCCGCCACTGCTCACCAGTTCAAGTCCAACCAGCTCGATTTCAACAAATTGCGGGTTGGCGTTGCCGGCGTTGCCGCCGATGGTCAGGCTGCCGCCGATTTCGCGCAGGTTGGCGAGTTCGTCCAGCGTGGTCAGGTTGAGCGGGTCGGTAAAATCGCGGATCACCACGTTGCCATCCACCTGGTCCAGGTCGGTCAGCGTACACAGCGAGGTGATGGGGTCGAGGGTTCCGTCGGGGTTGCCGTTGCCGTCGATGGTCAGGTTGCCGGTGATGTGGGTGTATTTGCAATTGCCGGCAGCCACAAAGGCATCGACCTGAGACTGCGTCGACAAGGTTATACTTCCCGTATAGGTGGTGGGGCCGCAGGAGGTACCGCAGTTCAGGCTGAGTACGACGTCAAAACCGTCGTCGCCACCGCTGTAGTTTATCGTAAAGGTGTAGGCCCCCACGGTGATGGAACTTCCCTGGGCAAACGTGCCGGTGACGGGCGACGATGCGTCGATCAGCACGAACTGGTCGCTGCCGAGCGGTACGTAGTCGAGCACCACACCCAGCGTTGCGCCGGTAATATCCACAGCGCCGGTCACAACGATCTGGTCGTATCCGCTGCCCGGCGTTGCGCCGTTAATTTCCATATGGAGCCCGTCGCCGGCGTTGAGATCCAGGTCTCCGTCGATGGTTACCTGGCCGGGGCTGTTACCTGGCGACAGTACGATGTCTTTTACCGAGGCATCCACATCTTCCACATACGTGCCACTATGCACAGCGAGTGTATCCCCGTTGGCGGTATCCGAATCGTCGATGCCCGCCTGGATGGAGCAGAACACTTCGGTCGTGCGGATATTTTCGACAGAACCCGGGCCTACAGTGAGGTCGCCCGGCACATTGCGCAACGGCGCGTCGGTGATGGTGTTGCCACAGGAAATAGGCGAATTACCGCGACCGAAGTACATGTCGGACACATCAGCTTGATTGCCATCACCTGGGTAGGGCGTATGCCCGGCCTGTTGCTGGAAGGGCACATCGCAGCCGCCGGCACTGTTTCCCGACAGGGTGTGGTTGATGCCTTCGATCACGATACCGAAGCCTTCACTGCTGCTACCGGGATTGTCCTGCACATAACCGCTCACCGTATTTCCGGTTACGGATACGCCGCGCGGCACGTCGACATTTCCGGCTAACACGCCGCGTCGCATAACAATAATGCCTGCTATGTCACGCACTTCGGAGGGACGCAAGCTAAAAAAGGATGCCGATTGTTGTACATTATTCCCGGCTACAACGATATCGCCGCCGCTGCCATTCGGGTTTTTAATTTCAATACCAAAACGGCCGTTATCGGTCAGCGTATTTCCTGAAATGGAGTTAGGACCGTCGCTGCCGTCGAGACCGACGGCGCTCATGCCGCTGTCGCCGTTATCGAACACGGTGTTGTTCGACATATTCACGCCGGAGGCTGTGCCATCCTGCAATTCGATGCCGCAGCAGTTGTTGTTGAACACCGTGCAATTTGTAATGGTGATATTGCTTTTGTGGCCGTTCCAAATCACGATGCCGCGAGCGCCGGTGGTATGGCCTGAAGAGGTGACATCGTCGAGGGTGACGTTGTCGACCGGGCCGTCGGCATAAAAGCCGCTGCCGCCGACGTTGTTTTGGATCGTCACGTGTTCAACAAGCAGGTTGTTGTTTCCACCGATGCCGTAAATGCCGGCATGCGTGTTGCCGTTGGAACCCAAGTGGTTTTGTACAGTCAGGTCGCGGATGGTGACATCGGTTATACCTGAATTTATGGCAATGCCACGCCCAGCGCCAAGTGCTGGTACCGTCGAGAATGGTGCCGGCTTCGCTTTGGCCGTCGAGGGTTAGGGATTTGGAGAGTGTCAAACGTTGGTTGTACGTTCCATCCATCACATTCACCACGTCGCCAGAAGCGGCGTAATCAATGGCGGTCTGAATGTTGGTATTGATGTCAGAACGTACGAACAAGTTATTGGCTACATAATATACCAAGCCATTGCGGCCACTACGGCTGCGGTGATACATGCCAGCTTCAATATTAAACAAATCAGCCAAAGACATGGCACTGAACGCCGTGCCATTGAATGTGCCAGCCGTAATATCGAGCCGGAATGCCGTAGTTACTCGGAAAGATTAATACCGAAGCGCTGCAGGCGACTTTAAACCATTGGCGCCCCAAGTATATGAACCCGTAGGGGTATTCAAAGGTCGGGTTCCGTTAATGTCAAAATTGCAAGCTGTAACCGTAGCCCGTAGTCGTCAGGTGAGGCTGTGCGGCAGTCTTGAAATACGTTGTTTGAATGTTGATCGACATGCGCGCAGTTGACGGTGCCGTCAATTTTCCAAGTCCATTATGGCGGTGAACAACCGCCAGAGGCATCCCCGGTGAACTTATTATTGGTTATCACCTTGGCACCGGCGCCAGCCGAAATTTCGATTCCCCGCACTGTGCTACCTGCAGCTACTCCATTGCGCTCAATGATGCAGTTTTGGATGGTGACAATAGCCCCACCACCTAGTGAAACAGGCGTAGTCGTGTTGGTTTGTAAAATATGAAAACCATAAGAGTTACCGTATTCGTACCCAGAGCTGCGCTCCCATCTGTGATGATCGATTCTGCAACCCGATATTTTCAGTGTTCGGGCAATGCCCGATTTGGCCTGCCGGGGAGGTTTTATTTACTGTGATCTGGGTACCGAGGTGGCGACAAAACATGTCTTTGTCCCTGCATCGCTATAGCCGCATCAAAGCGGTAAACATCAACGTGGTAGTTAAATTCGTAACATTCTGCGCCACAGCAACCTGCCCGCAGAAGATCAGTGCAAAGAGGAATAAACCAATCTTCCCGCCCCACGAAAACACCACCGCCGGTCCGTGCACATCGCTTACCGGCAGGGCGATCGTATTTAAGGGATTTACCGGGTCGTGGGTGAGGTTGGTTCCGGTTTCGGGTGTGCCGGTACAAGTTGGTAGATCGTTTCGCATAGTAGAAGTTGATTTAGCAGGGGGTGAGGAGGTTGAGATGTCTTGCTTGAAGTGAAATCGGCGCATGGAATGTGGATTTAGAATAAATGCAAAGCGGTCAACGGCCTGACAGGCAGACCCTCGACGGGATTATGGACAGTACTTGAAAAAACGGAAAGACTTTGGAGAAAAATAAGGAGCCGGGAAGCCCGGGAAAGGCTTGAAGAAAGGCGTAAACCGGAATGGAATTCCGTACGCAACCGGCATGGGCCGCCCATAAGCGGGCAGAGTAAAGTTTTGTCATAGGATTACTCTTGTTGTATGTTTTGGATCAGGCAGCCGGCGTTAAAAATCAGCCATGCTCCCTGAAAACCGGTATTGGATGCGGATTAAAGCGTTTCCGAAATTGTTTTCCCTTCTGTTTGGAAACGGACGAACAAAGATAGCAACTAATTCGAATCTTCATTCCCGCTTCCCACCATTTCGGCGCCGCAAAAACCCGCATTTCCGCCACATCAGACACAAATACCCTAATCGTGGTAAAAAACACAACATAAACCGGGCCAGTTTTGGCATAAACGGATGCACACGCGTTTGTTCCACCCGTTTATAACTGCTGCAAAAGCGCGATATGTTTGTACCATAATTCTGCTAACGCACAGATTGTTTGCTATTTATCCGACATTTTGGAAGAGCGGGCGGGTATTGATTTTTTTAAAAAATTTCAATTCTGCGTTGCATGGCGGGTTTCCGTTGTGGAGTATTTCCTTTTCCCTAGTAGCGTATTTCCATTTCCCTTGTAGTGTATTTCCCGCAGAGTTACGCTAAGTTGGCCCGCAGCGTACGCAGAGTTTTTCCCTTCACGTAAATTCTAACTCGGTGCAACTCTGCGCTACAAACTCTGCGTAACTCTGCGGGAAATACGCTACGCAAGGAAATACGCTACGAAAAGAAATACGCTACGCAAGGAAACACGCCCGAACTGCCCGGCATTTACCCACCGGCACAAAAAATAGTCCGACCTTTACGTTATCTCGTTGGCGCCAATCCGGAACCGCCGACTGTTTACTCCTAAACAAACAAGACACTGCAAATGGAAAAAAAATTTGGCTTTACCCTGCTCACACCTGCCGAGTTTGAACGTTGGATTACCCAGCAGGATGTGGCCCGCACGGTGCTTTATGTGCAAGAGCACCACACCTGGTCGCCCAGTTACCAGCACTTCACCGGCAGCAACCATTTTGACCTTCAAAAAGGCATGCAGAATTTTCACAAAAACGTAAACGGATGGCTCGATATCGGTCAGCATTTCAGCATTTTCCCCGATGGAAAGATTGTTACCGGGCGCAACCTGGAACTCTCACCGGCTTGCATCTACGGGTTTAACTCGCATTCCATTTGCATCGAAAATGTCGGTAATTTCGACGCAGGCGGCGATGCTATGCGCGCCGAACACCGGGAGGCGATCGTACGGGTAACGGCGGCCCTGTGCCGGCGTTTTCGCATCCCAGCCAACCCGGACCACGTCGTGTACCACCACTGGTTCGACTTGCGCACCGGCGCCCGCACCGATGGCAGCGGGATGACCAAAACCTGCCCGGGCACCACATTTTTCGGTGGAAACACCGTGGCCGATGCCGTGACCAACTTCCTGCCGCTGGTTCAAAATGTTATCGACGGCAAGCCGTACACGCCGCCGCCGGGTCCGCCGATCAAATACGGCTATGTCACGGCCGACTGGCTGAATGTCCGGCAACGACCCTCTGCAAACAGCCGTAAAATGAATGTCACCCCCGTGGGTTCCATCTTGCGGATCTATGAGGTGTACAATGGCTGGTACCGCATTTCGGCCACCAAACAGGAATGGGTGTCGGGGCGGTATGTCAAGGATGTCCGGCGCGCCGCCGTGCGGGCCGCCGTGCTGAATGTGCGTTCCGGCCCGGGCACGGTATTCGATATCATGGGCACCGTAAAAAAGAACGACGAAGTTTTCCTGTACGAAGAAAGCGGCAGCTGGGGCAGGATCAGCCTGGACGAACGCTGGGTAGCCATGTCGTATTTGACGTTTGAATAGCAACTATTTTTCGCGATTTTGGAATTGCGATTTTGGATTTACGCTTGGTTCATCGTTCGGGCGTCGGACAGGTGCTCGCCTGCCTGCAGCGTTTGAATAATTTTAAAAAAAACATCCCATTTCCGAAAGGCGTACCAATCGTAATTCCAAAATCGTAATTCGTAAATCGCTACAGCCGGACTCCGGTTTTACCCAAAAACCCGTTTTACCTGTGCCTCCAACTCCGCACGGTGCAGCCAAAGCACACCCAGGCAGGCGACAAACACGGCCAGGGCAAGGTAAAACAAGGTGCCGCCGTCGCCCTGCACCTCGATACCCAATACAGTCAGATGAAAAAACAAGGCCCCGGCAATCACGCCCAGCCCCAGCAGGCCACCCAACCAGGCCGTGCGGGGCAACAACAACAGAACCACCGTCGCCAGTTCGGAAACACCCACCAGGTAGCGCCCCCAGGGTTCCATGCCGATGGTGCTGAAAATATAGCGGCTTTCTTCGGCGCCGCTGAATTTGAAATAAAGGGTTTGAGCGAGAATGATCGCGGCGAAGAGCCGCAGCGTCCAGGAAAGTACTGTTCGGGTTTGCATATGTTCATTTTGTTTGATTAGCGGTAGTTTGTTTTTTCTTCAGAAATTTACGGACAATAATGTACCGGCAGTTGGTGTCCTTTTGCCGGAGGCTCAAATAAATATGATCCCATGCAAATTCGCATCTACCTGCTCGTAGCCGTCTGTGGCATTTGTCGGCTGGCCGACGCGCAAAGCCTTTCCGACGAACAATTAATTAATGGCCTGAACGCCGTCCGGAGCGAAGCACTCCGAAAAAACGCCGGGGCATTGCACGCGCTGAATGGCTTGCTGGAACGCTGGGATTCGCTGCAGGTGGCGCCGGCGGTCCAACAGGGTTTTTTGGTCAGCGCCTGGTATGCAGGTTCCGTACAATCCTGCTCCGAAGCTTTTATCCATCGGAAATCAGACAAAACATACGGGAAAGGCACCATGCCCCTGATGGTCGGCGATTTGGCCATTCTGGGCCGGAACAAAGAAATGGCGGAATTGCTGGTCGAAGGTTTTTTGACCAGGCGCTACCCATTTCCGATCGATCCCGGGAGTGCCATTTTTTCCGAATTTTTGCAATACGGCCTGCACGATAGTATACGAATCGGCGAAATCGGCGCCGGTTCCGGGATTATCAGCCTGGTCATCGGAGCCAGCTACCAACACCTGGAAATCTATGTCAATGAGCTCGAACCCAAACTGGTCGGGTATATCGAAGAAAAACTGCGGCAAACGGGCTGCATCCGGCCCTCCAACCACATGGCTGTGGTGCAAGGCGAAAAAAGCAGCACGAAACTGGAAGGCAAAAACCTGGATCTGATTTTGATCCGCGACAGTTTTCACCATTTCGGCAAAAAAGAGAAAATGCTGGACTCCATCGCAAAATCCCTGCATCCGGACGGCCGTGTGGTGGTGGTAGAACCGGTGCTGGAGGCCGTGTCGCCAGATTCGATCCATTGCTCCAAACTGATGAAGAAACCGGATATTCTTAAAATTTTCCGGAAACAGGGGTTTGTACTGCAAACGGAAACAGAAATCGGCGGGGTCCATATTTTTACCTTTCAAAAAAGCCGTTGAGCAACCCGGACACGCCTCTGAGCCTGCTCCGGGCGCAGAAAAAGCTACACCCGGCCCGACCACACAAAACTTTCTTATCGATTGGTTTTTAGTCGCTTACAACCGTATGAGCGCCTGAAATCCCCTTTCAACTTGGCTTGGCACTGTCTGCACAGCCTATGGGCAGCGCCTATACTTTTGTTTTCAGAAAGCACGCAAATGAGCACTCAACCGCTGCTATCCCGGCGCCGGGAAGCAGATGAGACTGGAGGAGATTGCCTGGAAAATCCTTAACCGAGTACAGGCGCGGATGCCGAAAAGCGTATAGAGTAGGCATAGTATGAAAAAATTCGAACCATGAAAATCTTACTTCACACTTTACTTGTATTGATTATAGCATCAGTAAGCCTGCCGCTGAATGCGGTAAATCAACCTAAAAGCGATGTTTGTCAGCTCGAAAGCAATGAAATACCGTTCAAAATCAAAATTTCCATTGATTTCGGCCGCAGGTCTAAAGGGTGCCTAAAATTCGGCATCTGCAATATTACGGTTACAATCGAAGAACGCATTGAGCCCAGGACACAAGGTGCCATAGGCATGGCTTGGATGGAAAACAATCAGCTACGAATTGAATTTGACAAAACAACAATGACGGCCAGCACCTTCCAGAAATACCTGGACAGCCAATTGTTAATTGAAGAAGATTTTGAATTGCCAACGGAAGTTGCCAAGGCTTTGGGCGTCACTTCCTATACGATCCGGGCCGGCTCCTATCCAATCCAGAACTCACCGGATGCCAATTTGCTTCCCGTTCAACTTTAACTGTGCAAAATACGAACGCATGTGTTGCGGCAGAATACATTTTTTGCCGCAACACTTATTTGATTTCGAAAAATGAAATACACGTTTTTAATACTTGGATTTATTGCTTTGGCCTCCTGTACCCGCCTTGCCCTCTGGATGTATCAGGTCAAACAACCGGCACTTGAAAACCATCAATCACTTACTACATTCTTGCTTGCCAATGAAATAGACACGACTGAACTGCTCTGTTTAAAGGATACGACAACCCTAAACAAATTATTATCAATTGGCCTAAGTATTCCGGATTCCCGCTTTTTCAATAGAAATAAATTAATGGTTGACTACCGGACGTCTCCCAAAGACTGCAATGGCAAAGTCTCCGTATTTATAGAAAAAGCAGATTCGATTAATCTATTGATTCCTCGAAAAGAGCATCAACTGGATCATTATCTCAAAAACCTTGTACACTCCGACACGCGCCAAACCTTTGCATTGGAACAAGAACCCTATGATGTCTATCTCGTCGTCTATTGGGCAAAATTCTTGGGCAAGGTGAATAAGCATAAGGTTTTTGAATGGCAACAACTGGCAAAGGCAGCGAATGAAAAAGGGCAAAAAATCAGGATGATCCTGGTCAATGTAGATTATCAGGATTTTTGGGGCATACAGGAAAACCAGGTGCCAAAATTCAACTATTGATTACATATCAAACTATTTCTGACGCCATGCCCACTATCCAACTTCCTTTGATTTTGTTTCTTGTATTCAATTCATCAATCGCTTTACTGCCCGGCCAAACCGCCAGTCAAATTATTGAAACGCTGAGTTCCAACATCCAAACCATCGAACGCGGTGTTTTCGATCTGAACATACAGTTCAAATCCGCCCCCCTTGAAGATACTGCAAGCTTTTTTGGCAAAGTTTATTTCTTCAAGAACTACGATGATCCGTATGGGGTTGCTCATTTTATTTTCTGGTACGAAAACGAGCCGATTTGCATTTACGATGACGGCTTTCTATTCTGGATCGATCATAAGAAAAAAACCATTACACTGACCAGTACAGAAATATATCATCCATATGAATTGGTACAGGGCAATTTGTTTGTCAGTATTGGTTTGTACCGGCCTTACCTGAAAATTCAAGGTCCGGCTTTCGATCCCGTAAAATTTGCATCCTGGCAGGTGGATACCCTGCCGGACCGGAGCGCTGTACGGTTGTCTAACCTGGAAACATATGTCAATGACCTGAAAACAAACCCCTCCGACCCCGACACCGGGCGGCATATAACCCAATACGAAATAAGCCTTCAGGAAAATGGCTTGCACAACATAACCGAATGGGACTACTTCATGCAAACACCGCAATACTATCGAATAGAGTTTTCAACCATACGGCCACTCCCAGGGGACAGTACCTTGAAAAAAATTGTCGGGTTAGCGAGCTTGCTCAAATCTGGATATAGCATGAATTATTACGATCCGAATTCAGAGGATGCAGTACCCGAAGAGCAATCAGCCGTAAATTCCAGCACAAACCTTCCTGCGTTTGCCTTGCCCAATCTGGACAGCTCGATAATCCAATCGGCAGACCTGGGAAAAGGTCTTTTGCTTCTGGATTTCTGGTATCGCGCATGTTTTCCCTGTCTGAAAGCCATGCCTGTACTTGAAAAATTGCATCAAAAGTATGCGAAAGGAGGCCTGACTATAATCGGAATCAACCCGTATGATAAAAATATGGAAGCCCTTAAAAAATTTCTGAATGAGCGGCATATTAGTTACCTGGTACTATTGGATAATGAACACCAATTGGCAGAACAATTAAATATCAATATCTACCCTACCCTCTTGCTTGTCGATGCCGCCAGTAAAAATATCCTGCACATACAAACCGGCTTCAGTGAAGACGATGAAGCCGCTCTGGATAAACTGATACGCAGTTACCTGGAAAAATAAATCCTCATTCCTCCTTCACCCGCACCACATCAACCCCCAACTCCCGGATCATCCGGTTCAACGCCGGCAACTGCTGTTCCTGAATAGCCTGCCATTTCGCCAACTCCGCATCGATCAGGCCAAACAACATCGCTTTGACCTCTACAGCCTGACTGGTCGGTGCAAAATCGCCGTTGTCGGCAACCTCCATCAGATTACCGAGTTTGTCGTTGAGCCGAACCGGATAATTCAGCGGATCCTGGCTGGAGCGGTTTTTCGTTTGATACAAGGTTTGTTCCACCGCCGTCATCAGGGAGTCGATCTGCGCAACCTGCTCGCGGAGCGGTTCCATGGCATCCTCCTTGGGCAAACGACCGGCCAGGCTCTTCATCTGCGCCCGCAGGTCCCGGATATGACCGATTGCCTGGTGTATTTCCGAAAGTTTGTCCGAACAGGATTTAGAAAAATCGAATTGTTGCTGAAAATCACCGGCGCCGGCTTCCGCACGCGGGTCGGGTAGCAGGTCAAAGGCTTGCTCCTGGCTTTGCCCGTTGACGCTCAACCTTACCCGGTACCCCCCGGGCACAGCCCGGGGCCCAGCCAGGTCGGTCGACCAAAGGATAAGGCCGTCAAATTTTTGGGCATTCGGATAACGTGTATTCCAAACAAAGCGATTGCCCCCCGCTTTCAACGCACCCAGCTTATCCTCCTTTTTATTTTGGTTTGAAAAAGTACGGACCACTGCGCCCGAAGCATCCAACACATCCAGTTGTACCGTATCTTTTTCCTCCGGCTTCTCCTTCAGGTAAAAATGCACCATCACCCCGCCAGGATGATTGGTGCCGGCGGTTTTCGAATTCCGCGCCTGCCGGCCGTTCATCCGGTACGTAGGCATCGGCTGAAACAGGTGAAACGTCTTTTCCCGTATTTCCCCCTTTCAACTGATGCAACACCGTCAGATCGTCTAGCATCCAAATGCTGCGCCCCTGCGTGGCCACGATCAGGTTGTCGTTTTTCACCGTCAGATCGGTGATGGGCACAACGGGCAAGTTGAGTTGGAAAGGCTGCCAGTTGGCGCCATCGTCAAAAGTGATGTACATGCCCTCCTCCGTGCCGCAGTAAAGCAAACCTGCTCTTTTAGGGTCGGCGCGCAAAACCCGCGTAAAATGTCCGGGATCAATACCGTTGACGATCGCACGCCAGCTTTGGCCGTAGTCTGCAGTGTGAAACAGGTAGGGCCGGTAGTCGCCCGACTTGTACGACGTAGCCGCCACATACATACCGCCCTTGCGGAACGGATCGGGCTCCACACTGTTGACCATGCACCATTTCGGCATGGCGGGCGGGGTCACATTGGCCCAACTGGCGCCGCCGTCGCGGGAGACGTGCACAAGCCCGTCGTCGCTGCCCGTCCAGAGCAGGCCGGGTTCGTAGGGCGATTCGCAGGCGGCGAAAATGGTGCAATAGTATTCCACGCTTGTATTGTCTTGCGTGATCGGGCCGCCCGATGATTTTTGGCGCTCCTTGTCGTTGGTGGTCAGGTCCGGACTGATGGTTTGCCAGCTTTGTCCGGCATCGGTAGTGACGTGCAGGTGGTTCGACGCCGCGTACAGTTTCTTTGGATCGTGGGGCGAAAAAAATATCGGAAAGTTCCATTGGAAACGGTAGCGGGCATCTTCGGCGCCGTGGCCCATGTTGTCTTCGGGCCAAACGTTGACGCTGCGCGAGGTTTTGCGCCGGTGATCCACCCGCGTCAGATAGCCGTGGTAGGAGCCGCCGTACACAATATCGTTGTCGGCAGGATCAATGGCTATGTGCCCCGACTCGCCGCCGGCCGTAGGTTCCCAGTCGCTTTCGTCGATCGTAGCGCCTTCGGTGCGGTGGCGGATGCGCAGCGTGCTGTTATCCTGTTGGGCGACGTAAATCCGGTAGGGGAAAGCATCGTCGGTGGTCACCCGGTAAAACTGTGCTGTGGGCTGGTTGTGGTACGTGCTCCAGGTGTCGCCGCCGTCGTAGCTGACCTGCGCGCCGCCGTCGTCGCCCATGATCATGCGCCGGGAATCTTCGGGTGCGATCCAGAGGTCGTGGTGGTCGCCGTGCGGTGCGTATTTGGCCGTGAAGGTTTTGCCGCCGTCTTTAGACACATGGTAGGCGACGTTCACCACGTACACCTTGTCTTCATCTTCCGTATCGGCATAGATGCGGGTGTAGTACCAGGCGCGTTGGCGCAGACTGCGGTCCTCATTGAGCCTGGCCCATTTTTTTCCGCCATCGTCGGAGCGGAACACCCCGCCGTTTTCAGCCTCCACGATGGCCCATACGCGCTGGGGGTTGGCCGGCGACACCGTCACGCCGACAATCCCGATGGTATCTTTTTGCGGCAGCCCTTCGTTGCGGGTGATCTCCGTCCAGGTGTCGCCGCTGTCGGTGCTTTTCCAAAGGCACGAACCGGCGCCGCCGCTGCTCAGGCTGTAGGGCGTGCGGCGGATGCGCCAGGTGCTGGCGTACAGGATGCGCGGGTTGGTGGGGTCCATGCACAGGTCGACGGCGCCGGCATCGGCGTTGACGAACAGGATGCGTTCCCAGGTTTTGCCACCGTCTTTGGAGCGGTACACCCCGCGCTCTTCGGAGGGTTTGAACAAGTCGCCCAGCACGGCGGCGTACACCAGGTCGGGGTTGTTCGGGTGCACCCGGATGCGCGGGATGTGGCGGCTGTTTTTCAGTCCGGCGGCCGACCAGCTTTGTCCGGCATCGGTGCTGCGCCACATGCCCGAGCCGTAGCTGACGTTGCCGCGCACGGTCACCTCACCGCCACCGGCGTACAAAACATTGTGGTCGGAAGGCGCCACTTCGATAGCCCCGATGGAGCCGCCGAAAAAGCCGTCGGAAATATTTTCCCAGCTGCGTCCGCCGTCGGTGGTGCGCCAGATGCCGCCGCCCGTGCCGCCGAAGTAGAACAGATTCGGTTTGCCGGGCACGCCGGTCACCGCCGCCGAACGCCCGCCTCGGAAGGGTCCGATGCAGCGCCATTCGAGGGCGTTGAATAGATTTTCTTCGAAAACAGGTTTGGGGGCAGCGGTCGTGACCGGTTGTTTTTTCTGGGCAAAACCGGAAAGGCTAAAGCATAGGGCGAGGCAGAACAGGAGGAGGGTGCGCATGAGACAGCGATTGTTTTTCAGGCTAAGTACGGGATTTTCGGAGAAATGCCTTTTGCTGGGAAAGGGCTTGCGCCCTGGCGGCTCGTCGACCCCACCCCCATCCCCCATAGCCATCAACTTAAGGGTACTGCTGACATATTTGATTGAAGATTAATTGATTACATGATTACATGATTAAAGAAGTACCCGTATCGTGCACAAGCCCTCAAAATATAAAAGCCGCCTAATAGCCTGTATTCAGGTTGGTGAACCACTTCTTAAATCATGTAATCATGTAATCTGCAATCATGTAATCTGTTGATAATCAGAATTGTATTTCTTAAGTTGATGGCTATGCCCCATCCCCTCCCCCAAGGGCTCCCGATTACCCACAAGTTGGTTGAAATGTTTTTAACAGGATTGAAATCAACGGGGCATTTTTGGCAAATTTGGCTCCGCCATGTCAACCCCACCCCCGGCCCCTCCCCCAAGGGAGAGGGGGACCTGATTTCGTTATACTTTTTGATTTCGTAAACGCAAACAGGCATTAGTTAGAGGGCAAGCCCCCCTCTCCCTTGGGGGAGGGGATGGGGCATAGCCATCAACTTAATTCTACTTTGTCACTTTAAGCAACCATCAAAATAAGCTGTTGAACATGGAAAAAGTTATGAACGAAATACCACTTAAAAAAAAGTGTAGGAGGTTATTGCGAGCGCTATGAGCATTTATTCACGGTATATCGACGGAATAATTCGCAAGTGTTTAATCATTATTTTAGTGGCCTTTTCCATGAATGTAAACACAACATCGAGCGCATGGACGAACGAACAGAAGGGAGTGATTACCAGCGGTTGCATCACTTTATAAGTGATTCGCCTTGGCCATATAAGCCTGTTTTAGAGGCTGTTGGACGTGATATGAGCGAATTATTGCGTCAGCGAGGAGAACCTGTTGGTTTAATTATAGATGAAAGTGGGCACCGCAAGAGTGGCGACAAATCGGTTGGAGTAAGCCGGCAGTACCTTGGAAGCATCGGCAAAACAGACAACGGTCAGGTAGGGGTTTTTGCAGCCTTGTCTCAAGGCGATGATGTAGCGATGGTTAATACCCGCTTGTACCTACCTAAGGAATGGACGGAAGATAAAAAGCGCTGTGACAAAGCAGGGATTCCGCTGCAAGACCAGGAGTTTAAAACCAAGCCCAAGTTGGCATTAGAGATGCTTAAAGAAGCCCAAGGTGTCATTGAATATGATTGGGTAGGAGGCGATGCGGTCTATGGGGAGTCAACTGAATTACGACTGGTTATTGGTGCATTGGGTAGGACATTTGTCCTGGATATACGGGGCAATCAAGCGGTATATCTAAAACACCCTAAGCCCTATATACCAGATGGGCCGGCTGGGCGCGGTGGCATAAAAAACACCTACAAATCTGATGAACAGGATATTAAGGTCGGGGATTTGCTAAAAATTTTGTCTGATTCGCAGTGGAAAACTTACACCCATAGACAAGGGACCAAAGGCGGAAAAACCCGTCAAGTCGTTTGCTTGGATGTTTTCATTTGAATAAACGTCGTGCGAAAAATGATGCCGTAGAAGAACTTCGGCTTATCATTAGTCGTGAAGTAGATGGGTCCGAAATAAAATTCAGTATCACCAACAACCTGGCCCGGGCAGGCCATCAATCACTTTCTGATTGCGATTTGCTTTTCAGACAAATGCAACGATACTGGGTAGAAAGGGCTATTCAGGATTGCAAAGACACTTTAGGTATGACGGATTATCAAGTAAGAACCTGGCGCGCCTGGCATCACCATATCACATTGACAATCATGGCCTTGCATTATATGCTGGAACAAAAAATATTACATGAAGAGCATATCCCTCTGCTCTCCTGTCCTGATATAAAGTTTTTTTTGGCTATGAATCTACCTCGTAAAGCTTCTTCAGAACAGCAAGTTTGGGAGTTGATTGTAAAACGACATGAACTACGGCAAAAGGACTTGGATCGATACCGTTTAAAGTGACAAAGTAGAATTAAGGCGAATAGATTTGAAATTCAATTGATTACATGATTGCAGATTACATGAATACATGATTGTTGAAGTAGTACACCATACCGGCAGTGTTGAAATACAAGTTGCTTTATGAAAAATGTTGAGCACACTACGGGTACTTCTTCAATCATGTATTCATGTAATCAATTAATCGTCAATTTGTTACGGCTCAAAATTTCTTAAGTTGATGGCTATGGGGGTCGGGGGTGGGGTTGACGCACCGCCAAAAAGAGTTCAACGGAGTTGTATGTAATGGCTTTTCTGTGCCGTCTGTGCCTCAGTGGTGAAAAAACAATCTACGGCTGCCTACCTACTCCAGAGCACAACACCTGCCGACCCAAAAAACAGAACCGGTGCAATCAGCATTTTGAGATTGGCGCTCAACAGCCCGGACAATAACACGAAAAACACGAGCAAGCCCACCATGCCCGCACCGATCAAAAACAGCCGTTTGGAAAACTGCCGGGCAAACAGACAATAGAGCAGCAGGAGCAAGCCGGCAAAAGGCAGCAAAACCAGGGGGTGCGACAGCGAGTCGCTGTTGTTGAAGCCTTTTCGAAACAGGTCGACAGCTACTTGGTAGATAAATGCCCGCTGGCCTTGCCCCCATTCGAGGTAGCAGCCCAGGAAAGAAAGGATGGCCACCAGCAGGCCAAGGCGTTTTTGTGTGGAAATCATTTGATGTAAAATTTGACGTGTGGAGTTAGGGGTGTTAAGAGAAATGTTTTTCCGGCTAAGGTTGGCACGTAGCGTATTTCCCGCAGAGTAGCACAAAGTTAACTCGCAGAGTTTTCCTTCAACGGAATATAAACTCTGCGGAACTCTGCGTAAAAAACTCAGCGTTACTCTGCGGGAAATACGCAACGTGTTGCTAAAAATGTTGAGTTTTTTACAAAAACAACCTTCCTGAAAATTTCTCTTAACACCCCTAGTTTGGAGCCGCAAATTTATAGCATTGTCCGGCTGCACCTATGGACCGGAATGCCGAATGTCCGGCAATTTTTTGTGCGCGTCATTTTGACCCGGCAGTAAAATTGGGTTAAGTTTGTCGACGCTAAATAAATCGCACTTGACCAGGCTTGAGAAGCATATTTTTTTGCACTGCCCTTTCTCCGGAGTTTTTTTTGGGGGGAAGGGCAGTGTGGTTATTATTGGTAACAAGGTTGGGTAAAGACGATATTCCCGAAAACGACGAAGTAAAAGGCGCATTGCGGATTTTTGGTTTTTCGTTTTCAGGTGTACAAAGTTGTGGGAAACCAAAAAATAAAAAAAACAGTCAACACCGAAATCAAAAAAATTATCAAAAAATATTCAAAATGAAAGAATTCATCTTTTTACAAGCACCGAGTACAGGAAGAATGATTGGCAGATTTGTCGGCTATTACATCCTAGGAAATTTTATCATGTATCTAATCCTTTGGGCAATAAAAGGTAGTAAAGAGGAGGCTTGGAGAATGATAACGACAAAATTTTTGGCTTCAAATTATTGCATTTATTTTGGCTGTAATAATTGCAAGTATGAACGCTGTTACTAATCCACAATAAGAAATGGATAAGTTTTTATCATTACTAATCAAAGGATTTGAAATAATTGAAACTTTTTTCATTAACATCCTAACATTTCTTCATCAGAACATTTTCTTTTTTGTAACATTAGGAAAATCTTATGATGAAGAACATCGAATTCTAAGAGCAAGACAATTCATTTACTTTTTCCTAATAGTATCAGGAATGTATGCTCTAATTTTGTTTTCCCAAGTAACAGCATTAATAGCAGGAAGCGAAGTAAATATGATATTTGTTGGAGTTGTTATAGTGCAATTCATTTTTCTTGTTGTTATGAATTATGGATTTGCTATAATTTATCTCGAACAAATAATATTGGCAGACCCTTACAAGGGAACAGGAATATGGAAGTTTTTTATAATTCCTGTCATCTTGTTTTTTGTTGGTCTAATCATCCCAAAATATTGGGGTTCCTTAATTGGTGCGATTTATCCTCTAATTCTTATAGTTTCTCATCTATCCAAGATTCCAAAAGGTAAACGACATATAAAATTTTGGATAAAAAGCTTTAATTACATTTTCCATGATAAAAATATTAAAATATTCAGTATTTATTTCATTCTTATCATGGTGATAGATTTATATTTTAGAATCCTGGATGTTTATGAAAAGCTAATTGCACTAAATAATGATTTCGAAAAAGAGAACGGAGAAAAAATTAAACCTTTAACAGAAGTTGAAAATAAATTAAATTTCGTTTCTGATTTGTCAAATTATTTACTGCTAATTGTTGCTGCGGTTCATCTAATTAAGCAGTTAAAGAAAAGATTAGATAAAAAAGAAGAAATGAAGGCTGCCCACAACAAAGCATAGTTGCCCGTAGCGGGCAACTATGCAAACCGTTCCATACAACAAAACAGCCGAACACATACCGCTTTTTGAAAAATTTGTAGGGGGGGGGAGTACATTTTTTAATTACCTTTACCTGCGAAAAGTTCCGTATTTCATCTACTAATCACATCATGAAAAGTTATCTACCTGCTTCCACGGCATTTTCAAGGTATGCCCTTCCCTGCATTTCCAGTTTGGTTTTAGGCGTCGTTCTACTCGCCTTGGCACCCACACAGGCTATTGGCCAGTGTACCGGCTACCAGGTGGATGTACCCGACCACTGCACCTGCAACGACCCCAGCGGCTACACAGTTGTTACTATTAAAGTTACTGCCGCAGCGGCACAAAACTGGACGGTGAAAGCGCAGAACGGCCTGTACGACCCGATGAACACCGCTTTATTGATCCCTATAGGCGCCCCGCTGACCGATGCCGGCGGCGGCATGTACACCCTCGATGCCAAGCGCAAAAACACCGACGGCTACTGGATACAGGTGACCAACGGCGCCTGCGACCTGGACATCCGGGTGGGTAACCCCGACCCCTGCACTGCCAACCTGCTCACCGTAAACATCGACCCCGACGGCACGCCCAACAACGGCGATGAATACACCCTGTACGTACACCCCACCGATAACAGCACGAGCATAGAATGGGGCGGATTCGGTACAGATATTCCGACACTGGCTAATATAACCACTACGGCTGCTGCCAATGCCGACTTCGACGGCGTGGGCAATACGCAAAAGATCGTGGATGCACTGGGCAACAATAGCGGAACGGCTTATGCCGCCAAACTATGTGCCGACCTGGTGGACAACGGCTGCGACGACTGGTACCTGCCGGCCGCCGGTGAATTAAAGGCTATGTACGATCAACTCGGGCCGGGCGGAGAGAATGGGTTTGCAAACGAGTATTATTGGAGTTCTTCTGAGTACAATCTCGGCTTCGCCTGGCTTCAGTACTTTGTTGACGGCTTTCAGTTCAGCAACTTTAAGGACAGCTTCTATCGTTGTCGTTGCGTCAGGAGATAAACCAATTAACTATTAAACCATTTATCTATTTTAATCATAGCGCGAAGCGCTCGAAATTTTTTTTTGAAATGGCGATGTACGAGACTTTGCCGGTTTACAAAGATGTGTACGCACTCATTCTGCTGGTGTATGAGGTGACGAAGGAGTTTCCTCGTGAATACAAGTATACCTTGGGGCAGGATATGAAGCGGGATGTGACCGACTGGTCGCGCAGCGAATAAAGTGACTAAATGTCACTTTGTAAGGAGGGAGCCGAAACCCCTGTTTCGGATGGGAGGCTTGGTGCGGAGTATCTACCGGGCCAATAAGTACCGGGAAAAAGCGGAGCATTTGCACCGGTTTCAGGATGATTTCGAGTTGTTAAAGCTGGAAATCCGCTTGTACCGACCTGCGGCTGCTAAGCACCAAACGGTACAGCGCCTTTATCGAACTGACGGAAGGCATCGGCCGGCAGGTGACGGGCTGGCGGCCTGCCGATCGGCAACCTGACCAGTCAGATATTTGCCAATTTTTACCTGGATGCTTTTGACCACTACGTCAAGCACGACCTGGGCATCCGCTACTATTGCCGCTATGTGGACGATTGGGTGATCGTGCATCCCGACAAGGCTTATCTGCAAGCGCTCATTCCCCGGCTCGACGGGTTTCTTCAGGAGCAGATGGGGCTGAACGTTCACCCCCGGAAAATATACCTGCAACACTACAGCAAAGGCGTGGCTTTTTTGGGGGCAGTCGTCAAGCCGGGAAGGGTTTATATCAAAAACCGGACGAAAGGCAATTTCTATGCGCGCATTCAACAATGGAACGAACGGATTGGGAGACCGGGAAGGTTGAATGAGCGGGAATTGCAATCTTTGCAAAGCAGCGTCAATTCCTACCTGGGCTTGATGAAACACTACCGGACTTACTATATTCGCAGGAAAGTGTTACGACGCACCCTGCGCGTGGAGTACCTCAACCATTTTTATATCTCTGGGAACTACTGCAAATTAGTGCGGAAGAAAAGACAGGTGCGCAGGAAGGATGTAAAATGGCTGTCCGTTCAGGATCGGCCGTGTTGGGAGGAAGTAGTGGCCCGGCGGCGTTGGCTGGCGAGGGCGTCTTTTGAGGGATAATAAAAAAGCATGGAACAATCCACTGCCTTTTATGCCGCCTAAGCGGCGGCACGTCGGCAGTGGTAACGTTATCGGCAACTATATAAAGACAATGTAATTTTCAAATAGACTGACAATGAAATTATATATACTTCCAGTTTTTTACATCTTGATTATATTGACTTCATGCAACGGACAAGATTTCACTAAGAATACAACCCGCAATTCTAAGGTCGTTTTAGGTGATACGGTTTCAGAACTCAGCAAAAGTATTTGGATTGTTTTTCAAGCGACAAACGGTGACTACTGGTATGGCAGTGATAAAGACGGTGCATTTTGTTTTGACGGAAAGACAATTATTCACTTTTCAGCAAAGGACGGATTAAGCAGCAATCGCATCAGAGGTATTCAAGAGGATAAACAAGGAAATATTTACATTTCAACATTGGAAAGTATAAACAAATTTGATGGACATACTTTTACGACATTGACCGCCATACCAAACATATCTTCAGGTGATAATTGGAAACTCCAACCTGATGATTTATGGTTTTCCACTCTTGGAAAAAACGGAGAAAATGGGCCTTGTCGGTATGACGGAAAAAACCTTTACCAGCTTGAATTTCCCAAACACTATATGGCTGACGAGTATTTCGCAAGGTTTCCAAATAATTCCTGGAGTCCATATGATGTTTATTATATTTATAAGGACAGTAAAGGAACCATGTGGTTTGGCACATCAAACTTTGGCATTTGCCGTTATGATGGAAATTCACATAGTTGGCTATTTGAAGACCACTTGACAAATACTCCTGATGGGGGTTCGTTTGGAATTCGCTCCATTCTTGAAGACGCAAAAGGCAAATACTGGTTCTGTAATACCCGCTATCGTTTCAACATTTCTCCTGACAGTATAAAAGAAAATGGACATGCTTTAGTCAAATACGAAAGAGAAAAGGGCACTGATGATATTAAATCCGTAGATGGAAAAGGTTATATTTATTTCATGTCTGCTATAAAAGACAACGAGGACAATATTTGGATGGCAACATACAATCAAGGAGTATGGAAATATGATGGGAATAAGTCAACGCACTACCCCGTAAGAGAAAATGGCAAAGACATCACTCTATTCTCTATTTACAAGGACAATCAGGACCAAATTTGGCTTGGCACACATGAAACGGGAGTATACAAATTCAACGGTAAAACATTCGAAAGATTTACGCTATGATGAATAAAAGAAGAGCAACCGATAATAAAAGTTACAACGATCATAGCGGCTAAACGCCGCCACGCTGTGTATGCAGACCCTTTCAACAATTACAAGTGAAAAAGCACCCCTGAACAATGAAATTTACGGCAAAGCCATGACCAACACCGCATTGGAACTTTACCGAATGGGGCACATGCCCGTTTGGGGCGAATGGCTTGCGCTGCAAACAGATCGGCTAGTAACGCATTTCCCGCAGCGTTGCACAGCGTTAATGCGCAGATTTCCGCAGCGTTTTCCTTCACCGGAATGGAAACTCCGCGTCCTCTGCGCATTAACGCTGCGTAACGCTGCGTGAAATACACTACGGGCGGCGTATCCAGCTTCGGAACAAATTGCCACTCCCCTGGACGCGACCAACACCACACACCAATACCCAATCACACACCATCCTTCATGAAAGAAAACCACAAACCTTTACTGATCCTCGTCGCAGGCCCCTACCGCTCCGGCACAAACGACATCCCGGAATTGATAGCAGCGAACGTAAAAGCCATGACCGACACGGCATTGGAACTTTACCGCATGGGACACATGCCCGTTTTGGGCGAATGGTTTGCGCTGCCCCTGATAGAAGCGGCGGGCTCAAAAGAGATCGGCGATCAAATTTTCAACGAAATCTTTCATCCGGTAGCCGTCAAACTTATTGACCACTGTGATGCCGTTTTAAGAATTGGCGGCCCTTCATCCGGAGCAGATGAAATGGTGGTTACGGGAAGAGCAAAAGGAAAACTAATTTTTCTTGATACATCCGAGATCCCAAAATTGAATGGCGGGTAGGTGTATAAGGTAATACTATCTATCCTCTTCCCCAACATACTCAGCAAGATTGACTCCCCGCTGGCCCAACAGGCGCTAAAACCCATAACCGAGTAAAAAATAATATCGGTTGGTTATGGAATTTAATGCCGAATAGACAGACATGCCATTGCCGCGTTCATATCTGAATTCAGCAGAAATTTTTAGGCGTTTTACACCAACCCCTAAATTAAAGCCCTGCTCATATGTCCGCGTCACATTGAACGCTTTCCCTATTTCTGTGCTGTTTATAGTAAAGAATTTGGACTCTTTCCTTGAATAATTGGTATTGGAAACTGAATAGCTATTGCTAATGCCTGCATTCATGAAAAAGCGTGTTTTTCTAAATGAGTACGTGTACCGCACCATGTTGATAAATCTTATATGCGAATAACCAATTTTAGTTGTTGTTATGGAATACTTATTATCGGACTCAAAATCCAGGTATTCACCGGCAACTTCATAGCTGGTAAAAAGAAGTTCATTATTGATCGACAATTTTCGCTGAATTCTGGGTAGAAATAATTCAAGGCGCAGGCCTGCAGTAAAACGTGTCGAATGCTTAAAGTCGGTATTTACAAGAACCTCAAATCCTTTACTTTTGAAATTAAGTGAAGTTATTGTGGCACCTGCTAATACTCCAAACTCTACTGTCGGCTTTTCTAATTCTTTTTTAAAAAGAATTTGATCGCCGGAGCACTTATAATAGTTTTGAAAAACTTTTTCAAAACTTCTCCGATTATAAGCAGCTTTTTCGATTTCCTGTTGAAGCGCTGGGCAGTCGGCCAAATATAACAGCAATTGCCCAATGTATTTCTTCTGCTCTTTTACAATAGATTTTCCTTCTGTGTTTTTTAAATACTTTTTATACAAAAGCAGTTCGATCTTTGAATTGTTTTCTATGTAAAAATTATCTTTTCCATCAATGTTTTTGTTTAAATACAAGCTTTTTCTCCCTCTAATTAATGCTTGAAGGAACACCGTGTCTATGTTAATGGCAAAGCCAGGGTCTTCCATAAGGCCGCCGGCATCTAAGGAGCTTGTTTCACATTCAACTATTCTACCAATATATATTTCATCCCGGACCCTGAATTCAACGATATCCAAAGGAGTATAGACACTATACGGTTCATTCGCTGCCGTTTTAAATTTTACTTTTCTGGGGTTCTTTTTCCAGTTTTGGTAATCAATGAGCCCTGCAATTGTATCCCCTTGGGCATTAATTACCGTTCCTGAAACGAAGTTCTCCTGGGAAAATACTGGTTTGAAAAATATAATACCCAGTATAAAAAATACAAGTTTTTTATACCTGCCGGATAGTAGTTTCCGAAAAAATGCGGTCAAAAGCCGCAAGGCGGCAATCAAATTTTCAATAAATTGAAAGATTACAGGTAAAGCTGTCCAACAGCTATTGCCCGGCCCTGTGAAAAAGCACTTTCCGGCAGGCATAACGAATTTTTTGGGTTGCGTCTGCATGTGTTTTTAAGTATACTTCGAGACTATTACAAAAAAGTGTGTCAAGTTAAAGCGAACAAAAATACCTTTAGCTTGACACATTTTTTGTTAATCCCCCATTTTTCAGCCACATGTTAACGTCAGTATGGCTTCGCACTGCCGATCATAACCGACAATGCTCCGGGCACAACCCAACAACACCCAAATCCTTACTGATCCTCGTCGCAGGCTCCTACCGCTCCGGCACAAACGACATCCCGGAACGCATAGCAGCGAATGACCGACACGGCATTGGAACTTTACCGAATGGGGCACATGCCCGTTTTGGGCGCAGGGTTTGTACTGCAAACAGATTGGCTCGTAGAGCATTTCCTGCTTCGGATCAAATTACCCGGACAGTCGGAGTTCGACATTTCTGGCTTTTTTGTTTAGTGCCACTTTGACATCAGGCTGCCAGCAGCCCGACACATGCCGGAAGTCCGTTCAGTTGGGATTATACACGCCCGGATTTTTTTTCAAACTGCAGATTGATCCGAAATATATTTGACGCTAAGTTTGTCGCCGCAAAAAGCACCCCGCAGCAAACCCGGCCCCGAACGCTTTTTTCTTTAACAGTCCTTTTTCCTGTCTCCGGGAAAAGGGCTGTGTGGTTTAGGGGCAACATTGAATCTAGAAGCCATCCGCCTTCGTATAACACCGTGTACACAAACGTTCTCACCAACTTAAAAAAAACGAAAAATGAGCATCAATGCAGTAGTCCGGCTTCTCCTCCTTGCAGGTCTTTTCTGGGGATATAGCTGCCAGCAAAAACAGGGCGCCCCGGCTCCAATTACCGTAAACCAAAATGGGGAGATCACCCTTTACGGCGAAAAAACAGCGCTCGAAAACCTCAACCTCTTATTGGTGGACACCCTGGATAAGATGCCCGCCATACCTGATGACCTGGAAATAAAATACGAAGGGGAAGTGCTCATGGGCATGCGCGCCGAAATAGAAAGCGCGGTGTCGGAGGCTGTTGCGGAGGCAAAAGCGCTGCGGAAATTCGCACGCATTGAAATCCTGCAGTTCCGGAAAGAAAAAGGAACGGATTGCGACCAGGCCGACGAAGACCGAACGAATTGTGCCGCGATCGATTTCCAGTATCCGGTTGTACAACGGGGTTCGGATGCCCTGAAGAACAGTGTTGAACAATGGGTGAACCGCTATCTAAGCAGCATTTTGACCGGGGAGGCACCCAAGGCAAGCGCGCCGGCAAGCACACTGGATGCCGCCGCCGAACTGTTTTTCAAGCGCCATGAAACCTACAAGGGTTCCGCTATGTACGGCGCCTTTGCGGCCGATTGCGGGAGCGATGTGCTGCTCAACGACAGCAAGTATTTGACCCTGGCCATCAGCAGCTACACCTTCCAGGGCGGGGCGCACGGCAGCACGACAACGGCTATGGCGACCTTCGATGCGCAATCGGGCAAACAAATCCGCTGGGATGACCTGACAAGCGATAAAGCGGCGCTGGCAAAAATCGCCGAATCGGAATTCCGGACTAAACGCGCTGCGGATTTCAGGAAAAACGGATTTGAATTCGACGGCAGCTACCGGTTCAAACTCCCGGACAATTTCGGTTTGATAAAAAGTGGAATTTACCTGCACTTCAACCCCGAAGAGGTCAGCCCCTATGCGATGGGAAGCACCACCTACCTACTGCCTTTCACCGGGATAGACCATCTGGTAAAAATTGACTGGCGGAATGCGGTTGCCGCCGAACCGGCAGATTCGGGCGCTTCACAAGACGACCCCGACCTGATCGCCATAAACGACGCCATCCACGGCTTTTACCGCTGGTACGACGCCTTTCAAAAGCAAGACGAAAGTATCGCGGATTGCCTCCGGGAAAAGGACCGGCATTTGACGCTGGACCTGCCGAAACTCAAAGCGTATTTTTCAAAAATTAAAGCCAGCGGCTATATCAGCGATGTATTGATCAATGCTGAAATCGCCGCCCTGAAGGAATGTGAGAAGCACTGGAAAACCCAGCCGCTGGACGAGCCGCCGTTCTGCCTGGATTACGACCGCTTTTTTTGTACGCAGGACTGGGATTTGAATTTCTGGACGCAGGCGCCCATTGCGGCAGAGGGCCTGGGCACCACTAAGGCAACAGCCCTAATGTCGAGTGGCGAAGGCGATTCCCTGCAAGAACAAAAATTTGAGCTGCAGAAAGAAAACGGGAAGTGGTTGATTACCAAAATCTATTGTGAATAGGAAGCGTACGCACGATGCGCCGGAGAGCGGCCATGCGGCCCGGCGTTTTTTGGGTGGGGCTATTGACCCGGCAGGAAAATTGGGTTAAGTTTGTTGCCGCAAAATAAATCGCTCTTGACCAGGTTTGTTTACCATATTTTTTTGGACTGCCCTTTCTCCGGAGGTTCTCGGAGGAAGGGCAGTTTAGTTTTTTGGAAATAGATGGATTTGGCTTTGGGCGATTGGTGATTTATACGCCATGGAATGGCGGGAGTACAGCTTAATTTAAAATATTGCCGCCATGGCGTGGCGAGAGTGCAGAAGTTAGCGGCAAGTAGAAAAAAATGGAAATCGTGGAATCAATAAAATATTACGAAAAATCAATTAACAATCGAATTCAAGAGACAAAATCTGAATTTGAATTTGTATATCAAATATTGCATCCTTTTGAAATCAATAAAGAAGGAAAAGAAGGTATCTACAATGAAAAATTGGAAGAGCAAATTTTTGAATACCGTTTAGCAAATTTGATTCTCAAACATTTTGGGACATTGGAAGGTTTTTCAGATGAAGTAATGGTCGATGAAGATTTTGTTGTAAAAAGAATAATTGATAACTCATTTAAGATTTCAGATACAAAAACTTGGTTTTCAATAAAGCGAGACGGAAAAAGATTGACCAAAGAAGAACATCCAAAATTCGTTGAAGAATTACATGAAATTGCCAATTTGCATTTTGAGAAATCAGATAATTGGGATTATCATACAGATGATGATGTAATAAATAACAAATATTGGACTTGGGAAAATCTGACATGGAAATCAATGTGTAAGAAGTATAAAATCCCATTCGATTCCTCAATTCGATTTTCAAGAATTTGGAATTGGATTAACGAAAATGGGTATCCAACAAATATTAGATTTCCACGAGAATGGTTAGATGAAGAAACGAAAAAACAGATTGAAGAAGTCGCCAAGAACCATTCGGCAAAAATTAATATTTGGGGCAATTACGACGCTTATGTAACAATAGTCGGATGTTCAAAAGAAATAAAAAATGAGTTGATGAATTTAGGATTAGAATTGACTGAAGAAAAATAAAAAAAGAAACCCCGCTGGCTCAACATGTTCGAAAACTAACTGCTTGCCTACTGTCTATCTTGGGGATGCAACAGGTAGGCCAACTTGAATTTAATAAAATCAGGGCGTGATTTTTTTTACAGCCTGAGTTGGTGGCAACAAATCAAAAACATGAAGGTACAAATTGAAAAAATAAAAAATTTAATAATTGAAGGAGATTTAAAACGTGGATTAAATCTCCTTCTTGAAGGAACAAGGGATAGTAATTTTGAGATAGAAAGTATCTTGTTAATCTCGAGGTTTAACAAAATTGAAAAGGAGAAACATACTTATACTTTAAATGAAGATGTAGAATTAAGAGAACATAACAAAATAATAATATCCACTTTGGAACTCTTAAATAGAATAGCAAATTCATTTTTGATTAATGAAGTAATTATTGAAAAACTTTCATTCTACGAAAAGTCAAGGGAAGAACCTGTTCCAAAAGAGAATAGAGAGTATAGAACAAAGTTTAACAAGAAAGATATCAGATATATCGCATGGGAATTGTATTTGACCTATCCAAAAGTAAAATCAACATTAAATTTTGTTATTAAATGGAAAATGACAAAGCCTAATAATATATCTACACCTTTATTATCAGTTGACTTCTCTCTGCAAAATGGATGGACAAATAGTTGGCATTCAGATTCATGGGGATTTAAAGATTTTGGGAAATGGGAAATTGGCAACTACAATATCGATTTATATAGGTGAAAGGCAAATTTCGAATGGTAAGCTTTGAAATTAACGAATGAATGCTGCCACACATAAAGGTTAAAACGTTCATAGTCAGCAAAATCTGTCTACGCCGTTTAGCCCAAAGTTGTTTGTAAAACCTTATCATGAATTTTTTTATAGAAAAAAATTAATAATTATGAAAAAGAGTGAAAAAACAACTTGGATTATGGCAGGTGCTTTGTTGGCAGGGATGGCAGGCGAATGGTTTCTTGGTGGAACTTATGAATCTCATACGTTAACCAGAAATATTTTCGTGGGTATCCAGCTAATTATCGGACTTGGCATGATATCATATTCATACTTAAAAAGAAATAAGTAAAACGTTGCGCACATACTACCAGGCATTTTTCGCACAGATTTTACACGGAAAATCCTGTGTGAAATCTGTGTGATTTTCTGTGTAAAATCTGTGCGACATAATAATGTCCAGTAGTGTGCCCGTCAACAAGTCTCCCGGCTTTCGATAAAAACATAGAACTACAGCACAAAAAATAAAGTACAACAGTATGTGTCGCGTTGCAAATGCGCACAAGCACATTCCGGTCGAGAAGGCTGAGAAGAGAAATAACAAAAAAAGCCTGTCATGAAATTGATTGCGAGATTCTCATTTTTCCTGCTGTTCTTGTCCGCTTGCCAAAAAGAGCCGATGCCTACTCCGCCGCCACCACCGCCCGTTACCCCTTCGCTCAAAGTAGTATGGCAGTACCCGCTAAGCCCTGACACCACCGATGTATTTGGTGCAGCCTGGCACACATGGCAAGGCAATGTGATTTACACGACCAACTTCACTGTACCCGAAGCACAAATACACTGCCGCGACGCAGCCACAGGTGAGTTGCGCTGGAAGCGCGACGATCTATACACTGCTGGATGGACCGATAGACAGATTGTGTCAATCGCCGATAAAACTATAGCCAGTACAGGCCGAAGAAAATTTTGCATTGACAACAACACAGGTCAGAATGCCTGGAAAACCGACCTTCATCCTTTTTATGGAAATGTGAGACTTTATTCAATAGGAGAATTCGTGTATGACGCACAATACCCTAATGGCGCGCCCTACCGTGAAAGCATATCTATAGTGCGCGCTCATCACTCCACAGGCCAATGGGACACCCTTTTCACCTTGCCGCACGACAACAAGTACTACCCGGGCCTGTCATCGGTATCCCTCTGGCTCAATCCGCAAGGAGATTCGGTGCTGATGGTACCCATGACCATGCTGGGCAACCTGGCGATATACGGCGCCAATCAAGGCAGGGCTGATTTGCACGCCTTCAACCTGCGCACCCGGCAAATGGAGTGGTCGCTCAAGGATTTCGACACTTTTCGCAGCGAATGTCCTATTTACCCGCCCGTCATCTCCGACAACCGGCTGTACATCAATTGCAGCAAAGCCCTTTACTGCATTGATTTGCTCAGCGGCACGGTCGTTTGGTCGCGTGACTTCCCCAGCGCATGGGGCAGCGACATCCGCTACAACAGCCTCAAGGAATACGGCAACACCATCCTGCTGGTGTCCGACCACACCAACCTCGCCATGGCTATCAGCAAGACCGACGGCAGCACGGTGTGGGAAAACAAAGAGGTGGGGTCGTCGGCGGATGAACTCACCCTGTTCGAGGGGATATTGTACTACACCTCAAGGGCTACCGGCCGGCTGTACGCGATAGACGCTGCCACAGGCAAAACAATCTGGAACATGGGCAGCCCGAACAGGACAAGTAAAATCCCGGCTTCCTTCGGTTCCCAAATGCTTTGCATTGACCCGGCAAGCAGGCGGATGTTTGTGACCGACAAATATTTTATCTTGTGCGTGGAATTGCCGGAGGGCTGAGAAGAGAAATAACAAAAAAAAAGCCTGACATGAAATTGATTGCGAGGTTCTCATTTTTCCTGCTGCTCTTGCCCGCTTGCCAAAAAGAGCCGATGCCCGTCACTCCGCCTCCTCCACCCGCTGCACCCTCCCTCAAAGTGCTTTGGCAGCATCCGCTCAGCCCTGACACTGCTGATATATCAGGAGATGCTTGGCATATCTGGCAGGGAAACGTGGTTTATACAACCAATTATACTAACCCGGGCGGGCAAATACATTGCCGCAGCGCATCTACTGGCGAATTGCGTTGGAAACGCGATGACTTGAATACTGGATGGACAGACAGAAGAATTGTCTCCATTGAGGACAAAACCATTGCTGCCACTGGCCGGAACGTATATTGTATTGACAACCAGACTGGGCAATTTGTGTGGGAAACAGACTTGCGACCTTTTAATCATAACGGACGGATTTTTGCCATAAATGACTATGTGTACGATGCGCATTGTCCCAACAACGCGCCCTATTTTCAAAGCTTGTCTCTGACACGTGCCCATCACTCCACAGGTCAATGGGACACCCTTTTCACCTTGCCGCACGACAACAAGTACTACCCGGGCCTGTCATCGGTATCCCTCTGGCTCAATCCGCAAGGAGATTCGGTGCTGATGGTACCCATGACCATGCTGGGCAACCTGGCGATATACGGTGCCAACCAAGGGAGGGCTGATTTGCACGCCTTCAACCTGCGCACCCGGCAAATGGAGTGGTCGCTCAAGGATTTCGACACTTTCGCAGCGAATGCCCCATCTACCCGCCTGTGATTGCTGACAACCGGCTGTACATCAATTGCAGCAAAGCGCTTTACTGTATTGATTTGCTCAGCGGCACGGTCGTCTGGTCGCGCGACTTCCCCAGCGCCTGGGGCAGCGACATCCGCTACAACAGCCTCAAAGAATATGGCAACACCATCCTGCTGGTGTCCGACCATACTAACATAGCGATGGCCATCAGCAAGACCGACGGCAGCACGGTGTGGGAAAACAAGGAAGTCGGCTGTTCAGCGGATGAACTCACCCTGTTTGAGGGCATACTTTATTATACCTCGACAGCCACAGGGCGGCTATATGCAATAGATGCCGCCACAGGCAAAACAATCTGGAACATGGGCAGCCCGAACAGGACGGGTAAAATTCCGGCATCGTTCAGTTTTCAAAGCTTGTGCATTGATCCTATCGCTCGCCGCCTGTTTGTGACTGATACATATTTTATTCTGTGCGTGGAATTGCCGGAGGGCTGAGAAGAGAAATAACAAAAAAAAGCCTGACATGAAATTGATTGCGAGATTCTCATTTTTCCTGCTGCTCTTGTCCGCTTGCCAAAAAGAGCCGATGCCCGTCACTCCGCCTCCTCCACCCGCTGCGCCCTCACTTAAGGTGGTCTGGCAGCATCCCCTCAGTCTTGATACGGCTGATGTATCGGGAGATGCGTGGCATATTTGGCAAGGAAACGTGGTTTATACAACCAATTTTACTAACCCGGGCGGGCAAATACATTGCCGCAGCGCATCTACTGGCGAATTGCGTTGGAAACGCGATGACTTGAATACTGGATGGACAGACAGAAGAATTATCTCCATTGAGGACAAAACCATTGCTGCTACTGGCCGGAACGTATATTGTATTGACAACCAGACTGGGCAATTTGTGTGGGAAACAGACTTGCGACCTTTTAATCATAACGGACGGATTTTTGCCATAAATGACTATGTGTACGATGCGCATTGTCCCAACAACGCGCCCTATTTTCAAAGCTTGTCTCTGACACGTGCCCATCACTCCGCAGGGCAATGGGACACTCTTTTCACCTTGCCGCACGACAACAACTATTACCCATCCATATCCTCGGTTTCCCTGTGGATTAATCCGCAGGAAGACTCGATTTTGATGGTACCTGTCAATATGCTGGGCGACCTGGCGATATACGGCGCCAACCAAGGCAGGGCTGATTTGCACGCCTTCAACCTGCGCACCCGCAAGATGGAGTGGTCGCTCAAGGATTTCGACACTTTTCGCAGCGGGTGTCCTATCTACCCGCCCGTCATCTCCGACAACCGGCTGTACATCAATTGCAGCAAAGCGCTTTACTGCATTGATTTGCTCAGCGGCACGGTGCTGTGGTCGCGTGACTTCCCCAGCGCCTGGGGCAGCGACATCCGCTACAACAGCCTCAAGGAATACGGCAACACCATCCTGCTGGTGTCCGACCACACCAACCTCGCCATGGCTATCAGCAAGACCGACGGCAGCACGGTGTGGGAAAACAAAGAGGTGGGGTCGTCGGCGGATGAACTCACCCTGTTCGAGGGGATATTGTACTACACGTCAAGGGCTACCGGGCGGCTATACGCGATAGATGCCGCCACAGGCAAAACAATCTGGAAAATGGGCAGCCCGAACCGGACGGGTAAAATTCCGGCATCGTTCAGTTTTCAAAGCTTGTGCATTGATACTATCGCTCGCCGCCTGTTTGTGACTGATACATATTTTATTCTGTGCGTGGAATTGCCGGAGGGCTGAGAAGGCGTATAGCGGGGTTACGCAACTGACGAACAACGAACCTTAGCGGATCAAATCAAGTCTATTACAAAATGCGCACTGGTATTTTCTTACTTTTTATTTACGTAACAATTGGATGTTTATCTTGCAAAAAAGAAAGGCTGGCATCTACAATTATTTACGGAAGAATAACAGATTCCAAAACTGGATCAATTGTTCCTAATGCATACTTATATTGCTTTGGATTTGCGGGGCCAGCAGAAAATGAGCAGTATCAAAACTTTTCAACCTATAGTGACATCAATGGCAATTATACATTAAGTATCCCACCCGAGTATCGATTCACCTTTCAATCAGCAGAAAAGAACCCGGAATACCTAATTAAGCTGTTTCCCGCGACCAATTTAATTTCCAATGATAGTAACAATATAGATATTCAACTAATTCCTAAAGATGGCTATATAAAACTGATTGCCAAAAATATATCAGGCTTTCAGGATTCTGTTTTTATAAAATTATCAAGCCCAACAGTGTTGTCCGAAGGTTTTGGCTTAACGCACTTCAAAAATTATCCTGAAATTTTACAAATCGGTGAAAGTGTTACTGAAGTATTGGCGTTCCCATCTGAAGAAAACATTTCAATTTTTTGGGATTTTATTCCATTTCAAAATACAAGCGCACAATTTGAAGGCTCTATCTTTTTAGTACCAAAGGATACAGTAAATTATACAATTGAGTACTAAATTCATCCCCCGCTGGCTCAAACTGCTCAAAAACCTACAAATATCCACCATGCGCTCGGGAGTCCCGGTCGGGAAGGCGCATACCGGGGTTACGCAACTGACGAACAACTATCCTTAGCGGGAATCAGTCAGCGGTTCAAACTTCTGGCGCATAAACTTGGGAATTGGATCCGCACAATTTATACACTGATTCCCTTTTGTTATGCTACTATAAATTTCCAAATACGCTCGTAAAAAAATAACGATGACAGAACACGACAAAAACCTAACTGACCATTTGGACAGCTCTTTAAACCTCCAAAAGAAAAATTTTAATGAGGTATCACATGAAATCAGGGAACAGCTAATGTCGAATAGAGAGACTATCGATAGATATAATACTTGGCAGAAAAGTGCTGATTACGATTCGAACCTTTTATCTGATTTGACTGAAGAGCAACAAAATCTTGAACGCTATTTCAATTCACGATGGGACTACAAAGTGAGCAACCCTCATAACATGTTGAAGTTTGACAAGATATACAGCTCTCAGGCTTTCATATTTGTTGAATGGCATGCTGGAAATTCATTTTATCACATTTACAAAAGATATTTCAAATTTCAAGAAAATGGATTCTGCAATGTTACCGTTGAAAAAATCAGTAGAAGTATAGAAGAAATAACCGAACGAATAACGTCAATGAAAACTGATTATAGAAGTATCTATACAGTTGATGATGATAGAGCAATTAAGATAGAAACAAGACATTATGAATTTGAAGGAACAATTATTCATGATGCAATTGCGGGAAAAGAGTTTAAATTAGGCAGTTATCTTGACGGAATCATTCAAAAGAATTTTGAAATTCTTGTTCCAGTGAACTAATGCCCCACTGGCCCAAAGTGTCCAAAAACCAACAAATAACCACTATGCGCTAGTGAGCGTTTGCAACGTGACACTTGCCGTCAACAAGTCCCGCTGGTGAGCGTTACACCGAATTTTCACACAGAAAATATTTGGCACTCAGGCCCGCCGCTCCTGCCGAGCCCGCGCCCAGGACTCCCGGGGCATATCCCCCACTCCACTGCCCACCCGCGATTTATCTGCCAGAAAACATTCCTGCAGTAAATCGGCCAGCAACGCCGTATCGGCGGACACGCCGGCCAGGCTGTTGTGCAGGCAGTTCAGAAACGCCTCGTTTTCCCGGCGGCTGCCGATAGACACGCGGAGCGTATTGTACAGCAGCGGAAAACGCGAGGTGTTCAGCACCCGGATGCCGGCGGCTTCCAGGTCGGCCAGGAGTTGTTTGTAGGCGGCATCGTCGAACACGCGGATGAGCAGGAAATTACCGGCCGACTTGAACACCTTGAGGGTCTGGCGGTCGTAATTGTCCGTCAGCAGGCGGCACATGCGTTCCCGCTCGGCGATGATCTCCCGGACCTGCCGGCGCGACGTTTCCATAAATTCCGGCGTGAAAAGCATCTCCCGGGCGAAGATCAGCGAGAAGTGGCAGATCGAAAATTGCAGCAGCAGTTTGCGCACCGCGGCCGTTGTTTTCGGGGCTGCGCACAAATACCCGAGCCGCAGGCCGGCAATGGGAAATGCTTTGGAAAAGGAGCGCAACACGATCAGGTTTTCGTATTTCCGCACCAGCGGAGCGATGTCCATCTGGCAGAATTCGCAATACACCGCGTCGAGGATGATGCAGGCTTGCGGGTTGTCGGTCAGCAGTTTTTCCAGTTTCGCCGCATCGAAGGTGTTGCCCACGGGGTTGTTGGGCGTCGTTACGATGAGCACGGAATTGGCGTCGAGTTTTGGAATGTTATCGTAGTCGTACTCCAGTTCCGGCGTCAGCAGCCAGGACTCGTAGTTGATGTTGTAGGTTTGACAATGGTAGTCGAACAGCGAATAGGAGGGCTGGGTGATGATGATCCGCTTTTGGTTGAGCGCAAAATAGTCCAACAGCGTGGTGATGATGCTGGCCGAACCGGCGCTCAGGGCGATGTTTTCCGGCTGGAGGTCGCAGTAGCCGGCTATTTTGGCTTCGATGTCGCGGTAGTCCGACGTCGGGTAGCGGTTCCAGTTGGCGTTCAACAGGCAGTTGACTACCTGTTGTTTCAAGGCGAAATCCACATCGTCGGTCTGCTCGTTTTTGTCGAGCTGGAAGCGGGTAGATAGTACACTGTGAGCGACCCGGGTTCCTGCCTGTTGCAGGCGTTCGTTGAATATGTTGGATTGCATGACGTATCGTTTTGTTTGTCAACCCCACCCCCATCCCCTCCCCCAAGGGAGAGGGGGGCTTGCTCTCAGACAATGTCCTGATGCCGTTTGCAAAATCAAATAGTAAAGCGGGATCAGGCCCCCCTCCCCGCGGGGGGAGGGGATGGGGGTGGGGTTGACACGTGGTGAAGTGGAAATTTGAAATACGTTGATCTAGTTGGCATACAGCACCGCCAGCACCGTCTCCTCCTCAAACCGGAAACCCACAAATCCCTCCGGGCGCTGCTCAATGGCTACGCCGCAGGTTTCCTGAACCGGCGTTTTCAGCAACTCGTTGCGGATGGCAAAGCGGTTTTCGCGCAGCCGTTCGATCCAGTGGGTAGCGGGCTCGTGCTTTTCGTAGCGGTCTTTTTCTTCCTTGCCGATGATGTCTTCAATCTCCCGTCCGAAGAACAGTTTCAGCGCGTTTTTATCGGCGTTATTGATGTTTTCAATCCGGTCGATGACCTGGAAAATGCTGTAAAAGTGCTTGTAACAATTCTGAAACCGGGTATAAAAATCGGGTTCGTAGTGGTTGACATTCGGCTCGATCAGCACGAAAGCCTCGGGGTTGAGCGCCCGAACACGAGCGATCGTTTCGCGGCGCAATTGTGCCGACTGGATATGGTGCAGCGCCAGCGAAGCGTTGACGATAACCGCGCCGGACAGGCCCTCGATGGCCGCCAGATCAACGTTTTCCACCGCATCGCAAATGCCGGTGAAACGAATATCAAACGGCGCATTTTCGTTTTGCTGCAAAATGGCTGCCTCGGCGCGGGCCAGGGCATCGCCGAAGGGCTCGATACCCACGATGTGCAATTTTTTGAGCCGGGGCAGGCTTTTCGCCAGTTCGATAATGTGCAACACCTGCGTGCCCTGTCCGATCCCGATATCCACCAAACTAACTTCCTCCTGTTCCCGCATGGCCTCCACGATAGCCTGGTTGGCGATCTGCTGGCTGTACTTGACGAAGGGGAATTTCTCGATCAGGATGTTGAACAACTGGATCTGCGAAACCTCGTACTTGCCCAGGTAGATGTTCCGGCCGATGGCTTCGGAGTGTATCCGCTTGTTCAGCGCTTTCAGGAGCAGGGTGGCCAGTAATTTTTGGGAGTCGGTATCCATGCCTGCTGCGCAGTGGGCAAAAAAGGCTTCGATTTCAGTTTTCATTTGGTCGTCTACCTGGTGGAGCGACAGCCGCATGAAGCGGCAGAGGGTTTCATAAATATCGGGTTGAAAGTTCGTTTGCATTGCCTTGTTCGTTTGAATGCTTATTAGCCATTTGTTTGATGAAGCAAAGGTGCAGCCCGCCGTTGCGCACGCCAATTTTTTGTCTTTGAAACAGGCGGCCCAAAAAGTAAAACGTGGCAAATCCGGAACGAACCGCACCGGGGCACGGGCGGCGCCGGAATTGCAGTACATTGGCGACCGGCTTCTTTAGGCGCTAAACCCCAAATTGCACCTTACCGGGATCAAATCCGCGAAAATCCGCGTTTCGCCAAAGGCGAATCTGTGGTATCCGCGTCCTGACTCCTCTACATCGGGAACGCTTCCTGGCGAGCAGTATTTGAATGCGGATGAGGCGGATTCGCCTTTGGCGAAACGCGGAAAAACGCGGATTTGATTCCAATTCGGCCAGTTCAACACACGTTTAAATCACCGCACAAAAACAACTAACAGCCATGCAGCATTTTTTCAAAACCCTCTTTTTCCTGGCGCTAACGCTTTCGGCATCCGCCCAAACAACCAGCATCCGTCCTTTGGCAATCGGTGATGTGGCAACCATATCATCCACCGCTTTACAGGAAACCCGCACCCTGAATATTTACCTCCCGGAAAACTACGACCCGTCGAAGGAGTATCCGGTGCTCTACCTGCTTGATGGCACGCTCAACGAAGATTTCCTGCACATCGTCGGGCTGGCGCAGTTTTTCAACATGATGTACACCATGCCCGAATCCATCATTATCGGCATCGCCAATGTGGACCGGAAACGCGATTTCACGTTTCACACCGAGCTTCAGGAACTAAAGGACAAATACCCCACCACCGGGCATTCCGAGGCATTCATTCAATTTCTGGAAACCGAATTGCAACCCTACATCGACGCGACATACAAAACCACCGATACGAAAATGCTGATCGGCCAATCGCTGGGCGGCTTGCTGGCAACCGAAATTTTGCTGAAAAAACCCGCCCTGTTCACGCATTACTTCATCGTCAGCCCGAGCCTGTGGTGGGACAACGAAAGCCTGCTGAAAGCCGCCCCGCAATGGCTCGAAAAAAACAGCGCCCCAATCCGCTACGTGTATGTTTCGGCGGGTAAAAAAGAAGCCCGGATCATGCGGCGGGAAGCCAAAAAGATCGCCAGGCTGCTAAGGCAGTCAAAAAGAACCGGAATGCGCCTGGTATTTAACATGATGCCGGAAGAAGATCACGCCACCGTACTGCACCGGAGCATTTATGCGGCGTTTTTGAGCTTGTACCCGCCGCGGTATTGATGGGGGCTATCCGGCCTGCGCTGATTTTTGCTTAGGTTTGTTATGGTAATGCGCTTGCAGGTCAGCTCCGGCCTCTGCCCTACCCCCGTGGGCTCCCGATTACCCACAAGTTGGTTGAAATGTTTTTAACAGGATTGAAATCGACGGGGCATTTTTGGCAAATTTGGCTCCGGTGTCAACCCCCCCCTGCCCCTCCCCAAGGGGGTGGGGAGCCGCGCCGTACACCGTAGATTACACCATCACCTTTGAGTTTGGAGCAAAAAAAGCGGTCGACGCTACGGCTCCCCGCCCCCTTGGGGAGGGGCCGGGGGTGGGGTTGACACGGCGGAGCGAGATGTTCAAAAAAATAATTCAATGTTTTTATCCTGCAAAATACCTTGAGTTGTTGGCTATGGGGGCCGGGGGTGGGGTTGACAGGGGCGGAGCGAATTGTTTCATCAAAAAACATAATTCAAGTTTAATACATCCTCAAAAATTCAATCAACTTTTGGGCAATTGGAAGCCCCCCAACGGGGAAGGCTGACTGCCCTAACCCCAATCAAAATTAGTGTTGAAAGCAAGCCCCCCTCCCTGGGGGGGAGGGGCTATGGGCGGGGCCCGCGTCACAAACCATAAAAACACAAGCACCATGAAAGTACAAAACCTGTTAATCGCCACTACCTGCTCCATAGCCATCCTGCTCGGCACCTGCAACAACAGCCCTGCCGGCGACAGCGCCAAACAAGCCGATGCCGATATCCCCCGCCTGTACGCCGACTATTGCGCAGGCTGCCACGGCGCACAGCTGCAACATTTTAAAATGCTGAAAAGCCACAAAAACCGCTCGCTCGACGAACTGGATGCTGCCATCAAAAACGGCGACACCGACAAAGGCATGCCCGCCTTCAAGGTTTCCCTGCCCGAAAGCACGATCCGCGAACTGAGCCTGTTTATCAAAAACTATGACTACGAAAAAGACTATATCGCCGAGGTCAAAGAAGCGGGCAAGGGCTACACCGTGGAGGTCGTGGTCGACGGACTCGAAATTCCCTGGGGCATGGAATTCTTGCCCGACGGCGATATGCTGATCGCGGAGAAAAAAGGCACGCTGTCCCGCTTTTCCAAAACAACCGGCCTCACCCCCATCAAAGGCCTGCCCCCGGTGCGGGCTGCCGGACAGGGTGGCCTCATGGACCTGAAACTGCATCCGCAATACGAGGAAAACGGCTGGCTGTACATTTCCTACAGTTACATCGACGCAGATAACCCCAGAAACGGCAACACCGCCATCATCCGCGCCCGGCTCCAGGGCGATGCGCTGACAGACATCCAGGAAATTTACCGCGGCTACCCGGCCGTGTCCACCAACCACCACTTCGGCAACCGCATGCTGTTTGACCGGGAGGGCTACCTGTACTTTTCCAATGGCGAACGGGGCCGCCGCGACGACTTCCCGCAAGCACTCGACAACACCAACGGCAAGATCCACCGCCTGTACGACGACGGCAGCGTCCCCGCCAACAATCCCTTCGTCGGGCAACCCGGCGCTGCGGAATCGATTTACAGCTACGGCCACCGCAACCCGCAAGGCCTCGCCCTACACCCCGAAACCGGCGCCGTTTGGGAACACGAACACGGGCCCCGCGGCGGCGATGAGATCAACATCATAAAAAAAGGCGCCAACTACGGCTGGCCGGTCATCTCCTACGGCATCAATTACAACGGCACGCGCTTTACCGACCTGACCGAACAGGCCGGCATGGAACAGCCCCTGTTTTATTATGTGCCCTCCATTGCCCCTTGCGGCATGGCCTTCGTGACCAGCGACAAGTACCCCGGCTGGAAAAACAACCTGCTCATCGGCTCCCTCCGGTTCCAGTACCTGGAGCGCGTGGTACTGAAAGACAGCCTGGTCATTCACCAGGAAAAAATGCTGGAAGAACTGAACAGCCGCGTCCGCGATGTACGCATCGGCCCCGACGGGTATATTTATGTGGCGCTGGAAGGGCCGGGGCGGATCGTGCGGTTATTACCGAAGTAGGGGGGCTGTGCGCACTGCCGGCTGGCCGTTGCTTTTTACGTGGCCCCGCCTTTAGTTTGACATTAATCGCCTTACCTGCCCTAAGCGGAATCAAATCCGCGAAAATCCGCGTTTCGCCGCAGGCGAATCCGCCTCATCCGCGTTCTAATCCTGTTCGCCGGGAAATCCAAAGGAGCGCTCCCAACGTAGAGCGGTTGGAACGCGGATACCGCAGATTCGCCTGCGGCGAAGACGCGGATAAACGCGGATTTGATTCCGCTAAAGGTAATCTCGCCCAAATATCAAGCGGACGTTGTCCGCATCCGTAAACCCCTCGATGGAAAACTGCCGGTTGGCCGCTGATTTTTTCTGCGGCCCCGCGTTTGACCCATACCGAATTGGGATTAAATTTGTTTCCCAAATATAACTCACGCTTGACCAGCCTTCCCATGCCATATTATACCTTTTACGCTGCCCTTGCTCCGGTGTTTTGCCGGGGGAAGGGCAGTGTGGTTATTGGGCGTTTATAGGCATCAGAGGTACGGATATACATCTAAAAATCTACTTATTCGGCACCTTGGGTGCTTATACGCAGAAGTTGCAAGCAATTAAACAAACCATATTCCTATGAAAGTAAGAATTTTAATATCAGCAATAGCATTTATCACATTTGCTAATTGTGCTAAAACACAAGATAGTACGGCCCTGGTTTCAGCCTTTTTCGGTCTTGATAATGCGTTGCCGTTTCAAGCAAATTTTCTATGTCCAGGTGCATTTGGGATGGATGGAATGCCTGTGAATTTTAAATTCCCAATAGATGCCTCCAGCTTGTCAGCATCTGATTTTGAAGTTGTTGATAGCCTTGGGAATATACACATACCTATTTGTGCTGTTTTAGCACCCGCAAATGAAAACGGAGAAAATCGAACCGTTCTTTTAATTGGTGAATTGGGGAATGCTGCTGTCAGTCCACCTGTTGAGGTAAGAGTTGTGGGTGATTTATTTACCATTAACACCTTGCCAGGTGAGTCCGCTTGTTCGGAAATCATGAACCTGAATGGAATCTCTACCACAAATGTTGTTCGGCTATATGAAGGCCCAAGTTTATTTTTTGCCCAAAAAATTGATGGTAATCTGAATGAATGCAGTTCAGGAATCCAAACTATACAGGTAGCTTGGAATGGTGGCATTACTCCATACATAAGTGGTGATACGGAATCTGACTTATTCCAATACTACATCGGTTATTCTGACAGTTCAGGCGTTCTGATTCCGCATGTGCCAATTTCAATAGCAGATATAAATGACAATGACAACTTTCACCAACTATGTTTTTCTACAATTGACCCAATTATCAAAATTTCAATGATGGCAAACACCGTTGAAGACCCAAACCAAGACCCAAATCTGTATAGTGAAATTGATGTTAGCTACTGTGAAAATTTGACACCTGTTGAAGAAAACCTCTTTGAAAAAAGACATAAAATTTACCCAAATCCGTTTTCAGATGAAATCTTTATTGAGAATCTTATTGGTGATGAATACTTCATCATATATGACTTTTTAGGGCGAAAAATTATTGAAGGCAAATGTTTTGGAACGATAACCTTACCAGAAGTAAAACCAGGGATATACTATTTGACCATTCTAAACAATAGCAATCAGACAACTTACAAGTTAATTAAAAGATAACTGCTTACAATCGAGTAGGGAGCGGTGAGCCGAAATGACTCTGCTGGGCGAAGTCTTCAAACTCGCCCAAATATCAAGCGGACGTTGTCCGCATCCGTAAACCCCTCGATGGAAAACTGCCGGCCGGCCGCTGATTTTTTTGCAACCCGCATTTGACCCATACCGAATTGGGATTAAATTTGTTTCCCTAATATAACTCACGCTTGACCAGCCTTCCCGTGCCATATTATACCTTTCATGCTGCCCTTGCTCCGGCAAAACACCGGAGCAAGGGCAGCGTTATGTAGTGGTGTTCACATTTGAGGTGCGTATAAACCCCGGATGTGACGTATTCAGCGCCTGGAGTGTAGGTCGGGCAAGATAAAAAAACGAAAGCGAGCCATGCTACAGCCAAGGGAACCACCTGCCGTGTACATTGTCGGCGTGCCTTCGAGTCACGCCGACAATAGACGAATCGCCACCGCTTTTTCGCAAACCACTTTCTTCCGGGTATAAAGGTGAAGACTAGAAACCACTATAAAAACAGGGCGAATCCGAAAAGCCAGACGAGTAGGATAAAATAACTCAAATTCAGAATTATGAAACATCAAGTACGATCACTTTCTGGATCAGTAAAAAACCTGAATGCTTTCTGCTCAATTGTATTCATTTTACTAGTTTGCACTGGTATGGTATATGGGGTTTCCATAAGGCAAAATCAAATACCGGGCATTAATTCAATTTTTCAAAACTACAACAAGCTCCATTTAATTAACCGCGCAGATTCAACGGTATTTGCAAAAGTTATCATTTATAGAGCAGACAACCATACCCGTCGGAAAGTGGTTTGCGAAAAACCACTATAGTCCGACAATATGAAAGTTGAGCGTCAGGAGGCTCCGCGCTTGTTTACTTGATATTTTTGAAAAAGTCGAGTATGGCTTGGCGAAATTCGGCGAAGTGCTCATAGAAATTGTTGAAGTCACCTTCTTGCGCAAATACTTCCAAATCGCTCAATCAGATTCAGATTGGGGCGTATGGCGGCAGGTAAATCACTTTGCACCAGGGGTTTTCAGCAACCATTCTTTGAGGTATTTGGAGTGGTAATGCGGGGCGTTATCGCAGATGTTGATAATGATTTTTCCGGGTGCCTTCGGCGTTGTTTTTCCACAATTTGATACAGGACGGCATTAACACGCTCGGATTCAACAACCAGCACATCCGTTACCTCGTGGGCATTCAATGCACCATTAATATTGACCCGCTCGACCTGGTTGGCCGGCATTTCAAAATCTTCTCCCCGGTAAATCCAGCCCCAATCCGGGCGAGTATTGTGCTGGGATGTACAGCGTCGTTGAGTAAACTACCTGACCCTCATCGGCTTGGCTGAGCAGTTCATTCAATTTTGTACAAATTGCTCCGCTTGCGGTCTGCCTTAACACCTACGCCTTTTGCTTTTACACAAAACCAAGGCGGCAGCAATTTGACCACGGCAGAAAGCGAATACCGAACGCCAAACTCCGACTCGATATATGCCGCTACCTCTTTGCTGTTGATGACAGCCGCTGGCGAAGTTCACCCGCTAATTGCTGCTCTTCCTCCGGCGTCAACTGCCCCGAATACGCCACGAAAAAGGTCTTCAAATAATCCTCCAAGCCTAACTCTTCATAAGCCTGACGGTAGCGGTATACGGTAGAATCGTCGATGCCTAAACTTTCGGCAATCAACTGGGGCGTACAACCGTAATGCAGCATCGCATACCGTCACCTTGATATAAACACGCTTGTCTTTCTCGATGCGTTGCATCGTCCGAAGCCGTTGAACCGTTTTTGTATCAAGGTGAATCATCCTACAAAATTAAACTATGCTTACTTTTCGCAAACCACTTTCCGACGGGTCCAACTGTCCCGCAAGTACAAGATAAACACGAATCTGAATGGCGCCTTTGAAATGGCAAGAAAAGAAGCCATATCTATTGACGCCTACCACGACACCTTTACTGTCACTGTAAGCGCTGTTGGACATAAAAGTGAACGCTTTGTATTTAATCTTACCGCAAACAAAACGCATTACTTTAGAGTACAGGATAGAAATAATTACTCCGGATTTCGTGCTTTTTTAGAAATAATTGAAGTGACTGAAGAGACGTTCCGAAGAGAAAAATTATAAGGAAGTTGTTGGGGGGGCTTTCGAAGGCACGCCGACAAAAGCCTGCTACCCTTTGCGCGGGCACCGATTTCTGTTATTTTTGCAATACAAACGGACTTCAACATGATCATTTACAAAGGCATAATCACCATTGAGCCGGGCAAGCGCGGCGGCAAGCCCTGCATCCGCAATATGCGCATTACCGTGGAAGACATCCTGCGGTGGCTGGCTTCAGACATGTCCATTCCCGAAATTCTGGCTGATTTCCCGGAACTTACCCGGGAAGACATCCTGACGGCACTTGAATTTTCGGCGGAGCGCCAGCACCGTGTGCTAACGACCGTAGGGTCTTGACCCGTGCGCTATGGCTATTCTACTTGATCAGAATATTTCTTTTCGATTATTGAATCGACTTGGTGGTGTATTCCCAGACACGACCCATGTCCGGCTCCTCGGTCTGACAGACCACAGCGATCATCAAATATTTATGTATGCCAGGCGTAAAGGAATTGATGCTATTATTACCTTGGACGAAGACTTTTCCCTTATACAACTAGAACACGGCACGCCACCGAAAATAATTTGGTTGCGTACCGGCAATTGTTCCACTACCGTACTGGCACAAATACTTTTGGAAAACACCAGTGTGATTCAAGAGTTCCTCTCCGATGATACGCATGATTGTCTGGAAATTTACAAATGACCTGAAAGCCGTAATCCGCCGCTGATTTTTTCGCGGCCCTGGCTTTGCCCGGTACCAAATTTGGATTAAGTTTGCTACCCTAATATAAATCACTTTTGACCAGCCTTTCCCTGCCATATTATACGTTGTTCGCTGCCCTTGCTCCGGTGTTTTGCCGGGGGAAGGGAGGTGTGGTTTTTTGAGATTTATAGGCACCAGAGGTGCGGATATACGTTTAAAAATCTACTTATTTAGCACTTTGGGTGCTTGTATGCAATAGTTATAGGTAAAAATTCGAAACAAATGATACCAATACCAATACCTGACATCACTGGACTTTCAGATTACTTTAAAGACCAGATAATATCTACTTTGTCTGATGTAAAAGATGAAGTAGGACACTATTTTGACAATGGTGTAAAACCCTACCTAGAATCACTAGGCAATAAATTTCAATATACTAAAACGTTTTTACACAGGCTTGATAATGTAAATTTTTATGATATATACTTTCATATTAACCTTTTGGGAAGTAGTCAGTCAATTATAAAGACTAATGATATTCATTCCCTTTTAGGAAGTAGGCAGTACTTAACAATTATAGGTACTGCTGGGTCTGGAAAAAGCATGCTTATTAAGCATATATTCCTTTCTTCAATAAAGGAAAAGATTGCCGTTCCTATTTTTATTGAACTTCGCCATTTGAATCAACATGACGGTACATTAATTGAGTATATTAATGAAATTTTATTAGAAAACCGTTTATCCCCAAATCAAAAGATATTAGAACGGATATTAAGAAAAGGGAAATTTTTATTTCTTTTTGATGGTTATGATGAAGTTTATTCTTCAAAAAAAGAAAAAGTAACTCATGAAATTTCATCATTCATAGATGTTTATCGTGACAACAAATTTGTCATTACTTCCCGACCAGGAGCAAACATAGAACTGCTTCCAAGGTTCAGCAATATGCTAGTTAATGATTTATCAAGCTCTGAAATCGTAGAGTTTATATTTCAACAACTAAAATCATATAAAAAAGAAGGTTTTGAAGAGATAGCAAATAGAATGAAAATAGCAATAAATGACAAAGATAATTTACCCTATAAATCGTATCTGAAAAACCCTCTCCTTTTGTCAATGTTTATTTTGACTTTTGAAAATAACCCTGAAATTCCTAAAAATAGAACTAGATTTTATTCTAATGTATTTAATGCTCTTTGTTTTCAGCATAATGCTTTATCAAAACATGGGTTTAAGCATGAAAAAAATCTGGATTAAGTAATGATCAAATTGAAAACATATTAAAAGCTTTTTCATTATTGACCTATTTTAATGGTGAATATTTTTTTGAATATGAAAATCTAAAAGGACGGCTTCAATTAGCATGCAAAAGCGTGAAGCAGGAATATTCTTTTACTATTGAAGACCTAGTTGATGATTTAGTTGTGTCAATTCCAATTATTATTAAAGATGGGATGGAATATAAATTTCCGCATAGATCATTGCAAGAATATTTTGCTGCATCTTTTATTAGTTCTCTTGATATAGAGAGCAAGGCAAAAGTTTACCAAGAAAAAGCTATATGAAATTTCTAGGAAAAGCGCTGACTCATATTCAAACTTCTGGCAATTGTGCTTGGAGATTGACAAGTCAGTTTTTTTAGAAAAATTCGTTCTTTATAACCTCCAGGAGTTTTTTACTAAGGTAGAGGCTAATGCAGATACAAAAGAAAAAATAGCAGTTTCAATTCTTCAGTTCATCGATTTGGAACTAACCTTGGAATTTTATCTTAACCCAAAGTACTCCTCAGGGGACTATTCAATCATTGAGGATGAAATTGATGAACATGAAGTAGAGGAAGGTGATTATTTAAAAAGAACAGGTGTTAATCTAGAAAGTGGCGAAGTTCGTGAATCTAAATGGGGTGAAGAGTTTAACTTTTACAAAAACCTATTTAAATTTTTAAGATTTTTTCAAATGTACAAAATTACGGAATGTCCTAACCCAGGAGACATAATTAGATTCTGCGATGAGTCAATTATCTATAGTCAAATGAAAATTGGTACGGGAAGAGAAGGTTTTGGCAATCCATTTTATGACAACTATGATAATAGTGTTAATGTTTCAGTAAATTTAAACAAAAGCATAAAGAACTTAAATGATTTTGTAAAATCAACTGGATTAGATAAGGAATTATTGGCGATCTATGATGATGCCAAAAATAAATATGACGAGATCATGCTTGAAATTAAGTCTGGAATTGATCTTAATAATAACTTAGTAATGGAGTTATTAAGTTGATCTATAATTCTGCACTACTTTAAATAGTTGCTAATCGTAACCACGTCAGTAGCGCTCACGTTGGTGGCAACAATTCAATATTATAAGGAATAGGGACAATTGAGTTAAAGAAGTACCTAAAATTATTTTTTTTGAAACTCCGTTTTGCATGATAAATACTATTGTGATATGCCAGATCAGACCAAAAGCAACTATATAAAAACCCTCGAATATTTATTACAGTATCGGGGTGATGGAAGGTTTTATAAAATAGACGAGGCGTTACCCGATGTGGAAAAAATACAAAGGCGAATAATTGCAAACGATTTGATTAAAGAAGGATATGCTGACACTAAGCCTGGCACAGGTCAATTATCTCCATTTAAAAGGCAATGGAGAAATTTGGACGACATTGCGGATGTACGAAGGCCAAGGCAAAACCGGGTATTTGTTGAGCATGAATTAAAAATAACACTAAAAGGAATTGAATATTTAAGAAAGGATCAAGGTGAGCATAAAGACTCTAACGAATTTAAAAACATTAACGATTCTATAATATTTATTAACTCACCAAACGCTATGGTTGAAAACCGGCAAGTCAAACAGAAGTGATCGGTGTTATTGAACGGATAATTGATACTTTAAACTCAGAACAGTCAGTTAACAGGGCGTTATTAACAACAACTATTGGGTTGTTTGATGAACTGCTTGAGCAGGCAAAAAGCGGCAAGGTGGAACCCGGTATAGTAAAAAGGGTGCTTGAGTCCGGTAGTTCTATAAGTTCTATAGAGACTGTTACAAAAAGTGTGTCAAGTTAAAGAGCACAAAAATATCTTTAAATTAAGCACTTATGGCAAAATCAGAAAAATTTGACTTCGAACGTTTCAAGAAAGAAGCGGCAGAGCGCCTCAAAGAAGGCGACGATTTATTGGGCACCGATGGGGTGCTAACTCCCTTACTCAAAGAATTCCTGGAAGAAAGTCTGGATGGTGAACTGGATGCACACTTGGAAGAAGATGAGCGTCCAAATCGCAAAAACGGCAAAGGCAACAAGCGTGTTCGAACCTCGCAGGGCGAGGTAAATATTCGGACGCCGCGAGACCGCAATAGCAGTTTTGAGCCGAAGCTAGTGTCCAAACGCTCGAAGGACCTGGGCAATGGTTTGGACCGGCAGATCATCGCGTTGTATGCGCGCGGGAACAGTTACAGCGACATCCGGGATTACTTGTTGGAGATGTACGGCGTAGAGGCCTCAACGGCGACGATCAGCCGGGTGACGGACAAAATCCTGCCTCTGGTTCAGGAATGGAAGAGCCGGCCCCTGGAGGCTGTATATCCCTTTGTCTGGCTGGACGCCATTCACTACAAAGTACGCCAGGACGGCCGGGTGGTGAACAAGGCGGTGTACTGCATCATCGGCGTAAATCAGGAAGGCCTGAAAGACCTCTTGGGTATGTATGTAGGTGAAAATGAGGGCGCTAAGCACTGGTTGGCAGTGCTGACTGACCTGAAGAACCGAGGCGTGGAGGATATTTTCATCGCCTGTATCGACAACCTCAACGGCTTTGCCGAAGCCATCGAAAGCATCTTTCCGCAGACGGAAGTTCAACTGTGCATCGTGCACCAGATTCGCAACAGCAAAAAGTATATTGCCTGGAAAGACGTACGGGCTTTCATGAATGATCTGCACAAAGTCTATCGGGCCCGAACCAAGGATGGCGCCGAGCGGCAATTGGACAAACTGGAGACGACTTGGGGGCAGAAATACCCGGCCGTGATCCAGTCCTGGCGCCGCAACTGGGATCGGCTCAGCAACTACTTCCAGTACGACCCACAAATCCGCAAAGTGATCTACACGACCAATATCATCGAAGGCTTCCACCGACAGTTACGCAAGGTCACCAAAACTAAAGGAGCCTTTACCTCCGATGAAGCCCTAATGAAACTCCTGTACCTGGTCCAGGATGAAGCAACCAGCAAGTGGAACCGCCCCTTGCATAACTGGAACATGACCCTGTCTCAACTATCCATTATCTTTGGTGACCGTTTAAAACTGGACATTTAAAAAATTGGTTTGATTTGGGCCTGCAGGCCCAAATCAAACCAAACCTTGACACACTTTATGTAATACTACCTACCTTGCGGACAGCTTTAACTTGACACACTTTTTGTAATACTACCGTTCTATATCATCATTTCTTATTTCACTTGCTCAACTTCTTTCTTCATCTCGATAACACGCATCTATAATAAGATTAATACCTCTATTGCCTTGAGATATTTAGTTAATGTAACGTAGTATGTTTTAGATACCTTAACCCTAGGTCATCAGGGAAAACACTGGCCTATAATAAATCAAAAAGGTTAGTCCTTTCGGACTCCGGGAAATATTCTTGTGATGGCAACATGTTAAAACGATTTTTATATGCACTCCTACTTAATCAGTTTTGAACTAAACCAGCGCAACGGTAACTATGCGCCGTTTTTCAAGAAAATTGAATCAATAGGTGCTAACTGGGCTAACTGTACATCTTCCGTGTACATAATCAAATCAAACCTAAACGCCAACGACATCCTTTCAATACTAAACCAACTCCTGTATAGAAACGACAGATTGATTGTTTGCCATTTATCAGGGCACGCTGCCTGGAGCGGTATTGATTATCAAATATCGGATTGGCTGAATACTAATTTGTAAAACCCTTCTGGCCCAAAAGTGTCCAAAAACACCAGCCCAAAACCTCCCAACACACAACCAACCCCAAAATCCGTTACGATTATATGCAACGCGACAAATACTCTCATCAAGTCCCCCCGCTGGCCCAAAGTATTCAGATATCTACCCAAAACACAATGCCTTCGCGAGCATTTGCAATGCGACGCGCGGCGTAAACAAGTCTCCGACTTTTCTTAAAAAAACTACCGTGCAATGCCCGAAGTCCCGGAAGTGATAGTGAAGCGGTGACTCGCAGTCACCGCCTCACTTGCTCCCCCAGCCAGCCAAACAGGAACATGCGCCAATCGCGCAGGCAGTATTTCATAAATGCCGCAACAAAGCCAAAAACCAGGCGGCCAAGCCTGAAACCCACCATGCTTAACCACTTCTTTCATTAACCCATTTACAAACATGAAAAAACTTCAAGTACTGACCGGCCTCCTTTGTATCGCCATCCTGCCGCTGACCAACTACTCCTGCAAGAAGGATTCAAACAAGGGCTGCACCGATCCCGATGCCGTTAATTACAACATGAATGCCGAAGAAGATGACGGCACTTGCACCTACCCTGCCGATATGCTGACAGGAAACTGGAATGTCAGCGAGACCGAAACGGTCACCGGTAGTTCGGTCACCTATACGGCTGTGGTCACCCGAACAGACGACACCAATATTCTGATCACCGCCACGCGGAGCAATCCGCCTGTATATTTCTTTGCTACCAACCCTATGACCGTTGATTGGGAAAACAAAAAACTGTTGCGGCCCGGCACCACAGTCAGCGGTGTGATCACCGATGAAAATAATTTCGAGGTCAATTATGTGTACGGCGCCGGCGCTACGGTTTATTCCGTCAAGCAGAAGTTCAGCAGATAGCAAAACCGCATTTTTCGTATCGGAAAGCCGTGTTTGAGATCAACTTCAGGCACGGCTTTCAATTTTCGCTCCCCGCATGAAAAAAACAGTCTTATTCAAAAACTGGATATTCGAGGTTGATTACCAAAGAACAAAAACGGTGTACGACGAGGCGCCGGCGGGTTGCCCAAAATCCTGCGGTTGCAACAATTGTCGCAATTTTGCACTGAACCGCGAGCAGATTGGTTGCTTGACAAGGCACTGGAACCGGAATAGTCGAAAAAGCCTTGCATGCTGCCTGTTGGCCAAAAAAGCAGCGACTGTCAAACCATGCTACCGGGTACTTTTGTGTCCGGTAATGCGCAGCGCCCCACACCTGCTCCATAGTATTCTTCGACCGTGTCACCAACATACGCTTAAAAGAACCCGGATGGCCTGATAACATAAAAATTCACACATCATGACTATTTTTTCCAAATCATTTTTAATCGCCGGAATTTTCCTTCTTTTCAATTGCCTGGCCAATGCACAGGGCTACAGCCGCCAACAAATCATCGACGACCTGAGTTACCTGAAAAGCCGGATGGAACTCTTCCACCCAAAAATCCATCTGTACAATCCGGAATTCAATACGAAGGCCGAAAGCGTGCTCAGGGAAGCGCGGGACAATATGACCCGACTGGAAGGTTTCCAACTGGTTTCCAAACTGGCATCACTGGGCAACGAAGGGCACTACGGCCTCGGCGAGTGGCACGACTCCGTGCATATGGGTTTCCTCAACAACACCTACCGCTACCTGCCGCTGGGGATATATGTACTGGATGGCCGTATCTATGTAAAATCCAATGTCAGCAACGACACAACTATGCAAAAAGGCGCGGAAATTCATTCGATAAACGGCCTGCCCGCCACAGCAATCCTCGACCGCCTGAGAGCATGCCTGCCGACAGATGGTGAAATCCCCGGTAGTTTTTACAACCGGTTGACCCAGGGTTTCAGCTGGTTGTATTACTTCTATGTCGAACAACCCGAAACCTTTGAAATCGCCTATACGCCCTATCGGGAAACGACCCGCCGCACCATAACGATAGACGCACTGACCAGACGCCGGCAAATGGAAAACCAGTCTAACGAAAAGCAAGATGAAGCCCCCGGTGGCCAGACGATCGATGATCTCTATACCTTCGAAATCCAGGATGGAACCGGCTGGCTGAACCTGAAAAGTTTTAGCTGGCAACTGGTGGAACAATTCAAGGTAGATGCCAAAAAACTGTATGGCGGTATTTTTAAAGAATTGTATGAAAAATCTATACAAACACTGGTGATCGACCTCCGCGACAACTACGGCGGCAGAAATGAACTTGCGGAAGACATGCTGCCTTTTATACTTAAACAAAACCAAAAAGGTATTTACCGGACCAGCATCTCCTGGCGCGGCAAAAAACAGGAACTAAAATTGCCGAAGCGGCATAAACAGGCTTTCAATGGGAAAATCTACGTACTGGTAAATGCCGGCACTTTTTCCAGTGCTGCATCCCTGGCCCGCTACCTGCGTGAATACACCGACGCCATCATCATTGGCTCGGAAGCGTGCAGCCGTTTTGAGGGTTTTGTGGCCGGTTCCAAACAGGCAGTCAACTTGCCCAACCTCAACATCCGGGTATTCATTCCGCGCTACCTGTCCCTGTTTCCACCCTCCTCCAAACAACAAACGTCGAACCGCGGGCTGATGCCGGACCACCTTATTTCCTATTCGATTGACGAACTGCTGGAAAATGTAGATAAAGAGCGGGCGTATGTGGAGGACTTGCTGAAGCAGGATTGACTCCCCGGTTTGTCCCTTTCCCCGCTGGCCCAATATCTTCCAATTAAAACCACGTTTACGAGCGTCGGCGACGCGGCACATACCGTCATCAAATCTCCGAACCTTCAGGCTGATAGTGAGGGGGTGACTGCGAGTCTAATGTCGTCAACTTAAAGTATTTGGGTGGGTGAACACTTTTGACTTTTCAAATTAGACTTTTCAAATTTGACTTAAAAGGAACTTCCCGAACTGATATTGCTCTTGAAGAAGTCAAAGTTCAATTTGAAAAGTCAAATTTGAAAAGTGTCCACCTCCTCTGATTTCTTAAATTGACGACTTTGACTGCCAGCCCCCCTCTAACTTGTTCCTGCACTGCGACGCGCGACCGTAAACCAGTCTCAAAATAAATGTAGGAACTGCCAGGCAACGCCCAAAGTCCCGGAAGACCAGATGGAATAAATCGCACGTGTTGCATGGTTATATTGAGGGGGCTCCAGCAGTCAACCCCACATCGAGCTCCTGCACGAGCGACGCGCGACGTAAACAAGTTCCAACTTTTCTAAAAAACCTGCCAGACAACGCCCAAAGTCCGGAAGACCAGATGAACATAATTCGCGCGGCGCATGTTCCCTTCGGGCTTATAGTGAAGGGGGCACTCGCAGTCACCCCTCGCTTGGCTCACTGCACTACTGCGCGACGGCAAAACAGCAACGGTCAACTTCTCTTAAAAACTGCTGGCACCGCCCCAAGCCCCGGAAGCACAGAAGAGACTAAATCCCCGGCGCATGTTCCCTTCAGGCTGATAGTGAGGGGTGACTCGCAGTCACCCCCCTGCACTGCGACCCGCGACGTAAACAAGTCTCCAACTTTTCTAAAAAAAACTGCCAGACAACGCCCAAAGTCCCGGAAGACCAGATGAACATAAATCGCGCGGCGCATGTTCCCTTCGGGCTTATAGTGAGGGGGTGACTCGCAGTCCCCCTAACTGGCTACTGCGACGCGCGACGTAAACAAGTCTCCAAATTTTCTTAAAAAAACTGCCGGACAACGCCCAAAGCCCCGGAAGCACAGAAGAACATAAATCGCACGGCGCATGTTCCCTTCGGGCTGATAGTGAGGGGGTGACTCGCAGTCACCCCCTCACTTGGCCCCTGCACTGCGACGCGCGACGTAAACAAGTCTCCAACTTTTCTTAAAAAAAACTGCCGGACAACGCCCAAAGCCCCGGAAGCACAGAAGAACATAAATCGCGCGGCGCATGTTCCCTTCAGGCTTAGAGTGAGGGGGTGACTGCGAGTCTAATGTCGTCAACTTAAAGTATTTGGGTGGGTGAACACTTTTGACTTTTCAAATTAGACTTTTCAAATTTGACTTAAAAGGAACTTCCCGAACTGATATTGCTCTTGAAGAAGTCAAAAGTTCAATTTGAAAAGTGTCTACCTCCTCTGATTCCTTAATTCTACTTTGTCACTTTAAACGGTATCGATCCAAGTCCTTTTGCCGTAGTTCATGTCGTTTTACAATCAACTCCCAAACTTGCTGTTCTGAAAAAGTTTTTAGAGGTAGATTCATAGCAAAAAAAACTTTTATCAGGACAGGAGAGCAGAGGGATATGCTCTTCATGTAATATTTTTTGTTCCAGCATATAATAAGGCCATCGATTGTCAATGTGATATGGTGATGCCAGGCGCGCCAGGTTCTTACTTGATAATCCGTCATACCTAAAGTGTCTTTGCAATCCTGAATAGCCCTTTCTACCCAGTATCGTTGCATTTGCCTGAAAACGCAAATCGCAATCAGAAAGTGATTGATGGCCTGCCGGCGCAGGTTGTTGGTGATACTGAATTTTATTTCGGCCCATCTACTTCACGACTAATGATAAGCCGAAGTTCTTCTACGGCATCATTTTCGCACGAAACGTTTATTCCAAATGAAAACATCCAAGCAAACGACTTGACGGGTTTTTCGCCTTTGGTCCCTTGTCTATGGGTGTAAGTTTTCCACTGCGAATCAGACAAAATTTTTAGCAACCCCCGACCTTAATATCCTGTTCATCAGATTTGTAGGTGTTTTTTTAATGCCACCGCGCCCAGCCGGCCCATCTGGTATATAGGGCTTAGGGTGTTTTAGATATACCGCTGATTGACCGTGTCTATCCAGGACAAATGTCCTACCCAATGCACCAATAACCAGTCGTAATTCAGTTGACTCCCCATAGACCGCATCGCCTCCTACCCAATCATATTCAATGACACCTTGGGCTTCTTTAAGCATCTCTAATGCCAACTTGGGCTTGGTTTTAAACTCCTGGTCTTGCAGCGGAATCCCTGCTTTGTCACAGCGCTTTTTATCTTCCGTCCATTCCTTAGGTAGGTACAAGCGGGTATTAACCATCGCTACATCATCGCCCTTGAGACAGGGATGCAAAAACCCCCTACCTGACCGTTGTCTGTTTTGCCGATGCTTCCAAGGTACTGCCGGGTTACTCCAACCGATTTGTCGCCACTCTTGCGGTGCCCACTTTCATCTATAAGTAAACCAACAGGTTCTCCTCGCTGACGCAATAATTCGCTCATATCACGTCCAACAGCCTCTAAAACAGGCTTATATGGCCAAGGCGAATCACTTATAAAGTGATGCAACCGCGGTAATCACTCCCTTCTGTTCGTTCGTCCATGCGCCTCGATGTTGTGTTTACATTCATGGAAAAAGGCCACTAAAATAATGATTAAACACTTGCGAATTATTCCGTCGATATACCGTGAATAAATGCTCATAGCGCTGCAATAACCTCCTACACTTTTTTTTTTTAAGTGGTATTTCGTTCATAAAAACTGCCGGACGCCCAAAGCCCCGGAAGCACAGATGAACTTAAAGTGACAAAGTAGAATTAAATTGACGACATTAGACTGCCAGTCACCCCCTCACTTGGCCCCTGCACTGCGACGCGCGACGTAAACAAGTCTCCAACTTTTCTAAAAAAAACTGCCAGACAACGCCCAAAGTCCCGGAAGACCAGATGAACATAAATCTGAGTAGTATTTCATAAAATGACCTTCACCACCATCGCCTACCTCCAATCCGGCACCCCCAGCCAGCGCCGCGCATGGCGCATCCTCACCCGGTACCGGGTACTGGAAAAACTGGAGCCCTACGACCCCATCCTCACCGGCACCATCCCCATCGGCATCGACATCGACAGCAGCGACCTCGACATCTGCTGCCACGCCCCCGACCTGCCGGCCTTCCGGGCCGCCGTGGAGACCGGTTTCCGCGACGCCCCCGGTTTCAGCATCCGCGAAAAAAGCATCCACGGGCAGGCCTGCGTAGTGGCCAATTTCGAACTCGACGGCTTCCCGGTCGAACTCTTCGGCCAGGCCGTTCCCACCCGCCAACAAAACGCCTACCGGCACATGCTCGTCGAGCACCGCATCCTGCAGGAGCGCGGCGCAGCCTTCCGGCAGCAGATCATTGCACTAAAAAAACAGGGTATAAAAACAGAACCCGCATTCGCCAGGCTGCTGGGCCTGAACGGCGACCCCTACCTCGAATTGCTGTCCCTTGAATCCGAACCGCTAAACCGGAAATTACCTTAACCGGAAAACTAATCCGCGAAAATCCGCGTTTCGCCGTAGGCGAATCCGTGGCATCCGCGTTCAAATCCTCCTACGTCGGAAAAGCATTTCCTGGAGAACAAAAATGGAACGGATGCCACGGATACGCCTCTAGCGAAAACGCGGATTAGATTCCGGTTCGGGAAGTGTTGGCAATCAAATGTCAAACTGCAACACCATGCAAATCCTGCTTTCAAAAAACAACAACAAAACCATACTCACCTGCACCCGCGCCGACGGTACCTTTACCCGGGAAAACCTCGGCCCGGATTTCCCCAACCACGATCTGGCGCATTTTGTGGTGGAAACGACCTTCCGGCTGCAAGCAGGTTTTTTCGGAAACATAAAATCGGGCAGGACCATCCAGGAGCTATCCGACAAGGCGGTCATCCGAACCCTGGGGCCGGAATCCTGGCTGGCCGAAATTCTGTCGCGCAACCTCCAGGCACTTGCCGCCGGCGCCTGCACCGCCACGGAATTTATCGAACTGGTCGAATGGGAAGCGCAACGTATGCCACAGATTCATATCCCCGAAATCCCCCTCGCAACCGTAGAGGCTATGCAAGTCCAATTTGACGACCTGTGCCGCAGCTGGGCGCAACTGGCGGAAAACGAACAACTCAGCCTGATTTTTTGAAAAAGCCGGTCGTGCAACCTTCGGCAATTGCAAATTGGTCTTACGAGGCAAAAAACGAAGACACACCACCTGCCCTACTTTGCCATGGCTTATAAAAACAAAACAATCCGTAACCCGAAAACGCAGACGGCTATAACCTTTCTCCAAACAGCCAACGACACCGGCGGTCAACTGCTGGAGATGGAACACACCTACAACGGCCATTCAACAGAACCCGCGCCGCACTACCATCCAAACCAGGAGGAGGAATTCACGGTGCTATCCGGGGAATTAAGCGTGCGCATAGACGGGCAAGTGCGTGTGTTGAAACAAGGCGAGCGGCTGCACATCCCCAAAAACAAAATCCACTCCATGTGGAATAACAGCGCTGAAAAAACCGTCGTCAACTGGAAAGTGCAACCGGCCATGGACACCGAGTATTTTCTGGAAACAGCAACCGGACTGGCCAACGACGGCAAAACAAACGAAGCAGGCATGCCCGGCTTGTTGCAAGTTGCCCTGCTGGCCAACAGATTCAACGCGGTGTTCCGGCTTTCGAAGCCGCCTTTTCCAATTCAACGCGTCTTGTTCGGCATCCTAATGCCCGTTGCGTACCTGGCCGGATACAGGCCGGTGTACAAAAAATACCTGGACTGAATCTGGGCCGGCCCCACCTCCGGGCCCCATGCCATCAACTTTAGGCGAATAGATTTGAAATTCAATTGATTACATGATTTCAGATTACATGAATACATGATTGAAGAAGTAGTACACCATTCCGGCAATGTTGAAATACCGGTTGCTTTATGAAAAATGTTGAGCACACTACGGGTACTTCTGCAATCATGTATTCATGTAATCAATTAATCGTCAATCAAATAGATTTAAAATCTCCTTACGTTGATGGCAATGGGGGATGAGGTCAAACCCGGCGAACTCCTGTCACCCTGCCGCCTCGTATTCCGCACAATCAACCCGCAAATCATGGCTTTTGAGTGCTTTGTTCAAAAACTGGCAAATGTGCACGCCGCCCCGTTTCTGGTAAAATCGGCAGGAAAAACACATGCGTTGTACCGAAATAATGCCCGAACGCTGCAATTGTTCCAGCATACCCAGCAACTGCTCCAGCAACACGCCTTTTTCGGCAGCCGGTATCCGGGCAAGGCCGCCGAGCATCGGGTTGGCGAAATGCGCCGTTTGCACGACAAGGGTGCGGCCCGCTTCGGTCAGGTGAATGGTGTGGCTCCGGGCATCCGTGCTTTCGGTCCGGCGTTCGATATACCCTTTTTGCTCCAGCGCTTTTACTGCCTCGCTGATGGTTGGTTTGGTCAGGTTAAACTCCTGGGCCAGATGGCTCACCTTACAGGCCTCGTCGCGGTGATACTCGACGAAAATCAGGATTTGAATTTGGATCGGACTGATCCCCAACAACTTGGCTTTCTCCCAAAGTAAAACCCGGAAGGCTTCGCTGAGCCGTTCAAAAGCCGCGACGATCTTCAGATCGGAATTGCCGGCTTGCGCCAGCGGGTCAAATATGCTGTCTGCCATAGATAAAAAAGGGCAGCGCAACAACGGCGCCGCCCCACAAAATTAGTAATCCGAATTAACTAGGTCAAAACTAATTACAGCCATCCATTTCGATGATGTAGTAGCCCCGGGCCCGGATGGAATCTTCCACGGGCCCTTTAGCCTGCTCCACATGGCAAAACCGGCATTGCCTGGCCGTCAAAGGCTGGCCTTCCTGCCCTTTTGTGCGCAAGTACTGCCTGCCGTAGCCGTAAATTTTTTCCAGATCCGTTTCCGCGGCATCTACCAAAATGTCAAAATGCATGGTGCCGCCCTGTTTTTTGGCGACGTAGGTATCGTACACTGCAACTTTTAATTCCATTGTTTCAGCATCATTTTTAGGTAAAAAACCATACAAGGCGCCGCTTCCGATTGCCAGCCAAAGCAGACCCTTGGCCAGGAAAAACAAAAAACCGGCAAGCCCGAATTTTCGAATAACAGCTTTTATGTTCATCATTTTCGATTGCCTGAAGGGTTTAAAATTCGCCCTCCCGTACATACGGGTAACACCAAAGCACAACCGTCAGCGTCACGGCTTTGAACCAGGCGGCGTACATCGCCTCAACCTGTTCGGCGGAATGTCCTTTTTTTGCCAAAAACCCTTTGATCGTGAAGGTGATCGGGAAAATAAAAGCCACCAGGTAGCGGAAGTGGATGATGGGTGCGGCAGTCACGCCGTCGGTGCGGTTTTTCTTTGCGCTGTGGTGGCGCAGGGCAATTTCGTGCTGGTAATTCAGCCAGGTCTGATCGTAGTCGCGCTTGCACAGGTCGGCGATCCACTGCCCGAAGCGCTTGCGCACCGCGCCGAGGTAGTCCATATCGGGCTCGCCCTGGTGGCTGAAATACTGCAACAAATGCGGGTGGCTGCCCACATAGCCGTACCAGAGATCGAGAATGGCATCCGTTTGGTCGGCCAGCACATCGCCGGCAAGCCGCAGGTTCCGGACGTCGTCGTCGGTGAACAACAAGGTTTTTTTCAAAAGTTCGAGATCGGCAAGGCTTACCGGTGCGGTTGCGGCCTGGCCGTAGCTGTAGCCTGGAATGTTGTTGGACATAGGAAGAGGATTTAGTTTGAAAAATGGTTGGTTCGGAATCCGAACATTAAACTTGCCGACAAATATAGGTAGGAATCCGAACTATAAAAATAATCGCAGGACTAAATCCAAATTTTTCAAACGGAATTGAATTGCCTTTGCCGGAAACAAATCCGCGTTTTCGCCAACGGAGAATCCGTGTTATCTGCGTTCAAAGCCCTCTTCGTCGGAAGTTTCCAAATGCGTAGCCAGGGAACACGGATACCGCTGTTTCGCCTTCGGCGAAAACGCGGATTTGATCCAGCGGAGGGAATCTTAGGGGGAAGGTCACAAAAACCCCGCCCGGTACCGCGATACCGAACGGGGTGCAAGGGAATCTGAAATGCAGTCCTTCGTGCATTTACTGCGCAATCGCCTTCCCTTCCTTCAGCGTTTGGACCATGCTCTCCAGGCTTTTCCGGTTCACCTCATCGGGCGCCTGTTTCAGCGCGGCTTCGGCGTGTTCGAGCGCTTGTTTCAGGTTGCCGGCGGCGGAGTGGCCGCGGGCCAGTCCGACGTGGGTAGGCCAGGCGCCCGCGTGTTTGTCGTAGTTTTTCTGAAAAACGGTCAGCGCCTCCCGGTACTTTTTCTCGCCGATCAGGCGCCGGCCGTAGCCGTGCAGGTCGAACACCGTGGCAACTTCAAGCGCGGCCGCCATGGTTTTGTCGGCATCGGCCGTGCGGCCCAGTTTGCGCTCCAGGCCGGCTTTGGTCGACAGCGCAGCAAAGGTTTGCACACCACCCAATTGCGGATTTGTCGTGCGTTCCGCCCAAACAAGCGCTTCCTCCAGGTTCACATCGTTGGTCAGGCACCATTGCGCCGCGGCCTGCATGCTGGGCGGGTCGAAACCCATGGCGCCCGACAGCTGGCGGCGGATGGAGGCCACCGTAGTCGCTTTCAGGTCGACGCCGACGGTGAAGGGGATGCGCCAACGCTCCCATTCCAGGGCGACTTCCACTGATTCGGCGGTCGGGTTGGAAAAAGTGTACGCCAGCCATTCACGGGACTGCGGCTGGTCTTTTTGTTGCCGCACGGTCACGCGCAGCACGTCGTCTTCCGGCTGGTAAAAATAGGCGCCCCAGCCATGGGGGTTGCGGTTGAAAATGAGCGTGCAGGAGTCGGGGTACAGCGCGATAAAAAAGCCGTACTTGCCAGCGGCCAGGGGCTTGCCGTTGATGGTGACATCGGTGGAGAATTCCATCGTGGTGCATTCGTTGGCGCCGGCGCGCCAGGGCGAAGCTTTGGCTGTGCCGAAACCGATATCGACGAAGTCGTAATGGGCCACCTGGGAGCCCCAGATCTTGCCTTCCCGGCCTTTCACACCGGGCGCGTTCCAGTGGATCGCAATATCGGTGACGCCCAGGCGCTGGCCGGTCCAGGATTTCTGGTTCACCCCACCGTCGGGCAGGGAGATGAGTTGGGCGTAGAGGGCCGGGGCGGTGAAAAGGCAGCAAAGCAGGAGAAGTGTGGTAATTTTTTTCATAGCGTACGATTTAGAATGAGTTGGGTACAGTATTAAGCGCTCTGTGTATCTCCGTCCCTCTGTGTATCTCTGTGACACTTTTTAATTCCACAGAGGCTCACAGCGGAACGGAGGTGCACAGAGGGCGCTGCGAGCAGGTTCTGAAAAGTATGCGCTTGTTGGCTGCTGTACCGGTATTTTCGGTGAATGGCGGGGTGAGCGGGTTTAAGGGCGGGGATCGTTGGTTTTTTTTGGCGGGCGGGGATTTGATGGGCTAAGATTTTGGATTAAGTTTGTTGGGTTAAGATTAATTCTCCAGGAAGTTTTTTAGAGCACGGGATGGGGGTAATGCTAAAATATACGCCGTAGTATGGCGGGAGTACGACCTGAAATTGAATATAGCCGCCAACTTATGGCGGGAAACAATAGTTATGTTTCACAGCCTATGCGGCAGCCTCCTAAGCGTCGGCTCTTTCCCCCAGCAGAAGCTGATGGAAAAGTGCGAAAACATAACAACAGGTTGTTGTCACCCTCCCTATGCGGTCGGGCGAAAAAAAGGCCACACGGGACGTTGCAGGTCATTAAACTCGCCCCAAAAAAATCAAAACAATATGAAAAAACGAATTTCAAGGTACACAATCATTATGCTGACATTATTCACTTTGTTGAGTTGTTCAAAAAAAATAGTTCAGTTGACGAGAGAGAATTTAAAAACGGTGAATAGAGAAATTGTGGCAATTGACAAAGATGCAAATACTGTTATCCTAAATAATAAAGCAGGAGACGGAATGGCAATGATTGAGGGGATAAATTTTGACGTTGGAACTATCGAATTAGAGATGAAAGGAGAAAACATACAGCAAAAAAGTTTTGTAGGTTTTGCTTTTAATATTCAAAATGACTCTACCTATGAAGCGGTATATTTTAGACCGTTTAATTTTCAAGCGGATGAAAAGATAAGGAGAGAACATTCTATACAGTACATCTATCATCCTAAGCACAATTGGCGTTTTTTAAGAAATAATTATAAAGGAAAATTTGAGGCTGATTTTCCTCGCAGACCAGCCCCGAATGAATGGTTTAAAATATTGATTAAAATCGATAATAATAGAGTTCATGCGATTGAAGGGAATCAAATACGAATAACTATCTGTGGAGAGATTAACAGGGCGGGTATCTAAACAAGACAAAAGGTTTACGTTATGGCTGATAGGAAGGATTCAAAAGGGGACAGTTTAATCTAAAAATAAAGAAATTCAGAAACACAAGATGAACCAAGAAGTGCTGGAGAGTTTTTCAATTTTGTAAATTAGAAAATGTGTCAGAACTCTGCGAGGAAAACATCTCACAACGCCATTTATGCGTTACGTTAGCCTCCACCAAATAAAAAACAAAAAAGAGGATGGCTGATAATGAAAGGGATTTTACCAAATACCCAAAGAGTTATCGAATAGAATAAAAAAACCTCAAATTGAATTAAAACCATAGAATGAAAGACTTACCACGAATATTTGGAATTCTTGCTGGCGGACTCTCCTTGTTTAAACTTGGGTCATATTTGCTGAATGTTGAGTTATCAAAAATTTTGGAATTAATAGTAATTCAATATGATAAAATCCTCGAACCAATTAGATTTTTTTTTAGTCCGATTGCCAATTGGATAGCGAGAGAATTCAATTTTGCATTACCCGAATGGTGGACACATTTAGTAGTGATTTGGCTACTTCTTGGAGCAATTGCATTAAGAGCAGGAGCGACTGTTGATAAGGAAACTGGACAAGTAGATAAATCTAATTTTTTTGTAGCCCTAATAGGAGACATTTTCCTTTCTCTCTTTGGAGCCGCCCTTTTGGCTTTAATGACAGTAACATGGATAAAACATGAAATGATAATTCACCATTACAAGCCTGATGCAAGCAAAGAAAAAGGATATGTTTCCCCCTTTAAAATACTTGCGAGAGAAACCTTGATAACGATAGCGGCAACAATTGTTTTCTTTGCTGTCAATGCATTCACCTAAATAAAAAAAGAAAAAAATGAAGTCGGGAGGCTAACAACGCATCCCCGCCTTCGGGCCCGGATAAGTACCTTTGGCAAGATTTATCAAATCCAAGCCAACACCAATGCACAAAATCAAAAAAAACACCCTCCCCATCTACCTCCTCCTGATCCTCCTGGCCACCATCACCGCCTGCACCGGCCAAACAAACCCCAAACCCCAACCGGTGCCCAATCTCCTTCCGGGCACACCCGCCCCCCAGATCGACGAATACGTGGTAACAGTCTTTCAGGACAACGCCGGAAATCTCTGGTTCGGCACCCTCGCGAAAGGCGCGGCCCGCTACGACGGCGACACACTCCGCTACGTTTCCACCGCCGAGGGGCTGGTCGCAAATGCCGTCGTGCGTATTGCCCAGGACCAAGCCGGAAACCTCTGGTTCGGCACGCAGGCCGGCCTTTCCCGTTTCGACGGAACCAACTTCACCAATTACACCACCCGCGACGGCCTCTGCGACGACCGCGTTTCCGCCATCCTGTTCGACAAAACCGGCACACTTTGGGTAGGTACCTGGGGCGGCGTCTGCCGCTTCGACGGGACCAGATTTTCCGATTTTCCGCTTCCGACACCACCGGTCGATCTCCTACCCTACCAAAACACTATGGACTGGGTCACCGAAATTCTGGAAGACCGGCAGGGCAACATCTGGTTTTGCCGCGACGGCTACGGCGCCTGCAAATACGACGGCAAAACCTTTACCCACTACACCCGCAAAGACGGCCTTGTCTCCAACAACGTGCAAGCCATCCTGGAAGACCGTAACGGGAATATCTGGTTCGGGTCCAGAATCGCGGAAAGAGACCATTCCGATCCCACCAAACGCAAGGGCGCCGGCGGTCTGAGCCGCTTCGACGGCCGGGCGTTCCGGCAATTCCCGGATGTTGACGGCCTGCACCATACCGAAATCTATGCCATCGCTGAAGACCGGGCGGGCAATATCTGGATCGGCGCAAGCGGGCTGGGCGCCTACCGCTTCGACGGGCAAAATTTCACGCTCTTCAGCGAAACCGACCGCAGCGATCTGATGCCCTATAACTACGGCATTCAGAGCATCCTGGAAGATAGCCGCGGGCGGCTTTGGTTTGGCTGCTCGGGCGGGCTGTTCCGCTTGCGGGATGCTGTGATTTTGAATATTACGGTTGATGGGCCTTGGGAGTGAGGAACAACGAATTGATTACAAACGGGATCAATAATTGTGCTGAGGACCCCGCCGAATAAATCCCCGAATCCGTCGAAAAGCCCACCGTTCCCCATATTTGTTTCCGGTATTTCGCCGCTATCCGATCATTTTTTTGAAAAAAACCAAACCATGAAAATGCAAGCATCCGTATACCAGGACTACGGCCCACCCGACGTCCTCCAGCTGAAAACCGTGGAAAAACCCACGCCAAACGCCAACGAAATCCTCGTGCGCGTACACGCCGCCACCGTCAACCGCACCGACTGCGCCATGCTCCAGGCCAAACCCTTCATCATGCGTTTCTTCACCGGCTTGTTCAAACCCCGCAACCCGGTCCTGGGCACCGATTTTGCCGGTACGATCGAGGCTGCCGGCGCCGGGGTCACCGGCTTCCAGGCAGGCGACCGCGTTTTTGGCTTCGACGACAACGGCCTGGCTTCACACGCCGAATACCTGACCATAGATGCCGCCAAAGGCATTGCCACCATTCCCGAAAATTGTTCGTACGAGCAGGCTGCCGCAAGCATCGAAGGCGCCCACTACGCCTACAATTTTATCAATAAAGTGCAGCTCCACCCCGGCGACCAGGTACTCGTCAACGGCGCTTCGGGCGCCATCGGCTCGGCAGCCGTGCAACTGCTCAAAAACTACGGTGCAGTAGTCACGGCGGTGTGCAACACCAAAAACATCGACATGGCAAAAGCCATCGGCGCCGACCGGGTGATCGATTACCAGCGGGAAGATTTCACCAAAGACGACCAACTGTACGATTTCGTGTTCGACGCCGTGGGCAAAAGCACCTTCAACAAATGCAAACCGCTCCTGAAGCCCGGCGGCACCTACATTTCCTCCGAGTTGGGCTGGATGGCGCAAAATGTTTTTTACGCCCTGCTCACCCCGATTTTTGGCCGTAAAAAAGTCAGATTCCCGGTGCCGGTCGACATCCCGGGCAGTGTACGCCTGGTCAGAGCGCTGATGACTGAAGGGAAATTCAAGCCCGTGATCGACCGGACGTACCCGCTGGCTGAAACCGCCAACGCCTTTCGTTACGTGCTGACCGGCGAAAAAACCGGGAATGTGGTACTTCAAATTACACCAAACCCATGAAAGCTGTCCTGTTCACCCGATACGGCGACGCGGACGCACTCCGGCTGTCGCCGAACGTAGAAAAACCGGCGCCCAAACCCGGGGAGGTGCTGATCAAGGTGCATGCCGCGTCGATCAACTCCTGGGACTGGGAATTGCTGCGCGGCACGCCTTTCGCCAACCGGATGATGTTCGGCCTGTTTCGGCCAAAAAAGATCAACATCCTGGGTTGCGACATCGCCGGCGTGGTTGAAGCTACAGGCGACGGTGTGGCGCAACTCCGGCCCGGTGATGCCGTGTTCGGCGACTTATCAGGGCACTTTTGGGGCGGCTTTGCCGAGTATGTGTGCGCACCCGGGCAACTCCTGGCCCGCAAGCCCCCCGGCATATCCTTCGAACAGGCAGCCGCCCTCCCCCAGGCCGGCGTACTGGCGCTCCAGGGCCTGCGGCAAGGTCAGCTGAGCAGCGGACAACAGGTACTGATCAATGGCGCGGGCGGCGGCGCCGGTACCTTTGCCATCCAACTGGCCAAAGCCGCCGGGGCTGTCGTAACCGGCGTCGACAGCGGGGGAAAGCTCGACACCATGCGTGCTCAGGGCGCCGACGCGGTGATCGATTATACCCGGGAAGATTTTGCAAAAAACGGACAGCGCTACGATCTGATACTCGATATGCAGGCCACCCGCCCGCTCCGTACCTGCCGGGCATCCATGCACCCCGGCGGCCGCTATGTTGTTGTTGGCGGGGCCATGGGCATCATCTTCCGGACCATGCTGTTGGGGCCCCTGTTTTCCCGGCTTGGCGGGCAACGGCAGTTTGGCCTCCTGTTGCACAAGCCCGACAAGGCCGACCTGGAAACGCTAAGCGCATACGTTGAAGCAGGCACGCTCAAGCCGGTTATCGAGCGCTCCTATCCGCTGGAGGATACCCCGGAAGCCATGCGCCATTTCGGGACAGGCCGGGTTTGCGGGAAACTGGTTATAACTTTAGCCCCCAACCAAACTGATTAGGCGCCCATGAAAAAACGATACTACCGCTCCATGCTAAGCCTCTGCCTGCTGGTGGTGGTATTCGATGTAGTCTATATTCCGGCGCACAAATCCCTGGAAATGTTCTTCGGACTCACAGCCGTGCATGTACTGATATTCGGCGGCGTCAATTTCCTCGGCGCCCGGTGGTTGTACAAACCCATCGCGCTGGCTATCGACCAGCGCCAGGATAACCCACGCGCCCGGCAACGCATCCAAAACCTGAGTTGGTACTCGGCTGTCTGGATATTTTGTCTTGGCGTTATTTATTACGGCATCATGCTCCTGATGGTCTATTTTTCGTCGATGAGTACCGGCGATGTTGTTATGGAAGAAATTCCCGCATCCATGTGGATCATCGCAATCCCGTCTATTCTCTACTTGTATGCCCTGCTCCCGGCCTTTATCGCCTGGTTTGTGGTCAACGATTTTACGCTCGATCTGAAGGCGAAAGCCTTCGCGATGTTCGGCTTCGTTTACCCCACCGGGAAGCGACGCATCGGGACGACGCTGCTCGTCACCATCGTCGTCCTGGGCTTTATTCCCACAGCGATGGTAACCCTGGAACTGATCGTCACCCAAGCCGGTGAAACCTATAGGCAGTTTTCCGATATGACGCCCTTGGAGGCCATTTTACCCGACCGGATCAATGTGTTTATCGGGATGGCCTTTTCCCTGATCTACATCACGCGTTCGTTTACCAAACCGATACACGCCCTGCTCGACGAGATCAACAAGGTACGCGCCGGCGATTTTTCCACACAGGCTGCCGTCCTTACCGGCGATGAGATCGGGGTACTGACCCAGGAGTTCAACGGCATGGTCGTCGGCCTCAAAGAGCGCGAATTGATCCGCGACACCTTCGGAAAATACGTGACGCGTGACGTGGCCGACGCCATTTTGAATAAAAAAGTAAATGTAGCCGGCGAGGTGCGCCAATGCACCGTTTTGGTCACCGATATTGCCAACTACACCACGATCGCCGAGGACCTCACGCCGCAGGAAGTGATTGAAATGCTGAACGAATACTTTTCGGTACTTGTAACGATTGTTCAGGAACACAATGGCGTGGTGAACAAGTTTATCGGCGACGCCATTTTTGCCATCTTCAACGTACCGCTCGACGATCCCGACCACGCTGTGCATGCCATCCGGGCAGCACTGGCGATCGAACAGGCTTCCATCACCCGCACTTTTGGAAAAAACCGCCGCCTGCACACCCGCATCGGCATCAACACCGGGGTGGTGGTGGCAGGCAATATTGGCTCGGCGGAGCGCATGGAATACACGGTCATCGGCGACGAGGTAAACATTGCTGCCCGGCTGGAGCAACTGAACAAAGACTACGACACGCACATCCTGTTGGGGGAAAACACCTACGAAATGGCCAAAAATCAGTTTGATTTCAACCGGCTCGGTTCGTTTCAACTAAAGGGGAAGGAGCGATCCATCGAGGTGTTTACGGTGAAAAACTAAAAAAGCGGAGCAGTAGCGCATGTTGGGGATTTGCTGCCAAAGGTTAGAATATTGACTGGATCTACAGGGGTTATGTGAATCAGGGGGTTAAAATTGAAATAGGCTTTTATAAAATTTCTCGCTGTGGATTGTTCTTATTCACCGCGAAACGCAAAGACGCGGAGAATCATTCTTGGCATCTTGGCGTCTCGGCGGTAAAAAGTTTGTCACGAGGAACCTTGGCGCCACCTTACGTTTATCCGTGTTCCTTAAACACCCTGATTTTTATAAACTCAAGCTATGAACAACACCGCGATTACCCTTTTTTGCATGCTTTTGAGCATAGCATGCCTCCAGGCCCAGGTGGCCCAAACCGACCCGCTTTTTATAAGCCTGAAACAACAGGACAGCATTTTCTTCGAACGCGGTTTCAACCAATGCGACCTGGAATACCTCGAACAGGCGGTACACCCCGATCTGGTATTTTTTCACGATCAGGGTGGATTTCAGAACCGCACCGTTTTTTTTGAAAACGTCAGACAAAACCTCTGCGCCGATCCCAACCAAAAGCCCATCCGCAAACTGGAGGAAGGCAGCCTCGAAGTGTATCCGCTCTACAACAACGGGCAGTTGTACGGCGCCATCCAAAACGGTGTGCACAAATTTTTTATCCGCGAGCCCGGCAAAGCAGATGTGCCGACGAGCACTGCAAAATTCACCCACCTTTACCTGCTGGAAGACGACAAGTGGATGCTCAGGGAGGTGCTGAGCTTTGACCACAAAAACATTGAGCCGGCGCCGGCAAAGGGTCCCATTGATGATATTCTATGGACGGCAGCCTGGGGTCCCGACGGCCGTTTCATCGCGACCGGCGGAAACCACAATGTGCTCCGCATTTTTTCAGGAACGACATTCGAACCTGCCGAAAACTACCCTGTAAAAGGCACGATCACCAACCTGAAATGGCACCTTACCTGCCCCTGCTCGCCGTCGCGACGCGGTTTCGCTGACCAGTCGTCCGCTCACCTGGAAACCGCAAGCGGACCATGCGGAACGGTACAGCCATGTACGGCGTGCGCGCCATCGGCTGAATGCCGACGTCGAGCTGCCGTCGGCGACAACGAAGGCCAGCTGCATCTGTTTTCCAAAGACGGAACACTGCTTCGAACGATCGACGTGCAGCAAAAATCCATCACCGGGCTGGACTGGCACCCTACCCAAAACATTGTCGCCACAGTTGGGCATCACATCGCGCTCTATGATACAGACCAGGAAAAACTAACGGCTATTACACCCCGGCCGGAGGACGTGCTGATGCTTTGCGTGGCCTGGCACCCCACAGGGGCATTTTTTGCCACCGGCGATTACGGCGACTACGAAAAAAACTACCCGCCGCTGTTGCAGTTTTGGAGCTCCGACGGTCGGAAAATCAATGATATTGCCGGAAGCCAGGCCGAGTACCGCGCCCTGCGTTGGAGCCCCGACGGCAACCGCTGGCAACCGCCAGCGACGCCTTGCGCATCTGGTCGATCGACGGCAAACCGCTGGGCGAAAGCGCTTCCGATGCCTTGCTCTGGGGGGTGGATTGGAGCCCCGACGGGCGCCAAATTGTTAGCTCGGATGAACACGGAAACATCCTGGTTTGGAATACCGGGCCGGTGGTTCAAAAGCGGATGCGATAAGGCGCGCAGGTACCGGCCCGACAACACAACCGGGAAAAACCCGAACAAGACGGAGCACCCGTGAACAAAAGCGCAATTCCCTGATTTATAAAACCATGCAGCACAAAACACTTTTTCTCTGCCTGGCCGCCCTCCTGCCCCTGGCAACGGCCGCCGGGCAAACAAAATACGAGCGGGAATACCGCATAAAAACGCAGGCCGTTCCGGCCCCGGCGCGGCAATTTGTCGACTCCCTGCATTTTCAGAAAAAAGTAAAATGGTACTTCGAAGAAAACCTGCGCGGCAATTCCATCGAAGCCAAGGTCTGCCGCGATAAAAAACGCTTTAGCATCGAATTTGACACCAGCGGCGTGTTGCAGGACATTGAAATCCAACACCGCTGGACCGACATACCGGAGCACACCCAACGCCGGATCACTACAACGCTCGACTCCCTGTTTGTCCGGCATGACATCCGGAAAATTCAAATCCAATATTCCGGCAACCGCAGCGCCCTTTTTAAACTGGCCCAAAATCAACAACCCGCCACGGGATACACCACGCGGTACGAGATGGTGGTGAAAGGCAAAAAACCGGACGGGCTGCGGTTGTACGAAATCACCCTGGACGAAAACGGCGCCTTACGCGCACTCGAAGAAATTGTTTTCAAAAATTCCGACAACCTTGAATATTAAACCGTCCGCATATCTTCCGGTCGCCCTGCTGCTGCTTGCAGTGCAGCTGGGAACGGCACAATCCCGTTGGCAAGCCGGCACCCTGCCGGCCATTAACCTGAACAAAGGCCTGAAAAACGGCTGGAGCCTGAACACCAAATGGGAGTCGCGCCAGCGCGCAGCCCAACACCGCGCAGCCGGCGAATCGGATACCGGCTTCGACTATCTGCTCTCCGACTTTTCGCTCATCGGCGCCAAAAAAACCGGCCTCAACAACAGCATCGCCGCAGGTTATCTCATCCGCCTTCGCGACACCCGGGTGATCCACCGCGCCATTCAGCAATTCACCCTGGTGCAACGTTACAGCCGCTTTCGACTGGCCCATCGCATTGCGACCGACCAAACTTTCGAGACGGATGCGCTGCCCGAATTCAGAGTGCGCTACCGGATCGCCGCCGAGCTGCCCCTGAACGGCGAAGCCGCCGACCCCGGAGAATTTTACCTGAAAATAAACCACGAGTACCTGAATGCTTTTCAGGGCCGGGAATATGACCTCGAAATCCGCCTGGTGCCGCAACTCGGCTACAGCTTCACCGATCGCAACAAGCTGGAAGCCGGCCTGGATTACCGTATTCGCGGCTTTTTGGACCAGGCTGCGGAAGGATTTTATTGGGTGACGTTGAGTTGGTTTGTAAAAATTTGATTTGATATACCACAAGACTATCCACAAAAAAATTCAAATGGCATGACGACCAAAACTATCCTGTTTTTCCTAATCTACCTGCAATGCACCTGCACCGCCCACACCCAGGAAAGCCCGAAAGCCCGCGAAGCCAACGATCTCCTGGCGGCGCTGATCACTGACTCGGGGGTAACCGGAGCGGCGGCAGGCTATGCTGTTGAGGGAAAGACTGCATGGAAAAATGCAGCCGGCTACCGCTGCGCGGAAGACCAGCTCCCGTTCACCGACTCGACGCGCACGCGCACGGCATCCATCGCTAAAACCATGACTGCCGTGGCGATCATGCAACTTGTCGAGCAAGGACGAATCGACCTGGACCTTCCGGTTCAAACCTACCTGCCCGATTACCCGAAAAAGAAAGCCGGGGACATTACCGTGCGCCAGCTGCTGGCCCATACCTCCGGAATCGGGCAGTACCAGTCGGAAAAAGAAGCCGAAAACCAAACAGATTTCCCGTCTTTGGAAGCCGCGATGGCCGTTTTCAAAGACCGGGATCTGCTCTTCGAACCAGGGACGGCTTATTATTACACCACCTATGGCTATGTCGTGTTGGGTCGTATTATCGAGGTAGTTTCCGGGCAAAGCTATGAAGCATACCTGCAAAAAAACATCTGGGATGTTGCCGGAATGACCCGTACAGGGGTGGAAAAACTCCCGGCAAATCCGGCAAACCGTTCCTGTTTGTACCAAAAACACAAGCGGAAAACAAAAGCGGCAAGGGCAAACAACCTGAGCAACCGGGTGCCGGGTGGCGGGCTGTTTACCACCCTGGATGATATGATCCGGTTTGGTAATGCCATCGTGGAAAACAGGCTGATCAAAGCAGCAACGCTTGAGCAAATGACCCAAAGCCAATTTGCCCAGAAAGCCGGCAACCCCTACGGCCTGGGTTGGTTTTTATACGGCCCGCCACCCCACGAATCCGTGGTAATCGGGCATAGCGGCGAACAAACCGGAGCCGCCACGCAAATCATGCTCATTCCTAAAAGTAAAACCGTGGTGGTGGTACTTGCCAACACCTCTGGTACCTGGAAAGATGTCGTGACCCTGGCCAGCGCCTTGATTGGCATTTCGGAAAAACCAGGGCAGGACTGAACGTGCTTGTTCCGCCCAACGTAAGTTTAAAACGTTAACTTTAGCTATGAAAAGAACAACCAAACGCATCCTGTTTGCCTGCGGCACAACACTCGGTCTGTGCCTGGCCATTTTGGCCGGCGCCGTACTGTCGCCTTCCTTCCTTTACGCCCGGAAAACGCAATTTGAAAACATTGCGATCCACCATACTCAGCCCCTGCCGACCGGCATAAATTCAGTGTTGGCGCAAAGCCTGGAGCTCGTGAAAACCTCGGAATTGTACGAAAGCGGTGTGTCCATCAATCTTTGCCTGAACGACGGTTCGAATTACCCAAAATTGATCGAAAGGCTAAAAGGACAAGGCTGGGCCTATACCGTTTCGAACAATATCAGCCTGAACTGTGCGGCCGATTTTTCTGAAAACATTGCCCGGTGGAATCTGGAAAAATATCAGGGTCAAAACCGCCAATGGCGGCTGACGGAGTTGCTGGCGCACGAAATGGTGCATGCTTACCAGGCCAACCGCGATTTTTGGTCCGCTGAAAAACATCCATTTTGGAAAATTGAAGGCTACGCCGAATACATTGCCCGTAAAAACCGGCTCAGTCTGCACGAGCGTATCGACCTGTTGAATCAGGCCGATCGCGATGGATTAAACGGTTGGGACATGCTCTACTTTCCGGACGGAACCGGCATCCTGTACAATTACCTCAACTTTTCAGCCCTGGTCGGTTATGTGGTGGAAGTAAAAGGTTTGACTTACGAGGAACTGCTTACCCTGGAAATCCCTTTTGATGTGTTAAAACAGGAAATGATCACCTGGAACAACCGCCACAAATCATGATCAGACCATACACCCATGCCGACAAGCCGCAGGTCATACACCTCTTGCGGCTCAACACCCCGCACTATTTCGCCGAAGCCGAAGAAGCGGATTTGCTGGACTACCTCGACCGGCATTTGGAGGACTATTTCGTGGTGGAAGAACAAGGAGTGGTCGTCGGCGCAGGCGGCATTAATTATTTCCCCGAAGCCCAACTGGCGCGGATTTCCTGGGATATCATTCACTCGGGTTTTCAGGGAAAAGGCATCGGCAGTGCGCTTACCCGGCACCGGATCGACATGATCCGGGAAAACCCGGCTATCGCCAAAATTGTGGTCCGCACCAGCCAGCACGTTTATAAATTTTATGAAAAAAACGGTTTCACCCTGGAAAAAACGGCGGCAGATTTTTGGGCGCCCGGCTACGACCTGTACCAGATGGTTATGTACCTGGATACCGCAGCCGGCCATACACCCCAAATGATAAAATAGCCTCCCCGTGAAAAAGGTGAACTTGCAGCCAAAATCAACCGACTATGCGCTTTTTGTTTCTGCTGTTGCCATTTTTGATCACTGAAACACTGTTTTCCCAGCCGCCAAAATTCCACGGCCAACCCTTTATGATCGAAGAAGCGTCGTACGACGTGGATTCAACCGGCAACCAGGACACAAACCCGCGATGGACGCTCATTTACCATTTCGATGCTGCGGGCCGCCTGGACGAACATTGGTTGAAAAACCCCGGCATGGCCCGGCGCGATAAAATCTTTAACAGCCACACGGTGCACGAATACCAGGGCGATCGTTTGTGGAAAAGCACCGAATACGACGCCGACGGAAAACCACGCGAAACCCTGGAACACCTGTACGATGCTGCCGGCAAACTGGTCCGGATAAAAAAAACAGGCGTGCTGAAAAAATTCGATCAGGACATGGTCGTGCAAACGGACAGCCTCGAGCGGATTGTTCACATCAAAACGCGGTATCCGAAATCAGACCAGCCGACCCAACACACCACCACGATATACTCCGGCGACACCCTCGCGGTGAGCACCACCCGCGACAGCAGCGGAAAGACCCTGCACGCCTGGACCCACCGCCTGAACCAATACGGCGACCCGCTGGAAATCGTCCAAACGATCGAAAATGATTCCGTCATTTACCGGGCCGGGTATGCCTACCGGTACGACAGCGCCGGCAATTGGGTGGAGCGCCGGAGTGGCATTTTTTCTGTTTTTCGAAATACTGCGCGATATACGGGCCGCCGGGATGTACGCCGCATCGTCTACCCGGCGCCGCACCCTGATACACTCAGCGCGAAACACCTCCGTGGCAATTGGGCGGATTTCCTGTTTGGCCTGGAACTCCAGTTTTTCCCCGACGGCAATTACCTCGCCCGCACCAACGGTGAACGGAAGGACGGCGGCGCCTGGACGCTGGATACCCAAAATCACATCCTCCGGGTAACCGGAAAAGAGCACCGCGAAACGCCGGTCGAACTCAACTACCGGTTCGAGGGCGGGTTGCTTTTCCTGTACCGTTCAGGCAAGGAGGGAGAGTATACCATGGTGAAATTGCAGGGTGTGAACGGGAATTAGCCGGGCGCCACCGGCAAAACAAAAAGACATGCCTGCTAAGGGGTATCGAACAACGCCGATTTGACAGGTTGAGCATTTGGGGGCTCCGGCGAAAATCCCAAACATGCGCTAACTTGGAGGGCATAATCAAAAAACAAAACCGAAATTCTACTCCACATGTACGAGCGGCTTAAAGCAAACCTGAACCGGCATATAAAACTGGACGACGAAGCGTTCGATTTGCTCCGGAAAAATCTCGTGGCCAAAACCTACAAGAAAGACAGCCACCTTATCCAATCCGGGCATATCTGCAAATACACCTATTTCGTGCACAAGGGGTTGTTACGACTATACGACATCAATGAAAAAGGCCTTGAAAAAAATACGCTGTTTGCCATAGAGGAATGGTGGGTTTCCGACCTGTACAGCTTCCACAGTCAAAAACCCGGCAACTATTTTTTGCAGGCCCTGGAAGACACCGAAGTCTTGCAACTTTCCAAACACGCCATGGAAAACCTGCTGCTCCAAATCCCTAAACTGGAGCGGTTTTTCCGGATTTTACATATCAATGCCTTTATCGCCCAACAAGAGCGGGTGATGTTTATGATTTCAAAAACAGCCGAAGAACGCTACCGGGATTTTATCCAAAAATACCCCGACGCCGAGCAGCGGATTCCGCAAAAACAAATTGCCTCCTACCTCGGCATTACGCCGGAATTCCTGTCCAGGATGAAAGCCAACCTGCGTGATGCACCTCGGTAGCGTTGTGTTTTCCCGGATTACCGGCGAAGTCTTAACCTAGGTCAATTTTTACCTGTTGGTTTCCCTTTTCCTTTGTCCTGCATTCATTTTTTAACGAAAAAACAGCACGATGGAAAAGAAAATCATGCATTTAATTTTAAGCCTCCTTTGCGGAATCTCTGCCTTTTCACAAAACCGCACGGAAGTGGCCGGAAAAAGCCCCTGGGGCCCCGAAGATGAAATCGGCGCCCTGAATATGATGACCGATGAATCCCGTCTGGCGGCACTTTCCGCCATTGGCAGCGGGCAGGTGTACGACCTCAGCGTGGATTATTTTGTAGGCATGCCCAGTTTCGATGCCCTGGGCGACCCGCCCTACCAGTATTGGCTCACCCATACCCCGCACGGAACCGTGGTGGACAACCCCAACGGCATGGGTGAAAAAATGAACAGGAAAGTGAGCTACACCGGCGACGCCATTTCCATGTACACCCACATGGGGACGCACATCGATGCCCTGAACCATTTTGGGCTGGACGGGAAAATCTGGAACGGCTACACCCCGGAAGAGCACCTCGGCGACAAAGGCTGGCGCAAAACCGGCGCCGAAACCATTCCACCCGTGATTGCCAGGGGGATTATGATCGACATGCTGGCCTACAAAGGCGTGTCCCAACTCCCCAAAAACTACCGCATAAACGCAGCCGACCTCCAGGGTGCTTTGAAAAAACAAAACACCACGCTCCGGAAAGGCGACGTGGTGCTGATCCGAACCGGCCAGGCCATGCATTACCAGGATGCCGGGGCATACCTGGACCAGTATCCCGGGATCAACCTGGAAGCTGCCCGGTGGCTGGTTGAAGACCGGCAGATCATGCTGCTTGGCGCCGACAACCTCAGTTTTGAAGCCTTCCCACCGGAGCGGGAAGACAACTGGGTGCCGGTGCACACCTACCTCCTGGCCGAAAAAGGCGTCATGTTTATCGAACAGATGAACCTGGAAAATCTGGCAACTGATGCGGTGTATGAGTTCGTTTTTATCGGCGCATCGCTCAAATTAAAAGGCGCCAGCGGGTCGCCGATGCGGCCATTGGCGATTCCCCTGAAATGAATGGGTTTAACCGGTTGGCAAAGCGTTTTTTCTTAATTGACTATTTTTAGCCCTCGCCTACACATCAACTTAACGAACCGGAGGAGGTGTGCACTTTTCAAATTTCCAATTTCCAATCTGACCTTAAATTGATGAAACGTCCCAAACCGGGATCATCCATTTTATTTGAAATTGAAAAAGTGTACACCCCCTCCATACTAAAATCAGAAAAATGAATTCCACTTCCCCACTAAGAAAAATAGCCCTGATGGCCGGCGTCGGCTACCTGGTGATCTTTTTCACCGGCATTTTCGCCAATTTTTTTGTCCTGGAAAAAATGGTCGTTCCGGATGATGCCGGCGCCACCCTGGCCAACATCACCGGCAACACCGGGCAATACCGGCTGGGTGTTTTTTGCTTTATCGTCATGGTGCTTTTCGACCTGATACTTACCTGGGCGCTGTATGTGTTGCTGGAGTCTGTGAACAAACCTCTGGCATTGTTTGCAGCCTGGTTTCGCCTGGTCAACTGCGCGATTTTTGGCGTGGCTCTGTACCATCTTTTTGATGTGCTCGAACTGACCGGCAACAGCGCTTATCAGGCCCTGGTTTCAACCGAATACCTTCAGGCCGAAGTGACGCGTTCTCTGGCTGCCTTCAATTATACCTGGCTGCTTGGTCTGCTCTTTTTCGGCATCCACCTGCTGGCGCTTGGGGCGCTGACGCTGCAATCGGGTTTTGTCCCCAAATTTATCGGCGTCCTGTTGCTCTGGCCGGCGCCGGCTACCTGGTCGACAGCTTTGCCCAATTTCTATTGCCCAACTATGCCGACTATAAAAATGTATTCATGATGATCGTCGTGATTCCCGGCGTTGTCGGTGAATTGTCGTTTACGGTTTGGCTGCTGTTCCGGGGTGGGCGGCAGCCAATTGGGGTAGCCTGAATGCATGCTTCGGGCGTGTAGTTAGGGGGTGACTGCCAGTCTAATGGCGTCAACTTAATACTACTTTGTCACTTTAAACACCGTGGAATTAAATGTCGAATATCGAACTTCGAATATCCAATTTCGAAGTAGTATGATTGTGGGTACAGCACCTTTTTCGCATGTTGTTGATACCAATCTTCCCGAATTCGGATCAAATCACTTGGACATTCGATATTCGGAGTTCGATATTCGACATTGCTTGTTTTTTCGCTTAGTGCAACTTTTAAAGTGACAAAGTAGAATTAAGAAATTAGGGGGCAAATCTTTAACGGGAAATACGCTACGAGCCGCTCCAATTCTTGACATATGATTTCTTAAATTGACGACATTAGACTCAAAGTCCCCCCCTAACTTAGCCCCCTCATGAGCCCCGTAACATTCAAATAACCGGCCTACCGGATCACCGTTACCCTTCCTGCCGTGATCAACGTATCCGATGTGATGCGGAGCGTGTACATCCCGGCGTTCAGGTTGCCAAGATCAAGCTGTGCCGTGCCTGAAACACCGCTGTATTGCCGGACCAGTTTCCCCGAACCCAGTTCAAACAATTCAAGCCGGGTGTTCGAGCCGAATGTCGCGGGAATGGAAACGGTCGTCTGGCTTTGCGCCGGATTCGGAAAAACCCGGATACCGCTTTCCGAAAGCGATACCACAACTGTGTTTGTCAGATCGGCCTGCGATTCGTCCGAGCCAATATCCCGCCTGCCGGCAAAAACAGCCTGGCCGTTCTGATCGGCAAAGTTATCGGCCGGGTCGCCGCTGTTGTAGGCCGGCGAACCAATATCCAGGCGGTGGGTAGCGGTTGCCATGCCGTTGGTGCTCAGGGGCATGAGTTTCGCATCCTGCCCTTCGATGTCGCCCGGTTGCTCCGGGAAAACATTGGCAGCGTCGGAACCGATGAGGTTGTAATTGCCGGACATAAAAATTCCGGCAACATCTGCACCGGCTGCTGCTGTGTTGGAAGCGACGATGGTGTTTTTCAGCATTGCCGGACTTGTGGCGTTTACACCGCCACCGACGGCAGTTGCCGCGTTCATGGCAATCGTGGTGGCATTGATTTCGAATGCGTTGCCGGCGTTCAGAATCCCGCCACCGGCAGCCGCGCTGTTGCCGGATATGGTCGACAACATAAGCGTAAAATTCCCGCCGGTGCTGTTAAACAGGCCACCGCCCGAGCCATCGGCCCCGGTTGCGGCATTATTTGATACCGTAGACATGGATACATTGACGGTGCCGCCGTTGTTGAAAATACCGCCGCCGCCATCACCTGCCGTTGCACCTGCTGCCGTATTCCCGCTGATGGTGGCTCCGGTCACTGTCATAATGCCAGTGCCGTTCCACAAGCCGCCGCCTTCCAGCGCCGCGAAGTTGTCGTTGATCATACCACCGGTGATGGTTGAATTGCCCGGGCCGGTGATGTGTAAGCCGCCGCCGTTGCCTGGCGCTGAGCCTGTGGAGTTGCCCGTCAGGGTGATGTTAAACAAGTCAAGCATTTTTCCACTCAGGGAATTATCCTCGATGCCGCCGCCGGCCCGCACGGCCGTATTGCCGGATATTTCAGAATTCGCCACGGCAAGGGTACCCAGGTCGTTCAGAATACCGCCCCCGAGCCCGCAGTCCCGGTGGCCATGTTGTTTGTGATCACGCAACTGTCTTGCACCACCAGCGTGCCCCCCGCATTAAACAGGCCGCCGCCGCCTTCGTTCGCCATGGCGCCTGCTGCGGTGTTGCCGTCGATCCAGCCGCCGCTGACCGTCATGGTGCCGGTGCCGTTCCACAGGCCGCCGCCTTCCAGCGAGGCCGAGTTGTCCGTCACCGTGCAGCCGGTGATCATCGAATTGCCCGGTCCCGTGATGTGCAGCCCGCCACCGTTGCCCGGCGATGAGGCCGTGCTGTTGCCCGACAGCGTTACGTTGGTCAAAACCAGCGTGTTGCCGGCTGTTGAATTGTCTTCAATTCCGCCGCCGGCACGCACCGATACGTTGCCCGAAATTTCGGCATCAATTACGGTAAGCGCCCAGATCGTTCAGAATACCGCCCCGGAGCCCGCAGCCCCGGTGGCCATGTTGTTTGTGATCACGCAACTGTCTTGCACCACCAGCGTGCCCCCCGCATTAAACAGGCCGCCGCCGCCTTCGTTCGCCATGGCGCCTGCTGCCGTGTTGCCGTCGATCCAGCCGCCGCTGACCGTCATGGTGCCGGTGCCGTTCCACAGGCCGCCGCCTTCCAGCGAGGCCGTGTTGTCCGTCACCGTGCAGCCGGTGATCATCGAATTGCCCGGTCCCGTGATGTGCAGCCCGCCGCCGTTGCCCGGCGATGAAGCCGTGCTGTTGCCCGACAGCGTCACGTTGGTCAATACCAGCGTGTTGCCTGCCATCGAATTGTCTTCAATTCCGCCCCCGGCACGCACGGAAACGTTGCCTGAAATTTCGGCATCAATTACGGTAAGCGTGCCCAGATCGTTCAGAATACCGCCCCCGGAGCCCGCAGTCCCGGTGGCCATGTTGTTTGTGATCACGCAACTGTCCTGCACCACCAGCGTGCCCCCCGCATTAAACAGGCCGCCGCCGCCCTCGTTCGCCATGGCGCCTGCTGCGGTGTTGCCGTCGATCCAGCCGCCGCTGACCGTCATGGTGCCGGTGCCGTTCCACAGGCCGCCGCCTTCCAGCGAGGCCGTGTTGTCCGTCACCGTGCAGCCGGTGATCATCGAATTGCCCGGTCCCGTGATGTGCAGCCCGCCACCGTTGCCCGGCGATGAAGTCGTGCTGTTGCCCGACAGCGTCACGTTGGTCAATACCAGCGTGTTGCCGGCTGTTGAATTGTCTTCGATACCGCCGCCGGCACGCACCGATACGTTGCCCGAAATTTCCGAATCGAATACCGACAAAACACCCAGGTCATTCAAAATGCCGCCCCCGGAGCCCGCAGCCCCGGTGGCCATGTTGTTGGTGATCACGCAGCTGTCCTGCACCACCAGCGTGCCGCCCGCATTAAACAGGCCGCCGCCGCCTTCGTTGGCCATGGCGCCTGCTGCGGTGTTGCCGTCGATCCAGCCGCCGCTGACCGTCATGGTGCCGGTGCCGTTCCACAGGCCGCCGCCTTCCAGCGAGGCCGTGTTGTCCGTCACTGTGCAGCCGGTGATCATCGAATTGCCCGGTCCCGTGATGTGCAGCCCGCCACCGTTGCCCGGCGATGAGGCCGTGCTGTTGCCCGACAGCGTTACGTTGGTCAAAACCAGCGTGTTGCCGGCTGTTGAATTGTCTTCAATTCCGCCCCCGGCACGCACGGAAACGTTGCCTGAAATTTCGGCATCAATTACGGTAAGCGTGCCCAGATCGTTCAGAATACCGCCCCCGGAGCCCGCAGCGCCTGTGGCCATGTTGTTTGTGATCACGCAACTGTCCTGCACCACCAGCGTGCCGCCCGCATTAAACAGGCCGCCGCCGCCTTCGTTCGCCATGGCGCCGGCTGCCGTGTTGCCGTCGATCCAGCCGCCGCTGACCGTCATGGTGCCGGTGCCGTTCCACAGGCCGCCACCTTCCAGCGAGGCAACATTATCGTTGATGGTACAGTCGGTGATCATGATATCGCCAGGGCCCGTGATATGCACCGCACCGCCGTTGCCGGGAGCGGGTGTCGCAGGGGTTACCCCGGCGTTGTTATTATTTAAAACCACATTGGTCAGCATTACGCCGAGCCCGGCGCCGGATTGGTCTTCGATACCACCGCCGGCGCGGTTGGCCTGATTGAAGGAAATTTCAGAATCGATGATCGTCAAGGTTCCACCTGCGGCATTGAAAATTGCGCCGCCCGAACCTGAAGCGCCGTCGGCGATGCATTGGCTGATGGAACAATTGGTCAGTGTCAGGGAGGCATTGGCATTGTAGATACCACCGCCATCATCGGCCAGACCATTTACCAAGCTGAGGTTGTTGAGTGCAACCGTTCCGGCAGTGATATTGAATATGCGCCCGGCACCCTGCATATCCAGGGTGGTTCCGTCACCTTCAAGTCCGGTGATGACCAGGTCTTTGTCGATGGTAATTTCAGCGGTCAGGGTTACGTTGGTGACGAGCGGCCCAAAAGTAATTTCACTGCCGGCCGGCGCCAGCATGATCACTTGCCGTAGCGACCCGGTGGAACCGTCGTCCAATCCGTTTAATACGATTTGCGCCGAAGCGTGCATGCTCAGGAAAAGGCTCAACAGCATAAAAGCAACCTGGTAGATCATCTTTTTCATCATTTTCATCTTTTACAAATTTGAACAGATAGGTTTTGCGATGGATATACGAGCAGGAAAGGGGTTCCGGTTTTTTAAGCGCAGAAAAAAGATTTTTCACCAAGTTGCTTTAACTTTATTCGCCGCCGCTACCCGGCGCCAAAATTTGGACAAACGCTTAAACACGCTCTTTTTTCATTAATCTGACCATTATGAAATCTGCTCCGGCTGTCGCCTTTCAATTTGTTTGCTTGCTGCTATCCGGTTTACTGCATGCGCAGGATGGCAAACTCCCCTCCCCGCACGACCTGTTCTCCAACACACAAACGACTGTGACGGAAGCCGGCCCGGATGAAAAACGGGCCCGGACAACCACCTTGCAACCCTTCCCCGGCAGTACAAAAATTGACTTGTCGGGTCTGCTGCGCTTCAGGCTCTTCGACGATGTGCAGTACACGCTCCGGCTGGAACGGCAGGAAGGCCCGTTTTTCAGCGGCCTGGAAGTATGGACCGGCCGGGCCGGCGACACCCGCTTCGACCATTTAAACCGGTACAAAAACACCGTCGTGGTGGTCAATCCGGAAACCAACAAACTGGTAGCCACCATCCAAACCGAAAAAGGCTACTTTCAGATTTTGCCCACGGCAACTGTCGGCGAATACCGCATCCGCGAGTGTAAAAACGAGCCGTTTGACTGTCAGTTGCTGCGCGCAAAGGAGGCCGCTACGCAACACAGCCCGGTGCACGAACGCACCGTTTGCGGAAGCAGTTGCCTCGAAGAAACCGACCCGGGCGGTCAGTATGTCATCGATATTTTCATCGGCTATTCAAATTCGGCGGCTACTGTTGCCGGCGACATCAATGCGCACGCGCTGTCGATGGTGCAATCGGTGAACAATGGCCTGACCAATTCGCTGGTCACGTCCACTTACCTGCGCCTGGTAGGCACCGGCACTACGCCCAACAATCCGGGCGTGATCACCAGTGTGCTCGACGATTGCTACGACTGGTTTGCCGGCGAAATTGAAACCTACGCGCCCGACCTGGTCGCCGTGTTCCAAACACCCACCGGGGCTGCCGGCGAAGCGGGCGGCTGGGGCTACATCGGCGGGTACTCCAGTGTGAACAGCATCAACCTGCCCACGGCATTCCGCCACGAAATCGGCCACAACGCCGGCGGCGGCCACTGCCCCGGCGGCAACGGCGTTTTCCCCTACGCACACGGCTACGACAACGGCAACTGGACCACGCATATGTGCGGCAATGGCGTGAATTTTTACTCCAACCCCGACGTGAACGACAACCAGGGTAATCCCATCGGCGATGCCGCCACAGCCGACATGGCACGCACCTGGGACGAGCGGGCGGCCATCATGGCGCAACACCGCCTGCACCGGGAGCCCTTTTTTGGCGGCGATCCCTGTGTCAACCAGATATGCATCCCCTCGCACTGGGGCGGCCAAAACGAGCTGATCCGGCGGGTGGTTTTCCACACCATCGACAACAACCAAAGCAACCCGGGCTGGAATTGCCCCAGCATTACCGGCTACAGCGACTACACCAACCTGAGCACCACTATAAACCAAAATTCCACCTACACCCTGACGGTGACCTCTACCTTTGCTTTTCCCGATTCCAAACTGGGCGCCTGGATCGACTGGAACAACGACGGTATCCTGAGCAGCACCGAACAGGTGGCGAATTTTTCGGGTGTGGGCCCCTGGTCGCAAAACGTGACGGTGCCGCCCGATGCCCACCTCGGCGACGTGCGCCTGCGCATCCGCCTGCAATACGGCCCAAACTATACCCCCGACCCCTGTGACGGCTCGGGTTGGTCGTCTGGCGAAACGGAAGATTACATCGTGGTTCCCGCCGCACCGTTACCCATCAGTCTGGTGGATTTTCAGGGCAAACGCACGGAGCAGGGAAATTTGCTGCGCTGGCAAACCGCCGAGGAAATCAATGCCTCCCATTTTGACCTGGAGCACAGCCGGTTTTCCCAACAGTTTGAAAAAATTGCCCGTCTGGAAACAAAAGGCAACGGCAGCGAATACGTTTTTTGGGATAAACAAAACCGGGACGGTACGCAGTATTACCGCTTAAAAATGGTGGACCGGGACGGCTCGTTCCAGTATTCAAAAATTATCCACCTCGCGGCGGAAAGCAGCGATACCGGGATAGTTCTTTCGCCCAACCCGACCAACGGACTGTTGAACATCCGGCTGTTCCAGCCTGCCGAAGGGGCATACCGGGTACTGGTTTTTAATTCGACCGGGCAACTGGTGCGCGAATTCGCCGGATTGGTTGCCGAAAATGCAGATGCCACGCTTGTTATTGATCTCAGCGGCCTGCCGGGCGGTGTGTATGGCTGCACCTTGTTGGACATTTCGGGCAATGCGGTGTTGGGAAATGCGCGGGTGGTAAAGTGGTGAGCATGGTTACTCCATCAACGGCACCCGTACCACAAACTCCCCTTCGCGCTCGCCGGCCCACACCGGCCGGTCGGTGAGCAGGGCGTAGCGGTTGATGATGTTTTGCAGGCCCATGCCGGTGGAAACCGCCGGGGTGCTGCGCGGGCGAAACGGGTTTTTCACCAACAGGGTTTGCGGGTGTTCGATCGAAACGGTTATGATGAGCGGTTCTTTGACCGACATTCGGTTGTGTTTTACCGCGTTTTCGATCAGCAGTTGCAGGGTCAGCGGGGCGATTTTGAGCTGGTCCAACGCTGCTTCCGGCAAGTCGATGTGCACGTCGAATTTGTTTTCAAAGCGGATTTTTAACAAAAAAGCATACGACTGGATAAACTCCAGCTCCGTGCGTAAACGGACCAGTGCATTTTCTTTTTGTTCCAAAATATAGCGGTACGAGCGGGACAGCTGGTCGATAAACTGTTCGGCCAGCCGCGCATCCACCTGCACCAGGGAGGTCAGAATGCTCAGGCTGTTGAACAGAAAATGCGGGTTCACCTGCGTGCGCAGCAGCGCCACCTCGTTGAGCAGTTGTTGTTTGGCCATAGCGTCCGATTCTACTTGCAGCCGCTGCGAACGCCGCCGGAAATACAGCATGCGCACCCAGAAGGCCAGGGCGATAATGAGCAGGCCCAACCCGGCGGCGGCAACCAGGCCGACTGTCCGGTCTTTGCGGCGGATGGCTTGCTGGTGCGCCATTTCCACCTGAAATTTTTCTTTTGCGCGGTTCAGGCTGTCGAAGGCAATCTGGCGCTCTACCTCCATTTGTTGGAGGCGTTGCGCCGTTTCGTACTGCCGGAGGCTGTCTTTGAGGTCCATCGTTTGCCGGAGGTAAAGCAAAGCCTGCCGGTAGTTGCCCTGTTCGAGGTAGGCGCGGTACAGACATTCGCAGGCGTATTGCGCCTCCAGGTTGGGGCCGCCCATCTGCCGGGCCGTTTGCAGGGCTTTTTCGCATACGTCGACGGCCAGGATGTAGCGGCCCTGATGCAGCCACAGATCGCCCATGCTGTTGTAGGCATCGGCCAGCCCTTCCAGGTCGCCCAGGGCGGAGAAAATTTCGATTTCCCGGTTAAAATCGGCCATTGCTTCCCGGTGGCGCCCCTGGTAGCCGAGAATGGTGGCCCGGTTGTGCAGCGAGGTAGCCAGCCCCAGCGTGTTGCCTTGTTTTTTCTGCAAGGCCATCGTTTTTTCGTTGAATTCCATGGCTTTGTCGTAGTCTTCGCGTTCGAGGTACACGGCCGACAGGTTGCCGTACACGAGCGTGAGCCCGACCTCGCTTTTCAGCGCTTCATAAATGACGCGGGCCTTGTCCAGGTATTCCAGAATTTTAGCTTCGTTGCCCGGGTATTCGTAGTACATCGTGGCGATGCTGACGTAGGCGTGGGCTGCTTTTTTACGGTCGCCGGTGGCCTCGGCGAGTTCCAGGGTTTTGGAAATATAGTCGATGGCTTTGGGCAGGTCGCTCTGAATGCGGTACACATCGGCCAGGTTGCCGTACACGGAAGCCAGGTTGTTGCTATCGCCGGCCTGTTTGAGCAGGCGGATACTTTCTTCGTAGCGCTGAATGGCCTTCGGGTAATCGCTCTGAACGCGGTACGCCAGGCCGATGCTGTTCAGGGCTTTGGCTTGCCAGACCGGCAACCGCTTTTCCCGGGCAAAAGCCAGCTGTAGTTCGGCCACGATGCGGGCAGAGTCGGGCTTGCTGTTGGTATAGCTGAAGGCCAGGCTGTTCAGGGCGCGCAGGCGGGTGGTGTCGTGGAGGCCGGGAGTACGCCACAAGCGCCACAGGCTGTCGGCATTTACCTGGGCCGGCAGGGTGGCTGCACGCAGGACAAAAAAGAAAAGCAGGGCGTATTTGTTTAGCATAGCCATCGAACCAATGCATTAAAATTATCCCTTGCGTTTTTTCCAGTTCAACCGGAATTTCAGCCCGCCCATGTCGCCGCAATCAATTTCCAGCGTTTCGCCGCTGATCCGGTATGCGCGGCTGTGTTCCAAACGCTCGAAAAAGCGGTTTTCCCACTCCGACCGGCCCTCGCAATACATTTCGGTATGCACGATGTTGCCGACACTTAGTCGGTCCCCCATGTAGGTATAGTTGCCGCCAAAACCGTTACAGCCGCCAAAACCCTCTATTTTCCCATCGGAAAATTTGATGGTGATGGGTACCGGAAGGCTGTCGGGCACGGTCCTGGGAACAGGGTCGGCAAGAATTTCCGTCAGTTGCCAGACGGCCGTTTCAAGCGTTACGGCCCTTGAGGCCGGCGGCGTGGTGTTGCAGCCTTCGTGGATCTCCACGGTCATCAGCAGGCAAACAGCCGCGTTCAGGAAATACAAGTTTTTCATGGTATAAAAGTCGGTTAAATGCCGGAAAGAGGTTTGCAAGTTTTTCGGGACTTGGCCCGACAAAATTCCCGGCAACCGGCCAGGCAGTCAATTTTTTAGCTACCGAACCGCCGTTTTCGACGGACGAACCGGCCGGAGCGCCGGAAGAATCCTGCGAACCAGGGGGTAAATTGCAAGCCATTTTCTTCTCCAACACCGCAGGCGTTTGCCAGGCCGCGCGCGTACTCGTCCTGCGACTTGAAGTCTGTCCATTACACACAAGTTGACGAAAATGAATTGTTGTGGCTTAAGTTCATTTTTTCAGCCGCTTGTCAACCCCACCCCCATCCCCTCCCCGCTGGGGGCTGTCGATTACTCAAAAGTTGAACAATTTTTTGGTGATGTATTAAACTTGAATTATGGTTTTTGATGGAACAATTCGCTCCGCCCTTGGTAACCCCACCCCCGGCCCCTCCCCAAGGGTGAGGGGAGGCGCGACGTACACCGTAGATTACACGATCACCGTTGAACTTGGGGTAATAAAATGCGGTCGACGCTACGGCTCCCCGCCCCCTTGGGGAGGGGTTGGGGGTGGGGTTGACACGGCGGAGCCAAATTTGCCTACATCTGCTTATCGATTTCAATCCTATTACAAACATTTCAACCAACTTTTGGGTAATCGAGAGCCCGCTGGGGTCGGGGGTGGGGTTGACGCACAAAAGGCCAAAAAATTTAAATTTAACGGATTTGTGTGTAATGGACTGGCTGCAAGTCGCAGGACGAGTACTCAGCAATAATCGGATTGTACAAGCAGCCAAATAGTCGAACTTTTGCAGTATGGAAACAAACAACTATGCATACGACACCATCGCGGAAGCGATTCGTTTCCTCCGCGAAAATCATGCGAAGCAACCCAGTCTGGACGAGGTTGCCGGGCACGTTTTTTTGAGCAAATTCCATTTCCAGCGCCTGTTCCGGCAATGGGCCGGGGTGAGCCCGAAAGCGTTTTTGCAGGTGCTCACCGTGGAGCAGGCCAAGAAATCGCTGCGCCAGGGAAAATCGACGCTGGAATCGGCCTTCGAAGCCGGGCTGTCCGGCACCGGGCGCTTGCACGATCTGTTTGTAAAACTGGAAGCCTGCACGCCCGGCGAGTTCAAGGAACGGGGGCAGGGCCTGCGCATCAGCTGGTCCGTTTTTGATACGCCATTCGGCCAAAGCTTTGTCGCAGAAACGGAAAAAGGCATTTGCATGCTCGCCTTCACGGATGACCCGGCGGGCAGCCTGGACAACTTGAAAAAGGAATTTCCGAACGCCCGTTTTGAAAACACGTTGGGTAAAAACGGTGCAACGGGTAAAGCGCTACTTCACCACCTGGGAAATTCCGAAAGACAAAATCGGCCTCGACATCAAAGGCACCCCTTTTCAGATCCAGGTGTGGAAAGCCCTGTTGCAAATTCCGGCAGCCCAGCATGTCGCCTACCAGGACATCGCCCGGGCCATTAAAAAGCCGAAAGCCCTGCGCGCCGTCGGCACGGCTATCGGGAAAAACCCCGTCGCCTACCTCATCCCCTGCCACCGGGTGATCAATGCCAACGGCGAATCCGGGAAATACCACTGGGGCGACAGCCGGAAAGTGGCCATCAATGGCTACGAGCGCATTCACTTTGAAGGATAAAACACAAACCATGCACACCGATTTTCAAGTCAAAAGCATTGATGCCAAGCGCTTCAGCCAATTATTTGACCTTCCCGACGAAGCCCTGGCGCAACTGGGCGCCGTGCGCAAAACCGTCAATCAAAAACCGGGTTTCCCCTGCCGCGTAAGCCTGGAGGACGCCGAGGTCGGCGAGGAAGTCATCCTGTTCCCCTACGAACACCACCAGGTCAATTCTCCCTACCAATCAAAAGGGCCGGTGTATATCCGCAAGCAAGCCCGGCAGGCACAGCTCGAAAAGAACACCCTGCCCAAAATGCTGGAACACCGGCTGCTCTCCCTGCGGGTGTACGATGAAAAAGGCATGATGGTGAATGCCCGAACAGTAGAAGGGCACATGCTGCACAACTCGGTGCAGGAGCTTTTCCAAAACAAACAAGCCCGGTATATGCATGTGCACAACGCCGGACCCGGTTGTTTTAATTGCCAGATCGACCGGGTGTTATGACCCTGCCGGGCGAAGTCTTCCGACTCGCCCAACTATCGAGCGGACGTTGTCCGCATTGCTGATTTCGATGTTCGGGGGAAGTGCGGCAGATATGGCTTCTGAGTCTGAAGATTTGGAAGAGTAAGGGGGCGGATTTGGGGTAGTATTACATAAAGGGTGTTTTTGTAAAAAACTCAGCGTTTTTAGCAACACGTAGCGTATTTCCCGATGCCTTGGTTAACAATTATGCGACGCTCATCGAATTCCAACCGCAATGTACTTGTGCGCGCAGTGTGGTTGGGTTAATTTCTGAACACTTTGGGCCTAGCAGGGAAAGGTGAGCGGGGCTTTTTTTTACAGTCTGATGTTACGCTTCCTGAATTTGCGACGCTTAGGAGCAATTTTCGTGGAGCGATTGTTCTCGGCTTTTTTGTCTCTACGCTTCGCTAATATTTTGTTATTTATTGCTTTATAGCGAAGTGTTTCATAATGGATTGCTTTGAAGTGTGGAGCGCCAATGTTGTATAGGAGAAGAGGGGAGTTCCTTCCATATTCCACCTTGCAGAAAATCATTCACCTGTTTGACGGGAAATTGCCATTGAACAACACTTAACCTAATGGCTACAAGACCATTTTCAATATCATTACAACGTCGTAGGATGAGCCAAAGCAGCAACTTTCCTGTATAGGACAGGAACGCCTTTTGGTTGTATAGGAAGGGACACCTCGCATCGTTTTACGGCATCTTCAAATAAATCTTCCAGATCATTAAACACTACATTTTTTACCCAAATTGCGTGAATATGCGCCAAGTGTGTTTGAGGTGCCGCTGTCTCAGCATTTTTTAACAAGTCAAAACAAGCCTGCCAATCCGTTTCGATGGCAATATCGGCTTTGATTTTCCAGTACCACCAGTTTTTTGCCCTCAGGCATTCTATCAATTGTTCCTTATGATGGGACACATACATGGCTTCAGAAAAAAGGCGTATAAAACTGTCGTCCAGTTCGGACATGGCATTGAAATACCGAGCAAAAAATTCCCGCTCAGCCTTTTCATCCAAATGCTCTTTTCTTTCCAATCGAGATATTTTCAATAATGTGGAATTCATTGTCCTATCCAATTTTATCCCGTATTGACGTATCTCTTAAGCACCTGCAAAGCACATTCGAAATCCGGCGCCCCTTCCGCTCGCTCGTAATCCGGCGCTTTGTTCAGCAGAGAATTAAACGTCACTTCATCTGGTCGCACCCCTTCTTTTTTCATGCGCTCCAAAACCCCTTCCGCTCGCTCGTAATCCGGCGCTTTGTTCAGCAGAGAATTAAACGTCACTTCATCTGGTCGCACCCCTTCTTTTTTCATGCGCTCCAAAACCCCTTCCGCTCGCTCGTAATCCGGCGCTTTGTTCAGCAGAGAAGAAAACGTCACTTCATCTGGTCGCACCCCTTCTTTTTCATGCGCTCCAAAACCCTTCCGCTCGCTCGTAATCCGGCGCTTTGTTCAGCAGAGAATTAAACGTCACTTCATCTGGTCGCACCCCTTCTTTTTCATGCGCCCAAAACCCTTCCGCTCGCTCGAAATCCGGCGCTTTGTTCAGCAGAGAATTAAACGTCACTTCATCTGGTCGAACCCCCTTCTTTTTCATGCGCTCCAAAACCCTTCCGCCTGCTCGCAATCCGGCGCTTTGTTCAGCAGAGAATTAAACGTCACTTCATCTGGTCGCACCCCTTCTTTTTTCATGCGCTCCAAAACCCTTCCGCTCGCTCGTAATCCGGCGCTTTGTTCAGCAGAGAATTAAACGTCACTTCATCTGGTCGCACCCTTCTTTCATGCGCTCCAAACCCCTTCCGCTCGCTCGAAATCCGGCGCTTTGTTCAGCAGAGAAGAAAACGTCACTTCATTAGGTCGCACCCCTTCTTTTTCATGCGCTCCAAAACCCCTTCCGCTCGCTGAAATCCGGCGCTTTGTTCAGCAGAGAAGAAAACGTCACTCATTAGGTCGCACCCTTCTTTTTCATGCGCTCCAAAACCCCTTCCGCTCGCTCGAAACCGGCGCTTTGTTCAGCAGAGAAGAAAACGTCACTTCATTAGGTCGCACCCTTCTTTTTCATGCGCTCCAAAACCCTTCCGCCGCCTGTAATCCGGCGCTTTGTTCAGCAGAGAATTAAACGTCACTTCATCTGGTCGCACCCCTTCTTTTTCATGCGCTCCAAAACCCTTCCGCTTGCTCGTAATCCGGCGCTTTGTTCAGCAGAGAATTAAACGTCACTTCATCTGGTCGCACCCCTTCTTTTTTCATGCGCTCCAAAACCCCTTCCGCTCGCTCGTAATCCGGCGCTTTGTTCAGCAGAGAAGAAAACGTCACTTCATCTGGTCGCACCCCTTCTTTTTTCATGCGCTCCAAAACCCCTTCCGCTCGCTCGTAATCCGGCGCTTTGTTCAGCAGAGAAGAAAACGTCACTTCATCTGGTCGCACTCCTTCTTTTTTCATGCGCTCCAAAACCCCTTCCGCTCGCTCGTAATCCGGCGCTTTGTTCAGCAGAGAAGAAAACGTCACTTCATTAGGTCGCACCCCTTCTTTTTTCATGCGCTCCAAAACCCCTTCCGCTCGCTCGTAATCCGGCGCTTTGTTCAGCAGAGAAGAAAACGTCACTTCATTAGGTCGCACCCCTTCTTTTTTCATGCGCTCCAAAACCCCTTCCGCTTGCTCGTAATCCGGCGCTTGTTCAGAGCTTTTGGTAAAGTTGACAATCGTAGGGAAATATTGCAGCATCTCGGCAGTTAGTGTCGCATTTTGGGCAGCGACAAATTCATCCAAGTAAATTTCTTCGACAGCAATCGTTTCACCCAAATCCACTATCAGTTCTTTTCGGGAGAGGTTTTGAAGTGCCCTGTCCCACTCGGCGGGCGAAACGGGACGCATGGTTTGGTAATAGTATTCAAGCCGCTTGAGGCAATAGTCTCTTATTTTTTCCTTTTGAAAACTGGCATCGAATTCCATTTTTTGCCAATGCCTGAGTGCCTTGCAGGCATGGAGGATTTCACGTTCCAGGCTGTCCTCGGGGAAAGAGTTGAAGTGTTTTCGCATGGTATCCATAGGCAGGCAGTAGCCGCCGGGCGTACCGTCCGATTTTTGGTTGGGGCGGTCGGGCATGTCCCTTTTCAGGGCGGTGTCTTCCTTGGCATCCAGCAGAAGCACTTCAAGCAGGTCGAAGTTGGAGAGTTCATCGTCAAGGGTGTTTTTGGCTTCCTGCAAGCGGTCTTTCCGGCAAGTGCCGACTATCCAAAGGTTTTCCTGGAGCATCAGCCTCCTCAATGCCCGGTCGAGGTTTTCCAGATGAAGAAATCGCTCGAAATCGTCGAACAAAACGATGACTTCTGACCCGGTGTCAGGGATGCGGAAGTCGCCCATGTCTATGTCTTTCAGTTCTGGGAAAAACAACAACACGTCTTTATTTTTCAAACCGTTCACCAGTTCATACACTGACCTCGTTTTCCCTGCAAGGGGCTTTCCGGTGACGATGGTATGGCGGCGTTTTTCGTAGTTATAGGCGAGCCTGTCGTCCAAATAGGGGCGGTCGAGGTAGTAATCACGAAACCCTTGGCTGGGCAAGGAGCGGGTTTCGAGGATGTCTTTGGGTTGGATTTCCGAAATGTGCCGGATGTGAAAGTATTTGGAGGTTGGCAGCGATTGCCGGACGGCTTTTTTCTTTTGGTAATCGGTTAGTGCGGCTTCGATTTTTTCTGGGCGTCCATCAGGTAGCGCTCCCGGTCGGGGTTGGGAACCCTCTCCCCGGTTCGGAAATTGAATCACCAAATCGCCAAAGGTGAGGTATTCGTTGAGTTCCGGGCGTCCGTAATCCTTTCCTTTCGGCATGAAGAACTGACGGGCTGCCAGCCGTTCCCAATAGGAAAAATCACAGGCATTCACCAACAGCGGGAAGAACAGGAAGCCCTCCTCGTCCTGCCGTTTCAGGAAGTTTTTGAACTCATGTTCGGCGATGTACTCGGATGCAAGGAAGTTGGAACTGACAAGAAATACAGCAAAATCGCAGCCTGCTACTTGTTGTTGGATTGATTCGTGCCAAAGCGAGCCGGCAAGGATTTTTTCGTCAGTCCAGAGGTCAGAGTCAATAAGTTGGGAATGTATACCATGCTTACGAAGCCCATCTTTGATAAGTATAAAATAATCTTCGTCGGCGTGAGCGTAGGATATGAAGCCTTTTAATTTGGCCATGGCGTTTTGTCCATTTTCGGGATACAATATCTAAGTGATTCTATTTATTTATTTTCTTTATGGTTTCCGAGAACTATTGTACCCCCAAAAACCACAAACCCAAAAAACCCACAATGCACCTTTCACTTCGTCGTTTTCGGGTATATCGTCTTTATCCAACCTTGTCACCGACAAAAACCACACTGCCCTTCCCCCAAAAAAAACTCGGAGAAAGGGCAGTGCAAGAAATATGGTTAACAGGCCTGGTCAAGTGCGATTTATTTTGCGGCAACAAACTTAACCCGATTTTCCTGCCGGGTCAATACCCCGCTGCAAATAACGCCGGCCCCGGATGTTTTAATTGTCAGATCGACGCCCCCCTACTCGCTCCGCAAGGCCTGCACCGGGTTGGCGAGCGCCGCTTTCATACTCTGAAAGCTCACCGTCAGAAAAGCGACCGCCACCGCGATCAATCCTGCAAGGGCAAAAATGTACCAATGGATGCTGGTGCGGTAGGCAAAATCCTGCAACCAGTTTTCCATCGCCCACCAGGTGAGCGGGGCCGCCACCAGGATGGCCAGGGCCACTACTTTGAGCAGGTCTTTCGACAGCAGGGCCACCAGGCCGGGCACGGTGGCGCCCAGAATTTTACGAATGCCGATTTCCTTCGTACGCTGCGCAATGGTGTAGCCCGACAAGCCGAACAGGCCCAGGCAACCGACGAGCACTGCCAGCAGGGCAAACAAACCGGCCAGTTTGCCGAAGCGCTGCTCGTTGGCGTATTGCGCGGCGTAGTAATCGTCGAGAAAGAAAAAGTCGAAGGGATTGCCGGGAAATGCCGCCTGCCAGGAACGGCGCACATGGTCGATGGCGCCGGGCATATCCGTCGTTTGCAGGCGCATGGAATAAAACTCGCCGGAGTATGGGGTGCAGTAAAACAAGGTGGGATCGACGGCTTTTTTCAGCGAAACCTGGTGGTAATCGTTCACCACGCCGGCAACGATGGGGTTCCAGCGGAAGTTCGGAATAGTCAGCGTTTGCCCGATCGCTGCTTCCGGACTGTCGAAACCCAGCATACGCACCGCCGATTCGGTAAGGATGCAACTGGTATCCTGGTCGGCGGTAAAGTCCGGCGAAAAGGCCCGTCCGGCCAGCAGCTTCATTTGAAAAATATCCATGAAATTATAGTCCATGCTGTTGAACCGCAAGGTGACGCCTTCTTTATTGGCTTCGCCAAATTTGCTGACCACGGCCTTGTACTCCCGTTGTTTGCCGGGAATGGTCACCGAAGCGGCCACGCCCCGGATATCCGGATTTTTGGCCAGTTCGGCCCGGAACACGTCGATGGCCGAGTTGCGCGCCTCCCGGTCGCGGGGCGAAATACCGGGGCGTTCCACCACCAGCACCTGGTCGATTTTCATACCGATATCGCGGTTGAGCATAAAATCCAGCTGCCGGAAAATGATAACCGTACCGGCGATGAGTGCCACCGAGGCCGTAAACTGCACCAGCACCAGGCCTTTGCGCAGCAACATACCGGTCCCGGTGTTTTTGTACTGCCCCTTCAGCACCGTAATTGGCCGAAAACCCGACAGTACCCAGGCCGGGTACAAACCCGACAGGAAGGTGCCCGCGAGCCACACGGCTGCCAGCAGGCCCAGCATCCAGGGCTGCCAGAGGTTGGAAAAGTGGAACGACAGGCCGGTGAGCAGGTTGAAACCCGGCAAGGCCAGCGCGGCCAGCGTCACGGCCAGCAGCAGGGCAAACAGGTTCATCAGCGCCGACTCGACGAGAAACTGCCACATCAGCTGGCCCTGCTCGGCGCCCACCACCTTGCGCACACCCACCTCGCGGGCCCGCTCCATGGCACGTGCCGTGGAAAGGTTGACGTAGTTGATCCAGGCGATCACGAGCACCAACACGCCGATTAGCAGGAGAAACTGCACCACCCGGGCGTCGCCGTTGGGTTCGGGCTCCTCGGCCAGGTCGGCGTGCAGGTGAATACTGCGCAGGGGCTGGAGTGCCAGCACGTCGCGGCGGTTTGCCTTGGCCAGTTCGGGGTTGTATTTGTCGATGAGGGCGGGAAACTTCGCTTCCAGGGCAGCGGGATCGGCGCCGGGGCGCAGTTTCAGAAAGGTGTACATGTCGTTGCGGTCCCAGGTGGTACCGTAGCGCCCGGGCGCCCAGTCGCCGCGAGTGTACAGCGTTTTGTAGGAAAACAGCACGTCGAACTTGAGGTGGGTGTTAGCCGGCAGGTTGCGGAACACCCCGGTAACCGTCACGCGCTCGTCGTTGTAGTCGTCGTCTTGCATACGCAGCTGCTTGCCCATGGGGTCGGCGTTGCCGAAATATTTCCGGGCGTATTCTTCTGAAATGACGGCCTGCAAGGGCTGCGCGAGCGCCGTAGCGGGGTCGCCCTGTATCAGTGGGTAGCCCATCATGGGCAGAAATGCCGAGTCGGCGTACAGAAAACGGCGGTGTTTGAAGGCAATGGGTTCGGGTTGGGCGGTTTCGTTGGTGATGATCAGGTTGTTTTTGTAGCCGAGGTTGTAGAGGCGGGTGTATCCTTCCACTTCCGGGAATTCGGCGGCAATGGCCGGGCCGGCGCCGGGCACGTTTTCCGCGGTAGCGATCACTTCCTCGCCATTCTGGTAGCGGGTAAGCGCCAGGCGGTAGATGTTTTCGGCGTCGGGGATGAAGTTTTCATAACTCCGCTCGAAATGCACGTATTGGGCGATGAGCAGAAATACGGCAGCGCCGATGGCCAGGCCGGTAATGTGCAGGGCCGTGTAGCCTTTGTGGCGGGCCATATTGCGCAGGGCAATTTTCAGGTAGTTTTTGAACATAGCTTGTTGTTTTCGATTATGAGTTTGTCCAGTGGCTATAGACCGGCCGGCGTTTGGCAGGTTGCGGCGGGTGGGTTGTGGGTTAGGGCAGACGCATTGAAATATAACTGACCTCGGTACCGGCGTGCAAAGGCAAGTTATATTTAGGATTCCCCTTTTCGAGCGGGCAGGTTCCTCGCTGCACTCGGAATGACAAGACCACCTTATAAGAATCCGGGGGGCGAAAGATTTGGAAAAAGGGAACATTACCTCGCCCCCCAGTTTTGGCCTCAGCGTATCCCACAATGGTTGGGCTAAAAGAAAGGGGCGACGAAATGTTGCTTTACCGGGTTTTACCGCCCCTCCCTGTTTTATTTAATACGCATTGTCATTCCGAGCGTAGCGAGGAACCTGTACAAGCGCAAGGGAGAAATGCTAAAAGCCAAATGCTTACCACAAATATTACCAATCATTGCACGCCGGTACCGAGGTCGCTCGCAATTTTAATGCGTCTGTGAACAGTTTAAACAAACAGACACAGACTACGCGCGTTCAATTTTTTTCCAATGGAGAAACCCGAATATAGCGCCTCCCCTGTAAATTAGCACCGATATGCAAATCGCCGAACTGTCCAGCCAGCCCCATCGCCTCGACGACGCCGTAAACTACTTCTGGGGTTGCTGGGGCAATACATCCAATTTCGACTTTTACCGGGATTGCATCGCGCATTCCCTGCAGCCGGAAAACCTGCTGCCGAAGTTCTACCTGGCGCTCGAAAACAATTCGATCATCGGTTCCTATGCCCTGCTCGTCAATGACCTCGTCAGCCGGCAGGATCTCATGCCCTGGCTGGCCTGCCTGCACGTCAATGAAAGCCACCGAAACCGGGGCATTGCCACTGCCCTGCTCGAACACGGTTTGCAGGAAGCCGGCCGTAAAAATTTCAACCACTTGTACCTGAGCACCGACCTGGTCGGGTTTTATGAAAAACGCGGGTGGCGTGTTTTTGGAACCGTGTACAATTTGTTTGGCGAAGCCTTTCAGGTGTACGCGCACGCCACGCCGGCCAATACGGAAATCAGCTTATGATCAACGATGCATAAGCGGTGTTCAGCGCACTTACCCGGACGGTTTTAGCACTGCCAAAAAATTGCCATGATACACCTGCAACGCACAGACGCCCATAATTCGGATTTCACCGCGCTGGTGAAACTACTCGACGCCGAACTGGCCATCCGCGACGGGGAGGACCACGCGTTCTACGATCAGTTCAACAAAATCGACCGGATCAAATACGCTGTTGTTGCGTATAAAAACGACCGGGCCATCGCCTGCGGCGCCATCAAGGCATTTGAGCCCAATGCGATGGAAATAAAACGCATGTACACCCTGCCGGAATACCGGGGGAAAGGCATTGCCAGTGCCATTTTAACCGAGCTGGAACAGTGGGCCGTTGAATTATCCTGCGAAAAATGTATGCTCGAAACCGGGATAAACCAGCCCGAGGCAATCGCCTTGTACAAAAAGAACGGCTACCGGCAGATCCCGAATTACGGGCAATATGCCGGGGTGGGAACCAGTTTGTGTTTTGAAAAGCGGCTTTGGGTTTCAACTTAATGAGGCTGTCGGATGCGTGTAAGCAACCATGAACCACTAACCTGTTTTTTATGAACTATCTGATCCTGCTTCTCACCACCCTGCTCCCCAGCGTAGTATTGGCGCAGGCCGGACAACCCTATTACGAGTACGTATGGGCCCGAAGTGGACTCGTATTGCGCGCAGAGCCTGGCAAACAGGCTGCAAAGATGAAAACCCTGGCATACGGCACCCCGGTTGTCCCGCTTTGGCATGGCAATTACGATTCGGTGATGATCTATCCGGCGCGCCAACCGTCTGAAGACGATTCCGGCGAACCGTTTTACCTGCATGGGTATTGGGTAAAAGTGGCAACCGGCGTGGATACCGGCTACCTGTTTGGTGGCTACTTGTCCAACATGCCCCCTTTTAAACCACCGGCGCCGACTGAGCAAGGTCCGTCTTACACGATTGAATCCTGGATTTTGCAACAAGCAACCGTACTGGACACCCGCCAACAACCTCATGACAACGATGATTATTCTACCGTTTACTCCAATCATGTCATCAAACGGGTTAAAATCAGCGAGGGTGGCGGCACCGAGCGGTATATTTTTCCCCGCGACAGGCGTTTTGAAGACGGCTTTTTGCTGTTGAGTTATTTTGTTGGCATTGATGTTACGAAAAAGCAGCTCGATGCATGCAATTGGTGGCGTCTTGATTTACGCCCCAATTATATCTTCTTTGAGTCGGAAGGGCTTAACGGCGGAATTTACTTTATGTTCCGGATCAGTTTTGATGGTGAAACGCTTGTCGTAGAGTCCGGTGGTGGCTGTTAGAACCTCGGCAGGGTTTGTACGGTTTCAAATAAATAACCGATAATGTGTTGTTAGTCCAGATGTCTCCCTTCGGTCGACATGACAGTCGTTTATTTTTAAAACTAAATCTTACCGGATTTCTCGCTACGCTCGAAATTACGGCAGGGCGCAGGGGAAATTTCGAGCGTAGCGAGAAATATGATTGAAACTAATCTTGTCATTTCAAGGTGTCATGTCGACCGAAGGGAGACATCTGGATTCGATTATTACCGGTTTATAAAGTGAACCCGTAGAAACCCTGCCGAGGTTAAATCGAAACAAAATTCAAATTCCACCTTCAACCTTATACTTGCACCAACCGTTTATGCTGCCGAGGTTAAATCGCAGCAATAGCCAACCCGCAGTTTTATCCATGAACAGAAAAACGTTTTTAAAAGCCCTGGCACTTTTGCCGGCAGCAGGCATCGCTATGAAATTGAACGAACTGAACAACATCACCGAGCCCTTCGGCAATACCGATAAAATGCCCGTGCTCTTCCTCGGCCACGGCAGCCCGATGAACGCCATCGAGGAAAATACCTTCGTGCAGGGCTTCCGGAAAATCGGGGCGGAAATCACCAAACCCAAGGCAATTCTTTGCGTGTCGGCGCATTGGGAAACGCAGGGCACGCACGTAACCGCCATGGCCACCCCGCGCACCATCCACGATTTCGGGGGCTTCCCCAAAGCGCTGTACGAGGTGCAATACCCGGCGCCCGGCAGCCCCGAAGTGGCCCGCGAAACCAAAGACCTGATCAAAAAAACCGACGTCGGCCTGGATGAAAACTGGGGCCTCGACCACGGCACCTGGAGCGTGCTGTGCCACCTCTACCCCGACGCCGACGTGCCGGTGCTCCAGCTCAGCCTCGACCGCTTCCAAACACCGCAGTACCACTACGAACTCGCCAAGGAGATTGCCGCCCTGCGCACCCGCGGTGTGCTCATCATCGGCAGCGGCAACATGGTGCACAACCTGCGCATGGTGGCCTGGGACAAACTGAACGAAGAAGACTACGGCTTCGATTGGGCCCTCGAAGCCCGCGAAAAAATGAAAAACTACATCCTGAACGACAACCACCAGGAACTGATCAACTTTAAAAACCAGGGCCAGGCGTTTAACCTCGCCATTCCCACGCCCGAACACTACCTGCCGCTGCTGTACACGCTGGCACTGAAAGAAGAAAACGAACAGGTCACCCTCTTCAACGACAAAGCCGTGGGCGGCTCGCTGACGATGACTTCGCTGAAGATCGACAAGGCCTGACCTGAACGTATCAGCATTCCCCTGCCGTAGATTTTTTTTAAACACATAGACACATAGGACACAGAGGAGCAACCTTTGTGTCCTATGTGTCTATGTGTTTTATAATTTGCCAAACACCTGAACACCACTTCCCCCCGCCTCATTTGATTTCCAGCCCGCTTCGTGGCAAATATTTCTCCTGTACGCTTCCTCCAGCCGATTTTTGCCCGGAAAACAACGAAAGCACTATGAAATCGATCTGGGTATTTGTCCTTGGCATTGCGATCAACCTGTACTTTATCGCTACCTCCATACTGTCGTATTGGGCGGATTACACGGCAAATGATCCCTTCCTTGGAAAACCGGCTCCGCCCTATGTTGCCCTTGTGCTGGCGCTCCTGGTGCTGGCCGGAATTGTAGCCAGGAAAAACAACCGCCCGGGTTTGGCCAATCTTTTGGTGCTACTGGTTCCCATACTCGGGGGAGCCGGATTTTTGTTCCTCGTATTCATTTTTAATGCCGGAACTATTTTGCCCGCTGATTTTGGCTTTTCGCATCTGGCGGTGATTGCCCTGGCCATCGTCGGGATTTATTATGCGTTCAAATTAAAAGTCGGGCGGATGCGCCGGATTTTTGATGCAGCCAGGCAACAAGCGGCCGCCAAACAGAACGCTCCGAAAGCCCCTAAAAACCATAGGGGAGCAAACGGTCAGCGAGTCATATTTGCCAGTGACGGCCGAAGCGGCCATGTTTTTTACGAAAGCCCGGAGGGGAAATTTTCCATGTATTACGAATTTGGCGGCGGCGATGTGGTTGTCATCATCAGTGTGCCCGAAACGGCGCAATGGGTCGCCCAAACCGGCATCCCGCTCGAAAAACGGGAGGAGGTGCTGAACTATATCGGTCAAGTCTCAGTTGCCCAACAGACAAAAAACGGTTCATATAAACTGGATGCCAATTCCATCCTCATATACAGTTGATTACCATGGAAACCCGGACGAAACATACCTACCGCACGCGGCTGTACTCGTTTATCAAAAACATCCTCGTCGAATGCCCTAATTGTACGGGCAAAGCCCTTGTTGATACGGGTGATAACTCGATTTTCCAGCCGATGGCGCTCAATATCCGCGTGGTGTGCGGCCATTGCGGGTACAACAAAATAATTGAACGGCGGTCCAACCGCAGCAAGCAGCTGATAATCGGCGCGGCCATCGACCCGTATTTTCACCTGCCCCTCTGGCTAAAAACCGAAGTGGGCAGCGATCACTTGCTCTGGGCGTACAACATGGAACACCTCGATTTTCTGGCTGCGCATGTCGGGGCGAAATTGCGGGAGCGCAATGGCTTCCGGTATGAGGTGAAAAGCATCGGCGCAAAATTGCCGCGCTGGATGACGGCCAAAAACAACCGGCAGGAAGTACTGAAGGCCATTCGGAAATTGTACTCCAGGTAAAGGGGGGTGCAAGAATATCAGGCTTCCTCCAGCAACGGTTTGATTTCCGCCGGCAGCGTGCTGATCACATCCCTGATCTCGCCTTCCGAAACCTGTTTTTTCAAAACCCTGAACACGGCAAGGATCGCCTGCTGCACCTCATAATCGGTCGTGAAATACGCCTTGGTCCCCCGTCCGCCGGCTTCGCGGACCGCCTCGATAAATCGCCCAAATGGCGTAAGGTGCGGCTTTCGGCCTTCATTTGCCAGCCATCCACGTAAACAGCTTTGATCAGCATGGGCAGTTGGGCGATCAACTGGAGTGATTCGCCCGGCGGCACGCGGTTGCGAAAGGCGTGCAGTACGGCGCGCAGGATGCTCCCGGCTTTGCCGGTATCGCCCGGGCATTGCAGTTCGACGGCGACTTCCTTCACAAAATGTTCGCCATCGGCCACGTATTTATGGAAATTGAATGCCATGATGCCTTGATTTTAATACTGGTGCGTTGAATAAATACCGGTTTTTTGCGGGTACATTGCAAAATTAGGCGGATTACCTGCCGCATTGGGATGATTCGCATCACCGGTTTCCCTGACCGGGATTTTTTATATTTCAACTGGTTTTCAGGAGATTCGTATCGGTTTTTCTAAAAAAACAAACCCGGCATGATAGCGAAAACAGCAGTCGGTATCGATATCGGCGGTACGCACATCAGTTGCGCGGTGGCAGATATTGAAACCGGCACGCTGCTCGAAACGACGCATGCGCGGGCTACATTTGACCACAAAGCACCCGCCAGCGAGATACTGCAACACTGGACCGATGCCCTGAACAAAACCCTGACCAACAGCGATGTTGACCGGTTAATGGGTTTCGGCTTTGCGATCCCGGGGCCCTTTGACTACCGGAACGGCATTTCCCGGATGCAGCACAAGTTTGAAGGCCTGTACGGCGTGCATATCCCCGATGCACTACGCCCCGGGTTGACGGCCGGTCGAAGCCTGCCCATGCGTTTCATCAACGATGCCACTGCTTTTGCCATCGGCGAGAGCTGGATGGGTGAGGGCCGCGGCCTGCGCAAGGTGGTGGTGATCACCCTGGGTACCGGCTTCGGTTCGGCTTTTCTCGACGACGACGTGCCCATCGTGCAGGGCGCCGAAGTGCCGCCGGAAGGTTGTTTGTGGCATTTGCCCTTCCGGTATGGTATTGCCGACGATTATTTTTCCACCCGCTGGTTTACCCAAACCTATGCGGAACAAAGCGGACACCGTGTTCCCGGCGTGAAAACCCTGATGGACAAAGCGGCTGCAGACCCGGTAGCCGGGCAGTTGTTTGAAACGTTCGGTCAAAATCTGGCCGAATGCCTGGGGCCATGGTTGCTCCGGTTCGGTGCGGAAGTGCTGATCGTCGGCGGGAATATTGCGCATGCGCTGCCCCTGTTTGGTCCGGCTTTGCGAGCGGGATTGCAGGTTACCCGGGTACCTGCCCGCATTACCCCCTCGGTATTGTGGGAAAAAGCGGTCCTGCTGGGTAGCGCCCGGTTGCTCGACGATGCTTTCTGGGTGAAGGTATCCGTTCATTTGCCAACACTTTAACACTGTACAACTATGTTACTCGACACACCGATTTCGACCATAATGACCCGGGATGTATTCATCCTGGGCGCCGGCGACCCCCTGTGGCAAGCCGCTACTTTGTTCAACGATCACAACCTGCGCCATGCTCCGGTGACCTCACAGGGCCGCCTGGTGGGCATGCTCAGCCTTGTCGACCTCAAACGCGTGCCCGCCGGTGCGCTTGTCGAGAGCACCGCTGACCAGGGTCGCGAAATAGTGGCCGACCTGATGAGCCGCGACCCCCGCACGGTGCAGGCCGGCGACCCGGTGCGCGACCTGGCGCAGTTGTTCACCGAAAATGATTTTCACGCCGTACCCGTGCTGGAAGGCACGCGCATTGTTGGCATTGTGTCGACTACAGACCTCATCCGTTTTTTTTGGGATGAGCTGGAGGGGGAAGCGTGAACCGGATGCTGCAAGTGCTTGGTTAGTGCATCGACAGGGCTTACTTTAGCAGCGATGTCTTCCCTGCCATTCAAATTTGACCTCGCGCCCGACTACCGTGTTTGGGCATCTCCCCCGGAGGAAATGGAGGCGCCCCTGGAGGGGGTGCAGTCTCAACTTTTTTTGTGGTTGCATCGCGCCTCCGACAACCGTGTTTTTGGACATTTTCACATTCGTTACACCAATGCCCCTCCGGATTTGTTCGGTGATCAGATGGCCGACCAGATTGCTTACCTGGAAGGCCGTGCCGAAGGTGCGGTGTTTGAATTACAAACCATTGACAACATTGAAGAACTGCCGGGCAGCCTGACTATGTCCCCCGATCCGGAACAAGCACGTTTTCAGGTGCATCAAGTGTATGATTTAGGCGACCGGAAACAGGAAGCCGATGGCTACCTGGAAGAATTGTCGGATCAGAATGCCCGGGAAGCCGTCCTGGCGGAAGGGCGCTTGCTGCTCCACAGTGAACAGGGGCGCCGGTGCTACATGCGGGCGTCAAACCTCAACTGGAGCAACCACAAGGATGAAGCACTGGAGGCCGCATTGGAAGCCATTGCGTGGTTTCGACGTGCCGGCAAAACGCTGCGTGCAACAAAATCTGCCGCCTTTGCCGCCGATCTCCTGCACCGTCTCGGGCAATTCGAAGCAGCCGACCGGTGGTACCGGCAGGTGTTGGATGCCGAAGCTGAACTTGGCCGGCCGGTAATTGTCAATATCCTGTCGGTTTCCAATTACATGAGCAACCAACGCACGCTTGGGCGGGAAGCGCCAATGGCGATTTATGAAGAAGGCGTGCGTAACCAGGAAGCAGCGTTGCACCACCAGGTCAAAACCATTCAAAGTAGTTTGGAAAGTGTGGGCGATGTGCCGTTGCCGCGCCGCGCCGGCGAACTCAAGCTGGCCGGCATGGATGCCTGGGCTGCCGGACGGCATGAAGATGCGATCCGGCATTACGAAGAAGCCCTGGAACTGTACCGAAACCACAACAATCCGCAACGCGATTTTGAAATAGCCTGGTTGTATGATCGGCTGACGCATGTTTGCCTGTCTTGCGGCGCTTTGGAGCGCGGCCTTGACTATGCACACCAAGCCATGCAGAGCTGGCAGGAACAGGGAAATGAGCAGGGTGCCTGTACGACCCTGGCCAACATGGCCACCTTGCATTGGCGCCTGGGCCGGGAGGAGCAGGCCAGGGCTTACTTCGAACAAACTCTGGTCCGGCAAGCCCGGTACTACCCGGCCACCGTTTGGCAATGGCACTTTAATTATGGGAGTTTTCTGGCCGAAATTAACGACCCCGGCGCCGCCGAAAACCAATTCCGCAAGGCGCTGGAAGTACTGGAGGCCCAGCGGGCAGGGTTGCGCGAAGCCGACAATCGCCTGGGCTTCCTGGGCGAACAAACACAGGTGTACTATAAAATCCAGCAATTTTTCCTGGAAAACGGGCAAACCGCTGCCGCTTTTGAGACACTGGAGTTGGCCAAGTCCCGGACCCTGGTCGATTTTTTTATTGAAGCCGGTCTGGGCTTTTTTCCGGAACAGTCCGGCAGTACCGGTTTTCACCGTATCGCACAACTTTTATCCTGAACGTGTATGCGAACAGCCTTGCTCGAGTTTTTTCTCACGGAAAACAGTTTGTACACCTATGTGGTCCGACCGGTTTGGCCCGAACGCGGGATATCCGACACCGAGCCACCCGTCGTTCAAACCGCGCTCGACCCCGAAACGGTGCGCGCTGCCGTGCACTGCATCCGCAGCTTTATTCCCATGGCAATCACCCCGGGTCATACCGACCAGCCGGAAGTATACGAACCGGCCCTGGCGCCTTTTTTCGACTTAAGCGAACGTATTTTTACGCCGGAGTTGATGGCGCTCATCGAACCTTTCGAAGCCCTGTACCTCGTCCCTTTTGGCGATTTGCACTACTTGCCCTTGCATGCCTTGCGCCCGGGCGGCCGGTACCTGATCGACCAATTCAAGATCGCTTACCTGCCCAGCGCCTCGGTGCTTCAGTTTATCGGTAAGCGGCAGTCCCAAAACGGCTTGCCAAAAACATTGCTGGCGGCCGGCGTCGATTATACCGGTTCCAAGCCCTATTTTCGGCATGAAGCCGAAGATATTGCCGCCCTGGCCTGCCTGAACACCTGGGAAAAAACAGTGCTCCTGGAACCGGAAGCGACGTTGTCGCAATTTCTGGAATCGGCGGCGGGGAAAACCGTCATCCATTTGTCGGCACACGGCTACTATGCCGAGGAAGATCCGCTGCTGTCCGGGGCTTTGCTATTCGGCGCACCCCGGCGGGCGGCCCCCGCAACAACGCCCGACCAACGCTACGCGCTGACCGCCAAAACTATTTTTCAACAACTCCGGCTGGATGCCGACCTGATCACCCTCAGCGCCTGCGTGACCGGCCAGAGTGAAAACCGGCCGGGCGACGAGCTGATCGGACTGACCCGCTCCTTGATGTTCGCCGGCGCGCGCAGTATTATTGCCGCACTTTTCCCAACCTATAAAGACGTAACCGGCCAGCGAATCCCCGGCAGGGAAGCAGCGCGTTTTGCCCATTTTTACGACCTTTGGCTGGGCGCGGGACTCAATAAAGCAACAGCCTTTCAGCAATATATTCAGGCCGTCAAACTACTTTATCCGGCGCCGCACCAGTGGTTTTCCTTTGTGCTGATCGGGAATATGTATTAGTATTGTTCAAATTCCGTTTTTTTATGTCAAACCCTGCCTTAGATTATCTGTCCCTGGTTGAAATGGAGTTCATCCTGAGCCGCCTGCCGGAAGTGTATCCGGACTATTTCACCGCCCTGACACCGGAAGACCGGCAACTGAAGGCCCAGGACGATGGCCTCGACCTTGCAGCACTCCGCCAAACCATCGGGGGGCTTTGCACACTCGACGACGGGTTCAATGCCCGTGTAGAAAACTGGCTACGCGAATACGAGCAAACGCCACCGAAAGAAAATGCGCTGGCTGATATCGGGATCGGCGCCGGTTTTGTTGCCATTACTCTGATCCTAAGTCTGGTGGCTGCGCAAATGCATGCCGACAGCCTGCGCCAACAGGCGCCTGATGAGGAACGCAACGCCGACGGCTCGCTCAAAAGCCGCCGCAAGTATTTTGACATTGCCCAGGTATTGCAACGGCTGGAAAAAATTGTAGGCGTTTTGCCCAAAAGTATTCTCGACAAAGTGGAGTCCATCGTCGAAGCCTGGAATAAAAAAGGCTGAATGCAGCCATGGAAGACCTGTACCGCGCCGATTTTCTGGATGCCCTTTTGCAACGCTATGGCAAGCGGCAGGAGCGAATCCTGCCGGTGCTGCTGGATAAAATAGCTTCGGAAACCCCGTTTCAACAAGGAAAAATGCTGCTCAATCTTGGCGAACTGCTTCGCCTGCGCGCCGCTTATACCGCCGCTTTTGCCTGCTGGCAACAGGCGTACACCATTTTTCAGACCCTCGATAACCCCGAAGAGCAAGCCAATGCCCTGCACAACATGGCGCTCGCCCACCGAAACCTGGGCAACCCTGCCAAAGCCCTCGAACTGCTCTTCCAAACCCTTGATCTGGACAAACAAACCGGCCGAAATACCGAAACGTCCTCCACCTACCTGGGTATAGCCCACGCCTACCAACAACTGGGCGACCCCGAGGCAGCCCGCCAATGGGTGGAAAAAGCCCTGGCGCTCGATACGGCCAACAACGATCAGTTTAAGATAGCGGGCGACTGGAACATGCTCGGCCTGGTTATCAGCGACCTGGGCGATTTTCACCAGAGCAACCAGTATCATCAAAAAGCCCTGGCCCTGTTTGAAGCAGCCAACGACGGACCGCGCATCGCCGACGCCCGGCTGAATATCGGCATGAACCTGCACAAACTGGGCGACCCCACAGCTTGCGAAACCGAACTGCTGGAGGCACTCCGGCTCTACCGCCTGCATCGGCGCAACCACGGCGTAGTGCGTTGCCTGAACAACCTGGGACTCTCCTTCAAAAACCGGGGGCAATACCAAAAGGCCTCGGAATACCTTGTGCAGGCACTGGCGCTTTACCGCGAGATGGGCAACCAATACGGGTATGCTGTTTGCCTGGGCAATCTGGGCGCCCTGAGCGCTCAATTGGGCCAGTTTGCAGCCAGTGAAGCGTATTATTCGGAAAAACAGGCAGTTTGCCGGGCGATCGGAGACCGGCACGGCGAGGTGAACGCCCTGATGGGACTGGCCACTGCCGCCGAGGCCGACCCGGTACGCTCCAACGCGCTTTATACCGAAGCATTCCAACAAGCGAAAACGTTGGCCGACCGCGATCTGAAAGCCACCCTGCTGCTCAATTTCGGTATCTCCTTTTTCCGGCTGGGTGACCTTGAGCAGGCCGAAAAATGGCTGAAAAAAGCCCTGGCCCTCAATCGGACGTTACAAGACGCCGGCATTTTTTCTTCGGCATACAATGCCCTTGGCACGGTAAAAGCGGCCGGCGGACACGACCGGGCTGCTGCCTATTATTGCCACAAAGCAATCCGGGTAGCAGCCGGCATGGGCGAAGTTGCAGTAGAACAGGAGGCATACATCAATTTGTTTTTCCTGTATTACCGGAAAAACAGACTGGCGCGTTGCCTGGCGTATGCCGATAAAGCCCTTGCCTGTGCCGAGCAAATTCGCCGGGCCGTTGTGCTCGAAAGCCAGCTGCTTACCCTGCGCGCCTCCCGGGAAATGTTTCACCGGCAGTTGGTGGAAGCAGCCCTGCAGGCCGGCCAACCGGCACGTTCGTTCGCCTACCTGGAACAAGCCCGCTCGCAGGCTTTGCATCGCATGATGGCAGCCTACGAATGGAGCAGTTTGGACAACGAAGACCAGCCGGCCGAAATACGCCGTTTGCTCGCATTGGAAAAAAAACTGGCGGCCCGTCTGCGGGCAGCGCAAACCACCCACCTGGGCCATACGATGCCACAACCCGGCCATGATCTCAGCGCCATTCAACAGCAATTATCGGATGTACACCGACGGCTGGAAAAGCATTGGCCGGAATATGTTGCGCTGCGCCGGGGGAAAAGCCTGGGTTATGCCGCCGTCCGGGAGTGGTTGCCGGCTATGCCCGGGTAAACCGGCATGCTGTGCTTCGTTTATCGAAAAACACGCGGCCTGCATCCAAGAAACCCGCCGCGCGGCGTTGTTTTCTGACTTTTTTGTTAAAAACAGATAATCTATGACAACAAAAACAGTCATCCTTGCCGCCCTTTGCGGTTTAAGCTGCTGTGCCCTGGGGCAATCGGGTCTGCAAGGCGAATACTTCAACGGGAAGCAATTCGAAGAGAAAATCCTTACCCGGACTGATCCGCAAATCAACTTTTCCTGGTTCAATAAAGCGCCGGCGCCGGGTGTCAACCCGCACGTTTTTTCGGTGCGCTGGACCGGTTTTTTGCAAACGCCGGAATCCGGAACCTACCGTTTTCGCGCTTTTGTAGACGACGGCATCCGGGTGTATGTGAACGGCAAACTGGTGATCGACGCCTGGGACCTGCACGACACCGGGCGCTTTTCCGGCGAAATTTACCTGGAGGCCGGACGCAAGTACCCCTTGAAAGTGGAGTATTTCAACGCGATGTTCGAAGGCGAAATCAAACTGCAATGGCAGCTCCCAAGCGAGAAGCCCTTGTTTGACGGGTATTTTGGATATAACGATCGCGATATCGAAACGCGGTATTTGATGCCGCCGCCACCTAAAACCAGTCCGGAAAAGCCAAAACCGGTCCCTGTTGAACGCAAGGAGCCCACCACAACTGCCATTACCCCTAAACCTGCTCCGGCACCCGTGCAGGAAAAACCGGCGCCCGTTGAAATTCCGGCCGACACCCTGGAAACGTACATTCCCAAAAACATTCTTTTTGTAAAAAGCAAAGCCATCATGCTGCCGCCTTCCGAGCCGGAGCTGGATAAGCTGGCCGGTTTTTTAACCCGCAACCCGCACTACAAGCTGGTGGTGGAAGGGCACACCGACCGGATCGGGAATTCCGATAAAAACATGATTTTGTCCAAAGAACGCGCCCAAACAGTAGCCGCCTACCTGACTAAAAAAGGCATTGCGGCCAGTCGAATTACCGCTTTCGGCTACGGCGATACCCGGCCGCTGATCCGCGAACCGGAGGGGGTAGCGAATCCGAAGAACCGGCGGGTGGCGTTTTTGATTCGGGAGTAACGTTAAAGAATGATAGCGCCCCGCCGGGGCGCCGGGGTTCGGTTGTGCATGTTTGCTACCAAGATATAGCCCCGCTGGGGCGGCGCTTTATGGACGTTTTTGGCCCAGGGGGCGCTTTGTTTGTGTGCTGTGCGATTGCGATCTCCGCCATTACCAATCCGCAGTGACCTGGTCATTTTATATTATCATATTCCCTGCGGGCACCTGTCCCGGAGGGACAATATCTTGGTAGCAAGCCAGTTGTTCCCCGTCGATCAGTTGCTACCAAGATAAAGCCCCGCTGGGGCTGTGCTTTATGGACGTTTTTAGCCCAAGGGGCGCTTTGTTTGTCTGCTGTGCGATTGCGATCTCCGCCATTACCAATCCGCAGTGACCTGGTCATTTTATATTATCATATTCCCTGCGGGCACTTGTCCCGGAGGGACAATATCTTGGTAGCAAGCCAATGGCGAAATCGTTTATTTCCGGCCCGTAGGGTCGGCATCTTCATCGGTATTGTCGTCAAAAAAATCGAACAGATACTCCGGTTTAAAATCAATTGCATAACGGTTCAACAGCGCCAGATATTCGCGTTTAAACGTTTGCTTTTTATGGTGCCCGGGCTGGTTCAAAATGTACCGGATTACCGGATCCAGTTCATTTTTTGAATTTGAAAATGCTCCGAAACCCTCCTGCCATTGAAATCGGAAGGGGGTGAATTTCTTTTCCTTGATAAAATTGGTGGTTTCTGTTTTCAATACCTGAACCATATCGGAAAGTGCGAGCGCCGGATTTTGACCGATCAAAATATGGGCATGGTCGGGCATGAGGTAAATGGCAAGGACTTTATTCTTTTTATGCTGTAAAATGCCTGTCATATAACGTTCTGTTTCTTCCCGAAAAGTGGGAAGGATCAACGCCTGCCTGAATTTAACAGCGAAAACCAGATGGGTGTAAAGTTGGGTGTAGGTGTTTGCCATGGTGGTTATTATTTACTTTTTATGAATAGCGCCCCGCCGGGGCGCCGGGGTTCGGATGTGCATGTTTGCTACCAAGATATAGCCCCGCTGGGGCTGCGCTTTATGGACGTTTTTGGCCCAGGGGGCGCTTTGTTTGTCTGCTGTGCGATTGCGATCTCCGCCATTACCAATCCGCAGTGACCTGGTCATTTTATATTATCATATTCCCTGCCGGGACCTGTCCCGGAGGGACAATATCTTGGTAGCAAGCCAGTTGTTTCCCCGTCGATCAGTTGCTACCAAGATAAAGCCCCGCTGGGGCTGCGCTTTATGGACGTTTTTAGCCCAAGGGGCGCTTTGTTTGTGTGCTGTGCGATCGCGATCTCCGCCATTACCAATCCGCAGTGACCTGGTCATTTTATATTATCATATTCCTGCCGGCACTTGTCCCGGAGGGACAATATCTTGTAGCAAGCCAGTTGTTCCCGTCGATCAGTTGCTACCAAGATATAGCCTGCTGGGGCTGCGCTTTATGGACGTTTTTGGCCCAGGGGGCGCTTTGTTTGTCTGCTGTGCGATTGCGATCTCCGCCATTACCAATCCGCAGTGACCTGGTCATTTTATATTATCATATTCCCTGCGAGCACCTGTCCCGGAGGGACAATATCTTGGTAGCAAGCCAGTTGTTTCCCCGTCGATCAGTTGCTACCAAGATAAAGCCCCGCTGGGGCTGCGCTTTATGGACGTTTTTGGCCCAAGGGGCGCTTTGTTTGTCTGCTGTGCGATTGCGATCTCCGCCATTACCAATCCCCAGTGACCTGGTCATTTTATATTATCATATTCCCTGCGAGCACCTGTCCCGGAGGGACAATATCTTGGTAGCAAGCCAGTTGTTTCCCCGTCGATCAGTTGCTACCAAGATAAAGCCCTGCTGGGGCTGCGCTTTATGGACGTTTTTAGCCCAAGGGGCGCTTTGTTTGTCTGCTGTGCGATCGCGATCTCCGCCACTACCAATCCGCAGTGACCTGGTCATTTTATATTATCATATTCCTGCCGGTACTTGCCCCGGAGGGACAATATCTTGGTAGCAAGCCAGTTGTTTCCCCGTCGATCAGTTGCTACCAAGATAAAACCCCGCTTGGAGCTGCGCTTTATGGACGTTTTTGGCCCAGGGGGCGCTTTGTTTGTCTGCTGTGCGATTGCGATCTCCGCCATTACCAATCCCCAGTGACCTGGTCATTTTATATTATCATATTCCCTGCGGGCACTTGTCCCGGAGGGACAATATCTTGGTAGCAAGCCAGTGGCGAAATCGTTTATTTCCGGCCCGTAGGGTCGGCATCTTCTCTTTTTTACTAAAGTTTTTTACGTACTCTCTGGCTGTACTGGCAAAGGAGGGAGTCGGGAATAGGCATGGTACAATGTGGTTCAAATTTGTCATTTTCAGTATGCTCTCAAATGTATAAATAAACCGGTGAAACAATCCGGGACCTGTTACCATCCTGCCAGCAAAAAGGCAATTTGAGAAATAATGTCAGGGTTGCATGCAAAACACCTCCCCACGCCATCCAAAAAAACCAAAATCCACGTACAAAAACAACGCACTACTAAGTCGCTGATTTACAGCGAATACAGGCTTTTTGTGCCAATGGGCAAACCGCCCAAAAACCCCAAACCGCCCAAAATCCCTAAAAAATCTGTACTGGCGCACCGGCATGGCAGCCCTGCTTCTTTGCGGTATCAACCAACTATTCCTCACACAAAAAAAGGATTGTTATGAAACCGTATGTTTTTAAAGTATCTGCAATAGTGCTGCTCCTCGGCGCCCTGTGGGCTTGCCAGAAAGACAATGACCCACCTGCTCCCGGCGCCGCAGTAACCGTGCCCAAATGGGATGTGCAAACAACCCGCAATCTCCTGTACGAAGTGGAATTCAAGGGCTATACCAAAGGGGAACTGGCCCAAACCCGAACCACTACATTGGAACTGTTTTTCAAGGGGGCGGGCAGGGTGACGGTGGTATTTGGCGATGCGGCAACCAAACAGGAATTTATCATGGATTCCACCGGCCTCCTGAGCCCGGTCGTGCCCGGCCAACCCTACTCCCCGATCCTGGACCTGTTCACCGTTCTTCCGGCCGACGGTGTGGCCGCAGCCGCTGTGGGAAGCCATTGGGATGTACTCGCTCCTTCGGAAAAACAGGTGGCTGCAAACGCTGATGCCTGCATCATCCAGTCGCGCCGAACGTTCAAAGTGCTGTCTGCCGATGCCAATTCGATCAAAATGCAGCACGACGGCTACCTGCGGGTGGTGGACAACAAAGCCGCTGCAACCAATTTTGAAACCATGTTCGGCACGGCCGGCGGCGCGCTGGCGCGTCAGGCCTGGACGCAGTGGCGGCTTTTTCAAACCGGCGAAACGGTGTTTTCCACATCGGACAACAACCTGAAACTGGCCAGTTATGTAGCCGTCATTCTACCCGGCGCCAACATGGACGATGCCGCCCTGAGGGCTTCTCCCGAACGGGAAGAACTCACCATCCGCCGCCGCCCCTAGGTACTTAGTTGCAACCAACACACTAACATTCAAAAATCTTCAGTCATGAAATACTATCTTTTGCTTACGTTCCGCCTCGGGATTATGCTCGCCAGTTACCTGCTCTTTTGTTCATTTCCGGGCTGCAGCATCTCCGACGAACACATCCAGGAAGAATTCAAAAAATTCAGGGAAGACTGCGGCCTGCCCGATACCGAATGCGACGGCATACTTGGCGCGGGCCTGTTTTGCGGCTCTACCACCTTCTCCGACGGCACCCCATGCGTGCGCAGCAAGTCGATGAACGATAACTTCGAAATCAACATCGTGGGTTTTTTCTCCGTCAAAGGCAAAGGCTCGGGCACCCTGAACCTCACCACCAAACCCCGCTTTGCCATCCACAACCACTTTGTCGGGGAGCAAGGCACCCAACGCTGTGCACCCGAATACATCATCGCGCAATACGGCTACGAAGAAAAGGGCAGTTTCAAATCGGAAGCCGGCGTCAACATCATCCAGATGGCCAACGGCCAGGCAGTGAGCGAGGTGTCGCACGTTTTTGCCAGTGGCGCCCGCTGCGTGAAAGCACCGCATGGCGCGCCGTTGGAATGCCGGGAATAGGATTTACGAATTACGATTGGTTCACCATTCCGGAAAGGTGAACCAATCGTAATTCGTAATTCGTAAATCAAAATGCTATTCCGGTGTACCTTTATTTTTTTAAAAAGATATCTGCCGTGCATTTCCAGTCCAAGTTCCGCCTTTTCCCAATCCTGCTGCTGCTCCTTAGTTCGGCCTGCGCATCCCTGCACTGGCAACACAACCAAGTACTTGCCCCGGGCCTGCACTGGCGACACAGCCACACGGAGCAATTTTTTCAAAGCAAACAAAACATTCATGTTCTGGCAGTAGACCCGCAGCAGCGGCGTCTGGAACTGGCTTTCGAGACGGATACGTTTTTAACAACCAGTCAATTCGGACAGAACGGGCAAGCGCTGGCTGCCATGAACGCCGGTTTTTTCAAAATCCGGGAAGGGCGGGGCTCGGCAACCTACCTCCGGGTAAACGGCCAAACGATTGACGACCTGCCCGCACCGGGGCATCCGCGGCTCAACGGCGCACTCGTCTTGCCCGCCCGGGGCCTGCCCCGAATCGAATATGCGCAACCCAATGCGGTGTACAATGCCGCCCCGGCCGACGAAACCGTGCTGGTCACCGGGCCTGTGCTCCTGCTCAACGGGCAGTCGCAGGCCATGGATTCCACGTCCGAATTTATCAGCCACCGGCACCCGCGCAGTTGCCTTTGCACCACCAGCCGTGGCGAGGCCTTGCTGGTGACCGTCGACGGCCGGCACGAGGAAGCCCAGGGGATGTCGCTGTTCGAATTGGCCGATTTATTGAAAAAACTGCGCTGCCGCAATGCTATCAACCTCGACGGCGGCGGCTCCACCACGCTCTGGATCAACGGCCGGCCCGACAACGGGGTGGTCAACTGCCCGTCGGACAACAGGAAATTTGATCATTTGGGGGAGCGTGCGGTGGGGAATGTGATTTTGGTGCGGTGAGGGGGGAGGCGCCCAGGTAACCGTTTCTTAACCTTCCCTTCATCCACGCTTAACATTCATCAGAGACTTTAGAGCCCTCATTTTCACCAAACTAAGGTCCTCTATGAACGTACGCTTACCCGGTCATTTATTGTCCGTTGCAGCCCTCTTGCTGCTTTCAGTACACCTTTCCGCCCAAACTCTGGTGCACCTTTGGAATTTCAACAATTCCGTCGATCAGGCAGCGCTGCTGGCCCCCACCCTCAGCCTGGTGGCCAATGCTTCCATCGAGCATTTGCCCGGTGGCAGCAGCGCCATCCAAACCACCAGCAACACCGGTCAGGGATTCGATGTGACGAATCCCAACGCCCGCTTCGGCGACGAAGCCGGCACGCACCTGCGCTTCAACGACCCCATCGGTGGCGGGCTGCTGTTGTCTTTGCCGACTACCGGCTACCAGCAGGTGGTTGTTAAGTTCGCCACCCGCCGCTCGGGTTCGGGCGCCGGTACGCAAAACATTGAATACACTACCGACGGTACTACTTTCGTCAACTTTACCCAGCTGTTTCCCGTCAACGGAGACCCCACACTGCAAACACTCGACTTTTCCGCCATCCCCGATGTAAACGACAACCCGGATTTTAAAATTCGCATCACGTTTGAACAAGGCGCCGGCGGCACGGTCGGCAACAACCGTTTCGACAACCTGACACTCGACGCCAACACCCTCGGCGCCGATACCAACCCGCCAATCGTCAGTTTTTCACCGCTGAATGGCACTATGGATGTCCCCGTCACCGTACAGCCTGCCATTACGTTCAGCGAAGACGTGCGCCTGGTATCCGACGCTCCCATCACCAACGCCGATATACCCGCACTTGTCGAACTGCGCCTCGACGACGCTGCCGGCGCTCCCCTACCCTTCAGCGGCAGCTTTGCCGGCCGCACCATCACCATCGAGCCCGATGCGCCCCTGGCCAATGGCCAGACATACTACCTGGCGCTGTTGGGCGGCATGGTTGAAGATACTTCCAACAATGCTGTTGCAGACCTGCAGTTCGTAACGTTTACCACGATCGTACCCCAAACGGTTTTCCAGCTGGGCGACATCGTGCCCGTCGCTTACCGCATGAACGCGACCGGAACAGAAGATGAGGTTGCTTTTCTCACCTTCGTCAATATTTTACCCGGCACCCAAATCCGCATGACCGACGCCAAATACACCGACAACATGCAGCCGCAGTGTCCGGGTGGTATTACCTGGACGGCGCCCGCCCAAATGGTACCCGCCGGTACGGTTTTCGTCGTGCAAAACGATGCCGGGGCCGCCAGCATCGGCACGGTCAGCGGGTCTACCTTCGGCCTTAGCTCGGGTGGCGACCAGATGATCGTGTACACCGGCGTGCCTGAAACGCCGGCCTACATCACTGCGCTGAGCTCCAACGACTGGGTCACGGGCGCCCATACCGCCTGCAGCGGCAGTTTGTCCAAACTGCCCGCCGGCCTGATCGACGGCGTTTCGTCGATCAGCCTCAGCACCGCCCCGGGCAATACCGGCGGCAACACCGTAAATGCCTACTACTCGGGGCCGCAAACGGGCACTGCATCCGAACTGCGCGCCGCCATTCTTGACCCGGCCAACTGGAACGGCGTGGGCGGCGGTACTCCGGCGCAAGTTTGGCCGGCCTGGAATTTCCCCGGCCCGCCCCAGGTAACCCAGGCGACGGTAACCTCCGGCACAACCATCGAACTGGTGTTCAACAATGCGCTCGACGCCGCATCGGCAACCGACGTGGCAAACTACACCGGCATTACCGGTCTGCAAACCGCCGAACTTACTGCAGCCAACACGGTGGTGCTTACGTTCAACCCGCCGTTTACAATCGGCCAGGACTACACGCTCACGGTTGATGGCCTGACCGATACCGACGGACGCACCATGCTCAGCCCGTACAACTTCGCGTTCAACTTTACGCCCCGGGTTTCCTTTGCCAACCGCTTCGTTTCCGTTTCGGAAGACGGCGGTTCAGCGACGGTGACGCTTCTGGTGGAAAATCCGGCAGCCGGCGCTACGGTAGACCTCGTGGTTAAAACCGGCGTGTTCAGCACGGCGGACGGCGCCGACATCACCTTCGCGGCGGTCACCACGCTCGACCTGAGCCAGGGCGGCATGGTGGAAGTGGAAATTCCCGTCAATGACGATACGGAAGCGGAGCAGGACGAATACCTGGTTTTGGCGCTTGAAAACGCGCAAAACGTATCGATTGAGGGCAATCCGTTTTACACCGTGTACATCCGCGACAACGACCGCAAAGCGCCGGTTGCCACCCGTGCGGTTGAACTTGAATTTGTATCGCGTTACACGGTAGACAACCCTTCAAACGCCGAAGGTCTGGCTGAAATCGTGGCGCACGATCCCGCTTCGCAACGGCTGTTTGCCATCAGCACGGGTTTAAAAGCCTTCGATATCATAGATTTTTCCAACCCCTTGTCTCCCGCTCTGGTAAATCAGGTCAGCATTGCCGCCTACGGCGCCGGCATTACCAGTGTGGCGGTGAAAAACGGCCTGGTAGCCGTGACCGTTTCCGGCTTGAATAACGAACAGGAAAACGGTTCCGTGGTGTTGTTCGACACCGACGGCAATTTTCTGAACCAGGTGACGGTAGGCGCTTTGCCCGACATGATCACCTTCACCCCCGACGGCAGCAAATTGCTCACCGCCGATGAAGGTCAGCCCAACGACGCGTACACCGTGGACCCGGAAGGCAGCGTCTCGATCATCGATCTGAGCGCCGGCGCGGCCAATATCAGCCAGGCCGATGTGACGGTGCTGTCGTTCAGCGCCTTCGACGGCCAGGCCGCTGCGCTCCAGGCTGCCGGTGTGCGGCTGTTGTTTCCCGGCAGTTCGGTTGGTCAGGATTTCGAACCGGAGTATGTCAGCGTGTCGGCCGACGGCAATACTGCATGGGTGACCTTGCAGGAAAACAACGCCATTGCCGAACTCGACATTGAAAACAAAGTATTTACCAATGTGTGGCCTTTGGGCGCCAAAGACTACAGCGCTTTTGGCAACGGCCTCGATTTGTCCGACCAGAGCGGCATCGTGCACATCGCCAATTTCCCGCTCAAAGGATTTTACATTCCGGACGCCCTTGCGAATTACTCCGTAGGTGCTAACACCTACCTGATCACCGCCAACGAGGGCGACGAGAAAGAATACGACGGTTTGAACGAACGCAGCACCGTAGGCAGCGTGACCCTCGACCCCACCGCCTTCCCCAATGCCCAGGTTTTGCAGGAAAACCACAACATGGGCCGTTTCCGCATTTCAAACCTCCAGGGCGATACGGATAATGACGGCGACTTCGACGAATTGTACTGCGTGGGCGGGCGCTCCTTTTCCATCTGGAATGCTGCCACCGGAGAACTCGTTTACGACAGCGGCGACGATTTTGAAAAAATCACGTTTGAAGATCCCTACACGGCTCCCATTTTCAATGCCGACAACGAAGGCAACGGCTTCAAAGGCCGCAGCCGCGCCAAAGGCCCCGAACCCGAAGGGCTTGCGATGGCTACCATCGATGGTCATAACTATGTTTTTATCACCCTCGAACGCATCGGCGGCGTCATGGTGTACGATGTGACCGACCCCGCCACTCCTGTATTTGTTGACTACAAAAACTCGCGCGACAACACCCAATACGCCGGCGATAATGGTCCGGAGGGTGTGATTTTCATCGCCGCCGCCGACAGTCCCGACGGCCAGTCGTACGTGATCACCGCAAACGAACTGAGCGGCACGCTTGCCGTTTTCAACCTGAAATCCGCCCCGGTCGTAAGATTTACCGACGATCTGGTCCACTACACCGAAGGAGACGGCGAAGTGACGGTAAAATTGCTGTGGAAAAATCCGGCCGCGACGGCTCGGTCACCGTACAAGCGCTTGATGCTTCCACCGCAGCGTCCGGGTCCGACTACGTGCTGGTTTCCGCCACAGCGCAAATCCCGGCTAACTCGACCGATACGGTATCGGTCACACTCGACCTGCCGGACAATGGCGCCCTTACGGGCGGCCGTTACCTGATCCTCGGTTTTGACCCTGCTTCCGATGTGCTGCCGGGCGCCGTTGCAGAAACGGTCATTCAGATCGCCGACAACGATCTCCTGGCCCCTGTAGCACAGAGCAATCCGTTTATCCAGCTCACGCATTTGAAGAGTTTTGCCCCCAACCCGGCCGGCGGCTCTGCTGAAATAACCGCGTATGATCCGGTTTCCCGGCGCTTGTTTTCCACCAACATTACCCAAAATACGCTCGACATCGTAGACCTTACCGATCCGGTGTTCCCGGTGCCGGTTTCCAGTGTGGACATGTCGGCTTACGGCGGCGGCATCAATTCCGTGGATGTACACGACGGCCTGGTAGCTGCTGCCGTTCAGGGCAACACGACAGCCGAAAACGGCAAAGTGGTGTTTTTCGACACCAATGGCAACTTCGTCAACAGCGTGAACGTGGGCAACCTGCCCGATATGGTAGTTTTTACCAGTGATGGCTCCCGTGTGCTAACGGCCAACGAAGGCGAACCTTCCACCGACTATTCGATCGACCCGCTTGGTTCGGTTAGCGTTGTCGACCTGGGCGCCGGCGCAGCCTCGATCAGCGATGCTGACGTGACGACCATTACGTTTGAAAGTTTCGACAGCCAGATCGACGACCTGCGCGCTGCGGGCGTGCGCATTTTCGGTCCTAACGCCACGGTGGGTTCCGACCTCGAGCCGGAGTACATCTGCGTGAGCCCCGACGGTAAAACGGCGCTCGTATCGTTGCAGGAGAACAATGCGCTGGCCATCATCGATTTGGAAAACCTGGTGGTGTCGGAAATCCGGCCACTGGGCTATAAAAATCACAATAGCTTGTCCGGCCTGCTCGACGCTTCCGACCGGGGCGGCGAACTCTTTTTTGCCCCTGGAACATTAAGGGTACGTACATGCCCGACGCGATTGAATGTTTTGAAGCGGGCGGCGTTACCTACGCCATCACGGCCAACGAAGGTGATGCGCGCGAATACGACCCGCTTATCGAACCCGAGCGGTTGAAGGACATCACCCTTGACCCCACCGCTTTCCCCGATGCGCGTTTTTTGCAAAAAGATGAAATGCTGGGCCGCCTGAACATAACCACCGCCTCCGGCGATACCGACGGCGACGGCGATTACGATGAAATTTACGCCTTCGGCGGTCGCTCCATCACCATCTGGAACCTGGCAACGGGCGAACCGGTTTGGGACAGCGGCAGCGACCTCGAACTTATCACCGCACAGGACCCCACCTGGGGCAGTGCGTTCAACGCCAGCAACGGCGCTTCCATCCAGTTTAAAAACCGCAGCGACGACAAGGGCCCTGAGCCGGAGGCAGTAATTGTGGCCGACATCGAAGGTCGCCAGTTTGCCTTTGCCGCCCTGGAGCGTATCGGCGGGATTATGGCCTATGAAGTGACCGATCCGGAAAATCCGCAGTTTGTGCAATACATCAACACCCGGAATCTGGGCGACCTGGGTCCCGAAGGGCTGGTGTTTGTGCCGAAAGCCGAAAGCCCGAACGGTCGCAACCTGTTGTTGTTGTCCAACGAGATCAGCGGCACGGTTACGGTGTTCCAGATCGATTTGGATCGCGCCAACAACGACGAAATTGTCCGCGAAACCTACGACTACACGCCGACCTTGCCGATCGTGGATGTGAACGGCGAGACGATTTTCGAAGGCGGTATTTCCGGCTTGCACTACATCCCGGGCACCGACCGGGAGTTTTACGCCATCGGCGACCGCGGCCCGAATGCCGACGCGGGCAACCACCCGAACGCTACCGGCACGACCCTGCTGTTCCCGAAGCCCGACTATGCGCCCAAGATCACCCGGTTCAAAGCCGAAAACGGTGTCTGGACGATTCAAAGCGTCGAGGAAGTGTTGCGGCCGGGCGGCACCGCGGTTTCAGGACTGCCCCTTCCGACCGGCGCCGGCGCTACGGGTGAAACTGCCTGGGCTGATACGACGCCTGTTGTGCTGACGCCCGACGTTTGGGGCCTCGACAGCGAAGGTATCGTGGAAGACAACGAGGGCAACCTGTGGATTTGCGACGAATACGGCGCGTCGGTATGGAAATTGAACAAATCCACGCTGGAGGTGGTCAAGCGCTATACGCCGTTCCCGACCCAGACTGAAGATGCTGCCCTGCCGGCTGCGGTCGGTAAACGCCGCGCCAACCGCGGTTTTGAAGGGGTGGCCTATACGCCGAACGGTAAAATTTACGCCTTTATCCAAAGTCCCGCCGACAACCCGAATACGGCTGCCGGCAACTCGGGCCGTTTGTTGCGCATGGTGGAAATTGACCCGAAAACGGACGAAATTCGCCAGTTTGCTTATGAAATCAACCCGGGCACCGGCCAGATTCGGACCCGCGACTGGAAAATCGGCGACCTTGTAGCCGTCAACAACACGGAGTTTTTGCTGGTGGAACATGCCGAGCGCAACGGCTGGAATGTGAAAAATATTTACAAAATCGACATCTCCGCGGCCACGCCTTTGATGACGGAAGACTACAACGGCCAGACCCTGGAGCAAGTCGGCACGGCTGCCAACCTGGCGGCTTTTGGCGTAAATGTTATCCAAAAAGAACTGGTACTCGACCTGCTCGAAGCCGGTTGGGACCGTTCGCACGACAAGCCGGAAGGCCTGACGATCCTCAACGACAGCACCATCGCTGTGGTGAACGACAACGACTTCGGTATTGCCAGTCCGGCAGCTGACGGGAGTATCGAACTGACCGGGAAAACCACCCGCCTGTACATTTTCGGCTTGCCGGAAAAACTGGGCTACCAGTCGCCGTACTGCACGTTTGATCTGGCCCAAACCAGCTTGTCGGGTTGCCCGGGTGAAAGTTTTGAACTCGATGCGGGCGCCGGCTACGATGCTTACCTGTGGAGCGATGGCTCAACGACGCAAACCGTGGAAGTTACCGAAGCCGGAACCTACACCGTGACGGTAACCAATACGGCTGGTTGTGTGGCCAACGACGCGGTAACGGTGACGCTGCTGCCCACTACGTCGGACAGCCTGACGGTGGATGTTTGCCCGGGTGAGCAGGTTGACGTCAACGGCACCTTGCTTTCGGCCGGTCAGTCGATTTCGTTCGGCTACCTGAATATGTTTGGCTGCGACTCGGTAGTGACCTATACAGCCGTCGCCTTGCCTGCGCCTGAGGTTGATCTCGGCAGCGATACCATCCTGACGGCTCCGGCTACCTACGTGCTCGATGCGGGCGCCGGTGCAGGGTATTTGTACCTCTGGAGCACGGGTGCAACCACGCAGACCATTTCGGTCAGCCAGTCGGGCACCTACTCCGTGACGGTGATCAACGCCGGCGGCTGCGAAAGCACGGACGAGGTAATGGTTTCGATCATTACCGGCACTGCCGAGCCACAGTTGGCGGGCCGGCTGACCCTGTTTCCGAACCCGACGACGGGCTGGACTTATCTGGGCGTTGATCAGTTTGAGCCCGGCAGTTATGTGGTGACGGTGTTGGACCTGTTGGGTCGTGTTGTTGCCCGGGAGTCGCTTGAAATCGGTGTGGCTAAAGGAACGTTTTCTATCGACCTGAACCGCTTGCCTTCGGGCGCGTATTTGCTGCGCCTGTCGAATGCGAAAGGCGCGCTCACGCGGCGCTTGGTGGTGGAGTAAGCTTGTTTTAATCAAAAAAAATGGGCCATCCTGAATTATCGGGATGGCCCATTTTTATTTAAAAAGCCGCAACAGGTTCACGTGTTGTGAATGACGCCAACCAGGTACCAAACGCCCGGTCCGGCAGCCTGTTCAAAAACCAGGATCAAACTGGAAGCGCCTTTGCGGTATTCCGTAAAAATACAGCCGGGAAAGCGGTGCGCAATGCCTGCTGCGGAAAGGTTGAATGTGCCAGGAAAGGCAATTTCATTAAACCGTACACTGGAGGCCGTCAAAAAATCTTCGTCATAAATGTAGGTTTTGTAATATTGGATAAACCCGCTTTTGATGGACGGCGCATCGGTCGAAACTTTTCCCCAATCATATTTCACGGGGTTAAACATGGCATTTTTAAGCGATTGCACGGGGAGTGCTTGCCCGGCTGCTTTGAGCCCGGCAGGATAGAAGTGAATGCCTTTTTCCGGGTGAATATATTTGGCGGCCAGTCGTTCGAAGTTGGCTTGCTTCAAATACGTCAGGGCGTATTTGGAACGGAGTTTTATCAGATTTTCCGCTTTTTCCGGCGCCAGGAGTTTTGCGGAATGCTGTTGGGCCGGGTCGGGTTGGTTTGCAGTGGCGTTCAGCTGAGCGGGTTCAGGATCGGAATTCTGGCTTACTGAAATAGAATCTGTGGGCTGCAATGCGGCATAAGCAGGATTGTTCGCAGTGTCGTTTTTGGTGGCAATTGCCGACGCTTTGGCCGGAATACTGAACGAACGAAAAAAAAGTACGGCGACTGCCAGCATCAATACAGCCACCAGGGTAGAGAAAATAATGCGCCAGCGCTCTTGCCGGGTAAACAGCCACTCCGCCCGGTTATCCAACTCATCCAGGGCCTGTTGCATGGCTTGCCATTGGCGATTCAAAAACGAGACGTTTTCCTGCATGGCCTGCTGCTGCCGGCTCAACGTTGCCAGATCGTCTTGCAGCATCTGTTGCCCCGATCCATTCGATGATTTTTTCCGCAGTTCTTCCAGGCTTGATCGAATTGTTGCCAATTCGGATTCCGTATGCCTGCGCCGTTCATCGTCCTGATGGAACTGGTCAACCATTTTTTTGAAATGGTCAAGATTCGCCTTTAGGTCGGTAAGTGTATTATCTCGGTTTTCAGGCATGATTTGACGATATTTATTAGCCTGGTATTAAAAAAGTCAGCGTGTGTTCTATGAACAACGTAGCATTTTGCAATTCTTATGCCACTTCTAGGTAAGTTTAACGCAGGCGCTACTGTATTCTCCCGTCATTCAAGGATTCTCAGGAATCGGTGCGCCACAGGCTGGAACGTGCCTGTCGGCCCCGGCATGTTTAAAAGCCGGGCTATATTTGTTTTACTGCGGCTATTCCATTTGTTTAGACCGCCTTCGTTTTACAGTAGCACCTCGATCTTTATGGCAAAAAAATTTACAACACCGGGCGTATTTATTGAAGAGAAAAATGCTTTCCCCAATTCGGCTGTTCCTGTGCCCACGGCGGTGCCTGCCTTTATCGGATACACTGAAAAAGCGCTCCGAAACGGCAAAAGTTTGAAAAACAGCCCTACCCGCCTTTCTTCTTTTGGCGAGTTCCTGCTCTATTTCGGTGGCGCTCCGCACATCACCTTTAACATTGCCGCCTGTGCCGATTCGACCTATAAATTGAGCCAACCGGCGGGCCGTTTTCTACTTTATTACAGCATGAAATTTTTCTTTGCAAACGGCGGGTCTGACTGCTACGTGGTTTCGGTCGGCGATTTCAACGGCGGGGTCAAAAAATCCGATTTTGATGGCGAAGCACCGGTTTTGGATGCCCGGGGCAAGCCAACCGGCGAAGTGACCGCGCTTGGAATACGCAGCCTGCTCAAGGAGCCCGAGCCGACGATGCTGGTCATTCCCGATGCTGTTTTACTGGATAAAAAGGAATGCGCGGAAATTCAGCAGGCCATGCTGGATCATTGTAAAATGATGAGAGGCCGGTTTGCCATTCTGGATGTTCCGATGCCGTTTGAAAACATACAAAATCCTGCCACCGAACAGCTTGTGACGGTTTTTCGTGAAAATATCAGGACCGATGCCTTGCAGTGGGGGGCTGCGTATTACCCTTACCTGCACACAACGATCACTGGTATGGACGAGTTATCTTTCCAAAACATCCATCCGGCTAAAAATGCCGAACTGGTGGGGCTGTTGCGGGCAGCGGCGGATGAAGCAAAAAACAACGGGCAGATTAATGCGAGCCAGGCGGCTTCCCTGGCAGCGGAGTTGGATAAAATACCGGCAAATAATCCTGCAACAGATGCCGCCGCCGCCAATATGCTGCATCAGGGCCTGTTGCAAGTCAGTCCCCTCTACCGGGCCATCCTGGAGTCGATGCGGCAAGCGATCAATATTTTGCCGCCAAGTGGCGCGATGGCGGGTATTTATTCGACCATAGACAACACCATCGGCGTTTTTCAGGCCCCGGCAAATGTCGGTATGGCCTCCGTAACCGGGCCCGTGATTAACCTAACCAACGCGGAGCAGGAAAACCTCAACGTTCCACTCGATGGTAAATCGGTCAATGCCATTCGCACCTTCCCGGGAAAAGGCGTACTCGTGTGGGGCGCCCGCACCATGGATGGCAATAGCCAGGACTGGCGCTATATCAGCGTCCGGCGTACAGCCATTTTTATTGAACAATCGATCAAATACGCTATCGAACCCTACGTGTTTGCGCCAAATACGGCTGCCACCTGGACAAACGTTAAGGCCCTGATCGCTAATTTCCTGATGAATATTTGGAAAAGCGGCGCGCTGGCTGGCGCCACACCCGGAGAGGCGTTTAGTGTCGACGTGGGCTTGGGCATCACGATGACCCCTGTAGATATCCTTGACGGGATTATGCGGGTTTCGGTAAAAATTGCTGTTACCCGGCCGGCGGAGTTTATTGTGCTCAGCTTCGAACAAAAAATGGAACAATCCTGATTCCTGTATTCCAGCCGGCGCGTTTTGGGTCTTTTGCTAAAAAAAACACGAGGCTGTCTTATAAGTTATTCTTTCAACACTAAGCGCACTAAAAACACTAAAATCACCCTATGAACTTAGTGAAAACTTAGTGGTGCTTAGAAGCCATCTCAATGTACACCTGGAAGGGCGTACATCCTTTGGGCTTGTGCATTTTTTATAGCGGTAGGTCGCGGCTCGGCTAAAGACAGTGCAAATTCCAAATGCCGCAGCCTTCGCATTATATTTACCCATGCATTTCTAAAACCACTTGGAAAAACACCCGCTATGCCCGAATTACAAGAAATCAAAAAAGCCATGATTTCCAGCACCGCCCGCGACCTGCCGGAACACCGCAAGCAGGTGGAACGCGCCTGCCAACGCGTAAGCGTTTTTGCCTCGGAAATGATGGAAAACCTCACAGCCGAAAACGCCGATGCCGTAGAAGTATCGCTGCGCCTGGTGGATCAGGCCGACGTGTACATCGGCATCTTCGCGCACCGCTACGGCTTTGTGCCCGATCGCGACAACCCGGAGAAAATTTCCATCACCGAAATGGAATACCGGCGCGCCGTAAAGAACGACATCCCGCGACTGATCTTTTTCATGCACGAGGACCACGACCTGAAAGCCGCCGACGTGGAAACCGGCGACGGTGCTGAAAAATTAAAAAAGTTCAAAGAAAAATTAGGCAAGGAGCGCGTCGTAGCCTTTTTCAAAAACCCCGAAGACCTGCGCGCCCACGCCATCCAGGCCTTGACACAACTCAAAGATGCCTGGAAAGCAGCACAGCCCGACACCCCGCCCCAATACCACTACGTGCACCCGCTCACGGCACCACCCGAGCCGTATATCGCCCACCCCTACACGCTTTCGCAAACCACGGGCCTCATCGGCCGCCACGCGGATCTGGATATACTCACCGACTGGATCACCGGCCAGAAAGGCCTGGCGGATGTCCGCATCTTCAATGTGATAGCCATCGGCGGCATGGGCAAGAGCGCGCTGACCTGGGCCTGGTTTCAGCACCACGCGCCCCAGGAGTGGAAGCCCATGGCGGGGCGCTTTTGGTGGAGTTTTTACGAAAGCGACGCTTATTTTGAAAACTTCGTGATCCGGCTGCTGGCCTATGTGAGCCGCCGGGCGCCGGAAGCACTACAAACCATACCCGCCCCCGAACGCGAGCAACAACTGTTGGACATACTCGACCGCGAACCCCATCTCGTGGTGCTGGACGGCCTCGAGCGCATCCTCATCGCTTACGCCCGCATGGATGCTGCCTACCTCGCCGACGACGATTACGACCGCTTCACCGCCAATTTTATGGCGGCCAAACGCGGCCTGGATGAATCGCAACGCCAAACCTTCCTCGACGGCCACCGCCTGCGCAAAACCGCCGACCCGCGCGCCGGCTTTCTGCGCAAACTGACCCGGGTACGCGCCAGCCGTTTCCTGGTCAGCAGTCGCCTGTACCCCTTCGATTTGCAAATGCTCAACGGCGACCCGCTGCCGCATTGCGCTGCCAGATTTCTCAAAGCCCTGAACGACGGCGACGCGCTCGAACTTTGGCGACACTTCGGCTGCACAGGTACGCGCGACGAACTCTTGCGCCTGTTCCATCGCTTCGGCAGCCACCCCCTGCTCTTGCAGGCCCTGGCCGGCGAGGTAGCCCGCGACCGCCGCGCCCGCGGCGATTTCGAGCGCTGGCGGACCGAAAACCCGGATTTCAATCCGTACGAGTTGAAACTGGTGCAAGCAAAACACCATGTATTGAAATTCGCCTTGCAGGGCCTGAGCGAACCCGAACTCAAGGTGCTGCAAACCATCGCCGCCTTCCGCATGCCCACACAGTATGAGGTATTGCTGGCGGTATGCAGCGGCGCCGGTAAGCCCTGCGCCGACTCCGCCGTCCTGGATGCCGTACTCACCCAACTGGAAGACCGCGGCCTGCTGGGCTGGGACCGCCGCAGCGACCGCTACGACCTCCACCCCGTGGTGCGGGGCGTATCCTGGACCCTCGCCGGCGATGCCGAGCGCGCACAGGCGTATCAGGCCCTGCACGGCTACTTCGATGCCGCCCCCAAGGTGGACGATTATTTAAAAGTAAATATCTACGAAGACCTCACTCCGGCCATCGAGCTGTACCATACCTTGGTCGGGATGGGGAAGTATGATGAGGCGTATGATTTGTTTTATGGAAAAATTGACAAGGCCACCTTGTGGCGCCTGGGCAGCAACCGGCAGCGGGTGGAATTGTTGGAAAAACTGTTTCCCGATGGATTGGACCAACAGCCCAGATTAAGCAAAGATGCCGACAAAGCCTTTACATTCAATGCACTTGCCTTGGCCTATAAAACCAGCGGCGAGCCGGGCAAAAGCGTTTATTTTTATGAAAAAAGCATAGAAATTCGAGAAATACAAGATGTAAAAAAAAGTGTAGCCATCGGCCTCGGCAACCTTTCCGATGCCCGGCGCTTCTCCGGCCGCCTGCGCGAAGCCGCCGAAGCCGCCCGGCGCTCACAGGCAGCCCTGGCGCTGGACGATCAAGCCACAGCGCACGAGCGGCTGCACCACGCGCTGGCCCGCGCGCGCGCCATCAACTATGTGGAGGAGGAACTACCGGCCCTCATCGCCCTGGCCGAGCTGGCCCGGCAGCAGGGCAAGCCACAGGAGGCCCGCGCGCTGCTGAGCGATGTCTGGGAGTACGCCGGGCGGGGGCCGTATCCGCTTTTTCACGCCGATGCCTTCAATGTACTTTGTCAAATCGAGCGGGATGCGGGCCATACCGAAGCGGCCAGGGAGGCGGCGGAGCAGGCTTACCGCATGGCCTGGTGCGATGGCCCGCCCTGGGCCTATCACTACGGGCTGGAGCAGGCGAAGCAGCACTTGCGGGCGCTGGGGGTGGCGGAGCCGGGGCGTTCGCCTGCGTAGAGGGAAAAGCTGGGAGTTCTAACGCGCTCTTGGGCGGAAACAAAACCTAAAACAAAAAAACCGCCGCAACGAACCCTTCGTTACGGCGGCATTGATTTTCTGTTGAGGTATCGAGCGGATTCGAACCGCTGTAGCAGGTTTTGCAGACCTGTGCCTAACCCCTCGGCCACGATACCTTTTCGCTTGGTGGGCCGCAAAGATAAGTCTGAATATTCGAAGCGTGCAAGCACCGGGCCAATAAATTTACCCGGTGTAGGGGCGACCCTCGCGGTCGCCCTTGTTTCAAACCAGCCGCCGCACGGAAGCCCTGGCGCCAAGCTGTTCTTTCGCATCCAAACCCTCCAGCGATAGGACCCCCGGAGTTTTCCCTGCCTCCAGGCTACCCAATGTATCTTCAAAACCCAGCGCCTGGGCGCCGTTTAGGGTCGCCCAACGAAGCAGTTGGCTGAACGGCACATAGCTCTGATATCGTGCAATCGTTTTCATTTCCTCCAAAATGGAAAGCTGCCAGTTGGAAGTCAGGCTGTCGGTACCGATGGTGACGCGGGCGCCGGCATCCAGGAAATACTGGTAATTCGGAATCCGGTTCTCAATGTACAAATTGGCGTTCGGACTGGTTACCCAAAACGTATGCGGGCTCCAGGCCTGGGCAGCGCGAATGTCATCCGGCGTGCTCAGGGTATTGTGCACAAATAAGCTCCGGAGCGCCGGGTTCATATGTTGCAAAGCATAGAATATGGAGGGTTTGCCCGATGCCCGAAAATGTTCCAGCGAAACATCGAACAGTTTGTAAAAATCGTAAAACGCGCCGCTGCCCCGTTCAAACAGTTCATTTTCAGGCGGCGTTTCCTGGTTGTGTATGCTGGTAACGCCACCGGAGGCCGGATTCGCAGCATTTATTTTTTCAAACAATCCGGGACTGACCGAGTAGGGCGCATGCGGCGCCAGCGAACGTGTGCTGCCGGGCGCCGGTTGGAGTTTTTCATACACCGCCATGCCGGCGGCAAACGTTTTTTCCGCATTAGCATCCTGCAAAAAATCAAACACTTCCACAAATGTGTGATACCGCATGCGCCCCCGGGCCTTCACGGCAAACGTGTCGGTCGTGTTGGAAATATCGCCCAGGGCCACAATGCCGGCATCCAGCATGTCTTGTTCGGCGCGCTCAATGGCGTCGGCGATCACTTCAGCGGGCAGGTTGCGCTTGGTAACGACACTGGTGATGAAAGGGATCAACCCGGTGCCGGTATCCACCATGCCCTTCATGTGCGATAACTCCAGGTGACAATGGGTATTAATAAATCCAGGGACCAAAACTCCGTCAACCTGTTCGAGGCTGGCTGGGTCATGTTGCGACTGGCGTTCAATGGCAAGGATTTTTCCTGAATCATCGGTGATTACCACCCCATTTTCAACCGGATCAGAAGCGACCGGATAAATCCGTTTCGCGGCAAGTTTTCGCATAAACCGTGCAAATTTGTTTGGCGGCAAATTACCCAGCCAGCCGGATAAGCCGATAAAAATTTTAAAAGAAACCAATTGCCGAAGGTGTTTTTGTCAAGAAACTGTCAATGTTTCCCCAAAATAGTTGGTCGAAGGAATGCCGCGTAATCCAAATTAAATTTCCAAAACAGCCATCTTCCTTTTGTCCGGGCGTTTATGCAGGCAACTGGTCACCTAAAAAAAAGAATTATATTTGCGCACCACTTCCGTGTTCTTGCCTGCATAAACGGGGGACCAGTCCGGTCGCTTGTGACAATTCTGCCAATCCGGCGTTAATACATTATCCGCTTTCAACTAATTTCTTTTTGCATGGCTTTCAAATCTCTGTTTATTGCGCTTTTGGTATCCCTCACCAGTCAGGTTTATGCCGGCGATCCTTTGATTGACAAATCCAAGGCAGGTGCAGACGGCCCTCATGTTTTCTACCGCGGTAAAAATATTGTGGTTAAAACGGTTGAAAAAGTCGATACCGGCCTCGTTGTCCGGGTAAAATATTATACAAAACGGGAAGAAGTCAAACTGAAATGCGTCGTGCCGGAAACCGGTGATGCTTTTTCGTTTACGCTCAAAGACAAGCTCAAAGTCGACAAAGACCGCTTTTCCCTCCCCGACCGCATGCTGGTACTTTCCGATATTGAAGGGAATTTCGAAGCCTTCAAACGTATCCTGCAGGGCGCCCGGGTTATGGACGCCAACTTCAACTGGACCTTTGGCAATGGCCACCTGGTTTTGATCGGCGATTTTTTCGACCGCGGGACCAATGTGACCGAATGCCTTTGGTTGATTTACAAACTGGAATCGGAAGCGGAGAAAGCCGGTGGGAACATCCATTTCATCCTCGGCAACCACGAAGCCATGAACCTCTGCGGCGAATACGGCTACGTGCGCAATAAATACATGGAAAATGCCCAATTGATCGGCGAAACCTACAATCTGTGGTACGATGATCATTCCGAACTCGGTCGCTGGTTGCGCACCAAAAACGCGATTGTAAAAATTGGCGACTTCGCCTTTTGCCATGGCGGCATCAGCCCCTATGTGGCGGCGTCCACACTTCGCATCAGCGATCTGAATTACATCGCCCGCCGGTATCTGGGCGTCAACTATGGCGAAATTGTTGACTCCCTTGCCCAATATGTCTTTCATCCCGAAGTGGGCGTGCTCTGGTTTCGCGGCGCCGCCAAGAATAAAATCAGCCGGGAGGAAATGGACGCAGCACTTGCCTTTGCCGGCGTCAAACGTATCGTGGTTGGCCATACGCTGGTCCCCGACGTCATGGCCCTGTACGATGGCAGCCTCGTTTGTGTCGACCTGTTTCACGACGAAAATTTGCGTGCCGATGAACTGCGCACCCTGTACGTCGAAAAAGGGAATATGTACTCGCTGGATGAAAAAGGTGTGAAATCCACCGTATTTACCCTGGCGTTTAAGGGCAAGGAATAACTGCGCTTTTCCAAATTTTATTGAAAAATCTTTTTCTTAAAGTTCCGCAAACAGGGCCAGCTGATTCCGCGCCCGCACCAGATTGTGCTCCGGGTACCGGATTTTGTAGTAGCGGTCGCCGGCCAGGTAATCGGTCAAAAAACGCAACGCCTGCTCTCCAATGATCCACCGGGCGCCTAACAGCAGATGCCTGCGCTCGGTGTCCGTCAGAAAATCTTCAGTTGTTTCCAGAAATCCATGCGTCAGGGCATCCAGTATTTCTTTGCGCAAGTGTACCGGGCCGGCCACATCCTCCACAACATCGGGTGTAAAACTGCGCACCATATCGCCAAAATCGGATAGCACCGTCCCGGGCATTATCGTGTCCCAGTCGATCACTGCCACCGCTTTTCCTGTAGCAGTGTCAAGCAAAACATTGCCGGCCTTGGTGTCGTTGTGCACCACGCGAAGCGGCAGCGCGCCCGACCGTTTCAGGCTGCTGACTTCGTCAAAAACGGGTTTCAGGTCGTGCAACAATTTAATTTCAGCAGAAACACCGATTACGCGGCCGGCGGGATCTTCCCGGACTGTCGCCAGAAACTGCTCCCAGCGCCGGTCGGTATCGTGAAAACCGGGAATGGTTTCGCGAATATTTTCGGCGGAACAGTCCCGCAAAGCCCCTAAAAAACGGCCATACGCCGACGCGGCTTCAAACGCCACGGCGGCATCGGGCAATTGCTCCGGCGCATACGTGTTTTCAAAAAATGGAAATACGCGCCAGTAGTTGCCGGCCGCATCGCGCTGGAGCAGGCGCCCATCGAGGCCCGGGAGCGGGGCGGGTACGGCCAATGGAAAATCTGGCTGCCGGCTCAGGTGCGCTGCCACCAGCCGGATATTGTGCATGACTGCCTCCGGGTCGGTGAATACCTGGTGGTTGAGCCGCTGAAGCAGCCAGGAATGGGTTTTGCCCGCCTGTTCAAACGCAACCCGGAAGGTGTCGTTAATATTTCCTGCGCCGACCGGGTCAGTTTCCGGTGTGTCATCCGGGTTAAAAAAACGTTGGACAATAAATTCCAGTGAATCAGAAGTAACCATTTTGGGGCCAAAATCGGTAAATTTCTCCACGATGCCCGTAGGGGCGATTAATCCACCCAATCGGCCACAAACACATTCGTGTCGCGGGTGCCGCCGTTGTTGCGGTTGCTGCTGAAGGCCAATTTTTTGCCGTCCGGCGAAAACATCGGGAAGGAGTTGAAAATGCTTTCCGAGGTGATCTGTTCCAGGCCGGAGCCGTCTTCGTTGATCATGAACAGTTGAAAATCGTAACCCCGTTCGGAGTGGTGGTTGCTTGAAAAAATGATCTTTTTGCCCGAAGGGTGGAAATACGGCGCCCAGTTGGCTTTCCCCAGGTTGGTGATCTGCCGCAGGTTGCTGCCGTCGACATTGCACACAAAAATTTCCATGTTCGTCGGCGCCACCAGGCCCTGGCTGAGCAGTTCGCGGTACTCGTTGATCTCGGCGTCGGTTTTAGGCCGGCTGGCCCGGAATACAATTTTTGACCCGTCGGGGCTGAAAAAAGCGCCGCCGTCGTAGCCCAGATCGAAAGTGATTTGCTTCAGGTTTTTCCCGTCGAGGTCCATCGTCCAGAGTTCCAGGTCGCCGGAGCGGGTGCTGGTAAACAGAATTTTATCGCCTTTGGGGCTAAGTACGGCTTCGGCATCGTAGCCGGGGGTGTCGGTGAGGCGTTTGACATTTTTGCCGTTCAGGTCGGCTACGTACAGGTCATATGAGTCGTAAATCGGCCAGAGGTACTTGCCGCCCTGGCGCAGGTTGGGCGTGGGCGGGCAGGTGTCGGCGGCCGACATGGTGCTGGCAAAAATGATGTTTTTGCCGTCAGGCATAAAAAAGGAGCAGGTCGTCCGGCCTTTTCCCCCACTGATGGCGCGGGGTTGGTACGCCTGGTTATTTGCCGCTTTTTTTACATCCATGGCGAAAATGTGGTCGCATTGCAGTCCCCAGGCCGCATTGTTGCTTTGAAAGGTCAGCCACTGGCTGTTGGGGCTCCAGTAGGCTTCGGCGTTGTCGCCGCCAAAGGTCAGTTGGCGGATATTTTTCAGGTGCGATTCGGCTATTGGTTTTGGGCTGTTGGCTGTTGGCTGTGTCGCATTGTGGGGATTTTGTGCGGGCAGCAGGGCCGGTGCGATGCAGCAAAGCGCGAGTGTCAGGATTTGAATTTTCATAGATAGGTTTATTTTTTAAGCCGCAAGAATAGGCGGAAAGGGGCAAATTGGCGTCAGAAAATGGTAAAATCCTGTCGATAGACGGCGCATGCTTCAAAATTGTCGCAGAATACTGCCCGGGCTGCAACTTCTGTCGATTCCAGACAAACACTTCCGGTAATCGGGCGTTATTAGCAATGACTTATGAAAAAACTGCTGTTTGCCGCCCTGTTGCTTGTTTCCGGGTTCGGCCTGGCCGCCCAGGAAATCCCGTACATCAAGGCCGACCAGATCACGGCCTGGAAAAACAATGATTCCGATACGATTTACGTGCTTAATTTTTGGGCAACCTGGTGCGCGCCCTGTGTGGCCGAGCTGCCCGATTTTGAAAAATTAAATGCCGAATACGCCGGGAAGAACGTGAAAGTAGTGCTCATCAGCAACGATTTCAGCCGCGATGTGGATAAAAAAGTGAAGCCCTTCGTGAAGCGGAAAAAGTTGAAAAGCACGGTCGTTTACATGGACGAACGCACCCCCAATACCTGGATCGACCTGGTGAGCACCGAATGGACCGGCGCTATTCCGGCGACACTCATTGTCAGCAAAGGCCGCGGCTTTGAACGTTTTTTTGAAAAACGCCTGCACTACGACGAACTGGAGTCCACAATTTTAGAAGCGCTGAAAACACCGTAAGTATCATCCGCCTTCCGGTTCAAAACCGCAAGGCGCGAAAAGCATTGTTTTACACAATAAAAACGTCTAAAAATTATGAAAAAAGTACTCTCCCTCCTTTCTGTGGCTGTGGCGCTGGTGGCCTGGTCGTTTACCCTGCCGGTGCACGAAGGTTATCATGTTGGCGACACTGCCCGCGATTTCAACCTGAAAAATGTCAATGGGAAAATGGTCTCGCTGGCAGGCATGAAAAAGGCTGAAGGCTACATCCTGATCTTCACCTGCAACCATTGCCCATACGCCAAGGCGTACGAAGACCGCATCATTGCCCTGCACAAAAAATATTCGAAGCTGGGCTATCCGGTCGTGGCCATCAACCCCAACGACAAAGACCGCCAGCCGGAAGACAGCTTCGACAACATGAAAAAACGCGCCAAGTCGAAGAAATTCCCCTTTGTGTACCTCTACGACGAAACCCAGGAAATTGCCAAAGCATACGGCGCTACCCGCACGCCGCACGTGTATCTGCTCGATAAAGACCGCGTCGTGCGCTACATCGGAGCCATCGACGACAACCACGAAGATGCCGATGCCGTAAAGGAAAAATACCTGGAGAACGCTATCGACGACCTGCGCGCAGGCAAAGATGTGTCTACAAAAGAAACGAAAGCGCTGGGCTGCACGATTAAGTGGCGGAAATCGTAGTGATTTGTGAATTTACGATTTACGAAGTACGATTTACGATTGGTTCACCATACTGGATAAGGGAAGTGGATGCCTTCTGAAGAAATCTCAACTACATGGAACCTTCCCATCCCGAAGTGGTGTAATAATCGTAAATCGTACTTCGTAAATCGTAAATCATTTCAGCACACGTATTTCCACCCGCCGGTTTTGCTCCTGTTGTTCCTCGGAAGCGCCGCGGTTTGGAAACAACATTTCGGTATTGCCGTAGCCTTTGTATGACATGCGGGCTGCGGCAATGCCGTTTTTAAGCAGGTACTCGTACACCAGTTTGGCCCGGTTGACGGAGAGTTCCCACTCCCAGGTTTCGAGGGCTTCGGGCGCTGTACCGGGGTGATTGATGTGGCCGGCAATCTCGACCTCCAGGCCGGGGTTGATCTGCATAAATTTCAACACCTTGGGCAACTCCGGTTCCGAGGATTTGAGCAGAACGGCCTGGTTTCCCACAAAAAATAAATTATTGATGGCCGCTTTCTCGCCCACTTTCGCCGGCGCCAGCGTCAGTTCGGCCGGTTGGTTTTGCATGCGCCGGAGCATTTCCGGTGAGCCGTAAATGCGTTGCATGACCGACTTGAAAAAGTAGCCTTCGGCAAACGCTTCAATTTTTACCACCGAATCTTTGGGCAACTGCACCGAGTAAAATCCGACGGAATCGGTATGCACCGAGTCGCGCCGGCTGCGGGTGGAAAAATGCACGGTAGCCGGAATGCCGGCGCCGGTCTGCTGATCTTTTACCTGGCCGGAATAGGGCACCATCGGGATGCTGGTGAAAATTTCAATGGAGGCGCGCCGGTTGCGCTGGCGGCCTTCCTCGGTTGCGTTGACGGCCACGGGTTTGCGCTCGCCAAAGTAGGCCAGCTCGATTTTTTCTGCTGGTACGCCGCGTTTGGACAAACCCGATTTTGCGGCCCCGGCCCGGCGTTGCGAGAGTGCCAGGTTGTTTGCCAGGCTGCCCACGGAGTCGGTGTGCGCGGTAATGCGCAGTTTGACGACAGGCTTCCGGTTGTTCCAATAGTCGGCTACCGAATCGAGCGTATGTTCCGCTTCGGCGCTCAGGTCGTGTTTGCCGAAGGCGAAAAACAATTCCGCGGAGTGTGCTACCCGCAGTGAATCGAAAACGGACTGTGCAGTGACGGAGAAAGGCAGGAGCAAGCAAATCAGGAAACGAACCAATACGCCGGAGCCTTGGCGCAGGCGGGTAAATGTTGCAAAATGAAATTTTGACATGTTTATTTTAATTTAAACGAAGGTCATTGGACCGGTATCTTTTTGGGGTGCAATAAACTGCCAAAATGCTGCGTGGCCAGGGATGAAAAGCCCGGATTCCGGCCGCAAAAAAGTATATTTGTGTAAAAATACGCGATACGATGACTGCGACAGCCAGTGAGACGAAACGATACACTTTAGCGGAATACCTGCAGACAGAGGCCCGGGCAGGGGAGCGCTATGAATTTTATAACGGCGAAATACGACCCATGCCAGGAGGAACCATTTCACACAACCGGATAACCCGCAATGTTTTGTCCGAGCTCGACCAGATTTTTAAAAATAAAACCGGCTTCGAAATTTTCGGCAGCGACCAAAAAGTCTATCTCCCGCACTACAATTTCTATTTGTACCCGGATGCGGTAGTGGTTGCGGAAAAACCGGTTTCCGCCGAGCAACACGCCCACGCGATCATAAACCCGCTGCTGATCATTGAAGTGCTCTCCGCCTCCACGGAAGCCTATGACCGGCAGCAAAAATTTTTGGAATTTCGAAGCTTGCCCAGTTTCCGGGAATATGTGCTGATCCGGCAGGATGCGCCGGAAATTCTCAGTTTTTTCCGCGAAGCGCCCGACCTGTGGCGGGAATCCAGTGTGGTCAATCTGGAAAACTCGGTCTACTTTCGATCGGTTGATGTTGAGCTGGCCCTGGCAGCCCTCTACCGGAATGTAGAGTTTTAATTCGAACGCCAATATCCAGTAAAACAGCCTATCTTTGCGCGCCCAAAACGGGGGCGTATTTTATTTTTCCCCGGCTGTCAACGCATCAACAACAAAATCACCCATTCATTCAACAGAATGAAAAATATACGCAACTTCTGCATCATCGCCCATATTGACCACGGCAAAAGCACCCTGGCCGACCGCCTGCTGGAACATACCCATACCATCAGCCAGCGGGATATGCAGGACCAGGCCCTGGACAACATGGACCTCGAGCGCGAGCGCGGCATCACGATCAAAAGCCATGCGATCCAGATGCAATACATACACCCGGCCGACGGGCAGGAGTACCTGTTTAACCTGATTGATACTCCGGGCCACGTCGACTTTTCCTACGAAGTAAGCCGTTCCATTGCGGCCTGCGAAGGCGCCCTGTTGCTCGTAGACGCCACGCAGGGCATTCAGGCACAAACGATCAGCAACCTCTACCTCGCGGTGGAGCACGACCTGGAGATTATCCCGATCGTGAACAAAGTGGATATGGACACAGCGAATATCGAGGAAGTGCAGGATCAGATTATCGATCTCATCGGTTGCAAACGGGAAGATATTATTTCCGCTTCGGGCCGCACCGGCATTGGTGTGGACAACATTCTGGCCGCCGTGGTCGACCGCATTCCGGCGCCTACCGGCGACCCGGAAGCGCCCCTGCAAACGATGATCTTCGACTCCATGTTCAACTCTTACCGCGGTGTGGTGGCCTACGTGCGGGTAATGAACGGCACCTTGCGCAAGGGCGATAGAATCAAATTTTACAACACCGGTAAAGAAGTAGCTGCCGAAGAAGTCGGTATTCTTCGCCTGGGCCAGCAGGTGACCGGCGAGCTTAAAGCCGGCAATGTGGGCTATGTGATTACCGGGATCAAGATCAGCCGCGAAATTAAAGTGGGGGATACGATTACACATGTGGTCAATCCCTGCGACAAGCCGGTCAAAGGATTTGAGGAAGTTAAGCCCATGGTGTTTGCAGGCGTGTATCCGCTGGACAACGATGATTTTGAAGATTTGCGTGACTCCCTCGAAAAATTACAACTCAACGATGCCTCCCTGGTCTTCGAGCCGGAAACCTCGGCAGCCCTGGGATTTGGTTTTCGTTGTGGCTTTTTGGGAATGTTGCACCTGGAAATTGTGCAGGAACGTTTGCAGCGCGAATTTGATCAGGACATTATCACGACGGTGCCGAACGTGCCCCTATTACGCCACCGAAGTGAAAGGCAAACGCTTCCTGGTGCGCCAGCCCTCCGAACTGCCCGACCCGAACCGGCTCGAATCGGTCGAAGAGCCCTACATCTACGCCCAGATCATTACCAAGCCGGAATATATCGGCAACATCATGACCCTCTGCCTCGAAAAACGCGGCATTCTTCAAAAACAAACCTACCTCACACCCACGCGGCTGGAACTTACCTTCCACATGCCGCTTGCGGAAATTGTGTTTGACTTTTACGACAAACTCAAATCGGTCACGCGCGGCTACGCCTCCTTCGACTATCACATCCTCGACTACCGCGAAACGGACCTCGTCAAACTCGATATCAAGCTAAACGGCGACCAGGTGGATGCGCTTTCCGCGCTCGTGCACCGCAGCAAAGCCGAGCATATGGGCCGGCGCATGTGCGAAAAACTGAAGGAATTGCTCCCGCGCCAGCAATTCCAGATCGCCATTCAGGCGGCTATCGGCCAAAAAGTCATCGCCCGCGAAACCATCAGCGCCATGCGCAAGGACGTGACGGCCAAATGCTACGGCGGCGACATCACGCGGAAACGCAAGCTGCTGGAAAAGCAAAAAGCCGGTAAAAAACGGATGAAACAGTTCGGCAACGTGGAAGTACCGCAGGAGGCATTTTGAAGGTGTTGAAGTTGAATGATTAATATTTTCCCAGGCATAAATGCCTGGGCGGAGAAATGCCTGGGCGAAGAAATGCCTGGGCGGAGAAATGCCTGAACATAGAAATGCCTGGGTGGAGAAATGCTTTGATGGAGACGGTAAGACCCAAATTGGAATTTGTTGTTTCCGGGGAACATTCTCTCCCAATTATCAGCCCAGGGCTTCAGCCTTGGGAAAAAATGGATTTCTCCCCTATCTTTGCCCAATATTTAACAAAAGAAGATGCTTTTGCACTCGAAACAGGCAGTTTTTAGCCCAAAAAACAACCCCACAGTAACGACGTGTAAGACCCTTCGCCCTTTTTACACGTAATTTTTCAACATGAATTTTAATGATTTAGGGCTCACCGAGCCCCTCCTTCGCGCCCTGCGCGACGAAGGCTACCAAACCCCTACACCTATTCAGCAACAAGCCATTCCAATTGTACTGCAAGGCAAGGATTTAATGGGCTGCGCACAAACCGGTACCGGTAAAACGGCGGCCTTTTCCGTACCCATTCTCCAACTGCTCGCCGGGCGTACCCAAGCGGCGCATGGTGGCGGTCCCCGTCGTATCCGTTCGCTCATCCTGACCCCAACGCGCGAACTGGCCCTGCAAATCAGTGAGAGTATCGACGCCTATGGCAAATACCTGCCCCTGCGCAACCTGGTCATATTCGGTGGGGTGGGCCAAAAGCCCCAAACCGATGCCCTGCGCCGCGGTGTGGACATCCTCGTGGCTACGCCGGGCCGTTTGCTCGACCTGATGCAGCAGGGTTTTATCACCCTCGACCACATCGAACTGTTCGTGCTCGATGAGGCCGACCGCATGCTCGACATGGGTTTTGTACACGACGTACGCCGCGTACTGGCCAAACTGCCGCAACGCCGGCAGTCGCTCTTTTTCTCGGCTACGATGGCGCCCGAAATCGTGAAACTCGCTTCGGGTATTCTGACCAACCCCTCCCACGTGGAAGTGACGCCCGAGTCGACCACTGCGGAAACCGTTAACCAGAAGATCTATTTCGTCGAGAAAAAAGACAAAAAAGACCTGCTCAAATACCTGCTCGAAGACCCGGCTATTGCAACAGCCCTGGTGTTCACACGTACCAAACACGGCGCCAACAAACTGGCCCGCGACCTGGACAGAGCCGGAATTTACGCCGAAGCCATCCATGGTAATAAATCGCAGACAGCCCGCGTGCGCGCACTGAACGCCTTTAAAAACCAGGAAATCCGGGTGCTGGTCGCCACCGATATTGCCGCACGCGGTATCGATATTGATGAACTGAGCCACGTGGTCAACTACGAATTGCCCAATGTGCCGGAAACTTACGTGCACCGGATCGGTCGCACGGGCCGCGCCGGGGCCACCGGTAGTTCGATCTCGTTTTGCGATACGGAAGAACGCGCTTATCTCAAGGATATCCAGCAGCTGATCGGGCAGCAGGTGCCCGTTGCCAGCGGGCACCCCTACGAACCCACCGGCGCCGCGCCTGTCGCCTTGCAACCGCCGAATGGCAAACGCCCCGCACCGGCGGCACGACAACAGGCCACATTCCGGGAAAACAAGCCCGCTTCACCGCGTCCAGGCTCCGGAGAAACGCCATCCAATAAATCGAAAAACCGCCGCCGCAACCGTGGGAACTGGTGGAAGAAAAAACGGGAAGCCGGTGGGGTGAATTCCTAACCTGTCAGGTCAAAATTTCAAAAAAAAGGGGCGCTTCGTGCGCCCCTTTTTTTTGAAATTTTGACCTGACAGGTTTTTATTTCTTAAAAACAATCCGCTTCAGCGCAACCGGCTCGGCAGCCGTCGCCCCTTCTTTTAAGCGATAGGCCGCATCCATTTGCAGCCCGGTAAACGTGCTGTTAGGCACGCCCGGCCGCGGCCATTGTATTTCTACCGATTCAATTTCGGTAGCATCGCCCAAGCCGATCTCCTGCCGCAAGCTGTTGGCGCCAAAACTGCCGCCGGTACCCACCGTGGTCCGGATAGCCCGTGTGCCGCCATCGGGCTGGCGAACGTTGACGCGCACACGCGCGCCAATGGCATCTCGGTTGGATTTTACCCCTTCGACGAACAAGGTGAGCCAGTGGTTGCTGTTGCCCGGGTTTTCGTAAAGAATGTTATGACCAAGGTCGCCCTCGAACGCACCGCCCACCACGACGTAGATATCCTGGTCGCCGTCGTTGTCGATATCGCCAAAAGCAACCCCGTGCCCTTTTTGGATTTGGCTGAAACCGTTCATGGAAATGTCTTCAAAACGGGTGCCGTTGCGGTTGTGGAATACCCGGTTGGGGATCAGCGCGCGCAGGTCGGGTTTGCCGGTGCCGAGGTAAATGTCGGGCCAGCCGTCGTTGTCGAGATCGCCGAAATTATTGCCCATGGCAAACGTGATGGTGTGCAAACCCAACTCCCGGTGTACATCGGTGAACGTACTGTTGCCGTTGTTCCGGTACAGCCGCAGCCAGTCACCTTCAGGTTGTTTGCCGGTATATTCCTGTAACAGTGGCACTACCGAAGCCCCTTCATAATCCACCGGGAAATGCGTCGAGAAAATATCCTCAAAACCGTCGTTGTTGTAATCGAAGAAAAAAGCAGGAAAACTGTTTTGCGGGTATTGGACGGAGGTATTGTTGGCCATATTTTGGAACGACCATTTATCGGGCGCCGTTCCACCCTGGTTTACGAGCAGGAGATTGTCGCCAACCAGGTTGCTGATATACAGGTCGGGGCGTTGGTCGTTGTTGATGTCGCCCCAAACAACAGCCTTGGGGAAACCGTACCAGGCAGCAAGGCCAATTTGCGGAGCAATGTTGCTGAACGTGCCGTCGCCATTGTTGTGGAACAGTTCGCAACGGTTGGGTTCTTCCGGCCGGTAGGTTTCGTTGCCGACAAAAAGGTCGAGCCAGCCGTCGCCGTCGTAGTCGGCCCAATCGGCCGTCTGGGTGGGATTGAACGAAAGTAGCCCCGCGTAGATGGTAACATCGGTGAAAGTGCCGTCGCCGTTGTTGCGCAGCAGGGAGTTGGGGTGTTTGCCGTGGTAAAGCCAGGCCCCGCGCAGGATAAAAATATCGCGGTCGCCGTCGTTGTCGTAGTCGGCATGAATGGCATTTAAACCGCTCAAAATTCCGGTCAGGTTGGCCTCCTGGGTGCGTTCGCTGAAGGTGCCGTCGCCATTGTTATGGAAATAGCGCGCCTGATCGCCCAGGCCGTAGGAAGTCATAAACAAATCGAGGTTGCCGTCGTTGTCAAAATCTTCCATGCATACGCTGCCGGAAATCCCCTGCACATCGATACCCAGTGGAATGGCAATGTCCCGAAACAAAATATCGGACGGCGGGGCCTGAAAAATGTCGGCAGGAAACAGATACCTGGCCGGCACCCCGGCGGGCCATTGGCCCATGGCCATATGCGCCAGGTTGAGCAACCAGCGGCTGAGCAGGTCGTCAGGATATTGCGCCAAAATGCGCTCGTATATTTTTACGGCGTTTTCCGGGCCGGCTTTCAGTTTGTAGATGCCCGCACCCCGGATAGGCAGAATGCAGGATTCCGGGCTGTGGGTCTCTATGCAGTTGGCCTGCTCGCCCAGGCGCATGTAAGCCAGCGCCAGCATTTCATACAGCATTTTGGTGTTGTCTACCAGTTGGTCACCGATCTTCTGGATCAGGTTTTGGTACTGCACAATAGCCGCTTCATTTTTACCCGAACGCAGCAACTGGTCGGCATAATTGAATTGCGCAAGCAAGGCCTCATCGCCTGCTTTTTGCTGCATCAACTGTTCGTAGTAGGCGATTTTCCGAAGGTTTACATGCAGATAATTCATTGGATCGGCGTTCCGGTTGATGCTGTCCAGCATGGCTACCATGCGTTTATGCCCTTCCGTTATTTTGGCGGCTGGGTCGGCATCGTTTTGGCAGTTTGAAAAAAGAAAAAACAAGAAAAACAGGCAAATTCCGGGTAGCAGGATACGCAGCGACATAGTGGCGATAAAATGAAGTGGTGTTTAAACGCAGGCAAAGGTACAGATTCTGCTATGCCTTAGGTCGGAAGTGCCCGCATTCCGGCATGTCTTTCTTTGGGCAAACCGTTCAGTTTTTTGAAAAAACCACCTTTTTTATCCAGGAATTTTGATCTGTGCCGAGCCGCAACAGGAAAACTCCGCTGTTCGGGGGCGCCGAAACCGGCAGCACATGCTTCCCGGCAGGTAGTTCTCCTGAAAAAACAGGGGCGCACCAATGCCCGGCACTGTCAAACAGATCAAGTTGTAGCAGCCTGCGCTCCGGCAGCTCCAGGCTGATCCAGAACCGGCCCGTTGCAGGGTTGGGAAAAACATGCCAGTTATCCATCGCAATTGCATGGCCCGCATTCGAAACCGGCATGCCCTCCGCAGCGCCAATGGAACGCGGCATGGCGTAGAGTTGTCCGTAAAAATCCAGCACCGGTTCCGGCACGCTCAACCCGGCTCCAGCAGCCGGGCTTCCGGGCGGGATTTGGCAGTTGCCGCCGGGCGGGTCGGGCAATTGCGGGTTTTGGTTGATGATGCCGTTGGATTCGGGGACCGGGATAAACGGGCCACTCCAGCCGGGGTTGCCGGTGTGAAACCAGAGGTTGTTGGAAAAAACAAACGTTTCCGGGCGCGTGTCAGGCCCGATGTTGGTTTCGGTGGAAAGCCCGGCGTCGCGCACGACTATGTTGTTTTCAAAAAAATTGTCGCCACATTCGAGGAAACGGTCCGGGTCCACGGTTTCCTGCAAAATGCGCAGCACCCAGCGTTCGGGCAGGTAAATGGTGTTGTTTCGCACCTCCACGTTGACAGAACCGACGTAGGCCACAGCGGCCACCGACCCGACGATCAGGTTGGAATATACCTGCAAATTGGCGGCTTCGAAGTGGGCGGTGTCGGGCCGGAAAAACTGGAGCCCGGTGCTGCCGCCAAGGTTCAGCGTGCGCTGGCCGCAGTTTTTGAAAAAATTGCCTTCGATGCGGATATGCTCGGTGCCGCCTTTGGCCTGGATGGCGTTGGAGCCCATGTTTTCGAAGCTGTTGCTGCGAATGACGCCGCGGTGGCAGCCCACCATGTCGATGCCGCTGCCGCCGCCTGCGCCGTTGAGAAAGGTACATTGGCGAATTTCAAAATCATCGAGACCGGAGAGTTTCAGCAAGTCGTTATTCCCCGAAGCGGCCATATCGCGAAAGGTGCAATTTTCAAAAATAATATGGTGCGCCGGGGTGGCGTAGCTGCCCCCGTCGTCGGTATTGAAGCCGTTGCCGGTCTGGTGCCGGAATGTCAGGTTTTTGACGTGCAGGTACGCCGGGTCGGTCAGTTGGATGGCATTGTTGCCGCCTTCAAAAACGACCGTTTCACCAGCGGCGCCCCGGATGGTGATCCATTGGGCAGCCGTGCCTTTGAGGTTGGCAAAAAAGAGGCCGCCGGGGTAGGTGCCACTGTGGATTTCGATGGTATCGCCGGCTTGTACGGCAGCTACAGCAGCAGGCAGGGCCGGGTACGGTTGGCCGGCGCCCACGTGGAGCGTAGCCGCTTGTATTTTAGCCCAAAAACAGAAAAGCAGGAAAAGTAAAACCCGGTTCATAGAGATGGTTTGGTGCAGGTGTGATTAAAAAAGGATTGGATTGGATTCGGGCGCGCACAGTAGCGCGACAACTTGAATAAAACGGTTTTTTGAATCTTTAAAGATATGCCGGCGAGCCTGTTTTGCGTTTTGAGGCCAAACAAGAACTAAATGGAACGTATTTTATTTGTTTTTTTTATTTGCCTGTACACAGCCTGTACCTCGGATGGTCAACCCGTTGAGGATACAGTTCCTGCCCGCACCGATTCCGTTGCTCCAATAATTAACCCTTCGGGAAAAACTGTGGAAACCCGCTTCCCGGCGCCTGCGGGTTATGTCCGCCTACCTGCCGATTCTACAACATTTGCCGCCTACCTGCGCCGCTTCCCGCTGTTGCCCGACGGATCGCCGGTATTGTTGTTCAACGGCCGGCCCAAGGCGCGCCAGGATGTACACGCTGCCGTGCTTGATATCGATGTGGGCAAGCGCAACCTCCAACAGTGTGCCGACGCGGTGATGCGCCTGCGCGCCGAATATTGGTTTGCACAAAAACGCTATGCGGCGATCCATTTCAACTTTTCCAACGGCTTCCGCGCCGACTATGCCCGCTGGAGGCTGGGCGAACGTATCCGGGTAGACGGGAGCAGGGTATACTGGGTTGGTGGCGGGGCAACTTCGGGCAGCTATTCATCCTTTCGGGCATACCTCGACATGGTTTTTGCCTACGCCGGTTCGGCTTCGCTGGAGCGGGAAATGCGCTCGGTTGAACCTGCTCAACTGCGTGCCGGCGATGTCTGGATCAAGGGCGGCTACCCGGGGCACGCCGTCATCGTCATGGATGTGGCGGTGCATCCGGACAGCGGGGAAACGCTGTTTTTATTGGCCCAGAGTTACATGCCCGCGCAGCAAATCCATGTACTGCGCAATCCGGCGGCAGGCGAAAGCCCCTGGTACTCCAGCCTGACCCTGCAGGATGGTCTGCAAACCCCGGAGTGGTTTTTTGAACCCGGGCATCTGCGTCGGTTTGCGGATTGATGCTTGCTGCGCTCATTTTAAAGACACAACAGACCCCTTCGACCCGATCAGTACCCAGGGTCCCTTCGGTGTGGCCCGGCCGAGGGCGCACACGTATTCCGAACCGGCCGTATCTTTTACACGGTTGAAGCGATCCTGGTGGCGCAGGGTTACGTTCAAATCCAGTTCTGCATAAGTCATGGGGGCGATACACCGGCCGAGCCTGGCGTCGCGGATACCAAACCAGGTTTGGCCATCGGCATCGGTGCGTTGCAGCACGACGATCTTTTTCCCACGCCCTTGTTCGTACGTTTCTTTTTTGTCAAAAAACTCGATGGTCGGGTCGTCTTCCTGGTTGCTGATCAGGCATTGACGGCCATCGGCCAGGTGGTAGTGCAGCACAACATGCCAGTTATCGGCAAATTTCTCCCAGTGGATATACCGGAAGGGTTCAAATGCACTTTCTTGGGAATAGAGCCAGAACAAGCTATCCTGCTTCACCCGGATGACCTGGCCGGTCACCTCGATATCCTGACGCCGGTATTTTTCCGGAACAATTTCCTGTTCGGCAGAACGGATACCCCCGAGCCCCTGTTCATTGATGGGCAAGTACATTTTTTCATTGGGTTGAAAAATCTGGACGTATTGGATGGGGATAGCGGTGCTCAAATCCTGCCGCAGCAAGCCTTGCCGGTTATTTTGTTTAACCAGAAAATGCTCCTTGTCGGCAGCAAGGTCGACCCACTGGTATTCAATTGGAACAACAATCAGGTTTTCCAGGTCGATAAAACCCCATCGTCCGTTCTTTCGGGCACGGATCAGGAGTACTTTTTCGCCCTTCCGGTGCATCATGCTTTCCGTCAAGGCAAGTTCATCGTAATCAAAGGGTACCAACACGCGGGCAGTTTTCCGCTCGATCACGCCCCAGCGATTATCTTTTCGGCGAACAGCCCAGATATCATTCTGGTGCATGCTGCCGCGTACATCGCGGTATTCCGGCGCCAGGATCAGACTGCCGTCTTCGGCGTACAGGCTGACCAGACTGTCCTTAACTACATAAAGGGCTTTCAGGTAGCCATCCCAGTTTAAAAAGTTGTTTTCACAGGGAATCAAACGCGTGCCATCCAGATGAGCCGCCCCCATTCGTCCTTGTATATCCCGCAGAAAAAGCAATTTGCCATGGCTGCCGATATGGGCAAATTCCACCGGCAGCAGGGGCCGGTTTTCGGGGTCTACAGTTCCCCACAGGTTTCCCTGGCGGACAAAAATAGTTCCCAGAGTGGCGGCGTGCATTTTTACCTCATCGTACACTGCCGGGATCATTGTGCGCCCATAGGCATCCTGGCAGCCAATTTTGCCGTTTTGTTCAATTTGCTTGTATGGAAAAAAATATTTTGGCGGGGTGGGTTTGCCGGTTTTGGAATCTGTGCTCGAGGTTGTTTGGCTATGGCCGGGCACTGCACGGGGTGGCGCTACTTCCTCGACAGTTTCAGCTGTATTTTCTTTGGCGGGCGGCACCACTACCGGCGCTTTGCCAACCTCCGGAGCAGTACTCCAATCGGCATCACCGGCGTACTGGTAGCGGTACACGATCACGGCATAGCGCGCTGCAACAGTATCGGCCGGGTTTTCAGTGACCATCAAAAGGGGATTCCCTTTGGAATCGTATTGGATATGTGATTTCCAGACGGTTTCGTTGAATCGCCCGGATGATGCGGTGAAGTGTTCCATACGCCAGGTGTCGGGCGGCATGAAGATGACCCGGTTGTAAAAAATGGTGTCGCCTTCCCGGATTTGGAAATGCAGTCGAACGCGTCCGCTGGTGTCGTACTGAATGCCGTAGCGGTCGCGTTTTTGCAAATCGCCTTTTTCAAACCGGTATTCGTCAAATTGAATCAGCGGGGTATTACCTGCCTGACCCTCCGGCAGGTATTTCAGCGTGGCCAGCAGTTTGCCGTCTTTATCAAGTACATTTTCGGATTCGAGCAAGTCGTTGACGTAGTTATGTATAAAGGTGGCGTGCAATTCCATCCGGTCCTTTGAGCTGAAAAAATCACCGGCAAACTCCTTTATGGTTTTTACCCGGTTGTTTTCGTAGGAAAAATCCACACGTCCGGTCAACTTCTCCTTGTCGCCGATCAAATAATCGTAGTGCATCTCGGTGACCGGCAAGCTGTTTTCATATACCGCTACCTGGCGCCCTTCATGCCTGGCCGGAAGCAGAGGTTTGCCCGCATCGTCGAGGCGGACATCTTTGTACACGGTTTGTTCGGTTTTTACTACCGGGCCTTTCACCGGGGCGATATGGTGGCGCAGGGGGAGCTGCGCCGGGAGAATGATGGGTAGCAGCGCCAGCAGGGCAACCGCTAATTTTTTTGTCGATTTCAACATGGGCTGGTGGTATGCGTTTAATAGACTTCAAAAACTTCCCTACCGGTCATCGGCCGGGTATTCGGCGCCGGCATCATCCAGAACGAACGTCAGAAAACCTTCATCCGTCGTATGCGTAACGGCGCAAGCTACGATGCGGCGTCCGGCGGGCATTGTTGACGGAGGCGCCGGTACCGTACAGGAATGAATGGCCTTGTATTTATGCGGGGTCAGCCGACGACCATCGGGAGCATGCAGGGCGGCATACCCGCCTTTTTTGGAAACCAGATAACCGGTATCGGTATCCCGGATCGGGAGTATTTCATCGTACACTTCGGTTTCAATGGCCTGGCCATCGGACAGGCGGAGCAGGGTTCTTTTTTGATCGGGCAGGCCGGCGGTAACGACGTTCGGGCGTACGGGGTTAAAACCCAGCCAGGTGTAGTCGAAACCGGTAAGCTGTTGTCCGGCGCCGTTGAACAGGGCTTTTTTGTCATTTTTTTGTACCGCATACGGGCCGCCAACTTGCAGGACTTCAATCCATTGGAATTCCGGTTTCAGGATTTCGCCCTTGCCAATTTGCCAAAGCCCGAGCAGATCATTTTGGGTGTTCCGGATTTTAAAATACAAGCCGCTGGCTTCGCGGCGTACATGGCGCGCCTGCGTTTCCTCCTGCTGCTCCATTACCCAGTCGGGGTGTTTGAGTTCATAAATGTCGCCGTATTGCACAGGGATTTGTACGCGGCCGGTTGCATCGACCAACCCTTTTTTACCCAGCTGGCCAATCAGGAAAAAATTGCAATTATAGAGTTGTTTCACCACCTCGTATTCCGGCTGAAGCAGCGTATGGCCGGCGGAATCCACCATTCCCCAAAGCCGTTTTCCGGCAGAAACCGCCTTGCCGATGGGGTAGTTGCCGTTGCGGAAGCGCGCACCGATTTGGTCGTAAATAAACGGGTGCATAGTTTTTCCCTGAAAATTGACCACGCCTGATTTGCCGTCTTTTTCGGCGATAATTTGGTTGTCATATACGGCCTGAATCTTGTCGTAGGCAGCAGGCAGAATCGTGCGTTTATTATAGTCCATAAGACCCCAAAGGCCCTTTTCCTGAAAGGTAAACAGGGGGCGGTTGCCGGTTTGGCTTTTGCTGATATTTTCAAAATTGGCCTCGAGGACTAGTTGAATGGATTCCGCGCTGTGAATTTTTATTATTTTTTGTTTGTCCGGGCTGTGAAAAACTACCGTGGAGTCGTTGAATTTATGCCCAGAACGGTACTCCAGCGGTAGCAGCACCCTACCCTGCGCATCAAGCAGCCCATATCCCAAGTCTTTTTTGGCAGCCAATATCAGTTCGGCAGTAGTACGCGTCAGCGCATAATAATCGAAGGGCAGGACGACTTCGCCCTTTTATTGAGCGCGCCGAAGTAATTTCTGGAATTCCGAGCGATCATAAAATCGCTGTATGGCTTTTCAAGTGTTTTGTATTCGGGCTGGATGAGGATGCTATCGTTGAGCACGTAGCCGTACCGGCCCTGATATCCGAACATTTCCGGCTTGCCGGTTTTCAGGCGCGCGGGGATGCTTTGTTGGATCGGGATGACCGGGTCGGCATAACTTTCTTCCACCTGAACGTCCATATCCTGGAATTCAACATCGTTGGTTTGGGCGGCCAGAAAAAGCGGCAGGAGCAGGAATAGCAGACTTGCGTACGATCTGTTCATTTTGATGCGATAATGTTGGTAAAAAACGCCACCGATCTACCGGCAGGCACCGGCGGCATTTTTAATTGCTGTATTTTGAGCCAAGGCCTGTTCCAGGTGCGGCGCCGCTTCGTCCCAGGTGTTTTTGGCAGCAGCGTCCTTGCAATGCCGGCCGGCAGCACGCGCCGCAAGCAGCACGGCATCGCAGTTATCCAGCGACCAGGTCAGCAATTCGATATCGCGCAGGATGCGTTGGGCATGTTCCAGTTTTTGAACGACGATGTGCATGTCTTTGCTTGCCCGGGCATCGGCAAGGTCCAGTTCGACAATCCGGGCATCCGATTCCAGCACATCACTCAGCCTGAAAGTGGTCGCGTCTTCGGCAATCGAAGCAGCCGAGTCGGTGGCACAAGCTTGCGCCGCCATTCGCATACGGAAGGCTTGTCGACGCGCTTCTGTGGCGCGCGCGATCATGGCATTTACATCCTGATCGCGCTCATAACCCAGCAGGTCGCACTCCAGGCGGCCTTTTTCAGCAGCGGCGCGGGCAGCCTGACAGTACACCCCGGCTTGTAATACCGCGTCAAATTCCTGCCAGGCGCCCCAGAGTTTCAGCAGCAGGTTGACCGGTTCCTGGGATATGACGGCGCCGTACAGCATGGTGTCGATGCGGTTGGCCCGGCGCTGAACCCAGTCGAGGGTTTCGGGGGCATCCTTTTGTGCTTGTTGTTGTGCGTAAAGCATATCGGCCCCGGCCATTACAAGCAGGGTAAGCGCTGCAATAAATCGAATGAATTTCATAGTTGAATATTTTGAGGTGAACCTGCCTTTTTTTCGAACAGGCAGGTTCGGATAACTTTTTTTAATAAACACTGCCGTACGTTGCCCCCCTTTCCTGCTTTAAAAACAACAGTTTAACGCGCTTGTTCGTGAAAACTGCAGTACCGCCCGCAATCTCTTGAGGCCTGGGTCAGGTTGTTAAAAAAAACATTCAAATTTACTGGGGAGAGATCGTCAACGAATTTCTGATGAGCACCGGTTTGCTGCCCGGGGCGCATGACCCGGATTGCCCGGTGTTTTTGCAATTCCAAAAAATTTGATGGGAAGCAGCTGTCTTTTACGTGCTTACTTATGCAGTTGATTCCAAATTTTCACCACGGAGAAGCCGTACTCACCCTATGACTTGAAGTCTGCCCCATTACACACAAATCCGTTGAGTTTAAATTTTTCGGCTTTCCGCGTATCAGCCCCACCCCCATCCCCCATAGCCATCAACTTAAGGCTTGAATATTGTTTTTTAAAGTCAAATTGTAAAAGCTAAAATGTAAAAGTCAAAAGGTAGTTCCCGAAGCGAGCATTCTGGGTACCGCTGTGGCCACACAAGACACCTTCTGACGCCAACTCCCTTTTAAATTTTGACTTTTACATTTTGACTTTTGACTTTAAAAAACGGATTTATCGCCTTAATTCTACTTTGTCACTTTAAAATCAGATGTTTCGCTACGCTCAACATGACGTAATTTTGTAAACTTTTAGATTTCGCTCCGCTCGAAACTTACCCGGTGCGTGTTGGAATTTCGAGCGAAGCGAGAAATCGGGAGGAAATTTTATCCCCAAATTACTGTCATGTCGGCCAGCTGGAGGCATCTAAACTTAAAGTGACAAAGTAGTATTAAGTTGATGGCTATGCCCCATCCCCCCCATGGCAAACGCATCAAAAATGTTCAATAATTGCCTGATACCCACAAAAAAACGGCCCAGCGGGCCGACATCTCGGTAGCAATTGTGACCAGTCATGTTTACTGTGGCCCAGCGGGCCACAATTGGGCATATAAAAATCGTGTAATACCGGCCCGCTGGGCCGGGAACTGCCAATCATTGGGCCAATACTACCGAGATGCTGCCCCATTCGGGGCAATTTTGATGCGTTTGCCCTGCCCCCATCCCCATCAACTTAAGAAATACAATTATGATTATCAACAGATTACATGACTGCAGATTACATGATTGCATGATTTAAGAAGTAGTTCACCATCCTGAATACAGGCTATTAGGTGGCTTTTATATTTTGAGGGCTTGTGCACGATACGGGTACTTCTTCAATCATGTAATCATGTATTCAATTAATCTTCAATCAAATATGCCAGCAGTTCCTTTAAGTTGATGGCTATGAGGGTGGGGTTGACACGCGGCTGAATAAAGGGACTTAATTCATTTTCGACAACTTGTGTATAATGGACAGACTTGAAGTCGCAGGACGAGTGCACGCAAGGCTTGGTAAACATATAAGACACAGAGGCCACGGAGTTTGATGCTCCGTGGCCTCTGTGTCTTCGTGGTAATGTAAAATAGTCTGCGGCGGGCAATTCAAATCATACATCTCAGTTTCCCAAAACCTACCGCAACAAAGTCACATCCCCTTTTTGTGTCACCTTTTCGCCTTCAATATCGATGTAGGTAGCGTACCAGACATACACGTCAGAAGGCGCCGGCGAGCCGTTGTTTTCACCGTTCCATCCATCGGTTTGCGAAGTGCCGGCAAACACATTTTCACCCCATCGGTTGTACACAAAAAACTGAAATTCAGTGATGCCCGGGCAATCGAACACCGGCTGAAAGGTATCGTTGTTGGAGTCGTTGTCGGGCGTGAAGGCATTCGGGAAAATGACATCGCAAAGGCAACCAAGCCGCGGCACGGCTACTTCGATCACTTTGGTTCCGCAGGTATTGGTCAGTGTCACGGTGTACGTTCCGGTAGCGTTTACCCGGATTTCCGGTGTCATCTCTCCGGTCGACCAGGTGTACGTGAACACCGGTGTGCCGTTGGCAAACAGTAGCGCTTCCCGTTCTTCGCACAACGAATCGAGGTCTGCTGTGGCAATGCCGTCCGGAGGCGGAAGTACATTAACCGTTGTAGTATCGGGCAGGTAAAAACACAATGCTTCGGAGCTCACCTCGACTGTAAACTGCCCTGCCGTACTGACGACGATCATGGGCGTGGTTTCACCGGTGTTCCACAGGTAACTTTGGGCTTCCTGCACCGTAGCGTCGAGGGTATCCATAAAAGGTTCGCACTTTAGTCCGCCGCCACCGGTCAGTTCCAGGCCTTCCATCGTGGGCATAATGTCGTTAAAAGCCATTTCTTCCTTGAGTTCAATGGTGTCGATATCGCTCAGGTCAGTTACGGTGATGCTGCGTTCGGTCATCACAAGCGGGAGGGTATCCCGGGTAAGGAGCAGGTCTTCCTCGCAGGCCGTTATGCCCATGTCGTTTGTTTTTACGAGCACGGCATTGGAGTTCACCATTTGGGTATCAATGGAAATAAAATAGGCGTACCCACCGTCGACGGTGGCGGTCAGGGCGTGTGCCGGCGTAGTGAAATTGGCATCGGACTCCGGAAAATAGTCTTTTGCCCAAACCACTTGCAGGCTGTCGGCGGTGACGGCAGCCAGGAAATTGTATTCCCGGGCGGCATCCGGGGGCAGGGTGTCCTGAATGGCCGTGGCGGCCATAACGACGAGCCCTTTGCCGGAAGTGTCGCGCAGCAACAAGTCATGGCTGAATATCCGCGCAGTCGTGCTGTCCAAGTTCCAGCGGGTAGAAAACGGAATCGTATCGGAGGCATTAACCAGCACAAACACCCCGTCGGTTTCCAGATTGTCGGGGTTGAAATAATTGCCGGTCCAGAGGTACTGGCCGGGTTTGGTTTCGGCCAGGTTGGCGGCATTCAGGGCGAAGTTTTGGGCAATACTGTCGGCGCCGTAAGTGCGGACCCAGCTGATCAGGCCCTCGGGATCGGTTTTCACCAGCAGGGCCTCCTGCCGGAGCCCCGACGGTACGTCCGACACAAGCGCCCCGCCGAGCAGGTAGCCGCCGTCGCTGGTTTGGATCAAATCGCCGAGGGAGGCGTCAAAATTACCCAGGCAGGAAAAGCAGTAGCTGCGTTCCCAGAGCAAGTTGCCGTCGGCATCCAGTTTGGCCAGCAGCAAGTCGTTTTCGCCGGTGTTATCGACAATTTGCGCTGCGCCGGCAGCCACCACAAAAGCAGTGTCGGCATCCTGCGCCGGCAAAATCCGTGTGCGGGAGCTGTTTTGCGTTTGCACCGGGCTGCCGGCTCCCAGGCGGTACGTCCAAACCGGCGTGCCCACGGAATTGATCCGGGCCACCAGTTTGTCCCGTACCGAGTCGACGGCGGAAGCTGCCGAAACCAGGTATGCATTTTGAGCGGGCCACCAAACCATATCGCCTGCCAGCACGGGAAAATCAAAATCATAATCGCGGCTCCAGCGTTGCCGCCCCAGATCGCTCATTTTCGTCAGGTTGAATGCAAAAGAATCGGCATTGGCAAGGCCAAAACGTTGGTTGAGCATGAGGAATTCCTTATTCTCAACCTGTTGTACGGCGACGGCCGCATCATTCCTGTCGGTTCGAAATTCCTGAACAAACCGCTGTTGCGCAAGCAGTTGGGTGCCGGTGAACAGGAGAAAAGCAATGACAATGTGTCTCATAGTCGGGTGGTTGTATTTTTTTGTTCTTGGTTCAAAGCATACGCCAGGAACCGGTTACTTTGGTCGTGTTGCCGGGCGGGTGTCGCCGCGGTGGCAAGTGTAGCAGCTGACGCTGGGTTGGTAGCTTTTCAGGGCGTCCATATTTTTTAAATCTTTATTCAGGTTATTTACTAGGTCCATCATTTGGCGGGTGATCTCTTTTTCCGGTTTTACTTCGGAGGCCCACTCATTATTGACGTGGCAGTGGTCGCAACTTACCCCCAACACCTTTCCCCAGGTATCCATTACCACCAAAAGCCGGGCTGCCGATACGTTTTTGAGGCGGGAAATATTTTCAAACACAGAATCGGCGGCCATGTTTTCTTTGCCGGCAATTTGAGCCCGCACCCGGTCTGTTTGTTTGGCCCTGTCGGCGGCCAGGGGGTCCGGTTGGGCCAGGGCAGTTGCCGTGTTTTTGTTGGCAGTGGAGCAATCGGCCAGCCAAAGGCCCAGAAAGACAATACTTAGAATGGTGATTGTTGTTTTCATAATCAAATGCTTAGATGCATGTTTTGGCCAAAAGTACGAAGCTGCGGGCATGTTGTTTCAGCGTGGATTTGCATTTGGAGCATGTTGGGGATTTTCGCACCGGGCCCAAAACGGTTCTTAATGTATTGGGTGTCCGCAGTATTTACAAAAAAAGGCATCGTCGTCATGGCCTTCCCGGCTGCAATTTGGACACGCCTGCGTGTTTGCCGGTTGTTTTTTTACCAGTTCCATGGTTACGATCCCGGTTGGGACGGCAAGTACGGCATAACCCAGGATCATAACCATCGCCGAAAGGAATTGCCCCAGGTGTGTTTGCGGCGTAATGTCGCCAAAACCGACCGTGGTAAGGGTCACAATGGCCCAATAAATACTCACCGGGATGCTGCTGAATCCCGGATTGGACTGCCCTTCCACGAGATACATCACCGCACCAATGATGGTGACGATCAACAGAACAAAAAACAGGAAAACGGAAATTTTACCCCGGCTCGCGTACAAGGCCTGTGCCAGCGCGCGCGCTTCGCGCAAAAAATACACCAGCTTTAAAATCCTGAAAATCCGGAGCAATCGCAATGCCCGCACAACCAACAGGGTATGTGCACCCGCAACCATAATACTGAGGTAGGTGGGCAGGATAGCCACCAGGTCGATCACACCGTAAAAGCTGCGAATGTACCCCCAGGGTTTCCGAACAGAATAGATGCGAAAAGCGTATTCAATGGTGAATAAAATGGTCAGCACCCATTCGGTCAGCCGGAAATAATAACCATATTGGCTGCGCAGTTTTTCCACACTTTCCAGCATAACCACGAGTACGCTCAACAAAATTGCAGCCAGCAGGATCAGGTCAAATGCCTTGCCTGCCGGGGTGTCGGCTTCAAAGATGATGGTGTGGATCTTTTTGCGCAGCCGGTTTTGTCCGGCTTTCATGTCGGGTTCCGTTGCCATGCGGTAAAAATGCCAACTTTCTGCCACCTGACCAATTTACCCGTTAAAATCCACCTTGCTCCGGCATGGGCAGAATAACAGAAGTAGCCTACCTTAGCAAACTCAAAACAGATTCATCATTCATCATTCATCATTCATCATTCATCATTCATCATTCCTTGAATTTCCCCTTTCTAGTTGCCCGCCGTTACCTGTTTGCCAAACGCAGCACCAATGCCATTAACATTATTACGGGCATTTCAGTGTTCGGTATTTCCGTGGGTACGGCGGCGCTGATCCTGATCCTGTCGGTGTTCAACGGGTTTGAAGACCTGCTTTCCGGCTTGTTCGGGTATTTTAACCCCGAGGTAAAGGTGACGCCGGCAAAAGGAAAAACGTTCGAAGTGGACAGCCTGCGGCTCGACTCGATCCGCGCCATCCCCGGTGTGGCAGTACTGAGTGAAACCCTGGAGGAGATCGCTTTTTTTGAATACGAAGGTTCGCAGGATTTTGGGGTGCTGAAAGGCGTGGACGTCCATTATGCCCGCGTAAACGATATCGATTCCACCGTGCGCGAAGGGGAATACATCCTGCAGGAAGCAAACCGCAACAGCGCTGTTCTGGGCGCCGGCATGCGCAACAAACTCAGTGTCAACGTGCACAACCCGCTGGCTACACTTACCATTTTTATGCCGACCGAACAGCGTGGCGTGCTCGACAAACCGTTTAAAACCCGCTTTGCTTATCCCAAAGGCACTTTTGCAATTCAGCAGGAATTCGACAACCAGTACGTACTGACCAACCTGCCATTTATGCGCGATTTGCTCGAAGTGCCGCCCGGTACAGTGTCGGCCCTGGAAATCCGGTGCGCCAATCCGGAGGTTGTGCCGGCTGTAAAAAAAGCGCTGGCCGGTATACTGGGCGAGGGGTACGCCATAAAAGACCGGTACGAGCAAAACGAAGCCTTTTTCAAAGTTATGCAACTGGAAAAATGGATGGGCTATGCCATTACCAGCCTCATGCTCATCCTGATGGCCTTCAACATGGTGGGCGCACTCTGGATGATTGTGCTGGACAAACAAAAAGATATTTCCATACTCAAATGCATGGGCGCCAACGACCAAACGGTGCGGCGCATTTTCCTGGGCGAAGGCATGCTGCTCACCACGCTGGGCATGGCTATCGGCATGATCGTGGCCATCGGGCTTTACGTGGTTCAAAAAACGTACGGGATCGTCACCATCCCGCAGGGCTTCCTGGTGGAAAGTTACCCGATCTCCATGCGGGCCTGGGATTTTCTGCCTGTGACACTGACGGTGCTGCTGATCGGGCTGCTGGCCTCACTGGCGCCGGCTGCACGGGCGGTGCGGGTACCTGCTTTTTTGCGCGAGGAGTGATGCCGACTGGTAGTCGGTGTAAAAAATCAAAAACATGGGTCATCCCGAATTTTTCCATAAAAAAGACCTCGGAGAGGTCAAATATTTGTAGAAATGCTCCGGTTACCCGTTGCCCGACCTCGGTACCGGCGTGCAATGATTGGTAATATTTGTGGTAACCATTTGGCTTTTAGCATTTATCCCTTGCGCTTGTACAGGTTCCTCGCTGCGCTCGGAATGACAATGCATATTAAATAAAACAGGGAGGGGCGGTAAAACCCGGTAAAGCAACATTTCGTCGCCCCTTTCTTTTAGCCCAACCATTGTGGGATAGGCTGAGGCCAAAACTGGGGGGCGAGGCAATGTTCCCTTTTTCCAAATCTTTCGCCCCCCAGATTCTTATAAGGTGGTCTTGTCATTCCGAGTGCAGCGAGGAACCTGTCTGCTCGAAAGCGGGAATCCTAAATATAACTTGCCGTTGCACGCCGGTACCGAGGTCGAATCTCCAGGTGCTAACCCCTGCACATGCGACCTCTCCGAGGTCGTCGAGCGACCTTAAATCTCTGATCTTCAAATATTTGACTTCTCCGAAGTCATCAAGAAAATTCGGGATGACGCATGTTTGATTTACGGCGTTGCCGGATTTTGATTGCGCACCGAATAACAGTCGGCGTTACAGTCGCCCCAGCGTTTTGGACACAAACTCCGTCAGCGCCTCCCCACGCAACATCCCCTGCTGCAACAAGGCTACTTCGTAGAGGTACTGCGCAAGCCCCGATTGCTCCTTGCCTTTTTTCATCTTGACCAGTTTTTCCACCACCAGCGGGTGGTTGGTATTGACCACGACGTTGTAACTGTCCGGGAAATCGCCCAACCCGCCCGCACCGTGCAGCGCCTGCATTTCTTTCATGCGGCGCAGAAACTCGGGTTTGGTGATCGTTACCGGCAGGTCGTCGGGCGCCAGGGGCGCGCATTCCACGCTGGCACCGTTGTTTTCGCCGACGGCTTTTTCGAAAACGGCTTTCACCGTTTCGACTTCTTTTTCCGACAGGACCGATTTCTTCTCCTCGTCTTTCTGGACCAGTTTGTCGAGCGTGTCGGAGTCGACGCGCACAAACACCAGGCCCAGGTCGGAGCGGTATTCGATGTGCTGCATCCAGTGGTTGTCGAGCACGGTATCCATTTTCAGGACGTCATACCCGCGGTTTTTGGCCGCTTTGATAAGGCTGTGCTGGCTGTCGGGGTCCTGCGAATAAATGCAGACGATTTTACTGTGCTTGTCGGTTTGGTTGGCCTTGATCTTTTCCTTGTAATCGGGGAGCAGGAAGTGGGCGTTGTCCGTATTTTCCAGCAGGGCAAAATTCATGGCCCGGTCCTGGAATTTCTGGTCGGAGATCATGCCATATTTCACGAAAACACCCAGATCGCGCCATTTTTTTTCGAAAGCGTCCCGGTCGGATTTGAACAGGTCATTGAGTTTGTCGGCCACCTTTTTGGCAATGTACTCGCTGATTTTTTTGACGTTTCCGTCGCTCTGCAAATACGAGCGGGAAACGTTGAGCGGAATGTCGGGCGAGTCAATCACGCCGTGCAGGAGCAGGAGCCATTCCGGCACAATGTCGCGCACATCGTCGGTCACGAACACCTGGTTGGAATACAGGTGAATTTTATTGCGGGTGACCTCCATCGTGTTGCCCAGTTTCGGGAAATACAACACGCCGGTTAGGTTGAAGGGGAAGTCGATGTTCAGGTGTATCCAGAACATGGGTTCCGGCGCCATGGGGTAAAGCGTGCGGTAAAATTTCTGGTAATCTTCGTCCTTCAGGTCGGTAGGCGCTTTTTTCCAGATGGGATGGGTTTCGTTGATAATATTGGCCACCTCGCGCGACTCCTGTTTGGCGTCATCGCCTTCGCCAACAGTCTCGTATTCGGTGCGGGTGCCAAATTGGATGGGGACGGGCAAAAACTTGCAATATTTTTCCAGCAGGCCTTCGAGGCGATGTTTCTCCAGGAAATCCTTGTTCTCCTCGTTGATGTACAAAATGACATCGGTGCCACGGTCGTCTTTTTTCACCGCTTCGATGGAAAACTCCGGCGACCCTTCACAGGTCCATTTTACGCCTTTGGCGTTTTTCGCGGTTTGCTGGTACGATTTGGTCACCACTTCCACCTTGTCGGCCACCATAAAAGCGGAATAAAAACCCAGGCCGAAGTGGCCGATGATGCCACTGTCCTGGTATTTTTCCAAAAACTCCGCCGCACTGCTGAATGCGATCTGGTTGAGGTATTTGAGCACTTCGTCTTCCGTCATGCCTATACCGCGGTCGCGCACGATGATGCGTTTTTCATCCGGCTCCACGATGATCTGGATTGTGGTATCGCCAATTTCTGTTTTCAGGGCATCGCGCATGGCGAGTACCTGGAGTTTGGTGGTGGCGTCGACAGCATTGGAAATAAGTTCACGCAGGAAAATCTCGTGATCGGAATAGAGGAACTTCTTGATTATGGGGAATATATTCTCGGTTTGAACAGAAATAGTACCTTTTTGCATACAATAAATGGTTTTGGTTCTGAAAGTGGGTACTCAAAGCCTGTGCCAGCGCAGGTTCCACTGCCAAAATGGCGGATGCGCCGGCCAAACGGATACAAAGAATATCCACCGACGGATTACAAATTCGTGACATACGGGTATTATTGGCACAGTACTTGTAAAAATAACAATAGCACTACAGCGTGCTGTCCGGCCGCCAATCCGGCCGGGTTACCTTGAAAAATTAGGAATACAAAATTCCATAAAAGTTAAGGTCAAATGTGGCCTTAAGCCCGTGGGCGAGGGACCAGTCCGTCTGGGGGGTAGGGCTGGTCTCCTCACCACACTTATTCGAGTTCGGAGTTTCGGGTTCGGACGATGATGAAGTGCCAAAAATGCGAAGAGCGTCGGTACCGGCAAATCAGCCGGTATTTTCCAAAGGGAAAACACGCTTTTCTTTTAATAACTTATTTTAAAGTGTGAACCTTACAGGGCCGGATTCGATCCGGCCCTGTTTTTTTTATGTCCAATTCCCGGGTTCAGCTCACTTCGATTTCACCTCAGCAAACCGGAACAATTCCCGCATTTTAAAATAGATATCGGTATTGTCCAATACGCCGCCAAACTTTTCGGCGCCGGGGCCATAGGCAAAAATGGGCACCATGGTGGCCGTGTGATAGTCGGTGGTAAACGCCACTTTCAAGTCGTCTTTTTCACGCCCGCGCAACAATGCCATACCGCCGGTTTCGTGGTCTGCGGTTAATATGACCAGGGTATTCCCGTCTTTTTCCGCAAAACGCAGAATCTCGCCAATGGCATTGTCAAAATCCAGCATTTCCGTTACAGCCCGTTCAGGGTCGTTATCGTGGCAGGCCCAGTCGATTTGGGCGCCTTCGAGCATCAGAAAAAAGCCTTTTTCACTACGTTGACCCAAATATTCGGGGGCGAGGCGGGCTGCTGCGGGCAGGTAATCGCGGCCCTTTTCAACCGATTCGGGCTGGTTTGCCGCTGCAAACCACATGAACGGATGTTGGGTGCTGACCGTGCATTGCTGAAAGGGTTCAATTGTATGATCGCTGACGACATAGCCCTTTTCCCGAAGTTCTGCGTAAAGGTCGCGATTGTCGGAGCGTTCATTAAAATATCGCGCGCCGCCGCCGATAACCAGGTCGATATCTGTTTTCAAAAAATCCAGCGCGATATCTTCCATGTATGTTCGCTGCTCCGCATGAGCAATAAAGGCTGCGGGTGTGGCGTGTACGATACTTGACGACGAAACCAGGCCGGTAGCCAGGCCAAAGGATTCGGCCTGTTCGAGGATGGTCATGCAGGGTTGGCGCTTTTCGTTCACCCCGATGGCGCCGTTGTAGGTTTTGCAACCACAGGCCATCGAAGTGGCTGCCGCTGCCGAGTCGGTGATCAAATTTTTAGCCGAATGCGTTTTTACGAGCCCGGTAATTGGAAAACGTTCGAGGTGGAGCGGTGTCTTGCTGCTGTACATCCCTGCCGTGACCTGCGTCAGGCCCATGCCATCGCCAATCAGTAAAATGATGTTTTTGGGCGTTTTTTCCGGTTCGGGCGATTCCGTTCCCGGGGTGCGGCCGGTTTGAAAAGCCAGCACGATAACCGATAGCAGCAAGGCGATTTGTTTCATGGGCCAAAAATACAGATTCGCGGGCGCTTTGCAACAGGCACTTATGCCAATGCGTACCGTTTTCCGGGCAGGGTGCGAACGAGGCCCTTGAACTCCAGCCCCAGCAACAGCGCAGCAAGGGCGCCGGGCGGTTGTTCGATCGCCAGCGCAAGCTCATCGATCGGTATTTCCGGGTGTTGTTTCAGCAGTTCGACCAGGGCCGATTCGGCCGGATCAAGATCGAGCGGCAGTTGAGTCTGGCGAATCTGACCGGCGGTATCCCAGTTTTGGCTGGCAGCCAGGTCGGCGGCCGCTTCGGCGAGTTTGGCGCGGTGGGTCCGGATCAGTAAATTGCAACCGGCGCTCTTGGGGTCGCGCAAGCGGCCGGGCACGGCGAAGATGTCCCGTTCGTACTGGCAGGCCAGTTCGGCGGTGATCATTGAGCCCCCGGAGGTGGCCGTTTCCACGACGAGCAGGGCGTCGCACAGGCCGGCGATGATGCGGTTGCGCATGGGGAAATGCTCGCGGTCGGGCCGGGTCTGATGGGTATATTCGCTCAGCAGGCCGCCGTGTTCGATCATTTGCAGGGCCGTTTGGCGGTGCTGGCTGGGGTACAGGCTGCCCAAGCCATGGCCCAGTACGGCAATATTGGGCATGCCGATGCTCACGGCTTTCCGGTGGGCGGTAATGTCGATCCCGAAAGCCAGGCCGCTGACAACCAGTGTGTCGTACGCATGCAGGCTTTCGACAAATTCTTCGCAAACCGCTTTCCCGTAGTCGGTAGGCTGGCGGGTGCCCACGATGGCCACGATACGCCGGGCATGGAGCAGTCCGGCGTTGGAGCCTTTGAAAAACAACATCGCCGGGCAATCGGCGTTCTGCCGCAGGCGGGCCGGGTAGCGTTCGTCGGTGTAGAAAATGGCTTCCACATCATTTTGTTCCAGGAATAGCAACTCCTGCTCGGCCGCTTGCAATGCTGTATTGTTTAAAATTGCATGGGCAATGCCCGGGCCGATCCCCGGTATTTTCAACAACTCCCGCCGCGAAGCCCGGAAAACATCTGCTGCGCTGCCGCAGTAGCTGACAAGCGTTTTGGCTGTCACGGCCCCAACCTGGGGCAGCATGGTCAACGCAATCTGGTGGTGCAATTGGTCTGTCATGGGTTACAAGGCGTATTTGTTGTAATTTTGTTGGGTAAAAATAAGGCGCACGTTGCAAATTGTCGCCTATTTTAAAACTTTTAGTTTGTTTTTGTCATGAAACTCCCGAAGCTCGAATCGTTAATTATCACCGTTTTTTTTCTTTGCATCGGCCTCTGGGCAATTTCAAAATGCGCATCCAAGCGCAGCCAGTTGGGCAGTACCACCCCCGATCCGGTTGAAAACACCGGGGAAGGTGTGGAAGCATCCGACCTGAGCACCACTACGCCCGACGGCGGTTTGCCCAAACTGCAAAACCAGCCACTCCCGGTAGCCGAGCCGGCGCCGGTGGCCACGCAACCGCCAGCAACCAAAACCACACCGCCGGGAACCATCCCGAAACTAACCAACGAGCCCCAGGAAGCCCCGGCCAAAACGGCCGCCCCGGCCGAAACGTACAGTTCCCTTTTCGTGACCATCAACGGCCTGAAAATGCGGAAAGAGCCCAATTTGAAAGCAGCCGTCGTCACGCGTTTGAAACTGGATGAGGAGGTTTTCTTTTTAAATGAAAAAAGTGAAAAACCGGAAGAAATCAACCTTGGCTACGAAACGGTAACGGAATACTGGGTGAAAGTGCGCACCAAATCGGGCAAGGAAGGCTGGGTTTTCGGCGCAGGGGTGCACTACTACAAAATGAAACGGAAGGGGGTGATGGAGTGATTTGAGTGCGGAATGCGGATTACGGAATGCGGATTGGTTCACCTTTCAGGTGAAGAGAACCTTCGCTGCTTTTTATTAATCGATGAGACATAAACGAATAGTAACCACCATGCCAACAAAATTCCTCCCGGCACTCCTTTGGCTCATCATCATCACCTACCTTTCCACGCAAGGGGGTATTCCGGCGCCCGAGTTCAACCTCATTCAAATGGACAAACTGGGCCACGCAGCAGCCTATGCCCTGCTGGTTTGGCTGTTGTTGTTCGGCTGGTATCGTTTTGGGACTAAACGGGTGGATTGGACGGTGGGGCTGCCGGTGTTTCTGGCAGCTTCCGGATACGGGGTTTTGATGGAATTTGTCCAATATTCCTGGTTCCCCAACCGCCATTTTGAAGTCGACGATATGCTGGCCAATGCCCTGGGCGCCGCAACCGCCTGGCTGACTTTTGATACATTAAAACAACTGGTCCGGACTTTCCAGACTGAAAAAACATAATTCTTATGGCGCTTCTGATTCCCTGCCGCGATTTTACCCCGCAATTTGGCGAAAACTGTTTCCTGGCCGAAAATGCCACCATCATCGGCGATGTCGTCATGGGCGATGACTGCTCGGTATGGTTCCAGGCTGTCGTGCGCGGCGATGTCAACTTTATCCGCATTGGCAACAAAGTCAATATCCAGGACGGCGCCATCCTGCACGGCACCTACCAGAAATGCGGCACCACCATCGGCAACAATGTCAGCATCGGCCACCGCGCCCTCGTGCATGGCTGCACGCTGCACGACAACGTGCTCGTGGGCATGGGCGCCATCATCATGGACCAGGCCGTGGTGGAGGAGAATTGCCTGATCGCCGCCGGCGCCGTGATTTTGGAAAATATGGTTTGCGAAAGCGGCGGCGTGTACGCCGGAGTGCCGGCCCGCCGGGTCAAGGAACTGACGCCCGAACTTTTCAAAGGGCAGATCGAGCGCATTTCGAACAACTACGTGTTTTACGCCTCCTGGTTTAAATGATTTTAACCGCTTTCCCACCGATGAATCGGTGGGCGGAGAACGGTAAATTCCGGATCCTGTACTCGAATTTGTGACGGATTTTTTGCCGTTTTGTTTTTGCGAAAAAAATACAACGCATTGCAGTGGAAAATTTTTGATATACCCGAATCCCCCATCCCCAAAAAGGTGAACCAATCCGCACTCCGCATTCCGCATTCCGCAATCAAAAATCAGTTCCACATGTTGCAGGTGATCAGCCAGCGCCCGTCGTCCTGCCGTTCAAACACCATCAGGCGGTTGTTGGGAATGTCGGTTTTTACCGTCTGTTGGCCATCTTTCGCATAGGTAAATGACAGGATGGAAGTGCCGCGCACATAAGCCACATTGCCGTCGAGTTTGAGTTCGTCGAGGGTGTAATCAAAGCGTTGGATCGTGGTGGTGGAGCCGTCAGCGGGAAACCAGTGCTGCCGGATGGCATCGAGGCCGGTTACAGGCGCCATGCCGGGCGGCATCAACACGGCATCGGGGGTGAAAAGCCGGAGCAGGGCAGCGCTGTCGGCGCGGAGCCAGGCGGCGTGATAGTTGGCATACGCCGTACGCACGCTGTCGAGTGCGCGCCGGTAGGTGCCGCCGGGGCTAGGGCCGAGGTTGCGCCAGCGTTGGTCGACCATGGGGCCGGTCGGCATGCCGCCGAGCAGGTGCATGTGGATGTGAAAGGCCGACTGGCCGGAGTCTTCATTGGTATTGATAGCCAGGCGGTAGCCGGTTTCGGCAATGCCGCGTTCCCGGGCAATTTTTTTGGCGGCCCAAAACATCCGGGCGATCACCGTGCTGTCGGCATCCGTGAGGTCGTTGATAGTCGGAATGCGTTTGCGGGGGATGATCAGCACGTGTACGGGCGCTTGTGGAGCAAATGAATTCAGTACCAGCACCAGGTCGTCTTCGTAAACGATCCGGCCCGGGTATTTCCCGTCAATTTCATCCTGAAACGGCGAGCGCCCGGCCAGTTGTTCGGCTTTGCGTTTTTGGTAGGCCTCGGACTGGGCGGACAAGAGTAAAGGAAAAAGTAGCAGGATCGGAACCAGACAGCGTTTCATAAATCTTGGATTTTTTACCACGGAGACACGGAGCGCACGGAGGTATTTTACTCGTCCTACGACTTCGAGTCGTAGGACGAGTACGGCACCTCCGTGGTGCATAAAAAACGTCACTTCCGTGCAAGATACACCCCCGCCAGAATAATCCCCGTGCCGGCCAGGTCGGTCAGACCGACCACCTCCCCGTCGAGTGCGCCCAATGCCAGGGCAGCCACCGGCAGCAAGTACGTCACCGAGGTGGCAAACACGGCGCTGGTGCGTTGCATCAGCCAAAAATACAAAATGGAACCACCGACCGTGCCCAGGGCGGCCAGGTAGAAGATCAGGCCCAGGCCTTTCCAGCCTTCCGGGTGCTCCCGGGCCACCGACCAACCGCCCGACCACCAGAGTCCGAGCAAAAATATCCAACCGGTGAGGATGAAGGCCGCCGAGGCAATGGCTGCCGGATGCAGATCACGCAGGTGGTTGTTCACCACGTTGGCATTGATGGCGTAGCACAAAGCGCCGCCCGCGCAAAGCATGGCGTAAAAACCGTTGCCGCTAACGGCGCTGCTGGCATTGTACAGGATGAGGATCGCTGCGCCGACGAGGCCGAGGATAACACCGAGTAGTTTATCGCGCTTGAAGGCCATTTGGAAAAAAAACACGCCGAGCGTCAGGGTAAACAGCGGCGTCAGAGCATTCAAAACCCCGGCCAGGCTGCTGCTCACCTGCTTTTGTGCCACAGCGAAAAAGAAGTTGGGAATGGCCGAACCGCAAAAGGCAACTACAGCCAGGGGTTTCCAGCGCTTCCAGTCAATTTTTGACCAAAAAATCGCCGCCACCGGCACATAAATGACCAGCGCCATCACCAGGCGCCACATGGTCATTTGCACAGAGCTGAAAATGGCGACCGAGTGCTTGATAAACAAAAAGGACGCCCCCCAGATCATGGTGAGCAGCAGGAGTAAAAACCAGTCGAGGGCGGAAGGTGGGCGGTTGGACATTTCGAGTATGGAATTCGGATTGCGGAGTGCGGATTACGGCGTGGTTTTCTTGTCCGGGTTATTTCGCGCCGGGTTTCGGCGCAGGCGGTTGTCGGTGGGTTCGTATTATTTTTCTCAGGCTACAAAGGAACGTAAGTCGGGTGGATTGGATGCGGATTTTTTTTACAACCCGGTACTATGTTTATCAAAAATTAACAAGCCTGTGCCGGTACCCGAACAGTCGAACCTTTAGATTTGCCAACCGGCGCCTATCCGGTCTGAGCCCGGGTTTTGCATTCCTGACAATAGGACCCATCTTTGCCCACCCTGAACAGTACCTTAGTTTCAAACACCATGCACAAACACATCTTTTCCATCCTGCTTGCCGGGCTGCTTTTTTCCGCTCCGGTTTTTACCCAAACCACACCTGCCCGGCCCAAACTCATCGTCGGCATCGTCGTCGACCAGATGCGCTACGATTATCTCTACCGCTACCAAAGTAAATACAGCGAGGGCGGCTTCAAGCGCCTGCTGCGCGAAGGGTTTTCCTGTGAAAATACGCACTACAACTATGCACCGACCTATACCGGCCCGGGGCATGCCGCCATCTACACCGGCGCCACCCCGGCTGTCAACGGCATTATCGCCAATGAATGGTACGACCGCGCCTGGGGCCGCCACCGCTACGTAACCACCGATACCACCGTGCAGGCCGTCGGTACTGAATCGGCGCGCTCGGGTAGGCACTCGCCCCGGGTACTGCTGAGCACCACCATCACCGATGAACTGCGTTTGTTTTCCAATTTCCGGTCAAAAGTCGTGGGTGTTTGCCTCAAAGACCGCGGCGGCATATTGCCTGCGGGTCATATCCCCAATGCCTGCTACTGGTACGACGACAAAGGCGGCAACTGGATCACCTCCAGCTACTATACCGACAGCCTGCCCCGCTGGGTGCAGGATTTTAACGCACGGCGGCTGCCCGACATCTATTTGTCCCAACCCTGGAAAAAAGCGCTGGACACACCCTACGAGGAAAGTTTTGCCGGCTGGGACCATTACGACGACGGGCGATATCTCGAATTCCCCGGAAAAATGCCGCACGATATACCTGCGCTCAAACAAAAGTTCGGGTATACCGTCCTGCGTTTTGTGCCCGCCGGAAATACTTATACGCTGGATTTTGCCCTGGAGGCGATCGATAAAATGGAACTTGGCCAGGATGCCGATCCCGACATGCTCTGCCTGAGCTTTTCCAGTCCGGACTATATCGGCCACCAATTTGGCATTCATGCCGAAGAAACCGAGGATATGTACCTCCGGCTCGACGGTCAGGTGGCGCGCCTGTTGCGGGCCCTGGATGAAAAGTTTGGTAAAAACAATGTCCTGGTTTTCCTGACAGCTGATCACGGTGCTGCCGAAACGCCGCCGCACCTGGTTGATCTGCAAATTCCCGCCGGTGTTTTTCCGGAAAGCAAACTCAAAACCCAATTGAATAAAAGCCTGGCCGATGCTTTCGGTAAAAACGGGGATTTTATCCACGAGATAAATAACCAGCAAATCTGGCTCAACTACCGCGCATTGGCTGTTGCCGGTATCGACCGGGCAGCCGCCGGCAATACGATAATTGCCTACCTGCGCAAACAGCCCGGTGTGTACGACGCCTTCACCATGCCCGAATTGATGGCCTTGCCCGACGATTATCCTTTCATTGCCGAACTGCGGCGCGGCCTGCATCCCCGGCGTTCCGGCGACCTGTACTACCTGCTCGACCCGGCCTGGCATGCCGATGATTTGTCCTATTCCGAAGGTGGCACAACCCACGGCTCGATGTATGCCTACGACACGCATGTGCCGCTGATCTGGTATGGCTGGCGGGTGCCGGCGGGTGCGAGCTTCGCTCCGGTGAGCATTACCGACATTGCCCCCACGCTGGCTGCCATGCTGCGCATCATGGAGCCGAATGGCAATACGGGCAAAGTGATTGAAGCGGTAGTGCGCTGAGGTCTTGCCTGGCGAGCACGACATCGTTATGATGGCCTGGTCGGCTGTGCTGCGCCGGAAGAAAACTACACCTTCGGTTCCCAGCCCGGCGCATACTCCCTGCTCCAAAACTGCATGGCTTCCGGGTCGTTGAGCGGCCGGCCGGTGGCGGTGTCGAGTACAATTTTACGCCCCAGTTTCTGGGAATAGTTGCCGAGATGGCACAGCAAATTGGTGTTTGCGCCTTCATCAATCGGAGAATGCAGCGGTGCGCCGTCGCGAATAGCGGCAAGGAAATTTTGCATGTGAAACTTGTCGAGGTTGCCGGCGCCGACGGTGTTGAGGGTGGCGCTTTCTGCTTCCTCCCTGATTTCCTGAACCAGTTTGTTGTCCAAATCAAAACGCGTGTAGGCGTTCCGGGTCAGCATGATGGTGCCCTCGGTGCCGTGCAGGGTTGCGCCCCGGCCTTCCCCGTTGATCGGATGACCATTGCAGCTGCGGCCTTCCCAGCTGATCATTTTTCCGCCGTCAAATTCGTAGTTGACGACCTGGGTATCATAAAACTGCCAGTCGTCGTGAAAGTGAAAGCGCCCGCCCGAGGAGCTTACGCTTTTGGGATATTTCAGCCCCATGGCCCAGCGGCAGATGTCAATTTCGTGGGTGCCGTTGTTGTTGATCTCGCCGGTACCGTATTTCCAGAACCAGTGCCAGTTGTAGTGCACGTAAATATCGTTGTAGGCTTCGCGCGGGGCCGGGCCCTGCCAGAGTTCCCAGTCGAGCCAGTCGGGTACCGGCGCCAGCTTGCCGTTTCCAATGGCGCGCCGGTTATTGGCATACCAGGCCTTGCCGTAGTACACGTCGCCGATCAACCCGTCGCGGATATCCCGGATGGCCTGGATGGACGTGGGCGCCGAACGCTGCTGGGTGCCCATCTGGATCACCTTTCCGTATTTTTCGCGGGCTTCCACCAGCAATTCGCCCTCGCGCGGATTGTGACTACAGGGTTTTTCCACATATACATGTTTGCCGGCCTGTACGCCCATGATGGTCATGGGGGCATGCCAGTGTTCGGGCGTGGCGATCAGGATGGCGTCGACGGCCTTGTTTTCCAGCAACCGGCGGATATCGCCGTATTCGACAGCTTTTTTACCAAAACGATCCGTCACCAGTTCGTTGGTTTTGCCCAACTCCCGTTTGTCCACATCGCAGATCGCAACCATGCCGGTATTGGCACAGGCCGAAGCCGCCCCGATGAGCGCTTTCCCCCGGCCGTGCAGCCCGATGACGGCCATGTTGACCCGGTCGTTCGCGCCCAGGATGGAAGCGTAGCTGCGCGCAGAGGTGGCGAAAGCGAGGCCCAGACCTGCTGCTGCGGATTTTTTCAGGAAGGCGCGGCGTGTTTGTGTTTTTTTCATGGATAAAAGATTTTCGTGTTGTGCGGCATTGTTGATCATGCTTGCCGTAACATTTTTTACCGCGAAGGCGCAAAGGCGCGAAAATTTAGACTTTGCGTCTTTGCGCCTTCGCGGTAAAAAAATATCACGCCGGGCTAAAAATCAAAATTCCCGGATTTTAATACTCCGGAAATGCACGGTGTTCCCGTGGTCCTGCAACAGGATATGCCCTTGCGGCCAACGCCCGAAACCCGGCCAGACTTTGTATTTGCTGTAATTTACCAGTGCTTCGAACATTTGCGAAAAACGCTCGTATTCCACCATTTTTTCGTTGTTGAGCCAGTGTTCGACATGCCCGTTTTTCGACACGATCCGAGCCTTGTTCCAGGCGCCGATGCCTTTGAAAATCTGTGCTTTGGTGGAATAGGGATTGCTGAGCATCCGGCTCGGGATGAGGTCGTACAGCGACGCCAGCGTCCGGTTTCCGGCGACCCCCATTTGGGCATCGGGATGTTTGGCATCGTCGAGCAGTTGAAACTCGCAGCCGATGGCCGAGCCGGTGCCTTTGTTTATTTCCGGGTCTACAAAATATTTGATCCCGCTGTTGGCCCCTTCGGTGATCATGAATTCGAGTTCCAGCTCAAAATCGCTGAACTGGTCGGTGGTGATGATGTCGCCCGGGCCGGTGGCCTCGCCGCCGTCGGTGGCCTGGATGGTCAGTATGCCGTCGTGGATTGTCCAGCCGGAGTTTGGAAAGCCGTCGAGTTTGGCGCCCCGCCAGCCTGCGCTGGTCTTGCCGTCCCAAAGCAGGCGGTAGCCTTTGCGCTTTTCCCAGTCGGTGAGTTGGTTCACCAGGTAGCTGATCTCGGGTACGTCGGGGTCGGGGGTCCAGCGGTCGGACTCCAGATTTTCCGTTTTGATGCGCATGTTGCGCCAGCGAACTTTGGTCCCGGCTTCGGAGGCTTTCCCGATGCTGTGCACCTGGAGCGCGATGAAGCCGGCGGCGGTCATGTCGTCGACCAGGTTGGTGCATTGGATGCCGTTGACCCACACGCGGATCTGGTTGCCGATGGCTTCGATGTGGTAGGTATTCCAGTCGCCCGGTTTGAAGGCTTTGCGGCCTTTGGGGTTCATGGAAAGCGGGTACAGCCAGGCGCGCCGGGCTTCGTCGTACAGGCCGCCGGAATAAGCGCGCGGGCCGGGGTCAATTTCCACCTGGTAGCCGTGCACCCTGCCGTTCTGGTAGTCGGGTGTGCTCAGGCTGCGGATTTGAATGCCGGAGTTGAGCAGGTTTTCCACATGCACGTCTACTTCCAGGATAAAGTCGGCATAACTTTTTTCGGTGGCAAGAAAGGTGTTGGGTGTGCCCAGTTTGGCTGTGCCGGTGACCACACCGTTTTCAATCGTGTAATCGGCGGCGCCGTTCAGTTTTTTCCAGCCGCGGAAGTCGTTGTCGTTGAACAGGTCGGTCCAACCGTCCTGGGCTGTGGCCGTTATGCAGGCCAGTAGCGTAAGCGTGAGCAGTGTTAATTTTTTCATGCGTAAAATCCGGTTTTGGACCTCAAAAATTGTATTCCTCCTTCCAAACTTCCACCCGGTTATGGTCCATGGCATCCAGCGCCAGTTGCACGGCAATGGCGACCCGGGCGCCGGTTTCCACGCCGGAAACCGGTAGCGTATTGGCCGCCACATTGTCGCGAAAATCCATCAGCGCCTGAATACTGGGATCGGTATGTTCGATGTCGAAACGGCGTCCGGCAGGCTCGCCGCCACGGGTGCGTGTAGCGCCGCTTACGCCATCAACCAGCAGGTTGGTGTCGGCGGGTGGAGTGTTCGCTTCGGAGTACAGCCAGGCTTGCTCCGGCGTGAGGACTATCGTGCCTTTTTTGCCCATTACTTTTATTCGATAGTGGTCGTATGCATTGGTGGTGAGGGACGTAAAACTGGCCTTAACGCCCCCCGGGTAATCCATTAGCAGGTGTACGTTGTCGTAGGTTTCGCGGCCGTCTTTCCAGTAGTCGATACCGCCGAAGCCGGTAATTTTCGTTGGGGCAGCATCCAAAATCCAGTTGGCAAAGTCGATCTGGTGGGCGCAAAGCTCGGCCACCAGCCCGCCGGAGTATTCGCGGTACATGCGCCAGTTGATCAGGCGTTCCAGTTTCGGGTCGGGCACGGGCCGGCGCCAGTTGCCATTGCGGTTCCATTGGCATTCGATCCTGGAAAGCGGGCCGATTAGCCCTTCCCGGATTGATTGTGCCACGGTTTGGTAGAGTTTGGAATAGCGGTATTGATGCCCGGCTTGCACGATCTTTTTGGATGCCCGGGCTTTTTTCAGGGCTGCCAGGGTCGGTTCGACGCCGTAGCACATCGTTTTTTCACAGTATACGTGTTTGCCGGCGTCAAGGGCATCTGAAAACATTTGGGCGTGCATGCTGAAGGGTGTGGCGATGAGCACGGCGTCTACCGCCGGATCGTCGAGCAGGGCGCGGTAGTCGGCGCAGGCTTTGGTTTTTTCGCCGACCCGGGCGCGGGCCTTTTCCAGGCGGAAGGGCAGGATGTCGCAAAGCGCCGTCACTTTCATGCCGGATATTTCGTTGATCAGCTGGCTCATACCCTGGCCCCGGTCGCCGGTGCCGATAATGCCCAGGCGCAGTGGTTGCGGATCGTTGGAAAAAGGATACAGCGATTTTGACACCAGGGCGCCGGCTGTTGCCAGGGAGAGCGTCTGGATGAATTTTCGGCGGGAGGTGGTCATTGTTTTATGTTAAAAAGTGTATCAGGTGGTAGGGCCGGCTGTGCCGGGATATACTGGCAAGTAAGGTAAAAGTGTACATTTTGCCCTCTAAATCACCGTACAAATTATTCATTAGTTCCGCTCAATCACCAACTTTTGCAGCCCGACTCCCGCATCCGTCCGAACCCGGATTGCATATAAACCTTCGGGCAAATGCAGCACCGGGAACCGAACCTTTTCTACCCCGCCGACAGCCGATTCCGACACACACTGCCCGGTGGCGTTGAACAGCCCGATATGCCTGATTTTGGTACCCGGAGTTTCCACCCAAACATTGTTTGCTGCCGGATTAGGCTGTAAAATTAAGCGTGCTGAATTGCTGCCAACTTCCTGAAGGCTGACCTGCGGATTGTTTACATGCAGTTTTGTGTCCGGCACGTGCAGCGGAACCGGGTCTGCGTTGTTTCCCAAAGCCAGTGCATTTACCAGTTCGAATGTACCGGTGCGAGAAGCCGGTGGCGTACCGGCGGTAAAAACAAATTTCCCGATTGCGCCCTCACCCTGGGCATTTTGCCCATCCAGCCGCGTCATGGCCACCGACAGCAAGCCCCAATGCCGGAAATGCTGTTGCATACAAAGCAATTCGCCGCCTGCCGTATCGCCAAACCAGGAAGATTCCGGTACAAAAAGCAAATCCGGGCCAACCAGGTTGGTGTCATAGCGCAAGGTAAAAGCCAGGCCGTATGCCTGCTCCGCAGGGTTGTTCATCCCCCCCCAGGCTACCGGCAAGGCCGCCATCTGTCCGGCCGTTAGGGTATCGGCATCGATAAAAAGTGGTGGTGCATCCGGCCGCTCGGGCGATACGGCCGGACCTTCATACGGACTGTTAGCGAGGTGATCCACTACCCTGCCCCAGTTTTGCCGAATGGCCAATGTATCGGCAGCATTGATGATCCCGTTTCCGTCGGTATCCGAATTTTGGTAATCCACACCACGCGCCGGATCATGCTGTCCCCAGCGAGCAGTCCCGGCCCCCGACCAATCGACACCCTGTTCCACACGGGCAGGCCCGGTAGCGCCAAAGCCGAGGCCCAGGGACAACAAATCGTAGTGGTTTACAGCGCCGTTATTGTCCGCATCACCCGGCCATACGCAGGGATCAAATACCTCCGGCGGTAAAAACAACAGTGCCCCACCGCTGCCATAGACAGGTTGGGCGACCAAAATGCTGTAGTAGCCGGCTATCAAACGGCCGGCCCGGTTGATCTCCTCAAAGGCAACGGCCTGGCTATCCAGGGGGAAAACGTAATAGTACAACTCCAGGAAAAACGGGTATGCCTGGGCGCCAAACGTGCGTTTCCCGTCTGCCGCACAGCCGGGCGCAATTACCTTGCCGCCGAAAAGTTCGAACTCGGTGAAATAATACTGGAAAACAACCGGCCCGTCGACCGCCGTCACCGGCATTTCCCGGCCATCCGCCCGGCGCAGCAGTGTTCCGGTGGGTTCTTTTGTGAAAGACAATCCTGAAAACCAGGCCGCACTGTCTTTTGGCAAAAAACATACTTCAAACAGCTCGGTAAGATCGCGGCCCGAATCATCGGGCGCATGCCAGAAAAAACTCAGGCGCCCCGCCACCGTATCCGGATAAAAATTCCAGGCATAAATACCCGAGGAGTCAAGCATATTCAGCCCGATTGGCTGCATAGCGCTGGTAAGCCAGGCCAGGCTGCCTTGCAGGGCTGTCACATCCGCACAGTCTTTGCACACCACTTTTGAGCAGCCCGCAGTGGATTGTTCAATCTTGAGCACCGCGCCTTCCGCACCGGTAAAATCGGACGGTGGCCGGCAATCCACCGTTACTGCGCCAACGAAGGCACAACCGTCGGCCTGCCGTATCACGTTGTGTTGCAAGCCCGGGGGAATATTGCGCAATACAACTTCAGCATTGCCCGGATCATTCGACCGGACGGTATCGGTTTTTCCAAAATACCAATCAATGGTCAGCGGCAGCAGGTTCGGATTTGAAAAATTGCCGAATTCCATTTCCAAAGTACCCTGATCAAAAATTTGCGGACAATCGAAAGTACTTTCCCAGCCATATGCCACCGGGAAAATAGCATCATGCAGGGCAATGTCTTTTTCAACGGAACACCCTTGGGCGTCCGTAACCGTAACATGGTAGTACCCCACTTCCAAACCGCTCAGGATCAGTGCCGTATCGCCGGTGCTCCAGCGCGTCCGGTAGGGCGGCACACCGCCCTGAGGCTGTAATTCAATAAATCCGGGTTGATCGCAGGCGGGTTTGTCTTTCACACGGTCCAGCGCAAAACCCGGCAGCTTGTTTACGGAAAAACCGGCCTGCACCCGGCAACCGGCGGTGTCGGTTACCTCAACCCGGTACACGCCCGGCGCCAGGTCGCAGCGTTCGGCCAGCGCCAGCGGGTCATCGGCCCAGCGGACCTGCAAAGGCGCCGCGCCACCGGACGGCTGTAGTTTTATGCACCCGTTTGGCCGGTCACAAGTGGCATGTTTGACGGTACTGGAGCGGATATCGAGCGGCGTTCCGCTGTTTTTTATGTCAAAAGTATCGCGCAGGGTTTGACCGCTTTGGTCTGTTATTTTCAGAAAATAGCGGCCTGGAGGCGCCTGGTCCAAATGCGGGCTCAAGGTTACCAAACCCGATGTGTCGGACCATTGAACGACATAGGGCAGTTGCCCGCCAACCGGCACCACCTCGATGCCACCCGCCGGGCCGCGGCAACCGGCCGGATTTACCACGGCGTTGGCCAGGCGTAGCGGTGTATTGATCGTTACTATACCCGGCGAGATCGCATAGGCCAGATTTTGTCCGTTTGTGTTTAAAAACTCGATGGGATACGCGGGATATTTTTGCACGAAACCAGTGCCCCAGGCAGCCGGGTCGACCAAAAAACAAAGCCGGAACAAACAACTGCTGTCCACAAATCCGGGGCCGGCACTCCCGCCCAATACGATGAGGCGACCCTCCGGCGCCAACGCCGTTCCAAACGTAAGGAACGGGGCATCGGGGCAGCCTGCCGACGATGCCGACACGTAGTGCAGCATGGAAGTATCCCATTGCAAGGCAAATTGAAAAAGATAAACCGGGGTAAAATCACTGGCGCGCACTTCCAGGCAAATGGTGTCGCCGGGCAACGCAGTGGCCGGGGTAATATGGATGGCAACCGGAGCCGCCGGAGCATTTTTTTGTGCTAAAACAGGGAATAACAACAGCAAAAAAATACCGGTGCAGTGCAGGCGGGCAAGATTTTTCATAGGATCAGATTTTTTAACAACAGGTGCTCCGGGAAAAACCGGGTACCCGGATTTGGGCGATACCTGCTAAATCAGCAAGGGAAGATAAAAATTCCGGGCCGGATCTATTGAAACTATTCAAAACTTTCCGCGCCGGAACGTTGACCCGCTTTTTAGCGGATAGTTTTATATTTCCCATCAAAAATCTGAATCTGTTATGGATACTAACCGCATTGAAATCCCCCTGAGTAAGACAAAACTGCTGCTTGTGCTCGGTGGCGCCGTCTTGTTTGTCGCATTGGGCGCCTGGCTCCTGTTGGATGTGGCCAGCGAGGAATCCGGGTATTACCGGCTGTTTGTTCAGGGGGTCGGCCTGCTGGGCATTGTATTTTTCGGTTTTATGGGCCTTATCGGTGTGCGCAAGTTGTTCGACAACCAACCCGGGCTCATCATCGACCGGGAGGGCATCCACGACAACTCCAGCGCGATCAGCGCCGGGCTGGTGGATTGGAAGGATATTACGGGGTTTCGCAGGCTAAAAATCCGGTCGACCAAATTCATCATGGTTGATGTGGCGGACCCGGAAAAATATATTGCCCGGGCCAAAAACGGCATTGCCAAAAAAGCCATGCAGGCCAATGACAAATTGTACGGTTCGCCGCTGGCGATTACTTCGGGGGCGTTGCAGTACGATTTTGATGCGCTGGAAGTGTTGCTGGTAACGGCGTATGAAAAATATAAGAATGGATAAACAAGTCGGTTTGTGTGGTTTTGGATCGTAGGCTTATCTTTACTCCAATCGTATTTTCTGTGTACAAACCATTTGAAACATGTCAAAAAAACTGCTTGCCCGACTCACCGCCCCCGGCCCCAAACGCATGCTCGCCCTCGACGGCGGCGGCATCCGGGGCGCTGTATCGCTCGGGTTTATCGAACGGATCGAAGCCATTCTCCGCGAGCGGCACAACAACCCCGACCTCCTCCTCTGCGATTACTTCGACCTCATCGGGGGCACCAGCACCGGCGCCATCATTGCTACCCTGCTGGCTACCGGCCGGAGCAGCTCCGAACTGATCGAGATGTACACCAGCCTGGGTGGAAAAATTTTCGGCGACAAATACAGCCTGCTCCAGATCGGCAGCAAAATGAAAGCCAGCTACGACGACAAACCCCTGCAGGAGGAATTGAAAAAACTGTTCGGGGATATTCGCCTCGGCGACGAGGCCATTCGAACCGGGCTCAACATCAATGCCAAACGCGCCGATACCTTCAGCACCTGGTCAATGATCAATCATCCCGACGCCAAATACTACGAGTCCCAGGAGGAAGGCGAACTCGGCAACAAGGACTACCTGTTGCGCGAAGTGGTCCGTGCCAGCACGGCCGCGCCTACCTATTTTTGCCACAAAAAATTAACATCGGCAACCGCGAAGCAACCTTTATCGACGGCGGCGTGAGCATGGCCAACAACCCGGCACTACAGCTGTTCCTGCTCGCTACCCTGAAAGGCTTTCCTTTCCACTGGGAAACCGGCGCCGACAAACTAATGCTGGTGTCTATCGGTACCGGCACGTACACCAAATTGGTGGACGCCACCAAAATTGCCGACAACAATATGCTGGAGTGGGCAGGCACTGTTCCTGAAATGTTGATGGACGACTCCACCTACCAGAATCAACTTTTGTTGCAATACCTCAGCCAAAGCCCCACGGCGATTGAGATCGACTCCGAAGTCGGCGACCTGCACGACGATGTGCTGACCGGCAAACCCGCCCTGCGTTACCTGCGCTACCAGGCCTACCTGGAACAACCTAAAACATTGCCCGACGGCACCCAGGAAGACAAACCGCACCTGCCGTTCGACAACAAAACCATCCTGAAACTCCGGGAAATGGACAAGGCGGAAATGGTGGAACATCTGTTGCAGGTGGGGCGTATTTACGCGCAGAAAACCGTGGAGGCCGGGCATTTTCCGGTGGCATTTGATTTGCAACGGACGCCGGTGTAGGGCAGGGAGAGGGTTTCTCAAGAGTGCCCCGCTAATTTTGCCCACCGTAGCGCATTCTGTTTTACCGCAAAGTCGCCAAGACGCGGAGGTTAATACTTCGCGTCTTGGCGACTTTGCCCCTGCAAACTTTGGCATCACCGCCCCCGGCTCCGGATCAACCGGAACGACCCGTACACCATATTCAAAAATACACCCATGAACAATGTCATCCCCCAGGCTCTGGGGTGCTGAAACGGATTGGCCAACCGGCTGCCGATATCGTACACCAGGTCCAGCGGCTCCCGAAGAATATCCCAGCTGTTCCAGCCCAGGTAGCGCCCGACATATATTCCGAAACTGCCCAAAAACAGCAGCCCGACGGAAATGGCTGGCACCCAGGTTGCGCGGACGCGTTTTTTTAAAATTTGTTCGATATCCCACAGGCTCAGAAATCCGAAAAGCAAGCCCGTCCAGGCGAAGGAAAGGATCAGCACCAGGTCAAACCAGAGTGGCGCCCCCGATTTGTAGCACAGGTGAAACAAATCGGTCAAAATGTACGGCGCGTTGGGAAAAAACAGCAGCCAGACGATCAGCAGCAGCAGAACGGCCAGTTTGTTTTGCTGGATTTCCGGTTTTAACAGCATCAGGCTGCTCAATGCCCAGGGAATGCCCGCCAGAAACAAGTTCCAGATCAGGAATAAAAAAGCCAGCGTATCCGTGTACATAAACCGGAAAACAGCCATGCCGAAACTGATCAGGCACAGTATTCCCAGGAAAAGCGTTTCATTGAGCCGGCCTTGATTTTTCAGTTGCATCAGCATATTCAAACGGTTTTTGCGGTTTCAGACTGATTATACCAATCCACATTTCTCGAATAATACATTACCGCGGCGAGCGCGCCGAAAATCCCGATGCTGCCGGTCAGCAGGGCGTAATCTTCCAACTGGAGCACGATGAAAATGAACCCGTAGATCAACGCCAGGAGCATCGAGAGTTGCACGGTCAGGCGCAAGTTTTTGATCACCCCGGCGCTGTACACCGTGATCAGCCCAATGGTGGCCGCGGTAGCCACGGCATAGGCGGTGTTGAACCCCAGGTGCTCCGACAACGACAACAACAGCAGATAAAAAACGCTAAGGGCCAGGCCCACCAGCAAGTACTGAAAAGGGTGGATGTGGAACCGGCGCAGCGTTTCAAAGAAAAAATAGATCAAAAACGTGAGCCCGATAACCAGGATGGCATACTTGGCCGAGCGGTCGGTTTTGGCGTATTCGTCTACGGTTTGCATGAGCCGCACCCCAAAATGAGCGCTGGGGTGATTGCCGGTACCGAAGGAATACTCGGCGCCTTTCCACTGCTGCGGGTAGTTGCGGTTCAGGTCGAGCACTTTCCAGCCGGCGCTGAAACCCTCCGGCGTAATTTCCCGCCGGTCGGGCAAAAAATCGCCTTCAAAACTGGGCGAGGGCCAACCCGATTCGAGCGAAACCGTGGTTTCCTTGCCCACCGGCTCGAATTTCAGGTGGCCGCTGCCATTTAGTTTCAGGGGGACCGAAAAAGCGTACGTTTCGGTTTCGGGATCCACCGGCACGGCATTGCTGACGCCGGAAAGCAGAATTTTACTGTTGGCTGTGCCGGGTTCCAGGCGGATTGCTGTGCCCGACCAGTCGAGCCCGATGCTGTTTTTGATGCCCGACATGCCGGAGATGCCCAGCGAAAGTTTGGCCTGGTCCCAATGCACGTCTTCGGGCCGGATATTCAACGCTGCGAAATCAGGTTTGCCGAAGGCGCCGGTGATCGTCATATCCGATTGGTACAGCACGATCTCGTAAATGCCGCGTTTGCGCAATTCGGGGTCCACCTTGCCATCGACATGGACTGCCTGCGGCAAAAAACAGGCGGTTTGGATGGACTCCACCCGTTTGTCGTTTTCCAACTGCACCCACTCCGAATAGGGAATGCTCAGCACAGGCCCGGTTACCGTTTGCGGAGCGCCCCAGGAGGCGCTCACTTCGTTGATGGCTTCGGCTTGGCGGCTTTGCCGCTCCCGGACAAGGTCCTGGATCATCGCATTCGGAATGAGCAACAACAGCGTTAAAAAGCCGATCGATGCGAGTTTGACCAACAAGGAGGTTTGCACCCAATGGCCCACCCGACCGATCATTGAATTTTCCTGATTTTCCATAATTTAATTTTATTGTTTTTGAAAGTACTTTGAGTTACAAAGTTTAGAGACAAAAAAAATCAAAACCCGCCTTTCACGATCTTTTCCAGGGCGGCCAGGTGCCGCTCGAAAGCTTCCTGCCCGGCTTCGGTGATAAAAAAACGGGTGTTGGGTTTGCGGCCGACGAACAGCTTTTCCACCCGGATGTAGCCCTGGTCTTCCAGTGCGCGGGTGTGGCTGGCCAGGTTGCCGTCGGTCACATCGAGCAGTTCCTTAAGGGCGTTGAATTCCTGAAAGTCGTTGACCGTCAGCGCCGACATGATGCCCAGCCGGATGCGGTTTTCGAACGCTTTGTTGAGTTCCTGGATAACTTTTTTCATGCTGTTCGCTCGTATTTCCAGTACATGAGGATGCCGTACACAATATGCAACAGGCCAAAGCCGATGGCCCAAAAAAACAGTCCCTTGCCCGGGAAAATGGCGGCTAAAAGTCCGACAATTATTTCGGAAATGCCCAGGCTCCGGATATCGCTGAAGGTGAAGTTGCCGGCGTTGAGCAGGGCCAGGCCGTAAAAAACCAGGGTGGAAGCCGCCAGCAAACTGTAGTAGCCGCGAAAAAACAGGACAAGCACAAAGATACCGCCGGCCAGCAGCGGCAAGGCGAAATTGACGGCCAGCCGGATGGCCGCTTTCGACCACAAGGACTGTCCGGCACGTTGCGCCTTGCGGTAACTGACCCACAAACCGGTACCCGCTGCCAGCACAAACACCCCCGCAGCCATCAGCAACAGCCCGTACACGGACGGCACGATCCGGCCTGTTTCCAACTGGTCATAAATCACGACAGGGGAATAGTAAATTTCCCAGTAAGCCCACCCGGCGCCCAGCAGCGCGTACACGCCGGCCATGATGGCCGCCCAGGGGCTGAGCGAAAGGAATTTTTTGGAGCGCTCCATGATGGCGCGGATTTGGGCGAGGTCGTCGAGCGATTTGGCTTGATTCATAAAAAGTACTTTGAGGGGCAAAGTTACTTCCGGTTTTTTTTCTAACCCAAGCGCGGGGCGGGGCGGTTCCGGAAAAACGGCCCGGCCGGGAACCGGCCGCCGGCCGCCGCGGCCGCAGCGGGCGCGGGCGGGGGGGCGGGCAGAAATAAAAAAAGCCTGCAGGGCGGGGCGACGTTGGTAAAGCCAAAAAACCGGCCGGGGGGGCCGGGGCGTTGAAAACGTTGCTTTTTTTTTACCCTTTTGCACCCTCAACACCACGGCGACCCCCCCCCGGGCCGGGGCCCGGGCCGGGAAAAAAAAGGCCGGCACGGGGGGTCCCGGATTAATTTGGTGTACCCCCCGCCCCGTGGCGCCTTGCCCGGTCTCCCCCTTCTCTTCCTTTCCGTCTCCCCGGGCAGCTTTCTCCGCCGCCTTTCGCGCTCGCGCGTCTTTTGGGCTTCTTTTTCCCTCTTTTCCCTGGCTTGCGGCGGCCGGCGGCTCTCTCTGCCTTCGGCGGGCCCTTTTCGGTGGTTCCGTTTAATCCGCGCCCGGTTGCCCGCCCGCGCCGCCGTCCCTTTTTCCCTCCCGCGTGTGCCCCCCGTGGAGCGGTTGCGCCGCGGCTCTGCGGGACCACGGCCGCGCCCCGATCCTGCGGTGGACGAACTTTCTAAGTGCTTGCAATGATAAGCGCAGCCTGAGGCCTCCGGCCACGCAGATCTTGCGCTGGGAAAGCGGCAAAAACTTTATTGTTCCGAAAAAAAAAACCGGGGGAAAAAAGCCCGCCGAACCGGGGGAAGGGGAACCACCCACCGCCGCCGAGACCGAAACCAGGGGCAAAAAAAGCCCCGGGCCCGGCCCGGGGGGGAAAGGCCGGCCCCCACCACGGGGGAAACGGGGCCCCCCAACCCAAAAAAAAAAAATCAACACAAACCTGAAGACAAACCAGGAAAAAAACGCCCGGCAGCCCCCGGGAAAAAAAAACCAACATCCCCAAAAAAAAAACAGCGAACAAAAACGGGGGGGGGAAAAAGGGGGGGGGGGCGGGGTTTGACGGCAGGGGCTTGAAGCCCCGCCTGGGCCCAAACAAACCAACCAAGGGCGGCCAACCAACCCAAACCCAGAAGAATTCCGGGGGAAAAAAAAAGAAAAACCGGGAGCTATGGCGTTCTACATGAAGTAATTTAAACTTTTAATCCGAAAATCACTCATCCATATGAATAGGGCCATTGCCCCCGCAAACCGCGGGGGGGAACACCACCCCAAAAGATTTGCCCATCACATCAAAAATCCGTTTTCCGCCTTGATTGCCGCAGGAATATCCGTGTCGTCGATCATCTCCCGCAGGTCAATTTCGATGCCGCGGGCGATCGACGAGATGGGCACGTCGTTGTAGGTGCCTTCGAAGGGGTTTTCCGAATAATCACCGATTTTTTCCATCAAAAAGAAAACCCAGGTTGTCAGCGCCGACATGGGCACCGTGATCCATAACCACCAACCGCCCATTTTGGAAAAAGTATCCAACATGCCGAAGGGCAGCAATACGGCAAACACCATGCTCAACCACAGCGCCACGGAAGCGTACTGGCGTGGGAACGGAAAGTTTTTGATCCGCTCGCTCTTGCCCTGGTCTTCGTAGAAGCTGGTGATCAGCCCCTGGAGGTGCATGTGGCGAAAATCGTCGAAATAGCCCGCATCCCGCAGTTCCTGCAGCCGCACCGACTGTTTGGCCAGCAGTTGGGTGGCGGCATTGGTTTTGGATTTGTAGTATTGAAACTCCGCCTCGGGGATGAAATTCATGAGCTCGTCGTCTATCCGGTCGAAGTATTCTTCGCAGATGGTGGGGATGTACAGGCCCTTTACCCGGTCTTCGGTGTGCTCCCATTCGCGGCTCAGCCGGAGCTGGTACCGCAATGCCGTGAGCCAGGCGATGTGGCGGTACACCAGCTCTTTTTGAAGCGCCGGGGCTTCGCTGCCCTGCACGAAAGCTTTGGCCGCGGCCGCAAAGGCGCGGCTGTTGTTGACGATGCTGCCCCAGATTTTCCGGGCTTCCCAGGTGCGGTCGTACGAACTGTTGTTTTTGAACCCGAGGTAAAAAGCCACGGCAATACCGATGATACTAATGGGCTGCCAGGGCAGGGCGATGTCGAATTTTAAAAAGTAGTAAACGGCTGTAATGGCGGCAGCATAAAAAAAGCCGTAGATAAAAGGCGTTTTTGACCAGTTGAAGGTCATCCAAAAGCCGTAGTTGCGTTTGATGAACATGGTTTTCGTTTGTGCGTAAGTGGAAAATCAAATAACAGCCGCGGCAAACCTTGGTTCGCCCGTCCAATAAATATTGGGTTTGGCTAAACAGTAGTCGTGCGAATCAGAGGCAAAATGTGTTAAGTTGGCCTCCAAGCAATCCGGATTGTAATCAGGGGTGTACAGAATACCAAACACCAAAGAATTTGACCAAGTACATCCAGGCACATGCTATTGCTGTTTCTGCATCATTCGAAGCGTAAACCAACCCAGCAACAAAATGATCCCCCCCATCAGCAACCACAACCAGACCTTGTTTTCAAAAAGCGGCGCCGTTGCCTTGGGCGTCCCGGCGGCAAGCGGCTGTTCGTCGCCCATATCCAGGGGAGTTAGTTGCTCCGGAATCGTTTCGGCAAACCGCCCGATGTCGTATTGCGGCATCGGAGCATCGGGGTTGCCATAGGCCAGGAAATACGTTGCCCCCGGTTCGGTGAAGCGCGCCACCAGTTCGTGGATGTAGCCGCTAACCGTCACCGAGTCGATCTGCAGCGGCTGGTTGTCGGCGTTGCTGACGACGATTTTCAGTTTTTGCAAAATGGTGCTGTTGAACGGGAAGCTGTTTTCTTCCAGCGAGTTCAGCGTCCCGGAGGCCAGGGTGGTGTAGTTGTACGTCCAGCCTTTTTCCGTTTTTACACTGTCGGAAATGTATTGGATGGACACCGGCCGGTAGTAGTCGAACGTGTCGTGCACATGCACGCGAATCCGGCTCACCGGCACCGGCAGACGCAGGCCGGTTTCAAGCGCCGTTTCCTTATTTTTTTTATCGTTTTCCAGCGTAAACTGCCCGGCAGGGTAACTTTTGTAAGCGCCGTTTGAAACGGTGTATTGGGCGAGGTTTGCCGACAACAGCGCGGGTTTTTCGCTCGCCGGAATGCGCAGCCTGAAAAACCGGTATTTGACGTCGGGGAAGGCCAGTTTGGTAAATTGAAAATCGGTGAGCCCGTTCCGGATGGAGAGGATGCGGTAATCGGCGAGGATGGTGAACCACTCGCGCTGGTCCGGACTGCCTTCGAGCTGAACCCGCCAGTCGAAGTTCGTTTGGTCGAAGACCAGTTTTAGTTGATTGATTGCCGTTTCGGCAGGTATTTCAAAGGTGAAAAACCAGCCGCGGTTGTTACGGGTCGTATTGATCAGCTGGAAGTCGACGGCTTGTTCCAAAATCTGCTCCGTGCTTCGCCGCAGCAGGTAGGGCGCCTCCAGGGTGTCGCCTTTTGGGGTGACCCCGTAAATCCGAAGGTCAGCCAAATCTGCGGCCACCTTTCCAAAAAGTGCATCGGGCAACTCCAGGCGGTGCCATTGTTCGGAAATGCCGGTGATGTCGCGCTTGTACGCAAATTGCCCGTAGGCGGCGGCACAACCGGTCAGCAGCAACAGGGCGATTTTAATTTTCAGCGTCATCGAATATGAGGTTCTTGTACTTGTTGTATAAAAAGGAAATAATCAGCAGCAGCACGCCCAGCGACACGAACACGATGGTTTTGGCGATCGTATCCAGGGAAGCCAGGTCGTAGAAAAACAATTTGACGAGGGTAACGCCAAACAGGCCGATTGCGCCGATACGCAGGTGTTTTTTCTTTTTCCAGATCCCGAGCGCGATCAGCAGCAGCGCATAACTGCCCCAGAGTATGCTCAGGCCGAGTTTGTACGACTGAGAGGCGTCGGCCATGTCCATCCAATGGATCAGTTCGCTGCTGGCTACCCACAAAATGGCCGTGTGCAGCAGAAAATCGTAGGCCATCCTGAAATCCGGTTTTATAAATTCCGCACGGGTGTACCGGTAGCAAGCCGCCAACGCCAGGGCGAGAAATGCCAGGGAAATATACCGGATGCCGACATGCATGGCGCCCCGCTGATAGTATTCGGCGAGCGGCTGGTCCAGGAAACTATCGCGCAGTTCGCTGATAATGTACAGTCCCAAAACCAAAAAACTAACGATAGCCAACACGAGCAGGCCGAGGTTGATAAAACCCAGCAGTTGGTTTTTCAATTTCCGGATATTCAAAAAAGCAAGCAGGGAGAAAAACAGCAGGCTATAGTTCGCAATCCAAACCATTTTGAATTGCATCAAATCGTAGTTGTGATATTCGGAGGAGTATTCTTGTCCGTTTTCGTTTACGCTTAAAAAAGAATCGGTGTACAGTTGATTCCAGTAGGTGGCAATTTCTATGCGAAACGTGAAATACAAAACAGCCAACAGCATAGCGGGAATGGAAAACGAAATAAACGCGGGCGGCAACTTTCGGGCGCCGGGTTCCGGCTGGTACTGCTTGTTGTTGTTCAAAAAATGGATAAACCCGAATGCGCCCGCAACCAGCATGGCGCTGAGAAAATGAATGTTCAACACCGGCGTGATCCGCGAATCCGGTATTTCCTGGTAGTACACATCGTACACCGTCGACCAATCGTGCAGCAGGCTGAAAAATGCCAGGAACATCAGGGGGTAGGCCAGCATTTCGTAAACGGACACCCGTCGGGTCCGGCCGATCCAGAACAAAAGCGCCGCTTCGCCGGCCCACAGCAGGGTCACCCAGTTACCGTCGAGCTGCACCGGTATGGCGATGGTGATAAACGTGAGCACCAGTCCGGCAACGAGGTAGAACAAATTCCGGTCGGCCAGTTTGTTCCGGTGTATGGTATAGGCCACTGCGAAGTGCACCACCGCATTGCCAAGGGTGAAGAGCCCCAGCAGCTGCCGGCCGGTTTCGTGGTCGTTCAGGATGGCATACCCGATGCCGTAAAAAACAAAGGAATTGGAAAGCAACAGGAGGATGTCGTCAAATTGGAATTGTTCTTTGCGCAGCAATTTGTACGAGAGGAAAGTCAGGTAGAAAATGGCGAAAAACAGGAAAAGAAATCCTATTCCCAGTCCAAAATGGGTATCAGTTTGATAACTGGTGACATACCAGGAAAAGTAAATCAACCAGGTAAGCAGAAATGCCGAGTAATAAATGGGCTTCCAGTATTTTCGGAAAGCGATCATCAGGATGCCCGTATTGATGATGGCAGTGTAGGAAAACAGCACCTCAACCTGGCCCGAATCATTGCTCAGCAAAAACGGCACGGCATACGCGCCCACCAGGCCCAGGTGAGCGATCACCTGCTGGTCGTACCGAAGGGCCGCTACCACGGCAAAACCCGTAAAAACAACCATCAACCCAAAGGCTAATGCCTGCGGGATCAGTTCGTAAAATCCGTAGGCGGCATAGGTGATGAAGTACAAAATCGCAATAGCGCCGCTCAGCAGTACCGCGCTGAACTTTTCGTAATTTTTCTTCAATGCCATGGCAAAAACCAGCAGCCCGGCGCCAAACAAATAACCCAGGATAATGCGGGTGAGCGGGCTGATCAACTCGTGGTCGATCGCGTATTTGACGCCGATGGAGACACCGATCACGGTAATGATGATCCCGATCTTGCTGATCAGGTTTTCGCCGATGAATTTTTCCGCGTTCGAGGGCTTTTTCGGCGCATTTACAGGCGGCGGTGCAATGGGCCTTGGCGGCGGGGGCGGGGGTGTTTGTTGGGTTTTTTCCGGCTCGGCTGGTGGGCTGGTTACCGGCTTATCCCCGGTTGGTTTAAGCCGGTAGATTTCGGCGCGCAGGGTTTGGATTTCTTTTGAAAATTCGTCCTGCTTTTTCAACAGCGCCTCCAGTTTTTCGAGCAGCTGATTGATGTTTTCCTGATTGGTATCCATGGTGTGGGTTGCGTCAATTCCGGGTAATTATGCGATTCAAATTTATTCCATTTTTTGGACCTTATCCCGGGCAATGGATGTTTGGGCTGTAACCATAGCCCGGTTGTTGCGGGTACGGGACGAATCTGTTGATCCTGTGGATCATCTTGATTTATTGGAACCTTTGTTTTTGTAAAAAACGCGCGATCACGTGGCGGAGCCACATGTTACATAAACTCCCAGGCGGTGCGGTAGGCGCCGTGTTCGGCAACATAATCCAGAAAAGCCTGATAGAATGGGTTTTTCCCGATGGTGGCCGAATCGCCAATCACGACCAGCAACATGCGCGCGCGGGTCATGGCAACGTTCATGCGGCGGTAGTCCTGCAAAAAGCCGATTTCGTGCTTTTCATTGGAGCGCACCAGGCTGATGTAGATCACATCGCGCTCCTGGCCCTGAAAACCGTCGATGGTGTTGATGGTAATTTTACCGGGTAGCGGGGGCGATAGCAGCGGCGCGATCAGGGCATCCTGGCGGAACTCCTCCTCCAGGTAGTTCACCTGTTCCCGGTAGGGCGACAAAATACCGATCTCGGGGAGCTCGGGCGGCGGTGCGTCATCGCCTGCCGGATAACCGAACGATTGCAACAGCTGCAACAAATGCTCGCGCACCAACAGCGCCTCCTCCGGGTTGAAACGACTCAGGTTGCGGTGCAGGGCATCCGGACTTTCCTGCAAGCGCTCATCGAACCCGCAGCCTGCGGTGTCGATGAAGGTTATCTCGGCCCCGGCACCACCCCTAACCCCTCCCCCCGGGGGGAGAGGGGATTTGATCCCGGGAAATGTTCCCCTCCACTCGGGGGGAGGGGTTAGCAGTATGGTCAAACAATCCGCGCTCCGCCACACGCTCGTCCGCCACCAACGCGCCGCCGTAGAAATATTGGTTGGAAAAATCCATAATCACCCGGTGCATGCGGTACTGCACCGTGAGCAGGCGCACTTGGTCAGGCAGGCTGTCGATGCAGCGTTCGATCAGCGTGGTGCTCAGGCCTTTGCGGGCAGCGTCGGGGTCTTTCACTGTGGGGGGCAGTTGGAAGGGATCGCCGGCCAGCACCAGGCGGCTGCATTTGGCGATGGGTATCCAACAGGCAGGTTCCAGGGCCTGTGCGGCTTCGTCGATCACGCAGGTGCGAAACGTGCGTTTATCGAGCAGCGGGTGCGCGGCGCCCACCAGGGTGCAAACGATGGCTTGAGCGCCGTCGAGAATTTCGTCGACGAGCCGGTCTTCCAGCGTGCGGGCCCAGGCGTCGAGTTCCCGGGCCTGCTGTTTCAGGTGTCCGCGTTCGCGGCGGGCATTGGCATCGAAGGTGCGTTTGAAACGCCGGGCCTGGCGGCGATACTCGGCCGCTTCGATCTTCACTTTTTTGATGTTTTTGGCTTCGGGGTGCGCTGCCAGCAAGGCGTCTACCGTGTGTTCGAGTACGCTGTCGTCGACCCGGCTGATGTTGCCGATGCGCACCACGCTCAGGCCCTGTTTGGCCAGGCGTTCGGTAAGCAGGTCTGCGGCGGTGTTGCTGGGCGCGGTAACGAGCAGGGTGTTTTCGGTTTCCACCAGTTGAGTGATCGCTGCCACCAGCGTGGTCGTTTTTCCGGTGCCGGGTGGTCCGTGTACGATGGTGACATCGCGGTTTTGTTGGATCGCCTGGATGGCGGCAATTTGCGAAGGGTTTAAGCCTTGTATTAACGGCCCTACCTCTACCACCTTTCCCTGGAGGGAGAGGGGCTTCCCATCAAGTAAGTTTGCAGTATCCAGAGAGCGAGCCCCCCTCCCCCCCGGGGGAGGGGATGGGGGTGGGGTAACACACTCCGCAGTTCGGCCAGGCGGTCGCCTCTGGCCTTCATCACCCGTTCCAGGGCGCGTTCCATTTCGCGGTAGCTGCGGTCGTCGAAGAGCATGTCTACGCCGAGGTGGCCGGCGTTGAGCCAGTCGGGCACATCGCGGGCGTTGAGGATGATCTTCATGCGGTTGCGCTCGACGTAGTTGATCACACCCTGTTTTTCCGGTTCATCGATGTGCTGGGCCTGGGTAAACAGGCTGACGGATTGGCCGGCGCGGAGTTGGTGGGGTTCGTTCAGCCGGGTGGTACGTTCGACCACCACGAATGCTTTTTCGCCGAGGGAAAACCCCGTGTTCAGCACATTGAGTGGGTACCAGGTGTAGCCCTGTGCTACCCGCTCGGATAGTGGATTTTCGCGAACGAGTTGCAGGAAAGCGCGATAATCGGCTTCTTTTTCCTGCCGGAGCAGGTCGAGGAGGTTTTGGAAATGGGCGTGCTGGTGTTCGGACATGATGCAGGCGGCAAATGTACGGCACCGGGGCGGAATGGAAATGGATCGGCTGCGGTGATAGTCAGCGGCTCACTCGAAGTGAGCCGCTGACTGGAAAATCAGGCCAAAACCCGATCCGCATACATCTCCGCCCGCAATTTCCGAACCTTGTCGCTGTGCAAATACTCCCCGTAGTGCATATTCTGATCGATCAGGCCATTGGGCGTAATCTCGATAATGCGATTCGCCACCGCATCCAGGATATGGTAATCATGCGAGGTAAACAGGATATTGCCGGTGAAATCGCGCATACCATTGTTCAAAGCCGTTATGGACTCCAGATCGAGGTGGTTCGTTGGCTCGTCAAGGATCAGGAAATTCGGGTTGGCCAGCATGATCTTGGACATCATGCAGCGCACTTTTTCGCCGCCCGACAACACGCCGGAACGTTTGAACACCTCCTCGCCGGCAAACAACATCCGCCCCAGAAAGCCGCGAATAAACGCCTCGTCTTTTTCTTTGGAATACTGCCGCAACCAGTCGATCAGGCTCATGTCCTGGTCGCCGGAGAAATAGGCGCTGTTGTCATTGGGCAGGTATTGCAACGAAATTGTCTGACCAAATTGATAGTGCCCTTCGTAGTTTTTGTCTGCACCGGAAAGAATGGCCAGCAGGGCGCTGACTGCCTGCGCGTTGCGGCTGAGCACGGCGATTTTTTCGCCTTTGTTGAATCGCAGAAACAGGTTTTGGAACAGGTATTCGCCGGCAGCATTTTGTTTCGACAGGTTTTCAACATCGAGAATGACATCGCCGGGCTCGCGTTCGGGTTTGAAGGCGATGTAGGGGTAGCGGCGGCTGGAGACTTGAATTTCTTCCAGGTTTAGTTTTTCCAAAGCCTTTTTCCGGCTGGTCGCTTGTTTGGACTTGGAGGCATTGGCCGAAAAGCGGGCGATAAAATCCAGCATCTCCTGGCGCTTCTGCTCGGTTTTTTTGTTCTTGTCGGCTAATTGGCGGGCAAGCAGCTGGCTGGTTTCGTACCAAAAAGTATAGTTGCCGGTGAACATGCGGATTTTACCAAAATCCACATCCACGACGTGCGTGCAAACCATGTCCAGGAAGTGCCGGTCGTGCGAAACGACGATGACAATGTTCTGGTAATCGGCCAGGAAATTGCAAAGCCAGTCCGATGTTTCTGCATCCAGGTCGTTGGTCGGTTCATCCATAAGCAGGATATCGGGCTCGCCAAACAGGGCTTGCGCCAACAGCACTTTTACACGATCCGAGCCGTCAAGTTCTTTTACCAGTTTGTCGTGCAAGGACTCGTGAATACCCAGGTTGCTGAGCAGTTCTGCCGCATCGGTTTCGGCCATCCAGCCATTCATTTCTCCGAATTCGCCTTCGAGTTCGGCCGCCCGCATGGAGTCGGCTTCGGATGCATTGGGGTCGTCGTAAATGGCGTTTTTCTCTTTCCTGATGTCGTACAGGCGGCGGTGGCCCATGATGACGGTGTCGAGCACCGGGTATTCGTTGAAGGCAAAATGGTTCTGGCTGAGCACAGCCATGCGCTCGCCGGGCGTATGCTCGACGGTGCCCCGGTTGGCGTCAATTTCGCCGGAAAGAATTTTGAGAAAAGTGGATTTGCCGGCGCCGTTTGCCCCGATTATCCCGTAACAATTGCCCTTTACAAATTTCAGGTTCACCTCATCAAAAAGCACGCGCTTCCCGTATTGTAAGGCAACATCGTTCACTGTCAGCATCGTAGTGCGTATATGGTTTTTGAAAAAGGGCGCAAAGGTAGGGGTTTCCGGCCAGGAATTGAGTAAAGGAATATATTTCGTGCCGGCGCCCTGTTTTATCAACGGCGGATGAAGTGCAACGTGTTGCCCTGGCCGCCGATCATCGAGTATTCAATTTCGTTGTCGGTAAGGGTGTAAATGATGAAGCAAAAGGTTTCCCCGGCATCGGTATAACTGAAACAGCCTTTGTGCGCATCGCCGGCGCCGGTCCCTTCCTCAAATGCATCGGTGCAATTGGCACAGCCGGGATCGTAGGTATAGGTGTAGGTTCCGAGCACTGCCTTGTCGTAAGTTTCGATAAACATCCCGTCTTTGAACTCGATACCGGACAAGGGGTCCTCCGTTGAAACGAGTTTTCCGCCGGGCAGCCCGGTTGCAGCCGGAGCTTGGGGTTCCGGGCTTGCAACGGCCGCCGTGCTATCAGCCCGATTGGAGCCGGTCGGTTGCTTGTCCGGGGTATTGGTGCAGGCAAGCGCAACCGTGAGCAGGGCAGTGAAATACAACTTGTGCATGGTATGTTTTTATGGTTCTGAACCGCAAGGCTCCAGCCAATATCTGCTTTTCTTATAAATCTTCAGGTATTTTTTCTGGTTTAGCATCGTTTGCAGGGCTTTGGTTTTATCCGGCTGTTTGACGTAAAATGCTTCCGCAATTTTATACCCGATGTAGTAGCCCAAATCGGCCGGGCGGCCATCCGAACCCTGGCCCTGGTACAGCCAATTGGACCTGTCGCGGGGCGTATCGGCCATGTCTTTTTCAAACGATTTCCAGAGCGCGCATTCGTGCTTGTTGCCGTAGTTGTGGATGACGGGGTTGATGTTTAGTCCGGTCAGTTTTTCGGCGATAAAATCGGCCGAGCCTTCGGAGATGCACCCGATGAGCAGGCTGTATTTCCGCCGGTTGAATTGCTGGGTGTGCACCGTTTCGTGGGCGATCATGGCGACGATATCGCCGGTGTTGCCCATGATGCTTTGCAGCCAGGGGGAGAGTTCGGCGGTTTCCACGGTGGCATCGGCAGCCGCAATTTCCGACCCGATCAGGATGAGGTTTTTTGCCACCGTGCCGCCGGTGCGCAGACAGCCGATAGCGAAGCAAACATTGGGCTGCTTGAAACCCGGAAGGCCTTCGCGGTATTTCTTAAAAACCTGTTCGATCTCCGGTTTGCGGTTGGCAATATTTTCCGTTAACGGCCGAATGGATTGCCAGTATTTCGGATAGCGTTTCAGGAGTTTTACATACTCAGGCGCAGTGAATTTCCGGATGCGGATAAATTCTTTGAAATAGGGCGTTGCCTTGTCGATGTACTCCGTTTGGATGATCCGGATACTGTCGGCTTCCGTGGCAGCGCTTGGGAGTTGGTCATAAGCGCGCCAGAAATTGTCGATGTCGGCGGTTTCAATGCGGTAGCTGTGTTGGGCGCAAAGGCCTGCGGGGAGCAGCAGAAGAAGGAGTTGAAAAAGGCGCATAACATTTTTGTGTTGCAGTACTGAACTACGGCATTTTCGGGGTTTGGCGTACATTGCTCAACTGAATCGGCGCGCCATAGATAGCAATTTTTTAAAAAAAACCGTTTTGAGCCCGGCGCGAAAATCCCCAACATGCGCTAAAACCGGGCTTGTCAAAATCCGGAATTTTTAGACCTGCATCCCGGCGATTGATCTGCTTATCGAAATTTTCAGTTTGGCCCTGCGCAACCACTTTGATTTGTACTTGTTTCATCCCAGGCCTGCACGGCCATACTTTTCCAATATCAAATCTAAACTTTTATGAAAAAAGCACATTTTTTAGCATTTCTGGTCCTGATTCTGCCTGCAATTGCTTCGGCACAGTCTGCTGAGGAAATTATTGCCAAACACCTTGAAGCCACCGGCGCGGCCAACTGGAGCAAGGTCAACAGTATTAAAATGGAGGCAACTATCTCCTCCGAAGCGGCAGCCGGCATGTCGATCGGCTGGACGATGACCGCCCTGCGCGACAAAGCCGCCCGGATGGACGTTTCGGTGATGGGCATGACCCAATCCTCTGCGGTCAAAGACGGTGCAGGCTGGTCGAACAACCCTTTTGCCGGTCAAATGGACGCCGAACCCATTACGGAAGACCAGGCCAAATCCATAATGGACATGACCGACATCGACGGTACCCTGGTAGGCTATGCGGAAAAAGGCTACACCGTGGAATATGTCGGCACCGAAGAGGTTGAGGGCGTGGAAGCCGTCAAAATCAAGGTCAACAAGGGTGGCAAAAAAGTGGAATACGTCCTTTTCGACCCGGAGACGTATTACGAGATCATGAACATCCAGGTGGATGAAGTTGACGGCAAAGAAGTAGAGTCCAAAACGAGTTACTCCGATTTCAAAGAACAGGATGGCATTATTCTGCCTTTTTCCATGCAGCAGGAAAATCCGATGATGGGCAACAGCACCATTACGCTTACCAGCATAACGATCAACCCGAAGATCGATATGACGATTTTTGATATGCCGGCCAAAAAGTAGGCGCCTGCGTTTTTTTCAGCAACGTATTGCTACAAAGGCATTGCATACGCAGTAGTTTTTTATGCAAAAAGCATGGACACTGCACTTGCAGTGCCTTTGTGATAAAACCAACACAGTACCGACAATAGTTCGTGAATTTTTGCTGTTGGCGAGGACGCCAACAGCAGCATTTCGTTGAAAATCAAGCCTAAACGCCGTTGTTGGCGTCCTCGCCACAACTTCTTTTTAGGCCAATTTCAATGATTTAAAAATTCTTCACGAACTATCAACCGACAAATCAATAAAAAAATGAAACAACTCCTCCTTCTTGTCCTTTTGCTCTCCCCCTTTATTTCCCTGCAAGCACAGGTCAAACTGACATCATCCACCTTCGGCGCCATTGAAGCCCGGAATATCGGCCCTGCCGTCATGAGCGGACGCATTACGGCCATCGAAGGGGTGGCCAGCAACCCGAAAATCCTGTACGTTGGTGCGGCGGGCGGCGGTGTGTGGAAAACGACAACTGCCGGCATGACCTTCGAATCGGTTTTTGACAAACACCCGCAGTCGGTCGGCGCCATTGCGATCGACCAGGCACATCCCGACACCGTTTGGGTGGGCACCGGTGAAAGCAACATGCGCAACTCGGTGGCTATCGGGCTCGGCATTTACCGGACTACCGACGGCGGCCGCAACTGGGTGCGCATGGGCCTCGAAAAAACCGAGCATATCGCCAAAATTATCATCCACCCAACCGATCCTGGCACGCTGTACGTAGCCGCCCCCGGCCCCCTGTGGAGCGACAGCCCCGACCGCGGCCTGTTCAAAAGCACCGATGGCGGTAAAAACTGGGAAAAAATCCTGTACACCGACGAAAAAACCGGTTGCGCGGATATCATCATGGACCCGCGCAATCCCGATATCCTGCTCGCTTCCATGTGGCAGGTGCGCCGTACCCCGTACAGTTTCAGTTCCGGCGGCCCCGGCAGCGCGTTGTACAAAAGTTCCGACGGCGGTAAAACCTGGCGCAAGATCACCAACGGACTGCCTTCCGGCAATTTTGGCCGCATCGCGCTGGCCCTCGCGCCCAGTGCGCCGGATAACATGTTTGCCATTGTGGAAAGCGAAAATACCAGCCTGCTCATTTCTTCCGACGCCGGCGAAAGCTGGAAATACCAAAGTGCCACCGCCAACGTGACCGCCCGCCCGTTTTATTTCAGCACGCTTGTCGTTGACCCTGTCGATGAAAAACGCGTGTACCGGCCTGCTTTTTCCCTGTCGATCAGCACCGACGGCGGCTATGCCTTTGCCGACGCCGGCGGCAACAGCGGCTGGGTGCATTCCGACCACCATGCCCTGTGGATCAACCCCAACAGCACCAATCACCTCTACCTCGGCACCGACGGCGGGGTGTACATGAGCCTGGACTATGGCGTATCCTGGACACACCTGAAAAACCTGCCCGTATCGCAGTTTTACCAGATTGCTACCGACAACCAAACACCGTACAACGTGTATGGCGGCTTGCAGGACAACGGCTCCTGGCGCGGGCCTTCCCAGGGCAAGGGCGGGATACAAAACAAAGACTGGGAATCGGTAGGCGGCGGCGACGGATTTTGGGTGCAACCCGATGCGCTCGACCCCGATATTGTATTCAGCGAAAGCCAGGGCGGCAACATCAACCGCCTGAACCGGAGAACGAACCAGAGCAAACTCATCCAGCCCCAGGAAAAACAGGGCGACCCGAAGTACCGCTGGAACTGGAACACGCCCCTGGTCAAAAGCCCCGTAAACCCGCAGGTGCTGTACTGCGGCGCACAGTTTTTGTTTAAAACTTCAGACCGCGGGCAGTCCTGGACGCGCATTTCCCCCGACCTGACCACCAACGATACCGTCAAGCAACAACAATACGCCAGTGGCGGCCTCACGCTGGACAACACATCCGCCGAAAATCACTGCACGATCTACAGCATCGGCCCTTCGCCCCTGGATGAAAACCTGATTTTCGTTGGCACCGATGACGGTAACATTCAACGCACCCGCGACGGCGGAAAATCCTGGTCGTTGATCGCGCAAAATATTCCCGGGATTCCAAAGGGCACCTGGGTTAGCCGGGTGACGCCGAGCCGGCACGATCCCAACCGCGTTTTTGCCACTTTTGATAACCATGCTTACGGCGATATGCGCACTTATACCGCCCGTTCCGACGACGGTGGCGACAGTTGGTCGCTTATCAGTAACAGCACCGTATTGCAGGGCTATGCGTATGTTATTGTGGAGGATTTGGTCAACCCGGACCTGCTTTTTCTGGGTACCGAATTCGGGCTGTACATCAGCAACGACGGCGGTCAAAACTGGGTGGCGTACAAATCCAAACTTCCGGAATATGTGGCTGTGCGCGACATCGTCATTCAGCCGCAAACCAACGACCTGGTATTGGCCACCCATGGCAGAGGGGTGTTTATCATTGATGATATTTCGCCTTTTCGCCGGTTGAATGCCACTCTTTTACAAAAAAATGCCGCTTTACTCCCTACCCGGCCCACGCCGGTCACTACCGGGCACTACAGCCAGTCTTTTCCGGCCACCGATGCCTATGTCGGTCCAAACAGCACGGAAAATGCCGTGATCCAGTATTACCTCAAAGACCGGCAGAGCACCGGGGAAGTGACCATCGAAATATACGATGCGACCGGCAGGAAAATGGCCGCCTTTCCCGGTTCCAAACGCAAGGGGATCAATGTCGTGCAATGGGATATGCGCACCGCACCGCCCAAGGCTGCAAAAGGTGTGATGGTCCAGGGGGAAGCCGGTGTATATGCCGGTTTTATCGGCAGGTTGGCGCTGCCCGGCGTGTATGAGGTGCGACTCAAGGCAGGTGAAAATACGGATACGGGTACGCTCGAACTTATCCCCGATCCGTTGCACCCCGGCCTCAACTACACCCAACGGCACGCCTTTTCTACCGAACTGTACGACATGGTAGAGGCGCTTGGGTTTCTGGTAGCACAAGTGGAGCATGTCATAGACAGTACAACACATCGCGCCACCCAGGTACGGAACCAACAACTTAAAAACAAGCTGAACCGGTACAGCCTTGAACTGGAAACCTTTCGAAAAACACTGACGGAAACGATCGTTTCCAAAGGCATCACCGGCGAACAACAACTCCGCGCCCGCCTGGGCCGGCTGTATGTTTTTACCGAAATATCGGATGAACCGCCTACCCAATCGATGCTGGATGGCATAGAGGCTGTCCGGCTCGAGCTACAACAAGCCCGCGCCCAAGCCGATGTGTTGTTCGACAAAGATCTGGCAGCACTGAATACCGGATTGAAAAAGGAAAAAATCCGGGCAGTTGCCCCACCCGACCGGGCAACATTTGAACGTCAGCACGAATCGGGAACGGCGCCCACCGGCAAGGGGAAAGGCTGGATGCGTATGTTTTTCAGAATCTGAATAATTGCAAATTCAAGCCCCCTAAAAAAAACAAGCGCCGCCGTCCCGGTACCGGGACGGCGGCGCTGTGTTATTCCGTCAGGTATTCTGTTCTATTCGTCATCTTCCAGCATGAGCACATCGGCTTCCCGCTGTTCGCGGAAGGGCCGCTCCACGCTGGTCACCTGAATCCGGTCGTACTGGCGCATTCCCGTACCAGCCGGGATTTTCTTGCCCACGATCACGTTTTCTTTCAGGCCCATAAGGAAGTCCTTCTTGGCAGCGATCGCGGCCGTGCTGAGCACTTTCGTGGTCTCCTGGAAGGAAGCCGCCGAAATCCACGATTCGGTACCCAGAGATGCCTTGGTAATACCCAGCAGCATGGAAACTGCTGTAGCCGGAAGGGCATCGCGGTATTCCACCAGTTTTTTGTCGTTGCGCTTGAGGAAGGAATTTTCTTCCCGGATTTGCCGCAGCGAAACCAGTGAGCCCGGGCGCAGTTTGGAACTGTCGCCGGCGTCGGTGACGAATTTTTTATCAAAAATCCAGTCGTTGTAGTCAATAAACTCGTTCCGTTCAACCGGCTCGCCGGCGAGGAAGTGCGTGTCACCCGGGTCAACGATTTCCAGGCGGCGCAGCATTTGCCGCACGATCACCTCGATGTGTTTGTCGTTGATATTGATACCCTGGGAGCGATATACCTCTTGCACGCCGTTCACCAGGTAGGAGGAAGCTGCAAAGGGACCTTTGATCGCCAGAATATCCTTCACGGCAATTGAACCTTCCGTCAGGGCAGTACCGGCGCGCACAAAGTCGCCTTCCTGCATGAGGATGTGCTTGGTCAGGTTGATCAGGTACTTGCGCTTCTGGCCGTCTTTGGCCTCGATGATACATTCGCGGTTGCCACGTTTGATGGCGCCGAAGGAAATGATACCGTCGATTTCAGCAACAGTAGCCGGGTTGGAGGGGTTACGGGCTTCGAAAAGTTCCGTCACCCGGGGCAGACCACCCGTGATATCGGCGATTTTACCCAGTTTACGCGGAATCTTTACAATCTGCTTACCCACCTTCACTTCCGCCTCATCATCCACAGAAATGTAGGCCCCGATCGGCATGCTGTAGTTTTTCAACTCCTCGCCGGTTTTGGCATCTACGATCGAGATGGTCGGTATTTTACGCTTGTTCTTACTTTCAATGACCACTTTTTCAGCAAAGCCCGTCTGGTCGTCGCGCTCCATGCGGTAGGTCACACCTTCTTCAAGGTTGCCGTATTTCACAATACCGGCAAACTCGCTGACGATGGTGGCGTTAAACGGATCCCAGGAACAGATTTTCACGCCCTTGTCCACATCCTGGCCGTCTTTGACAAACAAGGTCGAACCGTAGGGAATATGGTTTTGGGAAAACATGCGGCCTGTTTTCGGATCAACTACCCGAAGTTCACCGATCCGTGAAACCACGAGTTGAACTTTCTCACCTTCGGCATTTACACTGCTGATCGTTTTGATGGAGTCAAACTCGATTTTGCCGGCGTTACGGGTAACGATTTCGTTTTCCGTTTTGCCGATCATGGCCGTACCACCCGTGTGGAAGGTACGCAGGGTAAGCTGGGTACCCGGTTCACCGATCGACTGTGCAGCAATGATACCCACGGCATCGCCCATCTCGGCTACACGGCCTGTCGCAAGGTTTTTGCCGTAGCATTTGGCACATACGCCATGCCGGCTTTCGCAAGTGAGCACCGAACGGATGGTAACCATTTCAACACCGGCAGCGTCAATATCGAGTGCAATTCGCTCGCTGATATAGTCGCCTGCCGCAATGATCATTTCATCGGATTCCGGATTGTAAATATCGTGGAGGCTGTACCGGCCTTTGATCCGTTCGGACAGCTGCTGAATAATTTTGTCCCCTTCTTTAAGTGCCGAAGTATCGATACCCCGCAGCGTGCTGCAATCTTCTTCGCGAATCACCACGTCCTGGGCTACGTCGACCAGACGACGCGTCAGGTAACCGGCGTCGGCCGTTTTCAATGCCGTATCGGCCAGACCCTTACGGGCACCGTGCGTGGAGATGAAGTATTCCTGAACGGAAAGTCCTTCCAGGAAGTTCGACAGGATCGGGTTTTCAATGATCGCTGCTCCGGTATCACCCGATTTCCGGGGTTTGGCCATAAGGCCCCGCAAGCCGCACAGCTGTTTGATCTGCTGTTTGGAACCACGTGCACCGGAGTCAAGCATCATGAACACGGAGTTGAAGCCTTGCTTGTGCTGGCTCAGTTCCTGCATGAGGCGGTCGGTGATGCGGTTATCCGCGTAGGTCCACTTGTCGATGATCTGGTTGTACCGTTCGTTATAGGTGATCAGACCCATGTTGTAGTTTTCCCAAACTTCATCGACCTCTTCCTGAGCAGATTCCAACACGGTTTTCTTCAACTCGGGGATGATCAGGTCACCCAGGTTAAAGGACAAGCCGGCTTTAAACGCCCATCCGAAGCCCATTTCCTTGATAGCATCGAGAAACTCGGCCGTCAATTTGAAATTCGTACGCTGGATGATTTCACCAATGATGACTTTCAGGTTCCGCTTGGTCAGCAGTTCGTTGATGAACGGCACACCATTCGGCACCGACTGGTTGAACAGCACCCGGCCAACCGTCGTTTTAATGCGCTTATGCACAATCTGCCCGTTTTCTTCCAATTCTACCCGGCATTCGATGCCGGCATGCAGATCGAGTTGTTTTTCATTGTAAGCAATCAGCACCTCTTCCGGCGAGTAAAACTTCCGGCCTTCGCCGATCACCGGGTTTTCGGGAATTGACTGCCGCTCCTTGGTCAGGTAGTACAAACCAAGTACCATGTCCTGAGAAGGCAGCGTAATCGGCGAGCCGTCCTGTGGATTGAGCATGTTGTGGCTGGAGAGCATCAGCACCTGGGCCTCCAGGATAGCGGAATGGCTCAACGGCACGTGGACAGCCATCTGGTCACCGTCGAAGTCGGCGTTGAACGCTGTACAAACAAGCGGGTGGAGTTGGATGGCCTTACCTTCAATAAGTCGGGGCTGGAACGCCTGAATAGAAAGGCGGTGCAGCGTTGGGGCACGGTTGAGCATCACCGGGTGGCCGCGCAGGATGTTTTCCAGGATTTCCCAGATCACCTGATCTTTGCGGTCGACCAGTTTTTTAGCCGATTTTACAGTTTTGACGATACCGCGCTCTATGAGTTTCCGAATAATAAACGGCTTGAACAGCTCGGCGGCCATGGCCTTCGGCAAACCACATTCATGGAGGTTGAGTGTCGGACCTACCACAATGACCGAACGGCCGGAGTAGTCGACACGCTTACCGAGCAGGTTTTGACGGAAACGCCCTTGTTTGCCTTTCAGGATATCCGATAGCGACTTCAAGGCGCGGCCACCTTCAGCTTTCACGGCATTCGACTTCCGCGAGTTATCGAAGAGGGAGTCGACGGCTTCCTGAAGCATCCGTTTTTCGTTCCGCAGGATAACCTCAGGCGCTTTGATTTCAAGCAGGCGCTTAAGGCGGTTGTTGCGAATGATAACACGGCGGTACAGGTCATTCAGGTCGGAGGAGGCAAAACGGCCACCATCAAGCGGCACCAGCGGGCGCAGTTCGGGCGGCACGACCGGCAGGTAATGGATCACCGACCATTCAGGGCGTTGCCCGGAGGATTCGAGACCGTTCCGGAATGCTTCCACCACGCGCAGGCGCTTGTTGGCGTCGGCTTTTTTCTGTTGGCTGGCCTCGGTATTGGCTTCATGGCGCAGTTGTGCGGCCAGGTCATCCAGATTGAGCGTGCTCAACAGGTGGTGGACCGCTTCGGCGCCCATTTTAGCCACGAATTTATCGGGATGGCTGTCATCAAGGAGTTGGTTGTCCTTGGGCAAGCCTTCGAGAATTTCCAGGTATTCCTCTTCGGTCAGCAGGTCCATGCGGCCGATGCCTTCATCGCCTTTGATACCGGGGTTGATCACCACGTAGCGCTCGTAGTAAACAATTGATTCGAGTTTTTTGGATGAAACCCCGAGGATGTAGCCGATTTTGTTGGGCAGGCTTTTGAAAAACCAAATGTGCACCACGGGTACCACCAGTTTGATGTGGCCCATGCGTTCGCGGCGCACCTTCTTTTCAGTAACCTCCACCCCGCAACGGTCGCAAACAATACCCTTGTACCGGATACGCTTGTACTTCCCGCAGTAGCATTCGTAGTCCTTTACCGGACCAAAAATGCGTTCGCAAAACAAACCATCGCGCTCGGGTTTATACGAACGGTAGTTGATGGTTTCCGGCTTCAGCACCTCGCCATAGCTGCGCTCCAGAATTTCGTCGGGGCTCGCCAGGCTAATGGTTATGCTGTCGAAGTTTTGATCAGTTTTGTTACTTTTCTTTTTAAACGGCATATGCTTGAGCTAAAAATGTGGTCAAATTTTCAAAGGGGTTATCAGAGCGGATTAAACGTCGCGGGTAAGCACCCAAACCGGGCCTGCCTGTACGCGGAGGTGCAAACCTGCCTCCTCCAGGATATTCCGGCACTCGGCAACTTCCTCTTCTGAAAGCATCTCCGGGTGCGGGTGGGTTTCCAGGATTACCGTGTTCAAACGCCGGAGCCAGGTTTTGTTTTCCCGAAAGAAATCCAACTCGGCGCCTTCGATATCAATGATGAGCGTATCAAACTGCAGCTGGTTTTTTTGTTCCAACCGGGCGAGCGTCATGCCTGGCACACTGATCTTTTTCAGTGATTTTCGACGGGCACTGCTTTCGCCGATGCTCGGACCGATGAAAAAATCATTCTCCGCTTTATCCGACACCATACAGTTTTCAATGGCAAATGCACTTCCTGTATGTTGTTTATTCCGCTCGATGTAGGGCACCAGTTCCGGGTTGGCCTCAACGACTACGTGGCGTTCGGGGTGGCGGAGCAGGCTGTTGGCCACGCAGGCCACAATGCCGATACAACCGCCTAATTCAAGGATACTCGATTCCGGATGCACATATTTTTTCAAATAACGGCGCTCGTGTTTCTCGTAGCTTTTTATTTGAAATTGCCCCCGCAACCGAATGTCAGTCACCTCGTACGGCACCAACACCTCTACCCCGTCAAGTTTTGCTTTTTTCTTTCCAAGGAGCGTAAAGTAGCTACCGGCAAGCCAACACTTCGTATGGAATTTGAGCAGGTTAAAATCGCTGCGCAAACGCTGGAAGCTGCTGACGCTCATAATTTGGATCGGTCGAAAAAAGTACAAGTATAATCCGGGCGACAAGCGTTGCAGGCCTGCCGCCCGGCATATTCGTTAATCAAATTTCACGTCGAGGGCCAAACCGCGCAATTCGTGCACCAATACGTTGAACGATTCCGGAATATTGGCTTCCGGCAAATTATCGCCCTTCACAATGGCCTCGTAGGCTTTGGCACGGCCCTGAATATCATCCGACTTGAAGGTCAGCAATTCCTGCAGGATGTTGGAAGCGCCGTAGGCTTCGAGGGCCCACACTTCCATTTCCCCGAAGCGCTGGCCGCCAAACTGCGCCTTACCGCCCAGTGGTTGCTGGGTAATGAGCGAGTACGGGCCGATCGAACGGGCGTGCATCTTGTCGTCTACCATGTGGCTGAGTTTGAGCATGTAGATTACGCCCACGGTTGCCTTCTGGTGGAAGCGGTCACCGGTTTCGCCGTCGTGCAGGTAGGTTTGTCCGAGTTCGGGCAAGCTGGCCTGCTCAATCCACTGTTCCACCTCATCTGTTTTTGCACCGTCGAAGATCGGCGTGGCAAACTTGACGCCGAGACGCTCGCCTGCCCAGCCAAGAACCGTTTCAAAAATCTGCCCAAGGTTCATACGCGAGGGTACACCCAACGGGTTGAGCACGACGTCCACCGGCGTGCCATCTGCGAGGAAAGGCATGTCTTCGATCCGTACGATACGGCTCACGATACCTTTGTTTCCGTGGCGGCCCGCCAGTTTATCGCCTACTTTGAGTTTGCGCTTTTTAGCCAGGTATACTTTCGCGAGTTTCAAAACGCCGGCCGGAAGTTCATCCCCGATACTGACGTTGAATTTTTCGCGCTTATAACGACCCACTTCTTCATTCACCTTGATGCTGTAGTTGTGCAACAGGCGGGCGATGGGTTTATCGATATCCTTCTCACCGGTCCAGTTGGCATAATCTACCTGGCTGTAATCGATCTGATCGCGCAGCACCTGAATGGAAAGTTTGGTTCCTTTCGGCACCATTTCCTCGCCGTAAATACTGCGTACACCGTTGGTAATTTTATCTTTCACCAACACCTGAAGTTTATCCACGAGAATGGTTTTCAGGTTGTTCAGGTTGATGGCGTGCTCGTCGTCCAGCTTGTCGAGCAGAGCTTTTTCCTGCTCTTTCTGCACTTTATCCTTCTTGGCGCGGGCGAAGAGTTGCTTGTCAATCACCACACCGTTAATACTGGGCGGCACCTTGAGTGAAGCGTCTTTCACATCGCCGGCTTTATCGCCAAAAATGGCGCGCAGCAGCTTTTCCTCCGGTGTCGGGTCAGTCTCCCCCTTTGGCGTGATTTTCCCGATCAGGATATCACCTTCCTTTGCCCAAGCGCCAATACGGATAATGCCGTTTTCGTCGAGATCCTTGGTGGCATCTTCACTCACGTTCGGAATATCGGCGGTGAGCTCTTCTTCACCAAGTTTGGTATCCCGCACATCCATTTCGAAGTGTTCGATGTGGATCGAGGTGAATACATCTTCCTGAACAACACGTTCGGAGAGCACGATGGCATCCTCGAAGTTGTACCCTTTCCAGGGCATGAAGGCCACTTTCAGGTTTTGGCCCAAGGCCAATTCGCCGTTTTCAGTAGCGTATCCTTCGCAAAGAATATCCCCCTCTTCCACCCGTTGTCCACGGCGGACGATGGGCTTCAGGTTGATGCAGGTACCCTGGTTGGTCCGCATGAACTTGGTCAGGTTGTATGTTTTGCGCGCATCTTCAAAAGAAACCAGTTGATCTTCTTCTGTGCGGTCGTAGTGGATGATGATCTCGTTGGCATCCACATATTCCACCACGCCGGAGCCTTCAGCGTTGATCAACATGCGGCTATCGCGAGCGACCTTGGCTTCAAGGCCGGTACCTACGATTGGCGAGTGCGGGCGGATAAGCGGCACTGCCTGGCGTTGCATGTTGGAGCCCATGAGCGCACGGTTGGCGTCGTCGTTTTCGAGGAAAGGAATCAGCGAAGCCGAAACGCCCACAATCTGGTTGGGCGCCACGTCGATATATTCCACCTCATCCGGCGTCAGAATCGGGAAGTCACCGTGTTCGCGAGAGCGGACGCGATCTTCAAGGAAGGCGCCTTTTTCGTTCACTGGTGTGTTCGCCTGAGCAATCTTCCGAAAGTCTTCCGCTTCAGCCGACAAATATTCCACATCACCGGCCATGACCACCTTACCTTCTTTTACCTGACGGTAGGGCGTTTCGAGGAAGCCCATTTTGTTGATCTTGGCGTGTGTGCACAGCGTAGAGATCAGACCAATGTTCGGGCCTTCCGGCGTTTCAATGGTGCAAAGGCGGCCGTAGTGGGAATAGTGTACGTCGCGCACCTCAAAACCGGCGCGTTCACGGCTCAAACCACCGGGGCCAAGTGCCGAAATACGCCGTTTGTGGGTGATTTCGGAAAGCGGGTTAGTTTGATCCAAAAACTGTGACAACTGGCTGGTGCCAAAAAAGGAATTGATCACCGACGATAGCGTCCGGGCATTGATCAGGTCGACCGGCGTGAAAACCTCGTTGTCGCGCACGTTCATCCGCTCGCGGATGGTACGGGCCATACGGGCCAAACCGACACCGAACTGGGCGTATAGTTGTTCGCCCACCGTACGAACACGGCGGTTCGACAAGTGGTCGATATCATCAATCTCAGCCTTGTTGTTGATCAGGCTAACGATATAACGAACGATGGCAATAATGTCCTCTTTCGTCAATACCAGGTTATTGGTATCAATGTCCAGTTTCAGTTTGCGGTTAATCTTGAAGCGACCAACTTCGCCGAGGTTGTACCGTTTGTCGGAGAAGAAAAGCTTGTCGATAATGCCGCGTGCAGTTTCATCATCCGGGGGGTCAGAACCGCGCAGCTGACGGTAGATATACGTCACGGCTTCGAGTTCGCTCGAAGTCGGGTCTTTTTGCAATGTATTGTAAATGATCGAAAAGTCTTCGTCGATATCCGTACGCTGGAGAATGATCGTGGTCGTGCCGGCATCGAGAATCTGTTCGATATTTTCCTCGTCGATCATGGTATCGCGCTCGAGGATAACTTCGTTCCGGGGGATGGTCACCACCTCACCGGTATCTTCGTCCACGAAGTCTTCCGTCCAGCTTTTCAACACACGGGCTGCGAGTTTCCGGCCGATGGCGGCCTCGAGATTTTCCCGGGTGCAGGGAACTTCATCGGCCAGGTTGAACAGATCAAGGATGGCTTTATCCGAGTCAAACCCAATGGCACGCAACAGTGTGGTGACAGGAAATTTCTTTTTCCGGTCGATGTACGCGTACATCACGAGATTGATATCGGTGGCAAATTCCATCCAGGCGCCTTTGAACGGGATCACCCGGGCGCTGTAGATCTTCGTGCCGTTGGGGTGAAAACTTTGGCCAAAGAATACGCCGGGCGAACGGTGCAGCTGGGATACAATTACCCGTTCAGCCCCGTTGATGACAAAGGTGCCCTTAGGGGTCATGTACGGAATATTGCCCAGAAACACATCCTGAACGATCGTCTGGAAGTCGATATGCTCTTCATCGTTACACGACAGGCGGAGTTTTGCTTTGAGTGGCACCGAGTAGGTCAGGCCACGCTGCATACACTCGTCAATGGTGTAGCGGGGAGGATCGACAAAGTAGTCGAGGAATTCCAGGTTAAAAATATTCCGGGCATCCGTGATCGGGAAGTTTTCGGTGAATACCTTGTAAAGGCCTTCCGCAGCGCGGTTTTCCGGTGTAGTTTCCAGTTGGAAAAACTCCTGGAACGACTTGAGTTGGATTTCAAGGAGGTCGGGGTAGTGGCCGGCGAGGCGGATTTTACCAAAATTGACGCGCTCTTGAACTCCGGTTTTGGGAATTACCCCATTAGTTGTGCCGTTATTGGTCATTTTATGCAAAATATGCTTGTGTGCGATTTGCAGATCGGCTTCTGCTTTTGAAGCCGGATTGGGAAGGCGGGAGGAAGGGAATACGAACTAAAACGTTTGAAGCAACGAAAAAGTTTACCTGCCCCCACCGGTACAGACGCCGATAGGCTTAACGCACCTGACCCGAAGCCGGGAATGCGTTAAGCCCAATCGTCTGCGATAAAAATAAAAAAGTAGTTGTGCCGAACATAACGTCGAAATCGTAAGTCAAAAGGTGGCATGCCTTATAAAAAGGCACAAAACATGGACAGCTCACTCTGGAAGGAGGAGCGCCACAAACACCGATCGCTTACTTAATTTCGACTACAGCACCAGCGCCTTCCAAAGCAGTTTTGATCGATTCTGCTTCTGCTTTATTCACGCCGGTTTTCAGTTCGCTTGGAGCACCGTCTACCAGATCTTTAGCCTCTTTCAAACCCAGGCCGAGGATGTTTTTCACCTCTTTCACGACGTTGAGTTTGTTTGCGCCTACGTCTTTCAGGAAGACATCAAATTCCGTTTTTTCAGCTGGAGCAGCTTCACCGCCACCACCGCCAGCGGCGGGGCCTGCAGCTACAGCTACTGCGGAAGCAGCCGGTTCGATTCCGTATTCATCCTTCAAGATGTTGCCCAGTTCGTTGGCCTCTTTAATGGTAAGGCTTACCAATTGTTCGGCCAGTGCTTTCAAATCTGCCATTCTGCTAGATAAATTTAAAAAGTGATTTGCAAATGTTGTGTAAGGTTTGGGAGTTACTGGAATTGAGGTAATCAGGTATTTGGGGGAGTCGCATATAGTGCGTACTTGGAAGCCAATTTTAACAGGCGGAGGCTGTCCGGTTTAAACTTATGCCGGCGAGCCAATGCCATTTTTGTTATGCGCTTTCGCGTTCTTCAAGCGTTTTCACGATACCGGCAATTTTGCCTCCGGTAGCGGTGATCATACTCGAAAGCCTGCGGGCCGGCGATTGCAACAAGCCAATGACCTCGCCGATCAACTCGTCTTTGGTTTTCAGTTTGGTCAGCATTTTCAACTGATCATCACCGATAAACACTTCGGAGTCGATATAGGCTGCTTTCAGGATCGGGCGCGCGTCTGATTTGCGAAACTCTTCGATGAGTTTGGCCGGCGCTTTTGGGTTTGAAGCGATCAAAATGGTTGTCGGGCCTTTCAGTGTTTCAAAAAGCGCTTTGTAGCCTTTTTCTTCGGGCTCCGTTTCAAGAGCTTTTTGGATCAGGGTGTTTTTGGCGACCTTGATCGTCACCCCCTTTTCAAAGCCCATCCGGCGAAACTGGTTGATTTTGGCTACCGACAGGGTCGAGGAGTCGGCAAAATAGAAGAACGGGCTGTTCCCCAATTCTTCCTTCAGTTCTGCGACTGCGGCTATTTTATCTTCTCTGGTCATTTTTTAAAAAATTTGAGCATTCGTCAATTGCATATCCACGTGGCGGAGCCTCGGGTTATACTTTGATGGACTTTGGATCAACAGCTATTCCCGGGCTCATTGTACTGGCCACGGAAACGGATTTCATGTACACACCTTTAGCTGTCGATGGTTTCATGCGAACCAAGGTAGCTATCAGTTCATGCGCATTGTCCGTCAGTTGATCCGGCGAAAACGATACCCGCCCTATAGATGCGTGGACGATGCCAAATTTATCCACACGGAAGGCAATTTTACCTTTCTTAACCTCCTGCACTGCCGAAGCAATGTCATTTGTTACGGTGCCTGTTTTCGGGTTGGGCATCAGGCCACGGGGGCCCAGAATACGGGCCACCTTACCAAGCTGCCCCATCACATTGGGTGTAGCGACGATCACATCGACATCCAGCCAGCCTTCGCTGATTTTTTGCATGTATTCATCAAGGCCTACAAAATCAGCGCCGGCTTCTTTTGCCTCGGCTTCTTTTTCAGGCGTACAAAAAACCAGTACACGTTTGGTCTTACCAGTGCCATGCGGCAGGGAAACCGTGCCCCGGAGTGCCTGGTCAGCTTTCCGCGGATCAAGGCCCATACGCACATGGACGTCCACCGAGGCGTCAAATTTGGTCGTATTTACCTCTTTGACCAGTACCATCGCTTCGTCCAGTTGATACAATTTGTCGGGATCAACTTTACCTTCGACGGCTTTGCGTTTTTTTGTTAGTTGTGCCATTAATTGATATGTTTAAAGGTGAAACGTTCCGGTTTGGGCCGAAACTCCCTTTTCAATACATAAACCAGTGTATGAGAGGTGTAAATACCGAAAATTGTTAATAAAAACGGGTTTACACGAGGACACATACACTTATTCGCCCTGGGCGCCCCAAGGTGGTGTTCCTTCGACAGTAATGCCCATGCTACGTGCAGTACCGGCAATCATTTTCATACCGGATTCCACCGTAAAGCAGTTAAGGTCGGGCATTTTGCTTTCAGCGATTGCGCGCACCTGGTCCCAGGTAACAGAGCCTACTTTTTTGCGGTTGGACTCTGCGGAGCCCTGCCCGGGCTGCAGTTTAGCGGCTTCAAACAGCTGGATTGCTGCTGGAGGTGTTTTGATGATAAAGTCAAAGGTTTTGTCTTTATACACCGAAATAAGCACCGGCAGCACTTTGCCCATCTGTTCAGTAGTCTGGGCATTAAAACGCTTGCAGAACTCCATGATATTGACGCCCTTGGCACCCAATGCCGGACCGATAGGGGGGGCTGGATTTGCCTGGCCACCTTTTACCTGGAGTTTAATATAAACATCTACTTCTTTTGCCATTGGATCAGCTTGTTAAAAAACAACGTTCTGATTTTAAATTGTTTATTACAGTACACAACCTGTTTTTGATGGAAGCGTGCCCGGGAGAAGCGGGCCTCAAAAACGGGATTATGTAATTTTATCTACTTGCATAAAGTTCAGCTCCACTTCCGTACCCCGGCCAAATATCTTTACGATTACTTTCAGTTTCTTTTTCTCTTCGTTGACCTCCTGGATATCTCCGACAAAGTCGGTGAACGGGCCATCGATAATTTTAACCGTTTCGCCGACCAGGAAAGGTTCGGCCATTGTTTCACCGGCTTCGCTGCTGTCATCCACTTTGCCCAACAAACGATTGGCTTCAACCTGGGTCATCGGCACCGGCATATCCCTGCCTAAAAAGTGGATGACATTGGGAATATCGCTGATTATTTTGGCCACATCGCCATTTAAACGGCTACCATAAGCCTCAACCAGGATATAGCCCGGTAAAAGATTCCGCTCCTGCACCACTTTTTTACCGCCGCGGATTTTATATACTTTTTCGGTTGGGACGATTACTTGAAAAACAAAATCCTTCCAATTGGAGCGTTCGATTTCCAGATCAATGCGTTCCTTGATCTTTTTCTCCTTGCCGCTAATGACACGGAGTGAGTACCATTTTTTTTCTTCGACACCCGGGGTAGCAGGCGTCGTTTCGTTTTCTTTACTCATAATGCTTTTGGAAGGCAGATATAGCCATAATGGGAGTGCAGCAGATTAGCCATCCCAAACGCCATAAAGGTTTTTAAACACCACACTGCAAGCTATGTCCATCACAAAAATGATCAGGGAAAGAATCACCGAAGTGACCAATACAACGATCGTACTTTCCTGCAACTGCGCAAGCGTAGGCCAAGACACATTTTTAATGAGCTCGTGGTAACTTTCTTTCAGATAAAGTGTAATACGCTCCATTAGAACTGTATTGATAAGCTTAGTAAAAGGACGCTGACGAAATTCTTTATTGGGTTTGCAAAAAAATTCGTTGCCTTCAATAACGGACAACGAACCTTTCACCTGCAACTCAGGTAAATTGTAACGATCAACGTAGTGGTCCTTGCAGGGGCAGCAGGGCTCGAACCCGCAGCCTACGGTTTTGGAGACCGTCACTCTACCAATTGAGCTATGCCCCTTTAAACCGTTTTGAGTTTTGAGTTTTGAGTTTTGAGTCACCCCCTTTTAACCAAGAGAATACCTCAAAACTCAAAACCCGAAACTCAAATCCGGATATTATTAGTCCTTAATCTCCGTAACCTGACCGGCACCTACCGTACGGCCACCTTCGCGGATAGCGAAACGCAGACCAACTTCAAGTGCGATCGTGTTGTGGAGTGTTACTTCAAATTCAATATTGTCACCCGGCATTACCATCTCCACGTTTTCCGGCAGCTTCACGTCGCCAGTTACGTCGGTGGTACGGAAGTAGAATTGCGGGCGGTAGCCGTTAAAGAACGGGGTGTGCCGGCCACCTTCTTCCTTAGACAGTACGTACACCGAGCACTTGAATTTCTTGTGCGGTTTTACGCTGCCAGGTTTGCAAATAACCATACCGCGACGGATTTGGTCTTTTTCAATACCGCGCAACAACAGACCGGCGTTATCGCCCGCTTCGCCACGCTCCAGGATTTTGCGGAACATTTCCACACCTGTGATTACCGAAGTAAGCGGCTTTTCACCGTCTTTCATCATGCCGACGATTTCAACCGGGTCGCCCGTGTTGATTACACCACGCTCGATACGGCCAGTGGCAACAGTACCGCGACCAGTGATCGTGAATACGTCTTCAACCGGCATCAGGAACGGCTTGTCCGTTTCACGGGTTGGTTCCGGAATATCGCTGTCGCAAGCATCCATCAGTTCCTGGATTGCAGCAACGTGTTTAGCGTCGCCCTCCAGGGCTTTCAATGCAGAGCCGCGAATGATGCTCGCATTGTCGCCGTCGAATTTATAGGAGGACAGCAGTTCGCGCACTTCCATGTCGACGAGTTCAAGCATTTCCTCGTCATCGACGAGGTCAACTTTATTCATGAAAACGACGATTTGGGGTACACCTACCTGACGAGCCAGCAGGATGTGCTCCCGGGTTTGGGGCATCGGGCCGTCCGTAGCAGCAACTACCAGGATAGCACCGTCCATTTGAGCAGCACCTGTGATCATGTTCTTAACGTAGTCAGCGTGACCCGGACAGTCCACGTGAGCGTAGTGGCGCTTTTCCGTTTCATATTCTACGTGGGCGGTATTGATGGTGATACCACGCTCTTTTTCTTCAGGAGCGGCGTCAATGGAGGCGTAATCCGTCACCTTGGCCAAACCTTTGCCCGCAAGAACAACGGTGATGGCTGCAGTCAAGGTAGTCTTACCGTGGTCGACGTGACCAATCGTACCGATATTCACGTGCGGCTTGGACCGTTGGAATGTTTCTTTTGCCATTGGTTTAGACTAAATAATTTGTTGAAGAGTTAGTTTGTTAATGCGATAATGTGACAAACAGAAAAATTGACTGCAGCCAAAGCCGCAAGACCAAACGATCAAATTATCACATTAAATTCGTAACGCTGATGCGAATTGAACGCACGACCTCCCGGCTTTATACCGGGATGCTCTGCCACTGAGCTACAACGCTGTTTACTATTTTAGTACGTTTGAGCCGAAGTTGAAAAGGGGACTTCCAATAACAGGCCGGAACAAACCCCCTTGCCCTAACAACGATTCATTTTTTTCGCTTTTGAGCCGTTGATGAGAATTGAACTCACGACCTCTTCCTTACCAAGGAAGTGCTCTACCCCTGAGCTACAACGGCCTCTCGTAAAGCCTGGAGCGGCGGACGAGATTCGAACTCGCGACATTCAGCTTGGAAGGCTGACGCTCTACCAACTGAGCTACCACCGCGTTTACCCGCCGCAGTTACAGCAGCAGCGGGACTGTTTTTTTGCTTGGGCGCTCACCCACGTTCGCCAAGGCTTCGGCGGGCAAAGTGGGGTGGTGGGATTCGAACCTACTCAGCGGTCAAGCACCAGATTTACAGTCTGGCCCGGCTCTCCAACTCCGGGGCACCCCCTTGGAACAGGTTTTGGGTTATTTTTGCCCACATGGCAAATTACCCAAAACTGTATGAGAGCCAGTGGACGGACTCGAACCGCCGACCAGCTGATTACAAATCAGCTGCTCTACCAACTGAGCTACACTGGCCTGTAGTTCATGCGCCACAGGCTTTTCCAAGTAAAAAATATCCTTCAAACAACGCACTTTTCTTCCCTAAAAAGACCCCCTTTCGAAAAGCGTGTGCAAAGGTAATGCCTTTCGCTAAAACAGGAAAAGATTTTTCAAAAAAAACTGGGAATCTTGTTTTAAGTACTTTTTTTGCGCCCGGCGTAGCAATTTGGCCACCTGTAATCCATTATTTTATGCAAATCGATACAAAAAGTCTGCAGTATTGCCTCCACCATACCACTGCGGTTCAGCCTGTACTCCAGGCATTGGAGCGGGAAACCAATATTCGTACCCTGCATCCGCAGATGCTTTCGGGGCCTTACCAAGGCATGCTACTTCAGTTGTTCAGTCATATGATCCGCCCGCGACGAGTGCTGGAGATCGGAACTTTTACCGGTTACAGTGCCATCTGCCTGGCGCAGGGACTGGCGGAAGATGGCTTGTTGTACACCCTTGAATCGAACGACGAACACGCCCCCATCGTCCGTAAACACGTGCATGCAGCAGGCCTGGACGCCAAAATCCGGCTGATGCTCGGCGATGCCGCAGCACTGATCCCCCTACTCGACGAAATATTCGACCTGATATTTCTCGATGCAGGCAAACTGGACTATGCCCGGCACTATGAACTTTGTTTGCCCAAACTGCGATCCGGTGGTTTTTTGCTCGCTGATAATGTTTTGTGGGATGGCAAGGTTGTGCACGACGAGAAAGACACAACCGCACAGGCTTTGCGGGAATTTAACACCATGGTGCAGGCAGACAACCGGGTAGAGAACCTTCTGCTGCCCCTACGCGACGGAGTTATGCTGATCCGAAAACTTTAATTGAACGGTTTATTTCAATTGCTGAAATCTTGGCGCTTTTGATTCGCAGACGAAACATTTCCATGAACTTGTCTTAAGTTTGCCCATTGACAAATTAATCTCCCAACCTGAACACGCAAACCGACGGACCCATGGCCGAATCTAAAGCACACCTGTTTTACGTTGAAGATGACGAAAGCCTGAGTTACGTAACCCGGGACAACCTCGAATTCAATGGTTACCAAGTCACCTATTGCGAAGACGGGCAAAAGGCGCTTGATGTAATTCAAGCCGGGCAAAAGTTTGATCTCTGTATCCTTGACGTCATGTTGCCCGAGGTCGATGGCTTTACCCTGGCTGAAGAAATCCGCAAACGCGACGAACAGGTTCCCATTATTTTTCTTACGGCCAAAAGTATGAAACAGGATAAGATCCATGGTCTTACCATTGGCGCCGACGACTACATCACCAAGCCGTTCAGCATTGAAGAATTGCTGCTAAAAATCGATATTTTCCTGCGGCGCTCGGCCTACTCCGGCCCGGTAAAATCCAACGCACCGGTATCCATCGGGAATTACCAATTCGACTATCGCAACCTCCACCTGACTTATAACGGTGAGGAAGGCGATACACTGACGCAAAAAGAAGCCGACCTGCTCAAACTTCTGAACGAAAACCGAAACAACGTGGTCAAACGCTCCTACATCCTTGAAACGATTTGGGGCAAGGATGACTATTTCCTCGGACGAAGCCTGGATGTGTTTATTTCGCGCTTGCGCAAATACCTGAACCGCGACGACAGGATAAAGGTGGAAAACATCCACGGGGTCGGGTTCAAATTCAGGGTTGACGAATAACCCCCGCCGACACCGGGTCGATCCGTTGCTACCGGCAACCACCGGGTATGCATAATTATCAGAACGCAAGGACCTCAAACCAGGCGTACATGCAATCGTTTTATCTAAATTACCGGGAGCACAACATTCACTGCCTGCGCTTTGGGCGGGGCCCCAAACTTTTAGTAGCCCTGCACGGCTTTGGCGACCGCGCCCGGCTTTTTGCCATCCTGGAAGAAGCATTGTCGGAACATTATACCGTAGTGGCGTTCGACCTGCCCTTTCACGGCCAAACAATTTGGAAGAACCGCACATTTACCAAATCAGACTTACTGGCTATAATTCAACAGATCATGGACCGGGAAGGCCAGAAGCGCCTGTGCCTGATGGGCTACAGCTTTGGCGCCCGGCTGGTGCAAGCTATGCTGCCGCAATTGCTCAAAAAACTCGACAAACTCTACCTGCTCGCGCCCGATGGTATCCAAACCAAAGGCATGCCCATGGCCGTGCGCACCCCGATGTGGGTCCGGCACTTCCTATACCATATTTTGAAAAGGCCGGCCTGGTTCCTCTTTTTGCTCAAGTGGGGCAGCCGCTTCAACCTGGTGCCCCCGCTCATCCTGCATTTTCTCACCTTCAACCTTACCCGTCCCGAACGCTTCCAGCGCACCTTCGGCTGCTGGTTTGCGCTCGACTCGTTTTATCTGCGCCGCCGCCGGATCAAAGCCATCTGGCGCAACTCGGGCCTGCCCGTCGATATTTATTTCGGCACCAAAGACGAAATGATCCGCTACAAAACCGTCAAAAAGATGGTGGAAGGTGTGCCCAATGTCCGGATTTATCGCATGAACGCCGGACACCGGCTCATTGGGGAGGATTTGCGGGAGCGCATGCGGCGCACGAAAACTTCCGGGTAAAATGAGGAGCCAGGGCTGCAAAGAGCATTTCAGGGGCACTCAAACCGGCAGATCAATAATTCCGCACAGCCTCCCCTTCCCGCTCAAAAACCGCAGTTCAAGATCAACGCCGTCAAACACAGCATACGAGTTGGAAAACAGCCATTCACCCAGGTTAACATACCGGCTCCGGCCGTTTGTCAGGCGCCAGTCGATCGGCAAATGCCGGTGGCCAAAAATAAAATAGTCCGGCTCGATACCCTGATCAATCTTGCGGTCGCAATACCGGAGCAGCCATTCCTTTTCTTCTCCCATCCAGGCGCGCTCTTCAGGCGGCATTGCCTCCCGGCTTTTTTGCGAAGAAAAACCCGCCAGGCGCATGCCCAGGTCCGGATGAAACCAGTTGAACAGCCATTGGCTGAACGGATGTGAAAATACTTTTTTCATGCGTTTGTATCCACGGTCGTTAGGGCCGAGGCCGTCGCCATGACCAACAAAAAACTGCTTGCCGCCCAATTCAAACCGAATGGGTTTGCGGTACACCGGAATACCAAATTCCGCTTCGAAATAACCGAACATCCACAAGTCGTGGTTGCCGGTAAACACATGAACGGGGATGCCTGCATCGCGCACTTCGGCCAGCTTACCCAAAAAGCGGCTGAAGCCCTTGGGGATCACGGTTTGGTATTCAAACCAAAACTCAAACAAATCGCCCACCAGGTAAATTGCCGCTGCCTCCGGGGCCACAGCGTCCAGCCAGCGCACCACCTGGCGCTCGCGCTCGCGGGCGGGCAGGCGGCCATCGATGCCCAGGTGAAAATCGGATGCAAAGAATGTTTTTTTCATGTGCTACGAACCTCTGGTTCGTTTTTCAGCACTGCGAATCCCCGGTTCGCCTGCCATGGTCGCGAGCAACCTGTTTTGTCAAACATTCCGGCCTTTTCCAAAAAAGCAGGCAAACCGTTCGCAGCGCGCGCAAAAGTAGCATCTTCCCGGAAAAACAAGCTTGCACGCAAAGGCTTCCGTCTGGATACTCCCCTTCTGCTTTCGGACTGTTACCTTTGCGCGACTTTGTTTTTTAACCAGAAAAATTACGAACCGGAGGTTCGTTTTACATGAAAATAGTTACTGGCGCCGCCGGGTTTATCGGCTCCTGCCTCGTTCGCCGCCTCAACGATGCAGGGTACAACGATATTCTGGTCGTAGATGAATTCAGTCGACCCGACAAACTTCGCAACCTCGAAGGCAAAAAAACGCTGGGGGAAGTCCACCGCGATGTTTTCATCCCCTGGCTCGAAAAAAACCACGGCGATGTGGATGCCCTGTTTCACATTGGCGCCCGCACCGACACCACGGAGCTGAGCACCGCTGTTTTTGACCAACTCAACCTCAACTACAGCAAGGCGCTGTGGAATTTGTGCGCAACCCACCAGATCCCGTTGTACTATGCCAGCAGTGCCGCCACCTATGGCCTGGGCGAAAGCGGGTATTCCGACGATCATACCGTCATCCCAAATCTGAAGCCCCTGAATCCCTACGGCCAAAGCAAACAGGATTTTGACCTTTGGGCGTTACAGCGTCTGCAGCAAGGCCATGCGGCGCCACCCAACTGGGCGGGTTTTAAGTTTTTCAACGTGTACGGCCCGAACGAATACCACAAGGCCCGGATGGCCTCCGTAATTTTTCATACCGCACGGCAAATCAAGGCTACCGGCAGTATGAAACTCTTCCGCTCGCATCGGCCCGATTTCAAGGACGGCGAGCAAAGCCGCGATTTTATTTATGTAAAAGACGTGGTGGACGTGCTGTTGCATTTTCTCGAAAAAAAACCGCCGGCAGCCATCTACAACCTGGGCACCGGCAAGGCGCGCACCTTCCTCGACCTGGCCACCAACACGTTCCGTTCGCTGGACCTGGAGCCCAATATTTCATTTATCGACACGCCGGCCGACATTCGCGATACCTACCAGTATTACACCCAGGCCGACATGGATAAGCTGCGCACATTGGCCGGTTACCAGGCGCCGTTTTACAGCCTGGAAGACGGTATTGACGACTACGTGAAAGGCTATCTGAAAGACGAGCATATCTGGTAGTCCGGGCTCAGTTAAACACTGCAACCACAATACCGTCAGAGGATTTGATGTTCCGGACATTCAACACCCTCCCGTTAAAAACCAGTGGAATAGTTGCCTCTTCTGCCGTAGGAAAACACATATCCACACCGTTCAGAAATGGAAAATCGTTGAACATCCCAACCGGCGTCAGCGTCGTCCGGTTGTCTCCATCGTCATAAAAAAACCAGGCTATTGCCGTTTTTTCCGCCGAAGCAAACCCGGCATCCGATACCACTTTTCCCGCTATTATCAGGCTGTCGCGGCCATATACCACAGCTCTACTTGCGGAAAACACTGTAAGCACCGCTTGGCTATCCGTATCTGGAAGCCCCTTCAGTAAAAAACCGGCAAAAGAAGCCGGTGGCGGAATAGCCCGGAGGTAAACCAAAGGATTGGAGTGCCGGAATTTTTCCCGAAAATAATGCACTTTTCGCCCCCCGGGGTCGGGCGAAGCGGCTACAAATTCATACACGCCGCTGCTATCCACCCGTACCGGACCCCAGCAGCCCAGTGAATCACTCGACAGGGATTGGAAGGGTTCTGCATTCAGGCGTGCGCCAGAAACCGGATCTAACTGAAAAATATCTACCCGGGCATTTGCCAACGGCCTGTTTTCCCCAAAGTAAAGCACCTTGCCGGCAATATTTACAACAGCCTCCGGATCGACTGCCGACGTGCCTGACAATTGTGGGTGAAAAAAGGCCCAGACCGCTTCAAAGGCTGCTTCACTGGTGGCAACCTGGTAATGGTCGGCGCCATTCAGTTGAATATTTGTGGCGCCGGGAATAGTGCCGCTCCGGGCAACCTTGTCGTCTGCCGACCAAATATTTAGTGTGGGTACCGAACCATCGGGGCCGGCAGGGCCGGACTGTGGCATCGAACCGATATGTACATAACTGTCGACTTTGGCTGCCCGGCCGGCATCCGAAAGGTAGGAATAGCTCAGCCCGCCGCCTGCTGAATGCCCGATCAGCCGCACTTTAGCCGCCCCGGTTTTTGCCAACACCTGATCAATAAACGCGTCCAGCAAAACAGCGTGGTTGGACGTCGGGCTTAGCGTGTTCCAATCAAAGACGAACAACAGCCCGGTTGAGTAGCCATTGGCGGCAAACATCTGCTGAAAGGATGCCCAGGTATCGCCCGAAGCAAGAAATCCGTGTACCATTACCACCGGGTAGCGGCAGCTGTCGCATCGAACGGGCAGCGGTAATTCCGGTTTGGCTGACAAGGGTACGTTGCCACCCGAATTGGCAATTGCCTGAACCGTGCACAGCAGAAATGCAAATAATAATCGATGCATAAAGGGGGGAAGTATATTTTATAAATAAATCTGAATGTCCAATCGGGCAAATACAAAGCACCCATCCCTTCGGCAAGCATTTACCCGACGGAGCGGTAAAACCTGAAACATCGGCACTCACCAGGCAAACACCATTTGCCGGGCATCCACCGTTTGCCCATCCACCTGAAGCGCATAGGTGAACGTGCCGCGTGTGCCATAGCCATGAACGTAGTACACCTCATTCATGCCCGCCTGCAGCACAACGGGGATTCGTTCAACGGCCTTCCCTTGCATATCTGAAATCAGGATTTGTGCCTGCCTGTACTTGGGTACTTCTTTTACATAAAACGATATCCAGGTAGCCTCGTCAAAGGGATTGGGGCGGTTTTGAAACAACTCAATATTTTTTCCGGCGCCCTCCGTTTGCGTTTCAGTGCCGGTGATCAGCACCAGTTTTTCGCCGGAAAACAAACTCTCGCCGCCTTCCGGGTCCACTGCTGCAACGCTCACGTACAGCAGCCCGGTCGGCGGCGCCGGAAAGGTGCCGAAAGTGCCGCCGGCCAGGGTGTACACGGTGTCCCAGTCGAGTCCTGTCGAACGCAGGGCTACGCGATAGGTACCCGTATTGGCCGGGTCGTCAACCTCAACGTCCAAAAGGCCGGTTGAGCGCAAGGCAGTGAGCCCGGCAGGCACGGGTACATTGCGGGCGGCGACGGCGGCGGCGTTGCCGTTGATGACCACATTGCGGGCCAGGTAGTTGAACTGCACAAAAAACGAATCGACCACCTGGTCGCCGTCGGTATCCACCCCCAAAATATCATCGGAAGTATGCTGCCGGTCGGTGTAGCCGGCGCCGTTGGAAGCATCGCCGTGTTCGTTGGCCGATGTGAAACGCATGGCCGGGTAGGCGCGCTCCCGGAAGGGAATATGATCGCCGCCCCGGCCGGTGCGGTCTTCGAGGCTTTGCAGGCGCAGGTCCATCGGTACGGACGCCGTCGGCAGGATGTTTTCCTGGTATTGGAGTTTGATAAAACGGGCCAGTTGTTTATTCCTGGAGTTTGCACCGCCCTGGGAAAAGAGCCGCACACCGGTGGAATCGATATGGTTCAGGCCGGGGCAGGAAGGCGGCGAGGAGGTTTCACCGCAAATAACGCCCCCCACGATGTCGTTGTTCAGCACCGCGCGCAGGGGTATATCCTTGTTTTTCATGTAGATAGCCATCGCCTCGGCGCCGAGCAAACCCTGCTCTTCCCCAATGGTCACCATGAACAGGATCGTATTTTCGAAGGTATATTGCGCCATCACACGGGCCAGTTCAAGCACCAGGGCCGTACCCGTGGCATTGTCTTCGATGCCTTGCGCTTCGCAGGTTACGTCGCAGCTAACATCGCAACGGCTGTCCATATGCCCTTCAATCAGGATGACGCCATTGGCGACCGGGTTGGAGCCCGGAAGCAAAGCGAAAACATTCCGGTGCTGCCCCATGCCGCAGATATCCTGGTCAAATTGCAAATACGAAACCACGAGGCGGTTTTCATTGGCTGCGCCAAATTCCGTAAACTTTTGATGCGCCCAGCGCCGCGCCGCGCCGATGCCTGTGGTGGGCGAAAGCGTATCAGAACCCGTGTTGCGCGTACCGAACGTGCTCAACCGGATCAGGTAGGCTTTCAGGCTGTCGGCCGAAACCCGGGCGTGAATACCGGCCGTGGTTGTCGCCAGGTCGGCAGTGACGGTGGTGGCCGCATAGTCGGCCGGGTTGTAATTGCCCAGCAGGATTTGTTCGGCCAGCGCATTGGTACAGTGAATATTCGTTTGCGCGAACACCATTTGGCCGAAGGCCGAAAAAACAAGTACGAGGAGGAGGGAAAACCGGAAGGTAGATTTTTGTTTCATAGCTTGCTGTGTTTGTATTGCCCTAAAAATACAAACAATCCGGCAAGGTCTTCACCGCCGGTGCTGTCCAAACGGCGGCAAGGCCAAATCTTTTTCGGAAACCAGCACCTGGCGGAGGTCGAACTCCCAGTCGATGTGGAGCGCCGGGTCGTCGTAGCGAATACCGCCCTCGTGCGCTTTGGAGTAAAAGTTGTCGCATTTGTACACAAATTCGGCCGTTTCACTGAGCACCAGGTAGCCGTGCGCAAAGCCGCGCGGCACGAACAATTGGCGTTTGTTTTCAAAACTGAGCCGGATGCTGAACCATTGTCCGTAGGCCGGCGAATTTTCCCGCACATCAACCACTACGTCAAGCACCTCGCCTTCCACCACACGCACCAGTTTGGCCTGCGCCATCGGGCCCGTCTGGTAGTGCAGCCCGCGCAACACCCCACGGGTACTGCGCGCCTGGTTGGACTGCACAAATTCGATGTCCATACCGGCTTCCGCCCAAACCCGGCGGTTGTAGCTTTCGAAAAAGTAGCCGCGCTCGTCGTAAAACACAGTAGGTTCAAAAATGACCAGATCGGGGATGGGGGTTGGAATAAATGCCATAGTCAAATTGTGTTTTGATCGCGCAAAGATGCACAGATTGACCAAATAAAAAGGCCGTCTCCAAGTGCAACTTGTGAGGCGGCCTTTGTGCCTGAAAGACACCGGTTGAGCGCTATTTATTTTACAGCGGCATGAGCCATGGTCAAGAGGCCATAGCGCATCCAGAACGTGGCATACATGATGCGCGCCATGTTGTTCTCCGGGTATTTGGCTTTCAAATCGATGTACCGTTGTTGTGCCGGGTAAAACCATTCGGCGCGTTCGAGCGCAACTGCTTCCATGATCTGACGGAGCGCCGGATCGGCGGTCGGGTACAGTTTTGAACGTTTCAGGGGCGCAAAAGCGGCCTCCCAGGCGTCGCTGTTCGAAATCGCGATTTCGAACCTTTCGGATTCCAGTTTTTCACCATCGCGTTCGGCAAACACCTGCCAGACGAAGTGCGCACCATCCACGTATGGCGCCTTTGAAATATCGACAACCGCGAAGGTGTCTTGCGTAACAGCCTCATGCACCAGATTACCGGCAGCATCGTGAATTTTCAAGGCAAATCCACCCGAGCCTTCGGGTTTGGACCACGAAAAAACCACAGGCCCCGAAGGCAGCAGATTGCCAAAAGGCATGATGGGGTGAATGCGCTTCCCTTGTCCGCCCCAGCCGTCTTTGGCCTTTTTCGGGTCCGTAACACCCCAGCCGTCTTTGGCTTTCTTCGGATCGGTAGTACCCCAGCCGTCCTTGGCCTTTTTCGGGTCGGTGGTACCCCAGCCGTCCTTGGCTTTCTTTGGATCGGTGGTGCCCCAACCGTCTTTGGCTTTCTTCGGATCGGTGGTGCCCCAGCCGTCGCCGCCGGTTTTCGGGTCGATGAGCCGGGCCCAGTCGGTGTTCAGGCCATTCGCTTCCTGTGCCAGGGAAACCGACGCTGCCAGGTAGCTTTCAAACATTTCATCAAAACCAAGCGAGCGCAGGGTGGTTGCATTTTTCCAGACATCCGACAACCGGTGTTTACCTTTTTTAAGTTGGACAAAAGTACCGTTGTGGTACAGTGTGGCCGTTGCTTTCCGGGGAACCTTCAGCGTATTGGCCTTTAGAATGACTGCGCCGGGGTGGATATTTTTTTGCCAGGCACCGGCTTCTGTACGGTAAGAAAGGGTTTTTTCAGCGGATAACAACCAAACTGTTGGGTCTCCCTGGGCTGTTGCAGCGGCAGATGCGATGAAGCATGCAACCAGAATTGCTAGATGTCTAAACATGGTTTTGCGCTTTTAAAAAAATAAAGAATAGGCGAGGAAAGGATTAAAATGAAGCGGCAGGAATCGCTAAAAACACGATTTTAAACAGGAATAGGGGCTTGCAGCATATTTATCGCTAAAATGAAAATTCTTTATCAGAATATCGAAACTTTTTTAACGGCGGTAACCTCTAAAAATGATCCTATCATAAGTGCGATTATTTTATTGATGAGCAAATAGTCCTGCAAATATCAGAAGCAAGTTTAGTGAAAAATGGGCGGCCCGTTCGGGCCTCGTCTTCAACTAATCGAAATTGCATGGCAGAAAATTTAACAACCTGTACCCAGGGTATACCCGCGATTTTAGAGAAATTTGGGAAGTGGTACCGATTCCGCCATAATCGGACGAATGCATACAATTATAAAAACCCGGATATGCCGGCAACAATCCCTCCCTGCTACCTTCGTTTATGCCGAAGGCGGTATGTTGTCGCCGCGTTGCAGGGTTTCGACATTTATAAAACTACATGGCTCAGGTCAGTTGGGTATATCTGGATGATTTTGGCGGCCGGCACCGTGTCGGCCTGTACCACGGCGATAAGTCAGGACATGTGCTCCTGCATTGCGACCTTCGGGTGGTGCAGGTTGATTTTTCCGTCCGGGAATCGCGTACCTACTCCTTTTTTGTAGAAGATGAATTGTGCGAAGTGCGCATTTTCAAAGAAAAAAACGGCTACTCCTACGATTTTAACGTAAACAAAGAGGCCGACACACCCCGCAACCGGCTGCGAAAAGCCGACAACCGGCGCAACCGGAAATACATGATTTTCCTGCTCCTGGGGTTGGCATTGTCGGTCACCGGAATTTTTATCGGCTTGCGGAGCTGGAACCAACAACGACAATCCGCGCGCATGGCTGGCTCCAGCCTGACCAGCAACCTGAGCCCCGAAGCAGCAGGCATGCTCGATGCCGAAGGCAAAACCACCCTGGCTGAGTTGTACATTGTGACCGACGCACTGCAACGCAAGGTTTTCTATGGATTTACCACGGCAAACGACCACCAAATTTCGGGCTATTTTTATGTGCCCGATACCGGCCAGATCATTCTGCCCAACGGCTTTCCGCTCACCGATCGGGATGCATTCACCGTGCGTTACCTGCCTGCATCGCCGCGTATTCACCAGGTCGAATTTGAACAACCCGCCGCACAAACACTGGCCACCTACCTCGAACTGGCCCGCAAAGCCGAGGTGCGCGCCCACCCCGACGCTACTCCGGCGCACGGCCTGTGTGTGGCCAAAAACACACTAAAACACAAAGGCTGGCGGCAACTGGCCGACCTGATTTTCCAGTCGACCCCGCCGGCACAAAACCCAACGCACAACCGCGACTCGTACCTGCGCCTGGTGCGCGACCCCGCGTTTGCTGCCGTGCTGGAACGCGAATGCTGGGACCAGTAAGAGCATATTGGAGGTTTTCACTACTCGGACTGCTTATCTGAAAAAATGATTTTACCGTTCCACCAGCCCTGCTCAATCTCCGCGTTGTTTTTTCGGTAAAAATTAAGCGCCGGCGTGTTCCAGTCGAGTACCTGCCATTTGATCAAACGGCAACCGCGATTGCGACCCTCCGCCACAAAAGCATCGAACAACAACTGCCCGATCCCGTGCCGGCGGAATTTTTCGCTGACCACAAAATCATCGAGGTAAAGCATTTTGCCCCGCCAGGTGGAATAGGCCATAAAAAAAAGCGTCATGCCGGCCACCTGGCCGTCCAACTCGGCAATGTGGCCCTCAAACAGGCCGTTGCGAAAATCTTCCAGGTACTCCGCCGGCGTGGTGACCACCGCTTCGGGCTCTTTTTCATACACGGCCAGCTCGTATACCAGGGCATGCATAGCCGGTAGATCGGCTTCGGTGGCCGGGCGGATTGTAATATTATTCATTTGCAGGATAGTTTTATTTTATGGTGAAGTATCAATATGCAAGGGTAAATCAGGCAAATCAAGCACTTGTTTGTTTCTAAAACAGGGTCGGCACAAACGCCGAATTGGTCAACGCAGCAACAACACACCACCTTCCAGCAGCATCCGTTCCACTTCCCCCGCCGCATTTTCGGTATCGAAGCGGATAAAATAAGCGTACACACCCGGGTTCATCGCTTTTCCCCTGGCCGTACCATCCCAACCAATACCCGGGTCGGCGCTTTCAAACAACAAGCCTCCCCAACGGTCAAAGATGCGCAACTCGAAATTTTCCATGGACCGGTTTGTTTGTACCTGAAACACGTCGTTGAAACCGTCGCCGTTCGGCGAAAAAACATTGGGCACGTAAACTTCAGCTGTCGTGTTGACGGTAATCTGAATTACCGCACTGGCTGTACAGCCACTTTGGCTGACGACAACAACCTGGTAACTGGTGTTTGCCAACGGGGATGCTACCGGATTCAGGCAATCGGTACAACTCAGTCCGGCGCCGGGTGTCCAAACAACCGATGCCAAAGCTGATGCCGGAATGTTAAGCACAGGGTCCAACGAAAGGGTCGCTCCGGCCGGCAGAGTAATGTTGCCCGGCAAATCAACAGTGATCGGGGTAATGACCGGAAGCTCGACGGTAGTCTGCTGCTCACAACCACCGGCATCCTGCACCACCGTCTGGTAGGTGCCCGGTGGCAAGGCGGCGAACAAACTGTCCTGACCAAAACTCACACCATTGTCAATCGAGTACAAATACGGCCCCTGGCCGAAAGGCCCTCCGGTGAACAGAATACTGCCGAGTGTATCCAGGCAAGTGGGCACGACCGCCGCAACTGAAGGGAATTCGGTACTGATAGCAACGATCGTCACCGAGTCGCTGGCCGTGCAGCCGTTTTGCGGATCGGTCACGACCAACACGTACTGGCCGGGAGCATCTACTTCCGGGTTGGCGGTATTCGGACCGGAAAGAATGGAACCGTTGACGGTCGACCATTGAAAAAACACACCCGGCGTTGCGCTGCTGCCCTGGAGCGTCAAGACCGGTACATTGCACGACAAGCCGGCATCCGGCCCGGCCTGTGCAGCCGGCGGGGTAGTGTTTGCCAACACTACCGCCGTGGCCGTCGCGGTGCAGCCATTCGTCACATCGGTCACTTGCAGGCTGTAGGTCCCCGGGGTGTTGGCCAGCGGTGTCAGGTCACCCATGCCGATTACCAAACCCGGGCCTGTCCATTGGTAACTAAAATTGATCCCCGCGCTGCTCCCGTTGCCGTTGAGCGGCACTTCCGTTTGCACGCAGCTCAGGTTTTGCGCAGCAAAAATGGCCGCAACGGGTTGGGTCGTATCGGCGCTCACCAAAACGGTGGCCGTGGCCGTGCAGCCGTTCGTCGCATCGGTCACTTGCAGGCTGTAGCTCCCCGGGGTGTTCACCAGCGGTGTTAAACCGCCCGTGCCGCTCACCAAACCCGGGCCTGTCCATTGGTAACTAAAATTGGCCCCCGCGCTGCTCCCGTTGCCATCGAGCGGCACTTCCGTTTGCACGCAGCTCAGGTTTTGCGCAGCAAATATGGCCGCAACGGGCTGGGTCGTATCGGCGCTAACATCCACGGTAGCCGTCGCCGTGCAGCCGTTCGTCGCATCGGTCACTTGCAGGCTGTAGCTCCCCGGGGTGTTCACCAGCGGTGTTAAACCGCCCGTGCCGCTCACCAAACCCGGGCCTGTCCATTGGTAACTAAAATTGGCCCCCGCGCTGCTCCCGTTGCCATCGAGCGGCACTTCCGTTTGCACGCAGCTCAGGTTTTGCGCAGCAAAAATGGCCGCAACGGGTTGGGTCGTATCGGCGCTCACCAAAACGGTGGCCGTGGCCGTGCAGCCGTTCGTCGCATCGGTCACTTGCAGGCTGTAGCTCCCCGGGGCGTTCACCAGCGGTGTTAAACCGCCCGTGCCGCTCACCAAACCCGGGCCCGTCCATTGGTAACTAAAATTGGCGCCCGCGCTGCTCCCGTTACCGTCGAGCGGCACTTCCGTTTGCACGCAGCTCAGGTTTTGCGCAGCAAAAATGGCCGCAACGGGCTGGGTCGTATCGACGCTCACCGAAACGGTGGCCGTGGCCGTGCAGCCGTTCGTCACATCGGTCACTTGCAGGCTGTAGGTTCCCGGGGCGTTCACCAGCGGTGTTAAACCGCCCGTGCCGCTCACCAAACCCGGGCCCGTCCATTGGTAACTAAAATTGGCCCCCGCGCTGCTCCCGTTGCCATCGAGCGGCACTTCCGTTTGCACGCAGCTCAGGTTTTGCGCAGCAAATATGGCCGCAACGGGCTGGGTTGTATCGGCGCTCACCGAAACGGTGGCCGTGGCCGTGCAGCCATTCGTCACATCGGTCACTTGCAGGCTGTAGGTTCCTGGGGCGTTCACCAGCGGTGTTAAACCGCCCGTGCCGCTCACCAAACCCGGGCCCGTCCATTGGTAACTGAAATTGACCCCGGCGCTGCTCCCGCTGCCGTCGAGGAGTACTTCCGTTTGCACGCAGCTCAGGTTTTGCGCAGCAATTACTGCTGCTGCGGGCGCATTGGCATCCAACTGGACCAGCACTTCCGCCGTAGCCGAACAGCCCGTCAGCGTGTCGAGCACCAGCAATTGGTAGGTACCCGGGGCATTCACTTCGGGCATTTGGGTATTAGCGCCGGCGAGAATATTGCCGTCGGTGGTGGTCCAGAGGTAGGTGATATCCTGACCCGCGTCCGACATGGAGCCGTCGAGCAGGACGGAGGGCGTTCCGCAAAACAGCGTTTGGGCGGGGCCGGCATCGGCAAGCGGCAGATCGGCCGATTGTTGCAGGGTTTGGCTGGCACTTGCGGAGCAGCCGGTCAGCGTGTTGGTAACGGTGAGCACATATTCCCCCGGCGATCCGGCTACCGGAGTCAGGGTGGTATCGCCCGACAAAATGCCCGCGCCTGCGCCGGTAAAAATCCATTGATAACTAAATTCCGGACCGCCGGAGGCAATAGCCTGAAGTTGAAGTTGCGGTTGAACGCACGTAAGCAATCCCGGTGTATCGATGGCAACATCGGGCAAATCGTTGAGCAATTGCACCATCACACTATCGGCGCCGACGCAGTGATTTGCCGTGTTGGTGACCTGTAAAAAATACAAGCCCGGGGTACTCACCGGCACGAGCAGTGTGGTATCGCCGGTATTCCAAAGGTAGACCAACCCGGGTCCCTGGCTGCTGTTGCCGCCGTCGAGCGTATCGGCCAAAACAATGCAGGTGAGCGTACGGTCCGGGCCGGCATCGGCGAGTGGTGGCAACGTGTCCTGCTGAACGATTACCGTATCAGAAGCGGTGCAAAAATTCAAGGTATCGGTCAACGTAAGGGTGTAGATTCCCGGCGCGTCGATCAGCGGCGTCAGACTGTTCTGGCCCGACACAAACCCCGACCCGCTGACGCCCGGGGCCGGTGTAAAACTCCAAAGCAAGACAATGGAACTGCTGTCGGAAGAACCGGAAGCATCGAGCTGCAAGGTGTTTGTTTGGCAATCGAGTTGCCCCGGTATAGCCAGGTTGATCTGCGGCGCAAGGGTATCCAGGGCAATCAGAAAAGTATCGGTAGCCGAGCAGCCGCTGGCCGGGTTTGAAAGCTGAACAATATAAAATCCGGGACCGCCCAACCAGGGTGTCAGCGTGGTATCCCCGGAAAGAATACTGCCGTTTGGGGTTGTCCACTGCACGGTGAGGGCAGGGCCGCCCACAGATGCCGAAGCGTCGAGCAGCACCGAGTCGGTAGCGCAATGGAAAACCGGCAGTGGCTGCGCCAGCGCAATGACCGGTTGGCCGGCTGTGGCCTGAACCGCCACAGAGTCGACGGCGGTACAGCCGTTTTGTGTATTGGTTACCGTTAAAATGTAGAGGCCCAGGGAGTCGATGACGGCCGATGGACCGTCCACAGGGCCGGTAAAATGGCCGTTTGGCGTAGACCACAGGTAAGTAAAACCGGCGCCGTTGCTGCTGCCCGCGCTGTTGAGTGTCAGGCTATCAGTCGAACAATCGAGCGCGCCCGGCGCATCGGCATTGGCCATCGCGATGGGTGGCACAGTGTTTTGAGTAACTACCGCCGTAGCAGTCGCCGTGCAGGTGCTGATGCCATTGGTGACGGTCAGGGTGTACAGGCCGGGGGCGTCTACCAGGCAATTGTTGAGCGTAGTTGCACCGGACACGATGCCCGGTCCGGACCACTGGTAACTAAATTGAAAGCCGGTGCTGCTGCCGGCGCCGCTCAGGGTGACCGTGTCGGAGGCGCAGGTCAGTGGGGCGGGTGCTGCGGCGGCAGCCATAGCCGGGGCGAGGTTTTGGGAAACGTAAACTGTGGCCGTTTCGGTGCAGCCGCTGATGGTATTTGTGACCGTGAGGGTGTAAAAACCGGGTTGGTTCACGGTGGGGTTCAACGTTCCGTTGCCCGAGACGATAGCGGTTGTTGGCTCCCAGGAATAACTGATGAAAGGGCCCACCGACGAGCCCGAGCCATCGAGCATGGCGGTGGCAGTTGTGCAATTGAGTTCTTCAAGCGCTGTTGCGCTGGCGGTCACGGTAGCCGGGTCGGGTAGTACCGTGATGCTGGCTGTTTTGGTACAAATGCCGTTGCCGGTGTCGAAGGAAACCGTCAGCGTGTACAATCCCGGCTCATTGACGGTGGCGATGGGCGTGTCGCCGCCAATCAAAATACCGGGCCCGTCCCAGGCATACGAATAGCCGGGCCCCGAGGAGGAGCCGCTGCCGTCGAGCTGGATGCCGTTTTGCTGGGCGCTGCAGGGCAGGATGATCGATAGGGGCAGCACGGCCTGCACCTGCGCCACCGAAACCGTCACCTGGTCGGTAGCCGTGCAGGCTTTTGCCATAAAAATATCGTCGAGCGCAAAGTCGTCACCGAAAAGACCGTTGCCGCTACCGCTGATGTCGTGGATGCAAACCTGGGCGCTGGTGGAAGCACCCGAAAACCAGGTGGCCGTAAACTCCTCCCAGAAACAACCTCCACCCGAAGCCGAAAATTCGTTGCCGATAAACGAGCCGTTTACGTTAAACTGCAGGACCGGCGGTGCAATCGGCGAGCTCGCTACCCAGGCGCCCAGCGAATACCAGGAATTGGCCATGACCGGAATGGTCTGGCACCAGACCTGCGAATTGGAGCCGCCGGTGCCGTTCACGAGCATCATGTTGCCGGTGCCGTTGCCATAAGTGTGGTCGTCGCAGGGTGGAAAATTCGATAAAACGAGATCGGGCGAAGTCGTGAGTACGTAAGTCCCCGGTATGATGGGCGCCGGATTGTAAATGTAGCCGCTGGTAAATCCGGTATTGCCGGCTTCAAAACCCGGGTTATTTACCAGGTTGGGAGCTGAAGGATCGAAAGCGGCGGCGGTAAGCGTATAAGTGGCTGTGCTGTTCACCGTAGCAGTTGGATTCAGTAAAACCGGATCGTCGAGGCCCGTTACGGGGCTCCAGCGAAAGCCCAGGTAATTGCCGGAAATATTGCCTTCCAGTTGTACGCTTTCGCCCGGGGAGCAGACAAACTTGTCGGGGCCCGCATCCACGGTAACGGGGCATTGTGCGGAGGTATTTTTTGAAAAAACCAGCACCCCACAAAAGAGCGCGAACAGGGTTAGTTTGTTTACAGGCATACCGGACTGAAAAAAGTGAATCGTTTTGAAATGGAGTGCTGCGACAGTAAATCGGGAACGTCCCGTACAACAGCGGATAAACTCCAAACATGCTAAAGGTAGGCAGGTGCAGGAAATGTCGGTCAATGCACCGCGGCAAGCAGGCAAAAAAATTCCCGGCGCCGCAAAATGCCACGCCGGGAATCACCTTTAAGCACCGTTATTTCCTGTCGCCCTATTTCTTATAGCCCACCACAATTTTTGTCGTTTGCGCCGCTGCCGTACCCGGCGCCGGCGCCCGCATGTCGATTTGAATCGCCGATTCCGGCAAACCGAGTTGTGAAGCAAAATACCGCTTGAGGTTGTAGGCCTTGGTCACCGCCAGCGAACCACGGGTAAGCACGGAATTTCCCGGCACCTCAAGCACCTGATCTTGCCCGTTCAGGCGGTACGTCGCGAAGAACGGATTACCGAATTCACTCCGGTATTTCACCTGTGTCGGGATATTGACGTTTGCATCGCGCAAATCGGCAACGATGGTGATGTACTGTTCTTTCAGGCCCTGGCGGACCAGGTCGCCGCGTTTCAATTCGGTGACCAGCCAGTCTGCCACGGCTTTCACCTGTGGCAGGTAAACCAGGCCGTATTGCTCTTCAGCGTCGGAGAAGGCGATTTCGAAGGTGGAAGCCGATACGCCGCTTACCCGGGCATCGGCCGGCTTGTTGGGCACGGCTGCCAACTGCTTGTCCAGATACTGCCGGATGGAGTTCGGGTTGTTCACATCGAGCACACCAGGTACGGCGGGTTGGTTGGTGGTTGGTTGCGTGGTGGTTGGCTGGGTCGTAGTCGGTTGGGTCGTAACCGGCGGCTGGTAGGGGTTGTTGGCGCCCGGATTGGCCGGTACGGTGCCCCGCCGGTTTTTGGCAGCGGTGATCTGGTCGCGCATGTAGCGGTCGATGTTGCGCATATCGCGCACGGCGGCCTGAATTTCTTCCATGGTGCCGGGGTAGCACAGCTTTTTGTTGCCCGCTTCGAGCTGGCTCTGGATTTGCTCTGCCTGCAGGAGTACCGAGGTGCCTTTTTGAAGATCCGGTTGGCCGAGGGCCTGCAGGTTTTCGGCAACCTGGATGTGTTTGTCGGCGCTTTCAAGGCGGGCCTGCCGCAGTTGCGCATCGGGAATTGTTTGTGCCATGGCCATGTCGTTCTCGGCTGCGGCAATTTCTGTTTTGGCATCGGAAGCCGTCTGGAACATCGTCGTTCGGGCAGCCATAGCGGCATCGCGTTGCTGGATCAGGGCGTTTTCTTCGGCGCCTGGCTGGCACCGCCGGCTGCTTCCGCCGAAACCGCCAAACTGGTACTGGAGGCCCACTTCGAACGAACTCCCCAGCGCGTCGTGGTTTTCGAAGGCGCCAAAAATTTGCAGGTTTTCGATGGGTTTGACGCCCAGTTGGAAATGCAAACCATCGACATCCAGCCGGTAGCCGCCGCCGACCATGAGGCGGTCGTTTTCCAGAAAAACAGGCGCAGGTTGAGATCGACATTTCCGCCTGCAGTACCGGTGGAATACGATTCGCGGTACACCACGTTGGGTTCCAGGGCAAAAAACGGCGAGGTCTGCCAACGGTACAGCAGCGAAGCGAAAGCATGCGGCAGCACATCGTACTTCAGGTTGTTGGTGGCGTTGCCGTCGGCCGAAAAGCTGAGGTTACTGGTGAACAGCTGCGGCATGGAAGCATCCAGTTGGAGCCGGGAGCCGTTGTTCTGCACATATTGGAGTTGGAGGCCAACACCGCCGTCGAACTGTGTTTTGGACTGCATACCGTTTACCAGCACGAGGTCGTTGGGGTTATTCACCGTGGCGGTGGTGAGGTCCATGTTCTGGCTCAGAATCCCCGCGTTTGCCCCCAGCGACAGCCGGAACGGGCTTTGTTCCGGGAAAAGGTGGTAGGCAAAGTAGGCATTGACTGTGGTGCGTTTGGTCAGCGCCGCTTTGTCTTGCATGGCCAGCAAGCCGACGCCGATGCGGTCGTGAATGAGGGGCGACACATCGGCCTGGAGCAGGTAGGTCACCGGGCGGGCCGAGGTGGGCAGGTCGGAAAACTGGTTGCGGTAAAGTGCCAGAATGCCGCCACCGGAAGCGCCGCCCTGGGCTGCCGGGTTGAGGATCTTTGGCTGAAAGGAGTAGGCCTGGATCAGCGGAATTTGCTGGGCGTTTACACTTGAGCACAAGCTGATCAGGAAAAGTATGGGCAGGAGTATGGCGTTGAAGGTCTTGTTCATCTGGATTTGATTTTTTTTAGTTGAACTGTTTTGTTTGATCTCGTTTTTGAGGTGGTTTCAATTCGTACGCAAGATCGTGACCGCGCCTTTAAGCGTCTGTTGCCGCCCGGCCATCATATAGTTGAGTATATAGAAATAGGTGCCGTCGGGGGCATTGCTGCCGTCCCAGGGCATGGTGGCATCGCCTTCGTAGATTTTGGCGCCGGCGCGGTTGTACACCGTTACGCGGGCATTCTGGAAGTCGGCGGGCAGCGTGATCGTCCAGAAATCGGTCTGGCCATCGCCGTTGGGCGTGTAAATTTCGGGGATAAAAATGCCTGTCTCGTTTGGCATAACCGTGTAGGTAAACGTCACCGTATCGCCAATGCAAGTGCTGGAGTATTGCGGCGCCACGGCTATTTCGACCTGCCCGGGGTAGCGCCGGTTATCGGAGGACAGGGTCCGGGTAAAAGCGCCGTTTGAACTGGACCAGACGCCGCTGAGGGGCTGCCCGGCGTTGGCATATTGTTGGCTACCGATATACCAGGCAAACTGGTTGGCGTTGAACATCCCGTCCATCCGGATTTCGATAGCTTCGCCCGAGTTAATCCGCAGGGCCGTCGTTTCAAACGAAACCGGCCCGCCACCTTCGATTTCAACCTCAAATACGTCAGCCACGCTGCAGCCCCCCGAGTCGGTTATGGTCACGGTGTAGGTGCCGGGCGTCAGGTTTTGAATGACCGAATCGGTTCCGCCATTGCTCCACAGGTAGGTAAAGCCGCCCCAGCCGCCACTTGGGCTCACGTGTATTTCTCCGTTGTTTTTATTGTAGCAAACATCGTCCAAGCCTGCGCTCCAGCCAATGTCTGCCGGCGGGCCCGGTACGGCGTAGCTCTGCTCAACTGTGCAGCCGGCAGCGCCGTAGGTGACCGTAACGGTGTAGGTTTGATCTGCCAAACCGGTAATCAGGGCATTGGTAGCGCCGTTCGACCAGGCGTACGAGTACGAGGCTCCGGGCGGGCCGTTGAGTACATCTACATTAATGGAGCCGTCTTTTAAGTATTTGCAGGTAATGGGTTGAATAGTTTCACTGAGGTTCAGGTTGTTGTTGAGGTACATTTTAGCCAGAAATGCATCATTCTCGCCGCTAAAGGTGCCCTGATGCCCTCCCGCGCTTATGCCTGTGTTTGACTGCGTATAACCTGCCATGTAGATATGGCCAAAAGCGTCCGGGGTAATGGCTTCAATATAATCAGGACCTTCCCCGCCATAATATAAACCCCATTGCCGTACGCCAAACGTATCGAATTGTACCAAATAACCATCGGAATATGAGCCGCCATACTTGTCCTGATACCCGCCAAAGGCAATATCGCTGTCAGACCCTGTACCACCACTCAAATACACATGACCCTCGGCATCCGTAGCGAGAGCATAGCCCGCATCATCGCCTGGGCCACCGTAGTAGGTCGCCCACTGACGAACGCCTGCGGTATCGAACTGCACCAAATAGGCATCATGCGGAAAAAGCGGATGGGTGCCTCCATTATAGGTACTTTGATGCCCGTTAAAAGCGATATTGGTCAACGAATTGGTCCAGCCGGACATAAAGACATGCCCCGCAACATCCGCTGCCACGGCCAGGCCGTCATCTGCTCCCGGTCCGCCGTAATAGGTTGCCCACTGACGGACGCCGGCGGTATCGAATTGGGCTAAAAACGCATCGCCCCTGGGGGAACCGCCCATGTGGGTGTTTTGATGGCCGCCCGAAGCAATGCCGCTGGTTGAATAGGAATAGCCAACCAGGTACACATGGCCAAAAATATCCGTGCAAATGGAATTGCCCCATTCATTACTATTACCGCCGTAATAGCTCGCCCATTGGCGAACGCCAGCCGTATTAAATTTTGCCAAAAAGGCATCGCCAGCCCCGCCATAGCTATTTTGATGCCCTCCGAAAGCGATTTTACTATTTGAGCTTGTATTCCCACCCATATACACATAGCCAAAAGCGTCCGTCGCAACAGCCTGGCAATAGTCATCTCCTCCTCCTCCGAAGTACGTAGCCCATTGTCGAATACCGGAGGCATCAAACTGCGCCAAAAAGGCATCGTTATACCCACCGGCATAGCTAGTCTGATGCGCACCGGGGGTAGCAATATTGTTCGTCGAAGTAGTTTTCCCGGCCAGGTACACATGCCCGGCAGCGTCCGTTGCAACCGAGTAGCCAATATCGAAACCACTTCCCCCATAGTAGGTGGCCCATTGGCGAACGCCGGCAGCGTCAAACTGCACCAAATAGGCATCGAAAGTAAAGCCCCCATAGGTAGTCTGATGCCCACCGGAAGTGGCAATCGTAGAATTTGATCCGGTAAAACCTGCCAGGTACACATGCCCGGAAGCATCCAAGGCAACAGATTTTCCATAGTCTTTGTTGGCGCCGCCGTAATAAGTGGCCCAAACAATGCAAGGATCAATCACCAGCGGCTGCTGCCGGTCATAGGCTTCCGGGGCAATGGATACGGTGTTCCCGTCCAGCACAAACCGCGCAGGAATTTTTTGATCGCCTTGAAAACAGACTGGAGCGGCTTCCGTCAGTTCGCCCAGCGCGGTCACAATGGACAGCGAGCCGTCGGGGTTAAGATTCATCTTGTCGGCCCAACTATAGTCCATGCGGATCAGTGCAGGGTCGGCGCCGGGTTGCACCACGAAATCGTATTTCAGCCCCTGGCCCTTGCTGTACAGCAGCCAGTCGATGCCGGGGTATACTTGTTCGAAGCGCAGTTTTTCGTAGGCTTGCACACCGAGGATACCCTCCGGCGCTTCCGGGATGTTGTAGTAGTTTTCGTAGTAAGCCGCCGCTTGTTCGCGGTGGATGGTGGGGTTAGGGTTGGCGCCGGCGAGGCGCATGTCTACGCGGTGGGTGTTGTGGCGGGTTTTAGCGTCCGGGCCAAGGCGTTCATGCCGGTTGCGCGGTTCGTAGCCCTCCGGGTATTCTATTTTTTCAAACTGGTAACTCAGCCCTGTAGCGGTGACGAAGACTTTGCAGCCCCGGCCGTTGGCCGAAAACAAAATCTCGGGCCGGGCTTCGCCGTGCGGGCCGCGTACCTGGCCTTTGTTTTCCAAAAAAGAATTTCTGCGGACTGCATTTTCCCGGTGAAGGCAGCACTTTGCGAGGTTTGCGCGCCTAGCGCGCTGCTCATTAGTAGCAGGAATGGGACTATTGTTTTCAGTGATGGCATGGTACGTGGTTTAAATTGTTTGCCGCCTGCGTTTACACAGTTGTAATAAAAGTAAAGTTTAAATTTTGAACATAGCTTTTTTATAAAACACATAGGCACATAGGGCACATATTAAAATTTATGTGTGCTATGTGCCTATGTGTTCAAATTGCATGGTGTTAGTGCTTTAGTGCGTTTTTTAGGCTTCGCCTGGTGCTGCCCGTCCCGGCAACTTAAGAAATCCGCGGGGGTGCACTACTTTTCAAATTGAACTTTTCAAATTAGACTTTTGACTTAAAAAGGATGATCCAGGCTATGGAAAGTTCCATGAAAGTCAAATTGGAAAAGAAAAATTTGAAATTTGAAAAGTGGTTCACCCCCGCGAAATGCTTTGCTCCCTAGTTCGTTCGCAAGATCGTTACCGCACCTTTGAGCGCGTGTTGCTGGCCAAACAGCGTATAGTTGAGCACGTAGAAATAGGTGCCGTCGGGGGCATTGCTGCCATCCCAGGGCATGGTGGCATCACCTTCGTAGACTTTGGCGCCGGCGCGGTTGTATACGGTTACGCGGGCATTCTGGAAGTCGGGGGGCAGGATAATTGCCCAGGTGTCCGTTTGGCCATCGCCATTGGGGGTGTAGATTTCGGGGATAAACACGCCGGATTGGCCGGGCACCAGGTTGTAGGCAAACCACACCGTATCGCCATAACAGTCGGCAAAGTACTCCGGTGTTACCCCGATTTCCACCTTCCCGAAGGAGCGCGGCGTTTGCACGTCCACAATTTTTGTGAAAGCACCATCCAAAGTACTCCAGATGCCGTTGTCGGGCTGCAGCGCCTGAATATTTGATTGTTGGCCGGCAAACCAGGCAAACCAGTCGGCGTTGCCCATGCCATCCATCGTGATGGACAGGGCTTCACCCGAAACAAGCTGCTGATTCACCGTCGAAAAGCTAACGGGGCCGCCACCTATAGCGTTGATAGTCATACTGTTGGTGTTGCTACAACCACCCTGATCCGTGAAGGTCACGGTGTAAGTGCCGGCAGGCAGGTTGCTGATCACGGATGTTGTCTCCCCATTGCTCCACAGGTAGGTAAAATCACCCCAGCCCCCAAATGCCGTTATACGTGCAACCCCTTTTTGCTGATTGAAGCAGGTATGCGTCCGGTTGGAACTCGAACTGACAAAGTTTGGCGGGCCGGGCACCGTATAGCTGTTGACGGTGGAGCACGCAGCGCCATAGCTTACCGTGACGGTGTAGGCGCCTTCTGCCAGGTTTGAAACGTCCGGTGTCGTGGCGCCATTGGACCAACTATAATTGTAGGTTACCCCGGCAGGGCCATTGGCGGTTTCCAGTTCAATGGAACCGTCTGAAAGGAGTTTGCAGGTGATGGGGGTTATGGTTTCACTGAGTTCCAGGTCGGCGGGATACATTTTTACCAGGAAGGCATCACCAGCCCCGTTATTAGCATTCTGGTGCCCGCCAAAGGCTATGCCTCCAGTTGAATTAGCTATACCGGCCAAATAGACATAGCCTTGACCGTCGGTGGCTACAGAATAGCCATAGTCATAATCCGATCCCCCGTAATACGTGCCCCATTGCCGAACGCCAGTTGCATCAAACTGTACTAAATAGGCATCGCCATCGCCGCCATACATATTCTGGTGTCCGCCAAATGCTATGCCGTCACCTGAATGAGTTCTGCCAGCTAAATAGACAAGACCCTGTCCGTCGGTAGCTACCGAAAAGCCAAAGTCTCTTTCCGAACTTCCGTAGTACGTTCCCCATTGTCGCACACCAGCTGCATCAAACTGCACTAAAAAAGCGTCGTCAGTACCGCCGCCATAACTATTTTGATGCCCACCAAGGGCGATGCCGTCACTTGATGCTGTATTACCTGCCATATAAACATGCCCTTGCCCGTCGGTGGCTAAAGAATTTCCATCTTCATCAGCCGATCCTCCATAATACGTACCCCATTGCCGCATACCAGCCGCATCAAATTGCACTAAATAGGCATCGCCATCGCCACCATACATATTTTGATGCCCACCAAAGGCTATGCCGTCACTTGAACTAGTCCCACCAGCCATATAGACATGGCCCAGCCCGTCGATACTTAAAGCACCTCCCCAATCGTATTCCGATCCACCGTAGTACGTCCCCCATTGCCGCACTCCGGCCGCATCAAACTGCACTAAAAAGGCATCGCCTTTGCCGCCATAATTATCCTGATATCCATCAAAGGCTATGCCGTCACTTGAACCGGTATCACCAGCCAGATAGACATGGCCCAGCCCGTCGGTAGCTACCGAAAAGCAGTATTCATCTTCCGATCCCCCATAATATGTCCCCCATTGCCGAACACCTGCTGCATCAAACTGCACTAAAAAGGCGTCACCATTGCCGCCAATAATATTCTGATGCCCACCAAAGGCTATGGCGCTGCTTGAATTAGCCACACCAGCCATATAGACATGGCCCAGCCCGTCGGTAGCCAAGGCCGTTGCCCAGTCGAACTCCGATCCACCATAATACGTCCCCCATTGCCGAACACCACTGGCATCAAACTGAACCAAAAAGGCATCTGAATTGCCCCCTAAAGTGTTCTGATGCCCACCTGCGGCGATATCGGACATAGATGCGGTATACCCTGCCAGATATACATGGCCTGCAGCATCCGTTGCAGTGACCGATTCAAATTCAAAAGCAGGGCCACCGTAATACGTCCCCCAAACCACGCAAGGGTCGATCACCAGCGGCTGCTGCCGGTCATAGGCTTCCGGGGCAATGGATACGGTATTCCCGTCCAGCACAAACTGCGCAGGAATTTTTTGATCGCCTTGAAAACAGACGGGCGCCGCTTCGGTCAGTTCGCCCAGCGGGGTGACGATGGACAGCGAGCCGTCGGGGTTGAGTTTCAGTGCATCCGCCCAGCTGTAATCCATGCGGATCAGGGCAGGGTCGGCGCCGGGTTGCACGATGAAATCGTATTTCAGCCCCTGGCCCTTGCTGTACAGCAGCCAGTCGATGCCGGGGTATACTTGTTCGACGCGCAGTTTTTCGTAGGAACGCACACCCAGGATGCCCTCCGGCGCTTCCGGGATGTTGTAGTAATTTTCGTAGTAGGCCGCCGCTTGTTCGCGGTGAATGGTTGGGTTGGGGTTGGCGCCGGCGAGGCGCATGTCTACGCGGTGGGTGCTGCGGCGGATCTGTTTTTCAAGTTCCTGTTGTTTAGTGCGGTCGATATCGCGCCGGTTCCGGGGTTGGTAACCCTCGGGATACTCCGTTTTTTCAAACTGGTAACTCAGGCCGTTGGCCGTCACCAGGACTTTGCAGCCCTGCCCTTTTGCCAGAAAAAGCATGTCGGGCCGGGCTTCGCCGCGCGGGCCGCGGATCTGGCCTTTGTTTTCCAAAAACAAAATATCGGCGGCCTGCATTTTTTCGGCAAGCGCGGCGGCCGGTGGGGTTTGGGTTTGGGCAATCGAGAACGAAATAACCGGAAAAACGAACAGGAAGGATAAACCTCGGAAGGCAGTTTTCATAGGTTCTGAATTTGAGATAAGTAAAAAATGGATTGCAAGATATTTAATTTGGCTGACCAACCAAATCAGACCCGGCCCGTTTTTTTGGGTATTCTTCCTCTAAAATTCGGCACCGGGCACAACAGACTTGCACAGCAGACAGGTATCCACGCACTTTTGTACCGGCAACTACTTCAAACACAACGGACCTTGCACTTTATGAACACCATCATCATCGAAGACGAAGCCCTCACCGCCCAACGGCTCGAAGGCATGCTGAAAAAATACGATGCCGGCATCCATGTCCTGGCCATTCTCCCTTCCGTGGCGGAGTCGGTGCAATGGCTGCGCCAACACGATGCGCCCGACCTGGTGTTTATGGACATCCACCTGGAAGACGACCTTTGTTTTAAAATTTTTGAGCTGGCGCCGCTCACCGCCCCGGTCATTTTTACCACGGCCTACGACGAGTACATGATCAAGGCCTTCAAGGTCAACAGCATCGATTATTTGCTCAAACCGGTGAACCTCATCGAGCTAATCGCCGCGCTGGACAAATACAAAACCCTGAAGGAACAGTTTTCCAAACCCGATTTCAACACCCTGCTCCGCTCCATCGGCCAATCGGCGCCGGAGTACAAATCCCGTTTCATGATCACGGTGGGCACCAAGATCCGCAGCATTGAAACGGCCGACATCGCCTATTTTTATTCCAATGAAAAAATCACTTTTCTCGTCACCCGCGACGGCCAGCACCTGCCCATCGACTTCAGCCTCGACAAGCTGGTGAGCCTGCTCGACCCCCGGCAGTTTTTTCGCATCAGCCGCCAGTACCTGGTCAGTTTTCCGGCCATTCAAACCGTGCTGACGCACTTCAAAGGCAAACTCAAACTTGAACTCGCGCCCAAGGCCCGGCAAGATGTATTTGTAAGCGGCGACCGGATGACCGATTTCAAAGATTGGCTGGGCCGCTAAATCCGGCATTCGTCGCCCGGTTTCGGGCATTCGGAAATTCATTCTTGTTCCACCGCCGGTACCCCCGGCACCTTTGCTCCAACAAAAACAAAAACAGGGTTGCAGCATCTATCCGGCGCCTGGCCGGCCCGGACGCTGCACGCCCAATCCAACAAAAAAATCCTGTCTTTATGAAACACTTGCTCTTTTTTATCTGCTTCCTCGGGATGGCCCTTGCGCCGGTTTTTTCTCAAAAAAACCTGTCGCCGAGCGTAAAACCGTATGCCGAAAACTGGACGTACACCCTGGTAAAATCCCTGAACCGCGCCGGCTTCGACATGCCCGCCATGCCCGCGCCCGCTACAGGCTTCAGCGGCAATGCACCGTTGCAGCTCGACTCCACCAAAACCTTTTTTAACTACACCGGCGGCTGGCCCGGCGACAGCACACCAATTTTTCGCACGACCTGCCGCTACCCGCAACCGGGATTGAAAATTGAAACCGAATTCATTTATGAAAACGGCAGCTGGCTACCGCTTAACCGCGCATCGTACTACACCGACGACCAGCAACGCCTGCTCGATATCCTGGCTGAAGTGTACGACCCGGAAAAGCAGGACTTCCGGCTCGATTCCTGGTTGCAAATCTTTCCGCACGGCAACTCGGACGAACTGCTGGATTCCGTATTTACCTATGCCTGGGATACCGTCGGTCTCGACTGGGCAAGGCTTTTCAGCATCGCCAACGAATTTGACCACCAGGACCAACTGACCGCCACGACTTCCGAGATTTACCTGCAAGGTGAAACCCTGACCTTTCTCGACACCTACGCCTACGATGACAACGGCGACAACCACCTGATTGAAAGTTTTGCCGTGGTGGACGGCTTTGCTTACCCGGACAGCCGCACGGAAATTAGCTATGTTGAACACCGGCCTATCGAACAGCTGAAATCGGTGTTTAACGGCCTGGATTTCCAGCCGGAAAGCCGTCTGAATACGGCATACATGACCTTCGGCAAGGTGCGGCGCACCATGTTGTTCGAGCACGACCCGGACACCACAGTGTGGCACCTGAAAGAAACGGTCGATTACAAATACGATTTTGCGCAGCGGCTTAGCAGCAGGGAAACCATCCGCGACGGGTACCAGTCCGACTCAAGCGAACTTGTCTTGTATGGCTACATCGACGATGAAAACCTGGCCATTGAAATGCTGCTGTACTGGAATGAAGATCAGTTCGACTGGAAACTCAGCACCAAAAAATACTACTACTACCAGGGCCTTGTGCCGGTACGGCCCACGCCACGCCCGGCGCTGCCCCTGCAGGTATTCCCCAACCCCGCGATTGACCAGGTGCGCTTTCAACTCGACAGCGAAGCCGGCATTCAACTGTTTAACCCTGGCGGTCAGCTGGTGCGCACGCAGCGCCTTCAAGCCGGCACCGCTACGCTTGACCTGGCGCTGCTGCCTCCTGGATTGTACACCCTTACCGCACAAACTGACGGGGCGTTTTACACCGGAAAAATTGTAAAACAATAAAGCGTGCAACATCCGAAATCCCGGGAGCGTCAGTCCAAAAATTCTTCACCTTCTAAACGCAACAAGTATGCATTTCAAAATAGTCATCTCGCTCCTGGCGCTCACCGGGCTCGTTGCCTGCCATACACCCGAACTCGTGCTCGACCCCTCGCTCACAGCCAGTGCCATGCCGGTAAAAGGCCGAAACGGTCTGCAGATCGGCCAGGTGATCCGCTACGGCGACTACACCACCGACAAGGTGCGGCGCGGCTGGACGAAGGGCTACGACATCCCGTTCATCCTGCGGTTTCAGGGCGCCAAAGAAAAACTGAGTTTCACCCAGTTCGGGCCCGAAAACACGCAGGCGGCCGTTTCCTGCATCAGCAAATTCAAAAGCACGGAAATTGAACTGGTGCGCGATTTTTTCGGTATTCCGCTGGAGTATCAAAACTATTTCGCCGGGAATATCTCCGTCGGGCAGGGGCGTTCCAACTGGGATTTTATCCTGCACAACCCCAACGGCGATTTCCTCCGGGAAAAATCCTCCGCGGGATTTATCCGCAACGGCGAACAGCGCATCGACATCGAGGCGATCCGCGGCCTGAAAGGCCAGCCCGACTGGATGAAAGAACTCACCGTGTACGGCCATGAATTCCGCATCGGCACTGCCGTCGTGGGCGCAGTTTCCACCATCAACAAAGGCACCGTGTGGATCGACGAGCGGCTAAACGCCGAAACGCGCACCGTCATCGCGGCGGTGGCCACTGGCTTGTTGCTCCGTCGGGATATGGAAGACGTGGATATGCAGGTGCCACAGTGATCAACCTGAATATTGAACCATAAACAACTTAGCTATGAAACAACACACCAGTAAATTCATGCTGTTGCCGCTGGCGATCCTGCTTGCTGTAACAGCTTGCAAAAAAGACCCGGTAGCAGAGCCGCCGGGCGGCGATTCGCCACAACAGCAATTGCCCAACCCACTCCCGGCCCACGCGCTGGTGCGCCAGCAACGGTGGAGCGAAACCGACCACCAGACGTTCGCCTACAACGACAAGGGACAGGTCAAGCAGGAGATCTTTCAATATCAGTACGTACAGGGCGACCCCACCAAGATCCGGACCACGATCTACGATTTTACGTACGACAGCCTGAACCGGCCGGTTCAACTCAACTATACCGGCGGTTTCACTACCCAGTTCCTTTACCACGGCAACCTCATTCATAAAACCCGTGAATTGTATCCCGGCGGCGCTCTGGCCAAGGAGGTAACGTACATCTATTCAAACAACCGGATCGTGCAGGAAACCTGGCGGGTTGCCAGTATCCCGGGCGAACCCGAAGACGTGTACAAGTTTGTTTTTAGCTATGATGCCCGCGGGAATTTGAATAAGGTTGAAAACTATGAACAAACCGGCGTCGACCAGTTCAAACTGTTGGAAACCACGACGTACAGTGATTTTGACGACAAGATCAATCCGCTGAGCTGGCAATTGCGTTACCCGTACATCCCCCAACTGCGCCTCCAGTTCAACAACCCGCGTACGGTAACGGTGCAGCCGGCCGACGGTGCGGCCAGCACCACTACCTATGCGTACACCTACAACGCGCAGGGTTTGCCAGTGAGCAGTCAGCGTACCCTACCCACCGGTTCGGTGTTGAGTTCGACGTACCAGTATTGATTGGAAGCAAATGATTTAGCCGTGAAATTGGCTTGCCGCCCGGGTTGAGAAAAATCCGGGCGTTTTTTTTGTTCAAGTGCCCTGAATGGACGGAGGGGAGAGTGGTCCGTCGAGGATTACCTAACTTGGGCCGGTCTCAACCAGAATTTTACGATGCGGTACTTACTTTTACTTGTTGGCCTGGCTTTTTACGCCTGCGATAATCCCGGCAAAGGATTCGACTCAGCATACATCGGCGTGCATCATGAGTTCTACAAATTATTTGAGGGGCACCCGTATCGTTCGGAATCCGAATGGGATGCCTACAATGCAACTTCTGATGCAAAAAAAATGGATAGTGGCCATGTACGGCACCCGGACTATAAAACCTTTGGCTGGCACATGTACACTTCGGGTACGGCATACAGCTACTACGATTTTTCCCTGCTATGGGCCATCGGGTACTTTTCGTACATCCCCGATCCGGGTACCGGCAAGGCCAAAAATGGATTCAACTGGGAAACCACCGGGCTCATCGACAGTGCGCATGCGCAGGGCTGCAAGGTTTTTTTGACGGTTTCGAATTTTGGTTCCCAAGCCAACCAGACATTCCTGACAAATGCCAAAGCGCAGCAAACCCTGATCGACAGTCTGGCCAGCATGCTCAAACGCCGCAACGGCGATGGGGTGAATATTGACTTTGAAGCCGTACCGGGCGACAACCGCGACGATTTTACCCGGTTTCTGATCCGGCTGTCCAAAACCCTGAAAGCACAAAATCCCGAGTACACCATCACCCTGGCTATTTACAATGTCGACTGGAATAAAGTATTTCAGATTGCCGCCATTGACCCGCATATCGACTATTACATCCTGATGGGCTACGATTACAACGGTGCGTTCAGCAAAATAGCCGGCCCCGTAGCGCCCTTGCGCAACAGTGATACCTGGGGCAACTACAGCCTCGACGCGTCGGTGGATTATTACCTCGGCGAGGGTGTTCGCCCCGACAAATTCATTGTGGCGCTACCTTTTTACGGCGCCGCCTGGAACATCCGGGAAAAACGCCTGCCGAGCCGGGTGCGGCATTTTTTGGGCCATGCGTCCATTGACAACATCAAGCAGGATTTTATTGTAGACAAACAACAAAAAACGGTGTACGACTCGGCCAGCGCGTCGAGCTATTTTGTTTACCGGGATGCGCGCGGCCGGAACGCCCAAATGTGGTTTGACGGGAAAAAGGCGCTGGCGCAAAAATTCGACTGGATCAAGGAGCGGCAGCTGGCCGGCGCGGGATTCTGGGCGCTGGGGTTTGGGACGAACGATACGGAGTTGTGGGATTTGATGGGAGAAAAGTTTGGGAAGCGGGAGTGAGAACCCCTTTCTAAACCACAATCCCAATTACGGCTGGCAATTTTAAGAAACCTTCTGACCTACGCCCGGATTACCATCGTAATTTTGCCTTTTTCCAACAACCGAACCCATGCACAAATTACGACAGTACCTCCTGCTTTTGGCCCTTGCCCCTACCCTGCTTTTTGGCCAGCTGACCATCCAGATCACCTCCATCCCGGCCAACACCCCGGCCCCCGACCAGCTCTACCTCGTGGGCAATTTTAACAACTGGAACGCCGGCGACAGCAGCTACCGGTTCATAGCACTGGAAAACGGGCAGTACAGCATCACGGTGGAACCCAAAGCCGGCCTCCTGGAATATAAAATCACCCGCGGCTCCTGGGCCACGGTGGAAGGCAACGAATCCGGCAAATTTCGCCCCAACCGCACCCTGCAATACGACGGCAAGCCCAAAACTATCCAGGTCAGTATACCTGCCTGGGAAGACCGCGACACCGGCGGCGGCGGCACAGCGGCGCCCAATGTATTTGTGCTCGACGACGATTTTTACATGCCCCAACTGAAGCGCAACCGCCGCATCTGGGTGTACCTGCCGCCGGATTATGCCACATCGAAAAAACGCTACCCGGTGCTGTACCTGCACGACGGGCAGAATATGTTTGACAACCAAACCAGCAGCTTCGGCGAGTGGCAGATCGATGAGGCGCTCAACAACATGTTCAACCAGGGCGACTACGGTTGCATCGCCATCGGTATCGACAACGGCGAGGTCGCCCGCCTCGATGAATACTCCCCCTGGGTAAACGAAGAATACGGCGGCGGTCAGGGCAAAAAATACCTCGACTTCCTGGTCTACACCCTCAAGCCTTACGTCGACTCGGTGTACCGCACCCTGCCCGGCCCGCAAACCACGGCCATCCTGGGCAGCAGCATGGGCGGCCTGATCTCGATGTACGCCTTCACCGAACGGCCCGATGTGTACAGCATGGCCGGGGTGTTTTCACCGGCCTTTTGGTTTGCCGGCGACTCTGTCGCGCTTGACGTGCGCAACCACCCGAAACGCTACCCCGGCAAAATGTACTTTCTGGCCGGTGGCCAGGAGCCTGATTATGTCGAAACCGATCTGATCCAGGTAGGCAACGCCATGCTTTCGGCAGGCTTCCAACCGTCCGATATTTACTTTACAATCCCGGCCGACGGGCAACACTCGGAGTGGTTCTGGCGGCGCGAATTTCCGGCGGCGTACCGATGGTTGTTTGCCGGTGCTGTTTCGACCCCGCGCAGACAGGCCAGCGTCGGTTTTGACCTGGATATTGCCGCCGGCAGCGAAGGGCGCACCTACACCATTTCCGGCATTGGCCCCAGGGAAAAAGTGGAATTCAAACTGGTAGACGCACAAGGGCGGGTGTGGAAAAGCTGGAAGCAACGGGGCGGCACGGTGCAGCTGGATACCTTGCCGAAAGGCGAATATTCCCTGCTCGTTAAAATGCGGAAACAAAATTGGAAGATGGGGGAATTAATTAAAAACTGAGCTTGGCCTTTTGTACTTTCGCCTTCCGAATTCACTTTTTTTCACCAATCAAGCTCATTCAATCATGCGTTTGTTTACCCTAGTCTTATTCAGTCTTTTTTTAATGGCACAAGCGACTCCCGCGCTTGCCAGTGTGGAATCGGTACCGGCCAATGGTTCGAATTCATCGTATGCCTCCTACGTGGAAGGTATCAAGCACAACAAAGGCAAGTTTAGCTCCCACTCCAAAAAAGAGCGCTTGTTCAAATTCAACAAGAAAAAAGCCCGTGGCGGCGAAACCGACAACGAAGGCATCGTAGGCGCTATCCTGGCGCTGGTACTCGGCGGCCTCGGAATCCACCGGGTTTACCTCGGCAGCGACGGCATTATCATCCTGTGGTACATCCTTACGATTTTTGGTATTTTCGGGATTATTCCGTTGATCGACTTTTTCCGCCTGTTGCTGCAAGGCAGCTCGCACTACAAAGGAAACAACAGCCTGTTTGCCTGCTTCCAGTAAATTTTGTTTTGCCTAAAAAAGTTACGCCGCACCGGAGATTGCTCCCGTGCGGCGTAGTTTTTATTACTCGTCCTACGACTCGAAGTCGTAGGACGAGTACGCATAAACTCAAACCACCTGCAACTTTGCGAAGCGCAACACAATCCGCCGTTCCGGCAAATCATCGCCGGCAAATTGAATAGTGGCCACTTTGTTGCCCTGCGGACCTTCCACGTTTTTTACCTGGCCCTCGCCAAACTTGAGGTGCCGCACCGTCGCGCCGGCCACTATAGCCTCCGGGGGTGAGGGTTTGAAATCGGCCGGAGCCACAAGCGGCGCCCGCTGCTGGTTGCGCGGTTTGGCAAAATAGCCGCTCACGCTGGCGCGCGGGTTGCTGATCGCCTGCGGCACCGGCGGGCGCCCGGCGCCAATCCCGCCGAGCAACTCGAAATGCCCGGTATTAATTTCTTCTAAAAAACGCGAGGGCTCGCTGGTGCGTATCTGCCCGTAGCGGTAGCGGTTTTGGGCGTAGGAAATGGTGAGCAACTCCTTCGCCCGGGTGATTGCCACATAAAACAACCGCCGCTCCTCATCGAGGCCGTTAGGGTCTTCCAGGGCCATGAACGAAGGGAACAGGTTTTCCTCCAGGCCGGTCACAAAAATACTCCGGAACTCTAGTCCCTTGGCGGCATGCGCACTCATCAGGGTGATGTAATCCCGCTCATCAGCCGCCTCGTCGGCATCGGTGAGCAGGCTGATCGTTTGCAGGTAGGCGGCGAGGGACTTGTCGTTATTCTGGGCATTCAGCGCATCCGGGTCGTCGGCAGCTACAGGGTTGATGTTGTCGGTAAATTCGCTGATCGCGTCCAGCACAGCGTTCACGTTTTCAAGCCGGCCGATGCCTTCGGGGCTGTTGTCGCTTTTGAGATTATCCAGCAGGCGGGATTGGCGCAGGATGTCGGACGCCAGTTTATAGGCATTGTCTGTTTGGGCGCGGCGCTGCCAGTTTTCAACGAGGCTGCGGAAGTCGGCAATAGCCTTTCTGGCCCTGGGCGTCACATCCACAAACAGCATGGCATCCCACATGCTGATATTTTGCTGGCCGGCATACTGACTGATTTTATCCACCGTAGCCTGGCTGATGCCGCGCGACGGGTAGTTGATCACCCGGCGCAGGGCTTCCTCATCGTTCGGGTTGACGGCCAGCCGCAGGTACCCGACCAAATCTTTCACCTCCTTGCGCTGGTAAAACGACAGGCCGCCAAACACCCGGTAGGGCAGGTTGAGGCGGCGCAGGTGTTCTTCGAATTTGCGGCTTTGGGCGTTGGTGCGGTACAAAATCGCGATGTCCGAATTGGGCAGGTGGTGCCGGTGTTTTTGCTCCAGGATCAGGTCGGCCACGCGGCGGCCTTCCTCGTCGTCGGTGATGCATTTGAGCAGCTTGATCTTGTGCCGGTCTTCCCGGTCGGTCCAGATCGTTTTTTGCAGCTGGCGGCGGTTGTAGGTGATCACCTCGTTTGCCGCTTCGATGATGTGGTGCGTGCTGCGATAGTTTTGCTCCAGTTTGAAGGTTTTCAGCGCCGGGTAGTCTTTTTCAAAATCAAAAATATTGTCGATCGTCGCGCCGCGGAAGGCGTAGATGCTCTGGGCGTCGTCGCCCACGACGAACACATTTTCCGGGCTGCCGGGGTATTTCAGGAGGCGGCGCAGGATGGCGTACTGCAGGAAGTTGGTGTCCTGAAATTCATCGACGTGCAGGTAGCGGAATTTTTGCTGGTACTTGGCCGCTACGGACTCGTGGTCGCGAAGCAGGCGGTACAGCTGGAGCAGCAGGTCATCAAAATCCATGGCGCCGGCGCGTTGGCAGCGGGCCATATATTTTTCATAAATATCGGCGATGTAGGGGCGTTTGGCCTGCCGGTCCTGAAGCATCATATCGGCATTGTCGCGGTAGGCTTTCGGGGTAATCAGATTGCTTTTGGCCAGGGAAATACGCGAGCGGATGGCGCCGGGGCTGTACACCTGCGGGTCGAGGTTCATCTCCTTGAGAATAGCCCGCAGGAGGCTCATGGTATCGTCGGTGTCGTAGATGGAAAAATTGGTCGGGAAGCCGATGTGCTGGGCTTCGTAGCGCAGGATGCGGGCAAAAATCGAGTGGAACGTACCGGCCCACACCTGTTGGGCGCGCGGGCCCACTACCTTTTCGATGCGCTCTTTCATTTCCCGGGCGGCCTTGTTGGTAAAGGTGAGCGCCAGGATCTGCCAGGGCGCCACGCCTTGTTCCAGCAAATGCGCAATGCGGTAGGTCAGCACCCGGGTCTTGCCCGAACCGGGTCCGGCAATGACGAGCACCGGGCCTTCGGTGGTCGTTACGGCCGCGCGCTGGACATCGTTGAGTTCGTCGAGATAATGCGCCATGTGGGATGGTGGGTCGTTTGATTGGTTATTGGGGGGTATTGAGCAACTGTCATTTTTGCCCTGTTTCTTTTCGGCTTCCGGCAAAAATAGAAAGTTTATCCGGCGATAAAATTAAAATAAAATGTTTTGACTTTATCGCCAAATCTTATACCCCCTAAAATTATTTCCGTCAAAAAGTATCAATATTTCACCATTCGTATCAGTCCCAATGAAGCGGCGGAAAAACTGGTTCTTGATGTAGTAATGGTTTGGTGCTTTCAGGCTTTTGACAACTTTTCCATCCTTCGCCGAAATGGCATAAAGCACCCCGTCCGACCCGCCAACGATAAACAAAAAATCCTGTGCACTGACCAGCCTGCTTGGCGTTGCAGCTGTTTTTACCTTCCAGACGAGGCTGCCGTCGGCAAGGTTAAACTTATAAATATATCCATCTTCCATCGGGCAATACAGGCCGTCTTTTGACACGACCGGCGCGGAAGTAAGCATATCCCTTGGAAGTTTTTTTCGCCAAAGTTCTTTACCAGTAGTTGTCGAAACACAAAAAACAGCATCATAAGCAACCATGTATGCTTTATCGCCGATCAAGATAGGTTGTTTGGTGACGCCGTAACCATCCCTGTTTCCGGGGTAAGCCTCGCCTTCTGACAGGATTTCGCCGGTACTGTGCTCCAATAAATGCCATTTTGCAACAGTCTCGTTTGTTCCGTACCGCATTTTGACAGCGGTGAAAAGCAGCAGTTTATTGTTCACCTTCACGGGTGTCCGTATGAGCAATTTTGAACTGTCTGGCCATCTGACGGTATATATGGGCCTGGCATTGCCATCAATCGCACTGACTTCCCGGATATGAGATTGCCGTCCGTCCCAATCATTGACAGCCTGTAAGAAGCTATTGTTTGTATATGGTTCCAGGGTTTGTTCGGGTTGGCCCGATTGTTCGTTAACCCAACGGGTTTTTCCGGTCTTAATGTCCACACACGTTGTTGCCCTGCCGCACGGAAGGCAAATTCCTTGTTTCGAAACAAACGGCTTCATGTTGTAGTAAACTTTGCCGGTGCAAACAGTGTCTGTCAGTTGCCAGTCTATACCGCCCTGCTTTCCGTCCAGCGCGTAAAATACGGGCGCTGCACCGTCCAGTAGTTTTGCGGTAAGCACCCTGTCGTCGGCATGTACCGGATAAATGCTTTCAGCCGTTTCCGTGTGGCTTTCAAAAATAGATGTCCGCCACAACTGCTTAAGTTGTAGTTCTTTTTCGTTGTGTTGACAGCCATAAAGGAACATCAAGAATATGGGCAAAAAAAGGAGCGCGGTGCGCCGGGTTGCTCCGGCGCACCGCGTTTTATTCTGTTGAATCATCACGGTCATGCCTTATTTTGGGACTACGAATGCCGCACCCGCACCCCCGTTGAACAAATCCTGAAAAGCGTTGCCAATCGGCGCATATTCCCAAAACTGCTCTTGGAGGTGGTTCACGCCCTGGGCTTCATACGTTTTGGCAGCCCCTGCCAGCAGCTGTTCGGACTTTGTCAGCAGCCCGTCGTGTGGTTCATAAACATAATAGGTGTACGTGTCGGAGTACGTTAGTGTGATGGGGTCGCATCCGTAAATACAGAGCGAAAAGCAATATCCTTGCACTTGTTGATCCGGTTCCGTCTCGCAGTCCTCGCAGGGAAGGCAGTATAATTCTATGGTCTGCTGCACTACAGTATAAGGCGACAGCATCAAGTTCCATTGGGCGTTCATGGCCTGGTGAACGAGCTCGCATTCGGCGATTTCCCTCAGTTCTTTATTGAGTGCAAATGTAGCCCTGAGGGCCGTGACCAGGGCGTTCAACTGGGCCTCTATGACGGAACCTACTGATTGCGGATTCGTGAGATTGAGTTTCCCGGCAGCACCCGCAAATTGAGCTATAGACTGCATGAGGCCCAGTGCAAACAGCTGGTTGGCTTCTTGTATTCGCTGCGCTATCTCCGATTTGTAGCAGTCTATGTACTCGTTGTCTTCGCCGAATAACCCTGTGTTATACCAGGAATTAATCATCCTGGTAAGCGTCAACGCGTCATCATTTTCATTCCCCCAGATGACTGCATAAGGAATGTCGGGAGTTTCCAGATTTGTAATGACGGAATTTGTGGGTTTTAGTTGTTGGTAATAGTTTTTGGCCTCTTGTCCGGCAAAATAATTGACCCAACTTTGGGTCGCCTGAATCATCTGGCAACCGTTGCAGCTTTGTGCCTGTGTCTTCAGATTGACCATCTTGCTCATCATTTTTTGAACATCACTTTGGGATGTCTGGTCAACGGGGAGAAGCTTGTTGAAAATATTTCCACCCTGATTCGGCGTTCCATCCAGAATCATGGCCGAAAGCCTGCCATTTTGTTGTGCCATGTCCATGTAGCGTATGATTAACCCTCCTGCATCGTGCCCGATGCCGAGCACGTCCATATGGTTCCCATCGTTAAGCTTGGTGTTGAAAAATGTGGCCCAATCGGGGATGTTGTTGGCAACAGTGTTGTTGTCGTAAGGCGTGATGTTTATGTTGTTGAAGTCGTAGTCCTTGATCTGGGCGCTAAATTGAGCCCTTGACCATTGCCCCGATGTTAGCGAGGGGCCAAACAACCACAGTATATCCCGGTTCTGTGCCGTCAGCATGCTGGCCGCCAGGAAGAAAAAAGAAAAGGAGATTATGCTGTTTTTCATGATTCGTTGGTTTTAAAGTTGAAGTGAAAAAGTGTCGAACACCGTGGTCTTCTGGATTTTCATGCGCACCTCACTGTCTACTGCGTTGAAATAGATGACTTGTGTCATCTGCTTGAACGTCACGTTGGGCGCTTGCCCCTCCACCTTTAGCATGTAGAGCGTGCAGGGGTGCCCCTCCGTGTCGAAGTCTATCTGGCCAACTTTCATGCGGGCGTTTTTGTCCACCACCATCACACTCGACGTGCCGTCAGGGTTGTTAACCTGGGCAGTGTATATATTGCTGCTCTGGGCGGTATGCGGCAGTCCATTGGCCGACAAAGCATCGATGTAATTGGTAAACACCTGGTCGCTCGGTACCGGGTTGCTTTCCATCTCCTGGAACATCTGGACAACGGCAAGTGCAAGGGACGACCTGTCGTCAATCACCTCATTGCCTATCTGTTCGTTTTCGCCGTTGTAATACGTGATAACGCCATTAGCGTTCACCATCCGTTTGTAGGCCGGTTTTGGCCATAGCCCTACGGTCCTTTCCGGGTATTCTATAGGCCTGGTGGGTTCCATCAGTTCCGTTTCTATGGTGTAGGTGCCGTCTTGCATCACGCAAACCGATTCCATGCGCCGTTCCCGCTGCGGGAGCATGAGCGCCCTGTCGAGTGTGGAAAGTTGAGCAATGTCGGCCGGGTTTGCGGGCATAATCTGCGTGGTTGTTTCTGCATCGTAGGCCATGCCGATGTCACACCCGCTGATAAGCAATTGCTTATCCGGGCCGGGTGGTGTAACTTTTTCGGACCTGCAGGAGAATGCTGCAAAAACAAGGCTCAACAGAAGACAATGTAGCCATGGCGCCCTCGACTTTCTTTTGTTGAAGCCATTTGCACATGCAGGAATTTGAGAATTCATGCTCATGATAATATGGTTTATAAGGTAATCCCTACTTCTTTTAAGGTGGTTTCGGGTTAGCCCACCGTTATGCTGACTTTCTTGTTTCGCCATCTTCCAATGTACCGCTGCCAAACGCCACCGGTCCGTTCCTACCTTGCTAAATGACAAACCGCTTACCCTCCACGAGCGGCGCATAAGCGCCTTTCGGGAAAAAATATCTAAACAGGATCGTAAATCCGGCTTGTGTACTTAAACAAAAAATCTGGCTGTTAAACTGGTTTTAAGAACCCGGGATTAAAGGAATTCTTGCGCGGGATAATGCTGCCGGACAGAGGGTTCCGGACTTCTAAAAAAATCGTTCGATAAACAAATGTAAAATTTTGCACTGAAACATCAAGTCTGCCCAATGTTAAATTTCAAGCAGGTTGTCCGGGGGGGGGGGGGGGTAAGGCATTGACAAACAACTGAATACGCGAGTGTTAACCTTCTTGCCGGAAGTGTTCCCAACAATGCCGGTATATGTTTTACATTAGACCCGAAGCCACGCCGGCAATTTATTCGGCCGGCCCTTCATTAACATCATTCAAAACCTATGCTGGATCTCGACACGAACACCCTCTGGTTTGAAATAGCCGTCGTATGCGGCCTTACAGCGTTTGGAAGTATTTTCTTCGGCCATTTTGAAGTACACACACCGAAGTTCAGAAGGGTTCTGAAACTCATGCTGTTCATCCTTATCGTCGTGCTGCTTTCAACTTACCTGGGCCGCGTATGGTCCTTTGGCTTTTTGGGACTAATGCTCCTGGGGGTGGCCTATATCCACGGTATTTGGCTGCCCGGAAAAGGCATTAACGGTCTGACCGGAGCCCCTAAGGAAAAATATTACGCGCTGCGGGGCTGGACGAAGTTTCTCCCCAAATCCGACCGGGAGCCAGGTGATAACGCAAATTAGTCCGTCACCACCATGTTTGAATTAACAGGAGTCATCCCGGATATTCGCATAACAAGGACCTCGGAGAGGTCAAATATTTGTAGAAACGAATCGGCTCCACGTTACCCGACCTCGGCCCCCCATTTTTTTTTTTGTTTTTTGGTTTTATTTTTTTTAAAATCAACTTTTTTTTTTGTTTTTTTTTTGTGCAGGGAAAAAGCCCGTAAAAAATTTTAAAATTTCATTTACTGAAAAAAAAAAAAAGTTTTAAAAAATTTTTTTAAAAAACCAAAATTTTTTTTTTGTGGGTGGGGCCCGCCGCGGCGCGACGGGGCGGGGGTTTTTGGTTTTTTTTTTTGAGTGGTGCCCTTTTTTTTTAAAAATAAAATAAAAATAAAACCCCCGCCCGCCCAGAGGTCGCATCTGCGTGAATGGCGCGTTGGATATTCGACCTCTCCGAGGTCGTCGCACTACTTTAAATCCATGATCTACAAATATTTGACTTCTCCGAAGTCATTTTGAAAATTCGGGATGTCTCCTGTTTTTTAAAAAACAACCGAAGGAAAACCTTATTCCTCGGCGCTTTTCAGCGGCGCTACGGCATCCTGCTGCGGCATATCCTGCTGCGACAGGCGGATTTCCTGCTGTTCCGGCTGCTGCTGGAGCGATGAGCCCTCAACTTCATTGGTGTGCCCGCCCAAAATGGGTGCAATGGCCAGACCAACCAGGCAGGTCAGTTTGATCAAAATATTCATCGAAGGGCCTGAAGTATCCTTGAACGGGTCGCCCACGGTGTCGCCCGTAACGGCCGCTTTGTGCGGCTCGGAGCCTTTGTAATACATTTTCCCGTCGATCTCGACACCCGATTCGAACGATTTCTTGGCGTTGTCCCAGGCACCGCCGGCATTGGATTGGAAAATCGCCCACATCACGCCGCTGACCGTCACGCCGGCCATGTAACCGCCGAGTGCTTCGGGGCCCATGATGAAGCCGACTGCAATCGGGGTAATGATGGTGATCAGGCCGGGCGGCATCATTTCGCGCAGGGCAGCGCGGGTCGAAATTTCCACACATTTGCCGTACTCGGCTTTGCCGGTGCCTTCGAGCAGGCCCGGAATTTCGCGGAACTGGCGGCGCACCTCGTTCACCATATCCATGGCGGCGCGGCCTACACTTTGCATGGCGAAAGCGGAAAACACAACGGGGATCATGCCGCCGAGAAACAGTGCGGCCAGCACTTCGGCTTTAAAAATGTTGATCCCGGCGATGCCGGTAAAGTCGACATAGGCGGCAAACAAGCCCAGGGCCGTGAGTGCTGCCGAGGCGATGGCAAAACCTTTGCCGATAGCGGCGGTGGTGTTGCCCACCGAGTCGAGAATGTCTGTTTTTTCACGCACTTCCTTCGGCAACTCGCTCATTTCGGCGATACCGCCTGCGTTGTCGGCAATCGGGCCGAAGGCGTCAATGGCCAATTGCATGGCGGTGGTAGCCATCATGGCCGAAGCGGCAATAGCCACCCCGTAGAAACCGGCCAGCGTGTAGGCGCCCCAGATGGCGCCGGCGAAAAGCACAATAGGCATCCAGGTCGACATCATGCCCGTAGCCAGGCCGGAGATCACGTTGGTAGCATGGCCGGTAGCCGACTGGCGCACGATATTGAGCACCGGCTTTTTACCCAGGCCGGTGTAGTATTCCGTAATGGCCGAAATGGCGGCGCCCACAACGAGGCCGACGCCAACAGCATAAAACACGTTCATGCTGCTCACCACCTGCGAGCCTCGACCAAAAAAGTTCATGGTCATGGTGTCGGGCAGCATCCACATGATGGCCGGGTAGCAGGCAATAGCGGTCAGGATGATGCTCACCCAGTTACCCAGGTTCAGCGCGCCCTGCACGGTGTCGGAGTTTGCTTCTTTTTTGTCGCTCACCCGCACGAGGTTCATCCCGATGATGGAGAAAATGATACCCAGGCCGGCGATCAGCACCGGCAACAGGATGGGGCCGATACCACCAAAAGCGTCGTCGATACCGCCGCTGTCGCGGATCACAGAGTTGCCGAGTACCATGGCAGCCAGCATGGTGGCTACATAGGAACCGAAGAGGTCGGCGCCCATGCCGGCTACGTCGCCCACGTTGTCGCCCACGTTGTCGGCAATGGTGGCCGGGTTGCGCGGGTCGTCTTCCGGGATACCGGCTTCCACTTTACCCACCAGGTCGGCGCCTACGTCGGCCGCTTTAGTGTAGATACCGCCGCCCACCCGGGCAAACAACGCGATGGATTCGGCGCCCAGGGAGAAGCCGGCCAGCACCTCCAGCACACGGGTCATCGCCTCGTGGCCGTCGGGGCCGTAAACGCCACCCATGAAGAAATTGAAGAACAGGGCAAACAGGGCGCTCAGGCCCAGTACTGCCAGGCCGGCCACGCCGAGGCCCATGACGGAGCCGCCGTTAAACGACACCTTAAGGGCTTTGGACAGGCTGGTGCGTGCGGCTTGTGTAGTGCGCACATTGGCTTTGGTGGCAATGCGCATACCAAACAAACCGGCCAGCACTGAAAACGTGGCGCCGATAATAAAGGCAATGACAATGAGCGGGTGGCTGGTGGTCACCTGGGTGCTCAGCCAGCCCAGTAATGCGCCGGCAATGACGACGTATACCGCCAGAACGCGGTATTCGGCTTTCAGAAAAGCCATGGCGCCGTCGGCGATGTGCGCAGCGATCGTGCTCATTTTGTCGTCGCCGGCATCTTGTTTTTTAACCCAGTTTTGCAGAATAAGCATGTACAGCAATCCTGCCACACCGAACAACGGAAGTAAGTAAACTAAAGTACTCATCTTGTTTTGACGTGTTTAAAAAGTTTTAGCGGCCGGGGGTTGTAGCCTGGTTGATTTTTCTGCCGCAGGCAAAAAAACAAACGGGCCTTTGGCGAAAAGAGCCGCAAAAGTAGTGAAATTTCGATTCCCGGTATAGTGTGCGTTTAGATCAAAAACATGGGCAATGAACAGGTCCCCGACGGGCAATAATTCCTACCTTACCCATCCCTGGTTTGGGCAACAGCCCGGGCCGGTTTGATTTTGGAAGCTGCCCCCAATGTGCGCGCATACACGGTGATTCCAAATTTTTACCGGGATAATACGGAAGGCAGCGTACCGGATGCGCAGCGGGAAATAAAATAACCTGCAGCAGCGTGTCAAAATCCCCACGTGTTGGACTTGCAGTAAAAAGATGCAGCGCGCTTCCTTTTCCCGAGAGACACCAACGCAAATCATACTGAAAATCAACATGGAGATTGTACCCAAAACGGGGCTAAAAGGCTTAATTGAAAACTGGCAAAGTGATCTGTTGGCGGCTGTAAGTGTGTCGCTGGTGGCATTGCCTCTTGCGCTGGGTATTGCCATCGCGTCGGGCGTATCGCCTATGTCAGGCGTCATTTCGGCCATTATCGGCGGGCTGGTCACCACCTTTGTCCGGGGCAGCCACCTTGCCATCAATGGCCCGACGGCAGGCCTGATCGCTGTGGTGCTGGCTTCGATTGCTGCACTGGACGACGGTTCGGGCCGCACCCTGAATTATGTTTTTGCCGCCATTGTAATTTCAGGCGGTATCCAGGTTTTGCTGGGTTTGTTCAGGCTGGGGCGCTTTGCCGATCTGTTTCACTCGACGGTGGTGCACGGCATCCTGGCGGCCATCGGTGTGATCATTCTGGCCAAACAAATTCATATCGCGCTGGGTACCACGCCCGTATCGGGCCATATTATCGGGACACTGATTGATGCCGTTCGCCAGTTGCCAAACCTTAATCCTTTCGTCGCAGGTATTTCGCTGCTTGGGCTGCTGCTGCTCATTTTTCATTCCAGGATCAGTTACACTTTTTTTCACCTTTTGCCGGCGCCAATGTGGGTGCTGCTTATTTCAATTCCCTTTGCCTACTTCTTCAACTTTTTCGAGCCACATACCTTGCATGCTTTTGGCAAGGACTACGAGTTGGGGCCGGAATTGCTGATCAACATCCCCGACAACATTTTGAACGCCATGGTGCGTCCGGATTTTTCCCGGATACACACCCTGCCGTTCTGGCTATCGGTGCTTTCGATTACCATGATCGCAAGCATTGAGTCGCTGGCCAGCGGGAAAGCCGTTGAAAAACTGGACCCCTACCGCCGGAAAACCAATGCAAACAAAGACATGGTGGGCATCGGCCTCAGCACCATGATCGCCGGAGCCCTGGGCGGGCTGCCGGTAATCAACGTGATCGTGCGCAGTACTGTCAATGTACACAACCACGCCAAAACCAGGTGGTCCAACTTTTTTCACGGCGCCTTGCTGCTTACTTTCATCGTACTGCTGGCTCCGGTAATTCAAAAAGTGCCGCTCTGCGCCCTGGCGATTCTGCTGGTGTACACGGGCTATAAACTGGCCTCGCCCAGCGTGTTCAAACATGTGTACAGCCAGGGCATCGAGCAGATGCTGTTCTTTTCCGGCACGCTCATCCTGACACTCTTCACCAACCTCCTGGTCGGCATTTTCGGCGGCTTGCTGCTGGCGCTCATCACACATATGCTGCTGGCCAAAGTGCCGCCCCGCACGTTTTTTCAACTGGTGTTTAAGTCGGATTCCGAACTTGCTCAAGCAACCGACGGGACGTACCGGCTTAAAATCAGCGGGATAGCCAATTTTTTGGCCACAATCAAAATTGAAAATTTGCTGCGCAAAATCCCTGCCCGGGCAACAGCAACGATAGACTTGTCGGATGCCCGTCTCGTCGATTTTTCCATTCTGGAACACCTGTACGATTTCCAGCGCACACATACCAACACAGGCGGTAAAATTGAAATCGCAGGCCTGGAGCAACATATTTCTTCCTCGCGGAACAAACGCGCGCTGAAAATACGCACCGATCCAATGTACCGGCTGAGCCCCCGCCAGGTCCGCCTGAACGAACTTGCAGACGCCAACGGCTGGGCGTTTCAGCACGAACCCTCGAACCACATCGACTACTACGAGTCGTTTTATTTTTTCCAATCGCGCCCGGTCGACGAGCAGTTCAACCGCATTTCCGGAGCAGACGGGGGTGGCTGGGAGGTCGCCGACATTGCCTTTGAAGAAGGCGCCTTCATCTCGACCGAGGAATATAAAACGACGTTGGGCCTGATCCGCCTCCCAGTTCCGATTCCAAAATTTGCCATTGAAAAAAAGATTTTTCCACTACGCTTCCTGAATCTCGCAGCACACAAAGACATCGACTATGTGTTGTATCCCGGTTTTTCAGACGATTTTATCGTCAAGGTGGAAGATATCGATGCCATGCGCGCTTTCCTGACCCCCGAATTGAAAGCCCTGATCGAGCAAAGCAAAACCATTCACCACCTGGAAAGTAACGGCGAAGCGATTCTGTTGTTTACCGATAATTTGCAGCTGGCCCGGGTACGGGACTACCCGCGCATTGTTGAATTTGCCCGGCAAATGCGCCGCCTGATTGTGCGTGGCAGTGCCTAGCAGCGCAAAACCATTTTTGCCGGATGCGTGTTTTGACATCGGCAGTGGCATTATCACAACATCACTTATCAATTTGAAAAAACCAGGCAGCAACACAGCATGAAACCAGACGCAACACCCGACCCGGACCCGACCGCAGTTTCCCGAAAAAAAGACCACATCGAGCTGGCTTTCAAAAGTCAGGTCGAAGCGGGCGCCCTCGATCCGCGGTTCAACTACGAACCTGCCCTGGCTGCACACCCCAAACCGGGGAGCCTCCCGCCGCTGCCTTTTCTCGGAAAAACGCTGCGCACGCCTGTCTGGGTATCATCGATGACAGGCGGGACCGAGTTGGCTCGCACCATCAATCAAAACCTGGCCCGCGCCTGCGCCGAATTTGGCATGGGCATGGGGCTCGGCTCGTGCCGCCAACTGCTGTACAGCGACGAGCACCTGCCCGATTTCGATGTGCGCGACCACATCGGCCCCGACCTTCCCCTGTTTGCCAACCTCGGCGTGGCACAGGTGGAAACGCTGCTCGACCGCAACGAATCGGCGGTGATCAGCCAACTCGTCCGGCGCCTGCGCGCCGACGGCCTCATCATCCACCTCAACCCCCTGCAGGAAGCCATGCAGCCCGAGGGCGATCAGTATCAACGGCCGGCGCTCGACACGATCCGCGCCCTGCTCGACGTGGCCGATTACCCGGTGATTGTCAAAGAAGTGGGCCAGGGTATGGGTCCGGCCACCCTGCGCGCGCTCCTGCAACTGCCACTGGCGGCCCTGGAGTTTGCGGCAGCCGGCGGCACCAACTTTGCCAAACTGGAGCTGCTGCGCAGCGACCCCATGAAGCAGCAAATCTTCGAAAACTTTGCCCGGGTAGGCCACACGGCAGTCGAAATGGCCGAACTGACCAACCAGTCAAAAGTCGAATTGGGGAAAAAATGCCGTGTCGGCAACCTGATCATTTCCGGCGGCGTACGCGATTTTATGGACGGCTACTACCTCATCCGGAAATCGGCGATACCGGCAGTATACGGCCAGGCGTCGGGTTTCCTGAAACATGCGCAAGGCGATTACGCCCCGTTGCAGGCCTATGTGGCTGCACAGGTGCGGGGCCTCGAACTGGCCTTCGCGTTTTTGCAATTGCGGTAAACCCGCCTTTTTCGAAAAAAATCAGACTGTGGCCGCGGCAGCTTTTGCCGTTGTGCCGGCTTCCGTTTCGCCGAGATTGGTAGCGCCGATGAAGCGGTAGCGATCGGCGGTGTTCAGGTTTTTCCGGCACACGATCTGGTAAGCCGTTGAACCGCCCTGCCGCGCAATCAGGACCGACCAGGCCAGGAAAACGGAATAGATGCGGAAGATTTTTTCGCCGTATTTCTCCAGCACTTTTTCGCGGTTGCGCATCCAGTTGTCGTACCAGTAGTGGATGGTTTTGCTGTAGTGGATGCCGATGTTTTCGACGCTGTGCACTTCGAAACCGACTTTTTCGATGCGTTGCAAATCCCAGTTGAGCGGCATGCTGGCGTCGGCGCCGGAGAAAATGTATTCGTTCATAAAAAGTCCCCAGACGAGGTCTTCCCGGTTTTCCTTTTGGAAAAGGTGTTTGCGCTCGCGCAGGCCGGCGATTTGCATATAGAAAAGCCCGTCGTCTTCCAGCAAGTCGTAGATCTGCTTCATGAATTTTTTGAAATACTTGATCCCGACGTGCTCGGCCATTTCGAGGCAGGTGATTTTGTCGTATTTTTTATTGCGGGGAATATCGCGGTAATCCATGCGCCAGATGCGGGCCTGCTCGGGCGACACGCCGTATTCGCCGATTTGGCGGGTGCCCCAGTCGGCGCCGGCCTGAGCGATGGTGACACCGGTAGCGTCCACGCCGTAATATTTGGCCATGTGCGCGACGAGCGTGCCCCAGCCGCAGCCGATATCGAGCAAGGACTCGCCGGGTTTGAGTTGCATTTTCCGGGCGATGAGGTTCATTTTGTTGTCCTGCGCTGCTTCAAGCGATTCGTTTTGGTCGTGGAAATAGCAGCTGGTGTAGATCATCCGGGGGCCGAGGAACCAGTTGAACAGGTCGTTTTTGTCGTCGTAGTGGCTGCGCACGATCCGTTCGTCTTGTTCTTTGGAGTGGATCAGCACCTCGGGGATCATGCGGGTGATAAAAAATTTGTAGTGGTGCCAGATGTAATCATAGGTGAACAGGTCGTCCTTGTGTTCGAGCAATTCCATCAGGTCGGTCGTGATGTCAATATCCCCGTTAATATAGTCCTGGACAAAATGGCCCATCGAGGCTTTCTTTTTGCGGTAATGTGCGCCGACGCGCGGATTTTTTATTTGAATAAAATCGGTAACGTTCATGGTTGGTTGCTGTTTTGTTTTGATAAAAATTAGTTGAATGGTGCCGGGTGTATTATCGGCGTGACTTGTATGGCTTCACATAAATAACTGATAATGTGTTATCCGTTCAGATGTCTCGCTGCGCTCGACATGACAGACGATACCTAAAAACCAGATTTTATCAGATTTCTCCCTTCGGTCGAAATTTAGTCGGGGAAATGCCTGATCGCGATCAAATTTCGACCATAGGGAGAAATCTGATAATAAATTCATTTGCAATAGATTTTGTCATGTCGAGCGCAGCGAGACATCTGTACTGGTAGATTATCCGTTTTCTATGTGAAACCGTAGAAGTCACGCCGACAATAAATTAGATTCCTTTCGGCTCTAAATTTTCCATGCGTTCCATACGCATATTTTGTGTGCGGAACGACGCGCTGAATAAACCCAGGATATAAACCCGGAATAAATACCAGGCAAAATTATCTTCATTCAAACGGGGGTCAATTTTATCGGCAATTTTATCATGCTTTTCTCTTAATTTACTCCAGTGCACACCGGGCGAAATATGATGCACCGTATGCAAGCCATTATTTAATAATAGAAAATTCAATACACTACCGGTCATGTTCCGGGAGTGATTAAACTCCGACTCTTCATCGGCATGAATATGTTGAATATAATTAAATATCAGCACAGTGAACAGCGATAGTTGTTGTGGAATAATTACGTATAGAACTGCTTTTTTCCAGTCTATAAGCAGCGCAATTAAAACCCATGCAACCAAACTGATTACCTGCAATAAATGGAAGAAAAATTTACGCCGGTCGGATTTGTATAAATTCAGAAAATAACTACCCACGGCTTTTTGTTGTTTCATCCCGCTTAAAGAAGGATAGGACAGCAGCGTCAGTAAGTTGTTTTTTTCCGAAACCATATAGGTTTTTGTATAGTCCGGTTCTTTATTGATATGAATATGGTGGTTAGAGTTGTGTGTCGGTATCCAGGCAAATACCGGGAAGCCGTAAAAAACCGTCAGAAAATTGTCGGTCAGTACGTTCAACCATTTCACCGTCCACATGGGCAGGTGTTGGTGGTTATGCACTATCGTGGAAACAATAACCGCCATGAGCAATTGAAGCGTGTAACAAAGCACCCAGAGCGGTGTGGAAAGGGTGCTGCCATAGACCCAAAGAAAGATCAGGGAACCGGCGGTGATGGCCATAAACACCAGAGAACGGACATCCGCTTGGTATCGAAGCATAGTCATTAAATTTAGTAATCGTTTTAAAAAAGTGGCTAAAAGCATGTTGGGGGCTTTCTGCCGGAGGCAAAAACAAGGGCTTTTTTTGACAGTTTTTGCGTTTTTTCAAGGTGCCTAGCCCAGCTAAGTGCCTGAAAAAAGGCGAGAAATGGCGAAAAAAGAACCGTTTTGGGCCCGGTGAGAAAATCCCCAGCATGCTTTAAGTGGGCGCTGACAGGAATCGGTAAAGGTATCTCTTCAGGCCGAGAAAAAGCGATAATTGTAAAAAAAGGCCGGTTGTGTCAACCGGTGACGGAAACAGGTGTTTTGGGATTTGCCTGCCGGGCGGGCGGGCGGCAAACAAAATCCCGGTTTGCGGAAGTTTCCCGAATTTAGCGCCGGCAAAGCGATTAACCGACAACAATAATGGCAAAAACGATATCCGGATTTTCCAAGCTCAGCAAGCGCCAGAAGATTGAATGGCTGGCGGCAAATTTTTTTGAAAATCCAGCCGAAGCCGAGCAGGGCTTGCTGGCCTGGCACCGTCCCGACGAGCAGCAGCAAAAAATCATCGACGGCTTCACCGAAAACGCGCTGAGCAATTACACGCTCCCGTTTAGTGTGGCGCCCAATTTTATGATCAACGGCAAAGTGTACGCCGTGCCGATGGTCATCGAGGAAAGCAGTGTGGTGGCCGCCGCTTCGAGTGCGGCCAAATTCTGGCTCGACCGCGGCGGTTTTCACGCCGAGGTGCTGGGCACGGTAAAACTCGGGCAGGTGCATTTCCGCTGGGTGGGCAAGCCGGAGCGGCTGCGCCAGATTTTTCCGGAACTGAAGGCCCACCTCATCGCTACCAGCGCCGAGCTCACCGCCAACATGCAACAACGCGGCGGCGGCCTGCTCGACCTCGAGTTGCTCGACCTGACCCAACTCGAACCCGACTACTACCAACTCCGCGCCTCCTTCGACACCTGCGACAGCATGGGCGCCAATTTTATCAACTCCGTGCTCGAACGCTTCGGCGACCAACTCGAGTTTTTCATCGAAACGACGAACCAACTTACCGATCAGGAGCGCGATGTGGAAGTGCTCATGTGCATCCTGTCGAACTACACGCCCAACTGCCTGGTGCGCGCCTGGGTGGAGTGCCCCGAAGCCGAACTCGAAGACCTGGCCCGCGATGCCGGCCTGCCCGGCCATGCTGCCGTCGACCGCATCTGCACCGCCGTGCGCATCGCTACCATCGACCCTTACCGGGCCACCACCCACAACAAAGGTATTTTCAACGGCATCGACGCCGTCATCCTGGCTACCGGCAACGACTTCCGCGCCGTGGAAGCCTGCGGCCATACCTACGCCGCCCGCGACGGGCAGTACCGCAGCCTGAGCCGGGCCCGGGTGGAAAACGGGGTATTTCGTTTCGAACTGGAAATCCCGCTGCCCATCGGCACCGTCGGCGGCCTCACTGCCCTGCACCCCCTGGCCAAACAGGCCCTCGAACTGCTCGGCAACCCTTCGGCAAAAGAACTCATGATGATCGTGGCGGCGGTCGGGCTGGCGCAAAACTTCGCCGCCGTCCGCTCCCTGGTCACCACCGGTATTCAGCAGGGCCACATGAAAATGCACCTGACGAACATCCTCAACCACCTCGGCGCTACCGAGGCCGAAGCGGAAGCCGCCCAGGCGCATTTTTGCCGCGAAACGGTGAGTTTTAGCGCGGTGCGTGGTTTTTTGGAGGCTGCGAGAAAATTTTAACACATAGGCACACAGAACACATAGTTTATTGATTTTTACACAGGCAAGTTTATGTGTTCTATGTGCCTATGTGTTTGAGAAAATAATGCCCAATAGTGTGAAGGCCAGATTCTGAAGTTAGAGCATGTTAGGAATTTGCCCGGTTTCACAAAACAAAATCCGCGTTGCGCCGCATCCGTGTCATCAGCGTTCTTGGGGGCCACGCGTAGCGTAGTTTGAACACGAATGACGCGGATGCGGCGCAACGCGGATTTTGAAAAGCGTGCTGCAAGCCACCAGATTCATTGCCCTACCGTTTCACCAACTTTTCCACGCGTCCGCCCAACTGAACCGCATACACTCCCCGGGGTAAATGGCCAACATTCAGCGGCAATACCGTACTGCCCTGGGGAAACACTCCCGAATGCAGCATTTGCCCCGCCGAATTCAGTACTCGCAGCGACAGATCGGCCCGCGCCGGAGCGCCCAAATGCAGCCAAACCAGTTCTTCAGCCGGATTGGGGTACAGCACAAATGCCGGCCCGTTGGCCAATTCCCGTGCACTGCTGGTCACGCCAACCACGTACGTTTCCACCGCGCTGCAACCATTTGCATCAGTCAGCGTAGCAGTGTACATACCCGGCAGCAGACTGTCGAGCTGGGGCCCAACAGCGCCGGTGCTCCACAGCACGTCGTAGGGCATGGTGCCGCCTGTGGGCATCATCTGGATGCTGCCATTGGCGGCGGCGGAATCGCCGGCATTGGTCACCAGGGCCTGAAGTTGCAGCGGGGCGGGCTCTGTCAGGGGTAGCACCCACTGGATGGTGCAGCCCAGGGCATCGGTGAGCGTGCCGGAATAGGTGCCGGGGCCGAGCGGGCCAATGGTGGGACCGGTAGCGCCGGATGCCCAGTTCCACAGGAAAGGGGGCTTGCCGTTGGCGGGCAGCACGGTGAATGCGCCGTCGGCAGTGGCATGGCAGCTGATGGCCTGCGCCTCGATATCGACGCTCAGGCTGCCGCTTTTGCTCACCTGCACAGCGCCGGTGGCCGAGCAGCCCAGGGCGTCGGTGACGGTGAGGGGATACGAGCCGGCGGCCAGGCCGGTGCGCAGGCTGTCGGTGCTGTCGTCGGCCCACAGGAAGTGCAGGGGCGGCAGGGCAGGGTCGAGCAGGGCCGTGGCGCTGCCGCCGGTGGTGTCGCCGCAGAGCAGGGCTGTGGCGATCGGCGTTAGGTTGGGCGCATCGCCTTCGGGTACGGTGGCTGAAAAAGTGGCCGTGAGGCCCTTGGCATCGGTGACGGTGAATTGGTAAACGCCCGGCGGCAGGCCGCTGAGGGTAGCGCCCGAGTTAGCGCCCGACTGCCAGTTGAACAGCAAGGGTGGGCAGCCGCCTTGCAGGCCGGCGTCCACGGCGCCGGAAGCGCCGCCGGGGCAGGAGGGGGTGGTTTGGGGCGCAGTAGCCAGGGAAGGCCCCTGGGCTTCGTAGGCGCCGATGTCCACGGTGCCGCCGCGGATGCGGGGCAGACCGGCGAGGTCGGTGTCGCCCAAGGCGTAATCGTTGCTACCGGCATTGACGAGCGGGGAACAGGGCTGGAGGCGGTAGTCGCCCGAATCGGGATTGACGAAGAGGGGATCGAAGCCCGTGAGGATACCGGGCCCGCAAGTGAGGTTGATGAAGGGCGGAAAACAATCCAGGGAGTCGACGTAGCAATAGGAGATTTCAACGGAATCGGGGTGATCCAGGGTGAGTAAAAGCGGTTCGTCTTTGCCGAAAATACAGTTGGTGATGGTTCGCTTTTCAATCGGGTTTGGATCGTCGCCGACAAAAGTGTCCACTGTGTTGAAAAAGAAAGTACAATTCAGAATATTAAATTCTTTATTGTTTTCCACTATTGATCTTATAATAAATTCGGACTGTAAATTATTATCTACGAATGCAGAGTTGGTTATTTGGATTTTTTTATTTGACGCCAATGACAATAAATTATATTGCCCGTTATTTTTTAACATAGTCATTTTTTCTATGGTTATAACACTTGAGCCAATAACTATTATATTATTTGAGCAATCATTTCTTTGGATTAAAGATTCTTTAATATTTACGGTATTGGCTTCAATAGAGGCAGTTTCTCCTTTAGTGTAATCATTTTCTATGTTCAAAGAACAAATACTAACTCGGCTATCGTCATTAAGTGTAAAGATAACTATAGATACGCCCTCCTGTTGTCCTGTAATTGGCGGTAGTATAAGACTGTTTTCAGATATATTTAGATTGTTAAATTCTAAAGATTTGACATTTAAAAAGGAGAGTGAAGGAATTGAAAGTACAGGCCCTGATCTAGCTCTGTTTTTATGAAAATTCAAATTATAGAATATTCCGACAGATTCGTTGATTCTGCCCACATCAAGAAACATTCCGCCACCGTTATTTTCAGCAATATTTTCTTCAAACAGACAGTTCCTGATTTCCAGCGTGTCGAACCGTTCCGAGTCGGTGTAGTAATACCCGCCGCCGCGGAAAGTAGCGGTGTTTTTAATAAACCGGCAGCTGTCCAGATCGGCGCCGCGCTCTATCCAACTGCCGCCGATGCGCGCCATGCCGCCTCCACTGGAGGCCTTGTTTTGCTCAAAATGACAATTGCGCACCCGGGGCGCTGTGGAGCCGTCCCCTCCCCCATAGGCCATGATACCCCCGCCGAAGGTGCGGGCGGTGTTGTGTATGAAATTGCAGTTGACGATATCGGGGTAAGCGTCGGTGTCGAAGCCGTCGATATACAATCCGCCGCCGCACCGCAGGCGGCCGTACGTCTTGGAAGCGCCGGTGTAAGTGGCCTCGCCGTCGCGGACGGTAAAGCCATCGAGGACGGTTTGGGTATCCGGGGCGTACATGTATAGTACGTTATGGGAATTGTCGGTGCTATCGCCCGGTATACCGATATCGCCGCTGAGTATGGTGGGGAATTGTTCCCAGTCGCGTTCATTCAATGCGGTTTCCGTGCCGGCAAAACCGCCGTAGAGTTTTACGCCTGCCGGAACTTCGAAGGACAGGTTTCTGTCGGCGGTGTTGGTGGGGCGATAAATTCCCCGGGCCACCCAGATTTCATCGCCGGCGCCGGCTGTGCTCAGGGCATCCTGCAGGTCTGTAAAAGCATCGAGCCAGGAAGCGCCACTGGCAGCGCCCTGGGCGTCGTCGTTTACATACCAGCGATTTTGAGAAAACAACGGAGCGACGATCAACTGGAAAACGAAGAGTATATAAACTGATTTCATATTCATTTTTTTAAAAAGCGGCGCCGAACGCTGAACGGTGCGTTCAGCGCCGCAGGTAAGATGATGCTTGTGTGGTTTTAGAGTTTAATCCAGAATCCCTGGACTTTAGCGCCGGGAGCGATCACTTTCCAGATGTAAACGCCGGAAGTGAGAGAGGCTGCCTCTTCAATTCGGAATACCTGGGCGCCTTGTACGAGGCTGACATCGCGGGCAAACACCCGTACGCCGTTCGGGTCGTACAGGGCAATACGGGCTTTGCGCTCGTCGGGGCAGTCAACCCTTATTGACAGGGCCTCTGTGCCCGGATTGGGCGCGCAGCCGGCTGTCAGGTCGCCTGTGGCGACCATAGGCGTCGTGAACCGGGCCGAAGGGTCCGGTTCATAATCGAGGTTGAAGGCTTTGCCGTCGGCAGCGTAAGCCAGTCCGGGCAGTAGGTCGTTATCGATTTGGATGGGCAGTTCGCCTTCGGGCAGGGGGGCTAAGGTTTTGAAGTGCAGGTAAAAGAGTACGGCGCCGGGTGTGATTACCAAGTCCGGGTTGTACAGGTCGGCAGGGAACCACAGCAGCCGGAGCCGGCCTTGCGAAGCATCGGCAACGTTGTAGTTGGCCTGGGTGAAGCCGGGCAGATCGCCGGCGCTGGGACTGAGCAGTTGGAGCAGGGTTGGGTCGAATTGCAGCGCCAGTTGGAAAGCCAGCAGGGTGTCGGCGCCGGTGTACACTACCGGCAGGGTGATGGTTTTTTCCACGCTTTTGCTTTGCAACTTCGGCCAGGAGAGCGGCGCGCGCTCCAGGGCTCCCGGACGGTTGGGCGCAGCGTTGCCATTCACATCGCCGACTTTAATGGCGATAAAGTCTGCCTGGTTATTATTGGGATCGTTAGGGTCCAGGCCATTAACAGTTTCCGGGAATATCGTTTGGAACGGATTGAGCGGATTGGGGAAAACATACGCTTTATCAACAAAGCGCCAGGAGGTATTATTAGGTAATTCAGTATAAATACCCAGAATTAATTTTCGCAACTCGACAATGTCGAAGGTGGTTACGCCATTCATTTTATTCGCATCCGCCGCAATGATTTTATAAGGCGAATTCAGCGGTTCAAGCCCTAGAATATGTTTGTTAATCAACACCAGGTCAAAAGTTGATACGCCGTTGAGCGGGTCGTTGTCTTTTTCGGGTCTGACAGTAAAATACTGGCATTCCGCACAAGGACAAAACCCGAATGTTCCGCTGGCCCCGGTGACCATCTGCTCGTCGGGGCAAACGGTGGGCGAGCAGGAGGCGGATTGCGGCTCAAGCAGGACCGTTACGTCGGCTATGCCCTCCCCTGTTTCTTTCTGTAAGGTTCCGTAGATATTCGGCGTACAAAGTGGAATGTTTAAAAAAGGCGGAATACCGGACGCCAATGGTGGAATGCATAAATTCTGCTCGCCCTCTCTCCGGATGAAAAGTTCGGGTATGCCGATGCTCTCGATACAACCTTGCCCGGTAAATGCCAACTCGACATACGCTTGCGGGTTTGTCAGCAGGTCGATGCTTACCTGTGCGGTTTGAATATCCGAAATACTTACGCAGTACTCAAAATCAATCACGTCGCCGTTTTTTACTGCTGAAATACAATCATTGCATGAGTTTGCTATCGGGCAGCCGTTAATCCAGTTAGAAGAAAACGTCGCTGCATCAAATTGCACGTCACCTGAAGTGGTTATTTGCAGTTTGACGGAAATGTCTTTTAACTGCAAATAATTCGCTGTCGAAGTTTCCGTATCGACAAAGCCGAAACGAATGGTCGTATTGCAGGCGCTGGCGCTGAGGCCTTCCACTGTGAACACTACCCCTTCATTATCGGTGCAGGTACTCTGGCCACCTCCTTCGCAGGTTTTCGACTGTATGGATACGGGCAGGTTGGTACAAGAGCCGGGCGTTTTGATCCGGGATTTGTTCCCGTCAATCAGGGATATTACGGCATTATAGGAGCTGTTGCCGATAAGCGGCGGTTTGATCGTAATGCTGCCGATGCTTTGCATTCCGCCGTTGGCGGCCAATTGCCATCCTTGGTCCGGCACAATGAAGTGGATGTACCTGGAATCGCCCAAAGCCAGGGTTGGGCGGGCGTATGCGCTGGTAACGACCGGTTCGGCGGCTTCTATCAGATCCACTTTGAGTACAAACTCCAGATAATCCACATCAACGGCAAAGGAATTTTTATTCACCAATTCTACACTTAGCATACACCCGCCATCGGGCAGTTGACTGGGATCAGTCAGCCGCAACTGCATATTACCGTTCGTCGTACCCGGTATTGCGGTGGCGGGCAAAGGTGCGGCGCCTGGCGTAATAACGCCATTGATATCCGTACAGAGCGCTTCGCCTGTCACGTCATACAGGGCAAAGTCGATGTTAAAATCGACTGTTTCACCGGGGTAAGCATTGACAACCACGCGAAAGAGGTCTGTTTTAGTGCAAACAGAGATGTCATTAGGACATGGAGTGTTTGCCGGGGGCGAAAAATTGATTACGGCTGCTTCAGGGCAGGAGGTTGAGTAATTGTAAAATGCAATGCTGGCACTCGATTCGTCTGCGCTAAAGTTGACGCCATTCGTAAACCCACCCATGCCGTCGTCTGCTGCCTCGCTCCATCCGTTGGTTTGGGCGGTTACTTTATGGCAATCTTCTGTTACGGTTGAATTAATATACGAGTATGCAATGTTGGTTGTGGAACCTGTAATTTGGGTTCGGAGGTCCACCTTTATTTCCCGGTAACCCAGCGCGAAACTCAAGGGCTCATTACTGGTGCCGGGCACATATACGAGTTGGACTAAGTAGTACAATTGCGTGAACAGGTCGCCATCGCCACAGGGGGTACTGGTTTGGCAACTGCTGGTGCTCACATAATCCGGGTCAGGAACAATTTGAACATATAATTGCTGGCCGTCGCACGGCAGCGATAAGCAACTACTACTAATTTGTCCCATGGCTGTTGGGGGGGGGGCAAACCAATACTGCCAGCACAGCCAAAGCCCAGCCGGCAAAAGTGCGAAAAGCGGCAGCGCAAGCCGCCAGTTGAAATCGGAACGCATGGTGTCGTTTCATGGTGAAGGTGATTTAATTGGTGAATAAATCGGTTATGGTTATGCCTTAGCGCCCGCCCAAAGGGCAAACGCCGGCACAAATACACGTTATGTTTTGCGGCGGCGTGCGCTCAAATCGCCGCAAAACCCCAAAATTCACCAGGTATCGAATCAAACAGAGGGAATTGCTGAAGCGCGGTGTACGGGGCAGTGGATTAGCGGTTGTCAGGCAAGGCCGGAGAGGGGCCGGCGGTAAAACGTTTGAAATATAGCACTGCCCGGCGAACAAAGTCTAGCGAGACGGAGGGATTAACAATTTTTACTCGTGCTTTGTCAGATTTACTGCGGAATAGAAATTTCAGGGCTCATGTTCCCATCGGGCTGGTAGTGAGGGGGTGACTGGCAGTCTAATGTCGTCAATTTAAGAAATCAGAGGAGGTAGACACTTTTCAAATTTGACTTTTCAAATTGAACTTTTGACTTCTTCAAGAGCAATATCAGTTCGGGAAGTTCCTTTTAAGTCAAATTTGAAAAGTCTAATTTGAAAAGTCAAAAGTGTTCACCCACCCAAATACTTTAAGTTGACGACATTAGACTGGCAGTCCCCCCCTCACTTGGTCCCCTGCTCAGCCCAACAGGAACATGAGCCAATTTCAGCAACCGTCCAAACTACCCGTTTTCACAAAAAATCCGCGATGCGCCGAAGGTGCATCCGTTTTTATCTGTGTTCTCAGGCTTTATAAGCGGCCACGCGTAACGTGGTTCGAACACGGATTTGGCGGATGCGCCTTCGGGGCAACGCGGATTTTCACTGATGTAAAATCCAGCTATAGCCGGGCATCTCAATTAACGCCTTGCTGTGCCATTGTTGGCGTCCTCGCCAACAATTCTGAACAAGCGGATAATTAAATCGCACAGGCCATTGGCCGGCTCCAACTCCCTTTAGACTTTAGACTTTAGACTTTAGACTTTAGACTTTTAACTTTTGACTTTTAACTTTTGACTTTAACCATCTTCCCACGCGCCCGCAACGTCCCGTCCACCCCACGCAGTTCAAACCAATACAGGCCCCGATCCAAATCAGGCAGGTTCAACTCAACCGAACTGCCCTGAAAGGCCTGATCGCGCAGCAAGCGCCCCTGGCTGTCGAACAGCAGCAACCGGTAGGCTCCTCCGGCCGCCTCGTCCGGCAACACCAGGCGCGTGCGCTCCCGGAACGGGTTGGGTTGCACCGAAACGTTCAGGCTTTCGTCTTCGGGGAGTTTCGTCAGGGTTACCTGGTAAAAATCGCGGCCAAGGCGGTGCATGGTGGTGTTGGTGACCACAGGCGCATTGAAGTCAAAATAGATCGACGCCGTGTTCAACAATACCGTGCCGAGGGGGGCATCTTGCCTTGGCCGGATTTTAAACTGGACAAACCCGTGGGAATTTGCTTCATTGACGTTGCTGTCGGGCAGCATGATATTATCAAACCGGAACGACAGAGCGCCGGCGTCACGCAGTGTCCAGGTAAACGGATGGGAAGCCGCGCCGATACGCAGCGTAGCCGGATCGAGCCAGGCGGACAGGGTGTCGCGGATTTCCACATAAAAAGCCGTGTCGGTGCCGGTATTTTGAAAACGGATGAGGTAGCTCAGCTCGGTTTCGGGTTCGATCCAGTGTTCGCTTTCATAGCCCAGGGGGAAGCCCTGCTTGTCGTTGGGGTCCCAACTGCCGATAATCTCCCGGCAATCGATATCCGTGAACGGGTCAGCATCATCGAGTGCGAACTGGTTGATGAGGCCCGTCGAATTGAAGCCCCGCAACCTTCAATTGCCGCCGAGGGCATGGAGGGGTACGGGTAGCCGGGCTCCTGGTCGGCCTGGATGCGCTGCGTGTAGCCGTTGGCCGGGCGCTGCACCAGCATCTCCTGCCCGGGGTCGAGACTGAACGTGCCGTTGTACAGCACCACGTGGTCTTCGGTGATGATGTATTCGAGCGCATCCGTAGCCGCCGGCCCCACGTTTTTCAGGGTAAATTCTACCAGCGTATCGCCCACACAGCGCGCACCCGCCTGCACCCGGGCGCCCGACCAATTGACCGGAAAAATGCAGAGCGTATCCGGGGAAATCCGCGCTTCCACGCAAAGCGTTTGGCCGATGACCGTCGAGTCGCAATCGACATTTACGGTCAGTTTGAAATCGCCGCATTCGGCAAAACCTACCGTCCCAAGCTCAAACCAAAGCGTGTCGCCGCTTTGCTGGGCGGGGGCCAGGGTGGCCGACACGTAGTCGAGCTGGGGCGGTAAAATAACCTGGATCAGGGCGTCGTGAGCAGCGACCGTGCCCTGATTACACCAGGTTACGTTATAGGTATTGTCAAAACAGCGGCGCAGGAACGGCGTGGCAATGGACACATCGAGCAGGGAGCACAGGGCGGAATCCTGCATGAAAAAATCCTGCACCAGGGTATCGGGTTGGCTGCCGATCTGGAGGTTGTAGGTTTCGGTGCAGGCCGTCCACAGGTCGCCGGGCCGGTGGATTTTTACGGCGTAATCGCCGGGGGGCAGATTAAACTGGTAAAAACCGCTGGTATCGGTCAGGATGGCCGTTTCGAAGTTGGTTGCGGTGGCGGTGACAAGCCAGTTTTTCAGGGGCTGGTCGGTGGCATTGTAGGCGCAGTTGTGGTTTTTGTCAAACCAGACCTTGCCCTGGATGAAGTTTGGGTAAATATTTCCGACGGCGTCGGTTTTCAGGAGCAGGCCGTGGCGGTCCTGGGTTGCGGTTTCGACGTAGCCGCCGACCAGCAGGCCGTTGTCCGGCGTTGCACGAATCTGGTAGGCTTCCCCGGTGTAACCGTTGGGTTGATATATTTTTGAAAAAATCGTGTTCCCGTCGAGGTCAACTTTTCGGACGGCAACCTTGTACGGCAGCAGCTGCGAACCGCACAGGGCAATATTGCCGTCGGTGGTCAGGCAACTGGACCAGAGGACCTCGTTGTAGATTTTGGTCCACAACAAATTTCCGTTGCTGTCGGTGCGGCAGAGTTGGGTGCTGATGGCATCGTGGGTGGCATGGATGTAGTCGCCGGAAGGAAGTTGATTCAGGCTTCCGAAAAATACTAAATTCTGGCTCGGGTACCCCGTTTCCCAACTTTTATCGCCGTTGGCGTCGACTTTGATCAGTTTGGGAGAACCGTTGGAAAAGGGCGGAGCCTTGGACGATACCAGTATGCAAAAACCGCCGTCGTTGGTCGTGATCAGGTCAGAGAGAAAAACAAGTTGCTCCGTGTGCAGCGGTTTGCTCCAAACGGCATTCAGGCCGGCGTCGAGCCGGTAAACCTGCAAGGTGGAATCATTGAGCCGGTTGGCGGCATAAAACCCGTCGTCCACAGGGTGAAAACGCAAAAAGCCGTTATAAAGGCGCTGCGCGATCTCATTGCCTTGTGGGTCGAAAAGCAGAATGCCGGTAGGCGAACCGCTGTTTTCAACATACACCCCGAGTGCGAAATTGCCGTTGGGCAGTACAAACAAGTCGGAAACAGGGTCATCCGCACTGGGCAGGCTGACCGGTTTTTCCCAAACAATGTCGCCGTTCGGGTCGGTTTTGATCAGGCGGTCGGGCCGGCCGATGAAAAAGAGGTAGCCGCCGTCGGGCGTTTGTGCCGTGGCAATAATCCCGTTGGAGGAAATAAGCGGATCGGCATCATACAGGCGCACGAAGCCTTGTGCCGACATATCCAGGGCAAAGCAAGCGGCAATCGCCAAGATCAGGAGTTGGAATTTCTGCATTTTCATAAGACGTATTTATTAGTCAATCCAGTTGATGGAACAAAAGTCCGGCCCACAGACCGGGCACTCAAACACAAAAATTCCAATTTGTCAAGACAAAAAATTCGATTGGTTGTTTAACTTACTGAAAATCAATGGCCGGATTTTTGCTTGTCATTATTTTTCAAAAATACAATCCAGCCGAAATGGCGTCCATCATGCAAAAATCCCCCCTGGTACAAACATTAGCAGCCCTCAACCTGCGCGAACGGCAGGAGTTAGGCCGTTGGGTACAGTCGCCGGCATTCAACCGGCGTCCTGAGGTTGTGGAACTGTTTGACTGGCTTTGCGCGCAGCTGGGCAGTAGCGAACCGGAACCGGAGGCCCTTTCCGGCAAACGCAGCTTGCGCCGGCATCTGGAGCTCGACGAGCCGGGTTTGCGGCACACCATGTCGTACCTGTTCCGCATCGTGAAGCAATACCTGGCCTGGCGCGAGTGGTCGGCCGATTCGCAATCGGAGGGCCGCTACCTGTGCCGTGCCCTGCGCAAAAAAGGCTTGTCGGCGGTGTTCGACAAGGAATTCAAAACCCTGGAAAGCGTTCCGCAAAATTCCCCGCAAAATGCCGCATTTTACCTGGAGCGGTACCAGATCGCCATGGAACAATGGGAGGCCCAGCACCACAAAGGCCCCATGGAAGGCAACCAGTTGCGCGCATCCGATGCCGCGTTTTCAAACTTTGTCGCCATCACAGCCTTGCGGCACGGCTGCGCGGCACTCGACCAGCCGGGTCTGATTGCCAGCCAGGAAATTTCGTGGCTGGCCGAAACGGTCAACGCGGTGGAGGCGGGCCGATTTTCCGGAGTAGCGGCCGTGCAGGTCTACTATCATTGTTATCAATTGATGCGTGAAGGAGCGGAAACCAATTTTGAAGATTTGAAACAGTTGTTGGTCCGGCAACCCGCCCTCCTGCCTGCCCAGGAATTGCGCGATGTGTACCTGATCGCGATCAATTTTTGTATAAAAAAACTGAATACCGGCGCCCGGAATTTTATCCGGGAGGCGCTCGACCTGTACCGGGCAGGCCTGGAACGGCAGGTTATTCAAGACGGCGGCATACTCAGCAAGGCCACCTACCAGAATATCCTGCTCCTGGCGCTGGCGTCCGAAGAGTGGGATTGGGCCCGCAATTTCCTGGAAAACTACCGCAATGCCCTGCCTTCGGCCGAGCGGCACAACACCTACCATTTCAACCTTGCCTTGTATTTTTTTCGAAAAAAAGACTACGCGTCGGCCCAGGAAATTTTACGGGATGTAGACTTCCGCGATGTGCATCACAACCTGGATGCACGGCGCATGCTCGTCCGGATCTATTTTGATACCGGCGCTTTTAATGCACTCGACGCCCTGTTGCACAGTTTCCGGATCTACCTGCAACGCCACCGGAATATTGGCTACCACCGCGAACTGAACGCCAACTTTGTGCGCATGGTCCAACGGCTGCTCAAACTGCCGCCCGGCAGCGATGCGGAGGCCCGCGAAGCGCTGCGCCAACAGATCGCTGACGAACACTATCTGGCCGAGCGGGAATGGCTGCTGGAACAGATTGCCACAGCCCGCCACACATCCTTCGCTCAAACCGTTAATTTTTCGCCCAAAACCAAATAAAACCTACGTGCGCACAATGCTTAAGATCATTCCTCCGCATGATGGACACATTCCCAAAATTCTTGTTTTTGATAGCAGCGGATAATCCGGGACAGATGCCGTTTTTTTCAAAATACTTTTAGGATAAACGCTTTGCCATCAAAATAAAATGTCCTTTTTTTGCCACTTCCGGAAAAGGAATGTTATCATGGGCAAACAGATCAATATTCGGCGCGGCTTTAATATCAAGCTAAAAGGAACTGCCGAAAACGTTACAACAGAAGTACCAACCTCCGAAATAATCGCCATTAAACCGACGGATTTCCCGGCGATCACTCCCAAACTTTTAGTAGGACCCGGCGACGAGGTACTGGCCGGTCAGGCGCTTTTTTACGATAAAGACCGACCGAACCTCCGCTTCCCTTCGCCGGTCAGCGGCGAAGTAGCCGAGGTAGTGCGCGGCGCCAAGCGGCGGATCATGGAGATCCGCATCCTGGCCGACCGGCAGGAAACCCGCTACAAAGAATTTTCGAAGGCCGATCCGGCAAAGATCGACCGCGCCAAGGTGATCGAGCAGCTGCTCGACAGTGGGTGTTGGCACTACATTCGCCAGCGCCCCTACTCCATCATTGCCGATTCGGTGGACGTGCCGAAAGCGATCTTCGTTTCCTGTTTTGATTCGGCGCCGCTGGCGCCGGATATGGCTTATGTCATTGGCCAAAACAAGGAAAGTTTTCAGGCAGGCCTTCAAGCCCTTCAGGTATTGGCCAACGGCAACCTGCACCTGGGCATTTCCGCCGACGGTGGCTTGGGTGAGTCCGATATGGGCAGTATTTCCACAGACCGCATCCACCGGTTCAAAGGGCCGCACCCGGCAGGAAACGTCGGCATTCAAATACACCATATCGACCCAATCAAAGCGGGCGAACGCGTCTGGTTTGTGCATCCACAGGATGTCGTGATCATCGGCCGGTTGTTTCTCGAAGGCCGCTACCGCGCCGACCGCATTGTGGCGCTTACCGGCAGCAGTGTATCAACGCCCCAATACTTCCATGCGATCACCGGTCAAACACTCGACAGCATCATCGGTGGTCGCCTGAATTCGGATCATTGCCGGATTATCCAGGGCAATGTGCTGACGGGGAAAAAATCGTCGGCCGACGGGTTTTTGTCGTTTTACACCAACCAGATTACGGTTATCCCTGAGGGCGACCAACCGGAGTTTCTCGGCTGGCTGCTCCCGGGCTTTCAAAAACTCAGCCTCTCGCGCACCTTCTTTTCCTGGCTGGCGCCAAACCGGGTGTACGACCTGGACACCAACATGCACGGAGAAGAACGCGCTTTTGTAATGACCGGGCAGTACGACAAGGTGCTGCCTATGAATATCATGCCGGTTATGTTGCTCAAAGCCATCCTTGCCCGCGATATCGAGCGGATGGAACAACTCGGTATTTACGAAGTGTCAGAAGAAGATTTTGCCCTCTGCGAATTTGTGTGCACGTCAAAAATAGATGTGCAAAAAATCATCGCGGAAGGGCTGACATACATGCAAACGGAAGGCTGATCGCAGTTTTTAACCTTTAGCCGTTGGCTGTTTCCGAAGACGGAACGATTCAGCGGCAACTGCAACAGCCAATAACCAACAGCAATAAAACACTGCATACGGTGAAATTTTTACAAAATATCATTCATTCCATCAAGCCGCACTTTGAAAAGGGCGGGCGGTTTGAAAAGCTCTACCCGGCTTTTGAAGCCCTGGAGACGTTCCTTTTTGTGCCCGGTGAAACGACGGCACACGGCGTCCATGTTCGCGACGCCATGGACCTCAAGCGCACGATGATGACGGTGATCATCGCCCTGGTGCCCACCATGCTTTTCGGCATGTGGAATGTGGGGTATCAGCACTACCTGGCCTACGGCATGGAAGCCACCCTGATGGAAAATTTCATGTTCGGGTTCTGGAAAGTGCTTCCCATCATTGTCGTTTCCTACGCGGCAGGGCTTGGCGTTGAGTTTATCTTCTCCGTTTTGCGGGGGCACCCGGTCAGCGAAGGGTACCTCGTCACAGGTTTGCTGATCCCGCTTACCCTGCCGGTCAACTGCCCGCTGTGGATGGTGGCCCTGGCAGCGGTTTTCTGCACCCTGCTGGGCAAGGAGATTTTCGGTGGCACCGGCATGAACTTTATGAATCCCGCGTTGCTGGCGCGTGCGTTTCTGTTCTTTGCCTTCCCGGCATACATGTCGGGCGACATCTGGACGGACCTTAGCCCTGAAGCCGGGCATGCCATCGTCGACGGCTTTTCGGGCGCTACAAACCTGGTAACGTTTGATGTAAATTTCCATAACCTGCCTTCAGCATCCGATATGTTCTGGGGGTTTGAACAGGGCTCTATCGGCGAAACCAGTGCCGCAGCCTGCCTGATCGGGGCCCTGATCCTGATCATTACCGGTGTGGGCAGCTGGCAGATTATCGTTTCCTGCGTGCTGGGTGTGCTGGGCATGGGGCTTGTTTTGCAAGGCCTGGCTCCGGCAGACATGCCCAACCACGCCATGCATACCCCGGCCTACTACCACCTGCTGATGGGCGGCTTCGCCTTTGGCGCCGTGTACATGGCTACCGACCCGGTGAGCGCCGCGCAAACCGAACGGGGCAAGTGGATTTACGGCTTGCTTATCGGTGCGTTTACGGTTATTTTACGGGTATTCAACCCGGCGTACCCCGAAGCCGTCATGCTCAGCATTTTGCTGATGAACGTATTTGCACCCCTGATTGACCATATGGTCGTTGAACAACACATTAAAAAAAGATTGAAACGTGCATAGCAACAGCTACACCCTTTTATACGCAGCCGCCATTTCTGTGGTTACCGCCGTCATCCTGGCCGTAACCTCGGAAGGGCTGAAGCCTTTGCAGGAGGCCAACGTCGCGCTCGACACCAAGAAAAATATCCTGCGCTCGGTCCGTATTGCTTCAGACGACCGGGCAACCATCGAACAAACATACAATGCCAACGTTCAGGAAATGGTGGTGAACAGTGCCGGCGAAGTCGTTCCGGATGCATCCGCCAAGGCAATTCGCCTGAAAGATCAGGTGAACAAAACGCCGGGTGAACGGCTCCTGCCGCTCTACGTGTATACCGGCGAGGCCGGAAAAAAATACTACGTGGTGCCGGTGTATGGTGTCGGCCTGTGGGGCCCGATCTGGGGCTATGTGGCTTTGGAAGATGATTTCAACACGGTTTACGGTGCCTTTTTTGACCACAAGGGGGAAACGCCGGGCCTCGGCGCAGAGATTTCCGAAAAACCCTTCCAGGAGCAATTCCAGGGCAAAGAAATCCTGTCGGACCAAGATCAATTTGTTTCGGTCCATGTTGTAAAACCGGCCGATAAGTTTGATCTGGGAACGGAGCACCGTGTCGACGGTATTTCCGGCGGCACCATCACTTCGCGCGGCGTGGACGCCATGTTGAAAAACTGCATTGAACCCTATTTGGGTTACTTTGAATCTGTAAAATCAAGCACCGGCGCTGTTATGCCGGAGCCAAAATAGTTGAATTATGAGCGTAGAATCGACATCCGCTCCTGCGGTTCAGGAAAAGAAAAAAGAGGCGCTGTTTTCGAAAAAGAACATTCGCACGCTGCGTGATCCGCTGGACGACAACAACCCGATCACCGTGCAGGTGCTGGGTATTTGTTCGGCCCTGGCGGTCACCGTGCAGGTCAAGCCGGCACTCATCATGGCTGTCGGGGTAATTTTCGTGACGGCATTTTCCAACCTGATTACTTCCCTGCTGCGAAATTCTATTCCCAACCGCGTCCGGATCATTGTGCAATTGATCATTGTGGCCACCCTGGTGACGATCGTAGACCAGGTGCTGAAGGCCTACATGTTCGATGTGAGCAAAAAACTGTCGGTGTTTGTCGGGCTTATCATCACCAACTGTATCGTGATGGGGCGCCTTGAGGCCTTTGCTCTGGCACAAAAACCCTGGCCGTCTTTCCTCGACGGTGTGGGCAATGGTGTGGGCTACGGCATTATCCTGGTGGTGGTCGCCATTTTCCGGGAATTGTTCGGCGCCGGCACCCTGATGGGTTATCACGTGATCCCGCAATGGGCCTACGACCACGGCTATGTGAATAACGGCCTCATGGTATTGCCGCCGGCGGCACTCTTTGTAATCGGCGTGTATATCTGGGCGCAGCGCAGCTGGAATAAGAAACTGGTTAACGTATCTTGATTATGGAACACTTACTGAACTTGCTTATAAAATCCATTTTCGTGGAAAACGTCGTATTTGCGTTTTTCCTGGGAATGTGTTCATTTCTGGCTGTTTCCAAAAAAATAAAAACAGCCTTCGGCCTTGGCCTGGCGGTCATATTTGTCATGGTGCTCACCACGCCGCTCAACTATCTGATCCTGCGCTATGCGCTGGGGGAAGGTGTCTTAAGCTGGGTACACCCTTCGCTGGCGACGGTCGACCTGACGTTTTTGGCCTTTATCCTGTTTATTTCGACCATTGCCGGCGCCGTACAGCTCGTAGAAATGGTCGTGGAAAAATTCGCCCCGGCCCTGTACACCTCGCTGGGCATATTTTTGCCACTGATCACCGTAAACTGCTCGATCCTCGGTACCTCGCTGTTTATGCAGGAGCGGGAATACAATTTCACCGAAACGGCAGTCTTTTCCGTCGGTTCCGGTATCGGTTTTTTCCTGGCGATCGTGCTGCTTTCTGCCATCCGCGAACGCCTGCGGTATTCCAACATCCCCGAGCCGCTGCAGGGGCTTGGCATTGCAATGATCATTACCGGGCTCATGGGCATGGCCTTTCTGAGTTTTTCCGGCATACAACTTTAAAGTTACTGGTTGGATGGTTTCCGGTTAGAAGGTTGTACACCACTTGGGATGTTGAACAACCAGAAACCAGCCAACCAGAAACCAGTAACTGTTTACGTTTAACCAGTAATTCTTAAAAATATATGCTTCCCGTACTAGCATCCAGCATAGTCGTTTTTATCCTGGTCATCTTGCTGCTGGCATACATGATTCTGGTAGCCAAAGACCGGCTGCTGCCTCAGGGCGATGTGAAGATCGTGATCAATGGCGACGCAGAGCATGCCCTGGTTGTTAAACCCGGCGGCACGTTGCTGTCCACACTTTCGTCGAACAACCTGTTCCTGGCTTCTGCCTGCGGCGGCGGCGGCACCTGCGCCATGTGCACCTGCCAGGTTTTTGCTGGCGGCGGCGACGTACTACCTACCGAAACCAACCACCTGAACCGCTCCCAGGTGCGCGACCACCTGCGCCTTGCCTGCCAGGTAAAGGTGAAGGAAGACATGGAGATCAAGGTCCCCGATGAGGTGTTTGGCGTAAAAAAATGGGAGTGTGAGGTTGTTTCCAACGACAACGTATCGACCTATATCAAAGAGTTTGTGGTAAAACTCCCGCCCGGCGAAACGCTGCAGTTCCGCTCCGGCGATTATATCCAGATCGATGTGCCGGAAATCGTCATCCAGTTTGACCGCGACCTGTACAACATCCCGGATAAGTTTAAAGACGACTACGACAAATTCAATATCTGGAAACTGAAAACCGTGGTGGAAGAACCGCTCTTCCGCGCCTATTCGATGGCCAACCACCCGGCCGAGGGCAATATTATCATGCTCAACATCCGGATTGCCACACCACCGTGGGATCGCGCCAAAGGCGCTTTTGCCGATGTACCGCCGGGCTATTGCTCCTCCTACGTGTTCTCGCGCAAACCGGGCGACAAGGTCACGATCAGCGGCCCCTACGGCGAGTTCCACATTAAAAAAACAGAAAATGAAATGGTGTACATCGGCGGTGGCGCCGGAATGGCCCCGCTGCGTTCACACATTTTCCACCTGTTCCATACGCTGAAAACCGGGCGCAAGGTGTCGTACTGGTATGGCGCCCGCAGCCTGCGGGAAATTTTCTACGAAGATCATTTCCGCCAGATCGAAAAGGAATTCCCCAACTTCCGCTTCGAAATTGCACTTTCCGAACCGCTGCCCGAGGACAACTGGACGGGTTACAAAGGATTTATCCACCAGGTGGTGCTCGATGAATACCTGAGCAAACACCCTGAACCCGAAGAAGTGGAGTACTACCTCTGCGGGCCGCCGCTCATGCTCTCCGCCGTGCAAAACATGCTCGATAATTTGGGCGTGCCGGAGGAAATGGTGGCCTTCGACGACTTCGGGAGTTAAGGTTTAGGCGGAAAGTTAAAATCACAAGGGGGGAAAATGTTTTTTGCGCTGCGCAAAAAACATTTTCCCCCCTTGTGATTTTAACTTTACAAAATACTTCAACGGGTGGGAGCCGCTATCCAGCACCGGATTTACTGCCGGCGCGACGGAACAATATGCCCCCGTTACATTAACTGGAACACATAGCCAAACCATGCAATACCGTCTGTTTTTCTTCCTGCTCTTCCTTTTCGCCTGCCAAAACAAACAGCCCGGGTACACCCAACTCGAAGGGCAGGCACAAGGCACCACCTTCCATATCACCTATTTCGATCCAATGGGTCGCGATTTTTCCGGGCCGGTGGACAGCCTGTTTCGCCTGATCGACCGCAGCATGTCGCTTTGGGACAGCACGTCGATCATCAGCCGGGTGAACCGGAACGAAGCCGGAGTGGTCCTCGACGAGCATTTTACAGCAGTATTCCAGCGCGGGCAGGCCATTGCTGCGGCCACCGAAGGCATGTTCGACATGACGGTCGGCCCCCTGGTGCGCGCCTGGGGGTTTAGTTATAAAAAAGGGCTGCCGCCGCCCGATTCGGCCCAGGTGGACAGTTTGCGCCAGTTGATCGGGTTTCAAAAAGTGCGGCTCGAAAATGGCGTTTTCCAAAAAGATGATCCACGCATGGAAGTCGATGTGAACGCAATTGCACAGGGCTACACCGTGGATGTGCTGGCGCTGTTTTTGGAAAAACAGGGCGTCCAAAACTACATGGTGGAAGTGGGCGGCGAAGTACGCGCTGCGGGCAAGAACGCGCGCGATGAATTTTGGCGCATCGGGATCGACAAACCTGCGGAAGACGACGGCGAGGGCCGTCCCCTGCAAACGGTGGTTTCGCTGAAAAACCAGGCGCTTGCCACCTCGGGCAGCTACCGCAAATTCGTGGAACGCAACGGCAAAAAATACAGCCACGCCATCGACCCGAAAACCGGCTACCCCATCACCCACAACCTGCTGAGCGTGTCGGTACTTGCCGGCGACTGCATGACTGCTGATGCCTATGCCACGGCATTTTTGGTTTTGGGCCTGGAAAAATCCATGAAAATAGCGGCGGAACAGGGCTTGAAAGTGTACGGAATTTATGCCGATGAAAACGGCGCCTTGCAGGTGAAAAGCACGTTTGATGCGCAGTGATTTTTTTCGACAAAATTTAGTCGAAATTATGCAGGAAATAAACCGGCACGTCACGTGCATAGCTACCTTTCGGGAAGAACTTTCGGCATATGGCACTCCTCATCGTTGTGGTGTTTATCCTTGGATACACCCTCATTGCCCTTGAACATCCCCTGAAAATTGACAAAGCCGCCTCTGCCCTGCTAACGGGCGTTTTTTGCTGGGTAATTCTTGTTTTTGGCATAGAAACCATGCCGGTTTCCGGCACGGAACTTCCCGGCAACCCCCAGGCTTTTTTGCACGATTCCCTGTCCGAACACCTGAGCAACATTTCAGAAATCCTGTTTTTCCTGCTCGGCGCCATGACGATCGTCGAACTGGTGGATGTGCACGACGGCTTCCGGATCATCACCGACCGCATCCGCACCACCAGCCGTGTAAAATTGCTCTGGATTATTGCCTGGGTGGCGTTTTTCCTGTCGTCGGTGCTCGACAATATGACGACGGCGATCATCATGTGCGCGCTGTTGCGCAAGATGGTCCGGAAGCACGACGACCTGTGGTTTTTCGGCGGCTTTGTCATCATTGCCGCCAATGCCGGCGGCGCCTGGTCGCCTATTGGCGACGTGACGACCATCATGCTCTGGATCGGGGGGCAGGTGACCACGCTGGAGATCATGCAGAACACCATTTTTGTTTCCATGATCGCCTTGCTGACGCCGTTGCTTGTGGCAACCGTGGTGTTGCGGCGCAAGCGCGGGCAGCCGGAACTGGCAAAAACGGAACAGCCCGAAGGGAACAACAGCTCGCCCTTTGAGCGCAAGTTGCTGTTCATTTTGGGCGTTGCTGCGCTGTTGTTTGTGCCGGTTTTTAAAACCGTGACCCACATGCCGCCGTACATGGGGATTTTATTTGGTGTGGGCGCCCTGTGGTATGTCACCGAGTTTTTGCACCGTGGCGATCCGCCCCAACAGCGGCACGAGCGCACCGTGGCAGCCATCCTGCACCGGATTGACACGCCGGCGATTTTGTTTTTTCTCGGCATTCTGCTTGCCGTGGGCGCGCTCGATTCCTCCGGACATTTGCACCTGCTGTCTGAATTTTTAGACCGGAGTTTTGGAAACATTTACCTGATCAACACGCTCATCGGCCTGCTGTCGGCAGTTGTGGACAACGTGCCGCTCGTGGCAGCTTCAATGGGCATGTACAAAATGACGGAATTCCCACCCAACCACGACTTTTGGAACCTGCTGGCCTATTGCGCCGGCACCGGGGGCAGCATCCTGATTATCGGTTCGGCAGCCGGAGTGGCCTCGATGGGTATTCTGAAAGTCGATTTTCTGTGGTACATGAAGCGCATCACACCGTATGCGGCTATTGGGTATTTTGCCGGGGTGGCGGTGTATTTTTTGTTGCACATGTAAGGTTGATTTTTTCCGGAATTGGTCCAACGGAAGTTCGGACAATGAAATACTTTCTTTACCAGCAATATTCGACCTCTCTACCGGCGTGCAAAGGCAAGTTATATTTAGGATTCCCCTTTTCGAGCGGGCAGGTTCCTCGCTGCGCTCGGAATGACAAGGCTCATTGCGTAAAACATGGAGGGGCGGTAAATCCTGGTAAGGCAACATTGCGGCGCCCCTCCCCTTTGGCCCAACTGCTGCGGGTGCTCCTGAGGCCAAAATTGGGGGCGCCGTAATGTTCCGTTATTCCAAATCTTTCGCCCCCCAATTCTTAAAACGAGGTTTTGTCATTCCGAGCGCAGCGAGGAACCTGTACAAGCGAAAAGAGCGAGGTTGCTGTTAATTATAACTAATCATTGCACGCCGGTAACGAGGTCGTGGAAATGCGCTTTAGGAGCATTTTCTACAAATATGCGACCTCTCTACCGGCGTGCAATGACAAGTTATATATGTTTATACGGTTCAATGGAGTAAACTTGCCTAATCATCCATCCATAGCGCTTGTCATGTCGGAGCGCAGCGGAGACATCTACACAAGTATACTTTGCGAGTTGTAACTAAAAAAACGGAGATCGAAGCGTTCTTCGGCACTTTTCGAAGCATGGAACCTTTGCAGATGTCTCCGCTGCGCTACGACATGACAAGCGTTTTAGGTTGATATCGATTAGTGGAACCCTTGATTCGTATAACTTCAACATAACTAATCATTGCACGCCGCAGACCTGGAGGTCAATCCAAAACTCACCTTAAATAGTGTAAAATGTGTCGCCGAACCCTGTTCGCCGCCGCGATGCCTCGTACGCATCCCGGATTCCTGCCGTAAGATAAAGCCGCGCCGTTACACCCGCTTCCGGTACGTCCAAACCGCCAGCCCGTTCACCACAGCCGCATAACCCAGCACGGTAAAAAAGTTTTGCTGAATGTCGGCAAACGTGGCTCCCTTGAGCAGCACGAGCCGCATAAATTCCACAAAATACTTGACGGGATTAATCGTGTTGAGCCATTGCGCCCACTCGGGCATACTGTCGACCGGGGTGAACAGGCCACACATCAGGATGAAAATGAGCAGGAAAAACCAGGCGGTGAACATGGCCTGCTGCTGTGATTCGGCAAAATTGGAGATCAAAAAACCGATACCCAGCATGCAGGGCGCAAAAACCAGGGTGTAGGCGAACACCAGCCACAGGTTGCCCAGCATGGGAATGCGAAACACCAGCCAGCCTACCGTCAGGCCCACGGTCATCATCACCAGCGAGATCATCCAGAAGGGCAGCAATTTACCCAGAATGAACTGCCATTTGTGGATCGGCGTCACGTTCAACTGCTCGATGGTGCCCACCTCCCGCTCGCGCACGATGTTGAGCGCCGTGAGAAAACAGATGATCAGGGCAATGATTTCCCCCAGAATACCCGGCACCATGAAGGTTTTATAGTCCAGCAGGGGGTTGTACCAGTTGCTGTATTCGACCTGGATGGCAGCCGGCGGGCGGTTCACGGCAACCGGGGAGGCATGGCTCAGGGAATAGGCCCGAACGATATTGTTGGCATACCCGATTGCCAACCCGGCCTTTACCGCGTTGATGGCATTGGCCGTGATGGCTACCTTGCCGGCCCCTTCGCGGATGTAATCGCGCTCGAAATGGGGCGGGATTTCGAGGATGAGGTCGGTGCGGTCGCGCGCCAGGTCGGCATCGGCGATTTTACTGGAAAAAACAGTGTTGTACACCGTGAAATAGCCCGAAGCGCCGAAGGTAGCCACCAGCTGCCGCGACATCGGCGAGAGGTCGTGGTCGACCACGCCAAGGGAGAGGTTTTTTACCTCGTAATTGGCCGCGTAAGACAAGAGGATCGTTTGCACGACCGGCATAACCAACAGCATCGGCAACATGAATTTGTTGCGGAAAATTTGCAGGAATTCTTTCTGGACGAGATATAGTACAGTACGCATGGTTTTTATTTTTTTTATGTCCTCCGTGCCTCCGTGGTCAAATAAATCTACTCCAGCCGGCTTTTAAAATTCCGGACACTCACCCCGATAAACACCACGGCCATACCCACCAGCACCAGGGTTTCTTTCCACAAATAGCTCAGCCCGACGCCTTTGATCATCACGCCTTTGACAATGGGGATAAACCAGGTGGCCGGAAACGCCGTGCCCACGGCCTGCAAAAACACCGGCATACTTTCGCGCGGGAATATAAAGCCCGACAAAACGATCGTCGGCATCATCAGGCTGAGTGCCGAGACGAACAGCGCGGCCATTTGTGTTTGCGCCCGTGTAGAGATCAGGATACCCAGGGACAGGGCCACAAACATGTACAAAAAACACTCGAAACCCAGCAACAGGAAACTCCCACGCATAGGCATGCCAAACACCAGCATCCCGATCAGCACCACCAGCACGGCATTCAAAAACGACAGGGCCAGGTAGGGCGCCGTTTTTCCCAGCACGATCTGCAAGGGTTTCAGCGGCGATACCAACAACACTTCCATCGTCCCCATTTCTTTTTCGCGCGCCAGCGTGATGGAGGTCATCATGGCCGACACCAGCATCAGGATCAGCGTCATCACACCCGGCACGAAGTTGAACACCGCCTTTTCCTCCGGATTGTACCGCATGCGCGATTCTGCGAGGATCATGGGTTGCGGTGCCTGCTGTGCGCCAAGGGAGGACTGGGCATATTCCTGCTGAAAATTTAAAATGATCGCGTTGGCGTAGTTGATCAGGGTTGTTGCCGTATTGGGGTCGCTGGCATCGCCGATGAGCTGAATTTTGGCCGTGCCCTCATGGTCGAGCGTATGTCCGAAATCGGGCGGAAAGACCAGGGCCAGCTTGATGCTGCCGTTGCGAAATGCCGGTTCCAGTTGTTCGGGCGATTGCAGGTTAGCCGCTACGCGGAAATAGCCGCTGGACACGAGTTTGTTCGTCAGCCGAATGCTGGCCGGGTCTTTCGAAGGATCGAGCACGGCGATATTGGCATCCTTCACCTCGTTGGTCAGCACAAAACCGAACAGCAATACCTGCACCACCGGCATGCCGAACAGGATCAGCATCGTGCGGCGATCGCGGTAGATGTGGCGGAATTCTTTCAGGACAAATGCAAAAAAGCGGTTCATGATTTTTATAGGTTTCTGGTTTGAAGGTTAGGAACCGGATCGCGCCAATTTTCTGAAGACTTCATCCATGTCCTCAGCAGCAAAAGTTTTTTTCATATTCCGGGGGGTGTCGAGTGCTTCGATTTTGCCGTCGACCATAATGCTGACCCGGTTGCAATATTCGGCTTCGTCCATGTAGTGGGTGGTGACCATGAGGGTCACGCCGTTGTGCGCGGCCTCGTAGATCAAGTCCCAAAACTGCCGCCGGGTCAGCGGGTCGACACCGCTGGTCGGTTCATCGAGAAACACAATGCGCGGTTCGTGCAACAGGGCGACCGAAAAGGCCAGTTTTTGGCGCCAGCCTAAGGGCAACCCGGCCACCAGCTGATCGGCGTAGGGTTCGAGTTGCAGTTTTTCCAGCAGCACGGCTGTTTTGGCCTTAATGTCGGTGCGTTTAAGTCCGTAAATCCCGCCGTAGAGCCGGATGTTTTCGCGCACGGTTAGGTCTTCGTACAGACTGAATTTCTGGCTCATGTAGCCGATGCGGCGTTTCACCTGTTCGGGTTTGCGTTGCACGTCGATTCCGGCTACCCAGGCCTGTCCGCCACTGGGTTTGAGCAGGCCGGTAAGCATCTTCAGGGCGGTGGTTTTTCCGGCGCCGTTGGCGCCTAAAAAACCAAATATCTCGCCCGGCGCCACCTCGAAAGAAATGGCATTGACGGCCGTGAAATTGCCGAAGGTTTTGGTGAGCTGTTCGATTTGAATGGCGTGGTCCATGGTCAGTTGTGCATGAGTTCGATAAAGCAATCCTCGATAGTGGCTGTAGTGTTCAAAACTTCGATGTTGGTGTGGCCTTTGGTTTCGAGGTATTGTTGGATTTTGGGGATGGCGTTACTCGTCCTACGACTTGAAGTCGTAGGACGAGTAGAAGTCGTAGGACGAGTGGCGGTAGCCGCCAGGGCCAGGTGCGCATACTCGCCAAAAGCATAGCAATCAGCGCCAGGCTCCAGGGCGCGCAGATCGGTTATGAGCCGGTACATATCGTCGGACCGGGCGGCAAAAAGCGGGCGCTGGTAATTGGCAGTGATACCCTGCGGCGTGTCGATGGCGAGTATTTCGCCTTTTTGCAGGAGCGCCACCCGGTCGCAGAGTTCGGCTTCATCCATGTAGGCTGTGCTGACAAGGATGGTAATGTCGGAATCGCGCAACCGGCGGAGCATTTCCCAAAATTCCTTGCGCGACACCGGGTCGACCCCCGTCCCGGGTTCGTCGAGGAAGAGCACCCGGGGCTTGTGAATGAGCGCGCAGCAAAGCGCCAGTTTTTGTTTCATGCCGCCGGAAAGCGCGCCGGCGCGCCGGTGTTTGAAGGGCTCGAGCTGGACGTAGATATCCCGGATGAGGGCGTAGTTTTTTTCAATGGTCGTGCCGAATACATTGGCAAAAAACTGAAGATTCTCCTGTACGGTCAGGTCCTGGTACAGCGAAAACCGCCCGGGCATGTAGCCGATCCGCTGGCGGAGCAACTTGTAGTCCTGCACCACATCGAGCCCGTCGACGCTGGCCTGGCCGGTGTCGGGCAGCAGCAGGCTGGTCAGTATGCGAAACAGCGTGGTTTTACCGGCGCCATCGGGACCGATGAGGCCGAATATTTCGCCGGGCCGAACGTCGAAACTGACGTTTTTTACGGCTTCGACGGGGCCGTAGGCTTTGGAGAGGTTTTGTGCTTTTATGGATTTGGTTTGCATGATTTACCTGTTTTTATTTTTTACATGCTTTGGGAGTGAGGCGGTGACTCGCAGTCACCGCCTCACTTACCTCCCGAAAGCCGAACCTCTCCCGGCATCCCAATCTTCAGTTTGCCATCCGGATTTTCAACGACCACTTTCACCGCATACACCAAATTGACGCGCTCGGACTTCGTCTGGATAATTTTAGGCGTAAACTCCGCTTTCGATGATATCCAGGTGACTTTGCCCGGAAACGCCTGCATGGCGCCGTCGGGTGCATCGATCGCTACCTTTACCGATTGCCCCAACTGAACATTTCCCAACTGATCGCCGGCAACATAAGCCCGGAGGATCATGTGGTCGAGATTGGCCAGTTTGTACAGCGGTTTGCCAAACGTGGCCACCTCGCCGGCCTCGGCATAGGTGCTCAGGACGGTGCCGGCCACGGGATTGACGATACGGCATTTCTCAATCTGGTCGTCCAGTTGCGCAATTTGCTTTTGCAGGGGCAGGATCTCGGCCAGCAAACCGCTTTTTTGCGTGCTGAGCGTAGCATCGGTTGCGCTGCGCTGTTCGAGGATGACATCCATCTGCCGCTCAGCCAGCACGATCTGATCGTTCAGGTCGTCGAGTTGTTTGGGGGTGGCGGCGTCGCTTTTGAGCAGGGTTTCCACGCGTTGTTTTTCGCGCTTCAGGGCAGTTAGCTGTTGTTTGGTGGTGTTGACTTGTTTTTCAAAAACAGCAAGTTGCGCGCTGATGGCGGGGCTTTTGGCCGCAATGGCGCGTATCGCCGCCTGCAGTTGTTCTTTTTTCAAAACCAACTGCGTGGAGTCGATACGGCCCAGCGTTTGGCCGGCGGACAAAACCTGCCCTTCTTCGAGCTTGAGTTCAAGAATCCGGCCATTGGCTTCGGCGCTCACGATCATTTCGTCGGCTTCAAAATTGCCGTAGGCATCGACTTGCGGGCCATTGTCTTTGCAGGCGGCCAACGACAGGAGCAGGGACAGGGTGATGAGTGGGTATTTCATGTTGTGTTTTTTTATTTTTTTTCACCACGGAGACGTGGAGGGCATGGAGTAAATCATTTTAGTTGTCACCGGTTTTTGCACGCAGCAATTCCTGCGCCTGCAGGGCCTGGATTTCATGCGTTTTGCGGGTGAGTTTGACTTGAGTGAGCAAATTGAGTTGGCTGAGGTAGTCGGTATTGGTCATGACGCCGTTTTGCACCTGGGCCTCGGCGCGGCGCACGATATCCTCCTGCAGGGCAATGATGGCATCGTCCTGTTGAAGCAGGGCCTGCGCTTTGGCGGCATCTGTTTTGTCTTTGGCGGTGGCGGCTTCCAGGCGTTGATCGAAGGCCTGGCGCTGGGCGTCCACCATTTTGGCCTGGAGGGTGAGGACTTCGCGTTCGCGGCTGCGGTTGCCCCAGTCGACAGGCGTCCATACCGCTCGCAGTCCGATCAGGCCAAAAGGTTCGAAGCCCGTTTCAAAAAAATTAAAGGGATTCGGGCGGCCAAAACCGGCTTGCGCAAACAACTCGATCCGGGGCTGCGCCTGCAAGCGGAGCATATCCTGCCCGAGTTGCAAACGTTGCTGTTGCAACTGAAACAGTTGGTATTCGGGTCGATTCGGGGAGGTGGGTAGCGGGCGGAGGGTGGAAGACGCTGTTTTTAAATAAAATTCGGTGTCCGAACGACCCATCCAGATGGCCAGGATTTCCTTGAGCGCCCTTTGATCGGCACGGGTATCGGCGATCTGCTGCTCGGTTTGCAGGATCTGGATGCGCACCTGATCGGCTGCCGTGCGCAAGGCCACTCCACCGCTCACAGCGGCTTCGGCCTGGCGTTGCCGGGTTTGCAGGTTTGTCAGCGAGGCCGTCAGAATCGCCTCCTTTTCCTGGAGCAGCAGCACATTGAAAAACAAGCCGGTAACGGCCTCCCGGAGTTGGAATACATCCACGTCCGTTTGTGCCAGGGTTTGCATGCGTTCGAGTTCCTGTTGTTGGCGCAGGTACTTGTCGGAATTGCCGTCCCAGATGCGCTGACTGACATCGACGCCGGCTTTATACTGGTCTTTGGGCACCACGGGCACCTGAAAAACGGGGTTGTCGTTCGGGAAGCCGAAAACATCGCTTTGATAGGTGGCCTGGCCGGAGAAACTGAATTCGGGGCAGGCTGTTGCTGCGAATGTTGCGCGAGCGCAAAGCCGCTTGTGTTTCGGCGTATGCTTTTTGTTGTTGCAACGGGCTGTTTTGCTGCGCCAGGGTGCGCACCTGCTCGACGGTCAGGGTATCGGAAGCCGGCAGGGCAATGGCCCAACAGAGCAGGTTGAACAGGAAAATTATTGTGTATTTCATGGATGTTTCATTTTCTAATCAGGCATAAAAACCCGACATACAAGGTTCTTTTATTTGTTGGGGCAATTTCTTAGCCCAGGCATTCATGCCTGGGGCGGAAGAAACGAATCTTTTTTCCCAGGCATGAATGCCTGGGCTGAGATGAATGCCCTGGGGCTGAGATGATGCCCGGGGGAGGCCGGGGGAGGATACCTGGGCGGAGATGATACCCGGGCGGAGAAAACCCGGATGATAATTCAGGTCCTGATTGCCTGAAAAACAAAGGCTTTAACCGCCTCTTTTCGTTCAGCCAGGAAGGCCTTGATTTCCTGTTGGTCAAGTCCTAATACAATGCGGATCATAGGTTTGGCCACGAAGGGAAAAATGCAAAGCGAAACGACGTTGACGAGCAGGTGCTGGGGCTTTATGGGCCGGAGGTTACCCTTCGCAACTTCTGCTTCTACCTGCCGGAAAAATGCGTGTGGCCGGGGCAATTCTTTGGGAAGAATTGTTTCAAAAAACCGGTCGGGGTGTTTATTCAATTCGTTGATCACAAAAAGCGGAATGAAGGGGTTTCGGCTCACCATGTCGATATAAAAATCAATGAACCGGCTGATTTTTTCTTCCAGCGGATCGTCCGATTCCAGCAGGTTTTGAATAACCGGCACTGCCCGGCCGATCACGGCTTTGGCCACCATCTCGTACAGCTTTTCCTTGGAACGGTAGTAGTAGTGGAGCAGGGCTTTATTGATGCCCGCCTTGTCGGCGATCTCCTGCATTTTGGCGCCATCCAGGCCTTTGAGCACAAATAATTCGTGCGCGGCGTCAAAAATGCGTTGTTCGGTGCTGTCGGTGTTCCCGGGGGTGATTTCAGGCTGATGTTGATTGTCCATCGGGTTTAACTTTTTGGTTAACTCGGGGCAAAAGTAGGCGCACTTTTTTTCCCTGTCAAGCTTTTGACCATTTTTTTTAACCAGAAAGTTAAACCGCGTGGAAAGCCGCGCTATGCCCGGTATTTTATTCTGCGCTGCAACCAGAACCGGCATACCCGCGTCCTACGGCCCTGTCAGTCAAAACCGGGAATTGCAATGACGGCATCCCCCATTTCAGTTGCACCCGGCATTAATCGAATCAATCCTTTTATCACTCAACACATTCTTTAAGTACATTATGAAAGCAATCACGTTATCTCTTCGTCCGCTGGCTGTTTTGGCCGTAGCCGCGCTGTTGTTTGCCGGCGCCTGCAAAAAGACAAATCAGGCACCCGGATAGGCGAAACCACCAACTACCAGGGCAGCACGCTGAGCACCTACATCACCACCGATGAAGACGGGCACCCGGTGGAAGCGGGGTTTACCATTCCGGAAACGGCCTTCAACAGTTTCGACGCGTTGACGGCTGATGTGGACTGGAGCCTTGATTTTCCGACGGGCGACAACGAAACGCCGTTTGTGCACATGTGGGCAGGCTACAACCCGCATGGCCACGAGCCACTCGGCATTTACGACAAACCGCACTTCGATTTTCACTTTTACATGACTTCCGAGGCGGAACGCCTGGCCATTACGCCCGCCGACACCGTGGCCGGCGCCAAACCGCTACCGGCCGGAGAAATGCCGGCAACCTACATCAACACCGGCCTGGTACCTGCAATGGGCGCACACTGGATTGATGTGACCGCACCGGAATTAAACGGCCAGCCCTTTACGGAAACCTTTATTTTCGGTTCTTTCGACGGTAAAATGACCTTCTATGAGCCGATGATCACGAAAGCGTTTATTGAAGAAAAGCACAATTTTGAAAAGGCCATCCCGGCAGTTACGGCATATCGTTTTCCGGGCAAATATTACCCGACGAAATTCGGATTCAAACACGACCACGATGCCGATGCGCACCACTTTTACCTGACCGGTTTTGTAAAACGCTAAAGGAAAATACATTTAGAACGGTGACGGCCCGTTGCTTCAACTTGAGGCATCGGGCATTTTTATTTTGACTTTTCAAACAGTAGACACATTCTATTTTAATCTGCCCGTTTTTTTGGGAATACAAATTACTACAGGGTTTAACTACATTTGTTGGTACGCATACTAAGACCCTCTGTAATGGCATTTTTTAAAAAACTCTGGAACCGGCTTTGCCGCCTGTTCCACTTCACCCCGCCGACCGCCCCTCCCAATCCGCCCGGATACGTTCCGCAATACATCGAATACCCCAACGAAATTCAAATCCCTGTTCCCGGCAATGCCGACCAGACGATGATGTATTGTTTCCCGCTGGAAGGCACTTATGCCAACCTGCTGCACATGTGCAACCAGCGGCTCAATTTCAGCCCCCTGAGCGAGCGACTGCGGTACTACCCGCTCACCACCCACATGATGATGGTAATGTCGTACATCACCCGGGGCTACACCACCGATCCGAACTACAAAAAATACGGCTACGTGGCCGAAACCGGGGTGCAGTTTTTTATGCCCCTGGCCGAATGTACCAAAAACGCTCAGGGCCAGTGGGTCGCTCAACGCATGGTATGCTACATTCCCTACATCCTGATCGACAATCCGTTTTCACTGGTTTGCGGCCGCGAACAAATGGGCTTTGCCAAATCGATGGCCCGTTTTGATTTCCCGGCCAACCCCGGTGTTGCCGACAAGTTTGGCGTGGAGGCCTACGGTTTTACTAAATTCGACAAGGCTAACCCGCAAACAGCCGCTTTCCAACCCTGGCTCGACATCAACAAGACGGCCAACAATGCCCAGCCTGCCGGCGCTTCCTGGAAGTCGCATAGTGAAGCCTGGAAGGCGGTGAAAGATACCTTCGAGCGCATTCCAACCGATGAAAGTTTCAAACTGGGGCTTCCGTTTATCATCCATGAGTTGGAAGACCTGTTGCATGCCGATATCCCGATGGTGTTTTTGAAACAATACCGGGCCGTCGACAAATCGGAGGTTGCCTGTTTTCAGGGGGTCGTAGCCGCCAACAGTTTTTTGCGAAAATTTATCAGCGGTTGGTGGTTGAGCGGAGAATACGAAGTCGCGTTTCACGATTTTGCCTCCTACCCCATCATGTCCGACCTGGGTTTGCCACAGAAAACGGTGGTAAAAAACCCGTTTTGGATCGAAGGCGATCTAAGTTTTGTCAATGGCACGGCGCAATGGTGGGCTGCTACGAGCTGACCTAAAGTCCACAGGCAAGAACATAAACCTGTTTAACACAACTTTTCCCCGATCACACATATGGAAACACTGTATAATCTGCTGGACCCCTATATCGACTTCCACCTGTACCCGCCGGTCCAGCTCGTTTTTCTGGGTTTTGGATTCATATTCTGGGTATTGGCCTACAAAGAAATTCTGCAGGGCGTGCGCAAGAATAAAATCGTCGAAATTCCCATGATCGTGGTGGCGCTCGATATTTCGTGGGAGTTCAACTGGGCCTTTCTCCTGCAAAACAACCTCGGTAAATTGTTCAGCATTGGCTGCGCAATCTGGTTTTTCCTCGATGTTTTTATCAACTACAACACCCTCCGCTACGGCCCGAAACTGGTAACCAACGCCTGGATCAAAAAGATGTACGTCTGGATCTATTTGTTCGTCCTGATCGGCGGCTTGTTTATTACCTACTTTATGCGCGAACAGGCGGAGGATAACGGGCTCGGCGTGATCTCCGCCTATTTTATCAACCTGATGATCTCCTCCCTGTACATCTACCAGCTCCTGACTTTTCCGCATTTGCGCAACCGCGGATTTTCATACCGGGTGGCCTGGAATAAATTTTTGGGTACGGGGTCGATCACCGTGGTTTGTTTTATGCACTGGGCGCACAACGGCTTTTTGCTGACCATGTGCAGTATGGTGCTGGTGATGGACATTGTTTATATCTGGCTATTTAAAAACTATAAACCCGAGCAGCATTCGGAAATGATCGAATAGGAGGCAGGCAGTGTTCAACTGCGTCGCTTTTTTATATTCAGACATCACACATTGAACTAAGTACTCGGACAAGATTATTCGAACCCTTTGTGAAATGCTATTTTGCCCCTGCTCTTCGTTGCTCACTCCTTAAAGACCACCGGTATTCGCGTCGTTCGCGCCTTGATCGGGGCCAAAATCTCAATTTCAAAATGTTTCAATAATCTTGTCCGAGTACTTATTTAATCCAAGTTGTGACCATCAATATCTTCATGAAGGAAATTGTTGGCGAGGACGCCAAAAATGGCGAATTGGGCACGCTTTTCAATGAAATGCCGCTGTTGGCGTCCTCGCCAACGGTAGTTACTCGATATAATTTAATAGGTCACAACTTGTCTTATTTGAAAGGCTATGGGAAAGAAAAAAATAACCGTAATCGGTGGCGGCCTCGGCGCAATGACGGCCGTTTGCCAATTGATGCGGCAGCCAAATGCTGCTGAGCTGTACGAAATTGATATTTACCAGATGGGCTGGCGCTTGGGGGGAAAAGGCGCAAGCGGCGTAAACCCGGAAAAAGGACACCGGGTGGAAGAGCACGGCATTCACTTTTGGTTTGGCTTTTATGAAAATGCCTTCATGCTCATGAAGGAAGTGTACAAAGGCCTGGACCGCCCGCCGCATGCACCGCTGGCAACCTTCGATAAAGCGTTCAGGCCCCAACCCTACATGGTGTTCACCGAGCATGTGGACAACAATTGGGTCGACTGGAAAATTGATTTCCCCAAACTCCCGGGCAAAGTTGGCGACGGGGTTTTCAACGACCCGGTGGCTGAAATTTTCACGGCAGCCTTCAATTACATCGCCATGGAATTCCGCAAACATTTTTCCGGGAAAAACGGCGGTTGCCTTGGGCAATTACTCGGAAAAGTACTCGGACGGCAGGGGCGGCACACGCTGAAAGGCCCACTGGAAAAGATCGTGCAGGATATGGAGAAAACCATCGAAAAGGATGTGATACACGACATTGAAAAACACCTGCGCGTGACCGGAAAACTGTTGTCCAACCCTAAATACCACGGCCCCGAAAACCTGGAAGCCCAGCTCGACAACCTGGACAATCTGGCCAAATGGATCTGGGATGTGCTCGGCGAGCTGGTCCACGGCGACAACCTGCTCCGCCGCCTGTGGACGACCATCGACTTTACCCTGGCCTTCGCGCGGGGCATGCTGAGCGATGGTGTGGTTTCGGTGCAAAACGGCAAACTGGTACTGGATTTCACCATCATCAACGACCACGACTACGCCAACTGGCTGATCCTGCACGGCATGGATGCTGCCTACGCCCGCGAGTTCCCGCCGGTAAAAAGCATGTACGACGGCCCTTTCGCCTTTTTCCGGGGCAATGTGCAGGCCCCCAACGTGGAGGCCGGCACGGCGCTCAATATTTTTCTGCGCCTGGCCGTCACCTGCAAGGAAGACGTGATGTGGCGGATGCAGGCCGGCATGGGCGACACCATTTTTGCCCCGTTTTACCTTTGGTTGCAAAAACATTTTCCGGAAAATGTGCGCTTCCACTTTTTTCACAAAGCCACGCATTTGCAATTAGCGGCGGATAAAAAAACGGTGGAAGCCATCGAGTTTGAAAAACAAGTGCGCCTAAAACCGGGGCTGGATCAATATGACCCGCTCATCCCCTGCAAAGACGGGCTGTTGTGCTGGCCTTCCAGGCCGGTGTATGAACAGCTCGACCCCGCCCAGGTAAAAACCCTGCAAAAAGAGCATATCAACCTGGAAAGCAACTGGTCGGGCTGGACCGGGGGCGAGCCGGTGATCAAACGCGCCGGCACGGATTTTCACGAGGTTGTAATCGGCGCCTCGCTGGCCTCGCTGCCCGATTTTTGCAGCGAGCTGATCGATCAAAACCCGGCCTGGTCGGTCATGCTGGACAAAGTCGGCACGGTACAAACCCAGGCCTTTCAACTTTGGCTAACCAAAAAACCCGAGGAGTTGGGTGTTGACCCGCAGAAAATCCTGTCGTGCTACGTGGAGCCCCTCGACACCTTTGCCGAGATGAACCAGGTGTTGGCGCGGGAAGAGTGGCAGCATTTGCCCAAAAAACCGGAATACCTGGCTTACGTTTGCGGTGCCTTTGAGGATGCCGGAAGGATTCCGCCGTACAAAGTGACCAGTTTTCCGGAAAACCAGCAGGAGGAAGTATTCGGGAATATGCAAAACTTTATCGAGCAGCGTCTGCGCCATATTTTGCCCGGGGCTTTTGATGCTTCCGGCAATTTCGACTGGAGCATCCTGGTTGACCCCGACAACGGTGTTGGCGCGGCGCGCCTCCGGTACCAGTACTGGCGGGCCAATATCGACCCCTCGGAGCGCTATGTGTTTTCGCTGGCCGGTAGTTCAAAATACCGCCTGCGCACCGATGAAAGCGGCTTTTCCAACGTTTTCCTAACGGGCGACTGGATACAGAACGGCTTTAATATCGGATTTGTGGAAGGGGCTGTAATCTCGGGTATTCTGACGGCCCGCGCCGTTAGCGGCGATGCTGATATTCCCATTTTCACACCTTGGTAAACGGTAAATAATCGGACGACGATGAATGCTTGGCGTTTAAAATTATTGTTGTGTACGCTAATCGTATCAGGTTTTTGGGGGCGGCCATCCGGAACATGCCAGGTCCGGGTGGATACGTCTTTTGTTTCGCAGGTGATTGAGGAGCAATTCCGGGTTTTGCCCGGGCAGGCGGTGGCCCGGCCTGCTGCGCGTGCGTTGTTTGAGCGGCTGGCAGATTCACTTTTTCAGCCTTTCAAACCGGTATTTTTCGAAGGTCATGCCTCCGACAACTGGCTTAAACTAACCATCGACAACGCCACTGACGTTCGTGAAAAACTCTACTTCGGCACCAGCCGTTTTGAATACATCGACTGCTGGATAAAAATAGACACCACCGTTACCGGGCCATTCAAAAGCGGGCAAAAACTGCCACTCGACTTGAAATCGGTGGATATTCCGGGCTTGTCCTTTTTTGAATTCGATTTGCCTGCCGGCAAACAGGCTACCGTCTTGCTGCATTGCGTCAACCGCGACGCCGTGATCACCCCGCAACAAGTGGTGCCTTTCACCCTGATGAACGAAAGTACCTACGACCGGTACTACGAAAAACCCTCCGATTACACCTACATGTTCATCGGGGCGGCAATTATCATGGGTTTTTTCAACCTGATGGTATTTTTCATAACCGGGGTCAGAGCCTACCTGTTTTACACCGCCTATGTGTTTTTTGCAGCGATGTTCGTACTGGCACTGGTCCCGCAGTTTGCCATTTCGCTGTACGGGCACATGGATGTAAACCGCGTTCCCATTTCAATAGCAGGTACCCTTGGACAGGTTTTTTATGTGCTTGTCGGGCGGGACATTTTGGAAACCAAAACCTATTACCCCCGTATAGACCGGCTTCTGAAATTTACCATTTCGGCTCAATGTGTGGCAGTCGTATTGGAGTTTATTCCGGTTACAAAAGACCTGACCGTTTTTATCAACTACCCGGCCACCCTGATCAACTATCCGTCGTTGATGGTGCTGGGCTTGCTGATGACCCTGCGGCGGCATATCCCGGGCACGTATTTTTTTGTTGCAACAGCGATATACGGCACAGCAGTGATCATTATGATTTTCCAATTGCTGCAAATTTTGCCGCCGGTATGGTATGGGCTTACGGCGGGTATCATCATGGAAATTGGTGTTGCTGCCGAATTGGCCTTGTTTTCCCTGGGTTTGGGCGCCCGGATCAACATGATGCGGCGGCGGCTCGCCGAGGAAGCCCTGGACAAAGAACGCCTCAAGCGCGAGCAGGAGGAAGAGCGCAAACGCGTTTTGGAACAGCAAAACCGGCTTTTGGAGGAAAAAGTACAGGAGCGTACAAAAGAGTTGCAACTCGAACGCGATAAAAGTGAGGAGCTGCTGCTCAATATTCTGCCTGCCGAAGTTGCGGCCGAACTCAAATCCACCGGCCGCGCCACACCCAAAGGGTTTCAGCAAATTTCGATCGCATTTATCGATTTTGTGGCCTTTACCAAAGTCACCCGCGAACTTTCTCCGGAAGCACTGGTAGCCCTGGTCGACCACTATTTCGGGCACTTTGATACGATTGTGGAGAAATACGACATGGAAAAAATCAAGACGATCGGCGATGCTTATTTTATGGTGTGCGGCCTCCCGGTGGAGCGCCCTACGCATGCGTTTGAGATAATGCAGGCCTGCCAGGAGATCATGGCATTTTGCGCCCGGGAAAAGGAAGTGCGCGACCCTCTGGGGTTGCCGTGGTTCGATTGTCGCATCGGTATCCATTCCGGCTCGGTTATCGCCGGGATTGTCGGGCATAAAAAATACGCCTACGATGTCTGGGGCCGCGATGTAAACATTGCCAGCCGGATCGAATCCAATGGCGTTGACGGGCGGATCAACCTCTCCAAAGCGACCTATAATCTGCTAAAAGACAGGTTCCCGTTCGAACATCAGGGAACATTCATGGCCAAAAACATCGGCGAACTGGAACTGTATTGCTTAAAAAGCAACTGGTAGTTTTCACCATGGAGCCACGGAGGGCACGGAGTATAGAACTCCGTGGCTCGTATGTTAGTCAGGCTATGGGCACACTCGTCCTACGACTTCGAGTCGTAGGACGAGTAGGGCGCCTCCGTGTCTCCGTATTAAAAAACAATCTACCTCAGTTCAGGATGTACATTTCCTGCAGATAAAAAGCGATCATCCCGGCGAGGTAGCCCACCAGCGCATACCAGCCGACATGGCGCAGATACCAGAAAAATTCAATTTTCAGAATGCCCATGGAGGCGACACCCGCCGCCGACCCGATGATCAGCATGCTACCACCTGTACCGGCGCAATAGGCAAGCAGCGTCCAGAAGTCGCTGTCTGTCGGAAATTCCGCCATTTCATACATTCCCATGGCAGCCGCCACCAGCGGCACGTTGTCGACGATGGCAGATAGCGCCCCGATCAGGCCGTTAATGATGTAAATATTTCCGAACGTTTGATCCAGTGTAGCGGCAAGCAAATGCAGATGCCCGGAGGTATCCAATGCCCCCACCGCCAACAAAATACCCAGAAAGAAGAGGATGCTGGGCATATCGATCCGATGCAACATAGACGCTACGGAGAATTCATGCCGGACAAATTCCGTTTTCCCCCGGTGCAGAAACTCGGTGATAAACCAGATAAAACCCACCGAAAGCAGCACCCCCATGAAGGGCGGGTAATGCGTCACTGCTTTAAAAACCGGCACAAACAGGAGCCCCAGACCACCTATTGCGAACATGGCATACTGCTCCCAGGGCGAAAAAACGATTTTGTCTTTCATCTCATCCTCAGCCAGTTTAGGCGTTTCAATCCGGCCGCGCAGGAAGTACGATGCAATGCTAAGGGGCACCAACAAACTGATCACACTGGGCGCAATGACGACCTTGATCACATGGAAGGTGGTGATCTGCCCGCCGATCCACAGCATGATGGTGGTTACGTCGCCGATGGGTGACCACGCGCCGCCGGCATTCGCCGCAATGACCACAAAACCGCCCAGCAGCCATACGTTTTCCTGCTTTTTCACAATGCGTTTTATCAGTGCGCACATGATAATGGCGGTGGTCAGGTTATCCAGCAACGCAGAAAGAATAAAGGCCACCCAGGAAATCACCCACAACAAGCGGACCCGGTCTTTGGTGGTTATCTTATCGGTAATCACCTTAAAGCCGTCGTGCTGGTCAACCAGTTCGACTATCGTCATGGCCCCCATCAGGAAAAAGAGAATACCTGAAATTTCGCCAAGGTGCTCAAACAGGGCTTTGTCAATATACTTGTGTAAATCCGGAAATGCTGTTCGGTCAATTTCAGCATAAGCAGGCATCGTTTCAATACCGAACAAAAGGACAAGCCAGCAAAGGACCCCGGTAACAAGGGCCGCCGCTGCTTTATCTATTTTCAGGGAATGTTCGAGGGCAATCAGTGTGTATCCGAGAATAAACACTACCACAATCAGTAAAGCCATAGGGAAACAGGGCTGGAACCAGCGTTTTTGAATTTAAAATGAGATGCGGGAAACCGGAACATAGCAGTTTAAGTCCCGGAAATGTATTGTTCTAAAAATTTAATATGCGTCCGTTGTTCAACTATAATTGCATTCACCAGGTCGCCGATACTAAGTAATCCCACAACCTGATCACCGTCCATAACCGGCAAGTGACGTACCCGTTTGGTCGTCATTAAATTCATGCACTCCCGAATACCCATTTGTGGCGTGATTGTGATCAGATTTGAGCTCATCACCTCGGTCACCGGGGTACTTTTTGCCTTACGGCCCTGGATGATACCTTTACGCGCATAGTCTCGCTCGGAAAATATCCCGACCAGTTTCGGGCCATCCATGACCAAAACGGCGCCGATATTTTTTTCGGCCATGAGTTCCAGGGCTTCAATAACCATATGGTTGGGCGTGATGGACAGGATGGATTGATCCGCCTTGCTTTCCAGAAGTTTGAACACAGGGATCATAATGTGTACTTTTTGTATGGTGAAAAAAGGGCCAAAAAATGTTTGGACAAATCAATTATGAGGCTGGCTAAGGTATGGCGTGCCGGATAATAAACCAAACAAACAATTTGGCAATTTTAAGCATGCCGGGCATGTGCCGGCCCGCCCGTGAATTTACCGCTTGAACCTTCCTTTTTTCATACTGTTGGGTATCTTAGGAGTATCTTTGTACGTATTTTTTAAAAATCAAGCTGTTATGTTGACTGTATTGCTCGCTTCCGTGCTCTTTGTTCTGGCTGCCTTTTTTCTGTTCAGCCTTCGTCTGGTTTTTGTTAAAGGCGGAGAGTTCAGGGGTACCTGCGCCGGCAATAGCTCATTTCTCAAAAAAGACGACATCGCCTGCGGCGTTTGCGGCCGCAAACCCGGCGAAGCCTGCGGTAAGGACGCATAGCCACGGCAGGCGCCCGCCGCCCGTATAATTCACCATACCCTGTACCTTGACAAAAATCCTATACGTAGAAGACGAACCCTTTTTGGGCAAAATCGTCCAGGAAAGCCTGGAAAGCCGCGCCTTTGAAGTCCTCATGGTAACCGACGGCGCCCGCGTACTGCCTGCCCTGGAACGCTTCGAACCCGACATTTGCGTGCTCGACGTCATGCTCCCCAACCGCGACGGATTCTCCCTGGCCGAAGCCATCCGACGCGACCGCCCCGGCCTTCCCATTCTCTTCCTCAGCGCCAAAGACCAAACCGAAGATGTACTGCGGGGTTTTGCCGCCGGCGGAAACGACTACATGCGCAAACCCTTCAGCATGGAGGAACTCATCGTGCGGGTGCAAAACCTGGTAGCCCTGGCTCGTGGCAAAACCGCCACCACCACCCGCGACGCCAACGAAGCGATCGAGGTGGGAAAATTTGCCTTTTACCCTCAGAAGTACGAACTCCGCTTCAGCCCCGACGGCTCGGCGCGCAAACTGAGCGCCCGCGAAGCGGAACTGCTGGCCATCCTGATCGAACACCGGAACTTCACCGTCGCCCGCAAAGACATCCTGCTCCGCGTGTGGGGCGACGACTCCTTTTTCAACTCCCGCAACCTCGACGTCTACATCACCAAACTCCGCAACTACCTCCGCCGCGACCCCGCCATCGAGATCATAACCATCAAGGGTGTGGGCTATCATTTTACTGCAGGCTAGAGGCTGTATTATTGATTTACGATTAGGGGTGTTAAGAGAAATCTTCAGGAAGGTTGTTTTTACAAAAACTCAACATTTTTAGCAACACGTAGCGTATTTCCCGCAGAGTGACGCTGAGTTTTTTACGGTAGAGTTCCGCAGAGTTTATATTCCGTTGAAGGAAAACTCTGCGGAACTCTGCGAGTTAACTCTGTGCTACTCTGCGGGAAATACGCTACGTGCCAACCTTAGCCGAAAAAATATTTCTCTTAACACCCCTAATTTACGATTTTGGATTTACGCATTACGATTGGTTCATCCTTCAGGCTTAGGATAATTGCGTGCCTTTTTCAAAATTTGATAAGACCGCAAACATGCTTGTTTCGAAAAGGTGAACTAATCGTAAATAACGACTTGCGCGACAACCACAGCTCAGCCTTTAAAATATGGTTAACAGGATAAACAAGCTGTAGCCGGTATTTTTGCAACATGAAATACGCATTTGATCTGCCGACCCGCTGCTTTCGCAAGGCACTCCAACTATCGGCACTGGCATTGCTCCCGTTTGTAGCCTCGGCCCAAACGCCCGCCAACCCCAACAACGAGTCCCGGATTTACGACATGGACATCCTCTCCGTTCAGCTCCACCTGGCCGGCGCCCCGCTCACCTTTCCCATGGCCCCCCTGAACGCTGCGCCCGGCACACTGGTGCTCCACTTTGACCACCTGGGTACCGACATTCGCGATTACCTCTACACCATCGAACACTGCGACGCCAACTGGCAGCGCTCCGAACTCGACGACAACGAATTCATCAACGGTTTTACGGAAGACCGCATCATCAATTCCTACAATTCGTACAATACGCTCCAGCAGTACGTCCATTTTAGCCTCAGCCTGCCCAATGCCAACATGCGCTGGACTAAATCGGGCAATTACCTGCTCAAAGTGTACGACAATACGTATGAAAAAAAACTGGTGCTGGTGCGTCGCTTTGTTGTGGTGGAAATGGCCTGGAGTGTGGCAACCGAATTTGTGCGACCCGTGCAAGTCAGTAAACTCAACACGCACCAGGAGATCGATTTTACGGTGAGCACCAAAGGCACCGTGGTGCAATACCCCCAGAAAGAAGTGCAGGCCTTTGTGCTGCAAAACGGCGACTGGCGCACGGCGATCGGTCCGGTCGGACCGTATTTCGTCCGGGGCGACCAACTGGTGTTCGATTACCAGGACAAAATTGTGTTCCCAGCCGGCAAGGAATGGCGCTACTTCGACATGCGTACCTTCGACTACCGCGGCGACTACATCCGCGATATTCAAAACATGCGGGACTATTACCAGGTGACCCTCCAAACCGACGAAAACTGGAACGGCCGCACCTATCTCGAATACGGCGACATCAATGGCCGTTTCAGCATCGAAAACAACAATGCCAACCAGGGCCTCAACGAGTGCGACTACGCGGAGGTGCTGTTTTCATTTAAACAAAATCTCCCGCTCGACAACGAAGACATCTACGTGTACGGCGAACTCAGCGATTGGCAGCTCAAACCCGAGTTCAAAATGCGCTACGAGGAAAGCGTCAAAGCTTACGTGTGCGAAGCCTACCTGAAACAGGGCTACTACAACTACAAATACCTGGTGGTGAATCAAAAAACCGGCGAAACCGACGAGGAAGGTTTCGAAGGTAACTGGCACGAAACCGGCAACGACTACCAGATCCTGGTGTACTACCGCCCCTTCGGCCAGCGCTACGACCGACTGATGCTGTCGGCCACGATGGACTCGCGGCTGCGGAATTGAACAGCGTTATTCCGAATGGCTAACCTCGGCAGGGTTCGAAACCCTGCCGAGGTTTTTTTTTACAAACAGCAAAACAGGCAGTGGCTTCATAGTTAGGAAAACGCGTATTTTGACAAATCTAACAAAAATCAAATCCAGTGGTATGAAACGAAAAAATTTGACCGTCTGGTTCCTGACTTTATGCGTCTGCGTTATCCTCGCCACCTGTAAAACGCCTACACACCAAACCACCCCACCCCCCGAAGCCTGCATCCAACACCTCATCGCCCTAGACGACTCCCTCGGCCGCATCCGCAACCACGCCTGCGAAACCATTTCCCTGGCTCAAACCATCCGGAATTACACCGACGGGATCAACAAGCACGACTTCCGGGGCTGCCCGCCCGATTTTACCAAGGCATTCACCCGGCACCTGCAAGCCTGGAACGACATGATCCCTTTTGTGGAAAAACACGCCGGCCTGCGCGGGGAAATGCATGTACTCTTCGAACAACTGGAAAAAGGCCCGGATGCCGCTACCTTCATCCCGCTCCTGCGAAATATTTGGGATACATGGGCGGCGGTGGAAGCCGCAATGAAACAACAGGAACAAAATTGACCGGTCGGGTTTGAGCGCCTGCCGGTGCGGCCCGACGTGCGCAACAGGCGCGCCATAGCGCCGATCTGTGTAACACCGTCAACGCCGGAGGCGGTAAAAAAATGAAAAGCCAAGCGCAGAATTCCCTGAAATCGCTGGCGGACTTTTTACATTTGGCCGACCAACGTTTCAAAACAAAACAAACTTCCCATGTCCAACATTCATGCCGGGCGGCTTTTTAATGCCTCCTGTATTGCCCTGGTAACCACTGCCATGACCTTTGCCATACGGGCAGGCATGCTCGACGGCTGGAAAACTGAATTCGGGCTCACTTACCAGGAAGTAGGCGTGATCACCTCCATGGCGTTCTACGGCTTCCCGGCCGCCACCATACTGGGCGGCATGATCCTCGACACGATCGGCATGCGCCGGATGCTGGTTATCGCGTTTGCGACACACTTGCTCGGGCTGATACTCACGGTGTTTGCGGGCGGCTTTTGGACATTGCTGATCAGCACCTTCCTCGTCGGTTTTGCCAACGGCGCGGTAGAAGCGGCCTGCAACCCGATGGTAGCCAGCCTGTATCCCGAGCGGAAAACGGCCATGCTCAACAAATTTCACGTCTGGTTCCCGGGCGGTATTGTGATCGGCGCTTTAGCGGGCTACCTGATGGCCTCCGCGGGCCTGGGCTGGCGCGCACAATGCGCCATCATCCTGATCCCGACCCTGGTTTATGGTTACCTTTTTTACAGCCAGGCGTTCCCGCGCACCGAGCGTGTGGAGCATGGCGTGAGTACCGCCGAGATGTTCAAGGCCGTTTTTGCCAACCCCTTGTTTTACTTCATGGCCGCCTGCATGGTGCTCACGGCGAATACCGAACTCAGCACCGGACAATGGATTGACTCCCTGCTGAAAAGCGTAGGGGTGGCGCCATTGCTGGTACTGGCCTTTATAAACGGTATTATGGCCTTCGGGCGTTTTTACGCAGGTCCGGTGGTGCATCGCCTGAACCCCACGGGCATGCTGCTGGGCTCTGCCGTTTTTGCCACGTTGGGCTTGTTTGCCCTGAGCCATGCCCAGGGCTGGGCCACCTGGGGCGCCGCGGCGGTATTTGCCGTAGGGGTTTGTTATTTCTGGCCGACCATGCTGGGTTTTGTCGCAGAATATATTCCCAAAAGCGGCGCCCTGGGCCTGTCGGTCCTTGGCGGCGTGGGCATGTTGGCTACCGGGATGTTCCAGCCGGTTATCGGGCGCTGGTTTGACGACAACCTGGCTAAAGCCAACCTCGACGGCCTCACCGAAGAAGCCGCCAACCTGGCGGCCGGGCAGGCTACCTTGTCGAATGTGGGCGTGTTGCCGATAGTGCTCATCCTGGCGTTTACGGCCTTGTGGTTCTGGATGCGGCCGGCGGTAAAGGCTGCACAGGAACTCAACGGTTAAGCACATACCATGGACAAAAACAAATGCGCCATTGCGCTATTCGATAAGCACGCAAAAACCTACCAGGACAAATACATGAACGTGGATTTGTACGGCGACAGCCTCAACCGGTTTTGCGAAGCAACATCAACCGAAGGCGCTGATATCCTGGAACTTGCCTGCGGTCCGGGCAATGTCACGCGGTATTTACTGGATAAACGACCGGATTTTAAAATTCTCGGCACCGACCTCGCCCCCAGTATGCTCGAACTTGCCCGGAACAATAATCCGGAAGCGGAATTTCAACTGATGGACTGCCGTGATATTGGCCGGATAACCGAAAAATACGATGGTATAATGTGCGGATTTTGTTTGCCGTATTTGTCAAAAACAGAAGCGTTCGCATTAATTGCCGATGCGTCAAATTTATTGAAAAACAACGGCCTCTTCTATATCAGCACTATGGAAGACGACTATGAAAAGTCGGAGTGGAAAGGGCCAAGCTCCGGCGGGCCGGACCAATTATTCCTCTATTACCATCAGGCAGATTATCTATCCGAAGCACTGCTCGAAAACGGATTTTCAATACTTGATTTGCAACGCATAACCTATCCCGCCGCAGACGATTCAATAACTACGGATCTGATTTTGCTGGCGCAAAAACAAAACGGGCCGATCTGAATTAACAGACCGGCCCTGGTTCAGGGCTAATTCCCCGTGTTGTTTATCTGTATTGCATACAGGGCAGTTTATTCCATGAGCATAAGTTTCCCCGAATACGTTTGCAGCCCGTCTGTCGCCTGCAGGAAATACAGGCCTGAAGCAAGCCGGGGCAATAGCAGTTCGGTAGTTGTATTGGCCAGGCGGGTTTGAAAAACTTCCCGGCCCATGCTGTTGATCAGCCTGATTGAAAAACCGGTGGCGGAGCCAACAGGCAAACCATCGATCCGGATACGGTCGCGGGCCGGGTTGGGATAGACGGCCAGCGGGAGGCTGTGCGGCGCACCGACAGGGGTCAGTGCCGCGCCGCCATGCAGGTAAAAGGCAGAAAAGCCATCCACTGCGTACGTAGCAGCCAGGTCGCCGGCCGGATTGACGGAGTAGGTTCCCATGTTCGCCAACAGGACACCGCCTTCCAGGTAATCACCGCAGGTGGCGCCAGCCACTTTTGTAGCCTGCAGCTGGCCGGGATCGGATGGCGCGCCCGGCGTGTTGCTCAGCGCGTCCCATTCGGTTTTTCCAAATAAAAATTTGACATAAACAGGGCCGGCAGGTTGGTTTTCCACCGTAACCGTCCAGTTCCGGTCGAGGTATGGATTACCGGCGGCATCGGTGCGCACGGCATCGCCGTTGACCATAAATTCGGCATTGACGGTTCCCAGCGCATGGCCCATGTCGTTCACGGCCAAAACGGCGCGTTGTTCGTTGTCCAGCAGAAATTGCCAGGCGCCGGTGCCGGTAGATTGTACCGGCGTCACGGGTATTTCGCCGCAGGCGAAGGCCTGGTTTGACTGCCCGGAAATCGCGCAGCTGATATTCGGATCGCTGATACTGATGGAAAACTGCCCCATGGCGCCGCTGTGGCCATCCACTTGCACCCGGTAAGTTTGGCCGGCTTCAAGGCAGCTCAGCGTCAGCCCGGAGGCGCCTTCCGGATCGCCCGGCAGATCGTCGTTGGCAGCCACGAGCACCAGGTTGCCGCCGATTTGTTCCCAAACGGCCAACTGGGTGTTCATACCGGCCGTATGCAATTCAGCGCTGCCCGATGCCGGCGCCTGAAAGGTAAACCACACGCTGTGTTCGGCGCCCTGCCCGTCGCACCAGGTATTCGGATCGGAGCAATTTGCCGATGGCATGGGAGCCGGCTCGTTCATTTCTGCCGTTGCATTTACATTGGACCAGTATACGGTACAGGCGCCGGTTGCATCGAGCGGCACAGCGCCGGCGATGTTGTCATTGGCCGGTGCGCCCGATTGAAGATCACAGCCAACGCCATCGGTAATGAGTATGTAGGATTCGACAAAATTCTGCCGCCCACAGGCATCGGTTACCCAGAGTTGGAAGAGGTTGACGCCCAAATCGTCGCAGGTGAATGTTCGGGTGATATCGTTGGTGTCGGCAGAAAAAGAAAAGCGCAGGGGCAGGCAATCGGTGCTATCGGGCACACTGCCGGCATCGGTGTCGGCGGCGTGTAAAACCACCGTGCCGGCATAACCCGGCGTGGCCGTCAGGCCGGAAGCAACCCGGGGGTGCGGGGCGTGAATATCGCCGAAGCCGTCGCAATTGCCGGTATTATCCTGGAGGTTGTAATACACTTCGGCGTAGTTCTGGTGCCCGGTACTGTTGGTCGCCCAGATCTGAACGATATTGATGCCCGGGGCGAAGCAATCGACCACCCGCAGCACGTCGGTGGTATCGGGGCTGAACGATAGTTTGATGTTTGGGTCATTGTTGCAGGCTGCCGTGCTAAGGTCCCATAATTCCGGGGAAATACGCACTTCGCCGCGGCCGTTGAGGCTGATTGCCAGGCCGTTCCGGCAAACCACAATCGGCAGCTGGCCACCCGCCGAACCCGGGCAAACGCCCAGATTATCCTGCACCAGCACATAAGTTTCAGAATGCAGGGTTGCTGCCGAACCGGAACTGACCGACCAGATGTCAACCGGGTTGGTCCCCAATTCGTTGCAGTTAAAATTGTTGACAAGGCCATTCAGGTTGTTCGAAAAGGAATACAGCACACAGGTATCCGGCGGCGGATCGACAACCAGGTAGCGGGCAAAAACGTAATTGTTCACGTTGTCCGACAGCGCCACGACAGCGCCGTTGTGCACGAGTGGGTTGACGGGGGTTTGAGCAAATAAAACGGGGGCCATGGTTGCGAGGAGCACCAGCAGGCTGATCAGGCGGTTTAGCATATTAACGGAGATTTAGGTGAATAACCCAAAAGATACCGCCTCCCATTGAATTGCTGCCTGCAACCCTCGGGCGCATTGTCGGCTTGACGTGAAGCCTAATGTCGTCAACTTAAAACTGCTTTGTCGCTTTAAAATCAGATGTTTCGCTACGCTCAACATGACAAGTGTTTTTGGTTGAACTGGTTTACCGGGTTTCTCGCTCCGCTCGAAACTTCAACTGCGCTTGGGAAAGTTTCGAGCGGAGCGCGAAACCTGTTTAATTGTTTTATTAGCAACGTTTTGTCGAACGAGGTGATACAGCTGGAATGTTAATGATAAACCCATTCACAACGCACGTTAAATTGAAAACCCGGAAGGCTATTCAACCGGCAATTCTGTTTCAGCCTGTTTCGGCGGCAGCGCCTGCATGGCCCGCTCTGAAATTGCCGTGATCGTCAGCGCCGGGTTTACCCCGGGGTTTGCCGAGATCATGGAGCCGTCGCACACCAGCATGTTTTCGTAGCCGAACACCCGGTTTTGACTGTCGATCACGCCCTCAGCCGCCGTGGCGCCCATAACCGCCCCGCCCAGGATGTGCGCCGTGCCGGGGATGCCTGCCAGCGGGGTCAGAAAAAATGCCGTCGCTTTCCCATTCAGAATTTTTTCAAATTTCCGGGCCAACTCGGTGGCGCGGGGAATGAAAGCCGTGGGTTTGTCCGTCCCGACAATGTGCGTCCGCAGGCCACCCCAGCGGCCGCGGACAAAAGTGACGGTGCTGTCCAGGGTTTGCATAAACAGCAGGATACTGCTGCTTTTGGCCCAGTCTTTCACCCAAAGGTATTTCCAGTAGCTGCGCGGGTGCAGGGCAAGTTCCCGGATAATTTTCAACAAGCGCACCAGTACATTCCGCCCTTCCACGTAGGGCAGCAGCGTGGGCCGCCAGGCGCCCGAGCCGGGGCCGTACCGGCACACTTCGAGGTGGCTGTCGGGGTCGGTATGCAGGATGGAGCCGATGGCCACGCCTTTCGACAGGTCGGCCTGCCCGTCCAGTTGAGTGACCATGATCAGGCTTTCGTTGTTGGTCCGGATGTCCTGGCCTACGCGCCCGGACAAGCGCGGCAGCGCTGTTTTTTTGAGTTTCAACAACAACCGCACGGTGCCCAGCACGCCTCCGGCAAATACGACACCTTTCGCATGCAGGGTTTTGCGCCGTGCAAACATCCGGGTAGACGCGCGGAAGGTCACGGCGTAGCCTGTGCTGCCGTCGGCATTGTTGAGTGGCCGCACGTCGGTGACCTGGTGCTCGGCCAGGATTTCAGCGCCGAGTTGCTGGGCCAGGTGGAGGTAGTTTTTATCGAGGGTGTTTTTCGAATTGTGCCGGCAACCGGTCATGCAGCTGCCGCAAAAGTGGCAGCCCGTACGGTCGGGGCCTTTGCCGCCAAAGTAGGGGTCGGGCACGGTGACGCCCGGCTCGCCGAAGTACACCGCCACATTGGTGGGTGCAAAATGCGCTTCCTGCCCGATCTCGCGGGCGAGCGTTTGCAGGACCCGGTCGTTGTCGAATAGTTTCGGGGTTTGGGCGGCGCCGAGCATTCGGCGGGCCGTATCGTAGTGGGGCGCCAGTTCGGACTGCCAGTCGGACAGGCCTTTCCAGCTGCCGGAGGTGAAAAAAGCGGGCTTCGGCACCGGCAAGGTATTCGCATACACCAGCGAACCGCCGCCAACACCCGTGCCGGAAATAAAGCCCACATGCCGGAAAATGCTGATGTTCATAATGCCGAACCAGCGCAGAAAGGGCAGCCACAGCCATTTGGACAATTGCCAGTTGGTGCGGGCAAAGTCGCCGGCGCGGTACCATTTTCCTTTTTCAATAACAAGCACGCGGTACCCTTTTTCCGCCAGGCGCAGGGCGCTGACCGAACCGCCGAAGCCGGAACCGATGATGATGTAATCGTAGTGGTGTTGCATAGTTGACGGGTTTGCCGGACAGCGCGAAAATAAACTATCGGCTTGCTTTATACCGTCGGAAAAATGAATCATCCCGAATTTTCCTAATGACTTCGGAGAGGTCAAATATTTGTAGATCAGAGATTTAAGGGTGCTCAACGACCTCGGAGAGGTCGCAGGGGTTAGCACCTGAATATACGACCTCTCCGAGGTCGGGCAACGTTTAATCGGAGCATTTCTACAAATATTTGACCTCTCCGGGGTCTTTTTTTTGGGAAAATTCGGGATGACTCAAGTTCATCACTTTTGCAAACCACTTACGTTGAGCATAACGGCGCTGTCTGTCGCCGATTCCGGTAAAACATTGGCCCGCAGTCGGGCAGTCCACACCCGGTTTGGGTTTCGGCTGAACATCCGCGGATTGGAGTCCACGGGAATCCATTGTTGATCCGGGGTTTGTATGCCAGTTAATTCAAACCAAACCATTTGCCTACCCGGCGCGGTTGGCACATCGGCAGCGCAGATAAAAGCGTCAATTTTTGCACCGGCTGGAATGACAAGATCATGGCTGACCCGGACTGTTTCCACGACTGTAAAAAACAAGCGATCGCCTTCCTGGAATACCCGGGCAGTATTGGCGCCCATGGTAGCGTCAAGTTGAAACCGGATGGGCGGCAAATCCGTGGTTCCCGGAGCAGAATCGGGCATTTGGGCAAAAAGCCCCCAGGAGATTGCCAAAAGCAACAGACAAAATACGTAGCGCATAACCCGGGGTTTTAAGGGAGTGTAATCGTTTCGTTGTTCATCAGCGTTGCCGTCATCGTTTGGCCCGGCTCGACAGCCATACTTTCGCCCGGGAACAGGCCGGTAAACGTTTGCTCGTTCCCGTGCAGGGCAACCAGGCGGCCGTCTATCGTTTGAACGGCAGTAACTTCGAGCGTCAGGGACTCCGGAAAATTGTAGGTATTTTTCCGGATGCTTTTCACACGCCCAAGTGCAAGCGCCCCGGTTCGGATGACGACCTGGCCGTCTGCAACGACGTTGGCACGCACCCGGAAAAGCACCTGTTTGCCAATGGTAGCCCGGTCGGAAGCGGTGCGCTCGGCAGTTTCCAAAAGCACCAGCGTACCGGTGGGTAACGTGATACATTTTGGGGGCTGAAACTGTACGATTGGCGTGTTTGCAGTAGCCTGTGGATTGTAGGAGGCAACAAGGCAAAGTACATTTAGGCAAATTATCAGGACAGGTTTCATGTTAAACAAAATTTATAAGGTGAAAAAACTGCGAATTGACATAAGTTGGTGGAATGGCAAAAGCCCGGGTACCCACCGGATGCAGGGTAAATTGCTTTTTTCGCGGTAATTTCCTGTAGTGGGGTTGTGTCTAAAGGGTTCCTCGCGAAAAACGTGACAAATTTTTTTCACCGCCAAGACGCCAAGACGCGAAGGATTATACTTGGCGTCTTTGCGTCTTGGCGGTGAAAAAGAACAATCTTCGGCGGGAAATTTTCCGCAGCGACTTTTGACAGAGTCTCTTGCAGTCGGTTTTCAGTCAATACGCCTTGTTTTTTTACCGGGTACTTAAACACTGGATTTTCCACAAACACCTAAATGACCGCCTGGCCGGTTGCTTTATGAGAACAAATACTTTTATCTATTGCTGCTTTCTTGTACACACCCTGCTGGTATTGCCGGCGCCCGTTCAAGCCAGCCTGGCCGTTCCGCCTCAGGCGCACACCGACTCCAGTATTCTGCTTCCCCGGGGGACGCCCGTGAGCCTGGAGTTGTTGGAACCTGCCAACTCGAATACCCTGCAAGTGGGCAATGTTGTCGAACTGAGTGTGTACGTGCCCGTAACGGTGGGCGAGCTGACCCTGATAAAAGCCAATGTTTACGCCGAAGGCGAAGTGGTTCGGGTGCGCAAAGCCGGTATTTTTGGCCGGCCCGGTTCGATTACACTCCAGGCAGTGAGCGTTAAAGCGCTGGATGGCCAAAGCATCCCCCTGGAAAGCATCGAGGTGACGCAAACGGGCAAAGACCGCCGGGCACTGGCCTGGGCAGGCAGTTTGATCCTGCCCGCCGTTGGGGTGTTTATCGCCGCCACAAATCCCGTGGCCGCCGCTTTTACCTTGCCGGCGCTTGGTTTTGGCCTGCTCATCAAAGGTAAAGACGTCGAGATACCCGCAAAAACCAAAGTGCGCGCCTTTGTCCGACGCGATGTTTTGATCCGGATTTAACCCGGCTTACAAACACTGCCTTTTTATATTTGCTTTATGAAAAAGCATGTGCTGCTCATCTTATTCGGGGGATTCTGGTTGTGCGGAATTGCCCAGCCCGCCGACACGACTGTTACCGTCTTGTGGGATTCCATTTATCATGCCGACCGCGCGGAAACGGTGCATGACGTGATCATGCTCCCAAGCCGGAATATCCTGGTGGTCGGTTCGGCACTCGATGCGGCGAACAACCGGGACGGATTGTTTATGCTGCTCGACACCAATGGCCGGGTGCTGATCCGGAAATACATCGGCAAGGCCCTGCGCGACGATGTATTCTGGAGCGCCGCCGAAGCCGAAGACGGTACTTTTTATCTCGTCGGGCACAGTTATACCGGCCCCGAATTTGGCAACCAGGCCTGGATTGTCCGGCTGAACGATGCCGGGGAAGAGTTGCCGCTGTCGGAAAACTATTTTGGCGGCCAGGGTGACGACCGGTTTTTAAAAATTGTCTGGACCAATTCGAACCGCGGTTTGATCGCCGCTGCCAAGGCTGCTTCGCCCCCCGGTTATCTGCCTTTGTTCCAGGTGAACGGCAACACGGTTAACGAAATGGCCTCGCTGGGCGAAGGCATGGTGGAAGATTTGGTCGTCATGGAAAAAAATCCGGCAAACAACGGCGTTTGGCTGGCCGGCAACGCGCGAAAATCGGATATAACCCGCAAAGGCGATATCTGGTTGTGCAAAGTCGACGACCGGGGCGCGCCCCTGATCACCGACAAAGTTTCCGGGCGCTATTACAAACGGCTCCGGGGCGGATCAGGCGATTTTTCCGGAAACCTGCGACTGGCCGGCGAGGTGTACGGCTCTACAACCGGAGACAGCGACGGCTGGATTGCGGAATATGTTCCCGGACAAAAAAAACAGGAAAAACCGGACTACTTCGGGGAAGACTATAACGATTATGCCAACTTCCTGTATCTGACTCCCCTGGAAGACAAATGGGTGGTGATGAGCAATCCGAATACGCAATCGGTATCAGTGTTGATCTATAAGGGCGGCAATTTGAAGGAGCGGGGCATTTACGACATCACCAGGCAATCCCGCTTTGATCTGGTCAAATTGCTTCAAAAGAAAATAAACACGTACCTGTTGGCGGGCACCGGTTTTGATGCTTCCCGGAAAGCGGATGCCGTCCGGATTACCAGCATTTACGACAAAGAAACATTTAGCTGGCGCGGCCTGCCGAAAATCGAGTTGTCGGATATCCAATTTACCGACGACGACGGCAACCAAACGCTTGAAGCGGATGAATACGGCGCCGTGCGCTTTCGGTTGAAAAACACCGGGAGCGTTCCGCTTCAGGAAGGCGTAATTCGTGCAGAAGTCATCAGTAAAGTGAATGGGCTAACCATTAAAAAGGCCGTATCAGGTCATCCCGTTTTTACCTGCGAACGGCGAAAAAACCTGTGCCATATCGGTTTACGGCGAAAAAGACCTGGGCAAGGGCACGGCCACCTTGCGCATTACGGTGGAAGCGCCAAGCCTGGAAACGAAAGCATACACCGCCGAAGTACCCTGCCGAACCCAGGTAACCCCGGCTCCCGATGCGGTGAATATCAACTACGTTACCCCCCGACTGGTCAATCAAAGCGGGAGTACCGTACGCGAGTTTGAGGCAACCGACAAAATGTACCCGGTGGAAACCGCTATCAATACCTCCAACGGCCAGGCCAGAGTTACCAATGCACGGGTTTATGTAAACCGGACCCCGTTGAGCGACCAGAAAGCCCAGCCCCGGCTGTCCGACCCGGTGGCCCAACCCGACCAACGCCGCTTTACCTACTACTTCAAAGCGCAGGTACCGCTCGAAGAAGGCCGGAACGTGATCTATATTGAATTCGACGGCTATCTGTCCGATTCTATTGTGGTTTACTTCGCCCCCAAACTGCCCAACCTCCATGTGCTGGCCATCGGTGTTCCGGCAGAAGACCTGCAATACACCACCAAGGATGCGCGGGATTTTGCAGCGGCCATTCGTGCGCAAAACGGGCTCGGGTTGTTCAACCGGATCAATGTGCAGGTGCACGCCACCTATGATTCGACGACCAATAACGCGCTGTCCGTTGCTTTTCAGTCGTTGCGCGATGCCGCTTATAACGGGCAGATAAAACCCAACGATTTTATCGTGGTGTTTTTATCGAGCCATGGCGACAGAGGGAAAGATGGCCGGTTTTACCTGCAATCTTCGGGCTGTATCCCCCAGTATGAATCGACGATGTTCGACTATGAATACTATATTTCCCGGTACCTGAACCCGATCAACTGCAAGCACAAACTCCTCTTCGTCGATGCCTGCCACAGCGGCGCTGCGCGGGGTCAAAACCCCGACATGCCTACAGGCAAGGAGCCCGGCCAGCAGGAGTTATCCAAAGCCTTGTTTCAGGCGAATACCGCCGCCGAGGGCATGGCGATTTTTACATCCTGCTCCGCCAATGAACTGTCCTACGAACACAGCAGCTGGCAGAACGGTGCATTTACCGAAGCGTTGTTGGAAGCATTTCTCCGGGGAAAAGAACTCGGCATCGATAGAGGTTCCTGGGTAAAAGTACCCGGAATGTACACCCCCGAACCCGATGACATTATCACAGTCGATGAATTAAAAGCCTTTTTGGAAACCCGTGTGCCGGCTTTGGTACAAGAAAAATTTAACCCCAATTTCACCCAGCATCCCACGATCAAAGTCGATGCACAAAAAATGAACCTGTCCTTCATCATCCTCAAATAGATCCAATTATGAAAACCCGCCTTACCTGTTGCCTGTTGCTGTTGCTTGCGGTTTGCACCGCCGGTTTAGCCCAGCAAACACCCTATGCGAGCTTTTACCGCGCCAACTGGCAAATGGTCAACCCGGCAGCCATCGACCGCTCGCATTACCTGACCAAACACCACAATACGCTGGTGTTTAATTCGGCGTTCCGCCAACAATGGATCGGAGTGGAAGGCGCCCCGCGCACCTATTTTGCCTCCGTGGAGTGGTGCCCGGAACAGGAAACGAAATACATGCCCGGCATGAAACTGGGCGGCACCCTCATCCGCGACCGGACCGACGCGATCAGCACTACCTCCTTCCTGGCCAATTACGGCTACTTTTTTCACCTGGGGCGCAGCCAGGGCCACGTCTTGCACCTGGGGCTCAGCGGGCGGATCAACCAATACCATATCGACGTCGATGCCCTGCGTTTTAAACACGATAACGACCCGGTCATCAATGGCATCGCGGCACAGTCCAACTACCTGTACGGCGATGTTGCCCTGGGCATGCTGTACCGCGTCGGTCAACATTTTTATGCCGGGGTTTCTATTCCATCCGCTTTAAAAGTCAATATCAGCGGGCAAAACGAAGGGCTGAACCTTGCCAAAGAAATCCGGCAGCACTACTTTGCCATGACCGGCGGCTTCATCCCCTTTGGTCCGGAAAATCCGCTCGACAGGGACAAATTGTTGTACATGTTCGAGCCCTCGTTCTGGTTCCGGTACGTGCCGGGCGTGGAATACAGCACCCTTTTCAACGGCGCCCCGTTCAGCTTCGACGCGAATGTCCGCGTACATTATCAAAACAAGTTTTGGGTCGGCGGCGGTTACGGTTCCAACCACAATGCCCAGGTGGAAGCCGGCGTCGCCTTTCGCTGGGACAATCACCCCAACGATGTCGGCACCCGCTTGCAGGCCGGACTGGCCTATAGTTTTCCCGCCGGCAATAAACTGCTGGCCATCGGGCATTCTTTTGAACTCACGCTTTCTTACTGGGGGTTGTAGTGTCCGGGTGGGGCGGCTTCGAGTCTGTCCATTATTACACACAAATCCGTTGAGTTTAAATTTTTCGGCCTTCCGCGTGTCAACCCCACCCCCATCCCCCATAGCCATCAACTTAAGGCGAATAGATTTGAAATTCAATTGATTACATGATTGCAGATTACATGAATACATGATTGTTGAAGTAGTACACCATACCGGCAGTGTTGAAATACAGGTTGCTTTATGAAAAATGTTGAGCACACTACAGGTACTTCTTCAATCATGTAATCATGTAATCAATTAATCTTCAATCAAATATGTCAGCAGTACCCTTATGTTGATGGCTATGCCCTGCGGGGGGCTCCCGATTACCCACAAGTTGAATGGTTTTTTGAGGATGTATTAAACTTGAATTATGGTTTTTGATGGAACAATTCGCTCCGCCCCTGTCAACCCCACCCCCGGCCCCTCCCCCCGCGGGGAGGGGGGCTTGATTTCGCGTTACTAATCGATTCCGTAAACGAAATCTAAAAAGAATTTGAGGGCAGACACTTCCCCCGCGGGGGGCTCCCGATTACCCACAAGTTGAATGGTTTTTTGAGGATGTAGTAAACTTGAATTATGGTTTTTGATGGAACA
>JADJWX010000005.1 GCA_016716135.1 Lewinellaceae bacterium | reverse complement strand
GGATATCGACCACACCATTTCGTCTCAATTGCTACCGTATTATTCAGGAAATTGCTGCAAAACAGCCTGAAGCACGCCGGCGCCATCGAAATCCTGGTCCAGCTCACGCGTACCGTTAATGTCTCGCCCTGCTGGTTGAAGATAACGGAACCGGATAGGCGCTTTAGCCCGGGTGACCCTCAAAAGCACTATTCCGTGCGGCGTCCCAAGCCGCTTGGTTCACACCCTAGGCAGCATCGCCCTCTGAGCAGCACACAACCATTAATCCGGCGATGCAGGCGAACAAACACTATTCTTCCGTATCACGCGCCCGTTGTTCGACAGAGAACACCGGGCGCTGATCTTTTTTGCAAGGACTGAACTTCTTACCTTCGGGGCTGTTACCTTTTTGGCTGTTCGTTTTTGGTTCTTGGCTGTTGGTTGTGCTCCGTTATTGAACTTAGGTTCTTTATAAACTCAACAGGCCCATCCCCGGAATCAGCCAACGGCCAAAATCCAACAGCCAATCTTCCTTTTCACTTTCAAATTTCTAATTACCAATATGGCATTTACACTTCCTGACTACCTTATGCTCCAGCCTCCCTCGAACCGCACATCGATGCGCGCACCATGGAAATCCACCACGGCAAACACCATGCGGGCTATGTGAACAACCTGAATAACGCCGTTCAGGGTACCGAGCTGGAGGGCAAGAGTTCGACGAATTTAAACACAGTTTGGCGCTGCTGCCGCTAGCCGCTTCGGCTCCGGCTGGGCCTGGCTGCGTCGGCGAAGACGGCGGCCTGTTCATCACCAGCACCCCCAACCAGGACAACCCGCTGATGGACCTCGCCGAACAAAGCCGGCCAACCCATCCTCGGCCTCGACGTGTGGGAGCATGCCTATTACCTCAACTACCAAAACCGCCGTGGTGATTACCTGGAAGCGTGGTGGAATGTAGTGAACTGGGATGCTGTGGCCAACGGTTTTGGCGCAGTGAAATAAACGGCTGTTTTTTTTGAAAAATTGAACCGCCGGTGCATGTGTTATGCGCCGGGCGGTTTTTTGTTCTTTGGAGAAGCCGGTTCAATCCGTTTTAGGTATTTCAAACTCAAATAGCGGCCATCGGCACCTCCAAGGCTTCGGCAATGCTGAAAAAGCTGGCTTACGCTGGTATTGATCACGCCCCGTTCGATGCGGCTAATCTGGCTAGAGTTCCAAATCTGCTTTCCAGGCAAGGGCTTCCTGCGAAAGACCGCCGGGAACCGGCGGTAGTTCAGCCTGCTCGGTGCTTTGGCTGCGCCGGAATTACCCGATTCCGTTGGCGGGAGGCGATGGTGTATTTTGCCTCCGTGCAGGCTGTTGCGACCAACTCATTGGACGAAACAAGTTTATCGAAATGGACCCGGAATGGGAGTTCCGGTTCTGCCGGGCAGTCACTAACCGGCCGGGATGTGATCACAGTTCCACTGCCGGACAGTGCCATGCATGCCTATAATGACGGCGGGGTTGGTGCAAACTTCAGTTCAGTAAGACAGGGCAAGATTCTATTGCTGCCGACCTGGTGGTTTACGTGACGAAACGATTCAAGTCATCACGACGCTGTTAGCGGGTTGTTGGATTTTTAACACCTTCACCGGCGCGTACGTTTACTATGATATTGGCCAAAATTTCAGATATGCTATTCTGGTTGATTCGGGCACTGGTAGTTGCCGCTACCGACTCTTTTAGTATTGATCAAACAAATCCGTCCACAACCGATAGGTGCGAAGACTATATTGAAGCAACTGTTATTTACCAGAATACATTTGTGTTGATGTCGCCTCAGCCCGCATTGCGAGTGGGTTACAAAATATTTACCTTTGGCATTGTGCTGGCGGTGGAACGAATGAGCCATCAGGAACCAATCCACCTAATAATCCCTCCGGTGAACCGGGAATAATAACGGCGGCGGCGGGCTTCGGCAATCCCAACAACGTCAATACCGGTTATTGGCCAAACTATGTCCAGAATTTTTCATAAGAGTTTTTCGATCCAAACGCGACGATTGAATTGCCCGAAGGGGTTTACGGCTGAGCAACTACAGCAACTCATCGAGTTGTTCCATCACTTCCCATTAACTCCCGCCGAATTCCACCTTGCTAAACCAGGTAAGTTTTGTTTCCGGTCATGTACCAGGCTTACCAACTGGGGAGTGACCCGGAGTGTCTGAAAAAGAGGTGTTGGCTTTTGCGGCAGCGCATGGGCTGACGGCAGGGCGTTTTGGAGTTTTTGATTTTGAATGGGCAGGTGTATGCGCGGTGAAAAGGTTAACATGTCACTGGGGCTTTTTACTGCCAGAAGTTGCAAGCTTACGGATAATCTGGGTTTGCCATCGACCATTCAAAGTTTTCTGAATAGCCATTCAAACGATCAGCACGCTATGGCATCAGCCAAAAGTCTGCTTGATTTGATAAAACAGGGGACCTTTCCAGCAATTGGGCCAGATTAACTACCTTGACCCGCCTTGTAGCCATATTTTTTTACATAATTGTGCAATTATACGTGCTCAACATCCAGATTGGGCTTCCTGGCAAGTTTACTCGGACAATCCTGGCGTTGTTTATCTGGAGTAGTGCATACCGCATTAGATATTTGCGGCTTAATTCCTGCGGGCGGAGAACCTTGCGACCTGGTTAATGGCGTAGTTTACATTCTGGAAGGGAATGAAGTTGATGCGGCATTGAGTTTTGCTGCAACAATCCCTATTGCTGGGTGGAGTCACGGGAAAAAATGGTTGGATTTCTGCAATTGATGGAATAGTACATCAGTTGCAGGTCACCAAAAGTCGGTAATCTTTTTACTTTTGGCAAGCCGGAGATTTAAGACAAGTGCTAAATATTACGAACCCTAATCATGAGGCGCATCATATAATTCCTTGGGATCTTTCAAATAGGAATATTGTCCAAAAAGCAGCTGACTCAAAGTCTGTACCATATCATATGAACCATCACAAGAATGGAATGGAATTAGAAAAATATCGTATCGACACTAATCCCAATGGAACACATGCTAATCACCCTCAGTATAATAATCAGGTATTGTCGAAAATGGATAATCTGTGGGAGGCTTTAGAAACCCATTATGGAGTTGGTAATGTGCCAGCGAATGTTGCAAGTACCAAGTTGATTCAGTTGCAAAATTCTATTGCCAATGTAATTACTTCATATCCCACAACCAAGATCAATTTATTAGACTTATCAAGTGTTCCAATACCAGTTGTACCATGATAGAAATATATAAATTATCTAACGCGGCTGATATAAATGATACTGGTTACGAATTCCCACAAATAGAAGAAGATTGGAATGGAAAGGACTTTTGGGGTAAAACAAGCGTAAATAGTACTCCATTATCAGGTAAGATACCTTTTAAGGTTGAGTTTCCAGGATTTACACTGAAACCGGGGGCTAACTTGACGGATATGCTTAGTGCAAGTAATACCAGTAGGTACTTAATGGTGAGCTAAAGGCTAATAATGCTATTTCAGAACTTCAACATAGATGATTTTCAATGTTTTACTGAAAAGGTGCATACACCTACTGGAGCAATTGATTATTATTTGCTTTACCTGACTACACCTCGAGATGATGATTTTATTGACTGGAAAAGAGTTTTTTTTGATGTAAATGATCCTGAGAAAAAGGTTTTTTCTGTTATTGATGCAAAGATTATACCAATCGGCCAATGGAAAGGTATTGAAATCAGAGCGACTTGTGATTAAGCCTAATCAACCATCCTTTGATCTTTTTAGGTGTAGATATTTTAATGGAGGAAATCGTTTTTATGTTTCAACCAGACTTAAAGGAGCAATGGTAAATGCTAAAATTTCGGGAATACGCCTTGATCGTTTACTATGTTTCCGTACTGAGGATATTGATTGACAAGTATGAGTTTGGCAAGAAGCCCGTCGATTACTCATCCGGTAGAGTTGGCTGCCGCCCCTTGTTTTTAGACAAAAAGTAAATCGCCCGGTGCAAGAGTCTTTGCGCCGGGCGGTTTTTTAGTTGAATGCCAATACCTCCAGACTCACCAAAAATATCAGCAGGTTTCACGCCCGGAGCAAGCCGAAGCGCAGTTCGGCTTCCTGCTCGGCGCTTTCGAGTATGGCGCGCCGCCGCACGGAGGCATTGCTTTTGGATTCGACCGCCTGGCTTCGGTGATGCACGGCGCCAACTCGATCCGCGATTTTATTGCGTTTCCCTGCTGGGCGAAGTCTTCAGACTCGCCCAAATATTGAGCGGACTTTGTCCGCATTTCTGATTTTGATGTACGGACAAAGTCCGAGTGATATGGCTTTCGAGTCTGAAGACTCGAAAGAGCAAGAGATACCGGGCTTGATCAATATGAACGGCCGGAATGATTACGCGATTCGGTCCGGTGAAACGGGACCTGATTTTGTGTTTTGATAAAATGAAAACCACCCGGTGCATGTGCTTGTACCGGGCGGTTTTTGTTTTTTGGGGAAGCTAGTTCAATCCGTTCGACGGCGGCCAAGCATCTAGAATTTGCGCGAGGATTGCGAATAATTTAAATAAGGAACTAAAAAACCCGCATGTTTTCAGGAAGAAACCTGGTCTATTGCCAGATTTGAATCTGGCAATAGATGCCGCAGGTGGGACAGAGTAATCTAGTTTTTGATGTCTACCAAAAGGTACACAATGATGGCTTGGCAACAAATTTAGTGCTAAATGGAGCAGCACAGTCAGTCGATTTCATTCTCCATGGAGTTTCTTTGAGGGCTACATTGGTAAAAAACATTGATCCTGAATCTGGGTCTGTTCGCGTAATTGTAAGTAATTTCTGGAAACCGTAAAACAATCTTTATGAACCAAAATATCTCGTCAAAAGAAGGTCTGGATATTATCCGAAGTAATCAAGTACTCCTTGGCAAAGATTTTTCAGATGACTTTATATTCAATTTTTTATTAGACTCGCAGGAAAAATTCAATTTAAATATACGTATAGAAAACTGCATATTTAATAAGAATTTTGTCGCTCATTTAGGTGACTACTTTGGTAGTATAATGCTGAAAAATTGTGTGTTCAATGGCTTGTTTGTTTTCCATGCCTTAACAATTTATAATAGTCTGGATATAGATGGGAGCCGCTTTTTAAACAATTCGGATATGGATTGTGGTAGCATTTTTGGAAAAGTGTCTTTTCTGAATAATGTTTTTGAGGCGTTTGTGGATTTCCAGGATCAAGATTTTAAGGACGCGGCTTTTTTTACAAACAACAGATTCTTAGCCGGCACCAACCTGATGCACCCCAAAGGCGGCCCCAGTGGTGCCCACTTTGCAATTCCGCCCTACTTGGAAGGGAATACCGGGCTTGATCAGTATGAACGGCCGGAATGACTACGCGATTCGGCGCTCTATGATTCTATCGTCGGTATTTGTGCTGGTCTTTGGAGCTTTAACTTGATAACTCACTGATTCTCTTAGCCAAACAAGTCTATTAATGATTTAAATTTGTCCACTGTTCAAATACCGACTGTTCCATGATAAATGTATTCAGATTATCGAACTCTTCTAACATAGAAGATATTGGCTATGAGTTCCCCAAGTACAAACTGAATGGTGGGAAAATTTTGATTACTGGGGACCAGAAAGTGTTTCAAAACCCCCCTTAAAGGCCCAATATCTTTTAAGGTAATTTTTCCAAAATTCATATTAAAGGACCTGGCTAAACCAACAGATTTACTTAGCTCTAGTAATATTGCTAAATACCTAATGGTAAGCAGGCGGCTATTCGATCTGCTAAGACAATCTAGGATAGATGATTTTCAATTCTTTGTGGAACAAGTGCATACTCCACATGGAGTAATAGACTACTATTTAATCTATCTAAACACTCCGCGGGATGACGAATTTTTCGATTGGGAAAATTGTAGTTTTTATGATGTCAATGATTCAGAGCGAAGAACATTTAAGGTCAAAACTGCTTTAGAATATTATGATTCAGCAAATGGAAAAGTTTTAAAGCCAAGAGCGGATTTCAATAAACCTGGCCAGCCGAAATTTGATTTATTCCGCTTTTATTATTATATAAGTGGCGGCTGGTTCTATGTTTCCGAACGGCTCAAAGAAGCTATTATGGATGCTAAATTGACTGGCATACAGTTTGACCCGCTGGTATGCCATGAAGCCGGAGAGTCTGTTGAATTGAGCGGCGGTGGCTAAGCGCCTTACTTGGTGAACAATGGTTTGCTTTTTTGAAACATAAAACCGCCCGACGCAGTGTGTTTGTACCGGGCGGTTTTTGTTTTTTTTGAGAAGTTGGTTCAATCCGTTCGACGGCGGCCAAGCATTTAGAGTTTGCACGAGGATTGCGAAATAATTTAAATAAGGAACTAAAAAACCCGCATATTTTCAGGAAGAAACCTGGTCATTTGCCAGATTTGAATCCGGCAATAGATGCCGCCAAGGCGGTGTAGATAATTTGTTATTTGACGTTTATAAAAAATTCACGATGATGGGTTGGCTGCCGGGATGGCTATAGGTGAAGTGCGAACCAGGGACATTGTCGTTCATGGAATGAATTTAAGGTAAAATTTTCGTCGCCACGCAGACGTAGGGCCAACCAAAGTTGAAATTTCAAGTTTTTGGAAACCTTAACTATCTATACATGATAACCATTTCTGCACAAGAAGCACTTGAAATATTAAAAAGTACCCAAACCCTTAAAGATAGTACTATAAAAGATACACTGGAACTTAGCGCTTTGCAAAATGAGGGTTTTGACATCCTCACTGGAATTTCATTTTATGATTGTGTTTTTCTTGAAAATGTTGTCTCTTGGTCTGTCTATCATAGGGAAAATTAACATTCAAAGGTTGCATATTTTCATGGAAGGGTCACGCTAAGCACGTTTACCTTTAAAGAAGCACATTGAAGGATGTTATTTCTATGACAGTGCAGACTTTTGTTGTGGTGGTATTACCATGAATTCAATCTAAAGACAACATTTTCGAAAAATTCGTAGATTTTGTCGACCAAGATATTCGAGGGCAAGCATCCTTTATCAACAACCAATTCAAAGCCGGCACCAACCTGATGCACCCAAAGGCGGCCCCAGTGGTGCACACTTTGCAATTCCGCCCTACTTGGAAGGAATACCGGGCTTGATCAATATGAACGGCCGGAATGACTACGCGATTCGGCCTGGTGAAACGGGACCTGATTTTGTGTTTTCATAAAACAAAAAACAAATCGACGCCTATATTCCTCCCGGCTCCACCAAACAAGCGCCCCCCTCCGCCAGGCCGATCGTGGCTACAGCACCGCTGTTGAACGGCAGAAAGTCGGTTTCGATCCCGTCGCTGAAAATGACGCCGTTGGCCGGCATGAGCGAATGGAGGGTCAGAGTGGACTTGTCGCGCAAAATGCCGGCAGTGATATTGGCCTGGGTGCGCACGCTGATGAAGGGTTCCCGCACGGCAAACAGCAGTTCGTTGTCGGAAACCACAGGCTGCCGCAAAGAGGCAGCGTCGCCGAAGGCGCCCGCCAGGCCGTTGGCCATATTGAACACCGAACTGAGCCATCCTGTAGAGCCGGCACGCGTGGACACAATCATTCCGCTGGACGACTGCTCCTCCGACTGCCGGTTAAAACCAATCCTGTAGCGGGCAGAAACATGCGTGGCAGCGCCAATAAACAGTTCATTGAAGGCCAGTAACGTTTGTCCGTCGTTCAGGCGCGCCTCCGCAAAACGGGCGGTCCGCGCCGGTAATCATTCCGGAGCACCTGCGCTACTCCGGTCAGAAAATCAGAGGCTCGAAGGGCAGCAAGACGCCGTCGTACCTTGATTTGTCGGGGTTGACGGCTACAATGGGCAAGCCGTTGGAGTATTTGGCTGTGTTGGCCACCAGACCGTCCTGCCCGATCACGACGAGGAGGTTTTTTTCCGAAAAAATGTACGAAGGCAAAAAATGGCGCTCCACGATCTTGTGCCGGATAACGGTGCTGAGTTGCTGCTGCAAGGAAGCCAGCGACTGGTGGAATGTTTCATGTTCCGCTTCGTAATCCGCAAAGTCGCCCCCAAGCCGTTCGATGTAAAACCGGGCCTGCGCTTTGGTATTGAAGCGCTCGATTAGGGTTTCCAGCCGCGTTTTGTTTTTTACGATGATCGCGTATTCGGGCTTCATTTTTGGGTAGCTTGGGTGTGGTTCAAAAGCGATTCCAGCAGGTCCGGACTGATGTTCAGGTTGCCGATTTTATCAGCGTTCTCGGCCAGTTGCCGGAAAGCCAGCGCAATGTTCGCGCCGGGGTCGGCCGGGCCGGAAAGCGCCATGAGGGTCCTCCAGTCCATGTCGCGGTATGGTTTCAACGTAGTCTCGAGCATGTATCCCCGGGCGTCGGCCTCGGCTTTGTCGTTTGCCGTTTTTTGCTCAAGGAATTGTTTGCGTTGGTTTTCAACGGAAATATCTGCCTGGACGAGCATTTCCCGCAGTTTGCGTTCATTTTCGGCTTCCTGCACCTTTAGTTCCGCCTGCTTTTCGGCCTTTTGTTTTTTCTTCTCTTCCACGGCGATTTCGGTATTCAGTTCGCTTTCCTTGATCTTTCGCTCCTGTTCCACAGCAAAATTCCGGCGTTCGTAGATGGCCTGATCGGCTTCCTGCTGCAGGCGCTCCCGGGTTTCGGTTTCCAGCGCGCGTGTCATTTCCGGCGTGGCATTGATGGCCAGAATGCTGGCGGCCAGGATGTCGATGCCCAGCATTTTGATCGCTTCCGACCGCATGAGGCTTTCCGAAATCCGGGTTTCCGCAGCCTTGGCCGACCGAATGGCTTCCTTCAGGCCGATGCTGTGGATAAATGCCGAAATGGAGGTGTGCGCTTCGTTGATGATGCGCTGGTTCAGCTTTTCCATGTCGTTTTTCTTATAGCGGCCGTCGCTGTCAATGGTAAAATCGAGGATGTCGGCCAATTTTTCCGGGGCGCCGACCTTGAAGGTGATCTGCCCCTGGATATTGACGGTCTGGTAATCCAGGGTGGTTTCGCTGAAAATAAAAGGCAGGTCGTTACTGCTGACGGGGATGGCAACAATCGAACTGGTCGGAGCGAAGTAAAAGAACGACAGGCCGCGGCCTTCGCGAACGATCCGGCCTTTCTGGTAGTGCAAGACATGGGTGGCAGCGTCGAACGAAGCATATTGAATTCCAAACATGATGGCAGATTTTTTATTTGTGTAATTTTTACGCAAATTAAAGATCAAAAATCCTGCCGCGCAATTTTTTTTGCGTAAAAATTACACAAATTTAAAAGCGCCAAACCTAACTACTTGATTTCGAAGAGTATTCCCGCTTTTTTAAGTGCCTGAAATTTTTCCACATCGAAGCGGAACAGGGTGCCGGGCCGGCCTTTTCGGCCACTGTGGGCAAGGGAGGTTTCGGTCAGGATGCCAAAACTGAGGAACTTTTTCCGGAAGTTGCGCCGGTCAATTTTCCGGTCCAGAATGGACTCGTAGAGTTTTTCCAGGTCGGAAAACAGGAAGTCGCGGTTGAGCAGGTTGAGGCCAACCGGTTCGTAGCTGAGTTTGGCGCGGAGGCGTTGGAGGGCATAGGCAACGATTTGCCCGTGGTCAAAAGCAAGCGGCGGCAGTTCCTTGCAGGAAAACCAGTGCGCATCGGCGGCATCTGTTGCGGCAGCCAGTTTGAATTGTTTTGGATTGACGAGGGCAAAGTAGGCTACGGATACCACACGGTTGCGCGGGTCGCGGCCGGGTTGGCCGAAGGTGTAGAGCTGCTCCAGGTAATTGATATCGACGCCGGTTTCTTCACGCAGTTCGCGCTCCACGGCGGCTTCGAGCGATTCGTCCGGCAGCACGCGGCCGCCGGGCAGCGCCCATTGTCCCGCAAAGGGTGGAATGTTGCGCCGGATGAGCAACAACTGCAACTGTTGTTCGGCATACCCGAACACGACAGCATCTACGGCCAGGCTGATTTCTGCAGACATGCTGCAAAACTAGTACTTGTTTGGATTTTCGTTGGGAACCATGTGAGGGGGGGGTGACTACCACAGGATCAAACCCCTACTCCGGCATGCGTGAATGAATCGCCATCAAAAACTCCTGCCGCGTTGTTTCATTCAAAAATTTGCCGGAATACTCCGCCGTAATGGTGCTGGCGCCGTGGTGCTCCACACCGCGGGCTTGCACGCACATGTGTTTGGCATCGATGTACACGGCCACGTCTTCCGTTTGCAGGGTGCGTTTCAGTTCCTCCGCAATCTGAATGGTCAGCCGTTCCTGTACCTGCGGGCGGCGGGCGTAGTAGTCGGCAATGCGGTTGAGTTTCGACAGGCCGATCACTTTGTTATTGGGGATATAGGCGATGTGCGCCACGCCAAAAATCGGCTGGAAGTGGTGCTCGCAGGTGCTTTGCAAGGGAATATTGCGCTCAATGACCAGGCGGCGGTACTGGTATTTATTTTCAAAAGTGGTGGCTACCGGTTTGTTTGCCGGTTTGAGACCCCGAAAAATTTCCTGCACGTACATTTTGGCCACGCGCTTGGGCGTGCCGCGCAGGCTGTCGTCGGTCAGGTCAAGACCGAGGATTTCCATAATCTCGGCAAACCGGTCGCTGATCTGTGCAATTTTTTCCGAATCCGTCAGGTCAAAAGCATGGGCGTGCAAGGGCGTATCCGCGGAAGTGGCGACATGCAAATCGCCCATTTCGTCAGCATCGGGGCTGGCCAAATGGTGGCCATTGATCAGGAGTTCTGCCATGGTAAAAGGGAAAATTGGTTGGTGAAATGAATAGCCGCTTGGGCAAAGACGATCGTTTAACAGTAGTTTCGTTTGTTCTGTTTAGTCCTTCGGAATTTATTTGCAAAAAAGTTTAAACAACATTCTTGCTACTCGTCCTACGGCTTGAAGCCGTAGGACGAGTACGCGGAAGCCGTAGGACGAGTTTGCGCGAAATACACCACCCTTTTTAACGTTTGAAACCAAACTAAAACACCCGTACGTATGAAACACAGTGCCCTTCTTTTTTGCGCCTTTTTACTCGGTGCTGCCATGCCGCTCAACGCCCAGGTAATGGGCAACTACGGCGAACAAAACCAAATGCAATACCAAAACATCCAGCCCAGCGCCCAATTCCGGGCTGTGCCCAAAAGTGCGCGCCTGCAAGCCGACAACATCCTGGAAGTCAGCATCAACGCACTGTCCAACCAACGCGCCGATTCGTACACCGCCATTTTCAGTGTCCTTCAATTGGGAAAAACAGCCGACGAAACCAACAAACTGCTCAACAGCCGGCTCGACGGATTTCTGGCCTCACTCAAAAACCTGGACATACCCCGGGAAGCGATTTATGTGGACATGGTCAACTTTCTGCCCCGCTACGAGTACGATGTGGAGAAAAAATTGTTTTCCAAAAAATCCTACACGGAGATCCCGAAGGGTTTTGAATTGCAGAAAAACGTACACATCCGCTACGACAACCCGGGCCTGCTTGACGACATCGTGACCGCCGCTGCGCAGCAGGAAATTTACGACATCGTCAAAGTCGATTATTTTATCAAAGACCCCAACAAAGTGTACCGGGAGTTGCGTGCGGCTACTTTTGCTTACCTGAACGACATCGAAGCCAAGTACAACGAAATTGGACTACAACTCGATTCCGCCTACCTCATCACCGCCGAAAATGCCTGGGTGGCCTACCCGATCAACCGCTACGAAAGCTACCAGGCATTCAGCACCCAACGCCTCGATGAAAACAGTAAAAGTGCCGTGGTTACCACAGCCGACAAACCGGTCAGCCGGTTCTACAATGCCATCCCGGCCAACGACTACGACATTGTGCTCAACCCGGAAATTCTGGAACCTGCCGTGCAGTTTTCCTACAACCTGATCGCCCGCTACACGCTCAAGCCGTATAAGCCGGAAGAGAAAACAGTCGTCAAAAAAGAATTTATCTGGCTGACGCCTGATGGCCAGGTGCGTCCGCTCAAGGTGGAGTGATGGGGATTTGGGGTCATTTTGAGTCATTAGGGTCATTGGAGGTGATTTAAACTTTAATCGCCTCGCCTGCCCTAGCCGGAATCAAATCCGCGAAAATCCGCGTTTCGCCGCAGGCGAATCCGCCTCATCCGCGTCCTATTCCTGTTCGCCAGGAAATCCAAAGGAGGGTTCAGAACGTAGAGCGATTGGAACGCGGATACCGCGGATTTGATTCAGCTAAAAGTAATTTTCGGATTAATGGTGAAGCATGAGTTTAAATTACTTCGACCTATAAAAAATTACTTCCGGTTGCTGTCCTGCTTCGAAAATACCTTCTTGAGCAACTCTGAAGTCCGCGCTGCCGGGTTGCGGCGGATGTCCTTTTCTTTTTCCTGAACCTTGCCGAACATACCGTCGAGCGCCTTGGTCGTCACGTGGTCGTCGAGATCATTGTTGACTTTGGTGACGAAGGGAATTTTGTTGTACGCATTGGAAGCGTTGCGCCAGAGGTCGTTGGCGCCGATCTCGTCGAGAGCTTTCACGATCACGGGATTGAATTTGCCGTACAGCTGATCGAAGGTCGTTTTGCGCAGGTACACCGTGGCCGAGTTATCGGCGCCCATGAGGATGTCCATGGCGTCGGCGATGGTCATGCTGGTGATGGCGTTGGCAAAGATGGGGCCGGCTTCCTTGGCGGCATTTTCAGCGCCGCGGTTCATTTTTTCAATCAGGTCGGCCTCCAGGTTGGCAAAGCCGGGCACGTTTTTGAGTTTGGACACCACGCTTTGCGCCTCTTCGGGCAGCAGGATTTTGTACACGGCATGTTTAAAATACCCGTCGGTGGCCGACAATTCGTCCACGCCTTTTTCAACGCCTTTGTTGAGCGCGTCTTTGAGGCCCTGGCCGATTTCGGCGGTGCTGAGATCGCCGCCGCCGATCAGGCCTTCGGCGCCTTTTTGCAGTTTTTTAAGAATTTGAGCATTGGCGCCGGCCATTGCCACGATGGCCATCAGAAAGGTGAGTGCTATTTTTTTCATAGTTGTTTAGTTGAACGTTATTGATACGGGTTACGCGGCTGTGGGTAACAGTACCGCAAATTTATTTTCGGTTGGTATCCTGTTTTGAAAACACTTTTTTGAGCAGGCTGGTCGTACGGGCTACCGGGTTGCGGCGGATATTTTTTTCCTCTTCTTCAATTTTTGAAAAAAGGCCTTTGAGTGCCTCAGTGGTCACATAATCGTCGAAGTCGTTGTTGACCTTGGTGACCAGCGGAATTTTGTTGTAGGCGTCGGCGGCTTTTTTCCACAGGTCGTTGGCGCCGATCTTGTCGAGTGCGACCACGATTTTGGGGTTGAATTTTTCGTACAACTGATCGTAGGTCGTTTTGTGCAGGTACTGCGTTGCGGCGTTGTCGGCGCCCATGAGAATGTTGGTGGCATCCTGGAAACTCATGCCGCGGATGGCGGTCACAAAAATGGGCCCGGCTTCTTTGGCGGCATCTTCGGCGCCGCGGTTGATCTTTTCAAGGAGCTCGTTTTCCAGGTTTGTAAATCCGGGCACAACTTTCAGTTTTTCGGTAACCCGGCGGGCATCCGCAGGCAGCAGAATTTTGTACGCGCTTTTGAAATAGCCATCGCGGGCCGAAAGTGTGTTGACGCCCTTGCTGACGCCATTGTTCAGGGCCGCTTTCAAACCCTGGCCGATCTCCGCCAGCGAGGGTTCGCTCAGGGCTTCGTTGGCAATTTGTTGCAAGGTGTCGCAAGAACTAAAAAAAACAGGTGTGCTGAAAAGGAAAATGGCGAGTGTAAATTTTTTCATGTACGGGTGGGCGGGTTGTCCTGGTGATTGGTTAAAAAAATCCGGCAAGGGAACATAGGCCCCAACCGGTTGTGTAAACTGCAAAAGTTGGTTGGTATTTTACGGGAAACTTTAAAGATATGTTATCCTGTTTCCCTTTTGATAAAAAACGCAAGCATAACAATCGACTTTATTTCTTCAAAACCCTTCCAACCGCCCGCCGCCCATCGTCCGTCCAGAGTTCATACACATACACCCCGCGCGGCAAGTGCCCCAACTGCCAGTCCGAATGCGCCCCGCGCCATGCCGTTTGGGCTACCGTGCGCCCGGCCATATCGCGCAGCACGATATCCACGCGCTGCCAAGCTTCGACTGCCGGGACTGAAAATGCCAGCACCGACTGAAAGGGATTGGGCGCCACTGCGACGTCTAAACCGGCTGGCACAGCCTCCTTTTCCGAAGAAACCCCGACGGTGACCGGATAACAGATCGAGTCTGCACCATTTCCATTGCTGACTTTCAGGCACACCGTGTAGACACCCGGCGCCGGGTACAAATGCTCCGGGTCTTTTTCCGTGCTGCCGTCGCCGTCGCCAAAATCCCACAGCCAGGTGGCGGGTTCGTAAATAGATAAATCGGTGAAGCTGACATTCAGCGGCGTGAGCGTATCCCAGAACTCCCAACGGAAATGCGCGGCAGGCAAGTTGTCCAGGCCAAGGGTATCGCAGGGTGAGCCGTCGAGGGGGCCGAGGCGGTAGTTGGGGAAGTTGGGCATGCTCCAGTTGTTCAGAGTGGGGAGTTGAACACCATGTTGCTCGAAGCGGCAGGCTGCACCGGGTAGGTCCGGCTGGTGTACGATATGCATGGTGTTGACAGTTGCGGCGCTGTTCATGTATAATTTGCCATTTGGCGCTAATTGCAAAAGGAAAAAGAAGGTATTGACTGGAGACATGAAGCCGTCATAGGTCCCTAGTAAATTTTCGCTGGCAATAATATCATCTGCATGCAGATCATATTGATATAGCCAATGTCCGTTAGACAAGTACAAATACCTTGAATTAGGAGAAATCGCTACACCAGGAGCGCCGGAAGGGTCAAAATATTTGGTTTGCCAATTACTTAAAATACCGCTGCACCTATCAAAATCATATACATCTAGCCATCCACCTAAACTACCTCCTACGGAATTATATTTAACGTATTTTGATCCATCAGGAGAAAATACTGCTTGACCGGCATTCGATATAGGTATTGAACCAATTGTTTGAGTACCATGCGATGTTAAACCTTCCGGTGTCAATAAAAAAGTAAAAAATACCGCACTATTCCATTTGGGAATTAACAACCACCAATCCCGCCCATTGGCATGTTTGCAGGCGGTAAGTTTCCCGTAACAAAGGGTGTCTTTCAAAAAAATCCTGTTCGCTTCAATTACCTCTCCTAGTCCATTGTCCCCATCCATATCGATCTTTGAATACAGGCAGCGAAATATTTTGCGAAAACTATACATACTAGGTTCCCACGTACTGACCTCATGAATTAAGAAATACTGTGAACTGTGGTTAGGAAAAGGCAGCGGCAAGACGCCTTGATATAATCTGTTTTGCAATGCAGTAGGGTCAGGATTGATTTGCTCTCCACCCAACATAGTATCATTTAGTGCATTAGCGATGTAGTATCCGTTCGTATAAAATAATAGTTGCCCTGTAATATCGCTCGTGCAGGCATCTGTCCCATCGAAATCCATCTCTCTATCTTCTCGCGTAATCATCGGTGGATTAGTAGAAAAATCGATTCGCGTGCCACCAAAATTAAGCGAGCCATAGCTATCATACCCCATTAACCAAATATTGTCGTGTCGCGGTGAAAACCTGGGGTTTTGTGCATTGGAAAAAGCAAAAAAAGACAAGAAAAATATAGTAGATAGCGTTTTCATTGTAATAGATTATTTGGGGCAAGGAAATCCTTGCCCCATGGTGAGCGCTAGTGGAATGCGGTTAAATTTTAACGATTTTTTTGCTGACCGGGCTATTCTTTCCTTGTACTAGTACATGTACAAAGTACAGGCCAGGAGGTAAGCCGGAAAGCGATATGATACCCTGTCCTGAGGAGTCAAGTACTTCCCGCCCTTGCCTTTGAATAAGCTGATTGCCAACCATATCCGTGATAAGAATAATGGCTTGCTCTGCCCAGGGTTCGGTTGATTGAATGACAATCCGGTCGGTTGCAGGGTTGGGAAATATCGATATGCGCCCGGTTTGATTTTGGGGTGATGCCATTTGAACGACCGGACGTGAGGACGATATCTGGCACAAAGAATCGTCATTATAAAACTCCCAGTAACCGGCCGCATCAAGCATAGTTCTTGCCCTGAAAACCGCATCCCCTCCGAGTGTGGGGCATTGATTTGCAATAGTATCCAGATTGTTTTTTTCAGATATCGTCCAATTGAAATTGCCCCAGACCGCTTTTTCAAGGTATAACTGGTTTACGATCTGTTCATTCAATTGCATTTGGGTGATTGCTTCAATTCCGTCATTCAGAACCCAGGCCGAATCTAATCGGGAAATTTTGTCGGGAAGCAGTGAACAGAAAAGCTGCTGTTGAAGGCGAATAAAGGAATCTATCTCCGCAATGTATACAACCTGTAGTGCCCCAAATTCAGCAATATCACTGGAGTCCGGCTCGGACGGGAAGGCTTCCCCGGCCACACGAATGGAATCGAGTCTGCCGGCAATAGCAGATTCCCATAGAAGTAATTGGACTTCCGAGGAGCTATCAATGGTTAGCGCTGCTTCCTTTAACCGATCAATTGTTGTAAAGACTCCCGTGTTGGAAGCCTCCTCAGTTGAATAAAATTCTTCGAGCGCGGCGTCCTGGCTGATCAAAGAAGGGTTATCGTCTAAAAAGCGAAACAAATAGCGCCGGAGCGTCTCTTTCATGGCTTCATCAAATTCGGTGGTGAGGGACAAGCTGTCCTGCGCGATTGCCAAGCCAAATGCGCCTATCGAGTCTGGAACTGATCCGGCAGTTGGTTGTTCACATTCTGCCGGGCAGCCAAAAGGATTGCTATCGTCCATTACTTCAAACCATATAAAGCTGGGCGCATTAGGGGTAGGCGGCATGGGCGCATTGGGATTGTTTGAGTCGTCGCTGAGCGGGTAGTATGGTAAATCATCAATGTGTACCCGAAATTTTGAATAGTAAATTTGGTCTTGAGTGCCATAATGAATAGCCCTGTCAACCTCATAATCACCGCTCCAGGTATTTCCAGCATGCGCATGAGGACTTTGATTGCCAAATGAACCAAAGAGCGCGTCGGACTGCATCATAAAACCATAGCCATGATCAACAAAAGAATTGCCCCGCATGCGCGTTTCCGGGTAAGGAGAAACAGTTGACGCTGAACACACCCCGGAGAACCGTATCCCTACGCTTGTCGAGTTAATGGTATTGCATTGGTATGCACAGCCAAGCGATTTAATGACATTAATGCCGACATTCTTTCCGGCATCGTAAGCACCCGACACCCCGCCGATGGTATTGCAATATACATCTGCATTTTTTGATCCATTGAGACCTATTCCTGCAACTGCAACGGATGTATGCAAATTAATCACGTTGTTCCAAAACCGCCCCGACTCAATTATGCCGGCAGCAATTCCAAAATTTCGTCCATGAAGAGAAATGCTATTTAAATTAACTTCTCCCCGAAACAGCGCTTCATCGGTATATCGAATATTGATGCCTATGCCTTTGTTTACATTTGGAGAGCCTATCGCCGTGTCAACGACAATTTTGTTTTGATTTATTGTAATGTGTTGATACACCCCGGTATTCAATAGGTCCACCCCAAAATCATCGCAATAAATTGTGTTATCGGACACATTTAAATGAGTACCGGTTGCTCCTCTGATTTTTACACCGGTTTTCATCTCCCGCATGTTATTTTCTGCTATATCAATATTTCCGGCTCCGCAATAAATACCAATATCAACAGCATCAAAACTTGGCGTAGCAGATGACTTGCCTTGGCCAATTTGTAATACTCCTGCGGTGTTGTGTATGCCATATCCAATTCCAATTTTATTTTGAGTAGTATATAGATAATCTGTATTGACTGGAATATTATTAAACTTCGTATTTCTTACAATGAGATTCGCAGCATCCGCAATGAGCCCATTTTGTAGGTGATGAAAGTGATTTAAATTATCACCAGGAAGACCGCTCAAATTCGCAGTATTGCCTTGGCCGACGATATAAACGCCCGCAAATGCCATTGAGGCGACCGGTATAGTAGCGGGAAAGACAGGCAAACCCGTAGGCAATAACGTTTCGTTCTCACAGGTAAATTCATTTCCTGAGAATGTTTCCCAGATTACTTCTGATTCAACAAAATTGGTTTTCGAAATGCCGACAAAATTTTTATTGAAAAAATTGTTCCTGAACGTCGCAACTGGTATGCCGTTATCATCATCCGTTGGCCCGATAAACTGAAATCCGGCTTGTCCGTCTTCGATTCGGTTGTCTGTAACATACAACGCCCCGGCTCCGGCCTTGGAAATGGTATTCCATAATTTATCGCAACCATGAATGTAATTGTCTTTCAGGTATAAGCTCGAATTAGGTCTGACATGGATCTGGGATCCGGGCCCGAGAATTAGTTCACTTTCTGTAATATAAAACGAGGGAATGTCTACGGTGAGCGTTCCATTGATATAAATACATGGGGGCGAGCCTGGCCCGCCAAAAAATGTCATAACATCGCTAAGTAATTTATTCCCTTTCAGATTTACATTGCCATCGACAGTTGGGCATGCACATTCGGAATCGGCCAGGTCTATTACAAACAAACGCACGGTTGAATACGCAGTATCCGACAGGTCGCAAAAACCATAGGGTAGCCCGACAGAAACCGGAATTGAAATGACTTCGCCAGGCGTCAGCGAAGTATCGGCGTAAGCATCAATGAAATCTCGATGCAATCGGATGTTCCTTCGATATTGACGAGGCCTTCTCCGGAGCCCGAAAAATCGCCGCCGATAACGAATGCTTCATCAACACTTTCCAAAATCGATAAGTTTATATCCACAGTTGTATCCACAGGAGAGTCAGATGTGAAACATAGGATCAATGTTACCTCTACAGAATCACCCCGACCAATCGTGTAGGAGTGGGATAAGGATTGAACACTGATGCTTTTGGGACACTCAATGCTTGATAGACATTGGGCAGAGAGGAGCGGTGTAAAAAGTTGAAAACTTAGTACAGAAAGAAAGAAAGAAAGAAAGAAAGAAAGAAAGTTTCGCATTAATAACGGGCAAAACATTCTTTTGCAATAGGTTGATTTTAAAAGGCGCCATGGTGTTGGTGGTTTGGAAAATGAATAAACGAGTATTAATCAGGGGAATAGCGCATAACCATCCTTTATTGGATGGCCAGGTTCAGAAAAAACGCATCGGTGTCGGCGAAGAAAGAAGAACGTCTGGGTGTGTCGAAGTCGGAAATAAAATCGGTAAGCGAACGGAAGGTAAAGACAACTTGGGCTTGTCGAACTGTAAAGGTGTCTAAAGTAGCCCGAACTAATCAAAGGGGCAAAACCATTAACAACCGGAGGCAGGTTATTTTTGATTTTTGCTAATAACAGTCTATTTGCAAAACATCAACACAAGACGAGATTACCAGGCTAATTCCCCCCCTGATTGGAACAGGCGGAATAGAGTTGGGGCCTACCGCATTGTTTGAAAAAATCCTGCAATACGAGCGTTAATGCACTCATTCACGAACTTCCAATTGCCCCTTGTTAAGAATTCCCAGCACCTTTCCTTTAAACTTTTGCCCGACAAACGGCGTATTTACCGACTTCGACCGGATGTCCTTTTCCGCAAACGTCCAGGCTTGCTCCGGATCGAACAGCGTCAGTTCAGCCGGGGCGCCGGGTTTGATTTCGGGGACCGGCAGGCCCAGCACCGTTCGCGGCCCGACGGCCCAACGTTGAACCAGCTGTTCCAGCGGCAGTTCTTTTTCCAAAAATGTGCGGCAAAGCGCAAAGGCCGTTTCCAGGCCGATCATGCCGAATTCGGCAAAGGGGAACTCCACATTTTTCATCTCCTGGTCCCAGGGCGTGTGGTTGGAACAAATAAAATCGATGGTGCCGTCGGCGAGCCCTTCGAGCAGGGCCTGGCGATGCGTTTCGTCGCGCAGGGGCGGTTTTACTTTCCAGTTGCTGTCAAAATCGACCAGGGCTTCATCCGTAAAACAAAGGTTGGCCACCGCCACGGAAGCGGTCACCGGCAGCCCGGCGGCTTTGGCGGCCCGCACCATTTCAACCCCTTTTTTTGTCGACACCAGGTGCAGGTGCAGGCGGCCCCCGGCGTATTCCAGCAGGCTCAGGTCGCGTTGTACCGCAACTTCTTCTGCCAGGGCTGCCATGCCGCGCATGCCCAGTTGGGTACTGATGAGCCCCTCGTGCATTTGCCCGCCGGCGGCGATACTGTTGTGATGCGGTTGGTGCATGATAAGGCCCTGAAAAGCCTGCACATACTGCAAGGCGCGGAGCAGCAGCCCGGCGTCCTGCACCGGCATCCGGCCATCGGAAAAAGCGATGGCGCCCGCCGCATGCATGTCGTAAAGTTCGGCCAGATCGGCGCCTTTCGCGCCAATTGAAATGGCGCCGATGGGGAACACCGATACGGGCAATCCGGCGGTTTTGTTTTGAATGTACACGACGGATCCCTTGGAATCCACCACCGGCAAGGTATTCGGCGCGCAGGCGATGGCCGTAAACCCGCCTGCTGCTGCGGCCTGCGTGGTTGTGCGCAAGTCTTCGCGGTGTTCGTAGCCCGGGTCGCCGGTATGCACGCCCACATCCATCCAGCCCGCGGAGGCGTATGCCTGTCCGGGGAAGCTGATTTCCTGTACGCCGGGTTCCATGGGCAGGTTTTTCCCGATGGCCTGGATGATGCCGTCGCTGATGCGGATATCCTGCGGTCCGGCAATTTTCTGCCCGGAGCAGATGCGTATGTTTTTTAACAGGAGTTGCATATTGAAATAGGTTACTAACCTCTAAAGTTTGTACCAATAATTATTGCGCACCACCCAGTCTGTTTCCCGGCGATAGGCATCGGTTTCTTGTGGCCGGAGCAGCACCTCGTCGAGGTAAAAGATTTGGTCGGTTCCTTTTTTAAACAGAAAAATATGCACCCGGGAATTGTCGCCGTGCACCTCGATAGGCAGTTCAAACAAACCCCAGTTGTTGACGATGGTTTTCATGTAAAAACGCATGCCCTCGTGCCTGAATTGAATTTGGTGGCCCTGCACAAGGCCATTTTCCTCTAACATCAAGTCGTGGTTCATGCCGAGGTCCTGGTTGGCGTACATCCAGAAATTCACGACATACCGGCCTTTGGGCAATGGTCCGCGCCATAGCGTGGTGGTGTCGCCCATATTGCCGCTGAAGGCGCCTTTGCCCTGAAAAATCCGGGCAGTCGACTGCAGCGAATCATACGATTGGTGCACAAACGGCAGGCCGGTTTGAGCCGACAGTTGCCACTGCCCTTCCGGTTGGGATGCGCGGGCAAGCCGTTCCTGCTCCACGGCGGCGCTGCGGCTTTGCACATAAGTGCGCACCGCATCCGGGCTCAGGGAAAAAACCTTCATTTCCGGGCTGTCAAACACCAGCGTCGCCGGTTCGATGAGGTGGGCGTGCCGGCGGCGGACATCTTCCCAGGAAGGCGGATGTACCAGCACGGCGATCGGCCGGTTGTCGGGTAGTTCCTGTAGCATGGCAGGCGCCACGCAGGGCTCGAGTAAAAACTGCGCGGAAATAACCGTTTGGCTGCAAGACGTCCGGCTCATGTACACACCCATATCGGGCACGCCGGTATGGAGCGCGGTGGTTTGGGTTCGGATAAAATGCTCATAGTTGAGGTCCCACCACAAATTTTCAGATCCGATATGGTAATACGGCAGCGGCAACAGCGCCTGGTAAGCGGAAAAGTCCACCTTGTTCAACCAATGCTCCGGGCTTGGAGCGGCTATTGCGCGTTTGCCCATATTGGGCGTCAGGTGCAGGGGGCGCAGCCGTTGGAAGGTATACGCTTCCCAGCACAGGATCAGCAGCGGCGCCAGGGCGATCACCCAGCGAAACCATTTGGCCCTGCCACCTTTAAATCCGTCAAAACGGGCGCTCCAGTTCCAAAACGCATAAAACGCCAGCACATTGATCACATAAAAATAGGCCCAGGTAAAACGCCCAAGCCCGCGAAACTGCCGCAGGGGGCCCATGTAATCGACCATCCACTCCATCCCCGAAATGGCGAAAGGGAAGCCGCAGGCAAAAACGAGCAGCACCAGCGCCGCCACAAAAATGCCCTGCAGGTAATGCTTGTGCACCCGGTGGTAAGCCGCGCTTTCCCAACTTTTGCCAAACATGCGAAATCTGGACACCAGCAGCCACAACGTAAACAAAAAAGCCACCAGCCCGGCATAGGCCTTGGTTTCTTCGTTCACCCGCCGGATCGGCACGATATGGGTATCGATCCATTGGAACAAGGGGAAGGATTCGTAGGGTAAAAACACACCTTCCCACTGTCCGATGTAGTAGGTAAAACCGTAGGGGTTGGACGGCCGGTCGGCGGCATAGTCGGCCCAATGCACCCAAATATTGAGCAAGGCAAACGGTATGATCACCATCACAACCAAATGGCTGAGCCGCACCCGCAAATTGCGCCACGACGGATCGCGCAGCAACTGGTACGCCGTATACAAGCCCAGAAAAAGCGCAGAAATGCCGAAATAATAAAAATGCAATTGTGCCGCCACGAATAGCAAAACGCCGATCTGGAGGCTTTGGTAGCGCCGGCTGTACCGCTCCTCGTAATTGCACAGCAGCAGCAGCAGCAGGGGGAAAATCCAGCTGTAAGACAAGGCAAAATGCCCGTCGAAACGGTTGTACTGCGGGCTCAGAAAAACCATGCCCAGCGCCACCAGACCGGCATACCAGGGCGGTATGTGCAGCTTGCGCAACAACAGGAAAATTACGGCGCATGCCAACAACAGGGAGACGATCAGAATGTGGTTCAGCACGCCGGCCTGCGTACCGGTGATATCGGAAACATGGTGGCTCCACCACTGCAATGCCGCGCTGATGATGGGTTGATTATCGGTAAACAACACATGCTCACCGAAAGGGTAGTTCATGCCTTCATAGTGCACGGCGCCGGAGTCGTGCCGAACATGCCACAAACTGGTCATGTAATTTTTGAATCCATCGGGCGAACCGCCCAGAAAATACTGGTTGGCCTCGCCGATCCAGTTGCCGTGTTTCAGCCAAATAAGGCCGGAACAAACCAGCAGTACACACAGCAGGCCCCAGATTGTGTACGCGCGCTTAGGGGAGCGCAAATGGTGAATCGTATGTTCAAGTTTGTCCACGGGTGGAAAGTCAGCAGTTCAACATGTTCAGGAATGAGGTTTACGGCCCAGTATTTTTCGAAGCAGTAATTTTAAAAAATTTCCGCTTTCAGCCGCCAGTATTTTCCAACCCAGGCTGGTAAACACAATATCGGGGCGCAATTCTACCGGCACGGGCGTCACCGGCACACGGCCGTTGGCGAGCATGAGAAATTCGAGGTCGAATAAAAAACGGTCGATGGTTGTTTCCAGGAATACCGCCTTGCCGTTTGGGTCGAAACCCTTGAGCCCGCATTGGGAATCGTCGATGGGTTGGCGCAACACATGCCGCAGCAACCAGCGCAGCCCCTTTGAAAGCCAGCGCCGGAAGGCCGGTACATTGGCGTAATAGGCCGTGCTGCGGTTGCCCGCCACGATACCGCCTTTTTCCCGGAGGGTATCGGCTACCCTGCGCATGCTGTCGGTCGTGTAGGGAAAATCTATGTCCGTCAGCAATAAAAACGCGGCAGTGGCCGCCTGTACCCCCAGCCGCATGGCAAAGCCCTTTCCGCGGTTTTCGGCATACTGGATAACCTGTACACCCGGGATCAGGACTTTAAGCCTGTTCGTATTCGCCGCAGTGGTATTGGCTGAGGCGCCGTCGATGACTACCATCAGGGTGGTTTGGCCGGCCACTCCGGCCAGCGCTTCCTGCAAGCGTGCAAACCGGTCGGCCAAAGCCTGTTCCCAACCTTCGGGCGGGTTGTAGCAGGGTACGATGACCTGAAAATGGTGCGTTGCGACAGACAAAATGGTGGGCCTCTGTTTGGGTGGCGCGCAAAAATAGGAAAACCGGCGCAGTGCAGCATTGGAATACGCAGCAAAGCCACCCCCGTTTTTTTACGGATGGTGGCTTGCCACAGGTTTCATGGCAGGTTTTTTCAAGCCTTGTCACTACCTGAGTTGCCTATTCAAAAAAGACAACCTTGCCCGCGAATTTCCGTTGCCCCCGGCTTTCAATCTGAAAAAAATAAATACCGGCGGGAAGGCCGTCGCGTTGCAGGCGGTATGTTCCATCGGTAAACACGGCCGACCGTACCACCTTGCCAAACTGGTCGATCAGCAAAAATTGATGCACCCCCGACCAGCCGGGCGGCAGCGCAACCGTCACCGGCCCCGCACCTGCCGGGTTGGGGAACACCCGAAGCGCACCAGCTCCACCGGACGCCGCCCCGGCATCGGTCAGCACCAGTATCAGGGGCTCGTGCACGGTATGCCAGGTGGTATTGGTGATTACCGGCAGGTTGAAGTCGAAATAAATGCCGGCCGAATTTTCAATGACGGTTCCCGGCACATTTCCGCGCTTTTGCGCCACGCGAAAATCAACGTATCCCTGCGAACCTGCTACATCGACAGCTTCCTGCGGCAGTCGGATACCCGGAAAGGTAAAACGCAGCACTCCCCGGTCATCAATTTCAAACTCGTACGGATGGCTGGAAGCGCCCGGGCGCACGGTAGCCGGATCGAGGTAGGCGGAAAGCGTATCGAGCAGAATAACCCGAAAAGCGGTGTCCGTGCCGGTATTTTGAAAGCGGATGCGGTATTCGAGTTCGGTATTTTCCAAAATAAAATGCTCGTCGGAAAAGCCGGTCGGAAAGGCCTGTTTGTCGTTGGGGTCGTAAGAATTGGTTAGCACCCAGCAGAGGCTCGACAAAAACGGGTCGGCGTCGTTTTGCGGAAACTGGTTGAAAAAACCCGTACTGGGCGTGGCGCCGCTACTGCCCACGCAGCCTTCCACGGCAGCAATGGGCAGGCTGTTGCCCGGCGCACCGGGCTCCTGCTCGGCCAGCAGGTGCAGTGTCGTGCCGTTGGCCAGCAGTGAAATATTCATGGTTTCGCCCTGGCCAAGGTCGAAGGCCCCCTGTTGCAGGAGCACGGCATCTTCGATCACGATGTAGTCCAACGCGCCTTGCATCGACTGGGTTCCGATGTTTTTCAGTTGAAAAATCACGCTGTCGTTGCTACAGTTTCCCTTCACCTGAATCAGCGCTCCCGACCACAGGGGATCGGGCGGAATGCACAGGCTGTCGGGGAAAATATGCGCATCGGAGCAAGCGACGAAGCCGGCCTGTGCATCACAGCTGACAAAGGCCGTAAAGGTGAAATTGGCGCAGGCGCCCCGTTGGATATCGCCCAGCGGGAAGGTGAGCGTGTTGCCATTTACAGCCGAAGGCGGTATGTCCGAATCGAGGAAGTCAAATACCCCGTCGAGCGTCATTTCCAGATAGGCTTCTTCAGCGACAACGGTGCCCTGGTTGCAGTAGGCCGTGAAAAACCGTGGTGTCGCAGGGCCGCGCCTGCGAAATGGTATGATCGACCGTCAGGTAAGGGCAATCGATCAGGCTCTGCAAAGCAAAATCGAGCTGCACGGTGTCGAGGTAACCGACCGAAACCGGCACCGCATTCGCGCAGGCGCCCCAGTAATGGTCGGAAGGCTGAGTGTGACCACATAGTCGCCCGTATCGCATTCGATGCGGTAGTTGCCCAGGCTGTCGGTATCGCCGAAAAAACTATGCAGGCTGTCCTGGTAAGCGTGTACGATCCAGTTTTCAAGTGGTATATCACCGGCAGACTGGCTGCAATCCACATCCATGTCCTGAAAAACATTGCCCTCGATAGCGCCGGCCTTGACGATGCCGTTTACATCCGTGCGCACCATGTAGGCGTGGTTCAGCGTGGAAGGCCGGTTGGTGCCGCCCAGCACATAGCCGCCGCCGGGAAACAAAACGATCCGGCTGAAGGCTTCCAGCCGTTGTTGCTGCCCGATCGTGCGCTCCCAGAGGGGTTGGCCGCCGGGGGTTGTTTTGAGCAGGAGGCCGTCGGTTTCCTGGGCGAGGCTGTCGGTCACCACACCCGTACCCACCAGGTCGCCGGAGGGATCTTCAACCAGGCCGTTCAGCACCGCCCCGCGGTCGGTCATGGGGAAATTTTGTTGCCAAAGCTGGCTGCCGTCGGGCGCAATTTTTCGAAGAAACAACTCCCGGCCAGCGGCCAGATCCAGGCCGGCAAGCAGGAGGTTTCCGTCGGCCAGGCCGGTAACGGCAGTAGCCCGTTCCGAACCGGCGGGCGTAAGGCTGGTTTCGGCCAAAACAGTTCCGGCGGCGTTGAGGCGGACCAGCCGGATTTGCCGCAAGGAAGTGTCGGCCACAGAAACCGCGTTTTTCAAAACAAAATACCCGCCTTGCGGCGCAGGGATCAGACCTACGGCTGATTCGAAGCCCGGTTCGCCCAGGTCCTGAAGCCAGATCACAGTACCCTGCGCATCGAGTTGGGCCACGGCCACATCCCGAAAATCGGGCGATCCGTTTTCCTGTTTTTCCAGCAAGGCCGCATAACCGCCGCCGGGGGTTAACACTAATTCTTTGGCGAAGGCATCGCCCGGCGCGCTGAAAATTTCCGTATGCCAGAGCCGCGAAAGGCTGAGGGACGGCATGCCCGTATTTTCGATCGCCTGGAAAAGCGTCAGGTAAACCTTGCGCATGCCGCCGGATTCGGCCAGCACTTCCTCGAGCACAACGACGCTGTCTTTGGAAAGGGCAATGGCTGCCCGGGAAAAATGGTGAAAATCGTTGTCGATCGGGCCTGCAGGAACAATTTCCCAGGCCTGGCCATTGATGATGCGGTGAAAATAGAACCGGGAAGTTGTCGAGGCAAAATTGCTCAGGTTAAACCCGATGCTGTCTTTGAATCCGGTCAGGGCCGTTACGTAGGTGCCGTCAGCGGCGAACCCACCGCCCCCGCCGCCTTGTTGAAAGATCGTGATCCCCCAACCCTGCCCCTGCAGCTGGCCAAAACCGATGGCCAGAAAAACCGCCAATGCCAGGAGCCTGTGTTTATTTCGTTGTTCGAGTCGCATGATTGAATCTTTAAGATGAACAAATCCCGGTGCATACACCTGCTTTTCAGATGGTACAAAGCACTCAGTTTGCCCGCCCGTTTTCAAAAACAAAAAATGAAATTTGTGGAAATAAAAAATCTGAAATTTTCAGCAAAAAGCCAATCACCTTCCTTTATCCATCTTAATCCAGAATACATTCCGCATAATTGTGGAATAAACAAACAAAAAAAATGACGAATCCCGTTCTATACGTGGTACTCCTGAGTTTTAGCAAGACCGAATTACGGCGTTTGAGCAAGCTGGTGCGTTCGCCATTTTTTACCCACCGGCAGGAAATGGCCCGCATGTTTGGCTTCCTGGCAACTTGCCGGTACCGCGACAAACCCTTGCCCGACAAGGAACTTTTATTCCAAAAATCCTTTCCCGGCAAGCCCTACGACGACCTCCTGCTGCGGGCCACAATGAGCGACCTGCGCGAACTGATGGAGGATTTTCTGATCTGGCAAAAACTGCACAGCGACAAGTTCCGCTCCCGGCTGGCCCTGGCCGCCCAATACCGCGAACGCAACCTGGCCAAGTTTTTCAGCCAAACCATGAAAAAAGCGGCAAAAGAACTGGACAGCGACCCTTACAAAAATGCCGAGCACCTGGCCCAGCAACTCGATTTTCAATTGGAAAAAGCGCATTTTCAAACCCAAACCGTGCGCACGGCAGCGCTCCCGTTGCAGGCCATTTCCAATTCGATCGACCTGCTCTACCTGGCCCAAAAACTCCGGCACGCCTGCACGCAACTGTCCCACCAGGCTGTTTTTAAAACCCGGTACGACTTCGGGCTGCTGCCCCGGGTACTCGAAGACGTGGAAACGGGCGGGCACCTGAACACACCGGCGGTGGCGCTGTACTACTATTGCTACCGGTTTCTGACCGAACAATACAGTCTCGAGTATTTCCGGCGTTTCCGGGCCGAGCTGCGGCAAAACGGCAACGCGTTCCCCGACAGCGAACTCAAAGGGCTGTACCTGTTTGCCATAAATTTTTGCATCCGGAAGCTGAACGAGGGCAGCGAGCCCTTCATCCGGGAGGGCTGGGAACTATACCAGGAAGGTTTGGCCAAGGGTTTTTTGCTCGAACACGGCCGGCTTTCGGGCTTCACCTTCAACAACGTGGTCGCGTTTGGGATCAAACTCGAAGCCTTCCGCGAGGTTGAAATTTTTATTCAACAGTACCGCAAGGTGCTGGAGCCTGTCCAGCAGGAAGGCTTTGTCAACTTCAATCTGGCGCGTTTGGAATACAGCCGACACCAACCGGGCGCCGCACTCAGGCTGTTGCAAAAGGCGGATTTCAAAGACCTGGTGAACAACCTGATCGCCAAAACGCTCCAGTTGAAAATTTACTACGAACTCGGCGAAATTGACTTGCTGGAGTCGCACCTCGACAGTTTCCGGAGCTTCATTCGACGGCGCGAACTGAGCGACTACCACCGCGCCAATTTTACCAATATCATCGGGCTGGTACGGAAATTAATGGCACTGCCGCCCGGCGAAAAGCAGGCAAAATCGGCCCTGCGCGCTGCGATTGAAAACACAGAAATTCTGACCGAACGGGACTGGCTTTTGGACATGCTTGGCAAAACCGGTCCTGGATCGGGCAATTAGAGCGCCTATTGCCGCTATTAGCCAAAACCGGGTTTCCTTTTGCCCTATTTTTGAAACAAAAAATGAATATGCCTTTAAAATCGCTCGGGTGTTTCCTGGCTTTCCTGCTCTGGAACACCGCGCTGACGGCTCAACGCATGGCGCCGCCTGAAGAATTACAGCAATTGCATTGCCACAAACCGGAAGCACTTTCCCGCCATTTTCAAAGCACCGAACGCTCCGCCGCCGGGGATACCTACGACCTGGGGTACGTGCGCTGCTTCTGGACCGTCGACCCTGCCGTGCATTACATCCAGGGGCACGTAACGACATACTTCACCGCAAAAGAGGATGCTCTTGCCGAACTGGGATTTGACCTGAGCCTGAACATGCAGGTCGATTCGGTGCGCTACCACGACCAACTTTTAACCTATACCCACGATTCCGACGACGCGCTGAAGGTTTTGCTGCCCAATCCACTGGCCGCTGGAATTCGGGACTCGCTGACCATTTTTTACCAGGGCGCCCCGGTAGCGGGACAGGCATTCGGCACCTTTGTGACTTCCAACCACAACGGCACGCCCGTGCTCTGGACGCTCAGCGAGCCCTTCGGCGCCAGGGAATGGTGGCCTTGCAAACAAAACCTGTCGGACAAAGCCGACTCCATCGACATCCATGTGACCGTGCCGGCGGGGTACAAGGTAGCCGGCAACGGCCTGCTGCAATCGGTTACCCCCGGCCCTAACGGGCAGGTGCATCACTGGCACAGCAAGTACCCGATTGCCGCGTACCTGGTAGCCATTGCCGTGACCAACTACGAGGAGTACACGGAGTATGTGCCCTACCCCGGCGGGACGATCCCGGTGCTGAATTACTGGTACCCGGAATTTGTGGATCAGGCCCAAACGGAAACCGGCGTGACGGTGGAGATCATGCAGTTGTTCAATGACCGCGCCGGGCTGTATCCGTTTTTTGAAGAAAAATACGGACACGCACACTTCGGATTCGGCGGCGGCATGGAGCACCAAACTATGAGTTTTATGATTGGCGCGAGCTATGGCCTGATCGCGCACGAACTGGCGCACCAGTGGTTCGGCGACAAAGTGACCTGCGGCAGCTGGCAGCACATCTGGCTCAACGAAGGTTTTGCAACCTATTTCGAAGGGCTGAGCCGCGAAGCGTATTTCTCGCCTGCGACCTGGTACAATTGGAAACTGGGCAAAAAAAACAACGTGACTTCCCAGCCCGGGGGCTCGGTTTTTGTACCCGACACCACCGACATTTACCGCATTTTCAGTGGTCGCCTGAGCTACAACAAAGGCGCCTACCTCCTCCACATGCTGCGCTGGATGCTTGGCGACGACGCTTTTTTTCAGGGTATCCGCAATTACCTGAACGACCCCAAACTGGCGTATGGCTTCGCGCTTACCGCCGATCTGCAACGGCATTTGGAAATATCCGGCGGGCAGGATCTGGATCGCTTTTTCGAGCAGTGGTTTTACGGCGAGGGCTACCCGACATATACCCTGAATTGGGCCCAGAACAAGGGATTTTTCGAAGGCTGGATGACCCAGTCGGCCTCCATGCCCGGGTCGGTACCGGTGTTCGACATTCCGGTGCCGGTACGGGTTTACGGCCCTGACCAGGACTCGACGATCGTGCTGCAGCCCAACACTGCCGGAACGGCTTCTTTCAGCGTCATGATGCCCTTCCCAATCGACTCGGTGGCTATCGATCCCGATTTGTGGATTTTATCCGGGCCAAACAACGTGGTTAAGCTCACCGACGCGGTGCATACGCCGGTTATTTCACTGGGTTTGCGCGTAGCGCCCAATCCCGTTGCGAACTTGCTGCAGATCAGCGGCGCCCGGCTTCCGGGGGAGGGGCGGCTGCGGCTGACGGATGCACTCGGGAAGTTGTTGATGGAACGGGCAGTCGCGGAGCAAGGCAGTCCCTGGCAACAGGAAATTGACCTGGGGGCGCAGTCGGCCGGGGTTTATTTTTTGCAAATAATCGGCGAAGGCTGGGTGAGTGAGGCGGTACGTGTTTTGAAGTAGTATGCATAGGGAGGCACTGTTTTAGGCGAAAATTAAAAAAGCAGGCATACCCACGTATGCCTGCTTTTTTAATTTTCGACCTGACAGGTTACCATACAACTTGCGATATTTGCCCTCCGTTTTCACGAAAAATAGGACCATGGCAGCCAAGGGCAAAAAAAACAAGCCTGCATTAAAAGGTAAACGCAGCGTGCAGGCCGAAAAAACACCGGTGTCGAAGCAAAAGCGTGCGGTGCAGCAGTACGCGATCTTTGAACAAGGTTTCTGGCGGCAGCACTGGTTGCCGGTGGTTTTGCTTTTGGGCATTCCGTTCGCTTTGTATGCCGTGGCGATCCGCTTCGGCTACGTGCTCGACGACCAGATGGTGTACTGGCAAAATGTTTATGTGCAAAAGGGATTTGCGGGCATCCGCGGCATTTTTGGCTACGACAGTTTTATGGGGTATTTCCAGAAAAAGGAAAACCTGTTTTTGTTGGAAGGCGGCCGTTACCGCCCCTTGTCGCTGGCTACATTTGCCATGGAAGTGGGATTGTTTGGAGAAAAGCAGACCCACATCAGCCACTTTCTCAATATTCTTTTTTACGGACTGACTGGCGCAGTTTTATACCGCGTTTTGCTGGGCTTTTTTCCATTAAAAGAAAATGGGCGCTGGTATTTCAGCGCGGCATTTATCGGCGCCTTACTTTTTGTGCTCCATCCCCTGCACTCGGAAGCGGTGGCCAATATTAAAGGCCGGGATGAAATTCTTGCGCTCCTGTTCAGTCTTTCCGCCTTGTTTGCAGCACTGAAATATTTTGACACCGGCCGCAGCGCTTGGAACTGGGCGGCAGGTTTGTTTTTGTTGCTGGGGCTTTTTGCTAAAGAAAATGCGCTGACCTTTTTGGCCGTGATTCCGCTGACGGTGTGGTTTTTGACCAAGGCGCCTATCGGCCGCATTGCCACCGCCAGTGTGCCACTTTTACTGGCTGCTCTGGTTTTTATCATCATCCGCTACCAGGCGCTGGGCTTCATGCTGGATCATGGAAAAGCGGTGGGCGACCTGATGAACAATCCTTTTCTGGGCATGAGCGCCGGTGAAAAGCTGGCCACGACTTTTTTGACGCTGGGCTGGTACCTCAAATTGTTGTTTTGGCCGTATCCGCTCACACACGACTACTACCCCTACCATGTGCCAAAAGTGGATTGGGCCGACTGGCGGGCGCTGGCGTCGCTGGCGCTGTATCTGGGCATGGGTATCTGGGCTTTGCTGAATATTAAAAAACGGCAGATACCGGCCTATGCGATTTTGTTTTGGCTGCTGACGCTGAGCATTGTTTCCAACCTGTTTGTTTCGGTCGGCACGTTTATGAACGAGCGTTTTGCGTTTATGCCCTCGGTGGCTTTCAGTCTGCTTTCGGGTTGGTTTCTGGCGATAAAACTGCCGGAGTGGTTTAAGGAAAAACCCAACCAGCCCTACTGGTTGGGAGTGGGCATGGCGCTTGTGGTTGCCGTCGCTTATAGTTGGCTTACGTTTAACCGCGTGCCCGATTGGAAAGACGCGCTTTCGCTCAACGGCTCGGCGGTTAAAACATCGCCGAACAGCGCGCGTTCGCATTGTTTTTACGTGACGGCACTGTACGACAATGTATATTTAAAAGAAAAAGACCCGGCTGAAAAGGCGCGCTGGGTGGATACCATGGATTACCACATCAACCGCTCGCTGGAAATCAACCCCGATTACGGCTCCGCGTTGGTGATGAAGGGGGCTATTGCTGCCGCGCGTTTTGAACAAGACCGGCAGATGGACAAGTTGTTTCACGAGTTTGGAATCGTGCTTGAAAAGATTCCGAACAATGCCAATTTCCGGCCGTTCTTTGACCAGTACATGAAGTATCTCGCAGCCGGCGGCGGCAACCCGAACAAGATTCATACGTTTTGTTATCGCATGGGTTATGAATATTTTTTCAAGGAGAAAAACGATCTTAAAAATGCCATAGCCGTGCTGGAGCATGCCCTGCCGACGCAATGGGAAGACGAGCGGGTTTTGAATGCGCTGGCTGAAGTGTATACTGCCGCCGGCAATACGGCCAAAGCGGCAGAAATGAGACGCCGGGCTGAAGCGTCTTCGAAAGTTTTGGTTCGTTAAAAGGTTAGCAGGTTACCGGTTACTCCACTTTCCGGGAACGCATACAACCAGCAACCTACTAACCAGTAACCTTCTAACGTTTTGACATTAAATGAAAGTAACCGAACATTTTGCGAAGGCCAAGGGCAAAACCCTGATCTCCTTTGAAGTCTTGCCGCCGTTGAAAGGCGGGAGTATGGAGACCATTTTTAGCACCCTGGATGTGTTGATGGAGTTCAAGCCGCCCTTCATTGATGTGACGTACCACCGGGAGGAATACATTTACAAGGTTCGGCCATCCGGGTATTACGAAAAAGCTGCCATACGCAAACGCCCCGGCACGGTGGGCATTTGTGCAGCCCTGATGCACCGCTATGAAGTGGATGCGGTACCGCACCTGATTTGTGGCGGCTTCTCAACCGATGAAACGGAAAATGCCTTGATCGATCTCAACTTTCTGGGCATCAATAATGTATTGGCGCTGCGCGGCGATGCCCGCCAGTTTGAGGAGCGTTTCGTGCCGCACGAGCACGGTCACAAGTACGCCCTCGACCTGGTGCGTCAGATGGTGAGCATGAATGAAGGCAAATACCTTGATCCCGACATTGTAAATGGCCAGAAGACCGATTTTTGTATCGGCGTTGCAGGCTATCCGGAAAAGCATTTTGAAGCCCCCAACTTTGATGTAGACCTGGCATACACCAAAAAAAAGGTGGATGCCGGCGCGCATTATATCGTCACACAAATGTTTTTTGACAACCAGCGGTATTTCGACTACGTGGATGCTTGTCGAAACATCGGCATCGAGGTTCCGATAGTGCCGGGCCTCAAGCCGCTGACAAAAAGTTACCAGCTGAACTCCATCCCGCGAAAGTTTTTTGTCAATATGCCCAAAGATCTGGTCAACGAAGCGCTTAAGGCAAAAGACCAGGAGGCCATCCGGCAGGTCGGGATTGAATGGTGTATTCAGCAATCGCGGGAATTAAAAGCCGCGGGAGTACCCTGCCTGCACTATTATACGATGGGCGACACGGATACCATCCGGCAGATTGCGGCGGCGGTATCCTGACCTTTGGCCATTTTAGACATTTCCGCACAGCACAAAGCGTCCAAATTTTCGTTTCCCTATAAAACTACCCAACTTGTGCGCGGAATTGACGCCTAGCGGCCTTGAGTTTGGCCGGAACAAGGAACCACCCATTTTGCTTATGAGAGAACTGCTTCTTGCCCTGCTCATTTTAACCGGCCTGGAAACTCATGCCCAGGACCCCATATTTTCCCAGTTTTATGCGGCGCCCCTGCAGCTGAATCCTGCATTTGCAGGAAGCAGCCATGCTCCGCGTGCCGGTGCCGCCTACCGCAACCAATGGACCGGTTTCAACAGCGCGTATCGAACCTATGCTGTTTTTTATGAACAAAGCCTGGATCGTTTCAACAGCGGCATCGGCTTTAACCTTGAAGGCGATAATGCCGGCGACGGCATCCTGCGCACCACCCGTTTTTCGTTGCATTATGCCTACCGGCTAAAAATAACAGACCAACTGGCCGTTAAAATCGGGGCTGAAGCCGGCATGCATCAAACGGCCCTGGATTGGGACCAGCTTGTCTTCCCCGACCAGCTCGATCCGATTGAAGGCCCGGTAATTACCACTACCGAGCAGCGACCCGACCAGCTGAATAAAACCCTGTTTGATGTTTCCTCGGGCTTGTTGTTGCTCAGCAACCGTTTTTGGTTGGGCATTGGGCTAAAACACCTCAACACCCCCAACCAGGGCTATTTGCTTTTGAACGATAATTTATCCGGCGGCCTGCCGCTGCGGTATACGGTACATGGCGGCACCGAGATCATTGTTAACAGAGGCAATAAAGCGCAAGCTGCCTCGTTTATCTCCCCGAATTTCCTCTTTGTTTCGCAGGGGCCTTTCAAACAAGTAAACGTTGGCGCCTATGCAGCGTTCGGGCCTGTTTTTACAGGGATTTGGTTTCGACACACCTTTGAAAACTCGGATGCCGCGATTTTGATGCTTGGGTTCAGACAGGAAATGTTCAAAATAGGCCTTAGCTACGACCTGACGGTGTCGGGTTTGGCTGGCCGGGCCGGCGGGACATACGAATTAAGCTTTGGCTTTTTTTTCGACAGAGGCAAGAAACGCCCCGTCGACCTCAACGACTGCACAAAAATGTTTCATTAAACAGCGCTATCGCCATATTTTTTAATGAAGTGACAGTGAAATGATAAAATTGACGAATGCCTAAAATAATAGGTTGGTCATTCGTTAAAATTTGGCAAGTGCCTGATAGTGAAATGTTTTATTTGCCTACATTTGCTGCTCATTTTTCAAAACCTGCTAGTTAATACGATGAAAAAAACACTCATTCACGGGTTAAGCCTTCTTCTGCTGGGTCTGTTAGTGGTGAGCCTGCGGCCGGAAGACCGAACGCTCCTCCACCACCAACTGGAAATACAACGACCAAAAGTGGGGTGGCTTTGAAAAATTGGATTACGAAGGCCAGGCCACTGGCCCAAACCTGGTTATGATCGAGGGTGGTACATTCACCCAAGGTTTGACCGACCAGGATGTTACGTTTGAATGGAATAACGTGCCGCGCCGTGTAACGGTCTCGTCTTTCTATATGGACGAAACAGAAGTAGCCAATATTGATTACCGCGAGTATCTCTTCTGGGTCTTAAACGCCTGGGGATCAACCTATCCTGAAGTTTGGAAGCGCGCCTTGCCGGATACACTTGTCTGGCGTGAGGAGTTGGCTTACAATGAACCACTGGTGGAAACCTACTTCCGCCACCCGGCTTATGACGATTACCCCGTTGTGGGTGTCAACTGGTTGCAGGCCAACGAATACTGCAAGTGGCGTACGGACCGCGTCAACGAGATGATTCTCATTGAGCGCGGCATTCTGGAAAATACGCCCGACCAGAAAAACGAAAACAACTTCAATACCGAAGCTTATCTCGTTGGTCAATACGAAGGTTCGGTACGCAAAAACCTGCCGGATCGCCGTACGGGTGGCGAGCGCCATGTTCGCCTCGAAGACGGTATCCTGTTGCCGGTATATCGACTGCCAACGGAAGCAGAGTGGGAATACGCCGCACTGTCGCTCCTCGGCAACCAGGCTACCAGCAAAGACGAGTTGATCACCGACCGCCGGATCTACCCTTGGGATGGCAATACCACCCGCTATCAAAAACGCAACAAGTACCAGGGTAAAATGCTGGCCAACTTCAAGCGCAGCGCGGGTGACTACGGCGGTATGGCCGGCGCGCTGAACGATAAAGCGTTTTCGCCTTCTCCGGTGCGTTCGAACTGGCCGAATGACTACGGCTTGTACAACATGGCCGGCAACGTAAACGAATGGACGGCCGACCTCTATCGCCCGCTCACCTCTACTGACCTGGTGGACGTAGAAAACATGGACTTGAACCCGTATCGCGGTAACATCTTCATGACCAAAGTAGTTGACCCGGAAACGGGCGCTCCGGTTACCAAAGATAGCCTTGGCCGCCTGCAGTACGAACTGATGGATACCACGGCTACTGCGCTGCGCGACAATTACAAGCGCCCCGAGGTATATAACTATATGGATGGCGACAAAGAGTCGGAAGTTGAGTACCGTTATGGCATCAGCACCCTGATCAGCGATAAAGCGCGCGTCATCAAAGGGGGCTCCTGGGCCGACCGTGCCTGGTGGCTGTCGCCCGGTGCACGCCGCTTCCTGGAAGAAGACAAGGCCAGCAAAACCGTTGGGTTCCGTTGTTCGATGACCCGCGTGGGTTCTCCGACCGCCGACGGCGACCCCGCAGGCAATCAGTTTAAGTCCAAGAAAAAATCGGTTAAGCGCCGGTATAAATAAATTAATATGCATGGGAGCGGGTGTATTCCACATTCCACTTCGAGCATATTTTCTACCTTTAAAACGGGAGGGGCACCAAGTCCCTCCCGTTTTTTATAATTACGCACCCTTGTTGTCCGGTTTTAGCGAATGAATACTCATGCGGTGTTATGCGTTGGTATTTTTTCGCAATCTTAGATGCTAATATGATTACGCTGGAACACCTGTATTCGATCTACCAACAGCACCCGGTGGTTTGTACCGATACCCGCCAACTCACCGTCGGTTGTTTGTTTTTTGCCTTGAAAGGGGAAAAATTTGACGGCAACCAATTTGCAGCCAAGGCTTTGGCTGAAGGCGCTGCTTTTGCGGTAATTGACGATCCCACGATATATGCCGATTCGAAACAATGCCTTTTGGTCGCCGATGTATTGGAAAGCCTGCAACAACTTGCAGCCTACCACCGCCGACAATTTGATATCCCGGTAATCGCAATCGGTGGGTCAAATGGTAAAACAACCACGAAAGAATTGGTTGCTGCCGTTTTAAGCAGCCACTACCCCTGCCATGCAACAAAAGGCAATCTGAACAACCACATCGGAGTACCACTCACGCTGCTCGCCATGCCTGATGAAACGGAAGTAGCCGTCATCGAAATGGGGACAAATCAGCCCGGCGATATTGCCCAACTATGTGAAATAGCAGCCCCCACGCATGGTTTGCTCACCAACATTGGCAAGGAGCATCTCGAAGGTTTCGGGAGTTTGGCAGGTGTAAAAAAAGCAGAAGGCGAGCTTTTCCAGTATTTAGCGCAAAAAGATGGCTGCGTGTTTGTGAATTCTTCGGAACGCTACCTGAGCGCCATGTCCCGAAAAAATCGAAAACGGGTTTTTTATGCCGAACAGGAAACACTGCACCCACAGGAAAGTGTGATCGATATTCGGTTGCTGGAGGCAAACCCTTACTTGCGCCTTGCGTTTTTGTCGGAACACAATACACCTGTTGAAGTGCAATCGCAACTGATTGGTCGTCATAACTTTCAAAACATTATGACGGCTGTTGCACTGGGGGTGTATTTCAAAGTACCTGCCGCAAAAATCAAACGGGCTATCGAATCGTATTTGCCCGCCAACAACCGGTCGCAATTGCTTCAACGAAACAGCAATACCATTTTACTGGATGCCTACAATGCCAATCCATCCAGCATGCGTGTAGCCCTGGAAACACTCCGGGAAATAAAGGCTTCGCAAAAAATTGCCGTATTGGGGGATATGCTTGAATTGGGGACGGCGAGCCTGACGGAGCATCGGGCTATTTTGCGTTTTGCGGCGCAATGTAAATTTGACCGGCTAGTGGTGGTTGGCCCCGAGTTCGGGCGTTGCACACCGGAAAAGTTCAACGCACGCCACTTTCCCGACGCCAATGCGGCCAAAACCTGGTTTGGAGCCCAGACATTTGAAGATGCTTTTATTCTGCTAAAAGCTTCCCGGGGTATCAGACTGGAGCAGGTAGTCAGCTGAGCCGCTTAAAAGGACTAGAACCCATCTCAAAACTACCTGTCGAGCCAAAATGGTGTCTATAAGTTGAATACTGCGTTAGTTTTTTTCAACGTAGAACCCCGCTACGATTCAAAAAACTGCCTTGCCTTCGACTTCAATCCACTCATTTTGACTTCGACGCCAGTTTTGAGATGGGTTCTAATCAAAACGGCTTAAGGCCTGCAATAGCCTGTCGGATAATTCTTCCCGGCAAGCAGCCTGATAGTCCTGGTAGGAACAGGGGATCAGGTAATGCCGCTGGTATTTTTCTTTTGGGTTTGCCGGTGTTTGCATCCACCAACGGCCGCTTTTGGTGCTTTTCCAAAATATGAGCTGGTGATTTAAGTGGCGGAAGTCGACGATATACTCCGTCAGGCCGTCCTTGGAAGCAGGGTAATCATTTTTTCGGTTAAAAAAACCCTCCAGAAAATACCAAACCATCTGACTTATAGCCTGGGCAGTTTGTTGGTGTTGATCCCGATCGTGTTGATAGCCGAAAATACCAAACGAGCTCAGTTTGTCACTCATCCCGGCATACCGGCAGAGTTGGCAGGCTTCTTCCACAAAATAGCCGGAAGGGGAAGGCTGTGCGACACCGGGGCCTCACTTTGCTTCAGGGCGCCCAAGTGGAAAGTCAGTAAATCGGCATCCCGCAGAATAGGTTCCGTTTCTTCAATGGAGCTGCGTGTTTTGCCCAGGCGCAGTGCGTCAAAGTTGTTTTTTGTCAGAAAATCAACTACGCCGGGCTCCGTTTGATGCGTTTGAAAGCCAACCAGCCCAAAGTGAAACAACAACGGATGGCGTGGCTGTAGCAAAGCGCTGTACACTGCCTGGTTATCGGCTCCGCCGGTGACGGCATGCGCCAGCCGTAAAGACTCATCAACGGCGACCAGGTTAACCAGTGATTTGCGTTCATGGTAAGCTAGAAACTGGGCACGCGCCAGGTCGTTTTTCTGCGCCAGTAAAACCGGTAGAATATTGCCGCTCAACAATTCGAAAAACACCGGGATAAGTACCGAAGGCTCCGAGCGGCGCAAATTGCCCAAGTCGGCCACTGCACCGGCAGGAAAATTATAGGCTGTCCGGTACAACTCCGCGCGCACGGCATTGGCTTCCCGGTCACCGGCACCGATGAGCGCTATGCGAACCCCGTTCAGGTTAGGAAAGGAAAGCCCGTGTAAGGCAATGTTCTTCCCGAAAGCACTTTCATCCAAGGTATCGATGTTTTTTCGGCTGGTAGCGGTCAGGGGTTTCAACCAATTCTGCAACATGGCAATTTGTTTTGCCGGCAAAAAACGGAGTTTACACCGGAAATGGAACAAGAAAAATAACCAGGTCTGCTATTCCTGCAGGAAACGCATACTATTTTCAGCCGGCTCAAACAATACAGGTGGATTTGTCTACTTTTGCGCCGCCTTTGCAGGGGCATGTTCGGGTTTGTCCCGAAGCAGTACGTATGCTTCAAACAACCAGCCAACCTGATTCACCAGAAGCAAAGAATACAGCACGTACCAATGGAAGAATTGGAATTGCTCAAGCGCTACAAAGAAAAACAACCGGAAATCGTTTTTGAATGGCATGATTCTGAAACCGACGCCGAAGGTTGGATCGTGATCAACTCCTTGCGCAACGGAGCCGCCGGTGGAGGCACCCGTATGCGCCCCGGACTTACCCGGGAGGAAGTAACCTCGCTGGCCAAGGTTATGGAAATTAAATTCAGCGTCTGCGGTCCGCCAATTGGCGGCGCCAAAAGCGGTATAAATTTCGACCCGAAAGATCCCCGGCGTCATGAGGTACTGACGCGCTGGTATAAAGCGGTTCTGCCAATACTGAAACATTATTATGGTACGGGAGGCGACCTGAACGTCGACGAATTAAAGGACGTTGTGCCGATAACGGAAGACCTCGGCCTTTGGCACCCACAGGAAGGGATTGTAAAAGGCCATTTGAAAGCGACAAAGGGCGAGCAAATCAATATTATCGGCCAACTGCGCTACGGCTGCACCAAAATTGTTGAAGACCCGGAGTACGTACCTGAAGGCAGCAACAATAAATATGCCGTGGCCGATCTGATCACAGGGTATGGTGTGGCGGAATCGATCCGGCACTTTTACGACCTGTATCAAAACCAAACACCGGCAGGCAAAACAGCCATTATTCAAGGCTGGGGAAATGTCGCATCAGCGGCAGCCTGCTACCTCGCCAAAGAGGGCGTAAAAGTGATCGGGATCATCGACCGGGAAGGCGGCTTGTTGCACCCCGAAGGATTCACCCTCGATGAGGTCAAACAACTTTTCAATACCAAAAACGGGAATAAACTGGAAGCGCCGGATTTATTGCCTTTCGAAACGGTAAATGCCCGGATTTGGAACATGGGCGCCAATATTTTCGTGCCGGGCGCCGCATCCAAACTTATTACCCGGCAGCAGGTGGATGCGATGCTGGAAAGCGGGTTGGAAGTAATTGCCTGCGGTGCAAATGTTCCCTTTGTGGATGATGGAATTTTCTTTGGGCCTACCGCTACCTTTACGGACGAACATACCGCACTTATCCCCGACTTTATAGCCAACTGCGGAATGGCCCGTGTTTTTGCCTACCTGATGCAACCGGAAGCAACGTTGACGGACGAGGCCATCTTTGGCGATACTTCCTCCACAATCCGACATGCGTTGGACGAAGTGAGAAAAATTAACCCTACACCAAATAAAATTTCTTCTAATGCCCTATATTTGGCCCTTAGAAAGCTGGGAACTTGAAAATTCTTAAATAAAGAACACTGTAAAAACAGTAAAATAAAAAATTTTTATTCCCATTTTCGCATTCGCGCCATCACAAACGCGCTTAACTAAACTGTTAACATTTTTTAATTCTAAATGCAGTGACCCTATGACAGTTAGAAACTTAGTATTAGCTGTTCTTTTTATTTCTGCAACTTTTGGCCTTTCAGCCCAGGATGCTGCAGCTCCGGGCGGAACTTACCGCTCGTTCACACCTGCCGACCAATGGGAACTGGGTGTTGATCTCGGTGTTCCCTTTGTTGCCGGCGACCTTGACAGCAAACTTGGCTTCGGTGGTGGACTTCACGTCCGCAAATCGCTCGACCACATCTTTTCTATTCGTGTCAACGGTTTGTATGCAAAAACCAAAAGCGAAAACACCGACACCAACAGTGAATCTGAAATGAGCTGGACGTCCGGTTCGGCTCAGTTGGTTGTCACCGTGAATAACTTTCGGTTCAACAAACCCTACCGCAAAATTGGCGTAAATGTTTTCGCCGGTCTTGGTGTAGCAAAGTTTACCACGGATTATACCAACATCGCTCAGGCAGACAATCCCACGGTACCCAACATGGGTGAATACAAAGGCGATGTGACCGGCATGTTTGATGCCGGTGTCGGTCTGGCTTTCCGCGTCAGCCCGAAATTTAACATCGGTCTTGATTATACCGTGATGTCGGTATTCGGCGAAGGCGCCGACTTGCTCGACGGCAGCAACAACTTCGGCCGCGAAGTGACAACATTCCGCGACTTTCTGCACTTCCCGCACCTCTCCCTGAATTTCAACCTGGGCGGCACGGATAAGGCAACCGGCGCTAAAAAATCGGAACCCCTCTACTGGGCTAACCCGATGAGCATGGTCAGCGACGCTATCGCGGCTCTTGAAGCCCGCCCGGTTTATGACCCGACGGATACCGACGGCGACGGCATCATCGACATGATCGATGCTGAAAAAGAAAGCCCCGCCGGTGCTCGCGTAGACACGAAAGGTGTAGCACTGGACAGCGACATGGATAAAGTGCTTGACTACAAAGACAAAGAGCCGTACTCGCCTCCGGGCTACCCGGTTGATGCCAATGGCGTAGCGCAAGTGCCGAAACCCATCACCGAATCAGATGTTAACCGCATTGTAGACGCTAAACTGGCTAACTTCAAACTCCCGGTTCAGGAAGGCCTTTCCAACTGGTTCCTGCCAATCATCAACTTTGGCATGAACAGCTACAACATTGGCTATGGCGAATACACCAAACTTTATCAGGTTGCACAAGTACTGAAAGGCAACTCCAAAGTGCGTATCGCTGTAACAGGACACACCGATGGAACAGGCTCGGAAAACTACAACAATGTGTTGTCGTACAATCGCGCCAAAGCAGCCATCGAATTCCTGGTGAACCAACACGGTATCGCGCGCGAACGCCTCGTGCTTGATTATGCCGGCGAAGCCAGCTCGCTGGTTCCGACAAAAGGTTCGTCTCAGCTTAATCGCCGCGTTGAATTCCGCGTAGCGAAAGATGGCGAAGCCGACAAAGATCGTCCGGAAGGTCCGGAAGCAGGCCAGGGCCGCTTTATGGGCAACAAAGCTTCGGGCTATTAATTTTAAATATTGAATATCGTTATCCGGTTTTACAACCGGTATTTCAATACAAAAGCCATCCCACACGGGATGGCTTTTGTTGTTTACGCCTTTTTTTAACAGATAATAAACCCCAAATTAACCTCGTTTTATGGTACTTTTCTTTTTTTTCACGTCAGCAATACCAAAACAATTGATATGAAGACGTTCAAAATAACGGCACTCAGTGTAGGATTTTTTGCCATGGCGTTTGTCGCACCAAATATGCCGCAAACGCCCGTCGCACAAACCGAACCGGAAGTCCAAAGTGCTTTTAAAGACGGTGAGCGACTGACCTACAGGATATACTACAATTGGAATTTTGTGTGGCTTGCAGCCGGTGAGGTAACCTTCAAGGTGTTCGATGAAGGCAAACAATACCATTTTCAGGCTTATGGCGAGACGTACGACTCCTACGAGTGGTTCTACAAAGCCAAACACGTGCACAACTCCTGGGCAGACAAAAATACCCTGCTTCCAAATTACTCCGAACGGGAAATCCAGGAAGGAGACCGGCATAACTTTGAAAAAATTCAATTCAACCAGGGCAGCCACAAAATGACGGTTTGGCGTGCCAAGCAAAAAGGCGACCCCGAAACCAAAACGGAACATAACGTAAAAGAACAGGTGCACGACATCCTTTCCAGCATGTACTACCTCCGCACCATCGACTTCGCCAAACGCTCCAAAGGCGCGGAAGAACCGTTCCGGATTTTTATGGATAAAGAAGAATTCCCACTCAAAATGCGGTATTTAGGGAAAGAATCGCGCAAAAAAGTGCGCGGCGCCGGCAAATTCAATACGCTGAAATTCGAGCCTCAAGTTATTGTGGGCGATGTATTCAAAGACGACAACAAAATGACCGTTTGGGTTTCCGATGACGAAAACCGAATCCCGGTGCTGATCGAGACGCCGGTGTCGGTTGGGTCAGTGAAGGTGGTGCTGAAGGACTATTCGGGCTTGAAGTATCCCTTGTCGTCGAAGCAGTAATATTTTGGATAAATTAAGCCTGTACGTTCCTCAGCTAGAATTGGAGAGGAACGCGCAAAATGTGTTGGGAAAGGTTTACGACACAATAATTTGCGAGATTGAGGTGTGTGCTTTCCCGAATCAAACCAGCAAGCATCACTCACAAAATTAACTCGCCATGAAAAATCATTATTCTACACTTTTAGCGCTTCTGTTTTTCTCATCAATGCAGGCTCAAGTTGCTATTTACAATTTTGATGACGGCACTGCAAACGACTTTATTGGCAATAGAGATGGTGTCAATATAGGAGCTACCCTAAACACAGATCGCCACGGGAATCCTAATTCAGTTTTTGAATATTACGGACTTAATGATAATCAAATTACCTATGTTGAGGATCCAATCATCGACGTGTCGGAAGACTTTTCCATAACCTTCTGGTTTTATTTGAATTCTGTAAACCCAAATAACTTTATGTACCTGGTTACATCTAGAAAAGACAGATTTGGGTCAGAAGTAGGCGGCGTGGATATGGGTGTAAAATCAGATTCAACATTTGAATTATTGTGTCGCAAGGTCGCCCCATTAGATGTCATTGGGTATTTAAACCCAGGACTTAAACTGAATCGCTGTGAATGGCATTTCTTAGGTCTCTCCGTGCATCAGGATACTATTTCTCTTTATCTGAATTCTGAAAAGGTAGGTGAATCTTTAATTGCGAACTATTCAGCCGGCTCACGGATTACAACCAGCCCTTTTTGGACTTTTGGTGGCAATTTCAGCAATTTTTCGACAATCTACAGGGAACTTGACGGCAAATTGGATGACATTCGTTTTTTTGACAACGCACTCAGTGAAAAAGAGATTCGGGATATATACACATTTGCCAGCCTGAGCACAGATGTTGACAAAATTGGGCTGCTAACAAACTTTGCAAATCCCAACCCGGCAACCGACTTTTTATTGATCAAAGATGATGTTTTGGAACATGGGCAGTATTTTGATCTTGTCCATATGACTGGAGGTACACAGCTTTCCGGAATTTTAAATTCAACCAGAATACCACTTTCGGAACTCCCCACAGGTTTATATCTTTTGCAGATTCGGGATAAAAAACATAAAGTAATAGCCCGTCAAAAAATACAAAAAGTTGCCAGGTAGTGATAGAGTCTCCATTCCAGCATTTTGGCAAAACTAAAATCCGAATTAAGCCTGCCAGAACAATAACAAAGCGACTTATGCACAAAAATGCATAAGTCGCTTTATTTTAGTGGGCCCGGCAGGAATTGAACCCGCGACCGTCTGATTATGAGTCAGCTGCTCTAACCACCTGAGCTACGGGCCCTTGTTCAACTGAACGCTGCAAATGTAAAGTTAATTCCCGAACGGCACCGGCTTTTTTGGGGAGATAAACCAGACGGAACTTTTCCTGTTCCTTCCTATTTTTGTCCGTACCTACTCGCAGCCACATCGGTCCCACCGGAATAGATTTCGCACTTGCCGTAGCAATAAGTACTGCTTTGCCAGCCCAAAGCGTTCCGAAGCTGCAAACGCTTGCTACCGAAGACGGATTTTCACAGGGATTTATAACAACGATTTCCCAGGGCCGCAAGGGCTTCATCTGGATTGGAGCACTCAACGGCCTGAACCGGTATGACGGCCGAACAATCCGAACGATTCGACACAATCCACCAGACCTTATATTCCATTTCGGGAAATATCATTTCCGGCATCCAGGAGTCCGGCGATAAAACAGGCGCTGAATCAAAAAAATCCGGACGACTGGAGTATTAACCTGTTGCAACGTTGGGAAGTAAAATATCGCGCTGTCTACAGGCTGACTCAAACCAAAGGCTAAATCTGGGTGCTGAGCCAATCACATCAGTCCGGTATATCAAAAAAAACAGGAAACAGACTGGAGTTGAACGTGCCGGGCCCTTTTCAGGGTCATTTCAGGCTGCACCCGATTCGATCTGGTTTGGGAGTGCTACCGGTTAGGGTCGCCTTATTGATGCAAGCCTCCACTGGACAAATACCGGGTACCCTGTTCGCTGCGTATTCCCGTCGGAAAACAGCGCCCGGCTATTTTACGCGGATGTACCGGAAGCGCTTCGCCAAGGCGCCTGGAGACTATTTTCAGGAGTATACGTAGCGCTGAAAACAGCGATTTGCAGGAGCAATATTCCAAAATGTCGGATTCCTTTGGTTGAATGTCGGATTTTTTATAGTCCGATGCGAGCAACTTTGTGCTTGTTTAATTCAATCAAAAGGTAAAGCTCTCGTATTATGAAATTAAGCACTGTTATGTTCCGCCTTGCCCTGCTGGGCAGCAGCCTGTTTTTTACTGATGTGCTCGCCGCACAAGTCAGCGTCAACCAGGACAACTCCGCCCCCGATCCCTCGGCCATGCTCGACGTCAAGAGCAGCGACAAGGGTATGCTCGTGCCCCGTATGACTACGGCTCAGCGCACGGCCATTTCTAACCCGGCTACCGGGCTGCTGGTTTTTGACAGCGATACCGAGAGCTTTTGGTTTCGGGAAAGCGGCGGCTGGGCGGAGCTGAAAACCGGCAATCCCAGCGTCCTGGAAGACGCAGACGGGGACACCCAAGTTCAGGTGGAAAGCAGCCCCGATGAAGATAAAATCCGGTTTAATCTGGAGGGCCTCGAAAGACTTCGCCTGGAGAACAATAAACTGCTTTTATTTAATAACATTTTCGGTGCGGGCTCAAACCTTCACTTCGAATTTAATGAGGGAAACAAATACAACCGTATCACCGGTATTATCCCGGGTAATTTTCCTCCACCCACCCCTTCCGGCTATAAATTGAATTTTAACCTGAACGGGAATAATACCCTTTCCCTGGACGGGGCAGGCGGCGTAACCGTGAACAACAGCTACAGTTTCCCGACAGCTGACGGTACAGCCGGGCAGGTGCTGACCACCAATGGCAGCGGCGCGACTTCCTGGAGCCTGCCCATCAACCATTGGGCGCTTTCCGGCAATGATATTTACAATGCCAATTCCGGGAACGTCGGCATCGGCAAGTCTCAACCAACGGCCCCATTGCATGTGTACCGTGGGGCAGGAGAGCATGCTATCGTCCATATTGAGGCCGCCGGCTCAACCAGCGATGCCCGCCTGGAGTTGAGCAAATTAGGTGGAGTCGCCAGCGCCGGAATTGGGTATTATCCGGGAAACGGATTCCTACGGCTGCGGACGAACTCCAGCAACCACATCGTGTTTGAACCCAATGGTTTGGAAGCAATGCGGATCAAAGATGGCGGCAATGTCGGCATTGGCACGGACAACCCGGGTTCGAAACTGGACATTCGCGGCGATGGCAAAACCATGGTACTCCAAGCCAATACAGCCGGCAGTTCTTCGTATGTTGAAATGAGCAACGCAGGTAGCGGCCTTATTGGACGGATCGGCGCGGATGGCGCCGGATTTAGCGGTACAAATGGTCTGTTTTCGCTCGGTACCTGGACCAATAGTGACATCGGTTTTTTTACAAACCAAACAGAAAGGATGCGCATCCTGTCAAACGGAAAGGTTAAGGTCGGACAAGGGACAACATTTGGAGGGGGCGTATTTAGTGCAAGGAATGATGCAGACAATGTCCCGGTAGCTACTATTTGGAACAATGGGTATGATCCTGATAACACCGATAATCCTAAACATGACGGGTTGTATATAAGAGCCGGCAGGGACCAGAATAATAATGCAAATTCACTGTTTCTGCTTTTTGAGCGGCCCGATGCAACGACAATAGGTGCTGTTAGACAAACAAATGCCAATAACATCTCCTATGACAACACGTCTGATATCCGCCTGAAAACCAATATCCAGCCTACCCGCTTTTCCGTAGCAGATTTAATGAAAATTGCCGTGCGCGATTACGAATACAAGGACGAGCCGGGTGAGGTGTTTACGGGCTATTTGGCGCAGCAATTGAATGAGGTTTTTCCAAATGCCGTTACGCCCGGCGGGCGCGATGCAAAGACAGACCCCTGGATGGTGGATTACAGCAAGCTCACCCCGCTGCTCACCAAAGCGGTGCAAGACCAGCAGGCGACCATCGAAGCCCAGCAAAAGCGCATCGCCGAACTTGAAGCCCAGGTTGCAAGAATTGACCAGTTGGAATCCGTGCTTTTACAAATGCAGCAAAGGCTTAATAATGAAAAATCAGAAGCCGCTATCAAATAAGTTCTGGCCTGTTTAATTATGTCGGGAAAACGGCGGTTTGGCGGGAACAATATTTCCAAAATGTCGGATTCCTTTTGTTGAATGTCGGATTTCTTTCAGTCGGATGCCGGCAACTTTGTGCTTGTTTATTTTCAAGCAAAAGGTAACGTTCTCGTATTATGAAATTAAGCACTGTTATGTTCCGCCTGGCCCTGCTGGGCTACAGCCTGTTTTTCACTGATGTGCTCGCTGCCCAGGTCAGCATCAACCAGGACAACTCCGCCCCCGATCCCTCGGCCATGCTCGATGTCAAAAGCAGCGACAAGGGCATGCTCGTGCCCCGTATGACTACGGCCCAACGCACAGCTATTGCCAACCCGGCCACGGGCCTGCTGGTATTTGACACCGATAACGAATCGTTCTGGTACCGGGACAGCGGTGGCTGGGTGCGACTCATCGGCGGCTGGAGCCTGAGCGGCAATACCGGCACGGTGGACGGCACGAATTTCATCGGCACCACCGACAACGTGGCGCTGGATTTCCGCGTGAACAATGCGCGCGGGCTGCGCCTGGAATATGCCGAAGGAATCGATCCGGACTTTGGAATAATCAATACAGCGCCGAACATCATCGGCGGCTTTAGCGGCAATACGGTTGCGGCATGGGCTTACGGCGCGACCATCAGTGGCGGTGGAATAAGCGGTAATATAAATACCATTTCAGCAGAATTTGCCACCATCGGTGGAGGCCTGAACAACACAGCCAACGGTTATGGCGCGGTTGTCTCCGGTGGACAAGATAACAGCGCATCCGGAGGTGCAAGTGTAGGTGGAGGTATACTCAACACTGCCAGCGGTGGTGGCGCCGTTGTCTCCGGTGGACTTGCTAACAGCGCAACAAGTTCATTGTCGACAGTCGGGGGTGGCGAAGCAAATATGGCAACGGCTATTACAGCAACAGTGGCTGGCGGTGAGGACAACATCGCCGGCGGGTTTAGTTCTACAGTACCCGGCGGCAGCCTGAACAGTGCCGGTGGCGATCACAGCCTGGCCGCCGGTCGGCGTGCGAAGATCGACGCTGCCCACGACGGCGCCTTCCTGTTTTCCGATCACAACAACGTTGACTTCAACTCGGCAGCTGCCAACGAGTTTGCCGTACGCGCTACCGGCGGGGTACGTTTCGTGACAGCCATCGACGGCTCCGGAAACCCCACCCAAACGGTAAGTATTGACAACACCGGCACAGTCAGTGCCGCGGCCTTTGTCGGCGACGGCTCGGGCTTGACTAACCTGCCTTCCGTCGTGGAAGGCGCCGCATCCGGTTCCACAAGTACTGATTTTGTAGCGACGATCAAAAACACCGACACCGATGCAACCAATAGTACCCGCTACAACGGCCTGAAAATCCAGGCAGGCAAGGATAATAATAACGGCGCCGACTCCCGCTTCGTCGCTTTTTACCGTCCCGACGGTTCCGAGATCGGGACGGTTCGCCAGGACGGCGCCAGCACGATCAATTACAGTACCAGTTCCGATGTACGGCTAAAACAACATATCGTACCGACGGCTTACTCCCTTGCCGACTTGTTGAAGATCGAAGTGCGGGATTACGAGTTCCGGACCGAGCCGGGCCGAAAACAAACCGGCTTTATCGCCCAGGATTTGTACAAGGTATATCCAGCGGCTGTCTCCAAAGGCGGCGATGATGTTGTCATCGACCCCTGGATGGTGGATTACGGGAAATTGACACCCTTGCTGGTCAAAGCGGTGCAAGACCAGCAGGCCACTATTGATGCTCAACAAAAACGCATTTCCAAGCTGGAGGCGCAACTTGCCCAGGCAAAAGCACAAAACGCCGCCTTCGAAAAACGCCTCGAACTGCTCGAAGCCGCTTTACAACAAAATCCGCAACCAGCCGCCGCCAACCGGGAAAGCGGCAAAAAATAGCTGTTTGAATCATAAAAAAAACAACGATCAATATGCGTACGCTACTATTCTTTTGCCTCCTCGCCCTGGGCTCGCCGCTCGCTGCCCAGGTCAGCGTTAATCAGGACAACTCCGCCCCCGACCCCTCGGCCATGCTTGACGTAAAAAGCAGCGACAAGGGCATGCTCGTGCCCCGTATGACTACGGCCCAGCGCGCAGCTATTGCCAACCCGGCCACGGGCCTGCTGGTTTTTGATACCGATACCGAATCGTTCTGGTACCGGGACAGCGGCGGTTGGGTGCGGCTCATCAGCGGCTGGAACCTGAGCGGCAATACCGGCACGGTAGACGGCACGAATTTCATCGGCACCACCGACAACGTGGCGCTGGATTTCCGCGTAAACAATGCGCGCGGGCTGCGCCTGGAATATGCGGAAGAAACCGATCCGCTCTTCGGAACCACTGTCGCGCCGAACCTCATTGGCGGCTTTAGCGGCAATACGGTTGCCACAGGGGTTATCGGCGCGACCATCAGTGGCGGCGGGAGAACCGGTGGTATCAATGCGACTTCAGGCTCATTTTCCACTATCGGTGGCGGCTTTTTAAACACGGCCAATGGCTATGGCGACGTTGTCTCCGGTGGACAAGTTAACGGCGCAACGGGTGGTTTTTCGACAGTTGGTGGCGGCAGTTTCAACACAGCCAACGGCGGTAGCGCCGTTGTCTCCGGTGGACAATCTAACAACGCAACGGGTAGTTCTTCGACAGTTGGTGGCGGCGCCTTAAATAATACAACGGCTCAGGGAGCCACAGTGGCTGGAGGTGAGCTCAATCGCGCCAGTGGCCTGCGCGCTACCGTCGGTGGCGGCGCTAATAACACGGCAAGCGGTACGAACGCCACAATAGGCGGTGGTGGCGGAGTTCTGGGTGGTTCGCTTGGAAACACCGCCGCCGGGTACAGTTCTACAGTACCTGGCGGCAGCCTGAACAGTGCCGGTGGCGATTACAGCCTGGCTGCCGGTCGTCGTGCGAAGATCGACGCTGCCCACGACGGCGCTTTCCTGTTTTCCGATGGCAACAACGTTGACTTCAACTCGGCAGCTGCCGACGAGTTTGCCGCGCGCGCTACCGGCGGTGTACGGTTCGTTACGGCCATCGACGGCTCCGGAAACCCCACCCAAACGGTAAGTATTGACAACACCGGCACCGTCACCGCCGCAGCCTTTGTCGGCGACGGCTCGGGCTTGACGGGCATTCCCGACGATCAAACGCTCAGCCTAAGCGGTACCACGCTAAGTATCGAAGGTGGTAACAGCGTGAATTTATCCACCCTTCCTGGCGACAATCTCGGCAACCACACCGCCACGCAAGCACTTGATATGAACGACCATGATATTGTGAATGGCAGAGCCATCAGAGCAGATAGCTTGATTGTTGGTGATGGGAATAGTAATCTGGATGGTCTAACCTTGCTCAGGTTCAATACACTTCGTGCCTGGGAGTTTCAACAAGATAAAGGCTCTAGCGCTGCGTCGGCAACGCACCTTCGTTTACGTAATGTAAGTAATAGTCCCACAAAACGGTTTTTCATAGATACAGATGGCCGGGTAGAATTCAGAAGCGCTGACGGAAGCGCTACGCACTTCTACTTCGATCAAGGCAGTGAAAAAATGGGCATCGGCACCACCACACCAGATGAGAAAATGCACATCAACGACGGCAACCTCAAAATCAGCCAAACGGCAACTGCCACAGCCTCACTGGAACTCGAGGGCCACACTAACGGCGACAACCAAAGGTCATGGACCATCGCAACGAAAGGACATGCACTTCAGGTAGATGGCAGCGACCTCGCATTCTCCCGTGAGGGCAGTGAAAAAATGCGCATCGACACCGATGGCAATGTCGGCATCGGCGCCACCACACCGGCAAACAAGTTGAGCGTTTCCGGCAGCGCCGATTTCAGCGGCAATGTCGGTATCGGAATAGCCAGCCCTGCCACACGGCTCCATGTAGAAGGCGCCGCATCCGGTTCCACAAGCACTGATTTTGTAGCGACGATCAAAAACACCGACACCGATGCAACCAATAGTACCCGCTACAACGGCCTGAAAATCCAGGCGGGAAAGGATAACAATAACGGCGCCAACTCCCGCTTCATCGCTTTTTACAGGCCCGACGGTTCAGAGATCGGGACGGTTCGCCAGGACGGCGCCAGCACGATCAATTACAGTACCAGTTCCGATGTACGGCTAAAACAACATATCGTACCGACGGCTTACTCCCTAGACGACTTGTTGAAGATCGAAGTGCGGGATTACGAGTTCCGGACCGAGCCGGGCCGAAAACAAACCGGCTTTATCGCCCAGGATTTGTACAAGGTGTATCCGGCGGCGGTCTCCAAAGGCGGCGACGATGTCGTCATCGACCCCTGGATGGTGGATTACGGAAAACTCACGCCGCTGCTGGTAAAGTCCGTGCAAGACCAGCAGGCAACCATCGAGGCCCAGCAAAAACGCATCGCCGAACTGGAAGCACAGGTTTCTGAACTGGAAACAGTAAAAAATCAAAACGCCCAACTCGCCGCCGATATCCGGGCGATCAAAGCGGCCCTGAACATGCCGGAAAATTCAACCACACCCAGTACTTCTGAAAAATAAGTTGCCATGAAAAAATTCCTGTTCATCATAAACTGCCTCGGCCTGCTGGCCGGCAACGTGCAAGCCCAACTCCAAAATCAAAGCAGCTACATCCGCATTTCCGGCGGCAGCTACCTCGTAGCCCAAAACGGCGTAATCAATGCCAACAGCGCCACACTCACCAACGACGGTACGCTGACCACCCCCGCCAACCTGAGCAACACCACCGGCGCTACCCTCCAGGGCAACGGCCAGTACCACATCGGCGCCAACTGGAGCAACACTGCCACCTTCAACGCCGGCACATCGACGGTCTCCTTTGAAGGCGACCAACACAGCACCGTCACCTCCGGCGGCGGCGCGTTTTACCTGCTGGTTTTGAATAAATCCGGCGGCAACAACCTGCTGCTGGCCGACGACATGGAAGTGGGCAACAACCTTGATTTTCAGGCCACCGATAATTATGTTGTGTTGGGAAATAACAACCTGGAAGTTGCGGATTTAAGCGGCTACGACGCCAGCCGGCACGTGCGCACCGATGGCACAGGATCCCTCGCGCGCAACGTGGGCGCTACGCCCGTGGATTTCCCCGTCGGCAACAGCAGCTACAATCCCGCCACACTCACCAATGCCGGCACACCCGACTTTTACCTCGTACGCGTATCCGACGCCGTACTAAGCGGAGGAAACACCGGTTCGCCGATCACTGCCGACGCCGTGGGCCGCGGCTGGTTTGTCGAGGAAAACACAGCCGGCGGTTCCGACCTGAATCTCACACTCCAGTGGAACGGTGCCGAGGAACTGGCAAGCTTTGACAGAACGAATGCCTACATCGCACACTTCCTTGCCAGCAGCTGGGATACCCAGCCCACCGCTTCGGCAACCGGCGCCGATCCGTACACCTTGAGCCGCAGCGGCATCACCAGCCTCTCCCCCTTCGCTGTGTTCGACGGCGACTTTTCCGCCCTGATCGACATCAGCGGCATTATCCGGTGGGAGCACGACGGCGCCAGCGGGGTTAAAGACGCCAACGTGGCCCTTACCGGCGACGACACCGATTCCGACATCACGCCGATAGCCGGCACCTACACCCTCGTTGCTGCCAACGGCTCTAATTTCACCGTCACACCCACCAAAAACATCAACAAACTCAACGGGATTACCGTAGCCGACGCCACCGCCATCCAGCAACACGTGACCGGCATAAATCCCATCACCAGCCCCTACAAACAGGTAGCCGCCGATGTGAACAAGAGCAACTCCATCACGACCTTCGATGCCTCGGTCATCAACCAGGCCCTGTTGGGCAACCCCGCTGCCCTGGCGCAGTTCAAAACCTCCTGGCGCTTCGTGCCGGTAACGCATACGATGGCGCTGCCACCCTGGGGTTTCCCGGAAAAAATCAGCTTGGCGGGGGTAAGCGGCAGCGCGCCCGGTCAGGATTTCTGGGGCATCAAGACCGGCGATGTGGTGGATGTGTACGCCAACCCGGCCAACCTGATTCCGCACCCACCGTTGGTGCTGCGGGCCAACGATGCAATATTGGAAGCCGGTCAGGAACTAAGTGTGACCTTTCGCGCCGATCAGTTTGCTGATTTGGCGGCCTGGCAGTTTGCCTTGCTTTTCGATCCGGAACGGCTGGAGCTGACCGGCATTGAACCAAACAGCCAAATGCCCCTTACTGCCGAACATTTTGGTTTGTACAACATTGCCGAAGGGGTAATCCGCGCGGCATGGGCGCAGGCGGTAGGCATATCACTCCACGATGCGGAGGTCGTTTTTTCTGTGAAATTCAATGTTTTGCAGAGCGGAGGCAAGTTGCGCGATGCACTTTCGCTCGACGAAACAAGTCTGCCAGCGTACGCGTATAACAGCGCGCTGGAAGAGTCGGGTGTGGCTTTGGTTTATGACCAGGCAAGCAGCGTTGTCGCCGGCAGCGGGCTGGCCTTGGGGCTTGATATCTGGCCCAATCCCTTTGTAGGGCATGCAACAGCCAGGTTTTTCCTGCCGGAGCCTTGTATGGCGCAACTGCGCGTAGTGGACGCCACAGGGCGTGAGCTGTGGCGGGTACGCAAAAATTGCCCCTCCGGTTGGCAGCAGGAGGCAATCCGCTTGGACGGCATGACCGGGGCGCTGGTATGTGAGCTAACAACGCCATTAGGTACGGAGCGCGTTCAGATAGTCGCGGTGGAGTAACCACGGCTGTGTTTTTTCACCAGGCGCTGAGGCTTTATCAATAGAGAAAAATCTAAAATGCCCGCCGTAAAATATTTTTTTCACCACGGAGCCACGGAGGCCATGGAGCATTAAACTCCTTGGCCTCCGTGGCCGTATGTTTGTCAGACTATGTGGGCACTCGTCCTACGACTTTGAGTCGTAGGACGAGTAAGACACCTCCTGGGCCTCCGTGGCTCGTGGTGAAAATTTGGAATTGCCAGGGCGTGCGAGGACCTATGATACAGTCTCGGCGTTGGTAGGGCGACCAGTGTGTATCAGCCACACAATTGCTTCATTGCCAATATACCCGCTTAACCCGCCCGGAAATATTCGTAAACACTTCATACGGGATCGTTTGAAGGCAATTCGCCAAAGTTTGCACAGGCAGGTGCTCGCCAAAAACGATCACTTCATCGCCTTCACTGGCCGTAGGAATTCCCGTTACATCCACCATGGTCATATCCATGCAAACATTGCCTACAGTAGGCGCCAAACGGCCGTGTACCAACACGGAATAGCGGCCATTGCCGGCAAGGCGAAGCACGCACCATGCCGCCGGTGTTGGCCAGGTGGCGCAGGGGGCGGTAATGCAGTCCGGCGGCGATTTTTTTATACATACCGGCAAATGCGCGGGCCTGGGCATGGGTGAAAGCGTCGTGCACGGGATTGTCGGCGGCGGCCAGATGCGAGAATACCGATTGGACGCGGATGTTCGGGTGGTTTCCCAGGCGTTCGAGCAGGGCAGGCAGATCATTTTTAGAAAAGCCCAGGCGGTGCATCCCGGTGTCCAGTTTGAGGTGAATGGCCATAGCGCGGTTTTTCCCGGCAAAATGCAGGAGCTGATCGAGCAGATTCAGGCTGTACACTTCCGGTTCGAGGCGGTGCCGCAGCATGGCGTCAAAGCCGGCTGGTTCGGGGTTGAGCACCAGTATGGGCAGTTGAACGCCGGCTTGGCGCAATTCAATGCCTTCATCTGCGTAAGCCACACCAAGGAAATCAACTTTGTGAAATTCGAGCAAGCGGCCCAACTCCGCAGCCCCGCTGCCATAGCCCGCTGCTTTAACCATGACCATCATTTTGGTGCCTGGAGTGAGCAGGCGGTTGTACACGTTCAGGTTGTGTACCACGGCGCCTAGATTGACTTCGAGCACAGTCTTGTGCGCTTTTTGCTCCAACCGCTGTGCAATGCGCTCAAACGCGAACAACCGCGCGCCTTTGATCAGAATCAAGTCTGCATTGAAATCATGGGCTTGCAGGTTTTGCAGAAAAGCATCGGTGTCGGGGTAAAAACTGGCGTTAAAATCGGTCGGTAATTTTGCGCGCAACAGCGCTCCGGTATCCGGGCCAATTGCAATCAGGCGCTGAACATGGTGCTCCAACAAACCGGCGGCAACCTGTTGGTAAAGTTGATCTTTGCGCTGACCGGTCTGCAGAAAGTCGGATAAAATCAACGTAATTTGACCATCCCGGGATTGCTGCTGCGCAAAATGTAGCGCAATGCGCAGCGAAGCCAGGTCATTGCTGTAGGCATCGTTGATGATGGTACAGTTGTTAATCCCGGCCTTCAATTCCAGGCGCATCTCCACCGGCTCCAGATGTTTTAGCCTGCGGCTAAATACAGAAAGCGGGTAGCCCAACGCAAGCAGTAGCGTTATGCAATGGCAGGCATTTTCAATGGAAGCAGCATCCGAGTACGGAATTTCCAGGACCGCATTCAAATGTTGAAATTGACGATTTTTTTGCAGCCCTTGTGCCGACGCGGCTGTAGCAATCCGAAATTTAACACGACCGCCGAGCTGTGTTTTAAACCCGGAAAACTGAATGGCGACATCCTGCCCTGTGCGGCTCCAACTCAGGAGCAAGCGCCCCTTCCGGGCTGCTGCCCAGGCTTTTGCCGCCGCACTGATTTCCGAATGGTCGGCACAGAATACCAGCGTTTTTGCCGACTCGAACAGGCGCATTTTTTCCTGCAACTTCACCGATTCGGACGGGAATCCCTCCCGGTGCGCCGGCCCCAGGTTAGTGATCAAACCGATATCGGGTCGGATAATGCGGGCCAGGCGTTCCATTTCGCCCATTTGAGAAATACCGGCCTCGAAAACGCCGAGCCGATGCTCAGGACCTATCTGCCACACTGAAAGCGGAACGCCAATTTGGGAGTTATAGCTTTTGGGGCTCCGCACCATCTTTTCCCGGGGTAAAAGCTGATGCAACCATTCTTTAACCATGGTTTTCCCGTTGCTTCCGGTAATGCCAACTACAGGCAACCTGAACTGCGCCCGGTGCCAGGCAGCCAGGGTCTGAAGCGCAAGCAGTGAATCCGGAACAAGCAGGACGTTGGCGTCCGGCATGCCATCCAACGAAACTTCCCGGCAGAGAATAAAATTCCGAATTCCTGCGCGGTAGCAATCCGTCAGAAAACGGTGGCCATCGTGGCGCTGGCCGGAAAGCGCGAAAAACAAGGCCGTGCGTGGCGCCGTGATACTGCGGCTATCGAGCAGCAGTTGTTCGACATTGGCTTCCGGATCAATCTTTTGCAGCCAACGGGCTTTGAGCGCCTGCTGAATTTGTTGGATGGTATACGTCATATATTTCACTTGCCCGGTCAAGTTACCTTACTCCCAACCTGTGCATCCATGCCGGGACTGAGTGTGGGAAAATTTGACCGGAGCGGTTATAAAAGTACAACGCCTTACCTTTGCAAAAAAAATCTCTTGGAATTTCTGATTAACAACCTGGCCGAGCTGGACGCCCAAATCCCGGTGCTGGCCGAAGCATTGGCCGGGCGCCGGAAAATAGCCCTGTACGGCAACCTGGGGGCAGGGAAAACTACGCTGGTGCAGGCATTTTGCCGCTGGCTTGGTGTGGAAGAAAGCCCTACAAGCCCGACATTTTCACTGATCAACGAGTATGGCTACCGGGATGCAGCAGATCAACCTGCCTTGGTGCACCACCTCGATTTGTACCGTTTAAACAGCCTGCAGGAGGCATTGGATATCGGTATTGAGGAGATATTGGACGACCCATGGTACTGTTTTATGGAATGGCCGCAACTCGTTGAGCCCTTGCTGCCGGACGACGCGGCGAAAATTCAACTGGAAATTTTAAGCGAAACCGCGCGCCGTCTGTTAATTTTGTAGACTTTACCGGTTTGCCAACCGGCAAACAAATATCCCAATTGCAAGCAATAATTGATGGAAACACTCGGCACTACCTTCGGCCAAATGGCCACGCAAACGGAAACCCTCGAAGTCGCTCCCAGGCATCAGCGGTTGTTTATCGGGATATTGAAAGAATCGACCCTGCAGGAGAACCGGGTGGCGCTGGTGCCGCATTCCGTAGCCACCCTGACGGCACATGGCCACGAAGTGCTTGTTGAAGCCGGCGCCGGTGAAAAGGCGCACTTCAGCGACATGGATTATTCTGAGGCCAATGCCAGAATTACACACAACCGGGAAGAAGTTTTTAAGGCCGATGTACTTTTAAAAGTCGCGCCACCCACTCTCGAAGAAATTGATCTGATGCGCCCTAATCAGGTCGTCATTTCACCGATCCACCTTCCATTGTTAAGCCCGGAGTACATTACCAAGTTGCAAAAACGCCGGGTAATCGCTCTGGCTATGGAATATATCCGCGATGACGAAACCGGCGTGTTTCCCATTGTTCGGGTAATGAGTGAAATTGCCGGCACAAGCGCTATTTTAATTGCCGCCAACCTGCTATCCACCTCCCATGGCGGTAAGGGCGAATTGCTGGGCGGTATTGCCGGGGTACCACCGGCCAAAGTGATCATTCTGGGCGCCGGCGTAGTGGCTGAAGTGGCTTCCCGTACGGCGATCGGGCTGGGCGCCGAGGTCCGGATTTTCGACAACGATGTGTACAAACTCATGCGCCTGCAAAAACACGTCGGACGCCAGCTGCATACTTCGGTGATCAATCCCATGCACCTCCGCGAACAATTACTCACCGCCGACGTGGCCATCGGCGCCATGCACTCCGGACACGGGCGAACGCCGATCGTTGTTCAGGAAGATGTGGTAAAAGGCATGAAGGCCGGGGCCGTGATCATCGATGTCAGCATCGATCAGGGTGGCGTTTTTGAAACATCGGAGGCAACCAGCCTGGAAAAACCAACCTTTGTAAAACACGGTGTGATCCATTATTGCGTGCCCAACATCGCTTCCCGCGTAGCACGCACCGCATCCGCTGCCATCAGCAATATTATCACCTCCCTGCTGCTAAAAGCGGAGGCTGGCGGCATTATCCCGCTCATCACCAGCCACCAGGGCCTGCGCAACGGCGTGTATACCTACAAAGGCTGCCTCACCAACGCCTATCTGGGCGAACGGTTCCACCTGAAAAGTACGGACCTGGACTTACTGATCACTTCTGATTTTTGATTTAAAACTGCAAAGGCGCCAAGACGCGGAGTTTGAATCTTCGCATCTTGGCGCCTTTGCGGTTTAAAAAACGATAGGAGCTCAGCAGTTTACTGCTTCAGCACCCGCTGCACGCCCACGCCGCCCGGGCCTTCGAGGCGCAGGAACAACATTCCGGACTGTATCGAATTATTGAGTTCCAGAGTTGTGGTATGATAGCCGGCTTCGCGATAGGCCTGTACCGTTTTAACAACCATGCCACGGGCGTCGGACAATGTCATCAACGTCTGACCAGCCTCCGGCAAATAATACGTTGCGACAAACTGATCGACTACCGGGTTTGGACTCACCGGGAGCAGCACCAACTGATCGGCCGCACCGCTCGGGAAGGCTTTGAAATTCAGTTTTGCCCCACGCGTCTGCAGGCTGCGTGTGTATGCTTCGGCAGGCGTAACCGCCGAACTCATGGCCAGGTGATCGCTGAGCGTCCCCCCGCGAAGTGCTTGAAAAACAAGCGTAAAGGTCCGCATGCGCATATTTTTACCAATAATTGTCGGGTCCAGCATAATGGTGGAATACCAGCTGGCCGTCACGTGGCCGGTGGCCGGCGTAGCGGTAAAGTTGGGCGACACCAGGCCAGGGTCAACTTCGAGCAATGTGAGCACCTCCGGGTCATAGTCGAGGGTAAACTGGAAACCGGCCAGACCCGCCAGATCAGGTGTAATGATTTCGACCCGGACTTCTGCGCCGGCCTTGAATTGTTTGTTCGACGTGCTGAATGCCACAGATTCATCCTGCTGCCGGTCATCAATATCCGGTGTATGCAGGTTGTTGCCGACCGAGCCGTTGACGTCGCCGGTTTTTACACCGGTAAAATCGGCATTGGGCGCTTGCATGCCCCCCGACAAGCAGAAAAACGGCGTGGAAGCGGGTATCGGCGCCAACCAGGGCTGGTTTGGGTCGGCAAACTGATGGCTTGCCGGAATGAACTGCCAAACGGGTTTGCTGGTGAAATCATCCTGCTTACCAAGCACTACATCGATAAGGGCCTGGATATCATCCTGGCTTAGCCCGCCGGAGTTGTTCACATCAGCGGCGAGGAGTTTATAGGGCGAATTCAGCGGAAGAATAGCGTCCAACTGGCCGCCAATCAGGAGCGCATCCAGGGTATTGACGCCTGTTTTCGGGTTATCATTGTCGAATGCCGGGATCAGCTTGTAGTTGCAACCCGCCAATTGAGGGCCAATTTCAAACACGCCGTCCGGCCCGGTCTGCACCGTTGTCAGCACACTGTTACTTTTTTTCAAAACGACCTGCGCACCCGGAACAGGCTTCAGGCTGGCCGTCGCAATGATGCCGCTGAATTTGTTCGACGGCGGGCAGGAGCCCATGTTGTCCTGAACGATCACATAGGTTTCGCAGTAATCGGCATTGCCGTAGGCATCAATGGCCCAGATTTCGATAAACTGCGTACCGAGTTCGCTACAATCAAACGTCACGGAGTGGCTGTCGACCGGGAAGCCGGTGCCGGTACCTGATTTGCGAACGCCGATTTTCAGTTCATTTTTCGGGGTGCAGTTGTCAAACAAATCTTTGATAAAATCGGTATCCCAAAGCGTGATCATGCCGGTTTGCATGATATTGATACTGAGTCCGTTTATGCAAACAACGGTCGGCGCTTTGCAGTCTTTAACCACGAATTCGTATTTGCAAATGGCTTCGTTCCCGCATTTATCGTTGGCCACCCATTCAATTTTATGGGTGCCGTAGGGAAAGCCGAATCCGGGCGGAAAATCGATGGTTGCCATGAGCGTGTCGCCACCCAGCACCATTTTTTCAATCGGCCAGGCATTCGGGCTGCTGCTGCTGATGTAGGTTTCCATGGAGCCGTTGCCATCGAGATCGAGAAACAAGCGGTAACTCAACAGGATATCGGCGCTGGAGCAGGCGTCGGTAACCTTGATCCCCAGATCGACCGGCCCTTCACAAAGGTCCCCCCAGCCGCTGTTGTACTGGTCGGGGTCGTTGCCGGTGTAGTCGCAGAACTCAAGCGGTTCGGTTGGACAATCAACAAAAACCGGTGCGTCGCTATCGACCACTTTTATGATTTGTGTGTACTGCAAGTGACCCCGGTTGTTGGGAATACCGAAAACCATGGGGCCTTCGTCGGTGTCGGGCGGGTTGGGGATAAAAGTTGGCCAGGGGTCGTTGGGGTCGTAATCGCACCAGTAGATCAGCGTCCAGGTGCGCAGAATTTTTTTACATCCTCCATTTGAGGTAATGTTGAATACCTGGTCTTTTACCGATACCCCGACATTGAACGAGCAGCCCGGGTACTGGTCGATTATCGGATAAATGGTATCGGGGGTTGTACCACATCCGACGAAGGTCGTATCGTCGGGGAAGGTAACTTTGTAATACGCATTTTGGGCATTTGCGGTGCTCAAAACAAGTACCAGGAAAGCGGTAAGTAGGATGACTGTTCGCATAATTAATCGGATTTTCTCACGAAGTTAGAACATGAGCCGGGGAAAAAGACCGTTTCGGCGCCCTGGAAATCGTCGGATATGCGACGGATACCGCATGTACGATACAGAAAATCAAAAGAATACCCGTGCAGGGGTAGTAGGGGCAGGCCTTGCACCTGTCCATTGTGCAGGTTCTGCAAACCAAAGGTTCGCGGTACTAATCGACCAGCATGGCCTCCCGGTCAAGTTCCTGCTGCACGATCCCTTCCGGCAGCTCCCGGAATTCATATTGCTGGTTGCGCAACCTGGGTTCAAACCCTGCTTCCCGGATGGCCTGCTGGATACCACCTGCAGTGAACCGGAACCGCGCGCCGGCAGCCGACACCACGTTTTCTTCGATCATGATACTGCCAAAATCGTTGGCGCCGGCATGCAGGCAGAGTTGGGCGACCTGTTTGCCTACGGTGAGCCAGGAAGCCTGGATATTCACCACATTGGGCAACATGATGCGGCTGAGGGCGATCATGCGCACATATTCGTCGCCGGTAACGGCATTGCGGGCGCGTTTGAGTTTTTTCAGGATCGTGTCCTCGTCCTGAAAAGGCCAGGGGATGAAAGCCAGGAAGCCTTTGGCGTCGGCCGGTTTTTCCGACTGAACCTGTCGTATGGCGGCAAAGTGCTCCATGCGTTCGAGGTTTGTTTCGATATGGCCGAACATCATGGTGGCAGAGGTCGTCAGGTGGAGTTGGTGGGCGGCGCGCATCACGTCAAGCCATTCTTCGCCGCCGCATTTTCCTTTGGAAATCAGGCGGCGTACCCGGTCGCTGAGAATTTCGGCGCCGGCGCCGGGCAGCGAGTCGAGGCCGGCTTCCTTCAGTGTTTTGAGTACATCGTAATGGCTCATGCCTTCCAGCTTACTGACGTGGGCGATCTCGGGCGGGCCCAGCGCGTGCAGTTTCAGCCGGGGGTACAGTTTTTTCAGCTCGCGGAACAGGTCGGCGTAAAACTGCAGGCCCAGATCGGGGTGGTGCCCGCCTTGCAGCAGCAGTTGCTCCCCGCCGAAGGCAAAAGTTTCTTCAATTTTTTGCTTGTATTGGTCGATGGTGGTTACGTAGGCCTCCGCGTGGCCGGGGCGGCGGTAAAAGTTGCAAAATTTGCAGTTGGCAATGCACACGTTGGTCGTATTCGAATTCCGGTCGATAATCCAGGTGACCACATTGCCCGGCACGTGATGCCGGCGCATCAGGTTGCCCACGTACATCAATTCGGCTGTTGTGGCATTTTCCAACAAAAAAACACCTTCTTCGGGGGAGAGCCATTCAAACTGTAGGGCGCGATGGAGGAGATCTTCTATTTGCTGCATGACAGGACGGTAGCTGGTTGGCGGGTTTCCGGAAAAAAAGGGAGCGCCGGACAACCCGAGAGATTGAAATCGTAACAAAGTTACGGCAAGTAAGTTGGGCAATTCGGGGAACTTAAACCACACCGATCCGGTTTTACAGGCGCCGGATCAAACCGACAACCTCCGGGCGGTTGCACTGGTCTAATTTGTGTTCGGGCATTCCCCACCAACCGTTTGACAACCATTACATTTACCAAAACTGAAAGACTACACTTCGGCAGACTACAACCGCCGGGCCGTCGTTTACGCTACTGATGCTAACAGAATTGAAAACAGAAACCCGTTGGCAGCGTTGGCGCCGGGTCTTGCGCCAGGCCGTCAACGGCGAAGAGCAAGAATTTACCACAGGTAGTATTGACCGGGCTATCGTGCTGTTGTCCATTCCCATGATCCTGGAAATGGCCATGGAGTCGTTATTCGCCGTGGTGGACGCTTTTTTTGTCGCCAAAATCGGCGTGGATGCCATTGCCACGGTAGGCCTTACCGAATCGGTGCTGACCCTGATCTATTCCATTGCCATCGGCCTGAGCGCGGCGGCAACGGCTGTGGTGGCGCGCCGGGTCGGGGAAGGCAACAAGAAAGCGGCAGCCGCGGCCGGCGCGCAAACGATTCTGATTGCTGTTGTTTTATCGACGCTCATTGCCATTCCCGGCTTTTTCTTTGCCGAAGATATTTTGCTGCTCATGGCCAAAGACAGCAGTGTGGCGGCTACCGGCGCGCCCTTTACCCGCCTGTTGCTCACGGCAAACCTCCCCATCCTGTTGCTCTGGATGCTCAATGGCATTTTCCGGGGCGCCGGTGATGCCGCAACGGCTATGCGCGCCTTGTGGATTGCCAATGGCGTCAATATCGTGCTTGACCCGCTGTTGATTTTCGGTATCGGCCCCTTTCCGGAAATGGGCGTGCTCGGCGCCGGCATAGCCACCACAATCGGCCGCTCGGTGGGCGTAGGCTACCAACTCTGGCATTTGTTCGGTGTGGGCAAAATTATTCACATCCGACTGCATCAAATGAAACCGGCCTGGATCATTATCCGGCGTTTGCTGACGATCGGTTCGGGGAGCACCGGGCAGTATTTGATTGCCTCGGCCAGCTGGATTTTTATGATCTACATTTTGGGCCAGATCAGCAAGGAAGTTACCGCCGGGTACACAATTGCCATTCGCATCGTCATTTTCACCATTTTGCCTTCCTGGGGCATGGCGAATGCTGCGGCTACCCTGGTTGGGCAAAACCTGGGCGCGGGCCACCCCGACCGCGCGGGAAAAATCGGCCTGGCGCGCGGCATTTTTTAATATGCTGTTCATGGGCAGTGTGGGCGTGATCTACCTGACCGGCGCGCCGTTTTTTATCAGCCTGTTCACCACGGACCCCGAAACGCTGAAAGCCGGCGCCATGGCCCTGCGCATCATTTCGGCAGGCTACATATTTTACGGCTACGGCATGATTCTTTCCCAGGCACTGAACGGCGCGGGCGATACGCGCACACCGACAATACTGAATTTTATTTGCTTCTGGCTCATCGAAATGCCGCTGGGCTATTGCCTGGCCTTGTATTTGGGCTGGGGGCAGGCCGGGGTGTACTACAGCATTGTGATCGCCGAATCGGTGCTGGCGCTTTCCGCCATTTGGGTGTTCCGCTGGGGAAAATGGAAAACCGTGCAGGTGTAAGCCTCCCGGAAAATTTCAAAAACAGGAGCTATCTACTCTATCGGCGGTTTTTATCTTTACCGAATGCAACTATTCCGATTCGTAATAACAGTTTTTTGCGGTTTTATGCTGCTAACATTTTCCGCTTGTATTGACGAAAAGGCGCCAAAAGGGCGGTTTGAAAAAATAGCTACGGCATACTGTGAGTGTACCGCCAAACTTGCTACGCTAAACCGGGAGGCACAGTCGGCAAATCCCGGCCAACTCAATAGTTTTTTTCAAAAAATGCAAGACGAGTACAGCAAGGCAAAAGAATGCACGGCAACGATCATCGGGCAATTTGGCCATCTGAAGGGCGCTGAACTGGACTCCGTCAATGTCCTCTTGAAAACCCAATGCCCCGACCTGGCCGACAAACGCGAACAATTACAAGAACTACTCGGAGAATAATTACCCTTTGCCTTATTCACGCATTGATCCATGGCCATAATTGCGCTTGAAGGAATGAAATTTTACGCCTACCACGGCGTATACGAAGCCGAACAAAAAATCGGCGCCGACTATATCGTAGACGTGTATATCGGAACCATAATTAACCCGCTTGCCGAAGCCGACCAACTGGAGGGCACGATCAATTACGAATCGGTTTTTCAGTTGTGTAAAATGGAAATGCGTACGCCGCGAAAACTCCTGGAAGCTGTCGCCATGGGAATTGTGAAACGGATGAAAGGGCAGTTTCCCAATATGATGGCCTTGAAGGTCCGGGTTCGGAAATTAAATCCGCCCCTTGGCGGGCAGGTATCCGCAGCCTGGGTAGAGGAAGATCAAATGTTTATGCAAGCCTGCCCGCGCTGCAACAGACAATTTATCAACTACGACCCGGGCGACTGCTGGAAACGCTTTCCCAACCTGCACCCCGCCACCCGCGAAACCCTCGAACGGCAGTACCCCGGCAAATGCCTGTGCGACGCCTGCCTGAAATTTTATGCAGGCTAGGAAGAGTGCGGATTTCGGAATGCGGAGTGCGGAGTGTTCATCATTTCGTTAGCAGGTTGTTTTAGAGGCTCAATGACGATTTTTTCCGATTAAAAATTTCCGCTCATTATTTCACAGCTGGTCAGGACGACCTCGCCGTCGGTCGACAGGTTTTCAAGTAAAACCGGGGCAATTGAATTTACAACGCCCTGCGTTGCCGGCATTTCAATTTTGATGTAGTTGTCGGTGAAGCCGCTGATCAATTCCGGATTTTTATGTTGTTCAAACAACACCGGCCGTGTGGTACCCAGATGTTGCTGATAAAAAGCCCGGCGTTTCATTTCCGACAGGCCGCGCAAGGCCTGGTTTCGGCGGCGGCGCTCTTCCACCGGCACGGGATCGGGCAGCTCCGCCGCCACGGTATTGGCGCGTTCGGAGTAGGTAAAAACGTGCAGGTAGGAAATATCCAGATTTTGTAAAAAACGGTACGTTTCCAAAAAGTCGGCTTCCGATTCGCCCGGAAAACCGACGATCACATCGCAGCCGATGCAGGCGTGGGGCATCTGTTTTTTGATGGCAGCCACCCGCGCAGCATACAAGTCGCGGCGATAGCGGCGGCGCATATCGCGCAACTGCTTGTCATTGCCCGATTGCAACGGCACATGAAAATGGGGCATAAAAGCGCGACTTTCAGCCACAAACGCGATAATTTCCTCGGTCAGCAGATTGGGCTCGATGCTGCTGATGCGAAAGCGCGGCAGCTCGGTCACCTCCCGGTCGAACGCCTCGATCAGGTCGATGAACAACGCTTCTTTTTTGGCGCGTTCGCCTTCGATCACAGCGGTTCCATTGCCAAAATCGCCCAGGTTAACTCCGGTTAAAACAATCTCCCGGGCGCCCTGCGCAGCAATATCCCGGGCATTAGCCACTGCATTTTCAACCGTATCCGAACGGCTGGATCCCCGTGCCATCGGGATGGTGCAAAAGGCGCATTTGTAATCGCAACCATCCTGCACCTTCAAAAACGTTCGGGTGCGGTCGCCAAAAGAAAACGACGCGCTGAAGGTATTGACGTCGCGTACTTCTCCGGCGTGCACCATGCCTTTTCCGGGGGCTTTGGACAGATCGTCGATGTACTCCAGCATGCGAAATTTTTCGCCGGCGCCCAACACCAGGTCAACGCCGGGAATTTCCGCAATCTCTGCCGGTTTCAGCTGGGCATAACAGCCCGTCACTACCACAAAGGCCCCGGGCTGCCGGCGCAAGGCGCGTCGTACGATTTTTTTGCACTCTTTATCGGCCTGTTCGGTCACCGAGCAGGTATTTATCACGAAAATGTCCGCACCCTGTTCGAACGGTACCGGCCAGTAGCCGTTGTCTTCGAACAGCCGCGTCAGCGCGGAAGTTTCCGAATAGTTGAGTTTACAGCCAAGCGTATGAAAAGCAACTGAACGAGGTGTGGCCATTGAACATGGAGTAATTGAAGTGCGGCAGCGGATAAAATGCCTGCAAAAATATGGCTTTTTACCCCAATGACCCGGTAATGACCCAAATGACCTGATAATGACCCAAAAATCACTCCCCCCAGGGCAAACGCATCAAAATCGCCCCGGATGGGGCGGCATCTCGGTAGTACTTGGCCCACTGATTGGCAGTTTCCGGCCCAGCGGGCCGGTATTACACGATTTTTATATGCCCAATAGTGGCCCGCTGGGCCACGGTAAACAGGACTGGTCACAATTGCTACCGAGATGCCGGCCCGCCGGGCCGTTTTTTTTGTGGGTATCAGGCAATTATTGAACATTTTTGATGCGTTTGCCCTGTCACTACCCCCCAGTCTCCCCTTCAATTTCGGCAATTTTTTTCAACAACCAGTTTTTGGGCATGGAATAAGAGGTAGCACTCACCCGCTGGCGCAGTTCGGCGATGGCTTTTTTGTCGGAGGCGGTAATAGTGGTGAGTTTTTTTACCAGGTTAAGGAAATTGATGTATTCGCGCTTCAGGTTTTTGGCGATCACCTTGTTGCGGCGCAGGAAGATGCGGAAACTATCCATCAGCGAATCCAGGGCGAGGTATTCGCCTTGTTCGTAGTAGGTGCGCAGCAACATCGATTTGGCGCCAAGGGCATACACAACATCGCTGTACTCCACATCGCGGAGGTGCTCAATTACCTTCTCATAATTTTTCTTATAAAAATAAACGTAGGCCAGGTTGAACAACCGGGCATTTTCGCGAATGCTGGCGGGCAGGTACCCGGCGTAATGCTGGATAAAACGCTCCGTCCAGTCGTACTCCCCGGCGCCCAGGCTAACCGTGATAAAATTTTTGAAAACCGCTTCGGGCAATTGCCCGTCTTCGACCAGAATATCCAGATCGACCATTTTTTTGATAAGTCCGAAGTAGCGGTAGTAGTAGGCAGTTTTTCCCTGGTTGATCTTCAGGGCGCAGTAATTCTGGGCGATGTAAAAACATTCCCGCAGATCGGCCTGGGTAAGTTCATCGGCAAAATCGTCGAGAATTTGCAGGAGATTTTCAAAATGCGCCTCATTTTCCGACTCGGTAAAACTGATAATAACCGTCCGGTAAATCCGGATCAACGGAACTTCCCGGAAGCGATCATCTTCGAGGTAATCCCAGAAGCCCGGCACGACGGGCACTTCGCGTTCGGTTACCCGAAAACCGCGATAGAGCAACCAGGCGATGTACAGTTTGAGTTTTTGTGCGAGGTAAAAACATTCCAGGTAAAAATCGGCGGTTACCAGTTTATCGGTGTACCCGGCTGTTGCCACCATTTTGGAAGCCCGGTTGAAAATATTCCAGTGCTGGCGGAATTGAACAAAATAGTAATCGGTAGACTTGCCCTGGCTTTTATCGAGCAGTTTTTCAATTTGCCGTTCGGCGCCGGCCAGGTGTTTTTGCAAATCGTACTTTTCAAGCGCTTTTTGCAAATCCAGCGCTTCGGTCAAGGGGTCCAGCTGGCGCAATTCTTCAATTAAAAACCGCTGGGCAAGGCGGGTCAGATCCGAAGCCAGGCGGCGGAGTTGGGCATCGTCGAACGGCTGTTTGGGAAACAAGGCCTTCCAGACAACGGCTTTTTCCAGGGCCGCCACAGCGGCGTCGCCGCTGCGAATGGCCTCATTGACCAGTTCAAAAAGGCGTGTGACATCCTCCTGATCATTAAAATATGGCGATAGCAGAAATTTCCTGAACCGGTTCAGGTCGTACTTGGAAAAGGTTTGCAGCAGGGATAGCAGCTTGTCGCTGAACATGGAGGAGTTGGCGTAGATTCCTAAGCAGGCAAGCCCACTAGTCAGGAAATATTAAATTTTTGATTATCAGTTTTTTAACAAATGTCATCAACATTTTTTTCTCCGGCAAGTTATAAAAAATGTACTTTGAATTGCGCAGGCAAATTCTAACCTTTGTAAAGTAAAAAAGGGCCCGGTTGCCATTTTCTGATCGCTTATGCACCAACTGCTACACATCAAGTCACCGATTTTCGCCGCCCAACGCCGGCTCTGCCGCGCAGGTATGGGGCTTTTGTTGGTGCTTTGCAGCATTCAACTACAGGCCCAGTGTAATCGCGTAGGATGGGTGGCAAGCATACACCCGGGTTGCGGCGCAAAAATCATCGACCTGAAAAGCGGCGAACTGTTTCGCGCCGTATCCGGTATCGATAACCTGATGGGTGGTGAAACGATCCGCTTTGCCGCGCAGGCAACAAACTTACCGGCCTGGTGCTCAAACGATGGCCTGCCCACCGTAGCGCTCACCTGTGTTTCCGATACCTTGCCCTGCATTGCCGATTTTGGCTATGCCGTCAATGCGCAAAATGCTTACCGGCTTTCCTTTGTCGCCGATGTTTTTGATCCCAGTATTCAGAATTGTACCTGGACCTTTGGCGACGGTTCAACCTCGACCGGGCGCTCCGTGCAACATACTTTTTCCGGGGAAGGGTACTACACCGTTTGTCTGAAAGTAACCGATGTTTTTGGTTGTGCTACCCAAAAATGCCGGACCATTTTTGTGAGTGATCAAAACCCGAACTGGTGCGGCTATGACGTCGAGGTTACAGCCGTCGGCACCAAACTTTCGGGCAAGCTCATCCCGGTGGTTCAGAACCCGGGCACCCTGAAATCGATCCAGTGGTTTGACAACCGAAACAATACCATTCTGGCCCAAACGGCAGATTTTACAGCCATTCTTCCCGGCGAAGGCACCTACTACATTTGTGCTCAATACAACATAGCCAATCCCAACAACAACGGCGTTTGCACCACCACCCGTTGCCAGGTAATTACGGTTTCCAGTCCTGCCTGCACCAATACCAACCTGGTAAATCCGCAGGCCGTTTGTCCTTCGTTTTTTGCGCCGGTTTGCGCTTGTAACGGGATCACCTACGCCAACGAATGTGCCGCCATGGCTGCCGGCGTTACCAAATGGTGGACCGGCGAGTGTGGCACGCCGTCGGCAGGAAGCTGCGGTAGCGACCTGGACTTTGACATTATTTCCGGTAATCCCGCCGCTGGCTACACCGTGCGCTTTCGAAACTTATCCGGAGGCGATTATACCGCAATGCAATTGGATTTTGGCGATGGCAGCCCGATTTGGCGGGGCGGCCCGGGCGACTCGATTATCGAACACTATTACCCGTCGGGCGGCGTGTACCGGACGAATCTCAGCGTTTGGAAAGACAACACCTGTGTATCCTCGGTAACAAAACTGCTGGTTACCAATATTTTCAGCCAGACAACGGATAAACTGCCTTCCACGACAGATTATGTTTATCCGGGTGACTTGAACGGCGATGGCAAAGCCAATGCGTACGACCTGCTGAACCTGGGTCTGGGCTTTGGCACCACCGGTGTTCCCCGGCCTTTTGCCACGACAGCCTGGACGCCACAGTTTGCCCCAAACTGGGACCGCAACACCAGCACCGGTGTTAATTTCAAACATATTGACAGCGATGGCAACGGCGAGATCAACGTGTTTGATCGCAATGCCATCGAGCAGCATTATACACCGATCGATCCTGCCCCGACAGCGGCCAACACCGCGGCCCCGAAGGTCTGGGTGCAGTTTGCCGCCGACACGCTCGATGTCGATCCCAGCGACGCGACGCCCCTGCAAATCAGCGGTGAAATTATGGTTGGGGATGCCAACAATCCGGTTTCCGGGTTGCATGGCCTGGCCTTTACGCTCCCGTATTCGGAATACGTAAATTATGACCCTGAACTCGACTACAGCGACGGGTCTTTTTTAGGTGCAGCCACCGAGCTGTTGGTGCTGCCAAAAGACAATGCCGACCGCCGGCAATTTGATGTTGGGCTTAGCCTAAAATCCGGATTGCCAACTACGGGGCACGGCCGCATCGGGAAAGTAAATTTTACCACCGACTTCATCATCATTATCGATGTCATCGAGCGCTCGGGTACCGCAAAGGTTCCTTTCTTCGTGCCTGTTGTTGGCCTTCGGGGCGTAGATGCGGCCGGCAATCCGGTAGAACTTGAAGGCATTGTTCAGGATACCGTCTGGTTGAATTTAATCGAAACCAGCACCACAAAACAAGACATCCTGCAACGCCAGACCCTTGTGTTTCCCAATCCGGCTTCCGGAGAAGCCTGGCTTTCAGTCGGGAAATTGCTGCTCCGGCATGTAGATGTATTCGACGCGTTTGGCCGGCTGGTCGAATCGCACAAACCGACCGGGAACCATACCACCCGGTTTGATACACACAGCTGGGCTGCCGGCGTGTATTTTTTACGCATCCAAACGGCCCAGGGAATTGTAGAGAAACGTATGATTAAATTATAGCAACATAACCAACTCTATTGTATGAAGCCCCCTTCAGGTTCGCCTGGAGGGGTATTTTTTTTGTGCCCTTGCCGGGTGCATGATCAAATTGCGTATCATTGCCGTACAATGACCCAGGTACAGGTTTTCGAATTCAACCCTTTCGCTGAAAATACCTACATCGTGTACGACGATAGCGGGCAATGCGTCATTTTCGATCCCGGCTGCTACACTGCGGCGGAGCGCAGGACGTTGCAGGACTTTGTTGAAACGAACCAATTGGAGGTTGTCCGCCTGATCAATACACATTGCCATCTTGACCACGTTTTTGGAAATAACTTTGTGTGCAAAACCTGGTCGCTGCTGCCGGAGTTGCACCGGGGCGAACTGCCTTTACTCGAACGTTACCCGGCGACCTGCATGCTATACGGCATTCCGGATGTGGAACCTTCGCCGATGCCGAAGCATTTTCTGGAGCCCGGTACGCAACTCAAATTCGGCAATACCAAACTGGAAATACTGTTCACCCCCGGGCACTCGCCGGCCAGTTTGTCTTTTTATTGCCACGACGCGGAGTTTTTAATTGCCGGCGACGTATTATTTTTGGAAAGTATCGGCCGCACAGACCTGCCGGGCGGCAATCACAACCAACTACTCGAAAGCATCCGAACCCAGCTGTTCACCCTGCCCGGTGAAACACTGGTGTATCCCGGCCATGGCCCCGAAACCACCATTCGCCATGAAATGGAGTACAATCCGTTTTTATAAGCACGCGCATGCTGTCTTACCTGACACGCCGGATATTGTTGGCCATACCAACCTTGCTGATCATCTCGCTGGCAACCTTTGCCCTGAGCCGGTACTCCGATGCCGACCCGGTGCAAATTGACTACGCGCTCAACCCGTCGGCCTACCGGGTAAAAGTGCACGACCTCGGCTTGAACAAACCCTTGTTTTACCTGTCGCTAACCAATTGTGCCGTGCCCGACACACTGCACCGGATCTTTCCGCTGGAAGTTCGCGATCGACTGGTCCAACTGACCAATCAAAGCGGCAACTGGGCCGCCACCAGCCGTTACTGGCAGGCAATCACAACCGATCTGGATCCGGTATTGAAACAAGTTTCCGGGCAGGTGTTTAGTCAATTGACCCAACTGCGGTTCATAAAAAACCTGGACCAAATTCCCTACCAGATCGCGTTGGCGCAGCAGCATATCGACACCGTTAGCCTGGCTGAAAAAAAAGCGGTACTCCAAACGAGCTTGTCCACCATCCGCCAATACTATTTGGCTATCAAAGCGACGCCGCAACGCTGGAAGTTGTTGATTCCCGCGCTGCATTGGCATGGCCTGGACAACCAGTACCACAAATGGCTCAGCGGCTTTCTGACGGGCAATCCGGGAAAATCCATTGTGACCGGCAACCCGCTGCTCGTTGAGCTGCGCCCGCGTCTGCTGGTCACGCTGCTGCTCAATGGCATGGCCATGCTGCTGGCCTACCTGATCGGGGTGCCGCTCGGCGTGTTTATGGCCCGGCATTACCGGCAACGCGCCGACCGGTGGTTGCGCACCGGGTTGCTGTTTTTGTACGCCATGCCAGTCATCTGGCTGGGCAGCCTGCTCATTCTGCTCCTGTCGCGCCCCGATATCGGCCTGGGTTGGATCAACGGGCTCAATGCCGAACCCTGGCTGATGAGCGGCAAGTCCTTCGGGCACTGGACGCTGGATAACCTCGAAAAATTTATCCTGCCCGTACTCACGCTCACACTGCACGCCCTGGCTATCCTGGCCATGCAAATGCGCGGTGGAATTCTGGAGGTCATTCAACAGGACTACATCCGCACGGCCCGCGCCAAGGGGCTGAGCGAGCGATTGGTGTTTTGGCGGCATGCCTTTCGCAACGCGCTCTTTCCCATCATCACGGTGTTTGCGAGTTTTTTTCCGGCCATTTTCAGCGGCTCGCTGGTGGTGGAATACCTGTTTGATTTCCCCGGTATGGGCACCAAAATGGAATCAGCCTTTGCCAACAACGACTACGCCGTGCTGTTCGCCATGGTCATGTTTGTGTCGGTGGTGACGATCCTCGGCACCTTGCTGGCCGATTTGCTGTATGCCTGGGCCGATCCGCGGGTGCGGTTTGGGCGGCGGTAAGGGACTTTTATATTCGCTGTTCGGGCACGTATTTTGGTGAAATCCCTTATTTTCGAAAAAAATATAACACAACATGGATTCGACCTTCGCACCATCTTCCTACGAAATAGAACGCGGAAAACCTTTGCCGAGTAAAAACCATGCTATTATCCAAGCTAATTTGCTATTGGCGATCCAGCCAAAATATGCATCAAAATTCAGGATGCTCCCCGAAATCAACCTTGACCTACCCGAACACGACCGCGTACCCGACCTGGCAATTTACGCCTCCGTCGAATTCACCCCCGGCGCCGACGAGGTGCGGATGACCGAAGTACCGCTTAGCGTCATCGAAATATTATCACCCCAGCAAAGTATGACCGACCTCATGGTCAAACGCGGCGAATACTTCAAAGCCGGGGTGCAGTCCTACTGGCTGGTTTTGCCCGATTTGCTCTCTATTTATGTGTTTTACTCCCCGGAAGAGTACGACGTGTACACCCGTCAGGATTTGCTAAAAGACAAGACCCTGGAGATCGAGGTGCCCCTGGGCGAAATTTTCAAATAAACCCCGTCCCGCCAACGCTCACCACAAACGCTCCACACGCCCATACACCCGAAATCCCGCCCAAAAAAACGGATGCGCCTGCGCCGGTGTACGATCGGCCAACTGGCGCGCGCTGGTTTGCAGCGCAACATCCTTGGGCATTCCCTGCAACAGATTTTTGTAAAAACCCAGCATCAAACCGGCCGTAGCCTGATCGTTGGCGAGCCACAGCGAAGCCACCGTACTTTCCGCACCGGCAAAAGTGAACGCCCGCACCAGACCGATGATACCCTCTCCCCGGAGCAATTGCCCGCTACCCGCTTCACATGCCGACAGCACCACCATTTTAGCCCGCAAGGCCAACTGGTACAGGTCTTTTGCCGGCATCGGCTCCCCGGTGCGCGCCGCCGCCAGCCAGGTATAATCACCCAGGCGGTCGTCGGCCCGGCTGTGGGTGGCCAGGTGAAGGATCCGGTAGTTGGGGGCTTCGCGCAGGAAGCGGCCCGGACTGGCTTCGGCGTTCAACCAACACGCCCCTTTGAGCAAGGCGCCGATGGTTTTGATCTCGGTGCCGGAGGCTGGTAGTGCTGCAAATTGCAGGTTCAAACGGTTTAGCGAGTCGCTGCTACCGGGAGTGGAAATGCTTGCAAACGGCGCCAGCCCAAGCCAGGTGTTGGCCGGTTGGGGTCCGGGCGGTTGCTGTTCGGCTGCCAGAAAGCCGGGTGCGAGACTGTAACTCAGCGCTTTTTTGTGTATCCAGAAAGGGTAGGTCCGAAAATTGCCCGCATCCGTTGGCGGACCGGTGAGCAGGGCTTCAAAGGGCAGGTACCACAATTTTCCGTCCGGAATAATCACGACCCGTTCGGGCAACAACCCGGCCAGGGGCAACACTAGCTCCCGGTATAAGGCCTGCCCCAGGGCGATGTAGTTTTCCAGACTTTGGTCGTACAGCGCGTCGTCGGGGTCGGCCGTGGCAAAATACGCCGTCAGGCTTTGCCGGAAGCGGCCGAGCAGGCTGTCCAGGTCCGGCCTGCGGGGAAGCGAAACGGTGCAAAAGGTATCGCGCGACAATACGAATGCGTAGAGCCGGGTACCGGTAAAACTGTAGTGCAACAATGCCTGGCCGGGAGCCAGCCATTTATTTCGGAGTATGCCGGAGGAAATTTCAGGTTGCAGGATGCGCAGTCGAAAATACTCCGGGTAGTTGGTTTCGATATACCGGAGCAATTCGTCGTAGGCATTGCGGTTTTGCGCCAATTGTTGGTTGAGCGTCAAAACGGAACTGTCTACCCGGTTGGAGGGTTGCGGGGCAATATTGTGCAAAGCCTTTTCTGCATCCGCAATACGTTCCCGCAAGCTCAATTCTTCCTGCAAAATACTGTCGGGCACCCCGGCAAAGCGCAACGCGCCACTGCGCTGCATGGCTTCGGCGAGTAAAAACGCCTTGCTGTGGCCGGCAATTTGAAAGGCTGTTTCGGCGTGTGTTGTATTTCCAGTGGCTGCAAAAAGTGCCATTTGTGTGTCGAGCCATTGTTCCAAAACCAGGTGATCGTGGTCGTAGAACAACTCCCGGGAACTGTGTGCCGTGATCTCCTCCACTTCGCGGAAAAGCGTTTGCGCAGCCAGGGCAAAATACCGTTCCGCGCGAAACAATAGTGCAGTATCTGCCTCTGCACGCCACTGTTCAACAAGGGCCAACGCTTTTAACTGACATAATTCGCGGAAATGGTCGCGCGGCACCATTTTATCAGCCCGGGCCGTATCAAATCCGGCAATCACAAAAGTGGAATCGCACAACTGCAAACAGCCGGAGATGTCTCCCTGCACAAATCGAAGTTTGGCCAGCCGGCTGTAAAACAAATACCCGAACCGGTAGCCGTCCGGCAAGCCGGAATCGATAATTTGCAGTCCGCGCCGACAACACCGTTCGGCAAGTTCAAACCGGCCGGCATACAGGCACGCTTCGCTCAAAATTCGCAGCGTACCCAACAGGTGAAAATCGGCATTGCCGTATGCTTCTTCCCGGAGTGCCAGACATTGCTGAAGTTGTTCTACCGCTTCGGCGTACCAACCGTCGTTGAGGTAAAACTGGCCGAGCTCCTGCAAAAACTGCATATAATTAAGACCTTCGCCGCCATCGGTCAGGTAGGCCGTTTTTGCTTCCAGTAAATAGCGCAAGCCAACATCCGACGCGCCGGTTTTTTGATGACAGAGGCCAAGTTTTACATACAAGTCGGCAAAATAGGAATGTGTTGGTTTCAGTTCGTTTTTCAGATTGGCCAGGGCCGTGAGGTACTGTTCTTTTGCCCGGACATAGTCGTGCAAACCAAACCAGGCGCCCCCCAGGTGGTAGGCGGTAAACCCCAGCTCCTGCGCGGCCTGCTTTTGCTGATAAACGACTTTGGCCTGCTCCAAAACCGGGATGGCCGCCTGGTATTTCTTTTCAGAATTAAATACCGACCCCAAACTGACGCGCATGTCGGCCAGGGTAGTTTCCTGGTTTTTTTCGACGGCAAGTAGATCAACGGCTCGTTGCAAATACCGGTGCGCCTCGGCATACCGGCTCATACTGCGCAGGCAAAATGCCATATTTTGGTGGCAGCGGGCAATCAGGAATACATTCCCGCTTGCTTCGAGTACCGGAAGGCTCTGTTCTAGCAAAGTCAGGGCTTCCCGTTCCCGGTTGAGGTACCGGCAGGCACGGGCGACGAACAGGCGAATTCGGGCTGTTTCTATGTAGTCGGGACCATACAACCGGGTATAAATTTCCAGGGCCTTTTCCGATTTTTCAAATGCGGCACTGTGGTTTGCATCCAGGTGTAGTTGGCGCACTTCCCCGATCAGTGCTTTTGCCACAAGAGTATCGGCCCAGTTCGGTTGCGGGGTTTGCGCAGTACTGTTTTTAATAAAAAAAAACAGGCCACAGCCAAGTTGGAGTGAGATACTGACCAGTGAAAAAATGTGCCTCGGAGCAGCTATCATTGTTGTGCAAAACACGGATGTTCTACCAACAAAGTTACTTCTTCAGCGCGCTTTCCAGGTTTTTGGCCTGTTCAAAATACGGGTGTTGCGGATTGTCGAGCAGGGCGTCTAACTGTTGTTGGAAAACTTGTTCCCGTTTCGGGAAATTGGCCAACCGGCAAATCAGCAGCCCCCACTCCGCCGGGTAGCGAAACTGGCGGCTGTTTTGGGCAATCAGTGATTCAAACCGGGCTTCCGCTTCGGCAAATCGGTCGAGGTGAAACAGCGCATGGGCTTCAAGAAAAGTGGCCGATTGCAAACGGGTGCTGTCGGTTTGCGCCAGCAAATCGAGCGTGCGCCGGTAGTCGGCGGCTGCATAGGCGGCTTGCGCCTGGCGGATCAGGCTGACAAGACTGTCGGTGTTTGTGCGGCGCACATCGGACAGCACAGGTTCCTGGAAACGGAGCCGGGCTTCGGCGAGGTAGTTTGGGGCAGCCGGATTGGTGGCTACCGGTTTTTGGGCAGGCGCCGGTTGTGGCGCGGGTACGGGAGCAGGGAGCGTTTCGGTGGCAATGGGGTTGTTTGCCGGTGGCGCAACCTGTTCGGCCTGATCCTTGGGCGTTGTTGTCCCAGGTTGACGGAACACGTAAATAGCGGCGATCAGCAGCACGGCTCCGGCAGCCACGGCAGCCAGCCACCAGAAGCGGGCAGCCCGAAAAGCAGGTTGTGCAGGTTGTTGCCATTCGCGCATCCAGGCGCGGGTTTCGGATTCGAGAAGCCGTTCGGCGGCAGCCAGTTCGGCGCGCTGAAGGGCTACTTCCTCCGCGAGTTCGGGATCAGATTCAAGTTGTTGCTCAAATTGGTCCCGCTCGGCAGCAGGCATTCGCCCGCGCAGGTAGTCTTGGATCAGTTTGTCGGATGGGTGCGTGTTCATGGTTTTTTTTTGATTAAAATGAAATCCTGCCAAAGCTCCGGATGCTGTTTCAGCACCACCCGAAACCGCTTGCGACAGAGATAGGCTTCTTTTTTAGCCACCTTGTCGTTGGCAAAACCCAATTGGCGGGCTATCTCATCCATCGAGTAGTCCAGCGCGTACATTTTCAAAAGGTTGCGGCATTTATCAGCCAGCTGTTCCAGGAGCTTATCGAGTTGTTCGCGGCGCTCGGCGAGCAGGTATTCCAGTTCCGGGTTGCCGCCGGGTGGTGGTTCGGGTGGCGTTTCGTGGAGGCTGACGGGCTGACGGGCATTGCGCTGTTGTTCGTTGAACCAATGCCAGCGCACGATACCCATGAAATAGCCCTCCAAACTACTTTCGCCGCGAAAGGCGCCCGCCCGGGTTTTCCGGTCGAACACGATAATGGCTTCCTGGAAGACATCTTCTCCATCCTGTCGATTACCGCCGTAGCGGCGCACATGCGCGATGGTCCGTTTGCGGAGCGCCTGATTTTCAAACAGGCATTGCAGCGCTGCTTTCCGGCGGCCGGTATCCTGGCCCGTAAGCGCATCGATGATCTCGCCCGGAGTTGGAGAAGGTCTTTGCATGGATAGTTAGGAAAGTGGCTGCGTGGTAACCGCTTTACCGAAAAAAATTTTATTGAAAAAATTGTGGCGTGGAAAGATAGCCCTTGGGGGAAAATAGCACAATAAAATGGCATAGGTAAATTCTGCTCCGGCACGTTGGTAGCACGCAATTGGAAATAATATTCAGAATTGTTGGCGAGGACGCCAACAATGGCGCACCAGGACCCGACGCTATCATTTGTGCGGGCAAAAGTGTTGTGATCGGCCGCAACACATACGCCCAACCGGGTATTGTGATCGACAAGATATCCCTACCCCCGGCCCATGTGGCCGCCCTGCCGTCAAACTGCTTAGATCCTGGAATCGTAAAAAATCGCCTAAAAAAAAGCGGGAACGGTGGTTACCGGATCGGCATTTAGCTAACAATAAACTTGAAGGCGGAACCGCCGCAGAAGTAGCCTTTCGAAATCAACCTGCTGCTTTCCCTGCATCGGATACATCTCAATTCCATAAAAAAATCAACTAACTATGCTAGCTATTTCCAAATTGGGTAAAGCTGCAAGCCTGGCGTTTATGCTGTTTTTCAGCCTGGCTTTTTCCCTTCGGGCGCAGTTTTGCGAAAACCAGGCCCTGGCTTTCGATGGCGCCGGCGATTATATCGAACTCAACCCGATCAATAATTTGCCCGCCACCTCGGATTTTACCGCAGAAGCCTGGTTTACCTCGACGGCCACGAGCACTCAAACTACTTGCCCCAATAATTTCCTGCGCCTGCTTTCTTTTGGCGATGTGCCTACCGGCGCCCGCTTTGAATTGGGCGAATGCGGCGGCTTGCTCAACCTTTTTTGGTCGGAGTCGTCCTGCCCCATGGGAATCCCCGTTCAGATTTACGGCAACACGATCCGGGACGGCAATTGCCACCACATTGCCTGGGTCCGGAAAGGGATGAATGTCGAAGTCTTCCTCGACGGCGTTTCCATTTATTCCAATACCTTCCCCTGCACGCCGGCGGCCAGCTACTTTCGGGCCGGCAAATGGCCGGGGGGGACGCCGGGCCAGGAGTGGCAGGGCATGATCGACGAAATCCGCCTGTGGAACATCGCCCGCACCGGCGCCGAAATCGACAAAACCAAGGACTGTGTGCTCTCCCCCACAAGCGGTCTTATCGCGTACTGGACGCTCGATCAAAACGCCGACCCCGGCAACGCCAACCCGCTCCTGACCATGGCCAATGACTTTAGCGGAAACCTTAATCACGGTACGCTCAACGGCTTCGCGCTCAACGGAACCCTCAGCAACTGGGTTTGTAACCCTTGCCCCCTGCGCTACGAGGTCAACATCAGCGACAACCCTTCGCTTTTCCCGGTGCTCCTGACCGGCATTTGCAGCGGCGACCCGGCGCATTTTTGCATCACCGAAAATTTCACCAAACTCAACCCCATTCCCGGCGCTTCGGTAGTCTGGCAATCCAGCGACGACAACGGACAAACCTGGGGCCCGATAACCGACCCGCATTTCACCGGCTATTGTTTCGGCATTCCCAAAGGTGTGATCGACATCAGCGCCAGTTGTGCTACCAGCACTACGGGTTATGTGGACCGGAAATACCGGGCCAAAATCACGAAAACCAACACCAACCCGAATTACACCTGCACCTACACCACTTCGGAGCAGGACCTGCGGATTTGTTGCCCGCCTACCGGCACCATTACCCTGACACCCGTGCCGCCTTTCAACCCTCCGGTAAACACACTTTGCGAAGGCACGGTGACCATTAATGTCAGCCTGAGCGGCCCGCCCTATTTGGCCAACCTGCCAATTCAATGGTGCATCGACGGGGTGCACAACAGCATTTACGACAACATGACGAGCTTCACCTACACCGGGCCGGCCACGGCCCCGCAACTTTGTTTTGAAGCAAAAATCCAAAACTGCGCCTGCCCGCTGGCAGTCATCACGGCCTGTCTGCCGGTCGATCCCCGGCCGGTTTGCACTAACCTGATCATCGACCAGATTTTCAGCAATGTAGTGCCCAACCCTCTCGGCGGGCCCTACGATTACCTCATTTGCCCGGGTGGACAGGAAACACTGGCTTACACCGGCTCTACGCAAAATTGTACGCCGGTTTGGCAGTTTAAATTTGACGTGCCGGCTAATGACCCCTGGAAAGACCTTGGCGCTTCCAACCTCTGGCAACTCACCAATACGCTGCCGCTGCTCAACCCGCCTAATCCGGCAAGCGCACCGCAGCTTTGGCCTGCCAATGCCAATTGCATTTACTACCGCATCGAATGCCGTCCGAAAAGTTATCCCAATTCCGATTGCCCGTCCTGTTACAGCAATGTGCTGAGCATTTGCCTTAAACCCAACCCGTTGCTAACGCCGGTGATCGCTGCTAATCCCAATCCCATCTGCGAGGGCGGAACCGCGCTGATCAGCAACACCGTTTCTGACCCCAACGTGACCCAGGAGCAATGGTTTTGCAATGGCCTTTCTGTAGGTCCGCCTCAGCCGCCCGGATCAACACTAACGGCTACGCAACAGGCTTGCTACCAGCTGAGCGTGACCGACGGCTGCTACACCAAATTTTCCAATGTGGAATGCCTCAAAGTTTGCGACCCGGTAGCCAAAATCAAGTGCCCGGAAGACAATCCCTGCGCCTGTCTGGGCATGCCCAGCACCTTTGACGGCTCCATGTCGTACTCGAATTGCGGGCCCATCGTGAAATATGAATGGAAGGTACTGGATTGGGTTACCGGGGTAACACAGAATTTTAGTGGACCCACACTCGACATGTTCGTGTACACGGTGCCCGCCGGTGGCGCCAGCATCACACTTTGCATAACCGACAGCAACGGGTGTATGGAAATATCCAAGGCGCTGGATATCAAGCCCTGCGAGTGAATGCGAATTCCCAACTTATTCCTTTCTCCACAATGAAACGCTACGCCATGACTAAGCAATCCGGAGTGCGCTCCTTTCAACATACACTGAGCCTGGTGCTGCTGCTTTGCGGCCTCGGACAAGTTGCCTTTGCCCAATTTCAAACAACGATCGGCTTTCCGCACCCGGTGAGTGAACGCAGCCCGGGCGGTGTGGTTTCGCCGGGCGGCGGCTTTGCGTTGCCTGCTGGAAATTTCAACCACCCTTCCAGCATATTCAACCCGGGGGTTGGCGATTGGGAACTTGTATTTCTCAATGCCAACGGCGTGCTCGCCGGCCCGTCCAAGTGGTACGGCCGCCCCTCCGATGAAACTGCCGTCTGGATAGAAGTTGCATCCTGCAATGGGCAAGATCATTTTATCATTGCGGGGAACGACGGCGCCGACATGACACTTACCCTGACGAATCTGGCCGGCGATCCCGTTTGGACCAAACGATCCGGGACCACCCAAAACATTGAATCGGCCACCTGCGTAAAAGTGGATGGTGGCGGAAACTTTGTGCTGGTAGGCACCCAGATCGATGTCGTTAATGGCTACGATAATGCCGTAGTGGTGAAAGTGGACTGCCAGGGTAATTTGGTGTGGGACCGTGTTTTTACGGTCAGTGGCTGGTCGATCGATCCTGCTTCCGTCACCACTTTTTCAACCTTCATCGGCATTTGCCCGCAACCCAACACCAACCTGTACTACATCACCGGAAAAATGACACCACTGGCCGGCGGCGACCCCCGGGTATTCCTGCTGGCTGTGGATGCGACCAACGGCACGCCCAACTTTTTGGTAAACTACGATGTAAATCCAGGCGCTGAAGACATAGGCACCTGTATCCAGTCGAACTGCCTGAACACAGCGCAACCCGAAATCTGGATTTCCGGCTATTCGTACGATGCCGGTGTGCCGGAGCAAACCGTATTGTTGTTGAAAACGGATATTAATGGCGTGCCGATTTGGGCAAATAATTACGACGTGACCAATGGCGACGAGTTTGCCACCCATTTTATCCTGAACCCGAACGGGAAACTGACCGTGACGGGAAAGGCCGAGGAACACGTTGTTTTCCAGGGCACTAAAGACGGCAATTGCCTGCTCATGCAAGTGGATGGCAGCGGCAACACTGTAGACTGGACGCACCTGTACATCAACAACGGCTTTTCATCCCAAGGCAACCGCGTAGAAGCGGTACCAGGCGGTGGCGGCTATTTTGTGTCCGGCCAGGCGCTGGAGCTGATCTCTCCGTCGCAATCGGCCAACAATATCCTGGCCCTGCAGACCGATGTCAACGGCGGAACCACCACTTCCTGTTATCACGACACGACGGTTGCGGTCATTTCCCGGCCGCCCATGGTCACGACATTTGGCATACCGCAATTTATCTTTGGCACGCTCGACTTTTTTTCCAACAACGGCGTGGATACCATTAGTTATACCGATCAGCAGACGTTTTGCCAGTCGGTAAGTTGTGTTTGCGATTTTACCTACACCACCGGCAATTGTTTTCAGGTAACATTCACCGCAACGTGCGTACCGCCCGGCAACTACACGTACGAGTGGGATATCAACTGCGATGGCCCGGACGCTACCACTACCACACCTACGTATTCCTACACCTTTCCCTGCGGCGGCGGCCAGTACAATGTTTGCCTGAATGTGTATCTGAACGGCATGCTGTGCAGTTCGGTCAGCCATGTGGTGACAGTTCCGGATATTTGTTGTGGGCCTATTTTGAACCAGGCAGCCAGTTGCACACCAACCAATAATACCTACAAGTTCGTCATCGAAGTGGGCGATGCGCCCGGCGCTTCTACCTGTCAGCAACCGGTGGTGACGATCAACCCCGCTGTGGCAACGCTTTCCGGCCTGATCTATACCCAACTGGCCAACTCCTGGCAGATTACCGGTTTTGCACAGGTGGTTACATCCAAAACCACCCACCTGACATTTACGGTGCAAAGCACCTGCCTTTGCGCAACGACGGGCCTGCCGATGAACTGCACGCAGCAGGTTACAATCGCGTTGCCCTGTTGCAAGCTCATTCAGGTGGACGACCAGGAAGTCTGTCACGACCTGGCTGTTTTCAACGTGCCGATCGCAGTTGGCAGCTGGTCACCGCTGATGATGATCAGCCAGGTGACATGGTACGTCTTGCCCAAACCGGCAGTCGGTTGCCCGCCAAGCCCCTGGGGCGGCATTCCGTACCAGGACAACGCCACGACCAGCCTTGAACCGCTGCACCTTTACCCGAGTTCCCTGGCGCCGGGCGAGTATTGCGTGTACGCCATAGTGCAACTCGACGACGGGCCTTGCCAGTTGCTCACGTCCAACATTGCTACGATCACGATCTGTCAGGCCAGCAGCTGCTCGCTCAACGACCAAAAGTTTTTGCTACACCGGCACGCCCGTCGTGCCCACCCAACTCACGCTGACCATCAACACGCCGGCGGTCGCCTGCCCGGTAACGAACATCGAATGGTTTGACCCGCAGGGCAGCCTGGTTCAAACGGGCGGCCTGACTTTTAACCCTGTTCAGGGTTTCAGCATGCAAAACGACCAGCTGTGCTACGAGGATACCTTTTACACCGTCAAGATCACCGACGCCTGCGGGGTACATACCTGCCAGGCCCGCATCCGGCTGTACAGCGGCCTGGCTCCGATCGGTGTCCTGACTATGGACCCGCCGGAACCGCCCTTCCTCTGTGCGACAAACCAGGATGCCACCCTGAAATTTACGCCAACCTGCATCGGCAGTCCACAGACCTGGGATTGGTACCAGCAAGACTGCATTGGCGGGCCGCCCGTGCAACTGAACGATGCCGGCACTGCCAACGGCAGTCTCAATACCGGCCAGCTCAACCAATCCTATTATTTCTCCGTGATAGCCGCCAACGACTGTTGCCCGCCCAGGCAGGAGCAACTGCTGGTGGAGTACAAAGCGCCGCTGGCTTACCTCAACTTTTCCGCCAGCGCCGATCCTTGCGTGGAACAATATGTCGATTTAACGCTCGACATCGAACCCTGTAAAATTGAGGGCTGCGGCACAGCCTGTACTTGTACGTACACCGTTGATTGGTACCAGAACGGTTTCTACATCGGCACGACGCCCAACGTGACGCCGCCTAACCTGGCGACTTTTCATTACACCACGCTACCCCTGTACGGCAGCTACTTCGCGGTGTTGAAGGCCGACTGTTGTCCGGGCGAAGCGGTCACCACTTATCCGATCTCCTTCCGGCAATCCTGCGAGCCACTGGTGATGGGTCCCTGCTTCGTATGCGACAGCGTACCCGTCACTTTGATGGCCCAGATGGTGCTCCCGCCGGATGATCCATGCCCCGACATTTGCACGTTCTCCTGGTTCTATTATGACCCGATCAGCCAAACCGAAACCCCGCTCGGGCCCGGGCCCACCTGGACGACCAACTACGGCGGCTGTTACATCCTGGAATCCGACTGTTACGGCTGCATCAAACGCGACACCTTCAAGCTGGGGGAATGTTATTCCAATCCTTGCCGGCGGACTTTCGTCAGTGTTGAAGAATTATTTACCGAAGGGCAAATACCGCTGCGCGTTTACCCCAACCCGGCTTCCGATGTCATCACCGTGGAATGGCTGGGCGAATCACCCGTAAATGCAAATCTGAACATCGTGGATCTGGCGGGCCGGTTGGTTCGCACGATCAAAGTGCCGGATGCGGCTATGCAGCTGACCATTTCGGTGGATGAACTGCCCTCAGGGGATGTTTTTTGTGCAGGTGCAGGAAGGAGGGCGGTTGTACCGGGCGGCTAAGTTGGTGGTGGAGTAGGGAGAAATCTCTTCAAGCAAATCCTATTTATGTCGAATCCATAAAACTAAATCATGATCACTACAAGCATGCTGTTCCGAAAAATTGCCTATCCTATGGCTTTGGGCAAGCGTCCTGTTTTTCTCAATAGCGACACCGGCAATCGCTCAATTCCAACGCCTGTACGGCGACAACCAGAACAATTATTTCAATAAAGTCATACGCGACGGGAATGAATTTTATGTACTCGGCGGTGACGACGGCCATGCGACGGTATCCCGGATTAATCATGCGGGTACGCTCCTTTGGACGCGCAAGTTTGCTGCCCCTTCGGTATTGACCGATGGCGCCCTCATACCAAATTCCAATGGTCAGCTCATGGTAGTGGGATTTACGCTTCCTTTTACCAGTGCCAACCAGAGCCTGCTCGGCACAGTATCGCCAAACGGCTCTTTGGCACTTGTCAAGACATATAATGTTGGCGATAACGAGGGGTTTACCTTCATTGCCCCCAACCCGAACGGGACCATGTCGGCCGTTGGATACCTGAACAGCCCGGGGCGGGCGAATGATGTGATCCTGCTTAATGTTGCCGCCAACGGCGCCATCAATAATGGCTACCTGTATGGCAATACCGGGGACAACGGTTTTTATAACGACATCGAAGTGCTGGCGCCCGGCGGCGACATCCTTATGGCCGGATATGACGGCAGTGCTGCCGTAATGTTCCAACTCGACAACAGCCTGAGTTTTAAAAACAGTATCCGTGAGCCGGCGCTTTCGGCATTTACCAGCGTCGCATCGGCTGGTAGCGACCTGCTGCTCGCCGGCGATCCCTTGCCGGCTGGCGGCGCCCCTGGCTTGATCCGTTTGGATGCAAACCTGTTCCCAAAATGGTCGGTTTACGTCGTTGGCCTGAACACACTCAGTCAGGTAGCGGTCAACTCGGCGGGCGCTATTTACGCGGTGGGTACGGGATCATTTAATGGCATTAACCGGGCGGTAATTCTGAAAATTAACGATGGCGGGGGAACCAGCACACCCGTTTTGACCTGGGCCCGGTATTATGCCTACAACGAAACAAGTTATTCCGGCGGTTCTATTGCGGTATTGCCACACGATGACATTGCTTACGTCGACGGCCGCACCGGTCATCCAAACAGCCCGGGCATGAGCGACGGGTTTATGGCATTTTCCGGCCCGGACTTACTCCAATACTGTGTTAGGGACACCTTTGTGGCACTGGTACCTTATACCCCTTTTCCCGAATCCGTGGATCTGGATTTTATGGATACCACCCTGCCCACCGAAACCGGCGGCGCCGATGGATTAGACGAAAAGTGGACAGTAAGATGGGCCTGCAATGCACCCAAAGTAATCTTTGACGGATTGACTTATGAAACCCAGGACGATGTTAACCTGGAACTGAGCGGTGATTCGATGGTCATTTCTACCCTGGGTGCTTCAACGGATCCGTTTACAGTTCAAACAGACCTGACCGGCGCATTGAGTTACGACCTGTGGTATTCCTTTGCCAGCATGCCGGGAGCGTCCGTCACACATGCCTATTTCGGTGAATCCCCGGATGGTACCGAGCAGCCTGCTTGGCAGTTGTGCCCTCCGACAAATAACCGCCGATACCTTTGAATCTGAAATAATTGCAGCCGGGCAAGCCAGTTTACAGATAGAAGCCTTTCTGGACGATACGTCAGTTTACAAAAATGTCGTATCAAATGGCGACCTGACAAAGTATATCGTCGATCGTGACAAAATCAAGTGGGACAGGCATCTTCTATATGTGCATCAACCGGGAGACCGGCCCGATTTGGTATTTATTGTCTATGAAGTCACGGCTGATAAAAAGATTGCTCTGGTCACCCCTACGGGAAATATAGCCTGCAACGCTGTGACGTTCTCCCCATTGAACCAGACACTTGACACCATTTCCCTGACAAGGGCTGAAGCCACGGTTTCCGGTTTGCCGGAGCTCGTTTTTCACCGGGCGATCACGCTTACTTCAGACAATCTCCTTGCCATTTGCCCGGGTGATTCTGTAACCATGACCTGTACTACGTTGGACGGGGCTGGTTTTCAATGGCAAAAGGACCTTGCAACCATTCCGGGCGCTGGATCCGCCAGTTTACTAACCAAGGAAACAGGGAAGTACCGTGTGCAGGTAAGTACGCCGGGCGGCATATATACCTCAAGCATGCTACCGGTTACGGTATTGTCGGAAATGGAATGCGAGTCCAGTGGTACCAAAGGAGCCAGCGGCCCGCAGGCAATAAACTTACACATCTTCCCCAACCCCAACACCGGCGCCTTCACCGTCGAACTGCCGCAACCCGCTTCTCCAGGCATGGCGTTCCGGATCATCGACATAACCGAGCGATTGGCGTTAGAAGCGATAACTGAAGCGGGCAGTGTACGACAGACAGTTCTAGCCGACAGCTTACCCAATGGCTTGTACTTCCTGCAGGTACTGGAGGAAGGCAAGGTGCTGGCGATGGAGAAATTTGTGAAACAATAAAAAAGAGTCAAACGACCGGTAACCATTTTCCCTTTTACCTAACAATACAGTTAAGCACCTCCTCCAATCCAGGTATCTCCGCCAGATCAGGGTTCATCACAAGATATTGAAACCAAATGAAGCCCGGCCATAGACCGCCGGGCGCAGACGAACCGGGCCGCCCGAGCCAGTACGTATGTCGCGGCAGGGCGGCCCGAATTTTTGCCCGGAAAAAGACGGATTCCACTTATGAGAAAATTACTGGTATTTACCTCCCTTTCCTTGCTGCTGGCCTTCCATGTACAAGGCCAACCTTGCTTTCCCGACGGCATATCCTTCGGAACGCAGCAAGACATTGACAATTTCCCGATCAACAATCCCAATTGCACGGTCATCGACGGCAATGTAGAAATACAAGGATGGGAAATTGAAAACCTGAACGGACTCAGCGCTATCACCTCCATCGGGGGCGATTTGGTCCTTTACAACAATTATGAACTAACCAGCCTGAATGGCCTGGACAAGCTCATCAATATCGGTGGTAAATTGGTTATTTCAGGCCACACATCGCTGCCCAACCTGAATGGCTTGAACAAACTGACTGCCATCGGCGGCAGCTTGTTTCTCTATGGCAACGATAACCTGACCGCACTCTCCGGCCTGGAAAATCTGACTTCCGTAGGCGGATTCGTCGAACTGCAAGGCAACCGCGACCTGAAAAGCCTCCACGGGTTGCAGAACCTCAGCTCGGTAGGAAGTCACGTGAAGGTTTTCCTGAATTACAGTTTGCCGAGTTTGGCAGGCCTGAACAAACTGAGCAATATCCCCGGCAATCTGCAAATCATCGAAAACGAAAACCTGGCCAGTCTGACCGGCCTGGAAAACCTGGCGCACGTGGGTGGCTATCTCGAGATTTCACAGAACCCCCTGGGTAGCCTGGAACCCCTGAGTTCGTTGCAATCCGTAGACGGCAAGTTCACCCTTGCACTGCTGCCGCTGACCAGCCTGCATGGCCTGGAACAGCTGGCCAGCATTAAACAGGGGCTAAGTCTGTATTTCGTCGGTCCGCTGAAAAATTTGCAGGGATTAAGCAATCTGAGCTATCTCGGCGGCACGCTTGGGCTGGCAGATATGCCAGGGCTTAAAAATTTAGTCGGCCTGGAAAAACTCGATACGATCCATGGTATCCTTCAATTGAAAAACAACTATGCGTTGACGAGCCTGACCGGCCTGGAAAAAATTTCCGTGGTAACCCAACAGGTCTGGATACGCGACAACCCGGTGCTGACCAGTTTGAATGGGCTGGACGGGCTCACGGTGGTCGGCGGAGAAATCGTCATTTCGGGCAACCCCAATCTGTCCGACTGCACGATCGAGCCTTTTTGCACCTATTTTAGTCACAAACCGGACCTGATTATTGAAAACAACGCGCCCGGTTGCAATTCCGAATTTGAAGTGTTCGACCGCTGCCCCGCGCTTTCCGCAACCGTGCGGGTGCTGCACGATGTCAACGGGGATTGCCTGCCCGACAGCACCGATACACCGGCGGCAGGCGTGCAGGTACGGCTTTCGGGCGCCAATCAACTCCTGATCCGCGAAACTGACGGCAGTGGCGCCATGAACCTGGATGTCTTCAATGATCTGTATTTCGCACTTGATTTGCCGCAATTCCCGACGCAAAACTGGGCGGTTTGTCAGGACTCCATGCTCTTCGACCTTTCCAATTTTGTCGACTCCGTTCCGGTGACTTTCCTGCTGCAGCCGCTCACCCAATGCCCCGACCTATCGGTGGAGATCGGTCTTCCGGCAACCTTCGGCGATTGCTCCGTGGCTTCCGCCGTGTTTGTCAGCACCCGAAATACAGGTACTGTTGTCGCGCAGGGGGCTAAAGCAGCCGTGTTGATGCCCGCCGGTTTGCAGCTGGTGAGTGCCGTGCCACAGCCGTCCGGTCAAACCGGCGATACGCTTTTTTTCAACCTGGGCGACCTGCCTCCCTTCGCTGCGGCTACCGTGCAAATGCAGGTAAAAACAGCTTGCAGCGGCCTTGAATCCGGACAGGCGCTTTGCCTCGAAGCTTTTGCCGCACCGGAGAATCCCTGTACAGTTGCCCAGCCGTTTTCCGACATAAAATTGTCGGCGCAATGTGCCGGAGACAGCCTGCGCTTTACCCTCAAAAACATTGGCAATGCCCCGACGCAGGGTCCGCACGAATACGTCATCATCCGGAATCAACAGCGCGGAACGCCCGTGCCATTTAGCCTGGACGCACAGGAATCGCTCCTGGTGTCTGTGCCGGCCGACAGTGCCACCTACCGCATGGAAGCCACCAAACTCGACGACGGCACGAAGACCGCCATTTCGAAGGAAGGCTGCGGCGGCCTGACACCGGGATGGGTTACGGCGATCTGGCAGGACCAGGGGCCGGCGGCCTACGACTTCGAATGCCGCCAACTGGCCGGCGCCCTGGTTTCCAACCGCAAAACCGCTATTCCGTCAGGCGCGGGCCCGGAACTCCTGCTGCCGCCCAACCGACCGCTGGAGTACACGATCAGTTTTCAAAATACCAGTTCAGACACGGCAACCCGGGTGCGGCTGCGCGATGTGTTGCCGGCGGACCTGGATATCAACACCTTCCAACCCGTTGCGGCATCGCACCCCTTCACCTGGCAAATTCGCGCTGCCAATGTGCTGGAAGTTAACTTCGACGCCATCAACTTGCCGGGCGCCGGCGCCAACCCGGATGCTTCGCGTGGTTTTTTCAGCTTTTCTATCGCACAAAAGCCCGACCTGCCCGATGGATATAACCTCTACAATGAGGCAAGCATCCTGTTCGACTACAACCTGCCCCTGCAAACCAACACAGTAGCCCATACCATTGGCGAACTGAAAGGGCAGGGCTACAGCTGTCTGCCGGGGGGCTATGCCTTTCCCACGCAGGCAGATGTGGATGACTTCCAAATCCTTTATCCGGGTTGTGCGATCATCGATGGTACAGTGACTATCGGGTCGCAATTTGGAACAGATATAACCAACCTCAACGGCTTGAAGCAGTTGAAAGCAACGAGCGGCAACCTTTGGATAACCGGCTTGGAAACGCAAAACCTGAGTGGCCTGGACAGCCTTTTTGCCGTAGGCGGGTCACTGGAAATTTCTTATGCCGGCTTGAAATCGCTACACGGCCTGGAACAGCTCCATTCCATCCGCGGCATGTACCTGCGCACCAACTATGACCTGGTTAACCTGTCGGGCCTGGATAATCTGTTGCATTGCGATGGCACAATATCAATAATCGATAACCCGTCGCTGAAAACCCTGAGCGGACTGGGAAATCTGGCCACGGTAACCGGGCATTTTGATGTTTTAAATAACGACAAACTACTCCATCTGGGTGGATTAAACAGCCTGACAACCGTGGATGGCTACCTGAGTATTCATCAAAACGGCGCGCTGGGCAATTTAACTGGCCTGGAAAATCTGACGACGGCAGGCAAATTATCTCTTTGGGGCAATGCTTCGTTATCCGACATCAGCGCGCTGACGCAGCTTGATTCTGCCGGTGCGCTGACTATTCAATTCAACCCACAGTTGAACAGTTTAACCGGACTGGGAAATCTTCGTGTTGTCGGCGAAAACGTGTTCATCCAATCAAATCCCATGCTGATCGATTTGACCGGTCTGGATCAACTGAGCCGTGTGGGTCAGGATCTGTCCATTCAGGAAAATTTCATGCTGACGGATCTGAGTGGCCTGGAAAATATCACCTCGGTGGGTGGAACGCTGAAAATCACCCAAAACCCGGAATTGGTCAGCCTCGGCGCGCTTAAAAATCTCAACGATCTGGGCGGGCTTTACCTGGAGGAAAACAATGCTTTGCCCAACGTAAACGGCCTGGAAAACAGTCCGGACAAATTGTCCACCCTGTGGATTAACAACAACAGCGCCCTGACCGACCTCAGCAGTTTGAGTCAGGTGAAAGCTGTGGATGGCGATTTTGTAATTTCAGGCAACGCTTCCCTTGCCAGCCTGAACGGCCTGGAAAACCTAAGCGCTGTAGGGGGATCTTTCCAGATCGGTTTCAACGCAGTCCTCGCCAGCCTTGCCGGTTTAGGGCCTGTCAATTCGGTAGGCGGCAATGTTTCTTTTGCTTTTAACCCGCTTTTGGGCAGCCTTGCCGAACTAAACAAACTGAAATCTGTCGGCGGTGATTTTTTCCTGGTGCTCAATCCTCAATTGACAAGTTTGGACGGCTTGGGGCAGTTGGGCAGTATCGGCGGAAAACTACATATCGACGGCAATGAAAATTTATTGAGCCTGGACGCCCTGGAAAGCCTTGGCACGCTCGGGGGCGACTTGCAGATTACAGGAAATGCCCAGTTGTCCGACTGCTCCATTTTTGCCATTTGCAACCAGCTGATCTATGGAAATGTGTCGACCTACATCATGGACAACGCGCCCGGTTGCAACTCGGAAGCGGAGATTAAAGCAGGCTGTCAGAACAAGCCCGTTCAGGCTGTCGTCCGCATCGATAACGACGGGAATTGTCTGCCCGACGCCTCCGACACACCGGTGGCAGCTATTCAGGTCAAACTGAGCGGCAGCGCACAAATGACCACGCGACCCACCGATAGTTCCGGGGTATCCAATTTTTCGTACCTGCAAACCGGATCGTTTTCGTTGGAATTGCCGCAATTCCCCAACCAGCACTGGGCGGTCTGCCAGGAGCCGCTGGTCGTTTCGCCCGGTGGAATGCCGGATACCGTGCTGGCGACCTTGCTTTTGACGCCGCTGAACAATTGCCCGGAGTTGCGGGTGTCACTCGGCTTGCCCGGCCACTTCCGGGGTTGCCTGGTAAATTCCGACATAGCCGTTTTTACGCAAAATACGGGCACGATCGATGCGGAAAACGTGCGGGTAGCCGTGGTATTGCCCCCGGAGCTGGACCTGAAATCTGCCATACCCCCGGTTGCTGCGCAAAATGGCGACAGCTTGTTTTTTGATATGGGCAATTTGGCGCCGTTTCATACGGCTGTCGTTCGCATGAAAGTCGGCACCAGTTGCGATGCCTTTTTGCTAAACCAAACGCTGTGCGTCGAGGCTGCTGCTTCTTTGAACAATGCCTGTACGACCACACTGCCGCCTTTTTCTGAAATAAAATTAGCGACGGAATGCACCGGCGACAGCGTTCGGTTTATTTTGAAAAACATTGGCGATGCGCCTACCCAAAACCAGCATCAATACCTCATTTACCAAAATGAAACCCCCGTTAAAACAGCCAATTTCAGCCTGCCAGCCGGGGAAAGCCTGACCCTGAGCCTGCCCACCGACGGGGCTACCTATCGCATGGAGGCGACAAAATTTGACGATGGAAGCCTCACTGCCACCGCCATCGAAAATTGCGGCGCCATGACCCCGGGGTTGATCAATGCTTTTTGGCAGGACAAGGGTTCCCTGAATGTCGATTTTGGTTGCCGGCAGGTGATCGGTTCCTTCGACCCCAACCAAAAAACAGCCATCCCTACCGGCGCCGGTCCCGATCATTTGCTCGATGCCAACCGGCCATTGGACTACACGATCGATTTTCAAAACACCGGCACCGACACAGCTTTCCGGGTGCTGCTCCGCGATGTATTGCCGCCAACTTTGGATATCAACAGTTTCCGGCCAGGCTATGCCTCGCACACTTGCACCTGGGAAATTCGTGGCAATACCCTGGAGGTGCTGTTTTTCCCGATTGCCCTACCGCATACAGGTATTAATGAGCCGGCCTCGCACGGATTTTTCAGCTTTAGCATCGATCAATTGCCCGACCTGCCGCCCGGTACACCATTGGAAAATACGGCCTCGATCATTTTTGATTTTAACCCGCCGATCGTGACGAATACCGTGGTGCACCGGATTGGCCACCTGACCGTCCGGGTAGATGCCCCGCAACCCTTCGACCGGCTCTGGCAACTTGCCGGCAACCCCACCAGCGACGCGGCCACCTTCCGTGCCCTGGAGTACATCGGCGGTGAAAAGCGTTTCGAACTGTTCAACGCCAACGGGCGGCTCGTGCAAGCAGCCCGGTTTTCGGGGCAGTCCTTCCAGTTTCGGCGCGAAGGCTTGCCCGAGGGTTGGTATGTGTTCCGGATCGGCGATGCGCAGGGGCGGGTGTTTACCGGGAAAATTATAGTTGTGGAATAAAAAACGACCTGTACTACCTGCAAGTGACCAACGGCGGAACCGTGCGGGCAACAACAAAATTTATGAAGCAGTGAGTTGAGGTGAAAAACGAAATGAAAGCGCTCCCTGCAACTGCCTGAAAATGGCGGTTGCGGGGTTGTTTTTTATGACTATTTTGTTCCACCTAAACCTAAACTGATTTTCAATAAAAATTTAAACCACACAACCATGTCCAAATTCCGATTTTTTTTACCCGCATTTCTCTGTTTCCTGTTTGCCCTTGAAACTTCCGGCCAAATTTCCATCGACAACGTCAACGAAATTGAACGCCTGAAAAAGAGCGTCACCTACATTGCCATGAAAGACACCGCGTCCGAAGTAGCGCAACCGTACAAGGAGATTTTCAGAAAATACTGGACGTTCTCCAAGATTGAGTTTATTCTCTATGACGACATTTTGAAGTACGTTTCAGACGATGCCTCCTTTTTCACCATTGGTGGGTATACCACAACGAGCACCTTCATGCGAATGAGCGCAGGGGGTGGCCAGCGCCCGGGCTTGAGTTTTGAAAATACCCACCTGTATTATGAATTGTGGGTAACGGACCCGAAAGTGTTGGAAAAATGGAAAAACCGGAAAAAGAAAAAAGACGAACTGCCGGACAGTGTGAAAAAGATTATCGGCCGGATTGAACTATACACCGATTTTGAAACGTTGGCCAAGCCAGAAAATATTTATCAATCCGACTACGACGGTGGCGGGCATATTTATAACTGGGGCCCGGGTTATTTAAAAAATGATATTCAGCTCCTGATGCGCTTGCTGGAAAAAGGGGAAAAGCGATGGTTGTTTAAATCTGAAACAGATGAAAAGCAGATCAAGAAACTGAAAAAGGAAACCCTGTACGTGCCGGATTATGTGCTGATCAAATTCAATAAATTCAATGGCGACGAGTCGAAACGGCACGACGAAAAGATCTGCTGAGCGATTACAAACTGCCGTACAAATTGATCAGCAATGCCGAGTTGAATAGAAAAATCATAGAAGAAACAGAGCCTTTCTATTACCTCGTCTATATAAAAAGCAGCACCGATAAATATGTGTCGGTCTATAATTCCCAAACCGGCGATCTGGTATACACGACCTACACCGGCATTTCATACAACCTGAAAGACAAGGATTTGGGGAAACTGGAAAGCGCGGTTTCTAAAAAATAAAAAAGAACCACGAGGGCGCCCGATTAAGAATATGCTTTCACCGCGGAGGCAGGTAGACCTAACTCCGTGTCCTCGTATGTTTGCCAGGCCACGTGAGTACTCGTCCTACGACTTGAAGTCGTAGGACGAGTAGGCCCTCTCCCTGTCTCCGTGGTGAAAAATATCACTCCACTTTCACCCGCGAGCTCTCGTTCTCCGACCCGGTACTCCGCCGGCGGGCGCTTTTCAGCTCGGTGTTGCCAAAGCGGTAGCTGAACGTCAGCCGGGCGTTGCGGGAGTCGAAACGTTCGTAAAAATTGACCAGCACGTCGTCAAAATCGACCAGAACTGTCGTCGGCTGCGTGTATAAAATATCGTTGATGGAAAGCGAGAGGCGGCCGCGATCGTTCCAGAAAGTTTTGGAGGCGCCGAAACTCAGACCGCCGATGGCTTGGATTTCGAAGAATTCTTCCAGGAAGGGCGTCAGGTACCAGCCGCTGAGCTCGAGTTTAAAGTCGGCGGGCAGGTTAACATTAATTTGGCCGTAAGCCAGCCAGTTCCATTTGCTGCGATTGTATCGCTGGTCGAGGTATTCGGCGTCGTAAGAATTCCGAATGAACTGGTTACCGCCATAGCCATCGATAATATTTTTGAACTTGATCGGGAAATTTAGTTCAAATGCCCAGCGCTCGTACTGTGCCAGATTTTCGGCAGTGGTGAAGGTGCGGGTGCCTTCCAGCCTCGGGGCATTTTCGATGATCACATCCTTTGTTTTTTGGTAGGAAATCCGGATAAACGGCTGATTGTCATAAGTAACAGTGAATTGGCCGTTGTTGGAAACCTCGGGCCGCAACTGAGGATTCCCCTGCGTATACGTGAGCGAGTCGATAAAAAAGGCAAACGGATTTTGTTCCTGGAAACCCGGCCGGTTTACCCGGCGGCTGTATGCGCCTTGCAGGCCGAAGTGTTCGCCGATATGGTACAGGGCACTGGCACTGGGGAACCATTGGAGGTAGTTGCGGTCGAGCACCTGCTGGCCCTGCGTTTTCCCGCTTACCACGGTTTGTTCGGCACGCAAACCGCCGTTGAGGTCGAGCTTGCCCAGTTTTTTCGACAGGTTGACGTAGCCGGCATTGATGTTTTCCTCGTATAAAAAGGCGTTGGATAAATTTTGGTCAAGCACCCCGCTGCGCAGGAATTTCAGGTCGTTGTCGATGCGCGCAAAGCTGGATTTGGCGCCGGTCTCCACTTTAAACGTGGAGTCGATGGGCAGGGTGTAGTCCAGTTTGCCGACATACAATTTGATTGGCTGCTGAACGTCCTGCTCAGAAAGGGATTCTGTACTGCCGGGTTCGTTTTGGAAAATATTCAGGTAGCTGATGTTGCTGAAATCGTACTGGCTGTAGTCCAGATCGAAGTTGAGGCTGTGTTCGGTTCCGGGTTCAAATTCGTGTTTGACGTTGAGGTTGGTCAAAAAATTATTTCGATCGGAAACCGTGTTGTTGAGGGTAGTGAACGACCCGAATTGCTGGGTGCCTTCCCAATCAGTTACATCGGTAACGTTGCGCCCCCGCCCTTCGTTGGAGCGGGTGAAGCCGCGAAACAACACGCCGACCGTAGTTTTGTTTGTTGCAAAAAAATCGGCGCCGATTCGGTAGTTATGAGAAGTCGTAAAATCAGGCGTGTAACCCGTTTGAGAGTACAGCTCTTGTCCAATAAAACGGTCGACATTAATAATATGAAATGAAGTGCGGTCAAAGTAACTGTACGAGCCGAACAGATTCCACTGGCCTTTCCGATAATTCAGGTTGAGGGAAGGGTTGAGCCGGTAGTAGTTCCGGTCGTCGGAGCCGGCCTCGGTTTGGTCATAGATACTACCGCCGGCAGTCATGGCTGCTGTGCCGGTAAAGCCAAGGTTGGCGTTGCGTTTGAGTACAATGTTGATGATAGAGCCACCGGAAGCGTCAAATCGGGCGCCGGGCTGGGTAATGAGTTCCACGCGGTCGATCTGGTCGCCGGGCATATCGCGCAGCACGGCGTTCATGTCGGTGTACTGGGAAGGTTTGCCGTCGATCCAGATGGCGACGTTTTGGTTGCCGGCAAGGGTAACGCGTTCCTGGACGACCAGTACGCCCGGCATTTTTTGCAAAACTTCCAGTGCCGTACCCCCGCTGGCTATCGGGCTGTTCGCCACGTTCATGATCAGGCGGTCGGCTTTTTGTTCGAAAAGCGGCCGTTTAGCGGTGATGAGGGCTTCGCCCAGCACATTGTCGGAGGGCTTTAGATTAATGTCGGCGCTAACGTTTTTACTTTCGGCAGTGATGGTAAACGGCTCCGTGTACTGCGTTTCAAAGCCAAGCATGTTGACCAAAAGGCGGTACGTGCCGGGGCCTACTTCGTTGATGGCAAATGCGCCGGATTCCGCACTCAGAGCGCCTTTTACTAATTGGGAATCCAGGGAGGAAATAAGCGCTACACTGGCAAAACCGACGGGTTGGTTGTTGTCGTCGGTTACCGTTCCGCTAACGGTAATTTGAGCAATAAGAGAAAGCGACGTAAGGGAGAAGAAGGCAAGGGAGAGACAAAGTTGTTTCATACAGGAGGCGTGGTTTGTTTTTGAATTCAAATGCGCCGCAAAGTCAACACAACAATTCATTGGGCAAAAATTCTTGGACGAATGGTCTTTTTTAGGGGAAAAGGGGCGTTGAGTTTTGACAAAAAAATACCCTTGAATTTGTGCTATGCCAAGTTCAAGGGTATTGGCCGGTTTACTTCAATTGCCGGTATAGGGAAACCAGTGAAGCAACCATAAAAAAAATCGTCAGAAAAACAGCCCAGAGCGGGCGTTCAAGTTCCATTTTAGCGTCGAGCCAGCGCCCGATAAACACACCGGCAAGGCAGGCGCCCAGCAATTGGAAAGCAAGGCCGCTGTAGCGCGCCCAGTCTTTAATTGCGGATTTCCGCTTTTCCTCCGGCGAGTTTGGTTGCGGCATCTTTATCTGCTTTTAAATCGGCCTCCTTGGCCAAGCCATTGGCGATACCGGCCTCCATCTTACAGGTCACGTTGAATTTGGCGCCGCTTTGAACGAGCAGTTTGTTGGTCGTCACATCGCCTTCGACCTCTGCGGTTTCGCGTACGTTCAGCAACTCGCGGACCATCAGTTTGCCTTTAAACTGCCCTTCAATAACCGCATTTTCGCAGCGAATTTCACCGTCAACAACTCCGGTTGGGCCGATAATAACTTTTGATTTGCAGGACAATTTTCCTTTGATAGTACCGTCTACACGCAGGTCGCTGTCGCACTTCAACGATCCTTCCACAACAGTGCCTTTAACCAGGGTATTTAGCGAATTCGAGGGGGCTGATGCAGTGGATTTGGGATCTTCCGTGCTCTTATTATTTCCAAACATAGTATTGATTTTTCTTGATGGAGGTATTGTGTTAAACGTGCGGTGTGGTAGAGAAATTATACGGAAGGTGCACGTAGATTTTAGCTGTAACAAAAATGAAAAAGATTTCCGCAGCGCACAAAGCTACGGAAATCTTTTTCATCATTTCTCCGGGAAAACACGGAGTTATGCTTAGAAATTCGGGCAGTAAACACCGCGGCGTTCGGGGCCGCAGATTTTGTATACCAGCGAAAATTCAAAAGCGCCGTTACCATTCGAAGCAGTGTACAGGCTCGACGTGTTGATATCGTAGCTGAATCCAATGGTAAATTGCTCGTAGTCGAAACGGGTACTGAGAATGAAGGCATCCACCAGTTTACCACTTTCAAGCTTATTGGCTACGCGAGCCCAGGCGCCAATCTGGAAAGCCTGGTGGTAGCGGCGGCTGTTGCCCAGCAGGAATTTGAACGAGTTTCCGGCATTTACCTGGAAAGACGGCCCCTGGAAAAACGAAACCACACCCGGAATCAGGCCGAAGCGTTTGCCCACCATAAATTCACCACCGGCGTGGAATGTAAATTTGCTATACAGCGGAATATCCTGGTTGTCAAACGACTGGTTAGCGCGATTCAGGTGGCTGAATGCACCGCCAAAGTAGAAGTTGTTGTCTTCGTCAAAAACGCTGAACCACAGGATACCTGCCGACATATCGAGGAACAGGAAGTTCGGGTCGTCGATGATCTCACCCGGCTGGGTCGGGTCATAACGCCCCTGACCGTCGTTCTGGCTCGGCCATTTGAGAGCCTGGCTGTTGATGCTGCGCTGGCTGACGCCCAAATCGGCGCCAAACACCAGGTAATGCGCTTTGCGGCGATACCCGCCCATTTTTTTGGCATACGAACCCGACAGGCGAGCCTGCAAGGTGGCAAACTCGGATTCGCCGGCTTTGTCGCCCCAGAAGGTGCCGCCCAAACCGAAATAGTCATACCGACCTACAGCCAGTTTCTGATCATACGAAGCGGAATACGTGTTGTAGGCATTTTGCTTCAGGATGGAGGCCCACTGGTTGCGGTAATTGGCGACAATTCGGTGGTTACAGTTCATCACCCCGGTCATGGCCGGATTGAGGTTGAGCGGGCTCATGTAGAACTGTGAGAAGTGGATATCCTGAGCAGGCAACACTACAGCCGACATCAGAATCACAAGACTTAGCGTAAAAAGGTGTAAAGTAGCTTTTTTCATAGACAGGCAGACTATGTTGTTTGGTTGATAACAGCGTACAATATTAGGCAGGACAGAAAAAACGCCCTAACTTTTTTTGTTAAAGTGTGCAAAGTTAGGTTTTTCAGCATTCGCAGCGAAACATTCAAAATGTTTTGCCGGTTAAAATCAATTTTTAACTGTTTTATAATCACCGGGTGCGTACTCGTCCGACGACTTGAAGTCGTCGGACGAGTGTATGCGGGGCAAAATAAAAGAACAAACGCGCCCCCGATGTGCATATTTTGGCTTTAACGTTAAGGTTTCCGTTTGGCAAGAGGGCTTTCGCTCCCAAAACGCTGCCTCTGCGGCAAGAACCCGACAAATCTACCCGGCCTCGTTAAACCAGCTGCTGTTTCAAACTCGCAAATTCATCTTCGGTCAAAACGCCGGAGTCGAGTAGTTCCTTCAATTTGAGGATTTCATCAGCGGCAGAAAAGTGGGTATGAGATGCTTGTGCTTCCAGCAGTTTTTGTTCCGTTTCGGCATCCAGGATTTTTCCTTTGTTCGAAAGGCAAAACTTGATAAAGGTGTCCGGATTTACCAGCAACCGGATTGGCGCCGGAAGAAATTCATACGCCGTGCGGAAAACCGCTTCTTTTTTATCATCGCCCAAGGCTTTTCCAAAGGTTTGAATATTCAGCAAGGGGACAACTTTGGCGGAAATAATTGTCCGGACTTCCGGCAGCAAATGTTCCAGGGTTAGCTTTCCCATGGCCTTGTCTTTCATGTCGCGCAGGTCGCTTGCCTTTGCCCCGATTTCAGTGCTGACTTTTTGTTTGGCCTCTTTCAAACGCTCGCCGGTTTCTTCCATTTTTTCGGTTGCTTTGGTCTTCAAATCTTTGATATTGGAGCCCATTTCACCGATTTTCCCGGCAGCCAGGTCTTTTTTTTCTTTGAGGTCGTCATTCAACTCATGCAGCTTTTCAGTCGCTTTTTCCTTTAGTTTTTGCAGTTGGGCATTTTGTTCTTCCAGTTTTTCCTTGGCTTTGTCAACAAGTTTTTTAAACATCACCCGGCGTTTTTATTTGGTTAAAAAGAAATCCCTTGCAACCGGGCAATTTATGCTTCGGGTGCAAGGGTGTTTTTGGATGCTGAAAAGTACAAATTATTTTTTCAAAGACATCAACCCGGGAGGCCATGTACCTACAAACGGCGACTAACCTGTTCAACCATTTCTGTCTTCCAGGGTAAAAATGTATTGTTCAAAATATGCCGGCGCGCTTCGCCGACCAGCCAAAGATAAAAGCCGAGATTTTGCAACGAAGCCAGCTGCATGCCCAGAATTTCTTCGTTGGCAAACAAATGCCGGAGGTAAGCCCGGCTGTGGTTCCGGCTGGTAGCCAGAGGACTGGCGGCATCGATGGGCGCAAAATCGGCTTTCCAACGGGCATTGCGGATGTTGATGATGCCTTCGGTGGTATACAGAATGCCATGGCGGGCATTGCGTGTCGGCAGCACACAGTCGAACATATCCACGCCCCGGGCAATACACTCCAAAATATTTGCCGGCGTGCCCACACCCATCAGGTAGCGGGGTTTGTCGGCCGGCAGGATTTCGGTGACCAACTCGGTCATGGCATACATGTCTTCAATCGGCTCGCCGACGGACAGCCCCCCGATAGCGTTGCCGGCGCAGCCCTGTGCGGCGATTGTTTCGGTCGATTGTTTGCGCAGGTCGGGGTAGGTGCTGCCTTGCACAATCGGGAACAGCGTTTGTTCGTAGCCGTAAATTGGATCGGTGGAATTAAACCGCTCCATGCAGCGCTCCAGCCAGCGGTGCGTCAGGTCCAGGGAGTTTTTCGCGTAGCGGTAATCGCAGGGGTAGGGCGTACACTCGTCGAATGCCATAATGATGTCGGCCCCGATCCGGCGCTGGATATCCATGACCCCTTCGGGGGTGAAGGTGTGCCGCGACCCGTCGATATGGCTCTGAAAGGTGACGCCATCTTCCCTGATCTTGCGCCGGTGGGCCAGAGAGTACACCTGGTATCCGCCGCTGTCGGTCAGCATGGGTTTGCTCCAGCCGTTGAAGTGATGCAGGCCGCCGGCTTGTTGTAAAATATCGAGCCCGGGCCGCAGGTACAAATGATAGGTGTTTCCCAGAATAATTTGCGCGCCGATGGCCTCCTTCAACTCGTGCTGATGTACCGCTTTTACCGTAGCGGCAGTACCCACCGGCATAAAAATGGGTGTTTCGATCGGTCCGTGCGCGGTTTCGACCAGGCCCGCCCGGGCATTTGAATCGGTATGCTGAAGGGTAAATTGCATGCTAAGCCAGATTCCGGTGACTGTCCAGTTTTAACAGCACGCCGATCATAAGGGAAAAACCGATGAGCGACGAGCCGCCGTAGCTGATGAATGGCAGCGGTATCCCGATAATCGGGAACAGCCCCATGGTCATACCGATATTGATAATAAAATGAACAAATATCACTCCGGCCACACCGTAGGCATATATTCTGGAAAAGTTGGACCGCTGCCGTTCGGCCAGCTGGGTGATGCGGAACAACAACACGAAAAAAAGCCCCACCACACCCAGCACGCCCACAAAACCCTGTTCTTCGCCTACGGTGCAGAAAATAAAATCGGTGCTTTGCTCCGGCACATATTTCAGTTTGGTCATATTGCCTTGAAGGGGTCCTTTGCCGAAAAGCCCGCCGGAGCCGATGGCCATTTTAGAATGCAGCAGGTTATACGCCGATCCGCGCGCATCAGACGCTGCCTCGGATGGGTGTAGCCAAATACGGATGCGCTGCTGCTGGTGCGGGGCCATAAGCGAATAGGCATAGCCTGCCAAAAAAACCATACCGCAGCCCAGGCCGAGTATCAGAAGCACCAGTTGCAGCCGACGCTGGATCAGGCTGTTTTTCCGGATATAACTTTTTAAAAAAACAGTTGCAAAAAACAGAACGGCAGGCGCCATTATCCAAAGCGGGCTGATCGCCAAGGCTTCCGGGTCAACCGGTTTAGCCGGGTTGCCAAAGGCCGCAGCTGTTGTTTCAACAACCCAACTGCTGATCGCCTCCCACCAAAAAAGCAGGAGCGAAAGCCCGGCAAAAGCCCACCACCAGTAACGATGGTTTTGCTCCTTTTGAATGATACGCGCACTGGCGAGCAGGAAGAGCACAACCGCCACATCCTGGGCCTGAAACAACAACCCCAGAATAACCATCAGGGCTGTTCCAAAACCCAACACATACCAACCGGCAGGCAAGCCTTCGCGAAAAAGGACCATCAGGAACGAGAAAAAAATCAGGGCGGAACCGGTATCCTTTTGCAACAACACGATCAGTACCGGAACCCCGAAAAGACCAAGTGCATAAAGCCGGGATTTGGGGTCGCGCAGGCTTACGCCGGTAGAACTAAGGTACCCGGCAATGGCAAGGCAAGTGCTGAATTTGGCAATTTCGGCCGGTTGAAAAGAAAATCCGCCGAATTGGTACCAGGCATTTGCGCCGTTCACCTCACGGCCAAACACAATTGTTCCGGCAAGCAATAACAGGGAAGCCAGGTAGATCGGCATGGCAAACGTGCGCCAGAATGCCCAGTCGGTCATTTGAATAAAAAACAAGATGACCATACAGGTAATAATGAAAAACAACTGCTTGCCGGGGCTGCTGCTCAGGTCGAAAAAGCCATAAGGCGCATTGGGGTTGTAATTAACCGCATAAATCATCAGCCAGCCGATGACGACCAGCGCGACGTAGCAGCTCAAGGTGATTTTATCCAAATCACCCACTCCAACTGATGTATTTCTGGTTCCTGGCATAACGAGTACGGATAAATCTTACACCCTTGTTATTCGATAAAATCGCGCGGGTGAATATTCGAGTCCCGTGCCGGATAGGCGCCGGGGTAATACGCGCTCAACTGGGGTAAAAAAGCCAAGGCTTCCTGCCGTGTGAAAAATGCGCCCACACGCAGTTTGTAATACGGTTTTTCATGTACCCAATCGGCGGGTACAGTAGGGAAGAGGTTTAAAAACTCGGTCTTGCCCGCTTCGACCCGTGCCCGGTCGGTTGTAGATAACAACTGGAGGCGCCAGCCGTCGATACCCGGGTTGGCGCGGTTTTGATAAACCCAGTTCCGAAGGAGCTGATCGATTGCCGGGTCAATGTTGAACTGGATTTCCTGCGCGGCACTTGTCCCGGAAAAAAACGGGAACAGCACAGCCACTCCGATCCAGTATTTTATAACAGCATGAACGCGCATAATTCGTTCGGTTTTAGTTGGCCGCTACAAGGGCCGGACCGGCAGATGTACCCAACCGATCGGCGCCTGCATCGATCAATGCCCGGGCGTCCTTGGCCGTACGGATGCCGCCCGCAGCTTTTATTTTCAGGTGATTGCCACCAACTGCTTTCAAAAGCCGGACCATTTCAACAGTGGCCGGATGCCCGTGAAAGCCGGTGCCGGTTTTGAGGTAGTGAATGCCTGCTTCACGGGCTATTTCTGCCGCACGGCGAATTTCAACCTCGGTCAGCAGGCCGCATTCCAGAATCAACTTGGACGTGCCGCCCCGCATATGTACTGCCCGCGCCACCCCTTCAACATCGTGCTGTACGTGGTTCCAGTTTTGACTTTTCAGTGCCGCTATGTTAATTACGGCGTCAATTTCATTTGCGCCCTCATCCATAGCCCGCTTGATCTCTTCGCTTTTGGCCGCAATCGCGGTGTACCCCATCGGGAAACCAACTACGGTAACCACGCGGACGGGGCTTTCCTCACCCAAAATACGGCGGGCTTCCCGGACAAAAAAAGGTGGCAGGCAAACACCGGCAAATCCATATTCCATAGCTTCCTGACAAAGCTGTTGGACATCCTGGAGCGTACAATCCGGTTTGAGTTGGGTATGTTCAATAAATTCGGCTAACACAGACATCAGGTTATACAAAAACGTTTGAGGCGCCAAAAGTAGGCAGCCGGGCATTATTGGGGGAATATCGCCTTGTTAAAATCGGTGAATGTTTTGTCGGCCGCCAAAACGCAGGCCCGCTACAAATGGAGGTTGGGTAAAAAAGCAAGCCTTCCCGCATGGTTCTGGACGGGAAGGCTCAGCGCTTTCATTTCGTTTTCCCTGCAAATTAAAAGCTAAAATATGTCATTTCCGCTTATTCGGCTTGATAAAATTAAATTTTACAGACCGTGCAATTTCCATCCAATTTTTAGGGCTTTTTTTTGACCGGTCTGGCAAAAAACAAAACCTTTTGTTTTAAAAATTTTTTACACCCTGTTTTGAATCCCTACCTTTGCGGGTTAGTGGAACATTACACTTTCCCGGCTGTTTATCCGCATGCTATGACTAAGAGCAAAACGCTTAATTCAAAAAATTCCAATTCCAATTCGAACCCTGAAAGTGTACAGGAACAGGAATCAGGTCAGGACTATATCGATGTCGTCAATACCCGGGTGCACAACCTGAAAAACATCCATGTGCGCATCCCGCGCAATCAGCTCGTGGTCATAACCGGAGTCAGTGGCTCGGGCAAAAGCTCGCTGGCTTTCGATACCATTTATGCCGAAGGGCAACGCCGCTTTATGGAAACCCTGTCGAGCTATGCCCGGCAGTTTATCGGCGAAATGGAACGCCCAGATGTGGAACAGGTAACCGGCCTGAGCCCGGTGATCAGCATTGAGCAAAAAACAACCGGACGCAACCCGCGCTCCACGGTAGGCACCGTCACCGAAGTCTACGATTTTTTGCGCCTGCTGTACGCACGGGCCGGTGATGCTTACTCCTACGTGACCGGGAAGAAAATGGTCAAATTCACCGAAGAGCAGATCATTCAGCATATTTCCGAACACTATGCCGGGCAAAAAATAATCCTGCTAGCACCCGTAGTACGCTCGCGCAAAGGCCATTACCGGGAGTTGTTCGAGCAAATTCGCAAACAAGGCTACACCAAAGTCCGGGTAGACGGCGAGATCATCGACATCACGCCGGGTATGCAGATTGATCGGTACAAAATTCACGATATCGATATTGTTGTAGACCGACTGAAACTCGGCGACGACCGCCTGGACCGCTTGCATGAATCAATAAAAACGGCGCTCCGGCTGGGCGATGGGATGGTCCAGGTGGTAGCAGCCGGGGCCGCTCCGGCTATTGTGGAAAGCGAAGTACTGCCCGCTCAAACCGGATCGTTGGATTCAACAGACGGCGGGCGCTCTTCCGTGTACTCCAAGCGCCTGATGTGCCCGGAATCCGGTATTTCGTACGAAGAGCCCTCGCCGAACACGTTTTCGTTTAACTCTCCTTACGGAATGTGCCCGCACTGTAAAGGCCTTGGCGAAGTGCATGAAGTTGATATGGCGCTGGTGGTGCCCGACGCCTCCAAAAGTATTAACGAGGTCGGCATTGTTCCGCTGGGTGAAGTGCGGGACAACTTTACCTTCAAACAACTGCGGGCCATTGCCAAAAAATACAAATTCACGTTTTCGACACCTGTAAATGAAATTCCGGAAGAAGCCCTGCAAATGATCCTGCATGGCGGCAACGAAACCTTCGATGTCCGGGTAACCTGGGGCGGCGACGACTACAGCTACAACCTGGCTGCCGAGGGCATCGTCAACATGCTGAAGCGCTGGTACGCCGATAGTTCCAGTGAAAAAATCCGCCAATGGGCCGAAGATTTCATGACGGTGCAGGTGTGCCCGGAGTGCGCCGGCACGCGTCTGAAGCAGGAAAGCCGCTGGTTCAAAATCGGGGAGAAAAATATTGCCGAACTGGCAGAAATGGACCTCAACGAATTGTACACCTGGCTGCAACATGTGGAAAAAACCATGAGCGAACGCCAGCGCGCCATTGCCAAGGAAGTGCTCAAGGAGATTCGTTTCCGCCTGCATTTCCTGCTACAGGTAGGACTCAACTACCTGGCGCTCAACCGCCCGGCGCGCTCCCTTTCCGGCGGCGAAAGCCAGCGCATCCGCCTGGCCACCCAAATTGGCTCGCAACTGACGGGCATCACCTACATTCTTGACGAGCCCAGCATCGGCCTGCACCAGCGCGACAACCACCGCCTGATCGATGCGCTCAAAAACCTGCGCGACATCGGCAACACGGTGCTCGTGGTCGAACACGATCGCGATATCATGCTCGAGTCCGACTACCTGATCGACCTCGGCCCCGGGGCCGGCAAACACGGGGGTGAGGTGGTCGACATCGGTACGCCCGAGCAGTACATGCGCAACAGCACGCTCACGTCCGACTACCTGGCTGGCCGCCGGCGCATCGAAATTCCCAAAAAACGCCGGAAAGGCAGTGGCAAAAAACTGCGCCTGACCGGCGCAACCGGGCACAACCTGAAATCTGTGACCATGGAATTGCCGCTGGGCACGTTCGTCTGCGTAACCGGTGTGAGCGGCTCCGGCAAATCCAGCCTGATCAACGAAACACTGTACCCCATCCTGCAGCAGCATTTTTACAAAAGCCTGAAACGGCCGCTGCCGTACGAAAAAATCGAAGGGCTGGACCTAGTGGATAAAGTCATCGAGATCGATCAGAGCCCGATTGGCCGCACCCCGCGCTCCAACCCGGCCACTTACACCAACGTATTTACCGATATCCGCAAGTTGTTTTCCGATACGCCGGAGGCTAAAATCCGGGGTTATGCGCCCGGACGTTTCTCCTTCAATGTAAAAGGCGGGCGCTGTGAAGTGTGCGGCGGCGGCGGCATGCGCGTAATCGAAATGAATTTTCTGCCCGATGTATCCGTGCCCTGCGAGCGTTGCCTGGGGCGGCGCTACAACCGCGAGACCCTGGAGGTGCTGTACAAAGGCAAAAGCATTAGCGACGTGCTCGACATGACCATCGACGAGGCCGCCGATTTTTTTCAACCCGTTCCAACGATCTTCCGCAAACTGAAAACCCTCCGCGATGTTGGCCTCGGCTACGTCACCCTGGGCCAGCAGGCCACTACGCTCAGCGGCGGTGAGGCGCAACGCGTCAAACTCGCCGAAGAACTCAGTAAAAAAGATACCGGCCGCACGATTTACATTCTCGATGAACCCACCACCGGCCTGCATTTCGAAGACATCCGCCACCTGCTGGCGGTGCTGAACAAACTGGTAGACAAAGGCAACACGGTGGTTGTGATCGAACACAACCTCGACGTGATCAAAATGGCCGACCACATTGTAGACATTGGTCCGGAAGGCGGCGCCGGCGGCGGTGTGATCGTGTGTGCAGGCACACCGGAAGAAGTGGCGAAAGTGCCGGAAAGCTGGACGGGGCAGTTTTTGAAAAACGAACTGAACTGAGTTTTTTTTGAAAAACAGCACCTCCGTGGTAAGCATCACACCAGTTGCTCGCTGATTTTTCCAAAACGGCGCTCCCGGCGCTGGTAGCTCAACACCGCTTCAAACAACTGTTCTTTTCCGAAATCGGGCCAGAATACCGGGGTGAAATACAACTCCGCATAGGCAATCTGCCAGAGTAAAAAGTTGGAAATGCGCGTTTCGCCGCTGGTGCGGATGAGCAATTCCGGGTCGGGGATGCCGCGCGTGCTGAGTGCGTTTTCAAAGGCCCGTTCATCAATATCCTCCGGGCGCAGGGTTCCGCTGGCGGCCTGCTCGGCCAACAGCCGCGTGGCGCGCAAAATCTCCCATTTTGCCGAATAATTCAGCGCCAGGACGAGTGTGAGCCGCTTGTTGTTTTTGGTCTGCTCAATCCCTTCGAGCAGCGCCTTATAACTGCTTTTCGGCAAAGCTTCCAGGTTGCCGATGGCTTGCAGGCGTACCCCGTTTTTGTTCAAATCCCGAATTTCGCCCCGGATGGTTTCCACCAACAGGCTCATCAGTGCCGTCACCTCAGCCGGTGGCCGGCTCCAGTTTTCGGTGCTGAACGCGTAGAGCGTCAGATATTCCACGCCAATTTCACCGGCGGCTTCGGTTACTTCCCGGACACTTTTTACCCCGCTTCGATGTCCCAGTACCCTGGGCATGCCTTTTTGTTTGGCCCAGCGGCCGTTTCCATCCATGATGATCGCAATATGACGGGGTACTTTGTCCGGAATGATAAGCGATTTCAGGTCATTCATAAGCGCCGATTGTATGGCTTTGAAAAATAAAAGCTTGCAAAAATACATAATCTAAAATGGCAAATTGTGATTCTGTAGTTTTGCAACCCAAACTTCGTTTTTCAACTATTTCGCATGCATCCCGTTTTTCGAGAACAATTTAATGCCGCCTTTACACCGGAAAAATACCAGGCCCTGCTCCAAACGATGAACACGGAGTTTGGCGAACCGGTAACGTTTCGCGTTGCCGAAACGCCGGTTTTTGTGCCTAAAATCCTGAAAGACAAAATTCTCCGGGCGGTCGATGACATCGTCGCGGTACTCACCCGTCCCGATTTTCGCACCCTGAGCCAGGCTGCTATCCCCAAACACTTGTGGGTGCCCAACGAGGCCGTGCATCCCAAATTTTTACAATTCGATTTTGGCATTTGCCGCGACGCCGACGGGGGCCTTACGCCGCAGCTTATCGAATTGCAGGGATTCCCGTCGCTGTATTTTTACCAACACCTGCTCGCACAAGGCTACCGGCGGCATTTTGACCTGCCCGGAGATTTCCACCACCTGTTCGGCGGCATAAATTCAGAGCAATACCTGGACCTCCTGCGCCAGGTGATCATTGCCGATGCCAAGCCTGAAAATGTCATCCTGCTCGAAGTTGAACCTGAAAAACAAAATACCCGGATCGACTTTTGGGGCACCCGCAAGTACCTGGGTTTGAAGGTGCTGTGCCTGAGCAAGGTCAAACGCTCGGGCCGCGAGTTGTACTACCTCGACGACGACGGGCGCAAAGTGCCCATCCAGCGGATGTACAACCGCGTGATTTTTGACGAATTGGAAAAACGCGCCGACCTCCCGCGCGAATGGAATATGTTTGACGAAGTGGATGCCGAGTGGGTCGGGCACCCAAACTGGTTTTTCCGCATTTCAAAACATACGCTCCCGCTCCTGAAATCGGAATTTGTACCTGAAACCTACTTCCTCAGCGAACTGAAATCGCCGCCCGCCGACCTGGAAAACTGGGTGCTCAAGCCGCTCTACTCTTTTTCCGGGCAGGGGGTGAAAGTGAACCTCAACCGGGAGGACCTGGAGTCTGTCGACGAACCCTCCAACTTTATTCTCCAGCGCAAGGTGGAATACATTTCCGGCATCGACACAGCGATCCCGAACGAGCCTGCCAAGTGCGAGATCCGGATGATGATGCTCTGGGAACCCGACTGGGAAAAGCCCGTGCTGGTGAACAACCTCATTCGCATCAGCAAGGGCGAAATGGTCGGCGTGCGGTACAATATGGGCAAAGAATGGGTCGGCTCAAGTGTGGGCTTTTTTGAACCGTAATTGTTTTGAACCAACTTTTTTATACCACCGAAATTGAAAACGGCCTCGCCCGGCTCGATGCCGAAGAAAGCCGCCACCTGCTGACCGTACTGCGCCGGCAGCCCGGCGACCGGCTGCAGCTGACCGACGGAAAGGGCTTTTTCTACGAAGCGGAAATAACAGAAGCCGGGAAAAAGCAGGCCGTGGTGCGCATTCTGGAAACGCGCCAAACCCCGGAGCCCGCCGCCCGGCTGCATATCGCCATCGCGCCCACCAAACAGATTGACCGCTTTGAGTGGTTTTTGGAAAAAGCCACCGAAATCGGTATCCAGGAAATTACGCCGCTCTTGTGCAAGCGCTCTGAACGCAGCACCGTTCGGCACGACCGCCTGGAGAAAATCCTGGTTTCGGCGATGAAACAATCCCTGCAAAGCCGCCTGCCGGTGCTGCATCCGCTGACGCCTTTTGCCCAACTGGTGCAGCAGGCGCACGAATCCCGGCGTTTTATTGCCTGGTGCCCCGAGGAGCCGCCGCTTCATTTAATGCATCAACTCCCAGCTGCGTCCGATGCAATTGTCCTCATCGGCCCCGAAGGCGATTTTACGGTGGAAGAAGTTGCCCTGGCGCAGGCGAATGGCTTCACCCCGGTCGGTCTGGGCCCTACCCGACTCCGCACCGAAACCGCCGGCGTGCTTGCTGTGTCAGGTTTTCAGCTGGCGCAGTTGCGCTGAAAAACACTTGGTTTTTCAAAAAAATAACTGAATTACACGGCTCAGACCTGTAATTTGCTTCCCGCATATTTATCGACAAAACCCCGGCTCCCGCCGAGTTTCGATCCGGTGTCGTCGTGGAAAGTAGCGGTGAATGCCCCCTGCGAATAATTTTGTTAAAAAATGTTAAACCATGCTGCTAAATGTATTCACCTGGTGGGAATCGCTTGGAGGCGCCGAACAATGGTTCTGGGCCATCGCGTTGATTTTCAATGTTTTGTTTGCCCTGTATCTTGTGGTGCAATTTGCCGGTGGCCATGACACGGATGTCGATGGCGACATTGATCTCGATCATGCAGATGCCGGCTTTGCGGTGCTCAGCCTGCGCAGTTTGCTTGCCTTCGGCATGTTTATGGGCTACACCGGTGTGGTAGTCATCCGGCAGGGCGGGGGCTGGATTTTAGCCTTGCTCGCCGGTACGGCAGCGGGTACGCTCGCCGCGTGGCTGGCCTGGCGACTGCTGCGAAGCATCCTTCGACTGCAATCTTCGGGTACACTTGAAATTGAAAACACTATCGGTCAAACCGGCGAAGTACACCTGCAAATACCGGCGGCGTCGGCAGGCATGGGAAAAGTGATGGTGGAGGTGCAGGGCGCCTTGCGCGAAATGGATGCCGTTTCAGAGTCCGGCAGTATCCCGACCGGGGCTGCCATTCTGGTGGTCGGTTTGACCGACGATGGAACGCTGATCGTGCAGCCGTTTGAGCCTTTGTCCGGCCACAAACTGAAACAAAAAATCCTGGCGTTTTAATCGCGCTTTTTCTATCCCATTTGCTCAAAATCTATTTTTTTCAAAAAACTAAATGACCAAAAACTACCCGTAACGCTATTTTCCATTCCAAATCAAAATAATTATGACTACAATAGTTTTGTTATTCGTTTTCTTACTTGTTTTCCTTGTCATCATGGGCGGTGTTTTTATCTCCCGGTACAAGCGCTGCCCATCCGACAAAATCCTGGTGATCTATGGGAAAACCAACGGCGGCCAATCGGCCAACTGTATCCACGGTGGCGCGGCCTTCATCTGGCCGGTTATCCAGGACTACCAGTTTCTCGACCTGACGCCCATCTCCATCGACGTGGACCTGCGCAATGCGTTGAGCAAACAAAACATTCGCGTGGATGTACCCTCACGCTTTACGGTGGGCATTTCCACGGAGCCGGCCATCATGACCAATGCCGCGGAGCGTTTGCTCGGACTCGACCTTGGCGCCATCCGCACCGTAGCGCACGACATCATTGTCGGTCAGATGCGCCTGGTGATCGCTACCATGGACATCGAGGAGATCAATGCCGACCGCGATAAATTTTACAGCAACGTGTCCCACCACGTGGAAAGCGAGCTGAAAAAGATCGGCCTGCGCCTGATCAACGTGAACGTAACCGACATCCACGACGAGTCGGGCTACATCCAGGCACTTGGTAAAGAAGCCGCTGCAAAAGCCATCAACGACGCCCGCGTGTCGGTGGCCCTGAAACAACGCGACGGTTCGATCGGCGAGGCCGATGCGCAACGCGAGATGCGGATCAAAGTATCTGAAACACAGGCCCTTTCGGTGATCGGTGAAGCTGAAGCCACCCAGATGCAGCGCTCCAAAGTAGCCAACGCCGAAGCCATCGCGGCAGCCGGCGAGGCAGAAGCACAGCAGTTGCAGCGGATCAAAACCGCCGAGGCCAATGCCCGGGCTGTTGCCGGCGAAAACGAAGCGCAGATTCAGGTAGCCAAATCGGAAGCCGCGCGCCGGCAGGCCGAAGCCGAATCGCTCCGCCTGGCTATGACAGCCGAAAAAGTGCAGTCGGCAAAGGCGTTGGAAGATGCCTACAAAGCCGAAGAAGCCGCGGAGAAAGCCCGCGCTGCGCGCGAAAAAGCCAGCCGGGAAGCCGATGAGGTTATCCGCGCAGAGATCGACAAGCGGAAAGCGGAAATTGCCGCCGAAGCACAGGCCGAGCAGATTCGCCGCGTGGCCAAAGGTGAAGCCGATGCAATTTTCCTGAAACAGGAGGCTGAAGCCCGCGGTCTGTTGGAAATTTTGAGCAAACAAGCGGAAGGCTTCCAGCGCATTGTCGACTCGGCTGGCGGAAATACGCGTGAAGCGGTGTTGTTGCTCATTGCCGACAAACTGCCCGAACTGGTCAAAACCCAGGTGGAAGCCATTAAAGGCATCAAGATCGACAAGGTCACAGTTTGGGAAGGCGGCAACGGATCGGCCAATGGCGACGGCACCGGAGGCAACTCCACGTCAAAGTTTATCTCCGGCCTGTACAAATCCGTACCGCCGCTGAACGATCTGTTCAATATGGCCGGCATGGAATTGCCGGAATACCTGGCCAAAAAACAAGTGGCTGCGACCAACCAACCGGCATCAGAACCGGACGAACCGGCCAAAGCAAAGAAAGCCGCCAAGGTAAACGCCGAAGGCGATCAGAAATAGGTTGAATTTTCACGGAGCTGTGCTGCGCGCAGGTATCAAGCCTGCGCGCACACCTTCCCGAAACCCTGGCATCAGCCGGTATTGCCCTGTGCTACTGTTCGGGTAGCAACAAGTCCAACCCTTACATCTAAACAAAAACGCTATGAATCAAAAACCACATGCCCTCGCGGGTATAGCCGCCCCTTTGCTCTTTGTGAGCGCTTACCTGCTCGCTGCTGCTGCCCGCCCGGAGTTTAACCATTTCACCAAAGCCGTAAGCGAACTCGGTTCGGTCCATGCGCCCAATGCCGTATTTTGGAATGTGTTGGGCTTTATCTGTCCGGGGTTATTGGTTGCTTTTTTTGCCATCGGGCTACACCAGGCAGTCGGGCAAGGCAATGCCGGTCAGCTCCCGTTTTACGCCTTGTTTTTATCCGGCTCATTAATGGTGGTAGCAGGCTTGTTCCCCGGTGATTTTGAACACCGCGGGTCTTTCACGACGATCATGCATGCCATCGGAACCTTCGGGTCGTTTATCGCTTTTTTGGTTGCAGCCTTCACCTATCCCCTTTTTTTGCGCAAATCAGATTTTTGGGAAAAAACAATCGTGCCTTCCCTGACCCTCACCTGGCTTTGTATCCTCAGCGGGTTTCTGCGCACGGGCATGGCTCCGGGTATCGGGCAGCGGGTTGGTTTTGCGTTTTATTTCCTTTGGATTGCCTTTATGGCGGTCAATTTGTACCGGCACCAACGGTTTTCCTGAGCCCCAATTTCATTGCAATCAAAGTTTGGCTCCTTCCCGAAAATACGTTACCTTCGCGCCCGCTTTTCGCGGGAGCAGTTTTTTAGGACAAAAAAGGCTTTCCAAAAAGCGGGGGGTACCGGTTGCGCCCCAATGTGCAACCAATTCGAATTAACGTTAAAAGCGCCTCAAAATCAACCACTTTTCAATTATGGTACTCGACGACGAAAAAGAAATCACACCCGAACAGGAAGAAAACCAAACCACCAGCGAGGAATCTGCTCCTGAAGTGACGAACGAAAGTACTTCCACAACGGAAGAAGCAACCACAGCGCCCGAAGTAACCGCAGAAGCGGAAGAAAAGAAACCGGAGCCTGAAGAAGAGAAAAGACAACCGAAGAGGAAGAAGAAGAGGATGAATTGTTGAAAAAGCCGGTAGCGAAGGCCAAACCCAAAAAGGCCAAGTTGCAAGACGACGATGAAGAAGAGGACGACGATGTTGTCGCAGAAGAAACGGAAGCAGTGCCTGCCGCCAGTGTGGATGTACCTGCCGAAGATGAGGAAGACGAAGCAGTTGCGGAAGACGAGGACGAAGACTTGGAATTGCCTGATCCGGAACCTGTCGTTGCCGGCGCTGCGCACGATGATTTCAATTGGAATATGGACAAACGCGGCGCAATCGCTTATACAGATGCAGAGCGCGCCCAATACCTTGAGCAATATGACAGCACGCTGAGCCATGTTGCCGAAAACGAGATCATTCGCGGTAAAGTAAGCGCCATCAGCAGCGGCGATGTTGTGCTCGACATTAATTACAAAAGCGACGGTCTTGTATCGCTCAACGAATTCCGGGACCTGCCGGAACTCAAAACCGGCGATGAAGTAGAGGTGTACGTGGAAAGCCAGGAAGACAGCCAGGGCCAGCTGGGCCTGTCCCGCAAAAAAGCAAAAATCCTGCGCGCCTGGGAAAGCATTGTCGACTCGTTCAAAAACGGCACTATCATCAGCGGTACCATCATCAGCAAAACCAAAGGTGGCTTGATCGCCGATTGCGGCGGGCTGGAAACCTTCCTTCCCGGTTCGCAAATTGATATCAAGCCGGTGATCGACTACGACCAGTATGTCGGCAAAATGATGGAGTTTAAAGTGGTCAAGATCAACGAGCAGATTAAAAATGCCGTGGTCAGCCACAAAGCGCTCATCGAAAGCGACCTCGCCGAGCAGCGCGAACAAATCCTCGCCAGCCTCGAAAAAGGCCAGGTGCTCGAAGGTATCGTTAAAAATATCACCGACTTCGGCGCCTTCCTCGATTTGGGCGGCGTAGACGGCTTGCTGTACATCACCGACATTAGCTGGGGTCGTATCGGACACCCGAGCGAAGTGGTTGAACTCAACCAGCGCATCAACGTAGTCGTACTTGATTTTGACGAAAACAAAAAACGGATCAGCCTCGGCCTTAAACAACTCACGCCGCACCCCTGGGAGGTGTTGCCGGAAGACATTACCGAAGGCGCCGTTATCAAAGGCAAGGTGGTCAATATTGAAGACTACGGCGCATTTGTCGAAATCATGCCGGGCGTTGAAGGCCTGATCCACATCAGCGAGATCAGCTGGGGCAACCAAAGCGTCAACGCGAAAGAATTCTTCACCATGGGCCAGGAAGTTGAAGCCCGCGTGGTAACGATCGATCGCGCCGATCGCAAAATGTCGCTCTCGATCAAACAACTGACTGCCGATCCCTGGAGCGAAATCGACGAACAATTCCCCGTTGGCAGCACGTACACCGGCACGGTGAAAAACATGACCAACTACGGCATCTTCGTCGAACTGAGCGAAGGCGTGGGCGGCATGGTCCACATCAGCGACCTGAGCTGGACGAAGCGTTACGCACACCCCAGTGAGTTCACCAAAATGGGTGAATCCATCGATGTCGTTGTGCTGGACGTCGATAAGGAAAAACGCCAGATCAGCCTCGGCCACAAGCAAACGGAAGAGAACCCCTGGGATGAATTTGAAACGATCTTCCCGATTGGCTCCTACCATGAAGCTACCGTGCTGAAACGCGATGATAAAGGCGCAACCTTCCAAATGCCGCACGGCTTGGAAGCCTTTGCACCTGCAAAACACATTCGTAAAGAAGACGGCTCCGTAGTCGACGTAGATGAAACCCTGACGGTCAAAGTCATCGAATTCAACAAAGACGATCGCCGCATACTGGTTTCACACACCCGCTACGTAGACGATCTGAAGTCCAAGGCAGATGCTACCCTGCGCGCTGAAAGATCGAAAGAAGAAGGCGAAACGCAGGCTGCTATTGCCGACGTGAAGAAGAAAGTGGAGAAAGAAACGCTCGGCGACCTGGCCGCATTGGCCCAGCTGAAAGAGCAGTTGGACGAAGAAGCGCCCGCAGCAGAGGAGAAGAAGAGCAAAAAGAAAGAAGAGTAGTTTTTAACTGCATTGATTTATTGAAAATCCCCCGCGACTTTGGTCGACGGGGGATTTTCAGTTTTATGCCCCAAGCCTGCGCCCACGCGCTAGGTTTTTTTCTTCTTACTTGATTTTGCTTTAGGGTTAAAGTCCAGGCAACGTTGCACCCAGCCATCCAGTTCCGTATCCGAGTCGGTGCCTTCCGGATCAACAAACACAAAGCCTTTCATTGTCCTGCCCGTGAAATCCATTTCCCGGCAACCTTTTAGCGCCAGGGCGTCGGCGTAAATTTCCGGATCAATGCGCGCCATAAGCCGCTCTTCGTGTACGCCGATACACATTTTGTCATCAACTAAAAAACACAACCCGCCCATCATTTTTTTTTCTTCAAATGCAGTTTGTTTTTCCTGAAAAATCCGCCGGACGCGATCTGCTAAATATTCGGAGTAAGCCATAGAGCCCTAATTTAATGGAGCGTCGAGATCAGGGTTGCGGACCGGCTACCAGCACCTGGGCCTGCCCAACCCAATCTTCCTGTACGATCCGGATCGGATCGATGTCGAGTACCCGGGCTATAATTACCAGATCGTTCACTTCCCATTCGCTGATCTGGACAAAGGTAAACACGCCGGCGTCGTGCAGGCGCCGGGCAATATCTTCGTTGATACCGTTGATGCGCAGCAGATTATCGGGCTTGCCGGGCGTTTGCGTCGGGCCGGTATCGCCGTCGCTTGCCGAAGCGCTGGATGTTGATGCGTCTGCCTGTTGCCGGATTTGGGCATTGAGCAGGGTGATCTCCTGATGTTGCCGTTCGACTTCCGTGCGGGCCAGGTCCAGTTGTTCGCGCAGGAGGCGGCGTTCCATTTCCAGGGCCGCACTTTTGGCTTCCAGTTCCTGAAGTTGATGATGCATATCGGAGAAGCCCATTTGCAGGGTTTTCCAGGCATTGATCTGGCCGTTCACTTTAGTCAGCTCGGCTTCCAGTGCGATGTTTTCCGCTTGTAGCCGCTGAACATCTGCCTCCAGTTCGGGCAAACGCTGCGACCATTGTGCGGCATTGGCCTCGGCGCGCTCCATACGGGCGGTGTTGGCCTGAGCGGTGGTGAGCAAAAAGGCGCGCTCGGATTCGTAGGCGTCAACCTGTTCGCGGAGGGTACTTGCTTCGATGGAAAATTTACGCAAATCGGCCTCCCGCAGTTCATACCGGTGTTTGATTTGCGTGTACAAGCGGGCGAGGGCATTGCGTTCCTGGGTGGTGCGTTCCAGGAGGCGGGCCATTTCGCGTTCCGGCCAATAGGCGCGTAAATTCCAGCCGATGAGCACACCGGCCAACACGGCGACAGCCCAAAGTAATCCAAACAAAAACGAGTCGGCTAAAATATCGCCCATGGCAAACCGAAGGATTTTAATCAAAGGTAGCACAAATTGAAGTAAATCAATCGACTACGCAACAAATTTTGCACACCTTACCGTTATTTTGTCTGGCCCCGGGCCCGAAGTATGTTTGGACTTTTCCGCTATGGGCAAAAAAATTGCTTTCTTCAGGCCGCCTAAAATACCTGATCTGACTCGACTGCCATCCATGCGTTATTCTGAAAACCGGTTTGCCGTTCCCACTGGCACCTTGCTGATGCTGCTTTGGCAGACTGCGCTGGCGTTTTTTCCAAAAATAACCATAGCCCAGGTGGCTCCGGATGTTCAGGCCTTTGTGCGGGTGGATACCATCATTCTGGAAGGCAACCGCAAAACCCGCCCGGCCTTGATCCTCCGCGAACTGGAATTTGCGGCAGGCGATACGCTCGCGCTGGCAACGCTGGCCCAAACGCTGGAGCGCAACCGCCTGCGCATCATGAACCTCAACCTGTTCACCAGTTCCACGGTGTCGCTCGATACGGTGCATGCCGGCGCCGGATTGGCCGTTCGTTTCGACCTGGTGGAAATGTGGTACCTCTACCCCATTCCGCTGTTCGAATTGGCCGACCGGAATTTCAACGTCTGGTGGTCCGAATTTAACCGCTCGCTCAAGCGGGTCAACTACGGCATCAGCTGGACGCACCTCAACCTCACCGGCTATGCCGATATTTTGAAGGTCAACCTGAATTTCGGCTATTCCAACCGCTACGAAATCGTGTACGAGCGCCCCTGGTTCAACCGCCGCCAAACGCTCGGCATGCGTGTCGCGTACGGTTTCAGCCGGACGCATGAGGTGGCCTACCGCACCGCCGGCAACAAACAACTGTTTTCCGTGGATCAGGATGTTTGGCAAAAAAAACGCTACTACGCCAACATCGGCCTGCAGTGGCGGCCAAAACTGCTCACCGAGCACGCTTTCATTTTGGAGTTTCACCACAACAAAATTGCCGATACCATCACCCGGATCGTCAACCCCGATTTTTTCCTCAACGGCGCCAGCACGCAACGACACTTCAGCCTGGTGTACCGCCTGACGATGGACCACCGCGACATCCGGCCTTACCCGATCAGCGGCTGGCTGGCCATTTTCGAACTGCGGCAAAACGGCCTGTTGCCCTCCGACGACCTGCACCTGCTGCGCGCCTCGGCCGAGTTTAAAAAATACTTCGACTTCCATCCCCGGCTCAGCCTCGAAACCGTGGTGAAAGGCCGCGTTGGCCTGCCGCGCCGCAAACCCCCGTTTTTTAACAACCAGGCGATGGGCTACGGCAACGACCTGGTACGCGGCTACGAGTTTTTTGTGATGGACGGCCTGGACTACGGCCTCTTCCGGAGCTCCCTGCACATCAACCTGCTGAACCAGGTGTACAACCTCGGAAAAATTATCCCGCTGAAAGCCTTCAAAGTAATGCCCCTGAAAATTTACCTGTCGGTAAACAACGACCTCGGCTACGCCAACGACCCGTTTTACGGCGCTGGAAATCCGCTGAGCAACCGCCTGCTTTACGGCTACGGCCTGGGCATCGACGTGGTGGCGTTTTACAACAAGGTGGCCAAATTCGAATGGTCGTGGAAGGGCACCGGCGGCGGCGGCTTTTTTCTAAACATCAACACCGGTATCTGAATGCGCTGGTTTTTCCGCCGGTTCTGGCTCCCGATCTACCGCCGCTGGGCACTGCGCTACATCCGGCGCGAACAGCGGTTCCGCTATGGCAGCCTCGATCTTCAGGTGCCCCCCGCGGTGTTTCACCCGGGTGTTTTTTTCAGCACGCCGATCTTTCTCGACTTTTTACAAAAAATTGATTTCCACGGAAAAAAAGTACTCGACGTAGGCACGGGAAGCGGCGCGCTGGCTTTGTTTGCTGCGCAAAACGGCGCGCAGGCGTTTGCCCTCGACATCAACCCTGCAGCCGTCGAAACCGCCCGGAAAAATGCCGCTGCCAATCATCTGGATTTGACCGTCTGGCAAAGCGACCTTTTCGACACCGTACCGGTCATACGCTTCGACCTGATCCTGATCAACCCGCCGTACTACCCCCGCATGCCGGAAACGGATGCCGAGCACGCATTTTTCGCCGGCGCCGGGCTGGAGTATTTTGAAAAACTGTTCCGGCAGTTGCCGCAGTTTGTCCACGCCGATAGCAGCATCTGGATGATCCTCTCGGAAGACTGCGACCTGGCGCACATCCGGAGACTGGCCAAACGCGGCGGTTTTTCGTTTTCCCAAAAACTTGAGCAGCGCAAATGGGGCGAACGGTTTTTTGTGTTTGAATTGACGACTGATTCGTGATTGAACATGGTATTAATCAGATGTCTCCCTCCGGTCGACATGACACGTCGCTGGTATTTATGGTGATTTATCAGGTTTTTCGCTACGCTCAAAACTTCCCCTGGCAGTGTGCAAGTTTTGAGCGTAGCGAAAAACCTGATAAAGAAGTTCTGTCCATTACACACAAGTCTGTTTCGGTTAGATTTTTATAAAGAAACTACCCTGAACTTGTCCTGTCGCAGCGCAGCGGAGACACCTACACAAATTTTATTCCCTTAAAACCGTTGTTTTTTAACAAATCGGATGCAATTGCTCCTTTGTAGATGCCTCCGCTGCGCTGCGACAAGACAAGTTCAGGGTGAGATATCGACAAGTGCATGCCAATTCTTACTTGTGTGTAATGGACAGAAGGAAGTTTGCAGAACGTATGTTGTCATGTCGACCGGAGGGAGACATCTGCTGAATCCTATCCAAAAAAAACGAAAAAAAACCACCGACCACATCAGGGTAATTCGCCAGGCCGGTGTCTAAGGACTGATTCTTCAAATCACAGTACGGGTAATTCCAAAAGCCCGGGGAAGTGCTGTGCGCACGGCACTTCCTCTTAATTTCCATTGAACATCAACTACTTAACCGCTATGTTGCAAATAACAAAATTTTTCCTGCTGACCACCTGTTTTGCCCTGCTCGCGCATTTGGGCGTTGCCCAAAATTTTACCCAAACACTGAAAGGCACCGTCGTCGACAAAGCCGTGAATACCCCGCTCGTCGGCGCCACGGTGGTGCTGCTCGGCGCCGAACCGCCCATGGGCGCCATGACCGATCCGGAAGGGCGTTTCCGGTTGCCGGCCGTGCCGGTGGGCAAACACAGCCTGCGGGTGACCTACCTGGGCTACAAAGAAATGGTGATCCCCAACATTACCGTCAACTCCGGAAAAGAAACCGAGCTGCGCATCGAGCTCGAAGAAGATTTCCTTACCGCCCGGGAGGTGGTCATCCAGGCCAAGGTGGACAAACAAAAAGCGCTGAACGAACTGTCCACCGTAAGCGCCCGAACCTTCTCCGTGGAGGAAACCCAGCGTTTTGCCGCTGCCGTGAACGACCCTGCCCGCATGGCATCGGCCTACGCCGGGGTGGCCATGAGCAACGACGGCAGCAACCTGATCGCCATACGCGGCAACGCGCCCAACGGCCTGCTCTGGCGCATGGAGGGCGTGGACATCCCCAATCCCAACCACTTTTCATCTGTCGGCTCCTCGGGGGGCGGCATCTCGATTTTGAGTGCGCAACTGCTCACCAACTCCGATTTCCTCACCGGGGCGTTTGCCGCCGAATACGGCAACGCACTTTCCGGCGTGTTCGACCTCAAACTGCGCAAGGGCAACGCCGAAAAACGCGAATACACCCTGCAGGCTGGTCTGCTCGGCCTCGACGCAGCCGTGGAAGGGCCCATGCGCCTGGGTGGCCAGACGGGCTCTTACCTCGTCAACTACCGCTACTCCACGCTCTCGCTGATCAGCAAACTCGGGGTGAACATCGGCGACGCGCAAACCGATTTTCAGGACCTCTCGTTCAACCTCTGGATGCCGGCGGGCAAGCTCGGGCAATTCACGCTGTTCGGCATGGGCGGCCTGAGCACCCAGTCGTTTCGCGGCAGCGCCGATTCCTTGCTTTGGAAAGACAATGGCGACGAGCAGTACAACTGGGATTTCAATTCGAATACCGGTGTGGTCGGCCTGACACACAGCCTCGTTTGGGGCGACAATACCTTCCTGAAAACGGTGGCAGCCTATTCCGGGACGCTCAACGGCGAGGAAGCCGATGAGTACCAGCCCGATTACAGCCTGCGCCGCCTGGATGAGGGCGACCACCGCCAAACGAAACTGACCATTTCCTCGGTGCTTACGCATAAATTCAATGCCCGCCATTTGCTGCGCGCCGGGGCTTACGTCAATGTGCTCGATTTCCGCCTCCGGCAATCCGAGTGGGACGACGATGCCGAGCGTTTTGTGCAGCAAATCAATAAAACCGGCCGGACGACCTCGCTCGACGCCTTTGCCCAATGGCAATACCGGGCCTCCGAGCGCTTGACCCTGAATGCCGGCGCCCACGCGATTTATTTGTTTTTAAACAATACCTACTCGCTGGAGCCGCGTGCTGCGGTAAAATATGCCTTCAACGACCGGCAGTCGCTCAGCCTCGGTTACGGCCTGCACGGGCAGGTGCTGCCGCTCGGAGTGTACTTCGTTGAAGATGAAAACGGCGCCCTGCCCAACCGCAATTTGGGGATGAACAAGGCGCACCACATTGTGCTGTCGTACGACCAGTCGTTGCCGGGCAACTGGCACATCAAACCCGAAATTTATTACCAGTCCCTGTTCAACATTCCGGTGCGCCGCGATGTGCTGGATTCCTATTCCATCCTGAACGAGGTGGATGGCTTTACACCGGAAATACTGGCCAACCGGGGCCGGGGCCGCAACTACGGGGTGGAACTGACGGTGGAAAAATTTCTGACCAACGGGTTTTACGTCATGCTCTCCTCCGCGCTGTTTGAGTCGGAATACCAGGGCTCCGACGGCATTTGGCACAACACCCGGTTTAATGCGAATTTTATCAATGGCCTGGTGGGCGGCAAGGAATGGGACTGGAACCGCCGCCATAAAAACCGCACCGTCGGGGTCAACCTCAAACTGACCTGGATGGGCGGCCTGCGCGAATCACCAATCGATCTGGCGGCTTCTGAAACGCAGGACAAAACCGTGCGCGATGAAACCCGGGCTTATGAAAACCGCATGCCGACCTACTTCCGTGTCGATGCCGGCGTACAGCTCAAGCGCAACTACAAACGCGTGACCACCACCGTGGCGCTGAACGTCCAAAACGCCAGCAACCGCCAGAATGTATTCGGCAGCTACTACGACACCGACGACAAGAACGTGCAATACTGGTATCAGGCGCCGCTTATCCCGGTGTTGAGTTACACGGTGCAGTTTTAGTCGAGTACGGAGTGCGGAATACGGAGTGCGGAGTGGCTCACCATTGCGTTGAGGGTAAAGGTTTGCCCTATAGGGATATCAGAAAAAGTGCAAAACAACATAATCCGCAATGGTGAATCACTCCGCACTCCACACTCCGTATTCCGCACTCGATTTACCTTTGCCTCATGCAAACCGAGTTTACACCCGACGAATGGCAGCGCTACCTCCGCCAGATGACCCTGCCCGGCTGGAGCCTGGAAGGTCAGGATCGCCTGCGCCAAACCAGCGTGCTTGTCATAGGCGCCGGCGGTATCGGCTCGGGATTGCTGCCCTACCTGGCAGGAGCCGGCATCGGGCGGCTGGGCATTGTGGATGCCGATGTGGTGGAAAACACCAATTTGCACCGGCAAACCCTGTACACCGCCAACGACCTTGGCCATCTGAAAGTGGATGCGGCCGTCCGGCGGTTGCAAACGGTTAATCCGCATTGCCGGGTAGAGGCATTCCCACTTCGTCTTAATTCCTCCAATGCCGCCGCGTTGCTCCGCGATTTCGACCTGATCGCCGACGGGACGGACAACACCGAAACCCGCTACCTGGTGAACGACAGCTGTGTTGACCTGGGCAAAACCCTGGTTTGGGGTGCTGCATCCGGTTTTCAGGGGCAAGTGTCGGTCTTCAATCTCCCTCAAGCCGACGGCAGCCGCGGCCCCAACCTCCGCAACCTTTTCCCGACACCGCCCACTGATGCGCTGGATTGTGTGGATGCCGGTGTGCTGGGGCCTTTGCCCGGCATCATTGGGGGCGTGATGGCGGCTGAGGTACTCAAAATCGCTACCGGGATAGGGGAGCCGCTGTCGGGTGCGTTGCTGGTGTTTGATGCCCGGGCGATGTTGTGGCAGCGGGTGCGGTTTTGGTGAGTTGCTGCGATTGCGCGCAAATTTTTATAGAAGCCTGGTCAGAGATAACTTCATTTCAGCTTGCCATAACAAGCGGGTGATTAACCTGTCAATCGTATCTTGTTCTGACAATCTGAAATTCATTCCCATGAAAACACTTACCTCAATTTATTTCTTGCTTTGGGTGGCTTTTCTAAATGCTCAAAATCCCAGGTTTTCACCCCGACATGATAATGTCTGGCTTATGGGGTATGATAGTTATGGCACGTCTCTCGATTGGGGTGGCACTCGAATTGATTTTTTAACTAACCCACCGACAATTACAAGAGAAGACCGTTACATGGACTTTGATATATCAAATGGAACTATGAGCGATGTAAATGGCGCGCTTTTATTTTATACAAACGCGTATTATATCGCAAACGCACTGAATGATACTATGCTTGGCGGATTCAATTTGAACCCTAATCCTAGTGTTAAACAAGATGCCAACCCGCAAGGGGTGCTCATTTTGCCAGATCCAGATGATAGCAACAAATTTTATTTGATTCATGTCCTGAGCACCTTTGACCCTACTCCATATTCATTTCATCAAATATATCATTGTTTATATTCTAAAATTGATATGCAGGGAGACAACGGGCGCGGGGAGGTGGTAGCGATCAACAAGGTTTTTTTAAAAGACACCCTTTGTTACGGTAAGCTCACCGCTTGCAAGCATGCCAATGGTCGAGATTGGTGGATTTTGATCCCTAAATGGAATAGCGCATTGTATTTTACTTATTTATTGACACCGACTGGCTTGGATTTTTGGAACACAAAAGCTGGGCACTGCTCCAATATCGAATGCTGGGCAAGCAGTATTTTCTCCCGATGGCACAAAATATATCAGATATAATTCAGTGGGAAGCTTGGGAGGCTGGTTAGATATCTTTGATTTCAACAGGTGTACAGGTTTAATGAGTAATCCCGAAAACATACACCTGTCTCAGGTTGGAGCACCCGGAGTTGCTGTCTCACCTAATTCCAGGTATTTGTATGTTGCAAATGGACTTTGGCTGCATCAATATGATTTGCAGGCCGATGATATCCTTGCAAGTGAGGTGTTAATTGGGGTATACGATGGCTATATGTCCCCAGTAAATACCTTCTTTTTTCTCCTACAATTAGCGTCCGACGGGAAATTATATATGAACAGCGCAGCAACGGTCAATACCTTGCATGTAATCCACCGTCCAGATCTTCTGGGAGCCGCTTGCCGATTCGAACAGCATGGCGTACAGCTGCCAACATTGAATAACTTTAGCATGCCCAACTTCCCCAACTACCGCCTCGGCCCCCTCGACGGTTCACCCTGCGATACCCTGGGCCTGGATAACTTGCCCGCTGCCCATTTCCGCTGGGAATTTTGGGATACGCTCACCCCGCTGAATGTCAGCTTCACCGATTTATCCATTTACGAACCCGCCACCTGGCAATGGGATTTGGTGACGGCCCGGAGTGCGGAAAAAGACCCATTTGCCCGGCGCCGGGTGTCTATAATGTAATGCCTGAAAGTCAGCAACAGTGATGGTGCAGACTCGATTTGTTATCCGGTCACCGTTGGGGTTTCTTCGGAAAAAGACGTGGAAGCGGCCGGTTTGGATCTTGCTGTTATGCCCAATCCCTTTCAGTCGGTGCTTGCGTTTTCAGTCTCGGCAGTTGAAGCCTGGCAGCGGGTGGATGTCGTACTGCGCGATATGGCCGGACGCGTGGTGGCCCGAACGGCCTGGCGCGGGGCGCATTCGGACTGGCAGTTGGGCCAGTTGCCGCGCGGGGTGTATGTTTTTGATTTGGTGGTTGACGATGGGCGACGGGCGGTTGGGAAAGTGGTGAAAAAGTAAACTTTCCAGGCTTTACATGACGTAAAGGGAATGAATTTAATTCATCACAATCAATTTCAGTGTTACTTGCCTGCCCGGTTTTAGTTGCTCCGAAATTCGAATCAGGTATATGCCAGGAGTAAGCGATACAGGAAGTGTAATCGCCGACGAAGCAGCATTGGGACGAACAATTTCACGATGAATTATGCAGCCATCAATTCCCAGGATCGAAACCTCCAATGAATTGAATACGGGTTCTACAAACTGAATAATTGGATAAGCGCCAGAAACAATTGGATTTGGAGACAAAAAAGCGGTGAATTCAGGCTTTTCATTGTCATAGGCTGGTATTATCCCTTGGTATTCATATGCCCCTAAATCAGGCAACCCATTGCCGATGCGAGGGTTGTTTTCAAGGTCAACAAGTAGCTCGAGCTGAGCGATTATGCTGCTATCCCCGGCATTTATTGCCGGCGACCCGGCGAGCATACGGAAATCTTTTAACGCTGAATCGCAAAACATTGGGTAGGCATTCCAAAGCATGTGGCTACCACAATCAAAAGCATCTCCTGCATTTAGGTTGATCGGTGCTGTAATTTGAGCGCAGTTATCCGCATCGACTAAGGAGTAATCCACATACAAGTGGAATAAACTGAACATTTCCTGATCCGCTATAAAGTCGCCGCCTAAAGCAGCCCGGTTGTTCCAGAACAGGCAGTTCAGAATGGTATCGGGGGCATTACTGGAATGTTCTGAATAGAAGGCGCCGCCATAATTGGTGCAAAAGTTATTTACAAAAGTGCTGTTGACGATATGATTTTTCCCAAGCGTTTTTATAGCCCCTCCTTGATTTGTAGAATAATTGTCTGCAAAAAGGCAGTTGGTAATTCTCCCGTTAAATACCTCGGCACCAGCGCCTTCATAGGACTTGTTTCCAATAAACGAGCATCGATCCAGGTTTGTATTACCGGCGACTAAGCCTCCACCTCGTCCAGGTTCGAAGTTATTGATGCCTGCAATATTTGATAGAAATTCGCAATTCTCAACCCTGGCCATTTGTTTTGCTGTAATTTCCTAAAAACACAGCGCCCGATAAAATAGATTTGTTGTTTGTGAATTCTGAATTCTTGATCGTTATTTTTGTATTCGGATTAAAATTATAAATATCAATTGCTGCCGCAGCTAAGGCGCCATTTTTTTCAAATACACATTGGTCTATTTCGAGTTTGTTTGTTCCAACATTACCTAAATAGGCATATATCCCTCCTCCTTCAATATTCCCCGCATTTTCTATAAATTGACAATTTAAAATGGACACCGAGCCGGCACCCCCACTAAAGTTTAAGGAAACGCCCCCGCCAAATCGAGCAACATTTTTATAAAACGAACAATTTGCAATTGTCAGGCATGTCGGTTTGGTTGTATCATCACTGTAGGCATATATCCCTCCTCCATGGCACACGAATTCGTTGGTGCCGCCACCGTAGTTGCAGTCGTCCGTCCCAACTAAAAAAGATACCCCTTCTTTTATGATAAACCCATCGATTCGAGTCGTTGAATCGGTGTGTTCATAGTAGACTACGTTAGGCAAAGCAAATGTGCCGGCATAGTTTACCAATTCGGTGGTATTGGATTCCCAATCTCTTTGTTCCCGTTGAGTTTCGGTTCCAATAAAACCACCAAACAACTTAATACCGCTCTTTGGCCTGAATGAAAAACTGCTATCTTTTACGTATGCATTATAGTTCCCTCGGGCAACCCAAATTTCATCCCCGTAAGCGGCGGATTGCAATGCTTCACGAAGGCTGGTGTAAGCATTTTCCCAGGAGGTCCCGTTATTGAGACCGGAGGATTGACTGTTTACATAAATTACCTGGGCGTTGCCTGAGATATTTACCAGGGTAAAAGCAATAATGAAAATTAATTTGTTCATAAGATCATAGAAAAGGTTACCCCCGCTGGCCCAAAGTGTTCGAAAACTACAATATAACCACAATCTGCTTGTGCGTCCCGGCGTGTCGAAACTGCCACGAGGAATGTGAAGTAACGACAGTTGCTCGACGTGACCTGTAGAGTCCGGCAAACTCATTTATGTGATCAAACTCGTTCGTGAGTCTGCACGTGGGTTGTCAAAAAAGGATGATGAATGTTTGGTTGCCACAAATAGCCCAAGCGAACTTTCCCAACGCATCAGCGTTTCACTGTTTTCAATATTTCTTGAAAACAGTATATGCTGACGATCAAACAGCCGACAACTGCCGCGACAGAACACTTTCTCCAACTTCAACGGGACTTACCTTTCACCTATCCGCATTTGGAGGGCACAAAACTGCCCGATCAACTTGCCGGATTCGACAATGACCGGCTCCGGATTCGTATCGGCCGCGGAGCCGCGGATTTTGAGCGCGCCAAAATGGCCGTCCGGGCCTGGAAAATGTTTCCAGCCGGGTGGACGAAAATTCTCCCGGAAAATGCCCCGCTCCAACCCGGAACCAGCGTAGCTATGTACGCCCGCTTTTTGGGCTTCTGGTGGCGCAATGCCTGCCGGATCGTTTATGTGGTGGATGCGCCGGATCGTTTCGGTTTTGCCTACGGCACACTGCCCGGGCACGTCGAAAGCGGGGAAGAACTGTTTCTGGTAGAAATGGCCCCGGATGGCGTGGTATGGTATGTTCTGCGCGCTTTTTCCCGGCCCCGGCATTGGGTGGCGCGTTTGGGGTACCCGCTGGTGCGGCTGCTACAGGCGCGGTTTCGCCGCGATTCGGCGCGGCAGATGCAGGCGTTTGTTCATGAAAACGCCGATCGATGAAAACAGTCCGACTACCCTGGGTCAGTTTGACGGCGGCTGCCGGATGGGGCGCAATCGTGTGGCTTATTTTAGGTGCCGTGCAATGCCCGGCCTTGCAAAGCGACAATTGGGCCCGGCTGCTGCTGCAACTCGCCGTTTTGGTGTGGGTGCCTTTGGGTTTATCCTTGATGGGCAATGTGCCGGTTTTGCTGACCCGCCTGGTGTTTCCGACCGCCCTGGCTGTGCTGGTTTCGTTGCAACTTCCTGCCGGTTGGGTAGCGGCTGTGTTTGCTTTGCCCTGGCTGTTGGTCTGTGCCATGTTGTTTATTTCCGGGCTGGAGCAATTGACAAAAAGGTCGGCTTCGGATCGGGCATTATCCGGTGCAAAAATTTTTATCCTGGTTGGCGGACTGAGCCTGTTAGCCGACAGGCTGGCCCTCCGGCCGTTCGGCTTCGACCCGGCAATCATTTTGCTCACGGCGGTGCATTTTCACTATGCGGGTTTTATTTTTTTACTCTTGCTGGGATTGGCTGCCGGAAATTTTACGAATCGTGTGTTTCCGGTGGCGGTCTGGCTGGCGCTGGCTTCGGTGCCACTGACTGCGTTGGGGATCACGCTGACGCAACTAAGCCGTATATTTTGGGTGGAAAGCCTGGCAGCCGGGTTGGTTGTTGCGGCGGGCTGGCTTGGGGCATGGGGTTATCTGCAGGTTGTTGTAAAAATGCGCGGGCCTTTAATTGCCCGGTTTTGCTGGACCGCCATGGCCATTGCTTTGATTTTCAGTATGACGCTGAGTCTGGGGTATGCCCTTCGGCCTTACCTGCCGCTCGATTTTTTAAGTATACCGAACATGCGTGCCTGGCATGGGTCGGCAAACGCCATTGGCGTGGCCGGATTGGGTCTTGCAGGCTGGGTTTTATTGCTTAAAAAAACGGACACGTGGGTCAAGTGTTAAAATGAAAAATAAAATACCGCAGGATATACTAACCGACCACTTCCGAAAGTTTTATAGCCGATTTTTATCATTTAAACCAAATCTATGTTTTTTAAAGCCTATGGAAGAAAACTACACATATGAATCTTTGGTGCAATTCCTGTACCACGACATGCCGGCCGATGAGGCAGTACTGATGACGCAACATTTGGAAGCAAATCCGAAAATGCGCGCCGCATTCAACGAAATGCTTTTTGCAAAAAATCAGCTGCCCAAGGCACACTTTAACCCCGCACCGGCTGTACTCAACAATATCCTTCAATACAGCACAAAAACGGCTTTGGAAGCACAGCTCTAACCAAGTTACTGCTTCCGGACCATGAAAAACCCTGGCCTCCGTTCGATCTTTCGGACGGGGGCTTTTTTGTTGTTGGCTCAATGTGCCCCACCAATTTTGTCTACCGTAGCGTACTCTACTTTACCGCGGAGGCGCAAAGACGCGAAGAATTACCCTTTGCGCCTCCGCGGTAAAAAGTTTGTCGCGCCAGGCCTGGAATTTACTTTGAGATACCCTCCAATGGTCAACAGCCAATCACCAAGAACCCCTATTTTTGCCGCCCTGCTTATGGCTAGAAAATCAAAATCGTTTATTGCGCCGGCTGTTCCCATTCACGGCGTTGCCGATCGCGGCAAAGGCGTCGGGCGCACCCCCGATGGCCTGGTGCTCTTTGTGGAAGGAGCGGTGCCCGGCGACGTAGTCGATGTTTTTGTGCAAAAGAAAAAAGGCGGATTCGGGGAAGGCCGCATTGAAAATCTGGTGCAAGCTTCTCCGCAGCGCGTCGAGGCATTTTGTGCGCATTTCGGGGTTTGCGGCGGCTGCAAATGGCAACACCTCGCCTACGAAACCCAACTGCAACATAAAAATCAAACGGTGCTCGACGCTTTTGAACGGATTGCCAAAGTGCCTGTTCAGGAATTTCTGCCGATCCTTGGCGCCCCCGAAACCACCCACTACCGCAACAAACTGGAATTTGCATTTTCCAATAAACGATGGCTGCTGGCGGAAGAGATGCCGGCCCCGGGCGGGCCCGGCCTGGGTTTTCACCGTGCGGGCGCTTTTGATAAAGTAGTCGATATCCGGGAATGCCACCTGCAGGCCGAGCCCTCCAACAGTATTCGGAATACCGCACGGGAAATTGCCCTGGAGCAAAACCTCGAATTTTACGATGTGCGCCGGCACGAAGGCTTTTTGCGCAACCTGATGGTCCGGCTGACGACCACCGGTGAGTGCATGTTGCTGGTCAGCTTTGCCCGCGACGAGCCGGAAGCCATTCGCGCCTTCCTGGATGCCCTGCTGGAGCGCCTCCCGGGCCAAATAACCACACTGGTGTACTGCATCAATCCCAAGAAAAACGATACGGTGTTCGACCTTGAGATGATCAACTACACCGGGAAGGGCTTTGTGGTCGAAAACCTGGGCGGGCGGCAGTTCAAAATCGGGCCGAAATCCTTTTTTCAAACAAACTCCCGCCAGGCAAAAAACCTGTACGATGTGGTCGTTCAGTTTGCCGGGCTTACGGGCAGTGAAAATGTATACGACCTGTACACCGGGACGGGGAGCATCGCGCTGTATGTGGCCCAATATTGCCGGCAGGTGGTGGGCATCGAAGAAGTGCCGGAAGCTATTGCCGATGCGCACGAAAATCAGGCGCTCAACAACATCAAAAATGCCGTGTTTTATGCCGGCGATGTAAAAAACGTGCTCAGCCCGGAATTTATCGAAAAACATGGCAAACCCGACCTGGTGATCACCGACCCGCCACGCGCGGGCATGCACGAAAAAGCTGTCCGGTTTTTGCTGGAACTGGAAGCGCCGCGCATCGTGTACGTGAGCTGCAACCCGGCAACGCAGGCCCGGGATGTACAGTGGCTGTCGGAAAAATACCGGGTACTGAAAGTGCAACCGGTGGATATGTTCCCGCATACACACCACATCGAAAATGTAGCGCTGTTGGAACTACGGCATTAATTTTCAAAAACCTACGCAACCATGGGGAATCTGCTTTCAATGCTAAGTGGCTGGATTTTAAAACTGTGGGGCTGGAAAATCACCGGCCAATACCCCTACGACGTACCCAAACTGGTGCTGGCGGTGGCCCCGCATACGTCCAACTGGGATTTTCCGCTGGGCGTTTTGGTAAACAGCGCCATCCGGGCAAAAGCCAATTATGTGGGCAAGCACACCTTGTTCGTCTGGCCTTTCGGCCTGTTTTTTCGCTGGCTGGGTGGTATCCCGATCGACCGGCGTAAAAAAAATAATTTTGTGGATGCCACGGTGGAGGCGTTCCGCCAAAATGCGCGCATGCACCTGGTCATTGCGCCGGAAGGCACCCGCACCAAAGTGCCCAAATTCAAAACCGGGTTTTATCATATCGCCCGGCTGGCCGGCGTGCCCATATCGCTATGCACCTTCAATTTCCCCAAAAAGGAAGTCTTTTTCGACCCGGAGCTTTTTTATCCCACCGGCGATGAGGCGAAAGACCTGGAGTACATCTGGAACTATTACAAAGGCATACCGGGTAAAAACCCGGCGCAGGGGATTCATTAACTCAAGTTGTACATGAGGCTGTCTCATAAGTTAGTGCACAAAGGATAGCTTCCCAATTATTAAACACATAGGCTCATAGAACACAGAGAAATATTCTTTGTGTTCTATGAGCCTATGTGTTTAAGTAATAATCTACGGCGGGTGAATGCTTAAAAGCACTTGTGAGACAGCCTCAACTTTATATAATTGCTCTTCAGCACTCAAGGCTGCTCCTGGGTCAGAATGTAAAAATTATCGTCCACTTTAAATTGCTTCTTTTTCACACCCTTTAGCCGGGTTTCCTGCCAGCCGGTAGTCGGGTAGATAAAGTCGTACTTGCCGCGTTCCAGCGTCACTTTTACCGGCATGTCGAAGCCTTCCACACAGTCGATCCAGCGAAAACGCAGTTTGCCTTTTTTCACACTGTATTCCAGCACCGGAATATTGCGCTGGCGCAGGTATTGGTCAAAAACCTTGCGCAGGTCTTTCCCGGAGTGTTCGGAAATGTAGGCTTCCACCTGGGCACCGGATACGGTTTGATGGTAAAAATCGCGGTTCAAGCCCCGGAGGATGGCGCGCCATTTTTCGTCGTCGTCCACAATTTGGCGGATGGTGTGCAGCATATTACCGCCTTTGCTGTACATATCTACGGAGCCTTCCTGATTCACGTCATACACGCCCACAATGGGGCTCCGGTTTTCAATACCTGCTCGTGTACCCCGAATGTATTCAGCGCCGGCTTCTTTGCCCCAGAAATACTCGGTGTACAGGCCTTCGCTGTAGTTGGTAAAACTTTCATGGATCCACATATCCGCGACATCGCGGTAGGTGATATTGTTGGCAAACCACTCATGGCCCGACTCGTGGATGATGATAAAATCCCATTTCAAACCCCAGCCTGTCCTGGACAAGTCGCGGCCCAGGTAACCGTTTTGGTAACCGTTGCCGTAGGTAATCGAGCTCTGGTGCTCCATACCGAGGTAGGGCACTTCCACCAGTTTGTACCCGTCCTCGTAAAACGGATAGGGGCCAAACCAGTATTCAAAGGCCCGTAACATGCCTTTGACCTGTTGAAATTGTTTTTTCGCTTTTTCCAGGTTCTCCGGCAGCACATAATAATCGAGCGTGAGCACGCCTTTCGCGCCGTGCAGCGTATCGTCGAAGTGCGTGTAATCGGCAATATTGACGTTTACGCCGTAATTGTTGATCGGGTTGGACACAAACCACTCGAACGTGCGCGTACCGTCGGCGTTCTCCGTGGTGCGGCGCAGCCGCCCGTTCGATACATCCATCAGCGGCGCCGGTACGGTGACGACAATGCTTTGGGAGTCGGGTTCGTCGTACATGTGGTCTTTGCAGGGCCACCAAACACTGGCCCCAAGTCCCTGACACGAGGTTGCCACGAAGGGTTTCCCGGCATCATCTTTTGCCCAGCTGAAACCGCCGTCCCAGGGCGCATGACGGGCAGTTCGCGGTTTGCCGGAGTACCAAATTGTAAGGGCCTCGCGGGCGCCCGGTTTTTGTGTTTTTTTCAATTGAATGAAATAGGCATTCCGGCCGGCCGGCTGCACGTCGAGCGTTTGGCCATCCTGTTCCACGCGTTCGATTTTTAGCGGCGGTTGCAGGTCGATTTGCAATACCTGGGCAGGTTGTAACACTTCGTAATGCACTTCATTCGAGCCCGTGATGCTCCGGGCTTCCGGGTCGACGCGCACATCGAGTTTGTAAAATTTCAGATCCCACCAGGCGCGTTCCGGGGTTATACTGCCACGCAGGGTGTCGTCGAGTGTAAAAAGTCGGATTTGTGCCGTGCTGAGTAATGGGAAAAGGAGGGCAAGGGTTAACAGTGCAGTGGTTCTGTTGGTCATAAAAAAACGTGGATCACAAATGATGATTGAATGCTATCAAACGAAAAGTTTATCCGGTGCGGTGTCACGCGGTCCAATTGAAACGGTCCGTTTAAGATTATTTTATTGACCACGGAGACACGGCAAGCACGCGAACACACAGATTTTTGGAAGATTCCGCGGCGCATGCAAATATCACCATTCCCGCCCAATTTAAAGCCCAGCCTGTTACCTTTGCCCGCCAGATCATTTAAACCAACAGAATTTTGGGTATCAAAGCATTTGCCCCCGCCTCGATCGGAAATATCGGCATCGGGTTCGACATACTGGGCATGGCCATCGAGCAGCCCGGCGACGAAGTGATCGCCAAAAAAAGCAATACCCCGGGCCTGCGCATTACCCGCATCACCGGGCATCAGGGCAAACTTCCCCTTGAGGTAGAGAAAAATACTGCCGGTGTGGCTGCCCTTCGCTTGCTGGAGCACCTGGGCGAACCCGGCCGGGGCATCGAATTGGAAATTCATAAAAAAATGCCCCTGGGCAGCGGCCTGGGCAGTAGCGCAGCCAGTGCGGTGGCGGCGGTACTGGCCGTCAGCGAATTGCTGCGCACCGGTCTGAGCAAGCGAGATCTGCTGCCTTTTGCCTGCCAGGGTGAGCAGGTGGCTTCCGGGGAATTTCATGCCGATAATGTGGCGCCGTCGCTGTTGGGCGGCATCGTGCTGATCCGCGACAACGAAACGCTGGACGTTCACCGCCTGCATGTGCCGCGCGGCTTGCACGCTACGGTGGTGTACCCGCAATTGCACATTCTGACCAAAGATGCCCGGGCCATTTTAAAACCCGAGGTGCCGCTCGATGCGTACATTCGCCAAAGCGCCAACATTGCCGGCTTCGTCGTCGGTTGCTTCAACGGCGATGTGGAACTGATCGGGCGTTGCCTGCGCGACGAAATTATCGAGCCGCAGCGCGCCGGCCTGATTACCGGATTTTACGATGTGCAGGCCGCCGCGATGACCGAAGGCGCCCTGGGTTGCAGCATTTCCGGCGCCGGACCTTCGGTGTTTGCGCTCAGCGCCAACTCGCTGATCGCGGAAAATGTCGGCCAGGCCATGCAACGCGCTTTTGCTAACCACGGTGTGGAAAGCCGGGTTTTCCTATCCGGCGTCAACCAGGAAGGCGCGGTTATTTGTTGAACAATTGAAAAGTAATTTTCTATAAAACTAACGCTATGATTTCTATGAAAAATAGAATTCTTCTATCGTTTTCTATGCTGCTTTTTTTGTCGGCATACACTGTTGCGCAGGTTACCTCCACAATAACTTTCATCCCGCAGCCGGTAAAAGCCTACAGCCAGGATGGGGAGTTTACCCTCAAGCCGGACACCCGGATTTACTTCCCCCAGGGGGAGCAGGACTGGGAATTGGCCGCACAAAATTTTATGGCGGTTGCACAGACGGCAACAGGCTACCAGTTGGTCGCTCAGCCGTTTAAAAGTGCCATCAACCAGCCGCGCGCCAACGGCATTTATTTTATACCCGATAAAGGTGTGGAAAATGCAGAGGGTTACCAGATGGATATCACGCCCACTTTTATCACCATAAATGCCCGCACGGCCGCTGGCGCTTTTTATGCCGTGCAAAGCCTGCGGCAGATGTTCCCGCCGGCCTTCAACAGCAGTGCACCGGTAGACGGCGTGGCCTGGACGGTCCCCTGCGCCAAAATCACCGACTACCCGCGCTTTGCCTACCGGGGCATGCACCTCGATGTGGGCCGGCATTTTTTTCCGGTCGACTTTGTAAAACGCTACATTGACTTGTTGGCGCAGCACAAATTCAACCGCTTCCACTGGCACCTCACCGAAGACCAGGGCTGGCGTATCGAGATAAAAAAATACCCGAAATTGCAAACTGTAGCCGCCTGTCGGGATGAAACCCTGGTTGGCCATTATTCCGATCAACCGCACCAGTTTGACGGGAAAGAATACTGCCACTACTACACCCAGGAGGAAGTCCGCGAGATTGTTGAGTATGCCCAGAAACGCTTTGTGACCATCGTGCCCGAAATTGAAATGCCGGGCCACTCACAGGCCGCACTGGCTGCCTACCCGGAACTGGGCTGCACCGGCGGGCCGTATGAAACCGCAAAAATCTGGGGCATCTTTCGCGATGTGTACTGCGCCGGCAATGAGCAAACCTTTCGCTTTCTCGACGATGTGCTCGAAGAAGTCTGCGCACTTTTTCCCGGTCAGTACATCCACATCGGCGGCGACGAATGCCCCAAGGACCGCTGGAAAGCCTGTCCGAAATGCCAGAAACGCATGCAGGATGAAAGCCTGAACGACGAACACGAACTCCAGAGTTATTTCATCCGGCGCGCGGAAGCCATGCTGGCCAAGCGCGGAAAAAAACTCATCGGCTGGGACGAAATTCTCGAAGGCGGGCTGCCCGCTACGGCTACCGTCATGAGCTGGCGCGGCACCGAGGGCGGTATCGCTGCGGCCAAAGCCGGCCACGATGTGATCATGACTCCTGGCTCGCATTGCTACTTCGACCACTACCAGAGCGACCCCGCCACCGAACCGCTGGCTATCGGCGGCTTCACCACCCTCAACCGGGTGTACGGCTACGACCCCGTGCCGGCCGAACTGAGCGAAGCGGAAGCGCAACACATCCTCGGCGCCCAAGGCAACGTCTGGACCGAGTACATGGAAACGCCCGAACAAGTGGAGTACATGGCCTACCCGCGCGCCTGCGCCCTGTCGGAAGTGCTTTGGACACCTAAAAACAAGATTACCTGGAACGATTTTATCCGCCGCCTGAAAGTCCATTTTGACCGGCTGGATGCCATGGGGGTCAACTATGCCCGCAGCTACTACGACGTCAAGTCGAGCTTTGCCGGCGGCTATGTCGTGCTGTCGGCCAGCGATCGTACGGTGCAGGTCAAATATACCCGCGACGGCAAAGACCCCACCCCCACTTCAGGCGGCTTTTACTCGCCTATTCCGCTCACCGAACCAACTACCATAAAAGCGGTAGCGGTGAAAGACGGCAAACTCATGGGCAAAATACTCACCGTGCGCTACTACGTCCACAAAGCCAGCGGCAAAACCTACACCATGACCGCCCAGCCCGAGCAGTACTCCGGTGGCGAGCGCTACGCCCTGACCAACGGCATCCTGGGCGCTCCACGGGCCTGGAACAATTGGGTAGGCGTAAAAGACGGCAACCTGGACCCGGTTATCGACCTGGGCGCGCCGACCGATTTTAATAAAGTGACCACCCATTTTATGAACAGCAAAGTCAGCTGGATTTATCCGCCGCGCAGCATCGAAGTATTTGTGTCGGACGATGGCGAGCAATTCCGGTCGATCGCTAAAAAGACAATTGATGCGGAGGGCATGACCGGCATTAGCATCGAAACCGTAGAACTGGCCACGCCGGGCGCCAAAGCGCGGTATATCAAACTGGTGGCCACGGCTTACGGCTCCATCCCGGAAGGGGCGCCGGGCGCCGGCAACAATGCCTGGCTGTTTTTGGATGAGGTGCTGGTCGACTAAAACCAACCATTCGCTGAACTCCTACGTCTATCAGGTATGCCTTCGTTCCACTGTTTTAGCCGTGCCATCCTGCTGGCGATTTCCCTGGTTTTCGCCGCAGGCCAAATAGCCGTTGCGCAGGAAATCACCCCGGCAGACACCACTGCCTGGGTGATTGTTTACACCTCCGACGGCAATGAATTTACCGGGCAACTGCTTGCACAAGACGCCGAAACGGTGGTGTTAAAAACCGAGCATTTCGGGGTGCTGACCATTCAGGGCACGGCAATTAACCGTATACGATTGGCGGGTAAGGTGAAGATCACCAATGGCCGGGTATGGTTTGAAAACCCGTATGCACCGCGCTATTTCGTTGGCCCCAGTGCCTACGGGTTGCGCAAAGGCGAAGGTGTTTATGAAAACAGCGAGTTGTTTTTCAACCAGGTCAGCTACGGTTTTTCGGATCATTTTTCACTGGGTGTAGGCTTCGCGCCGTTTTTCATTTTCTACGACGGGCCGTTCCCGGTTTGGCTGACGCCTAAATTTTCGTTTCCGGTTATTCCCAATAAATTCAATATTGCCTTGGGCGGGTTTATCGGCCACGAATTCAATACGTATTATTTTGATTCGGATGATGGCAACGGGTCATTGAATGCTGCGTTTTGTACGTTCACCTATGGGTCGCGCGATGCCAACGTAAGTGCCAGTTTGGGACTAAATTTTTCAGGCAGCCAATGGCGAAAACGCGCGCTCTTCTCCCTGGCGGGGACCGTCCGCCTGTCGCCAAAAGTTGCCCTGCTGGGCGAAAGTTATTTTTTTGATGATTACGGCGACCCGGTCAGCTTATATGGTGCCGGGGTGCGATTCATGGGGCGGCGCATCGCCCTTGATGCCGGGGTGGCAGTAATGGCCTATGGATTCGACGATGCCTACCCCATTCCCTACGCGACGCTGCACGTGCCGTTTGGTTCGGTGAAAAATTGAGGGCGGTTTTTGCAAACAATGCGGCAAACCAGCGGTACTTTTCAGCGGTTCTTTTATGAGAAAATACACCTGCCTTATGAAAATGCCGCGCCAATTCGCACTCCTCGCCTGCCTGGCTTTTGCCGCCTTCAACCCGCTTGCTGCACAGGAAATTAAAATTCCGACCGATACCAGCCAACTGGTTTCCATCGAAACCAAAGACGACAACACATTTATCGGGTACATCCGCCAGATTGAAATGGACCACATTCTGGTTCAAACCGATAAATTCGGGCAAATTAAAATCCAGAAAAAAGATATCCGTGCGCTCCGTTCGGTAGAACAAAATCAGATCGTCGAAGGCGAATTCTGGTCGACCGACGCCAACTCCACCCGCTACCTATTCGGCCCCAACGGCTACGGCCTGCGCAAGGGCGAAGGCTATTACCAGAACACCTGGATCTTTTTCAACCAGGTCAGCTATGGCATTACCGATAATTTCACCCTGGGCGTAGGCGTCATCCCACTCTTTATTTTTGCCGGGGAGGCTTCTCCGGTCTGGATTACGCCCAAGCTTACCATTCCTATAAAAAAAGATCAGATCAACTTAGGTGTCGGCGGGCTTTTTGCCACTGTAATTGGCGATGAAGCCGGCTCTTTCGGCGTCGCTTACGGCCAGATAACCTTTGGCTCCCGCGACCGGAATATCAACCTGGGCCTGGGCTACGGCTATGCCGGCGACTCCTGGGCGAACACACCAACCATCTCGATCAGCGGAATATACCGCACCGGACGCAAATTTGCCCTGCTGTCTGAAAATTACCTGTTCGACACGGGCGACAACAACTTTGTCCTTTCCTCCATCGGCGGGCGATTTATCGGCAAGCACGTTTCCATTGATGCTGCGCTCGTTATTCCGACGGTGGGCACCGACGGGGAGTTTTTTGCCATCCCCTGGCTGGGCCTCACGGTGCCTTTCGGCCGTGCAGTGGATTAACTACAGTTTGTTAGTTTTGGAAAATGAAAACCCGGGATTCCGGAAAATCATGGCGCTTCTGTCTGCCGTATGCCCTACATTTACCCAAACTAAACCAACCAACTGAACGTGGCTACAGCTCAAACTCCCGCTCCCGGCGCCCCTTCCTTCGAAAAAAATGACCCCCGCATAATCAACGGCTGGGCCATTTTCGACTGGGCCAACAGCGCCTACGCCCTGGTCATTACCGTAGCCATTTTTCCGCCGTATTTCCTGGGCATTGCTCCCGACACGGTCAATATCGCCGGTTTTGCCATCCGCGATGAAACCCTGATCGCCTGGGGAATCTCGCTGGCCTACCTGATCATCGCGGCCATTTCGCCCATCCTGTCGGGTATTGCCGACTACGGGGGCAAGAAAAAACGCTTCATGCGCTTTTTTACCGTGCTGGGTTCGCTGGCCTGCATCAGCTTGTTCTTTTTCGACAGCCCGGACGCCCTGTGGATCGGCCTGGGCGGCTTTGTGCTGGCTACGGTCGGTTTTGCCGGCGGCATTGTTTTTTATGCCACCGAAGACCGCTACGATGCCGTGAGCGCCCGGGGATTTATTTACGGTTTTGCCGGCAGTGTGATCCTGCTGGTGATCAACCTCGCCATGGTGCTTCAACACGATAAATTGGGCTTCCCTTCCGAAACCTCGGCGATCCGTTGGGCATTCGTCAGTGTGGGCCTGTGGTGGTTAGGCTTTGCCCAAATTTCCTTCAAACGCCTGCCGCCGGATGCGCGCAAGCCCATGGCCGAAGGCCTGCTGCGCAAGGGCTACGACGAGGTGATCAAAGCATTTCGCGCCGTGCGCAGCAGCAGCAACACCAGCCTTTTTTTGCTTGCCTTTTTCTGCTACAATGCCGGGGTGCAGGCCATCCTTTTTCTGGCCTCCAGTTTTGCCGATAAGGAAATGAAAATGGAAAAATCCAAGCTGATCATCCTGGTGCTGATCCTGCAACTGGTAGCCATCCTGGGCGCTTTTCTCTCGTCGCGGTTGTCGGAAAAAAAAGGCAACCGGACGGCGCTGTTTGTCATGCTGATCATCTGGACGGCCATTTGCCTGCTCGGCTATTCGGTGCATACCGAATCGGAAGTGTTTCTGCTGGGCGGCGCCATCGGCCTGGTCATGGGCGGTATTCAGGCGCTTTCGCGCAGCACCTACGCCAAGTTTTTACCGGAAAACACCCGGGAAACCACGTCGTTTTTTAGTTTTTACGATGTCATGGACAAAGTGTCGACCGTGTTCGGCACCCTGGTGTTCGGTCTGATTGCCCAGTTGTTTGGTGGTATGCGCAGCTCGGTGCTGGCCTTGTCGGTGCTGTTTTTACTCAGCCTGGCGATTTTGGTGGCCGTGCGCGTCCGGCGCATGCCCGATGTTCCTGAAAATTGAGTACTGGTATGGATTTCACCCGGCTCTTCGACATTTTGGATTACCAGCAAAAACGCTACCCGCACGCGGTGGCGCTGGCCGGCATGGAAAACGGGCACTGGCGCCGCTGGAGCACGGCGGACTTGCTGCTCGAACGCGACCGCCTGAGCGCAGGATTGCTCGCCCTCGGGTTTAAAAAAGGCGACCGCATCGGCATTTTGGCGCATTGCGGCAGCCCACGTTGGGCTGTTGCCGATGCCGCCATGCTGCAACTCGGCCTGGTGCCGGTACCCGTGCACACCACGGCCCGCCCCGACGAAGTGGCGCACATCATTCAGGATGCCGGCATACGCGCTTTTTTTGTGAGCAATGCCGCCATGTATGCGCAGTTGCAACAATCCGGTGCAATGCCAGAAATGGTTTTCGCTTTTGAACCGATGGACGGTGCATTGCCCTGGGTTCAGCTCTGCCGCGAACCGGATGCAGCTGCGCTGCAATCCATTCGCGCCGCCGTTCGCGAAACCGACCTGGCAACACTCCTGTACACCTCCGGCACTACCGGAACGCCGAAAGGCGTCATGCTCAGCCACGCCAATATCGTGAGCAATGTGAAAGCCGTGCTGGCCATCGTGCCGGTGGGCCCCGAACGAACGGCGGTCAGTTTTTTGCCGCTGTCGCATATTTTCGAGCGCATGGTCACTTACGTGTACCAGGCTGCGGGTACACCGGTTTGGTACGTGGAAGCCCTTGAGCAACTGCCGGAAACACTCCGGGAAGTCCGCCCGCACTTTTTCACCGCCGTGCCGCGCGTGTTGGAGCGGAGCTACGAGCGTTTGCTGGAGCGCCGCAACCAGGCCGGTTTTTTACAAAAAAAAATACTCGACTGGGCGCTTGCCCTGGGCGAACGCTACCCCTACGCCGGCGAATACGGCAAGCCAATTTTGTACCGGCTCAAACTGCTGCTGGCCGACCTGCTGGTGTACCGCCGTTGGCGCCGGGCCATGGGCGGGCGCGTCCACAGTATTGCCGTGGGCGCTGCCGCGCTGCAACCCCGCCTGGGGCGTTTGTTCTCGGCTGCCGGCATCGACGTCCGAGAGGGCTATGGCCTCACGGAGACCAGTCCGGCGGTGTCGTTCAACCGTTTCGAGCCGGGCGGCGTGCATTTCGGGACGGTAGGCATCCCGGTGCCCGGCGTGGAGGTGCGCATCGCCCGGGCCGACGCAGCAGGGGAAGGCGAAGTGGAAGTGCGCGGTCCGAATGTCATGCAGGGCTACTGGAATTTACCGGAAGACACGGCCGCACGCTTCACGGCCGACGGCTGGTTCAAAACCGGCGACATGGGCCGTTTGGAGTTCAAGCGTTTTCTGAAAATCACGGGCCGGAAAAGCGAGATTTTCAAAACGACAACGGGCAAATTCGTGGCTCCGGCATTTGTGGAACAACAGCTGCTGCGCTCCGATTATATCGATCAGTGCATGGCCCTGGGACTCAACCAGCCGTATGTGGGCGCCCTCATCGTGCCCAACTTTGCCCAGCTGGAAGCCTGGTGTGCCGAACACAAGGTCCATTGGACCGCCCCCGAATTCATGATCCTCAATCCCAAAGTGGAAAAGCTGTACCGGCAGGAAATCGACCGGATCAATGCGGACTACCTTGGGCCGATCGAACAGGTACAGGCGTTTCAGCTGCTGGGTAAACCCTGGACGGCCGAAGACGGCCTGCTCACCGCTACGCTCAAAATGCGCCGCCCGGCGCTGGAGACGCGTTTTGAAAAAGAAATTGCGGCGCTGTTTTCTTCGAAATAGTGCGTTTTTTGCAAAAAACTAACCGTTTAACATCATGCAGCTGCTTCAAACACTTGCCCAACAACTTGAGGGTGAACTCCACACCGACGAACTCCTGCGCCGCCTGTACGCCACCGATGCGTCCATCTATCGCGAACTGCCGCTGGCCGTGGCCTACCCCAAACATAAGGCCGATGTGCAAACGCTGGTGCGCTTCGCGGGAAAAAACGGGCTTTCCCTGATTCCCCGTTCGGCGGGCACCTCGCTGGCCGGGCAATGCGTAGGCAGCGGCATCGTGGTGGACATTTCCCGCTACATGACCAAGGTGCTGGAGATCAATGCCGCAGAAGGTTGGGTGCGCCTGCAGCCGGGTGTGATCCGCGACGAACTGAACCAGTTGCTCAAACCGCACGGCCTGTTTTTCGGCCCCAACACCTCCACCGCCAACCGTTGCATGCTCGGCGGCATGGTGGGCAACAATTCCTGCGGCACCACGTCGATCGTGTACGGCTCTACCCGCGACCACGTGCTGGCCCTCGATGTGGTGCTCAGCGACGGCTCTGAAGCGCGTTTTTCCCGCTTGTCAAAACCGGAGTTTGAACAGAAAAAAAACGGCAGTGGCCTGGAAGGGCAATTGTACCGGCAGGTAGCTGAGGCACTGGCCGACCCGGAAACGCAGGCGGAAATACGCCGCGAATTTCCCAAGCCCGGCATTCACCGGCGCAACACGGGCTATGCCATCGACCTGCTGCTGGAAACCGAGCCGTTCACTTCCGGTGGCACAGATTTTAACTTTTGCACCATGCTCTGCGGCTCCGAAGGCACGCTGGCCTTCACCACAGAGATCACACTGCACGTTGATCCCCTGCCGGAGCCGCACGATGTGGTGGTGTGCGCCCACTTCAGCAGCATGCCCGAATGCCTGGAAGCCGTGGTGGCGGCCATGCAGCACCAGCCTACGGCCTGCGAACTGATGGACAAACTCATTCTGGACTGCACCAAATCGAACCGCGAGCAGGCCAAAAACCGCTTTTTTGTGGAAGGCGACCCGGCTGCCGTATTGATGATCGAATTCCGCGGGCCGAGCCCCGAAGCGGCAGCAGATAAAGCCCGGGACATGATTGCCGATTTACAACAACGAAATTTCGGCTATGCCTTTCCCATCGTGCAAGCGCCCAAAACCAGGCAGGTATGGGACCTGCGCAGCGCCGGTCTCGGCGTGCTGTCGAATATGCCCGGCGAAGCCAAGGGCGTGGCCTGCATCGAAGACACGGCGGTGGAAGTGGCCGACTTGCCGGCCTACATCGGCGAGTTTGAGGCGATGATGCAACAGTTCGGGCAAAAATCGGTGTACTACGCTCATGCCGGGGCGGGGGAGTTGCACTTGCGCCCGATTTTGAATTTGAAAAAAGAAAGCGACCGCGAAATGCTCTACCGCATTTGCGAAGCGTCGGCCCGGCTGGTGAAAAAATACCGCGGCTCGCTCAGCGGCGAGCATGGCGACGGGCGGGTGCGTGCCGAATTTATTCCGCTGATGATCGGTAAAAAAAACTATACCCTGCTTCGCCAGATAAAAAAAACCTGGGATCCCAACGGTGTGTTCAACCCCGGCAAGATCACCGATGCACCGCCCATGAACACCGCGCTGCGCTACGAAGCCAACCAGCAAGACCGGCCCTTCGACACGGTGTTGGAATTCCCCGACGGCATCCTGCGCGCTGCGGAGAAATGCAACGGCTCGGGCGACTGCCGCAAGCTCGATTTTGCCGGCGGAACCATGTGCCCCAGCTACCGCGCCACCCGCCGGGAAAAAGATACCACGCGCGCCCGCGCCAATGCCCTGCGCGAATTTCTGACGCACAGCCAGCAACCCAACCCCTTCAGCCATTCGGAATTGTACGACGTAATGGACCTCTGCCTGTCGTGCAAGGCCTGCGCGTCGGAATGCCCGTCCAACGTAGACATGGCCAGCATGAAAGCCGAGTTTTTGCACCAGTATTACCGGGCGCACGGGGTGCCGTTCCGGGCGCGGGTGTTTGGGCACATTGCCGGGCTCAACCGCCTGGCTTCCGTTGTGCCGGCGTTGAGCAATTTTTTTATGAAAAACGCGATCACGGGCGGGCTGCTCAAGCGCATCTTGGGCGTGGCCCCGGAGCGGAGTTTGCCGCCTTTGCAGCCGGTTTCCCTGCGTCGCTGGTTTGAGCAAACGGGAAAAAACCTGCCGTTGGGTGCGCCCGAAAAAGGGCGGGTGTTGTTGTTCTGCGATGAGTTCACCAACTACAACGATACCGAAACCGGCATCAAAGCCGTGCAACTGCTCAACCGCCTGGGCTACCGCGTGGACATGCCGGCGCACCCCGAAAGCGGGCGGGCGGCTATTTCCAAAGGACTGCTGACCCGGGCGCGCGAACTGGCGGTGCAAAACGTGGAAATTTTCAAAAACCGGGTGTCGGCGGAAGTGCCGCTGGTGGGTATCGAGCCTTCGGCAATTTTGAGTTTCCGGGATGAATACCCGCGTTTGGTGCCGGGAAAAAACCGCGAAGACGCGAAGGTGCTAAGCGAAAATACGTTGCTGATCGAGGAGTTTCTGGCCCGCGAAATGCAACAGGGCAACATCACGGCAGACGCGTTTTCAACAGAAAAAAAGCACATTTTGCTGCATGGCCATTGCCACCAGAAAGCCCTGGCCGGTGTGGAGGCTTCGGCTTTTGTGCTCAGCCTGCCGGAAAACTTCACCGTGGAAGTTATCCCCTCGGGTTGTTGCGGGATGGCGGGCTCGTTCGGCTATGAGCGCGAACATTTCGGCGTGAGCATGCAGGTTGGCGAGTTGGTGTTGTTCCCGGCGGTGCGCAAGGCGCCGGAAACTGCCGAGATCGCGGCGCCGGGCACCTCCTGCCGGCACCAGATTTTGGACGGAACCGGGCGCGGGGCAGAGCACCCGGTGGCAATTTTGTGGGCGGCACTGGCGCGGTAGTTTTTAGCGCAGGCCAAGGAGTAATTGCCGCCTGCGGGAGCAGTTTTTTAAAAAAAATCAAACGGTTTCCTCCTCGCCCAAATCCGGTATGGCCACGTTGGCAAACCCGTTTTGCCGCAGGTAGTCCCGCCATTTTTCCTGCCGGTCGATGGTGCCGTGCACGAGCCAGATTTTTTGCACCGAATCTTTTTGGTTGCGGATAAAATCGAGCATTTCCTGCCGGTCGCCGTGGGCGGAGAAGGAATCCATGATTTCCACATCAGCCAGTACCTGGAGGTTTTGGCCAAACACGTACAAGCTTTTGGCGCCGTCGCGCAGGCGGCCGCCGGGGGTTTGCGGGGCGCAATAGCCCACGATGAGGAAGGTATTCCGTTTGTTTTCGATGTTGTTGAACAGGTGGTGGCGGATACGCCCGGCGTTCATCATACCGGAGGCGGAAATGATGATGCAGGGGCTGCGCATGGCGTTCAGTTGCTTGCTGCCTTCGACCGAGCGGATGTAATTCAGGCCGTTAAAGCCGAAGGGGTCTTCATTTTCCAGCATGTAATTGTGCACTTCGCGGTCGAAGCACTCCGGGTGGTTGACAAACACTTCGGTGGCATTTACAGCCAGCGGGCTGTCGACGAATACCGGCACCTTGGGCAATTTGCCGGCGTGGTGCAGTTTGTCGAGCATGTACACGATCTCCTGCGTACGCCCGACGCTGAAGGCCGGAATGATCAGTTTGCCCTTTTTCTCCACGCAGGTGTGCTGGACCACGCGGATGAGGTGTTCGGCTTCGCCGGGTGCCGATTCGTGTTCGCGGTCGCCGTAGGTGCTTTCGCAAATCAGGTAGTCGACTTCAGGCATCGGCATGGGGTCTTCCAGGATGGGGCGGTGCGGCCGGCCGATATCGCCGGTAAAGCCCAGGCGGATGGTGCGGCCGTTTTCCTGGATTTCCAGGGTCACGTTGGCGCTGCCGAGGATGTGCCCGGCGTCGCGGTAGAGCACCCGCACTTTTGGGTGGATAAAAAACCACTGTTCGTAGTTGTAGCTGGCAAACTGCCGCATGGTTTGGCGAACGTCGTCGGCCACGTAAAGCGGCTTGACCTCGGGTTCGTTTTTACGCAGTTTTTTATTTTGGTAGGCGGCGTCGTATTCCTGGATTTGCGCCGAGTCGAGCAACATGATATTGCACAGGTCGCGGGTGGCATGGGTGGCGTAGATACGGCCGCGGAAGCCGTCGGCCACCAGTTTAGGTATGCGCCCCGAGTGGTCGATGTGGGCGTGGCTGAGCACGAGGCAATCGATCTTTTTGGGGTCAAAATGCCAGCGCCGGTTGAAGTCTTCCATCCGGTGCCCGGCCTCATCGTCATCGCCGCCCTGGTAGAGGCCGCAGTCGAGCAAAATCATGAAGCCATCGTCGAGGGTGATCAGGTGGCTGGAGCCGGTTACTTCGCGCGCCGCGCCGCAGAATTTTATTTTCATGTTTATTGGAAAAGTTTGTGTGGTTAACGGGTAGTTGGCTGTTTCAGAGTGGCGGAAAAATAGGGGGAATGCGGCGGAATGTGGGATATTTCAGCGAAGAAATTCACAGCAGCCGTTGTAACTTTACAGGACCCGATCATCATTTTCATTCGCATGGACGCATTCCAACAATGGCTCCAACAACTCCTTCAAGGCGACAGCTCCGGCCTGTTGATCCGCTTGCTGTATTTCCTGTTTTGGTCGTTTTTTATCCTGTTCCTGGTATGGCTGGCGCGCAAAGGCATTAACCGGGCCGTAAGCGACAACACCATGCGCTACCGCGCAAAAAAAACGGCCAGTCTGGCGGGCTACATCCTGATCATGCTGGTGGCTGTTTTCAGCTTTACCGGCAAACTCCAGTACCTGGGCATTACGATCGGCCTGGTGAGCGCCGGTATTGCCTTCACCATGCAGGAAGTTTTTCTCAGCCTGGCCGGCTGGATCGCGATCCAAAGTTCCAACATGTTCAAACCCGGCGACCGGATCGAATTGAACGGTGTGCGGGGCGACGTGATCGACATCAGCATCACCCGCATTACCTTCATGGAAATCGGGGCCTGGTCGTCGAGCGACAACTACAGCGGCCGCATCGTCCGGCTCAGCAATGCTTTTGTGTTCAAAGGGCCGGTGTTCAACTACTCCACCGATTTTCCTTTTGTTTGGGATGAAATAAACCTGCCCGTGCACTACGGCTCCGATGTCCAACTGGCCACACAGCTTTTGCTTGATGCCGCCACACAAACCCTGGGCGATTTTCCCGCTCAGGCGCAGCGCCACTGGAAAATCATGGTGCGGAAATATCTGATCGAAAATGCTGTTGTGGAACCCACTGTCGGTATCAAACTGACAGACAACTGGATCGAATTCAACCTGCGTTATGTCGTTGGTTATGAAAAACGGCGCTCAACCCGGACGGCATTGAATACGCGTATTTTGGAAGCAATCACCGAAACGAAGGGCAAGGTTGCGCTCGCCTCGGCAACCTTCGAAGTGGTGGAGATGCCGGACATGAACGTCACCATTAAAAAATAAACGGAAAATCATGCTTGTCCCAACCCTCTCCGAACTCTTCCGGCGCGACCTGCAGCTACTCGCCGAGCAGATCAAGCTTTACCCAAACGAGAGCGCCCTGTGGGCCGTACAGGGTGATATCAGCAACGCTGGCGGCAATTTGTGCCTGCACCTATGCGGCAATCTCAAACACTTCATCGGCGCCGTGCTGGGCCAGTCGGGCTACATACGCGACCGCCCCTATGAGTTTGCGGCGAAGGAGGTGCCCCGGGAAAAGCTGCTCGCCGACATTGAGGAAACCATTGCCATTGTTTCCCGTACCCTCGCCAAACTGCCGGAATCCGAGCTGGAAAAAGATTACCCGTTGGAAAAACGCGGTGAAATTGTGTCTACGGCGCATATGCTGGTTCATTTGTACGGGCATCTGAGCTACCACCTTGGGCAGGTAAATTACCACCGGCGTTTGCTGAATTGAAAACCTGTCAGGTCGAATTTGCACAAATCCGCCTGGCCTCGGCGTGGCGGATTTGTGCAAATTCGACCTGACAGGTTCGCTATTCCCGGACAAGACTGACCATCCAACAGGCAAATACCACAACCCTTTCGGAATTTCCGACGTTTTTATTCAGCACATTCCCAAAACTGATTTTTTCAATCCAAAAACGAGCACTATGCAAAAACAACAACTTACCCTGCTGCTGGCAGTATTGCTGGCATTTCCCCTCAGCCTGCGTTCCCAACCCAAGATTGAGTTCGATGTTTTTAACGACAATGTGACCCGCCCACTCGATATTGCCCATTGCGGCGACAGCCGCCTGTTTATTGTCGGGCAGCAAGGCTATATTTGGGTACTCGACAGCCTGGGCAATCGCCTGCCCAACGCTTTTTTAAATATTGATGCCCGGGTGCGTTCTACAGCCAGTGAGCAGGGTTTGCTCGGCCTGGCCTTCCCACCGGATTACGCCGAAACGGGCTTTTTTTACGTAAACTATACCCGCGAAACCGACGGTGCTACCCGCGTGTCGCGCTTTTCGGTCCGGGCGGACAACCCGAATGAGGCCGACCCGGACAGCGAGGAAATCCTGCTCACGCAAACCCAGCCCTACAACAACCACAACGGCGGTTGCCTGAAATTCGGTCCCGACGGGTACCTGTATATTTCCTTTGGCGACGGCGGCGCCGGTGGCGACCCGGACAACTACGGGCAAACGAAAAATACCTTGCTCGGAAAAATTCTTCGGATTGATGTAAGCACAACAGATCCGGGATTGCCCTACGCTATTCCGGCCGACAATCCCTTTGTGAACGACCCGGCTTACCGGCCCGAAATCTGGTCCTTGGGCTGGCGCAATCCCTGGCGGTTTTCTTTCGACCGGCTCACCGGCGACATGTGGATCGGCGATGTCGGGCAAAGCACCCGCGAAGAAATTGATTTTGAACCGGCCAATACCCCGGGGCTGAACTATGGCTGGCGGTGTTATGAAGGCACCGAGGATTACCAAACCAGTAATTGCCAGCCCCAATCTGCCTATGTTGATCCGGTATTCGACTACGACAACTCCTCCCTGGGCCGCTCGGTGACCGGCGGGTTCATCTACCGGGGAAGCGTTTACCCGGACCTCTACGGGTACTATATTTTCCCGGATTATGCCAGCGACCGGTGGTGGGCCATCAAGCAACAGCCCGACAACTCCTTCGTCACCACCCAAATACGGCCGCCGGGCAGTGGTTCGTTCGCCGGTTTGGGCGAAGATGTGCACGGCGAGTTGTATGTGGCGGATGTTGTGACCGGCGATATTTATAAAATCCGGGAACTGTGCTCCGCCTTTCAATTGTCTGCCAGTGTGCAGGATGCCAGCTGCTACGGCAGTATGGACGGCTCGATCGATCTGGATATTACCGGCGGTGAAGGTCCGTATTCCTTGAGTTGGAATAACGGAGCCACGGACACCCTGCTTACCAACCTCGACCCCGGTATGTACATTGTGGAAGCGCAGGATGATCAGGGTTGCATCCGTATCGATACGTTTGAGGTAAGTGAAGGGGCGCAAATTCAGGTGCCGGAAATCAGCCCGCTTTCCTGGACGGCGCCGTTGCCCGGCCCCGAATTGATCTGCCCGGGCTCCGACACTGTTTTGCTGCAAGCAGCCCAGGCGCCGCCTGGTTTTGGCTACCAATGGTACGAAAACAACCAATTGATTCCCGGCGCTACCGGGCAACAACTTGCCGTCAGCCAGCCCGGTGTGTACCGGGTGGAATACGATGGTACGCCCTGCAATTCGGCACTCTCCGATGCCATTGTGGTGCCCCTGGCCGACGATTTGCCGGTCCCGGAAATTCAAAACAATGGCCCGGCAGTTTTGTGTCCGGGCGATGAAGCCTCGTTACAGGTACTCAATGTTTCCCCGGCTTTTTCGCTGCAATGGTTTTTCAACAATGAACCTATTCCGGGCGAAACGGATGCGGAATTAACTGTCACGGAGGCCGGCGTGTACACTGTTCAGTTTCAGTACGAAACCTGCGTGTTGTCGATGTCGGCTCTTGCAGAGATCACCAGTGAGCCGGAGCCCGTCGGGCTGGGATTGTTGTTCGAAAACGACACGCTGAGCGTATCCACCGGCACGTGGTCGGCCTACCAATGGCTGCTCGACGGGGCGCCCATTCCGGGTGCTGTCAATGCCACGTATGTGCCCACAGAAAACGGTTTTTATGAATGCCAGGTCGTTTCGGCCAATGGTTGCGGTTATCAGGTTGGCATGCAGGTGATTGTTACATCGACCGCGTTGCCCAAGTCGGTCCGGCAATTTAACTTGTCGCCCAACCCGACGTCGGGCCTCGTGCAGCTGACGATGCAATTGCGCCGGTCGGAGCGTGTAAACCTGGTTTTGCAGGATGCGCAGCAGCGCCAATTGTTAACAAAATCGGTGAAGGGGCAGCGAATTACCACGGAATTCGATCTGAGTCAATTACCAGGCGGCACGTATTACCTGCGTGTTCAATTGGAAAGCGGCAGTGTTCTGCGGCCGGTTGTACGAAATTAGAGGCCAATACGACACTGTTTCCCATTCGACCGCATTGTTGTATTTTTACGCAAAAAAAAAGCACAGCGCGTAGCCTGTGCAAGCAAAATATACCTGGAACTTTTGAACTAAAAACTCTTTTCATTCATGCAAAAAATACTCTTTTTACTTGCTTTTGTCTGCCTGGCTTTGCCGGCGCTGAATGCGCAAAATGCGCGCAAGGTTGAAGCTTTCTTTCAGCACAGCCATACCCTGCAGGATTTGAAAAACATCAAAGCCGAACTGGGCGCCCAGAAAATCCTGGTTGATTACATCAGCATGGAATTCGACGACGCAGGCCATTTGAAAGCCCTGGAATTTACCGTTGATTGCCAGGACGGTTTCAAGGGCTCCGCAAAATCGACGGATATTCCCGACGACCTGACCTTTGGATTTATCCGCGACTACCGGACGGATGCCGCCACGCCCTTCAGTGTTGGCAACGTCAAGACCAGTAAGGAATAATACAGGTAATTTTAAATGATAGATTTAATGCCGGGTCGGCGCCAATGTGGTGCCGGCCTGTTTTTTTATACCCCCGGTTTTATTGGTCCAAATGTCCGTCCTCCGGCAAAAAAAGGCCGGGCCGGAAAAATCGACAGCTGATTAAAAACCTATATTTGAACATCTGTTCACCGTTAAGCCTGTTGTGATCCCATGCTCAAATGCCTGCTCGCCTGCCTGCTGCTGGTAATTGTTACCCCGTCTTTTGCTCAAAACTTCTCCATTTCTTACAAAAATCCAGATCAATTAGTCGTCTGTTCCAACGATACGCTGAGCGTTACCATCCAAAACAACACCGCCATACCGGTTGGCGCGGCACAGTTGGAACTGGAACTGCCGGCGGGATTGACATATTTGCCCGGCTCGGCGAACGGCGCCACGGAACTGGATATTTCCAATCTGGAAAAACCCGTGCTGGCACTGCCGGAATTGCAGCCGGGGGCCCCCATGACCATCAAGGTGCAACTCGCTGCGGGCTGTGGGTTGGTGGAGGCCATCAATTCAGGGCAATTGTTCCGGGCATTACTTCGGGTGCGTGATGGCGCGGCGGTGGAGGAAGTGCTAACCACCAATTTCCAAATCCAGACCAGCCTTTTGGTCATCATCCAGGTAGATAACGCCCTGATTTCGGGTGAAAAAGGCGAAGTGCTGGAACGCACCATCCATGTGCGCAATACGCGGTTGGGGCCGGTGCAACATCTTTTTTTGCGCGACACCCATCCGGCCGGGATCAGCATTCATGTGCCTGGCGCTGCAACGGAGCAGGACCAGCCCAGCCTGTACACGGCTTATTTTGACGGCGCATTTTTCAGCCAGTTCGGCGACGGCGACGCGCTGCTGGAGTTTGGCGAAACGGTGCTGATCAAACAGGAAATTACCATCACCGATTGCGGGGTTCCGGCCTTCACCTGCCGGTCCAATATTCTGGCCGACTGGAGCTGTACGGCGCTGTATGCCCCCTGCCAGGGTGACAGCACCATTGCCGATGTGCAGGTTTTGCCGTCGACCTTTCAACCGAACCTTACCTTCAAAACCGAATACGCCCTGCCCTGGGACCACTGCGCACAGCTGCCCCACGAAATGCGGGTCCGGGTGATCAACGAAGGCACGGCGCCGGCGACAAATGTCACCCTGCAACTCAACTCGGAAGCGGCCCTTGCCCTTGGGATGGACAAAACCAGTTTTAAAATCAGCCGCAACGGCATGACCCAGCCGCTTACCCCCAACCTGACTACCGATTTCGATATGCCGGTTTGTGGCGTTACCCGCTCGGGTTTTGTCACCTTGTTTATCCCCGAAATGCAGCCGCAGGATACGGCAGACATTGCGTTCGACGCGTACTATTGCCTGGACAGCTGCAAACAGTTGTTGCCCAAAATTCTGCTCAATTATTATTACAACAAACCCTGCCCGCCCGGCGGTTTTGTGGTGGCCGATACGGTCGAATTCAGTGCTGTGGTCGAAGATTATCTGAGCGCTACGGTAACCTACAACATTGGCGAATGCCTTCAAGACGGAGCAACGTATCCGTTCCAATACCGGCTCAGCTCCAACCGGCTTGTTTCCGATACCGGCTATGTCTGGTTTAAGTTTGACTTGCCGGTTGGCCTCGAATGGTCGACCGATTGCCCGCTGGACCTGGACGGCAAGGCGCCGGCGCATTTTTCGATCACGCCGATGACCACCGTATTTCCGATTAACCGGGTATTGCTGGCTTTCCCGCTCCCCTTGTCGGACACTTCGGCGTTGTTTAGTTTTTGCCTGAAAAGTACCTGCCGCGCCGATGCTTCGTATGTACCTATCATAGAATCCCTGCCGGCTTCCGGCGACAATTTTTTCGTATACGTTCCGGATAATTGCGGCAACTGCGGGTACCTGGTAGGCGCAGCGGCATTGCTAAGTTCGAGCCTGGATACCGCCGATGTGGATTGTGCCGTGCCGGCTTGTGAATATTTTGTGTTGCAAACCGTGTGCACCGACGGCATGTGCGAAGGGCCGAGTAGTATTTTGCCGCCGCATCCTTGCGACGATGATGCCAATTGCTGCATCCTGCGCGAGCACCGGGAGGCCTACCGGCTGAATTATGACCTGGCGGACAACGACGACGACCGCATTCCCGACCCCGGGGGTGTGCTCGACCTGACCAAAGTGCGGCGCGACCGGTTTTTGCCCGGCGATACCCTGCGCAATGTGCTTTCCACCAAAATTGTTTGCGGCGACAGTATTGATGTGTTGTTGTACCAGCTTTTTGCCGAAGTTGTCGGCAGTGATATTGGCTATGCCGGGGTGCACGACACCTTCCCGATAGGCCCGTACCAAACCGGCGCGGCGCGCATCGGGTTTACCGACAGCAGCCTGTTGCAACTGGCCGGGGTACAGCTCACCATTTGGGATTCCAGTGCAAACAAAATATACAGTTTCCCACTGCCAACCATTTATTCAAAAGACCGGCTCTATGGGCAAATCGCGCAGGTCAATACCAAACCGGCAACGGTTTTCGACGAGCTGGCCACCATGAACTACCCCTTCAACCCGCACATGGATTCGCTTAGCGCGGCCGGGCTTGTGCCCAACGGATTTCTGCTGGAAGGCGGCGACTCTATCCAGCTCCGGGTGGATTTGAAGTTCGATATGAACTACGCGCCCGACAGCAGGCCGACCAAGCCCCCGCTGGTCAATTTTGAAATGGGTTATAACGCCAACCTGCCCTACAGGTACTACAATTACCGCCGCTACGATACCCTGATGTTTCAATATTCCGGCTACCGGGATTCACTCACGGCGGCAACGTTCGGTATCCGGCCTTGTGAAACCTCCAACCAGGTAAGCCCGTTTGCCTACAACATTCGCATTGCCCGGGAAAATATGTTTCCGTACGAGGTGCGGCCCATGTCGAAAGTCAGCAACTACGATCTGGTGCTGCCGGAAGGCGTGAAGGCCCTTTCGGCCGAGTTGGTGTTTTTAAACCTGCAAACCAATTTGCCGCTGCAACCCGGCCAGCCCTTGCCGTTCAGCACCGTGCCTTTTTTTGCAACGGGACTCGACTCCATGCTGCACGTGGACTTTACGCCAGCCTATGCGATTCCACCCGATGAAGGTTATGGTTTGCGCAGCCGGGTTGTTTTCGAACCCAGTTGCACGTTTACCATGCCGGATTCTTCGGCGCAATGGGTTACACTGGACTTCCCGGGATGCATGTCGAGGCCCGATCCGATCGCTTATGTTTTGGAAAATAAAATCGGTTTTTTCAGCAACCATCCGCGCGATACGCTGACCACGCCGGAGCTGGCGCTCGATTTTACCACCGACCAGGTGTCGGCCAATTTGCGCCTGCGCAACCAGGCGCCGGTCACAGCGCCCAACGCCTGGATTCAATTGATAAACCCCGAGAACGGCCTCAGTAACCTGACTATCACGGTGCTGCCGGCCGGCACGCTGATCAACCCGGTAAACGGTATTTACCAGTTGGGCAACCTGCCGATTTTAGGGCAAAAAGATTTGCAGATAAACGGCATCAATACGAGCTGTGATCCGCAGCGCCTGCTGGTGTTGTACGGCTGGCATTGCGATCCGTTTCTTAATCCAATGGACACGGCATGCGGGACTCCCGATACGCTGGAACTGTTGTTTCGCCCGCGCAACCCCGAAATTGAACTGGAACTGATCGACTTCCCCGTCAATATTCCGCTTTGCGATACCTCCAATTATTTTATTCTGGAACTTTCCAATGCCGACCTGGGCTTTGCCTACAAGCCCTTTATCAATCTTGAACTACCACCCGGCCTGCAATTGCTGTCGGGTTCCTGCCAGATGGCCTACCCGGCCGGCAGTGCGTATGTGCCCTTTCCCGACCCGGTGGCAACGGGCGGAAATCTGGTCGAATGGGACATCGCCGCCTTGCAGGATTCGATAGCCGCCCGGGGGCTGCCGGGTGTGAACACCGACCCGGATAATGCCCTGCAGATTCGGTTTAAACTGGTTGCCGGTTGTGGTGCGGTATCAAATGTGCAGCTCATTTTCGGCGCCCGGGCCGAGTGGTATTGCGGCCGGCCAACCAACACCTTGCGCAAGGCCAGCGACCCGATTTTGGTGGAAGGGTTGGAGCCTTCGTACCAGGTGCAAGCCTTCCTGACGGAAGTTGGCGGCGCCGGGTTATCGCCCTGCAATTCGGAGCACACGATGGCGGTAAGCATGCAATTGTCGGGGCCTGCCCTGCCCGGTGACAGCATTTTTGTCATTCTGCCGCCGGGGTTCGGTTATGTTGCCGGCTCGTATGCCCCCGGCGTGAATGCCCCGGCCGGGCAGCCGCAGTTGGCCGGGAATGTTTTGCGCTGGCTAATGCCGGCGGGTTTGCCGACGAATTCGATCCTCCAGTTTACGTTTAAACTAAAAACGCCGATCGAACCCTCCTGTTCGGGCGCATCCCTGCTGCTTCAAACCCGGCAACAACTTCAGGCGTTTTGTCCGGCGATAAACGGCGATTGTACCGTGTACGTGGCAACCGGCGAGGCCAGTTACTATTTTGCGCCGCCAACCAGCGCGTTGGCATTATCGGGGGCTACGCTGCAAATTTCACCCTCCGGGACTGCGGGGTATACAATTTCGGTGACCAACAACGACAACACGACAGGCCACCCCCTGAACTCGATCCAGATCTATTTTGATGCCGATCACAACGGCCAACTCAGCTTTGCGGATTTATTGCTCCATGCAGCCCAGAATATTAACCAGCTGATCCCACCGGGCGCAACGGTGCAAATCACGCTAAGCAGCTTGCCGGCGCCCGACAGCATCTGCCACCTGCTGGTGGTGCTGCCGACCACTGAAAATTGTATTTGCCCAACGGCGCCGGTCTCCGTCGAATTGACCACCGTGAACTATACCACCAAGTTGCTTTGCCTGGGCGACAGTGTTGCGCTCGGTTTTGCCGGCACAGCCGGTCATACGTATACCTGGTCGGGCGCCGGCAACTTGCCTTGTACCGATTGTTCCATGTTGAATTTTACGCCTGCAACCAGCGGTTTGTACCAGTTGGAACTGCTCGATTCGGGGCCTGATTGCACGATGCTGCACCGCTATTCAGTTGACGTGGTGGATGCACCGGTATTCCAACCCGGGAATTCGACCTTGTGCCAAGGCGATATGCTAACCCTGCAAACCTCACCTGCCACAACCTGGACCTGGACGGGCCCGGGCATTGTCGACCCCACTGCACCAACACAAACCCTGCCGGCCCAACAAAGTGCCTGGTACTTTGTAACGGCTACCAATGCGGCGGGTTGTACACTCATGGATTCCCTTTGGCTCAGCGTTTTGCTGCCCGATACGGTAGACCTGGGGCTTCTTCGTACCTGCGAAGGCACACCCGTTGACATTTTTGGTACTCCGACCGACATCCCGGGCCTGTATACGCAAACGCTGGTGAATACCGCAGGTTGTGACAGCCTGGTTTACCTGACATTGGAAACAACGCCGAATACGGAGGCTGTCTTGGCGCGCTGTGCTCCCGATACGGTGTTGGTGTTCGGTCAACCCGTTGTGGAGGCCGGTCTTTATTGCGAAACCTTTACTTCCAGCCTGGGTTGCGACAGTACGCATTGCATTGAGGTAACCGACTATCCGGTGCCGGTGCTACCGGACCCGGATACGTTTTACATTGCACAGGGTGGTTCGGTTGTGTTGCCCGGGCCGGACGGCTATGCCAGTTATTTCTGGATACCGGCGGATTCGCTGAGTTGTACCACTTGTCAAAGCCCGGTGGCTTCGCCAACCGATACCATGGAATATACCCTTTTGCTCCGGACGGCAGATGGCTGCCCGGATACGGTAATTTATCGCGTGGTGCCTTTTCCGCCCTGCGACCCGGCCCGCATTCGTATTCCCAATGCTTTCACACCGGATGGCGACGGGCACAACGATGTTTTTGCAGTGGTGCCGTATGAAGGTTCGGAAGTGATTTCCCGGCTGGTGATTTACAACCGCTGGGGGCAAAAAGTGTATGAGGCCTCCGGGATAGACGCGGCCTGGGACGGCACCACTTTTGGCAAGCCGGCCCCCTCGGATGTTTATGTGTGGTTGCTCGAAGTGCTGTGCGATGGCGAGCGGAAAATCCGGAAAGGGGATGTGACGGTGTTGCGGTAAAACGAACCTCTGGTTCGTTGAAACGCAAACGCCCCATCAACCGAGATTGTGGAGCGCTTGCAAAGGGTAAAAATAGCAGGTTTTTACTGGTGTTATTTCTAACGGTATGGTGATGTGGCGGTGGTTATTTTTTTACCCTTTTCTAGTTGTGATGGTTCAAAGATGCGGCTACCCGGAGGCTCAAAAAACTACGCTTTTTTACATTTTTCCAGCACCCGGAGGGTTCATTTCAAAACCCGGTACAATCCGAAACAGAAGGGCCGCATAGTTTCCTATGCAGCCCTTTTCTGCGGTTTTTAATGCGTTTGCGGCGCCCGGCGCCGGCGCCCTCTATTCTGTTTTTAGTATGGGGTATACCACGCTTTCGGTAGCCGTGACAACCCGGAGGAAGTATTGGCCCGTGGGCAGCCCGGCGCCGTCAATCAGCGTTTCATAAAATCCGGCGGCCTGCTTTGGATTATTTTCTACCGTACGTACCAGCATACCGACGCTGTTGTACAGGTAAACCGCGACCGGGCCATCTTCCGGCAAGTTATAGGGTACGGTTATAGATTCCCGGAAGGGGTTGGGGCTGGGCTTTGCCAAACTTTGTCTTGGGTGACGCGGGTGTTTCAGGGCGCCTGCCAGTTCGGTGGGGGAGCTCGTTTGATCGGCATGAAATCCCAGAGCACCGCCACCCGTATAAAAATTGTTACACGTCTTAAACTCCCGTATTTCTACATTTGGATCAAAATCCAGGGTGGCAATTGCCATAGTACCGTTTCCATTGGTAATTACTGCCCGGGCAATAAATAGCGGGACAATGTTATTTTGAGGATTCAGGTAATGGCAAATTGCGGTTTGATCGTCGCCGGCCGGCGTAAACCAAATGCGTTGACTGGAGGGCTCCAGTTCGTTCAGGTAAAGCCTTGAAAGTCCGCTGTGATACCCCATACCGAAGTGGAAAGGATTCCCGTCTACCGTAAATTGTGCTTCGAAGCAATTATTTAAATTGGGCAGAGGAAGGTTTTTGGGCGAGGCTAGAACACCGACCCAAACTCTCCTATCTGCCGGAATGGCTGTAGGAATAATAGGCGAGCACCCGTTCAGGTAAACGACCTCGTCAATAACGATATTGAGCGTAGTAGCAAGGGTTTCCACTATTTCCCCCGGAGGCCCGTCCGGGCAATAGGAGGCGCCGATCTGGAAAGCATAATCGTGGCCGGGTGTGAGTCCGGTAAACGTGTGATTCAAGTTTTGTGTAATCACGGGAGTCAGCGTTGTACCTAAGGTTACATCCGAGCCACTAATAAAATAGTATAAATTGGCCATGTTATGCGTCCATTCCAGTTTTACACTGGTCGTGGTAATTTCGGACGCATGAAAATTGAAGGGTGGCGGCGCCTCGCAGTTAGATGCGGCGCTAAATAGGTTGGAGGCAGGATTGTTCGCAAATCCAACAGGTAGCCAGAGACAGGCCAAAAGCAATGCCACGGCTGGAGTTAATAATTTCTTCATGTTACTGCTATTTTTAGAAAATTGATTAATGATGCAAAAGTTCGGCTTTCCCGGCAAACTAAATACTACGTTTTTTTGCGTTTTTCTAAAATCCCGCATCATGCTCTGAATCTGAACCGTACTTTTGAAGGCTACAGGTTATGCTCAACAGAAAATTGTTTGAAGTCCTCAAAGAACTAAACCCTGCGCAACACAAGCGCTTGCGTTTGTTTTTGTGCTCGCCTTATTTCAATAACGGTGTTTCGGCAGAAAATACGGTCCGTTTGTACGACTTGCTGGTGCAGTACAATTCTGATGAATCGCATGCTGCCCTGGCTAAAAAAAAGGTGCATGCACTTTTTTTTTCCGATACGCCGTACCGTGAAAATGCCAAAAGCCCTATAGATAACCTGGCATCGCAGCTCTTTCAATTGGTCCGGCAATTTCTGGCACAAACTGAACTGGAACGCGATTTTGGAAGCGTCTACGATTATCTTGCTCCAGCACGGTTTTACCGAATGCACGCTCTCGAAGAGCGCTTCTGGCAAATTATGACAGCGGCCCGTAAAGCACTTAATTCAGCGCCGCAACGCGACGACACCTACTATTTTCAAAAATTCCTGCTTGAACAGGAGGAAGCAAAATTCCGCGGCCTGTATAATTCCTCGCAGGACGATAACAACCTCGCAGCCGCCCAGGAGAGCCTCGACCGGTACTATAGCATCATCAAATTGGATTATGCCTGTGTGCTGGCCTACCAGAGCAGTATTGCGCAGTTGGAAGATGCATCATTGCCCTTGCTTTACAATGAATTGATGGCCCTGACGGCCAGCGGAAAAAGTCTGGACTTGCCTGTAAATCAAGTCTACCGCCTGATTATCCAACTCCTTAAAGAAAGCAGCGAAAAAAATCTCCTTCAGCTGGATCAATTGCTCAAAACGTACAAGGACCAGATAAACCCGAATAGTTTCAAAAATCTGAATGCATTTTACCGCATTTTATGGACCAAACACTATTTCAGAGACGGCAAATCGGCGCCTCTCGAACGTATCTTTAAGATTTACCGTGAGCACTTGGAAAGAGGATACTTCTACCTTGAAGACAGGATCCCGACGAGCAGTTTCAACAATCTGGTCATTTATGGATTACGGGTTGGCGAAACTGCCTGGGTGAAAAAATTACTGGATGACCACCCGCCGGAACGAATTTGCGGCACCCGCCATCCGCATGAAATTCACAGCCTTTGTATGGCCGAATACTATTTTGTACTGAAGGAATACGATCAGGCCCACGATTGTCTGAAGTATTGCAATTTCGAAAACCCGAGTTTCACTCTGATGTCCGACCTGATTTTGCTGAAAATTTACTTTGAAACACAGAACGAACTCCTGGAATTCCGCCTGAAAGCGATCGACCAAAAAATAAGGCGCACCAAACTGAGCCGCACCGCTAAAACCCGGTATTTCAATTTCCTGAAGAAACTGGACAAGGTCATCAAATACGGCTGGCAAAAAAACAGCCCCAAGCGCACAAAACTTATCGAGGAAATCAAATCCGTACCCGAAATTGTCTCACGCGAATGGCTTCTGGAAAAAGTTATGGAGTAACGCGAACCTCCGGTTCGCCGTTACAGGACAAACCGCAAAGACAACCGAAACGAAAAACTATCCTGCCAACGGTCTGCTTTCAAACCGCCCCAGCGGTAAAATACGGCGCCGCCCAGACCTAAATGCGCCACATTCACATAGTTGAGTCGCAACAAATTATCCAGCTGAACACCCGATTCGAGCAAGGCCGGTGTGGCTGCACGAAAACCCACGTCCCGGTGCAAGTCGGGCCGGGCCAGTTCGCCCCAGGCGGCGTGTTGCAGCAGGGTCAGAAACGGGGATGATCTCTTGTGTTGATACAACACCGGTCCAATCTCCTGGGCGAAATAAAAATTCGCAAAACGATTGGCCAGGAACAGTGTGTCGGGCAAGGCCTGGAAGGTATTGGGAACCACAAAAAAGGAAAGCCCGCCGCCGGTTTGGTTCAGGGTGAACAGCTTGGCCATCGGCGCATCTTCCGAAGCAATGCCGGCTTCCAGGCGCCACCGGCTACGCCCCAGGCGCCCCAGGAAAAACGAATGGTACACGGCCGCCGTCCAACGCTCATAGTGCCCGCTATGCCCGGAAGCGGCGGGGCCGTTGGCCTCCCATTGCCCGCGGGTATACGCCAGTTCGAACACGGGCAGGCGCTGGGTGGTGCCGATGTCGCTGCCCAGAAATGTACTGCTGCGTTCGCCGTTGGCATAGCGTAAAAACAGGCTGCCTTCGACAAATTGGAACCGGTCGGTCAGTCCGGCATCAGGGCTGCCAAAGCGGTAGGCATAACCCGGCTCGAGTTGTTGGTGCCGGAAGGTGCCTGCAACCGAAAAAAAGCGCCCAAGCCGGCTGCTCAGTGTTGCGGTTGCCTCGTCGGTCCGGTCCATCCGGCTGGCGTACAAACTGCGGTTGACCAGCGCCGGCGGCGGTAGTTCATAACTGGTTCCGGGTTCCAGCAGATCGCGACGCCAGCCTGCGCGCAGCTGTGTTTGCCCGCCAGAGCTGATCCGCCAGAGCGCATAACCGCCGTATTTCCAGGCTTTGTCGCGGAAGCCATAACCGGCATGGGCACCCAGTTCAAACCGGCGCTGTGGCCGCAGGGGCCGGGCCTGCGCCGTGCTCAGGCCAATGCCCAACCGGGTGCCTTCAAACTCATTGAACTTGAGCAGATGGCGCAAGTCGACGCTCAGGAATGACCCGCCGATTGGCGCTCGCCCGGTGGTCAGGATGTCCATTATGCCGGAAATCCGGTCAAAATTTTTCTCGGCGCCCAGGCTGTCGAGCCATTGGTACGTGTGCTGCTCTTTGGTACTCAGCGGCGCCAGTGCACGCCAGCGCACCCAGGCACTGTCGGTACGGTCGTCGGCATCGGGGTTCATCAGAATCGGCATTTCTGCGTTGAAATCGCGCAGCCGCAGCGGGGCATCCAATACGACATCGGTGATGTAGCTGCGCCCGGCAGCCCGCATGCCGACAAACGGTGCCGGGTACTTTTTAAACTCCATTTCGAAGTTTAGCTGACCCGGAAACCAGGCCATCGAATCCGGAGAAGCATCTCCGGGATTCCGGCCCTGCGCTACCGGCACCAATTGATAAGCCTGTTCGATGGTCAGCTCCAGATTACCGGGTTGGGCCGGGCGGGCGCGTACGTTCTGGATGGCCCAATGGTGGGAGTGGAGGTGCAGCACCCCTTCGAGTCCGTCAAAAACTTTGCCGCGACGCGGATGGAACGAGATGACCCATATCGTATCGGAGCCGGTGAAAAGCGTGTCTTCGATATGGAAAAAATACAAATCGGGGCTGCCGGGACTCACCGGGTTCACAAAGTTTTTATCGATAATCGTCAGGTAGTCGCCGTAAAAAGAAAACGGTTGTACCATGTTGGCCAGTGCTACCAGGCCTGCGTTGGTAAATCCGCTGACCCGGTTGAGCAATACGGTTTCCTGCACCTGATTCGGAAAACGGAAGGCGCGATCGGTCACACTTTCCATCAGGAATGCGTGGTTTTGCTGCATGGATTTTTCCAGGCGGTCAAACCTTTCCCGCGCTTCCCGTACGGTCGTTTTGCCGGTATCGCTGCCGGCATATTTTTTTTCGAATACTGCCCGCCGGGGTACAGCATCGAACAGGATTTTGTTGTACGTTTTGCAGGTGTAGGCACTGCGCAATTCGGGGTTGTTGCGCTTGCGGTTGGCAATGGCCTTTCGGATCAGGATGTCGGCCGGGTTCTCGCCGGCCAGCACCGTCGCTTCAGGCAGGGCATAATCGGCCGGGTGCAGCACAACGTGCATTGGCACGCCGGGCGTTTTTTCCCAAAAATCGGCGGTCAGCACAAGCGGTTCGTAGCCGACATATCGAAACCCAAGTGCCTGAATTCCGGTAGTGCCTTCGAGACGGAACCGGCCTTCGATATCGGTAAGTACGCCCTTCCCGGGCGTGTTGTCCAACAATACCGTTACAAAAGCGAGCGGGTTGCCTTGCGGGTCGGTCACTGTACCGCCGAGGCTGGATTGAGCGCCGAGCCGAAACACCGCGCTCACGAACACGAACAGGATAGGTAAAAAGCGCATGCATTAATTTTTTGAAGTATTGTCTTCAACTTGTGAATATCGGTTGCCTGCCTGGGCAGATTCTCACTTTTTTGGATGATGGAAGACTAATTTGGTTTCCGGTTTTCCGGCAAGGCGCATACGGCCTACTTTTCGCAGTAAAATGCATTTGTGCCGGCCCGGACGACCCGTTGCCGGGAATGCTGTTTCAATCCTGTTCTACTCCAGTCCCGTACCTTCGTAAAAAGATCAGTTACCATGCTAAAACAGTTCCTCTGTATCCTGTTGCTCACCCTGGCAGCCGACCTGGCTGCGCAGAACCTGTGGACCGATTTTTCGGAAAACCAAATCCCACCCAAGGCCACTCCACGCTACATTGTACCCAGCCGGTACCGTACCGTTCGGCTCAATACGGCTCCATTAAAAACCACGCTCGCGGCTGCACCACAACGGTTTTCAACGTTGGCAGCCGAACAGGCGGTCGTGCTCGAACTGCCCTTGCCCGATGGCACCACGGGCCATTTCCGGCTTACCGAATCGCCGGTAATGGCGCCTGCACTTCAAGCCAAATATCCGGAAATTCGCTGCTACACCGGCACCGGCATCGACGATCCTACCGCAACATTGAAATGCGATCTTACCCCGCAGGGTTTTCACGCCATGATTCAGTCGAAGGCCTACGGCACCATATTTATCGACCCCTATCGCCCGGGTGATACCGAGCATTGCATCGTGTACAACAAAAAGGATTTTCAATCCAAAAAACAGGCGTTTTCCTGCAGCGTCGACGCACTTTCCGAAGACCTGAGTCCCTTGTTTGAAACCGATCAACCAGAAGCCCAGGGCGACTGTACGTTGCGTCGTTACCGCCTTGCCCTTGCCTGTACCGGCGAATACGCCACCTTTCACGGAGGGACCAAACCGTTGGTGATGGCTGCCATGAATACAACCATGAACCGGGTGAACGGCATCTATGAGCGGGATTTTGCCGTGACCATGCAAATAATCGCCAACAACGACCTCCTGATCTACCTCGACCCGGCTACCGACGGATTTTCCAACGGAAACGGCAGCACAATGCTTGGTCAAAATCAAACCAAGTGCAACACGATCATCGGCTCGGCCAACTACGACATCGGGCATGTACTCAGCACCGGTGGCGGCGGAGTTGCCGGCCTCGGAGTGGTTTGCGGCAACTCGGTCAAAGCCCGCGGCGTCACCGGCCTGAGCCAACCCATCGGCGACCCGTTTGATGTGGACTATGTAGCCCACGAAATGGGACACCAGTTTGGCGGAAACCATACCTTCAACAGCAGCTGCAGCGGCAACCGAAATTCCAGCACCGCGTTCGAACCCGGCAGCGGCACCACGATCATGGCGTACGCCGGCGTATGCTCGCCAAATAATGTGCAGAGCAACAGCGACGATTTTTTCCACGGCATCAGCCTGCAGGAAATCGGCAATTACGTAACCAACGGCCAGGGCGGCCTGTGCCCGGTCGAATTTGACACCGGCAATGACAAACCCACCGTATCCGGCGGCGGCAACCACATCATCCCCAAATCCACGCCGTTTGCCCTGACGGCGGTGGGCATGGATGTCAACGGCGACTCCCTGACCTACAGCTGGGAACAAATGGACAACCAGCTGGCGACCATGCCGCCGAATGGGACAAGCACCGACGGGCCGCTGTTCCGCGCCTTCAGCCCCACGCCTTCGCCTACACGCTACTTCCCCAGGCTGGCCGACCTGGTGAACAACCTGAACCCAACCTGGGAGGTACTGCCCGCAGTGGCCCGTACCATGAATTTCCGGGTAAACGTACGCGACAACCATGCCCCCGGCGGCTGCACTGCCGAAGCGAATATCCAACTGACCGTAGCCGGATCGGCGGGGCCGTTCCTGGTTACGCAACCCAATACAACCGGCACCTGGTTTGTCGGCGATTCTGAAATGGTAACCTGGGATGTAGCCGGCACCGACCTGGCGCCGGTGAGCTGCGCCCAGGTGCGCATTCTGCTCTCCACCGACGGCGGGTTTACCTATCCGATTGTGCTGGCCGATGGCGTGCCCAATTCCGGCTCGGCCACAATCCTGGTCCCCGATGCCCTGTCGGCCACCTGTCGGGTGATGGTGCAGGCGGTGGGCAATGTCTTTTTTGATATTTCCAATCAAAATTTTATTATTGAAAACCCGCCCGTTCCGACCTTCCTGCTGAACATTTCGGCCGAAAACGCCGTCCAGGTTTGCGCCGGCGACAGCCTTCAATTTACGGCGGCCATTTCGGCGATAGCCGGATTTGCTGCGCCCGTTGAAATAGGCCTCGGCGGAATGCCGGCCGGCGCAACGTCGAGCATCAACCCTAACCCGCTCACACCCGGAAACACCGCCCAGCTTACCCTGAATAATCTGACAGTGCCCGGCGTCTTTCCGCTGACCCTGACCGCCACCAGCGGCGCAATCATCCGCACCCAAATGATTGAATTAACCGTAGTGGATAATGCCCCGGCTGCCCCTGTGCCGGCAAGCCCGGCGGACGGCGCCACCAACCTAAGCCTGGCGCCGGTGTTGAGCTGGGCGCCGGTGACAAACGCCCTGCAATACCAGGTACAGCTTGCTACCAACCCATCGTTCCAACCCAATGTGCTGGTATTCGATGATACGGTTAACGGGGAATCCACAGCGGTTACCGGACTTGATACGGCAACCGTTTATTACTGGCGCCTGAATGTTGGAAATGCCTGTGGAGAAAGCAGTTTCAGTCCGGTATTTGCCTTTCAAACCGGCACGTACGACTGCGGCGCCACCTTCAACAGCACCGATGTTCCGACGGATATCTCCAGTTCGGGCGTTGTAACGGTGCGTTCCGACCTGGAAGTGCCGGCCGGCCGCGTCATTGCCGACGTGGATGTAGCCCTGGAAGTTAGCCATTCCTGGGTCGGTGATTTGGTAGCCACGCTGATCGGCCCCGATGCTAAAACGGCCCTGTTGTTCGACCAACCCGGGTTTCCGGCTAACGGCAGTGGGTGCAACGGTGATAATTTAAGCCTGGTGTTCAACGACGATGCCCTTCAAACAGCCGCCGAACTGGAAAACAGTTGCGGAAACAATCCGGCCATCAGCGGAGCTTTTCAACCCATTGCGCCGCTAAGCAGTTTTAACAACACAACTGCCATGGGTACCTGGCAACTGGAAATGACCGATAATTTCCCTGAAGACGGCGGCGCCATCACCGCCTGGAGCCTCACGTTTTGTTTTTTGGATACGGTTCCGGCAGCTCAATTACTGGTCAATAACCCGCTGCTTTTACCCACCGGCGGTACGGGTACTTTTTCGGAAAATAACCTGGAATTGAGTATTGCCAGCGCTGTGCCCGACGACGGCATTTTCACCCTGCTCAGCCTGCCCCAACACGGCGAACTCCAATTGAACGGTCTGCCCCTGGGCATCGGCGATGTATTTTCACAGGCCGACGTTATTATCGGCTCGATGACTTACGTGCACAGCGGTGATGCGGCAACTGCCGATGCGTTCCTCTTCGACGCGGTGGACGTAAGCAGCAACGGCTGGGTGCATGCCGCCACGTTTGACCTGATTATTTTGCAAAATGACCTCAACGTGGCTGCTGAACTCACGCAGGGCCTGCTTTGCAACAACGACTCCACGGCACAGATCACCGTTTCGGTAGCAGGCGGCACCATGCCTTTTGAATATAGCCTGAACGGAGGGCTGGCACAAACGGACAACACGTTCGGCAACCTGCCGGCGGGCAGTTACACCGTGGTCATTTCCGACTTTTTCGGGTTTACCGCTGAAACGAATACCATTGTTATTGACAATCCGGCTGCCATTGAAGTGATGGCCGGGGTAACCGACGACGATATTACGGTCCAGGTAACCGGTGGCGCGACTCCGCTGGAGTACAGCCTCGACGGCCAGAGTTTTCAACCGGAACCTGTTTTTGAAAATTTATCCAATGGCAACTACACCATCACCGTAACGGACGCCAATGGCTGTACCGGCACAACTAGCGCCACGGTGGATGTGCCGCTGCTGACCGCCGAACTGAATATTGAAACTTCGATTAGCTGTAACGGCGATTCAGACGGCGCCATCGCGGTGACTGCAACGGGAGGTGTCGGGCCGTATATGTACAGCCTGGACGGCCAAATGTTTCAACCGGAGCACACGTTTTCCGGCTTGAGTGCCGGAACATACACGGTGACAGTGCAAGACGATTCGGGAAATACCAGCACGACCAATGCAGTGGTGCTGAACGACCCAACGGTGCTTACCGCCAGCGCCTCGGCCACGCTGAACAGCATTGCCGTTGTAGCCGCTGGCGGCACCGGAGCGTACCTGTACAGCCTGGACGGCCAGAATTTCCAGGCGGAAAGCACCTTCGAAAACCTGCTCAACGGCGACTATACCATAACGGTACAGGATGTGAACGGCTGTACTGCCACGGCCACGGCAACCGTTGATGTGCCGCCATTGGTCATCGTCGACGTAGCTGTGACCGGCACAATTTTGTGTCCCGGGGAAACGGTATCGCTGCTGGTTTCGGCAGGCGGTGGCGTACCGCCTTACCAATTCAGCCTGGACGGCGGCCCGTACCAGTCCGACAGCCTGTTCGTAAATGTCGGCGGCGGCATCCATACCGTCACGCTGCTTGATGCGGCAGGCACGGCAGTGCAAATTCAAACAGTCAATATCGCGGAGCCGGACCCCCTGACGGCTATCATTACCAGTACCGGAAATGACATTGTCGTGGAAGGCCAGGGGGGGACGCCACCTTACACCTATGCGCTGGACAACGGCATTCCGCAGCCCGATGGCGCATTTTTCGACTTGGCAAACGGGACGCATGAACTGGTCATCATCGATGCCAACGGTTGCACTGCAACAGACAATTTTGTGCTGGATTATGCTCCACTGACAGTGAATGTACTTTTCACCGACCCACTTTGCGCAGGCTCGACAGATGGAAGCGTTAATATTTCCATCTCCGGCGGCACCCCGCCGTACACCTGCGAGCAAGATGGGCAAGCATGTAGTTTTTTTGACCTTGGCGCTGGGGTTTATAGCTATTTAATAACGGACGCCCTTGGCGATACCATTTCCATTGGTTTAACCCTGAACGATCCACCTGCCATAACGGCATCAGCCGACGTGTCGAGCGACACCATTTCCGTAACCGCCTCCGGCGGCACGGGTGCCTTGCTTTACAGTCTCGATGGCGTCAATTACCAGCCGGACCCTATTTTTCCGGCGGTACCAAACGGGACCTACACGTTGTGGGTACTGGATGATCATGGGTGTATCGTTACGATCGACGATATCGTAGTGGATTTTGTTGGAACCCTATCGCCGGAAGCCGCCTGGGGGTTGCGCGTGTCGCCCAATCCGGGCAGCGGCTTGTTTCAGCTAAACCTGTTGCGCGCACCGGCAGGCACCTTGCGTACCGATGTGTTCGATGCTGCGGGCCGTTTGATCCTGTCGCAACAGTTTGAACCGGTTGGCGGCACTTTGTCGGCCAGTCTTGACCTACGGGGTGTGCCGGCCGGGGTTTACTCGCTGCGGCTGATCAGCGGAAATGAAGTGGGTGCTGTGCGTTTGGTGGTGGCCTGGCGGTGATTTGATTGCGGATTACTCGATTGCGGATTGCGGAATACGGATTGCGGATTGGTTCACCCTAATAGGATTGGTTTAGTATTGCACTTTTTCAAATTTCTAAATAGTGCCAACCCTTTGCCTTCAACGAAATGGTGAACCAATCCGCAATCCGCAATCCGTATTCCGCAATCCGTATTCCGCAATCGAGTATCTATCTTTAAGCCGATGAAAATCAGTGTAGAAAAAAACGGCAACAAGTACGAGGCAGACTTGTCAAAGCCGATTGACCTGTCGATCGTGCTTCAAAACGGTTTGGACAATCCCAACTGTTTCTGGGCGCCACCGGTGGATTACAGTCCGGTCGTCGCCGGCGATTTCGTCGGTAGCACAGCCCGGGGCGGTCCGGTTAATTTTTTCAATGTAAAATTTAATCCGCATGGCAACGGCACGCACACCGAATGTGTGGGCCATATCGCCCGCGAACGGTACGTGCTGCACGAATGTCTGTTGCAACAACATTTTTGGGCTAAGCTGGTGAGCCTGTACCCACGCCCTGCCGATGGCGACCGGGTATTTTTCCGGGATCAGTTCGAAGAAGTTTTGGGGAAAAATGAGGTGGAAGCGCTGCTGCTCCGCAGTTTGCCAAATGATACGCTGAAAAAAACGCGGAATTACTCGGGCACCAACCCGCCCTACCTGCACCACGAAGCAGCCCGTTACCTGGTCGAATGCGGCGTACAGCACCTTTTAATCGACCTGCCCTCCGTCGACCGGGAAGAAGATGGCGGACGGCTGCTTGCACACCATGCCTTTTGGCAATACCCCGATGCTGTCCGGAAATATTGCACGATCACCGAGATGATTTTCGTGCCCAATTCGGTGAAAGACGGCATTTACCTGCTCAACCTGCAAACGGCATCGTTTGATCTGGATGTGAGCCCTTCGAAGCCGCTGCTTTTTGCGGTGAATCCGTGGTTATAAAAATGTCCCTGCAGCCGTGCGATATATCGCCGTAGTGGCCACGCGCCCGACCATATTCAAGGTATTTCGGTCGATGATGCTCATATCATCGTTGTGCGTATGGTGGTAGCTGCCGAAGGAGTGTGGCGGCGGATTGGGCACATTGATGATATCCACGGTAGGAATACCGGCGCGTATCACATAAACATGATCGTCGGTAATCCTGCCGATTTCGCGATTGGGAAAGGAGGCGCCGTAGCCCAATTCTGCGGCAATATTCCACAATTGGTTTTGAATGCCGGGCGCGTAGGCAGCGGAATAACTTTCGCGGGGGAATACTGCGCCCCGCGAACCCACCATATCGAACAGGATACCATACTGCGCGGAGTAGCCGGGTTTGTGCAGGTTCCGCGACCAGTGCTGCGAGCCCAGGCACCATGTCCGCGTTTTAGCATCATCGTTGCCCTGGTTCATGATGGAGCCTCCGGCCTGCGGGTCCCGGTCGTCGCCTAGGTCTTCGGCGTCGAAGCAAATGAAATCGACGCCGAGTTCGATGGGATTGGCTTGCAGCATGCGGGCAATTTCCAGCATCATGGCCACACCGCTGGCGCCATCGTCGGCACCCAAAATGGGTTTATCCTGGTCTTTGGAGTCCTTGTCGCCGATGTGCCGGCTGTCCCAGTGCGCGCACAGCAGTACGCGGTTGGGGAGTTCGGGTTTGTATTGAGCGATGATATTGACGGCGTCGAGCGCGCCGAAGTAGGTTTGCGCTTTAAATTTTTGTTCAATGACCGTCATGCCCATGCGCTGGAATTCGCCGACCAGCCAGGCTCCGCATTTTTTATGCGCTGGCGTGCCGGGGACGCGCGGACCGAAGCTGACCTGTTTTTCCACAAAATAATAGGCGGAGTCGGCGTTGAAGGGCGGTACGTTGACCTGAACGGCGGGTTTCTCCGGAGCATTGGAGCTGGTCGAATCGGAAGTAATTGTTTTTGGGGATGGCGTCCAGATCGGTAAATAAGGCAGTACGAAAGCTGCGATCAGGAGTAAAACGATCCAGAACCGTTTATTTTTTAACATGCTGTTTGCCATAATTGTAGATGCATAAAAAGGAGCACAAAGAACGCAAATTTTCCAGTCCTTAGTTTTTCGTCCAACTGGACCCCTCTTTCCCGTCTTTTACGGCTATGCCCACGGCAGCCAGGCCATCGCGAATTTTATCGCTGGTGGGCCAGTCCTTTTGTTCCCGTGCAGCTTTCCGGATATCGAGGATGAGTTCCATCAGGCCATCGACGGTGCCGTCGGCATTATCGGCGCCTGCTTCGTCGCGAAGGCCGAAAATGTCGGTGATGAACAGGTTAAAAATGGTCTTGAGCCGCTCGATCACCCAGGGCGCGATTTCACTTGCGTCAATTTGTTTGTTCACCAGTTTGTGCACGTAGCTGCCCATCTCGTTGAGCGCAGCCAGTGCGATGGCGGTGTTGAAGTCATCGTCCATGCCGGCATAGGCCTCGTCGATCAGGGCGAGGATGGCGCGGTCGGTATCGCTTTCCGAGCCGTCAAAATCGCGTGCATCGGGTTGCAACTGCTGGAGGAGTTTGTTGGTCTCCATCAGTTTGCGGTAGCCTTTTTCAGCGGCCAGCAGGCCATCGTCGGTCAGGTCGAGCGTGCTGCGGTAGTGGGCCATGAGCATGAAAAATTTCACTACCATGGGTGAATAGGCCTTGCTCATCAGGTCATTTTCGCCGCTGAACAGATCCTGTGGCGTGATGAAGTTGCCGTCGGATTTGCTCATTTTTTTGCTGTTGAGCAGCAGCATGTTGGTATGCAGCCAGTAGTTGGCCGGCGCACAGCCACAGGCGCCCATGTTTTGGGCCACTTCATTTTCGTGGTGCGGAAACTTGAGGTCGTTGCCGCCGCCGTGGATGTCGAAGGTTTGGCCCAGATATTTGGTGCTCATGGCCGAGCACTCCAGGTGCCAGCCGGGGAAACCCACCGACCAGGGGCTTTTCCAAACCATGATATCGCCCGGCCGGGCCTTCATCCAGATGGCGAAATCGGCGGGGTCGTTTTTCTCGTCCTGGCTTTTGAGGTTGTCGCGGCTTTCGGCGAGCAGTTCGTCCAGCACCCGGCCGGATAGTTTGCCGTAGGCGCCGGGGTTTTCGCGGTCAAATTTGCGCACGTTGAAATAGACCGAGCCGTTGCGCTCGTAGCCGTAGCCGTGTTCGATGATGTCTTGCACCATCTGGATTTGCTCGGGGATATGCCCGGTAGCCCGGGGTTCGATGCTGGGCGGCAGGGTATTGAAAATGCGCATCATGTCGTGGAAGCCCACGGTGTACTTCTGCGCCACTTCCATCGGCTCGAGCTGGGCCACGCGGGCGCCTTTGGCCATACGGTCTTCGCCGTCGTCGGTCAGGTGCCCCACGTCGGTGATATTGCGCACGTAGCGCACCTGATAGCCGATGTGTTGCAAATAGCGGTAAATAATATCGAAGCTGACGAAGGTGCGGCAGTTGCCCAGGTGTACGTCGTAGTATACGGTGGGACCGCAAACGTACATGCCTACATGGCCTTCGTGCAGGGGTTTGAACGCTTCTTTCTGGCCTTTCAGGCTGTTGTACAATTTCAGGTTGTGCTCGGTTGTATTCATAGGCGCAAAGGTATAAAAGCTTGGAGGGATTAATTGGTTCCAATTTCGATGTTAATTCGGGGTTTTTCTCCGGCGTTCCGTCATACAGATTCCTGATTGGCATCATGGACAAAATAGCCTGGCTTCCCGGATTTTTGTATTGTGTATTCGGCGCTGGAGGCCGATAAACACAAAAAAACGTTCCACCCCCGACCGGTCCTCCAACCGGCGGCCAAAATGCCCCACCATGCAACCCAGCTACAACCGACTCATTGCTTCCGGTGCAGCGATCGCGCTTGCCGGTTATGTGCTTTCGGGGCCTGCGGCATTTCTTTTTGTGCAGCAGACCCACCCGCAACCGGCTTGGGAATCCCCAGCTGTATTCGCAGCCCACTACCACGTCATTCAGGATGTCCCGTATTATTTTGGCTTGTTGCTGATCGGCGGGATGCTGCTGCTGGCTGCCGGTCATTATTTGAATGTAAAACCCGAAAACACCCGCTTGCGGTTTGTCACGTTGCTTGCATTGGCCGCGACCACCGTTTTCGCCACACTGATCCTTTTCAACTACATCTGTCAAACCACCTTCGTCCGCCATCTGGCGTTGCATTATCAGCCGGAATCCGACCCGATCCTGGCTGCCTTTTCCATGGCCAACCCGATGTCGCTGTGTTGGGCTGTCGAAATGTGGGGCTACGGCATTTTGGGAGTGGCGACCTGGTTGCTCCGGGGGTATTACACCGGCTGGAGTGCCTGGATCAGCGGATTGCTGGCCGGCAATGGCGTTTTGAGCATATTGGGTGTGGTTTTTACCGTGATTGACGTGCAGTGGGTTCTAACTCCGGCCGGACTTGCGGCTTATTTTCTGTGGAATGTGCTGATGATCGTGCTGATGGTGTTGATTTACCGGCACGCCAGACACCGGGAAACGACCCTTGTTTTGTAGCTGCAAATCGGTTTGTGCGTGGGTGGAACAATATTTAAAAAAAACTAAAATCAACGGCCATGCGTGCAATTCAAAAATATCTGCCAAAACCCCGGCATACCGAAATCCATCGAATTTACGTGCAAGCCAGCCCGGAGCAGGCCTGGGAAATTGCCCGGCATTTTGACGCTTCCGATATTCCCTGGGTAAAGTTGTTGTTTGATATCCGGACCCTGCCGGAAAAGTTTACCGGAAAAGAACAAGCGCCGGAAAGCACGGGGGTAAGCGTGGATCAGGTGGTCAGCGATGGAACCGGTTTCATGCTGCTGACGGAGGTGCCCGGCCGGGAAGTTGTCGTCGGCTCGGTGGGTCAGTTCTGGCATTTGAACATTCCCTTCGCCGAGGTCAGCCCTGATGCGTTCCGCGATTTTGAGGCGCCCGGTTGGGGCAAACTTGCCTGGGCAATTTCGGTAGAGCCCTATCAGGATGGCAGCACGGTCAGCCTGGAATTGCGCACCACTGCCACCGATGAGCGGAGCTGGGATAAACTCAGCAAGTATTACCGGATTATCGGTATCGGTTCGCGCTTGATCCGAAATTCCGCCATGAAACATTTTGAAGCGGTGCTTGGAAAAATGCAGGCGCCCGACCCCGACACGCTTCCGTTGCCCGGCGATGAAATTATCCCCGACACCAATTACGCCATCACACACCAGGTAGCTATTGAAGCGCCGCCTTCCATCGTTTGGCCTTACCTGATGCAACTGGGCTGCGACCGCGCAGGTTGGTACAGCATTGACCTGCTCGACCATGGTGGCGCGCCAAGCATCGATTACCTGAAGCCCGAATGGACCGACCGGCAACCCGGCGACCGGCTGGCTGCCACACCGGCACAAGATGATTTTTTTGAAGTGTACCAGGTTTCCAAAAACAACTTTTTTGTGATTGGCGGCGAAGCGGAAAAGGCGAGCGGTGTGCTGAAACCGTTCAAAATGACCTGGGCTTTTGTACTTGAGCCCATTGGCGCCGATGCTACCCGCCTGATTGTGCGCGCAAAAATGAAATCGGCGCCGAAGTGGGCCGAATGGCTCGCCGGTTATGTTTTTTATCCGCCGGTACACAGCCTGATGACCGGAGTCCAACTCAAAACCATTAAACAGATTGCCGAACGGGATGCGCAGTTGCGGGGAAGCACTGTGCCGCTGGAACTGGTTTAAAACCCCAACTTCGCCACCACAGCATAATGATCCGAAGCGCTGCCGCGCAATACTTTGCAGGAATAGGGCTGCATGCGCGGGTCGGCGAGGATGTAGTCGATGCGCAGAAAAGGCACCGCGCCGGAGAAGGTAGTGCCCAGGCCCAGGCCGGTGTCGCGGAAGGTGTCCTGCATGTTTTCGGCCAGTTGGCTGTACACGTAGGAGTTGGGCGTGTCGTTAAAATCGCCGCAAAGGATCACCGGGTGCGGGCAGGTCGATTAAATTTGTAGTCCGACTGTTGATCCTTAACACTATTTCACCTTCAGGTTCTGTTCAATTGATTTCGAGCGTGTTTAAAATTTACTATGCCAGAATATGGATAATATCATAGCAGGTTCATTTTCAATTTTATTATCAATTATTTTGGCAAGTCTGGCATGGAGGTATTATCGGAAAAGGAGTTATGGGTATTCACTTTCATTGATTTTACTTATGGGAATCATTCTGAGAACTTATGTCTCACTTGATCCTTATTTACACGAATGGGATGAAAGATACCACGCTTTAGTCGCCAAAAACTTAACGGAACAGCCATTTAAACCAGTGCTTATAAAAGAGCCGGTTTTAGAGTATGATTATCAAGATTGGGGGCAAAATCACGTCTGGCTTCACAAGCAACCATTATCACTTTGGGGCATTGCCCTTAGCATCTTTTTTTTAGGGCCTTCTGAATTTGCGGTGAGAGTTCCTTCCATCCTAATCTCAACAATTGCCATTTTCACCACCTATCAGATTGGCAGGTTGCTGTTTAATGAAAAAGTTGGGCTGCTTGCAGCCTTTTTTCATTCGATTAATGGGTTGGCAGTAGAACTAGTTGGAGGAAGGACTACGACAGATCACGTTGACGTATTTTTTCAGGCATTAATTGAAATTACAGTACTGTTTGCAGTATATGCTGCTAAAGATAGAAGGCCAATTTTTATTATTTTGACTGGTCTGTTTTTAGGCGCATCAATACTCACAAAGTGGCTGCCGGCATTAATCGTAATACCATTATGGTTTACTCTCCGATTGCACTATTCAAAACCACAACCAGGAAGAATTGTATTCGAATCCATAGCGATACTGTTAATTGCAGGTTGTGTGTTTTTGCCTTGGCAAATTTGGACACATACTCAATTTCCAGTAGAAGCAACCTGGGAAAGCAAATATAATATAAGACATTTTTTTGAACCACTAGAAGGCCATAAACAATATCCATTATACTTTATAGATATTATTAGGATTGTCTTTGGAGAGGCGATTTACATTCCATTAGCCTGGTTGATTTTTCGATCAATTAAAAACAGCAGAGAATCGCTTGAACTATTTTTTTTAACAATCTGGATAATGATCCCGTTAGCTTTCTTTTCTGCTGCACAAACGAAAATGCAATCTTATATTTTCATTTCGGCGCCCGCTTTCTTTTTACTCACTGCACTTTTTATTCTTCGCCTACAAAACATCTCCGGCCAAAACAGATTTAGAATTGCCGCGAATATTCTTATTGGTCTGCTATTCCTTCTCCCAATTCGATATTCAATAGAAAGAATTAAACCTTTTACACAGCGGGATACTCCACAATGGTGTACAGACTTGAAATCATTTGTAAAACGAGTAGAAGGAAAAAGCAGGGTCATTCTACTAAATGAGCCACATTACATAGAAGCGATGTTCTATGGAAGAAACATAACAGCCAGGTCTTCAATGCCTAATGCGGCCATAATTGATTCATTAATCAACTTAAAATATACCGTTTATATTCATAAAGAAGAAAAAGAGGGTATCATTTTCAAATCAATATATCGGTAAGAACTGACTATATAGTTGCTCCAAAATATTCCTCTATAGATTAACCTATCTGCGCCCACTTAAAACCCCAATTTCGCCACCACAGCATAATGATCCGAAGCGCTGCCGCGCAATACTTTGCAGGAATAGGGCTGCATGCGCGGATCGGCGAGGATGTAGTCGATGCGCAGAAAAGGCACCGCGCCGGAGAAGGTAGTGCCCAGGCCCAGGCCGGTGTCGCGGAAGGTGTCCTGCATGTTTTCGGCCAGTTGACTGTACACGTAGGAGTTGGGTGTGTCATTAAAATCGCCGCAAAGGATCACCGGGTGCGGGCAGGCGGCGATGAGGTCGCGTAGTTTTTTAGCCTGGCCGGCGCGCACACTGGTAGCACCGCCAACTTTTCGAAGCACGCGGTTGATATCGCGCCAGGTTTGTTTGTCCTGTAAATCCGAGTCCCGGATCACGCGTTTGGTTTCGTTGGTCACTTTGTTGGATTGCAAGTGCACGTTGTACACCCGGACCGTTCGGTCGCCGATTTTAAGATCGGCCCAAATCGACGTGTTTTCGGGTTGGCCAAACGGCACCTGCCCGCCCCGGAGCACCGGGTAACGGCTGAGAATGGCGTTTCCGCTCCGGTTGAGGTGGAAGCTGTGTTTGTAGCCCATTTTTTCGGCTACCGACCGGGTAAACTTGCGGCCGCTTTCCTGGGTGCAGAGGATACCCGGATCGCCGTTTTTTTTCAAAAACTGGGCATAGTCCACGTAAATCTGCTCCCACTCCGCTTCCGACAAATGAATACCGCGAAAGAAACCGCCCAGGTTGTGCGTCGCAACCGTAATGGCATTTTCCGGAGCCAGATCGCCGCTAAAATTCAAGCCGATAAAACCGGTAACATGCTGCCAGCCAAACAACAGGATGGCTAAATGGTACAAGGCAAACCGGTGTACCCGGCTGGCCCAAACCACCAGCAGTAAAATATTAGCCAGCAACAACCAGGGAAATGCCGTCCCGAAAAACGCAAACCAGCGGAAGGATGCCGGGTTGACAAACGGGCACAGGTAGGCCAAAAACGTCATGACAATGACGGCGGCACTCAGGATTTTGATGATCTGTTTTAACATGCAGGCTTTGGGCTGTTGGCTTGGGGTTTGGGGCGGCAGCCAATAGCCAAAAACCAAGGGCTAACGTTTGCTCGCGTCATACAAAAACTCTTTTTCCTCAGGCGTCAGGCTTTCGTAGCCGCTCTGTTTTATTTTATCGAGGATGGCATCGAGCCGCTCCTGGTAGGAATACGCGGCACTTTCGTCTTGCGGTGCGCGCCCGCCCCGGGTGGCCGTAAACGTACGGGAAAATGCTTTTTGCGGCTTTCGCCTTGGCGCCCGGGGGCCCTTATCTACGGCAAACCAGTTTGAGATCCGGTCCAACAACCGGTTCACGGGTTCGGCCCAGTCGTGTCCGTCGCGCAGGCGATACACAAACAGGCAGCCCATGGCAAAACCGCCGAGGTGGGCGACATGCCCGCCGGAGTTATATTTATTGGCGATCCCGATCAGGTCGAACAGCAGGAGTACCAACACGACGTATTTCACTTTTATTTCGCCCAGCAGGAACAGTCGCACCCGGTAATCGGGCGCCAGCACCATGGCAGCCCCGCCCAGCGCCATGACGGCGCCGGAAGCACCCAGGGCATAAGCGCCGATATTGGGCATAACCTGGGCAGAAAGCATAAACATAAAACCGCCGAAAAGCCCGCCCAACAGGTAAATGGGCAGCACCCGTTTGTCGCCGCCAAGATCTCCGACAATCACCCCGAAGAGGTATAAAAAAAAGAGATTCCCCAGGACGTGCATAAAGTTTTCATGCAAAAACATGTGTGTAATGGGCGACCAGGGTTGGAACAACAACGTGCGGCCCGAAGCCGGAATACAAAGCCATTGAAGGCCCTCCCACAGGTTGGCCTCGGCGTCCATGCGGCCTTGCTGCAAAGCCAGCACGAGATAAACCAGGTTGACCAAAACAAAAACGCCAAAATTCACAAAGACCAACCGCATCACCATATTTCCAATCCGGAAAGTATGCCGTATATCATCCCATATGGAGCCGAATAGTGCCATAGTTGTGTTGTGCTATTATAATATTGGGATATTGGGATATGGGAATATTCCAGTTCATCAGTTGCGAAACCGGTACCGGTACCAATACATCAACAAGCCAAAACCAAATACCGCACCGCCAATATGTGCAAAGTGCGCTATGCCGGTGGAATGACCTCTGAAACCGTAAAATAATTCAATACCGGCCATTATCAAAACAAAATACTTGGCTTTGAGCGAAACCGGCGGGATCAGCAAACTGATGATCTGGTTGGGGTATAAATAGGCAAAAGCAACATAAATACCAAAAATAGCCCCCGAAGCGCCGAGCATGGCTCCGTTGAAACTGCGCGGGTCGAAGCCGGCCGCTTCGAGTTCCCACCATTGCACGCCTATATGCAGCGCAAAGGCGCCCAGGCCGCAAAACAGGTAGTAGAACAAAAAACGTTTGCTCCCAAAAGCCATTTCCACCATGGGACCAAAAAAATACAGCGACAGCATGTTGAACGCCAGGTGCCCCAAATCGCCGTGCATAAACATATGCGTGACGATCTGAAACGGCTGAAAGTGTTCCGAGCCCGGCATGTAAGCGGCCAAAACCAGGCGGCCAAGATTGATGACCTCGCCGGTTTGCTGGTTCCAGGATTCATTCCCCAGAAGCGCATAGGAACCGATAAACATCAGAACATTCAGGATAAGCAAGTGCCGGACAACACCGGTTAAAGGCTGGTAAAACTGGAAAATGGACATATTCCTTGATGCGCGAAATTAGGAACTGGGAATAAACGGATGGTGCATGTCAAATCATCAGGAGTTAAACCGTTTCTGAAGTTCGTCTAACTCAAAGGTAATAAAGCAGGTACGGCCATTCGGGCTTTTGTACGGCGACGTACAGGCAAAAAGATGGTCGATCAGATCCTGCATTTCAACAACGCTAAGCAGCTGACCGCGTTTCAGGGCAGCGCTCCGGGCCATGGAGCGCGCGAGATTTTCAGAAATACCGAGTTCGAGCTCCAAATTATTTTTGTACTGCGTCAGCAGACGCTCGAGCAGGGCTTCCTCGGTCAACCCCGAACCGATGTCCGACGGTGCACCGTGCACGATAAACGTGTTGCCGCCAAATTCGGCAATATCAAAGCCGAGGCGATTAACCTCCTGCAGGATATCCCGCAACAAAGCCGCATCGGCGGGCGACAATTCAATATTTTTTGGGAAAAGCGCCTTTTGGGTGTTCACCGGCTGTTGGCGCAGGGCCTCCAGATAGCGCTCGTACAAAATCCGCTCGCTGGCAGCCTGTTGGTCGATCAGCAAAAATCCCGATTTGATCTGGCTGACGATATACATCCCGTGAATCTGGTAAGGCTCCTTCTGCCCCTTGGAAAATGAGCCGCTGTCATCGTCCATTTCCGTTGGCTCGGCGCCGGGGCGCACATCAAATTTGCCGGAAGAAACATCCGCCGATGCTCCGGAGGGCAAAATCGACGGCGACGCCTTATCCTGGCTGTCAGCCAGATCAAGTCCTTCGTACAACCGTTGCCAGTTTCGCAGGTTTTCATCGGCCAGGCGGTCTTGTTGCCTGCCCGGGTAATCGCGTACCGAGGCCGACCGGTCTCCGCCGGGCGGGTGGAGCATTGGCGATTTTGCCGGGGCGGCCTGGAACGCCGGTTCCTGTTCAAAGTCGAGTGTTGGTGTAATACTGTGGGAGCCCAGGGCATGCCGAACAGTGACTTTCAGGTAGTTATAAACCAGTTTTTCGTCGTCGAATTTTATCTGCTGTTTAGTGGGGTGCACGTTGATGTCGATGCTGCCCGGAGCAATTTCCAGGAAAAGTACGAACAAGGGAAAGTTGTCGGGCGGCAACAATTGTTCATAGGCACTCACCACAGCGTGCTGGAGGTAATTGCTTTTGATAAAGCGCTTGTTGACAAAAAACATCTGCTCGCCACGCGATTTTTTGTAATAATCCGGCTTGCCCACAAAACCACTGATCTTCAGCACATCCGTTTCTTCCTGCACCGGCACCAGTTTTTTATTGACGGCTTCGCCAAAAACCTTGACAATACGCTGCCGCAAATTGCCCGGCGGCAGGTGAAACATTTCCTGGTCGTTGTGGTGCAGCGAAAAGAAAATATCGGGATTGGCCAGAGCGATATGCTGAAATTCATCCAGGATGTGGCGCATTTCCACGGGATCGCTTTTCAGAAAATTCCGCCGTGCCGGTACGTTGTAAAACAGGTTTTTGACGGCAATGCTCGTGCCGGCAGGCGCCTGGCAGGGCTCGTGGGTTTTTATGGTGGAATCTTCCACCAGGACACATGTACCCAATTCGTCGACAGCCCGCCGTGTACGCAGTTCCACTTGCGCCACGGCAGCGATTGATGCCAGGGCTTCTCCGCGGAAACCCATGGTTTTGATCTCGAACAAATCTTTGGATTCGCGAATTTTGGAGGTCGCATGCCGTTCAAAGCACATACGGGCATCGGTTTCCGACATACCACAGCCGTCATCAACTACCTGAACCAGGGTTTTGCCGGCATCGCGAACAATGAGTTTTACCTGGGTGGCGCCGGCATCAATGGCGTTTTCCATCAGCTCCTTCACAATGGAGGATGGCCGTTGGACCACTTCCCCTGCGGCAATTTGATTGGCCACACTTTCAGGCAATAATTGGATTACATTCGTCATAGCTTCTGCCCGGCGCCGGGCAATTGGGCTTGCAAGCCCGGTCAATCTGCATTTGGGTAGAAAGCGCCGGGTGTGCAAAGATACTCGATTTTTACCAAGCCCCGGCATTTGCGCCAAACGCTGTTTTTTTACCGACAAACACCCGCGCGGTGCGTTTAAAACCATTCCAGATTAGTGTTGTTCAAACAACTTGAATCGCCTGAAACGTCGTTTTTGACCAACCCGGATTCCGCCACGCCCCCTCCGGAAAAACGCAGGAGGCAAAAAAATGCCACATTAGACAGCTACATCCCCCGCACTTTTTATTTTTGCGCCACATTTTTCGCATCACAACAACACAAACGACATATGGAGAATATTACAAACTCCCGGGGCAAAGGATATTGCATCCTCTACATTATTATGGCGCTGTTTTTTGCTACCGCCCTGATTTTGATGCTATACAACCGGAATTTTATCCTGGATTTCCCGAAGTAAGCCGCTGCGCGAAATCCTTTTTTTCCGATACTGTTTTTGAAACCGCGAAGACGCGAAGACGCGAAGGCACAATGACCCACTTGTATGCCTTCGCGTCTTTGCACCTTCGCGGTTATTTTTTTTATACATCGCACCCGCGCCAGGCCGCAACGCACAATCCCGTACCTTTGCCGGGCCATCAACCTACCACCAACCATGTACCGTATTTTCCTTTTCGGTTTTCTATTGGCCGGCTCTAGCACCCTGAATGCACAATCCGCAACTGCTAATCCGCAATCCGCAATTCTGGACCTCGTTGATCCGTTCATCGGCACCGATGCACACGGGCATACCTTTCCCGGCGCTACCGCTCCCTTCGGCATGGTACAACTCAGCCCCGACACCCGCCTTGAGGGCTGGGACGGTTGTTCCGGCTATCATTATTCCGACTCGCTGATCTACGGATTCAGCCATACGCACCTGAGTGGTACCGGTGTGCCCGATTACGGCGACATCCTGATCCAACCCTACATGCGCGGCGTGTTTTTCGATCCGCAGGAATACGCGGCGCCGTTCAAAAAAGCCGATGAAAACGCCGAGCCGGGCTACTATTCCGTGGTGCTCAACAACGAACCCGACCAGGTATTGGTAGAACTCACGGCCACAGAACGCGTCGGCGTGCATCGGTACAACTTCCCGGCCAACCGCGACTTTGGCCACCTGATGATCGACCTGCGCCACCGGGATCAGGTGCTAAGCTCCAGCATGACGGTAGTCAGCGACCGCGAGCTGGTGGGCTACCGCATGTCGAGCGCCTGGGCCAAAGATCAACGGGTGTATTTTGCCATCCGCTTTTCCCGGCCGTTTTTCAACTCCCGGATTATTGATTTGACCAAAGAACCCCACTACTCCCAACTGTCGGTGAACAGCAAGGCCATTGTCGGGCTGCTCGATTTTTACGGCTACAAAGGCCTGCCCATTGTGGCCACGGTAGCCCTGTCGGCGGTGAGTGTGCAAAATGCCCGGCAAAACCTGGACGCCGAATGTCCGGATTTTGATTTTGAAAAAATAAAAGCCGAAACCCAGGCCAAATGGGCCGCCCAATTGGGCAAAATTGCATTGGAGGGCGGTTCTGAAGCGCAACAACGCACGTTTTACACGGCCTTGTACCATACCATGCTGGCGCCCAATCTTTATTCGGATGTGAACGGCGAATACCGCGGTCGCGACATGGAAATCCACACCGCCAAAGACCACGACGTGTACACCGTTTTTTCACTTTGGGATACCTACCGCGCCTGCAAACCGCTGTTTACCATTTTGGAACCCAGGCGCACTGCCGATTTTATCCAAACTTTTTTGCGGCAATACGAACAAGGCGGCCTGCTCCCAATTTGGGAACTCAGCGCCTGCGAAACCGACTGCATGATCGGCAACCATGCTATACCCGTTATCCTCGACGCCTGGCGCAAGGGGATTCGGGGGTACAACGGCCACCATGCCCTGGAAGCCATGCTCGCCAGTGCCAATCAGGACCGTTACGGCCTCAACTGGTACCGGAAACTGGGCTACATTCCTTCCGATGAAGAACCGGAGTCGGTTTCAAAAACCCTGGAGTACGCTTTCGACGACTGGTGTATCGCGCAAATGGCCGAAGAACTTGGCCGGCGTGACCTGGCCGACAGTTTCCTGCGCCGGGCACAGTTTTATAAAAATGTATTCGACCCGGCTACCGGCTTTTTCCGCGCCAAAAATAATTCCACCTGGCATACGCCCTTCGACCCCTACGAGGTCAATTTCAACTACACGGAGGCCAATGCCTGGCAATACCGGTTTGCGGCGCCGCAAGATGTGTCGGGGATGATGCAGCTGCTGGGCGGCCCCGAAAAATTTGCCCTTCAGTTGGACAAACTTTTCACCGCCGAAACCAAAACCACAGGCCGCCAACAGGCCGACATCACCGGCATGATCGGCCAGTACGTACAGGGCAACGAGCCCAGCCACCACATGGCCTACCTGTACAACTACGCCGGCCAGCCCTGGAAAACCCAGCAACGCGTGCGGCAAATTCTCGATGAACAGTACACCGACCGCCCCGACGGCCTGAGCGGCAATGAAGACTGCGGCCAGATGTCGGCCTGGTACGTTTTTTCCGCGCTGGGCTTCTACCCGGTGGTGCCGGGTAGCGCCGGGTACGTCATCGGCACGCCACTTTTTGAAAAAGCCACCATCCGGCTGGACAACGGGAAAACGTTTATCATCGAGGCAAAAGGTGCGTCGGCACGCCGCCCGTATATCCAACAGGCCTACCTGAATGGGCAACCACTGGCAAAAACCTGGATCACACACGAGGACATCCGCAACGGCGGTGCGCTGCGTTTCGACATGGGCGACAAGCCCTCCGAATGGGGTAAAAAACCGGAGGAACGCCCGGTGTCGGAAATTGGGGGTGCGCCTATCGTGCCGATACCATTCGTTGCAGCGGGCTCCAGCCGTGTTTTTCAGGATAAACAGAAAATCACACTCGGCTGCGCCGATCCGGAAGCTGTCATTTATTTTTCCGCAGGCACCGGCGTTGGACTGCCGGATTCCGGGTACCAGGTTTACCGGGAGCCGCTCACTATTCGGGAAAACACCAACCTGTTTTTCTACGCCGAACGCCAGGGCCGAAAAAGTCCGGTGGCTGAAGCGGAATTTTTCAAACTGCGCTCCGACCTGCGCATTTTGCACATCGCGCACCCCTACAGCGCGCAATACACCGGCGGCGGCAAGCAGGCTCTGGTGGATTTGCAGCCCGGCGGGGCGGATTTCCGGTCGGGGCGCTGGCAGGGCTATGAGGGCAACAACCTCGATGTGGTGATTGACCTGGGCAGTAAAAAGCCGATCAGCCTCGTGCAGGCTAATTTTTTGCAGGACGAAAATTCCTGGATATTTTTCCCCGTGAGTTTGCGCGTGGAAGTTTCGGATGACGGTAAAAACTTCAGACCGGCCGGCAACCCCGTGCTGAACGACGTGCCGGTGACCGCCACCGGGGCCTTACAAAATAAATTGGCTGTACCGCTCGACAATGTTAACACCCGGTACGTTAGGGTTATCGGGCAGACGCTGGGCAAATGCCCGGAAGGGCACAAAGGCGCCGGAAACCCCTGCTGGCTGTTTGCGGATGAAATTTATGTGGAATAGTTTTTTTGTTCCCCGATTCATTGGTGGGCTGCAGACCGAAAATTAAACATAACCTGACTAGAACCGATACAAGAATAAACCCAAATTGCCTGCTATGCAGCGAGTTTTTATCAACTTTGTGAGATGCCTCTTTTATGCCATTTCTTGCGCCTGATATTGCCGGTGCTCCTTCTTGGGAGCCTGGCTGTTTCGCTCCCGGCTCAGAGCCTGGAAGAATTGGAGCATTCCACGATCGAAATTGACGAACTCCTGAGCCGCGCCCGGGCATCGGGCTCCGAAACTGAAAAATATGCCCTGGCAACTCAAAGCCTGCGCATTGCGCGCGACCTGCGGTACGACGGCGGTACGGTACGCGCATCTATTTTATTGGGACAGATTTGTGCCCGCACCGGCCGCACTGAAGAAGCCCTGCAATATTTTCTGGAAGCGGAAGAAAAGTTGAGCCCGGGTGGTGTTTCCAACCCCTTGGTTTTGGATAAGTCGGCGCTTCTGGAGGTATATGGTGGCTTGGGCGACCTTTTTCTGAAAGAAAAACTGTATGAACAGGCCCGGCGCTATTACCGGAAAGTACTGATACTGGAACCGGAGGACTACCCCACCATGGAAAAAGCAGCCGACGCCTGTTTGTCCAATATGCAGTACGACAGTGCCGAAGTGATTTACAAGGATCTGATCCGGTATTATAAAGAGACTAACAACTTTCCCAGCCTGGTCAAAATTTACCAGAAACTGGCCAATTCATACAGCGACCACGGCAACCCCGGCAAAGGCCTTTTTTACTACCTGGCCATTGAAGAAATTATCGAATACAACGGCTACCCGGAAGACCGCGCCGTGATGTACAACAACATGGGCAAGCAGTATACCGTGCTGCGCGATTACAAACGCGCCCTGGAATATTTTCGAAAGGCCGAACTGCAATGCGAGTACATCAATTGCGACCATATCAAGGTCGTTTACGCCAATATTGGGATTGCCCTGCATAATATCGGCGACAGCAAGGCCGGGATCGAATACCTCCTCCGGGCCAGGCGCGAACTGAACAAGGAAAACGACTGGCCAACCATAGCCAGCCTGGAGCACCTGATCGCCGGCGTGTACTTCAGCAATCGCGATGTATACAATGCCCTGACTCACAATAATGAGGCGATCCAGTTGGCTAAAAACACAAAGCAAAGCGAATTGCTGGCTCGTTGCTACCGCACTTCGGCCGACATTTATTACCAGTTGTATGATTTTGAAAATGCCTTTGATGCCTACCAGCAATACCTGATCCTGAATGATTCCATCCGCCTGCGCGACCAAAACCGCCAGCAACGCATTGACCGTCAACGGACCTTGCTCAGTGAGGCGGAAGGTCAGATCAAATACCTCATCACCCGGCAAAATTTTAAAGACCTCGAACTCCAGCAGTCCCGGTACGAACAGGAGCGCCTCAAACTGATGAACGAAAACCTGGAGCTCGACCGCCAGCGCCGGGAAGATGAAGTGCGCTTGCTGCAGGCCCAAAAAGATGTCGACCAATCCAAACTTCGGGAACAAACCCTCCTGGCCCTGCAAGCCAATCAGCAACTTCGGCTGGCAGCCCAGCAGTTGGATGCCGAGAAACAGGAGCGCCTGATTGCCGGCCTGCGACAACAGGAACAGATCGACCGGGCAAAACGGATGACCGACAGCGTACGCGTGGAACAGCTGCGCCGCGACCAGGAATACCAGCAAAGCGAGCAGGAAAGTTTCCGACGCTTTGTGTACGGGGTGGGTAGCCTGGGCATGGTCATTCTCGCGTTGTTGGGGTTGGCCTGGTGGCTGGCCCGCCGCTCCAGCCGGCGTTTGGCGGCGAAAAATCAAAAAATTGAAGCCCAAAAAGAACAGATTGAAGAAGAACGCCAAAAGAGCGACCGCCTGCTGCTCAACATCCTGCCCGATGAGGTGGCGCAGGAACTGCGCAGCCAGGGCTATGCAACCCCCCGGTTCTATGAAGCGGCTACGGTGCTGTTCACCGATTTTCTGAATTTCACCAGCCTGTCGGCTTCGCTCACGCCGGAAAGGCTCATCGACGAACTCAATGCCTGCTTTCTGGGCTTTGACGAGATTTGTGAAAAATACGGTCTGGAAAAAATCAAAACCATCGGCGACGCTTACATGTGCGTAGGCGGCCTTCCCGTACCCAATACCACCCATGCACTGGATGCCGTGAGCGCAGCCCGCGAAATGGTCGACTGGTTGAAAAAACGCAATGCTGCGAATCCGGATGCCGTTTTTCGTGAAATGCGCATTGGTGTACATACCGGCCCGGTGATTGCCGGTGTTGTTGGCAAAAACAAATTTGCCTACGACATCTGGGGCGATGCCGTCAACCTGGCCGCCCGCCTGGAAGAACTCGGCGAGCCCGGGCGCATCAATATTTCCGGGGCCACCCGCGCAGCCATCGAGCATAAGTATGCATGCACCTACCGGGGTAAAAAGGAGGTGCACAACAAGGGTTTGGTGGATATGTATTTTGTGGAAGATTGAATGCCATGACTTCCAGATTGCAGGAGCAAAATGCCACCGCTACGCGGTTCGACTACAGACAAATCTGGTATGATCTTGCTACAATAATGCCGGCCCGGCAAAAACTCGCAGGGCCGGCATTGTTGTGGCAATTTTCCGATTATTGCAACTTGAAAATACATTCGGCCTTCTTTTCCGGCACGCCCAGGTTTAACGGACAAAACACATGCACCTGACCAACTCCCTCGACTTCGCCCAAAAACAAGACGCCCAAGACCCCTTGCGCCACTACCGCGACCAATTCCTTTTCCCGCAACACCACAACCGCCCGGTGCTCTATTTCTGCGGCAACTCCCTGGGCTTACAACCCAAAACCGTGCGCCCCGCCCTGCTGGCCGAACTCGATCAGTGGGCCACCTACGGTGTGGAAGGCCATTTTCGCGGCGCCATGCCCTGGATGTACTACCACAAATTTCTGACGGAACAAACGGCACGGCTCGTCGGTGCGCAAACCCACGAGGTAGTGGTAATGAACACACTCACGGTAAACCTGCACCTGATGATGGTTTCGTTTTACCGGCCCACCCGGGAGCGCTTTAAAATTATCATGGAGGCCGGGGCCTTCCCCAGCGACCAGTATGCCCTCGAAACGCAGGTGCGCTGGCATGGTTTCGATCCCGCAGAGGCGATCGTGGAAGTGGCGCCCCGCCCGGGCGAAGACACCCTGCGCACGGAAGATATCGTTTCCATCATTGAAAAAGAGGGCGCCAAAACGGCACTCGTGCTCTTCGGCGGCGTCAACTACTACACCGGCCAGTTTTACGACTTGCCGGCCATCACGCAGGCTGCCCACCGTGCCGGCGCCTATGCCGGTTTCGATCTGGCGCACGCTGCGGGCAATCTGCCGCTGCACTTACACGACTGGGGCGCCGACTTTGCCGTGTGGTGCAGCTATAAGTACCTGAACTCGGGTCCCGGCGGCCCTTCAGGCGCTTTTGTGCACGAGCGCCATGGCAATAATCCGGAACTGCCGCGCTTTGCCGGCTGGTGGGGGCACGATGAATCCGAGCGCTTCAAAATGCGCAAGGGTTTCAAACCCATGCACGGCGCCGAGGGCTGGCAACTCAGCAATGCCCAGATTTTCAGCTTCGCCGCACACAAAGCCAGCCTCGAAATTTTTGATGCCGCAGGCATGGAAGCCCTGCGCGCCAAAAGCCTGCAACTCACCGCTTACCTGGAGTTTATTCTCGACGAAGCCAACCGCAAACAACAGCGTTTTCGCATCATCACCCCGCGCGACCAGGCAGCCCGCGGTTGCCAGATTTCAGCCCTCACCGGCAATGATGGCAAGGCGCTCTATGATTTCCTCACCGAAAACGGGGTGATTGCCGACTGGCGGGAGCCCAATGTGATCCGCCTGGCGCCGGTGCCGCTGTACAATTCTTTTGAGGATGTGTGGCGGTTGGGCGAATGGCTGACGCGTTTTGGGCGCGCCAAGGGGGAGCCCCGCCCCCCCAACCCCCGCCGGGCGCCCGCCCGGCCCGGGCGCCACCCCGGGGCGGGTGGGGCTGCCCCTTCGCCGGTCCCTTGTGCTCTGTGCTTGCTGGCCCCCCCCCCCCCCCCCCCCCCGCCCCCCCCCCCCGCGTTTAAAACTCCAGCCGCCAGCTCAAATTCGGCACCAGTCCCAGTTGTTCTTTCGTTTCCACCTTTCCCGTGTACGCATCGTAGTACCGGTAGGCCACATTTTTCCGGATCGACACATTTTGAAAATCCATCGCGAAAATGCTGTTGCGCAGTTTGCCGATGTTGCGCCGCCAATACACCCGCAGGTCGAGGCGCAGAAAATCGGGCAGTTGTTCCGTGTAGCCGTTCGACAGGTCGTACACCGTGGCCTGCGCGGCCGCCGAAGCCGCCACGTCGATCGGCGCTGCACGCTGGCCACCTGCCCAGGTAATGCGGCCGTTGAAGCCGAAAGCGCGGAGCCGTTCGGGCCACTGGTCGCGCTGCCATTCCTTGCCGGCGGTCAGGTTGGCAATGTGGCTCAGGTCCCAGCGGCTGGAACGCCAAACGCCGTCGCTGCCCTGGTAGCGGGAGTCAAAAATCGAGGTATTGGCCAGTAAAAACCAGCCGTCACTGAGGTAGCGCTCGGCAGTGAGTTCGAGGCCCTTGTTTTCGCCCATCCCGGTGTACACAAAATCGGGCGCTGCGAGCGGGCCTTCACTCACGTTGAGCATCGAAAAAGGGTCGCGGCCGTCGGAGGACACCGCGGCCTTGTCGATGCGCTGCCAATAAAGCCCGGTGCGGAAAGACCACACTTCGGCGGCATTCCAACTGTGACGCAAGCTGAGCTGCCAGGCTTCCGTCAGGTCGGGCTGCTCCCGAATCCATAGCGAAGCCACCTGGCTGTATTTGACTGCGGAAAAACTGATCCGGTGGCGTTCGTTCAAAATCTGGGTGAGCAGCAGGCGCGGTTCGAGGCTGCTGCGGTTTTGCAGGAAAAAAAACAAACTATGCAGGCCGGCCTGGATTTGCGTTTTCGAGCTGCTGCTGTACCAGGAATAGCTTACCCAGGGTTGGTAGGTCCAGTACGAGCGGTCGATCCGCTCCTGCGGTTGAAACTGATAGGTCGCATCGGTTTTGAAAAACTGGCGGTTGATCATGGCGCCGGCTTGCAGGCGATTTTTCGGATTGAATTGATGGGTAAGCAGCACCGAACCTGACCATTTTTCTTCGTCAATTTCATCTTGTTCAAAATGGCCTCCGTCGGCCCAAAACCGGGAGTCCCGTTCGTTGCTTTGGGCCGAAATGGCGGCAGCCAGCTTGTACGACGTTTTTTCGCCGACAGGCGCCCAATGGGAAGCGCCAAGGATGCCTGTTTTCGACTGGTAGTCGATGTCGAGCAAGTCTTTGAACACCTCGACGGCAGCGCTGTCCTGCTCCGGTTCGAAGGTGTTTTTACTGATCCCGCCTATGCCAAATACCGACCAGTGGCCGCCATTTTTTCCTTCAAAATCCAGTTTAAGGGAAAAATCCTGAAAACTGATGGTTTCGCCGCCGAAGGAAATGCCCATTTCACCGAGCAAACCGACCGTGGAGTAGCGGTAATTTGCCAAATAAGCATGGCCGTTTTTTTTGCTGATCGGGCCTTCGGCGGCAATGTCGAGCCCGAGCAGACCTGCCTGGGCGGTAAACTCATGCCGCTTGTTGTTGCCCTGGCGCCAGCCGATGTCCATAATGCCGCCCAGGGCTTCCCCATAACCGGCAGGGTAGGCGCCGGTGAGCAGGGAGGAGTTGTCGAGTAACTGGGCGGAGAACAACAGCACGCCGCCGCTGGAGGTGGTGGGCCGGTCGCCAAGGGTGCCGGCATTGGGCAGGTGGTTGGGGTTGACGATGTCGAGGCCTTCGAGGCGCCAGCGGATGTTGGCCGGACTATTGCCGCGCACACTCAGGCCGTTGGCCTGGTCGTCGGTATTGGCCACACCGGGATAGGCCAGGGCCAGCCGGGCAGGATCGAAAAACGTAGCCGGAAAGCGTTGGGTTTGCTCGCGGGTCAGCGGAATTTCACCCAGCGGCTGTAGCGCCCGGCGGTCGGCAGGGGTGGCTTTGATGGTCACATTCGGCAGCTCGGTTGTGGCGGCGCGCATGGCTATTTCCAGGATAGTTTCTTTTCCGGACGACAGCCTGACCTCCGGAATTAACAAGGGCTCGTAGCCTTCCAGCGTAAAAAAACACAGGTAAGTGCCGGGCCGTAAGGCATCGGTAAAAAACTGTCCGGCCGCGTCGGTAGTGATGGCCAGTTGGTCGATGTCCGGCGTTTGGCCTATGCTGATGCTGACACCTGCCAATGGAGCGCCAAGGTCGGCATCTCGAACTGTACCACGGATTTCTTGTGCTCCGGCATTGGAAGAAAAAGCCAGGATACCGAGGCAAAACCAGATTTTATAAAAATTCATAGTGGAAATTCCGATTTTGCCGGTAAAAATAGGGCTTATGCCGTTGGCATTTGCCGAACCGTCTGAATCCACCAAGATTTGCTTCTTTCCAAGTCATAAATTTTCAAAACCTAACTTGCTTTTTATGGAACTCGTTCTTCCAATTTTGGTACTTTTTCTGCTCCTGCTGAGCATTGTTACTGTGGGCCAGGGCACTGTGGCCGTAACCACTATTTTTGGCAAATACAGCCGTACGCTACGACCGGGTCTTAATTTCCGGATTCCGGTTATTGAACGCATTTTCAAGCGTATTTCCATCCAAAACCGGGCAGTTGAATTGAACTTCCAGGCTGTTACTGTCGATCAGGCAAACGTGCATTTCACCTCGCTGCTGCTGTTTTCCGTATTGGATGGCCGCGAGGAAACGATCCAGAATGTGGCGTTCAAATTTGTCAGCGACCGCGATTTTATGGCTACTCTTTCGCGCACCGTCGAAGGCAGCATCCGGGCTTATGTGGCCACCAAGCGACAGGCCGAAATCCTGGGTCTGCGCCGCGAGATCACCGAGGCTGTGAAGATCAACGTGGACCACATGCTGGAAGAATGGGGCTTTCACCTGCTTGATCTGCAGATCAACGACATTACCTTCGACGACGAGGTACTGCGTTCCATGTCGAAGGTGGTAGCATCCAACAACCTCAAAGCTGCTGCTGAAAACGAGGGACAGGCCCTGCTGATCACCAAAACAAAAGCCGCTGAGGCCGAGGGAAATTCTATCAAAATATCGGCGGAGGCCGAGCGCGAAGCGGCCAAGATGCGCGGGCAAGCCGTTGCTTTATTCCGGGAGGAAGTAGCAAAAGGGGTGGGCCATGCCGCCAAGGAAATGCGCGACGCCCAACTCGACGCTTCCTTCATCTTGTTTTCTATGTGGACGGAGGCCATCAAAAACTTTACCGAACACGGCCAGGGCAACATTATTTTCCTGGATGGCTCGGTCGATGGCATGCAAAAAACACTGAAAGAGCTGATGGCGATGAATCAGATAAAAATAATGGAGAAATAGTGGGCATCGGGCGAAGGGCGAAGGGCATTGGGCCCTAAGCCCATCGCCTTGCAATCAGTTTTCCCTTGCCAGTATTTTCCGCGCGACTCGCCCTTGTTCCGTCACTAATTCCACAAACAACATCCCGCTCGCCCTCTCCAGCCGCAGCATTTCCTGTTGCAAACCGGCGGCATAATGTTTCTTTTGGGAAAACATCAGCCGCCCGGTCGCATCGCTCACCCGCAGTTCAGCCTGGCCCGCTTGCGGCAGTACAAAATACAACGTGGTGACCTCTACAAACGGATTCGGCTGATTCGTTAGCAATAACCCGGCGTCCGCCACCCACTGTTCCGTACCCGTCGGGGTCGAGAACTGCAATTCCACGCCCGACTCCGCATACTTGCTGTTGTAGGCGCGCGCCGGCAGTGCGGCTTCGTTCAGTTGCAGCGCCTCGCTCAGTCGTGCACCGCTTTCCAGGGCCTTGAACCGCAGGCGAAATACCGGCGTGGCTTCGCTCAGCAACAGGGGCGTGGCTTGCGCCCACACCACGCGGATTTCGCCTTCGGCACTGTTGAACGTGCCGAAATTTTCCGGCGAAACCGGCAAATCGTTCAGCGGCTCAATTTCCACCAGCTGCAATTGTCCCGGATCGAAATACAGCGCAAACTGGAAGGAATTGAGATCGTCCAACTGATCGGCGCGGAATTCGGTTACGATTTCCGCGCCGGCATCCAGCACGCGATCCTGCACCCGAAATACAAGCCGCTCGCCCACGCCGAAGTTGGCCGGATTAGCCCAGGTGCTTACCACGTCGCCTAATTTGATGCCGTAAAAATCCTGATCGCCGGTATGGCCGTTCACGCCGATGAGGTTGATCTGTTCGGGGAAGCCCCAGGGCAGGTTCGGGTTTGGGAAGGTATAGGCCGTGGGCACAAAACGCCAGGAGGTATTGAAAATGGCATTGGCTTGCGGGTTGCCCAGCAGCACCTGATTGACGAGCGTGGCGTCGAGCGAGGTAATCGAATTGCTCTTGTTCACATCGGCGGCGATGCGTTTGAAGGGCACCGGGAGGGGGCTGATGTTCGTAATATGTTGCTGGATGGCGGTGACGTCGGCGGAGGTGAGGCCGTTGGTTTTGTTGATGTTTTTAGTGGGTTTTAAAACGAAATTGCCCGTCTGGTACGGCAGGGAGATCAGGTAATCGCCGTTTAGGTCCGTCAGGTCATTGCCCGTGGCGCTGCCGGTGAGGCTGACCGTCGCATCTTTCACTCCGCTCGACCCGTCGTGTTCCCACAGGATGGAGCCGGCGAACTCGGTATTGCAATTGGAAACCGTCACTGTGAACGAACAACTTGTGCTCAGGTCGGTCCCGTCAATCACGGTGTACGTCACCGTCGTGGCGCCAAGCAGGAACGTCTGACCGCCGGCCTGACCGCTGCCGCCGCCGTTTGTGGCGCCGCTGAACGCGTAGGACAAGGTCGTTCCGGGGCAATTGTCGCTAAATCCGGCGTTAATGTCACCGACCATAGCAGCGCAGGGGTTGAACAAATTGGGCGAAACCGTCAGGTCGCCGGGGCAGCTGAGTGTAGGCGGTTCGTCGTCTTGCACCGTCACAAAGAAGGCACATTCACTAATGTTGCCCCCTGAATTTTGAAACTAATACACCGTCGTCAGCCCCTTCAGAAACATTTGGTCTGAAGGCACAAGACCGATGCCATTGCCGGTGGTAGCGCCGCTCAGTTGATATGTCAGGGCACTCGCGGCGCAAGTATTGGGCAGGGGGATGGCTGTTTGGTCGGTCGTCGTGCCACAATCACCCGGGCCGTTGTCGCTGCTCGCCAGGGCCAGGTCGTCGGGACAAACCAAGGGTGGTAGTAGTGTGCTGTTCACGACAGTGACGGTGATGTGCTGTTCGTCAAAAAGCCCCGACGCGTCGGTGACGCGCACCAGCACCTCATACCGGTTATCGCCGTCGGCATCTTCGGGTATGGCTGCGTCGGGCGCAAAATTGAACCACGACAGCAGCCCCGTTTGCAGGTCAATGCTGAATCGGTCGGAATCCGCTCCACCCGCAACGCTGTACGTCAGGCCGTCGCCTTCGCTGTTCAGGTTGTCGGTTGCCTCCACATCGAGGATGTCCGGGCAGGTGTTTTCCATGTAACTCACCGTCGGCAAGGTGTAAATCAGCGGGCGTTCGCCCAAATACAAATGAATTTGAAACGGCTCGCCGATGGTACCCATATTCTGGTGGTGTCTGAATACCATCGTATCCGGCGATTCATAAATTTTTTGCTCGTTGGCGAGGTAAGCCCGGATGTAGAGCGTGTCGTCTTTGTATTGGTTGGAATAAAGATTGACAAAATAGTAGGCTTGCCCGTTGAAACTCACGGGCGTGGCATAACCCCGGATTTGCCCATCAGAAAAAAACGCCAAGTGGTTGTTGGGCAAACCGTTGGGCAAATCATTGACTTGAAGTTGCGCCACCAACGTCATGCTGTATTGAAACGCGGCGGGGTTGACGTTCCAGTCGGGCTGGGCGTTTGCCGACAAATTTACCCACAGCAGCAACGCCCACAGCAACCGCTTTTTAGCTTGTTTTTTCATGGAAAACATTTTTGAACGTGATTCAAAAGGTTTTTTAAAAAAAACACAGGATGGTGTGAATCAGGCAGCCCAGGCTACCTGACCCACATCATCCAAGTTTGTCACTCTTTCACCACTTTCCGTACCGCCGCGCCCTCGCTGCTTTCGAGGCGTACGAAATACAGCCCGGACGGGATGGCGCCGGCATCCAGCCGGAAAGTGTTCAGACCCGCCATTGCCGCCATTTTTTGCTGCAACAGGATACGGCCGGCCACGTCGGCGATGGAAATCTGCACGTCTTGCGGCTGTTTAGAACGGAACAGAACGGAAGTCGCGTCGCCGAATGGGTTGGGCCGCACATCCAGGAATTGCAGCGCTTCCGTGTCGGCCAAACTGCTGGTTTGCAGCGTAAACGGCATGGGAGCTTCGATTTCGCCCTGATGCAGGTTGGCTGCGAAGTACATTTTTTCGGTCAATTCGTGCACCTGGCCGGTCGCGCCGTCAAAAAGTTTGAAGGTCAATTGCTCGCCCGCAGCATTGGCGTAGGCCGTCAGGAAAAACAGGTATGCCTGCAAGGGCTCGATGTAAATAGCCTGTGCCGCGCCGCGCAATTCGGCCCCCGCAAAAGCACCCAACTCCTGCTGTTCCTGCGTCGCGTTTTCGCCATTGACGGAAAGCATGCCCACCAACGTCATGGAATGTTCAAATTGAGCCGGGTCTACCACCCAATGACTGGAAATTGGCGTGGGTTTGCCGCGCGCGGTCACGATGTCGCCCGCAAAATTTTGTTGCGGGTAGGTCAACGTGCCCGGCGCACTGATTTTCAACTGATAACCTTTCGGCGGTTCCAGGAATTGGAGCGAACCCAGCCAGCCAAAACCGGCGAGATATTGCGCAAAAGCTGTTTGCCCTTTGATGATGTCGCCATTGACGGGCAGCAACCCGGCGAGTGCGGTGCTCACCGGCAGTGCGTAGTTTGGCACGTAGCCGATCCAGTTCCAACCGGTAGCGATAGGGATAGCCACCGTAGCCGGGTCGATCAGGCCGCCCACCATGCGAATCGTGTCGGGTACATCGGCGCGGTATTGGAACATATTGGCGTTGTTTACGGCATTTAAAGAGCCAACCCATTCGTTGCCAAAGAATAAGGCAAAACTCGATTGCGCTTTTAGCAAGTCGTTTTCCGGGTGCTCCAACGAAGCCAGCGCGGGGTTCAGGGCGGGGTCGGGCAGTGCGAGATTGAACGAAATCCAGTTCCAGCCCGCATTCAGCGGAATGTCGCGGCGCACCTGACTGTTCGTGTGCAGTATGAGCGGATTGCCGACCGTACCCACCACATTGTCCACCTCAAACACGAATTGCTCTATCACCTCGCCATAGCGCAGGCATTCGGAGGCATCCCATATTTCCAGGTTGATAGGTTTGTTCTGGTCGCTGGTGTCGCCGTAAATGGTCATAAAAGCCATGTACTCGTCCAGCGCGGGCAAGTAGCGGATGTGGCAGGAACCGCGCAGTTCGCCATCAATGAACGCTCCCACCATGTCCTCTTCGTCTTCCGACAAATCGCCTTCGATGTTGAGCTTGGCGGTCATGTTCATGGAATGCGGATAAGTGCCGGGGTCGAAGTCCCAATCGGGCGGCGGGCACAATACGCGCAAATTGACAATGACCCGCTCGTCACCTTGTGCGTTGTTGAAATAAATTGTGTCGCGGTACAATCCCTGCGGGAGGTTGTTGTCAAATTTGAACGTGATGGCTACCTCTTCACCGGGCAGCAAAGAGCCGATGTTCGGGAACACGTTGAACCAATCCGGCACGGGCAACGGGTCCGGAATGGCCGGTACGCTCGGCGAGCCGCTGATTTGGAAGGTAGCGATGCCCCCCCCGACGTTGGTGAGGGTGCGCAACACGACTTTTTCCTCGCCTTCGTACATTGTCACGTCCACGTTGCTGCCCTCAAAGTCGAGCAAATTCCGGTCCACGAAGAATTCCCACTCCACGCCGGTGAAATTGTTGCCGGCCAAATCCCTGATGTCGTTCACCTCCACGCGCAGGAATTTGTTGTCAATAAATTGGTTCGGCACATTCGGCACGATGATGATTTTATCGCCGGAACAGGTGATGACGGCATCAATCAGCGTGTTGGTGGCCACGTCGTACAGACCCACGTTGTTGTTGTTGAAAAAATCGGCCGGGATGATTTGGTCGCAGCGGATCGGCTCTGTGAACGTGATGCTGATTTCGTCGCCCGGCGAAAGCACACCGTCGGCAGGTTCGGGGGTGCCGAAAATTTCAGGCGGCTCCCGTTCAAACTTTCCTTGAATGACGTGTGAGATGCCCGCGTTCTGGCTGCCGAAGCACTGCGTGATGGCGCGAATTTCATACAAGCCGTCTTTCAAAATACCGGTGTTCCACTGCACAATTTCAAAAACGGGGTCGAGGTCGGCCTTGGGCACATCCGTGATGTTTATCCAAATTCCGTCGCCCTGCGTTCTGCGGTATTGCACCCGAATTAACTCAAGGTCGGGGTCGGTGCGGTCATAATCGTTGAGCGTGATGAACATCGTGTTGCCGTCTGCCGGTGTCTGCACCCAGTTTTGTGTGGGTGAGCTGATGTCAATCGGGCTGCAAGGCTCGATGTAAAAAGCGCTGACTTTGATGGTTTTCGCCAAATTCGGATCGTCACTGCCGATGCCTTCGCAAGCACTGTACAGCACGAATTCGAGGTCAACATAATCATAAGCAACCGGGCCGCGCTCCACCGTCACGATGACTTCCTGGTTGCCAAACGGCTCCAAACTGAACGGTACGGAAGCACCCAGACCCTGAATATTGACGACGGCTCCGTCGGGGTTGCTGGCCGGGTTTAAAGCCAGTACATATTCGCGTTCTTCATCGGTCTGGCTGATGTTGCCGATGGTGAACCGGAACACGGCGGGCGCATTGGCCGATATGTTGGCAATAGCCGTTTGGTTGACCGTCATGTTCACGCCGTCGCGCGGTACGGTGTTCGGTTCGTAGGGGCAGGATGTGTTGCCGGAAATCGTTTTGAAAACCGGCGTGCCGTACACCTTGTCCTGTTTCACATCCACCGTGTAGTTGTCGCCAATATCGTCGTCGGAAAATGTGTATCCGACGGTCAGCGCGTTGGTCGTTGCATCGCTGAACTCGGTTTCCACGCCAAAAGTCAACTCGAGCGCAAACGTCTGGGTCACGCCGATACCGTCCACTTCAAGTCCCAATTCTTCCGCGATGGTGTTCGACACCTCTACCGCGATGCCGATGGCCTGGCTTTTCGTGGTTTCAGTGGTCGTGGAGTTTTCATAAACCACACCGGCGTCGAAAGAGAAATTCCGCTCGAAAGCCGCTTTTTCTTTCAAATCTTCATTGAGTGCCAAAATGTCGCGCCATGCATTGGCCGAAGTGGTGTCGCCGATGCCGTCGAGGTTCGGGATGACGACGTTCCGGATTTGATAGTCCGTATAAATGAACGTGGTGAGGAATTTTTCAGGAAAAACAACCACGCCGGTATCGCGATAATAATTGCAAGCCAGGCTGTCAAAACGCAAATCGTCGGTGATGCCGAACAGCAGATTGAGCGCGCCGCCCATGTACACATCCGCGTCGTCGCCGATAATGCCGTCGCCGTCGCTGGTGGAAATAAGTTCGTTGGCCGTGACACAGGTTTCCATAGATTCGGTCACGCTGGAGGCAACGGTGCCGGTCACGCCAAAAGTGGAGCTGTTCGTTACGTCCACCTTGAAGGTTTTTTCCACGCCGATGCCGGTAGCGATTTCCGTTTCAAGACCGATGGCCACGGTAGTTTCGTCCGTGCCGGCAACCGAGCTGGCCGCGTTGATGGACCAGCCATTGCACACTGTTTTTCCTTTTTCAATAAACGCGCTGCTGGCGTCTCCGGGCGGGTCGCGGAGAATCAGAATGGGGATTTCGGGCGTGGTGGAGGCGAAGTTGATATTGCGCGGGCGTTTGCCGAGCACTACCGCCGAGGTTGTGGCGGTATTGTCCTCGCCATCGGCCATCGCCAACACGGTCAGGGTTTTCAGGTGTGGCGGCACGAGGTTGGGCTGCCCGGCGGTGAAACGGTAGCGCAATTTGCCCTCGGTCATCAGCGTGTCGTAGGATGGCAGGTCGGAGAGCTCATTGTCGATGCGCAGTTCCGCTGTGTCCAAATAGCACACGCCGCCGTGATAGGGCTGGAATACGCGAAAATCAAGGACGTATTTATCCGATTGTTCGAGCATTTGTTGCCCGCAATGATTGGTGTCGAGCATCGAGATTTCGATTTCCGGTTTGGAATAATAAATGAAATCAACGGTGTCGCTTTTTTCCGTCAAATCAGTCGTCGGTGCACCTGCCGGGCCGCTGAAATAGTTCAGGATAGTTCCGTTGGAATGCTCTGTCAACTTCACCGTCATCGGGATGGGCGGCAGGTTGTCGAAGAAAAATTTGCCGGAGGTGTCAATGAGGTTGTTGATCGGGTCATTCAAAATAATTTCCCGCGAAAAACACTCGTCAAGCGTTTCCACTTTCATTTTTACAATAGCCGTGCGCTCTATGATGCTGCGCCGGCACCGGTCGTTGCCGACCAATTCGCCGCGCACCGAGCGTTTGGTGAGGTTGCGGAACAGGATGCCCGCCACCGGCGATACCACGTTGCTGACCTGCCATGAGGCCGGCGCGAACGTGTGGTTTTTAAATTTCGGGCTGAGCGTAGCCGAAGCGCCCGGCTCTAAATCCACCACAAAACGGCCTTCGCTATTGGTAAACACGGGCGGAATATTAGAACTTCCATTCACCAGGATTTCCACGCCTTCGGCAAAACAGTTGGTGCCGTCGTAGCGCACAAAGCCTGTCACGGCCACTGTGCTCAGGTCGGTAAAATCAATTTTGTCGGTGCTGGTATTGCTGGCGTTGAGCGTCACGAGTTGTTTGTCCGGCTGAAATTGGTGCATCAAAGCCGAGGTGATGCCCGTGACCGAGCTCCACAGCGCGCCATGCACGGTTCCTTTGCCCGTACGGGCCTGACCGATGTCTTCTACCACAGCGCCGCGGCTTTCGTTGAACGGGAACCAGGAGCGCAGGCGCGGATGGGTGGGGTTCACGCCGTTGGCATAGTTCAGTTGAATTTCAGGCAGCGTGAGCAAGGTATCATAAAAGGCTACTTCATCCATCAAGCCGCTGAAAAACTGGTCGTTGCCGGTAGCAGTTTTGCGCGCGCCGACCTGCCAGGTTTGCAATCCAAAATTCGGCATTGCCACGGCGTAGTTTTGGGTAGAAACCAGCATGCCGTTGTTGTAAACGGAGACATCGGTGGATGCGCCGTTTTTTGCCATGTTTACGACTATGTGGCGGTAGCCGGCGCCCAACGGGCCAAAGGTTTTGGTCACTCCGGCCATATTCATGCTGATATCGCCATTGGTCAGGTTAAACCGGAGAAATACGGGTGTGCCCGAGCCGGCTTCGTTGGCCAGCAGGGTGCGGAAGCCGGACGTGTTTTCAAAATTTTGCACCCACATTTCCAGGCTTGCGTTTTGGGCGCCAAGCAGCACCGAATCGGTCAGCACGGCGTATTCCGAATTGGCGGCGTTAAATTCGAGGGCGTAGTTGTTGAATACTTTTTTGGAAGGCGTGGCGGTGAAAATGGTGCCGGCGCCGTAGTTGATGCCTTCTATTTTGTAAAAACCCGTTTCGTCGGTCACGGCGCCGTTCACCACGTTGGGGCGGTCGGCAGTCCAATTGGGGCCGCAGAGGTAAATTTTCAGGTCGTTGGGCGAAATGTCGTATGCTTTTGAGCCGACGCCTTCGTCCAGTTTCCAGTAAGCCGCCAAACCATTCGCGTCAGCGTTGACCGTGCGGTTTTTGAACTGGTTGATTTCTGTTTGCGAAAGCTGGCGATTGAACATGCGCACGTCGTCCAGATTGCCCGTGAAAAAATTGCTTGCCCCGCTGGGCCTGCGCCCGAAGAAAAGCGGCAAGGTGTCTGTCGAGATGGGCGCCGTGACGGTGCCGGTGAGGGCGCCATCCACATAAAGCAGGAGGGATGTGCCGCTGTAAGTGGCTGCCACGTGATGCCAGCCGTCGGGGTTGGTGGTAAAATTGTGCGCAAGGGATTGTGCGCCGACGTTGAACTTCACCCCTTTGGCGGCGCCGTTGGTGGTCAGCCACCAGTTTTTGTTCGTCGGGCTGCCAAAGTCGAGAATGGCACCTCCGGCGGCGGGATTGCCCGCGCCGATTTTTACCCAGCAACTCACCGACCATTTGGGCGAAAGGAAGGCCGGGTTGAAGGGAGCAAAGGCCATGTCGTCGCCGCCAAACTCCAGTGCGGCGCCGAGTGTAGGGGTCAGCGTGATTTCAGCATCCACCACGGGGCTGCCGTTGAAGGTTTTGACCTGCCCGGTCACAGTGCCGTTGGGATTGAGAAAGCCCAGGCCGCTGCCTCTGCGCCCTTCGCCGAAGCTGTTCACGCCCGTGACCTGATAGTTGTAGAATTTGCCCGCCTGCACGTTGAAGTCCACGAAAATGCGGATCTCTTTGTCCACATGACCGATAAAAGCGTTGTCGCGGTAGATATTGAAGCCCAATTCAGGCGACGGGCTAAGCGGGTCAACCGTCCATTCAATCTGGATACGATCTTCCAAATCGCCTTCGGTAGCAGTGACTTGTGGCGGCGTGGGCGGCAGCAGGAAACGGCTGTAAAATCCCGCGACGCCATTGAATAGTTGCCCAAAATAGTCACCGATGAAGGTTTCTCCCACCGAGGTAGTGGTGCGGTTTTTAAGGCTTATGGAGTTTGTGATGCTGCCGTAGTTGAAAAAAACAGTACCCGAATAGGTTTCAGTGCCGGTGACGGTGCCGTCGGAGCAGTTGACATTTTGCGCATGAAGATTGGGCGCAAGGCAACAGCACCCGCACAGCAGGCTGATTGTGAAAAGTATATTTTTCATGACAGTTGGGTCGGTAGTTGACGGTGAAAAAATGCGGTTTACGGTGATTTACCGTACCCAAACTTCGATGTTGCCAATGCCATAACGTTCGTCACTGATTCCACTATCGCCCCGCATTCCGAAAAAGACGACAAAAGACGTTGAACTCGTCGCAGCCACCATTTCGCCTATACAAGCGCCGTCTGAGTACGATGTGCTCCCCGTGTAGTTGGCGGGGTTGGCGCCTGCGGTAGAATATACACCTGCGGAGTTCATCCAGCAGATATTGGCATTGGTGCCATTCGTCGAGGTGGCAAAGCCGCCGATCGCGGTATCGTCCGAATCCCAGCTGTCTATGTAATAATACTTGAATTTTATTTTAACAAAACTGTAAGACCCGGCAGAGGCAAGGTTGAACGTCTTTTTCAGGCAGTGGGTATTGGAAGTGGTTGGGCGAATCGAATTTCCGTTAAAGGTGCCTAACGTAACATTTTCAATGGTGGCGGTTGTGCTGTTGTTCAGGGCAGTCGTACCGCCCCAACCGTCCAAACTGCCGCTCAGGAAGTCATCGCGGTCTACCAGTCGCCAGTCGCTCAAACCGTTGTATTGCAAGGTATTGCCTGTAGTCAGGTTCAGGTTGTCGTTTACGGTGAGCACCGTTGTGGTGGAGGTCAGGTTCCCGGTGATTTCCACGCCGGTTGTAGTCGCTTTAAGGCGTTCTGCATTGTTGGTATACAGCGAAACCTGGCCATCGGCGGTCGAAAACAAGCCACTGTCGTTGTCACCGCCATTGCCGGCGAAAGCGTAGCCATTGTTGCTGCCGCCACTACCTCCCGGCGCGCCGCCCCGGGCAAGCATCCCGCCGATTGCCATAATGGCATGGTTGGTGGCATGCAGGTTTGCCTGACCGACGGTGAGTTTGCCTGCAATAATTTCATTGTCGGCTTTCACGATGCCGCTGCTGGGAAATTGGTTGCTCTGCCCAATCAGCGAGAGGGCGTAGGGCGCGGTGGTAAGTTGAATGCGAGGCAGCATTTCCGCACCGGAGGAAGCGCCTACCGTCACGCCGAGGTAGTAGGTTTCATCGAAAGGTATGCTGAGCGGGTTCACGGTGCCGAGCGTGGCGGTGTAAATGCCGCTGGCCACTTCCACATCGTCTTGCGTTTCTTGCCATAGGGCTGAACCGCCTGTCGCCACGTTGTACAGTTTAAACGTGAGCTGGTAAGTGTCGTCGTCCACGGCATTGCCATTGGATTTTTTGAGGATGCCCTGGATGCCAAGTTTGGCAGATTGGGCATATATGGTCTGCTGGAAAAACAGAAAAAAGGCAATGCAGGGGAGCAGGAATCGCATCTTTTTCATAATTGTTTAGAATTGATATTTGTTGGAAAAATAGACCTGTTGAAACGGCGTCGGGCCAAGTGCCGAACGGTTACAAAGGTGTGGGGGGTAACAGGTACCAAATCCGACAAAACGGACACGAAATCGGACATTTTTTCAGAAAAAACCTCAAAAATAGGTGGAAGGGAGTCGGCCAAACCGCGCCCGGTAGGTGCGGGAGAACACTTTGGGGTGGCCGAATCCGGCGGCATAGGCGGCTTCTGCCACCGAGCGAACAGCCCCACGTTCGAGCAGGTCGCGTGCTTTTTGCAGGCGTATTTCAGCGATATACTGTTGCGGCGAAAGTCCCGTGAGTTCGCGCAAGCGGCGTAGCAGTTGGCGCTCGCTCATGGAAACCTGGTGCGCCATTGTACTCACACTGAGGAATTCATTTTGCAAATTTGCCTGCGCCCAAATTTCCAATTCGGACAACCACTCGCTGTCGGCTTCCGAAATGCAGGGCACAGCAGCTGTTTTGTCTTTTTCATCCGGGTTTTGGGAATAACGGTTTTGTTGACGTAGCAGCAGGTTTTCCACCCGTGTCAGCAATTCCTCTTCCTCGAACGGTTTGAGCAGATAATCATCCACGCCAATGCGCAGCGCGCGGAGTTTGTCCTGCATATCGGCGCGGGCGGTCAGCATCACAACCGGAATGTGCCGGTATTGATCGGCAGATTTCAAGCGTTCCAACAGCTGAAACCCATCCATCAGGGGCATCATAATATCGCTGACAATGATCGCCGGAACCGCGCCGTTTGCCAACCATTCCAGTGCCTGTTGCCCATTTTCGGCGACAACAACGCGGTATTTTTCCGAAAGCAGGGTCTGCACATACATCTGCAAATCGCGGTTGTCTTCGACCAGGAGAACTGTTGGTTTTCCCAGGTCGTCGCTTGCCGTTTCGACGATGGGAACAAAGGCATCGTGCACAGGTTCAGGATTTTCATCAGCGGCGGAAGTTGCCGCGCCCATAACCTCCGTTTTGGGAAATTCAAAGGTAAAAGCTGCGCCGTTTCCATCGGCCACCGGGCTTTTGGCCTCCACACTGCCGTTGAACAAAACGGAAAGTTCCCTTACCAAAGCAAGGCCAATCCCGGTGCCGCCTTCGCGGGGCGCGTCGGCTTGTTGGCTTTGAAAAAAGCGGTCGAAAATATGCGGTAAATCATCGGGATGAATGCCTTTGCCCGAGTCTGTCACCGTAAAACGAATGCTGTGCGCCAGGTCTTCTGCTTTAAACTCCACCCGGCCTCCCGTACCCGTAAATTTCATGGCATTGGACAACAGGTTGTTGAGCACTAGTTCCAGTTTGGCGGTGTCGACCTCAATTTGCAGGCGTTTTTCGGCGCGGTAAAGGAAGACGAACGCAATGGATTTGTTTTGCGCGAGACTTTCAAACTGGGCGGCGATGCGTTTCAAAAAGGGATAAAGCAGTATTGGTTTAGGATGCAGTTCGAGTTTACCGGATTCCAGTTTTTGCAAATCGAGAATTTCGCCCACGAGATTCAGGAGTTGCGAGCCGTTTTGTTGGGCGAGTTTGGCGTAGGTAAAATTGCGATTGTTCAGTTGGCCGCTTTTCAGCATAGACGAAATAGGGCCCAACATCAAGGTCAGGGGCGTGCGCAGTTCGTGACTTACGTTGGCAAAAAAGTTGGATTTCACCTTGTCCAGTTGCCGCAATGCCTCCGCCTGTTTTTCGATAGTTCGCTTGTCAAGTTCGATGCGCTCGGTGGCTTTTTCCACCATGCCTTCCAATTTTTTTTGTTCCTGGATATGCTGCCGGTTGCGCCAGTGAATGTAGCCGCGTATGCCCAAACTCAGCAAAAACGCAACCAGCGCCAAAAACCAGGTTTGCAAATACCAGGGCCGCAATACCCGCACGGTGAACGTCAATTCTTTTTCTGACCCTTGCCCGTTGGGCGCTTGCGCTTTGATGCGCAATGTGTAGACGCCGTACGGCAGCCCGCCGAAATTGATCTGCCGCTCTTTTTGGTAGTGCCAGTCTTTGTCCAAACCATCGATTTTCCAGGCATACTGGATAAGTTGCGGCTCATCGAAACTCAGCAGGGCAAGTTCGATATTAAAAAAACGGTCATCCGGGCGAAGGCGGATTTCAGTGGTTTGCAGCAGTTCGTAGGTACGGTCCGACAGCCGGTTTTGTTTTCCGTCAAATTGATGAAAAGCCGTGAGTACCAGCGGAATACCAGCCAGTGTGTCGGTTACTTCCGGAAAATCGGCGGGATTAAAAACGTTGATACCGTTCAGACCGCCAAAGTAAAGTGTACCGTCGGACGCCTGAAAATGGGCCTTGCGGTTAAACTCCGGGTCGGAGAGACCGTCGGACACGAAGTAGGTTTTGACAGCCTCCGTTTTTTTGTTCAGACAAATGATGCCATGGTCGGTAGGCAACCAGAGCCGGCCTGTTTTATCCTCGTAAACGGCATAAATAAACTCGTTCGACAGTTTGTTGGAGCGGTTGAACCATTTGCCGGTATGTTCGTCCCACCTGAGCCGCCGGCTTCCGTCGCTGTCTGGTACAGACGCTACCCGCAGCAAGCCGGTCGAGGTGGCGAGCCAGAACACCCCGTCGGCGTCCAGGTGAAAATGCAGAAAATTTTCGGCGGGCAAAAAATACTCGCCCGTTCCGCCTGGCCAGTATCGCGCGAGGACGCCTTTTTGCGGGTGCACCTTGTAAAAGCCGTTGCTGGCGCACACCCACAGCAAGCCGGCGGCAACCTGCTCAATGTGCAGGATAAACGCGGAGGCCAGTGCGTCGAAACCGTTGTAACGGACAAAAGGAATTGGTGTTGAGGCGCCGGGGGGGAGTTTATGCAGCCCGTTGGTCGAAGAACCGAGCCAGAGTGTGCCGGAATCATCCTCACAAAAAGCCCAGACATCGAAATCAGTCTGAATTTTTTCAATCACCGTTCCATCCGGTTTCAGACGGAAAAATGCGTTTCGGGTCCCGGAGAGTAGTTCGCCATTTTTAGAAAGGGCCAGCGCGAAGTTGCCCGAACCGTTGGGGATTGCCACAAGACACCGGTTTTGCCCGCGGCGTTGGTCGTGTTCAAAAAGACCGGAATTTTCCAGATTTGCATATACTTTTTCGTGAGTGGCTACGATACCGCGTATGCTGTTGCCCAGACCTGGTTTTGCCGATTTTTGGTAAAAAAGATGGCTAAAGCGGTTTGGTTTGATTTGTAAAATGTAAAAACCGAAATCGTCGCCCAGCCAATATCTGCCGGCACGGTCCACCAGGTAGCCCCGCCACATGAAGTTACTTCGGTCGTGTTGGGCAAACTCCCATTGCGCAAGCGTGTGGCCTTGTGCATCCACGAGCCTGTCGTGCACAACGAACTTACCTTTGTTGTCGAAAGGGAAAATAAGTGCCGGATAGGGTGACGGTTCCCCGATCACAGGCTGGTAAGGCAAAACGCCACCATTGAGGTCGAATAAGACGAGCGGCTTGACGCCTCCAGGTTTTCGGGTAAATAACAGCATACAGTCGTCCGACAAGGCCCAATCGCCGTTCAACCATGCATTATCGTACCGCTGTAAAACCTTGCCTTTCAGGTCAAACTCCAGGATAGCCCGGGGATTTTCTGAAGATACCCAGAGCGTTTTTCGGTCGGAAAAACATATTGGATGCATTTTACCCAAAGCGCCATCTATTGGAATGGCCTGAATGCCGCTCGCAGGATGATAGCGGAACAGCGTTTCGCCGCCGTCGGAGGGTAACCATATTGCCCCGTTTTCGTCGTTCAGTATTTTATATTCAAAGCGCCGGCGGGCAAACAGGCTGTCGGTTTTTCCGAATTTTTCTTCAAAAGAAAGCACCTCGCCCCGGTCCGGGTGAAACAGGCAAATACTTTTTTGCTCCTGTTCCACCAACCATAGCCAACCATCTGCATCCTCCGAAATTTCCTGTATGTAATTGAAATACAGTCCGTTTTTTTCTTTTGTGTATTGCCGGAAATTGTATCCGTCAAAACGGTTGAGTCCGTTAGGGGTGCCGATCCAAACAAAGCCCCGGCTGTCCTGAAAAATGGCATTAACCTGCCGGTGCGACAATCCCTGTTCTACGCCATAGTGCTGCACCTTGGCAATGTACTCCTGCGCCGAAAGCGGTAGCAGGTTTAGCAACACCAATAGCGACAAGACGCTGTATTTGCCAAGTTTTATCAAGTGAAATGTTGCAGCCAAAGTCAGATACACTTATGTGCGGCGACAGGGGTGAAATGCTGGTATCGATACAAGGTTAAAGATAAAACCTGAAAAAGAATTGCGCAGTGAATAAATAAAAACGGCCCTCAGGAAATGAAAACCTGAGGGCCGTCACGGGTTGTAATATCATTCGGGATGAGTACTCTGCCCCCCGTCTTATTCGGCTATTCCTTCACCACCATCTTCGTTTGCTGCCGGCTTTCATTGACAAAACGGCAGAAATACGTGCCCGGCGGCAAGTGTGCCGCATTCCAGTTTTCCTGGTACGTGCCTTTGGGTTGCCAGGTGTTCACCGGCGTTGCCAGAACTTTACCGGAAGCATCCAAAATTTGAACCATTGCAATACCGCCCGCAGTCTGATACTCCAGTGTCAGGGTATCGCGCACCGGGTTGGGCCAGCATTTTAACAGCGATTTCCCGGCGGTTTGGTTGGCGTCGTGCGTGGCGGTAGAGACACAGGGCACGCCGGCTTCGAAGAGATCGATGAAAGGCTTGTCGTGCAGCAAAATTCCCGGAATATCGTCTTGAGGCACGCAAAACCAGTCGCGCAACACCGAGGCATACACCGAGCGGAAGTCATATTCCATGGGCAGGTTATCGAATACCGTGGGCGCCTGCGGAATTTGCGGATTCGAACCGGTCACACCCCCTGAAACGGGTTTCCCAAAAAGAAACATGGGCGCGGCCTCGCCGTGGTCGGTGCCGCCGCTGGCATTGCTGGTGATCCGGCGGCCAAACTCAGAGAACGTCATGCCCACCACCCGGTCGTCGGTGCCGAGGTAGTTCAGGTCGTCGGTGAACGCTTTGATGGCATCGCCGAGTTGCTTCAGCAATCCGGCATGGATACCGAGGGTATGATCGTCGGGGTCCACCTGCTCGTCGTGCGTGTCAAAACCGCCGATGCTAACCATGTACAACCGAGTTTTCATGCCACCCGCAATAAGCCGGGAAATCACTTTGAGTTTTGCGGCCAACGGCGTATCCGGATACGTTTTTTGGTCGGTGACGGCATTGGAGGCATCAATGATGGATTGCGCGTATACCCTGGATTGCTGCGCGATCAGCCGGATGTAGGCCAGTTGTTCGCCGGCCGGGGTATTGGGCGCAGGGTCTTGCACGCCGGCAAGCAGGTTGTAAAAATCACCGGTGCTGGGGATTACGAAACCCATGCCCGTTTGCGGACCCATGAGGCTCAGCGACATGGAATTACCGATTTCGATGGCCAGCGGATGCGGCATGTTGGCATTCGGGTAATCGATCGGAAAATTGGGATATTCATAGGCCAGGTAACGGCCTGCCCAACCGTTGGGAAAATACTCATCGGCATTCGAACCCGACATCCAGATATCCGTGGCCCGGAAGTGGCTCAGGCTGGGATTTGGGTAACCAACATTTTGGACAATGCGGACCTGTCCGTCGTTGTACAGGTTTTGCAGGCCGCTAAGCGCCGGGTGCATGCCCAGTGTGGTGGCATTGGTGAGCGGCAGGAGTTTGTCTTCGGGCAGGAGGACGTTTGCCCGGCCATTGAATAATTTATCGTATTGGTCGAGCGGTACGAGGGTACCGAGCCCGTCATTGCCGCCTTCGAGTTGGATGACCACCAGCACATGGTCGGTGTCGGTGCTCAGACCTTCCATAAATTTTGCAAACGGATTTGTTGCAAAGGCGCGCACCCCAAAACCATTGACCAGCGATGGAATAGCCACCCCGGCACTTATATTTTTCAGAAAATTTCGGCGTTTCATGCTTGAATTGTTTTTGAAAAAAAATGTGGATTTCAACCGGTGTTTACCGTGGATCAGATCAAGTGCGTTTCCTCGATTTGAAGCACCCGGTACAGGTAAGCCTGAAGGCGCGTACGCACGGCGCCGGCGAGCATCTGATCACCCGGGTTGGCTTCCCAAAGTTCCCAGGCGATCGTCCAGTAGGAATCATTGGGCAAACCCGAGAGCAAAATGGGCTTAAACGAGTTTTTCACGGTTTGCGAAACCGGCAGGCCAAACAGCAGTTCGAGCGATTCGTCGATCAGCGTGTTCAGGTCGGCGGGGTCGCTGAGCGTACTTGCCCAGGCCAACGGGTCGATCACGGCGCGGTTGTTGAAGCCGAAAATTCCGGCAAACACCATCGTGTCGGTAAACCGGCCGCGCTCGGGCAGCGTGGCGGTATTGATCCACAATTTATCCAAAAACGGTTTTTGGTAATATGCCTGCCAACCGGCCACGTTGGGCGGGTCGCCGGGCTGTTGCAGCATGTCGGCCATGCGAACGCCCATTTGAAGGCTGATGGCAAAGTTGTCGAGCAAATCCGCATTGCCGGGCAGGTTGATGCCGAAGAGTTTAAATAATCCGACAACCATATCCACCGGACTTTTGATCATTGCCCCGCGGTTCAGCACATCGAAAAAGTGCTCGCTCTTGAACAATACATCGAGTACGGGGAGAATATCATAGTTGTTGTTGCGGAAAATTTGCGCCAGCGGTTCAATGACGTTTTGCTCGGTTTGTGCATCGATTTCGTGGTACACGAAAAAGCGGTACAACTTGCGGCACACATACCGGGCGGCCTCCGGGTGGTCGAACAGCATGTCGAGAAATGCATCCAGTTCAACATTGCCGGCGTTGGGGTCAACCTGACCCGGGCCTTTGATCAGCCGGTTGCCGTAAAAAGCGGAAAACTGCTTGTCCCCAAGATCGTGTTCCGTAGGAAAGAAAAACGTGGTGAAGCCGTCGGTACGCCAGCCGGTGAGCAACCGGGCAGCGGCTTTGACGTCGTCTTCGGTGAAGTGATCGGGCAGGTCTTTGCCTATGACGAAAAGTTCCTGGATTTCACGCGCATAATTTTCGTCGGGCGCCGATGCGGAGTTCAGGTAGCCGTTCAGGTAAATCAGCATGGCCGGGTCGAGGGTGATGGCCCGCATCATGGTTTTAAAATTGCCCAGCGCCTGCTCGCGGTATAGTTTGTTGTAGCGGTAGAGCATGCTGCCGAAGGGCGCTTCCGAGAATTGGACGGGGATGTGGTTGTACCAGAAAAGCGTCATTTTCTCGCGGATGCTGCGGCCGCTGTCCATCATTTGGCGAATCCACCAGGCGCGCACGCTTTCGAGGCGGTAAAATTCGGCGCCGGGTTCATACGGCGCGTTCAGAAAACTTTGGCCGAAGGGCACCGTCGGGTCGGTGTAATTGGGGTTGTTGTAATCGTTCACCGGTTCGGGCGGCGGGGTGTACGGCGTGTACAGAATTTCATTGACCGCATCCAGCATTGATTTTCCCATGAAATAATCCACATCGGCTTTCACAGGCCCGAAAAGGGTACGGCGCAGCAGGTGAAGCACTTCGGACTTCGTCCAGGGGCCCGAATAGGGCGCCAGCCCTGATGTGGGAGGGTTCTCTGCCCGGGCCGCCATTTGGGCTTCCAGCGCAACAGGAATCGGCACAAGTGTTTGATCGGTGATGGTTTGGGTGGGTCGGGCGGTTTTTTTACCAAGGGCTAAAAAGGTACGTCTGTCTAAATGGCTCATACGCCTGGTGGGTTTGGTTCAGTGCATTTAACGTGCGGTTAGACCGGTGGAATACACCAAAGTAAAATTTATTCCCTTAAAATGCGTTAAGAAAATCCAAAGATGGAAAACGCATTCCGCCATAATGCGCTCTTCGCCCGCTGGATCAAAGGCGATCTTTCCGATGCCGACCGCCAGGTTGTTGAACGGCATCCGTACTTTCCTGTTTTCCGGCGTTTGCTGGGTCTCAGAGAGCCCAAAAGTTTGTCCGAAGCGGAAATTCAAGACTTGCTGGGCCGTATTCCTGCATCGGAGGCTCCTGAAAAAAACGCCAGATTGCACATACTCTGGTGGTTGGTTGGCGGTGCTGCGGTGCTTTCCCTGGCTTTATTGGCCTGGACGGTTTTCCAACCGGCGCCCGCCGGTCCTTCAATTTCCGCTACGGCCATTGGCGAACAAAAAACAGTGGAACTGCCCGACGGCTCCACGGTGCGCCTAAATGCGGTTTCGTCGGTCGAAATAGTTCCAGGAAACTGGACAACCGAGCGCCGGGTCCGCTTGCTCGGCGAGGCGTTTTTTCAGGTAAAAAAAGGTCTTGCGCCCTTTGTGGTGGAAACAGTATCCGGCTCGGTGAAGGTGCTTGGCACATCTTTTACCGTAAAATATCGCGGTAGTGCTTTTGTGGTGGCCTGTTACACCGGCCTGGTCCAGGCCTCCACTGACAAAGGCATCAAGCAGGCCTTGCGCGCCGGGCAACGCTCGAGTGCCCGGGATGGTTTGTGGGCGCCGCTGGAACCCATTGTCGACCCCTGGCCGTCGTGGATGCAAGGTGAAAGCCGCTTTGCCGATGCACCGGTGTACGAGGTGTTTGCCGAGTTGGAACGCCAGTACAATATTTCCATTGGTGCTTCCGGGATGGAAGGCCGGCGGTTCAGCGGGGTGTTTATTCACCACGATCTTCCGTTTGCCTTACGCATGGTATGCGAGCCGCTGGGCTTGCAGTACGAAATGGAAGGCCGGAAAGTGTTGATCCGGAAAAAGGTAGCGGAATAGCCGTATTGTTTTTCAAAAAATTCCGTCAGGCAGGCAATAGCGTGAGCTGTTCGACTGCATTTTCCAGAAAGCTTGGAATAACGGTATCGTAGGTGCGCTGAATTTTCAACGGACTGGCCAGATCGTGCATCATGCGGAAATACCGGGCTTCGCCGTGTTCTTCCACAATGGAATTTTTGCGCTCTGGTTCCCGGAAATATTCCAGCAGGCCGGCCGGATCGGCCTCCGGGTGAAACTGGGTGCCAAACATCTCCGGGCTGAAGCGCACGGCCATCAGGGCGCGTTCGGTATGCACATGCGGCGCCAATGTTTCCAAACATAAAATTTTTGCTCCCATGGCGTGAAACCGTTCGCGGTTGGGCTGGAGCACCTGAAAGCGCCTGAAATCGGCGATGTAGAACGGATCAGGTAAGCCTTCGAAAAAGGCCTCTTCTTTTCCATAATGCGTTTTATGCACGGGGTAGGTGCCGAATGACATTTTTGCCCGCTGGCTCACTGCGCCCAGGCCAAAATGATGACAGGCCATCTGGAAAGAATGGCAGATGAAAAAAACATGCTTTTTCTGGTCAGGCTCCACCGTGTTCTTGTTCAGTTGCCAAAGGCCTTCCATGAGCTGAAAAAACGGGTTAAACCAAGCGCCCCCGGCTTCCAACGGATCGCCCGGGCCACCGGAAAACAAATAAATATCGTAGGAAAGATCGGGGAGTTCATTTTTTACGCGCACGTCAAAATGATCAAACCGGAGCACATTGGCATAGCGGGCGAGCATCGATTTCAGCATGGGAATGCCGCGATTGGATTCGCCGTTGTACATGTCGAGAAGAGCAGCACGAAGCATAAGCAGTATAAAGTTGGCTTTGTACACCAGTCAGACGGGCGGCGAAATAATCGCATGCAGCACCTTAAACGAGGCGTAAGTACAGGTGTGAGCCTGTTTTAAAAACAAATGAGGTCATCATGCAGTTGCCGGTATGCTGACAAAAACATGCCAAAATGATTAGGATGGGTAGGGGACAAATCGGGCAGGGGTGGTAAAGGTCGGAATACAGTCCATTTTTTTCGCGTTCAAGTGTATATTTTTGTCGCCCCTTTTCAATTACCCCTGCTTGATACATGAAATTTGTTTCTGAAAAAATTATCGATTCGATCATTGATCTCCTGGATTCGCTGAGCGACGAACAAACGGAGCGCCACATGGAACAGTTTGCCGAAGAGCAGCCTGTTTTGGTGGCCTACCTGTTCAATGACGACAACTTCCACCTGCTTACCGACGATGAGCAGGGTTTTCTGCAATACCTAGCCCTCATCGTCTGGATGGCCAACCAAAAGGTGAACGGCCCGGTCGAAACGGTGCCTGAAGAAGTAATTGGAGAGGCCGAAGAAAAAAACTATGAAATGCTGGAGGCAAGCACCGCCAAGAATTTTCGCGATCGCCTGAATGCTTTTTTTGAAAACACGCCGCAGGAAGATCTGCTGGCTTTTGCCGAAGAAGCCGTGTTGGAAGATGAAGACAATCCCCTTGCGCTGGTCACCAAAGAAGGGCGGGAGCCAATTTTTGTGGCCGTGAAAACGGTGATTGATGTGCTGACGCGTTGATTGGTGGACGCCACAACACGGCGCGGTTCAGCATGACGAAAAGCACACCGGCAAATGACAAGAACCTCTACCCGGACAAGCCGCGGTATCCGTATCTTTGCACCCGTTATGCATCGTATTTTCTTGTACCTGGGCCTCTTCGCGGGCTTTTTTATTTTCCCGACAGCCTACCAGCCACTTGAAAAAGCGCCGTTGAGCAGCGAAGACTTGGGGCGTTTGCTTTTTGAAGATCCGATTTTGTCGTCAGATCAAAGCATCAGTTGCGCCACCTGTCATATTCCGGCTTTTGCCTTTTCGGATACTACGGCGGTGAGTTTTGGTGTCGACGGGCAGGCCGGATCGCGCAATACCCCGGCTATTACGAACATGAGCGCCCGGTCGGCCTTTTTCTGGGATGGCCGCGCCGCCACCCTGGAGGCGCAGGTAGTGCAGCCGATTGAAAATCCGGTGGAGATGAACCTGCCACTGCCCGCAGCACTTGAACGCCTGCGCCAGAGTACGCGCTACCAGGCTTATTTTAAGGCAATTTACGGGCGTCAGCCCGACACCCTAACCTTGGCCGATGCCCTGGCCGCCTTCGTGCGTACCCTGGAAACTGCCGATACGCCTTTCGACCGTTGGATGCAGGGCGATGCATCGGCCATGTCGGCGTCGGCAATACGGGGCCGGCAGGTGCTGATGAACAAAGGCAAGTGCTTCGACTGCCACTTTTCACCCGATTTTACCGGCGACGAGTTTCGAAATATTGGTTTGTTCGACGGAAAAAAATACAACGACCCGGGGCGTTTTGCCATAACCAAAGACTCGGCAGACCTCGGCAAATTCAAAGTGCCTGGGCTGCGCAATATCGCCGTAACGGGGCCCTATATGCACGACGGGTCCTTCAACACACTCCGGGAAGTGATCGACTACTACGACCAGCCCGACAAATTTGTCACGCACAGCTTTAACCGCGATACACTTCTGGCCAAACCGCTTGGCCTCACGGAGCAGGAAAAAGTGGATCTGGAGGCATTTTTGCATGCCCTCACTGACGACCGTTTTCTTGTAGACGGGAAAAAATAGCGGTCCTACAAATCAATTTCCATCCAGACCGGGCAGTGGTCGGAGTGCATCACGGTGGTCAGTTGCCGTGCATCAATGATGCGGGCAGCAAGTCCGTCGGTGACAGATTGGTAGTCGATGCGCCAGCCTTTGTTATTGGCGCGGGCATTGGCCCGGAAACTCCACCAGCTGTATTCCTGCTCGTCCGGGTGTTTGTGCCGGAACGCATCGGTGAACCCGTTTTCCAACCATTTGGTCATCCAGGCGCGCTCTTCAGGCAGGAAGCCGCTGCTGTTTTTGTTGCTTTTCGGGTTGTGGATATCCTGCTCGGTATGGGCAATGTTATAATCGCCGACGACGATCAATTGCGGGCGTTCTTTTTTCAGTTCCTGAACCCAGCGGAAAAAATCGTCGAGAAATTCCATTTTGAATGTCTGGCGTTCCTCCCCCGTTGTGCCGGAGGGAAAGTAGCAGTTGAGCAGCGTCCAGTCGCCGAAATCGGTGCGCAGAATACGGCCTTCGCGGTCGTATTTTTCCATGCCGCAACCCGCCACTACGTTATCGGGTTTTTGTTTGCTGAGGGTTAACAGGCCGCTGTATCCCTTTTTTTCGGCAGTATGCCAGTGATGTTGGTAGCCCATAGCTTCCAGTTCCAGCAAGGGGATATCCTGCGGCAAGGCTTTAATTTCCTGCAGGCAAACGATATCAAATTGCTCCGTATTCAGCCAATCCATAAATCCTTTGGAAATCGCCGAACGCAGGCCGTTGATGTTGTAGGAGGTAATCGTCATGAAAATGGGTTTTCCAGTGTGCCCGCGAATATACCCGGGTTGAAAAAACTAGCCCTCTACGAGGGTGCCGACTTCTTCGCCGGTCACGATGCGACGCAGGTTGTCGGGGGAGTTGATGTCGAACACGATGATCGGCATGTTATTCTGGCGGCAGAGGGTGAATGCCGTCATGTCCATCACTTCGAGGCCCAGGCTGATCACTTTGGCGAAGGTCAGCCGGTCAAACTTGATGGCGCCGGGGTCTTTTTCCGGGTCGGCAGTGTAGATACCGTCTACGCGGGTGCCTTTGAGGATCACATCGGCGCCGATTTCATTGGCGCGCAGCGCGGCGGCACTGTCAGTAGTAAAGTAGGGATTGCCGGTGCCGGCGGCGCAAATGACCACCCGGCCTTTTTCCAGATGCCGGATGGCGCGGCGCCGGATGTAAGGTTCGGCGATGTTTTCCATTTTCAAGGCGGTCATCAGGCGGGTATACACCCCCAGGCTTTCCAGGGCGCTTTGGAGCGCGAGGCCGTTGATGACCGTGGCCAGCATGCCCATGTAGTCGCCCGTAACGGGCTCAATGCCGGAACCTCCCGATTGTATGCCGCGAAAAATGTTGCCACCGCCAATGACCACGGCTATTTCGACGCCCAGGTCGCGCAGTTCTTTGATTTGATGGGCATAATGCTGGAGCATATCGGCGGCGATACCGAATCGTTGTTGTCCCATAAGGCTTTCGCCGGAAAGTTTTAGCAGAATGCGTTTGTACTTGCGCGTCATTGGCAGACCAGATTTGTAGTTAGAAGCAGTTCAATATTGGTGCCGGACTGTGCATTTTTGGTAAAAAAAATCCCCCAGACGCTGAATACGTGTGGAGGATGCTTTTATTTTTTTTAAAAATGTGCAGTATTTCATTCGTACAGTTGCCAGCCTTGGATTCAATTTCGACTGCAAAGAAACGGCACTTTGCGCGCAAATGGGGAAAAAATATCCGGTTTTGTTTTACAAGGTGCAATCCGAATGATAAACCAGGTCTTATTGCGCGAATCGCGTGTCGCGTATAAAATCCTCATCGGTCAAGGTCTGCAAAAAAGCAAGCAACCGGCTTTTCTCCTGGGCGCTTAGCGGAATACCCAGGGTACCGTCGGCCCGGCGCAACAGCGGATCAAGGGTTGGACTGTCCTTTACGCCGGCATCGTAATGGTCGAGCACCGATTCCAGTGTTTTAAACTTGCCGTTGTGCATATACGGGGCTGTAACTGCCACGTTGCGAAGAGAGGGCACTCGGAATTTACCGATGTCATCCGGCAACGTGCTGATTTCGTGGCGGCCCTGATCAAATGTAAAATCACTGAGAATGCCGTTGTTTCGATAAGTCTGGTCGGTAAACAGGTCGGTGGCGTGGCAGCCCGCACATTTTTGCTGAAAAACGGCCAGCCCCTCCAGCGCCTCGCCCGGCAGGGTACCGCCCGGCTCATTGCGCACGTAGTGGTCGTAGGGACTGTTGGCGCTTACCAGCATGGCCATAAACTGCGACAGCGCCTGCAAAAAAGCTGCCGTGGTAACTTTTTCGCTCCCGAAGGCATCCCGGAACAGGGCAGGGTACTCCGGATGCGCCTGTAATTTGGCCAGTACCTGGTCTGGCAATTCGTCCATTTCAACCGGGCTTTGAATGGCATTCAAGGGCACAAAATCGAGATTTGGGACCCCGCCGTCCCAGAAAAAACCGGTTTTCCACAGCATATTCTGCACGGGCAAGGCATTGCGCCGGCCGAACAAACCGTCGATCCCGTGGCTCGTGGGGTGATCGGGATGGCTGAATGCTGCAAAAGAAATATGACAATCGGCGCAGGCGATGCTGTTGTCGCGGCTCAGCAGCGGATCGTAAAACAGTTTTTTGCCCAAGGCAAAACCCGCTTCCGTAACCGGATTCTGACTGAGATCGTAAGCAGGTTGCGGAAAATTTGACGGCAAAAACGGCCCTTCGAATTTGGGCTTGGGCTCGTCTTTTTTACAGCCGGCCAGCATCACGCCGGCCAGGCACAGGAAAAACCAAAAGGTACGCATACGTTAGATTCAATGTTTTTCAGAAACATAAATAATGCTGTCAAATTTGGCGATGCCGTCGAGTGAAATGGTAACCGGCATATTTCCCATGACATCATGCGGGTAGTAGAGGCTGTCGTACCCAAGCGCAACCAGCCAATGCCGGCCTTCGGGCACAGGGGCCAGGCAGCCCCGGCCGTCTTTTCCGGTTTTGAATATTGCATCGAAGTAGGCGTCCGGTTGTTTGTACCCGGGAAAACTGTCGGCATTGTATTTCACATAAACGGTAGCTTCGGGGATCGGCCAGCTGTGGTGTACCGTAGTCACACAGATTTCGGTGGGCAGCGGCAGGCTTTCCGGTGGCGCCGGCCGGCAGGAAATCAGAAAGAAAAAAAGCAGTGCCGGTAAATAAAAAATCGGTTTCATAAGTCTGTTTTTTAGCCAATCCGAAAATTACTGTTCGGCAAGTCTTTTGGCATGCGCCCGGGCCGGGGTGGTTGCCCCGGCCCGGGCAGCGCATGCGTTTATTTGCCTGTGTCAATATAACAACAACAGAGCCTTAAGGGTTATGCACATGATCAAGAGTGATCATATCAGCATAATTATCGGCTACCGTTTTGGAATAGGGGCCGGCATGTGACGTCGGGTTTGTAGCCACGCTCACGTTTGTCGGCGCGGTGAACATTTCCAGCACGTCTACATACAGGTGAAAATGCGGGCCTCCCGAGCGGCGCACCTTGGCCGGTTCGCCGTGGTGTGTTGCCAGGCTTACGGTTTTCAGGTTGTTCAGCGTCGGGCTGTCATAGCCGCCGAAGAGGCCGGTATGGTACTGAAAGGTATTTTCGCCAGTGCCGGGGTTGAGCGGCGCCTGCGGTGAGGTACCTTCCACTTTGACAAAAATGTAGCCGGCATTCCAGCTCCAGTACATGCCGTTGGCGCCGGTGGCCGGATCGAGCACGCCGGTGCGTTCGCTTGCCGGACTGACACTTTTTGCGCTGTCTACCCCGATCATAAATTTCAGGCTGGTGTAATCGCCGGCCGGTACGTTTTTCAGCACGACTTCGCGGCTGTCCGGGTCGTCGTGTTTGCAAAGGAAGTAACAGGAATCCTTGGGCACCACGTATTCGCTGCCGTCTGCTTTTACCAATACAAAGTTGCTCACGAAATAGTTGAAGGTAGAAAACGTCAGTTTTTCGCCGGCGGCATTTGTATATTCCGTGCCAAACACCAGCGAAGCGTCGCCGGCCCGGTTGTCGAACTCGATTTCCACATCGGCAAAGCCGGAAAGTTCATCGTCTTCGTCGTCTTTGCAGGCGGTAAAAAATGTTGTCAGAACCAAAAGGGCAAGCAAGCCCAATTTTAATTTTTCCATGATTTAAGATTGATATAGTATTGGTTAAAAAATGTAGTTAACGGAAATGGTCCAACGGCTGCGCGGTTGTACCGTTCCCCGGCTTTGCCAAAGCGGTGGCTGGAAACTCAGGCCGGCGGCAAACCTGCCGGTATAAACATCCAGACCTGCTATGCCATAGCCGGTAATGCCCGCGCTGCCCTCAATCAGGTTGCCCCGGTCGGTGTCTGCTGCTGCGGCATCGAAAAAAATGCCGGTGTGGGGCAGGAGCGAAATTGCGCCCGTACCGGACCAATAAAAAAACTTGACGGAACCGCTCAGGCGGTTGCCGAACCGGTAATGCCGGGCGTTTGCCGTAGTTAGCCGCGCCTGCAGATCAGCGGCGCCGCCCCAACCATTGCGCCGAACGATGTAGGCAAGCGTGGCCAGGAAATCGGTGCTTCCGGTTCCGGTTTGCAGGTTCGGATGCGCCAATGCCCCGTCGGCTGCTATTTGACCCTGGCGGCCGGTAGGCAATTTCACCCCTCCGCCAATATTGAGTGTATGGTTCCAAACGCTTCGGCTGCTGTCGGCGCCGTCCAGCAGTAAGTAACTGGAGTATACCGAAACATCGCCCAGGCCACGGACCCGGGTTGTTCTGCCACCTTCGGTTTGCCGGCTTTCACGGTAGGGCGCCGTCAGCAACAACTGCCAACGGGGCGCCACATACAGCCGGGCCCAGAGATCAAGGGTGTTGAATTGCTCCACGGAATGTATTTGACCGTGCTTAAGCGCATCCGGACTCAGTGCAGTGTGACTGGTCTCGGAAGCCCAACGCAATCCGACGAAATTCCGGTGAAACCCGGGAAGTATACCGAAGTAATTTCCTGCAGCCGAACAACCACACACATCACAAGCGGCCATTTCCGGTATGGATACCAGAAACGCCACTGCAATGAACAGTGTTCGCATATTTCAAATTTGGAATGAGAAAATTTGAGCAATACAGTTTTATGCTTTGCTCAAAGCAGGCGGGTGGAAAATGGCAAAATCGGGTGATTCCGGTAAATAAAAAGCATAGGGCGGAAACGCCGGAGTGGCGTATTGCAGATTCTTTTTCAGGTTCAGATTGCCAAATGCTTCAAAAAACAGCAGCGCTTCTTTTTGAGTGAAGAAACTTTCAGGTAATTGGGGCGCCTGAGAATCCTGTTGCGTTGTTGTCAGGCGTTTTTTCAAATAACATTTCCCGTCGCAATGCAACTCCGGCCTGTTTTTGTTCTCGCAAGCCCGCAGGTACACTGCTTTATCCCACTGGTAGTGCAATGTCCAGGCAGTTCGCACCGAAATTTGTGCAAAAATAAGCGATGCCAGTATCAAACATGCGAGTTGCTTCACAGCCGTAAAGGTAGGTGTTGCTGCGGCTTTTAATATGTCCGGAAGTAGCCGATTGGCCGGAGATTGCCACAAACGGGGGCATGGTCTTGGGTAGCCGAACCGGTGGCTTTATTTTGCTGCACGCTGGTTTTGCAAAAATGATTTGAGCGGGCACCAGCCCAACAGGCCGCGTAAAAAGAGCGGGAACCCGAATGCAGCCAGCCAGTATTGACCGGTGAAAATACCCAGGACGATAACGGCCATCATCATAAAAAAGGAAAGGACGCATTCGCCGACCGAAAGATTGTACTCGAATTTCATAGGAACTACAGGTTTAGATTTAGAAATGCTGCAAATTTCCGGTGCACCTTCAACCTGGCAGATGAGTCGTATCATGCCCCTGCATGATTTTTGTCGGGGTAAAAAAATGCGGCCGCTCTGGAATTGGCAGAGCGGCCGGCTGGTTTAATGTGGCTTCATAGGCAAGTTGCCTTTTATACGTAGGGATTGTCAAAAGTTACCCAAAGCCATGGAAAAATTGGCCTGGCGCTGAAAAGTTTTTTTCAGGCAAAAAAAATCCCGGATTTTCAATGTTGAAAATCCGGGATTGGAAGCCCCGTAAGTGGCTGTATTGGATCAGAGCGAAACCAGTTTGAATGCAGAAACTGTCAGGCCTTTGTCGAGACTTTGCAGGTATTGCAATACGCTTACATTGTTGTCTTTTACATATTTCTGGCTCAGCAGTGTATTTTCCTGGAAAAATTTGTTCAGGCGGCCAAGCGCGATTTTCTCGAGCATGTCTTCCGGCTTGCCTTCATTGCGCGCCAATTCTTTGCCGATCTCGATTTCTTTTTCCACAATTTTCGGGTCCACATCATCTTTGCTGACCGAAACCGGGTTCATGGCAGCAATTTGCATGGCTACATTCCGGCCGGCATCTTCGAAGCCTGCCTTAGTGAGGGCCACGAGCACCGAGCGCTTGTTGTTGGAGTGGTTGTAGGTCAGCACCTGAGCGCCTTCGACAAGTTCGTAGCGGCCCAGTTCTATTTTTTCACCGATGATACCATTTTGTTCGCCAACTTTTTCACGAATGCTAATACCGCCTTCGTACGGCAGATCGAGCAATGCTTCCAAATTGGCCGGGCAGTTCGCGAGGGCGATGTCGGCAATTTTTTGCGTGATGGCGATGAAGCCCTCATTGCGCGCTACAAAATCGGTTTCGCACTGCAAAGCAACGATGATGCCTTTAGTTTGATCGTTATTTGTTTGGGCGATCACCACACCTTCACGGGCTTCGCGGTCTTCGCGCTTGGCTGCTTTAGCAATACCTTTTTTACGCAGCGCATCCACAGCCCCCTCAAAATCACCTCCGGCTTCCTCCAGTGCTTTTTTGCAATCCATCATACCGGCCCCCGTCATTTCGCGGAGTTTTTGAATATCTGCAGTAGAAATTTTTACGTCGCTCATTAAAAAGAGATTTGAGTTTTGTGTTTTAATTGTGGCATCCTGCCGGGTATTGAATATCGCCTGGGCACGCCGGTTCAAAACCCCGCGTTTTTTTAAGCGTCGGCGCCTTCTTTTTCTTCCGTTTTGGAAGCCTTACGCTCTTCCAGCCCCTCACGAATTGCTTCCGTGATATAGTTGGTTATATAGGCAATTGCCTTTGAAGCGTCGTCATTACTTGGAATGGCATAGTCGACCAGGGTGGGATCGGAATTGGTGTCCACCATGCCAATGGTTTTGATGCCCAGTTTGCGCGCTTCGGCAAGTGCCAGGTGCTCATGGTGGATATCCACGATGAAAACTGTTGCCGGCAGGCGGTTCAGGTTGGCAATACCACCGAGTTGTTTGTTCATCTTGGCGTGCTCCCGGCTCAGGGTCAGACGCTCTTTTTTGGTGATGCTTGTCAGGGTCGTATCGGCCAGCATACGCTCGATGTTATGCATCTTTTTGACCGACTTGCGGATCGTCATGAAGTTGGTCATCATGCCGCCCAGCCAACGGTCGGTCACGTACGGCATGCCGACACTTTCGGCAGCCTGTTGTACGATGTCGCGGGCCTGTTTTTTGGTTGCGACAAACATGATTTTTTTGCCACTCCGGGCAATCGCTTTTACCGCTTGGGCAGTGCGCTCCAGGCATTCGGCCGTGCGGTTGAGGTCGATAATGTGGATGCCCTTGTGCTCCATAAAGATATAGGGCGTCATTTTCGGGTTCCACTTTTTACGCAGGTGGCCGAAATGGCAGCCGGCAGCGAGTAAGTCCTTATATTCTGGCTTTTGCATGTTTCAAAAGCAATTTTTGTGAAATGTTGACAAGTTGAGATGTGGATTCGTTGACTTGTTTACCGGTTGAAATGGAGGAGTTACCCCGCTCAAAACAACAACTAAACAGATCAACAGATCAACGTTTGGAAAACTGGAAGCGTTTGCGCGCTTTTGGACGGCCGTATTTTTTGCGTTCGACGGCGCGGCTGTCCCGTGTGAGGAATTTCTTGTCCTTCAACGGCTTTTTGAATTCTTCATTCAACTTCACCAGCGCGCGGCTGAGCCCCATACGGACGGCTTCGGCCTGGCCTTTAAACCCGCCGCCACGCACGTTGATTTTCAGGTCATAAATATTGTCGACCTCAACCACTTTGAACGGATCGGTTACGTTGTGCTGCACATGCATCTGCGGGAAGTATTCACGGTAGTCCTTACCATTCACGGTAATGTTACCTTCGCCTTTCATCAGATACACCCGGGCAACGGCTGTTTTCCGGCGCCCTATGGCATTTATCATTTCCATATTTCGTGTGTGTGATTTTAAACATTACAGGTTTGCGGGTTATCCTTTCAGCATTTCCGGCTTTTGCGCGGTGTGCGGGTGCTCGGCGCCGGCATAAACAAACATGCGTTTGTATACCTGGCGGCCCAGTTTGGTCTTGGGGAGCATGCCTTTAACAGCGCGCTCGATGATCCGGCGCGGATCTTTTTCCAGCAATACAGAAGCCAGCGTGCGGCGTTGTCCGCCGGGATAAAGCGAAAAGTCCAGGTATTCTTTCTGGTCCCATTTTTTGCCGGTCAGGCGCACTTTATCGGCATTGATCACTATGACGAAATCGCCGGTGTCGGCATGCGGCGTAAAGCTGGGCTTGTTTTTGCCGCGCAGGATGGAGGCGATTTTGCTGCTCAGGCGGCCAACCACCTGGTTCTCAGCGTCGATCACATACCATTTGTGCTCTGCTCTTTCTTTGCTGACGGAATCCGTCCGGTAACTCAGCGTATCCATTTTATAAACTATTAAGCGTTGAAATTTTAGCGTTAAAATGAGGGGCTTTTCAAAAGCGGCGGCAAAGGTAGGATTACCTTGTTGAACTGCAAAGCTATTGTTGAAATTTTATAGGGGGCGTATTTTGTAAGTGCCTGAAAATGAGGGACATTTTCGCTCAATTATTTTTTTACCAAAAATATGGTGCGCGAAATTGGCGTTGATTATCAGGCTTTTATGTTAAAAACTGCGTTTGGGCAATCCTTAATGCTTTTCTGCTCCGGCAACACCAATCCAACGCGCGATTTTCTCTTGCCGCCTGCACAAGTAATAGCCCTTGACGGTTGATTTTTGAACGCCGGTTCGGGCATTTGATCAATTATTTGGTGGTACAGGCAGCAAAATAGCATGGTACCGCATCTGAAAATTTGTACCTTCGGGAGCATTCTGCCCCGCGCCTGAAAGCTGACGAACGAACTAAAACATTTGCAAGCACCCAGGGTTTTTTGAACGAACAAGATCTCATTCAGGGCTGTCTGCGTGGGTCAGCGCAGCACCAGCGACACTTGTACGAGCTATTTGCCGGCAAGATGTATGCGGTGTGCTTGCGCTATGCACGCTCTACATCCGACGCGGCCGATATTCTCCAGGAAGGCTTTGTCAAAGTTTTTACAAAGCTGGATCAGTTCCAGTTTCAGGGGTCTTTTGAAGGGTGGGTCCGGCGCATTATGATCAACACCGCTTTGCGCGCATACCAACGACAGCGTTTTGACATGGAATCCAACGGCTATGAAAGCCTGCCCGAAGCCCCGGTTGCCCCGGATGCCCTGTCGACCCTCTCGGAAGCGGAGATACTGGCCCTGATCAGCCGCCTCCCGGAAGGTTATCGGATGGTGTTCAACCTGGTGGCTATTGAGGGCTACTCGCACGCCGAAGCGGCCGATATGCTGGGCATTCAGGAAAGCACGTCGCGCTCGCAATTAACCAAAGCCCGGCGTTGGCTGTGTGATCAATTGGAACAATTAAACCGGTTTTATCGGGCAGAATTTGACGTCCGCAATGTCGATTAATCTTAAAACAACCAGAAAAGTGCCCATTAGCAAAAGGAATATTTTCCTTGAAATGAAATAAAATGGAACAACCCAATAACATCGACCAGCAATTTCGACAGCGCCTGCAACACGCCGCGGTACCACCGCCCGACTTCGTGTGGGCTAATGTGGAACACGCTATTCGCCGGCCCCGGCGAAGGCGCCCGTTTTTTCTGTGGCTGTTTGCCGCCTGCCTTACCAGTGTCGGGCTTTGGGCCTTGTGGCAGGCATATGCACCCAACCCCGCCGCCGATCCCAACCCGGCCATAACCCGGCAGGCCGCCCCTTCTGCTGCCAACCGGCAGGCCACTTCAAATTCCACTACCGGAACCGGACAAATAACCACGCCAGCATCCGCAGCAGGCGAACGGCCGGAGCCCGCAACAGTGCAGCAACCGTCGCAAAAAACACCGACATCAACTGTGTTGAGCAATATTAATCGGCCGACATCTCCAAAACAAGCGCGGCTAACAGCGCAAACAGTTGCCTCGTCGATGCCCGGTATTTCCACAAGCAGTTTGCCCGACAGGGCGGAAACAACAGAAACGGCAGGAACCAACACACCGTTAATCCCCACAACAACAGCACCACTGACGGGTTCCGACCAGCGGCGTAAGGTTGACTTTGGGGAAACTGGCGCCCTGAGCCACGACGCCCCCACGCTTTTGACCATTCCGAGTCGGCAGCCTCCGCTTGCAAAATTTGCGTTGCCGCCGATAAAAAGAAAGGCCCCCAAAAAATGCTACGACTTCCACTCCAACCGCGAAGCCTGGCTGTTCGATGTTTATGCCGGCCCTTCGCTGATAAACAAACAACTGGATACCGGCGATCCGGAATATAAAGCTTACGTGCAGGATCGCCTGGCCAGTGAAAAACACCAATGGGCGTTCAATGCCGGGATTCGGGCCTCGTACTTGTTTGCCGGGAATTTCGCAGTTCGGACAGGACTCCACTACGACCAGTTTGTCGAGCAGTTCGAATACATCGACCCCGATTTTATCAAATATACTGTGGTCATCACCCAGCAATATGTCAATGGCCAATGGGTTTCGGTGCCGGATACTGTTGATATTCAGTATGGCTCCAACTACGTAAAAACCTATAACCGCTTTGCCCTGCTGGACATTCCGCTGCAAGCCGCACTGGAGTTGCGCAGCGGCGCCACCGGCATCAGCCTCAATCTGGGCGGCTCTGTAAATGTGTTGTTTAAAAAACGGGGCAGTATGCTGTCGGTAGCCGACACCCCTGTTGATATCGGGCAATACCAAGTGTTTCGACCCAAAGTGGGGCTGAGCCTGCTGGGGAGCATTCAATGGTTCTTCCATGTAACGCCGCGCACCCGGGTATTCGCCGAGCCTTATTACCGGCATATCCTGGAGCCCGTAACACAGCCAGGCTATCCGGCAGACCAATCGTACGGGATCGGCGGTGTCCGTTTTGGTGTAACCCAAATAATTGACCGAAAGGAAAAATGATGATCGCTGAAATAACAGACTGGGTTGTTGCCGGGTTTAAATTGTTAAAATTTGAAAGCAAGGCAGCAAATAGAATTCAGCCGGCATCTCTAAATCAATACGTATGCAAAAAAATATACTTTAACTTGAAATATAAGCACTTAAACCTGACCTCGACTTTATGTATTGTTTAAAAAAAATATACTTGTACCTGTTCCTTTATGCCTTGGTAACGGCAGGAGCTTGCCACAAGGATGTGGAGGAATTTCGTCCGTACGTAGCTACCCAGGAAGATCTTGGCCCGCTGCTCCAACAGGTGCCTGATGCGCTATCCCGCAGCACCTTTTTATTTGGGGGCTCTATCCCGGATACAACACTGACTACTTCAAGCGGTGCCCGGGTTTTCCTGGCTGATACGGAACAATTGTTTGCCGATGAAACCGGCGCATCGGTGCCCTGCAGCACCTGCCCTTCCCTGAAAATTGAAGTGGCAACCGTACTGCGTAAAGGCGATATTATGGCGCGCGGAATTTCTACCAGCCGGCATCCGGACGCCCGGATGCTGGAAAGTGCCGGCGTGGTTGAAATTAAGGCCACCTGCAATGGCAAAGCATTGCAACTGCTCCCCGGTCGTTACGTAAAAGTCCAGATCCCGGCAGAAAATGTAAGCCCGGGTATGGAAGTGTTTACCGGCCAAATTGATCCGGTAGCCGGCTGGCAGGGCTGGGCAGCAACAGGAACACAGGCCTTTTGGGCCGAATGGCCGCTGGTTAATCCACCCGGCCTTCAATCTGGCTACGAGTTAATTGCGCCGGCCTTGGGTTGGAGCAATTGCGCCCGTCCGATTGTCGAACAAAGCAGCCCGTTTTGCGTTACACTGCCGGACCAATTCACTGCCCTGAATGCCCGCGTGTTTTTGGTTTTCAAAAACATCCGTGCAGTTGCCGAATTAAAGGGAGATGCCGCTGGCTCGACCTTTTGTTTTCCGGAAGCGCCCCTGGGCTACCCGGTAAATGTAGTGGTGCTGGGAAAAACCGGAGGGCAGCACTGGATGGTATCCAATTTTACAGAAATTGGAAGTAATGTGCAGCTGTCACTTACACCACAACCACAGGAGGAACAACAAGTGATCAGTTTTTTGAAAAGTTTATAAAACCGTACGCCCGATCAAACCACTCCTAAAAATTACCCGTCAAACCTCAATTTAAGAGACCCGTGTTTAGTAATTTCGTATTAAGCCGAGCCGGTAATGTCCGGTCTCGGCTTTTTACTTTTTACGGGTTTCAAAAATTATCCGTTTGTCCATCAACCTGAACCAAAGTGGAGGCACCAGGGCAAGCAGCAAACTGGTCGGATAGCCAAACGGCAGTTGCGGACTTTCGTCAAGATGACGGAGCACCTGATATGGCCGGGTCGCCTTGTAGTGGTGGTCGCTGTGGCGGGTTAACTCAAACAGGAAAATCCGCCCCAACTCGTGGTTGCTGTTCCAGGAATGTGCCGGCGAAACCGGTTCGGGCCTGCCGGAAGGCAACATACGCCGGCGCAAGCCGTAATGCTCGATGTAATTAATTGTTTCGAGCAACAATACCCCAATGAGCGCGATGAGCATTGCCCCGGTTAGGGCTTTTGCACCCAGAAAAAAATAAATCGCGCCAAGCCAGCCTGCCTGCCACAGTTGAAACCGCAGCATTTCATTGTGCAGGCTCCAAACACTTTTTCCTGCCTGCTGCAAGCGTTCGCGCTCCAGCCGCCACGCATTGCGCCAACTGCCGCCAATAGATCGAAGCCAGAAGGAAAAAACCGGCTCCCCCAAACGGGCCGAGGCCGGGTCGAGATCAGTTGCCACATTTTTGTGGTGCCCACGGTTGTGTTCAATAAAAAAGTGTTGGTACAACGCCGGCAGCAGCATCCATTTCGACAATGTTTGCTCGAATTTGCTGGGGCGGTGCCCCAACTCGTGGGCAACGTTGATGCCGATGGCGCCCACCACAATTCCCGTACTGAGTGTGAGGCCCAGCCACTCGCTGAAAGGCAAGACCCAATATTGCAGCGTGTACAGATAAGCAGCAATAATCAGAAAAAGCAGCGGAAAATTCAGATACAACAATACATCAAAGAAGCGGCGTTTTGCACGGTCAGCTTCCAATTCAGGTGCTGTATTTTGGGTCGACTGCGGAGCCCATAACTCCAACAAAGGCAGGATACCAAAACTAAGCACCACCGTACTCCAGGCCCACAAGCCCTGCCAGGCCAATGCCAGCAAGGCAGTCCCCGGCAACAGGTAAGCAATCAGGTATTTTAAGTCCCGCATAAACAACTAATAACTGTTCGAATTGTTAGGCTGCCGTACTTTTGCGGCCGCCCGGCCTTTTTATTCAGGTTGAAGTGCAAGCATAAGGCACCTGTTTTTTTAAACGCTCCGTAAAAACCCGGAGCGCCTAATTTTTAAATAGCACATGGATTTTCACGCGCTCAAAATTAATAAGATCATCCCGGAAACCCCCGATACGGTCAGCCTCGAATTTGAAATCCCGGATAACCTCCGGGAAAAATTCGCCTATAAACAGGGGCAACACATTACCATCCGGCATTCCCTGAACGGCCATGAACTCCGCCGCTCGTACTCCATGTCGTCCAGCCCGCTCGAATCGCGTTTTGCCGTAACCGTCAAAAAAGTGACCGGCGGCCAGATGTCAACATTTTTGCACGACCAGGTAAAAGCCGGCGACACCCTGGACGTGGCGCCGCCCGATGGGCGTTTTTATATCCCACTCGACCCGGAAAAACGCCGGACGTACTTCGTTTTTGGGGCAGGCAGTGGCATTACCCCCCTGATGTCTATCCTAAAAACCACGCTGGAGGCCGAACCCATGAGCAATATTTTCCTGTTGTACGGCAGCCGGAATGAAGAGAATATCATTTTTCGCGACGAACTGGAGCACCTGGCCCAACGGTACGCAGGCCAACTGGTATTGGAGTTTATGCTCAGCCAACCTCAAAAAGAAGCCAGCGGCAGTTTTCTTGGTATTTTCAAAAAATACACGACCAGCTGGGCAGGCAAAACTGGCCGGATTGGCGGCAAATCTGTTAATGATTTTTTAGAAGAAAACCCTCCGCATGTACCGGAAACAGACTGCCAGTATTTCATTTGCGGCCCGGGGAATATGGCTGACACTGTAAAATTGGCGCTGTTGGCCCGCGGAATTGATTCCAAACAGATACACACCGAACACTTTGTAAATCCCAACCACACGCCGGGCGAATTTAGCACAGTTCCTGATGATCAGGCTGTCCGCCTGATCGTACACCTAAACGGCAAACGCATCGAAACCACTATGCCTCCCGGCGCCACCATACTTGACGTTATGGTCAAGGAAAAACACGATGCACCGTATTCCTGCACAGCCGGGGCCTGTTCGACTTGCATGGCCAAAGTGCTCAACGGAAAGGTAAAAATGGACGCTTGTTATGCCCTGGATGACGAAGAGGTGAAAGCCGGATATTGCCTGACCTGCCAGTCGCACCCGGAGACGGATGTGGTGGAGGTTTCTTATGATGTGTAACCCGAACCGGAGGTTCGGGTTACAAAATTCAGCCCAACACTATCACAAGTACAAAGCTGTTCCCAACCTAAGTAAATCATCTGCCCGACACTACCGAAGGAGGCTTAAACCATTAATTTTTAAAATTTTAAAAAATCACATTTTTTACATATAATTTCAAAAAATGTGATTTACGCTTCGTAAAGGCCTTGTTTTCCACAACCGGCTCGCGCTATTTTCGGCTGTAGAAACACGTGCCTGATATGAATCCGCGTCATACACCTTTCCTTCGTTTGTTTATGCCTTGGGCAATCGGCATTATTACCGGCGCCTGGCTGAACCGACCTGTTCCGGGGCTGAATTTGGCGCTTGTTCTTTGCGGTATTGCGCTCCTTGTGCTGATACGGCGAAAATATGCCTACCGCTATCGCTGGGTGTTCGGCGTGTTACTGACAATTACCCTGCTGGGGGCAGGTTACCGGCATATGGTAGCGCACGACGAACGGCAGCAGCCGGATCATTACAGCCGGATATGCCCTCAAGCCGATGTATTTTATGGCACGGTGTACGACACACCCACGAAAGGCGCCACCCTGAAGGTGCCGTTGCGCCTGCAAGCAGCCGGTCGGTCAACCGACACACTCAATACTTGTTCCGGCAACGTGTTGTTGTTCATGGAAATTACGCCCAAATCGGAGCGTTTGCGCTATGGCGACCAGATTTGGGTGCATGCTCCCATTCGGCCGGTTCAGCCGCTCAAAAACCCGCATGCCTTTGATTACCGGCGTTACCTGCACTTCCAGAATATTCATTACCAGGCCTTTGTAAAAGCCAGTTCATTTGAAGTGCGCGCTACCGGATATGGCCAACCGCAGTGGCGGGCGGCCTTCCGGTGGCGTGATCAATTGTTGGAAATGCTTCGGAACCATTTCCCCAGTCGGGATGAGTATGCCGTTGCATCAGCGCTTTTGCTCGGCTACAAAGAAGATTTATCGGACGAACTTCGGGCGAGCTATGCCGACACAGGCTCCATGCATGCACTGGCGGTGTCGGGCATGCACGTTGGCTTATTGTACATCGCTTTGCTTTTTGTACTGAACCGGATTCCCTGGCGGGGCCCCGCCAGGCGTTGGGCCGAAACCGGGTTTGTGCTTTCAGGTATATGGATGTTCACTTTTGTCACGGGGGCAACACCATCCGTGTTGCGCGCTTCGGTCATGTTTACGGCTTTTATCCTGGGCAAAGCTATCCGGCGGCAAGCCTCCGTTTGGAATATCCTGGGCGCCTCGGCTTTTTTGTTGTTGCTGTTCAACCCATATCTGCTTTTTGAAGCGGGATTTCAGCTTTCGTATTCGGCGGTAGCCGGCATAGTATTTTTTTACCCACAATTTCAAAAATTAACACCGCCCTTGCCCAAGTGGGCAGTAGAGGGATGGAAAATTCTGCTCATTGGTGTGGCGGCTCAGTTGGGAACCCTGCCGCTGTCGTTGTACTATTTCCACCAATTTCCGGTTTATTTCTGGCTGGCCGGATGGGTGGTGGTGCTGGGCGGGGCGGTGTTTTTATGGGGTGGTTTTTTGTTAATTCTCTTGCATGGCCTAAGCCCCGAACTTTCGGATGGGCTCGGCTGGTGCCTGTTCCAACTGATCCGGGGGATGAATATGACCATTCAAACCATTCAGCAGTTGCCGGGGAGCGTCTTGAACGGCATCTGGCTTGAAGCCTGGTCAGCAGTTTTTTTGACGATGCTGATTTGGCTGCTTCCCCGGGCAATTGCCGTAAAAAAACCAAAACTGATGCTGGCGGCACTTGGCGTGCTTGTACTGCTCAGCAGTACATACGCGATCAAAAAATTCGGGCAGTTGCGTCAAAAAAAACTGATCGTCTACCACACCAGCCGCTATTTCCTCCTGGATAGTTTCGTCGGAGAAAAACGATTTAGTTGGACGGATTCGCTCAGCCAACGGCAGGAACAATTTGCAGCCCAAACCCACCGCTGGGCCTGTGGTATCCGGGAATCGGCCGTTTTAACGCACGGGTTTACAAATCCATCCCTGTTTTGGCAGCCGCCGTTTTTACAATTTTTCGAAAAAAAACTGGCTGTAGTCGGCCGGCAGATTAAGGCAAACGACCGGGCCGGACCGCCGGTCAATGTCGATGTAGTCATCCTGCATGGCAATCCAAACATCAACATAGATGATTGTCTGCGGCAGTTTCCCTGCGACCTTGTGGTGTTCGCAGCTTCAAACACCAGGCGCCGGGTAGAACGCTGGAAAGCAGATTGCCAGGTAAAGGACCTTGCTTTTTATGATGTGGGAGAAAATGGCGCCTGGGAGTTGGTTTTCCCCTGAACAAACCAAAACATTTTACGCCGTAGCCGGTGGTCACACGGACATTTTTATTCTCAAAACCTGATCGCATGCTACAGCAACTTATCCGCCAATTTCACTTTACCAAAGCCGAACGCCACGGCGCCGTGGCACTGCTATGCCTGGCAGGGCTGGGCTTTCTGGCGCCCGTGGTATACCGGCAGACCTACCGGCCAATACCGCCCGATCATTCCGATTTTAAAAAACAAGTGCAACGTTTCAAGACCGCAGCGTCCAGCACAAACGCAACTTCGGTTGCAACAATGTTTGAATTTGACCCCAATACAGCCTCGGTTGAATTATTTGTCCAACTGGGTTTGCGGGAAAAAGTGGCGCAAACCATAGTAAAATACCGTACACGTGGAGGTCGCTTTCGCACGCCCGAAGATCTGCAAAAAATTTACACGCTGCCCGAAGCCGATTTTGAACGGTTGCGTCCTTATGTCCGGATTAAATCAAATTCCCAACCCACAGCTCCGCGTTGGCAGCCCAAACAAGTTGCACAATTGCAGCCTTTCACATTTGACCCAAATACGGCATCCGAGGCAGAACTGCTGCGCCTGGGTTTACCACAGGCCTTGGTGACCCGCCTGTTGCGATACCGCGAAAAAGGCGGTTATTTTTTTGAAAAAACAGATTTTCGAAAACTATATGGTCTCCGGGAACCGGATTATCAACGCCTTGAACCATACATCGTCATTGCCCGTGCAGACAAACCAATTCGACCGGCAACGTATGCCGGAGGCGCCGGCAAGGCTAACCCGCTCGAAGTGCTGGACATCAACACCGCGCCTGCAACAGCTTGGCAACAACTACCGGGCATCGGCGCCTACCGGGCCCAACAAATTGTGCGCTTTCGGGAAAAACTCGGTGGTTTTGTCAGTCCGGCACAAGTGGCGGAAACGCGCGGGCTCCCCGACAGTATTTTTCAAAAAATACAAGGACTCCTGCGCCTGGAAACACCGCCATTCCGGACGCTAAACCTGAACACAGCCACTGTGGAGGAATTCAATGCGCACCCTTATTTCAGTTTCAAACAGGGACAACTTATCGTGGCTTATCGCGAACAGCACGGGCCGTTTGCCAGGATCCAGGATTTGGGAAAAATAGCAGCCTTTACCGACCATGCATGGCTGAACCGGGTGGCTGCCTACCTCACTGTAGAATGAAGTTGTTGGTCAGGCTTCCACCCTGCCACCTTTTAGCCGCAATATCCGGCCGGTGCGTTTGGCCAGTTCCGGGTCGTGGGTTACGAGTACCAGCGTAGTTCCGGCGGTTCGATTAAGGTCGAAAATAAGGTCGACAATACCTGCGGCATTTTCCGCATCAAGGTTGCCGGTCGGCTCATCGGCAAACAGAATCTTGGGCTGATTGGCAAAGGCCCGGGCGATGCAGACGCGCTGTTGTTCGCCGCCGGAAAGTTGGGCCGGATAGTGATCGAGGCGATCGGCCAGGCCCACTTTTTCCAGCCACTGCCGGGCGGTTTGCTCCACGTTTTTATCGCCTCGCAGTTCCAGCGGAACCATCACGTTTTCCAAAGCGGTGAGCGTTGGAATAAGCTGGAAATTTTGAAAAACAAATCCAACGTGGCGGTTGCGGACTTCGGCGCGTTCGTCTTCCGACAGCTCATCCAGCCGAATGTCGTTAAGTTTCACCGAGCCCCTGCTGGCTCGATCGAGGCCGGCACAAAGCCCCAGTAAGGTGGTTTTCCCGCTGCCAGATGGGCCAACAATGGCGAAGGTATCACCTTGCGCCAGCTCGAAACTGACATCTTCAAGTACCGTGAGTTGGTTGCCGTTGGCAGTTGGATATGTCTTCGTAAGATTTGTTGCTGTGAGCATGTTTTTGTTTGTGCTTATTTAATTACACAGAGCGTATTCTGATAGAAGGGTAACACTGGTTTTAAACAGTTCATTCCGGTTTTTGTAAACTCCAATTCGTTCAATGCGCGCGAGCATGCGATGAACAACACAGATAACTATACCAAGTTACTGCACCACTACTTTGGTGATCGTATCGCCCACCTGAAGTTTGTGTACTACATCCATGCCTTGGGTCACTTTTCCGAAAATCGTATACCGGCCGTCGAGGTGTGGTGTTGGAGAATGTGTGATAAAAAACTGCGTGCCTTCGGTATCCGGACCGGCGGAGGCCATGCCGAGGTAGCCTTCATCGTCGTACCAGGCCAGGCCAATCTCTGTCCGAATCGAATAGTCGAGTGCCCCGTAACCGTCGCCCCGTGGGCATCCGGCCTGCACTACAAAATTTGGCACCACCCGGTGAAAACGTTTCCCGTTGTAGAAGCCGCTTTCCGCAAGATTGAGAAAATTAGCCACCGAACCCGGCGCCCACACCGGGAATAACTGAAGCGAGATTTTGCCTTTGGGTGTTTGCAACTCCACACGCATGGTCTGGTTCAGCTTGTTCACCTGCTTCCAGTCAATCGGGTGGTTGTACGGAATTTTAGGCGGTGCAGTTGCTTGTTGATCATCGCTAAGGCAACCAAGGGCTTTTTTGAGAGCCTGTGCCGCTTCGTAATCACGCGGGATTTGCAATTGTTTCAATGCCCGGTTCAGGGTATTCAGATCGCTGGAGTCGACAGTAGATTTGTAATTCAACGCCGGTGCGCAAAACCCATCGGCGATGGCAGCAATCATGCCCGCGTCGCCGGATTTGACGATCTCCATTAAATACAAAAACAACTCGCGACGTACGCTTCGGCCTTTTTCCCCAAAAATGTAGTAAAAATCATCCCGCGTACAAATTTGCACCAACGCCTCCGCGGCAGCCGTTTTTACCACCAGGCTGGTGTCTTGCATGCCCTTGTCATAGATCCATCGAAACTGCCAGGCGAACTCCGTGAGCGCCGAAAGCACCGCTGCGCGCTCATAGGGATTGTTGGATTTCAGGAAAAAGTCGCGCAGGCGGTAGTTCAGGTATTCTTTCTTTTCCGGCTCCGTGCGCCCCGACATCCATTTGTATGATGCGCGGTACAGGGAAATTTTGGTGGCCCAGTCCAGTTCAGGGTTGTCGCGGGCAATGCGCCAGTAGTAGTCGCCATCCTCGCGGCGGCCGTTTTTTACAAAAAAATTGGCGGCGGTGTGGGCCACGTGCGGGTTAACGTCCTGAAAAAAGGGCGACACCAGGGCACGCACCGTGTCGGGCTCAAAACCTTCCAGGGCATTGATGAGGTCGCACTTCACGCGCCAATCCTGCTCAGTTTTTATCACTTTGGACAGGATCGCAAAGGCGGGGCCGGTTTTCGATTTTCCAAGCGCGCGGGCCAGCGCCATTCGGATATCCGGATCACCCGAGCGCACAAAAGCAGCCGCCAGTTGAACGGCCTGCGCACTGTCGGGCGCAACATCCGGGGCGCGTGCCAGGTAATGTGCCGCCATCAGGCGGGCTGAGGCCGGGATGTCTTCATTGAACACATAATCCACCATGCGCGCCGTGCCTGTGGTATCTGTGATCTTGCGCAGGCCGAAGCGGTAAATCGCCCGGCACTGTCCCTCCAGCAGCAGGGTATCGGAAGGGTAATAGGTGCTTACCGAGGCGATCTGTTTGAGGCGCTCCAGGCTGCCGCATTTGCCGACGGCTTCCAGCACAATGGCGTTGAAACGCTGGTGCTGGGAGAGCGAATCGTCGCGCCGGAAGGCATCGAGCAATGGCTGCTCCGCCCGTGGCGAACCGATCTGCCCCAGGGCAAAAGCGGCGGCAATGCGTACTTCCTCCACTGTGTCTTTCAGCAGCGGCACCAGCGGCTCGATGGCGTTCGAATCGCGCACCGAAGCAAAAGCCATGGCAGCCAGGTACCGCATAGTGGCGGCCTTGTGGCTCAGGTAGCGCACCAGGCTGTCGGTGCGGCCCTGATCGCGGAGGTTGTACAGGTGCTGCACATCCTTGTTGGCCAGGTCAAGGTTGACAAGCTGGTTTGCAGGCACCTTTCTTTCAGGCGGAACGCAGGCGGCCAGGCCGGTAAGCACGAGGAGGAGGAGATATAGAGCGGAATTGCTGCGCATGTCGGTTGTTTTGTGCAAATGTACGGATGAAGAACGGTTTACAACATCAGCTCGGCCAGGTCTACCGCTCCACAGCCGCCCCGCTGATCACCCCGCCAAAAAATACCGCATTTGCAAACAGCCGGTTTGTTCCAAACCAGAATGCCCGGAAGTTGGGGTTGCCGGGAAAACAAACGATCCGCCCACTGCCGCCGCCGGCTACCAGTGCTGCCGCAGCGCCCGGGACCAGTTTTTCCTGTTGCCGGTGCAAGTACCCCGCGAGCAACGGATTGGCTGAAAAAACAGCCGGTGTCGCGTAGGGATTTTTAGCTGTTTCCACAAAAATCGTGTCCGCCTGAAAGTAGGGCAACCGCGGCCGGACATACCCATAGCAAAGCGGGTGGGTCAGATCGAGTTCCAGCTCAAAAATTGCGCCCGAAAGCTGGCGCGCGCGCCGGTCCTCCCCGAGGCTGCCGTAGGGGCGGCGGCCCGGCTCGGGCTCCTTCGGGGTATTGCGGAAATTCAGGTTCACCAGGCCGACCGATTTCAGCCAGCGCAAGCTTGCTCCCGTGGCGATGAGCGTACCGCCGCTGTTCACGAATGCCCGCAGTTTTTCAACAGGCAGCTGCCCGAAATTACCGTCGGCCAGGATGACCACATTGTATTTGTTGATGTCGAGCCGGCCAAAACGCTCTGCATCGATCAGCAAGGGCGTCAGGCCGTAGCGGGTATCGAGCAGGTGCCACACCTCACCGGTTTCGTACACGCCTGCCCCGCGGCCGGTCACCAGGGCAACTTTTGGGGCTTGCAGGGTGACAAAACTACTGCTACCCAGGTCGGGCCCCTCGGCGGTCAGGCCGTTTTGCAGGATGCGAACGACCACATCCTGTGCGCCGCTTTGCTGCATGCAGGCATAGATGGCTTGTGCATTGAGCGGTTGGCGGTCGAGTGCTACGAGCAGGCTCCCCGCATTGTATTTGCGGCCCTCGGCTTCGAAAGGTTTGGTGGCCACTTGCACGCGCACCTCCGCACGGTGCAACGCCGCCAGCAGGCGCGGCACGTCGTAGCCCTGGCTTTCGACAAGGAAGGCATAGGGTTCATTGCCGTTAAATCGCACCGGTGGCAGGGCACTCACCATGCTCACACCGGATACGGCCTTGCCCAGCCAGCGCGATTGAAATGTTTTCCGGTCGGCGGGCCCCCAAAACAAGCCGAAAGCGTCGGGCAGCGTCCAGGCCGAGATGTCGTAAAAAATACTGTCGGTAAACGCCGTTCGCCGCTCGAACATACTTTTGACCAAGCGGTAATTTGGCTGTTCGACGGGCACTACCCAGGCCTTGTTTTTTTCAAAAGAAATACCGCCGACAGTGGCATTTTCAGCGAGTGCATGTACCTGTATATTGTGGCGCTGGGGCAGTTGCAAAAACTCCCGGTCTTCCCGGGTCGTTTGCGGGTTTCCAAAAACATAACCGCCTGTTTCATCTTGCCGGGACTCGGCAAGTCCTGTTTTGAAAAAATCGCGCAAATAGCTGTTCAATTCCACCCGCATGGCACCAAGGGCCTGCATGGTCGACAGCGAGGTAAACACTTGATTGCGAATGCTATAAGGGAACGTGAGCAGGCCGTTGTCGGTTTCCTGCGCGCTGCCGCGGCTGCTGGCCTGCTCGAACAGAATGCCCACACAGCCGTTGGCATCCGGGTAGGTGGAGCCCTTGCCGTAGTAAAAATCGTCGTAGTTCTCCTCGGAAAAAAACAGGACGTTTTTAGCCGACAGCATGCGCGCATGGAACTGTGCGATCTGCGCCGTCAGTTCCTGGTTGCGGGCCGGGGTGATCGGGTGCACCCGGCTGGGCACGCCCGGCTGGAAAAAGAAGGTGGCATTGCTGCCCATCTCGTGGTGGTCGGTGAGCACGTTGGGCAGCCAACTTTGAAAAATGGCGACGCGGCCGCCCGATTCGGGTTGTTGGGCCACCAGCCAGTCGCGGTTCAGATCGAACCAGTAGTGGTTGGTGCGGCCGCCGGGCCAGCTTTCGTTAAACTCATCGTGCGCCGGGTCGGGCATAAGCGATTGGCTGCGGCGGCTGTTTACCCAGCCGGAGAAACGCTGGAGGCCGTCGGGGTTGAAACACGGGTCGAGCAGGATGATGGTGTTTTTTAAAAACGTTTCCAACTCCGGGGTTTGGCCAGCGGCGAGGTAATAGGCCACGAGCATGGCGGCGTTGCTGCCGCTGGCTTCATTGCCGTGAATGGAGTAGCCCATGTAAGCTACGGCCGGGAATGCGGCAGGATCGAGGCCGGCACTGCGCGCGGGGTCGGCCAGTGCACGGCGCTGTTGGCGGATATCATCCAGGCGTGTATGGTTTTCCGGGGCAGTGATCGTCAGGCAGAGCAGGGGCCGGTGCTCGTGGCTGCGGCCGTATTCCTGCAGGCTGATGCGGTCGCTGGCCTGATCGAGCGCACGCATGTAGCCCACCAGTTGATCGTGACTTACATGCCATTCACCGACTTCATAGCCCAGGTATTGTGCCGGGGTAGGGATGGCGGAGTTGTAGACGATTTCGGGGAGGTAGTATTGCAGGGTGGGTTTTTCCTGTGCGCACAGAGACAAGGGGAGCAGCAAGAATAGCAGGAGGCGGGAAAAATTGAACATCGGCCAGTTTTTTTGGGGGAAAGTACGGTAAATCTGGTATTTTGGAGGGGTTGGGCAAGGGATGACTTGGCCTCCGCGGCTTTTCGCAAACCACTTCCGCTTGGTAAAATTATTCAAGACTATCCCCCTGTACCTCCTCCGCGGTAATAGCATATAATTCTGACAACTTTTTCAAGTAACTTTCAAATGAAATAACTTCGCCTTCAAATTGTAATTTATTCTTTTCAAAACCAGCGATAACCATAGATGCCAATTCATTTAACCTTGATATCTTTTCTATCGGGGAATCAGAATAATTCAATAAATGTGTATAGTTTTCAATAGCACGTTCTAAGTCGTTTTTTATATCATCATACCTGCCACTCGAATCAATCGATAGGACATCCCGATTGAATTTCCTTATAACCCAATCGGAAACCAACCAATTTTTATGTTTTAAAAAAACTGACATATATTATATTGTTAAGCTAATTTATAACTGCCGGAAAGTGGTTTATAAATTTTTTGGACTTCGCGGCTTTTCGCAACCACTTCCGTCGGGTAAAATTAGCGATAAATCCCAGCCAAAATCTGTCTTCAGTACGAGCAGTTCTTCCCAAACCTTTTCCGAAACCAGCACCTACCTATGTTCACCAAACGTCGGTTTCAGAAGCAATTCCTGGAACGAACCAGGAATATGGTCTGGTGTATGGCACGTAACATGATGCGTTCGATTTGCAGACGAAAAATACAGGAATTTGGAGGTTGTTCAAATTTTAAAGAAACAGGGCAACAAATCTTATTGGCTACATCACAAAGACCGATTTATCTTGCACTGCTGCATCATTAACTTAAAAAAATACCATTATGAATCAAATCAACAAGAAAACCACCTTCGGCCTTGTAATCTTGCCCCTACTCATTTTCCCGCTCTGCTTGTCCGCCCAGGTGAAGCAAAACAAATTCCTGCAACACAGCTCTATAGAAACGCTGCGGCAGGCAACCCGGGTGGCCGATCTTCGGGAAAAATCAAAACGCGACAGCAGCAGTTATATGCTCGAACGCGCTGCTGCCATCCGGTTTGCCAACGAATACGGGTACCCGGTCAGCGGAAATTTTGAAGGCCGGGATTATGCGCTTCAGGGCTTTGACGATTTTGGCTTTCTGCGCTATTATCAAACCACAAATGCGATCTCGGCACAAGTCATAGGAACCGATCAACTCTACCCAAGCGGCGATGCGGGTTTGAGCCTCACCGGAAGCGGAAGGGTGCTCGGTGTGTGGGAGGTGTCACGGCCGCGGGCAACGCACAATGAACTGAACGGCCGCCTCACCCAGATGGACAATTCCACCCAAAGCATCGGCAACCATGCCACCCATGTATGTGGTACCATGATTGCCGCCGGCGTCAATCCTAACGCCCGGGGCATGGCTTACCAGGCCAACCTCGCCGCCCACGACTCCAACAACGACCTCTCGGAAATGGCTAACGCAGCCACACAGGGCCTGCGGCTTTCCAACCACTCCTACGGCATTCCCACAGGCTGGGAGTATGGCGACTATAGCGGTTCAACCGGATGGCATTGGTTTGGCAATACCAGTATCAGTTCATCGACTGATTATAAATTCGGACTCTACGACAGCGATACCAGAGACCTGGATAACCTGGTATTTAATGCGCCCTTATACTTGCCCGTCCGCTCCGTAGGCAACGACCGGAACGACTCCGGACCCAACCCCGGCGGCCAGCATTGGGTGCGCAATAGTTCCGGTCAATGGGTCAGCAGCACCGCAACCCGGCAACCCGATGGCGGCGCGGAAGGGTACGATTGTATTACTACTGAAGCCAATGCCAAGAATATACTCACTGTTGGTGCTGTTGAAGTTTCGGTATCCGGCGGTTTTCAGACCACCAGCATCGCTGATTTCAGCAGTTACGGTCCTACCGACGACGGGCGCATCAAGCCTGATATTGTTGCCCGCGGTGTAGATGTATTTTCTTCTATTGGAAGCAGCAACAGCAGCTACGGCCTTTCAGATGGTACCTCCATGGCAACGCCTTCGGTCACCGGCTCCCTGGAGTTGTTGCTCCAGCACTATGAAAACCTTCACCCGGGGTTTACCCTGCGCAACTCGGCTTTAAAAGCCTTGGTGCTGCACACAGCTGACCAGATCGGCATAAATGCACCCAATTACCGAACAGGTTGGGGCATTATGAACACCCGGGCAGCAGCAGATTTGATCAGCTCGGATGCGGAGGGGGAAGGCGATGCTATTTACAGCAGCGTTACGATCGAAAACAACGAAATTTTCCCTTTCTTTTTTTACCACGATGGCTCCGGCCATGTCGTAGCCACATTAGCCTGGATGGATCCCGCCGGACCCATTTCCACTAATACCCTTAATCCTTCTGCGCTGCGCCTGGTCAATGACCTGGACATGCGCCTCATCAGCGAATCCGACAATACGGTATACGAACCCTGGCGTTTGGATCCGGCGGCTCCCGCCAGCGCGGCTACCAAAGGGGATAACTTTCGCGACAACGTGGAGCAAATCCGGGAAAATTTGCCGGCCGGCTTCTATGTACTTCTGGTCGGCCATAAAGGAACCCTCAGCGGCGGCTCCCAGGCATTCTCCCTGATCCTTTCCGGACTTCCGAAGAACCTTCTCCAACCTGTAGCGGAAATACCACATGACTACCTGTAGCGGAACCATCACCGATGGCAGCGGCTCAAAAAACTACACCAATGATCTGTCTTGTAGTTGGACAATTACTCCGACCAATGCCGTGGCAGTTACCTTGAATTTTACGGAATTCAATACGGAAAGCGGTTTCGATTTTGTCCGGGTGTATAATGGAACCAATGCCAATGCACCACTGCTGGGCGAGTTTAGCGGCACCAGCCTGCCGCCAACGTTAACGGCTAATAGCGGAAAAATGTATCTGACTTTTACCTCCGACGAACTTTCCACCAGACCCGGTTGGAGCGCCGGTTATTCCTGTACCACCGCCCAACTTTCGGTCAACCCCAGTAGCTTCAACTTTAGCGCAAACGGGGGCTCCAACTCCATGAATCTGACCGCCAACTGCGCCTGGTCTATTCAAAATATTCCTTCCTGGTTGATGCTAACGCCAACCTCCGGCTCTGCGAATGCCACGGTTTCGGTGACTTGCGCACCCAATACCAGCCAACAAAGTCGTTCCGTAACGCTGACAATTACCGGCTGCAATGGCTTGTCCCAAACGGTCACTATCAGCCAATCGGGCTGCGCAGCGCCATCTGTGCCGACGATCAGTGCCGGCGGACCAACCAGTTTATGCCCCGGCGAAACTGTCACGCTCACTGCCGCGAACGTTTGCGGCACCTGTACGGTCAACTGGTCAAACGGCATGACAGGGCCCAGCATTTCTGTTTCCTCGGCCGGCGCCTACACCGCCACGCAAAGTAATGCCTGCGGCCAAAGCACAACCTCCAACAGTATTGCCGTCTCGGTAGGGCAAGCGCCCGCTGCGCCGACGATCACTGCCGGTGGACCAACCAGTTTGTGCCCCGGAGAAATCCACCCTCACTGCCGCCAATATTTGCGGCACCTGCACCGTCAACTGGTCAAACGGCATGACTGGGCCCAGCATTTCTGTTGCATCGGCCGGCACGTACACCGCCACACAAAGTAATGCCTGCGGCCAAAGCACAGCCTCCAACAGTATTGCCGTCTCCATCGGGCAAGCGCCCGCTTCGCCAACGATCACTGCCGGAGGAGCAACCAGTTTATGCCCCGGAGAAACAGTCACGCTCACCGCCGCCAATGTTTGCGGCACCTGCACCGTCAACTGGTCAAACGGCATGACTGGGCCCAGCATTTCTGTTGCATCGGCCGGCACGTACACCGCCACGCAAAGTAATGCCTGCGGCCAAAGCACAGCCTCCAACAGTATTGCCGTCTCCATCGGGCAAGCGCCAACTTCGCCGACGATCACTGCCGGAGGAGCAACCAGTTTATGCCCCGGAGAAATAGTCACGCTCACCGCCGCCAACGTTTGCGGCACCTGCACCGTCAACTGGTCAAACGGCATGACTGGGCCCAGCATTTCTGTTGCATCGGCCGGCACGTACACCGCCACACAAAGTAATGCCTGCGGCCAAAGCACAGCCTCCAACAGTATTGCCGTCACCATCGGGCAAGCGCCCGCTTCGCCAACGATTACTGCCGGCGGGCCGACCAGTTTGTGCCCCGACGAAACTGTCACGCTCACTGCCGCCAATGTTTGCGGCACCTGCACCGTCAACTGGTCAAACGGCATGACTGGGCCCAGCATTTCTGTTGCATCGGCCGGCACGTACACCGCCACACAAAGTAATGCCTGCGGCCAAAGCACAACCTCCAACAGTATTGCCGTCACCATCGGGCAAGCGCCCGCTTCGCCAACGATTACTGCCGGCGGGCCGACCAGTTTGTGCCCCGGCGAAACTGTCACGCTCACTGCCGCCAATGTTTGCGGCACCTGCACCGTCAACTGGTCGAATGGCATGACAGGGCCCAGCATTTCTGTTGCATCGGCCGGCACGTACACCGCCACACAAAGTAATGCCTGCGGCCAAAGTCAGGTCTCTAATGTGATTGCCGTAAGTTCTAATAGTCTTCCTCCAATTCCATTGATCAGCGCCAATGGCTCCACGGCCCTTTGTCCGGGTCAAAGCCTGACACTGGCTGCAACTAATGTATGCGGGGGATGTACGGTGAGTTGGTCGAACGGCTTAACAGGCCCGGTAATTACCATCAGCAATGCCGGTGCTTATACTGCCAGGTATGAAAACAGTTGTGGGGAAGGGCCTGTTTCGCAGCCCTTATCGGTTACCGCAGAGGGTCCGTTTGCGCCGGTAGTACAAGTGAACAACCTTTGCTATTTAGCCGCTCCTCCTGGCAGCAATTATGCATGGTATTTTAATGGCACGCTTATTCCTGATGCTACAGGGCAGTTCTGGACCGCCGCGTCCACTGGTTATTACTATGTCAGCATGTTGAGTCCTGGTGGTTGTCCCGGCACTTCGGCCCCGGTATTTGCTGAAAAGTGTGTCTCGGGAGTAAGCGACTTGAATTCCGGATTGAATATTCGCTTGTATCCCAACCCGGCCCGCGATCGAATTTGGGTGGAATTGGTAGGCCTGGATGATTTGCCGGAGGCTCGTTTTCTGCTGTATACCCTGGATGGCCGCGCCATCAGTACGCTGTTCTCCGGCGACATCCTTGCAAGGACACAGCCTCTGGAAATAGCGTTGCCCGGGGTTGCCGTCCGGAATTTACCAATACAGTCTGATTTCAGCGCGAGGCACCGTGCGGGGAAGTTTGCTGATACTTGACTGAGCAGATTGATCGCGTTTGTATCGTGAAGTTTTTTCGATTTGGAATAGCATTCACGGCGATTGAAACGGCTTAGAGTTCCTCGTTTGCGCTGCAACGCCGGGAATTTTCACCATAGAGGCACGGAGTGTAGTTCTCTGTGCTTCTGTGGTGAATAAAATTGACATCGGAATACACCGGAATTTTCCTGCTCAGCGAGTACCTCCCGGAACCGGTACCAATCCAGACCCGCCAGCCCCGGGGTTTCGCCGAACGATATTTTTTCAGCAGCGTACAACGCTACAGCCTGCGTCAGGAGCAATTCCTCCTCGTTCATGTCGGGCGAACAGAGAGCTTCGACGGCATGGCGAGAACATGAAGCGTTCAATTTGCAAATAAAAATACGGGAATTGGGTGGGCTGTTCAAACTAGAGGCCATCCCCCTGTACCTCCTCAGCGGTAATATCATATAATTCTGATAACTTACTCAAGTAACTTTCAAATGCAATAGCTTCGCCTCCAAAGTGCAATTTATTCTCCTCAAAACCAGAAATAACCATAGATACCAATTCATTTAACCTTGATATCTTTTCTGTAGGAGCATCAGGATAATTCAATAAATATGTATAATTTTCAATAGCGCGGTGCAAGTCGTTTTTTATATCATCATATCTGCCACTCGAATCAATGGACATGATATCTCGATTGAAACTCCTCATAACCCAATCGGCAACCAACCAATTTTTATGTTTTAAAAAAACTCCCATGTGTTATTAAGATACGTTAACTACTAAAAGGCATTGATTCAAAAAGCGCTACACCACCACAACAGGAGAGTCCCCCCTACGACTCCCGCGCCACCCGCTCGGCAAAAGCATCCAGGATTTTTTTCTGAAAATAAAGCGGGTGATGTTTGGACACATGCCGGCGCGATTTCAAGGCCCGGTCAAAGGTGTGGTTGTCCATATCCCGGAATTTCCGGCGCCAATACCAAACGGTAAACCGCATCGACAACAAGTCGAGCCAATTCCCGGGCGGACTGCTCAAGATGAACTCTGCCGTTTTTTTCAGGAACGACCGCTGCCCATGCGGCACCTGCTCAATGGAGCGCACCGGCAAATTGGGAAACTGCGCCCAGGCCCAGGCATTGGCCCCGGTGAAGCGTTCGTACCAATGCCGGCCATACAGTGGCAACAGGGTCACGGTTTCGGTGGCGGTAAACAGATTTTTTTCCTCAATTTCCAAATGCTCCGAGTCGACAAAATAATTGATGCAGAAGTACTTGTGCGAATTGAGCAGGAACAGTTTTTTGAAAAAAACAAGCAGCGTGCGCGCCAGCCAGAGCCGCCGGGGTGCGGTGATGATAAAAAAGTCCACGTCGCTGTCGGGCGCCATGCAGTGCTTGGATAAGGACCCGGAGACAAACACGGCCCGAACAAAAGGAAACGCGCCGATCAGCCCTGCCATCTTGCGCGCAGTGGGCAATATCCCGTCGGCACGCTGGTTGAAAGCCTGGCGCCGTTCGACCCATGCCGGAATATTTTGGGTTTGGAAATATGCACCGAACTGAAAAACCACTCCCTCAGCAACGAGTTCCTGTAAAATTTCTCCCGGGTCACCCAACTCCGGTTTTGGGCAATTGCTAAACCGTTCCAGTTCGGAAGCGGTAAGCGGGTGCTGAAACAATTCAAAATACCAGAGCGTGCGCAAAATTGCGCGCCGGGCCGAACAGGGATGCGATTGTACCGTAGCAGTGTGCGTCATGATTAGGAAAACCAAAGTAATGCACTTTGGCGCAAACGGCCAATTGGAATTCCGGTTCGGGCCGGTTTGGAACAACGCTGCGCGCTAGCGGATCACGGTAACATCGCCCTGTAACCGGTGTTCCCGGCCGTCGGTGTAGTGCAATACCGCGCGCCAGAGATAGACGCCCACCGGAGCCTCGTCGGCGCCCTGGGTGCCATCCCAACCGGCGGTGGCGTCGTTTACCGGAAAGTTGCGGTTTTCAAACCAAAGCCGCCCGAATCGATCGAATACCTGGAACAGTGCGACGGTGCGGATGCCCGCGCTGCCATACACCGAAAAGCGCTGATTCTCAGGGTCCAATGCTGCCGGCGCAAACACATTGGGCACATACACATCGCGATCGCGGCTGACCTCAATCCGGATGTCGTCTTCCGCCACGCAACCTTCGGCACTTATGGCGGTAACGTGGTAGGTGGTGCTGAACTGCGGGAAGAGCAGCACCTCGCCTTGCGAAAAAACCTGCACACCAGTTGCCGGGCTCCAGATCAGGGTATCGGCGGGCGGGTCGGAATAATACGGCAGGCGGAGGGTATCGCCCGTCAGCATACTGGTATCGTTACTGAGTTCAAGAACAAACTCCAGGCCGCTGGGCAAAATAGCCGCCTCGGTTTGAACACATCCAACGGCATCTTCGATATGGACAAAATAATACCCGTCGGGGAGGTTGGACCAGCTGGTTTGGCTGCCGGCCGGATCGTCGTTGAGGCTGTACAGATAAGGTGGCACGCCGCCACTCACGGTTTCGATGCTGATACGGCCGGTGTTTTGGTCGAGGCAGATTTCGCCAAGGGCGTCCAGCGTACTGATAATCGGCGTGGGTGCGGAGAGTACCGTGTCGGCGCTCAGGGTACAACCGCGGTTGTCTGTCACGGTAACGGAAACAGGGCCTGCCGAAAGGCTGTCGGCCCGGCTGCCCTGGTCGCCGTTGGTCCAGGTATAGCTTAGGGGCGGGGTACCGCCGGTCACGTCGAAGAGCACCCGGCCGTCGGCGCCGTCGGCACAGGTAATTTGGAAGCCGCCGAAATTGGTGAGCGAAACGAGTTTGCCTTGCAACGGAAGCGGTTCGTGTACCAGGCGCTGGATAATGGTATCGGTACCATCGGCGGCATTAAAATTAAACTGGTACATCCCTGGCATCAGGTTGCTGAGGTTCAACGGCTGATTGAGCAGGGTAAACTGGCCAGTGCCGGAAGCGCCGGTATTCAGGTTGGCCCATTGAAAACTGACCGGCAGGGCGCCGCTCAGGAGTGTCAACTCGATCTTGCCGTCGTTGTTCCCTGCGCAGGATATGTCCGTGACGGCCAGTTGAATCTGTGGGACACCGTTTTGCGCCGGCAAACACCAAATGGCAAGCCACCAACACAGGACGGTCAGGGTACTTTTCATGTTTTCTCAGTATGTTTCAAACTGGAGGCATCCCTCAAATTTTTAAACAGGAGGCATCCCGAATTTTAAAATGACTTCGGAGAAGTCAAATATTTGTAGATCAGAGATTTAAGGGCGCTCGACGACCTCGGAGAGGTCGGGGTCGGGCAACGGGTATCCGGAGCATTTCTACAAATATTTGACCTCTCCGAGGTCTTTTTTATGGAAAAATTCAGGATGACTCATGTTTAAAAATTTGGAATGACTCCTGTTTACTCTGGTAAAGGTACTGCTATCAGCAATAATCGGTCCGGAAGCATGTTGAATGCCATTCAGACCCATTCCTGTTTTTTCCGGTAGGCAACTCCCCTGAAAAACGCCACCGGACTGCCGTCGGTTCGTTCGACACGGATAGCATAGTTGGACAGGCTGTTGCCGAGATTTTCTTCCGCAGCGATGGCCGTGAGCACATCCCCTTCGCGTACCGGGGCTACATGCTCGATCGTACAATGGATCGACACCGCATGCCGGCCATGCGAATTGCAGGCAAAGGCAAAAGCGCTGTCGGCCAGCGAAAAGGTAATGCCGCCGTGGGCTACGTTGAACCCGTTGAGCATTTCCTTGCGCACGACCATGCGCAAGGTGCAGGTACCGGGGCCCACGGATACAAGCTCCATCCCCATCCATTGGCTGAACGGGTCGTTGTCGAACATGCGGTGGAAAATTTCTTTTGGATTAAGCACAGGTGTGATTTATGAATTATGTGATTGTTTTCGGAGGAATGGAGGCGCCTTACTCGTCCTACGGCTCAAAGCCTGTCCATTACACACAAGTTGACGAAAATGATTTTTTGTGGCTTAAGTTCATTTTTTCAGCCGCGCGTCAACCCCACCCCCGGCCCCTCCCCAAGGGGGGAGGGGAGCCGTAGCGTGTATCTAAGTGGTTGGTTTTTAACCACAAACCTAATTTGTCGCGTCTCCCCTCCCCCTGGGAGGGGCCGAGGAGGGGGTTGGTACAGCGGAGCAAAATATTACATTTAAGGCCACAATTCAACGCCTAACACATTCCAAAAACTTCAATCAACTCGGGAGCCCCGCTGGAGGATGGGTTGACACACGGCCAAAAAAATTAAACTCAACAGACTTGTGTGTAATGGACAGGCTCAAAGCCGTAGGACGAGTGCTCACATGGTCTGGCAAACATACAAGGCATGAGGACTATAGCTTTTTATTTTCAAAAAGTGCATCTCCGCGGCCACCATGTCTTCGTGGTAAACCCTCGAAACGGAACCATAAAAAAATATAAATCAATAAAATACTTTCCGTTCCCGCGCCATCACCCGCAACAACCGGCTGCAGCGGTACCGGTCTTCGTGGTATTCAGCGTAAAGCCGGTCGAGTTGATCTACCACATTTTGCAGGCCGATTTCATCGGCCCAGGCCAACAAGCCCTTCGGGTAATTAACGCCCTGCGTCATAGCCAGTTCAAGGTCGTCGCGGCTGGCAATATTCAGATAAAGGGCATCGGCGGCCTCGTTGATCAGCATTGCCAGGATGCGATCCAGGATTTCGCGGCCTTGTTTTTCATCCTTGACCGGCTCAGGGGGAACGGCACCTTCACGGTAATCGTAGTGGCCGCGCCCGGTTTTCCGTCCAAGAAAACGGGCGTCCACAAGGCGTTTTTGGGTGAATGCGGGTTTGTAGCGCGGATCGTAGTAAAAAGCCTGGAATACACTTTCCGTGACGGCATAGTTGACGTCGTTTCCAATAAAATCCATCAGCTCAAAGGGGCCCATTCGAAAGCCGCCCAATGCACGCATCGCCCAGTCGATGGTTGCAGCGTCGGCGATGCCCTCTTCGAATATGCGTAGTGCTTCACCGTAAAATGGCCGGGCAACGCGGTTAACGATAAAGCCCGGGGTGTCTTTGGCCAGCACAGTGGTTTTCCCCCAACTGTCGATCAGTTTGCGCGCGCGCGCCACGGTTGCCGGTGCAGTTTGCAAGGCCGGAATTATTTCAACCAGGCGCATCAACGGTGCTGGATTAAAAAAGTGGATACCCAGCACACGTTCGGGGTCCTGCACGCCGGCGCTTATCAACGTGACCGACAAGGAGGAGGTATTGGTTGCGAGCAGCGTGTCCGGCCCAACAATGGCCTCCATATCGTTGAATACCTGCCGTTTGGGTTCCACAGCCTCCACAATCGCTTCGATCACGGCCGTGCACTCCCGGAAATCGCTCAATTGTTCGGTGTATTGGATACGACCGGCCAACGCCAAAGCCCCGGATTCGGTCAATTTGTCTTTCGCGACCAATTTTTCCAGCGTCTGCTCCAGTTTTTTTTCTGCATTGGTCAGCGCCGAAGGTTTGGCATCGTACAGGAGCACCCGGTGCCCGTTTGCTGCGGCGATTTGCGCGATGCCGCTACCCATTGCGCCGGCGCCGATAATGCCGATTATTTCCATATTGAAATGCTGCTTTTATGGTGAATTTGGGATCGGGAAAACAGTTTTATCCCAACAAAAAATGCCATTGGTTGTGGTGCGGCAAAGGTAAAAAAAGCGGGGCAGGCAGTTTTAAATTAGGGCAATTATCCGATTGAATTCCAGGCAATTTGGCGGCTTAGTAAATTCCTGATAAATCGGAGTTTATCAACAAAGCAAATTTTATATTTTGTACAAAATAGAAATTTCATGTGATTTTTCAGAAAAATTCTGTGCACGAGAAATATCTTTGATTGTGCTTTATGAAAATTAAGCCCACTTTTAATAACACAAATTTGGTAACTAAATCAACTATCGCATGAAGAAGATTTATCTTTTATTGCCATTGCTAATGCTATTGGGTATTGGCAGTTTGTCGGCCCAACGGACAATTTCCGGTACTGTAACGGATGATGCCGGGCAGGCAATGATCGGCGCCACTGTGCTTGCTAAAGGCACCACCGCCGGTAAGGTTACAGATGTTAATGGCCGTTTTACGCTGGATGTTCCGGCAGGTGCTGATGTTCTGGTAGTTTCCTATACCGGCTATCTGACACAGGAGGTGAGCATTGCTGGCCTTCAATCGATCAGCATCGTACTGCAGGAATCGCCTGAAGTGCTGACGGAAATCGTCGTAACCGGTTACTCCGAGATTGAAGCTAAAAAGCTGATTTCTTCGGTAGCCGTTGTCGGCGCCAAGCAGTTGGAAAACATTCCAATGACGGATGTGAACCAGTTGATCCAGGGGCGCGCTGCCGGTGTGTATACCACGGCTAACTCCGGGCAGCCCGGCGCCGGGCAACCGGTGCGTATTCGCGGCACAGGTTCAATCAATGCCGGCCGTGGACCGCTGTATGTTGTAGATGGTATCATCGTTGAACAAGGCGACTTCACCACGCTTGCCTCCGGCGGCACCTACAATGCCCCGGACGTATTGGCACAGATGAATCCGAACGACATTGAAACCGTTACGGTGTTGAAAGATGCTTCCGCAACGGCACTTTATGGCTCGCGGGGCTCTAATGGTGTTATCGTTATTACAACCAAACGCGGTAAAATCGGCAAAACCGATATCAACGTGAAAGCCCAAAAAGGGGTAACACTCCCGAATTTTGGCAATTTCGAGCTCATGACACCGGAAGAAACCTGGAACTACGAACGGCAGATACTGGCCAACAGCGGCCGTACCCCGGACCAAATCGAAGCCAGCCGCCCGGCTTCCATGCTCGACAACACAACCGACTGGGTGGACGAAGCCTTTAACAAAGGCCACACCAGCAACCTGGAACTCCAGGCGCGCGGCGGTAATGAAAAAACCCGCTTTTTTGCCTCTGCCGGCATTTTCGATCAGCAGGGCACGCAGTACCTGTCAGACTTCAACCGCTTGTCTTTGCGCAGCAATATCGACCACTATGCTTCGGATAAACTGAGTTTTGAACTGAATGTGAACGGCTCCTACTCACAATCCAACAACGCTGTGGACGGCAACCGCTTCCAGTCGCCGATGGCACTTGCGTTTACAACCACGCCGCTTCAGGGGAAAATCAACCCGGCTACCGGCGAACTGTATTCCGGCCTGGAAGATGACTGGATCGCTTTTGCCGGCGATAACTTCCTGTACTCCCTGCCGCGCAACCCGGTGGATGTGAATACACTCCGCCTGATTTCCAAACTGGCAGGTACATACAAAATCCTGGAAAACCTGGCCTTCACACAAAGTATGAACGTTGACTTTATCAACGTAAACGAGTCGGACTACGATGCCGCTTCCACCAACGACGGCTTCCCATTCCGCGGCCAGCTGACCAACGCCCTGAACCAGAACCGTGCGCTGACCAGCCAGTCCAAACTTCGGTATTTCACCAACTTCGGGCAGGATCACAGTTTCGATGCCTTGGGTGTATTTGAGTATCAAAACATTGACTTTGAAAGTTACTGGGCTGCCGGCCAGGGCTTTGCATCTGAAAAGTTGCGCACGCTGGCATCTGCCGCCGAACCGCAAGGTGTTAGCGGCACGAAGAGCGAATATGCCTTTGTGTCGTGGTTGGGTCAGGCCAACTATTCATTCAAAGACCGGTACATGTTGACGGCCAGCTTGCGCCGCGACGGTTCTTCGCGCTTCGGCGCCAACAACCGCTGGGCAAACTTCTGGTCGGTAGGTGGCTCCTGGCGCATCAGTGAAGAAGTCTTCCTGCAGGATGTCGGCTTCCTGAGCAACCTGCGCCTTCGCGCCAGCTATGGTACGTCGGGGAACGCGGATATCGGCAACTTCGTCACCCAGGAACTCTATGGCTTTGGTGCGGCCTATCTGAACGAGCCGGGCAGCAGCCCATCGCAGATTGGCAACCCGGATCTGACCTGGGAAAAATCGAAAAACCTGAACGTCGGTCTTGATTTTGGAATTTTGAACAACCGTGTTAGCGGTAGCGTGGAATATTATGACCGGCGTTCGGAAGACCTGCTGTTGAGCGTGCCGGTGTCGTCCACCAGCGGCTTTACGACGGCGACGCAAAATGTCGGTAAAATGAAAAACTCCGGGGTTGAGGTTGTCCTGAACCTGGTGCCGGTAAAAGCGACACGTCCGGATGGTTTCAACTGGGATTTGAATTTCAACATCTCCTTCAACAACAACGAAATTCTGGAACTGCCGAATGGCGAGGACATTCTCAATGGCCGTCAGATCTATCGCGTTGGCCAACCAATCCGTTCCATTTATATTCAGGAGTGGGCCGGTGTAAACCCGGATAATGGTACGCCGCAATGGCTGCGCGCCGACGGAACGGTCACCGGCACTTACAGCCAGGCTGCCCGCTCGATTGTCGGCAATGCCGAACCGACTTACATCGCCGGTTTGAACAACACCTTCTCGTTCAAAGGATTTGCCTTGTCGGCCTTTTTCTATACCGCGCAGGGACACCAACTGTACAACGCGTCGCGTCCGTTTATTGAAAGTGATGGCCTTCGTTTTGGCTGGGCACACTCCAGGGCAGCCCTGGAAGGTTACTGGCAAAATCCCGGTGACAACGCCCTACGCCCACAGCCACGGGTTGGTGGAAACGCCGGTGCGGCCAACACGTCGACCCGCTACATGGAAGATGCATCTTTCATTCGCCTCCGGAATGTACAGCTGGCCTATTCGCTGCCTTCCGCATGGGTTCGGAAAGCCAAATTGCAGGGTTTAACGATTTACGGGCAAGGTCAAAACCTGTGGACGATGACCGACTACACCGGGTTTGATCCGGAGGCCAACGAAAACGGGGATGAATTTTTCCGCTATCCGGTAGGTAAGGCGATCACCTTTGGCATTGATGTGACGTTCTGATTTCCGAAATAGTATTTGCAAATGACTATTTCAACTTTATCCATTTTTAAAAAAAACAGAAATATGAAAAATACAAGGATAATACCACTCTTGTGCTTCATTTTATTCATGTTCTCCTGCTCGAAAGAGTTGGAACTCAACCCCTTCCAATCGTTGTCGACCGGTGAAGCGCTTGCCGATTTGCCGTCTATGAAAACGGCTGTTTTCGGTGCGTACGATGCCATCCAATCACTGGGCTATTACGGCCGGGAATACCTCGTAATGCCGGAAACAGAAGCCAACCTGGTGTATCTGTCCATCGCCAACTCCAACCGCTTTATTCCCAGTTATACCTACCTGTGGATTCCTGCCGATGGAGACATAACGGACTTCTGGAACCTCGCCTATGCAGCCATTTTGCGCGCCAATAATGTGATCAACAATATCGACGCACTTGAAGGTGATGCTGCCGAGAAAAACCAGATCAAGGGCGAGGCGCTGGCCATCCGGGCCTTGGCCCACTTCGACCTGGTGCGCTTTTTTGCCAAGCAATACACCAACGGCAATCCAAGCACCGACCTGGGTGTGCCGATCGTGCTGGAAGCCAGTATCAGCGAGCCGCCCCGCAATACGGTTGAGCAAGTATATACGCAGGTTATTGCCGACCTGACGACTGCCAAGGGCCTGCTGCGCGATGAAGGCATTTACCGCTTCTCACCCAATGCTGTCGAGGCCTTGCTCGCCCGCGTTTACCTGTATAAAGGCGACTGGGCAAATGCCGAAACGGCTGCCGGTAACGTGATCGGCGCCGGATACGAACTGGCCGATGACGTAGTGGCCATGTTCGCCGGGCCGGGCTCTTCGGAGGAGATCTTCACGTTGCGGAATGAAATGTCGGAAAACCGGGGCTCGGATAACCTGGGCAATATTTACATTCCGGCAGGTTATGGCGACATTCGTGTAACTACCGATTTGATGGATTTGTACGAGCCTGGCGACAGCCGTGCCAACCTGATTTTCCAACACACCAACGGCGAATTCTACCAGTCGAAGTTCATCGAACAAGACGGTGTGGTTGGTTTGCACAGCCCGAAACTGCTCCGCGTGGCAGAGATGTACCTGATTCGTGCGGAAGCACGCTTCCGCCAAAATGCTGCCGACCCAGATGTGCTGTCCGACCTGAATGCTATTCGCCTGAAGCGCGGCGCTACCCAGATGATGTCGCTGCCCAACGGCATCAACGACATCCTCGCCGAGCGCCACCGCGAACTGGCTTTTGAAGGCCACACGGCATTCGACTACTGGCGGACCGGTACCAAAATGGTGCGCCAACAATGCAATACCGGCCTGGAAGTCAGCGGTGTTTGTGAAATTGAAGCCAACGATTTCCGGACGGTTCACCCGATTCCGCAACGCGAAATGGATGTGAACCAGTCGATGATCCAAAATGACGGATATTGATTGTCGGCTGCTGATTTATTCGCCGCTTTCAAGTTATTTACCTTTCTGAAATGCCAAGCGCCGGCCCGAATATTTCGGGTCGGCGCTTGTGTTTAGGTACCTGCCGGATTAATTCAAATCAATCTTCCTGGTACGTGATCCAGCGTTCCACCTTGCCGGCTTTGTCCATTATGAAAATAATACTGCTGTACACCCAAATTTGTCCGAGGGGCGTTTCGATGGTGCGCTTGGGCGTGCCGTAGGCTTTTTTGTCGGCGACAGTCGCGGTAGTGTCACCTACTTTGATTCCCCGCGCCGATTCGCCGTTATAAGCTAAGCCGGTCAGGTGAAACGTGGTAAATGAATTTCCTTTATGATGAATAAACACCCTGGAATTGGGACCTTGTTTTGTTTTCTGGTGAAACTTGATTTTGGTGCTGATATCCATATCTTTTTCCGGATCATAGGGAAGTTCGCTCGCGATATCATCAATTTTCTGGCCGTCTATTTTTTCAATTTTTGCCCGCAAACCGCCGCCGCCGGTCGAAACGGTTTCTTCCCCCAGGGGTTCGTCGTTCATGATTTTTAAGTTGATGGCAGCCAGGTTGCTCCCCTTGTCGGCTGCGGCTTTCAACAATTTTTTTGCCGCATCGGCATGGCCGGCTTTCGCTTCCAGAATTCCGATCAGAACGTCTACATCAATCGCCGTTTTGGCGTATTTCTTACTGTTTGCGAGCGCCTGTTGCGCTTCTTTTTCAGCATACCAACGGGCGCGCTCGGTATCATCCAACAGGGCATAGGCGCAGGCTTTGTTGAGGTACGCCGGGGCGTAATCGGGATCGAGGCTGATGGCGGCATCGAAGTGCAGGATCGCCTGCCGGAGCAAGTTGTTGCGAACCGACCCGGCGCCGGAATTGCCTTTAGTAGCGCTCGATGTGAGGTCAAGTTCCACGGGGTAGCGGTATTTCAGCTCGCTTTCTTTGAAATATTGCATGGCGTCGAGGACGGCGGTCACCCCCAGGTTGTTATAAATTTCCCGGCTTTGGTATTGCATCAGCACGTATCGGTAGTATTCGTAAGCATCTGCATAGTTGCCGATTGCCGTAAGCAGGTTGGCCATGTCAAATACCTGTACCAGGCTTTCCATATTTTTCGCCGTGCGGGCGCTCAGCGCTTGCCGGTCTGCCAGGGACGGATAACCTTTCAGCGGATCATCTTTGACCATATTATAGGCCTCGTAAAGCTTTTTGATCAGTTCTCCACCTTTGTTAAACAAGCCATAGCCGGCAGAATATGCCAGGAAACCGCCCAGATAATCTGCTTCGGTTTCGTGCGCGATATCGTCGATCAGCAACGTGTCCTTTTCAAGATCGAGGGTTTTACCGATTTCCAGGCCTTTGAACTCACTGACAAAGCCTGAGCGCCAGGCGTGTTTTTCATAATAATGCGTGAGCTCATGCCCCAGCAGAAAGGCAATGGCAGCATCGGCGTCGGCGCCGAAGCTTGCACACACGTCGTAGGCCTTTTTTTCCAAAACAATTTCGAGCGCGCCATAGTCCATGCTGGCAACCTGGGCCACGTCGTCGGTCAGTTTAAAGGTCGGTACCGGAAAACGAAAGTCGCCACGGGCGGCCACCAGGCGATTGTACACGGTCAGCGCCTTTTCGTATTCGGGGGTGCCGGTGATCGGGGCGCCTACGATGGCGGCATTACTTTTTCTGGCCATTGGCAGCGTTCCAAAACTGCGCGATTGGGCAGCAAGGTTGCCAACGATAAACATGCAAAAAAGGAAACAATTAAATTTCGAGTTCATAAAGCATTCTGGTTTAGTTTAACCCTGTGGGCAATTTTTTTTAATTTCTACCGGATAAATACGGAATAAACAATATACTTACCATCCAAAACCATTTTTTTAAAAATCATTTGAAATGACTCGTCTAAAATTAATGCTGCCATTCCTGTTGGCAGGAACAATGCTCACCGCACAAGATCTCCACATTTACTACGACGCCTTTACCGATTCGGTGTTCTACATGCAGGACGGCCGGGTAGTCGATCAACCCAGGGCGCGTAAGGGCAGTAATGTGATGTTGCATGTTCAAAACTACAATAATTACCTGTACAACATTGCCATCGACACCAAGGAGCAAGAAGTAAAAGTAGGACAGGCTAACCCCTTCAACCTGGGCGGGCTGCTGGCCGGCGGAACGCCAACCGACCTGTTTTTTGGCGCCGGCGAAGAGCCCGGAAAATTTACCCCGCCAACCATTGGTATCCCCATGACCTCGGGCGCCGGCGCCACGGCGGAGGAGTTGCAACGGAAAGAACTCCGGGAGGAAATGAGCCAGTTGCAGCAAAAATTCAACGAAGCATTCCTGGAGCAAAAGCAGCTGTACACGAAAATTGAAAGGATCCAAAACAACCTCCAATTGGAAGTTGAAGGCCAGCAGGTGCAGGCTTTTGTAGCCTCCGAGCTGCAAAATTTGCGCTACAACCCGAACCTGGAACCACGCCAGATCAAAAAACTGTCGCAGGAATACATGGTCCGCATTTTCGGCGAAGAGGACCCCAATGCGCTCGACCTGACCAAGGTACTGGAAAAAACAGATGCCGCCGGCCAGGTAAAAAAACTGCAAAAAGAGTACGATACCAATGTGAAATTGTACAGCGAAACGGTTGGAATTATGGAAGTCACCGGCGTTTCCATCAACAACCCGAAATTTGAAGACCCCGGGTTAAAACTTGAAAACTTTGGCGAGTTTAAATCCACGGCCAATCAATACACTGCGGTGGCGGTGGCTAACCTGGAAACCTTCCGGGAAAATCTCAAGGAGATGAATACGAAACTTACCAACGTCAAAAGTCTCGACGTACAAACGCTGGCCAACCTGCGCACAACCTACCTCACGGTGATGGAAAACGACTTTTCGAAAACTTACCGGCAAACCGTTACCTCGGACAATCTGGAGATGACCTTGAAGTTTACCCCGATCGACTCCATAAAAATCAAAGGCGTAGCGACCAAACAACTGGCTCCCATCACCTTGAGCGTATACGGCGGCTTGCGCATCAATGCCAGCCTGGGCGTGGGTTTCGGCCAGTTTTTTGATCGCGCACTCGATTTTTATGTGCGCGACAGCGTCATCGGGAGTTCCGAAAAAGATGCCTTCAACCCCTACCTTATCTCCTTCGTGCATTTTTACCGCCAAAGCCGCGGCGATGTTTCCCTGGGCGGATCTTTCGGCGTCGGTATTCCCCTGGGCGGCGAAAACGGGCTCGACAATGTGGCCTTCTTTTTGGGCCCCAGCCTGGTGCTTGGCCGCGGCCAGCGCATTGTGCTAAGTGCCGGCCTGTTGGGCGGCAAGGTGAACAAACTGACCGGCGGCTATCAGGTTGGCGACGCCTTTGCGCGCGATTCGAGCGAGATCCCAACGGAGTCGCGCTACGAACTGGGCTATTTTGTGGGGCTGTCGTTCAATTTGGTGGGCGGGTAGCAGCACACCGGGTCATTTTTTATTGTTCAAAAATTTGAAAGCCTGGTCGACAATCTGCTCTGCCAGGCTTTCAAGCTGTGTTGCGGAACCTGAAAATTTAAACGACGTCAATTCCTTGCCCTCGCGATACAGCCAGGTTTCGCCCGACAGGGTTTCCCCAAGTTGTTCGTAGCTGCCGCCGAGGTAGTAGTGATCGCCGGCAAATTCAGCAAGATCCCAGTAGGCAAGGGTCGGTTCTGTTTGGCCGGCGAGGTATTCGAGGTGGCTGTTCACCGCCCGGGAAAGCCCTGCCAGATCAATTGCTTTTTTATTGGTAAAATTAGTCCGCAGGAACACCGGAATGGTTTGCGGCAACGCAAATGGCGGAGCGCCCTTGATCATCCCGATATCGAAACTGCCGGCTCCAATCAACTCCGGTGTTTGCACCCGGCCAATATCTTTTGCCAGTTTGGGCACCTCCTCAAGTGCTTCTGAAAATAGCCGGCCCACATCGATCAACGCTTTATTTTCGGCAGCAACTTTCGGCATGTTGTTCAACAGGCTGTAGGTAAGCAAACCATGCCCGAAACGGCTGGCTTCAAAACTCGATTTATCCGCTGCCGACCCGGCCAGCACAAACATGCCGCTCCGGTCTTTCATGCGTTCCAACGCCCGGCGTTGATCGCTGTTGAGGGCCTTTTCGCCGGGCCCCATCGCTTTTACCACCTGGCCTGAGTTGCAGGCATCGAGTATGAGAATCCGTTTGCGGGCAGTCACCTGGTTGATCCATTGTTGCAGGCTGTCCTGGGCGATGGCTTTTTCATTCCGGACGGCCGGGTCTTTGAGGTCATCGGTAACAATATCGGTGGTGAGGTAATAAAACTGGCCTTTTTCGCTGTTGGGCGGGTACGTGATGCCGTGGCCGGAGAGGTACACCAGCAGGATGTCGTTCGGGTCGGCATTGGCTGCAAATTCTTGCAAAGCCTGCCGGATCTCGGCCTTGCGCGGCCAGGGGTCGGCATTGGTGCTCAGCAGTTTGATTTCAATGTTTTTTCCAAACAACGGCTCGCCACACAAACGCAGGGCTTCGGCAAAAGCCTGCGCATCCTTATCCGGGTAATTCAGTTTGAGATGCTCCCCGGAATACCGGGAAGTACCCACTATCAGGGCGTACAGGTTGATGGAATCCAACGGTGCGTCTTTGTTTTTTCGCAACGAAGCTGGTCCGGAATTACCGCGCTCCGCAATGATTTCTGTCGGTTGATAATCGAGCCGGTATGCCTGCCCCATGAGCCAGCCCTCCCGGTTGTAGGCCAGCAGCGAGAGCTGATTGATCGTATCGGTGGAGAAAAAACGGTTGTAGGACTTAAGGTCCACGTCAAATGCCGTTTTAAAACCGGGATTTATGTTGGCATCCAGTTGGATGTTTTCGTTGAGCAGGAGGAGAACTGCCCCAATGCCGCCCTCGCGTTCCTCCAGCTGAACCTTTAGGCGATCTTTTTCAATGGAAGCGGTGCGAATATTCGGGTAGAGCCCCAAGTCGCCCATTGCATCTACGGGGCGCAGGCCGCCCGGAATAGTTCCCAAAATTTTGGCCAGCAGGCCGGGTTCGTAGTAGCGCTCTTTGAATTGTTCCAGTTCAATAATTTCAAGCCCGAACACAAAATACATGGAACGCATGGCGCCCGGCGAAGCGTCGAAGAGGCCGGAGGGCGACGTGACCACCCAATCGTTTGCATTCAACTGGATATAGGTGCCGACTTCTTCCCCGCTTTGCATATCCCAGAATTTTATGGTTCCGTCGGAACTCACCGTATACACATGCCGGCGATTCGGATGAAAACCCAGGGCTGTTATGGGCTCGGTATGCCCTTTGAGCCTGTGCAGGAGCCGGCCATTCCGGCTCAGCAGATACCCAACGCCGGGTTGTACGATATCCTGCTCGCGCCGGGGCAAATTCAGATTTCCGCTGCCCAGCAAAATGTATTGCCCATCTGTGGAAAAAGCAGCTTGCGAAAAAGGCCGTTTTATTTTCAAAACCGGGTCCGGAAAACCGGAAAGCCTGGCGGTGCCTTGTACACCGTTGGTCGTCAAAAAATCAGTGCCGTCCGGAGAAACAGCCACGGCGCCAAAACCAATTTGTTCCGAAGGTATCGAATCCTCCTCCCAACCGAATAGTCTGGTCCTCTCCACCCCTGCCTGAACGATCGCCTCGTACACCCCGCCCACAAGTATGGATGTGCCGTCAGGGATAACGGCGGCATCAAAAACCCAATCACCGCCCAGCCCAAATGATTGAACCGTTTGGCCTTCCAGGGTCAATTGGGAGACCCGCTCCTCGCCAACGGCAAGTATGTGGCGCCCGTCCGGCGAAAAGCGTATTTTCTGGATTTCTCCAGCTACACGAAACGAATCGATGGGTTGGCCTTCGATATTCCAAAGGGTAATACCGCCGTTCTCCGCTGCCGTGAGAAACGTGCGCCCATCCGGTGCAGCATCCGTAGAAACGATATTCGCTTTGCTTCCGGCAAGCGGAGTCCGGGTATTGGTGCTCAGATCCCACAAAAAGCCGGTGTTATCGAGGCTGATCAAGGCCGGGTTTCCGCCATTCGGCGAAAAACAAATGGTTTGCGTGGAGCCGGAACCCGTATTTGGCGTCAAGCCGGTTTCTTTGCTTAAATCAATTTTTATCGGGCCCGCTGAAGTTTGCTTTATTTCAAATATTGTGGAATCTATTTTCAAGGTGGTTTCACCTATAAATGGTAATGACCGGGATCTTCTTTTTAGATCCTCCAGTCCGATTTTGGGCGCCTCCGGAACAACTACTTCCCCGGCACTATTCCAGCATTGACCATCGTACTGGTCCGGCCCATACACGGTTCCACAAAAGATGAAATTACCCGCTTTGGAAAGGTAAAACTGTTCATCAGCACGAAGCACTGCACTCATTTTCAGGGCTGTAAGCAGTTCGCCATTCCTGTCCCAAAGCATGGCCTTATTGTCGAGGCCATAAGTCAAAAACCGGTTCCCATCGCCGGAAACAGCCACTTTTGTAACAATGCTGGGGTGCTGAAAGGGCGCACCCACCGGCTTGCCTTCCAGATCGCGAAGGGTGGAATTATTCGTATTGCCGGAGGTCAGGAAAAACCGGCCGTCACGGGTAACTGCCATATCGTTGACCTTGTCCAGCGACACAATTTCGCGCCCTTCCCGGGTCCATAATTTGACGGTACCATCCGAACTCCGGGTCAGCACCCACTGCCCTCCACCGGCAAACGCGACTTCCTCGATTGCCCCGGTATGGCCGCGGTAAACCACGATTTCATTTCGGGCAGTATCCCACAAACGCGCCGTTTTGTCCACACTGCCGGTCAGCAGATACAGGCTGTCGGGCGAATAATCAAAAGTCGATATTGACCGGGAATGGCCATTGGGGATGATCAGATTTAAGGGCCGGCCGGTAGGCTTTACCCTCGGTCCGGACTCTTGCAGCAGGTTTACGTTCAGATACCTTTCCACAAAATTTTCATCCGATCGGCCGGCTAACTGGATGGTATCATTGACAAAACCCAGGTCAAAACTTTCACTCGATGGCGACAAATAGATCATCGGCACCTGCAAAACGTTGACCTCGGCACTGACCTCCTGAGTAAGCAGATAGGTGTAGTGCAAAGCGGTATTAATATCTATGCGCTGTTCCGGTTTTGACTCGAAAGCACAAATAATTGTGTTGCCAATGAGCGATTTACCGGAAAGTACTGCGTTGAAACAATAGGTCATCAGGCCGCCGCCAAATTGACGGGCCTCGTAAGTTGAGTTATTCGGTTGGGCGCCGGCAAGCATATACATTCCCGGATATGCATTTGCTTCAGCAGCAGTGTTCCTGTCTTTTTTTTCGTAATCGACGATCATTTGCCCGGCGAAAGCGCAATCATTGACGACAACTTTTTTGTTGGTACCGATGGCTCCCAGCCATCCGAACAAGTCAGCTGACGACATAGTAAACGGCGCCTGCGCAGCACGCATAGCCGGCTCTTCTGAAAAAGCCTGGATATCAGGAAAATCGGGTAACAGGAAATAAAACTGCGTTGGCTGGCTTTGGCGAGTACCGGCACCATGGCCGCTAAAAAAAAGAAAAAAAACATCATCCGGGCGGATTTTAGTGGCGACATCCCGAAATGCGGACTCAATATTTTCTTTACTCGGCCAATTCACCGACTGCCGGTCGGCGTCTGTCGAAAGCAGGCTTATGTGGGTATTCGTTTCGCCATACGCCGGCCCGGCACAGCCTTGCAAGTTGGCGGCGAGTCGTACGGCGTCTGAAGCGCAATATTGTAAATCAAATCTTCCGTCTTTATAATCGGATGCCCCAATGATCAGCCCATAAAAATGGGGTCGATCGTGCAGGGATGCAGGTTGACCGGCAAGCAAAACGGCGGTCAGCATAAACAGGAGCGCGAGCGTTGTTTTCATGGTTGATTTTTTTCAAAAGTAGCGGAAACTAAACCTGCCGGCAAAATAACAAGCACCGGGCTTTACGCTGCTGTTTGATGAAAATAACGCGCTGTTGAGATTTCAGGCAAACAGCCCGTCTATACCTATACGCCGGTATTTCTTGAAAATTACAGGCGCCTGCTGGTAATGTTTTACGTAAAGCACGATTAATACTGCGCAATACCCTCCCGCCAAAACGGTTTGCGAAAATGTATTTGCCATGAAACGTTCCCTGATAATTGTACTGGTTGTAGCCGGCCTTAGTTCCGCGCCGGCGCTGGCATCCTTGTTGTTTTACTTGTGCGATGGATTGTCCGGCAATATTTTCCCCCATCTTACCCAATCGGGAACGGGTTCGCATATTTCCACAACCGATCCTGCGGAGGCGCTGTGGGTATTTCTGCACTCCAACTGGGCGATCCTGCTCCCGGTAGCGGCAATTGGATTTTTTCTGCTCCTCCGCCGGCTTGCCAAAATCCTCCACCTGGAGCTGGAAATCCGGAAAACACGCCGGAGCCCAGGAATGAGGTAGCCGAATTAATCCGGGAGTAGATTACTTTTGCCCCATGAAAATTGTTATTGCAGGCGCCGGCGCTGTCGGTTTTCACCTGGCCGCACTGCTGGCCAATGAAGATCAGGATATCACCCTGATCGATACCGATGAGGATGTCTTGAGCCACGCCGCCACGCACCTGGATGTGATGACCATCCGTGGCGATGCTGCATCCACCGAAATACTGGAGCAGGCCAACATCGAAAAAGTCAAATTGTTCCTTGCCGTAACCACCTCGGAAAAGACCAACCTGCTGGTCGCCATTCTGGCCAAGCAGATGGGCGCCAAAAAAACAATTGCGCGCGTCAGCAACCCCGAATACCTCGAGGATGCTCAGAAAGAAGTTTTTCAAAAACTGGGCGTGGATATTCTGATCTCCCCGCAAATACTGGCCGCCCAGGAAATCAAACGCCTGCTGCAGCGCGGCTCATTCACCGATGTGTTTGAATTTGAAAAAGGGAAAATTTCGGTGGTTGGCTTCAAAGCCGGTACCACTTGCCCGCTGATCAATAAAACCATTTCGGAAATTGACGCGCTCAACCCCGATTTTGATTTTAAAAGTATTGCCATCCTGCGCGGCCAGGAAACTATTATCCCGGATAAAAACACGGTGCTGCGCGGCGGCGACTACCTCTACCTGGTGGCTAAAAGCCGCTTTGTGGACGGCGCCATGAACCTGGCCGGCAACCAGTTCCGCCCCATCAAACGCGTGATGATCATCGGGAGCACAGCCATTGCCCTACGCACGGCTCAACTTATCGAAAACGATTATGCCGTAACGGTCGTAATGAGCGAAAAAGAGGCCGGGAAGCAATTTTTGGAAAGCCTGCACAATACCCTGATCGTTATCGGCGACCCCAGCAACGTGGACCTGTTGAAGGAAGAAGGGCTCGACAAAATGGACGCATTTCTGGCCCTCACCCCCAACTCCGAAACCAACATCATCACCAGTTTGATGGCCGATGAAATGGGCGTGTACAAAACCATTGCCATGGTCGACAATGTAAACTACACGCATATTTCCCAAAATATCGGCGTGGATACGATCATCAATAAAAAACTGATTGCCGCCAACGAAATTTTCCGCTATGTGCGCAAGGGTCAGGTCGAAGCGATTGCCAGCCTTCACGGCGTAGATGCGGAAATGATCGAATTCGTGGTGCACAAGCGCAACCGCCTGCTCACCCACTCGATCCAGGAATTACACATGCCTAAAAAATCGGTCATAGCCGGGGTGGTGCGCGGTGAGCAGGCGTATATTCCGGCCGGCGATTTTCAGTTCGAAATCAACGACAAGGTTATCGTATTTGCCTTGCCGGAAGCCATCCATAAAGTGGAGGAGATTTTCAAATAACCCGACGCGGACCTTCAAACATAACAACTGCCAACTTCAACATGATAAACTTTGGGATAGTATCCAGCGTAGTCGGCGCCATACTGATCGGTATTGGCGGCTTTATGCTGCTGACTATCCCGGTGTGTTATCATTTTGACAGTGGCGATGTGCTTCCCTTGTTTTGGTCGGCCCTGATCACCGTTGTTGTGGGGCGCTTGTTGTACTGGAAAAAAGCCAGGCGCAAAAACAATATCGCCAAACGGGAGGGATATCTGATTGTGGCAGTCGGGTGGTTTGCCGTTTCGTTTGTGAGCACCCTGCCTTATTTGTTCAGCGGTACTATGCCGGACATAGCCGATGCTTTTTTTGAAAGTGTATCGGGGCTGACGACTACCGGAGCATCGGTCATCAACGATATTGAAGCCGTACCCAAGGGGGTGTTGTTTTGGCGCAGCCTGACGCAATGGATCGGCGGCATGGGAATTATTGTGCTCACGGTCGCCATTTTCCCGCTGCTCGGTATCGGTGGTGTCGAGCTGTTTGTGGCCGAGGCGCCCGGACCTACTTCCGATAAAATCCATCCCCGGATCAAAGAAACCGCCAAACGGCTCTGGCTGATCTATGTGGGGCTTACGGCTGTACTTTGCCTGCTGCTTTTCCTCAACGGTATGACGCTTTACGATGCCGTCAATCACAGTTTCACGACAATGGCTACCGGCGGTTTTTCAACCAAAAATGCCAGTATCGCATACTACCAGGCGCCAGCTATTGAGTACCTGATCATGCTGTTCATGTTTATTGCCGGGGTGAACTACACGGTGATCTACTACGGCCTGACCCGCCGGTTCAAAAAAGTGTGGCGAAGCGACGAGTTTAAAGCCTACGTGCTTCTGGTCAGTATCCTGATCGCTCTGGTTACGGCTGTGGTTTATGGCAAAACCGACTTGCCTTTGGAACGGGCGTTCCGCGATTCGGCCTTTCAAATCATTTCGATTATTACGACTACCGGTTTTGTGACGGCAGACTATACGGCCTGGACCCCGGCGCTTACCCTGTTTTTCTTTATCCTGCTCTTTGTCGGCGCCTGCGCCGGTTCTACCAGTGGTGGTATCAAGATCATCCGGCACCTGGTGTTTTTTACCAACTCCTTCCTGGAGTTCAAACGCCTGTTGCACGCCAAAGCGCTTATTCGCATCAAAATTGACCGCCAATTGGTAGCGCCGCGCATCCTGACCCACATCCTTGTTTTTCTGTTGATCTACATGATCCTGTTCCTGATCGGTTCCCTGGTCATGACGGTCATCCTGGCCGATTTCAAAGATCCGCTGCTCACGGCCATCGGTTCGGTAGCTACCTGCCTGGGCAACGTAGGGCCCGGTATCGGTCAGGTAGGGCCGCTCGATAATTTTTCCAAAATTCCGGACGCCGGCAAATGGGTGCTCTCCGTGCTGATGCTGCTCGGCCGCCTGGAGCTGTTTTCCATTCTGATCCTCTTTATGCCGTATTTCTGGCGGACGCACTGATCGGGCTCAGAGTGTTTTCAAATACTCCAGCACGGCTTTTCGTTCCTCCGTAGTCAGTTTGTCGCCGAAGGTGTGGCCACCGTTTCCATAGCCCGGGAGGGTAGTGTCGTAGGTTTTGCTGTCGGTTTTTCCGGTTTCGGCGCTGTACCGCCAGCCCAGTTTTTCAGGGTTGTAGTCGCTGTTGTCAAAAGAGCGTTTCCAGTAAACAGGCCGCTGTGGGCTGTTGAGCAGATCGTCGATGGTGGGTACCGAACCGTTGTGCAGGTACGGCGCTGTGGCCCAAACGCCGTCGAGCGGCGGGGCTATGTAGCCCCAGGTAGGCTGAAGTGTTGCGCCGTACGGCTCTTGCGCATACCAGCTGCGGTTGTACCACTCGGTGTATTCCGGGTACTGGCGGTAGGCTTGTGCCAACAGGCTGTCGGTGCCCACAATGTCGAGTTTGACCACCAGGTTGGGGTACGACGCGTCGTCGCCGTAGCTGCCGTGGCATTTTTTGCAGGTTTTTTCAAAAAGTAGTTTTCCCTGCGCAGCCAGTGTCGCGTCGACCGGGAAAGGATAGGCCGGTGGCTCAATCGTGCGAATCCAGGCGATCAGATCGACCATTCGCTCGTCGATCCGGCGGGCCTCAGCACTGTCGGCCATTACCAGCATACCGGAAGCGGAGGAGAGCCGGGCAAAATCACCGGTGCCAAGGCCGTTGTAATACAGGGCATGTTTTTTCTTGAGCAGCCACCAGGCCGGCACATCAGTGGGCACCACCTCCACGGGTACTTCGAATTGCGCTTCGGGCAGCCAGCTCAAGTCGTCCGCTTTGCGGTGGGCAGCCAGCGCGGCAAAAATCTTATCTGCCGGATTAGGGCCCCGCACCTTGGTTTGAATGTAGGGGCCCACGGCTTTGTAGCCGCGGCTCAGCGGGTAGTAGGCTTCCCATTCCGGCGATTGCTTTCCGAAGCGCAATTGCACGGCAAAATCCGCTGCGCGAAAATTGCCCGCATGGTCGTAGGTATGATCGGTACTGTTGTTGCCCAAGCCGATCACGAGTGCTCCGTTGAGTTTTTCGGCATGGCAGTTCAGGCAGGTAGGAGCAACCACTTTGACACCGTTGGGGGCTTCCACCACATTGAACTGGAAGGAAATACCCTGGCTGTCGCCGGTGCGTCCCAGGTCGTCGGGGCTGTCGCCGCCAGACACCTTTTTATAAACCGCCAATGGAATACCCCGACCCACCATGTCGCCATACAGCAAATAATCGTAGCCGGCAGTGGGGTCGCCGGCGCGTTGCGGGCTGGGAGGGATGGCAAACGTGCCGGGCGGAGCAGGGTGGTCAGCGTTGCCCAGGCAAAAGAGCACTAGCAGGAGAAGGGCGGCAAGTTGTATTTTGGCCATGGTTTGTGGATGGTAGTGTGTGTTTAAAAACAGTCGGAACCGCCGTTTGGGTTCAAACAAATTTCAGATAATCCGGGTTAATCTTTTGGTAAAAACCGGATGCTCCAATGTCGTCAATTTAGTAAATAAAAAACCATGCACCCACCCTCCCTTTTCGGTATTCGTCACCATGGCCCCGGTTCGGCCCGGAGTATGCTGGCAGCGCTGGCAGCGGCGCCACCCGATCTGATCCTGATCGAAGGGCCACCGGAGGGAGCGGCAATGTTGCCCCTGGTGAACGACCCGGCCATGCAACCGCCGGTGGCCTTGCTGGTGTACAATCCCAAAAACCTGCACCAGGCTTCTTTTTCCCCTTCGCGGCGTTTTCGCCGGAATGGCAAGCCATCCGCTTTGGGCTCCGGCACAACATCCCGGTGCGGTTCATGGACCTTCCGATGGAACTGACCTTTGCCTTGCGCCCCGAAGCAGAGGGCGCCGTTCAACTCCAGTTGGGATGGACCGAACCGGAAGTGCCCGTTGATCCGTTCACCGAAATTGCCCGGCTTGCCGGGTACACCGACCCCGAACGCTGGTGGGAGGCCATGTTTGAGCGGGGGCCGGTTGAAGCGGGAGATACCTTTGCCGTGGTTTCAGACCTGATGCGCGCCTTGCGGGAGGAGAAAACGCGCCGGGGCGTTGCCGAATCCCGCGAAACACTTTTGCGCGAAGCGCACATGCGCCAGTGTTTGCGCAAGGCGCAAAAAGAGGGCTTTGCAAAAATATCCGTCGTTTGCGGAGCCTGGCATACGCCTGCGCTGGCCGATACGGCACAGCTAAAAGCCGGCGCCGATGCAACCCTGCTGAAGGGTTTGAAAAAAGTCAAAACACAGGCGACCTGGATACCCTGGTCTTTCGACCGGCTGCGTGCGCAAAGTGGCTACGGCGCCGGCGTACTGGCGCCTGCCTGGTACCAGATGCTTTGGGATTGTCCGGCGGGTATTGACAGCCGAACGTTCCCGCATGTTGTCTGGTTTTCAAAAGCGGCACAGCTACTCCGGTCGAAAGACATTGCCGCCGCTTCCTCGCAAGTGATCGAAGCGGTACGCCTGGCGGAAACCCTCGCTGCGCTGCGCCATACCGCCCTGCCCGGTGTGGAAGAACTGCGTGAGGCGGCCATTACGGTGCTTTGTGAAGGGGCAGAAAAACCCTACGAACTGATCGAACAGCAACTGGTGACCGGTGATGTGCTGGGCGCCGTGCCCCCATCTGTGCCACTGGTGCCCCTGCGTGCCGATTTTGACGCGCAGGTGCGCAGTGCCCGCCTCAAACTGCAAACCGAGGCGCAGGCACTTCAGCTTGATTTGCGCGAGGCCGCACATTTGCAAAAAAGCAAGCTCCTACACCGGCTTCGGCTCCTCGACATCCCCTGGGGCAAGCCTGAGGCGGTTGGCGGCCGGAAAGAGGGCGGGTTTCATGAACACTGGACGTTGCAGTGGCTGCCCGATTTTGAAATTCAACTCATCGAAGCCGGAGCGCTGGGCAACACGGTCGAAGTGGCCGCCGGCCGTAAGGCCGTGTATCAGATGCGGCGAAGCAACCGCCTGGCCGAACTGGTGGGCCTGCTCGATACCGTATTGAAGGCCGACCTTAGTGCGGCCTTGCCCGCACTGGTAAAAAAACTGCGCAACGTGTCGGCTTTGGCGCACGACAGTCTCGACCTCGCTCAAACCGTGCTCCCACTGGTGGAAATACTGCGCTATGGCAACGCCCGCCAACTCGACCTGGAGGGCATCGAACAACTGCTTGAGCAAATTGTACCGCGCCTTTGCATTCAACTTCCGGCGGCCTGTCGGGATGTCGACGAAACGGTGGCCGCTGAAATTCTCCGGAATGTGCTGGCGGTCAACCGGGGTATTCACCTGTGGCGTCCGGAGGCTTTTGCGGCTGCCTGGCAGGCAGCTTTGGCGCAAATTTCAACCCACGCAGTCCCGCTCCTGGCCGGATTAGGTTGCCGCTTGTTGTTTGAACAAAAAGCAAAAACAGCCGACGAAACGGCAGTTGCCATGCAGTTCAGGCTCTCGCGGGCGCAACTGACGCTGGAAGCGGCGCAGTGGCTCGACGGGTTTTTGTACGGCAGCGGTTTGTTGTTGCTCCACCAGCCTGCCCTTTGGCAGATCCTGGATGAATGGGTGGGTGGTTTGGATGCTGCAGTGTTTCCTGAAATGTTGCCGGTGTTGCGCCGCACGTTCAGTCGATTCAGCGATCCCGAACGGGAAAAAATGCTGGAATTGGCGCGCCGCTCATCCACCGCAGCTTTCGCTGAAAATGACGTGCAGGAACCATGGGATCCGGAACGGGTTGCGTTGGTGCGGCCTTTGCTGGAGCTGTTTTTTCAGCATCCCGGGGTTTAGGGTCATTGTTGTTATTGTCAGGTCATTACGGTCATTAAGGGCAATGGGGGCATTTATAGCAATTTGTAAAACCATAAAATTGGGATTGTTTTTCAATTATAAAAAATGACCCCAATGACCCAGGGCAAACGCATCAAACTATAACTGACCTCGGAGAGGTCAAATATTTGTAGCATCTGGTCCATTGGAGCCAGGTTCACGACCTCGATACCGGCGTGCAATGATTGGTAATATTTGTGGTAACCATTTGGCTTTTAGCATTTCTCCCTTGCGCTTGTACAGGTTCCTCGCTACGCTCGGAATGACAAGGCGTATTAAATAAAACAGGGAGGGCGGTAAAACTCGGTAAAGCAACATTTCGTCGCTCCTTTCTTTTAGCCCAACCATTGTGGGATACGCTGAGGCCAAAACTGGGGGGCGAGGTAATGTTCCCTTTTTCCAAATCTTTCGCCCCCCGGATTCTTATAAGGTGGTCTTGTCATTCCGAGTGCAGCGAGGAACCTGCCCGCTCGAAAAGGGGAATCCTAAATATAACTTGCCTTTGCTCGCCGGTAGAGAGGTCGAATTTGTGCTACGGCCAAATAATTCGGCACTGATTCGACCTCTCCGAGGTCGTGAATCACGTTTTGTTCGATCCTTTTCTACAAATATTTGACCTCTCCGAGGTCGCTTGCGATTTTGATGCGTTTGCCCTGCCTCAATGACCCCAATGACCCTCAATGACTTTTTTTAATACCCTCAATTAGCATCCACCCGTTTGATCACCAGCCGGTCGTAGGCAAAAATCGCCAGGGCCGTGAAGAGCGCGAGGAGGGCAAAAATAGCCCACATGGTGCCGGGCTGCTGGCTGCCGTTTACGCCGAACTTGGCGTAGAGTTGTCCCGACAAAATGCCGCCAAACAAATTGCCAAGCGCCACACACCAATAAAAATAACCCATGTACATGGCCACTTTGTCGGGCGGGGCGATCCGGCCGGTATATTCTTTTGCTTTCGGGCTGGCCATCATTTCCCCAAAGGAAAAAATGATGATGCCCGCCAGCACGATCCAACCGGTGGCGCCGAATATCAACACCGAGAAGCTGACGATTGAGATCACCGTTCCCCAAAAAATAGTCGTGAAAGGCTTCAGCCGGGTGACCAGATACGACACCAGCACCTGAAAGAGAATAATGGCGCCGGCGTTGAAGTTGATCATGTACTCGGGATTGATCTGGCCTTCCGTTTTCATGGAGCTGTTCAGCGAGGCCGCAAAATCGCTGAGCCCGATGCCGTTCAGAAAACCGTTGATTGCCCGCAGTACGTCGGAGGTATCGGTAAAATCGCGGATATGCAGCGGCAGGGTGTAGAAAATCTGGTTGAAGCAGGTCCAGAAGCCCGACATCAGGAGCAGGAAGAGGCCGAAACGCCAGTCGCCGAGTTTCATGGGTTGCAGCAGCCAGTGCCGGTCGGCGTTTGCATTGCTTTTCAAAATAAAATCATACACAAAATTGAGCACCACCCAGGCGCCCGAGATCATCCAGATGTGCGTCCAGGTGAAACTGCCGTCGGAGGTATATTTCGAGCCGAGCACCAAAAAGGCGAGCAAGCCGAAAACAAACAGGAAAAACCGGCCGTTGCCGAGCACTTCCACCATGTCGGACAGCACTTTTTTCAAACTGCGCGGATTGGCGGATTTGCTTTCGTCTGTCGGTTCTTTGAAGAAAAAGGTAAGCACGATAAAATTCACGGCGATCCAGCACGACGAGGCGATGAATACATATTTCCAATCCCAGCCCCGGACAATCCCCGCAACAATTGGCCCGAGGAAGCCGCCGATGTTGACCATCATGTAAAAAATACCGAAGCCCATGGATGCGGTGCGCTCAGAGGTCACCCTGGAAACAGTGCCGACCACCACAGGCTTGAACATGGCGGCGCCCACCGCCACCAGCATGAATGCCAGGAAAAACGTGGGAAATGTTTTAAACTGCCCAAGCAGAAAATAGGCGGGCACCAGCACCAGGTAGGCGGCAAAAAACATGCGCTTGTAGCCATAGCGGTCGGCCAGAGCGCCGGTAACTACCGGAAACAAGTAGAGGAAAAAAGTGACCACGCCTTGCAGCACCCCGCGGTCTTCGTCGGAGAACCCGAGGGCGCCTTCACTGACCGGCCCGGTGATGTACAAGGAGGAAACGGCAAAAAAACCATACCAGGCCATACGTTCAAAAATTTCCATCGTATTGACGGCCCAGAAAGACGAAGGGAATTCTTTGAGGCGGATTTTTGATGACTCGCTCATATTGTTTTCGTTTTGTGTGCGCCAAAGATGGGAAAATTTGAAAATCGAGTGCCCTTTTCGAAAAATGAATGTCCAACTCAACGCCCTTCCCAATACCTTTGATGTTCTATTTCGACAACCTTATTTGCCGCCCGACCAAGGCGTTATTTGCACATTATGAAACGAAAACCGAACAAGCCGAAACCGCCCGGCCAGCCTTCCGGCCCGGCCAAACGCCCCGAAACCACTGTCGTGCTGCAGCCTGCATTCTGGCAGGCACACCGAATCCCGGCACTCAGTCTGTTCGTTTTGGCGCTCCTCACCTATGGCATGACCGTCGGATTTGGTTACTTGCAAGACGACCAACTATTTATCTGGGACAATATTTTTGTTCAAAAGGGCTTTGCGGGTTTACGCGAAATTTTCGGCAACGACAGCCTGCTGGGTTACTACAAAGACCCCAAACTGATGATCGAAGGCGGCCGTTACCGCCCCATTCCGGTGGCAACCTTTGCCCTGGAAGTCGGCCTGTTCGGAAAAAATCACCCCTGGATCGCGCACCTGATCAATGTGCTGCTGTACGGCGGCACCGGGGTTTTGCTGTACCGGATTCTGACCGGGCTGTTCCCCGTCCGAAGCGGTAGCGCCTGGTATTTCACGCTCCCGTTTTTGGCGGCAGCCCTGTTTTTGCTGCACCCGCTGCACACCGAAGTGGTTGCCAACATCAAGGGCCGCGACGAAATTCTGGCCCTGCTCTTCAGCCTGTACGCGCTGTATGGCATGATCAAATACGGCGAGAACGGGCAAGGGCGCTGGTTGGCAGCGGCGGCCGCTGGCTTGTTTCTCGGCTTGCTGTCAAAGGAAAATGCCGTGACGTACCTGGCGGTTATTCCCCTGACGCTTTGGTTGTTCACTAAAATATCTGGCGGGCGTATCGCCACAGGCCTGCTCGCGCTGTTGGGCGCCACCGGGCTGTTTCTCATAGTGCGCGCCCTCGCGCTGGGGTATTTTATGCACCAGGGCAAACCATCCGACGACCTGATCTTCAACCCGTTTTCGGGTATGAACCCCATGGAAAAACTGGCTACCATTTTTCTTTCCCTGGGCTGGGATTTGAAATTGTTGTTTGTGCCCTACCCGCTGACGCACGACTATTACCCCTACCACGTGCCGAAAGTCAACTGGAGCGACTGGCGGGCCGGCCTCTCCCTGGGCATTTACCTGGCAATGGGCATTTGGGCGGTGCGGCAGCTGTGGTCGGTTCGAGCGGCGCCTGCCGGGGCCCGCGCCCGGATACCCGCCTACAGCATTTTATATTTTTTGCTGACGCTCAGTGTGGTGTCCAACTTGTTTGTCAACACCAGCACGTTCATGAACGAGCGCTACCTGTACATGCCGTCCGTCGGGTTTTGCCTGCTGCTGGCCTGGCTGCTCGCTGAAAAATTGCCGGAATGGCTGCAAAAACCGGCCGGCCGGCCTACCGCAGTGGGCGCCGCATTGATGGGAGTTATTGTTTTGGCGTATGCCGTTATCCTTGAATTGCGTTTGCCCGACTGGGGCGGCAAGGGCGAGGGCCTGGTGGAATCGGCGATGCGGATAGCCCCCAACAGTTACCGGGCCAATTTTTACTACGCCAACATGCTGTACTACGAAAAATATGTCGGGCTGCAAGACTCCACCGGCGCCGCAGCAGCGGCGGAGAAAAAAGCCTTGCTCGAAGATGCGGAACGCCACGTGGACCACGCCCTGGAAATTTACCCCGCCTATAAACAGGCCGCAGTGTTGAAAGCCGCCATTGCCGGCGCCTGGTTCCGGGAAGACCGGCAGCTGGACAAACTACTCGGCGCATTTGAAAACCTGTTGCAAAAACAATCGTACAACAACGAACTGCTGGTATACGTCCTGGACGTGCTCAAATCGCTTCAGCAAGGCTGGGACCCCAATGTGTACAATGCTTTTTGTCACCGGGTCGGGTACGGCTTGTATTTCAAAAAATATGTGGATTACAACGGCGCCATCGCTTTCCTCGACTATGGGCTGCGCAATTACCCGATGGACCCCAACATCGTGCAGGCCCTCTCGGATGTCTACATGACGCAGGGCAATGCCGCCAAAGCCGCCGAAATGCAACAGCGGTTGCAGGCTATCCAGGCGGCTGCCGGGCAAACCCAATAAAAACCGTATTATGCCGCCGTTCTGTATAAAAACACCTTGACTACAAAATGAAAAACCGGATTGCTACCTGGCTGCCAATTGCTGCGTTGTCCTTGATTTTTTGCAAACCTGCATTGGCACAACCCGACACCGTTCGGATCGGCGCCTTCGTCAACGATGTGTACGACATCAATCTGGCCGAGAAAAGTTTTTCTGCCCAGTTCTGGGTCTGGTTCAACTACCGCGATTCCACCCTGCACCCCCTGGAAACCCTGGAAATTCCCAACGCCAAGGAGGTCGACTACAGCCTCGAATTTTCGGAAGAAAAAAACGGTATTTGTTGGGCCGGGAAAAAAGTGACCGCCCAGATCAAAAAAGACTGGGACATCCGCCGCTTCCCCTTCGATGCCCAGCGGCTGACGATCGAACTGGAGGAAAGCGACAAGGACATCGAATCCATGGTGTACGTGGCCGACAGCCTGAATACCCGGCTCGATGAGCACCTCATCATCTCCAATTGGCAGATCGAGCGCTTCGAGATCACTTCAGGCGGAAAAAAATACGCCACTACGTACGGCGACCCCGGCCTCGCCGACAGCAGCGCCTACCCGCATGCTTCGATCACCCTGTTCATCACCCGGAAGAGCTGGGGCCTGTTTTTTTCACTGTTCACGGGCATGTACGTGGCTTTTTTTATCTCGACGCTCGTCTTTTTTATCGATCCGATTGATGTAGACCCGCGCTTCGGGCTTTCGGTTGGCGGCCTGTTCGCCGCAGTGGGGAACAAGTACATCGTCGACTCCATTTTGCCGCAGTCCACGACGTTTACGTTGGTAGACAAACTCCATATACTGACCTATGTTTCCATGCTCCTGTGCATCATCTTTTCGGTGATCTCCTTGCGCATCTGGAAAAACGGCAATCCCAAAAAATCAGCCCGGTTTGACCGGCGCATGTATTTCACGATTACATCGGTGTATATTTTGATTAATGTGCTCTTGATTTATTCGGCCAGCGTGGGAGGCTAGGCGGCCGGTATTAACCGGAAAATCAGCTGCGACCCTGGTAATCCTGTCCATTGTTTTTTTAAAAACTTGTCCACCATGCATGCAAACGCACGGCTTCTCGAAACGTTTTACCAGGCTTTTCAAAACAAAGACTACGCCACCATGCAGGCCTGTTACGCCGACACGGCCACCTTCAGCGACCCGGTTTTTCAAAACCTGAACGCCGCCGAAGTGCGCGCCATGTGGGAAATGCTCATCCGCAGGGGTAAAGACCTGGAGCTGACGTTTTCCAACATTCAGGCCGACGATCGCCAGGGCAGCGCCGAATGGGAAGCCCGGTACACCTTTTCGGCAACGGGCCGGCCGGTGGTCAACCGCATTCGCTCGGAATTTGTATTTGAAAACGGGAAAATTGTGCGGCAAACCGACCGGTTCAGTTTTTACAACTGGGCCCGGCAGGCCCTGGGAACTCCGGGGTTGTTGCTGGGCTGGACGGGGCTGATCCGGGGCAAGGTGCGGGGCATGGCCCGGAAAAACCTGGCTAAATTTATGGCTGAAAACGGCACTGTATGAAAACCGAGTTACAGATCCAATTGCACTGCACCGATTTTCCCGGCGCCCGTTTTGAAACGATGGAAAATATTTTTGTTGGCGTGCAAAACGGGGAAAACATTGAATCCGAAACACCCGGCAACAGCGTGCAGGCTGTTTTTCAAATTCCCGTCATCTGCTCGACCGGGAAAGATGGCGCGCCAAATTTTACCGGCCCGTATGTGTTTGGCAAAACCGGCGATAAATTCCTCTACCTTGTTTGGTATGCCAAAGCGGGCCCCCTTGTCCACCGCTTTCGGCGGGCAAAGATTAAACTGAATATCCTGCGTTGGGAGCAAATCCACGATGCCGTTGCGCAACAAAAACCGCTGACGGCCCACATCAAAATGACCGATAAAAAAGGCGGCCCGGTTTGCGCGAGTTTGAAGGCGGAATCAATCCGATGGGAATGACCGGCGGCTACAAAAAAGATGATAACGATGAAACTAAAACCGATTATCACAGGCACGACCGGCATGGTTGGCAACGGCGTGCTGCTGGAATGCCTGGACAGCCCCGCCGTTGAATCCGTCCTCATTATCAACCGGCAGCCTGTGGGAATACAACACCCGAAACTCCGGGAAATCATTCACAAGGATTTTTACGACCTGTCGGCCATCCGCCAGGACTTGCAGGGCTACAACGCCTGCTTTTTTTGCCTGGGCATTTCCTCCGCAGGCTTGTCCAACGAGGCTTATGAAAAAATCACCTACACGCTTACCCTGCATTTCGCCGAAACACTTTTGGACCTCAATCCGGACATGACATTTTGCTACGTCAGCGGCGCCGGCACGGCGAGCAGCGAGCAGAGCCGGCTGGCCTGGGCAAACATCAAGGGCAAAACTGAAAATGCCATTCGGGCAATGCCTTTTAAGGCGGCCTACATGTTCCGGCCCGGGGTCATTCAGCCCTTGCGCGGTGTAAAAGCCAAATCGGGACTGGTGAATTTCATGTACATCGCGCTCAGCCCTGTAATTGCCTTGCTGAAAGTGGTTTTCCCCAATTCGATCACCACGTCGGTACGCATCGGGCAGGCGATGATCAACGCCGTGTTGCATGGATATGCCAAGCCAGTGCTGGAGAACGGGGATATCAACAAACTGGCGGCATTTCGGGAATCCTGAACAACATGCAGCCTTCCAACTTCGACCCGGTCGCCGCATCCTACGATGCGCAGTTTACCCACACAGCCATCGGCCGCCTGCAACGGGCGGTGGTGCAGGATTACCTGGAGGCGAAAATTCGACCCGGCACTGCGGTGCTCGAAGTAAACTGCGGCACCGGGGCCGATGCGCTCTGGTTGGCCGAACACGGCTGCACGGTACTCGCCACCGACAACTCGGCGGAAATGCTGCGCGTTACGGCAGAAAAAGCCCGGTCAAAAAATCAGCAGCACCGCATTCAAACGCAAGCGCTCGACCTCCGGGATCTACCGTCCGGGCTGCCGCGGTTCGACCTGGTTTTTTCCAATTTTGGCGGCCTGAACTGTTTGTCGCCCGATGCCCTGGAAAAACTGGGCGCTGCCGTCCCCGGTTTGCTCCGGCCCGGTGGGTTGTTTGTCGCCGTGATCATGGGCCGTTTTTGTTGGTGGGAAACGCTGTATTTCTTGTTGAAAAATCAGTTCAAGCAGGCGACCCGGCGCTGGCGCGGCGGTCCGGTGGATGCGCCGCTGGGAATTGGGAATCCGGTAAAAACCTGGTACTACGCCCCGGCGGAGTTCAGCCTTTTTTTCCCAAACCTCGCGCTCCAAACCGTGCAGCCGGTTGGGTTTTGGCTGCCGCCTTCCTACCTCGATCCCTGGTTTGGCCGAAGGCCGGGCTTGTTGCGCTGGTTGAATTTTTTGGAAAAAAAATGCCGCGGGCGTTTATGGGCCTACGGGGCGGATCATGTTTTGCTGGTGTTTAAAAGCGGACAGGCTTGAAGTCGCAGGACGAGTAGCGCATTCGCATTAATTCCAAAAAACAACAATTGATTTATGCAATTGCCCCGCGCCCGGCATCCACATACCCGCAAGACTTGCCTATCCGTTCATTTACCAAAACACCCTGCACGTATGAAACACTTCCTTATGCTCTTTTTCGTTGCGCTGCTTGGCCTGACGGCGTTTACCGAAAAAAACACCGACACGGTACTCACCGGGAAAGTATCCGATGAACATGGCGAAAAACTTATCGGCGCCATTATCAAAATTATGAAGGACACAACCCTTGTAAAGGGAATTATCACTGATTTCGAGGGCAATTACCGCGTTGCTATCGCGCCCGGCACGTACACCCTTGAATTTTCCTATACCGGATACGAATCCAAGCGGATCACCGATGTCCGTGTTCTGCCCGGAACAGGTAAACACGCTGGATATCATTTTAAATAGCGGCGCCGTGCTGGAGGAGGTTGTGGTTACCGCGTTCAAAGTTCCATTGATCGAAAGGGACGCCGCCTCAAGCGGAACAGTGCTCACCTCCGAATCCATCGGCGCTGTGCCGCGCGCTGCAGAGCGCCGGCGTTCGGCAAAAAAAGAGAAGGCTATGGCCCCAACGGCAGCCAAACCGGTACCAGCAGCCGATGACAGTGCAATTACCATCCGGGGCTCCCGGGCAGAACCAACAACGTACTACATCGACGGTGTTCGGGTAACCGATACCCCGCCGCCGCCAGCCGAGATGGAAGCGATGGATTTTGACATGTCGATTGATATGTCGGCTACCGGAAAAATCGGCGATGACAAGCCCGACATGCCGGGCATTCCCGGCCAGCCCACTCCGCGCGCCGGCTTGCTCACCGCGGGCGAGTGGAACGACCTGCACAATTGGAACAAACACTGGGTAGACCTGCTCGCCGATGGCGAGATTGATGCCTATCAGCAGCAGTATCAGTTTTTCCCAAAACAACGGTATTCCGTGCTGCTGACGAATGAAAACAATTTCCCCGTCAGCGACGTGCCGGTGACCCTTTATGACCGTTTCGGAAAAACCATTTGGGAAGCCCGCACCGACAATGCAGGTGGGGCCGAACTTTGGGCTAATATTTTCCAGGAAAAATCCGATCCCGATCAATACCTGGCTGTGGCAACTATTGATGGACAAACAAAAAATCTCGGAATTTTGAAAGCCGCCGAAAGCGGCCTGAACCACATCAAAATTGAGCGCGAATGCAAACAGGCGAACCAACTGGACATCGTATGGACCGTGGACGCCACCGGCAGCATGGGCGATGAGCTGGAGTACCTCAAAACCGAATTGCTCGACGTGATCGGGCGGGTAAAAGCGAATAACCCGGACCTGAGTGTCCGCATGGGTTCGGTGTTCTACCGCGATCAGGGCGACGACTACATCGTCCGAAGCAGCGCCCTGAACCACGACATTGCCAAAACGGTGGACTACATCCGCAAACAAGCAGCCGGCGGCGGCGGCGACTATCCGGAAGCCGTGCACAGCGCCCTGGAAGAAGCCATTTTCAAGCAACCCTGGAGCCGCGAAGCGGTGGCACGCATTTGTTTTTTGGTGCTCGATGCCAGTCCGCACCAGGAGCCCGAAGTGATCGCCAGTTTGCAAAAAAGCATTCGCGAAGCCGCCAAACGGGGTATCCGGATTGTGCCGGTAAGCGCCAGCGGCATTCAGAAAGACACCGAGTTTTTGATGAAATTTTTCGGCCTGGCCACCAACGGCAGTTACGTGTTCCTTACCGACCACTCCGGCGTTGGCGGCAAACACCTGGAGCCTACCAGCGACGAATACAAGGTGGAACAACTCAACGACTTGCTGGTGCGCCTCATCACGGAATACAGCACCATGCCCAGTTGCGAAGGCAAATCGAGTATTCGTTTCGCCGATCAGCAGCAGCAAAACAATGATCCCGGGCAGTCCTCCATTTTGTACTATCCCAACCCCAGCTCGGATCAGTTCTCCGTTGAGCTGCCCTTCGATGCCGACAAGTTGACGCTGTATGACGCCGAGGGTAAGGCTGTGCGCAGTTTTTCCCAATTGCCTGTCGGTACGCACCGGGTACCCGTGAACGACCTGCCGCCGGGATTTTACACCCTACGCGTTTGGCGCGGAAACCAGGTGGAAAGCGGGAAGGTGCTGGTGGTGCGGAGTTGATTGGGATATTGAGATATTGGGATATTGGGATATTTGTGTTTCAATATCCCAATATTCTATTCCGCCATGTACTCCACGATTGAACTGTCCAGTTGGCCCCGCCGCGCAACATTTGAGTTTTTCAAAAACTACGACGACCCGTTTTTCAACATCACCGGCCCGGTGGATGTGACGGCACTGCGTGCACATTGCAAAGCAACGGGTGCGTCGTTTTTTCTCCGCAGTTTACATGCAGTTGTACGGGCTGCCAACGACGTAGAGGCATTCCGTTTGCGCCTGCTCGACGAGCAGTTGATCCGGTACGAGGTAGTGCATGTCGGCTCCACGGTGTTGATGCCAGACAATACCTTCCGGTTTTGTTATTTCGATTATCAGTCCGATCCAACGGTTTTCGAACAGGAAGGCCGGAAGCGGATCGCCGCGCTTCAGGAAGCCGCGCAACTGGACCCGCGCGACGAAGCGCTCGATCTGCTGCATGTTTCGGTAATCCCCTGGGTAGCATTTACCAGTTTCAAACACGCCCGCCGATGGGGGGTGGCCGATACGGTGCCGAAAATTGTGCTTGGAAAATATTACGAGCAAAACGGCCGTTGGCTGATGCCCTTATCCGTGGAGGTGCATCATGCCATGATGGACGGCTATCATGTGGGTTTGTATTTTGACGCTATGCAGCAAATTCTGGATGCTGTGTAACGGGTCACACTTTTGTAACAACTCCCCCGCTTTTTCCAGCATGTCCCGCGTTTTTGCAAAGCAAAACCGCACCACCTTGTCGTCTTTCCGGTCGGAGAAAAAGGATGACACCGGGATGGCCGCTACGCCAAAATCGGTAGTCAGGCGTTTGCAAAAATCCAGGTCGGGCTCGTCGCTGATGGCCGAGTAATCGTACAGTTGAAAATAGGTACCCTGGCAGGGAATGGCCCGGAACCGGGTGTTGGCCATGGCGCGTTGGAACACATCGCGTTTTTGCTGGTAAAATCCGGGCAGGTCGGTGTAGTCGTCCGATTCGGCCATGTAGTCGGCGAAAGCGGCCTGCAAGGGGTTATTTGCCGAAAAAACATTGAACTGGTGCACCTTGCGAAACTCGCGGCTCAGCTCGGGCGGCGCAATGCAGTACCCGGTTTTCCAGCCCGTGCAGTGGTACGTTTTTCCGAAGGAATAAATACACAGGCTGCGCTCGTACAGCTCGGGGTAGCGCAGGGCAGAAGCGTGTGACTCGCCGTCGAAAATGATGTGTTCGTACACCTCGTCGCTCAACACGAGCACATTGGTGTTTTTCAGCAGCCGGGTCAGCGCCTGCATGTCGGCTTCGCCCAGCAGGGTGCCCGTTGGATTGTTGGGTGTGTTGATGCAGAGCATGCGCGTGCGCGGGGTGATCAATTGGCCCACCTGGTCCCAATCGATCCGGTAATCCGGCGCCGACAGGGCGTATGGCACTGCCACACCGCCCACCGTTTCGACCGAAGGGCGGTAGGAGTCGTAGCAGGGCTCGATGAGGATCACCTCGTCGCCCGGATGCACGAAAGCGGCAATGGCGCTGAAAATCGCCTGGGTGCCACCGGCAGTTATGGTTATGTCAGTGTCCGGATTGAGTACCTGCCCATACAGCCGCTCCATTTTTTCAGCAATGCGCTCGCGCAGGGGCAGCAGGCCGGGCATGGGGGAGTACTGGTTGTTGCCGCGCTGCATGTGTTCGAAGACCAGTTTTTGCAGGCGCTCCTCCGGGTTAAAATTGGGGAAACCCTGGGAGAGATTGATGGCGCCCACCTGGCTGGCCAGGCCCGACATGACCGTAAAAATGGTGGTGCCGACGTGCGGGAGTTTGGATTGGATTTGCATGATTTCTTATTTAGCATTCAGGGCAACCGGACGGGTCGGCCGTATCATTCAGGAATATTTTTGAAAAATTTGGTCAATCGTTTTAGCCAGTTTACGGTCACGGTCGGTCACCGTATTTCCGGCGTCGTGGGTATTGAGTTCAAAACGCACGGTGTTCCACACGTTGGTCCAGTTGGGGTGATGGTTTTGTTTTTCTGCATGAATAGCCACTTCGGTCATAAAGGCAAATGCCTGGGCAAAATCCTTGAAGGTAAAAGTAGCCTGCAGGCTGTTATTTTCTTCTTTCCACATAGCAAAATCAGAATTCAGATGAACGGATAAGTCGGTATACTTTGGCGCCTGCGGTAAAGTAAAGGGAAAAGTCGGGCAGGTGGTATTGTGGCTGAAAAAAATGCCCTTGCGCCGATCAAATTTTTCATAAAAAAACTGCCCGAAACAACTTGAACGTTCAATTATTTCATTCGTTTTGAAAACTTCAAAATATGAAGCATCCAAAACACTGAAATTCAATGGTTTGGCCGTTTTTTATCCAGGGTAAAAAGTAGCCTTTTTCATGCCTTCAACCAGGCTTTTTTTCGTAATTTTGCACCCCTATGAAAGAAGAATTAGATCCGGCTGTTGAACAGCCGAAAAAGAACGCCGATTACGGCGCGAGTAGCATCACCGCCCTGGAAGGTTTGGAAGCCGTGCGCAAGCGCCCGGGCATGTATATCGGCAGCACCGACACCAAGGGCCTGCACCACCTGGTGTGGGAGGTTGTGGATAACTCCATCGACGAACACCTGGCCGGGCATTGCAGCCATATCTGGGTGACTATCCATCCGGACAACAGCATTACCGTAAAGGACGACGGTCGGGGTATTCCGACGGACATGCACCCGAAACTCAAAAAATCGGCCCTCGAAGTTGTCATGACGGTGCTGCACGCCGGTGGTAAGTTTGACAAGGATTCTTACAAAGTTTCCGGTGGTTTGCACGGCGTGGGGGTATCCTGTGTAAATGCGCTGTCGGTCAGCCTGCGCGCTGAAGTGCACCGCGACGGCAAGGTTTATGAGCAGGAATACATGCGGGGTAAGCCGCAATATGAGGTGCGGGAAATTGGAAAAACCGATGACCGCGGTACGAAAGTCACTTTTCTGCCTGACCCGGAAATTTTTGAAACCGCCGAGTACAAATTCGACGTGCTGGCGCACCGCTTGCGGGAATTATCCTTCCTGAACAAGGGGCTGCACCTCAACCTGATAGACGAGCGCGAGAAAGAAAACGGCGGCTTCAAAAATGAGCATTTCCATTCGGAAGGCGGCCTGCAGGAATTCGTACTCTGGATCGACGAGGCCAAAACCAAACTCATTGAAAAGCCGATCTACATTACAGCCAACGAAGAAAATGTGGATGTCGAGGTAGCGTTGATGTACAATACTTCCTACTCCGACAATGTCATTTCTTTCGTCAACAATATCAGCACCCGCGACGGCGGCACGCACGTGAGCGGGTTTCGCCGGGCCATTACCCGCGAATTCAAGAAATACGGCGACGACAACGGTTTATTCAAAAAAATCAACTTTGCCATCAGCGGTGAGGACTTCATGGAAGGCCTCACGGCAGTTGTATCGGTAAAAGTGCCCGAGCCGCAGTTCAAAGGCCAAACCAAAGGCGAACTCGGCAACTCGGAGGTACTGGGCATCGTGAGCCGCTGTGTGGGCGATGCGCTTAAAATATTTTTGGAAGAAAACCCGCCGCAGGCCAAGCGTATTGTTGAAAAAGTTGTGCTGGCTGCTACGGCACGGAATGCCGCCCGAAAAGCGCGTGAAATGGTGCAGCGCAAAGGTGCGCTCACCGGTGGCGGTTTGCCGGGCAAACTGGCCGACTGCGCCAGCCGCAACCCCGATGAAAGCGAGATATTCCTGGTCGAGGGCGACTCCGCCGGTGGCACAGCAAAACAAGGCCGCGACCGGCACACCCAGGCTATCCTGCCACTGCGGGGCAAAATTCTAAATGTGGAAAAAGCTCTGGAGCACAAGATTTACGAAAACGAAGAGATCAAAAACATGTTCACGGCGTTGGGTGTGTCGGTCGCTGAAAATGATGAAGGCCACCGGGTGCTGATGACCGACAAATTGCGTTACCACAAGATCGTGATCATGTGCGACGCCGATATCGATGGCAGCCACATCACCACGCTTATCCTGACGTTTTTCTTCCGCTATATGCGTGAATTGGTCGACAAAGGTCACGTCTACATTGCGCAGCCGCCGCTTTACCTGGTCAAAAAAGGCAAAAATCAGCGCTACTGCTGGAACGAAAAAGACCGCAAAGCAGCCACCATCGAATTTTCGGGCGGCAAGGAAAACGACGATTCCGTTAAAGTGCAGCGCTACAAAGGCCTGGGTGAAATGAACGCCGAGCAGTTATGGGAAACCACGATGGATCCAAACACCCGTATTCTGAAGCAAGTCACCGTAGACGATGCTGCCGAAGCCGACCGGATGTTTGCCATGCTTATGGGCGATGAGGTGCCGCCGCGCCGGGCTTTCATTGAGGCAAATGCAAAGTATGCCCGGATCGACGCTTAATTTCGGTTATTATGCTTTGGGCATGGACACGCGAGTTTTCAATAAACCAGACATGCGTGTCCATGCCCCCACATACCACACCGGCCAGGTACAAGCCCGGGAGATTTGACTCCTGCGTTTCAGGGTTATAACTGGGGTAGAACTTGCCGTCGCCGGATAGTTCTACCCCGATTTTTTTCAAAAATTCAAAGTTGGGCTGATAGCCCGTAGCGGCAATCACAAAATCATTATCGAGGGTTAACAAACCTTCCGGCGTTTTTATGTCTACCGATTCGGGCCGGATTTCAACTAATGTTGAATTAAAAAACGCCCGGATGGCGCCTTCTTTGATCCGGTTGACGATATCGGGGCGCACCCAGTATTTGACTCGCTGGCCAATTTCCGGCTCCCGGATGACCATGGTCACTTCTGCGCCTTTGCGCCAGGTTTCGAGCGCAGCATCTACCGCCGAATTGTTGGCGCCCACAATGACGACTTTCTGGCGATAGTAGGAGTGCGGCTCGGCGTAGTAATGCGTCACTTTGGGAAGGTCTTCGCCAGGTATGCCGAGTTTATTGGGGATATCGTAAAAACCGGTAGCTATAATCACATTGGCGGCATGGTAATCCTGTTTGTCTGAATATACCCGGTAGCCGCCATTGCCGCTTTGCGGCTTTATTGCATGTATATTTTCATAGAAATTTATATTCAAATTATAGTTTTCGGCAACGCGCCGGTAATACTCCAATGCTTCGGCACGGGTAGGTTTGGCATTATTGGAGACAAATGGAACGCCACCAATTTCCAATTTGTCGGAGGTGGAAAAGAAGGTCATATTCGCCGGATAATGGTACAGCGAATTGACCAGTGTTCCTTTTTCAATAATCACATAGGAAAGGCCTGCTTTTCGGGCTTCGATGCCGCACGCCAGCCCGATAGGTCCGGCGCCGACGATTAGTAATTGGAAATGTTCCATAGGTAAAAATAACAGCTCAGTTATATTTTCAGTTGCAGGCTAGGTAATACCCGGAGCAAAAATGAAAAGGGAATCCGGTTGAACCGAACTCCCTTTTTCACTGCTGTTTATTGTGTTCTTGCTAAATACAATAGAACATCAGTCGAACGATTGATTGGCCTTGTTGGCACTATTGACCATTCGCTGATACTCTTGCGGTGTAAGATTATCCATACAGAAATTGATCGGATTGATCTTTTTCCCTTTGTAGTGTAATTCATAGTGCAGGTGCGGCGCCGTCGAAAGGCCTGTGTCGCCTACCTCACCAATTTTCTGCCCTTTCTTCACCCGGTCGCCGCGGGTTACCACCATCTTGTTCATGTGGGCATACCAGGTTTCGTAACCGTAGCCGTGTTTGATGCGAATACACTTACCATAACCGTGGTGCCAGCCGGCTTCCACAACAATACCATCGCCGGTAGCCTGAATAGCCGTTCCAACACGTGCCGGGAAGTCGACACCTTCGTGGAACTTTTTGATCTTGTACACCGGGTGAATGCGGTAACCGAAACCCGAAAGAATGTGGATGCTTTTTTGCAATTTGTCTTCCCGGACGGGCTTGATGCTGGGAATGCAGGCCAGCATTTTTTGCTGGTCGTTGGCAAGATATTGCAGCGTATCGAGTGACTTACTCTGCAGCGCCAGTTGGTGGCTCAGGGCATCTACCTTTTCAACGGTAGCGCGAATGGCTCCGCGGCTGTATTTGAAGGCGGAGAGTTCCGGGTGTGCTTCATGCCCACCAATACCGCCGTTCCAGACATCCTCGTCAATTGGATCCATGCCGAAAACGCTGCGGTGCACATTGGCGTCGCGTTCCTGGATATTATGGAGCACTTTTGACATGGTAGCCAACTGATCGTTCAGCTGGTTGTATTTCAGCTCCATTTGCCCGATTTCACTCAGGAGCTCCTGTTCACGCGGTGAAGGGAAATTTGCGTACAGGATGGCAAGCAATACAAAAGAAGTAACTAGTACCACGGAAAAAAATCCGAAGGCTTGCCAAATTCTGGTTTTAATGGGAACTACGACTTTCTCGTAGGATAGGGTGTGAATGTTGTAAACAAACTTTTCTTTCCTGCCCATACATTAGGTGTTTACCTGGACCATCTAAATCGATTCTGAATGCGGGTACTGATTGTTTTCGTTTTGAATCAATAGTGCAAACGACAACCGGATTAAAGTAAAGCGTGGTTTTTTAAGTTATCTGTCGTTGCAGGCGATGTTCCTGGCTTGTTAAACCGACCGGGCACTTTAGCCAGGCGGTTCACAAAAGTACTATGCAGCATAAAACTGACAAAACATTTTGTCAAAAATTACACTTTAAGCCATTTTTTGAGTGAATAATGCCACAAATTGTATAATTTATGTGGCAATCCTGCAATGAATACCGTATTTCTATCTGTCAACTTTCTAATCAGGCCGTGCTTAATTTTCAAGAAAACAGGGTGCGAAGAAACAACATTTGGGACAAGGTACCCGGTTTCGGCAAGGTTTTAACACTTAGCCGTCCGATAGATGACTTTGATCAACAGCAAGATCGAGGATCATTATTTTTTGCCAAATTTTCCCCGAAAGCCCCTGTGTGAGCGATTCCAGCTCATTTACAGCAGTAAGCACTACCGGATCATCCATATTTTGAGCAAAAAGCGCTGCAAGTTTACTGTCTAGCGCCAGCATTTCAGCGCAATAGTCGAGGTACCGCATAAGTTCGAAGCGGGTAAGGGCATTACCGGGAGACGATTCGGTGTCTCTGAACGGCGAGAGCAGATGTGCCGGGTCTTTGGTCAGCTGGTGCATATCCACTACGTGGGCAATTGAACGAAGGCGATGCAGCGCCTGAAGGGCTGAATGGCGCTTGATACGGGTTTCCAGGCCAATAAGAAAATACAACGCAAGCCCCAGGAAAATCAGCTCATTGATACCGGCTTCCGTAGCCTGCAAAAGTTCCGAGATATCCTCTGTATTAATTGAGAAACGTTCGGCCAAAACCATCACGGCACCTATCGCTACAAACAGCAACAAACCGGCTGCCAAAATAATTACGATACGTACCGGCCAAATAGGCGGCCCCAGGCGACGGGCCAATGCGGTCGAGGGCCCTGCCAGCTTCCGGAATTCCTTGCAGACCTGCCGCAATCCGGCATCCGGAAACCGTTCGGCAATGCGCATCTCCAGTTTATCAATTGTTGCGAGAATACTCTCGGGGTCCAGATCGGTATACTTCCCGTCGCTTTCTGTTTTGTCCCAAAAAGGGAACAGCCATCGTTGCCAGTTCATTTATTCCGCCTCATTTTATAACCCGGCAGCGGCGCTCCGGGCTGGGTTAATTTTGAAAAGATAAATTTGTGTGTACTCACATTCCGGCTACATCCGGTAGGCTACCCGGCCTGCTGGTTCCTCCGCGCGGGCACTCTCCAGAATATCGCTATCCACCGTAGCCCGCGCACCCCGTTTGGGCGCAAACAGCGGACAATTTTCCGGGTCATCAAACCAGCCGATCAACTGTTCAACGGCAAGGTCTTGCGCCGGTACTGAATCGTCGAGGTGTTTGAGCCCGAGAATATCCGCTCCCAGATATTGGCCCAGTTGGTAGTAGGCTTCCCATTGGATGGGGTCAAAGAATTGGTCGCCGGTGGATTCATGCGGGAACTCCGGGTGGTAAATTTTGTATTTGTAGGTGCCGTATTTGAGTTCGTCTTTTTTATCCAGATCGGGTTTCCCGGAAGGCGCCGTTACCGACGATTTGATGTACACGAAAGTCCCGATCTTCTTCGGTTGATCAAAATTCACGATTTCGTCGGGTGTCACCTGATCGGCATGAAATACAATTTTATCGTCTTCCCACCACTGGTAAATATCAGCCACGGCAAAGCGTTGTTTGGAATAAACCTGTGAAGGCTTTGGGCGGATGACGTCTTCAGGTTGCTGATTGTCGCGAAAGCGGATTTCAAGCCCGAGTTCGTTACGTGCCCGAAGGATAAAGTTGTTCAAATCCGTGAAAGCGTAGTTCCGGTCTTCACCGGCATCCACCGAAATAATCAGGCGGCAGCCACGCCGGAGCAATTCGTATGCGCCGAAATTTTCAATATGCCCGCCGTCGGAAATATTGACCATTTTGTTCTGCGAACCAATCCGCCCAAGCAATTCTTTGAAAAAATAGACCGGCCACCAAACCAAACCATAGGCTTTCTCAAGCACCAGCGGGTTTGATACCCAGCACCCGAAGCGTGCGTTGAAGAGCGTCATGAGCATGCTGAGTGTTTTATTCGAATACATGCCCATGCCCGGATTTACCGCTGCTGCAGAAATCGTCACTGCCGCGGGCAGCGTCAGATTTCGGTAGTCGTCAAAAAAGGTAGTAGGGCGGTACCCGGTCAGTTTGGAACCGCAATGCAGAGGGCTGAGCAAAAAATAGTCGTTGGCTTTGACTCCTTTGAACTTTTCATCGCCATCGGGGCTGAGGAGGTTCAGGCAGGTGTTTATTAGCGGATAAGGCGCCAGATATTGTTTAGGATCGGTGGCATTGGCATCAAAAATGTCTTTGAGTGGAATATTTTTAAACCCGCCGGAGAACCGTAGGAAAAGTTCGGCAAGTTGTTTTCTGTAAAACCGGTGCAGGCTGATGGCGTTTGGGTTTATGTAAAAACCGAGTACAAACAACGTAGTCATTTTGAGCAATGCCAGCAGGATACCATCGGTGGTGCGCTCTACACCGGAAATCCCAGAGACTACCAGCCAGCTATAAACAAAGATGGCAAGGCCAACCAAAACCGATTCGACCCGGTTGAATAGTTTGGAAATACCCAGATTATAATTGAGGTAAATATTGACTACAAAATGCACGACAAAAATGCCTGCCGTTACATAAAACATCAGTTCCGCTATTCGGGCAGCCAGAGCGCCAGTGCCGGCGAGCGGATTGGCGCCGACCAAACCCTCCACAATCCCATAGGCATAATAGACCATGCCGCCAAGAATAAGCGGGCTCAGAATACTCATGCACCAACTGATCACCACAGCCACCAAAAGCAAAAAGGTGTTGCCTAGTTTCCAGATACCTGTACCGGGTGTTAGGTACTCGCCATGCTGGCGCATATCGGCGATATGCTGATCGTTGAACAACTGGGTCAGATCGCCCGTCTCCTTTGTTGTTGCCTGCACATAGGCATGGGTGTACCCCCCGCCGGACACACTGCTCAGGTAATCCGCCTTTTTTAAAATACCGAAGCGGTTGAGTGTTTTCAAAATACCCAAATTGATCGTCGCCGAACGGATCCCCCCCCCCGACAGGGCAATGCCAAACCAGTTTTCCTGGCCGGGTTTGCCGTGTTCGATGTTTAGTTTTTGACGACGCAGCAGGAGTTGTTCCTTTTCTTTAAGGATAACGTCGCGGTAAGAAAGTGTTTTCATGTTGTAAATGCGGTGCGGTGCGTTCTTTGCCTAGCCAGACCTGCATTGATCAAACATTAGGCTATCAGATACCAAGGTTCTATCTTGCAGCAGGATTTGTGGCAGCGTGGTGCACAAATGTAATACCTACCGTCCAATGTCCCGGCACAACGTATGCCATAATCACCAACCAGGCCTGTTGACCACATCAACCCGACCAGCCGCATGCAAGTAGTCGTTTTTGGAAAACAGTTTAAAGACAAAGACCTGCCGTACATACAGGCGCTTTTTGATGCGCTGCATGCGCATGGTATCACCACATATGTCTATACGCCCTACCTTAAAGCACTGGAACCTGTGGTGAAATTCCCGGGGCATTATGCAGCCTTCGACGGGCACCGCGATTTTCGGGTACACCGTATCGATTTTGTGGTTGTGCTGGGCGGCGACGGCACCATGCTCAGCGCGGTAACGCTCGTACGCGATTCGGGGGTGCCCATGCTCGGGATCAATTTGGGGCGGCTGGGCTTTTTAGCCAGCACTGAAAAACAACATATTGCCGGGGCTATTCGCAAACTGGTTATGGGCCAGTATACCATCGGCGAACGCACCATGTTGTATCTGGAAAGCATGCCCAAATTGTTTGGCGATATTCCGTTCGCCCTGAACGACTGTACCCTGTTAAAACGAGATACATCGTCTATGATCACCATACACACATTCCTGAATGGTGATTACCTGAATTCTTACTGGGCAGATGGCATTATTATCGCCACTCCAACCGGAAGCACGGCATATTCACTAAGTTGTGGCGGCCCGATATTGCTGCCCAATTCCGGCAATTTTGTGATCACCCCGGTCGCCCCGCACAACCTGAACCTGCGCCCCATCGTACTGTCCGATCAATCGGTAATTTCGTTTGAAATTGAAGGCCGCGCCGAGAATTTTATCTGCTCGCTCGACTCCCGGTTCGAGCTCATCAGCGCGACACACCAGTTTGCCGTTCGCCGGAATGATTTCGGCATTAAACTCGTGCAATTGCAAGACAGCTCGTTCCTGCAAACGCTGCGGGAAAAACTTACCTGGGGGTCAGACTTGAGAAACTAAGACTTGAACTATGCATGCTACCGGCGCAGCCCTGCCGACTCTATCGTCAACCCAATAGCATGTATACCCGGAAGCGGGTTTTCCCGGGTGTATTGCTCCAGGGTGATTTCATAAGTACCCGGGCTGTTAAAAAATGCTTTTTCCTGCAGCATGGTATGCAATTGGCAGTTGCCGCCCGAACACGCACCTGCCGGTTTCCCCTGTTGATCGAACAAATCAAAGGATTTTTGTTTGCTCAACCGTTTTCCATCCGGAAACAGGGTATACAATTTCATATACACATTTTGGGTGGAAAAAGCATCGGAATGTTCAATGTCCAGATAGAGGTTATAGATTTCCATTGTATCCGAAATAGAAAACTGAAAGGCCAGGGTGTCGCCGTAGGCCCAATTTGCATTCGGCAGTTCTATTTTCTTCTGATAATAAACACCCGAATTACATGCAGATAGAAAAGCTATTGTTATGATAATAAAAATATAGGAAATAGCGGACCAGCTTCCTGTTTCTTTCCATGCATATTGTCGGCGTGACTCGCAGTCACGCCGACAATAGATCAAAAACCAGTCTCTACCGGATATATTTTTATGCGGTGCCACAACATTGGATTTTACAGGTGCTGTCATAATTCAGTTTTTAATAAAGGGCGCCAGATCGGGATATTTTTTCAGCAGGCCAACCGCTTCGGCTCTCGAGACCCGGATACCGTTGAGGTAGGCGGCTATGGTGGCATTATCAAAACCCTGGTTTTGCAGCTCGCGGCGGAGTGCAACAGCATCGTCGAACGTACGGAACCAACCTACCGAATAACGGTAGGCCCCCGAACCGGGCTGGCTTTCGATCATCAGGTCGTTGAACATACCCAACACGTCGTTGGTCAATATCTGCCGGGCCGTCACTGCTTCCACACGGAAAGCCAGGCCTCCGAAACGCGCCTCCGGAGCAGTGCCGGAGGGGATGGCCATCGGCTCCGGCACCGGGCGGTAGCTCAGGCTGAGTTCGAGTGGCAAGGGCGCTTCCACCGTTGCAAGCGTCACGGCAATTCGCCGGTTCAGCGCCTGTCCGGCGGGGTTGGGGCGGGTATCAAGTACATTCCGGGCTACAGGATAGGCCGAGCCAAAACTTTTCAGCGAAACCCGGCGCGCTGCCACCCCGCGATCCATCAGGGCTTTCCCGACAATTTCAGCGCGTTTGATGCCGTAGTACAAGTCAAATTTGGCCGGTCCGGTTTCGTCGGTGTGCGCCGTCACCAGTATTTCCGCATTGGGGTAGGTCCTGGCCAGGCGGGCTATTTCTGCGAGCGTATTGCGGTTTGCCTCGTTTAAAATATCCTCGTCCGAATTATAATACAACACGGGGAGTTGCACTTTTTCGATGCTGCGCACGTCGGTAGCAGTATTGGCGGCGGCGGCGCGTTTTTCGGCATCGGCAAAAAGCAGCCGGTCGTTCAGCTGCTCGGGCTGTTCCTGTTTGAAATACACAATATAAATGTCGCGGGCGCCATAGCTATCGAGCCGGTCGGAGGCAAAAAATGCATGCAAGCCGTCAACAGCCAGGCGAAAAAATGCATCGTCACCGGGCGAGTTGATGGGTTTGCCCACGTTGACCGGCGCCGACCAGGTACGTTTTTCTTCATCAAAAACCGACTTGAACACATCCAGTCCGCCCATGCTTTCCGGCCGATTGCTGCTAAAATAAAGTGTGCGTCCGTCGTGCGCCAGAAAGGGCGTTGTTTCATCGTAGTTGGAATTTATTTCCGGTCCAAGGTGCTGCGGGGTAGTCCAGCCGGTATCGCTGCGGGTGGCGAAGTACAGGTCGAGGCCGCCCAGGCCACCCTCCCGGCGGCTGGCGAAAATCAGCAGGCTGTCGTTGGCCAGGAAGGGCGCTAAATCGCCCTCCTCGGGTTGCATCGGGCTGCCGAACGCCGGAGGCGTAACCGCGTATTCATCTTTGCGGCCGGCGGTATCGGCAAAAATTTCACCGCTATACAGGGTAAATCCGCGGAAAAAATACAGGATTTGGCCGTCGCTGCTAAATTCCAGGGCGACTTCAAAGCGGGGAGTGTTCAGCAGGTCGCCGAGCAGGGTAGCATAATTCCAGCCGCTGTTGGTTTGATCGCTGAAAAACATGTCGCTGCACCAATGCCCGGTTTCGGTATCTTCATAACCCTGGTCGTTGCGCCGGCCACCGGTGCAGTTTTCCCGCGCAGCGGAAAAATAAATTCTACCGGGGTGGTTCACCGAAGGCAAGGGGGCAAATTCATCGCCGGGGGTATTTACCCGGTCGCCGAGGTTTTCCACCAGGGCGACGTCCGGATTAGCCGGTATTTGCATGCCACTCACACAGCGGCGAATATTATCCAGCGCATTGGCGCGCAACGGATGTTTGTCGGAGCTTACACGCAGAAAACGCTTGTAGGCGGTTATTGCCTGGTCGAATACCTGCTGGCCATGCAGGGTGCGCGCCAGAAAATAATGCAGGCCGGGGTCGTTGTTATTCGGATTTTTCTGAAGCACAAATTCAAAATACTGCCGGGCTTTTTCTGCCTGGTGCAGGTGGTAGTTGCAGATGCCGAGCCGGGTCAATATTTCCAGATCGCCGGGCTTGGCTTGTTGGTACTGATCCAGCAGAGCCAGCGCTTCAGCCCATTGCTCATCGGCAAATTTTTTTTCTCCCGCCCGTTTCAGTTCGGCAGGTTTTTGCGCCTCCAGCGCCGTGGCAAGGACCAGGCCGGCGAGGCAAAAAGTGACGGTTAAAAACCGGTTCATTACAAGTGTATTGATCAAAAAAGTAAATTGTCGAGCCCTTTTTTCAGAGCGGTTATTTGGTAACGCATAGCAGCTGCAAAAGTATCGCTTTTTCCGCCGCAACGGCTTTTTTGGACAAATCGCCGTGATTTTAGCTTGCTCAACGTTGTGTATGTGTCGGCTGTTCGCAACAATTTCCCCAACTTTGCGTCCTTAATTCCGATTCTGGTTGCAAGCCAGCTCCAACCTGTTGCTGCGGAAGTGCAGTTTGCTTAAACGACGCTCAAATCTAATGCCCAATCTTTCTTTTCAATATCCTGCCTGGTTTCTGATCTTTTGTGCCCTGCTGGGCCTTGGTTACGCTCTGTTGTTATATTATCGCGATACAACGTTTCGCGAGCAGGCGCCTGCGCTCAACCGTTGGTTGGGTTTGCTGCGCTGGCTCACCGTAACGATTTTGAGTGCCCTGTTGTTATCACCACTGCTCAAAAGTGTGTTGACCGAAACAAAAAAGCCGGTGGTCGTTTTGGCACAGGATGCTTCGGAGAGCGTCGGCGCCGAATTGCGCGGCCCGGCCCTTGAAACGTACAAACAGGATTGGCAAAACCTGCGTGCAGCATTGGAAGACGACTATGAAGTGCACGAATTGGCTTTTGGCGATGCTGTTCGGGAAGGGGTTGATTTTGCGTTCGAGGACAAAGTGAGCAACCTTTCCGAAGTGCTCCGGGACATCTATGACCGCTATGGCGCACAAAACCTGGGGGCTGTTATTCTGGCTTCCGACGGTATTTACAACGAAGGCAGCAACCCGGCCTATTCCGGCGCCCAACTTGCCGCACCGGTGTATGCGGTTGCACTGGGCGACACCACGCCGAAAAAGGACCTGCTGGTCAAACGCGTTTTTCACAATAAGATCGCCTATTTGGGCGACAGGTTTTCCATACAAATTGACGTGGCTGCAGTCAACTGTTCCGGTATGCAAAGCGTGCTGACGGTGAGCAAAGTGGATGGCGGACAGGTGCGTAGTTTGCAATCATTTCCGATCAGCGTAACCGGCAACGATTTTTTTACAACCCGCGAAGTGCTGCTTGAAGCCGACCAGCCCGGTGTGGCCCAGTATCGCATCCAGGTAGCCAAGGTGCCCGGTGAAGCGTCGGCAGCCAACAACAGTCGCGATATTTTTATCGACGTGCTCGATGCCCGGCAGAAAATACTGCTGCTGGCCAACAGCCCCCACCCCGACCTGGCCGCCCTACGCCAAACGCTGGAGGGTAATAAAAATTACCAGGTAGCCGTGGCATATATCAACGATCCGGGCATTGATGTCACTAAATTTGATTTTGTCATTTTTCACAACCTGCCTTCCGGCACCAATGACATCTCCGGCTTGCTGAACACCCTGAATACCAAAAATATCCCGCGCATGTTTATCGCCGGTATGCAGACGAACTACGGGGCACTTGCCCGGGCGCAAAATCTGGCCAGTGTGCAGAGTAATGCGCAGCAAAGCGATGATGTGCAGGGTACGGTAGCCAGCCAGTTTGCAACGTTTTCGCTGAGCCCTGAACTTATTTCCGAGTTACCAAAATTCAATCCCGTGACCAGCGCATTCGGCAATTTTGCTGCCACGCCACAGGCGCAGGTGTTGCTTTGGAAACGCATCGGCAAAGTGGATACGGAACAGCCGTTGCTCGCAATCGGCGAAAGCAACGGCATTAAGGTTGGGCTCTTTCTGGGAGAAGGACTTTGGAAATGGCGGCTTTTCGATTATTTGCAGCACAACAATCACCAGATTTTTGAAGAACTGGTGGGCAAAACCGTGCAATACCTCACACTCAAGGAAGATAAGCGCAAATTCAGGGTCACTCTCGATCAGAATATTTTTAACGAAAACGAAGCGGTCACTTTTGGCGCCGAGTTGTACAACGACAACTACGAACTCACCAACGACCCGGACGTGGCCATGTCCATCCGGAATGCCGAGGGGAAAGAGTTTTTGTATACCTTCAACAAAGTGGGCAAGGCCTATGCGCTGAATGCCGGTATTTTCCCAATGGGGAATTACCGCTTTCGGGCGACGACAAATTTTAACGGTCAAAACTATGTGTATGAAGGCCGGTTCAGTGTGCAGCCTATCCAGTTGGAACTGTTTGAAACCACCGCAAACCACGCTGCACTCCGGCAGTTAAGCAGCCAGTACGGTGGCACCCTGGTACCTGCCGCCCAACTTGCCGGGCTCGCTGAACAGATCAAAAGCAGTGCGACCATCAAGCCGGTAATTTATCAAAGTACCCGTACCAATCCGCTTATTAATATCAAATGGATATTTCTCTTGCTGGCCGGGTTGTTGTCGGTTGAGTGGTTTTTACGACGCTACTTTGGTGCTTATTAGTGCTGTCAAAACGATCATGGTTTAATGCCAGACCGCTTTACTGCTAATTCTGGAAAGCTGTTAATTTGAATATGTTTACCCAACAGATCAGGCAAAAAGCACCAAGCGCAGTGGCTGTTCGAATGGTGTGAAAAAACCACCACTTATCTCTTAACTCCACCCAGGTAGTTGGCACTTCCGCTTTATTCCACGTCATCACAATACTGTTGATGGGTTGGTTTCCGAAGCGGGTAACCAGTCCGCTCACAATAAAGAGCCCGGCAGCGCCCAAAAATGCCCCAAAAATAGTGGCATTGCTCTTATGCAGCGTTGCTGAAGTTAGTGTCAGAATAATGGTAATCAACCCGAGAATGGGCATGAGTGTATTTAATGCATTGATTGCATTTTGCTGTTGTTCCACATATGCCTGGGGAGACAGGTTTTGCGGGTTATAGCCGATCCAAATACCAAAGAGCGTACCGGCGATCAGCCCGGCCATGATCAGGTTGAGCAGCCTGACAAGTTGCTTATTCATTTGTAAATTTTTAAAATGTTACAACCAAGGAGGCATAAAAATATAGGCCATCCCGGTTTAAAGTCCGGAATGGCCTATTTCCTGATCACGGCCCAAAAATATCTTACGCCTAGCGTTTATCAACTTTTTGGGTTTTTAAGACCGACCGTTTGCGGTTCTGCAGTTGAACCAGGTACATACTCTTGGGCAGGTCGGCTATAAAGAGCGATTCGCCTTTTATGAAGTCGAATTCTTTTACTTTTTTTCCAACGAGGTTAAAAATGACGACATAACTCACTTCGTCATTGGCATCATTCACCGAAATGTAATCCGAAGTTGGATTGGGGTAAACGGAGAGGTCGGCTTTGGTGGCGTTTTGGGATTGGACCGTCAAAGCGGCGAGTAAAAAAATGATCAAGGGTAAGCAATGTTTCATCGGCAGCGATTATTTAGCACGAAAAGTAAATACAATAACTCGGGGCAACAACCATTGGTTCTGAAATTTGGAAAAAATTAACTACTCAGACACAATAAATTTGCAAAAGGATGCACTAGCGCAGAATTTTTGTAACAAAACAACAAATTATTTTTTTTGCTAACCCGTCAACAGGCGCATACGCTTACGGTCTTGTTTCGCATCGAGCAGGTCCGTATACCGCATCCGAACCCGGCCGTTTTGAAGCACTATTTGGGTCACACTAACCGTACATACGCGGCCTGCCCTGTTCATGACATAATCGTTCTCGGGGTCGCCTACGCTGCCTGTCAGGTGCAGGGTAAATATTTGGGAAGCAAGCCGTGGGCGCTCCTGGTTTTGTTTGGCGAGCCAGTCGCGAAATACCCGTTCGCGGCGTTCCTGCATTGGAGGCGGGTACAAGGTTGCCGAGCACCAGAAATGCGCCTGCCCGGGTGGCAAGTTCTTGAGGTGACGCGTATGACCATCCCACCGAAACTCCACCACTTCGCCCGGCAAAAAAAACAGAAATGTAAAAGGCTCGATTTCTTCCAACGCATATTGCTCAAAAAAAAGCCGGGGTTGGGGCCAGCTAAAAAAATCGAGTAACACCTGGCCGCGGCTCAGTCGATATGGTGGTTGGTGCTTATGCTTTTCAAACGCGCCATTGAGCAGGCAGGCCGTTTGTCCGTCGCGCGTAGTGGCAATTTAGGTGCCACCGGTTTTCGTATCTTTTGGAAAAAGAATTTCCGTGCCGAAGCGCTTTTCCCGCGAAATAATTTGCGGGGAACGCGTGGGTGCTTCATCCCGGTTGTGCGTAAGCACAAACCCGTTTGCAACAGGAAGGTAGGTAACGGTACACATGAGCATCAACACTTGAGCACAGGAGAAAAGCACTACCGCATTTTCTGATACCTGGGCAGATTGACAAGTCCCAGGCGTTGCAAAAAGTGGCCAACCGAAACGCGAAGAACGCCCAGGCCGTACTTCATACTACGGCTGAAGTTGATGCTGGAGGCTTCTTCAAAATATTTGGTCGGGCAGGTTACTTCACCAATATCAAAACCGGCATAGATGATTTGCGACAGCATTTCGTTGTCGAACACAAAATCATCTGAGTTCTGATTGAAATTTATCGTTTCGAGCACTTCCCGGTTGAACGCCCGGTAGCCGGTGTGGTACTCCGAAAGTTTATAATGAACCAGTGTGTTTTGGGTAAAGGTCAAAAACCGGTTGGCGATATATTTATAAATTGGCATACCGCCTTTGCGGGCGCCCATGCCCAGGATACGCGACCCCAACACAACCGGGTAAAGATCCTCACCAATAATATTAACCATGGCCGGGATGAGTTTGGGCGTATACTGATAGTCGGGGTGCAGCATGATCACAATATCGCCACCCAGTTCCAGTGCTTTGTTGTACAGGGTTTTCTGGTTGCCGCCATAGCCGGTATTTATTTCGTGCACCAGTACATGCCGGATACCCAGCTGCTTAGCAAGTTCAGCGGTATTGTCGCGGCTATGATCATCACACAGGATTACTTCGTCAACTAAATCGAAGGGGATTTCCCGGTAAGTTTTTTCCAGCGTTTTGGCAGCGTTATAGGCAGGAAGAACGACAACAACTTTTTTTTCTTTATACATAGTTTGTAAACCACGCTGCAAATCAGGGCAGTGGATTTATTCGTTTTTGTTCGGATTCAATCAGGCGTCGGATTTTGCATCCTTTTCCGCAGCCTCGGCAGCGGCGGTTTCGGCTTCGCGTTTTGCTTCCTCGAAAATGCCTTTTTCCTGCATGAAATTAAACCACTTGATACACTTTTTGATATCGTTTATGTGCACCTGATCGTGGTCATGCTCGGGCAAAATCTGGTTGAAATAATGCCGCAATTCGGTACTATTGGCATTGGGCGACACCGGTGGGATGGCTTCCTGCTGATCAAGCATTCGCTGAAATACTTCCGGCAACGGCATGGTGCCTTCATCGGTATCCACATAAATGGCGACGGTACCCAGCGGCGTAATCTGGTTTTGCCGGGTGGGTACGAAACGGGTACGGCCTTCTTTGCGGTCTTCGATCAGCAGGCCATTATTGCGTGTGGATACCAGTTTATGTACACCGGGAACCCCGGTGATTACGAGGAATTTGTCTAAGTTCATAGTTTTTATGATTACCCTGTTATTTATAATTGGGGGTTTGCTGGATTGCACCCGGGGAAAATGAAACGGCAATTAAACCGTCATGATTTCCTCATCTTTTTTCGCCACAATTTTGTCGATTTTGTCAACGTAGGAATTAACCAATTCCTGCAGCTCATTTTCGACACGTTTTCCTTCGTCTTCGGCCAAACCCTCTTTGACGGCATTTTTAATGTGGCCAAGCGCCTTGTGGCGGGCATTCCGCACACCGACTTTGCTTTCCTCGCCGGCATGTTTGGCCATTTTCACCAAGTCTTTCCGGCGTTCTTCCGTGAGTGCCGGCACTGTTAGCCGGATGATCTCGCCGTCATTTGCCGGAGTAATGCCAATATTGGAGTTGATAATTACCCGTTCGATCGGGCCCAGCATATTTTTTTCCCAAGGTTGAACAACGATTGTCCGGGCATCCGAAACCTGCACATTGGCAACCTGATGTAAAGGCGTCGGGTGGCCGTAATATTCGACCATCATATCTTGCAAAATGGAGGTTGAAGCCTTGCCGGTACGCAGTTTCTGCAATTCATGTTCAAGGTGATCGATGGCTTTATCCATATGTTCCCTGGCTTCAGCCATAGTTTGCTTAATGTCTTCCATAATGGTGTGGTTCAGCTTTGTAATTATCCGATACGGGTGTGTTTGGGGCTGCAAATTTCACAAGATTTCCGGGGATATACGCATCAGACGCGTGAAAATGTGTTTAACATCGACATTCGGCAAGCTGAAATTGCCGGCACATACCTGGATTGCTGAAATGTGCGTACCTTTTCGCTGAATTATAAAATTGCTGCTTTTCTGCTTTTCTGCAGAAATATCGGACATGCCGCATGCCGGAATTACAAGAAATAAAACGCACACTGACCCGCATTGAAAAACTGGAGCGCGAGGTCAATCTGAAACAGCTGCAAATCAACAGCTTGCTGGCCATTACCCAGGCTATCAATGAAAACGTCTCCGCAGATGGGCTGTTCAATATGTACAACACCTTCCTGCGCTGGGAAATCGGCATCCGGAAAATGGCGCTGTTTTTTCATGAAGAAGGCCGCTGGGAATGTAAAACCGCCCTGGGTGTGTCCGACGACCTGCTGTCGCAAGACGTCAATCAGGAATTACCCAATTTTCGCACCACGCGCGGCCTCGAAAATATCGAGCATCCGCTAATCCGCGAATTCGACCTGGTAGTGCCGGTTATGCACAAAGACGAACCCATTGCCTATGCATTTATCGGGGGCTTTCTGGACGATGAGGACGTGTACAACAAAGTCCAGTTCGTCACCACAATCACAAACGTGATCGCGGTGGCTATTGAAAACAAACGCCTGTTTAAAACACAATTGCGACAGGAAGTGCTCAACCGGGAGGTTGAACTGGCCGCTGAAATCCAGCGTACGCTGGTGCCAACCCGCTTGCCCGAGGGCGAAAATTACCAGTTGTCGAGCATTTACAAACCGCACTTCGCCGTCGGCGGCGACTATTACGACGTTGTGGAATTTCCGGACGGGACCATAGCATTCTGCATCGCCGATATTACCGGAAAAGGCGTGGCAGCCGCCCTGTTGATGGCCAATTTTCAGGCCAACCTGCGCACCCTCCTCACCCGCTGCCAAACACTGGAAGAGGTTGTCCAGGAAATGAACATGGCCGTACACAGTGTTACCCAGGGCGACCGGTTTATCACGCTCTTCCTGGCGCGGTATGATGTGCATTCCCGAACCCTGCATTACATCAATGCCGGCCACACACCGCCGTTTTTACTGAGCGATGGCGAGGCAATCCCGCTAAAAAACGGGTGCACCGTACTGGGCTGGATGCCCGAGTTGCCCTTCCTGGAAATCGGCGGCGTTTGCCTTACCAAAGAAGCCACCATTTTTACCTATACCGATGGGCTCACGGATGTGCTGAACGATGCCGGGGAAGAATTCAGCGACGAAAAACTACTCGCCTTTCTCCAGGAAAACAGCCAACTGGGCGCCCGGGAATTGAACAAACAATTGCTCAGCCACGTAGAAGCATACCGGGAGCACCAGGCTTTCCCCGACGATATTACGGTACTAACGTGCAAGTTTTTTGTTTAAAAAAACGCTTGCGCCGCCGGTGTAACTGCCCAAAATCACAACAACAATGGTGAAAAAAGATCCTTTTCAGGTTTCGGTCGACGATCAGTTTCAATTTGAAATAGAACCGGACGCTGCACAACAACTTGATATCGTTCCGGATGGCGAACAAGCCTTTCACCTGCTGGAAAACGGGCGTGCCTTTCACATCAAATTGCTGGAAGCGGACTATGCCAACCGTCGCTACACCTTCCAGGTGGACGGCATCAAACACACGGTGCGGATTTCCGATTATTACGAACGGCTGGTAAAAAAACTGGGCCTAACGGTCGGTGGCACGCAAAAGATAAACAGCATCAAAGCCCCTATGCCGGGCTTGGTGCTCAGTGTACTGGTCCAGCCCGGACAAACCGTACAAAAAGACGATCCACTGCTTATCCTGGAAGCCATGAAAATGGAAAATGTGATCAAGGCAGATGGCGAGGGGGTGGTAAAAACCATTGCGGTTGAAAAAAGCCAGTCGGTGGATAAAGCGCAGCTGTTGATCGAATTTGAATAAACAACCGGTAAAAACAAACAGCGCATACATGAGTCATCCCGAATTTTCGGGGTGGCTCATGTTTATTTAACGGATTGATAAACAAAGGTGTAGGCCGGCCTTATGCAAATCCCGGTTTTGCGAAATCGGAGGCGGTTTTTAGCAAAACCTTGTTTGAGCGACGACGCAGGAGGAGCGAGTTGGGTTTTCCCCGCCAATGGCGGGGCGGAGATTTCAAGCAAAACCGTAGGATTTGCATACAGCCTTGACTTTTTGGTTCTTTTTTGTCAAGAAAAAAGAACACATAAGCATCATTATCAATGATTTGCAATTTACCACAAAATAAAAATCCCGAATTTTGAAGAAACTCAAAATTCGGGATGACTCATGTTGGTGCCCTCCGGCGCCGCCAAAAACAGTGCCTGAAGAAATATAAACTTTTTGTTTTTACTAAAAACTATTTATTTTAAATTTGTCGCACAGAAAATACCAACAATTCAAAATCAACTTTTTATAAACACATTGCGCTATGAAAATTCTTAAAATCCTGCTCTATTTATTGCTTGGCCTTGTCGGGCTGGTGGTGTTGCTCGGGTTGTTTGCCCGGAAAGATTACCATATCGAACGAAGCATTGAGATTGATGCGCCGAAAGCGCTGATCTATGAGCACGTTCGTTTTTTGGGCAAAAATTTGAAGCTGGTCGCCCTGGGCAAAGCTCGACCCCGCCATGAAAACAACCATTACCGGCACCGACGGCGAACCCGGTGCAACGTACAGCTGGAAAGGCAACGACGATGTGGGTGCAGGGCAGCAAATTATCACTGCCATGACCGCCGACCGGATCGACATGGAGGTGCGCTTTACCGAACCATTTGAAAGTACCTCGCCGACGTATTTGATTTTTGAGGCCAATGAAGCCAAAACAAAAGTTACCTGGGCTTTTGACATGCACGTAGCGTTCCCATGGAATGGTCTGGCCATGTTCACCGATATGGATGCCGCAATCGGAAAAGATTACGAACAAGGACTTGAAAACATGAAAGCAGTTTGTGAAGCAATGGCGCATAAAAAATACCGCGGCTATGAAATCGCCGAGGTGGAGTTTCCGGAAAAGTTTTACGCCGGTGTCCGAAAAACCGTTCCTTTCACTGAAATTGCCGGGTTTTATGCTTCGAATTTAGGCAAGGTATTCGAAGCGGCTCAGAAAAAGGGGGTTGCACTTGCAGGCGCTCCTACCGGCCTGTATTGGTCTTATGACGAAGTAAAGGGCGAAACCGATATGGCCGCCACTATTCCAATTGCTGAAAATCAAAATTTCGGAAGCGGATTCAGCATATTCCAGGTAGGCAAAGGCCAGGCCTTGCTGATCGAATATTTTGGCGCATACGACAGCCTGGCAAATGCGCATTACGCAATGGACGACTACATGCAGGAGAAAAACCTGCAAAATATACCGCCGGTAATTGAAGAATATGTCACAGACCCGGGCCAGGAACCCGACACCTCAAAATGGCTGACCCGGATTATTTATTACGTTGGCCCAAAAACAGACAGCCTGAGCGCTCCGGTGAATCCGCCGAAATAGGTGTTTGCACAAAACAATTTCGCTGAAAAAAGGCGCTACCTTCAAGTGAGGGGTAGCGCCTTTTTGCTTGCCGTTTGTCCTACCCGGTCGGGGCTTTTTCCTTTTCTTTGCCGGCACTAACAAAAAACTACGCATGGAAGGATTACTGATCATAGTATTTGTATTGGGGTACCTGGCAATCACGCTCGAGCACCCGTTGAAAATTGATAAGGCAGCCAGCGCCATGATTACCGGAGTGCTTTGCTGGACGATTTATGTGACCGCCGCTACCGATTACCACGACGTCGTGCACCACCTGGAAGCGCATTTGGGGGAGATATCCGGAATTTTGTTTTTCCTGCTGGGCGCCATGACCATTGTGGAATTGATTGATGCACACGATGGATTTGAGATCCTCACAGAGCGGATCAAAACCACGAATAAGCGGAAATTACTTTGGCTGGTTTGTTTCATTACATTTTTTCTGTCGGCTGCCCTCGACAACCTCACAACGACCATTGTGATGATCAGCCTTTTGCGGAAGCTCATCAGTGACTGGAATGACCGGTTGTTTTTTGCGGGAATGATCGTGGTGGCTGCAAATGCCGGCGGAGCCTGGTCGCCTTTGGGCGATGTCACAACTACCATGCTTTGGATCGGCGGACAAATTACCGTCGCAAATATCGTCGCAATGCTACTGGTGCCCAGTTTGGTTTGCCTGTTGGCGCCGTTGCTTTTCCTTTCTCCCCGCTTGAGTGGCAATGTGGTTCCCCCAAAAAGCGTAAGCACGAATGGCGTCATTACGCCGATGCGTGAACGCAATACCGTTTTCTATCTCGGGCTTGGGTGTTTGCTGTTTGTACCCATTTTTAAAACCCTGACGCACCTGCCGCCTTTTATGGGCATGCTTTTAGGCTTGGGCGTCATGTGGGTAGTCACCGAGTTGATTCATAGTGAAAAAGATGAACGCGAAAAGGGTACATTGTCTGTGCTGCATGCCCTGCGAAAAATTGATACGCCAAGTATTTTGTTTTTTCTGGGCATTCTAATGGCGGTAGCCGCCTTGCAAAGCACCGGGATTTTAACAGCAGTAGCAAGCTGGCTTGATCGCACGGTCCAAAACACTACTGCAATTGTACTGATCATCGGCTTTCTCTCGGCTATCGTGGACAACGTACCCTTGGTAGCGGCAGCGCAAGGGATGTATTCGATGAAACAGTATCCCGTAGATCATTACTTCTGGGAATTCCTGGCCTACTGCGCCGGCACTGGCGGTAGCGCACTGATTATTGGCTCGGCAGCCGGAGTGGCCGCTATGGGGATCGAAAATATCCGCTTCGGCTGGTATCTCCGCCGTATCACAGTTTGGGCAGTCATAGGCTACCTGGCAGGTGCTGCAGCGTACGTGCTGCAATACAACCTGATGCACTAAAGTGTCGTGGGATCAGTAGCGGGCACATCCTGTTTCGCTTTTGTTTCCGCTTCTTTTTCCTGTCGGATACGCTCCTTGCGCGCCCGGTCTTCGGCTTCAATTTTATCGTAAGCCTTGATAATTTCTTTGACCAGGCGGTGCCGGACAACATCCTCGGCCGTTAGGTTGATCACAGAAATACCCTGAACGCCTTCGAGGATGGTCATCGACTGGCGAAGACCGGATTTTTGATGCCCTGGCAAGTCGATCTGACTCAGGTCGCCCGTGATAATACATTTGGCGTTGGGGCCGAGGCGGGTCAAAAACATCTTGAGTTGGAGCGGAGAGGCGTTCTGTGCTTCATCCAGAATTATGTAGGCGTTATCGAGCGTACGGCCGCGCATGAACGCTAGTGGGGCGATTTCGATAATCCGGTTGTCCATGAAAAATTGCAATTTATCCATGGGCAACATATCGTCGAGCGCATCGTATAGCGGGCGGAGGTACGGGTCAACTTTTTCTTTCAGGTCGCCGGGTAAAAAACCCAGGTTTTCACCTGCTTCCACGGCCGGGCGGGTAAGTACAATTTTTTTAACCAGTTTATTTTTCAGGGCGCGTACGGCGATTGCCACGGCCGTGTACGTTTTGCCGGTTCCGGCAGGCCCGACGGCAAAAACAATATCGGAGCTATCGCATGCATCGACCAGCAATTTCTGATTGCGCGTTTTCGCCTTGATTGGCCGGCCGTCGCGGCCAAACAGGATGGTGTTATTTGAACCGCCGTTGACCGGAATCCGCACTTCAAACGGGTTACTGCCGCCGAGCAAATCCGCTACCATTTGCGCAGGCAGCTCGTTGTGCTCGCGCAGGTACCGGACCATCTGTTCAAATTTTGCTTTTGCAGATTGGGTAAATTTTTTTTCGCCCGCAATTTTAAGGCTGTTGCCGCGCGATGTGATGGTGACGTCGGGAAAGGCTTTGCGCAAAAGATTTAATTTTGCGTTGTTTTCGCCAAAAAGTTCGACAGGGTCAACGCCCTCGACTGTGAGAATGATTTCGCTCAAATTTTAGTCCTAATTTTACCGCAGCGGGAGGCTCGTGAATCGTGCGGGCTGATGGTCAGTAAACAATGCACGCCTCCATGCAATTTGTGTTTTTAGTTCCCGCTTCGCGCTTACAAAAGTAACGCGAAAACGGATTCCTCAACAAGAATTTATCCAGGAAAGTTCAATGGCAAAAAGGCCAATAATTACCCTAACCACCGATTTCGGCACCCGGGACTACTACGCCGGCGCACTCAAGGGCGCGCTGTTGCGGCAATGCCCTGACGTTCAATTGATCGACCTCTCGCATGCCATCACCGGGTTTGATATCGTGCAGGCTGCTTTTGTGGTCGGGAATGCTTATCCGGAATTCCCGGAGGGTAGCATCCATCTGGTAGCAGTCAATTGTTGTTATGCCAGCGATTTTCGCTTTGTTGCCGTACGCAGCCAGGGGCATTATTTCCTGGCGCCCGACAACGGTGTGCTTACGCTACTTTTTGAACAACTTGCCGATTCGGATATCCGCGCTTTACCGCCTGTGGAGGAACAACATTTCCCAGTAAAAAACACGTTTGCCTCGGCGGCACAACACCTTGCATCGGGCGAACCTTTTGAAGAACTGGGCGAACCCGCGGGGCTGCTATTGCAGCGTATCACCCTGCAACCTGTGCATACACCCACACGCATCCGGGGTACCGTAATCCATGTCGACAATTTTGAAAATGCCGTTGTCAATATCCGCCGGGAGCGCTTTGAACAAACCGTGCAGGAACAACCGTTTTCGCTGTTTTTCAAACGCAACGACCCGATAACCCAGCTTTCGCACAGTTATGCCGATGTGCCGGTCGGCGCGCCGCTTTGCCTGTTCAACAGCGCCGGCTTTTTGGAAATAGCCGTGAATATGGGCAAGGCGGCCACGCTTCTGGGCCTTAAAGTCGAAGATGTGGTGGAGGTGGTAGTGCAGGGCGATTAACTGCCCAGGCATTACCTGAAAATTACTGCAGCGGGGCGCAGATAAACTCCGACTTCCGGGTAAGTCCGCGTTCTACCATATTGTATAGGTACCGCTGGCCATAGCCCACCGTCAGGTCCTTTTTTAACCAGGCCGCTTTGTCCGGGCAATTGGGTTCTTTGGTCACCTCACTTTCGGGTACCGGCACATAAAACCACAGGTTGCCGTTTTCATGGACAAAAGGCGGCTCCTCAAGCAAATATTGGGTGCGGTAAACCTGCGACAACGTTTCGCGGGTCAGGCTGTAAACGATCATTTCACGAACGCCAGGGGCAGTACCGACATCTACAAAGAAATGCCCGCGAACGGCTCCCCGGAAAAAAGTCGGCTCCACATCGGGAACCTTAAAACGGCGGCCTGTCGAGTCGATCCGCACTTCAATGCTTTCGGCGCCATCTTCTTTATTGGTAATCCGAAACGTGTAATACTGGTATTTAAACTCATGCACCTGCGGGGAAAGCATTTTAAAGCCCGCACGGCTACAGCCTTCGAAACCCACGAGTGAATCTGTTTTTTCTTCAAGCATTATCGGAACATCGCCTGCCGTTTCCGATTGGGTTTCCGTTGCTTTGTTTTTACAGCTGCTTACAGCCATTGCCGTCAGGATTACAAAAAAGTAAACCCGCGTCTGTTTCGTCAGTTGAAATGCCATATTCTTCTTGTTAAGCCAGGCTTCTCACCCGGTCGTTTTTTTTGAACCGCGAAGGTCCGTATTTTCTGCATTTGTCCATAAAAGCGGGTTTAGGATTTTACGCCTTCACCGAAATCCCCCGCCGCCCGGCCCATTCGCGGATGTCCTGCCGGGCGATGGCGGCGGCCATCAGGTCAGGGAATTGCTGCGGGGTGCAGGCAAAAGCCGGAATATCCAGCGCCGCCAGGGCTGTAGCATTTTCCTGGTCGAAGCCCGGGGCGCCGGCATCGTTTAGGGCGAGCAAGGCCACGACCGTAGCGCCCGCCTGACGCAACGCCCGTGCTTTTTTGAGCATTTCCACCCGGTTGCCCCCTTCGTATAAATCGCTGATCAGCACCACAATGGTATCCTGCGGCGTTTGCACCAAGGTTTGCGCATAGGCAAGCGCTTTGTGAATATCCGTACCGCCGCCCAACTGAGTCCCGAAAAGCAGTTCCACCGGATCGGTCAGGTGCTCCGTTAGGTCGACCACCGCCGTATCGAATACCACCAGGTTTGTTTTCAGACTGCGCAACGACGCCAGCACGGCGCCAAACACCGCGGCATAAACCACTGAATCGGCCATCGAACCGCTTTGGTCGATCAGCAAAACGACATGCCGCATGGCGCGGCCTTTTTGGCCAAAACCATACAACTGCTGCGGGATGATCGCGCGCAATTCGGGTTGGTAATGCTTCAGGTTGTTATAAATCGTGCGGCGCCAATCGATCGCATGCAGCCTTGGACGCCGGGTACGGGTACTGCGGTTTAGGGCCTGCCGGACGGACTCCTGCAGATCGGGGCGCAGGCGCTTTTCCAGGTCTTCCACGATCCGCCGGACAACGAGCCGTGCCGTTTCCCGGGTTTTGTCGGGCATCGCTTTTTGCAGGGCGAGCAGGGTGCCAACCAGGTGCACGTCCGGCTCCACGATGGCCAGCAACTCCGGCTCAAGCAGCAACTGCGCAAGGCCCAGGCGCTCTAGGGCATCGCGCTGCAGCATCTGCACCACCGGGGCGGGAAAATAGCGGCGGATATCGCCCAGCCAGCGGTTCAGATTGGGCGTGGAGCGCCCCAGGCCGCCTTTGCGTTCGGCATCGTACAGGGCTTCCAGCACAGCATCCATGCCGGCCGCCTCGGCGCCGAGCGGCAGTGTTTGCTCCGGGTCGGATGCCCGGCCCAGGATGAGTCGCCAGCGTTCGAGATGCACTATGATGGAATTATTTTATACTTCAAATAATGTGGTTTGCGAAAGTGATAATACTGTGCACATTGTCGGCTTGACTCCGAGTCTATTATTGTCAACTTAATACTACTGTTTAGATGTCTCCTGCTGGTCGACATGACAGTAATCTGTGGATAAAATTTCCTCCCGATTTCTCGCTACGCTCGAAATTCCAACACACACCGGGAAAATTTCGAGCGTAGCGAAACATCTGATTTTATAGTGCCAAAGTAGAATTAACGTGCTTGACCGCTTCTAAGGTTGACGACATTAGACTTCGAGTCACGCCGACAATACGCAGGCTGAAATTTAAATTTAAACACATAGGCACATAGATCACATAGTTTTTTTATTTCCAACTATAAAAATTCTATGCTTCCGCTGTGTCTATGTGTTTTAGAAAAAATGCACGATGTGTGGGTTTATGCCCCGCTCCTTCGTATTTTTTCTTCAATCCGCGTCGTCGAATACCCCTCCACAAACGGTAAACTGCGCACCGAACCGCCAAGCGCAAGCACCACTTCGTGCCCTACGATTTGCTCGGGTTGCCAATCACCGCCTTTTACCAATACATCGGGCTGCACCATGTTGATCAAATCCAGCGGCGTGTCGGTATCGAAAAAAACCACGGCATCTACCACCTCAAGGGCTGCCATCAGGTGGGCGCGGGTAGCCTCGTCGTTGATGGGCCGGTTAGGGCCTTTGAGCCGCCGCACCGAATCGCCACTGTTCAGGCCGACGACGAGCCGGTCGGCCAGATCACGGGCCTCCGACAGGTAGTGGATATGCCCGAAATGCAAAATGTCAAAACAGCCATTGGTAAAAACAATCCGGTCGCCGGCAGCGCGCCAGGCCGACAGGGTTTTTGCCAGTGTTTCCGGGGTTTGAATTTTTTGTTCGATATGTGCAAATGCGGTCATGTTTTTACTCCTTTAAACGGCAGTTCGAACAGGCGGTATTTTCCCCGTTTTATTAATCACCGGCAGCAGAACCAGCGCCAGTAAACCTGCCACAATGTTGTAAAAAATCTGGATCGTGAAAAACGCAATGTTGGCGTACGAAAAGGCATCGCTGCCCTTGATGTGGTAGAGCGCCAAGCCGGCAATGGCCAGCGCGTGGAACGACCCCATGCCGCCCGGCGCCGGAATGACAAAACCGAGCGTCCCGAACACAAAAACCATCAGCGCCGCGCTGGCGCCCAGGTGGGCGGTTGGCGGAAAAGCCAGCAGGTTGAACCAGCATTGCAGGTAAAACATCAGCCAGATACCCAGCGAATACACCAAAAACAGCCCGGCATGCCGCAAGCGAAACACACTGCGCAGGCCGTCCCAAAAACCTTCGATCAGGTTGCCGACTTTTTGAACGACGGCCGATTGCCCGATCCGGCTGCGGAATATCCAGGCGAGCAAGGCCCCGCCGAGCAGGACGATGAACAGCCCCGCCACCAGCGGGTTTTTCCAAAAACTGCTGCTGGAGGCGGCCCCGCCTTGCTGTTGCTGAATAAAACCCCACAGCGTATCCGCCTCAAAAATAAAAGCCAGGCCAACCACGAGACCCAGGCAAACGAAATCCATAAGCCGGTCGACCACCAGGGTGCCCATCACCCGTTCGAGCGGTATTTTTTCGTACCGCGACAAGGAGCCGGCGCGCACCACTTCACCCATGCGGGGAAAGCCCAGGTTGGCAAAATAGCCCAGCAAAATGGTCAGAAAACTGTTGACAAACCGCACCCGGTAGCCCATCGGTTCCAACAGCATTTGCCAGCGCCAGGCGCGCAATGCATTGCTCAGGGTAAAACTGGCAATCACCAAAAAAATCCAGCCGGGGTGTACCGTAGAAAAATCGTGGAGCAATTTGTCGAGCAAGCTGCACTGATCGGCAGGTACGCCGTCGAGGCGGCATTGTTCCTGAAATGCTGCATTCTGGCTGCGAAAAACCAGCCACAGGATCGTTACTCCGATTCCAAGAAAAACTAAAAACTGAAGCGTTTTTTTGAGTTTTACCGACATCATGCGTGTAAAAAGAAATGGTGGAAAAGCGGCGCAAAGGTGCGTAAAATCTGCCGGATCAAAGTCCTGCGCCAGCGTATTGAACCAGTGCAGCCCCGGCATACCACAGCATGACGCCGCACAAGGCAAGTTTCAACCCGATGCCCAGCAAAAAACCCACGAATGAGCCCAGAGCCGCCCGGGTGGCGGTCCGGGAATCCTGCCCGGCCAGCAGTTCGCCCAACAGTCCCCCGCCGAATGCGCCGATAAAAATACCCGCCGGGCCTAAAAACATACCCACGAGCAAGCCCAGCGTACTCCCCCAAACACCGGCCCTGGTGCCACCAAATTTTTTCAGCCCCCAAACCGGCACGTAATAATCGAGCAGGGTAACCGCCAACGTTGCCAGGCCAAATCCCCAGAGCAGGCTGCCGGAAAAGTCGGCAAAACGCGTACTGTGCAACAGTAAAAATCCGGCAAAACTAAGCGGCGGCCCGGGCATCGGCAGCACGGCGCCGATCAGGCCGATCAACAGGCACAATCCGGCGATAATTGTCAGGAGGATATCCAGCCACATAATTTTACCGTAAGTTTTACGCTAACTTTGCGACATCTTAATCTTTTTGTGTTCCATGCGACAGTTGACCACCATTACGGATCCGGTCTATCGCGAAAAGCCACACAATGTAGTAGAAAAGTTTCTGCTCCGGTTTATTCGCGACAAACGGGATCTTCCCTTCCTTTACCTCTGCGCCCAAATTGCCTGCACCATCCTGCCCATCTCAGTTGCCCTGTTTTTTGCAGAGGGCACTGCCTGGTGGGTTTTGTTGGGCCTGTTCCTTGTTTTGGAAATTTATTTCATGGGGCCATTCATTTTGATGCTCCACAACACGAGCCACAACGCGTTTTTCAAACGCGAATACAAAGTTGGCAACCGCCTGATCCCCTGGGGGTTGTGCCCGTTCATGGGTCAATCGCCCGACACCTATTTCAGCCACCACATCGGCATGCACCACGCCGAAAATAACCTGGAACTGGACACCAGCTCGACGATGGGGTATCAGCGCGACAGCCTGTTGGATTTTTTAAAATACTTCTTCCGCTTCCTGTTTTTAGGCATTTTCGAAGTAGTCAGTTACCACAAGCGTAAAAACAAGCGGCAGTTTTTGAAAAAAGCCATCATCGGCGAGTCGGTGTTTGTGGCCGTATGCCTGGTACTGGCCTGGTTCAACTGGAAAGCCACCCTGATCGTTTTTGTATTGCCATTGGTGATCGTTCGTTTTCTGATGATGTCGGGCAATTGGGCGCAGCACGCCTTCGTCGATCCAAAAGCGCCGGAAAACAATTACCTGAACAGCATCACCTGCATCAACAACGGCTACAACAAACGCTGCTGGAACGACGGTTACCACATCGGGCACCACCTCAAACCGCACCTCCACTGGTCGGAGATGCCCACCGATTTCTTAGCCAACAAAGACAAATACGCCGAACAAAAAGCCCTGGTGTTCGAGGGTATCGACTACCACGGCATTTGGGCCTTGCTGATGGCAAAACGCTACCACACGCTGGCCAAATACCTCGTCAACGTAAACGGCATGTACCCCTCGAAGGAGGCCGCAGTGCGGATCATGCAGGAGCGGACGCGGAAATTTTAGAGAGCATGTTGGGGATTTTCTGCCGGAGGTAAAAACAAGGGCTTTTTTTGACAGTTTTTGCGTTTTTTCAGGTGCCTAGCCCAGCTAAGTGCCTGAAAAAAGGTGATAAATGGTGAAAAAAGAACTGTTTTGGGCCCGGTAAGAAAATCCCCAATATGCTCTTAAAGCGTACCCCGCCGGCGCTGTTCGGCTTCGATGCTTTCGAAAAGGGCCTGGAAATTGCCTTTGCCAAACGATTGCGCACCGCAACGCTGGATAATTTCGAAAAACATCGTCGGGCGGTCTTCCACCGGCTTGGTGAAAATTTGGAGCAGATAACCCTCCTCGTCGCGGTCGACCAGGATGCCCAAACTTTTCAATACCGCCAGGTCTTCTGCAATGGCCCCGACGCGCTCCGTGACGGTATCGTAATAGTCGCCGGGCACGTACAAAAATTCCACACCGCGGTTGCGCAGTTCGCGCACGGTGTGGACGATGTCGTTCGTGGCCACGGCAATGTGCTGGCAACCCGCGCCTTCATAGAAATCATAAAATTCCTCCACCTGCGATTTTTTCTTGCCCCGGGCCGGTTCGTTTATCGGAAACTTGATACGCATATTTCCATTGGCCATCACTTTCGACATGAGGGCGGTGTATTCCGTTGAAATATCCTTGTCGTCGAAGGTGATCAGATTTTTGAAACCTAACACATCCTCGTAAAAACGGGCCCATTCGTTCATTTCACCCCAGCCAACGCTGCCCACGCAGTGGTCCACATATTCCAGGCCAACCGGTGCGGGGGTGTAATCCGATTCCCATTTTTCGTAGCCGGGCAGGAAAACGCCTTTGTAATGCTTGCGTTCGACAAAAATGTGTACCACATCGCCGTACGTATGAATACCGGAGCGCACCACCGTACCGAAGCGGTCCTGCTCGGTCACGGGTTCGAGGTAAGGTTTGGCGCCGCGACGGGTCGTTTCGTCAAAGGCCTGTTTGGCATCGTCTACCCAAAATGCGATGGCTTTCACCCCGTCGCCGTGGCGGCGCTGGTGCTCGGCAATTTCCGAATCCGAATGATAATGCGTGGTTAACACCAGGCGGATTTTCCCCTGTTGCAACACATAGGATGCCTTGTTTTTAATACCCGTTTCCAGTCCGGCATAGGCCAGCGACTGAAAGCCGAACGCCGTTTTGTAAAAATGCGCGGCTTGTTTGGCGTTGCCTACATACAACTCGATGTAGTCGGTGCCATGCAGGGGTAAAAAGTCAACGTTTTGGGATTTTTCAGGTGCAGGTTGTATTAGCGTAGCCATTGTTTTTTCAAAGATTGAATGAAGTGATTCGAACGTTTTTCCCGGCTCTAATCTTGAGCCACCCCGTTTTCGTACCACACGCGGTAATAGTCCTCGACCTCCAGTTTCAGGGCATCTTCGGTGACCATGAGCGGGTTGAAGGGGTCGATCATTACAGCCAGTTCGCCGGTTTCTTTCTGGCCGATGCTCCGCTCGATAGCGCCCGGGTGCGGGCCGTGCGGAATGCCGGCCGGGTGCAGGGTGAGTTGGCCGGGCCTGACGTCGTTGCGGCTCATGAAGTTGCCGTCTACGTAGTACAAAATTTCATCGGAATCCACATTGCTGTGGTGATACGGCGCCGGAATAGCCTCAGGGTGGTAGTCGTAGAGCCTCGGCACAAAGGAGCAAACCACAAAATTGCGCCCTTCAAACGTTTGGTGGATCGGCGGCGGCATGTGAATGCGGCCGGTAAGCGGCTCAAAATCCCGGATGTTAAACGCATACGGGTAATGGTAGCCATCCCAGCCAACAACATCAAAGGGGTGGTAGGGGTACTGGAACGGGAAGATGGTGTTGCGTTTTTTAATGCGCACCTCAAAGTCGCCCTGCTCGTTGAACGTTTCGAGTATTTCGGGGCGCTTGATGTCGCGCTCGCAAAACGGCGCATGCTCCAGCATTTGCCCGAATTCATTCCGGTAGCGGCGCGGGGTGAGCACCGGCCCGTGCGATTCGACCAGCAGCAGGCGGTTGTCGGTTGTTTCCCATTCCAGTTTGTAAATCGTGCCGCGCGGGATCACGAGGTAATCGCCCGGCTCGAAAGGCACCATGCCGAACATGGTTTGGAGTTCGCCGCGCCCTTTGTGCACAAAAATGATTTCGTCCGAATCGGTGTTTTTGAAAAAATAGGCGCTCGTAGCGGTCGGCGCAGCGAGGCCGATGGCCATGTCGCTGTTCAAAAACAAGACGCGCCGGCTGTCGATGTAATCGTCGACCGGCGGCACGGCAAAGCCTTCAAACTTGAGCGGGTTAATGTTATTTTCAATCGCAATTTTGGGCTGCACCGGGTAGGGCGATTCGATGGCCCGAATTTGTGTGGGCGCATGCAAGTGGTAGGCCAGTGCCGACATGCCGCTGAAGCCCTGCGTACCCACCAGTTCTTCCTGGTAAAGTCCGCCTTCCGGGTTGCGGAAAACAACGTGGCGTTTGCGGGGAATGATCCCGAGTTTGTGATAAAAAGGCATAGGTGAATTGTTTTTTATAAAAAACCGGTCAATCCTGCCGGCGTATACCGACCGGCAAAGCTAGGTCGCCTTTCCCGGGAAAAAGTTGACCGGCATCAAAGGCAGGCATGACCTTGGTCAAACTGACGCCGGCATTACAAAGCTTCAAAATGCGCCGTAAAGTGCCGCAAAAACGGCGGCTCATGGGTAATCCGGTAGCCCTTGGCCTCGGCACGCCGGCGCTGCACGGCATCAAACACCTCGATGACATAGTCCATGTGGCTCTGCGTGTACACCCGGCGCGGTATGGCCAGTCGTACCAGCTCCTGCTGAGCCGGCACAAACGCGCCCTTAGCATCGTATTTGCCAAACATCACCGACCCAACCTCCACCGTGCGCACACCGCCTGTCTGGTACAGCGCACACACCAGGGCCTGGCCCGGAAACTGCTCGGGCGGGATGTGCGGGTAGAGGCGTTTGGCATCGACGTACACGGCATGACCGCCAATCGGGTAAATTACCGGCACGCCGAGCGCGCGAATTTTTTCGCCCAAATACGCCGTACTCCGAATCCGGTAATGCAAATAATCGGCTTCAAAAACCTCCTCCAGGCCCACGGCGATCGCTTCCATATCGCGGCCCGACAAGCCGCCGTACGTGGCAAACCCCTCGGTGATGATCAGCAGGTTGGTGCAGGCTTCCGCCAGTTTTGGATCGCGCAGGGCTAAAAAACCGCCCATATTGACCAGGCCGTCTTTTTTGATGCTCATGATGGCGGCGTCGGCCAGGGCAAACATTTCCTGGGCAATCTCCCGGTACGATAAATGGGCATAGGCGGGTTCCCGGTGCCGGATGAAGTAGGCGTTCTCCGCAATGCGGCAACAATCCAGCACAAAGGGAATATGATGCTGTTTGCAGATGCCTGCAACCGCTTTGGCATTGGCCATGCTGACCGGCTGGCCACCGCCGCTGTTGTTCGTTACCGTCAGGATCACTGCGGCTACATTGGCGGCGCCCACCTTCCGGATCTGCTGTTCGAGTGCTTCTGCGTCCAGATCGCCCTTGAAGGGTTTATCGGAGTCAAAATCCCGGGCTTCCGGGCAAGGGAGGTCAATGGCCGTACCCCCTGAAAATTCAATGTTGGCCCGGGTGGTATCAAAGTGTGTGTTGGAAAAAAAATATTTCCCTTTGCCGCCAAGATGGCCGTACAGGATGCGCTCGGCAGCCCTGCCCTGGTGCGCCGGCAATACGTGCGGCATGCCCGTCAGGTCGTTGATTTCCGCATAAAAACGCTCCCAGCTTTTGGCGCCGGCATACGACTCGTCGCCGAGCATCATCGCAGCCCACTGGCGGCTGCTCATGGCCGAAGTGCCGGAATCGGTCAGCAGATCGATCAGCACTTTGTCGGAAGGGAGCAGGAAGGGGTTGTTGTGCGCTTCGCGCAAAAAATACGCCCGTTCGTCGGGGGTGGTCATACGGACCGGTTCGACCGACTTGATCCGGAAGGGTTCAATTATCGTTTTAAATTCCATGCCGCAAAATTCCGGCAGGGAGCAGAACAGCCACAGCTGAAAATTCAGTGCCGGACCTGACGAAGATCATTTGTAATTCCAACACTTAAACGGCCCTTTTTCAAACTTTTACAGCTTCCGGACAGGCAAGCTGCATGGCCCTATCCCTTTTTGCAGTAAATTTGCGCCGCTTCCAACCCCCGGGTACGGGTTTAGGTAAGTTTTTTAAGCATGGCGCGTATACTTTACTCCCTGTTTTTTCTGTTTGGCACTGGCCTGTTCTGGCAGTGCTCCGTTTCGGACAATCCGCCCAAGGAAGGCGATACGCTGTTGGCAAAAGTGTACAACAAAAGCCTCTATTTGTCCGAACTGGAGGGCATAGTGCCGGAAGGTACTACGCCCAACGACAGTACCCTGATGGTAAGCGCCTACGTCCAGCGCTGGGTGCGCGAGCAGTTGCTGATGTACGAAGCCGAGCGCAATATTCCCAAAGACCTCAACATTGACAAACTGGTACGCGACTACCGCGCCAGCCTCGTACGGTTCAATTTTGAGGAGCAACTTATCGCGGAAAAACTGGACAGTACGGTGTCGGAAGCCGAGATGAAATTGTTTTATGAAAACAATACCGACCAGTTTCAATTGGAAAATACCATCCTTAAATGCCAGTTGTTAAAACTTCCGCCCAATGCGCCCCGGAATGAAATCAACACGCTTTGGTACAGCAAGAAACCGGCGGATGTCGCCAAACTCCGCAATTACGCCAAGCAGTGGGCAGCGCTGGCATTGCTCGACGAAGAAAAGTGGTATAAATTGGACGAGGTCGCCGCGCTTTTGCCCAAAGGAACGTTAACATCCGACAATGTAACCTCACGGCGGGAAGGCACTCTGAGCGACGGAGACTTCCGCTATTACTACCGGGTACTCGAAACCGTAAAAGGAAAAGAGACGGCCCCCTTCGAATATGTAAAAGAGCAAGCCTCCAAAGTAATCCTCCACAAACGCAAAATGGAACTGCTCGAACGCTGGAAAGAAGACCTCTACCAACAGGAACTGCGCCGGCAAAATATCCAGATCATGCAGTGAGGCGGTGCATGAAAAATAGATTCAGACAACCTTTTTTGAGTTATGCATACCAACAACATAAAAAATAGCACGCCATTCTTGAATAACAAACTGATCGCCATTTGCCTGGCCATACTGCCTGTCGTCGTGCAGGCGCAACCGGAAAAAGCCGTGATCGACAAGGTTGTGGCCACTGTGGGTAGCGAGATCATTTTGCTGAGCGAAGTGCAGGAACAACTGTCCTATGCCCGCCAGCAACAGCAGGATTTGCCCGATGAATATGCCTGCATCGTGCTTCAGAATCAGCTGGTGCAAAAACTGCTCGTCAACCAGGCTAAACTTGACTCCGTAGACGTGCGCGACGAGGAGGTCGAAAACCAGCTCGAAGCCCGTGTCGAGCGCCTGCGCACCTACTTCAACCAGGATGAGCAAGCCATCGAAGAGTATTACGGCCAGAATGTAAATGCCATCAAAGAACAGATGCGGGGCGATATGCGCAGCCAGCTGCTGGCCGAGCGGATGCAGGCAAAAATTACCGAAAAAGCAACCATTACCCCCTCGGAGGTTAAAGCCTTTTTCAACGCCATTCCGCCCGATTCCCTGCCCTATTTCAACTCCGAAGTGGAGGTGCGCGAAATTGTGTACAAACCCCAGGTAAATGCCGAAGAGAAAGCCAAAGCCCGGGCGCGCATCGAAGAATACCGCCAGCGCATCACCGAAGGCGGCGAAAGCTTTGCCGAACTGGCAAAAAAATTCAGCGACGACCCCGGCAGCGGCTCCAAAGGCGGCGATCTGGGCTGGCAAAAACGCGGCACTTTCGTACCCGAATTCGAAGCCACCGTGTACAACCTGGAACCCGATCAGATCAGCCAGGTCATTGAAACCGAATTCGGGTTTCACATTATTCAACTCCTCGAACGCCGGGGCAACCTCGTACACGCGCGCCACATCCTGATCCGGCCGGAAATCACCGAAGCCGACCTGGATATCGCCATCGAAAAACTGGACTCCATTCGCCAGCTGATCCTCAGCAACAACGTCACGTTCAGTACCGCCGTAAAAGTATTTGGCGACAAAAACACCCCCAGCTACAACAACGATGGCCGCGTGGCCAACCCACGCACCGGCAATACTTTTTTTGAAGTGGCCGACCTAGACACCAATATTTTCTTCGCCATCGACGGCCTGAACCCGGGTGACATCACCGAACCAGTACCCTTTCGCGCCCCCGACGGCACCCGTTATTTCCGGCTCGTGCAACTGCAAAGCCGGTCCAAGCCCCACAAAGCAGACCTGAAACAAGACTACAACAGAATTCAGGCAGCAGCGCTCGAACAAAAGAAAGGCGACTACATTGAACGCTGGGTGCTGGACAAACTTCAGAAAACCTATTTATCCATCGGCAACCTGTACAAAGATTGTCCAAACCTTCAATTGCTGCTCGCCCAAACCCAACCGGAACGCCCGTAAATCAGCCGGCAACCTTGCTACCCGTTGCCAGGATACGTGCCCACACAAATATTCGTTCAACATGTCCATGAAATTACCCATATCCGGCCTCCTGCTCGTACTCATTTGCGTACAACTCGCTCAGGCCCAGGTACAACCCGACAGTTCGGCGCTGCCCGTTATATCTTATGAATCCCCGAAGGATTATGAAATCGGTGGCATTCGCGTCACCGGCGAGCAGTTTTCCGATCCACAGGCACTGATCGCGATTTCGGGTTTCCGGGTTGGCGATAAAATTCGCGTGCCGGGTCCGGCCATTACCAAAGCCGTGCAGGCCCTGTGGAATTTGCGCTTGTTTACCGATGTGCAAATTATCAAAGAGCGCACCGCCGGCGAGGTTATTTTTCTCGAAATTATTGTCAAAGAACGCCCGCGCTACACCCGGCATTCGTACTCCGGTGTTAAGAAAAACAAGCACGACGACCTGAACGCCATCGTGTCCAAGTTTATTCAAAAAGGCGCCATTCTTACGGAAAACATCAAATCTGCCCTGCGCTACGGCATGGAGGACTACTTCATCGAAAAAGGCTACCTGAATGCCAAGGTCGAGATCAAGGAAGCGCCCGATGAACGCAGCATTAATGCCGTCAAACTGGAATTTGTGGTCAAGCCGGGCAAACGGGTTAAAATCAAGGATATCCGCTTTGTGGGCAACGAGAATATCAAAGCCAAGACCTTGCGGAAAAAGATGAAAAACACCGCCCGCAAGGCCAAAATTTTCAAAAAATCCAAACTCGTCGAAAGCGAATACGAGGAAGACAAACACGCCATCGAAGCGTATTACAATACGGTGGGTTTCCGCGACGCCCGCATTGTGAGCGATACCACCTGGCGCACGCCCAAAGGCGAGGTGATGTTGCAAATCAACATCGAGGAAGGCAACCGGTACTACTTCCGCACCATTACCTGGAAAGGCAATACCATTTATGAAACGCAGTTCCTCAACCAGGTACTGGGTATCAACAAAGGGGATATTTACAACCAGGAGTTGCTGAACACCCGCCTCCAGTTTAGCCAGGACGGGCGTGATATTTCCTCCTTGTACCTCGACAACGGGTACCTGTTCTTTCGGGTCGATCCGGTCGAAACGTCGATCGACAACGACTCCATCGATCTCGAACTGCGCATTTTCGAAGGCCCGCAGGCCACCATCGACCGGGTCGTGATCAAAGGCAACGACCGCACCCACGAGCACGTTATCCGGCGCGAATTATTTACCCGCCCCGGCGAAAAATTCAGCCGCTCGGATATTATTCGCTCCCAGCGCCAAATCGTCAACCTCGGCTACTTCAACCCCGAATCGCTGGATATCAATACGCCGGTAAACCCCGATCGCGGTACCGTAGACATTGAATATACCGTGGAGGAAAAACCCTCCGATCAACTGGAACTTTCCGCTGGTTATCAGCCCAGTACGGCTTTTACCCGTGGGGGCGTGATCGGTACGTTGGGGGTAACCTTCAACAACTTTTCGATCCGGAATATCAATAAAAAAGAAACCTGGAATCCGTTGCCACAAGGCGACGGCCAACGCTTCAGCATCCGCGGTCAAACCTCCGGGCAGAATTTCCAGTCGTACAACGCCTCCTTCACCGAGCCCTGGCTGGGCGGTAAAAAACCGAACTCCCTCACCGTGGCCGGTTTTTACAACCGCTATGCCTACGGCTTCGAAGGCTCTTCCACCTACCAGCGGCTTGAAATCATTCAGGGCAGCGTAGGCTTCGGCACCCGCCTGAAATGGCCCGACGATAACTTCGTTTTCCGCGCCAACCTCGACATTCAAACGCTGCGCCTGAACAACTGGACGGGCTTCCGCGACGACCAGAACCGCCTCGTCACGCAGGGCAAATACCACAACTACAACCTCGGCCTTACCCTGGCGCGCAACAGCATCAACGACCCGATTTTCCCGAAAACCGGCTCGTTGATCTCGCTGACCGTGCAGGCCACACCGCCGTACTCCTGGTTTCGCGACGCCGAATTTTATCAAAATGAATCGGTGGAAAAAATCTACAACTACGTGGAATACCTCAAATGGCGCATCGACGCCGAATGGTACACCACGCTCGTCGGCAAACTGGTGCTGAAAGCCCAGGCTAAAATCGGTATCCTCGACCAGTGGACGGACAAAACCGGCCTCAGCCCGTTCGAACGTTTCGAACTCGGCGGCGACGGTCTGAACAACCAAACATTCGGCCTCAACGGGCGCGACATCATCAGCATGCGCGGTTATGAAGTAGGCGACATCATGTCGCCCTTTCCGGGCGGCGCCGGTGTGTTCAACAAATACACCCTCGAGCTGCGCTACCCGATCTCGCTGAACCCGCAAAGCACGATTTTTGTTACGGCTTTCGCCCAGGGCGGCAATGCGTTCCAGGATGCCCGCGATTTCAACCCCTTCGACCTGCGCCGCTCGGCCGGTCTTGGTTTGCGGGTGTTCCTGCCCATGTTCGGTACGCTCGGCTTCGACTACGGCTACGGTTTCGACAAACCGGCGCTGATCAATTCCGGCGCGAAGTGGTCGGAATTTGCCAAGTTCAACATTGTGTTGGGCTTTGAGCCGGACTAAGTTTGGGTCACCCCGGAGGCACGGAGGCCACGGAGTTTCAATTTTTCAAAAAGAAAAACTCCGTGGCCAAATATTTGGCAGGCCAAGTGAGTACTCGTCCTTCGACTTAAAGTCGTAGGACGAGTATGGACGGCTTCTCCGTGTCTCCGTGGTAAAAAAACACTCCACATACCCCTGCAACACTATGGCAACATTCAATATCATAAAATGCCACGGCTCCGGCAACGATTTTGTGCTCATCGACGAGCGCCGGCTGCCCGAACCCCTGACCCAGGCACAACGTACTGCCCTGGCGGTGCACCTGTGCAACCGGAACTCCATCATCGGCGCCGACAGTTTTTTATTTGTGCAGGACAGCGCCGTGGGCGACGGGAAGATGCGCTATTTCAACGCCGACGGCAGTGAGGCCAACATGAGCGGCAACGGCCTGCGCTGTGTTGCCAGGTATGTGTCGGATGTATCGAAAAAAGACGAACTGGTGTTGGAAGCCCTCGGTGGTGTTTACACGGCACAGCGCGTGCGCGATTTTTTTGACGGCGTAGCCGCATTTTCCATAAAAATTACCACCGTCGATTTTGCGGTAAAAACCCTGCCCCTGCTGGTCGACACCGAAACCTGGATCGATAAAAAACTGGATTTTCTCTCCGATACGCTGCACTTTACCGCGCTGACGGTACCCAACCCCCAGTTGGTGGCCCGCGTAACCGCCCCCGACGAAGCCGAACTGATCCGCATCGGCAGCCGCTGCAACGACCAGCGCGACTATTTCACCGAAGGCGTCAATGTCAATTTCTTCATCCCGCTCGACGAGCGCACCATTTTTGTGCAAACCTACGAGCGCGGCTGTGGCATCACCTTTTCCTGCGGTACCGGTATGTTCGCCTCCTCGATTGCAAGCACACTGTTGGGGCATACGCCGGAAAACGAGTGGATCACCGTGCTGAACCAGGGCGGTTTTGTGAAAACAAAAATTTACCGCGACACGCAGGGCAAGTTCATTGGCGAACTCCTCGGCAATACCACCAACGAGTTTACCGCCGAGTTGGAATTTGATTTTGAAAACCCGGCCGGGGCCCGGTTGGAAAATGTGCGGGCTTGTCAGCAAGAAACCAATGCCTATACCAAGGTCCAACAGTTTGCATCAGAACGGCTTAAAGCGCTTTCAAGCCCTGCCTAAAGGCTTTCCGAAATTCTCCGCGTAATACCTACTATGTTTAGAATTTGACCAGACATTCTTGCCTAAGGATGATCCGGTACATGCGCATGCCTGAAAAGGACGTGAATATTATCTTGTTATTATCCAAAAGTCGCAGAATGACAAACGATCCAATCCGCATTTCTTTATTAACCGACATTGTTTAAATTTACAAATGCCCATGTTCTGAAATTCCTTTCATTCAACCGTATAATTCCATTTAACATGAAAAACCTAAGTTGCAGTACCTACTATTTGTTTGCTCTCCTTTTTTCATTAAGTGCACTCCAGGCACAAACAATTAAGTTAGATCCCGACTTTGGCATCGCAGGCAAAATCCTCACTCAAATTAGTCCCGGCGACGATAAGGGCAATGCAATGGCTCTATTGCCCAACGGAAAAATTATTCTGGCCGGCAATACCCTCGGCAGCCCCGGCAATGTAGATTGGGCGCTGGCGCAGTATTTACCCAATGGGAAACTGGATACTACTTTCGGCGACAAGGGCATCGTGATTACTGATTTCGGTAACGCCGATGAAAGTGCCAATGCAATTGCCGTTCAACCCGATGGAAAAATTATCCTGGCCGGTTATACGAGCAACCCACTGACCAGTCGCGATTTTGCCTTGGCGCGGTATTTACCCAATGGAACCCTGGACAGCAGTTTTGGCAACGCCGGACGCGTAACCACCGATTCATTATCCGGTGTTCAAACTGCTTTTTGCCTTCTCTTGCTTCCCAATGGCTACATCGTGGTGGCCGGCAGTTCCGGGCCCGCCGGTTCAGTTGGCTTCTTCCTCGCGCAATACGACACCAACGGCAACCTAAACCCAACTTTTGGCACAAATGGATTTGTAAGCAAATTCTATTCGGACCACGATAATATTTATTCGATCGCATTACAAGCCGATGGCAAACTGGTGGCAACAGGATATACCGAGCTGTTTGGGTTTATGTCGTACACCTTGTTTTTTGCCACCATTCGGTTGCTCCCAAACGGGGCGCTGGACAATACCTTCGGTTCAAATGGTTTGGTGAAAACGAGCTTTGGAGTTAACACAATTTATGCAGCTTCCTGCCTTAGCATTTTTCCAAACGGGAATATTTTAGTCGGGGGATACGATTTGGGCAAAAAAGTTGGCCTTGCAATGTATCACCTCAGATGGAACGCCGGATCTTTCATTTGGCGTCAATGGCAAAGTGACAACCTTAATTGGTGATAAACCAAGTAAAGCCTATTCGGTGGCGTTGCTTAATAACGGCAAATTTTTGGTGGGCGGCACTGTCACCAACGACAACGGGTACGAAGATTTTTTTCTGAGCCGCTTCTTCAGCAACGGCAACCCCGACAGTAGCTTTGGCCAGAACGGGGCCCTCATCACGGATTTTCAAAATAGCCGGGACGAAGCAAGGGCTATGGCCGTACAGGCTGACGGCCAGGTGGTACTGTCCGGTTTCGGTGGAAAAAGAGAAACTAATGATTTTGCCCTTAGACGGTTGAATCCGGACGGAAGCTTTGATAATGCTTTTGGCAATGCCGGAACCGTGCTTACTGATTTCGATTTTAAGGATGATCGGCTTACGTCAATTGCCCTAAAACCCGACGGCAGGATTTTGGCTGCCGGGTATTCAACTTCCTCGAATATGGGTAACGATTACGCCTTTATCCAATATTTATCTGACGGACAACTTGACCCCGATTTCGGAGATGCCGGGAAGAAAACCATCAACCTCGGTACCTCTTTCGAGCGTGCCAATGCAGTTAGCATTCAGCCTGACGGGAAAATAATTGCAGCGGGAAGTAAGCAGCATCAGAATATTAGTCAGTATTATCATTCCATCGTTATGCGCCTGAATTCGGCAGGCAATCCTGACCCAACGTTTAATCAAACTGGATTTATGGTCGACAGTACGTTTCAACTCGATGAAACCCGGGCTGTCCGGTTGCAACCCGATGGAAAGATTATCACAGCCGGATCTGGCCGTATGTCGATGAGCGAGAGAACCGATTTTATTGTACGCCGCTATAATGCCAATGGCACACCTGACTACTTTTTTTCTGCGGATGGCATGGTCACATCAGATATAAACAACCGCTGGGACTATGCCAATGCGTTAGCCCTTCAGCCCGATGGGAAAATACTTGTGGCCGGGCAAAGTGAACAAGCCCTTGATGCGCAACTTGCATTGCTCAGATACAATTCCGATGGAAGCCCCGACAACAGCTTTGGCACAAGCGGTCAGGCGCCATCGTCGACTGGATCTGTTTCCAGTATTGCCCTGCAACCCGATGGAAAAATTCTGACCGGCGGTAACGCTGATGGCGACTTCAGGCTCACGCGCTTTTTATCCAACGGAAACCTCGACAACAGTTTTGGAATCAATGGAGCAGTCAGTACCGACTTCGCCGGGAACTTTGACCAGATCAATGCCCTTGCCCTGCAACCCGACGGAAAAATAATTGCCGCCGGTACGATCAAGACCGACCTCTTTTACAGAATGGCAGTGGCCCGGTATCTTTCGGATGGCACGCTGGACGACAACTTCGGGGATAAGGGAAAAGTCGTGGTTTCCCAGGACGTCAGCGACGGGTTTGCAACCTCCGTTGCCCTTCAACCTGATGGCAAAATTGTAGTCGGTGGTTACCTGGATGCCCAGCCCTCATATGATTTCGCGCTGCTCCGCTACCTGACGGATCTGAATGTCGGTGTAGTCGACAATAATTCCGACGATCACATGGTGCTGATCTATCCTAATCCGGTTGGTCATTTTGCCCAATTAAAATATACGCTCCGGGAGCGCACGCAAGTTTCAATTGAGTTATACGATTTACAGGGCCGTATGCTAAAAACATTTATCCAGGCTGAATCGCGCGATGCCGGTGAGCACGAGGAGCAACTTGAGATGCCCGTTGATATGGCAGCAGGGGCTTATTTCCTGTCGATAAAAACCCCGCTTGGTGTACGGACAGTCAAAATTATCCGGTAAAAAGCGTGAAGGAGCGTAACCTCAGGAGTTAGCCAAAGCACTTGAACACGTTCAACCAGACCCTGGCGATCATAAGTACCTTTTCCAATCCGGCCGGATTGGAAAAGGTACTGGCCTGCTCCAATGAAACGGCAGCTTGGGCAACGCAGGTTTAGTTGCTTTTTATCTCTGCATTGATCAATTCCAAGATGGCATCTATATCCTCCAGCAGCGGTTGGTAATGTGCCGTTTCGGTGGCGCGGCTGGTAAGCATAAACAGCAGAATATTGTTTTCGAATGCCCTGGAATGCAAGAGTTGGAGGTTGCTGGCAGTGGTCGTCTTTTGCGATAAGCCTATTTCCTTGTCGGATACTTCCGTTTGGTCCAATATGGTTCTGAGGCTGTATGCATCGGACCGAAACAGATCAAGTATATGCTCCCGTTGAACGGCAAGCTCCTTTTCCTGCTTGGCAATATCGTCTAAGGTTGACAGCCAACTGGTCAGCCGCTTTCGCAATTCAAGATTTAATATATCCTTCAAACTCCCGGAATGTGTCATTTCACTTAACAGGGAATTATTGGGGTTAAAAGCGATATCAAAAGCAAAGGTGTTGAACAGTACTTCCGAAAACTGTTTTTCTGTGGGCGGGGTCGTTTTATCGGAAATAAATTCCACTATTTTTTTAGCGCCTTCGTAATTGCTTTTATTTACCCGGATCAGTTCCTGCAATTTCAGTCGGCTGGTTTGAAATTCACTCCGCAAGCCAAGGAGATAGGTTTGCTCCTTTTTTCTTGTTGTTTTGTATTCATTATTGTTATTGATCGCCAGGGCAATCAATATTCCGATTACGACAAGAATAATTTCTCCAATAGCATACAACAGGTAGTTACCAAACTTTTTTTCAGTAATTAATTTCTGTCTGACTTTTCTGAAAAATTGTATCATCAACTATTGAAAATCTATACTAAATGAAAAGCGGTTCGCGAAAATGATGTCGCTGTGTGTTGGCAAGTTATTGCAGCTGCATCAGATTGAAACGCTCTTCGTAGATAATTTTTTCACCACGGAGGCACGGAGGGGTCTTACTCGTCCTACGGCTTTGAGCCTGTCCATTACACACAAAGCCTAACCAGGGGCAACACAACCGAAGTTAAGCCCCGGCGAGCCGTAGGACGAAAACCCACATAACCCAGCCACCCATACGAGGCACGGAGGCCACGGAGATATCGCCTGCGGTGATGTCTTCGTGGCCTCCGTAACTCCGTGGTGAAACCATTACACCACAACAAACCGTTTTGCGTACACATCCACCACATCCTTGCCATTGGGCAAGTGGGCTTTCGTATTCCGGAATTCAAAGGAGTCGCCTTTCGACAGGCTTTTCAGTTTAGCGCTCATCTCGGCGGTCAGGATATTGGATTTACTCTTCATCGAAACGGTATTGCCGTCTTTGGTGATGTACAGGGTAAATTGAAAAATCTGCGAGCCTTTGGCACAGCCGTCGACACTTACTTCGGCGTGGCCGGCGATTTCTTTCCGGCTGATCTCCCCGCCGAATTTTCCGGCAAACAGCAAATACGCGCCGCCGTATGGCGCCTCGGCAGCGGCCCTCAGGCCCGGCGACGGGCTTGCGGCCGGAGCAGCCACACTGGCGAAAAAACCGGCCGGGAATAGAAAAAGAAATAGATACAATAGATTTTTTACCGCGTTTTTCATGACGTATGATTTTAGTGAACGGTTGATTTGTGCAAACGTACACGCCACATTCGTCTGAAACCGGGAATGGCGGTTAACGGATCGAAGGAGAAGACAGCGGGTAGGTTTTTAGCGCCGGACGGTGTTTGTCGATGGCATCTGCGCTTTGAATTAATTCAAATTCAATTGCTTAAAACAGCAAAAGAGGTAATGCTGCGTCGTATTGAATGGTGTCAGGTGATCCAGTGTGATGCATTCGATCCGCTCAAAAAATTGCCCCAGTTTTTCTGTCATCGAGGCTTCGGAATATTGGTGCACAGGAATACCGCTGCACGTTTTCGGGCCCTGTTCGGAGAAGGTCCCTATGACCAAAAAACCGTTTTCGGCCAGACAATCCCGTATGGTGCGGAGGTAGTGCTCAATTTCGCGTTCCTCGGTCAGGAAGTGAAAGGCGGCCCGGTCGTGCCAAAAATCATATTGCTGCGCGGGTTTGAACTGGGATACATCACAAACGATCCAGTGCACTTTTTTTGCCCTTTCGCCAAGCCTTGCTTTTGCGCGCGCTATTGCCGTTTTGGAAATATCCAGGACGGTGATGTTTTCAAAACCCAAATCGAGCAGGTGGTCAACAAAATAGCTGTCGCCACCGCCCACATCGATGATTCTTGCCGTATGGGGTAGTTTTAGTTTCGCCACAAAAGCCAGGGAGGTTACCGGCGTTTGCTGATACCAGCCTGTTTCTTCGAATTTTTTCGTCTGATAGATGGTTTCCCAATGGGCTTTTCTGTTGAATTTTTTCATGGTCGCCCTGTTAATGCATGCAATCTACGTGCGTAAAATCTTTTCCATCGCCTTTCCTTTCGCCAATTCGTCAATCAGCTTATCCAGGTACCGGATTTTTTGCATCAGTTTGTCTTCGATTTCCTCCACCCGGTAGCCGCAGATGACGCCGGTAATTTTTGAGGCATTGGGATGCAGTTGCGGCGCCTGCGCAAAGAAGGTTTCAAAGTCCGTTTTGTTATCGATCTGCGCCTGCAGGGCGTTTGGGTCATAGCCAGTCAGCCAGCAAATGATGGTATCGACCTCGGCTTTGGTACGGCCCTTTTTCTCCGCTTTGGCGATGTAGTGCGGGTATACACTGGCGAAGGCCATTTTGAATATTCTGGTGTTTTTGTTTTGCATTGGCAGGTGTGCTTTTGCGGCGCTTGATGCGCCACAGATACAGAAAATATGGAGCCGGCTTGGGGCGCCGGTTTATTTTTAATTTTTCTATTTGCTGGAATTAAATCGTTGATTCTGCTTTATCGAAAGTAATAATTCAAAATCGGACTTTAAATTTTTTCCCTTTCTGTTTTATCATAAATGATTTCAAGTTTTCCAACAACATAAACCAGCTTGACGCTTCTAATTCCAGATAAATTTCAGGACTGAGAACAATTGAGTCAAATTGAAAATATCCATCATTGAAATAAATCATTGTTTCATTTTCACCAATACAATTCTCAAGTGAATTTCCTTCCTTCAGTTTTATTGAGTCATTTATTAGTTTTTCAACTTTACCCACGTTGTCAAGCATCGGTCTAAATGCCTGAATTACCAAATCTAATTCCTTGTACGCAGATTCTATGTACGGTGTATTATATTCTTCAAAAAATAAAACCCCGATTACTAAAAGATCCGTATTCAGATTTTCGATTTTCATTTTTAGTATTTAGCAATTTGTTCAATTTTACTGTTCATCCGCATATCCGCTTTTTTAATTCCTGTACAGCCAGTTGGCGCTCCCGGCCGTGCCACCCTATCAATACGCACAGCCGGAGAAGGCACAAAACGCCCGGCAATCTTCTACCCACAAGTTTCCGGAAAATCAGCGAATTTTACCCGGCAGCAGGAAACCGCCGCTTCACCACCTAAATCTTAGCCTTATGCGCATGCATGCAGTAACAGTCCTTACCCTTTTGGGCTTGCTGGCCCTGTCATCGGCCTGTACCCGGTCCGTCAGCCTGACGGTGTTGCAACCGGCACAATTCAAAGTCCCGGACCATATCGCCAAAATTGCCGTGATCGACCGCAGCAAGCCCTCCAACGGTTGGCTGAACGTACTGGAAGGCCTGTTTACCGGCGAAGCGATCGGCCAGGACCGGCGCAGCCGCGAGGAGGCTGTACGGGGCCTGACCGACGCCTTGCAGCGCACACCCAGGTTCCGGGTGATCGCCACCGGCGTGGAAATGTCCGGCAGCAAAGCCGGGGTAAACCTGCCGGCGCCCTTGCCCTGCGCCGAGATCGAAAAAATCTGCGGCGACTACAGCGCCGACGCGGTAGTGGCCATTGAATCGTTTGATTCCGACAATAACACCAGCACCCGCACCCGGCAATCCAAAAAGAAAAACAAGGATGGCACGACCACTACCCGCACCGATTACGTAGCCAATATGCGCACCGCCGTGCGCATGGGTTGGCGTTTTTACGATCCGACGTCGAAAACGATTTTTGACGAGGTGGTGACGGATGATTTTCTGGAAGACCAGCATACCGGGAGCACCGAACGCAGCGCCGTATCCGGCTTGCCGTCGCAAGTTTCCGTGACGCGCAAAGTCGCTTTTATCGTTGGCCAGGAATACGGCATGCGCATTGCGCCGGTGTATGTGACGGTCAAACGCCAGTATTACACCAAAGCCAAAGGGTTTTCGGAACAAACAGCGCAGGCAAACCGCTTTGCCCAGGCGGACAACTGGGATCGCGCGGCTGAAATTTGGAAAAAAATTGAAGCAACGGCAACGGACAATCCCAAAGCCGCCGGACGGGCCGCCTACAACATGGCCGTCGTGGCCGAGGTGAAAGGCAACCTCGATCTGGCCCTCGTATGGGCCGAAAAAGCCTGGACCCAATACGGCAACAAAAAAGCGCGCGCTTATATCGATATCATTCGCCGGCGCCAGTACGATGCGACAAAAGTGGAGGAACAGATGCGGAAGAAGGTTTGAGGGGGTGGGCGCTGGTGCTATTGTGGTTTGGGATGAAATTTTGGAACATGTTGGGCGAGCGGGGACGATGTAGGCCATGGGTGAGTTTTTTCATTTTATCCAGGAGTATTTCCATCCGGGCATCAACTTCGTCAAAGTATAGATGCCCTGGCAATGCACTCAGTATTTGGTCATCCTCTAACATTTTCCGGATGCTTTCAATCAGGTAACTTCTAAGTTCCCCGTCCGCTGCGCTTAGAATTTGTTCTGCGATATCCGATGTGTAGTTGAATAGGTACACAATATCTTCCAAATCAGAACTTGCATACAGATCTTTCATCCCCCGGTCAAAAAAGGCGTCCATTTTTGATGCTAAAAAATACGGAAGCGTGAGCACCTCTACCGCTATGTCATCCAGGTGCACAGTAATTGCTTTATTGAAACCGCGTTGAAACCAGCGATTGCCCGGCGCCCAACCGACTGCTTGAGTTGACATGACGTCTACCAACAGTTCTTCAAACGCAAATCGACAAATGACAGCCGAATCGGCCTGCTCCTGAAATCCTTTTTCAGTAAGTGCCTGGCGCAGTGCTTCCAGTTGGCTGGCAGTGGTGATTTGAAAAGCCAGGTCAATATCCTTGGTTGGTCTTATATCCTCTGCGGCGGGATCATCGATGTACAGGCTGACCATGGCGCCACCGACGAAAACAACTTCCCGATTGAGCTCCCCCAAGGCTTTGGCAATTTTGACGGTTGCCATTCTGTTTATCGCCGTATTCTTTAGCATAGTTTGTGGGTTAATATTTCCAGGGCCAAATTTTTCTCCCGTGCCCGCCCTACGCGCAAGGCATCTATCAGGGCCAGAAACTCGTACAATTGCGGGTCCAGGGCCACCGCTTGCACTACCGAAGGGTAAAGCGGCAAAATACTGTGCCCGCGCATGTGGCCTTTGGCATAAGGCCACACATAGTTTTCACTTTCGGAACTACTGATGTGCTGTACAAGCGGCTCTGCGCTGTGTGCGGTTGGAATGCCCCGTACCACCGCGCCGGGCTGCTGGGGAAACATATAGGGAACACCGTAGTGCAACAGGTCCAAGAATGCCTGTTTGGCTACTACTTTATTGTTGTTTTGTAGCAACCGGGCATAGGCAGACCGTTTCAGGGACGCACTGATTTCAGATTGACTGATAAACAGGGCGTTGGCCAGCGAAACCTGGCTCCAGGCGCCGTTTTCTTCCAGGATGATCTTTAACAGGATCACCAGGTCTTGTGGCCGAAGGGTGGGAATTGCTTTAATGCTCATGAATTATTGTGTATTGCGATACACAAATGTATGGGGTTTATTTGCTGAAAACCATTTATTTGTGGAGGATTATTCCATATTGCGATATGGAATAATTGGTGTTTCACTTGTCTTGCTGGTCCAAGGGTATGCGAAAACTAAAAATAAATCACAATGCGCTCGTGAGCGTCTTCCCGACAGCTGTGCGTTGCAAACGCTCACGAGCGTATTGTGGTTTGAAATGAAATTTTTGGTATATGTTGGGCTCGCATTTTTTTTGTTCAGTCATTACTCGCAAACCATGCTTTTATATGTGAAATCATTTTCTGAAACGCAGAATCTTGACAGTTGCGATAACTAGCTCGACTGGCTATTTGACGATATAGAGAAGATGATCGTGGTGTATTACATAGTCGAATAGCTGCCTCAAATGCTTCTTTAGGTTGGATAGGTTTAGATTCATTAGGAAGTTTCCAATCATTTTGATGCAACCATTCGTATAACCTTATTTCTCTATCCCAAGAAATAGCTTCTTGAATTCTAGCTTCATTCACCCATATCCAGTTTTCAAGTTCTGGGTAAATACAAATCACTACATTTCGCTCATTCCAACCTGCTCGATTCAGTTTTTCAGCAATAACCTGCTCAATCTCTTCCTCTCGTCATAGATTCCCGACCACAACCTTGATGGTCAAGGATTACAATTGCATAATTGTAACTATTGAAAAGTGACCGTAAAAAATCATCGGCCTCGTTGAATATGCCTGGATCTCTATGTGGGTGAACCAAAATGTCAAATGAAAAACCCATTAAATTTTCAACTTCCGGGATTCTAGGGAGCAATCCTCGCATGAGAAAATCTATATTTTTATCCGGAACCAATACAATTAGGTCTTTCATATCATCCTAAGATACCACTTGCATATAATATGGAAAGGTTTGTTTCTCCTTTCCAATTTCTTAAGGCTGGATGCTCAGAGCCTTTTACGACATCAGTGATCCCTTCTTTTGTTTTTGCAAAACATAAAACTTCTTTTCGATCTACCAGGCTAAGCACAACTGGCGAATGTGATGCAAGCATAATTTGTGCATTGTAAACTGAAGAAAGTGACTGAAAAACTGTTTCCACAGCCTTGGGATGGATGCCATTCTCAGGTTCTTCTATTAAATAAACGCCAGTAAAATCAGGTAAATAAGCCGGCAAAGTAAGAGCCAATAATCGCAATGTGCCATCAGAAACTAGCCAACTTGGAACACGAATATTCCCTTCATACAATACTCTAAGGTATCGGTGTTTATCGTCTTCCCTTTCTATTGTATCTATCTCAATAATGTCTGGAAGTGCCGTTTGAACGTGAGCAATCCATTTTTTAAACTGCTTTTCGTTTTTTTTCAAATCATTTATCACCCAAGGTAGATTTGAGCCATCAGGCTTAAATTTCTTTACTTGCCCAGGTGGGCTTGCCTCTCGAATACTTAGGCTATCTAAAATAAAAAGCTGAACTCCATCAAAGAGAAATCCTTTTAGCCAAGTAGCAGCGGGAAATTTGGTTTCATCGGCAGGTAAATTTGCCAATGCAGAACGTTTAGGCCCCAACTTAAACGAAGGAAGCCAACCTTTCCCAGATGATTTATAGGTTTCATCATAAAAATTATCATTCCCCTCAGGTTTCTTTCTGATAACTAATTGATAGGAAGTGCCGGATTTGCCCGCGTATTTTTTATTTAAGATGCTAATAGGTTCAACTATAAAAGTTGGAAAAAGTGTGCGTTGATTGTCTTTTATATCCTCTTGATCATGAATCAGCTTTGTATTCAAAAGCAAAACCCGTTCTTCTTTAATTACATGTTCTTTTGTGTCTTGGCTCAGACCGATACGAATCTCGAAGCGAGTACGATCAAACCGATTTTCAAGGGCATCCAAAACTTCAATGGGCAAGCTAACCTCAATAGCCAATTCAATATCTCCTCCTTTTGAAGAATATGTGAGATCTGAATAATTAGCAGAACGAGTCGTTATTGCTTCGTCAATTCCCGATTTTACAATATCTGCCATAAAGCTTACCACATCCATAAATGTGGTTTTGCCACTAGCATTGGGGCCTACCAAGACATGAAAATTATTGAGTGATTGATCAATATACTTCAGTGACCGATAGTTTTTAACTTCTATTCTTCTGATCATGGTTTTCTCCTTTCATTCCGAGCAAAATACAATTTTCTGTTATTTGTTAGCTTTTTTGTCCAACGAAATTGTTTATTTTAATCTGCACCTTCTGATAAGTCAAGCAGCCAAAGCCTGCCGCAGATCCTCCACCAGATCCTCCACATCCTCAATCCCCACGCTCAGCCGCATCAGCGTATCCGTTAGCCCCACTTTGAGGCGCTCTTCGCGCGGGATGCTGCCGTGCGTCATCGTGGCCGGGTGGTCGATCAGCGATTCCACGCCGCCCAGCGATTCAGCCAGGGAAAACAGGTGGGTGCTGCTGAGCACCGTGCGGGCCGCCGCTTCGGTGTTGTTTTTCAGATCGAAGGATACAATGCCGCCAAACATCCGCATCTGCCGCTTGGCAATAGCATGACCGGGGTGATCTTCAAATCCCGGCCAGAACACCCTCGACACCGCCGGGTGCTCCGCCAGGTAGCGGGCCACCACTTCGGCGTTTTCGCAGGCGCGCTGCATGCGCAGGTGCAGGGTTTTGATGCCGCGCAGGATGAGGAAGCAGTCCTGCGGACCGGGCACGGCGCCCGAGGCGTTCTGGATGTAATGCAGGCGCTGGGCCAGCCCGGCGTCTTTGACGATCAGGCAGCCGTGGATGGCGTCGGAGTGGCCGCCCAGGTATTTGGTGGCGGAGTGCAGCACGATGTCGGCGCCCAGGTCGAGCGGGTTTTGCAGGTAGGGTGTGGCGAAGGTGTTGTCCACCACCGTCAGGATGCCGCGTTTGCGGGCTATCGCGGCGATGGCTTCGAGGTCGATGATGTTCAGCATGGGGTTGGTCGGCGACTCGATCCAGAGCACCTTCGTATCGGGCCCGATGGCGGCCTCCACGGTGGAGGCGTCGCTCATGTCGATGTAGCGGCTTTTCAGGCCCCAGGGGCCGAACACCTGCACCATCTGGCGGTAGGAGCCGCCGTAGAGGTCGTTGCAGGCCAGCACCTCGTCGCCGCTTTTGAGCAGTTTGATCACGGCGTCTTGCGCAGCCAGTCCGGAGCCGAAACAGATGGCGTCGACCCCGTTTTCGAGGGCGGCGAGGTTTTTCTCCAGCGCCGAACGGGTGGGGTTTTGCGTGCGCGCGTACTCGAAGCCCTTGTGGTCGCCGGGCGCGGCTTGTACGTAGGTGGACGTTTGAAAGATCGGCGTCATAATGGCGCCGGTAGAGGGGTCCGGATCAATGCCGGCGTGGATGACCTTGGTGGCGAATTTCATTGCTCAAAATTGTTGTTGTGATTAGGGGCGGCAAAGGTAAGCTGTGTTTGGCTAACCCCACCCCCATCCCCTCCCCCAAGGGAGAGGGGGGCTTGCCCTCAAACTATTTTTAGGTTTCGCTTACGCAATCGATAAGTAACGTGAAATCAGCCCCCCCTCCCCCAAGGGAGAGGGGGCTTGCCCTCAAACTATTTTTAGATTTCGCTTACGCAATCGATAAGTAACGTGAAATCAGGCCCCCCCCCCCCCAAGGGGAGAGGGGCTTGCCCTCAAACTATTTTTAAATTTCGCTTACGCAATCGATAAGTAACGTGAAATCAGCCCCCCCTCCCCCAGGGAGAGGGGCTTGCCCTCAAACTATTTTTTAGATTTCGCTTACGCAATCGATAAGTAACGTGAAATCAGCCCCCCCTCCCCCAAGGGAGAGGGGCTTGCCCTCAAACTATTTTTTAGATTTCGCTTACGCAATCGATAAGTAACGTGAATCAGCCCCCCTCCCCAAGGGAGAGGGGCTTGCCCTCAAACTATTTTAGATTTCGCTTACGCAATCGATAAGTAACGTGAAATCAGCCCCCCCCTCCCCCAAGGGAGAGGGGGCTTGCCCTCAAACTATTTTTAGATTTCGCTTACGCAATCGATAAGTAACGTGAAATCAGGCCCCCCTCTCCCCCAAGGGAGAGGGGGCTTGCCCTCAAACTATTTTTAGATTTCGCTTACGCAATCGATAAGTAACGTGAAATCAGCCCCCCCCTCCCCCAAGGGAGAGGGGGCTTGCCCTCAAACTATTTTTAGATTTCGCTTACGCAATCGATAAGTAACGTGAAATCAGGCCCCCCTCCCCCAAGGGAGAGGGGCCTGTCCTCAAACTATTTTTAGATTTCGCTACGCAATCGATAAGTAACGTGAATCAGCCCCCTCCCCAGGCCCTCAACTATTTTTGATTTCCCCCCCAAAAAAAAAAAAAAAAAAACCGCCCCCCCCCCCGGGGGGGGGGGGCCTTCCCTCAAACTTTTTTAGATTTCGCCGCCCGGAGTCCCGCAGCCCCCCCCCCCCCAAGGGAGAGGGGCTTGCCCTCAAACTATTTTTAGATTTCGCTTACGCAATCGATAAGTAACGTGAAATCAGGCCCCCCTCTCCCTTGGGGGAGGGGATGGGGGTGGGGTTGCCGCACAGAAGGCCGAAAAATTTAAACTCAACGGATCTGTGTGTAGTGGGCAGGCTCAAAACCGTAGGCCGAGCAAGTCCTCTCCGTACCCTCCGTGGAGAAAACACACTACGCCTTCTTCCGATCCAAAACATCCTTCACCGCCCACAGCACATCCTTTTTCCCCAACCCATATTTGTCGAGCAGTTCGGTGGGTTTGCCGCTTTCGCCGAAGGAATCGTTGACACCCACGTACTCCATGGGCACGGGCAGTCGGTGCGCCAGCAGGTTGGCGATGGCGTCGCCGAGGCCGCCGTTGCGCTGGTGCTCTTCGGCCACGACCACGGCGCGGGTTTTGCTCACCGAGTCGAGGATGGCCTCTTCATCGAGCGGCTTGATCGTGTGGATGTTGATGATCTCGCAGGAGATGCCTTCGGCAGCCAGTTCCTGGGCGGCTTCGATGCAGGTCCACACCAGGTGGCCGGTGGCGAAGATGCTCACGTCTTTGCCCGTCGCCAGGTGCAGCGCTTTGCCGATCTTGAACTTCTGATTTTCCGGCGTGAAAACCGGCCAGGAAGGCCGGCCAAAACGCAGGTACACCGGCCCGTCGTATTCCGCGATGGCCATGGTGGCGGCCTTGGTTTGGTTGTAGTCGCAGGGGTTGATGACCACCATGCCGGGCAGCATGCGCATCATGCCGATGTCTTCCAGAATCTGGTGGGTGGCGCCGTCTTCGCCGAGGGTAACGCCGGCGTGCGAGGCGCAAATTTTCACGTTTTTGTGGGAATAGGCGATACTCTGGCGAATCTGGTCGTACACGCGGCCGGTGCTGAAGTTGGCGAAGGTGCCGGTGTACGGAATTTTTCCACCTGTAGCCAGTCCCGCAGCCACGCCCATCATGTTGGCTTCCGAGATACCGCACTGGAAAAAACGCTCGGGAAATTCTTTATAAAAATGCTGCATTTGCAGCGAACCCATGAGGTCGGCGGTGAGCCCGACGACTTCGGGATTCTGGCGGCCAATTTCAAGAAAACCGGCGCCGAAGCCCTCGCGGGTTGCCTTTTTGCCGGTGGAGACGATATCGGAAAGTTTCATTTTTTGTCCTTTTTAATAATTGCGTCATTGGGAGGTCATTGGGGTCATTGGGGTCATTTTGGGTCATTGGAGGTCATTGCGTCATCAGGTCAATTTTGTAGTGGAAATAGCCAACCTCAAAAAGGTGAACCACTCCGCAATCCGTATTCCGTAGTCCGCAATCGAAACTCCGTAATTCAATAATCTCCCAGGCTGGTCTCGGGCAACTGGGCCATGGCCCGGGCAAACTGTTCGTCGTTGGGCGCTTTGCCGTGCCAGTCGTGTGTTCCTTGCATAAAATCGACGCCATAGCCCATTTCGGTTTTCATCAGAATAACCACCGGTTTGCCTTTGCCGGTACGGCGTTTGGCGCGGCGGAGCATGGCGATCACTTTTTCCAGGTTGTTGCCTTCTTCTAAAATCAGCACATCCCAGCCGAAGGCCTTCCACTTGGCCGGCAGGTTGCCCAGGCTGATCACATCGTCATTGGCGCCGTCGATCTGCTGGCCGTTCCAGTCGACCGTCACCACCAGGTTGTCCACCTTGTGGTGTGCGGCGAAAAGCATGGCTTCCCAACATTGTCCTTCCTGCAACTCCCCGTCGCCGGTGAGGCAAAATACCCAGCGCTTGTCGCCGTTGAGGCGTTTGGCAAGGGCTGCGCCGATGGCTACCGACATGCCCTGCCCCAATGAGCCGGAGGCCACCCGGATACCGGGCAGGCCCTCGTGTGTGGCCGGATGGCCTTGCAGGCGGGAATTGATTTTCCGGAAGGTAGCCAACTCCGGCACCGGGAAATAGCCGCTCCGGGAAAGTACGCTGTACCACACCGGCGAAATATGGCCGTTGGACAGGAAAAACAGGTCCTGGTTTTTGCCTTCCATCCGGAAAGGTTTGGGTGAGTGTTTCAGCACGGCGCCGTAGAGAGCGACGAAAAATTCGGTGCAGCCCAGCGAGGCGCCGGGGTGTCCGCTTTGTACGGCATGCACCATGCGCAAAATGTCGCGGCGGACCTGTGCGCACAATTCAGTAAGTTTGGAAATATCAGCCATAAAAGGAAATCAGCCGGGGTAATGAAGGCAAGGGTGTTCCCGGTGCTGCAAAGTTAGCCAACAAGCTGAAGTTCCCAACATTGTGCCCGGTTTCTGCAACCTGCAAAGCCGTTTTTTGTCAAATGGCCGGCCCTGTTTTTCAAAATCAGTTTCCTGTGTACTTTTGCAGGCTGGAAATCCAGACCAGAATTTTTCGTGTGCTCTTTTTTTCACAAAATGCAGCTGCATTATGTTGGAACTCAAACCCGTCGATCGCCGCAGCGGACTGTCGCGCGAAACATTTGCCCAGGAGTACCTGTACCCCATGCGTCCGGTTGTTTTTACGGACCTCACGCAACATTGGCCTGCCCGCCAGCGCTGGACCACGGCGCATTTTAAAAAACAATACGGCCACCTGCGCGTGCCGGTTGTTTCAAACAACTACTCCAAACCCGGCAAGGGCTACATGACGCCCGACATGGTCATTTCCTTTGCCGAATACCTCGACATTCTCGAAGCCGGCCCCAGCGATCTGCGCATTTTCCTCTGGAATATTTTTCGCGCAGCGCCGGAATTGCGCCGCGATTTTCGCATTCCGACCATCATGAACGGGTTTATCGACGAGCTACCCTTCATGTTTTTCGGCGGCCAGGGCTCGCATGTCGCCCTGCACTACGACATCGACATGAGTCATGTTTTTCTCAACCAAATCCACGGGCGCAAGCGGGTCATCCTTTTCCCGCACGATCAAAGCCGGAACCTCTACCAGCATCCGTTTACGGTGGCCAGTTATGTCGACCTGAACAACCCGGATTATGCCAAGTTTCCGGCACTGGCCAACGCCTGCGGCTACGAAGTTATGCTGCAGCCGGGCGAGTCGCTGTTCATGCCCTCCGGCTTTTGGCACTACATCGAATATACCGACGGTGGCTACTCTATCAGTCTGCGTTCGTTTGATTCCATTCCGGCGCGTATGCGCGGGCTTGCCAATATTGCCCGGCACTACGTGGTGGATAAAAGCATGAACCGCCTGATGGGCCCCAGCTGGCGCATGATGAAGGAGCGCATGGCGGAGCGGCGGGCTGAGGCGGTGCGGTGAGGGTAGGGTAGGATTTTGATTACCCCGAAGTGGACTGATTTCTTTGTTAAGATAATCGGAGATAGAGTGCGGAAAGCACAAAAATTCAATTCCGTCAACTTGTGTGTAATTGACATACATTGAGCCATGGGATGCGTAGGAGGCCCGTGCTAAATTTTATTTTGAAGGCACCGGAGGTGTGTGTTACATTTTCACTTTCCGCCCGGGCAACGCCGCCCAGGCCGGTTGTTTAGGCTCGAGGCCACGCCGGGTAATTACCCAAAGCAGGGGCATACGCAGTTGTATCCGGGGTGTGTCGGCAAAACCGTCCGTGAAAAAAATGAGCCCGTCGGGGCGTTGCAGGTTGGCTTGCTCGAGGGCGTCGTTGAAATTGGTGCCGCCGCGTCCGGTTACCAGCTCCGGGGTGGTTCCCCGGTAGGCAAACTGCCGGTACACTTTCGTGTCGCTTTCAAGAACATCCACTTGCGCGCCGGCGCGCCAGAGGTGAAAAATTTCATTAAAAAACAAGGCGAGGTCGTCCTGCCCGATACTGCCCGAAGTATCGATGGCTACAAGCAGGCGCTGCCGATGCCGGATGCGAAGTCCGGGTACCGTTCCGAAGCGTTTGGATGGGCGTTTGATCGTATTTTTCAAGCGGGTTTTGGCGGCACTTTCCGCAAAAAGGCGCAACACCAGTCGCCAGTTCAGGCGTGCTGCGGGGCGCAGGAGCTGCTGTTCGAGCAGCTCGCGCACTTCGCCGGGCATCGCTCCCCAGGCGTGTGCGCTGGTGCGCTGGTGCGCCGTTTGCATCAGGCTGTCGAGGTGCAATTCAGTGGCATCGCGTTCCAGCTCGCTGCGGCTGCGAATCTCGCGCCAGGGTTGGTGGCGCTCCAGGCCGTGGGAGTCGGAGCGGATGTTATTGAGCAGTTCCTGTTCGGGCGAACCGGATGCGGCGCCTCCCCGGCCCTGACGCAGTTCTTCGAGTTGTTTATAGTAGTAAAACCAGGTTTGGCCGGGCTTGAGGGCCAGGTTGGGAAATGATTCGAGAAAAATACTGTCGTCGGGCAGGTGGTCGCGCTCGACATACTGGTTTACCACCAGGTCGAAGGCTACATTGAGCAGCATGGGGTCGAAATAGGGTTCTTTCACAAATAAATGGCGGAAAACAAGGTGCAGCAATTCGTGTTTCACCACCCCGTAGCGCTGCAATGGGTCGGTGAGCGCAGAATCCCAAAACTGCGCATTGACGTACAGGGTGAGTGCCTGATGGCCTTGCCCCACAGCCAGTGTTTCCACCGGATGGCCTTTGCCGACGATCTCCTTGTTCAGGCTGCCAAACAGGTGCGCATAAAACGGCTCGCGCAACAGCAGGTCGATGCCGGTTCGGGCAAGTTCGTCGAGGATGCGGGCAGCAGGGATCATGGAGTGTCTAGTTTTGTTTTACAGGCTGTACTTTGATTTCCAGTTCTTCGAGTTGGAGCATATTTTCGAGGTTCAGGTTGATCTGGCGGAAGGGATTGTCGCTGAGTTTCATCGAGCGCAGGTGCTGACAGTTGGAGAGAAAACGGGGCAAAACTTCAATCCGGTTGTGGCTGGCATCGAGGCGTTCGAGTTGTTTCGATTGTTCAAGCATGTCGAGCCGGGCAATCTGGCAGCGCACCAGCGTGGCTTCGCGCAATTTTGGAAATGGTCCCAGCCGTATTTCACCTTCCACGGGATATGCTTCAAGAATTAGTTTTTCGAGTACAGGGCTTCCATATGGCCCGCCTTCAGGTACCTGCATGGGGGTTCGTGGGCGCAGGTTCCCTTTTCGAATGATGAGGGTATGCAAGGTATTCAAGCCCAAAAGCCCTACCGGGAACTCTTCAATCCGCACATTTTCAAGAATAACCACCTCGAGCGGGAGTTCCCGTAAAACAGGCACAGCGGCAGGCAGGTCGAAATTTTTATGTGCCGGCAGGGCGATGAATTTCAAAAAATTCAGCGTTGCCAACGCCTCTGAAAGCGTATCCACGGGGAGGCGGCGCAGGTCGAGTGTTTGAAAGGCAACCTGCGCGCTGCTGCCCTGGCCGGGGCGACTGCGGTGCCAGAGGCACATTTTGCCGGCCAGCAGCAGGTCGAACAAGTCTACTTCGGCACTCTGGTACCGACTAAAGTATTCGGCTTCGTCGTAATGGTACGAAACCGATTCGCGGAGTTTGGTGGCCTGCAATACGGTGGCTTCGGAGGCATGCCGTTGCAGCAGGGCCATCGCCCGGCCGCTTACGAGCCGGTTTGTGTGAAATACGGCCATGCCAAACAAATACCCCAGCACACGGCGATTTACGCCGCCGCCTTCCACCAGTTCGAGCAGGAGCGGGCAGTTATCGGTTTCGGTATCGCGTAGCAAACGCGTGATCTGTGCCGTGTAATCGCCACGGCTGTCGGAAGCAAGATAAGAGCCGGGTTGGGTCATGTTTTTGTTTGTCTTTAAGAACTTGTCCAGGTTTTCATGCTGAGCCGAAAACAGGGGAGTTTTATTTCAGGCAAGGCAAATTTCGCAGCCGGATGTGGGCAATCCGGTGAGAAATTTAATTAAAATATCCGTTTGGAGGCCAGTGATGAAATCCTGGACAAGTTCTAAACGCAGGCTGTCGTTCAGGAAACATTTGCTCGTTTAAAAAGTTAATTTCATTGGTTTCAATTATTTTTGAAAACAAAATGGCCTCAAATTGTATTTAAATGGTTGAAAACGCTAAAACACAATTTTCCTAACCTTTTTTCAACGTTATGGATATTCAGGAAGGCAAACAAAAATTCATCGAATCCTGGGGCAAAATGGCCAGCGACTGGGGAATCAACCGCACCATGGCGCAGGTACATGCATTGCTGCTCGTGGCGCCCGATGCGCTCACCGCCGATGAAGTTATGGATGGTCTTTCAATTTCGCGCGGCAATGCCAACATGAACCTGCGGGCGCTGATCGACTGGGGTTTGGTGCACAAAAAACTCAAATCGGGCGAGCGCAAAGAATACTTCTACGCAGAAAAAGACATGTGGAAAGTTGTGCGTCAAATTATCATCCACCGGAAAAAGAAAGAGCTGGAACCCATGCTCAAGGTACTCGATGAAGTAGCCGGTGTAGAGGCCAACTGCCCGCAGTCGGAGTCGTTTTGTACGGTGGTCAAAGATATTCGAACGCTGTCGCAAAAGGCCGACAAAACACTCGACACGCTCATTAAGGCAGACTCCAGCTGGTTTTCCACGATTTTTTATCAGATGGTGCGGTAGGGGGTTTTATCCAGGGCGTAATCGTCCTACGACTCGAATCGTCCTACGACTTCAAGTCGTAGGACGATTACCAATACCGCCAAGCCTGCAAATAAGGCCTGCGTTGGCCACCAAAACCTCGGAAAACATGCTCGATTCCGGGCTGCATACTTCCTTCAAAATCAAGACTGAGTTTGCGCGCAGCGCAAAATTGTATCGCCTGCCAATACAGGCCGTGCAAGGCGCCTGTGTGCCGGTATGCGGGATCGAAGCCGGTGAGCAACACGGCTGCCTGCCGGGTGTCGAACACCAGATACAGTCCGGCATGCGGCATTCCGGTTTTTCGATCGCAAGCTAGTAACGCATGCGCCTGCCGACGTATGGCGATTGCCTGGTGTAGATTTTGGAAAACACTCCTGGAATAAGGCTGGCGTAATCCCTTTCGGGCAAATGATAGTTTATTCAGATGAAATACCGGCTCCGGATCGGCAACTTCCACCACTTCGGTGTACTCGGTTGCGCGGCGCAGCTCCGTGCGCAGGCTGCTTTTAAAACGGCGATAAAGATCAGTGGTATCCACTGTGCCGGGCAGCAAATAGGTATAGCGCGTCGTTTGACGAAAGCCTGCCCAGTAAAACGGTAACCCGTTTTGAATAGTGGGGTGAAAACACTGTTGGAAAAACAACACCTTGGGAAGCCGCGCAATCAATTCCTCAAGCACCCGGTGTTGTAAACCCAGTTTTTTGTACCCGGGCAGGTCCGGATGTTGAATGTCGGGATGGAACCAGGGGCCGGCATAGGCAGTAAACGGCGGCAGCTGTACAACCGGCAAACCCAGGCGGCGGGTTTTGAAATACGGCAGTACACCCATGGGGACACCCTGCCGGGCAGTGGTGGCAATGGCGACGCCCCAGCGGTCTGCGCCGCAAACGGCGTCGAGCCACCAGGGTTGAAAGTGCAGGGGAGGCTGGGCTACCCGGCAGAATTCGATGTAGGGTACTTTGCCGCCGGACATGGATGCGGTACATTTGCTGGCATACAGCGGTTGATTATTTTGCCTTTTTGTAAATACTGCTGGAAACAAACATACAGGCCCTTTTTCAAAAATAGTTTTCAAACAATGACGCTTGGCGAATTCTTCGACTACCTGAGTGCAAACCCCCTGGCCATCTTTGGCTATTTTATGTTGATCCCGCTTATCGCGCTGCTGGCCGGTTGGATGGGGCGCGGCGAAGGCCATGTGAGTCCCTGGAACTACCTGTACGCGGTATTGGTATATGCCGTATGCATTCCCGGGATATTCTCCATAGCGTTGAGCATTTACCTGTTTTTGTTCGAACGCGGGGGCAGTATTCTGAATACGAACCTGCTCACGCAGGTAGTTCCGGTGCTTTCGCTGGTGCTGAGCCTGGGGATTATTCAAAAAAATGTGCGTTTCGAGCAAATTCCGGGCTTCGGCAAGTTATCCAACCTGATGTTGCTCATCGGAACTCTTTTTGTGCTGATGTACCTGCTCGACCGTACGCACCTGATTGCATTTGTACGGGTGCCGGTGCATATGCTGGTCCTGATCGTGGTTGGCGCCTTGTTGGTTTTTCGCTATAGCTTTAAAAAACTGCTCACCTGATATTTTATCCATGAATCACCTTGCACGATGGGCTTTTGGGGTTTGCGCCGGTATTGCTGCCTGTGCAGTGTTGTTTTTTTTAGCCTGCGACCCTGCCACAAAACGGGAGGAACAACAATATGGCCCGGACGATACCGGTGTGGAAATCGGGCGTGATGTGGAAATTTTATATTCAGACAGTGCCATTGTGCGGGTGCGGGTTACGGCGCCCGCCCTGTACAACTACGTGGACCGGCTGGAGCCCCGCCAGGAATTTCCCAACGGCATCAAACTGGAATTTTTGACCCCACATCTTCAGGTTCGGAGTACGCTGACGGCTAAATTTGCCATAAGGCAACAGGATAAAGGCCTTATTATTGCCCGCGACAGTGTCGTGCTAACCACGGTAGAGCAGGAAAAACTCGAGACCGAAGAGTTGATCTGGGATGAAAAAACAGAAAAAGTGCGCACCGATAAATTTGTAAAAGTGACCAAGCCCGATGAGGTAATTTACGGTTTTGGTCTGGAAGCCAATCAGGATTTTTCCTATTGGAAAATTACGGTTCCCAAGGGCATCATCAAGGCTGATCAACTGGACAAAGCCCTGAAGTGATCAAACAACACACAACAACCACATGGACGAACAGCAAACCCGATATGCCGGATGGGCTTCAATGCTCCAACCAGGAAGTTATTCTTTTGCATCTACCGTCCTGTTTGTCGGTTTGTCGGCGCTCTTGGCGTGTTGGGCCGGTCCCTTGTTTGCATTTTTGCTTGGCAGCGGCCGGGTTGCCGGTGTGGTTGTTGCCGCATTGTTCTTTTTGATTTTATTGCTACTCCGCAAAATAGTATTTCGCCACCTGTATCAGCCTGCTGAAGAAGCGGATGAAGCATTGTTGCAATACTTTGTCCAACAAAACACAGGTGCAAGCCCGGAGGAAGCTGTGGCTGCCGAATTGCTCGAAAATGCCCTACACCTGAATGCTGTGCGCGCGCACGATTGTATGGCGCCCCGACCCGAAATCGTCTACATCGACGTCAATGCCAAAGTTGAGAAATTGCGGCAGCTGATGATCGAAAGCAGCTTGTCCCGCATCATCGTGGTCGATGGTGAGTTGGACAAAGTGCTGGGCTATGTGCATGTGCAGCAATTGTTCAACCAGCCGCGCCGGATTCGCGAGATCATTCTGCCGATCTCGTTTGTGCCGGAGAGTATTGTAGTGAATGATTTGCTGCACAAGTTCATCCGCACACGAACCAGCATTGCCTGTGTGGTCGACGAGTATGGCAGCTTGTCCGGGCTGGTAACCCTGGAAGATGCCCTGGAGCAGCTTTTCGGTGAAATTGATGATGAGCATGACCAGGAAGAATTCATTGAAGTGCAGGTTTCGGATATTGAATTCATTTTTTCAGGCAGGCTGAAGGTCGATTACCTGAATGATAAATATCCTGTACTGAGCATTCCGGAAGGGGAATACCACACCTTGTCGGGATACCTGGTTACTACCACGGAGACGATCCCGAAGCAGGGCGCCCGGCTGAATCTCGACGGCAAAACATTTATTCTGGAGTTGGTGAGCGACCGCAAGATTGAAACGGTACGGGTGCTTTTGTGAAGCCGGTTATTTTTAAGCACAAACATGAGTCATGCGAATCAGGGGCTAATATCCTCCTCCAAAGCCCGTAGGGCTGTCATTTTTGTAGAAATTTATTGCCGTAGAGATCATAGCGCCGTAGGTGCGGCATTATAATGGCACGCCTACGGCGTTTGGAAAACTGCGAGACGACCATTTTCTACCATAATGTCAGCCCTACGGGCTTTATTCGAAGGTAATATTGCCAGGTTAACCCCTGATTCGCATGACTCATCCCGAATTTTTCCATAAAAAAAGACCTCGGAGAGGTCAAATATTTGTAGAAATGCTTCGGTTACCCGTTGCCCGACCTCGGAGAGGTCGAATATCCAGGTGCTAACCCCTGCACATGCGACCTCTCTGAGGTCGTCGAGTGCCCTTAAATCTCTGATCTACAAATATTTGACTTCTCCGAAGTCATTTTAAAAATTCGGGATGATTCATGTTTGCCAATTTACAAGCAGCTATTTTTACTCACAACCGATTTCGCGGCGTGACTGCTGGTCATTGTTCGGGAAGCAAAAGCCGGAGGGCAAATGGTCTGGCACATAACGCTGGATGTTCGGATCGCGCAAGCCGTTGCGCAGGAAGGCTTCCAGGTCGGATTGTTCGGAAATCGACAGGTTGAGCGGATGAAAGAAGGGCGAAATTTGTGATTTCGGAACCCGGGGATTTTCCGGTATGCCATCATTGAAATATTCAACCACCTCCCGCAGGGTATTCTTGCTGCTTCCATGGAAGTAGGGACCGCCGTCGCCGAGGTTGTACAGCTGTGGTACGCGGAAGCGGAACATATCGTCCGGATTGCCGGTAAAACCGCCGCGGCCCAGATTGCGCAAGTCCGAAGCACTGGTTTTGAGCCCGCCGTTTTCAAACAAATCCTGTACGCCCAGGGCGTGGAAAGTGATTGAGCCCAGGTTGGGTTCGTTGTGGCAACGATAGCAACCGGCTTTGCCAAAAAATAACAGTGCTCCGCGTTTTTCCTCGTCGGTCATCGCATCGTCCTCCCCTTTTAGCCAGCGTTGAAACGGTGCCTCCGTACACAGCAAGGTGCGGAGGTAGGCTGAAATTGCAAAACTCGCAGTCTTGCGGGTATACCGCTCTGCTTCCGGTACATCGGGGAAGGCGGCGTCGAAGTATGCTTTGTACCCGTAAAACTCCACCAGTTCCCGGTTGATGAGGAGGCGGTGTACTTTCAAACCTTCAATATTCTGCCCTTCGAGCGATCCCAGATCTTCGTGGTTGATGGCAGTACCCGGATCGGCAACACCCCACCGGCTTTCGGTGCCTGCGTTTACGCCGCCGGCGCCGAACGAGCCGTTCCACATGGAGTTGGTAACATAGGCCACATTCAGCATGCTCAACGGCCGGGCGCCCTGCGCATCAATGTCCTGTTCGGCATATTCCAGGCGTTTGTTACGACCTTCTCCGTTCGTGCCGAAGCCGTAAGCGCCATCGGCAATACCCTGTACCCGGTTGGGTCGGAAGCCTGCTGCCGGAATATGGCAGGAAGAGCAGGAAAACGTAGCCATGCCTGAGGTGTGTTTGGCTTCCACGGCAAATGCCGATTCGTAAAACAACAACTTGCCCAGGGCCACTTTTTCAGCAGTGAGCGGGTTGGCCGGTGATTGCGGAATACGCCCAAAATCGGTGCTCTCCGGCAGGATAAAATAACTCGGTGAACCGTTCTGCGAAATATTGGTAATTGCCTGGTGCAATTCAATATTCAAAGGCGCCCACAACGGATCGTGTTTGCAGGCAAAAAGCACAGACGCCACAATAATTGAGAAAACGTAAATTTTCCGCATAGAATAACCTGAATTAAATAGTCACACAAATGGTTTAGCAGAAACAAGCACAGCACGAACTTGTCCGGTCTTCCATGTACAAACATTAAGCCAAGGGCGGAATAAAAATGACAGGTATCCGACAATAATCCGGAAGGCCTACCCAATTCAAAGTATTTTAAGCCGGGCATTAAAAACGGCATTAATGCGTATCTGAAGAGGAGGCAGGATGCTCCACCAGCGTTACATGAATTTGCCCCAATTCTTTCGGGTCATCGCGGTAGAGCAGTGCCCCCAGCATCATGATCAGGCTGGTAGTCAAAATTACAAAAAATAAAACACCTTCGTCAAACTGGTCAATACGCTGCCAGGTTGGGATTTTGTAAAACAATAGAATGGTGACCAATCCGCGCGGGATATAAAGCAACTCGGGGAAAAGGTCGTAACGGTGCACCACCCGCAAATAAATGTACCGCAACACGAGCAGGGCGCCCACAATACCTGAACCTACGAGCCAGACCTGCTGATCTTGCAGAAAACTCAGGTTGATCCCGTAACCAAAAATGATAAAGAAAAACGTCCGGATCAAAAATGACGATTCCGCCGTTATCGAAATCAGAAATCCGCGCACTTCGTCTACGTCCTTGTTGGTAAAATAACGGTGCAGGGCCTGCCAGGGCAGGAGTTCCCAATTATTTACCACCAAACCAAAAAGCAGGATGGTCAACAAAGACGGCAGGTTTAACATTTTCCCGCCGACATAAATCACGATCAGCACGGCAAACGCCAGAAAGAATTTGATATTAATCTGGTTTTTAACCAACAGGAACATCAGGGCAAAACAAACCACAATGGACAAAACAATTGCGATCGGAATACTTCCAAAAAACCAGAGGGTGTCGTTCCCGGTAATTAATTGTTTTGCCGTCAGAAAATTGAACACCATGATCCCGAGGATATCTGAAAAAGAAGCCTCGTAAATCAGAAATTCTTTTTTCTCGGCACTCAAATGATGCACACTGGGCAACACAATTGCGCTACTTACAATGCTCAACGGGATGGAGTAGGTAATACAATGGATAAACGGAACATGCGGAAGGTAAAGCATCAGAATACCGGCAACTCCAAAGGTGGAGAGCAGGAAAATGACCAAGGCTGAAAAAAAGGAATTCCGGATCAGGGGAAGTTTGGAGCGGTTTACTTCCAGGTCAAGCCCGGCTTCCAGTACGATCATGATCAACCCGACGGTGCCGATAATTTCAATCAGGTTTTTGGGCAGTATAAAGGTAAATCCGGTAAAGTCTGCCACGTAGCGCAACAGTATTCCCGTACCTAACAGCAGTAAAACCGAAGGAATACGGGTTATTCGGTTCAGGACCGAAAAGAGATAGGACAAAATGATCAGCCCACAGAAAATAAATAAAATGGTATACGCTGAAAAGTCTTGCATGCGTGATTGCCAGATTTGCCGGTGATTTACAAGATGAAATATAAGAATTAACAGATATTGGCTATTCAATTTGCCCTGCGGTACCCAAAGTGTTGCGATGCCGGCATTTTATTCAGGGCAGTCGGCTACAACCACAGCCCTCAAATTCCCAACATACAACTAATTGGAAACACCATTCATTTTCCGGCTCAAACATAACAGATGCGCACTATTCAAGGCCCGGCAATTTTTCTCGCCCAGTTTATGGGCGATACCGCCCCGTTTAACTCACTGGAAACCATTTGTACCTGGGCAGCCGACCTGGGCTATACCGGCGTGCAGATTCCAACCTGGGACAGCCGGCTGATTGATCTGCCAACGGCTGCCGAAAGTAAAACATATTGCGATGACCTGCGTGGCCGGGTGGAAGCCTGCGGCGTGCAAATTACCGAGCTCAGTACCCATTTACAGGGCCAACTGGTGGCGGTGCACCCGGCATACGACGGCATGTTCGACGCCTTTGCACCCGAGGCGCTGCACGGTAAGCCCCAAGCCCGCACGGAGTGGGCAGTGCAAACGCTGAAACAAGCGGCAAAAGCCAGCGCGCACCTTGGGCTGAAAGCACATGTTACCTTTTCGGGCGCCTTGATCTGGCACACGGTATACCCCTGGCCGCAGCGCCCGAAAGGCTTGGTTGAAGCGGCTTTTAAGGAGTTGGCGAGTCGCTGGACGCCCATTTTAGATGCGTTTGATGCCGCCGGTGTGGATCTGTGCTACGAGATCCATCCCGGGGAGGACCTGCACGACGGCGTGACATTTGAACGCTTTCTTGCCGCTACCGGAAACCATCCGCGTTGCCATATCCTTTACGATCCCTCCCATTTTGTACTGCAGCAATTGGATTACCTCCAGTACCTCGATTTTTATCATGAACGGATAAAAATGTTTCATGTTAAAGACGCTGAATTCCGGCCCAACGGCCGCAGTGGCGTGTATGGCGGCTACCAAAACTGGGCCGACCGACCCGGGCGCTTTCGCTCGCTTGGCGATGGACAGGTGGATTTTAAATCCATTTTTTCAAAACTTGCCCAATACGACTTTGACGGCTGGGCCGTGCTCGAATGGGAATGTTGCATCAAAGACGCCGCACAGGGGGCACGTGAGGGCGCGCCATTTATTCGCGACCATATAATTACGGTAACCGAAAAGGCATTCGACGATTTTGCCGGTGGCGCCACCGATGACGCTTTGTTGAAGCGAATCATAGGTGGTTGAGCGCAGCACAATATTTTTCAAAATACCAGCAGACGCCGTATGCGCTATGCAAAATGTATCATTTTTCTATGCCTGCTATCCGGTTGTTCGCGGAGTGCGGGCAAAACTATTTTTGACTATATCCAGTACCTGCTGAGCCAGGATACCTGGTTTCGTTGGATTGCCTGCATCCTGCTGGTTTATTTGTTTTTACAGGTTTTGCGCATTTTCCGGCTGGCCTTCCAGTTCCTGTTCAGGTTTATTCAAAAAACCTACCGCTTCACCTTTATCTGGGGCAAACGGAATCTCATCATAATTGCTGTGCTGGGTACCCTGCTCTGGGCATTCAGTTTGCCTTTGATTGATCTTTTGCAGGATATTGAACAGCGCTTTTTTTATCCGGTATACGTCAATGAGTTTTCAAATTTCTCGGAAGAACATTTGACGGCTATTTTCGAAGCGGAGTTGGACAATACCATGGACCCCTACCACAAATCCGTGGTCCTGCGCCGCACCCGCGAAATTGCTGCGCAAATTCAGTCGACTCCATTGGCAATTTATGAAGCAGCTTATCTGGAATGCGGCCTTAAACCCTTCGAAGTGCGCAGTGATCAGGTTGCCGCCGGCTGGATACAGTTTACCCGAGCCGGCCTTCAAAGCCTGATGTACAAGGGTAAACCGGTCCGATTTGAAGCGGTACTGGCTGCCTGTAAAAACAAGGATATTCATTTTATGATGGACCTGACCGAGGTATATCTGGTGCGCAAGTTCGAGCGGTCGGGCCGGAAACCGCTGAATAACACTATCGATCTTTACCTGGCCATCTTTGCGCCGGCATTTATTGGCGCGCCATCGGAAAAGGTTGTTTACGAGGGTTTCAACAACCCAAGCTATTTTAAAAATGCCGGGCTTGATGGCTGGTATGTTGCCGACGATGCTCAGGGGCGGAAGCAAATATTTCGGAAGACTTCCGAGCGCGACGGGAAGATTACTATTTATGAAATTTTCCTGGCCATCGAATCCAAGAAAAACCGATTGGTACACCGCTATTTGCATTAGGTTTTTTGCCCAGTTCCAATTTTAGGGTTTTTAGTTAAATCATTGTTTTACAGATGCATTTTTACCCTTTTTGGGCTAAATTTGGGTCGGTTTACCCAGTTTTTTAATCCAAACATGAGTTAATAAAAGACTTACACCGCCTTACGTATGAAAAGTTTCCCGCTACTGTTTTGTGCGCTGTGTTTCCTGGGCGCCCTTCCCACCAGTTCGTACGCCATCACCAAGACGGAACAAGTTGAGCGTTATTTGGGTACCTTCCGGTACAAAAATGACCGCCCGCGCGGTGTTGTAAAGTTTATTTTTCAAAAAGCCGTATTGAAACGGCAAGGCGACGGCAAAAAAAACTACGAGCAACTGCTCTTCAACGAGCGCTATTTCTCCAACCGCGATAACGCCGGCCGGCTTTTGGGAATACAAATCGTTTACCAAGGTAAAACGACCACAATCCGCCCCGAATCGCCCAAAGACCCGGAGGCGGTAGCCGAAGCACCACCGCCAAAAGTTTCAAAACCAAAGGCGGCCACTGCCACAGTTTCCAAACCTAAAAGCGAACCGAAAACGGTGCAAACGACTACCGGCTCGGTAGCCGCCGCAGCCCAAACCCTCACCCGCGACCCGGTACGCCCCCGGCAAAATGAGGCGCCCACTTCCACCGGCATTTCACTGCCCGATTCCAATGCCGTTGCCCGGAACATCGAAGATGCGAAGGAGCAAATTACCGGCTGGAAAGGCAAAATGTGGCAAACCGTTCAGCCTGCCTGGGAATTTGTCATGTGGGTATTCAGCAGCCTCATCGTTGTGTTGATCTGCTTTGCCGGTATTTGCCGCTATGTGGCAAAAACAGCTGCAACCGAAAGTTTGATCAACAGCTACGGCCGGATCATCGTCGGCCGCTGGATTGTTTCGGCGCATCAAAACGCTGCCGCGCTGTTGTTGGTTGTCACCTGGATCATTGCGATTGTCTTGCTCATTGATGTGTTTATGTGGCTGGTCTTTCTCAATCTCCCGATCTGGACGCTGCTGGTTATTTGGTTCCCCATACTCTGGCTGGCCGAAAAAATCACGAGCTGGATCGTGCCCAACATCACGGTTGTTGGTCCGGGTGGCGAGGAGCACCGGTAGACAAGTTGTTCAGACCGGTATAAACCGGGCAACGCATCTGCAGCCAATAGCGTCCATTGTGCGTGGCGATACTATTCGAATGTTCTGTTTCCTTGCGCCGGCTCGCCGGGTTGATTCTGCTGTGCCTGGGTTTACCGGCATCAGGCCGCACCCAGTCTTTGCGTTTGTATGTTTCTCCGGCGGAAGCGCCCCTGTTTGAACAACTTTCCCGAAAATTCACCCCTACCCCGCAACAGACCGCACCCGACTCCTTTTTTATCGCTGCTCCGGCCGGACCGGATACTGCTGCGCAAGCCCTGCTCGGGCACTTGCGCGCCAACACCCACCTCGCCGCTTCCCTCGACAGCCTTACCTACCTGACCGACAGCACGGCTTCGGCCCGCCTTTACCTGGGCCCTTCCATGCGTTGGGTGCGCGTGGAAGCTGCCGCAAATAGTAACCAACGGTGGATGGATGCCAGTGGCTTCCGGGAAAAACTGTTTGCCGATAAACCCCTCCGTTACGATATTCTGCTTCGCCTGGAACAACAACTTTTGCAACAGGCAGAAAATACAGGCTACCCATTCGCAAGTGTGCGGCTCGATAGTGTGCAGGTGCAGGGCGATGGTGGTGTGTCCGCACAGCTTCGGATAGACCCAGGGCGTTTTTTTACGTTTACCGATCTGAAAATTACCGGCAACCTTCGGCTGCCTAAATCCTATTTGCCGCAATACCTCGGACTGCGCCCGGGCTCGCCGTACAGCCATGCCCGGGTATTGCGTATCCGGCAGCGGCTGAATACGTTGCTGTTTGTGGAAACCTTGGCCAACCCAACCGTCACATTTGCCGGAAATGAAGCGCGCGTCAACCTTTTTTTGCAAAAAAAACGCGCCAGCCGGTTTGATTTTATCATCGGCCTGCTGCCCCGGTCGGGTGCTTCGGCAACCGATGGCCGGTTGTTACTCACGGGTTCGTTGAGTGCCGGATTGCTCAACGCACTCAATCTGGGCGAACACCTGTCGCTCGAGCTGGAACGCCTGCGCCCGGAAACGCAAAAACTGGATGTGCAGGCCGGCGTTCCGTACTTGTTCGGCCTGCCATTCGGGTTGGAAGGCCGCCTGGGTATTTTCCGGCGCGACAGTACCTGGGTGGATGCGCAAAGCGAACTGGGCGTGCAATACCTGCTGGAGGGGGGCAACTTTATCCAGTTTTTTTGGGAAAACAAATCGTCGTCGCTTCAAAATATCGACACGCTGGCAATCATCCAAAACCGCCGCCTGCCTAACGTGCTCGACTTGCGGCAAAACGGCTTTGGCCTGGAGGCAAGGCTCAATCAACTCGACTACCGCTTTAACCCGCGCAGCGGTTGGTTTCTAAACCTGCGCGCCGTGGCGGGCTTCAATTCCGTATTGCGCAATACGACCATCGAAGCCTTGCGCGACCCGGCTGATCCCGAGTTTCAATTTGCCGGTTTGTACGATGCCGTTGCCGGCCGGGTGGCCCGCTACCGGCTGGAGGTGCAAGCCGACTATTTTATCCCGCTTTTTGTGCGAAGCACACTGAAACTCGGCATGCGGGGCGGCGGCATTTTTTCCGAAAAACCCGTGTATGCCAACGAGCAGTACCGCCTTGGCGGCAACAAACGCCTGCGCGGGTTTGATGAGGAGAGTTTATTTGCCACGCGCTTTGTCATCACTACCCTGGAATACCGGCTGCTGCTGAGTCAAAATGCCTTTTTATCTGCTTTTTCAGACTATGGTTATTTGGAAAACCTGACCGATCGGAACCGGTTTTTTCTGCATCCCTGGGGACTGGGCGCGGGGCTTAACCTGGAAACTCAGGCAGGCATTTTTGGCATTAGTCTGGCGGTGGGCCGCCGTGATGCCGGGCAGGCGGTGGATTGGCGGGCGCCAAAATTCCACCTGGGCTACGTGAATCTGTTTTAACCGGCGGGCAGGCGCTTCGGTGTTTTTTATCATCCGGCAGCACCAATCAAGTATTCAACTTTTGGGGCTCTCCTGACCGGATGGTTTTGCTTCAAGTTTGAACGAAAGGGTTACGACATCTTCAATGATCTGGTCTTTGGCTGTGCCGAGTATGCCGGAGCGGAAGTTGATGCCCCATTTGGTGCGGTTGATGATAAAAGAAACCGATTCGGCGCGCAAACCGCTGTCGGTTATCCAAATTCGTACAGGTACATTGACCGGATTGGATTGATCCTTAATGTTCAGTTTTCCGCGAATAATCCAATTAAATGCCGGCTGGCTGCTGGGCAATGTTTCCGTAACATTGAAGCTGGCTTCCGGGTATTTTTTTACATTAAAAAAGTCGTTGTCTTTAAGATGTGATTCCAGGGTTGCCTTGTCGCGCGGGTCATCCATGTTGGTCACCGCAATGGAGGCTATGTCGAAAGCAACATTGCCACTGAGGACCTGACCCTGATTGACCATTAATTCGCCGCTTGCGATGGGAATTTCTCCATTGTGGGCGATTCCGATGGCTTTTTTTGCCGACCAATACACCGTGCCATTGGTTATCGTGTAGGGCACTGCACCTTCTGCTGGTGCGGGATTGAGGCGGATCGTATCCGGGATTGATGTGTTATCCACCGGTGGCTCGGAGGCGGGATTTTTACAGGAAAAAAAGGACAGTGGGCAAAGTAGCACTGCGAAAAAAAATACCGATATTGGTTTCATAGACGACGATACACATTGTGTGATGGAGCACAAAAGTACGTTTAGCTTTGTTGAAAAAAAATTAGCGCACAGGGCAGCACTTTTACTGCTGCGGCGTTTTTCTTGCGCACTGACAACGAATGACTATGCTCTGCTCTGATTTATACCGCAAGATATCCGGTTTCCTCGTGCTGGCTGCGCTGGCAAGCTGTAATGCGCCCTTGAACGAAGAGCCGGAAATTATAGTGACACTGGATCCGGAATTCACGGTTGACCTTTTTGAGCAGCGTGATGCTGTTGACGGCGCTCCGGTTTTTGGCTTGTGGATGGAAAGTATGAAACAGTTTGATTGCGGGAATTATAACATTGAGGCCACAGTGCAAGTGCAAGCCGGTGCAGTTGTTGTTGAATTACAGGAAATACGCAAGCCCGACACCTGCCTGGGAGCTCCCGGCCCTGCGAAAGGTTTTCTGCCTGTTGGGAATCTGGCAAACGGGACGTATCAATTTTCGCTCTCCCTGAGTCCGGTGATTCGCAGTGAAGGGACGTTGCGTGTTCAGAGCGGCCATTACGAGCTGAGCCTTCCTGTGCAACAAGGAATAGACTTTCAGAACCGGGTGCTTGAATCCATACCCGATAATTATATCTGGGGATATGCCAACACTCCGGCAGAACCGGACCAACCGGTAGCCGATCAGCTGGTTCAGCATTTAAAAGCGTTTACATTGGAACCGGCCTTGATGCCGGGTTTTTACAGTTATTTTACCATATCAGGAACCGGGCAGTATTTTTTCCACCGGAGCATAGCGCCTGCCGGGCAGCACCGGCCTTTTTTGCGGCGTTTGCCCGCAGGGCCGGATGATGTGCGCGATGTATTGCAGGGATACCGGAACGGCCACGGGCGGCCTTTTGAAGTCCGTTGTTTATCGACGTTTGGGGAACTGTGATGCAGCTGCGCATGTAGTTTAAACTTTTGAAATTTTAGCATGGAAACACGAAGGGCACGGAGCAAAATGCTCCGTGCCCTTCGTGTTTCCCGTGGCAGGTCAATTTTATTTTTTCCGTTTGCGGAAGTTTCCGTAGTTGCGTTTCCCCCCCCGGCCTTTACCGGTGTTTTTTCCCCGGCTGCGTTGGTTGCTTCCATGGCGTTGGAGGTCCCGGTCTTTTTTATTGGCGCTGAAGGCAAGAATATCGAGCGAGCTGTGGCCTTCGTGTAGTTCCAGTTGGCCGTCGGACAGGATTTCCAGGTCGTCTTTGACGACGTCGTCGCTCACATAGTGTTCGCGGTTCCAGGTTTTATAGGCCAATTTCATGTAGGACGCGATCACTTCAACGAAACCTTCTTTTTTGGGGCCATCGGGCATTTCGATGGCCTTTTTGATCAGAGTCTGAACGTTGTATCCGTAATGGCGCAGCCGTTGGGTAGTAGGCGGATAGGGAATCCGGTCGACCTGGATTTTATCCTCCTTGGAGCGGATGGTGATTCCGGGAGGCGCATCAACATCGAGGTCGTATCCGGCGATGGCAAAGGCATGGTTCCAGAGTTTTTCCCGGTAGTCCTCCATATTGCGGTTGCCGGCGGGATTGAGCTGTTGCATCAGCCCGATGATGGCCTCGATAGTTTTTTGCCGTTTGGGTTTTTCCGGGATAGTTTTGGCAAATTCCAGCATTTGCTGGATCATCCGGCCGTATTCCGGATAGTGCACATCGTCGCGTTCGGTATTATATTCGATATCGAGTTTATTCACGGTTTGAAATTTAGTGTTCGAAAAAAATAAAGGTTTTATCCGGGGCGTGCAGGTGAAAAGCCGGGCGCAGTTTTTATTCCACGGTTACCGATTTTGCGAGGTTTCTGGGTTGGTCAACATTACAGCCGCGCAGCAGCGCGATGTGGTACGCAAGGAGTTGCATGGGGACGACCGATAACAGAGGTGTAAGGGGCTCTTCTGTAGCCGGAATCTCAATGGTATAGTCGGCGAGTTTTTTGATGATTTGGTCGCCTTCAGTAACTACGGCCACAACCACGCCTTTACGGGCTTTTACTTCCTGAATATTGGAAACAATTTTGTCGTAAGCACTCAGGTTGGTCGCAATTACGAAGACCGGCATGTTCTCGTCGATCAGGGCGATGGGGCCGTGCTTCATTTCTGCTGCAGGGTAGCCTTCTGCATGAATATACGAAATTTCTTTCAGCTTCAAGGCGCCTTCCAGCGCAACCGGGAAATTATAACCGCGCCCAAGGTATAGCGCATTGGTCGCGTCTTTAAATTCTCCGGCAATGTATTTTACCTGCTCCTGGCAGTTTTCCAGCAGGCTTTGGACTTTACCGGGGATAAGGGCCAACTCCTGCACCAGTTTCTGGTACTGCGATTTGCCTAAGAAACCCCGTTCGTATCCCAGGATTAGCGCCATCAGGGTAAGCATGGTTACCTGGCCGGTGAATGCCTTCGTAGACGCTACACCAATTTCCGGCCCGACGTGAATGTAGGACCCGCTGTGGGTCAATCGTGCGATTGAGGAGCCGACCACATTGACGATGCCGTAGGTGATGGCGCCGCGTTCTTTTGCCAGTTCGAGTGCAGCATGCGTATCGGCGGTTTCACCCGACTGGGAAATAGCCAGCACGATATCCTGCTCGCGCACCACGGGGTTGCGGTAGCGAAACTCGGAAGCGTACTCCACTTCAACAGGCAGCCGGGCCAGGTCTTCAAACAAGTACTCGGCGATCATCCCGGCATGCCAGGAAGTGCCGCAACCCAGAATGATCATGCGCTGAGCATTGATCATGCGTTTTTTATACTCTTCCATGCCACCCAGGCGCACCCAGCCTTCTTCTTCATTCATACGCCCGCGCATGCACTCGGCAATGGTTGACGGTTGCTCGAAAATTTCTTTGAGCATGAAGTAGTGATATCCGCCTTTTTCCAGCTGCTCGATCACCATTTCAATTTCCTGAATGGTTGGCGTCATGATTTCATTGCGGAGCGTTTTAATCATCAGTTGATTGTCGCGGGTTACCGTGGCCACTTCTTCATCATTCAGGTAAACCACTTTTTTGGTGTGTTCCACGATCGGGGTGGCATCGGAAGCGATGAGGAATTCATTTTTCCCGATACCAAGTACCAATGGGCTGGATTTCCGTGCAGCGACCAGCTTGTTTGGGTCTTCGCGATCCATCACTACAATGGCATAAGCGCCGTGCACCTGGGTAAGCGCCTGCCGGACGGCTTCTTCCAATTGCAGGTTCTCGCGTTGCTGAACCTCTTCAATCAGGTGTACCAGTACTTCGGTGTCTGTTTCACTTTTAAATGTATGTCCGTGTTTGATCAGGGCACTTTTGAGAACGGCATAATTTTCAATGATGCCGTTGTGAATCAATACCAGGCGCTCGTTTCCGCTGGTATGCGGGTGTGCGTTGGTATCGTCGGGCTTGCCGTGGGTTGCCCAACGGGTATGCCCCATGCCGGAGGTGCCGGAGGTGTTTGTCCTGCGTATATTGCTCCAGGTCGGCAACCTTGCCCTTTTTCTTTAAAACCGTAATGGTGCCGTTTTGGAGCGCAACACCTGCGCTGTCATACCCGCGGTACTCCAGGCGATGCAGGCCTTTCATGATAATTGGATAGGCTTCTTTGGAACCGATGTAGGCGACTATTCCACACATTTGAAATTTTGAGTTTGCGTTTTGAATTACCCGGGAAACAGGCGTTTCTCAAAACGGATTATTGAACTTTAGTGTATTTCAGCGACAGCTTTGCTGGAAATGTAGCACTTTTTGGGCCAAAAAGGACGGTACGCATGGCCGAGCGGCTTTGGGGATACACACTAAGGTACAGCGTTTGGTCCTTGATAGATCCGGAGCTGTTATCCACCATATTCTGAAAGCGCCGGGTGACAGTTAACCGGTACCGTTCAACATCCGTGCCGTTATCTGTTTCTATTTGCGGGAAACCGCCAAAAGCATTAAAACCACCGTTAAGCGCCGACCCCAGCGAGTACAATACATCGGTCGTAAGGGTGAGTGTCGTATCACCGATCAGCTCGGTCAGTACCAGCTGGTTGGCCGATTTCAGGAGGGGATTGTCGCCCGGCAAAGTTGTTGTGGTCAATTCCAGTTCCGCCTTGTTGACCGCAATGTTTTCCAGCAAATGGGCATAGGGAAATTCTACTTTGATGCGCAAACCCGTCATGCCCTGAACAAACAGCAGATCGTCTGCCGGCTGGTTAAGGTAGGGCTCAACTGTGGAGCCGGAGTAATCATGGGTGAAGTTGGTAAACTTGTTTCCGCCCACAAAGGAAAAATCGAAGGTCCGGGATACTGTAATGGTATCCGGATCAAATTTATAATACAGACGGATACGGCTGAAAGAGGTGTTGTTCAGGTCGAATGCCATGAGGGCTCCGGGGTCGCCCGCCGGGCTTGCCGAGATGCGAATGCCTCGCAGCTTTTGCCAAAACAACGTGTCTGAAAGCAAATCCAGACTGTCCAGATCGAGCAATTCCTGCCCGAAGGCATTGTCCAACGGAATGCGCAAATACGGCGCTTTGCTGGTGGTGTCAAACAGGTTGAGACCAATATTCGGGGTGGGCAGAAAATTGCTCACCTCGCCGAGAAGTTGATCCACAGGCAACGACTGGGTGGAAAAATAGTCCTCGTCCCATCGAATAGTGGTATCGGCTGCCAAACGATGCACCTGGAGTGTTTGCGGCTGCAACGTATCGCCATAAAAGCCAGGGGCATCATACCGTAGAAACATCACAATGGAATCGACAACGGCATTTTTAAAATTTGGAGCCAGGTTGGTCAGGCGGAAAAGGCTGTAAATGTCGGATTTCGCACGCCCGAAAACCGGGTCGTTGATCTGGCCGCAAAAAAAGTAATCGGCAGTTGAAGACCGGTCTGAGGTAATAATGCTGTCTTCGGGTAAAAGTGTGCACTGCACGGTCAGCGTGTCGGTATAGGCAAACTCAGCCAGTTGATCCCCCAACAAACCGGCGCCGAACGGGGTGGGTTTGGTGCAACTGTTTGCCAGAAAAAGGCCAGTAAAAAAGATGCTCAAAAAAAGCGTACCGGTAAATGTGGTGTGTTTCATGTGTTTGGAAATAACTGGTAGTTGATGGTAACTGCCAGATGCGCGAAAGGTCTTTGGAGTTGTCTGTGTTTAAAATAAACGGTGCCTGTTAGAGTTTGTCCAAATTTCCATGCTGAGTCGAAAGCGAGCGAATTTTAGTTCAGGCAAGGCAGATTTTGCAGGCGTAGCCGGCTGTTACGGCGAAAAATCTAACGCAGCATGGAATAAAATTAGCCGCTTGGAGGCCAGCGATGGAATTTTGGACAAACTCTTAGACAAGTATAGCGGGCGAAAGCACATTTCGCCCGCTATAGCGTGTATACGATTTACTCGTCAACTTGTGTCAACTCGATGCCAGGTATTTACTGTGAAACTTCGGCCTCCGAAAGTTGGCGGAAAAACTCCAGGTAATCGTCCAGGAATTCTGCATCCGTGCCGCCTTCGCGCCAGGGCAAAATGGGCTTGTCCTGTGCGACCGACAGGTAATCAACGCTGGTGTCGACCAAATCGCTGCCAATAGCGATAGCATCGGCAAAAGCGCAGGCGCCTTTGTGCATGGAAATGCCGTCGCCATCGCGAAAGGCTTCCAGGTCGGCTTCCGACAGGTTGTTGATCGCAGCCTTGCGCAGGAAACGTTCGCCGCCCTGGCGTTCATGCTCGTCTTTAAAAACGTTGTACACCACCGTGGAGTTGGCAAACAGCGCTTCGGTTTTGTAGGCGGTTTTCAGGTACAGTGGCAACAAGCTGGTCAGCCAGCCATGGCACAAGATCAGATCCGGCGGCCAACCGAACTTTTTCACGGTTTCAACAGCGCCTTTGCAGAAAAAGGCGGCACGATCCGGGTTGTCTTCAAACGGTTTGCCGCTGGCATCGTCGAAAACAAACTTGCGCTTGAAATAGTCTTCGTTGTCAAGGAAATAAACCTGGAGCCGTGAGTTGGGCAGTGAGGCCACCTTAATGATGAGTGGGTAATCGTCGTCGTCCACAATGATATTCATCCCGGAAAGACGCACTACTTCGTGCAAACGGTGCCGACGCTCGTTTACCACGCCGTAACGCGGCATCAAAATCCGCAATTCATAACCGTTGTCCTGTAAAAATTTTGGTAATTGCGCCACCAACCTCGAGATGTTGTTACCTACGGTATAGGGTTCCATCTCCTGGGTGACGATGAGCAAACGCTTCTTTTCCATGTATGCAACCTAACTTTTGTGTATAATCCCACCTGGGGTTCGCCCCGTCCTTTGCGGGACAAATCGGCTGCAAAATTATATAAAAAATGCGAGATTTTCAGGCAGCATTCACCGCAACAAATTTTGCGCCGGCGAAAATCCGCCCTGTTTGAGCCCTGTTCAGGGTTCCGGTTCTTCGCCCGCCGGAATGCGCTCCAGAATCCGGAAGGTGTAGCCAAACTCGTTTTTGGCATCCGGCTCGTGGGCTTCCCGCCAGCTTTCACGCCAGTCCTCCGGGTTAAGTTCCGGAAAAAAAACATCGCCTTCGGGCTGAATTTCAACCTCGGTTAAATACAAGCGATCCCACAGATCCAGGCTGTCGCGATAGATGGCACCCCCGCCAATTATGAAGGCCTCTGTTTCCCCATTGTCGTAGGCAATGCCCAGGGCCTCTTCGATCGAATGCGCCACCAATACGCCTTCGGCGGAAAAATACGGATCGCGTGTGATCACCACATTTGTGCGTTTGGGCAGCGGCCGCCCGATGCTTCGGAAACTGTTGCGGCCCATGATGACGTGATGCCCCAGCGTGGTGCGTTTGAACCAGGCAAGATCGGCGGGTAAATACCAGGGAATCCCGTTGTCTTTTCCGATCACATTGTTTTTGGCTACGGCAACTATCGCGGATACCAGCATTTTCTAAAGATTGATTTATTGATTCAACAGTTCGTGCACCAGCAAGCGCAATTTCGGCTCGGCAGCACCGGCAAGCGCAATCACATCCTCCACGCTTGTCTCCCGGATAACCCCGGGCGGAAAGGCAACATTGGTTACCAAAGACAACATCAGCACCGGCAAATCCATGTGCCGCGCCACCAGCACTTCAGGCACGGATGACATGCCAGTGCAATCGCTGCCCAAATGGCGCAACATGACATATTCGGCCGGTGTTTCGAGGTTCGGGCCCTGCATGGCAGAGTAGACACCTTCGAAAGCGCGAATCCCATGTTTGCGGGCCGTTGCCAGCGCACGCGCACGCAAGCCTTCGTCGTAAGGTTTGGACATATCCGGGAAACGCGGCCCCAGCCGTTCGTCGTTCACACCCCGCAGCGGATTTTCCGGCAACAGATTGATATGGTCGCGTACCACCACAATGTCGCCACTTTGAAAATGCGGGTTCACACCGCCGGATGCATTCGTAATGATCAGCTGCTCAATGCCGAGCATTTTCAGCACACGTACCGGAAACGTAACCTGTTGCATCGTCCAGCCTTCGTAATAGTGCAGGCGGCCGGCCATAATGACGACCGGGTGATCCCCCAATTTCCCGAAAACCAGCTTCCCCTGATGGCTTTGTACGGTACTGGATGCAAAATGCGGAATAGCGCTGTAGGCGATTTCCGATTCCACGGCGATATCCGCCGTTAGATTACCCAGGCCTGTACCCAGGATGATGCCGGTACGGGGCTTAAATTCCGTATGGTTCCGGATGACAGCCAGGGCTTCCCGGATTTGTTCGTAGAGTTGCATGTTTGAAGGATTAATGGTTATGGGTTAGAAGCGTACATCCTATTCCAGATATTGAGTTGATTTAAACTTTAATCGCCTTAACTGCCCTCAGCGGAATCAAATCCGCGAAAATCCGCGTTTTGCCGCAGGCGAATCCGCCTCATCCGCGTTCTATTCCTGTTCATCAGGAAATCCAAAGAAGCGCTCCCAACGTAGAGCGATTAGAACGCGGATACCGCAGATTCGCCTGCGGCGAAGATGCGGATAAACGCGGATTTGATTCCGCTAAAGGTAATTTTTGGATTAATGGCGAAGCATAAGTTTGAATCACTTCATTGTACAATTTACAACCGGTATCTCGCTAACCGGAAACTTGTTTGACTTTTTGCTGCCGCCACCAGGCCGCCAGACTTATCCCGGTCACCAGGTCCCAGATGCCCCACCACGCGGCGATAAGGGCCATGCCTCCCAGGCCGTTAAAAAAACGAAAGATCAACAGCAATCCCAGCGCCGTGTTGTGAATCCCGGTTTCGAAAGCCAGCGTACGGCTGTCGCTTTCGGGCAGCCGGCTCAGCCGCCCTACCCCGTAGCCCGTTGCCAGCCCCAGGGCGTTGTGCACCAGTACGATCGTAAAGGCATAGCCGAGGTAGTCTACCAGGTTTTGCCCGTTTCCGAGCAGTGCCAGTACGAGGATGGAAAAAAACAAAATCAGGGCAATCCGTTGCACCCAGGGGCGCAGGCGCGCCACCCGTTCGGGGAACCGGCCGTTGAGCCACATGCCGAACAACAACGGCGCTAAAATGAGCTCGATAATAATCAGGGCCATCTCGCCAAAACCGACTTCGAAAGCCTTGCGCAACGCCTCCGACCCGGGAATGAATTGTGCCCAGAATAAAAAACCCGCCGGTGTAATGATCGTGGCCAAGAGGATAATTATGGCGTTCAGCGTAACCGACAAGGCCGTATTCGACCCGGAAAAATGCACCAGAAAGTTGGTCATGTTTCCCGAAGGGCACATACTGACCAGCACCATGCCCAGGGCCATGCTCACCGGCGGCTGAAACCAGTAAATGATGCCCAGCGTCAGCAACGGAAACAACAGGTATTGCGCCACCATGCCCACCACGATCGATTTTGGGAAAAGTGCCACTTTCCGGAAATCGGCGGGCCGCACATCCAGCGCTACACTGAACATCAAAAAGGCCATCGCTATGTTCAGCAAGGCCAGCTGATCGGCATTGAAATTAATCTGAAGGGAGTCGACCTGGTGCATAGGCGGTTGTTGGCTGTTGGCTGTTGGCTGCACTCGAATCGCAGAACTTGCACTATTGAGTGCAGCCAAGCCCCACTACGGTGCATAATAAATTCGGTAAATCGCGTCGGCATAGTCATCCGAAACAAGCAACGAGCCGTCGGGCAGCCACTCCAGATCGACCGGCCGGCCCCACACATCATCGTTTGTTTCCAGCCAGCCGCTGGCAAAGGGTTCGTAGGCGATCCCTTCACCCTTTTCGTTCAGGCGTACCAGGCTCACCCGGTAGCCAATTTTTTTGGTGCGGTTCCAGGAGCCGTGTTCGGCAATCAGCACCTGGTTTTTGTACGATTCCGGCCATCCGGCACTCCGGCCAAACTCCAGGCCCAGCGGCGCCGTGTGCGGACCGAGATTTTGTACCGGCGCCACGAAGTCGCTGCAGGGACGTTTTTCACCAAACTTGGGGTCCGGAATATCGCCCTGGTGGCAATACGGGTAGCCAAAATGCTGCCCCTCGGCGGCGGCATGGTTGAGCTCACAGGCGGGCTGGTCGTCGCCCAGGTAATCGCGGCCGTTGTCGGTAAACCAGAGGTCGCCCGTTTCGGGGTGCCAGGTAAAGCCCACGGTGTTGCGAATACCGTGCTGCACGACTTCGAAGCCCTTGCCGGGGTTGTCCACATCGAGCCGGGTGATGCTGGCGTACACCGCTTCTTCGCGTTCGCAGATGTTGCAGGGGGCGCCCACCGGCACGTACAACTTGCCGTCGGGGCCAAAAGCGATGTACTTCCAGCCGTGGTGCCCGTCGGTCGGGTAGTCGGCAAAAACCACCACCGGCGCCGGCGGATTTTCAAGCCGGTTTTCGATATCGTCAAAACGCAGGATGCGGCTCACCTCGGCTACGTACAGGCTGCCGTTGCGGAAGGCCACGCCGTTGGGCATGCGCAAACCGGTCGCCAGCGTGTACTGCAGGTCGGCCACCAGGTCGCCGTTGGTGTCGCGCAGGGCATACACGTTGCCAGCATTGCGCGTGCCTACGAAAAGTGTGCCGCCCGGGCTCAGGCAAAGCGAGCGCGCATTTTCCACGCCTTCGGCAAAAGTGGTGATCCGGAAACCTTCGGGCAGTTTGATCTTGTCGAGGGGCAATTTCCCGGTGTACACCGGCGCTACCGTTGCGGCGCCTTCCGCCTTTTTTTCAGCAGGCGCTTCGTTGCACACGGTTTGGCTGATCAGTAAAAAAAGCAAAAGTAGACGCATGGCGGTTGGTATTTTTTTAAACAAAAGTAGTGCGGGGCGGGGAAATGACCGAATCGGCGGTACCGCAGCAAAACCGGCCGCAACTTTTGTTCCGGCCCCGACAATCGGTTTTTCAATTTTTGGAGACCTTGCAGCGCTTTTCACCATGCCTCCGTGGGGAAAAAACACATCATCGCTTCAACCACATTTTTTCAATGACCAAATTTCTGCTTTTTGCCTTGTTTCTCTTCCCCGCGCTACTTTCGGCCCAGGTGGATCTTGAGGTTTTCGTCCGCGATTTCAAAACCCGGGCGCCCATGCCGGGTGTAACCGTGCGCCTCGAAAATACCGCAATCGGCTTTTCTGCGGAAAAACAAACAAACGCCCAGGGCCGCGTTGTTTTTTACGGACTTTCCCTGGCCGGCGCATACGACGTAACAGCCCTCGAAACAGAAAATTATTTTGCCGCAGGCAAAACCGGAATCGTGCTGCGCAGCAACACCAACGCCAGCATTTTGCTTGAACTGGGGAAAAAAATGGAACAGGTACTGGAAGAATTGGTGGTGCTCGGCGCCACGCGCATAAATGCCCGAAATGCCGAGGTCGCTTCTGAACTTAAACAAAAGGAAATCGAAACGCTGCCGCTGGAAGGTCGCGACGTGAGCCGGTTGCTGTACCGCCTGCCCAATGTGGTGCAGGCTACCGGCTTTTACCCTGAAGCGCCCAACGTGAGCATCAACGGCTCCAATGCCCTGTTCACCAATTATCTGATCGACGGGATGGACAACAACGAGCGTTTCCTCGGCGGCATGAAATTCAATGTGCCGGTTGGTTTTGTCAAAAATATCAATGTGCTCACCAACAACTTTTCCACCGAATACGGCCTGAGCAGCAACGGCATTGTGCATATCACCTCGCGCAGCGGCAGCAACACATTCAGCGGGGAAGCCTTTGTGGTAACCCGCCCCGGCGGCAATCTCGACGCTGCCTCGCCCTACGCCCAGCGCGACCTCTCCGGCAACCAGGTCAAAGACGGCTTCCGGCGTTACCAGGCCGGCCTGGGCTTCGGCGGCGCCCTGCAAAAAGACCGGACGTTTTACTACCTCAACGCCGAATTCACCCGCGACCTGAAAGACAACCTGCTGAATTCGCCCCAACTTGGCGTAAACGAAACGGTGCCGGGCGAGAACAATTTCAGCTACCTGAGCGCCAAAATCGACCGGCACTGGAATGCCAATTTTCGCACGGCCTTGCGCGCCAACCTGGGTGTGGTGAACATCGCCCGGCAGGGTGGCGGCCTCGACGGCGGTGTGCTTTTCCCCTCGGCGGCAAATTACCAGGACCGGAACAGCACCCTCATCGCGCTGCAAAACACCTACCTGGGCGCCTGGTTTAAATCGGAAACCAATGCCCAATACAGTCGCTTCCGCTGGAACTATGGCCGGCCGGAAATTTTGAATTCGCCACAGGTGACAGTGCTCGACCCTTCCGAGCAAACAATCGCCGTGCTCGGCCATCCGGGCTATGTTTTTGATGCTACGGAAAATACCATGCAGGCGCAGCAAAAACTCACGTTTTATACTGACCGCCATATTTTTAAAACCGGCGTCGAGGTGATCAGTGCAAACCACGGGCTGCTCGGCGGCGGTAATGTGCGCGGCAATTATACCGTCAAACTTACCCAGGACCAACTCACAACGCTGCGCAACCGCGGCCTCGGCGCCCGCCTGGGCATTACGGATATCCCGGCCGACGTGGAGGTGTTGAACTACGCCGTTGAACTGCGCCCCAATGCTTTCGGCGCCCGCCAGACGATTTTTTCCGCCTACGCCGAAGATGCGTTCAACCTGACCAGCCGCCTCCTGCTGACGCTGGGTTTGCGCTACGACTTCGATAACCTTTCCAAAGGCGGTGGCACAAAAGGCGATTTTAACAACCTGGCGCCGCGTTTTTCTTTTAACTACAAACTCGGCAGCAACAGCGCTTTGCGCGGTGGCTACGGGATTTTTTACGACAAAATTCTCTACGCGGTGTACTCCGACGCGCTGCAACAAAATACCACCGGGCCGGACTACCGGAAACAATTGCAGGCGTTGATCGACCTGGGCATTTTGCCTGCCGGCACCGACCTGGACAAGATCACGTTTGAGGGAAACCTGACCGCTTCGGCAGCGAATGTGCCCTACCTGAACGGACCGCAATATTCCGAGTTGCAGGCCCAGCGCGACAAGGCCTTCAGCAATGAACGTCGCATCCTGAACCCGGACGGCTACCAAAATCCGTACACCCACCAGCTTGCATTGGGCTACCAAAATCAGCTCGACGACCGGCGGCTGTTTTACGTCGACCTGATGTACAACAAATCGTACCGGCTGTTTCGCCTCCGCGACCTGAACGCCCCGGCGCCCTATCCGCTCGATGACCCTGCGAATGTGCAGGTGCGCAGCGGCGCAGCGGCCGACCTGACCCGCCCGGTACCGATCGAAAACGGCAGCGCAACCATCAATGGCGAGCAACTGACCGGTGTGGCACGCAGCATCGTGGTTTCCGAAACCGAAGGCGAGGCCGAATACCTCGCCGCTTCGTTCAACCTGCAAAAAGACCGCGCCGACGACCGCTACGCCTGGCGGTTGATTTACACCCTCTCGCGCTTGCGCAACAACACCGAAGACATCAATTTTCGGGCGCAAGACAGCAACAACTTCGCCGCGGAATGGGGCCCCGGCATCAATGACCGCACGCACGTGATCAATGCCATTTATTCGTATTGCCCGCTGAAAAATCTGAGTTTGACGTTGGCTGCGCTTGTCCAAAGCGGGCAGCCCATCAACCGGATTCCCGATGCGGCGGTGTATGGCACCACCGACCTGAACGGCGACGGGCGCGCCTTTGGCGATGCCTACGTGGGCAACAGCGACCGCCATCCCGGCGAATCGCGCAACAGCGACCGCCTGCCCTGGTCCAACACCTTCGACCTGGCAGTCCAGTACGACTGGTCCATTGGAAACGGCGACCTGATCCTGCGGGCTGATGTGTTCAATTTGCTGAACGCGGTCAACCTGAGCGGTTATTCCAACAATGCCATCCAGAGCAACCAGATCCAGGCGGGCGCTGCCGCTTCGGGTTTGCTGGTGCGCCGCAATGCTGCCCCGCCGCGGCAGCTGCAATTTTCGTTGCGTTATGCTTTTTGAATCGCCATGCCTCCGTGGTACCAAAAAGCCGCACCGGCTACGCGAGCCAGGTGCGGCATTGGTTCAAATAAGGGTCAGTGGGGCCGACAGGTGTTTCAGGGTGTTGGTTTAACGGGGCAAAGCGTCGGGCGGATGCGGATGATTGTTTTCAGATGGTTTGGGGCAGGCGCATGGGATTAGGGGAATTGGGGCGGTTTTCAGGGTTTTGTTTTCAAATGGTTAATGGGGCAAATATGGTTTCAGGGTGGTAAATTTTGGGCGGGTAGCGGGATTGTCATTGGACTTTGGGGTTCAGGCTTTCGGGATTGCGGGTGATTTTGGTTTTTTACTGATCGCATGGTCTTCATCGGTTTTTGATTACAAGTTTTTCGGGATTGTTGTTTTGGTTTTACTGGATTAGTCGGGGCTGCTTTTTGTCTGTCAACGTTTTTTGAAAAAAAATTGGTGCCCGCCAATTTATTCCCCAACCGGGTCGTCCGGGCACAGGTGGGAATACCATTAGACCCTGGCGATCCATGCGTGCCAAAAAAATCATGCAAGCCCCAATAACGGAGGCCCTTGTATATTTGCCCGTATTCCACCATCCCTCCTTCGCTTTCTACTATCCATGACCGACGCTCAACTGATTCAAATGCTCCGGCAAGGCGGCCTGCCCCGCGAACGAGCCAACCGATTCCTGCAGAACAAGTTTTTTTACCTGATCCGCCAGCTGGGCGTGCGGCAGCAACGGCTCTCCTACGACGAGGCGCAAATGGCTTTTGCCGACGCCCTTACCGAACTCGACTGGAAAGTGCGCCAGGGGGATGAAATCGAAGACCTCGGGAAAATGATTTATACGCTTACCCACCGCCGGGGTGTTGACACGATCCGGAAACGCACGACTAAAACGAATACAGAGCCTTTGAATAACCCGGTTTCCACTTCGGCCCTGCCCGAGTGGTTTCTGGATGCCCTGCAAAACCTGGATGCCGATCATGTGCTGAGCCGCCTGATGCAGCATGAAAACGAACAGGAAAAACACCAACGGCAATTGCGCATTATGGCCTGCGTGCTGAAAGCACTGGACCAACTACCCAAAAAACGGCGCAGCCTGCTGGTGCACAAACTGGACGGTTATGATTATGAAGAACTGACACAACTACACGGCTTCAAAACCGAACGTGTAGCCCATGAAATGGTATCCCGTGGGATGAATAGTTTACGCGACACCTTAAAAAATCTTTGTCAATTGGGAGAGCCGGTTTGCCAAGACCTGTGCAGCTGGCTCAACCGAAAAAACCAACTTTAATCATCATGGAAAACCCGCAACACGCATTAATTGAACAATACCTCGATGGCACCCTGCCGCCCGACGAACGGGCTGCCGTGGAGGCCCAACTGACCACCGACCCGGCACTGGCCACAGAACTTCGCTTGCACGAAGCTGCCCGCGCTGCCGTGGAAGTACAGGCCATGCTTGATCGCCGCGACCGCATTCAACGCCGGGGCAAAAAAATGCTGTTTTGGAAAAAATGGCATTGGCAAATTCAGGACGCACTCGAAGCCGTCTTTGTGCAAAAGCGCGACGATAGCCCCGGCCGGTTGCGCTGGGGGCTCATTGGCGGGCTCAGCCTGGCCACGGCTGCCCTGGTTCTTTATCTGATCAATCCCGGCCTCTTTTTCCCGGAAACAAATCAAAGCACCGGCCCAATGGTAATCACCCGGGAACAAGCCGCCGAAGCGTATGATACCTACTTTCAACGCCTTGATCTGCGCAACACGCTCGGGGCCTCCGACACCGATACGCTTTTTCAACGTGCTCAAAACCTGTACACCGCAGGCAATTGCACCGCAGCCCTGCAAACATTGGAAGCGTTGTTAAACGACCAAACCTTTGAGCGCCGCCCCATGGCTCTGCTGCTCAAGGGCACCTGCCAACTGGACCAGGGCCAGGCTGAAGCTGCGCTCGAAACACTGCGACAAGTGCCGCCCGCTGCTGCCGGCCTGCATCAGGATGCCCAGTGGTACATTGCCCTGGCTTACCTGAAACTGGAGCGCACAGACGATGCCGGCAGTCTCCTGCGCACGATCGCCGACGATGCCCGGCACCGGCATGGCGCGGAAGCCCAGCGTTTGCTGCAAATTGGAAAGTAGGGATGCCGAACAGGCTGTATTCGAAAAAGGCAATTTGAAATGCCCGTCACTGGTAATTTTACCTGACACAGCGGCCACGGAACGTCAACCTCCGTGGCCGCTGCTCGTATAAAATGCTGGTATGGGTTATGCAAAGGAACCGGCCGCTTACCGCCCAACCACCAGTTTTCGTACCTCGGCCTGCCCCTCAGCCTGCACCTGCACCAGGTAAATGCCCGGTGGCAAATTGGTCAAACTGAGTTCCGAAGAAAATTGTTCGGTATGCAACTGCCCGGTTTGCCAAAGTGTGCGCCCCGTTAGGTCGAGTAGCTGCACCCGAACGTCGATCGGCCGCGCAAACACAGCCGATAGGGTGGCCGATCCAATGGCAGGGTTGGGGAACAACCGCAGGCTGGTCAGTACATCGATCGTGTGCACCGGGGTGCTTACCGGGCCGATGTTGATGTTATCAAGATCAAAGTAAAAATCGCCGGCGCCCCAGGTGCCGCGAAAGCGAATATTTATTCCCTGGCCGGCATAGTCGGCCAACCCAACAGCCACATTTTTCAGCCCTGCACCGGGCGTGTGGTTGCTGCTGTTGATGGTGTAGATCGTCTGAAATGTTTCGCCACAGTCGGTCGACACCTGCACGTCAAATTTTGTTCCTCCGGTTAAAACAGTTGGGATAACACCGCCACCGTCAAAATTGGTGATCCGGTAGTCGAAGCGCAGGGAGTCGGTCGGGGCCACAAAGCCCAGCCGCGGCAGGTTGGTAATGGAAGCCGGATTAAACTCGTACAAGTTTATGGCCAGCACCTGGGAAATATTGTTGTGGCCGTTGGAGATAAAGCCGTTGGAGGCCCAGCCCGGCGGCAGCAGGCCGCTTTCAAAATTTTCAAATAAGGGCAATGGCGCCGGCAGGTGATTGACCGTGTGCACGGCCGAACTGTCGTTGGACGGATTTTGCTCGCCGGCAAGTACCGTCCAGGCCTGGATGGCAAACACACCATCGCGGCTATCGAATGTTTGGTTAAACGTGTACTCCAACACCTCGTCGGGGTTCAGGGTGAGCGGCCCCACATTCTCGATAACCGGCGCGGTGCCGTTGAGTGAATACCCTACCTGGAACACCGTTTGCGGCTGCGCGCCAAAATTGGCGATGCGGAAAACAACCGCGTCGTCGGCCAAGCCGCACTCCTGATCGTCCGCCAGGGTAGCCAGGCCGATGCCCGCCAGGTCGTTTGCCACCGGCAGGTAAATCCGGACGTCGTCGATGCCGATGCCTTCGCCCTGCACAAAATCATCGGCGCTGAACACAAACCGCAGGTGCACCCGGGCTTCGCCGCCCGCCCCGTCGAGCCGGTGGCGGGCCGTCAGCCAACCATCGCTGTTGCCGGCCCAAACTTCACCCAGATCGGTGAACGTGTTTTCATAGTTGTACCAGTTCAGACCTTCGTCGATGGCGCCCACTTTCAGCCAGTTGGCGCCGTCGTCGAGCGACATTTCCAGCCATCCGCCATCAAACTCGAGCTCGGTGTCGTAATTCAGGGAAAACTCCAGCACGGGGTCTTCCGTCAGGTCGCTGAAGTCGAAGCAGGGTGAGTACAGGTATGAAAACTCGTCAAGGTTATAGGCGCCGCTGAGGTTGGTCACCCAGGCATTCTGGCCGTTGGCCGCTGTCGAAATCACGCTGCCGGCAGGCTGGCCAAAAGCCCAGGAAGCATCCGTATCCACCGTATCGGGCTTGCCGGCATACCAGCCGCCCGACCAGGTTTCAAAATTTTGTGTGTAGGGCACCACCAGGCGGTTGACGACGTAGTAGTAAAACGTGTCGTTGTCCGGGAACTCATCCGAATCCAACTCTGCCCACACGGCAATCTTGTATTCGCCCGGCTGGGAAAAATCGTACTGTGTTTCAAATTCGATGATCTCCGTGCTGTCTTTGCCCAGAATATCGGTGTACAACCCGTCTTGCGGAAAAGGAATGCCAACCGGAATGCCATTGACACTGTATTTGTACCGCACCAGCGATTGCGGCTTTGCGCCGAAATTGCTCAGGGCAAAACGCACCGTTTCCACCCCAAGGTCGCAGTTGTTTTGCGGGCTGATTACGGCGCTGATACCCACGTCGTTCGAACGGTAGGTTTCAAAGGTGAAGGGCCCGACCAGGGCGCCCGCATCGCCGTTGAGGCAATCTTGTTGCACATAAAAATCGTACAGCGTTTTTTTCTGCAAGCCGGTGATCGTCGCTTTAGGCGTGATTACATACAGCGTGTCGCCCGTGCCTGCACCGAATCCGGCAGGGCCGTACACCACCCACCACCCGGCCGGCGTGCTGGTACCGATGCCCGGTGTCCAGCGGACTTTGGCGCGGTCGTCGTACACATTTTCGATTTGTACATTTTGGGGTTTTATGCAGGCCACGCAAGCCACCGGCTCGGAATAGTTCACCCCCACTGCCGGTTCTGTAATTTCAAAAATCACTTCGCCGTCGTTGTCCAGCAGGGTGTACGACACCTCGTAGTCGAAGCCGCCCGCTGCCCAGCTCAGGGTCAGCGGCAGGCCGTCGGTGACACTGAACGTGACGGTGCTGTCGGTGCCGTTGCCGAGGACGTCGACATCGACCAGGGAAAATTTGTAGGTCGACGTGCCATTGGTCACAGTGAGCACCCCGCCGTTCCAGCCGTCGCCGAAATCGTCGTGCATGTTCAACTGGTAGGTGCACTGCTGCGCCCGGGCGGCCTGGGCCGTTAAAAAACAAAGCAAAAAGAAGGCAAAAAAGCGGAGTATCGTGTTTTTCATATACGTGCGGATTGAACTTCCAAAGATAGGCCTGTGGGGGAAAAGATTAATCTGTTGGGTCAAATTTGAGGTTTTTGGTATTCCTGCGGGTACTCGTCCTACGACTCCAAGTCGTAGGACGAGTAAGATACCTCCGTGGTGAATAATTGGAATTACCGGCCAAATCAACCAACAATACCCAATCCCCCGTCACCGTTTTTACAACCAAACTAAACGATATGCATACCCCACTTCCCCGCTTCTTCAAACACCGGGTCTTTTTTGTCTATTGGGCGCTCATTCTTGCCTTGGGCGGCTATTTAGCCTATGACTATTGCACAGATTATTACGCCGAGCTGGAGCCGGTTTTGAAAAACACCGTGGTGCAGGGCGTGGCTTCGGCGGAACGGCTTAATGAATACAGACTTATGGAAATCCATAAGATTGCAGATGCCTACAAGATGGAGCACAACGAACAGCTTCGACGAAAGGCAAAAGCGGCAATGGATCAGGTTCAGGTTTGCCAAAACCGGCTCGGCACACTCAAACGAACACCGGAAAGCATCCGTGCGGAGGATATTGAACAATTGGCGGATTTGCTCGAACAACTCGGCGATTCCCTTTTTCTATTTGTCGACCAGGACCCTATACTGGAAGCCGATTTACAGGTATTGATTCTTCAGCATGCCGCGGCATTGAAAACACCGAAAATGCAAGCATTTTTCAGGCATGTACCAGCGTCTAAAGTAGCCCTGTACCTGGAGGATTTGGCGTGGAAATCAGTGCTGGCCTTAAACCTGGTTTTGGATTACTTGCAAAAACAAATCACTCCGGATGAAATGGTGCTCAAGATGATTCCCGTTTTTGAACCGACCGGTTGCCCCAGGGTTGGCCAAGCTTTTACCGGCAGGGTAGACCTTGTTGCCTATGCCACCAATCCGGATAGCATGGCGCTTTTTGTCAATGAAAAAAAATACCCGGTCCGAAATGGCATTGCGGAGTTTCAGCAGGTATATCCACGTCCTGGCAGGCACACCGACAAGGTAAAAATCCTGCTGACGAATCCGCTTACTGGGCAAATAGCGAGTTATTCATACGAAATAGAACTTAACATCCTGAAACCATGAGCACGCGCTATAAACTATTCCTTGTGCATGGCTTGCATATTTGGGCCATAGGGGTAATGGGCTTCTTTGTTTTGAAAAATATCCGGGAAGATGGTGAAGCGGTGTTGTTCAAGGCTTTGAACCAGAGTTTTGAAAAATCAGATAGGCAAATGCACTATTCCGCACAGGTTTTTCTGGAGGAAATAGAAGATCAAGCACGTAGTTATACCTATGACCTTTCTGTACAGTGCTATTACCGTTCTAAAAATGCAACACGCCTGGCCGAAACCGTTCTGAATAAATTCCGGAACAGAGATCTTTTACCAGAAGAAGAACAACACCTGCTCCTTACCTATTGCGACTCGCTGGCCGGCTATTTTGATAAAGACCCTGAAGTCGGTGCGACCTATAATTCAGTGCTTCAACCTGCTTTGCGAAGGAATTTGCTCCTCAATTTGTCAAATGCTAATGCTGCACAACAAACCGTTTTACGGAATTGCCTGGCCAACAATGTATCCGGCAACTATGAAGTGACGTTATCCTACCTTTTGCAAAAGGTAAGTGCTCCGTATTGTGGATTTGATCGCTACCGCCCCTACCTGATCCCCATCAGGGGCTGCCTGGCTGCCGGCGAAGCAATCACATTCATGGCCTTTTTGGGTGCTTACGGCACGCATCAGTTTCACGAAAAGGATCGGGCCTGGGTTAATCAGCAGGAGGCTACCATCCAAAAAGGTAAGGCAACATTCTCCACCGTTTATAAAACGCCAGGCCCACAACCCCTGACCATTCGCATTGAAACACACGATCTGCTAACCGACGCGGTGCGTGTATTTGAAAAAACCTATACTGTAAATGTGCGGTAGCAAACCTACCCCTGTACCCCATTTTTCCCATCATCGTCGGTTTCTCTGACCTTTTCCGGATTTTCGTTGTTTATTCGTGTGCAACAGGATTTAATCGTATCAGCAGGAATCAGAAAACATGAAAATCGGCATCGTCTGTTACCCGACCTACGGCGGCTCCGGTGTGATCGCCACCGAGTTGGGCCTGGGCCTGGCCCGCAAAGGCCATGAAGTGCATTTCATCACCTACCGCCGCCCCGTGCGCCTCGCGCATTTCCACGAAAATGTGTTTTACCACGAAGTGGATAGCGAAGACTATCCCCTTTTTGAATACCCCCCCTACGACACGGCCCTGGCCTCCACTATCGTGGACGTCGTCCGCTACCAAAACCTGGATTTGCTCCACGTGCACTACGCCATCCCGCACGCCGCAGTGGCCTACATGGCCAAAAAAATCCTGCTCACCCAGGGGCGCTATGTGCCTGTGGTGACTACCCTGCACGGCACCGACATCACGCTGGTGGGCAACAACCGCGCCTTCGCACCGGTCGTGGAGTTCAGCATCAACAAAAGCGACGGGGTGACCACCGTTTCGCAAAGCCTCAAGGATGATACCCAACGCCTGTTCAATATCGAGCGGGACATCCGGGTGATCTACAACTTCATTGATTTTGAGCGCTTCCGGAAAGTTGACAAAGATCATTTCAAAAAAATTCTGGCGCCCAACGGCGAGCGCATTCTCGCGCATACCTCCAACTTTCGCAAGGTGAAACGGGTGGAAGACGTCGTACATATTTTTAAAAAAGTACACGACCTCGTACCCTCCAAACTGCTTATGATCGGCGACGGCCCCGAACGGCAAAATACCGAACGGCTCTGCCGCCAATTGGGCATGTGCGAAGATGTGCGCTTCCTCGGTAAACAGGATGCCATCGAGGAGTTGCTGGCCATCTGCGACCTGTTCGTAATTCCCTCCGAAAGTGAAAGTTTCGGCCTGGCAGCCCTGGAAGCCATGGCCTGCGAGGTGCCGGTCATTTCCTCCAACAGCGGCGGTTTGCCGGAAGTCAATGAACACGGAGTGACCGGCTTCACCAGCGACCCGGGCAACATCGACGAGATGGCCCGCTATGCCATCGATTTGTTGCAAAACGACGCCCTGCTCCAGCAATTCCGCAAAAATGCGCTGGCACAGGCCAAACGTTTCGACCTGAACAATATCCTGCCCGACTACGAGGCGTACTACGAAGAAGTGTTGGAACGCAGCGTGGTAAAAGTGGAATGAATCCTATGCTAAAAATTGGAATCCCGGGCAACGCTCTTGCCCGCTGGCAGGCCGAATTTACCCAAACCGAATTGCAACGCATCGGGGCGGAAAGCGAAATCGTCGTGCTCGACAGCGTCGAAGCGGCGCTACTTCGTGGCGTCGTTCAGCTGACCGTCGGAGCCATGCACCGGCAGCCGGTGGCCCAACCCGAAGGCTTGGTCATCACCGCCGTTTCCCGGCGCGCCAATCCCGCTGATCTGCTGGTGATCCGGCCCGAATCGGTGGACAAAACGCAGATTTTCCGGTTAAAAAAAGGCGCAACAGTTAACACAACGAGTGCCCGGCAAAAAGCCCAGTTGCTGGACATCCGGCCCGATGTCGACGTCCGGGCCACACCCGGCGATCTCCAACAGCTGCATTCCGGCGCCGCCGACGCTATTTTTCTGGAAGCCGCCACGGTGCAAGCGTTGGGCACAGACCTCGCAGACCTGGACGTGCTTGAACTGCACCCGCGCGAATTTGTTCCCGCTCCGGCTCAGGGGGTACTGGCCTGGCTTACCCACCGCGATGACCTGCCGACCCGCCGCCTGCTCAAACAACTCCACCATTCCGAGGTATCGGCCCTGACCAATGTCGAGCGCCGGGTGGTGCAACTGCTCGATGGCGATGCATCACTGGGCGTGTATGTCGAACGCGATGCTGCCGGGAACTACCACGCCTTTGCCGCTGCCGAACGGGAAGGGGCATTGCAGCGCGCCCGGCTCTCGCAAAACACCAATGCGGGCCTGGCGGAAAAACTGGTCGCGCAATTGCAACGGTAGGCGTTTTTTTTGGTGATCCGGCAAGTAGTTATGCGGCTGTATCAAAAAGGGGAATTTGAAAAGTCAAAAGTGTACATCCACGCTGTATGGTTTAATTCTACTTTGTCAATTTAAACACCGTGGGATTAAAGTGCCAAAGTAGTATTACGTTGATGGTTATGGGGGGTGACGCACTGTTGAAAAATGAACTTAAGGCACAAAAAATTCATTTTCGCCAACTTGTGTGTGATGGACAGCCTTCAAGTCGCAGGACGAGTCTCCCCCCAAGGGAAGCGCTCACCGCAGCACCCATTTTCCCAGCCGCCAGACTAACGACCATTCTTTTCGCACCCGGAAATACGGTTTTTGTACCGCCCCAAACTGCCGTCGCACGCGCTCGATCGGCTTGATCATGCTGCCGGCAAAATCAAATTCCCGCAAGTTGAGCTGTTCCCTGGCAAATCGGATCGCTTCCCAGGCGAGCAAAATGCCGGCGCCCGAACGGCGCAAGGCCGGATCATCACCGGCGAGCAGGTAGTAGGCCGAATGCCGGTCCCAGCCCAGGTAAGCTACCGAGTGTACGGCGCCGGTTTGGCGGTCGGTGGCCCAAAAAATGGTGCGTGCCTGGTGGGATGCGAGTGCCTGGTCGAGAGTTTTTAAAAAATCAAAACTGACCGGCGCCGCCATTCCCTGGCGTTGAAAACTCTGGTTGTGCACCCGGTAAAAAAGATCGAGATCGTTGCCGGTGTGTACCTGGACCAGTTCGGCGGCTTTCGGGATTTTGTTGTTACGGTAATCGGGCGCCAGGTTTTCTTCCAGCGTATCCATGCCGGCGGTGAGATCAAGAACATACGAGTAGCGCGTCGTTTGGCGGAAGCCCTGCCAGTAAAACGGCAGCCAGTTGGTGGCCGTGTAGTTGAAATCCTGCTCGAAGGCAGCCAGCGGCGGCAGTTGTTCGATGAGTTGCCGGAGCAGGCCGGTTTCGTGGCGCGCCGTGCGAAATTCCGGCAGCAGGTAGGGGCCCATCATTTTGGCCAGCGGCGGCATGGCCACGTACCGCCAGTGCAGTTTTTGTTTTAAAAAATAGGGCAACACGCCGGCGACTTTTTCACCTTTGTACACAAAATTTACCTGCCAATTGGCCGGCCCGCAAACGGCGTCCAGGTACCAGTCTTGCATAAAAAGCGGCATGTCGGGTGCCTGAGCACAAAAGTTCCGGTAAGTTTCGCCGTTGGGCATGGATGATGACTGGCAATTTTTTATTGAAAAAAAAATCAAAGATACGTCAGGGTAAACACCACCCCGGCGTGTCTACAATCCGGATGCGTAATTTTGGATTAAACTACCAACTGCAACCGGATACTAAAACCGCAAACTGATTTGAAGGATCAAGACGAAAACAAGCTGGCGCAGGCGCTTCAACTTGGCGACGAAGCGGCATTCGAGGCGCTGTTCCGGCGCTGGTATGAACCACTTTGCCGCTATGCCTGCCGGCTCGCCGACGGCGACATGGACGAAGCGGAAGACGTCGTGCAACAGGCTTTTGTAAAACTCTGGGAATACCGCGCCAAACTGCAAGTAGCCTGGTCGCTAAAAGCCTATTTGTACAAAGCCGTGCACAACGCCTGCCTGAACCGCTTGCGCTCCCGGCAGGTCCAGTCAAAGTACCTGGATTTTACCGCTCAACAACCCGACACGATGCTTACCCAGCCCGACGACACAACACCCGAACTCCGCGAACGCTTCCAGCAGGCGCTCGACAGCCTGCCGCCGCAGTGCCGGCATGTGTTTGAATTGAGCCGTTTTGAAGCGCTGAAGTACCGGGAAATTGCCGATCAGTTGGGTATTTCCATCAAAACGGTGGAAACCCAAATGGGCAAGGCGCTGCGTGTGTTGCGCGTGCAACTGGCCGATTACCTGGTCACCCTGATTGGTGTGCTGAGCATTTGGAAGCTTTTTGGTTGATTTTTTTTGATCCGTAAACCTGCGTTTGAATGAACAATTTTGACGAAAAAATAGACAGCCTGCTGGCCAAATACCTCGCCGGTGAATGTTCACCGGATGAAGAACGGGTGGTGCAAAACTGGCTGGCCGAATCAGCTGAAAACGAGCAGTACCTGTCGGATCTGGTCTGGCTTTGGGAGCGTTCTGCTTCGGGACTTGCGCCGGCGCCCCGGACCGTCGATACCGAAGCGGCCCTGCAAAACGTAAAAAACAACTTGCGTGGAACGGGAAAAGTGGTTTCGATGAGCCGTTACCGCACATTCTGGCTCCGGGCTGCGGCGGTGCTGTTGCTGGCTGCAGCGGCAGTGTATTGGTGGCAGACGACTGGTACGCCCGAACCGGTGCGGATGGCTGCCGCCGAAACCGTTTTAACCGACACGCTTACCGATGGGTCGGTGATCACGCTGCAACAAAACTCCGCACTGACGCTGCCTGCAACATTCAACCGCCGCGAACGTCGCCTGCGCCTGGAAGGTGAGGCCTATTTTGAAGTTGCGCCCGATAGCACCCGGCCTTTTGTGGTCGAAGTTCAGGACGTGCAGGTGCAGGTGGTCGGTACGGCATTCACTGTCGATAATTTTAACGATGCCGGCAAGGTCGTCGTGACCGTAACCGAAGGGAAAGTTCACGTGCGTAAAGACAGGCAGGAGCTGCTGCTCGGCCCCGGTGAACAGGCTACTTACGATCGTGCCAAAGCGGTGCTCCAACGTACCGTGCAGGAGCAGGGAACACCAGTTTTCAAAAATCGAATTTTCCGATTTGACGCCACACCCCTGCAAATGGTGGTCAAACAGCTCAGCGAGGCTTACGGTGTGGAAATTTCATTGAACAATGAACAACTGGAAAACTGCCCGCTCACCGCCCGCTACAACAACCTTACCCTCGACCGCGTGCTGAATCTCGTGGCCGAGTCTTTTTCTTTTAAAATTGAAAAATCGGGAAAAGGCTATATCCTGGTCGGCGAGGGCTGTGAATAAAAAAGGCAATAACAATGCGCTATGAAAACAATATCCGGTTTGCAGGCCTGTTGCTGATCCTGTTTCTGGCCTCAGGAGCAGGTTTGCATGCCACCGATGTACTGGAGCGTACCATTACGGTCCGGTTTGACCAGACGCCGTTGAAAGAAGCCCTGGCCATGATTGCCAAAGAAGGCAGTTTCGAATGGTCGTACAATGCCAATATTCTCGATGCAAACCGCCGGGTGACGCTGGCCGCCGAGGGCTGGTCGGTGCGCGAAACGCTCCTGTTTGTGCTGGGCGACGACTATACCTTCAAGGAAAGCGGGGAATACCTGATTTTGAAGCGGCAAAAGAAGCCCCAGCAAAAACTCAGCGGTTACATCTCCGACCAAAAAACCGGGAAACGCATGGCCAACGTGACGGTGTACGACCGCAAAACCCTGCGCTCCACCACTACCGACCGGCATGGCTATTACGAATTGCCGGTTAACGAACGTTCGGAGATCGTGGTGTCCAAACTGGAATACCGGGATACCGTGTTGCAGGTCAGTTCCCAAACGCCCCGGCTGGTCAAGTTGGACATGTACATCGATTCGCTTCCGCCGCCGGCAAAACCGACCTTTGAGGAAGAACTGACAAAAGTGGCGGTGGAACTGGAAGATTTTTTTGTGCGTTCCTCGCAAAAACTTTCCACCCTGAATGTCCGCGATTCGCTGCACCGGCGCGCGCAACTGTCTGTGTTGCCAGGCATTGGCACCAACCACCGCATGAGCGGCAGTGTTGTCAACGATTACTCGTTGAACATTTTCGCCGGGTACTCCCGTGGCAACCGCATCGTGGAAGTCGGCGGCCTGGGCAATATCAACCGCGAAAATGTTTCGGGCGTTCAGGCGGCCGGCCTGTTCAACATCACTGGCGACAGTTTGAGCGGGGTACAGGCGGCCGGTTTGTTCAACAATTTGGGCAATACGGCCCGGGGGGCGCAGTTTGCCGGGATTTACAATTTTACAGGCCACACGCTCCGCGGCGCCCAGTTTGGCGGCATCGGCAATTATGCCGGGTTTACTTCGACCGGCTCTTTGCAGGCGGCGGGCATTACGAATGTGGCCTTGCGGGGCGAACCCGGCGTCCAGTTGGCCGGCATCGTCAACCATGCCCACAAGAGTGCATTCCAGGCGGCCGGTATTGCCAACACGGCCGACAGTTTGCAGGGCGTTCAGGTGGCGGGTATTTTCAACCGGGCCGGCCTTGCCCGCGGCGTCCAAATTGGTTTGATCAACTATGCCCGGGAAATCCGCGGTATGCAATTGGGTCTGATCAACCTGTCCAAACGGGGTGGTTATGTAGTGTTGGAATTGAGTGCCAACGATGTATTTGTTGCCAACGCGGCGTTCAAATCCGGCGTACCGGCGCTTTACACTATCCTCACCGCAGGCTTCGATCCGGATAGTCCCAACAGCAATCGCTTTTGGGCCTATGGCGCCGGTTTAGGCGCCCGGGCACGGCTGACCCGTTGGAGCGGACTTTCGTTCGACCTCATCCACCGCCACCTCAACGAGGGCGACCATACGAATCACATCCAGGAATGGGACCAGGCAGCCCTGGCGCTCGACCTAAATTTTGGCAAACACTTTTCCATTGCCGGCGGCCCCACTGCCAACCTGTTTTACGCCGACCCGAACCGCCTGGGCACTGCAACCTTGCGCAAACGGGTGGTGTCAAACGACCGGTTGAGCGACAGCCAAAGTGCCGACGGCTGGCTTTCAGCGTGGTGGGGTTGGACGGCTGCCGTGCGCATACGTTTTTAAAAAAAATGCACCCTGCGCGTCAGGGTAAAATCTATCCAGCGTGTCCTATGATCAAACGTAAACACAAAACCCATTTTTTTTCAAAAACTACGATTCGCTATGATCAAGAACATGCAAAAAGTACCCGCCCTCATTTTTTTAGCCCTGTTAACCTGGACCTTTAGCGCCTGCGACGATGTGCTGGGCATCAAAGGCAAAGGCGACCTCGTCACGGAAGTGCGGGATGTAAAAAATTTCCATGCTGTGGATATCGCCACCAACGGCCAGTTGGAATTGCGCGTCGATTCGGTTTTTCATGTCGAAGTGACCTGTGAGGAAAGCATCATCGCTTACCTGGTTACGCTGAACGACAACGGCACGCTGAAAATCCACTTCGACCGCGATGTGTACGACGTGGACAACCTGAAAATTACGGTTTCGGCGCCGGCCTGGGCAGGTGTTGAAATTTCCGGCTCGGTTAACGTGGATGTTCCCGATGCTATTTCCGGCGACAAACTGGATCTCCGCATTTCCGGCAGCGGAAACATGAAAATTTTCAACGCCAATTTTAATGAAATCCAAACCCTCATCACCGGCAGTGGCGATATTTCTATCGACGGCATCGCCGACCACCTGAAATGCACCATCAGCGGCAGCGGCAATCTCGATGCCCTCGGATGCCCGGTACTCACAGCTGATGTAACGATCACCGGTTCAGGCGATGTGCGCCTGGAGGTGAGCGAATCGCTCCAGGTGACGATCAGCGGCAGCGGCAATGTGGAGTATCGCGGTAATCCGTCGTTAAATTCAAGCATTTCCGGATCGGGTAAGGTGCGGAAGATTTGAATTGATCTTTCAGCGCGAGCCTGCTTGTCCAACGACTTTGAGCCTGCCCATTACACACAAATCCGTTGCATTACATTTTCGGCCTTTTGTGCGTCACCCCACCCCCATCCCTGTCGGGGGTGGGGGTGGGCCCAGCGCCCGAAAGACCAACAAAGCCTAAAATTTCAAAATCACCCTTCCCTGGTACTGCGACTGGCGTTCATCTTCGATGAGGATATACTTTTGCTCCAGCAGTTTTGCCGACATGCAGAAGTGGGCATCGTCCAGTTGCCGGTGAAAGCGACTGCCCGCGCACTTTCCCGCGCCGGCAGTCACATCAATTTCGCACCAGTTGCCATCGAGCAGAGCGGCATTCCAGGCATGGTTGGGATGCACCGTGGCAGGGTCGACTTTTTCCGCAGTAAACCGCGCATAGCCTTCCAGGCGGGAGCAGTAGATGCCACCCAGATTGCACATCAACTTGAACAGCAGCGCATAGCCGTCGCAGCGGGTACGGCGGGTTTTCAGGATATTTTCGACTTGTTGTTGGGTGTAATACAGCGGATGCACAGCAGTCTCCGGCTCTTCGGCCAGCCGGTTTTCACCGCCGCAATCGTAGGCAATGTGCGCACCCAGCCAGGCATAAATGGCGCGCGCTTTTTCCCGGTCGGTTGTATAGGGAGCCAGCAGAGAGTCGGTTAATACAATTATGTTTTGATCCTTAAGCGCCATCCCGGTAGCGCGGGCGTCAATCGCAGGAAAGTCTTCCTTGTTTACAGCAGCCGGAACATCCTCCTGTGCAACCAACGTAAGCGGGAGCAGCACGCAAACCACGTGAAACAATTGCAGCATGGCAAAAGGTTTAAATATTTTCGATGAATTGCCAGGCAGTGGCATTTTGACCAAAATCAAATGGCGGTTCTGAACCGGGACAAATCCGTTTTGTTTAACAATTGAATTTTTCAAAAGAATTATAATTAAACAAAACAATCAAAAAAAACGTCCTTACCATGCAACACTCGTCCTTTGCCAAACGTACAAATGTACTTTTTCTGCTCCTGTTTACGCTGATTTTGGGCTTCACAGCCTGTCAGAAAGACGCCCTGGTTGAAAACCCTGCAATATCTTCTGCCAATGGCGTTGCTTCCAGCCGTTCCAGCGGAACGATTGTTGACATCGCCGTTTCCAATCCCGATTTCAGCACGCTCGTTGCTGCCGTGCTCAAGGCTGATCTGGCGGAATTTCTGAGCCGCGACAATTTGAACGCTACGGTTTTTGCACCAAATAATGCCGCCTTCGCTGCCCTGCCGGCCCCGTTCAACAATGCGCAAAACATAAGCAACATTTCCGACCCCGGCCAGATCAAAACCCTGGGCCAGATTCTCCGCTACCACGTAGCGCCGGGCGCCCGCACTGCGGCACAGCTGGCCAATGGCGCCTATAAAACATTCAAAACCGCCGCAACGCCCAACAGCAATATGCTTTACGTAGGCCGCGATGTAGCCGGCGGGGTGTTTATCAATGGCAACACCAAGGTGATCGCCGCCGATGTGCTTGCCGACAACGGGGTAATTCACGTTATCGACAAAGTGCTGTTTTTCCCAACGCAAGACGTCACTCAAATCGCGCTGAAAAATAATTTCACGGCCCTCACCGCCGCACTGAAAAAAACCGGTTTGGCCAACGTTTTCATGAGCCCGACTACCAATGCCACCGTTTTTGCCCCGACCGATGCTGCCTTTGCAGCGCTGCCGGCTCCGCTGAACAATGCCGACAACATCAAGAGTATAACCGATCCGGCCACGATCAATACCCTGCGGAGCGTATTGCGCTACCACGTGGTAGGCGGCCGCGTATTCTCCGCCGACCTGCGCAATAACATTACGGTACCAACCTTGCTCGCCGGTAAGTCGCTCAACATTTCATTGGCCAGCGGCGCCATGGTGAAAGGGGACGGCAATGCAATGGGTTCGAATATCGTACTGACCGATCTGCTCGCGCTCAATGGCGTGGTGCACGTGATCGATCAGGTGTTACTGCCGTAATTTGTACCTGAATTGGTAATTCCATGGAGGCACGGAGCACATGGAGTGGCCTTACTCGTCCTACGGCTTTGAGCCGTAGGACGAGTTTCACCCCCGTTCCGCCAGTTCCAGCCAACGCATTTCTTTTTCATCCAGCTGGTTTTGTACGTCGCCCAGTTCCGTAGAAAGTTTGGTGGCTTCGCCGGCGTCCAGATCCGGGGCATTGAACCGAGCCATGATCTCGGATTTGCGGCTTTCCAGGCGGGCGATGTCTTTTTCGAGGCGCTTCATCTCGTTGCGCTCGGTATTGGTGAGGCCGGCTGCGGGCGTTGCGGTTGAGGGCGCGTCGGCTTTAGTTTCCGCTTTTTGATCGGTGCGGGATTGCTGGGCGGCGGCGCGTTTTTGCATGCGGTATTCGACGTAGGTGCCGTTGAAATCCTTGATTTTCCCGTGGCCCTCGAATACGAACAGATGGTCGACCAGGCGGTCCATGAAATAGCGGTCGTGCGTCACGATCACCACACAACCGGGGAATTCTTCCAGAAAATCTTCCAGCACCTGCAAGGTGAGCACATCGAGGTCGTTGGTCGGCTCATCGAGAATCAGGAAGTTGGGGTTGCGCATGATCACGGTGAGCAGGTAGAGGCGCCGCCGTTCGCCGCCGGAGAGTTGGCTGACGTACACCTGCTGCTGCGAACGGCTGAAGAGAAAGCGCTCGAGCAGTTGGGCCGCGGTAAGTTCCTTGCCTTTTTCGAGGGGGATGACGTCGGCAATGTCGCGCACGGCATCGATCACGCGTTTGTCCTGGTTGAGTTGGATGCCCTCCTGCCGGTAAAAGCCGAAAACGATGGTGTCGCCCACGACCACCTTGCCGGTGTCGGGTTCCAGGCCTTTGGTGATCAGTTCGAGGAAAGTGGATTTGCCGGCGCCGTTGGGACCTACGATGCCCACGCGTTCCTTGCGTTTGAACTTGTAGGAAAAATTTTCGATCAGCACCTTGTCGCCGTAGCGCTTGCCGATGTTGTGGCACTCCACAATTTTGCTGCCCAGCCAGTTTTCCTTGATCTGGATGGACATTTCTTCTTTTTTGACTTTCAGGGCTTCGTTGGCTTCCTTGCGGTTGTAGTACGAATCGACCCGGGCTTTCGACTTGGACGTACGGGCCGCAGGGCTCCGGCGCACCCAGTCGAGTTCGCGTTTCAGCAATTTATTCTGGCGCTCGTAGGTGGTGCTTTCCACTTCTTCGCGCATGGCTTTTTTCTCCAGGTAGTCGGAATAGCTACCCTTGTAGCGGTAGAGTTGGCCGCCGTCGAGTTCGATGATGCTGTCGCAAACATTTTCCAGGAAATACCGGTCGTGCGTCACCATGAACAGGGTAATGCCCGGTTGCTGAAGGTACTCCTCCAGCCACTCGATCATTTCGACATCGAGGTGGTTGGTCGGTTCGTCGAGGATGAGAAAATCGGGTTCGTCGAGCAACACCTTCACCAGGGCCAGGCGCTTGACCTGCCCCCCGGAAAGCGAACGCACGGGTTGCTCCAGGTTGTGCATGCCGAAGCGAAAAAGCAGTTCCTTCACCTTCGATTCGAACGACCAGGCCTGGTGTTCGTCCATGGCCGAGATGGCCTCCTGCAACTCGGCGGTATTTTCCGGATGTGCCAGGGCGTGTTCGTAGCGGCGCACCATGCGCACGAGCGGGATGCTGTCGTCGAGCACGGCGCCGAGCACATCCTGGTCGGGGTGAAAATCGGGGTCCTGATCGAGCCAGCCGATGCGGATATCCTTGCGCAACGTCACCCTGGCCGACTCACCTTCGGAGCTTTCCCGCCCGGCGATCACGCGCATGAGCGTGGTTTTGCCGGTGCCGTTTTTGGCGATCAGGCCGATTTTTTGCCCCTTGTCGATGTGCAGGCTGATGCCCTGGAACAGGACTTTTTCGCCGTATGACTTGGTGACGTTTTCTAGCGTGAGGAAGTTCATGTGTTGGGTTGGGCGGATTTTTTCCGGCGGCGAAGGTAGGGGAAAGGCGGGGGATTCAACCGTCAGAGTTGCTACCGAATTTCATGCTGCAGCACAAGGTTTTTTCTGCTTGGACAAAAAGTGTTAACAGCCTTCCGGGCAAAATTGATTTTTTTTAAAACGCCGATTTGGAAAAAAGGGTTGCACCGGCTTCTGTTCGGAGCTTCTTTTCTTAAAAACCCCAAATTTCTCCTACTTTTGATCACCTAAACATGCGAACAACGCTGTTCGCGTTACCTAATCGAAAACAAACTGCACTACTTTCATTTTCATATTGCCGACAAATCCGTCCGGCTCCAGGTAGCCGGCCCCGATGGCGCCGTGCTCGACGAAGCCCGGTCGCCGCTGAATTTTGAAGACAACCTCTTCAGCGCACTCAACGTCTTGCACCGCCTGATGACCCGCGGTGGCCGCCGCAACGCCTACCACCCCGACCGGGAATTTATCCGCAAGATCGGCGGCATTCAGGCCAGCCTGCTCAACATGACCGCTCCCGACGGCGCCAAGGCCGAGGCGGTGCAGCAGTTGTTCGAAAAACATTGGAAACTCGTGGGCGCCGAGGCCGGCGGGCGGGCCTGCTTCACGTTCAGTTTTTCCCCGCAACCGCCCTATACCGAACTGGCCGAACTGCCCTGGGAATTTCTCAGCTACCAAAATCTGGACCTGGCGACCAACGATACCCCCGGCGCCGATTTTTTGCGCACCATTGCGTTGCCAAAGCCCGCCGCCGCACCGGTACCGGTAAAAAAAGGGGAGTCGCTGCGCATACTCCTCATCGTCAGCGAGCCGGAACCCGATGCCTTGCGCAAGTCGGATGGCGCCTTTGTCAACTACCGCGAATCGTACATTTTCCGGATTCTTCGGGTATACGAAAACCTGATCTACGCCGCCGGGCAAGACCATCCCGTGCAGGTGCGCGTGCTCTACCAGCCGCGCCAGGCCGAGGTACAGCAAATTCAACTCCAGCGGCGGGCCGTGGAGTTTGGCAGCTTCCTCGAACGTTTTCAGGAAAAAATGCTGGAACCCGATAACGACCCCATCCGCGAGCGCGACAATGCCGATTTCAAGCCGGACGTGGTCCATTTCATCGGCCATGTGACCACCGACGAACGCGACGAAGAGGTGGTGGCCTGCCCCAAAGACGGCCAGGAGGTCGACTACGTACCCTACCAGGCTTTTGCCAATTGTTTCGCCGCCGACCCGCCGGCGCTGTTCATCCTGCAAACACCCGAGGGTGTGCAACTGCACCGCTGCCCCATTTCGCGCAGCGGATTGCTGTTGGACCTCGCGCAAAAACAAATACCCTACCTGCTCAGTTTTCAGCACCCCATGAGCGAACAAGGCTCCATGGCCTTCATCCGCGAGTTGTACGGACAGCTGCTAAACCGGCAAAGCGTGCCCGCTGCGGTGCGGGAAAGCCGCGTGAAGCTGGTGCGCAACTTCGGCAACATCACCGAGGCCAATGCCTTCGGAAGCCCCACACTGTACGTCAGCCTCGACCCTGCCGGCAAGCTGCACTTCAGCCTGCTGACCGACGTGCCCGCCGAACAACAAGCCGACGCCGATGCCGCCCAACTCCAAAAGATGGACCTCGGCGAAAAACTGGAATGGTACGGCCGGGAAATCCGCCGCCATGTGGAACAAAACGAACTCGACGTGGCGCTCAATCGGCTGAAGGAGATCCTGAGCGCTATCACCCGCTCGCCGGAAGCCGATATGGCTACCGCCGCCATGTACCTCAACGAGGTGAGCAACCTGCTGGCCGAGTTTAACCGCACCAACGAAGCCTATCGAACCGCCGAAATTGATATCCGCGAGCGCTCGCGCCTGTTCAAAAACCTGGGCTTTAGGATTCTCGAATATTTCGATACGAACAATTTGCCTGCCCTGATCCGCAAAAAAACAGACGCCGGGCGGGCCTCCGATACGCCAACACAACCCAAACAAAAAGACCGGATTGATTTGTCCGGATAAATTGTAAAACCCGATTTTAAACAATGCCGTCATTTGATCCCATAGTCGCAGAAGCATACCGCCGGGCCGCGCTCGAAGGGCGCGACATGTATGCATTTGCCGGACAAATGAACCGGGTAAAAAACCTGTTGACCACCGAACCTGACCTGTACAAACAGTGGGACCGCCTGGACGACCTCATCGGCGAAAACATTCAAACGGGCGACAAGGCCCAGGAACTTCAATTGCTCCGGCAGGCATTTTACGACGCGCTGGCCGGCATTTTCACAGAACAGATTTTACAAACCGGCGACGGCGATGCCTGGCAGCGCTGGGTGGCCGCCTTCTCGGAGGCAAGTTTCCACTGGCGTTTGCAGGCCTTGCAGGCACTTTGCGCGGCGCCCGAACTCGACCGGAAATTTGGAAAAAAACTGGACCGCTACCGGCAGTTCATCCATTTGTTTCTCGACCGGCGTTGGGTGGAAACCCGCCCGGTCTTTGAACAGTTGGCCGCCGATGAAACATTGCCGCAGGAACAACGCGGCTACCACCACTATGTTTGCGGCCAGATCGACTTGTATTTTCAGTACAAATACGAAGTAGCCAAAGGGTTGTTCGAAAAAGCCCAAAGTCTGCTCAAAGGCAAATCCCTGGGCCTCCATGGCCTGATCGAATATTACCTGAAAGGACCAAGCGGGGAAAAAGATGCGGACCGGGCGCTGGCATTGGCTGAAGAAGCCCTGGCACTGGACCCTGACCACATTGCTTCGAGCATCCAAAAAGCCGACGTGCTGGTTGAAAAAGGCCAGTTGGCCGAGGCGGAAAATCTGTACCGCATGGCCAGTCGCAAGCGGCCCGGCTACGGGCAGTGCTACACGCGCCTGATCGACCTGTTTGGCAAAGAAGAAATGTTTGCCAAAAAAGAAAATGAACTGACTGCGCTGATGGAAACCGTGGAGCTGCTCGACCCGAACACCAATTTCCTGACGCGCACCGATTTGGGTGGTATTTACCAGTTGCAGGGCGAAGATTATTTTCAAAAAGCGGAAGCCTGCCACCGTACGGCGATGGAACAGTACCCCGAAGGCATCGTGGCGCTCCTGAACCGCGGTTATTTTTACCTGGATTATCAAAAGGAGGCGGAAAAAGCCCTCGTTGATTTTGATGCTGCGCAAAAAAAAGCCCCCGACGCCTGGGAGTGCAGCCTGGCCATTGCCCGGGCCAACGAAGCCCTGGAAAACTGGGATGCCGCGCTCCAGGCTTACCAACGAATGCAGGAGATCATCCCCTCCTGGGAACGCTTCACCCTGGTGATGACCGGCCGCTGCCTGCGAAATCTGGATCGCCCGGGCGACGCGGAAAACGCGCTGCTCCAGGCTTGGGCACTCGACCACTTCGACGATTCCGGCGCGCTGGCCGAACTGTACGAATACGCCCAAAACCTGTATAAAAATACCGAGCCCCCTCAACCGGAAAAGGCCATTGCAGTGCTGGAACGCACCGCCAAAGCGCGCAAGGGCATTCCGTCCGACATCGCCGCGGGCATTGCCAACCGCCAGGGCCACGTCAATTATTACCTTGAGCAATATGCCGATGCGCTGCCGTTTTATCAAAAAGCATCCGGCCTCGAACCGTTGGAACCGGTGTATTATACCAACCAGTTCGACTGCCTGGAAAAACTGTACCGGGCAAACCCCGAAGAAGCCACCTATGCGCAGGCCATAAAAGCGCTGGACACTGCGGCCGGACTCGCGCCGCAGGATGCATCCATTGTCAAAAAACGGCGGCAGCTGGCCCTCGTTCGGCACAATCCGCATCTGGCTAATTTGCCTACGCTGTACCAGTTGCATGTGGAAGTTGGCCAGCCCCTGTTGAGCCAGATCACGACTGATTTTGTCTCCCTGCAACCGGAAATGCTGGCGCTCACCGACGCGCTGCGCAACCGCATCCGGGAGCGTTTTGCCATCACCCTGCCCGGGGTGCGCTACCGCGACATTACCGACGGCGACGGGGTGTACCAGTTCCGGCTGTATGAAACGCCGGTTTGGCTTGACCGCCTGCCCCTGGCCGAAAACGAAACGCCCAGGATGGCCGATGTGCTCGAACAGTTGGAGCATTTTGTCAGCAATTATTGCCTCGATCTGTTTGTCAATTATTGGGATGTAGACAAAGAAGTACCCTTGCTGCCCAATGCCGAGCTCGTGCATTTTACCCGCGTGGTGATGGCCCTGTTGGCCGAGCAAACACCCCTGCCGCCCCTGCCCGAGCTGCACCGGCAATACCGCCTGTTCGAAGGTGTCCGGCAGCCAGTGGCGGTGGCTGTCGAGCAAATCCGGCTTTGGGAAAAAGTGCGCGCCACCCTGCCCGGCCTGCAAGCCGAATACCGCTACATTGGCCTGGGCGAGCGGGAAGAGCAACACATGACGGGTTTCCTGACCGGGGCGGGCAATGCCCGGGCATTGGCGCTGCCGCTGGATTTTGTGCGCAGTTTTATGGGCGCTATTGTGCGAAAAACCCAGGAGCATGAAGGGCAGCAAATTGCGCTGGTTACCCACCAGGAGCAGTTGCGCCCCTACCTGCGCAGTGTGCTGGCGGCGTTGCCGCAAATTCCGGTGCTGAAAACTGCGGAATTGCCCGCCGGCGCTTCGGAGCGTTTTTTGGCTCCCCTCGTTATCGACGCCAGCGATGATGCTTTTTTTATGCAAACCTATTCGGATTTCCAGTCGAACATTTCACCGGGAAAAGACCAATAACTGAAATTATGCCAGTCCGATTCAACATAACCGCCACCCTTTTTCCCGCACCGGGCGCAGCAGCTCCGGATGTGGCGGCGGTGCAGGCAGCGGTAGAAGCCGGGCTTTCTGATTTTTGGCCGGCACTGGGTTTGCCTGCCAAACCACAGTTCAGCGTGCAACTCAGCACCGAGCCCGCCGACCTGTTCGATTTTTCACTGGAACTGGGTGGCCGGCAAGTGCCCGTTCCGGTGGTCAATGCCGGGCATGCCCCGGCTGATCTCGCCTACCGCATCGCGGAGGCCATTTTTTCTAACCGGACCAGCCTGATCGACAGCGAACAATTGCGCAGCTTGCGTGCACACTGCCTGTCCAGCCAACGATCGCCCATGCCCTGGAATACCGCACCGGAAGCCGACTGGCGTACGCTGGCGGAATTGTTGCTACAAAACGGGTTCAGTCTGACACGTTTGGCTGCTTGTTTTGAAAAATGGACACCCGGCCAAGCGGTCGAAACGGCGTTTGAGGAATTGATCGGCGAACTGGAAATGTTGCGGCTGCGGGTGATTGTGCAACCGGCCATTGAAAATCTGGAAAATCGGCTTTCGGATTTCTATCGGGAGATTTACGAAAGTCTCGGCGTGATCCTGCCCAAAATTGTGCTCGAAACTGACGAGACACTGGCCCCGGGCCATTTCCGCTTGCAACTCAACGATCTGATTTTACCTGTGCAGTATGACCCGGAAAACCATCCGGCCCCCGCAGCAGACATTATGAACCGGCTCGACTTCCGGGTGCGGCAATGTGCGGGTTGGTTTGTCAACGCGGGTTTGCTGGAGGCGCAGTTGGATAGTATCGCGGAAAGCAACCGCGCATTGATCGTCATGATCCGCGAGCAATGGCCAACGCACCAATTATGTGCAATACTCCGGCATCTGCTCAGCGAACGGGTGAACATTCGGAATATGACGGAAGTGCTCGACGTGTTGTTGCGCATCGACGGTCCGGTGGCCGTTGACGATAGTTTGTTTTTGCCTTATTTCCCGCCGGTAAGCCGTGTAGTTGTGGTACCACCCGGAGCTGTGGTCGCTGGCCCCAATGTTCAACAACTGGCCGGGCAGGTGCGCGCCAACCTGAAGTATCCGGTTGTTTACCCGCACCTGAAAGGCGGCGTTTTGCCTTGCATGACTTTTGGCCCGGCGGTGCTGCGCGATTTTCGGGAAGGCTTTTTGGGGCGGGAAATACCAAGGCCGGGCAGCACATTTTATCACTTGCTTCGACAGATAGTTGAACAAACAGCGGTTGAGCTCCAGCAGCCGGTATTTTTGGTGCCCAGTGGCCTGCGCCATGCCGTGCAGGCTGCATTGCGGCCCTATTTCCCGTCTATTGCGATTATTGGCCACGAGGAGTTGCCTCCGTTTTTCGTTCCGAGTGTAAAAGCCACCGTAACTTTGCCCTGAATTATGGAAGCGATCATCCGGGAAATCCGTCAACATGTGGAAGCTAACCGCCTCAGCGATGCCCTTGATCTGTTGCTGGCCAACGTGTCAGCAAGTCAGCAAGATGAGGTGCGCGTGTTGAAGCGCAACCTTGCGGGGTTGGAACGGGAAAAGCGAATCGGGGCGATCGATTACCGCGAATACACCCGAGAAGCCGTAAAAGTAGCTGCCGGAATCCTGGACATGACCGGACGATTAAAACAATGAGCCGCAAGAACAAACTCAGCAAGTTTGCCGACATTCTCACCTTTCCCAATGTTTTCGAGTGCTACGACGTGCGTAAGCCCGAGTTGGTTGGCGTAGGCATGCAGCCGGTCAATTTTCGGGGGCGTTGGCAAGAATTATATTTTAAAAATGAACAGCCGATCACACTGGAACTGGCTTGCGGAGCCGGTGAATACACCGTGAATCTTGCCCGGCAGTTTCCGGACCGCAATTTTATCGGCATCGACCTGAAAGGCAACCGCATTTGGAAGGGCGCCAAAATGGCCCTGGACGAGCAGCTCCCGAACGTCGCTTTTGTGCGTACGCGGATTGAGATTATCGAACATTTTTTTGCACCCGGGGAGGTGGCTGAAATCTGGATCACTTTTCCGGATCCCTTTCCGCGCAACAGCAAGGCAAACAGACGCCTGACCTCTGCTTTTTTTCTGGAAAAATACCGGCTGATATTGCAGCCGGGCGGATTGGTCCATTTAAAACACGACGATCCGGACTTTTATCAGTTTACACTCGACACAATTGCCGCCGACCCGCAGTGCCGGTTGTTGTACACGAACGCCGACATTTACGCGACAGCGCTGGCCTTTCCGGAACTGGCCATTCAGACACGCTATGAATCCATGCACCTGGCAGCCGGAAGGACGATTAAATATGTGCGCTACACCATTTAGTATAGATTTGTGGCAGCAAGAATTAACACTTAATAATCAGCTGATTATGAGAAAGACTGTACTTTAGCGCCTTGTTTCCGCAAACCCGCATGGAAAGCACATCGCGTGTGAATAAACCGGCCTCCCCGGTATGATTTTTGCTACATGCGAGTAATCCCTCGTAATCGTATTGTTTTTACCGCCACACCTGATCCTTCGGTTAGGTGAGTCTGTATTCTGTCATTATCAAAAACGCTATGATGAAAAAAACCTGTACGCTAATTGCCGTTTTACTCCTGACACTCGCGGCTACGGCCCAAAAAAGGGAAAATCTGTTTGTCCGGCTGGGCCTTAATTTTGGTGGTTCCAAGTTGTATCACAATACCCATTTTAATTCCACGAACCTGGTGGAGGTTTATGAACTGGTCAAGATCAGCCACGATCCTGACCCCTATGAGTGGCCCGATTTTGAACAGGACTATGGCCTGCGCACGTCCTATCTGCAACCGCGCTATGGCCTGAACCTGTACTTTGCCCACAAACTGTTCCCTGTATTTCTGAACATGGAGTACATGTCGTCGCCCTCCAGTTATCAAAAAATGATGTTTGCGATGACCTTGGGTTTGGGTAAGGATTTCCATCCAATCGATATGGATTTCTTTTTTTCGGGGCATGCCGGTTTCAAACGCGTGTTTAAAGACGCCGGCTTTGGGGCCGAAACCATTACGTTCAGCACCAGCAAAGAAGCCCGCGACCACCTGGCTACATTTTACAACCCGTCCAAACCTCTCGGGGCCCAGTCGGGTAACCTGCTCGCGCTGAAGGTCGGCTGCGGCCACGTACTCGGGGCTGCCGAACGGGCTGCTGTGGGCGCCGAATTGTTTTACGAGTTGGACGTGACCAACGAAACCGTGCGGCAGGCGCGCATGACTAATTTTGGACTAAATATTTATTTCCGGTTTGACCTGGCAAACACCTCATTCTAACGCCCTGTATTTGTGGCAATTACAGAAATGATCGCCGGCCTGGGAATTCAGGCCGGCGATTTTTTTTTTGCATTTTTTTCAAATCCCGGGAACTTTTGTACCCGCTGTGTCGGTTTCCTTTTTTTATACGGTGAATTGCGCGCAGCTTCACCCTTAATCAAAACCACCTGAAATGGCAACTTTTACCATCATGGCAAACGAACAAACAAAAGCAGCTTATCACCATGTTTTTGAGCAGGAGTTTTACCCGCTCATGGATGCTGTGTACACGTTTGCGCTTCGCCTGACAAACGACACGACGCGCGCGGAAGACCTTACACAGGAGACTTTCCTGAAAGCCTGGCGGTTTATCAACCGCTATGAGCCAGACACCAATGCCAAGGCGTGGTTGTTCCGGATTTGCCGCAACGCGTTTATCAATGAGTATCGTTCGACGGTACGCGAACCGCGCAAAGTAGACTACGAAGACATCGTGGTGTACCACAACGAGGATGAGCCCGTGACTCCGGCCTATGCCGGGTTGCACGAGGAAATGGGTGGCCGCCTCATCGGCGACGAGGTGACAAAGGCAATCAATGCCTTGTCGCCGGAGTTTCGCCTGGTCATTCTGCTCGATGTGGAAGACTTTAGCTATGTAGAGATCGCAGCGATTGCCGATATTCCGATTGGCACCGTCCGTTCGCGGCTGCACCGGGCCCGCACCATGCTGGCTGAAAAACTCCGGGGCTATGCACAGGGGCAAGGCTATCAAGTGGATGGCAGCGACACCAATGCATTCCTGACCTGACCAAAAAAGGGTTTACCCGGTTAAGCGCTTTGCTCCGCGGTAAACCCTTCTTATATGTCACCATGAAGCCAAGAAAGCCAATCGTTTATCAAACATTATTTTCGTTTCACTCTAAAAAAAACATTCAGTTTTCACCAGTCACCGCACTATACTTCAGGCCGTTGTTAAAATGAAACATATGCAGCACCAATCGATTTTTCGTTCAGAAAGGAGTTCTACCCGGGAATTTATTGCGTGTTGTGTGCCGTGTTTTAACTTACGTCCCGGTCCAAACGCATCCGTCATGTCATACAGTTTTATGGATAAAAAACAACTGCTGTGGAATAGCCTGTCCCTTGGTTGGCAACCAAGCCTGGCCATAGCATTTGTCTGTATGCTATCCGGAGGTTGGGGCTGGCAGCAACCGGATTGTCTGTGCGTTGGCGTAAACTAATTTGTAGCATGAAAAATCCACGCAAATCACCCAATAAAGTGGCAAGCGCCATCACCAGAGGGTTAAAAAATGTCCAGCAGGACCTTGCCGATCTTCCTTTTTTCATAGAGTCTGAAACGGACCCCGTGCCCCAGGAAAAGCACAGCCCCGAAGAAGCTTCCTTCCGATCTTTACTGCACGATTCACTACCCAGGCATAGAGCTCCTCAAGCTCTTCGAGAACGCATAAAAAACAAAATCAAGAACATGCCTGACTGAGTGCACACCTGTTGCCCACCTGTTTAAATTTCCCATTTCGTTAAATGCTTTTATCGCCGGAAGATTTGAAAATCGCTCCGGCGATTTTTTTTTGATTCCTGTAAAAAAGCCGTGGTATTGGCACAGTTTGAAAACTTTTTCGTTTTTTGTCGGGTATGATATTATGTCGGTTTAATGTGTAATTACCTGCATATTTGTACAGCAAACAGCAAATCAAAACTATCGCAATAACACAGCATCACCATGAAGCGACCGCCTGCTTTTCTTTGTATTTCCAGCTATTTCAAAGGCAATGATTTCCTTAGAGGAATGAAAGCCACCGGCGCCACGGTATATCTGGTAACCTCCAAAAAACTGGAAAACAAGCCTTGGGCGCGCGAAGCCCTCGACGATATTTTCTATATCGAACAGGGTCCGCAAAATGAATGGAAAATGGACGATGTGATCAGTGGAATGGCCTGGCTGATGCGAAACACAAAAATTGATCGCATCGTTGCACTCGATGATTTTGATGTGGAAAAAGCAGCGCACCTGCGCGAACATTTCCGGAGCCCCGGTATGGGCCAAACCACCTACCGGCACTTTCGCGATAAGCTTGCCATGCGCCTCAAAGCGAAGGAGTCGGGCATTCGGGTGCCTGGATTTTCCGACCTGTTCAACGACGAGGATATCCGGCAATTCACACAAGATTATCCGGCGCCGTGGATTATCAAACCGCGCGGACAAGCTTCGGCTACCGGCATGAAAAAAGTGGCCAATGCCGACGAACTTTGGGCCCACCTCGAAACACTTGGCAGCGAACGCCACCAGTATTTGGTGGAACAATTCAAACCGGGCGATGTGTACCACGTTGACGCGTTGTCGGCTGAGGGTAAAGTCATCTTTGCCCGGGCATCGCAATACCTGGCGCCGCCTTTCGATGTCGCACATGCCGGCGGTATTTTTCGCAGTGCGATCATGGAACAGGGTGATAAGGATGAAAAAATGCTGCTGGAGTTGAATACCGCGGTCATGAAGGCATTTGGCATGCAGTACAGCGCAAGTCATACGGAGTTTATTAAATGCCACGAAGACGGTCAGTTCTACTTTTTGGAAACATCGTCCCGCGTTGGCGGGGCGCACATCGCCGAAATGGTTGAATGTGCTTGCGGAATAAATTTGTGGCGGGAATGGGCCGGCATTGAGTATGCCGTGGCCAGCGGACAAAAATATAAATTACCCAAAACAGGCAAGGATTACGCCGGCATCGTTGTTTCACTCACGCGCCAGGAATGGCCGGATACCAGTCAGTTTGACGACCCTGAAATAGCCTGGCGCATGACCGACATGAGCTACCATATCGGCCTGATTGTGCGGTCGCCCAAACGTGCCCGGGTGCTGGAACTGCTGGATGACTACACTTCCAGAATCCAACGCGACTACCACGCCAGCGCGCCGGCGCCGGACAAACCGCAGGTTTAACGAAAATCACCGAACGAATAATGGCTTACTTCCTTACCGGTACCATCGGGCTCGATCATTACCGCGCCACCTTGCGCACACAAAACCACACATGGCACGCCGACGAACCTGTCGATAATGGCGGCCAGGGCAGCGCTCCCACACCCAGTCAACTCGTTTTGAGCGCCCTGGCAGCTTGCAAGCTGATCACCACGCGCATGTATGCCGACCGGAAAGGTTGGGCTGTTGGTAAAATTTTAGTTCAACTTGAAATGACAGTAGATTATGGCGCCAGGCCAGCGCAAACCCGGATTAGCTGTCACTTGCATGCCGAAGGCGATTTGGATGAGGAGCAACAACAACGCCTGTTGACTATTGCCGACAAGTGCCCTACGCATCGGTTGCTTACCGGCGACGTCGTGGTGGAATCGGAATGGTACGACAATCCAGTGGCCTAAGCTGCATTTGCCTGTTTGTTCCGGCAGTTGACCATTTTACAAGTGCCGTTCAATCAATTCGGAAGGTTGATCTGCGACAGCCTTTTTAATTTAACCGGATTCGTAACCAATTTATTCCGGGATGAACAGATTTACCCGAGTCCTGACTCTAACCGTAATGGTCACAACGGTGCTGCATAGCCAACCGGCAACTATTAAATGGTTTCCACAGGTTAGAACAGCCAAAGATCAACGAACGCTCCTACTGCTCAATGCGGGCAATCAGGGCTTCCATTTGCTGCGCTGGCAAAACAGTCGAACAGATGCTGCGGGTACTAAAACACCGGCAATGCCGCTACTCACAGTATTGACGCCCGGAGGAGAGCGCCTGCACGATGAACCCTTACCCGGCTTTGAAGACGGCACCAAAGATTTCCGTTTTGTATTGGCCACCGACACTGTGTTGCTCGTCGTGTATGAAGCGCCCAACAGCACCGGTACCCAATCGCTTTTCACCCGCCGGCTAAACCTCGAAAACCGGAAATGGTCGGCAGCGCCCCAGGTTCTTTTTTCAGATTTATCCAACCGTGCTCCTGCCTTTGCCAACACCTGGTTTAACCGGTCACCCGATGAGCGCCGCAGCTGCGTGTACCACATGACCGGAGGGACGACGCCCCGTATCGCGATTGCTTTATTGGATGAAAATCTGCAACTGCTTTGGCAACGCTCCGTAAACCTACCTGAAGCGTCCGGAGCACGGGCCATGCGCCAGGTTTTTTGCAGCAACAGCGGAGCGGTCCTGGTACATTACCAGATTTTTAACCCGGGCGCACGTATGCTGGGCCAACCGTATGAAGCGCCGCCGACTGTTTTCGGCGCCAACGGCCAGGCATTCTTTCGGAATACAGAATGGGCCGTTGAGGCAGAGCCCTATTCGGACGCTGTTTTGCTGCTAAACGCGGAACAAGATGCACCGGCTGATTTTTATCCTCAACTCGGTAAAAAATTTACACCGTCTTTTGAAATTTCAGAGGGGCCCGACGGGCGGTTTTACTGTGCCGGTTTTTACAGCAACGAAAGTACCGACAACGCTGAAGGCTATTTTATCTATGCGATCGATCCGGAAAAACCGGAAGGGACAATTGTGAAACAAGCGCCGTTTCCCAGTGTCTTACGAAAGGTTTACTTGTCAAAAAAATCGGCGGCCAACAAAGAATCCGTAGATGGCCTGATGCTCCGGTGGTTACGCTGGACGGCCGATGGGCGGCCTTGGATACTGGCTGAACAGCAGAATTTTAACATGAGCCCCGGCCGCATAGAAACAGCCACACTGCTGCGGATGGACAGTACCTTTCGGATTAGCACAGTCCGGGAGGTGGAAAAATATCAACGGACCCAAACCGGTGATCCGCAAAATTTTGCTTCCCTGGCCGCCGTCGCCGACGCAAAAAATGGCTGGTGGCTGTTGTGGAACCAGGGTAATTGGCCCAATGCCAAACTCCTGCTCACCGAATGCGGGAGCCGGGGTACTCCGGTTGATCATGTCGTAGACAATACGGCGCGCTCGAATGTATCGCTGCTGCCGCAAACCCTGCTCCGGCGCGGTAATACCTGGTTTTTTGTCGGGGAAAGCGAATACCACGAACGGATACGCATAGGGATGTTGGAAAAAAATTAGCGGGTTGTTGCCAATATCTGAAAAGGACAACAACCCGCTAAACTTCAAACCGGTAACCCGCTAACCGTTTTCCTTACCGCGCAAAAGCCACAGCCCGCTTTTCGCGGATAACCGTCACCCGGATTTGACCGGGATATTGCATCTCATCCTGAATTTTCTGCGAGATCATAAAGGAAAGATCGTCGGCATACTGGTCGCTTACTTTATCGGCTTCGACGATCACCCGGAGTTCGCGGCCGGCCTGCATGGCAAATGCTTTAGCCACGCCTTCGTAGCTCATTGCCAGGTCTTCGAGTTCGCCGATGCGCTTGAGGTAGTTTTCCAGAATTTCGCGCCGTGCGCCGGGGCGTGCGCCCGAAATGGCATCACAGGCCTGTACGATTGGAGAAATGATATTATTCATTTCAATTTCATCGTGGTGAGCGCCAACGGCGTTTGAAATAACCGGGTGCTCCTTGTACTCCTCGCAAAGTTTCATGCCAACGAGGGCGTGCGACAGTTCGGTTTCCTCTTCGGCGACTTTGCCGATATCGTGCAGCAGCCCGGCCCGTTTGGCCATTTTTATCTGTTTGGGATTTAGCCCCAGTTCGGCGGCCATGATTGCGCACAGGTTGGCTGTTTCGACCGAGTGTTTGAGCAGGTTCTGGCCGTAGGAAGAACGGAAACGCATCCGGCCAACCATCCGTACCAGTGCCGGGTTGAGCCCGTGGATATCCAATTCGATCACCGTACGTTCCCCGATTTCGATGATCTGTTCTTCGAGCTGTTTGCGCACCTTGGCCACCACTTCTTCAATACGGGCCGGGTGAATACGGCCATCGGCAACCAGGCGTTGCAGCGATAAACGCGCTACCTCCCGGCGTATCGGGTCGAAGGAAGAGATAACGATGGCTTCCGGCGTATCATCGACGATAATCTCCACTCCTGTTGCTGCCTCCAGTGCCCGGATATTGCGCCCCTCACGTCCAATAATCTGGCCTTTCATGTCGTCGTTCTCCAGATTGAACACCGACACTGTATTTTCGATGGTGAACTCGGCTGCCATACGCTGGATCGTCTGGATAATGATCTTTTTCGCCTCTTTATTTGCATTCAGATTGGCCTGCGTTACGGCGTCTTTTACAATCGACATCACTTCGCTTTCACTCTTGGCACGCACGGCTTCCAGGAGTTGATCTTTGGCGTCCTGCTGGTTAAGCTGCGCAATCTTTTCGAGGGCTTTGATCCGCTCTTCATTGGCTGCATCCAGTTCTTCTTTTTTACGCTGCACAATTTTCAACTGCTTGTCCAGGTTTTCACGCAAAGTGCTTATTTCAACTTCTTTATTCTCCAGGTCGGCCTTGCGGGTATTGAGTTCGTCGACACGGGTCTGAAAGGCATCCATTTGGATTTGCAGGTCTTTTTGCTTGCCGATCACATCCACCTCCATTTCTTTCAATTTGACCTGGTGTTGCGCTTTTTCCGAATCAAACTGGCTGCGCATTTGGGCATAGCGCTCCTTTGCTTCCTGGATTTTTTGCTGCTTGATCCGTTCGTTTTCCGATTCGGCTTTGCTTACAATTTTATCCGCTTTGGTGGATGCTTCATCCGTGATACGCTGGGCGGTCAGACGCGCTTCCTTGATGGCCAGATCAGCCTGCCTGTTCCCTTCTTCAATGGCTTTCAAATTTGCCTTCTTGGCTGCCTGGCTAACTATAATGTACGTTATTATGCCACCGACAACCAAGCCTATAATTACACCGGTTAGTATCTCCATGGTTGGTTAAACATTAGACGTTAAAGAAAATAATATATGTCGCTTGCGAATATGTTTTCGCTGAAAGTTAAAAACCTAGCCTGCACTCCCGGGCAGACAACTCACCCGAAATACTGCTGATCAGACTAAAAATGGAAATACGTCGGAAACTACAGATCAGTAGGTTGGGATCAGGCCGGCAGCCTGATTAGCCCGGTGCGATTCTACGGCGTAGGTCAACAAAGCAAGCGCGAAACAATCTTGCAGGTCACGCGACGGTTGGCTGTCTTGGAAAGCGGTTATTTTGTCGTTAATCGCTTTGGCCAGGCGGTGCATCAGCGCCTCATCTGTTTTATTGATATGGAGCAGATAGGGGCGCCCGGCTATCAGGACGGTGACCTGAATCGTATTAGTTGATTGTGCTTGGTATGCCATAATGTAATCGGCCGTAAAATTGAGACGCTGGTTTTTCGCAGATCATTTTATATTGAATCGTAAATAGTAGCATAAACCATTCCAATTCAATACACTGCGTTTTCCAGCGTTGGTTTTATAGGTTCTCTGATCCATCAAACGCGTATTTCCAGAATACTATGCACAAATGCCCCCTTTTCCTTTCACGTTTGAAAAGAGCCGGTGTGGCTGTATTATTTGCGAATAGTTGCATGTAATTTTTGTTCAAATGCCTGCTGCAATTGCTGCATGAGGCCGTCTATTTCCTTGTCCTTCAATGTTTTTTTAGTGTCTTCAAACAAAAAAGAAACCGCATAGGATTTTTTCCCGGCGCCAATTTTTTGTTCGTCTTCAAAAACATCGAACAGGTTTATTTCTTTTAGCAGCGTCTTCGCTGTTTTATTGGCTACTTGTTGAATTTCAGCAAAAGAAACTGCACGATCGAGCACCATGGCTAAATCGCGCCGCACCACCGGGAATTTATTTAATTCCTGGAAGTGAATTTTGCCGGAGGCTAAAGCCGTCATCACATTGTCGAAATTAAAATCGGCAAAAAAGACCGGACTCTTGATATCCATCTTCCTGACGATTGCCGGTTGTACCTGGCCAAATGTTACCAAATCCTTCGGGCCGCGATGGTAACGCAGCGCCATCTGGAAAGGGTGCTCCTCCACAACTGTTTCCTGAAAACCCGAAACCCCAAGCCGGGCAAGCAGGTTTTGAACAAATGCTTTCAGGGTATAAAAATCGACCACCGGTTTCGGCGCCGGTTGCCAGCTTTCCGGGCTGTGCGTGCCGGTCAAATAAACCGCCAGGCGGTAAACTTCCCGTTTTTCTGCGGCGATAGTCGGCGGCCCGGAAGGCGCCACTGTGGCTGCCGGAAGCGGCCCGGAATAGGTTTTTCCAAATTCAAACAGGCGTAAATTGGGGTTCTGCCGGTTTTGGTTATGTACAATAATTTCGAGCCCCCCGAACAACAGCGTTGGACGCAAACAATCGAGCCCCTGATTTGCTGTATTGTGCACAAAAACCAGGGATTCTTTGGGAACAGGTTGCAAGGCATCCGGACCAGTGTAGTACTGCGAATTACTGAGCGAAAGCCCCATGCATTCGTGAAAGCCATTTGCAGCTAAAAATTCGGCAGCGATGTTGCGGATAGCATCCGGGTTCGGTTTGGGCGAAATTTCCATGCTGGTGCGCATCAGCCCGGGCATAGGCACCGTATCGAGCCCGTACACCCGCAGAATTTCTTCGATGACATCCGCTTCACGCGTTACGTCGGGCTTGTTCGTGGGAACAACGGCAGTGAATCCTTTTTCCGTGGCATTTTCAATGCCGATTTCCAGTGCCTGCAGGATACCCGTAATGGTTTCTTTTGGTATGGCCTGGCCGATGAGCGCATGCACGCGGCGGTATTCTACCGGGACCCTGACCGGCGCTACCGGTTCCGGATAAATATCCGTAACTGTTGAAGCAACCGAGCCACCGGCAAGTTCAAGAACCAGTTCCGCAGCGCGGTACAAGGCGGGAAGGCAACCATTGGGGTCGACACCTTTTTCGAAAGTCCAGGCAGCGTCGGTACGCAGGTTGTGGCGCAACATGGAACGGCGGATCCAGGTTGGGTTAAACCGGGCGCTTTCGAGAAATACATGCCGGGTGGCTTCCGTAACACCGCTGGTGGCACCGCCAAATACGCCGCCGATACACATCGGGTTGGAAGCGCCGTCGCAGATCATCAGATCCTGGTCGGAAAGTTTCCGGTCAACCGCATCCAGACTTTTAAAAACGGTACCCTCCGGCAGCGCTTTCACCACTACTTTTCTGCCTTGAATCTGGTCGGCATCGAATGCATGCAGCGGTTGCCCCCGTTCGAGCCGGATGTAGTTGGTGATATCCACCACGTTATTGATCGGGCGTTGCCCCAGGGCAAGCAACCGTTCTTTCAACCAATCAGGGCTCTCCCGCACCGTTATATCCCGGATCAGGACGCCGGTATAGCGCTGGCAGGCCTCGGTGTTTTCCACATGCACCTCAATCGGTGTTTGCGAAGTGTTTTCGGGTTGCAGGGCAGGTGGCTGGTTGATCCGAAGTGTTGCGTTCGGGTTTTCGTTGTGCCGCACCCAGGCCAGTAAATCACGGGCAACGCCCAGATGATTTGTTGCATCGGCGCGGTTGGGCGTCAGGCCGATTTCAAAAATGACGTCGGTGGTTAACTTAAAATATTGCGTTGCTGAAATCCCGAGCGGGGTGTTGTCCGGCAGTACGAGTATCCCGGAGTGATCCTGTCCCAGCCCAAGTTCGTCTTCCGCACAGATCATACCCTGCGAGGGCACCCCACGCACCTTGCGTTCGCCAATTTCAAACAATTGGCCGTCTTTACTCAACACACTTGTACCGGGAAGTGCCACCAATACCAATTGGCCGGCAGCCACGTTGGGCGCACCGCACACGATAGAGCGGATGGTGCCATCGCCAACATCAACCTTGGTTGCCGAGAGGTGATCGGTGTCAGGAATACGTTCACATTCAAGTACCCGCCCGGTACAGACCTTATCCAGGTCCACCGGCGAAGGCTTTACCACATCCCATCCTTCCACTTCAAGCCCCAATGAGGTCAGTATGTCAGCGATTTCTTCGGGCGATTTATCTAGGTCGAGAAATTCTCGAATCCAATTCAACGAAACCTTCATTTCCTCTGAAAATCAAGCGGATTACTTCAAATTCGTTTTAACACAGGGTTAAATAAAGAAACAAAGGTAGGGAGCTTTCGCGAAAAAAGTAAGCGCTAAATATTATACCCGCCTGATCTGTGCTCCCAGGGCATTCAGCCGCTGATCAATATACTGATACCCACGGTCAATCTGGTGTGCGTTGTGAATAACGCTCCGGCCTTTGGCCGACAGGGCTGCGATAAGCAAGGCCTGTCCGGCCCGGATGTCCGGGGAGGTCATTTCAATGCCGCGAAGTTGGGACCGCCGGTCGAGCCCGATGACGGTGGCCCGGTGCGGGTCGCAAAGGATGATCTGGGCGCCCATATCGATCAGTTTGTCTACGAAGAACAGGCGACTTTCAAACATCTTCTGGTGAATGAGCACGCTCCCCCGAGCCTGGGTGGCCACCACCAGTACGATCGACATCAGGTCGGGGGTAAATCCGGGCCAAGGTGCATCATAGATGGTAAGAATAGAGCCGTCGATAAACGTATTGATCTCGTAATGTTCTTGTGCCGGTATGTACAGGTCATCACCGCGGCGGTCGATCTGAATGCCCAGCCGCTCAAAGACGCTGGGAATGATCCCCAGGTGATCGACGCCCGCATTTTTTATGGTAATGGCCGATTGGGTCATGGCTGCCAGGCCGATAAAGCTACCCACCTCAATCATATCGGGCAGGCAGCGGTGCTCGGCCCCGCCGAGTTGTTCCACGCCTTCGATATGCAAAAGGTTGGAACCGACACCCTCAATGCGGGCCCCCATGGCAACCAGCATACGGCAAAGTTGTTGCACATACGGCTCGCAGGCGGCATTGTAGATCGTGGTTTTGCCTTTGGCTAAAACAGCAGCCATCACGACATTGGCTGTTCCGGTCACTGAAATTTCATCCAGGTGCATGTAAGTGCCTTGCAAACCTTGTTTGGGCTGCTGCACGTAGTAGATATTCTTTTCATCGTCGTACTTAAACTCGGCGCCCAATTGCTGAAAGCCGTGGAAGTGCGTATCCAGTCGCCGGCGCCCAATTTTATCGCCCCCGGGTTTGGGCAGCGTTGCCCGCCCGAAGCGCGTCAGCAGGGGCCCGACCAGTGTGACCGAACCGCGTAAACGCTGCGCATCTTTCAGAAAATCGTCGGATTGCAAATATTTCATATCAACCGTTCCGGCGCAAAAACGGTAGCTACCGGGCCCAAGTTGTTCGACAGATACACCAAGGCCGCGCAGCAAGTCGATCAATTTGTTGACATCAATAATATCCGGGATATTGGATATGGTTACGGGTTCGTCGGTGAGTAGCACTGCGCTGATTACTTGCAGGGCTTCGTTTTTTGCACCCTGGGGTTGAATTTCACCGTGCAGGCGATTGCCGCCGGTTACTTCGAAAGAGTCGAGTTGCATGAAGTTGATGAATGGTTAAAAATGTTTCCAGCCCTGTGCTTTTATCTCGTGTAATTTTCCGCCCTTTGTATTCAGCTTGATCCCGGCATCTGCTTCAAGTATTTCTCCGGCAATATATATGTCGGGTAAAAAGCGGACTTTTTCGGTATCCTTAGGGTCAATGGTGAACAACAATTCGTAGTCTTCCCCGCCATTGAGCGCACAGGTAATGGGGTCGAGTTTAAATTGCAGGGCCATCATTTGCGCTTCCGGATGGATGGGCACGCCACTTTCTTCGATAAGTGCGCCCACGCCGCTTTGTTTGCAAATATGAAACAGCTCGGAAGCCAGGCCATCCGAAATATCGATCATAGCCGTCGGCACCAGATCGGCTTTGCGAAAAGCATCGATCATGTCGCGCCGTGCCTCGGGTTTGAGCTGGCGCCCAACGATATATTTCTGGTCTTCCAAATTCGGTTGCACATCGGGGTGCTCCTGCCAGATGCGCTTTTCGCGCTCGAGCAATTGCAGGCCAAGGTAGGCGGCGCCAAGATCGCCGGTTATGCAAACCAGGTCGCCCGGGCGGGCGCCACTGCGGTAACTCAGGCGCTCTTTTTCACCCTGCCCGATCGCTGTGATACTGATAATCATGCCCTGCGGCGAAGAGGTGGTGTCGCCGCCCACCAGGTCGACACCATAGGCATCGCAGGCGGCCCGGATACCGGCGTACAGGTCTTCCAGGGCTTCCACCGAATATTTGCTGGAAATGGCAATGGAAACGGTGATCTGCCGCGGCTGTCCGTTCATGGCATAAATATCCGACAGGTTTACCACCACGGCCTTGTAACCGAGATGTTTGAGAGGGGTGTAAACCAGATCGAAATGGATGCCTTCCACCAACATATCGGTGGCGATGAGGGTGCAAAAGTTGCCGTTATCGACCACGGCTGCGTCGTCGCCAACGGCTTTCACCGTGGAAGGCTGGGTAATGGGGAAGGATTTGGTCAGGTGATCGATCAGGCCGAATTCGCCAAGGGTGTTCACATCAGTCATGGGCGCAAATCTTCAAATTTTTAAGAGAACCAACCGCAATTTATTTCGAAACTCGGAAGGTACCAGGCATTCGCTGGAGTTGAGCTGGAGGGCATCGCGGAAACGCAGGCGCAGGCTCTGGCCAAAGGTGTTCATCAGGCTGTTTCGGTCAAAATCGCCCGCGGCATTTACCACATACTCGCTGCAGGTGTTTTCGTATTTGATTTCATCGTTGAACATGAAGTGAATATTTTCCTCCTTTAACATCAGGAAATAGGAAGAAAACGTCGCCTCATCATCCTGTGAATATTGTTTTTTATGCAAAACGGTGGTCCAGTGCAATTCGCCATCGGGGTTGAGCGTCATGAGTAACAAGTCGTCGTAATAATAATCGAGCACCAGGCGCATGCCGTCGCGCCAAAATCCCCGGGACGCACCGCTACCCCGCTGAATTTCATGATAACGCTCGATCACCACCATCACGCCACCATCGCGCCGTAGTACCAACTGCTGGATATTGGCGTCTGTAATGCCCTTGTTGTCATCCGAAACATCTTTGCGCCGAAGAATGGAAATCACCTTGTCGTTGAATTCTTCATAGTGCAAAAACGGCGCACCACGACCCGGGACCAGTCGAACGAAAAACACTCCGTTGGCCCGGTCGCGATTTTTATCCGAATACAAACCCGCCCCGACAAGTTGGCGATTGAGGTTGTCGTACCGGAATTGTACATCGGTAGTCAAAAAGTCTGGCAGAGGCACCTTGTAGGACTGGTCGCCACTTTCGCGCACTTGCAGAACCTGGTATTCATGCGATTCGAGTTTGCTGCGGCGGTTATTCAATTCGGTGATCATGAAAAAGTCGCCATTATTGGCCAGTGTCATCGAGCGCAGGTTGGCGTCGAAAAAATTGTCATTCAACATAATGACCTTGTCCCACAGCACCTGCATTTTATCGAGGCGGAAGCAAATGGATTCCATGCGCGTCCGTTCGGCGGTATTCATCGCAACCAGGCAACTCCGGTCTTCACTTTGCAGAATTTCGAGTGCCGGAGGCGAGAACATCCGTTCGCCGTAATTTTTCACGGTCATGCTGTCGATCAGGTTGGCGCCCGGATCGTACTTATGCACGTGCAGGGTGGTGATGCCGCGTTTGCGGCGCTTGTACACCACCGAAAAATCGTTGCGACCGCCGATTACAGCCAGTATTTGAATACCGTTTTTATCTATGTCTTCGAGTTTCCGGTTCCAGGACAAGCGCATTTGATTGTCAAAAGCCTGAATTTCAAACTCATCGAATTTATCGCGAAACAACAAAATACGATCCCGCAAACGGCCGATGAGTTCGTAACCAAAATCATTGCGCAGGGCCAAAGGCTCGGAAATATGCACGGTACTCTGGCCCATGCCCGGCGCCGCCAGCGCCAACAGAAAAACAACCGTGGATACAACCTTTGTTAATGAATGGAAATAGCCTGAATAAACGTTTTTCATGATCCTGCATTTGGGTGGTAACGATGTGCTGAAAACCGGTTGTTGCTTTCAAAATACGCAAGTACAAAACTACTTTTTCCGCAACTAACCGCTACTTTTGACAGCATGCATATTTTGATTATCAACGGCCCGAACCTGAATTTGTTGGGCAGCCGCGAACCGGAAATTTACGGTTCCCAAAATTTCGAGACCTATTTTAACGAATTAAGGTCGCGCTTTAGCGGCATTCACCTCGAATACGTTCAAAGCAACCACGAAGGCGCTATTTTAGACCACTTGCACCAGGCCGGCATAGCGGCCGACGGCATCGTACTCAACGCCGGCGCTTATAGCCACACCTCCATCGCCATTGCCGACGCAGTGGCAGCCATTCAAACACCCGTTGTTGAAGTGCATATCAGCAATGTGCATGCCCGGGAAACCTTTCGGCACCATTCCCATTTGTCGGCAAAGTGCGTCGGGAGTATCGTCGGATTGGGCCTTGAAGGCTATGCCCTGGCAGTAAGCTATTTTCAAAAAATACAGGGCGGGAAAACCGATTGAAAGATGCCAGGGTCTTTTCAAATCCGCCATCTTTACACCCCGGCATAAAAACCGAAATACTCCGTATGATCGAAGGATTTATATTTGACATGGACGGCACGATGGTCGACAATATGATGACGCACCACCGCGCCTGGCAACGCAAACTGGCCTCCCTTGGCCTCCAACTCAGCCTGGAAGAAGTCCGCCAAAACATTCACGGCATCAATGAGGAAATTATCGAACGCCTGTTTGGCGAACGATTCACCCCCGACGACCGGCGGCGCATTGCAGCCGAAAAGGAAGCCGAATACCGGCAAATTTTCCGCTCGGAGCTAAAACTCATCGACGGTCTGGGCGAATTTATTCAGGCCGCAAATCAACTCAATATTCCAATGGGCATCGGCACGGCAGCGCCACCCGAAAATGTACAATTCGTACTGGATGAGCTCCAACTCCACCCGTTTTTTCGCACGGTTATCGACTCCAAAATGGTCCGGCAGGGCAAACCCAATCCGGAAGTTTTTCTCCGCGTAGCGGAAAATTTGGGGCTGAAGCCTGAGAACTGCCTGGTTTTTGAAGACTCGCCTACCGGGGCCGAAGCAGCTCAGCGGGGCGGCATGGGGGCAATTATTATTACCACTACCCATACGCCGGAGGAGTTTGACCGGTTTGACAACATTGTGCATATTGTTCCCGACTTTAAAGCGCTCCGGCCGAACGATTGGATAGGGAAACACCCCCGAAACGGCTAGTTCTCTACCATGTAAGTTGGTTCCTTCAACCTGTTTTACCATGTTTGAAAAAATCATAGCTGACTACCAACACGACCTACGGCGTGAACTCGGCCACATCCTCGACTGGTGGGAAGAGCACATTTTTAACCACGAACATGGCGGCCTGTACGGCAGTATTGATCACAAAAACAAGCCGAATCCCGATGCACCGCTGGGCCTGGTAATGTGCAGCCAGTTGCTCTGGAGTTTTTCGGCAGGCCCGCCCATACTGGAAGACCATAGCAAACTTGTATGCGCTAAAAATTTATACACACAGCTCGTAAACAATTTCCTCGACCAGGAATATGGCGGCGCTTATTGGACCATTGCACCCGATGGCAGCCCGCTGAATCCCCGCAAACAAACTGCCGGTTTGGCTGCCGCGATTTACGGCTTGTCGGAATACGGCTGGATTTCCGTATCCAATGAGCCGCTGAAGGAGGCTGCCGAATTGTTTAGGTGGATTGAAAACCACCTCTATGATGCCGTCCGGGGAGGCTACCTGGAAGCTTGCGCCCCCGACGGAGCCACGCTGACTGATATGCGCCTGACGGCCAAAGACCGCAATGATCCCAAAACAGCGCAAACGCATTTACGACTTTTAGAAGCATACACCAACCTGTACCGCTATCAGCCTGATGCACAACTCGCCGGTCAACTGCGCCAGCTCATCCAGTTGTTTTTTGACCACATCATTAATCCGCTTTCCGGGCATCTCACCCTGCATTTCGATACGGGCTGGGCGCCGCAATCCGATTCGATTTCCTACGGGCTGGACATCGAAGCTGCCCGGGCGCTGCTGGACGCCGCAGAGGCATTGGGCGATGGGCCATTGCGTGTCCGTTGCCGCGAAAACCTGGTAATCATGGCCACGGCGGCGGCACAGGGGCTCGACGAAACCGACGGTGGCCTATGGTATTCTAACCAAGTTTCCGAAAAATACTGGTGGGCACAAGCCGAGGCCATGTGCGGTTTTTTACATGCCTGGGGCATTAGCGGCGAGGCACATTTTCTGGAAAAATCGCTGGCGTGCTGGCGCTTTGTACAAAAGCAGTTGCTCGACCGGAAGCAGGGCGAGTGGTTTTTCGGCATCGATGCAAAACAGCACCTGCTGGCCGGCTATGAAAAAGCCGGCATGGAAAAAGGGCCTTTGCACCAGGCGCGAGCCTGCATGGAAATCATGCGCCTCGGATAAGTTACCCAGTGCCTCAAACGAAACCCAGCAGTTCAAAACGTTTCCCCAAAATTGGCCCGGCATCCGTACCCAGCCAACGCTCCAGCAAGGTGGCGTATACCTGCCGGAAATCGACGTTGAATTTCAGGTCACCCTCGTCAAGATCGGTGAGTGTCGGCAGGGCATTCAACAGCCCTTTTTGTTTCAATTGACCGCCCATGAAGAACATTTGGTTAGCGGTGCCGTGGTCGGTACCGCCGCTGGCATTTTGGGCTACCCGGCGGCCAAATTCGGAGAAAGTGGCCACCAGCACATCGTTCCAGCGGCCCTGTGCTTTCAACTCGGCGCTGAAAGCCGCCAGCGCATCGTTGAGTTCCTTGAACAGGCGTTTCTGCTGGCCGGCCTGGTTGATGTGCGTATCAAAACTACCCAATGACAGATAATACACCGATGTTTCGGAGCCGCCCAGAATCAGGGAGGCTACGGTTTTCAAGTGTTTACCCATGCCGGTATCCGGATATGTTCCGGTACTGGGTTTCAGACGGCTTTTTTCAAAAAGATAATCGGCAGAAGAAAGTGTTTCGGCCATAGTTTTGTACAAATAGCCCACAGGGGAATCTTCGTGTTGCTTGTTGTTTTGCGCAGCCAGATAATCGGTGAAGTAGGAGCTTCGGGCAGTTTGATGCAACTGACCGGGGTTTTGCAGGGCCAGCCCTTTTTGTTGCTCTCCCTTGAGGGCCAGGCTCAGGGTATCGTCGATTTCCAATACCGTGGCGGGGCAAATTTCCCGCCCGCCGCCACTGCACTGGGCATCCAGGTAGCGGCCGAGCCATCCCGTAGACCAGTATTCATCGGCAGGGCTTGCGGAATGCCAGATGTCCATACTGCGAAAGTGCGAGCGATCGGGATTCGGATAACCGACGTTGTGCAGAACAGCCAGGTCGCCGCCGTCGTACAGCCTCTTCAATGCTTGTAATTCCGGGTGCAGACCGGCTTCATCGGTCAGCGGGAGTGCATCTTTTTTCAGGATTCCCAGGCGGGGGCGCTCCTTGTAGTAAATGTCGTTTTGGTAAGGCACAACGGTATTCAACCCGTCGTTGCCTCCGCTCAGTTGGACCATTACCAAAATGCGGCCGTTGTGCGCAAGAGCGCCGGGCCGGGAATGCGCCTGCAAAAAGCGGGGTACCCAAAGCGAAGCCGTGGCAAGGGAAGCTGTTTTTAAAAAATCGCGGCGTTTGATCAGCATATTTTTATTCAGATTTTGGACTACAAGTTTTCAGCACAATTGATATTCCGGCGTCGCCATGAGTTGCAGGGCTATCGATTGAATCTGTTGTTCTTTGGATGTGGAATTGATGTGGTTTTTCAGGGTATCCAGCGGCGGCGGCGCGGCGGGGATTTGCCAAAAATAACGCGCCATTTGCGGAATCAACATTTGCTCCGGCTGCGCCGAAAAAAGGTTGAGCACCGGTTCCCAATTGATGGAAGCGGCCATGCGTTTTTGCAGGCGGCTCTTGCCCTGGCGGCCCATCATTTGATCGTCGTCGTCCTTGGGACTGATGTCAAATTCACTTTGCGCAGCAAGGATATGTGGCAGGCGCAAGCGCAGCATCAGGGAGGTGCTGTCGATCCAGTTGCGGCCGCCGGGCCAACCCGCTACATTGGGTGGATAAAGCAACACCTGGCCGAGGGCGCGCTGGAGGATGAGCTGCCCCTCCGGGTCGTCGAGTTGGAGGGGCATGGCGCGCCGCATGCCGACCCAAAGTTCAACGGGCGATTTGATTTTCCGGCCGATATTTTCTTCTTCAAAAAACCAGTTGCTGGTAAAAATCGCTTCGAGCAACGGCATTATTTCGTAGCCGCTATCGAAAAACCGGTCGGCGAGTTGTTGCACCCGGTCATCACGGGGAATCTGATCTTCGTTGACCAGAAAACGATACAGTTTCCGGACAATAAAATGGGCGGTCTGCCGCTGGTCGAGCAAGATATCCAGCACATCGTCACCATCAAATTTTCCGGTTTTCCCCAACACGGTTTTTTCACCGGTATCGTGGTAAACGCGGCGGAAAACAAACGCACCGTCCAGTTTGAATCCCCAGCCGGTAAAAGCCCGGGCAGCCTCTTTGATATCGTTTTCAGTATACCTGCCTCGGCCCAGGGTGAAGAGCTCCATGACCTCCCGGGCAAAATTTTCATTGGGATGTTGTTTTTTATTTTGCTGGTTGTTGAGAAAAGCCAGCATCGCAGCACTTTTGGAAACGGCACGCAGGAGATCTTTGAAATTGCCCAGCGCGTGCGTTCTGAAAATGTGGAGCAATTGCTGCTGGTACAGGATGTTAAGATTCCGGCTGGCAAAATGGCCATGCCAGAACATGGCCATTTTTTCGCGCAATTGCGCATCCGTGTGCACCATTTCCTCGAGCCAGATCAGGTTGAGGCTTTGCAGGGCTTGGCGGCTTTGTTTTCGGGCTTCTTTGCGTTCGTCGTCGCTCAGGCGTTTTTTCCTGTTTTCCATTTTCCCCAACTCACCCACGCCCATCAACAGACCGCCCAATGCACCGTCGACTACGTCGAAAATCCGGGGTTCCACAGTCGCTGCATCGCGCAGCCTGGGCCACCAACTTGATTCCGGGTACTTTTCCCAAGCCTGCCAGGTTTTGGAGCTGGGGCCAAAGCCGGCGCGCCAGAGCAGGTGCTGCAGTTTAAGTTGCTTTGTTACAGCCATAACATTTATCGGATTTGAAATCGGACAGGGGTGCACAACCGCCATCCGGCGTCGAATATTTTGGGGTAAGACCTGAAACAGACCGGGATGTTTAACGCTTAACAGAATTTTAAACGTCGGTTACCTATTTAACTCAAGTTGTGACCATCATTTCCTATCCAAGTATATTGTTGGCGAGGACGCCAACAATGGCACCAACAATGGCGCTTTAGGCCTGCTTTTCAACGAAATGCCGCTGTTGGCGTCCTTGCCAACGCGCAAAACATCACTGATGGCACAAGCGTTTTGCAATCCCCCTCAACGGCTTAGTCCATGTTGTAGTTTACACCGACGCGAAACATACGACCGGGCTGCGGATTGTAGAGCAGGTCATCTTGAGTGCCGGTGGCATCAATGCCTGCATAATGCCGGTTGAACAGGTTTTTGAAATGCAAATACAGGAGAAAATTCTGACTCAGGTACACCTGTAACATGGCATCCCAGGTTCGGTAGGCCGGATATTTTGTCAGGACGGTTTCGCGCCCATAAAAATCCTGATAAACGGTAGCACTGCTGAGGATATGGTTTTGGCGGTTTGAACTTATGGTAAACTCCCATTTCCGGGCCCGAAGCGAGAGGCGGAACTGGGTCATCCAGCGCGGGAAACTGCGAATATCCCGGGTTGCCGGAAGGCCGTACCCAAACCACTCTCGCCCACGGGTATATTGAAAGTAAAAATCGAGGTGGGCAGTTACCGCACCGGCTTCCGGTCGGTTTTTGCTAAGGTCAAAGTCCAGAATGTCGTCGCCGATCGTACCCTGGATACCCCACAACGACATTGCCCGCCCGGGCGCATTTTCATATCCATAACGCCAGATTGTTTGATCGGTTTGTGTTAAATATCCATTACGCGCCAGGTTATGCCCTTCCTGATAAAAGAAAAGCAAATCGGTTGTAAACCGGTCGGAATAGCGCCGGATACCAAATTCGGCCGCCCGGACGCGCTCTGTTTTTTCCAGATTATGAAATGCGGGTTGCGCAAACAACGTATCCGTTACATCAATCTGATAGGTCAACACCCGGCCATAGATCGGCGGGCGTTGAAAACCCTCGGCATAACTCACACGAAACATCCATGTACTATCAGGCCGGTATTGAAGTGCCATCCGGGGTGAGATGACCAGCGCGTTTTCAATGGCAGCATTCGCAGCCAAACCGCCGATTATCGTCATTTTTTTTGTGCGCAAATGCAGTTGCGCGAATACATTCAAATCGATATAGCCATCTGCGATGACATCAAAAGGGCGAACAAAAGGGCGGGCAGGTTCGCCGAAAACATCCGCCTCCACCGGCGCCCTGAAATAGCCCATCGGGGGTACGCCTCCTCCCATATTCGATTGGACGCCGGCATCCAGGTACAGATAGGGCGCCAGGGTTGCATTGATCCGCGATTCAAAACGGGCATCGATGCCATCCGCTACGACGTAGCGCTCGTCCGAGTTGTATTGGGTAAAAATATTGTTCAGCACATTCTGCTGCTCCGCCGGTGTTTGAATTTGCGGCGCTTTGGCGTAAAACATCGCCGTGCTCAGCCGGTCAAATACGGGGGTAAACGAGGAGGCACTGCGCACCTGGTAACGGACCAATGAAAGCGTATTCGTAGCGGTGCGTTTGGCGCGGCGTTTTTGAAAACGAAAAGCCACCGTTTCGATTTGCTCCACGATGCGATTGGAGGGATTACCATAAAAAACAGCCAGTGGGCTCAAACCCAATCCGCTGTGATCGAAGCGAATAAGGCGGTTGTAATTAAACTGGATACCGCGCCAGGTGAGGTTTATGCCCAACAAGCGGCTCTCGTGGGGTATTTGTGCGGAGCGTGCAACCGAATCGCCCGGTTCGCGAGCCCGGTAGTTCGGGTTGTTCAAATAAAGCGTCGAGTCAAAGCCCAACGGCAGGTAGTTTTTTGTGGTAAACAAATTATCGTCGTAGAAATAGTCCAGCCGTTCGCGCACCGTGCTGCTACCATAGAGACTGAACCGAAATATATTTTTGTCTTTAAACAATTTCCCCCCGAGCATCAGGTCAAGGTTGTTAAAGCCAAAATTGCCGAAGGAAAGGTCGGCCTGGGTAAAAATCGGGCGCTCGGTTTCTTTTAAAATAATGTTTACCACACCGGTGCAGGCGCCGTCGCCGTATATGGCCGAGGCCGGCCCAAAGAATACTTCAATGCGCTCCGCCTGCCGAATGGGCAACTGGTAACCGATGGGCATGCCCGGCGCCACGGTTGGGTTTATCGGCACATCGTTGATCAACACTTTCACATACTGATTGCCCGACAAGCCCCGCAGCATGAACGTTTCGCCCTGCAGGGCATTCCCCGGTTGTGATACCCGTACCCCGGGCGCTGAGCGCAGTACATCGCCCAGGGTGATAAAACCGTTGCGCAAAATGTCATCGGCGGTAACCACCCACACCGTGAACGGCAGTGCGTTCACCTCTTCGAGCGAGCGTGTCGCTGAAATCGCTTTTCGTTTTGGAATGCTCCAACGCTGATCCTGAATATGGCGTTCGTCCAGCCGTTCGGGTAACAGGAGCAACGTACTGGAATCGGGCTGCGCCAGCAACAAGGTTGCATAAAGACAAAACAAAAAGGTAAACCGGAGATGCATGCCAGGTGGGTTTTGGATTTTTTTTGCCAAACCTACAGGATAAGTTTCGTTCGCACAAAAGACAAAGCGACTGTTTGCGTTTATCTTCGCCCGTATCATGCCGACTATACTTTACCAGGATTCCCTGCTGCTCGTCGTTAACAAACCCGCCGCTATGCCGGCACAGGCCGACAAAACCGGTAACCCGTCCGTGCTCGAATGGGCCGAAGCCGAATGCGGCCAGGCACTCCATCCGGTGCATCGCCTCGACCGCCCGTCCAGCGGCGTACTCCTGCTGGCTAAAACCAAAGAGGCCATGACGCTGCTCCAACAGCAGTTTCAGACGCACAGCATCGAAAAAACCTACCTGGCTGTGGTGGCCACTGCGCCTCCCGACTCCGAAGGGACGCTTGTCCATTTCCTGCAAAAAAACAGTGCAAAAAACCGCGCCTTCGCATTTGCCGACGATCGCCCGGGCGCCCAACGCGCCGAGCTGCACTATCGCCTGCTGGGTAGCAGCGAGCGCTATCATTTGCTGGAAATCCGGCTAATCACCGGGCGGCACCACCAGATCCGGGCCCAACTTTCGGCCATTGGTTGTCCCATCAAAGGCGATGTGAAATACGGCGCCCGCCGCGGCAACCGCGACCGCTCGATTCACCTGCATGCCTGGAAAATTGCGTTTGAGCACCCCGGGTCGGGGGAGTGGATGACGTTTGTGGCGGAAGTGCCGGAGGGGGATGCTGTTTGGGGGGCGTTTGAGGGGCATACTCGTCCTACGACTTGAAGTCGTAGGACGAGTACCCTCACCCAAACCGCTCCACCAACTGCTTCTTCAGCGCCAGCATCTCATCCCGTAGCTGCGCGGCCGTGATAAAGTCCAGATCCTTCGCCGCTTTTTTCATGCGTGTTTCGGTTTCGAGCACCATTTTTTCCAACTGGCTGCGATTGGCGTAGGCCACGATAGGCTCGGCGGCCAGGTTTTTCTCCTCGGATTCCACATAGTACTGGGTTTGTTCCACCCCGCGAATGTCGAGGATGCTACGCTGCGCCAGAATTTCCTCGCGCGTACGGGTCACCGTGGTCGGTGTGATGCCGTGCTCTTCGTTGTAGGCCATCTGCACCATCCGGCGGCGGTTGGTCTCGTCGATGGTGTTGCGCATGGAGTCGGTAATTTTGTCGGCGTAAAAAATGACCAGGCCATTGGCGTTTCGAGCGGCGCGACCTGCCGTTTGCGTGAGCGAGCGCATGTTGCGGAGGAAGCCCTCTTTGTCGGCATCGAGGATGGCTACCAGCGACACCTCGGGCATATCGAGTCCCTCCCGAAGGAGGTTGACACCCACCAGCACATCGTATTCGCCCAGGCGCAGGTCGCGGATGATCTCCACGCGTTCCAGGGTTTCCACTTCGGAGTGGATGTAGCGGGTCTTAATGTCGAGCCGGAGCAGGTAAGCCGTGAGTTCCTCGGCCATGCGTTTGGTGAGGGTGGTCACCAGGGTACGCTCGTTTCGGGCCACCCGGCGCAGGATTTCTTCCATCAAATCGTCGATCTGGTTCAACGAGGGGCGCACATCAATGGGCGGATCAAGCAGGCCGGTTGGACGTACCAATTGTTCCACCACGAGCCCTTCGGTTTGTTCCAGTTCATAATCGGCCGGCGTAGCGCTCACAAAAATCACCTGGTTGATCAGGCTTTCAAATTCGGCGAAACTCTGCGGCCGGTTATCAATTGCCGAAGGCAGGCGAAAGCCAAAATTGACCAGCATTTGCTTGCGGGCGCGGTCGCCGCCCCACATGCCGCGCACCTGCGGAATGGTCACGTGGCTCTCGTCAACGATCATCAGGTAGTCGTCCGGGAAGTAATCAAGCAGGCAAAACGGCCGGGCGCCGGGTTCGCGCCGGTCAAAAAAGCGCGAATAGTTTTCGATGCCGCTGCAGTAGCCCAACTCGCGGATCATTTCAATATCGAAGGTGGTGCGCTCTTTTATTCGGCGCGCTTCCTGCGGGCGCCCTTCACTGATAAAATACTTTTCCTGGGCGACCATTTCATCCTGGATAAGGTTCAAAATCTCGTTCAGGCGGTCCTTGGGCGCGATGTACAAATTAGCCGGAAAAATCGCGGCGTTGTCCATAGTCTGGATGCGTTTGCCGCTCTCGATCTCGATACTTTCGATGCTTTCGATCTCGTCGCCCCAGAAAATGACCCGGTAGCCCCAGTCGGCATAGGGCAGATTGATGTCCACCGTATCGCCACGCACGCGGAAAGTGGCACGGGAGAAATCGGTTTCTGTGCGCGAGTACAGGCTGTCAGTCAGGGCGTATAGAAAACTGGTTTTAGACAATTTCATGCCCGGGTGGATGCGGATGATCCCGGTTTTGTAATCCTCGGGATTTCCCATACCGTAAATGCAGGAAACCGAAGCCACAATGATGATATCGCGCCTGCCGGAGAGCAGCGTGCTCGTGGCTTTCAGGCGCAGTTTGTCCACCAGTTCATTGATCTGCAAATCCTTTTCGATGTACGTATCTGTCACCGAAATGTAGGCTTCCGGCTGGTAGTAGTCGTAGTACGATACGAAATACTCCACGGCATTGTCGGGGAAAAACGACTGGAGTTCGCCGTACAGCTGAGCGGTCAGGGTTTTGTTGTGGGTGAGCACCAGCGTCGGCTTGTTTACCCGGGCGATCACATTGGCCACGGTAAACGTTTTACCCGAACCGGTCACCCCAAGCAGGACTTGGGCGCGCTCGCCTTTGTTAATGCCTTCGACGAGTTGTTCGATGGCCTGGGGTTGGTCGCCGGTGGGTTTGTAGGGGGATTGTAGTTTGAAATTCATAATTTTCGTTTGCAGGGTAGCGGTGCGCTGCTTGGTCCTTCGTCGCAGCGCGCACCGCTACCCTGCAAACGAAAATTTAGACTTAAAACTGGTGGAGGGATGAGGGAAATGCTAATCTACTGTTCCTTTGCATCCTTTATTATTTGGAAGTAAATATTGCCCAAGTCAACAACAGGTTTCAGATCATCTTCCTTAAGGTCATCCCAAACTTTAATTTTAGAATTGATGCCAGACTGTAAACTGTTGTCTATACGGATAGAATCGTCATCAATGTAAATATCTATACGTGGGCTTTTTTCAATTGCAATTTTTGTAGGTTTATATAAAAAGTCCTTGAATTCGTATTCGAGCGAAATTCTGGAAGAATATACATTATCATACATTCCAATAACAAAATCTTTCCACTCTATTTTATTGACAACTATATCTAACTCACTGCCCCCCTTTGTTCGTCCAATTGTTTTAAATGTACTTTGACTAAAAAAAGTGCTAAAAACACCAACCCTTTGCTCCATCACTTTCACCAGAATTGGAATATTTTTTTCAAGCCAATAAACAGTAGCTGTTTTAAATCTTTTTTTCGATGATTAGTATGTTGTTTTTCATTTTCTAAGTAACGTTTCAAAAGATTCACCTCTTTTCCCAATCCCCAATTTCCTCTATACTTTCTCCCTTAGCTGCTTTAATAGATAAATCCAAAGACCACAATAGTTGCTCTGCAACATAAATACAAAATGCATCCAAATCGCCCACATCCGCTTTTTGTAAAGCAAAAAGATAATTTTGTTTGTCAGCAGATTTGATGACCAAGGGGGGCAGGTTATTCCGCAAAAGATGGTAGTTAAGCAGTAGGCGGGAAATCCGGCCATTGCCGTCATCAAAAGGATGGATTCTTACAAAACGATAATGTAATAGGGCCGCTGTAATAATTGGATGAAGATTGGAACCTTCGGTTCGATACCACTCAAGCAGTTCACCCATTTTCTGCGGCACATCGGCTGGCTCAGCATATCGGAAAATTTCATTGTTAGGCAACCGTACATGATTAGGATGTTGTTTGTACTCTCCAATCTGAATTTGACGCCTAGTTTTTTGGCCGTCTGAAGTTTCCGCATCCTTCCAAAATGGTCTGACTAAAATTGTTTTATTCAATTCACGAATATCTGCTTCAGTAAGTTGACGATTCGGGTCAGATGCCCATTGACGGATCAATTCCACCGCCACATCATGCGCTTTCATTTCTTCCAATTCTCTGCCTGTATGCGGGTTTGTCGGTGTTTGATCGAATATCAGGTATAGTTCGGTTTCCTGATAAGTAAGCGTATTCCCTTCGATGTGATTTGAATTATAGTTCCATTCCAAGCGGAATTTTTTCCACAACCGTTCCTCTTGATCATACGCCAATGGCTTTAACGCTGCCAGTTCAGCATTTTTTTGATCAATTTTATTTAGAACTTCATCCAGCTGCTTTTTTAATGTAGGCATCGTTCTTTATGCTTTAAACCCCAAATCTGCAAATATTCCTTGGCATTTCCTGTCTTTAGACCTTATTTTAAAACAAAAAATGTCAACGCTGGTTTTGCCACAATACAAAAAGCCGGGCCATCCCTGCAAACCGGCAACTATCTACGATGATATTGCCATGAACCAAGTGCAGGGAAGCCCGACTTTACGTGATGAATTCAATTATGAAACGTGCTCTGAACCGGCGTTTTCACCGCGCAGCCGACATCATTTTACACTGCCGGAAGGTGCCGTTTTCGTTGGTCACCTGGATTTGGTAGATGTAATTGTTGGTAGCCAGCCCCAGGGCTTTTGTATTAACCACTACCGTTTGGTCACCGGCCAGCAGGCTGCCCTGGTTTATCGTCGCCACCTTTTTTCCATCGAGGTTGAACAGATCAATTTGAACGTCCGAGCGATTAGTCAGGTTGAACGGGATGCTGGTTTCCCCATTGAACGGATTGGGAAAGTTCTGCCCCAATTTGAGCTGCACGCCGGTTTTGTTTTCCCGGACATCCTGGCGGAAAAATGTGGGGTTTTCGGTCAAGTCCAAAGGAAAAGGGCCCGCCATCTCGGTTGGGATCAGCACGCAGCTGTCCGACGGGGCCATCGCTTTTTTGTTCGATGCGTTGGCCTTTTTGGCAATCGGGTTGGCAAGCAGCGTGCCGGCGCCAACCAGACCCAGGCCTTTTAAAAATTCATTGCGTTTCATGATTCGCTGGTTTAGATGAAAAATAAATTCCGCACAAAAGTGCTGGGGTAGATATGGTTTAGCAAAATCCAGCGGTAAAGAGCCGCTCAAAGGCATAGGATCAAGACACCCAGAAAAAATCCCAACAGAAAAATAACCGCCAGCCGCCGTTCGCGTTGCATGATTTTTTCCACCGGCGCTGCTCCGGCGCCCACCAGTAAATTGCCACTGCGGATCACCCGCAACAGCACGAGCGAAATCAGCGTATAAGCCAGCAGGTAAATTTTATCCATCAGCACCATGTAGCCGGTGTCAGGCAAGGCATCGCTGTACGATTGCTGGAGAAACACCGCCGTAAGCAGACCGCCAATGGGCAACGAAGCGCGCATGTCGATATACGAAGGATGCAAAATGAGCGCGCCGATGCTGATGAGCATGACAACCGCCAGGGGCAGCATCATTTTCAGGAGGAAATAGGTGATCGGGCGGGCGAGCCGGATGGTGTACACCAACTGGTTGTACACGCAGGCATTTTCATCCGGGTTGCCAAAGTTGGTGCGGTAGTCGTTTTCAAAGGGTTGCAGGCTGGCGCGCTGCATTTCCCAGCCGACCAGCTGCAGACTGTGGCGAATGGCCGCTCCGGAGGTGTCGGGCAGGTACACGAGTTCGTTGGCGTCGTACTCCGGATTTTCAATTTGGATAGTCAGGTCGTGCTCGTCGAGCGGAAAATGGTTGAGCATGAACGAGTGAAAAAAACGCCCCTCCACGCGGAAGATCCGGTAGTTGGTGCCGTCGGACAACAAACTGTCGCTGCCATCGCCGGAAGGCGCCGAAGTCAGGCTCCATTTTTCCACCTGGTTGACAAACTCGATTTCCGTAGGGTCAATTTCCCCCTTCCATTTGAACCAGATGTAGAAATCGGCGTAGAACGAGTGCTCGTCCATGTTGAGGTCGTACAGGTTCATCAGGTAGATACCTACCCGGGCTTCCTGCGGCGTTTGAGCAGGCAGGTGGTAACAGGTAAGCAGGAAAAAAAGGAGCAGGAACGGGCGCATGATGTGGTGTTTTCGCCGGGCTAAATTGGGGAAAATTTTGCCAAATCCAGGACAAGCAACGTTTTTTGAAACAACGCGTCGAGCGGGGCCCGAATCCGCACAGGCACCCCGGAAACAGGATGCTTGAACGACAGCGCCCAGGCATGCAAAAACATGCGTGGAAGTTCCAGGGTTTTCCAGAAATACGCGTTGTGTTTGTTGTCCCCGTGGCGCTTGTCGCCGATTACCGGGTGCAGGATATGGGCAAAATGTTTGCGGATCTGGTGCCGGCGCCCGGTTTCGGGTTCGGCCTCTACCAGCGCAAAACGGGCGGTCGGGTATTTTTTGCCGATGGCATGTGGCACCTCGCTTTTGCCCAGGCAGCGGAAGTGGGTTCGGGCGGGTAAAAATTCGGCGTTGGGTTTGTCCTGGTCACGCACCGCGTAGTCAATCGTTCCCGATGCTTCGGGCCAGCCGCGCACGATGGCGAGGTATTTTTTTTCAATGGTTTTCTCCCGGAAATATTCAGCCAGCAACTCGGCATCCGCACTGCTTTTGCCATAAATCAAAACGCCTGAAGTCGCCCGGTCGAGCCGGTGTATGGTGAATACCGGGGCGCCGATCTGATCGCGCAGAGTTTGCAGGACAAACACGCTGTCTTCGCTGATTTTTGAGGCATGCACCAGCATGCCCTGGGGTTTGTTGATCGCGATGAAATGCGGGTCTTCGAACAGGATATCGAGTTGCACGGGCGTTTAAAATGATAAATGATGAGTGATGAATGATGAATACTTGATTCATCTACAGTGGCTTAGATTGAAGTCATCACTCAATTTTTGGCACTATCCGGTTTTTTTAAATACAAGCGGAACTTACTGTTTTTGCCAGCCGCCGAGTATGGCGCCGAATACGGCAAATTGCAGCAAAATAAAACCGCCGTCGACCAGGCTGAGATCCCAGGGTTTCAGTGCGAACATGTTGCCAACCAGGGTACCCAGAAGGCCAAATGTACCGATTAAGGCTCCGGTTTTTGCGCCGTCCAACCAATCCTGCACGCGCATACGTTGAAACAGCCAGTGCAAAATCCAGGCAGTCACCAGGGCAACTGCAAAACTCAATCCGTAGGCCACGCCCGGATATTCCATGCCATCCACCATTTCCCGGGTAATGCCGTGCCCGGCCATCCATTTGTCGGCAAAAATGCCAAACCAACCCATGCTCAACAATGCGTTCGCAACACCGCAGGCAAGCAGCGCGAGGTAGTTTGTTTTCATAATATCCGCTGTTTTTTTAGTGAACGTGCGGGCAAAGATAGTTTTTTAGCTAATCCGACTCCACACCTGTGCCGCTTTCCCAGTCGCTTCCAGATGCAGGCGTAAGCGGGTATTTTCGGGCTTTGCCAGGGCGGGGTCGTCTTCCAGAATGCGCGCGGCAATATCCCGTGCGGCAGTCAGGATTTGCCCGTCGCGACCCAGGTCGGCGATCAGGAAGCGGAGCATGCCGCTCTGCTGGGTGCCCTCCATGTTGCCGGGACCGCGCAGGCGCAGGTCCACTTCGGCAATTTCAAAACCGTCGTTGGTGCGCACCATGGTCTGGACGCGCTCCCGGCCATCGGCGCTGAGTTTGTACCCGGTTAGCAAAATGCAGTACGACTGCTCGGCGCCGCGGCCCACCCGACCCCGCAACTGGTGCAGCTGGCTCAGGCCAAACCGCTCGGCATTTTCGATGACCATCACCGAAGCATTCGGTACGTTCACGCCAACTTCGATCACCGTGGTGGCCACCATGATGTGCGTCTCGCCTTTGACAAATCGCTGCATTTCAAACTCCTTGTCGGCCGCTTTCATTTTGCCGTGCACGATGCTGATCTGGTATTCCGGCTGTGGAAAGTCGCGGCTCAGCGCTTCGAAGCCGCTCATGAGGTTGAGCATATCGGCTTTCTCGGTTTCTTCGATCATGGGGTACACCACGTAGATCTGCCGGCCCTTGGCAATTTCCTCGCGCATGAATCCCTGCACACGCAAGCGGTGGTGTTCGGTTTTGTGGATGGTCGTGATGGGTTTGCGCCCTGGCGGCATTTCATCGATCGCCGACACATCGAGGTCGCCATAGAGGGTCATGGCCAGGGTACGCGGGATTGGGGTGGCGGTCATCACCAGCACATGCGGTGGCAGCCCGGCGCCTTTTTTCCACAATGCCGCCCGTTGCTCAACGCCGAAGCGGTGCTGCTCGTCGATGATCGCCAGGCCCAGGTTTTGGAACACCACCCAGTCTTCGATCAGTGCATGGGTGCCGACGACGATGTGCAGTTCGCCCGAAGCGAGTTGCTCCAGGATGGCCGCCCGTTTTTTGCCTTTTACCGAGCCGCTAAGAAAACCGACGTTGATGCCCAGGTCGCCCACCAGTTCGGTAATGTTGGTAAAATGCTGCTGGGCCAGAATTTCCGTCGGCGCCATCAGGCAAGCCTGAAAACCGTTGTCGATGGCGATGAGCATGCACATCAGCGCGACCACCGTTTTTCCGGACCCGACATCACCCTGCACCAGGCGGTTCATTTGCTGGCCTGCGGCCAAATCGGCGCGAATTTCTTTGATCACCCGTTTTTGGGCGCCGGTAAGTTCAAAGGGGAGTTTGTCGTGGTAAAAACTGTTGAAATAATCACCGATTTTATCAAACGCAAAGCCCTTGCTGGCGTCTTTCCGGCGGCGGCGGATTTGCAGCAGGCGCAGTTGTAAAAAAAACAATTCTTCAAATTTCAACCGGCGGGTAGCCGCATCCAGTTCCTGCTGGTTTTCCGGAAAATGAATGTGGCGCAGTGCATCCCAACGGGAAACCAGGCGAAAGCCCTCCAATAAAAAACCGGGCAGGGTTTCGGGCAAATCGGCGCGCAGAAGCCCATCCAACAGCGTACGCATCAACTTGCGGAGGCCCTTGGCGTCGAGGCCTTTTTGGGTAAGTTTATCGGTGGAAGGGTAAACGGGGTCAAAAGTGCGGGCCGATTGGGCAGTGTCGGGTGTTAACTCTTCCAGTTCCGGGTGCGGGATATTGAACTTACCGTTGAACTGGCTGGCCCGGCCAAACAGCACGTATTCCTTGCCTACCTGAAGGTTGCGCTCCAGCCATTGCGCACCCTGAAACCAGATGAGTTCGATGGCGCCGGTTTCGTCGCGCAGGGTGCCGGTCAGCCGTTTGGCACGGCCGGTGCCCACCGTTTCCAGGCGGCGCAGAATGCCTTTTACCTGGTACAGTTCGCCTTCCGTACGAATGTCTCGCACGCTGTGAAACCTCGTCCGGTCGATATAACGAAAAGGAAAGTGGAACAGCAGGTCACCAAATGTAAATATCCCGAGCTCTTTTTTGAGCACCTCGGCGCGCTGCGGGCCTACGCCTTTCAGGTATTCTATGGCGGTGTCTAGCGGCATGGTGGGGCAGCAAATATAACAGAAATTGTTTTAAACCGAATTGCCGAATATGCACATCCACGAGAGACTTCCCGGTGCAAACTTTTCGGGGTGTTAAGCACGTATTTTTCCACAGCCACCTAAAAAAAGCTTGCAGATGCTTAGTCTGCAAGCTTTTTTAGGTGGCTGTGGAAAAAACTATGCCGTTAATCTGCTCCGTGCATCATTCGTCGCAACGGGAACGACAGCAGGAACAGGATCAGGCCGGCCACACCTGCCATCATCACGAAGATCATAAAGAACTGATACAGGTCCTTAACCGGTCCGAAGAAGTTGGGATATTCGAGCGGAATAGCATTCGCCGTAGCGATTTCCACCTGTTCCGGAGTGGGCTGAATGGTTCCTTCCAGAATACCGCGGTAGGTCGTTTCATCAATGCCGTTGTCCAGTGCCATTTTGTATTCCCGGCCGGCAGGCGGGTACAGGCCGCTGAGTTGGCCAGCAGCTTTGTTGGCTACGGCGTTTGCCAAAAACCAAACCCCGAAAAGCAGCGATACAAAACGCATGGGCGACAACTTGGACACCAGCGACAAGCCAATCGGCGACAAGCAAAGTTCGCCGATCGTATGGATCACATACAAGGCCACCAGCCAGAACATGCTCACCTTGCTGTCGAGGCCCAGGCCTTTCACGCCCAGGGCAATAACGACATAGCCCAGCGCCAGAATGATCAAACCCAGCGATTGCTTGATCAGGGAGTTGGGTTCGGCTTTGCGCTTGGCCAGCGCCACCCAAATTGCGGCGGTGATTGGCGCCAAAATAACGATGGATACCGCATTGATCGACTGGAAGAAACTGGCCGGGATGGTATCGGCAGAAATAGCCGCCTGGCCCGTAGTCAACAAATCAATGTTTTTATAAATTAAAAACAGTGCCGGGCCGAGGATAAACACATACAGCAGCAGCGATAAGCCATCGAGTTTTTCAAAATTGCGGCGGATAATATTAAATGCCCAATACAACAAACCGAGCAAACCCAGGGAGACAACATGCACCAGCCAAACCGGGATGTTCAGCCCGATCTGGCGCTGCGTTTGCTCTTCGGCAAAGAAGGTCAGCGAAGCGCCGGCCTGCTCAAATGCTGCCCAGAAAAAGACCACAAAAAAGGCCGAGACATAAATGACGATGATCCGGTCGCGCTCAATTTTTGTCAGCGAGGAGTCCGTGATAATCATAGCCATCATGGCAATAGTGGTACCGTAAATGATGGCCCCGATCACGTCGAAGCTCAATACTTTCCAGAAAACAAAAAACAGTGCGACCGACAAGCCGGCTCCCATCAGGAGCTGCCGGGTATCCAGGCCGCCGCCGCCAGCGGCTGCCGCATCGCCCGATTTGGCTTCCACGGCCTTGTTGGGCAGATCACCGATCGGGTTTCCTTCGGGGTCTACCACATACCGGTTTTTCTCTACGTGAAACAAGAGCGTACCCAGGATCATACCGATACCGGCAGCCAGAAAGCCCCACTTAAAATATTCCGGCAAGGGTGTGCCGGCATCGTCATACCGCTCTCCAAGGAAGCCGCAGACCAGCGGCGCAAGGAAAGCGCCAAGGTTGATGCCCATGTAAAAAATAGTGTAAGCAGCGTCGCGGCGCTTATCCTTTTCGGTATACATCTGGCCGATCATGGAGGAAATATTCGGTTTAAAAAAACCATTTCCGATGATCAGAAAGATCAAACCGGCCCATAAAAGCGCCGTAGCCATACCTACGTTTTGGTACATGGAAGCACTCCCGAACATAAAAAACTGGCCAATAGCCATGAGAATACCCCCAGCCACGATGGACTTCCGGTTGCCCCAATAGCGGTCGGCCACATAGCCGCCGATCAGGGGAGTCAGGTACACCAGGCCGGTGTAACTACCGTAAATTTCTGAGGCTTTGGCCCGGGAAAAAAGCAACCCGTTGACCATGTAGAGCGTAAATATTGCCCGCATCCCGTAGTAGCTGAATCGCTCCCACATTTCCGTGAAAAAGAGCAGGGTCAGTCCTCGCGGATGTCCGAATAATTCGTGTTTCTGTGCTGACATAGGCGTTTTTACATAATTTGGTTGGTGATCGTTTTACTGGTTGCCGGTAGTCAAATTCTGTTTTTTTCAACAACCGACCGGATGTCATTTTCAAAAACACCCGACGGGCAAAAACCAACAGCTAACTGCCGGAGAAAGGGCAAATGTGCAAATTTTTCCGGGCACTGTGATTTGCCGGGTAACTTAAAGTTCAAAACAAAATACCGCAAGGGCCTCACCCTGCCGTTATTTTAAACCAACTGTTCGTTTAATCCCGTATTGGTTGGCCGACATACCCGCAAACCTACATCAGCAATTGTGTTTAGAGCCCGCGCAAGGCACTATCTTTGTCCAATTTTCAAAAACTTTAACCCCTGAGGGATATTTTCAGACATATTTTCAAACCATGTTTAACCAAAAATCGACTCGTGCGGCCTGTTTGTTCGTCGGTGTCATTTTAATCTTTCTGAGCACGCTGAACTGCCGGCAAAACAACCCCGGAAAAGAAAAAAAACCGCTCAATGTAATGACCATCGACAGCCTGACCGGCGCCCCTGCCAGGCTCCCAAATCCCTGGAAAAATGCCGGTTGCGCACTCGTCACCGATGACGAGGTTATCAACTTGTTCGATATCGAAGCAAACCGCCTGGCTTTCAACGCGCGCACCCTGCCCGACCGGGGGTTTTGCCTGCGCTCCTGGCTCAAGCCCGACTGGAAAGAACGCGAAAGTGCCAATGAAAAGGCCGGCGCTCCGTACCAGGAGTTTAAAAACACCCTGGTAACCCAAGTGCTCGACTACGGTACCAACGGCGCCTCTACCGATCAGTTTGAATTGGTACGCCGCGACCAGCGCAGTGTGTTCGAAGAAGACGTACCCGGGCTGGGCGACAGCGCTATCTGGAGCACCTCCCAACTATCCCTGATGGTAAAAAAAGGACACCTGGTGATTAAAATTACCCTTGATTACACCGAACAGCCCCACGACAACCTCGAAGTGGCAAAAAAAGTAGCAAGGCTTGCCTTGCAAAAAATGTAAAACTTTTTGTTGATTTGTCGATTCGAATCAACAGTTCTACCAAACAACTGATCAACAAAAGATGTACTCGAAAGAAGCCCAACGCATCCTCTTCGAACGCTCCAAGGAGCTGCTGAAAACCTTGCCGGCCGAACCCGCCGATTTCAACCAGGCCAGCGAACGCGCCTGGGAACTTGGCAATATCATTCGCTACCACGAATGGCGCTACTATGTGCAAAACGACCCGGTGATCAGCGATTTCGAGTACGACCAGCTGTACAAACAACTGGAAGCTATCGAGGCCCAATACCCCGATCTGGTCACTCCTGACTCACCCACCCAGCGCGTTTCACCTGATCTGACGGAAACCGTCGAACAGGTGGTACACCTTACGCCCATGCTTTCGCTCGATAATTCGTATGATGCGGAAGATTTGCTCGACTTCGATACCGCGGTGAAAAAACTGTGCAGCCTGCCGCCCGATGCCGAGGTGGAGTACGCCGTGGAGCCTAAATTCGACGGCGGTACAATCGTGTTAATCTACGAAAATGACCGCCTGGCGCGCGCAGCCACCCGTGGCAACGGCGAGCTGGGCGACGAGATCACCGCCAACATGCGCACCCTGCGTTCTATCCCGCTCACCGCCGGGTTTTCCAAATACGGCATGGCCAAAGTGGAGCTCCGCGGAGAAGCGCTCATCCGGAAAGACATTTTTGAAAAAATAAACGCCCGGCGCCTGGCCGCTGGCGAAGTGCTGTTTGCAAACCCCCGGAATGCCGCCACCGGTGGCCTGCGCATGAAGGACCCCCGGGAAGCTGCCGGCCGGGGCCTTGAGGCATTTGTGTACCAATTGGGTTATGCTGTGGACGAATCGGGAAAAAACATACTGGGCGCATTTAAAACCCACCACCAAACCGTGGAAATTTTGGGTGAATTGGGATTTAAAATTCCCGACCCCGCACCTGAAGGGGCTGGAGACGGGGTTTGCCGCAACATTGCCGAAGTCATCGATCTGTGCAACTATTGGCAAAACCAGCGCGACGACTACCCATACGAGATTGACGGCATGGTGGTCAAAGTGAACAGCCTGGACTTGCAGGAAAAATGCGGCTCCACCACCCACCACCCGCGCTGGGCGATCGCTTTCAAGTTCAAGGCCCGGCAGGCAACCACCCGCTTGCGCGATGTCGAATTTCAGGTGGGGAAAACCGGCGCCGTGACGCCGGTGGCCAAACTGGAACCCGTGCAACTGGCCGGAGTTACGGTTCAAAATGTAAGCCTGCACAACGAGGATTTTATCCGAAACAAAGACATCCGCATCGGCGACCAGGTGCTGGTCGAGCGCGCCGGCGACGTGATTCCCTACATCGTCAAAACCCTGGATGCTTTGCGCGACGGGTCGGAACAACCCGTGGTATACCCGACGCACTGCCCGGTGTGCCAAAGCCCATTGGTCAAACCCGAAGGCGAGGCCATTTGGCGTTGTGAAAACGCCGAATGTGAAGCCCAGGTATTGCAACGCATGATTTTTCATACGTCCAAACATGCGATGGACATCGAAGGCATGGGGGAAAGCACCATCCTGCGTTTTTACAAACTCGGCTGGCTCCATTCCATCGCCGACATATACCGGCTCGACTACAAACAAATTTCCCAACTGGAAGGCTTTGGTCAAAAATCAGCCGACAACCTTGAAAAGGCCATAGAAAAAGCAAAGCAAAACCCGATCTACCGGCTGTTGCACAGCCTGAGTATCCATCACCTTGGCCAGAAATCGTCGAAACTGCTGGCTGCCGTCATCGGGCATGTGCTGGAGTTGAAAGACTGGGATCTGGAACGTTACCAGGAAATCAAAGATATCGGTCCGGTGCTGGCTCAAAATGTGTACAATTTTTTCCAAAACGAGCACAACGTCGAACTCCTTCAAACCATGGAACAGCTCGGCGTCAACCTCAGCCAGACAGAAGCCGACCGCAAGCCCGCCAGCGCCAGCGAGGGGCCGCTGCTGGGCAAAACCATCCTGTTCACCGGCACGCTTTCAACCCTTACCCGCGAGCAAGCCGAAGCAAAAGCGGCGGCGGCCGGCGCCAGCATTTCCAGCGGAGTGAGCAAAAACCTGAACATACTGGTCGCAGGCGAAAAAGCAGGCAGCAAACTGAAAAAGGCCCAGGCATTGGGTACCGTGCTGATTTGGACGGAAGCGGAGTTCACGGAATTGGTGGGCGCCTAACCGGACGATGGTACCAAAACTGGAGCGGGAATTACCACGTTGAATAGATTGTAAACCCTAAATTTGTTTGTGCGCATCAGCATCTGCACACGGGCACAATCACTTCTATCGCAAGACTCAGCCTATATGGACACCCTGCAATTCATCATCGAGCTTTTGGACAAAACAATATGGCCAATCACCATTTTTATCCTGTTGTTTGTTATCCGAAAACCATTGAAAGATTTGATTCCATTGTTGAAAAAAGCCAAAATAAGTGAGTTGGAACTAGAGTTTGACCGGGAACTGGCCAAAGCAAAAGAAGTAGCCGGGACAGGCCTTCTGGAGGCAAGCGACAACTGGAAAGTGAACCTGCTCGAGCTTGCCCGCAACTATCCGAACACGGCGATTTTGGAAGCCTGGAAAGAAATTGAAGACCGGGCGGAAAAACTGCTGCATAAAATAGAACCGGAGCAGGAACTGGACATCCCCGAACGGTACAAAAAGATGCAAACGGTACTGTCCAGAGAGGAAGTTATCGAAACAAAACATGTAAAGGTGTTCAACGAATTGAGGCAAATCCGGAATAAGGTTGCCCATGCCAAAGGCTATGAACTCACCCAAAATCAGGCCCTGAGCTATCTCTCCCTCGCCATTCCCCTGATCGAATACCTGGAAGAAAAAACAGCTACTTTGTAACTGCCAGGCGCTACCTTTGCAAAAAGCTACTCCACATTGTCCTGGACGCCTCTCAAAAACCAATATTATTCGACCGGATATTCGTACACCTTTAGTGAACAGGAATACTCCCGCCGCGTTAACAACAGTGTATTACCACCGGAGCCGGGCCTAGTGGCCTGATTTCAACCAGATTTATACAAACGCCACATTTACCTGAACGGCCATGCCGATATGGCATCGTCGTTCCAGTAGTGGTCATTTTTAACTTATTTGAAATATGGCAAAATCACAGCAAACTTTTAATAAAAAAGAAAAAGAGAAAAAACGCAGAAAAAAGTGGCAGGACAAACAGGAGCGCCGCGAACAACGTAAACAGGAAAAAGCGGAGCAGGGCAAGAAAACGTTTGAAGAAATGCTTTCCTATGTCGATGAAGACGGCAATATCACGTCTACACCGCCAGACCCCTCAAAGCGAAAAAAAATTAAGGCCGAGGACATTGTGCTCGGGGTTCCGCCAAGAGATGATACGCCGATAGATCCCGTGCACAACGGCAGGGTAAAATTTTTCAATGATGAAAAAGGATATGGTTTTATTACCGATACAGCAACCCAGGAAAGCATTTTTGTACATATCAACAATACCGACGGACAAATTCAGGAAAACGACAAGGTCACCTTCGAAATTGAAATGGGCCCTAAAGGCGCCAGTGCCGTCAATGTGAAAATTGTTTCCGCATAGTCCTCGCCATCACAAACAAAAAGCCACCGACATATTGCATGCCGGCGGCTAAAACCCCAAAAAACCAAATGAAAACAATCTTCCTTTTTGTATTGCCTGCCCCTGTTCCTTAACAGAGACAACCTTGAGACACTGGTTTCCTGCAAGAGTCACACCAAGCCCGGGCATACCCCGGAAGCGTTGACCTTGCATTAACAATTTAACACATTTTTCGGCAATACCTGCCTCTATTCCGGCATTTTCTACTTTTGCATTTGAATTTTATTAAGCAAAAAATTTCACGTTCCGTGAATGACAGGCCATGGCTAAAGTCCTCCTCTTCAATCCGCGCAGCGCCAATGCGAAACACCGGGTACCCAACAGCATTTTACAGGTGGGGGCCTCCATTTTCGGGCGGTACGAATTTGTGTTTGTCGACGGTAACCTGGAAGCCGACCCCTGGGCATGTATCGAGTCATATTTGCGCAGCGGTGAAATTCAATATTTTGGTTGTACCGTAATGCCGGGTCCGCAACTCCGGCAGGCAATCCCCATTACGCGGCGTATTCGGGAGCAATTTCCAACGGTGATCAACATCTGGGGCGGCTACTTTGCCAGCAACCAGTACCAGGTGGTGATGGAAAGCGGCTATGTGGATTTTGTGATTTACGGACCGGGCGACCAGGCTTTCCCCGGGCTGCTGGATGCTTTGGAAAACAAAGCGCCCTATGAGTTTATTCCAAACCTGATCTGGAAAACACCGGAGGGCGCAATTATCAAAAACAGCAAAGAAGGTCTTCTGGATCAGGACACCCTGCCGCAACTCCCGTACGAATACCTCGACCGGTTCTATCCCATGCAGCGCTACCTGAACCCCACCTTCCTGGGGCGTCGCACCCTGGCCTACCACAGCAGTATGGGTTGCCCGTTCAAATGTTCGTTTTGTGCGGTAGTACCCATTTATGATGCGCGCTGGCGCGGCAAGTCGGCAGAAAATATTTACCGGGATGTACAGTTTGTAAAGCAAAAATGGGGTGCCGACAGTATCGAATTTCACGACAACAATTTTTTTGTCAGCGAAAAACGAACGCGGGCATTTTCCGAAATGATGCTGAACGAGAACATGCGCTGGTGGGGTGAAGGCCGGATCGATACCATTGACCAGTATTCTGACGACACGCTGGCATTGATGCGTCGTGCCGGATGCCGGATGATCTTTTTTGGCGCCGAAACCGGCAACGATGCGCTACTCAAACAAATGGACAAGGGCGGCAAACAAACCGGCAAACAAATTCAGGAATTTGCTGCACGGATGAAACAGTTTGATATTATTCCGGAGTACTCCTTCGTGTTGGGTATGCCTGCCGATACTCCGGAGCAGGTTTGGGCGCAAATTGAGGAAGACATTGCTTTTATAAAAACGATCAAGCGCATTAACCCGGAAACGGAAATTATCATTTACCTGTACTCGCCCGTGCCGACAGAAGGCTCGGAATTGTACGAGCGGATTGTTAAGGCCGGATTTTCTTTCCCTAAAAAACTCGATGACTGGCTCTCTCCGCAATGGGAATCTTTTGACCTGCGCCGCAATCCGCTGACCCCCTGGCTTACTCCGGCAATGGTAGATCGCATCCACGATTTTGAAACGGTATTGCATGCCCGTTTTCCCACAGCGTCGGATACCAAACTGACCATTTTGCAACGCCGGGTCATAAGCCAACTGGCAAGCCTGCGCTATAAATTTAATTTTTTTCACTTCCCCTACGAGCTGAAGGCGCTCCAAAAATTTTGGCTCCGCTACCGGCAGCCGGAAATCGAAGGCATGTAAAAAACCGCCCTGCAGCCGGAACTACAGGGCGGTTCTCCTATTTATACCAGGCTGGTTTACATCTTCGAAATTTTCATTGTCTTTGTCTCACCATCGTCAAAACGGACCCGGGCGATATACAGCCCCTGTGGCAGGTCTGACATCGGAACTTCAAAATTTTGCATCGTTCCTGCAGGTACTTTCAAGCTGATCAGCAACTCACCTTTTGTGGTAAACATGTCTATCCGGACATCGGTATCGTAGGCCATCAGGTTGCGGATATAGAGTGTTTGTGCCACGGGGTTTGGGTAAACGGCCAGCGACTCTTTCTTCGTCATGAAAATTTCAATTTCCCGGATATCGGTGAGCGCTTCTGCTCCGGAGTTACTGCGGCGCTTAACGCGGTAGAAATTCATACCGTTGGCCGGTGCATGGTCCATAACCTCATACTGGTTAAGGCCCGTTGCATCTTCATGGCCCATAACTTCTTCAACAACAGTCCAATTGATCTTATCCATAGAACGCTCCACCGTGTAGAGGTACCTGCTCAATTCCGGTTGTGTTTTCCAACGAACCTGAACGGTGGAGGTACTCATTGCCGATACATTAAAGTCGGTGAAAAACTGTGCGCAGGAAGGCGAACCGGCAGGAAGCACCGTAATCGTAATAATATTTGACTCCTTGAATTCGAAGCAATCTTCCCGGCGCACACAACGCATGAAGTACGCAGTTTCAGAAAGTGCACCCGGTTGATAGTCAATATTTGTAGCACCGGGTATTGCTACCCAGGTAGGCGGCGCAGAGCCAAATTGCACCAGTTGCATCCAGAGGTACTCCAGGTCACCGCTTCCACCTGAAGGTGGCACCGACTCATAAAGCATAGCCGGGGTGTCGCCCTCACAGATCGTCTGGTTGCAACAAATCATGCCGGGGTTGTCCACGTTTTCACAAATCAGCAGAATACCGGCATCTACGCACAAATTGTCGCTTTGCCCTGCCTGGATTGTGAATGGATTTGTTTTTCCCTGGTTATTCGCGTCACTATCCTTACAGTCGTTGTTGACATAATCTTTCCGTGTAAATTCATAACCTACCGGAAGATTGCCAAACATGATAATATATTCGCCTGGCGGCACACAGGAAAACAGGTATTTACCAAGCGTATCCGTAAGTGTGCTGTCAACGATAATGTCGTCCGGGGTATTGAACTCGCCGTCCGGCCCGGCCTGGATCAACATAACGGAAACGCTGTCGACGCCAGTTTCGATAGGATGCTGGAAGCCGTCCGGATTGTTGTTGTATTCGTACCAAACAAAATCACCAACATTAACCCCACCCGAGCCGACCACATTGATCGTAACGGTGTCGGTATCCGTACATTTATTGTTATCGGTAACCGTAACGGTATGCAAGCCCGGGCTCAAGTTGACCGCCATAGCCGTAGTTTCACCATTGTCCCATACGTAACTATACTGGGGCGTGCCGCCGGTAGTTTCTGCAGTTGCAGTACCCGGTACGGCGCAATCGGAATCCGTGGATGCAATAATATCGACTGTTGGAGAAGGAGGGAGCGGCAGGGAGACGGAATCGACCACCGTACAAGTCGCGTTATCCGTAATCGTAACGGTATAGGTACCCGCGGCTAATCCTGAAATAGCCGCACTGGTTTGACCACCCGACCAGAGGAAGGAATACGACGGGGTGCCATCTGCCGGAATCGCCTCCACAGCGCCGTCCAGGGCACAGGTAGCGGCAGCTGTAACATTCAGTGTCACGGTTGGCGGGTCTTTTTCCACAATAGTTACCGTGGCGGTGGCTGTACAGTCAAGTGCATCCGTAACAGTCACGGTGTATGTGCCTGCATTTAGCCCGGTTTCCGTATCCGTATCACCGCCACTGCTCCAGGCAAACATATAGCCCCCGGCACCGGCAGTAGCCGTTGCCATAGCGCTACCGCCGCCGGTGTTATTGCAATTGGCTTTGGTGAGCATTTGCGTAGTGACGTTTGGTGCATCCGGTTGCGTAATTGTAATGTCATCGGAGATAACACTGCAACCGCCGGCATCGGTAACTGTGACCGTATGCATGCCGGGACTGAGGTTAACGGCTGTTTGTGTCGTCTCCCCATTGTCCCACAAATAAGTATATGGCGCCATGCCGTCGGATGGCGATGCCGTAGCGCTGCCCGGTACGGTACAGCTTGCATTCACAATATTGATAACAGTTACGGTTGGGTCTTCAGGCTCTTCCAAAGTAACTGTAGCCGTAGCGGTACAACCAACATCATCGGTGGCGGTCACGGTGTAGGTCCCTGCTGCCAGATTTGGCGCCGCAGCGGTAAGTGCGCCACTGCTCCAGGAATAATCATAAGGCGCAACGCCACCGGAAGCATTGGCAATCGCGCTGCCATTGCTGGCGCAGGTCACCATGGTATCCTGACTGGCAACGACAGTTGGGTCTTCCGATTTTGTTATTTGGATCGTATCCGTTGCCACACAACCGGCGGAGTCGGTTACAATCACGATATGAGGCCCAATGGCAAGATCGGAAATATTGCTACCCGTAAAGGTGCTATCCCAAACAACGGTATAGGGAGGGATACCGCCGGTAACAGTAGCCGTTGCACTGCCTCCAACAGTACAGCCAGCCTGCATGGTCATCACAGCCTCTATGCTAAGATCGGACGGTTTTTCGGGAATTTGAGCAGTAGATGTACCTGTACATCCGGATGGCTGTTCGGTAACAGTAACCGTATACGTACCGGCTGCTGCATTCAGGATAGCAGCAGATGTTGTACCGTTATCCCAAAGAAAGTTGTAGTTACCCGAACCACCGGTAGCCATTGCTTCGGCAGAGCCGCCCAACAGGCATAAGGCGCTGTCAAGAATATTGGTCGTCACTTCCACCGCGACCGTATCGCCCGGAATGGAAATTTCAACCACCACATCACAGGTATTTGCATCGGTAATGGTTACTGTAACCATACCCGGTGGGGCGCTGATCGTCTGCGTATTATCACCGGTACTCCAGCTGTAGGTGTATCCGGGAGTTCCTCCGGCAGCCGTCACGGTAGCCGTGCCGGGCGCCCCGCAAAGTGCCGCAGTTGAGTCGGCTGTTGCCGTGAGCACGGGAGGTTCTGTTAGCGTCAGTGTACAGGAGTTTACACACCCGTTAACATCGGTCACGGTCACCGAATAAGTACCTGCGGTCACACCAGAAATGCTTTGTGTAACAGCCGAATTGTTCCAAATGTACGTGTATGGTGGCGTGCCGCTCATCGGGGTCACGTGGGCAACACCGTTGCTTTCGCCAAAACAGGTTATATTCGAGTCGGGGATACACATCAGCCAGATTCCTTCATTCCAGAAGAACACAGAATCGACATCCACTGCGGTGCAACCGTTGAAGTCCGTAACCGTGACGGTATAGGGGCCTTCTGCCAAGCCGGTGATGGTGCTGCCACTGGCGTTGTTGCTCCAGTTATACGTAAAGGGCGCCGTACCACCTGTAACACTGGCAAATGCCGCGCCGTCGGGCGCCACACCGCATATTTGATTTTCCGTTTCAACGGTTACGGTTAGCTGGTTGGGTTGAACAATCGTCACCGATCCGGTGCCGGTATTCTGTGCAGCATCCGTAACCGTAACGGTATAGGTACCTGCGCAAAGATTGTTCACGGAAGCAACCGTACTGCCGGTACTCCAGGCAAAGGTGTATGGAAAGGCCCCGCCTATGCCGACCGCCATTGCCGAACCGTCGCAGTTCCCAAAACAACTAGCATTGGTTTGCAAAAATGTAACGCTGACTTGAGCATGCATCAGCACGGGAAAAAGAATGGCAATAAGACTAATCCAGCTTCGCATCAGGATTTTCCCAAAAGAAATACTTGTCTGTCCCATATAATTCAGGGTGTTTAACAATCACCAATTGAAATGCTTACGTAAGACTACTCGTGGAGATTACCAATAAACTTGCCAAGTTAGCGCAAGCGCAAAAGCATTTTCATGAACGGGGGGACCTGGATTGAAAGGGGCGAGCGTATATTGACTTGGAGGCAACAAATTTAGTTTTTTATGTCATACGCCGGGTATTCACTGTTGTATTTTCATTTAAAATCCGGGAATTTGACAGTAATCCGGCACTTTAAAACTGCACCGCAGAGGCAGACCCAATTTTTTTACCCTAAAAATACCGCGAAGGAGGTAAAGCAAACAAACAGCCTGCCCACGCAATGGGCTTAGGGTTGGACGTGCTGTCGTGTGGATTTTTTCCCGAGTTGAACTTTTAATTAAAAGTTTTTCCACATCATGCTTTCCACGGGCTTGTCGGTGCGCTGGTTGTACTTCGCATTGGGTTTTCGGTTGTAATAATTCTCAATACCGCCTTCAATAGTAAAATAGATCAATTGGCCGATCGGCATGCCCGGATAAACCCGCACCGGTTGAACGCAGGAAATTTCCAGCGTCCAGGTATTTGAAAACCCGACATCGCCTTTTCCAGCCGTTGCATGGATATCGATTCCCAGGCGGCCGACACTGCTTTTCCCCTCAAGAAAAGGCACCGTATTGTGGGTTTCGGTATATTCCTCCGTAACACCCAGGTAAAGTGTTCCGGGCTGCAGAACAAATCCTTCGTCCGTCATTTCGATTATTTCAATCGTGTTGTGTTTCCTGGCATCGAGTACCCGGTCGCGGTACAAGCCCAGGTATTTACCCAGATGCACATCATACGAATTGGTACCCAGGCACTCCCGGCGGAAAGGCTCAATCACAATTTCGCCGGCATCAATAGCCTCCAGAATTTTTTTATCGGTAAGGATCATAAAATCGCAAATGGTGGATGGCCGGTGGCATTACACGTTGCTGCCTGCCGTTTCATTAGTAGGGCAAAAATAGGTTTTCTGGCCACCCAAACATTCGCCGGGAATTATTTGTTTTGCCCCCGATGAAAAAGACCCTCGTTTTGGGCGCCACGCCCAACCCTGCCCGTTATGCGTATTTAGCCGTGCACAGTTTGATGCGCCACGGGCATACCGTGGTGCCTGTTGGCACCCGCAAGGGCAGTGTGGCCGGCTTACCCATCCTGCAAGACCAACCGGAGGTGCTGGATATCGATACGATTACCTTGTACATTGGTCCGCAGCACCAACCGCCCTACTACGACTATTTGCTGGGCTTAAATCCCAGACGGATCATATTCAACCCGGGTACGGAAAACCCCCAACTCATGGCGCTTGCCGAGGCAAACGGCATCGAAACGGTTGAAGGGTGCACGCTGGTGATGTTGTCGATTGGAAATTACTGAGCCTCTGCTCGGGCGATGCCCCCACGTTCAACCGGCTGCGTCCAGGCTTTTTCAAATAGAAAGGTCTCCACCGGGTTTTCCTGCAATTTATCCGAAGTAACGACGGCGCGCACAAACCGAAGGTTTGCATCCAGTTTAAACCGCGCCCTGGAGCTCCGTTTTTCTGTTAAAACTTGTGTTTGCCGGTCGCCCTGCCTGCAGCCGACAAATTGAATCGTGTAGTGCACGCCACGTTCTTTTTTCACCCGGATGGTCAATTTGTTTTTGCTAAAACGCAGCTTGCGCAGTTCGACGCCGGTGCTGGCATAAAACTGTCCCCGCTCCATGGCATCGATCAGGGCGCCGGCACTTAACGAATCGGCCTGCACCATCACCCAACCTCTGCCGGCATTGGCAAATTTTCGGCCCGTCTCGTGGTAGTGGTGGCTGTCGTCGGTAGCCAGACCGTAGATCAGCGGTTTTTGTTGGTCGAGGTAGGCGATGTTGATCAGGTCCCACATTTCTTCTGTGGACATGTGTGTCGAATCGCCCAGGTTGTGCACGGCGTTGTGGCCGTTGTATATTTCAAAAAAACGCTCACCCCGGAGTTCGATCATATCGGCCAGGCTGATTGCATAGCCAAAGTTGGGATGATTGACGTGCACCATTGCCGGTGTTCCGCTTTCCTCCCGGTACTTCAGGACGGCGTCGATATTGTTTTGCAACACCTGGGCGACAGAGCCACCCCCCTGTGGTTCAATATGTTTTTGAATATTGGTGGCATTCAGGTGTACCGGTTTTTTATCGTACCGATCGGTAATTTCTTCGGCTTGCAGTATTAAAAAACGAGCTGGTTCTTCAAACAGGGGTTTGTATTCCGCATAGGTTTTGAGCCGCACTTGGATGTTGTTTTCCTCCTTTTTGTATACTACCCAGTCTGTTCCAAACTCCTCCAGGTATTGATCAAAATCGCGCAAGTGCTCCGGTTTTTGTTTCACCGTAATCCATTTCTCGCCCTCGGCAAGTGTGTTGTGGTCGGAAAGCGCCAGAAAATGGTAGCCCCTCGATTTATACCAGCCCATGATCCGTTCCGGAAACTCGTCGCCGTCGCTCCAGTACGAGTGGGTATGCAGGTTACCTTTATACCAATTGAGCCGGTTTTGGGCCGAAACGGGCGGTTGGGCTGCCAGGAACAGGATTGTTGCCAGGCCGGCCACTACTTTAATTTTCACGTCGAACAGCATAAACTAACTCATCCAGGTATTCCCCGTTTTTGAACAATGTGTTTGTGAAACGACCTTCCAGGGCAAAACCGGCTTTTTCCAGGGCGCGCTGAGAGCCGATATTTGTGCCGAAGGGCCGGGCGAATATCCGGTTGATATCCCAGTTGGCGAAACCGTATTCTACCATCTGAATAATGGCCTTTGTGATGATACCCTGCCCCCAGTAGGGTTCGGCCAGCCAGTAGCCCATTTCGGCATTTTTGCAATGAATATCCCCCTGCGGGTGTATGCCGATACCCCCTGAAGCCTGGCCGTTTATGGCAATAGCGAGAATATTCCGGGGTGTGTTCCGGCTGGCCATTTCAATAAATGCACGGCCGTGTTCAACGTTGTAGGGATGCGGGAACTGGTTGGTCATGAATTTTGCAATATTGATGTTGTTTGCAAAACGAACCAGGCTTTCCAGGTCATCCAACGACCAGGGGCGTAAGGAAAAATCCATTTTCAGTTTTTTAGTTTTCCTTGAAAAACACTGACTTTCGAATTAAACGGATTGCCCGAAGAACGCCGGAACGATACCAGCTGGCCGGCATGCCAAAGGGCATCGGCAATGGGTCCGTTCAGGTTGTTCCAAAACGGGTATTCCGACCGGCGGTCACCATTTTCAAACACGAGTATGCAGTCTTCCAGCCGGGTTTTGCCGCTCTTCAGCATATCGCTGGCTGTTTTGAGGTTTCCCAGCGTCTGCCGCCGCATTTCCTCAAACGGCAATACTGTGGCTTCCTCCCCGCCCCGTTTGTTCGGAACCTGCCGGACAGCATTGACCACCACTTCCGACAAGCTCAGAATGTGTTCAATTGTTTCCCCAGAGCTCCGCGCTTCTGCGTTGGGCTTAAAGGCGAGATCCTCCGGACGCAAGCCCTCGGTCGCCCAATAATACCGAAAGCCCAGGCCGTCGATCATCCGGGCGGCCACCGACTCGGCGGTATACGTTTCCGGGTAGTCCGGTATCTGGTAATACGGCAATGTGGTATCGGGGCTGGCAGTCTGCTCCGGGCTTGGGTTGTCCTGACCAAATAGGAAAGTGCCCAGGCAGAGCAGGAAAGTGGTAAAGAACAAGGTTTTCATAGCATTTTTATTTAGGTACTTTGTCGTAAAGGTAAGGTGCATATCCCAGGATGCAGGCCGCCATCCCAACTTGTGGTTTTCAAAACCAGCAAATGGAGTTTGCAAAAAACAAGTATTCCGGGGAGCACAAAAAGCCGGCACATTCGTTTTCCCTCCTGCGCCCTACTTTTGCGGCTGCTACACATGAAAAAACTTGTTTTTGCCCTGGTTGTATTTGGATTGGCCGCTTGCGCCCGCCCCATAGCCCCGGAAGGCGGGCCCAAGGACAATATACCGCCAAAGGTGGTGCCGGAAAAGAGTACGCCCAATTTGCGCACGCGTTTTACGGAGCGTTCGTTCAATCTAACCTTCGACGAATGGGTAACCCTGCAAGATGCCGGCACCCAGGTACTGGTGTCGCCGCCGTTGGCCAAACGCCCGGAAATAACGCTCAAGGGCCGGACGGTAACCTTCAAATTTGACTCCGACGAAACACTGCGGCCCAATACCACCTACACCATTAATTTTGGTACGGCTGTCAAGGATTTGCACGAGGGCAATCCGGCCAAAGACCTGCGCTTTGTTTTCTCTACCGGCGATGTCATCGATAGTTTATCCGTAACGGGTATAGTTGTGGATGCTTTTTCCGGCGAACCACAGGAAAATATTTCCGTGCAATTATATGACGCATTTGACGACAGTATTGCCATAAAAGAACGCCCCTACTACGTTGCGCGGAGCGACAAAAGCGGGCAGTATTCCATTCCGAACGTGCGGGCGGGCCGGTTCAAAGTGGTAGCTATTGAAGATGCCGATCAAAATATGAAATGGGACGGTATCAATGAACGGATCGGATTTCCGGACAGCCTGATCCGGATTAATGACAGCCTGAGTACGATTGCCGGCATTCGGGTATTTAAACCCGTACCGCCACTCCGTTTGCTGGCAAAAAATGTCGGCCAATACGGGTTTATCAGCCTGGGCTACTCCCGCCCGCCGGATACTGTTCCTGTACAGGTCAGCCTGCCCAATCTGCGCTGGTACCGGGAAACCGATCAGGACAGCCTGCTCATCTGGTACGACCGCCCCGATTCCGTCGCCTGGGAACTGATTGCGGGCCCCGACACCGTTGCCGTTCGGGCACTTTCCCGGACAGCGTTTTTAGCCACCAACTCAATCAACTTCGCCGATGAACGCAGGGCCGCACCCGGAGGCCGGACCGGGCGTCAGGGCGCTCCCCAGGCGCCTGCACCTACCGGGCCGCTTCCACCACGTACAGTGACCGTGCGTCCGACCCAACCGGCTGAAATTCTGTTTAACACCCTGCTCACACAGGTGGATACCGCCCACTGTTTGCTGGATGTCGACTCGGTGGCATCCAGGCTGTTTGAACTGACCATTGATACTTCAAAACGCCGGGTGCTTCAACTGGCGATCAACTGGCGCCCCGAAGCAAAAAACACGCTAACCCTGCTGCCCGGCGCCTTAACCGATTTTTACGGAACCAGTAATGCCGACACGTTGCGGCGCATTTTTGCCGTACCGGCAGAGAAACAACTCGGCAACCTAAGCCTGACCCTTGAAGGCCTGACACCCGGGATGGCATACGTATTGCAATTGCTGCGCGGTGGGACGACCTTGGAAACGGAGCAAAAATTTGTTGCCGATTCGACGTCCATGCGCTTCCCTTTTGAAAAATTGGACCCTGTTGCGTATACCCTCCAACTGGTTGAAGATCACAATGGCAATGGACGATGGGACCCCGGCGACTACTTTGCCCGCCGTCAGCCTGAACATGTTTTTACCCAAAAGCTGGAGGCGTTGCGCGCCAACTGGGAAGTGGAAGCAACCCTGAATGTGGCCACAGGCCGTGGCAGAAGGCGGGGTGAGTAACCGGAAAGGTTGGCTACTGCAATTCCTGAATTTTAGCAAATAATTCCAGCTCATCGCCCGGGCGGAAGCCCTTGTGGTGGTAAGCCAGTTTGCCGTTTTTATCAAAGATAAATACCTGAGGCAGGCCGTTCAGGCCGCCATGCGGCATCACGTTCCGGAAAAGCCGGTCGCGGTCCCAGTACACTTCAAAAGGGAATTGCTTCTCCCGGGCAATCTCGGCAATCTGGCGAAAACGCTGCGGGAAGTCGATGGAAATTGCCAGCAAACGGAAGTCGGCTTTTTTTTGCCATTCGGCATAGTTGGCGGTATAGGTCGCAAGCTCGCGGTGGCAGGGTTTGCAGGTGGTCAGCCAGAAGGCAATCACCGTTGGTTTTTTATTTTTCCCGGGAGTCGCCAGCAGCTCTTTGGAGTTCGACTCGGTGGTGCTGTCCATATCGAGCAGCGGAATATTGTAGGGGTAAATGGTATCGAGCGGGTAATTGTTAACCCGGATATGATACGATGCTTTTTGTGCAAACAAGGCCCCTGAAAACAGCGCAAAAACGGCGAAAAGCAAGCGAATTTTCATGTCAAATGTTAAATTTTGTGCAAAGTAACGCCCCCGGCGAATTTTATTTGGAGGCGCATGTGACGTCGGAAAAAGTTTAACGTCTCATTAACGGTTAAAAAGAAAAAGGCGCGGGGTGTCGCTGGTTTTTTGTCTCTTTGTGGTTGCATTTAATGTGATTGTAAACCAGTTTAAGCACCTTCCAACCTCTTGACCAAGGTTAAGACATCTCCTAATATTATGTCCGGGGTTTCCGACAGCGAGCTGATCGCACGCTACCTGAAGGAACAAAATCCGGATTACTTTACTGTGCTGTACCGGCGGTATGGGGGTAAGGTGTTTGCTAAATGTATTTCCATGCTGGGCGACGAGGCCCTGGCGCATGATGCTGTTCAGGATATTTTCGTCAAGGTGTATCTGAACTTGTCGCGCTTCAACGAAAAGTCGTCGTTCTCTACCTGGTTGTATTCCATCACGTACAACTTTTGTATAGACGTGATCCGCAAAAAGAAAAAAATACCGGTGCTGCTGGCCGACGATGTCAGCCGGATTGGCGACGAAGCAGAGGTGGATATTCCCGACAGTGTGCTGCTGGAAATGAAGCACGATCGACTTGAAAAAGTGTTGGCGGAATTGCCGGAGGGCGACCGGATAATTTTGCTGATGAAGTACATGGACGATATGTCTATCAAAGATATTGCCGATTTTTTCCAGAAGACCGAAAGTGCCATCAAGATGCAAATCATGCGGGCCAAACAAAAGGCCCAGGTGGTTTATGATGATTTATACGCCTCTGATCCTATTGAATCTTAGGCACGCTCGTAATCTCTTTATTCGTAAAAACCGATTTCTAAACAGATTGAAATGAATGGCAACGCGACACAATAGTTTTAAAGACCTGGAGGCAAAATGGGAGGCCAGCCTGCCGCCTGAACTCGAACACCGGGTATCGGGCCATGCCGCCAACATGGCAGTATTCGGGCGGGTAGTGGAAGTTTTTGTGCCCAATGCACTGGAGGCTGTATTCCACATGATTGGCGGCAGCGACTCCCACGGACCGGCATCTGACCGCTTTCCCGGACGCAGGCCCGAGCCGGAAGAATGGCCCGATTGGCGAAAGCCACCACGCTAACAGCCGACTGCCAACCGCCAAAAGCTAACAGCCAAACAACAATCTTCAGTCCATGGATTTTTTCGAAAAAATTAAAGACGGCATTTTCACCGAATTAGTCTCCCGCTTTTCGGAAGCCGCCCCCAAGCTGCTTTTTGCGCTGTTGATCCTGATCATCGGCAGGATTATTTCCGGCTTTCTGCGCCGGCTGGTACGCCGGGTACTTGCGGGTCTGCAGGTCGATCGGCTGGCCGAACGGCTCAACGACATCGATCTGGTGCAACGCAGCGGCATGAAAATCCAGATTTCCACCGTGGTCGCGCAAATGATATATTTCGTGCTGATGCTCGGATTTATCATTTTCGCCACCGATATGCTGGGTATTCCCGCTATCACGGATATGGTACGCGATGTGATCGACTACCTGCCTGCACTCTTCTCGGCTTTTGTCCTGTTCCTGCTTGGCTTGTTCCTGGCCGATATGATCCGGGGCATTGTGCTGACCACCTGCCAGAGTATGGGCATTCCGTCGGCAAAAATGATCGCCACTGCGGTGTTCTATTTCCTTTTTATCACCATTGCCGTAAGTGCGCTTTCGCAGGCAAAAATCAGCACCGGCTTTATCGCCTCAAACCTGACCGTGGTGATCGGCGCCCTGGCACTGGCTTTTGCCGTTGGCTACGGACTTGCCTCGCGCGACCTGGTTGCCAACTATCTGGCCGGCCATTATAACCGCAACAAAGTCCGCGTCGGCGACGAAATTGAAATAGACGGCGCCCGCGGCAAAGTTGTCCTGATCGATTCAACCTCGCTGATTCTTCAGACTTCTGAACGGGCCATCATCGTGCCGCTGAGTAAAATGACTACCGAAAAAGTAGAAGTTTTTTATCCCGACGGGCAGGACGAACACCTGATTCCACCCAAAGTGTAACCGTCAGGTGGACCTGGTTTTTCATACACCCCGTTCAGGCAATTCCCTGATTCTAAACTACTTGGGCGGACGGCTTTTTCGCCCGGTTAAATCCTTTTCTATCGTATGCGCTTTTTGATTTTAACACTCGCTCTTCTTGTTTCACTGGGCACGGCATCTGCTCAGGATACCACCTGGACGTACACCGGCGGCATTGGTCTCGACCTGGGCGGCCTGGGCATTATCAACCCCCGCGTAGGTAGCGGCAACGGCCGGTTCGGCATCGGCGGCCTGGGCAGCTTTTCGGCCAACCGCAAAGCTGAAAATTCGTTCTGGAACAACCAGGTGACCCTCCAACTCTCGCTCCAACGCCTGGGGCGCACGTCGACTACGCAACCCGATGGTTTTCAGAAAAACCTCGACGTACTCCGACTGGCATCTACCTACGGCTATAAAATCGGTGGTGAAAAATGGTTTGCCTCGGCCGACCTGCTGGCACAAACGCAATTGCTGAAAACGTACAAGAGCAACTACCTGACGGCGCAAACCATCGACGGAAACGCCGACGTGCTGTTGTCGAAAATGTTATCACCGGCACTAATCCAGTTTTCCCCCGGCATCACGTACAAACCCAACAGCCACCTCACCTTTCAGTACTCTCCGGTGGCCGTTCGTTTTATCTACGTTGCCGACGATTCGCTGGCCCGGCTCGACATCCACGGCAACGACGTAACCCGCGATGCCAACGGCACCATTACCGAGGTAAAAAACAGTTTCCTGGGTCTAGGCTCGGAACTGGTTGGACGCTATGAAAATAAATATTTCAAAGACCGGTTTTCAACCACTTCCACCCTGCGCCTGTTCTCCAACTATTTGGAAAACCCCGGCGCGATCGACGTGTTGTTTACCAACAATTTCAGCATCCAGATTTTCAAAGGATTGTCGCTCGACCTGCTCGGCGAACTGTTCTACGACCAGGATGTAAAAATGAACCTCGACTCGAACGACAACGGCATTTACGGCGACGGTGGCGACGCCAACCTGGGTATACCGGCCGACAAACAGGCGCCGGCCGCCCAATTGACCGGCGCTTTTATGCTCAAATACAGCGTGATATTTTAAATGTGGTTGGAAACATGAGTTATCCCGAAGAGGCTGCCTCCTAAAGGCTTATTTACGATTTTAGAATTACGAATTACGATTAATAGCATTCCGATAGTGCAGGTCTTTCACTTCTTACAAAACTAAATAATCGTAAATCGTCACTCGTAAATCGTAAATATTGACCTAGGAGACAGCCTCTTCAGACTCATGTTTTAGCCCTCAAACCCTTCAAAGAAAATTATGCGTGTCCTAATGGTTTGCCTCGGCAATATTTGCCGCAGCCCCCTGGCAGAAGGTATTTTGAAACACAAAGTGGAACAACACGGCCTGGACTGGCACGTCGACAGCGCAGGTACCGGCAACTGGCACGTCGGCGAGCTGCCCGACCATCGTTCCATTGCCACCGCCCGGCAATACGACATCGACATCACTTACCAGCGGGCCCGGCAATTTCGGGTGGCCGATTTTGAGCATTTTGACCGCATTTTTGTGATGGACACGCAGAACTATCGCGACGTGCTCCGGCTGGCGCAAAATGATGCCCAACGCGAAAAAGTAAAACTGATCCTCGACCTCACCCACCCCGGCGAAAACCGAAGCGTACCCGACCCCTACTGGGATGACGACGGCTTCGAACACGTGTTCCAACTGCTGGATGCCGCCTGCGGAAAACTCATTCAACCTTAGCGGGTTACTGGTTATGCGCTACTTCCTCACACTCGCGTACAAAGGCAGCAATTATGCCGGCTGGCAGCGCCAGCCCAATGCTCCAAGTGTGCAGGAAACGTTGGAAACCGCGCTGTCCACCATACTTCGGCAAACGGCCCCGCTTACCGGTTGCGGCCGTACCGACGCCGGCGTGCATGCCCGGTATTACGTAGCACACCTGGATATTGAAGGAGGCTTGCCCGATACGTTTTTGATCGGCCTGAACAGCCTGCTCCCGCAGGATATTGCCGTGTTTTCTATTCGGGAAATGCCCGCCGATGCCCACGCCCGCTACGATGCTTTCGAGCGCCGGTACGAATACCGGATCACGTTGCGCAAAAATCCGTTTGAAACCGAAACTGCCTGGTTTTATCCACAGGGCCGGCGGCTCCAACTGGACGATTTGCAGACTGTAGCCGCGCTGCTCCAGCAATACGAGGCATTTTTTCCATTTTGCAAAACACACAGCGGAGTGGAACACTACACCTGTTCGAACCTCAAGGCCCGTTGGGAATTCGACGAAGCAGCACAACAGTTGGTCTTCCATATTTCAGCCAACCGCTTTTTACGGGGCATGGTGCGGCTGATCGTCGGCGCCTGTATCCAGGTAGGGCAGGGTCAACTTTCTCTGGAGGACCTGCGTACTGCGCTGGAAAAACAAACGGCCCTGAAAAAAACCTCAGCGTTCCCGCCGAGGGCCTGGCACTCACGGACGTGAAGTATCCCTATCCAATTTAATTGCTAAAAATCTGCTGCATCTTTGCGCCATGCGGCTCTCCGTGGTTATCGTCAATTATAATGTCAGTGCTTTTCTGGAGCAGGCACTCGGGTCTGTGCGCCGGGCTATGGCGGGTATCGACGGGGAGGTTTGGGTGGTTGACAACAATTCTACCGACGATTCGGTGCCCATGGTACGAAGCAAATTCCCGGAGGTGCGCCTGATTGCCAACCAGCATAATCCCGGTTTTGCCGTGGCCAACAACCAGGCCATTCGCCAGAGCCGGGGCGAATACGTCCTGCTGCTCAACCCCGACACCCTGGTAGCGGAAGACACGTTCCAAAAGTGCCTGGAATTTATGGAAAGCCACCCGGAAGCGGGCGCACTCGGCGTAAAACTCATCGACGGCAGCGGCACGTATTTGCCTGAAAGCAAACGCGGTTTCCCTTCGCCCTGGGTGGCTTTTTGCAAAACGGTAGGATTGTCGGCGCTCTTTCCCAAAAGCCGACTGTTCAACGGCTACTACCTCGGTCATCTTGGTGAAAATGATACTAACCCTGTGGATGTGCTGGCCGGTTGTTTCATGTTTATCCGGCGTGCAGCGCTCGACAAGGCCGGCCTGCTCGACGAGGCCTTTTTTATGTACGGCGAAGACATCGACCTGTCGTACCGGATTATTCAGGCCGGCTATGTGAACTACTATTTTCCAAAAACGCAGATCATCCATTATAAAGGCGAAAGCACGAAAAAAGGCAGTCTCAACTACGTGCGAACCTTTTACCAGGCCATGATCATTTTTACCCAAAAACACTTCCGCGGCCGGCGGGCCGGGCTTTTTATTCTGATGCTCCAGGCCGCTATTTGGCTGCGGGCCGGGCTCACGTTGCTGAAAAATCTGGCAGGCAGAATCTGGCTGCCCCTGGTGGATGCCGCACTGATCTTTGGCGGTCTGGTCTTTCTCAAAGATTTTTGGGCCAACTACTACTACAAAGACCCCGGCTATTTCAAAACCACCGTGCTCTGGTTCAATTTCCCGTTGTACACCGTCATCTGGCTGTTCTCCGTTTGGCTAAACGGCGGCTATGACCGGCGCTACGATCTGCGGCGGCTATTGCGCGGACTCGGGTTCGGCACCTTGTTTTTGGCCGCGATCTACGGTTTTCTCGATCTCGAATACCGCCCTTCGCGTGCACTGCTGTTGCTTGGCGCCGCCTGGGCGGCCCTGGCATTGGTTTGTTTGCGGGCGCTGTTGCATTTTGTTGAATTCCGGAATTTACACATCGGGCGCGAGCGGGTAAAAAATTTGCTCATCGTGGGTTCAGCGCCGGAAAGCGCCCGGGCAGCTGCTTTGATCAACCAGGCCGGCATTGTCACCAACCTGATCGGCGCAGTGCCGCCGCATTCCGGAATCCACGACCAAGGCAGCCAGCTGGGTTCCATCGAACAGTTGCCCGAGCTTATCCGGTTGTTCCGGGTCGATGAGATGATTTTTTGTTCCGGGGATATACCCGTACGGGATTTGCTCGGGTGGATGACCCGGCTCGGCCCGGCCTTATCCTATAAAATTTTGCCGGAAGGCAGCCGGCGCATTATCGGCAGCAGCAGCAAAAACGAACCCGGGGAGTTGTACACCATCGACATTCGCTACAACATCGCCCAACCCGGCCAGCGCCGCAACAAGCGGGTACTTGACCTGGGAATTTGCCTGCTGCTCCTGCCGGCTTTGCCGGTTTTGCTTTTTTTTCCTGAAAAACGCAGCTCGTTTTTGCAAAACTGGCTGCCCGTTTTGTTTGGCCGAAAAACGTGGGTAGGTTATGCAGGCACTGATCAGCCACCGGGCTTACCGGCCCTCAAACCCGCTGTTTTTTCACCATTAAAACGCATTCGGGAAATCACCCTCGGCGCGCAAACGATCGACCGGCTCAATTTTTTGTATGCCAAAGACTGGTCGGTGTGGCGCGATCTGGAAATTGTTTTCCGGCACGGATAATTTGAACCGCAATGGCGCAATACGACAGCGCTACATCTGTGCCCGGCTAACCAGCCAGATGGCCACCGTAGAAAAAATAAGGTTGGGAATCCACATGCCCAGCGCGATGGGAATGGAACCGCTGGCGGCAAAGGACACTGCAAATTTGGACATCAAAATATACATAGCGCCCATGCCGATCCCGATTGCCAGGTGAAGGCCCATACCGCCTCGTACTTTTCGGCCAGCCACCGCAAGTCCGATAATGGTCAGGATCAGGATGGTAAACGCATCGGCGGTGCGGCGGTGGAATTCGATCTCATAGTTGCGCGAGGTGAGCAGCCCCCGGCTGCGGTCGCGGGCAATGGCTTCCTGCAGTTCGATGCTGGTCATTTCTTCATTTTGGTTGTGGTACCAGATGAAATCCTGCGGCACAAGATTGATTGCCGTGTCGAGCGGCGCCGTGTAGCGCTTGTAACTCTCCCGCATGCCGTCGAAGGTGCGAATGGAATAGTTTTTCAGTTCCCAGCGGTTGGGTTCTCCCTTCCAGGCGGCGCTTTTTGCCTGCAGGATGCTCACCAGTTTGTTGCCGTCAAATTTTTCCAGCCACAGTCCGGTTGCAGTTTTCTGGTTTTTGTCGTAGCCCTGGATGTACACTTTCGTGCCCGGCGCCACCAGAAAATGGACGTTGGATTTTTTCCCTTTTTCCTGCTCGGTCCACACGTATGCGCGCTCGAATTTCAGGCGGGATTTATTGGCGATCGGTACCAGAAAGTGGTTCATCGCCAGGTGTGTCAAAGCCACTACGCTTCCTGCGATCAGGTAAGGCCGGAGTAGCCGGGGGAAGCTCACACCGGCATTCAGGATCGACAAAATTTCGGCGTTATAAGCCATCCGGGAAGTGAAAAACACCACGGCAATCAGCACATACAGGGGCAACAACAGCCCGGACATGTTCATCACAAAACCGGGATAATAATCGAACAGGATTTCCCCTACCGTGCAGGGTTTTTCAATAAAGTGCCGCACTTTATCGCTGAAGTCGATGGCCATGGAGATCAGAGTAAAGATCAGCACGGCGAAAAGAAACGTCGACAGGTATTTTTTGATCAGGTATCGGTCGAGGGTCTTGATCATAGGATGGTCAGCTTGATCTGCTCAATCTTCCGGTTGTTTGCGGCAAGCACGGTTAGCAGGAAATTTTCCCATTGAAGTTTTGTTCCGGCATTGGGGATATCGCCTTGCAACTCAAGGGCCAGACCTGCCAGTGTATCGGCCGGGCCGCGAATGCTATCGAAGGTGCCGGCGTTGAGCCCGGCGATCCGGCATACATCGTTGAGCAGGGTTTGCCCTTCAAACAAGTAATTGTTTTCGTCGAGTTTGCGGTAGCGGATTTCACTTTCTTCATCAAATTCGTCGCGGATTTCGCCGGTTATTTCTTCAAGAATATCTTCCATGGTTACGATGCCTGCACTGCCGCCATATTCATCCACCACGATGGCCATGTGGCGCCGGTTGCGTTTGAATTCCTGCAAAAGTTCACTGGCGCGTTTGGCTTCGGGCACGAGTTGCACGTTTGTCCGGATGAGTGGTTGCCATTCAAAATCTTCCGGTTCGTTCAGGCGCGACACCAGGTCCTTAACGTACAGGATGCCCACAACGTTGTCAAGGTCTTCGTTGTAAACCGGCATGCGCGAAAAACCGGCTTCGCGTACGATTTGCAGCAGCTCGCCAAACCCGGTCCGGAAATCAACCGCCACCACTTTTGACCGGGGTTGCATGACCTGTTTGACCGTCACATCATTAAACTTGACAATGCTTTTCAGCAATTCGATATCCCGTTGTTTCTCCGGGTTCATGGCCGAGGAAGCATCCATCGAATGGTTGGCCTCGGCAGCCCGTTCGGTTGCTCTGGCCGGGTCTCCTGAAGGCAGAAAAGGACTGAACAGGGTTTTCCAGACCTGGATAAAAACAGACAGTACCTGAAGACCCACACGCGCCCGGGCATGATGCAGCGGCGGCCAGTTGATTTTTTTCAAACTCCAAAAAACTACCGCCAGCAGGAGCGCAAGCAGGGTGCCCGCAAGTGTCCACACCACAATCCCGGGTAAGCCGCTTTGCTGTGCGTAACTGTACAGTGCCGTTCGAACAGATGGCGCCTGGATCAGCGCCAGCACAGTACATACTGTGATCAGAATTTTTAAAAAAATACGCGCCAGGAGTAATGCGGCAAGCGAGGCCCGTGAGTGAATAACCAGGTGCAGAGTCCGGTCGGCTTGCCGGGATTTCGCATGGCGCAACTGCTCGATATCATGCGGTGAAATACCAATCAGTATGCGCTCGGAAAGCAACACCAGATAATAGACTAAAAAACCGAGGATAGGCCAGACCATAAAAAAATCGGCATTGCACTGTCTGGCAAATGTACGGGAAACTTGGAAAGCGCAGGGGCGGCCGGCCAGCAGAGAAATGATCCGGTTTCGGCTATTAAAAAAACATCCCGACCTTTGCAGTAGACAAACCAAAGCACAAACATGTTCCTGAATAAACAAGAAAAAGCTACCCTGCGCGCCACCATTTTTCGCCACCTCGATGGGATCGCCACCGCGCCAACGGCGTATGCCCTGCTGGAAAAAGGCGTTTTGGATTACTTGCTGAAAAACGGGAAAACGTCGATCGAAGCGCTGAGCGTCGAGTTCAAGGCAATGAAGGCTATCTGAACGTAGCCCTGCGAATCTTGAGCGCACAAGGCTGGCTCGACTACAAGGTGGACAACGAAAAAAACGATGTCCATTACCAAACCAATGCCAACAGTGCCACCGCCTTCGAATTGTGCGCCCTGTACAAAGATGTGGTGGAATTGATCCGCTTTTCCGGCCGTTTTCACAAGCGAAAGTTCGAACGCGCGCCCTTCACCGTGCTCGAAAAAATATTCCGGAAATACCGGGAAAACTATGGTCTCCGTTTTTCCAACGACGATAACACCCGGCGCATTCAGGAGCAGGTGCTCAAACACATTGAAGGCATGATCATCGGCCCAACGGTAGTTGCCCTGGGCATGGGCGGCATGTTTCACAAATATTTCATGGAAGCCTCGTTTAAGCCGGAAGAGTTTCACGAAGACGCCGAGAGTTTTGGAAAAATTCTGGATTTTTTCACCTTCCTGGGTTGGTTTGAAAATAAAAACGCCACGTACCGGTTTACCGAAAAAGGCCTGTTTTTTGCCCGCAGGGCAAGTGCCTACGGCGTCACGGTGTCGTACATTCCAACCTTTCGCAACCTGGATGAGTTGATCTTCGGCAACCCTGAAATACTGTGGGATACACCTCCGGGAGCGCCCGAGCTGCACGTCGACCGCGAAATGAACGTGTGGGGAAGCGGCGGCGCTCATGCCGGTTATTTCAAAAAAATTGACGAGATCATCATCGAGCTGTTCAACCGGCCGCTGGATGAACAACCCAAGGGCATCGTGGACATGGGCTGCGGCAACGGCGCTTTTTTGCAACATATTTTTGAAACAATCGAGCAGCGCACGCTCCGGGGCGAAATGCTGGATGAGCACCCGCTGTTTCTGGTCGGCGCCGATTTTAACGAAGCCGCCCTGCGCGTCACGCGCGCCAACCTCACCAAAGCCGACATCTGGGCCAAAGTCATCTGGGGTGATATCGGCCGACCCGATCTGCTGGCCCGCGACCTGCGCGACGACTACGGTATCGAACTGAACGACCTGCTCAACGTGCGCACGTTTCTCGATCACAACCGGATATGGGAAGCACCGGATATTGACATCGCTGACCGCCGGAGCACCTCCACCGGCGCCTACGCCTACCGCGGCAAACGCCTCAGCAACACCGACGTGGAAGCGAGTTTGCTGATGCACTTCCGGCGTTGGGCGCCCTATGTGCAACGATTCGGGCTGCTTATCATCGAATTGCATACCGTGCCGCCGGCGCTGACGGCCGCCAATCTGGGCCTGACCGCTTCCACGGCCTACGACGCCACGCATGGGTTTTCCGATCAGTATATTCTCGAAGTGGACAATTTTCACCGCATTGCTGCGGAGGCCGGCTTGTTTGTGGACGAACGTTTTTTCCACAAATTCCCGGATTCGGAATTGGCAACAGTGAGCATTAATTTATTGAAGGAAATATAGGTCCGTCAGTCCAACTCCACACATTTTTCCAGGCGCTTTCGCACGCCTGCGGCAAATTTTTTCATGGTGCTTAGTGCCGACAAAGGCGGATCGGGCGCTGCCTGTGGGTTGCGTTCATAGCGCGCAATGGGAAGCGCGTAGTACGTCGTTTTGCCCTGCGCATCCCGGTGAATGTACCGCCAAACGGGGATGTAACCATAAGCGCCCACTTCGGCGTAGGGTACAAATTTGCGGTGCAGCAACTCCACCTGAAAAAGAATACCGCCGTCGGTGTGTTCTTTGCGCTGGTTGGAAATAAAGTTGCCCAGCGAATACACCACCACGGCCGATTTTGCCGATCCGTCGGGCATGGTTACCGTTTCGACTTTTATGGGTTGCACAACATGCGGGTGGGCGCCAACTATCAGGTCAGCGCCGTTCCGGATAAGAAAGCGGGCCAGATCGCGCTGTTCGGCATTTTCCTGCAATTGGTATTCGAGCCCCCAATGCATGGTCACGATGATGAAATGGGGCTTGCGGGCGCGGGCTTCAGCCAGGTCGCGGGCAATTTGTACTGTATCGATCAGGTTGACGATGGTAGGCGGTTGGGTAGGCACGCCGTTGGTGCCGTAGGTGTAATTGAGCAGGGCGAGTTTGAACCCGTTGCGGTACACCATGAGCGGGTAGAACAGGTCGCGCTCGCGCTGGGTTTTAAAGGTACCCGTCTGCTGAAAACCGAGCGCACGCAGCGTTTCGATAGTGTGCACCAGGCCCGGAGCGCGGCTGTCGTTGGAGTGGTTGTTTGCCGTAAGCAGAATGTCAAAACCCGCGTATTGCAGGGCTTCGGCCAGTGCATCCGGACTTTTAAACATGGGATACCCGGAATAAGGGCCTTTACCGGGCAAAGTGAGTTCGAGGTTGCCGATGGCCAGGTCGGCAGCGTCGAGCAGCGGTTTGACGTAGCGAAAACAAGGCCGGTAATCGTACTTACCGGGAGCAACCTGCGCACTGCTGATCTGCGGGGTATGGCCCATGATGTCGCCTGCAAAAATCAGGCGCAGGGTATCGGTTTGAGCCTGGAGTGCTCCGGCCAGAATGCTGAATAAAAACAGACACTTCAATCTGGCAATCTGCGGGTTATAGCGTTGGATGGTTGGTGGCATATGGCGATTTTTTTGTGCCGGGGTCGTAATACCTGTCCGGCACCTGCTAACTTTGTTGTTCAACTGAATTTATATGACCAAACGTTTGTTACAGATCGGGGCTATCGTGCTTATTTTCATATTGGGAGGCTGGTTGAGTTACCGCATCTTCGTGCCAAAGAAAATAAATCCGGAGCAAAGCGCAACCGTGCTGCTGGAAAAGATCCGGACTGTGGTGAAACTGACCACGGTTGAGGGGGAGTTTTCAGAAATTTACAATTACAAACAGAGTTCCGGTTATATGTTGCTGCCCGATAAAAAGGCGTTGGTGCGGGTACAAGCAGTTGTTTCCGTGGGCTACGACCTGAGCAATTTGAACATTGAAGCCGATTCGGTAAACCACGTGTTGCGCATCGGTCCGCTGCCCGAACCCGCCATTTTGAGTATTGATCACAACCTGGATTACTACGACATTTCGTCCGGTATTTTTATGGATTTTTCACCGGAAGACTACAACTACATCAACCAAAACGCCAAAGCAATAATCCGGGAACAAGCCCTGAAAAGTGATTTGTTGCCCGCCGCCCGCCGCCAGGCCGACCAGATTTTTGAAACGGTCCGTTTTATGGCTGAAAGCACCGGCTGGACAGTGGAAATAATTAAAACCGGCGCAACAGAAAGTCCGAACTGAGTATTCAACGTTTAATACTACTTTTGAAACCGATTAAAATCTGTACACCATGCGCTACACCATATTTCTCTTTCTGGGGCTGTTGGCATCTGCTGTAGCCTGCGCGCAATCGGCCGAAGACGCCGCCACACCGCCTGCCGATCCAACCAATCCTGAATCTGACACTGCCGACCCCGCCCGCGAAGCCGCGGCCCGGCTAACTGAAAAATACTCGTTGGATGCCGATCAGACCGCAGAAGTTTATACCATTCAACTCCGCAAACAGCGAAACCTGTCTGAAATTTTGCCGCTAAAAACCCAAAACCGCCCCGTCTATTTAAACAAGTTAAACAGCATTCAGCGCGGTACACAAGCCGGCATCCGGCGTTTGTTAAAAACCGATGCCCAGCGCGATCTTTTCCAGCAGTCCATGGCGGAGCAGCGCCGGTTGCGTGCTGAAAAACAGCGCGAATTACAGGCACAAGGCGCTTCTGCATTGACTATCGAAGCGGCCGTTTTGGAAATTTATTTTGAATAATACGCCCCGCCCAGGGCGGGGAAAACTACACGAACAGTCTATGCTTATTTTTGCTGTACGTCTGATTGCAGAACAGGATGGAAAGATGCTTTTCCTGCGCCAAACCAAAAAAAACGGCGGACGTTTTTCGTTAATCGGCGGCAATGTTGAAGAGCACGAATTTGCCCGCGAAGCCCTCTCGCGGGAAGCCATGGAAGAAGCCGGGATTCATGTGGAACCCCACGACCTGCAACTGGTACACGCGTTGCACCGGCATAAACTGAAAAAAAACCAGACGCTCCTGGTCCTGTATTTTAAGGCTGTGAAGTTTCATGGAGAACCGGAATCCCTGGAGCCCAAGAAATTTCGTGAAGTGCAATGGCTGCCTGTTAAAAATTTGCCGGCAGAGGTATCCAAATCTACGCGTCACGTATTGTTGGGCATCCGACGCGGTGAAATTTACTCCGAGTTTCCGGCCAGGGATAAGGTTTTGGCCTTCTGGGAGCAATTTGGAAGCCGGTGGGCCGGGTTTTCCGATTTTTGATTGATGCCTGACAGTTTTTCGAAAAAACCCAAAATTAATTGACCCGGTGCGGGTTCATAGGTTATATTTGCAAACGTTACTTTTAATCGCATTCTGCTTTTTACCGATTTTTTTCTGACAAACACTACATCCCATGAGCAGATTTACAAGTGCCTTCCGCGGGCGTCGTTTGCCTGCATTGTTTCCACCACTTTCCCTTGTTTTTCGTTGGTTTTTTGGCCAGCAACAGTGTCCTGTTGCAGGGCTTTTGCCGTTTACCGTTTCAACACGATTGAAACGAAAGTAAAACGGCCATCCCTGCCCCCGGTGCTTTTATGATATGGCGTTTTTGGGCTACAGCTGCCTGCACGCCAGTGTTCCCCGAGGAAAATTGATTGAGCACCGCTACACACTTTCAGATGTCTTATGCTTCATAGGCGAGAACCCCGGTTGTGAAACGTCACAGCCGGGTATTTTTTTACCCACCGTAGCCTTGGCGAAGGCGGGGTAGGTAGCTTGTGATTCATTTGTTATTCAAGCACTACCTGTAAAACCAAAATGGGAGCTGACCGTAAACCACCAACGAGTCTGGCTTGGCTGTGGACGGAATCCGAATGGAAAGAATATTTTTCCCTGTTTGAAAACCTGTTGTCGGCACATACCCAAGCAGTCCGTGCGACCCCGTTTCCGGATGCGTATAAAAAGCCCAGTCGGGTTGGGTAAATACCGAATCGTTGACCGACAATTGGAAAAAACCGGACAGGCAGGCCATATTAAAGCTGTCCTTCATAATACGTTGGGCGTTTTTGCCCAGGTCCTTCGGCAATTGCAGCTGTCCGCAATGTTTTTCCAGGGGGCCATCCAGCCATTTTCGGTACGCCACAAACAGGCGGAGCACCGGCCCTTCCACCACATCGGATTGGATGGTCAGTGCCGGCATCAGATTGTTTGGTTGGCGCAATTGGTCGTAGTGTGCAGGATAAAGTTTATAGGTGGTATTATTTTCCCCAAAATAGGCTTGCCGGACGAACAGGTCGCGCCCCCTTAACTCCATTAGCTTATTGGCAAACACCCAGAGTACCGCGCCCATAACGAGGGTAGTTGCCAGCGCCAGCGTGCTGAACAAGCGTTTTCTTGAAACATTGGAAGAATAGATCAGATTAATGTACGTGAGCGGCCGGTAAACAAGCGGCAAGATCAGGCCCGGTGCATATTTGATCGTTTTTGCCACAAAATTTTTAACCCAGGGAATACGTAACAAATTTTCCCGGCGCGACAAAAGTTGGGCGACAGCCGGCATCAGGGCCACTGCTAAAACCAGCCCCAAAAAAACCAGGGAGCGAATTTTGTGATTGCCCATCCAATCCGGAAAGGCATTGGGGTTGGTTCCCACGAAAAGGACTGTATAGATCAGGCTGATACCGATTCCCATCAGGGCGATCAGGAAAGCAAAAGAAAAAATCTGGTTGCTCAGCCGGTCGAGTCGCAAAATATAATCAGTCAGCTGGCCAAAATTCTGTTGGGTGATCTTTTTTGACAGATCCGTTTGCCAGGGCAAATTTTCATACCGAATACCTTCCGGATACACTGCGTGCAAACCGACCAACCCAACCCAAAACGCGCGCAAAACAAAATGCACCACAAAAGTCCCGATCAGCACCCAGGCGATCACTTTGAAAAAACTGAACACCAAAACCGGCAAGGTACTTTTACTCAGATTGGAACTGTCGGCCAGATTTTCGAGGTAGTAACCCAATAATTGATCGACCAGCCCGGGCAGGTACGATACAAGGAAAATAGCCGCACCCGATATGATGAGTTCCAGGTTCCAGCTCTTGCTGGCCAACTCCTGTAAATGTGCGGCACGGTCTTGTTCCGGAATGGGTTCCATAATTTTTACTGTTTTTTGTGACAGGATAGCATTTCCAAAATGATCGATGAACGCCGCGCAAGGTATCTATTTCTATAAATCCTATCTTTGAAAGTTACTGCCAACCAGCACCAAAATGACGCTTCCCAATCTCACCGACACCATTGTCGCCCTGGCCACGCCCCCGGGTACCGGGGCAATTGCTGTGATCCGGCTGGCCGGACCGGATGCCATTGCGCTCACCGACCGCATTTTCAGGGGTAAAATCCTGGCAAATCAACATTCCCATACCGCACATTTCGGCCGCCTGGAAGATACCCAGGGGCGTGTGGTCGACGAAGTACTTGCCACGGTCTTTCACGCACCCCGGTCCTACACCGGCGATGATGCTGTGGAAATCAGCTGCCACGGTTCGCCGTATATCCAGCAGGCGATTATAGAACTATGTCTTAGCCAGGGCGCCCGCATGGCTCAACCCGGGGAGTTTACGCTCCGCGCTTTTCTAAATGGAAAACTCGACCTGAGCCAGGCCGAAGCGGTAGCCGACCTGGTGGCCAGCCAGAGTGAAGCCGCACACGCGGTTGCTTTGCGCCAGTTGCGTGGTGGATTTAAAAATGAAATTGCCCGCTTGCGCGCGGAGCTGATCCACTTTGCCAGTTTGGTGGAACTCGAACTCGATTTTTCAGAAGAGGATGTCGAATTTGCCGACCGCACTGAGCTAAAATTGTTGGTGGAAAAAATCCGCGCTTACACCCAGTCGCTCCTGCACACCTTTCAGCTCGGAAACGCCTTGAAAACCGGTGTGGCTACCGTCATCGCAGGGCGGCCAAATGCCGGCAAAAGCACTTTGCTCAACGCCCTGCTCAATGAGGAGCGCGCCATCGTCAGTGAAATTGCCGGCACTACCCGCGACACGATCGAGGAAGTGCTCAACATCAACGGGGTGCAGTTTCGCCTGATCGATACCGCCGGTATCCGCGAAGCGCAAGATCAGATCGAGGCCATTGGCGTGCAGCGCACGATGGAGAAAATCGAGCAGGCAGCTATTGTGGTCTATCTCTGGGATGTGACGGCCATGACGCTGGCGGAAGTGTACGCCGACCTGGAACGGTTGAAACCCCCGCTGCTGGTGGTGTGCAACAAACTGGATAAAAATCCTTACTTCAAAACGGAATGGCTGCTTGAACCGGACGCACCGGAGGTGCATCCCTACCTTCAAAGTGATCCGCCGGCCCAAAACACCGTCGGACTGACCGCAGCTCAAGTGATACCCATCAGCGCCAAAAACGAACAAAATATCGGCTTCTTAAAAGAAAAATTGTTTGAACTGGCCATCGGATCGGGTATCAACCTGGAAGGCACCATCGTGACGAATGCCCGGCACTTTGCCGCCCTGAAAAGTGCCGATGAAGCGCTGGCCGATGTATTGGCTGGTTTGGACTCGGGCATCACCGGAGACTTTATTGCCCTCGACATCCGGCGGGCATTAAACTTCCTTGGGGAGATCACCGGGGAGATTGGTGTGGAGGATCTGCTGGGGAATATTTTTGGGAAGTTTTGTATTGGAAAGTAATTTTTATTTCCAAAAATTACCAAATTTGTCTTGAAAAAGAAACAAAATGAACCTTTTAGAGTTCAAATCGACCTTTCAGGACTACCCGGTCTTTTCAAGGCTTGAGATCGAAAAATACTTTCCGGGCTTTGACCCTAAAAACCTCGTGCGCTGGCAGGAAAAAGGCTATGTGCAAAAAGTGCGCAACAACTGGTATTGTTTTTCCGACCGCCAATGGAATGAATCGCAGTTATTTTGGGTGGCAAACCGAATCTACACACCTTCCTATATATCGTTAGAGGCTGCCTTGTCGCATTACAAATTAATCCCCGAAGGCGTATTCACCATCCAATCAGTGTCCACCAGAAAAACAAATGCGTTTCAAACATCCATCGGAAATTTCAGCTATGGCAGCGTGAAACCGGCCTGGTATTTTGGATACCGCATGGAAAAAAACGGACCGTTCTATTTTGCTATTGCCGAGCCCGCGAAAGCCTTGCTTGATCTGCTATACCTGCGGCCGGAACTACAAACCGATGTACAATTTGAAGCCCTGCGACTGAACATAGCCGAGATACAGGCTACACTCGACATCGCCCGTTACCGCTTGTACCTTGAGCAATTTGCAGGGCCGGCAGTACAAGCCCGCGGCCGGCGTTTGCTTGCTTTTATTCAACGAACCTGAACCTATGCTTTCCCTGGCTGAAATAAAACAATTTTACCCGCCGCAGTTGCACGGTTTCCAACAGTTTTTACTGCGGGAGTACCTGCAATGCAAGCTGCTGGCAATTTTGTTCAATAGTACTTACGCCAATAAATTTGCCTTCCTTGGAGGCACTTGCCTGCGGCTGATTCACCAAAATAACCGATTTTCAGAAGACCTCGATTTTGACAACTTCGATCTGTCGGAAGAGGCGTTTGAACAAGTTTCCGAAATACTGCGCTCCGAACTCGAAAGGGAGGGCCTGCAGGTGGAGATGCGCAACGTATTAAAAGGCGCGTACCACTGTTACATCAAATTTCCCAACTTGCTTTTTGAAACCGGCCTGAGCGGCCACAGGGAAGAAAAAATACTGATCCAGTTGGATACGGAACCGCAGCATTTTGACTTTACACCCGAACGGGTGATCCTGAATCGGTTCGATATTTTCACCACTGTTTTTACGACCCCTCTGGACATCCTGCTGGCTCAAAAATTGTTTGCTATTTGCAACCGTAAACAACCCAAAGGCCGTGATTTTTTCGACACTACTTTCCTGCTGGCCCGTGCCCGGCCCAATTACGGTTACCTGGACATGAAACTGGGTGTTTCAACGCCCGAATCGCTGCGTGAGAAACTGATAGCCATCGTGGATGGGATTGACCTGGATGCCGCCGCACGGGATGTACAGCCTTTTTTGTTCAATCCGCAGGATGTGGCGCGGGTGCGGGAGTTTGGGGTGTTTGTTCGGGGGGCGGTGTTATAAAAAATGACTTTTTATAACCCTCAACACCCCTCCCAAGCCAAATCATAACTATCCCGAAGAATACTACCCAAAATAGTGATGTTACAATTCGACAACAGCACCGCCTCCACCCCGTTCGGGAAAAAAACGATCTGAGCGCGAAGTGCCCGGGAGCAGCAGTTATCCGGCCCCCGGGTGCCGCCTTTGGCAGCGTAGCGGCCGTTTGCACCGTCGGCCGATTCCGTCAGGCCCAGCTCGTAGCTGATGATCTTGTCGCGTTGCGTTTTCGAGATCAGCGTTTCGTTTGGGTCGTGGCGAAAAAATGCCAGCACATTGGCCAGATCCATGGCCGATAGCAGCAGCCCTGCGGAGCCCCCGTTCAGGTAAGGGTCGCTGGTATGCGCCCAGCCCAGGGTGCCGTCGGATGGGTTACTCCAGGTGGCATCAAAGGGGTAGCGATAGCCCAGCGGGTAAGTGGTCACCGCGTAATAGTCGTTCACCGCCTGGGCCGACATCGGCGGGTAAATGTTGAGTTTATCGAAGAAGTTGGTTTTGATGTATTCGAAATACTTGTCGGTGCAGGCCGTGGCATAGTTGGTGTTCGTTTCGTCCAGGTTGTACACGATCTCACCGATCAGGACCCGGATCAGGGTGAAGTTCCCGTTTTGATACAAACCAATCCGGGTGGGATCGGGCGTTGCCCGCAAGGCGGCGAGCATTTGCGCCTCGGTGGGCATGATGCCGGGCGACGGGTTGGTTCCGGTAAATGCAATGGCCGTGTTCATGGTCATCAGCCTTCGAAAAGTCAGGAAAGCGGCTTTGTCCACATCCCTGAAATCGGGGTGCACCATGGTTCTCCAGCTATCGGGCAAATAATCGATGATGTTAAACTCCGTGCTGATGGCGTAATCTTCCATGACTTTCATCATGGCCATCGCGCCGATGAACTTGCTGACAGAGGCGACGTTCATACGCACATCGACCGTCATAGGCTTCGGACCGTTCGGGTCTTTGGCATGCACGGCCACGCCGCCGGCCTCGGCGTGATACAACTGGCCGTTCCGGTTTACCGCAAACTGGTAGCCGGAAACCGGGTTGGCAGCATCGTTCATGCGGGCATTAACCTCCGCCACAAACAGGTCAATATTAAACTGGGGAATCGGATTGCAAAGGTCATCCTTGTTTTTGCAGGTTGGAAAAACATACAGAACGGCAATCAGAACGAATAAGGAACGGAAAAAGGGAAAGTTCGTTTTCATAATTGAACGATTGGAGGTGAAGCGCCGATACTACAATCGGATTTAGACCTGCTCCCAAAACCACTATCCTTGGTTTAAGGATCAGACCGTTTAAATGCTGAATAACTCTTCAAGGGGAAGTATCCAAAAATAACCTGTTTTTCCCGCAAACGCAACCGGAGTTACCAAAATGGTCAAAAACCATACAAGGCAAACGGCCGGTTCATTCATTGTTTGCTCAACCGGCTGCTGTATATTTCAACTCCATTTATACCCTATTTATCGGTTAATTCGCTGGAATTAAATTAAAAAAAATGTTTTAAAAGATAAGATTTTAAAACAAACCAATTTAAAAGGGCCGGTATATTTCAATCTTTTGTACCAATACCCTTTTAAAATGGAGTTGCAATTTATTAAACAAAAAATCCAGACGATCCGTGGCTATCAGGTCATCCTCGATTTTGATTTGGCGGAGTTGTACGAGGTTTCGACAAAAACCTTAAAACAAACTGTACGAAGGAACATTGAGCGCTTTCCGGATGATTTTATGTTCGAACTGACGCAAATGGAGTACCGGATTCTAAGGTCACAAATTGTGACCTTAGAATCCGGCAGAGGCAAACATTCAAAATACCCGCCATTTGCATTCACCGAGCACGGTGTTGCAATGCTTTCCGGTATTTTGAATAGCCATAAAGCAATCAAAACAAATATTGTTATCATCCGGGCTTTTATCGCATTGCGTAAGTATGCTTTAAACTTCAGTGAACTGGAACAACAAATCGCCAAACTCGAAGCCCGGTTTGAGCGCGATTTTTCCGATGTACACGAAGCACTCAAATGGCTGGCCGCAGAAAACCAGGCTCGTGCAGGTGATATTGCCACACTACAGGAATCCAACAGTTCAACCGAAAACTGGCATAAGCGAAAACGAATCGGCTTCAAAAAAGAACCCTGACCCCGAAATTATCCGGCCAGGCAGGCATAAAAAAGGCCAGTCGCCTTACTTTCGCCACCGGCCAGCAAAAAGGCCACAGCCTAAACCTAACGCCCGTACCGATGCCGAAAAAAGACGTACACTATTCCGACTATCTCCAACTCGATAAGATCCTGGGCGCCCAGGTTATGGAAAGTGAATTGGAAGGCGCCCCGGCCCACGATGAAATGTTGTTTATCATCATTCACCAGGCCTACGAACTTTGGTTTAAACAAATTCTGTTCGAGATCGACTCTATCGCCGCAATTATGCGCCAACCGGCCATCAATGATAATTCACCCGAATTGCAAACCGTCGTGCACCGCCTGGGCCGCATCGAAACCATCCTGAAGGTAGCCGTGCACCAGATCGACATCCTGGAAACCATGACGGCCATGGATTTCCTCGATTTTCGCGATTACCTCCGCCCGGCTTCCGGTTTTCAAAGCTGGCAATTCAAAATTACCGAAGCCAAACTGGGCTTGCGCTACACTGAGCGCCATGGTCAGGAATACTACATTTCCCAACTCCGGCAGGAACATATCGACCTGATCAAAACCGCAGAATCCCAGGCCTCCCTGCTCGATCTGGTCAACGACTGGCTCCAACGCATGCCGTTTTTTGACAAGCCGGAGTACTGGGCCAGTTATCAACCCATGTTCCCGGCAGCAACGGGCAAGCACCCGTTCTGGAGCGACTACTCGGGCATCTACACCGAAAGCCTGGTCGAAGGTGAGCGGCAAAATATCCGGTATTTCGAAACCCTGTTTTTCGACGATACCGCCCACCCTGAACGCCGCCTCAGCGCCCGCGCCTGCCGGGCCGCGTTGTTTATCATGTTGTACCGGGGCTTCCCGCTGCTCCAGGCGCCATTCCAATTGCTCAACAGCCTTTTGGAAATCGATGAACAACTTTCCACCTGGCGCTACCGGCACGTGAGCATGGTTACCCGTATGATCGGCTACCGCAGTGGCACCGGCGGTTCCAGCGGCCGCGATTACCTCAAAGGCGCACTCGACAAACACTATATTTTCAGGGAAATTGCCGCGCTGGCGAGCTATCTCATTGAGCGGCGACGGTTGCCCGTGCTTTGCCGCGAGTTGGAAGAGCGGCTCGGGTTTGAGGCCCGGTCTTAGCTTATGAAGGGGATTTTCTGCCGGATTGTACCTTTACCCCATGCGACCGAACAACCGATGGATGTATTTACTACTGGTCATGCTACTGTGCTATGCCTCAGCGCATGCGCAAATCGTCAACATCGAGGAGCAACGCATCACCAGCACCAACGACTCCACGCGCTGGTACGGCTATTTGCGCGGCAGCGCGGCGCTCACCAAAGTAAAACAACAAAGCCTGCAATTGCAGGGGCAAAGCAAAATCCAGTTTAAAAAAGATCCGCACCTCGCACTGCTCCTGCTCAACCTCAACCTGTTGCGGGCAGGTAACCAGGACTTCGCCAAACGCGCCTTCGCTCACCTTCGATACAACTACGAACTGGCAAAAACGCTGAACTGGGAAGCCTACGCCCAAATCCAAACCAGCCCCATCCAACTGCTCGACCAACGCCGCTTGCTGGGCACCGGCCTGCGCTGGCGCTTGCTTAAATCGTCCAACGGGCGCCAACGCATCTACCTGGGCACGGCCTGGCTCTGGGAACACAATATTTTTACCGAGCCCTACGGCCAACAATTTTGGAATCGCTCCAGCAACTATATTTCCACCACGCTGCGCTTCGGCAAACAGGCAACCCTCGTCGGCACCGCCTACTGGCAACCAGTCTGGGGGCGCATAACAAATTACCGGCTGAGTACCGAATGGGTCCTGCAAGTTGCCATCACGAAAAAACTGGCGCTCACCATCGATTTTTCCTACAGTCGCGACAACAACCTGCCACCCGAAGCAACCCCCGAAACTTATGCCTGGCGGAACGGCATCACCTGGCAACTATAACCGGACTATGAAAATCGGACTTTTTCTTTTGTTTACCTGCCTGCTGACGCCCGCAGCAACGGCACAAACCGACACCACGTTTTTCTTTGTAGCCCCCACCGGAAAACCCAATAACCCCGGCACCAAAACCAGGCCCTTTGCAAGCCCCGAACAAGCCCGCGATGCCATCCGGAAACATCGGGTGAACCAGCCGGGCAACTGCTACACCGTTTATTTCCAAAAAGGAACATACCAACTCGAAGCGCCGTTCGAGCTCACTGCTGCCGACAGCGGCCAGGTCAACTGCCCGGTGCGCTACGCGGCTTATCCCGGCGACACGGTACTTTTTTATGGCGGCCGCCGACTCGATCCCGCACAGTTCAAACCCACCACCAACCCGGCCGTACTTCGGCGTTTGCCACCGGAAAGCCGGGGCAGCGTCGTGGAAATTAATTTGAAAAAACAGGGCATTTCCAACTATGGCCAACTGACCCAACACGGCTTCGGCCGAATACCCGAACCTTCCCCACTGGAACTTTTTATCCATGAAAAACGCCAGCCTCTGGCCCGCTACCCCAATACCGGCAAACTGCTGATCGGCAAAATCCACGATCCGGGTTCCATTGCCAGGGAGGGCGATAGCAGCGCACGCGGCGCCTGTTTCGGCTACGAGTACGACCGCCCCGGGCGCTGGCTCGAAGCGCCCGACGCCTGGCTGTACGGCCGTTTTTCCTACGGTTTCTGCGACGACCACCTGGGCCTTGCGTCCATTGATACCGCAGAAAAAACAATTACCACGGCGCACCCGCATATCTACGGCGTTTTCCCGGGTATTTATGTCGACACCAGCTACTGGCGGGAGATGGCCGGCCACTCCATACGCGGTTATTTTGTGTACAATTTGCTGGAAGAAATGGATCAGCCCGGCGAATGGTACCTCGACCGGCAATCGGGCCTGCTGTACCTTTTTCCACCTGCCGATTTTTTAAATGCACTCGTTGAGATTTCCATAACCGAACAGCCCTTTTTCCGGTTGTTAAACACTGCGCACGTGCGCATCGAAGACATCCGGTTCAGCACCGCCAGAGGCATGGGTATTTACCTGGAAAATGCTCACCACATTACCATTGAAAACTGTACTTTTTCAAACCTGGGCACCGTGGCCATCAGCGCCGGGCAACCCCTGCAACACAACCGGCAAGGCTTCAACAAGGAAGGTTCGCCCCTGCTCGATGACTGGCGTTCCGAAAACTTTCATCACCTCAACATCCTGAACTGCCGGATTTCAAATACCGGTACCGGCGGTATCATTCTCACCGGTGGCGACCGTCGAACGCTCGTTTCTTCGGAAAACGTTGTCCGGAATTGCCGCTTCTCCCGAACAGATGTGATCAACCGCACCTACGCCCCGGCGGTAAAAGTTGAAGGCGTCGGCACCACCATCAGCCATTGTACCTTCAGCGACCAAAACCACATGGCGCTGGCACTGGATGGCAACGAACACCGGATCGAAAACAACCGCTTCGAACGGATCTGCACCGACACGGACGACATGGGCGCGATCTACACCGGGCGCGACCCGTCGGCGCGCGGAACCGTCATCCGGCACAACCACTTTCGGGATATTTTGCCGGGCGACAAGGATTCGCAGGTAGCGGCTATTTTTCTGGATGACGGCACCGGCGGTATCGACATCGGGCACAATTATTTTGAGCGCGTGGGCAGTCAGGGCGACAAGGAACTATTCGGCGCCGTTTCCATACACGGCGGATATGGCAACACCGTGCACCACAATGTCTTTCAGGATTGCGAGGTTGCCATCGGCAATAATTATTGGCTAGACGAACGTTGGAATAAATTCCTGGCCAGCCCGCTCATTCAGCAACGCTTGTTCGAGCAGGTGAACATCAACAGCGCCGTTTACCGGGAAAAATACCCGGAATTGCAGCGTTATTTCACCGGGTCAGAGCCGCGGCTGAACAAGGTGGCCGAAAATGTTTTAATTAACAGCAACATGGTGTTAAACGGCTTCGGTGAATTTTTCTGGAATCACCTCGTTACGGAAGACCGGCTCCGGTATGCGCTGGAAAAAATTGAATTCCGGTTGGATGACATCGGACCGGAACACTGAACAACATGACCTACGACATACAACCACTTGGCGATCAGGGCCTCTGCATCAGTTGGGGCAATACCATCGACGTGCAGGTCAATGCCCTGGTGCTGGCCCTGACTGCGCGCTTGCAACAATTGCAATTGCCCGCCGTGCTCGACCTGATCCCCGCTTACAGCTCGCTCTGTATGCTGTTTGATGCCCGCCGTTTGTTGCAGGATTTTCCACACCAGCAACCCTATGACTACATGCGCAAGCGGGTGGCGTTGGAAATTCAAAAGATAACCGAAGTCAACTATTCCGAAGGCCGTTCGGTGGAAATCCCCGTTTGTTACGACCAAAGCCTGGCGCCTGACCTCGAGCGCATCGCCCGACAAAGCAAACTCGACCCTGCCGAAATCATTCGCCTGCACAGCAGCCGCACCTACCGGGTGTACATGCTCGGATTTTTGCCCGGCTTCCCCTACATGGGCACAGTGGATGACCGCATCGCTACCCCGCGCCTGGCATCGCCGCGCCCCCTGGTGCCCGCAGGGAGTGTGGGCATTGCCGGCAGCCAAACAGGCATTTACCCACTCGACGCGCCGGGCGGATGGAATCTGATCGGTCGTACGCCGCTGCGGTTGTTCGACCCAAATAAGGAAGAACCAGCCCTGTTGCGCCCCGGCGATCAGGTACGGTTTACACCCATTTCACTGGCCACATTTCAAAAAAACAAAACTGCCCCATGAGCCTGCATATCCTGAAACCCGGGCTGCTGGATACTATCCAGGATGAAGGCCGGTACGGCCATGGCCACCTGGGCATCAACCGTTCGGGCGCGATGGACCGTGCGGGCATGGCGGTAGCCAATTTTCTTGTGGGCAATCCTGCCGGAGAAGCGGTGCTGGAAATGCATTTTCCCGCGCCTGAAATTCGCCTGGACGCCCCGGTTTTACTCGCACTCGCCGGCGCCAATTTTACCGCCCGGGCCGATGGGGTCTCTGTTCCGCTCCATACGCCGGTGCTCCTGCAGGCGGGTGTGTCGATTAAATTTCAAAAAGCCATTTCCGGCACGCGCTGCTACCTGGCTGTTGGTGGTGGCTTTGCGCTGGATACCTGGTTGGGCAGTTGCAGCACCAACCTTGCAGCAGGCGCCGGGGGCTGGAAAGGCCGGGCCCTCCAGGCAGGCGACGTGATTGCCTTTCGGCAAAAAATATCCGTTGCTCAATTCGAGTTGGGTGAAAAAATGCGGCGCTTACCCTGGTCAGCCAATGTGTCGGATTTTTATCCGGCAAACCAGGCCATCCGGTTTTGCCCCGGTCCGGAGTATGGCTGGCTCGACACCGAATCCCAAGCCAGCCTGGAACAATCCGATTGGCAGATCACTGCACAAAGCAACCGTATGGGTTACCGCCTGAAAGGGCCCGGCTTGCACCGAAAAAATCCGGCGGAGCTGGTCTCTTCGGCAGTTACCGCCGGCACCATCCAGTTGCTGCCCAATGGCCAGCCCATTATTTTAATGACCGACAGCCAAACCACCGGTGGCTACCCACGCATCGGGCAGGTTGTCCAGGCTGACCTGCCGATGTTGGCGCAGTTGGGCGCAGGGCAGGCTTTTGCTTTGCAAAGGGTACCTTTGGAAACTGCGTTTGCGGCATTGCAGGCACAGGAGCAAATGTTGCGGCGGTTAAAAACCGGGTGTGCACTGAAATTAGCCGCTGTGTTAACTGCCCGGCATTGACATTGCTGTTTTGGCTTAGAAGTAGTTGAAACATAGGCTTCGCCTTTAATCCGAAAATACCTTAGCAGAATCAAATCCGTGTTTATCCGCGTTTCGCCGAAGGCGAATCTGCCTCATCCGCGTGCTATTGAAATCTAAAGGAGGGTTCTCAATCTAGATCGATTGGAACGCGGATACCGCGGATTCGCCTTCGGCGAAACGCAGATTTTCGCGGATTTGATTCCGTTTAAGGCAGGTAAGGCAATTAAACTCTCTGGAAAACCAGCGTGCACTATTTTTATCAAAAAATAACAAACATGCCCATCGATCTGAATTGCGATCTGGGTGAAGGCTATCCGAACGATGCCGCCCTGATGCCGCTCATCAGTTCGGCCAATATTGCCTGCGGTTTTCACGCCGGCGATGCCGACACCATGCGGCGCACCGTCGATCTGGCGGTAAAAAACGGCGTGGCCATTGGCGCTCACCCGGGATTTGACGACAAGGAAAATTTTGGCCGAAAGGCGATCAAAATGTCTAAGCAGGCCTACTACGATTTGGTCGCCACCCAACTTGAAAAATTGCACGTAGTTGCACAAGCTGCCGGTGCAAAACTTCACCATGCAAAACCACACGGCGCGCTGTACAACATGGCTGCCAAAGACCCGGAGTTGGCATTCGCGATCGCCCATGCCGTATTCGATTTTGATCCATCGCTGATTTTGTATGGCCTTAGTGGAAGCGTTTCCATTGAGCAGGCAAAGGCACTTGGCCTGGCAACTGCCAGTGAAGTATTTGCAGACAGAAGCTACCAACCGGATGGCTCCCTGACACCACGCACGCAATCGGGTGCACTTATCGAGGATACCCAAAAATGCCTGGAACAGGTTTGGGAAATGGTGCAGCAAAAAACCGTTCGGGCAATGGATGGCACCGTGGTGCCGATAGTCGCCGAAACGATTTGCCTGCACGGCGACGGGGAGCACGCCGTAGAATTTGCCGGGGCTATGCGGGCGTTTTTACTGGAAAAACAGATTGCTGTTCAGGCGCCATAGCGTACTCGTCCTACGACTTCAAGTCGTAGGACGAGTAACACACCACTGCTAAAACGTAATACATGAAAAAACGACCCAACTCCGCCTTGCTCGGCGCAGCATTTCTCATGGCCACGTCGGCAATCGGCCCCGGATTTCTGACGCAAACGGCCGTCTTTTCCGAACAGTTGCTTGCCTCTTTTGGCTTTGTCATCCTGGTTTCGGTGTTGCTCGACCTGGGGGCACAATTCAACATCTGGCGCATTCTGGTGGTCCGCAACCAGCGGGCACAGGAAGTAGCCGATAGCCTGGTTCCCGGTTTGGGTTATTTTCTGGGCGGGCTGGTTGCACTAGGCGGGTTTGCATTTAATATTGGTAATATCGGCGGTTGCGGGCTCGGCATGAACGCCCTCAGCGGCATGGATGTCAACACCGCTGCGGTACTCAGTTGCGCCCTGGCCATCCTGATTTTCTGGATGAAAGATGCCGGGCGCCTGATGGATGCGCTGGTGAAAGTGCTCGGTGTGCTGTTGTTGGGCCTGACCGTTTACGTGGCCTTTGCGGCCCAACCGCCGGTAGGTGAGGCATTGCTGCGTACCGTTTGGCCGGAAAAGCTCGATGCCTTGGCAATAATTACCCTTGTCGGTGGCACCGTTGGCGGATACATCAGTTTTGCCGGGGCGCACCGGCTGCTGGATGCCGGGGTGCAGGGTCAGGCAGCCTTGCCGGAGGTGCAGCGAAGTGCCCGAACGGGTATTTTGGTTACAGCGATTATGCGCTACGTACTGTTTTTGGCGGCACTGGGTGTTTTGGCAAAAGGCATGTCATTGGACCCCGAAAACCCGCCGGCCAGTGTGTTCCGGCTCGCCGTTGGCGAAACAGGCTACCACTTGTTTGGCCTGGCGATGTGGTGTGCGGCCATCACCTCGGTGATCGGTTCGGCATATACTTCGGTTTCTTTTATCCGGACCTGGCATGCTGTGCTCGACCGAAACCACCGTTGGCTGACCACCGGGTTTATTTTGATTTCGCTGCTAATTTTGGTTGGCATTGGCAAGCCGGTCCAATTGCTGATCTGGGCTGGCGCCCTGAACGGGCTCATTTTGCCGGTGGCCCTGGCGGTAGTCCTGTTGGCTGTCGGGCGAACCAAAGATGGCTACCGGCATCCGCTGGCTTTGGCGATAGCCGGTTGGTTGGTAGTGGCGGTGATGAGCTGGCTGGGGGCAACCGGCATTTTGAAGATGTGGTAAAATGGGGCTGTTCAGTTTTTCCCGGCGCCACTCCGTTGAGTACGCTCCGGGAAAATGAACAGCCCCCGAATATAATCACTTCGCGTTTCCTTCTTCAATTGCTGCCTGGGCTGCTGCCAGCCGGGCAATTGGTACCCGGAACGGAGAGCAGCTCACATAGTCCATACCGACCCGGTGGAAAAAATGCACCGACGCCGGGTCGCCGCCGTGTTCACCGCAAATACCGATTTCCATTTTGGGGCGGGTGGCTTTCCCTTTTTTCACGGCCATGTCGACCAAAATTCCGACGCCCTTCTGATCAATCGACTGGAAGGGGTCGCGCTCGTAAATGGCCTGCTTGATGTAGCTGGGCAGAAATTTCCCGATGTCATCGCGGGAAAAACCCATGGTCATTTGGGTCAGGTCATTGGTTCCGAAGGAGAAAAATTCCGCCTGCCCGGCAATGCTGTCGGCCACCAGGGCAGCGCGGGGTGTTTCGATCATCGTCCCGACGAGGTAGGGCAACGATTCCCCGCGCTCGGCGAAAACCTGTTCGGCTGTGCGGCGGATCAGGTTGGCTTGCAGGTTGAATTCGCGCACGCTGCCGACCAGCGGGATCATGATTTCCGCTACAGGTTTAAAACCTTTTTCCTGCACATTTAACGCAGCCTCGATGATCGCCCGGGTTTGCATTTCCGTGATTTCCGGGTAGGTGATACCCAAGCGGCAACCGCGGTGGCCCATCATCGGGTTTACCTCATGCAGTTCCTCTACCCGGGCTCTGATCCGGCTGGGTTTGACACCCATGGTTTGCGCCAGTTCTTCCTGGCTGTCGGCATCGTTGGGCAAGAACTCGTGCAGGGGCGGGTCGAGCAGTCGGATGATTACCGGCAGATCGTTCATGGCTTCAAAAAGTCCCTCAAAGTCGCCGCGTTGCATGGGTAAAATTTTTGCCAACGCCGCCCGCCTTTCTGTTTCGGTATCGGCGAGGATCATTTCCCGAACCGCCATGATCCGGTCTCCTTCAAAAAACATGTGCTCGGTGCGGCAGAGGCCAATACCGGCTGCGCCGAAATTGCGCGCAATAACGGCTTCATCCGGCGTATCGGCATTGGTACGTATGCCGAGGCGTTTGTACTTGTCGGTCAACTGCATTAATTCCCCGAAATCACCGCTGAGCTCGGCATCGCGGGTTTCAATTTGCCCTTCGATCACCTCGCCCGTTGTGCCGTTCAGCGAAATCCAATCGCCTTCTTTGTAGCTGTGCCCGTCGACCGTCATGGTGCGGGTTTTGTAATTCACATGAATGGCGCCTGCCCCGGATACGCAGCATTTCCCCATGCCGCGCGCCACCACGGCAGCGTGCGAGGTCATACCGCCGCGGGCGGTCAGTATGCCCTGGGCAAGGCTCATGCCGCGCAGGTCTTCGGGCGAAGTTTCGAGCCGGACGAGAATAATCGGTTTGCCATTTTTCACCCATGCTTCTGCCTCATCGGCAAAAAAGACGATGTGACCGCTGGCAGCGCCCGGGGAAGCGGGCAGGCCGCGGGCGAGGATATTGGCGTTTTTGAGCGCTTTTTCGTCAAATACCGGGTGCAGCAATTCATCAAGCCGGGCCGGGTCAACGCGCATGATTGCTGTTTTTTCATCGATCATTCCCTGGCGCAGCATTTCCATGGCGATGCGTACCATGGCTGAGCCGGTGCGTTTGCCGTTGCGGGTTTGCAACATCCAGAGTTTGCCTTCTTCGATGGTAAACTCCACATCCTGCATGTCTTTGTAGTGATTTTCCAAAGTCGTTTCCGCCTCGATCAGCTGTTTGAACACGCCGGGCATCAGTTCTTCCAGCGAAGGGTATTTTTCCCGGCGTTCGGCCTCGCTCACCCGGGCCAGTTGGGCCCAGCGTTTGGAGCCTTCATGGGTAACCTGCAATGGGGTGCGAATACCGGCTACGACATCCTCGCCCTGGGCATTTACCAAAAATTCGCCGTTGAACAGATCCTCCCCGGTGCCGGCATCGCGGGTGAAGGCCACGCCGGTTGCGCTGGTATTGCCCAGGTTGCCGAACACCATGGCCTGAATGTTTACCGCCGTACCCCAGGATTCCGGGATGTCGTTCAGTTCGCGGTACACCTTGGCGCGGTCGTTGTTCCAACTTTCAAAAACAGCAAAAACGGAGCCCCATAGTTGCGCATAGGGGTCGGTGGGAAAATCCCGGCCCAGGCGGGCCCGGATCAGGGCTTTAAAGCGGTGTACGAGATCCTTCAACGCGTCGGCGTCCAAGTCAGTGTCGAGTTGCACACCGCGTTCTTCTTTGACGGCATCCATGACTACCTCAAAGGGATCGTGCTCTTCCTTTGAGGCGGGTTTTAGGCCCATCACCACATCGCCGTACATTTGGATGAATCGCCGGTAGGAGTCCCAGGCAAAGCGTTCGTTGTTTGCTTTTTTGGCCAGCGCCAGCACGGCATCGTCGTTGAGGCCAAGGTTGAGCACCGTGTCCATCATGCCGGGCATGGAAGCCCGGGCGCCCGAGCGTACCGAGAGCAGCAAGGGGTCGACGGGATCGCCGAACTTTTTACCCATTTCTTTTTCAATAAAAGCGACGCCTTGCTTCACCTCCCCTTCGATCAGGTCCAGGACCTTTTCTCGTCCGGTTTGGCTGTAAATATTACAGGCTTCTGTAGTAATCGTAAACCCTGAAGGGACGACAATGCCGAGGCGGCACATTTCGGCCAAGTTGGCGCCTTTACCACCAAGCAGGCTTTTCATATCGGCAGCGCCTTCGGTTTTAGAGGCGCCGAATACGTACACATATTTTGACTGGGCAGGCATAACTTCGTTGGTTGATGATCAAATAAAACGAAGCGCAACCTAAGCTCTCCAGTCAGCCTTGCTATTGTGAAAAATCATCCTTTGGGGTGAAAATAATCACCCAAGCAGCGCAACCAGTTTGCCCAGTTTGCCGAAAGCCTTGGCAAAAAAGCCGATAAACTTGGCCGCTGTTTTCACCTGATTGTATTTCTTTTTAAACTTCGGATACAAGTCGGCAAACTGGCGGGCATAGGGTTTCCGAACGACACTTGCAGTGAAAATACCCTGATCGAGCAGGCTCATACGGTTGAACTCGCCGTTAACCTGTGCGACGATGGTCTCCATGGCCCGTTCGTTCTGGTCGTAATATTGGGCTACGAGTTTGCCGCCTTTGACCGGGTTGATCGGCTTGAGGGCAGTTTCCATCACCCGCACGCCGGAAGCCAGCAGCGAGTCGAGTTTTTGCTCCGCCTGGCTATTGGAGGCGGCTACCCGGGCGAGCATGCCGCGTTCCTGGGCGAGAAATTTTGCGTAATTGTAACAGGCTGTCGCCGAAAAAGCGAGGGCAGAAAAGAGCAGTATTTTGGAAATGCGCATGTGAAATTTGTTTTGGGGCAGAAACGTTTGCGCGCTACGGATTATTTTCGGGCTAAGCAGTGTGGCTGCTTTTCGGGATTTTTTTTCAATCCAGCTTGCACAAACAAAAAGCATTCGCTTATCTTTGCCCCGCTTTAAAAGAAAGCACTTAGGTCCGGTAGTTCAGTTTGGTTAGAATACATGCCTGTCACGCATGGGGTCGCGGGTTCAAGTCCCGTCCGGACCGCAAAAAGGCTCAGCATACGCTGGGCCTTTTTTGTTTTTTCAAAACTCGTGCGTAGCTCCACACTGCACCTACAGACCATCCCCGCCCATGTCGAAAGTTACGCCCAACACGGGGATCATTCGGAAACTAAAGCCCGAAGACAGTTTTTCGTTGTGCACTTCAAAAGCCATTGTGGTTTATTTTTGTCAAAGCCCGATAAAACCAGGAAAGTTTTCCCGCCTTTCTTTTTCCCTTGGGCATAGCGTACCTTTGCCCTCCGGCATCTGCGGATATGCAACCCGGCAGAGTCAAATGTCAAACCACCATCGAATTGAACCATGGCTATGATTTTCATGGATTTTGAAAAACCCCTTGAAGCGCTGTACGAGCAACTGGAGAAGTTGCGCGAGGTCGGCGAGAAAGGCGAAGTGGATGTGTCGGACATGATCCGTAAACTGGAAAGCAAGATCCAGAAAAAGCGCAAGGAGATCTACGCCAAACTCAACGGCTGGCAAAAAGTGCAGCTTTCCCGCCATCCGGAGCGGCCGTATACCATGTATTACGTGACGACGATGTGCGACAAATTCATTGAGTTGCACGGCGACCGCTGTGGCGGCGATGATCACGCCATCGTGAGCGGCCTGGCCACCATCGAAGGGCAGCCGCTGATGATCATCGGGCACCAGAAAGGCGTGAATACCAAAATGCGGCAATACCGCAATTTTGGCATGGCCAACCCCGAAGGCTACCGCAAGGCGCTCCGACTGATGAAAATGGCCGAACGCTTCGGTATCCCGGTGGTCACCCTGATCGATACGCCGGGCGCCTATCCGGGCCTGGAAGCCGAACAACGCGGCCAGGCGGAAGCCATTGCGCGCAATTTGTTTGAAATGGCGCAATTGCGGGTTCCCATTCTTTGTTATGTGATCGGCGAAGGCGCCTCCGGGGGCGCACTGGGCATTGGCCTGGGCGACAAAGTTTTTATGCTGGAGTACACCTGGTATTCGGTGATCTCCCCGGAATCGTGCTCGTCCATTCTGTGGCACTCCTGGGACTACAAAGAGCAGGCCGCCGAAGCCCTGAAATTGGATGCAGACCATATGCTCGACTTCGGGTTGATTGACGGCATCGTACGGGAACCTTTTGGCGGGGCGCACAACGGCCCGGAAGAAATGGCCCTGACCTTGCAGAAACATATGATGGCCGAGTTGAAAAAACTGATCAAACAAGACCCCGACGAACGTATTGTTGCCCGTATTGAAAAGTACAGCGCCATGGGTCAATTCCGACACCTGGAACCGGAGTCCAAACCCGTACCGAAATCCAAATCGCGCACCAAATAAGCGGAGCAACCACCACCTTTTACCGATACAATCGATCTTGCCATGTTAGATAAACTGCGTGCGGTATTTTTTTCCCGCCTGCTTCGCCAAACCCTGGCAGCACAACATCGGCAGCGCAAAGCCCACACCATCGGCAGTGCCCAGTCGATTGGCATTTTGTTCGATGCCTCTGAAGAGCCAGACCGGCGGGATGTGCTTGAATTTGAACAAAAGCTGAAGGATATGCTACCGCGCAAAAAAGTACGCCTGCTCGGATATGTGGACAGCAAACACCCGCTCGGGCAAACGCTTTTTGCCCAGTTCACGCAAAAAGAATTGCGCTGGAACGGCAAGCCGTTCGGTGAATCGATTGACACCTTTGTTGCAGAGCCGTTTGATCTTTTGCTCTGCCTGAACAAAAATGAAGTACCCGGTTTGGCCTGGGTGGCGGCTGCCGCACCGGCATCAATGAAAATTGGCACCCCGACTGCCTGGCCAAATGATCTGGATATGATGCTGGAAACGCCGGAAGACAAAGGCGTGCAGTTTTTTGTAGACCAGCTCGATCATTATCTTAAAAAAATTATTCCTTCCGAAACTCATGCAGCTACACCAGCGCCTTAGCGGAACCGGAGTGGCCCTGGTCACGCCATTCCGAAATGGGGTGGTAGACTGGGAAAGCCTGGAAAAAATTATCGAGCATGTCATTGCCGGCGGCGTAGAGTTTTTGGTCAGCCTGGGTACTACCGGCGAATCGGTAACCACCTCAGAGGCTGAACACCGGCAGATTTTGGATTTTACCATAAAAACGAACCGTGGAAGGCTCCCGGTCGTTGCAGGCATTTTTGGCGGAAACAATACTGCGGAACTCGTGCAGAAAATCCGATCGTACAATTTTGACGGCATCGACGCCCTGCTTGCCAGCAATCCCGCTTACAACAAACCCAGCCAGGAAGGGATTTTCCAACATTACATGGCCTTGGCAGAAGCATCACCCCGGCCAATTATTATTTACAACGTACCCAGCCGGACGGCCTCCAACATGAGCGCCGAAACGACGTTACGGCTAGCGCATGCTTCCGGGAATTTTATCGGAATCAAGGAAGCCAGCGACGATATTTACCAGGTTTGCGAAATTATAAAAGGCAAACCGGACAACTTTTTGGTACTCAGCGGCGACGATTTTATCACCCTGCCCCTGATTGCCTGTGGTGGCAACGGGGTAATTTCGGTAATCGCTAACGCTGTTCCCCGACCGTTCACCGATATGGTGCGCGCAGCCCTCCGGCAGGATTTTACTGCCGCACAGGCGCTCAATCTCCAATTGCTGAAATTATACCGTTTGCTCTTCTGCGAAGGCAATCCGGCAGGTGTCAAAGCGGCATTGGAGGTGCAGGGCCTGTGTTCGCGCGAGGTGCGGCTTCCATTGGTCCCTATGTCGGAGCAAGGGGTGCAGATGTTGAAAGCGGAGCTCAAAAGCCTGGATTGAACCCGGCACGGCAGTATTAGCCTAAAATTCACATTGTAACCACATACCGCAAATCGACTGAATGGTATTTTCACCTATCTGTTCAGGTACAATTCTAATCAGGTATGTTGTTCCGGTATTTCAGCACTCTTCTTTTTTTCCTGCCGTATGTTTTGCCGGCCCAATCTTCCGATGGCGGCCATGTGATACTGATCTCATTTGACGGATTTCGATACGACTATGTTGAAAAATTCGACGCACCGAATTTTAAAAAGTTCGTCGCCGACGGGGCTGCAGCGGAAGGCCTGATTCCGGCTACGCCATCCAAAACTTTTCCCAACCATTACAGCATAGTTACCGGGCTTTATCCCGGCAGCCATGGATTGGTTGATAACACTTTTTACGACAAGGAATTGGGCCTGAAATACCAAACCTCCAACCGCACGCAGGTAGAAAATCCGGTGTTTTACGGGGGAATACCGCTCTGGCAACTCGCCCAACAACAGGGTCTGAAAACAGCCTCGTATTTTTGGGTGGGTTCTGAAGCGCCCATTTTAGGTCAACACCCCAGCTATTTTTTCAAATATGATGGGCGGGTACCCAATCGCATTCGGATTGACCAGGCAATTCAATGGCTACAACTTCCGGATACTACCCGGCCCCGATTCATTACCCTTTATTTTTCTATAACCGATGACGCCGGGCACAGTTTCGGTCCGAATGCTCCGGAATTGGGGAGCGCCGTAATGGAGGCCGATGCCTTGTTGGGCCGCCTGATGCAAGGGCTGGATACACTGCCTGTATATGCGGATGTGCTCCTTGTTTCAGATCACGGAATGTTGGAAATGGAAACCCGGGCTGAAACCTATGAGATTTTGGAATTCTTGCCAGGATACAGAGATAGTACGTTCACCTGGATCAGCAATGGAACACATGTACATATTTACGGCAGCTCCGCTGAAGCCCTCCGAAAGTTGGAGATAACACTACAGGAAAACAAGGGCAATTTTCAGGTATTTGAAGGCTCCAAAACGCCGGAACGCTGGCACTATCGACACCACCGGATCGGCGATTTGTTTTTACTGGCTAATCCCGGCCATTATTTTACTACGAAGGCAATGTATGATAAACGGCTAAAGGAAAAAGCGGGACCTCAGAAATGGGGAACGCATGGGTTTGATCCGATCACTTGTCCGGAAATGCAAGGGATATTTTATGCCAAGGGGCCAAATATTAAAGCCGGGGTTAAATTGCCTGCATTCGAAAACGTACACATTTACCCGTTTATAGCCAAACTGTTGGGGATTCAAGCGCCCCGGGTTGATGGGAATACCGAAGTTTTAGCAAAGATTCTTCGCGACTAACCAAAGTTGTTATACCAGAAAAAATTCAGACATGCCTCATCCAGCAACACATTGATAAAAAATAAACGGCGTGCCTGTGTGTGAGGTCACGCCGTTTGCTTTGCAGTCAGCTCCAAAATAAAACAAAGACAAGCCTGTTTATTCTTCGCCTTCTTCTTCCATTTGATCACTTGCAGAAACTGCGATCGCGCTACCGGCCGACCGGGGAGCCGGGCCATTGGCAACTACTTTTTCTCTGATTTTCTGTTCAATTTCGGCAGCCAGTTCCGGGTTATCCAGCAAAAATTGCTTTGCTGCATCACGTCCCTGGGCAATTTTGGCATCATCGTAGCTGTACCAGGCGCCGCTTTTCTGGATGATATCCAGATCAGAGCCCAAGTCAATGATCTCGCCAACTTTGGAAATGCCTTCACCAAAAATGATATCAAATTGAGCGACACGGAATGGCGGGGAAAGTTTGTTTTTGACCACTTTGACTTTAACCTGATTTCCAACCACGTTGCCGTCTTTATCCTTCATTGCCGCCCCGCTTTTGCGGATATCGAGACGTACGGAAGCGTAAAATTTAAGGGCATTACCCCCGGTAGTTGTTTCCGGGTTGCCAAACATTACGCCGATCTTTTCGCGAAGCTGGTTGATGAAAATACAACAGCAGCCAGTACGACCAATCGCAGAGGTAAGCTTGCGCATAGCCTGGCTCATCAGCCGCGCCTGAAGTCCCATTTTTGAATCCCCCATTTCGCCTTCGATTTCAGAACGCGGCACCAGAGCGGCTACCGAGTCAACCACCACGATGTCAACGGCGCCGGAGCGAATCAGGTTTTCCGTGATTTCCAGGGCCTGTTCCCCGTTGTCGGGTTGGCTGATCAGGAGGTTGTTTACATCGACGCCGAGATTTTCAGCATAAAACCTGTCGAAAGCATGTTCAGCGTCAATAATTGCCGCAATGCCGCCTTTTTTCTGGCATTCGGCAATAGCATGAATAGCCAGGGTAGTTTTACCCGAAGATTCCGGGCCATAAATTTCTATAACCCGGCCTTTAGGAAGGCCATGGCATCCCAAGGCAATATCAAGCCCTAACGAGCCGGTGGATATAACTTCTACTTCAACGGCCTGCTTGTCGCCCAGGCGCATGATCGTGCCCTTGCCGTAGGTTTTGTCAAGACGATCAATGGTCGCCTGCAAGGTTTTAAATTTGTTTTCTTTCTCGGTCGACATAAGCTGCGATTTTGTTTAATAAGGCGACAAAAATAAACAAAATGTTTCTATGCACCTAGCCGTACTCGTATTTTTTTTAATTCAATACTTTTGATTTCTAGTCTTAAGTTTTGATTTTCATTGCTTTACTCCGTTAAAAGTATAGGTTTTCAGGTCCAAAAATATCCGAAACATTCGAGTGTATAATGCGCAGAAAGTCAATTTTTGGGCGATTGTGGCCCATTCCGAATCCACTATTTTGTTTTAAAATAAGGCGCATTTTTCAATCTTGTGTAAAGCGCACGGTGGGTTGTAACACACGGCGATGGTGGGGTATTTTCGCTGATTTACTCTGGAACGAATCGCACTTAAAGCTCCTTACGCAGCCGGGCAACGGGAATGTTCAGTTGCTCGCGGTATTTGGCCACGGTACGGCGGGCAATATTGTAGCCTTTTTTGAGCAGGAGCGATTTGATTTTTTCGTCGGAAAGCGGTCTGCGTTTGTTTTCTTCGCCGATCAGATCGGTGAGTATTTTTTTCACTTCGAGGGTCGACACTTCTTCACCGTCTTTGTTTTGAAGGCTTTCGGAGAAGAATTCTTTCAGGCGTTTGGTGCCAAATTCGGTTTGCACGTATTTGGAATTGGCCACGCGCGAAACCGTTGAAATATCCAGCGAAGTTGCTTCGGCAATATCTTTCAGGATCATCGGACGGATTTTCCGCTGGTCGCCACTGAGGAAATATTCGCGCTGATGGTCAAGGATTGCGCCCATGGTGAGCATCATGGTTTGCTGGCGCTGTTTAATCGCGTCGATAAACCACTTGGCGCTGTCAATTTTTTGTTTGATAAACAGGATGGTCTCCTTTTCTTTTTTGGATGGCCGTTTGCCATTGCGACCTGCGTGGAAGGCGCGCAACATGTCGCGATACTGGTCATTGATCCGGAGTTCGGGGGCGTTGCGGGCGTTGAGGGTAAGTTCCAATTCACCGTCGCGGTTGGTCACCAGAAAATCCGGAACAACGTAGTTAATCGCGCGGTCTACCCGGGAAACAAATCCGCTTGCAGGTTTAGGATTTAGTTTCAGAATTTCATCGATGGCTACTTTGAGGTCTTCCTCATCCAGGCTGAGTTGGCGGGCAAGTTTGAGGTAGTGTTTTTTCGTAAACTCGTCGAAGTACTGGTCAATGATCCGGATCGCTACCTGGATAGCCAGTTTATCCTCGTAGGAAATAATTTCGTCGCTCAATTTGATCTTGTGGCGCAGCTGAAGCAACAGGCATTCCTGCAAGTCGCGCGAGCCGGTACCGGGCGGGTCAAATTGCTGGATAATTTTGAGCAGGCGATCAATTTCGTCTTCGTTCGTTTTGATATTCTGGCTGAAAAGCAAATCGTCGACCATTGCCGTCAAATCCCGCCGCAGGTAGCCGTCATCGTCGATCGAACCGATAATTTGCATGGCAATATCGTGTTCGCGTTCGTCCTTGAGTTGGATCAGACCGAGTTGTTGTTCCAGATATTCGTGAAAAGTACTTTCGAAGGCGAGTGGAATTGATTTTTCCTCTTCGGTATTATTGTGGTCTTCTCCGCGGGTTTTGTAGGTACCCGGGTCATCCTCAATAAAATCCATAAGGTAGTCATCCAGTTCTACATCATCATCGTTCAGGCTCACGGTTTCCTCCTCATCGGCATAATCGTCGGCGGTATCGCGGTCAATTTCGTCGAGCGAATTATCGGAATCCTGCTTTTCTTTTTCATCCTGGGCGAAATAATCAATTTCGTCGTCGGCAGATTCAGTGCTGCCCTCCAGCAAATCAGCCGTTTCGTCGCCTTCCTCCAGCGCGGGGTTCGACTCCAATTCCTCCTGAATGCGTTGCTCGAGTGTAGCCGTTGGTATTTGCAACAGTTTCATCAGCTGAATCTGTTGCGGAGACAGCTTTTGCTGGAGTTTCTGACTTAACGTTTGCTTCGTACCTAACAAGGCCATATGCAATTGGGATTGAGATTAAAAAATTGGTGCGCTGGAACCCGCCCGTCATAAAATTGTCAGGCAGGCGCTAAATCGGTCTGTGACCAAACGGCCTAACAAATAAGAAGCCAAAATTACCGGAAAAAACTTCCGCCATGTTGTTAAAAAATACAATTAAGCGAATTTTAAGCGACATAGCATTGACTTTCAAACGTTTAAAATTTACTAACAGCCCTGTAGAAATTTTCATTTTTTTTACCGAAAACTATCAAATTACAAAAAACAAAATTTAACCGTCCGGCACAAAGCCAAATTATTCAGCTATGAAACCCGGAACTTTTTTGTGCACGAACTGGTTTTGAAAAGCCTGATCAAGTCCTTTCCAATGCACGTTTTTGAATAGCGGCACCCATTTCGTTTTACCGGGCAAAATAGCCTCCCCACCGTCCTGATCGGACAGGCAAAATCCTTCATTTACATCAAACTGTCTACCTTTGTATGACTACGCAACTGCATAAAACAACCAGGCAACATATGGCCAAAGACTGGACGCTGGGCGAAAAAACAGCCGAATTAAAAAAAGAGCAGGAGTACGCCATCCTGGTCAGCCTGATCACCCCGGAGGTGACCGAAACCCAGGCGCACGAATACCTCGACGAACTGGAGTTTCTGGCGTCCACTGCCGGGGCTGTTTCAGTTAAGCGATTTACCCAGCGTGCCGCCCACCCCGAACACCGCACCTTCGTCGGAAAGGGCAAGGTTGAGGAAATCCAAAAATTTATTGAGCGCCATGAGGAAATTAACATGGTCATTTTCGATGACGATCTCAGCGGCAAACAAACCAACAACCTGGAGGAAGCACTGAAGGTGAAAATCGTGGACCGCTCCACGCTGATCCTCGACATTTTTGCCCACCGCGCCCAAACGGCGCAGGCCAAAACCCAGGTCGAACTGGCCCAGATGAAATACCTGCTACCCAGGCTTCGGGGCCTCTGGACGCACCTTGAGCGCCAACGAGGCGGTATCGGCATGCGGGGCCCCGGTGAAACCCAGATCGAAACCGACCGCCGGCTGGTGCAGTACCGCATCAAAAGTCTGGAGGAAAAACTGGCCGAAATCGACAAGCAATCGCAAACCCAGCGCAAAACGCGCGGCGAACTCATCCGGGTAGCCCTGGTCGGCTACACCAATGTTGGGAAAAGCACCCTGATGAACTTGCTTAGCAAGTCGGAAGTGCTGGCCGAAAACAAACTTTTTGCCACGCTCGACACCACGGTGCGCAAGGTGGTTTTTGAACGTATGCCTTTTCTCTTGTCCGACACCGTCGGGTTTATCCGCAAACTGCCGCACCACCTGGTCGAAAGTTTTAAAAGCACACTCGACGAAGTGCGCGAATGCGATATCCTGCTTCATGTGGTCGACATCGCACACCCGCAATTTGAAGACCATGTTAAAACTGTTCAAAAAACCCTGCAGGAAATTGGCGCCGGGGAGAAACCCACGCTCATGGTTTTCAACAAATTCGATTTGTACCGCGAACGCTATTTTGACGACCTGCTCGACCGCGACACCCGCCTAGAACTGGAAATCGAACTTCGGCAACGGCTGCAAACCACCTACGGCGAAAATGTATTCATCTCCGCGCACACCAAAGAAAACCTGGATGAATTGCGCGAACGTATGACCCGCCTTATAAAAGAATCCTACGTAGTACGGTATCCACACCAGGTAAAAGGCTGGTAACCGCGTCTGTCAGACAGGGAGAACACGGCGGAAGGCCTGAATAAAGAGGGCGAAAGGAAGGCCTGAAAAAGGGCGGACGCAAGGCCCGCCCCTACTAAATTCCATTACCTTTGCGGCCTGAATTTTTGTAAAAATACCATGCTCGATAAATTAAAAGCCATTCGCGACAAGTACCTGCACCTGGAGGAACAACTCTCCGACCCCGGCATTGCCGCCGACCCGGAGCGCTCCAAAAAGGTGAACAAGGAGTATAAAAAACTGCAGCCCATCATCGAGGCATTCGGCAGATACGAGCGATTTTTAGCCAACCTCAACAGCGCGCGCGAAGTATTGGCCGTTGAAAAAGATCCCGAAATGCGGGAAATGGCCCGCGAAGAAATCGCGGAATTGCAACCCCAAGTGGAAGCGCTCGAAGAGGAACTAAAATTCCTGCTCGTGCCCAAGGATCCCGAAGACGAAAAAGATGTGATCGTTGAAATCCGCTCCGGCACCGGTGGCGATGAGGCTGCGCTTTTTGCCGGTGATTTGTACCGCATGTACATGCGCTATTTTCAGGATCAGGATTGGGAAGTTGAGGTGCTTGATGAAAGTCCGGGCACTGTCGGAGGTTTCGCAAAAGTGGTGTTGGAAGTGAGCGGCGACATGGTGTACAGCAAGCTCAAATTTGAATCCGGGGCGCATCGCGTGCAACGTATCCCCGAAACGGAAGCCAAAGGCCGGGTGCACACCTCGGCAGCCACTGTGGCCGTGTTGCCGATCATGGAGCCTGAAGACATCAACATCCGGAAAGATGATATCCGCAGAGATGTGTTTCGGGCAAGCGGCGCCGGTGGGCAGCACGTGAACCGGACCGAATCGGGTGTACGATTTACGCACTTGCCTACGGGCGTGGTTGCCGAAAGTACCGAAAGCCGCTCGCAACATAAGAATAGCGAGATTGCCATGGGGCGCCTGATCCAGCAAATCCGGGATCAGCAGCAAAGCCAGCACGCATCGGCCCTGGCGTCACAACGCCGGAGCCTGGTGGGCTCGGGCGACCGGTCGGAGAAAATCCGCACCTACAACTGGCCGCAAAACCGGGTGACCGATCACCGGCTGGAGGGCGATAATAAAAATTTCAATCTGGATAAAGTGATCGAAGGCGACCTGGAGGGGATAATCGAAGCCCTCACAATTGCTGAAAACGCAGCAAAACTGCAGGCGGAAACCACTTGATATACAACCGGTTTAGCATTAGTTTGATTTGTTCAAATCAGAATCCGACACTTCCGTAGCCGGATTTTCTTCCAAGTGATTTTCAAGCGGCGTTTGCTCCGTCATCGTTTCGGACGCAGGTCCTTCTGCATCGGGGGAGTCTGGTTCTGTAGCTATTTCTTCTTTAAAAAACTGGCGCTGAAACAGCAAAATGCTCAATACGCCAATGGTTATGGACGCGTCGGCAATGTTGAAAATGGGGCTGAAAAATAAAAACTCGTCGCCGCCGATCCAGGGTAGCCAATCCGGCACATGCAGCCAGGTAATAGGAAAGTAAAGCATATCCACCACCTTGCCGTGTAAAAAGGTGCCATAGCCTTCTCCAAAGGCGGCAAATTCAGCCGGGATACAATCGTGGTACAACGATTCGGTGAAAATCAGGCCATAAAATGAGCTGTCGATAATATTGCCCAGGGCGCCCGCAGTGATCAAACCGACACTATATAAAAAACCGCGTGGGGCGCCGGCTTTCAAAAGCAGGGTAATGTACCAGATCAGCCCGGAGACCATAATAATGCGGAACAAACTGAGCAGCAGCTTACCGTATTCCCAACCAAAAGTGATCCCGAATGCCATGCCTTCGTTTTCTACGAAATGCAGGCGGGCCCAGTCCTGGCCCAGGATAGACACATCCTGGTTATAACAAAAAGTGGTTTTGATATAAATTTTAAGCGCCTGGTCAATCAGTAGCACCAAGGCAATCAGTACTATAACTTGATACGAACGTTTCAAATTCGGGCAGTTTTGTGCGTCAATGCCGGGTTTGGGTTAGGGGAGTGCAAAGAAACGACTATTTGGAGAAAAAAGTTGTCAGGCCGCTTACTTCCCGGGCTTCACCTGACGAAGTAACCAATCGCGCTCCATAAGTGGCTGGGTGCCCTGAATCATCGTATGCAAGCGTTCCGTTTGTGCTTTTGAATACGGATTGAGGTTTAGCAACTTTTTCATCAGGCTAATCATATTCTTATAGGCTGCTTTACGGGTAGGGTCGAGGGCTTCTTTTCGTTGCAGATAAATCCGCATACTTTCCAACAGCGATTCGAACGCATCCAACTCACCAATTTCGTAGTAAATTTTCAAAAGCATGGTTTTTGCGATAATATTGAGCAACATATCATCGTATTCAAAGCGGGTGAGTAGCTGCTGGGCCTGGCCGTAGTCGCCTTTTTCAAAATAAACCCTGGAGGTGTTAAAATTCACAATACTTTGCCGCTCCTTTTCTTCCAGGTGATGCTGAAATTGTTCGATAAACTGCTCCGCCCAACCAAACTCTCCAACCCGCAATGCAGCGCCCACGGCATTTCCAAATGTATATCGGGACACCATATTGTTTTCCAGAAGAATACCCGTTTCAAGACCCGTACGATATAAAATAAATGCACGGCGGGCAAAATTGAGGTGCCCCTGATTGATTTTAGGCACACAATAATTGAGTGCGGCAATGTAAAGTACCCGTGCTTCTGAATGATCAAAACGGGTTATTTCATTATGCAGCAATTTTTCCAGTTGGTCAAAATACGATTCTTCTTCTGGGTGGGTGATTGCCAAATACGCGAAATAGAATGAGGCGATAGCTGGCTCGTTAAGCAACTTTTTATCTTGCACATACGCCAATGTATCATCCAAAAGCCCAGGTTCGTACGTGATTTTTTGAAATACATTGCGGTGTGCGATCATAGCACAGGCAATTCGTAGTTTTTCAGCTAAAAACCATTTTTCGAGCGAGTCTGCTGATTCCTGGAGATTTACCGGAGCATTTTGTGAAATTGGGAGACGATGGTTATATTCTTCTAAGTCGAGAAAATAGGAATGCATCAGGTAATAGCCATTTCGTAAGGGTTGTTTTTCCAACTGCTCACGTCCCTGCCGATAGGCCTGCCGATAGGCTTTGTCTAACTTACGCAGGCGGTAAATTCGGGCAAGCGTACCCCGGTACTGAACCTGATCTCGCCCATAGTCTTCAAACACCAAATATTCCTCAATTGACTTTAATAAAAAATACATTACCTGCCGCATTCGGGCATCTTCGAAAACCTCGCCAGGGAAAACCGCCCGCCAAGCGCGTTTTTTATCAATTGAGGCGTGTTCACTGGTCAATTTTTTTGTCAGGAAATCAAACAACCGAACAACATCTTCCCGTTGATTATGCGCAGGTGATTGCAGCCATTTAAAAATATCCCGAATTTCCTTCTTGCTCAATGAGCGAACAATTTCGACCAACACGCTTTTTTGCATGAGGTTAAATTTTTATCTATTCAACAAATAGTCCAAAACAAACTACTGACAAAGAAATACATTTACAGGTCAAATGTAGTTGCTTTTCAGATATTTATATGTAATTGCAATTTACTTGCCAGTTTATTTGTATCACTTAAGAATTTGTAAAACGGCTCAACAAATGCAAATATTTGTCTTTTTTAGGGCAGGAGTGTATACGCACTTTTGTAACGTCTTAAATCAGCTACGGCTATCGTTAATCCTCGTACCCATGTTCAAATACCTTCTCGTATTATCGCTTTTGTTACCCGCCGGCATTGTTGTCGGTCAAGGGTGGGAACGTGTATTTGATGGCGGAGGTATTGGACAAATTAACGATATCGCTGCGACGCCTGATGGTGGTTTCATCATGGCAAGTAATTATAATGGGATTAGCCGGGCACATTTGTTGAAAACAGATGCTGACGGGTTCCTCCAATGGACCAAAGATTATTTCCTCGACACACAAACTTCCGGTGAGGCTATTGCCGTAACAAAAGATGGTGGGTATGTCATTGCCGGTTTTCAACGGGCTACATTACCGCTTAATTCCCCCCGGAAAGCGTATCTCATGAAAACAGATGCGTTTGGGGAAGTGGAGTGGACTTATGTTTTCCCTGGCAATGGCAATGATGCTGAAGCATTGGACGTACTTGAACTGCCTGATGAGAATGCATTTGTCGTATGCGGGTACCAGAAAAATATTGCTGCTTTGGAAGATTTTCTGGTCTTTAAAGTGGATGCCGGGGGGGCATTGGTTTGGAGCAACACCTTTGGCGCGCCAGATATCCAGGAAAAAGGATTTGCACTTACACTTGATTTGAACGGCGATTTACTAATTGCCGGAGAGCGCAGAGACGGCCCAAGCGATTTTTATATCGTCCATGTGTTAACGGATTCAGGCATTTCCGACTGGGATCATACCTATGGTTTTTTTGATGGTCAAGGCAACAAAGCGAATGATGTTGCACGCGACATAACCGTTACAAGCGACGGGAACTTTGTCCTAACAGGCCAATCAAATGTGCTCCCCGACGGCGTGGGTATACTGATGAAATTTGAAGGTTCGGGAAACCATAAGCCCATGTGGCAAACC
>JADJWX010000004.1 GCA_016716135.1 Lewinellaceae bacterium | reverse complement strand
TGCGGGGTGCATTTGTCCGTCGGGTTTCGGCTTCGAGCCGTCGGCGGCAATCGTTACCAGTTGGTATAATCCGTCGGCATTGGTCATGTTGTACAGCAGCATTTTGTTGTCGGCCAGCCACCGGGCTTCCAGCACCCGCCCGCGCGGATTGGTCGGGAGTTCCGTCACAAATTTCCCTTTCACGTCGGCAGCGAAAAGCCGCCCCCGAGCTACCATGGCCAGTTTTTTCCCGTCGGGCGACACATCAAAGCGTTCGACGGCACCTTTGATCTGGAAATCCTGTTGGCGTTCGAGTGTGCCATTGTCAAAAAACTGGGCATGCAGTTTTGAGCTTTTGCCGGTGGCAACGTCATACAGCCAGAGTTGGTAGTCTTTTCAAAAACAACTTTTTCGCCGTTGGCGCTCACCTGCGGATTTTTTATGGAAGTCGGGAATTTGGTGAGTTCCACCGTTTTTCCACGCCGCAATTCGCACAAATTGTACTCGCCGTTGGCTTTGTCGGAGGCGAAATAGATTTTGCCCTGCCGGTCAATGCTGTACCACAGGTCCTTGCCTTCCCAATCGGTGTACACCTTGAACTCGCCGCTTCGGGGATTGTACGACTGTATGTCGGGGTTGTAGGCGCCTTTGTAGCGCTTGCGGTTGGCTGCGAATTTGCTTTCCCAGGTTTCGTTGAAAAACAGCTCCCCGGTATTCGGATGCTCAACAACCGTGTGCACGGTGTTGAAATAATTGCCGAACAGGCGCTGGGGGGTGCCGCCATCGATAGCCACTTTGTAGCCCGACTGCCGGTTGTAGCGGTTGGATGTGAAGTACACAAAACGCGAATCCCAGGACCAACTGTCGACGTGGTCGAAGGCTTCGTGAACGGTCAACTGGCGAATTTCACCACCGTCGACCGGCATCACGTACACGTCCTGGCTGCCGTACTGTGCGCCGGTAAAGGCAATCCAGCGCCCGTCGGGCGAAACATGCGGGTAAAGTTCATCGCCTTGCATGGCAGTCAGGCGTGTAGCCGGGCCACCGGTTGTGCTGACCTTCCAAAGGTCGCCTTCCAGGCTGAAAATCACAGTCCGGCCATCCGGCGTAAGGCTTGGGTGTGTGGCGAAAAACAATTCGTTTTTTTGAGAAAAAACAAATCCGCTGCACAGCGGCAGACAAAGGAACAAGAAGAAGTATCGCATAGCGTAGAAATTTGCGGCAAAATACACAAACACGCGGTACGCTGTTCGTACGGTCGACCAAGGTGCACGGGCGCTCCGCGAATTACGGGCAACCGTAAAACGAGGCTGTCTCGTAAGTTATTCTTTCAACACTAAGTGCACTAAAAACACTAAAATCACCCTATGAACTTAGTGAAAACTTAGTGGTGCTTAGTGATTTTAGTGGCAAAAACCACCTTATGAGACAGCTTCACAAACGCTGCACATCCGGCATGTTTACCCAAATGGAAACCGCCGCTTCCGCCTCCGGGCCGGGCCGGCTGTTGGCTTTGCCCCGGAATTGCAACACCTGCTTGTTCCGCCCGAGCTGAATGGTGGCCAACCGGTGGCGCCCGTTTTCCATGCTGATACTCCAGATGCTGGAATAGCCGTCGCGGCAATGCGCGCCGTAGTCTCCCACGCAGTGGCGCATAAGCGCCCCTTCCCGGTGCAAGGCCAGGATGTTTTTCAACCGCTGGATGCGCACGAGGCCGTATTTCGTGTGGATTTGATAAGAATCCGCCATCCCCAATTTCGGGAAAGGGGCCTCCCTGATGGCCTGAACGGCGGCTTTTACATGTGCCTCCCAATGTTGCACGCGATCCATCAGCGACTGCTCGGAAGCCTGGCGGATATCGAAGTTTGGAAACAAGGGCTCTACCGTTTGATTGATATCGCTCAGTTCGAGTGTCAAGGGTTCGAGCCGTTGGTGCCGGATGAATTTCACAATGCGCGGTATCCGCTCGACGTGCTCTTCTTTCCAGTAGCGAATTACGAAGCGAATGACCGCAGACCATTCCGATTCAAAATCGCCGTAAGGCTGGTCCAGCGCATGCGAAAAGGCCAGCGCAACTTCAGGGCTTCCGCCCATAGCGCGCACCTGCGCCCAGCGCATAGCCTGCGTAATGCTGAGCGTTTCCGGCGCCTGCTCGAGAAAATGTGCCGCTTTTTTGGTGAATTCAAAGGGCAATCCCGGCGCCCGGCTCAGGTTGTCGCCGGCAGCCACGTGCAGAAACCAGTTGATCACAGGGTAATCCACCTCGTCGGCTTCGGTCGCTGTTTTCAGCACAGCGCGATACAGGGCCGGCGGCAACGGAAACTTGATGAATACATGCCGGGCCAGGCTGTCGAATACGCGGGCCGGCCGGCGGCTGCGTGGTGCATGCCAGCTGTTCAGTTCGCGCCAGTGCATACCGCTGCCCAGGCAGTGTACGACTGCGAGGAAGAATCCGTGATTGCTTCCAAAAGTTTCGCGGGTTGATTTGCGCCGCAGCAAGCTGCGCAACAACCGGCTTTGTTCTGCTTCCCGGAGGTACAACTGTTGCTCCAGGGCGGGTTGTAGGCGGTGTGCGGAGCGCCGCAGCCGCTGTTGCTGTTTGGATTTGCGGAAAGCCTCCTTGTGCAGGCATTCCCGTGCATACGCCTCCTGTTCGCGACGGAGACGTGCCGTGCGATTGGCCATGATTTTGAAAAATTTTACTGGGTTGAAATTGAGTTACAGGCGTGCAGGCAGCACACCGGGTCACCTGAAACAGGCGCCTCGACTATCTATCCAATGTTGCCGGAGAAAGCGCATAGTGGGAAGTGGTTTATGTGGGGCAAAACCGGGTTGGGTTTGAAATAGTTCCCGCAGCTAACCTGTCCGGTCGAATTTGAAGTCAAAAATGCACTGCCTGGCAGTGCATTTTTCGGCTCAAATTCGACCTGACAGGTTTTGAAACACCCCCTACGGACAACTCAATTTTCCATGTTCAATCAAACCGCCCGCCCGCACCCGGTAGGGCAATACTCCGCGGTGGCGGGCCAACACGGCGCCGGGAATTTCCAGTCGGTGCAACCCGGCATCCAGCGAAAATTCCTGCCAATGCCGGCGACCGTTCAAATCAAAAATTTCGAGCACCAGGTTGGTGGGTTCGGCCAAAGCTACGGGGATGTGCACCGGCCCGGTTGCCGGGTTTGGCGCAGCCGGGAAAATGCGCGTTTGCCCGATTTTTGGCGCAGCCGAAAAATCGAGCGCCAGGCGGTGGGTCGTTCCGTCGGCGGTGTACAGCTCGGGGCGAAGGCGTTCGGTTTTCAGGCGAAGTGCCTGGCTGAGTTGGAGCGCTTGCCGGGCTTTGATTTCCAAAAACAACAGGGGCGCGCCGGCGGGCAGGGCGGGGGCTGTGGGATCGTCCCAGCTGAGGGTGAGCAGGCCGGGTTGGGGTTGGGCGTAAAATTGGCCTTCAGTGATTGGCTGACTCGAAGTCAGCCGATCACTAAACGTGATGTTGGAAATTTCCAGCGTAGCGGGGTCGAATTCGAGGGCGAACTGGAGGCCGAGCAATTTGTGGGCTTCGCTAAAATACAGGGGAATTTGGATGGTTTGGCCGGGAAGCAGCACCCGGTCATCAAGCCGTAGCGTTGCAACCAGGCGTTCTTCGGCAGGTGCCTGGGCGTTGGCGACGGCATTGCCATTTACATCCCCAACTTTGTATCCGATAAAATTCTGATTTTGGTTTTGATGGTACACATATGCGAGTGTATTTGGAACAGGCGTTGCAAACGGATTGGCGGGGTCCGGGAATTGAAAACTTTTCAGGACAAAACCCCAGGAATCGCGCAGAGGCAATTCGGTGTAAATCCCCAGCAGCAGTTTGCGTAATTCCACCACATCCGAAATTGAAACCGATTTGGAATTATTGGCATCGGCAGCCAGTATTTTATAAGGAGAATTTAGTGGCTCAATACCGAGGATGTGTTTGTTGATCAAAACAAGGTCAAAGGTCGAAACCCCGTTCAGCGGATCTTTATCCAGGCTGGGCCGTACTGTCGTAGAAGTTTTACCGATAAACATCTGTTGCAGGCATGGCCCGGTATAGGGCGGCTGTGGAAGACAAGGGTGAAAATCTACCGGCGGCTCCAGGTCAAAGTTCCAGGTAATTTCAGCCAGCAACTCATTCGACTCCGTTTTTGCGCAGCCGTTCCCCCAAACCGGATCAATATGGCAGAAGTCAAATTTGTCAATCAAAACGATCAGCGAAGAGTCCCAACCGGCATTCCCTGCCTCATCGCGGGCCCAAACTTCGAGCAGTTGCAAACCGTAATTAATGCAGTGGAACGTGATTTGGGTTTGCGGGTTGCCGGCCGTGTCGGTAGGAAAACCGGTCCCGGTTCCAAGTTTACGTATGGCGTAAACCAATTCATTTTTAGCCGTGCAATTGTCAGAACTGGCTAAAACCAGGTCGGCAGCGTAGATGGTTATGTTCTTCGACGGCAGGAAATTGATGCACAGGTCATTCGCCGCCACCACCACCGGCGGCTCGGTGTCGGGGTCGCATTGGGCAGCAAGTTGGAAATGGGAGAGAAAAACGAAGAGGATTAGGGTAGCGATTTTTTTCATGGGATGACGGGTTGGTTTCAGCAGGCAAGTTAAGACTGTAAACTTTGTATTTCAATACTTTAGAATGGGTAATCCCTAACCTGTCAGGTCGAATTTGAAGTCAAAAATGCACTGCCTGGCAGTGCATTTTTGACTTCAAATTCGACCTGACAGGTTTTGAAACACCCCCTACGGACAAATCAATTTTCCATGTTCAATCAAGCCACCCGCCCGCACCCGGTAGGGCAATACTCCGCGGTGGCGGGCCAGCACGGCGCCGGGAATTTCCAGTCGGTGCAACCCGGCATCCAGCGAAAATTCCTGTTGGTGGAGCCGGCGTCCGTTCAAATCAAACACTTCGAGTACCAGGTTAGTGGGTTCAGCCAATGCCACGGGGATAACCACCGGCCCGGTTGCCGGGTTTGGCACAGCCGGAAAAATGCGCGTTTGTCCGATTTTTGGCGCAGCCGAAAAATCGAGCGCCATGCGGTGGATAGTGCCGTCGGCGGTGTACAGCTCGGGGCGAAGGCGTTCGGTTTTCAGGCGAAGCGCCTGGCTGAGTTGGAGCGCTTGCCGGGCTTTGATTTCCAAAAACAACAGGGGCGCACCGGCGGGCAGGGTAGGGGCTGTGGGGTCGTCCCAGCTAAGGGTGAGCAGGCCGGGTTGGGGTTGGGCGTAAAATTGGCCTTCAGTGATCGGCTGACTCGAAGTCAGCCGATCACTGAGCGCGATGCTGGAAATTTCCAGCGCAGCGGGGTCGAATGCGAGGGCGAACTGGAGGCCGAGCAATTTGCAGGCTTCGCTAAAATGCAGGGGAATTTGGGTGGTTTGGCCGGGTTGGAGGTAGGCATCGGCGAGTCGTAGCGTTGCGTCCAGGCGTTCCTCGGCAGGTGCTTGGGCGTAGGTTTGGGCATTGCCGTTGATATCGCCGATTTTTATTCCGGTGAAGTCAACCTGCATATTCCATTGATATAAGTCCGGGATGGTAACGGAGTCCGGGAAGGGATCGGTGAGCGGATTTGCCGGATTTGGGAAAACATAGTCTTTGGGTAAAAACCGCCAGGATGTATTGCCTGGGAGTGCTGTGTAATAGCCTAAAATCAGTTTTCGCAATTCAACGATATCGAAAGTCGAAACCGTTCGGCTGTTGTTGGCGTCGGCGGCGATAAACTGGTAGGGCTGGTCAAAAGGTTGCTGGCCCAGGATATGTTTGTTGATAAGCACCAGGTCGAAAGTAGATACGCCGTTCAGCGGGTCATTATTTTTTGAAGATACGAGCGTGACCTCGGCGCCGGATGTAATGTCGGAAAAAAAGGCGCAGGCAGCTATATCTGCAGCACAATGCATGGGTAAGGCCGGGTGGATGGCGCACAAGTCGTACCGTACCTCTTCGATAGGATCGTCGAAAACGGTGAACGCACAGGCATTGACACTACTGTGGAAACAGTCGCAGGCGCCGCTGTTTTCCTGCACGATCACCAGAGCCGAATCTACACCAGCATTGCCCGCCAGATCGCGTGCCCATAGTTCCACAAAATTTGTCCCCAGGTCACAGGCCATGTAATGCACTGTTTGTTGCGGGCTGCCGTCGGGGTTGGTGGGAAACCCGGCGCCGGTACCGGCTTTGCGTATCGCAAACTCAATTTGACCGCCCGGGGTACAGTTGTCGCTCAGCGTATCGAGAAAGTCGGTGGCCCAAAGCGTGATTTGGCAAGTCGCCAGAAGCGTAACCGTCAAACCCTGCACCGCCACCACCACCGGCGGTTCGGTGTCGGGGTCGCATTGGGCAGTAAGTTGGAAATGGGAGAGAAAAACGAAGAGGATTAGGGTAGCGATTTTTTTCATGGGATGATACGGGTAAGTTTCGCACGCAAGTTAAGCCTGTAAACAGGGGATTTCAATACATTGGATTGGGTATTCCCTAACCAGTCAGGTTTTAAATCGCAACCCGGTTCATTTTCAATTTGCCACGCTTCGTATTCAAAAAATTGCCGACGCTCCATGGCCCAACTACCTTTGTTCCATCAAACAAACCGGGATACACACCGGCAAAAAAACATGACGCAAAAACAGATTACATTGGTTAAGAACTCCTGGCGCCTCCTGCGCGACCTGGATCAGACCCAGGTAGGCGATCTGTTTTACAGCAAACTGTTTTTGGATCACCCGGAACTCCGGCGCCTGTTCCCAAAAGATATGAGCGGCCAATACCAAAAACTGATTGCCACCCTGCACGCCATGATCACGCGGCTCGACGATCTGGAGCATTTGGAACAGGAACTGACCGAACTGGCGCAGCGCCACGTGCAGTACGGCGTCCGCCCAAAACACTACCAACACGTCGGCACTGCCCTGCTCTGGACGCTGGAGTCCGGCCTCGGCGACGATTGGACGCCTCCTGTTGCCGAGGCCTGGGCGACCTGCTACAACCTGATCAGCGCAACGATGATCGCAGCCACCGAACACACGACAAACGATTAACAAACACTAATTTTTTCTTCAAATGAAACAATTTCAACTGGCAGCCTTGCTGCTCCTGGCAACCCTGTCGGCCTGCAACAAAGACGACCAGGCACAACCCAACCCCAACAACCCCACGCCGCAACAAACAACCAAAAAACTCGCAGGCTACACCTATCAGGGCGTAGACATCAACCCGCTGGTGATCAAGTACGACGCCAAAGGCCGGGTGGTGCATCAAAGCGACGGGGAAGACATTGTCGACGTCAGCTATACCGCCAACCAGGTCCATATTGTTTCGAAACGCACTTCTGTCAACAGCGCCGTGTACAACTTTACCGGCAAACTGAACGCACAGGGATTCGTGACCGAAGGCAGCGCCGTAAGCGCATTCAATGGTATCCCCCGCAATGTGACGTATACTTTTGAATATGATGCTACCGGTTATTTGAAACGGGTTATTTCAAACTACAACGCCGGCGAATTTGTGTACGATTACCGCTATACGTATAAAAACGGCGACATGACAAGTTTTGAAGTGTACGTCAACAATGTGTACGATTACGGCGGCGCCTGGGAGTACGATCTGAACACGGAAGACCGTTCGGGCCTGAGCCATGGCAACACCTCAACGTCGGCAATACCTTCACCGGCAAACCGAACAAACATTTGGCCACCAAATACACCGGTTTCCGCGACGGAAAAGTGAGCTGGTATGTCGACTATGTTTATACCTTCGATGCGGAGGGCTACCCGGAGTCCGGCGCTTTGGCCTTCAGCAGTGGCAACGCATACACCGTTTTTTATAAATATCAGTAAACCAAATTATTGGCCTGACCATGTTGCGCCTGTACTGTTTGTTCATCCTCCTGATTTGTGCTGCTCAAGCGGTACGGGCGCAACCATTATCCTACGCCTTTCAAACGGTAACCACCGCCCAGGGCCTGACCTCCGGCAATGTCGGGGCGATCGGCCAGGACCACTACGGCTACCTCTGGTTTGGCACCCCCGACGGGCTGAACCGCTACGACGGATACACCGTTCAAACCTTCGAACACCAGTATGGCGACAGCACCTCCATCCTGCCCAGCAATGTGCGCTACATCTTCAGCGATTCGAACGGGCGGCTCTGGATTTGCTTTTTGCACGGCCTGATGGAGTATGATTTTTCGAAAAAACAATTCCGGCAGTACGGCGCCGGCAAGATTTTCTGGGCGGGTCCGGTAGTGGAAACCGCACCGGGCATTTTGCACCTGGCCAGCCGCCAGGGACTTGTCAGGCTGGAAACAGCGACTGGAAATTTGCATTTCTACCGGGATGAACCCAATGCCGATGCGCTGCTGAGCACGCAAATCAGTGAGATGCAGTTCCACCGGAACAAACTTTACATGGCAAGGGATACGGGGTTGATTTTGATGGACTTGCGCACCCAAAAAACAGCCAAAGTTGCCCTGCCGCTGCGCCTCCGCGGCCACCGCGTTCACCGCCTCCGGATCATGGAAGACGGGACGGTATGGCTTACTTCCCGCGACGAACCTACCCTGATCTTTCGCACGGATCTGAATTTTCAGGACTGCCGGGTGTATCGCGATCTGGAGTTTGCGCCGGATGGTTTGCCCAATGTGGTAACCGCCGTTTTCAAGGATGCCCAACACCGGCTATGGGCAACGACCGACCAGGCCGGGCTGGCATTGTACGATGCCCAAACCGACCGTTTTCACACCACCAGGCATAATCCGTACCTGCCCAATAGCATGCCTGGAAATAATATTACCTGTGTATTTCAGGACAAAGACGGGTTCGTCTGGCTGGGGATGTCCGGCATCGGTGCATCCTGGTTTCACCCCGACCGCAACTTGTTCCAAACACTTTTGCCCGGTCAGGATGGAAACAACGTAGGCAGCCACTGGGCCCGGGCAGCGGTGGAGGCATCCGATGGGACGCTTTGGATGGCAACCGGCTCCGGATTGTACCAGTATGACCGGCGTACGGGTCGGTACCGCAGTTTTTTGAACCGGAAAGGAAAGCCAAAATTGCTGCACGACAACTCGGTATACGCCCTTTGCCTCGACAAGCAGCGGCGCTTGTGGATCGGTACGGCAACCGGTGTGAACCGGTTTGATCCGGCCACCGGTCGTATGGCGTTTTTAACGGAAAAAGATGGTTTGCCGCTGACGTATTACCTGGCAATTGCACAAGATCGTCAAGGTACCATCTGGATTGGGGGCACGCACGAAGGGCATTATTTTTTGCCGGCAGGCGAAACCAAATTCCGGAATATCCGGGAACATCCCGTGCTGGGTCTTTATGCGGGATTGTTCGGACACTGCATTTTTGAAGATAGTCGGGGGCTGCTTTGGTTTGGCCTCGACGGCCGGGGGCTGATCTGTTTTAACCCCGGGGAAAACAATGCTAACCATTGGGAGCGCATACCGGGGAATGACTCTACGCTCATTGGCAATTTTGTACACGGTATCACCGAGGGCCCCGACGGGACCATTTGGGTAAGCACATCCAACGGGCTTTCGGCAATTGACGTTTCCACATTCCATTTTACCAATTTCGACCGCGCACGCGGCCTGCCGGCCAACCGGACCTGCGGTGTGCTGGCCGATCAACGTAACCGTTTGTGGGTAGGCAGCTCGCAGGGGCTGTTGCTGATCGATAGCACCCGCCAGCGTATCCGCCGCTTCAACGTACACGACGGTTTGCCGACCGATGAATTTTCAAACATGCCACCCTGCCGGCTTGCCGACGGGAATTTTCTGTTCCCCACCAGGCGGGGTTTTGTGCTGTTCAACCCTGAAAAATATTCCCGGCGGAACGCGACACTGCCCTTGCTGCTTTCTTCGGTACGGGTGTTTAACCGGTCGTTCGATACGGCATTGAACAGCGAGGCATTGGAGGAGATTTATTTTCCGCCAGGGCAAAATTTTTTCTCCCTGGAAATGACCGCGCTCAACTTCCGCAATCCACGCCAAACCTGGTATGCCTATCGCATGGAACCCTACGACCAGCGGTGGACCTATACCCGCGAACGCCCGGCTAACTACACGGATGTGCCGGCAGGCAACTACACGTTCCGTTACAAGGCAACCACCGACCCCAACAACTGGGAAGTGCCGGAACGGACGCTCCGAATCCGGGTGGGCGAATTTTGGTACCGCTCCAATTGGTTTTGGGGCTTAGTGGGCATGGGGCTGCTTACCCTGGCCGGCTGGTTTGCCCTGCGGCGGCTGCGGTATCGCCGGGCTTTGCTGCAACTGGAACGCAAAGCGCAGGCGCTGGCCAAGGAAAAAGCCCAGGTGCAGTATGAAAACCTGACCCAACAACTGAATCCGCATTTTTTGTTCAATTCGCTGGCGTCGCTGGGCAGCCTGATCCGGTTTGAACCGCAAAAGGCGGGTACGTTTCTGAACGCGATGAGCAAAATGTACCGCTACATGCTGCAAAGCCCCGACAATGAATTGGTTAGTTTGTCGGACGAAATCGAGTTTGCGCAGCATTTTATCCACCTGCAACACACGCGTTTCGGCGATGCCCTGCAAGTGGATTTTGCCATCGATGAGCAGTATAAAAATTATGAAATCGTGCCGGTAACCCTCCAAAACCTGCTGGAAAATGCACTCAAACACAATACGCTGGATGCCGAATCGCCGCTCCGCATCGAGGTGATTACGGAAAACGGCTACCTCGTGGTGCGCAACACCATCCAGCGCAGAAGTATCGTGGAAACCAGCAACAAGCAGGGCCTGAACAAGCTGCGCTCGCTGTACCAGTATCTGACCGATAAACCGCTGAAAACGGGGGAAGAAAACGCCTGGTTCATTGTAAAAATCCCTTTGCTGCCTCCGCGCAGGACCTAGTTTTTTTTGATTTATTAAAAAACGCAAGTTGTGACCTATTAAATTAAATCGGGAAACTGCCGTTGGCGAGGACGCCAACGTCGGCATTTCGTTGAAAAGCATGCCCAAATCGCCATTGTTGGCGTCCTCGCCAACAATTTGCTTCGTGAGGATATTGATGGTCACAACTTGAGTTAAAAAAATAATTTGCCGGAATATGAAAGCCCTCATCATTGAAGACGAACTGCTGATTGCCCGGGAACTGCGCCACAAGATCGAACAGGTGGCGCCCGATGTGACCGTGCTGGAGCATTTGCCCAGTTTGAAAACGGCCCGAAAATGGTTTTTGAACAATGCCGAACCCGATCTGATTTTCATGGATATTCAGTTGGGCGACGGCGTCAGTTTTGAACTGTTCGAAGAATACCGGCTCAAATGCCCGGTAATTTTTACCACAGCCTACGACGAGTATGCCATCCGGGCCATTAAAAACAACGGCGTGGATTATCTGCTCAAACCCGTGGATGAAGACGACCTCCGGCAGGCAATCGACAGATGCCGGTCCGTGGTTGGCCGGCAACAGCCGGAACCGGTCAACTGGCCGGAGTTGCTCCGCATGCTGCAGCACCCGGAAGCGGCAGGCAGCGGCGCGTACAAGGAAAAATTTATCGCCAGTTTGCGCAACCAATGGGTCCCGATCCCGACCGCGGAAATCGCCTGCTTTGCCCGCGAACAACTGAATTACCTGTACACCTTCGCCGGCGACCGGTACCTGCTCGACTACAATACCCTGGAGGAAATTGAAGCGCTGCTCGACCCGAAGGTATATTTCCGTGCGAATCGCCAGTATATTATCCACATCGACGGTATCCAGCGTGTGCGCCCGCACGAAAACCAAAAACTGACCATTACGCTTAAGGCGCCGTTGAAAATTGAGGTCGACATCAGCCGGGAAAAGGCGCCGGGATTTAAAAAGTGGCTGGACCGCTGAGTGACGCCTATGTTGAATTTACCGCACGCTGTCGGGCACCAGTTTCACCACATGGCACCATATCAAAAAACGGCTTTGGCCCTCACCTGTTTTCTTATGTTCTTTCTGTTTGGCTGCGCCCGGAAAAATGAAACGGCGCAAGCGGTACACAGCTGGCTGGAAAAATCCTTTCCCGGTCAATTTGAAGTTTTAAAAACATCCTACGCTAAAAATCAATGGATCAGTCCGGATAAAAATACTTTTCGCGTGGTGCTTGCCTCCAAAGCAGATCCGGCTGTCCAGTTCACGATTATTTGGGACCGGTCGGCCCCGGATGGCGGAATAACCGATTCAACGGTCTATACCGCGTATCAATATGCGCTCAGCCAGGTGGACGCAGCCCGTAGTTTGTACGCAGAACTGCAGAAACGAAACCTGCTCGCTTCTGTAGGCGTGAATGATACCTTGGCCGACATTTGGGTTTTTACCGAGTCTGCCGCCGAAATCCGGGAAAATGTATTGCATACAGTTACTTCGGCCCTTGCTGCTTGGCCACATACGGCACAAACGGAGTTTCAGCTGTTGTTCATGGAGCCTGCCAGCTGGGAGGAAGACTATCAGAAAATTTTGCCTCCGGCAACGGTGCATACCCTGGAGCAAAGCCATTGGCAACAAGACAATTGTACGTTTGTGTTGCGCATGCAGGGCGATTCAATTCCGGCCATGCAGGAACTCAAAAAACGGCTCAGGGTAAATCCGCGCGCCAAACGCGCATCGGCCTGGCTGGATACGGCAAGCCAACACGCCCTGAAATGGGCGGACCGGAATTTGCAAAAACCGTTTTATGTGGAAACAAAACAATACGTGGGCGAGCAAGTGGATCCGCAAGACCCCACGGCGGTCCGGTACTGGTTCCCTTATTTTTTGCGTACAAACGAGGTGCCTGCCTCAACCGGGGCCGATCCGGACGGGCAGATCGTAGTGATTTATCAAACGGAGAAAAACGTGTGTACACAGGTGTTCCGGGAAAAAGAAGATGCCCCCAGGTATTGAACGGCGGGGCAAGGCCATATTTGAGCATCGTCATTCAACCATATACTTGAATTCTTAAACACCTTGCCATGATCACCTTTTGGATACTTTGGGGCATTGATGCCATTGCAGCCCTGGTGGCGATCGTCTTCTTTTTTATCGGTATTGCCGACGGCTCCGTCTCGTCGTCAAATTCCGGCATCTGGTTTATGCTGCTGGCCGGGATTGCCGCGATTTTGTTGGGCAGCCTCTGGTTGAAAGCGCACGATTACCTGGGGCTGGCGAAGACGCTGCTTGCTGTTTTGGCTGTGCCGACGGCTTTGTACGGGTTGTTTTTGTTGGTGTTGGTTTTTAGCAATACGCGCTGGAATTAATACGGGAAAACATGCGTTGTCCCGTATTTTTCCATAAAAAAGACCTCGGAGAAGTCAAATATTTGTAGAAATGCTCAGGTTACCCGTTGCCCGACCTCGGTACCGGCGTGCAATGATTGGTAATATTTGTGGTAACCATTTGGCTTTTAGCATTTCTCCCTTGCGCTTGTACAGGTTCCTCGCTACGCTCGGAATGACAATGCGTATTAATAAAACAGGGAGGGGCGGTAAAACCCGGTAAAGCAACATTTCGTCGCCCCTTTCTTTTAGCCCAACCATAGTGGGATAGGCTGAGGCCAAAACTGGGGGGCGCGGCAATGTTCCCTTTTTCCAAATCTTTCGCCCCCCGGATTCTTATAAGGTGGTCTTGTCATTCCGAGTGCAGCAAGGAACCTGTCTGCTCGAAAGCGGGAATCCTAAATATAACTTGCCTTTGCACGCCGGTAGAGCGGTCGAATATCCAAGTGCTAACCCCTGCACATGCGACCTCTCCGAGGTCGCCGATCGCCTTTAAATCTCTGATCTACAAATATTTGACTTCTCCGAAGTCATTTTAAAAATTCGGGATAACGCATGTTTTTTGTTCGACGCGAACTAACAGTGCGCGTTACATCGCCCCAAGTTGCTTGAGGTATTTCTCCGAATTGGCTTTAACGTTGGCCGGCGGATTCATGCTGAGCGACTTTTTAAACGCCTTCACCGCGTTTTCTTTATCGCCTTTAATGGCATACGCCTCACCCAGGCTATCCCAGGCGTTGGCGCTTTCCGGGTTGTTTTTAGTATTGATCAGCATGATTTTGATGGCCTCGTCGTGCTTGCCCGCGCCGAGCAGCTGATAGCCGAACTGGTTCAGCTCAACCTCGGTACCGACAGCCATGGCATCTGCTTCGATTTTTTCGGCTTCGGCGGTTTTGCCGGCCTGCTTCAGCAGTTTCGATTTGATGATCAGAGTCGTGAAACTCTTGTTTTGAGCAATCGCCTGGTCGATCCAGCCCAGCGCCTTGTCGGAGGCAATATTGTTTTGCAGCGCGTAATTTGCCGCGCTGTTGTAGCCTTGCCAGTTGAACCCGACCGGGCCTTTCAGTTCTTCCTCCGCGTTGGCGATGACCAGTTCATCCACGGCAAATTCAATCTTTACCGGAAATTGTTTCTTTTCCCAGTTCAGCGCCAACTCGGCCGAGTTTTTATCCAAATTGATAAAATCGTAGGTCAGCAGTTCCGTGTGCGGAATGTCGCGCAGCTGAATTTTCGCCCGCAGTTGATCCTGCTCGGGCCGGTACCAGAAACTTCCCCAGGAACGGTTGTCTTTCGACAAAATGACCTCGCCGGAATTGTCTGCATTGATCACAAAAAAAAGCCCGTAGCGCCCGGCCGGAACCATTTGCCCGGCCACTTTTGCCGGATGGGAAAGTTCCAGCACCGTGTTTTCGTTGGCGCCGGCCCGCCAGGGCGCCGAATTGCCGGCGCCAAACCCCTGCACGTTCCAGCCGTAGGGCACGAGTGTACCCCAGACCTGGCGACCCCGGACGGAAGGCCTGGAATATTCCACCTTGACCGTTGAAATGCCGATGGTTTGGGAGACCTGGGCCGCAGGACTGGCCGTCCGCGGTGTCGTGATTCCTTGAGACCAGGCAAACCCGGCCGTTCCAATGGCCAGGATGGTTGCCAACAGTTTGATTGTCATTGCATTCTTCATGTTTAGTTGTTGTTTGTGAACGTGAAAATTTGCTGTTTGCGCAGCCGCTTTTGGCTACGGTTGTTCACAAAAAGTACATGCAATGCGGCAGTTATTCCGGAGTTCTCGACTAAAAACCCCCGGAGCCATGCTGAAATACCGGTATGGGGGCCTGATCAGCCCGGTATGGTTTTCCGGGCTGATCAGGCGACTATCTGGTTCGCTGAATCAGCAAATTTGGTATTGGGAATGGGGTGCTGACTTAGGCTTATGCCATGAATTTTCACCTTGCTTTTCTGCCGGGGGCTTCGCTTTTATAGCCCATGAACCTTTCTTCAATCCCATGCTTCCCTTTCTTAGCCCAGGGCTTAAGCCCTGGGAAAAAAATGTACGCGAAAGAACAGTTCGCATTACAATCCGGAGGGCGAAAAACGCACCCCGAGGTATGCAACCGTCCCCATCACCGGCGCCCAGATTTGCGAGCCGTTGAAATAGGGGCTGTTGGGTTCATTTACCGCGATGATTGCCTGGTGCTGCTGGAAACCGGTGAGGTTTTCGCCGCCAAGGTAAAATTCGATCTTTTTCCAGCTCCGGGTGATCTGCGCGCTCCACAACCCGTACACCGGACTTTGTTCCCGGTGAAAATCGTGGGCATATTCGTGCGGGATTTTCGAATTATCCGGCAAACGTTGCGGGCCTACGAGTTGAACGTTGGTGTTAAACATCCACTTTTTGTTGGGCGTGGTGTAGTCCAGCGTAACTAATCCGCGGTGTTTGGCGACGAGCGGGAGCGCCCGTGTTTGACCGTCGGCAAAGGTGGCCTGGACGTCGTTCCATTTGTACACCAGTTTGACTTCCAGCCCTGGCAGCGGTGCGTACTGGAGGGTAGTCAGCAGGCTGTTGGAAAAGGATCTGCCGTCGATGTTGTAGAAAAAGACATCGGTAGGCGATTGGTCTACATCTACCAGAATTTGCCGTTGAAAATCAGTGCGGTACAGGTCGAAACTAAAACTGCCGCTGCGGCGGGCCAGTTTGAAGTTTTGGGTGAAGTTGATACCGTAGTTCCAGGCTTCCTCGTAACTCAGGTCGTTGGCGAAATGCAGCGGCCGGTTGCTGGCCAGGAGGCTGATATTTTCGGCGATCAGGTTGGGGGAGCGGAAGCCCCGGCCTGCAGAAATGCGCACGACACTTTCGGTGCTGAAATTGTATTTCGCGCTCAGGCGCGGTGTGACAAACCAACCGAATCGGCTGTTGTGGTCGACCCGGCCGCCGAGTACCACCACCAGGTCGGGGATGCCCATGTCCAGGTTCGGGCGGCTGTAGGTATATTCAACCATAGCGCCCGGCACCGTTTCCGTACGGCTGAGGTCGCCCTCATTGACGGTTTCGTCGATATCGTCGTGTTGCACGGACGGCGCGAAAATAACCTTGTGATCGGTGGTGCCGATAATGGTTTCAAAAAGCGATTGCCAGTACACCGAGCGCTGGGTGGCCCGGTAGCGGTTGGGGCCGTACACGGCTTCGGTATGGTGCCAGGAAGCGGAGAGCATGTTTCCGATTTCCATGTAAGGCTTGTCGAACAGGTTTTTTCGGCCCATTTTTCCCCAAACCTCCACGCGGTCGTTCTGCTGATCCACGCCGAAAAAGCCGGGGATCCCGTCGATCGGGCGAATCTGGCCGCCGTTGCGCCGGTCGGTGAGGGCTTGCACATTAAACTGGGCACAAACGAGCGGTCCTTCATAAAATGCCCGGTACAGGCCGTTTAATTGATGCCGGTTGGGGGCGTCGTAGAAATTGTCGTCATTCATGTCCCACTTGTTTTCCACAAAACTGGCATGGGTGAGCAGGCCGTGAGACACTTTCCCTTTTCCTTTTTTATTCAGGTGCACGTTCAGTTCGCCGCGGCCTTCCGAGGACGTGAAAGCATTGACAAACAGGGGGAGATCGGTGTGTGGTTTTACCAGGTCGGTGTTGATCTGACCGGTAATGCCGGTATAGCCGTTTTTAACCGTACTGGCGCCTTTGGCCAGTTGAATACCGTTCAGCCAGGTGCCCGGGATAAACTCAAAGGCAAAAGGCGTGGCAATCCCGCCAAGCGTAGGCCGGTTTTCCACCATAAACTGGCTGTAAATCCCGCGCAAACCCAACATCTGGATTTCTTTTACCCCGGTGAGGGCATTCGAATAGGTGACATCGGCCACGCCATTGGTTTCAAAACTTTCCGACAAGTTGCAGCAGGGCGCCTTGCGCAGTTCATTTCGATGGATGCTTTCGACATTACGCGTGTCGAGTGTGGAAACCTGGGTGTCGAAACGGGCGTCGGAAACAGTAACTTCCCTGATTTGGGAAATGCCCGTTACCTCTACCCAGATACTGTCTTCGTTGGGCAGAATTTCTACCTGAACGGGGTCGTAACCGACGTAAGTTACCTGAAGATTGGCGGCTTTGGTCTGGCGCGGCAACCAGAACCGGCCGAGGGTGTCGGTAATGGTGCCGAGGCGGGTGCCGGCCCATTGCACGGTGGCGCCGATGAGCAGCTCTTCTTTTTCATTGGTTACAATGCCGTAGATGGTTTCGGAAGGTTGCTGGGCGTTTAAACCGCCCGTTGTGCATATCAAAAGTAGAATTAGTAGTTTTTTCATGATGTAACGCGAACAATGTTTACATGCAGGGCATGAACGATGTGTTCAAAGATGGTAAATTGCAAAAATTCGTACGTGCCGGAGGCAGTACATGTTGAAATACGGGAAAGTTTTGGAGCGAACCAGAGGTTCGCGTTACATCTAACAAAGGAGTCGTTCGTGCCGCAGGCAGATCTGGCGGCCGGAAAGGGGAGGCGGCAGGTTCGCATTTATGGTATGGGCAGGGGCTGTGGCGCAGATTACAGGCTGGTAAAGACGCAAAAAGCCGGGCAATTCATCGGCCCAGAGCGGGCAGTCGAAGGTTTTTTGCCAGGGCTGCGCCACGGTGAATTCCGATTTTAATAAAAAAACCTGCACCGATTTTTGAGGACAGCAGGGCGCCGGTTCGGCTTGCAGACTCTTTTCCCTTTCGCAGCATGTCCCAACCAAAGCAGCGCAGCAGGTATCGGCGGTGGCTTCCGAAATGAACGCCTCGCACGGATCTTCGGCATCAAGAAACACGGAAACAGCCGTTTCGCCCAAACAATAGCAGTACAGCTGTTGCACACTGATACCCACGGTGGAGAGCAGCAGGGCTGCCATCCAAAGCCAGAGTACCGGTATGTACGTTTTTTTATGCACGCGTTGCTGGGAAAATTGAATTGAAAACCTGAAAGGTTTTGCAAAGATACGGCCAGTTGGCGGGCAACGCAATAAATCGGGAGGATTCCACGATTTGCGATTTTGGATTTACGATTTACGATTTACGATTTACGATTTACGATTGGTTCATCTTTCGGAGGTTGGATAGACTCTCGCGTGCGCACAGTTTTTGAAGTGATTTAAACTTATGCTTCGCCAGTAATCTGAAAATTACTGTTAGCAGAATCAAATCCGCGTTTATCCGCGTTCCAATCGCTCTACGTTGGGGACCCTCCTTTGGATTTCCTGATAAACAGGAATAGGATGCGGATGAGGCGGATTCGCCTGCGGCGAAACGCGGATTTTCGCGGATTTGATTCCGGCTAGGGCAGGTGAAGCGATTAAAGTTTAAATCACCTCTTTAAGTAAACTGAAAACATACCTGTGCCGGAATGGTGAACCAATCGTAAATCGTAATTCCTAAATCGTAATTCAATCTATCAAATCTCCTCAGGGCCTTCACCCACCCAATCCTGGATATACCAGTTGTCCACGCAATGTTCTTTCAGGTCTTCTTCGATCCAGCCCCGTACGTCGCTGATGATCGAGCCTGGGTACAACAGGTGAATATTCGGGCCGGCGTCGAGGCTGAAATAGACCGGGTGTTTGGTTTCGGCACGGTAAGCGCGAATTTTTTCGATCAGCGCCACCGTATTCGGATGCAGCAGCATGTACGAAGGGTTGCTGGCCATCATGAGCGCATGCAGGGTCAGGGCTTCGTCTTCCGCAATTTTCCCGAAGGCTTCAAGGTCGCCGGTGCGCAAGGCTTCAATTAGCGTGCTCAGGCGGGACTGCGCTTGTTTGTACCGGGCGTCGGCGTACGGGTTGCCTTCCATGAGGGCGTGGCCGGCCCTGCTGCTGACGGATTTTTCCGAGGTGCTGACGATCAGAATATCGTCGTGAAAATCCTTAAATGTCGGATGCAACAAATCTTCCGCCGGCACGGCAAATTCGTCGGAAGAGCCGGCCATTGCCGGAGTTTTGCCCCACAACGCGGCATACGGATAAATGGACCGGCAGGCACTGCCGCTGCCCAGGCGGGCGATGTACGAGGCTTTCACATCGAAGGCGTCTTCTTCCTGCAAGGTGCCGAAAAGGGCATCTTCCAGCGTGCACAGGCAGAGTGCCAGGGCCGACATGGCAGACGCCGAGGAGGCAATGCCCGCCGAATGTGGGAATGAATTGCCGGTTTGAATGCTGAGTTCAAGTTGCCGCAGAAACGGGAACTGCGGCTCCAGGCTTTCCAAAAAAGCAAGCACTTTGGCGCGGAAGGCTTCGTTTTCCTCCCCGTGGAATTTGAATTCCAGGTCAATCTGATTGTTCACTGTTTCTTTAAACGCATACCCCAGTGCGGTATCGGTGCAGGATGCCGTCAGCGTAAGGCTCAACGAGGGATTGCGCGGGAGCTGGCGTCCGTGTTTGCCCCAGTATTTTACGATGGCCAGGTTGCTTGGGCTGCGCCAAACGATCTGCCCGGGTTCGGGCGGGTTGGAGGAGTCGAGGATGAGCCGCGGATTTTCGTACATGTTGTGTGTTGGGATATTAGGATATTGAGATATTGGCCGGGGAGGCAAAGAAACGGAATGCCGGATAAAACCCGGTTCAGTTTCCTGTTATTTGGCCTACTTTTGCGGGAGTCCCTGCGAAAATTAAACCGTCGGTAACCTACCCTGTACCTCCTATGATGCAAAAAATTTGGTTGAAGATCCGCCACCTTGGATTTGAACTGTACAGTTTTTTTACCGCTCCTTTTGTTGTCAAAAACTGCCTCGGCCTGATTGCGTTTTTCGCCGGCCTGCTGCTAATGACTTTCTGGTGGCTGAAATGTTATACGAACCACGGAGAAAGTTTGCAGGTGCCAAATTATGTGGGCATGGGTATTCAGGAAGCCGTTCGGAAAGCGCAGAGCCGCGATTTTGAATATGTAATAAACGACTCCATTTACGTGCCGGGCCGGCCGCCCGGCGAAGTGCTGGCCCAGAACCCTAAAGCGGAAAGTCGCGTTAAGGAAGGCCGCACCATTTATTTTACCGTAACGAAAAACAACCCGGACATTATAAAAATGCCGGACCTGGTCGGGAGCGACGACTACGACCTGTACAGCCGTAAAATCAACCGCCTTGGCCTGAAACCCCGTATTCTGGCCCGGGTCGCCGATCCCAAACTGGCGCCAAATACGATTGTCGCCGTGCTATACCGTGGCGACACCGTCACCCAGGACATCCGCTACGGATTCAAGGTGGAAATGGGCGCCACGATCGACTTTATTGTTTCCGAACAGGTCACGCTGACGGTGGAAATCCCCGACTGCGTGTGCCAAACCTACGATGCCGCCCGGTTTCTGATCACCAGCAGCAATCTAAGTATCGGCGCTGTCATCAAAGATGCCACCGTGTACGATGAGCAATCGGCCTACGTGTGGCGGCAGACACCACCCTACGAAGCCGAAGGTACCATGCGGGTCGGCGAACAAATTGATCTTTACCTGACCCAGGAACTGCCCGCAGCTTGCGGGGGTCAATAATTACTCATTCACTCATTCACTCATTGCCCCATTGTCATGGATATCACTGTACAAGAACTCAAGCAAAAACTCGATGCCGGCGAAAGCCTTACCCTGGTTGACGTACGCGAAGCCTGGGAAAACGAAGAATTCAACATCGGCGGACAACTCATCCCCCTGGGCAATCTTATGAACCAGCTCTGGGAACTGGATGCCCACAAAAACGACGAAGTCATCGTCTATTGCCGCTCGGGCAACCGTTCGGGCATGGCCCAGGCACTCATGCAGGCACAAGGTTTTGCCAATGTGCGTAACCTGACCGGCGGCGTCCTCGCCTGGAAGGAGGCCTACGGCGAAAACAAACCTTGATGACTGGTCGTGCCTTAATATTTTCGGGACTTTGCCTCGCCTTGATTTGCATGCAGTGGCTTGCTTGTGTACCTACCCTGCGTACCCGCGCATTTCACCTGGAGCCGCCGCCAGCAAATGCCACCCCCAGGCGTACCCTGGCGGCTCCGGCCTGTCGCGACTGGAGCGGGTACCTGCCCGATCCGAAGCAGCCGGAGTTTCTGCCCATGCGCTACCTCCGGGTAAACGTGCATGTGATGGAAAACAGCAGCGGCACCGCCCACCGGCCAAAAGATTCGGTGCGGGTGTTCATCCGTGAACTGCTCCGATACTCCAATGCCGAACTGGATACCAATGTCTGGCATTGGCGATCGCCCGAAGGCACGCCTGCCTTGCCCAAACGCTATCGCTATGTGCTTACGCCGCAGCCAGACCAACCGGACGACGACGGCATCTATTTCCACTACGACGATTCGCTGTACTTCTTCGTTTCCCAGGGAAAAAACCGGAATAATTATTCCCGCGACGTGGTGCGCAAATACAGCATTGGGGCCGACTCCATCCTCAATGTTTTTGTCATGGTGCATCACCCCGACAGCATGAAGTCCAAAACGTACCGGGCCAACGGCCAGGGCATCGCGCTGGGCACGGCGCTCAAAATCGCCGGCGTGCTCGAAAGCCGCGAGGGACCGAAAAGTTTTGATGGCCTGTTGAACCACGAGGTCGGGCATATCCTCGGCCTCTACCATGCCTGGGCGGAAGATGGCTGCCCCGATACCAACAACCACCCCAACAATTGCTGGGAGTGGTCGCCCGACCCGCCCTGCCGGAACACGGCTTCCAACAATATGATGGATTACAATGCCTACCAGATCGCACTCACGCCCTGTCAGATCGGTAAAGCACAGGCTACCTTTGCCGACGAACGCAGCGCCGTCCGCCGATGCCTGCTGCCCACCTGGTGTACCTTGCACGAAGACCGGACGCTGGTAATTGCCGACACCGTTTCCTGGAAAGGCGCCCGCGACCTGGAAGGACACCTGAATATCGCTCCGGGCGGCGTGTTGCGCTTGTCGTGCCGGGTGTCGATGCCACCGGGCAGCCGAATCACCGTGCAACCGGGCGGCCGCCTGGTACTCGACGGCTGCCGCCTGCACAATGCCTGTGGGCAAACCTGGCAGGGGATATTTGTGCAGGAGGAAAATGGGGTAGCCGGTGTCGTGGAGGTGTTGAATGACCCGCGTGTGGAGGATGTAGTAAAAAAGAGGTAGGATAAATGATAGAAAAGGTAGCCTTACATAAAACCGGCGCCTGCAAATTGCTTCTACTAGAAACTACCTTTTGACCTTTACATTTTACATTTTGACTTAAAAAAAACGCCTAATGGAACCCGCCCTTCCTTCCCGTTTCCGCCTGCTCCCGGGGTTGTTTATCCTGGTTAGTTTGCTGGTGTACTGGCCTACCCGGGATGCCGGTTTTGTGATGGACTGGCTGGGTTGGCAATACGCCTACGATCGCGGCGGCTGGGCGGGCGTGCCCACGAGTTTTGGGTATCCTGGCCTGCATCCGGTCTTGCATTTGGGCAATTACAGCCTGTACTGGCTGTTGGGCGCCAACTCGCCGGTTTGGTACGGGGTGTTTGCGGTGTTGCACGGGCTGAATGCCTGGCTACTTTGCCGCCTGGCTTTGCGCCTGCCTCTGCCTATGGCGGCGGGTGAGCGCTTGTTCGTCGGCCTGAGCGCGTCCTTGCTGTTTTTACTTTCGCCCTACGCCGCGGAGGTCGTGGTCTGGCGGGTTTGTTTGCATTATTTGCTGGCGATGTTGTTTGCCCTTTTGACCATGCATGCTGCGCTGGATTACCTGACCGAAGGCCGCCGCCGTTCCTGGTGGATCATGCAGGGCTGTGTGCTGGTGGCTTTGTTCACCTTCGAGTGGTCGCTGGTAATCCCGGTTTTAGTGCTGATTTTGGTAGCGGTGCACCAGGTTTCGCAGCAAAAAACGGCCGGGCTGTCTCCCCTGCTGGGGCGCGTATTTGCCCCGCAGGTTGGACTGTGGGCATTCTATTTTTTGTTAAACAAAATCCGCCTCGGCGATTGGGTAGGGCACTACGGCGCCGATACCCACCTGAACGTGGCCCCTGCCGATATCATGGCCAACGTGCTGCGCTATACCGTCAAGCAATTCAGTTTTATGCGGCACTGGGAAGGCCGGATTCAGGTGCAGGTGTTCGACGGGCTGGCCGAGGGCTGGCCGTTGTGGCTGGGAAGTGCGGTGTTTGTACTGGGCGCCGCAGCCTGGTTGGTTTTTTTTCGGCGGATGCCGGCGCGGCTGCAATGGGCCGGTGCGGCATTTGCCTGGTTTTTTGTAGCCCTCTTGCCGGTGGCCAACCTGTATTTTTACTATTTGCAATATTCCGAAAACGACCGCTACGGCTATTTCGCCACGGGGTTCGGCTGGCTTGGCCTGGCGCTATTGTTGTCATTTTTGCCAAAAATCGCATCCCGGCTGCTGGCGCTGGGCTTTCTGGGCGTTTCTTTGTGCCTCCTGCTTCAAATGAACCGCTTCTGGGCAATTTCGGAACGGCTTTGCGACAGCCTGGTGTATGATTTTCGCTGGTACGATCGCGATGAGGTGATCATTCTGGCTTCGCCCGACGATTATCGCGGCGTGTTTATGTTCCGGATCATCGGTCAGATCAACGGCTTCAACGAAGCGCTCGAATTGCGGCGCATGCGCCCTTTCAAAGGAAAGATGTGGGAAGTTGCCCAGTTCAACGTCACCGACCCTGCGTATGGCATCCGGGTCGAACGCGACAGTGGCGGTTTGCAGTACAACACCGCGTTTCAGCAAGACGGCAGCTGGTGGTGGCGAAATGGCGTTGGCGCGACAGACTATTCAAACGAACGCTACGTTTTTAGAAAAAAAGAATGGCACATGGAGGTTGAACTCAAAGAAAAACGGCCCAATACCGCCGTGATTTTTCCCTCCGGCGGCCGCTGGATTGAGTTAAAATAAAATTTTGAATACATGAAAAAGTTCCGCGTTCTAATCCTGTTCAGTACCTGTCTTTTTGCCTTTGGCCTGCTTGCACCTGCTTGCAGCCAAAAATCGGGCTGCCCGGCCAATGAAAGCCTGCGCGCACCGGTCGGTAAAAACGGGGAAATTAAAAAATCGAAAGGCAGCAAATCCGGCCTGTTCCCCAAAAAAATGACGAAGCGGATGAAGTAATAACGTGAGTTTTTGCTTAGGATTCAACAGGTGTCTCCCTCCGGTCGACATGACAAATCGCTGATATTTAAAGAGTTTATCAGGTTTTTCGCTACGCTCAAAACTCCCTCTAGCGGTGTGGAAGTTTTGAGCGTAGCGAAAAACCTGATAAAAAATTTGCAGGCCCGTACGTTGTCATGTCGACCGGAGGGAGACATCTGATTTATAACATGTTAAATCACGTAATCGTGAATTTAATGCCGGGACCTACCCAAAAATCACATAAAAAAGGTCGCGTTTTGGCACGACGGATGATTGCTCGAGGTAGGATTCGCTAAGTGGCGGACAAATTGGGCGCTGTGGCCTTGCTTTTGTGTTCCACAGTTTTGCTCTCAGAAATGTATAATCCATCCTAAATTCCGTCACATGGTGTCAAAACCTGCCTGTTTGTTCCAGCAGGCAGCGGCAGTTGCGGCAATTATTGTCGCATTTTCCCTGCAAGCCGCTGCCAATTACACAGTTTCAACCACTATTCCCACCGATATTTCTGCCTGCCAGGATACGGTTTTTGCTATTACCCTGACCAATGCGGGGCCCACAGCCCAGGCGGCCGGAACCCTGCAATATTGTTTGCCGGAGGGCCTGAGTTATGCGGGCATTACCGGCTTGAATCCCACAGATTTGTCAGACCCCCGATGCCCGGTATTCACCCTGCCGGCGCTTGCCGCCAATGCAAGTTTGTCGTTCGAATTGCGCGTCCGGGCTGGCTGTGCCGATACCGACCGTGGCGACCTGCGCGATACCCTCCGCATCGTCAGCGGCAGCGTGCCGCAACCGCTTCTGCTGGGTAGCGCCTACAACATCCGGGTGCCGGTCGTTACCCTGCTTCCCGGGCAAAACTGGAATTATTCCGGGTCCATCGGCGAAGTGTTTACCCGCACTTTTGTGCTGCGCAACGAAGGTTTCGGCGCAGCCTTTTATTTGTTCCTGATCGATTCTTTTCAAACAGCCGGGCTCGAACTGGTGCAAACCACCGGTGTTTTTCACGGCGATACCCTGGTGTTGGACGGCGGCGACCTCGGCCCGAAGGGCTTCCTGGGCTACCAGGATTCCGTGGTGGTCACGCAAACGTTTCGCATAACGGATTGCAACAGCCAGGCCATGATCGTCAGCTATGGCTGGGCCTGCCCCGACAGTACGGTGTGTGCCCTGCCGCGCTTCGAGCAGTATCAGATTTCCGGGGCAAACAGCCCAACCCCCGTGCTGGTGGCTGCCGTAAATAATGCGTTTCAAACACCCAGGCCCTGCGAATTTGATCTGCTGGAAATCCGGGTGGAAAATACCGGCAACGCCGCAGCGCTCAGCATCGACTGGCTGCAGGGGCTCCTGCTCGACGCGGCAAGCACCGCCGAGGGCAGCATAAAATTTGATTGTTTCCCCGTGTACAATTTCCGCGTCGCGGGAATCCCGCTGGCCGATTTGTCGGGTGGAAATGCCGGGCTGCCTTACCGCCTGAGCCTGGCGGGCATCCTGAGCGACCCGGACGGGCCGGGTGGTTTGTCGGACGAGGATGGCGACGGGCAGTTTGACGACCTGGCGCCCGGCAGCAGCGTGCTGTTGCAATGCCTTGTGGAGATGGACCCCGATTGTAAACCGTGCAACGGCCTGCAAGATTTGTTGTTCCTGGCCACGCAGTTGCAATATTCCAGCGCCTGCGGCGCAGCGCTGACAGCCAACCTGGCGCCCAACGTACCGCTGGAGCTCAGTTTTATTCAAAATATTTTTGAGGAAGATCATCCGTTTATCCTGGATGCCGGCACGACCTACGATTTTCATTACGATCTGGATGCCTCGTTTACAGGCTTGCGCAATGTGTGCCCGAACGACAGCATTATTCTGAAATTCACGCTTCCGGAAGTGCTGGAACTGCCCGCAGGTTTTCAACCCACCTTCGACAGCATGCCCGTGCCGTTTTGGCTGGAAAATGACAGCTTGCTGTATTTGTTGTTGCCGGAAGTACTGGGTGTGATCGATCTGCCGGTTGTTCCCCTTTGCCCGCCGGACATCGACGATTCGGCGGTGTGCAGCCCGCCTTACGAACCGCGAACCTATGCCTTGCCGGCCGACCTGTACTGGGTGTGCGGCAATGGCTGTGATAAGGAATTTAACCTGGTGTGCCTGTCGGGGCTGCCGTTTACGATCGACTGCCCGCGCCCGGACGACACCACCCAGCAGCACGGCGTGTTTGCCGACACCATTTGGGTGGAGCGGCTTTCCCTGGGTTATGTCGACAATGCGCTGTCGGCGCAGGTTGATCCCGCCACGGCCGGGTTGCAGCGCGCTATCGGGATACCCTTCGACACCGTGCTGATCCATGCCGAAGCCCGTTTTGAGGGTACGACCGGTGATATTTTCGACTCCACGCAGCTCCAACTGTACTATTGGAACGGCGTACTGCCGTATTTCCTGCCGCTTTCCGCAGCCTTGACCGTGGAGGATGCCGAAACGGGGGCTGCTCTGGTTTGCCCGGATATTGCGCTGGACTATGTTTTTCTGAACGGCTACCACATCTGGCAGACCGATTTGCAAGCATTTTTTCAGCCCGGCGGCTGCCTGGCAGCGAGCGGCATTCAGTTTACGCCCGGCGATCGCCTTCAACTGGATGTGTTCGCCCGGCTGACCGAAGACTGGCCTTTCCGGGAAGTGGAGGAGATCAAAGATCTGCGCGTGCGTTTCCCGTACATCTACCACGGCGATTCGTTGTTGTGTGAAACAAAAAACGGCTTTTTTGAAGGGATCAACCCCGACTTCGATTATGCCGTGCATCTGGAGTTTCCCGACACCGTTTGCCAAAACCTGAACGTGCAAATCGACTTTGTGCAAGGGCGCTCGGGCCGCATCGACACCGATCTTTTTCCCAATGAAATACGCCCGCTGTATGTCTACGATTCGCTTTGGGTATTGCTGCAACCCGGCTATGCCTACCAACCCGGCAGCGCGGTTTGGGAATACGAAGCCGGCGACGGCGCGAATGCCGTACCGACGCCGGTGCAGCTGCCGCTGGCCGATCCGGCTACAGTGGTGTTGCCGGGCGGCGAACCCGCGTTGTTGTTCCTGCGGCCGGCGCAATTACCGGTTACCGATTATTACACCGGGCGGGCGCAGGCTGCATTGCGCTTTGCAGCGCAGGCGCTTTGTCCACCGGATACGACCAAACTACCGGTGACCATTGCCGGCCACCGCCTGTTGGCCACGCTGGATTCGGTGAATGTGCAGATCATGCCGTTGAGTGTCGGCAGCCCGGATTTTAACGAACTGTCCATCACCACGTTTACGAGCCTGTCGAGCAGCCGTGAACCAACCTGGCTGGTGGAATATTGCAACTCCGGGCCCTCCTTTTCCATCGAAACGCCCCTGCTCTGGGTGGAAATCCCCTCGGGCCTCCAACTGATCACGGCGGTGGATGTCACCGACCCAACGGCGCCCCAGCCGCTGCCCATCACTTCGGTGGATAGCGCCCATGCCGCCGTGGCGGGTTTGTTTTTAGGGCAGGATGCCTGCCGGACGATTGAGTTGAAAACCGCCATCCTGGAATGCGTTACCGGGGTTGTGCTGGTGCAGCCCGGCATTCAATGCGATTCGACGCAGCCGCGTTGCCTGTATGGCGCTCCGTTGGAGTTGGTTTTTTCGCCTAAAATTTCGCTGGCGCAAATTAATGTAAGCAGCAGCCCGGATACTGCGGTCGATTTGTGTGCGCCCATTGACTATGCGCTCCGGGTGGTCAATGTGGGCGACGGCCTGATGTACGACCTCGAGGTTGCTTTGCAACTGCCGCCTGCCGGCCAAACGCTGGTGCCGGGCAGCGCCCGCATCGAGTACAACGGCCAGCAAGTACCCTTGCCCGATCCGACGCCGGGACCGAACGGATTGACCTGGACCCTGAACCTGGCGCAACTGCCCTTCGGCATCGAGGCCTTGCCCGGCATTTTGTTTGTGCAGTCGAATACGCTGGAAATCCATTTCCAACTGGAAACCAATTGCGACTACATCGACGGCACGCGGTTTTTGTACAACTGCAGCTGGCGCGATGCTTGCGGCGGGCCGAAAAACACCAGCCAGTTTGTGGCGCCACCCCTGCTGATCAAGGGCGCCCCTACGGCCACGAACAGCTACCAAATTGATGTGGCGGTGGACAACCCGGCGTCGTTTTGTGCCGAAAATACCGTTCGGGTGCGCATTGTCAATCCCGGCGATCTGGGGCCCACTGCGGCAAATGAGCAGGTGCGTTTTGTGTTGCCGGCATTATTTTCCTACGGGCCCGGCTCGCTGACGGGCATACACAACGACCCGGTCGGGCCGCCGGTACTCCAGCTGTTTGGCGACGTCATGTTCCTGTCGGTCGGTTTGCCGCCCGGGGTAGTTGCGGGCGATTCGGTTGTTTTTTCGTTTAAAATTGTAAACAACACGGCAACGGCAGTTTGCCAACTGGATTACGAATTTGGCATTCAAATGACGCAAACAGCCAACATTGCCTGTGTAAATGCGAGTTGCGCCATTGATTTTGTGTTGCTGGAAGAAACGTTTTTCACGGTGTTGCAAAAACCGTCGTTTACCCTGTCGGGGCTTACGGGCGTTGGCTTGCCCCTGGATGCCGGACTGGAAAACTGGCAACTGGATTTCCAACTGGAAAATAGCTCCGGCATCGCCGGCGGCGGCTCCCTGCAGGTGGAGGTCCGTTTGGATGAAAATCAAAATGCCCAACTCGACGCAGCCGACCCGCTGCTGCAAACCCTGGCCGTAGATGTGGAAGGCCTGCAGCCCGGCGGCAGTTTGCCGGTCGGACTCAATGTCGATGTTTTGGCGACCAGCGGCTGTTCGGGTATTTGGGTGGCCCTGGTGGATACGCTGTGCTCTTGCACGCGCGACAGTGTGTTTATCCCGTTTGTTCGCTTGGGAAATGCCGGCGCTGATCAAATTATTTGTGCCGGTGCGGCGGTAGCCCTGGGTTTCCGGGGCTGGATAATGCACAGTACGAATGGATGCCGGCATCGCCATATTTGAGCAGCGCCACGGCGCCTGATCCGGTTTATCAATTTACCGGCACCTTCGACGCCAGTCTCCAGTTTACCGAAATTCTGGTGTTAAAAACCACGCGATCGCAAGGTTGTGTTTCCATTGATACGATCCGGGTGACCACGCGCAAAGTCGAACTTGAACTTGCTTCGACGCCCGTGCTTTGCCACGGCGATTCCACCGGCTCGGTGCTGGCCACCGTGCCGGGCGCCGCCGACACCGTGCAGTTTTTCTGGAGTGTGGGCGCCGGCCAGTCCGCGCTGCTCGACTCCATCCCGGCGGGCAATTACGCCCTGACGGTGGTTGATTTTTACGGCTGCACGGATACGGCGGCTAGCGAGGTGACCGAGCCGCCGGCACTGAACGTAACGCTGAGCACCGCCGATTTTAACGGGTACGATATTTCCTGTGCGGGCGCTTCCGACGGCAGTTTGACAGCAGTGGCTTCAGGTGGTTCAGGCGGTTACCAATTCGACTGGGCGCCGGCCGGTACGGGACCGGCATTGACGGCTTTACCGGCCGGCACGTATACCTTGACGCTGACCGATGCCAATGGTTGTTTTCTGGTTGCGGAAGCGCAACTTTTGGAACCGGATACCCTGAATCTGGCACTTTCGGTGACCGATGAAATTTGCCTGGATGCAGCCAACGGCCTGATCGCCGTGCAGGTGCAGGGTGGGGTAGCGCCGTACACGTCCGGCGGGTTGCCGGTGAGCAATGCGTTTGATCTCAGCATGCTCACTGCCGGCCCCTACACCGTGGAAGTGACCGATGCCAACGGGTGCGTGGCGGTGGCCGACACCAGTTTGGCAACGCTGTTTTCCACGTTTACGGTCAGCACCGATTCGGTGACGTGTTTTGACGGCGCCGACGGCTACGCCGAAATCACGGGTATGGGGTATCCGCCGTTTGGTTTCATCTGGTCGTCGGGAAATACAGGCGTGGCGTTCAACGGCCCGGCGGGGGTGTACACCTGCACGATTTCCGATGCGTTGGGCTGTACGTACATCCTGGAAACCGTCCTTGAAGAACCTGCATTGCTGACACCTGTGGCCGGGGTGGAACCTGTTGGTTGTTTTGGCGACAGTACCGGTCAGATTTCCCTGAGCGCTTCGGGTGGTGTTTTGCCTTACACTTTTTTTCAAAACGGGCAACCGGCCGGGCCGGTACTGAACGGCCTGCCGGCCGGGGTTTACCTGTTTTCCGTGGAAGACGGGAACGGCTGTACGGCTGTGCTGGAAGTGCCGCTGGATGAACCGCCGCCGCTGGCGATGAACCTGCTGGCGACCGATGCCCGTTGTTTTGAAAGCACGACCGGGCAGCTTGTTGCGCAACCGAACGGTGGCACGCCGCCCTACACATTGGCCTGGAGTACCGGCGTGTCGGGGACGGTGCTCGACTCCGTACCTGCGGGCTGGTATGTGGCGACACTCACCGATGCCGGCGGCTGTGTGTTGGTCGATTCGGCTTTGGTGGGGCAGCCCGCGCCTTATGTGCCGGAGTTTACCGTGCTGGACTTGCCTTGTTTCGACCGTGCCAATGGCAGCCTGTCGGTGACCGGTTTCCCCGATGGTACGCGCTACGGTTTGAACCGTGCGCCGTTTCAGGACTTTCCGGTTTTTGATGGTGTGGGTGGCGGTATGCAGTTGCTTCAGGTGGAAGATTCGCTGGGTTGCCGCTTTGAATTTGGTTTTGACATGCCCGCGTATCCCGAGTTTTTGGGCGAAGCCCTGGCCGACACGGTGATGCATATTGGCGACAGTGCCTGGCTGCGGGTGGTGTTGCCGCAGGGTTTTCCTGCCGGCGCTATCCGGCATGTGTGGTTGAACCCGATCGCGCCTTTGTCGGCTTGCGATACCTGCGCTTTCCTGTGGGTGCGTCCCGAACAAACGGCGGCCTATACGGTGCAGTTCAGCACGGCGTCGGGTTGTTTGTCGGAGAGCCGGGTGGTGGTGCAAATTGTGCAGGACAGCGTGTATGCGCCCAACGTAATTTACGATGGCGCTTTGCAAGACGAGAACCGCTTTTTTACCCTGTATGCCCGCGACGGGGCGGTGCAGGAAATCCGGGTGTTGCGAATTTTCGACCGGTGGGGTACGCTGGTGTTTGAGCGGGCGGGTTTTTTGCCCAATGACCACGTTCAGGGTTGGGATGGCCGCTTCCGGTCGGCGGATGTACTGCCCGGCGTGTTTGTCTGGTATGCCGAAGTGGTCTTTGCCGGGGGGCGCGTTTTGCAGCTGAAAGGCGATTTGACAGTTGTGCGCTGACGTCGAAAAAATTGGTTCAATTTTAGCAGGTACACCGGTGAATCAACCCGCCTTTATCATGAGCCGATTTTTTCCACTCCTGTTGTTTTGGAGTGCCCTGGTTTGCGCTGTGTCCGACCCGGAACCAGCTCGCGCCAACCCGGTATCGTTTCCTTGCAGCCCTGCTGCTTTTTTGTCTGACACCATACCGCCGGTGATTACTTGCCCGCCCAGCGATACCTTCCAGTTGGGTTCGGGGCTTTGCGACTCGGTGTACAGTTATACCGTTACCGCATTTGACAGCCTGATGGAATTGACGCCGACGCAGCTGTCGGGTCTGGCCTCGGGGGAGGCATTCCCGATTGGCACGACAGTCAATAATTTTCTGGTTGCGGATTCCGTGGGAAATACGGCGATCTGTTCCTTTTCAGTGGTTGTGCAGCCGGCGCCGTCGGCGCTGAGTTGCCGGACCGACACGTTTACACTTTTCCTGGGCGCCGATTGCCTGGTTGCCCTCGATGTGGCTACGGCGCTGGATACGCCCTACGCTTGTGTGCAGGACTATATTTTGGAATTTGACACCCAGGCGCCCATTGGCAACGGCCCCTGGGCGCCGGCAGTTTTCGGCGATGGCCAGCGCGGAACGATCCAGGGGTTCCGGGTGACCGATGCGGAATCCGGGCAGGGTTGTTTTGGTTTTGTAAAAATCCTCGACACCGTGCCGCCGGTACTGGAATGCCCGGACATAAACATTCCCTGCGCGGTGCCTACGGCACATTTGACGCCGGAGTTTTTGACCGACAGCTTGGGCATTGCGGCGGGCATGCCGGTGCTGATTGAAAATTGCATGGGTTCCATTTCGTTTGGTCATGTGGATGTGAATATGGATGTACCATGCGACTCACCGGGCAACGTGACCAATGTAATTACCCGGTTCTGGACGGTTTTGGATGCCTCCAACAACGTGGGAACCTGTGTGCAGCGCATCAATCGCGTGCGCTCGGTCGACGATGCCTTGTTTCCTGCCGACACGGTTATTTCTTGTGCTCTGGACACACTGCCGGCCACCACGGGTGAGCCCTATGTCCAATTGGGCGCTTACCAATATAACCTGCTCTCCGCGCCGTTTTGTGAAATTGCGGCGACTTACACCGACTCCGTCGAAATGCTGTGCGGCGGAAGCCGGCGTTTGTTTCGCAAATGGTCGGTGCGCGACGGTTGCCTGCCCGATTCGATGCAAAATGCCGTCATGGGTATGCAACTGATTGAAGTTGACGACGACCAGCAGCCGACCGTCCATTGTCCGGCCGACACGGTTGTTCAGTATCTGTTTGACGCCTGTCAGGACACGATTGACCTGCCCGACCTGATCGTTTCGGATGCCTGCTCCCACGTACAGTCGGTGGAGGCAATCTGGGCGATCGACGGCCTGGCGGATACGCTCCAGGCTACCCTGGGCAACATTTCAGGCGGTTCGTTACAAATGGCGTTTTTTGGGCAGGCGGCTGACTTTCCGGTTGGGAGTACGGCAATCCGGTATGTCGCTACGGATGCCTGCGGGAATACGTCTTCTTGCGAAATGCAGCTCATTGTGTGGACAGTTTGCCGCCTGCTGCGGTTTGCGATTCTATTCAGCATGTGTTTTTAGATGCGCTCGGGCATGCCGGTATTACGGCGCCGGAGGTTGACAACGGATCGGCAGATGCTTGCTCCGGCGCTGTATTTTTCAAAATAAAACGGCTGGAGCCGGGCGCTTGCGACAGTTTGGGCAATGCTTTTGACGACGCGTTGAATTTTTGTTGTCCCGATCTGGCCGACTCCGTGCAGGTAATCCTGCGGGTATACGATGTGCCGGTGCCTGCCGGCCCTGTGTCCGACAACCTGGCTGCAGGGCAATTCAGCGATTGCATACTTCCGGTGGTGGTGCTGGATTCCTTGCCGCCGCAGTGCCAGGCGCCACCCGACACCGTCGTTTTATGTGAAAATTTTGACATAAACCAGTTGGATTTCGGTGTGCCGGTATTTTCCTGCCGGGTTGATTCTTATGGTTTGGATGTGGATATCGATCAGTTTGACAGTTATTGCAAACAGGGCGTGATCACCCGCACCTTCGAAGTTTTTGATGCAGGCGGACAAAGCGGCGAGTGTACGCAAACGATCACGATATCGAATCAACAGTATTATTTTATCCGTTTCCCCGACGATTTATTTGTAACCATGTGCGACACCACGGGCTATTACGGCGAACCGGAGTTTTTTGGGATTGATTGTGAAAAAATGGAGGTAAAACATACCGACAGTGTTTTTACGGTAGTTCCCGATGCCTGTTTTAAAATAGAACGGACCTGGATCATAAAAAATAACTGCCGGTACGACTCCAGCCAGGCCTTGGTACAGGTGCTCAACCCTGAGCCCAATGCCTTGTCGGTACACCCGGACAACCTGCCGGGGCCGGTGGTTTCGGCGGCAGGAACGACGGGCATGTGGGCGCCAACGCGTATACGGATACATTCGGCTGATCCGGATTCTACGGACTACAGCATTTTTTGGTCTGCCGATGTCAACGGTTATACGTACAAGCAGGTGATTAAAGTCGTGGATATCGAACAACCGCAATTTCTTGCCTGCCCGGCTGCCACCACGACTTTCGTGGATTCCTCCATCAATGATTTTTTCCTTTGGAATGCCAATTACACCACCGTGCCCGACAACCCGAACCAGGACTTGTGCGAGGGGGGTGTAGATCTGCGCGTAACCATAACCGACGCCTGCTTTGGCTCGAACCTGGGGGTAGACTACGTGTTGAGCCTGGATGTGGACGGGGATGATATTCAGGAAACAGAGGTGCGCAGCAATGACCTGCCAACTGCCGGAAGTGTGTTTTTCGACAACATTAACAACCCGGCCTTCCCGATCGGTCTTTCCAAGCAGTATGACCAACGCCCGGTGGTGCCGAATGAGAAATATCAATTTGCCTTGCAAACCGTATCAGTCAGCGGCAAATACCGCACGGTGCGCCTGGCCTGGCATTCCGCTGCCGCGCCAACGGCTTACACTCTGCCGCAACTGCCGTTGGGCAACCATTCGATCCGCTGGACGATTTACGACGGCTGCGGCAATGAAAACGAATGCGTGTTAAATTTCCGGGTGGAAGACCCCGACGGTACCTGTACGCCGGCCGAGGTGTTCATTGGCGGCACCATGGAAACCGAAGAGGGTGAACCGGTTGCCAATGCCGCTATTCAACTTGAAGGGACGCACCCCGGTTTATCCACGTTTAACTTGTTTGCCCTCACCGATCCGCAGGGAATGTTCAGCCTGAGTGTGCCCACCGGCTCGTCGTACACGGTTACGCCGTTCCGCGATGACAGCCCGCTCAACGGTGTGTCGACGTTTGATTTGCTCCTCATCAACAAACACGTGCTGGGCCTGGCTGCGCTGGGGTCGCCGTACAAACTGATTGCTGCCGACGCCAACAAATCGAACAGCGTGACCACGTTCGACATTGTCGAGCTGCGCAAACTCATACTCGGGCTTTACCTGCAACTCCCCAACAATGGCGCCTGGCGCTTCGTGCCGGCCGGGCATGCATTTGCTGATCCGAACAACCCGTTCATGGGCGGATTTCCGGAATTTGAAACGCTGGTCAACCTGCAACAAAACAACCTCCCGATGCACAATTTTATCGCGATGAAAGTCGGCGATGTCAACGGCAATGCCGCCACGGATCTGGCTAATGTTGTTGTGGAGGACCGAAACGGCCCCAGCCTGGTTTTTGACACCGACGATCAGCTGTTGACGCCGGGCGCTGTAGTGCCGGTGCGGCTGCGGGCGGCGGAGACCATTTCCGGGTTTCAGTTTACGCTGAATTACCCGGGGTTGGAGCTGGTTGAACTGGAACCAGGCGCCGGGCTGGCTGCCGAGAATTTTGCCGTTTTTAACCGGGAAAACACGCTGACCGCCAGTTGGAATGGTGTGGGGCGGCCGGAATTTACCCTGCATTTCCGGGTGCTCGAAGCGGGGCAGTTGCGCGAACGGCTCCAACTTTCCAACCGCATTGCGCGCCCCGAAGCCTATTCGGAGGCGCTTGAGATTCGGCCGATTGCCCTGCGTTTTGGCGACACCGGAGCGGTCCGGGCGGGCTTCGAATTGTATCAAAACCGCCCCAACCCGTTCAGCGGCGCTACCTCGATCGGGTTTTATTTGCCGGAGGCAAAAACAGCCACGTTGCGGGTGTGGGATGCGCAGGGGCGTTTGTTGCTGACGCAAACGGCAGCCTATTCAGCCGGGGTCCAAACAATTGAACTGGACAACGACCTGCTGGGTGCAAGTCCTGGGTTACTGTACTATGAGTTGAAAACGGATACGGAGCGGGCGGTTCGGAAAATGGTGGTGTATTAGAGGTTGTCCTTTTTGAAAACTTTTAGCCGGGTGCGACAAATTTCTCGCCGCGAAGGCGCCAAGACGCAGGAAATGATGCTCCGCGTCTTGGCGCCTTCGCGGTTAAAAAATATAGTCTACGGCGGGCAAAATTGGCAAAGCACGAATGAAACTACCGCCTATTCGCCTTTTCCAATGATTTCAAAATTTTGTTCTACCCGGTTTCCGTGCACATCCACCAGGGTGAGCCGGTGTTTGCCGACGGCGGGTTGCAGGGCCATTTGGTGGAATGTTTTGGTGCTGCCGAGGAAAAGTCCGTCGAGGTGCCAGAAAATTTCCGTTTCCGGGATGCGGTGTGCCACCTGGAAAACCGTGCTGCTTAGCTTGCCGTCGAGGTCGACCGGCACATAGATCCGGGTGGGGTTGTTCGGGTAGATCAATTGCATGGGCAGTTGGTCCGGGGCGGTTTGCGTGGCGGCACAATCGGGCCGGAAGGGTGGGGGAGGCTGGTAAGTCGGGTTTTTTCGCATGTAGTAAAATTCCTCCAGCGGCGAGAGTACAAACCAGGGGCGGTGTATCATTCGGAAGGGCGCTTCGCAAGCGCTGGTTACCTGCCATGCGGCACTGCTGTCGAGATGGAGCAACCGGTGATAGGTGCAACGGACTGCTTTAAGACCTGCCCTGGGTATCCAGCTGGTATCGGCTTCGCAGTCGGGGCCTGCCCGAAAGCCGCTTTGCCGGCAAACGGGCACCTGTTTCATATTGTCGTAAGGCGGCTCGAACCAGGCGCCATCGTTGGGCAGTTGCTCAAAAATTTCAAACAAAACCGGTGCTGCAAGATCTACCCCGAGCAAGCCCGGGCGCCCTTCGCCATCGGCATTGCCCACCCATACCCCCACAGCGTATTGCGGCGTGACACCTGCTGCCCAGGCATCGCGAAAGCCAAAACTGGTGCCGGTTTTCCAGGCGATGCGCCGGCTGGTTTCGAACAGTTCCCAGTCGCCCAGGCTGGTCGGGCGTTCGACCTGTTGCATGGCCTCGAAGGTGAACCAGATGGCCGATGGGCTGAGTTGTTTCAGGGGGTCGGTTGTATTTTTTTGGGGCGGGTATTGGGTTGCCTGGTTTAGTTTTTTGGCCATTCGGGCATAGGTCGAAGTAATGTCGAGCAGGCAGGCTTCGGCGCCGCCCAGGATGAGGGTAAGGCCGTAGTGGGCTGGGGGGCGGTGCAGGGTAGTCAGGCCCAGCTGTTGCAGTTCGAAGTGAAATTTTTCGAGTCCGTATTCCTGCAGGAGCAACACAAAGGGAATGTTCAGCGAGCGCACCAGCGCACGGCGGGCAGGTACGGCGCCGTCGTAGGTTTCGAAGTAGTTCTCGGGTTTGTATTGGCCGAGTTGCGTAGGCACGTCGTGGAGCAGGCTGTTGGGCAGGATATTGCCGTTTTCGAGTGCCAGCGCGTACAAAAACGGCTTGAGAATGCTGCCGGTGCTGCGCGGGGCGACGATGACGTCAACCTGTTCGCCGTGTTCTGCGCCGGCACCCACGACATTGCCGACGTAACAAATGGTGTTTCCGGAGGACACCTCGAGTACAACAGTGGCGAGGTTGTACACCCCGTTGCCGCGGTAGCGTTCCTGGCGGCGCTGGAGTATTTCGGTCACCCGTTGCTGGAGCTCCCGGTCGATGGCGGTGGCAAAGCGGGATTCGGAGTGCAGTTTGAGGCCGGCAGCCAGGCGGTCGAGCAAGTGGGGCGCCAACTGGGGCAGCGGCAGCGGCGCCTCCGGGAGCGGCTCTGCTTTGGCCAGGGCACAGGTGGAGGTCGTGATGGCACCGCGTTCAGCCAGGCGGTCGAGCAGTTGGTTGCGTTTGAGGAGCAGGGTTGCGCGGTTGCGACCCGGGTGAATGAGTGCTGGGCTGTTGGGCAACACAGCCAGGGTTGCTGCTTCGGCCCAGCTGAGCAGGGCGGGTTTTTTGCCGAAATAGCGCCAGGATGCCGCTTCAAGGCCCACCACATTGCCTCCAAAAGGGGCGTTGGCAGCGTATAGCGCCAGAATTTCAGTTTTGGAACAGCGCAGTTCCAGGCGGGTTGCCATGAATATTTCCACTATTTTTTCCCAGATCGTGCGGGGCGGGTTGTTGCGCGCCATCCGGATAACCTGCATGGTGATGGTGCTTCCGCCGCTGGCTACCGCCCCTTTTTTCATGTTGAGCCGAAGCGCGCGCAGGATGCTGACCGGGTCGACCCCCGGGTGCCACCAAAAACGCTTGTCTTCAAAGGCCACGACGCATTGGGCATAGTTTTCGGGCACCTGTTGTTTTGCAGGGAAGCGCCACTGGCCGTCGGCAGCAATTCGGGCGCCCAGCAACTCACCGTGCTGGTCTTCGAGGACAATGGAAACCGGTTTGTCAAATAAAGGCCGGGGAAGGCAAAAGAGCCAAATGGCGAGCAGCGCAACCGTAGCCAGGCTTGTCTTTGGGTAGCGGGCAACCCGGTAGCGCAACCGGTCCCAGACTGGCCAGGCATATTTGGCGGCAGCATGGTGCATCTGTTGAATTACCGAAGTTAAATTCCAGTCTGGCATGCGCTGTTCAGGATTTTGACCGGCGCATCAGTCAGGAAAAATCTGTAGGAGGCGCCAACTGTTTGTGTGTTAATTTTTGATCCGTGCGAACTTTTTTGGCAGTAAAATTGTACCTGCATTAACGAAACGGGAGGCTATACCGGCTTTTTTGTAAAAAGTCAATTTTTTTCACAAAAATTTTGCAGAAAATTGAGAACCTTTCGTTATAATTTCGTTTTAATAGTCATACACTAACAATGCCTTGTCCATGCGTCAGTTAAAAATTACCCACAAAATTACCACGCGCGAGAGTCTTGCGCTGGATAAATACCTTACTGATATTGGTAAAATTCCAATGTTGGTGGGCGACGAGGAGGCCGAGCTGGCCCGTCGGATCCGGGAGGGCGACCAGGAGGCTTTGGACAAGATGACCCGCGCAAACCTGCGTTTCGTTGTTTCGGTGGCCAAGCAGTACCAGAATCAGGGGCTTTCGCTTTCCGATCTAATTAACGAAGGTAATGTCGGTCTGATGAAGGCAGCCAAGCGTTTTGATGAAACGAAAGGGTTTAAGTTCATTTCCTACGCTGTTTGGTGGATTCGGCAGAGTATCCTTCAGGCTATTGTGGAAAACAGCCGGATTGTGCGCATGCCCCTGAACAAAGTTGGTTCGTACAACAAGGTGAACGAGGCGTACATTTCTTTTGTGCAGGAGTTTGAGCGCGAACCGACGAACGATGAATTGGCCGAACTGCTCGATATGACGCCACGGGAGGTGCAGACCATGATGCGCAGCACCATGCGGCACGTGTCGTTCGATGCGCCGTTGTCCAACACAGAAGAAGGGGAAGCCACGATGCTGGATGTGTTTATGCCGGAGGATTCGCAGGAGCCTGATCTGGAGTTGATGGCGGAATCGCTTCGCGAAGAGGTTGCGCAGGGCTTGTCCATTTTGTCGCCCCGCGAGGTGGAAGTAATCGCCTCCTATTACGGCCTCAATGGGTATAAACCACTTACCTTGGAAGAAATCGGGGAGTTGTACGGCCTGACGCGCGAACGGGTGCGTCAGATCAAGGAGCGCGCCATTCGCCGGTTGCGCAAAGCGTACAACCGCAATGCGCTGAAGTCGTACCTGGGCTGACCCGGGCAGAAAATTCAGGAAAATCATTTCATGAGATATGGTATGGAGTCATCCGGTTTTCGGATGGCTTCATTTTTTTTGCGGGGGACTGCCTGGCGGGCATTCCAGCGGATTTTGTTCAAAACACAAATTTTCGTCCGTACTGGTGTACCTTCGCGGATTTGTAACACGCACCTTTGGTGCGTCTTGTCTCCGGCAAACAAATCAACCTTTGAATCTGGTACTCGACATCGGCAACACCCGCACCAAACTGGGGCTTTTTGACGGCAATCGTTTGGTCGAGCAAGCGATTTGGACTGCTTGGACGTTAGAGGAACTGGTGTCGTACGGCAACCAGGCCGGAGTGGATCGCGTCATTCTGGCATCGGTGGTCTTACCCGACCCCGAAACCCAGCACAAACTGGCCGATGTATTTCCATTGGCGTTGGAATTGACACATGAAACACCCTTGCCTTTTCGGAATACGTACAAAACGCCGGAAACCCTGGGACGCGACCGGATAGCCGCTGTGGCGGGTGCGCAAGCCTTGTTTCCCGATGAAAACTGCATGGTGATCGATTGCGGCACCTGCATCAAATACGACCTCCTCCGCGGAGGCGACACGTATGTGGGCGGGAATATTGCACCCGGGGCAGCCATGCGCATCCTGGCGATGCATACCTTTACGGCGCGCTTGCCGCAGGTGCCGGTGGTTATGCCGCCGGAAACGGTAGGGTACAGCACGGAAACGGCCCTGCAAAACGGGGCGTTGCGCGGTGCGACATTTGAAATTTTGGGTTTTGTACAGGCTTTTGGCGCGCCACTCGAATCGCTGCAAGTAATTCTGACCGGTGGCGACGCCGGTTTTTTTGCGCCACATTTACCAATACCCGCGTTGCTTGTTGAACCAAATTTAGTATTACACGGACTGAACCATATTTTACAATACAATGCTAACCAAAATCGTATTCCCTGAATTCCGGATAACACACTCTTCGATGAAGCTAAAACTGAGTTTCTTTTTTCTCCTTTTTGCTGCGGCGCTGACCGCCCAGCCCAAACAGAATTCGCCGTATTCGCGGTATGGCATCGGCGACCCACTCAACCAGTTTTTTGCCGCACAAGCCGGTTTTGGCGGACAGGCGATTGCCTTTCACGATCCGTTTCACCTGAGCCTGGTAAATCCGGCATCGTATGCCTATTTGCGCGCCACAACGCTGGAAGGCGGCATGTATGCCAAAAACAGTTACTATAAGTACGACATGGATTCGCGGAACAACTGGAGCGGAAACCTGTCCTACCTGGCCTTGGGATTCCCGTTGCGGAGTCCGATCAACGAAGTGCTGGACAAGCGCAAGTCGCCCTGGCAGTTCGGCATGGGGATGGCGCTTACACCCAAAACACTGGTGGGCTACAACGTTGTTTCCCGCGACACCATAATTGATCCGCCGCAAGGGCAGGTCGGCGATGTGCAAAGTGTTTTTGAGGGTAACGGCGGCACGTATCAGTTTACCTGGAGCAATGCTGCCAAATATAAAAATACGGCTGTGGGTTTGAATATTGGTTGGCTGTTTGGCAAGAATACCTATGAAAGCTCTACTTTTTTTATCGACTCACTACCCACATTTGCCAATACCAGCCGCGATGATATTCGTATGAATGGCTTCGTCTGGAATCTCGGCGTACAGCACGATATCGTGTTGAAATACAGTGAAAACGACAAAACGATGCCGGTTCGCTGGGTTACCATCGGCCTGACGGGAGAAGGCAGCCACAACATCAACAGCACGGCCGACCGGATTTTCCTGCGCAGCCGCGGGCGTCTGGCCAACGGTCAGTACGAAAGCGCCGATACCTTGTTGTTTGAGTCCGGTGTGGATCGGAAAATCAAACTTCCTCCCGGTTTTGGACTGGGCGTTCAATATGTTGTGGCCAACAAACTCCGGCTGGGTGCACAATACAATTATGAAGGTTGGTCTTCTTTCAAAAACGAGGCCCGCCCCAATGATTCTGAATACCGGAATACATCGGCTTTTTCAGCCGGCGTGGAATACATTCCGGACTATTCGTCGTATAACAACTATGCAAAACGGATACGTTTGCGGGCCGGCGCGTATTACCGTCAGGATGCGCGGGTGGTTGAAGGTAGCGGGCTGGACGATCTGGGCTTTACCGTGGGCCTGGGCTTTCCGGTGATCATGCCGCGCCAGCAGACTTCGTTTATTAATATTGCGCTGGAAGTTGGCCGGCTGGGCGCCGATTCGCCTATTCAGGAGACATATTACCGGTTTACATTTGGGTATACGTTTAATGACAATTCGTGGTTCTACAAGCGTCGGTTTGAGTAACGCGAGCTGGTAGGTCGCGAAACAAAGGAACAATATTCACAAGCAAACGGCAGTTTGCGCAGCTTTTTGAAAGTGGCGTAGGCTGCCGTTTGCTTTTTTTATGCACGAACTACCAGCGCGCGTTACAGGGTTTTCCAAAGTAAAAAATTCAGGTACACCTCATCCTGGTTATTGATGCCCAGGCGGTTGTTGGTGAGGTGCAAGAGGCTGGGCAGGCTTTTCTCCAGCGATGCGTCACTGAATTCGGGCAGGATGAGCTGGTTCCCGCGCAGCCAGCGCAGCCACTCGGGTTGCTCCTGATCAAACTTGCCCTTTTCGAGTGCAGTCCAAAGCTCCACAACAGCCATGCGAAGTTCTTCTCGTTGTGTGGTGAAGCTTTCTTCAAAATCCCGGAGCAGCGCTTCCCGCCAGTTCGGTTCACCGTTGGCGCCTTCCTTTGCTGGTTGAAAAAAAAGGTCGATCCATTGGCGGCAAAGATTTTCGAAATACCAGGAACTTTTTTCACGATTCCAACCGGCTGAAAAAGCGGTAATAACATGCATCCGCAGGGCGTCGAACATCGCGTCGCCGTAGGTGTAGGGGCGGTTTAGCCGGTCGAGCACGACCCGGGTGGAAAGGTGAAAATATTCTTCTGCCCACCTGAGCGCTTCCTCGCCGCCATAGCGTTCCGGTTCGGATTGGTAGGGCATTTCTTCCACAGTGCCGCGTTCGTTGAACCAGGCCTGAAGGGTCGGTCTGAGAACCTGTTCGTCGCCACGGAGGCGCAGGCGAATGTGTGGGCCGTGTTCATCTTCGTAGCGGATAAAAAAGGCGCGAGCTTGCTGGACGGGCCAGATGTGCTCGGCTAAAAACGGACGGACGCCCCGGGCAAGAAAGACATCCAGGGTTTCAAGGGGGTGAATATGGAAAGAGAGCCAGGTCTGCATAGGGCGGCAAAGGTCTGTTTTTTTTAAAATATAATTAGACCGGTCTGGGTTTTCGGAATGAATTGTTGTACCTTTGCAGCCGCTAAATCGCGGAGTGGAGCAGTTGGTAGCTCGTCGGGCTCATAACCCGAAGGTCGCAGGTTCAAGTCCTGCCTCCGCCACAAAAAAAGCCTCGTCATTTTTTATGACGGGGCTTTTTCCGTTAAAACTTATACCCCCCACATCATTCCGACCGACCGAAAATCGTCGCAAGGTACTTGGGTACAGGTATCCCGGTCATGTGATTCCTGTAGCCGACATTTTATTTCGACCGAGGGCAAACATGCCCGGAACCGTTTTTAAAATTATTTAAATTTAAAACACGGCTCATCATCACCAGCGTCTTATTAGTCTGGTACTCCTGCCTCAAGTCAGCTGTTCATGGCTGATAAGGAAGGGAAGAAAAGGCCAAACGGCCGGCTCCCTCCCGTGATTGAAACAATAGTCCACGTTTTTGAAACAATAGTCCAATTATCCCAAACGGGCTTGCCTGAACTTTGCAAAGAACTTTTAAACACCCATAACGTATGCAGCGATTAAATGCTCTTCCTATTTTCATAGTGCTTCTTCTGTGGGCCGGCGTTGCAGGGCTTCCGGCGCAAATACCCGCCCTTGTTTCGGGGGAAGTCCAGTTGATTAAAGCCGATGATGAAAAATTTCAGGACTTTGAAGTGCCGAAGCTGGATAGCCTGGATCAATTGATTTTTGAATTGGAAGGTGGTGACGGCGGCTGGATTGAGTACGCCTATTACGACAGGTTCAATACATTACGTACGCAGCGGGTCGGCGGCGGTGAAGGAGCAACGGTGAGTGCCGGGTTTAGAATCGGCAACGGATCAGGTGACATTCCTCGCGGCGCCATTCTGCGCCTGATTATTGGCAAACGCGGCGAATGGGCTAAACACGACCTGCTTGATACTGGAAATTACGGGGCCGGTGGTGGCGGCGGTACAACCGTCCTGATGTCTAAAGATAACCGGCAAAGCTGGACGGTGCTACTGGTTGCCAGCGGCGGCGGCGGCGCCGGTGTTCAAAAAACAGAAAAAGGTATTTTCGATTCACCCGGACTGCCCGGCAACCCTACCGACAACGGAACGGGCAGCGGCATGCAGCAGAATATCGCGTCGGGTGGCTCACAAGGCCAGGGCGGCCAGTTTGTGCAGTCATCCGGCGGCGGCGGCGGCGCTTTCGGCGATGGCATCCACGAGCCCGGTGCGCTCTACTATGGTAACGCCGGGTGGAAAGATAAAATGCTGTACAAGGAGCCTCTTGGCGGTGTCGGCGGTACCCAGGCCGGGGCCCGCAACGGCGGCTGGGGATTCGGCGGCGGCGGCTCCGGCGGAGTAAGCGGTGGCGGTGGCGGCGGCTATTCCGGCGGCGGCGCCGGCAAAGCCGGATTCGGCGGTGGTGGTGGTGGCTCTTTTATTGAATCGATTTCCGTTTCTCCATTCAATGCCTCCAGGCAAAACAACGGTAGTACCATCAATCCAGGTGACGGATATGTCCGCTACATGCTGACAAAAAAAAGCCCCTGATACTAAGTTCTAACAATCAATGATGCTTGCTAATGAAACATTTATTTAGGCTTCGGCTACTGATTGCCTGGGTACTGCTGTGCCCCGGAAGCGCCCTCTCGGGGCAGCGCATGGTGCAGGAATACAAAATGAAAAACCTGATTTCCGACGTTGTCCTGCAAAAATTTGAACAGATCAACAAAGATGTGGAAGTGTATGAACACAAGGAGGGAAACCGGCTGATCCTGGTGGGTGACTCCATGCAGATTCAAAATGCTAAAACACAATTGGAAATGCTGGATGTGCCGCAAATGATGATCAGCATCGAATTTATGCTGGTGGAGTATTTTCATGAACACGACTTTAACTGGGGCATCGATATCACCCAGGGTACCTCCGGAAATTTCGGCAATGTGAACTACACCCCGGGAGCCAGTTCGGGTGAAATGTCGTTCATGTATAACGCTATTTCAAAGCTGTCGCCCAATTTCCACCTGAATATCCGGGCGCTGGTGAACGAAGACAGGGCCAAGGTAATGACCAACCCGCACCTGGCCGTGTTGAGCGGTGAACCGGCCAGCCTTAACATCGTTGACCGGCGCACCATTGTGCTCGAAACGGCAACGATCAACGGCGTAACCACCACGCTCCAGAATATTGAAGCAGGCATCAACCTGAGCGTAACGCCGGTGCCTACGCACGATTCCCTGATCCACCTGAATATCCAGGGCCGGGTTTCCGAATTTTTGCCTTTTTCATCAGCCGGAGAATTTCTGATTGAAGAAAACAACATATCCACACTGGTGACTGTCCTCGACGGCCATACCCTGATTATCGGCGGCCTGATTGTGGAAGAAACCAACACCCTGGAAGGCGGCGTGCCATTCCTGCGGAAAATTCCGCTGCTGGGTTTGCTGTTCAAAAGTAAAAAAGAAGTCAAGAATTATGTGGAACGGGTCATCTACATCACCCCGTACCTGCACCCGATTGAAAATGAATCCGAATATCAAAATATCCGCAAAATGACACCTTTTGAAAACACTGTGGAGCAGATCATTGAACAGGACCCTGCGTTTCTAAAATATGATAAAACCACCAAGTCGATTCGGCGCAATCGCAAAGCAGCCAAACGTCAGGGCGGTCAATAGACCGGCCGGATCGCCTGATCTTTTATTTATTAATCATCTGGAACAAAAAAAGTCATGAAATATTTTCCGATTCAATTGCTGGTGTTGTTGCTCCTGCTCCCGGCATGGGGTTGCCGGGATATCGTTTTTTACCCGGTAAAAGGCTCCGTTGACGGAAGGGTTACAGACAATAATGGCGCCGCCCTGCCCGGTATTCTGGTATCGGCCGGCTTCGATGCCCCCAGCCAGTCGCCCGGGCAGGCGCCTTTCGCTCAAACTGTGACTTCAATAACGGACCATGATGGGTATTACCGGCTAACCGGCCTCTGGGATGATGTAACACTGACGGTGAGTCTTAACGGTTTTGTTCCGTATGCAACAATTATTTCCCTGAGTGAAAATGCCGAACAGCAGTTGGATGTCATACTTACGGGTAGCCCGACAATAGAACAGGTAAGCCTGAGCAAACCGACCATTTCCGCAACAATGTCCGACACAGTACAAGTTCGCCTGGTTGTGGCTGATGCGTTTAACAGTATTGCGCAGGGTTTCCAGGCAAACATCCTTCTGCAAACGGCTGGCGGCGTTGTTGTTGCCATTGTACCGGCTTTGCTTACCAGCCACAGCCTGGAAACCTACCTGTTCGATGCGACGCTCACTTCAGGCGGCTTGCCGGCAGGCAATTACACCGTGCTGGCCGAAGTGCAGGACCCCGACGGACATGCGCACCGGATAAACAGTGGACTAAACTTGCAGATATTTTAGCGGCAGTGTAAAACACTAACCGGTTCCTTCAAAGCAGGAATCGGGAAAGAATAGCATCATTGATTTTGGCAAGGGGGAGTTTGTTCGCAAACTCCTTCCTTGCCTGTTTTAGATGCCCGATATTCCGGTGTTTTTTTTAGCCTGTGCAATTATTTAAATTAAGTACAATTATGCGTTTCACGATCTCCAAGTTGCAAGTACTGGCATTTTGCCTGACAGGTTTTACAACCTTCGGTTGCAAAGACACGTCCGTACAAAACGGCCCGATTAGCATTGCCGCCATGTATAATTTATCGGGTGGTCAGGCGGCGCTGGATCTGCCTTCCTACCGCGGCGCCATGCTTGCAGTCGACCGGTTGAACCAGGAAAACGGATTGCCGGGCCGCAAACTGTTGCTCCGGTTGCAGGATGGTAAAAGCAACCCGGAAGTACTGCGCCAAAAAGCGCTGGAGCAATTTGCGACCGACCCGAAAACTGCCGCATTTATCGGATTGTCCGATACGGACATGGTGCTTGCCGCTGCTGAAGTCGCTGCGGATAACGAGCGGGTATTTTTAACCTCCGGCGCTACTTCTCCGAAATTGCCGGCGCAGGTGCCTGATTTTCTTTTTCTGGCTTGCTTTGCCGATAATGTTCAGGCTGCTGCGGCTGCTGAGTTTGCCTTCAGAGATAAAAAAGCCACCAAGGTGGCGGTAGTGTACGATTCCACTCAAACCTATACCCGTTTGTTGCAGGCATATTTTAGCGCCCGATTCAGGCAACTTGGCGGTCAGATACTTTCCGTCCAGGCTTACAACGAATCCGACCTTAACCCGGTAACCGCTCAATTAAAAGGCGCCGATTTGATCTATCTGGCGGCTATGCCGCAACATGCGCTGTCGGCCACAAAACTGATCCGGCATGCCGGTTTTAACCAACCCGTGATCGGAGGAGACGGCTTTGATTCGGAAACCATTTGGGCCGGCCAAACAGGCATTTCCAATGTGTTTTTTACCACACATGCATATATGCAGGCCGGCAATCCCGATCCGCGCGTTCGAGCCTTCATTGCAAATTATACCAGTAAGTATGGTCATGCGCCGGACGCTTTTGCTGCACTGGGCTATGATACGGTAAACCTGCTGGCCGCAGCAATCAACAGCGCGCAAAGCGCCGATCCGGCAGCCATCCGGGCTGCGCTGGCTACGCTGCAAAATGTTGAAGGGGTTACCGGCACGATCAGCTTTTTGAATGGCGAACGCATTCCGCAAAAATCCGTCACCATATTGGAAATCAAATCCGGGAAATTGGCTCTGGCGAAGCAACTGCTGCCGGAAGCGGTGCCGCCGCCCTAGTGTTTGCCAACTGGGCATATGTATAAAATCTGCGGTGCGATATGGAATCCGGTTGCCGGGCTGAAGAAACTGTTTGTTTAACCGGCTTCACTTCAGCCCCCGCGTCATCTCCCGCTTCCCGGGCGGGCCTTCCAGGCCCTCAACCTCAAATCCGACTTTTTTCAGCGTCCGTTTGAAGGCGCCTTGTGCACAATAGGTAACCAGCGCGCCTTCGGGTTTCAGCACCTTGTACATCAGCCCGAGGATGCGTTCCGTCCAAAGCTCCGGCTGCGCCTGCGGGGCAAAGGCGTCGAAATAAATGAGGTCGAAACGCCGGGTGGTGCGGAAGGCTTCGAGGCGAATCTTTTTTTTGTGCAAGCTAAAATGTTCGGACAGTTTGATGTTTCGCTCCCAGGCGCATTGATGCAGGCGCATGAAGTCTGTCTGGCGGTTTGGCACATCCAGTTGGGCGGTAAAATTGAGGGTCTCGGCATCACCGGCGGTGATCGGGTAAGCCTCAATGCCGGCATATTGCACGTGCAAATTGCGGCGTTCGGCTTCCAGCCAGGTCATGAATGCGTTCAGCCCTGTGCCGAATCCCACTTCCAGAATGGCAATTTCCTGTTGCACCACCGCTTTAAACCGCAATCCCGCATCGATAAATACATGTGCCGACTCGGTTACCGCGCCGTATTTGGAGTGGTAACTGATGCCATACTTTTCGGTAAAAACAGAATGGGAACCGTCTTGCGTGACGAAAATGGCCATGATCGGTCGGGCTTGTTGTGGATAGCCAATGTAAACCGATCCGGGAAATTAGCCCGGATTAAAAGGCAATAAAAAAACAGCGTACCGGTTTCGTCCGGTACGCTGTTGGTGCGGGAGGAGGGACTCGAACCCTCACAGCCGTGAAGTTACTGGTGTTTGAGACCAGCGCGTCTACCATTCCGCCACTCCCGCAGGTATGTTCGGTTATTGGGATATTTTAAAAATTTACGCTTCGTTTAAAACCTCAATTTCTCAACGCCTCAATTAATGGGCCGCAAACTTAGACAGATTTTCGCGAATGCGCAATAGATACCTTTTTTTCAAAAAATATTCCAGCACAGCCTCCAATTCAGCAGTCGTTCCGGACTCGGGCGTGTACGCTTCGAGGGTGGGTTGAATACCCTGATCAAGGGCATTTTCCAGCACTTCTACCGCTTTCAACGTGGCTTTAAAACGGGCATCGTCAAAATCCAGTTCCAGTTCCATCAAACCTTCGTTGATTTCCATCATTTCCATCAGGAAATCCTGGGGAATCTGCTGTTTACCTTCCTCTTCCAACAAGCCGTTGAGCTTCAGGATGTAGCGCATCCGCTTGTCGGGGTCCGACAGGGTTTGATAAGCCTCATTGTTGAGGGTCGCCTTCTCCAACATCTCGGCTTGTTGCCCCGCGTCAGACAGCGTATGGAAATCAGGGTGAAACTTTTTACTGTTCTGGTAAAAAATGCGGCGCAGGTTGGATTCATCCACCTGAAAAGACTCTGGAATATTGTAGAACTCGAAGTAGTTCATTCGCGGCTCAAAAGCTCGTCTCCGCGCCCTCTGTTCCTCTGTGAGCCTCTGTGGAATTTTTAGTGTCACAGAGGCTCGCAGAGGAACAGAGGGCACGGAGTTTTTTTTAAAATAATCCCTGGAAAAAGTGCCGCCAGAGGTCAAGTCCCAGCGCGTACACCATCAGGCCCAGCAACAGGAAGAAACCAACCGTGACCGCCTTTTCCATAAATTTATCGCTCACCTTGCGCCGGGTGACTACTTCCCAAAGCAGGAACAGCACATATCCGCCGTCGAGTGCCGGAATGGGCAGCAGGTTTATAAAGGCCAACAGAATGCTGAGTGAAGCCGTAAGGCCCCAAAAGCGTTCCCAGTCCCAGGTCGTGCCATACATTTTGCCAATGCTGATCAGGCTGCCCAGGTTGTCTTTTACCGCAATTTCGCCACTGAACATTTTGCCGAAGGCTTTCAATTGTGTGTTCAGGAAATCCTGCCCCATTTGTACACCGGCAGGCAGGGCGCGCAACAGGCCGTAGTGTTCGCGGCGCACTTCAAAAAAGCCGTCTGTTTGCGGGCGTACACCGATAAGCCCTTCCGGGGTGAGTTGCAGGTTGACTTGCAGGGTGTCGCTCTGCCGCAACAAGGTGATCTGCGCGTTTTTTCCTTTGTTTTCCATCGCCAGCGGGGTAAACTGGTCATAATACAACGTAGGCTGATCGTTGAACGCGATGATCCGGTCGCCTGCCTGGATGCCGGCTTCCGCTGCTGGTTTGCCGGGCGCCAGTTCGGCTACGTAAAACGGCATACGCGGCGCCATCAGCTGGGCCTTGGCTACCTTGTGTTTGGTCAGTTGTTCGCCGGCGTTGGCCGGCAGTTGGATCGTTTGTTGCTGACCGTCGCGGAGCACGGTGACCTGGCGCACGTCGTTCAATACAACTTCTTCGATGTAGGCGGCAGCATCCACCTGGTCTACGGATTTGGTACCCAGTTTCACGATCACATCACCTTGCTGAAAGCCCTGTTCCCGGAGTACTTCGTGAAACGCCAGGCCGTATTTAAGTTCGCTGTTGGGTACATAAGCTTTCCCGAAATACCAGAGCATCATGGCGAAAATGGCAAACCCCAGGAGGAAATTGACCGTCACGCCACCAACCATGATGATGAGGCGCTGCCAGGCCGGTTTGGAGCGGAATTCCCAGGGCTGCGGTTCCTGTTTCATGGCCTCGGTGTCCATGCTTTCGTCGATCATCCCGGCAATTTTCACATAGCCACCCAACGGAAGCCAGCCGATACCGTACTCCGTTTCACCGCGTTTGATTTTCCAAAGCGAATTGAACGGGGCAAAATCAAAAAAGAGGTAAAATTTTTCCACCCGGGTTTTAAACCAGCGGGCAGGAAAAAAGTGCCCCATTTCGTGTAAAATAATGAGCAGGGAAAGGCTCAGTAAAAACTGACTGACAGTGACTATGGTATCCATGTGTGGTTGCTGTTGGCTTTGGGTAGTTGGTTATAGGCTGTTGCCGTAGGTCGTGAAAAAAAAGGTTTGCAGGTGCCGCGGGCAGTGCCGCACTGTTGAAAAAGATGTTTAACAGTAATTGTTTCCTGAAGTTCGGGCAAAACTACGGTTTTAAAATGCAATTGGCGGTTGACCATTGACTGTTTCCGTCGAAAGGCATTTCCCTTTTTCGAGTATTATCAATGTCCAATTAGGGGTGTTAAGAGAAATAATTTTCCGGCTAAGGTTGGCACGTAGCGTATTTCCCGCAGAGTAGCACAGCGTTAACTCGCAGCGTTCCGCAGCGTTTTCCTTCCACGGAATATAAACGCTGCGGAACGCTGCGTAAAAAAATTCAGCGTCACTCTGCGGGAAATACGCTACGTGTTGCTAAAAATGCTGCGTTTTTTACAAAAACAACCTTCCTGAAAATCTCACTTAACACACCTAATGGCCAATCGCCAGTTACCAATTGCCAAAAATCACAGAATTTCCCGGTAGCGCTGGCTGTTGGCCGGGTCAATCTTGGTCATAATTTGTACCACGCGGTCTTTTTTCGGTTTGTCCCCGACTTTCCACATTTCGACCAACTCGTCTTTTTTGGCATTGGCAAACATCTGCGTGATCATGGAGTTGAAGTATGCCGTGTTCACTTTGTCCACGTCTTCCAGGGCCTGGAGAATAGCCGTTTTGCCGGCTTCGATGTCTGTGCTGAACAAGTCGAGCCCTTTGCGGTGGTAGGTGTACATAGCGGCGCGGTAGGGCCGCACCCGGGGGTTCATCAGGTTTTCAATGATCCAGTAGCGGTTGCGGTTTTTTCCGCCGTCGGCAGGTTTCCAGCCGCCGCTGCGATTGGTTTGCGAGTTTTGAATATTGGTAACGATCTGCTGTGCCATCAGCAGGTGCGGATCGCCGCCGTACAGGGAGTACGAGTCGTAGTCCAGCCCTAAAATCGTGTACACATAAAAGGCCAGCAATGCGGGCAGGTTCTGGTTGTCGGTGGCGTCGGGCAGAAACTCGATCGGCTGGGTTTGGTCGTACCGGAAGGCAACATCCTTGTCGAGGTGGGAGATCAGGGGCGTTTCGTAGCCGCTTCCGAATACCGGTCGGACGGCCTGAACGGCGAGTTCGGCTTCGAAGCTGTTGTTTTCCTGCTCCGTTTTGATGGTGAAGATAAAATTGCATTTAATCCGTTCCTCCTGTTCGAACACGTCTTTCGTCCACTTGGTATTGTTTAAAAAATCGGCAATGGCGACTTGCAGCTGGTCAAACACACTGCGGTCGGTGTTCTGCAATTGCGGGGTATTGATTCGGACGGTGCAGTTTAATTCGCCCTGTGCCAGTGCCCCGGTCGAAAGCAGGAGCAGAAAAAGATGCCCAAAAATTTATTCATCACAAATTATAGTTGAGTTTAAAACTAGCGTGTTGCTTTTTTCCTGACGCTTGTTTTGGCTTTTGGGTTGGCCAGGCGAACAATTTCAGCAACGATATCGTCGGCAACAGCGGTTTTAGCCTTTAATGCAAACGTAGTTTTTTGCCCGGTACTATGTAAGATTGCCACCTTGTTGGTGTCGTGCCCGAAGCCGGCGCCGGCATCGCGCAGGGAGTTCAGCACGATGAAATCCAGGTTTTTCTTTTTCAATTTGACCAGCGCGTTTGCTTCCTCATCGTTGGTTTCGAGGGCAAAGCCGATAAGCAGTTGTCCCGGGCGTTTTTGTTTGCCGAGTGTGGCGGCAATGTCAATGGTTTCGGCCAGGTTGATGGTCAGCGGGTTGTCTTTCTTTTTAATCTTGGTGCCGGAGTAGTTCGCAGGCCGGTAATCGGCCACGGCAGCCGCCAAAATGGTGATGTCCGAATCGGGGAACAGCGGCGCGCAGGCGTCGTACATGTCCTGAGCGGTGGTGGTGCGCACCACGTTGATGGCCGGATTTTCAGGTCGCAAATGCGTGGGGCCCAGCACCAGGGTTACATTGGCGCCCTCCTGTGCCAGACTTTCGGCCAGTGCGATGCCCATTTTGCCGGTCGAATGGTTGCCGATGTACCGCACCGGGTCAAGCGGCTCAAAGGTGGGACCCGCGGTAATCAGCGCTTTCTTCCCGTTCAAACGTTGTGCATGCTGGAAAAACTGCTCCAAATAAGCCAGAATATCTTCCGGCTCTGCCATGCGGCCATCGCCTACCAGGCCGCTTGCCAGCTCACCAAAACCAACCGGGATCAGCTGTACGCCATGCGCCTGCAAACGCTCGAGATTGGAGCGGGTTGCCGGGTGCGTCCACATGTCCAGGTCCATAGCCGGCGCCACAAACACCGGGCAGCGTGCCGAGAGGTACACCGCCGTCAGCAGATTATCGCAAATGCCATTGGCAAGTTTAGCCAGCGTGTTGGCGGTAGCCGGCGCAATGACCAGCGCATCCGCCCAGAGGCCGAGTTCAACGTGGTTGTTCCAGGCTTCTTCGGAATTGATCTCCGTCAGAACCGGGTGTTTGGAAAGGGTGGAAAGGGTGAGGGGGCTGATGAAGCTGGTGGCCGAGGGGGTCATCATTACCCGGACTTCGATTCCTTTTTTTGCCAGCAACCGCGTCAGCATCGCCGATTTGTAGGCTGCAATGGAACCGCTGATACCCAGGATGATTTTTTTCATTACAAACACTTTTCGAGTGCGGAGTGCGGAATTCGGAGTGCGGAGTGGTTCATCATTTCGATAAATTAAAATTGGGCACTTCTTTGTCCCCATTGAATTTGCATCGAATTTGTCATTCAACCAAATGGTGAACCATTCCGTACTCCGAATTCCGCATTCCGTATTCGAATAATTATTCTTTTTCCTTGTCGTCTACCACCCGCCACAAAATTTCATCGTTCAGAAATTCATTGGTGGCAATGATGGCAGTGTTGGGGAGGCGCTCGTAGAATTTGGAAATTTCAATTTGTTCCTTGTTCTCCTGCACCTCTTCGATGGTGTCGGTGTTCACGGCAAATTCTTCCAGTTTGCGCTGGATTTCCCATTTCAGGTCGCTGGAAATCTGCCGGGCGCGTTTGCCCACGATGGCAATGCTTTCGTAGATGTTGCCGGTTTTGCCAACCAGTTCGCCTACGTCGCGCGGTTGAACATTGGGGTCAAGGCCCTGTGCCTTACTTTTGATATCGCTCATAAGAATGCGTAAATGAATATTTTATTTAAAGATTTTGGCTTGGAGGTTACTGGTTCAAGTTACTTTCAACCGTTTGCGCAGCACTTTGATCTCGGCTTCGGAGTCGCGGCGCAGTTCTTTGATTTCTTTGTTGTATTTCCCGGACTGGTACTTTTCCAGAAAAGCGTTGCAGCGATTAACTGTTTCGGTATAGCGATCCAGTTTTTTGTCGATCACACTGTTTTTACTGAGTAAAAACGCCGATTTGGCAATCAAATAACGCACACGTTCAGCATCGGGACTTTCCGGGTAATCGCGCAGCAGGTTGTCAAACGAAATAACGGCCGACTGGTACTGCCGCAAATCGAAATACAATTCGCCTTCGGCAAAGGCTTTTTGCTCCAGTTTGCGGCGCAACTCGTCAATCAGTTTGTTGCATTCGGGGATGCGCGGACTTTTCGGGAACAGGTTCGCAAACAACTGGAACTCATCGATCGCCTGTTTGGTATTGCTCTGTTCGAGGCGGTACGACGGCGACAACAGGTAGTTGGAATAGGCCGACATGTAGGCCGCTTCTTCCCGGGAGTTGGAGTTGGTGAACGTGTTTGAAAAGTTTTTGAAATAATACGCCGACAGCATGTACTGTTTGAGGTGGTAGTAGGTGTAAGCGTATTGAAAATAAGCTTTCTCTGCTTTTTCGCTGCCCCGGATGGTATTGAGCACCAGGTCGAACAAGGTTTGGGAACGTTGGTATTCCCCTTTTTCGTAGTATTCGAAGGCCTTGTTCAAAATCAAGTCCTGGTTTCCACTGATCCGTATCTTCTCAAATTCACTTTTGCAAGAACTGCACAACCAAATAAATCCGGCGAGCAGCAGCCAAACGTGCGTTTTTTTCATAGCGCGCAAAGGTATGTTTTTTGTTCGAAAAATTCGTGTTGAAAAAATAGATAGCCGCCTCTTTTGCAAAGCATTACCAAAACGACGGAGTGGCAATATTCGTGGCGTTGCTAAACCGAAATGGTCTGTCGCTGTTATTTTTGAAATGGCAAAATTGCGGTACAAACCGCCGGAAAGTCCGAACTTTGCTGACCCCTAACGGAAAAAATAAACGAATTGGTATGCCTGACACCACCACGCAACAAACTGCCCTCCATTCGCTGGAAGAAAAATTTCAGGAAAAAATCGACGCGGATATCCGGATCGAACCCAAAGACTGGATGCCCGAAGCCTACCGCAAAACGCTGATCCGCCAGATTGGGCAGCACGCGCACAGCGAAATCGTCGGGATGTTGCCCGAAGGAAACTGGATTACCAGAGCCCCCTCGCTCAAGCGCAAGGCTATTCTTCTGGCCAAAGTGCAGGACGAAGCCGGCCATGGCCTTTACCTCTACTCGGCAGCGGAAACACTGGGTGTCGACCGCGACACCATGATTGAAGAGCTGCACAGCGGAAAAGCAAAATACTCCTCCATTTTTAATTACCCGACCATCAGTTGGGCCGATATCGGCGCCATCGGCTGGCTGGTCGACGGGGCGGCAATCCTCAATCAAATACCGATCTGCCGTTGTTCCTATGGCCCCTACGCCCGCGCAATGATGCGCATTTGCAAAGAAGAAAGTTTTCACCAACGGCAGGGTTTCGAGATTCTGCTCACCCTCTCCCGCGGCTCAGAAGCCCAACGCGCCATGGCCCAGGATTCCATCAACCGCTGGTACTGGCCGGCCGTCATGATGTTTGGCCCCTCCGATACCGACTCTACCCACTCGGCCCAAAGCATGGCCTGGAAAATCAAGCGCTTCAGCAACGACGAGCTGCGCCAGCGCTTCGTCGACATGATCGCCGAACAAATCAAGGTGCTCGGCCTCACGGTACCCGATCCGGACCTGAAGTGGAATGAAGCGCGTGGCCACTACGACTTTGGCCCGATCGACTGGGAGGAGTTCTGGAACGTGGTCAAAGGCAACGGCCCCTGCAATAAACAGCGCCTCGAAGCGCGTGTGAAAGCCTGGGAAGACGGCGAATGGGTGCGCGATGCGGCTGTGGCGTATGCGGAGAAAAAAGCGAAGCGTGCAACGCAGGAGGAGGGTTCACAAGCGGCGTAGGGAAGCGTTTTACTCGTCCTACGACTTCAAGTCGTAGGACGAGTACGTGCGCCGCCGTAGGACGAGTAGGGCAAAGCAGCGAAAGTATCTCCCAGGCGATCTTTCCGGAAATTAACTTCCCAATGCAAAACTGCCTGATGCCTGCCCGCCTGCTGTGCTGCCTGTTTTTTGGCGCCGCCACTTTTTACCTGAATTATTTACCTGCCCAAACCGTCGATTGCGACACCGTACTGGTGGTGGCGCAGGCCACCGTTGTTAAGCCAATCACCTGCGACGATCCGGTAGGCACACTCGCCGGAGTAGAGCATCCCTCTGCGCTTAAATATCACTGGTCGGGCAATGTCGGTCAATTTACCTCTGATAACCGGGTAATTTCCCGTCCGGAACGGGGTAACTATCGCCTGACGGTCACCGGCAATTATGGTTGTACGGCTACCACCTCGATTACCATGCCGGATGATTGTTTGGATTACCCCTTGTTGCCACCGCCTTGCCCCAATCCCTGGGAAATGCCGGCTGAAAACTGTGAGGAGGCTTGTGTCCGCCAGTTTTTACCGACGAATTACCTCTTCAATAATTTCGGTGCGCTGCCATCGCCTGCACAATTTTGGCCATGCGGCATTAGTCACAATGACCAATGGTTTGCCTTTGTCGCGCGAAGCACAGGCGGCAAAATCACTGCGCAGGCGCAAAATTGTGAGACAGAAAACGGTATTCAGCTGAACTTGTATTCCGATTGTTCCTACAGCCAAAACAGTCTCGTTGCCTGCAATGGCGGCATGCTGGGCGGCGCACCCGGGGAGATCACGCTAGTGGCTACCGACCTGATCCCGGGAAAGGTGTATTTCCTGATGGTCGACGGCTTTGAGGGCGACCAATGCGAATATTATTTCCCGGCCGATTCCCTCTCCGGGGAGCCTAACCCAATGACGCATCATCCCGGTCTGCTCGGGCCAAACAATTTTTGCCCCGGCGCAACGGTCAATTTTACCCTTGATGACCCGCCTTTTGCAACGGCTTTTCTCTGGACGGGCCCTCCGGGTACGTTGTTCAACGGTTTACCTTCTCCGGCGTTGTTTTATGTACCCGATGGTATCGATGTGACCATTACCCTGGGAGCCGATACGGGTTTTATTTGTGTCCGGGCGATCAATTATTTTAAACCGCCCTCAGCGCCAATTTTTATCGACGTAAGTGCAGCGCTGATCCCGGCCACGGTATTGCCGGAGGCAACGATTTGCCAGGAGGATCTGCCGTATGTATTGCCCTGGGGCGATTATGTTGTTACATCGGGGATATATGAATATACCTACGCCAACTACCAAAATTGCGACAGCCTGGTGCGGCAAAAAGTAACGGTGTTGCCGCCTATCGTACGTCCTTTGGGCAACATTATTCGTTGCGCAGGCGAATGTTTTGAAATTGGCGGCGCCCAGTATTGCGATCCCGGCTCGTATGCGCATGTGTTGACCAGCGCGGCAGGCTGCGACAGTATGGTGGTTTTTAACCTTGTTTTCCTGAACCCCATCGCCCAAATAAACGGAGCTGCCGAACTGACATGCACAAATCCGCAAATTACCCTGAGCTCGGCGTCAACCGTTGGTTTGTTCCGTTGGGAAAACCCGAATGGTGAATTGCTGGGCACCTTTCCCCAATTGCAGGTAACCAGTCCCGGTGCCTACATACTCAACGTCATCCTGACCGTTGGCGGCACCATCTGTACGGCAAGCGACACGGCAGTTCTTTCGCAAGACAACATGCCGCCCATGGTGGCGGTACACGCACCCGGGATCATAACCTGCGATTTGCCCGAATTCAAGATGCAACTCACCGCCCCGCAAACCTTGGCAAGCGTTTTTTGGACCGGTCCAAACGGTTTCCAGTCGAATGAAATGGAACCGCTGGTCTCCGAGCCCGGGATGTACACCGCCGTGGTCACCGGCATGAACGGATGCACCGCTTCGGCGACAGCAGTGGTGGAAGCAGATTTAGAGGCACCGGAGTTTACCTTGTCGGTTGATATGCTCGATTGTACGCAACCTCAAACTGCCTTACAGGTGCAAACCCTGTTTCAAAACGGGTTGTACGAATGGACAGGTCCCAACGGGTTTGCCGCCAATGAGCCGCAACCACTCGTCAGCGATACGGGCAAATACATCCTCCGGCTTATCAATCCGATGAACGGCTGCTTTACGGAGGATTCCATCCGGGTATTCGCCAATTTCACCATTCCCGGCGTCGATGTGGTTCAGCAGGCGCCCGAATGCGGCGATACCTTGCTGCTGCTCGATGCGAACGCGGGCCTCCCGGATGTCGTTTTTAACTGGGTAGGCCCAAATCAATTTATCGCGCAGGGGCAGCATCTCGAAGTTACAGTGCCCGGTTGGTACATCCTCAAAGCCGAAACGCCAACAGGCTGCCACAGCCAGATTTCGATTTTGGTGGTGCCGGCGCCACAAAATCCGGTCGTTTCCATTTCAGGCATTAACCGGATAGATTGCACGATTACCCTTGCACCTGTTTTGGCGGAAGCCGATATTCCCGGTTGTACGTTCAACTGGACCGGGCCGGGGGGCTTCTCTTCGACTTTAGCCGATCCGGTATTGCCCCTGCCGGGTGTGTATGAGTTGACGGTAACCAGCCCCGACAATTGTACGGCGGTTGCCGGGTTTCAGGTGGAAGCCGATACCATGGCGCCGGTGCTTTCCATCTCCGGCGGCAATGTGTTGACCTGTGAAAACCCGGTACTTTCCCTGCTAGCCGCCAGTGTGCCGCCAAACGCACTTTTTACATGGACAGGGCCTTCGCTTATGACTACTGCCAATCCTGTAACCATTTCACAAGCAGGCAGCTATGGGCTATTGGCATCATTACCCAATGGTTGTTTTGCCACCGCAACGGTGGAGGTCGTGGACAGTTGCCTCGTCAGTGCGGTTGATCCGAAAGAAACGCTAACCGGTATTTTGGTTTATCCAAATGCAAGTACCGGCCTGGTGTTCGTCCAGTCGCTGGATCAAACGCCGATCACTGCCTGGAGCATTGCCGGGTTCGACGGGCGGTTGTTGCAGCAGGTGGAACTGGAATCGGGGACAGCCTTGCTTCGGCTGGATTTGCGGGAATGGCCGGCTGGGGCTTATCGCTTGCAGCTGCGTATTCGCGAGCAGTGGTTTGCCAAGACGTTGATATTGATGGAGTGAAGCTTCGTTCAGATTTTCTTCAAATGAATTTTGTCCGAAAAATTCTGGCCTGAATTCAGGATCAAAATACCATCCTTGTAGGTATAGCCAGTGCTGTGCCTGTAGTCCGGCCCTTCTTCACAGTCCGGTTCGGGCCACTGGTAGGATTCATGCATAAATTTTCCTTTGAGGTGTATGACATCATCATCAATTTCAAATTGACCCTGAACAAAACTGATACGGTGGGGTGAGCAAGGGGCATTGCCCCCGACATCTACCGAACGTTTGATTTTTAGTTTAAACATGCCTGTTTCTTCAAAGGTAAAATCATGCAACGTACATCCCAGCGAACATTCCCAGCCTATAATTTGCTGTTCCCAGGTCCCGATTAATTCAACAAAACTGATTTGTCCGGATTTGTTGCAAGCCAGAAAATTGAAAAACAAAATGCCCAAGGTGAGTGCGATAGATTTTTGCATGTTTTTTTGGTTAAAAATAAATAATTTCTTCGTTCATAATCCCATCGGGCTGGTAGTGAGGGGGTGACCGCCAGTCTATTGTTGTCAATTTAAGAAATCATGTGTCAAGAATTGTAGCGGCTCGTAGAGTATTTCCCGCAGAGTAACGCAAAGTTTTTTACGCAGCGTACGCAGCGTTTTCCTTCACCGGAATGGGAACTCTGCGGAACTCCGCGAATTAACTCTGTGCAACTCTACCGGGAAATACTCTACGAGCCTTCGGGATTCGCCGTTAAAGATTTGCTCTCTAATTTCTTAAATTGACGACATTAGACTGCCCGTCACCCCCTCACTTGGTCCCAGCCAAACGGGAACATGCCCCAATTTTTAGCCCGTGCGATAAACAACACAGGGCGCCCGGTATTACCCGAAACGCCCTGGTTGTCCTATAACCCGTCCTGAATTACTGTATTGGGGGGCTCTCATGAAAGTATGGTGTACTATTCGTCCTGCGGCTCAAAGCCTGTCCATTACACACAAGTTGTCGAAAATGAATTTTTGTGGCTTAAGTTCATTTTTCAGCCGCTTGTCAACCCCACCCCCGCCCCTCCCCAAGGGGGAGGGGAGACGCGACAAATTAGGTTTGTGGTTAAAAATCAACCCCTTAGATACACGCTACGGCTCCCCTCCCCCTTGGGGAGGGGCGGGGGTGGGTTGGTACAGCGGAGCAAAATGTTACATTTAAGGCCACCTCACAACGCCTAACACATTCCAAAAACTTCAATCAACTCGGAAGCCCCGCTGGAGGAGGGCTTGACACACGGCTGAAAAATTTAAACTCAACAGACTTGTGTGTAATGGACAGGCTCAAAGCCGTAGGACGAATGAACGCGCTCCCGCGGTTGCCGGGATAAAATTTTTGCCGGCTACATCAATTTCTTTTGCAGCACAACCAATTCCGGGTTTTTACACCCCGTGGCCGAGGCTTTTTTCAGGTGTTGGACGGCTTTTTTCTGGTCGCCACGAGCCAGATAAACGGAGGCCATCAGCTGGTTGACATCCTTGTTTTCACGCCGGCTGAGGTACTCCGCTTCTGCGAATTCGAGCGCTTTATCGTAGTCGTGGGTCAGGTCGAGGTGGAAGTGCGCAATCTCCATGCGCATGTTGTGGCCGGCAGCCATGTCTTCGGCCAGCATTTCTTCCACTTGTTTGATCAGGTCGTTTGCTTCGGTGTTGCGGCCTGTTTTTTGGTAAATTTTGGCCAGGTCAATATAAAATCCGACCTCCGGGATAATGCCGGCGGCCTGCTTGAGTTGCGCTTCCGCTTTTTTCAAATTTCCCCGTTTTATATCCAAACCGGCCAGCGCCGCCAGGGCGAACGGATAGTTTTCGCGTACCGCCAGGCACATCCGGTACTGGTTTTCCGCCTCGGCCAGGTTGCCGTAGCGCTCGTGCAGGTGGCCGAGTTGCAGGCGCGCCCACTCGGTTTGCTCGTAGCCGGGATAGCCGGCCTTCACGGCCATGTCCATCGCCTCGATGGCGCCGGGCACATCGCCGTATATTTCCCGCAGGTACGATACCCTGGAATAAGAGCGCAGGTCGGGACGGGTGCTTACCATTTTGTCGCAGTATTCCACCGCGCGGGTGTAGTTGCCCAGTTCCACATTCGCATCCACCAGGCAACCGTAAATAAAGGCGTTGTGCGGGTTGATCTTCACGGCCTGCTCCGCCGTGTTTTTGGCTGCGCCAAAATCGTGTAAGCTGAGTTGCACGCTGGCAACATGGCTCAGGGCCCGGAAAAGCAGGTCTTTTTGCCGGATATCGGGATTTTCCACCGTTTCCAAGTTCTTCACCACCGGCTCCAGTACCTGGAGGGCGGCCGGGTAGTAGTGCGGGTGTTCGCCGGTAATGCGGGCTTCCTGGATGAATACCTCGGCAAGTTTGAGGTACGCTTCCGGTTTGGAAGGGTCTTGGCGCAAGGCGGCCACCTGTGCGCCGTACATGTTTTGCACGGCATCCCATTCCGTGCCGTAGCGCAAGGCTTCGGGGCGATCGAGTAGTTCGGGAATTTCGACGGTCGTGTTTTTGGTGAATTTGGCCTGGGCAGTTGCTTTTTCCCCGGCAAACTGGTTGCAGGCGGCGGTTGCCAGCAGGCAAAAAAAGAAAGTGAAATAAAAGACGGACGAGTGTTTCATTTTTTTTGTGTTTTGTACTCGTCCTACGACTTCAAGTCGTAGGACGAGTAGATCAGTTAAAAATCATTGTTTGAACAACTTCACCACCTGCATTTCGCTGCCGGAAACAAGCCGGGCGTAGTACAAGCCGGTGGGCAATTTGTCGCTGTTAAAAATTGCTTCATGGATCCCGGAGGATTGTGTGCCATTGACCAGTGTGGCCAGCAGTTTGCCCTGTTGGTCAAACACCGAAAGATTCACCTCCGCATCCTGCTCCAGTTGGTATCGGATGGTCGTGGAAGCCGTGAACGGGTTCGGGAAATTGATCAGCTGTACGATCCCGCTGCTGCTCACGCTGCCGCGGTCCAGGCCGATCAGGCTGGCATCCGGGTTGTCGGGTTTGAAATCATTGACCAGGGTGCCGCCGCATTCGCCGTCGCCGGCATGCGGGAGCGCCAGGTAAGGAAAGCGTGGCCGGAAAGCCACATCATTTGCACCGACGCCGGTTTCGTAAGTCAACACATTGATCAATTGCTGCGTAACCGGGCTGTTGGATTGGCCGGGCACAAAATCGTCGTACCACAACCCAATCGCTGCCAATACCACACCGCTCACGGCTTGCAATTCAATGCGGGTAACATCATCCTCCAGCCGGCGGCCGTTGGGGAAGCCGTCCATGTTGGGGATAAATTCAATTTTAGTGCTGTTGTTGTACGGTGCCTGTGTCAGCCCGCGCACGGCTGCGTCAATCAGGCCGAGGGTACTGAAATTCGAACTGTTGCGCGGCGTTGGCGGCACGGCCATGTTCAGGCGCAGCATGTCGCCGCCATTGGGCAAAAAGTTGTTGACGAAGGGTTTGCCGGCGGCCAGCGGGTTGCCGTTTTTACCCGTTGCCAACTGGTAGGGCGGCACGTTGGGTACCCCGGTGTGAAAAGCCGGCCAAAGATCGACTGAACGCGGTTTGCCGGGCCCGGGCAGCAGCAGTGTGCCGAAAACAGCGTCATCGAGGGCGGTGCCGGCCACTGCGGCGGTCCCTTTGAGCGGGAAGAGGCCGTCTTTGCCGTTGCCAAAGTCAAACATGCCCAGCGATTTGCGCTGAATGCGGAGCGGGGAAAGGGCGGGCACGGCTGCGCCAAACAAGTCGTCGTCCATGTACAGCGCGAGTTCGGGATTGTAGAAAAATTCGTCCAACTGCGTGTCGGCCAGTTCCTGGTACGGCGTCAGGCTGTTCCAGTAGTCCTTGAACCCGATGGGAATGACCGCTTCATTGGTCAACGGCATGCCAAGGCGGCTCACCTGCACCCAGGGGCCCGAATACTCCTCCGTACCCTGGCCGAGCGTGCGGATCTGCTGGCGGCTGGCGCTGGCCCAAACGCCAATCACATAGTCGGAATCGAGGATGTTGGCCGGTTTTCTCGATGCGCCTTTTTTGAGCAAAACCTGCAAGGGCACCTGGATGGCAATGGCGCTCACGTTTTTGCAGGCAAGCCCGTCGCGGGCGTTTCCGTTTTGCCGGGGCAGATCGCCGAGATCAAACACGCCGCCGAGGTCGACAAAAAACGGATCGTCGGCCGGGCCGATGTACACCCGTTCGCCGGTGGCGGCGTATACGGTGTTGCGATCGACGAGTTGGCTGTACGGCTGCCCCAGACCGAGCGGCGAGTTGATGGAGCGCTCGCCGATGTTGGTAGGCGGCACCGGGCGGTTTACCAGGATGGGGATAAACGTGTTGCCGCCGTTGTCCGACCGGTACAGGGTGTACCGCATTTTCAGGTTTTGTTTGCCCAGGCGAATGTTAAAAAACGTGGTGGGGTCTTCGTTTTCCATGGTGAACACCACGCGGTAAATGATTTCGTCGCCGGGCTTGCTGGGGTCGTTGTCCACGTGAATTTCGTAGCGGATGTTTTCCCCGAATGAATAATAGTTCGGACCGCCTTGCGGCAATTGCACCGGTACGTAGGTGGCAATCAGGGTGATGGTATTCTGCGGGTTGGGACTGCGGAACGCATACACGTCCACATTATCGGCGAGCGGATCGTCGGCAATCAACGGCGCCTCGCGGTGGCTCGAAGCCAGGGCCGGCAAGCCCAATAAAAGCAGGGCCAGTGCGGCGAATATATTTTTACGTAGGTATTTCATTTTCAAAGGAATGATTGTGTGAATGGATATGGCTTCCGGGGTAGTGCTCATGGTTGCTGTGCCGCCGGCTCTGTTGCCGGCAGGGAAAAAAGCGGTATTTACTCCGTTTCGGTGCCGGACCAGGGTGCGGCCAGGTACGGGAAACTGCTCTGGAAAATTTTGTCATTTTTATTGACACCGGTATCGTAGGTCAGCACATTGAGCAACCGGGGCGTCACCGGACTGGCAGAGGTGCCGGGCACGAAATCGTCGTACCAAAGCCCGATTGCCGCCAATACCACGCCGCTCACAGCCTGCAATTCGATGCGGGTGACATCATCTTCCAACCGGCGGCCGTTGGGGAAGCCGTCCATGTTGGGGATAAATTCCAGGTCGGCGCTTTCGTTGTATGGCGCCTGGGTCAGGCCGAGCACGGCAGCGGCTACAAGCCCTTGCGAACTAAAATTAGCGTCGTCGCGCGGGGTAACCGGAGTGGCCATGTTCAGGCGGAGCATGTCGCCGCCATTGGGCAAAAAGTTGTTGATGAAGGGCTTGCCGGCAGCCAGCGGGTTGCCGTTTTTCCCGGTTGCCAGTTGATAGGGCGGCACGTTGGGAACGCCGGTGTGAAAGGCCGGCCAGAGGTCTACAGAGCGGGCTTTGCCGGGCCCTGGCAGTAGCAGTGTGCCAAAAACCGCATCGTCGAGCGCGGTACCTGCCAGCGCCGGGTTTCCTTTGAGGCTGTAGAGGCCGTCTTGTCCGTAGCCAAAGTCGAACGCGCCGAGCGATTTGCGTTGGATGCGCAGTTTGGAAAATGCCGGCACGGCGCCGCCGAACAAGTCATCGTCCATGTACAGGGCGAGTTCCGGGTTGTAGAAAAAGCCGTCGAGTTGGGTATCGGCTAGTTCATCGTAGGGTGTGAGGGCGTTCCAGTAGTCCTTGAACCCGATGGGAATGACCGCTTCGTTGGTGAGCGGCATGCCGAGGCGGCTCACCTGCACCCAATCGCCCGAATCGCTGTAACCCGGGCCGTTGGTGTTGAGCGTCCGGGTGTTGCGGCGGCTGGCACTGGCCCATACGCCGATCACGTAGTCGGGATCGAGAATATTGACGGGCGTTGCTGCGGCGCCGGCCTTCAGCAGCGTGCTGATCGGCACTTGCAGGCAGATGGCGTGGCAGTTGAACTGGCCGAGGCCGTCGCGAAACTGGCCGTTTTGCCGGGGCATGTTTCCAAGGTCAAATACGCCGCCGAGATCAACAAAAAACGGATCGTCTACCGGGCCGCAGAACACCGTTTCGCCGGTGGAGGCCGTAGTGATCGCCTGTTGCATCAGGCTGGTGTAGGTCGTGTTCAGCCCGACCGGGCTTTCAATCGAGCGCGGTCCGATGTAGGGTGGCGGCACCATGCCGCCGTCGACGATGGTTTGCCAGCTTTGGCCGCCATCGGTGCTGCGTTCGCACTTGTAGCGCACTTTGAGGTTTTCCTTGCCCAGACGCACGCGAAAAAACGTGGTGGGATCTTCGTTTACCCGGGTGAACGTAAACCGGTAAGTAACTTCATCACCCGGGATGGCCGGGTCGTTGTCGACGTGAATTTCGTAGCGGACATTTTCACCGAAGGTGTGAAAATTGGGGCCGCCGTGCGGCAATTCTGCCGGGATGTAACAGGCAATGATCGTGATCGTGTTGGGCGCATCCGGGCTGCGGAAGGCGTACACATCGGTGTTGTCGGCCAGGGGGTCGTTGGCGATAAGCGGGGCTTCGCGGTGGCTGGAGGCCCGGGCCGTTGAGCCGGCCAGGATTAACAGCACCAGCAGCAGGAAGCTCCGAACAGGTACATTGAAGACATTTTGCATATGGCATGTGTTTTTGTGAAAAGACAATGCTCCATGTACGAGCCCGGGTTGCCGTTCGGTTTTATTTTGTTTTATTTTTTTGAAAAAAAGAATTGGATCACTGCACAAAACTGCCGTCCGGTTGTTCAATTGCCGTTTAAGGCAGCGCATCGGAATGCCAGGCGGTTTAATTCAAATAAGTTCCGTTGTTTTGCACCGGGCAATTCTTCTATTTTTGTCTGGACAAACCTTTGCCAACCCGGCTTCCCCATGCAGGAGCAATACATTTCAAGGTTAAAAGAACAGGACCCGACGGTGATCAGCGCACTGTACGATGCGTACAGCGGGGCCTTGTACGGTATTGCCTTGCGTATTGTGCAGGCGCCGGAGCTGGCGGAGCAGGTTATCCAGGACACCTTTGTGAAGGTATGGCGCAACAGCGCGAGTTACGACAGCAGCAAGGGGCGCTTGTTTACCTGGCTGGCCAACATTGCCCGCAATACGGCCATCGACGTTACCCGGACCGCACAATTTCAGAAAGGCCGGAAAACCGATTCCATCGAAACACTCGTACATAGCCCCGGCGGTGCTGCCATCAACCCCGATCACATCGGGATTCGGGAGGCTGTCGACCGCCTGGATGAAAAATACCGGCTGCTCATCGAGTTGCTCTATTTCAAGGGCTACACGCAGGAGGAGGCGGCCAAGGAAACGGGCATACCGATCGGCACCATCAAAACGCGCCTTCGGTATGCGATGAGCGATTTGCGGCGATTATTTGAAGTAACTATAATTTTGTATCTCATTTTGGCCTTAGTGCTTTAAGACATGGATATTCAATCCTTCATACAATCCGGTTTGCTGGAAGCCTACGTACTCGGGCAGGGCACGGCTGCAGAGCGCGCCGAAGTGGAGCGCATGGCGGCAGCCCATCCGGAGGTGCGGGCGGAACTGGAGTCGATTGAACAGGCCTTGGAAAAACTGGCTATGGCGAATGCCGTGCCGCCGCCGCCCGGGCTGAAGGATAAAGTGTTGAAGCAAATTCAGGGAGATCAGGGTACGCCGGGTATTCAGGATCATTTGCCACCTTATGGTGGTGGATCGGGCCGGGCCCCCGAATTGAAGATCAAATCCTGGTTTGGCTGGCTGGCTGCGGCGCTCCTGCTAGGCGCTTTTGTCGTGCAACTTTTCCGCTCCAATACCGAATCGCAGCGCCAGAACACCCGGATCGCCGAACTGGAGACCCAGGTGCAGGATTGTCAAACGCAAAGCCAGAACCAGGCAAAACTCCAAGAGATCATCGCCCTGCTGCGCGACCGGAATACCCAGACCATCGTGCTTGCCGACGGGCCGACGCCCAAAATAACCGCCACCGTGTGGTACAACCCGGTGCGCCGGGAATCTGCGCTCGACATCAACAGCTTGCCGGTACCCGACCCGGGCCGGTATTTCCAACTCTGGGCGATCGTGGAGGGCAACCCGGTGCCGCAAAGCCTGGGTATGGTTGATAGCCGGGACAGCTGGCAGCCTTTGCCGTTCAAGGATAAAGTTGCTGTTTTTGCCATTTCTTCTGAAGACAAGCCCGAGGGCAATCCTACGCCGACTATGGTGGTGCTGAGCGGGGCGGTGCAGGGGTAGCACCCATTTTCCCAGTTTTCATCGTATTTTTGATTCCCTAAGTCGTTTAAACCGGCACAGCGCCCGGCTTTACCTACATACTTGCACCCGAAAATGGTTTACATGATTCGAACACTTTACGCCTCACGCACCTCCTGGTTGTTTACCGTCTGGCACCTGATTAACCAGGAAAAGGACCTCCACCACAACTCAAAAACTATGCTACACGCTGATAAACTCCCCAAAGCAAACGACATCATTAAAAACCACGTCGGATTTTCCATGGGCGCCGCTCTGGTGCCATTCCCCGGCGCCGACCTGCTGGCAGTAAGCGCCGTGCAACTCAACATGCTGCGCCAACTGGCCAAACTGTACAACGTTAGTTTTTTCGACACCTTGGGTAAAAACGTCGTCTCCGCCATTGCCGGCAGCGGTATTGCCCGTCTGAGTGCCAGTTTGGTGAAAGCCATCCCCGGCGTAGGCACCGTGGTTGGGGAACTGAGCATGCCGGTATTGTCGGGCGCTTCCACCTTTGCCCTGGGCAAGGTTGTCGCCAACCATTTCCAAAAAGGCGGCACGCTGGAAGACCTGGATTTTAAAACGGCCCGCAAGGAGTACACCGAAGAAATGGATACCGGTAAAAAAGTTGCCGAGGAACTGAAAACAGACGCGGACCGCCCCGCCAACGGCAGCGACGAGCACTTCGACAAACTCCGCAAACTCGCCGAACTGCGCGATCAGGGCGTGATCACTGCCGAAGAATTCCAGAAGTTGAAGGAGCGGTTGCTGGAGAAAATCCAATAATTCCAACGCATTTCCCGACCTTCCCGTCCGAAATGCAGTCCACCACACGCCGTTCACCGTTTGACTTTCTTTCCCTCACCCGGGCCATGCAGCTGTACCAGTTGCTCCGTTTGGGCTCGGTGATCCTGACGAGTATTCTTTTGGCCAAAAGCAGCCTCAGCCTGTCGGCTATCGGCAGTTATGAAGCGCTGCTTTTTATCGGCTCCACGGCGGCATTTTTCTGGGCCAACGGCCTGCTGCAGGGCATTCCGCCGGTGTATGCGCGGTTGGAGGGCGATACCCGGGAAGCCTTCCTGTTCAATGTTTTTGTCCTGTTCGGCGCCATTGCACTGGCGCTTTTCGGCCTGCTCTGGCTGGGGCAGGGCTGGCTGGTGCCGGCGCTGACCGGGCTGCCCGAGGTGCCCGGATTCGGCTGGTTTTGCCTGTACCTGTTTTTCAATCTTGCCACGTTGCCGGTCGAGTACGTGTATTTGCTCCGGGAACAGCCAGGCGCCCTGGCCGGCTGGGGCCTGCTGTCGTTCGGCTTGTTTGTTTTGGCTATGGCCGCACCGGTGTACGCCGGTTTCGGGCTGGAAGGCGGCCTGATCGCCCTGGCGGTGCTGGGGGCTTTGCGCTTTTGGTGGACGCTGCGCCTGCTCCGGCAGCACAATGTGATGCAGTGGCGACCCGATTTGTTGCGCCCGTACCTTCGGTTTTCCACGCCCCTGGTGTTCAACCTGATGGTCGGCAACCTGGTCATCCTGTTCGACAGCTGGCTGGTGGGTTGGCACTACCAGGACGAGGCCCTGTTTGCCGTTTTTCGCTACGGTTCCCGGGAGTTTCCGCTGGCCACCGCGCTGGCTACTGCGTTGGGAACAGCGCTGCTTGCCCGGATCACCTCGCAACCCGAATCAGGCCTCGCTGAGTTGAAAACCAAAACCCGGCGCCTGTTCCACGTCTTGTTCCCCCTGACGATTTTGGTGATGTGGGCGGCAAAACCACTGTTCCCGCTGGTGTTCAGCCCGGCTTTCGCCGACAGTGCTGGCCTGTTTCAGATTTACCTGCTGCTGACCCTGAGCCGGGTGTTATTGCCCAATACCATTGTGCTGGCGAAAGGCCGGCCGCGCATTATTCTGCTCGTCGGTTTGGTGGAACTGATCTTCAAAATTGTGTTGGGTTTCCTGTTCATCCACTGGTGGGGCCTGGCCGGGCTGGCCTGGTCGGCGGTCATTGCTTTTTTTATTGAAAAAATCGGCCTGATCGTGTACCTGGAACGGCGGTTGAAAATTCCGACATCCGATTGGCTGGACTGGCGCTGGTACCTGGGGTATGCGCTAGCCTTGGTGCTGGTGTTTTTTTGCACCTGAATTTCACATTTTCAAGTTGGTTGAAATCCGCGTAAATCCGCGTTTCGCCGAAGGCGAATCCGCCTAATCCGCGTTCTAACTACGCTACGAGAGGTATTGAACGCGGATTTCTCTTTCCTGGATTTGCGATATCTCACACCAGGATCAGCCGCGCAAAGCGCCAAGAACCTCCCGGATCGCGTTTTCATCACTTTCCCAATATTCGGTCTCCAAACCAGGTATTTTTTTTCCGGAAAAAACCGGTTCAACTTTTTTGCGCCCGCTCAGGTGAAATTCCCGGGCGCCGGTGGTTTGCGCCAGTTCGGTAATATTGCCCGCGTGGATACCGGCGCCGGGCATGACCGCAATGCGCCCGGCAGCGTGCTCCACCATTTTTTTTAATAAAAATTGCCCCTCGAAAGCGGACGCTGCCTGCCCGGAACTCAGCACCCTGGAAATGCCGAGCGCAATCAGATCGTCGAGCGCTTCCAACGGATCAGGTACAAAATCGAAAGCCCGGTGGCAGGTGATATCGAGCCCTGCGGCGGCTTCAACCAGTGCGGCCATTTTTTCCAAATCCAACTGAAAATCCGGTCTCAGCGCGCCGATCACAACGCCGTTTGCGCCGGCTTCTCGGCAAAACCGGATGTCGTCGAGCATGATGGCCAGCTCGGCATCGGAGTAACAAAAATGGCCCTCCCGGGGCCGGATGAGCACGTTTGCGGGGATGGTCAATTGCCGGCAAACGGTTCGGATCAATCCCGCCGAAGGCGTCAGCCCGCCAACGTCGAGTGCTGCGCAAAGTTCGATGCGGTGGGCGCCGGCGCGTTGGGCGGCGATGGCGGATTGAAGATTGGCGGCGCAGATTTCGAGCATGGATGGTGGTTGGTTGATGGTTGTTTCGGGCGCCGGGCAGTTTCACAATTCGGAGTGCAGCCTATAGCCCAAGACCAAAAGCCAATCCCCGACCTTTTCCCGCAGGCAGCGAACAGGCACAAAAATACTTCTTTACCTTCGGCCAATCTTCCAATCGTCAGTGCTATGAATTCAACCCGCTTTTTTTCCCTCGTCTTTTTGTTGTTTGCAACAATTGCTTCTGCCCAGGATCTTCATTTTTCTCAGCCTTACCACAATCCCATGCAATTCACCCCGGCGCAAACCGGCGTGTTTCAGGGCGACATTCGCGCCATGGGCATGTACCGCAGCCAGTGGACCAGCGTGCCGGTTTCGTACCGCACCTTCGCCGCCGCCTTCGACATGAAAGCCTGGCAACGCGGCGCAAACAGCGTCGGCGCAGGCCTGCTGGTGCAGCAGGACAAAGCGGGCGATGCCGGCCTGAGCTGGCTGCAGATCGGATTTTCCGGTAGCGCAACCCGGGTGCTCGACGACTGGAACAGCCTTTCGGTGGGGTTTGGTCTGGCCGTGGCGCAACGGCGCTTCGATATTTCCGGGCTTACCTTCAAAAACCAATGGACCGGCGATACCTACGACGCCTCCCTGCCGACCAAGGAAACCTTCAACCAGTCGTCGGGCTTGTCGCCAACGCTGTCGGCAGGCTTGAACTGGCGCCTGGAAGTGCCGGGCAAACGCACGGAAGCCAACGTTGGCATTGGCGCATTTCACCTGAACCGGCCCGCTATCGGCTTCGACCCCGGCGGCAGCGAACAACTACCTGTGCGACTGGCCGTTTTGGCAAATTCGGCGGTGGCCTTAAACGAAAGTTACGATTTGATCGTTTTCGCAATGGGCCAGCGCATGGGCGTGGCGCAGGAAATCCTGTTCGGCGCCGGCGGTAAACTTTGGCTGATGCCCGATCAAACGGCGATCCAATTTACACTGGCCATGCGCCTGGGCGACGCCCTGATCCCGGCGCTGCAGTACGAATTCGGCGACTGGACCATCGGCCTGAGTTACGACTGGAACCGCTCCGATTTTCAAACAGCAACCAATGGCCGGGGCGGTTTTGAACTGGCAGTAGTGTACCGTTCGCTGCCGGTGCCGCCGGTGAAGACGTTTAAATCCTGTCCGGTTTTTTAATATTGCCGGACAACTTAAAGACTAAACTGTATGCTCCTCCTCCAGCGCAAACATATTGTTGTGCCTCCCAGGCTTACTCCCTTTTTATTAAACCGTTCAAGTATTCTCCTGGTTTTTTGCCTTCTGGCCACGGCGCTATCGGTGTCGGCCCAGTCGCGGCGTGCCTACGAACGCGCGGGCGACAAGGCCATGGCAAACAAAGATTTTGGCGCAGCCATTCAACATTACGGCGTAGCCCTGGAGCGCCGGCCCTCCGATCATGCGGTGCTCTGGAAATACGCCGAGTGCGCCCGCCATTTGCATGCATATCCGCTGGCCGAAAAAATGTACCGGGAGTTGCTCAGTACGGAAAAACACGAAAAAAACTGGCCCGAACTGGAATACCGCCTGGCCGAAGTGCTGAAAAACCAGGGGAACTATGCGACAGCCATCGCGATGTTCGAACAGTTCCGGCAGGGTGGGGGAGCGGCTGCAAACGACCTGGCCGACCGGGTAGCCGTGGAGTTGGCGGCCTGCCGCTGGGCCCTGCAAAACCAGCAGGACACCACCGGCGTGACCGTGCTCAATGTCGGCAACAAGATCAACAGCCCGTACAGCGACTTTGCGCCGTTTATCCTGGGCGACACCCTCTTTTTTTCGTCGTACCGCTTCAACAAACGCGGCGACCGGAGCATACCCCGGGTGAAACTGACCAAGGTCATGTTTTCGAAAAATGGCGGCAGGGCGCGGGAACTCTCCCGGGGTTTTCCGGACACCGACACCGCACATGTGGCCCATACGGCCTTCACCGCCGACGGCCATTTTCTGTTTATCACCCTTTGTAAAAATAAAAATGCCTCGGAGATCCAATGCGATCTTTGGCTGGCGGTGAAAGACCTGCGCAACCGTTGGGGCACGCCGGTGCGGCTGCCCGAACCGGTCAATGCGGCGGGATATACCACCACGCACCCGTTTGTCGCTTATGATTCGCTGACCGAACAACTGAATTTGTGGTTTGCCAGCGACCGTCCGGGCGGAAAAGGCGGGTTGGATATCTGGCAAATGCCGCTCGACACCAACTGGTTCTGTCCCTGCAATGTGCCGATCGACAGCCGGAAACCCTTCTGGTCGCCCCGCTTTGAGGCGCCGCCGGTTAACCTCGAATCCATCAATACCGCCGGAAACGAGGCAACCCCGTTTTACCATCATCCGGACCGCAGCTTGTATTTCAGCTCCGACCATTGGCCGGGTTTCGGCGGGTACGATATTTTTCGCGCCACTGCCGACAGCGCGGTGTTTTCAGCGCCGGAAAATGCCGGTCCCGGGCTGAACAGCAGTTACAACGATCTTTACTTTGTGCTTCGCCCCGATGGGAAAAGTGGCTACCTGAGCAGCAACCGGCCGGGTTCGCAATATCTGGATGAAGCGAACAAAGCCTGTTGCAACGATATTTTTCAGGTACAATACCCCGTACCGCCGCCGCCCGAAGCGCCGCTTGCCGCCACGCCGCTTACGCCCCGCCGCCCGGTTGAACGGCCCATGATCCCGATCGAGCAGTTGCAGGAGCCCAAGCCGGAGCCCCCACCCGTGCTGGCCGATTTTGTCGGGCTGCCCCTGTATTTCGACAACGACGAACCGGATAAGCGCACCCGGCGCATCAAAACCCGTAAAAATTATGAAGAAACGGTGTTGCCCTACCTGGAGCGCCAGGCTGAATACCGGGAGCGTTTTGCCGAAGGGCTCTCCGGGACCCAGCGGGAGCGCGCAGAGGACCAGGTGGATCATTTTTTTGAAAACGAGGTCCGCCAGGGTTTCGAACGCCTCGACCAGCCAGCAATTTGCTGTTGCAGCGGCTGCAATCCGGCGAAGAAGTGGAAGTGATTATCAAAGGATTTACCAGCCCGCGGGCCGAAAGCGACTATAACCTGGCGCTGGGCCGGCGCCGGATCAGCAGCGTGCGGAATTATTTTGAAGCCTATGCCGGCGGGGTGCTGAAGCCGTTCGTGGAAGCCGGGAAATTGCGCATTTCAGAAGCCAGTTTTGGGGAAACAACCGTGCGCAGCGGGGTGAGCGATAACCTGGCCGACGAGCGGAATTCCGTTTACCATCCGGATGCGGCGCGGGAACGGCGGGTGGAGTTGGTGGAAATCCGAAAAATGCAATAAAAAAAATCGTTCCATAAAAATTTTGCCGTTTCCACACCCATTCGTTTAAATTTGCCCTAAACAAGACTTTGCGTTTCAGGCAACGGCATTGCCGGTTCGCAAAAACATTCAACCGATTTTTTCAAAACCAATTCGCACCTGCCTTGACCAAGAAACGCGTTGTCAAAGACTTTGATGCCTTGCCGGAAGAAATTATCCGCCAGGTAAAGCTTGAGTACCCTACAGGCTTTGCCGACAATCTTCTGTACTATACGAATGCGGAAGGGAAAAAAGTGTCGGCCCTACCTTTTGAAACTGAAGAGGTTTATTATCTCATCCGAATGACGGTTCAGGAGGCCAAACGACTGGTCCGTGAAGACGATGACTACGACGATGACGGCGTCTTGCGGGAAGATTTTGCCGACCTGGAAGTGGAAGATGACGACGAATTTGATGGCGTCGGGGAAGACGACGAGGATATGCCCGTAGGCAGCGAGGAGGACGACCACATCATCGTGACCCGCCGGAAAGACGATGACGATGACGTAAACGATATTCCGGACGATCCGGATTTTTAGGCTTTGTGCCGGGAATGGATAATATCCCGGGTTTTTCTACCGAAAACGAAGGCCGCCGGTATTTGCTGAACCAGTTTTTCTGTAGCAAATACCGGCGGCCTTTTTTTGTGCCGGATAGACCTTCTCCCGGACACAACTTGCGCGAAGATTTTGTTGGGCGGCAACCAAATCAACCAATTTCTCCATATTAGCTGCACCCAAAACGGAAATTTCATTTTTTCGTCGACCACATTTTCAAAACAACCGGCTAACTATCCAAAACACATGGCATCCCCTGTTATTCTCGACACCGGCGCTACGTCGCCCGGCCAGCCACAAAAACCGCAGCTCAATTATTGGCAAATATGGAACATGAGTTTTGGCTTTCTGGGCATCCAGGTAGGCTGGGGTATGCAGATGGGCAACATGAGCGCCATCTACGAGTATCTCGGCGCACAGCCCGATGAAATTCCGTTGCTATGGCTGGCCGCGCCGATGACCGGCCTGCTGGTACAGCCGATCATCGGCTATATGAGCGACCGCACCTGGGGCCGCTGGGGCCGGCGCAAACCGTATTTTATGGTTGGGGCCATTTTAGCCACCCTGGCGTTGCTGGCCATGCCCCATTCCTCGGCGCTTTGGATGGCAGCCGGTTTGCTCTGGGTGCTGGATGCAAGCATCAACATCAGTATGGAACCATTCCGTGCTTTTGTTGGCGATTTGCTTCCCGAGCAACAAATCAACCAGGGCTATACCATGCAGAGCATGTTTATCGGGATCGGCAATGTGGTTGCCGCCTTGTTGCCTGCCGGTATTTTGGCTGTGTTTGGGGCAGGGGAAAGCACCGGTGGCGTGCCGGCATATCTGGTGGCGGTGTTTACCATCGGCGCAGTTTGTTACATCGCGGCCGTGTTCTACACCGTGCGGACCACCAGGGAGTACCCGCCGCCCGACCTGGAGGCGTTCAAGCGCATGAAGGCTGAAACAGCCGGATTCTGGCATGGCGTGGAAGAGGTTTTTTCCAATATTTTTAAAATGCCGTCCACGATGCGGCAGGTTGCCCTGGTACAGTTTTTTACCTGGCCGGGATTGTTTCTGATGTGGTTTTATTTTACGCCGGCAGTGGCGCGGGATGTATTGGGGGCGCCGGATACCAGCTCGCCGTTGTATTCGGAAGGCGTTGCCTGGGGAAATATTTGCTTCGGGTTCTACTCGGCGGTTTGTTTTGCCTTTTCTTTTTTATTGCCCAAAATAGCTGATCGATACGGCCGGAAGTACACCCATATGATCTGCCTGGTCATGGGCGCCCTGGGCTTGCTTTTTGTCGGTATTGCCCCCAATAAATACTGGTTGTTGTTGTCTATGACCGGTGTCGGTATTGCATGGGCAAGCATTCTTTCGATGCCGTATGCCATGCTGGCGTCTACGTTGCCACAGGATAAACTGGGGGTTTACATGGGAATTTTTAATTTTTTCATCGTGTTGCCCGAAATTATCGCCACCTTGTTTTTTGGCTGGATCATGGACAATGTTTTGGACAATAACCGCCTGGCAGCCGTAATGGTGGGGGGCGCCCTGCTTGGCCTGGCTGCACTGCTTTGTTTGCAAATTCGAGAGCGCAAAGCCACCACCTGACGTAACAATTGCAATAGTTCAAATAAAAAAATCTGAACGGTATGGATGACAATTTGATTTACACCCTCATCATTGGCGCGGTTTCCGGCTGGCTGGCCGGCCAAATCCGCCAGGGCTACGGCTTTGGTTTACTTGGAAACATTATTGTCGGAATCATCGGCGCCTTCGTGGGCAGCTGGCTTTTTCGCCAAATCGGCGTTTCATTGGGCAGCGGCCTGATCAGCCACATTGCCACCAGTGTAATCGGCGCTTTGGTGCTGTTGTTCCTGATCGGGCTGTTCCGCAAGAAGTAGGCGGATTAGAGCATGTTGGGGATTTTCTCACCGGGCCCAAAACAGTTCTTTTTTCGCCATTTCTCGCCTTTTCTCAGGCACTTAGCTGGGCTAGGCACCTGAAAAAACGCAAAAACTGTCGAAAAAAGCCCTTGTTTTTGCCTCCGGCAGTCTTGTCCCGCTTTAGCGGGGAAAATCCCCAACATGCTCTTAAACATTGAATCATGAAAAATGTACTTTTTTTCTTGCTGATCACTTTGGCAGGACCTTCGGGTTATTCCTGTAAAAACTACATCGGCAACCCGCACAATTATATTCACCCCCCGAAAGTGGTGCCGGCAACGGCAGACGATCTGCGCGTGGAACCTCCCAACTGGTGGACCGGCATGCTGCACAACCGCGTGGAACTGCTGGTGCACCGCAAAGGGGTTGGCGCCTGTACCGCGCAGCTGGGCGACACCCGGGGAATCCGCCTGGAAACCGTGCAAAAAGGCGATAGCCCGAATTATTTGTTCCTGACACTGGCTATCGATGCCGATGCCCCGGCCCAAAAAGTGCCTATCATCTTTACGAACCCCGGGGATGCGAGCAAGTCGTTCACCTTCGAATACACCATTGCTCAACGAAGCCCGGCGCCCAAAGCGCAGGGGGTGGACAGCCGCGACGTGATCTACCTCATCATGCCCGACCGTTTTGCCAACGGCAATCTGGGCAACGACTCTTACGAGGGCATGCGCGAGGGGCTCGCCCGCGACTCCCTGCTGGGTAGGCACGGCGGCGACCTGACCGGTATCATTGACCACCTCGATTACCTGCAAGACCTCGGCATCACCGCCATCTGGCTCAACCCCGAGTTGGAAAACGACCAGGCCAGCTCATCCTACCATGGCTACGCGATCACCGACCTGTACCGCATCGACCGCCGGCTGGGCACCAACGAGCAATACCGGCAATTTGTGCGCGATTGTCACAACCGGGGAATCAAAGTGATTCGCGATGTGGTGCCCAACCACATCGGTCATCTGCACCCCTGGATGCAGGATCTGCCCACCAAAGACTGGATCAATGTTTGGCCGGAAATGACGCAAACCAGCTACCGGGCGCCCACCATAATTGACCCTTACGCTTCGGAATACGATAAAAAACATTTCAGCGACGGCTGGTTTGTGCCCAGCATGCCCGACCTCAACCAGCGCAATCCGCATCTGGCCAATTACCTGATCCAGCAGGCCTTGTGGTGGGTGGAGTACAGCGGCCTGGATGCTTTCCGGATCGATACGTACACTTATTCCGACCAGGATTTTATGAGCCGCTTCTGTCAGGAAATCCGGGCTGAATACCCGGCTATCCACCTCTTCGGGGAAGTTTGGGAATATGCCATGATCATTCAGGGCGCCTTTGCCGATGACCAGCCGATGCAACGGGCCGGGTTTGATTCGAATATGCCGGGCGTGGTGGATTTTCAACTCTGTTTCGCCATCCAGGAAGCACTGACTCGCGAACAGGGCTGGACGGAAGGGGTTTCCAGGGTGTACTACACGCTGGCACAGGATTATTTTTACCAGGACCCAAACAGGAACGTGACTATGTTGGACAACCACGACATGACGCGTTTTTTCTCCAAAGTCGGCGAAAATATGCGCAAGTTCAAAAGTGGTATTGCCTTCCTCCTGACGACCCGCGGCATCCCGCAGATTTATTACGCGACGGAAATTTTGAGCACGGGTTTTGAAGCGCCTTCGCATGGAAATATCCGGAAAGATTTTCCGGGTGGCTGGCCGGGCGATCCGGTGAACAAATTCACGGCGGAAGGGCGCACGCCCCAGGAAAACGAAGCGTTTGATTTCACCCGGACCCTCATCCGCTACCGCAATGCCACACCGGCTTTGCAAACCGGCAAATTGATGCAGTTTGTGCCTGCAAACGATGTGTACACCTACTTCCGGTACGACGATTCCAAAACGGTGATGGTCTTGCTGAATACCGCAAGCAGCGCGCGCCGCGTCGATACGGCGCCGTTTGCCGAACGAATGCGCGGTTTTTCCAAAGCAAAAAATGTAATCACGAGTGCGGTACTGACCGATTTGTCCAATTTATCCCTGGAGCCCAACTCGCCGCTGGTGTTGGAATTGATGCGATAACGATCAGTCGCCGATCAGCACCATCGTAGACACCACCTGGAAAAGCACGGTCAGGATGGAAAAGATGCCGGCGATCATGAAATACAGGCGGATACTTTCGGTATACTGGGCGATATTTTGCGTATGCAGGTACCGGTTTGCGAGTTGTATCCGGCTGCTGATCCACAGCAACAGCCCGCCAAAGCCGGCTAAAATCAGGAAGGCAAGGATGTAGAGCATTGTTACCGTTATGAGTTCACCCCGGTTGGCTATACTGTTCTCCAGGGCAACCCGGATCAACAGGACGAGCACCAGCCCGACAAACCCGGCGGCTACCAGGCCGACAACACCCAGAAAAAGCGTCCAGGCGCGGGTTCCCGGCCAGAAACTGCGGGCGTCGCGGGTGATGTACAAACCGGGTTTTTCGGCCCCGGTGTTTTCGGTCGTGTTTTCAATCTGTTCCATACTGCTTGAGGTTAATAGGAATAGGGACTGAGCATCGTTCTTAAATACACAAACAACAGCATGGCGGCTACCATCAGGATGAATCCGCTGATCACCATCCAACCCAGGGTTTTAAAATACCGGAATTGGTAGTAGTAAGCCAGGTCGAGCTCGTCGGTGTCTTCGTACAGCAGGGCCGATTTTAACCGCGCAGCATAGATCCACAAATGCCAGCCGATGAGCGCGGTAAAACTGATGAATATGAGGTAAACCAGGATCATCAGCAGAATGTAGTTGCTTCCCCCATTCAAAAACCGCAGCATCATCCGAACCCGGTCGAGCACGACGAACATACCGATCAATTGCAGGCCGGCGCTGCAAAAATTGGTGATGGCAAGAATTTTTGCCCAGGTAGCGGTTTGCTGAAGTACGCCGTATGCGCCAGCCGGCAGGGGAATGCTGGTTTCCCGGTCGTGCTGGATTTCCTGGTCGAGTGGTTCAGTGTTTTCAAACATGGTCTTCAGCCGTTTGGATCTTGTTTTTTCAACGATTCGACCAGGGCCTTCCATTCTTCGTTTTCGCTGGCCAGTATTTGTTCGGTTTTGACCACAAAAGTTCGGAACGCCAATGCGTCTCCGGCGGCATAATCTTCCCCGACACCGTTTTCAAAAAGCAGTTTTTCGCGTTTGAGCCGTTCAGCCGTCATGCGGTAGATCGACCAGTTTTCCTGGTGTTTGCGCAGCGAAAGCATGCCCTCGGCAATGACAACCACTACCCCCAGCGCGCCGGCGATATAGTTGTAAATCGGCGTTTGTTCGTCGGCATAGCCCACCAGGAGCGGGATGAGTGCGCCCGAGGCAATAACCAGCGTCCGATAGAAATAAAACCATTTTTTATTGGAGCTGCTTTTGGTGTCGTACCAGTTGTACTGGTCAATAGCGCGTTCGGCGATATATTTTTCCTGTTGCTGTTTCAGATCGTTCATGTGGTAAATTTGTTTTCGTTAGTGGTTCGGCTCGGCGGGGGCATAGGTTTCAAAAAACTCCTTGCGCGCAAGCCGGTAAACTTCGGTCAGGTTTTCCGGCCCGCCCATGAAATCGCCCGCTTTGGCGGTCATGGGATCGTTCCAGGGGGCTATGAAGATGAATTCGTCCGGCAGATTTAATTGTTGTAGCAGGGCCGGGGTCAATTCGACAGCCACGATCCGGCCGATGGGCTGGTACTCGTTCCAGTGGTCGTCGATCGATCGGAAATGCGTGTAGCGCTGGGTGAATTTTTGTGCCGGCACGATGTACAGTTCGCCCGCCGCCGTTTGATTTTGCACAATAAAATCGCCCTCTTCGGCAGCATTGGTGGTTTCTAAACCATCGCCGGTGAGCGTTTGAATGACCTCACCGGGCTGTGCCGGCCGGGCCAGTACGTTTTTCTTTTTTTGGTAAACGATGCCCGCATTTTCCAGTACCGGGCGCAGCATTTCCAAAATTTCGCTTTGTGTCAACATGGTGTTTCAGGTTATAAACACAGGGTTTCAAATGTAAAAAGGATTTGCAAACGTACGACTTGAAATACGATTCCTTTTGTGAAATGCTCTAGCTTTGCCACGCAATACTTCTTTTAAAAACAAACATTTACCGCCAATTATGCGCAGTACTGTTCTTTTCCTGCTTCTGCTTTCAGGGCACCTGTTCGTCACCGCCCAAAAATATATCCCGTTTCCGTACACCATTGAAAAAGAAGTGCTTGCCGATTCGGCGGCTGTGGTGACGGCGCATCCCCTGGCTACACGGGTCGGGCTGCAAATATTGCAGCAGGGCGGCAATGCCGTCGACGCTGCCGTGGCGGTCCAGTTTGCCCTGGCCGTGGTGTACCCGCAGGCGGGAAACATCGGCGGCGGCGGTTTCATGGTGTACCGGGCTGCCGACGGCCATACGGCGGCGCTTGATTTTCGGGAAAAAGCACCGGCTGCGGCAACGGAGACCATGTACCAGGATTCGCTCGGCAATGTGCTGCCCAACAAAAGCCGCTTCGGTATTTTCGCCTGCGGCGTGCCCGGCTCGGTCGACGGCATGTGGGAAGCGCACCAAAAATACGGCCGCCTGCCCTGGGCGCAGCTGCTGACCCCGGCGATTGAGCTGGCTGACAAGGGCTACCAGGTGACCGAACGCGAAGCCAAACAACTGACCGACGAAAAGGTCAACTTCATAAAAAACAGCAAGATCGTGCCCGTTTTTGTGCACATGCATCCCTGGGAACCCGGCGATTGGCTGATCCAGAAGGAACTGGCCAATGTGCTGCGCCGGATCGCCAGCAACGGCCGCGACGGTTTTTACACCGGCCCTACCGCCGAACTTATCGAGTATGAAATGAAGCGGCAAAACGGCCTGATGACGCTCGAAGATTTAAAAAACTACCACAGTGTTTGGCGCACACCCATCGAGTTTGACTGGCGCGGACTGCACATCATCAGCATGCCGCCACCCAGCAGCGGCGGCATTTTATTGCAACAAATGTTGGGCATGCTGGGCGACACGAACCTCCGGACGGCAGGCTTTCAAAGTACCGCTGCCGTGCATCGCATGGTGGAATCCGAGCGCCGCGCCTATGCCGACCGGGCAAAACACATGGGCGATCCTGATTTTTGGAATGTTCCTCAAAAAACGCTGGGCAGCCCGGCATACCTGAAAGCCCGGATGGCCGATTTTGACCCCGAGCATGCCACGCCGAGTGCCGGCGTGCAGGCGGGGTCGGTTCAGGAGAGTGAAGAAACGACCCATTTCAGCATTGTTGATGCTTGGGGGAATGCCGTTTCGGTCACCACCACGCTCAACGATTCGTATGGCAGCCGGGTCGTTGTTGGCGGCGGCGGTTTTATTTTGAACAATGAAATGGACGATTTCAGCGCCAAACCGGGCGCGCCCAACCTGTATGGCGCCATCGGCGGCAAAGCCAACGCCGTAGCCCCGAACAAGCGCCCGCTCAGCAGCATGACGCCAACCATTGTGACACGCGACGGGCAGCTGGCGCTGGTCGTCGGCACACCCGGCGGCACCACGATCCCGACTTCGGTGTACCAGGTGATACTCAATGTGTACGCCTTCGATCTTCCCCTGAAGGAGGCCGTGCACAGCAAGCGTTTTCACCACCAATGGGTTCCCGATGAAATCCGGATCGAGGAAGGTGCGTTATCCGAAGCAGTGATCGAGCAATTGCAGCAAATGGGCCACACTGTGGTCGAACGTTCAGCCATCGGCCGGGTGGAAGCCATTCTGCGGCAGCCCGATGGCAAACTGCGCGCAGTAGCCGACGACCGTGGCGACGATGCGGCGGCCGGGTTTTAACAATAAAACAATGCAAATCAAATCCACAAAAATTACCCTGGTCGGTGCCGGACGCATCGCATTTCACCTGGGCAAGCGTCTGCAAGCCAAAGGTTTGCGTGTGGTGCAGGTGTTGAACCGCTCGGAAGGTCCCGCGCGGAATCTGGCCGGGATACTGCGTTGCGACTGGTCGGACGACTGGTCGGCGCTGGACCCGGAAGTGGATTGGGTTTTGCTTGCCGTGCGCGACGATGCCATTGCGGAGGTGGGCGCTGCGCTCGCTCCATTTGCCAATACGGCGCTGGTAACGCATACCTCCGGCGCGACGCCGGGCACCGTGCTGGCGCCATATTTTGAGCGATTCGGCGTGTTTTATCCCTTACAAACTTTTTCCGGCGAGCGGAACCCCGTGTGGTCGAAAGTCCCGTTTTGTGTGGATGCCAATGTCCCCCAGGATGTTGTTTTTTTAAGGAAAATAGCCAAGGTGATCGGCAACCTGGTGTACCAGGTGACCGATGATCAGCGGGCGGTGTTGCACGTGGCGGCTGTTTTTGCCAACAACTTTGCCAACCATTGTTTTGCCATTGCCGAGAAAATTTTGGAAGAAAAACAGTTGCCCTTCGAAATGTTGCACCCGCTCATGGAGGAAACCCTGGTGAAGGCCCTGCAGGATTCGCCCGCCGACATGCAAACCGGCCCTGCGGTGCGCGGCGACGTTGAAACGCTGCAACGTCACCTGCATTGGCTGCAACAACACCCAGCCTGGCAAACACTTTACCGGGAACTGTCTGTGAGCATCAATCCGGCACTTGACCTGTCAGCAACCGGGAAATCGCGCAAAAAGAAATAGCGCCTAGGCACACACCTGCTCCCAAAGTTTTAGCAGGACTGCTGATTCCTGCTCCCAGTTCCATGCCTGCCGGGCCGCCCGGGTTTCGTGTTGCAGGCGCGCGTAGGTTTCCGGATTTTCCAAAAATTGGCGTACGGCCGAAACAACGGCTTCGGGGCTCAACGTATCGAGCAACAAGGCAACTTCGTGTTGGGCATTTAATGCCCGGTATTCCGGAAAATTCATGGTGATCTGTGGTACTCCGGCGTGCACGTAATCGAAAAACTTGTTTGCCAGGGAGTAGTAATAACTCAGGCCTTTGTTTTCCAGGACATTCAAACCCAGCCAGGCTTGCGGGGTTAACTGCTTCAAATCTTCGGGCCTGACCCGGCCAAGGAAGCGGACATTGTCTTGTATGCCTAAATCCGCGGTCATGTTCCGCAGCATATCCGACAGGTCGCCTTCCCCGGCAAGCCAGAGTTCCAGCCCATCCAGGTGTTGCATGGCCTGGAGCACTTGTTCGATGCCCCGGCCTTCGTTGAGGGCGCCCTGGTAGAGGAGCACTTTTTGCGTCGGCGGCCTTTTTTTTGCTGGGAAAGCCGGGGCTTCGGAAACATTTCGCACGACACCGAACCGGATACGGTATTTTTTTTCAAAAATGCCTGCCAGCGCCGGCCCGACAGTGTACGCCTGCTGGTAAAACGGCAGGCAAAGGCGGGCAACTGCCGACCAGATAAATTTGACCACCGGCCGTCCGGTTACTTCAGGCACTTCCGTGAAATACTCGTGTGCATCAAACACCCGCTTTTTTCGCCGGATTATACCGGCTAAACAGCCTGCCGGCAGCGTATCCAGGTCTACGGAACAAACGGCATCATAGTTGGCCCGCATCAGGTGCCACCACAGGCGCAGGTTAAATTCTGCATAAAAAAGCATGCCCCGGTTGAAGCGGCAACGCAGTCGGTGTTGTTCAAAATTGCGCGTTTCCAGAGGCAGCGAATGCGGCAAAACCCGGCCAAGCAAAGTCACCCGGTAGCCCCGTGCGGCCAAGGTGCCGCAGATGCGGTGCATGCGTTGGTCGTAGCTGAGGTCGTTGGTGACGGTGCAAATTATGGTTGGCATGGAAGGGTAATCTGTGATTTACGATTTACGATTTACGATTGGTTCACCCTTCCGCGATTCTGCCGCTTACAAGCGAGAATGGAAACACCGAACCAACGAAACGAACCAAAAGAAACTTCATAAAAACTTGCCCTCGGATCAAAAAATTGCAATTCGGCATACACCCGGTGCACAGGTAAGCCCATAACGTTAGTGTAGCTGCCTTCGATGCGTTCAATTTTGCAATGGCCGATCCATTCCTGCACCCCGTAGGCGCCGGCTTTGTCGTAGGGTTTGTAGTTTTCGATGTAATGTTCAATTTCAGCATCGCTGAGTTCGGCAAAAAAGACCCGGGTATGGTCGGAGAAACTGCGCTCCTGTTCGGCACTGAGCAGACAAACGCCGGTAATTACGGTGTGTTGCCGCCCGGAAAGCCGCCGGATCATGCGGAAGGCATCGGCCTGGTCGACTGGTTTGTTGAAAATCTGGTCGTCGACGATCACCACCGAATCGGCGGCGATCAGTATTTCCCGGTCTTTGATCAGCTGTTTGCCGGCCAGGGCTTTGTGTCGGGCCAGGTATACGGCTACTTCCTCCACGGGCATGTCGTCGGGAAAGCTTTCATCGACATTCAAGCCGTGCACTGCAAATTCAAAGCCGGCCTCCCGCAGCAGCTGGCTGCGGCGCGGGCTGCTTGAAGCGAGTATTAACGGGCGTTTGGTAACCATTTGTTTTGAAAAAAAATAAGCGGAGTGATACAACTTGGCGGCGCAAGGTATAAAATGCGGAGATCACCGCAGTACAAGCCGGATGGCGGCGATGGGATCGTCGGGCCAGGACCGCAACAGCAGGAACAGGCCGGCGAGCATAATAATTTTGATAAAAAGGCTGGCGAGCGTAAAGTGGCGTTTTTTAGTTGCAGTGTAGATCAGCCCGGTGGTGATCAGGGCCGGAATGAGCAGGAACAGCGTGCCGGCGCCAATTTGCCATTCCGGCGCCCCGGTTTGGCTCCAGAAGAACAACAGCAACCCAATCAGCGTGGAAACCGTAAGGCCAAGAAAGCCAGCCGGTTTTTTAGCAAAGCGGGGTCCTTTGAGCACGGCCAGCGTGGTACAGCCGCAGGCGGCGTCGCCCTGAAAATCTTCAAGGTCTTTGACCTGTTCGCGCAGCAGATTGGTGGCAAAAGCGAAGGTGGCGTACAGCCAAACCAGCCCGGTTGCCTGGTGCATAGCCTCCGGTTGCAGAAACGATGCCAGCCAAATGGCGCGGTCTTCCAAAAAAACAGGAATTGCCGGCGCTGCACCGCACATCAATGATACCAGGACGTTGCCCATGATCGGGGTGCACTTCATTTGCCAGGCGTATAAAAACAGGAAAAAAGAAACCAGGGGAAACACAAAAAGCGGCCAGAATGCGCGCGGGTGTGGTAGCAAAAAGAAAATGCGCAGGGCAACCAGATGGACCAGCACCGTAATGCCCAGGTAGATCATCAACACGATTCCGGAGGGGATGAGTTTGCCAACAACTACACGATTGGGCCGGTTGATGGCGTCGATCTCGCGGTCGAAATAATCGTTGATCACATAACCGGCAAGGGTGGTCAGTACGGTAGCGGTGGCGATCAACCCGAAACTGTGCGCATTCAAAACAGGGATGCCGCCGGCTTTAAGGATAGCCGGGCGCAGGACAAACCAGTACGGCAACCATTGGCTCAAAAAAACGATAACCAGGTTTGGCAGCCGTAACAGTCGGGGGAGTGCCAGCAGTTGGTTCACACGCTGATGTTTAAAGTTTGGCTTTGGGTTTTGAACGCATCAAATTAAAGGAAATAAAATGACTTCAGGGGTGATTGCCGGAAGCCCCGGAGGATTTGATTACATTTTCCACTTGTCCTGCGTTTTTAACACCTTTTCCAGGATATCGCGCACACAACCGGCGCCGCCGTTGAGCGGCGAGCAATAGTCGACAATACTGCGTATTTCTGCTACGGCATTTGCCGGGCAGGTCGAAAGTCCGACTTTATGGAGGATTTGCAAGTCGGGCAGGTCGTCGCCCATGTAGCAGATTTCGCTTGCCTTTAGCCCGAATGTGTTGAGAAATTGCATAAACACCGGCCACTTGTCCTGTACGCCGGAATAAATATGTTCGATGCCCAGGCCCGACAAGCGTTTTATGACGCCTTGCGAACGGCCACCGGTGATGATGCACATCGGGAAGCCGTTTTGCAGGGCTATTTTGACCCCTACACCATCCCGGATGCTCATGGTGCGCAATTGCTCGCCGTTTTCGGTAACGAGCACGGAGTTATCGGTAAACACCCCATCGACATCAAAAACAAAGGCCCGAACGGCCTGGAATTTATCGAAAAGATGGACCAGTTCGAGGCTGGATTCCGGGCTGGGTACCGGTAGTGGATTGTCTGGAATTACTGGTTGTCTCTCCATTCGTAAACCCATTTGGCCTGGATTTGCTCCAGGTGTGCTTCGTTGCAATCTTCGCGTTTGCCTTCAAAATTGGGGATTTCCAGCACCCATTCGATCAGGTCGGTAAATCGGATGCGGTAAATTTTTCCCTCGTTAAAATCGTCGCCAAACCGCTCGTACAGTTTCATGGCGATGTCTTCGTGGTCCGGCCAGTTGATCGGCAAATTATCAATGTCACTAAAAGGCATACCGTTGGTTGCGTTTGAATTTTTTGCAAGAAAAGGAATATCTGCTGGTTGCGCAGTATCCTGCTTGTTGGAAATAAATACTATCGGATGAATTTGGCGTAGACACCGCCAAACATCAAGTCCAAAATATTTTCAGAAGTTAGCATTTCGTGCGGAAAGCCCATCTCGATGGCGCTGGCGGCATCCAGGGTGTCCAGCACGTCGGGTGGTATTTGAAAATCCAGGCAACCCAGCGAATCCTGGAGTTGAGCGGCCGTCCGGGCGCCAATGATCGGGATGGAAACCAGTCCCGGGTCGCGTTGGCGGCTCCAGTTGATCGCCAGTTGGCCGGGCTGGACGCCCATTTTTTTGGCCGTTTCGACAACCAGGGCTGCGATTTTATTTGCCCGGTCGCTCCGGCGTTTGCTGGCTTCAACGACGCGACCGCTTTCGCCCTTGAGGTATTTTCCGGTCAGGGCGCCACCGCCGAGGGCGCCCCAGGGTGTCACTGCCAGGCCAAAGTGTTTGGCCATCGGCAGCAGGTCGCGCTCGGGTGTGCGTTGGAGCAGGGAATATTCGATTTGAAGTCCGGCAAAGGCAGTCCATCCGCGTAGTTCTGCAATAGTGTTTGCCTGGCTAACCACCCAGGCAGGAGTGTCTGAGATGCCGATATAGTGGACTTTGCCGCTCCGCACCAGGTCGTCGAGCCCGCGAAGCACCTCGTCTACCGGTGTAACGCCATCCCAGGCATGTACCCAAAGCAGGTCGATGAATTCGGTGTCCAGTCTGCGCAGACTTTCTTCGACGGAACGCATCATGTTTTTGCGGTGATTTCCGGCAAAATTTGGGTCACCGGGCTGGTCGCGCAGGGTGAATTTGGTTGCCAGAACAACGTGGTGCCGTTCGCTTTTGATAAACTCACCCAGGAAACGTTCGCTGGTACCTTCCGTATACCGGTTGGCCGTATCCAGGAAGTTGCCGCCGGCTTCTGTGTAGGTGTCAAATATTTTTTTGCATTCAACTTTGTCGGCGCCCCAGCCCCATTCTGTTCCAAAGGTCATGGTACCCAGGCAAAGTTCCGAGACGCGTAAGCCTGATTTTCCAAATAAGCGGTAATTCATGTAATCGATTTATATCGTTTCAGTTTGTTCCGCTAGGATAACAGCTTGGCTCGTATGTGGTTCGGGTATTGCACTTTTTTTTCCCTCAACAATGAATCGGTGGGCTGCGAAGGTAAATTCCGCACTCCGCACTCTTGGGGGGGGGGCGGGCGGGGGGGGGGGGGGGGGGGGGGGGGGCGGGGGCGGGGGGGCGGGGGGGGGGGGGCCGCGCCCGGGGGGGGGGGGGGGGGGGGCCCCCGGGGGGGGGGGGCCCCGGGGGGGGGGGGGGGGGGGGGGGCGGGGGGGTGGGGGGGGGGGGGGGGGGGGGGGGGGGGGGGGGGGGGGGGGGCGGGGGGGGCGCGGGGGGGGGGGGCGCGGGGGGGGCCCGGGGGGCCGGGGGGGGGGGGGGGGGGGGGGGGGGGGGGGGGGGGGGGGGGGGGGGGGGGTGGGCCCCCGGGGGGGGGGCGGGGGGGGCCGGGGGGGGCGGCGGGGGCGCGCCCCGCCCGCGCCCCCCCCGCCCGGGCCCCCCGGGGGGGGGGGGGGGGGGGGGGGGGGGGGGGGGGGGGGGGGGGGGGGGGGGGCGGGGGGGGGGGGGGGGGGGGGGGGGGGGGGGGGGGGGCCCCCCGGGGGGGGGCCGGGGGGGGGGGGGGGGGGGGGGCGGGGGGGGGGGGGGGGGGGGGGCCGGGGGGGGGGGGGGGGGGGGGGGGGGGGGGGGGGGGGGGGGGGGGGGGGGTTTGGGGGGGGGGGGGGGGGGGCCGGGCGGGGGGGGGGGGGCCGGGGGGGTGGGGGGGGGGGGCGGGGGGGGGGGGGGGGGGGGGGGCGGCGGGCCGGGGGGGGCGGCGGGGGGAAGGGCCGGGGGGGGGGGGGGGGGGGGGGGGGGGGCCCCCGGGGGGGGGCCCGGGGGGCGCCCCGGGCGCGGGGCCTCCCCTCCCGCCCCCGCACTCCCGCACTCCGCCCCCCCCCCCTCCACTCCCCCCACTCCACCTCCACCCCCCCTCCGCCTCCCCCCCCCCCCCCCCTCCCCTCCACCCCCCACCTCCACCTCCACCCCACTCCCCCCCCCCCCCCCCCCCCCCACTCCCCCCCCCCCACTCCCCCACTCCGCCTTCCACCCCCTCCCCTCCACCCCCCCCACTCCCTCCACCTCCACCTCCACCTCCCACCTCCACCTCCCACTCCGCACTCCGCACTCCACCTCCGCACTCCCTCCACCTCCACCTCCTCCTCCTCCACCTCCACCTCCACCTCCACCTCCACCTCCACCTCCACTCCCCTCCCACTCCACCTCCCCTCCCCCTCCACCCCCCACCCCCCCCCCCCCACCCCCCCCCCCCCCCACCTCCACCTCCACCCCCCCACCTCCACCCCCCCTCCACCTCCCCACCCCTCCGCACTCCGCACTCCGCACTCCACCTTCCGCATTCCACCTCCGCACTCCGCACTCCACCTCCTCCACCTCCACCTCCGCACTCCCCCTCCGCACTCCGCCTCCGCACTCCACCTCCGCATTCACCTCCACCCCACTCCGCACTCCGCACTCCGCACTCCGCACTCCTAGTACCCCCTTTTCTGAAGCCAGCTTTGAAACTTTCGGGCATTGACCAGGTGTGCCGTATACGTTTCGGCGAACAAGTGGGAGCCGGATTCGTCGGGTTTGGCGCAGAAATACAGGTAGTCATGTTGTTGCGGATTCAGCACCGCATCAATACTGGCAATAGATGCCATGCTGATCGGGCCGGGCGGCAGCCCTTTGTAGCGATAGGTGTTGTACGGCGAGTCGAAGGTGGTGTGAAAATCAGTGACCCGGCGCGTGGCAAAATCGCGCGTGGCGAATACGCTGGTCGGGTCAGCCTGAAGCGGCATATCGATTTTCAGGCGGTTCAGGTACACGCCGGCAATGGCGGGTTTTTCGCTATTGTTGTTGGTTTCGCGTTCCACGATGGACGCCAGGGTATACACTGCTTCGGGTGTCATATCGAGCGCCGCCGCTTTTTCGCGCCGGTTGTTTTTGTTCCAAAATGCACCGTGCTCCTTGACCATGCGGTCCAGGAAACCCCGGGCGTCGGTATTCCAGAACATTTGATAGGTGTTGGGGATAAATAACGACATGAGCGTTTCCGGTGTGTAGCCCAATTCGGTCAAAACGGCCGGGTCGCGAAAAGCCTGGAGCAAACCCAGCGAGTCCACTTCCAGGAACTGTGCAACTTTGCCTGCCACTTCCTCGGGCAGGCGTTGATTCGTGAGAATTACATTTACGGGCGCTTGTTTGCCGGCGCGCAGGTGACGGATCATCTGGCGGTTGCTCCAGCCCGGCTCAATCTCGTACCGTCCGGCGCGCATCTCCGGGCGTTTGTATTTCATGTATTCGGCCAGCCAGTGAAAACTTTCCAAATCAGTCACGAAGCCGCCGCCGGCCAGGCTGTCGACTACCTGTTCATACGTGGAACCTGTTGGGATATAGAGAAATTTGTTTGGGAGCTGGGCCGGCACACCGGAGAGATAGATGGCTTTAATGGGAGTCCAGGCAAAATAAATGCCGATTAGAAGTGCTGTTAAAACCAGCAAGCCGAAGGTTTTTCTTTTCATAAAATACTGAATTTGAACTTACATTACGCGTTGTCCACAGTTAATATTGTTCATGCTCATTCGGGAAATCGCGCCCTTTGACGTCGGAAATGTAGCGTTGTGTCGCCTCGCCGATAGCATCAAACAATTCGAGGTAGCGCCGCAAAAACCGGGGTTTGAAATCTTTGGTTATGCCCAGCATGTCGTGGGTGACCAGCACCTGCCCGTCGGCATCAGGGCCGGCGCCAATGCCAATGGTGGGAATCTCGATGCTTTTGGACACCTCTTTGGCCAACCGGGCGGGAATTTTTTCCAGCACCAGGGCAAAGCAGCCCAGGCTATCGAGCAATTTGGCGTCGGCGTGTAGTTTTTGTGCTTCGGCTTCCTGCTTGGCGCGCACCGTATAGGTGCCGAATTTGTAGATACTTTGCGGTGTAAGACCCAGGTGCCCCATTACCGGAATGCCTGCCATTAAAATGCGCTGAATGGATTCTTCCACTTCGGCGCCACCTTCCAGTTTGACGGCATGTGCCCCGGATTCTTTCATGATCCGGATTGCGCTTTTCAGGGCAATCTCCGAGTTGGATTGATAGCTCCCAAACGGCATATCCACCACCACCATGGCCCGGTGCACTGCCCGCACGACCGATTGTGCGTGGTAAATCATTTGATCGAGGGTAATTGGCAAGGTGGTCTCATGGCCGGCCATGACATTGGAAGCCGAGTCGCCGACCAATAAAATATCAATGCCGGCCTCATCCAGAATACGGGCCATGGAGAAATCATAGGCGGTAAGCATGGCAATTTTCTCCCCCCGGTTTTTCATTGCCTGAATGACATGGGTCGTGATGCGTTTGATTTCGCTGGTGCTTGCAGACATGGTGTTGGAAGTGCGTGGTGTTAGGAATGCTGAGCGCTACAAAAATACGGGCGTGAAGATAGGGCTTGCCAGGCGCACGGAGGAATTGTTCTTTGAACAGGCCGTTGCGGTTTAACGGTGTTGAAACAACCGGAACGGGACGCGGCTCCGGTAGGGGCAAAAAAAAACCACGCCTCATTTGGCGTGGTCGTAAAACAACAAATTATAATCCCATGAACATTTTCAAACGTTGAGGATGCGGCAGGAAATTACTGCTTTTGCAACCTTAGCGACAATTAAACGGCGGTTAAGAAAGAAATGTTGCGAAAAAAAATCCCTTAACAAACTGTTTAATATTGAAGCAAATTTGGCAAGTCCTCTCAAACTTTTTGAGAGGACTTGCTCTCTCACCTGAATTAATACAATCCCATGAACATATCGCACTGCGGGAATTCATTAATTCCCACTTTTCACGATACAAAAATGCGATACAAGCCCTCCTTGCACAATGACAAATTTTGAAGGTTGTGAAGAATCAGGTTTTGCTTTTGGCGCGTTTTTCCGCAGTTGTTTTTATTGTTTTTTGTACACGGAATAGCGACATTGTTTGCTTATGGCGCTTTCAGGGACTTTTTTTTGATCAATGCCCGGGCGCTGTTGATTCGGGAGAAAAAGAATTATTGTGAATGACAAAAATGCTTTTAGTCAAATATTCGTTTCCAACAAATTTTGTCAAATAGCGCATTCAAGACGTTTTATAAAAAAAAGAGCCGGGTGTTACTCGAACGACCCGGCTCTTTTGGCATGCAAGCGGCACACACGTTACTGGAAGTTCAAATCGCGTTCCGGGGATTGTTTGTTCATATCGGTTATGGTTTGGGAAGAAACGCGCACTTTATTCAGGATCACCCGGTTTTTGGACGTGAAAATCCCGAAGCCTTCGGAAAGGTTGGTGTATGTGGGAATAACTTCGGCTCCGGTGATCCCGGAATTTGCGGCTGCAGTTTCCAGGTACCGTTCAATTTCGGCGCCGCCACCTTCCATAACAATGTCGATGCCGTCAAAAAAGCGGAACCGGTCTGAAGCCGGCGGGATATTTTCGACCAGAAACCGGTAAAACGATTCGGTACTGACGACAAAACTTCCCCGGTACAGGTTGCCGGCCACCTGCTGGTCGCTGCGTTTGACATTTGGGGCGGGCGTCCAGTATAGTGTATCGCGTTTGATCAGGGTTCCGTTTGCTGCATTTTCGCGATAGCGGATTTGAAACTGGATGTTGAAATAGACGCCGTTTACATCCGTACGCCACTCGACGGTGGGAGAAATATCTCGTAAAAACGAGATAACCGGAGGAATATCGGCCGGATTCGGGCTGCGCATGATAAACTCCGAGGGGATGGTTGTTTCGGCGCTTATGTCCGGTTTCCCATCGTTGCGCTGGATGACAAGGCGGTATTTTTCTCCTTCAAAAATTTGTTCCTTGGTTTTGTACAGCCAGTTGGGTTGCGTAGCGAAAACACCACCGGTACGCACATAACCTTCCAGGTTGCCGTCTACGCGTTGCAGTTGGATACGCTGCCCGTTGGAAACCCGTTCGAGGTTTACCGCAATGGCACTTTCGGGGTAATACAGCGAGTCGGCAATTTGGGCGATTTCCAGTGCATTCACATTCGGATCGAGAAACGCCTTTTCCACGCGGATGTACTGGGCAGTATCTTTTGGTGAAAGGATCGCATAGGCTACCGGTACCTCTTTCCAGGGCGCAGCAACATCAAAATCATTCGAACAGGCCTGTATCAACAATGCCGCAACCGGCAGCAAAAAGAGCAGTTTTTTCATCACTTTCTGGTTAAATAATAAATGCCGGGCAAAGGTACGGGATTCACGGGTAGAATCGGTACAAAGCCTTGCTATTGCATGACATGGAGTACGTTTTGAAAAAAGGCTTTTTCGGTCAGCACGGTCTCCTGCTCGACGGCATTTTTCAGCGCGGCAATTGCTTTGCGGTCACTGCGGTGCAGTTGGGTGAGTTTTTCGGTATACCGGATGATGTTCAGGTAGTTGCTTCGGTGGTACCCCAACACGCGTTTGCGGTGGACATAATTGCGCATGGCATCGAGGTGCGATTGCAGGAGCTCGTGCTCGCCTAGGTCGTAGTAGGTTTTTAACAACAAAGTTTTGGCAGCCAGGTTGAGCAGCGGATCGCGGTAGTTGGCTTTTTGCAGCAGTTCCAGCACAAAACCGTAGTTGCGTTGGGCATATTCGAGCCGGGCCAGGTTGAAACTAAACGAACTTTCCCGGTACCGTTTTTCCAACTGGTTTTTGTATTCATTTATAAAATAGCGCACCCAATCCAGCTCGCCGGTTTGCAACCCGGCGGCCACCACGTTGTGGTAGGTAAACCGGGAGAGTACCCCGTTTTCCAGCAGGTACGCTTTTGAGAGGGCCTCCTTGTACAATTCCAGCGCTTCCCGGTAAAACCGGCTTACACCTGCGTTGATTTGCCGGACACAATAATTGATGGCCAGGATGTAAAAACCGTGCATTTCTTCGTCATAAAACCGTCCGGCTTGTTCAAAGAGCAGGGTTTTAAACCGCAGAAAATGCACCTCTTCATCCGGATTGCAAAGCATCCGGTAGCAATGCAGGTTGAGGGCAATTGCCGGCACTTCCGCAAATTGTTTTTGTTCGGCCCGGGCCAAAACTTCCACTTGCCGGTCGATCTGAAAATCGGACTGATACACCGCGCCATGCGCGGCAAGCAGGCAGATCAGGCGGAGCTTTTGCGCCAGGTAAATCACCTCAACCTCCTCCGACAGTTCGAGCAGCCGCGATACATCGTTTGGGTTGAGTGTATTTGCCAACTGGTGGGCTTCCCATTTGAGCAGGTAGCGATTGTCGTGGTAGTTTACGTTGCGCAACGTTTGTGCTTCCAGTCGGCGCTCCAGGGTTTTGTATGCCCGCTCAAAAGCGTTTGCCATGCCGCGCTTGCGGTAGGCCACCACCAGGCGCAATTGGTGGTCGAGCGGTTCGGCGGCGGCTTCTTTTGTGGTCAGGTATTGTTCCAGCAACCGGTGCAGGTAACTCATCAGGAGCCGGAGTTTTTGGTCGTCGAATGCGGTGCCGGGGTACAGCTGCGACCAAAGGGCCGTTTTTTCGGGTGCCTGATTGGCCGCCAGCGCTTCGAAAAGGTCAATGATATCTTGCCGCTGGTTGAAAAAAGGCGACTGGAGAAATTTTCGCACATCGCGAAGTTCGACGGGTGTAAAGGAGTGGATCAACGTAAAAACCGGACTGTTTTCCATCGCAGGTGGTCATTTTGATAACGGAAATTTACCTGGCGCCAAAGATGCAAAATTCTAAAATGTAAAAGTTTAAGTTAAAATTAAAAGACTAATTTACAAATAGTTAGTTTTTAAAAAATTAAAAAAGTAGTCTACAAAATTGAATTTTTGATTTTGCCGCGCTTCCCTGTAGTGCAGACTTTTGTAGCGTCAAAATCTATTGGTCATCTGACAGGGCCCCCCGGTGATCCGTTGAACCATGCGATTCAATCGCACAAATCGTAATCCAATGACAACCTTTTTATCTTCGAATTTCAAACCAACTCCCATGCACCCGTATCTCATACGTTTTTTTTGGAGCATGCTCCTGCTGCTGCCGTTCTCCCGCCTGTCGGCGCAATGTAACCCCGATGTAACGCCACCGGTGGCTATTTGCGACGGAATCGTGTATGTCAGCCTGAGCCCCGTGACGCAGACTGTATTGCCCGCGATTTTTATTGATGATGGCAGTTATGATTTGTGCTGTCTTGACACGCTGTTGGTGCGCCGGCTTACCGACGGCCCTTGTGATTCGGACGCCGCACCGGATGATTTTAGCAGTAATCTGATTTTTTGCTGCGATGATGTGGGCGCAGGGCCGGTTACTGTGGTGCTTCGCGTCTATGATTGCGCCGGAAATTGGAACGAATGCTGGGCAGAAGTGATCGTAGAGGACAAAATCGGCCCTGCGCTGTTGGCGCCGCCCGACCAGGCATTGTCCCAATCGGCGTATGCCGCGCTGAATGTGAATCCGAACGATACGGCGCAATTGAATACGCTGTTCGGCGTACCCACTGTTTTTGAAAATTGCGGCCTTGCCGAAATTGTCCAAACGGTCGAAGTGGTAAACGATAACTGCGGGACGCCTTCGCGCCTTACCCGCACCTTTGTCGCTACCGACCTCTCGGGCAACAGCAGCCCCCAGGTCCGGCAGGATATCCGGATTCTGGAGGAATACACCCTGCACTTACCGGCCGATTTTTATCCCGGTGATCCGCTGCTGGACAGCCTTCAGGTCATCGGCAATCCCTTGCCGTTCAGCAGTTTCTATCAGGATCAGCAGTTTACGGCAGCCTGTTCGGGCGCCTATAGCCGGGTGCAGCGCACGTGGTCGCTGATCGACTGGTGCGGCAGCCAGGGTGCAAATCCCTTTGTTTTTCCGAAACTCGACATGAACGGCGACGGGATTCCCGGCGATGCATACGAGGTGGAAGTCAAAGCCGATAGCGTGTATCTGGTGGAAAACGGCATTGCAACCATAGCGTTAGGGCCCCGCGATTTTTTGTTTGAATACGTGCAGATACTTCGGCAAAATCCTGCAGATACCTTCAATCAGGGGGTTTACGGCACCGTGTTTGTGGATGCCAGCGGCAACTGTGCCCGCGACGCCGGGGAAGGCCCCTTGCCAAATGAACACGCGATTGTGACCGGGTTGGTCACCGGTGAAGTGTACCATTTGACGACCGACATTACCGGCGCGTTTTTTCAGGCGATATGCCCGGAGGATACCCTGGTTGAAATTACCCTGGACCTTTCCTGGAACTATGGTCAAAGCTGCCCGACAACGTACATCGTTGCGATAAACCCCAACCAAACAGCCAGCCAGGATATACCGGTCGGTTTAAATACCGAATGCCCGCTCCTGACGGTTGACCTCTCCACACCTTTTTTGCGCCGTTGCGCGTTCAATACCTATACCGTTCAGGCTTGTAACCTCAGTGCCATGACCGTGGAGGATGTTCAGGTAGAAGTCAGGCTGGACCCCTATTTTGACTTTTCCGGTTCCAACATTCCGGGTATATCCATTGGCAATAATACCTATTCATTTAGTGTGGGAAATTTAGCGCCCGGCGCTTGCGTGCCGTTTGAAGTTTATTTCAACCTCAATTGCAATGCGCCGCTGGGTTTTACGCACTGCTCGAACGCGAGTGTGTTGCCGTACACCATTTGCAACCCGCCGCCGGCCTGGTCGGGCGCGCACGTGGAGGTGCAGGCCTTGTGCGATGGCGATTCCGTACGGCTGTCCATTTTGAATGAAGGAGCGGGAAATATGGCGCAACCCCTCGATTTTGTCGTTGTGGAAGATGTGATCATGTTTCAGTCGGGAACGTTCCAGCTGACCAGCAGTCAGGGTCAGGAATTGGCCGTTCCGGCAAACGGCGCTACCTGGCGCATTCAAGCCAGGCAAGAGGTCAACCATCCTTGGGGTGGTATCGTCGCGACTGCTTTGGAAGGCTGCGGGGGCCTGAATACCCCGGGCCTGGTTACGTTGTTCCCAATGAACACTGCCAATCCGTTTCAAACCAGGGATTGCCGCCAGAATATCGGCTCGTACGATCCCAACGACAAACAGGCCTTCCCGCGCGGCTATGGGGCCGAAAATCTGGTGGAGGCAAATACCGACCTGGAATACCTGATCCGGTTTCAGAATACAGGCACCGACACCGCCTTTAAAGTGGTGATTTTGGACACCCTTTCGGCGCTGCTCGACGTGCGCTCGGTGCGGCCGGGCGCGGGCAGCCATCCCTACGAGTTTTCCATACTCGACGGCAATGTGTTGCGGTTTCGGTTCAACAATATCATGCTGCCAGACAGCAACGTGAATGAACCGGCTTCGCATGGGTTTATAAAATTCCGGGTGGCACAGATGCCTGATCTGGCGGATGGCAAGCGCATCGAAAATTCCGCAGCGATTTACTTTGACTTCAACGACCCGGTGATCACCAACACCACATTTCATACGATCGGCGATCATTTTATTCTTGTAAACACCGATGCCGGCCCGAAAGGCTTGCCCCCGCTCCGGGTGTATCCGAACCCGGCTGCTGACGCGGTAAATTTTGAAATTCCGTTGCCTGTTGCGGGCAAAGCCGTTTTCGAACTTCGCGATGTGGTTGGCCGGTTGGCCGTGCAGGAATTCTTTACCGGTACACAATTCCGGTTTGAACGGCAGGGACTCCCTGCCGGTGCTTATGTTTTCCAACTGGTAACCGAAAATGGACGCTGGACGGGCAAACTGCTTTTGAAATAAAAAAAACGCGACTGCTTGTTTTGTAAAAAAGAAACGGCGCATGACAACCTGCCATGCGCCGTTTCTTTTTATGTTTTTTCACCCACCGATACATCGGTGGGTGAAAAGTTCAGGCATTCTCCCGAACGCCGGACACGAGCAACGAAACGTCGTTGTTCAGCATTTCCACAAAGCCGCCGCTCACCGAATACGTGAGTTTTTCACCGTTGTCTTTGATGATTCGCACTTCTCCGGCTTGCAATGAGGAGACAATCGGCGCATGGTTTTCCAGCATTTCAAACTGGCCACCTGCTCCGGGGACTTTAACCGACTTGACCGTTCCGGAAAAAATCTGTTTTTCCGGCGATAATATGGTAAGGTTCATATTAAATATCTGGTTTGAAGGTTACTGGTTTGAAGTTTTTGGCCATTCCATGAAGGGGAAAAACCGTTTAACCCTCCAACCGGTAACCTTCTGATGTTCTAACCAATTTTAAGCTTGAGCTTCAGCCATCAATTTTTTGCCTTTGGCAATGGCATCGTCGATGTTGCCGACGAGGTTGAAGGCTGCCTCTGGGTATTCGTCCAGTTCGCCGTCCATGATCATATTGAACCCGCGGATCGTTTCATCGATCGGAACCAATACGCCTTTGAGGCCGGTAAACTGTTCGGCTACGTGGAACGGTTGCGACAGGAAGCGCTGCACGCGGCGGGCGCGTGTTACGACGAGTTTGTCTTCGTCCGACAGTTCTTCCATGCCGAGAATGGCGATGATATCCTGCAGTTCGTTGTAGCGCTGCAAAATGGCTTTTACGCGTTGTGCGCAGCGGTAGTGCTCTTCTCCGATAATGTTCGGGTCAAGGATACGCGACGTGGAGTCGAGCGGGTCCACAGCCGGGTAGATACCCAGCGAAGCGATTTTACGGCTCAATACCGTGGTGGCGTCAAGGTGCGCAAAGGTAGTTGCCGGGGCAGGGTCCGTCAAGTCATCCGCAGGTACGTAAACGGCTTGTACGGAGGTGATGGAACCGCGTTTGGTCGAGGTGATCCGTTCCTGCATGATCCCCATTTCCGTGGCCAGCGTCGGCTGGTAACCCACGGCGGAGGGCATACGGCCGAGCAAGGCAGATACCTCGGAGCCGGCCTGGGTGAAGCGGAAAATATTGTCGACAAAGAACAGGATGTCGCGGCCGCCGGCAGGATCGCTCAGATCGCCGTCGCGGAAATATTCGGCCATGGTCAGACCGGAAAGAGCTACCCGGGCGCGGGCGCCGGGGGGTTCGTTCATCTGGCCGAAAACCAGGGTGGCCTGGCTTTTCTTGAGTTCGGTTTTATCTTGCTCAGGTCCCAGCCGCCTTCTTCCATGGAGTGAACGAAGTCTTTGCCGTATTTGATTACGTTGGATTCGATCATTTCGCGCAGCAGGTCATTGCCTTCGCGGGTACGTTCGCCCACACCGGCAAATACGGACATACCGTCGTATGCTTTTGCGATATTGTTGATCAGTTCCATGATCAACACCGTTTTGCCTACGCCGGCGCCGCCAAACAAACCGATCTTTCCGCCTTTTGCATAGGGCTCGATCAGGTCGATAACTTTGATACCGGTGTACAGGATTTCCCGTTCGGTCGACAGGTCTTCATAAGCCGGTGGTTTGCGGTGGATGACATAAGCATCTTTGGTTTTCTCTACTTTACCGATGCCATCGATAGCTTCGCCGACCACGTTGAACAGGCGGCCACGTACTGCTTCGCCTGTCGGCATAGCGATTGGAGCGCCGGTGTCTACGGCCTCCATGCCCCGGGTGAGGCCGTCGGTGGAGTCCATTGCAATAGTGCGAACGCTGTCTTCGCCCAGGTGCCGTTGTACTTCAAGTACCAAGCTTGGTGCCATCTGCGCGGCTGATTTCAAGGGCATTCAATATTTCCGGCAGTTTGCTGTCCGGGTGGCTGAAATCCACGTCTACAACAGCGCCGATAATTTGTTTGATACGACCGATATTTGCCATAAAACGAAATGATGTTTGGTGTTCCGGTGTTGGAAGGACGGTAGTCAGCCACCGGGCGCCAGATACCGTGTTAAAAAGCCGCGCAAAAGTACACATATTCCCCAAAAAACTGCTACCGGTTTCAACTTTTTATCGGGCAAAACAAAATTTCGTATAAATGCCGCCAAGAGGGCAAAAGTGTTAATTTCAGGCCGGATACATACTAGTTTCAGGCAAATAGGCGACTTTTGCAATCCCACTTTCCGATTTCACCCCCTTTTCGGGGGATTTTTGGGCGGCATTATCTTAATCTTAAAATAATATTTGTTTCTGCCCGTTCTTACGCCTCTGATACCTTAATCATTAAGAAATCCACTTTCCTTACTTCAAAATTTTGAGTCTTGTCTCTCATGCTGCGAAAACAATCTCTTGTTTACTGGCTTGTCTGTGTTTTATTGTTGATTGCGGCTGCGCCGGTAACAGCACAACAGGATGAAACCGATTCCTCCTCCGAGGCCGAAAACCCCGAACTTGCCCCGACTACCGGTTCCAAACTTCCAACCGATGCCGAATTACGCGAACGCCTGGGCGCCATGAAAGGATGCCTCGACCTGAAAGTAAACGGCGTTGTGCACAGTTATGTGCGTACGTATGTACAGGTCAAATCGCAAAAAACAGCTGTAATGCTGGGGCGTCGGCTCACCTATTTCCCGCTTTTCGAAGAAAAACTCAAGGAACACGGCCTGCCTGAAGACCTGAAATATCTTGCTGTGGTTGAATCTGCTCTGAATGCCAAGGCTGTTTCGCGCGTGGGCGCAACCGGGCTCTGGCAGTTTATGCCGTACACCGGAAAAGATTATGACTTGCGGCAAAATTCGACCGTGGATGAGCGGAGTGATGCCGTAAAAAGTACGGAAGCCGCCGTAAAATATTTAAAGAATCTCTATAAACAGTACAACGACTGGGCGCTTGCCCTGGCTGCATACAACAGCGGCCCGGGGCGTGTAAATTCGGCCATCAAACGGGCCCACAGCCGCGATTTTTGGAAACTGCAACGTTTCCTCCCACAGGAAACGCGCAACTATGTCCCGGCTTTTATTGCCGCAACGTACATCTGCAATTACTTTCCGATGCACAACCTGGAACTGGTTGAACCGGATTATGACGAGCAACTCACGACTTATGTGAAAGTTTTTGAAAATATTTCCTTCCGGGATATTGCCGATGCCACAGGACTGGACTATGGCGTGATCCGCACCCTGAATGCCGGGTTTAAGCGGGATTATGTCCCGGCAAGCGAAGATGGCTATTACGTATTGCTTCCTGAACGGGTAATGCCCTCTTTCCTGCGGTATCTGAATGGCCTTGGCGGCAAACGCTACACCGTGGAAGGCCTGAATGCAACACCCAATACCAATCTGGGCGATGGCCGGTACTGGCAACTTTCCGTTTCCGTACAACAAACCGACCACATCAACCAGGTAGCTGCCATGCTTGGCTGCCATCCGGTGCACCTCAAATCCTGGAACAAACTGACATCCGACCTGGTCCAGGCCGGCCAGCGTCTGAATGTATGGCGTCCGGTGTATGTGTTCAAGCACTCACCGCTTCGCATTGCTGCCCCGCGCCAGGAAGGCGGCAACGCAAACAAGCCCTCCGCTGCAGCATCCAAACCGGGCGACGCGCAGATGTCCAGCGCCATAGCCGCCGACCCGGTACCGGTGATCAACCCCGCCGAAGCGGCCCAATTCAAACAGTTTCAATACCATACCGTCCGCCGAAACGAATCGCTGGAAGATATTGCCCGCCAGTATGGCACCCCGATCGACGTTCTGCGTAAAATCAATAATTGTGATTCCATTACAATCGGTATGCGTTTGAAAGTCAAAGAACTATAGCTTTTTGTTGAGGATTTTAAACAGAGGCTCGCGGTAAAAATGCCGGGAGCCTCTGTTTTTTTAGCCAGATATCCGAACTTTGTTCATTCCAAAAACCGGCACTTGCCAGCGCCGGGTATCTGTTTACCAATCTATTTCAATCCTATGACGCGCGCACTCCTTATCGAAGACGAACCGGAAGGCCTCCAGAATCTTCAAAACCTGCTTGAAAAATATTGTCCGGACGTGGAGGTAGTAGCTACCGGCGGCTCCAATGCCGACCTGCTGCGACTGACCAACGGAGAGGATGAAACGCCATTCGATGTGGCATTTCTGGATATCGCACTGCCCGATGGCCTGGTGTTTCAGGGCTTGCAGCAAATGGAAGACATCCCTTTTGACATCATTTTTGTGACGGCGTACAACCAATACGCCCTGACGGCTTTTGATTTCTCAGCCCTGGATTACGTGCTCAAACCCATTGAGCCGGATGACCTGCGGCGTGCCGTTAGCCGGGTAAATACCGGCTCCAAAGGCGCAAATACCAAAAAACGGGTGGAATTGCTCCAGCAAAACTACTCGCCCAACATGCCCAATGCCTTCGAAAAAATTGGCATTTCGGGTCTGGACGGTGTCCATTTTGTACGCCTGCGGGAAATTGTACGCCTGGAAGCGGAAGACAACTACACGCATTTTATCCTGAAAACCGGAAATAAAATCACGGCCAGCAAAACGATCAAAGCGTATGAAGACACCCTGCTTCGCCTCAATTTTGTCCGGGTGCACAAGAAGCATATCGTCAATATGAATTACATGAAAACGTATATCAAAGGCGAAGGTGGTTATCTCATCCTTGAAAACGGTGAAACCATTGAAGTGTCGCGGCGTAAAAAAGCTGTTTTGATGGACTCGGTCCGGCGCCTCTACGGCGAAATTTGATGTTATTTAAACAAAACGTTTAACCGCTTAAACCATTCCAAACAGTTGTAAATGGGCTTTTTCGACAAATTTTTTAACCGCGAAAAAAAAGAAGACCTCGACAAGGGGCTGGAAAAAACCAAAGAGAGTTTTTTCGGAAAAATAACCCGCGCCGTGGCCGGCAAAAGCACGGTCGACGTGGAGGTGCTGGATGAACTGGAGGCCGCACTCATTGCAGCCGATGTAGGCCTCGACACCACGGTCCGCATTATCGAACGTATTGAGGCGCGGGTGGCACGCGACAAATATGTGAATACCGACGAACTGAACAACCTGCTGCGCGACGAGATTGTGCAGCTGCTGGCTGAAAATAACACCGTAGACGCGGATGATTTTGACATTCCTGCCGGAAAGAAGCCCTACGTCGTGCTGGTGATCGGTGTAAACGGCGTGGGCAAAACCACCACCATCGGCAAACTCGCGGCGCAATTCAAACAACGCGGGCACAAAGTGGTGCTGGGCGCTGCCGATACTTTCCGGGCAGCGGCCGTCGATCAGCTTAAAATCTGGTCGGAACGCGTCGGCTGCGATTTTTACTCCAAAGGCATGCATGCCGACCCCGGCGCGGTGGCCTACGAAACCACGCAGTACGCCATCGAGCACAACTGTGATGTTGCCCTGATTGATACTGCGGGCCGCCTCCACAACAAAGTCAATCTCATGCAGGAACTGGGTAAAATTCACCGCTCGATCGATAAAAAATTGCCCGGCGCACCCCACGATGTTCTGCTGGTGCTCGATGCGTCGACCGGCCAGAATGCTTTCGAGCAGGCCAAACATTTCACCGAAGTGGCGCCCATTACGACCCTGGCACTTACCAAACTCGACGGTACCGCCAAAGGCGGCGTGGCCATCGGGATCAGCGACCAGTTCAAAATTCCCATCCGGTACATTGGGGTAGGGGAGCGCATTGATCAGTTGCAGATTTTCAACAAGCGGGCCTTTGTGGAATCGCTGTTTTCCTGAATTTTTAACCGTATCAATTTTGCTGCTGCCTACGTTGGAAATTGTCCGCCACAGTGAAAACTTGTGCAGTATTTTGCATGCCGATTTTTTAAAATTGTCACTATGGGTTTGACATTTCGGGTGCCTGTATTTTGTTTTCTGCTTTTGGCATGCTGCCTTGGCGCCTGTTCCGCTTCCCGCCGCAGCACTCGTTTTTTTCAAAAAAAATTGAAGCCGGAAATTGAAAACTCTCCGGTTTTTCAAAGAGGCTTTACCGGCTTTCACCTGCTCGACGCCCAAACCGGGCAGGAACTATGCGCCGTAAATGCCAACCGCTATTTCACCCCGGCGTCCAACACCAAAATCCTGACCCTGGCCACCAGCCTGGCTGTGCTGGGCGATTCCATCCCGCGTTTCCGGTATGCCTTTGGTGGCCCGGATACTTCCGAGCCGGAAGGTTTTTACATCGTTTCCGGTACCGGCGACCCGACTACCCTGCACCCGCTTTTTCAGGCCTGGCAACCCCCTCCGGATTTTTATAAAAAACATGCATTTGCCAGCCGGTTTTTTATGCTTCCGGCCGGCGCCGCCGCCCTTGACCGCTTCGGCCCCGGCTGGATGTGGGATGATTTTTCCAGCGGTTATTCTGCCGAGATTTCAGTGCTGCCGGTTTATGGCAACATGCTTACCCTGTGCTGGGATGGCTCCAATTGGGTCCTTCGGCCCGATACCGCGCAGCAACAGATTTTGCCGCTGGAGCCGGTAAAAACCGTGCAACGCCGGGCATTGGAGCCCACCATTGAAGTGCCGAAGTATCCGGATTTTCGGCCGAACGATTGTTTTGACATGCCGATGCACAGCCCGGGCTCGTACGCGCACCGCTTGCTGAACGATTCGGTAGAGGTCGCCTTTCCACCGTTTCCACCGTTTGTGGACGTGCCCGAAATCAGCCTCCGGGAACTCCCGAACAGATGGTATGCCACACCTGCCGACACTGTATACCGGCGCCTGATGCACCAGAGCGATAATTTTATTGCCGAGCAACTCCTGGTCGTTTGTTCCGGGGAGAAATTCGATACGCTGGGCCAGGCACCGTTGATTGCCTGGGCAAAAGACAGCCTGTTTGCAGGCCTGCCCGATCCGCCGCGCTGGGTGGATGGCTCAGGCCTCTCGCGGTACAACCTGGTTAGCCCGCGGTTTCTGACGGCACTTTTGCGAAAATTATACCTGGAACAATCGCCGGAGCACCTGTTCGCCCTGTTTCCGGCCGGCGGGATTTCCGGCACCATTCAAAACTGGTATGCGGGCCCGGACGGGCGGCCTGCGGTTTTTGCCAAAACCGGCACCATGAGCGGCGTACATTGCCTGAGCGGCTACCTGCGGACCAGGCGCGGGCGGATCCTGGTATTCAGTTTTATGCACAATAATTTTCTTGGAAACAGCAATGCCTGGAAACTGGAAATGCAGCGATTGTTAAAATCCATCTGGTCGGATGGCTAATTTTTTTCCTAATTCCGGCCGTAAATTCAATGGCCACCTTGCCATTTTGGGCATTTTAGTCGATAACTTTCCGGCCCTGAAAAAAAATCCGGCAGCAAGTGCCATTTTCACAGCCTTATTTTGTCTATCACCCGAACAATAAAATTTTTAACCATGAAGCAGATTTTACTTTTTTTCCTGCTGCTCGGCCTGACCGGCAGTTTATCCGCACAAATTTTTGTTAAATACGACGCAGCCGGCGCCAACGACGGCTCCAGTTGGGCAAATGCCTACACCACCCTGGATGCGGCGCTTGCCGCCGCTACGCCTGCCGACCAAATCTGGGTAGCAGCCGGCACGTACAAACCCGACGCAGCTACGGCAAACAACTCCTTCACCCTCATGGCCGGCGTGGCAGTATACGGTGGCTTTAATGGAACCGAAGCTACCCTGGCTGCACGGAATCCGGCAACCAATACGACCATCCTGAGTGGTGACCTGAACGGCGACGATGTCGCCGGGAACTTCACTATGAACCGCACGGACAACTCGCGGCATGTCATTCAGATGATTCCCGCCACAGTACCTGCCGGCGCTGCACAGGTGGACGGGTTTACGATCATGGGCGGACATACGCTGGAAGGCGCTGCCAACCCGGACTCCAGCCGCCGGGGCGGTGGTATTTTGGCCACGGAGCGGCTGACGGTGCGTAATTGCACCTTTACCCACAACTTCGCCGAATCCGGAGCGGGTGTCATGGCCCTGGGTGTGTCGGCCAGCGGTGTTGTTATTGACAACTGCCTGTTTGAAAGCAACGCAGGAACAACCAATTCCGCCGGCGCGTATCTTTTTGGCCTGATTGACGGCGAAGTGAACAAATGCATTTTCCGGAACAACACGACCAACCGCGGCTGCCTGCAAGTGCGGGTGTGCGCCAATATTACCATCGACAGTTGCCTGATTGAAAATAATGCTGCCCCTGCCAATACCTGTGCCGGGTTGTATACTTTCTCCACCATTTCAATAGTCACGAATACCATTATCCGGGGAAATACCGCCAATGCTGCTGCCGGCTGGTATAACGACGGGCGCGATGGCGGCGACATGCTTGAGGTAGACAACTGTATTCTTGAAAACAACACAGCAACCGGTTTTGGCGGTGGTTTTTACAACTGGCAGGGCACGTATAGCATGAAAAATTCGATCTTCCGTGGCAACAGTGGCTCCAACGCCGGTGGTTTGTACAACGACGGGCGCGAGTTTGACAGCCAGTTTTCGATCGAAAATTGCTTGTTTGAAAACAACACTACGACCAACTACGGCGGTTCGGGCATGTTTGTTTCGAAGTCAACTTTCGACATGACCAACCTTACGTTCAAAGGCAATACCGCCCCCAGCGGCGGCGCCGGCATGTATGTTGGCGACACCTGCCTGTTTCTGGCCAAAGGGTGCCTGTTTGAGTCGAACAGCTCGGCTTTCGGCGCCGGCATAGCCAACTTTGGTACCGGCATTGATGCTACCTATGAAAATTGCACGTTCATGGAAAATGCCTCGATGACCAATGGCGCAGCCATGATAAACGGTTTTACGGCCCAGGTCAACCTGGTTAACTGCACTTTTGAAGGCAATACCTCCCAATTCGGCGGCGCTATCAGCAACCAAAATACCGGTACTTTCCTCGGTGATAACGGCTCGTATTTTGTTGGAAACATTGCGACAGACAACGGCGGCGCCGTCTTTTTCCGGTCCGGCATTCTTTTCGATTTTCAAAATACGGTTTTCGAAGCCAACGAAGCCACGTTCGGCGGTGCAGTGCTCAACCAGGGGGTCGGCAACATCGGAACATACAAAGGCTGTCAATTCCTGAGCAACTCGGCAGGCACCAGCGGCGGCGCTATACTCAACGGGTTTCTCGGTTCGATTGAGGTGGATTCCTGCCTCTTCGAAGCGAATACGGCCAACTTCGGCGGCGGTATCTTTTGTCAAAATGACTCTACCGCAATCACTGTCCGCAAATCCAGATTTGTAGGCAATAATGCCGACAGCAATGGCGGCGGGGTAAATATCGGCGCCGGTATTGTATTTAACCTTGAAAACAGTGTTTTCGAACTGAACACCGCAGACCGCGGCGGCGCCATGCAGATCAGCGAAGACAGCCTCGATCTGGCCGTGACGAATATCAACAATTGTATTATTCAAGACAACTTTGCCTTCACGCAAGGCGCCGGGCTTGACCTGAGCGATGCCGATGTGACGATCACCAACTGCCTGTTCGTCCGCAACCAAAACTTCGGCGCCGGCGCCGGCGGCGCTTTGATCAATAATGCCACCAACGGCAAAACCGCAACCGTCAAGATCGTCAACTCTACTATTTCTGAAAACTCGGCTGTTATTGGTGGAGGCCTGGCGCAATGGGAAGACCCGCTGGGCGGCAATGCTGTTCTGGAACTTCAAAATACAATTTTATACAACCTGCCTCAGCTGGATTATGAACTCGAAGACGGCACACCGACCGTGATCTCCAATGGCGGTAACCTTTCGGGCGACGTGACGCTGCTGACCGTGCTGACCGGCACGAATGACCTGCTCCAGCTCGATCCGCAGTTTGTGGATGCTGCAGCCTTCGACTTTCACCTGAAAGCAAGCAGCCCATGCATTGATAAAGGTGTTGCCACCGGCGCTCCTGCTAACGACCTTGATGGCCTTCCGCGCCAGGGCCCGCCCGATCAGGGTGCCTATGAGTGGGGTACGATCGCTACGCACAGCCCGAAGGCATCGTTGCTGCCGCTGCGCCTGATGCCGAACCCGGCAGTTGAACGCAGCTTGTTGGTGGTGGAAAATGATTTTTCCGGCGATGCCCGTATTCAGATCATTGCGCAAAACGGCGCTGTAGTCGGCACCTTCAACACGGCCAAACCCGCAGGCCGCTGGGCTTATCCGCTCGATGTGCGGCAGCTGCCGGCCGGCGTGTATTCTGTTCAGGTGTTGTTGGGAACGGATTTGCACGAGGGTACTTTGATGAAAAAATAGGGGCTCTCCAGCCTGAATTAAGTACGTAATTAACATCCCGCTGTATTCCCCGTAAGGAAGCAGCGGGATGTTTTTTATATTCACGAGTTCAAATTCATTCGTTTACCAACCTACTTTGTTATGAAGCTCGTTTTACCCGTTTTTCTGTTCCTTTTAACCCTGAGTACTGCATTCGCCCAAAAAACAATTTATGTGAAGCAAGATGCCGCAGGCGCCAACGACGGCACCTCCTGGGCCAATGCCTACACCACATTGTACACTGCGCTGAGTGCGGCGGTCCCGGGCGACCAGGTTTGGGTAGCGGCCGGCACTTATAAAGCCGATGCCGGCACAGCCAATAACTCCTTGTTCATGGAAGCCGGTGTGGCCCTGTACGGCGGCTTTAACGGCACGGAAAACATGCTCTCCGCGCGCAACCCGCAAACGAATGTCACGGTGCTCAGCGGAGACCTCGCCGGCGATGATGTCGTGGGCAATTTCACCGCCAACCGCACCGACAATTCCATTCACGTAATTGAGTTGTTGCCCAGTGCCGATCCGGCGGACCGCGCTGTGGTGGATGGCTTTACAATTTCGGGCGGCAACACAAATGTGGGTGATACCACTCAGATTCAAACCAACTACGGGGGTGGGATAACAGCAGGCGCCAAACTCACCGTTGCCAATTGCCTTTTCACCGACAACAACGGCGAATACGGCGGTTCGCTGGCTGCGATAGATGACGCTGCCAGCGGTCTTATTATTGAAAATTGTGTTTTTGAAAAAAATACAACCAGCCTGCTCAGCGCCGGTATTTATGCCATTGGGCTGGCCAATGGGATCACGATCCGAAAAAGCGTTTTCCGGGAAAATACTACGATCCGGGGTTGTGTGTACGTAAGGGCTTCCGACATGCTGACGATCGACAGCTGCCTGTTCGAAAACAATACCGCCGGGGCAAACCCTTGCGCCGCGTTGTATACCTGGCAAACACCGTTTACCCTCACCAATACGACCTTTAAAGGCAACACCGCAACCCGCTACGGCGCCATGTACAATGACGGCCGCGATGAAGAATTTCCGTTTACCATAGACAACTGCCTTTTTGAAAACAACGTAGTGGCCGATGCTTCCGCATCACCGATTGGCGCCGCTATTTTCAATTTTCAACCAACCGGTGTAATCAGGAACTCTACCTTCAAAGCCAATATGGCCAACCGCGGCGCCGGCTTATACAACAGCGGGACATCCATTAGCGGTATATTGGTAATTGAGAATTGCTTGTTTGAAGAAAATTCGGTGATCGGCTCCAGCTCGCGCGGCGGCGGTATGTACAACACCGGCGCCAACGTGGAGATCAAAGACTGCACCTTTCTTACCAACAGTTCGGCAACCAGCGCCGGGTCCGCTATCCACAATGCTTTCGGGACTGTCTACAACATCACGGATTGTACTTTTTCCGGCGGCTCCGCCGCTTTTGGCGGCGCCGTAGGGAACTACGATGCCGGTACATTCGGCACGTATGAAAATTGCAGCTTTACGGGAAATACGGCTGCTACCAGCGGCGGCGCGATTACGAACGGGTTTACAGCCATAACGAACCTGAAAAACTGTACGATGTCCGGCAACTCGGCCCGGTTTGGCGGTAGTATTTATGCGCAAAACGCCGGCACGACTGTGAACGTAGAGGGTTGCGCAATCACCGAAAACAGTGCATCGGACAATGGTGGCGGCATTTTTATGTCGGGCGGCAATATCCTGAACATGGATAACTGCATTCTGGAGGTGAATGTGGCGACAATCGGCGGCGCGGTTTATGTTTTGGATGATACCTTGAATAGTGGCAATACGGTGATTCGCAACACTATTATTCGCAATAATTTCTGTAATGAGCAGGCCGCCGGGCTCAATGTATCCAACAGCGATGTGTATTTGGAAAATGTATTGTTCGCTATCAACCAAAACTTCGGCACGGGTGCGGGCGGCGCAATTTCCAACAATGCCTCCGGCTCGACGAACGGTGCTCCCTCTACTTCCCCGATCAAGGCGGTAAACTGCACTTTTGCCGACAACTCCGCAACAATCGGCGGCGGCATTGCTCAATGGACCGACGGCACGGCAACGGCTACGCTTGAATTGCAAAACTGTATTCTGGCAAACAACCTGCCGTCGAACTACGAAATTGAAGACGGGACGCCAACCGTTGTCTCCCTGGGCGGTAACCTGAGCGCGGATGCCACCCTCGCACTTGAACTGATCGGGCTCAATGATCTGCTTAACCAGGATCCCTTGTTCGTCGATCCCTCTGTATTCGACTACCACCTCCAGGCCGGAAGCCCCTGCATCGACAAAGGCGTGGACACCGGTGCTCCGGCCACCGACCTCGACGGCAACCCGCGTGACAGCAGTCCCGACCAGGGCGCATACGAATTCCAGACCTCCGGCACCCACTTCGCCCATGCGCAGGTCCTGCCCTTGCGCCTGCTGCCCAACCCGACTGTTGAGCATGCTATACTGGTGCTTGAGGATGACTGGTCGGGCGATACCCGCGTGCAAATAGTGGCCCAAAACGGGGCGGTGGTGCAGTCGTTTACGGCGAATAAAATTGCCGGCCGCTGGGTGCAACCCATCGATGTGCGCAACCTGCCTGCCGGTATTTATTCCGTTCAGGTACAGGCTGGTACGGCGTTTTACGAAGGTGGCTTGGTGAAACGGTAAGTACAAAACCTGACCGGTGAAAATTTAATAAAAACGGGGGTGCAACTGCGCCCCCGTTTTTATTAAATTTTCACCGGTCAGGTTAGAATCTGCTATTTTCGCCCAAACACAAGTTTAACAATGAAAAACTGCCCTTTGCCGGTTTTCCTGTGCTGCATACTGCTGCTGGCCAGCTGCTCCCAACGAACACATCCAACCAAAAATATGGCAAACTTCACGATCCCGTTCGAATCCAATCCCAACCAAACGCTCACCTACGACGAAGCCATCGCCTGCTATGAAAAAATGGCGGCTGCTCATCCGGGACTATTGCAATTTGGCCCGGTCGGCAGTACCGACAGTGGCCGCCCGCTGCATGTGGCGGTAGTTTCAAAGGACGGCGAGTTTGACCCCGAAAAAATCCGGCAATCCGGGCGGCGCATCCTGCTGATCAACAACGGCATACACCCCGGTGAACCGGAAGGCATCGATGCCACCATCCTGCTTTTGCGCGACCTGCTGACCAAGCCCGGGCGCCAGGCGGTGTTGGAGCACCTGGTGCTGGTGATCATCCCGGTGTACAATGTCGACGGTTGTCTCAACCGGGGTTCCTACAGCCGGGCCAACCAGGACGGGCCGGAGGCTTACGGCTTTCGCGGCAATGCCCGCAATTACGACCTGAACCGGGATTTCCTGAAATGCGACTCGCGCAACGCCCGCACCTTCAACCACATTTTTACCCGATGGATGCCCGATGTGTTCGTGGATAACCATACCAGCAACGGCGCTGATTACCAGTACACCATGACCCTGATCGCCACGCAACACAATAAACTGGAAGCGCCGCTGGGCACATTTTTACAAAAAACCATGTTGCCCTTTCTCTACGACGAAATGGCAAAGCAGGGCTGGGAAATGATCCCCTACGTGGACGGTCCCGGGGAAACACCCGACCAGGGCATCTTTGATTTTTGCGATTACGGGCGGTACTCCACCGGGTATGCTGCGCTTTGGAATACGATCGGTTTTATGCCCGAAACGCATATGCTCAAGCCCTTCAAAGACCGCGTTTGGAGTACCTATGCTTTTATGGATGTTGTGCTCCGGTTTATTCATGAAAACCACGCAACGCTGGCCAAGGCGCGGGCAGAGGCACTCGACCGCACCCGTACAAAGGCGGAATTTGTGCTCGACTGGCGCATGGACCGCGAAACGCGCGATTCGCTCGTTTTCAAAGGCTATGCTGCCAAATACAAAGCCTCCGAAGTGTCGGGATTGCCGCGGCTGTGGTACGACCGCGCCGAGCCTTTCGAAAAAACCATTCCGTATTACAACACGTTCGAGCCTGCAATTTCAGTTGCCAAACCGGTGGCCTACCTCATTCCGCAGGCCTGGGAAAACGTGCTCAGCCGCCTGGAAAACAACAGGGTGCAAATGCGCCGCCTGGCAGAAGACATCAGCCTGGATGTGGAAATGTACCGGATCGGGACATTCAAAAACCGCGATGCCTGGGAAGGTCATTATTTTCATTCCAATGTGGAACTCAAGGTGGAAACACGCAAGCAGACCTTTCATGCCGGCGATTATGTAGTTTTTACCGATCAGGTCGCCAACCGCTATCTGTTGGAAACCCTGGAACCCAACGCACCCGATTCGTGGTTTGCCTGGAATTTTTTCGACCCTATTCTGATGCAGAAAGAATATTTTTCAGCCTATGTTTTTGAAGATCTCGCTGCCAAATTTTTAAAAGAAAATCCGGCCGTGCGCCAACAACTGGAAGAAAAGCAAAAAGCCGATCCCGAATTTGCAGCCAGCGCGCGCATGCAATTGGATTGGGTGTACCGCCAGTCGCCCTGGTATGAGCCTGCACACCGGCTTTATCCGGTCGGGCGCTTGCTGAAATCTGTTGCGTTGCCGCTTGAATAAAGGGACCCGTTTGCCCAAACTTCAAACGCACTCCACAGTTCATCTGCCTTTTTTTTTCATTGATATAAAAAATAGCCACCCTTCCATATTGCGGCTGTAACCTTGCAGCGCACTGGAAGTTGGTATCGTTAAGTTTGTAAAACAAAAACAAATCGTAAACATGAAACAAATCGTCAAAACTACATGGATTGCTCTGGCGCTGACCGGCTGGTGGAGTGTTGCCGGTGCGCAGGAAACCTGGTCGCTGGAGCGTTGTGTCACGTATGCACAGGATGCCAACTTTACCGTCCAACAGGCCCGGGCCAATGTAAAAGTGGCCGTGCTTGCCGAAAAACAGGCCAAGGCCGACCGCTTGCCCAACGTGAGCATCAATTCCAACGCCGGCAAGTCGTTTGGCCGGACGATCGACCCGACCACCAACCAGTTTATCAATACCGGTTTTGGGTACAACAGCCTCAGTCTGAATGCCGGAATGCCCATTTTCAACGGGGGGCAGATTCACCACAATGTAAAACAGACGAATTATACCATGCAGGCAGCCTTCGCCGACGCGGAACAAACTGCCAACACCCTGGGATTGCAGGTTGCACAGGCCTACCTGAATATTTTACTGACCCAAGAACAGGCAGAGAGTGCCGGCCGCCGGGTGGAGCAAAGCCGCCGCCAACTTGAGGTAACCCAGAAACTTATCGAAGCCGGAACAGTGCCCCTGGCCGATCAGTACACGATTCAGGCCCAGATCGCGCGGGAAGAACAAGCTGCCGTGATGGCGCAAAACAGCGTCGACCTGGCTTATCTCAGTTTGAAACAACTGATGCAACTGGAACCCGACTACGACCTGGTCATCGAACGCCCGGAGATTACCCTGCCGGCAGATGTCAATCCGGAAAACTACACCCTTCAACCGATTTACGAGCAAGCGCTGGAAACCCAGCCCAATATTAAAGCAGCCGAATTTCGCATCAAAAGTGCTGAAGAAGGCGTACCCCTGGCCAGATCGGCATACTTCCCCTCCATTTCCGTCGGCGGGAGTCTGAGCACCAACTTTTCGAGCCGGTCGCCGGATTTTACCAACGGCATGTTTCTGGGAACAGAGCTGACGCCCCCGACCACTATTTTAGTCAACGGTGTTCCGGTGACGGTTCAGCAAGAGGTTGATGTGTTTGAATATCCGCAGACGCCTTATTTCACGCAGCTGGACCAAAACTTCGGCCAATCGATCGGTGTTCAGCTGTCCATTCCAATTTACCAAAACGGCCGGGTGCGGCTCAATGTCGAACGTGCGCGGCTGGGCATTTTGAATGCACAGTTGCAGGACAACCAAACGCGCCAGCAGCTCAAAAACGATATTCAAACGGCAATCGCCAACGTTCGCGCAGCGTACAAACAACTTGCCGCAGCTCAAAAAACGCGGGATGCCATGCAGGCGGCATTTACCAATACCGAAAAACGCCACAACCTGGGCGCCGTGAATTCGCTCGAACTCACCACCGCCAAAACAAACCTGGACAATGCGGAAAATGATGTGATCGTGGCCCGGTATGATTACCTGTTCAAACTCAAGATCCTCGATTTCTATCAGGGCAAAGAATTGAAATTGTAATATCTCAATATCCTATAATCCGCCAAAAACCTTTTTTAACCAAACTCAACTTCTAAATCATGGCAGATACAAAACCTAAACGCAGAAGAACACTGCTCTACATAATTGGCGGGCTGTTGCTCATCCTGATCATTGCGGCAGTTGTGAAGGCCCGGCAAAAACCCAAAGGCGAGGAGGTCACCGTAGAAAAAGTGGAGCGTCGTACGATTCGGGAAACGGTAAGCGCCAGCGGCAAGATTTTCCCTGAAACCGAAGTCAAAATCAGCTCCGACGTTTCGGGTGAAGTTGTCGACCTGTATGTGCGCGAGGGCGATTCGGTTACGGTCGGTCAGGTACTGGCCAAAATCCGGCCGGACGAATACCAAAGCGCCGTTGAACGGGGGCAAGCCGCCGTGAGCAGCGCACAGGCACAACGTCAGATTTCTTCGGCTAACGTGCAGGGGTCCAGCGCACAGATCGACCAACTCAAGGCCGACAAAAACCGCATCGTGGCCCAGTTGGAAGCCGCCCGCAGCGCCCACAAACGCAACGAGCAGTTGTTCAAGGAAGGCGTGATCGCGGAGCAGGAATTTGAAAATTCCCTCAGCAACCTGAAAGCGCTCGAAAGCAGTCTGGCCGCATCGGAAGCCTCGCTGAAGGCGGCCGAAACCAGCCTCTCGGGGGCCAAGCAGAATGTCCGCGTTTCGGAATTTAACATCAACAGTGCCCAGGCGACGCTCAAGGAACTGCGCACCAGCCTGCAAAAAACGGTTATTGTGGCGCCGGTGAGCGGCATCGTGAGCAAACTGAATATTGAAAAAGGCGAGCGCGTGGTCGGTACCCTGCAAATGGCGGGCACCGAAATGATGCGTATTGCCAATTTGCATTCCATGGAAGTACAGGTGGAGGTGAGCGAAAACGACATCCTCAAAGTTTCGGTCAACGACGATGCCGATATCGAGGTGGACGCCTACCTCGGGCGTAAGTTTCAGGGCAAAGTCACCGAAATTGCCAACAGCGCCAGCAACGTCAGCTCGGCCCTTAGCGGCGGTTCGCTCAACACCGACCAGGTGACCAATTTTGTTGTCAAAATCCGGATTGATGCCACATCCTACGGAGACCTGCTCGGGAAAGGTCAGCAGTATCCCTTCCGGCCGGGCATGTCCGCCTCCGTGGATATTTACACCCATAAAGCGGAAAATACGCTTACCGTACCGCTGATTGCCGTGACGGCCCGTGAAGATGATGCCGAGGCGGACAAGGGCAAGAAAAAGAAGGATGAGGAGGAGGAGAAAAATCCGAAAGCCAAGGAAGTCAGTAAGCGCGTGGAAGATACCATCAAGGAAATCGTGTTTGTGGTGAGTGCCGACACAGTTGGTATCCGGGAGGTGAAAACCGGCATTCAGGACAACGACTACATTGAAATCCTGTCGGGCCTGGAAGAAGGCGAGAAGGTGGTCACCGGACCGTATTCTGCGATTGCCCGGAAATTGAAGGGCGGCAGCCGGATTGTGGAAGAATCCGGGGATAAAAAAGACAAAAAGTGAGGCTCCTGTTCCCGTTTGGCTGAACGGGGACCAAGTGAGGGGGTGACTCGCAGTCTAATGTCGTCAATTTAAGAAATCATATGTCAAGAATTGGAGCGGCTCGTAGAGTATTTCCCGCAGAGTAACGCAAAGTTTTTTTACGCAGAGTCCGCAGAGTTCCTATCCCGATGAAGGAAAACTCTGCGGACTCTGCGAATTAACTCCGCGCAACTCTGCGGGAAATATGCTAAGGGCGGCGTTCCCTGCTTCGGGTCAAATTACTTAAAGATTCAGCGATCGATGTTCGACCTTTCTTGATTGTTGTGTAGTGCAATTATTAAAGTGACAAAGTAGAATTAAGTTGACGACATTAGACTCGCAGTCACCCCCTCACTACCAGCCTAAGAGCCCGGGTCGCTGATGCAGGCAAACCGGGCTCTTGATTTTGGCGGCTTAAATCATATACATAAAATACAACGCCGCCAGAAACGCCAGGCTCAAAACAGTGCCGGCAACCGTACAGTAAAAAATGATTTTAGAATGCACGGTAGCCCGGCCATTTTTAGGGAGAAAGCCACCGTTTTTAAAAATGGAATAATGGACGCCGATGGCAATGAAGCCTGAAAGGGCCAGTACACTAAATCGAACGGTGTTGTTGTCCAGCGATTGGGAAAGGTCGAAAATTACGCCAAGCAAAACCAGTGTGACTACACCGCCGATGAGTTGGTTGTGATTTATGCGTTGTCTTTGAAGCATACCAGCAGATTTTACAGGTTTACAGAATTTTGTTTTTCGTGCCAATAAAGATAGCCTCTTTTTTGGCGCGATCAACGCCGCCACAGTTTTCCCCGGCAGTATGTGATTCCCAATACTAGTGTACCTTTGCCGCGCTGCGCTTTATTTACCGCTGCGCGGCCATTTTTTTATGGAAAAAGAACAATCCAATACGGTTGAAAATACCACACCGGAGCCCGTCCGCCCGGTCAATCTTTCTTCAAACCTTACCCTGGTCTGGCGGGTTTTCCTGCCGGTATTTGGTACGGTGTTTTTTACCGGACTGTTGTTGGCCTTTTGGCTGATTGATGAAGATGACCTGTACCTGAACTACACTATCTGGTGGCCCCGGTTGATCATACTCGCGATCTGGCTTGGCTGGCTTTTTTTTGTAAAAACAAGGCTCTGGCTCCTGAAACGGATTGATGCAGACCCGGAACACCTGTTCGTTACCAACTACTGGACTACCGTGCGCTATCCCTGGGCAGATGTTGAACAATTGGAAATAACCCCGAAATGGCGCTACCGGCTGGCTGAACTCCGTCTGAAAGCGCCGGGGCGTTTTGGACAAACCCTGGTGTTTTTACCAGGCTCCGGCTTTGAAAACTGGATGACGGAAAACGGCAAGGCCAGGCTGCTTCGCTCCTGATTTTAGCCAAACGCCAATTGCATGGTGTTTCCGCTGGACTTGAATATTTACCGCACGATCAGCTTTTCCCGCTCCGGCCCCGTGGAGATCATACGTACCGGTACACCGAGTTGTTTTTCAAGGTCTTCCAGGAAAACCTTTGCCTGAGCAGGCAAGTCGGCATATTCCTTCGCCGAATCGAGCGAGCTTTCCCAGCCTTCATAGTTTTTATACACCGCTTCTACGGGAATCTGGCAAAGATCGTAGGGTAGCGCCGTGCTTTCCAAGCCGTCGTAGCGATAATGGGTGGCGGCTGCCAGATTTTCAAAGGAATTCAGGACATCAATTTTGGTGATGCATAGTTCGGTGGTGCCTGTGAGTTGGATGGTGTAGCGCAGTTGCGGCAGGTCGATCCAGCCACACCGGCGGGGCCGCCCGGTGGTCGAGCCAAACTCCTGGCCTTCCACGCGCAGGTGATTGCCGGCATCGTTGTCCTGTTCGGTCGGGAAGGGGCCGCTACCGACCCGGGTGCAATACGCTTTGGTAATGCCGATCACCCGCCCAATGCGCTGCGGCGCCACACCCAGCCCGGTACAAACGCCGGCGGTAATGGTGTTGGATGAGGTGACGAAGGGGTAGGTGCCGAAATCGATATCGAGCATGGCGCCCTGGGCGCCTTCGGCAAGGATGCGTTTGCCGGCAGCCAGTGCCTCGTGAATGTAGTACTCGCTGTCGACGAAACGGAGCTGGCGCAGCGTTTCGATGCTGGCAAACCAGATTTCCTCCTCGGTTTCCAGGTCGAAAGGTACTTCGGGGTAAATCTTGAGCAACTCCAGGTGCTTTTGTTTCAGGGCTTCGTATTGTTGCCGGAAACCGGCAAGCTCCACATCGCCGACGCGCAGGCCATTTCGCCCGGTTTTATCCATGTAAGTCGGGCCGATCCCTTTGAGCGTGGAGCCAATTTTCGATTTACCCTTGTGCGCTTCGCTGGCGGCGTCGAGCCAGCGGTGGGTCGGCAGAATGAGGTGGGCTTTTCGGGAAACCAGGAGCCGGTCGAGAAACTGAACGCCGCTTTTCTCCAGGTTTTTTAATTCGCGTCGGAAAACGACCGGGTCGAGCACAACGCCGTTTCCGATCAGGTTGATCTGCCTGGGGCGGAAAATGCCGGATGGAACCGTGTGCAGGATGTATTTGTTGCCGTCAAATTTCAGGGTATGCCCGGCATTGGGGCCGCCCTGGAACCGGGCTACAATATCATATTCCTCAGCCAGATAATCTACGATTTTCCCTTTCCCCTCATCACCCCACTGGAGGCCGAGAATGACGTCAATTTGCATGGTGTAAGTCGGTAATGCCGTGTGTGGTTTAGTTGATTGCGCCGTAATTTACGGACCGGGCAAAGGTAGGAAAAGAAATCCGGCACGGGGTATGCCAAGCATTTCTTTACCTTTGCCGCATGCGCAATTTACGGTTTGCAGGCATAGGGTTTTTTCTCCTGACAACGGCGCTGCTGGCTGCCCAGCAGCTGTCGTCCAATCCGTTCGATTTGTATCACCGGTTGCCCGAGCGTGTGCGTGCTTCTGCGGCGGCGGTGTATGCACCGGCGTTTACGGCGTCCGATTCAATCTCCAATCCGTTTAATGTGGTACCGCACCGGACTCCGGGTGTGGCGCGGGGGATCAGCGAAAGCATAGAATTGACCTTTCAGCCTTTGAATGTCTTGCCCCGGGGCGATGCGTTGTCGGATAGTTTTTTGTTCTGGATACTGCTTGCCTTGCTGGGGTTTTTATCTTTTGCCATTGCGTCCAAACGCAGCATTGTTGTGAAAGCGTGGCGGGGTTTTTTAAACGACAACGCGCTTTCCATTGCACAAAAGGAGGCCTCCGGTTTTACCGGAAGTACCCCTTACTACCTGCTATATGTCAGTTTTTTGCTGAATGCCGGCGCATTTATCTTTTTGATCGCCCGGTATTTTAATCAGGCTTCGTTTAACAACCTGGGTTTTTTACTGATTTGCATGCTGTTGTCCTGCGTGTTATTTTTATCCAAACACCTGTTGTTAGGCCTTTTGCAGTGGCTTTACCCGGTGGGCAAATCTGTACGCCGTTACAACTTCCTGATTATTATTTTTAACTGCGTACTGGGCTTGTTTTTGGTTCCCTTCAATTTTTTGGTCGCCTTTGCCCGTTCGTATGCTGATTTTATGGTGTACTGGACGCTGAGCCTTGCCGGTATTTTTTATTTATACCGTTCCATGAGGGCTATTGTGATCGGGCAGAAATTTTTGAGCAGAAACCTTTTCCACTTTTTGTTGTACCTTTGCACCGTCGAAATTGCTCCCGTAGTTATTTTGGTCAAATTAGCCATACTGGCTTCTAAATGATCTTTATCGCGGAAAGCATGGTCGAAAAATCACACGGTCACACGCTGATTTGCATTTGCTGGTAATCGAATTCCAAACAAATTTTTTCAAAAAAACACAACTCCCGAATGTCTGCAACTATTGCACCTGTTCAGGACGAAACCTATAACAAGGCTCAGACCATCCTCATTTCACAACCCAACCCCAATCCGACTCAACGCGCTGCCGATGATGAGCTGGCAAAGCGTTTTAATGTGCGCATCGACTTTGTGCCTTTCGTTTCGGTTGAAGGTCTGACGGAAAAGGAATACCGCAAAAACAGGGTTTATCCAAATGATTTCACGGCTATTGTATTTACCAGCCGAACTGCCATCGATCACTTTTTCCGCCTTTGCGGTGAGTTGCGGATCAAGATGTCGGACGATACCAAATACTTCTGTTCTTCCGAAACGGTAGCCAACTACCTTCAAAAATTTATCATCTACCGCAAACGGAAAGTATTCAACGGCGCCCGTTCCATTTTCGACCTCAAATCGTATATCCTTCGGAACAAGGATGAAAAATTCTTCCTGCCTTGCAGCTACCCCGGCAACCCGGATGTCACCAAGTTCTTTACCGACCTGAAAATCCCCATCCAGGAGGCCGTTATGTACCGCACAGTTAACACCGATTTGAGCGACCTGAAAGCCATCAAGTACGACATTATCGCCTTCTTTTCAGCGCTGGAGATCAATTCGATGTTTGAACAATTCCCGGACTTCAAGCAGGAAGACCGCCGGATTTGTGTGTTTGGGAAAGCTGCTCACAAAGCGGTTACCGATAGTGGCATGACAGTCAATATTCAGGCCGGCACCCCGGAAGCGCCTTCCATCGCGGTGGCACTGGAGAATTACCTGAAAATTTCCAATGCTCCTAAATAAATTCCTTTCCCCGTAAAAACAGAAGAGGCTGTCGCGCGTCGACAGCCTCTTTTTTTTGGAGCAAAATGAAGATTGCGTGCAGGACCTTACATGTCCAGATAGTTAGCCCAATCGCGTGGGGAGCGGGTTTTTTCGGTGATATCTTTTACCACAAAATTGTTTACCTGCCGGCCCTTCAGATCCAGCCGGGCATAGGCATCGCCGGGAAGGTGATACTGCCGGCCTTCCTTGTCGGTGATGACCACGTCGAGTGCGCGGCCTGGTACACGGAGCATTTTATCGGCTGACGGCAGCGTGAAAAACAGGCGGGAATTTTTTTCCAGCACACTCACGGTCGTGGCATACACGCGGTCGCCGGTTTCGGTTTGATAGCTTGCATAGATGTAATCGGCTTGCCCGCTAAGACGGAATATCTGGTCGCAGTTGTAAATGCCGAACTGGCTGACTTTCAGGGCGTATTGCATGGCTTCCACTTTGCCTCTTACCGGGCTGTTGGCAAATTTTTGTGCGGCTTCTGCCCGGTCTAAATACATATTCCGTGCCCGTGCGCGCCACTTGCTCCAGGCGTCCTGTGCCAGTGCCTGATCGCGATCAAGGCCGGCCTGCACCAGCGCCGCGTAGCGCTTGGCCATCATGGGCAATTGGGCGTCAAAATAGGCAATCCATTCCGGGTACGACATACACCATTCCGGCTCTGTTTGGAACATGGCCGCCGTAGCCAAAAACTGGTGCAGCCTGTCGACGGTGGCCTCAAAGTCTTTCAACCGCTGATCGCGCAGGCGCCGGTATTCGGCCATTACTTTATCGGCGTCGAATTGCTTGTTCCCAATGCTGGCAGTCAGGTTGGCATAAAACTGCACCAGGCCTTCGGTGTCGCTGTACAGGGAAATCCATACTTCGTTGCCCAGTTCCTGCCGCACGGCTACCCGGTCCCAATAGATGTCCGGAACCTGCGCCGGACCCAACGTGCTGCTTATGGAGTCGGTTTTCCGGATAAAATAGCAGTCCTTGAACGCTTTCAACTCAGTGAAAAAATTGTTCAAATCTTCCGGGAAAAAGAGTTCGCCCAAATCCTGGTTCCGCACGATGCGCACCATGCCGCGCTCCGTGCCGTTCAACAAGGCTTCGCTGGTCAGGTTCGGGTTTTGCCGAAACCATGCCGGCATTTTCATTTTTTGGGTAGCCAGATCATGGCCCACCCGAACCCCGGTGCTCACCCACTCGCCCGGGTCTGCGTTTACCGGCAGTTCGGGCATGAGCGGCAAACAGGGTTGGTTGCTATTCTGACGATTATTCCGAACGGCAACCGCCTCTGCGACTACGGGCGGCCCAATGGGCGTACGTGTACTGGCAAGCCGGGGGCTGTCGAACGCCGGGTCGGGCCTGTATTCCCAGGCGCCGGTTTGATCGTTGAAGTAATACAAACTGGCGTTTTCCAGTGCGCCGGTTGCCGCAAACTCGACATCGAAGCTGAGTCCGGGCGCCATGCTCAGCAGCTCGTCCATTTGGCTGACCCGCACTTCAAACATGCCGCCGGAGTTGAAGAAAAAATCGCCCCGCTCATCGGTGTAGTGCATGGGAATGCCGGACGCCAAAAAGTCGGGAATACTGCGGTACTCCCGGATCATCAATTCGGCAGTTCCCTGTACAGGCTGGCCTTTGCTGTTGACCAGGGCGTTTGCCGGGATATGGACCCGGGTGCCGGTGACGGGGCTTACATAGTCAAGGCCGGACCGGGCCTCAAAGTGTACGGTGGACGCCGGCACGGTGTTGAGCCGCCGCACGGAAGCGGGAACGGCTGCGGAAGTTTGGTTTGACGCCGGCGTCAGGGCCGGTTGATCGAGCGTGGCCACAGGAACTGTCGGCTCCGGTTTTTGCATCGGTACTGGCGCAGTTTTTTCCGGTGTCTGCACGGGGTGTACGGCGGTTTGCTGATGTTGCCACCAACCGAGTCCGGCAAGTAACAGCAGGACAACAGGTAGTGCGTACAGGCCGTGGTGGCGGATTTTCAGCCAGGTGTTTTTTGGCGCTTGTTGGGAAGCGATTTTCTCCCAGGTGCCGGAGTCGGGCTTTTCCCGGATGTTTTCCAGCTGGTTCCGGAGCAAGTGCTCCAGCTTGTTTTTGTCGGATGCTTTATTTTTCATCGTAAAAAGTATTCATAGTGTGTATAAAATCCCTTTAGGGTGAATTTCTAAACGGTAGTGATCAAAAATTTTTCGAGCAAAACGCGCAATTGCTTGCACGCCCGGGCGTACTGCGACCGCACGGCGCTTTCGGTGATGCCCAACTCCGATGAAATCTCGGCGTAGGAGTAACCTTCCACGCAATGCAGGTTGAACACCGTCCGGTAGCCGTCGGGCAATTGTTGCACCATGTGTAATATTGCTGCGCTGTTCATTTCAGCGTCGGGGCGTACATTCCAGTTTTCAGCGGGCAATTCGGAGAAATCTTCCGCAAAGCGCAAAGGGTTTTTCCGGCGCAGGAATTGCAGCGCGCTGCGCACCGTCACCCGGTGCGACCAGCCTTCAAAACTGCCCGATCCGGTGTACTGGTTCAGGTCGCGGAAAATCGCCAGAAAGGCTTCCTGCAACATATCCTGCGCTTCGGGGCGGTCGCGGGCATACCGCAGGCAAATGCCGAACAAACGCGTTTGGTGTGTTTCGAATAACTGTTGTTGCGCCCGGCTGTCGCCGCGTTTGCAGCCTTTGATTAATTGTTTCAACGGAGGATGGTGCATTGGATGGCGTTTTTAAGTTTGGTGCAGGTTGGGTTCAATTTGCTGCATGCGGGTTTGTTTTTTTTAAAAATAGGCCCTGCCCGGAACGCCCAATAATAACCATCCCGCGAATTCCCCTTTAGACTTTGAACTTTTCAAATTAGACTTTTGACTTAAAATAAACCCCAAGTTGCCTTGTATAAAAAGTTACGTGGGCGACCGCGAGGGCCGCCCCTGCAACACCTCACATAGTTTACCCAGGCAATTGAACGGGAATCAACCTGGCAGCCAAAAGCATTCATAACGAAACGTCCAATTTTCGCCATCCCGTGAATCTTCCTTTAGACTTTGAACTTTTCAAATTAGACTTTTGACTTAAAATAAACCCCAAGTTGCCTCCCGTAAAAATCGGCGATCGTGAGGTCTGCCCCCAGGCAAACGCATTGTAGAGCCCTGAGCGACCTCGGAGAGGTCGAATTTGTGTTACGGTCAAATAAATTCGACACTGATTCGACCTCTCCGAGGTCGTGAACCTGGCTCTAATAGCCCGGATGTTAAATATTTGACCTCTCCGAGGTCAGTTATATTTTAATGCGTCTGCCCTAAGGGTTGCCCCTACAACATCCCGTGTTGTATTTTATCCCGGGCAATTGAACGGGAATCAACCTGGCAGCCAAAAACATTCATAACGAAACGTCCAATTTTCGCCATCCCGTGAATCTTCCTTTAGACTTTGAACTTTTCAAATTAGACTTTTGACTTAAAATAAACCCCAAGTTGTCGCCCATAAAAATCGCCTCTCCGCCCGAAATCTATACTTTTGCGCAACCCTCCAACCAGAAACCCTCCAACCAGAATCCATCAAGATAACATGCAAAAATTACAAAATTATATCCTGGGCAAATGGATTGCCGGCGACGGCGACGGCACACCCCAATTCAACGCCTACACGGGCGAAATCATTTCAACGGCTTCCGATGCCGGTTTGGATTTTGCCCAAATACTCGAATACGGCCGCAAAACCGGCGGCCCACCCCTGCGCAAAATGACTTTCCCGGAGCGCGGCCGCATGCTCAAAGCACTGGCCTTTTACCTGCTCGAACGCAAGGAAAAATACTACACCATCAGCCACTGGACCGGCGCCGCTACCCGCGGCGATTCCTGGGTGGATATCGAAGGCGGTATCGGCAACCTGTTTGCCTACAGCAGCCTGCGCCGCCGTTTCCCCGACGAACCCTTTCATGTCGAGGGCGAGACGGTGCGGTTGTCCAAAGAAAACACCTTTACCGGGCATCACATTCTCGTGCCGAAACGCGGCGTGGCGGTGCATATCAACGCCTTCAATTTCCCGATCTGGGGCATGTTGGAAAAAATTGCGGTCAACCTGCTCGCCGGGGTGCCTGCAGTCGTCAAGGCCAGCGAACAAACCTCCTACCTGACCGAAGCGATGGTGCGCGACATTGTCGCATCGGGCATTTTGCCGGAAGGCGCCCTCCAACTGCTCGTCGGGCAGGGCCGCGGCGTTCTCGATCCCGTGCAATCGCAGGATGTAGTGACTTTCACGGGCAGCGCCGCAACCGGCAAAAAACTGCGCGCCCACCCGGCCCTGATCGAACATTCCGTGCCGTTTACCATGGAAGCCGACTCGCTCAACGCCGCCATTCTCGGTGAAGACGCGGTGCCCGGCACGCCGGAGTTTGACCTGTTCATCAAAGAAGTGCGCCGCGAAATGGTGACCAAAGCCGGTCAAAAATGCACCGCCGTGCGCCGCATCATCGTACCGGAAAACTGCTCGATGAGGTACAGGCCGCGCTTGCTGCCGTGCTGAAAAAAACGACGGTGGGCGACCCTTCCGTCGAAGGCGTGCGCATGGGCGCGCTGATCAACCGCACGCAACTCGACCGTGTACGCGAAAAACTGGCCATCCTGGCAAAACAAAGCCCGGTGGTAGCCGGCGATCCCGAGCAATTCGAAGTAGTGGGCGCCAACCGCGAAAAAGGCGCTTTTCTACCGCCGATTTTGCTGCGCAACGAAAATCCCTTGCAGCAAACACTCAGCCACGAAACGGAATGCTTCGGCCCGGTGAGCACACTGATGCCGTACAAAAACCTGGAGGAGGCCATTGAAATTTCGCAACTGGGCAAGGGCTCGCTCGTCAGTACCATCTGTACCTACGACCGCAACATTCAGCGGGAATACGTGCTGAACGCTGCCGTCTGGCACGGCCGTATTCTCATGCTCAACCGCGACTCCGCCAAAGAAAGCACCGGCCACGGCTCGCCCATGCCCCTGCTCGTGCACGGCGGCCCGGGCCACGCCGGCGGCGGTGAGGAAATGGGTGGCATGCGCGGCGTGTTTCACTACATGCAGCGGACGGCCATCCAGGGGCACCCGACCGACATTACGAATGTGACCAACCAGTTCCAACCCGGCGCCGAACAAACCGAAACACCGGTACACCCCTTCAAAAAACACTTCGACGAGTTGTTTGTCGGCGAAACCCTGATCACGGCCAAACACACGGTCAGCGAATCGGATATCCACAATTTTGCCAACGTCAGCGGCGACAATTTTTATGCCCACATGGATGCCACGGCACTCGCCGATACGCCGTTCACGGGCAGGGTAGCACACGGCTACTTCGTGCTGTCGAAGCCGCCGGACTCTTTGTCGATGCAAAAAAGGTCCTGTGCTCCTCAACTATGGCCTCGACGAATGCCGCTTCACCAAGCCGGTGTACCCGGGCATGACCATCGGGGTGAAACTGACGGTGAAGGAGAAAATCGAGCAGGAGCACGATCCGGAAAAAGAAGGTGTGGCGGCCATTCCGCGCGGTATCGTCAAATGGCTGGTGGATGTGTACGATGAAACGGGGGAAACGGTGGCGATTGCTACGATTTTGACGATGGTGCGGAAGAAGTAGGGGGTGTTTGTGGGTCATTTGTGTCATTATTAGGGAACCCTATTGAGGCGGTGACTTCGAGTCTAATGTCGTCAACTTCAGGTATTTGGGTGGGTGTACACTTTTGACTTTTCAAATTAGACTTTTCAAATTTGACTTAGGAACTCTCCTGAACTGATATTGCTCTTAAAAAAGTCAAAAGTTCAATTTGAAAAGTCAAATTTGAAAAGTGTCCACCTCCTCTGATTTCTTAAATTGACGACATTAGACTTCGAGTCACCGCCTCAATACACAAACTTCCATCAAAACCAAAATGGTGAACAACCCGCACGCTGCACGCCGCATTCGAATTCCCGGTACATAATTTGCACATTCCCAATGCATGAATACCTTTGTTAATCCGAAACAGCCCAAAAACCGGTAGCATGCCAGAAGAAAATTCAAAAGCAAAAGGGAAGGCAACCGGGGAAAAACTCCCGGATGTTATCTATCAAAATATCGCGCGGCAGATTCGCGAAGGCAGCTGTGCATTGTTCCTCGGACCGGCAGCAATGGCCGCCAAACAGCCCGATGGCAGCTATCGCCCCCTGATCGAACTTTGCGCCGAGCATTTGGCCAAAGGCCTCGGCCTGAGTAAGGAAGATGCCGAACACCTCGCGCAGGTAACCAGCACGCTCCGGATGCGGAATGCCCTGAGCGACACGATGATCATTGCCGCCGTGCAGGATTTTTACCAAAAAGCCGAACGCGAAGCCGAACTCCAGCCGGTACTCGAACAACTGGCCGACCTGCCGTTCAAACTGATCGTGAACACCTCGCCCGACGACTTTTTCGCGCGCTATTACGCCCAGGCCGTCCGCGACTACAAATTCGACTACTACAATTTCCGCAAACCCAGCCCCGACCCGCTGTACACCTTCAGCGACGACGAACCGCCCCTGATCTACAACCTGTTTGGCTTTTATAAAAAACCCGAGTCGCTGGTGCTGACCTACAGCGACCAGTTGGGCTACGTCAACAAGATCACCGGCGCGCAACACGAACGCCTGCCCGACAGCCTGCTCGCCGCTTTCAATGTGCCGCGGTTTTACCTGTTCATGGGCTTCGATTTTGAAGACTGGAGCCTGCGCATCCTGTTCGACGCGCTGTTTCGCAATGCCCGCAACAGTATTCAACCGTTTGCCTATCCGCAAAAAGGCGAACCGGAGGCCGGCGCCCGTGCCAAGGTGTTTTTTCAGGGAGAGTTTCGCATGGAATTTCCCCAGGTCGATATGGAAACTTTTGTGCAAAACCTGCTGGTGCATTACCGCGAACTTGATGGGGAGGCTTCCAGCGACAGCAGCAGCAGCCAAGCGGAGGTCTTGATTTTGCACAATGAAGCCACCGACGACGACGGCTGCAAAGCCCTGCTCAGCCACCTGCGCCCGCTGAAGGTGCGTACCTGGACGCTGGCCGACGCCATTGGCGAGGGCGACCAGACAGCCTGGCTGCGCCAAAAAATAGACCAGTGCCAGGTGGTACTGCCGCTCGTAACCGCCGATTTTTTTCAGGAAAACAACCCGGCACTTCCCTTGCTCGACGAGCTGGTGCAACGTAATAACCCGCGCTCCCGCTTTCTGGTGATGCCTGTTTTGCTGAAAGCGACCAGCTTCGACGGCACGTCGCTCAGCACCCTGCGCACGACGCGGCCGTTGCAAAAAAAACCGGTGTTCGGCGAAGGCCAGGAAAACAAACACCTTGCTGAAATCGCTGAAACCTTAAAAAAATACATCGACACACTAGCATGACACCTGCCGCAGCCAATATGCCACGCCGCTACCCGGGCCTCAAGCCGTTCGAACGGGAGCAAAGCCCGGTCTTCTATGGCCGGGGCGAGGATGTGCAGCGGTTTACCAACCTGGTGTTGCGCGAGCGTTTGGTCGTGCTTTTTGCCAAATCGGGTATCGGAAAAACCTCGCTGTTGCAAGCCGGCGTGGCGCCTGAACTGGAACGCCACGGCTTTGCACCCGTGTTCATCCGGGCGGATAACACGCGTTCAACGCTGGTGACCAGCATCGGAAACCGCCTGAATCAGGACCCCGCCGTCGGTAGCCGGATCACGACCGGCGAAATGCAGGGCGACCGGGAAACGCTCTGGGAGCGCATGAAGCGCCTGCAATTCGACTTGGACGGCCTGCCGGCTACACCGGTGCTGGTGTTCGACCAGTTTGAGGAAGTTTTCACCCTGGGGCACAGCGAAACGAGTCGCCGCCGGTTTTTAGGTGAACTGGCCGACCTGACCAACGAATCGATGCCGGAAACCATTCGGGCTGCACTTATGGAACGCCTGCAGCGGCAGGATAAAAGCCTGACCGCAACCATCATTCAATGGTGGGAAAAACAGCCCGATCTGCGCATCGTAATTTCCATACGCTCCGATTTTTTGCACTTACTGGATGAGATCAGCCCGCTGATCCCCAATATTTTGCGCAACCGCTACCAACTTCAGCCCCTCAACCGCCGGCAGGCGCAAGCCGCCATCGAAGAACCGGCACGTTCGGAAGGGGCGTATGCCAGCCCAAAGTTTACTTACCAAGACGATGCCCTGCAGGAAATGCTCGACTTTCTGGCCGGCCAGGAGGCGCGGGACGAAGCCGACGATGGCGACGCATCGCTTTCACTGCGTAAACAGGAGGAAATCGAGTCGTTCAATTTGCAAATCCTTTGCCAGTACATTGAAGAAAAAATAATAAACGAAAACCTGCCGACGGGGTTTTCCGTAACGCCCGCCTTGTATGCCGGCCTGGAAGGGTTGGAGCATGAAATCCGGAATTTTTACCGCCGGCAATTGCAGGGTTTGCCCGAAGTATTCACCCGCCGGACGGCAAAACCGGTGGAAGACCGCGAGGCGTTTATATACACCGCCCAGTGCCTGATTGAGGAAAGCCTGGTGACCCCAATTGGCCGCCGTTGCAGCATGGTCGACGATTTTCTGACGGCCACCTGGAATGTGGACCATGAGTTTCTGGATACCCTGGTGGATACGCGGCTGTTGCGCAAGGAACTGCGGCTCGACGATTATTACTACGAGATCAGCCACGACACCCTGCTCCCGCCGATCCTCGAATCCCGCGATGAGCGCCGGCGCCGGGAAAAAGCCGACCAGGAAAAAGCCGAATTGCAGGAACGCCTGGCAGAGGAAGCCCGGCAACGGGAAGCCATTCAGGCAGAGTTGAAAGCTATGCAGGAGCGGCGCAGGCTGGCGCGGCGGGTGGCTTTGTTTTCGCTTACGACGGTTTTTCTGATGATTGTATTCGGCATCTGGTTTTCCTACAATTGGGTACAATCGGTAAAAAAAGAATTGGAGCAAGCCGATTATATCGTGAGCGGCGAGGCTTTCCAGGCGGGCCGGGAGGCATACCAACTTATTGCAGACAAACCCGTGAAGGTGCTGGTTTTGAGAAAAATGACCGGCCGCAGCGTACAGGAAGAGATGGAAAAGGTGCAGGGTTTGCAAATCCTGTATGATTCTATTGTCACGGAAAACATGATGAAAGGCGACTCCTTGTTTTTCAGCGATAAGTTTTCAGAGGCGTTGACGAAGTACCACCGGGCTTACCGCCTCATGGACAACTACACGCAGCGCAATGGTTACATCCGTATTACCGAGGCGCAAGACACCATTTGGCGCATCAACCGCAGCCACATTAAAAGCCGGTACGACGACCTGTACCAACGCCGGGTGTTTTCCCTGAATGCCATAATTTCGCAGTTTAAACTAAAACAACGCGCCGCCGAAGAATTTGCCGAAGCAGGCGTATGGGGGCAGGCCTTGCGTATTTTCCGGGAAATGGAGACACTGCTCCCTGAAAATCCGGACGACCAGGAACGCCTGCGCGAAGAAATGCACCTGCACCAGGGTGTGGTGGAATATGTGGAAGCGGAGATTCGGCGGTGCCGGTCGGGGCTGCGGCGGTGAGGGGTGTTTGGGGGCATTACAAGTCATTTGGGTCACTGGTTCCGTTTTGTATTGGTATTGTGCTCCAGGCGCCCGGCTAACAGGAAGTTTCCCCACAGTGCCCCGGTATCGATCTGTAAAGCAAGGGGTGGAAAATTTTTTATGATGGCGTTACGGATGCCGTTGTCGAAGAAATAGATTTCCCTGCCTTTTCCGGATTCAAATCCGATAATTTGATCTTTTTTTTGGATTTGAATCCAGGAATACTTGAATCCGGGCTTGACAAAGGACCTGCTTTGCACCCTGTTGGGATACGATATCAAGACCAGGAAGCACAGGCGATATCCGAAAACAGCCCCCCCTCCCTGTCAACCAAACCGGTAAATTCACAAATCCACAATTCAACTTCCTGCAATTTCCTCCCTCGTTCGGCTATCTTTGCGCCGTTTTTTTACCCAACACAAAAGCGCAATGATAAAAATACTCGCCAACGACGGCATCCACTCCGACGGCAAACTGCTGCTCGAAGAGGCAAACTACCAGGTAGTACAAGACAAAGTAGCACAAGACGATCTGGTCAACCAGATCGGTGAATACGACGTTTTGATCGTCCGCAGTGCCACCAAAGTGACCAAAGCGGTGATCGATGCCGGCAAAAAATTGAAAATAATCGCCCGCGGCGGTGTCGGCCTCGACAACATCGACGTGGAATACGCCGAAAAAAAAGGCATCCAGGTGTACAATACCCCCAAAGCTTCCTCCCGGGCCGTGGCCGAAATGGCGTTTGCCCACATGTTCGCGCTTGCCCGCATGCTGCACCTCAGCAACCGGGAAATGTACGAGGGCGGCGATTTTAAGAAACTCAAAAAAGCCTATGCCGGCGGATTTCAACTGCACGGCAAAACCCTGGGCATCATCGGTTTTGGCCGGATCGGGCAGGAGGTTGCCAAAATGGCGCTCGGCCTCGGTATGGAAGTGCTGGCACACGACCCGCTGGTGCCGGAAAAAGAAATCGGCATCCAGCTATACCGCTACAACGACCTGCAACTGAACGTACGCCTGCAAACAGTGCCTTTCGACCGGGTAATCCAGGAATCCGACTTTATCACCTTCCACCTGCCAGGCGGTACGGGCCAACTTATTGCTTCCAAAGAAATCGGCATGATGAAAAACGGCGTAGTCCTGATCAATACCGCACGCGGCGGCGTCATCGATGAAAATGCCCTGCTCGAAGCCCTGGAAAGCGGCAAAGTCGGCGGTGCCGGCCTCGATGTGTTTGAAGACGAGCCAAACCCGAAAAAGGCCCTGCTTCAGCATCCGAAAGTCTGTTGCTCCCCGCATATCGGCGGCAGCACCGTCGAGGCGCAGTCGTATATCGGGCTGGAGCTGGCCGACAAGATCATTGCCTTTTTCGGCGATGATAAATAGTCAAAATGCAATGTAAGCACCTTCATACCTGCACCGGCCACCGGGCGGCGTTGTATGCCCTGACGCCAGGGAAAGACGCCCGGCATTTCTACTCCGCCGGCGGCGATGGCTGGCTGGTGGAGTGGAGCCTTGATGCACCCGAAACAGGCCGCGTCGCAGCCACGGTGGAGACCCAGGTATTTTCCCTGGCTTCCCTTCCGGGAAAAAACGACCTCCTGCTGGCGGGCAACATGAACGGTGGCCTGCACTGGATTGACCTGGAAAGGCCGGAGCGCACCCGCAATATTCAACATCACCAAAAAGGCGTGTACGCCCTGCAAATCCACAAACAATGGTTGTTCTCGGCCGGCGGTGATGGTGTGCTGACGCGCTGGGCTTTGGGCGAAGCCCGCTCGGTGGAAAGTTTCCAACTCGCCAACCGGGCTTTGCGTTGTCTTGCTCTTTCCACCGAACGCAACGAGCTGGCCGCAGGGGCCAGCGACGGTTCCATCTACTTGCTGGATTCGGAAACGCTTACCTTGAAACAACGGATCGCCGGTGCGCATGATCCATCCGTGTTTACGGTCTGTTTTTCGCCCGACGGGCGATTTTTGCTCAGCGGTGGCCGCGATGCCATGCTCCGGGTTTGGGATTTAGAAAAAAACAATGCGCTGGTTTCTGAACAACCTGCGCATTTATTTACCATTAACCATGTCGCGTATGCGCCCAACGGCAATTTTTTTGCGACGGCCAGCCGCGATAAAACCATCAAAATCTGGGATGCCGCCGGGTTTAAACTGTTAAAGGTTCTCGAGGGCGTGCGGGACGGCGGCCACTTCAATTCCGTTAACAATTTACTTTGGCTGAGCAACGAGGTATTGATTTCCTGCAGCGACGACCGGACGGCAATTTTATGGAGCGTGAGCGCTTAGGCGATCTCCCCGGCAGGCGCGCGTTTCCAATATCGGCGAAAAAACGCTTTGATTATCACCAGTACCACGATGGGCAGGGCGGCTTCGGGCAAATTCTGTGGTAAAAAGCCCCAGAACAACAAGACCAGCATGGCCAGCGCGCCGGTCACCATGGCGTAGTTTTCGGTCCACTCGCTGCGTTTGCTCCGCCAGAAAAAAAGCAAATGCGTAGGCAGTGCCCACAGGATATTCCAGTTGTATTTGGTGGGCGCATGGTCGGTGGCAACCCACAGCAGCAACATGGTCAGCCCGGCAAGGCCCAGTACCAGCCAGAACAGCGTATCAAAAATGCGCTCCGAAATGGGGTTGGCCATGCTGAGCAGGCCGATAAAAGCGATCAGGCAGGTTACCCAAATGGGGTGGTCAAAAAAGCCGGGCTCAACGGCGGGCCAGGCAGGTACCGGGTAGTCGGGGATGGGGTGCTCCGCGCTCACCAGCGGCTGGCCGTTGCTCAGGCTGGCGCGCCCGAAGAGGTCGTGCATGTGGTCGGGCAGGAACATGTAATCCTCCGTTTGGGCTACCCTGTCGGCCGGCGTGCCCAGCAGCAGGTCGATGCCGAATTCCGTCCAGGGCATTTCGCGCAGGTAAGGCCACAGCAACTGGCGCATGGTAGTGCCCAGTGGCAACTGGCTGCTATCGAAGTTGATCTGGTAAAAAAATGTTTCCTGCACAATATCCCGGATGCGGGTAGCGCAGTTGTCGTAGAAAAAATCGTATTTGTAATAGCGGTTTTCAACGCGGGCATTTTCCTCCAGCAGGTCGAACAGCCGCTGGCGGGCTTCGGGTGAAAGGTTGAGCAGCTGCTCCTGCATCGGCCGGAGTTCGTACAAATTGCTGTATTCAAACGCCTGATACGGTTCGGTATTCAGAAAATAGAGCAGTTTGCCCCGGCAAAATTTGAACAGAAAGTTTGGCTGGTCAAAATCAAATGTGCCGTAATTGTAGCAGCGGTCGAAACCCCGGTAGGGGTCGGAAACCCGCAGGGCGCTATGTCCGAATGTACTGTAAAGCATTTCGCCGGGCGCCACAGTAATCAGGCTGATCCGGGCGCTGTCGGATAATTCCTGGGGCGGCTGCGCTACCAGCCCGGAGGCTGTAAGCAAAAAAAGCAGGGTGCATATCCGAAGCATAAGTAAAGAGGGTTGACTGGCGAAGGTAAGGGCCGCTTACCGCACACGCAACGTTTGACCGATTTGGATATAATCACTCCGTAGGTTGTTCAATTCCTTGAGTTTTGCCACCGTGGTATTATATCGTTTTGAAATATTATACAACGTATCGCCTTTTACAACCTGGTGGTAGCCGCTGGGTACCGGTTGTTGGGTTGTCGGTGTTGGTTGTGGGGCAGGTATGTTGGGTTGCGGCTGTGTGGTCGGCGTTGGTGGATTCGGGTTGGCCGGCACCGGATCGGGCGGCAGCGGCACGCCGGTGGTAGCCGGCTTGCCGGGGATCACCGGATCGGAAGGTTTGGTGGTAGGTTGCGTGGTTGGCGGGGTTTCTTCGAACAGCACATCGTCGTCGGGTGTCATTGTTACCGGGCCGGTCGGTTGGGTAGTTGGCTTGGGGGTGCCGGTGGCGTCGCGCAAGCGAATTTTTTCATTGGAATCGCGTTTGCCGCGCAGGCGGATCTTCTCGTCGGCTGCCGGCTCCTGGCCGGGATTGCAGGTTGTTGCATTTGAGCAGGTTGTCGAGCCGTATGCCGTAGAGCTGGGCGATTTCCAGCATGGTTTGCCCTTCTTTGACAAAATGGTGGGTCGCCTGCCCGCGCCAGGATTTTTGCTTTTTTTGAATAAAAATGCGGGTGCCGGGCGGCACGTACTCGGCGGGGGTATAGGCCCGGTCGTTGTAATCGGCCACTTTGTCGGCCTGCAAATTGTAAATGCGGGCAATGTCGGCTATGGTTTCGCCCGGACGGGTGTTTACCACTTTAACGTCGTTGACACGCCCGATCCGGTTTTGCGGCGGTACCGACTCCGGGATGATCTCGCCGGGTTTAATATCGACTACACCGGGCTGGTCGTACTCATACAAGCGCAGGCGCTCGATAAGGTCGATCAGCTGGTCTGCATAAATCTGGGAGGTTGCATAGCCCGACGATTGCAGGCCGCGTGCCCAGCTTTTGTAATCGCGTTTGTCCAGGTTGAACAAAAATCCGTAGCGGTTGCTTTTGCGCGGATCGCGCAGAAATTCGGAATGGTCGAAAAAGCTCTCCTGGGCATCGTTGTATTTGCGAAAGCAGGATTCGATCAGCTGGCCGTCGGCGCCCCTGTCGTCGTCTTTTTTGTAAAACGTTTTACCTGTCCAGTTGCCGGCGCATTTAATTCCGAAGTGGTTGTTGGCATTGCTCGCCAGTTCGCTGCGCCCCGAGGCACTTTCAAGAATTCCCTGGGCCAGCGTGATCGATGCCGGAATGCCTGCGCGTTGCATCTCGCTCATGGCGATGTTTTTATACTGTTGGACGTAGTCCAGTTGTATATTGCCCGAGGGGGCAGTAGAGCTGGTTATGGCTCTGGGCGTCACGGCGGATGAAGAAGATCGGCTGTTTCGGGATGTGGAACAGGCCGTAAAAAGTAAAACAGACAGTAGGATAAACAAGAGTTGTTTCATAGTCGCTCAGGTTCAGTGTGCAGCGAAAAATCAGGCGTAAAGATGCATTAAAATACCCGCAGGGTTTGACCAATTCGTATGGTATTGTCCGGCATTTGGTTCAGCTGCCGGATGCGGGCCGGGCTGACGTCAAAATGACGCGCGATTTTGTATAACGTATCTCCTTTTTGCACAGTATGATAAATCTGGGTTTCTCCGCTTTGAGTATCGATATAAATTTCCGGTTCTCTGCCGGGCAGTTCCGGCGCCTCCCCGGCGCCCGGCGGTCCGGCGGATTCCCGGAGTTGGTCTGCCGGCACAGGCGCATCCATTTTTTTCTCGGGCAGCATTTCAATGATAAACTGTCGGGTTGTGGCGGCGCCCGGTTTTACAGCCGGGGTAATGTTGACCGATTTGGCCTGGCTGTTTTTAAAAACATCACCTGCCGGTCGCACCAGCACGTTTTCACCAATTCCCGCTTTCCCTTGCAGCCGGATGTATTCATAAGCGGCCGGTTCCTGCCCGGCGCGCAGGCCGTTCCGGTGGCGCAAACTTTCCAGCCGGATACCATACCGCTGGGCAATGTCGAACAACAATTGGCCGGGCTCCACCTGGTGAAATTGTTCCGGCCCCGGCCAGCTTTCATTTTTTGGCTGAAGGTAAACCCAGGCGCCGAGGCCCAACGCCTGATCGGGTAAATAGACATGGTCGTTGCAGGCCGCCAGTTTTTCCAGCGGTATGTTGTACAGGCCGGCTATGTGTTGCAGCGTTTCGCCGGCGCGGGCCTGCACCATTTTTACGCCATTGACCTCTGCCATTCGTTTGATGGCGTTGCGGCCTTCCAGCACCAGCCGGTCATATTGGTCCAATTGGTGCAATTCGATAAAATAGATCAGCCGTTCGGCGTAGTGGCCGGCGGAAGAGTAGCCGGCGTCCTGGAGCCCCTGTGCCCAGGCTCTGTAATCGATCGGGTTTAAGTCGAATAAAAATCCGTAGCGGTACTGCTTTTCCGGGTTGCGGATAAACGCCGAGTGATCGGCAAAACACTCGACCACATTGTTGTATTTGCGAAAGCATGAATTGACCGGCCGCCCTTTTTTATCGAAGGCATCGTCGTGTTTCTGGTAGCTTTGCCCGGTCCAGTCTTTGCCACATTTTATCCCGAAATGGTTGCTGGCCTGAACAGCCAGTTCGCTGGTGCCGGCCCGGCTTTCGAGGATGCCCTGGGCGAGTTTAATGCTGGCCGGCACGCCGCTCCGTTCCATTTCCTCCATGGCAATGTCTTTGAATTTCCGGATGTATTCCTGCCGGAGGGAGTCCATGGTGATTTGGGCGGGTGTTTGTGCAGGTAAAAGTCGGATTGAAAAAAAAACAAGCGAAACCAGAAACAGTGGCAAGCGCATAATTTGGTGTTTTGAAAATCGGTAACAGGATTTGGTTGAATGCTCAAAATTAAAAAAAACGGCGCATGTTCCATGGGCAAGTGACGACATTAGACTCGAAGTCACGCCGTCACTACACCTGCCCTGAAAACGGCTGCGGGCGCCATTACAAATTCAGCCAGTACACCACTTTAAGTACCAGGGCGCGGTTTTTTGGCGACAGAAAACGCACCCGGGTATCGGGGACGGCCTCTGCAAACGAATTGTCGGTGTACACCAGAAATACATCCGATACCGGTGCAAAGCGCCACTGCAGGCGGGCATTTATGTTGAAATTGTTGGCCTGCGTATTCCACTGAAAAAAAGCGCTGGCAAACAGGTTGCGCGTAAAGGACAACTCGGCGCGTGGACCAATGATCCAGAAGTCGGCCGAGGCATACGGTTCAGGCAGGCGAATATGGTTGTAACTGTAACTCAGCGTAAACGAGCCGACGGGTTGAAGCCGGTAACTCAGGTTGCCTTCCAGGGCGATACCCTTGCCGTTAAAATACTCGCCGAAGCGGAGGTCTGCACTTCCCTGAAAATTGTAGGTGCCGCTGCTGGTAAACCGCAGGCGGGCGCCGGTGTAGGTGTAGCCGGCCTGGCCTGGTAGTGGTTGCGTGCCCGCCTGGTACAGGTTGGTCGGGTCAAAATCTTCGAAAAGATATGTGTAGGTATTCCAGATAACGGCGTTGAGGAAGGTTTGATCCTGGAAATTGATCGTGCCGAACACACCCAAATCGTGATCGGTGCGCTGGAAATCGAGTGCAAAAGTCCCATTGCCTTCCACGCCGACGGTCCAGTTGTTGATCGCAGAATTGGCTGGATAAAACGTGAGCCCGACATTTGTGAAAACGTTCTGAAACCCCGGCCGGGGTACAAAGCCGGCTTCGGCGGTATAGTTGGAATCCACCATAAGGTAGCCCGTGTTGATACTGACGTGGCGGTCCCGGTAGCCAAGGAATTGCGCCAGGGTTTGGCCCCGTTGGTTGGGGTCGGGCGAAAAGGAGCGGTGGTAGTACCATTCGCCCTCCCAGCGGTTGTCGGCGGAGTAGAGGTTGAACTCCAGGCCGCCTATCCGGTTCCACGGCTGGATACCGTCTTTTTGGGCTTCGGAAAGTTTTCCTAAGAAATTTTCTTTATCGACAAAAATGGCGCTGAGGGCGCTGCGTTTGAGCACTTTTTTTTGGACGGTGGCAACGGTAAAGTTGGCAGCCGGTAGTACCCGGGCGGAATCCCAGTTGATGCGGTCGGTTTGCATGTTGAGCAGGCCGATGCGCCATTCATCGTTGAGTTTGCCGCTAAGGCGCGCGCCGGCCAGTATGGGTACGGCCTCGTTGAAGCCGCTGACGGGGTTGCGGGCCAGCCCGATGCGGCGGGAGAAGAACGGCCGGGTGTTCGGAAAGCCGAACATGGCGAACAGGTCGCGGTTTTCCAGGAAAAACTGCCGGCGTTCGGGGAAAAACAGCTCGAAACGGCTGAGGTTGGCCACTTGCCGGTCGACCTCCACCTGTGAAAAATCGGGGTTAAACGTCAGATCGAGATTGAGGGAGGGACTGACGGCAATTTTAGCATCGCCGCCCAGGTCGAAGTCATTTCTTCCGGGTTTGTCGAGTACTTCCAGCGAGTTGGGTTCGCGTTGGTAAAACACGTCGCGGCGGGCAGTGGTGTACGGAATGAGCGAAACATTGGCGCCGGGTTTGGGTGGCGGCGAAGCCCATTGCAGTTCATGGCAAAATGCCAGGTTGTTTGCAGCAAACTGGCGCGGGACAGGGCGCCAGGTGCTCACCTCCCAGTTTTTTATCCGCACACGGACGAAGTTGGCCAGCCAGGAGTTGTCGCTTTCCGCCACGGAGTACCGAAGGGTTTTGAACGGAATGGCCATTTCGGCCACCCAGTGGTCATCGTAGTTCCGCACGGCGGAGGTCCAGCGGTTGTCCCACTCGAAGGACTGGGTGGTGCCGTTGTCGATCAGGGCTTCCCTTTGCACATTGATCGGGCTGAGGCTGAACAGGAAGCCGTTGAGGCCGTCTTTGGACGGGTTTAGGAGCACATTGATGGCGTCGCTGGTGTTGCCGGCAAAGTCGCGCTTAAGGCTTTGCACAGTATAGTCGGCCCGGGGTTGCCGGCAGATGACCCCAATGTACAGGTTGCGATCGTCGAAAGTAAGCAGCACTTCGGTATGCGCATCGGCCAGCCCGGTATCTACGGGGAATTGTTTGCTGAAATCGACACCCATCTGGGCATGCTGCCATGCCGGTTCATCCAATTGGCCGTCGGTTTCGATGGGCGCCGTTGTTTTATAAATAACCAGGCCATCGGGTTTTGTGCCGGAAATCCGGTGTTTAGCGGCCGGCGCGGTTGTTTCCTGCAACAAACTGGTTTGGGCGAAGCTGCCAAAACCGGAAAGGAGCAGCGGGAGGAAAAGCAGGCGGAATTTCATAACTTTATTTTGCAGCAAAATTCCGGAAAAATATTGAGCCCGGGAAAAGTGCCTATTTTTGCAAAAAAGTAAAAGACTTACGCGGGCAGCAACCGTTTTTTATGGGGTGCCGCCACTTCAAAAAAATACGATGACGAATCCCACCATTCTTGTTGCCGGTGCAAAGGGCCAATTGGGTCAGTGTTTTCAACATTTAGCCGGGGATTATCCGCGGTGGAATTTTCAATTTGTAGACATTGACGAACTGGATATCACCAACCGTGCGGCCGTTTTTACCTGGTTTAAAAAAAATACACCGCAGTGGTGTATCAACTGCGCAGCCTATGCGGCAGTCGACAAGGCTGAAAACGACACTGCACTGGCGCGCCGGGTAAATGTGGCCGGAGCCCGCAATCTGGCTGAAGCCTGCGCGGAACACAACGCCATGTTGATCCATTTTTCGACCGACTACGTTTACCATACCAAACACAATGCTCCCTATCGCGAAAGCGATGCAACCAGCCCGAAAGGCGTGTATGCGCGTACCAAACTGGCCGGCGACCTGGCAACCCTGAAGGCAAACCCTGAGGCCATGATCTTCCGGACGTCCTGGCTGTTTGCCCCGTACGGACACAATTTTGTGCGCACCATCCTGCGCTTTGGGGCCGAACAACAGTCGCTCAATGTGGTGTACGACCAACTCGGATCGCCTACTTATGCGCCGGATCTCGCCGCTATGGTGTTGCAACTCGTGGAAAAGGTGGAATTGAAAAAATTGGATCGCAGTGCGCTGGCAGGTATCTGGCATTACTCGAACGAAGGCGTTTGCAGCTGGTACGATTTTGCCAAGGCTGTTGTTGATATTAAAGGCCTGCCATGCAAAATCAATCCGATTGAAACGAAAGATTATCCCTTGCCGGCGCCAAGGCCACCGTTCAGTGTGCTGAATAAAGCAAAAATAAAACAGGCTTTCGGCGTGGAAATCCCACATTGGCGCGACAGTCTTGAGCGGTGCCTCACGATCTTGTAGGGCGGCGGCGTGCTTTACCCTTCATCAATTGAAACACCAATGGACAATTTACGAGCCATACGCGAACTGATTGCTCCGGGGGAGTCCGGCAAAGCGCTTGCCACCCTCATCGAATACCTCGAAAAGGATGCACGGTTCAAGGATAATTTTCTGCGCACCCTGCGCGTCCTGGAGGGAGAATATAACGCGGTTCGGCAAAAAGAATTAAAAGGCATTATTCCGTTTGCGGAAGCCCAGCGGGAATACAACAGGATCAACGATGCGCTTTTAGCCATACTCGACGACCTGGAAGCCGGCCGAATTCCGGCGGAAGCGGTCCGTTCGCGGGGGCGGAATTTTTTTCTGGTACTGATTGGCGTTTTGGTGCTGGCTTTGGCAGTGTTTGCCCTGATACAGGTATTTGGAAATAAAAAACCGGTCTGTCCTGAGTTTACCGATGCAGCTGCCCTGCCGGTTTTGATCATTCCCTTTGATCCGCTCGGGGCACAATCGGCGCCGGTGGAATTGCGTATCCAGGAGAGTATCAGTACACTGACCGGCAAGGCGGGTATTCCGGTGGAAGTGCGGATTGCCGGACGCCGGGAAAATGACCGCTCTGCGCTGAATATTGCGGAAAGCCGCGGCAAAACCTGTAAGGCCGCGCTGGTTATTTACGGCCAGTATTTAGCGTTTTCGGCGGATTCCATTCGGGTGAAACTTGGTTTTATCAACCTGAAGCCCGGTGGAAAAGCCGGGACTTTGCCCTTCAGCACCTTTCGGGATATCACGGAGGTAGCGGCGCCGCGCGATTTGCAGGATGCTCTTTTTGCCGTGTGTACCATGATCGCCATTAATGAAGAAAAATGGGATTTTGCACAGCGCTGGATGGAAAAAATCAAGGACAAGGACGCGGCTGAAGTGCAAATGGCGCAATGGGTAGCCGAGAAAAGAAGCGGGGGCGCTGCTCCCCGCTAGGATTCAATTTTCCGCACTTTTTTGTTGGGCAACCAGATCGTTCAGGAACCGCTGAGTGCCGGGCAGTCCGTCGAGCCGGCGGGCGTTTTTGGGGAGTTTGACGTCATTGATGAACATTTGCGCGCCGGATAACAGGACTTCGCCTTTTCCCGCGATTTTGGATGCCTGCTCAACGTATTGCTGGATCGACTGGCGCGCCAGTGGATTTTGAAGGATCGAAACCACATAGTCCGGCTTAAAAGGTTGGCAGGCATCGCGCAGATCGTCCAGGGAAACGCCGATGCCCAGATAAACTACTTTTTGGCGGCGTGAGCGCAGGAGATAATGTAAAAAAAGCAGCGTGAGTTCCTGACTTTCGCCCTCAGGCAGGTAAAGTATAAATCGGGCGCCTTCGCCCGGAACAGGAGTTGGTTCCTTGTCGATGGCAACCAACAATTTTCGCCGGATCAGATTGGTGATAAATTTCTCGTGTGCCGGGCTGACACTTCGGGTAAGCCAGAGGACATTAAGTTTGTCCAAAAATGGATAAACCAGTTCCAGGATCGTTTTTTCAAAACCATGTTCCCAACTGTAAGCGGAGAAGACGCGATCGAAAGCCGATTCGTCCAGGTCGATCATCGCCAGTGTCAGCGCATCAACCTGGGCATTGGGGCTGCTGTTGGTTTCGGATATTTCGGCAACTTTTGCGGCAATTTCGTCCGGGGTCATTTTTGCCAGTTTGCTGATTTTATACCCGTAGCGGTTTAGCAAGGCAACATTGAACAGGAGACGCAGGTTTTCATCCGTGTAATAGCGGATATTGGTTTCGGTTCGCGCCGGAATAACGAGTTTGTAACGTTGTTCCCAGATACGGATAGTATGTGCCTTTATGCCCGTTAGTTTTTCCAGATCGCGAATTGAGTATATCGCCATATTTCGTATTGTCCTGCGTCACAAAGTTATTGAAACGGGTCTGGATACTAAATGTTTATTTACTAAAAGTGATTAAACGCAATTTGCATCGGATACTTGCCATACCTTTATGGTATAAATTCGACCGGCGCACAAAAACTGCTAACTTTCTACCGGATATTTTAATTTTGACGCCTATCCTACAAAAAACCGACCGCATCCTTGACGATTCGGAAAAAGACCCTACCTTTGGGGGACACAAAAGGTTGAGCCAAGGCCTATGTTTCCATTTTTTTCAAAAAAGACGAACGAATCCACGGAAAAGAACCAACCGGATACTGCGAAAAGTCAACTGGATGCACTTCAGGACTCTATGACCATTTTGGAAAAAGACGAAATGGTTCGCGTTGAAGGGGGTAAAAGTGGTTCCAAACAATTTGACCAGTTTTTCAACTGGAATTCAAGTTGTGGCGGGACAATCCCGCAGTAAGGGCTGAAAATTTCGCCCTCCGAAGCCTTCCGTTGTCGCAGCACAGCGGAAGGCTTTGCTGTTTGATTGAACTATCCCAATATTTGCCTCACTATGGCCAACATCCATGAAATCTGGCAGCAACTCCTGGAAGGTTTGCTTGCCACTTCCCCGCTCGAATTTATTGCCGTCGCCTTTGGAATTACCAGCGTGATATTTTCCCGATTGGAAAATATTCTGGTATACCCGACCGGGCTGGTTAACACCACTATTTTTATCTACCTCAGCATCGTGGCGGGCTTGTACGCCGAAGCCGGTGTCAATTTTTATTACACCGTGATGAGTATCTGGGGCTGGTTCTTATGGACGCGAAAAAAAAGCGGGGAAACAGTGCTACAGATCAGCCGTTCTTCTCCCCGGGAGTGGTTTCTGGCACTTGCTTTTTTTGCTTGTTGCTGGTTGGTATTATTCCTGATTCTGCGTTATTGGACCGACAGTACCGTACCGCTTGCCGACGGATTTGCTTCTGCAACCGCGTATACCGGCATGCTGCTGATGACCCGCAAAAAACTGGAAAACTGGCTTTGGTGGATTTTAACCAACATGGCCGCCATGCCGCTGTATTTTGTCAAGGGTTTTGTGTTTACCGCCTTCCAGTACTTCGTTTTTCTGATTCTCGCAGTACTGGGCTACATTGAATGGCGCCGCCGCCTGGAGTCGGAAGCCCTAGCCCCCCAGGGCAAACGCATCAAAATCGCCCCGGATGGGGCGGCATCTCGGTAGTATTGGCCCAATGATTGGCAGTTTCCGGCCCAGCGGGCCGGTATTACACGATTTTTATATGCCCAATAGTGGCCCGCTGGGCCACAGTAAACAGGACTGGTCGCAATTGCTACCGAGATGCCGGCCCGCTGGGCCGTTTTTTTTGTGGGTATCAGGCAATTATTGAACATTTTGATGCGGTTGCCCTGGCCCTAGCCCCCCAGTAAAACCACTGCCAGCCAGGCAAAAGGCAGGACAAAAATAAACGAGTCGAAGCGGTCGAGCAGGCCGCCATGCCCGGGCATAAGCGAGCCGGAATCCTTGACGCCGGCGCTGCGTTTGAGCATGCTTTCGATCAGATCGCCGGGGGTAGCCAGGAGTGCTACGATGATGCCGAGTGCCAGCCATTGCGATTGATTATAATTATCAATCCAATGCGACAATCCCCATGCCATGGCAAGTGTACAAATTCCACCGCCGATGGTACCTTCCCAGGTTTTTTTAGGTGAAATACGCTCGAAAAGTTTGGTTTTTCCAAACTTCGAGCCGATCAGGTACGCGAAAACATCGTTTGTCCAAATGAGCCAAAGCAGGCCGAAAACTCGGTTGGGGGAATAAATCGCACCGGGCATTGCTATGGAGAACAGAAGGATAATTGGTAGGCCGATATAGAATAATCCGAAAAAGTAGTGTCCCACAGCGATTTCTACGGAATTCCTTTGCTGAAATAGTTTTATTAAAAGTATAGGCATTATAATGAGGCCAAGGAAAAGGAACACAGCACCTGCATATTCTATCAAGTTTTGTAAATGTGCCGCTTTGGGGTCTTCCGGTAAGTCAAAACCACACCACCAGAAACTAATACTTACAATTTGGGAGCCTAAAAAGAGAACTGGGGTGATGCCTAATAATAGCCCGAATACTTTATCTCCCAGGTTGGGTTTGCCTTTAGAACTAAACACCAAACCAAAAAATTCCCAGAGCATTACTCCGGCGATTATAGTAAACAGGAGTTGGAAGCTGCGCATGTTCCAGTAAATTCCCCCAATCATAATTGCAGCAAAAAAGAAGGCCGTAATGGCGCGTTGTTTCATAAAAGTTTGGTCGTTTTCGTAATGTTTATTCTACTGTCATTCGTGGCACGATGCGCCGTAGGCCCGTTCCCATAATTCCCCGAAGGAGCGCCGAAACCTGTCGGGGTCTTGAGGGGAGCGGTTGTGTTGATAAATATCCCACGCCCCGGTTTCATTTTTAAACAGCAAAAACGGGAACACGTAGTTGTTGCCCTCCAGGGTGTCGCCTGTCAGGCCGAACCTAAGATCATTAACCTGCAAGGTATCACCATTGTACTGCTGTACGTCGTAGTAGCCGTTGGAAAACCAGCGCAAAAACCGGTAGGCTTTGTCGTCTTTGGGGATGTGATTTAATAACTCGTGGCGTTTGGGCAACGCAGATATTTTATTAAAGCCGGGTTTGCAATCATTAAATCCCGATTGGCCGAAATAATACGCCGTATCACCCTCCGCCACACCGTACCAAACGACATTGTTAAAAATGGTTGGTCCGGTCATATACCGCTGGTATTGAATGTTTTGGGCCTGCAAACCTTTTTCAAAAAGTGTATTCGCCTGTTGTTTATTCCAGTAGGTGTAGCCGAGGTAGCCGCAACCCCACAGGATGCCGATCCAGGTCAGGTACAACCGTGCCCGCTCGGCGCGATGGAACCGGGAGGCCAAATAAATGAAAATAGCAAACGGAACAGTAAACAGCGGATCGACCACCGACACCGTGGTCCACTGCACCCGGTAGTCGGAAAAAGGCTGAAAGACCTGTGTGCCGAAGTTGGTGAAACAATCGAGAATCGGGTGGGTAAAAATGCTGGTAAAAAACAAGGCCACCCAGGTCAGGTACGGCGCCTGCACCATGCTGAGGTCGCGCCGCCAGTAGTCTTTCCACAATTTCCAGGTAAACCAGGCGCCCAGCAGCAGGGTAGGGGTGAAGATGTACCAACTGATCTGACCGTTGAGCACCACCGGTATAAAATTGATCCCCGCTGCAGCACCCAGAAAAAAGATCAGCCAGATCAGCATGGCAATCAGTTTGTACCCTCGAAGCCGGTAAACGCCCTGGCTGTAAAACCAAAGGGTCAGCTGCGCCAATATCCACGGTGCAATGGCGGCAAACAAAAACGAATGCATAAAACCCCGGTGAAATGCCATGGCATCCATTCGGCTGCAAAAAAACTCGGCCATCACATCCAGATCGGGGATAGTGCCGCCAATGGCGCCCCAGAGCATGGCGCGGTTGCCAAGTTTGCGGCCAGCCACCGCTTCGCCGCAGGCGGCGCCTAGTACGATTTGGGTTAGTGAGTCCATTTATTATCGTTTTAGCACCGCCCGCTGAAAAACACTAAACGGAAAGGTCTGCACCTCCGGAATTTCCTCCGCTTCCTGCTTCGTATTTCCGGTGGTGCTCACCGCAGTTTCCTGCCCGGAATACACTTCAAACAGCAGGTCGGTTTCCCGTTTTTCATAGGTGCATAGCACCCTGCTTCCCTGAACTGTAAACCAGCATAAAAGTTTCGGCCCGTACAGGTAACTTTCCATGACAATGCTGTTTTTTTCATCCACGCGCCACAGGCCTTTTGCCGGATCTACCGGTACCAGTTCGTAGGGGCGCCAATCCGTTTCTTTGGAGCCGTACACCAGCCCAAAGGTATAGCGCCCGGTAGTCGACGTGTCGATTTTTTGAATTTCAATCCACATGGGCACTGTTTGCACCTTTCCCCGCGCATTAAAAATTTCCAGGTCGCCATGCCAACTGCCCGCCCAGGAGGCCGGGAACCCCAGCGTATCCGCAACCTGACCCGCAACTGCCTGAACACTCAGGCAAAACACACACAAAACCAATAATTTCTGCATAAGCGTTGAATTAACCATCTTTAGGCCGTAAAAATAGGTAATAGATACTTGGCGGTAGATGAACCCTCGACGGGATACACAATTTTGTCTTGGCCAAATTGCTCCGCCAACGTTTTTTTCCGGAGAATGTCTCATAAGATGGTTTTTGCCACTAAAAACACTAAGTAACACTAAGTTTTCACTAAGTTCATAGGGTGGTTTTAGTGTTTTTAGTGCGCTTAGTGTTGAAAGAAAAACGTATGATACAGCCTCACTCAAAACTGAAACGACATGAAACTCCCTTCCCCGTCCATTTTGCTCCGGGCTTTCCTGCAAGTCTGGCAACGCTTTCCGGCCACCATGCTTTGCGCGGTGGTTGCCACTTTTTCTTTTATCACGGCCGTCGAATTCGATCGCGGGACCGAGAATGAAAACTGGATCAAACTCGGTCTGATGGCCCTGTTCGGTCTGGCGCTTTGCACCGGCCTGACGGCCTTTGCGGAATCCAGGGCCTGGTCGGGTGCGCGCAATTGGGCGCTTCAGAGCCTGGGGCTCGCGGCTGCAGGGCTCTATTATTTCCTGTTCGACATCCATGCGCCCACGATGGAGGAGGTGGATTTGCCCCGCTTTTTTGCGCTCTGTGCCGTGGCGCATTTGCTTGTCGCCGTAGCGCCCTACCTGAACCGGCTGGCCGTGGCCGATTTTTGGGAGTACAACAAACAGTTGTTTGCCAATTTCGTCGTAGGGGCGGTGTACACGTTTATTTTATATGCAGGGTTGGCACTGGCCTTGCTGGCAGTGAACGAATTGTTCAACCTGGACATCGACGGGAAAATGTACGTATACCTGTTTTTCGTGCTTGCCGGTATTTTTCAGACCACTTTTTTCCTCTACCATTTTCCGCAAAAATTCGCTTTTGAGGAACGCGAAAAAGCCTACAATGTCATTTTTAAAAACCTGTGCCAGTATATCCTGATCCCGATCGTCGGGCTGTACTTCTTGATCCTGTACGCCTATTCGATCAAAATTCTTGTGACCTGGAATTTGCCGCAAGGCTGGGTGTCGTCCCTGGTCCTGGGTTTTTCCGTGGCCGGCATTTTTACCTACCTGATCAACTACCTGCTGCCTGACTACTCCGACAACAAACTCGTGCATGCCTACCGGCGCTGGTTCTGGTGGGTGTTGTTGCCGATGGTTGGCTTGTTGTTCGTCGCCATTGGCCGGCGTATTTCCGACTACGGCATTACCGAACAGCGGTACTATGTGGCGCATGCCGGTGTTTGGCTGCTGGTGATGTGCCTGTACTTTTTGCGCTCGAAATCGGACAACATCAAATTTATCCCCATTTCACTGGGGCTTTTTGTGCTGGTTGCCGTACTGGGCCCGTTCAGTGCGTTCAATGTGGCCGAGCGCAACCAAACGGCCATTTTGAAAAATTTACTCGAAAAAAATAACCGCTTCGACGGCGACAAACTAAAACCCGGAGGCGACCAACTCACCGGCGAAGATGCCGACCGGATCGTGTCGTGCCTGCGCTTTTTGGGCAACCGCGATGCTTTGGATCGCATCGAACCCTGGTTGCCGGTACCTATCCAAACGATTGAACCTGACACGGGAAAATACGCCGCCCGCAGCCAGGCCACTGCCATTGCCAACTGGCTGAATGTCGCGCCTGAAGGGCAGTCCTACGCCCTGCAACGTGTGATTTCGGTGTATCCCATGCAGCAGCAATCTCAATCCGGGAACATCGCCGGGTTCCGCCAGTTTTACCAGGTCGAACTGTACAAAGGCGCACCGACACGCAAGCGGAAGAAAACAACCGTCGTGGCATTTTCTGAAAATCAACAGTTCCTGCTGCTCTACGGGCCGGTCGGGAAAGTTGCCGTGGACTCCTTCGACCTGCGCCCGGCCATGCAAGCCTGGAAAACAATGGCCGGCGGGAATGAATACTACGCACTACCCGACAGTTCGATGGTACTTGAGCTAAAAAGCGCCAAATCGACCGGGCGGCTGCATTTGCGCGAAGCGCGTTTTGATGCGCGTACGCCGGATTTGAAAATGGAAAGTTTGAACGGATTGTTGTTTGTGAAATGACGGGAATGCCTAAAATTGGGTTCTCCGTTTCTCTTTGGGCCTTTTTGGAATAAAAAAAAGATCCACGAGACAGGGAGGGGCCTTACTCGTCCTACGACTTCAAGTCTGTGCATTACACACAAGTTGTCGAAAATGAATTTTTTTGGCTTAAGTGCCTTTATTCAGCCGCGTGTCAACCCCACCCCCATCCCCTCCCCCAAATGGGAGGGGGGCTTGCCCTCAAACTATTATTAGATTTCGTTTACGCAATCGATAAGTAACACGAAATCAGGCCCCCCTCCCCGCTGGGGGAGAGGATGGGGGTGGGGTTGATACGCGGAAAGCCGAAAAATTTAAACTAAACGGATCTGTGTGTAATGGACAGACTTCAAGTCGTAGGACGAGTACTCACCTCAGAGGGCTCGTTCCGTTTAACGTAAGAAATTCAAACACCCGTCCACCAACGGTGAAATATCACAACATTCATCCCCAATTTTGTAACAGCGCCGGAATGCAAAACCCCGAGCTTCGCAGCATTAAATCAATTAATTATGAATGCTGTACTGTCTTCCGGCCCTGAAAAAAAACAACGCAAACAATTCCCCGTTACCGGTATGCACTGCGCCGGCTGCGCAGCCAGCGTTGAGTCGGTGCTGAAAAATCAGTCCGGGGTATCCGGCGCCGCTGTAAATTTTGCTGCGCAAACCGTGCAGGTGGATTTTGACCCGGATAGTATTTCCCCCGCAGAGTTGCGAAATGCCGTGCAAAGCGCAGGCTATGACCTCGTGGTGGAGGAAACCCCCGAAGCCCGGGAGGCCCTCGACGATAGCCGCCACCGGCACTATGCCGCCTTGCGCCGCCGCACTATTTGGGCGGTAGCCCTGGCTGTTCCGCTGGGTGTGCTGAGCATGTTTTTCATGCACCTGCCCTATGCCGGCTATATCGCCTGGGCCTTGGCTACACCCCTGGTGGCCTGGTTGGGCCGCTCGTTTTTTGTGAATGCCTGGAAACAGGCGCGCCACCGCTCGGCAAACATGGACACCCTGGTTGCCCTGAGTACGGGCGTGGCCTACCTGTTCAGCGTGTTCAACCTGTTGTTTCCGGAATTCTGGCTCAGCCGTGGCCTCGAAGCGCACGTGTATTTTGAAGCGGCCGGGATCATCATTGCGTTTATCCTGCTGGGACGCCTGCTCGAAGAACGCGCCAAAGCAGGCACCGCTTCGGCGATAAAAAAACTGATGGGCTTGCAGGCGAAAACCGTCACCATCGTGCACAAAGGCGGCCATACCATGGAAATCCCCGTCGAACAGGTGCAGGTCGGAAACCTGCTGCTCGTGAAACCCGGTGAAAAAGTGCCGGTCGACGGCGCCGTCCGGCAAGGCAATTCCTACGTGGATGAGAGCATGCTGAGCGGCGAACCGGTACCGGTGCCCAAGGCGCCCGGCGATCCGGTGCTTGCCGGTACCGTCAATCAAAAAGGCAGTTTTCAGTTTGTCGCCGAAAAAGTTGGGCGCGATACCCTGCTGGCGCAAATTATCCGCCAGGTGGAGGATGCCCAGGGGTCAAAGGCCCCGGTGCAAAAACTGGCCGACCGTATTGCCGGAATTTTCGTGCCGGTAGTAATGGGCATTGCCCTGCTCGCTTTTGGCGCCTGGTGGGCCTTCGGCGGGTCCGGTGGATTTATCCATGGCATGCTGGCCCTCGTTACCGTGCTGGTGATTGCCTGCCCATGCGCATTGGGTCTGGCCACCCCGACCGCCATCATGGTTGGGGTGGGCAAGGGCGCCCAAAAAGGCATCCTGATCAAAGACGCCGAAAGCCTCGAACGCGCCAAGCAAATCCAGGCGGTAGTGCTCGATAAAACCGGCACCATCACAGCCGGGAAACCCGCAGTCGAAGCCTGGAAATGGGCCGACGGCGTGGATGCAGCCTACTGGACCAACGTATTCTTCACCCTGGAACAAAATGCCGGACACCCGCTGGCCGATGCCGTCGTGGCAAACCTGGAAGGGCAGGCAAAACCGGTTATTCTCGGCCGGGTGGAAAGCATCACCGGCAAAGGTGTGGAAGGTGAATACCGGGGGCAGGCTGTTTATGCCGGAAACCGAACGCTGATGCAGGAGCATAAACTGGAACTTCCGGAAGCCCTCCGGCAACAAGCCGACCGCTGGTCTGCCGAAGCCAAAACCGTCATTTACTTTGCCAACCACCAAAACGTGCTGGCTGTGGCGGCCATTGCCGATCCCGTTAAGCCGGAATCCGCCGAAGCGGTGCGCACCCTGCAAGACATGGGCATCGAAGTGCACCTGCTCACCGGCGATAACCGGCAAACCGCAGCGGCCGTCGCGGCACAGGTTGGCATTGACCATTTCCAGGCCGAGGTTTTGCCCGCCGGCAAGGAAAATTATGTGCAGGATTTACAACGCCGGGGCAAGGTGGTGGCCATGGCCGGCGACGGGATCAACGACAGCCAGGCACTCGCCCGTGCCGATGTGAGCATCGCCATGGGCAAAGGCTCCGATATCGCCATGGATGTAGCCAAAATGACGCTGATCGGGAATGACCTGAACAAAATCCCGGAGGCCATCCGGTTGTCGCGGCGCACGGTGGCCACCATCCGGCAGAATCTCTTTTGGGCTTTTATTTACAATCTCGTGGGTATTCCGGTCGCAGCGGGGCTGCTGTACCCGGTGAACGGCTTTTTGCTCAACCCCATGCTTGCCAGCGCTGCCATGGCACTGAGCTCGGTGAGCGTGGTGGGGAATAGTTTGCGGCTGAAGTGGACCGCCTAGTGCATTTTATTTTCTCTGCCATTCTCGACAATCGACAGGGTATTGACGGGGTAGCTCCTTGGAAAATGCGTTTTTTTGCATCATCCGGGTGATAGCAACAGCTACCCGGATGTTTTTTTAACCGAATAATTGCAATCGATGAAACTATTCCTGTCTACCTGTCTTTCTCTGTTTTTATGTATTTGCGGGCTTTCAGCCCAAATTTTATTTGAAGAAAATTTTGAAGCGCCGGGCCTGCCGGCAGGCTGGAGTGTGCAAACCAAGGCTTCCGACGGCGGTTGGCTGGTGGGTACGCCAACGGCGCTGTCCACCCAATCGTTTGGCATCCCCTCCAATGGCTCGCAGCGTATTGCTGCTACCAATGATGACAAATGTGATTGTGATAAATCCGAGGATTACCTCATCACCCCGGCAATTGATCTGAGCACTGCGCTCAACCCGGTTTTCAAGGCGGACCTGTTTTTTGGCCGCAAAACCTACCAGGGCGCTACGGAAGCAGGTACGGTTGAAGTATCGGAAGATAAAATCAACTGGACGGTGGTGCACACTTTTCCCGGGCATTCGGGATGGGAGCAGGTGATCGTCGATTTGAGCGCCATGGCCGGAAAAAGTGCTGTTTACGTGGCTGTGCGGTACAACGATGACGGCGGCTGGCTCTACGGCATGGCGCTCGATAATGTGGTGATCGCAGAACCGAAAAGCCTGGACGCCGCGATAACAGCGTTGAATGTGCCTGGTTTTGGCGATCAATATGTTTCGTTCCCCATTCGAGGGTGGTGTTCAACAATGGAACCGCCACCATCAACGAACTGGAAATCAGTTACACCCTGCTGCCTTTCGATCCGGTTGGAATCACGCTGAGCAATCTGAACATAGCCCCGTTTACTTCCTACGAGTTTGAACACCCGACAAACTGGTTGCCGGCCGCGCCAGGCACGTATTCGATTGACGTGCGGATCGATAAAGTCAATGGACAAAGCGACGAAAATCCGGACAACAACAGCATGATTTTTGAAACGGAAATTTACCCCCATGTCGTTCCGCCAAACCGCATCGACGAGATGCTGGCCACCCCGCCGGTTTTTGAAACGATTCCTACACCCGCCAATCAGCTCAACCTCCCGACCGACCTCGATTTTTTCCCGATACTCGGGAAAAACGAGCTCTGGGTGATCAATGAACGCAACGAAGATATCGGCGGCAGCACGCTTACCATTTACGACGCCGGCACGCCCGACCAAAGTTTCCTGCACCGCGTCGACGGCAACGCCTGGCACTTCATGTCGCTGCCGACCGGCATTGCTTTCGGCGACAACTTCAACTGGGCCAACTCACCCGGCGTAAAAGATGCCAACCACAACAACGGCACTTTCACCGGCCCCACGCTTTGGTCGAGCGATCCGGCGATTTACGCCATGCCCTCCGGCGGCAACGGTAGCCATATCGATATGCTGCACGGCAGCCCCTACAGCATGGGTATTGCCCACGAAGTAGACAACGTGTACTGGGTTTTTGACGGCTGGAACGAAACCCTCGTGCGCTACGATTTTCAGGAAGACCACGGTCCCGGTAACGACGATCACAGCGATGCCATCGTCCGCCGCTACACCGAAATCAAGGTGAAAGCCGACCGGCCCGTACCCAGCCACCTCGTACTCGACAAGGCAAGCGGCTGGCTGTACGTGGTGGACAACGGAAACGACCGGGTACTGCGCCTCGACATCAACTCCGGCCAGGTGAACAACACGCTGCCCCTGATCAATGAACCCCTGGCCGAGCACTCCGCCGTCAATACGGTCACCTGGGAAGTTATCATTGATCAGGGCCTGAGCCGTCCGTCCGGCATCGAGTTCATCGAAAACCGTTTGCTGGTCAGCGATTACGCAACCGGCGATATTGTGGTGTACGATATGGATAACAATTTTGCCGAAATCGGCCGCATCGCCACCGGCCAGCCGGGGATCACCGGGTTGAAAGTCGGTCCCGACGGCGCGATCTGGTACACCAACCGGACGCAAAACAGCTTGCGTAAAATAAGCCCGGGCCAGGCCTCCTCCACCGGCGCGCCGGAACTGCTGGCCCAGGTGCGGGTCATGCCCAACCCGACCACCGGACTCCTGCGGGTGCAACTGCCCGAAACCGGCGAAGCCACGCTCCTGCTGAGCGATTTTACCGGAAAACAAATCCAGCTCGTGCAACATGCCCGCGACGGTCAGCAACTGGACCTGGGCGCTTTGCCCACCGGCGTGTACCTGCTTTCGATTGCCGGTGAAGGATACTCGACGACGCGGAAGGTGGTTTTGAGTCGATGATTTTTAATTGGGTACTCGTCCTACGACTTCAAGTCGTAGGACGAGTAAAAAAAACTCAATCATACATCCGCCCAATCCCCGCTAAATGTTTTTCCATGGAAAATTGAGGGCCGAGTTGGCCGCCCAGCGCGTAGGCTTTTTCAGCCAGTTCGGGAAAATGCGCCACACCGGTTAAAAAACGCTCCCGGGCTTCTGCATAATTGGCCGGATCGCCCAGCGAAAATGCCGGGTCGCCGCCGTGGATTTCATCAAACGCGGGGATGTTGCTGGCCAGCACCGGAAGGCCGGTAAGCAGGGCTTCCAGTACCACATTGCCGAACGATTCGTGTGCACTGGGAAAAATAAACAGGTCTGCGCCGGCATAAAAAGCGGCCATATCCTGCACCCAGCCGTGAAATTTTATCCGGTCGCGAAAGGGGCTTTCCGCGGCCTGTGCTTCCAGGGCGCCGAGCAGGTTGCCCGTACCCGCAAGGTGTAGTTCCAGCTGCGGCTGTTGGCCGGCAATTTCATTGAACAGCCGGATCGTCAGGTCCACGTTTTTTCCCGTATGAAAACGGCCGATGTAGGCCAACCGCCGCAGTTCCGTGCGCCGGTGCCGTTTTGCCAAAAAAGAATCCACGTCGAATCCGTTGTACACGATGTTCAGCTTTTTCCGCAAAACCCTTTTCCGGAACACCGCCGCGCTGTGCGCCGAATTGGCCACCACACGGAATGGGAACAAGCCACACAACAACCAGGCGGTTTTTAAATAAATCCGTTCCCGGGCCGATTTCCAGTACTTGGTCCCGTGAATGTGGTAAACCGGCTGCCGCACCCCCGCGAGCAAGGTGAGCAGCAACACGACCGGCCCCGCGTTGACCAGGTGAAAAACCCCGTCGCGGTGTTGGCGGCAATACCGGAAATAGGCCCGGTAGCAATCCAGGTTTTTTCATACCCGGCCTGGAAATGCAGTTCCGGCAGGCTGGACAACTCATTTTCCGAAGGCCGCAAACTGTAGAGATACTGTTCCCGTGTCTTCGAAAAATGCTCGATGTAGGCCGTTACCAGCGATTCGGCGCCACCCGGCTGTGTTTTCCAAAGGATATAATGGACCGGTTTTTTCATGGATAAATCATTCGGTATTTCAATCTGCTAAATTTTATTTTTAGTCTAACCTAAAAATAAAATAAAGATTCCCTTATTTTTGCCAAAACTAAGAAACTATGCGCATCTCAATCAGAATACTCTTTTTAGCCGGGCTTTTGGCGCCGGGACTGGGTTGTGAAAAAACATTTCCCGGCGCCCCGGCAGAAGCCGATCTGCTCGACGGCCCTGTTGAAGGACTAAGCAATGATCAAGCCAGACAATTTTTGGCGGGCGATATCGCCTTCAACAACGAAATTTTTACCGTTGCCACCGGCCTGGGGCCCTTGTTTGTTGCCACCAGTTGCGGCAGTTGCCACCCGGGCGACGGGAAGGGCCATCCAACCAACGCCCTGATCCGTTTTGGGCAGTCCGACAGCACCGGCAACCAATTTTTGCACCTCGGCGGCCCGCAACTCCAGCACCGTGCTTTACCCGGCTATGGTCCGGAACAATTGCCTTTGGGCGCGCCATTTACGAAGTTGCTGCCGCCGGCCAACACCGGTCTGGGTTTTCTGGAAATAGTACCCGATGCCGATATTCTCGCCCTGGCCGACCCCGATGACCTGGACGGCGACGGCATTAGCGGACGGCCCAACTGGGTTACCTTGCCCGGTTATCTTGCCCCCCGGCCGGATGCCGTTGCGCAGCACGGAAAATACATCGGCCGCTTTGGAAAGAAAGCCGCCGTGTACGATCTGCTCCAGCAAACCGCCAATGCCTACAACCAGGATATGGGCGTAACCTCCACCTATGCCCCGACCGATACCTATTCCGGCGCCGAAATTGATCCGGAGGTGTCTAACCGGACCGTGGAAGACGTGGTGTTTTACCTGCGTACGCTCAAAGCGCCCATTACCCGGAATGCCTCGGGGCCCGACGTGGCCACCGGCAAACTGCTTTTCGAGCAAAGCGGCTGTGCCGGTTGCCACAAGCCTGTCCTGCGAACCGGCGCATCGCCGATTGCTGCGCTGGCCTTCCGCGAAATTGCGCCCTACACCGACCTGCTGCTCCACGACATGGGGCCCGAACTCGACGACGGCTACACGGAAGGTACTGCGCTTTCCTCCGAATGGCGTACCCCGCCGCTTTGGGGGCTGGGGCTGTCCAAAACTACCCAGGGCGGCCAGTATTACCTCCTCCACGACGGGCGCGCCAACAGCATCGAAGCAGCTATCCTGCTCCATGGCGGTGAAGGCACCGGCAGCCGTGAAAAGTTTAAAGCGCTATCAGAAACGGAGCGCAGGCAACTCATTGCTTTCCTCGAATCGCTTTGATTGGACCGGACGAAAAAACTGTTTTTTTTATGCAACGACGTCAATTTTTAAAAACCACCTGTTTCGGCGCAGCCTGTTGTTTCGCGGGCGGCAGCCTGTTGCTGAACGCCTGTGGCACAGCGGTTTATTACGCTGAACATCAGGTAGCCGGCAAACGCCTGGTGCTGAAAAAAAGCGCTTTCCGGTACACGACAAAAAAAGGGGAACTGCGCGAACGGAATTTCGTGCTGGTCCGGCCGGCCGGTTTGGGTTTTCCCATTTCGGTCTTCCGCGGCCCGTCGGGCTATTCTGCCTGCCTGCTGCGCTGCACTCACCAGGCCTGCGAAGTGGAAGTGCAGGGCAGCCGTTATGCCTGCCCCTGCCACGGCTCCGAGTTTGACGTGCAGGGCGCTGTGCTGCAGGGCCCGGCTGAGCAAGCATTGCTAACCTACAAAATCGAAGAAGATGCACAACACATTTATATCCTGCTGGCTTAAACGCATCGGCCCGGCGAGTTTGCTGGCAATGACATTTTCGGCCTTCGGCCAAACGGAAATGCCGCCGGTGGAAAATCCGAATCCCGACACCACCCAACCTTTGAACATGGATGCCGTGTATACCCGCCCGTTTTTGCAACTGGGCAAAACCCCGGTGGCGCTTGGCGGGTACGTGGAAGCGCACTCCGCCTGGTTTTCCGAAGACGGCATTTCGGACGGACTGTCGTTTCAGTTGCCGCGGCTGACCATTTTTGCTGCATCCGGCATTACCCGGAGCATCAAATTTTTGACGGAAATCGAATTCGAGGAGGGTGGCCGCGAGATCAACATTGAATTTGCCTCGGTGGATGTACAGTTTCACCCGGCGCTCAACCTGCGCGGCGGGGTGGTGATGAACCCCATCGGCGCCTTCAACCAGAACCACGACGGCCCGAAGTGGGAATTCTGCAACCGCCCGGTAGCCGCCACGCAAATGCTGCCGGCCACTTGGTCGAACGTCGGTTTTGGCCTGTACGGAAAATTTTATCGCGGGCCCTGGACCATCGGCTACGAAGGCTACCTGACCAACGGTTTTGACGACAGCATCATTGACAATGCGGAAGGCCGTACGGCATTGCCCGCCGCCAAGGCCGGCGGGGAACGTTTTGAGGAAAGTTTTAACGGCCGGCCGCTCCTTTCGCTCAAAACGGCCATTCGCCACCAGAAAATCGGCGAAATCGGGGTTTCGTACATGGGCGGGGTGTTCAATAAATTTCAGGAAGACGGCCTGCAACTGGACGAAAAGCGCCGGATCCATGTTTTTGCCCTCGATTTTAACACCCGGATACCCGGCGCCGGCACCAACCTGACCGGCGAGTGGGCCTGGGTGCAGGTGGACGTGCCGGAAACCTACGCGCCGCAATACGGCAGCGGGCAGCATGGCGGCTTCCTCGACGTGGTGCAGCCCCTGTTTACAGGCCGGATTTTTCATTGGGCAAATTCTACGGTCAACCTGGCTGCCCGGCTGGAATATGTAGACTGGAATACCGGCACGTTCGCCGAAACCGGCGGGGTCATCGGTGATTCACTGCTGGGGCTTTCCGGCGGACTGAGTTTCCGGCCTTCGGCCCAAACGGTATTGCGGGTGAATTATGTGTACCAGTGGCGGCGCGATCTGTTTGGCAATGCGCCGGCGCGTACGGCGGGCTGGCAATTTGGGCTGAGCTCGTATTTTTGATTTACGAATTACGATTTACGAATTACGATTGGTTCACCTTCAGTGCGTTGGATAGATTTTCGCCTACCTCCAATGGTTAGGTTTTGTGAAAATATACCCATTCGGGAAAGGTGAACCAATCGTAAATCGTAAATCAAAAATCGTAAATCGTAATTAAAATTCCATCCCGCCGCCGTCGCCGCGATCGCCGTCACCCCCGTCGCGGCCCCGTTCCCGGTCTTTTTGGCGGTTGATGCGGTAGCTGAAGGTCATGGAAATTTGCCGGGCGCGCCATTGCCAATCGCCTTCATTGTAAAAATCATCGCCCTGCGTAATGTAGCGCCAGCGGCGGCTGTTGAACACGTCGCGTACGCTGAGGGTGAGTGTGCCGTTGGATTTCAGAATGTCGAGGCTGGCCGCCAAATCGGCGTGGTACAAGGCCCGTGATTTCCCCTGGGTGGTATTCCGGGGGGCGCGGTAGTTAAAATTGACCTGGATATCGAGTTTTTTCAAAACAGATGTCCGGGACGATAGCCGGCCCGACCAGGTATAGGCATCGGCGTTCAGATCCTGTCCTTCGTATTCGCCGCGGGTGATCGAGCGAAAGAAATTGAGGTTGCCGTTGATTTTCCAAAACTCGAAGGGCTCGTAGGAGCCGGTAAACTCGAGTCCGTAATCATCCTGCGTCGAGAGGTTTACCGGGAGCGTAATGGAGGAAGTGTCGGACAATTGCTGGCGGATGCGTTCGATCACCCCGCCGGTATGCCGGTAGTAAATGGCGGAGGTCATGGAGCCTTTTTCCCAGTGTTTGAGGTGGGAAAGTTCGTAGGCGTCGGTGAATTCGGGGTTCAGGTTGGGGTTGCCGCTGCGGAAATTCCGGGCGTCGCTAAAGGTAAAAAACGGGTTCAGGTCCCAGAATCGCGGGCGGCGGATCCGGCGGCTGTAGCTCACCTGCACGGTGTGCATGCCCGGCAATTCGTAGCCAAGGTGGCCACTGGGGAAAAGGTTCAGGTAGATGGGCCGGTCGTTGATTTCCTGCGTGGCCACCAGTGCTGTTTTTATATCGGAAAGTTCAGCGCGCAGGCCGGCTTGCCAGGAAAGGCGCCGGTGCTTGTTTCCCACAATGGCATAGGTGGCATGGATGTCTTCATCGTATTTCAGCTGGTTGGTCAGGCCGGGCAGAGTTTCCCAGGCGTTGTTCAGAAAACTTTCCACCTGAAAGTCGTTACGGATGTCGCGCAAACCGGCGCGGTAGCCCAGTTCAAATTTGCCGTCTTTCGCAAAAGGACGGATATAATCGACCTGAAGGATCAGGTTGCGTTCGCCTTCCTTGTTGAAGGAGCGCTGGACGAGGTCGGGTTCGCCGGAAGGCAGGCCGTCGGCGGCGTAGAATTGCTCGCGGAAGTCGGAGTTTTCCTGTTCGGTATTGTCCTGGAAACGGACATCGGCGATGAGTTCATGGCCGTCGCGGTCAAAGTTTTTATTGTAGCGCAGCGAGTATTCGAGGTTGGGTTCTTTTTCCGTTTCATCGTCGGTCCGGCGGGTAGTGCCGGTGGGGTTGCTGAGGCTGTTCCGGAAGTCGCGGTACAGGATTTCGCCAAAATTATCTTCGTTGCTGTAGCGCCAGGAAAAGGCCGTGGTCAAACTGTTTTTGGGATTGAAAAAGTAATCGGCGCCAAAGCGCAGGCTGTTGGACCAGCCGCTGCGTTTCCGCTCGCGGTCCAGTTGGGTGATGAGGGTGGTGTCGCCGGTGTAAAATTCCTGGTACTGGCTGCCCGAGCCGGGGCGTTCGTTGTACCGCAAGCCGTAGGAAGAAAAGAGGTTGAGTTTGTTTTTCCGGTAGTTCAGGTTTACGCTCACGCCGTATTCGGCCGGGTTTCCGCCGGTGAGGTCAATGGCGCCGTTGAATCCGGGCGACTGATCTTTTTTGAGCACGATATTGATGATCCCGGCCATGCCTTCCGCTTCATAGCGGGCCGAAGGGTTGGTGATCACTTCCACGCGGTCGATCAGGTTGGCCGGTAGTTGGCGCAAGCCGTTCGTGTTGCTGATGCCGACCAGGCCCGACGGGCGGCCATCCACCAGGATGCGGACGCCGCTGCTGCCCCGCAGGCTCACATTGCCTTCCACGTCGACATTTACCGAGGGCACATTGTCGAGCACGTCGGCGGCGGTGCCGCCGCGGTTGGCCAGGTCTTTTCCAACGTTGAATACGCGTTTGTCGAGCGACATCTGGACCTGACTTTTTTCGGCGCGCACAACGACTTCATCGAGGGTGTTCGCAGCGACTTCAAGGGCAATTATTTCAAGATCGGCAACCGGATTGGCGCGACTCAGCACGATGTTGTCGATATACCGTACCTGGTAGCCCAAAAAATCCAGGCGCAGGTAATATCGTCCGTAATCTGCTTTTATCTGGAAAAACCCTTTTTCGTCGGTAAAACCACCGCCGGCCACACTGCTATCCGCAGCATTTAAAAGCGCAACCGTAGCGAATTCGAGTGGAAGCCGGGTTTGCGCATCCACAACCAGCCCTTTGATCAGGCCCAGGCGGTTGGGTGCAGGGTTGGATGGCTGCGCAGCGAGCAATAGCGGGAATAAGAGCAGAAATGGGATGACAAATTTGCGGAGGGTGAAATAGGTCATGAAATACGGTGGATTATTCTGATAAGAAAATTTGATTGTTCGCCTTCTTAAATACGAATCCCTTGATTTGGTTCAAAATCAGGCATTTGAAGTTGCCTTGAAGCCATGCGCAGATCAAATGCGGATAGCGCGTTGAAACACCTGGCCGGCAGCGCGCAGCCGGTATTGGTAGTTGCCAGGAGAAATGTGCCAGTCGGCGGGCCGAAACAGGTAGGTGTGGCTTCCCCTCGGCATAAAATCATCGATGAGCGAGCGCAGGACATGGCCTGCCGAGTCGAGCAGTTGCAAGCGCACGGCAGAACCCTGGGTAATGGAAAACTTGATTTCGTAGGCGCCAAACATCACCGGGTGCGCATTGTGCCCGAGCAGGGCGCACTGGCCGTTGTCGCCCAAATTAGGCGGAGCCGCCGGCACCAGCCCCGGGATGGGGGGCGTCGGTTTGCCCAGGATGTATTGCACCAGTTCGGGGGTGTTGCCCAGCCAGTCTTGCAGGACCGATGCGTACACATCCCGAAAATCGACGCTAAAGGGCGGGTCGCCCACCGGGTTGGGGTTGCTCATATCCTGGTACTGCCCGACGAAACCGTTGCCGATGCCACCGCCGAAAAGCAAGGTGTGCGTACCGGCGCCGTGATCGGTGCCCCGGGAGCCGTTTTCGTAGATGGACCGGCCGAATTCGGAGAAGGTCATGGTCAGTACTTTTTGAGGCCAGTCGCTGTTGTTGGCGCCCAGGTCGTCATAAAATGCCCTGACGGCGGAGGATACCTGCTGGAGCAGGTTGATATGTTCATTGAACTGGTTGGCATGTGTATCGAAATCGGCAAGGCTCACCAGGAAAATCCGGGTGCCCAATTGGCCTTTGATCACGCGGGCGATGATCGACATGGGCGCCGAGAGGTCGTTGTTGGCAGGGTAGGTCACGTCATTTTTTCCGCCGTTATAGGCTTGCTGGATCGTTTCGGAATACCGGAAGGCGGCGTTGGCGGTATGGCGCACGTAGGCCAGCTCCAGGTCGCGGAAGGAGCTGCCGAGCGATGCCGTTTCATACAGCTGGCCCGTTTGGGCGATCTGGTAAAACTGTTCGGGGCTGCTGATCGACAGAGCCATATTGGCCTCATCGGCTTTGAAAACCAGGTTGGACGTGGAGCCAATCTGGATGGCCGGCGGGATAGACGGAGGCGCGTCCAGAAAAGCGGCGTATTCGTTATCGAGGAAGCGGCCGATCCAGCCGGTTTCTAAAACCGTGTCGGAACCGGTGCCCGTCATGATGATATCGGAAGACCGGAAATGGCTGTAATTGGGCACCGGGTAGCCCACATTAAAGATTGTTTTCATCATGCCCTCGTTCCACAACGACTCGAGGTCATTGGTTTCCACCGGCATGCCGTATTCATTGCTGAGTGCCCAGAGTTTGTTGTCGGGGATGCCCAGGTTGGGCCGCAGGTTGTAATATTCGGAGCTGCCGCGTTTGATTACCGTGTTCAGCCCGTCGTTGCCGCCGTCGAGGCGGATGAGCACGAGAATGCGATCATTTGCGCCGCCGCTGTTCGCCATGGCAGCCAGCAGCGGTGAGGGTTGAAAGATGTTGACCGGGCTGTTTGCCAGCAGAAAACTCCCGGCGCCAAGCAGGCCGGAGGCTGAAAGAAAATCGCGGCGCGACCAAAGCCGGTGTTCCCGGTCGTGTGCTGCTCCATGTTCAAGGGCTGCGCCAAAACGTTGTTTGTATTTTTTATTCATGATTGTTTCCGTTGGAAGTGGATGAAAAACGAACGCCGGTTTATCCGGTTTTTTCGGCCTGCATCAGGTTAATTGGTATTCCGGCATGCGCACCAGGTATTTGAACAGGTTGACGATCTGGTCGGGCACTTCATCCCAGTTGAGGTTCCAGGAGCCGTCGGTGAAATAGCCTTCCGGGATGCCGGCTTTGAACCGGTCGACCGCGCCATTGAAATAGATCGTTCCGAGTGATTGCCCGAGGAAAAAATCGGTCAATGCAGCCGTGATCGTTACGGGGTCGTTGCTGTTGTTGCTGAGTGTGCGGGCCAGTTCGCGCAGGTATTCCTTGATATCGTTGTTGGACAGCAGGAAGGTGAGAATCAGGTCGCAGTAGTTCCAGCGTCGGGTCAGGCGGCTTTCGTTGAGCCATTCGCGGTGCCCGGGCCAGCCGGCTACATTGGGAGGGCCGTACACGATGAACTGGCCGAGTTGGTTGGCGTAGAAATTCATGTCGCCAAACCAGTTGGGCTGAATGTGTACCGTGGCTTTTACGCCGCCCATTTTATAAATCGGCAGCAAGGCGTCGAGCGGGCTTTAATTTTGGCGTTCATAAAACGCTCTTCGAAAAAATGCTCGCTTTTGAACAATTGTTTGAATACGGGCAGGAGTTCCCAGTCGTTATCGCGGAAGGTAGCGGCCAGGCCCTGGATGATATCGGGGTCCTCGTGTTGATAAACGAAGTGGCGGTAAATTTTTCCGGTCACGAAGTGGGAAACCTGTTGGGGGCGTTCACTAAAAATGAGGTAATGCGCCGAATCAAAGTCAAAATTGTCGGTTTTCCCGAAGATGGTTTTTGGCGTGTTGTCAAATTTTGCCGGATCAAAAAATGCGGGCGTACATTCGTTGAACGATGCCTGCCAACCGGTGAGCGCCCGCGACATTTCCACCACGTCCAACTGTGTATATCCATTGCTTTCGCCCATGGTGAACAGTTCCATGAGCTCGCGTGCGTAGTTTTCGTTGGGCTCGCCGGCTTCATTCAAATTGCCGTTCAGATAGACCAGCATGGCAGGATTTTTGCCCATTTGAACTGTAAATTCCCGGAAATTGCCGAAGGCATATTCATGCAGCAGGGAGTAATAACTCCACATGTAGGAATTGCACCCGTAAACCAGTAGTTCTGTAACAAAATGGTTGTGCCAGAAAAGGGCCATCCGGGCGCGCACGCTTTCGTCCAGCATATCGGAGTACCACATAAACCGCATGTCTTCCCGATGCTGGTCGTACAACACCTTGTCGCCGCCGTAATCGCCGCTGATCCAGTTGGCCCAAACAGGCGGTGTGGGCGGCGGAAGTGCTGCAGCCGTATCGAGTAATTGATCTACCAGTGCCGACGGGCTCATTTGCAAGCCCTGCTGGATTTGCTCGATCGTAGCGCCGAAGCCCAGGCGGCGGTACAGGTGTGCCACCCGCCGGGCGTTCCAGGGTTTTTCCGGGGAGGGCACGTATGGATCGAGGGTGTTGTTCAGGGCTTTGGCTGCCATCGTTTCAGAGCCGGTTAAATCCGTAATCGTGTCGATTTGGTTTGGCATATTGTTAAAATTATATGAACAAAGGTTAGTAAAATTCTGTCTAACCCATCTTAATAATCAGATTCGTGTCAGATATTATCAAACGCAGTGCTTAACGGAGCGGGGCAAAATCAAATCCTTCAGAAGGCACTAACTTTATTCCTGATTTCAGTCTATAATTGCCTGAAGCGGATCAAACCAGGGCTGTCAACCGGTGTGGTTGATCCAATAAAAACGGAGTCTTATGCGTCATTTACTATTTGTAATTTCCATACTTTATATCAACTTCAATACCGTTTTGCTGCATAGCCAGACGACGTTGTTTGAGGAGAAATTTGACAATTGCATTTTGCCGGCAAACTGGCAAACCAAGGTGACCGGCAACCAATTGGTGCAATGGTATGTCGGCACTTCTCAAAATGGCGCTGCCCAGGGTCAAAGCATCGACGGCAGTTGTTTTCTGTTTATCGACGATGACGCTGCCGGGGAAAACAGCCAGGGGTATATCCTGGAATTCACGTCACCTGCGTTTAACACCAGTTTGCACGAAACGGTTGAACTCAGCCTGGATGTTCATTACCGGCACCGGTCCGTCAATGCCCAACAAAGCCTTGAAATTCTCCTGACCGACGGCAGCTCCGAACAACTGCTCTACCGTTTTGATCAACACCAAAACACCGGCAACCAGATCGGTGATTTCGTCACCCTGCGGTACGATCTGAGTTTGGCAAAACGGGCGCCTAACGTCCGATTGATCCTACGCTACAAAGATAATGCCGGGGAATGGGGCTGGTGGGCCGGAATTGACAATATAAAGGTGGTTGGCTCGGGTACGGGCACCATCGTTATTGGCGAAGGATTTAATACCTGCGTCAAGCCTGCCGGTTGGGACGCTACGGTGCTGGGCGGGCAAAACAACTGGCAATTTGGCCGGGTGCCGGCCAGCTCGGCAGCCCACGGCCACGGCAGTTCGCTGGATGGTTCCTGCATGGTTTATTTTGACGATGACGCCCTGGGCGCCCAGGCGCCGCCGTCTACCATCCGGCTGACCTCGCCCTGGTTCAACGGCACCGAATTTTTCAATTACACGCTCGATTACGACATTATCCTGCGTTATACCGGCGAAACCATCAAGGTGTATCTGGAAAATGAATCGGGGATAAAAACCCCGTTGTTTGAATCAACCGGGCACGTCGGAGGGCCCTGGCTGCCGCAATTTGTACACCACAGCTACGATCTGAATCCGTACCGCTCGGCGCAATTGCGGGTGGTTTTTGAATATGCCGACAACGGTGTTTTCGGGTATTGGGTGGGGCTCGATAATTTTAAAGTGGTTGGGGAAGGCTCCGCCATTGATTTTTGCAACCAGGCTCAAAAAATATTTACCGGAGCGCCTTGTGTGGAAGCAGACAATACCACGGCCCTGTTCGACGGCCCTGCGCCGGATTGCAGTGGCCGCGCCGGGGCATCCCTGTGGTTTCGCTGGGTTGCCGATTTTAGCGGGATTGCTCAGATGAATACCAATGCCAATTTTAACGATATCGTCAATATTTACACCAACGTTTGCTCCAACCTGGCGCCCGTACTTTGCAACAACCGCGACGAACACGGTTTTACCGGTGAAACCACGTATTTCCAGGCCGAATTTGATCAAACTTATTTCATCCGGGTGGCAGGCCAGGCCGAGGGATTCGGACTCGAACACGGCAGCGTTTGCATTGAGATCGATCAAACCGACGCTTTTCCGGTCAAACCGGTAAACGACGACTGTGCGGGCGCCATCGCGCTGACCGTCAACGGCCCCTGTGTGAACGGTACTAACCGGAATGCCGACATGTCGGCCACACTGCCCTCGCTCAATGCACTGGCCCGGGCTGATGTGTGGTATAAATTTACGGCGGGCGCCCTGCCGGCCGGCGACGTACTTTCCGTAAAAAGCAACGCCGGATTTTCAGATATCATTACCGTTTATTCCGGGGGCTGCAACAACCTTATGGAAGTTGCCGGCAACCACAAAGGTGGCAGCTTGCAGTTGCCGGCATTGACCACGGGCGCCACGTACTATGTTCAAATTGCCGGGTCATTTGCCTCTATTGAAGGCGCTTTATGCCCCGCACTGACTGTCAAACAAAGCAATGTTTTGCCCAACAATAATTGTGTAAACGCTACTCCCGTAAACCTGGGCGCTTCGTGTACCGCTGGGAACAACGGCAGTGCGACGTTTTCGGGCTATTATCCCACTTGTGCAGTCAAGGTAGACCGGGATATCTGGTTTTCTTTTACAGCGCCTTCGTTTGGCTCGGTTCAAATCAATACCGGCGCCAACTTCGAGCATATTCTGGCCGTTTGGGAAGGTGATTGCGCGGACCTGAAACCTGTTTTTTGCAGTGAAAATCCACTTCGCTGCGAAGGCTACGTGACCGTTGGCAGTTTGAACGCCGGCCAAAAATATTATGTACAAATTGCCTCCTGGAACGGCCCCGGAGGTATCGGTAGCGGTAATGTTTGTTTGAAAATTCTGGATGGGCAGGCTTTGCCGGACTTCAGCCCGCTTTCGCTTGAGGTGTTACAACCTTGTGTCGGGATTGATTCGGCGCGGCTGTATGTGGAGGTTACCGGTGGCGTATTGCCGTATACCTATGCCGCCGATGTGAACGGACAAATTATCCCCAGTGGGGCCGCTTTCGCAGTGATCGTAATGGACGGGATGGGTTGCGAAGTTCAGCAACTGGGTACGGCAATAGCCTGTGCGTCCAATATGTGTACCACCAATACGACATTCCAGGCTGTTCCGCCGACCTGTAAAGGGGGCTCCAACGGTTCCCTGCTTGCTTCAGTAAGCGGCGCTATAACCACGCTTGAATATAAATGGTCGAATGGTGCGGAAACAGCCTTGAATTCCAACCTCAAGGCCGGCACGTACACATTGACGGTAACCGAGTCCAACGGCTGCGTGGAAGTCGTAACTGCCACGCTGACCGATCCGCCGGGTATGACATTGACAGCCACCGGCTCCAGCATTTCCTGTGCGGGCAGTTCAAACGGCTCGGTAGCGCTTAGTGTTTCGGGGGGAGCCCCGGGGTACAGTTTTCTGTGGTCGGGCGGCCAAACATCTTCCAGCCTGAACAATTTGCCGGCGGGTACCTACACAGTAACCGTTTCTGACCTTAATGCCTGTACGGCTACCGTCAGCGCAACCGTAACGGCGCCGCCGCTTTTGCAGGTGGCCGCCACGCCTGCCGGAATTTCCTGTTTTGGCGCCTCGGACGGCACAGCGAATCTTAGTGTTTCGGGCGGTACGGCCGGATATAATTATTTGTGGTCGGGCGGCCAAACCAGTGCAAACCTCAGCAACCTGCCGCCAGGTACGTACACCGTGACCGTGACGGACCAGAACAACTGCACGGCGGTTGCCAGTGCGACCATCCTTGAACCGGGATTGCTGCAAGTGAACACGCTCCCGACCAACCTGTCGTGCCATGGCATTTCGAATGGCACGATCAACAGTACTGTTTCCGGTGGGACCGCAGGTTTTTCGTTTCTGTGGTCGGGCGGCCAAACGGGCCCCAACCTGACCAACCTGCCGGCAGGTACCTATACCGTGACGGTAACGGATAATAAAAACTGTACCGCAACCGGCAGTGCCACCCTAACCGAGCCTGCCGCCATTCAACTTACCGGCACCCCAACCAATGTATCCTGTCAAGGTGCTGCCGACGGCATGGTCAGCACCACGATTTCCGGTGGTACGATGGGCTACACGTATTTGTGGTCGAACGGGGCAAGCACGCCAAACCTGGAAAACCTGGAGCCGGGCACGTTCAGTTTAATTGTGACGGATGCCAACGGCTGCACCGCAAGCCTGGCCACCTTTGTTACAGAACCGCCGGCGCTGGACTTCAGTGTCGATCAGGAAAATGTGTCCTGCCATCTCGGCGCTGACGGCGCCATTCAACTGAGTTTAGCAGGGGGCATACCGGGCTACACGTACTTGTGGTCGACGGGCTCGAACGAAAAAGACCTGACGGGTTTGCAAGCGGGGAGTTATACCGTTACCATCACACAAGCCAATGGTTGCACAAACCTGGTGGTCGTCACATTATCCGAGCCGGATACGCTTTTTATTGTCCCGCAGTCGGTACAGCAGCCGTTTCAAGGCCAGCAAAACGGCGCGGTCGATGTCAGTGTTTCCGGCGGAACGCCGCCCTTCAGTTTCACCTGGATTTTGAACGATACCAGTGTGGTCAGTACTGCGGAAGATCTGGTTGGGGCGCCTGCCGGGCAGTATGGTTTGCTGGTGACAGACAGCAATTCCTGCACGGCAGGTTTTGCAGTAGTCCTGACGGAAATCGTTGGCACGAATAATCCGGCTGATGCGGATTTTCAGGTGTCGGTTTTTCCTAATCCGGCATACGACCAATTAACGGTGCGCGTCGAGATGACCAACCCGCGGCCACTCCGGTTCCGGTTTGTCGATCTATTGGGTCGTTTGGCCCTGGAGCGCCAGACGGCAGCCCAATCTGCGGATCAGGTACAGACTTTCAACCTTGGGGATATGCCTTCGGGTATGTATTTGCTGCAGATTTTGGCAGCAGACGGGCAATACACCCAGCCTGTTTTAATTACCCGGTAAATGTCTGGTAGAGGCGCTAAAACTACACCCAACCGGGTAATTTCTTATTTAATTAAAATTTAAGCCGTACTCCGCTCCCGCGAAAAGGTTACGTATGGTTATTTGTTTTTATCTTTGGGCGAAATTTCTGCTGCAAGAGTCTGTTACCAATTTACTTCCTCGCCTTTGGATTGGCACGACTTTTGTCTCCCGTATTATCCTAATCTGCATTGGTTATCAATTGATTGTACGTTTGATTAATGTATTAAAATTGATAATACAAAAGCTCCTGATGCCCCGACGAATACCCCCCAGGTATTTTTAGGCTGAGCAGCAAAAGACATCCTCCGCCTTGTTTAAATCCCCCCGCGGTTCGTGCGGGAATTTCGTTTATCGTACAAAAGCACTCAACGTGTCGAACCAAGCATTTTATGCACATCCCAGCGCTGTTATAGACGACGGATGTGCGATAGGAGAAGGAACCAAGATTTGGCATTTTTGCCATGTAATGTCCGGCGCCCGTATTGGAGCTTCTTGCTCGTTGGGCCAGAATGTTTTTGTTGCCTCGGACGTCCAGCTTGGCAACAATGTTAAAATTCAGAACAATGTTTCCATTTACACCGGGGTAGTTTGTGAAGACGACGTGTTTTTGGGGCCGTCGATGGTTTTTACCAATGTGGTGAACCCGCGCAGCGCCGTGAACCGGAAAGATGCCTACAAAAAAACCCATGTGGCGCGCGGCGCAACCATCGGCGCCAATGCCACCATCGTATGTGGCACAAAAATTGGCGCCTATGCCTTTATCGGCGCCGGCGCCGTAGTGACAAAAGACATCCCGCCCTACGCCCTGGTGGTTGGCAACCCGGCACGAACGATCGGCTGGATGAGCGAACATGGCGAACGCCTGTATTTTGACGAACATGGCCTGGCTGTTTGCCCCGGTAGCGGCCAGGAATACCGGTTGGCCGACGGCCTTGTGCAAAAATCGGACACCAGGCCCGTAGAACAGTAGACACAATAAACATCTAATCCATAGGAACTCTAGAATTAATGAAACGATTTGTACTTATTGGTGCTGCCGGTTACATCGCCCCCCGGCACATGCGGGCGATTCAGGATACCGGAAATACGCTGGTTGCAGCCCTGGACCCCAACGATTCGGTGGGAACAATTGACAGTTATTTCCCGGAATCAGCCTTTTTTACAGAATTTGAACGGTTTGACCGGCATGTCAGCAAGTTGAAACGCAATGGCATTCCGATCGACTATGTTACCGTATGTTCCCCGAACTACCTGCACGACGCCCATATCCGCTTTGGTTTGCGCAGCGGCGCTGATGTGATTTGTGAAAAACCCCTGGTATTGAATCCCTGGAATGTGGAGGGCCTGCTCGATATCGAAAAAGAGACCGGCCAACGCGTGTATTCCATTTTGCAGTTGCGCCTCCACCCGGCTTTACTCGAGCTCAAACGCCAGGTGGATGCCGCTCCGCCCGGAAAAGTTTTCGATGTAAATTTGACCTACATCACATCGAGGGGCAACTGGTATTACACCAGCTGGAAAGGTAACAGCGAAAAATCCGGTGGAATAGCCACGAATATCGGTATTCACTTTTTTGACATGCTGCATTGGATATTCGGAGAAGTTATTGAAAATCATGTGTATATTCAAAGCCATGACCGTTCTTCCGGTTTTTTACGCTTGGAAAAAGCCCGGGTAAAATGGTTTCTAAGCATCAACTATAATACCATTGCGGAAGCCGTGAAAAATAACGGCATGCGCACCTATAGGTCCATTACCGTAGAAGGTAAAGAAATTGAATTTAGCGGCGGTTTTACCGACTTGCATACCCTCAGTTACCAAGGCATTTTAGAAGGGAAAGGCTTTGGGCTGCGGGAAGCTGCCCGTGCCGTTGAAATTGCACATTCGATCCACAATGCTCAGCCGCTTGGGTTGGTAGACGATCATCATCCGCTCGCCGCATTGCCGATGAGTCCGCATCCGTTTGAACGGGAATAGCGGATCCGCCTTAAGTACCTGAAACCAAAACCGATTCACGCATTTCGCCAAAAATCAAAACGGCTTACACATCATGGGAGAAAATCAATTCAACATCAAGCAAATAATATTCAAGGGCCTGCGCTACTGGTACTTGTTTGTAATCGCCCTGTCCATCGCCTTATCGGCTGCCTATTTTTACCTGGAATATACCATGCCGATTTACTCGTCCACAGCTTTGATCCTGATCAAGGACGATGAGAACTCCGGTCAACCTACCGAAGAGATCATCTTCGGCGACCTTGGTATGGGCAAAAAAAACAAGACGCTTGAAAATGAGACGCTGGTGCTCAAATCCACCCCACTGATGGTGGATGTCGTAAAAAAACTGGAACTGCAGTACCAGTATTTCAGCATTGACGGGTATAAAAAACGCGCGCTGTACAAGGACTCGCCCATTCAAGTGGCCGTCTGGACGCCTGCTTCTGAAAATGCCGGGCTCAGCGGGGTGTTGACCGACAACGGCCGGGGCGGATACGTGCTGGAAATTGACGAAGTGCAATACAAGGGCGAATTTGGAAAAGAATTGGAATTGCCGATGGGTAAACTGACTCTTTCGCACAAACCAGGGGAATACGCCAGCACCCAAATTGGCGTCTCCATTGTATCGGTTATGAGTATGGCGCGCGATCTGGCCGACAAGGTGAAAGTTGAAATTATCGGCGAATTATCCAGCACCCTGCAACTGACCATCAAAGACCACTCCCCGGAACGCGCGCGCGATATCCTCGCCGAACTGATGGACGAGTACAATGCGAACAGTATCGCCATAAAAAACAAGGCGTTCGAAAGCACCATCGACATGGTGAACGAGCGCATCGACATGATCGCCCAAAACCTCTCCTCAACAGAGCGCAACCTGCAAGCCTATCGCCAAAATTTCGGCATCATTGAACTGGGCGCTGAAGGAACGCAGCTGATGGCCGAAATGTCGAACTACAACAAAGAAGTGACCGCAAACGAAGTGCAACTGGAAATTTTGTCCACCGTGGAAGATTTTCTGGCGAAAAACCGAAACAACTTCGAATTCGTACCAACCAACCTCAGCCTGAACAACCTTACCCTGACCAACCAACTGGAACGCTTCAATCAACTGTTGATCGAACACAACCGTCTCCTGAGTGAAATGGGGCCGGAACATCCCACGCTGCTGCTCAACAAAAAAGAATTGGCCAACCTCCGCCAAACGATCATCGACAACATTCGCAGCATAAAAAACGACCTGCAAATTGCGGCCAGCGCCACCAAGGGCTCGCGTGCCACCCTGGAAAACCGACTCTACAACATGCCGCGCCGCCAACGTGAATTGCTGGAAATCGAACGGCAAAAAGATGTAAAAGAAAGCCTGTACCTCTACCTGCTGCAAAAACGGGAAGAAGCTGCCGTTTCGCTTGCCGTTACCGCCGCTAAAGGGCGTATCGTGGAGCCCGCAGCGGCCGACCACAGCCCACTGAGCCCCGTAGCCGCTCAGATTTGGATGATCGGCCTGTTCCTCGGCACCGCACTGCCCATCGGCCTTATTTTGCTCATCGACAGCCTGAACGACAAGGTGCAATCGGAAGCCGACGTCACCAACAGCACTTCGGTGCCGCTGGTCGGTACCCTGGGCCAAAGCAACACCTCGGAGCATGTGGTGGTCAAAGAAAACAGCCGTACCGCTATCGCCGAAATGTTTCGCCTTTTGCGCGCCAACCTCTCGTATGTCGCACCCGGAAGTGAAATGAAAACCATGCTGGTCACGTCGAGTACTTCCGGGGAGGGCAAGTCTTTCATCGCGCTCAACCTGGGCATGACCATGGCCCTGTCGGGCAAAAAAGTGCTGATCGTCGAGTTAGACCTTCGCAAGCCCAAGCAGGAGGTGTACATGAGCGTCGAACCTGCCGAAGACGGGATCGTCAACTACCTGATCGACCCAAGTGTTTCCGCCAGCCAGATTATCCGCAACACCGGGCTGCACAAAAACCTGGACTTCATCGGCAGCGGTCCCACACCGCCTAACCCGGGCGAGCTGATCATGTCGGCACGCCTGCGCGAATTGGTTGGCGCCATGCGTGCCGAATACGATTTTATCATTCTGGATGCACCGCCGGTTGGCCGGGTCGCCGATGCCTTGCAAATGAAAGATCTCGCGACAGCCACCATGTATGTGGTGCGCACCGGCTTTACGTACAAAGGCCAACTGGAAATTGTGGAAGACATAGCCCAAAAAGACAAACTCCCAAGGCCATTTATCGTGCTCAATGCCGTTCCGGTGAATAAAATCGGGTACCCCGTCGGCAGCTATTCCTACGGCTACGGGTACGGCTACGGCAATGGGAAAGGCAACAGCTATTACGAACCGGAGAAAAAATCAAAACTTAAGGCAAAAGAAAAAGGGAAAGCCAAAGCCATCAATCTGAACTAGCGCTTCGATGTCGAAAAGCCTGAGTGAACGCTCGCTGTCTGCCATTGTTTGGGTTTTGATAGACAAACTTGGCGGAAGCGTTATCAATTTCGTGGTTACCATTGTGTTGGCGCGGCTGCTTTCGCCGGAGGACTTTGGGTTGGTAGCCATGGTCATGGTGTTTTTTGAGTTTTCCGCAGTGTTTGTGGAAAGCGGCTTCTCCACCGCGCTGATCCGGGAAAAAACGATCTCCGAGATCGATAAGTCCACCACGTTTATTTTTAACCTGATCGTCTCGGTTTTTCTGTACGGCGTGCTGTTTTTATGCGCGCCATACATTGCCGCGTTTTTTGATCAACCCCTGCTCACGGCAATTATCCGGATTTTGGGGCTCAGCCTGATTGTCAATTCCTTTAGTATTGTCCAAAACAGCGTACTTACCCAGGAAATCAACTTCAAATCCCTCACCATTGTGCGCTTCATAGCCGTGGTGGTATCCGGGGCATGCGCTGTGCTCCTGGCTTTTCAGGGATGGGGCGTTTGGGCGCTGGTAGTGCGGTTTGCGCTGAACGACCTGATGAGCACCATTTTTTTGTGGGTGATCACGCGCTGGCGGCCAACCCTGCAATTCAGCGTCGCGTCGTTCCGGCGGCTTTTTGGCTTTGGCTCCAAAATTCTTGCGGCTGCCGTGCTGGACAAATTTTACACCCACGTGTACAAATTGCTGATTGGCAAGTTTTTCACCGCCGCCACACTCGGATTTTACACCCAGGCCAACAACTTTACCATGATGGTGATCAACACCCTGTTCCGGACGGTACACAGTGTGACCTATCCGGTTTTGGCCAAATTGCAGGACGATATCGAAAAACTGAAAGTCGGGTACCGGAAAATTCTCAAGCTCTGCTCCTTTGTCATAATTCCGGCGCTGGTGGTCCTGGGCGTGCTGGCCGAGCCGGTAATCGTTACCCTGGTTGGTGAAAAGTGGCTCCCGTCGGTCCCCATGTTGCAATTGCTGTGCCTTTCCGGCCTGACCTACCATTTCAGCTCGATCAACCTGAACATGCTGCTCGTACTTGGCCGTTCGGACCTAAGCCTGAAACTGGAGGTTATTAAAAAGATAAATATTACGATCGCAATTGTCGTCGGCCTGCAATTTGGCATTTATGGCCTGATCCTTGGAGAGGTAATTACGGCGTATATTAACTTGTTGATAAATGCCTATTATTCCAGTAAATTCCTGAAATATACCCTTTCTGAACAGGTAAAGGATATTCTGCCGACGGTTTCCTTCAGCGCGCTGATTGGCATCCTGTTGTTTTTTTTGAAAGACGTGCATGCACTGCCCGGCTTTGCAAACATGCTGCTGGTTTCAGGAATCGGCGGCATCCTTTATCTTGCCCTCCATATTTGGGCAAAAACGGAAGAAATTAACCTGCTTCGCCATTTAATCCTGCCTAAGACGCTTCAACTTTTTGCTAAATTTAAAACATCGTAATTCGGTTTAAAATGCAAAAACAAGAGCCTCTTGTTAGTGTCAGCATGATCACCTATCATGCCCAGGATTTTATCGCGGAAGCAATTGAAGGGGTGCTGAATCAGCACGTTGATTTCCCGATTGAATTGGTTATTGGCGACGATTGTTCCAAAGACGGTACGCGGGCAATTTGCGAAGCATATGCTGCCAAACACCCCGGCGTTATCCGGGTACTACCCGAGGAAGCAAACATGGGCATAGCGGCAAATACTGCGCGTACCATGGGCAACTGTACAGGCAAATACATCGCCGTTTGCGACGGGGATGATATTTGGACCGACCCGCTCAAGTTGAAAAAACAAGTTGCTTTTTTGGAACAAAACCCGGACTACGGCGTCGTGTATTCCGATGTGGTTACGATTTCCGAATCCGGCGCCCGCATCGGCGATGCCGATCAGGACAATATCCGGAAGATGTACCAAAGCGGATCGGTATTTCTGGACCTGCTACAATCTAATTTTATTAATAATTCCACCGCTGTGTTCCGGCGGGAATTGCTGAAAGGGCATGTGGTTTTTCCCGACCGCAGCTATCAAATTCCGGACTATCTGCGTTGGCTCCATATCGCGGCCCGGTCGAAAGTGTATTTTATCAATGAAAAAACCACGGCGTACCGCAGGCATGGCAATGGCCTGAGTCTCAACGTGCCCAAAGCACTGCTCCGGGGTAACTGGCGGGCTTTCCAACGCAGTCTTTTCAGGATACTCCCTGAATTTGACCGGCATAACAATCAAAAACTCAATCCGCAGGAGAAAAAACTGATTTTTCAAAAACTGCTTTCCCTGGTCTGGCGCCCTGCCGGCTCCCTGGCTATGAAATGGCAGGCCATGCGGTTGTTGCCCAGGTATTTTCCCGGAATGCAACACTCTTTGAGCCTCTGCAAGACAAAACTCCTGCGCACCATCCCGGCGCCGGCACGACATAACCTTACCATGAACCTGTTTGCGACCAACAGCATGGCATCCATTTCAAGAATGGAGAGCATAACCCTGTTGGTGCAGGAACAATTAATCTATACCCTTTAACTATTGAATCCATCCATTACATGAAAGTATTTATTCTGGCCGGAGGCTACGGATCGCGTCTCAGTGAAGAAACCGGGGTGCGACCCAAGCCCATGGTAGAAATCGGCGGTAGACCCATTCTCTGGCATATTATGAAGATTTATGCGCACCATGGGTACACCGATTTTGTCATTCTTTGCGGGTATATGGCCTATGTGATCAAAGAATATTTTGCGCAGTATTTTCTCCATCATTCCGATGTGACGTTCGATCTGGCCAACAACACCATGGAGGTGCATAACAACGTCAGCGAACCCTGGAAAGTTACCCTGCTCGATACCGGCCTCGATACCCTGACCGGCGGCCGGGTACTTCGCGCCAAACCTTTCCTGAAACCCGGCGAACCCTTCATGCTGACCTACGGCGACGGTGTGGCTGATATCGATATCCGGGCGCTCGTTCAGTTTCATAACAGCCACGGCAAAGCCATCACCATGACCTCCTCACAGCCCGAAGGGCGCTTTGGGGCGCTGGATATCCAGGATGGCGGCCGCGTCAGCAAATTTGTGGAAAAACCCAAAGGCGAGGGGGGCTGGATCAATGCCGGATTCTTCGTTTGCGAGCATCAGGTTTTTGACTATATCGCGGAAGGCGATGCCACGATTTTCGAACGCAAACCACTCGAAAACCTGGCTGCCGACGGCGAGCTTTACACCTACAAACACCAGGGCTTCTGGCATCCCATGGACACCCTCCGCGATAAAATGACCCTTGATAAACTCTGGCAACAAGGCCAGGCAAAATGGAAAATCTGGACGTAAGTGGCTGTTCGCTTTTCCAGTTGACAGCAAGTTACTCTTTTCGAGTGCAGCCAAAAGCCAATAACCAACAGCCAATAACCGAACATGAATCCATCCGTATTTCAGCATAAAAAAGTCCTCGTCACGGGGCACACAGGCTTCAAAGGCGCCTGGCTCAGCCTGTGGCTCGAAATGTTGGGCGCCCGGTTGGCCGGGCTGGCATTGGCGCCCCGCACTGAAAACGATGTGTTTGTACTCAGCGGCATCGGCCGGCGGATGCAGGATCATCGCGGCGATATTCGCGATTTGGATACGGTGCTGCAAGTCTTTGATGCCGAGCAGCCTGAAATCGTGTTTCACCTGGCAGCCCAGGCGCTTGTGCTCGATGGCTACCATGACCCCGCCGGTACCTTCGCCACCAACACCCAGGGTACGGCGCATATCCTTGAAGCGATCCGGCAAACGCCCTCGGTGCAAGCCGCCGTTCTGGTGACAACCGATAAATGCTACGAAAACAAGGAATGGGTGTACGGCTACCGTGAAACCGACCCCATGGGCGGACACGATCCCTACAGCGCCAGCAAAGGGCAGCCGAACTGGTGATCTCCTCCTACCGGCGGTCTTTTTTCAAAAGAAAATAGCCCGGCGATTGCCTCCGCCCGGGCCGGTAACGTGATCGGCGGCGGCGACTGGTCAGATTTTCGCCTGGTGCCCGACATCATCCGTGCCGTTGAACGGGGCGAAACCCTCGAAATCCGCAGTCCCAAAGCCGTACGGCCCTGGCAACACGTGCTGGAGCCGCTTGGCGGCTACCTCTTGCTGGCCGAAAAATTGCTCGAATCGCGGCAGCGTTTTGCCGAAGGCTGGAACTTCGGGCCCCTGCCTCAGGGCGTGTTTGCCGTGCGGAAAATTGCCGACGCGTTTTTTGAGTATTTCCGCGAGCGTAGCGAGTGGGTGACTCGAAGTCACCCCCTCGCTGAAAACAGTGAAGGGGTGACTTCGAGTCACCCCCTCACTATCACCGGCTGGCGCGACATATCCGACCCCGACCAACCCCATGAAGCCGGCTTGCTCATGCTCGACATCAGCAAGGCTATGCAATTGCTCGGCTGGAAGCCGGTGCTGGATTTTAACGAAACCGTACATTTTACCGCCGACTGGTATGCCCGGTATGCGCAGGAAAATGTGCAAACCCTTTGTCAGGAACAGATCAAAACCTACCAGGAATTGTGGAAATCACGGAACGAAAATTAAGCGGCGTCTTTGAAATTCAACTGGCGCCAATTCAGGATGAGCGCGGTTTTTTCATGCGCACGTTCGACGCCGGTATTTTTAAAACGGCCGGTCTGGAGCGGAACTGGGTTCAGGAAAACCATTCGCGTAGCGAACGCCGGGGAATTATCCGGGGACTGCACTTTCAGTTTCCGCCATTCGCCGAAACAAAATTGGTGCGTTGTGTGCGGGGCGCCGTGCTGGATGTTTTTGTAGATTTGAGGGCCAACTCGCCCACCTTCGGCCAATGGGATGCCGTAGAACTTTCCGAATCAAATAAAAAAATGGTATTTATCCCCCGTGGTTTTGCGCACGGATTTTGCACGCTTACCGATGAAAGTGAAGTGTTGTACAAAGTGGACAACGTGTACAACCGGGAACACGAAGGCGGGCTGCTCTGGTCGGACCCGTCCGTCGGCATATCCTGGCCGGAACAAACGCCAATTCTTTCGGAAAAAGACCAGCGCAATATGACCTTGGAGGAATTTGTGACCCGGCATGTGGGGATTCAATTATAAATTACGATTTACGATTTACGATTTACGATTTACGATTTACGATTTACGATTAGTACAACTTTCTGTTTGAGTAGAGTTTATCCACTTTTATAAATAATCGATTGAAGCAAAAAACAGCCCCACCCAGCCAAGGTGAACCAATCGTAAATCGTAATTCGTAAATCGTAAATCAAAATACACTCAATGAAAATATGAACGTCCGTTTATTCAAACCGTCCGTTGGAGAAGAGGAACTCCAACTTATCCGCGAAGCCTTCGAGCGCTCCTGGATCGGGCTGGGGCCCAATGTGAACCAGTTTGAGCAGGAATGGCAACAATTTACCGGTTGTGCTATGGCGGTCGGGGTCAATTCGGCCACGGCAGCGCTCCATCTGGCGCTTGCTGCGTTTCGCTTTCCCGAAGGGAAAAAAGTACTCGTACCCTCGCTGACGTTTGCCGCCACCGCTACGGCTGTGTTGTACAACCGGCTTGAACCGGTGTTTGTCGACAGCGACCCGGTAACCCTCGGCATGGACCTCGCCGACCTCGAACGCAAATACGACAAAGACTGCGTGGCCGTAATGCCGGTGCATTATGCCGGGCATCCGGTGCCCATGGAAAAACTGATGCCCTGGGCTCGTGAACGCGGGTTGAAAGTCATCGAAGATTGCGCACACACTGCCGGCGCCATGTACAAAGGCAAAATTTTAGGCACCTGGGGCGATATCGGCTGCTTCTCTTTTGAAGAGAAAAAACTCATGACCACCGGCGACGGCGGCATGATGGTCACCAATGACCCGGAGTTGTTCCGCGATGTGAAAGCCATGCGCTGGGTCGGCATCGACAAAGACAACTGGAAAACCGCCCAGGCCTACACCACGGCCAACCGCGATGCCATGCACTGGTTTTATGAAATTGCCGTGCTGGGGTATAAATACAACATGAACGACCTGGCTGCCGCCATCGGACTGGCGCAATTGAAAAAGCTGCCGGCCATGAACCAGCGGCGCTCGGACATTATTCGCCGGTACCTGAATGGCCTGAAGGATATTCCGGGCGTCGAACCGCTGCTGCCTTTCGAACCCGAGTCCTATTGCTATCAAATGTTTGGCATTCGCGCCGACCAGCGCGACGAGATGATGATCCAGTTAAAAGCGAAAGGCATTGCAACGGGTTGCCATTACACCCCGCTGAGTATTCAGCCGCTGTTTGCGCCCTGGGGCAAAACCTGTCCGTTTGTCGAAGCCGAACACGAGCGGTTCATCACCCTGCCGCTGCATGCCGACCTGACGGATGAAGAGGTAGACTACGTTATCAACGGAATACGCGTTTTCCATGCCGAAACAGTTGCCTGATCTGATCATTTGGGGCGGCACCGGGAATTTTAAAGTGCTGTGCGAATTGCTGAAGGACCAATACCGGATCCTTGGTTTTTTCGACAACAACCCGGAGCTGCCTGCAGCCTACCGTGGTATTCCCAACCTCGGCGGGCAGGCTGCTTTTGAATCCTGGATCGCGCAACTTGACGACACCCAAAAACCGGCGTTTATCGTCAGCATCGGCCCCGGCAAAGGCGCCGTTCGGCTGGAGATACATGCCGCCTTGAAAAAACATGGTTTACTGCCGGTCACGGCGATTCACCGGACGGCTTTTGTAGCAGAAAATGCAACGATCGGGGAGGGTAGCCAGGTGTATGCCCAGGCTGCCGTTTGTGCCGACGCTGTCATCGGCAGGGCCTGTATCATCAACACCCGGGCATCGGTCGATCACGAATGCGTGCTGGCAGACGGCGCCACGGTAGGTCCCGGCGCCACGCTGGCCGGACTGGTACAGGTGGGCGCCAATGCCGACATCTACACCGGCGCAGTAGTGCTGCCCCGGGTACGCATCGGCGCCGGGGCAGTCGTCGGCGCCGGCGCGGTCGTGTTGAAGGATGTGCCCGATGGGGCAGTGGTGGTGGGAAATCCGGCGCGGCGTTTGCGTTAATGCGCTTTTTGAAAATAATCGAGGTTGTCTCATAAGGTGGTTTTTGCCACTAAAATCACTAAGCACCACTAAGTTTTCACTAAGTTCATAGGGTGATTTTAGTGTTTTTAGTGCGCTTAGTGTTGAAAGAATAACCTATGAGACAGCCTCAGTAATAAAGAAGAAATGAAGTGTTTGTTCATAGCACCCTTACGGTATCCGTTTATCCACTCGATCCGGTCGGGTTTGGAAGCGCAGGGCATGGAAATCAAGGCTGTTGATTACCAGGATTTTTTTCCGGCGCGCACCAACCGCTGGTACAACAACTACACCGCCTTGCCCAAAAAAATCCGGAACATCTGGGAGGAACCCTACGTCCGCAAGACCAATGCCGAATACCTGAAAATTTTTCAGGCCTTCAAACCCGACCTGGTGTTTATCTACAACAACCAGTTGGTACTGCCTGACTTGCTGGAAGCGTTCGGGAAAACGGCGCGGATTGCTTTTATGCTGGGCGACAACCCGCTGTACACCCCAACCAGCATTTACAATTTGCACATCCTGTTTCAGGCCGATTATGTGATCAGCCCGGACACCATGTGGCGCGACCAACTGGCCCGTTTGGGCATAAAAAACGTTATTTTTGATTGTTTCGGTTTCAACAGCGCAACGTACTACCCGATGGAAGTTTCCGAAGCGGAACGGCAGCAATACCAGTCCGACCTGATCTATGTCGGCAGTGCCAGCAAAACCAACTGGGGCTACAAGCGCATGCTGTTTTTAAACCTGTTCAAAGACCTTGACCTGAAGGCTTACATCAGCGGGAGCGGCATGGAACGGTGGCATTCGTTTTTTCCGGGCTTGCAAGCGCGGATCATTCCGCACGATCGCTTTGATGCAGGGTTCAACAACCTGGTGTACAACTGTAGCAAAATTGCCCCGGTAGAGCAGGTGCCCTCCTTGTTTCATGGCATTCATGTGCGCGTTTTTGATATCCTGGGCGCCGGCATTCTACCCCTGTGTGAGTACAGCGCTGATTTGGAAATGGTGTTTGCCGGAATTGACTTTCCACAAATAAAAAATTACCCGGACGGGGCCGAGATGGCCCGGTTTTGGTTAGATAATGACGACAAACGGACGGCGCTCGTCGGCCGGTTGCGCGAACGCGTATTGGAACGCTATACCCCTGCAATGGTGATCCGCCGCATGACGGAGCATTTGTTTTAGCGTTTGTTCCTACGCATAAGAAATCCTGTATCGATTTGACCCCCTGGAGCCAGTTTTAATCCTTACCCGCCGCTTAATTTTTGTATTGACCTTTTTTCAGTTTTTGCGACAAGGGATTTTACCTGAGTTCGCGCTTTTGGCAAAAGTTTGGTACAAGAACCCATATCCGATTAAGTATGCCTAACATTTACAAGCGGCTTCTGGAATTTAGCATTTGGCTCACGGCTTCCATCGTAGCGACCTACTACGTGCCGGAAATATTGCGGTCGGTCTTTTACATCGTATTGCTGGTTGCCTATTTCCGTTCCAAAAACGAGGCCATGTTCCTGGTGCTGTTCCTGGTTCTTAGTGACGGTTTCTGGGGCTTTTTTAACAACTACGAGGTTGTCCTTACCGTAATTCCGGGGCTCCCGCCGATCGAGCTGGGGCACCTGTATATCGCCCTGACCCTGGTAAAGGCGGGCAAGCAAAAGTTTGAGCCACCGCCCTTGTTTTACAAGGCGTTCATGTTAAGTTTGGCCGTTTACGTTGTATTTCTAATGGTACAGGGGCATTTGCTGGGTCTCGCACCTCAAATGAATGTGCGATTCCGGGTGGTAAAACACATTTTCCCCTTGTTGCTGTTTTACTCCATTCCCAGATTATTCCAAACCGAGAAAGCCTACCGGGAAATTTTCGTTTATGTTTTTCCCATGGCATTTGCCGCCTTGTTTGCCCAGGTGTTTACCATTACCACCGGCACCACGCCGTCGCAATACCTGGGAGTACACCGCGATTTTTGGTTTACCGTAGACGTCAACAAGGGCAAAACCTACCGCGGATTTTACAGCACCGGCATGATTCTCATTTCCTTTTTCGGCGCCTTGTACTACCTGGCGCACAAGGAAAAAACCTTCAGTTTTTTATACCTGTTTGCCGTCGTTGCAGCCAACTTTTTGTCGGTGTTCCTGTCTGCCACCCGAGGCTGGCTGCTCGGTCTGGGGTTCCCGCTGTTTCTGTTTTTGGTTTTTGTTCTGAAAATGAGCGCCCGGCGCATTGCTGCCATCGGCCTGACGACCATCGTACTCACCGGCGGGCTGATGTTGATCCCGATAGTCGGCAAACAATTCACCAATGCGATCCTGCGCTTCACCACCCTGGAAAAACTGGCGGCGGGCGACGTCACGGCGGGCGGCACACTTGAACGGCTGGACAAACGCGCTCCGCCCGTGGTGGAAAAATGGGAAGAATCGCCGCTCACCGGTTGGGGCTTTTCCGATGATTTTATGGAAACACAGGATTTTCACGTGGGAAACCAAAATATCCTGATGCACTCGGGTATACTCGGCGGCTTGCTCCTGCTGATGTTTTTTATCTATTTCCATTACAAACTTTTTGCCCGCAGCGTAAGCCTGCCCAAAGACAATCCGCTGAAAGAAGCACTGCTGGTCTTCGTGGTTTTTTTTCCGGGCTGGTTTATGATCCACTCCTCATCCGGTCAGCATTTCAGTTTTTACCTCGACCCCGACAAGGCGATCATCCAGGCAATTTATTTCAGCCTCGGCGGCGTGGCTTACAAATTCACGTTGCCGAAAAAGCAGCGAAGGCCCTTGCAGTATACCGAACGCAAAAATCAGCACGCCGAAGCTCAACTTGAAACATCAACAAATTCTGACTAACATGAGTTATCCCGAATTTTCCCATTAACAAGACCTCGGAGAGGTCAAATATTTGTAGAAATGCTCCGGTTGCACGTTGCCGACCTCGGAACGGTCGAATATCCAAATGCTAACCACTGCAGATGCAATATCTCCGGGGGCGTCGATCCCCCTTAAATCTCTGATCTACAAATATTTGACTTCTCCGAAGTCATTTCGAAAATTCCGGATGACTCATAATGAATAACCGAACGATATGCAATCTGTAAGCCCACCGGTAATTTATTACCACTCTGTGGCGCCCAAGCCCGACCCACAGTGGGTACTCCATTTCCTGACCATGGAACTGGCGGCATTTGAAGACCAACTCGCTTACCTCCGCTCCCGGCAGTTTCGCGGGGTCTTTTTCGAAGAGTGGCTGGCTTTTCGCAAGGGCGAAAAAAAAGTGACCGGCGCCGAAGTCTGTCTGGCTTTCGACGACGGCCTGCTCGACAACTGGGTGTATGCCTACCCGCTCATCAAAAAATACGGCCTGCGCTTTACGCTGTTCGTGTCGCCCGAATGTGTGGATCCCCGGCCGGTAGTCCGGCCTACGCTCGAAGATGTATGGGCCGGGCGTTGCCAGGCCGGCGACCTGGATGCCCGGGGCTATATTTCCTGGGACGAACTTCGGTTGATGCAGGCATCGGGTGTGGTCGACATCCAGTCGCACACCATGAGCCACGATAAATACACGGTTTCCGATCACCTGCGCGGATTTTACTACGGTGGTTTTTCGGGCTTTTACCCCTCCTGGAACGCTTTCCCGGATAAAAAGCCGTTCTACATGGCCGATCCGAATTTCGAACATTGGCTCCCGTCCGGCACACCGCTGTTTGAAGAGGCATCGGCGGTAATTGCGCGCAAGCAAACCATCAACCCTGTTTTTTTCGAAGAAACGGCAGCCCAGGCCCAAAAATATGCGCTCGAAATGCCCGACCAACGGGCCGCTTATGAGGCCGCAGCCCGGCGACTGCACCGGCAGTACCAGGAAAGCGGCACGCTGATCGCTGAAGTGGAATCGGAGGCGGATTACCGGAAACGGCTCGCTTATGAAGTGGAGGCGTCGAAAAAAATCATCGAAGAAAAACTGGCCAAATCTGTACAATTTCTCTGCTGGCCGCATGGCGACAACACCCACGAAGCGCATGCACTGGCACTTCGCCTGGGCTACCTGGCTACTACCGCCGGCAAAATGATTGACGAGGCCGGGCAGCCCGATCGCATCCCCCGGTTTGGCGCCATGTGGAGCCTGGGCCCCTGGCTCAACCGCCGGAAATTTCATTACAAAATTGCCAGCCACTTCCAAAAACAACCTTACTACAGCCTGTGGCTGGCCAACGAGTTTAAAAACAAAATTCTCAAACGCAGCTGATGTTTTTCTACCTGGACTATTCCCGCACGCCGCAATCCGGCAGGATAGAGCCTCTGCGGATCAGCGCCGACACCGAAGCCGGCGGGCAGCCCGATATCCTGTACCTGCAGGAAGGTTGTCAGCGGCTGGTATCGGTGGCGATGCCGGGCGGCGCTGAACTGCTGTTGCTGGGCGACCCGGTGATTGCGCCGCAGGCCGACCTGGGCGCAGCGCTTTGTCCAAATGGGAAACTCGACATCAGCCAACTTTACGAAACAGTCCGCGGCCATTATTACTGGTTTTTCCGGGAGCCCGGCAGCTGGAGTTGCGGGAGTGCCTTCGGCGCAGTTTGTCCGCTGTATTATGCCGAACAAGACGGGCGGATTTTGCTGTCGTCTTCGTCCTTCTTTTTAGCCCAAAAAACAAAGGCCTGCAAACGGAACCGGCGCAATTTGCTCGAACGCTTGCTGTTTAATTATCCTGTCTTTAACAGCACCTGGTGGGAAAATATTCAATTGCTGGGCGCGCACCAGGTACTCCGGCTTCGGGGCAACCGCTTTGCTGTTGAGACCGGCTTCGGGGTGGAAACCTGTTTTGGCGACGGCGCCAACGCTTCGCGCGACAGCCTGCACGAACTGGCGGAACTTTTTGAAGCGGAAACAGCCCTGTTTCTGCCCGATGCTCCCTTCGGCATTTCGTTTACCGGCGGTTTTGACGGGCGCACCCTGCTGGCTGCCGCGCGCAAAGCCGGGCACAGCAACTTCCTGACCTACAGTTTCGGTCACCCGGAAGATGCCGACCTCACGTTTCCGCAGGCGCAAACCCGGCGCCTGGGTATTCCGTACCGGCCGATTCTGCTCGACGATGATTATGTGCAACAGGCGGCCCTGCCCTCGGCCCGTGCTTTTATGGCTCTGACGGAATACAACGGCAACTTTGGCCGGCCACACTACCATTTTGCGGCGCAAAGCCTTGCACAGGAGGTCGATTTCCTCATCACGGGCAATTTTGGCAGCGAGCTTTTTCGCGCCCTGCACCAACCGGGTGTGATGATGACGGAACCCTTGATCCGCATTTTTGCAAGCCCGGACGATTCCTGGAAAGATGCGCTCCGGCAAACCCAAGCCCGGTGGAACGGCGTTTTCCGAAACGAAACGGATGCCTTAATTGCCGAAATCGAGCAGTATTTGCAGCCGATGCGGGGCTGGGACCCCAACCACCGCTTTTACCACTTCGTTTTTCAGGAAATATTCCGGAAGTATTTCGGTCCGGAGCTCATCATGCAGCAACATTACCTGAACAACCGGACGCCTTTCCTCTCGCTCCGCTTCTTCCGCGCCCTCAACCGGACGATCTGGTCGGGTGTACATGCCCGCTTGTTTGAAAAAATGAAGAACAAACGGATGAAAGGTCAGCTGTTCTATGCCGCGTTTATCCGGCGCGCCGATCCGCAACTGTACCGGATGCGCACCAGCAAGGGGTATAGTGCTGCCGATGTGCTGGAGCCCCGGCGCCTGCCCATGCTGCTGGCCGGCGTGGCCTGGCAAAAATTCATGAAAAAACCGGAAGTGGATACCAATGCCGTAGAGGCATTCTTCCGGCTGCATGAAGCCGCCCTGCTGCAGGAGATACAGCCCGGGGCCGACAACGTCTTGCAGGAATGTGGCCTGAGCAACCAACTCTCCACGCCCGGCGGGACACTTGAAACACGCATAAAACATTCCTCTATAGCCGCCGGATGGGTAGCCGCCCGGCTGCATGCAGATGCCAGACATCTAACAACAACCTTTAGCGCATTAGTCAATCATGACAAACACAATCGAATTAACGCAAACCAGCACACTGGCCTATGGAAAACCTGATGACTCTTTTTGGGAAAAGTATGCCGGGTTATGGCAAAACAGTGCGGAGCGCTCTCCCTTTCAGGCGCCCCGGCTGTTGCGCTACTTTTCTGCCCAAAACCCCGGCGAAACTATTGTTTTTCAATATTTTAACAAGCAATCGGAATTGCTGGGAGCAGCCTTGTTTCAGCAGGAAAATCAAGGCGTTCATTTTTTGAGCGATATGAAAACCGACGCTAATTTTTTTATCCTGCACCGCTCCTGCACCCCGGATGACATGCTGGATTTCTTTCGGCAGTTTTTACAGCGGGTGAAGGCTGAAGGCTGGGCACTGATGCTCAATAATCAACCCGACTGGGCCGATTACATGCGGCAGTTTGAAGCGGCCGCCGCAACTTCCGGAATGTACTGGATGGAAATTCCGTATTCCGTTTGTCCGGTGGTCACAGCAGAAACACCGAAAGCCTTGTTCGAACAAATCAGCAGTTCCCGGGAACTCCGGTACCGGGTAAACAAATTAAAAAACCAGAAAAAAGCCGAATTTGAAGTGCTGAGCGACGATACAGACCTGGAGCACTGGGCCGAAGAATTCTGTCAGGCGCATGTGCTGCGTTGGGAAGGCACGCCGACGCCTTCTGCGTACCGCGACCCGCTTCGTCGGCAATTTGTCAAAGGTTGTATGCGCGCCTGGGCCGAAGATGGCATTTTGGTACGGTTTTCTGTAAAAACAGAAGGTCGGCGGGTTGGCTTTGTGATAGGGCTGCGGGCAGCGGAATCGTTGGTCCACCATTCCACCACGTTTCATCCTGAATACAAAAAATTCAGCCCGGGCAAAGCCCTCATCCTGACGATGGCCGAATGGATGGCCGGGAATAATCTGCGGGTGCTGGATTTTGGCGACGGCGACGAACCGTACAAGTACACGGTTGCCAACGAAGAACATGTGCTGAGCCGGATTTTTCTATCCGGCAAACAGAATCTCCCGTTTATCCTGAAAACCAAATTGATCAAATGGACAAAAGAACACCCCCGGTTTTATAACTACTACGCCCGGAAAATCAAGCCGCATTTGGCTTGATGCCCGGCCAACAAGCCAATTCAATCTTTTTATAAAAAACTCAAACACGCGCTTAATCCATCCTTATGAAAGCATTTATCGATTATTCACAACCAGATACTACATTTTGGACGGCATACGACCAACTTTGGGCAGCCAGCAAGTACATGCCGGCATTTGAGTCGCCCAGCCTGCTCCGGTATTTTTCCAGCCTGAGTGCGGATGCTGTCGCGGTGTACAAAAGTTACCGTGAAGACGGGCAACTCATCGGTGCGGCCTTTTTCCACCGGAAAAAAAACGTGTATGCCTTTTTGAGCGACTACAAAACCGACTACAGCTGTTTTGTGCTGCATCAGGATTGCACGGACGCCGAAATCAGGGAATTTTTTGAAACCTTCCACCAGGAAGTCAAGAAGGAAAACTGGAGCCTGGTGCTGAACAACAACCCGATGTGGGTCTCGTACATGGACACTTTCGCCCGGACCGGAAAAAAGAGTTCGCTCTTTTGGTTTTCGGCGCAATCGTCCGTTTGCCCGCGCCTGGAGGAAAAATGCCCGGAAAGTCTGCGGCAAAACCTGCTTCAGTCCAGAAACAACCGCTACAAGCGCAAACGTTTGCAACGCGAACATCAGACCGAATTTGAAGTGTTGGAGGGCGATGCCGATCTGGCCGGGTGGGTTTCCGATTTTTGCCAAACCCACGTTATCCGCTGGCAAGATACCCTTACGCCGTCGAAATACCAGTCGGAGCAGGAACGCAACTTTTTACTCGGCTGCCTGCAAGCCTGGGTTGCCGACAACCGCCTCGTGCGTTTTGCCCTCAAGGCGAATGGCGTCCGGATTGCCTTCGTGATCGGCTTGCGGCAAAAAAACAGCCTGATCTACCATTCCCTGACCTATCACCCCGAGTTTCACAAATACAGCCCGGGCAAGGTGCTTATTCTTTATCTCGGCGAATGGATGCACGAGCAACACCTCAATGTGCTGGATTTCGGCGACGGCAACGAGCCGTACAAATACAACTTCGCCAACATCGAGCGCAAGAAACCACGCCATTTTCATTTCCAAAAAGCAAAACTTCGTTTTCATCCTGAAGGCCAAACTCATTGCCGCCGTGCGGAGCAACCCGGCACTGATTCAGTTTTACCGGGAGAAACTACGGCCGCGCCTGAAAATGGCCGTCAGCCGAATGCCCAAAGTCCAACTCCGCAAATTGTTTTTGTTCCACTTGTCCATGCTCGAAATTGATTACGCATCCCTGTTCCTGATATGAAAAAACTGAAACTCGCCATACTTCGTAATGAAGTCCCGGAAGACGATGTGTTTTGGGAAAAATCCTGCCGGGAGCTGTCCGACCGCGTCAGCTGGGATCTGATCGACCTGACCCGGCACGACTGGCTGGAGCGCATTTCCGCCACCACGTACGACGGCTTGCTGGCCAGCCCGCCCGGTTGGACTACGGCATTCAAAGCCATGTACGACGAACGGCTGCAGATACTGGAAATGATCCGGCCGGCCCCGATTTACCCTTCCGTGGAGGAAATTTTGATTTATGAAAATAAAAAAATGCTGGCCTATTGGCTCGAAGCGCACCAGGTGCCGCACCCGAAAACACGGGTGTTTTACTACGAAAATGAAGCCGCCGATTTTGTAAAAAACAACCCGCTGCCCCTGGTTGCCAAAACCAGCATCGGCGCCTCGGGCAGTGGCGTGCAAATTTTGCACAATCAGGCCGAAGCGCAGGAATACATTCAAAATACCTTTTCCGGGCAAGGCGCTGCGCGCCGCCGCGTGGGGCCCAAGTGGAAACAAAAAGGCTTTTTCCTCCGGGTGTTGAAAAAACTCCTGCGCCCGCAGGACCTGAAAGCCAAACTCCAGTTGTACAAACACCTGGGTACCGAAATTCAGAAGGATTTTGTCATCCTCCAGGAGTTTATTCCCCATGAATACGAGTGGCGGTGCGTGCGTATCGGCGACTCTTTTTTTGCGCATAAAAAAGTCAAACAAGGCGAAAAAGCCAGCGGAAGCCTGATCAAGGCGTATGAAAATCCGCCTTTCGAACTGCTCGATTTTGTGAAAGAAATTACCGACAAGCGGCATTTCCTGTCGCAGTCGGTCGACATTTTCGTGGCGCCCGACGGCCGGTATCTGGTCAACGAGATGCAGTGCATTTTCGGCCAGTCCGACCCCTACCAGATGCTCATCGACGGCGAGCCCGGGCGCTACCGCCTGCTCGACGGGCAGTGGGTGTTTGAGCCCGGCGATTTTAACCGCCACGAATCCTATCTGCTTCGCCTGGAGCATTTCATTGAATTACTGACCGAAAAAAATCAGGAGGTACACGCGTGAAAGTTTTATTCATTTCCAGCGGCAATTCGGAACATTTCAAAGTTTCGCCTTTTATCAAAGCGCAGGGGGAATCCCTCGTCGCAAAAGGCATTGTGCTGGACTATTTTTCCATTGTGGGCAAGGGCCTGTTGAATTATTTGAAAAATGTGGGGCCGCTGCGCCGCTACCTGCGGGAAAATCCCTGCGACATCATCCATGCCCACTACTCCCTGTGCGGCTGGGTGGCCGTATTGGCCGCCGGAAATACGCCCGTGGTGCTTTCGCTGATGGGCGATGATGCTCAGGGGACTTTCACCGGCACACAGCGCATTGCCTGGAAAAGCCGGCTGTTGATTTTGCTGACCAAATTGGTTCAGCCTTTTGTGCAGGCCATTATTTCAAAATCGGAAAACCTCGAGCAGGCTGTTTACCGGAAAAGCATTTCCCGACTGATCCCCAACGGCGTGCAACTCAACCAGTTCAAACTTTACCCCGGTGGTTGCCGCGAAGCACTTGGCCTGGACCCCGAAAAGCAATACGTGCTTTTTCTGGGCAGTACCACCGACCCCAATAAAAATTTTAACCTGGTAAAATCCGCCGTGGCACAGCTCAACCGCCCGGGTGTGGAACTGCTCAATGTGTTCGGCGTGCCGCACGACACGGTTGTTCAATACCTCAATTCGGTGGATGTGTTTACCCTGTGCTCCTTTGGCGAAGGCTCGCCCAATGTGGTCAAGGAAGCCATGACCTGCAATTGCCCGCTTGTGGTAACGCCTGCCGGCGATGCCGCCTGGGTGGTGGCCGGAACGCCGGGCTGTTTTGTGGCGGACTATTCGCCGGAAGATTTTGCCGAAAAACTCCATGCGGCGTTGGACTTTGCCCGGGAAACCGGGCGTACCCGGGGGCGGGAACGCATCCTCGAACTGGGGCTCGACGCCGCTGCTATTGCCGATAAATTAATTGACGTGTACAAATCGTTGCTTCCCGCACAAACGGAGCAAGTGGCGGCCATGCGCAAATTGTAAAAAACCATGTGCGGAATATCCGGAATAATTCACCTCGACGGCAAGCCCGTCGCCGAAGCCCAACTCTCGGCCATGATGGGCGCCATGAAACACCGTGGCCCCGACGATGAAGGCTGGTTTGCTGAAAGCGGCCTTGGGCTGGGTTTTGTACGCCTGAGCATCCTGGACCTCAGCCCTGCCGGTCATATGCCGATGTTTTCGGCCGATGAGCGCTACGTGTTGATTTTCAACGGCGAAATTTTCAACTACATTGAACTGCGCGAAGAATTGATCGGCCTGGGCCATCAGTTTCGCACCACCGGTGACTCTGAAGTGCTGCTCGCCGCCTACGTCCAGTGGGGCGAAGCGATGCTCCACCGGCTGAACGGCATGTGGGCTTTCGTCATTTTCGACCGCAAGGAAAAAGTCGTGTTTGGCGCGCGCGACCGCTTTGGCGTCAAACCGTTTTATTATTGTGTGGACGGGGCACGGATCATCTTTGGTTCCGAAATCCCGTCGATTCTGGCCGTCCTCGGCCGCAAACCCCGGCCCGACGAGGAAGCCATTTTTAACTACCTGGCTTTCAACCGGACCGACCAGGGCGCCGACACGTTTTTCAAAGAAGTAAAAAAACTCAATCACGGGCATTTTTTCAAGGTCCGCATTGCTCCCGGCCAATCGACTGCCGAACCGGCTTTTCGCCCCCAACGCTGGTATAATTTGCGGGAGCAACTCAAGCAACCTTTTCAAAACGCGGAGGAATACCGTGAACTATTCAAATCGGCGGTCGGCCTGCGTTTGCGCAGCGACGTGCCGGTAGGTGTTTGCCTGAGCGGCGGCCTCGACTCGTCGAGCATCGTGTCGATCCTGCTGAAAGATTTTGATAAAAAAGACCTCAACACGTTTTCCGCCATTTACGGCAGTGGCCGCACCGGCGACGAATCCGGCTTTATCAACCTGTATCAGGGCCAGCTGAAAAACATGTACTCGGTGCAGCCCGACGAGCACAGCCTGATGGCCGACATCGAAAAATTCATTTGCGCGCAATTCGAGCCGGTGCCCAGCACCTCCACCTATGCCCAGTACAAAGTGATGGAACTGGCCCGGCAACACGTCACGGTTACCCTCGACGGACAGGGCGCGGACGAGGAGCTGGCCGGGTACCACTATTTCTTCGGTTTTCATTTTAAAAATTTGCTGCGGAAAGGGAAAATAGGCACACTCTTCTCCGAAATGGGGCACTACTACGGCAAACACCGTTCGCTGTACGGCATCAAAAGTTTTGTGTTTTTTCTGCTGCCTGCTTTCCTGCGCACCCGTCTCCGGGTGATGGAAAAAGGCTATTTGCACAGCGATTTTTTCCAGGCCAATGCCGGCGGGGCCGATACCATTGCCGGCGATTTGTACGGCTCGCCCAGCCTGCAGGACGCCCTGCTCAACCACTTCGAATTCAAACTGGAACACCTGCTCAAATGGGAAGACCGCAATTCCATGTGGTTTTCGCTGGAAGCCCGCGTGCCGTTTTTGGACTACCGCCTGGTGGAGCAGACCCTGTCTCTGCCCGACGAGTTGATTATCAACAAAGGCATGACCAAGCACATCCTGCGTGAAGCCATGAAAGGGACCTTGCCGGAGGAAATCCGGATGCGGCGCGACAAGATCGGCTTCGAAACGCCGCAGGACGAGTGGTTTCGCACCCCGATTTTTCAAAAATATATCCGGGATATCATTCACGCCGACTCCTTCAAAAACCGGGGCATACTCGACATCAAAAACGTGCACCAACTCTACCAGCAACACCTCGACCGGCAGGGCAGTCATGCCCGCGAGATCTGGAAATGGATTCATTTGGAAAAATGGTATAACCGCTTCATTGATTAAACAATGCGCAAGCAATTGAAACATATGGCCATCAAGGCGCTCCGGTATTCCGGGTTGCCGTTTTTGTTTCGCGAGATTTTCCAGCGGAACAAGGTGACCATTTTGTGCCTGCACGATATGGCGCCGGAAGTTGCCGAACGGGCCTTCGACTACCTGAGCCGGCGGTACAACATTATCCCTCTGAATGATTTTTTAACCGCCCGCCAAGCGGCTGATGCCCGGGCTTTGCCGCAGAAGGCCCTGGTGATCACATTTGACGACGGTCATGTGGGGAATTACGATTTATTGCCGTTGCTGGAGGCGCGTAGGATTCCGGTAACTATTTTCTTATGCGCCGGTATTGTGGATACCAACCGGCAGTACTGGTTTAATTTCAAACACCCCGACATCGACAAGGAAGCGCTCAAACGCATACCGAACCAGGAACGCCTGCGGCGGCTTGCGGAGGCGGGTTTTTTCCCGGAGCAGGAGTTTTCGCGTCCGCAGGCGATGAACCGGCAACAAATTGAAGCCATGAAACCGGTGGTGAATTTTCAGGGGCATACGGTGATGCACCCCTGCCTGCCGCAATGCACCGGCGCGGAAGCCCGCGCAGAAATTGAAGCGGGCAGGCAGATGCTCGAAGAAAAATTCGGCCTGCAGGTCAACGCGATCGCTTACCCGAACGGCGATTATTCGGACCGCGACATTCAGCTCGCGCAGGCGGCCGGGTACCAACTGGGCCTTACCGTTGACTTTGGTTTTAACACGATAAAAACGGATCCATTCAACCTCAAACGCCTCAGCATCGGCGATACGGACAATCCCGATATGGTTGCCCTGAAAGCCAGCGGTGTTTGGGCTTTTTTTAAAACCCGGAACGGCACCCGGCAAGGGTACGGCCGGCAACGGGCAAACACCCTTAAAGATTGAAAATCAAATTTTTATGCAAATAAAACTCTACACCCGATTCGCACAGTTGAAGCACGACCCTGCCTTCAAGGCATTTCGGCAGTTTGTGGGAAAAAACCCGGATGGCAACTTTTTCCAAACGGCTGATTTTTTTGAGTTTATCGATGATGTGCAGGGGTATCAACCGTTCCTGCTTGTAGCTACAGATGGGGGTGGTAACATAGCCGGGAGTGTGCTGGGTGTGTTCCAGTCGAACGGAAACGGCGTGAAGTCCTGGTTGTCACGCCGACTGATTGTTTGGGGCGGGCCTTTATTGAGCGCAAATTCTTTGGTGGAAAAACAAGAGCTGGCAAGAAAGTTGTTGAATGAACTCCAGAAACATGCTCAAGGGAAAGCGATTTTTATCGAATTCCGAAATTTCTTCGATACCTCCCAGCTGCAAAGCGTATTTGAGGCCGCCGGCTTTCTGTTTAAGCCACATCTGAATTACCTCGTCCGAACAGACGACGAACCGGCAGTTAAAAAACGCATGAGCAGCAACCGGACGCGACAACTGAAGTCCAGCCTCAAACTCGGCGCAACCATAGCCGAGGCGGCAACGGAGCAAGAGGTCATGGATTTTTACCGCATCCTGCAGCAATTGTACAAGGAGAAGGTGAAGAAACCGCTTCCACATCTTAATCTGTTTTTAAAATTCTGGCATTCCACCCTGGCCAAAATTTTTGTAGTCAAATACGAAGATCAGGTTGTCGGGGGTATTGCCTGCCCGGTTTATCAGGATAAAATCATTTACGAATGGTATGTCTGCGGTGAAGATGGCCGGGTAAAAGGCCTGAATCCCAGCGTTTTGGCCACCTGGGCGCCGATCGAATACGGCATAAAACACGGCTTTGACCATTTCGATTTTATGGGCGCCGGCCGACCGGATGAAGACTATGGCGTGCGCGATTTCAAAGCCCGTTTCGGCGGAGAGGAGGTGTGTTTCGGGCGGTACGAGATGGTGCTCAACAAACCCCTTTACCGGGTGGGAAAAATTGGATTAAAGATTTACCAAAGCATAAAATAAAAGACCACTAAACCATACCTGCACACTATGAGAATACTTATCGACATCGGTCACCCGGGGCATGTACACTTGTTCAAACATGTAGCCCACATGCTGGTAAACCAGGGCGCTGAGGTGCTTTTTACCGCCCGGGACAAAGAATTTGAACTCGATCTGTTGAAGGCGGAGGGGTTCACCTACATCAACTTCGGCAAGCACTACCGCAGTTTGGCTGGCAAAATTTTGGGCCTGGCCAAATTTGATACGCAAATGCTGCTCACCGGGTTGTTGTTCAAGCCGGACCTGTTCATGAGCCACGGCTCGATCTATGCCGCGCACGCCGCCTGGCTGCTGGGGAAAAAACACCTCTCGCTCGAAGATACCGGCAACATGGAGCAGGTGCGGATATACCGGCCGTTCACTGATGTGATCCTTACGCCCGATTTGTTGCCCGGCGATTTGGGGCCCAAGCAAATCCGGTACAAAGGCTACCACGAAATTGCCTACCTGCACCCGGAGTTCTTCACGCCCGACCCGTCGGTGCTGTCCTGGATGGGGCTGAAGCCGGACGAGAAATTTGCCATTATCCGGTTTATCTCCTGGAATGCCACCCACGACGTGGGGCACAAGGGCATTTCGAATGCAGATAAAATCCGGCTGGTTAAAAAATTGTCGGAGCAAATGAAGGTGTTCATCACATCTGAAACGGGGCTTTCAGAAGACTTGCGGCCGTTCCGATTTAAAATTCCGCCCGACAAGTTTCACCATGCGCTCAATTATGCATCCATCGTGATCAGCGAGGGCACGACTACTGCCACCGAGGCTGGTTTGCTGGGCACGCCATGCGTGTACATCAGCACCCTGGAAGATGTGAATTGCCAGGAAATGGAGGAGCATGGGCTGGTGTTCAACACCACCGAATCGGGGAGGGTGTTCAGTTTGGTGGATGAAATTTTGCAAACCGATAAAAAAACATACCTCGAACGCAGCAAATCCTTTTTGGAAACCAAAGTAAATGTCACGCGCTACCTCTATAATTTCATTTTGGAGCGGTACGCAAAAAATTCCATACCTGTTAATAAAGCATCATGGGAATCAAGCTATTAGTAACTGGCGGCGCCGGGTTTATCGGCTCAAACCTGGTGGAAAAGTACCTGAACGATGAGCGCATTGAGCTCGTCCGGGTGGTGGATGATCTTTCCAACGGCTATTACGAAAACGTCGCGGAATTTGAGCATCACCCCAGGTATGAGTTTATCAAAGGCGACATCTGCGATTACAGCATCTGCCAGCAGGCCATGCGCGGCATCCACAAGGTGACCCACCAGGCGGCGCTCGGCTCGGTGCCGCGTTCGCTCGAAAATCCGGCGCGCACCAATGAGGTGAACGTCGGTGGCACCGTCAACATCCTCCATGCGGCCAAGGAAGCCGGCGTGGATCGTGTGGTGCTGGCATTTTCATCCAGTACCTACGGCGACAGTAAGGAACTGCCCAAGGTGGAGGCGCGGATCGGGCGCCCGCTTTCGCCCTATGCCGTCAGCAAATACGCCGCCGAGTTGTATGCCGAGGTGTTCCACCGCAGTTACGGCCTGAACTTCGTCGGGTTGCGCTATTTCAACATTTTTGGCCCCCGCCAGAACGCCGACAACCCGTATGCAGCCGTGATCCCGATTTTTTGCAAAGCATTTATTGAAGACTCCCGGCCGCGTATTAATGGCGACGGCACGACCAGCCGCGACTTTACCTATGTTGAAAATGCCTTGCATGCCAACGATCTGGCGCTGTTCACCGAAAACCAAACCGCATTGAACACCGTATATAACGTGGCTTGCGCCGAACAGGTAAATTTGAACGAGATGGTGGATATGCTTCGGCATATCACCGGAAAGAATATTCAGGCTGTTTACGGACCCGAACGGGCCGGCGATGTGAAGCACTCGCATGCCGACATTTCAAAAATCAAGGCTGCGCTTGGGTACACGCCGCAGGTGCGCATGATGGAAGGGCTAAAGCGGGTTTATCAATACAACCTGGAGAAATACACTGCCGGTGTTGTGCAATCCTGAATTGAAGATGCTTCGGGCAGGAGAAGTAAAGCGGCCTCTTAAATCCAACACCCGTCGTCACATTTTTTAATCGAAAACAAACTACGAACACCAAACCATGCGCGATTTTACACTCGCTGTTTACCGGCAGCTGCTTGATGCCCTGAAAGGCGCAGGCTACCGGTTTCAAACTTTTGAGCAGTTTTTGCAAACGCCTGCCGACAGGGCGATCATGCTCCGCCACGATGTGGACGATCGCAAACTGCACTCCCTGGAGTTTGCCCGTATCCAGAAAGAAAAAGGCATCGTGGGCACCTATTTTTTTCGGATGGTGCCGGAAAGTTTCGACGAATCCGTTATCCGGGCTATCCACGACATGGGGCATGAAATCGGTTATCATTATGAAGACATGGATTTTGCACGCGGCAATCCGCAGGAAGCCATCCGTTATTTTGAAAAACACCTGGCGCGGCTGCGCAAGCTGGTACCGGTTTCCACGATTTGTATGCATGGCAGTCCGCGCTCCCGGTACGACAACAAGGACGTCTGGCAACAATATAACTACCGGGATTACGGTATTTTAGGGGAGCCATATTTTGACCTGGACTTTAAAAAAGTGTACTACCTCACCGACACCGGCCGGCGTTGGAACGGCAGTGCCGTCAGTGTGCGCGACAAGGTGGAAAATCATTTTAACCTGGAGTTCAGAACTACGCTTGCGATCATCCAGTGCATCCGGGAAGGGCATTTTCCCGATCAGGCAATGTTTAACTTTCACCCGCAACGCTGGACCGACAACTCAAAACTCTGGCTGACCGACAAGTACCAGCAGCATGCAAAAAATGCAGTGAAATACTGGCTGGTGAAACTCCGCTGAGCATATAACCGGAATTTGATTGGCATAATTTTGGCTGAATATTACGTCCGGATGCAGTATTTGCCGGCTCCGGAGAACCAGGCAAAAATTACACTTTCACCCTATTTTTTAATGTGCTGTTTAGCCGACTTTACAATAAAAATACAATTAATTTTCTATTAAAGTTGCTGAGCAGCCAAGAAACCTAAATTCGCATTAGAATACCGAACATACTCAGAATTGGTCATTCGATGTAAATTAGCATAAAATCACGCTTATTTGTAGCCTGATACTGCCCCTCCCCCCCTCTTTTTGCAGTAACAGGGCCCACTGGGCACATCTGATAATCAGAGCCTGTACGCGCTCGACTTATTTAATCGGTACGCGCTTTTTATCCATTCCATTTGTCAGATCAAGTAAAGGGATTTGATACCTGTTTCAGGCTGGTTCGTGAAACGTATCCTTATTCCATACTGAAATTACTGCTTGACTGTCTGCCGTGAAGTCCCCCGCTTGCATCCGGGAATGTGATCCTAATCTGATTTTAATACTACAGTGGTCAAGTACCTCCTCCCCCCTGGTATCCTGGATACCATCTTTTAATTGTTTTTTATCACTTAAAAAGCGTGACTCATGGCATTGGTTTACGACCAAATGAGCAATCCGGAATTATTGTCAAAGCAATGGTTGGAGGAGAAATTCCCGGAGGAGGTAATACAACTCCTTGAAAAAACAATCCAATGGGATTCTGTTGGCGAGCCTGTAGTGCTCAACACCCGGCGCGCGCTGAATGGCGCCGAATTAAAGGCCCAGGAGCCAGCGGCTTTCATTGCCAACCAACAACGCCTGAACGACATCCGGTATGTGAATAAATTTCTGGAATCGGTCAATGCACAATTAACCCAGGGCGGGTATTTTGTAGGATGTGTTGAAGTTTCCCAGCGCCGCAAAGAGCGGTTTTTGGCAAAATACCCCCGGCCATTCAATAAAGTGTTTTACACATTCGATTTCCTGCACAAACGCCTTTGGCCCAAACTTCCATATTTAAAACGGGCTTACTTTGCCCTGACACAAGGGAAAAACCGGGTGATTTCCGAAATGGAAACCTACGGGCGCCTGTACGCTTGCGGATTCCGGTTGCTGGACACTGTGGAAGTGGAGGACAAACTATATTTCGTCGTTGAAAAAACCGGTGAGCCGGAATTCAATACGGAAGCGACCTATGGCCCTTTCATTAAATTGCGACGGGTAGGCAAGCATGGCAAAATCATGAAAGTATACAAGTTGCGCACCATGTCGCCTTACAGCGAATATGTGCAGCAATTGATCTACGAGTGGAACGGGCTCGGAACCGGCGCCAAATTCAAAGACGATCCCCGCATCACTACCCTGGGGCATTTTTTTCGCAAGTACTGGCTGGATGAATTGCCCATGCTTTTTAACTTTATCCGGGGCGATGTAAAACTTTTCGGCGTTCGTCCCATCAGTAAACATTACTTTAGCTTATATCCGGAAGAATTTCAGGAATTCCGAAAGAAATTCAAGCCGGGTCTTATCCCACCGGTTTACGTAGAAATCCCCAAGTGCCTGGAGGATACCATCGACATCGAGCGCCGGTATTTGCAGGCTTACGAACGCCAGCCGTTCCTCACTGATCTACGATACACAACTAAGGCATTTTATAATATTTTTATAAAAATGGTTCGAAGCTATTGAGCCATCCCGAAGCATTTCGACTCTTAAATTTAATCTGCTCCGTTTAATCCGTTCGCACCACCTCCGTTCCGTTTAATCTGGCATTGATGACAACGCTTCGCACATCATTAATCAATTCTTGAAAAGCAAACACCCGGTTTATGGTAAATTTTTTACTCTCTCAAAGACAACAAACCCTTGCACCGGTCGAACCTGGTCAACAGCACCGGAAAGCGCCTAACCACCGATTTGGCTCCTACCACCACTTTCTTCAGACATTTAAAGACCAGGGGTACCAGTTTTGTAAGTTTCCTGAACTTACCGAGCCCAAAAGGCAAATTGCCCTCCGGCATGATATCGATTTCGATACAAATTTTGCATTGCAGTCTGCCCTGATCGAAACGGAAATGGGGATTCAGTCCACCTATTTTTTCCTGCTGCGCTCTAATTTTTACAACATTTTTTCGCCGCAGGATTATGAAAACATCTCCCTGATCCGCGAAATGGGGCACACTATCAGCGTGCACTTTGATCCGTCGATCTATGAAGATTTTCATGAAGGCCTGAAGAAAGAAGTGATGCTTTTCCGGGAGTTTTTCCGGGAGGAAGTCGGCATTATCAGCCTGCACCGGCCAAACGCATTTTTCCAGGAGTTTGATGCACCCATTTTTGGCATTGAACACACCTACCAGTCCAAATACTTTCGGGATGTCAAGTACATTTCCGATTCCACCGGTGTTTGGCGTTTTGGTCACCCGTTCGACACGCCGGAGTTTGCGCAGCAAAAATCCATTCACCTGCTCATTCACCCCATCTGGTGGATGCTTGAAGGCAGTACCAACCTGGATAAACTCAAGGTGTACTATGCCCAACGGGTAAATTCCCTTAAATCCGATTTTTCAAACAACTGTATTCCTTTCCGAAAAATCAATGAAAGTCTTTGATAAAATAGCGGTGTTTGGTTGTAAAGCCACCACCCTGTTTCTATTGGATAATCTGAACTTACCTTTTCCGGTCCGCCACCTGATCACTATCACGCCCGAAGCCGGGCAAAAACACCAGGTGGCGGACTATCTTGACCTGAAAGCCGCCGCAGAAGCCCGCGGCATTGAGGTGTACCAGGCCAAATATTATTCACTGAAACACGATGACGACCTCATGCACATCAATAGCCTGGGCATTGATGTTGCCATCGTTATGGGCTGGCAACGCCTGATCCCGGCACAAGTGCTGTCGGGCCTGCGTATCGGCGCTTTCGGCATGCACGGGAGTTCCATGAATCTGCCGCTGGGCCGTGGCCGTTCGCCGATGAACTGGTCGATCATTGAAGGTCGAAAGGTGTTCTATACCAATTTGTTTCGCTACGACCCGGGCGTCGACTCCGGTGATGTGGTTGATACCTTCAAGTTTCAGATTACCGACCGGGATACCGCCGAAACCATGCACTTCAAAAATACCCTGGCCATGAAGTACCTGGTCGAGCGGAATATTGACAAGCTGGTGCGCAATGATTTTCAACTAACAAAACAGGACGATTCCATCACACCCACATATTACCCCAAACGCAGCCCGGAAGACGGCCTGATCGACTGGGCGCAGGATGTGGAAGTGCTGGCCCGTTTTATCCGGGCGGTCACCCGCCCGTTCGACGGCGCATTTACGTTTTCCGGCGATCAGAAAATCAGCATCTGGGACGCGCATGTGTTCGACGTGCACGATTTCGGCTATGAAAAATGGGCTGCCGGTTCGGTGGTTGCCGTATTTGAAAGTGGAAAATTCCTGGTAAAGTGTTTTGGCGGGCTACTGCTGGTCACTGCCTGCGATGCGCCATTTGCCGTTCAAAAAGGTATGCAATTTGGAAATGACGCGCTGGAAATCAAGCGGTTTGAGCGAAATTATCTCGGCTTTTTTGATATTCCCGGTGAGGAGTGATTTCAGTTAGGCAGACTCAATATCGGATTTTTTGGATGCGTTTACCACCATTGCAAGCAAATACCCGATGAAAGTAACGAAGCCAAAAAATGACGAGGATTGGTTCTGGTCTTGAATCTCAGATTTCTCCACGCAAACCCCTATTTTTGTAAAACAAATCGCTGCACATGACCACAGTAGAACAAGTTAAAGCATCCATCAACGGCCTGTCCGACTCTGACCAGACTGACGTGTTGCTGCACATGCTGCGCCTGAAATACAAGGCTGCTGTTCAGGAAATCCGCAAATCAACAGCAACTAAAACAGACCCAATACCTGAAGAATCATTGGAGCTACTGACCTTAGATGAATTATTGGAACGATTGCACTTAGTAGAAGGTATTCGGGAGGGTTTGTTATCGGCAGATCAGGAGCAATTCATCAGCCATGATGAATTAAAAAACGCTTCGAACTATGGCGTCAAAAATAGTCTGGACAAATCGGGCTACGGATGACCTATACAGCGTTTACGATACCCTCTCTGCATTTTCTGATACGCGAGCGGAAACTGTAACAGAAGAGATTATCAATAACATTCATCAACTCGAACGTTTTCCTCGAATGGGACGGATTGTACCTGAACTGAATATAGAATCCATTCGTGAGTTGCTGATCCACCGCTATCGAGTCGTTTATTCGATTACTGACGCAACACAGATACAGATTTTAGCCGTCAGACATAGCAGCCGCCCACTTGCTGCAATTTGATTTCAGTATTTTGTTCACACCTGTATTACCCCGGGATTAAACTTCTCCACCACCGCATTATTCGCCGCCTCAATCCCCATGCTGATCCATTTTCGGGTATCGCGCGGATCGATGATGGCGTCCACCCAAAGCCGGGCGGCAGCGTAGTAGGGCGTGGTTTGCGCATCGTACTTGTTTTTGATTTTTTCAAAAAGCGCCTTTTCCGCATCAGGGTCAGGCGCCTCGCCTTTTTTCTTCAAAGTGGCCACCTGGATCTGGGTCAGCACTTTGGCCGATTGTTCTCCGCCCATTACCGCAATTTTGGCCGTAGGCCAGGCCACGATCAGTCGCGGGTCGTAGGCCTTGCCGCACATGGCATAGTTGCCGGCGCCGTAGGAATTGCCGATAACCACGCTGAATTTCGGCACGGTGCTGTTGGCCACGGCATTCACCATTTTTGCCCCGTCTTTGATGATGCCGCCGTGTTCGGAACGGGTACCGACCATAAACCCGGTAACGTCGTGCAGGAACACCAAGGGGATCTTTTTCTGGTTGCAGTTTAAAATAAAGCGCGTGGCTTTATCCGCCGAATCGGAGTAGATCACCCCGCCAAACTGGATTTCTCCTTTGGCATTTTTCACCACCTGCCGGTTGTTGACCACGATGCCCACAGCCCAGCCATCGATACGCGCATAGGCACAAATGATTGTCTTGCCGTAATGTTCCTTGTATTGTGTCAGTTCACCGCCGTCGACGAGGCGGCGCAGCAACTCCAGCGAATCGTAGGGCTTGCCGCTGCTGTCCGGGAAAATGGAAAACATCTCTTCCGGAGTGCCGGCGGCCGGGCGGCTTTCCTGCCGGTCGAAACCTGCCGTTTCGAAGCGGCCCATTTTATCCACCAGGTCTTTGATCGTATCCAGACAAGTTTTGTCGTCGGGCATTTTGTAATCCGTCACGCCGGAAATTTCGGAGTGTGTCGCCGCGCCGCCCAGGGTTTCCTGGTCCACGTCTTCACCGATTGCGGCTTTCACCAAATAAGGACCGGCAAGAAACACCGAGCCGGTGCCTTCGACAATGAGCGCCTCATCGGACATGATCGGCAGATACGCGCCACCGGCTACACAACTGCCCATGATGGCGGCGATCTGTGGAATACCTGCCGACGACAAGCGGGCGTTGTTGCGAAAGATGCGGCCAAAATGTTCCTTGTCGGGGAAAATCTCGTCCTGCATGGGCAGGTAAACTCCGGCACTATCGACCAGATAAATGATCGGCAGGCGGTTTTCCATGGCAATTTCCTGCGCGCGCAGGTTCTTTTTACCGGTGATCGGAAACCAGGCGCCGGCCTTTACCGTCGCGTCGTTGGCCACTACGATGCATTGCCGCCCGCGCACGTACCCGATCACCACCACCACGCCACCGGCAGGACAGCCACCGTGTTCGGCATACATTTCGTAGCCGGCAAAAGCGCCGATTTCCAGTTGTGGTTTGCCGTCGTCCAGCAAATATTCAATTCGTTCGCGGGCGCTCATTTTCCCCTGGGCATGCAATTTCTCCACGCCTTTTTTCCCGCCTCCTTCGTAAATTTGATCGAGCAGGCGGTTCATTTTGCCAATGGCAAGTTGCATGGAATCGGTGTTTTTTGCGGCTTCAATATCAATTTTACTGGCGGCCATTTGTCAGGTAGTATGTGGTGAGTAAAGTTTGGTTTCGGGGCAAAATACGGTGTTTCCCTGCTGGGGATTTATTTTGAACTAAATTTCCGGCACAAAGCGATGTCCAACCTGCACTTTCTTTCTGATCCGGCGATTTTCGCCGCAAAAACTACGGCTTACCTGACCGTGCGAGAGCGGGAAAGCCGCGTATTAACTGACGAACAAGTGCTTGCCCTGCCCCGGTTTACACCGGCCTCCGAACATCAAAAACCGCATCAACGCGAGTGGCAAATGCGCGCACATTCGTTTTCCCGTTTTTGGAAATACCTGCACCGGCGCTACGCGCAAAAGCCGCTCGAAATACTCGATCTGGGCTGTGGCAACGGCTGGATGGCGCTCAATTTGGCCCGGCGACCTGATACCAACATTTGGGCTGTCGATGTCAATTTGCCCGAGTTGGAACAGGGCGCCCGCCTGGCAGCCACATCCGGCCTGACCAACGTTCGTTTCGTTATTGCCGATTTTTTGAAAAACACCATCCCCGAAAAAAAGTTTGACCTGGTGGTGCTTGCTGCCTCCGTGCAATATTTTCCCGATTTATCCGAACTCCACGCAGCGCTGAAACGCGTGCTCAAACCGGGCGGCAGCGTACATATCGTGGATAGCCCGTTCTACCGGTCTACCGAAAAACAGCAGGCCGCCCGCGCCGCCACCCGGGCATATTACACCGGAATCGGGGTGCCTGAAATGGCCGATTGGTATCACCATCATCTCTGGCAGGACGTGAAAAAATTGGGCGGAAAAAACCTCAATTCCGGCATGTGCGCGCGCATACTCCAGCAAGTCCGGTGGCTCCCGCCCTTCCCCTGGGTGATTTTTAAGTAAAATTTAGCTGCCACCCCAGGCCCGGTCGCCCTTCGCAAACGGAATGCAACCTTCATAACGCCCGGGAATCTCGACAAAACGCAATGCCTGCGTGGCACCGATCTCGGAGGTAAAATACCCCCACAAGGTGAGGTCTTTCATCTGGCGAAAATAATGCGGCGGGGCACCGGCTTTTCGGCTCCGGTAGTAGGCCTTTTGTTCCTCGTCGAGTTCAACTAAAAGTGCATGGCATTGCTGCGGCGTACAGCGCAGGAAGGTTTTCCGAATGTTTTTTGCACCGCTCCTCCAGGGTGACCAAGCCGGCGAGGAAAACGTCCTGATCAGTTTTTTCCCAGCAATCGCTGACAATGACAGCCATGAACTGACCAACTTTGGCTGCTTTAGCGCCGGGAGTGCCGGTTTCCGGCAAAATGGTGTCGGCAATTTCGTTCAGCAGCCGGATTTGCCGCTTGCTAAAAAGGCCAATGCTGGCGCTTTCCGACAGTGCGTCGAGGGCTTCCCAATCAATTTGCCGGGCCATCAGGCTGTCGGCGCCAAGTAAGGTGCCGCCCAGTACGGCAGTGAGGCGTTGAATGGCTTCGCGTCTTTTCATGGTTCAAAAAAAATTTCTCTGCGCCCTCTGTTCCTCTGTGAGCCTCTGTGTTACTTTTTTTATGCCACAGAGGCTCACAGAGGAACAGAGGGCGCAGAGTGGTTTAGAGATTTCCTTTTTTAAGTTCTTCCACCGCAAAATGTGCCGCCCGTGCCGTAATGGCCATGTAGGTCAGCGAAGGGTTTTGGCAGGCAGCCGAGGTCATACAGGAGCCGTCGGTCACAAATACATTTGGAACGTCGTGCATCTGGTTCCAGCGGTTGAGCACCGAGGTCTTGGGATCGTGGCCCATGCGGGCGGTCCCCATCTCGTGAATAGCCATGCCGGGGAAACTGCCGCTGTCGTAGGTTTGCACCGCTTTGATGCCGGCCGCTTCCAACATCTCGGCGGCATCATTTTTCATGTCTTCGCGCATTTTGTGCTCGTTTTCCTTGAGTTCACAATCGATCGCCAGCACGTGCTGCCCCCATTTGTCTTTTTTCGATTTATCAAGATAAACCTTGTTTTCGGCGTAAGGCAGCATTTCACCGAAGCCGCCCAGGCCCATCGTCCATTGCCCGGGTTCGCTGAGAGCATCTTTGAGTGCGCCGCCGATCTGCATTTCCGCAATTTCCCGCTGCCAGCCTTCGCGGCCGGCTGCGCCCTGGTAGCCGAAGCCGCGCAGGTAGTTGCGCGTATCGCCAAACAGGTTTCTAAAGCGCGGTATGTACACCCCGTTGGGTCGGCGGCCGTAATAATATTGGTCTTCGTAGCCCTCGGCTTTCCCCCAGGCCCCGCAGCGGAAATGGTGGTCCATGAGGTTATGCCCGAGCTGACCGCTGGAATTGCCCAGGCCATCCGGTAATGCGCCTGCGTCAATGGAGTTGAGCAGTAAAAACGTAGAGGCCAACGTGGAAGCACACAAAAAAATCACCTTGGCTTCATACTCCCGGGTTTCCATGGTTTCGGCGTCGATTACCAGCACCCCCCGCGCGCGTTTTTTATTTTTATCGTATAAAATCTGGTTTACGAGCGAGAAAGGCCGCAGCGTCAGGTTGCCGGTTTTGACCGCGGCAGGCAGGGTGCTCGACTGGGTGCTGAAATAGGCGCCGAACGGGCAGCCCCGGCTGCAGAGGTTGCGATACTGGCAGTTGCCCCGGCCGTTGTGCGGCTGTGTGAGGTTGGCCACGCGGCCGATAATCATCCGGCGGCGGTCTTCATAACTGGTTTTGATACGGGCAGCCACATCTTTTTCCACACAATTCATCTCCATCGGCGGCAAAAACTGGCCGTCGGGCAACTGTGGCATCCCTTCCAGGGAGCCGCTGATCCCCGCAAATGCTTCCACATAGTCGTACCAGGGCGCCAGGTCGGCGTAGCGAATGGGCCAGTCCACCCCGTAACCGTCTTTGGCATTGGCTTCAAAATCGAAATCGCTCCAACGGTAGCTCTGCCGCCCCCACATCAGCGATTTACCCCCCACATGGAAACCCCGGTACCAGTCGAAGCGCTTGACTTCGGTGTACGGGCATTCCAGATCGTCGACCCAAAAATCGGGGTTGAACTCGCTGTACGGATAATCGCGCTTTTGCACCGGGTGGTTGGCTTTCATCGCGTTGGTTAACCTGCCGCGGTGCGGAAATTCCCAAATGCGCTTGCTGGCCGTGGTATAGTCGGTCACGTGTTGGATATTCCGGCCGCGCTCAAGCAGGAGCACTTTCAAGCCTTTTTCGGTGAGTTCTTTGGCGGCCCAGCCGCCGGAAATTCCGGAACCGATAACGATGGCGTCGTATGTCATAGGTAAATTTTCAACTCTGTGCTCCTCCGTCCCTCTGTGAGCCTCTGTGGAATTAAAAAAGTGTCACGGCGGCTAAAAGAGGGATGGAGGAGCACAGCATTTTTTTAAACGTCGCAGATTTTAACAGCGGCCGCCAGGGCAGCCAGTTTGTCCGGGTTTTTCGGAATGAATTCCTGCGCCACATATCCGGTAAATCCGGTTTCAACGATGGCGCGCATAATGGCCGGGTAATACAGCTCCTGCGTGTCGTCGATCTCGTGCCGCCCGGGCACGCCGGCCGTGTGGTAGTGGGCGAAATACAAATGAAAATCCTGGATGGTGCGAATGACGTCGCCCTCATTGACCTGCATGTGATAAATATCATAAAGCAGTTTGAAGTGTTCGGAGCCCAGGCGCTTGCACAGTTCGACGCCCCAGGGACTTTTGTCGCACATGTAATCGGGGTGATTGATCTTGCTGTTCAGCAACTCCATGCACAACAGCACACCGTGTTTTTCGGCCAGCGGCAACAGTTGTTCCAGCCCCGAAACGCAGTTTTGCATGCCGGTTTCATCGTCCATGCCATTGCGGTTTCCGCTGAAGCAGATCAGGTTGCGGTAACCTGCCTCGGCCACTTTCGGGATCATTTCCAAATAGTTTTTCAACAGTTGTTCGTGGTATTGCGGATCGTTCCAGCCCTTGGTCAGTCCGAGCTCGGCGCCGTTGCACATGGAGGAGTACAGGCCGTATTTTTTGAGTAAATGCCAATCGTTCGGGCCCACCAGGTCGATCGCCGGGATACCCAGTTCGGCCACAGCCCGGCAGAATTCCTCCATCGGGATTGCGTTGAAACACCAGCGGCAAACGGAGTGGTTGATGCGGCCCTTCCAGCGTGCCGGCGGCTTGGGCTCCGGCTGTCTGGCAAGCAATGCCGGGCCGTCGGTTGCCAATGCAGCGGCGCCTAAGGCCAGGGCTTTCAGGGCACTGCGGCGTGTTGTTTTCATGTTCATGTGCTTTTTTTAAAACGCGAAGGCGCTAAGTTTTTTCTTCGCGCCTTCGCGTCTTAGCGGTTAATCAAAATCAAGTTTCATCCAAATACCGCTTCGTAAGCCCCCCGTAAAAATCAATCCGCCGGTCGCGAAAAAAGGGCCAGATGCGCCGCACCGCTTCGGTGCGGCTTCTATCGATTTCCACTACTACATTTTCTTCGTTATCGGCTGCCGCCAAATATAACACCTCACCCTGCGGCCCGGCCACAAAACTTTGGCCCCAAAACTGAATGCCGCCGGTCACGCCCGACCAGTCGGCTTCATGGCCCACGCGGTTTACGGTCACTACCGGCAAACCGTTGGCCACGGCATGCCCGCGTTGGATGGTGAACCAGGCGTCGTGCTGCCGGGCCTTTTCATCGGCCGGGTCGCTGCTTTCCCAGCCAATAGCGGTCGGGTAAATCAATACTTCCGCCCCGGCCAGCGCCATCAGCCGCGCCGCTTCGGGGTACCATTGATCCCAGCAGACGAGCAAGCCGAGTTTGCCCACTGAGGTTTGGATGGGCTTGAAACCAAGATCGCCCGGGGTGAAGTAAAATTTCTCGTAGTAGGCCGGATCGTCCGGGATGTGCATTTTCCGGTATTTACCTGCCATGGAGCCGTCTTTTTCAAACACCACGGCGGTGTTATGGTACAGGCCCGGCGCCCGTTTTTCAAACAGGGAAGTCACCAGCACCACGCCGTTTTCGCGGGCCGCTTTGGAAAAAACTTCGGTGTCGGGGCCGGGAATGGGCGCGGCCAGGTTGAACATTTCCGTGTCCTCAGCCTGGCAGAAATAAATGCCGCAGTGCAGCTCCTGCAAGACCACCAGTTCGGCGCCTTGCCTGGCACAATCGGCAATGCCGGCCAGCGATTTTTGAATATTTGCCTGCATGTCCGGGCTGCAGGATTGTTGTACGATTCCTATTTTCATAGATTGTGTAAAGTTTGTGGATTGTGTTTATTCGTCCTACGACTTCAAGTCGTAGGACGAATTGCCCCGAAAACTCCCTTCCGGGTACTGCATCGTCACACAATGCAGCGACCCGTGCTGCTCGATCAGGATCCGGCAATCGATACCGATAATTTCCCGTCCGGGAAAAACCGGCGCCAATACGCGTAGTGCTTCGCCATCCTGCGGCACACCGTAGGTCGGCACCAGCACGGCGCCGTTGATGATCAAAAAATTGGCGTACGTAGCCGGCAGGCGGTGGCCGTCTTCGGCAAAACAGGCTTCCGGCCAGGGCAGAGGCACCAGGTTGTATGGTTTCCCAACAGCCGTTTGAAAAGTTTTTAACTCCGCTTCCATGGCCTGCAAGGCTTCAAAGTGCTCATCAGCGGGGTCAGCACACCGAATATAAGCAATTGTGTCCGGCGAACAAAACCGGGCCAGGGTATCGATGTGCGAGTCGGTATCGTCGCCGGCCAAATAGCCGTGGTGCAACCAAAGCACCCGGTCGAGGCCGAAGAGTTCCTTGAGTGTGGCTTCGGTTTGCGCCTTGGACAAGTGCGGATTCCGGTTGGGCGACAGCAGGCATTCGGCGGTGGTCAGCAGGGTGCCCTGCCCGTCGCTCTCGATGCCGCCGCCCTCCAATGCCAGGCCGGGGTAGCGGTGTTCGGCATTGAAAAAACCGGCGTCCCACAGCGCCCGGGTGATCCGGTTGTCCTTATCGGGCCGGAAATTTGAGTCCCCAGCCGTTGAACACAAAATCCAGTACCACCGGCCGGCCGTTTTCTTCGACGACGATACCGCCGTGGTCGCGCGCCCAGGTGTCGTTGGACGGAATTTCAGCAAAACGCAGATTTGCAGGGTTGGCGCCGGCAAGCAATTTTTTTGTCGCGTCCTCATCCCGGCAAACGATCAGCACCGTTTCGAAGCGGCTGATCGTTTCGGCCAGTTGCACAAACACGGGCAGCACGGCATCCAGCATGTCGGCCCAATCGGAATCGGCATGCGGGAAGGTGAGTTGTACGGCATCCTGCGGTTCCCACTCGGCGGGCAGACGAAGCGTTATTTTTTGATCAGGCATAGTTCAATTGTTTGCAAGTCGTTGCGCCACTGAAATCGGGGTGATCTTGCCCAGGCGAATGCTCCAGGAGATGCGTTTGAAATAATTGTTGCCGGTTTGTTCGGTGTAGGCATCCTGGATTGGCCGGGCATTTACCAGCGGAAAATACACTTCAAGCCCGCCTTTGAAAAATTCGAGCATCAGGCCGCCGCTCCACAAAAGTTGGTCGCTGAAGGAACGGTCTGCGCCGAGGGGCGTGGCATCGTCGAAATAGCCGATGTCGAAATACGGTTTGAGCGGCAGGCCAAGTGGCAGGCGGAAAGGCAGGTCGGCTTTCAAATTGAGCGACAAGATGTAGTTATTTGAATTGCCCAGCACGCCGTCGTACGGCGTTGGCGTGCCGAAGGCATTTTTGAAGCCGCCCTCAGTTTGGCTCACCTGGCGACTCAGGAATCCATTATCTTCCGAACGACCGAGAAATATCTGGTCGAAGCGGTAGTCGTTGTAGCCCTGCGGGTTGAGCGCAAAGGAGCCACGGGCAATGTCGCCGGAAAGGTTGTTCGTGGCTACGTTGCCGCGCTTGCGCTGGGTGTTTTTCAGAAAAAATCCGGCAAAAGCCCGGGCTTCAATCTTCCGGCCGCGTTTGTAAAAAAACTGCTGCTTCCACTCCAGGGAACTGCGCAGGTAGTTGGCCGGTTGATCGTCCGGGGCAGTGTAATCCTGCCATTCCAGCGCGGCTGCAAACCGGTAGGGATTGGGCAGGGCACGCTGCTGACCGCTGTACCGGGCTTCGTAAATGGTGGCCTGTTCCCATATTTTTTGGATAAACGTTTCGGCGCCGAAAACCGGCTCTTCCTTATTTATGAACAAGGTCCGAAAAGCCAGTTCATGGTCAAAAGCAGGCGACGGGCTGCGCAAAACGGCTTTGATTTGCGGCGCCAGCCGGTAAAATTGCAGGCTGTAATCGTAGTCCGAATTCAGGTCGTAGGTAAACACCTTTGCGTTAAACCCGATTTCGATTTTTTGGAAAAAACCGCCCGGCAAAAACCGGTATTTCAGGTCGGCCAGGCCAGCCAGGTTTTTCGAACGAAGTCCATATCCCGGCAACAAAAAATACTGAAACCGGCGCGCCGGAAACGGCGCGTTGTACAGCATCAGGCCGGCCATGGCCTTGTCGTAATTGTTCCAACCAAACCAGGGCAAAACACCCAGTTCTGTTCGTGCCGGCCGCTCGGCGAGAGCAAGCAGTCGCAACCGCAGCGGTTCCACACCCGGAAAAAGGCCCGACGTGCGGCGGCTGTTGTTTCTCCGGTTCACATCGAGCGCCGCATGCTCGTAGTCCAGCACAAACAGGTCGGCTTCCACATCCGGGAACGCCACCTGCGCGGTTTTTTCCGGCGCAGCCGGGTACCAAATCGTTTGCACGGGTTGGCCGGCACGCAGGGCCGAAATGCTGAACGGTGCGGCTAGCGCCCCCCGGTTTTTGACGGTCAGTTGGTAGCCGTCGGCGCGGTGCTCCACCTTCGACAAGGCCATGTCGAACCGGCGCTGTGTTTGCATGGTTTTGAAAAACCAGTCGGTGTCGTCGAGTCCCGCGGCCTTCCAGGCAGCGCGCAAATCTTCCGGGTACGGATGTTTGAATTTCCAGGTTTCATAGTACGCCTGCATGGCCTGGTCAAAACGGGCCTTGCCGAGCGAACGTTCCAGCCATTCGAGGCACATAGCGGTTTTCATGTACACCTGAATACCGTAGCCGATAAACCAAAAATCGTCAGAATGCGAATCCGGCGGGGTGTCGGCGCCTTCACGGGCCAGCATGAGGTACGCGTTTTCGGTGACGGAGCCGGACTGGCGGGTGTCCAGCGCCCAGCGGGGCAGCATGTTGTCGGTGGTGCCGCTGCCATAGTTTTCGACCATGTAGCGGTTTTCGTAGTAGGAATTCAGGCCTTCGTCCATGAACGGATGATCACGTTCGTTGCTGGCCAGGATGCCGTAAAACCAGTTGTGCCCCACCTCGTGGGTGATCACTTCATCGAGATCTTTGCCACCACCCGAGTTGCCGATGACCGTGATCATCGGGTATTCCATGCCACCGCCGGCGCTGAGGGCGCTGTGTACCGCCGTGGCATGCGGCCAGGGATAATCACCCACCAGGCGGGAGTAAAATTCAACGGAGCGGCGCACGTAAAAAGCACCTTTTTTCCAGATGTCAAACTCCTCGTTGGTGAACATGGCCCAGCAATCGACCGTGGCGCCGGAGGCCAGTTGGGCGGTGTCTTTGAGCACGTAGAAGCGTTTGTCGGCAAACCAGGCAAAGTCGTGCACCCGCTCGGCGGTGTAGCGCAGGGTCTTGGTTGTTTCCGAAGACGGTGGGAACGGCGCTTTGCGGGCTTCTGCCTTTTCCGCCTTGGACAGCAGCGTTTCGCGGCGCGCGATTTCCGCCCGCGTTTCGCGTTCTTTTTCTTGTAAAAATTCCACTTCGGAGGCTGTTTGCAACACCCCGGTTGCGCCTACCACGTAGTTGTCGGGCAGGGTAATGCTGACGTCGAAGGAACCAAATTCCGAGTAAAACTCGCCCACGTCCAGGTAGGGCATGGCGTGCCAGCCGCGGCTGTCGTACACCGCGGGTTTGGGGTACCACTGGGTCATTTGGTAGGAAGTCCGCACATGACCGAGCCGGGAAAAGGAGGCCGGGATTTTTAGGAAAAACGGCGTTTCGATCACCAGTTTGCCGCCCGGCGGCAGGGGTTGAGCGAGCTGGAGCACGGCAATATCCGGGTTATCCGGGTCGATGCGCCAGGCCACTTTTTTGCCGTCGACGGTGAAGTCCAGGTTTTCAAAATAGCCCAGGGTGCTGTCGGGCGCGAAGTAAAACCGGGAGTTGCCGTCGCGCAGTTTTTGTTTGCAAAACGCCGAGCTGCGGTTTTTAAAGGCATTCGCCCAGAGGTGCATCCAGATTTCCGGCAGGGCATCGGGCGCATTGTTGGTGTACTCCATCCGGATGTGGGCGTCGAGCGTGTGGTCGCGGTCGTTGAGGGTAGCCTGGATGGTGTAGTTGACTTCTTGTTGGAAATAGAGCGTTTGGGCGCCGGTTTGGGAATACCCAAAAAACAGGAGGGGCAACAGGGCGGAAAATCGAATCATGGTGTTTGCTGTTTTTTGTGCAGAATAGTGAGGGGGTGACTTCAAGTCACCCCCTCACTTAGCGCAGTGGTTCGGCCGTGCAAAAATGGGTTTTTTTGCAGAATAGTGAGGGGGTGACTTCAAGTCACCCCCTCACTTAGCGCACAGAACTAGTGAGGGGGTGACTTGAAGTCACCCCTTCACTTTTCTATAAAAGCCCCACATCCCTCGATCGCTCCATTTTCTCAATCACCCGCTGCCTTATTTGAGGCCTCGGCGCCAAAATCTGCTCAAATTTTTCCCGCTTTTTCGGTTCCGGAAAACTTTTCAAATACTGATCCGCGTTCCGTTCCGTGGGCGCGGCCTCCAGTTTTTTCAAATAGGCATCCTCCAGCGCAGGCTGCACCTTTTGGAACAACTCAGGCCTTGACTTAGCGGCTTCCGTCACCTCGGGCAAGCGTTCGCTTTCCGGAAACTCCTGCAAATACACCCGCACTTTTTTCTCGGTCGGTTGCTCCCGAATGGATTGGAGGTAGGCTTTTTCCAGCACAGGCAGCAGGTCTGAGCGTTGTCCGACTGCTTCGCGGAGTTCGGGCAGGCGTTCGCTTTCCGGAAAATCCTGTACGTAGCGGCTGATCTTTTCGGCATCGGGTTGGCGGCGAATGTTGGCCAGCGCCCGGTTGTCCAGTTGGTTCACCCGGTCCAGTACCTGCCCCCGGTATGCACCTTCCGGGTAGGCGCGCTGGTAATCGCGCAGATCGGCCAGCCGGCCGGTTTTTTCCGATTTTAAAAACAGGGCTTTTTCAACGCGCGTCCGGGCGCGCGGATCGTCGCCGAATTTTTCCACATATCCGGCATAGGCTTCGGCGGTATCCTGAAAACTGGCCACCCACCAGGCGCGTGTGGGCGCCGGGGTAAAGGCCCAGGTGGCGCTGCCGCCGGCGAGTATGAAAATCAGCAGGACGGCCAGGGGGCGTGCGCCACCCCGACTTTTTTTCTGTGGCATTGCCTCTTCCACACCTCGGGTTGGGTAAGGCGGCACGGCACCTTGTGGTTTAGGGTCAATCACTTTGTCAAACTTCCAATCGCTGCCCGGGCTAGGCGGTGGCACGGCGCCCGATGGCGCTGGTTGCGCCGGTATTTGCGGGCCGATCGTCACCTGTTCGCCGGATGACTTTAGGGGTGCCGGTTCCAGGTCGGCCGGAGCAGCCTCGGTAACGATAGTCACCGTTTCCAACACCGACACCTCGCGCGGCACGTAGCGGCCGAGCTGTGGGTTGTACTCCATCATCGACACTTTGACCAGCAATTGGTGCTCGCCTTCCACCCTGGGTTTGACGCTGAACAGCCACTGCGTGTACCCCTGCTCGCGCACCAGTTGTTCGGTTTCGCTGAGCGGACGAATGCTGAACACTTCGCCGTCAGGATCGAGCAGTTCGGCGCGCATCATGTCCGACACCTCCACGCGGGGGCGGAGGCGCACGTCGTCGTCGAGCACGATATCTTCGAGAATGGCATCCTCGTCGATGGCTACCCGGATGGTACAAATCGTTGGTTTTTGCAGCGGCATGCGGTGCGGCACGCGGTAAAGAATGCTGCCTTGCCTGGCTGCTTTAGCCGCCGAAGCCTTGTCGGAGGCGGCCGGCACTTCAAAATCTATCTCCTCCAGCGCCGCCACCAGATCAAAACACTCGGCCCGGACGGTATCAATGCGGCGCTGGTAATCGTCGTTGCTGATGGTGTTGCGGATGCGTTCTTTGTTGGCATCCTTGAGCCGGCCGAGCAGGGCGAGCACCAGACTATGTTTGTCGGTGTTTTCCGGCAGAAGTTCGCGCAGGGCGCTGAGTGCGGCGGCAAGGTCCTCGGTGAGCAGGTCCTGCAGGTCGCGGCGGAGTTCGGGCAAGGGTTTGGAAAGTGGCATGTCGGTTGGTACTTGGTCCTGGTCAAATATAGCCCGATAATTTCAAGCGTTGGAAACAAGCCGGAAAAATCGAAGGCCTTGTTTTTTACGACAGGTAAAACTCCTGCGTGGCGTGCACCGTCAAATCGTATCCAGCCCCCGCCGTTTTCCGCTGTGGTTTTGTTTGAACTGCGTGGGCGTCATGCCGGTCACTTTTTTAAACTGGTTGCTCAAATAAGCAACGCTGCTGTAGCCCAATTGGAAGGCGATTTCCGACAGGGAATACTCGTCGTACACCAGCAATTCCTTCACTTTTTCAATTTTTTGCAGGATAAAAAACTGCTCCATGGTTTGTCCTTCCACTTCGGAAAACAATTTTGAAATACTCGAATAATCGCGGAGCAGTGATTTTTTTACAAAATCGCTCAGGGTGAAATGTTCGGGAATCAGGCCGGATTGTACCTGTTCGATCAGCCGGGTTTTTACCTGATCGATGAGTTGGCTGCGCTGATCGTCGAGCAATTCGAATCCGAGCGCCTCCAGGTCGGCGCGCAGGGTTTCCATTTTTTGGGCGTCGGGCTTTTCGCGCAGCGTAACCATGCCAAGCGCCATGTCTGAAAAGGCAATACCATGCTTTTTTAAAACCTGTTCAACCGACAGGATACAACGGCGGCAAACCATGTTTTTTATAAAAAGTTTTGTCATCGCAAACCGGTTTATGCATGTGTTCATTTACCACAACCAAAGGACCAGTCCGCCGGCAAGCAACACCAATCCGAAGGCCGGCCCGATCAGCCGCAGCAAACTCCGGTGCCCGATCACGGCCACCAGGGCGCCTTTGAATATCAGATTGGCCATGGCGGCCACCAGGATAAAACGCCAGCCGCCGCCGGCTTCAATGGAGCCGTTGTTGATCATGCCGGACAGCGAGAGGGTGATGGCGTCAATGTCCGTCAGCCCGCTCACGGCAGATACGGCGTACAGCCCGGCGTTGCCGAAATAGTCTTTGACGAATGCTACGGCAAACAAAATAACGGCGTACAAACCGGCGAATACCAGTGCGGTTTTGAACTGGGCGGGGTTTTCGGGTTCTTCGTAGCTGCTCGTTTCTTTTTTGTTGTACAAAAACATGCCCGTGGAAAGCAGCGCCATAAACGCCATGATGGCTGCAAGCGGCGGGGCTACCTCGGCGAAATGTCGCGGGGCGACAATAGAAATTTCCACTAAAATCCGCACAAATGAAACGGTTGAAGCCGCCAGAATAACAAAAGCCGCGAGCCGCACGGCCCGTTCTTTTTGTTTGGTTTGCCGGGCATAGCTCACCGTGGCGGCGGTGCTGGAGATGAGGCCTGCGAAAATACCGCTGAGAGCGGTGCCTGTGGTGGCGCCCAGCCATTTATACGCAAAGAAACCGGCCAGGCTCAGGCCGACGATGAGCACCACCATCAGCCAGATCTGTTGCAGGTTGAACACCCCGTAGGGGCCAAAATCCCGGTCGGGCAGCACCGGTAAAATGATCAGCGAAATGGCGGTGAACAGCATGATTGCCTTCAGGTCTTTCTCGCCCAGGCGCTCGGCAAAAGCACTTAAATAATGCTTGAGGTAGAGCAGCAGTGTAACGGTGGCGCCAATCACCACGCCGATGAGCGGGTCTGAGAACACCAACAACGCCCCGACCCCAAACATCAATAGCGCTGCTACTTCGGTGGTCTGGCCTATATCGGGTTCGGCTTGCAGGGTTTTTAAATAGTTGGCCACGGCAAAAAGCAGGGCGATAGACAAGGCGCCGGCAGCCACTACCCAATCGCTGCCGAAGTGGCGGGCGATCATGGCGCTTACACTGCCGAACAGCGTGATTAGCGCAAACGTACGAATGCCGGCAACGCGCGAATGGAAACGCTCCCGTTGCAAGCCGGCCAGCAAGCCGAGGCCCAGGGCAATGCCAAGTGTGGCGAAATCTGAATTTCCCATGGTGGTAAGTTTGCAGGGCAGGTATCGGTAAAGGTACAGGCTCTGCTCGGACTTCGATCTTTTTTCCCTTTTTCTACCGGGTAGTTCACTTCAGGCGGGCTATCATTTCCGGACTCAGCGCCTCGGAATAAACGCCATAGGCATCCACCAAAACGCCTTTCACCCCGGTATTGGATTCAATCGCGTACAGCACGGAGTTGTCGTCGGGATTGCTCATGCCTTCGAAACGGTAGACCTCCCGTATCTCGAAATCCTGTGGATGCAACCGTAAGTCCAGGTCCGGGCATTCCACGCAGCTGCTTTGCAGGTTAAAATCATGGACGTAGCCCCGGTTTTTCAAACCTTCCAGCGCTTCGACCAGTGTTTGGTACTGTCTCATGGTTGAATTTTTTATTCAAAAATGTAACGGTTTTGGGGTCATGCCGGTTGAAAAAACGGCGGAAATTGTCGGCTTGACGTACAGCCTAATGTCGTCAATTTAAGAAATCATGTGTCAAGAATTGGAGCGGCTCGCAGAGCATTTCCCGCAGGGTTACGCCGAGTTAATTCGCGGAGTTCCGCAGAGTTCCCATCCTGATGAAGGAAAATGCTGCGTACGCTGCGTAAAAACTCCGCATAACTCTGCGAGAAATATGCTACGGGCGGCGTTCCCTGTTTCGGGTCAAATTACCTAAAGGTTCAGCGATCGATGTTCGACCTTTCCTGATTGTTGCGTGGTGCAATTGTTAAAGTGCCAAAGTAGAATTAAGTTGACAACATTAGACGTACAGCCAAGCCGACAGGCGAAAGCACCACCGGGTTTCGTTTTCGCTCTAATCAATGCGAATGCCCGTCGTGATCGTGTCCATGCGCATCGGAGTCTTTTGCGGCGTTTTCGTTAACAACATAGTCCATCCCACAAACCGGACACGCGCCCGGCTTGTCGCTGCCGCTGCCTTCGCAGTGCATCGGGCAGATGTACGCGGAGGTATATTCCGGGCCTTGTTCATCCGGATTTTGGGTTTGTGCTTCGGTGTTCTGGTCGGCTGCGGCGCCGCTGTTCTCATGGCTGTGGCCGGCATTGCCGCCGCAGGCAGCGATAAAAGCGGAGAGCGCAAGACCGATGAGGATGATTTGGAACTGTTTCATGTCTACAAATTTTATTGGTTAACTAATTGAATTGATCTACCGGATGGTCTCCGTGACGGAGCCGCACTTGAGCATTTTATCGCCAAAATAGGGGTTTCGAATGGCCTTGTCGAGACTAAGCCAATTGGCGCCGATATTATCGTCGGCCATGGGGCAGTGTTGTACAAAAATCGTGGTTTCGAAGGGACCGAAAGTGCGGGCCAGTGCAACCATCTGTTCCGACAAGGGTTTGAAGGCCGAACGGGCGGCTTCCAGATCGCCGGCTTTGCTGATCTTGTTCAGCGCAGTTTTTGAAGCATTGCTGCTGTTCATCCAGGGTTGGTGTGCAGCACCCTCGAAGATGGTCATTGGCGTTTGTTCGAGGACTTTTTTCAATTGAGCTGCCCGACTTTTGGCTTCGCCAAAATTACCGGATACCAGTGCGTCTTTCAGCGGAAAATAGCGATCGAACAGTTTTTGGACCGCTGCTTTCATTGCTTTGCTGCTTGAAACGTCCGGCGTGTTGGCAGGGCTTCGGCCGCTGCCTTGCGGGGCCATCATGCTTGGCTTTCCGGCCAACTGGGCGGCAGCATCGATGGAAAAGGCACCGCTAACGGCGATTTCCTCGCCAGGCTTAAGGCCGGATTTTACGACATAACCGTCCCCGACCAGCGGCCCGAGCGTCACTTCCCGCATGCTGAACTGTACACCCTGTACTGTCGTGTTTTTTACGTAAACCACCGATCGTTCGCCGGTCCAGAGCACGGCAGATTTGGGTGCCACGATGCTTTCCTTTTGGCCGGAGAGTTTAGTTTTTATGGTTCCGCCGGCAAACATTTCGGGTTTGAGCCTGCCGCCCGGATTGACCATTTCCACCCGGGCTGTTGCCACGCGGGTTACCGGGTCGATCACCGGGTCTATGAAACTGACCTTGCCGGTGAATGTCTGGCCGGGGAGCGCTTGTATTTCGAAATTAATGGTGCTGCCCACTTTGACCCAGGGCATATCGCTTTCGTACACGTCGAACAGCACCCATACCCGCGACAGGTCGGCGATATCATACAACGGCATGCCGCGCATGAGGTAGTCGCCGAGATTTACTTTTTTAGCCATAACCAGCCCGCTGACATCGGCCAGAATGGGAAACCGTTCCTGTACTTTTCCGGCAGCCAGGATGTTGTCGATCTGGCTGTCGCTGAGTTTCCAGTTTTTGAGTTTTTCCCGGGCTGCCCGAAACAGGGCAGGCTGCATATCCTGAATCTGCTTGGCTGCCAGCAGTTCTTCCTGGGCAGTGACAAGGGTAGGGGAGTAGAGCGTTCCCAGTTTTTGGCCTTGCCGCACCGGTTCGCCGGTGAAGTTGACCAACAGTTGTTCGACACGCCCTTCCAGGTGGCTTACCTGGGAGTACACGCGGCGTTCGTCGGGCTGCACCTTGCCGTTCAGGCGGAGTTCGCGGGTGGGCATGCCGTAACCGACAGTGGCTGTTTGCACATTGGCCAGTTGCATGGCGGTTGGCGACATTTTTAGTGCCAAAGGCTTACCGGCTTCGGTGTCGGGTTCCAAGGGGATGAGGTCCATGCCGCACAAGGGGCATTTGCCCGGTTCACTTTGACGCACCTGCGGGTCCATGGAGCAGGTCCAGATGGCGGCGGCGGTTTGTTCTTGTGAGGTGTTGGCAGCTTCGGCCTGGTGATCATGTCCGGGTTTGATGAGCCATCCGATCAGGATTCCTGCTGCCAGGAAAAGGATCGCGGCAAACAAGGTGGAACGGTTAATATTTATCTTTTTCATGGTCGTTTATCAAATTTTGCCGGTTAGGAATTCGAGCTTGGCAAGCGCAAGTTGGTACTGGGTTTGCGTGGCGGCTTTTTCACTTTGATAGCCGAAAAGTTGTTGTTGCAGGCGCAGGATTTCTTCAAAATCTTTTCCGTTGTTGCTGTAGGCTGCCATTAACAGGTCGATGAGTTGCTGTGTTTTTTTCTGTTGCAGGTCCAGCAGGTTGGCTGTTTTTACCAGTTTATCCAGTTCGTAGCCTGTCATTTCAGCCATGGCGTTCAATTCGTTTTCCATATTGGTTTTCATGTCCGAATAGGCAAGTTGCATGAGGCGGCGCTCTTCCACTGCGGCGCTATATTTTTTCCGCCAGATGGGAATGGTAATTGAAACCATCGGCATGACCATGTCGCGGCCGGTATTGGGTTCAATGTGCACGTCGTGGCCTTTGCGTTTGATCAAGGGCATGTATTGCAGGCCGGCGCCGAACATGGGTTTGCGCAAGAAGTTGGCTGCCTGTTCTGCCGCCTGTTCCGCCTGAATTTGTTTGTCAAAAACGGCAAGTGCAGGGTTATTGGCAATGGAGCTGTTCGGCTGGATCATAGCGGAATGGGCAATCTCAGGCAGTGTTGCCGTGATCACCACGGGCGTGTCGGCAGGCCGGTTGAGCAACAGGTTGAAGGCGGCTTCCAAGGGCCGGCGTTTTTCTTCCAGCAAGGTGATTTGTGTGACTACTTCGTCGATCATGATGTCGGCCCGGATGGCATCGGCCATAGGCGCCTGTCCGTGTTGAAATTTGATGGACGCCAGCTCCTTGCTGATTTCCAGTACGCGTTTCTTTTCCTGCAAAATTTGACCTTGAATTTCCAGTTCGAGTAAGGGATACCAGGCCGATTTTACCTGAAAAGCCAGTGCATTTTGGGTTACCTGCACTGCCTGCTGTTTGACTTCAGCCATTTGAGCGGCCTCGTTTTTCATGGCCCCGAGGGCGCCGAACCAGGGGAACATCTGCATGGCGGAAATACTGCCCAGTTGATTACCCATGGGCAACATCATCGGCCGGATAAAGACCGATGCGTTGACCTGCGGATCGGGCAAGGCGCCGGCCTGGGTGATTTTTTGCCGGGCCGCCTGGTACTCCGTGTTTTGGGCTTTGATGCCCGGGTTGTTTTTCAGGGCGATGGCCAGGTAGTCGTCCAGCGTTTGGGCGGGTAGGGTACCTGTGGATATCAGGGCAAGTAGCATGATTATGAGGCGCATAGTTTTTTCTTTTTTGATAATTATTGGAAAATCTCGTTTCTGTGGTTCAACCCCACCCCCATCCCCTCCCCGCTGGGCTCTCGATTACCCACAAGTTGATATGATTTTCCATCAATTGACCCCGGAGGGGTCGCATCTTTGTAGAAACGGCATTGGATACCTATTGCAACGACCTCGGAGAGGTCGAATAAGGGATGGTTATGCACAATGTTGCAATTATTCGACCTCTCCGAGGTCGTATCTATCCCGGGTATAGCTGTTCTACAAAGATTTGACCTCTCCGAGGTCATTGTTTGTAGAATAGTAAGTCGTTTATTGTCTGAAATAGGTACACTATTATTTTTCATATCAACTTGTGGGTAATGGGGAGCCCGCTGGGGGAGGGGATGGGGTTGACACAAGGGGGTGAGATATTTCAATAAACAGATCATAGTTTAAATACTTATAACTTTAAGTTACCGGGCTTGTACGCCGACCACCCGTTCCCGCCAGTACGCCTGCAACACCGGCACCACAAACATGGTCATCAACTGAATCGTCATCCCGCCAAACGTAGGGATGGCCATGGGTACCATGATGTCGGCGCCCTTGCCGGTTGAAGTCAGCACAGGCAACAGCGCGATAATGGCCACCGCCGCGGTCATCATGGCCGGGCGCACGCGTTTTTTTCCGGCAATCAGCACGGCTTCCCGCACTTCGGCAACCGTAGCGGGTTTGCGCTCCTCAAAAACCTGGTGGATGTAGGTTCCCATGATCACCCCGTCGTCGGTGGCAATACCGAACAGGGCAATGAACCCGACCCACACCGCCACACTCAGGTTGATGGGATGGACCTGGAACAGCTCCCGCATGGATATGTCTGCGACGGAGAAATTGAGAAACCAATCCTGCCCGTACAACCAGAGCAGGATAAACCCGCCGGCGAAAGCCACAAACACCCCGGAAAAGTGGATGGAGGAGGCAATCACCGTTTTGAACTGGAAAAACAACAGCAGGAAAATCAGGATCAGGCTGATGGGAATTACAATCGACAACCGCTTCATGGCCCGCAGCTGGTTTTCGTAACTGCCGGAAAACTTGTAACTGATGCCTGCCGGTACGGTTAGTGTGCCGCTGTCGATCTGCTGCTGAATGAAGCGTTGGGCTTCCTCTACCACATCCACCTCGGCATGCCCTTCTTTTTTGTCAAACAGGACATACCCGGTGAGGAAAGTGTCTTCACTTTTGATCATTTGCGGGCCGCGTACGTATTCGATGTGCACGAGCTCGCCCAGCGGCACCTGCGCGCCGACAGGGGTAGGCACCAGCATTTTTTTGATGCTTTCCGGGTTGTCGCGCAGTTCACGCGGGTAGCGCACACGCACGGGGAAACGCTCGCGGCCTTCCACGGTGGTTCCAATTTGCATACCGCCAATGGCGGTTTCGATAAAATCCTGGACATCTTCGATATTCAGGCCGTAGCGGGCTGCCGCTTCACGGTCGATATTCAGGTGCAGGTACGGTTTGCCGACGATGCGGTCGGCAAAAACGGCCTCAGATTTTACCGAAGGCACTGTTTTCAAAATAGTTTCGAGTTGCAAGCCGAAGGTTTCGATGGTCTTCAGGTCGGGGCCGTACACCTTGATACCCATGGGCGCCCGCATGCCGGTTTGCAACATGACGAGGCGGGTTTCGATCGGCTGGAGTTTGGGGGCGGAGGTAACGCCGGGGAGTTTGGTCACCCGCACAATTTCGTTCCAGATGTCGTCGGGGTGTTTGATCTCCGGTCGCCAGTTTCGGAAGACCTGCCCATCGGGATCGGGAATCAGTGCGCCGGCTTCAATGCCACGAGCCAGGGCTGCTTCATTGGATAGCGTATCGCCGGATGCCAGGATAAACCGGCCTTGCCTGTCGGTTTTAAACGTTTGGCGCTTGCCGTTTTTGTCGATCTGAAATTCCGGCTTGTAGTTTATAATATTTTCAAACATCGAAATTGGCGCGGGGTCGAGTGCCGTTTCAGCGCGTCCGGCCTTGCCTACGGCGAGTTCTACTTCGGGGATATTGGCCAGCAGCATATCGAGCTGCGCCACGATCCGCTGGTTTTCCGCCACACCGGAATGGGGCATGGAGGTAGGCATGAGCAGAAAACTGCCTTCATCCAGTGCCGGCATAAACTCCTTGCCCATGCCCGGGAATTTGTGCAACATGGTGCTCCACAGCCCTGTAGTGCGCACATTCCAGCCCAGGGTGTCAAAACCGCGTGCAACGAAGCCAAAGGTGTTGTTCCAGCCCAGCCAGATAACGACGCCAAGAACCACCGTAAACAGCGGCAGGAGCATGAATTTGCCCTTGTTGACCAGGCACCATTTCAGTACCGGCTCGTAAAAATGCACAATGGCCAGCAAAGCCCCGAGAATAATGCCCAGCAGCAGCAATACGAAAATGTAGTTGACGAACAGGGCGTTTTGGTGGCCAAGCGGCATCCATTCTTCCGTCAGGAAAAACGTGGCGACAAGTACAACCACGGCAATGTTGACGAAATTCGGTACCGCTTTCCAACGCGCCGGCCAACGGTTTTCAAACAGGTTGTTCAAGCCAATAACGACCAGCCAGAGCGGCAGCCCGGTTTTGTAAAATACAGCGATCAGAATGCCCCCGGCAATAAGTGCCGTATTCCAAATCGTGCGCACCCGTTTTTTGTCAAAATTCAGCGACAGCACGAGGTGCGCCAGCGCCGGCAATACGGCAATCCCCAGCACAAACGAAGCGCCCAGGGCAAAGGTTTTGGTGAACGCCAGCGGTTTGAACAACTTCCCTTCCGCTGATTCCAGGACAAACACCGGCAGAAAACTGACCACGGTGGTCGCCAGCGCGGTGGTAATGGCGGAAGAAACTTCGACCGTCGCCGAATAGATCACTTCCAACAAATTCCGGCCGCGCAGCCCCCTGTTTTCCGGCAATTCGAGGTGGCGGATAATGTTTTCCACAAAAACAATCCCGACATCGACCATTACGCCAATGGCAATGGCGATACCTGAGAGCGCCACAATGTTGGCATCTACACCGGCATACCGCATGGTGATGAAGGTCATCAGTACGGCCACGGGCAACATACTCGAAATGAGCAGTGCCGCCCGCAGGTTGAACACCAGCACCAGCACGACGAGAATGCTGATCAGGATTTCGTGCGAGAGGGCGCGCTCCAGGGTACCCAGGGTTTCCTGAATGAGTTGGGTGCGATCGTAAAAAGGCACAATGGTCAGTTGGCTTACTGTCCCGTCGGCCAGTTTTTTTTGGGGTAAACCGGGTGCGATCTCGTCAATTTTCTGCTTCACCGCCTCAATCACCGCCAGCGGATTGGCGCCGTAGCGCGCCACGACCACACCGCCGGCCACTTCGGCGCCGTCTTTATCGAGTATGCCCCGCCGGGTAGCCGGGCCGAGCGACACGACGCCGATGTCTTTGATCCGGATCGGCACGTTGTTATGTACCGCGACGACGGCCAGTTCGAGGTCATCCACTTTTTTGATATAGCCCAGCCCCCGCACGAGGTATTCCGCCTGGTTGATCTCGATGGTTTGGGCGCCGGCGTCGCGGTTTGATTTCCGGACGGCGGCCATCACATCCATGAGCGGAATGTTGTAGGCTTTGAGTGCGTCGGGGTTGACATCCACCTGGTATTCCTTGACCTGGCCGCCCACCGAAGCCACCTCGGAAACGCCTTCCACGGCGTTGAGGGCGTATTTTACGTAGAAATCCTGCACGGTGCGGATTTCATACAAATCCCAGCCACCGGTAACGCGGCCCTCCGGGTCGCGCCCTTCAATGGTATACCAGAACACCTGCCCCAGCGCCGTAGCGTCGGGGCCCAGTGCCGGTTGTACGCCGGGGGGCAGCAAACCTGCCGGCAGCGAGTTGAGTTTTTCCAAAATCCGGCTCCGCGACCAGTAAAACTCCGTGTCTTCATCAAAGATGACATAGATGCTGGCGAAGCCGAACATGGAGGTGCTCCGGATAGATTTCACCCCGGGTATGCCGAGCAGGAAAGTTGTCAGCGGGTAGGTGATCTGGTCTTCCACATCCTGGGGGGAGCGCCCCATCCAGTCGGCAAAAACAATCTGCTGGTTTTCGCCAAGGTCGGGGATAGCGTCCACCGGGACGGGATCGGCAGGCAGCCCGGTTTTCCAGCCGAAGGGCGCGGTAGCAATGCCCCAGCCGACGAACAAGGTCAGCAGGATGCCGGTGACAAATTTGTTTTCGAGGAAAAAACGAATGATTCCGTTTAGCATAGATCGTCCTTGATTGGTTGCGAATCGCGCCTTAACGGCGCCATGTAGCACACAGCTTCCAGGCTGCTCAACAGTGCGCAGCGGCTGTAAACGGACGATAGACTAAAAACGGAAAACCTGCAGGAGCGCCGGGAGCGTGCCGCGTATTAACGGGGGGCGGTAATGCAGGTAGGGGAGTACTTTGCTAAGGCTGATGGTTGCAGGCGCAAGAAAAACCGGCCAGGGCAGCGACAACAGCATTGGTTGTTTCAACAACTTGAACAGGGTCGGGGTGATCTGCTTGTCCTGGTCGATCTGGTGAAATTCCAATGTGTCGTTGCAGCAGGAATTTACTTCTTTTTTTGCGCAGTGCCCACCGGAATGGCAGTTCCGGTGCTTTGCCATTTTGCAGCCATGCGGTTTGACGAACATGGCGGTACTCATCAGTTTGTCCTGGCAAAAATGCCGGTACACGGAGATGCCCGTGGTGCTGAGCAGCACCGAAAGGGCAAGCGTGATATGGAGTAAGCGATGGTACACAATAACTGAATTTGAATGCAAAAATACGAGAATCTGCAGGGTAGGCCTTACACTATTCAGGATTTGGTTTGTGAGATTCTGGGTGTTTAAACGTTTTGCCACGAGGTCACGGGAGTACTCGTCCTACGACTTCAAGTCGTAGGACGAGTAGATATTCTCCGTGACCTCGATTGTTTATCAGGTCACGGAAATTGATTTTCGGTATTCTGCGCGCCGTCGGGATAAATAAACAAATTCTACCTTTACCCGGTTAACAAATCAAATCCAACACATGAAAAAATACCTGAAACCTGTTCTGTGGACCCTGCTTGCTTTGTTGGTCCTGGGCCAGTTTATCCGTCCGGAAAAAAATCAGTCGAACGACCAAACCAACCACATCCGCACAAAATTCCCGATCCCCGAACCGGTGGAATCCGCCTTCGAGGTAGCCTGTTACGATTGCCACAGCAATTATACACGCTACCCCTGGTACGCCGCCGTGCAGCCCGTATCGGGGTGGCTGGCCGGTCACATTACCAATGGCAAAAAACACCTCAATTTTTCTGAACTGGCTAAGCGCCGGATTGCGGTGCAAAACCACAAAATGGAGGAAATTGTCGAAGTGTTGCGGGAAGGCGAAATGCCCCTGAATTCGTACACCTGGACGCACCGCGACGCCGTGTTGTCCGACGGGCAAAAAGAACAAATCATAACCTGGGCACAAGCGGCGATGGACAGCCTGAAAGCGCAATATCCGGCCGATAGTTTACGCATGCCCCGGCGCTAACAGTACATTGGCAAGTCGCAAAAAATTCGGTATATTTGTCAAAAAAGCGGAACAAACTCCCCCTGGCTTACGGTACATTTTCTAACCAAATCTTTACCCGATGCTTACCAAATCCGTTAAAGACGACGTTTTTTTTGCGCTGCACCTGCTCATTGCGCTTTCAGCCTGGTTTATCCCTTTTTTGATTTCCTGGCAACTTACCGTCCTGATTTTTGGCATAGTAATTTTACAACATGCCATATTCGGCCGCTGCCTGGGAATGGATACGCATGGTGTGTCGGAGGAAGACGGCAGCACGTTTTACTCCCATGTCTTTGAGCGCATGGGTTTTCAGCCAAATAAACAGTTGGTTCGCTTTGTCGTGCGCAAATTGCTGTACACTTTTTTGGCAGTGGTTGCCGTGTTGTGGCAGTATGTGTTTGGACATGCGCCGTTGTTGTTTTAAATTCTGTTTTCTAAATAGCTTTTTGCCTGTATGCGCAGTGTTTCGTTTTGGCCCGCCGTCGTTTTTACCCTGCATTTTTTTGTTACCGCGCTGGCCTGGGTGGCGCCGTTTTTATTCAGCTGGCAAATTTTGGTGCCGGTCTACTTGGCCGTATTGCTTCAGTTTGCTGTGTTTGGCCGCTGCCTGATGAATGAGGGGCACAACATGGACGAGGCCGATGATGCCACGTTTTACTCCCACTTATTTGAAAAAATGGGCTTCCGGCCCAACCGCAGCCGCCTGAAGTTTTATGTGCGCAAGGTTTTTTACCCGGTGCTGGCGGCCGTCGCCCTGATCTGGCAGTTGGGCCTGGGCAATGTGCCCTTGTTGTTTTGAAACAGTTGTTGCTAAAAAAAACTCGTCCTACGACTTCAAGTCGTAGGACGAGTGTGCTCAACAGCCTCTTACCTGTTCGTTATTACGGCTTCGCCTTCTTCGATACCACGTTTCCTTCGGCGTCGAGTTGGATCACTTCCATACCGAGCTCCTGCAAGCCGGGCATGATCTTTTCAGCGTCGCCGGCCATAAACCAACCCAGTTCATTGGGCTGAACCACCGTTTTAGCCACTGCCTGAGCGTCTTTCAGCGTCAGGTTTTGTACGCGCTGGCTGTAGGTTTTCCAGTAATCGTCTTTCAGGCCGTATTTGACCACATTCACAGCGCTGCCGTTGACGGCGTTGTTGGTTTCCCACATGCCCGACATACCCATGATGGTGTTCTGCTTGGTTTTGTCAAACTCGGCCTGCGTCATCGGCTTGTCGGCCACAAACTGGTTTACCTCCTTGATCACTTCCTGAATGCTTTCCTTCGTTTTGTCGGTCTGCACGGGGGCATAAACCAGGAAGGGGCGTTGGCCGCCGGTATTGATCACCATCGAGCGGGCGCCATACGACCAGTGCTTGTCTTCGCGGATGTTCATGTTGATCCGGCTGGTAAAGTCGCCGCCGAGCACGTTGTTCATCTGCTCCATGGCCGTTTCGTCCACTTCACCGTACGGTTTGGTCAGGTAGGTGGCCATGATCATGCTTTGGGGGCTTTCCGGACGGTCCATCACAAAAACTTTTTTCCGGTTGGAGGTATTCACCGTCGGGATGTTCTTTTTGGGTACCTCGCCTTTTTCCAGGCGCCGAAACGTTTTTCGAGTTGGGCGACCAGTTCAGGCATGGTAATGTCGCCGGTAACGACGATGGTCGCATTGTTCGGCTTGATCCAGCGCTGGTAGTAGCCTTTCACATCAGCGAGGTTGATGTCGGCGACACTTTCCTCCGTGCCGGTGCCGCTCATGGGGATGCCGTAGGGGTGATCTTTGCCGTAGAGCAGCTCGGGCATTACACGGATAAGCATGCCGATCGGGCTTTTCTTTTCATTCTGGATACCGCTGATCTGCTGGTTTTTGAGGCGCTCCAGGTCGGCTTCGGGGAAAGCCGGATTGAGCGCCACATCTGCCATCAGGTCGAGGCTGGGTTCCAGCGACTGCTTCAGCGTATTGAGGCTGACGTAGGAGTAATCCAGGTCGCTGTACGTGCCCAGCGAAGCGCCCAGCAATTGCAGTTTTTCATTGATTTGCAGGCTGGTCAGCGACTTTGTGCCTTCGTCGAGCATGTTCATCGCCAGGTTGGCCAGGCCGGGTTTGCCGCCCATTTTATCGGTGCAAAAACCGGCGTCGAACATCATGTTCATGACCAGAGTCGGGCTTTCCGTGCGGCGGGTGAGTACGACTTTCATGCCGTTTTTCAGCGTGGCGCGCTGGATGTCGGGGAATTGAGCATCAACCGCTGTGTTTACAGCCGGGGGCGCGCTGCGGTCGGCTTCGTTGCCGGAAACGGCGTATTCCGGGAACGGTGTGCAGGTCAGGGTGAAACGGCCTTTGGTCAGCCATTTTTTAGCGGCAGCGTGAATGTCTTTGGCTGTAGTTTGGCTGTACCAGTTCAATTTTTTCTTGTAAAAATCAGCTGTTCCGCCAAATACTTCGTTTTGTGCCAGGATGTCGCTCTTGCCGCCAAAACCGCCGATGCGTTCGAGGCCCTTGATGAAGTTGGCAAAATAGGATGCTTTTACGCGTTTGACTTCCTCTTCGGTTGGGCCGTTGGTCAGGAAATCATTCAGAATTTCGTTGATCAAGGCTTCCACTTCATCCATCGATTTGCCTTTTTTGACATTGGCCATGATCATGAACTCGCCGGAAATTTCAGACGGGTTAACAAAAGCCGATGCGGAAGAGCAGATTTGCTTTTCGTACACCAGTTTTTTGTACAGGCGGCTGTTTTTGCCGGAGGCCAGCACATCAGAGGCCAGGTCGAGCCAAACGGCTTCCTGGTTGGCCCATTTCGGCATATGCCAGATCATCATGATACGCTCTTCCGGAACGCGGTCCTGAAACGTAGCGCGCGTATCATAGTCGCGTACCGGGATGCTTACGCCCGGGCGGGTAATCGTCGGACCGGCAGGGATGTTGCCAAAGTACTTCAGTACTTTTTCATAGGCTGCCTCGGGGGTGATGTCGCCGGCGACTACGATCACGGCATTGGCGGCGCCGTAGTACGACTTAAACCATTCGTGCACGTCTTCGAGGCTGGCGGCATTGAGGTCTTCCATTTCACCGATCACCGTGTGCCCGTAGGGGTGGTGCGGTGGGTACATGGCTTTTTGCGCGATGTCCCAACCTTTGGCGTAGGGCTGATTTTCGCCCTGGCGTTTTTCATTTTGCACCACACCGCGTTGTTCGTCCAGTTTGGCCTGGTCGATTGCGCCGAGCAGGTGTCCCATGCGGTCGCTTTCGAGCCAGAGTACCTGGTCGAGCGCGCCGATGGGGACGTTCTGGAAATAGTTGGTGCGGTCTTCGTTGGTGGTGCCGTTGAGATCGGTACCGCCGATGGCTTCGAGGGCCTGGAAGTAGTCGGTGTTGAAGTTTTCCGATCCGTTGAACATCAGGTGCTCGAACAGGTGGGCAAAACCGCTTTTGCCGGGCTTTTCATTTTTTGAACCGACGTGGTACCAAACGTTTACTGCTGCAATGGGCGCTTTGTGGTCTTCGTGGACAAGCAGGCGCAGGCCATTGGGCAGGGTGAATTTTTTGTAGGGAATGTTGATGTCATCCGGGTTGTATTCCGGAGCATCCTGGGCGATTAGCGTAGTTTTTGTAATAAAAATGGAAAGGGCCAACAGGGCCAGGAAGCGAAGTCGTTTCATGCTAATTGTTTTGAGTTATGAAGTAAATACAGGCGTTTTGGGTTGTTCAAAAAACGTTGTCAAAAATCGCGTATTGCTTTTCTACGGGGTAAAAGATTGGATAAAAAGCCCGTTTTGGCGGGCAAAGGGAATATTTTTTGGACGAATGCACAGGCGCGGCGCTACTTTTGACGGCGTACATGGTGCAACAAAAAAACATATTCGCGGGTTTGCAGCGGCTTCCGGCTGTCCTGATTTACCTGGTCTTGCTGGGCGGCGCTGCGGTGCGTGTGGCCGTCTGGCTGCAAAACCGTTCCCTGTTTATCGACGAGGCGAACCTGGCGCGCAACTTTTGTGAAAAAGGGCCAGCCGATTTTTTCCTGCCCTTAGCCTACGAGCAGTTTGCCCCGCCCTTTTTTTCCCTGGTGCAATGGTGTAACGTTCAACTGTTCGGCCAGCAGGAAACGGCCCTGCGCTTGTTTCCGCTGCTTTGCGGCTTGCTCTCCATCGGACTTTTTTACCGCATCGCGCGCCGTTTGATCACCCACGACTGGGTGCTGCTCGCGGTAATCTGGATTTTTTGTTTTTCCGATTTTTTCCTGCGTTATGCCACCGAAGGGAAACAATACGGCAGCGACCTGGCGGTAGCGCTCAGCCTGGTTTGGCTGGGTTTGGCCCAGGGCGGCCGGCCGCTTCGAACAGCTTGGGCAATGGCGGCAGGCGCCCTGGCGGTCTGGCTGTCGATGCCGTCGGTGTTTGTTTTGTTCGGCCTGGGGCTGTATGTCCTGCAGGCAGCCTGGCGGGCGAACGACCGGGCGACGATGCGCCGGTGGTTTGCCGTTTTTGCAGTCTGGCTGCTGAGTTTCGGGCTGAACTACTGGTTTGTTTTGCGGCCGAGCCTGGCCGTAGCGCCGCTGGTGGAGTACCACAAACCCTGGTTTTTTCCGCTGGTCCCCACCACTACCGCCGCCTGGAAGCAGTGGGCCGATTTGTTACTGACTTTCCCGTACTACACGGCCGGGTATACGGTTTTGGCCAAACTTGTAGGTGGCGCGGGTATTTTGACCGGTTTGGGTTGGCTTTTTTGGAAAAAACAATCCCTCGCCTGGCTGCTGGCCGCGCCGGTTTTGGCCTGCCTGCTGGTTTCCGGATGTGGAAAATACTCGCTGATCCCGCGTATGTTGCTCTGGGCACTGCCGCTGGTTTTATTGGTGCAAGGGCTGGGCTGGCAACAGTGGTGGGAGGCCGGAAAACATTGGTACTGGCGGCTGTTGATCGGCCTGTTGCTGTTGGCAACGGCGAGTTTGCACCGTAGCGGGCAGTACTTTTTTCAGCCCTATCAAATCGAGGAAATTCGTCCGGTGCTGGATGAAGTCCGCGCCGCCTTCCGCCCCGGCGATGTGCTTGTGGCAAGCCATGAGGCCTGGCCGGCGGTGGTGTATTACCGGGATTGTCATGCGCAGCGGGAGTGGTACCGCTTTGACGGCCGTGTGCTGCATGTCGACTGGAACGAGCGGCCGGATTTACAAAAAGTTTCGGCGTTGGGCGCCCCGCCCCGGCGGGTCTGGCTGGTGTTCAGCCATGTCGTGTCGGAGCAGGCGCGCGCGGCCATGCAGGCGGATGTCGAATTGGCCGCTGGTTTTGCTGCGCAAAAAAAAGTGGTGGAGCGGCCGGGGGCTTTCGCGTATTTGTTTGAGTTGCCGGACTGATCCGGCGCGGCGCCTCAACGTTTCCAATTGCAAAACCCACCAACTTCACCAACCGGAAATTTGGCGCAGCAAGTCAAAAGCCAAATTTGAAAAGATCAATTTGAAAAGTTTTTGACCGTCCGGTACGGCCAGCCCAGTACGTACAAAATTCCCAGCACGCCGGCCAGGCAGTAGGGCAGGAACAGCAGCGAGGCGTGCGTCAGTGGGTGCAGGGTTTGGATCTGGCTGGTCAGAAAAATTATGCCGGCCACGGTAAACACCAGGTTGAGCAACAACAGGCGCTCAGCCATGAGGTAGGCGCGCAACCGCCGTTTTTTCCAAAACGAAAGCATGGCCCAGGTGATAAAAAAAGGGACGATGAAAAGGAAGGTGCCGGTGATCAGCATGACGCTGTACAGCTGGAAATAATCGGGCTCCCCGCCCTGCCAAAAGGGCGAACTACTTTCCCGGACCTGGTACAACCACATAAACAACACAAAAATAGCCGGCCCCGTGAGGTTGATGATCCCCCAGATTCGGGCGGCAGCGAGGGCGGGATGAACGGGTTTGTGTGGCATGCGGCGTGAAATTTTTATAGGCTTCAGCAGATGTCTCCCTCCGGTCGACATGACAAGTCGTTGAAAATAAAAGGATTAAACAGGTTTTTCGCTATGCTCAAAACTAAGCCAAGTGCTGTTGGAGTTTTGAGCGTAGCGAAAAACCTGATAGAAGTTTATCAAATTGTAGGTTGTCATGTCGACCGGAGGGAGACATCTGATTTATCGCCTGGTAAATCACGAATAATTATCAAATCTACCCAAAGCTTACGTTTGTTAGCATTCAGGCTGAACTGGCAGTCTGCTGCTCCAAAACTTCCCAGGTATGGTCGCCCAGCAACCGCACCGTGGCCAGAAACTCAAACGGTTTCCGCCTGCCCCATTCCGTCGGCGCCACCATGGAAAGCACATGGACACCATCGGACTTGCGGCGATATAAATGGTACACATGGTGGATGACCGGCTGAAAGGCCATGTCGGCCTGGTAGATTATTTCTGACACCGTCATGCGCTCGTGGAGCGATTTGGCCTGTCGGGCCAGGGTTTCCATCTGTTGCCGCAACTGCTCCATTTGCCGGTCGGTCTGGTCGTACATGGCAGTCATGGCGTTGCCGCGGATACGACCCTTGTCTTCGGGTTTTATGATGGCGCTGCCGGCATGGTGGGCGTAGGGCAGCAGGCCGGGCAGATCGGCCACTTTGTCTTTGTCGATCGGGTTGACGAAGGCGTCGGGTTGGTGCTGTTTTTTCTTTTTGGCCATGTTGCAAAAGTACGCGCTATTCAATGGCAGTTGAAACAGGGAAGGCCAAAAAAGGTTTGGTTGCCGCGGGGCGGATCGGCGGCTACCAACTACGTGTAAATGCCTCATCAATCCCCGATTTGTATGTTTTATTACATTTTTTAAAAATGTTGAAAATATGTCCCGGTGTAGAAGTTTATTTGTCGGTTATTTTTTTATTCCAACCAAACTTTCTTAAATCATGCGAAAGACGCTTCTTATCGTCGGAGCCCTGCTCCTGACCACCTTCGCCTGGGCTCAAGCCCTCAAACCCATTGCCCAACGGGTAAAACTCGAAAAACAACTTGCCGGCGCTTTTGCCAAAACAACCATTTTTAGCAGCGAGGTTCAAGACATCCGCTCCCGGCCTGATTTGCGCCCGGCGCTGTCTGACGGCCTGTTGCTAAATCTTGATCCGGCTGCCCTGCAGGCGTTGCGTACGAACAACCCGGATCGACTTGAACTCAGCCTCCCGGCTCCCGGCGGCCAGGTGCTTCAGCTCGAGTTGGTACGCGGCCGGGTGTTCTCTCCCGAATTTCAGGTTCGCCTGGGCTCCAATCCCGATGCCACTGTTCAGGTTGACCTCGGCCAACACTACTGGGGTATTGTCAAAGACCGGCCGGGTACGCTGGTTGGTATCAGCGTATTTGAACACGAAGTCATGGGTATCGTCAGCACAGAGACGGAAAAGTACGTGGTGGGTGTACTGGAGGGCGACCGCAACCACACCCACGTCATGTACCGCGAACGGGATTTGAAGCTAAAAAACGAACACGAATGCAAGACGGACTTGCTGGAAGAAATTGATAATGCCGTAAACATGGACCGTGCGTCGGCCGGCCCCGACAACTGCGTGCGGCAGTACATGGAGGCCGATTACACGATCTTTCAAAACAAGGGCAGCGTGGCCAATGCTACGGCATACATCACGGGTTTTTACAGCCAGGTTTCGCTGCTGTATGCGAATGAAAGTGTGAATGTGGTGTTGCATTTTCTCAAAGTCTGGGATGTGGCTGATCCGTACACCGGACCCAGCTCCAGCAACTACCTGACCCAGTTCAGGAACTACCTCGGTGGCGTGTACAACGGCGACCTGGCGCACCTGGTTGGTTTTACCGGCGGCGGCGGCATTGCCTACGTCGACGTACTCTGCAATAGTTACTACGGAGTGGCGTACAGCGGCATCAATACGACCTACAGCAATGTGCCGACCTATTCCTGGACGGTTGAGGTAGTCACGCACGAACTCGGCCACAACCTCGGCTCCAAACACACCCATGCCTGTGCCTGGAACGGCAATAACACCGCCATTGATGGCTGTGGACCTGCAGCCGGCTATAGCGAAGGGTGTAATGCAGCCGTGCCGACGGCCGGAACCATTATGAGTTATTGCCATTTGGTTTCGGGTGTGGGTATCGACTTCAATCTTGGCTTCGGACCGCAACCCGGCGACCGGATTCGCTCCGAGGTGTACAATGCCTCCTGCCTGACGTCTTGCGGCGGCGGTGGCGGCCCGTGTTCCTATGCCGTGATCAATAGTCAGAATTTTGACGGTGGTTGGGGATTTTGGGCCGACGGTGGAACTGACTGTGCCCGGATCAATTCGTCCACTTATGCAAACAGTGGTTCCTATTCAATCCGCCTGCGCGACAATACGAATTCATCTGTCATGACCACCTCCAACCAAAACTGGAGCGCTTATGAAGAACTGACCGTCGAGTTTTCATACATCACGGTCAGCTTTGATAATTCCAATGAGGATTTTTGGTTGCAAATTTCTACCAACGGCGGTTCCAGCTACACTACCGTAGGCGACTGGAATTTTTCCACAAACTTCTCCAACGGTGTGCGCGGAACGGCAACGGTGGTGATTCCCGGCCCGTTCACGGCAAATACCCGGCTCCGGATTCGCTGCGACGCATCGGCTGATGACGACCAGGTGTATATCGACGATGTTGTGATTTCAGGCTGCAGCGCAAGCTTCAGGTCCAACGAATCGCCAACGGAAGAGCGCGTGGACAATTTGACGGAAGAGCCGCTGATCAACAGCGTCCGCATCAGCCCAAATCCGACCGCCGGTGTGCTGAACGTTCAATATCAAATTGATCATGCCGCCGATGTGCAGCTGGTCCTGCTCGACCTTACCGGCAGGGTCGTCGTGCAGCAAACGTACCAGGTAATGGCCGGCGAACAACAAATCCGCCTGGATTTAGGCGCCATGCCCTCCGGAATGTACTCCCTGCAACTGATTGGAAAAGATCAGGTGCATAGCGAGAAAGTGGTGGTGCGGCGATAGCCATTTTTATTGGTTTTTCAGGCGCATAGTGCACTCCGGAGTTCATTGCCGGGTGCGTTATGCGCCTGTTTTTTGTTAAAAATGCGATTAGCCCGTTCATTCCTTAGTTTTGCAAGTACAAGCAAACCATTGATAACAAGCAATCCCAAACATGTCCGTAAAATCTGCTACCTGGGAAAAAATCCGCCAACACATCAGCCGCGGCCAACTCGACCAGGCAACCGAAGCCCTCAAAAAGGAAGCCCGCCGCCACCCCGACCTTTACGATGTGGTGGTGGTGATCGACGGGCGCCGGCAAGCCTTCCAACGGCAGCGGGCCGCCGGACTGCTTGATCCCGGCGAAGAAACCCGGCAACACGCCCGCCTGTCTGCCGACTTGCTCGACCTTACCCAACAGTTAGAACAACGTGAAACCCCGCCCCGGCCGCTCCGCTGGTTGGCCGCGGCATTGCTCGCCCTGGTCCTGCTTGGCGGCGGCGCGTTTTGGTTTTGGCAACGGGCCGGCGCAGAGTCTGAGGCGTACCGCCAAACGATGGAGTCCAACACCATACCCGCCTGCGCGCACTTCCTGGAAAATTACCCTGCGGGTAAACACCAGGCAGAAATCCAACAAAAAGCCAGTGAACTGAATCAACAACTGGAACATTCTCTGCAAAGCGCCCGCGTTATGCAGCAGTCCGGCGAACCTGAAAAAGCCCTCGAATTTGCCCGGAAAGCGTTGGAAATACACCCGGGTCATCCGGAAGCTCGTCAACTTTTTATCGATTTATCCAAATGAAAAACCTCCTTGTTTCCCTGCTTTTTTTCATGCTTTTGCAAACGGCCCATGCGCAGGATTGCTACGCTTACCTCCGCCAAAAAGGCCTCGAAGCCTTCGAAAAAAAAGAATTCGCCACGGCTCTCCAAAAGTTTGAAGGCGCCCAAAAATGCCCCGACGCGCCCGTCTCCAACGATCTGAACGACTGGCTGGGCAGAACCAAACGCCGCCTCGACCCACCCAAGCCCCGGCCCGTGCACAGCACGCCGCCCCTGGTGGAAAAACAGCCGAACGGCGAAATCCGCTGGACGGAGGGCTTCGTCGTGGCCAAAGGCCAGGGCATCATCAACCGCACCAAATTCCCGGTGGAAGCGCAGGCCGTGCTCATGGCCCAGCGCACCGCCGAAGTAGTGGCCCAAGCCAACCTGCTGGCCATGCTCAAAGGGGTGTTCATCAAGCGCCGGACGACCGTGCAGGACTTTATGGCCGAACGCGACGACATCGAAAGCCTCACCGCCGGCATGATCCGCATGGCCCGCTTTGTCGGCGAGCCGGTCATTTTGGCCGATGTGGTGGAAGTGACCATGCAGGCGCCCATCCAGCAGCTGGGCAGCATGCTGACCCCGGTTTTTCCGGCAGCAATGTCCACGCAGGACAGCCTGGAGCAGGTCGTGTACGTGGCCGGCGCTATGGCGCAACCCGCCCTATACCCGGTGATCACCGACGAAAGCGGCGCAGTGCTGTACGACGCCGAGGCGCGGTACCGGGCTACCGGGCGGCAGGTGTTCCGGTACGGGCAGGGCGCGCCGCCGGTAGGGGAGATGGCGGCTGTTTTGCAGGCACTGCCGAATCCGGATAATTCGTTGCGGATTTCAAACGCCGACTGGCCGATCTTGCAGCAGTGGGTGGAAGCGGCGGAAAACGGCCTTGGGGCAGCCGTGCGCCTGGTTTTTCCGTAAATTTATGCGCATTCCCAAAACACCTTTTAAACTCGATTGAAAAACGCAGCCATGCGCTCGCATACCTTTTGGCCTTTACACCTGGGATTTTCCTGCCTCCAATCGTCGTCCTCCCTGTGCCGCGCGTAAATGCCTGCCCGGCAGCCCCGTTCGGCCGATTACCCGGCTTCGGCTACAACTTGCAAACCTGTTCACCCAGGCCCGGCAGACGGCTGAATTGCAACCGGCCGCTTATGAGGACCTCAAAACCCGGATCAACCGCTGCAACAACGATATGGAGGTTGCCCTCGGCAACATTGTTGCCGAGATGTCGGAGCTGTCGCTTAAATACCAGCAGATTCTTGGTTATAAGGATGTGGCCGGTATCGAAAAACAACTACGTGACTTGGAGGAAAGTCTGCAAAAATCGCGCACCGAACTGGAGCAAAACCTCGGCTACGTCAAACACACCGGTGTGTATGCCGTGCTGCTGGAAAACGTCGATTTTTACAAAAGCGAGAAAAAAGACCTCATCGAACAAGCCAACCAGGCCATCACCCCGCGGGCAGTGGACGACCTGGTGGGCCTCAGTATCCGCCGGACCAGCGCCGTGCGCGACTTTGCGCCGGTACGCGATGTGATCCTGGAAGTGAAAAACGGCGAAGTGCGCATGGAGCGCGAGTACTTCAACCAGCCCAACCACATCCGCAAAACCTTCCTCTTCCTGGCCCGCGTCGGGGCGACGCCTACCCGGCAAAAAGCCACCGGCAGCGCGCCGGCCGCCGCTGGCGCCCTGGTGCTCAACCTGGATGTCGATACCGGCTTTCGGCAAAAACTACAGGAAAAAGGCGTCGGCGAAGCCGATATCCGCCGCATCGAGCAGGAGGTGCTGCCCTTCCTGAGCACCATCCAGCGCGACAACCGCACTGCCGACAGCCGCCAGGACTACATCCTGCAAAACGGCGCCGAGGAAATCCGCCGCATCGAGCGCGAGATCGAAGACGCCCGCCTGCGCCTGCAAACCCGCTCGGCTAAAATCGGCGAAATCTGCCAGGAACTTGGCGTACCCTTCAACGCCGGCAGCAACTTCGACCAAAGCGTAAACGGCGCCCTGCAAAAAATCCGCGACCAATTGGCAAGCCTTACCGGGCAGTGGAACGAGGCGGTGGAGCAGGAAATCGTGTACAAGGAAACCCGCACTTTCGTCGAAGGCTCCCTGTCCCAGTCGCTGGCCGCCGAAACCCTCAAACTTTGCCAGCAAATCGAAAAAGGCTACGGCCAGCTCGACCGCATGCTTCAGGTGACCGAGGTACAGGATTTTGAACTCAGCCGCTTCGAAAGTAACCGCACCGTCAGCGTATTCCGCGCGCCCAGCCGCATCTGGGCCTACGCCATGCCCCGCGACGACGGCGCCTACGGCGTGGCGGTGTTCGTGCAGTTCCGGGTGACCGGGCAACAGGCGGCAGGTGGCAGTGGCGGCGCCCGCCTGCCCTTCGAGCCGGAGATGGTGACGGTGGAAGGTGGCAAATTCCAGATGGGTTGTACTGCCGAACAGAGCGATTGTGACAATGATGAAAAAAACGTGCATTGGGTTCAACTGAAGCGTTTTCTATTGGGAAAACTGAAGTGACCAACGAGCAATTCGTTGCCTATCTCAATGATATCAGTCCCAAAATCAGCCTGGATGCCAAAGGTGAAACGGTTACGTACAACAAGGTAGAAATCATTCGACTGTCCGACCGGATAAAATACTCCAACGGCGCCTGGGCCGGCGGCACATTCTCGGTCGTGTCCGGATACGAAAAACACCCGGTCATTTATGTCTCTTGGTTGGCCGCCCAGGAATACCTCAAATGGCTAAGTGCCAAAACGGGCAAGAAATACCGCCTGCCCACCGAAGCAGAATGGGAATTTGCTGCGCGAGGGGACCAAAAGCAAAGGCTAAATATCCGGAGGCAATACCTTGACGAGGTGGCTGGCATGATGGTAATCGTGGAAAGCCCCATCAGTCGGACAAAAAGTCAATGAATTGGGATTGTATGATATGAGTGGCAATGTGTGGGAATGGTGCAGTGATTGGTTTCAATTATGCTATCCTCGCCCAAACCGATCCGACTGGGCCCCTCTGGAACAGACCGCGTTTATCGAGGCGGGTCGTGGAATGAGTCTTGGGTATCCGGGTGTCAAATCCGCGTTAGATTTCCCTACCCTTCAGGGGCTACCATTCTGGGTTTTCGGGTTCCCAGGACTATTAATGCATTTTACTTTTGAGGCTATTCGCGCAAGCCCTAAATTTTCCATTTAACGCAGCAGGGTATCAAACACCTGCCGACGTTCAAACAAAAACAAACCCACACCACCTACCAATGAAATACCACATCACCCTAACCCTCACCCTCCTCCTGACCGGGCTAAACGCCCAAACCTGCCTGCCCGACAGCCCGGTTCAAACCGCCTATCCGGCTACGGAGGACGCGCTGTACCAGCTCTTCAACCAGCACCGCCTGAAGTATTCCGAGGCCGATTTCCAGGCCGTGAAAACGCGCATCGACCAGTGCAATGCCGGCACCGACCGCGAGTTGGACGGCCTGGTGGCCCAAATGTCGAACCTCTCACTGAAGTACCAGCAGGTGCTGGCCTACAAGGACGTGGGCGGCATCGAGAAGCAGATTCGCGACCTGGAGGAGAGCCGCCGCAAGTCGCGCGCCGAGCTGGAGCAAAACCTCGGCTACGTGAAGCACCTGGGCGTGTTCGCCGTGCTGCTGGAAAACATCGATCCCTACGACAACATCAGCGCGCTCATCGCCCGGGCCAACCGGGCCATCACGCCCATGGCCGTGGACGACCTGGTGGGCGCCTACCTCAGCCGGGCCACCACCGTAGAGGGCTTTGCCCCGGTGCGCGATGTGGTGCAGGCCTTCAAAGGCGGCGAAGCCCGCGCCGAAAAGGAGTATTTCAACCACGCCAATTTTCAAAAAAACTACTTCCTCTACGTAGCCAAGGTGGGCGCCACCCCGCTCAAGGAAAGTCCCGCCGGCGCCAACAGCGCCGAGAAAGGCCTGGTGCTCAACCTGGCCCGCGACAGCGACTTCCGCAGCCGCCTGCGCAGCCGGGGCGTGAGTGAGGAGCACATCATCCGCATCGAACGCGAGGTGTTGCCTTACCTGGCCGATGTGCAACGCGAAAACACTACCGCCGACAGCCGCCAGGACGATATCCTGCAGCGCGGTACCGAGGAAATCCGCCGCCTCGACCGCGAACTCGAGGACGTGCGCCAGCGCCTGGCCACCCGCTCCGGCAAAATCCAGGCGATCTGTACTGAAATGGGTGTGTCGTTCAACGCCAAAAACATCGACGCTTCGGTGGCCGATGCCCTGCAAAGCCTGCGCCGCCAGATCCAGGAGCTGACTGCCCGCTGGGGGCAAACCAAAGAACGCGAAGTGGTGGTGAAAGAAACCCGCACGTACATCGCCGGCACACCCGCAAAAATCCTGGCCTCCGAAACCCTCAACACCTGCAAACAAATCGAGCAGGCCTACGGTAAGGTGGATCGCATCCTCCAGATCATCGAGGTGGAAAACCTGGAGATCAACCGCTACGATGCCAACCGCACCCTCACGGTGTATCGGGCGCCCAGCCGCGTCTGGGCCTACCCCATGCCGCAGTCCGACAATTCCTTCAAACTGGCGGTATTCGTGCAATTCCACATTACCGGGCAACATTCTGCCCCCGTTGACGACCCTGGCAGCACCAAAGTGCCTGCAGCCCGCCTGCCCTTCGAGCCGGAAATGGTGCTGGTGGAAGGGGGGACGTTCACCATGGGTTGTACCGCCGAGCAGGGTAGCGACTGCGAGTTCGATGAAAAACCAGCCCACCGTGTTACGCTTAACACTTTTTATTTGGCTAAAACCGAAGTTACCCAGGCCCAGTGGCGGGCCGTGATGGGCAGCGATCCGCCGAGCCTGCGTTTCAAAGGCTGCGACCAATGCCCGGTGGAAAACGTCAGCCTGGAACGAGGTGCAGGATTTTCTGAAAAAATTAAACGCCAAAACGGGCAAGAAATACCGCCTGCCCACAGAAGCCGAATGGGAATTTGCCGCCCGCGGCGGCAATAAAAGCAAGGGGTACAAATACGCCGGCAGCAATAACCCCGATGAAGTGGGCTGGCACGGTGGCAACGCCGGCGGCAAAACTCACCTGGTTATGCAAAAAAAGGCCAACGAACTGGGGCTATATGATATGAGCGGCAACATTCAAGAATGGTGTTTCGATTGGTTGGCTACCTACCCTTCAATACCACAAAATGATCCTGGCGGTCCTTCAACTGGTGTTTCTCGTGTTGGTCGAGGCGGAAACTTTTCCTCCTCTTCAAACTATTGTCGTGTCACAGAACGCTTCAGTGGGTTGAGTCCAATAAAATTGTACTATTATGTCGGTTTTCGCGTCGCCCAGGACTATTAGTGCTTTTACCCTTTTACGCTTTTTTTGAGGTAGGCACTCTGCTGTGTCGGCCCCACCCCCATCCCCTCCCCCCGCGGGGAGGGGGGCTTGCTCTCAAACTATTTTTTGATTTCGTTTGTGCAATCAAATAGTAACGCGAAATCAGTCGCCCCTCCCCGCGGGAGGAGAGGCTCTTAAGTTTAGTTTTCCAGGCTTGGGAATTGGAAATTCGGAGTTGGATATTGGCTATTTTTTAAGAAAAAAACGAAGCGGAATGTCCAATATCGAATAAGGAATGTCCAATTTCGAAGTAATACACCGAGCACGTAACAACCCTGTGTCCCGTAGGTTTTGCGGGAGGATGGCCCTGGGGACTTGCCCTCAAACTATTTTTTGATTTCGTTTACGCAATCGATAAGTAACGCGGAATCAGGCCCCCCTCCCCGCGGGGGGAGGGGCCATTAAGGAGGGGTGAACACTTTTGACTTTTCAAATTAGACTTTAGACTTTAGACTTAAAAGAAACTTCCAAAAGCCTGAATCATCCTTTTAAGTCAAAAGTCTAATTTGAAAAGTTCAATTTGAAAAGTAGTTCACCCGCTCGGATTCCTTAAGTTGATGGCTATGGGGGATGGGGGTGGGGTTGACGTGCCGCGGAGTGCTAATCCCGATGATGCAACGAGAACGAAGATAAAGAGTCAGCCACCATCAAATTTTTACCACCAGCCTAGCCCCCGCCTGCTCCCAACCAATAAAACTCAACAGATACACCCCCTGCGGCAATCCCGCCATATCCAGCTGAAAAACCGGTTCAGACACGGCGGAAAGATCTATGGAAAGCCGGCGAACCTGCCGCCCCTGCATATCCCGCAACAGGCAAACTGCCGTGCCGTTTTCAGCCGGATTGAACCGAATCTGCAAACGGTCGGTGACCGGGTTCGGAGCGATGGAAACAATAACCGGCTCCGGGTCATGCACCCCCGACGTTCCCGCCGGGCAACTCCACCGCAACAATCGTATTCCCCCATACTTAGCCAGATAGGGGAAATTTAACGGGTTCCAGACTTGTGCCAGCACCACCAGGCTGTCGTTGGCGTCGATGCCCCAGGTGGCCACGCTGTCGCGCAGCGCGCCGAACTGGCCGATGATTTTCGGCTGTACCGGGTCGGCGATGGAAAAAGCAACGATCTCCGTGTCGGCGCCGGAGGCGAACAGCAGGCTGTCGTGGCAGGCGGTAGTCACCTGGTTGGTGTGGCCGGGGCGGCCGTCCCAGTTGGTGGGCAGGCAATTCCAGGGATTGGCCCAGCCCGCGTTTTCCGGCGCAGCCGGATTGCCGATGTCCACCACGTCGATGCCGCAATAGTCCACCGCGGCGTAGAGGTAATCGCCGACGATGGTGGCGGTGTTGTAGGCCGGGGCAGCGGCATCGGTCAGGTCGGTGTTGATGTATTGGGCGGCCTCGAAGGGCGCATTTTTATCGGAAATATCCACCAGGCGGAGGCCGCCGGCGTCGAAGCAGGTCCAGAGTTCGTTGCCGCGCAGGGCAAAACCGCGGGCATGCGGCACGTTGAACAGGCCGGGGGTGACGGGCCAGTTGAGGTCGAGCTCGATATGCGAACGGTAGGCCGGCATGGCGGGGTTGGCAATATCCACGATGATCACCCCGCGTTCGAAGGCGCCGAGGTAGGCATAGTCGCCGTCCACACGGATAGCAGCGCAGCCCTTGTCGAAAGCGGCATCGCTCCACTGGCCGGTAATCGTGGCATTTTTTGGGTCGGAAATGTCGATAATGGCCAGGCCGGCCGGTTCCGGGCTCAGGCCGCCGAATGCGCCGAGGGCCACGTACAGGTAATTGCCCTGTTGGACCAGGTCGGTGGGCTTCAGGTTTTGAAATTGTTGAACTGTGAAGGTGCGTACCGGTGTCGGGTTTTGCAGATCGGAAAAGTCGAACAGGATGACGCCGTACTCCTTGTTTGCCGTGTAAATGTAGGGCCGGTGGAGTTTGTCAAAATGGGCGGTGTAGGCGGTGAACGGGGCAGGGTAGGGGTACTCAGATACGGGGGTAAAAAGGAGGGTGTCGGTTTGGGAAAAAACAGCTTGGGTGGAAATGCAGAGCAGCAGAATGGTGAAAAATCGCATAGTTTGGAATGTTGATTATGGTTCGGTGTTTATCAAAAATAAGCGATTCGAAGGGGATTTTATTCCTTTGCAGTGATAAGTCAGTGTCGGCCTCACTCGAAGTGAGGCCGACACTTGGAAGCAACTAAAACGTAAAATTTATATGAAGACACTACTTTTTTTCGGCCTGCTCGCGCTCGCGCTGGCCGCTTGCACCACCAAACCAGAAGCGCCCAAACCCGATTTCTACCAGGAAATTACTGCCGCCGATGCCCGCTACGACTCCGCCCTGGCCACCCGCCTGGGCGCCGACGATTACGGCATGCACCAGTACGTGCTGGCCTATTTGAAAAGCGGTCCAAACCGTAGTCAGGATTCTGTGGAAGCTGCCGCCCTGCAAAAAGCGCATTTGGAAAATATCATGCGGATGGCGGAATCCGGGAAGTTGGTTTTGGCCGGCCCGTTTTTGGATGAGGGCGATGTTCGCGGCATTTACATTTTTGATGTGCCAACGGTGGAAGAAGCCCGCGCGCTCACGGAAACCGATCCGGCAATTCAGGCCGGACGCCTGGTCATGGAACTGCATCCCTGGTACGGTTCGGCGGCATTGCCCTTGCTTACTCCCTTACATAAACGATTGGAAAAGAAGGGGATAACCGACTGAATTTGTACCGTATTAGCAATTTGAACGAAACTTGCCCTGATGTAAACTAAAGGTATTCTATTTGCACAGGTCTAACTGAAAAGTTTAAACCGCTGTTCGAAAAAAAAGGCCTAACCCGGGTTTGTTTTACAGATTAATTCTGGAACTGTAACCACCGAATTACCCCTTTTCACGGGGCCTCTGCATTTCAAAGGAAATGTGAGGGGCCTTTTTTATTTTATCACATTTGAAAACCTGACAAAAAAGGCCGGAAAATCTCCGCCTTGCACGGATTCAACAGACAAAAATACACCGGCCCGGACCAGATAAATATCCGGCAAAAAAATGAGGCATTGGTCAAATAAAACGCTGCCTGGTTTTACCCGGGTTCTGTTTTCTACCGACCCTGAAGTAAATTAAGAGTTTGTCTAAATTTCCATGCTGGCCTTCAAGCGTTGGAATTTTGGACAAACTCTCAGTTGAACGGCCGGCGCCAGACAGCGATGTCGGCGCAGGCGGGCTCTACAATTTTAATTATTCCTTTTCACCAGCCCCTGCATTTCAAAGGAGAAGTGTGGGGGCTTTTATTTTCAGATTGATTTTTTCAGGAAGACTGAATTTGAAAAAAAACGCTCTGGCCTGCCGATGCAATAACCAACTTGTAAAACAGGATTACCCGGCCTCAAAAACCATTGCCTCGTGATCCAGTTGGCGGAAATCAACCGGCGCCACCGCACTTACCCCTTGCTCGGGCATATAAACGCCATAAATCGTATCAACAGCAGCCATTGTTGCTTTGTTGTGGGTTACCACGATAAACTGGGATTCCTTGGAAAACTGGCGAATGATGCGGTTGAATTTTTCAATGTTGGCATCGTCCAGCGGCGCATCCACTTCATCAAAAATACAAAACGGGGCCGGCTTGAGCAGGTAAAGGGCAAAAAGCAGGGCGGTTGCCGTCAGTGTTTTTTCACCGCCCGACAACTGGGCGATGGTTTGCGGGCGCTTGCCTTTTGGCCGGGCGATGATGTTGATATCCGACTCCAGCGGATTTTCCGGGGTGGAGAGGATCAGGTCGGCGGTGTCTTCCTCGGTGAAAAGTGTGCGGAATACCCGGACGAAATTTTCGCGCACCTGTTCGAAAGACTCCAGGAAACGCTGGGTGGCTGTTTCCTCGATTTCCTTCATGGTTTGCAGAAGATTTTCCTTGGCTTGCAGGATGTCGTCGCGCTGGTTGGCGATGCTGTCGTAGCGCTCCTTAATCTCGTTGTAAGCTTCGATAGCCAGCGGGTTGATCTCGCCGTAGGTATCGAGGCGGCGTTTGAGGTTGTTGACCTCGCGCTCCAGTGATTCCTGATTTTGTTTGGGGTCGGGTTCTTTATTGATGACTTCGTTTACGGAAATCCCGAATTCGGCGCGCAGGCGCTCGCCAATGGCTGTTATTTCAAATTTGACGTCGCTGAATTTGTCTTTCAACCGGTTGATGGCCCCTTGCAGGTCCTGTTGTTTGCGGTAGAGTTCGCGAAGGATATTTTCGCGTTCGTGGATTTCGTTTCGGGCTTTGAAATACGTTTGTTCGGCCTCGCTGAGTGTGGCTTCCTGGGCCTTTTTTTCGGCGTAGCCGGCGGTTAGTTCGCCTTCCAGACGGGCAATATCACCGCGGATAAATTCGATTTCCGATTCGTTTTTGGTTTTGGTGGCTTGGTTTTGCTGGGTTTGGCTGCGCAATTCGGCCAGGCTTTTTTCGCGGAAGCTGAGTTCCTGCTGGAAGGTGTTCACCTTGTTTTGCTGGCGGATGAACTCGATATTTTTCTGGTTGTAATCGTGGCTGTTCTGGCTGAGCCGTTCAGCGACCTCCCGGAACGAACCGTCGGCACTTTCCAGGCGTTGGCGGAGCGTGGCGGCCGCGGCTTGTTTTTCTTTCAATTGTTTTTCAATCGAAACATTGCTGGCCTCCAGTTGCGTGATCAACTCGCCGCTTTCGGCCGCTTTGGCATCGAAATTCTGCACGAAAGTGGCAATGTTTTCGATGCGGGCGCGCAGGGCGGCCATTTGCGATTGTACCTGTCCGAGGGCTTCGCGTTCGCGGGTAAGCACGGCCGTCTGGTCGGCTTTTTTCAGGCTTTGCAAATGTGTTTGCAGGGTGGCGAGTTTGCTGTTCAGCGCCGATTCGGCCGATTCCAGTTTTTGAATGTCGGTGTCGAGAATTTCCAGGTTCTTTTTCCGGCCGATTTTTTTGCCCTCGAACAAGCCCACCGAGCCGCCGCTGAGGCTGAAGCGGCGGCGCACAAAAGCGCCCGACTGGGAAAGCAGCACGGGGCCCCGGTTTTCGCTGCCGCCCGGATTGATCGGCGCAGACAGCAATTCCTTGCCGGCAGCCGTGGTATCGTCAACGATCAGCACATTTTCGAGCAGGTAGGCTACGAGCGGGCGGTACTGCGCGTCGACCTCCACCAGGTCGATGGCCTGTTGGCCGGCGGGCAGCAGGAGCAGGGGGGCTTCATAGCGGGCGAAGGCGTCGAGCAGGAAAAAATTGGCCCGGCCTTTTTGCGTTCTGCCCAACAATTGGATGGCCTGCACGGCGGCATCGGCATTCGGCACGACGTAATAGTTGAGGTAGGGCTCCAGGTAGTTTTCGATGATCACCCGGTATTCTTCGCGCACGTAGATGAGGTCGGAGAGCAGGGGGCAGTTTTGCGCCCAGTCTTTTTGCTGGCTCAGAAATTTGATGCTTTCGGGGAAGCCTTCGAGGCTTTCCACCATGCTTTTGGTGAGTTTAAATTCGTTGCGTTTGGCGTCGAGGCGGCGGTTGTGCTCGGCCAGTTTTTTGGTTTGGGCCTCAATTTCCTGTTCCGTAGTGGTGATGTCCTTCCGGCGCTTTTCTTCGATGGCTTCCAGTTTGCCGATTTGGTCCTGGTAGCCTTGCGCGGATTTATTGAATTCGGCAATTTTTGCCTCCAGGTCGACCATTTCCGAGCGGCGGGTAGCCACATCGGCCATAGTGCGTTCCACATCGCGGCGCAGGTTTTCGATCTGGTTTTGCTGGACGGCACGTTGTTTTTCCAGGTCGACGATCACCCGTTCGATGGCTTGTTGTTCGCGAACGAAGTCGTCGAGGTTGCCTTTGAGCAGGTTGTGGTTTTTACGGGCTTCTTCGAGCTGGACCTGTGCCTGGCTGAGGGCTTCGCTGAATTCCGCTTCGAGTTGTTTTTCCTGGCTCAGGTCGATCTGGTAACCTTCAATTTCACTTTCCAGGCGGCGCATGGTTTCGCCGGCACGCAGGATGAGGTCGTTGAGGCGCTGGGCATCCTGTTCGATGAACGACAGTTTTTGCGCCAGCATATTTTTTTCGTTTTCCTTGCCCCGGATGCGGCCGGTGAGTTGGTTGACCTCTTTTTGGTGTTCGCTCAGGGAACTTTCTTTGTCGATATGCAATTTGTGCAGCGCTTCGATTTCGGCCTCCATCTGGCGGGCTTTGGCTTCGGCGCTGCGGTAGTTGTCTTCTTCCTGGTGGATTTGTTTTTCCAGGTCTTTGTAGGCTTTTCGGTGGCGCACCAGGTTGAAGGTGGCGAGCTCGATGCTGCGGTCTTTGTATTCGGTTTTTAGTTCGTAAAACTTCTGGGTGCGCAGGGCCTGTTTTTCCAGTTTTTTTAACTGGTCTTCGATCTCGAACAACAAGTCTTCCACCCGGTCGAGGTCGGCGACGGTGGCGTCCAGCTTAAGTTTGGTTTCGTGTTTGCGGGCTTTGTATTTGCTCACGCCGGCGGCCTGTTCGAACATGCGGCGGCGGGCCTGTTCGCGGTCGGAGAGCAGGTCTTCCACCATGTTCAGGGCGATAATGGCGTAAGAATCGGCGCCGATGCCGGTATCGAGAAAGAGCGAGGTGATGTCCTTCAGGCGGCAGCTGACGCCGTTGAGCCGGTATTCGCTTTCGCCGCTGCGGTAGAGCAGTCGGCTGATGGTGACGGTTTGGTATTCGGTAGGCAGGATGTTTTTGGAATTCTCAAAGGTGAGCGACACCTGGGCGATTTGGCCGGCCTTTCGTTTTTTGGTGCCGTTAAAAATGACCGAAGCCATCTTGTCGAGGCGCAGTTCCTTGCTTTTTTGTTCGCCCAGCACCCAGCGCACGGCGTCTACCACGTTGCTTTTGCCGGAGCCGTTGGGGCCCACCACGCCGGTTACGTCGGCGTTGAAGTGGATGGCGGTTTCGTTGGCGAAACTTTTAAAACCTTTGAGTTCGAGCGTTTTTAGTCGCATGGATGGATCGTACGCGGTAATGTACTTGGCGGTGTACGCGTCCTACGACTTGAAGTCGTAGGACGCGTATCGAAGCCGTAGCACCCGTTTGCAAGGGCGGCAAAATTAGGGAAAAGGGGGAAAAAGGGCGGAAAAGTTATGCACATGACAGCAGACGGTATATTTGGGTTTTTCAGATGCCTTGGCAGTATTGTTGTCAAGCCCCGTTTGACGCGCCAAAAGCGGGGATTTTCCCATCCTGTTGTGTCGCCAAGCCGAAAAAGCACCGAGCCGTTGTACTTTTACAGCCCTTAACAGCCTTGACCTATGCTTTTTCGCTTATTCTACCTGCTATTATGCAGCAGTACACTAGCTGCGCAAAACCGGGCAATCCGCCCGGTATATGGTTCCGAGCCCCTTGCCCACACCTTTTCCATCGTCGCCCGCGACAGCGCCACGGGCGAGCTGGGCGTAGCGGTGCAAAGCCACTGGTTCAGCGTAGGCACCGTGGTTTCCTGGGCAGAAGCCGGGGTAGGAGTGGTAGCCACGCAGTCGTTTGTAAACAAATCTTTTGGTCCGCGCGGGCTTGCCCTGCTAAAAAGCGGCCTGAGTGCTCAGGAGGCCCGCGACAGCCTGCTGGCCGACGATCCGGGTGCAGCAGTGCGTCAATTGGCGCTGGTGGACAATCAGGGGCGGGTAGCTGCCCATACCGGTAAAAAGTGTATTCAGTTTGCCTGCCATATCGAAGGACTTCAATATTCCGTGCAAGCAAACATGATGTACGGACCGGATGTGTGCAAGGCCATGAACGACGCCTTTGAAAACAGCCGCGGTCACGCCCTGGCCAACCGGCTGCTGCTTGCCCTTGAAGCGGCGCAGGCGGCCGGTGGTGATTTTCGTGGGCAGCAGTCGGCAGCACTCCTGGTAGTACCCGGCAAAAGCAGCGGTAAATCCTGGGACGATGTATTGGTCGATTTACGGGTAGACGACGACGCTGAACCGATCCGGGAGCTGCGGCGGCTCTACCAGGTGCACCTGGCTTACGAGCACATGAATCGGGGTGATTATTTTGTGGAAATCAACGACATGGCTTCGGCCATGGAGGAATACAACGCTGCGCGGGAACTGATGCCCGGGCAGGCAGAACTGCAATTTTGGACTGCCCTTACCCTGGCCAATGTGGGGAAACTGGCTGAGGCCTTGCCAATATTCAAGGCAGTTTTCAGCCAGGAACCTATTTGGCGCGAAATTATGCCAAGACTGGCAGCAGTGGGGCTGGTGACAGTTTCACCACCCGATTTGGAGCGGATTTTGCAGCAATAAGATACATTTTTTAATCACCCTTCGGTTTAACGATGAGACAACTCGGTTTACTCATCCTGTGGTTTCTCGCGCCCCTCACACTCGCAGCGCAAGCGACTTGGGAAATTGGCATTGCCGGCGGCTTTACCGCCTACGCCGGCGATGTGAATGAAGAAAAATTTTTTGATCTTGAAAACAGGGATATCGGCTACGGCCTGCTCCTGCGCCGGCATTTCGGGCCGGTTTTTGCGCTGCGGCTCAACTATTTGGGCGGTACAATTTCCGGCGACGAATCCCATTTTGCGGAGCCGTTCTGGCGCGCCGAACGTGCATTCCGGTTTTCCAGCACTTTTCACGAAAGCAGCCTCCTGCTCGAATGGGATATTTTCGGCAAACGCCGCCGCAACGGCTGGCGCTTCCGGCGCATTTTTGCACCCTACCTCTTCGCCGGCGCCGGGTATAATTTTTATAAAACAAACACGGACTACAACGACTTTCCCGAACAAAACCCCAGCGTCACCGCCGATCGCATTCTCGCCGATAAAAACGCGCCGGCCGACCAACCGGCGCTGGTGCTGAACCTGGGCGGCGGCTTCAAGTGGGACATCGGCCGCTACTGGCTCATCGGTTTCGAACTCGGCTTCCGGCCTGCCTGGACCGACCGCCTTGACGGTGTCGAAATTTCCGGCAACGCCGGCAACCGCGACTGGTACGCTTTCGGCGGCATCACGCTCTCGCACCGCATCCGGCAAGCGGATTCCGACCGCGACTGGATTCCCAACCGCCGCGACAAATGCCCGCTCGCGCCGGGTTTTAAGGCCATGAAGGGCTGCCCCGATGCCGATGGCGACCGCATCACTGACGCGGAAGACGACTGCCCGACCATTCCGGGGGTGCCGTCGGCAAAAGGTTGTCCGGATGCCGACGGTGATGGCACGCAAGACAGCCTGGACCTTTGCCCGGAAGTTATCGGCCTGATTACGCTTTGCGGCTGCCCCGATCGCGATGGCGATGCTGTGGCGGATATCGAGGATGCCTGTCCTGACGACGCAGGTGTGGAACAACTGTTCGGTTGCCCCGACCGCGATTCAGATGGCCTGGCCGACCACGAGGACTACTGCCCCGACCAGGGCGGACGCATTACCCCATTCGGCTGTCCGGATACGGATGGCGACGGCATTGAAGACCTGGTGGATGCTTGCCCGGAGCAGGCCGGCCCGGTTCAGTTTTTGGGCTGCCCGGATACGGACGGCGACGGCGTGGAAGATGCGTTGGACAGTTGCCGGCAGGTCTGGGGAATTGCGCGGTTTAACGGCTGCCCGGACACGGATGGCGACGGGATTGAAGACGCGAAGGATGCCTGTCCGCTGGAAAAAGGGATCGCTGAATTTCAGGGCTGTCCGGACACGGATGGCGACGGGATCGAAGATGCGGAAGATAAATGTCCGCGCGCAGCGGGCACCAAGGCCAACAATGGCTGTCCGGAGTTGAAAAAAGCCGATAAAAAAATCATCATTGCGGCGGTACGCGACATCCAGTTCGAAACCGGATCAGATAAACTGACCGAGGCATCTGTGCCGGTGCTGGAAAAACTGGCCGGCATACTGGATAATTTCCCGAACTACAACGTCCGGATTGCCGGCCATACCGATAGTCAGGGGGCTGCTAAAAAGAATCAGGACCTTTCGGAACGCCGGGCAAATACTTGTGTGCAAAAGCTGATCGAACTGGGGATTGATGCCGAACGCCTTTCGTCAAAAGGATTTGGGGAGAGCAAACCAATTGCTACCAATAAAACTGCTAACGGGCGGGCGAAAAACCGGCGGGTGGAGTTTGAACTGGACAAGATGTTTTAGAAACATACTCTAATGCCCAATAACCCGCCGCGCAGCTTTCTTTTCTGACTGGTGTTTCTTGGCTTTCAACCGGGCTTCCTTGACCGACTTCGGTACTTTGGCGCGTTTGCGTTTTTTCGGTTGGACCAGGGCTTGTTGGACGAGTCGGAGCAGTTTATGCTCTGCGAGTTCCTTGTTGGCCAGCTGGGAGCGCTTGGTTTGGTTGGTTACCGCCAGATAGCCCTCGGCAGAGATGCGGTTGGCCAGTTTTTCCAGAATCAGTTGCTTTTCTGCATCCGACAAGGCCGCAGAGGAGGCTACATGCAGGCGTGCTTCCACCTTCGTCTCCACTTTGTTGACGTTTTGGCCGCCCTTGCCGCCGGATCGGGAGGTGCGGTAGGTGAATTCCTGTAGCAGCTGGTCGGTATGCATTTAAAAAGTTACTGGTTTAAGGGTTACTGGTTAGAAGATTGGGTACATACCGGTAAAGTTAAGCAACCTTCTAACCAGTAACCTTTGAATGCGCTAAGTGAGGTGGTGACTGGCAGTCTAATGTCGTCAATTTAAGAAATCAGAGGAGGTGGACACTTTTCAAATTTGACTTTTCAAATTGAACTTTTGACTTTTTTGAGAGCAATATCAGTTCGGGAAGTTCCTTTTAAGTCAAATTTGAAAAGTCAAAAGTGTACACCCACCCAAATACCTGAAGTTGACGACATTAGTCTCGAAGTTACCACCTCCCTACCAGTCCGTTGGGAACATGAGCTAAAAATAAAACCCCCGCCGGCGATCCGGCGAGGGCTCAACATGGTATCACTTAAAATGAGAATTGGCTTATTCGGCCAATTTTACATTTACTGCGTTCATGCCTTTTTTGCCACGCTGGGTTTCGAAAGTGACCTGGTCACCTTCGCGGATCGAGTCCACCAAACCGCTAACGTGAACAAAGATTTCTTCTTTGGTGGAGTCATCCACGATAAAACCGAAACCTTTGGTTTCGTTGAAGAATTTTACTGTTCCGTTGTACATTGGTAATAAAAACTTTAAAAATGATTCTGGCAACATGCCGGCGCAAAGGTGCGGATTATTTTTGCGAAAAGCCATCAAGTTTTTAAAATATTAACATAAGTCGGTGAAGAACAGGGGAAAACCGATATTTGCGCCTTCTTTTTTAATTCAGGCTTCGCCTGCAAAACCTTCCTGCTGGTAATAAAACATGGAACTTTCCACCCGTTACAACCCGTCTGAAACCGAATCCCGCTGGTACGAACACTGGGAAACCTCCGGCTATTTTCATTCCACCCCCGACGACCGGGAGCCGTTTACCATTGTAATTCCCCCGCCAAACGTAACCGGTGTGTTGCACATGGGGCACATGCTCAACAATACGATTCAGGATATCCTGATCCGTAAAGCCCGCCTGGATGGTAAAAATGCCTGCTGGGTACCTGGTACGGACCACGCTTCGATTGCCACGGAAGCAAAAGTCGTGCGGTGGTTGCGCGAGGAGAAAAAACTGCGCAAGGCGGATATCACCCGTGAGCAGTTCATGGAATTTGCGTACCAGTGGAAAGACAAATACGGCGGCATTATCCTGAAACAACTGCGGCGCCTGGGCGCTTCCTGCGACTGGGATAGAACGGCGTTTACCATGGATCCCGGCTACTACGAGGACTGTATCCGGACCTTTGTTGACCTGTATCAAAAAGACAAACTCTACCGCGGCTTGCGCATGGTCAACTGGGACCCCGAAGCCCGCACGGTACTCTCCAATGAAGAAGTGTTGTACAATGAAGAGCAGGCCCAACTTTTCCATATCAAATACCTGCTCGAAGGCTCCGGTTCGGAAGGGATCGTGATCGCAACCCAGCGGCCCGAAACTATTTTTGCCGATACGGCCGTTGCAGTCAATCCCAAGGACAAGCGATACCAAAAACTGGTGGGTAAAAAAGTGTTGATCCCGCTGATCAACCGGGCCATCCCGGTAATTGCGGACGATTATGTCGATGTTGAGTTTGGCACCGGCGCCCTGAAAATTACACCGGCCCACGATCCGAATGATTACGAAATCGGATTGCGCCACCAACTGGAAGTGATCGACACCATCGACGACGAAGGTCGCCTCAATGAAAACTGCGCCTTCAAACCCCTGGTCGGTCTCGATCGCTTCGACGCACGCAAACGCATGAAAGCCCTGCTGGAAGAAAGCGGCAATTTGGTCAAACTGGAAGATTACGTGACCAAAATCGGCCGCTCCGAGCGCACCAATTCCGTGGTCGAACCCAAACTTTCGCTGCAGTGGTTTGTCCGCATGAGCGATTTGGGCGCTCCGGCCCTGAAAGCGGTACTTGACCGGGAAATTCAGTTTTATCCCGACAGTTTTCAAAACCTGTACCGCAACTGGATGGAAAACCTGCGGGACTGGTGCATATCCCGCCAACTCTGGTGGGGCCAACGCATCCCTGCCTGGTACCTGAAGTCGGAGGGTTTTAACAAAGAAACGCATGTCTTTGTAGCCGAAACGGCAGAAAAAGCGCTGGCGCAGGCTCAACAACAGACCGGAAATGCAACGCTTACGCTGGACGATCTCCGGCAAGACGAAGATGTGCTCGACACCTGGGCCTCCTCCTGGCTATGGCCGATCAGCGTGTTCGACGGCTTCCGCAAACCCGACGGCGAAATTCAATACTACTACCCAACTTCGGTGTTGGTAACGGGTTGGGATATCATCTTTTTCTGGGTGGCCCGCATGATCATGGCCGGCTATGAATACAAAGGCGCGCGCCCGTTCCAGGCCGTGTATTTTACCGGGATGGTGCGCGACCAAAAGCGGCGCAAAATGTCCAAGTCGCTGGGCAATTCCCCGGATGCCCTGAAATTGATCGACGACTTCGGCGCCGACGGGGTGCGCTACGGCCTGATGTCAAGTGCAGCCGCCGGCAACGATATTTTGTTTGACGACAAACTCTGCGAAAACGGCCGCAACTTTTGCAACAAACTCTGGAACGCCCTGCGCCTGGTGAAAGGCTGGCCTGTCGGCGAGCAGGCTGAAACAGAAGCCGATGCGCGTAAAAATGCACTGGCTGTGCACTGGATGCGGGAAAAGTTCAATGTCGTGCTGGAAGACATTGAAGCCAATATGCGGGTGTTCCGCCTTAGCGATGCCCTGCTCGGTTTGTACGGGTTTATTTGGGACGACTTCTGCTCCTGGTACCTCGAAATGATCAAACCGGGGTTTGAAAAGCCGATCGACCGTGCAACGCTGGAGGCTACCCTCGACCTGTTTGCCGACCTGATGGTGGCCTTGCATCCGTTTATGCCCTTCATCACGGAGGAAATCTGGCATCAGCTGCGCGAACGGGCTGCGGGCGACGATTGCATGGTTCAGCAGTACCCAAAGGCCGGCAAAGCCGACCAAAAACTGATCGCTCAGGTGGAAGCGGCCAAAGACGTGATCGGCAAGGTGCGCGACCTGCGCAACCAAAACCAGATCAAGCCGAAAGAACCTCTACCGCTGACGGTGCAACAGAGCGCTTCGGCTGAGGCCCTGTTCGGATTGGCCGGCCTGCGGGAAATGGTGGTGAAACTGGCGGTCCTTTCGGAACTCAGCATTAGCGAGGATGAACCGGCAAACAGCAAATCCTTCATTTCCGGTACGGATAAATTTTATGTGGAAATCAATCAGGAGATTGATGTTGCGGCAGAACGGGCAAAGTTGCTGGAAGAACTGGCTTATCAGGAAGGCTTTCTTAAATCGGTTCAGGCCAAACTGGCCAACGAACGTTTCGTCAACGGTGCACCTCCTCAGGTAGTTGAAAATGAACGGAAAAAAGAAGCCGATGCTTTGGCACGAATCCAGATTTTGAAGGAGTCGTTGAAAAACCTGGGCGATGTTTAAAAATAACGTTTAGTGTCCTTAGTGTTCTTAGTGAACTTAGTGGTATTTTTTTAACACTAAGAACACTAAGAACACTAAGAACACTAAGCACTAAGAACACTAAGAACACTAAGAACACTAAGAACACTAAGAACACTAAGAATATTTGGTTATTACCTTTAAATAAACCTTGTTCTTATGGAACGTATAACCCAGAAGTATGTCAACGACATTGCCTATGAAATTGTAGGATGTGCAATTGAAGTTCAACGAAACCTTGGCCCAGGATTACTGGAATCTATTTATGAAATTTGTTTATTAGAGGAAATGCTAGCAGTAGGGCTTAAGGCAAAATCGCAGGTAAATATTCCCTTGCACTATAAAGGAAAAGCACTTGCAAGCCCACTTCGATTAGATATTCTGGTCAACGACCTTGTTATAGTAGAAGTAAAAGCTGTAGAAGTAATGATGCCGATTTACACGGCTCAATTATTGACTTATCTTAAATTAGCAAATCGACCGAAAGGTTTACTCCTGAATTTTAATTGTGTACATCTTTCCCGAAATGGTTTGGTGCCTCTGGTTACGGATGCCTTCGCTGCACTACCTGTGTCTTAGTGTAATATTGCTGTTGTTGAGTGCTTTTTTTTGTAAAATACCCAATGACGCCTGTCCTTCCCCGCTCCCAAACGGTATTCAGTTCAAATTTAAAAATCAAAAATTTGCCCTGATCCACCCCATGCAACGTGAGCGGCAACCCTACCGGCGCAGCCAAATCCGGCAAACCAATGCCCGGCTCGATACCTTGAGCAACTGGTTAAACCTGGCTCAAAATTATGTGGAAATTATCCGCCAAGATGATCCCCTGAAACCGCATTTCGGCATCGCCCTGGGCTTTGAATTCGACCCCCAAACCGATAGTTTTCCCTTTTTCCCGGCTTCGGCCAAATTGCAATTCAAAGATTTTGGCTGGGGCGGGGTAGAGTTTAGTCCACGCGATTCCAGCAACTTTACCGGCGTGTTGAATGCCGTGAGCGACGATCTGACCATTCAAGTGGACGGCTTTCAAAACGACACGATTTTCGGCCGATTTAACGGCGTTTTACTCAGCGCTGCCGGATCGATGGCGCCGATCGACAGCGGCTATTTCCGCGCCCTGGTTTACCGGCTGGAATAAACTGCCTTTGGCTCCCGGCAATTGCCATTTAGCCATCCGCGAAAAAGAATAAACTTACATTTGCCCAAAGCAGCCCATAACCAATAGCCAACAGTCAACAGCCAACGATCATGCTCATCGACATTTTAATTACGATTTTCCTGGTACTGCTCAACGGTTTTTTTGTGGCGGCCGAGTTTGCCATTGTCAAAGTGCGCTTGTCACAACTGCAAGTGCGGGCCGAAACCAACTCCCTGGCCCGGGTGGCGGAAGGTGTGGTGGCACACCTGGATAGTTATCTGGCGGCTACGCAACTGGGAATTACCCTGGCCAGTCTTGGCCTGGGCTGGATCGGCGAGCCGGTGGTGGGCGCTATAATTTTGAAAGTGATGGCCCTGATGGGCATGGAGCCCGATCCGGAACTGGCGCACCGGATTTCGCTGCCCATTGCCTTCGCAACCATTACGGTTTTGCACATTGTTTTCGGTGAACTGGCGCCGAAATCGCTTGCCATTCGCTTTCCGACCCACACTACGCTGTGGGTAGCCTGGCCGCTCAAGGTTTTTTATTTTGTCTTTCGGCCGTTTATCTGGCTGCTCAACGGGTTGGCAAATTTCCTGCTCAAACTGATTGGCATCGAACCGGTGCCGCATGCCGAAGCCCATTCGGAGGAGGAGTTAAAAATGATCATCACGGAAAGCGCAGAGAGTGGCGCCATTCAGGCCTCAGAGCGCGAGTTGATCCAAAATGTATTCGATTTTGATGAACGCCTGGTCCGCCAAATCTATACGCCTCGCACGCAAATTGTCGCTATCGACGTAAACACCTCCATTCAGGATGCCATATCCCTTGCTCTAAAGGAAAGTTATTCCCGTTATCCGATCTTCGAGGATTCGCTGGACCAAATTATCGGGTTCGTCCATACCAAGGATCTGCTGGTTGCCGCCATGGAAAAAAGTCAAAAAACACTGCGCGAACTCATGCGGCCTGCATTGTTCGTGCATATCAACAAAAAAGTGGTGCAACTGCTGCGGCAGTTTCAAAAAGAGCGGCTGCAACTGGCGATCGTGACCAGCGAATTCGGCGGCACGGTCGGCCTGGTTACCCTGGAAGACATCATCGAGGAATTGGTCGGTGAAATTCAGGACGAGCACGACCAGGAGCAACCGGCAGTCGTGAAAACCGGTGAACAAACCTGGCGCATCCTTGCACTAACCAACCTGGAGCGCATCAACGAAAGCCTGCCGGAGCAATTTCCTTTGGGCGACGATTATGAAACGCTGGCCGGCCTGTTGTTAAAAACGCTGGACAGTATCCCGGAGGTCGGTACCGAGATCACGGTCGGCAACTTCCAGGTTAAGGTGCTGAAAATGTTTAAAACAAGTCCGGAAGAAGTTGAGGCCCGATTGTAATTGTAACGCGAACCTCCGGTTCGCGCTACTTATGCAAAAGCAGTGTATACACCGGCAGGTGGTCGCTATACCCGTTTAAAAAAATCTCGCCAACAAATGTTCGCAAGGGGTACCCCCGGAAGGCGCCGTCTTCCTGAAACATCCAGGGACGACTAAAAACCACCGATTTATAATACTGCCAGCCGCCGGCTTTTTTCTTCACAAATCCTTTGGACACAATAAGTTGGTCAAACAAATTCCAGGAATCGCGGTATGCCAGCGTACCGACGCCGTTTTGGAAAAAATCGTACATCGGGTTGTACAACTCATCGGCTTTTTGTTTGCTGGTGTTGCGTACGGCACGCAAAACCTGCGTCAGGCTTTTGTTATTCGGGTCGTCGTTCAAATCGCCCATGATCACAATTTTGGCATCGGCATTAACTGCGAGCAAGCTGTCGACTACTTGCCGGCAAACTTTGGCTGCCTCCGCGCGGCGCCAGGCCGAGGCGCTCTCGCCACCACTGCGGGAGGGCCAGTGATTCACCAACACGTGGAGGGGCTCTCCGCCAAACAATCCGCTGACGTACAGGACATCGCGCGTGAAATCGCGCGAACTGTCGGCTTCAAACAGGTGCACCGGCAGGGCCCGGGCGCCGGTTACGGTGAAATACTTGGGCTGGTAAAGCAAGCCCACGTCGATCCCGCGTTCGTCCGGGGAGTCAAAATGGACTATCTGGTAATTCCGGTTTTTAATGGCTTCCTGTGCGACCAGGTCTTCCAAAACCTTTCGGTTTTCTACCTCAGACACGCCGAGCAAGGCCACACCGTCCGGTGTTTTATCGACGGCCAGCAACTGAATGATCTTGGCCATATTGGCTTGCTTGGAAATATATTTTTCGGTGTTCCACAACAAGCGGCCATTCGGCAGGAAGTCGGCATCGTTGGTGGTTGGACTGTCGAGCGTGTCGAACAGATTTTCCAAATTGTAAAAACCGATAGCCGCTACCTTATATTCGTTTTTCTGGGCAAATAATGCCAGGCTCAGCAGCAGGCCGGCAATCGTAAGAAAATGCGCTTTCATAGTTTTTTATATTGATCGGGGCAAAGAAAAGGCATTTGGCCTGCATTCATCGGGGGCTTTGCAATTAATTTACATTTGCAAAGGTGGCAGACCCGGACAGGCTTTGCTACCTTTGCCGGCCTAATACCAACCAGCCAACCGCCGGGAACCACCACACTCACAAACCCAGTTTTCACTAAATGTTTCAAAAATTACTATTAGCCGGCATGCTGCTGCTGAGCGCGCAGCTGGCAATTGCCCAAACCGGCACCCTGCAAGGCACTGTTACGGCTGCCGACAACAATGCCCCGGTGGCCGATGCATCGGTCGTGCTGGCGCAAACAGGCATTTTTGCCGCTACCGACCGCAGCGGCGCGTTCACGCTGTTCAACGTGCCGGCAGGCGAACACACGCTCATCATCAGCCGCGTCGGGTTTTTACCGGTCGAGCAAAAAACGACGATACAGGCCGGGCAAGCCGTGCAACTTGCCGTTGCGCTGGAGCGTGATCCGAATGCCGTTGTGGCCAATGCGACCGATATTCCCACGATCACGCTGGATGAAGCCGAAACGGAATCGGATGGTATTGGCGAAATTGCCAACCTGCTGCATGCCTCCCGGGATGTATTTCAAAATTTCTCCAGTTTTGGCTGGAGCGTGTTTCGCTTTCGGGAACGCGGCTACGACTCCGAGTTTTTTCCAATTTTTCTCAACGGCATCAATATCAATGATCCGGAAACCGGGATCGCATTTTTCAGCGAATTCGGCGGTCTGAACGACGTGTTGCGCGTCCGGCAATCCGTGATCGGCATGGAAGCCGCCGAGTTTGCTTTTTCAGAAATTGGCGGCGCCACACACATCGACACCCGCGCCAGTGTGCAACGCAAGCAAATCCGTGCCTCGTACGCCGTTTCCAACCGGACGTATACCAACCGGGTCATGGTGACCGCCAGCACCGGCCTGATGCCGGGTGGCTGGGCTGTGTCGGTTTCCGGAAGCCGCCGCTGGGCGCAGGAAGGCTGGCATGAGGGGACGTTTTTCGACGGCTACGGTTATTTTCTGTCGGTCGACAAAAAATTCGGCGACAAGCACGGCCTCAACCTCACGGTGCTGGGCTCACCCAACAGCCGTGGCCGGGTCGGCGATACCTTTCAGGAAATGTTCGACCTGGCGGGCACAACCCGCTACAACCCCAACTGGGGCTATTGGAACGGCGATAAACGCAACGCCTACGTCAGCCACGGGCATCAGCCGATCGCCATGCTGCGATACGACCTGAAGCCCTCCCGCGCCACCAACCTCATGCTGGCTGCCTACAGCCAGTTTGGCCAAAACGGCTACACCCGGCTTGACTGGTTTGAGGCCAACAGCCCCGAACCGGACTACAACCGCCGCCTGCCGTCAGCCCTGGAAAACCCGGAGCAAATCAATGCCTGGGAGGAATACCTGCGCGAAAACAAGTCGGCCAGACAAATCGACTGGGTCGGCATGTGGGAAGCCAACACCATCAATACCGCAACCATCCAGAATGCCAACGGGATTCCCGGCAACACCGTAACGGGCAAGCGTTCCCAATATGTGATTGGCGATTTCCGGAGCGATACCCGGGAGGCCGGCTTTAATGCCGTATTGCGGCAGGCCCTCGGCGACCGGTTTACCCTGAACGGCGGCGCCAACTATCAGTGGTACCGGGGCAAAAATTTCAAAACGGTAGACGATATCCTGGGTGGCGATTTTATTGTCGACCTGGACCGTTTTGTCGATGACCCGCTTGCCGCCAATAATGATTTGCAAACAACCAACCACGTCGTGCGCGAAGGTGAAACTTACGGCTTCAATTACGACGAAAATATTCGCAGTGCAGGCTCTTGGGTGCAATTGCAGGGCGACCTGCCGCGCTTCTCCTTTTTTGCTGCTGCTGAAAATATGTTTACCCAATTCTGGCGCACCGGCTACATGCAAAACGGCCGTTTCCCGGATGCTTCCCTGGGCGATTCCCGGAAAGTTACGTTTGTCAACTACGGCCTGAAAGCAGGCATAACCTACAAGATCACCGGCAGGCAATATCTCTATGCCAATTCGTTCTACGGCACCCGCGCGCAGCGGTTCCAGGATGTGTTTATCTCGCCGCGTATTCGCGACCATCTGGTTACGCCCAAACCTGAATCGTATACGATCTTCAGCGCCGAAGGGGGCATGCAATGGCGTGCACCGCGCTTCAAGGCGCGCGCGACAGGCTATTTTACCCAAACGGATAACGAATACGAAAACTACCTGACCTTTTCGCCGGCTTCCTCTGTGTTTGGCTCCCGCTCGATGGTGGGCGTCGACCGGCGGCACACCGGCGTGGAACTGGCTTTTGAAGCCCGGCCATTGATTGCCTGGACAGTCAGCGCGGCAGCCAATCTGGGGCGCTATGTTTACACTTCCCGCCCGTATCTGGTTGAAACCGAAGATAATACCGCTGATGTGGCCTATGCCGGCACGGCCTATATCAAAAACTTTTTTGTGCCGCGCACCCCGCAAACAACAGCGTCGGCCAGTATAAAATATGAAGCGCCGCAATTCTGGTTTGCCACGCTTACGCTCAACTGGGCCGATAATTTTTACTACCTGTTTGATCAGCGCCGCCGTACGGCCGACTATGTGGCAACGATCCAGGAGGACTCCGAACTCTGGCGTTTTGTGCTCGACCAGCAAAAAGCACCGGCTGCCTTTACGCTCGACTTTTTTGGCGGAAAATCCTGGCGCTTCAACCGCAATACCTTTGTGTACCTGACCGTCGGGGTGAACAACCTGCTGAATAATACGAATATCATCAATTCGGGCCGCGATGCAACCCGGAATGCCTTTCGCAACGACTTTACCGATGTCCGGTTGTACACCAACCAGTTGATTTATGCACCGGGTACCAACTATTTTATCAGCCTGGCCTTGCGGATTTAATACCAGCGCTTCTCACATTTTGAAACTCAAAACTCAACACTTGAATATGTTTTTGTTGAAAAAAAATTTCCCGCTGTTTGCCCTTGTGGCGCTGTTCCTGACTGCCGGAATCACTGCCTGTGTCAAAAAAGATTTTGACGAACCGCCTACCGGCGGCGATCCGGTGAATGTTACCCCAAACACGACAATCGCCGCTCTGAAGGCCCTGCACGTGACGCCCGGCGGTTATGATAAAATTACCGATGACCTGATCATTGAAGGGGTTGTCGTCATGGACGACCGCTCGGGTAATTATTATAAAACACTGGTCATCCAGGATGCAACGGGTGGTATTGAGGTGAAATTCAACGATGCGTCCCAGTACAACCAGTTTCCGGTTGGGCGTACGATGTACATCTATTGCCAGGACCTGATCCTGACCGACTACAATAACCTGATCCAATTGACCGGCAGTACGGTGGAACAGGGCGGACAGGTTGATGATGTGGGCCTGACGGAAGTGCAAGTGCGTAAAAAAGTGGTGAAAGGGGCCGTCGGTACCGCACCGGCGCCAACCGTGCTGACCATCGACCAACTGAAATCCAGCCATATCAGCACCCTGATCAAACTGGAGAATGTCCAGTTTGGCGCTGCCGATGCCAACAAAACGTACGCCGATCCGGTCACGCAGTACTCCCTGAATCGCACGATTGAAGATTGCGGGAAAGACCAGATTATCCTGCGCACCAGCGGCTTCGCCGATTTTGCCGGAGCACTCACGCCCACCGGAAACGGTTCCATTACCGGCGTTCTCGGTATTTTTGGCAGTACCCTTCAACTTTTTGTCCGCGATTTGAACGACGTCAACATGACGGGCGACCGCTGCACCGGCGTTGGCGGTGAACTGATGAGTATCGGCGAACTGCGCACGAAATATACCGGTGCTACCACATCAGCGCCGGCAAACCGCAAGATCAAAGGCATCGTAATTTCCGACCGCGCAGCCAGCAATATTACCGGCCGCAACCTGGTGTTGCAAGACGAGTCGGCGGGCATCGTGGTACGCTTTACCGCCAACCATTCGTACAGCCTCGGCGACGAGATCGAAGTCGAAGTGTCCAACCAGGAACTCAGCGAGTTTAACGGCTTGATGCAGGTGAACAACGTGTCGCTGGACAAATCGGGCGTCATTTTCGGCGGCACCGGTACCATCACACCGCGCACCGCAACCATTGCGGAGATCAACGCCAATTTCGAGGCTTGGGAAAGCACCCTGGTTAAAATATCCGGGGCCACTATTTCCGGCGCCGGCACCGCGATTTCCGGCGGAAAAACGGTGACGGATGCCACCGGCAGCATTGCGATGTTTACGCAGTCGTATGCCAACTTTGCCAACATGCTTGTGCCTGCCGGTCCGCACACGCTAACGGTGATTGTTTCGGATTTTAACGGCAAACAGGTGTTGCTGCGCAATCCTTCGGATATTCAATAACCAGTCAGGTCAATTTTAAACAAAACGGGCTCCAGGCAGGAGCCCGTTTTGTTTAAAATTGACCTGACTGGTTTGGGCTCACGCAACGTATTCCACCCTCAAACGTTACTTTTGCCACATGCGTATCCTGATCGTTCTTCTGAGCTTTTTCAGTGCTTCCTTAGGCCGGGCCCAACAACCGGATAGCCTGTCTGTTCCGGTAGATACCCTGGCCTCACCGGTTGTGGATACGCCGGCAGTTGAACCGGATACGGCCGCTGGTGCGCGAAAACCGGGATTCATACGCCGCATTTTCACAAAAGATTACCCGAATCCGAAGACCGCGGTATTGTTATCGCTGGCCTTGCCCGGCGCCGGCCAGGCGTACAACAAACGCTGGTGGAAACTCCCGATAGTGTACGGCGTATTGGGCGGGATAACCTATTTCGAGATCGACAATATCCGGGAATACAAGCGGTTGCGGGACAATTACAAATGGGTGGTTGACGGCGACCCCAACACCAATCCCACAGAAGCGCCGTACAACCAACTGGATGCCACCAGCCTGAAACAATACCGCGATCAATGGCGGCGCTACGTTGAACAAACATCGCTTTTTTTGGGTTTGGCATATATCCTGACGGCTACAGAGGCCTTCGTAGATGCGCACCTGGGCCGGTTTGATGTGAGCGATGACCTTAGTTTCCGGGTTCAGCCCAGGTTCCAGGCATCGCCGGCAGGGCAGCCTGTTTTGGGCATCGGCCTGACACTCCAATTCGGCAAACCATAATTTTCAATATCCCAATATCCCAATATCGAACTACACCATGCGCGCCCTTTTTGACAGCGAATCGGACAGCCTGGGCCTCACCCAACGGCATTTTTACGACAGCCTGCGTTTCCCGCTGGCCGCTGTCGGGTTTATCTGGCTGATTCATTCCTACCTGACACTTGTGGGCGCCGACCCCGGCTGGTACGGAATTATGCCCAGGCGACTGTGGGGTTTGCGGGGTATTGTGACCGCTCCGCTGGTGCACGGTAGTTGGGGGCACCTGGCCTCGAATACCTTTCCGCTTTTGGTATTGACGGCGCTTACCCTGTATTTCTACCGGAAAGTGTCTATGCGCGCCTTTTGGATGATCTACTTTTTGACCGGCATTTCCGTTTGGTTGCTGGCGCGGCCTGTTTTGCACATCGGGGCCAGCGGCGTGGTGTACGGCCTGGTGGCGTTTATTTTTTGGAACGGCATTTTCCGGCGCAGCCTGCGCTCGATTATCCTGGCCCTTATCGTCATGATTTTTTACAGCGGGATGTTTCTGGGCATTTTACCCGATCAGGACGGCATATCCTGGGAAAGCCACTTGCTCGGCAGTCTGGCCGGCATTTTTACGTCTTTTTGGTTCAAAGGCGAACTCGAAGACGATGAACTGGAGCGGCACGATCCTTTTGCCGAAGAGCGCAACCAGGAAAAAACGTTTTTCCTCCCGCGGGATATTTTTGAAAAAACAAAAGCCCAGCGCGCCCTCGAAGCCGAAGAGGAGGCCCGGCTGCGCGCACAACAAAACGACACGTTTTTTCCGCCGTTTTGGAATCAGGACCGGACCTGGTAAAAGGTTGTGTGATCCAGCCTGAGAAACGGCAACATTCCGTGGCTTCAATGCACCAGAAACGGCCCGGCAACACCGAGGCCCGCATTTCCCCGCAGTATCGCCCAGTACGTACCGGCTGCCCAGCCACTTGTTCCGAGTTTAACGGCTTTGGCGGCTTCCTGTTTTTGCTCCAAAACGAGTTCGCCGGCTGCATTGAAAACCTGAATTTGCTCAAAAGGCAGGTTGGTTTCGATGCGTACCCAACCGTTGGCCGGGTTGGGTGAAACCCGGGCTTGCAGGGAACTGGTTGACGGTGTTTGCACGGCTACCGTACCGCTGCCTTTCGCAATCGCGTATTGGCCCAAAGGTAAATCCAACGGCCGGAGAATACCATACCGGTTTTGCGCTGAGCCCACGGTGTTTTTGATATAATTTGGATGCTCCTGCCAGGGATGACCCGGGCCGGGCCGGTAGGCGAGGATGATGCTGTCTTCGTTGGGGCCGGTTTGGTCAAATAATTCGGTGTCGAGTTGGTCCAGATTGCCGTTGCCGTCGTAAATGATGGTAGCCTCCGCTTCGAAGGGTTGAAGCGCATCTACCGCCCAGTAGCGATTGCTCAACCGGAAATTCAGCGGATTGGCGGTGCCGGCAGTATCGGGCATGGCGTAGTGGTGTTCGACCCGGATGAGCGCGCTGTCTTGCGGCAGATTTTTGACAGTGACCAGCAGGCGTGCCGGGGCAAAATTGGCGGTGCCGGCGCTTTTCACGGTCAGTTCTTTTTCCGCCCGGGCGAACGTGAGCTGCCGGCGGGTGTTCACCCATACTTTTGCAGGAAAAAATCCCCAGGCGGGAACGGTAATTTCCACGCTGTCCGTTTCCCCCGACACCCGGGCTGTGCGGTACAACCGGTTTCCGAAGGGATCGACTACCGAAAATTCCAGGGGCACATTTTGGTAAAAATGCGCGGCGCCGCGCAGTTTTTGTTTGACAAAAAGTGCAATCCGCGTAGGGGCATCCACCGGCGAAAAAGTGATTTGCAGGGAGTCGATGGTAAAATCGGCGAATCCCGGCTGGAACACCCAGTCGTTGAAAAAATCGGTGAGGTCGACGCCGGTGGCTGCACCGAGTTTGTCCCGGAAGCCGGCGCTGCTCCAATCCTGGAATGCCTGATCGTCGAGTGTTTCCCGCAAACCGTCGCGGAAAAGCGTGTCGCCCAGGTAGCCGCGCAGGTTGTGCGCCACCACGGCGCCTTTGTCGTACACATGGCTGCCGTAGGTCAGGTCGTGCGGCAGGCCGCTGACCGCCCGGTAACCGCCTTCGCTGACATGCGTGTTTTCGAGCACGTTCAGGAAATTGCTTTGCACCTCCTCCAGGTAGCGCTCGCGGCCGTAGACCTGTTCGAGGAACAAGTGCTCGGAATAGGTTGCCCAGCCTTCGTTGAGCCACATGTCTTCGGCGGTACTGCAGGTCGCCAGGTTGCCCCACCATTGGTGGCTGAGTTCGTGCGCCATCAGGGTTTCCCAGCTCAGGCTGCCGTCTACGGCAATATTCATGTAGGCGATATTGGTGGCATGCTCCATCGCTCCCTGGCTGAACGGCACGATGGAATAGCCGATTTTGTTCCAGCGGTAGGGGCCAAACCAGTGTTCAAACGCCGCCAGCGCATCCGGCAGGTGCTGGAATGAGGTTTTAAGTTTGTTCGAATCGGCTGGCGCCACAGCAATTTCGACGGGAACCGGGCCGTTTTCGCCGGCGTATTCGCGGCGGAAGGTAGCATAGGGGCCGGCAGCCATGCCGACCAGGTAGGAGGGAATCGGGTCGTCGATTGCCCAGTGCGACAGGAGGTTGCCACCGGGTTGCGAGGTTCTGGAAATCAGGCGCCCGTTGCAAAAAGCCGGTTTGTCTGCCGGGGTGGTGATCAGAAAAGTAAACCGGCATCGCTCTGTGAAATTGTCGAAACAGGGAAACCAGGCGCGGCCAAAATTGTGCGGGTCGGCGGCAAAACCCACGCCGAGGTTGTAGGCAAAATTTCCCTGCCAATAAAAACCGCCCCAGCCGGAAGCGTCCTGCACAGGGTTTCCATGGTAGTCGATCCGGATGGTTTTTTCCTGCCCCGTGTTCAAGGCGGTGTCCAGTTCGATTTGCAGGAGCGCGCCGTCGTACGACCAATTGGCGGCCGGAGCAACCTGATCGATGGTCATGTTGAGCAAATCGAGCCGGATTTCGGCAACGCCGTCCACTTTGGCGGCAAACTCAATCAGGGCATATCCGTTAATTTCCTGTTTGGCGAAATCGGTTGCAGACAACGCGATCGTGGTGCTCAGGATATCAATGGAATCGCTGCGCAAATCATCCGCTGCGGCTGGTGGCGCGATCATCGGTTGCTTTCCGGCGGCGCACCAGTCGGCGGCGTGAATTCTTTTTTGGGCAATAGTGGTAAAAGCCGGAAGGAGGCCAAGGAAAAGCAGGTAAATGCGCATGGGATAAGTTGGTTTTAGGACAAGAGTCATCCCAAATTTTCCCTTATAAAAAGACCTCGGAGAGGTCGAATATTTGTAGAAATGTTGCGGTTCCACGTTACACGACCTCGGCGAGGTCGAATATCCAGGTGTTAACCCTGTACATGCGACCTCTCCGAGGTCGTCGAGCGCCCTTAAATCTCTGATCTACAAATATTTGACTTCTCCGAAGTCATTTGGAAAATTCGGGATGACGCATATCCGTATTTCTGTTTTGAATAAAAATCTACTACTCTGTCGATTCCAGTTTCCGGCCGTTTTTCACCCGATTGACAAATGCCGTGGCCAATGACGGATTGGCCGCCACAATTTCATACAGCTCGCCGTCGGGCATTTTAATTTGCGTTTCCTTGGCTTTGAGGCCAAGGAGCGCGTCGTTGAAACGGGTGCTGCTGGACACCACGTTGAGCGCGCCGGCCTGGTAGCCGAAGAAATACCACAGGTCGGCTGAAGCTTTGATGTAGAGGTAAAAACGGTCGTCTTCGTTGCCGGGCATTTTGTACTCCACGTAGGTGGTGAGCATTTTCTGGATGGGGTCGCCGTTGATGGCGATCACCGGGATGCGGTCTTCCAGGCTGATAAACGACTGGTAGTCCGGGTTCCAGATCACGGGATGGCGCCCGAGCAGGACGGTGTATTTGTTGTCCTGTTTTGGAAGTACGACGTAGTTGTTGCGAAGGTTTGCCAGGGCTTCTTCGCGGTCTTTTTCATCGGTCACAAACTCGTTCAGGGCGGGCTGGTAAAAAGCCTGCATGCTGTTGAAGGGCGGCACCGTGGCATCGAAGCTGGAGGCCTTGATGTCGTTGACCATCATTTCAATGAGGACTTTGGGCACCGTCATTTCGATGCCGGTCATGAATTCCCCGGTGACCACGTGGCGGACCGTGTCGGGGATGTCGTAGCTGGTTTTAAGGCGTCCGGCGGCTGTGACTTTCATGTATTCGAGGCCGCTGCCGATGTTGAGCGGGCCTTCGGCCTGGAGTGCGCCGGTTTTGTTGTCGTACTCCATTTTGGGGCCTCGGAAAAGTGCCGGGGTGGTTACCCGGGCTGAGTCGCCGAAAGTGAAAATGTCTTTTTCAGTGTTGTATTTGAACACGCCTTCGCAATTGATGATGGGCCGGTCTATGCGGGCGTAGGGAACCTCGAGGATGCGTGGGTACAATTCGCCGGATTCGCGGGAGAGGAAGAAACCCATGAACAACAGGTAGTCTTCCATGGATTTTACATTTTTCACCCGGATGGTCGGGTCATTTTTGTCTACCTCGGTGTACACACTGAACCAGGGCGATTTCAGGAAATTGGTTTTGAGCCGGCCAAATCCCTCAAAGCGCAGGTTTTGCTGGTTGGCGCTCAGGATGACCGTGCCCTGGTAAAGCGTTTTCACATCCATGTGAAAGCTGTCGGCTTCGTTAACCTGGCCGCTGGCCGTGGTCAGTACATTTTTGGTGGACGGCGTACCCGGTCCCCGGCGTTCGCCGATGATGTTGTTGAAAAATATTTCCTGGGTGTGGCCGGGAATGTTGTACTCGTAATACCCCGTGGCTTTGTACAGTTTTTTTCCAAGAATATCCACGGTTGCGCGGTTGATCGTATGGTATTTGCTCACGGTGTCAGCCTGAATACGGGCTTCCTGCAATTGTTTCAGGGTGCCGCCGGCAGCAACCTCAATGTTCCCATCCACGGGATAAATGTACGCGTCGGCAGATTTGATCACTTCCACGCCCCCGATCATAAGCTGGCTGTTTTTCATGTCGTACAGGGCCGTTTTACCCTGAAATTGCAGGGTGTCCTGGTCGGCATCGATCGACACGAAGTTGCCGGGCTTATTCTCGTCACTTTTGAACGTCACGGTTTGAGCCTTCATGTCCCAGGTAAATTCGTTCATGGACGTCCGGTATTTGTTCAGCGGCAGGGTCGTGGTGGCGTCGGCAGTGTTGGCTTTAAAAACACCGGTTTGTTTATCAAAGTCGAGCTCGCCGTCCACATTGCGGGAGTCGAACACGATATCCTCACCATTGAGGGCTTTGATTTGCAGGTCGGCCGTATCCGAGCTGGCCTGGAAGGGGCCGTACTCGATCAGTCTGGCCGTTAGTTTACCGCCAAACCATTCGAACTCGCCCCGCCCTTTCAATCCCGAGGGGGTCAGCACCAGCACACCTTTGTGGGTATAGCCGGGTGCTTTGAACAGTTCAAAAGCCTTGGCTTTACTTTCCACGTACATCGAATCGCGGTACGGCAGCCAGTTTACTTTTACGTCTTCGCCGCTGGCCTGCGGCACTTTGACGGCGCTGGCGCGGTCTTCTTCCATGAAAAATTTGCGGGCGGTGCAGGTCATTTGTTTGGGCCGGAACACGATATCTTCCGACTCGATATCGGCCGTCAGGTATTCCACGGTGCCTTTGCCCAGGAAGCCCTTATTACTCAGGTCGAGCTGTCCGGTGTAATTGCCTTTTTTGAAATAGGTGGGATAGCCCTGCTGGGGCGTCCGGTGGATAAACCCGAACGATTTATCGTGATCGCGCACGATAATGGTTTCCTTGAACGGATCGAAAATACCGGCAGGGAACATCTCCCCTTTGAAACGCAGTTGATCAGCGGTGTAGCTGTCGAGGCCGTTGAACGAGAACGGGTCAAGTTTGAAATAAAACGAATCGCGCACATACACGCCTTCCTGGATCCCCGAACGATCGTAAAACACGAAGGAGTGTTTTTTGGATTGCAGGGAGGGGAAAATAGACAGGTCTTCCTTTCCCGATTTGTTGTTCGGCGCATCAACCAGGAGGATGCCGGAAACGTATTCCACCGTAGAGTTCATGGCATCGGCAATGGGTTGGCCGCGCTTGTCTTCGGCGCCGGTGGGCAGGTAAAAGTCGAGGTGCTGCACCGAGTCGAAGGCGACGTGAAACTTGTCGTACTCAAAATTCATATCCTGGCCTTCAAACAGTGCAAAACCGGAAAACAACCTGCCGCCGAAGCGCATGTCGCGGTTTTTGAGCAAGGTTATCGCCTTGGCATTGGGGATGAAGCCGGTTTTTTGCCGGGAACTGAGCTCGATGCGTTTGACTTCGAAAATCGTTGTTTCCTTGGTTTTCAGGTCGAGTTTGGCGTTGGAGTTGATACTTTCCGATTCAATTTTGATGGAGTCGAAGTCTTTTTTTCCCTGGCTGGCCAGGGCGTAGTGGGTGAGTTTGGGGCGCGGTTCGATTTCGTGGCGGTCGAAATAGTAGTTGATAAACCCGTCGGCCACCATTTCGGCCAGCAGTGTCTGAATGCTCGAGTAGTCGAACTTGGGGTTGAGTGCCACCGCGAAGGAGTTGTCCGAAAGAATACGCGTTTGCCGGACGCTGTCGTACGGGGTTTCCAGCATGAGCCGGTAGAGGATGGAAATGGGGTTGACACTGGTGATGTTTTGCGCGCGGACGTACTCGTTGGGGTCGAAGCGGTTGCTGCTTTCGAACTCCACTTTTTGCATGACGCCCTTGGCCAGGCCGGTCCGGGAGCCAATTTCCAGCGAGTCGTGCGCCACGTACCACGATACTTTTTCGGCCTCCAGGTTCATGTTGTAAAAGGAAGAGAAAAACGGGTTGCGCTCGGAGCCTTTTTCGCCCCGGGTGAGGTGGATGACCTGGTTGGGGATTTCCACGCGAAAATTGACCGCCGGGTGAAACAAACTGTCGCCGTCCATGTACAATTTGGCGTTCACCTCCTCCGCCACAATACTCACCTCCCGCCGGATGATAAACAGTTCGGCGGTGCCGTAAAAAATGCGCTGTCGTTTTTTGTTGTAAATCGTGAGTTTGGCCGGGCTGCCGGCATTGCCGTAGCCGTACACCGACGTGCCCCACAATTTAAAACCGCCGACATACTCAATGCCCTCGCCGATTTTTGCGATTTTAAGCGATTTGTCAAACGACTCGAACCGCGGGTACTGCGCGGCCGTGCTCGTGTTCGACACCACGACATTTTCTTCAAACCGGCCCCAAATACCGCCCTGCGGGAAATACAAGGGATAGAAAAACTCAGCCGAGTCGCATTTGAACAGCGGTTTTTTTGCCTCCACGGAATAATTTGTCAGGCGGGCGTACACCGTGGAGTCGAGGCCTGCGGCCGCCCAGTTTACATTGCCGCCGGTGCCGTGCCAGACGCCTTCAAACGGAAAATAGACGCCGGTTGTGCCGCGCACCACGGTCGAGTCCGCCTTGCGTACCCCGATCAGGTTTACGCCCTGGCAGTGCAGTTCCGGGGTTTTGTCCTTGTATTCAAAATGGTAATTCCCGCCCTGTATTTTCCATACGATCAGACCGGCCTCGCGGGCCTGGAAGGCGCGTTGCTCAATGAAGTCGGCGGAAAAGTCCAGGATTTGAGAAATCGGGCGAGTGCGCCCGCGCTCGATATCGACGACCACTTTTTCCAAAAACTGGTGCCATTTCGGGAACAGGCTGCTGTCCGGGTCCATCTTGGCGGAAGTCACGGCATTGATATAACTTTTATAATAGGGAAAAGCGCCCAGCCGCTGTTCGGCCAGCAGGTTTGTCATACGTATGATGCCCTGCAAGTCCTCCGCTGAGTACATTCCAGCTTTGACCTGTTTCTTAAACACGGCGTTTACCTCTTCCATATCGGGCCGTTTGGAAGCCGTCAGAAAGTCACCGATCTGGTTTAAAAACTCATCGGGTTTGTCCGAAAATTTGGGTTCGGTTTGGGCTTGAAGAGAATGGAAATTACAAAGTACAAGTACGGAAAAGAAGAGCCGCAGAATGTCCGTAAACTTTTTTTTCATGATAACCGGGTATAAAATTTGGTTTGATAAACTTCGTGCTGCGGGTTTTTCCAAACACATAGGCACATAGGACACATAAACAGGTTAATGGCGAAAAAGCAAATTAGGTGTCCTATGTGCCTATGTATTAAAAACACAAGCCGGCACGCACTGCACTGCCAGAACTAACGTGAAAAAGGCCTGCAAAAGTACGGACTTAACAAGCAAAGCGGAGACACAACCAATTCCCCCGTTGTTCACGGTTTTGCAGGGTAAAACCGGCCCCGGCGGCGGATTGCGTTACTAAATCACCGTCCTGTTCCAAAATGCCGGAAACCAGCAGCCAGCCGCCGGGTTTGAGCAAATCTTTCAGCCGGGGCAAGGCTTCGAGGATGATGTGGCGGTTGATGTTGGCAAGAATACCATCAAAAGCGGTACCCCTAACGGCGTCGAGCGTGCCGTGGCGCGCGGTGATTTGTTGGGCCACGCCGTTGTTGGCGCTGTTTTCCAGGGTGTTGCGGTACGACTCGGCTTCGATATCCACTGCTTCCACTTCGGCGGCGCCCAGGCGGGCGGCCAGGATGGCCAGCACCCCGGTGCCGCAGCCGAAGTCGAGCAGGTGAGCGCCCCGGCAAGGCAGGCTGCGCAGAGCCCGGAGGCACATCCAGGTGGTTTCGTGGTGGCCGGTACCGAAGGCCATTTTGGGGTTGATGACCAGCTCGTGTTCAACCCCGGGAACGGGTGCGTGAAAATCGGCGCGTACGGCGCAGAAATCCTCCACGATAACCGGTTGGAAATTCGATTCCCAGATTTCGTTCCAGTTTTGGGCGGGCAGGAATTCTTTGGTCCAACGGAAGGGAAATTGTTGTTGGAGTTGTTGCAGGAGGGATTCTGCTGTGTCGGCCCCACCCCCATCCCCGCCCCCCGGGGGGAGGGAGGCTTGCCCGCTGGTTGTTTTTAAGTTTTGCGGTTTGGACTGCTCAATTCTTTCTGCAAGTTTAATAGTTTCATTTTCCGTGATACTATTATCATCGTGGAGGGAAGCCCCCCTCCCCGTTGGGGGAGAGGATGGGAGTGGGGTTGACACGGGGAGGTAGGCATCGAGCCCGGTTTCCGTTTCCTGAAAGCTGTCGAAGGCCCCCTCGCCGAGGTAAGCAATTAAAATTTCGGCGAGTTCCGGGGCGCAGGTGATGGTGTATTTGATGTAGTCCAAGCAACGTGCAGTTGAATGCCGGGGGGAGTGAAACCCCGGGTGGTTTTAAATTTTGGCAAATTTAAAACTTTGTGTCCGTCCATCCTGCAATTGAATACTGCCGGCATACCAACCCGGTGGCAGTGCGTTGATATTTAGCCGGATTCCATGCTGTGTTTCGGTCCAGTCAAATTCAACGGCGGGCTCCCCGAGAAAACTGCCTAGTCGTACCGACCGGATGTGCCCGGGCTGTTCCAGGTGGATAAACAGGGTTCCGGTTGCCGGATTCGGATAAACATGGAGTGCCTCAACCGGAGGCTGGCCTGCCACTGTCGAACTGTAACACCCTGCCAACCCCGGCCGCAGGTATACCAGGTTTCCGGCAGTGCTGAAGCAGCGAATGGCAATATGCTCTTCTGAAGGCGACGCACAAAACAAGGCCGTTTCGAAAAGCATGCCGTTGTCCCCCATGCCTTCAATCCATTGCAGCGAATCGCCGATGCATACATCGCCGGTGAGCCAAAGTGTTTTTCGGGCAATGCCGTCGGCCAGTACCGTGGTTCCGACTGCGGCAATTTTTCGGCCGGCCTGGCCAATGTCCGGATTCGGCGGCAGGTTATCGCCGGTGCCCAGGTTGAAATCATACAACAACCGCTCTGCCGGGCCGGTCAGTGGTTCGAGGTTGTACACGGCGCCGCTCTTTTCCCGGAAATACCGACCTGTTTGTTGCCATGGGCCACCGGTCATATTTTTTGAAAAAATTAATTCGCGGTAAAACCGGCCGGCCAGAAGAATAGAGTCCGGGCTGAACCGGTACCGTCGGATTTCCACCGCCGATGCCGGCAAGTGGTAATCCACCACCCACTCGTTTTCCGCACTGACCAGCGGGAGCCATTGCTGCCTGGTGATTACATCCTGAATAAAAGGACAATCGTCCCAAAGGCAACCCATGCTGTCGATGCGCAGCAGCCAGATATCCTGGTTGTAGGCCCCTCCGGTGTTCGGGGTGTGCTGCCAGGAAAAAATCTGACCGGCAGCCATAAGATCGCCCTGCGGCAGCTCCAGGATGCTGTGCAACCAGGCCCGGAAGCCGTAGGCACTTAGTACCGGATCGAGGCCTTTATTTATGCGGACCACCCGGCTCCATTTTATCTTTCCGCTTGCGTTTATGCGGACGATGTAGCCGGTTTGGCCGATGTCGGAGATCGCTGCTGTAGCAATGCCGGCTCCAATCAGGTCTCCGTTTTGCGCTATGAAAAGATCGGTAATGTTGACTGCGCCCTGTCCGTTGAAATTATCCAGCGAACACACCCATTGGATGGTGTCTTGTCCAGTGAAGGCATAAATTTGAGTGCGGAAATCATGGTAATAACTCAGGTACAGGACACCCGGAGGGTCGACGGCCAGGGAGGTTTGACTCTCATTCAACTCAAAATCCGGCCCAACCCAGTTGAACACCTGGTTGAAATTTTGATCGTAGCCGCGGATAATTTTTCGTTGCGGGAACGCATTTGGCCCGGCCTGGTAGCGGTTGTAAAATGAAATGTACAAAACAGTGTCGGCGCCGACAGCCATATCTTCGATTTTCAGGGTTAAGCCCGGCCCCGGTGCAAGGAGTAGCACGGTGTCCGTTGTCAAGTCCGGGTTCAGTACGAATAGTATAGCCTTTTCTTTATCCACGGTGTTGCCGGACACAGTTATTTGGTCCTGGTTATCCAGGGCCTGGGCGCCTACGACATAGCGGTTGTTAAATTCGATCGAGCTTTTAATGGTGTAGCTGTGAAAGTGGTCGTCTGCAATGCGCAGATTGGTTGTATTCAGATGGTGGAGATTGGTGTCAAGGGTGCTCAGGCTGATGTTTTTTCCCTGCAAGCGTTCTTCGGATGGCAACAGGTAACCTTGGGGGGCGAGCAGTAAGTCCGGCCCGATTTGAATATCCTCCTGAAGGACCAGCCGGGTAAAACTATCGTTGGCGGTGTTGTACGTTCCGGACACCGTGCAGAATTTATCCAGCCCGGTGCACAGGGCAGCGCCCCGAACCAGGAGGGTGTCACCTTGCAGTCGCAAATCCGTGAGGAATTCATGGATGCCGCCGAAGGGGTCAAGACTTCGTGAAAACCGGGTTTGCGCGTGAGTTCCATAAACCGCCACCAGGATCAGGAGTAGCACTAAATATTTCATCAGGAATCATTTTTAAAGGCTGCCGCATTCGTTGTTTTTTTAGTGCATGTTGGGGATTTTCTCACCGCGCCCAAAACAGTTCTTTTTTCGCCATTTCTCGCCTTTTTTCAGGCACTTAGCTGGGCTAGGCACCTGAAAAAACGCAAAAACTGCCAAAAAAAGCCTTTGTTTTTGCCTCCGGCAGAAAATCCCTAACATGCTCGTAAATTATGCCCGACAGAAAATTCGTACACCACTTCCTGCCGGGCATAACACAACGCACGTGAAATTATTTCGTAATTACCAGGTTTGTCCGGTAGGCCGACAGGCCGTTCTCGTCAAAAACCTGGAGCAGGTAAATACCCTGCGGTACATTGTCCAAAGTTAGAACAAACTGGTTGCTGCCGTTCAACTGCCAATTGCGCAGCGTTTTACCGGTAGCATCCAAAAGCGTGGCCGAATAGTCCCGGATACCCAGCGGTTCATCAAAAACCAGGGTGTGCTGGCTGTTTTGAACCGGGTTGGGGTAAGAATAAATATGCGCCGGCCGTTCGACGCTGGTTTGGGCTTGTTCGCTGCGTTCCACGGTGAATTCCGGGATGTTAACTTCAATGCGGCTGCCGGTGAGCACCTCGTACAAGGCACGTGCATATCCGTTCAAGGGGCCCGGGCTGGTGCCGACTGCATACAGGAAATTCTGATCGGGCTCCGACAGGGTAAACTCTTTTATATTGGAAAGATAATTCAGGTTGATCTGCTGCACGGCCAGGAAATTCTGTTCTTCCAGGCTGGAAGTAAGGGTGTTGTTCAGCTGATTTCTTGCCCGGTTGTATTCCTGAAACTCAACCATGATCCCGTAGGCATTCATGCGGCCCTGAAAACCGAGTGCCGGCGTATTGAAAAAATCGATGGCCAGTTCTTTCCCATTTACCAGGCTTCCCGGCGGGTAGTCCTGCATATATCGTTTGCCGATCATACTACGAACATGGGCCAGGCATTTTTTGTAGTTCGCCAATAACACCTGGTCTTGCTGGCTTAGGGTTAAACTGGAACCTTCCAGTGCCTGAATAGCCTGCATCAGTGCGGAGTGGGTGGAAAGTAACTCCTGGATTGTCGTTACCTGATCGAAATTACAATTGATTTCCTCGCCGCCACCAGTGAGGTTGTTCGGCCCGCAGACAGCATTCTGATTGTCGTTTTGGGCATTCGGCACCAGCGTTACATTGTGCAGGTGCGTGGGATATTTGCAGGAATTTGTCTGGGTGCCGGATTTGACAAAATAAAATACCTGTCCGGTGCCGGCATCGTTATCGACTTCCGGAACGGCGCCCTGTTTCGTGAAGCAATTGCCTGCTGCAATATTAAAATTGCCCTGATACGGGAAAATATCGCCGATGGAAATGCCAATGTCTACCAGCGAACTGTAGGCATAACAATTGTCCAGGTAACGCAAGCCGGGATTGGACTGTACCGCATGGGAGCCCAGGTACGCAGACTGGATTTCGTTTTCGTGGATCAAATTGTAGTTGATGCCGCCGTCATAGTTTTCAATGGCTGTCAACTGACCGATAAACTGGTTGTTGCCGATGTTGAACCGGGCAAAACCATTGTGCTTGATGCCTTTATTGCCGCCGGTGATGATGTTGTTGTAAATTTCGATAGGCTCAACGTTGCCTGCCGACTGGATACTGACTGCCGCATTGGTACATAAAAACGTATTGGGTGCAGTATTCAGGGTTCCAATTTCCGAACCGAAAATATTCGGAAAGGTCGTTACGATGTCTACCCCGATAGGTACCGCTTCAAAATGGCAGCCATCGCGAACGATAACCTCGCTGTCGCCGGGAAGTATCCCGCGTACGCTGATATTTTTGAAAGTGCAATTTTCAAAGGTGACACCGTCATTTTGCCAAAAGGTCACGCCTTCCGTCAGGTTTTCAAAAAGAACATTGTCAAACCAGCTTTGGTCTTTCACGCCTCCCTGGGCATACCGCATAAATTCCACGCCGCGCACGCAATTGCGGATTGTTGAGTTTTCTGCCTGAACGAGGCCGCCGTAATACTCCTGCAATTCGCCGTTGTTCCAGGGGCGGTGGTAGGGATTCATGGAAATGGCATCACGGGCATGCTCAAGTACGGCATCATTACGCAAAATGACCCTGCCGGCAAAGGCTTGACCCTGCAACACATCGCCTTCTACCCGGATGGCAGCCCATCGCTGGCTGCAATCACCGGTGATCAACCCGCCGTCGACTATGAGGCGACCGCCACGTTCGACGATAATCTGACCGCCGGGTGGCATGTGAAGTTCGCAGGTTACGGTCAGTGTTGCGCCGTTCCGGATCACCACATCCCCGAATATCCGCATGTTCATGCTCCAGGTTTCGTCGGTATCGACCACCAGGTCATAATCGAGCACTTCCTCGCAAATCACATATTTCCGCAGGTTTTTGGTCATCAGCGTCTCATACATTTGGCGTACCTGGCATCCGGAGAAGGAACTGCGGGTAGGGGCGCCCATGACATTGTTGGGGCAATTGTATTTGTGTGTCAGGTTAAAATAATGGCCGTATTCGTGCAAAAAACCGCCTGCCGTGAATTGTACCCATTGGGTATGCAGCCACCACAACCCGCCGAGGTGGTCGAGCCCGTTGATCGTCCAGAGATAAAGATCGGGTGCGTGCCACATGGCAGGGTGGTCGAGGTTGTACGTCGGGAAGGCCGAATACCAGTTGCCGGTATACAGCGATACGGCGCCAAGGTCCCAAAGCGGCAGGTTGTTCGGATTGTTGTAGGCATACGTGAGGTAATCCGGACCGTCGGTTGTAATAATCGCGTTGAATCCGGGCTCATAGCCGGGCGTTTGTTCGGCGAGCGCATTGATGTAGTTCAGGTACGGCTTGTTAAAACTGTTTTTAGTGTTTGGAGAGGGGTCATTGTTGTGATCCCAGGCATAATCGTCCCGGACTTCAATGTATGTGGGTACGAATTCAATATGGATGTTGTCATAATGCGTCGGATTTGTCGAGCATTGGCAGCTTTCCTGGAGCAGGTTTTCCATTCGGGTGTTTATGTCGGTAAACACGCGGTCCCAGAAATCCATGTCGTCCGGGTTATTCACTGAAAAATTGCCGTCACCGGCTTCGTTTTGCACGAAAATTACGTTCGTCCGGATTTTCAGTTTTCGGTTGATTCCCTGGGGCACCATGTCGTCGGCATGGTTGGCCAGAAAACTCGAAAAGTTGTTGTTACAAATCTGGGTACTGGAATTAGAGGTTTGCGACTCTTCCGGGTTGGCATCTGTCCCGCAGGTGAATTCGTTGTACGATTGGGAAAAAAGGCCGGCATGTACCAAAAGGCATAGCGCTAGCAGGAAAATCGTTTGATTTTTCATAAAAAAGTGAATTTTGGAAGGTGATATTTTTTAAATGGTAAAGGACCTTGTTAAAACTTCCTTACCGGAAAAACGACATTGTTCTGGGGCATGCCGATCCCGCTCCGGAAAGGGTGTTTCCACCCGGGTTTCCGGAAAAAGTGGGCAGCCTGCCTTCCCGGAATTGGCCGTTTTTACCGGGTCGGATGTTTAAACAAGGTCTTTGAAAGCAAAGGAAATTACTGCCGGTTTCAAAAAACGGGACTGGCGCAATTAATCAACATAAAAAATCAAAGGGATCGCTGTAAAAATAGGAGCGCCGGAGCCGGCAGTACTCAACCGGAGCGCCCAGGTTTTTGAGTTCGTTCAGGTAGCGGAAAAGAGAGGTTCTGGATACATTTAATCGATCCGCAAGTTCGCAAGGCATTCCGGTAGCCTTACGACGAATCAATCCATCCAGACGCCGCAACAGGTGGATGCGTTCTAGCGTGGTCATTGTAAAGTGGGTTATATTTAAATACTATTGGGAATACTAAGGTATTGGTCCTTTGCCGGAATTTCAAAAAATCTAAACGCTATTCATGTTAATTCCTAACCCTGTTCCCATTTCTCAAACCCGATTTGCCGCTTGCCTGAGGGTATGTGATTGAAGGAATTCGACCTTTCGTTGAAAAGAAGGGCCTTTTCGAAAATTTGGAAATGCCGCCTGCGTTCTCCAATAAACAGAACAATTGTTAAATCCGCAGATCCTTGCAACGGATATCCGGCCAGTTGGCGTCTGCTGTTTGCCGGTGTTTATCGAATTTAATACGGCACCCAAGGCCAATCTCAGAGTTTTGCGGAACAATATTTTTTCAACCCTGTTTTGCCTGGATAATTCACGGAACTACAATTTTTACCATGAAACAATTTTTCCCCATTTTATTGCTCTTCGCAGGTTGTGCCGGCCTGTTTGCCCAAACGACCACGGTTACCGGCCGCCTGACCGATGCCGACAACGGCGAAGCGCTCATCGGCGCTACCGTTGAGGCAATTGGTTTGCAAAAAGGCAACGTGAGCAACGAGTACGGTTTTTACTCGTTCACCCTGCCTGGCGGTGGCGACTCCGTGACCCTGCGGTTCAGCTACCTCGGCTACGAAACGGCACTTCGGCGGATCAAACCCGGGGCCGAAGCACTTCGCCTCGATGTTGCGCTGCATCCCGAGGGAACGGTAATTTCCGAAGTGGTGATCAAGGCCAATACCCTGGAAGACAAAGTGAAAAGCACCGAAATGTCGGTCATGACCCTCAGCACCCGGGATGCCAAGGCCCTGCCCGCGCTGTTTGGCGAGGTGGATTTGATCAAGATACTTCAACTCAAACCCGGCGTGGCTTCCGGGTCCGAAGGCACCACCGGTATCTTCGTGCGCGGTGGCGGCGGCGATCAAAACCTGATCGTGCTGGACGAGGCCGTGGTGTACAACCCCAACCACCTTTTCGGTTTTTTCAGCACCTTCAACTCCGATGCCGTTAAAGACCTGAAAGTGTACAAAGGCGGCTTCCCGGCCCAATACGGTGGGCGCCTTTCCTCGGTAATTGATGTGCGCATGAAGGAGGGCAACAACCAGGAATATGACGTGACGGGCGGGCTGGGCCTCATTTCGAGCCGCCTGACGGTGGAGGGCCCGATCCAGAAAAACAAATCCTCGTTTATCGTCAGCGGCCGCCGTACTTATGCCGACCTGATCACCCGCGGCATCAACAGTGCCAATGCCGATGACCCCGAATACAATCCGATCCCGGACTATTATTTCTATGACCTGAACACCAAAGTGAACTTTACACTGACGGAAAAAGACCGCTTGTACCTCAGCGGCTACTTCGGGCGTGATGTGTTCAAGTTTAAAGACGAATCGTTCAATTTTCTGTTCGACTGGGGCAATGCCACCGGGACAGCGCGGTGGAACCATATTTTCGGACCCAAACTATTTGCCAATACCACCTTCACCTATTCCGACTACCGCTACCGCATCCGGAATATTCTCCAGGGTTTTTCCTTTAACCTGGGCTCCAATGTGGTCGATGCCAACACCAAGGTGGATTTTTACTACCAGCCCAGTAACGAACACACCATTCGCTTTGGCGGCAATGTGACTTACCATGAATTTGATGTTGCCCGCCTGAAATTTGGCAGCGATAGCGGGGATATTAATTTTGAATCCGGACAGGACTTCAACGGGGTGGAGTACGGCCTGTACATCGCCGACGAGTGGGCAGCCACCGACCGCCTGAAACTCAACTACGGCCTGCGGCTGTCCGCCTGGCAAAACAATCCCGCTTTTTATGCCCGGGTGGAACCGCGCGTTGCCGCCAATTACGGGCTGAGTGAAAAATGGTCGATCAAAGCATCCTATGCCCGCATGAACCAATATGTACACCTGCTGGCCAGCAGCGGCCTTTCCCTGCCCACCGATATCTGGTACCCCAGTACGGAAGGCGTTAAGCCGGAGATCAGCGACCAGATTGCGCTCGGCACCTCCTACCTGTTTCGGGACAAATGGCTGATCACCTGGGAAGGCTGGTACAAGTGGTTGCAAAACCAGGTGGATTTCATCGATGGCGCCGAACTTTTTGCCAACGATGCCCTGGAAGGTGAGCTCGCTATCGGCAGCGGCTACGCCTTCAGCCCGCTTGAACTGGAAATCGAGAAAAAAGAAGGCCGGCTGACGGGCTGGATCGGCTACACCCTTTCCTGGGTAAAACGCGGCAAATTCAAGGATATCAACGGCGGCGAATACTTCCCGCCCCGCTTCGACACCCGGCACAATTTGAGCGTGGTAGGCCTGTACGATCTGGCCCGCAAATGGCAGCTTACGGCAACCTGGGTGTACACTTCCGGCTATGTCAGCTGGTTGCCCCTGGGGCGTTATACCTTTCAGGATGTACCCGGCGGCGAGTTCCAGGCTGTCGTGCCGGTGTATGGCCCGCGCAACACCTTTCGCTATCCGCCATACATGCGTTTCGACCTGGGGATCGTGTACAAATGGAAAACCCGCCGCAGCGAGCAGGATCTGACCATCAGTATTTACAATGCCACCGACCGCCGGAATCCGTATTTCATTTACCTGGATGCCGAGCTCGAAGAGATTGGGCAAAACGGCCAAACAGTGGAAGTGCCAACGGCAATTACGGCCAAGCAGGTTTCCCTGTTCCCGATTTTGCCTTCTGTGACCTGGAATTTTAAATTTTAATGGATTGCCACTACTCCAGGGCGTTTCACAAGTAAAACTATTCCCCTGCGCGACAAACTTTTTACCGCCGAGACGCGAAGACGCTAAAAATTAAACTTCGCGTCTTCGCGTCTCGGCGGCGAAAAAGAACAATCTTCGGCGGGCACTGATCGAAAAATACTGCTGAGACAGCCTCGAGTAAATGGCCCCCTTTCCAATAATTGTTAATTGAAAAATCAGCACCAATGCGTATCATAAAAAATATTCTCCCCTTCCTTGCCCTGGCCTTTCTGGCAGCCTGCAACCTCGAAAAAGACGTACAGATCGACCTGCCGGTATACAATACGCAACCGGTTGTCGAGTGCTACCTCGAACCCGGGAAACCCTTCCGGCTGCTGTTGACCCGGAGTTATGGTTTTTTTGATCCACTGGGTCTGGATTCCACTTTTTTAGATAAAACCCTGTTGAGCGGGGCTGTCGTGACGATTGCCTACAACGGCCAGGTGGATACGCTTTTCAACCAGCTTTCCGCGGAAATTGAGCCGTTGAAACTCTTCAATTATACCGGCCTGAACCTCGTGCCCGCCGATCCGGGAATTGATTACACCCTGAACATTACAATGCCCGACGGCAAAACAATTACCGGCCAAACAACCATGCTGCCGCAAATACCGATTGATAGCGTGGTGGTGGAGTGGGGACCGGCACAGGATACATTCGCGCGGGTGCTCACCTACATCACGGATGATCTTTCTCAGGACAATTATTTCAGGCGCATGCTCAACTATGGCTCGTTGGACAGCATACCCGAGCAGGATTTTCTGGCCAACGACCGGGCCGCTACGACCCAGCAAATCGCTTTTGGCACGGCCTATGAACTTGTACCCGGCGATACGGTGTTCAACACGGTTTTCCATATCTCCAAAGCATATTACGACTACATTGAAAGCGTGCAATTGGCTGTTTTTGGAAATATAAACCCGTTTGCACAACCTTCACCGATCAAAAGCAACGTGCAGGGCTCAGCCAATCCCCTGGGGATTTTTACCTGCCTGGCGTACGACCGGCAAATGACGGTGATCCAGCGTTGAGCAGCTAAGTATGGTTTATTTGTCCTACGACTTGAAGTCATAGGACAAATGAAAAACGGCCCCGCGAAACTTCGCGGGGCCGTTTTGGGCTCACAGTAGGAAAGAGATAAAACTCAGGGTATTGCAGGTTCGTCCTGCTGTTGGATTGCTTTCAGTTCTGTACCGGGAGTGCCGTTGCTGGGCTGCATGACTTGTTGGTAGATGTAATAACCTAAACCGAGGTGCACCAGCAAAATAAGCAATGCGGTAAACGGATAATTTGAGCGTTTTGCAGGGTAATCGGTACGTTGCATGATAACAAATTTTTGGTACGGTTTGGGAATAGCCAAAAAGCGCGCCAATTCTGCAAAATACCTCAAAAGGGTTAAGAAAAAGTTTTTGGGGCAGCGCGATTCGCAAGGCGCGAATGGCCGTTTTTAGGGCAGATTAACCGCCTTTGGCTGTGGAGAAGGGCTGTTTTTGTGCAAATTTTCGGGAGACGTTAATCGGTTGTTAACGCTATTTTCCAAACTGGCATAATAAAGGGCGGCAGCGAGGGCTATGTGGAGACCTACGGCAAGGATCAACGCGATATTGCGGCGGCGGTTTGCATTGCGTTCAGTGATGTTGTTGTACATGGCAGATACGTTTTGCTTGATTTAATCGAAACGATTAAAAAAACGTCAACGTTTTTGCCGGTAGTTTCTGGCAGGCATTAAAATCCTTTTAAATTTTCTTAAGAAAAAATTAAATCAAAGTGCCAGTAACCCCTCCGGCAGATCAACCAGCACCTGTTTGGCGCCCTCATCCACACTTTGTATGAATTGGGGATTGAGCGGGATCAGGATTTCCCGGCCCTGATAGTCCACTGCAGCCAACTCTTGCTGCGGCATTTCCATTACATCGCGAATAGTACCAATTTCCCCAACCCGGGCATCGACCATCCGGTATCCGGTTAGCCGGCTATATTCCGGGCCATCCGCGTTGGACTCAACAATCTGTGGCAACTCTTCGGTTGGTAAAAAAATACCGCGGATTTGCAGGAGCCTGGCCGCCTCCGGTGTTTGAACGTCGTCGAACCGGACAATCAGATCGGCCTGTCCGCGAATACTTTCGATGAAAAATGGCTGCATGGTGCCGCGAAGTTCCAGGAAAACACGGTCGGCCTCCAGAAATATATCTTCGTAGGCTTCGTCAATGTTCACCTTGAGCTCGCCGTGCACGCCGTGCGATTTTTTTGTAGTTCCGATTTGGGTGTACTGCATAGGATAAAATGATCCAAATGAATTTCGTTTTTCTATTGCCCGGCAATAAATCGATGGGGCGGGAGGTGCTTGGAGTTAAAATATGTATCAGCCTTCAATTATGTCCGGTAATTATTTGTTGCAGGATATATCCTGTTTCCGCTTTTTCCGTCCAGGGCTTCGTAAGGCAGTCGGCCGGCGGCGGAACCTGGTTGCAGTATTGCGAGTCCAGTATCCATTGCTCGCGCTGTACCAGCCCGATGTGTTTGGCATAGGTGCTGCGCGACAGCCGGCGCTCAATGGCATTGGTTTGATCAACTTCGGTGACCACCAGCACGGAATCGAAAGTAAAGGCGTCGATTTGAGCCGGGATGTCCAGTTCGTCAATCTTGTACTGCCAATTGGTGAACGGCCGGATGCGCTCTCCGGCAACCTCGATTTCCAGGTACGGGTCGATCCACAGGTTACCGTTCCACCGGGTGCTCCGGTTAACAGGAAAAACCAGTTTCAGGAAACGCAGGTTGTTTTCAGTGCGGATGGCTTGGGTGTTGGACCGGCCGGCAGCCAAAACCTGCTTCAATTGCCAGGGCAGGGTGTCGCTTTGGCGCTCAAACCGTTCGATGCGAAACAGGAGTTGCCCCGCGTTGTCGGTAAATGTGTCCCTGATTTCTTCCCGTACCCAGGTTCGCAGGCTGTCGCGGCTGGTCCCGCCGGTGGATGCAAAATCATAGCGTACGGAGTCGACGGTGTACTCAATCCATTTGCCAATCGACAGCGGATAGTAAGAGTGCTGGTTTGCCGGATCGGCCGGAGAAAATGGCTGTTCCGGTTGTTTGGCGCAGCGCCAAAAAACGATGCAGAGCGCAAGTGTCAAAATTGATAAACCGTGTGGAAATGGTCGCACGTTGCAAATTTTGACCAAAGGTACGAGGAAATCGCGGAGGGGGAATTCCCTAGGGCAAACGCATCAAAATCGCCCCGGATGGGGCGGTATCTCGGCAGTATTGGCCCAATGATTGGCAGTTTCCGGCCCAGCGGGCCGGTATTACACAATTTTTATATGCCCAATAGTGGCCCGCTGGGCCACGGTAAACAGGACTGGTCACAATTGCTACCGAGATGCCGGCCCATCCGGGCCGTTTTTTTTGTGGGTATCAGGCAATTATTGAGCATTTTTGATGCGTTTGCCCTGGGGGGAATTCCCCAGCACGCGCTAAAGCAACTTATCCGCCGGCGCGTTCCATCAGGCGGGCAGTAATCCGTAAAAAGTCCATTTCGGTAATAATACCGACAAGTTCTTTGCCTTTAACCACCGGCAGGCAGCCAATTTTATTTTCCTGCATGGAGTGCATGGCTTCCATGATCGTGGTTTCCGGGTTGACTGTGATGGGTTTTTCGATCATGATGGCCTTCACGGTTACCGTACGGTCGTCATGGGTTTTGCTGACGCGGGCGAAATGCCGCAGCAAAATCCTGGAAGAAACCAGGCCGACCAGTTCACCTTTTTGATTTTCAACCGGCAGGTAGCGGATACGGCGCCAGTTCATAATTTCGGCGACGAGTTCGACCAGGTCGTCCCGTTGTACCGTAAACAGGTCGGTCGACATAAACTCCTCTACTTTCAATTTGGAGGGATGCCAGTTTTCCAGGTCCGACAGCGTAGTTTCTTTCCAGGTATGCACAGGCGTGTTTTGTTTTTGATTTTTAATAATGGCGGCGGTGAGGGTCGACACGGCTTCGTCATTGGTGACCTGCTGTTTTAAGGCGGTAAAAGACCGCAGTTGCCAGCGGGCGCCGGTTTTGTGTGCCTTGGTTCGTGCTTCTATAATTCCGAGGTATTTTTTTATATCGGCGCTGTGTACTTTCCGGTGTTTGAGGCCTTCTTTGGCGAGCGGAATGAGTTCTTTTAAAATCAAATCAGGGGCATGGATTTTTTTATCGCCAAACCAATTGAACGTGCTGTCGATGCCAAATTTTGCTGCCTTTAAAAAATTATCGCGCACGTCGTCAAACTCGATCTTTTTAGTCACGTCGGGATAGTTCAATTGCATCCCGATCATGGCGCCCAGCCAGAACGCCGCATTTGCCGTCGCATCCACCGGCGTGGGGCCGGCGGGCAGTACCCGGTTTTCGATGCGCAGGTGCGGTTTTCCATTGGGTGAAATACCGTAGCAGGGCCGGTTCCAGCGATACACCGTGGAATTGTGGATTTGCAGGGCGCGCAGTTTCGGGACTTTCCCGTCCTGAATCAACTGCAGCGATTCTTCTTCAATGTCGCCTGCCAGGAGCACCCGGAAACGGCTGATGTCTTCCTTGTAAATCTGGGTGATGTCGCCCTGCAACCACCCGGAGCCGAAATTGACCCGCGGAAGGCGCTCCCGCATGTGGTCGGAGGTGGTTCGGGTGTCGAGGCTTTGCTGGAACAGGGCAATGCGCGATTCTGCCCAAAGCCGGCGCCCGAACACCAGGGGCGAGTTGGCAGCAATGGCTACCATGGGCCCAGCCAGCGCCTGGGCGATGTTGTACATTTTTACAAAATCGGCCGGAGCAACCTGGAGGTGTACCTGAAAACTGGTGTTGCAGGCTTCCAGGAGCGGCGAGTCATGCTTTACCAACAGCTCGTCTACCCCTTCCACCCGCAATTCGAATGCGGTGCCCAACAGGTGTTTTTGAATGGCTGCCATGAGGGCATAATACCGGTCGACGGGGGTGAGGTTTACCAAATCCAGGTCGTGTTTGCGCAAGGTGGGCAAAATACCGCAGAGCACAATGGAGGCATCAAAACTGTTTAAAACGGACTGGATTTTTGCCAGGTAGTCGAGGTTTTCGGCCTCCATGTCGCGCAGGCAAGAGCCGGAAAATTCCCGCGGCGACAAGTTGGTTTCCAGGTTGAATTTAGCCAATTCCGTGACACACCAGGGGGCATCCTTCAGTTTTTCCAACACCTCCATGTTGATGGTAGCCGGCTTATACGTTTTATTGTGTACCAGGCACATCTCCTGTTCGGCCCCGATCCGGGTGATATCCGATTCAAACCAATTGTTTTCGAGCATGTATTCAAATGCCTGCACATCATCGAGCAGGTGCCGGACGAAATGCAACATTTTCGATTGATCATCGGCAGTAGTAACTTTTTGGAATCCCATAGTGCAGAATAATTAGCTTGTCAGACCGGAATTGGCCCGGCAATATTATTCTTTTTACATTAGACTAACAAAACTTACCTTTGGAACAATATTTGGCGACCCAACAGGATTTTTTGTCAGAAATATTCGTTGAAATGGATTTAGAATCTGCAATTTTGCATTTAAAGAAAGATTCAATTTTAGAAAATATAATACAAAACACCTCCGTTAAGCCATTCACTCCGTCCGGAAATGTTTATTTTGATTTATTGAATTCTATTGTATCCCAACAATTAAGTGTCAAAGCAGCTGATACTATTTTTAACCGCTTTTGCACATTGTTTCCGGAAAAGTATCCAAGTCCCGAATTGCTGCTCGTTACAGATCCTGGTCAATTGCGTGCCACGGGTCTATCCCGGCAAAAGGCCTCTTATTTGCAAAATGTGGCAAACTATGCGCTTGAAAATAAAATTGAAGCGGTCAAATGGGACCATTATGATGACACGCAAATTATCCAAATGCTCACCAAAATTAAAGGCGTCGGCCGCTGGACGGTGGAAATGATTCTTATGTTCACACTTGGCCGCCCGGACGTTTTTCCAAAAGATGACCTTGGCATTCAACAAGCGATTATCCGACTCTATAATTTGAATACTGTGGGTAAGGATTTGCATCGGGAAATGACCGAAATCGCAGAGCCCTGGCGTCCGTACAGAACGGTTGCCTGTCGTTACCTATGGCATTGGAAAAATCAGAACTGAATTAACCATCCTTCTATAATTTCTATGTAATTAAAAACAACACTAACATTTCCTAACGTCTATAAAAAATGAAGAAAATCAATAAACTGCGGTATCCGATAGGGCAATTCGAATATGGGAAATCCTATTCACCAAAAATGACGCGCAAGCATATTAAATTAATTGCCCGCTTGCCAAAAGATTTAAAAAAAGTAGTTGGTAAGTTATCTAAAGAAGCACTGGACATGCCGTACCGCCCCGGTGGCTGGAGTGCGCGCCAGGTAATTCACCACCTGGCGGATTCGCACATGAACGCCTACGTGCGCATGAAACTAACGGCTACTGAACCTACTCCGGTTATCAAGCCTTACGAAGAGGCGCTCTGGGCAGAAACTGCCGATGCGAGCAAAGGTTCTATAAAATCGTCTATACGTTTGCTCACCGCATTGCACTCCCGTTGGGTTGAATTCCTGAAATCGCTTTCAGACGAGGACCTGGAACGAGGCTATTTTCACCCGGAGCGCCAGGCGGTTGTCTTACTCCCGGAAGCGATTGCCCTCTATGCCTGGCATTGCGCACATCATCTGGCACATATAGAATTGGTCGCCAAAAAAATCAAAGGCGAAAAGAAAAGAGAAAGCAAAAAATCCAAAGCGCCGGAATCCGCTATTGCCGAGCAGCCTTCTGAGACCAAAACTGTAAAAAAACGCAAACCCGGCCGCCCGAAAAAAGAGGTATCCGATAAACCCGCAATGACGCGCGCCGAAATTCTGGAAAAGGCGCGCGCAGCACGCGCAGCCGACAAGGCTGAAGCCAAGTCCAAAAGAGGCCGTCCGAAAAAAGCAGCAGAAGATGTAGCAGCACCGGTTGCCAAACGCCGTCCAGGGCGCCCGAAAAAAGCGGGAACACCAGCCGCAGCACCAGTTAGCAAGGGGCGCCCGGGGCGTCCAAAGAAAGCTGCCGCATCGGACAAGCCGAAAATGACGCGCGCCGAAGTGCTGGCCAAAGCACGGGCGGCACGCGCTGCGAAGGCAGGCCAGCCTGCGGCAAAAGCAAAGAAGGCCGCATCGGACAAGCCGAAAATGACGCGCGCCGAAGTGCTGGCCAAAGCACGGGCGGCACGCGCTGCAAAAGCCGGTAAGCCTGCGGCAAAAGCGAAGAAGGCCGCATCGGACAAGCCGAAAATGACGCGCGCCGAGGTGCTGGCCAAAGCACGGGCGGCACGCGCTGCAAAAACCGGTAAGCCTGCGGCAAAAGCGAAGAAGGCCGCATCGGACAAGCCGAAAATGACGCGCGCCGAGGTGCTGGCCAAAGCACGGGCGGCACGCGCTGCAAAAGCCGGTAAGCCTGCGGCAAAAGCGAAGAAGGCCGCATCGGACAAGCCGAAAATGACGCGCGCCGAAGTGCTGGCCAAAGCACGGGCGGCACGCGCTGCAAAAGCCGGTAAGCCTGCGGCAAAAGCGAAGAAGGCCGCATCGGACAAGCCGAAAATGACGCGCGCCGAGGTGCTGGCCAAAGCACGGGCGGCACGCGCTGCAAAAGCCGGTAAGCCTGCGGCAAAAGCGAAGAAGGCCGCATCGGACAAGCCGAAAATGACGCGCGCCGAAATGCTTGCCAAAGCACGGGCGGCACGCGCCGGAAACGCCGGTAATGCCGGGAAACGGCCTCCTTCAAAAATTGCAACTTCCGGGAATGCCGGGAATGCAAAAAAGCTACAGGCGTCGCAAACCACTACGGCAACGCGGGCAACGAAAACAGCAAAAGCGAAATCCGGGGCATCAGACAAGCCGAAGATGACGCGTGCCGAAATTCTTGCCAAAGCACGGGCGGCCAAGGCAAAAAAGAACAGCTGATTTTGATGGGTATTGGAACAGCGGCTACCTTTGCGGCCCATTTATGAATAGAATATTAGGTACATACACTGGCCCCGAACCCGGCGCATTGGTCGTCGTGTTCGGGGCTGTTCATGGAAATGAACCTGCCGGAGTATTGGCGCTCAAAGAAATTTTCCGGATGCTGGAGCGGGAACCGCAGGTCAATCCCGGGTTTACGTTTCGCGGCAAACTGGTTGGCCTGATTGGAAACTGCCAGGCATTTGCATCCGGGAAACGCTTTGTGGAGCGGGATTTGAACCGGCTCTGGACAGAACCCAACCTCCAACGAATACAGCAACGACAACCGGAGACTTTGCAGGCCGAGGAACGGGAACTGGCCGAAATTACAGCCTGCATCCGTGCCGAGATTGACCAAACCAAGCCGGAGGCGCTTATCCTGCTTGATCTGCATACGACTTCGGCGCACGGCGGTATTTTTTGCATCCCTTCCGATGATAAAGCCAGCTTGCGCCTGGCAAAAGAACTGCACGCTCCGGTGATCCTGGGCATGCTGGATGGGCTTGAAGGCACATTGCTCCATGTTGCTTCCGGCAACTATTTTGCCCACCGGGGTTTTCCGAAATATTCTGTAGGCGTTGCGTTTGAAGCAGGGCAGCACAATGACCCGCAAGCTGTCAGTTATGCCATCGCGGCAATTATCAATTGCTTGCGTGCCGCAGGTTGTATTCGACACGAAGATGTCGACAGCCGTCACGAATCCTTGCTAAAAACCTTCACTGATGCGCTGCCCAAAGTGACCCGGCTGCGGCATATCCACCACATCCATCCCGGCGACGCATTTAATATGCGCCCGGGCTATTCCAATTTTCAACCTATTCAAAAAGGCGAACACCTCGCCGACGACACCTCCGGCCCCATCCATGCCCCGGAAGACGGCCTCATCCTGATGCCGCTCTATCAGCCGCAGGGTACCGACGGTTTTTTTGTGGTACGGGAAATTGGCTAACCTTTCAGGCAATCGTTATTTCCGGGCTTCCACAATTTTTTCGTAGGCCTCATTGATTTGCTGAAATTTCTCCTTGGCATGGCGGATCGCTTCGGTTGAAGCGCCGCGGGCGGAAAGTTTATCCGGGTGCCATTGCATGGCGAGTTTTCGGAACTTTTGTTTGATCGAATCCAGTGGCTCGTTTGGTTGTGCGCCCAGGATTGAGTAGTACGGGTCCAGTTTCGACCAGCGCGGCTGTTGTTTTGGAGCCTGGTAATACCGGTACCGGATACGGTCGTATTGCAGGCGGCCAATGCGAAAAAGCCCGGCTGCCCGCAGCAAAAGTTGTTCTTCCAGTTGGTGCATACCGCCATCAGCCGCAGCAGTGGCAAACAATAAATCCATCATATTCAGCACCTGGTAGCGCTCGCGGCCAAAGTCCTGGTAAAAAGCCTGGGCATAGTGCTCAAACGGGGTCGTTGAGTTTTTGGCGGCATTCCAGGTTTGGATCACTTGCTGCCGCCCCTGGTCTGATAAACGGAAGTGTTGGCGGATCAGGCGTTCCATCAGGTTGACTTCATGTTGGTTGACAGGGCCGTCGACTTTGGCCATTTTGGCGCACAGGCTGAACACATGGTACAAGTATTCACCCTGGCGGCGTTTGTAAGCCCGGAATTCCTGTTCCGACTGAGTAATTTCGCGTTGGCGGTCAAAAAACAGATGGCCGATTATGGCGCCAAGGGCAAAGCCGATCAGGCCGCCCAGGGGGATGCCCGCCAGATCGCAGAGAATCATGCCGGCGATACCGGCCAGGATTTTGCCCCGTACTTCCATATTGCCCGGCAAAATTATTGGGAAATGCCTGCGAAAGTTCAGCCTTTCGACAAATTGTTTAGACGAACTCCAACCCGCAGGGCTTTTAATCCGCTAACTCCCTGCAGTTCTTCGAGTTCCAGTTCTTCCAGATCGTCGTTTAAGACGTGTTGCCCTTGCAGGTAACGAATGTGGGAAATGTATTCCGCAGCGTCTTCTTTGTTGGAATAAACGAGTGCAATTTTATCCGGCTGCGTCAGGCGTTCGTCCGTGTCCCGGATATGCACTTTATCGATTCGTTTTTTAATCATCTGATAACGCACATTGTATCCGCCTTCTACGTCGAACCGTTTTTCGTCATTCCGGAAATGAATGTCAATCGGGTCGCTGTTGACATAAATGAGGAGCGTCACCTCCAGTACCTTGGGCATTTCGGCGTGCATTTTCCGGATCATCTGACTGATCGTAGCCATTGACTGCAACTGCCACAACCGCAGGTTGCTGAGATACACACGATCAAAGGGTTTTTGCGGCGCCAGTGCCTGGCCGATGAACATGTCGTATTCCACCCCGTCGGTGCGGTATTTTTCGAAGAAAAACGGATAGGTTTTTTGCATTTCCTGTTCCGATTTATCGAGAAATGCGTCGAGGGCTTTGGTGATCATCAGGGTGGAAGCCTCCAGGTTGCGCCGGCTTTCATGTGCTTTTCCTGTTACTTCATCCAGGGCGCGGCAGTACCGGTCGATGAGCTGTGCGCCGTCGGGGTGCAGGCTTTTAAAATGATTGAGGGCCGGTTGCGCTTCCCGGTCCAGGAAATAGGTGAGCCGGATAGATTCTTCCGTTGAAAAGGCCGGGTTTAAGCGATCCAGCCACTTGTGACACTCGAATATCATCTTATCCAGCAGGGCCATCGGATAGATTTTTTTCAGCCCGGCAAAGGTTTCTGCCAACAGCCTCAATTGATAACGCAGGTCCTGTTCCAGGGCATGGTTTCGCTCCACGGAAGAATTTCGAATATCTACAGCGCCATACAATGGATACAACTGCTCAAAGGCAATAGGCTCAATATCGGTTTCCTTCTTTTCGAGTAAGCGGTCGTACAAAAAATTCCAGGCGGCCTTTTTAAAACGCCAATGAACAGCAGGTTGAATGGAGGTGAATTTTTCGGTGACCGTTCGGGAAATCATTCCATTAAAATCATCCACGGCAATTTTCATTAACTGTGCGACATAGGCCAATGCCGGTTCAATTTTCAGCAGTAATTTTTTCCCGACGATTTTTTCTTTTTTGGCATAAACCTCCAATACGCCAACCAAATCACTGTTGTTATAGAGCGGCAAAAGCGCATAATCCACAACACCGGCATCTTCCAAAATCTGGCTCATGTCTATGGATTTTTCTATAGAACTTTTGCCGTTATTTAAAATAATCGAGCGCGATGTTTGAATGAATTCTTCCAGAAATATCTGTACGCGGTTATCCGAGCTCCCGTTTTTTTTATGATAGTCCAATAGAACGCTACTGGAAATTGAGCCAAAATCCAGAATCAGTTTTTCATTTAAACGCACAAACGGGATAAAACCAAAGTGTACGTCAATACAACCTGCGATAGTCCGCAATATCTGGATCAATTCAACCATCCGCTCTTCCTTGCCTTTTTGGGAGCGCTCGAGCAACATATTCCGGATGAGCTGAATAGCGTATTGTTCGGTAAATTCGGTGAAATAAACTATGTTAAAACCGGTGAACGTAAAATTTCGGAGCGGCAATACCTTCATCAAATATTCAAATAGCGTACCCTTGTGGAGTTGCTCGTCTATTTTGCCAAAGTCCAGTGCCGGCAAATTCCCCTTGTGGCTGATCTCTATAAATCTTGTATCCACATTGACCCGGTAGTATTTCGACAATTTGGTACGGCTGTCGATCACACTCTGGGTCATTTCGTTTTTATTCAATAGATTGAAATCATAATAGCGCTCCAGTATCAATGAATATACAAACGCACGTTCCATGCGCCGGTACTCCTCCGTATCGGAACTGGCTGGCTTATGATTTATCCGGTTAATTTTTTCTGCAAACATGTTGCAGCAGCTGTCGGTACCGTAAAAAACCGGCCCCGGGCGGGGTGGTCCCAGCCCCCACAATGTCTCAGTTTCTTCTGTGGTAATACCGGTCAGGTGGGCGTAAATTAATTCAAGCAGATCGCGGTATTTGCCGATGTCGGTTGGTTCGACCGGATTTTTTAATTCCGGGTATGATTCTATTTTACGGATCAGGCTTTTATAAAAATCCACCTTAACCGTTTTTTCCAGCTTTGATTTTTGCTGCAGGTAGCGGTAAAACGGCTGAAAGGAAATAACCGAATTTATAGTGTTTTCAGCCGTTTGCTGTTTCGGTGGTTCAAGCGTTACCTGTTTCATCGGATGGTGGAATTAGTGTAAAAAATTCGGATTTAACACCACAAAAAAAGCCAGAACAGCAAGGATTAATCCGAACATAAAAACATTGTACGAAATCGTAAGCATCCTGTATTTCCGGCCCAGCACAATACCCTGATTGTAAATGTCGAGTAGCAGTGTCGTATGCAGGAATTGGCGGTCGCCCATGATTCTAAACATCCCTTCGGAATATTCGTTGAAACTCATTTTATAAAAGTTTCCGAAAAAAAGTAAGTCCGCTTTTTTCGCATTCAGGTCCTGTTGGGTAAATACGCCTTTTGGAATTTGCGGCCGGGTGGCCAGTATTGCGAATACGATGGTCAGTAAATTAACGGCCAGCAGGATTAAAATCGGTACGGCGAGCTTTTCGCTGCCTTCCAGATTTTGCAGGAAAAACAAGGCCGGAATCAGTACCGTGTTCACGGAGATCATAATATTCGCCTTGGAATCGGCCTGGTCGCTGAGGCGCTGACTGTTGGTCGCCGTTACGCGGAACATCGTTTCGATCGTACGTTCCGGGTTGGTGCTTTTGTCTTTTTCCTTTTTGGCTTTTTTCTCGGATTTTTTGACAACAGCAACAAATTCTTCCATCAAACCAATCCAGGGCATCTTCTGATCCCCGCTGTGTTGTTCAATGTGCGCTTCTGCCTGCTGGATTAATTCCTGGTATTTCATTTGGACAGTAACTTTTTTTAAAAAAATTCTTTCAAACAGGTTATTCCGGATTCGATAATGAAAAGCGAAAGATACGACCAGGAATGCCATTCTTGCCCTCCGAACTGATATACAGCCGCCCTTCCGAGTCAAAACAAATACCTTCGGGTTGCTGAAACCGGCTTGCCGGCAACCGCTGAACCCGGGCCAAACTGCCGTCGGGCCGGACTACCGCAAGGGCTTTACCAACAGATGCCACGATGTAAAGGTTGCCATCTGTCGGACAAACGGCCAGCCCGGATGGACCAAATGCCGAAGGCGCCTGATCGGTAGATAAAAATTCATTGATTCTGGCAAACAAAGTGCCCGAGCCGCCTTTCCACCGGGCAATTTCGCTGCGCCGTATCAGGTAGGCCGGCTCATCCTGCAATTTCATTTTTTTCAGATCGAAGGTGTATACGGCTTTTTTATTCCGGAAGGCTTCTCCCTTACCGGCCCTGCCTTTACAAGCGAGCAACAAGCGGTTTTGGCCGGCATCGTAGCACAGCCCTTCCACATCAAAACTGCCGTTGAGCGGGGTAGGGTAGTCGGCAGTTTTGCCCCCGGACCCTACCTGGTAGACCGTTCCCTTGCTGTTCACAACATAAATGGTGCTGTCGGCGGTTGCAAGGCCTTCGTAGTCGTTGGGTTTGCCAAATTCCCGCTTCCCTTCTATTGCTCCGGTTTCGGGATTTAAGAAATAGATCAGGCCTTTTTCGTCATTTACAGCCACAAGCTGCCGGCCGTTCGGCGCCATGCTGAGGCCCGAAATTTCGCGCAAGGCCCCGGGCAGATCGATCACGGCATCCGGAGCATCCAATTGGTAGGGCATGTTGAATCCGGTGTCGGGTAGGGCCGGGCTTTCGGGTTCCGGGGCGCCACATGCCACACCGGCCAGTAATGCCGGCAGCAGAATGAAACGGGTAATTCGTTGTACACACTTGAGCATTTTTACTTGATTTTAGATGCTAAATCCGGGTAGCCAACGGTAACGGCCACCAAAAATATTCCGGCGGGCAAGGCGCTTCGGCATAGCCGTCTGTCGTGTGCCGGCATCAGGCCAACTCCTCACTCAAATGCACCAGTGCATGGCCCTGGTTGACGATGGGGTGGTGGTTCGACGCAAGGATGTACCCGTCAAAGGGCGCCTTTACTTTGCTTTGAAACTTGCCGAACGGATCGGTGATGGTGCCGATAATGTCGCCTTTGTGCACTTTTGTCCCTGTTTTCAGGGCCGAACGGTACATGCCGGAATATTTGGCCCGTATCCACGACGATTTTTTGACAATGACCGGTTTGGGCACTTTGTGAAACTGCTCGATTTCTTTGGAAAAATCACGCAAGCCTAAATGATGCATTACCCGGATGGTGCCTTCGACACCGGCCTGGGTCACCGAGCGGTCGAGGTGCAGTGTTTTTCCGCCTTCAAAAAGTAAAACAGATTTACCCAGGTTGCCGGCAGCCTGCCGAAAAGACCGTTCGCGGTTGGGGGCATAAATGATAAACCGGGCGCCGAATGCTTGGGCCAGGTCCAGGCATTCCGGTTTGTCGCGGTCGATGCGTAGCTGCGTGTAATTAAACCGGCTGGCGCCGCCGGTATGAAAGTCGATGCAATAGTCGATGTGCGGCACGATATGTTTCATGAAATTCCAGGCAAAGCGGCTGGCCAGTGAACCGGTTTTGGAGCCCGGGAAAAACCGGTTCAGGTCGCGCCCGTCAGGGAATTCCCGGGTTTGATTCAGAAATCCAAAAACGTTCAACACAGGTACGCAGATTACCATGCCCCGTTGGGGCTTATTGTATTTGCCGGCTACGATGCGGCGGACGATCTCCACGCCATTGACCTCATTTCCGTGGATGCCGGCCAGCAGCAGCAGGCAGGGGCCGTCTTTTTTGGCCCGTTCCACGATGATGGGGACCTCGATTTTTGTGTGCGTATGCAGCCGGGCAATGTCCAGGCTCAGGGTGAGGCTTTGACCCGGTAGCACCGGTGTGTTCAATATTTTCAGGACTTTATCCGGCATTTCGCTCGACATAACGAATAATTTTTGCAGCAATATCTTTCCCGGTGGCTGCTTCGATGCCTTCGAGCCCGGGCGAGCAATTGACTTCCATGATCATCGGCCCGGAATTGGATTGCAGCATATCCACACCGGCAACACCCAGGCCCAGCACTTTGGCTGCCTTGAGCGCTGCATTTTCCTCTTCCTCCGTGAGTTCGATAAGTTCGGCGGTACCTCCGCGGTGCAGGTTGGAACGAAATTCGCCGGGTTTGCCCTGCCGTTTCATGGCGCCGACCACCACCCCGTCGACGACAAACGCGCGGACGTCGGCGCCGCCGGCTTCCTTGATAAACTGTTGTACGATTACCCGGGCTTGCAAGCCGTGAAATGCTTCCAGCACGGAAATGGCAGCGCTTTTTGTTTCCGCCAGTACAACCCCGACGCCTTGGGTGCCTTCCAGCAACTTGATCACACACGGTGCCCCGCCGACATGTTTAATTATTGCCGCAACATCCCTGGAATAATTGGTAAAGGCGGTTTTAGGCAAACTCAAGCCGGCGCGCGACAGGATTTGCATGCTCCGCAGTTTATCCCGGGAACGGACCAGCGCCTGCGATTCAACGGCTGTAAACACTTTCATCATTTCAAATTGCCGGACTACGGCGGTGCCGTAAAACGTGATCGAAGCGCCGATCCGGGGAATTACAGCATCGATACCGGTTAAGTTTTCACCTTTATAAATTATATGCGGGTTTCGTTTCTCAATTATAATATCACATTTCGAATGGTCAATGACCAGCATTTCATGCCCTTTTTTATGACCGGCTTCCACCAGGCGCTTGGTGGAATAGAGTTTCGGGTTTCTGGATAGAATTACAATTTTCATCCGATGACTGAATTGTTAGTTTTTAACTGATATTTCAGAGAAACATCAACAATGAATTTCCGGGACAAAAACTTGCGCCCCAGCAAAACGGGGTATTTCATATTAGCCCGGTCTGTGAGCGTTAAGGAAATCGAATATTGCTTTTCGTCCAGCTCAATTTTTGTCGTTATTTTATATCGGTTTTCTATTTGACCGTTCGAACTTTTTACGGTTTTTCGGGAGTAGGTGTTGAACCGGAATTCCTGCTCATTGTAATCCGGATGTGCCGGGTCAAGAAATTTGCAATACAGCTGGTTGTCCACTTCCCGGATATCGTGGCAGTGTATGCTGGAAGTATAAGCGCCGGTATCCACTTTGGCATCGATATCCTTTAACCGGAGCGCCGGAAAATTTACCTTTTCCCGTCTTCCAAGCAATATTTTTGGCGCGTTTTTCATGTTAATTTTAAAATTTTCCGACGCAAAAAAATTGGAACACCGGATTGCAGAGCCTTCCGATTGACTTCGGCCAAAGGTAAAATACAAAACCACATTCTTGCGAAAATCGTCGTCATACCCGGGGGCGGATCGACCAAACGTTTGTAATTAAATTGTTACTCCTGTAGGGTACGACCAAATTTTTTGTACTTTTAGGTGATAACCGATGATATTCCCCGGTATTTAATAGTGAAAATGGGCAACCCCATGCCCCGTTGGCTATCCCAGTAGCCTGTAAGAAGTGTAACGCTATTTCCTGCAAACCAGCACTTTTCACTTTTAACTTTTATATGATGAAAACTAAATTTCTGTTTGCTCTGGTCCTTTCATTTGCTTGCGCATTTCAGCTAAATGCACAGGACGACGCATCTTCCGCATCCGGCATCAAAGTTCAAACCCTGCGTGCAGGAAAAGGAGGAAAACCCGCTCCCGGGCAGGATTACTTTATCAATGTCGCGGTGAAAAACCCGAAAGGCGATCAACTTTTTACCAACCGGGATATGAACGTGGTCATTCATGGTGTGGTGGATAAAGACACCGACAAAGAGTCGACCGCCATTTACAAGGTTATGAAAAACACCATGCAGCGCGGTGGCACTTACCGGCTGGAGGTACCTAAGGAATTGTTGAAAGACGAAGATCAGGCAAATAACCTGGAAGGCGATTATATCGTCTATGAGGTTGAATTGGTTGACTTCTCGGATGCCAAGACCTCCGGGGCAGATGTGGTGAAAGACGTGATGGACGAAAAAGGCGTAGACGCCGCTCAGGAAAAATTTGATGCACTGAAATCGAATACCCGGGACGATGTGGTGTTTTATGAATGGGATATGAATGTAGCCGGGTATGAAAAACTGAAAGAGGAAAAAACAGACGAGGCAATTGCAATTTTCCGGATGAATACCGAACTGAATCCGAACTCCTGGAATGCATTCGACAGCCTGGGCGATGCTTATTTGGCAAAAGGTGATACGGAAAATGCCAAAGCAAGTTTTGAAAGAGCCCTTGAATTGAACCCGGATTTTACAGCCTCCAGGGAAAAACTGGAAAAACTCTAAGCAGGAGAAAAACTGATCTTTAAAAATTGCGCCGCAACCGGAAGTTTATCCGGTTGCGGCGCAGATTTTTTTCAACGATAGTGTTGGCTAGAACGCCCAGCCATTCGACTCCAGCAAGGCCCCCGCAATCAAACGACGCTTTTCCTTCACATTCACTGGCGGATATTTGGTAAAACGCTTCACACCCATCAGGAAGGTTTTCAGCAAATCGCCTTCGGCAAACGAAGCCAGGGCGTCGGTGGCATTTTTGCTCATACGCGCCGTGGCGTCGTGCAGGAAAACCTGGAGCATGGCGTCGTACAATTCCTGTGCCTGTGGTTTTTCCGCACGCCCTGCCAGCTTTTGTACGCGTAAAAGCAGGGACTCTGCCACAAACAGGTCAATGAACATATCGGCTACGTTCATCAAAACTTCCTGTTCGTCTTTCAGGTTGAGTTTTCCGTCCATTTGCATCTTGGCGCCGGCGCCTGCAGTCATCAGAATGATTTTTTTGAAATCGGCTATGGCTTTTTGCTCTTCGGCATAGGCACCCTCGGCCTGGTCAAAAGACGGCATGGCTGTCAGTTCCTTTTGAACCGCCCAGGCCGGCCCGACAATGTCGAGTTTGCCTTTCATTGCGCGTTTGAACAGCTGATCGACCATGAGCAAGCGGTTGATCTCGTTGGTGCCTTCGTAGATCCGGTTGATCCGGCTGTCACGGTAGGCACGCGCAGCGGAATATTCTTCGCTAAAGCCGATGCCACCGTGAATCTGGACATTTTCGTCCACACAAAAATCGGTTACTTCAGAGCCGTATACCTTTAAAATTGAGCACTCGATAGCGTACTCTTCAGCCGCTTCCAAAGTTGCCTGGCCAAAGGTTTTGCCAGCGGCAGTGCCTTCGGCTTTTTTATCCTGCATGAGTTGGGAGGTGCGGTACATGGCGCTTTCGCCGGCAAAGGTTTGAATCGCCATTTCGGCAAGTTTGTGCTGGATAGCGCCGAAGTTGCCGATGGATTGTCCGAACTGCTGGCGCTCATTTGCGTATTGGGTGGCAACGGAAATGGCTTTTTTGCAACCGCCGATGCACATGACGCCCAGTTTGTAACGCCCGATGTTCAGCGCGTTGAAGGCGATCAGGTGACCCTTGCCAACTTCACCGAGCACGTTGTCGGCAGGCACCTTTACATTTTCAAAAAATACTTGCCGGGTGGAGGAGCCTTTGATGCCCATTTTGTCTTCCTCGGCGCCGAGCGTCAGGCCTTCGGAATTGCGTTCGACAATAAAACCGGTGAACTTATCGCCGCCCACTTGCGCGAATACGATAAAAATATCGGCAAAGCCGGCATTGGAAATCCACATTTTCTGGCCGTTCAGCACGTAGTGGCTACCGTCGGCGCTCAGGTCGGCGCGCGACTTGGCATTCAACGCATCCGAGCCGCTGCTGGGCTCCGTCAGGCAGTAGGCGGCTTTCAGGTCGCCGCTGATCAGGCCGGGCAGGTACTTTTGTTTTTGGGCTTCTGTGCCGAAGTACAGGATCGGCAACATGCCGATGCCGGTATGCGCGGCAAAGGAAACAATGATGGAGCCCGCCGGGCCGAAAACCTCGGAAATGACGGTGTTGGTGTTGGTGTCGAGCTCCATGCCGCCGTATTCCTGCGGCATGTGGGCGCCAAGGAGACCCAGGTCGCCCATTTTTTTCAGGATTTTAGGGGCAATGTTATCTTCTTGTTTTTCAATTTTTTGCGTGTTTGGAAAAATCTCCTGCTCCAGGAAGTCCTCTGACATTTTTTTGATCATCAACTGTTCTTCGTTGAGTTCCTCCGGGATGAATACGTCTTCAGGTTTTGCGTCGCGGATGAGAAACTCACCACCATTGAGGACGTCTTTTTGCACCAGTGTATCTGTCATGTTTTTGGAAAATTTTAACTTTAGCGAATATTCGCCAAAGATACACGGCTTTAGAAAAAAGGGCAAGGCCTGGGCTGATTTTTTAGAATGCCTGGGGTTTTCCGTCCGGTTAGTTAACCGTGTTGAAATTATATCGGCAACCTTTCTTTGGGAAATTATTGAGATTCGGTCTATTTTTATTGCTATTCAATAAAAATATAGCGATACTTGCACATTCAACTTTTCAAAACAACAAACTGGGACGAATATGATGACTAAATCAAGAACCGAACAGATACTCATCGTGATGCACATTTTAGCCTGGGTAGTATGCATTGGCCTAATGATTGAGGCCGGGGCAATCCTGGTTTCTTTTGGTGTTAGCTGTGTAAACCCGGAGGCGGCTAAAAATTTGTATCAAGGACTGGATCTATATGCGCTCCGGCGGTTCAGTTTCTGGTACTATGCGCAGGCTGCTTCCTTCATGTTTGCCTTGGCGGGCATGAAAGCCTACGTGGTTTTTCTGGTAATCAGAACACTGGCGGAGGTCAAATTGCTGAATCCCTTTAAAGTTGAAGTGGCGCTGATGCTTGAAAAGATCAGCTATGTCTTGTTGGGAATCTGGCTTGTTGCCCTGGTAAGTAGTGCGCATGCCGACTGGTTGCTGAAAACAACCGGGGAGGTGTACCCCATCGGGGCATCGGGAGAATTCTTGTTTGCTGCCGGCCTTGTGTTTATCATTTCGCAAATTTTTAAGCGCGGGGTAGAACTTCAATCCGAAAATGAATTAACTGTCTGAGCCATGCCGATCGTTGTTAATCTGGATGTAATGATGGCCAAGCGAAAAATGTCGCTGAATGAACTTTCGGAAAAAGTAGGGCTCACCTTGGCCAATCTGTCTATACTCAAAACCGGAAAAGCCAAAGCCATCCGGTTCAGTACCCTGGAGGCTATTTGCAAGGTGCTGGACTGCCAGCCGGGTGACTTGCTGGCATACGAACGGGATTGAAGGGGATGAACTTACTGGTGATTTCCCCTGCTGGCTGGTCTCTCTCCGGGTGATGTATTCAAACTCGCCCGGATATCAATGTAGACTTGCCGTGTGTATCAACACAGAACGGTTGGACAAAATCCCAATGATTTAAGAGGCTCGCCTAAAATGGCAGCATCGTTAAGAAAGCCAGGCATCCCTTGTTTTTGGCGCCGGCGCCGCCTCCTTGCTTCGACGTTGTGCCGGGGTCATCCTGCACCAAAACCTCCACATCAGCGCCTCCAGAGCCATCGTGCGTTGCCGTCACTACACCTTCGCCGTCTTCCACCGTACCGGTGAACGGGACCCACCCCCGGCCACCGGCGCCGGGCACCTGAATGGTGATGATGTAGGTCAGCTCCGTTTCGTCGGCATAATTTGCATCGGTAAACGGAATGTCAAAATTGATATCTGCGGTGGTGCCACCGGCCTGTACTTCACTGTTCATATAGGTACTCTTGCCGGCCAAGGATGCAGTAGCCTGTATCTGGGCCGGGAAGGTGCCGTTATCATCGGAATGCAGAGTGAAATACAGTTGCGGATCGGCAGCCCGTACGTTTTTTACTTTGATCTTCGTGGTTTCAGCCATAATGTTTTCATTTTTAAAAACATGAACAATAGAAAGCGGACACAATATGCATTTATCGGGGAAATACACGGCAAAATAACTATTGCACCGCCTGGGGAAAACAGGCAAACTTCCGGGGCATCTGTAGAAAAGGGCCCGTTACAGCGTATTTTATGCACCACGAAAACACGTAGAACACAGGATATTTCACACTGTGCGCTGCGTGCTTCGTGGTGTAAATCCGGGGCGCCTTCCGTTAATAGACATTGCGCAACGGCGACATACCCTTAAAACGGCAGCATGCCCAAAAAAGCCAGGCATCCCTTGTTTTTGGCGCCGCTGCCGGCACTGCCTTGCTGCGCAGTCGTGGCAGGTTCTGCCTCCGCTATAACCTCAACATCCGCAGCAGCAGCGTCATGGGTAGCCGCCACGGAACCCGAGCCGTCATCCACCGTACCGCCGAAAGGCACCCAAGTACCCGGCCTTGCCCCGGGCACCTCGAAGGAGAGGCTGTAGTTTAGCGACTGTTCGCGGGTGTAATTCGGGTCTGTGAACTGGATGGTAAAATTGATGTCCGAAGCACTGCCTCCGTTCTGGGTGTCACTGCCAGTATACGATCCGATGCCGGTAACATTTGCGGTTGCTTTAACCTGGGCCGGGAAGGTTCCGCCGTCTTCAGATTGCAGGGTAAAGGATAAATGCGGATCGCCGGCTTGGGCATTTTTCACTTTAATTCTTGTGGTCTCAGCCATAATGTTTTCATTTTTAATGTGTGAACAATTCGGTTTTTCTCAGGCAAATTGAGGAGGGTTATGTTTTATTTTGACGAGAACCTGCCGGAATTCTCAACGGCGCAAGGCCGTTTTTCCAAGAAAACCTGTTCAGGCAAGGCTTGATTTTCGTTTTTTCAAAAAATACCAGCCGCCCAGCCCTAGCAGGCACAGCCCGGCCAGGTACCAGAGCCAATGAATACCGCGATGCATCGGTTGGTCATCACCGATCAGCACAAAAGCGCCCCAAAAAAATGGATGGTTCCGGCTGTTGTTGTCCAGGTAGTCCAGTTTTGCCAGCCGGATCGCCGCGTCTTTATCCATGCCATCCACACGCAGATACCGGTAAAAATCGCGCATGATCTGGGCGGTTGCCTGGTCATCGGCCTGCCACAGGCTCATGAGCACGTTGGCACAACCGGCATATTTAAAGGCGCGTGCCAGGCTAATGACACCTTCGCCTTTGGCGAGTTTACCACTGCCGGTATTACAGGCGCTGAGCACGGCGAGTTCGGCATTCAGACGCAGGTTGTAAATTTCATAGGCGTACAGGATACCGTCGTTTTCGGTGGACGTTGCGTCCTGCTCCACTTTGGGCAAATTATTGGAAAACACCAGGCCGGAGTACAAGGGATCGCAATCGTTGAGAAAACCGTGCATGGCCAAATGCACGATGCGCGGTTCGGCGGCAACGTTCCGGAATTGGGCTTCCGTAGCAGCGTCGCCAAGAAAAGCGCGGCCCTCCACCTGCTGTGCAATCTGGCTGACCTCCATTTTGTTGTTTTGCAGCGGCGCAAAATCAGCCGGGTTTGCCTCGGCGCAATTTTCCTGCAAGGCGCCCCGGGCATCAAGGGCCGTCCAATCGCCGGAATACCCCGGGGCAAAACCGGCAAATAGTTGCTTCACCTTCCGGCGCACGGGTGGATTCAGGGCCAGTGCTGCCGAGTATTCATAGCGCACGATGGATTGGCGGAGCAGATAGGGCAAGGCTGCATACGACGGTTTTTCTGCGGCGCCGGCATCTTCGGTCAGCAGTAATTCGAAAGGCAGGTAGGCCAATTTTCCATCCGGGATGAGGAGCAGTTTTTTCGGCAGGGTTTGCCCAACCGGGGCCAGCAGGGCGCGAAACAATGCGGTCGCATGGGTGCTGTACCGGGCTATAGCCGCAGCGCTGCGCCCTTCTTCCATGGCGCGACCGCGGTCGCGCAAAGTCAACAGCAGGGCTTCCAGGGCGTTGTCAAAACTGCTGTCGGGCCGGAACATGTAGCCTTTGGCGGTATTGGGGTCTATATAAAAAGCATAAATCCCCCGGTCGCCCGAAAAGAACTCCAGCAGGCCGGTTTGTCGGGGCAGTTTCTTTTGAATTGCGGCGATGGTGTATTCCGGCTGCTCGTATTTGATCTGGTAATATTCGGGGTAGGCTTCCTCCAGTTTAGCCCGCAGGGCATCGTAGTCGCGGTTGCAATGGAGTATTTGAGTTTGCCAGAGCAGGATTTTATCGTTGTCGGGCGTTTTGCGCTGCTGTTCTCTGAAAATGCGGGTTTTGTAAAAAGCGATGTCGATTTTCAACTGCTTTTCTTCCTTTAAAAGGGCTTCCGGAATACCGGCCTGTTGCTTGGCGGCCGACTCGCGCAGGGCTTCGGCCAGCAGCAACGCCTTGCTCCGTTCGGCGTACCGGAACGCCTGGCCAAGGTAGGTCTGGTTTTGGGTTTTCCGGTACAGTTCCATGGCCAGGTCGATGGCCTTTTCCATGATCGGCCTTGCTTCGCCGTTCCAGAACTGTCGGGAGCCTTCCTGGTACTCCATCCGCATGCTGTCGAGCAGGCTGGCGGCAAGGTCGTAGGTGGCCAGTGCCGCTTCGGCATAGTGCTGCTTATTTTCCTGCGCGGCCAATTGGCGCAGGGTTTCGCCTTTATCGCGCAGCGTAAACAGAAAATCGAGGTAGGCATTTACGCGCTGTGGCGCGGGATTGACCAGGACGTCCTCGTAAGGAAAAGTATCCGTAAGTGCCAACAGGGCTTTTTGCTGCCAGATAAGGGCCGAGTCGAGCCGGCCCTGGTGGTGTGCAATATAACCCAGGTGGCGGCAGGCTTTGGCGTAATTGGGATGCTTGGGGCCGTAGCGGTCGATGGCTTGTTTCAGGTAGTTATTGGCTTCCGGGTAGCGCCCCATCATCCGGTAGACATACCCGATATTGTGCAGTGTGGTTTCCTCCTGCCTGGCATGGCCGGTCTGGTGCAGGTTCAGCGCCTTTTTCAAATAGTCCAGCGCCAGTTCGTATTGCTCCAATTCGGTATTAATATTCGCCAGGTCGTTATAAATCACAATGTAATCGCTGGCTGCAGCGCTTTCGGGAATAGACTTTTGCAGAATTTGCAGGCTTTTTAAACCATATTCAATTGCACTTGGATAGACTTTTCTTCGGTATTGCGTGCCGCAAAGGTTGCTGTAGGTCCAGGAAATGTCTTGCGCAGTAGTTTTCGGGTCCGAGCTGAAATGCTGGAGTGCCGCCAGGGTGTATTCCAGGGAGCGGTCGAAGTCGCCTTTGCTGCGGTAATACGTGCCGACATTGTTGCAGGCGATACCCAGGGCGGCGTGATTTTCTGTTTTTTCAAAAAAGGCAATCTCGCGCAGGCCAAACTCCAGTGCCGCCTCGTAATTGCCCAGTTCGTTGTACACTGCCCCGGCCAGGTTGTAATAGTCGCCCCAGAAACTACTGTCGGGCGCCAGATGGACCCGGGCGGTTTTTTCCAGATCAGAAAACGTGGCCGCAACTTCCTGGCATTCATCCTGGTAATATGCGGTAATAATAATCGCAGCCTGGGCTTTCCCCCAGGCGTACCAATTTTGGCCTTCTTCTGATAACGAAACTGCCCGGCGGGCATAAACAAGGGTGGAATCCAGCGCATCTTTTTCCAGGAATGCCTGGGCCTTTTCGACCATGGCCATTGCCTCGGTGAACGGCTTGGGCGCCTTCGTGCGTTGATTTTCATTTGGCGACTGGCCACAAAAAAATACCGCAATTGCGATCAGGATAAGCCATAAGAGGGATGTTCTCATCTGTTTGCGCTTGCTTTGGTTCTTGCCCAAAAGTATTAAATATTGCTGGGGCAAATCAAAAACTTGAATAAACTTGCAGTCGGCATTGATATTTTTAACGGGCTTTCCGTCTAAAATCAAAACGATTGCGACAGCAACTTATGCAAACGAACATGAACGATATAATCCGGGCTTATCTGACCGACCAACTGCCGCCTGCGGAACGAGATGCTTTCGAACAACGCTTGACCGACGATCCGGAGTTTGCCGCCGAGGCCGCCGAAACAGCCACGCTGTATGCGGCAATCCAGGCCGAAGGCGACCGGGAGTTGGAAGCGAAATTGATCACCTACGCTAAACCACAACACCAAATGGACGCAACGGTAATGTATCCCAACCCGACAAAAACCAACATCCGGAAAATGACCTCGTATGCCCGTATCGTTTATGCCGCAGCCGTACTGGTCGGCCTCATTGTGGTTATCCTGCCGCTCTGGCTGATGAACCGCTCCGATGCAACCATTACAGCCACCCCGGAAGAAATTTACGCCACCAATTTCACCATCCCGCCCGCACCCGAAGCACGCGGCGCCGAACAGGCAACACAATGGCGGCGGCACTTCGCCCGGGGCGACTACAAAACAACGATTGCGCAGTTGGAAGGCTTATTGGCAGACACTACCTTTACCGGAAGATCGGAAGCCTTCTACTATCTCGGCATCGCACAACTGGCCTCAGACAATCCTGAAGCCGCCCTGCAAGCCCTGGCGCAAGTACGTGAAGAAAGTTTCGATTGGGATTCTGCACAGTGGTATTCCGCATTGGCTCAACTTAAACTCGGTCAAACCGACGCAGCCCGGCAAACGCTGACCCGGATTTCCAACCAGCCCAATCACGCACACCAAAAACAGGCAAAAGAGCTATTGGAACAGCTGTAACGCTGCCGGGTAAATGCGCTGAACGATCCGTTATGCACCGCTCAATATGCCATTCCAAACAGGTGTTGCCTTTAAAAAACAGGTGTTTTTTGTCCAAATTGCCTTGGTGAGCAGCCTGCTTATGCCGGCGCCTGAACGGAGTATGGCCCAAGCCCCAACAACGGCACATCCGGAACAAGGACAAGCCATCATCCGGAACTACAACAGCCGCGAATACAGCGCAAGCGCCCAAAACTGGGCCGTGTTGCAAGACGAACGCGGCATGCTCTACGTTGGCAACAACGAATGCCTCCTCGAATACGACGGCCATACCTGGAGCCGCACCAACGGCACCAACGGCGGTGTTTTTTCCCTGGCAGCCGACAGCGCCGGCACGATTTATGTCGGCGGCGCCGGCGACTTCGGCTACCTCCAGGCCGATGCCTCCGGCGGGCGCAGTTATGTTTCCCTGAGCGCGCAATTACCGGATTCGGCGCGCAATTTTGGCGTGGTTCGCTCTGTCCACGTACTCGGCGACACGGTTTTTTTCCAAAGCCGGCAAATGCTTTTTCTCTACCACCAGAAGCGCCTCCACACCCTCCCGATCCCCGACTCTTACCTCCGGGCATATGCGGTAAACGGCCGCTATTTTTTAAAACTGGCCGGAAAAGGGCTCTGCCAATGGCGAAATAATACATTCGAACTACTCCCCGGCGGCGAATATTTCAACACGGAAACAGTCGCTTTCCTCCTGCCCTTTTCCCAAAACCGGTTGCTGGCAGGCACCCTGACCAACGGTATCTGGCTCTACGACCCAAGCACCGGCAACCGCAGCCGGCCGGAGCGATTCCAGGCCCTGCAACCGGTGTTGAGCACCGACGAGCTGTACCACGGCCTTCAATTGCCCGACGGCGGCTATGCCCTGGCCACACTGAGCGGGGGCATTTACCTCACCAATGCCGAAGGCGCGTTGCAACGCCAGATCAACCGCGGGCTGGGTCTGAACGACAATACCGTCCACTTTTTATTCCTCGACCGGCAACAGGGGCTGTGGGCTGCCATGAATCACGGCCTGGACCGGATTTCGCTGCGGGCCCCCTTTCAATACTGGGACCAGGCGCTGGGCCTCGATGCTGCCGTGCTCTGCATCAAACGCCACCAGGGCACCCTGTACGTGGGTACAAACCTGGGCTTATATGCCATGACACAGGCTTCCGACCCCTCGGAACCCTCCCGTTTTAAACTGGTGGACCCCGATCGCCGCGATCAGATATTTGCCCTCGAAACCATAACCGCGCCGGGGCAAACACAGCCGCAACTCCTGCTGGCCACAGGTGCCGGGATTTATACCCTGCAAGGCGGCAAAAAAATTGAGCGCCTGCACCAGGCCGACCTTGGTCCGTTTTATACACTGGCTGTTTCACGCAAGCAAGCCGGCGTGGTGTTTGCCGGCGGCAATAAAGGCGTTTTTCAAATCCGGCTGCACAACCGGCAGTGGATGCCCCCCGAACCCATCGGCGCCGACAATCTGCTCATCCGTTCGGTGGCCGAAGATGCGCAGGGACAGCTTTGGGCCGGCACCCGAAATCGCGGGGTAATTTGTTTGCAGCCCGACGGGCAAGGCGGGTACCGTGCGCGTGCCTTTGCCCAATTGAATGGCAAACCCGCCGTGGGCGACCACCGCATCTTTCAATGGGGCGAGCGGCTGTTGTTTCGCTCCTCGCAATTCGGCGCTTTTCAATTCGACTCGAGCAGACAGGACTTCCAGCCGCTGTATTTCACCGAAGAACAATCCCGGAACGCGCTCCCCGTGTGGGTGGCCGCCACCGGCCCCCGCCGAAACACCTGGGTTTGGGCGCCTTCGGCAAACGGCACGCAACTCGAGTGGCGCATCGAAAACGCGGATAGCAGCTGGACCCGGGTTTACCAACCCTTCGGGGTGCTTCCGGATGTCCGCGATATGTTCCAGGGTGGTTTTTACACCGAAAACGAAACCCTCACCTGGATGGGCGGCGCCCTGGGGCTTTACCGCTTCGAGGCAAGCGCCATGCCCGATACCCACTATTACCAACAAGCATTTACCGTGCTGTTGCGCACCGTGCGAGCCAATACCGACTCTACGTTGGTCCGGGACTGGCAGGGCAACGCCCCCGCACAGTTTTCTCTGGCTCACCGGTTAAATTCTTTGGCTTTTCAATTTGCCGCCCTGGGATTCGAATGCCCGGAAAATACGTTGTACAGTTTTTTGCTGGAAGGATATGATCACAATTGGTCGGCCTGGAGCCCCAAGACGGAAAAAGAATACACCAACCTGCCTCCCGGCGATTACCGCTTCCGGGTTCGCGCACGCAATGCCTTCGCCCGGGAAGCACAGGCGCAGGCCTTCGCCTTCACCATTCTGCCACCCTGGTACCAAACCTGGTGGGCCTACCTGCTGTACCTGGGTTTGTTCGGGTCGCTGCTTTTCGGGCTGGTGCGCATACTGACCCGCCGCCAGGCGCAGCACCTCCAGCGCGAACAGCAGATCAACGAACAATTGCGCAATGCCGACAAACTCAAAGACCAGTTTCTGGCAAACACTTCCCACGAATTGCGCACCCCGCTCAACGGCATCATCGGTTTGTCTGAAAGTTTGCTCGACGGCATCGGTTCGTTTTCTGCCGAAAAACAACGTGAGGAACTCTCGCTGATCATTTCGTCGGGCCGCCGCCTGTCGAGCCTGGTCAACGACTTGCTGGATTTTTCAAGGTTAAAAGACAATGACCTGCAATTGCGGCAAACCAACGTGGACTTGTACGCGCTCACGGATGTGGTGTTGCAAATTTGCCAGCCGCTGGTTCAGGACAAGGATTTGCGCCTGCACAACCAGGTACCTGCGGAGCTGGCCGTGCTGGCCGACGAGGATCGCCTGCAGCAGATACTGCTCAACCTGGTGGGCAATGCCATAAAGTTTACCGATCAGGGCGCCGTCACGGTGTCGGCCGTCATGCAGGCAGATGTCGCGGAAAACCAGGTAGTAGAAATTGAAGTGCGCGACACCGGCATTGGCATCGCTCGGGAAAATCAGGAGCAAATTTTCGAAGCGTTCAACCAGGCCGACGGCTCCGTCGAACGGCAATTCGGCGGCACCGGACTCGGCCTGGCCATCAGTAAAAACCTGATCGAACTGCAAGGCGGTCGCATCTGGCTGCGCTCCGAACCCGGACAGGGCGCCGCGTTCTTTTTTACACTGCCTGCCGGCAAAAAAAACGACGCGCCCAAACCAGCGGCGCCCGCAGAGCCGGCACATGTTGCTCCCGTAATCCCAATGCCCGAGCCCCGGCCATTCGAACCGAAGCACGACCGGCACGGATCGATCCGAATTCTGATCGTAGACGACGAGCCCATCAACCACCACGTGTTGCGCAACCACCTTGAGCAGGAACCTTACCACATCACCAACGCCTGGAACGGCGAGGAAGCGCTCCGCTACCTGGAAACCGAGCCTTCGTTCGACCTGGTACTGCTCGACGTGATGATGCCCCGCATGAGCGGCTACGAGGTGTGCCGCCGCATCCGGGAAAAATACCTGCCATCTGAGCTGCCCATCATCATGATCACCGCCAAAAACCAGGTGAAAGACCTGGTGCAGGGCCTCGCACTCGGCGCCAACGACTACCTGGCCAAGCCGTTCAGCAAGGAGGAATTTCTGGCACGCGTGCGCACCCAACTCGATCTGCTGCGCATTTTTGACGTAACTGCCCGTTTTGTGCCCAACGAATTTATCCGCGCGCTCGGCTACGAACGACTCACCGAAGTAACCCTGGGCGACCACACCCAGCGCGAAGTCACGGTGTTGTTTTCCGACATTCGCAGCTATACCAGCCTGGCGGAAAACATGACCCCGGAGGAGAATTTTCAGTTTGTCAATGCCTACAACGGCCGCATGGGGCCCGTCATCCGCAAGCACAACGGTTTTGTAAACCAATACCTGGGCGACGGGATCATGGCCATCTTTCCGCAAGCAGCAGAGCAGGCGCTGCAGGCCGCCATCGATATGCAAACGGAACTCCAGGCCTACAATGAAAACCGGCGGAAAAAAGGGCAGGCAACCATTCGCGTAGGCATGGGCCTGCACAGCGGCCCGCTCATCATGGGTATTACCGGCGATGCGGAACGGCTGGATGCCACCACCATTTCCGACACCGTGAACACAGCCTCCCGGATCGAAAGCCTGACGCCCTACTACGCCGTCAATATCCTGCTCAGCGAAGACAGCCTGCAACAGATCCCTGCGCCGGAACGCTATCGCTTGCGCTATCTGGGTATTGTTCAGGTAAAAGGGCGGCAGCAGCCCGTCGGCATTTACGAATGTTTCGATGGGGATGAGGCTCCGGACATCCGCCTGAAACGGGAAACACTGGATCGCTTTAACCAGGCCGTTGCGCAGTTTTTCCACCGCGACTTTCTGGCAGCCTCCGCGGGATTTGAGGCGGTGCTGGCCCGGCATCCGGCAGATACCGTGACCAGGCTTTTTTTGGAAAAATCCAATTATTTCCACCAAAACGGCGTGCCGGCCGACTGGACCGGCGTGGAGAAAATGAGTGGAAAATAGCGGCCGGCACGGGTGGCCTGGCATGGATTCCGGCATTCAAAAATTCAGGCAAGCGGCACAGTTTCTAAAATTTCCCCAAAATGCCCTAACCTTGCAGTTCGAATGGGCGATCCAACTTCACATACCGAAAACGACGCGCCGGTACCCCTTGCGGAAGCCCCACAGCGCCAATACAAGCGGGTTTACGCCAATTATATCCGGGCATTTGCGGCCTGCGCCGTAGTACAGATGCACTCGGTCGGCGGCTATTTGTACACCTTCGACCCGACGGCCGACCCGGACGTGCGCTTCCTGACCGCCGATATTATTTACGGGCATTTGCGTTGGGCCACACCGTTTTTTATCCTCATCAGCGGCGCGCTCTTGCTGAACCCTTCCAAGCAGGAATCCATTTCCGTTTTTTTAAAAAAACGCCTGCGCCGCGTGCTGATTCCCTTCGCGTTTTGGGGAACGATCTACCTGCTCTACCTGTACCGCGGAAACATGTACTACGGTACCTGGCCGGAGTTGAAAGATGTTTTAAACACCATTTTTTACAACGACATCTACTTCCACCTGTGGTTTATCCCCATGATCACCGGGCTGTACCTGCTCACGCCTATTTTCCGGATTTTTATCCAAAACGCGAAACGCAGCGACATCGAGTATTTTCTGGTGCTGAGTTTTACCATCACCGCGCTCCAGCATTTTTTACCGGGCATCATCTTCGTCAAATATATCGGCTGGATGGGCTACATCGGGTTTTACGTATTGGGCTACTACCTGAGTGCTTTCCCGATAAAACGCAGTTGGAAAAAAGTGATTTACCCCCTGGCGTTGGCCATGCCGCTGACAGGCGCTTTTCTCACCTGGTGGCTCACGGTGCAGGCCGGCGAATACGACGCACGGGTGTTTGTGTACTCCAGCCCGAATGTGGTCATCATGATCTTCGCGCTATTCCTTTTTCTTAAGGATTTTGACTGGGGCACTTTTGCCACCCGGTATCCGCGTGTTCACCGGGCATTCAACCGGCTGGCTGACCTGAGTTACGGTGTTTATTTTATCCACGTATTGATCCTCGACGTGATCAAGAACGGCTACATTTTCGGCATCAAGGTGATCCCCCACTATTTTTTCAATATTGAAATTCACCCGGCGATCGGCGCGCCGCTGGTGGGCATAGTCGGCATTTTACTGTCGGTGTTGCTGATCAGTTTGCTGAGCCGGGTGGTGTTTATGAAAAAGTGGTTGATGTAGGCCAGTAAAAATTACTCCCCAACAATTTGCTTCAACATGTTCCGCGCATTTTCCCCCACCTCACCGTTAGGGTCGAGCGCAATGGCTTTTTTGTAACATTCAATGGCATTGTCTTTTTTCCCGGTTTTCCAGCAGGCCTCACCCAGGCTGTCCCAGGTATTGGCTGATTCTGGGAAAAGTTCGGTGTTCAGCTGGAACACATAGAGCGCCCCTTCCAGTTGGCCGCCGTTGAGCAGATTGTAGCCACTCTCGTTGAATTCACTTTCGAAATTGATGAACTTATACCTGGGGTCGGCTATCATTTCCACCGCTTTGGCTTTCAGCTCGTCCAGTTTTCTGGCCATGAACAGCTCTTTCAGATAACCCAAGGGGTCCAGCACCATCCCTTCGGCGGAAAAACCGAGGGCGGCGTCCAGCACCGGGTCGCGGTTGGTGCGATACTCGTCGAAGGACTGTTCCACGGCAAAATGCGGCGCCAGCCAGTCGGCATTTTCCCACTGCGGTTTGTCTTGCCACCAGGCAAAGGAGAGAAAAACCGGGATTTTGGTTTTCGGAAGTTCCACGCGGCGGTTGTCGCCGTAAAAGTTGATGTTCTCGCCCGTTGGTTCGCCGACAAAAATGGCGTTGGTGTAGTTGTGCAATTCATTCACCAGGTTCTGGCAGGCCGAAAAGGTGCGGCGGCCGATCAGGACGAAAAGTTTGCCCGGCTGGTTTATTTTTTCACAGCGGATCAGCCCCGTCACCACGGGTTTGTTTTTGTAATTGTTGCCGCCGCCGTTGAGCCGCACATCCAAAACCAGGCGCTCGACATCGTTTTTTTCCACAAAATCGAACACACGTTGGTAAAAAGCCGGGATCGGCTCGTCTTTCTCGTCCTGGATCTGGCTGTGGCGGATGTACACTGTTTTTTGCTCCGGCAAATACTCGAAGTAGTAAATCTTGTCCAGGTTTTTCAGATAAAACGGTGTGGTAGCGCGGTCGCGCACGCTCAGCCAGTCGCTGTCCGGCGCAACGAGGCTGTATTTTCTTGGAAAACGGAATGTCGGCACCGCATCAAAGGTTTTTTCAACGATTTTGCCGTCGCGCTCCAACTGGAGGGTAACCGTTTTTTTCAGCGTTTTGACAACGCCCTGGGCGTGCAGCGCCTCCGGGGTGAGCAGAAAATCGAGCGCGTATGCTTTAAAATATTGCTCGTTTTCCACCGACAACAAGGGGCGTACTGCTGCGAGCGCCTGCTCCACCGGCATGCCCTCCACCTTCAGGAGCCGGGCGCCCAGCGCGTCGGCATAGTCTTTCCGGCAGCCCTCGACGTAAATGCCGTCGCTAAACCAATACAGGTTGAGCGGTACGATATGCGCCTGCACCGGGGCCCGGCTCCAGCCGAGGTCGGTATGGCCGTACCCAAAAAGTGCCACCATGCGCGCAAAGCCGGCCAGGATTTCATGCGGTTGCAGGGCGGGAATGTCCTGGTGCAGTTTTTCCACCGCTGCGTCCCAGTCGGCGGCCGTAATTTTTTTGAACAGAAAAGGATAGTCCTGGTGGACGGTGTTTTGCAGAAAGCGAAGGTCGGACTGCCAGTCGGCAGGCGTAAGGGTTGTTTGGGAAGTGGCACAAACGGCGCTACACAGAAGAATGGTAAACAGTAGTTGTTTCATAGATTTTTTTACATTAACGAGAGACCAATTTCAAGCAACAGGTTGCAACTTGGGTTAAATAAGTACTGTGACAAGGGTGAATCATAAGTCCCCGAATGCACAGACGATTCCAAATTATCACCACGGAGACGCGGAGAACACGGAGGGCCCTACTCGTCCTACGGCTTTGAGCCTGTCCATTACACATAAGTTGACAAAAATGAATTTTTGTGCCTTAAGTTCATTTTTCAACAGTGCGTCAACCCCACCCCCATCCCCCCCCCGCGGGGAGGGGTGTCTGCCCTCAAATTCTTTTTAGATTTCGTTTACGGAATCGATTAGTAACGCGAAATCAAGCCCCCCTCCCCGCGGGGGGAGGGGATGGGGGTGGGGTTGACACGCGGAAAGCCGAAAAAATTAGTCTCAACGGATTTGTGTGTAATGGACAGGCTTTGAGCCGTAGGACGAGTGCTCGCACAGCCCGTCAACCATACGAGGCACGGAGGCCATGGAGTTTAATTCTCCGTGTTCTCCATGTCTCCGTGGTGAATAAAATAATCTACGGCGAGCATTTCAGGTTGACGTGATTTATGAACCCTATCCTAAAACGCCCAAATGCAGCGCGCTAGCGGGTGCGAACCAGCCTGCTTCCGTACGCTTCCGTGCGGTTCCCGCCCGACCAGGCGCCGTACGGGCGGTACGAAACCGGGCTGAAGGGGTTGAACTCGTGGTACCCCCGGTCGTGGTGATAAAATCCGCCGCCGCGAAAGCCGAACCCGCCGTTTTCCTGCACGCCGGAAGGCCAGTCGGGGTTGGTGGCAAAGCCGAAGTAAGACAACCTGCCGTCGCCATGCGAGCCTTTGAACGCCCGGCCCGTGCTGTCGCCCACGGTAATGCAGCGCTCCCAGAGGCTGCCGGCAAGGTCCAGCACACCATAGGGCGAGGCGGCGAATTCGGCCAGGTTGTCGGGGAAAAGTTCCGACTCGGATTTGCCCTGGAGGTGTACCAGGTCGCCGGCACGGTTTACGCGCCGTTCCACATGGAGTTTGTCGGCATTGCCCCAGGGAAATTCACGATCGGTGGGTTTACGATCTGCCCGGCAGGCTTTTTCAAATTCCAGTTCGGTCATCGGGCGCAGGGCGCACCAATCGGCGAATGCCATGGCGTCATCCCAGCTGAGAAAATTACAGGGGCGGTCGGGGCTGGCTGCGGAATATTTTTCACCGTTGAGCGCAATAGTACCCCGGTAGTTGTAATAACCCTTGCCGCCGAAATTGTTGCGGAGTTGGCTTTGTTCCCGGGAAAGTGAATTCAGAAAATCAGCATAGTTGCCCTGCGTGATCTCATATTTCATGATGTAAAACCCATGAAAGCCTTTGGGAAAAGCATCGGGGACCGGCCCTTGCACATCACCTTGATAGATACCGCGCTGCACGCGGTAACTAAAATCTTTTCCAAACTCGAGGGCTTGCTCCGATTGGATATAAACCGGTCCGGCGTGTCCCCCCTGTTCATTGGGCTGGTAAAATGCTGCGTATTGAAAAGCAGCCGTGCTATCGGATTCGCCGACGTAAAAGCTGCCGGTGGGAACATGGACCATTTCAAGTCCAAAAGCCTTAAACGCGGCACGGTCGGTATTGAAATCGGCTAATGGTGCAGCATCAATGGCCAGCTTTATTTTCAAAGAAACGGTTCCCCGGAAAGCCTCAGCCGGGGAAATAAACAGCCCCGTGCCATCTCCGGACACTTCAAGGTTTATCTTAACGCCTGGTGGCTGGATGCTTTGGAGCACCGCGTGCCCGCTTGGTTTCAGTGTGATGTGCCGGTAACCATCGTCGCCCGACAGGAATTTGCAGAAAAGCCAAACGGCGTCGTTGTTGCGATCATTTTTCCAGGCATTTTGCCATTCGACGTAGAGGATGGCATACATCTGCCGGTTGTCGCGGGGGCCTTCGACGAACAGGATTTCATTGGAAATTTTCAGGCCGGTAGCCTGCACCTGATTATTGAAGTAACTGAAGAGGATTAAAACTGGTAAAAGTGTTTTTAGCATGGTCATTTTGTATACGTTGGCGATAATCCGTCCGGAAAACGATCCGGCCTATTAATGTCCGCAGACTTGGTTATCCATACAAAAATAACCTACCATCAACCGGTTTTGGGTTACTGAATACCGCGTTGCGTCGTTTTGAAATAATTTCAGGACCGGCCTGTTCAAATTCGCCCTTTCCGTTGGTGTTCAGTCTGCTTCACACTACTTTTGATCCGCGATTCACAATTTCAACCAAAAACACGACCATGCGAAAGCAAATGCTCCTGCCGGCTGCCTTGTTCCTGGCGGCCCTCCATTTTTCCTGCAATAAAGTGGTTAAAAACGAAGCCTATTTCCAGGCAATCGCCCGCTACGTTTATGCCTATACGAGCGGCGACATCGGCCGCACCGACGCCATCCGGGTCCGTTTTGTTGATCCGGCCGTTGGCCAAAACAAGATCGGTCAGCCGGTAGACGCCGGGCTTTTCCAGGTCAGCCCCGCCATTGCGGGAAAGGCGGTTTGGGAAGATGACCGGACCATCAAATTGCAGCCGGAAGAAGCCCTGCCCTACGGCGCCAAGTACAGCGGCACCGTCCAACTGGGTAAAATTTTTGGCAATGTTCCGGAAGTCGCCCAGGTTTTCGACTTCAGCTTTCGTGTACGGGAACTTTCGTTCGAACTCGTCACCGACGGCTTGCGCGCCGTTTCTGAAAACAACCTGGGCAAACAACAACTCATCGGCCGCATCCTGACCAGCGATGCCGTGGAAACCGCTGCGCTGGAGAAAACCCTGACAGCCAAACAAGGCAACAAAACCCTCAACATTCGCTGGACGCACAGCGCCGACGGGCTTTCGCACGAATTTACGGTGCTGGACATCGAGCGCTCGACGGTACGTTCCAACGTAGAACTCAGCTGGTCCGGCAAATCGCTGGGCATTGAAAAATCCGGCAAAACGGAGCATATAGTGCCCGCGCTGGATGAATTTGTGGTGCTGCAAACCCGGGTCGTTCAATCCGAAGAACAATACGTCCTGCTCAATTTCTCCGACCCGCTGGATAACAGCCAGATCCTGGACGGCCTGATCCATATTGAAAATTATGACTACACGTTGCGCTTCGTCATAGACGGCAACTTCGTGCGCGTATATCCCGGCCAGCGCATCAGCGGCGCGCACAACCTGCGCGTGGAAGCCGGTATCCGGAATATCGCCGGCGCAGCCATGAAAGGCCGCAGCGACTGGCCGCTCAATTTCGAGGACCTCAAACCCTCCGTGCGCCTGGTGGGCCGCGGTGCAGTGATTCCGCAACAGGCCGATGGCGCCATCATTTTCCCGTTTGAAGCCGTCGGGCTGCGCGCAGTGGATGTCGAGGTGTTTAAAATTTTCAACTCCAATATTTTGCAATACCTCCAGGTCAATGAACTGGAAGGCGACCAGGAACTCGACCGCGTCGGGAAAATTATCATGCAGAAAAAAGTGGCGCTCACCGACCTCAACCCCGACGCCAATTCGCAGGTTTGGCAGCGCTATGCCCTGGATCTCCAGGAAATTATTCACCAGGACCCCGGCGCGATTTACCAGGTACGGCTGACGTTCCGGCGTGGTTATGCGATTTACAATTGTAACACAACCGCCCAAAATAACACCAGCGGCGATGCGGCTCCCGCCACGGAAAGCTGGCAGGAAGCCGACAACCTGGCCCATCTCGGCAGCACCGACGATAACGGCAACCTGGTGAGCATTTGGGGCGGCTATCGCGGTATTTACTACGGCAACGATGCAGATTACTGGTGGTCTGAAGACGACGATTACGAGTGGGGCAACCGCGATAACCCCTGCGCCAAGGAATACTACAACTACGAGCATTTTACCCGCCGCAACGTTTTTGTGAGCGACCTCGGCATCACGGCCAAACGCGGGAAAGACCGCTCGCTGTTCGTTTCGGTGAACAGCCTGCACACCACACAGCCGGAAGGCGGCGTCGATCTGGAATTGTTCAACTACCAGCTGCAATCCATCGCCAAAATGCGCACCGACGGCAACGGCATTGCCACCACCGATGAACTGCGCGAAACGCCCTTCCTGATCGTCGCCACCCGCGGCGACCGGCGCGGGTACCTGCGTATGGCCGACGGGAGTTCCCTGTCGCTCAGCCGTTTCGACGTAGCCGGCGTGGAGCCGCAAAAAGGGCTCAAAGGCTACCTCTACGGCGAACGGGGCGTGTGGCGCCCGGGCGATTCGCTGTACCTGAATTTTGTTTTGGAAGATCAAAAAGGCAACCTACCGGCCAGCCACCCGGTGACGCTCGAACTTACCGACCCGCGCGGCGCCATGCAGTACCGCACCACCTCGGCACAGGCTGTGGGCGGCGTTTACCCCTTCCACTGCGCCACCCGCGCCGATGCACCTACGGGCAACTGGACCGCAAAAGTGCAGGTAGGCGGCGCCACATTCAGCAAACAATTGAAAATCGAAACTGTCAAGCCCAACCGCTTGAAAATGAACCTCGATTTTGGCAAAAAAAGTTTGAGCGCAGGCGATGCCAGCTCGACCGGCAAACTCCAGGTCAACTGGCTGCACGGCGCTACGGCCAAAGGCCTGAAAGCGGTGGTTGAAATGCAACTCCGGCTGGCGCAAACGGAGTTTAAAAACTTCAGGGATTTTGTGTTCGACGATCCGGCGCGCAACCTCTGGAGCGAACCGGAAGTATTGTTCGACGCCCGGCTCGACGACAACGGCCAGGCCAACATCCCGCTCCGCCTCGGCAACCAGGAAAATGCGCCGGGCAAGCTGATCGCCAATTTCAAAATCCGGGCTTTCGAAAACAGCGGCGATTTCAGCACCGACAACATTGCCTTCGACTACTACCCCTTCGAGCGGTTTGTGGGCGTGTCCATTCCGAAAAACAGTTGGGGTTCCAAAACGATCGATCGTAAAGGCGGTCAACTCCAGTTTGCCTGCGTGGACCAAAACGGCAAACCCATGCCCGGCCAACGCATCGAAGTAGGCCTGTACCGCTGCGATTGGCGCTGGTGGTGGGAGGAAGATCGCAACAGCAACGTGGCCCAGTTCAACTCGGCCAACCACGTCAATGCCGTCGAAAAAACCACCCTCACCACCGATGGGCGCGGCTTGGCTACCTGGACCGTTCGGCCCAACAACTGGGGGCGCTTCCTGGTGCGCGTGTCCGACCCGGACGGCGGGCACGCAGCCGGCGACTTTTTCTGGAGCGGCCAACCCGACGAGTTGAATGATATCCAAAGCCGGAATGCCGCCGCTATGTTGCCGTTTTCCGTAGGAAAAGAAAAATATGCGGTAGGCGACGAAGTAACGCTCAAGGTACCTGCCAGCGAGGACGGGCGTATTTTGCTCACCCTGGAAACCGGCACGCGGGTCTTGCTCCACCAGTGGTACGAAGCCAAAACCGGCGACAATACCCTCAAATTTCACGCTACGGAAAACATGGCGCCCTCGGTGTACGCCCATGTCAGCCTGTTTCAACCGCATGCGCAAACCAAAAACGACCTGCCCATTCGCATGTACGGGGTGATGCCGGTGAACGTGGAAAATCCGGGTTCGCAGTTGAAACCCCAACTCGACATGCCCGACGTGTTGAAGCCCGGCGAGCCGTTCACCGTGAGCCTCCGGGAAAGCTCGGGCAAGGCCTGCACTTACACCCTGGCCATCGTGGACGAGGGTTTGCTCGACCTCACGCGCTTTAAAACGCCTAACCCCGGCGATCTCTTTTTCGCCCGTGAGGCATTGGGCGTAACCACCTGGGACATGTACGACTACGTGCTGGGCGCCTACGGCGCAAAACTGGAGCGCATCCTCAGCATTGGCGGCGACGCCATCAACCAAAAAGCAAAAAACGCCGCGCAGATCAACCGCTTCAAACCGGCAGTGGTGCATATCGGGCCGTTCACCCTGGAAAAAGGCAAAACGGCGAAGCATACCCTGAAACTGGACAACTACGTCGGCTCGGTACGGGTCATGGCGGTTTGCTCCGCGCCGGCGCCCGGCAACCAGGGCGCGTATGGGAGCGCTGAAAAAACCTGTCCGGTACGCAAACCGCTGATGATCCTGCCGACCCTGCCCCGCGTGCTGGGTCCCGGTGAAACACTTCGGCTGCCGGTAGAGGTGTTTGCGATGGAGAAAAAAGTAAAAAACGCCACCATCCGGGTGCGGGAAAGTTCGGGGCTGGTGGGTATTCAGGGGTCACCGGTCAACAGTTTGCAATTTGCCCAACCGGGCAATGAACTGACCTACTTCGATTTGAAAGTGGGCAACCGTACCGGCGTAGCCAAATTCAGCCTTGAAGCACAGGGGGGCGGCGAAAAAGCGACGCAAACCATCGAAATTCTGGTGCGCAACCCCAACCCCGTGCAATCCACCGTCTGGGAAGGCGAAATTGAGCCCGGCCAGGAATGGGGCTCCGACTTCGACCCGGGCCGGTACTCCGACATTAGTTCGGCCGTCATCGAAGTGAGCGCTTTGCCTCCCGTCAATCTGAGCCGCCACCTGCAGTACCTGATCCGCTACCCGCACGGCTGCATCGAACAAACCACTTCAGCGGCTTTCCCGCAATTGTTCGTGGATTTGCTGACGCCGCTTTCTCAAAAAGAAAAAGACCGGATTGCCAAAAACGTGGCGGCGGCCATTACGAAATTGCAAAGTTTTCAGCAGTCGGACGGCGGCTTTTCTTACTGGCCGGGCGGCGGCGTGAACGACTGGAGCAGCACGTACGCGGGCCATTTTTTGCTGGAAGCAAAAGCAAAAGGCTATGCTGTGCCCCAGGGCATGCTCGACCGCTGGACGGACTACCAAACAAAAACAAGCAAGCAATGGAGTGGCGGCAACGGCAACAGCGACTGGCGCGGCTACGACAGCGATCTGAACCAGGCCTACCGGCTGTACGCACTTGCCCTGGCCGGCAAACCCAACCTGGCCGGCATGAACCGCATGAAGGAGCAAAAGGGGCTGTACACCCAATCGGCGCTGCTGCTGGCCGCGGCCTATGCCGAGGCGGGCAAAGCGGAAGCCGCGCGGGAAATCGCCCGAAGCAAATGGCGCGACGACTGGCGGTACGACTGGTGCGGCAACACCTACGGGAGTGACTTGCGCGACCGCGCCCTGATCCTGGAAACCTACACCGCCATCGGCGACAGCAAACGCGCCTCGGCATTGGTGGAGTACATCAGCAAGGAAATGGGCAACCAGGATGGCTGGTACTGGAACACGCAGAGCCTGGCGACTGCCTTGCGCGCGTTGTCGAAATATGCCGTGAAAAATTTTGGCAGCAACGGCCCGGCTTTTGCGTACCGGATTGGCGGCGGCGGGTACAAAAACGGCGATAAATCGAAACCTATTTCGACAGTCCAGTTTGCCGATCAGGCGCTGAACAACAACCGTATTTCTGTAAAAAACAACAGTTCTGCCAAACTGTACGCCCGGTTGATCATTTCCGGCCAGGCGCTGGTAGGCGAAGAAACTGGCGTGAGCAACAACATAACCCTGGCGGTACGCTACACCGATAACAGCGGCAACCCGGTAGATATCAGCAAGCTGGCCCAAGGCACCGATTTTGTGGCTGAAGTGACGATTCGACGCACTGGGGATCTCAAATTTCCGTTCCAGGAGCTGGCCCTTTCGCAGGTTTTTCCATCAGGCTGGGAAATCCTGAACGCGCGCATGTCGGGCATAAGCCTGGGCGGCAGCAGTGCCGCCGACTACCAGGATATCCGCGACGACCGGGTGTACACCTACTTCGACCTGCCCTACTCGTACGACTACCAGAACAAACGCGTGCGCGAAACCAGCAGCACCTACCGCATCCAGCTGAACGCGGCCTATGCCGGGCGGTATTACCTGCCGGCGGTGGGCTGCGAAGCGATGTACGACAGCAGGATTCGGGGGAGTGTGCCGGGCCGGTGGGTGGAGGTGATTTGATTTTTTTGGGGCTGGAGAGGTCGGGGCGCTGTGGTGTTTGAATTATTTTTCAGGCTAAGGCCGTCTCATAAGTTTAGGGTACGGAGGTAGCTTCCCAATTTTTGAACACATAGGCTCATAGAACACAGAGAAATATTCTTTGTGTTCTATGAGCCTATGTGTTCAAAAATTAATCTACGGCAGATGAATACTTAGAAGTAGTATGAGCCTCATCGTTTTAGGCGGAAGCCTGCAAAGCCTCCCGCAGTTTTTGCAGGCAACTGTATTTCTTGCTGTTTACACTGGCTGCATTGCTGAAGCCGATCCGGGCGGCAATTTCTTCGGCGCTGTAGCCGTAGTACTCGGAATCCAGCAAAATTTGTTTGCATACTTCCCCGATTGCCTGTAACTGGCGCCGAACGCGCTCCAACTGATCCGATTGGATCAAACGGTTGAGTGCGTTCGGCGTTTTGTCTTCCACCTCAGGCGCGTATTCATACGGGGTGGTTTGCACGCCCGATTTTTGCTTGCGCAGCAGGTCGATGCATTTGTTGGTAAAAATGCGGGTGAAATAGGTGCCCAGGGCGCTGTCGCCCCTAAATGCACCGGTAAGCAGTTGTTTGCGCAGCGAAATAACAGCGGAATTGTAGGCGGTGACCAGGTCGGACTCGTCCAGCGTCGGGTATTTTTTCCGGCCATCGCGCGTCAGGTAGAAAAACTGGTCGTACAGGTTACGGATGCCCTGTTCCTGGCGGTTACCACCGGCGCGGATGGCTTCGATAAGTGCTTCGTCTGTATGCTGCATTGTGGCTGAGCGCGGCGGAGGATTGATTTTCAGGGCCAAAGTAGTAAGTTTTTTCTGAGGCATCGTCCAACTGGGATAAAAGCAAACTTGGGGCACTAGTTGCCTTACTGGAGAATTTTTTAAACACAAAGGCACATAGAGCACGTAGTTTTTTGATTCTCAAAAAATTAAAACCTATGTGACCTATGTGACCTATTGTGTTTAAATTCCAGTACGCACGAACCGGAGGTTCGTGTTACGGTTTCTCTGCCTTTTTAAAATCTCCGGCTTTGACGATGATCATTTTCTCGTAGTCGAGGTATTTTTTCAACACGTTGTTTACCTGATCCAGCGTCAGGTTTTCCACCTGCTTTTCAAAGTCGGCATCCCAATTGAGGTCGCGGTCGTAGTACAAATACGAACTCAGCGTGCGGGCTAATCCGGAATCGGAGGCCCGGCTGACTTTGCGCGATTTCAGCCAGCCGGACTTTGCCGCTTCCAGCTCTTCTGCGGTAAAGCCGTCTTTGGTGGCGCGTTCAATTTCTTCGCGAAACGCCACCTCCAGTTTGGCGAGGTTTTCCGGATTGTAGATCATAAACCCGTTGAAGCTGCCATTCCTGTCCAGCGGGCTGGCGCCGAAGCTGCCGCGCACGCTGTAACTCAGCCCATCCTGCTGCCGGATGCGGGTGGCCAGCCGGGAGTTCAGGAAGCCGCCGCCGAGAATTTGGCCGCCGATGGTCAGCGCCGGATAATCGGGGTCGTCGTTGCGCATGGCAAATCCGAGTCCGGCAAGGTACACCGCATTGGATTTGTCGGGCGTCATGATCTGTTCGTTGCGGGCAGGCACCGGTTGGTAATCCTCGGCGATGCGCTCGTATTTTCCCGGGCTGGTCCAGTCGCCGAATGTTTCCCGAATCACCTGCTCAATCTCGGCAGCGTCAAAATCGCCGACAACCGCACAGGTAGCGTTGCCGCCGCCGTACACATTTTTATAGTAGGCTTTAACCTGGTCGAGTGTCACGGATTTGGCTGCCGCCTCTTCTTCCTCAAACGTCATGGTGCGGCGCGGATCGCCAACCGGGTATTCCGGGCTGGAAAGGCGGCTGAATAAGTTGCCGGCCAGCGCGTTCGGGTCGGACTTTTGCTCGTCGATGCCGGTCAGGTACTGTTGTTTGTATTTTTCAAATTCATCTTCGGGAAAGGATGGTTTGCGCAGCATTTCGCCGGCCAGGCGAATGGCGGCAGCCAGGTTTTCGCGGTCGGTTTCGATGCTCACGGTAGCGGAGGAGGCGCCGCCGAACACCCGGATGCGCGATTTGATCTTGTCCTGCGCTTCTCTCAGTTCGGCCCGGGTTTTATCGGTGGTGCCCACATCGAGCAGGCTACCTGTAAAACTACCGATAACGGTATTGCCGGTCAGTGTTTTCAGGTCTCCAAAGCGGAAGGTAAATGTGGCATTTACGGCGTCGCCGCGTGTTTCTTTGGGCAAAAAAGCATATTCGAGGCCGTTATTGAGCGTGCCCCGGGTTGTGCGGCTTTCAATATTTTCCGGTGAAGGGTCAAAATCTTCCCCCTGGGCTACATTGCCCCGGCCTTTGTAATCTTTCAACAGCGTTTCGAGGTTTGGCGGCGGGGGGATTTCGGCGCGGTCCGGATTTTTTTCCGGAATAAAAAAGCCCAGGGTGCGGTTGGCCGGCTTGTAGTACCGGATCGCCACCCGGGCAACGTCTTCCGGCGTCACGGCTTCCACCTGATCGCGGTAAAGATAGGCGAGGCGCCAATCGCCGGTGCCGATGAAATTGCTCAGGCTCAGGCCGATGCGGTCGGACTCTTTGAAACCGAGTTCCCAGTTTTTCAAAATGCGCACTTTGGCTTTGTCCACTTCCTCCTGCGTGGGCGGGTTGTCCTTCAGGCCGTCGAGCACTTCAAGCATGGCTTTTTTCGCAGCTTCGATATCCTGGTCCTGATTGACCTCGGCGGTGTAGTTGGCGGTGCCGCCTTCGGCAAAACCACTGGTGCGGCCAAAGGCGGAAACGGCTAGTTTGGAATCGATCAGCGCTTTGTACAGCCGGCCGGTCGGCGCGTCGGTGAGCAGGTTGCTCAACACCGACAGGGCGGCATAGTCCGGGTGCGAACCGGCGGGCGTCAGGTACATGCAGGAGAACAACTGCACATCGCCGGTGCGGCGCAGGATTACCTGCCGTTCGCCGTCCTGCGTGGGTTCCTGGGTATACGTGGTGATCAGTTGGCGAGTCGGTTTGGGAATCGGGCCGAAATATTCGACCACCATATCGAGTGTTTTTTGTTCGTCAATTTTGCCGGCTACCACCAGTACGGCATTGTCGGGCTGGTAGTAGTGTTTGTAAAAAGCCTGGAGGCGCTCGATGGGCGCGCCTTCGATATCCGATTTTTCGCCGATGGTGGAATGGCCGTAGTTGTGCCATTGGTAGGCGGCGGCCATCATGCGTTTATTCAGTACGCTGCCGGGGTTGTTTTCACCGCGTTCGTATTCGTTTCGCACGACGGAAAACTCACTTTCCAGGTCTTTTTTAGCAATGTAGGAGTTGATCATGCGGTCGCTTTCCAGATCAAGTGCCCAGCGGAGGTTTTCTTCGGTGGCGTCGAATGTTTCGTAATAATTGGTCCGGTCGAGCCAGGTGGTTCCGTTAGGTCGGGCGCCGTGTTCGGTGAGTTCCTGCGGGATGTTGGGGTGTTTGGGTGTGCCTTTGAACACGAGGTGTTCGAGCAGGTGAGCCATGCCGGTCTCGCCGTAATTCTCGTGGCGAGAGCCAACTTTGTAGGTGATGTTTACGGTGATGATCGGTTTGGAGGGGTCGGGGAAAAGCAATACGCGCAGGCCGTTCGGCAGGCTGTATTCGGTGATGCCTTCCACGGAGGTTATTTTTTGCACGCCGGGGGGCAGGCGAAGCGCTTTTTGGGCAATGGATGCCTGGCTGAAAACCAGGATCATCATCGCTATGGCGCTAATTCGGAGCAGCGATTGGATCAGTTTCATGTTTTGAAAAACTTGGTTAAGAAAAAACTGGTGAAACACAGGGAGCTAGTTTCCGGATTTTCCCGGAAATGGCCATTGAGCAAACTGCATTGGGCAAATACTGGCTAAGTTTTGGGCCTGGTGAGCAAATTCCCTGCAGGCACTTACTCCTGCGCTGCCGCCCGCCGCAACCGGTCATTGATCGCCCGGCCCAGGCCTTCCTCCGGCAGGCTTTCCGCAACGATCAGGTCGATATCGGCCTGGTCGAGGGTGCGCAGGGCGGCAAACAGGTTTTGAGCGGCTTCGGCCAGGTCGCCGGTTTCGGACAAAACAATCTGCAGGGCGTGTTCCGGCAGGTCCGTCCGGCGCCGGAGCGTCAGCAGGCCGATGCGCCTTTTCTCATCGGGCCAGGGTGTTTTTTCGAGCAAAATCATGGGTTTTCGGGGCGCATAGTGCGATTTGAGCATGCCGGGGGCAGCCGGGTTGCTGCTTTGGTTGAGTTGGACCTGAACAGGCCCGATGTGTGCTTCGATTTTTTCGATGGCCAATCCGCCCAGCCGGTAAACCGTCGTTTGGCCGTTTTCGAAGCCGACGATGGTGCTTTCCACACCTACCCGGCAGGGGCCGCCGTCGAGGATGTAGGGTATTTTGCCTTGCAATTGGTCAAACACGTGCTTCGCCGTAGTGGGGCTGATGTACCCGAATGGATTGGCGCTGGGAGCCGCCAGGGGAAAGGGCAGGGCGTGCAGCAATGCCTGCGCCAGCGGATGCGCGGGCGCCCGCAACGCTACGCGGGGCAGGCCTGAAGTGACCAGATCGGGGATGTTGCTGCCTTTGGATACCAGAATGGTCAGCGGACCGGGCCAGAAATATTCTGCCAGGCTGCGCAGCGGCGCCGGGATTTCTTCGGCATAGCCTTGCGCCTGCTCCAGGCCGGTTACATGAACGATCAGGGGGTCGAACGCGGGCCGGTTTTTTATTTCAAAAATGCGCACTACGGCTGCGGGGTCCAGGGCATTGGCTGCCAGGCCATACACGGTTTCTGTGGGTACGGCCACGCAATTGCCCTTGAGCAACCATGCTGCGGCTTGGTCCGGATCGGCGCCGATGGCGGTAGTGAATCTGGTCATGAAGTGCTGTTGGAACGCGTTTGCGCAAAGGTAGCGCCTTCGATGTATTGGGTAGCGCCCGGTGTTGGGGATTGTTTTGCCAAATGAACTATGTTCAATGCCATCCGTTGACTAAAATACCCTGTATATGCCTTTTTTACAGTAAATACATTGCTACCTTTGCGTAAAATACACGCTAACATGGATATTGAAGTACAAGCCGGATCCGGCCTTCGGGAAATTTTTAACGAAAAAGGCGAACGTATCAGTCCGGTGCTCCCGGATAGCATTCGCAATTTTTTGATCGACATTGACGGTACGATCTGCGACGATGTACCCAATGAAGAACCGGAGCGCATGGGTACGGTGCTGCCATATCCGGATGCGTTGGTTATGCTGAACAAATGGTATGATGAAGGGCATATCATATTTTTCTTTACAAGCCGCACCGAAGCGCACCGCGAAGTGACCGTCAAGTGGTTGGACAAACACGGGTTCAAATACCACGGTATCTTGTTTGGCAAACCCCGCGGAGGCAACTACCACTGGATCGACAACCATATTGTACGCGCCACACGATTTAAAGGGAAATTTACCGATTTGGTTGTCAAGACCCACGAGATCGAGGTTTTTTCCGAAGAGTAAGCCGCCGCTATAAATTTTTTCAGCCCCTTGATTTTTGTTCCTTGCTGAAATTTACCGGCCAACGAGCCGTTACTTGCCTGTATTACCGACTATGCTATGGCCGCCTTTGCTTATTTATTGCTGACCTGGGTGACAGCCGCACCCAATGTTTTCCCTGATTTTGTTTATGCCCAAAACTGCCGGCCGGATACAATTCCCTACCGGCTGGATGCACCGGCGCTTATTGTAAATCTCGGGTATCCCGGCCTGAAGGAAATCTCGGGACTCAGCCCCTCCGGAACGCCCGGCCTTTTTTGTGCAATTTCCGATGAGAAAGGGGAGGTGTTGTTTATTGATATCACCGGTGGCGGGGCTATAAAACGCCGTGTGTTTTTTCGGGAAAAAGGCGATTTTGAAGGGGTTGAAAAAGTGGACGATTGCTTGTATGCCATTAAAAGCGATGGCGATTTGTACGTTATCCAAAAATGGGAACGTGGAAAAGTCAAATCGAAAAAGGTGAAAACCGGTCTGCAAAAATCCGATGATGTGGAGGGCCTGGGTTACGACAAACAGCGCAATGCCCTGCTGGTGGCCTGCAAGGGCGATCCGGACAGCCTGGCGCCCCGCTTGATCTTTGCTTTTGACCTGCGGACCAAACAATTGGATTCCAAACCTGTTTATTCCATCGATCCGCTCGAAGTAAATGCCGCGATTCCGTACGACGATTCGGACAAAAAGCATTTTTTCAGTGCCTCCGGAATTGCGATCCATCCGTTTTCCGGCGATGTCTATGTGATTTCAACTGCGTTAAAACGCCTTGTAGTGTTGGACTATGTTACCGGAAAAATACTTGCGGTGGCCAGGCTGGATAAAAAAATGTTGCCGCAACCCGAGGGGATCGCTTTCGATTCAGAAGGCAATCTGTTTATCAGCAGTGAGGGGAAAAAAGATGAAGACGCCATGCTACTCCGGTTTGATTATCAAAAACCGAACTAAGATCGTCTTTCGGACAAAATGCGTAGCCGATCCCGGACCACTTCTTCGGAAACCACTACTTTTGCCCGTGCTACCCGGCTTGCATGGTTGGTGACGCCAAAATGCAGCCCTTCACATACAAAATCGAACCTGTCAATGCCTGTTATTGAACTTAAAATACCCAATCTGGGCGAGTCGATCACGACGATTACCTTCTCCAAATGGCTGAAACCCGATGGTTCCAGCGTGGAAATGGATGAACCGCTTTGTGAGATTGAAACAGAAAAAGCCAACCAGGAACTCTCGGCCGATAAAGCGGGGAAATTGATTTGGGTGGCTAAAGAAGGCGAAGATCTCGAAATCGGCGCGCTGTTTGCAAAAATTGACACCGATGCTGCCGGGGAACCTTCGAGCGAAAGCAATGCCGGCAGTAGCACCGGCGGCAGCGATAAACAGCAGGAAGTAAGCGCTCCGGCGGTAGAAACGGAAAGCGCCGCTGGTTATGCCTCAGGCCATCCGTCCCCGGCCGCAGCAAAAATTCTGGAAGAGGGCGGTCTTAATCCGGCAGATGTGAACGGCACCGGCAAAGACGGTCGAATCACGAAAGAAGACGCCCTGAAAGCCGTGGAAAACAAAACGGCTACACCTGCCGGCACAACACCGGCTCCGGCCCAGGAAGCAGTGCAGCCCGCAGCCCCCGGCCCGCAATCCGCATTCAACCGCACCGAACGCCGGGAACGTCTCAGCCGTATGCGCCGGACCATTGCAAAACGTTTGGTCAGCGCCAAAAACAACACCGCCATGCTGACCACTTTCAACGAGGTGGATATGAGCGGTATCCTGCAGTTGCGGGAAAAATACCAGGATGCCTTTGTTAAAAAATACGGGATCAAACTGGGCTTCATGTCGCTCTTTGCCAAGGCTTGCGCCAAGGTGTTGCTTGAAATGCCTGAGGTAAATGCGTATATCGATGGCGACGATATTATTTACCACGACTACGCCGATATCAGCGTGGCCATCAGCACACCCAATGGCCTGGTGGTGCCGCCGATCCGCAATGTGGAAAGTTTGGGTTTTCACGAAGTTGAACTGAAGATCAAGGAACTTGCCGGTAAAGCGCGCGATGGAAAACTCTCCCTCGATGAAATGACCGGCGGTACGTTTACCATTACCAATGGCGGTGTTTTTGGCAGCCTTATGAGCACACCGATCATTAATGAGCCGCAAAGTGCAATTCTGGGCATGCATGCCATCAAAGAGCGTCCGGTAGCGGTGAACGGCCAGGTGGAAATCCGGCCCATGATGTATCTCGCGCTCAGCTACGACCACCGGATTGTCGATGGGGCTACTTCGGTGACGTTTTTGGTAAAAGTGAAAGAATTGCTCGAGGATCCGGTGGTGTTGTTGCTGTAACGCGAACCTCCGGTTCGCTAATCAAAAGCGAACCGGAGGTTCACGTTACAAAATCGTTGCTTTGGTAGCATCCAGTATGCGCCGGCATTCCGCCAGATCAGGCCCCTGGGCGTAAACCCGGAGTACCGGTTCAGTACCGGAGGGCCGGATCATCACCCACTTTTCGTTGCCAAACAGGAATTTCCAACCGTCGATGTCTTCCACGCCTTGTACCGTGTAATTCCCAAAAGCCTTGTATTTCCCATCTTTGCAAGCAGTGATTACGGCTTGTTTTTGTGCTTCGGTGATATGCAGGTCGTCGCGGTCGGAGGCAAATGCCCCCACCAATTCGTAAACTTCCTGAACGAGTCCCTTGATCGTTTTGCCGGTTTTTGCCATAAATTCGAGCACCAGCAGGCCCATCCAGATGCCGTCGCGCTCCGGAATGTGGCCTTTAACGGCGAGGCCGCCGGACTCTTCACCGCCAACCAGTACATCTTCGTTGGTCATAATTTCAGCAATATACTTGAAGCCGATTTTTGTGACCTCATGGGGCAGACCGAACAGTTCGGCCATTTTTTTCATTTTATCGGTAACGGAAAATGTATAAACTACTTTGCCCCGCATGTTTTTGTATTTGTACAGGTACAGCAGCAGGATGAGCAGCAGGTGGTGGCTGTCTACAAAGTTGCCGTCTTCGTCGTACATGCCGATGCGGTCGGCATCGCCGTCGTTGGCCAGGCCGCAGGTGATCTTTGGATTTTTCCGGATGGTTTCGCTGAGCAGGGTAAGGTTGCGGTGGATGGGTTCCGGCGCCTGTCCGTGCATGCCGGGGTTGAGGTCGCAATGCAGAAAAAGCGACCGGGGCAAGAGCTTGCGCACAGCGCGCTGACCGGCGCCATACATGGCATCATAGGCCATGCGGCCGGCGTTTTGCTTGATGGCTTTAAGGTCAAAATTTTTCCGTACGTGGCGCAGGTACATCGCTTCCAGATCGACGTCCTTCAACAGGTTTTTGGCCACCAGATCGCGCAGGCTTGGCAATTCGGTCAGGGTACAGGCATCCGGGATCATAGACTCTACCTCGGCTATGCCGGAAGGGATCATCGGGCCGCCATAGGCTGCCTTTAGTTTGAAGCCGTTGTAGGAGGGCGGGTTGTGGCTGGCCGTGATCACGATACCAATCTGGCTTTTGGTTTTGACAACACCCAGCGAAACCATTGGTGTAGAAACAAAACTGGTGGCCACATGACATTTGATGCCGAATGCGCCGAGCACACGGGCCGTGGTTTCGGTAAACAACAAGCCACCAAACCGGCAGTCGTATCCGATTACGGCACTTTTCATGCCGTGTTTTTTCATATACCGGGCGGTTGCCTCGGCGACCCGGAGCACATTGTCTACGGTATAATCGTCGGCGATGATCGCGCGCCAGCCATCGGTGCCAAATTTGATAGGTGTTGCCATGGTTTGAGTCTTAGCGTTTTAAATTCAATAGAAATACGGCGGATGCCTTGCCGGCAAAAATATCTGAACAGCAGCGTACTTTTGCGTACTTTAGAAAAAAATCTGTCCATCGGCGGCATTCCCTTTCTGCTGCTATGCTTCAAGTTATTCAATTTTGACCGACACCTACCGCCATAAAGGTTTGCGCAAGCGCCTTGTTGCATCGCTGGAGCAGCGGGGTATAAAAGACGAGGCCGTGCTGGCTGCCATAGGCGCTGTTCCCCGGCATTTTTTTCTCGACAACGCCTTTGAGGAACACGCCTACGAGGACAAACCTTTTCCCATCGGGAATGAGCAAACAATTTCGCAACCGTACACTGTGGCGTACATGACGGAATTGTTGGAAGTCAAACGCGGCGACCGTATCCTGGAAATCGGGACCGGCTCGGGTTATCAGGCCGCCATCCTGGCCGCCATGGGCGCCCGGGTGTTTACCGTTGAACGGCAGGAGGCGTTGTACATCAGTGCAAAAAAACTGCTGGCAGCGATCGGCTTTTCCAGTGTGCGTTGCTTTTTTCGCGATGGCTCCAAGGGCATGCCGGAGTATGCACCCTACGATAAAATTGTGGTGACGGCCGGCGCGCCGGTTGTGCCCGAGCCCTTGCTCCGGCAACTGCGTACCGGCGGCATGCTGATTATTCCGGTCGGAGAAGATGTGCAATATATGTACCGGATTACCCGGATTGCTGAAACAGAGTTTAAGGAAGAAGTTTTTGATGCTTTTCGCTTTGTGCCTTTTTTGGAAGGCGTCGCTCCCAAAAAGTAGCGTGCAGCCCAAAACCTAAAATAACGCAATGTCTAAAACAACAAACCTGATTTACGGGCATCACCCGGTCGTTGAGGCCATACAGGCCGGAAAGGCTGTGGAAAAAGTGTACTTTCAGCAAGGGATTCGCGGTGAACTGGAAAAGGAAATCCGGCAGTTGACCAAAGCCCACGGGATTCCCATGCAGGTGGTGCCAAAAGAGAAGCTCAACAAACTGGTGCGCGGCAACCACCAGGGCGTGGCAGCCTGGCTGGCACTGGTGGCCTACCAGGAATTGGAGGATATCATTCCCCATGTTTTTGAGCGGGGCGAACTGCCACTGCTGTTGTTGCTGGACGGGATAACCGATGTGCGCAATTTTGGGGCGATATGCCGTTCGGCAGCCTGTGCAGGCGCGCATGCCGTGGTGGTTGCCCAATCGGGCGCCGCGCCGGCCAATGAAGAAGCCATGAAAGCTTCTGCCGGCGCTTTGGCGCGGATCCCGCTCTGCCGGGTACGCAGCATGTTCACTGCTGTCGAATGGTTGCAGCAAGCCGGCGTACAGGTTGTTGCCACGGCCTTGTCGGAACGTGCTGTCCCGCTTTATGCCGCCGACCTGAATTTGCCCACGGCTTTTCTGTTGGGTTCTGAAGGTGAGGGGGTACATCCCAAATTCCTGAAAATGGCCGACCGGGTGGTTAAAATTCCGCAGGCGACGGATTTTGATTCATACAATGTCAGCGTTGCCGCAGGCATTGTTTTGTATGAAACGTTGCGGCAGCGCTTGTCGTAGAAACGCCCCCACGCCGCAACCAATATTGATGAAAGAATTTACCGATCAAATGGGGCGCATTGTCGCCCTCCCTGTTCACCCGCCCCGGCGGATCGTTTCCCTGGTGCCTTCGCAGACGGAGTTGTTGGCTGATTTGGGTTTGGCGGCGGAAGTGGTGGGGATTACCAAGTTTTGTACACATCCGGAGCAGTGGTTTCGGACAAAAAAACGCGTGGGCGGGACCAAAACGGTGTCCCTGGAAAAAGTTGCCGCGCTGGAGCCCGATTTGATCATTGGGAATAAAGAAGAAAACGACCGGGAGCAGATAGAAGTTTTGGCGAAACAATTCCCGGTTTGGATGAGCGCAGTGTACACATTGGTTGATGCTTTGGAAATGATCCGGGCGGTTGGGAATCTGACAGGCACCGCTACCCGGGCAAATGACCTGGCGCGGCAAATTCAACAGGCATTTGATCAAAACCTTCCCATGAACTTCAATGTCCGTCCCCGCGTGGCCTATTTTATCTGGCGAAAACCGTACATGGTAGTGGGTCGGGATACGTTTATCCATTCCATGCTCGAAATAGCGGGTTTTGAAAATGTGTTTCAGAACCGGCGCCGGTACCCTGAAATTACCCTGGATGCCTTGCAGGCAGCTGCTCCCGATCGGATTTTTCTTTCCTCCGAACCGTTTCCGTTTAAAGAAAAACACTTCGAACCGTTCCGGGGAATTTGCCCTGCGGCAACTATTCAGGTCGTGGACGGTGCGCTGTTTTCCTGGTATGGCAGCCGCCTTCTGCAAGCGCCACCGTATTTCAATTCACTCCGGGAAAAAAACTGAACATTTTTACCGGCCTGCTGGAAATCTGATCGTTGAAAATTGCTGTTTAGCCCTTCCTTAACAAAAGATTGAGCCCTGCAAGTTAAACCGGTCCCTGGATTAGCCGTTATTTTGCATTGTTGTTTAACCTGCGTCTATTCGTTTGAAAATATGAACATGAAATATTACCTGACCATTTGCATCTTTTTCTTGGGCTTGAGTTTGGTTGCTGCCCAATCTTTAGAACGGCGCGCCGGCGAATTGCTGGTGCAGTTAAATGCCGAATCGTCGCCGGCTTCGGTACTCGCTCAACTGAATCAGGCAATTCCTGGTAGCCAACCGATGACATGGGAACCCTTGGTGGCCGACTGGCAGGTTTACCGGTTGCAATTTGATGAATCGAGCACCGATCCGGCAACCTTGCTACGTGTTGCCCAACGTATGGTTGATATCCGGAATGCGCAATGGAACCACCGGGTTTTTGAACGTGATTCCTTGCCAAATGATACAGATTGGTTTATGCAAGATGATATGACAATGATTGGTATGCCAAAGTCATGGATGGTTTCCACTGGCGGTGTAACATTTGCCGGCGATACGATCGTGGTTGCCGTGCTTGAAAAAGGTGCGTTGCTTGAGCATCCAGATTTGGCGCCGAATATTTGGTTCAATTGGGGAGAAATTCCTGGCAACGAACTGGACGACGACGGAAATGGCTACACCGATGACTACCGCGGTTGGAACCCCCGGACCGGAAACGATGACCCGGGTGTTATTGGCTTTCACGGTACAGCTGTTAATGGCATTATCGGCGCAAAAGGCAACAACGGCATGGGTGTTACCGGGGTGAACTGGAATATCAAATTGATGAATCTGGCCAATACGGAGTTTGAAAGTGAGATTATTGCGGCGTATAAATACGTGGCCGATATGCGCAAACTTTACAACACGACGAATGGCGCCAAAGGGGCTTTTGTTGTAGCCACCAACGCTTCTTTTGGAATTGATCTGGAATTTGCCGTTGACCATCCGCTGTGGTGTGCCGCCTATGATTCCCTGGGCAAAGTGGGCGTATTGAGCATGGGGGCTACCGCTAACCAGGATGTAAATGTTGATCAGCAGGGCGATATGCCCAGTACTTGCCCGAGCGAGTATCTGATCATGGTGACCAACGTGGATAAGTTTGACAAACGAAAGCCAACCGCCGGTTATGGCAAATCTCATGTTGATCTGGGCGCCCCCGGCGATGGCTCGTACACGACCTACAGCCAGGGCATGACCCCGCAATATGGCGCGTTCACCGGTACCTCGGCGGCCACGCCTCATGTTACCGGCGCTGTCGGGTTGCTTTACAGCCTGCAATGCGGAGACCTCACCGCTGATGCCCTCACGCAGCCGGCACTCTGCGCCCAACGTATCCGCGACATTATTTTGGAAAATGTATCGCCAAATGAAACATTGGAGAATATCACAAAAACGGAAGGCCGCTTAGATGTCGCTGCTTCAGTGCGTGCGGTGCAGGAATTGTGCGGTGGTTTGGGCGCCGGCCCGCTGGATATCCTGTGGCTACGTCCTAATCCGGTTCAGGACCTGCTCCGGGTGCGGTACCAGACCCCCAGCTATGTGCCGTATCAAATTCGGGTGTTTAATATGCTTGGTCAGCAGTTGTATGAGGAAACGATAACCCCCAATCCGTTTTCAAGCAATATCTGGGAGTATGATGCGCATGCCTTGCCGGCCGGAGTATACGCGGTGTCTTTTGGCAGAAAAGAAGCCTGGCGTTCTGTGAAATTTGTGAAATATTGAAATCCTGTTTGGAAATTCCACAAGAGGCGGCTTATCTTTGCAGGCCGAAAAACAAAAGTACAGGCTCCGTAGCTTAATGGATAGAGCATCTGACTACGGATCAGAAGGTTAGAGGTTCGAGTCCTCTCGGAGTCACAAATTTTGTAATTGCCTGGTAATGTGTGCGTTTTACTTGATTTGACCATTGGAAAAGCAACATTCAGGTTCGTTTTTTTATTTTTATACAAGCAAAAAAGAGTCATGTCGAAAGTATGTGATTTGACGGGGAAAAAGCCGATTACGGGTAATCACGTATCGCACTCCAACCGCAAAACGAAACGCTGGTTTTATCCAAACCTGCAAACCAAAAAGTTTTTCATTCCGGAAACCAAGGAATGGGTAACCCTGAAGGTCAGCACGTCGGCTATGCGTACGATCAACAAGTTGGGCATCTACGCTTACATTAAGAAACTGGAAAAGAAGGGAGAGATTATCTTCTATTCCGACGCGCAATAAATCGTTCCCGGGTTTTACCCTGTAAATTCCCAACTATTAAATTTTTGAATATCCATAACAATGGCAAAGAAAAGTAAAGGCAACCGGCTTCAGATTATCCTCGAGTGCACCGAGCACAAGCAAAGCGGATTGCCCGGAACCTCGCGGTATGTGACGCAGAAAAACCGGAAAAACACCCCGGAACGCATCGAGTTGAAGAAATACAACCCGATCATGCGCAAATACACGGTCCACCGCGAGATTAAATAAGTGTAACCTGCCGCTACACGCGGTGTCACAAAAAATATTCAGTAACCTTAAACGGATTATCGTACATGGCTAAGAAAGTTTCTAAAAACGCTCGGGTAGCCCAACGTGCTGCCAACGCCGGCTCCGGCAAAGACCACGTGAAAGTGGTAAAAGCCGTGAAAGATCCCGTTACCGGCAAATACACGTACAAGCAAATGATCGTTCACAAAGACAAAGTGAAAGACTTTTTTGCTGACGTAAAATAAGTTGACCCTCCGGGTTGATTTTCAAATAAAAAAGCGACCACGCCTGTGCATGGTCGCTTTTTCTTGCAACGCCTCCCTTTTAAAACTTAACCAACCGTCCTGTTGCAACCTGCGCGCCCGCAACAATCCGGTAGGCCCAAACCCCACTCCCGGGTAATTCTGCACCCAAAACTTGCAGGGCATGGCCACCTGCTTCCAGGGCATATTCAGCCTGGTATACTAATTGGCCTGTAAGGCTCGCGATTTCCAGCCGGACTATTTGCGGAGCGTCCAACGAAAGTTCAAAGATTGTTTTTTCGGCGAAAGGATTGGGCCGCGGAGGAATAATCCGGATGTCACCTGCCGCCGTAGCTGTGGCAGCTCCAATTTGTACCTGTATCGGCCGGATTGGTAAATTTTCCACCGGGGTATAAGCTTCGGCAGCCAGCCGGGTATTGTCCATCGACAGGGCATCCGATAAAAACAACGGTTGCTTCGCAGTCACCAGCAGGTACACCAGCGCGTCATTTTTTGTGCGTAGCATCGGGCTGTCGTATACGCAGGCAATACGCAGTGCTCCATGAGCGTCCAGCGCCACCGTCTGGGGTGGAATGCCCAGGATATCCACGATTTCCAGTCTGTTTTTATCTGCTTGGAGTGCCAATTGCCAGCCATCCAATTCGACATCTTCCTGTAAGTTCAATGGAATGAGCATTTGTGTACCGGGTTCAAGCCAGGTATCAGGTATCTGGACCGACAACGGCGCCCCACGGTCTTCAACACCCTGAAAGCTGGCATTCGCATTGGCGTCGCCCATTTTAATACCGATGAAATTGAAGCCGGTAAAGGTGGTGTCTCCGGCAAGCACGGGGAGCTGGAAGGCATAGGTATCGCGCACGGCGTCGAAAGCGAGCAGATTGGAATCCGGCATCGGTAAAATAAAACGCCAGGCGGGCGCATTGGGGAAGGTGTCGTAAATGCCGAGAATCAGTTTGCGGGTTTCGATGATGTCAAAGGTGGAGATAGTTTTGCTCTGATTGACATCGGATGCCAGCACCTGGAAAAAACTGTGAAACAGCTGTTGGCCAAGAATGTGTTTGTTAATCGTAACCAGATCGAAGGTCGAAACGCCAACCAACGGATCGCCCAAACGCTGTGCCCGCACCACCCCTGAGTAGGCGCCATCCAGTGGCAGGTCGGCATACGTTGCCGTAAAACAGGAATCGGTGTTGTTCTGCAAAAGCGTTTCGCTGAAAGGCGAGCCTTGTGTCGGGATGCCCTCCAGGGTGGAACGGATGGTGTAGCTGTCCAGTGCCGTTCCGTCTGCCGAGGTTGCGCAACCCGCCAAACTCAGGTTAGCAGCAATGTTACAGGGGCAAAGGCCGCTGTTGTTTTGCACCAACACGTAGCTATTGCATTGATTGGTCAGGCCATTTTCGTCGCGGACAAATACTTCCAGCGTATGCAGCCCTTGCTCGCAAATGCCAAAGGTGAGGCTCGTACCCGTTGGGAAACCGGAAGTAGTGTCGCTGGTTAGCCGCAGGCCAAATTCCAGTTCATTCACCGGCGTACAGTTGTCCGTTATGTTCAGGATGAAGCTTTCCAGTTCAAACGTGGCTTCACACTCCGGAAATTCCAGATTTTGCGTCAGCCCATTTAAGCAAAGCAAGTTGGGGGGATTACAATCCTGAATGGTAAACAAGTAGGTGCAATCGGTGCTTACGTTTCCACAGTTGTCGTTTGCGCGCCAGATGATTTTGTGCGTGCCAACGGGAAACGTCTGGTTCACGGTGTCTGCGCTCGACTGGATGTCGATGGAGCCGTTATTGAATAAATCAATTTTATACGTGTAATTCAGAAAGCCGCCGGTGCAAGAAGTTACTGCCTTCTCGGTGAGGAAAACAGTGCCTTCCGTGCAGGAGCCCGGGTCAAGGCAATACGTTTGATTGGTGCAGGCAGTAACCCAGACAATACTTTGCGCACAAAGTTGGCAGCTGCCAAGAAAAAACAGGATAGGTAAAAATCGATGCATGTTCAACCGGTTAATTTGTTGCTAGCAAACAGGGATCAGGAGCAGGCAAGGATTAAATGCGGTTGGCCATTTGCTTTTGGCCCAACTCTAAAATAGAAATTCCTGAAGGTGGTGTCTTTTGCCTGACAAAAAAAGCGCCAAATTGTATCTGCTGCGCCAATTTGAACACTGTTTTCGACAGAATTGCAAAAAAACATGCCCGTTTCGGAATATCCGAAAACGGGCATGACCGGATACCGTATTGAAATTCAGGGTACCCATACACTCAGGTTTCAGCAGACTTATGGGCCAGGTGGAAAATCTTCTTCCCCTTTGTTAGGCGTGCGTAAAACCCGGATAAAGAAATAGATTGTGAACCCAGTCACAATAATGGTCGACGTGAGCCACATGATTAGTGCTGTCGTAGTCATATTCTATGTTTTTTTTGTCAAACAGGTGGCGGTGAACCAGTGCCTGTGCGACGGTAAATTTTTAGGTGATTCGTCCGGTTTTCCGCCGTCTTGTGTAGGCCACATAAACCAGGAAACTCAATCCAAGGTATACAGCCAACAGGATCAACCGCCCCATAATTATAATATTATGATTCTCGGGCTTCGACAAATAGCCGGTTTCTTTATTAAACATAATGGTATCCCAGATGGAATCCAGGGAGCCGATAAATACGGCGATAAGGATAAGCGGGGTAACCCACTTGATGATGAATTTGAAAATAGTAGGAACGGTAATATCGGCGCCATCGGTAATTTCCTTCCAGCCTCTTTTCATACCAAATACCCAGGAAAACAGCACAACTTCCGCTACGGCAAACACCACCAGCGAAACGGTGCCCGCCCAATAATCGAATTCATCAAAAACACCTTCGTTAAAGAAAATAACGGCAGGTGCTCCGAGCAATAAAATAAACAAACCAAAACTGAGGGCTGCTTTCATCTTGTTAAAACCGAATTCATCTTCGAGAAAACCCATGAACGGCGTGCCCATGGCCAGCGAAGAGGTAATGCCGGCGAAAAATAACAAACCGAACCAACTGAACCCTGCGACAATTGCCAGCACATCGCCCCAGTTGTTAAACAGGTAGGGGAGCGTTTTAAACGCAAGCCCAAATCCGCCGCCATCTGCGACGATTTGCTTCATGTCCTCAATGCCGAAGTAGCCGACGCAAATGGGGATAACCACCGCAGCGCCCAGCACCACTTCCACAAATTCGTTCATCCAGCCGGCGCTCATGGCGTTGAGCGCGATATCATCCTTCGATTTCATGTAGGAAGCATAGCACTGGATTGTGCCCATGCCCACGGAGAGGGTGAAGAATATTTGTCCCGCAGCGGCCAGCCAGACTTTTGGACTCCAGATCGTTGAAAAGTCTGGCTCCCAGAGCCAGTTCAAACCAACCCAGCCGTCGTTTATGGCCCCTTTTTCGCCGGCAGTCAGCGTCAATCCCTGCACCGCAAGCAGGATGCCGAACATGATCAGCAAGGGCATGGCAAATTTGGCAACCATCTCAATACCGCCGCTCAACCCGCGGGAAAGTACCCAGGTATTCAAGGCAAGGCAAAGAATCCAAAATGTGATCGGCCAGTTGGTGCCCAGCCCGACATATTCGTCAAAATGCGCAGAAACTTCCGCTTGCGACATGCCGCCAAACACGCCCATGAGGGATTTTACAGCATAACTCAACGCCCAACTTTCGATGTAACAATAGTACGCGGCTACGGCTATATTGGTAAACAGGCCAAAAACGCCCAGATATTTCCAAAAACGCCGTTTGTCCATCGTGTCGAGGATAAACGGCGTGCTGTGGTGGCCATAGCGCCCGCCAAAACGGCCCATCGACCATTCGATGAACAGAAGCGGCAGCCCCATCAACAGAAAACACACGAGGTAAGGAATGATAAATGTTCCGCCGCCATTGTCAATTGCCTGTACAGGGAAACGCAGGAAATTGCCTAATCCGACGGCGTTGCCCGCCATCGCCAGTACCAGACCGACGCGCGAGCCCCAGGATTCGTTGCTCATACCAAAGTTAGTTTTTAGCGCTTGCGCAAAATTTAGTTTCAGGCAAACGCAGGTTCAGCTGTTGTTTTGTTTGAAAAAAGTTTTCCGGCGCGAAAGATAGGTAAATTGTTATTCTCCGCGCAGGATCACCTCTTTTTGAACAATTGGTTGAATCCTGTTTTGCCGACCGGCTTACAGATAATAAATACCAAAGGATAAATGACGGACAGGGATTTTAATTGGAGCCATATTCCTAAATCGTGCCGATGAAGTTCTGGTAACCGGGAAGTGAAAAATGCTATTTTTGCCGGCAAGTTTTTTAAAGTTATTCGTATTCCGTTTTCCTGAACGATCCTGTCAACATGGCGAAAAAACCGGCACAAAAGCGACAACAACCAAGACTAAAGGCCAAGGCGTCAAAAATTCAAAAGGATTCCAAACCGGCTTCCCGGGATTCGGGCACACGCTGGGAGCCAGCCGGTTGGCTGAAATGGGCTTTGATCGCCATGGCGATTACCGCCGTTTGCTATTATCCGGCACTCGACAACAAACTGGTCAACTGGGACGATCCGCCAAATCTCTACGAAAACCCCAACCTCGAACGGATCGACGGCGAAAGCCTGCGCAATATTTTCAGCATCGACAAAGGCGCTGTTATCGGCAACTACAACCCCCTGCCGATTTTTACCTTCTACCTGGAAAAAAAATTTACAGGGGAGTTGAATACCACGGTAATTCACTTGAATAACGTTTTGCTGCATTTGCTCACCCTGTTTTTTGCCATGCGGTTTTTGCTGCACCTGGGCTTTGGCAATGGAGGGGCCTTTATCGGTGGATTGTTGTTCGGCATTCACCCGATGCGGGTGGAATCGGTTGCCTGGGCCACCGAGCGGAAGGACGTGCTGTTCGCCGTTTTCTTCTTTGCCGCCCTGATGTATTATGTCCGCTGGATAAAGACGGACGATAAGGGCAAACGCCTGCAGATTTATTTACTGATGCTTGTTTTGGCGGTTTTATCCGGCTTTTCCAAAGTTCAGGCTGTTTCGTTGCCCTTGGCCATGCTTGCCGTGGATTATTGGTTCCGCCGTCCGATAAAATTCAACCTGATCCTGGAGAAAGCACCCTTTTGGATTATTTCCCTGGTGTTTGGCCTGATCAATATTTATACACTCGGCCGGGAGGGCTCCACCAATGACGAGGTGACCAATTTTAACTTCCTCGACCGTTTGTGTGTTGGGACCTATTCGTTTTGCGTGTATCTGCAAAAACTGTTCGTGCCTTACCCAATGTCACCACTGTACCCTTATCCAAAACCACTGCCGATTTGGGTGTATTTGTCCCCGATTCTGTTTTTCGCAGTCTGGTTTGGAATTTATCGGCTCTGGAAAATGGACCGGCGCATTTGGGTGTTCGGCATGTTGTTCTTTTTCTTCAATGTAATGTTCGTGTTGCAGGTATTCGGCGCCGGACAAGGCTATCTGGCCGACCGTTTTACCTATGTGCCTTACCTGGGCTTTTTTGCAATCGCGGGCTGGTTTTATGACAAATATGCTGCGAAAGATGCCGGCATGCGTTTTAATTTAAATATCGCTGCAGGGGTGGTCTTTGTGATTTTTGCTTTTCTGACCATGCGGCAAATCGAAATCTGGCAAGATGGTGGCACGTTGTGGTCGCATGTCATGAAATATGAAAAAGATAAAAATTCACTTCCGTACTGGAACCGGGGCCAATTTTTGCGTGATCAGGGCAGCTACGAGCTTGCGCTGCAAGACTACTCCAAATCCATTGAAATCGATCCGAAAAACCCCGAACTCCGCAATAGCCGCGGCAAAACGTATTTCGACATGGCTACCGGTGGGAAATACCCGGACAAGAAGTTGCAATACACCCAGATGGCTATTTCAGATTTTAATGACGGATTAAACCAACCGAATATAAAACCTAAAACCAAGGCTGAAATGCTCATCAATCGCGGTGCTGCCAAAGCCTCGCTTGGTCAATTTGAGGGCGCCCTGGCTGATCTGAGCGAGGGGATCGCCACGGAACCCACCAACAAAAATGGTTTTCTGAACCGCTCGCTGGTTTATTTCAGCATTCAACAATATGAAAATGCAATCAACGATTATTCGGAGTACCTGAAACTTGATCCGTACAATTCAAATATCTGGTACGAACGCGGCATGCTGCGTCGAAGCCTGGGTAAAAATGCCGATGCCATCAACGATTTGAGCCGGGCGATCCAACTCAACCCGAATTTGGGCATCGCCTATCTGGAACGGGCGCGTGCAAAAGCCCAGATGGGCGATAAAGCCGGCGCTCAACAGGATTACCAGCTGGCTGCACAATACGGCCGCCAAATGGAGGCTTTTGACCGAAACCTGATGCAGTAACCCTGTCTGTTAAACGGGGAGAAAACTGGTTTTTTACGAAAAACAAACAGGCGGAACGTTGCTGCAGCATCGTTCCGCCTGTTTGTTTTTCGTAAAAAGTAGTGCTGCCAGCGGCAGTCGATTTATCATTGCCAAGCCATCTAACAGATGGCGTTACTTGACCCGGAAGTCAAAAGTAATCGTGCCGCATTGTTCTGCAACATTCGATGCTGCAAAGCGGTATTGCCGGGCCCAGCTGAGGGCTTTGTTGCGCAATACACTGTCGGTAGTTGTAGAGCCTAATTGAGTATACGAAGCCGAGCTGACACTGCCATCGGCATTTACACAAACACGAACAGCAACTTTACCGGTTTTCTGCGTATCGTCAACCATGCTCGGGCGCCCGATAACCCGGCGACCACCCAAGCCGCCACCAATGGATTCGCCGACACCGCCGCCATCACCACCGCCGCTACCGCCACCACTGCCGGCTGTTTTGCCAAACGGATTGCTTCCGGTGCCATCGGTAGTGCCTTGGTTTCCAGGCTGGCCGGTATTTCCCTGGCCGCTGCCGCTGGAGCCTGGTTTGCCGAAACTGCTCCCGAATTTCCCTTTTTTCTTCTCCAGTTCTTCCTGTTCGCGACGCTGGCGATCAAGCTCTGCCTGCCGTTGCCGTTCTTGTTCGGCCCGGAGGTCCGACTCTTCTTTTTGCCGTTGGCGTTCCTGCTCCTGGCGGCGCTTGGCTTCTTCCTGGGCCCGCCGCAGGGCAGCAGCATTCGGATCGGTAGTGGTTGGTGTGGTTGTGGTGCTTGGCTTGGATGGGCTGGGTGGGGGAGAGGTTGTAGCAGGCGTGGAAGGGGCCGGGTCCACGGCGGGTTCCTGGCTGCTGGGGTCGTCCAGTTGTTGTCCTACATCAGCAGGTGTGTCGCCTTGTCCGAGATCGGGCTGGCCGGCAGCTGCATCATCGCCGCCACCACCCCATTCAATGACTATGGGCGGGGATTCCAACACTTGCTCCTTAACCGCGATTTGAAGGAAAAATAGCAGGGCCAGCAGAATCGCATGGAGGATTACACTGACTAATATGGCTTTGGTTCTGTCTTCTTCGTTGTGGGCGACGGCCTTCATGATTATTCCGTTTATTCAAAGATGCCACATTGGGCTATTTTGTATAAAAAACGTTCAAAATCCTAAGAAATTTCACCATTACCGGTCTTCAGGGTGTTCTTCTGTGGCAAGGATCGTTTTTACCTTAAGCCGGTTGGCGATGTCCAGGATAAATACCACGTTGTCCAGTGGAACTGTTTTTTCAGCGACGACTGTAATTGTAGTATTTTTTGGGTCTTCATTTGACGCCCTGATTTTGGCCGACAATGCCGAGAACAGACGGTCTTTACGGGTGGGCGTGCCGTCCAGATAATACTCCCCGCTGGCGTTTACGGAAACAGCCAGTGACGGCGAGGCCATGGTTTTGGAACTACTGGAAGGCAATTGCAGGTTCAGCGCATTCGGCGTGACGAACTTGGATGTCAGCATGAAAAACATCAACAAGAGAAAAATGATGTCGATCATGGCTGCCAGGCTAAAGGCGGGCGTGACGCGCACTCTTCGTTTTAAGCCCATAATTTTATCGTGATTGGATGAAAGTTAAGGTGGTTTTGTGTTGAAATACAGCAATTACCGCGAGGGCTCCTGCAGGAGATCCATAAATTGCAGGGCTGTGTATTCCATTTTATACACCACTTTATCCAAGTTGGAAACCAACAAGTTATAGCCGGCCATGGCTACAATTGAAACGATCAGCCCCATGGCTGTACTGGTGAGGGCCTGGTAAATACCGCCGGAAAGTACCTGCGGGGTAACATTCGTGGCGGTCGACATATCCTGGAACGAAAGGATAAGACCCAAAACGGTGCCCAAAAGCCCAAACATGGGGCCCAGACCGGAAATAGAAGCCAGCGTAGACAGGTTGCGTTCCAGTTTGAGCAATTCCAGGTTGCCAACGTTTTCGATGGCTTTATTGATGTCTTCAAGCGGCTTTCCGATCCGGTCAAGTCCTTTTTCGACCATGCGTGCCATCGGCGCATCCACACTTTGGCAGAGGGCTTTGGCGGCCTGAAGATTGCCGCTTTCAACACTTGCCCGGATGCTGTTCATAAAATTATGATCCACACGGCCAGCGCGCTGCAGGGTCCAGTAACGTTCCAAAATAATATACACGGCGGCAATGGAGAGAAATACCAGCACGAAAAACATCACCATGCTGGAGGTGGTATTTCCCAAAAAGGAATCGAGCAGGCTTTTATGGTCGGGGGCGAGCGGGTCGGTATCGGCTGGGGTTACTACTTGAAGAAACCAAAATGCGGCTAATAAGGATTGCACCGTCATAAACAGGATGAACTTGGTTAGTTAAGATGATTGTTTCATTGCGCTTTGCGAACGCCAAAAGTAGGGTATTTTGTATTCGACGGCGCGAATTCCTTAACATTTTTACAATCCCTGAAGGCCTTTGTCCGTCAGTTTACAACAATAAAAAAGCAGGAGTCACGCCTACTTACCGGAATGACTCCTGCCTGAATGGGAACAGGATAACCTGTTGTTGAATTAAAACTTGGAGGGTTATCGCACTTTAGTAGCGGGACATTGAATCCCAAAGTGTTGCCATTTTGGGAAGCGTGCGGACCAGTACCAGCGCGGCAATTGTTACGTACAAAATAAGCATATGCAAGAAACAGTTTAGATTATGAAAAAAGACTAAGAATAAATGATTTCCAGATTATAATTCTGCGTTAAGCCCAAAGATGAAAATTTATTTCATAACACAAAAGAGTTTTTATGTAAAATTTTCATGAAGTGAATTTTGCCCCACACCAATTTATTTTAGCCGTATATCTATAAAAAGATTGCCGGTTTTTTGCGCTTAAAATCCTACCTTTGTGTCAGCTTTACGCTTTCATGTGCAAATGTGTTATTCTGAACCTGCCTGATTGCCAGTTTAAAAACCTGGGAATCAGGGGGTGGGCAGATTACATATTTGCACATTTTATTTTAGGTGATATATGGACTCCGGTCCTGTTTTTTACCGTTCATTTTTTGATTTAATTTCTAAAAAAAAGTCTCCGGCGCATGGTTTACAACAATATCTTGGAAACGATTGGCAAAACTCCGATCATCCGCCTCAATAGTGTTGCAGCGGATATACCCGCCACTGTATATGCCAAAGTGGAAGCGTTTAACCCCGGCTTGAGTGCAAAAGACCGAATTGCGCTGCATATGATTGAGCGCGCCGAGCAATTGGGCAAACTTCATCCCGGCGGTACCGTTGTCGATGCAACCAGTGGAAACACAGGATTCAGCCTTGCCATGGTCTGTGCAATTAAAGGCTACCGGTGTGTGCTTACCGTGACCAGTAAGATTTCGGAAGACAAACTGAACAACCTGCGCGCCATGGGGGCTGAAGTTGTTTTATGCCCCAAAGATGCCAAACCCGATGACCCGAATTCATACTACCGCCGCGCCGAACAACTGGCAAAAGACATCCCCGGCGCGTTTTATGTAAATCAAAACTTCAATCCCGACAACGGAGAAGCCCATTACCTGAGCACCGGCCCGGAGATTTGGGAGCAAACCAATGGCGCTGTTACCTGGATAATCGGAAGTGCGAGCACCGGCGGAACGCTTTGTGGCTCTGCACGGTATTTGCGCGAGCAAAATCCGAATCTGAACGTCGTCGCGGTGGATGCCTATGGTTCGGTGCTGAAAAAATACCATGAAACCGGGGTGTATGATGAGAATGAAATTTATTCCTACCGGATTGAAGGCACCGGAAAAAATATCATCCCTGAAAATGTCGACTTTGAACTGATAAACCGCTTCGTAAAAGTTACGGATAAGGATAGCGCCTTGCGTGCCCGGGCGCTCGCCCGGCAGGAAGGTATTCTTGCCGGCTATTCCAGCGGTGCAGCGTTGCAGTGTTTACACCAAATTAAACACGAATTAACGGCTGATGATGTGGTTGTCCTGATCTTTGCCGATCACGGTTGTAAATACGTGAGCAAAGTTTTCAATGATGATTGGATGCGCGCGGAAGGGTTTCTATCTGAAGAATCTGATGCCGAACTGGCATCCCTCCCGGCAAAAAAGAATGACCAGGTATTTTGTTGAACAGCCTGAAGTATCCAAACCTAAACATACATACATGAAACGCATACCGATTGAGCGTCGCACCGGCCTCACCCGAGAGGAGTTTATTGAAAACTACCTCAAGCCAAAACGGCCTGTTGTTTTCACCGACCTCTCAAAAGACTGGCCTGCTACCACAAAATGGACGTTTGAATTCCTGAAAGAAAACTACGGCAACCTGGACGTGCCCATTGTCGGTTCCGACTACCACAAACCCGGGCCAAATTACATGAAGAGCAAGATCAGCATGAAATTTGGCGAGTACCTGGACCTTATCCAAAGCGGCCCAACCGAGTACCGTATCTTCCTGTGGAATATTTTTGACCATGCCCGTGAACTGATCAACGATGTCAGTAACCCAACGATTTGCGATGGCTGGGTCGACAAGTACCCTTTCATGTTTTTCGGCGGCGCCGGCGCCGTAACCAACCTGCACTACGATATCGACTGCTCCAATGTGTTTCATACCCATTTCTGGACCCGTAAGCACATCGTGCTGTTCGACCAGCAACAAAACCCCTTGTTGTACCAACACCCCTACACTGTTCAGAGCCACGTCAACCCGCTTCAGCCCGACCTTGAAAAGTTTCCGGCCCTCGAAAAAGCAGTAGGCTACGAAACCATCCTCAACCATGGCGAAACACTCTACATCCCTTCACTCTGGTGGCATTACATTGTCTACATGGACGGCGGGTTTTCCATCAGCCTGCGCTCGCGCGACAATGCCTTCACCCAGGCCAAAGGCCTCTGGAATATTGCCCGCCACTTTGTCATCGACAAAGGCATGAACACCGTCATGGGCCCGCGCTGGAAAACCTGGAAAGAATCACAGGCGCAAAAACGAGCCCGTGAAGCCATGGAAACCACGGCATAGCATGGCAATGCAAATTCACAAAATTTGAAACTCAACAATATAAAATGGATTTTTTTGATCGAATATTAGAACAAGCGGGCCCACTGGGTAAATACGCTGAGGTGGCTGAGGGGTATTATATGTTCCCGCAGCTGGAAGGTGAGCTCGGTAATCGTATGACTTTCAACGGGAAAGAAATGGTTTGCTGGAGCATCAATAACTACCTCGGCCTGGCTAACCATCCCGAAGTGCGCAAAGCCGACGCCGAAGCCGCCGCCCGCTGGGGACTGGCCTATCCGATGGGCGCCCGCATGATGAGCGGTGAAACCAAACTCCACAAAAAACTGGAGCAGGACCTCGCGCACTTCGTCGGCAAGGAAGACGGATACCTGCTCAACTACGGCTACCAGGGTATCATGTCGGTCATCGACTCCCTGTTGACCCGCCGCGATGTGGTAGTGTACGATGCCGAAAGCCACGCCTGCATCGTCGATGCCGTGCGCATGCACCTCGGCAAACGCTTCGCGTACACCCACAACGACATTTCCAGCCTCGCCAAGAACCTGGAACGCGCCACTAAAATCGTGGAAGAAACCGGCGGCGGCATTCTCGTGATCACCGAGGGCGTATTCGGTATGCGCGGCGACCAGGGTAAACTGCGCGAGGTCGTTGCACTCAAAGGCACCTATAATTTCCGCCTCCTGATCGACGATGCCCACGGTTTCGGCATGCTCGGCAAAACCGGCGCCGGCGCGGCGGAAGAGCAGGACGTCACCGATGATGTCGACTTGTACTTCAGCACCTTCGCCAAAAGCATGGCACTCATCGGTGCGTTCATCGCAGGCCCTAAAGAAATTATCCGCTACCTGCGCTACAACATGCGTTCGCAAATCTTCGCCAAGTCGCTCCCGATGCCGCTCGTGGAAGGCGCGATCAAGCGTTTTGAACTGCTCAAAAGCCACCCGGAGTTGCGTGAACGCCTCTGGAAAAACGTACGCATGCTCCAGGATGGCTTACGCGCCCGCGGCCTCGATATCGGCGATACAAACACCTGCGTGACCCCGGTGTACATGCACGGCGAAGTGGAAGAAGCGATGGCCCTGGTGAAAGATTTGCGGGAAAACTACCAGATATTTTGTTCAATGGTCGTTTACCCGGTCATTCCCAAAGGCATGATCATCCTGCGCCTGATCCCAACGGCCATGCATACCGAGGAGGATATCCGCATTTCCCTCGATGCTTTTTCCGCCGTAGGCGAAAAACTCAAAGCAGGAGCTTACCGGAATTTTGTACCGGAAACACTGATCTAGCCATGTCAAGGTCCTGGGTTTTCCTGTTTGGCATTTTCCTGCTTGCTTCCTGCCATGCTTCCCGTGTATGGAAGCCGCAACAAAAGCTGAATCCCCTGGACCAAATATTCGCCGCGCAAGCCGCTGATTTCGACAGCGTGCTTGCGCGGCCTGATTTTTACGAAGTCCAGATCATTTACACCCAGATCGACCGCGATGCCCGGCAGGTGCCGCATTTTACCAGTTACTATTGGAACGTCGACTCAACCCGGTATTTTTATCCGGCCAGTACCGTCAAATTTCCGCTGGCCTTGCTGGCGCTCGAACGCATCAATCAACTAAACCGCGAAGGGGCAACGTCGCTCCACAAAAACACCGCTTACGCCCTCGATTCGGTCCGGGCATATCAGCAAAACTATTCCGAGGACCCTGCGGCGCCGGGCCGGAAACCAAGTCTGGCGCACGACATCCGCAAGATTTTCGCGGTCAGTGACAACCTCGCCTACAACCACCTGTTTGAATTTCTGGGCAGGGAATACATCAACCAAACCCTGCACCGGAAAGGCTACACCCGAACCGGCATTATGCACCGCTTCAACTTCCCCGGGCGCGACAACCGGTATTCCAGCCCGATGACTTTTTTCGATGAAACGGACACGTTGTATATTCCTGAAAAACTGGACACCAACAACCGGGTAAATCCACAAATAGGTTTGCAAAAAGGCGTCGGTTATCAGGACGGGCAAGGCCGGTTGGTCGACGGCCCCTTTGATTTCAGTACTAAAAACTGGTTTGCCCTCACCGACATGGAAAAAATGCTCCGGGCCGTCATTTTCCCGGAAGCCACACCGGCAGAAAACCGCTTTGACCTTTCCGCCGATGATTACCAATTTATCCGGCATTACATGGGCATCTTCCCCTGGGAATGCGACTACCCGCAATACGATTCGCTGCAATTTTCGAAATATCCGGCCGAGTACCTGGTTTTCGGCGATGCCCGGACGCCGCTGGACGGTTCAGTCCGTTCGTTCAACAAAACAGGCGGGGCCTACGGGACTCTGACAGACGTGGCATACATCGTCGATTTCGAACACAACACCGAATTTATTCTCGCAGCAACAATTTTGTGCAACAGCGACGGCATCTTCAACGATGACCGGTATGATTACAACTCGTTGGGCATACCATTCCTGGGCAAACTCGGCCAGGCTGTGCTCGAATTTGAACGCAACCGGAAGCGCAAAGTGGCGCCGGATTTAAGTGTTTTCAACATAAAAAAATAATCGGGCCACTATGCCTCTACGCGGCGCAACCGGATGACCCGCATCCAATGCAAAAGGCGCAACACCGGGTACATCGGGTCGAATTCCCAGGGTTTTACCGCAAAATTGGGGCGATTGGGGTGCTTGTGGTGATTGTTTTGAAACAGCTCGCCCATCAGCAACACGTCGAAGGGCAGTGTGTTTCGGGAGTCGTCGCCATTGTCGTAGTTCTGATAACCATACCGGTGCCCGCACCAATTGACAATGGCGCCGTGAATCGGACCCATCAGGAAATGCAGCGGCAACAGCAGGTACATCCACCAATCGGTGGCAAAAAACACGTAGAAAATGATGTAGCTGCTGCCCCAAAGCACGCGGGATGTCCAGGAGTTGCCGAAGCGATCGAGCCAGGGCCAGGTGGGGTAGTTCCCAAGGAATTTTTTGGAAACGTTCAGCGTGTTGTTGATCAGGCCATTGAAAATTTTCGCTGTGTGCCACATCATCGAAAACACATCCTTGAAAAAGTTCGGTGAATGCGGATCCTGTTCAGTATCTGAAAAAGTATGGTGCATCCGGTGCATGATGGCATAAGCTTTTGGAACCAAAAACGAAGAACCCTGCGCCGCATAGGAAAATAAATGAAAGAAGCGCTCCCAGAATTTGTTCATCGTAAACATTTTATGTGAAGCGTACCGGTGGTGGAAAAAGGTTTGGATGAAAATGGAGCTAAACCAATGCCCAAGAAAAAAACCGTAAATGACCATACTTGAATTTGTTTAAGCCGGTAAAATAGGGGCTTTTGCCGGGTCATTCTAATTTAAAACAATCGGCCGCGTCTTGAAAAAGGCGCGGCCGATTGGCAAGTATGGGGAAACATGAACAAAGTGCTGTTCCTGGTTTTAGTCTCGAAATGTAAGCGCTGCATTTTTTGAAAAACACAGGTTATTATTCGGAAATTTTCGAGTGTTATTTAATTATAAAATATTGCTTAGTGCTCCGGGCGCATCTGCGGGAAAAACAATACCTCCTGGATGCTGGTCTGTCCCGTGAATAACATGGCCAGCCGGTCAATTCCAAAACCAATGCCCGAGGTGGGGGGCATGCCGTATTCCAGGGCGCGGATGAAATCCTCGTCCATAGCCATAGCCTCCTCGTCGCCGCGGGCGGCCAGTTGGAGTTGATCTTCGAAACGTTCGCGCTGGTCAATCGGATCGTTCAATTCGGAGTAGGCGTTGGCCACTTCCTTGCCCAGTACAAACAATTCGAAACGCTCCACCAGCCCGGCTTTACTCCGGTGCTTCTTCGTTAGCGGCGACATTTCCACCGGGTAATCGATCAAAAAAGTGGGCTGGATGAGGTGCGCCTCCACTTTTTCACCAAAAATTTCGTCGATCAGCTTCGCCTTGCCCATCGATGGGTCGATCTCGATGTGTTCCTTGCTGCAATAGGCGCGGAGTTCGTTTTCGGAAACGTTTTCCACATCGAGGCCGGTGTATTTTTTAATGGCGTCGAACATCGTGAGCCGGGTATACGGCCCGGCAAAATCGATAGTGTGCCCGCCGGCTTCCACGGTGGCGCTGCCATCGGGGCTGAGCGCGCGCGCTACGCGTTCGAGCATTTGCTCGGTCACGCCCATCATCCAGATGTAGTCTTTGTAGGCGACATAGAATTCCAGTGCGGTAAACTCCGGATTGTGGGTGCGGTCCATGCCTTCGTTGCGGAACATTTTGGCAAATTCGTACACCCCGTCAAAACCACCGACAATCAGGCGTTTGAGGTAAAGTTCATTCGCAATGCGCAGGTACAGTTTCATGTCCAGCGTATTGTGGTGCGTGGTGAATGGACGCGCCGCCGCGCCGCCGTGGATAGGTTGCAGGATCGGCGTTTCCACCTCAAGCAGGCCGATCTCATCGAGGTAGGCCCGCATGGTTTTGATCAGTTTGCTTCGTTTGATGAAAATTTCCCGGTGTTCCGGGTTGACGGTCAGGTCTACATACCGCATGCGGTAGCGCTGTTCCGGGTCGGTGAAAGCGTCGTGGATGTTGCCTTCGGCGTCGCGCTTCACAATGGGCAGCGGGCGCAGGCTTTTTGCTAAAATTTTAAATTTTAACACCCGGACCGACACTTCCCCGGTTTTGGTTTTGAAGGCATAGCCCTGCACCCCGACGTAGTCGCCCAGATCGAGTAGTTTTTTTAAAATAACATCGAAAAAGGTGAAATCCTCGCCACTGCTCAGTTCATCGCGCCGGAGGTACAATTGAATACGGCCGCTGCTGTCCTGGAGGTTCATAAACAGCGCTTTTCCGGCTTCGCGGGTAGCCATGATGCGGCCGGCGAGGGTGACATCCTGGTAGTTCAGGCGGTTTTTACTGCCGTCTTCCAGTTCTTCCTCCCGGTAGTTCATGTTGATGTCGGCAGCCTGGGCGGTTACCTCAAACATTTCGGCAGGGTAGGGGTCTATGCCGAGATCGCGCAGTTTTTGCAGCGATTCCCGGCGGAGCAATTCTTGTTCAGTCATGGTGTGTTTAATAACCTGTTTTGTGCGGACACATCAACAATTCCGGGGGCTCAAGGCAGGTGTGCGATTACCGTCAGGTTGCCCTTAACCTGTTGATTCATTGTTATTTCCACTTTGGAATGTATGGGTAAAAACAAATCAACGCGAGAGCCGAATTTGATAAAACCCATATCGGCGCCTTGTTCGACTTTGTCGCCTTCCTGTACGTACCATTTGATGCGTTTGGCCACGGCGCCGGCAATCTGGCGCATCAGCACCTGGGCCGATCCGGTATCGTAAACCACCGTAGTGCGTTCGTTTTCCGAACTGCTTTTCGGGTGCCAGGCAACGAGGTATTTCCCGGCATGGTACCGGAAATACCGGACAGTGCCCGAAACCGGGTTGCGGTTTACATGCACATTGAGCGGCGACATGAATATGGAGACCAAAAGTCGTTTTTCCTTAAAATACTCGTCTTCATAGGTTTCTTCGATGGCACATATGCGTCCGTCAGCCGGCGCATAAACCACTTGGTTGTGCTTAACCGGAATTTCCCGCACCGGGTTCCGGAAAAACTGCAAAATAAAGCCGTAAAGAATCAGCGAAAGCACGGCCACCGGCCAGAAGTACAACTGGTCCAGCACCCACAAGGCTGCATTCAGGGAAAGCAGGAAAATACCGACTGCGGCGAGGATGGCATATCCCTCCTTGTGAATACGAAAAATCATAGTGTATCGATTATTGCGGCGCAAAGGTCGCCATTTCAGCGTATTTCCATAAGCTGATTCGAAATTTTACCGTGTATCTTTGCAGCTACATATTGACGTATTCACTCACTCATTGCCTCTTTCACTCATTCACTCCTTGAAATGCGAGTAGCAGTTGTAGGCGCCACAGGACTGGTTGGCACAAAAATGCTTCAGGTGCTCAGCGAGCGCAATTTTCCAATTACGGAATTGATTCCGGTTGCTTCCGAGCGTTCGGTGGGCAAAACAATCCGGTACAAAGACAACGAATACAAGATCGTCAGCTTAACCGATGCCGTAGCGCTCCGCCCGGATGTCGCCATTTTTAGTGCCGGAGGCAGTACTTCCCTGGCCTGGGCGCCCAAATTTGCGGAAGTTGGCACTACCGTGATCGACAACTCCAGCGCCTGGCGCATGGACCCCGGGAAAAAACTCGTTGTCCCGGAAGTTAATGCCGATGTGCTGACCCCGGAAGATAAAATTATTGCCAATCCCAATTGCTCCACCATCCAGATGGTGGTGGCCCTTAAGCCCCTGCACGACCGGTACACCATCCGGCGGGTGGTCGTCAGTACGTACCAGTCGGTTACCGGCACTGGAGTCAAGGCCGTGGAGCAATTGATGAACGAACGGGCCGGACGATCGGGCGAAAATGCCTATCCCTACCAGATCGATCTGAATCTGTTGCCACATATCGACGTTTTCCTGGAAAACGGCTATACGAAGGAAGAAATGAAAATGGTGCTTGAAACCAAAAAGATCATGGGCGACGATTCGATCGGCGTAACGGCCACTACCGTACGCGTGCCGGTCATGGGTGGCCATTCAGAGGCGGTCAATGTGGAGTTTGCGCAGGAGTTCGAGTTGGATGACGTACGCGATTTGCTCCGTAACGCGCCCGGAGTGGTCGTACACGACGATCCGGCTCAACTCAAGTATCCCATGCCCCTCGATGCTCAGGACAAAGACGCCGTATTTGTGGGCCGCTTGCGCCGCGATGAAAGCCAGGCTAAAACCCTGAACATGTGGGTCGTATCGGACAACCTGCGCAAAGGCGCCGCTACCAATGCCATCCAGATTGCCGAGTATTTGCTGAAGCAGGGCTTTTTAAAACAAAGCCCCGAAAAAGCACAAAAAGACGCTATTTCAATCTAAATTTACCTTTGCAGGTATCTTAACTGTGTTTTATGAAAAAAGGCGGGCGCTGGAAAAACCGAAGCAACCGCCTCCGTCAACCGTAAATTGAACAGAAATGAAGAACAAGATTGTCGTTTGGGGAACCAACGCAGAAAATGAGAAAGTACTGATCGCATTGGAATTAAAGGCTGATGACAACAAAGTACTGCTGCACACTTTTCCGGAATCTATCGCCTCCGAAGAATTTGTCAACAAGTTAATGGCCGAATGGCGCGACGACGGCGACGTACCATTCCCGGAAGGCTATGCCACCCAGGAGCGCCCCTTGAGTGTGACCGATAGTTTGTTGCCCGACGACCTGAAAGTTGAACGCGGCGATTTGATCCAACGCGCGCAAACAGAATGGCACTTCGCCGTTCTATCGGCAAAATTGCACAAGGCCTACGAACAGGAACTCGCCGAATTCAAGGAAAAAGTGGAGGAAATGAGTGAATACAGCCAGGAGCTGTGGGACGGCCTGCGCGGGTTTTGGGATAAAGTGCAGGAACAAGCGCGCGAGCGCAACCTCTTCCGCCACCATGCCGACCAATTGCGCGACAATATCAACGGCCTTTTTGACGAAATGAAAGTCATGCGCGCCAAAGTACAGGATGAATTTATGGCTTCCTCGCAAAAGGTTTTTGATGAATTCAGCGAAACGCTGACCGAAATCGAGGCCCGCATTGCCGCTGGTGGCGCCAAATTGAATACCATTTTTGAAGACCTTAAAAAACTTCAACGCCGGTACCGCGACTCCAAAATGAGCAATGAACACCGCAACAAACTCTGGTCGCGGCTCGACGGCGCCTTTAAAAAGGCAAAAGAGAAAAAATTTGGCCCCAAAGCCAACGAAGGTTCGCTCGTCGAGCGGCATCAGCGCCGGCTTGGCGGCCTCAACGACGCCATTCGGCGCATGGAAGGCAGCATCCGTCGCGATGAAGAGGAACTTGCCTTTCAAAATAAAAAAGTAGCCACTACGGAAGGCCAATTGGAAGCCCAGATCCGAAGCGCTAAAATCAAAATGATCGAGGAGCGGGTGACGTCCAAGCGCGAAAAACTCGCCGAAATGCACCAAACCCGGTCGGATATCGAGCGACAGATCGCCAATGCCAAGGCCAAAGAAGCCAAACGCACTGAAAAAGAAGCCGAACGCAAAAAATTTGAAGAGGCTAAAAAAGCAGCCAAGGATGAAATTGCGGCAACTATCGTAACGACTACCGATGAAACTGCAACTGAAACTGCAACACCCGGGGCCGAACCGGAAAGTGCGCTCAAAGCCGCCGGTAAAATACTGGGTGAATCCATGGAGGATATGATGGACAGCGTGAAAGCTGTGGGCAAAGTGTTGGGTAAAAAAGCCGGTGACCTGATGGAAGAAGCCATCGATAAGGCCGATGACTTGCTTGGCGATGCCCTGGAGAAAGCAGAAGAGTTTGCCGAATCGATGAAAAAAGATAAAGAAGCGCCTGCAGCTGAAGAACAACCTGCACCGGAAGCACCTGCTGAAGAACAACCGAAGCCGAAAAAAGCCGCTGCAGCCAAGAAAAAGGAGGTAGCTGAAGCCGATACTGCCGCTTCGGAAGCGAAACCGGCCAAGGCCAAAGCAAAAGCTGCGCCTAAAGCAAAGGCTCCGGCCAAAAAAGCCGCAGCGCCACCGAAGAAAAAGGCAACTGAAAAGGCCGATACGGAAGCCGGGCAGGAGGAAAAAGTGGATTGAATTGGCTTTTCAAAGCGAACGCCATCCCGGTATAGTTTCCAGGATGGCGTTCGCTTTTTTTTGAAAAGCCGGGAACACCGGTGGGCAATCACTCGCTCGCTTTCCAAACCCGGATCGTATTCTGAAAACAAATTTTCCGGATATCCCGCCTGGAGTACCCGCGCCGCAACAGTTCGGCAAGCAGATTGGGGTACATGCTGACATCGGCCAGGTCGGGCGGAAGCGCCAGGCCCACCCCGTCGAAGTCGCCGCCGAGGCCGATATGATTAACGCCAACCAGGTTTTTGATGTGATCAATGTGGTCGGCAACATCGCGAACGCTGATGGGGCCATTTGCCAGGGCGTTTTTGATAAACCGGCGACCTTCAGGGCTATCCTCTTCCAGCCCTGCGGCTTTCATGTCTTTTTCAGCCTGGAAAAACAACTCCCGGCTTTTTGAACTCAGAAAGTAGTGGCTGAATGGCACCTGGATCACCCCGCCGTTTTTGGCAATTGCCCGGATCAGGCTGTCGGGCAGGTTGCGCTCCATGCCGGGCGTAAAGTGCCGGCAGGCGCTGTGGGTAGCAATTACAGGCTTCGTGGTCACTTCCAGGACATCCCAGATTGCGGCGTCGGTGAGGTGGCTCACGTCGACCAGGATACCTACGCGATTCATCTCCCGCACCACATCGCGCCCATAGGCACTCAGGCCGTCGTGCGTATGCAGGGTGTCGTAGGAGGAGTCGGAAATGTGGTTGTCGCGGCTGTGCGTCAGCGTTACGTAGCGGATGCCGCGTTGGTGAAAATAGGCCACATCGGCAAGGGTTTCAAGCGGCGCTCCGTTTTCCATGCCCATGGGCAGGGAAATAATGCCTTTTTTGAAATTCCGGACAATGTCGTCGGCGCGCGGGGCCGGGGCAAAATTCCCGGGGTAGTCTTTGATGATGGCGTCCACCATGTTGATGAGCGAATCGGCCAGGGCTTTGGCGCCGCCCGGGATTTTCTGGTAGCTTGCCGGAATGTAAATCGACATAAATGCGCCGTACAAGCCGCCGGCTTTGGCCCGGCCATAGTCAAAATCGCCGATGGGGTGATTCAGCGCCAGGGCGGTATAGCCCGGCGTAAACCATTCTTTGTGTTCCGCAAGGCTGTACGGGAAATCAACATGCGTGTCGATAACCGGTGTTTTTTTTAAAATCTGCCGGGCCTGCTGGAGGTAGGTGTCGGCGGTTTGCTGTGCCAGGCAGCTGACGGCGCTGCACAGGAGTAAGAACAGGAGACTGGATTTCATAGTAGCTGTTGTTTTGAAAAATACCATTTAAACAACGTTCAGTTATCAAAGTGGAACCACCGGTTGGCAGTAAAAGGCCTGTGGTAAATTACGCACCAAGGTAAAAAGAAAACCTCCCGCAACAGAAACCTGTTGCGGGAGGCTGAAAACAATTAGCAAAGGCTAATTATATCAATAAATTAGTTCGCCTTTGATTTTGCTTTTTTAGCGTACGACGACGATTCCGGTTTGGTGTTTTCGACGACTTTGCCACTCAGTACTTTTTCTTTGGTCAAATCAACAACCAGCGCGGAGGCAATAAAGATAGAGGAATAGGTACCAAACAAGATGCCGACCGTCATACCGAAAGAAAAGCCCCGGATTGCATCGCCGCCAAAAAAGAACAGGATGGCAGCAGCTGCCAGGGTGGTACCCGAAGTGATCAGTGTACGGCTCAGCGTGGTATTGATCGCTTTGTTAAATACCTCTTCTTTCGGCCTGCCGGCATAGGTGTTGATGAATTCCCGGATGCGGTCGTATACGATCACGGTATCGTTCACGGAAAAACCGATGACCGTCAGGATACAGGCAATGATTGCCTGATCGATCTCCAGGGAAAACGGAACAAATCCATGCAAGAGGGCGAAAAAGGTCAGCGTGATCACCACGTCGTGGAAAAGTGCCAATACGGCGCCCATGGAGAACTGCCAGCGCCGGAAGCGGACCAGCAAATACAAGAAGATCAACAACAACGCCCAGGTTGCAGCCTGGAAGGATGACTCCCGGATGTCATCGGCAATGGTCGGGCTAACTTTGCTGGAAGCCGTGATGTGGGTGCCTGTGCCGTCGGTATTCGCGAAATTTTTAAGGCTGGTGGTATCTCCGGTATTTTGGACACCTTCATGCAGTTTGGCTATTACCCGGTCCATCACATCGCTGCCCTGGTCATTGATCAGGTACGAGGTAGTGATGTTGAAGGTGTTCTCTGTGTTTACTTTTTTAACGATCGGGTTGCCGCCAAGCGCTGTGTTCAGTGACTGGCGCAGGTCGTCCAGTTTAATTTCTTTGTCAAACTGAATATTAAAAGAGTAACCACCCTTAAAATCGACACCCAGTTCAAAGCCACGTGAAACAAACGCGGCAATACCGATTACTGTAATGGCGCCCGAGAAAATATAGGCCCATTTACGGCGGCCGATCCAATCCACATCAATATCAACAAGCCATTTCTCCGACCAGGGCATGCTGTAATTCACGGTTTTTCCGCGTTCCAGCCACCATTCGGTCATCAAACGGCCAACCAAAACGGCGGTAAACAAGGAACTGAAAATACCCACCATCAACACTGTTCCGAAGCCTTTAATCGGGCCCAAACCAAAATACATCAGGATGAAAGCTGTCAGCAAGGTGGTTACGTTGGCGTCGATAATCGCAGGCAGGGCACGGGAGAAACCGGTGGAAATGGCTTTGATCGAGGTCAACCCTTCGCGTAGTTCTTCCCGGATGCGCTCATATATAATTACGTTGGCGTCTACCGCTGTCGCCAGGGTCAGTACAATACCGGCGATACCGGGCAGTGTAAGTACGGTACCCATGGAGGCCAGTGTGCCGATAATGAAAAAGATGTTGGCCAGCAAAGCGATAACCGAAATCAGACCACCGCGGGCATAGTAAGCGATCATGAATCCGCAAATCACAACAATCGATAAGATCAGGGCAATAAGTGATTTGTTGATGTTGTCGGCACCAAGTGAAGGGCCGACCTGGCCTTCCTGCACTATACGCGTTCCGGCAGGCAGTTTGCCCACTTCAAGAATATTGGCAAGGTCCTTTGCCTCTTCAAGGCTAAAGCCGCCGGTGATAGACGAATTACCGCCTTCGATCGGGTTGATTACGCGTGGGGCGCTTACCACCTCGTTATCCAGGACAATAGCGATTTCGCGGTTTCCCTGCTCATAAGCCAGCTTGGTCATATCGGCCCAGATACGGGCGCCCTCGTTGTTCATGGCGAGGCTCACCGAAATATCGGCCGAGTTGGGGTCGGGCTGTTCGCTGGCGCGGGTCACTACGCCGCCATCCAGACGGGCTTTTTCCTGATTGCGCCATTTTTTAATGGCATACAACTCATATTGGCCGGCAATGCTGGAGGTAACGCCGTCCATTTCTTGCACCGGTTTCATGCTCCAGAGGAATTTCATGTCCACTGGAAACAGCGCCCGAATTTCGGGCCGGCTCAACATCGTATCGATGATCTTGATCTTATTTTTATCTGCATATCCCAGCACTACGCTGCGACCATCGCCGGCAAGGCTGAGTTTGCTGAGCAGCGGCCCGGCAGTTTGTTGCTGCTCTGCGGGCCGTTCAGTCACCTTCATTTCCGGTTGTGCGGTGGAGTCGGGCGTGCCGTCGGGGCCAGCCGGATAAACATAACTGGTATCTTTTACCATCTGCAGCGTAGTCGTATCCGAGTCGCCATAGCCCATGGTGCGCAGTTTGGTGTCTGCAGTCATTAAGGCCTGGCCGATGCCTTCGTCGCCGAAACGGTAAGTATCCCAGAACTCCAGTTTAGCGCTACGCTGCAACATATCGCGGGCGCGTTGCGGGTTATCGATCCCCGGCAATTCTACCAGAATGAGGTCGCGGGCAGCATCGAGGCTTACGTTGGGCTGAACAACACCCAATTTGTCGATACGCTGCTTAAGGCGTTTAAATGTTTCATCGACCGTGGTATTAGCCAGGTCGCGGATCACACGCAGCACATCGGCGTCGGGCGATTCGAAATTTATTTGCCCCTTGAGCGATTCATTGCGTGCGAATATGGATGCCAGCGATTTGCCTTTCCCGGTTTCTTTCCAGGCGTTGGCAAACAAGGTGATATAGTCTGTTTGCTGGGTTACCTGGGCGGTAGTGGCCTGATCCAAAGCAGCCTGGAAGGCCGGATCGGTGGTGTTGCCGGCCAGGCTTTTCAAAAAGTCCTGAAGGTCCACCTGCAAAAGCACGCTCATGCCGCCTTTCAGGTCGAGCCCCATGGCCAGCTGACTTTTTTTCAGGTCGGCATAGGTGAATTTTTTGATCAGGGGAAGTTCGAAAACCGTTTCCGAGGAAAGCGAGTCCAGGTAATTGCTGTAACACGTACGCTCCGATTGGCTGGTGTTTTCAGAACACGTTTTGGCGTAGTCCGAGGCGGCATTTTCTACTTTGGTGGTCGGAATAATCAGCGCATATTGGTACAAACAGACCAATGTGAGGGCAATGAGGAAAAAACGTACAACACCTTTGCTTTGCATACCTATAGGTAAAGTAAATGATTAATCAAATGAGTGAATTTCAGGTACCCGAGGCCGGGGTTTGTGGTTGTTGTTCAAGGAATCGTTTAAAGCCGGGCTTTTAAAAAAAACGCGCCCCGTACAAACACCGGTTTGAAAAAAGTGCGCAAATATAGGCAGAACACGCAAATCAAAGGGTATTGTGCTAATAAATCGTAAAACTTAGCCAGACTTTGCCAGCGGTTTTGCCGGTTTCCCTGCTCACATTCAAAAAAATGCGGTTGGCAATTGCGCGTTTCTGCATTTGCCCGGCACAATTTCACCTCCGATACCGGTCCGAACAATGTTGCCCTGCCGGCTGTTAAAATGAACGTCCAACTCTGTTATTCAACCGCAATCGTAAACTATGCCAGTTCAAATTATACCAAAAGAAAAGCAAGGCCAGGGCGCCTTTAACGGCGGTGAAATCGTGGAAAACAAACCGATCGGTTTTCCGCAAGACCGCTCCAGCATCCGGCCCTATTCCAACTTGTTTTATTGGGCGCATGCCCGCGCTGTGACCGACAGTACCATCGGGTTGCACCCGCACCAGGGTTTTGAAATTTGCTCGTTTGTACTGTCCGGAGAAATCCGGCACTACGATACCAAATTGAACGAATGGCGCACGCTGCGCACCGGCGACGTGCAGATCATCCGCGCCGGCAACGGCATCCAACATTCGGAATGGATGGGCAAGGGTGCCGAGATGTTTCAAATCTGGTTTGATCCCGACCTGACGAAAACGCTCGAAAAACCGGCCAGCTACGACGACTACCATGCCGCCGATTTTCCGGTGAAAACCGATGACGGCGTAAGTATCAAAACCCTGGTCGGGGAGGGGAGCCCTTTCCGGATGGACACGCCGGGAGTGGAGGTGCTGCGCCTCGACGTCGGCAGCGGGCTGCACAGCTTTGAGGCTGACCGGTCCAGGATTTATTCGGCGTATGTGCTGGAAGGCGAGCTCAGCTTAAATGACGAGACCGCCAGGCAATTTGATTTTGTGTTGCTGACCGACCAATCGGCCATTGAACTACGCACGATGACGGGTGCCAAAGTTTTTCTCATCTCCTCGCCCGCTAACCCGGGCTACCGGACTTACGGCCAGCTCCGGCGGGCAGATTCTTAACCTGTCAGGTCGTTTTTACCAAAAAAGCCCGGCCGACCGCGAGGGGTAGCCCCTACAAACCGATGGCGGCTTGAAATTCCGGGGAATCGGGTTTTACCTTGGATGCGAAGAAATGCGTGAGCTCGCCTTTTTCATTGATCAGGTATTTGCAGAAATTCCAGCTGGGTTCCTGGCTGTTCCAGCCGTTCTGGGCCGGATCGGTGAGCCATTGATACACGGCGGCTTTTTCGTCGCCTTTGACATGGACTTTTTCGAACATGGGGAAGCTGACGCCGTAGTTTTTCTGGCAAAAATCGGCGATTTCTTCAGCCGAGCCGGGCTCCTGCCCCATGAAGTCGTTGCAGGGGAAACCGAGCACCACCACGTTTTCCTTGTTTTCGGTGTAGTATTTTTCCCAATCGGCATATTGAGGCGTGTAGCCGCATTTGGAAGCGACGTTCAACACGATAATTTTTTTACCGCGAAATTGTTCCAGAGCGACCGGTTCGCCACTCAGGGAATTGACGGTAAACTGAAAAAAGGAAGTAGTCATAGGACGTGGCTGTGTTTGGTCCGCCGGTCTGGCGGCAATTTTATTAGAATCAAAACAAGCAAGCAGCAGGCCGGCTCCTGCCAGTGCAAATAACGCCGGTAGTATTTTTTTCATGGTGACAGGAATTAAATGTTGAATCAAAAAATCAGCCCTTTTAACAACAGCGCTTCCGTTTGGTTGTTACGTGCTGCATACTTTATTTGAACGCCCTTGCCCGGAATACTTTTAGCTTTTCTCTTCAAAATTCCCATCTTCGCGGCGTTTTTCAATCCCGGTTCGTTTCATGTTCCAGTTTTTAGAGCAACTTCTCGGGACCGACTTCGAAAGTGCGTCGGTCATCGTATTAAACCTGATACTCATTGAAAGTTTGTTGTCGGTCGACAATGCGGCCGTACTGGCCACAATGGTCATGGATCTGCCGCCACACCAACGGGCGCGCGCCCTTCGGTACGGCATTATCGGTGCTTATGCCTTTCGCGGGTTGTGCCTGATTTTTGCCGCCTACCTCATTCAAATCTGGTGGCTCAAACCCCTGGGCGGGATCTACCTGTTGTATCTGGCCTTTGATTTTTTCTATACCAAGGCTACCCCTCAAACGGACGACGACACCCTGAACAAACAGGAAAAATGGTTTTACCGCATCAGCCTGGGCTGGATGGGCCCCTTTTGGGCGACCGTGGTGGCGGTGGAAATCATGGACCTGGCATTTTCACTCGACAATGTGTTTGCGGCGGTCGCCTTTACCGATAATATTTACCTTATTTGTACCGGAGTATTCATCGGCATCCTGGCCATGCGCTTTGTTGCGCAGTGGTTTGTCCGGCTGCTGGAGCGTTACCCGTTCCTGGAATACAGCGCGTTTATTGTGATCGGTTTGCTGGGGCTTAAACTGTTTTTAGCCCTGCCCTGTCATTTTTTTCAGCATCAGGCCTGGGCGCATTGGGTGGAGAGCGAGCAGGTTGACCTGGTTATCTCCCTGATCACGGCCGGTTTTTTCTTTGTGCCCATGCTTACTTCCAAATTGTTCAACTGGCCGAAGCACCACAACCCGGGCAAGCTCCAAACCCGGGATGAACACCGGATAACAGTCAAAAACGACAAATAATCATGGTAACCTTCACACGGACCATTTTGGCCAACGGCCTGCGGGTGCTGGTGCACGAAGACCGGAATACGCCGTTGGTAGCGGTGAACGTGCTCTACCAGGTCGGTTCGCGCGATGAATTGCCGGATCGTACGGGGTTTGCGCACCTGTTCGAGCACCTGATGTTTTCCGGCAGCCGGAATGCGCCCGATTTTGATGATCCGCTGCAAGAGGCCGGCGGGGAGAATAACGCGTACACCACCAATGATTACACTACGTTTTACGAGATTCTGCCGGTCGAGAACCTGGAAACTGCCCTCTGGCTGGAGAGCGACCGCATGCTTGCCCTGAAAATCACGAAAAAAGCCCTGAACGTGCAGCGCCGGGTGGTGGTCGAAGAATTTAAGGAAACCTGTTTGAATGAGCCTTACGGTGATGTCTGGCACCATTTGTCCGATATGATGTACAAAAAACATCCGTACCGCTGGCCGGTCATCGGGCTTACCCCGGAGCATGTTGAAAATGCCACGATCGAAGATGTGCGCAGTTTTTACCAGCGGTGGTATACGCCGAACAATGCCGTACTTGCCATTGCCGGCAATATTCAAACGGAAGCGGTGTTGCCGCTGGTGGAAAAATGGTTCGGGAATATTCCTGCCGGGCCCGTGCCTCTGCATCAGTTGAGCGCCGAGCCGCCGCAGAAAAAGCTGCTGACACGCCTCGTCAGGGCCGATGTGCCGGTGCCGGCCGTGTACCTTGCGTTCCGGACGCCACCGCGCCTGCACCCTGAGTTTTACCCTGTCGATCTGCTGTCCGATGTATTGTCGCACGGCACTTCCTCCCGGCTGTACCGGCGCCTGGTGAAAGAACGGCAACTGTTCACGGCCATTGATGCTTATGTGACGGCCAACCTCGACCCCGGCCTGCTTATCGTCGAAGGCAAGGTTTCGGAATCGGTTTCCACCGATGCGGCACTTGCGGCTATTTGGTCGGAACTGGAAGCGTTGGGGGCCGAGCCGGTCGATCAGCGCGAACTGGAGAAAATAAAAAACCGGTTTGAAAGTACCATCGTGTTTTCCGAAACCAGCATTCTGAACAAAGCCCAAAATCTGGCTTTTTATGAGATGCTGGAAAAGGCCGAGTTGATGAACGATGAAGTGGAAACGTATCGCACCGTCAGCAGTCTGGACATGCAGCGCATGGCTAAAAAGTTGTTCCGGAAGACGAATGCGGCTGTGCTGGTGTATGAGCCCAAATAATGACTGCCTCCCAAAACAGGTTTTTTGGCAAACCGGCTTGCGCATGGAAAAGACGGCAGGTGCACGGCCGTGCTATCAGGAAAAAGTCCGGTATAAAACCAATATCAATCCGATAAGAAATATACTCGTGAAAATTTGTTTGTTATAGCGGGCAACAAACAGGGGTAAATAAATGTCGAAGTTTTCTTTTTCCGAATCGGAATACCTGCGTGCCAGCAGGGTAAGCGGACAAAACATCTTAAAAGCCACCAGCACCAGGCCTTCCAGAATTACCAGTCCAATGGCGATCCAGGTGAGCACGGTTATTTTGTTAAACACGCCGCAATACACCGTGTAAAAAATTATTGACACGAAAAATACCCAGACCAGGGTGTGGATCAGTTTGATAGCGCGGAGTTTGTCCATGTGTTTATTTGCAGTGAAGGGAATAGTGCAGGGAATATTGAGGGGGTGACTTGAAGTCTAATGTCGTCAATTTAAGAAATCAGAGGAGGTAGACACTAGACTTGTTTTGGCCTAAGTCACTGATAATCAATAATTGTATTTTTGCTTCAAAAAGACTTGTATGAGTTTTGGTTATACTGGAATTCGTAATGAACGGCAATGGAAAGCCACCACCGGCATGAGCCGACCAACTTTCAGGCATTTGGCAGCCTTCGAGCATCTATGGTGTTCTATTCAGGAGCGTAGGCAACTCAAGTCAGGAGGCTACATTCCGTTCTTATGAAGAGATGCTGTTCTTTTTTGTTAGTTTAATCCCTACTAGCCTTGGCGCTTTTTCGACTGCGATGGCTCAACGGCAAAACCATCAACCATTTTCCTATCTCAACCTTGTCCATGTTGATGCCCAAACGTTCGTTTTCTCGGTAGTTTGAAACCTATTTTGCCCAGCACACACCTGAGCACAGAGCGATCAGCGCTCAAAGGACAATCTTAAAAAGCGCATACAGGGCAAAAAAAGTCACACCGCGCCGAACGATTTTGTACTCAGTGTTTGTTGGTCCGCACACGATTTCGGATTTTGAAGACAGTTTCGCCTGAAAAACGATGGTTCGCTCGTTTCAAAATCCGACTGATTTAGGTTCCTGGGCCTGTACTGCAAACAATCTATATCCCCATTAAAAACCAAAAGAAGCTTACCGAAGCAAAGAAGAAAACAAAGCACAAGCATCACAACGGTAGTGTAGAACACGGTAGGCTATCGGTCTTTCACCCCCATCGCGCCTATGTCTGTCGGTATTGCGCCTTTGAACTTTAACTTGATAACTCACTGATTCTCTTAGTCAAACAAGTCTACTTTTCAAATTTGACTTTTCAAATTGAACTTTTGACTTCTTCAAGAGCAATATCAGTTCGGGAAGTTCCTTTTAAGTCAAATTTGAAAAGTCTAATTTGAAAAGTCAAAAGTGTTCACCCACCCAAATACTTTAAGTTGACGACATTAGACTTCAAGTCACCCCCTCAATATCAGCCAGATAATCTATTCAATTTTTACGACCAATTCTACCCGCCTGTTTTTTGACTTGCCGGATTCAGATTTGTTCGTTGAGGCAGGCGATAGCGGTCCAACACCATGTCCGCTAAGGTTTGAGGTGTTCACACCGCGTTTATTTAATGCGTCAATGACGGCTTCGGCTCTTTTGCCGGAAAGTGCCAAATTCGCGTCAAAGTTACCTGTATCATCCGTATGCCCTACTTATCGAAAAAAAACGCCCCTGCCTCCGGATATATTTCGGAAGCCGGGGCGCAATTGATTTTTATACAGCGGTGGTCGTAAAAAAGCCGGTCAACGCCAGGCAGCCACAATCCCGCCCATGATACCCAGGCAAACAATCCAGTACCCGACATTCACCAACACATATTTGTAGCCTTTGCGCTCGAACAGGGCATTGGTCGCCATGACGGGCAGAACCAGGAAAACCCCAAACAACACGCCGTGGAAAGCGCCGTGTTTGAACGTGTGGTTGGCCGTAGCCAGGTTGGTTTGGTAGTACTCCACCCACCGGGCCAGTTCCGAACCGGATTCCGGTTGCATGGTGCCGCCGGTGGCATAGTACGTGGCGCCGTAGACGAAGCCATCGTGGATGGCTACGGAGTTCATCTCCATGGCGAGCATCAGGCTGAACAGAAAAGACAAGCCGAAAATGAGGGCCATGTTACCCCCTTGCATTTTTTCTTCGGTCATGCCGGCGGCTTTCATCCAGGCAGCGCCGAAAACCTTGTTGTGATACCAGACAAAGCCCAGCGCCATCGGTACCAATGCGGCTACAACTAATGCGATAAAATTGATTTCCATAGTTAAAATAAGTTTAGTTACGTGGATTTCTACCGGCAGGCAAGGCTGCTCCCAACATGCTCTAATCCCGCCGGATATTTAAAAGATTAACCACGCAGTTTTCCATGTTCCCAACGGTCAGGACGAAATTCTGCATTACCGCAATGCCGTTGGAAAAATCTGCGGGTTTCCAGGATGGCATATTGCGAATGGCCGCCACCAACAGGGCATCTGTTTTTTCATCGTTGGAGGATTCGAATACATGCACATTGGATACTTCCCCGGCCTCGCTGATGGTAAACTTTACGGCAGCAAGCCTGTAGCCCGTGAAGCTGCCGGCGGGGATTTTATCTATAGCGTGTTCCAGCAGGTACTGGTTCAGTTGTTCCTGGCCGCCGGGGTATTGTGCGTCGTTATCCGGATCGATCGTAAAGCTGAAATCGAGTTCCTTCGGGTCATTGTGCTGTAAGGTATTTTCCGGCATGTACCTGACCTTGACCGAAATAGACTTATGCACATCGGCCATCAGCAAAAGATCTTTTTGTTGCCGGGTGAGCAATTCATTTTTGCCTGTTGCCTGTTCTATCGTGCCGTTATGGCTTGCTGTTAATTCGACGGAAAGATACTCTCTGATCCAGGAGGGTTTGTAGTGGGGGTTGAGATCCATCAGGGTATTGGCTTCCTTCAGTTTTTCCGTTTTAAGGGAAATGTAAGGATAGGTTTTATGCACAGCATAGTGCAGTTCATTGGTGAAACTGTCTTGCGCAACAGCGAGGTAAGGAATGGCCAGGGCGATACACAGGAATGCGATGGATTTGTTTTGGATGTTGTTCATGGTACAGGTGTAGTGTTAAGTAGATTTGATGATAAGCGGGCTGGCAAACTTATTAAATTAGACTGATAGTCACCGCCGCACTACCAGCCCTTTGGGAAAACACTCTGTTTTATTTTATTTTAAAGCTGTGTAAAATGCTTTCTCCGGTTTCCCGGTAAGCCTCAAATTGATCGTTTTCACAAGTCAGCGTCAGGATGTAGGCGGTGTTGTTTCTTACCCAATAAAATTGTTCAAATTTCAGATCGAATTCCCCTTGAATGCCTGAATAAATGACTTTGTGGTATGCTGCGTTTTCGGCTTTGATCCGTTCGCTTAAAAAAATCTTTCCGTCGGTAATCATCGTTTTTATTTGATTTTCGGATAGTTCAACATAAGCGTCCAAGGTCAAATCGTATCCCGTGAGGTCCTGGACCAATAGATTTACATTTTCCTTGAATTGGTCCGTCTCGCCGGATAGTGGACTAAATAGTATAAAATGCGTGCCCATCATTCCACTTTCATCTGCGGTCCAATCGGAGGGGTATTTTATTTCAAATTGGTCGTCCTTTAAAGACTTCCACGCTGTTCCGTTTTGGGTTGTGTTTGCCGGTTTATCGGGTTGTGTTTGCCCCAAGGCAAGGGTGTTTGCCGCGAAAATCAAAAGAAGGACTTTGAGCACTTTTGGTAAGCTGTTCATTTTCTGTTAGCTGTTTTGAACGATGTTGCGAATGGGTGGAAGCATGGAATTTTGCCACAATTTATGTCCGTGTTTTGGAACCACGAACTGTTTCGTTACCTTTTAGCAGGAGTTCGGGTTTTCGGGCAGGGCTGCTTGGGGCTGCATTTTTTTTATAAAAAGTCGGATGCTGGGTGACGGCACGCGTCGCGTCGCAGACGCTCTCAAGCGGTTTGTGGTTTGATTGAGGATCCCGAACATTTTGGCGAGCCTGGGTTAGTGTGGATTATTTCCATTCAAAAAACGTAAAACTTTTCTTTTCATTTTCAAACGCAACATTTGATCGTCTATCAAATACCTCTCTATATTCCCACTTCAATCCCTTATCAAAAATAACATTCAATTTATTTTCAGAAATAGAATATTCTCCTGGACGGCTCAGGTTAAAGTCCTCTTTACTAGAACCCATCTCAAAACCGGCGTCGGAGTCAAAATGAGTGGATTGAAGTCGAAGGCAAGGCAGTTTTTTGAATCGTAGCGGTGTTCTACGTTGAAAAAAACTAACGCAGTATTCGACTTATAGACACCATTTTGGCCCGACAGGTAGTTTTGAGATGGGTTCTACCAAGGTGCCGCCCCATCCGGGGCGATTTTGATGCGTTTGCCCTGGGGCTAGTGAGGGCTTTCTTTGGCTTCACAACTCAAATTTACACCTACCGGCTCATTTTTTAGCCGACTACACTTGGAGAGGGGATTCATGCAGCAAAGCCTTCATGATTGATAAGCTAAAGGTGCTAAGGCTAGCCTCAAAGCCAACAAAGCCATCATTATGGTGAGCATACCAAAGCCATATTTCTCGATAGGGCTTTTCGCTGTCAAATTGCCGATTGTATTCAAGGTAAAAAAAGCAAACAGAATCCACATCCCGATATTGATGACGTCCGGGTTTTTAAAAAAATTTATATACCCCATTCTCAGGGAGACTATCATTGCAGCCAGTCCCAATACCAATAGGGATATGGATTCCATTTTGCGCAGATATCTTCGGCCTTTTATTTTTCCTGCCCAAACGATGTCATAAGGGATGGCCTCAAACAATACAAGCAGGTGAAAAATAAACAGTAATCCGAAAAGGAGGAGCAGGGCATTTCCTGCAAAAGAGACACTTAACATGATTTCCATTTTTTAGTGCCAGATAAAGCCTAATGTCATGATTTAGAAATTCACTCCGAAGTAAAGATTAGGCTCAAAGAGAAAATAATTTCCCCATTTATCATCCAGATATTTAAACCCTTCCGGTGTGTTGGTATCAAATATCCAGTGTTGGCTATGGACCTGAGGTTCTATGAAAAACCGTTTTTTCTTGCCAAAAGCGATATGATAACCAAGGTGATAAGAATTATATAGTTTAAAGCCATTTGCTATTTTCTTATTATTTTCATCCAGGTAAGTTTTGAATTGTGGCAAAACTTCAACTGTAGCAAATAACCCTTTCCACAACATGCGTTGATACGTTATGCCCAATCCTGTTTCTCGCACATATCCGGGGTAGAATTCACTTTGAGATTCTATCTTATCTAAAAGCCCGTCCCACCAAGTAATTCCCATGGGTTGAAACAATCGCCAGGTAGCAAACTTTGCTCCAATGATATTCTTATTATCCAAGTTGCGTTTAACATGAAATTCTATGTGTTGCGTATGTGTTCTGTCTTCCCAGGACTTTGATACCAACTGCGGTAAAATTATCACAGGGAAACTAACCCTGTACTTATGCGCTACTTCGGTTTTGTTGCCTTTTTCTTGATCGTTCTGAGCCAAAGCGCTGAGTGTGCAAATTGTTAAAACAAGAATTAATGCGTTTTTCATTTTAATAAGTTTTAAATGTGTAAAAAATAGTTTGAAAATCAATTGTTCTGACAAAAATTGACGACAGCATTGTGCACCTTTTCAGCCAATTCGAAATAGGCGGCTTCGTGTTCATCAGAAGAGGCGTCCATATTGGTCAGCAAGAGGTACCCTGAGTTGCCATTTTTATCGAATTGTAGATTGCAGGTCGTTCCAGGATCGCTACCATCATGCTGAATGTTGCCGCCATTCAAAAACCAGAATATACCCTGGTTTTCTGCCAGCCCCGTCGGCATTTTACCAGTAGGAAGTAAGGCGTCAAAAAGCATTGCGTAACCTGTTGATGAAAACAAGGTGGTGGATTGTCCCTTTGCTCCTTTCATCATATCTATCAGGTATTTGGCAAGGTCTTCATTGCAGGTCATGATACTGCCGTCGGGGTAAGAATCATTGGCGTAGTTTGGGAGCGAAATACTTTTGTCCCAATACAATTTGGCAATATTTGCAGCGTCCAGGTCAGCGATATCATAAGCCGTATTGTGCATGCCTAAAGGCTGTAAAATGTATCTTGTAACATACTGTTTGAATGGCGTTCCGGTAGCTGCTTCGACCAAATAGGCCGCCAATGAAGAAGCGATGTTCGAATAATTCCAAGTCGACCCCGGTGTGGTCGAAGCAAAATTGTTCATGCTGTACCAATCACCGTCTTTGAGGTAGTATTCTGCCAAAAATTCATCCAGAGGAATGGTCTCCCGCTGTTGGACTCCAAAACTGTTCACCAGCAATTGAGCGCCTTCTGTGGACAAATCTTCACCGGGTAAAATGTGATAGGCTTGTAAGTAGGCTCCGGCTTCGTCGAGCAGCCCGGAGGTATGCGTCACAAGGTGCTTTACCTTGATGACTGCATTGGGTTGTTTTGGATTTTTCACTTCGACTGGCAGGATGTCGTTGATGTCCGTTTCCAACGTAAAATGCCCCTGTTCAATGGCTTTTACCATGGCTGCCGCCACGAAGGTTTTGCTGATAGAGCCGATGGGCTGGGTCGATTGGTTGGTGTATGCTTTGTTGCCAGCGATGTCTGCTTTTCCAAATGGTTGTTGGTAAAGAACGGCGTCGTTTTTTACTACCGATACCGCAAAGCCGGGCGCATCCGAATCTTCATAAATTTCATTTAAAACGGCGGTCAATTCCGCAGGTGTCGCGATAGTGACTGGGGTGGTGTTGTCATCATTCTTGTCGCATGAATAAAATGCAAGTGCAATCAGAATGGGGATAAGTGGAAATAAAATTGGATTTTTCATAATTGAATTTTTCAGTTTTAAAAACGTTTATTTTGGGCCAAACACTCCCTGTTGTCGGCAGGTCATCTGCTGACAGAAAAGGGGATGTGCATCGGGAATTTTTTCTGTAAATTCTTTTTTATCGAACTGACAGTGCAAAGATGGAGGGGGAAAACAGGTCAGTCGTCCTGAAATGAAATTGCGGACATTTTGGTGAGATTTGGTACTTATCAGGGCAAAGTAGCCAATGAAGTTGGTCAGCTTTTCTTTTGCACAATCAAATTGATCGCAAACATCAACCCAATCGTAACGAACATTATACCGATGACTGTCCAGCCCAAAGATGAATACCTGTGTATCATTCCATCCGAAGTCTGATAAACAATCCACCCGGCAGCAGTTGCGGCTATCCCTCCGGCTACCTGTTGAAACGAAGAGTCTAGCGCCATAAATGCACCTCTGTCCTGCTGATCTGGTACGACTGTTGTCAAAGCCGTTGAAGAAATCATTCGGGCATTTATACCTATAAAAAGAAGCGTATGTAGCAACAGAACCAACCAAAATGGAACGCTTCCTAAATTGCTGTAAATTGCTATCAGGATAATTGCCAAAACTGTCCCAACTATAAAAATCTTAAAATTTCCATACCTGTCTGAAAGATATCCAATGACAGGACTGAATAGAATGGTAGCCAGTCCGCCAACACCATATAATAAAGGAAGATTATCAAGGTTGACACCGAGATTATTGGTGCTGTAGGCGGAGCCGAAAGTCATAAACATTGCATCACCCAATACGAGGAATATATTGTTTGAAAAAACTGTCCAGTAACTGCGATTCGTTACAATTTGCACAGAATGCTTTATCCGGTAGTCTTTTTTAGGAGTATTTAGATGTGAATTGACAGGATTTATTTTTAAATAGAATACAAACAGTATTATAAGACCTAAGGTGAAAAATATCCAATAAGTAAGATGCCAGTGAAAGTTGGTCGCCAAATACAATGCAAGCGGCAGCCCCGCCACAAGGCTGGCTGCAAATGCCATTTGTACGTAGCCCATTACCCGGCCTCTTTGGTCACGCTGAAATAAATCGGCAACGATGGCAAAGCATATTGCAGCCACTACGCCTCCAAAAGTTCCCGTAACAACTCTTGCAATGATTAATGCCATTAAGGAATTGGCGGTAGCACAAAGCGCCATGCCCAATAAAAAGCCACCGTAATAAACCAACAATAATTTCTTTCGGTCAAAACTGTCCGCAAAGCCGGTTGCCAAAAATGCCGATATCCCCGCACTGAACGCATAAGCGGACACGACAAATCCGAATTGTTTAGTGGTAATTTGTAGTTCGGGTAGTAAAATCGCCGAGAGCGCAGGCAGTGTCATATAATCCACTACGATGGTGAACAATATGAACACAAATACCACAATTAGTAAAACCTGATATGATGTGAGTGGTGTTGTTTTTTCTTGGTATTGCGACACTACTGTATTTTCTTTTTAACCCATGCCCTTGGAGTCATCCCCTCCGTTTTTCTGAAAAAAGCATTGAATACCGTCTTTGAATTGAAGCCGCTTTCATAAGCTAATCCTAAAAGGGTAAGATGACTGTTTTCTGGACTTAATGCTTTTTCTTTAAAAATTTCCAGTCTAAAGGCATTGATGTACTCATTGAAATTTTTACCGATATGCTCATTGAGCAGCCACGATAATTTATTCGGATGCAATCCCATTTTTTCCGCTAATTGACGCAATGAAAGAGAAGGGTCGGTAAAAACCTTTTCCTCCTGTATCAAATGCTCCAATTGTTGCAAATAAGCTTCAATTTCATCTCGATTTAATAATGAACTGCTTGTGACAGCAATCTGGTTAATATTTACAATTTCGAGCGATTCTTTGTTTTCTATAGATTGAGGGAATTTCATCCGGTCAAAAATTTCTTGAAAACGAGCATCCTTCCGAAGGTAGTCCCAAACCCAAAAGTTCTTTAAGGTAACCAGCATTACCGAGCGTTCCTGATATGCTTTTTCTAACCAATGAATCGCTTCATCAGGCATTTTTAAAAGGGAATATAATGCAGCCGGATCAGCGGAATCCATATATGCTGATTTTTCGATAATGGCCAGTGCTTCCTTTTTTTTGCCCATCAATATTTTCACTATTAACATATCTATATTGGCGAGCCCCTCTCCATTGGAAAGTCCGAGGGCCTTGTTAATATCAACAAGCGCTTCATTATATTTTCCTAAACACCCTTTTACCAAGCCCCGAAAACGGAGTGCCTCGCCAAAATTAGGGTCAATTTCCAAGGCTTTGCTGAAGGCAGCGATCGACTCCTCGAACCGCCGGGCAAAATAATACGTCAGGCCTAATTGCCAATGGGTAATGACGTGAAGCGGGTCCGTTTCAATCACCTTTTTGGCTATCTGAATTGCCCTGTCAAAATCTTCTTTTATAAATATATAGTAATAGGAAATAAATTCATTTTGGTCCGGAAGACCATAAGTTACCGCTTTGTCGTAGGCGGCCAGAGCGGATTCCCAATCCCAGTCATAAAACAACTTGACATAGGCGAGCACTTTATATCCTTGTGCATTTTCCGTATCTAATGCTATTGCATTTTCTGCCGCTTCTCTTGCCAGTTCATGCGCTTCCTTAGTTGGCATTATCCCAAAACCGGCAGCATGAATATAGGCCTCACCCAACAGCGAAAAGGCGTCGGCATAGTTCGGGTCAACTCTAATCGCATCTTTGAAAAAACGGATTGATTTCCTGACATCATCAAGGTCTTTCCTTTTCAAATGGTAACTACCTTTCAGCCAAAGGTCATAGGCTTCCATATTTTGGGTAGGGATGACGTGCGAAAAGGAGGGGATTTCAAAATGCCCAAAATTTTCCCTGATTTGGTCTGCAAGCAGCAGGCTTATTTCATCCTGTAAGGCAAAAATATTTTTTAATTCACGGTCGAAATTCTTTGACCAAAAGTGTGTTCCGTCATTGGCGCTAATTAATTGGGCCGTAATCCGGACCCTGTTTTTGGCTTTACGAACGCTTCCTTCCAAAATAGTACTTACACCTAGTTGACTGCCAATCGTTCGTACATCTATATTTTTGTTTTTAAAAGCAAAAGAAGAGGTGCGGGCAATGACTTTTAAGCCTTGTATGGTGGTCAGGGCATTGATGATTTCTTCGGTTATGCCATCGCTGAAGTATTCGTTTTCAGGGTCGGCACTCATGTTGACGAACGGGAGCACAGCGATGGATTTGTCGGAATTCGTTTTGACTTGTCGGTGGTTGTTCATTTTTTGCTAGGCCGGAAGTATTTCTATTGATTTTTTTTAAAGCATGTTTAGAGATTTCCTCACCGGGTCAAAAAGGTATCTTTTAGCGGCAAGCTTCACCTGTTTTTGGGCACAGAACCCCGGCTATGCACCCAAAAACGAGTCTCGCCTGCCCCTAAAATCTACTCTTTTTGCCACCGGCAGAAAAATTTAAACATGCTCTTAATCCTCAAAATTTGGTCTTTTTTCGCTTCCTGGTCGGCTGGAACTTTTATATGCATGCATCAAAGGTGCCAAATAAGCTCAATTTAATTGTATATACGCACCTAGGGCACCTATGCACGTATGAATACAAAACCGCACCCGCGCTTCTGGAAAACCAGCAAAAGCAAACGTATGGCAGTTTCACAATTGTAAACGTGGAAATCGGTTTCAAGCGATTTATCCGTAATGCGCGCCAAGTTATACCCGTCGAAAAGTGGTTTGCAAATTTTTCGGGGCATTAGTCATCCGATGACTTGGCCTTTGCGGTTTTTCGAAAATCATTTTCCATTGGATATAAACCCTCCCACCAAAAACCTCAAATCCCGAAAAACAACCAAACCTGAACGCTTTCGATCATAACAACATGACAAAATTCATCTGCTTCCTGGCCGTAATGCTCCTGTGCCAACAAGCCACAGCCCAAACACCTGTACAATACAATTCCCTGGACCAGAAAAACCCAATCCACTTCCTCGGCCACAGCATCGTCTACCAAAACGACACCATCCCCCTGGGCCCCAAAGCCTTCTTCCTGGATGGCCAGCTCACCGACGCACAGGCCGCCCAATACCCCTACGTCTTCAACTCCCTGCAAAGCGCCGCAGCAAAACTGACCGACGGCGACGAAGTTCAGCCCATGACCCTCTACCTGGCGCCCTGGGTATACTGGATTGACGATCCCGACGATCCCGTCATCCGTACCCCCGAGGACGGCGACCGGGCGCCCTACGGCATGAAAATCCACTGCGCCTGGCTGCGTTTTTTTGGCCTCAACCCCAACCCCGAAAATGTCGTGTTAGCCTGCAACCGTGGCCAGACCATCGGGGCAAAAGGCAATTTTACCATGTTCCGCTTTTCCGGCGACGGCACCAGCGCGGAAAACCTCACCTTCGGCAACTACTGCAATGTCGACCTGGAATTCCCGCTGAAACCCGTGCTGAACCGCGCCAAACGTGCCTCCGCCATCGTGCAGGCCCAACTGATCCACTGCGACGGCGACAAGATCGTGGCGCGCAACACCCGCTTCATCAGCCGGCTCAATCTATGCCCTTTCGTAGGCGGCAAACGCGTGCTGTTCGATCGCTGCCATTTTGAATCCACCGACGATGCGCTCTGCGGCACCGGCGTTTACCTGAACAGTACCTTCGATTTTTACAGTTCCAAACCTTTTTACATCACCCGCGGTACCGGCGCCGTGCTGCTGAACTGCGACATCCACGCCATCACCCGCAATGCGCAATATTTTACCAAAGCCGGCGGCCAACTGGCGGTGGTGGACTGCCGCATTCAGGCCGACGACGATAACCTGTACATCGGCTGGAAAGACCTGCCGCCGCCACATACCCGCAACTACCAGTTCGGCAACCGCATCAACGGACGGCCGCTGTCTATCGGAACCAACGACCCGGAATGTACCGTGGAAATGGCCGGAAAATCTATTCTGGATGCCTACCGGATAGAAGAAAACGGCAACGTGCTGTACAACACCTACAACCTGCTCAAAGGCCGGGACGACTGGGACCCCCTGCACATCAAAACCCGCGTGCTGCGCGCCGAACAGGCACAGGGCAAACGCTTCACCGGGCAGCCGACGCAACTGCTGTTGAGTAGTACCGGGAGCAACCTGGAAACCGGCAAGGACACGGCCACGTTGTCGGTACGACTGTTTTGTTTTGGCAATGTGGAAATACAGCCTGAAACTATTCATTGGGCGTTGCATACTCGTCCTACGACTCCAGGTCGTAGGACGAGTACCGAGGGGGACGTCGCCAAACTAAACATCCTGGACGGCGGCCTGCGCTGCGAAGTCATCCCAACGAATACCGGCCCCGAAGCCCGGGAAGTGATCATTACCGCGTCCACACCTTCGGGACTGGAAGCGGCCATAATGGTCACGATCAGCCCTGAAATGCTCCCCGCGCCGGCCTTCCGGGAGCCGCCGCGCCTCAGCCTGTCCGCCGACGGCATCGTCAGCCTGAACTACCAGTTGGACACTGAATTTGAAGATCAATCAAATATCACCTGGTACCGGTACTCCGACCAGACCGGCAACGAATTGATTCCCGTGGCGGTATCCCGTTTCAATAAACCGTTGAAAACTTACCGCCTGAGCGCCGCCGATGGCGGCCATTATTTGAAAGCCGTGATCGAACCCAGGCACATCCGGAGTCTGCCGGGCCGGGGGCTGAATGTAAATCTGCCGGAACCGGTTGGCAAAAGTTCCGTTCCTGCGGACGACCGGACCTTGCACCCCGATTTTTCTATTCTGGCCATAGCTAACCAGCCCAGGGTGCTGCCCGGATTCTGGACCTGGCGGCAACTTGATAAACCCGAACAGTTTGAAATGAGCAATGCGCCCTGGTATTATGGCGAAGGCCGCGACGGCGCCCGGGGCATCAGCGGATTGCTTCAAGGGCGCAGCGGCTATATGAGTTACACACCGGTGGGCAACAACTACGGCGATATGGATTTGACCCTTGTGGTGGCGCCGTTCAAATCGGCCGGGCAGGGTTTTTCGGTTGCCCCGTTGTACATGGACGTGTTGTTGAAATTCGATGCGGAAACGATGAGCGGCTACGGCCTGCGTATCGAGCGGACCACCAAATACGGCAACTCGGTCGATTTTGTTTTTGTGCGCTATCAAAACGGCGAAGTGGCCCGCATTGGCGAACCTGTTTCGACGTCCTGCTACCGGACGAATTGCACGATCAGGTTTTCCTTGAAATCTGGCAAACTCCTGGCCCGCGCCTCCACGGATGCTAAATACGACGTCTCGGCCTATCCGGCTGCTGTACGGCTTTTCGTGGACATGGAACTTGCTACACCTGGAAACAGCGCCGGTGGCTTTGGTATATTGTATAACGGCGGTGCGCCGACGGTGATCCGGGATATGCGGGTGGCCTGGGAATAAGAACTGTTTTGGGCCCGGTGCGAAAATCCCCACCATGCTCTGATTATACAGGCGGTGGCGCGTCTATGAATTTCTTCTGTCTTCCGAATAGATTTCCGATAAACAAAACTATCGGAAATATAAAACGCTGAACGAATTTCGGAATTTCCAGCATGCCGAATTCATCTTTGTACCGGTTGAGCAAAAACGCAGCGTCGTAAAGTCCCGGCCGGCCGCCGTTTTCATTCGTCGACTGGAAAATATGCGAAAGAAAATAGACAATATTATCAGGCGGGCTGATATAGCCCGTGCAATGTAAATTCTCCGTGCCGGCATTCCAGAATTTATGCGGCACGCCGGCCTTAAACAGGATGGATTCGCCGGGGCCTGCGTACTTTTTTTCCGCTCCCAGTATCTGGTAGCCCATTGTTCCGGAAACGACGGTAAAGTATTCATCCTGTTTGTAGTGCACATGCATCGGGGGACCGGCATTTGGCCGGGCTTCATTCTCGCCTTCAAGGTATTCTTTCCCGTCTTTTTTGGTAATGCTTAAAAAGGTGAGCTTTTCGCCTGTTATTGTTTCAATCGTGTGTGGCAACCGGATTTCCATGGTATTGGATTTAGAAAAGAATGGGTGGAATAATTTTGTCACCGTACTAATAAAGTTGACATTCAGGCGTGTTTGACCTCTTTTTACACACAAATGGTTGCTGGCCTTTGGCGACTTTTTAAAAACCACCCCAAACAAAAAAAAAAAAAAAAAAAAAAAAAAAAAAAAAAAAAAAAAAAAAAAAAAAAAAAAAAAAAAAAAAAAAAAAAAAAAAAAAAAAAAAAAAAAAAAAAAAAAAAGAGGAAAAAAAAAAAAAAAAAAAAAAAAAAAAAAAAAAAAAAAAAAAAAAAAAAAAAAAAAAAAAAAAAAAAAAAAAAAAAAAAAAACAAAAAAAAAAAAAAAAAAAAAAAAAAAAAAAAAAAAAAAAAAAAAAAAAAAAAAAAAAAAAAAAAAAAAAAAAAAAAAAAAAAAAAAAAAAAAAAAAAAAAAAAAAAAAAAAAAAAAAAAAAAAAAAAAAAAAAAAAAAAAAAGAAAAAAAAAAAAAAAAAAAAAAAAAAAAAAAAAAAAAAAAAAAAAAAAAAAAAAAAAAAAAAAAAAAAAAAAAAAAAAAAAAAAAAAAAAAAAAAAAAAAAAAAAAAAAAAAAAAAAAAAAAAAAAAAAAAAAAAAAAAAAAAAAAAAAAAAAAAAAAAAAAAAAAAAAAAAAAAAAAAAAAAAAAAAAAAAAAAAAAAAAAAAAAAAAAAAAAATAAAAGAAAAAAATAAAAAAGCGAAAAAAAAAAAAAAAAAAAAAAAAAAAAAAAAAAAAAAAAAAAAAAACAAAAAATTCTTCTTGTTTCTTCTTGATATACCTGAAATTGTATTCCTTCCGGCTCTAAAAAATACAAGCGCCGGGAAAACAACACCCCGATTTTTCCCAATATTTGCCCTGCCGCTTTCCCAATCCAGCATTGCCATGACCCACTTCAACCGCGCCGTCCTCCACCTCGACCTCGACGCCTTCTACGTCGCTGTCGAGTGCCTGCGCAACGATGCCCTGCGCGGCAAACCGCTGATCATCGGTGGCAGCAGCAACCGCGGCGTCGTGGCGTCGTGCAGCTACGAGGCCCGCGCCTTCGGTGTGCGCTCGGCTATGCCCATGCGGCAGGCACTGCTGCTCTGCCCCGACGCCACGGTGCTGAAAGGCGACATGGAGGCCTATTCCAAACACTCGGCCCTGGTGCGCGATGTCATCGAGGAGCAGGCGCCCCTGTTCGAGCAGGCTTCCATCGACGAGTTTTACCTCGACCTCACGGGCATGGACCGCCACATCGGCTGCTGGCACTGGAGCACGGAACTCCGCGAACGCATCATTCGCGAAACCGGGCTGCCGCTGTCGGTCGGGCTGTCGGTCAACAAAACGGTGTCGAAAGTCGGCGCCGGCGAAGTGAAACCCAACGGCGCCAAACTCGTGCCCGCAGGCACTGAAAAAGGATTCCTGGCGCCCCTGCCCGTTGGCAAAATCCCCTCCATCGGCCGGGAAACGGAGCGGCGCCTCAACCTCATGGGCGTGCGCACCTGCCAGACGCTCAGCGAAGTACCACCCCGCCTGCTCGAGCGGGAGTTTGGCAAACACGGCCTCATCATGTGGAAAAAAGCCAACGGCGAAGACGACAGCCCGGTGGTGCCCTACCGCGAGCAGGATTCCATGTCCAGCGAGCGCACCTTCCACGCCGACACCATCGACCTGCGCTTCCTGCAGGACGAGATACGCCGCCAAACCGCCCAACTGGCCTACGAACTGCGCGCCAAAGGCAAACTCACGGCCTGCGTGACCATCAAACTGCGCTATTCGGATTTCAATACCTTCACCCGGCAGGCCAAAATCCCCTACACCGCGCAAGACAACCCGCTGACGGAGCAGGCGCTGCTGCTGTTTGAAAAACTGTACGAACGCCGGCAAGGCGTGCGGCTGCTGGGCGTGCGTTTCAGCGAACTGGTACCCGGCACCAGCCAGTTAAACCTGTTCGACGACACGGAAAAAGAGTCGCGGCTGCTGGCGGCGATGGATAAAATCCGGGACCGGTTTGGAAAAAGCGCCGTGCGAAAAGGCGGGAAGTAAAGTCAAAATGTAAAATCTAAAATTTAAAATGTAAAAGGGAAACGGTAGTATATGGTTTTTTTTGTGGCGTCAACGTAGCCAGGAAGCACACATCCCGGAAACTACCTTTTGGCTTTTACATTTTACATTTTGACTTTCTCAGGATGTGCATAGCAAAATACAAACTCCTCCTTTGCCTCCTTCTCCTGGCCGGGCTTGTCTGGTCATTCCTGCAGTATTTCCACATGCCGCTCGACGGCGATATGGCGGGCATCATCCTCCCGGGGCCGCACTACAGCCGGGTGCTGAACGACCCGTTCGGGCTGTCGGCACTGCTGAATGGGGAGCGCTACAGTGCGCCCAACCGCTTTTTTGCGCATGGATTTATGGCTGCGTATTTCAAAACGGTACCGGCTGGATTGCAACAATTTGCCAATCCGATCGACAGTGTTTACCTGGCTTGCGCCCTGCTGAAAACGGGCGTGCATCTGCTGATCGGCTGGCTGCTGGCGGCATTTATCAGCGGCAGTGCCCGGCCCTTGCAACCCGGTTTTTTGCTGGCTGCCATGCTGGTTTTCCCATTTTTCCAAAACACGGCTTACCAGGGCACCATGGGCATCATCGATCCCTCGGTGACCTACACCTGCTTTTATGCCCTGCCGATGGCGGTACTGTTGCTGTTTTTCCGGCCTTTTCAACGGGCATTGCAAGCAGAAGGGCGGTTGGACATGCCGCTTTGGCAAAAAATCCTGTGGGCTGTGCTGGCCGTCGCGTTGGCGTTCAGCGGGCCGGTGGTGTTGCCGGCGGTGTTGTTAGCGAGCGCGCTTGTGGCGGTTTATTTTTGGAAAAAAACAGCCGGAACGGCGCTGGGCAACCGGGTGGCTCAAACGATCCGGCAAATTCCTGTAACCTGGAAGTTCTACCTGGTCTTTTTCAGCCTGCTCTGTTTGTATTCGCTGTATATCGGAACGTTCAATGCAGAAAACAACAACTCGGTTGACCTGGCCGAACGTTATGCCCGGCTGCCGGAAGGACTGCTCAACCAGTTCAGCATGCGTCTCGGTTTGCCGCTGCTACTGCTGGGTGTATTGGCAAATGCCGTTTTGTTGAAAAAACAATCCGGCAACCCCGAAGCGGCCCGCACCCTGCGCATGTTGCAATGGCTGGCGGTGTTTTCCCTGATCTACATCTTCCTGTTGCCCCTCGGCGGCTACCGGGAATACCGGCCCGATATTGTACGCCGCGACACCATTCTGCCGGTTTTGTTGTGCCTGGTGTATGGTTTTGGGTTGTCCACCTATCTTTTGCTGCGGCAGTTTCAAGGTAAGTTCAAAATAACCTACCGTGTTGCGGTGGCGCTGTTCCTGGCCATTTTTGTCAACGCCAACCTGTCGCTGCCCGATCAAAACCGCTGTGAGCGGGCCGCGCTGGAAAAAATTGCCCGGTCGCCGGAAAAGATCGTCCGCCTGAACGACGGGTGCACGGTGTTAGCCTGGGTGAAAATTTCCAACTACCGGGAAAGTGATCTGCAAGGGCAGTTGCTGCAACTTTGGGGCGTGACGGGAGAACGGCGGTATTATTTTCAGGAGTAGTTGCCTCATACTCGTCCTACGGCTTGAAGCCGTAGGACGAGTAACAGCGCGCGAAAAAAAACCTACTGCACCATCAAATTCCGCTCCCACTCCGCCGCCTCGCGGGTAATTTCCTTGGCCTGGTCGATCAGGCTGAGCACCAGGCCGCCAAGCGTCATTTCACATTGAATAGCCAGCGTTTCGGCGTCGGCGCCGTCGAGCGGATTGGTCGGCGCGGGATCAATTTGCGGAGCGTTTTCGGCATAAAATCCGGCATAGCCTGCCATGATGCGCTGGTAGTCGTCCTGGAGTTCGGTGAGCAACATTTGATTGCGTTTCAGCAGTTTTTCAGCCAGAACCTTGTGCTCAAGTGCTGTTTCGCGATTGAGTTTTTGCACCAGGTCGGGGTCTTTTTCCCGGCCTTCACCCATGACGATCTCGGGGATGGCGGCGAATTTTTTCTGGTAGGCCGCATTGATATCGCTGTGGCCGCCGGGCGCCGTCAGGATAGCCGTACGCTGTTCGGCAAAGCGATTGTTCACATCCATGATCTGGCTTTGCAACTCGGCATATTGCTGCTGAAAAGCAATGGCAAGCTGGATTTTCCCGCTTTTCGCCAGTTGTTGTTTTTCCTGTTGTTGCTGCGCGGGGGTTTTAGCCTGCGGCTTGTCGTTAGCCATAAATTTCCGCAGTTCGGCTTCGCGCTCCTGCTCGCTCATTTTTTCAAAACGCGCGGCATAGGCCGGGTCGCTGATGATTTTCTGGTACAGCGCCGTCATGCCATCCGATTGAACGCCGCTGGCGGCAAACGGATCGGCCATGTAGGAAGTGGCCGCTTCCCGCGCGGCGGCTTCAGCTTGTTCGGGTGTCATTTGGGCCACTTTTTCAGCGCCGCCCATCCCGGCCAAAATCGGTTTTTGGTTGGCCATAGCCATGGCCTGGGCACGCATGGACGCCTCATCCTGACCGGCCATACCGGCCTCGTAGCGGTTTTTTAGCGCGGTATTCTGCGCATTCAAAATTTGACCGATGCAGTCGGTATTGGGTTGGTAAAATTTTTCGAGCGCCTGATATTCCGGGTTCCGGAGGTCGGCGCCGTAATTGCGGTTGGCGGCTTCGGCCGTTGTCAACGGGGGCAACGGGATTTGAGTGAGACAAACCTGAATGCCGGCCCCGCCGTTGGAAGCAGTGGTAGTGGTTTGGGCGAAGGTGGCCGATGTAACGGTGAGGATGGCAAAAAAGAGGCTAAGGGCTGCCCGCAGGGTAGCCAGACGTATGTTTTTCATTGTTTAAAAATTTTTTTACTGGTAAAAAAACCGCCGGGAAAAGCGGTAGTGATCTTGCTGCATTTGGACATCCGCAACCTGAAAATGGTTGCAGTTGAACGGTTAAAGGCAAAATGTAAAAGGGAGCTCCAGCAAGTGCGCTATCTGTTGGCAGTTTGGCCACCAGATTCCACGCTCCGGAAACTCCCTTTTTTTACATTTTAACTTTCCTAATCCTTGTACGGATCGTACATGTCCGGCGCAGCCATCGCCACTCCGATCGGGCGCAAGCGGTGCGTCACTTCCACGGTGCCTTCGTGGTACTGGAGCACCTCGGCCAGTTTTTTGTAGCACTCCGGCGCTTCGTCGGGACCGCCGCCCCGCAGGGCGATGCCTTTGTTTTTCATGATTTTTTTCCAGGCTTTCCAGTCCACTTCACCCTTGCTCAGGTACTGTATCCGGCCGTTGCGCCAGCGTTTTTTCCCGGCGGCTTTGGTGCGGCTCATCACCCGGCCTGCGCCGTGCACCGTGGAGTACAGGCCCTCGCGGCTCAACGGGCTGTCGACCCCGCGAATGATCACCGAAATATCGGCCATGGTAGCGCCCACAAAGCCGTACTGTCCCGGAAACGCCGGGGTGGCGCCTTTGCGCACCACGTAGTATTTTTCGCCGAAATGCTCCTCCTCCCAGAGGAAATTATGGTGGTTGTGCACGGCAAAAACCGCTTGCGCGCCAAGTATTTCCAGCACCTTGTCCACCACCACATCGCGGCCGGCATAGGCATACTGGCCCGCCATACGCATGGCAGCGAGGTAGTCCTGCCCCAGTGCGCTGTCGGCGTCGAACAGGATGGGCGGGGCGTCCATACCGCCTTCCGGGGCGTGCTCGTCAAACTGCTTGCCCTTCGACAAAGCAATAAAGCCCATGGTCGTTTTGTGGCCGAGCCCGCGCGAGCCGAAGTGCACACCGATCCAGAGCCAGCCTGCTTCGTCTTCGAACAGATCGACGAAATGGTTGCCGGAGCCCACCGTGCCGAGTTGCTCCATAGCCAGTTTCATCATGGCGCGCTGGGGCTTGAAGTCGGCCTTGGACAAGTCGTCGAACACCGGATGATCGATTGGTTTGGGGTTGGGACGGCCAATGCCGAAGCCGATTTCTTTGAACACGGCATCCATCACCTTGTCGCGGTCGATGTCGGCAGCGCGGATGTTGGTTTGGCAGGCTTTATTGCCGCAGGCAATGTCGAATCCGACGCCCGAGAGGCTGATCTTGTTTTTATACGCCACCACACCGCCAATCGGGTGGCCGTAGCCGTAGTGCGCATCGGCGGTAAGGGCGGCGCGATCGTCGGGTTGGCTGTAACAGCGTTTGATCTGCTGCACGGCATTTTCATCGATAATTGCTTCACCGAAAATGGTGAGTGGATACATGATTTAGACAGATTTTAATTCAGGATTGTTACCAAAGTTCAATTGAATGCGTCTATTTTTCCGATTCAGAAATACCTGATTACTCACCAAACCACTCATTTATTATGAAAGTTCTAGGAAAACTATTTTTCGTGTTATGCTTTTTGGCGCTTGGCGCCTCAGCCACAGCGCAGCTCAGCATTGGGCCACGCGCCGGGATCAACCTGGCGAAATGGGCCGGCGACGAAGAGTTTGAAAGCGATTTTGAAGATATTCAAAACCGCTTGTCGTTGTTGTTCGGCGCCGTTGCCGAAATCCGGATGAATGACAATTTCGCTATTCAGCCGGAGTTGAATTTTATCCAGAAAGGATTTAAAGTCGAGGATACGTATGACGACCAGGGGGTAATGGTCACCGAAGAATTCTCCATTATCATGAACTATCTCGAAATTCCGGTCATGCTGAAAGGCGGTGTTTCGTTTGGCCCGGGCCGCTTTGATGTGCTTGCCGGCCCGAGTTTGGGCTATGCCCTGAACGGCAAGTTTAAGTACAAATACACGTTTGGCGGGGAAACGGAAACAGAAACGGAAGACATGGACTTTGACGAGGATGAAGTTTCCCGGATCGATTTCGGGTTGCAGTTTGGCGGCGCTTTTTCCTTCAAATTAGGCGAAACAGCCACGCTGTTTGCCGATGCGCGCTACCTGCTCGGCCTCAGCAACCTGAACGACTCCGCCGATGACAGCATTTCGGCCAACAACCGCGGTATTGCCATCAGTGTCGGGGCCTTGTTCCCCTTGTAGGCGGATAAAAACACCTGCCAAACAGGCGTTGTCCCGAATTTTTCAGTTTTGAAAAATTCGGGATTTTTTTATTGGAAAAACGTTAAGGCCGGTCTACTCTTTTGTTTATCAATTCGTTAAATAAAACATGAATACTGCGAATCGGGGGGGGCAAAGCATGCGCAATTTTCCCTTCCCTTCCCTTGTCCTGTCGCAGCGCAGCGGAGACATCCACAAAAGTTCTACGCTCCGAAATGTGTCCGAGCAACTTTAAGCGCCCTGTAATTTCTTGTTTTACAGTTGTTAAAAGCTGCTTTCTGTCATTGAAGCGGTGTTTCCTATCGCTAAAACAGGATTTGCCGGCGCCGAATCCGGAGGTTTGACGCTGTTTCACACCTAACCCGAAGCGTATCATGAAAAACATCCTCCTACCCGTTCTACTCCTGTTTTCCGTTGCCTTGCCGGCCCAGGAAACCCGAAACGGTGCGCCCACTATTTTCCTGGATTGCCAGTGGTGGTGCGACCAACAGTACCTGAAAACCGAAATGACCTACCTCAATTTTGTGCGGGACCGGGCCGACGCCGATATTTTTATTCAGCAAACCGGGTTGCGCAACGGCGGCGGCGGCGAGCACCTGACGCTCTTTTTTTTCGGGCAAAAACAGTTTGCCGGGCAGCGCGACACCGTGGTTTTTGATTTGCCGCCGGCAGTTTCGGAAAACGAATCACGCCAGGCCCTGAAGCAAAACCTGGAACGCGGGCTTTTGCCCTATTTGCTGCAAACGCCCCTTGCCGGCCGGATTTCCTTTTCGGTAGAAATACCTGAAGCGACTGATATGACCATTGCCGAACAAAAAGACCCCTGGAATTTCTGGACCTTTTCGGCCCGGGCAAATATGTATTTCGGCGGACAGGAAGTTTCAAAGTCGCTCGAAATGTTTGGCCGCCTGGAAGCCAACCGGGTTACCGAGCAGCAAAAAACCTGGATTGCGGTTGGCGGCGATTACGGGCGCAACACCTTCCAGTTTGACGATACCCTGAAAGAAGTGTACGTAAACGGCGGTTATTTCCTCCAGGCATCGCAGGTGTTGTCGATCAGGGAACACTGGTCGTACGGTTTTTTTGCCGGCGGCAAGCAGGCGCAATACAACAACCTGAAACTGAATGCCTTTTTGGATGCCGGTTTGGAGTACAATCTTTTTGCTTACCGGGAAGTGGCCAGGCGGCAGCTGCGGTTTCGCTACCGGGTGGGGCCGCGGTACAACCGGTATTTTGACGAAACGATTTTTTTTAAATCGAAAGAAACCCTGTTCGCCCACTCGCTGGCCCTCAGCTACCAGCAGGTATTCGAATGGGGGCGGTTCAATCTGGGCTTCAACCAGTCCAACTACCTGCACGACTGGGCGCTGAACCGGACCAATATTTTCGGCGGCCTGGAATTGAACCTGTTCAAGGGCTTCAATTTTTACCTCGACGGCGATTTTAGCCTGGTGCACAACCAGATCGAACTGCCCAACGGCGGCGCCAGCAAGGAAGAGGCGCTACTGCGCATCCGCCAGTTGCAAAGCGGGTACAACTTTTACATGTACTTCGGGGTGTCGTACACCTTTGGCTCGATCTATTCGAATGTGGTGAATCCGCGATTTTGAGGTTTCGGAGCCTCACTCGCTCTCCCGCCGGTCGCGCTCCCAGTCGGTATTGGCCACGGCAATCAGGATAAAACCCGCCATGACCAGGATGATTTTCGCCACGAAAGCAAACAGGCGGCCCGGCCTTTCCAAAAACTGGAGGAACACCCATTGGCTGCCCACCAGTTGAAGGGTCAGCGCTGAAATGCCGATAATGACAAGCACCAGGCCCAATACAATCCAACGTCCTTTATTTTTCATAGATGAAATGCAAAATGGCAATAGTTTGAAGATTCGGAGCAGCATTAGTCCGCGGTGAAGGCATAACTTTGGGCCGCCAAATTTGTTTAGCCTAACCAAAATTAATCCGATTTGCCACAGACCAAACATACCGGCCCGGAACCGAGCGTTCAATTGATCGAATGCCCCCGCGATGCCATGCAGGGCCTTACCGAATTTATTGAAACCGATACGAAAGCCGCGTACATCAACCAACTGCTCCGCGTGGGCTTCGATACGCTGGATTTCGGCTCCTTTGTCAGTCCCAAGGCAATCCCGCAAATGCGCGACACCGCCGAGGTGCTGGCAAAGTTAGACCTTTCGCAAACGGCCACCAAGCTGCTGGCCATTGTTGCCAATCAGCGCGGCGCCGAGGATGCCTGCCGGTATCCGGAAATTCAATACCTGGGCTATCCGTTCAGCATTAGTGAAACCTTTCAACTGCGCAACACCAACGCCACCATAGCCGAAAGCGTAGAGCGCACCAAAGCCATCCAGGAACTTTGCGAACAGCACGGGAAAACACTGGTTTTGTATCTTTCGATGGGCTTCGGCAACCCCTACGGCGACCCCTGGAACGTCGAAATTGTACAAAAATGGGTCGACAGCCTGGTGCCCTACGGCATCCGGATATTTTCACTTTCCGATACCATCGGCTGCTCCAACCCGGAAAATATCGCCTACCTGTTCGGCAACCTGATCCCGGCCTACCCGGCCATTGAATTCGGCGCGCACCTGCACACCCAGCCGCACAACTGGCGGGAAAAAATCCAGGCTGCCTGGGAAAACGGTTGCCAGCGTTTCGACGGCGCCATGCGGGGCTTCGGCGGCTGCCCCATGGCTAAAGACGACCTCACGGGCAACATGGCCATGGAAAACCTGGTGTTTTTCTTCGATGAAATGGGGATCGACCTGAACATCAACCGCAATGCCTTCGGGAAAAGTATGGCCATGGCGCTGGAGGTGTTTCCGTGACCCGGGCATTTTGCCCGGTTTTTATCGCGTGCTTCCCAAATATGTCTGGTTGGGCCAGAATCCGGATAAAAAAAGCAAATCCGGGCAGCCCCCCCTGTTCAGTTTGCTTTAAAAATCTGAACAGCCCGGCTGCCACCTTCCGTTTCCAGAACAAGCACATACATACCGGCAACCAGGTTTTCGGGAAATTGCAACGCTTCTTTTTGCCGGCCGGCAGCGCGGTATTCCTCCGAAAGCAAATCTGCAACCCATCGACCCGCCTGGTCCGCTAATCGGATGCGGACCCGTTGCGGCTGAAGCAGTTCGTATTCCAGTTGCAGGGCGTCTCGAACCGGATTTGGGTAAACGTGTACCATCCGGGATGCATCCGGGGAGTCGGCAACACCGAGTGCCGGACCACTCAGCAACCGGAGAAGGAGTAGGTTGTTGCGGTTGCTTCCGGTATGGATGTGTCCGGCTACCAGAATGTCGCCACCGGTTTGCAAGGCAAGCCCGACCGCGGCAGATGCCGGATATTGAAAAATACCCTGATCGGCGAAGGTTAGGTCCGGGCTGCCGTCGGGGTTCAGGCGCACGACAACAAAAGCGTTCGGGGCAATACCGCCGGAAGCATTGGAATTCCTGCCGGAAATCAAAATCCGGCCGTCGGGCTGTACCTGAATATCGGTAGGCGTATTGTACACCTGGTCGATATCCAGTACGCTGACCCCCTGCGTGGCAAATGCCGTATCGGTTTGTCCATTTGGAAAAAGGCGCATGACGACAAGGTCGCCGTTTGTGCACGCCAGCAAAATTTTCCCGTCCGGCAATTGGGTAAACGCCTCGATATTCAAAAATCCGGGTTGGCTATTGGGAAAAAGCCGGTATCCCTGGTTGCCAAAACTGGCATCCAGTGTTCCATCCGGATGTAACCGGGCCAGAAAATGCCCTCCGGTAACCAAGGTGTCGAAACTTCTCCAAAGGCCGGAGGCCAGAATTTTCCCGTCGGCCGTAAATTCCAGCCGTTCCCAGTCGACTCTGCTTTGCGCATTGAAGGGGTTGGGCGCCAGCCCATTTTGACCAAAAGTGCTGTCCGGACTTCCATCGGGTAAAAAGCGGCGGAACAGCAATTCCTGCTGAAATTGTCCGGGATAACCGGCGGCCAGGATTTTCCCGTCGGCCTGGAGCAGCATCGAATTGATCGTGCTTTCCGGTGACGCGTTCAGCCTGACCTGCCCATACAGGCCAAAAGTTGAATCCGGGGTGCCGTCGGGCCATAACCGCAGGATTGCGGCGCGTTTGTTGATCAACCCCCCGGCCAGAATTTTTTGATCCGCTTGTTGGGCCAACGAGGTCCAGCCTTCCCAGGTAGGCGAATAATCCGAAGTCACAATACCCTGATTTCCAAAGGTATTGTCGGGGCTTCCGTCGGGGAGATAGGCGCAAAGCGCGGCATTCAGGTTACCCGAAAACGATGGATCGTTCAATGCCGTGCCGCCGAGCAGGATCGTTTCGTCGGACCGGCGTAAAATGGCATGACAGTCATCATAGGAATTGCCCAGATCAAGTTGCAATACGCCGCCGTCCTGAAAAGCCGGATCGAGGGCACCGATTTCAAGAATACGCAGCACCGTCACATCGGCTTCCGTTTGCTGATCCGACTTGCCGACCAGGAGCATCGATCCGTCGGCATCGGGTAAAATCGCATACGAGTTGTCATTGCCAGCACTGACAGACTGGATGAGCACGCCATCGAGCGCGAAGCTCGAATCGGGCGCCCCTGAAGGCAAAAGGCGCAGCACAAAAAAATCCCGGTGATCCGTGTCCTCGGTCATACCCGAAATCAGGATTTTTCCGTCGGCCTGGACTTGAACATCGGTACCGAGGCTGCTAAACTGGCCGATTTCCTGAACGACTTTTCCATGCACGCCAAACGTGGAATCAATGCGGCCATCGGGGTGCAGCCGGGTTGCGCTGATGCGCGCAAGAAAATCATCGAACACGGAGAAGCCGGCCAGCAGAATTTTCCCGTCGGGTTGCAGGGCAATGCCCCGGCTCAGGTCTGATAAGGCGTCGAAGTCGATAATCTGACGGCCGTTAGTACCAAAAGTCTGGTCCACCTGGCCATTTTCCAAAAAGCGGGCGACCAGAAAGTCGGAAATAACTTGGCCGAAGTAATACACCCCGGCGACAAGAATTTTTCCGTCCGGGAGCAGCAGCGCGTCCAAAGTGGCATCCGTGCTCTGTGAAAATGAGTACACCACCTTGCCATTGACTCCGAAGCTGCTGTCGGGTAGGCCGTTTTCCAAAAAGCGGGCCAGGGCAATATCCAATTCGCCGAAAGGCTGCGCCGAGCTTCCAACGGCGATTACTTTTCCGTCGTCGCGGACCAGTACTGTTTCGAGAAATTCATCGCCGTTGTTAAAATTGGAAACGACGGCGCCGTTATTGCCGAAAGCCGGATCGCGTTGGCCATCCGGCAATATCCGGAGCAGGCCGAAGTCTTTTTGGTGCGAAGGATAGGTGACTGTGCCCCCAATCAGGGCATTTCCATTTGGGTATAACGCTACGGAATACGCTATTTCCCGTTGAGGGGTCAGCGAACGGAGCATAATACCGTCGAAATCAAAGTCGGCGTCCAGATCGCCATTGGGCAGCAATTGAACGGCGGCAAAGGCGTCCAGCGAGTCGAGTTTTGCGCTTCCCACGATGAGTACGCGGCCGTCGGGCCGGCGTACGGCATGGAAAGCCTGATCGTCTGACGGGTAAATGTTTGTGGTGACCACGCCGGCTTTGCCGAAGGCGGCGTCGAGGGTGCCCGGTTGGGCAAGCAGGAGGTTGGCAAAGGAAAACAGGCAAAGGGATAGCAGGTGTCTGAAGGCAGGCATAATTGAGCTTGTTTCGGGTTAAAGAAAGAAAAAACAGGAGCGGTAAAAGCTGTGTGTAAAAATAAGTTGATTTGCCCGATAGGAATAGTTAAGCTCGTACATTTGCCCCCCTTACCCTTCAACGCGCGATGTTTTCCTTCGATCCCGACAAAATTCTAGATCAGTTTCTGTACCACCCGGAATCCCCCCTGTTGTTTAGCAGCGGCCTCTTTTTGTTTTTCTTCCTGGGTTTTTTGTTGGTGTACCGGCTGCTGAAATCCCATGAGCGTGGGCGGGTTTTTTGGTGTATCCTGTTTTCCGTTTTTTTCTATTATAAAAGCAGTGGAATCTATTTTTTGCTGCTGATCGCCAGTGTTCTGGTGGATTTTTACGTGGCCAAATGGATCGAACAGGCAACGTCGAAACGGGCTCGGGGCTGGCTGCTGGTGCTCAGCCTGACGGCCAACCTGGGCATGCTGGCCTATTTCAAATACACCAATTATTTCCTGGAACTGTGGACGGGCCTCAGCGGCGGCCAACCGCTGCATTTCGATATTTTTTTGCCGGTAGGCATTTCCTTCTTCACCTTCCAGTCGCTGAGTTACACCATCGATGTGTACCGGGGAAATTTGAAGGCGCTGGACAACCTGTGGGACTTCACGTTTTTCGTCACTTTTTTTCCGCAAATGGTGGCGGGACCGATCGTTCGGGCTGCCGATTTTTTGCCCCAGATCAATCAGCCGCTGATGATCACCCGGGAAATGTTTGGCCGCGGGGTGTTTTTGTTTTGCATCGGCTTGTTCAAAAAAGCGGTCATCTCGGACTATATCAGTCTGAACTTTGTCGACCGCGTTTTTGACTCCCCGGCGCAGTATTCCGGCCTGGAAAATCTGTTCGGCGTGTACGGCTATGCCTTGCAGATTTATTGCGACTTCAGCGGCTACTCCGACATGGCTATCGGGATCGGGCTGCTGCTGGGCTTTCACTTTCCGATCAACTTCAACTCGCCGTACCAGTCGCTCAGCATCACGGAATTCTGGCGGCGCTGGCACATTTCGCTGTCCACCTGGCTGCGCGACTATTTGTACATTTCCCTGGGTGGCAATCGCAAGGGGCGCGCCCGCACCTACGTCAACCTGATGCTCACCATGTTGCTCGGGGGCTTATGGCATGGCGCCGCCACGCGATTTATTCTCTGGGGCGGGTTGCACGGACTGATGCTGGCAGTGGAGCGGTGGTGGAAAGATATTTTCCCGGGGAAACCCGGCGTGGCCCGTAAATTTCTTGGCGGCTTGTGGACCTTTCATTTTGTTTGCCTGTGCTGGATTCTGTTCCGCGCGCGCGACATGGCAACCGTTCAGCTGATGCTCGAACAGATCGCGTTTGCCTTCCACCCGGAGATTTTCCTGGAGTTCCTGCATGGTTACGGGCCGGTGGTGTTCTGGATGGCCCTGGGCTATGGTTTGCATTTGTTGCCGGCTACCTGGGAGCGCGCCGCAGAGCAGCGGGTAACGGCCCTGCACTGGACGGCAAAAGCTGTGCTGATTTGTCTGGTTGCCGTGCTGGTCATGCAGGTAAAATCGTCCGACGTGCAGCCGTTTATATATTTCCAGTTTTAGGACATTTCTTTTTCAGCAGCGCCCGGATTTCGTTGCATTTTTCCTGTAGCCACTCATGGTCCACGGTTGGTTTTTGCGTGAGCAGGTAATGGATATCGTCGAGTTCCTGCCGCAGGGCGGTGCAATTGATGGATTGCTGCAATTGCAGTTTTTCCCGCAGCCGGAACAGCCGGAGCGATGCTTCATAAAAGCCCAAAATACCCGCCAGGCGATCGGGCGGCAACAGTTTGTTTTCCTTGATGCGCTTTTGGGTAGCCCGCCGCATATTCACGCCTTCGGGGTCGAGCAGGCTGCCGAGTTCGTAGCGGATCCGGATGTCCAGCGTGGCTGCCAGGGAATACAACGTGAGGTCGTCGGAGGCGCCGTACGTGAAGTAGTGTGGCAGGCGTTTTTCTGCTTCAATGTGCCGGTTTTGTGCAAAATGAAGCATGGCATACCCGATATCGGCCACGAGTTCCGGTTCGGGTGCGGCCGTGATTTTGGGGGCAAAATCTTCGAGGAAGGCCGCTGCCCACTCCAGGTGTCCGAGTTTGATGGCGTTGAACAAGGTATTTTGGAAATGAGAACTTTGGATATTTTCCTGGTTTCGGCGCAGCTGCTCGATATCTTCCTGGTGTGAGCGGAAGAGTTTTTCCAGAAAAAGCCGGTCGCGGGTTTGCCGGTAGCGGCGCGCCCAGTAGGACCGGACGATAATATTGAAATCCTTAAACCGGCGGGCCGGCACCAAATCGCGGTGCTGTTGCAGGAGTGCAAAAAACTGGTCGGCCTGGGGGTCCGTTTTCTCGGGTGTTTTTTTACTTAGCAGGCGGAGCAGGGCAAAGTAAATCTCGATGTCGGGGTCGTTCACATGATAATTGTGCTTTGCCAGCAACTTGACCATTTTGATCGTCAGTTTTTGGTTGGTCTTCAGGCGGCGGTATTCGTCGGAGTCTTCGCTGAACGGCACAGTCATTTGCTGGAGGTGCAGGAGTTTGCAAATTTGATCCAGTTTGCCGAGCATGTAGAAGCGGTCCAGGTTTTCCGAAGCGACGAGCAGGTTGTTGATCCCGCCTTTTGCCGACCATTCGTGCAGGCTTTCGTAGATGGCCTTTTCCTGCTCGGCCAAATAGCGGAAGTAGAAAAAATCGCTGTATTCGTATTCTTCAAACAGGCTGAATTGCTGTTGCTCCGCAAAAACTGATCGTAATTCCTGATAGAGGTTTTGAAAATAATACTCCTTTTTTCTGACGCGGCGTTGCTTGCCTTTTGGCGCCGGTTCGGGTTGGGGAGCGGTTTCCGGGGCCGCTGGGGGCTCGACCGGTTTTTGCAGCAGGCGTTCGCTGTAAAAGCGCATGAGTGCCAGTTGTTGGCGGGCAAAATTGAGCAGGGCGACAGGGTCTTGCGTGATATTGTTTTTCCGGCCACCACGCACCACACGGCCATCTTTTACCGCCGAATACCGGAAATTGATAAACTGCTTGACGATGTGCATCAGCTGCGCCATGGTACGCTCTACTTCGTTCTCCGGCTTGCTGCGGGAGGGAAATAGCTTTTCTCCGACCATTTTTTTTGTCAGTGCCGGATCCTGAAAATGCGGGTAAAATGCCCGGACATAGGCAAACAGCCGAACCGTGTCCTGGAATCGGTTGACTTCATTGAAAATAGGTGATTCGACGAACAAAGCGAGCGTTTCGAATTCCTCGGGGTTCAGCAATTGCATGGTTTGGAGCAGCGGGCTTTCCTGCATTGCGTGGAGTAATTGAGCGATTGAGCGAATGTGTGGTTGGGGCGTAAGTGTTGAGGGAGGCACCAAAAGTCCGGAATACGGTGGGTACGGCCAAAAAAATTGGGAAGGTTTATGGAAGTGAAGTCTGTTTTCGTGTTTGTCGTGCCGGGGTGGGGGGGCGCATCTTTGTCCCATCACCGCGAGCCTAAGCGGAGACAGACCCTGAAAAACCATTAAGAAAAGGGAAATTGCAATGTGTACTGTTCATGGTAAGCCCCTTAAAACCAAAAACACCTAAACCTTTTTTACGACGGTTTAACCTCGAATGCCTTGGCTCTTTTATCCCAATGCCGTTTGCGCTCCGACACGACCGATGCACCTTGGCTCACAAACCCCACTGGAACCAACTGTCCGGGATTCTGTATCGGTTTGTGCTCGGAAACGCAAGTAAACGCCCGGTTTCAACCCGGTGACAACTGGGCGTTTATTATCTGCCGGTCCTCCGGTCCGGCGTAATCCGGGCCACTGGTCCGGAAAACAAAACCGGGCGGACAATTTGCCTCCCCCAAAAAAAGAAAAAAAGGACGGCGCAAATGGAAGTAAAGCCCAAATTCGTGTTTGCCCGTCCAACGTCAAACCCAAGATATTTGCCTCATCAACGTACGCTTCAGGCCCCAACAAACCAAATAGTGTTTGCGGCTAATGAAGCACCAGACCAAATTTGAAAACGAAACCCTGGCGGGGGGCTTGGCCCCATTAAACCAAACCTTAGCCTTCAAAGAATCAATTGTGGCCTGTTCCCCATCCGGGGGCAGGCTTTTTTTGTTGTTGATTTCAAATCAACAAATCAACAAATCTTCACACCAGTTTGGCTTCCAATTCAATCGGAACAGCTGCGAGCGCTTTGCTCACCGGGCAGCCTGCTTTGGCGCCATTGGCCATTTCCTTGAATTTTTCCTCGGAGATACCGGGAATCTGCGCTTCGAGGTGCAACGTGATCTGGGCAAACCCCCAACCACTGTCACTCTTTTCCATGTGGATCGTAGCCGAACAACGCAATTCGGTCGGCGTGAAGCCTTCATTAGTGAGGCCAAAGCTAAGCGCCATGATATAACAGCCGGCATGGGCAGCAGCGATCAATTCTTCCGGGTTGGTACCGGCTTTGCCGTCCTCGTTTTGAAAACGAAGCTTTGCAGAGTAGGGTGTGTCCTGAAAAACGCCGGACGGGCCGTTGAGTGTTCCGGTACCGTCGGGGCCGGTTCCTTTCCAGGTTGCAGATGCAGTGCGTTTGAATGATGCCATGGGAATGTTTTGCGTTTTGAATTTTAAGAAAATGAAAAAGAGCGGTAAACTTAGCAGTTTCTGTTAGGTAACAGGCGGAATTCAGGTTTGGTTTGGAATTTGATCATAAATGATCGCAACGCCCAAAGCAGTGCCCGGATAACCATTGGCTACTGTTTTATTTTTCAGCCCAATTTCCGCACCTTTGCGCCGCTTTTTAACATTCACTCACTTTAGCAGTTGCCCCATTTATTTTTGTTGCCATGCAGGAAGATCTTTTTAAACGGTTGGTTTCGCATTGTAAAGAATACGGTTTTATTTACCCATCCTCCGAAGTTTACGACGGCCTCGGCGGCGTATACGATTATGGTCCTATGGGGGCCGAATTGAAAAATAATATCAAAGAATACTGGTGGAAAGCCATTGTGCAAATGCACGAAAACATTGTCGGTTTGGACAGTGCCATTTTCATGCACCCTAAAATCTGGAAAGCATCCGGCCACGTCGACGCCTTCAACGATCCTCTGGTGGACAATAAAGATTCGAAAAAACGCTACCGGGCCGACCAACTGATTGAAGGCGAGATCGATAAACTGCAAAAGAAGATTGACAAGGAGGTGGAGAAAGCCAGCAAGCGCTTCGACAACTTTGACGAAGCCATGTTTCGCAGCACCAACCCGCGCGTTGTCGAATGGGCCCAGCGTGCCGACGATATCGCCAAACGCCTGGCAAAAGCGCTCAGCGCCGGCGATATGGCCGATTTGAAAGCCCAGATCGACGAACTCGGGATCGCCGACCCGGAAAGCGGCTCGCGCAACTGGACCGAGGTACGCCAGTTCAACCTGATGTTCAGCACCCAAATGTCGAACATCGCCGGCGACGACGGTAAATTGTACCTGCGCCCGGAAACTGCCCAGGGTATTTTTGTCAATTTCCTGAACGTGCAAAAAACAACCCGGCAAAAAGTACCCTTCGGGATTGCCCAGATCGGCAAAGCGTTCCGCAACGAGATCGTGGGCCGGCAATTCATTTTCCGCATGCGGGAATTTGAACAAATGGAAATGCAATTTTTTGTGCGTCCCGGCTCGGAAATGGAGTGGTACGAATACTGGAAAACGAAGCGCATGGCCTGGCACCAGTCGGTAACGCCGGCTGCAAAACTGCGCTTCAAGCCCCACGAGGCACTGGCCCACTATGCCAATGCGGCGCTGGACATTGAATTTGAATTCCCGTTTGGATTCAAGGAACTGGAAGGCATACACTCCCGCACCGACTTTGACCTCAACAGCCACCAGGAGTTGTCGGGCCGGAAATTGCAGTATTTCGACCCCGAACTTAACGAAAACTATGTGCCCTATGTGGTGGAAACCTCGATCGGTGTCGACCGGATGTTCCTGGCAGTTATGACCAACGCATTGGTGGAGGAGACCGTGCCCGACGCCCAGGGTGAAGACAGCACGCGGACCGTTTTGCGCATCCCGCCGGCGCTGGCGCCGGTCAAATGTGCCGTGCTGCCCATCGTGCGCAACAAAGAGGAACTGGTGGAAAAAGCGCGCAGCATTTTTGACCGCCTGAAGCCTTATTTCCAATGCCAGTATGATGAAAAAGACGCTATCGGCCGCCGCTACCGCCGGCAAGATGCCGTGGGTACGCCCTACTGTATAACCATCGATTTTGAAACGATGGAAGACGACACGGTGACCATCCGGGAGCGCGATTCCATGAAACAAGAGCGGGTCCCGGTGGCGAAAGTCGCTGAGATTGTGCGGGAAAAGACGGATATGCACCGGCTGTTGGCGTCTTTAACTTGAAATTTTTCTAACTTGTAGGTTGTTTGTTTTCAAAAAGGTTTGTCATGCGAATGACAAACCTTTTTGGGTTTTAGGGTTTCAGAAATTTTGACAAGAGGCGGAAAACATTACCTTTACGGCAGTTTCTCATCGAGTGAAAAGTCAACCATCTTGGAAGGTTTGGCTTCGGGTTCTCCCCCCACCCAATATTTACCTTTACTCCATGTCACCAATTGGCGCGTATGCTGAATTTTGCGCTACTGGTACGTTTTTTGCACATTGACTCGCTTCAGAACTAGTTTTATCCACCTCCCTTCCTTCCTGGAGACCGTTACAATCTGTTTTATCTGCATCACAAAATCTGTACGCTTGTGAAGAGAATGCTATTGCTACGCCCTGTTCTGATGTTGGTTTTTTTCGCCGCTTCGGTAGGCTCCATGCTTGCACAGGACATTCATTTTTCCCAATTTGGCAATGCCCCACTCAATCTCAACCCGGGTCTGAGCGGCATCTTTGGAGGAGACCTCCGTTTTGTCGGCAACTTCCGGAGCCAGTGGCATTCCGTCAGAGTCCCCTACACCACCTACTCCGGTAGTGTGGAGAACAAGTGGTACTACAAAAAAGGGGAGTACGACCGGTATTTTACCGGCGGGTTGTTGCTTAATGTGGACAAACAGGGTTCCCTGGAACTGACGTCGTTGCAAATTGGCATCCCCCTGGGCATCACCATTCCGGTTGCCAAAAACAACTTCCTTTCCCTGGGCGTAACACCTGCTTTCGGGCAACGCTCCTTCAATTCCGATGAATGGAGTTTTGATGCACAGTTTGTGGACTGCCTCTACCAGCCCAATGCGCCGACAATGGAAGACGGTTCATTGTTCAGCACCAACCTTAAATATTTTGACCTGAGTACCGGCCTTAATTACCGCTTTTACGCTGCGAAAAAACGCACGCGTTTCGACATTGGCGGGGCTGTTTTTCATGTAAACCGCCCCAATCACGATTTCTGGACCAACGCGCGCGACGTGCGGCTGGCCATGCGCAAAACCGTGTATGGCATTGGCCTGGTGCAGGTTTCGCCCATTCTTGATATCCTCGGACATGCTATGTACCAGGAGCAGGGCGGCTACCGGGAGATCCTCTACGGCGCCGGCGCACGCGTAATGGTGAGCACCCAACCCTACAAGGAACTTGCTATCCAGGCATTTTTCAGTTTCCGCCACCGATACACCGATGCCGGTGTTGCCCGCCTGGAGTTTTTCTATCGCACCTGGTCGCTCGGTTTGTCGTACGACGTCAACTTCTCCGACTTTGCCATTGCCACCGGGCACCGTGGAGGGCCGGAAGTTTCCCTGAGTTACCGCCTGTACAAAATCAAACCAGTTGACAGAAAGTGCCCGATCGACTGATCCATTCTCCTGAAATTATGATGAAATCGACTACTTTTTTATTGCCCTTGCTTTTCCTTTTCGCATTGCCTTTGGCAAATGCCCAACAAGGTGCACCCAAAAGAAAAGACAGTACTGAAATAAAGGGTATCCCGGAACGTATAGGCGGTAATATTTACCGTGCACCTTCTATTCAGGCGCTAAAAAACAAAGCGCAGAAAAGCTATGATAACGGGAATTACTACGGCGCCATGCAATACTACCAGCGCATTCTCACCGAGGTGGATACGCATAGCGTCACAGCCCTTTACGGGTACGCCCGCGCCGCTACGGCATATACCCTGTACGGCAATGCAGCGCAAACGTACCAATACATGGGAGACAGTAATCTCATACAAAAGGATGAAACCTTCCGGCTGGAATTAGCCAACACCTGGTACCTGTTGCGCGAATACAAAAAAGCCTTGGACCTCTTCCAGGAAGTGGACAACATGTCCACTTCCGCCGATATTAAAGCCGAAGCCAAAATTGGCATTAACAATTGCAACTGGGCTATCGAGGTGCAGGATAATGTGGAGGATATCATGCTGGACAGCCTGCGAAAATCCATAAACACCCCTTACTCCGAATACTCCAACGTTTATACCGACGATCAACTGTATTATTCCTCCTACAGCATGCCTTACAAGGGGGATTCCAGCCGGCTCCTGATCCAGGTGCTCACCGCCAGGCGGATGGACGACGGTGAAATCAGGATCCAGCCGGTTTTGTATAACGAAGAAAACCGCCATACCGCCTACGTGACCTTTAACCGGGAAAAAACGGCCATGTATTATGCCGTCGGCAAATACAATGCAGATAAAGCAATCAAGTTTGAGTTGTACCGCCGGAAACGCCTGGGCGACAATACCTGGGGGAAGCCGGAAAAATTGCCTAAGCAGATCAACCACCCAAAGTCCACTACCACCCAGCCCTTCATTTGCTCCATGCCCGGCGAGGCGGCTGAAACGCTGTTTTTCGTCAGTGACAGGCCCGGCGGAAAAGGCAAAAAGGATATCTGGTATGCCAAGATTGAAAACGACACCTTTTCTCAACCCGTCAACCTAACATCTATCAATACTCCGGGCGATGACGTTTCGCCTTTTTACCACGCCGCAACCGGCGTTTTGTATTTCAGCAGCAACGGTCGCCAGAGTTTGGGTGGTTTTGATATTTACCGTTCCGAACCCATTGGGCAGGATTGGGCTGCGCCACAGCATTTGCCCGAGCCGTTGAATTCCACAGCCAACGATGTATTTTACTCCATCTCTGAAGATGGCAAAATGCGCCATTTCTCCTCCAACCGGAACGGCGCCATAAATTTTTCGGAAGAAGATTGTTGCTACGACATTTTCAAATACTGCGAACCGCAGGAAATGCCGGTCTCCGTTTGCGATGCCGAAACCGGTGACTCCCTGACCAATACTACAATGCAATTGTTCCGAATGGGGGAAGCCGGGCCGGAGTTGTTGCAAACCGAACATGTCACGACGGCCTCACAATCGTTTAAACTACTGCCGGGCAAATCGTATTTGCTGGTAACGTCCAAAGCCGAATTTCGCCCCGACTCATTCTACTTCAATGCTCCGGCCAATATTTGCGATCCGATCGAAAAGGTGCAGCGCTGCCTGAAAATGTTTGAAGTAAAACTGCTGGTAAACATCCTGAATTGCGACGGTTCCGAGCCGCAAAAAGGCGTTAGCCTCACGCTTACCACGGTAGGCCCGGATGGGCAGGAATTGGCCCGGCTCGTGAAAAATGATCCCGACAGCAGCGAATATCTTTTCCAACTTCGCCCAAGGAACAATTACGCTTTGCTGGGAAGCCTGGAAGAGATCACGGCCGATGCAGAGCCGGTCACCACCTTTGGACTCACGCGGGATACCATCATCCGCAGGGACCTGAATCTTGGGCTGAATCTGAATCTTGAAATTCATGTTTTTAACGAATCCGACGATACCAAACTGAATGATGTAATTATTACGTTGATGCGGCTGGACACCGATCAAAAATGGGTACGTGTTTCCGGATTGCAAAGCAACCGCTTCGATACGTTGATCGCTTACGACGGACAATACCGGATTTTTGTGGAAAAAAACGATCCCCTGCGGAAGAAATTCAGCACGGCTTCCATTGAGTTTGACACCGATACCATTGCCAAAACTGCCTGCCGGCAACTGCGAAAAAATCTTTACCTGCGTAGAATTCCCGATCTCCCGATCACCTTGTTTTTTGATAACGACGAACCTGGTCCGCATACATCAGCAGACCGTATTCCTCAAAAATACAACGCAGCGACCCGGAAGTATGAACCGCTCATTTATGAGGACATCTACTTCGGTTTTGTCGTGGACGACAATGGCGATACCATCCGGCAATATTATTGCCATACCGACCTGGGACATAAATGTTATGGCAACAGACATCACTGTTTCAATGCGCCAACCGACCGGGCCCACCGTGGCCCCGTTGCCGTTTTGGGTTATTACAACCTAAAAAATCTCTTTATCGATCGCTACACCGAAGGAGAAACGGGCGCCGACCGGCTGCGCGACTCCCTGAAAGTTGATGCCTTTTTTGAAGACTCCGTAAAAGGCGAATGGAACCGTCTTCGGGATGTATTTGAAGCGGTATACACAACGCTGGAGGATCCGAAAACAAAAAAAGTAACGATTGAAATCCGCGGTTATGCCTCGCCCCTGGGCAATCCGGCCTACAACGAGGTGCTGACTTCCAGGCGGGTCAACAGTGTTGAACGATTTTTCCGGGTCTTTGACGGCGGCGTGTTCATGAAACATATCAATTCCGGCAAACTGATTTTGAAACGCGTTCCCAACGGCGCAGGAAAAGCAGTGATTGGGGGGGCTAAATTCAAAGACGGTAATAACCGGAGAGAGTCAGTTTACAGCGTAGAAGCCTCCAGGGAGCGGCGGGTTGAAGTTGTCGGTGTTGATGTACAGACTTTTTGATTAAATAACGCGGCCCTGAATTTATATGCCCTTAAAAGCAAATCCGGGTTAGGTGATTTAACCCCGTATTGATCCAAATGCAAAGAATCGCAATGTTATGACTATCGAGAAAATAAAAAATACCATGTTGGCACGCCACCTTTATTTGGTCATCGCATTAGTGCTCTGTTGCGTAGCATCAGGCCTGGCGCAGGGGCCGAGTTTATTTCTCAGCTTTACGCCACCTACTTGTAATGGAGATTCTGATGGAATAGCCACGGTGCTCGCAATCGGTGGGCAGCCGCCATATTCCTACCAATGGAGCAATTCGGAACTAACACCGACCATTAGTGGATTGAGCGCCGGAAATTATACCGTTACGGTGACCGATACGGCTGGCAACTCAACCATCGGCACGGTGCAACTTCTGGAACCCGGACCCCTGCATTTTAATGTTACAGTGACCAACCCTTCCTGCAATGGAAGCCCGGGGGCCATGACGGTTTTTCCAACCGGTGGCACGCCGCCTTTCAATATTTTGTGGAGCAATGGTGTGATTGGGGCTTCTGCAAACAATCTGGAACCCGGCGTTGCATACACCGTGGAGGCCACCGATGTAAATGGTTGCTCGGCCGATACCACGGTTTTCTTGCCTGAAATTGATAGCCTGAATATTAATCTGGTAATTAAAAAAGCCGAATGCGTCGGTATAAACGACGGCTCGGCAACTGCCGTGGTAATCCCTTCCGGAGGTAGTTATGCCTACCAATGGAATGTGAACAACAACAATGTGCCGCAAATTACCAATCTGGCAGCCGGCACCTTCGTAGCGGTGACTGTTACAGAGGTGAATTCCGGATGTGTCGGCCTGGCAAGCGGCATTATTGGCACCCATACGCAGTTGAATTTAAGCGTCACCGGTACTACCATGCTCACCTGTTTCAATGAGATGAGCGGTTCGGCAACGGCAGTGGCCTCCAACGGTACGGCGCCCTATACGTATGCCTGGACCGGCAACAACGGCTTCAGTGCCACCGGGTCGATGATTTCCAACCTTGGGGTCGGGAATTACAGCGTCATCGCAACCGACGATCGCGGTTGTACGGTCGCCGGCGGCATAAATATTACATTTAAAGACAGCCTGAATGCCGATTTTTCAATCGATAAATCCTGCGTAGCCAACCAGTTTATCGTCGATATCGTAGACCAATCCACAGCAACGCCGGGGCCGATCGTCAGTTGGCAGTGGAATATCACCTGGGATGGCGGTGGGTCTTTTACGAGCAACCAGCAAAATATTCCAATGCTCCCCATTCCAAACCAGAGCACAGGGGTTGCCCAACTGATCGTCACTTCGGCGGCCGGTTGCACCGATACACTGATCAAATCGTTTAAAGTGGATAGTTTGCTGGATTTTGAGGTTCAAACGCAGGGATATTCCTGCGACGGCTCCGCAGTGCCCATTACCGTGCTCGGCGATCCAAGCTACACGTATAACTGGCAACCGGACTCCTTTTTAACATTTATCCCGGACGAGCAAAATGTGCTCGCCGATCCGCCCACTACGAGAACATATATTCTGGTAGTCAGTAACGGCACATGCTTTGATTCTAAAATGGTAACGATTACCCGTCAGCCACTTTTGGAACTGGAGGCTGTCGGCGACAGTATTTGCGGCGGCACGGGCGTGCTTTCAGCAACCACCAATGTGCCGGTGCTCATCGTCTGGACAAACCTGAACGGCGATACCATCAATCCGCTCCTGGCGCCCCCCGGTACGTATATAGCCATTGCTACCGATAGCGCCTATCAGAATTGTGTTCTCAAGGACACCGTCGAAGTGGTCAACCTCGACGTAGATGTGACCGCTTCTGTTCCAAATACTGCCTGTCCGGGAACGCCATTTAACCTGGTTGCCCAAAATAATAACCCGGGAGATGTGGTAACTTATGCCTGGACTTCAGACCCCGCAACACTAAATATCGCCGATCCCACGAATGCAGCGACCACGGCAAGCGGTCCTGTAGGGACCTATACGGTGACCTTGGTTGTCAATAATCAATTCAGTTGTTTTGACACACTTGATTTTCCTGTTCAAATTTTGGATTCGATTCGGATTGATACCTTGGTCAATTTGCAAACCACCTGTGATAGCCTGACCATCAGTTACAGCAATACCAGTTCCTATAACGGCACCTGGGATTTTGGCGATGGGGTTGGTACGAGCATGCTCAATGACGGGACTTATACGTACAGCGCGCCAGGAATTTACACGGTAACTTTTACACCTGATGGAGATTGTGTCCTTCCGGTTTCAAAGGAGATTGAACCTGATTCAGTTTCCTTCTCGGTGTTTGCTCCCGACATCATGACCTGCGCCGACTCGGTGAGCCTTTCGGCAACGCCGAGCAAACCTGCGACGCTGACCTGGACGACTGTTGCCGGTGCTCCGGTTCCCAATCCGAACATGGTTGGCGCCGGGCAGTACATCGTGACGGCGGTAAGCCTCAGCGGACAGTGTACGGCAACGGATACTGCCGATGTGATCCTGGACATGGTGGTAGACATTTCCGATTCGGTATCGGTGGTGGAAGATTGCATCAGTTTGACGATTACGTACAGCAATATCAGTACCTACGCCGGGACCTGGAATTTCGGCGACGGCGTCGGTACGAGCACGCTGAACAACGGCAGTTACACCTACGGCGCGCCGGGCACCTACACGGTGACCTTCACGCCGAACGACACCTGCGTGATCGCCGGGCCGATGACGGTGCAGCCGGATTCGGTGCCGTTCACGGTAACGGCGCTGGACATCATGACCTGCGCCGACTCGGCCAGCCTGAGCGCAACGCCGAGCAAACCCGCGACGCTGACCTGGACGACTGTTGCCGGAGCTCCGGTTCCCAATCCGAACATGGTTGGCGCCGGGCAGTATATCGTGACGGCGGTAAGCCTCAGCGGACAGTGTACGGCAACGGATACTGCCGATGTGATCCTGGACATGGTAGTGGATATTTCCGATTCGGTATCGGTGGTGGAAGATTGCATCAGTTTGACGATTACGTACAGCAATATCAGTTCCTACGCCGGGACCTGGAATTTCGGCGACGGCGTCGGTACGAGCACGCTGAACAACGGCAGTTATACCTACGGCGCGCCGGGCACCTACACGGTGACCTTCACGCCGAACGACACCTGCGTGATCGCCGGGCCGATGACGGTGCAGCCGGATTCGGTGCCGTTCACGGTAACGGCGCTGGACATCATGACCTGCGCTGACTCGGCCAGCCTGAGCGCAACGCCGAGCAAACCCTGCGACGCTGACCTGGACGACTGTTGCCGGTGCTCCGGTTCCCAATCCGAACATGGTTGGCGCCGGGCAGTACATCGTGACGGCGGTAAGCCTCAGCGGACAGTGTACGGCAACGGATACTGCCGATGTGATCCTGGACATGGTAGTGGATATTTCCGATTCGGTATCGGTGGTGGAAGATTGCATCAGTTTGACGATTACGTACAGCAATATCAGTACCTACGCCGGGACCTGGAATTTCGGCGACGGCGTCGGTACGAGCACGCTGAACAACGGCAGTTACACCTACGGCGCGCCGGGCACCTACACGGTGACTTTCACGCCGAACGACACCTGCGTGATCGCCGGGCCGATGACGGTGCAGCCGGATTCGGTGCCGTTCACGGTAACGGCGCTGGACATCATGACCTGCGCCGACTCGGCCAGCCTTTCGGCAACGCCGAGCAAACCCGCGACGCTGACCTGGACGACTGTTGCCGGTGCTCCGGTTCCCAATCCGAACATGGTTGGCGCCGGGCAGTACATCGTGACGGCGGTAAGCCTCAGCGGACAATGTACGGCAACGGATACTGCCGATGTGATCCTGGACATGGTGGTAGACATTTCCGATTCGGTATCGGTGGTGGAAGATTGCATCAGTTTGACGATTACGTACAGCAATATCAGTACCTACGCCGGGACCTGGAATTTCGGCGACGGCGTCGGTACGAGCACGCTGAACAACGGCAGTTATACCTACGGCGCGCCGGGCACCTACACGGTGACCTTCACGCCGAACGACACCTGCGTGATCGCCGGGCCGATGACGGTGCAGCCGGATTCGGTGCCGTTCACGGTAACGGCGCTGGACATCATGACCTGCGCTGACTCGGCGAGCCTTGGGCAACGCCGAGCAAACCCGCGACGCTGACCTGGACGACTGTTGCCGGTGCTCCGGTTCCCAATCCGAACATGGTTGGCGCCGGGCGGTACATCGTGACGGCGGTAAGCCTCAGCGGACAGTGTACGGCAACGGATACTGCCGATGTGATCCTGGACATGGTAGTGGATATTTCCGATTCGGTATCGGTGGTGGAAGATTGCATCAGTTTGACGATTACGTACAGCAATATCAGTTCCTACGCCGGGACCTGGAATTTCGGCGACGGCGTCGGTACGAGCACGCTGAACAACGGCAGTTATACCTACGGCGCGCCGGGCACCTACACGGTGACCTTCACGCCGAACGACACCTGCGTGATCGCCGGGCCGATGACGGTGCAGCCGGATTCGGTGCCGTTCACGGTAACGGCGCTGGACATCATGACCTGCGCTGACTCGGCCAGCCTGAGCGCAACGCCGAGCAAACCCGCGACGCTGACCTGGACAACTGTTGCCGGTGCTCCGGTTCCCAATCCGAACATGGTTGGCGCCGGGCAGTACATCGTGACGGCGGTAAGCCTCAGCGGACAGTGTACGGCAACGGATACTGCCGATGTGATCCTGGACATGGTGGTAGACATTTCCGATTCGGTATCGGTGGTGGAAGATTGCATCAGTTTGACGATTACGTACAGCAATATCAGTTCCTACGCCGGGACCTGGAATTTCGGCGACGGCGTCGGTACGAGCACGCTGAACAACGGCAGTTATACCTACGGCGCGCCGGGCACCTACACGGTGACCTTCACGCCGAACGACACCTGCGTGATCGCCGGGCCGATGACCGTGCAGCCGGATTCGGTGCCGTTCACGGTAACGGCGCTGGACATCATGACCTGCGCCGACTCGGTGAGCCTTTCGGCAACGCCGAGCAAACCCGCGACGCTGACCTGGACGACTGTTGCCGGTGCTCCGGTTCCCAATCCGAACATGGTTGGCGCCGGGCAGTACATCGTGACGGCGGTAAGCCTCAGCGGACAGTGTACGGCAACGGATACTGCCGATGTGATCCTGGACATGGTGGTAGACATTTCCGATTCGGTATCGGTGGTGGAAGATTGCATCAGTTTGACGATTACATACAGCAATATCAGTACCTACGCCGGGACCTGGAATTTCGGCGACGGCGTCGGTACGAGCACGCTGAATAACGGCAGTTATACCTACGGCGCGCCGGGCACCTACACGGTGACTTTCACGCCGAACGACACCTGCGTGATCGCCGGGCCGATGACCGTGCAGCCGGATTCGGTGCCGTTCACGGTAACGGCGCTGGACATCATGACCTGCGCCGACTCGGTGAGCCTTTCGGCAACGCCGAGCAAACCCGCGACGCTGACCTGGACAACTGTTGCCGGTGCTCCGGTTCCCAATCCGAACATGGTTGGCGCCGGGCAGTACATCGTGACGGCGGTAAGCCTCAGCGGACAGTGTACGGCAACGGATACTGCCGATGTGATCCTGGACATGGTGGTAGATATTTCCGATTCGGTATCGGTGGTGGAAGATTGCATCAGTTTGACGATTACATACAGCAATATCAGTACCTACGCCGGGACCTGGAATTTCGGCGACGGCGTCGGTACGAGCACGCTGAACAACGGCAGTTACACCTACGGCGCGCCGGGCACCTACACGGTGACCTTCACGCCGAACGACACCTGCGTGATCGCCGGGCCGATGACCGTGCAGCCGGATTCGGTGCCGTTCACGGTAACGGCGCTGGACATCATGACCTGCGCTGACTCGGTCAGCCTTTGGGCAACGCCGAGCAAGCCTGCGACGCTGACCTGGACGACTGTTGCCGGTGCTCCGATTCCCAATCCGAACATGGTTGGCGCCGGGCAGTACATCGTGACGGCGGTAAGCCTCAGCGGACAGTGTACGGCAACGGATACTGCCGATGTGATCCTGGACATGGTGGTAGATATTTCCGATTCGGTATCGGTGGTGGAAGATTGCATCAGTTTGACGATTACGTACAGCAATATCAGTTCCTACGCCGGGACCTGGAATTTCGGCGACGGCGTCGGGACCAGCGCGCTGAACAACGGCAGTTACACTTACGGCGCGCCGGGCACCTACACGGTGACCTTCACGCCGAACGACACCTGCGTGATCGCCGGGCCGATGACGGTGCAGCCGGATTCGGTGCCGTTCACGGTAACGGCGCTGGACATCATGACCTGCGCCGACTCGGCCAGCCTGAGCGCAACGCCGAGCAAACCTGCGACGCTGACCTGGACGACTGTTGCCGGTGCTCCGGTTCCCAATCCGAACATGGTTGGCGCCGGGCAGTACATCGTGACGGCGGTAAGCCTCAGCGGACAGTGTACGGCAACGGATACTGCCGATGTGATCCTGGACATGGTAGTGGATATTTCCGATTCGGTATCGGTGGTGGAAGATTGCATCAGTTTGACGATTACGTACAGCAATATCAGTTCCTACGCCGGGACCTGGAATTTCGGCGACGGGGTAGGGACCAGCACGCTGAATAACATACACTACGCCGCCCCTCCGCCCAACAGCCGGCAACGCCGAGCAAGCCCGCGACGCTGACCTGGACGACTGTTGCCGGTGCTCCGGTTCCCAATCCGAACATGGTTGGCGCCGGGCAGTACATCGTGACGGCGGTAAGCCTCAGCGGACAGTGTACGGCAACGGATACCGCCGATGATCCTGGACATGGTGGTAGACATTTCCGATTCGGTATCGGTGGTGGAAGATTGCATCAGTTTGACGATTACATACAGCAATATCAGTACCTACGCCGGCACCTGGAATTTCGGCGATGGCGTCGGTACGAGCACGCTGAACAACGGCAGTTACACCTACGGCGCGCCGGGCACCTACACGGTGACTTTCACGCCGAACGACACCTGCGTGATCGCCGGGCCGATGACCGTGCAGCCGGATTCGGTGCCGTTCACGGTAACGGCGCTGGACATCATGACCTGCGCCGACTCGGCCAGCCTGAGCGCAACGCCGAGCAAACCCGCGACGCTGACCTGGACAACTGTTGCCGGTGCTCCGATTCCCAATCCGAACATGGTTGGCGCCGGGCAGTCATCGTGACGGCGGTAAGCCTCAGCGGACAATGTACGGCAACGGATACTGCCGATGTGATCCTGGACATGGTGGTAGATATTTCCGATTCGGTATCGGTGGTGGAAGATTGCATCAGTTTGACCATTACATACAGCAATATCAGTTCCTACGCCGGGACCTGGAATTTCGGCGACGGCGTCGGTACGAGCACGCTGAACAACGGCAGTTACACCTACGGCGCTCCGGGCACCTACACGGTGACCTTCACGCCGAACGACACCTGCGTGATCGCCGGGCCGATGACGGTGCAGCCGGATTCGGTGCCGTTCACGGTAACGGCGCTGGACATCATGACCTGCGCCGACTCGGCCAGCCTGAGCGCAACGCCGAGCAAACCTGCGACGCTGACCTGGACAACTGTTGCCGGTGCTCCGGTTCCCAATCCGAACATGGTTGGCGCCGGGCAGTACATCGTGACGGCGGTAAGCCTCAGCGGACAGTGTACGGCAACGGATACTGCCGATGTTGAGATAATTAACCTGACGCTTAGCGTGGATGATATTGTCAGTTGCGACAGTACGGCAAGGCTGATGGCTTTGACCAATTTGCCGGCCAGCATAATCTGGACGGATATAAACGGGGTTCCAGTTCCTGATTCGACATCGGTGTTGAGTGGCCAATACATTGCGGTTGCAACTACGCTAGATAGCCTGTGTACAACCACAGACACCATTTCCGTGATGAATTTAAACTTCAGTGTAACTGCTTCGGACGTAACGACTTGTGACAGTACCGCCAATTTAGTAGCCATTGCGAGCTTGCCTGCTTCCATTTTCTGGACCGATATTGACGGGAATCCGGTATCCGATCCCACCATGGTAACCAGCGGACAGTACATTGCGATCGCGACTACTTTGGACAGCCTCTGCACGGATGTCGATACGGCAACCGTTATGACGCTCAACTTTATGGTCACGGCCAACAATGGCTTCGTTTGCGATAGCACAGAAACTGCCGGGTTAACAGCTACGACTAATATTCCGGGAGCAATATTGGGCTGGACCAATCTGGCAGGCGATCCGGTTTCCGACCCGTCGGCTGTCGGAATTGGACAATATATCGTGACCGCTATCGACCAGACCGAAACATGCATGGCAACAGACACCGCTGTTGTTTCAAACGAAGCCGTTAGCATATCGCTTAACCCGGAGCATATTATTTGCCAGAATGAGGAGTTGGAACTGATGGTGATCAATGAAAATCCGGCACATAGTTTAACCTATGCCTGGACGAATAATCTGCCGGCTATTGCAAACCCGGTGGTAAGCCCCGCGGTACTGACCACCTACACCGTTACGGTTACCAACCAGTATGGTTGTACAGATGTTGGCGTTGCCAGTGTTGATGTGGTAACAGTTACGGTAACAGTCGAAATTGACGGTCCGGATACGATTTGCACCGGCCAATCGACAATCTTGAAAGCTACAGCCGCAGGAAATGCCGGTTTTTACACCTATGCCTGGTCGCCAACGGGCAGCCTGAACGGCGCCGATACGGCCGAGCCGGTAGCCATGCCTACGCAAACGCAAACCTATACGGTAACTGTAACGGGAGATGATCTTTGTACCGCTACCGCTTCCGTAACCGTCTTTTTCCGGGAAACACAGTGCGCCGAGCCGTACATTTTTGTTCCGAAAGCCTTTACGCCGAATGGCGATGGGAATAATGACTTCTTCAGGGTGCGTGGCACCGATCAACTCGGTATCCGGCGGATTTACTTTATCGTATATAACCGTTGGGGGGAGGAAGTTTACAAAACAGAACAGCCCATCCACCAGGGTTGGGACGGCACTTTCCGGGGCAAGGAAGCCACACCGGATGCATACGGTTGGTACCTTGAAGTTGAATGTACAGATGACGACAATGTTATTTTGTACAAAACCAAGGGTAATGTAACCTTGCTGAAATAAACCGGAACACCGCAATAAAAAGGAGCGCTTCCCGTCGACCGGAAAGCGCTCTTTCTTTTGTACCCAACAAGGATGCAGAAAACTATTCGATCAGCCCTCTGCCTTCCTTTATTATCTTTTCTTCCTTGATCAGTTTCTTCATCAGGCGGTCCAGGATGCCGTTGATGAAATCTTTGCTGTTTTCGGTAGAGTAAACTTTCGAAATTTCAACGTATTCGTTGAGGGTAACTTTAGTTGGGATCGTTGGGAAATGTAACAGTTCGCAAAGAGCCATTTTCAGCATGATCATGTCCAAAACTGCCACACGGTCAGCATCCCAGTTTTTCAAATTCGGTGCAATAATTTCAAATAACGCGGCATCTTCCTGACAGGTTTTGCGCAGAAGTTGTTCGCCGAATTCCCGTACTGTTTCGTCAGAAGGCTGAAAATCTTCGTAAAACGGTCCTTCCAGCGGCATAGACTTGAGCGTCTTTTTTATTGCGCCAACCACCAACGATTCATCGTCCTGCCAGCTGTTGTGCCGGTCTTCGGTAAGTTCAACAAACAGATCATTGCTGGTCAGAAACCGGTACAAATCAAGCAGCAATTTGGCGTGCTCCTGGTTAGTCGGCGCTTCCAGGGCCTGGTATTTTTGAAATTCGTCTGTTTCGCAAAAGGCCTGGTATAAGTTCCGGATGTGGTCCTCGTCAATATCCGTATTCGCGTGATATTCCTGCACTACGTTCAAAAAACCGACATGGTTGGCCAGGCTTTGCGTGCAGGGATTGGTGTACAGCAGGGGAGAGAATTCTTTGTCGTCGTCGCTGGGAAGCAACTTCGCCGCGCGGATCTGAGCATCTTTTTCGGCGTATTGTGTTACTTTTAGAAGCATGTACAGGTGGAAAATGTAAATTTCATACGTTTTCCAGATGCCATCGTTGTATTCTTTTAAAAGATCGGGAAATGCCAGTTGTTCATCGCGATTAAGCATGTACAACAGTTGCATGACTTTTACTCGAACGCTGCGGCGACTTAACATAGAATTTCAAATAACGTTTGCCAGTTAAACGGTGGGGAAGTAAGCCGCAAAGAAACGAAATAGTTACTGTTTTACCAACAGTATCGTTTGCCGGCCGGTACTGGTTTCCAAGGTGCAAGGGTACAGGCCCGGAGGAAGGTGCCGGATATTCAGGGTACAAGTTCCTGCGCTGAGGTTTTCAATTTGTTGTTCAACCAGATTGTTTCCCAATAAATCTGTTAGCATGACCCGGCCGCTACCGGGCAAATCGCTCTTCCAGGAAATGCGTGCGCTTTCCGCTGCCGGATTCGGGTTTGTTTTTAGAAAATACTGTTGAAAAGCAGGTGCAAACGTCGATGATATTTCGCCATTGAGCACAGCAATATCATCCAACTGGAGTATGTTGTCGTTTTTGGAGTCGTGTAAAAAAGCAATATAAATCCAGTTTCCGGCATATTTGGATAAGCTCACGGAATGCGGTTCCAGCCGGCCGTTGTACGATGGCGCACTCGGATGTGCGAGAAAAAAATAAGCCATATCCGTGTACCAGTTTGCATGTACATACCCGGGAGAGTAAACATAATCTTCCGGGTTGAACGACCCTTCCACAGAGTAAGCCACCATTTCGGCAGCCATAAACAGTGTGTCGATGAAGGCATTGGTGAAAGGTTCGTTGGTGGTGGTGGAGACCAACACTTTATACCCGTCCACATACCCCGGGCCGTCCAAAGACAAGGAACGCCAGGAAAGCAGGGTTGCCGAATCCGGGATGAATACCGGCGGTGTGATCAGCCAGTTTTCATTGCGCACATTGGTATCCACCATCCAGGAACAACTGGTGAAAGCAAAATTCAAATCAGGATTGTCCGGATTGCCGAGGTCACTGTCCCAGAACCAGTTTCCGGGAACCATTTCCGTTCTGCCGCAATCGGTGGCGCCATTGTCGGCATCCCAATTCACCCATTTCAGATCATTGCCGGAAGGAAAGGGCAACATGGTATCGGACGGGTCCACCGAAAAGGTTTGGATCAACAAGGTATCCGGAATACCCAAAGCCTGCCCATTCAGGCACAAGGCGCTGAACAACAGCAATAACACAGTAAAATATTTCATAGCAGCTAATTATTGGCTCAACCATTGACTCAGCTCGGCCTCCAAAATGCTCCGCTGAACCGGCACTACCCCGGGGTATTCGCAAACCTGGCCACCCGAAAGGTTGGAAAGTGCAGCAAGCAATTGACTATCCAAGCCAGCCACCAGTCCCAATGTTACTATTCCGATCACGCTGTCGCCGGCCCCACTTACATCTGCAACATTGCGTTGGATAGTCGGATAAAGTGCACTGGATTTGCCGTCATCCAAAAATAAGCCTTTTTCGGAAAGCGTGATCATGGTCATTCCGTTCTGTAGTCTTTTCTTTAAATAATCGGCAGCTCGTTTTAGTGAATCCAACGTTGTTTCAACATCGAACGGCACACTTTCCCGAATTTCTTTAAGATTGGGTTTAAACAAATCAACACCCTGATAGGCAAAAAAATTGGCCTTTTTGGGATCGACCGAAATGATTACACCCCGCTGTTTTGCCAAATCTGTTATTGCCCGGATGACAGCCGGTGTAAGCACGCCCTTGTTGTAATCCTGAAAAATCAGGGCTTTGACCGAAAACCGATCCAATAGATCCGACACGGTTTGAACCAACATCGTGGTTTCCTGCTCCGACAGGTCGTGCACATCTTCCTGATCGATGCGCAGCATCTGCTGGTTATTCCCCAAAACGCGGGTTTTAACCGTCGTTTTCCGGCTTTTTGAAAAAACAAGACCCTCCGGACGCATGCCCGTGGCAGGTAAAATCCGTTGCAGCGCATGTCCGTCCGGATCATCGCCAACTACGCTGCACAAAATCGGAACAGCACCAAGCGCCTGCACGTTCAGCGCTACATTTGCCGCGCCGCCCAGCCGGTCTTCCGTCCGCTGATACAACACGACCGGCACAGGCGCTTCCGGAGAAATGCGGCTGACGTTGCCCATCAGGTAGCGGTCGAGCATTACGTCGCCGACGATTAGCACCTCGTGGTTTCCCAGTTTTTGTAAGATCGCGCCTGCCGTCATGCTGCCGATTGTTTTTTGTTCCAATACCGCAACAGCCCGGCCACCGACATGTAGGCCGGGTTGGCCGCTTCGTACCGCTCTAATTCCACGCCGGAAATGCCTGCCGATTCCAGTTCTTTCCGGACAAAGTTTTCAAATGCAGGTACTATTTCTTCCGTTGGAATTTGATTTTCAGCATAGGGCTTCATCCAGTTTGCCCAAGCCACCAGGCGGTTTGCCAGATCGTTGAGGTGTTCCGCTTTGTTGGTTATTTTTCCAAAATGTGTGAGGTATAATGTCGGTACCGGCAATTCCCGGAGCAATTGGATGGACGCCAGCCAGTCTTCAATGTTAATATCCGGGGGAGGGCAGGGCGGCACTACGCGTTGTGCATCGATGCGCACACCCGCCACATCGCCGGTGAACAGGACGTGCGTATCGGCCGGGCTACCGGGCAGGGCAGCCTCCCAGGCAATGTGGTGTACCGCATGGCCGGGGGTAAACCAGGCTGTAAACTGCAAACCGCCCGCGTCGATGGTTTCTCCATGCGCCGGGGCAAACAACTGGGATTCGGGGATGGACTCCATGGCGCCCCAGAGCGTGTCCATCGCATCGCCGTAAATCATGCGAGCCGAATTGTACAGGCGTTCCGGGCTGGCCAGGTGTGGCAATCCGCGGGGATGCACGTAAATTCGGGCACCCCGGCGTGCCATAGCCCAGGCAGCGCCGGCATGGTCGAAGTGGATGTGCGAAACAAAAACATGCGAAATTGAGGCAGGACTCCAGCCTTTGGCTTCCAGGGCTTTTTCGAGGTTAGGAAAGGTGGAATAAGGTCCTGTTTCCACTAAAACAAGCCCCGACGGCCCTTCCAGCACAAATGCCGCTATCGTGTGGTCCAGGTTTTTGAAACCAAGGTCCAGTGTATGAATTTTCATAAGCAGGATATTGATTGGCTGCGCAAAAGTATGGATTCAAAAAAGAAAGTCATCGGATGACCGGAGTCTACCGATGACTTTCCAAAATCGTGCTTCGGCACAAATGGCTGTTACTTTAATTCTTCCCGGGCAATCACAATTTTCTGGATTTCGGAAGTGCCTTCGCCTATGGTGCAAAGTTTCGAGTCGCGGTAGAATTTTTCTACCGGGAAGTCCTTTGTGTAGCCATAGCCGCCATGAATTTGGACGGCATCCGTACTGACTTCCACGGCGATTTCCGATGCATAATATTTTGCCATGGCGGATTCGCGGGTACATTTTTCGCCGGCATTCTTGAGCGTAGCGGCCTGGCGTGTGAGCAGTTCGGCAGCGCTGATTTTGGTAGCCATATCCGCCAGTTTGAAGCTGATTCCCTGAAAGTTTGCGATTGGTTGCCCAAACTGGTGCCGCTCTTTTGCATACTTGACCGAGGCTTCGTAAGCACCTTTGGCAATGCCCAGGGATAATGCGGCAATCGAAATGCGGCCACCATCCAACACTTGCATGGCCTGGATAAATCCTTCCCCTTCAGCGCCCAGCATTTGGCTTTTGTGAATGCGGCAATTGTCAAAGATCAATTCGGCTGTTTCGCTGGCGCGCATGCCCAGCTTGTTTTCTTTTTTACCGCCCCGGAAACCCGGCGTGTCGCGCTCCACGATGAAGGCCGTCATACCCCGGCTGTCGAGCAGTTCCCCGGTGCGGACGATCACGACGGCGACATGCCCTGAAATGCCATGCGTGATCCAGGATTTGGTGCCGTCAATCACAAAATAATCGCCGTCGCGTTTGGCCACGCACTGCATCCGGCCGGCATCGCTGCCGGTATTAGGTTCGGTAAGGCCCCAGGCGCCGATCCATTCGCCGGTGGCGAGTTTGGGCAGGTACTTTTGTTTTTGCGCTTCGTTTCCAAAAGTCAGAATGTGGTTGGTACAAAGGGAGTTGTGTGCCGCCACACTCAGGCCAATTGAGCCGCAAACTTTTGCAATTTCATCAATAATGGTAATGTATTCCTGGTAGCCCAGGCCGGCTCCCTGATATTTTTCCGGAACAAGAACGCCCAAAAAGCCGTGTTGGCCCATTTGATGAAACAAATCGATAGGGAAATACTGGGGTTCATCCCATTCCATGACATGCGGGCGGATGTAGGTTTCCGCAAAATCCCGCGCACTTTCGCGGATCAATTGTAAGTTATCGGTCAGCAGGTCTGCCGTGTTTGTCATAATTTTTCTTGAATTTGGGTGGTGACTAGGATATGGTTCGGGCTGGCCTTGGGCTTGGTTTATGGAGAACTTAAAATTAGGTTTTTGGTTCAACGGAATCGTAGCAAATACCAGACGAAACGGCACTTTTTCCGGTACTTGCCTATTCCTCTTTCCCTTTAGGATGTGCCTGCTCGTACACTTTGATCAGGCGATCGATACTGTTGTGCATATAAACCTGTGTGGCCGCCAGATTCGCATGGCCGAGTAATTCTTTGATGGCATTAAGGTCGGCCCCGTTGTTTGAAAGGTGTGTGGCAAATGAATGACGCAGCACATGCGGGCTGCGTTGCTCCGAAGTAGTGACCATAGACAAATATTTGCGTACAATCCGGTACACCGCATCCGGTTTGAGTTGTTTGCCTTTTTTATCCAAAAAAAGCCAGGGCTCGGAGGAAGCGGGAAATGCTTCGAGGCGCAGGTTGAAAAAATCGGAGAGCATGTCGGCCAAATAACGCGCAAAAGGCGCCATGCGCTCCTTCCCGCCTTTTCCCGACACCCGGAATGTTTGCCGCCCAAGATCGATGTCGGCAAGGCGGAGGTTAACCAACTCACTGCGGCGCATACCGGTACTGTACAAAATTTCGAGTACCAGCCGTTCCAGCCGGCCTTTATAGCCGGACTTAAACTCAATTTCTGAAAAAAGCATCTGCAATTGCGCTTCCTGCACAAAAACCGGGAGCCGTTTACCCATTTTGGGGGCCAGCACTTTTTGCATGGGGTCTTTGCTGATATAGCCTTGCTTTTTCAAAAACCGGAAGTAAGTATGCAGGCAGGAGAGCCGGCGGTTGACACTTCGGGCGCTCAGACCTTCCTGCATTTGCGCAGCTGCCCAGGCGCGTATATGCAAATGCCTCACTTCGGCAACCGAAGTAAGGCACTGTTGTGCTGTTAAAAAACCGAGGAAGTTCCGTAAATCGTTTTGGTAGGCCGCCAGGGTATGCGGCGAAAATCGACGCTCAAGCGCCAGGTACTGGAAAAACGATTTTTCGTGGAACATCTGTGTTTGCGCTAATTGTGCATTGCAATAATACTCATTATTGCCGGCGAATTACCACAAGAGCACATTTATCAATCGTTTTTGTTGCCGTACATGTCTTCTTTGTACACGGCTTTCAAAATTTCGGCGCGGCGTTCCACAGAAGGTTTGGAAAAAGCTTTGCGGCGACGCAATTCTTTCAGAATACCGGCGCGCTCAAATTTCTTCTTGTATTTCTTGAGCACCTTGTCAATGGCTTCGCCGTCTTTTACTTCAACTATGAGCATGTAAATTGCTTTTTTTGATAAATGATAATTTCTTGTAAAAATTCGGGCTGCAAAGGTACAACGAAAAGCATTGAATCTGCAAAGGAAGTTTTTAGAAATTACGCAACACCGACTCAAAAAAAGGTTTCCTGAGCCACCCGGAAGGTATTTGCATGCGCTTCAACAATGTCGGCCAGGCGTGTGGAGTAACCGCCGCCCATACTCACCGCAACCGGAATACGGTTAGTACGGCAAAACTCCAGAACTAGGGCATCCCGTTGGCGGCAGCCTGCCCGGCTGATGTTCAACCTGCCGAGTTTATCTGTTTCCAGGATATCCACGCCGCTGAGGTAAAACACAAAGTCGGGTTGAACAGCATCGGCTAACCTGGGCAAGGTTTCCCGAAGCAGCTTCAGGTACGGTGCATCGGTCAGCCCATCAGGCAGCGGAATGTCGAGATCCGACTGTTCCTTGCGCAGCGGATAATTACGCGCGCCATGCATCGAAAAAGTAAACACCCGGGGCTCGTTCCGAAAAATATGGGCAGTGCCATTGCCCTGATGCACGTCCAGGTCGATAATCAGGATTTTTTTTGCCAAGTTGTTGCTTAACAACCAGTTGGCGGCAACTGCCTGGTCGTTGAAGCAACAAAAACCTTCGCCACGATCGGCAAATGAATGGTGCGTTCCGCCGGCGATATTCATCGCCACGCCGTGTTGCAGGGCATACTGCGCACACGCAATTGTTCCTTGAGTGATATGCCGCCCGCGCTCTACAAATTTCTTGTTGATCGGGAAACCGATAGCGCGTATTTCCCGCGCTGAAAGGGTCACTTGCGTTAGCTTATTCCAATAAGTCTCCGTGTGCGTTTGTAGTGCCACGGATTTTGCCAACATAGTCGGATGAAAAAAATTGGATTCCGAAACAGTGCCTTCATAAAGCAACTGTTCCGGAATCAATTCATACTTCAGCATAGGGAAGCGGTGCCCTTCCGGCAGTTCATATTTGTAAACCGGGGAGTATGCGATTTTTAACATAAAAAAATTGCCTCATTGCACGGCTACACTAAACGTCAAATCCCCGCTTTGGGTTTGCAACTGAAGTTGATACAAACCCTTAGGCAGATTCAGCCCTTCAAACGGCACCGTCGTTTTGCCGGGTTTGGTTGTGGCCGCCATGGATTTTACCAGCCGGCCTTGCGCGTCGAGCAGGTGAAATTGTACCGGTGTGGTGAGCAAACTGGTTAGTTCAACCCGGAAATCTCCTTCGGTCGGGTTGGGTAAAATTTGCACATTGCTGACTTCCGGCAGTTCCTGTACCCCTACGAAAGTCAGGTTGAAACTTTGCGTGCGACTGGCGGACGAGCAAATATTGGTTGCCGTAAGCTTTACCGTGTAATTGCCGGGCGCTGCATAGGTATGCACCGGGTTAGCTTCCGTGCTGGACATGCCGTCGCCAAATTCCCAAAGGAAGGTTTGACTGCTGCTGCTGTTGTTTGTAAACGTCACGGTGCCGGCATCTGCCGACCAGGAAAAATTGGCAATTGGCGGGCCTAATACCGGAAATACGATCAGGCTGGTATCGACGCCATTGGGATTGCTGACAATCAGGCGCACGTTTTTACTCCCCGGAGTCAGGTAACTTACCTCATGCGGCCCCGGGCCGGTAGCGCTTGAAGGTTGAGCAGCCGTGCCAAACAGCCATTTGTAATCTGCCAAAGGACCTGCGTCGAGCGCCGTAAACATGACGTCGTCCAGCCTGCAAGCGGTATCTGCCGATAAAATGACTTCGGCTACCGGCGGGCTCAGGTTGTACTCGAACAAACCAATATTATCCAGGTAAATATTGTTGCCATAATCATTGACCGAAACAAAACGGATAATTACCGTCTGCCCGGCAAAACTGTGCAGGTCAACGGCTTCCGTACGCCAGTCCTGATCGTCATTCGGTGCGAACGGACCGGTAGTTGATGCGGTGGTTGCCAGGGTAGGGCCGCCTTTGACCCAGATTATCGCCGGAGTTGTATTCAGGTCACAATTGGCAAACACCTCCACACGCAGGCTGTCGCTAAAGTCGCCGTTATAATTTGCATGGGCAAGATCGAACCGGAGGCCCGGGTCAGGCAGGTTATTAAGGTCAACAGGCAACATGTAGAGGTAATCTTCCTCACCCCGCCCGTCGTAGTCGAAGCAATTCAGGTAGGTGGCGCGGGTATTCAGGCCGCTTGAGCCGGTGACGGTTGCCGAACGTTCCCAGGTGACTTCATTGTCCGGGTTGCCAACAGCCCAGCCTTGCGGCGGAAAGTTCGCGCTTTGGAAATCTTCCGAAAAAAACTGCGTTTCCGGGCTCACAACGGCCAAAAATGTATTTACCAGGGTGTCATTGATCAAAAAATCGTCGACGCCGTAAGTTGACCAAACCCGCAGGGTATTCAGGCCGTTTTCGCTGATCGTCAGCTGTTGCATGAACGTAAAGTCGAGCGTTGCGCCCGAATCAATCACCGGGAGGGCTTCGGTTACCACGGGTTCATTGTTCAATTGGTAGTTCAACAGAGCGCCGTCAATCGGATTTTCCCCGTCATTTACAACCCGCGCAGTTACCGAGGTCAGGAACGGATCACAACTGACGGTAGAGGAAATGCTCTGCGCAGATGGGGACAAAATTTCACCTATGTTGACATCGTCGGGCTGGCGGCAATCTTTCAGCGCACCACCCGGCCAGCGTATGGCAATTGCCCGCCGGCCGGTCAGGCCGTTGGCATGGCTTGCCCGCACGGAAATCCACTGCTCTGCCAAGGGATTGGGTACCGGAAAGGTGAGCACCGTGGTATCTGATGTGCCAACAATTTCCATGTATTTCTGTCCCAGCAAATACACGTCGTAACTCAGCGTATCGTTAATGGCCGTCCAGGAAACGGTCATCCCGTCCGGGCACACGCGATCGACGCCGATGTTTTTCGGCACCGGCACGATTGACAGAGGGTAATCTGTGGTATCGCGTTTGTTTCCGCGAATCAGCAGGAGGCGTATCTGGCTGTTGACGAGGTTGGGGGTAGTCCAGTCGAACATGCGGTTTGCCCCGGAAGTCGTGGTTATCGGGAGCCAGGTTTGGCCGTTGTCCGGGGAATACCGCAGGGTAAAATTGGAGTCGGTCCCGTAGGCATCCCATTGAATCCGGGTTTCTTCGCCCGGCACCAGGCCTTCACCGCCGGCAGGGTAGGTGATCTTGACCGAATTGTCATAAAATTCCCAGGCCAGGTAATATGGCTGCGGCCCCATGGGCACTTCAAATCCTTTGATAGTGACGGTGTATTCCCCGGCTGCCGGCAGCTCAATGGCTACCTGTTCGACGTTGTTCAGTGAATCGCGGCCCTTACCGGCGGGGGTATTCAAAATAGTTGGGTCGGGGGTAGGGTCAAGTTTCCAGGGCAGGTACACCGTGCTGCCGTCGGGCGCGGTAACAGTGATGTCGAGGTCGTTGATCAGGGCGCGCGCTGCATTTTGGCTGGCTGGCGGCTCCACCCAGTAAAGCATGATTTTAGCCAATTCGGTACCCGCCGGCACCTGGATGGTATGGGTAGTTTCGGCGCCATTTTCCACCGAATCTTCCAGCCAGTTTTTCTCTTTTAACAGCTGATAGGCCCGCCAGGCGTTCACATGGCCCCAGCCAAACTTGAAATCCGGGCCGGCATTGCCCAGATCGTTGGCAGTGGCCATGATCGCCGTTTTCAGCAAAGCGGCGGTCGGCTCTTCCCCGTACATTTCTTTGTAAGCCTGCGTCAGTTGGGCCATGCAACCGGCTATGCCCGGTGCGGCCGCCGAGGTGCCGCCGAATACCTGGTAGGTATTGTTTTGGTCGGTTGAATTTTGGTTTTGGCCATGGGCCGTGATATCGGGCTTGAGCCGGCCGTCGTGCGCCGGACCGCGGCTGGAAGAGCCCACCAGGGCGCCGTCGGCAAAAACATTTGCGGTGGCAATACAGTTTTTCGCCACTTTATGCCCGCCTGTGATATTGCCCCATTGATTCCCGGCGCCGTAATCGCAGTTTTGGCCATTTGAATTGCCTGCGGAAAACACGTGCATCAGCGTGGGGTTGTCCTGTAATTGTTGTTCAACAGTTTGGGTTATCGTGGTGTAGCCGGCATTGCAACCGTTGGAATAGGAAGAGTTGGTAATGGTAACATTATCGGTGAAGTGCAGGGGAAGTGTATTGTCCTGGAAATCCGCTTCGTAGCGGATGGTAAAAATGTCGGCGCCGGCGGCCATGCCTTTCATTACGGGGTTGAGGTTTCCGGCGCCGGCCATCACACCGCCCACACCATCGCCGTGGTTGCTGTTGGAGACGTCGCTGGAGGCAAACAGGTTGGTATTCCGGCCTTTAAAGTCGATATGCGGCCCCAGCGGACCATCGTCGCGCACCATTACTACAACCCCGGAGCCATCGTATTTAATTCCTGCGCCGGCATCCATATCCAGCAGATTGGAACGGTGCAATGCCCGGCCACCTACATCTTCCGGTTCACCGGGTTCAGGCAATAATTCCATGTAGCGCACGAAGGGCAGCGCTGCCAGCGCTTCGAGGTGATCCTTCAGCAGCCGTACATGTAAAAAGCCGTTTTGCGTACCTTCCAGGATGACCGTCATACCGTGCAGGCGACACAATTCGGCGCCATCGGGGATGCGCACATGCGGATAAAGTTGAAGAATCACATCGATCTGATCGCCGTGAACGGCCCAGTCGCCGTAGGGCTCCTCGCGCAGGTTTTGCGCCATTTTCCAGCGGGGCTTTACCGGAACAATACTGCGTACGTGCAGCAATTCGAGTTTGTTCAGGTCAAATTTTTCGGGCAGCGCTACCAAATAAGCGCCGAACGTCACATAACTGATAAATTGTACACCCTCCTGTTCCAGGGCTGCCCGCAGGCGCGCCGTTGGAATTTCTGAACATTGAATATACCGGGTGTAGTATCCGTTGACCAGGTCGCCTGGTTGGATATCCGGGTTTTGCCGAATGGCCTGATAATTGTCGGGAAAAAACTCCGTGCCCCAAGTAAAACGCACGGGGTAACTTTGCTGGGCGAAGGCGGATTGCAGCCCCCAAAAAGACAGGAGAAAAAGCAGAGCAGTTAAGATTCGCATAGTGAACACAAGAGGTTTGATCTAAGAAAAGAAATGATTGATCGTGCTGAGGATGCCGATTGAAAAATAATTAAAACTAAACAGATGACCAATTGTCTGGTTTAGTGTCTAAACAGCACGAATTAAAAGTAAAAGTAAAAACTCAATGTTGATTTCCACCCGCATAAGCTGAATAGGTCTGCTAATGTCAAATTCTTGTCTTAATGCCCGGTTATCAACCAGTCGAAAATAATTATGATTGAACCATATGTTTGGGCAGGGTTTATTGCCCTGGTGGGATTGCTGATGTTTCTGGATTTGGGCGTATTTAACCGCAAAGCCCACACACCCACAGCCCGCGAAGCAGGGTTAGCCACCTTTGGCTGGGTCAGCCTGGCCCTTCTATTCAACGTTTTTATTTATTACGCTTACGAGTACAAATGGTTCGGCCTTGGCTTGTATGCCTACGAACCCATGGGCGGGAAGGAAGCTGCATTAAAATACCTGACCGGCTATCTTCTCGAAGAAGCGCTCAGCGTCGATAATTTGTTTGTAATTGCCCTGGTGTTTGCGCGGTTTCGCGTACCCAAACAATATCAGCACAAGGTGCTGTTCTGGGGTATTGTCGGGGTGCTGTTTTTCCGCGGCCTGCTAATCGGCGCCGGGATTGCCCTGGTGCATTATTTCACCTGGTTTTTCTATTTGTTCGGCGCTTTATTGCTCTATTCTGCTTATAAAATGTGGCGCCAAAAAGACGAAGAGGAGGGTGAAGATTTCCACGACTACGGTGTCGTGAAATTTATCCGGCGCTTTTATCCGGTGAGCCGAACCAGCGCCGGCGGGCGCTTTTTTGTCGTGGAAAACCGCCGTTGGGCAGTTACCCCGCTTTTTGTTGCCCTGCTTGTCGTGGAAACGACGGATATCATGTTTGCGTTCGATTCCGTACCGGCGGTTTTTTCGATCACTACCGATCCCTTCCTGGTTTTTTCCTCCAATATTTTTGCCATTCTCGGCCTGCGGTCACTGTATTTCCTGCTGGCCAATATGCTCGACCGGTTCTCCTACCTGAAGTACAGCATGATGGGCATCCTGTTTTTTATCGGGGTGAAAATGGTGCTGTTGCCTTCTCACATTCATATTCCGGAACTGGCTTCGTTGCTGACCATCGCCGGTTTGCTTCTTGGGGGTATTCTGGCCTCATTATGGCAGGAACGCAAAGCAGTCGCTAAGGCACCGGCTCCGGCCGATGAACCCACTACGCACGATAGCTCCGAGCCGCGCCCGAAAAACGGCAACCGCTCGCTGATGGTCTCGACCCAAAAGGATTGACGATTATGGAGTGCGGAGTGCGGATTACGGATTACGGATTACGGAGTGGTTCACCATTTCAGGAAGGGTAGTTGGAGGCCTTTTCGAAGTTTTCCAAAAAATGAAAAACAGGCATTTCCTGAAATGGTGAACCAATCCGCACTCCGTAATCCGTAATCCGTAATCCGCACTCCGTAATCTAACTCACTGCGCCAGCAGGTCTTCCTTCACGCCCATCAGCCCCAGCATCCATGCGTATTCCAGGGCCCGTTCTTTGAGTTTTTCAAAACGACCCGATGAGCCGCCGTGCGAGCCCGACATGTTGGTTTTGAAAAGCAACACATTGTTGTCGGTCTTCAGGTCGCGGAGTTTGGCCACCCATTTTGCCGGCTCGAAATACTGCACCTGAGAATCGGAGAAGGAGGTCAGCACCAGCAGGTTCGGGTATTCCTGCGCTTTCACATTATCGTATGGCGAGTATTTTTTCATGTACTCGTATTCGGCTTTTACCGCCGGATTGCCCCATTCGGTGTACTCGCCGGTAGTGAGTGGGATGCTGGCATCGCTCATCGTTGTGAGCACATCCACGAAGGGTACCCCTGCGATAAGCCCGCGGAATTGCTGCGGCGCCATATTGGCCACGGCGCCCATAAGCAAGCCGCCTGCCGACCTGCCGCTGCCAAAGATGCGGTCGGCACTCGTGTATTTTTCGGCGCAAAGCATAGCCGCGCAGTCGATAAAATCGGTGAAGGTGTTCATTTTGCGCAGCATTTTGCCGTCTTCGTACCAGTTATACCCCATTTCCATGCCGCCCCGGATATGCGCAATGGCAAACACAAAACCACGGTCGAGCAAACTGAGGGCATCGCGGTTGAAGGTGGGCGGGTACGAAAAGCCATAGGAGCCGTACCCAACGAGGTAGCATGGCGCGCTGCCGTCCTGTTTCAGGCCCTTTTTTCGCACCAGCGAAACCGGCACTTTTACCCCGTCGCGGGCAGTAGCCCAAACGAAGGCCGTTTCGTAATTGTCGGCATCAAAACCACCCAGCACAGGCTCGGTTTTGCGCAGGGTTTTGTGGCGGGTTTGCATATCGTAGTCGAACACCGAGCCTGGCGTTTTCAACGATGAAAACCAGTAGCGCAGGTTTTTGGTGTTAAATTCCGGGTTTTGCATCGGCCCTGCGGCATAGGTCGGCTCCCCAAAATCGAGGTAATGTTCGCTGCGGTCGTCCCAGCGGATGATGCGCAATTGATCGAGGCCGCCTTTGCGCTCGTTGGCAACGAGAAACTCCTGAAACACCTCGATGCCTTCCAGCAGCACCTCGGCGCGGTGCGGCAGAATTTCTTTCCAGTTTTCGCGGGCAGTTTGGGTCACCGGAGTTTCCATGAGGCGGAAATTGGGCGCTTCCCAGTTGGTCCGGATCAGGAATTTGTCGCCCCAATGCTCCAGGGTATAAAAAAACTCCGGTTCCTTCGGCCGGAACAGCTGAAAGGCCGCCATCGGTTCGCCGGCGTTCAGGTAATGTGTTTCCAGGTTTTGGGTGTAGCCGTGGTTGATGAAAATGTACTGTTCCGATTTGGATTTGTCGAGGTTGAGGTACAGCGTTTCGTCTTTTTCTTCAAAAACCAGGGTCTCACTTTTGCCGTCGCCACCGATTTTATGTCGCCATATTTGGTCGGTGCGCAGGGTGACCGCGTCTTTGGTTTCGTAAAACAGGTGTTGGCTGTCGTTGGCCCAGGCCGACGAGCCCGCCAGCACGCCGGAAAATTTGTCGGGCCGCAGTTGGCCGGTTTCCAGGTCTTTGAGCTGGCCTTCAAACAGGTTGCGGCCGCTGTAATCGATCACGTAGAACAGCAGCCGGTTGTCGGGGCTGACGTTCAGGCCCGCAGCCAGGCAATAGGCTTTCCCGGCAGCCAACTCGTTGACGTTGAGCAGGATTTCTTCAGCTGCTTCCAGCGAGCCCTTCTTCCGGCAGTGGATCGGGTATTCCTTCCCGGTTTCAAAACGGGTGTAGTACCAGTAGCCGTTTTTTAGGTAAGGTACCGTGTTGTCGTCCTGCTTAATGCGGTTTTTCATTTCGGCAAAAAGGGCCGTTTGCAAACCGGCTACCGGCGCCAGAACCGAATCGGCATAGCGGTTTTCGGCTTCCAGGTAGGCAACCACGTCCGGGTTGTCGCGTTCGTTCAGCCAGTAGTAGTTGTCGAGGCGTTTATCGCCGGAGGCAGACAGGAGTTCTTTCGGCTTTTTTTCGGTTGCGGGGCGCTGAATTTTTCGGGTTGAAATACGGATGGTGGCACAGGCTCGGGTGAATTTGATGTGGAAGTTTGTTGTTGGCAGGCACAAAGAAGGAGGCCGGCAAAAATTAAAAACGCGAATAGCTGCTTCATGGTTTAAGTGCATTTTGGGTTAAAAGTCGCAAAAAAGCTTGGTACCTTTGTTGAGATTTGACAAGCCGTCAACCATGTCCACTATTCAACCTGTTCAACCTGCCGATCTGATCCGAATGCGTCGCTTGTGCGAAGGATTGGCGCAATGGGCCTACACCGATTTTGACCAGGCGCGCACGGCACTGCAGGAGTTGGAAGGTTTGGTTACCGCACAAACCCCCTTCGACATCCGCCCTGGCCTATCACCGCCACCGCGCTTTTCTGGAAAATCAGTGGCGGCATTTTGAACAATCGCTGGACCATTTTTCACAGGCAATTGCTATTCTGGACAGCCTTGCAAAGCCTCTGCCGCTGGCCGAATGCTGGCTCGATGTGGCTGCCGTGCAACTCAACCGCCGCGACTGGCCTGCCGTGCAGCAATGCCTCGACCGTGCCCGCCGTTTCCTGGACAACCACGACGCCCCGCATTTGCATGCCCTGCTCACCTGCCGCGAGGGCTTTTTGCACCTGCATCTCGGCAATCACCGCCAGGCCCTCGACAACCTGCAGGAGTCGGAACGGGTACTGCTGGGCCTGGGCGAGCAGGCGTCGCTGAAAGATTTTTACATCCTCACCCTGGTGATCAGCGGGCTTGGCGATTTGTACGAACGGCTCGATGAAAAAAACAACAGCCTGGACGCTTACCTGCGCGTGCTGCCGCTGGTGGAACGTCACCAACTCCGGCCCCGCCTGCCCTGGCACTACCTCAATGCCGGCCGTGCAGCCCTGGCACAGAATGACGCCGAACATGCCCGCGAGTGTTTTGAAAATGTGTTGGAATTTGCCGAGGAGGAAGAGCCCGAAGCCAAAGCGCATGCCCTGGCAAACCTGGGCATTTTGGCGCTGTTGCAAAACGAAAACCAGCGTGCAGTGACGCTTTTTGACGAGGCTACGGCACAGTTCCCCAATCCGGGCAAGCCCGCGGATTTCACGAATTTGTCTAAAATACAAAGCTGGCGCGCGGAGCTGCTCTGGCAATTGGAAGATCTGGCTGAGGCGGAAAAATACTTTGAACAAGCTTTTGCCAATGGCCAGGAAGGCCACGACCTAAACCACCTGGCCCAGGTTTGCCAGGCATTGGCACAACTTTGTGAAAAACGCGGCGATTTTCAAAATGCTTTTCAATGGCAGCGCCGCGCCACCGGCTTTATTGAACGCCACTACAACCAGGTACGCGACCGTGAACGCCAGGAAATTGAGGCGCGGCACGATCTTGAACGCAGCCGCCAGGAGGCACAAATGGCAAAACTGCGGGTGGCCAGCCTGCAATTGCGTGCCCTGCGCGCGCAGATGAACCCGCATTTTTTGTTCAATGCCCTGAACGCCATCCAGGGCCTGATCACTTCCGGCCGGAACGACGAAGCGGAAACCTACCTGGCCCGTTTTGCCAAGCTCATGCGCCACACGTTGGAGTATTCCGACCTGGAAGAAGTGACGCTGGAGCAGGAAGTGGAATTTTTAAACCGCTACCTCGACCTGAACCGCAAACTGCGCTTCCGCGAACGCCTGCAATACCAGGTGATACTGCCCCGGGGTGTGGATGCCGGCGACTTGCTGATCCCGACTATGATTGTGCAGCCTTTTGTGGAAAACGCCATCGAACACGGCTTGCGCCCGCGCCAGGAAGGCAAACTCCGGATCGAATTTCAACTTTCCGATGATGAACGTATGCTTTTGTGCATCATCGACGACGACGGCGTCGGCTACAACAAGGGCAAGGAAAAACAAAGCGCCCAACCGGCATTTCAATCGCACCGTTCCCGCGGCATGGAGATCACCCGCGAGCGCCTGAACCTGTTGCACAAATTGCGCAAAAACCAGGGCACGCAATTTGTCAAAATTACCGACCTGGGCGACAAAACGGATGGTGCGCGCACCGGGACGCAGGTGGAGGTGTTGCTCCCGGTTTTACAAGCCTAATTTTACACGTCTTATGCTGTTTGGATTTATTCTCGATTTATCCGCATTTGCTTCTGCAATGCTCCTGATCTGTCTCCTGGCAGTGTGTTTGTTTGAGGCTATCAATGGTTTTCACGATACGGCCAATGCGGTGGCCACGGTCATTTACACGAATGCCCTGAAGCCCATTGTGGCCGTTGTATGGTCCGGATTTTGGAACTTTCTCGGCGTAATTCTGGGCGGTGTGGCGGTGGCTATGAGCATCATCAAATTGATCCCGCTCGACGACCTGATGGCGCAACCACTGGGCGAGAATATCGCCATGGTGCTGGCTGTTTTACTCGCGGCGATCAGCTGGAACCTGGGCACCTGGTATTTCGGTATTCCCTGTTCCAGTTCGCACGCGTTGATCGGCTCTTTGCTGGGCGGCGGTTTTGCGTTTTGGACGGTACACGCCAGCGCCGGACCCAACTGGGGGAAAGCCATGGATATCGGCCTGTCGTTGTTTATTTCTCCTGTTTTTGGCTTTAGCATGGCCATTTTGCTAATGTACCTCCTCCGGTCTTTTGTCAAAAACAAAGTGATTTTTAATGAACCCAAAGCCAACCAAAGGCCACCCGTCTGGGTGCGTGGGATTTTAATTTTAACCTGCACACTGGTCAGTTTCTTTCACGGCTCCAACGACGGCCAAAAAGGTATCGGGCTGTTTATGATTGTGCTCATGGCCTTTTTGCCCCTGCATTTTGTGTTCAACCACTCGGTTCGGTTCGATACCCTGCAACAATCGGCCCGAAGCCTGGAAAGCCGGCTCGGTCGCGCCGAAGCAGGCAGTTATACCGCTCACCTGAAAACCCTGAGCAGCCATGCCGGGCGAATTGCCGACAACCTGGCGCAAACGGACCGACAAAACAAAGCGCAATTGTATGCCCTGCGCAAAGACATCCAGGTGCTGGTGAAAAGCCTGGACGCGGATGTTAAAGCGGGTTTGCTGAAAAAAATCTTCAACGCAGAGGTAAAAAAGGACATTGCGACCTTACGTTCCGCCTATGAATTTGCACCAACCTGGGTGATCGTGGTGATTTCCCTGTGCCTGGGCATCGGCACTATGGTCGGTTGGAAACGCATTGTGGTGACGATAGGGGAGAAGATCGGCAAAAGCCACCTGACCTACGCCCAGGGAGCCAGTGCGGAAATTTGCGCGGCGGCAACCATAGGGATCAGCACCGGGTTCGGGCTGCCGGTGAGCACGACGCACGTCCTGTCGTCGGGTATTGCCGGTACCATGGTGGCCAAAGGCGGCATCAAAAACCTGCAAAAGAAAACGATAAAAAATATTGCACTTGCGTGGATTCTTACCCTGCCGGTGGTGTTTGTGCTGGCAGCAGCGTTGTTCTATCTGTTGCGGCTGCTCTTTTAAAAAGGGCTGGTCATGAGGCGGTGACTATCGGTCTAATGTCGTCAATTTTAGAAATCTTATGTCAAGAATTGGAAATACTCTACGAGCCTACGGGATTAGCCGTTAAAGATTTGCCCTCTAATTTCTTATGTTGACGACATTAGACCGATAGTCACCGCCTCACGTGCATTCCAAAAAAATCTGATTTGAATAAACAGGCCGTGTGCATTGCCGGGAAAATCAAAGATCAATCCACGCGCCGCCGCTCCTTGCACTGCGGTAAATCGCGTCGATCACGCGCACAGACTTCAAGGACTCTTCCCCGGAAATAAACGGCGGCACCTTGTTTTCAATGGCCGAAATTACGTTTTGGAAATTGCGCAGGTGGCCGGAAAAGTTAATCGCTGCAGGATCGTTGGCGCCTTGGGCCGGCTGGTCGCTTTTCATTAAATTTTTCAGGACAAACCGGTCCTGTTCCGCTTTTTCCTGAAAATCCCATAGCCGGAACGATTCGTCGCTCATGATTACCGATCCCGCGCTTCCGCACAACTGGATTTCAGCCGGATTGCCCGCCGACGACCAGCAGGAAGTAGCTGCCTGAATGGCGCCCCGCGCACCATTTTCAAATTCCAGTATGGCCACTGCGGTGTCTTCAACCTCGATTTTTTCATGGGCCAGCAGGGCCATGGAGGCCGATAGCCGCTTTACATTTCCCGCCAGGTACAGCAACAGGTCTACGGTGTGAATGCCTTGGTTCATCAGGGCGCCACCGCCATCCAAGGCCAGGGTGCCGCGCCAGTCGGCGGAGTCATAATATGCCTGTGTCCGGTACCATTTGATCTGTGCGTCGCAGAGTGTCAGGGTGCCGAAGCGGCCGGATTCCACGGCTTTTTTTAGTTGTTCGACAGCCGGGTTGAAGCGGCGGTTGAAAATGCCCGACAACACCACCTTTTCTTTTTCTGCCACGTCGATCATTTCCTGCACCCGGGCCGGATTGACCTCCAGCGGCTTTTCACAGATGATGTGCTTTTTGGCACGCGCTGCCGCTATCGCGGGTTCCAGGTGTGCGCCGGAGGGCGTGGCAATGGTCACGATATCGATCGTCGGGTCAGCCAAAAGGTCATCCAGGTTGGAATAGGCTTTACAACCGAATTTTGCACCCAATTCTTTGGCGCGGTCGGGATTGCGCGCATAGATCGCCCCTAATTGAGCCTGAGGTCCCATGGCCTGGATCGCCATGGCATGAAAGGCAGCAATCATTCCGCCACCAATTATTCCGAAGGTGTACATGGTTTAGTTGTATTTATTTCCACTTGAAGGCAAAGTACGAACAGGGCTCGTTGCCGGCATTCCGCACACCATGAAGCGATTCTGATTGCATAAAATAAAAATCGCCGGGGCCGGCGGTGTACTCTTTTCCGTCGATGGTCATTTCCGTATTGCCCGACAGCACCAGAATAATTTCCGTTTCGGCATGGGCATGTGGCTGGTGGCTGGGTCCTTTTTTATCCAAGTGGGTGATGTGCATTTCGAAGCGCTCGCACATCGCAGTAGGCCGGTCAAAATAGGCAATGCCGCCGCCGCGCGCACTGGGCTTGAAGGGCAGTGCATCGGCATGCAGCATGAGCGACCCGCCGGATGCCTGGCCCCGTTCGATGTCCATTTTCTTTTTCGACCGGTATTTCATGACAAAGTAGGTCAGCTTGCTGTCGCCAATATTTTCCAGGGAATGTATTTGCTCGGGCATCAGTAAAATCACACCCCTGGGCCCCAGGATCACGCTGCTGTCTTCAATGGTGACTTTCATTTGTCCTTCCTGCACGATAATGCATTCTTCCATATCATCGTTGGCGTGGGCGGCGTCGGGTTTGGCGCCCGGGAATTGTGTGGTGGCGTGCATTTCCAGGTATTCAAAATGCGGGGAGCTGCCTTCCAGGATTTTTCGTGTTTCCCGAAATTTTCCGGTTTTTACGGCGTGGTCCGTCCATTTGTACACGCCGGAGGAAACCGGTTCCAACGGCGTGTTTTTCCGGTGTTTTTTTTGCCATTTCGGGTATTGTTTCAGCACCTTTTCCGGTGCATTCGTGTACCAGCTGTAACCATTGCGGCGCTCGTAGCCTATTTCAGCCATGGAATTTTTCTTGATCCCGTCGCGGTCACAAAAGAAAGGCTTGCCTGTTTCCAGGTCGTAAAAACGCGCCCAAAGTGGCGGGGCATCCGCATCCGAAACGACAATCCGGTTCTTTTTCCCGTGGGCGTCCGTTTCGGTGTCCAGGCGTATGCCGGTTATTTTATTGTTTTCCAACCAGGTGACGGCGGCATGTACAGCCCTGGCAATCGCGTCGGAAGGATGATCCACATCCATCAGCAACAATACAATTCCGGCAGATTCGGCGCCGCTGAACGATGGGGGTTCGTATTTGCGCGCTTTGGCCGGGGCAAGCGTATTGGCATCGTGTTGGGCACACCACACCGTTGGTTTGTCATTGATACGAATTTGAGTATCCAGAAAACATTGAATTCCCTTGTCGAAGGCTTTTTTCGCTTTTGTCTTTGTATCGGCACTTAGCCGGAGAGCGGCAAATTCGGCATCGTCGGAAAAAATGGCCTCAAGGAACCGCATGGTATTCGCCATGGCGTTGTCGTTGTAGGTGATATGCCCGGAATAGGCGACGCTTTCGCCCGTGCGAACCGGGTAAAACTGCGGCCATCCGCCATTTTCATATTGCGCCATAAAAATGTACGCCAGCCCTTTTTCAAAGGCCTGCTTGTAGCGCGCGTCCTTAAAATGGGCGTATACTTTTGCCAGAAAGCGCAATTCGGTAATGGTGGCGCCATTATCGAATGTAGCGCCGGGCTCGTCCTTGCTTTCCAAAAATTCGGCCTTTTCCCCTTCGGAAAATTCATGGTGGTAGGGTTTGTTTTTCGCCCATCCGCCAATCTCCTTTTGCGCAAACAAGACATTTTCCGCAACCGATTTGGCGGCCTCCGTGCCGTACCAATCCGCGGGCATTCGGGTGGCTACCTGTTGCCAGCGTTTGTTGCGGTAGGCATCCGGATCGTTTTCCTGCGCGGGGAGGCGGGTGATGCTGGATGTGAGGGTAATCAGGATTGAGATCAGGCAGGCAAATTTCATGGTGTGTTTTTTTGCTTGGTTGATGTTGTGACTTTGGATTTAACTGATGTCACCCCCCTCACTTGACCCCAATCACCCCAACACCTCAAACACCCGGACCAAATTACTCTTGTTCTTCAGGCTGACATCCCCGATCTCCCGGCAGGTAAACTGGTCGCCTGTTTTTTCAAACGTTGCTTGCGTGATCAGGATTTGGCCCGGCCTGGCAGCCGACTGGAGCCGTTGGGCGGTATTGACTACGTCGCCGATCACCGTAAAATCAAAGCGCTTCAGGGTGGCCGAGCCGATATTTCCCGAGATCACTTCGCCGGTATTGACACCGATGGATATTTTAGGCAGTGCGCTTTGAACGCCGGATATGGGGTTTTCAGCTTGTTGGGTACGCTGGTTGACATCCAGAGCGGCCCGCAGAGCGCGTGGGAGATGGTTTTCGCCCCGAAAAACTGCCAAAACTGCGTCGCCCATAAACTTGTCCACGTAACCGCCTTGTGCGATGATCGCCTGGACCATCTTGTCGAAATACCAGTTGAGCAGGCGCACAACTGCGTCGGGGGCTTCGCGTTCCGACAGTGCGGTGAACCCCGCTATGTCGGCAAAAAGTATAGACGCTTCGATGGTTTCTGTAGCCAGCAGCGACGACTCGTACTCCTTGGAACCCATGAACCGCAGCACGCTGTCGTCTACGTACATTTTCAGAATATTGTTCTCCCGAACCGCCTGAAGCGTTTTCTTGATCTGTTGGACGGATCGGACGGCTTTGTCGAGCGTTTGTTCAAAATCTTCAAAATCAAAAGGTTTGCAAATGAAATCAAAGGCGCCCTGGTTCATGGCCGTGCGAATGTTCGGCATATCGCCGTAGGCGGAAATAATAACCGTTTTCAGGAGCGGACTCTCTTCCGTGATCTTAGACAGCAGGGTCAGGCCGTCCATCTCCGGCATGTTGATATCGGTGAAAACGAGATCGATATCGGGATATTCGTGGAGTTTTTCCAGGGCGTCCACGCCGTTTTGGGCAAAAATAAATTCGAACTCCTGGTTCCGGATCTGGCGGCGAAACTTCTGGCGGATCAGTTGCGCAATATCATCTTCATCATCCACAACCAGTATTTTGCTTTCAGCACTCATGATAATTCGGTTAATTTTTGTTTCAGCGTATTGAAATCCAGGGGCTTGTGCAGGAAGTCGTCGGCGCCCAGGCGCATGGCTTCTTCCTCTTTTTCTGCGCTGCCATAGGCGGTGATCATCATGATCCGGGGTTGTGGTTCGGGTGTTTGTTCCCGAATCCGGCGCAACAGTTCCAGGCCGCTCATACCGGGCATGTTGATATCCGACAGGATCAGAACGGCCTCCGAAGGATGTTCCTGAAGAAAAGCCAGCGCTTCTTCCCCGGAGAAGCAGAACTTAAACGTAAAAGCGCCTGCACGGATTTCCCGGCGAAAGCTTTGTTCAAACAGGATCTTGATGTCTTGCTCGTCGTCAACTACAAGGATTTTCATACGGTCTGATTTTATGGTATGCCGGTTTTTCAGGCCGGAATGGTGATCAAAAAAACGGTTCCCTCGCCTTCGGTGCTGTCCACTTCAAAGGTGCCTCCGTGCCCTTTCGTCACAATATCAAAGGCGAGCGAAAGGCCCAGCCCCGTGCCTTGCCCGGTGGCTTTTGTGGTGAAAAACGGTTGGAATATTTTTGCTTTGAGGTTTTCAGGAATACCGGTTCCGTTGTCGCGGATGCGAATTTCGACGCGCTTGTTTTTCTTCGAAGCCGAACCGGCCAGCCGGGTACTCACGGTTACCGTGGGCTCGTAATCGTCGGGCGCGCTGTTTTTCTTTTGATTCACGGCGAAAAACGCGTTGTTGATCAGGTTCAGCAACACCCGCCCCATGTCTTGCGGCACCAGTTCGACCTTACCGATCGCGGGGTCAAATTCCGTGACCATTTTAGCATTGAAACTTTTGTCTTTGGCGCGCAACCCGTGATAAGCGAGGCGCAAATATTCGTCGGCGAGTTCGTTCAAATCGATGGGCTCCTTTTTTCCGGTACTGGTACGGGCGTGCTGCAGCATGGCCGTCACGATGTTCGAAGCCCGTTTGCCGTGGTGGTTGATTTTTTCCTGGTTTTGGGCCAGATCCTGCACGAGCTCGCGCACCAGTTCCTGATCGGGATCGGTTTTGCCCATTTCGTCGAGGAGTTCCGCGGCCAGTTCGGCGCTCAGTTGGGAGAAGTTGTTGACGAAGTTCAGCGGATTTTGGATTTCATGGGCGATACCGGCCGTCAGTTCACCGAGCGAGGCCATTTTTTCGGAGTGAACCAGCTGTGTTTGGGCGGCCTTGAGGTCGGTCAGGGCTTTTTCCAGGGTTTCTTTCTGCGAAGTCAGTTCGGCGGTGCGTTCAGTCACCAGGTGTTCCAGTTCGGCCCGCCGGGCTTCTGCAGCCCGGATCTGTTCTTCTTCTTTGCGGCGCTGTTTGCGTTCTTTATTATTTTGGACAAACGCGTAGATGCCGAATCCGATCAGCCACAATTTTGAAAATGCCTGAGCAGGTCCGAGGTACTGCCGGTACGTTTCAAAAATAGCCGGAGCGATCCAGTTCAGGAGTGTATTGAAAACATAAACTGCGGCAAAAGGTAAAAGCGCAACGGCATATTGGCGGGCCGGCGGGTAGTCGCGCAACTGGTATACGGTTGCCAGAATGATGAGGTAAATGCTCGCTCCCAACCAATTGCCCAGAAAGTGGAGCTGCGGTATCAGTGTCAGCAAAAAAAAGGCAATAATTCCGAGCCACGCCCTGGACAAAAACTGGTCCCACCACGGTAGCCGCTCCGGTGTTTCCAAATATTTCCGGATGGCAAAAATTATCCCGATGGAGATCAAAACGGATGGTATCAATTCCATAACTACTGCAATGATTTGGCCTGCAAGGTACTTCGAATTGCTGCGCCATGAAAGTAGTAGGGGAGGGACAAGGTGGGGAAGCGGCCGGTAGGCAAGTTTTTTGGCAACAGCTTCAATCGCCCCCTAAAACAAATGAAACCGGTCGAAACAAGCCCGTTCGAGGCCTTCCCGGTCGTCCGGATGTGCAATGTCGATTAGCGCTTTGGCCCGCTGCCGCAGGTTTTTCCCAAATAAAAAAGCAACGCCGTATTCCGTCACCACATAGTGCACATGCGCCCGGGTGGTCACCACACCCGCACCTTGTTTCAGAAAAGGCACAATACGCGGCACGCCTTTGGCCGTGCGGGCGGTGAGTGCAATGATCGGCTTGCCGCCGGCGCTGAGGGCAGCCCCGCGCATAAAATCCATCTGCCCGCCTACCCCGGAGTACTGGTAGGTGCCGATCGAATCGGCGCAGACCTGGCCCGTCAGGTCTACCTCGATGGCGCTGTTGATGGCCACTACCTTGGGATTGCGGCGAATGACGCCGGGTTCGTTCACATAATCGATGTCGAGGAAAGCAAAGGCGGGATTGTCGTCCACGTAATCGTACAGGGCCCTGGACCCCAGAGCGAAACCCGCCACCGTTTTGTTCGGGTGGATGGCTTTGTATTTGTTGTTGATGACATCGTTTTCAAACAGCGGCACCAGGCCGTCGGAGAACATTTCGGTGTGCACCCCCAGGTCCTTGTGGTTGGTCAGGCTGCTGAGTACCGCATCCGGAATGGCGCCAATACCCATTTGCAGCGTGCTCCGGTCTTCGATCAACGCGGCGATATGCCGGCCGATCTGCCGTTCTTTTTCCGTCACTTTTTCGCCGAAGTTTGCCGTGTGTATCGGCTCGTCCATATACACCATTTTGTGAAAACGCGTGGCGTGTATGAGGCTGTCGCCATGCGTGCGCGGTACCTGCGGATTTACCTGGGCGATCACGTAGCGGGCGGTATTGACGGCTGTGCGCGCAATATCAACCGAGGTGCCCAGGGAGCAGTAGCCATGCTTGTCGGGTGGCGAAACCTGTACCAGCGCCACATCGAGCGGAAGAATCTCCTGTTTGAACAACTCCGGAATCTCACTCAAAAAAACCGGGATATAGTCGCCATGCCCCACGTTTACCGCCTTGCGCACCGGCGCCGACACGAACATGGCATTGATGTGGAAACTGTCGGCACAGTCGTCCGCATCCACAAAAACATCGCCGTAGAGGCTGATAAACACCAGTTCGACCTGGCGGAGCTCGTCTTTTCGGGCAGCCAGGTGGCGCAGCAGGTTGGTCGGCGTACAAGCGCTGCCGTGGATGTACACCCGGTGGCCGGATTCGATAACAGAAAGGGCCTCTTCGGCAGAAACGTAATTTATTTTCGGATTCATAAAACGGCTGGTTATTGTATCCCCCTTGCTGCGTCGGCGGGGGCAAATAAAAGGGGCCGCAAAGTTTGAAAAAAAAATCCCAAACTTGCAGCCAACCAACCATCCTGTATCATGAATAACTTCCTTGCCGAACTTATTGGAACAGCCATACTCATTCTACTGGGCAACGGCGTTGTGGCCGGTGTGGTGCTGCGCGGCACCAAAAGCGAAAATGCCGGCTGGCTTGTCATTGCCATTGCCTGGGCCCTGGCCGTTACCTTCGCCATCTTCACGGTCGGCGGCATCAGCGGCGCGCATATCAATCCCGCCGTGACGATTGGCCTGGCCGCCGCCGGTGCCTTCGACTGGGCCCTGGTGCCCGAATACCTAGCCGGGCAAATGACCGGCGCTTTCCTGGGCGCTGTGCTGGTGTACCTGCACTACCTGCCGCACTGGAGCCGCACGGAAGATCAGGGCGCCAAACTGGCGGTTTTTTGCACCGCACCGGCCGTGCGCCATACCGCCGGGAATTTGATCAGCGAGTTTATCGGAACATTTGTGCTCCTGTTTGCCCTGATGGCCATCGGCGCCAACCGGTTTGCCGAAGGCCTGAACCCGCTCGTAGTGGGCATACTCATACTTGCCATCGGGCTCTCGCTGGGCGGTACGACGGGCTATGCCATCAATCCGGCGCGCGACCTGGGGCCCCGCATCGCCCATGCCTTGCTGCCTGTTCCGGGTAAAGGCGGCTCCGACTGGGGCTATGCCTGGATACCGGTAGTGGCGCCACTGGCCGGCGGCGTGGCCGGCACGCTGGCGTATCAGCTGCTGTTTTGATCGGGATTTTTCACTACGGAGACATGGAGGCCACGGCGGGGTTTTACTCGCCTAGCCAGGTAAACTTACGAGACATGGAGACCGCAGAGAATTTCTTTTATACAAATTTATTCTCCGTGTCCTCCATGCCTCTGTGGTAAAAAACAACCGTCAGGAATCATATTAAATGCTACCGCGTTTTTTCTGAAAAAGAAAGGCAATGGACCAAAAATTCATCGACAGCCTGTGCCGGCGCAGCGGCGTGCCGGAGCTCTTCACAACGCTAACCGACCGGCTCTCGGCTTCCGAACTAAACTCCCTGCTTTTGGAGGTGTACCGGGTGCAAACCGAACGCATCAGCCCTGCCCAATTGCTCGCTGCCTACCGCCAAAACCGGTTTGCCGGACCCGCTTCAGTAGATGCGCTTAGTTTTCGGCGGCTGGAATTGCAGTGCCTGAACCTGGCAGAGTCGCTCGGTTTCATGCCGCTTGAACTTTCCCCGGTCAGCCCGCTCGGCACCTGCTCTGCCATAGGCACGGTGCATCAGCACAAAGTGCTTTCGGCCAGCCGCGGCACGGAAGTAACCGCCGATGCCACCAACGTTATGGCGCTGGAAAGCAGTTTGCAACGCCGTCAATCGGGGTTTCCGACAACCACCCTGCACCTTTCCTGCGCCCACCGGCATTTGCGCAGCCAGCGATTCGACTTACCCGGTTTTACGCCCCATTTCGGCATTTTTTGCCTGACCAGCGCCGGCCGCGACACCGGCGATTTTTATTTTGAAAAAGAAAATCTCGCGCACCATATCGGCCTGTACTACCGGCTGTTGTCCGAACTATTACCAAAATCGACGGTTAAAATTGTATTGAAAAACCTGAACCAGCGGCCGGATGATCAGCGTTTGTCGGACACTTTGGCCCGGGCGCTGCGATCGATTTTTCCGGAAACCCCGCTCGAAACGGTACAACTTCCCGAAGATAGTCAGCGCTATTACCGGGGCTTGCAATTCGGGATGATCTTGGAAACTCCGGGCGGCAGTTATCCCATTATTGACGGTGGTTTTACCAATTGGACGCAACAACTCTGCAACAACCGGAAGGAGCGGTTTCTGGGCAGCGGGCTGGGACTGGAATTTTTATGGAAAATTTTGAACGGGCAGGTTTAACGTCAGGTTTTCAGCACCCAAAGGTTACCTGGCTTGTTCTCGAAACCGATCAGGCCGACTTCCTGGTTTACATAAATCTTGTAGGGTTTATTCGAAAAAAGCGAAATGTCCCTGCTGATGACATTTTTATATGTTTTTCCCAATAAAGTAAGCTCCGGATAGAATTCATGCAGCGGCAGGGTCGCATACGGCAAGGTCCGTTGACTTGCGACTGCTTCAAAATCAACATAGTACGAAGTTGCCGATGTCCACCGGAAGACGGAAAGGTAGTCGCCAACTTTACCATTCGTTTTGTCGAGGACGTCCGGTTTTGTGGCAAGTTCAATTGTCAGGGTAAGTGCCGGTGTATCCGAACGCATGGTCAGGCGCAGGACCTCACTCCCGATACAGACTCCGGAATAATTTGATGTGTCGTCCGGACATGTTTCACCGGTATTGTAAATGAGATGCTGTTGCCGGTAGGTCTTTTCCAGTACTTTGAATACGAAGGATTCGCCATTCGCATGTTGAAATTCCAGCACATCGTTCAGTTGTTTGCAATACTGCGGCATGAAGCGTTTGCTTTGTTCATCAAGTTCGAAATCGCCCACATGCGTCGTTTTGCAAAAGAGCAATGAGCCGTTGATAAAACCGCTGCAATCCAGAATGACCGCCGGCGGGTCCGATTTGCCGGTACAATCGAAAAATGAAGTTTCCGGGGTTGGTTCTTTTTTACAGGAAATAGTTAGCGTCAAAAACAGCCCAAGGGCCAACGGGCTAAGGTTGTTCATACAATGTAATTTTTGTTGTTATAAAATAACGTGAGTTTTGGATAGGTTCACCTTAAATATTTCAGATGTCTCACTTCGTTCGACATGACAAAAAACGCTACTAATAAAACCGTTAAACAGGTTTCTCGCTACGCTCGAAACTTCAACTGAACGGGAAAGTCCTGATAAAAGTCTACTCAATGGTGCATTGCCATGTCGAACGAAGTGAGTCATCTGAAAACCATTGAATCCAGCCTTTCAGGTAGAAGTGATTTATCAATCCTATCCAAAGCTTACGATAAAATAGGTTTTAAGGTTATACGCATTGGCAAACCCCGCATTCAGTGCTGTGCATCCGGCTTTTGTGGAAACCAGCATAATTCTGCCGTATAATTTCCGTTTATGTTCGGTTCCTTCAAAATGAAGCCCGAAATTTGCGGTTTTTTACCACACACCCTTAACAATTGCACATCAACTCCACCGATATGCTAATTTCGTTTATCCGAAATACACCACTGTTTGTCACCTTGTTTGTCTTCCTCACAACGGGCCTTTTTGCCCAAAAATCAGACCGCCAGGTTACCCGTTGCGGTGCGGTGGATCGCTCTGCGCCTGTGCGGAACATATTCATTGATACCGACAACTCAAAATGGGTTGCCAGTGGTTCCGGCGTTTACAAAGTTATGGCCTGCGACCTTTCCACACCACTGGAACTTGGCGCCGGCGAATTGAGCCCGTTCATGTATGCCGGCGGCAATGCCGACACGCGCTGGAGCAACGATGTGTTGCAAATGGTTTTGGGAAAAGCGCCGGAAGTGACCGCAGCCTATTACGACCAGCGCAACGACTGGCTCTGGTTGGGGACCAGGGAGTCGGGGCTGTATCAATTAAAAACCCAACCGAGCCTGACGCTGGTGGAAAACTTTACCACCAAAAACTCCCGCCTGCGCTCCAACACCATCACCACGATCTTTCACGACAGGGTGGGCCGCTATTGGATCGGCTCGGAAGAAGGCCTGCTCCTGGGCAGCCCGGGCAAGTGGAAATCCGATTTGGAAGGGTATAATGTGCAACGCATTCGGGAGTTCGGAGCCGACATTTACGTCCTGGCCGATGGCGAATTCTGGCTGGTCGTCGGCGGCGATCGCTGGGAGGCTATTGCCGTTAAGGAAAAAGCCCTGGAAGGCGAGGCGGAAGATTTTGACCTCGATGCCAACGGTAACTTATGGATCATGTCGCGCATGATCAGTTACTACGACCTGCAAACCGACGAGTACACAACTTTTAGCGGAGCGGAGTATTACACCAGCGAATACGGGCGCTGCCTGGCAGTCGACCAGGACGGCGCCGTTTGGATCGGCACAGACGATAAAGGGTTGTACCTGATTGATAAATCCACTTCGCTCGTGGTTAATTGTGTGGTGGAAAAACAAATCAGCTGTGACGGCAATGGCCGCGACGGACAACTGTTTGTCAAGGTGAATGGCGGAAAACCGCCGTTTACGTATGCCTGGTCCGAACCGGCTATGGAAGGCGAGGCGCCGAAAAATGTTGGCCCGGGAAGTTACACCGTCACTGTGACCGACAGCAGCGGAAAAACCAAATCGGCCAAAACCAAACTCGACGATGTTCGCCTGAACATATTGGTGGAACAAACCAAAGACGAAAGCGCCCCGGATGCCCGCGATGGTGTTGCCCGGGTAGTGACCAAAGGCGGCACGCCGGATTTCAAGTTCAAATGGGACAACGGCGAAACCACAAACCCGGCAACCCAACTGTCGGGCGGGCCGCACAGTGTCACGGTCACCGACGAAAACAACTGCTCGGCGACGGCCAGTATCCAGATCAAATCAAAACTCGCAGCCCTGAGCGCAACCCTGCAGGAAACCACACCGATACCCTGTGCCGGGGGAAATACCATCCTGAAGGCAACAGTTTTGGGCGGAAAAGAACCGTACCAGTACGAATGGAGCAACCCCGCGCTTGATGGCACCCAACCTGCCGGTGTGACTGCGGGCACTTACACCCTGACGGTTGTGGATGCTGCCGGCGGCCGGACGGTAACGAGCATCACCGTGGTTCAACCCGCGGCGCTCAGCGCTGTCGCAACGGCACAAGCGCCCGCAAGTACCGGGGGCAGCGACGGCAAAGCGCTGGCGGCACCGCGCGGCGGAACCGGCCCCTACAGCTATGCCTGGGACAATGGCGAAACCACTGAAACCGCCAGTCAACTCAAACCCGGCCAACGCACCGTGACCATTACCGACGCCAACGGCTGTTCGATCAGCGCCAAAGTAGCGATCACGGAAAACATCCTGCCCATTGCGGCTGATATCGAAGAAACCGGCCAGATCAATTGCCACGGCGGCGAAACCAGCCTCCAGGTCAATGTAAGCGGGGGTAAAAGCCCGTTCGAGTTTGCCTGGAGCGATCCGGCACTCACCGGTTTTCAGCCCGGAGGCGTAAAGGCCGGCCAATACACCGTCACCATCACGGATGCAGTTGGTGGCCGTACCACGGCCGACTTCACGGTCAAGCAACCCGATGCCCTGACGGCCGTCGCTACCCTCGAAACAGCCGCCAGCACCGGCAACAACGATGGCAAGGCCTCCATCAAAGCCAGCGGCGGTACCAGTCCTTACCAGTACCGCTGGGATAATGACGAAACCACCGAAATCGCCAACCAACTACCTCCAGGCACGCGCAGTGTAACGGTTTCCGATGTGTTTGGCTGTTCCACCACTACGACACTGGAGGTCACCGAAAATATTCTGCCGCTTTCGGCCCGGATCATGGAAACGGAAAAAATAACCTGCTATGGCGGTAAAACGAAATTGAACGTACTGGTAAAAGGCGGCAAAGGGCCATACAACTTTGAATGGAGCAACCCTGCGCTGAAGGGTCAGGAACCTGCGAATGTACCCGCCGGAACTTATCAATTGGTTGTGATTGATGCCGTCGGTGGGCGGGCTTCCACCGCATTTGAGGTGAAGCAGCCGGAAGAAATCAAGGTCACGGCAACTGTACTTTTGCCGGCCAACGCGGGCACCACCACCGGCAATGCAAAAATTCAGGCTTCCGGCGGGTTTCAACCCTACCTTTTCCGCTGGGACAATGAAGAAACCGGCGAGCAGGCCACCCGCCTGAGCCCGGGCAATCACAGCTTTACGGTTACCGATCAAAATGCGTGCTCCGTAACGGGAACGGTTGATATCAACGAGCGCATTTTACCCCTGGTGGTAACTGTTTCCGAAACCCAACCGGTGCGCTGCAACGGCCAGACGGCAAGTGTTGAAGCAAATGTGCAAGGCGGAAAGGGACCATACACTTATACCTGGAGCATTGCAACACTGCCGGCAAATCCTGTTGCGGATGTCCCTGCCGGCCAGCATCAGATTTCTGTTACGGATGCCCTGGGCAAACAGGCCTCTGCATTTTTTCTGATAAAAGAACCGGAGGCAATCATGCATTCCGTGACTATTCAGGCCAAGGCCACTGTAGGAAATGCCGACGGGAAAGTCCGCCTGCAGGCACGCGGTGGCAACGGCGCGCCGTTTCAATACAGCTGGGATAACGGCGAAACAACTGATGTTGCCAGCCAACTGACTGCCGGCAAACACACATTTACTATTACCGACTCGAAAGGTTGTTCTCTGGTTCAAACCGTTGATATTCAGGAAAACATCCTTCCGCTCGAAGTCAATGTGGAAGAAACCGGCGATATAAAATGCGCCGGGCAAACTTCCGGCCTGAAAGTCATCGCTACCGGCGGAAAACCGCCTTACCAGTACAAATGGGACAATCCAGCCTGGAAGGGCCCTGAAGCAAAAAATGTCCCGGCTGCAACGTACGCGGTCCTGGTCACCGATGCGCAGGGCGCCACGCAAACAGCAGTTGCCATTGTAAACGCACCTGATCCGCTTCAGGTGGAGATCACGCGTGTTGTCGGCGCGGTTACCGAACGCAGCGAAGACGGTAAAGCTACCGTCAAAGTAACCGGCGGCACGGCACCGCATTCGGTCAGTTGGAACAACGGCGAAAGCACCGTCACGGCCTCCAAACTCAACCTGGGTATGCACAGCGTAACGGTCACCGATGCTAACGGCTGCAGCGTGACCAAACCGGTTGAGATCAAAAAACGTATCCTGCCCGAGCTCAACGCCAGTTTGCTCCGCAGCGGTCAGAAGATCAAAATGGAGCAGCTGAGCTTTAAAGCCGATAGCTCCAGCCTCACACCGGATGCCTTGCCCACGCTCGACGAGCTGTACGACTTTATGGAAGAAAACGGCGAGATCGTCATTGAAATCGGCGGCCATACGAACAGCACGCCGCCCGATGAATTTTGCGACCGCCTCTCCACCGCACGCGCCAAAACCGTGGCCGACTACCTGATTGAAAAAGGGATCGACTCCCGGCGGGTAGCGTTCAAAGGCTATGGCAAACGCCAGCCCATCGCCACCAATGCCACTGCAGAGGGCAGGCGGTTAAACCAGCGCGTGGAGATTAAGATTATGGCGCTGAAACGGGAGTGAGGAAGATTATCTGACTAAATTCCCAATACTAATTTTTGCATATTTGCCAGTGGTCCTGCGGCGTCAAGCTGTAGGACCACTAACTGTTTTAAATACCCACTTCTATGAAAAAATACGTCGCCGCCATTGACCAGGGCACTACCAGCACCCGCTGCATTATTTTTGACAAACAGGGAAACATTGTTTCCGTCGGTCAAAAAGAACACGAACAGATCTACCCCAAGCCCGGCTGGGTCGAGCACAACCCGGAAGAAATCTGGAAAAACACCCTCGAAGTGATCGCGCAGGCACGTATCGCACGGAGTATCGGCATCGACGACATTGCCGCCGTAGGCATCACCAACCAGCGTGAAACCACCGTCGTGTGGAACCGCAAAACCGGCCGGCCCTACTACAATGCACTGGTTTGGCAGGACACCCGCACCACCGAGTTGGTGCAGTTTCACCAGGAAAAAGAGATCGACGACTGGTACCGGGTCACCACCGGGCTACCGCTGGCCACTTACTTCAGCGCGCTCAAACTGCGTTGGTTGCTCGACAATGTGCCCAACCTCCGCCAGGACGCCGAAAAAGGCCTGGCATTGTTTGGCAACATGGATACCTTCCTGATCTGGAATCTTACCGGCGGCCCGAAAGGCGGCCTGCACATCACCGATGTGACCAATGCCTCCCGCACCCAAATGATGAATATTTTCAGTGTCGGTTGGGACGATGAACTGCTCCAGCGCCTGGAAATCCCCAAACAGATGCTGCCGAAAATTATGCCCAGCAGCAAAGTGTACGGCACCATCACTGCCGAACCGCTGAAAAGCGTGCCCCTTGCCGGCGATCTTGGCGATCAGCAGGCGGCTCTTGTCGGACAGGCCTGCCTGGAACCCGGCGAAGCCAAAAACACCTATGGCACCGGTTGTTTTTTGCTTATGAATACCGGCACGCAACTTGTTCCCTCCAAGTTTGGACTCCTTACTACCGTGGCCTATCAGTTTGAAAAAGAGCCGGTTCACTATGCCCTGGAGGGTTCGGTTGCCATTGCCGGCGCCCTGGTGCAGTGGCTGCGCGACAACCTGGGGCTTATTCAGAAAAGTACCGAAATTGAAGCCCTGGCCAAAAGCGTGGAAGACAATGGCGGTGTGTATTTCGTGCCGGCTTTTTCCGGGCTGTACGCCCCTTATTGGCGGTCGGATGCCCGTGGGATCATTGCAGGCCTTACCCGGTATGTGAACAAGGGCCACATTGCCCGCGCCGCTCTGGAAGCCACCGCGTTTCAGACCTATGAAGTGCTGCAGGCCATGGAAAAAGATGCCGGAATCAACCTGTCGTCGCTGCGGGTAGATGGCGGCATGGTGGTCAACGAATTGCTCATGCAGTTTCAATCCGACCTGTTGAATGTGCCTGTGATCCGGCCCAAAATGATCGAAACCACCGCGCTGGGCGCTGCTTACGCTGCCGGACTGGCGGTCGGATACTGGACCGGCCTGGAAGACCTCAAACGAAATTGGGGCATTGATAAAACCTGGGAGCCGGCCTTGCCTGATTTCAGGCGCAAGGAATTGTACCTGTTTTGGCACAAGGCCGTTGAGCGCTCGTTTGACTGGGAATAACGCGGACGGTTCGTCCGCAATAAATTATCTGCCTTGCCAAATCTAACACCATATCCACAACGTCTGTCCGCCGGTTTCTACCGCCGTGAAGATGTGGTGCAAATCGCCAAAGAATTACTGGGCAAAGTGTTGGTCACGGCATTCGACAGGATTCAAACCGCCGGTCGAATTTCAGAAGTGGAGGCCTACCGCGCGCCCGACGACCGCGCCTGCCATGCCTACGGAAACCGCCGTACCAAGCGCACGGAAGTCATGTTTCAGGAAGGTGGCCGGGCCTACATTTACCTGTGTTACGGCATCCACCATTTGTTCAATGTGGTCACAGCGCCGGAAGGCATGGCGCATGCGGTGCTCATACGGGGTATTGAACCGTTGGAAGGGACTGACGTGATGTATCAACGCCGGGGCATCAAACTGGATACCCGGGGTAGCATGCCAGCCAAACTTACTGCCGGCCCCGGCGCTCTGGCACAGGCCCTGGGCTTGCATACGCAACAAACCGGGCACAGCTTGATCCACGCGGACTCAGAAATCTGGATCGAAGACCGGGGAATGGTCATACCCGAAAACGCCATCGCTGCGGGGCCGCGGATCGGCGTGGCCTATGCCGGGGAATGCGCCAACCGGGAATGGCGGTTTTGGCTGCGCGACTCAAGGTTTGTCTCGCGGGGCAACTCGTCCTACGACTTGAAGTCGTAGGACGAGTATTAAAAACACCCTACATTCGCAAGCAACAAAACAGACGAAATGCCATGCACAGGCTGTTGCTTTTTCAGGCCGATTTTGTCAACTGGGGCGCCGAACATGGTTGGTGGCTAGCGGCAGCGGGCGCAAGCATGGTTTGCTGGATTTTCACAGGCAAACAGCTCACGAACGAACTGCAAAAACGCAGGTTGGCATTGTTGATGAGCCTGATCCCGGTTGCCATTTGGGCCTCCGTCAGCATTCAATTGCTTCAGGCGCCACCGCCCCTGCGCCTCGATCTCATCCTGCCGTTTCACATTTGTTATTTTTTGAACCTGCTTCTGCCGTTCATGCTCTGGCGGAAATCGTACTTCCTGTTCGAAATTTCCTATTTCATGGTGATGGCGGGTTGTATTCAGGCGCTGCTGACGCCCGATATACCCCAATCGTTTCCGCACCCGTTCAACATCCGGTATTTTTTTGTGCATATCGGCCTGGCACAAAGTATTTTGTATGCCGTGTTTGTGTACGGTTTCCGGCCAACCTGGCGCAGCTTCGGGAAAGCATTTTTGTGGTCGAATATCTACTTTGTTTTTGTAGCCGGAATTAACCTGCTGCTCGGCACCAATTTCATGTATTTGTGCCAAAAACCGCCTACTCCCACCCTGCTCGATTTATTTGGCGAGTGGCCCTGGTATATTCTTGGAGGAGAATTGTTGGCGGTAGTGCTGTTTACGGTGGTGTTGCTGCCATTTCTGCGGATTACCCGCCCCGCGCCGGAGCAGCGCAGGACGGGTATCTCATAGTTTTCAGAAAGAGCGGTAAGTGTACCGGGTGTTGTGCGGATGGTGGGTCCCCGGTTGGCTATCTGCATTGTTTTCGTGCAGGCCTTCAAAGTATTTCTCTACATAGGCTTGTATCCAGCCCTTTTTCTGTACGATGTTGTTCAGGTCTATAATTTCGCCTTTGGAGGCAGCTTCCAAGTAGATTCCTTCATATTCTTGCCTGCCCCAGGAGTTTGGACAACGGCCGCCCGATGCCCTCTTGTTGCGCGTGTTTCCACGCAAGTAGTCAGTAATTACATCAAAGGTGCCCATGGTATGAAGTTTTATATTGTGTGAACGTATACTGTCAGTTCATAAATATACACTTAGTACCATAAAATGTCAAACTTATTTTGTTTTCCGGATTATTTAACAAGCACTAATCGAGTTTTTCAAATTATAATTCTACAAAACAGGCGATTCGCAAATTCGGGAAAACAAGGCATACGAAGTAAAATCCGGGTTATCTGGAAACCAGGATTTTAGCAACCTGCTTCTGACCGGTTTTAACATCCAGCATTTCCAGCAAATACAGCCCGTCCGGAAAGGTGCGCATGTCGAGTTGTGGCGCTTGTTCAAAACGCTGTAAAAACCGGCCGTTGGCGCTATACAGCACAAAACCCAGATCAACCGGCCGGCTGGTTTTAACGCTTAAAAAATCGCGCACCGGATTGGGGAAAAGTTCAACAGTTGTTTGCGCCAGTTGGAAAGTCCCGCTCATCAGATCTTGCCCGTCGCAATCTTCATCAATGCCGTTGTTCGGGATTTCCGTGGCGCCCGGATTGATGTTCGGATTGTCGTCGTCGCAGTCCACATCGGCAGCAAATCCGTCGGAGTCGTCGTCCGGGTAGGTGATCGTAAGGCCGGTTACCGTGGCGCCGATATTCCCGACCACCCGGAGGGTATCGTTGTAGTATAAAAAGTCGAAAACCTGCGAGGGCGCGCCGGAGACATCGCCGTCGAAAAAGTACTGGTTGCCGATTTGGTCGAAGTAGTGCAGGCCCTCAAACAGCTCGCAGAGCCAGAGTTGATTGGTCGGGGTGTACAGGATGGCCGAAAATTTCTTTTGGCCATAGGTGCTTTTGAGATTCTCAAATTGTTTGGTGGTATTGTTGAATTTAATAACACCGGTGCGGGTGCCGAACCAGACGTCCTGGTTGTGATCGATAAAGATGTCGTACACCCAGGTTTCCGACCCGAACATGGCATCGAAGTCATAGTTCTGCCAGGTACTTCCCGAAATGATCGTGACCTTGCCGTTGGCCGCAGCGAAGACGGTCCCGTCGGCCTGAATTTCCAGATCGCCCACGTAATCATCCGGCAATTCGGAATTGGCCATGGTGTAGTGGGTGTAGTTATCGTCAATTTTCCGCACCAGGCCGTTGCCGAACATAACCAGCCAGAGCTCGTCGTTGTACGCGCGCACAGTTTGAATGTAATCCGTTGGCAGACCGCTGTTTGTCGTGGTGAAGCGGCTTACCATACCGCTGTCCAGGGTATACAATCCATCCTTGGCGCCGATCCAAACTACATCGTTTTGGTCCACAGCAATGCCCAAAGCATCTTCAAATCCATTTGGGTTCAGGTCGTATGTTTTCCAAACCTGGTTTTTCTTTTCATACAAAATACCCTGCTCCGAGCAGACGTACAGGTTTCCGGAAGCATCCTGTTCCATATCCCACAGGAAGGGCCAGGTAATGCCCGGAAAATCTTCATGCAGGTTCAATGTTTGGGTAAATAGCGGTGCAACGGCCAGGCAGGCCATGAGTGTTACAAATCCTTTTTTCATGGGAAAAGCGTTTTTTATTCTGGTTAATATTTCAACAAATATAGTCAAATCAGTTGCCGGCAGCGTAGGTCTGTTCCACCTTGGCGCGGAACTGCTCGTAGGTTTCTTCCGGAATTTTATGCCGGATCGACTGCAGGAACTGCCGGAGTTTGGTGTATTCGCTTTCGGTGAGCACGTCGTCTTCCATGAACGTGTTGAACAGCTCGAGGAAGGTCTGGCTGACGTTTTTGGCAAATTCGATTCGCTTGACCTTATCTTCCACAAAGGCCAGGAAGTACAGGCCCTCGGTGTAGTTCAGGCGGCGGCGCATGACCAGGTCGTCCACCTCGTTTTTGATCTCCTCAAGGCGGCGGGCGGCCACATCGGCGCTGATGACCTGGGTTTCAAAACCGACATACACCTGGTGCGCGCGTTCGCCGTAATGGCGGATGAGTTGCTCCCGGCGCCGAAATACCCACCAGCCGGCCAGGAATGTGAGCAGCGCCGTTGTGGCCACGATGGAAATTTCCACGAAATAACCCGTCTCGTAAAGCAGGCGAATCTGCCGGTCCAGAAAACTGGAATTTTGCTCCAGGCCACCGGTGCGCACGGCGTAATCCATGGATTCGAAGTCGTTCAGTGAAAGTTCATCGTCGGGCCGGAACGCATTCAGGTGGTTGATGTAGGCGTTTTTGAGTTCGGCCAGGTCTTTTTTGCGAAAAAAATCGCGCACGTTACTACCCTGGCCCAACTGGAAGCCATTGCCGTAGCGATTTTTCAGCAATAAATTGGTTTTCAAAAAATAGTACAGGAAATGGTGCATTTGCGCAGTGTCGGCAACCGCCGCTACACGGCTGGTATCGGAGGCGCCGAGCCATTTTCGGCGCAGGTACTCGATAAGTTCGGCGGCATTGGGTTCCAGGATAAACTGCCGGCCAAGGCGTTTGAAATGCTCGCCGTTAAACTCGATCATGGAGCCCGGTCCCAGGTGGGTTACTGAAAAAAGGTGGCAATTGGGCGGCAGATACACCTCCAGCCCACCGATCCGGGCGGTTTCCCCCTCCGAGCTCAGGGCTTCCCAGAGTGCAGGACCAAAAAACGTTTCGGGATTTATTTTATCAAAATTATCGACAATCACTGCAAAACGCTGGTCGGGCTGTTGCCGGCATTTTTGCCAAAAGCGCAGGAGCTCGCCAGGTTCAAACTGCTCGGCGGTTTCATTGCCGATGTATTTTTTATGGTAATCCAGGTCAAACTGCGGAGCGCATTCAATAAGCAGTACATTTTCGGGGCGGCCGGTCAGCAAGCGCGCCACATGTTTGGTTTGTTTGGTGGCGCCCACCCCGGTAACACCTGAAACGACCATGCGTGGCTGCCGGGTGGCCGTTTTAAAAAATGTGCGAAAAGCCTGCCATTCAATATTGGACAACGATGGCTGTGAAACAATGCGCAACGCCGTTGAATCGCCCGGCCGGTACGGTAGTTTGTGCCAACCGGCATACAGGTTTTGCAACGAATCGGGAACATCTTGCAACAAATAAAATTGCTGCCGGACAACACGGCCTGCTTTTTCCCAAACAGGATCGGGCTGGTCGCGCAGGCCAAGCCAAAGCAGCCCGGCAAATACCGGAAGCACGAACAATAGAATGCGGGCAGGAGGGACGGATTTTGTCAAGCGATACGGATTTGCTGGCGAAAATAGGGATAGCCCGGGTAAACGGACGAAGTATCTTGAACCGGAATGCGCCGGCGGGCACTGCATTTAGCTTGCGGTTGGTTTTTCGGGGTGAATGTGGTTACTTTTGCGCCCGTTTTTCGGGCCCCACCCCCAACCCAATAGCCATCAACTTAAGGAACACGAGGGGGTGAATACTTTTGACTTTTCAAATTAAACTTTTCAAATTTGACTTAAAAGAAACTTCCAAAAGCCTGAATCCTCCTTTTAAGTCAAAAGTCTAATTTGAAAAGTTCAATTTGAAAAGTGTTCACCCCCTCTGAACCCTTAAGTTGATGGCTATGCCCAAAAACCAATTTTTCTAAATCAACCAATATCACATACCCTTGTCCAATTTCAAAAAAGAACTCCAGCGCCGTCGCACCTTCGCGATCATTGCACACCCCGATGCAGGCAAAACGACCCTGACGGAAAAACTGCTGCTGTTTGGCGGCGCCATTCAGACTGCCGGCGCCGTGAAGAGCAACAAGATCAAAAAAAGCACGGTATCCGACTTCATGGAGATCGAGCGGCAGCGCGGTATCTCGGTGAGCACCTCCGTCATGGGATTCGAGTACCGGAACCTGCAAATCAACATCCTCGATACCCCCGGCCACGAAGATTTTGCCGAGGATACCTACCGGACGCTGACGGCCGTCGACTCGGCCATCGTGGTGGTCGATGTAGCCAAGGGCGTGGAGATACAAACCGAAAAACTGACCAAGGTGTGCCGCATGCGCGAAACGCCGATCATATTTTTTGTAAACAAACTCGACCGGGAAGGCCTCGACGGCTTCGATTTGCTCGACGAAATTGAGCAAAAACTGGATGTGAAAGTGTGTCCGCTCTCCTGGCCCATCGGCATGGGCCAGCGTTTCAAGGGCGTTTACAATATGTACGAGCGCAAACTGGTGCTTTTCAACCCGCATGGCAAGCAGGAAGACGAGGAGATCATTGTTTTTGAAGACCTCAGCCACCCCGACCTGGAAAAACACATCGGTGAAAGCCCGGCCCGTACCCTGCGCGAGGAGGTGGAAATGCTGGAAACAGTGTACCCTGCTTTTGATAAAGCGGCTTATTTGCGCGGCGATATCTGCCCGGTGTTTTTCGGGTCGGCGGTCAACAACTTCGGCGTGAAGGAATTGCTCGATTGTTTTGTCGATATCGCCCCGACGCCGCGCGCCCGCGAAACGGAAGAGCGTGTGGTGCAGCCCGTAGAGGAAAAATTCAGCGGCTTTGTGTTCAAAATTTTTGCCAACATGGACCCCCGCCACCGCGACCGCATCGCCTTCCTGCGGGTGTGTTCCGGGCGCTTCGAACGCAATAAAAACTACCGCCACATCCGGCTCGACCGGGAGTTTAAGTTTCCCAGCCCGACCATGTTCATGGCCAGTAAAAAAACGCTGCTCGAAGAGGCCTACCCGGGCGATGTCGTAGGCCTTTACGACACGGGCAATTTCAAGATCGGCGACACGCTCACCGAAGGTGAAACACTGCATTTCAAAGGTATCCCGTCGTTCAGCCCCGAACAGTTCCGCTATGTCGATAATGCCGATCCCCTGAAGCAAAAACAGTTTGCCAAAGGTCTGGAGCAGTTGATGGACGAAGGGGTGGCCCAGATGTTTACCCGCCAGAGCGACGGCCGCCGCATCATCGGTACGGTGGGCCAGCTACAATTTGAAGTCATCCAGCACCGCCTCAACGCCGAATACAATGCCACCTGCTCCTACGAGCCGGTCAGCCTGCACAAAGCCTGCTGGATCTCGTCGGACGACCCGAAAGCGCTGGAAGAATTCCTCGATCGCCGCAAACGCGACATTGCGCGGGATAAGGACGGGAACCTGGTTTTCCTGGCCGAAACAGCCTGGGTGTTGCAGACGGTGCAGGAGAATTTTCCGAAAATTCAGTTTCATTTTACGTCGGAAGTGTAACGCAATCTAACAGACTGCGTAAGTCCGGTTTTTTTCAGAATAGCGCTAACTTTTAAGTTGTGTAGTACCACTCACGTACCCCCCCCGGCATTTGCCATCTTCCATCCGCAAACCACACAACGATTTCCGCAAATCGCTCAAAATCGCTTTTCCGATTTTAGATTACCCCTATTTTGCAGCGATTTATGAAGCCATCGGCACTTTTGATCCTTTGTTGCCTGCTGGGCAGCCTGTGTGCGCCTGCGCAAAACCAGGACTTGCACCTGGAGGCTTATACCTATCGAAACGGGCTGTCGGACAATCGGGTGCGCGCGGTCATGCAAGACGAAAAGGGCTTTCTCTGGATCGGCACGGCAAATGGCCTGAACCGCTTCGACGGCTATACATTCTGGCATTATTTCCCGGTAAAAGGCGACAGTACCTCCATTTCCAGCCCCACGGTGAACAAAATCATCAAAGACCGCGAAGGTGCGCTCTGGCTGGCCACCGCCAACGGCATCTGCCGTCTCCGTCGCGGGCCCTGGATATTCGAGCGGGTATTCACGTTTCCGGATCAAATAAAAAATGCCCATTCGACCTATTTCCTGAGTGTTTATCCCGACGCATTCGGCAAGGTTTGGGCTTGCAACTCCAATGGCGAGTTGTATTATATCGACCCGAAAAAAAAACAGGGCGAGTTGATCCAAATGCCGGTAGTGCCCAATCCGCCGGCATCGGTCCCCGAAGCAGATCGCGATAAACCGGCACGTCCGGTGTCGGTATTTGCCTGTGGCGACACTGCCGTGCTGATTGGCACCAACTACGGCTTTTTTACCCTGCACATCAAGACCCGCGCCATCCGTTTCATCCCGGTTGAAGAGGCCTGGCCATCCGGGTTGGGGAAGGTCGTGTACGACGGCCCGCATGCGGTTTGGTGTGCGACGTTTATGAAGGGGCTGATCCGGGTAGATTTAAAAGCCGGACGGCAACAGCATTACCTCGATCCTGAACCTACAGCGCATGCTATCTTAGGTATGCAGCCCAAACACCTGTGGGTAGCGGGCGTTTCGGGGCTGACCAGTTTCGAATCCGGAAAAAAACAGTCTGCAAAAATAAACCTGCCGTTTGCGGATGCTGTGTCGCCCAATGCCACCAGCTTGTTCCGCGACCGCACCGGCACAGTCTGGATCGGTACGGATAACGGCCTGGTGAAGTATGACCCGAATTTGCAGGGTTTTCACTACTCGGAGGTGCACCGGGAAACCTCCACCATTTATGAAAATGATATTTGCGATGTGCTCCACAACCCGGATGACGGGTTGTGGTACGTTGTTTCGCGGCAGCAAAGTGCGGTGTATGTGCTCGATAGCCTCAATCAGCTACGCCGGCGCATTTCGACGTTGCCGCATACCGAGCCTACCCGGATTTTTCGCGATAGCAAAGGCCGAATATGGGTCACAACGCGCTTCAAGGTGCTGGAACTCAACCGAAAATCCGGAGCCCTGCACCCGGTACCCACACCTCCACGCCGGGAAGGGCGGTTGGGACTTATCTGGACTGTAGCTGAAGACCCGCAGGGGCGGCTTTGGTTTGGCATCTCGCGCGACGGAATTTTCATCTACGATCCGGAAACCCGGCAACTGGTGCAGCCCGGCCCGGCGGAGGGTTTCGCGGCGGAACGCGTCTACCGCATTGTAATGGACCGGGAGAAACGCTTTGCCTGGATCGGCACGACCAACGAAGGTTTTTATGAGTGCGACCTGAAAACCATGCGCTTTCGTCGATTCGACGACCAAACCTGGCCCGGCCTGGATGCAGAAGGCGCCATGGTTCAGGATTTGGACGGCAACCTGTGGCTGGGCACCATGGAAGGCCTGGTGCGCTACAACCCGAATTTGCCCAAAAAAGCGGCATTTCATAGTTTGACCATGGAAGACGGCCTGCCGATGAATTTGGTGGAGGGTGGCATTCTGGATGAAACCGGTATGCTTTGGTTTGGCGCCGGAGAGCGCCTCGTGCGGGTCAATCCGAAAAGCCTGCAAATCAAAGTGTTCGACTACCGCTACGGTGCCAGCCGGACGCCGTTCGGGTACTACGATTTTTGCATAAGCCCCTCCACCGGCGAGTTGTATGCCGGCGGCCAGCGCGGTTTTTTGCGTTGGTTCCCGGATCAGCTGCGGGAGAACAAAGTGGCGCCCACGGTAGTGGTAACCAACCTGAAAGCTGCTCGCGAGGACATTGCCGCGCCTACTTCGGAAGTTGCCTGGATCCGATTGCCGTATGATGAAAACAATTTCCGCGTTGAGTTTGCCGCACTCAATTACACCTTGCCCGACGCCAACTTGTATCAATGGAAACTGGAGGGCTACGACAAAGACTGGTCGGCACCCTCGCCCCGGCGGGAGGCAATTTATGCCCATATCCCGCCAGGCGATTACAAGCTCAGGGTAAAGGCTGCCAACAACGATGGCGTGTGGAACACGGAGCCGCTGGTGATCAATGTCAATATCGTGGCGGCATTTTGGCAAACCTGGTGGTTTCGAGCCCTGGTGCTTTTGACCCTGGGGGCTCTGGTGTATGGCGCCATCCGCTGGCGTTTCCGGCAATTGCAGGAGCAGGCGCGCCTGAAAACGGTATTTAACCAGCGCCTTGCCGAAATTGAAATGTCGGCCCTGCGTGCACAGATGAACCCGCATTTTGTGTTCAATTGCCTGAACTCCGTAAACCGGTATATCCTGTTGAACCAACCGCTCGTGGCGTCCCAGTATTTGACCAAATTTGCCCGCTTGATCCGTCTGGTACTCGACAATTCACGCAGCGATGTCATTTCCCTGGAAAAGGAAATTGAAACCTTGCGGCTCTACATTGAAATGGAGGCCTTGCGTTTTGCCGACCGGTTCACGTTCCGGATTGAACTGGATGACGCGATAGATGCCGGGAGTATTGACATTCCGCCAATGCTGATCCAACCCTACGTTGAAAATGCGATCTGGCATGGCTTGCTGCACAAAAAGAATAATGAGGGCGAATTGGAAATCCGGCTCAGCCTGGAAAATAAGGACCTGGTCATTGAAGTGAGCGACAACGGTGTCGGGCGCGCCGCAGCCAATAACCTGAAAAGCAAATCGGCCTCCGAACGCAAATCCTATGGCATGGATGTAACCGCCGAACGGTTAAGCTTGCTGAGCAAATTGTACAAACGCCCGATCCATTTCCATATCGATGATCTGGTACACCCCGACGGCTCGGCTGCCGGAACCCGGGTGGTGCTGACGGTACCGGTGTTGGAGTGATGAATGATGAATGATGAATGATGAATGATGAATGATGAATGATGAATGATGAATGATGAGTGCGGTGCACTTTTTTGGCTTGTTAAACCCCTGAATCACTACAAAAACAATTTGGTATGAAAGCAGCAATTTTGGACGACGAACCACATAACGGCCAATTGTTGGCCCACCTGCTGGGACAGTTTTTCCCGGAAATCACGGAAGTGCAGCAATTCACCGATAGTGTGGAAGCGGTGGAAGCATTACGTACCAATCCCCCGGACTTGTTGTTTCTGGATATCGAAATGCCTCAGCTCAATGGTTTCGATGTGTTGAATCGCCTGCTGCCCATGCGCTTCCGGGTGATTTTCGTGACGGCTTACGACAAATACGCAGTCCGGGCGTTCCGGTACAGTGCCCTGGATTATTTGCTCAAACCCATCGACGTGGAGGAATTCCAGAAGGCCGTCCGGAAAGCGCTGACGCAGGCGCCCATGCAAGACACGCAACTCGATATGGCACGTACCATCCAGCTAAGCGATGCCGTACCCGACCGGCTGGCTATTTCGTCGCAGGATGGTCTCCAGATGATCGATACCAACGAAATCGTGCATTGCGAGTCCGAAAGCAATTACACAAAAATTTACCTCCGTAACAACCAGAAAATTCTGGTTTCCCGTACCCTGAAAGACCTGGAAGAATTGCTTGACAATGAGCAGTTTTTCCGCTTGCACCATTCCCATTTGGTCAACCTTCGATCCGTCCGGCGTTACCTGCGCGGCGAGGGCGGCGAAGTCGTCCTCGAAAACGGCGCCAACGTTCCGGTCGCCCGCAGCAAAAAGGAGGAATTTCTGCGGCGCTTTGCCCGCATCTGATGGGTTGATTCAAAATCCAATGTTTGAAAAACGTGGAAGGTTTTTCGCCACGGAAACACGGAAAGGCTGTCTCATAAGTAAATTCCAAGCCTTACGCGACAAACTTTTTACTGCGAAGACGCAAAGACGCGGAGGTTAATCCTCCGCGTCTTTGCGTCTCGCGGTAAAACAGCATACGCTACGGCGAGCAATTTTATTTTTCCCCTTCTGGCGCCAACCCCTGCGGGCCACCGGTACAAAAATCTTGATCCAGGTCAAGGGTTAAGCTGTCCTGCCCATCGACCTTTGCGCAGCAATTGTTAGAAAAGAATAAAATATGGAATGCGGGGAAAACAAGGCGGCCTTGCAGAAGATATGTTATGCGCTGGCTGGGTTTTTAAGGAATTTTACATGAAATTCTTAAAACCCGCAAACTACGCACCCGAACCCGCCAACTACTCAAGATCGCTGGCGTTGCCCTGTTTTGCCGACTAATTTTGTTCTATCAAAAATGGGAACAACAGCAAAACCTGTTAAACAAATGTGAAAAAACATTTTCTACCAAAATCCCGCCAACCATCTCCCTGAAACAAACCGTCTGGCCTCAATACAACCCGATTCAATCAACTTTTTTAAACGTCCTCGAAAACAGTCGTCATGTTCACTGCCTTTTTATTGTCCGCAATTTCTGATCACACAGTCGCGCAAAACACTGCTCCGATCGCCCTGACTGCAAAAGCCAAACAGCGCCTGCAAGCTTCCTGCCGGGAGGCGGAAGCAGCACTGATCAAGCAGGCGCTTGCCGGAGACCAATCGGCTTACGCTGCCCTGGTGCGCCGCTACAACCGGATGGTGTTTGGGCTTGTCCTGCAAATGCTCGGCAACCGCGAAGATGCCCTCGAAGTAACCCAGGATGCTTTTTTGAAAGCGTTCCGGTTTCTGGGCAGTTACCGCGGCGAGAGCCGGTTCAGCACCTGGTTGTACCATATTGCCCGCACATCGGCCATTAACCGCCTTCGGCGGGTCCGGCGCGACATTGTTGCCCTTGACGCACCGGAAGCAGCCGTCCGGCAAATGACCGCTTCCATGGCCGACGGCCATGATATACTGGTCAGCTCCGAACAAACCGACACCCTGTTGCGGGCGTTTCAGCTGCTGCGGCCGGATGACGGCACGGTTTTACGCCTCTTTTACATGCAGGAACAAAGCCTGGAAGAGATTTGCAAGATCATGGACTGGACGATGAGCAATGCCAAAAGCCGCCTGTGCCGCGCCCGGCAACGTTTGCGCCAGGTTTTGGAAGCGCATTTCGCGGAAGAGTTGAGTGAATGGGTTTGAGTTGAAACCAAACACAGTATGCTATGAAATTCAAAACCGTTTTTTCCATTGCCAGTTTGTTTTTATTGATGATACATTGGGCTGCCCCTTCGGTGGCCCAATGCTCGTTTGACCCGACCGTGACCGGCGACCTGCTCGTGTGCCCCGAATCGGCCACAACGCTGGGCACGCAACAGTATGAAAATTACCAGTGGTATCGCCGGTCATTTCCAAATGGCACGGCCGAACCCATTCAGGGGGCTACCGGCCCCAGCCTGTCGGTCGATTACCTTGAAACGCCGGTGTACATTTCTGTTGCAGCCACACAAGGCGGCTGCACCGAACAAAGTCCCGAAGTGTTGGTGGATGGGTTGGCTTTTCTGCCCGTCACCGTCCAGTCTTCCGGCGAATTTGATACAGGCCCGAATGGGGAGCACATCATTTGCGCGGGGGATACCGTGTACTTCATTCTGATGCTGCCTTACACCCGGAATATTCAGTGGTTCGACGGCCTTAATGAAATTGCCGGAGCAACCGACGACACGCTGGTAGTCACTGCACCCGGCAATTACTGGGTGACGGCCTCGCCGACGGAATGCCCAAACTACATGGCGAGCCTTGGTTTGCAAATCCCGGTGATCTGGGGCTCCACCCCGGGTTGTACAACCAGTGCCGGCGATCCGGCTAACCCGGATATCGGAGCCGTGATCATGCCCAACCCGGCCCGGGAATCCCTGCTGGTGGGCGTGGATATTGCCGACCCGGTCCAACTGACGCTTTTCAATACGCTTGGCCAAGTCGTGCGGCAGGAAACCTTTTCGGTGAGCACCGAATTGCACACGTTCGATCTGCCGGTCGGGGTGTACACCTTGCTGTTGCAGGCCAATGCGGCGCGTATGGCACGGCAGGTGGTGATACAGCGTTGATTTTATTGGACAAGTTTTTCCGATGTTAAACATGCGAATCGGGGCAGGGCGAACGCATAAAAACGCCCCGGATGGGGCGGCATCTTGGTAGTTTTGGCCCACTGACGGTAGTTTCCGGCCCAGCGGGCCGGTATTACACGATTGTCATAGGTGCAATAGTGGCCCGCTGGGCCACGGTTAACATGACCGCTCACCATTGTGCTACCAAGATGCCGGCCCGCTGGGCCGTTTTTTTTACTGTGATTAGCCTGGTATTGAACAATTTTGATGCATTTGCCCTGGGAAGGGGGGAGGGATCACTCCCTTGTCAATCCTCGTCCGCTCCGGATTCCGGCTGCCGCCATAAACTCCCGGATTAGCCCGGCGTAGTCCTCAACCTGCCTGTTTTTTTCTTCATCCGGCCAGGCCAGTGTTTCCGCCATCAGGTCGGCCACCACGGGGATCGTTTGCAGCGCAGCTGCCCAATCCAGCAGTTCGAGCCGTACGCGGCGGGCGAGCACATCGCGCAGGGTACAGGCCATTTCGTTGCGCACGGTGTACGGCACTTCGGCGCGGATGAAGGGATAGGCCGGGTGCAGGCGTTGGCCCAGTGCCGGGTCGGCTTGGGTCAGATCGGCTACCTGGAAGGCGCGGCTGCCGTAGTTGTGCGCCAGGTGTACGGCAACATCTTCCGGCAGCCGGTGTTTTTCCTGCAATTGAATGGCCACCAGCGGGCTGAAATGTTCGCTGCCGGCCAGGCCATGTTGGTCGGTGGTACAGGTCGCATCGACGTTGAGGTATTCGCAAACAGCGTCGAGGGCATCGCCGGCCATGAGGCGGTAGGTCGTCCATTTACCGCCCAGCAGGCTGAACAACCCGCTCGCCGGGTCGTGTTCCACCTCGTGGTCGCGCAGCAGTTTTTTGGTGGATTTGTTCAACTGCCGTTCGGTTGAAATGACCAGCGGGCGCAGACCGCCAAAGCCACCGGAAACGGCGGTTTTGGCAACGGGGTTTTGCAGGTACGGCTCCAGTGTTTTTAGCAGAAAATCGACTTCGCCGGCTTCAAGATGCGGCTCTTGCGCCGGGGTAGGGTAGTCCTGGTCGGTGGTGCCGAGCATCAGCTTGCCGTCGAACGGGATGGCAAAAACCACGCGCCCGTCGGGTGTTTTCGGAATGAGCAACGCGGCCTCGGCACTGCCCAATGTCGAAAGGGGGAGCATGAGGTGCACACCCTTTGACGGGCGGATACGCGGGGGCAATGCCGGATTGGCCAATTGGCGGATATGGTCGGCTTGCGGGCCGGTACAGTTCAGAAAACAACGGGCCTGCACCCTGTACTCTTCGCGGTTGAGTTGGTCGGTAAGTGTTGCTGCGGTAATTTGCCCCTGGTCATTTTTTTCAAAAGTTGAAACCGCCGCATAGTTCAGCACCGTGGCGCCGGCTTCGGCAGCACTTTGCGCAAGTGCCAGGCAGTAGCGGGCATCGTCGAGTTGGCCGTCGGAATAACAAACGGCGCTGTGCAGGCGCTCGGTGAGGCCGGGCAACAGTTGGCGCGCGGCTTTCCGGCTGAGCCAGCGGCTCGCCGGCAGGGTGTCTTTGCGCGTGGCAATCCGGTCGTACATCCACAAACCGATCCGAAAATACAGACCTTCCAGCCAGCTGAACACCGGCGTGACCAGCGTCACCGGCCGGGCCAGGTGCGGGGCATTGGCGAGCAGGGTATGGCGTTCGCGCAGCCCGTGGTGCACCTGCCGGAGCTGGGCGAAGTCCAGGTTTTTAAAAGCCTGTTCGAGGTAGCGCACCCCGCCATGGATGAGTTTGGTGCTTTTGGAAGAGGTGCCCGACGCGAAGTCGTTTTTTTCGATTAAAACAACGTTCAGGCCGCGCAACGCAGCGTCGAGCGCACAACCGGCCCCCGATGCCCCGCCCCCGATGATGCACAGATCAAAGGCGCCGGACCGGAGTTTTTTGATGGATTCATTGCGTTGCATTGCGTAAATTTATAGCCACTAAATTATTCAAACTATGTCGGTAACTGCCAGTGGGAAACTCTCGGTTCAGGACTTCCTGGAAATGGACACCCTCGAAGCAGGTTTTCTCTATGAATTAATTAACGGGGAACTTGCGAAACGCTCCTCCCCTTCAACCGATCATCAGCGCAGCTCGCGCCAGGTTTTTAAGATTTTAGAAAACTTTGTTTCCACACAAAAACTCGGTGAATGCTTTTATGCCCCCTTCGACGTCATTTTTGACGAAGAAAACCTGACCCAACCCGACATCCTTTTTGTTTCGCAGGCAAAATCGGCCATTGTCACGGAAAATTGCGTGGAAGGCGCGCCGGATTTGATTATTGAAATTCTCTCCCCGGGCACCTTCAAGACCGACCGCGGCGACAAAATGAAATTGTACAGCCGGTTTGGCGTGCCGGAATACTGGATTGTTGATCCCAAAAACCGGGCCGTGGAAGTGTATGGTCTGCGTGGTCAGGTTTATGAGTTGATTTCCTTCGGTATTGAATCAGGTGAGGTCGCGTCAACTGTGCTTCCGGGGCTTAAAATTCCGGTGGAACAAATTTTTTAGCGTTAGTCCAAATTTCCCGAAAGTTGTTTTTCCCAGCGCCAGGCATCAGCCAGCGCTTCGCGCAAACTGCGTTTGGCAGTCCAGCCCAGTTCCCCTTGTATTTTTGTTGCGTCGGCGTACACCGCCGTCACGTCGCCCGGCCGGCGCGGCCCGATCCGGTAGTTCAACGGATGACCGAGTACCTCCTCGAAACTGCGCACCAGTTCCAGTACACTGACGCCTTGCCCCGTCCCGACATTGAAAACATCGTAATGGTGTTGCGCGGCCCGGTCTTGCAAGGCCTGCAAGGCGGCTACATGCGCCTCGGCGAGGTCCATCACGTGGATGTAATCGCGGATGCAGGTGCCATCGGGGGTGGGGTAGTCGTCGCCAAAAATGGTGAGTTGCTCCCGCAAACCGGCGGCGGTTTGGGTAATGTAAGGGACCAGATTCCCGGGTACGCCAAGCGGGAGTTCGCCAATGTGGCCCGAGGGATGCGCGCCGATCGGGTTGAAGTAGCGGAGGCTGGTGATTTTTAGTGATTTACCGGCGGCGACCGTATCGCGCAGGATCTCTTCCCCGACCTGTTTGGTGTTGCCATACACGGAAACTGCCGGTTTGACGGGCGCCAGTTCATGGACCGGCAGCGTATCCGGTTCGCCGTACACGGTGCAGGACGACGAAAAGATCAGATCCGGCACCCCGGTTTCCAGTTGGGTTTCCAGCAGGGTGATGAGGGAGCCCAGGTTGTTGTGGTAATAGCGCAGGGGTTCGGCCATACTTTCGCCAACGGCTTTGAACGCTGCAAAGTGGATGACACCCTGAATGTTCTCTTTTTGAAAAATAGTGCGCAGGGTAGCTGCATCGTTGCAGTTTTGCGGGTAGCAGGGGACCTCATAGCCAAGAATCTGTTGCAGGCCTGCCAGTACCTTCTGGTCCGAGTTGGAAAAATCGTCGATGATGACAGGTCGGAATCCGGCTTCAGCAAGCGCAACAACAGTGTGGCTGCCGATAAAGCCGGCGCCGCCGGTAACCAGGATGGATTTGTTTTTTGTCATGGCATTTTACGGAACAAAATTCAGGGTCACAGCATTTTGGCGCTTGTGCCGGCCGGGTATTATTTTTACTCATCTTTGGCGCCAATTTCACCGGGTTTGTTCGACAAGCCGCAAATAGCGCTGACAACGAGCGTGAGCAAAATGATGAGGTATGTGTCCATAAGAAGGCAGGATTAAACGGTTTTGATTATTATGAAGCAAAGAAACGCGTTTTTGCCGGGCGGATTATACTTTCACTTTTATGTTTGTTCCGACCATTCCACTGAACTATGAAACATCTAGCCATTTTCGCCTCGGGCGGCGGCAGCAATGCCCGGAAGATCATTGAATATTTCAAAGCCAGTCCGGAGGTACGCGTTGCATTAGTCGTTTCCAACAAAAAATACGCTCCGGTGCTGGACATGGCTGCGGAGCATCGTATTCCCACGTTGGTAATCGACCGTGCGCTGTTTTATGAAACCGAGGGCCTGCTCGACATTTTGGCGCAGCATCGTATCGATTTTATTGCATTGGCCGGTTTTCTGTGGCTGATCCCGCCCTACCTCGTCGGGGCTTACCAGGGCCGGATGGTAAATATTCACCCGGCACTGTTGCCAAAATACGGCGGCAAGGGCATGTACGGCCATCATGTCCACGAAGCGGTGAAAGCGGCCGGGGAAACGGAAACCGGGCTGACGATCCACTATGTGAATCCGGAATACGACGAAGGCGCTGTTATTTTTCAGGCGCGTTGCCCGGTCGGTCCGGACGATACGCCCGAGACCATTGCCGCCAAGGTGCTGGCACTGGAACACCGGCATTATTCGGAGGTACTGGCGGGCTTGCTAACCGGCAGCCAATAACCAATGACCAAAATCCCTACCTTCGCCTCATGTCCATTCGCAGTTTTTTGCGGCTTATCCGTATCGAGCATTGGGTAAAGAATCTTTTTTTATTTATCCCGGCTTTTTTTGCAGCGCGGCTCGATGAGTGGCCGGTGCTTCAGCAGGCAATGCTCGGCTTTTTTGCCTTTTCGCTTATTGCCTCTTCTGTGTATGTTTTGAACGATCTGGTGGATGCTCCGCAGGACCGGAATCATCCCGACAAACGCCGGCGCCCGATCGCCAGCGGCGAAGTCAACCCGCGGCGGGCAATGTTTGTTTTGGCAATTTTGTTGCTTGGAGGCGTGCTGCTGGCGGCCTGGTTGAGCCCGGCCATGCTGCTGATCGGATTGTTGTACGTGGCCACCAATGCGCTGTACAGCTTCTGGCTCAAACATATCGCCATTGTAGACGTCAGCCTGATCGGTATGGGTTTTTTATTGCGCGTGCTGGCCGGCGGTGTGGTGACGGGGGTAGAAGTGTCACAATGGCTTATTGTGATGACTTTTTTGCTGGCGCTTATTTTGGGCCTGGCCAAACGCCGGGGCGAGTATGTGATCGCAACCGGAGGGCACAGTTTCCGGCGGGCTTTGGAAGGCTACAACCTCTCTTTTCTGGATGTGAGTATTACCATTTGCTCCACGGTGGCTATTGTGGCGTATTTGATGTACTGTTTTTCGCCGGAAGTGAGCCTGCGGCTGGGGACAAATAACATTTTTTACACGGCATTTTTTGTAGTCGTCGGTATCCTGCGCTATCTCCAGTTGGCCCTTGTTTTTAACCGGACGGAATCGCCCACACGGGCCTTGCTGCGCGATCGGTTTTTACAATTGATTTTATTGGCCTGGATCGGTGCATTTGCCTGGCTGCTGTATGGTCGGCACTGAAGTTGGCCGTTGACTATTGGCTTTTGGCTGCATTCCGGTTTTGAAGTTTCAATTCAAGAAAAACAGCCAATAGCCAACAACTCAAAGCCAGTAGCCAACTGCCAACAGCAATGCTTATGTTTGCCCTATGCTGCCTGCTTTGCTTCGCAAAAAAATGAGCCGGTTTTTTGGCTACAGCCACTTGTCGCTGGAAGAAATCCAGTACCGGACATTGGCTCTGACCATCGTCGGGTTGATTGCCATGCTCGATTTTTTGTTCAACCTGACCTACTGGTATTTTGGTCAGGGTTTTTTGTGGTGGACGACAGCGGCCTATCTCCTGGCTACCTCGGTGAATCTCTATTATTTTAAAACAGGCGGGCGGTTCCGGATTTTCCGGAATGTGCAATCGGTGCTGACCTTGATGTTGCCCTTGATTTCACAAATTACCCATGGCGGTTTTACCGGGGGGAGCGGGGTGGTGCTGGCGGCGTTTCTGGCTCCCCTGGGCACCATGATGTTTGGCGGCTTGCGGACGTCGCGTATTTTTTTCTTTTGTTTTTTACTTACGCTTTTTGTAGCCGGTGTTTGGGAATATTACGCCCAACCCGATACCCGCAATTTGCCGGATGCCGTGCACTTGCTGTTTTTCGAGTTCAACTTTGCTTTTACGGCAGCGGTAGCCTATTTCCTGATGGAAAGTTTTTTGCGCAACAAATACGCCCTGTTGGAAATGGTCCGCGAGGAGCATCAGAAAGCCGACAGTTTATTGCTGGATATTTTTCCGGAGGAAACAGCGCAGGAGCTCAAAGAAAAAGGCGTTGTTCAAGCCAAAAGTTGTCCGGAGGTGACGGTAATGTTTACTGATTTTGTCGAGTTTTCAGCCTTTGCACGCACCCTGAGCGCAGAAGACCTGGTGGATCAAATTGACTTTTATTTCCGGGCATTCGACACGATTATCCGGCAACATGGCTTGGAAAAGATTAAAATTATTGGCGACAGCTACATGTGCGCCGGCGGAATCCCGGTGCCCGACCCCGATCATGCGGTGAAGGTGGTTCAGGCGGCACTGGATATCCGTGCTTTTGTTTTGCGGCACCGGGCCCAGAAGTTGGAGCAGTTCAATTACCCCTTTGATATCCGGATCGGGATACATACCGGGCACGTGGTTGCCGGGGTGGTAGGCAGTAGTAAAATGGCGTATGATATCTGGGGTGAAACGGTCAATATCGCCTCAAGAATGGAGCAAATGTGCGAGGGCGGGCGGATCAATATTTCCGAAGCTACTCACGCGCTGGTAAAATCGGATTTTGCCTGTACCTATCGAGGCCGTTTTCCGGCCAAACACGTCGGGGAAGTGGATATGTTTTATGTGGGGAGCACGTGATTGCGATTTGCGAATTACGACTTTACGATTGGTTCACCTTACCGGGTAAGGCACCGGCGAACCAATCGCAATGCAGTATTCCTTGCGCATCGTAATAGGGCATTCAAACAGGGCCCGTGCCCCAACCTATTGACTAACTGCCGGAACCGCTGCTTATTCCCCGACGTCAGACAAATTCGCCTCTTTGAAATAGCTGTCCAGATAACTTTCAGCCGAGCGGCTGCTTTTTTCCGGCAACAGCCCCGACCGGCACAGGCGGCGGAAGGCTTCCTGTTGTTGTTGGATTTTCCGGGCAGCCGACTTCACGACTTCTGCGGGCAGTGCATCGGCCATCAGGTAGCGTTCCTGCACATTCCGGAGGCCGGTTTCGGATTTTGGCGTTGCATAAGGCGCATTGACAAATCCGCAAAAGTCAAAATCAAACGGGATGGGCACCAGGTCGCCTGTCGGCAGGCGCAAAAAGCGCAGGTTGCGGTGTTCGGCAATATTCCAGTCGGTGTTACCGATCATGTATTGAAACACGGCCGTCAGCGCAGCCTGTTCGCGATGCAGGCTGTCCATGGTCATGCCGAAGTGATCCTCGATCATTTTACCACCGAGCCGGGCCGCTGTTTCCTCTTCGTGTTCGAGCAAGATTGCTTTTGCCAAAAACGTTCGCGGGTTTTTACTATCCGGATTGGTATTGATCATCGTTAAATTGACCAGTCTTGCGCGCACTGCATACGGACTCACCAATTCATACATCCGGTAAACGAGATATTCGCGGATCACGAGGTCATTGCCCTTATCGTCCATGGTAGTCGGCAATACGAGTTTGATTTCGTTCAGGGAATCAACAAGTCCCGCCTCAGCCAGCAATTTCTTTTTGATCTTTAATTTAAGCGGCGGGATTTCTGCAATGCGGCGCCGGAACTTCCCGCGCGGCCGTACACCGATGTGATACGTTTTTCCATCGGACCCGCTCAGCAGGCCGTCCTGGTAATCAATCATTTTTTTATCCTGTTTCAGCGCGGTAAAGTCGGTGGTCAGGGTAACGGGAGCATTTTCGATGGGCGAAAGTTTCTCAAAAAGCGACTGGGCGGCGGCAGTCGGCTGGGCAGACAGGTTTACGTAGGTCAGCAGTAAAAAAGCGGCAAGATTCAAAAAATGTTTCATGGCGTGCGGTCGCGTTGTTATCCAATTGGGTTGGACACCCCGGAATGCCGGTTTGTTGCAGGTGTCGTGCCTATTAGTCCCGTAAATACAGCCGACGTTGCAAGCCCTTCGACGAGCAACAGTTTTTAACAGGTAAACAGCGCGTACCCAAAGACGGGGTTCCGCACCGAACATTACAGCGAGCAGGGAATATGCGCCAGAATTTTTTCACCCGGTTTGCCGTACCTGTTACCTTTGCCAACCGCCAACCGCCAACCGCCAACCGCCAACCGCCAACCGCCAACCGCCAACCGCCGCTATGTCAAATAAAGAAATTGCCAACGCCTTTGATGAACTTGCCAATCTGCTCGAATTGCACGAGGAGAACGAATTCAAAATACGCTCTTACCGGAATGCCTACCTCACCTTGCGCAAGCTGGACCGCCCCCTGGCCGACCTGAGCGACGCCGAAATCCAGGGCATCAAGGGGATCGGCGCTGCCATCAGCGGAAAAATCCGCGAGCTGCTCGCCGGCGGCAAAATGAAGGCGCTGGATGAAGCGCGCGCGCAAACACCGGCCGGCGTGGCCGATATGCTGCAGGTCAATGGTTTCGGCCCCAAAAAAGTGCGCGCCGTTTGGCGGGAAATGGGCATCGAAACCATCGGCGAATTGTTGTATGCCTGCAACGAAAACCGGCTGGTAGAGTACAAAGGTTTTGGCCTGAAAACCCAGGATGACCTCAAGCGCAAACTCGAATATTACCTGCGCAGCAAAGACAAACTGCACCTGGATGCCGCCGAAGCGGAGGCTGATTTTGTCGGCGCATGGCTTACCGGAAAACTCCCCGGCGCCTTTGTAAGTCCGGTGGGTGAACTGCGTCGTCGTTGCCCGGTGGTGAGCCGGCTGGAACTGCTGATCGGCTTTAACGGCGAACTTACCCCCGCCTTCGATGGCCAAACCCTGCAACTGGAACACGAAGCAAGCGGCGTGTACCATGCCCGGCTGGAAAGCAATACCGAAGTGGTTTTGCACCGTTGCCTGGCCGAAGAGTTCGGGTCCAAACTCTTCAAACTGACCGGCGCACCCGCATTTATCGATGCATTTGTGAAAGCCCGTCCCGGCCTGCAATTTAAAGGCTTGCGGACCGAACAGGAGGTGTTTGAAAAAGCCGGTTTGCCCTATATCCCTCCGGAATTGCGGGAGTCCGGATCGGCCCTGGAACTGAAAAATACTGTGCCCGAACTGATCGGCGAGCAGGATATTCGCGGGGTTTTGCATGTGCACACGACCTGGAGCGACGGGCTGCACAGCTTGCGGGAGATGTGTACCTATGCGCGCGAATTGGGCTACGCGTACATTGGCATCACCGATCACAGTCAGTCGGCCTTTTACGCCAATGGCCTAAAACCCGACCGGGTGTTGGCCCAAATGGAAGAGATTGATGCCTTGAATGCCGAACTGGCGCCTTTCCACATCCTCAAGGGCATTGAGAGCGATATTTTGAATGACGGCACGCTCGATTACGCGGATGACCTGCTCCGCAAATTTGATTTTGTGATCGCATCCGTGCACAGCAACCTGAAAATGACCCGGGAGAAAGCAACCGAACGCGTGTTGCGCGCCGTTGAAAACCCGTTCACCACCATACTCGGGCACCCAACCGGCCGCTTGTTGCTGAGCCGCGAAGGTTATCCGCTGGATTGGGAAACGGTGCTCGATGCCTGTGCAAAACACGGGGTTGCCATCGAATTGAACGCAAACCCGTACCGGCTCGATATCGATTGGAGCCTCATCCCCCAAGCGCTTGAGCGGGGTGTAAAGATCAGCATCAACCCCGACGCCCACAGCAAAGCGGGCATCCACCACATTCGCTACGGCGTTATGGTGGCGCGAAAAGGCGGCCTGACGGCCGACGGTTGTTTTAATGCTTCGGAAAAGTTTGCCGGGAAGGCCTAAAATCAAAACTGCCCGCCTTCATCAAGACGTGCAGTTCTGCCAAATTTGAAAACGAAAATTAAGCGTGTTAAAATTGATGCGGCAAAGTTATCCGGCTCGTACCTGTTCTCCTACCCCTACTTCGGGGGATGCGGCTCAGGTAAACTTAATATAACCCTTTTCCGCGCAATACTCCGCGAAGGAGCGGGCACTGCGAAAGTCGTACACGAACAACTTTTTTGCCTTGCGCAACAAATTGGCGTTGTATTCATGCAGCGTGTGCCTCGACCAGGATTTTGCCTCCTGGATCTTATCATTTGTTTTTCCGGAAGCATACAACGCCAGCAGGTCAAGTTCGGCATTGGTAAATTCATCGATCAGTTGCAACGACAATTGCGTGATGATCTGGTTTTCTATGTCCGACTGCCCGGCCGAGCGAATAGTCAGGCTTGCTTCCACCGGGCGTAAGTTTCGGGGCGACCACTTGCTTTCCTGGTAAAACGTTTGCAACATGGTTACGATCCGGCCCTGTTGGTCAATTTGAACAATCGTCGAGTTCATGGTAAACCAAAAAAAATCATCTCCGCGGGTTTTAAGCGGAATGCTGAACCGGTAAGCCACATTCAGGGGGTCCGGAGCCACTTTTTGCGCATAAATCAACTCGAATGCAGCCGTGCGCCAATGCAAATACGGCAGCAAATAATCGGAGTGCATAAACCGGAAAATATCTTTAAATGTAACAAGGGGGCGCCCGAACAACTCCAGTTCACCATCACTGTGGATCACCTGAAGGGTCTTGAAATCGATTATTTGCCAGAATGCGATATTGGGATACAGTTTGCGGAAGTCCTTAAGCCGGGCAACAAATTGAACAAAGGCTTCCGCATCCAGGTGGTCGGCCGGGCCAATGGCTTGCCGGTATTCCTCGGATGGTTTGGCAACGTACCGTTCGTAAAATTCATCGGTTGGAAGTCTGCCTTGCATGGTTAAATCAGTTTTTGGGACCGGTATTAAATTTATTGGTCAGGGATTGCTTTACAATTTGTTGTGGATTAAAACCGGGCGACCCCGATTTGTCCAAAGTTAAAAAATATAAATTAAAGAACGATTTTTACTAAACAGTGTTCATTAATTTTTTGCTGTTTAGTATTTTTGCGCCATACTAAAGGAACCATGGGAATCACACAACGAAAAGAGCGGGAAAAAGAAGCCATGCGGCAGCGTATACTCGATGCAGCCTTGCAGCTGTTCCGGGAGCGCGGTTACGATGGCGTAAGTATCCGGAATATTGCCGAAGCCATCGAGTACAGCCCCGGCACGATCTACCTGTATTTTAAAGACAAGAGCGAGCTCTTTTTTGCCCTCCAGTTTGAAGCGGCGGCCTTAAAAAGGGATCACCTCATGCCGGTTGCAGGTATCGAAGACCCCTGGGAACGCCTCGTGGAATTCGGCCGCCGGTATATCGATTTCGGGATGAAACACCCGGATATGTACGACCTCCTGTTTATCACCCGGGCGCCTATGGAATACATTGAAAATCAGGAGTGTTGGCAGCTCGGCCTGGCTACGCATTCTTTTTTTGTGGAAACGGTTCAGGCCTGTGTGGACAAACGTTATTTTAGAAGTACGGACACCGAAACGATTGCCTATACACTGTGGTGCCACGCGCACGGACTGGTCTCCTTGTTTATACGCGAACGCATGCGTATGTATCCGGAGGAAAAACGCGAAGCGCTGGCGCAGAAGTCTTTTACCATGATCGTAAAAATGGCGGAAAGTTTGTAACGTTTCGCCTGTCGCCCCGGTCAGTCATACAGTGAAAATTACGCTTCAATCCCCGGAACCAACCATTCAACATCTTTTGATGGAATCGCACCGTGCAGGTGCTTTTTTTTGTGCCCGATACTAAACACTGTTCAGTATTCTAACATTGTAAACGATGAAAACAAACCTTGTCATTTCCATTCAACTGCTGTTTACGGCCTTTGCCGGTACAGTTGCCGATGCCCAGCCCGTTCCTATCCTGGAGGCCTACATCGAATCCGGGCTGGCCAACAACCTGGCCTTGCAACAGCAAAACCTCGATGTGCAACGCAGCCTGGAAGCCATGCGGGAAGCGCGCAGCCTGTTTTACCCGACGGTGCAGTTCAAGGCCACGTACACCCGGTCTGCCGGGGGGCGGGACATCGCCATTCCGGTCGGCGATTTGCTCAATCCGGTCTACACCACCCTCAATCAACTCACTCAAACCAACCAGTTTCCTCAGATCAGCAATGTGAACGAGCGGTTTTTACCCGACAATTTTCATGAAACCTACCTGAACGTTACCTATCCGCTGTTCAATTCCGACCTGAAGTACAACCGGCAGATCAAACAACACCAGGTGCAAAGTAAAACGGCACAAAAAGCAGCGTACGAACATGCGCTCCGCTACCAGATCACAGAGGCTTACCTGCAATACCTGAAGGCGCTTGAGGCCGAGAAAATTTGGATAAATGCTCAAAAAGTGCTCCGCGAACTGCGCCGTTTCAACCAATCCCTGGTCGACAATGACGTGGCCACCCGCGATGTTGTGGCCACTGCCGACTACGAGTTGAGCAAGGTTGAACATGAAATTTACAGCCTGCAAAGCCAGCAAAATTCCGCCCGCGCATACTTCAACTTTCTGCTAAACAGGGACTTGCAGGAACCTGTGATCATCGATACGACCCTGCTTGCCCAATCGGTGCGCGCCTACGACCGTGCCGACATGATCCGGGGCGCCCTGGGTAGCCGCCACGAACCCGGGGCCTTGCTGGCAGGACAGGCTGCCGCTGAAACTGCCGTCCGGCTCAACGAAGCCAAACGCATGCTTCCGGAAGTATTTATCGGCGGTCAACTCGGCTTTCAGGGCTTTGGTTACAAGTTTAATGAAGACCAGATGTACGGCCTGGTTCAGGTCGGACTGAACTATACCATTTTCAACGGCAACCAAACCAAAAGCAAAATCCAGCAGGCTCGGATCGAATCCGAAAAACTCCGGCAACAACACAGCGAAGTCCAACAACAAATTACGCTTCAAGTGACGCAAGCCTGGAATGAACTGGAAAATGCCCGTAACGCCTGGACTACCGCCCAGCAAGGCCGGCGTGCAGCCGCGGAAAGTTTTCGAATAATCAACAACAAATACCGCGCAAACCAGGCGCTTCTGGTAGAGTTTCTTGATGCCGAAAACCGCCTGACCACGGCAGAGTTACAAGTCCTGCTGGCCTGGTCGGATGTGTTGATCAAAGAAGCCGCCCTGCAAAATGCGGCCGGCCAGTAACGGGATCTGTCAGATCGCGAAAACTCGGCCCAGGCCTGAAGACCTGGGCTAAGAATCGGATCAAATTTTAACCTATTGCCTTTAGCAAAGCAGAAAAGCGATGTAAAAATTTCTCCGCCCAGGCCTTCATGCCTGGGAAAAAAAATAGAAAAATCATGAAAAACATAAAAATAAAAACGCTCGCCCCGGTTCTCCTCGTCGTTTTTGCCGTCGCCGGCCTTATTTACCTGCTTGGCGGTTGCGGCCCCTCATCCGCCGAACCAACAAAATCAGAAACCCAAAACCCGACCGACGAACGCATTCCCGTAAACACGGCGCACGTTCAATCAAAGCTGATCGATCTGCCCGTACATGCCAGCGGCATGCTGACCAGTTCGGCAGAGCAACGCCTGGCCTTCAAGATCGGCGGGGTGATCAGTAAAATTTTGGTAGACGAGGGCGATGTCGTGCGCCCGGGCCAGCTGCTCGCTACCCTCGATAAAACGGAAATTGACGCCCAGGTGAGTCAGGCCAACCAGGCGCTCCTCAAAGCCGAGCGCGACCTGAGCCGGGTTGAAGGCCTGTATCGCGACAGCAGTGCGACGCTCGAACTGCTGCAAAATGCCACTACCGGCCGCGATGTTGCCAAAGAAAGCGTGCGCATCGCCAAATTCAACCAGCAGTATGCCGAAATCCGTGCCACGCGCGGCGGCAAGATCATCAAAAAACTGATGAATGCCGGGGAGATCACCGGTCCGGGTACGCCGGTTTTTGTATTGTTCGAAACGGGTACCGATGACTGGGTCGTGAAGGTCAATGTGAGCGACCGCGATTGGGCGCGCCTGCGCACCGGCATGCCTGCCGAAGTAACGATGGATGCACACCCCGGCACGGTATTTCAGGGCCGGGTTTCCGACCTGGCACCCGCCGCCGACCCGGCCAATGGCCTGTATCCGGTGGAAATTCGTATTCGCCCGCAGGGCAAACGCTTTGCACCCGGGCTATTTGCCCAGGTGGATATTTCGCCGCAACAAGCCCGCCGCTACGCCGTGGTGCCTGTGGAGGCCATCATCGAAGGCGACGGACAGGAAGCCTTTGTATTTGCCCTGCAGCCGGATGGCGAAAGCGTACAAAAAATGCCTGTTCGGGTGGCCTTTCTGGAGGGGCGCCTGGCCGTTTTGGCCGAAAGCCTGCCCGAGACCACCGAAATAATTACCTCCGGGGCGCCGTATTTGACGGAGAAAAAGAAAGTAAAAAAATGGAATAAGCCGGCGAAAAAGCCAAACCGGAAGCAGTGACAAACCGCTGAAATTACCTGGATTTTTAAAAAAAACACAACTGACCCAATCCGTCCAAATACAATCTATCCGCCATGAAAATTGCCGAATTTTCCGTTAAAAACAGCCAGTTTACCTTCATCGTGTTTCTGGCGGTGATGGCCCTGGGTATCGGCTCCCTGCTGAATATGCCCCGGGCGGAAGACCCCAAATTTGAAGCGCCCGGTTTCACCATAATCATGTTGTACCCCGGCGCGGGCCCGGCTGAAATCGAGGATAAAATTGTCGACAAGGTGGAGGCCAAACTCGGCGCCCTGGAAAATATCGACCGGATGCGCTCCGTATCGTCCAACGGCCTGATGGTGCTCACCCTCGAATTCAAACACGGGCAGGATCCCGATAAAAAATACGAGGAAGTGGTGCGGGAAATCAATGCCCTGCGCTCCGACCTGCCCCAGGATATTTACCGGATCGATATTCAGCGGTTTTCCGCCTCCGATGTGGCCATGATGCAAATGGCAATAATTTCGGAAAACGCCTCCTGGGATCAAATGCGCCAGGAAGCCGAGCGGCTGGAGGATATGCTCGAAAAAATAACGGGCCTCAAAGGCGCCGACACCTACGGTTTCCCCGAGCGCGAAGTACGCATCGGCCTCAACCTGCCGCGCATGGCGGCCGAAGGCATCCCGGTGAGCCGGGTGTTGGGCGCCTTGCAGAGTGAAAATATTTCGATTCCGGGCGGTTCGGTCAATGTCGGCGAACGCCAGTTTTTTGTAGAAACCAGCGGCGACTACGAGCATATCGATGAGGTGCGCAACACCATCGTGTTTGCCAACAACGGGAAGATCGTTTACCTGAAAGACCTCGCCGATGTGAACTACGCCTACGAGGAACCCCGCCATTTTACCCGTTTCAATGGCGCGCGATGTGTGTTGGTTACGGCGCGTATGAAAAACGGGCAAAATATTTTTGATGTGGGTGAAGAAGTCGACAAGGTATTGGCTACCTACCAATCGGGCCTGCCGGCCAACATGGATTTCAAAAAGGTTTTTGACCAAAACGACTCCGTGCACAAGCGCCTGGGCCGGTTTTCCAAAGATTTTGCCATCGCCATTTTGCTGGTTTTGCTCACGCTGCTGCCTTTGGGCACCCGGGCTTCGCTGGTGGTGATGATCTCCATTCCGTTGTCCATCTCCATCGGGTTGTTTGCGCTCGACCAACTGGGCTACTCGCTGAACCAGCTCAGCATTGTCGGCCTGATCATTTCGCTGGGTATCCTGGTCGACGACTCCATCGTTGTCGTGGAAAATATCGAGCGCTGGCTCCGCGAGGGTTACAAAAGGCGGGAGGCCGCTATTCTGGCCACCAAGCAAATCGGACTGGCGGTATTAGGTTGTACGGCCACACTCATCCTGGCCTTTTTGCCCCTGGTATTTTTGCCCGAAGCCGCCGGCGACTTTATCCGCAGCCTGCCTATGGCGGTGGTGACCACAGTGCTGGCCTCGTTGTTTGTCTCGCTGACGATCGTGCCGTTTTTGGGCAGCCGGCTCCTGGCCGAGCACCACGACCCGCGCGGCAATTTGTTCCTGCGCGGCATGAAATGGGCGATTTCCAAAACCTATGCGCCCTTGTTGCACCTGGGTTTGCAGTACCCGCGTTGGACGATGGTGGTGGCCGTCGCCATTTTTGCAGGGGTGTTGAGTTTGGCGGGCCGGGCCGGGTTTACGGTGTTTCCGGCCAGTGAACGGCCCATGTTTTACATCGATATCGAGACGGCGCCGGGCACCAATTTTGAACAGACCAACCGCGTGATGCATCAGGTGGATTCGGTGCTCGCAACCTACCTGGCCGATGAAATCAAGGCTAATCCGCTGGCGCAAAAAACAAACCTGGAGCCGGGCGAAAACCCCGGTGTCAAGCTGCAAACTTCCTTGTACCCGGGGCATGGCGCTTCGGCGCGTATTGTTTCCTACATGGCCAACGTGGGCCGCGGTAACCCCCGGATTTACTACAACGTTATCCCGCGGAACGAGAGCCCCGACTACGGTCAGATACTGGTGCAGTTGCAGGAGCGTACCCCGCCGCCCGTGAAAGTGGCGCTGATCGACGAACTCCGGGACAAGTTCAAATACATGCCCGGCGCGGTGATCACGGTGAAAAACTTCGAGCAGGGGCCGCCCATTGAGGCGCCGGTTGCGCTGCGCATTTTTGGTGAAAATCTCGACACGTTGCGTTCGGTAGCCGGCCGGGTGGAAGAAATGGTGGCCGGTATTCCCGGGGCAATTTATGTGGACAACCCGATCGCTACCATCAAAACCGACCTGCGGGTAAAGATCAACAAGGACAAAGCGACTTCGCTCGGTATTCCGGTTGCCGAGATCGACCGGATGGTCCGTCTGGCGGTAGCCGGTTTGAATGCGGGCAGTTTCACCAACCCCGACGGCGATGCCTACAACCTGACCGTGACCTTGCCGAAAGAAACGGTATTTGCCGGGCTGGATGTGTTGAAAAACCTTTACGTAAACAGCCTGACGGGCGCCTCCGTGCCGCTCAATCAGGTAGCCACGCTTGAGTTTGACCGCTCGCCTAACACCATCACGCACTACGACAAAGACCGCTATACCCTCGTTACTGCGTTCGTGAAAAGCGGCTTTTTTGCCGGCGACATCAACTCCGCTATTCAGGAGAACCTCGAAAAAATGGATTGGCCGAAAGGTACCCGCTACGTGATTGCCGGGGAGGTGGAAACCAGCCAGCGTTCGTTTGGCGGTATGGGTACAATTATTTTGATCACCATTTTCGGTTTGCTGGCCGTGCTGATTTTGGAGTTCAAAACATTCCGGAGCACCATCATTGTGTTGTCGGTGATTCCGCTCGGAATTATCGGCGCGGTGCTGGCGCTGTTGATCACAGGTTATCCGTTTTCGTTCACCGTGGTGGTGGGTCTGATCGCGCTGATGGGTATCGAGGTGAAAAACTCGATTTTGCTGGTCGATTTTACCAACCAGTTGCGGGTGGAAGGGGAATCGCTCGATGATGCGATCCAGAAAGCCGGGGAGATCCGTTTTGTGCCGATTTTACTGACCTCGCTCACCGCAATCGGCGGTTTGACGCCCCTGGCCATTGAGGAAAACCCGCTGTATTCACCGCTGGCATACGTATTGATCGGGGGCTTGATTTCCTCCACGTTGTTGTCGCGGATTGTGACGCCGGTGTTGTACAAGTTGCTGGCGCCTCGGGTGGAGCATGCCTAACCTGTCAGGTCCGATCTTAAAAAAAATGGCCACGCCTCGGCGTGGCCATTTTTTTTAAGATCGGACCTGACAGGTTTTGTTTTAGGCCTTCCCGCCGTCCAGTTCATCCTGCAATTTTTTCAAGTCGTCCCATTTTCCGGTAGCGGCCAGGTCGGCTTGTTGCGGCCAGGTTTCCGGATCATGAATATTGAACTGCGATCCGCCGCCGTCCAGGATTTCGCGCAGGCGGTACGGCGAGGTCATGGCCAGTTGTTCCCAGGTTTCGATACCGGCTTTATTGAGCAATTCGGCAATTTTCGGTCCGATACCTTCGACGATTTGCAGGTCGTCTTTTTTGAATTTTTTACCGGCGAAGTTGAACGTTGGGACCGCCGGTGCTTTTGCGGCTGTTGCTTTGGTTGCGGTTTTGGCTTTGCCGCCGTCTTCGGTCTGTTCGCGCAGGGCGTTGCGCTCGCTTTCGCACATGATAAGGTCATCCTTGGCTTTGCGCAGCGCGTTGTTTTTGCTTTCAAGATCGGCTTCCAATTGCGAAATTTTCATGCGCAGTTCGGTGATCTCATTGGTCTGCTCCTTCACTTTGGCATTCAATTCGGTGTTTTCGGTCCGAAGTGCGGAAACTTTGTGGTACACATAGGCGGCCAGCCAGCCCAGGATAAACGGCACGATGCAAAGTGCCAGGCCAACCGGCAGGTTGTCCGTGAAAGACGGAACATGGAGAAGGATATAAGAGAAAAGCATGGTTGAGTTTGTTTTGACTAATTAATTGTTGGTGGTGAGCACGACGCGCCGGTTTTGATGGCGGCCGTCGTCGGTATCGTTACTGGCCACTGGTTCGGCTTCGCCTTTTGAATCGACCTTGATGCGGCTGGCAGCAATGCCGTTGTCCTGTAAAAATTTGGCGATTGCCTTGGCACGACCCATGCCGAGTTTGATGTTGTCGTCGGGTTCGCCCACATTGTCGGTATGCCCGACCACAACAAATGTGGCACTGGTTGTTTTGTGCTTGTCCACCAGTTTTTTCAGGTATGCATCCACTTCAGGGTCCTTGTCTTTTTCTGTTGAATTAAACGGAAAAAGGAAGGTCACGTCGTTGTCCGATTCGATAATCGCCCCCGCTTCCTGTGCCAGCACCATCTTTATCCAGGAAAAGCCGGCGGATTCGCGGGCCGGGCCACCTTCGGCCAGGCTGTCTTCCACCAGTTTGGAGCTGAGGTGGATACGGCTATCGGGCACACCGGGCATCATCATCGCCTTCAGGGCTTCAGCCCGGGCCATCCCCAGATCGGATGCTTTGGTGTTGTTTGTTTCGCCGGCCCGGTACCAACCGGTGATCTGCAAGGTGTCGCCCTGCCCGCCGCTGCCAATGAGGGCCTTTTTCCAGGCATCAAAATTGGCGTCGGCTTCGGGTTTGTCGGCATTCCAGCTAAATAGCGGAACCCCACTTGTTTTTTTTGCTGCTTCGGCAGGCGGCGTCTGCCCGTCGCAACATTGACATTGCACGCAATGCCATTTGTTGACGGCCCAGATCGAATAGCCTACAAAGAGCAGGGCAATAAGCCAAAATGGAATTTTCATGTGAAGTATGGTTTAATATTTTGTCATGGTGATGTTTCGGCAAATATATCAATGGATAAACAAAATGTTGCCGGAATAAACAAAAGTATTTTACTCCGGATATATTTAGAATACCCAGGCCCACAGTGCGCTATTGTTAAATCCGGTGCAAAGCATCTGCTGCCCCGACGTTGTTGAAAGAATTTGTGCGGTGCGCGCTTCTCCGGGCGCCCACAAGCCGTGTTGCCGGTTTGGCACGTATTGCCAGCCGCTGTCCTTCCGGGCCAGCAATGCTCCAAATGAAGCGTCGTACGGGCCGGTTTCAGGCAGGTTGTTGGAATCGTTTCCCAGCAACAGCAAGTCCGGCTTCCCGTCTTTGGTGAAATCGCGCACCACGATGCTGTTGACGCACGACCCTTGTGCCTGCCAGGGCAGGGCGTGGATTTCAAACCGCCCGTTTTTATTTTCAAACCAGCAGTTTTCCAAATACCGGACCTCCAGTTTTTGCGCGGCGCGCAATTTTTTCAAATCAAAAACCTCCTCCAAGGATGCCTTGGCGTAGGCCCGGTAGCGCAAAAATTTTGTCTTGATCAGGTTGGGCATTTGGGCTGCCAACTCATTGCGCTGTGCCAGGGGATAATAGCGACCTTCATGGGCAATGGCCACAACGGGATCAATGCTGCCATTCAGGTCAAAATCGAGGGCAAAAAGCCGGAGCGGCGCGCCCGGCGCGGCGTGCAAACGGGTGTTCTGCCCCTCGTTGCCGGCCACCAGGTCGAGGTCACCGTCGCCGTCCAGGTCGCTGACCGACAGGCAGTTCCACAGGCCCTGGCTATTGCTCAACCCAAATTTGTCCGTCAGCTCGGTGCAGTTTTTTTCATCAAGATGAAACACCCGGATCGACGCCCACTCACCGCAGGTGATCAGTTCGGTTTTGCCGTCGTTGTCCAGATCAGCGAATTGAAGGTCAGCAATCCCGCCCGGCAAACCCGTTGCAGGCGTCAGGACGGTGAAGTGCCCCTGGCCATCGTTTTGCAGCAGGTACGTTTTTGCCGGTTCAGGGAATTTCCCCGGCACGAACTGCCCGCCCACGATCAGGTCGGGGTCGCCGTCGTTGTCGATATCCTGTGCCCGTACGGCCGAGCCGCTTTCGCGGAATTGCGGCAACGCATCGGGCGCCCGGCTGAAACTGCCTTTGCCGTTATTCACATAAAATCGGTCCTGGTAAAAATCGGAGCCGGCATCCTCCTCGTTGCTGCCGGAAACCACGTACAAATCGAGATCGCCATCGCCGTCGGCATCAAACAGCAAGGCTCCGGAGTCTTCATGCCGGGCATCGGCTGCGAAGGCGGGTTGCGGCAGCGCTGTGAAGCCCCCATTTGTATTTTGCAAAAACAAGGCGCCGGGTTGCCCGGCAGCGCCGCCCACGAACAGGTCGTCGATCCCGTCGCCGTTCACGTCGCCGCTGGCGAGGCAGGGGCCGGTGCGGGAAAAACGGTGCAGGAGCAAGCGCTCGCGGTTGAAATCTTCAAAGTCGTTTTCCCGGTGGGAAAATTTGGGCAGCAAACCGGCTGCAAGTGGCGAAAATACCGGTACCGGTGGGGTAGGGCGGGGAACGTGCCCGGGTTGTGCCTGGGCAATATCCAGCGTCAGGCGTTGGTCAACGGGCACCGCTTCCAATACCTGTGATATGCCGCCCGGCCATTCAATCGAAACCCGATCGATGGATTTGATGGCGCCAAGCCCGACCTGAAAAATGGGTTCCACCGAAGAGTAAAACCCGCGGACGGGCGTCATTTCCTGGTAAAAAACCTGTCCGCCGGCCTGCACCCAAATTTTCGCCCCCGTGCCGGTTGGGTTGAGCGCAGTGCCCCGGCATTTGATTTGCAGCCAATGGTTTTGATTGGTTTGCGCGGCTTTATTTTCATACACGGAGGCTGGTTCGCGCAGGTTGTTGATCACCAGGTCGAGGTCGCCGTCGTTGTCGAGGTCGGCATAGGCTGCGCCGTTGGAAAAGCCCTTGTGCCCCAGCCCCCAGGCTTCGGAAACATTGGTTAGCGGCAAGCTGCCGGTATTTTTATACATAAAATTGGCCACCGGATAGCTGGACATTTTACCGGCAAAGGCTTCAAAATTTTCAAACCGGCCTTCGGTGATTCCTCCGGTTTTTTTCAAACTGTCGGCGGTATAAAAAAAGAAATCGAGGTCGTTCAAATCCCGGTAAACGCCGGAGGTGATGAAAATATCTTTCCAGCCGTCGTTGTCAAAATCGGCGAGCAAGGGCGCCCAGCTCCATTCGGTGGCTTCGATGCCGGCCTGGCAGCCTAGTTCGGCGTAGGCCCCACCCCCAGCCCCAACCCCTTCCCCCGGGGGGAGGGGAGTACCCCCTCTGGAAGATTGAAGTCTGGCAGAGGGCAAGCCCCCCTCCCCCCGGGGGGAGGGGCCGGGGGTGGGGTTAAACACCTGCAGCACATTCCGCATTTGCTGCACCCCGTAGCCCTGTTTTTCGAGCAGCCGGGTGCGTTCGATGATCATGCTGCTCATGAGTTCTTTTTGGCGTTGCGGGGTGGAACCCAGCATATCGGGGATGCAGATGTCGGGGTAGGCGTCGTTGTTCAGGTCGGCAATGTCGCAGCCCATGGAGTGGTTGGCAGTGTGGGCAAACCAGCGGTCGGCTTCTTCGCTAAAACCGCCCTTGCGGTTGTTCAGGTAGAGAAAATCCGGCATTACAAAATCGTTGGCGACCAGCAGATCAGGCCAGCCGTCGTCGTTGAAATCGGCGGTGGTAGCGCTCAGGCCGTAGGCGCGGTTGTGGATGCCGGCTTTTTTGGAAATGTCTTCAAACCGAAGGTATTGTTCCCGTTGTTGACAAACAGCAGGTTGCGCCGTTCCGGCAAATTGGTCAGCCAGGTCCGGCACACGTAGATGTCCTGCCAGCCGTCGCCGTTGATATCCACCACTGCAACGCCGGTTTTCAGGCCGGAAAATTGGGCGACTCCGGAAGCCTCCGAGATATCTTCAAACTGGAAATTGCCCTTGTTGAGGTAGAGCCGGCAGCCGTTGAAGCGATGGGTGAAAAACAGGTCTTGCAGGCCGTCGTTGTCGATATCGAGGATGCCCACGCCGCCGCCGTTGTACTCGTAGGGGTCGAGCAGGAAATTGTACTGAAAACTTTCCTGGATTTCGGGCACGAAGTCGATGCCGGAGCGGGAGACCGGGATCAATTCAAAGGTAGTACTTGCCTTAACCGGTTCTGCTTCAGGCATTTCAGCGCGCAAAAAATCATCGTCGGGGGCGTTTTTGCAGGAAAAAAGAAACAGGCTCGAAAAAAGGAGGGTAGCGCCGGTGGAGTAGGTCATACGCAAATGTGTTTGAAGGGTGAACCTATTAAATTTTTGTAGTTTTAACCCTATAAAATCCGATTGAAGATGAAACTTTTACCCAAGGATTTTGTGGAAAAATTCCATCCGTTCGCGCTGAAAACGCAGGAAAAAACCGGCATCAGTGCCGTTGCCATTCTTGCACAGGCCGCCCTGGAAAGCGGCTGGGGGGAAAAGGCGCCTGGCAACATGTTTTTCGGCATCAAAGCCAAGGCTACGGACAAACCGCACAAGCGCCAGTTGGTGGTCACCACCGAATACCTGTCGAGCCCGGACAAGGGGCACCTTTTTCCGAAGGTCCTGTCGATCGAGCAGGTGGGTTCCAAAACGCTGGAAGTACAAGGTGAAAGACTGGTTCCGGAAATACAGCAGCCCGAAAGGTTCGTTCGACGACCACGCCAGGTTTTTTCTGAAAAACAAACGCTACAAAGCCGCGCTCAAAGTCGGCAAAGACCCGATGGCCTTTTTTGAGGAAATTGCCAAAGCGGGCTACGCCACTTCCCCGGTTTATTTTGAGGTGCTGGCCAAGGTAGCGCGTATGATCGAGCGCTATTTGCCGACGGCATTTTCGGAGCGGGCTGTTTTGTTGCCGCCCATCGAAGATGCAGAACACTTGCCTGAAATATTGGAGGAAGATTTACGGGCTTTGGTGCCGAACTGGCCCAAGCGCATAGACCGGCAGGGGTGATTTTTTTTATGAAGTATATTTGCCTCTTACCAATTCGAATAATCCCTTTAATCTGCATCCTTTTTTCTGGAGCGCCGGCCCCTGCGATATTTGGATTTTTTGCGCTTTTGCTCTCCTTTTTGTTCCCAACTGAGGTGGGACAATCCGATTATAAATATTCTTTTTCCCAAAAATGATTTTGTGTGCATGCATGGTATGCGCGGTTCATGTTCCCTTTTGCTGTGCGGGGGACCAAGTGAGGGGGTGACTGCCAGTCACCCCCTCACTATCAGCCTGGCGCATTGTTAGCCATTTTAACCCTTTTTAAAAAATGAATTCTATGACTACCAGATCAGTACTCTCGTGCAAAACATCAATGGTCCAGTTGGCTTATCGAACGTTAAAAATCGGCTTTGTGCTTTTTTTATTGGCGCTATCGGTCTCGGTTGGAAGCAAAAAGCTTTGAACGGGTAAATCAGCCTCTGGCACAGATGACATTTGACGGGTACGATGAAAATTCAAATAGACCTACCTCGACAGGAATGAGTGCATCCGCACCTATACTCGGATCATACCCTAATGCTACGGTGGTGGCTGGACAAAATACTATTGTCGTTCCGGATATGCCGCCGATGAATACCACTTCTGCGACGGCATCTACGAATACCAATTTTACGGGTCTGCTGAGTGTTCATCCCACCACGGGTGTGGTGACGGTGACGGATGCTCTGCAAGCCGGAATTTACGCAGTAACCGTAACAGCCTTCGGCAATGGCACGAGTACAGCGACATTTACGCTGACGGTAACGGACCCAACGCTGCGTTGTCAGGCGTTGTTTGATGGTACGACGAATGTGCCGGTGGGTTCTCACCCGTATTCGGTCGCGATCGGCGATTTTAACGGGGATGGTTATCAGGATTTTGCGACGGCGAATTTCGGTTCAGCCTCGGTATCTATCCGCTTAGGCGATGGATTGGGCGGCTTCAGCGGCACGACGAATGTGCCGGTGGGTTTAAGCCCATATTCGGTCGCGATCGGAGATTTTAACGGGGACGGGAAGCAGGATTTTGCTGCGACGAATTATAGTTCAAATACAGTTTCGATTCGCTTAGGCAATGGCATGGGCGGTTTCAGCGGCACGACGAACGTGTCAGTGGGTATAAGACCGCGTTCGGTCGCGATCGGGGATTTTAACGGGGATGGTTATCAGGATTTTGCTGCAGCGAATGTTAATTCCAATACGGTTTCAATCTGTCTGGGCGACGGTATGGGCGGTTTCAGCGGCACGACAAACGTATCGGTTGGTTCAAGCCCGTATTCGGTCGCGATTGGCGATTTTAACGGGGATGGTTATCAGGATTTTGCTGCAGCGAATGTTAATTCCAATACGGTTTCAATCTGTCTGGGCGACGGTCTGGGCGGTTTCAGCGGCACGACAAACGTATCGGTTGATTCAAGCCCGCATTCGGTCGCAATCGGGGATTTCAACGGGGATGGTTATCAGGATTTTGCTGCAGCGAATTATAGTTCCAAAACAGTGTCGATTCGCCTGGGCGATGGTATGGGCGGTTTCAGCGGCACGACAAACGTATCGGTTGGTTCAAGACGACCGTATTCGGTCGCGATCGGAGATTTCAACGGGGATGGCCATCAGGATTTTGCTGCGGCGAATTATACTTACTACAAATCTCGATCCGCTTAGGCGACGGTCTGGGCGGTTTCAGCGGCACGACGACCGTATCGGTGGGTAATTTTCCGAGTTCGGTCGCGATTGGCGATTTTAACGGAGACGGGAATCAGGATTTTGTTACGGCGAATGTCGGTTCAGCCTCGGTCTCGATCCTTTTGGGAATTCCTAACAGTGAAATCAACCTAAAAAGCAACAACCTCGACATCCTCAACAACGACACCTCCCCCGACCCATCCGACAACACCGATTTCGGCATCGTCACCCTGTCCACGGGCGTGAAAGCCGACACCTTCACCATTGAAAATACCGGCCCGGGCGCCCTCACGATCCCCGCAGGCGGCATCACCTTCACCGGCGCCCATGCGGCTGATTTTTCGGTAAGCGGCATCAGCCTGCCGGCAACCATTCCGGCCGGAAACAACACCATTTTCATTATGAGTTTTACACCTTCGGCTTCCGGCCTGCGCACCGCCGGCATCAGCATTGCCAATAACGACTGCGACGAAAACCCCTATACCTTTTCGGTACAGGGCTACGGAACCGCGTCGCAAGATCAGCCCTGGACGCAGTCGGGCATGGACATCGACGGCGAAGCCGCAGGCGACTTGTCGGGCCGATCGGTAAGCCTGTCGGCGGACGGCCAGACGATAGCCATCGGCGCACCCCTGAATGCCGGCAACGGGAGCGGTAGCGGCCATGTCCGGGTGTTCAAGTTGTCTGGCGAAGTCTGGACCCAGCAGGGCTCCGATATCAACGGCGAACACTCCGGCGACGAATCGGGCTATTCGGTGAGCCTCTCTGCCGATGGTCAGACAGTCGCCATCGGCGAGCATTTTAATGCCGACAACGGGATTAATAGCGGCCAGGTTCGGGTATTTAAGTTGGTCGGCGGCGTCTGGACGCAGCTCGGCTCGGACTTAAACGGCGCTGCAGCCTATGACCAGTTCGGTTATTCGGTGAGCCTCTCGGCAGACGGGCAGTCGGTCGCCATCGGTGCGATAGAAAATGACGGCAATGGCCCAAATACCGGGGAGGTACAGGTGTACAAATTGATCGGCGGCGTTTGGACCCAGCAGGGCTCCGACATCAATGGCGAAGGCCTGTCCGACTGGCTGGGCTGGTCGGTGAGCCTGTCGGCCGACGGCCAAACCCTGTCGGTCGGCGCCCCGCGGAATGGCGGCAACGGCAGCAATGCCGGACATGTCCGGGTGTACAAACTGACCGGCGGCGTTTGGACGCAGCAGGGCTCGGATATCGACGGGGAAGCCCCGGGCGACGAATCGGGCTACTCGGTGAGCCTCTCGGCAGATGGCCAGACGGTCGCCATTGGCGCCAAGGGCAACGACGGCAACGGCGGCGACAGCGGCCACGCCCGGGTGTACAAACTGGTCGGCGGGACCTGGACGCAGCTTGGCTCGGACATTGACGGGGAAGCCCCCAATGACTTTTCGGGCTCTTCGGTGAGCCTGTCGCCAGACGGCCAGACGGTTGCCATTGCTGCCTATGGGAACGACGGTGGTGGGAGCCAAAGCGGCCACGTGCGGGTGTACAAATTGCTTGGCGGGGTTTGGACAAAGCAGGGCTTGGACCTGGACGGCGAAGCGCCGGGCGACCAATTGGGCTGGTCGGTGAGCCTGTCGGCCGACGGTCTGACGATAGCAGCCGGGGCGCCCTACAACGGTGGGAACGGCACCAACAGCGGGCATGCGCGGATATTCCGGCTCAACGCACCCGCTCAAATTGACCTGGGGAGCAACGGCAACCCGATTGAAAATCGCGATTATACCCCCAGTGCTTCCAATGGCACCGATTTCGGCGGGGCACCGATTGGCACCCCGGTCAGTCAGGTGTTTTCCATTGGGAATGCCTATGCTTCCAAACCCCTGAATTTAACAGGGGTGCCCCTGGTGACCGTCGCCGGCGCAAATGCGGCTGACTTTACCGTCACGGCCCAACCGCCCTCCTCAGTATCGCCAGCCGGCAGCGCTGGCTTTACCATTGAATTTAAACCTACCGGCCCAGGTCTGCGTTGGGCCATCGTGGTTATTACGCACAACGACATGCCGGAAAATCCTTTTGTGTTTATGGTTAGCGGGGTGGGGAATTAATAACCTGTCAGGTCGAATTTTCAACAAAGCCCCGCCAGCAGTGGGGGGGGGGGCTTTGTTGAAAATTTGACCTGACGGGTTACACTGTAACCCCCATACATTGCTGCCCCCACCGCCTTTCCCCGCAAATTTGACGGATTCAGCTACCAGATTGACGGATTTAGCTCCTGGCAATACCTGAATTTTGCCCTGTGCTGAATTTGAACATTTCAGAATTTTCGTTGATGCCGGCCATACCTGCATTGATCTTGCTGCTAGCAGGTATGCTCGGGCTCTGTCTGGTGTTGTTTTTCCGTCTGCGCCGGTCAAACCGGTTGTTGGCTGAATACCGGCAGCGGTACGAAGAACAGGCCGGGGCACTTCGGCAGGTTGACCGGTTTAAATTACAACTCAACGAGTTGCTTTCCGGCGAAAAAGCGGCGTCAATGCCGGATGATGAACTGCTGGGTCAAATCCGCAAGTTGCGCCGTTTTTACCACAAACACCGAAGGCCTGCGCCGGCCGGCATCGACGACCGCGCTGTGGACGGGCATGCGGCAGGCGGTGAATGGCTGGAACGGCTGCAACGCTGCGTGCGCGAAAATCTGGCCGATTCGCAGTTCAATGTGGAAAGCCTGGCCCGACTGATGGGCGCCTCCCGCAAAAGCTTGTACCGCGAAATTCGTGAATACTCCGGCATGTCGGCAAACCAGTATATCCAGGACGTGCGCCTGTTGGTTGCGCGGGAAAAAATTGAATCGGGAGAAGTCGAAAACCTCAGTGCCCTCGCCCGGTCGGTGGGCTTTCGGACAGCCAACTACTTGTCGCGCCTCTACCGGGAGCGGTTTGGAGAATCGCCGGTGCCGTGAGCTGTCGGCGGTGTACCGGTGGCCCCAATTTTAAGCTCTGGAAACCCGATATTTAGGTTTGAATAGACGTTGCGTTTAGAGATAAGACTTGAAATTTGGCGCAGGTTTTTTTAATCCGGTTTTAATCCAGAATTTAATCCGTATACTCATGAGCGGCAAATGATCCGGCGTAAGCCATCTGTAATTTCGCTCTCCTTTTACCCGTGTTTAGCGGGCATTTCAATTTTATATTTTCCTGAAGATGACGACCTGGCGGTAGCCAGGTGGCCTGCCTCGTTGTGTTTCGGTTTTCAGTCTGTGGCTTGTTAAGCCCCGGACAATGGCAGTTTAATAATCATGATTTAATTGTTGTCTTATGAAAAGTGTTTATCCAGAAAGTTCCCGGTTGACAGCTTGTTTTTTTCGGTTGCTTCCGCTGCAATTAACCCGCATCGTACTTGTGACAGGATTGATCGGGTGTTGTAACCTGCTTGATGCTCAAAATACCTATTATTGGGTCGAAGGCAGTGGTGTCTGGAATGACTTGTCCCACTGGGCCACCACCTCAGGCGGTACCACCAAGCACACCATTGTTCCAAGTATTTTGGACGATGTTGTTTTCGATGCCAACTCCTTTACGGGGGCAGGCCAAACGGTTACAGTCAACCAGGAGGCATATTGCATGGATTTTACCTGGGACGGGGTGACCAATAATCCCGGTTTTGTGGCATCCGGGTTCAACCTGAATGTCGATGGTAATTTCCAGGTGTCCGGCGGGGTGTTTACCTATACGCATGCCAATGGGAACTTGTTGGTTTCCGGCGACTTCCTGGTGGATGGCGTCGATATGAGTTTCAATAAATCCGGAGGGGTCTTTTCGGTTGACGGCAATTTAACCCTGGCAAACAATTCCATGTCCTTTTTCCGGACCAGCGGTTCGCTGATCGTGGGGGGCAATTTCACGATGCAAAATCTGACGCCGGCCAGTTTCTCGGCCAGTAGTGCTTCGATTGATGTGGCGGGTGATTTCCTGATGGATAATGCGCCGTTCGCTTTTAACCCCGGTAGCGGCGCCGTGTCGGTAGGCGGCAATTTTTCTATTGTCAACGGCGCAACAAACTATACCCACTCAAACACCCTGACGGTTGGCGGGAGTCTGACCCTGAATGCCGCCTGTACCTTCAACCAATTGAGTACAGTGATTTTTAACGCCACTACTACCGGCAAAACCATAACCAGCGCAGGCAAGTCCTTCACGAATGTGCGCTTCGACGGTGCCGGCGGCGAATGGATCCTGCAGGACGACTTTAAAGCGACCGGCACTACCGATCACTACACCGGCATTTTTCGCTCGAACGGCCATGAAGTGGACTACGGCCAATATTTCGACGGCGACGACGGGGGTACGGTGCGCACGCTGGATTATACCGGCACCGACACCGTGCGGGTGCAATACCAATACCGCTTGAATACCAGTGCGAGTACCGTGCTGACCATGGGGAGCGCAGTGCTGCTCCTGCGTACTACAGGCGCCATAGAACAAATTATAGAGGGTGGCGGCAAAACCTTCGGCAATGTCGTGATCGACCACTTGAATAATTCAACTTCGTCGTATTACATCCGGTTTCGCGACAACAACACGACGTACGGCGATATGTCCATCACCTTCAACAACCGGTCGAGAATTTACCTGGAAAACACCAGCAACACCTTTGGAAATGTATCGCTTGCGTACACCAGGATTGAAAACGTAAGTCTCAACGAAAATCTCATTTACGGGATCAACACCTTCGGCAATTTTACGATCAGCGCCGCCGGCCAACTGCCCCGCCTGTATTGCGACAACAACAATACCTTCGGAAATGTCAGCCTGGCGCCGGGAATGTACTGGCGGATTTACCAAAGCCGGACCCAGTCGCTGACCGGGCTGGTGTCGAACGGGAACTGCCAACAGGTGACCTACATTTATGGCAACTCCACCCCGAATGCTTCGATCGTGGATACCGACGGCGGCGCCAACAACCTGGAATATGTCCGGCTGGAACGCCTGAACTTCAGCGGCGCTACCTGGACGGCCACAGATGTGCAGTCGTATACCGGCCTTACGGGAATTACCATTGTACCGCCGACTACACGCACGTACTATTGGATCGGCGGCTCCGGCAACTGGAACGACCCGACGCGCTGGTCATTGACCAGCGGCGGCAGTGCGGCTGGTTGTACGCCTACGGCCGTGGATAATGTGGTGTTTGATGTCAACGCATTCCCGGGCAGCAACCAGACCGTAACGCTGAATACCACAGCTGAGGTGAACAACATGACCTGGACGGCGGATGTAAACGCCAGCCCGAATTTTAATACTAATAGTAGTAGCTACACGCTCACCGTAAATGGCGATCTGACCGTAGCCGGCAACATGGACTGGAACCTGTTCAGTTCCATCTACCTGCGCCAATCCATTACCCTGAATAATGCCATGAACTGGAGCCAAACCGGAATCGTTTACTTCAGCGGCACCACGGCCGGGCATACGATTGATATGGCTGGAAAATCCTTTCGAACCGTCTTTTTTGACAATGTCGGCAACACCGCAGCCGGGGCTTGGACGCTTGCTTCCAATTTTACTGTAGCACAGGGATATTACACCCGCATCTATGACGCCACCTTTATTTCGGACGGTTACGATGTGGATTTCGGGGATTATTTGTACGCCCAGGATAATACCCCCAAAGTCCTGGATTTTACCGGAACGGATACCGTCCGGGTACAGCGGGAATGGCGGATGCTGAACGGCGCCAATGCGACCTTAACGATGGGCAATGCCGTGTTGCTGATGCGCCAGCCCTTTAACTACAATAACTACATGTACTTCTATGGCGGCGGCAAAACCTATCACGATGTGGTTATTGATGCAGAACGCACCAACGGATCACACTATATCTATTTGTACGATCATGCTACGGTTTGCCGGGATGTTTATTTCAACATTTCCGGCAATCAAGCGGTGTATTGGCTGAACAGCTATACCAGCCGCAATACCTATGTGGATTATCTGAGCACTAATACAGGTTATTTTCCCACTTTTCAGGTGGGCGCCAGCCAAACCATGAACAGCCTCCGGTTTGCGACGCCTTATGTCCAAACGCAGCTGTATTTGAATACTGCCAATACGATCGATACGCTGGAGTTGCATCACGGCATGAACGCCTATTTTGCCTACAACCAAACCCAAACCCTGGAGGCCCTTATCGCCGATGGGCTGTGCACCCGCCCGATCGACCTGGCTTCAACCAGTGCCGGTTCCCAGGCCAGGCTGTCAGATGCGGCCGGAACCAACAACCTGGAACTGGTTACGCTACGCGATATCTGGGCGCAGGGCGGCGCCACCTGGAATGTTACCAATGTGCTCAGCGATATCAACAATACCGGCTGGAATTACATTGAAGTGTCGCAAACCTATTACTGGATCGGCGGGACCGGCAACTGGAACGATCCGGCGCATTGGTCGCTGAGCAGCGGCGGCAGCTCCGCCGGATGTTATCCCATCCAGTACGATAATGTGGTATTTGATGTCAATTCCTTCCCCGGCAGCAACCAAACCGTGACCCTTAACACCGCTGCCGAAATAAAAAACATGACCTGGACAGCGGATGTGAACGGCAGTCCGAATTTCAACAGCATCAGTAGTTATGCTCTTACGGTAAACGGCGACCTGAACGTCGAGGGGAATATGGACTGGAACCTGAGCGGTTCACTTACCCTGCGCCAGTCCATAGCGCTGAACAATGCCATGAACTGGAGCCAAACCGGAACCGTCTATTTCAGCGGCACGACAGCCGGGCATACGATTGATATGGCCGGAAAGGCCTTTCGAACCGTGTTTTTTGACAATACAGGAAACAGCGCAACCGGCGCCTGGACCCTTGCTTCCGACTATACTGTGGAACAGAATTATTATACCCGGATCTATGATGCAACCTTTATTTCCAATGGCTATGCAGTAGATTTTGGCTATGCCCTGTATGCCAACGGGGGTGAACCCAAGGTGCTCGATTTTACGGGCACAGACACCGTCCGCGTTAGACGGGAATGGTCTATGTGGTCCGGAACCAATCTGACTATGGGTACGGCTGTTTTGCTATTGCATCAGCCTGACTTCAGCAATAGCACCATGAACTTTTACGGCGGTGGAAAAACCTATCAGGATGTTGTTATTAATGCCTTACACACTTCCGGTTCGCACTCCGTAAATTTATTTGATAATGGTACCGTTTGCCGCGATATTTATTTTAATACTGCAGGAAATCAAAGTGTGTATTGGCAAACAGGGTTTACAAGCCGAAATGTGCATGTGAATTATACCAATTCTTCTATCTATAATGCCCCGAGTATTCAGATTTATGGTAATCATACCATGAACAGCCTCCGGTTTGTTTCGCCTTCCGTTCAGCCGAGACTATACTTATACAACAGCAATACGATCGACACGCTGGAATTGTACCACGGCATGGATGTCTATTTCGGAAGCGGGCAAACGCAAACCCTGGAGGCCTTGATCGCTACCGGCCTGTGCTACCGTTTTATCGACATTGCTTCAACCAATGCCGGCAGCCAGGCGACCCTGACAGATGCTGCCGGAACAAACAACCTGGACTATGTTTCTTTAAAAGATATGGTGGCAACTGGCGGCGCCACCTGGAATGCGACCAACGTGCTCGACGACGGAAATAACAGCGGTTGGAACTTTACCAGCCTGGGCGCCCAAACGTACTACTGGATAGACGGCGCCGGCAACTGGAGCGACCCCAACCACTGGTCGCTAACCAGCGGCGGCAGCGCGGCAGGCTGTATTCCTTCGAAGATTGATAATGTTATTTTCGATATCAATTCCTTTCCCGGTAGTAATCAAACCGTCACGCTCGATTTTCCGGCTGAAATTGTCAATATGACCTGGACGGCCGATGTAAACGCCAGTCCGAATTTCATAGGCAATCAAACACTCATTATCAACGGCAATCTTGTTGTTTTGGGTGCGATGGATTGGCAACTCAGCAGTTCGCTTACCCTGCGGCAATCCATTACCCTGAACAGCGGCATGAACTGGAGCCAGTCCGGAACACTGTATTTCAGTGGCACGACTTCGGGCAATACCATCAATTTGGCCGGAAAGACCCTGAACCATACCGTTTATTTTGACAATCCGGGCAGCAGCAGTACCGGCGCCTGGACGCTTGCCTCCGATTTTGTGATTGCGCAGAATTACCTGGTCTACTTTAATGATGCTACGTTTATTTCCGGCGGTTTCGAGGTCGATTTTGGTGTCGGATTGTATGCAAGCGACAACTATCCAAAAGTGCTCGATTTTACCGGAACAGACACCGTGCGGGTGGTTCGGGAATGGCGGATGCTGAATAACAATAACGCTTCCTTGACCATGGGCGACGCCGTCCTGTACATGCGCCAGCCAAGTAATTTTAACAACTACATGTACTTCTATGGCGGCGGCAAAACCTATAACGATGTGATTATTGACGCGCTGCGCACCAGTGGCTCCCATTACATCTATCTGTACGATAATAACACGGTCTGCCGCGATATCTACTTTAATATTTACGGGAATCAGCAGCTGTACTGGCAAGACCCCTACACCAGCCGGAATGTCTACGTAAACCACCTGAGCAGCACCACATACACCCCTTATTTCTATGTGTATGACAATCACACCATGAACAGTATGCGGTTTAATTGCCCAACGGCTCAGCCGAGGGTGTATTTGTACAACAGCAATACGATCGATACCCTGGAATTACACTATGGGATGGACATTTATTTCGGCGGCGGACAGACGCAAACCCTCGAAGCCCTGATCGCTACCGGCTTGTGTACAAATTTTATCGATATCTTTTCAACCAGCAGCACCCAGGCCAGGCTGTCGGATGCAGCCGGAACAAATAGCATAAATTTTGTCAACCTGACCCGCATTTGGGCGCAGGGCGGAGCCACCTGGAACGTCTCCAATATCGGCACCAATACAGGCAATACCGGCTGGACCGTTGTGCCGCCAACGCCAATCACCTATTACTGGGTGGGCGGCACCGGCAACTGGAACGACCTCAACCACTGGTCGCTCACCAGCGGCGGCGCGCCCTCGGGCTGTTTACCCACCGATCAGGACGATGTGGTCTTCGACGTCAATTCGTTTACCGGTACCGGACAAACGGTTTACCTGAACGGTAATAGGATGTGCCGCAACATGACCTGGACAAGCGGCGTGACCCTCAACCCGACCTTCTACTGTAATTACCAACTGGATATACTGGGCGACTTGCGCGTATTGGGCACGGTGAATTGGAACCACTACCAAACCCTGTATGCCCGGGGCGATTTTATTCTGAGCAACAGCATGACGCTGAACCAATCGTCCTATGAAATCTATTTTTATTCTGACTCAACCAATAACCTGGTCAACCTGGGTGGTAAAACCCTGGCCCGGTCGGTCTATTTTGATGCCAAAACCTCCGGTTCCGGGCCGAAGTGGACGCTTTCCGGCGATTTTAAGATGCATACAAATTACATCACGAACTTGTACGAAGGCAGCTTTGTGACGGGCGGTTACGGAGTGGATGCCGGGTATGAATTCAATGCCTACAGTGGAAGCGATGCGCGTTTGATCGACCTGACCGGAACCGACACCTTGCGGGTGCGGTACCGATGGTACGTTTCAACCAATGCCAACACAAGCGTCACAGCCGGAAATGCCACTATTTTATTGGAAACGAGCGTAAATAATGATCTGTATTTTTATGGCGGTAATAAAACGTACCACGATGTAGTGGGGCGGCATCATTATGCCACTTCCAGTACCCGAAGTATCTTTTTTTATAACAACAATACCATCCGCGATCTGGATATCCGCTTTAACTACACCGGTTCCGGCGCCCGGCAGTTGTATTTCTACGGATCAAACGACTTCCGGAATGCGGATATTGATTTCTATGGAAGCAGCCAGCCTGCTATCTATTTCTTTAACGGGCCGCATACCTTCAACAATTTTGTCGTAGAAACCTTTGGCACAGGTAATGTATACCTGGAGGCGCAAAGCAACAATACCTTCAATACGTTTGATCTGCCCAATGGTTTTGACCTGTACTTCTATTCAGGCCGAACCCTGACGACCAGCAATTTTTTACCCCGGAGTAGCTGTTTGGAACAATCAAGAATAAGAGGGGCTAACAGCACGACCTCTGTCATCTCCCAGGCCTCCGGCACGGTGAGTACCGAGTGGATTACCCTGCAAAATCACACCGTACAGGGCGGCGCCACTTTTAACGCTTCCAATACGACGGTTTCCGGTACGGTTAACGGCTGGAATTACATCCCCATTCAACCGATCACCCTGTTCTGGGTGGGCGGCAGCGGCAACTGGAGCGATGCCAACCACTGGTCGTTTACCAGCGGTGGCCCCGGCAACGGCTGCATCATTCCCGAATCCAAAGACGATGTGGTATTCGATGCGGCCTCCTTTACCGGTGCCGGGCAGACGGTAAACCTGAATACAACCGGCACCTGCAACAACATGATCTGGAACAATGTGGCCTATACGCCCAATTTCAACGGCTCCAACCAACTTACCGTCGGCGGCGACCTGTTCATCAACAGCGCCATGACCTGGAACCAAAACGGCAACCTGTACCTGAACGGTTCGGTGACCTTTTTCTCCGGGATGACCTGGAACCACACGGCGGCGACCTACCTGTACCCGCCGGCCGGGAATTACACGCTGGACCTTGCCGGAAAGTCTTTTCTCGGGACGGTTACGTTTTACGGGGATGCCAATGCCAGCTGGACTCTGCTCAGCGATTTCTCCTCGGCAACCGGTGTCACCACGTATTTCCGGCGGGGCAAGTTTTATTCCGACGGTTATGCCGCTGATTTTGGGTACAGCCTGAATTTCAACTACACGGATTTAAAACTGCTCGACTTTACCGGCACTGATACGGTGCGGGTGCGCAGGGAATGGTATGCCAACGCAACCAATACTACCCTCATAATGGGCGGCGCGGTACTCATGCTGGAGACCGATCAGAACGAAGACCAGTATTTCCGCGGCGGCAACCTCAACTACAATGACTTGAAGGTCTGCCACCTGTACACTGGCTCCAATACCCGTAATATTTATTTTTATGGAAATAATTCCGTGGGCGAGGTCAGTTTCAACATGATCGGGCGCCGGGATATTAATGTGAACGACAACAGTACCTATGCCGGCTTCACCCTGAATATGGACTATGGCAATACTGCCTCCATTCCTCAAATTCAGGTCACAGGAACGAATACCTTCAACAGCTTCGTGATCCTTTCGCTGAATGTGCAGGGGCCGGAGATCAGTTTCCTGCAAAACAATACCTTTGGCAGTTTCGTATCTGTCGGCCGGAATACCCGGCTTCGGTTCGGGGCAACCAAAACCCAGACCTTCACGGGCGACGTGCAAATTCTGGGCACCGGTAGCACGCCTATCCTGGTGAATTCCACCTTGACCGGCTCGCAGGCTATACTTTACAAGGCCTCGGGCGAACTCTGTTTCGATTACGTCTGGATCCGGGATATCAATGCAACCGGCGGCGCAACCTATCAGGCCGGCGTGAATGGTATTGATTTGGGCAACAATTCCGGAATCACTTTTGGCGTAGGCTGCGTAGGCTATTACTGGGTTGGCGACTCCGGAAACTGGTCGGAATTCGGCACGCACTGGGCGACCTCTTCCGGCGGAAGTGTGTTCCACTTGCAAGTGCCCTCTTTTTCCGATAATGTTTATTTTGATGCCAACTCCTTTACCACGACAGGCCAAACGGTCAACCTGGACATCGTCGGCGAGTGCCGCAACATGAACTGGCTTTCCGCCCTGTTCAGTCCAACGTTTACGGGTTCGGTCGTCGATCTGAATATTTTCGGCAATCTCCTGTTGTCGCCCTACATGAATCAGAACTGGACCGGCTCCTGGAACTTCACGGCTGCGGATGGATTTGATTATACGATCAATACGCAGGGAAAAACGCTGACGGATGCCACGGTAAATGCCGATAACGGCAGCAGCCACAAACTGGCAAGCACCCTGACGGTGAGCAACAGCATTGAACTGGCGAAAGGCGGATTTGAAACGCAGGGCTATGCCGTAAAAACGACGGAGTTCAACGCAGTCGGTACCGAAACACGCGACCTCACACTGGGCGCTTCCAAGGTGACGATCACCGACGGCAAATGGGATGTGCAGGATGCTACCGGCCTGACCCTGGATGCCGGCACCAGCGAGATCATTGTGCAAAGCGAGGGCGGCAGTTCGGATTTCTTTGGTGGCGACCAAAGCTACCACAACGTGCGGTTCCATACGCTCTCCACGATGACGGGCATCCTCACGGGCTCCAACACCTTCAATACACTGACGGTAGAGCCGGGCACAACGCTGTCGCTGGAGTCGGGCAGTACCCAAACCACAACCAACCTGGTCGCCACGGGTACTTGCACCAAAGGCCTGACGATCAATGCTACGACGCCAGGGGCGCCGGCGACCTTCAGCCAGGCTGCGGGGACCGTTAATTCAAGTTTTATTGAATTGGAGGACAATACAGCTACCGGTGGCGCCACTTTTACGGCGAATCAATCTATTGACCAGGGCAATAACAGCGGCTGGACCTTTGTCAATGTTTCCGACCTGACTGTTACCATCGACGTAACCAACCCGACTTGCCCCACGCCCAATAACGGCTCCGTCACGGCTGACGTTACCGGCGGCGTGATGCCCTATGCTTATAAATGGAATACACTTTCCACCCTGCAAACGCTGAATAACCTGGCGCAGGGTACGTACAGCGTCACGGTCACCGACGACGCAGGCTGCAGTGCGACGGCTTCTGCCACACTGATGCAACCCGCTTCCTACAATTTCAGCTCGAGTACGACCGGTGACCTCATCTGTTTCGAGGCGACTGACGGCGAGGTTTCGGTGAGCACCACCGGCGCGCTGGCGCCGCTGATGTATACCTGGAGCAACAACGCCACTACGGCTACCGTGACCGGCTTGCAGGCGGGGACTTACCATGTCACCATCGTTGACGCAGCCAATTGCCGGGCGTTCAATTCGGTGGTAGTGAGCAGCCTTCCGGACATCAATGCCAATGCCAGTATCACAACCACGAAATGCATCAATGAACCTGTCGGGTTTACAGCCGGCGGCAGCGGCTCCGGCCTGACCTATGCCTGGGATTTTGGCGACAGCCAAACCGGCAGCGGCCAAACGACGACGCATACCTATACCGCGGACGGCGCTTATACTGCCATGGTTACGGTTACCGATGCAAACAGTTGTACTGATGTGGTAAGCCTGCCCCTGACCATTACACCGGAACTCAGCCTGGGCGGCAATGTGACCGATATCAGCTCCTGTGCGCCGAACACCTGCGACGGGCAGGTGGTGCTTATTCCAACGGGCGGTTTGGCGCCGTATCAGTTTTCCGGAACGGAATTAAATCACGGCTTCGACGGGACGACGCTTTCGACCACCTTGTTCGTCATTGACAACAATAGCGGCGCATACGTACAAAATGACGAGTTGAGTGTTACAGGGAACGGTTCCTGGAATAAACGGATCCGAACGAACCAAACCTTCAGCCGCGTAGCGGGCAAGGAATTTTACTTCAAATTTTACCATCCCTCGGGCGGAACCACCCGGATCGGCTGGCATGGCAACAGTACCGGCAATACTACAAATACGTATTTTGACTACCAGTATGCCCTTCAATTTAGCGGCACCGCTCTGAATATTTACGAAGAGAATAACAACAGGGGCAATTTTGCCGGTTCTGTTCCCGGTGGCTTCTCACAAAATACCTGGTATGAGGTAAAAATGGTGCTTAAGTCCTCCGGCGCCAGCTATTTTATTCGTAAAATGAACACCGGCAGTTATGTACAGATCTATTCCGGCTCTTCTTATTCCGAAACAAACCTCCGGTTGGGTATGTCGGTGAACAGCGGAACAGCCATTACCGACGACTGGCAGGTAACCATAGCCAACCCGGCAACTTCCGGCCTTTGCGCAGGCGACTACCTGTTCTTTACCGAGGATGCCAACGGCTGTACCGCCGAATTTTCCACCACGGTTGATACGACGGATACCACACTGCCAAATGCACTTTGTAAAAATGTGACGGTGAGCCTGGACAATGCCGGGGAGTACAACTTGCAATTGTCTGACGTTAACAATGGTACGAATGATGATTGTGGCCTGGATGAAGTCGATCTGGATATTGCCGGAACATTCACCTGCAACGATATTGGCGAACACACCGCCGTGATCACAGCGACCGACCTCAGCAATAATGTTTCAACCTGTTCGGCGACGGTAACCGTTGCAGACCAAACTGCGCCACAAGTTGCTTGCCCGGCAAACACCGCAACGATCACAGTCGACCCGGGTGCGCCCTGTTCCATTACTATCCCGGATTACGTAACGGCGCTTGTTCCAACGGATAATTGTACCGCAGGCGGCAGCATTCTGGAAGCCCAAACAATTCCGGCGGGCAATTATGCCGTGACCGGCAATGGCCAACAAGTAGTTGTTCAATACACCGCAACCGATGGCGCCTCGCCGGCAAATACGGCCATCTGTACCGTAACCATCACCGTCAGTGCGCCGAATATCGATGTGCGTGGCAATGGCCTGACCATTGCCGACGGCGATGCGACGCCCAGCACGGCCGACCATACCGACTTTGGTCAGTACAACGGTTTGCCAATTACCCGGACCTTTACGATCCGCAATACGGGAACACAGGATTTCACGGTAGATGCCGGAGATATCTCCATCACGGGTACAGACCCAACCTTTTTTGACATCAGCAACGTCACGCTCCCGGCCGTTATTCCGGGGCCCAACGGCACGCTGACCTTCGATGTAACCTACACGCCGGGCTCAACACCGGCGGTACATACAGCAACCGTGGAAATCGCCAGCGATGCTTGTCACAAACCGACCTACACTTTTGATATTCTGGGCGAACTCAATTGCGTGCTGCCTGGTTTCAGCGCCTGCCCGGTCGGGCCAGTCATCGTGAACACAGCCAGTAACCAGTGTACGGCACTTGCCAACTACACCGTTACGGCAACCGGAACCCCGGCTCCTGACCTGATTTATGACCTGAGTGGCGCTACTTCAGGGAGTGGAAATGGCACAGGTAGTGGCGAAAACTTTAACCTGGGAAATACCACGGTAACCGTCACTGCAACCAATGCCTGCGGTACGGAAACCTGCATGTTTACCGTAACGGTAAATGACAACCAGGCGCCGGTGTTCAGTGGCTGCCCCATTGGCAACCAGGTGCTGAACACGAACGGCAACAGCAGTTGCGAACTGGATATTCCCACAGCGGCTGCGCTTGGCATTACGGCTGTGGACAACTGCGTGAGCCCGCTCACGATCAATCAAAGTGAAACGACGCACACCGGCACGGCGCACGGCGGCACCTTCACGGTGGATTACACGGTAACGGACGGCAACGGGAACACCAGCACCTGCACGGTGACCTTCGAGGTGAACGACAACGATCCGCCGGTAATCAGTGGCTGCCCCATTGGCAACCAGGTGCTGAACACGAACGGCAACGGTTCCTGCGAAGTGAGCATCCCGACCGCCGCGGCGCTTGGCATTACGGCTATGGATAATTGCGTCAGCCCGCTGACGATCAACCAAAGCGAAATTATGCACACGGGCACGGCCCACGGCGGCACGTTCACGGTGGACTACACGGTGACGGACGGCAATGGCAACACGAGCACCTGTACGGTGACTTTCGAGGTGAACGACAACGATCCGCCGGTGTTCAGTGGCTGCCCCATTGGCAACCAGGTGCTGAACACGAACGGCAACAGCAGTTGCGAACTGGATATTCCCACAGCGGCGGCGCTTGGCATTACGGCTGTGGACAACTGCGTCAGCCCGCTCACGATCAATCAAAGCGAAATGATGCACACGGGTACAGCCCACGGCGGCACGTTCACGGTGGACTACACGGTGACGGACGGCAATGGCAACACGAGCACCTGTACGGTGACTTTCGAGGTGAACGACAACGATCCGCCGGTGTTCAGTGGCTGCCCCATTGGCAACCAGGTGCTGAACACGAACGGCAACGGTTCCTGCGAAGTGAGCATCCCGACCGCCGCGGCGCTTGGCATCACGGCTACGGATAATTGCGTCAGCCCGCTGACGATCAACCAAAGTATCAATTTTTTCACCGGCGCGGCCGACGGCGGCACATTTACGGTGGACTACACGGTGACGGACGGCAATGGCAATACGAGTACCTGCACGGTCACCTTCGAGGTGAACGACGACGACCCGCCGGTGATCAGTGGCTGCCCCATTGGCAACCAGGTGCTGAACACGAACGGCAACGGTTCCTGCGAAGTGAGCATTCCGACCGCCGCGGCGCTTGGCATCACGGCTACGGATAATTGCGTCAGCCCGCTGACGATCAACCAAAGTATCAATTTTTTCACCGGCGCGGCCGACGGCGGCACATTTACGGTGGACTACACGGTGACGGACGGCAATGGCAATACGAGTACCTGCACGGTCACCTTCGAGGTGAACGACGACGACCCGCCGGTGATCGGCTGCCCGGTGGCCAACCAGGTGCTGAACACGAATGGCAACGGCGCCTGTGAAGTGAACATCCCGACCGCTGCGGCGCTTGGCATCACGGCTACGGATAATTGCGTCAGCCCGCTGACGATCAATCAAAGCGAAATTATGCACACGGGTACAGCCCACGGCGGCACGTTTACGGTGGACTACACGGTGACGGACGGCAATGGCAATACGAGTACCTGCACGGTCACCTTCGAGGTGAACGACGACGACCCGCCGGTGATCGGCTGCCCGGTGGCCAACCAGGTGCTGAACACGAATGGCAACGGTTCCTGCGAAGTGAGCATCCCGACCGCTGCGGCGCTTGGCATCACGGCTACGGACAACTGCGTCAGCCCGCTGACGATCAACCAAAGCGAAATTTTGCACCGGCGCGGCGCACGGCGGCACGTTTACGGTGGACTACACGGTGACGGACGGCAATGGCAACACAAGCACCTGCACGGTGACCTTCGAGGTGAACGACGACGACCCGCCGGTGATCGGCTGCCCGGTGGGCAACCAGGTGCTGAACACGAATGGCAACGGCGCCTGTGAAGTGAACATCCCGACCGCTGCGGCGCTTGGCATTACGGCTGTGGACAACTGCGTGAGCCCGCTCACGATCAATCAAAGCGAAATGATGCACACGGGTACAGCCCACGGCGGCACGTTCACGGTGGACTACACGGTGACGGACGGCAATGGCAACACGAGCACCTGTACGGTGACTTTCGAGGTGAACGACAACGACGCGCCGGTAATCAGCGGCTGCCCGGTTGGCAACCAGCAGTTGAACACGAACGGCAACGGCAGTTGCGAACTGGATATTCCCACGGCGGCTGCGTTGGGCATCACGGCGACGGACAACTGCGTCAGCCCGCTGACGATCAATCAAAGTGAAACAACGCACACGGGCACAGCGCACGGCGGCACCTTCATGGTGGATTACACGGTAACGGACGGCAACGGGAACACCAGCACCTGCACGGTGACTTTCGAGGTGAACGACAACGACGCGCCGGTAATCAGCGGCTGCCCGGTTGGCAACCAGCAGTTGAACACGAACGGCAACGGTTCCTGCGAAGTGAGCATTCCGACCGCCGCGGCGCTTGGCATCACGGCTACGGATAATTGCGTCAGCCCGCTGACGATCAACCAAAGCATCAATTTTTTCACCGGCGCTGCCCACGGCGGCACATTTGCGGTGGATTACACGGTGACGGACGGCCACGGGAACACGAGCACCTGTACGGTGACTTTCGAGGTGAACGACAACGACGCGCCTGCCGTAAGTTGCCCGACTAACCAAACCGTGCCTCCAACAACGGCTGATCCCTGCACAGCAACCGTCACAGGCATCGATGCCATATTCTCGGATAATTGCGGGGCGCCGGCATTGACCTATGCCCTGAGCGGCGTCACGACGGGCAGCGGCAACGGCCAGGCCAGCGGGCTGACGTTCAACGCCGGTGTCACCACGGTGACTTACACCGCTACAGACGGCGCGGGTTTGCAAAGCAGTTGCATGTTTACAGTTACCGTACAGGCCTGCCTGGAGATCAGCGGAACCATCCTTTGGTCGACTGACCTGAGTACGCCGGTTGAACAAGCCACCGTCGACCTCAGCGGTAGTGCCACCGGTAGCGACCTGACGGATGTGAATGGCGATTTTAGTTTCAGTTTGTTGCCACAAACGGGTAATTTCACCTTGAAACCCGTCAAAAACATCAATTTCAGCAACGGCATTTTTGTCAACGACGCCCTGGCCATTCAGCAACATCTGACGGGGATAAATGCTATCACCGATCCGTACCGGATTATTGCCTGCGACGTAAACGGCAGCAACTCGGTGTCGACGTTCGACGCCACACTGGTTAAACAGCTCCTGCTGGGCAACCCACTGGTGTTTTCACATTTTAAAAAGTCCTGGCGCTTCGTTACGCAGACCTGGACGCCGGTGCTGCCGCCCTGGGGTTTCCCCGAGCAGATTGACCTGACGGGGGTGAGCACCGACCAGCCGGGACAGGATTTTTACGGCATAAAAATCGGCGACGTGATCGCCAACTTCGCCGACCCGGCCAATTTCGGCGGTGGTTCCAACAGCCCGGCGCCACTGGTGCTGCGTGCCGACGACCGGCTGCTCGAACAGGGCAAACCGGTGGTGGTGACCCTCACAGCGGATGCCTTCGACGATTTGGCAGCATGGCAGTTTGCCCTGAAATTTGACCCGCAGCATTTGCACTTCGACAGTGTAGAGGTGGTCCAGGGCGGTGTTTTGCCGTTGGCAGCAGCTGATTTCGGCTTGTTCGGTTTGTCGGCCGGGGAGCTGCGGGCGGTATGGTCCGGGGCCACGGCGGTTGGATTGCCCGGCGGGACCGAAGTTTTCCGACTGCATTTCACGGCGCTGGAATCGGGCATGCTGCTCAGCGATCAGCTGCGGCTCGACGACGCGATTTTACCGGCAGCAGCATTCAACAGCGCACTGGAACAAGCGGCAATGGAGTTGAATTACAGTCCGTACACCAGCACCCTCAACCCGGACGGAAACCAATACCTGCTGCTGCAAAACCAGCCAAATCCCTTCACGGCTGAAACGGCGATCGGTTTCGTGCTGCCGGGCGCCTGCGCGGCGCAGTTACGTGTGTTCGATGCGACGGGGCGGTTGCTGTGGCAGCGCGACGGCGAGTACCCGGCAGGGTTTTCGGCTGAAACGTTGCGGCTCGACGGTTTGACGGCTTCCGGGGTCTTGTTTTATGAATTGACTACACCGTTCGGGACCTTGACGAAGCGTATGGTCCGGGTTGGGAATTGATAACCTGTCCGATCGGTTTTTTCAAAAAAAAGCCCGCGCCATCAGCGGGGAGCTTTTTTTGAAAAAACCGACCGGACAGGTTTGGGGGAATTCCCAGCATATCCCAATTTTCAGGATTAAACAGCCCTCGTTAACTTGACAAGATGGTTGACCCGATAAACTAAACCAAAGCAATGGGCTGTTTTTAAATGATTTGGCCTGTTTTTGTTTATTGTAATCCAGAATTTAATCCGTATAACTCGTGAGCGTCGAATGCCAAAGAATAAGGCATTGCTTTTTTCGCTCTCCTTTTTTCCTGCTTTGGGCGGGAATTCATAGTAAAAAAATATGTTCAAAAACCGCGTATCCGGCAGGCCCTGCCGGGTAGGGCGGCTGTGTTTAATTAATCACGTTTATGAAACCACAAGTACTTGTTTCCCGCTTCCCCTCCTTTTTCCGTACCCTGTTCTTTGGCGGCCTGCCGGCCCTTGCGCTGCTGCTGGCTGCGGGCACTGCTTCCGGCCAAATCCTCGATTGGGTAAACCAACCCTTTTCCCAAGCCTTCATCGGCGGTACAGACCAAGGCTACGCCGTCGCCTACGATGCCTCGGGCAATGTGTACGTGACAGGATCTTTTGCCGGCACGGCTGATTTTGACCCCGGGCCCGGCACGGCAAACCTGACGAGCGCGGGCGGTGATGACATATTTGTCGCCAAATACGACGCTTCGGGCAACTATATCTGGGCTAACAGGATAGGCGGCACGGGCGGCGACATTGGCTACGGCCTCGCTGTGGATGGCAGCGGGAATGTACACGTGACGGGTTATTTTAGTGGATCGAACGTTGATTTCGACCCCGGGCCCGGCACGGAGAACCTGTCGAGCGCGGGCGGTATTGACATATTTTTCGCCAAATACGATGCTTCTGGCAACTATGTGTGGGCCAATCGGGTAGGCGGCACAAGTGGCGAACAAGGTAGGGGCATTGCCGTGGACGGGATCGGGAATGTGCACTTGACGGGCTCTTTTCGGGGCAATAACGTTGATTTCGACCCGGGCCCGGGCATAGTAAACCTTTCAAGCAACTCGTTCACTACTGACATATTTATCGCCAAATACGACGCCTCGGGCAATTATGTGTGGGCCAATCGGGTAGGCTCCTCAAACGGACTTAGCGACGTTGGCTACGGCCTTGCTTTAGATGTCAGCGGGAATGTGCATGTGACGGGTCATTTTACTGGCACGGCTGATTTCGACCCTGGCGCAGGCACGGCGAACCTGACGAGCGCGGGCAATATTGACATCTTTATTGCCAAATACGACGCTTCAGGCAACTATGTGTGGGCCAACCGGGTGGGCGGCTCAGGCAGCGACACTGGTAATAGCCTTGCCGTGGACGGGAGCGGCAATGTGCACTTGACGGGTTTTTTTCAGGCAACGGTGGATTTTGACCCCGGCGCAGGCCCGGCAAACCTGACAAGCATAGGCAATGTTGACATATTTATTGCCAAATACAACGCCTCGGGCAATTATGTGTGGGCCAAACAGGTAGGCAACACAGGTGTCAATTATGGCAACGGCCTTGCGTTGGACGGCAGCGGCAATGTGCATGTGACGGGTCAATTTCAGGGCACGAACGTTGATTTCGACCCCGGTGGTGGCACGGCGAACCTTTCGAGTGCGGGGAGCGATGACATATTCATCGCCAAATACAACGCCTCGGGCAATTATGTGTGGGCCAAGCGGATAGGCGGCACGATTAACGACCAAGGCCTTGGCCTTGCCGTGGACGGCAGCGGCAACGTGCACGTGACGGGTTCTTTTCGGGGCACTGACGTTGATTTCGACCCCGGAGCCGGCACCGCCGAATTGAGCGCCGGGGCCGGCAATTCTGACGCTTTTGCCCTCCGGCTATCCGCTGCCGGAAACTACGACTGGGCCGTCAACTGGGGGCAATACAACAACACCGCGCCGACACCTACTCTGATGGAGTGCCGGGCCATCGCGCGCGATGCCTCGGGCAATGTGTATGCGACGGGTTCTTTTCAGGGTTTGTATGTGGATTTTGATCCCGGGGCCGGCACGGCGTACTTGACGAGCGCGGGGGGCAGTGACATTTTTATCGCCAAATACGACGCCTCGGGCAATTATGTTTGGGCCAAGCGGATAGGCGGCACGAGCACCGACATTGGCTACGGCCTGGCCGTGGATGCCGGCGGGAATGTTCACGTGACGGGTCAATTTAGTGGATCGAACATAGATTTTGACCCCGGTGCGGGCACGGCGCTCCTGTCGAGTTCCGCTGTAGACCTGTTTGTTGCCAAATACGACGCCTCGGGCAATTATGTGTGGGCCAAGCGGATAGGCGGCACAAGCACCGACATTGGCTATGGCCTTGCCGTGGACGGCAGTGGGAACATATACGTGACAGGTATTTTTCTGGGTTCGAACGTGGATTTCGACCCTGGAATAGGCACGGCGCCCCTGTCGAGCGCGGGTGGTGCGGACATTTTTATTGCTAAATACGACGCCTCCGGCGGTTATTTATGGGCCAACCGGGTCGGCAGCACCGGCGCCGACAATGGCTACGGCCTTGCCGTGGACGGCAGCGGAAATGTACACGTGACGGGTGGTTTTCGGGGCACGAACGTGGATTTTGACCCGAGCGCCGGCACGGCAAACCTGTCGAGCGCGGGCAATAATGACATCTTTATCGCAAAATACGACGCCTCGGGCAATTATATGTGGGCCAACCGGGTAGGCAGTACGAGCGACGACATTGGCTACGGCATTGCCGTGGACGGCAGTGGAAATGTACATGTGACAGGTTATTTTCAGGCCACGAACGTGGATTTCGACCCAGGCCCAAATACCGAAAACCTGTCAAGCGCGGGTAGTGCGGACATCTTTATCGCCAAATACGACGCCTCGGGCAATTACGTTTGGGCCAAACGGGTAGGCAACACGAGCGGAGATCAAGGCCTCGGCCTTGCCCTGGACGGCAGCGGTAACGTGCACGTGACCGGTTTTTTTAATACCACAAACGTGGATTTTGACCCCGGTGCGGGCACGGCGACCCTGGCGAGCGCAGGAGGGAATGACATCTTTATCGCCAAATACGACGCTTCGGGCAATTACGTGGAGGCCATGCAGGCGGGCAGCACGGGTAGTGACGCCGGCTACTGTATCGCGGCCGGCGCCGCCGGAAAAGTCGCCGCAGGCGGGCGGTTTGACGAAACGGTGGACTTCGACCCGGGCGTGGGAACCAGCGACCGCACGGCGGTGGCTACGAGCGGTGATATTTTTATCGCGCAGTACACTTTCACTGCCACTGCTCCGGAAATCAACCTCAAAGGCAACAGCCTCAGCATCGCCGATGGCGACGTCACGCCCGACGTGGCCGATCATACCGACTTCGAAAATGCCTGCGTGAACAGCGGCACGGTGGTGCGAACCTTCACCATCGAAAATACCGGCACGGCCGACCTCACCATACCGGCAGCCGGCATCACCCTCTCGGGCGCCAACATGGCCGATTTTACCGTGGGTGGCATTACCCTGCCGGCGACCATCACCGGTGGTAACGCTACCACCTTTACGGTCACCTTCGACCCCTCGGCCGCGGGCTTGCGATCGGCTACGGTGAATATCGCCAATGATGACAGCGATGAAAATCCGTATGATTTTGCTATTCAGGGGACGGGCGTGGCCAACCCCTCCTGCAACATCACTTCCGGCCCCACCTCCGTCTGCCCTGCCTCCGCCGGCCATGTGTACACTGCCGGCGGAGGCACTTACCAGTGGAGCATTGATGCCAATGGCACAGGTGCTTCCCTTAATGCGCCTACGAATATGGCTTCTGTGACGGTTACTGCCGGTACTACAGGCACCTTTACTATTACGGTGACAGTGACGGCCAACGGCTGCACCAGCAGCTGCTCGCAGACAGTGACTGTAGAGGATGTTACGCCGCCATCAATCAGCTGCCCGGCCAACCAAAGCGTACCTTTTGACAATACCAGCCCCTGCTCTGCCATTGTAAGCGGTATAGACGCGACCCCCAACGACAACTGCGGCGCCAGCCTGACCTACGCCTTGAGCGGCGCCACGACGGGCAGCGGCAACGGCCAGGCCAGCGGGCTGACGTTCAACGCCGGTGTCACCACGGTGACTTACACCGCTACAGACGGCGCGGGTTTGCAAAGCAGTTGCATGTTTACAGTTACCGTACAGGCCTGCCTGGAGATCAGCGGAACCATCCTTTGGTCGACTGACCTGAGTACGCCGGTTGAACAAGCCACCGTCAACCTCAGCGGTAGCGCCACCGGTAGCGACCTGACGGATGTGAATGGCGATTTTAGTTTCATCTTGCTGCCGCAAACGGGTAATTTCACCTTGAAACCCGTCAAAAACATCAATTTCAGCAACGGCCTGTTTGTCAACGACGCCCTCGCCATTCAGCAACATCTGACCGGGATAAATGTCATCACCGATCCGTACCGGATTATCGCCTGCGATGTGAACGGCAGCAACTCGGTGTCGACGTTCGACGCCACGCTGATTAAACAGCTCCTGCTGGGCAACCCACTGGTGTTTTCACAATTTAAAAAGTCCTGGCGCTTCGTTACGCAGACCTGGACGCCGGTGCTGCCGCCCTGGGGTTTCCCCGAGCAGATTGACCTGACGGGGGTGAGCACCGACCAGCCGGGACAGGATTTTTACGGCATAAAAATCGGCGATGTAATCGCCAACTTCGCCGACCCGGCCAATTTCGGCGGCGGTTCCAACAGCCCGGCGCCACTGGTGCTTCGTGCCGAAGACCGGCTGCTCGAACAGGGCAAACCGGTGGTGGTGACACTTACAGCGGATGCCTTCGACGATTTGGCGGCTTGGCAGTTTGCCCTGAAATTTGACCCGCAGCATTTGCACTTCGACAGTGTAGAGGTGGTCCAGGGCGGTGTTTTGCCCCTGGCAACGAGTGATTTCGGTTTGTTCGGGCTTGCTGCAGGTGAAATCCGGGCGGTATGGACCGGAACCACCACAGCGGTTGCGCTGCCCGGCGGGACCGAAGTTTTCCGCCTGCATTTCAGGGCGCTGGAATCCGGGCATGCTGCTCAGCGATCAGCTGCGGCTCGACGACGCGATTTTACCGGCAGCAGCATTCAACAGCGCACTGGAACAAGCGGCAATGGAGTTGAATTACAGTCCGTACACCAGCACCCTCAATCCGGGCGGAAACCAATACCTGCTGCTGCAAAACCAGCCCAATCCCTTCACGGCTGAAACGGCAATCGGTTTTGTGCTGCCGGGGGCCTGCGCGGCGCAGTTGCGGGTGTTCGATGCAACGGGGCGCTTGCTGTGGCAGCGCGACGGCGAGTACCCGGTGGGGTATTCGGCTGAAACGTTGCGGCTCGACGGTTTGGCTGCTTCCGGGGTCTTGTTTTATGAATTGACTACACCGTTCGGAACGCTGACGAAGCGGATGGTCCGGGTGGGGAATTGATAACCTGTCAGGTCGGTTTTTTCAAAAAAAAGCCCCCCGCCAGCAGCGGGGGGCTTTTTTTTGAAAAAACCGACCTGACAGGTTCAGGCCTTCCGCACAAATTCCGACTTCAGCCCCATGGCGCCGAAACCTTCAATTTTGCAATCGATATTGTGGTCGCCGTCGGTGAGCCGGATGTTTTTCACCTTGGTGCCGGCCTTGACTGGCTTGGGCATGCCTTTCACCGGAAGGTCTTTGAGCACGATTATACTATCGCCGTCTTGCAACACATTGCCGTTGGCGTCTTTTACCACCAGCATAGCATCGGCATCGGCATCGGCGACTTGTTGCGGGTCCCACTCCTCGCCGCATTCAGCGCAGACCCAGAGCAGGCCGGAATCGTAGGTGACCGTAGAGTGGCAGGCGGGGCAAGGTTTTGAATCAGGCATGGCATTTATTTGATTGGAAAGCGGCGAAGATAGAAAAGTAAATCCCATTGGTAAAAACCGGTCCACCTCTTAATACCCCTGTTTTACGATCAACAATACCGGCGGCCACTGCAGTGCTTGGCAACAGCTTTTCAAAAGCTTTAAATTGCACCCTGATTTAATCTACGGCCTGTAAATGCCCAGGACATCTGTACTGCTGCTCTTCTTTTTTTCTTGTCGACTTTTTGCGCAGACGACAACGGATTTTACCCTGCTCTCCACGGACCAGGGGTTGTCGCAGGGTATGATATTTGACATCCTTCAAAGCCGGGACGACTTCCTGTGGATCGCCACCAAAAACGGCCTGAATCGTTACGATGGCTACCAGTTCCAAATTTATACCCATGATCCATTCAACCGTTTTTCCTTAGCCAGCAGCGAAATCCGGAAACTGTTTGAAGACAGCCACGGCCGGATATGGGTATGCCATTCCGATGGGCTGGACTTATTTGTGCCGCAGACCGGCCTTTTTTTTCACCTCCAACCGCCCGGTCTCACGGGTTATGATGAAGACCAGGATTATCGCGCATCGCGGTTTGTGGAATTGCCCGATGGGACAATATGGGTTGTGAGTGGCACCAAAATCTGGAAATTTGAGGTGCCGGAAGCTACCCTGGAAAAAGCGGCGGCAGCCGGCAACGCTTTCCCCGATCTACCTTACCAGGTTATCGAAGCGCGGCAACAGACAGGCCAGCCATCGGAAGTCACCTCTATCCTGTTGAGCCCAAACCAAACCGTACTCGTCGGAACCTCCCGGGGCTTCTACCAGATCAACCCCACCAGCGGGCAAATGACCCTGGAAGGCCTGCCGGATGCACGTGTATTTATTATCGGTGAAGACCGCAGCGGTCAAATCTGGTTGGAAGGCATATGGTACGAAACAACGGACGGTGTTGACATCAACTCAAAATTTGAACTGATCTCCTGGTCAAACGGTGTGCGTCACCGCCACCTGATCGGCACGGAATCGGGAGGTTTGGCACACCTGAGGCCAATTTTCCGACTGGATAAGGACGGGTATTTGTGGCAATTGTGGAAAAATACGCTGACAAAAGGACCGGTTAGGGTACTGGCCTCCGGTGGGGCGCCCGACCTGGCATGGACCTGTACAGGTTCATTTACGCAGAACCAGTTTTTTTATTTGCCGACCTTTTTTGTCGACCGTTCCGGCATCGCCTGGTTGGGCACGAGCGGATTCGGTGTCATCAAGGTCAAATTTACCCAACCCAAGTTCAACAGCTATCTGCCATTCACTACCCAACGGCAGATCTTCGAAGACCCGCAAGGCCGCTTTTTCTCCTCGATAGACAAATCTAAACTTTACTTGTCGGAAAAATTCGACCGCTACGAAGCAAATTCTTGGATGCCCGGTGTTTCCTTTTTTGGAAATTTTTCGATCGTATTCGACAAGGCTGGCTGTTGTTGGTACAACCTCTGCGATGGTCTGCTGAACCGGATAGACGCGCATACCCGGCAGCGCAGCCAATTTGCCTGGCAAGGCTTCGGCCTGGTACAAGCTCCGGACGGCAACTTGTACAGCGCCGGCGAAACGGGCCTGCACCAATTCAACCCGGAAACTGAAAAAAGCAAGTTTTTCCCCTTCGAACAAGTCCAAAAAACGCCCGGATTGGCCACCTACTCCCATTTTGTTTACCCAGGCGTTGATAATACGCTTTGGATTTTTGGCTTTGAGGGCTTGATCTGGGCCAGCGCGAAGCCGGGTGGTTTTAAATTTTCCTACTTAAAAAACAATCCCGACGAACCGCAGAGCTTGTCCAACAACAGTGTGCTGTGCGTGCTGGATGATCCGCTCGACCCCAGGCGCTTTTTATGGGTGGGCACCAAAGGCGGACTGAACCGGTTGGACAAAAAAACCGGGCATTTCAAACACTTCAAAACTGCCCAGGGACTGCCGGATGATGTGGTGTACGGCATTCTTCCGGACAACAACGGGCATATTTGGCTGAGCACCAACAAAGGGCTTTGCCGCTTTCACGTCCGGGAAGAAACAACCAAAAATTTTACGGTGGCCGATGGTTTGCAAAACAACGAATTCAATCAGTCCAGCTACCTGAAAACGCGCAGCGGCACCTTGATTTTCGGTGGCGTCAACGGGTTGACGGTCTTTAACCCCGACAGCCTTCGGTTCAACACACACGCGCCGCAAACCCACATTGTCGGTATAAAAGTGAATAACAAACCGCTCGCCCCGGGCGAGGCCGTTGTCGGAAAATTTGCACACGACCAGAATTTTCTCGCACTCGAATTTGCGGCGCTTGAGTTCAGCAATCCGGCTCAAAACCGCTACCGCTACCAGCTGTTGCGCCGTACTTTTTGGGGGCACAGTCCGGAAGATACCTGGGTGGATCTGGGCGAAAAAAATGTCGTGCAATTTGCCAATCTCTCGCCCGGCGCCTACACGTTCAGGGTACTCGGCAGCAACAACGACGGTTTGTGGAGCCGGCAACCGGCCGAGTTTCAGTTCACGATACGCCCCCCGTGGTGGGCAAGCGGCTGGGCCTACCTCCTGTACGCCGGCGCGGTCGGCGCATTGATTTGGGGGCTGTACCGCTACCAAATGCGCCAAAAACTGGAACAGGAGGAAACCCGCCGCCTGCGCGAACTGGACGAGTTCAAAAGCAACTTTTTTACCAACATCACCCATGAGTTTCGCACGCCGCTGACGGTTATTTTGGGCACCACCGAACAACTGGCTGCAGGCAGCGACCACTGGGCAGTTGCTGCCGAACGAGCGGCTGTAAAAAGCAAACTCGGCCTGGTCAAACGCAACAGTGAAAACCTCATGCGCCTCATCAACCAAATGCTGGACCTGGCCAAACTGGAATCCAAAAGTTTAGCCATCAATTATGTACAAGGCGATGTCTTGCCCTACCTGCGGTACATTGCCGAAAGCCTGCACTCCCTGGCAAATGCGCAAAACGTGTTGCTGCTGGTAGAAAGCCCCGAACGTTCGATTGTGATGGACTACGACCCGGAGCGGCTGTTGCAAATCGTGTATAATTTGTTGTCCAACGCCATCAAATTCACGCCCTCCGGCGGAAAAATTGTTTTACATGTAACGGCGGAAAAGCAGCCGTTGACAAGTCATCCCACCTTAAAAATAACCGTTTCCGATACCGGGGCAGGCATTGCTGCCAACGAATTACCCCATATTTTCGACCGGTTTTACCAGGCAAAAAACCTGGAAAAGGCCAAATCGGGCGGCACCGGTATCGGCCTGGCGCTGACGAAGGAACTGGTGGCCATGCTCGGCGGGGAAATTTCGGTGCAAAGCAAGGTGGGAAAAGGGACGGTGTTCACCGTGCGCTTGCCGGTAACTTCAAATGCCCCCGTGTCCGCGCATCCGACGTCTGTTGAAAAACTGCTGACACCGGCCATGGCATCGCCTGCCGACGGCCTTCCCGAATTTCGATCATCGGATGCCAATCTTCAAACGATTCTGCTGATCGAAGACAACCCCGACGTGGTGGAATATCTTACCGCCTGTCTGCAAAAAAACTATACCCTCGACTTTGCTTACAACGGGCGTTCCGGCATCGAAAAAGCCCAGGAAGGCATCCCTGATCTTATCGTCAGCGATGTGATGATGCCGGAGAAAGACGGTTATGAAGTCTGCGAAACCCTGAAAAACGACGAACGCACCAGCCACATCCCGATCGTGTTGCTCACGGCCAAAGCAGGGGTGGAAAACCGCATCGCCGGGTTGCGGCGCGGTGCAGACGCCTACCTGGCAAAACCCTTCCATGAGGAAGAACTGCTGGTGACGCTGGCCAACCTGCTCGACCTGCGCCGCAAGTTGCAGGCCCGCTATTCGACGGCGAATTTCGTTGCGGGCACACCACCCGAAAACCGAGACAAAAATGCCGGCCCCGAAGACGCTTTCCTCCGGAAAATCGTCGCGCAGCTGGAACGGCAACTCGGCAACCCGGATTTCGGCGTGCCGCAATTGAGCCGGGAAATGGGCCTGAGCCAATCGCAATTGTACCGCAAAATCAAGGCGCTGACCGACCTCTCCACCGCCGCTTTCATCCGGCGCGTGCGCCTGCAAAAAGGCAAACAGCTGCTCGATACGACCGATCTGACGATGGCGGAAATTGCTTACGAGGTCGGTTTTTCCACGCCCAATTATTTTTCCGACGCGTTTTTCGAAGAATTTGGCGTTCGCCCGAATGCAATGCGCAACTGATTGGTCTTCAAAATTTTATCAGCCTGTCGTTCTGCTTTCGTGCAAGATAGCCGGTGCTTATTTTTTGCTCGTGCAAGATAGCCGGTGAAAGTTGAATGATTGTTGGCGGTCGTTCGGTACCCGGCGCCGGCACATTTGTCGTGTTCGAAAGGATGCGCCGAACGAGCCTCCTTTCCGGTTTAAAAAAAATCTTCTCACGTACTACCACGACTGAAATGAACAAGCCTTTCTTTTCCCGCATCGCACACCCCGCTCAACTTCTTGTGTTTTTCTTTTTCGCCCTGCTCGGAACTGATTTGTCTGCCCAAAGCGCAGCCATTTCAGTGCAAGGCGTTTTGACGAAAACGGACGGTACGGCCGTGGATGATGGCGCGTATCCCATCACGTTCCGGCTCTGGACCGCCGAGAGCGGCGGCACGTCGGTCCACGAAGAAACCATCCAGCAAGTCGAAACCACCGGCGGCGTGTACTCCGTGTTGTTGGGGCAGAACGGCTTCAACGGCGCCGCCACATTCAGCCAGGTTTATTACCTCGGCGTCAGCGTCAACGGCGGTGCGGAACTCACCCCGCGCCCGCGCCTTACCCATGCGCCGTACACCATATCGGTCATTGGCCAAAACAACAAATTCACCAGCACGGGCCCTGTCGAGGCCGACGGCTATAAAGCAAACGGCGGCGTGCCGGGTCCGGGTGTAGCCGGCATAGGCTACTCCTTCCGGGGCAGCGGCGACCAGGACGGCGGCCTGTTTTCCTACCAGGACAACCAGGTGAGCCTGTACACCAATGCCGTCGAGCAATTAAAAATTGCCAACGGACTTACCGAAATTTTTACCCCGGCTACCAACACGAATAACCTTTTTACCTACGGCTACAGCCACTCGAATCAGGGGTTTTATTATCATAGCAATGGCACAGGTCAGCTTACGGGCATGGGACTGGGCAACGGAATCGTTTCGATCAGTGCAAATAACCAGGAAAGAGTCGCCTACTGGAATGACGGCAACAACTATTACAAGGCGCCTTCCGGTACGCACATTTTCCAGACGGGCAACGTGCAGATCGACAATGCCCTGAATGTCAGTGGCAACATCGGCAGCAATAACGACCGGGTCAGGTTTGGCAAGCCCATCGAAGTGCTGGGCGGAAACAACATAATTTATCCACTTGGTCCGCCGGTCACCGGCTATGGTTCAGGCGGAATACTTAACTCATTCACGAATAACAATATAGCCGCAGCATTCCAAGGCGACATTGTAGCGAACGTATTTTTTGCCGTGTCGGACAAGCGTATAAAAAAAGACTTCACAAGTGTCAACACTGCGGAATCGCTTGCAAAACTGCAAAAACTGCAGGTGACCGACTACCGTTACATTGACGAACTCGCCCAGGGCAAGGGCCTGAAAAAAGGCTTTATCGCCCAGGAAGTTGAACAGATCGAACCGGAAGCCATCTCCACCCGCCCGGATTTTATCCCGAGCATTTATGCTGCTGCCGAGCGTGTTGAAGTTTCAGGCGGATTGGTTATGTTGAAAATGGCTAAACCGCACGGGTTGCAAAAAGGCGAACGGGTTCGCCTTTTCGATTCGATGAATCAACGGCAGGATTTGCAGGTGCTGTCCGCCGGCGAAACAACGTTCACGGTGGCAAAATGGGGCGATAACGCCGCAAACGGCGCATTCATTTTTGGCAAAGAAGTCTCCGATTTTCATGTGGTGGACTATGATCACATTTTCACCATGAACGTTGCGGCCACGCAGGAAATCGCCCGCCAGGTCGAGATCCTGAAAGCGGAAAATGCGAGCCTCCGGGCGCAGTTGGAGAGCCAGTCGGCAGCCATCGGCGAGTTGGTCAACCGGATGAATTTGCTTGAAAACGCAGGCGCAACCGGAATGAGGAAATAAGCCTTGCAGCGCATGGCCGGCAGCTGCCGGCCATGCGCAAACAGTCAAGCCAGCCAACCCGGTTTCCTCTCCACCATCCAATTTTATGACATGAAAAACATCCATAAAAGCAGGCTGCTCGCGCTGCTCCTACTCACCCTTGGGTCTTTGCCGATGCTTTTCGGGCAAAACCAAAGTCAAACCCCCGACCCCGGCTGTTTTCCGGCATCCTCCGGTACCATCGTACCATCTGCTGCCTATTTCAACTATGGCAACAGCAACAAGATGAAAAACAGCACGCGCCGTATGCGCCTGACCATCGGGCAAACCGTTGTCGGTTATGCATTGGGCGACAACTACAACAGCAATTTCGGCTTCTGGTCCGGGTTAAATGTTGCACCGCTGCCGCCGGTAGTCGTAGCGACACAAGGCGATCTGCTCGACCGCATTCAGATTTCGTGGTCGATCAACCCGCTCGGCGCCTTCCCGACCAACGGTTTTAAAATCTACCGCGACGGCGTTTTCCTTGTGGCGGTAGACAAAAACACTCGTAATTACAACGACTTCAACGTCATTGCCGGTAAAAATTATACCTACGAGGTGCGCGCCGTTAACTTGTACGGCGAAGGCTCGGCGGGCGAGGCGCTCGGCTTTCAGGTGCCCAACGGCGTGGTTACCGGCTGGGTGCGCACCCTGAACGGCAACCCCGTGCCGGGCGCGCAGGTCACACTCTCGCCGATGCAGGGTTACTCCGCGCAATTCAACCAGTTCGATGGCGCGGTGACGCGCGCCGGCGCCGGAAACCATTTTTTACCAACGGCAGTAAACACCGACTGGTCGCTGACCTTCTGGATGAGAACAACGGCAGTCACCGGGCAAGTCGGCACCTCGGATATTCTGCGCGTCAGCGGCCCGCACCTCAATGTGCGGACCAACGGCGGGGGATTGGTCAGCATGGAAATACCGGGGACAACCCCCGGTTCGATTCAATCAATCGGCACGCTGCTGCCCAATGGCAACGACGGCTCCTGGCACCACGTCGCGCTCACCTTCGGCGGCGGGCAATACCGCTTGTATTTGAACGGCACGCTTGTCGAGTTGAAAAACGGCGTACACATCCCGGAGTCATCGGAAATCAATTTCGGCGCGAACAACCCATTTCCGGGTTGGGTCGGTGGTATGGACGAGCTGCGGATTTATCATCGCCGTTTGGAAGAACTTGAGTTGCAGGAGGTGATGACCGGCACGGCCTCATCGCTCACGCCGGGTTTGAAATACTATTGGAAAATGGACGAGGGCGCGGGTAAAAAATCTTTCGACATCCTGAACCGCCACCCGCTGTTTTTCTGCGGCGCCATTTTCGACGCCAACCGCCCGCCGGTGGCCACTTCCGCCGTGACCAATGACGATGGCTACTACCGCATCGAATCGGCCAACTACGGCACGGGCACCACGTTTTTGGCTACGCCTAAAAAAGATTTTTACAAACACCGGGCCTTGAAGTTTCTCAAAAACGAGGGCGACTACGCGCAACTTCCCGATTTCGCGCTGACCGAAAAATCCACCCTCGAAATGTGGGTGTACCAATCGGACCCGTCGGCCACCGAGGTGTTTTTGCAAAAAGCCTGGGGGCCGGGTGGCGGCAATTTTTTCATGCTACAAACCCACCAAAATGCGATTTTGGTCAATCTGAACGGTGAAACAGCTGATTTTGGTCCGCTCGGTTTCGGTTATCAGCATTTGGCCCTGACCATCGAACGCAACCCCTCAAACACGGCAATCACGGTGTACAAAAACGGCGTCTTGCTCGGCAGCCATAATTTCAGCCCGACCAGCGGCGACTGGTCGGAACCGGGCTTCCCCTGGAATGTGGGCGCACTTTCGGGCTTGTACGGTGTGCCGGCAGGGCAGTTCGGCTACTTTTACGACGGCCTGATCGATGAACTGGCCGTTTACGACACCACCTTGAGTCAAGCCGCCATTCAGGCGCACAGCCAAAACGCCCGCGACCCGCAGGAAAAAGGACTGCGACACTATTTTGCTTTCGACGAAGGCTCCGGTTTTAAATTGAACAACGCCGGTTCGGCACTGATCGACGGTACCGGAACTACGTACGGGACGGAGTGGACGGTTCAGGCAAGATTTCAGGAGACTACGCCGCACCAGTTCACGCCCGACACGCGGCAGGTGACGCTGAACCCCTCGGTGACCTCGGTAGACCAGGTGGATTTTGTGGACCGTTCGACGGTGGCCGTTTCGGGTTTTATTCGCTACGCTAACACGGATTGCTTTGCCAATCAATTCGAAATTTTGGTCAATGGCGAAACGTACAATCCCACCGTCTTGACCGACTCAACGGGTAAATTTGTGATTGACTTTGAACCCGGTTCGACGGTTACTTTGCGCCCGGTGTACAAAGACCACGAGTTCATGCCGGAAGAAATTGACCTGGTGAACGTTATTGCTCCCGTCGCAGGCCTGGTATTCAACGATATTACTACCCGGACCGTGAGCGGGCAGGTAGCCGGCGGTGATTGCAAAAGATCAATCCTCGAAAATCCCGGAACCCCAACCGGCACCGTCTGCACCGTGAAAGTACGCACGACGGACGGCTGTTTTGAAAAACAAGTCACCCTCGACAACCCGCAAGGCAATTACGAATTGGCCGATTTGCCGCCCCTCGAATTCACCGTCGCGGTCACGGAACACTCCGACCCGCTTATCAAAACCGCCTTTCAGGTGCAAGGTGGGGTGCAGGTGGATTTGAGGGAAAAACAAGATACCGTGGTGGATTTTACCTACTACGCTCCACCAGAAGTGGAAGTGGTGAGCGGCCTTTCACCCATCAGCCAGACTTGTGACATCATCAAATTGGAGCAGCACGAACTCCGCACTATCGGTATCAAAGTCAAAGAGACTTATTACAACAATGAGGTTTGCTATTTAGACACCGCTGCACTGCAAATCATCAATGGTTTTGCCGACACGGTGGTAAATACGACATTGAGCCAAGGCATCCGCAACTACAAATTCAAAGTCGGCCAGCCCAATCCCACGTCGCCACACGAAAAAACGATTCAGATTATTGCCACCAATCTGGCCGGCAACGAATCCAGTTTTACCAAGCAAGGGGTAGTGACGGGCATCCGCAACAAGCACAACACCTTCACCTCAAAAACGCCACAGACCCCCCTTCTGGTGCTGCACGACCCGCCAGGTGACGGGAGTTATTCGTTCCTGGAAAAAGATCAGACGGTGTGCAAAAGGACGACAATGGAGTTTGAATTTGAAACGGGGGCCGGATTTGGGCTGGATATTTGGCTTGGCCCCGAAATATCTGTCTCGTTGGGTATTGGCGTGGAATATGTGAGCACCACCGGCATAATTCTGGAAGGTGGATTCGAAGCGCAGGCCACCCATCATAAAATTGATTCGAAGACTTACGAAACCTGTACCACCTTCTCGGAACGCGTCACGACGGGCGACAACCAACTCGTCGTCGGCGATCAGGGCGGGGATGTATTCGTGGGGCAAGCGATGAATTTTGAATTTGGCTTTGCCGACCTGGTGTATGTCAACGACACAACCTGCACGGCCAGCACGAAGACGGTATTGAACGTCGAGCCGGACAGCTTCCAGACCACATTTTACTATTCGGAATGGGGCATACGCGAAAATGTTATCCGCTATTTGGATTCGCTGCGGGTCAACGATGCAACTTCCGCCGCCGATTCTTTGACCTACGCCAACTCGGCAAATCTGTGGCGGAAAATCCTGGACGACAATCGAAATACAAAGACAGCACGGCGATTTATACGAAAAATATCTCGTTTGATGCCGGCGCTACTTACGAATACGCTATGACCAGCACCGTAGACACGACTACCTCAAGTGGCTCCGGGACTAACTCGGAGGGCGAGGTTTACGTTACATTGGGTTATCAATTTAATAAAGTAGGCTTGGAAGGCACGGCCAAATTCATCTACTCGACGAGCAAAACTACTACCACGGAGACCGGCGAAGCGGTAGCTACCCAGACGGGCTATGTCTTGGCCGACGATGATATTCTGGATGCTTTCTCCCTGGACGTAGGCATCGACAAACGCTACGGAACGCCCATTTTTAGAACCGTAGCCGGGCAGTCGTCCTGCCCCTGGGAACCAAATACGGCGCACCGCGAGGGCACCTCAATGGAATTCCGCGACGGCAGCAGCCCGGTGGCACTGGATGTGCCCTCGAATGAGCCGGCAGTATTCCTGCTCTCACTGGGCAACAATTCGGAAACCAACGAAGCGTATTCGTACAATATCATCGCACGCAATGAAAGTAATCCGCACGGCGCAGTCATAAAACTTAACGGCGCCCCGCTCGACCACCCCATAACCTATTCCATCAACAGCGGTGAGTCCGTCCCTGTCACCGTCACCGTCGAACGCGGCCCCCTTGAATATAATTACGATTCCCTGGAAATAGTCTTTTACTCACAATGCGAAATGGACCGGGCATACGGTTTGGGCACTGACCTCGCCGACGATCCCTTGTTGTACTCGCCACAGTACATCTCCGCGCATTTCATCAAACCCTGCTCGGAAGTCGACATCACGGTGCCGGAACAGGGCTGGGTCATTTTTCCGGACCCCAACACCCCCGGCGACGATAATATCCGGCGCATCACGGTGTCGGGGTACGACAAAGGAAATACCGATTTTGAACGCATCCGGGTGCAATACCGGCGCTCGGATGGCGACGGGGCCTGGATAAATATTCCCGGCCCGGCCGTCGGCGGCAACCCCAACCAAAACCCAGACGGTTCTATCGTTCGCGACAGCCTGGGCAATATTTTCACCCAATTTTTCTGGGACACGGAAGGGCTTTCCGACGGCGACTACGAAATCCGGGCGGTTTCCATTTGCAGCGGCAACGTGGCCGACCGGCCGGGTTATTCGCACATTATCAAAGGCCGGATAGAGCGCCAACCGCCCAGCCTGGTGGGCATTCCGCAGCCTTCAGACGGGGTGTACCACGTTGGCGATGAAATTTCGTTTACGTTCAACAAACACATTAACTGCAGCAGCCTGATTGCCGCCGACATAACGCAGCCAAACAACGTGGGGCTCTACGACGCGACCACCGGCCTGCTCATTGATATCAACATTACCTGTTTTGAAAACAAAATTGTGCTTGACCCGAGTTTTCAAAATGAATTTTTTGAAAACAGAATCCTGCGCGCCGAACTGCACAACATCGAAAACCTGACGGGTAATAAACTCGTGTACGAACAGTGGGAATTCTATGTGGACCGCAACGAGCTCGCCTGGCTGACCGACAGCATCGGCGCGGTGAAATACGACGACGAAAGCAAAACCATCACGGCAAGCATCCACAACCGGGGCGGCTACCCGGTGCCGTTCAGCATGCAAAATGTGCCGTCCTGGGTGCAGGTGGTGCCGAGTGCCGGTACCCTGGTCGCCAATGAAACGCGGGTGATTCAATTCAGGATTGACTCCCTGCTCGGCATCGGGCATTGGTCCGACAGCATCGTGCTGCACACGGAAACCGGGCAAAATCCCTTTTTCATGGGTGGCGACGAAGGGCTGCCGATCGGGGTGCGCGTCCTGTGCCGCCCGCCACAGTGGCAGGCAAACGCCGGACTCTACCCGAACACAATGAATTTTGCCGTCCGACTCGATATCGAAGGCGTGTTTTCGGCCGATGCCGAGGACATGGTGGCTGCCTACATCGACAACGAACTGCGCGGCGCAGCCAAAGTGCAGTATGTGCCGCAGTTCAACCTGTGGATGGCTTTCCTGACTGTTTATGGGGAACCGGACGATGTCGACGCGCCGATTGATCTGGAAATCTGGGATGCCTCGGCTTGCCTGCGCTACGGCGACATTGTGGAGCAATACCTGTTCCAGCCCGACAACCTGATTGGTTCGGCAAACGACCCCGTTGTGTTGCACACCAGCGGTCAGGTGCTGCGCGAAATACCGCTGGCACAGGGCTGGAACTGGATTTCGCTGAACCTGGAGTTGCCCGACCCGTCCATCAACCCGGTTTTGAGCACGCTCAAATTCCCGGAGGACGATTACATGAAAAGTCAGACGCAATTCAGCGAATACTTCAGCGGCAGTTGGTTCGGTTCGCTTGCCATACTGGGCAACACGGGCATGTACCAGTACCGCGCCAACCAGCCCGATACCCTCAAACTGATCGGCGAACTGCTCGACCCGACAACCACGGCGATCCCCCTGGTGCAAGGCTGGAACTGGATCAGTTACCTGCCCAACAAGTCGCTGCCGGTGAACGAAGCGCTTGCATCGCTCTCCCCCCTGACCGGCGATTTGGTGAAAGGACAGTTTGGTTTTGCACAATTTGTCAATGGTTTTGGCTGGGTTGGCAACCTGACCCACCTGCGTCCGCCGCAGGGCTACCAACTGCGCATGTCTAACGCGGGTACGCTGTTTTATCCGGCCAACAATTTTAAGCCGGAACAGACGGTACAATCCCGCGATGGTCAAAACAAGCAGGGAACGGATCAACCCACGGCCGGCTATTGGCAGGTGAATCCGGCGCAATACGAGCACTCCATGACGCTCATCGGTATGTTCAGCTCCGGCGGGGAAAACGTTTCCGCTGCCGGACAGGAACTCGGCGCCTTTGCCGGCGGGGAGCCGCGCGGTACGGCGCAGGCGATCTACATCGAACCGCTCCAGGCCTACCTGTTTTTCCTGACCATATACGCCAATCAGGCGGGCGAACAAGTCAGTTTTAAACTGTACGACGACGCGACGGGGCAGGTCAGCGATTTGCAGGAGCGGATGTGGTTCGGCGCGGATTTGCACCAGGGCAGCATCGAAACGCCTATACCTTTCAGCTTGCAAAGCACCGGCACCGCCAATCCGAATCCGGACCTGTACCTGCAGGTGCAGCCCAATCCTTTCCGGGAAAAGGCAACGGTGTGGTTTAGCCGCCCGGGTATCGAAGACGTGCGGATATCGGTCATGGACGCACAGGGGCGCACGCTGTTGCAGGAAACATTGACGGCTGTGCCGGGCATGAACGCCTTTACCTGGCAGGCCGGCCGGGATGTGGCAGCCGGGGTTTATCTCATCCGCCTGGAAACGGCAGACGGGGTAGCGATCCGGAAGGTGGTGCGGGAGTGACGGTCGGTGCCTTCAGAGTACCCATAAAGTGAGGAGGTGACTAACAAGTCACCTCCTCACTACTCACCGCCCGCACTACCCGCCTAAAAATTCTTCAACACTTCAACCATGCAACATTCCCGTTTTCATAAATCCGCGCTGATATGCAGCTTTTTTTTCCTGCTTGCAGGTGAAATCGCTGCCCAGCCCAACTGGTCGCTCAACCCCGCCGAATACCAGTTCAGCATGCTCGCCACTGCCCAACTGTACATCGACGGTATGCCGGACCATGCGCCGGGCAACATCATCGCCGTGTATGCGGGCGATGAACTCCGGGGTGTGGCAACGCCGGTTAGCATCAGCGGGCAGGCGTTTTATTTTCTCACCATTTATGCGCATACGTACTCGACAGATACCCTGACCTTCAAAGCCTACATTGCGGCAACCGACGCGGTTTACACATCGCCGGATTCGGTGGCATTTAAACACAATACGCATTTAGGGAAAATAGAAGCGCCACGTCAACTTCATTTCGAACCGGGTGCGCCCCCCGCCGACCCAATTATCAGCGGCACTGTTTTTTGGGAACACGACGATGCCACCGGAGTGGGCAACACTGTCGTGGCACTCACCGGCGGCCAAACCGGCTCGATGACCACACCGGTTGCCGGAACCTACGCGTTCACCGTTGCTCCCGGCTCTAATTATACCGTGACACCCACCAAAACCATCAACAAACTCAACGGCGTAACCACGGCCGACGTCACCCGGATACAGCAACACGTCACCAATGTTAATCCTATCACCGACCCTTACAAATTTGTAGCTGCCGATGTAAACAAAAGCAATTCGATCAGCACACTCGATGCGACAATCATCAACCAGGCCCTGCTTGGCAACCCGGCGGCATTGGCTCAGTTTAAAACGTCCTGGCGTTTTGTGCCGGTGGCGCATCCGATGACGATTCCGCCCTGGGGTTTCCCGGAAAAAATCACCCTCAACAACGTGCAGAACAACGTGCCGGATCAGGATTTTTTTGGCATAAAAACCGGCGACGTAGTCACGCCACACACCAATCCGGCAAATTTCGGCGGAGGCAAAACGACGGCATTTGTGCTCCACGCGCCCGAGCAGGCCTTGCAATCCGGCGAACAGATTTCAATCACGTTCAGCGCCGGTCGGTTTTCCGACCTTGCCGCACTTCAGTTCGCCTTAAAATTCGACGTGGAAAAACTGACTTTCACAGGTATTGAACCGCTCGACGGTTTACCTGTTTCGGTGGATAATTTTGGCCTGTACAACATTTCCGAAGGAGAGATTCGCGTCGTGTGGTCGCAGGCGGAAGGCCTGTTCGTGGAGGCGGGCGCACCGGTTTTTAAGTTGACATTCAATGTGTTGGAAACAGGCGGGCTTTTCAGCGAGGCGCTCCGGCTGGCCGACGAAGTCCTGGAAAATCACGCCTACACGAGCGCGTTAACCGACTACACGGTGCAGCTGCATTTTCCGGGCACGACGAGTTTGGGCGTTCCAAACGCCCTGGCATACCCGGCGCTACTGCAAAACCAGCCCAATCCCTTTGCCACAGAAACGGCAATCGGTTTTGTCCTACCGGAAGCCTGCGCGGCGCAGTTGCGTGTGTTCGATGCGACAGGGCGGCTGTTGTGGCTGCGCGACGGGGAGTACCCGGCAGGGCATTCGGTTGAAAAATTGCGACTGGACGGTTTGAAAGCCTCCGGGGTTTTGTTTTATGAACTGACTACGCCGTTTGGGACGGTTACGAAGCGCATGGTGCGGGTGGGGAATTGATAACCTGTCCGGTCGGTTTTTTCAAAACATGAGTTATCCCGAATTTTTAAAATGACTTCGGAGAAGTCAAATATTTGTAGATCAGAGATTTAAGGGCGCTCGACGACCTCGGAGCGGTCGCATGTGCAGGAGTTAGCACCTGGATATTCGACCTCTCTACCGGCGTGCAAAGGCAAGTTATATTTAGGATTCCCCTTTTCGAGCGGGCAGGTTCCTCGCTGCGCTCGGAATGACAAGGCTCATTGCGTAAAACATGGAGGGGCGGTAAATCCTGGTAAGGCAACATTGCGGCGCCCCTCCCCTTTGGCCCAACTGCTGCGGGTGCTCCTGAGGCCAAAATTGGGGGCGCCGTAATGTTCCGTTATTCCAAATCTTTCGCCCCCCAATTCTTAAAACGAGGTTTTGTCATTCCGAGCGCAGCGAGGAACCTGTACAAGCGAAAAGAGCGAGGTTGCTGTTAATTATAACTAATCATTGCACGCCGGTACCGAGGTCGGGCAACGGGTAACCGGAGCATTTCTACAAATATTTGACCTCTCCGAGGTCTTTTCTATGGAAAAATTCGGGATAACTCATGTTTTGAAAAATTTGACCGGACAGGTTTACACAAGCAGTATTTTCGCCCGCCACTATGCTGCGGTTCCTGCAATTCCTGCTTTTGTTTTTTTTCCTGGCGATTCGACTGAATGCCCAGGAGTACCGCGTTTTCGCCCGCCATTATGGTTTTGAACAAGGCCTTCCCCACCGGCAGGTCAACAAAATTATCCAGGACCGGCGCGGATTTATCTGGGCAGCTACGAATGCCGGGGTAGCGCGTTTTGATGGCCGGCAATTCAAAGTGTTCAACAAAACGGAAAGCGGCCTTGCCGGCGACCTGGTGGAATGGGTCGCCGAGGATGCCGACGGCTATATCTGGGCAAGCCGCTCGGGCGCCAACGGCTGGCTTTGCATCCTGGACCCCGTTTCGGGAACGGTCATTCCGACGGAAACCTATTTTAAAAAACACCCGCTGCCTGCGCCGGTATCGCGTTGGTGGAAAGCGCCGGTACAGGCGGCAGATAGTTCCCTCCTGGTTAGTTTGTTCGAACCCGGCGCCCTGTGGCGCTATCACCCCGACAGGGGATGGTCGGCTATCGAATTGCCGGAATGCAGAGGCTTCCAGATGCTGAAATCCACCGCGCGCCAGACAATCTGGGGATTGTTGCTCCGCCCGGATGCTGCGGCGCCGCTGCTCGAAATCGATTCCCAGGGTAGGGTACTGAAGCAGATCAGTCCAAAACCCGGAGGCGGTTTTGGACTGAAAAAAGGCGGAACGGCAAACCCCGACCACTTTTTTTTGCTTGAAATCGCGCCTGGCGATGAACCCGTTGTTTGGGAATTTAACGGTGAAGGCCAACGCCGGCCGGCCACATGTTTTCAAAACAACGTTTACACTCCCCAGCACAGCCGCCTCGAAAATGATCGCATCGAAGTGCAGTTTCCGTTTATTCTGGACAGCGCCGGCAACATGCTGCTCGATATCAGCCGGCAATTTCCGGAAATCGATCCGCAGCAATACTGCGATTATTTGGCAGATCACAACGGCAATGTTTGGTTTGCCACCACCTTTGGCCTGATCGTGGTAGACATTCGCAAAAACTATTTCCGGCGCCTGCTCTACGATGAAAACGCCCCGGGAGGCCGGGGGAAAGCCTGCCGCGGCCTGCTCGAAAAAAATGACCGCTTGCTGGTCAACCTGGAAACGTTTGGCCAGGGCCGTTTCCGGGTAAATCCCCAAACCGGTACTGCCGAGCGCCTGCCCGGAGCGTGTGCAATCGGCATCGCCGCCGGGGCCGACGGGCAGGTATGGACCGAGTGTCACCTGGAGGGCAATACCTGGCAAACGATTTCCCTGTTCAAGGCCGGCGCTGACGGGCAACTTACCGGGCAGCGGCTCCTGCAGAAAAGAGATTGGGGTTTTGTCTGGACCATCCTGGAAGATAATCCGCGCCGGATTTTGTTGGGGCACATGACCGGCATGACAATTTATGATCCTGTCGACGGAACAGCAAAACCCTTTGCAGACGAACAGTTTCCGGAGATCAACCGCGCCAATGTTTGCTGGCTGGGCAAAGACCGCGCCGGGCGCATCTGGGCTTGTACCGAACAGGGTTTGTTCCAACTGAAGCCCGGGGGCGGGGTGGTGGCCCGGTACTGGTCGGGCGGCGCCGGCGCCTTTCAGTTGCCCTACGATTTCATTTACCATTTTTATGAAGACGCGGACGGTATTTTCTGGCTTGGTACCGCAGGTGGCGGCCTGATCCGCTGGGATCCCAAGGCGGCGCCCGGCCGGCACACCCGGGTGATTTTTCGTGAAAACGGCCTGCTCAACGGCGTGGTGTACGCGGTTTACGAAGATCGCGACGAGCACCTGTGGCTGCCCACCGATTACGGTATCGTGCAGTTGGATAAACGAAGCCTTCAGGTGCGGCATACCTGGCTGACGGCCGACGGCCTCACCCACAACGAGTTCAACCGCATTTCGCATTGCCAGGGCCGCGACGGAACGCTGTATTTCGGCGGACTAAACGGCATTACGGCTTTTAATCCCGATGCGATGTATCGTCCGGACAACCAAAACAGAAGCCAACCACCACTGGTCGTTTCCGCTTTCAGCATGTTAAATTCCGGCAATGGTCAATTGGAAAACCGCATGGCGGATTTGTTGAAAGACAAGCGGATAACCATCCACCCCGATGTGCGTTACGTGGAACTGGAATTTGCCTTGCTGGAGTATTTTGAACCGGAAAAAGTCACCTACACCTGGAAACTGGAGGGTGTGACCAAAGACTGGGGGCCGCTCAAAGAACCGGTGCTGCGCCTGTCGGGCCTGCCTTTCGGGACACACCGCTTGCGTATTCGCGCCCAGGCAGCCGATGGCGCCGTTGCCTCCAACGAAGTGGATATTCAGCTGCGGGTTTTGCCGCCGGTTTATCTGCGCTGGTGGTTTTTTGTGTGTTGTATACTCGTGCTGGCTGTCGGGATCTGGCTTTGGCTGCACTGGCGCACCCGCGAACATCGACTCGTACAGCAACGCCTTGAGCAAGAGGTCGACCGGCAAACGGCTACCATTCGGCAACAGACCGAGGAACTCACCCAGCTCGATGCGCTCAAATCGCGCTTTTTTACCAACGTTTCCCACGAACTGCGCACCCCACTCACTTTGCTGCTCGGCCCTATCGAGTACGCGCTGGCCGATCAGGGCCTGAGTGCAAGAAGCAAAACCTTGTTGGAAGCCGCTCAACGCAACGGTACGCAGTTACAGCGCCTGGTTGATGAAATTCTGGACCTCAGTAAACTTCAGGCAACCCGGCCGGACCTGCAGGAGCAAGCAACCGTGCTGTTTGATTTTTTGAAAGAAATACTGTCGAATTTTCAACCGCTTGCTGAAAACCGTAAGATCAACTTGCGGTTGGACTACCGCCCGGATCCATCCTGGACCCTGGCGCTGGACCGGCAGAAACTTTTGAAAATTATTCGCAACCTGCTGAGCAATGCCCTGAAATATGCCCCGGAGGGTAGTGCGGTCGACTTGCTGGCGGAAGCGCAGCCCGGCGCCGTAGTGCTTCGGGTGCGCGATGCCGGTCCGGGTATTCACCCCGACGATTTGCCGCACGTTTTTAACCTCTATTACCAATCCAAACGCCCGGAAGGGAAAGCCGAGGGCGGCGCCGGCATCGGGCTGGCCCTGGCACGCGAACTGGCCCAGGCCATGGGCGGCAATGTGCAGGTCGAAAGCACGTCAGGCAAAGGTTCGGTGTTTACCCTGACGTTGCCGGCACAGGAACGGCCCCCGGCTTCGGCTGCGCCGGTAGTCGATGGGCAACGTGTGGCCGGTGACAATCGGGCCTCCGAAAATCTGCCGGAACCGGCCCCTGTCGACCCGTCGATCCACCTGCTGATCGTGGAGGACAACCCCGACTTGCAGGATTACCTGCAGGCCATCCTTTCGGCCGACTACCGGCTGACGCTTACCGACAACGGCCGCGCTGCGCTGGACTACCTGGCTTCCGGCGCCGGACCGCTGCCCGACCTGATTCTTTCCGATGTGATGATGCCGGAGATGGACGGGTTTCAACTGTTGGAAACCCTGCGCCAAAACGAGGACTGGCGCCCCATACCGGTGATCCTGCTTACGGCGCTGGCCGGCTCCGACGATCGCCTGCGCGCTTTCAGGATCGGGATCGACGATTACATCACCAAGCCGTTTTCGGCGGAAGAACTCCGCGTACGCCTGGAAAATGCCCTCCGAAATCTGGCGGCCCGCAGGGAATGGGCGGAAATGGAGCCTGATGCGGCAAACAGTCCGCCAGGCCATGCGGACGCCTGGCTTGGGCAACTCCGGGACACAGTGTTGCAAAATCTCGGCAACCCGCAGTTCAACATCGACGACCTGGCCGAACGGATGGGCATCAGCCGCAAAACCCTGTACCGGAAAATCCGCGCGCAGGCCGGCATTTCAGCCAACCAGTTCGTTCAGGAAATCCGGCTCCTGCAGGCCCGCGAACTGATCGAAAGCGGCCAATCCCGCACCCTGCGCGAGGTGGCTCAAATGGTGGGCCTGCGCTCGGCCGATTACCTCTCCCGCCTGTACCGCGAGCGCTTTGGGAAGCCGCCCACCATGGAATTGTAAACCGAACCTGACTCGATTTTAAGGCAAAATGGCCCGATTGTGCGGATGCGAAATACCGTGGTTGAATTCGGTTGTCCGGATTTTTGAACCTTTCATTTAATCATGTTAACATGAAGGGTCTATCCGCTTGTTCCTGGCTTCGGGAGCAGTTTTCCGGTAACAAGCTGTGTCAAACAGGTTCGGTTACCCCGGTTTTTTTCCCTTTAAAAAATTTGCTCAACGACTGATTGGTTCAACCGTACAACCGGCGTTTACCTGGCGATTCCGGCCAGGCTGAACGGTGTATGAATTTCTTAACTAACGCAGCCGGGAAACCTACTCTGGTTTGCCGTATTGACCAACCATCCGCATGAAAAAGGAAATTAACGCCTTTGCCTCCTCCGGGATTTGTAATGCCTGGGTGCTTTTGTTTTTGATATTGCCCTTGCGGGCCAGCTCTGCTGCATGGAAGCACCCGGTAAAAATCCGGGGTGATTTGCATCGATCGGCAAAATTGCCGGTTGATCCCGGGGCGGCGCTCCATTTTGACGGTAGCGGCGCGAGCGTGTCTGATTTTGCCGTGCCGGTATTGGGCGTTTACGCCAATACAATCGTAATTGCCGGGCAAAATACGACGGTGACGCCGGATGCGGCGCCGGTCGATGCGACGCAATTAACCGTGGCGGCCAATACCAACTTTACCGGCGTCTTGACGGCCAACCCGGCTACCGGCGTCGTGTCGGTGATCGACGCCAAACAGGCGGGTACGTACACCGTCACGGTAACGGCGTTCAACGCCAACGGTTCCAGCACGGCCACCTTTACCCTGACGGTGACGGACCCGCAAAGTTGCCAGGCGCTGTTCAGCGGCACGACGAGCGTGCCGGCCTTGAGCGGTGCGCATTCGATCGGAATTGGCGATTTTAACGGCGACGGTATCCAGGACCTGGCGACTGCGAACTTTAATACTTCTCTGGTTTCTATTCGCCTGGGCGACGGTTCGGGCGGCTTTAGCGGCAGCACGAATATTACTACCGGTTCCGGCGCTATAGCCGTAGCAATCGGTGATTTCAACGGCGACGGGAAGCAGGATTTTGCAGCGGCGAACTACGATGTCAATACCGTTTCCATTCGGCTGGGCGATGGCGCAGGCGGTTTCAGCGGAAGTACCAACGTATCGGTAGGGGCCTCTCCGACTGCCCTGGCCATCGGTGACTTTAACGGCGACGGGAAGCAGGATTTTGTAACAGCCAACCGCTTTGCCAATGCCCTTTCCATTCGGCTGGGCGACGGCGCGGGCGGCTTCAGTGGCAGCACGGAGGTAGCGGCGGGGGCCAATCCGCGGGGTGTTGCGGTGGGCGATTTCAACGGCGACGGGAAACAGGATCTGGCGGTGGCAAACAACGGCACAAACACGGTTTCCATCTTTCTGGGCGACGGCTTGGGCGGTTTCGGCAGTGCCACAAACATTACGGTTGGCAACGCTCCATACGGGGTAGCAACCGGTGATTTCAATGAAGACGGCTTCCAGGACCTGGCGGTAGCAAATGGTAATTCCAATAGCGTTTCCATTCGGCTGGGCGATGGCCTGGGCGGTTTCGGCGGCGGCGCCGATCTTGCCGTCGGCACTCAACCGTGGATTGCGGCTATCGGCGACTTTAACGGCGACGGGCATCAGGATTTCGCGGCAGCGAATGGGGGTTCCGGCACAGTTTCCATCTATCTGGGCGATGGTTTGGGCAATTTCAGCTTTTCAGCAAACTGGTCTATGGGAAGCGCGCCCCGCTGGGTGGCGGTTGGCGATTTTAACAATGACGGGAAACAGGACCTGGTCGCCTCCAATTTTATTACTTCCGGCACGCTTACGGTTCGCCTGGGTGTGAACAACGAAATCAATGTGCAGGGCAACGGCATGGATATTGCCGACGGCGATAACAGCCCTTCCAGCGCCGACCATACTGACTTCGACGGCGCGTTCAGCCGCATGTTTACCATTCAAAACACCGCTGATGCTACGTTAACCATCAGCGGGATCACGTCGGGCAATGCCAAATTTGTAGTGAGCGGCGCCCCGGCTACGGTGGCGGCCAACAGTTCGGCTACGTTTGCCGTAACCTATAACCCGACCGACGGCACGGTACAGACCGCCACCATCACCGTCAACAGCGACGACTGCGATGAAGCGGCCTACGACTTTGCCGTGACGGCAAGTTGCGACCCACCTGTTTTCTCCGCCTGCCCGGCCGCACCGGTGACCGTAAACATGGATGCCGGCCAATGTACCGCCGTGGTCAACTACACGGTGACGGCCACCGGCTCGCCCACGCCTGCGTTGAACTACACCTTCACGGGCGCCACCACCGACAGCGGCAGCGGCACGGGTAGCGGCGCTATGTTCAACAAGGGCAATACCACTGTGACGGTGACGGCTGCCAACGGCTGCGTTTCGCAGGCGACTTGTGTGTTTACCGTAACGGTGGCGGACAACGAGCTGCCCGTGCTGACCTGCCCGGCCGCCATTGTTCAAAACAACGATGCCGGCCAATGTGCCGCCAATGTGACCGTACCCGTGCCGGACTTTACGGACAACTGTGTGACCAACCAGGCGCTGTTTTTTGACGGCGTCGACGACTACGTGGACATGGGCGATGTGACCACCTACGACGGGCTTAAGACCGTAACGTTCGAAGCCTGGGTGTATATGGATAATGTAAATGTTGCCGAAAGGTTTGGGATAATAGGGAAGAACACCACTACGTTGCGCAATTGGGCCCTGTTTACTAGCGGCGACAAAGTCGGATTCTATGCGGCAGAAAATGGAGGGTCCAATGACGTAACATTAGGCTCAAACCCTGTTTTGACAGCCGGGACCTGGCACCACGTGGCTATCAGTCTGGATTTGAGATTTTCCGGATCTGAAGTAATACAAGTTTATGTGGATGGTGTATCGATCCCCTTCACAGTCGATATCGATGGTTCCGGTTGGCCCAATAATGGATTCGTGAATAATACCGCTCCACTTCGATTGGGATATTTGGATTACGGAAGTATTTACTTTGGCCATGGCCGCCTGGATGAAATCCGGGTCTGGAACTTTGTCAGAAGCCAGGCAGCTATCCAGGCGACTATGTCGCAGGAACTAACCGGTAATGAGACCGGCCTGATCGCTTACTACAATTTCAATGAAGGGGTTACCTGCAGCGCGAATCCTGGAGAGACCACGCTGCCCGACTTGAGCCCCTCAGCCATAAGCGGCACCCTGACAAACTTTGCCCTGACGGGCGCGGGCCCCAACCCATGCGAATCGAACTGGACCTGCGGTGCGCCCCTGCCGCTTGTTTCCCTGAACAATGACTTCAACAATGCCTGCAATGCCTCCGGCATCTACCCGGTCGGGAACACCGTGATCACCTGGACGGGAAGGGACGCGTCCGGCAATACCGCTACCTGCCAGCAGACCGTGACGGTGGTGGATAACGATGCACCCACCCTGGCCAACCCCGGCAACCAAAACCTGAATACGGCCCCGGGCTTGTGCACGGCCAATTACACTATTGCCGACCCGGTATCGGACAATTGCACCACCGTTACTTGGGGCTACACACTCAGCGGGGCCACTACGGCTACCGTCACGGGCATTGCCGACGGAACAGGCAGCGGCGCGCTTGCCTTCAACAAGGGCGACGGTGGTGCTCAGTGCTACTGACGGGACGAACAGCGCCACCACGGTATCGTTCACGGTGACGGTGACGGACAACCAGATGCCGACGATCACTTGCCCGGCGGGTTCGCCGTTTGCGCGGAACACCGACGCCGGCGAGTGTGACTACACGGTATCGGGCACGGAATTCGACCCGGCGGCCTTCAGCGACAACTGCCCGGGGGCGACGATCAGCAATAATTTCAACAACCTGGCCTCGCTGGACGGCGCGGTTTTGCCGAAAGGCCCGACGACGATCACCTGGACGGTGACGGACGCCACGACTTCAAACTCGACGACCTGCGCGATCACGGTGACGGTCACGGACAACGAGGCGCCGCAACTCACTTGCGCCGGTCCGGTGACCATCGATACGGACCCGGGACAATGTACCGGCGCGACTTCGTTGACCGCACCGACGCTAACCGACAATTGCCCGCTGGTTGGCAATGGACTACATTTTGACGGAATTAACGACCGGGTTAACGTTGCGCACCATGCCGCGCTGGATGCCGGCACCGGCAGTTCTACCTGGGAACTATGGATCAAGACCAGCGGCGGCGCTTTGACGACCATCCAAAGCCTGATGGAAAAATACGGGCTTCCTATTGGGTCGACATCGCAACAAGTCCTTGAAATCGAAGCCAATACAGGCACGGTGCGTTTCGGGCTGCGCAATACGGCCAACGTAGGAGTGAATATCTATTCGACAACAAACGTAGCGGACGACACCTGGCACCATATCGCCGCGGTAAGAGATGTGGCCAACGGGCGAATGATTATCTATATCGACGGCAATAAAGAAGCAGATGTAGCCCTGACTGTGACCGGTACTATCGGCGCCAACGTGCCGCTCGGGATCGGCTGGTCCAATGATTTTGGCCGCTATTTCAGGGGAACTATGGACGATTGCCGGATTTGGAATGTCGCACGCACGCAGGCGGAAATACAGGCGTACATGAACGGCGCGTTAACCGGCTCGGAAAGTAACCTGGTTGCGTACTACAATTTCAATCAGGGGATAGCCGGAGGTAATAATGCCGGCCTTACGACCTTGACCGACCTGGCTACCAGCCTCGGCGGCTCGAATAACGGAACCCTGACCAATTTTGCGCTCAGCGGAACGACTTCAAACTGGGCTACCGGCACAATATTGGGTTTGACCAATAATACCCCCGGTATCTTCCCGAACGGTGCAACAACGGTAACCTGGACGGGCACCGACGCCGCCGGCAATACGGCCAGCTGCCAACAAACGGTGACGGTAGTGGATATCGAGGCGCCAACCCTGGTCAATCCAGGCAACCAAAACCTGAATACGGCCCCGGGCTTGTGCACGGCCAATTACACCATCGCCGATCCGGTAACGGACAACTGCACCGGCGCCACCTGGGGCTACACGCTCACGGGCGCTACGACAGGCTCTGCAACCGGTATTGCCGATGGTACGGGTAGTGGGTTGCTTTCCTTCAACAAGGGCGAGACCACGGTGGAACTGAGCGCCACCGACGGCACGAACAGCGCCACCACGGTGTCGTTTACGGTGATGGTGGTGGACAACGAAGCGCCGACGATTTCTTGCCCGGCCAATATTGTGGCTAATACTGGTGTCAACACAACAGGGTGTACGAGCTTAATTAACGAACCGGTTGATCTGCTGACACTGCCGGGGGTTGTTTTCCCGAACGGCCCCGTTCCTTCCTCCGGCAGCAGTTTGCTTTTCCCATCCAGCGATCCGCCGAACCAGATCATGATAAAAATTCCGGTTATTCCTGCCGGACTTTTTCAAACAGGCGACGAGATTACCCTGAGCTTTAATTCCAGCTGGACGCGCAATGGTTTGGATAATGACGTGCGCTGGATGTTTGCCGATGGTGACCAGCTGCACCTGAACGGGATTTTCCTGATAGACAATGGCGATGGCGCAGTGGCGCGTTCCCAGGCGGCTTCCTCACCCGGGGCTACAATTGCGGCTTTCGACCTCGACAATTCGATTTCGTGTGGAAACTGTTTCCCTTCGGTCGGCGGGCAATATGGCGCCAACGTAACCCTGAACGTGAATGCGCTCGGTCAGGTGAGCATTTCAGGTACCATGTTCGGCGGCGGCTCCGGCAATACGGCAGTTTTCAACTACAGTTACTCCGCTACTTTTGATGTGGCAAAGGGTATTAATTTTCTTTTTGTCAATGAAAATACGGTGGGGGGCGCTTCCACCCAGTTAGATTATTTGGATTACACCTGCGACCTGGCCACGCCGAGTCCCTGCGGCGCAATTGTTTCCTGGAATACCCCTGCCGGCTCCGATAACTGTCCGGTTGTCGTGACCCGCAGCGACGGCCCCGGCAACAACGCCAATATGACCCTGAACAGCGGAGACGAATTCCCGCTGGGCGTCACCACTATTTGTTACCAGGCTGAAGACGGCGGCGGAAATTCCACGGAATGTTGCTTTACCGTCACGGTAAACGACAATTCAAACCCGGACATTACCTGTCCGGCTGCTGTTGTGGTCAATACCGGAACCGGCGTTTGTGCGGCCACTGGCGTTGCCCTTGGCGCCCCTGTGGTTTCAGACAACTGCGGCGCGCCGAATACAACCAACAATGCGCCGTCCGATTTTCCGAAAGGCGTGACGACGGTAACCTGGACAGCCACCGACGCCGCCGGCAATACCGCTGTCTGCCAGCAAACGGTGACGGTGTTGGATAACGAACCGCCCATGCTCAGTTGCCCAACCAACCAAACGTTACCACCCGGCGCCGCGCCTCCCTGTTCAGCAGTGGTGAACGGCATTGACGCGACGTTCAGCGACAACTGTCCGGGCGCTACCCTGGCTTACACCTTCAGCGGCGCTACCACGGGCAGCGGCTCCGGTCAGGCCAGCGGCCAACTTTTTATGGGGGGTGTTACCACAGTGGCGTACACCGTTACCGATGCCGGTGGTTTGCAGCAAACCTGTTCCTTTTTTGTCGCGGTGCCCACCTTTGATATTAGCGGCACCATACTTTGGACGGGCGATTTTTTATCCGGCGTTAAAGACGCCACGGTCAACATTACCGGCGACGGCACCGGCTCCGGTATCACCAATGTCGACGGCGAATACCTGGCCACCGTTTGTCAGGGCGGCAATCTGGTGATTAAACCCGTGAAAGACCTGAATTTTCTCAACGGCGTAGCCGTCGACGACGCGTTGGCCATTCAACTACACCTGACCAACAACAACCCGATAACCGACGCCTACCGGCAAATAGCCGCCGATGTGAACGGTAGCAATTCGATTTCCACGTTGGACGCCACCCTGATCAAACAATTGATCCTGGGCAACCCGGCGGTGTTCACCCAGTGGAAGCGCTCCTGGCGCTTCGTCACACAAGCCTGGACGCCCGTGCTGCCGCCCTGGGGTTTCCCCGAGCAAATCAGTTTATCCGGCGTGACCAGTGATCAACCCAACCAGAATTTCTACGGCGTAAAAATCGGCGATGTGGTGCAAACGGCTGTTCCGGCCAATTTTGCTCCCGGCCCGGGGCCGCTGGTGCTGCGCGCGCCCGACCAATTGCTCGAACAGGGCCAAACGGTGGATGTGACCTTCTCCGCCGATGGGTTCGCGGACCTGGCGGCCTGGCAGTTTGCGCTGCGTTTTGACCCCTTGCGCCTGCGTTTCGAAGCCGTGGAGCAGCCCGGGACGGGGGGCTTGCCTGTAGGTCCCGGCGATTTCGGTTTGTGGAACCTGGCCGGTGGCCAAATTCGCGCGGTGTGGGCGCGCACGCCGGGTGCTGCTGTAGCTGCCGGCACGCCGGCATTGCGTCTGCGCTTTACGGCCCTGGAGTCGGGTGTGCTGCTCAGCGACGTGCTTCAACTGGACCCCGGCGCTTTACCGGCCACGGCTTTCACCAGCGGGCTGGAAGCGGCTGATGTGGAACTGCACTACGGCCTGTATACCGGCACTACTGATCTTGACGGGGCACGTTACTTCTTGTTGCAAAACCAGCCGAATCCTTTTGCCGATGAAACGGCAATCGGCTTTGTGCTGCCGGGTGCTTGCGCGGCGCAGTTGCGGGTGTTCGATGCAACGGGGCGGCTGTTGTGGCAGCGCGACGGAGAGTACCCGGCGGGATATTCGGTTGAAACGTTGCGGCTGGATGGTTTGAATGTTTCCGGGGTATTGTTTTATGAATTGACCACGCCGTTTGGAACGTTGACGAAGCGTATGGTGCGGGTGGGGAATTGATAACCTGTCAGGTCGGTTTTTTCAAAAAAAAGCCTGCGCTTCCGGCGCGGGCTTTTTTTTGAAAAAACCGACCTGACAGGTTTGGAAGTAGCGATTTTGCCTCTGCCGGCAACGGCGGCGGGGCAGCAACGCGTTCGAGGTGAAATTCGAACCTGCGGCTACGGGCTTGCGCACGGCACTTGTCGTTATTACGCATAACGACCTGCCGGAAATCCCTTTGTGTTTACGGTGAGTGGGGTAGGGCAGTGAGGCGGAATTTGATCCGGCGTTTGCGGGCACTACATGGCAACCTTTGTTTGTATGTACCACGAACGGTACCTTTTTCAATTAACCGATAGATTTCAACAGGGTCGTCTGCCACGTAGTGGCGGGAGGCCCGGTTTTACTTTCTTCGAAATAAAAAGTCTACTTTTGTTGAATTACCCTTGATTTTGCCGGGCATGCCGGTGCGGTTTATTCCAAAAAACTTCGATCATACCGGTTGATTTTCCAATCCAGCTTGCTTTCCTCCGGTCTTATACCGGCTTCCCGATCCGATTTGTTGGTTATAATATTCAATGTCCTGTCTTACGCCGTAGGACAGTAAACGGCATTTTAGGATTCTTTTTAAACGAATAAACCTGATGAACATGGATCAACCAAACTTCCGGCCAGGAGCTGCCTTGTTAGGAGCAGCTTTGTTTCTGAGCCTTTCCGTTCCAGCAAATGCACAGGTCACAACCGTGGTAACCAATACGCTCGACTGGGCACTTTCCACCGTGCGAACCAGTGGAGGCTCCAGCGGCATCTGGACCTTCCTGCCAAATAGTTTGCCTGCCACAGCCAGTTTTACCTTAACCCTCTCAGCACGGGAGTGATCCCGGTATTCGCTCGGCGGTGATCGTGATTACGCACAACGATCTACCGGAGAATCCTTTTGTGTTTTTAATTCAGGGAATTGGAAATTGACAGCCTGTCCGGCTGGGTTAATTCCAATACTCCAGGGTTGTTTTTCAATAAAAAACTGCGTTTGTACTCTTAATAATCAAACAAACCATAAATCCTCATGAAAAAAAGTCTGCTTCCATTAGCGCTATTCCTTTTTGGAACCTACACCGTCGCCGCACAACCCGAACGCTTATACGGCCTCACTGCCAGTGGCGGAAACTTTAACCAGGGGACAATTTTCCGCATCAAAACCGATAATACCGGCTTCACCGGGGCACACCATTTTGCCGGCGGCGCAACCGACGGGAGCAATCCCAGTGGCCCCATGGCGGAAGCGGACGGCAAGTTGTATGGCACAGCGCCCGGGGGCGGCGCCTTTGGACAGGGCGTCTTGTTCGAATTCGACCCGGGAACTAACGGTTATGCCCTGAAGCACAGCTTCTTCGGTTTCGACGGCGCCGGGCCAAAAGGCGGGCTTACGGAAGCCGGCGGCAGCCTGTGGGGCGTCACCGAATTGGGCGGCTCGAATGGCGCAGGCGTGCTGTTTGATTACAAGCCCATGTTCGATGATTTCCAGGTGTATTACGAATTTGACCTGGGCGCCGACGGGGGCAATCCGACCGGAAACCTGCTGGTTATCGGAAATAAAATTTACGGAACGACCCGCAGTGGCGGCGACTATGGCTACGGAACGCTGTTCGACTTCGACATTTCGACTAATACCTTTACGGTGCTGCACCACTTCGACAGTTTCTACGGGGAAATGCCCTTGGGCGGCCTGGTGGAAAAGGACGGCTTATTGTACGGCCTGTGCTCCGGCGGCGGCAATTACGGCGCCGGCGTCCTTTTTGCGTATCACCTGATGTACAGTTTTTACCAGGATTTGCATCATTTTGACGGCGCAAACGACGGGGGCAACCCCGAAGGCGACCTGTTGGTTTCCGGCGATAAACTGTACGGACTGGCGCCGGTAGGCGGCGCATTTTCCGAAGGCGTTTTGTTTGAATACGACCTATTGACGAGCTCCTACGGCGTTTTGTTCGATTTTTTCGGCCCGCTGGGTGCTTCGCCGAAGGGATCGCTGTTGGAGGTCGATGGCAAATTGTACGGCTTTACGCAGGCCGGCGGCGCTACCGATGAAGGTGTGATTTTTGAATTTGACCCTGCGATTAATATCATTGCCCTGTTCCAGGACCTGGGCGGCGTAAACGGCGCACAACCCGGCTACGGACGCTTTAGCCTGGCGCCTCCCTGTCAAGCGTATGGCCTCGACGCTTATGCCCTGGCGCCGGCATGCCAAACGCCCGCTTCCGGAACAATCAAAGTAATTCAAGCCTATGGCGGTGCGCAGCCCTTTCAATTCACGATCAACGGCGGCGGCAGCTACCAAAGCAGCGCACTGTTTCTGAATCTGACGCCGGGCAGTTATACCCTGGAAGCAAAAGACGACAACGATTGCCCCTCCGACCCGCTGCCGCTCACTGTAAATCCGCTGCCGCCCGACGCCACGCCGCCCAGCCTGGCTTGCCGCGACGTCACCCTGACAATTCCGCCGGATTGCTCGCCGGTCACGCTGGAATTGGCCGATGTGCTCGATCCGGCAGCCCCGGTGTTTTACCTGGATGGCCAAAACCTCGGCAACAACAATTCAACAGCCGTCGCTTTGGGCGACCTGGACGGCGACAGCGACCTGGATGCTTTTGTCGTCAACCGGATTTATCAGCCTAATGAGGTGTGGCTGAACCTCGGCGCCGGCTTGTTCTCGAACACCGGCCAAAGCTTGCCTGATGTCGGCGAAGAATCCTGGGCGCGCGATGTTGCCCTGGGCGATCTGGACGGCGACGGCGATTTGGACGCTTTTGTCGCCAACGGCGAAGGAAGTCGCCCCAACCACGTTTGGCTAAACAACGGCGCCGGCCTGTTTACAGACAGCGGGCAACGCCTGGGCGACGCCAGGAGCGGGGCTGTTGCCCTTGGCGACGTTGACGGCGACGGCGACCTGGACGCTTGTATTGTAAATAACGGCGGTGGCGACGTCAATGAACTGTGGCTGAACGACGGCGCCGGAACGTTCACCAATTCCGGCCAAAACCTGGGCGCTTTTTCTTCAGAGGGGCTTGCTTTGGGCGATGTGGACGGCGACGGCGATCTGGATTTGTTCTTTGCCAACAGCAACGCCCAGCCTGACCGGGTGTACCTGAACAACGGCAGCGGCGTATTTACCGATTCCGGGCAGTTGCTTGGTAGTTCCGAAGGTTATGACGCAGACTTGGGCGATCTGGACGGAGATGGCGACCTGGATGCTTTTGTGACAAATTTTGTCCAGCCAAACACGGTCTGGCTGAATAATGGCGCCGGCGTGTTCAGCCCCACCGGCCAAGCCTTCGGCGATGGCGCACAGGTGCGCGCCGCATTAGGCGACCTGGACAACGACGGCGACCTCGATGCTTTTGTAGCGAAAACCTCGCCTTCGAATACCGCTGCAGTCTGGCTGAACGACGGAACAGGCCTGTTCAACTTCAGCGGGCAAACCCTGACAAACAGTTTTCATTTCAACGTAGCCCTGGGCGACGTGGACAACGACGGCGACCTGGATGCCATGCTGGCGGCCTTGGGCAGCAACACCTTGTGGATCAACGCACTGGGCGAGGGCCGCAGCGACGGCTGTACAGCCTTGGGCAGCCTTTCAACGAACCTGAGCCAGACGGTTTTCAACGCCAGCCATGCCGGGGCCAATATGGTAACCCTGACGGTGACCGATGCCGCCTCGAACAGCGCGAGCTGCACCGTTACGGTGACCGTCGTCGACTGCACCATCAAATTCAGCGGTTCCATAAACTGGGAGCACGACAACAGCGGCGTCAAGGACGCTTCCGTCAACCTCAGCGGATCGGCCACCGGCAGCAGCCTGAGCGACATTAACGGCGATTTTTCCATTCCGACAAGCCTCACATCGGGTAGTTTTACCCTAAAACCAGTGAAAAACCTGAACAAACTCAACGGTGTGACCGCCGGCGACGCCACCGCCATTCAGCAGCACGTAACGTTTATCAACCCCATCGTCGACCCGTACAAACTTGTCTGCGCGGATGTCAATAAAAGCAACAGCGTGACTACCTTCGATGCGTCGCTGATTCAGCAATGCTTGCTGGGAAACCCGCAGGCCAACGCCATTTTTAATACCTCCTGGCGCTTCGTGCCTACTTCCCATACCATGACGATGCCGCCCTGGGGATTTCCCGAACAGCGTACGTACACGGGTATCTCCGCTTCCCAATCCAACCAGGATTTTATCGGCATGAAGCTCGGCGATGTGACGGGCGACGCCAATCCGGCGAACTTCGGCGGAGGCAAAGCCCTGCGTTTGATTGCCCAGGATCAGTTTTTAAATACGGATGCTGACTATTCCATCGACCTTATGGCCGGCCAGCTGGACGACCTGGTCGCTTTCCAGTTTGCACTGTACCTCGACCCGGCTTACCTGGAAATAGTGGCTGTGGAGCCGCTTCCCGGCGGTTTGCCGTTGACGATAGACAATATTGGCCTGTACAAACAAACGGACGGCGAAATCAGGGTCGTCGTAGCCAAAACAACCGGGTTTCCGGTAGCGGAAGCGACGCCGGCACTGCGCCTGCGTATCAAGGCCCGGCAAGACGGCCTGCGCCTGAGCGAAGCGCTGCGCCTCGACAATTCGATATTGCCCGGCTTCAGTTACGACAGCGCTTTGGAGGAATCGGAAGTTGCCTTGTCGTTTTTGGAAACGACAGGTGTTGAGCCGGGCGATCCTGGCGCGGTAGCAAATCTGCAACTGCAAAACCGGCCGAATCCGTTCAATCAAACTACCACGATCAGTTTCGTACTGCCGGAAGCCGCTGAGGCGCAGCTGCGCATTTTCGATGCCAGCGGGCGTTTGTTGTGGGAGCGCAACATGGCTTACCCGGCTGGGTACAACGAGGAAGTCGTGCAGTTGTTGGATGGCGTGTTTGGCGTGTTGAGTTATGAATTGGTTACGCCGTTTGGAGCGGTTACGAAGCCTATGGTTCGGGTGGGGAATTGAAAACCTGTCAGGTTACCCCACTACATTTGCACGCGGACAATTTACTTGCCACCTTTGGCTTTTATTTAAGTCCCGCTGGCCTATGCATTTTCCATTTTACGTAACTCGTTGTGTCTTTTTGACCCTCTTTTTGCTTTTTAGCAAGGGTCGCGCATTGGCGCAAGACAGCCTGTATACGCACTGGCCGACGGTTCAAAAATCCCCTTTTGACCCTGCCCAACGCGACCGGATTTTTCAGATTTTACAGGAAATCGGATCTCGGCCAGTTGTTAAGCCAAAGGACGCCAAGGCAAATGCGCACACCGGAAATACGCCTGGTTGGGAAGCGTTGAAGGAAACTAATGTGTTCATCGGGCAACGCGATTTTCCGGAAGCCACCCGCGCCGTGAACAAAGCCTTAGGCCTCGCCCGAAGCAGCCAGGATCGTAAGCTCGAAATGCAAGCCTTGGGCCGCATTGGTTATATCTCCCGCGAAGTATTTTTGGGTAAATCGCTCAAAGCCGTTCCTTACCACGAGGAGGCGCTGCTGATTGCGCGCGAACTCCAGGATACCAGCATGGAGGTCCGGCAACTTTTAGCCCTGGCGGACAATTACGGGCAGGCCGGCCGGTACGACCGAATGTTGGAATATGCAGAGCCGGCGGCCATGCTTCTGCAAACAAAGGACCTTCCTGCGGAATTGATGCAGTTGACGGTACAGTTTGGCCTTTTTTTATTGGATAATGATCATCCAAAGGCTGCCGAAAAGTTGCTCCGGCAAGCCATGCAAATCGCTCATGCACTAGGGAATACAGGTATGGTTCAGCATTTGTACTGGCAACTATTTTATATTTATTTGAATTTGAAAGATGCGGATAAGGCGCAGGTTACGCTTGATTCAGTCCGCGCCATTGGGAAGCCTTTGTCTGCGGAAAGTTTGTACGAATCGTACTATCAAATTGAAAAAGTAAAAGGTAACCGGGAGGAGGCCCTTCATTATTTAGAGCAGGCGTACCGGTTTATCGGAGAATCCTATTCCCAGCGCAATGCCGATCAATTAGCCAGTTGGGAAACCCGCTTGCGTACCCGGGAAAAAGAGTTACAACTGGAAAATCAGCGGGTATTATTGGAGAAGCAGCGGCAGACGCGTCGATGGTTATACGGTCTGATTGGCCTGGTCAGCCTTTTCCTGCTTGTGGCAGTGTATGCCTGGTACCAGCAGCGGCAGGCCAAACGCGCATTGAGCCAGCAAAATCAGTTGATCGAGCAACAATCGGCGGAATTGAAAGAACTGGACCAACTCAAATCCCGTTTTTTTGCCAACGTGTCCCATGAATTGCGGACGCCCCTCACGTTGATTCTAGGCCCGCTCCAGCAAGCACTTGAGCAAGGCAGCATAGACGAACGCAGCGCCAGGCTTCTGAAAACGGCGCGCCGCAACGCCCAACATCTCCTGACTTTTGTAAATGAAATTCTCGATCTGAGCAAACTGCGCAGCGCCAAAACGGAGCTGCAAGAACAGCCGACTGTGTTGCTGGATTTTTTAAAGGAAATGCTGGAGCCCTTCCAGGCTATGGCTGAAAGCGGTCAAATCGACTTGCAGCTCGATTACCAGCCCGCTGCCAGCTGGACGCTTGCGCTCGACCGGATCAAGTTGTTGAAAATCCTGAACAACCTCCTGAGCAATGCCCTCAAATTCACTCCCCCGGGTGGCCAGATAACGTTGATTGTTGAACAAGGTGAAAAGGAGCTCTGCCTGCAAGTGCGCGATACCGGTTCCGGAATTCATCCCAACGACCTTCCGCATGTTTTTGATTTGTACTACCAGTCTAAACAACCCGGCGCCCGAACGGAGGGCGGCACCGGTATTGGACTTGCGCTGTCGCGGGAATTGACGAGCCTGATGGATGGCAAATTATGGGTAGAAAGTACGCCGGGCAAGGGCAGCATATTTTTTCTCCGCTTACCTGCTCGTGAAGTAGATCCGGGGTCCGCATTTCCCCTGGAGTCAGCCTTGGGCGCTTCCAAGCTGGAGCAAGTGCGCGTTATGCCGGAAGCACAGGTACAATCCGCCGAGCCCCAGCGCGTTAATCGTTGAAGACAATACCGAATTGCAGGATTTTTTGCGAGCCGTTTTGTCGGAAAATTACAGCCTGAAAGTTGTCGGCAATGGGCAGGAGGCCTTGGATTACCTGAGCCAGGCGGATCAACCTCCCGACCTGGTTCTGACCGACCTGATGATGCCGTTCATGGATGGTTTCCAGTTGGTTGAAAACCTGCGTCAGCACGAAATTTGGCGGAGATTGCCAGTTATTCTGCTCACGGCCCGGGCGGAACGCAGCGACCGCATCCAGGCCTTCCGGATTGGGATCGACGACTATCTGATCAAACCATTTGCGGTAGAAGAGTTACAGGTGCGTATCGAGAATGCCTTGCGCAACCAGAGTGCGCGCCGGGAATGGGCGGAACTAGCCGATCCTCCCGAGCCGAAGCTGGAAGTATCCGAGGAAGAAAGTTGGTTGCAACAACTCGAAGATTGCGTGGTCGAAAACCTCGATAATTTCCAACTCAATGTTGACCGACTGGCAGAATTGATGGACTTAAGCCGTACTGCCCTGTACCGCCGAATCCGGGAAGCGACCGGCCTCTCGGCCAACCAGTATATCCAGGAGGTTCGATTACAGCAAGCCCGCAACATACTCGAATCCGGACAGGTCAAGAACCTGCGGGAGCTGGCGGCAGCGGTCGGTATGCGTACAAGCGACTATTTGTCGCGGTTGTACCGGGAGCGCTTTGGGAAGTCGCCGGCAGAGGAGCTCCAGTAGCGGATAGCGGATTTGATACGATTTTCAGGCCAATCCACACGTTTTTAAGGTCTTCAAATAGTCCTGTTCCAACCGGTAACCTGGACTTTTGGGCTTACTACAGGAGAAAATAGTGCGTCGTTATTTTCCCGGGTGGTTTGTAATCTATAATCCGCGTGCTTCCAGGAAAGGTCTTTCTCTGCTTCTATCTATGAAGCGGTCTCCCGGTAACAGTCAGTTCTATGGCTGTATCCTTTTTTGATCTTCCAGACTGAATTATCCTTTAAATCGAGCCGGGCGCTTTGCCCCGGGGTATGCTGCGCCTTTGGCGTCAGTACTGTTTTATGTATACATCAATACTGTCCTGGTACTTAACTTAAATGAATTGTCATGAATTTAAAAAGACAAAACAACTCAAAGCGCTTGTTGTCTCTGATGGGTTTTATTAGCCTGGTGCTGGTATGTCAACCTTTATGTATAAATGCTCAGTGTTTTTCCACAACCACTACCGGAATGTACGACATCTTGATTCAACAAACAGGGACAATCACTATAAATGCCAAGGGGGCAGATGGCGGGCCCGGTAGTCGCGGCGGTAAAGGAGGAGAGGTTGAAGCGGTATTTAATGTAACCGATGGCGATATTTTACGGGTAATTGTTGGTAACAATGGCGGCAAAGTCCGCGGTGGTGGCGGTGGTGGCGGCACTGCAGTCATCAACTGTGGAAACCCGGCTGATTGTGCAAACGGAGTGTTATTAATGGTTGCTGGTGGCGGCGGCGGTGGTGGCGAAGACTTCAACAGTGGCAAGTCTGCCACCAATGTTGCCGGAAGCGGCAATGGCGGAACGGTTCAACCAGGAGGTGGCGGTATAAATTCCGGGGGTGTGGGGAATACGCCGCCTAGTGGCGGGCAGGCACAGCTGGATACGATTACCCTGGGCGGCACCGGTGGGCAAGGCTTTGGCTCCGGAGGGGGTATGATGGATTGAACCGCGGCGGCGGCGGTGGTGGCGGTTATACCGGCGGTAAAGGGTCTGCCAGCAAACAGGGAGTTGGCTTCGGCGGCAGTAACTATATCAATGAAACTCATGGGAGTTGGGTATCTACGGCATCAAATATAGGTGACGGGGCAACCGGCGGAGGCACCAATAAAGATGGAGCTGTAACCATGACCGGTGGCACCGGTGATTGTTGCGGCGCTTTAAGGGGTATGCTTATCTCCGGAAATAATCAAAATATTGACGATGATGACACTACTCCTGCACTCGTAGATCATACCGAATTCGAAACGGCGCTTTTGGGCTGCCAGACGGTGGTGCGTACTTTTACTATAAAAAATGTAGGGACTGTGCCACTTCCGGTAACTGCCATAAATATAACCGGTGCTCAGGCAAGTGATTTTACAGTAGGTGGAATCAGTTTACCCACAACACTTGCACGACATACTTCCAAGACCTTTACGGTTACCTTTAACCCCAGTGGTGGCGGTTTGCGTACTGCAACTATCGAGATAAATTATGACGTTTGTATTGACGTTTTTGATTTTGCCATTCAGGGTACGGGTACGGGTGCAGATATGGATGTTACGGGCGCCGGGCAAAGTATTGCCGACGGCGATAACAGCCCGGCTTTAGTAGATGATACAGATTTTGGTGACGTCCCGACAAATTCCAATGCCGTTCATAACTTCACTATTAAAAATCTGGGCATAAGCGATCTGACTATTCCTGTTTCGGCTTTTGTTTTCATGGGGCCAGATCCTACTAAGTTTTCAGTGGGCGGAATCGCCTTGCCCGCCACGATTAGTGCTGGTAACATGGTCAATTTTACGGTGACTTACACTCCGGGTGGAACAGGTATGCACACTGCTACTTTAAAAATCGACAACAATGACTGTAATGAAAATCCGTACAACTTTGACCTGAAGGGCAATGGTTTTATGCCGGTCCCGCCCAAAATTTCGGTCAAGGGCAACGGCAATACCATCAATAACCGCGCGATAACGGTATCCACTGCGGATGATACGGATTTCGGAGCCGTAGCTGTTGCCGGCGGCATGGTGACGCATACGTTCACTATTGAAAACATTCTTAACGGTCTCCCTTTAAAGCTCGACGGCCTACCCCTCATCGAAATCGCCGGCCGGGACCAAACCGACTTTAGCGTTACGCAGTCCACGGTTAACACACTGGGTAGCGGCGGCAGCACAACATTCGAGGTCAAATTCGATCCCTCGGCGCCCGGCGTCCGCTCGGCGGTGATCGTGATCACGCATAACGACTTGCCGGAAAATCCGTTCGTGTTTCGGGTGCAGGGGGTGGGGAATTGATAACCTGTCAGGTCGAATTTTTCAAAAAAAAGCCCGCGCCGGAAGCGCGGGCTTTTTTTTGAAAAAACCGACCTGACAGGTTACAGTTTATCCGCCTTGCCCGTATTTTCCAAATTGGCCCGGCAACATTTACCCCTTATTTGTGTTTCGTTGATTTAATTTACACTGTCAACTATTTCAAATCTTACAGTTTGGAAGAAACCAACACAAACATCCCCCTGGGTAAGATTTTCAGTGATCTTGCAAAAGCATACGCTGGCGCTTTCACGGAGCGGCTGAGCCACCTTCCAATCGATCGGTATTACTACGCGCTGGTAGTTATTGAATCGTACAACGGCGATCTGAATCAAACGGTACTGGCCGACGAATTGCTCATCGACAAAGCGTCGGTGGTGCGCATGCTCGATTATCTGGAAGCCGAAAATTGTATCGTGCGCAAGCGCAATCCGCAGGACCGCCGGGCGCATATTCTTGAGTTGACGCCCAAGGCACTGGAAATGTTGCCGGAAATCAAGGCCGCCGTGCGCGAAACCAATGCGCGCTGCCTGGAACAGGCCAACGCAGGAGGTATTGAAAATGTCGAGGCAGTATTGAGCAAAATCCAGCATTGCCTGCACTCCGAAACTGAAAACAAATTCAAAATTCAAATCGTACGCAGTGAAGAAAAAAATTAACCAAATACTGCTCGCATCGCTGGCAATAACAATGGCCGGATGTACGGAAAAACCGGATTCGGTCGGCAACGGCGCCAGCCCCAACCAGGTTATGCAGGCTGATTTTGTGGTCACAACACCGCAACCGGTAGCCAATACGATCCGCGTCAACGGAACGCTCGTGGCTGCCGAATCGGCCATGCTCAGCGCGCAAACAGCCGGCCAGGTCAGTCAAATTTTGTTCAAGGAGGGCCAGCGCATTTCGTCAGGTCAACTACTCGTCAAACTGGACGACCGCCAATGGCTTGCACAAAAGAAAAAACTGGAAGCCCAACTGCAAACCGCGGAAAAAGACCTGAAGCGAAAAGAACAACTGCTCGCGATTAAAGGCATCAGCCAGGCTGAAGTAGACGATGCGGCCCTGCAGATCGCAACTCTGAAAGCAGACTTGCAGGAACTGGAGGTGCGTATTGATTACGCCGCCATCCGGGCGCCGTTTACCGGCCAGGTCGGCCTGCGCAACGTAAGTGTGGGCGCCTACCTGTCTGCCGGAACCCCGGTCGCACAACTGGTGCAGACCGACCCGCTAAAACTCGAATTCAATGTGCCGGAACGCTACGCCAGCCAGATCCGGAACGGCCAAAAGGTCCGTTTTACCCTTGCCGGCAGCAATGCCGAACACACGGCCGCAGTGTATGCCGCCGACCCGGTCATCAGCGAATCGACACGCGCCTTGCGTATCCGGGCCCGGGTGCCCAATGCGAACAGCAAACTGATTGCCGGTGCGTTTGCCGAAGTAAACCTGGAATTGGAACGCATTCCCAATGCCCTGCTGATCCCGACAGAGGCGGTGGTGCCCCAACTGAATGAGCAGGTTGTTTATCAAATAAAAAACGGCACAATAAAACAAGTTCCGGTTCAACTGGGCATCCGGCTTGCCCGGCAGGTACAGATCGAGCGCGGCCTGAACCCCGGCGATACCGTGATGGTCTCCGGGCTGTTGCAAGCCCGCGACGGTATGCCTGTACAGGCAGGAAAACTTATTGCTGTCGAAAAAATGGAAGAATAAGCCCATGAATTTATCCTCCGTCAGTATTCAGCGCCCCGTCCTGGCGATGGTTATGACCATCGCGATCCTGCTTTTCGGGGCCATAGGCTTCAGTTATCTCGGTATCCGGGAATACCCGAGTGTCGATCCGCCGGTTGTTACCGTTTCCACCAACTATACCGGTTCCAATGCCGAAATTATCGAGTCGCAGATCACCGAGCCGCTCGAAGAACAGATCAACAGTGTGCCCGGTATCCGCACCATCAACTCGATCAGTTCAGACGGCCGCAGCAACATCCAGGTCGAGTTTGACCTGGGGGTCGATATGGACGATGCCGCCAACGATATCCGCGACAAGGTATCGCAGGCAGTCCGCAACCTGCCACCCGATGCCGACCCGCCCGTCGTTCAGAAAAGCGACGCAGACGCGCAAACCATTTTCAGCCTCACCGTGCAGAGTGAAAAACGCAGCCTGCTCGAGCTCACCGATATCGGCTTGAACATTTTCAAGGAGCGCCTGCAAACCGTGCCCGGCGTGAGCAGTATACGCATCTGGGGCGAGAAGCGCTACGCCATGCGGCTGACGCTCGACCCCGACCGCCTGTCCGCTTTCCGCCTCACCCCCCTCGATGTGCGCAATGCCCTGCTGGCGCAAAACGTCGAACTGCCCAGCGGCCGCATCGAAGGCTACCGCACCGAACTGACGATTCGAACCTTTGGGCGGCTGACTACCGAAGCCGATTTCAACAACCTGCTCATTGCCAACCGGGAAGGAACGCTCATTCATCTGAAGGATGTTGGGCAGGCCAGGTTGGCGCCTCAGAACGAACGCACGCTGTTGCGCGGCAACGGCGGGGTGCCTATGATCGGCGTCGCCGTTCAGCCGCAGCCGGGCGCGAACTATATCGAGATCGTTGATGAATTGAACCGGAGGGTCGAACAGATCAAAAAAGACTTGCCGGAAGACATCCGGCTCGGTGTGGCACTCGACGCTACTTCAAGCATTCGCAAGGCAATCGAAGAAGTGGAAAATACGGTCTTTATCGCCTTTGGACTGGTGCTGCTGGTCATTTTCTTTTTCTTGCGAAACTGGCGCACCACGCTCATTCCGATCATTGCCATTCCGATTTCCCTGGTCGGCACCTTCTTCGTGATGTACCTGGCCGATTTTTCCATCAATATTCTCACCCTGCTGGGCATCGTACTCGCCACCGGTATTGTGGTGGACGACGCCATCGTGGTGATGGAAAATATTTATTCAAAAGTTGAAAAGGGGGAAGACCGTATCCAGGCGGCCTTTGCCGGCTCGCGCGAAATATTTTTTGCCATCATCTCCACTACGATCACCCTGGTAGCCGTTTTCCTGCCCGTCGTTTTCCTGCAAGGATTTACCGGAAGGCTTTTTCGCGAATTCGGCATCGTGGTAGCGGGCAGCGTGATCATCTCGGCCTTTGTCAGCCTGAGCCTTACACCCATGATGTGTTCACGCATTTTGAAAAAGCGGGAGTCGAGAGGCATGGTTAGCCGCTTTATCGGAAACGGGTTGCGCAACCTGGGTGCGGGCTACGAGCGTTCGCTCGGCAGTTTCATGCGCCACAAATGGGCTGCCCTGCTTATCCTGGCTTTTTCGGTGGGGCTGATTTACGGCTTTGGCCGCCAGCTGCCCTCGGAATTGGCGCCCTTGGAAGACAAAGGCCGGCTCCGCATCATGGCAACCGCGCCGGAAGGTACTTCCTACGAAATGATGGACGACTATGTCAAAGCACTCGTGGCGCTCACCGATACCCTGCCCGAAAAAGAGTCGTTGCTCTCGGTAACTGCGCCGGGTTTTGGCTCCTCCAGCAGCATCAACAGCGGTTTTGTACGGCTGACATTGCTCCCGGTCTCCGAGCGCCAGAAAAGTCAGATGGAACTGGCCGGCGAGCTGAGCGCCAAATTGCGCCAGTACAATTTTGCGCGCGCCTTTGTCATTCAGGAACAAACCATCCAGGTCGGCGGCGGGTTGCGGGGGCTGCCGGTGCAATTTGTGGTGCAGGCGCCAACGCTGGACAAGCTGAAAAGATCATTCCCGATTTTTTGGCAAAGGCTAATGCAAATCCTGCTTTCGAGGCTGTGGACCTCGATTTGAAATTTAACAAACCCGAACTCCGCATCGAGATCGACCGCGCCAAAGCCCGGGAGATGGGTGTGGAAGTGCGCGATATCGCCCAGACCCTCCAGCTGCTGTATGGCGAGCAGCGCTTCGGCTATTTCATCAAAGACGGTAAACAGTACTTCGTCATCGGCGAGGCCATCCGCTCGGCCCGCGACGAGCCAACGGACCTCAAAGGCATCACCGTGCGCAACGAGGCCGGTGAACCGGTCCAGTTGGACAACCTGGTGCACACCTCCTTTGAAAGCAGTCCGCCGCAGCTGTACCGCTACGACCGTTGGGCATCCGCCACGTTTTCGGCATCTCCGAGCCCGGGCGTCACCATCGGTGAAGGCATTGAGGCTATGCGGTCGATCGCCGACGAAGTGCTCGACGATACCTACTCAACCAGTCTGGCCGGCGTGTCCAAAGAATTCAGCGAAAGTTCCGGCAATCTGATGTTTGCCTTTTTGTTGGCGCTGGTGTTGGTTTACCTGGCGCTTTCGGCGCAGTTCGAGAGTTTTCGCGACCCCTTCACGATCATGCTTACGGTGCCGCTGGCTATTGGCGGGGCCATCCTCGCGCTTTGGCTGCTGGGGCATACGCTCAATATTTTCAGTGAGATCGGGATGATCGTGCTCGTGGGTATTGTGACGAAAAACGGGATCCTGATCGTCGAATTTGCCAACCAGCGGCGCCTGCAGGGGCTCTCGATCCGGGAGGCGGCGATCGATGCGGCCGCCCAGCGTTTCCGGCCCATTTTGATGACCAGTATGGCGACGATCCTTGGGGCTTTGCCCATTGCCCTGGCGCTTGGCGGCGCCTCCACCAGCCGGATTCCCATGGGCGTGGCCATCATTGGTGGCCTGACGTTTTCACTGGTGCTCACGCTTTACGTTATTCCGGTGCTTTACACCATAATTACCAGTAAAAAGGATAAAAAACTGGTGGAAGAAAAAATACGAACCGATGCTTAATTCAATGTCTGGGTACCGTTTTGTGCGCTTGTTATGCATCGCCACCCTGTTGGCGAGTGGTTTGCCATTCAGCGCCTGGTCGCAAACTGACCTTAGCCTGCGGGATATGATTTCTCAGGCACTCGAACAGAATTACCAGATCCGTATTTACAAAAACATTGCCCGGACGGCTGAAAACAACAACACCCGGGGCAATGCCGGCATGTACCCGACCGTGGGGTTGGTCGGTGAGCACCGCCGCTCGATCAGCAACTCGCGCCAGGAGTTTTTCACCGGCGATTCGCAGGAGCGCAACAATGCCCACAGCAACGCCACGACAGCTTCGCTGGAGGTGAACTGGATCGTTTTTGACGGGCTGGCGATGTTTGCGCGGAAAGAACAATTTGAACAACTGCAATTGCTGAGCGAAGCCGACACGCGGTTTTTTATGGAAGAAACGGTTGCCGACCTGGCTATGGCTTATTTTGAACTGAAACAGCAAACCCAATTGCTCGACACCTACCGCAAGACCCTCGACGTATCCCGCGCGCGACTTGATTTTGAAGAAAAAGCGCTGGAAATCGGTACCTCCAACCTGTTGAATGTGCAGCTCGCCCGGGTCGATCTGAACACCGACAGTTCGCTGGTACTCAACCAGGAGGCCAGGGTGCAGGAAATTGCCGTATCGATCAACCGGCTGATCAACCGCGAACTGACGGCGGCGGTCCGGCCTGTGGACAGCATCCGGCTCGACGCCGACCTGAACTTGTCGGAACTGCTGGAAAATGCCAGGGCCAAAAACACTGCGCTCGACCGGCAGTATCTGGCCGAACTTGTTGCCGCGAGCGAAACCAAAATTGTGAAAGGGGCGCTCTTCCCCCGTGTGGAGTTGTATGGAAATTACGATTTCGGCCGGCAGCAAAATGAAGTGGGATTTTTGCAATCGAGCCGGACGTTCGGACCGGAATACGGGGTACGCGTGCGGTTCAACCTGTTTTCCGGCCGCCAAAACCGGATCGCGCACCAAAATGCGCTGATCGAACAGGAAACGGAAAAACTGCGCACACAGGACCTCGACAAGCAACTCGAGGAGTCGATCCGGATCGCGCACCTGCGCTGGCAAAGCCGGGTGCGACAGGCTGAACTGGAATCGGAAAATATGCAGGCTGCCGCTCTGGCGCTTGACATTGCCCGCGGGCAATACGAATTGGCCGCACTGACAAACGTGGAATTCCGGGTCATACAGCTCAATGTGGTCAACGCCGAAACCCGGCTGCTCGAAGCGCAGTATGCGGCGAAAATCCGGGAAATTGAATTGTTACGCCTGAGTGGGGCGTTGCTGGAGCGTTTGCAGTGAGCGCGCAGTTGTTTGTTGGCATTTCATTGGTTTCGGTTTGCTGTGGGCAGGGCCGCGTACTTGACGGGCTGCCGCTTGAGCCGCTGGCCGGTGGCAGCAGCGCAACTGGCAGCAGCGCAACTTTCGAGGGTGAAATTCGACCCTTCGGCGCGGGCGTCCGCTCGGCGGTGATCGTAATCATGTACGACGATCTGCCGGAGAATCCATTTGTGTTTCGGATGGAGGGTGTGGGGAATTGAGCGCCCACTAGTTCGCCAGCATGAACCGTGCTACCGCTACGCCGCCCGCACTTTCGAGCTGCAAATAATAAATGCCATTGGCCAAACCCTCCCGCGAAAGCAGCAGTTGATCCTCCCCATTCAGCTCAAAGGTCTGCAGCACCCGTCCGCCGGCATCCAGCAGGCGTAGCCGGGCCGGGCCTGCCGGGTTTTTCCATTGCAGCCGGATGTTGCCGGAGCTTGGGTTGGGCCATACACTGAATTCCGGCAATACGCCGCCGGCCTGGTGGGTGGCCACCACGGTTGCGTCGTATTTTGCCAGGTACATGTTGTCGGTAAAGGTCTGGGGCGTGGCCAGCAGGGTGTGGTTTCCGATCTGCAAAGTGTCGTTGAACTGGCCAGTGAAAACCAGCGCATCGGCTCCCACGGGGTGAATAGCCGTCAGATAGTCGGCTTCGCTGCCCGAAGCGTTGGCCGCCCATTTCAAGTCGCCGTTTGCGGCATACCGGGCGAGAAAAACATCGAAAAAACCGTGGTTGTTCAAGAGCACCGAATTGGCTCCTTCGCCCAGGATCAATTCTTCGGGAGGGTTGCCCGAATCGTTGGGCGAACCATACGTGCCACCGATAAATATCCCGCCACCGGGCGCCAGGGCGATATCGTGGGCGCGCACCTCCGGGGCAGGGCCGTGGCTTTGGCGGGCCCAGAGCAGCGTGCCGTCGAGGTCGTATTTGGCGACAAACATGTCCGTACAGCAAAAGCTGGCAGCCGTCAGCTGGATATTTCCAAGGGTAAACGTGTCCGAGTCGAAGCCGCCGGCTACGTACAGGGCACCGGCGACGGGATCGACCACCGCGATATTGTGCGCGCCGCCGGAGGTGATCGGCTGGCCGGGAGCCGAACGTACCCACTGCACCGCGCCCGTGCTGTCGTATTTGACCAGGGCAAACGTAAACGCTCCATTGGTGTTGATGGACATGCCGTCAAAATCGGCAACATCTACCACGGTGCCGGTCAACCACACGTTGCTGGCGGCATCAACGGCCAGGTCGGAATGGCGCTCCAACAGGTTGCCGGCCGGTTTTAACCACAAAAATGTACCGTCTTGCCGCAGGCGGCCCAAAAACCAGCGCACAATACTTCCGGCGTCGAGGGCAAACCCACCCAGGCTCATGTCGCCTTCGAATGTGCCGGAAATGAAGAGGTCGCCGTTCGGTCCCAGTTCGAGCGTGTTGGCGGTCACTGGCTCGAAGTTGGTTTCGGAAATAAAAGAATGCACCCACTGCACTTCCCGCTGCGGGTTGAGTTTGGCCACGAGTACGCCGGTTTCGTCGTCGATGGTTCCATAGGCCGTGCCGCCGAGCGACACTCCGCCCAGAAAGCTGGCCAGCAGGTAAATGTTGCCGGCTGCATCCAGTTCGATGGCATCCACCGTGGCCCCGATAGAGGAGGGCAGGGTTTCAATCCATTCAAACACCCCGGCAGCGTTGAATTTGGCAATAAAACCATCGGGTAGCGAAACGCCTGGAAAGGGGCCGAAGGCAGTTATATCGGTATTGCCAAACCGGACGGTACCGTTGAAGGTGCCGGCCAGGTAAATGTTCCCGGCGGCATCGGTAGCGAGGTCTGTCGTCCTGGAGTTGGCCGAGCCGGCATCCACGCCGTTCAATTGCGTTGCCCAGGGAAAACCCTGTGCCAGGCTGTTTTTTGAAAACGACAGTAAAAAAAACGTGAGGATCAAGCAGAACAAGTAGCGGAAACCATTCATCGGAAAGTGTTTTTTCCGGCGAAAGTACCCGCCGGAAAAACGCGGCGAAATCGCCCGTATGGGGTATTCTCCGGGTCAGATGAGTTTGTCGCCAAGGGCTTTTCGCACCGCCTCTGCCCGGGAGTGCACCTGCAATTTTTCATAAATATTTTTAATGTGCGTTTTCACGGTGTGCGGGCTGAGAAACAATTGCTCCGCAATGGAGCGGTAGTGTTGCCCGTCGCTGAGCAGGCGCAGAATTTCGGTTTCCCGGTCGGAAAGCGGGGAAGGGCTGGTTTGGCGGAAGGAGCGGATTACCTTCCGGGCAATGGCGGCGCTCATCGGCGCTCCGCCCTGACGAACTTCGCGAATGGCGTCCAGGAGTTCGGCAGGCGGCGTGTCTTTGACCAAATAGCCGGTAGCGCCGGCACAGAGTGATTCGAATATGGCTTCGTCGTCGTGCCGGATCGTCAGCATGATAAAATCGGCCCTGGGCATTTGCGGCCGCAGACGTTTGACGCCTTCGATGCCGGTGATCCCCGGCAGTTCGATGTCCATCAAAACGACGTCGGTAAAATGCCCGGGCAAATCCGCTATGGCGCTTTCGCAGTCGGCATAGCTGAAAATGCAACTAAAGCCCGGCGTGCCGTTGATGATCAGCGCGAGGGTTTGCCGGATTTCGGGGTCGTCTTCGACTATAGCGACGTGAATCAGCGGATCGGGCATTGAAATGATTTTTTAAATTGAAAAGGCAAGGTAACCGCAAATCCGCAGGCAACAACTACCCCGTATGGGGCATTTGCGGTTTTTTAAAAATCAGTTGAATGTTGCATCCCCGGCCAGGTTCGCTATCAATTTCAAGTCTGGCGCCAATTTTCCGGGCGCGTTCGCGAATGTTTTTCAGGCCATAGCCGGTCGATGCTGTTTCGGGTGCAAACCCTTTTCCGTCATCGTCGAAGCATATTCGTATCTGTCTGTTTTCCGGATTTACCTGCAAAATTGCCTGTTGCGCGCCGGCGTGTTTCAGGCTGTTGTGCATGACCTCTTTAAAAATCAGGAGCAGGTGTTTGCGCACGTGGGAGGGGAGTTCAATTTCGGCCAGCGCGGGTGAAATGCCCTGCGTTTTGAAGGCTATGCCAGTTTGGTCGAACAACTGATGCCCGAATTCCTGCAAACGTTCCAGGGTTTGAAACAGATTGTCCTGCCCGGGGTCAAGCGTCCAGATCAAATCGCGCAGGCCGGCGGACAGGCCGGCTGTATGTTCGCGGATTTTGGCTAGGTACGTGGCCAGGAGCGGGTTGTTTTCAGGCAGTTGCCGGATAGTAAGTTCCAGGAAAAGGGCTATTTTAGTCAACCGGTGTCCCAGCTCGTCGTGAAAATCGGCGGCGTTTTGGCGGCGCAACCCTTCCCGCTCCTCGAAACGAACTTTCTCGAGCCGGCCTTTTTCCTCCAGTTTTTGGATTTCCCGGCGGACCCGGTACCGGTGGAGGCCGCTGAGCAGCGCGACGAGTGCAGCGGCATAAAGCAGGTAAGCCCAGCCGCTGCGCCATGGGGGCGGCAACACCCGGATGCGCAGCGCGGCGGGGCGGTTATTCCAAACGCCGTCGTTGTTGCTGGCTTTTACCTCGAAAACATAGTTGCCGGCCGACAGGTTGGTAAACGTGGCAGATTGTTCGCGCCCGGTGGATATCCACTTGTCGTCGAAGCCCCGCAGGCGGTAAGCATAGTTGTTTTTATTGGCATGTGAGAAACTCAGGGCGGTGAAATGCAGTGAAAACACGTTTTGCCAGTACCGGAGGGTGATTGCTTCTTCGCAGATGATAGACTGTTGCAGCGGGTTGTCTGCGCCGCCATCCGGACGCACCGCCCGGTTGAACAGCCGGAATTCGGTAAATACGACGGGAGGGGCATACGGGTTTTTGACCAAAGCGCCGGGATCAACATAATTCAGGCCGTGTAAGCCGCCGAACCAGAGCAGGCCCTCCGGACTGCAACAGGCGGCGCGTTCGGCGAATTCATTACCCAGCAGCCCATCCTGGAAATCCAGGACTTTCTGCACCGGGCTGCCTGCGTTTGCCTGCAAAGCCAACTCCGGGTCGAACAGGATCAGGCCTTTGGTCGTGCCGAGCCAGAGCATGCCGCCGGGCGCCTCGCAAATACTGCGGATGATCTCGCCGGACAAGCCCTCCGGCAAGCCGAAATGTTGGAACACTACGGGCGCCGAGGCCGATTTTTGTTCGAAAAAATCCAGGCCGCCATTCGTGGCCGCCCAGAGCCGGCCCTTGGAGTCGCAGTACAGCTGGTTGACAATATTGTTGCCCAGGCTGGCCGGGTTGCCGGGCTGGTTGCGGTAGTTTTCAAAACGACCGGGGCCGGCGGTGTCGAGGCATTTGCTGAGTCCGTTAAAGGTGCCGATCCAGAGTTGACCGAAACGGTCTTCGGCCAGGGTGAAGGTCAGGGCGTTGGCGAGCGCGTCGGAGCGGCTCAAATCCATGTCGTAGTTTTTGAAACGCGTTTTTTCCGGCTGCCGGGGGTCGAAAAACATGCGGGCGAGTTTTCCGTAGCTGGCTACCCACAAGCCGCCCCGGGCGGATTCAAATACCTGGAACGAGAATTTGTGGGGCAGGCCGTTTGCCGTGTTAAGATGCCGGAATCGCGGTTTTTCGGCAGATCCGTTCAGGTTGAGGTAATTCAAACCGTCGTAGGTGTTGATCCACAGGTAGCCCTGGCTATCTTCGAACAGGCCGTACACGTCGTTGTTCGAGAGGCTGTACGGGTCGCCGGCCTGGTGTTGAAATATTTCGAATTGAAATTGGCGGCGGCGCAAGCGGTCTTTGGGCAGGCGGTGCAGACCGCCGCCGCGCGTGCCGACCCAAAGGTTGCCCCTGCTGTCGAAAAGCAGGGCAGTGATGTGGTTGCTGCGCAGGCTGAGCGGCTCGTTTACGCGGTGTTGCACGACCCGGCATTTTCTGCCGTGCGGGTCAGCTTTGTCGAGCCCGCCTTCGGTGCCGACCCACAAAATGCCGGAGCGGTCGCGCAGGACGGTATGCACTTCGTTGTGGCTAATGCTGCCGGGTTGGTTGGCGTCGTGCAGGTGACGGGTAATGCGGGGCCGCGTTTTGTCGCCGTCGGGGAAATACATTTCGTTCAGCCCGCCGTTGTAGGTTGCAGCCCACAGGCGGTAGTTGCCGTCGGCATACAGGTATTGGATGTAATTATCACTGAGGGAGTTGGGCTGTTTGGGTAGATGCTGCCAGCGTTTGAAATGCAGCGTTTTCCCGGAGGGGATCAATTGAAAAAGCCCGTTGTTGCTGGCCAACCAGCGGGTGTTGTCGGGTTGTTGAACCAGCTGCCAGACGTTGTCGTTGGCAAGTGCATGCGAGTTTCCGGCTTCGGGGCCGTATTTTTCAAACCGAAAACGATCGTCGTTGGCACAGACAGCCAGGCCATTTCGGGTGCCGAACCACAGCCGCCCGTCGCGGTCTTCATCCACCGTCCAGACGATCGGGTGCGGCAGGGAAAAAACATCAAGGCTGTCGGGCAAAAACTGCCTGGAAGCGCCGGTTTGCGTGTGCAGGCGGAACAAGCCGTTGTACGTGCCGTACCAAATGTAGCCCCGCCGGTCTTCCTTTACCGAGTGGATATAATTTTCCGCTTCGAATTGCGCGCCGTGTTGCCGGATGAAGCGTTGGAATTTTTCTGTGCGCGGGTCGAAACGGTTCAGCCCGGCTTGCGTGCCTACCCAAAGGTAACCCCGGCGATCCTCCCACAAACAGAGGATGTAATTGTTGCTGATCGAGGTGGAGTCGTTGCGGTAACGGGAAAATACCCGGAAGCGCGTGCCGTCGTAGCGGTTTAGGCCGTCCTTGGTGCCGATCCAGAGAAATCCTTGCCGGTCCTGGAGCAAGCAGGTTACCGAGTTGGAGGAAAGGCCGTCTTTTTCGCTGAGGTGTTCGAAATACAGGGTTTGGGCGCCGAGCGTGCGCGGCAGGATCGGTAAAAGCAACAACAACCAAATCCCAAACAAGCCGGTGTGCCATTCGATTAAACGCCGGTTTTCCGAAGGCGGGTAAAATCTGAACGGTCTCATGCGTCTAAGGTAGCCTAAGCCTTGCTTTTGTAACTTGCCGTTATCTAAAAAAATTATTGCCGGCCAAAACGATATGTTTACTGGAGGGTACGATGCTAGTTATCAGGTTGATTTTCCGGATTCTGGTAAAGCATTTTTTTGGCAGAACCGGCACTGGTAGGATGATTATCTTAATTTCAGGCAATGTTCCGCTTCCGCACAAATTCAGCCTTTGCTACCCAATTGGGTGATTTTGGAATAAAAAATTACCTGTTGGCCTCCATCAGCTTCGTAGTGTGCATGTTCTTCGCGCAGTGCACTACGGCGCAGCCGGTTGGTCTGGCTATGCAGGAACTCCGTGCTGCCTCCGCCGCTGAGCGCATCCGGCTTGTTCACAATTTTCAATTGGAACGGTTGGATTCTGCTGCTTTTGTTGCTGTCTATCCGCCCATTATGGCTATTGCGGAAACACAGCGGGACTGGTTGATGCAATGGGTGTTACAATTCAATTTTTTCCTCCAGCGCGGCGAAATGAAAACCAGCGCCCGTGAAAACATTCAGCTGTTGACCGAACTGGAGGAAGCCGCCGCAGAACACAATTTCGAGGTGGGGCAAATCATCGCCCG
>JADJWX010000003.1 GCA_016716135.1 Lewinellaceae bacterium | reverse complement strand
CTCTGGGGCCAGGAAAGCCAGGTGCCCGTGGGTACTGTACCGCCTGCCTTTAACGACCTGGCTGGCAAAATGGGGGGTAACGCCTTATGCATTCAACAAATGGAATGATGCAACAGCATTGACCAAGATTAATTCTGAAATCAATCTGCTGCGGCCCATGTGATTCGCTGATGGCACGGCTTCCCCGGCTCAACTGGAAAATATGCCGTACTACTCGAATATCGCCGCTGATATTACGAAGTACAGCATCGACAAAGAATATTCCATGCTTACACAACTGAGCCGCACGCACAAAGAAATCAAGTCTACCTTGCCTCGGGCACGAGCACCGCTGTTTACAACGGCTTGGCCAAGCATCCTGTAAATGAGTGCGTTCGGTAATACCAATCCCGAATTACCGCTGTGCTTTTTCAATTTGGTTTTTACGCAATTTCTAAACTTTTTTATTTATCCAATAACATTACATCTCATGAAAAAAGGTACACTCAGCCTAAATACGAAGTGATGAATCGGAGCCTGTTGGCCTTGTTCATGCTATTGGGATGTTCTACGATTTTGCATTGGCTATACAACCTCTGTGACCACATCTACCCCAAATTATACCGCCGGTCAGGTGAATACGTTCAACTTTACAGTGACGGTTACCACCGATGCTTCCTTTGAATAGCCATGGACCAAATTCGGTTCCACACATTTCCGGGGCGCCATGTCGGTACAGCCGGCAGGCCCTATAATTTCTGCGGCGGCAGCCAGGGCAATAAAACGATTGCCCGGTAATATCGTCCGTTGGGATACGCCAGGCGGCCCGGGTTCGGGCTGCGGCGCGATTCGGTTCTGGAGGATATAACTTCTCCGTCGATATCGACGTTCCTGCCGGCTTCTCCGGTCGCTCAATCTGACCGTGACGACTTCCGGCGACGGATGGCCTGCCGGCGCTGGTTGCTGTGATTGACGTTCCGTTGAACCATCAACCAATTGCTTCCGCCCGAACCTTGCGTGTTCAATTTGCCCGTCTAACGTGACGTTCAATCTGGCTCGGGTGCATGTTTCGATCTCGGTTCCGTACGACGCCGTTCTTTACCGGCGACTGTCTGGATTTTCCGATCGAGGTCCGTTCTCACTGACGCAAAACCTGAACGACGATCCTACAGGACGCTTTGGACTGCGCTGCAGGTACTCGGACCAGCCAATGGCGTGCAACAATGCACTCCCGGTGCCTTTACGGTCAACTCAATTCAAGTTGGTAGCTTCTTTGCTGGTACGACGCAGATTTTTATCTACTCCTACACCGGTGCGGTTGGCGCTGCTACACTTGACATTGCGCAAATGACCCTGCTTGGTCAGTCTGCTAATGTTGCTGTTCCCGGTGGTCAACAATTGTCCACGATCAACTTCGCCACTCCGGTAGTTATTCCTGCCGGTACGGCTTTGTTGTGGAACAGCGTAAAACTGGAGGTGGTCCGTTTGTATGTGGCGGTAACTACGGTGGTGAAACCGGTCCGAGTTATATCACTTGCCAGACTCTGGGTATTACCGTACCGACCAGCCATGCTAGTTTTGGCTTCGGTTTCATCCACCTGCTCCAGGTGCTTAATGGTACGCAGCCGCAATTGCTGCCGGCTGTTGTTTCGCAAACAGCCGGTCTGCCCAGCGGTTCTGAATTCCCGCGCGGTACGACGCAAAACTGCTTCGAACTTGGCAACCCGGCCACGGGTGAAGTCATCGCTGATTGCTGCTTCGACATCACGGTGAACGAATATGCCAGCCCGATCGAAATCCGTTGGTTTGCAACGACCTTGTTCAAATTTCCCCAGTCCGGGTGCCAGGATACGATCGGCGCCGACCAGGTATTGGAAGGCGGCCCTTATGGCTGTTATGACGATTATATTGTTGAATTAGATAAAACGGCTCCGTTTGGTAACGGCCCGTGGGTACCGGCAGTGCTGGGCCCTGGTGACGTTGGTAAACATACCAGGTGCGTGTAACCGACCCTGACACCGGCAACAAATGCTGGGGTAATGTCAAGGTTGAAGACAAACTGCCTCCCGGTATTGGTTTTGCGAAGGTGCAGACGTACCCTGTAACGCTGACGGTACACCGGGCGAACTTGCTGCTATCGTAAATTCTGATTTTGTGCTGCCTTCACTCAGCACCATTGATGGTCAAAACGTCACCAGCAGCACTACGGTAAACCTGCCCGCAGGTGCGCCGATTGTTAGTCTTACTGTACAATTCAATACTTCTCACACTTGGGTCGGCGATATCGATGCCAAACTGACGGCGCCGAATGGTACTACTATTTTCTTGTTTGACCGTCCGGGTGTACCGGCTACCGGTTTTAGCTGTGCCAACGATGGCATGGACGTTCTTTTTGACGATAATGCCAGCCTGACGGCTGCTGATCTTGAAAATACCTGTAATGCTGCCAACCTGACGATTTCCGGTACATATCAGGCTATCGGTTCGTTGAGCTCCCTGCTTGCAGGTGGCGCTAACGGTACCTGGACACTTGGTGTACAGGATTTCGTAGGTGGTGACGGTGGAACTGTAAATGCTACGCTGCAATTCCAATTGCTTGGTGAAGTACCGTTCCCGAATGGTTTGCAACAATTTGTAACTGTATTCCCGAATGGCCAGGCATGTTACGCCGTACCTGCCGGCCCGGCACTCCGGTGCTTGAGCCCTGCTCCGAAGCATCGCTGTGCTACCTGGATACGGAAGTTACGCAAGACTGCGCTTCCGGCCTGACGACGATCATCAACCGCAAATGGACGGCAACGGATGCCAGCGGCAACACCGCTACCTGCATCCAGCAGATTCGCTTCCTGCGCTCGTCAATCAGTGGCGTTCAACTGCCGCCGAACTATGATGATGTTGATCAGCCATCCCTGGCTTGCAGCGGCTTTAGCCCCTGCTCAGATTACGCCGGGTTACCTCGAAGGAATCGGCCTGCAAGGCTATCCTTATGTCTTTGGTGAGCCTGATGGCTGCTCCATTGGCTGGACTTTTGAAGATGTAGTGATCGACGTTTGTGACGGTACGTACAAAATCCGCCGCAAATGGACAATCATCGACTGGTGCTCCGGTGAAGACATCGAGCACAACCAGATTATCAAAGTAGCCGACCATGATGGCCCGACGTTCGACTGCCCGGCCAACATCACGGTCAGCACCGATCCGTTCACTTGCTGTGCTACGGTTGACCTTCCGGACTTTATTGCTTCGGACAACTGCTCGCGCATCAAGTCGGTAACGGCTATGATTACTGTAATTGACCCGCAAACGGGTCAGGTACTGAACATGTACAACGTAGGTGGTTCGATGAGCTCCTTCCCGGGCAACAACCTGTGGGAGCCGGACACGATGGTCAACGTAGGCTCGACGCCTTGCTTGCCGATCGGTAGCCACCAGGTTATGTATACGCTTGAAGATGACTGCGGCAATACAACTGTTTGCGAATTCCGCGTAATTGTACGCGACTACACCCCGCCGGTGGCCTGTGATGAATTCACGGTAGTCGGTATTGGTGTGGACGATCCGTTTGACTGCTACGGTCCTGCGGGCTTCCTGGATGTACCGCCGGCACTGGATGCCTGCAATTTTGCAGGTGTGACCTGGGTTAAGGCAACCACATTTGATGACGGTTCGTATGACAATTGCGGCGACGTTCGCTTCTCGATCCGCCGTATGGCTCCGTACAGCGACTGCATCACGGGTCTGAACCCGATCCGCGGCTTCCCGGATTGCGCCAGTCCGTTCCCGACGTTCCCCCGAGCGAATTTGAGCGTGCGATCACTGAAGGTGACTCGATCAAATTCTACTGCTGCGAGGTAGGTACCGAGCAAACGGTGATCCTGACGGTTTATCAATTGGATGCCAACGGCAATATCGTCATTGGCCCGAGCGGCGAACCGGTACGGAACGAGTGTATGATCACGGTATCCGTACAGGATAAGATCAAACCGGTGTGCCAGTCTCCGGCGAACGTAACGGTAAGTTGCGAGAACTTCGACCCGGAGCCTGTGGGCATACGGCAAAGCGGCAGTGTATGACAACTGCTGCCTGGATACTGCCCAGGTTTACCAGGGTCAGTGCGGTTTGTCGCACACGGCGAACTACAACTTCTTCGACACGCTGTGCTCGAAAGGTACGATCACGCGTACGTTCCGTGCCTTTGACTGCCATGGCCAATCGAGCCAGTGCACGCAGCGCATTTTTGTAAACTACGAGCAAGACTACTGGCTGAAGTTCCCGAACGACGTGATCGTAACGGTATGCGACGGCACGGGCAACTACGGTGAGCCTGAGTTTAACGGCGAAGACTGTGAATTGCTGGGTGTATCGTTCGAAGACGAGATCTTCACGGTTGTACCGGATGCCTGCTACAAAATCGAGCGTACGTGGACAGTGATCAACTGGTGCACCTACAGCCCGAACCAGCCTTGTGTACAGGTACCGAACCCGAACCCGAACGCGACGACGAACAACCCGGCGAACCTGGTAGGTCCGACGATCTCCCCGCTGGGCACGCCGCAGCCGTGGCAGCCGACGAACGTACGGGTGAACCCGACGGACCCGCAGACGCTGAACTACTCGGTGTTCTACCACGGTGGTACGTACACGAACTATGCTACCAACCAGCAGGTTACGGTACCGAGCATTGCGAACAACAACTGCTTCAAGTACAAGCAGATCATCAAGATCATCGACGGTCAGAAGCCGGTTGTGCAGTGCCCTGCCAGCCGGTAGAAATTTGCGACCTGACGGCGAACGACCCGCAGTTCTGGAACGAATCGTACTGGTATGACAGCCAAACGATGAGCCCACGACCTGTGCGAAGCACCGACGGACCTGTGCATCACCGCTACGGACCTGTGCTCGGGCTCGAACGTGAACATCCGCTACATCCTGTTCCTTGATTTGAACGGCGACGGCGTGATTGGAAACCGTAGTATCGAGCAGCAACCCGCCGGGTTACAGCAATGTTCAGTTTGGCAACGCGCAGAACCCGAACTTCACGGGCGGCACGCCGAGCGCTTTCGACGAGCGTCCGGTACCGTCGAATCAGAAGTACGGCTTCACGATCCAGAACACGGTAAGCGGCAACGACAAGACTGCCTGCGTGCGCTGGAACACGATCCAACAGCCGAACAACTACGTAGTACCGCAGTTGCCGTACGGCACACACAAGATCAAGTGGGTGATCACGGACGGTTGCGGCAACGAAGAGATTTGCGAATACACTTTCGTAGTGAAAGATTGCAAGAAGCCGACGGTGGTATGCATCAACGGCCTGAGCGTGAACATCATGCCGACGCAGATGATCGCGCTGTGGGATACGGACTTCCTGCAGTACACTGAAGATAACTGCACGCCGTCGAACAAACTCGTTACGGCGATCCGCAAGTCGGGTACCGGCACGGGCTTCCGCTGAACCCGGACGGCACGCCGCAGAAGAGTGTGACGTTTGATTGCAGCGAACTGGGAACGCAGTTCGTGGAATTGTGGTCGATCGATCGGCCGGCAATGCCGACTACTGCGCGAGACCCACGTGATCGTTCAGGATAACATGGGCATCTGTGGCACCAACTTCGGCAACGTAGCCGGTGCGCTGAAAACAGAAGGCGCCAATGGCCAGGAAGATGCAACAGTGACGCTGACGGGCAGCCACCGGGCGCTTCCGGGCGGTGGGTTGTCCGATATAACGAACCAGACAGGTGACTCCATGCTGACTGCAGTACCGCTTGCCGGTGACTTTACGCTCACGCCGAAGAAGGACAACGATCCGCTGAATGGCGTATCGACGTTTGACCTGGTGCTGATCAACAAGCACATCCTGGGCCTTGAGCCGCTGAACACGCCGTACAAAATGATCGCAGCGGATGCTAACAACAGCCGTTCGATCACGACGTTCGACATTGTTGAGTTGCGTAAGTTGATCCTTGGTATCTACACGGGTTGCCGAACAACACGTCGTGGCGCTTTGAGACAAGACCTACACGTTCCCGAACCAGAACAATCCGTTTGCTGCGATCTTCCTGAAACGAAGCAGATCGCGAACATGCAAGCCAGCATGGACGACGAGGACTTCGTATCGGTTAAGACGGGTGACGTGAACGGCAACGCCGTAACGAGCAGCCTGATGAGCACGGAAGACCGTACGGCCGGCACTTTGTTGTTCGACGTTGAAGACCGCGCGGTGAAAGCCGGCGAGGAATTCACGGTGACGTTCAAAGCCGCCGAGAAAGTACGGGGCTACCAGTTCACGATGAACTACAACAACCTGGAATTGGTGAACATCGCTCCGGGCGCAAGCATGCAGTTGGACAACTTTGGCGTGTTTGCCAAAGAAGGTGCGCTGACCACGTCGTGGGATGGCGCCAACCAGGCAGAATTTGCGCTGACGTTCCGCGCCAAAGCCAACGGCCAGTTGGGCCAGATGCTGGGCGTATCGACCCGGATCACGAAAGCCGAGGCCTACAACGCCGGCGCCGAGCGCCTGAGTGTTGCCTTCCGCTTCAACGGCGCGAACGGATCGACAATCGCTGGTCTGGGCTTCGAGTTGTACCAGAACACGCCGAACCCGTTCATCAACAAGACACAGATTGGCTTCTACCTGCCGGAGGCAGCCGAAGCAACGCTGTCGATCTTTGATAGGTCGGGCCGGATGATCTTCACGCAGCGCGGTGACTACAGCAAGACTACAACGCGGTAACAATCGACCGCGCAGTGCTGAACACCTCCGGGTGTGCTGTACTACCAGTTGAAACTGCCAGCAACAGCGCCACGCGTAAGATGATTCAGTCGAAGTAATGCGAACCTCTGGTTCGCACTGAATAGACGGTGAGACGGTTAGCAGGATTACAAGCCTGCTAACCGTCAAACCAAGAAAAGTGCAACAAAACCGGCAAACCGAGCCTTGCCGAAGAAGGAATAACCAGGAATCGATTTTAACATACTTTAAAATCGGTTTTTGGGATGGCCTCTCTCCAAATGCTGGAGGGGGGCTTTTTTTATTTGCCCGCCGTAGCTGGCGTGGCGGTGGCATAGGCGGGTTTCCTATGAAGCCTCGTCATAGTCGGAGAAATAATTACCAAGTATTTCAGGCGAATATGCAGCGTGTACAACACTGCTTATTTCTAAATTTGATAATGATTACCTTCGCGCTATCAGAACTGACCGGTTGGGCTTCCGCCGATTCCATCTCTGTGTTTAACTTATGCGCGATTTTACCGACTTGATTGGCCGGATTTTCCTTTCTGCCATTTTTCTGTTTGAAGCAGTGGATTCCATAGTTTTTCAATAAAACCAAAGAAACGATGACCCAACATGGGTTGACCTGGAATCAGGACTTGTTGTTGTACGGTGCCATTTTTTTTGCTGGTGATGGGCATCATGGTTTTGTTAGGTTATCGGTCTACCCTCGAGCGATCATGCTGCTGATGTATTGGTTTCCGGTGACCATTATTGTACATGACTTTTGGGCCTTTCCCCAGACCAAATCCGGGCTGCAAAGTATCCTGTTCACGAAAAAATGGCGATCATCGGGGGATTGCTAGTGTTGGTAGGTAAGGGAAGTGGGCGACACGGTATCCGGCGCCTATTGGCCACAACAAAAGTTTGATTTAATCGGTAACTTTTTGCGGCGCTTGATCAATTTTGAAAAAAAGCCGGGAAAAACGTTTGATATAAACACCCAACACTTCTTTTTCCGCCAAACCAAACCTCTTCTTTCCCTTTTCGGTATGGCGCGTAAAATTTGATAGGCGGCGTTGGATGGCGTGGGGCCCTTGCCGGTAGCGTCGTCCATGGTACCCTGTGGTTTGCCGGACCCGGTCAATGCGTTGATACCGATATTTGTACGCACAAAACCAGGGCAGGTAATAGTAACCCGGAATAGGTGTATCGCCCGTTCGGCCCGAAGATGTCAAAAAAGCCATGCAGCGCATGTTTGGACGCTGCTGAAGCTGAGCGGAGCGGTGAGCCAAATTTTCCAGTCCAGGCTGGTGACAACACGTTGATGCCCAGTTGGTGCGTCATCATGCTGGGCAGCAATGCTTTGGTCAAGTGCGATAGTGCCGAAAAGTTGATATCCATCGGCGTTTATCCACTTCAAGAGGGGGTCCAATGCCCGGCTCGCTGAGATTCCCCCGCCAATTGGACGAGTTCTCCACTTTGCCGACCTGATTTAAAATATTGGAAACAATGCCGGCAATTGTATCATGTTGATCCAGATCGAGCACTTGAATGAGCACGCCTAGAGCACCTTTAGATCTTGCTTCGGTGGCCCAACGATCCGCTCGACCTGATTTCGTGCAGAAATAATGGTCTGGAGCGCCCGCTTCGGCAAAAGGCATAGGCCAGCGCTTCGCCGATTCCGGAGGAGGCGCCGGTTATCCAGATGCGTTTTTGAAAAAAATAGTCTTGCATGGTTTCAATGTTATTAGTGGCTTTATTTTCCGGCAAGCCCGATTTCGTTCACAGAGGTAAAAGTGCCACAACATCCTGAACTGACACTGCGCCAGGGTCGCCAATGTTGGGTTTGTTTAGCAAACTCTCGTGTACCGGGCGCTCTTGAAGCCCTTTCAATATCGGAAGCTTCCTGCATAGCGATATCCCCTTTCGGCAAGGTATCCGGCCGCAGAAGACACTCGGAAAGATAAATATCAACGGTCCAGTCACCAATCCCTTTCAATTTTTTAATCGTTGCCCGACAAGTTCATCCGGAAGTTCCGCAAGGGCGGACAAATCAAGATCTCCATGCAGTATTTCCTGTGCTAGCGCCGGGTGTAAACCTGGTTTTTTGCCGGCTAAATCCAATGTTTCGTAAGCTTGCCGTCATCGAGGTTCAAAAATGCCCCGGGCGTAACCGTGCCCAGTTGTTGAAGCCGTTGAAACGCCGCATTTGCGGAGGCCAGGGAGACCTGTTGCTCCAGAATAATATGAACAAGCGTTGAAAATCCGGCTCCGCGGCCATAGTGGCGGGTAACCGTATTGCCGGAATACGCGTTCCAGGGCAGATCGCGCGCAGCCAGCCATTGTGATTGCTTGCTGAAGGCTTGTTTCGTCGAGTTCTGTATCATTGTTGCGAGGAAAAACAAATGTACGAAAAATCAACGTGAACATCGTAACGTTACCTTGAACCCGGCCCTCGACAAAGCACCACGATCGAACGCCTGGTACCCGAACAAAAACTGCGGTGCGCTGCCATCAATTTGATGCCGGTGGCGGCGGAATTAATGTTTCCAAAGGAATCCGTAAACTGGGCGGAATGAGCACGCGGCAGTTTTCCGGCAGGGGGCGCAATGTCCGCCGTTTGCTCGATATTTGTGGCGGCAGCCGGTGTGCAAACCCAAACCTTATAGTACGCCGGCGAAACCCGGGAGAATGTGTCGGTGACCGAAACAAGTACCCACATTGCAATACCGGTTTACCATGCCCGGCCTGACGCTGAACGAAAGGGCAAGCTAATGCCATCTGGATCTGGTCCACGGCTTCGCCTGGACATCCTGATGCCAGCGGCAGCCTGCCACCGGGCTTGCCGGTAACTTTTTTATGAAAAAGTGGCGGCGTTTTCCAAGTCGATCAATGCCAGGAATTCGTGTTGGATACCTCCGGGGCCGCACTTCCAGGCGGCTGCCGATGAAGGACTGCATTTGCTCAAACCCAACCTGGCTGAACTAAGCGCTCTTGCCGGCGTGCCTAATCTGAAATGAACCAGGTGGATGACGCCGCACTGGGAATAATCCACCAGGGCAAATGCGAAGTAGTGGTGGTTTCCCTAGGGGCGCAGGGCTTTTGTTGGTTACCGGATGGATTCGAACATATTCCGGCTCCGACGGTTAAAAACGCAGTACGGTCGGCGCCGGCGATAGCATGGTGGCCGGCATGATCTGGGCGCTCGGTGAAGGCAAACCGCTCCGTGAAATGGCACAAATCGGTGTCGCCTGCGGTACTGCGGCAACTCTAAACCCCGGGACCGGAACTTTTTAGGCCTGAAGATGTATTGGCGCTTGCACCAATGGATAAACAATTTCGGTGCACGCTACAGGATCACAGATTTTTAAGATTAATGCCTATTTTTGCCAGCCTCAATTTTCAGGCCTCAATATGATAAATTTGATCCTTTTGGCCCTCCCGGATCCGGCAAGGGTACACAGGCCGCACGCTTGGTTGAAAAATACAATTTGGTACACATTAGTACTGGCGATTTGTTTCGCTATGAAATGGGAACAATACCCCGCTTGGCCAACAAGCAAAAGCGTATATTGCACAGGGCGAACTGGTTCCGGATGAAGTGACGATCGGTATGCTGCGCAACAAAGTGGAAGCACACCCGAAGCCAGTGGATTTATTTTGACGGATTTCCACGTACCATTCCTCAGGCACAAGCCCTTGACCTGCTTATGGCCGAAGAAAAACGGAAATTCATGCCTTGCTGGCGCTGCACGTACCCGATGCGGAAATTATCAAGCGCATTACCCTTCGGGGAGAGACCTCGGGCGCACCGATGACCTTGATGAAACTATCATTCGCAACCGGATCGATGTTTACAAAGTGAAACCCGCCCCGTGCACGATTATTATGCCGGGCAAATAAAAGCCATTCCATTGAAGGATGGGTACGATTGATGCTATTTTTGACCGCCTTTGCGCAGTGATTGATGCCGTGGGTATGCAATCTGCCTGGGTGGAACTGCGGCCTTTGCCAAAAGACCGTACTTTTTGCCGGGTTATTATTCCACCACTGATTATGGCACTCCCAACCAATCCCTGGCAAGCACTTTGGCAACGGCTCCCGGCACCGCTCCAAAACCGGTATTATCTGACCCTGCTGATCTTCTTTTTTATCCTCATTTTCCTGGATAAACACAGTCTTTGGACCCAATGGCGCCTGCATAGCGCTCAATCCCGCCTGGGTCCGACAAGGATTTTACAAAGAAAAAATCCAGGAAGCACAACAAGAAGCGGAAGATTTTGAACTTACCAAGGAAAAATATGCCCGTGAACACTACTACATGAAACGCCCCAACGAAGACGTTTACATCATTAAAGAAAAGAATAACCAGTATCTCGAACGATCATTCAACTATCCAGTCTTCATGTCAGTTTTAGTCAATAAGCACTCCCGGATTCTTGTACAAGGCTTTACCGGAAAAGAAGGCACTTTTCACGCCGAACAAATGATCAGTTACGGCACGAATGTGGTTGGCGGTGTTACCCCCGGCAAAGGTGGACAAACCCACCTCGAACGCCCGGTGTTCAATACCGTGGAACAAGCCGTTAAGTCTACAGGCGCCGATACCTCTATTATCTTCGTTCCCCCGGCGTTTGCCGCCGACGCCATCATCGAAGCAGCACAGTCCGGCATCAAGGTAATTGTGGCAATTACCGAAGGCATTCCGGTGCAGGATATGGTGCGTGCCAATGCATATATCGACACCAAAACTGCCGCCTGATCGGGCCAAACTGCCCGCATCATCACCCCGGATGAAGCCAAAGTCGATCATGCCCGGTTTCGTGTTTAAACGCGGTCCAATCGGCCTGGTATCCAAATCCGGTACGCTCACATACGAAGCGGCCGATCAACTGGCCAAGCCGGCCTGGGAATTACCACGGCAATCGGCATAGGTGGCGATCCGATCATTGGAACCACGACGCTGGATGCGATCAAACTGTTTATGGACGACCCGGAGACCGAAGGCATCGTGATGATCGGCGAAATCGGAGGCTCCCTGGAAGCCGAAGCAGCCCAGTGGATCAGCGCCAATGGCAATAAAAACCGGTTATTGGTTTTATCGCCGGACAAACTGCACCCAAAGGCCGTAAATGGGCCATGCCGGCGCTATCGTCGGCAGTGCGGACGATACGGCTGCCGCCAAAATGCGCATTATGGCTGAACACGGAATAACCGTGGTACAATCGCCCGCTCAAATCGGGCATACCGTGCAACAAGTGATGGGTTTGGTGAAAACCTAAATGCACAAAATTCTTTGTCGGGTCAAAAAGAACGATCCCGTTGGGGCAGGCGTTTTCGTCCATTCCAACGGGATCGTTTTTTTTAACCCAAAAGGCTGGCTGTCATAAATACCCTCCCGGGTATATGCCGAATCCCGGCACGTCGGCAAGATGACAAAAACTACGATGCAGTTGGCACGCAATTCCTTGTAAAACAAGCTGGTAAATTTTAACTTGCAAGCGTTTGTTTTAATACCCAACCTTAATGACACCTGCTCATGAACAGTCTTCTACAAGTCCTCGCCTTGCTTTCTGGCCTTTTCAGCCAGTGCCCAATGTCCACCTGTTTTACTGAATTGCCCCGACGTCCCGCAAATGCTGTGTGACGAAACAAATAATAATGCGCAAATCTGGAACGAATCCTATTGGTTCGACCCGGTATATGAAATCCATGATCTGCCTGGAAGGCGCTGCCGATTTGTCGCTTACCATTCTTGATGCTTGCAAAACAGGCCCCATTTCCATAAAATATCGCCTGTACCTCGACCTGGACGCCACCGGAAGCCAGGAAACGATTGTCGACAGCGATGGACTACCCGGCTGGAACAAGGTGTATTTCAGCAATGCCAACGCTGACAGTCTTAGCGGCGGCACTGCACGCAGTTTTGATGAACGCCCGGTACTGCCCGAACTGAAATACGGTTTTGCCCTGCAAACCATTACCAACGGCGATACCACTGTTGCCGCCGTTCGCTGGAATACCCAGCAAAATCCGGGCAATTACACAGCGCCGGAACTACCGCTCGGCGCCACACACCGCATCGAGTGGACGGTAACGCAAGGCGCCGAAACCAGCACCTGCGGCTGGGATTTTATGCTGGAAGATTGCAAAAAACCGGATGTGGTTTGCGTCAATGGATTGAGCGTCAATATCATGCCGACCGCAATGGTTGTACTCTGGGATACGGATTTTCTGTATCATATGATCGATAATATTGCCCCGGCCAACCTTTTGATAACCGGCATTCGCGTATCGGGCACTGGCACGGGCTTCCCACTTAATCCAGATGGTACTCCACAGAAATTCGTGGTTTTTGATTGCAATAGTTTAAGTACGCACCTGGTTGAACATTGGGCGCTGGACAAATCTGGGAATGCAGGCTACTGTGAGACTTATGTTATTGTTCAAGATAACCTGAGGAGCTGCCAATCACCAGGGAATGTTCCGTTGGCCTGCGTGACATTCCACTGCGACGACCAACCAATGGATGAAGTAGCCATGAATATTGAGGGAGTAATCCGGCGTTGCCGCCAATTACCCTTTTCCTGCCTTATCTGAACCAAACCGGTGTCGACGGGTGCTGGAGCCCTGCCGGCCTGAACCTTCCTTTGTCGTCGGATTATACCTTAGCACCTTCGCTGGACAATAACCATCTCAACGGCGTTTCCACTTTCGACCTTATCCTGATCAACAAACACATCCTGGGCACGGAGCCACTGAACAGCCCCTATAAACTCATGGCTGCCGATGCCAACAACAGCCGCTCGGTAACCACCTTCGACATCATCGAACTGCGCAAAGTCATTCTCGGCGTTTACCAGGAATTGCCCAATAATTCTTCCTGGCGCTTTGTGCCGAAAGATTATGTTTTTCCTAATCCCCAAAATCCCTTTCAGCAGGTTATTCCAGGCTTCGCACCCATCAGCGCTGCACTGCAAGGGCCGATTGAATTTATCGGCGTAAAAGTCGGCGACATCAACTGTAACGCCGTGCCGCACAGCGTTGCCCCACCGCCCGACGATCGGGCTGAAACGGCGCTTGCAATGCCAGACGCCACGCTTGCAGCAGGCCAATTGCTTGAAACCGAATTGTATCTCCCCACCGAAATGGACTGGCAAGGCGTCCAACTCGCGCTGAATTGACCCAAGAAAATTACGCTCGAGGCGGTGCATGCCGCCGGGTTACCCGGTTTTGACGAAACAAACTTCGCCCAACCCAAGCCCGGAATGCTCACACTCAGCTGGTTCGACAACGAAGCCCGGCTACTACCCGCCGGCACCGCTGTTTTGAAACTGCGCTGGCGCGCAACTACAGCACTCCGGCTCTCGGAAATACTCCGGCTAGCGCCAAACCAACTCCGACCGGAAGCGTACACCCGGGCAGATGAAACACAAACCCTGCAACTGCTCTTCGGAAATCCGATGGATCGCGCCCAAACGGCTGTTTTTAACCCCCAGCCCAATCCAACCGGCAGCGGCGCCCGCCTTGCCGTGCAGGTGCCGGTGTTTCCAACACAACCCTGGAACTGTTTGATCTGAACGGCCGGCTGATTTTCCAAAATCATCGGAATTTGCCGGAAGGGCTGCACTGGCTGGATGTGCCGGCGGATGCGATGCCTGAAGCCGGCGTTTATGTGTGGCGGGTGCAGGTAGGCGACACAATTGCCACGGGGCGTTTGGTGTGTTTTTAAAACATGAGTCATCCCGAATTTTTCCATAAAAAAGACCTCGGAGAGGTCAAATATTTGTAGAAATGCTCCGGTTACCCGTTGCCCGACCTCGTTACCGGCGTGCAATGATTAGTTATATATGTTTATACGGTTCAATGGAGTAAACTTGCCTAATCATCCATCCATAGCGCTTGTCATGTCGTACCCCGCCCTAGCGGGGGAAGACATCTACACAAGTATACTTTGCGAGTTGTAACTAAAAACGGAGATCGGCGTTCTTCGGCACTTTCGAAGCATGGAACTTTTTACTGATGTCTCCGCTGCGCTACGACATGACAAGCGTTTTGGGTATATTTCGTTTAGATACCCCTCTGATTTGCATTCCCCCCTTTATAACCAACCAACGCACGCCGGTAGAGGTCAAATATCCAGGTGTTAACCCCTGTACATGCGACATCTCCGAGGTCGTCGAGCGCCCTTAAATCTCTGATCTACAAATATTTGACTTCTCCGAAGTCATTTTAAAAATTCGGCATGACTCATGTTAGAGCTCCATCCGAATCCGCCGCTCAGCAGGCAGATAATTGTTCCAACGGCCAGGCACCACTTTCAACCAACCTAAATTCAGCCCCCGGTACCGGGCCAGCACCCAGCCTTTGCCCGGAGCGCCCGCCGGCAGGTCAAAAATTTCTTTTTTCAAAAAACGCAAAGCCTGCTCGCGCGAAAGTTCAACACCGGGCAGGGGTAGGGGGAGCACCAGCCGTGAGTGCCAGGGCGTGGCCCGGAATGAAATCCCGGCCTTTGAATGTACCGGCGTACAGGCCAAACCATTTGTTTTTCAAAAACTTATCCAGAACGCGCAAATCAGGTTCAAAGGCTTCCGGGAAAGCCAGGATTTCCCCTGCCGGTGTTTGAAAAAACGCCGGCGTTGCTTCGGGCCGGAACCAGGGCGCCAACTCCGGAATTTGTTTTTTTGGCAAAGGCTGCAGGCTGCGAAACTGCGCCGACGCACCCGCATTTCGCGCAGCGTCCGCTTTTTTTCGAAACAAGCTGATGAAAAAACCTTCGCCGCGCAGGCGGTGCGGGAAAAACTGGTAGCCAAATCGGCCTTCCGCAATGCCCCATTCGGCCGGAAGGGTCAATCGTACCGGATCGAGTTCAAACTCCCGGCAAAGCCAGGCCGCATTTTCTTCATTCTCCGCCGCATTGTAGGTGCAGGTGGAGTACACCAGCAGCCTGCCGGGTTTCAGGGGCGCTTACGTCCCCGCTGAGAATGCGTTTTTGCCGTGCAGCACAAAGCAGCACTTGCTCCGGCGACCATTCCCGCACAGCATCCGGGTCTTTCCGAAACAACCCTTCGCCGCTGCAGGGAGCATCGGTTACTACCACGTCAAACCAATCGACCAGTCGGGCGAAATCTTCCGCTTCTGCGCTGGTAACTGCGCTACGCGGGTCGCCCCAGCGTTCCAGGTTTTCGCGCAACCCGCTCACCCGCGAGCGGATGACCTCGTTGGAAACCACCAGGCTGCCGGGCAAGGCGGCCAGCAAAGGTGCTTTTGCCACCCGGCGCCGCGCACAGGTCGAGCACTTTTAAAGGCGCATCCGGCAGCCAATGCCTGGCGCAGGCTTCCTGCAAAAACATGGACGAGGCTTCCTGCACGTAGTACGCTCCGGCGGAGCAGCGGATCAGAGTGTGAAACCGGCCGTTCCGGCAAATACCAGCCTTGCGGATGCCAGGGGACCGGGCTGGCTGCTGCGCATAACGGATCACTGCCGGCAGGTTTTTTTGCCGGGTTTTCCCGAATGCTAACCGGTGCAGGCTCCCGGAGGGCCGAAAGGAAGGCGGCAAATTCAGCGCCCAGCAGCTGTTGCATTTGTTGTTCGAAGGGCGGCGGGAGTACGTTTGTCATGGCTGGAAAAATGGCTGGCAGCGTAAATGTACCACGACGCGCGCAGATTTGCCCGAATCGCCGGAATGCCCGATCGAGCTGCCGGAGTGTCTCACGAGGGACAACGGGCGGGCAAAAAACCTGTAAAACCGGAAAAACCTGAAAATCGTATCTATTTTTACACCGTTCAACAGAATTCAGCGCTCGTCTATTTACGGAGATTTCAACTATGAAAGCAGATATCGCCTTGCTGGCTATTATACAACAGATCAATCAGGTCATCGTACAATTAACTGCGGAAGACTATCAAAACAATTGGCAGAATTTGAAGGCAATTCCTTGGGGCAACACTTTCGGCACATTCTGGAGTTTTTTCAATGCCTTGAAAATGGTGTTCAAGCAGGAACGGTAGACTATGCTGCCCGCAACCGGAATCCGATATTCGAAAGCCGTCCGGATATCGCTACTACCGCGTTTGAAGCGTTTGCGCACGCGCTTCCAACATTTGATATGCAAGCGCCAGTGTCAGTACGGGCTGAGTTTGGCAGCGATGAACGGCCTTGTTACGAAAGCACGGTCGGGCGCGAACTGCTTTTTGTATACGATCATGCTATCCACCACCTGGCCATCATCAAAATTGGGTTGGTATGCCAGTTTCGCCATGTGAAAGCAGCAAAGGACCTGGGGGTGTCGCCTTCTACGATTAAGGCGCGGACGAAAATGGAAAACTGAGTTTTTCCGGCATGCACCGGCATTATTTTGGCGTGCAGACCGTCCAGACAAACGCACCGCCGGGAGTTATCCGGGAGATCCGTTTTTCAAATACAGGTGAAATGCCTGGCGAAAATCGTCCTTGCTGATCCACCCCGTCGTTTCGGCGTAATAACTTTTCCATTCAAAAGGATCAAGGCGCAGGTGTCCTCTGAAGTCCAGTTCCTTCAGGCCATAGGCTTTGTACAGACTTTCCTTGGCCGTCCAAAACACGTGCATGAGGTCAAACTGTTGGTGGGGATTGAATTGCTGGAGAAAGGCGGCTTCCTCCTGGTGCAGGAATTTACCGGCCAGCCGCGGCATTTTATGCACCAAAACCTGTAAGTCACAACCGCAGATTTGATTTGCCAACATGGCGCCCACGGTGCCGTGCGAATGGCTAAGCGAGCAGTGCAATTCCGGCCGGTGCAGAAAAAGGGTTTGGCAAACGCGTTTTGCCGAGCGGCAACGCACATTGTCGCCCGTGAGCAGATGCAACAACCAGCGCCCGGCAAACCATTCAGCCGGCGAATCCCCCTTGTACCGGTCGAGGTCGGCCGCTTCATCGGGGGTGAGCGGAAGGTCCCGACGAAAGTAAGTTTCGTCTTCCGTAATTTGCCAGGTGCCGAATCGGAGCGCCTGGCCTGAATCGGCATCGCCGTTGAATGCAATATGTCGGGTGAAAAGTGTACGGCATGCCAACCGCAAATATGCGGCAAAGCAGGAACCTGTCCTGCGGCTTCAAGCCGCAGGACGAGTAAGCCAAAATTTCAATCCCCCACCTTAACCAGTTTCCGCGACCAGTATTTTCCCGCTGAACGCATTTCCAGGGTGTACAGGCCGTTGGGCAAACCGGTATGTGCATACAAAACCGAGTGCTCGCCTCCGGTAATGTTTCATTGTCGTACAGGTGTACATTGTGTGGCCGTGTTGCTGATCAAACGGCAGGCTGAGCGCCCTGTGTGCCGGCACTTCAAACTGATGCGTAAGCTTCGACTGAACGGGTTTGGAAAGGCCTCCAGGCCTACGGAATTTACCGGCAACTGTTTGCTGGTTTGGCCGTTTTGCGTGCGGTCGCCGGTATTTCCGGAACCCATTGCCGCCATGACCGAACCCGGGCAGGGGTCGATGTAGGCGTGAAAATTATCGCCGCTGGCAAAACCCGGTTTGAGCAATACGGCATGTCCGGCTTCGTACACGACCGGCGCGCCATTGGACGGCGCAATTTCACAATCGGACCGGATGTCGTTGAACGCGTCGAGGAAATAAGGAAGCCGAGCACATGCACCAAATCCTGCACCGGGCAGTCCACCCTCAATATCGTCGTAGCCCAGCCCGTCGGCGCTGTACACGCCCACGGCGTTCCAGGCGCGGGCGCACTGAGCACCTCGTTGGAACAGTCGCCGAACAGGTCGATGGCGGCCTGGATGGCGCCCCATTTTGCGTCGGCGTAGCCGGAGCCGCTGTTCAGGTAAACGCTCAGGCTGCGGTAGGCAATATTGGCGGCATTGGTGGAGCCAATGCCCTGCACGGTGTAAAAATCGCCGTTATCGTTGATGCCGCTGCCGCCGTCGGACAACAGGTAGAACCAGAAATTCTGCACGCCGCTGTTGGTGTGCACGCCACACTGGTCGTTGGTGCCGTCGCAGGTGCCCGCGGTGGAAACCCAGTTGGTGCCCCGGTACGTCGGGGTCATTTCTGTCGCCCGGTTGCTCATGTTGCGATGTAGCCGCGGTTGGCGCCGACCAGCCAATCCTGCGAACCGGTGGTGTACAACTCCACCATTCTCCGCCAAAATGTCGCTGAACGATCTTGTCTAATGGCGCCCGATCTGGCGGCGTACACCAGATCGGCTTCATTGGTAGCGACGGCGTGTAAAATTCATGGCCCACAATGTCGATCGTATTCCAGTCGTCGGTGACGGTTCCGTCGGTGCCGTTGTCCCCGAAGTTGTGTATTTGCAACCCGGGGCCCGTTTTCGGCGTTGCTCCAGTTGCGCACACCATTGTTGCCGATAAACCGGCCTGGTTGTAGCCGTTGGAGTAGTGGCGCCGCCGTTGTCGTAACTGTCGCGGCCAGTGCCGGTTCAGTAAAATACTGCCAGATTGGGTCAGAGCTGAAAAAGTTTGCACGGCGGATTGCTGTGCCATTGTGGTCCAGTTGTTGTCGGCGTCGGTGTATTCCGTGGAAAAGGCCGTCGAGGAGGAGTCCTGGGCATTGAACACATGAATATTCGGCGCCTGGCAATCGTCGAGCAGGATAAAATTGCTGCCCGGCTGGCTGGTGTTGATGGTTTGCGTGCCATGCCAGGTTGTGGTTCCCGAGCCCGGGTCGAAGTGGATATCCAGCGGGTACCGTTTCAGCAACCCGTGGTAGCGGCATCCAGGTAGATGCATTCCGGACAGGCCGTCGGCTGTATTGATGTCGAATTTCCAGGCCAGCCGGAATTTCTCGCCGGCCACCGTTTGCAACCAAACCAGTTCGCCTTTTGGGTAAAAGCTGGCTTCCCGGTTTTGGGTGCGCTCTTTCAGGGCTTCCTCGGCTTTTTTATCCAGCCAGAGGTAGTTTTTTGTTGAAATCAGTTCCAGGGCGTATTGAAGCGCTTTTTCCTCCGCCACGGCAGCCGGCGGTTCTTCCGCCTTGAAGGCAGGCAAAATGCGGCCATTAGCCGTGCAACGCGGCCTTGTTGTTCGTGCAAGGTGTACAAGGCGCCTTCAATGCGGTAGCCCCGGTAATATTGTTGATAGCGGTAGTGGGTCATGCCCAGATCGTCGGTGTTGGTGCGCAGGAGCCGGAATTCGTCGCGGGCAACTGTGCCGAGTGCGGCTTTGCAGTCGGTAAAAAAGTCGCGGGCAGCGATTTTTAGCTCATCGCGCACTTTCAGGCCGCGCAGCGTACTGCCCGGCTTTGCCAGCCGGTTCCAGGCCTGAAGCTGGGTGCTGTCGGGTGAGCGTTTGACCGTACACCGCTGTGTTTTGCCCGGCTGCGCACAGCGCGAGCAGAAAGATCCATTTTTTCATGGCTTGAGTATTTTTTGCGGTGAACAGTTGGTTAGTGCTGAGGGGTTTGGCGCGCGACTTTCAAGGCGTCGATCTCTTTTTGCTGCGCAATCAGCAGGAGGGTCAATTCCTCTACTTTTTGCAGGAGCACGCGGTTCATTTCGCCGAGTTCGATACCGCCGTTTTTAGAAACCTTCGGCTGCGGAAGGCACGCCGGGCAAGTGTTTGTTTTTGCGATAAAATCTGCCCACTCGGCGAGGTCGGGTGTGGTGTAATCCGGTTCGAACACATAGTCGGGCCAGTTGGAAAGTCTGCAGGGCCACTTTTACTTCAGTGGCGATCGGTTGCCGTTCACGTACATCATGGCCGCCCGGTGGTGGGCGGGTTGCCGACGATTATGCGGCCGTCTACGCGGGCGTCTGCGCCAATGTGTGCCGATGCGTTCACGGCCAGGTCGCCGCCCACGTTGGCATTGTTGGCCACTACCAGGGTGTTCCCTACGGTAGTGTTGCCGTTGACACCGAGATTGCCGCCGATGGATGCATTGCTTCCGGCTGTCAGGGTACCGTTCAGGGTGCCGTTGCCGTTCACCTGCAGGTCGCTGCTGACCGTGGCATCACCACCCAGGCGGGTGTTGCCGTTCACATCGAGTTTGGCTGTCGGGGTGGTCGTGGCGATCCCGACGTTGGTGCCGTCGTCCCAGAGCTGGCTGTCGCCGAGCGCGCTGGGCGCCGTGAATTTGGCGATACGGTTGGGCGTGCCGTTGATGTCTTCGCTGGTGAGCAGTTTTGACCAGTCGGCGCCGAGCCAGTCGGCAGCATTTCCGGCTTTACGGCGGTTCCAAATGCCGTCGTCGCCGAAAAACAGCTTGGTGGTCCAGGCTGGAGCCGCCGGGTGCAGCGAGAGCAGACCGCCTTGCGCGTTGAGGCTGGGCGGAGTGCCAGCCCGCCGGTAAGTACCGAGCGGTTTTTCCGTTCGAAGTAGGCCTCGTCGATGCAGGTGTTTGGCGCATCATTGGTGAACACATTGTCGTCGAAGTGGATGCGGCCAAAAATCGCCGGTTGTGTGGGTATTGCCTACCGTGTGCAGGTTGAAGGCCGGTGTGAGCGTACCGATACCTACCAGGCCGTTGTCGGTGATCACCATGCGATCGAACGGTGGCTGCGCCGGTGCGAAAGATCAGGTTGGCCGGCAGCACTCCTGGGCTGACGGGGCCGGTAGCGTAGGCGCAGATGGAAACGGCTGTCGGCACATTGTTGGTTTCCGTGAGGGCGTTGAACTTGATTTCGCCCAGCAAATCGCCCTGCACCACCGGCTCGGCGCCGCCTGGGGCCGCTGTTGTGTTTGTACAGGATCAGTTCGGGTTTGGTACCGCTGACTTGTGCGAGTTTGCTTTTGTGAAATGCGCATACCACGCACAGTGCGATCAGGAGGAGGATTGGGGAAGTAGCTTGTTTCATTGGTTGAAATTTAGAGGTTAATAACCCACCTCCGTGGGGTATTTGAAAAACATTCCTGGCAACCGCAAAGCGAATGTTTAAAAAACCAGGTTGCAGCGCCGGATAACACCACAAATTTTCAGGTCGGTCGTCTTTTTTTCTTTTGGAAATACCTTGGAAATGGTTGGGAAATATTTTTTGAAAGGCGACTAATCCCCCGAACAGCAACCCCGCCGAAAACACTGTTTACCTAAAACCAAAACATCCATGCAATCCACGGAATTCCCATTTTCCAAACCCTGCTCAATGCTGTGCACACCAAAGCCTTTATGAACCCCTCTCTCCCTGCCACACGGCAAAGCCCAGGCGCTCAGCCTGGTTCATCGAAGAAACAACCGGCCAACTGTTGAGCCTTCACAAAACGCTGAGCAACTACGTCAGCGCCATCCTTCAAAAAGAACTGAAACCATCAATCCCACCACGACAACCCTGGCCATCCTGGTGCGTTACGTTCAGGGCGAACTGCGGGGAAACGACGGGGTGGTTTGGTACCAGTACCGGGGGCGGCAATTGCAACCGAAGGCTTCCGCTGTTCAATACTGACCAAGCAAAACCGCATTTTGCACAACGGCTTTTCCTCCGGAAAATATCCGGACCAGGTACCTGCCTGCCGAAAGCCCGGTAGTGTTGACTTGCAGCGTGTTCGAATGTTGACCCTGAAATACATTTATCAGTCTTCCATCCAGGTGCATAATTCAACCTTGCTCAATTTGCGCCGGCGCGCTAATCGTCCATTCCGTCAACAGTGGGGTTGGGCCAAATCCGACGGATATCCCGGCTGTGTCGGGGGCGTTTATCTTGGTTGGGCTACACGTGAGTTTGTTGAGATAATCCCACATGGCGTTGTCAAAAACGATCGGCACAGCGCCGCCACCCGGGCCGGGAAAAACCAGCCTCTCCTTGGCGTACCACAACCCAGCCTTTGAAGGACGACGTGAATTTTTTGGTCGTCTTTGCCAAGTGCTGCAAACATATCGTCGGGGCATTTGGAATGACTTTTTCCGGGAAAACAATTTGCAACCCGGGCAGCATGAAATTTTCCTGGCCGTTGAGCCACCACAGGTAGCCGTAACTTTTGTTCAGATTTTGGGAGGAATGCACCATGTCGAATTGATATTGCTGGTCGTGCAGCAACGTGTCGCCATCCCAAATACCTTTTGCCAGGGTAAGCAAGCCGAAACGGGCCATATCGCGGGCCTTGCCGTACATGACGTGGTCAATCCAGAGCCCTTTCATGCCGACTGCGTTGAATAGCCGCGTATTGGTAAATTGCTGATCGATTGGCCGCCGGCCGCTTCCAGGACGTCGTGCAGCAACCGGTACGGCGCGTTGTAATACGCCCAGCGGGTACCAGGGTCAGCCAGGTAAGGAGGCATCCGGGCAACAGGCAGTTGTCGTTGAGCCCGGTGTCATCCAGCCCGGTGGTCATGCTCAACTGGTGGCGTATGGTAATTTGAGCCTCCTGGGCTGGCGTGGCACTGGTCCATCCGGCCCCAGGTAATCGTTGGTTGGGTCGTCGAGATGAAGCAGGCCGGCCTCCTGGGCCTGCCCGACCAAAAAACGCAAGGACTTGCCGGCGGATGCCCAACACCAAAACGAATCCTGCGTGAACGTTCCAAATAACGCTCCAGCACAATTTTGCCGTCCTGAAGCAGGATAAACGATTTTCGGTATGATGGTCATCAAGAAACTGGTACAGGCTATCGATCCGTTCGGGCAAAAGCCGAGGCTGGTTGGGTCGGTGGTTTCAGGCCGTTCCGGTGGTTGGCGGAAATAAAAGTTGGGTTGGGGCATATGGTTCGGGGAACAAGGAGCAACAAAAAAGAAAGCAGGCGTAGTGTGCAGTGCATAGTGTGATTACATTTTTCGAAAAATGGTGCAAGGAATTTTACTAAAAAACAACGCGCACTAAGACGAAAAAAATACACAGAAGTTAAACCGGGTGCAATTACTGCCCGCGTATTTCCTGCACCCGTTCGGCCCAAAAACCGGCAAAACTCCGGCGCGGCTTTCGGCACAGGTAAACGGTGGTGCCAAATTCACGTGCAAAACTGTCGCGAACGCTGCCTATTTCCCGGATGTCGGAGAAGATTGCCTGCACATCCTCACCGAGTTCATCGTTGATGTAAATGAGGGTTTCGCATTGGTGTTCGATGGCATCCAAAGCCGGTAGGAGTCGGCAAAACTCACTGCCGGAGGCAGGTCAGCCTGGCGACCGAAATAATCCACTGCGCCGGCCTGGCCATAGTTTTCGCCATAAATCAGGACGGGGGTTCCGGTTGGCACTTGCCGGTAAGCGCGGACTGCTGCCTGCCCGATTTCCGGCCATCCCAGCATATCGGCAAAATCTTGTGGCATGTTGTGGTGCCGCCCGCCTTCCCAGCGGGTGACGACATCAAAATGCAGCGCCTCCCGGGCCCACTGGCAATATTCAGCCATTTTGGGCGGTCAAACAAAGGTATAGCCAATGGCGCCATGGGCAGGAGCAAGCCGATCATGACAACCGGCAGCACAACCCGGGCTGGCGTTTTGGTCACAGTTTTTCCCAAAATACACCTCCGGCGGCCATGAGTGCCGGGTAAATGCCCAGGCTGTAATAATGTTTTCCTTTCAACAACAGCAAAGCAAAATGACCCCTGCTGCGAGATATAAAAAATCCGATGGTGCAAATTCCTGCTTTTTCAAAGGAACCAAAACGCGGGCACCCACACGAGCAGGCCGGTAAAGTGCATGACCAGCTGATCCGATAAAAAATCGGCAGGCTGCACGTTGACCAACTGGTTTGTTTGTAAGGCCTGCATGTGGTTGATTACCGGAAATCCGTTGGCCACTTGCCAGATCAGGTTGGGCGCCATAACCAGCAAAGCAAGGCCTGCGGCAAAAAAGGTAATGCGGCGCGTCAGGAGATTGCGTGCAGGAGTAAGTGCCAGGGCGGGCGCCAGGGCCGCTATGAACAGCAGGACCAGGTATTTATTCAGAAAAAAAATGCCGAGGGCTATGCCAAAAAAAAGCAGGTAATGATTCCGGTTGGAGTTGAGGTAGCGCAGGAACAGGTAGCAAAGTAAGGCCCAACCCAAAATATCAAAGACAACGGGTTGAAACAGCATGCTGGTCCGTAAAAAAGCCGGGGAAACAGCAGCTGTAATTGCCGCAAGTAATTGCGCATAACGGCCGCCGCCCAGTTCGCGGGCCAGTAAGCCGGTCAGCACAACAATTCCGCAGCCGCCCAGCGTGGGCAACAACCGCACGGCAAAAAGCGAGCCGCCAAATATCTCCTGTGCGACCCAGCCCAGCCAGCCGATAAGCGGCGGGTTGGACCAGTATCCCCAGGCAGGGTGTTGGCCCAGCGCCAGGTAAAGCAGTTCATCGCGATGGAAGCCGTAAATGGTGTTTACGTACAGGTGGGTGCACAGTTTAACCGCCGTTACCGCAAGTATAGCGGTCCAGAATATTGGTGCCGGATACTTAGTTTTCGGACAAAATACATGTCAATTTCGCCCTTTGTTTTTAGCGGGTATTTTACCGCGGTACTGGCAGGGAAGTATTGTTTGATGACGTTGTGCACCTCGCCGGAGATATTGATTTGCCGCCTTCGCCTGCCGACTCCGATCCGGGCGGCGATATTCACGGTATCGCCCCAGATATCGAAGGCGAATTTTGGAGCCCACCACGCCGGCAACCACTGGTCCGGAATGGATACCGATGCGGGCTTCAAAACCGGGAGGTTCCGGTTGCTGCGTTCCTGATTCCATTGGGCCAGCCAGGCCTGCATTTCCTGGGCAGCATTTACCATGTCGCGCAGTTGGCTGCCACCGCCGTTGAGCAAGCCCCCCGGCCGCCATGTAGGCATCGCCGATAGTTTTGATCTTTTCCAGCTTGTGTTTGGCAATAATGTCGTCGAAGGCACGGAAGCAAGTGTCCAGTTCGTTCACTAATTCCTGTGGAGAAAGGATTTCCGCTATTTTACTGAAGCCGACGAAATCGGCGAAAAGCACCCCCACATCGTCAAAATAGCGGGCGCTGGTACTGCCGTTTTTCTTTAATTCTTCAGCGACGAGGGCGGGCAAAATATTGAGCAGGAGTTCTTCCGAGCGTTTTTGTTCCGAGCGGATGATCTTGTTTTTTTCACGCAAAATATGCGCGTTTTGGCGCGCCCGGTAGTAGCTGAATGCTGCGCCACCCGCGAGCATGATCATAGCGACCATGGCTGCCAGGTAGAAATTCCGCTTGCTTTCCGACTCGCGCAGGGCCAGTTCGGCATTGGTTACGTTGAGCGCGTCCAGGTTGCTTCGGTATTCCAGCGAATCGAGTTTGGTCCGGTGCTGCATGAGCAGAAGCCAGCTCATCTGATTTTCAGTCATTTGATCGATGAACGCTTCCTGCTGTTTCAACTCGGCCTGGAGTTGTTGCTGTTCTTTTTTCATAGTTCAGGCGCTGGAGGGTGGAGTTTTCCTGCGATTTTTGTTGATCCAGCAATTGGTCGGTAATGACGGACAATTCTTCCCGAAGTTCCTGCCGGGTGAGTGGTTTTTCCAGCGCGATGCTTCATTATTGGGCAGGGCTTGATCAGGTTTTTTGGCGCGATCGATTTCATTTCAATTTCGGCCAGTTCATCCTTGCGGTTGTATTTTCTCGCCAAAGCCCGCAGGGATTCCAGATTGTCGAGGAACAACTGCTTGTTGGGGCGGTTCATTTTTTTGAGTACCTGGTTGCTTTCCGGAATTTGGCTGCAGCCCGGTCTTTGCCAAACAAGCCGCGTTTGCCGGTAACGGCTAAGATTTTTCCTCCTGGTTAAGTGTGATGGCGAGGTAGTTATTGCGTCGCACGCGTTGTGCCAGGTCAGTGCCGTCTTCGGTATGCTTGAGTGCTTTGTCGTGATCGCCCGTGTAGCGAGGTATGCTTCGGAAAGTGCGACAAAAGTTCCGATGTTCTACGCCCGCAACAGAGCGTAATTTTGTTTCAAGATCCTGAATTCCCGCACTTTGCGTCCATCCAATCAAAGGCAAGAGTAAGGCCAGGGTAGCAAAAAACGTGTAGTATTGCTTTCATTTTAAACCAAAATGGTCCTTTACAAGAGGTTAGGCAAAGATAAAGCCAAACTTTTTAGACATTTACAGCATGCTCACACCAGCCGACCGGCAATTTATTCAAGATTACCTGCGAAGCCGACCTGCACCGGCTTTTACTTTCGGCCAACCGGTACCCCGGTGTGCAAGCCGGTGGCGGTTGCACAGATCGAGGTATCTCGGAAAGTCCGGGAGAAAATCCTTCCTGGTTTCGCTTGATCTGATCATACCGCCGGTGCGCTCGGTGGAGCAGGCATCGTCTGAAGAAACGGCCCGCTTCAAAGCCGGGTTGTTTTCCGGAAAGCCATGGCCGATCTTACGGGCGGCGCGGGCGTGGATTGCTTGGTTTTTTCCCTGTCACTTTAACCAGGTGGTTTATGTCGAACAACAACCCCAACTGGTTGGAAACGCCCGGCAATAAAACTTTTTGACGTATTGGGCGCCCGGAATATCAACGCCATTTCGGCCAATGCTGAAATTTTTTTAAAACAGCCCTCCGTACATTTCGATCTCATCTATCTCGACCCGGGGCGTCGCCATGCGCAAAAAGGCAGGGTGTTTCTACCGGCAGATTGTGTGCCTAATGTCCTGGAACTCAGAACGGAACTTACTCGAAAAAGCGACCGGTTTTGTTAAAGACGTCGCCCATGCTCGACCTGACGCGCAGGCCACGCAGCAACTCAGTCTGGTCAGCCGGACGTTCGGGTGGTTCCGGATGGCGGAGTGCAAGGAGGTGCCGTATTTGTTGAAAATGTGCGCCGCCCATCGATGACATTCTGATTGAAGTGGTTTGTTTGGGGAATGTTCCGCCCGGCTTCCGGTTTACCCGCGCGGAGGAGCAGGCGGCAGCGCTGCCCTTTCCGCGCCGCAAGAAGTCCGGCTTATGAGCCCGACGCGTCGGTGCTCAAAGCCGGAGCGTTTAAAAGTTTTGCTATGCGGTTTGGTTTAAAAACTACACCCGAATACGCACTTGTACACCAGTGAAACACTTGTCCCGTATGTACCGGGCCTGGTGTTTTCGGTAGTGGCCGTACTGAACATGACCGTAAAGCCTTCGCGAAGTTCCTTCCGGAGGTCAGGCCAATCCGGCGACCCGGAATTTCCCGGATTCGGTGGCGGCGATGCGGAAAAATTTGGGCATTCGGGATGGGGGGGCGCTTTGTTTTCGGTGTGACCGACGCCTGTGGGCATTTAAGGCTTATAGTATGCCGAAAAACCACCGGATATTGATAAGGCATTGACTGTCTCGCACTATTCATGGTTGAACCGGCACGAGTCCTTTCAATTCCGATTGGCTAAAACCACCGGTTTAGAAGCCCATTGCCGGCCATTTCCATCCAACAATAGGATGAAATACACGCCATTTTCCAGGGCTCCCAGATTGACCTGGTTCCCGCAACTTGTTGATCCAGTCGCAAGCGCCCCAGTGCGTCAAATACCTGCACCGTTACCGCCTGGTTTTCCGGAATGCCTTTCCAGTAAATCATCCCCGTCGTAGGATTCGGCCAAAGCGTCATATCCCCGCCTTCTATATCGGGGGACGGGGGCAGGCTTGTTGTCTGCGTCACCCACACGGTTTTGTACTCGTATCGCCGCCGTATTGGTGCTTGATGGTGAGGCACACTCGTAGGGGCCGGGCAGCGGATAGGTGTGGGGTGTTTTCAGTGCTGGTGTTGCGGAGCCGAGGCCGGGTCGCTGAAGTCCCACCACCAGTCGGTGGGTTCGCAATACCAGGATACGGAGGTGAAATCCACGCCGAGGCCGGGCGTGCGGTCGTAGCGCCAGTTGGCGAGGGGGTGGTTGTCGATGCCGAGGGTGTCGCAGGGGGAGTTGTCTATGGGGCCGAGGCGGAAGTTGGGGAAGTGGGGGAGGCCTCGGTATGGGTAGTCGAACTGGTAGTAGTTCTGTTCCATTTCACAGGCCGTACCGGCCCGTTCGGGATGTCTCATGCGGTGCATGCAATTTTAACGAACGGGCGTCTGTAGCATCCCTGTCGGGGCTAAGTTCCATGTAGTCGATGGTACCGCTGAGCGGACACACGGGCGGTTCTGCTTCCGCGATCAGTATCCGGCTTGATGCAATATCAGAACTTTGCACATCGAACTGGAAAAGCGAACGGGTGTCGGTAATGTACAGGTACCGGCTATCGGCTGACCAGGCAAGGCCAGCATACAACGGCCCAATAAGATCATCAGGAACTTCGATATGGATGGGGTTGAATAAAGTGCCTGTACAGCGATCAAAATCGAAAATGCGCAGATCATCCACCGCATTATAACGTGCCATTTTTGTGCCGTCAGGAGAAAATGCGATTTCTCCCCGGTCGCTACTTACAGTTGGTAGACCAACGAATTGTTCAGTAACCTGGATACCCTGAAGATCAAGTAGAAGCAGGTAATACTTATTGCTGTTTTGTTTGGCGGCCACCACCCACCAGTCGCGTCCATTCGCGTGTTTGACTACGTGAAGGCCGTCGTAGTGTATTGTGTCTGATACCAATACCTGGTTTTTAAAGACTGTTTCTCCGTTGCCATTATTTGCCGACATATCAACTAAAGTGTGTAAAACGTCGCGTATTAAAAA
>JADJWX010000002.1 GCA_016716135.1 Lewinellaceae bacterium | reverse complement strand
GCACCATTCCCATACGTTGCCGCTCATGTCATACAGACCCAGTTCGTTCGGGTATTTGAGACCTGCGAGTTTGGTTTCGCCATGACTGTTCAAGTTGTACCAGCCGACTTCTTTTAGTCGGTTGCTCCCGGCATAGTTATGATTCAGGTTGTAAACGCCACCGCGTGCAGCAAACTCCCATTCGGCTTCCGAGGGCAGGCGGAACGGCAAGCGGGTTTGATCCTGTAGTTTTTTTACAAATTTCTGCGCGTCATCCCACGAAACTTGCTCCACCGGTCGTTGGCCGCCCGGGAAGCGGGACGGCGTGTCGCCCATCACCGCTTGCCAGAGCATCTGCGTGACGGGCAATTTGCCGAGGTAAAACCCGGAAACTGTCACGTCATGAACGGGTTGCTCGTCGCCGTAAGCATCCGGATCGTCTTTTTCCATGCCCATGCGGAAGGTACCGCCTTCGACGAGGATTATGTCGAAGGGGTGGCCGAAGGCGGTGAATTGGCGGATGGGTGGGTGGGTCATGGTCGGGATCAAATTTCCTTTTTAAACTGGCGTATAAAGTCGAGGATAGCCTCGTTTTCATTGGTCCACTGCTTACTTTAACAGGTTCACCGTTTGTGGGAAAGGGTTGAAATTTCCCCAACCAGACTTTCTGCATTCGTTTACTCACCGGATGCATTTCCAGGTCATCGGCTATCGGATAATCCGGCCAATCACAATAATCACAGATGACCGGGAAAATCTTAGCCCGACCGGCTTTGTATTTTTGATAGGCCATTTTTATTTCCACAGCATGGATATAGTCGGATTCCAGAAATCCGGGCGTAATGACAAGCAGAAAAATATCGGCAGCCGCAAGTGCCGATTCCAGTTGGGGCGACCATTCTCCAGAGGTAATCATGCGGTCGTCCCAACGCTCAATCCGTTCCTGCCGGCGGAGGGCTTCAAGGTGAGTTATTATTTTATTTTTGAAGGACTCGCCGTCGGCATGTGCATAGGAAATGAAGATTTTTGGTCGGTTTGTTTCCTGCGATATTTCGCCTTTCAAGTGTACCAGCTTGCTTAAATCCTCCACGGCGATGTAGTCACCGCCAACGGTTTCAATTGTTGGCGACTGCTCATATTTGCACATAAAGCGGGTAATAACACTTCTGGGCAGGAATTGCGGAAACCGGAGTACAAATTGTAAGTGTGTACAGGATTGCGCCAAGAGTTTGTAATAATTGCCGTCCGGATTTTCCCTTGGGTTTTTGTCCGAAAAATATTGCGGCGCCAGGTAGTAACCTTCCTTGTTGTTTACCGGAAAAATTATTTCAAACTTTTCCATGATGCGGATCAGATCATGTGCATCGAGGTCGGGAAAAACGCGGGCAACATGTTCGAGATCAAACATGCCGTTGTTGCGCATGACTGCATAGTCCAGCACTTGATAGATGGCGTCGGTCACCCAATCCGGGCGGATAAATACCTTGTCACGCAGTTCGTCAATGTTGCGGAAGTAAAGAATCACGCCGGTTTCATGCAGGTAGTCGGTGAGCGTATCCAACATGGAATACGACTGATCCTTTTTTTTGTAGTTGATGTTGGGGCGCAGTTTTTCACAAAATGCAACATAGGCATCGCGTGTAAGTACCGGTTTGGTTTTAGCCAGTTTGCGCAACTCATTTTTGATCAGCAACCATTTGTCGCTGAAGGGATATTTTCCCTTTGCCGCTTTCAAGGCAGTAAAAAGCGCATCTTTAAAATCCTCAAATTTTCGATCGAACGGTTTTATTTTTTCGAAGGCCGATTTGGCGCTTACTCGTGGCGTATCGGCGGGTATTCGAAAATCGGCCTTAACCTTGCTGTCAACCGGAATACTCTCGCCTATGTCCATCTTGGTTTGAACGAGGCAGGCCGTTTGTTTTCCGGCGCAAAAATACCGGAGGCTATCGAGCCAGTAGGTATATGGAAATGTTTCAATGGCAAGCATTTGGGTGCTCAATTGTCCGTTTTCATAAACTTTCAGCGCCAGTTCCTGCTCGCCTGCCTGGTTCGTTCCAGATTCAAAACAACCAGCGAGAGGGCATTTTCAGTCAAAAACAAGCGGTGCGTGGCGTGGTAAAACTCCTGGCCGCCAAAATCCCAGATATTGACTTTGAAGCCCAATTCATTCGAGTCCCAAATGATATTGGAAATACCGTGGGTTGAAGGAATAGTTTCGTCATAAACGCCGTCAATCAGATAGCGAATCAGGGATGACTTTCCGGCGGTGCTATTCCCGATCAATACCAGCTTTACTTCATCAATGGGCATCGGCGCATCTTCGATGATCGAACGCAAATAATTTCGGATTGCAACCGCAGCATTGTCATGTTCGCCTTCCGGAACGCCTGAAGCGCCTTTGGGCACTGCCGGCAATGGGTTGTTATGCAGGTAAAGTGATTCAAGTTTGTCGAACAAGAACAGATTGCCGGGTAGTTCATCTAACTGATTTTTACTCAAATGGAGGGTATTCAAATTCACCAACGGAGCGTCGAACACCAGGCTTTTCAACGCATTATTATTCAAATACAAATACTGCAAGGCATCAAATCCTTTCGAAAGCCGAAATCCCTCCAACCCATTCCCACTAAAATCCAGCCACTCCAACGCCGCACAATCCCCTTCAAAAACCACCGACCGGAGTTTGTTCCGGCTAACATCCAAATGCTTCAAGGCCGACATGCCTGCCGGCACGACGAGGTGTTCCAGGCCGCTGTCGCTGGCGTCGAGCCGCTCAAGTGCCGGAAGCGGCCCGTCGAAGCGGAGTGCGCGCAGGGTTTGGTTATCGCCCAGGTCGAGCGATTGGAGTGCCTGCCAGCCAGCAGGGAGCGCGAGTTCGGTCAGCTTGTTCTCCGCAAGATTCAGTACGCGCAGCCGGCGCCAGCCAGGGTGTTCGGGTACAGGCAGTTGGGCCAGGTCGTTGCCGAAGAGGTTGAGCCCGATTACAGCCCCGTCAGCATCGCAGAGGTAGCAGTTGCGGCACACCGACATGTTGAGGCGTTCGAGCGCCGCGCGCTCCAGATCGGCGGCAGTGGCGGATTCGCGGCCGGCCATACAGGCGTCGATGAAAGCGAGGTGCTCGATGACCTTCCAAAGGGCTTCTTGTCCGGTAAGATCGTTCAGGGAAAAGCCCAGGGCAGTTTCCAGTTCAGCGATGAGGGCGGGTTTGTCCATGACGTTGGTTTAGCAAGGTGATTTTTTGTCCCCTGCCAAGGTAAAAAAATCAATACATATTCCGGTTGGTGGAATCCAGAGCGCAGCCCAGCCCGAAATGGTGGCCCATTTTTCAAATTAAACTTTTCAAATTAGTCTTTTGACTTAAATGGATGCGTCATGCGAATCAGGAGCTAAACCCAAACATTAATCTGGGTGTAGGATCATTTGGTTGCTTTTACCCATGTTATATCCCGCAGGCTTGTCCTGTCGGAGCGAAGCGGAGACATCTACACAAGCAAAATTTACGTGATGTACCTAAAAACCTGGGTTCTTAGCGTTGCTTGGGTACATTTCGGAGCATAGAACTTTTGTGGATGTCTCCGCTGCGCTACGACATGACAAGAAAAGGGACGATCGCGCATACAGTTAGTCCATGATTTGCATGATTCAGGCTTTTGAAAGCTCCATTTAAGTCAAAAGTCTAATTTGAAAAGAAAAATTTGAATTTTGAAAAAGGGGGAATACCGCGCACGGGGACTTCCCTTACACCGGATCCACATCCACCGCCACCCGCAGTTGCCCCCAACCCGGCTTGGCAGTTACCGTCTCGGTGGCTTTGCGAATCAGGTCCTTTGCCGCCTGGATCACCTTGGCGTCTTTTTCCAGTTTGAGCAGAATCTCCTGAAGAAAATAGCTGCGCACGCGCGGCACCGACGGCTGCACCGGCCCGAGCACGCGCTTGCCCATGGGCTGGCGCAGGAGTTTGGCAAACATGTCGGCCGCGAGGTACACGATTTTGTCGTCCTTGTGCTGCAGGCGAATGTGGATCAGGCGATTGAAGGGTGGATACTGGAAATCGCGCCGCTCCTGTAATTCCCGTTGCATAAACCCGGCAAAATCGCCGCGCTGCACCTCCTGCAACACCGGGTGCACGGGGTTCCAGGCCTGCACCAATACCAGGCCTCGCTTGTGCTTGCGACCGGCCCGGCCCGCCACCTGGGTCAGCAATTGGTACGCGCGTTCGCCGGCCCGAAAATCGGGAAAGCGCACCAGCTGGTCGGCGCCCAAAACGCCCACGATGCCTACATTTTCGAAGTCCAGGCCCTTGGTTACCATTTGGGTACCCACCAGGATATCGACGCGTTTTTCTTCAAAATCATTGAGGATGGCAATCAGGTTGTTTTTGGTGCCGGCCGTGTCGAGGTCGAGGCGACCGATGCGCGCCTTCGGCAAAAACAGTTTGAGTTCGTCTTCAATTTTCTCCGTGCCGAAGCCCAGCAGGGTGACTTTTCCGCTTTCGCAGGCCGGACAAACGGCAGGCACCGCTTCCTGATAACCGCAGTAGTGGCAGCGCAGGCGATTGGTGTGTTTGTGGTAGGTCAGGCTCACATCGCAGTGGCGGCATTGGGCGGTCCAGCCGCAGGTTTGACATTCAAGAATGGGGGAATAGCCGCGCCGGTTTTGGAAAAGGATGGCCTGCTCGCCCCGGTCGAGCGCCAATTGCAGTCCCTCGAGCAATACCGGGGAAAAAATGCTTTTCATTTGCCGGGTTTTGTGCTGCTCGCGCAGGTCGATCTGGCGAATTTCGGGGAGCTGCAAACCCCCGAAACGCTCCGGCATTTCCACCAGGCCGTATTTACCTTTTTTTGCATTAAAATAGCTTTCCACGGCGGGCGTGGCGGTACCGAGCAGCACCTTGGCGCCGTACAAGCCGGCCAGAAAAACAGCCGTATCGCGGGCATTGTAGCGGGGCGCCGGGTCGTACTGTTTGAACGAGGGGTCGTGTTCCTCGTCGACGATGACCAATTGCAGATTTTGAAACGGCAGAAACAATCCCGAGCGCGCCGACAGGATGACCGGCTTGCCTGCCGCGGCCGCGCGCCACACCTCCACCCGCTCGTTGTAATTGATTTTGGAGTGAAACACCGCGACGTCGGCGCCGAAAATGCTTTGCAAACGGTTGATAATCTGCGTGGTCAGCGCAATTTCCGGCAGGAGGTACAGCACCTGCCCACCCTGCAGCATGACCTCGCGCATCAACTCGAGGTACACCCGCGTTTTGCCGCTGCCCGTAACGCCGTGCAACAATATGGTGTTGTGTTGTTTAAACCCCGTATTGATTTCGGACAGGGCCCTGCGCTGTTGTTCCGACAGTTCGGAAGCCTCCACCAGCTCATCCTCGAACCCGGCGATACGACTGATCTCGCGCTCGTACAATTCGAGAATATTATTTTTAACCAGCGTTTTGAGGGGCGATTCCGACACGCCGGCCTTGTCGAGCACTTCCTGCCGGCGCACCCAGGGTCGGCTGCGACTCAGATGCAGGAAGGCAAGCAGTGTTTCGAGTTGGCGCTCGGCTTTTTCCATCTCGTCGAGCACGGGGCGCAGCAGTTCCTGATCGGAGCGGTAGGGTTCGGCCAGCCGAACGGCCAGTACTTTTTTGGGTCGGTATTTTTCCTGCAAATCCTCCCGGAGGGAAAGTACCCCTTTGAGCAACAGGCGTTGAACGACCGGAAAAACGGTTTTTTTATTCAGAATTTTCCGGGCATCGTCGATGGTGATTTCGTTTTGGATAAGCAGGGCTTCGGCGAGCAGGTACTCATCGTTGTCCAGTTCGGAAAAGTCGTCGCCGTAGGCAGGATTGTGGATCAGTTTGGTTTCACTGGTCAGTTTGAGATGACCGGGCAGCGCGGCGCTCATCACTTCGCCCAGGGTGCAACAGTAATAATCAGCCATCCAATCCCACAGTTTTAACTGCTGCGCCACCACGACCGGCATTTCATCCAACACAGCCAGGATTGCTTTCACCCGGTAGTCCGGCCGGTTAGGGTGGACGAGAGCAACCACGCCGCTGTACAGTTTGCTTTTCCCAAAGGGTACTTCCACACGCACGCCCGGCTGCACCTCCGAAAGCAATTCATCCGGTATGCTGTAGGTATAACTGCGTTTAGGCAGTGCAAGCGGCAGGATAATATCGGCGTAGATCATGGAGTGGGTACGGCGAGGCCGGAAGTGCTGTGCAAACCTAAAACAAAAAATATTTTTCCCGTCCTGGAAACCCCTTTCCCGCAATTAATGTTTACTTTTGTGGATGTAAATTTCAATAGATAGCGCTGGGTATTCGGTAGCGATTCCGGGTATCCAATTTTTTTGCCCGGCGCTTGAAAGCCACTATCCGGAATGATTTTTTAACAAAACACCATAAGTAATTTGGCATTAAAACCTTCTTCGCCTAAACCCGGCGGCGGCGGCAACCAAAACCGCCCCGGCAACACATCAAACCGGCCGAGCAATACGCCCAATCGGCCAGGTAATACCCAAAGTCGTCCGGGAGGACAACAAAACAGTCCCGGCGGCGGCGGTAACCGGCCACAGGGTGGCCGGCGTCCTTTCCCGCCCCGGCAACAACAAGCGGAACATCGCATCAATGAATTCATTCGCGCACAAGAGCTGCGCCTGGTAGGGGACAACCTTGGCGAGATTGCCGAAGCGACCGGCCAAAAAGTGGAAACCGGGGTTTTCAGAACCTCGCAATTGCTTTCCTGGGCCGACGAGATGGGCTTGGACCTTATCGAAATTTCTCCAAACGCCGAGCCGCCAGTAGCCAAAATTGCCGACTACAACAAATTCCTCTATCAAAAGAAGAAGCGCGAAAAAGAACTGAAAGCCAACTCGGTTAAACAGCAACTGAAGGAAATCCGGTTCGGCCCCGAAACCGGTGATCACGACTTTGAATTCAAACTGCGCCACGCCAAAAATTTCCTTTCAGAAGGCAACAAGGTGAAAGCCTATGTCCAGTTTCGCGGTCGTGCCATTGTGTTTAAAGACCGCGGAGAGTTGTTGCTGCTTCGTTTTTTAAAGGAACTTGAAGATTTTGGCGCACCTGAACAACTCCCCCGGATGGATGGCCGGCGCATGATGGTGATCATTGCGCCTAAAAAATCGCCCAAAAAATAAGGACCTGCCTGTTCAATGTGATCAATTTTGCCGGGACACGCCCTTCTACGAGCTGCCCGAAAAAAATTGATCACATTGACAACATTTAGGCTCGGGCATCTTACCTTTGCGCTCCATTTTTCAAAAAAACACATTTTTGCCATGCCGAAAATGAAAACCCACTCCGGCGCCAAGAAGCGTTTCAAGGTAACCGGCTCTGGGAAAATCAAACGCAATCGCGCCGGAATGCGCCACATCCTTCGCGCAAAGACGAAAAAAGCCAAGCGCCACCTTAACGGCGGCGTTATCGTCGACAAAAGCGAACATGCTCGCATCGAGCGGATGCTGGTTATTTAAGCAGCCGAATTGCTGCCGGGCAACCGCAATTTGAATGTAGCGTTGCCGGGCCAAGCACGCCAGCCACAAGCGCTGGATTTTTAAACACATTTTTTAACGAGGACTCCGGCAAAAGCGTTTTCAACAAAAACCTTGCAGCAGCAAGACAACCGATGAAAATCCCGGAGTTGCACTAAAAAATCACACATGCCAAGAGCAACCAACAACCCGGCCAGCCGCGCCCGCCGGAAAAAAATCATGAAAGCCGCCCGCGGCTTTTTTGGCGCCCGTTCCAAAGTTTACACCGTCGCCAAAAACACCCTTGAAAAAGGCTGGCAATATGCCTTCCGCGACCGGAAAAACAAAAAACGCATTTACCGTCGCCTGTGGATCGCGCGGATCAACGCCGCCACCCGCATGGAGGGCATGAGCTACAGCCGCTTCATCCATGCACTCGGCCAAAAAGGCATCAGCCTCAACCGCAAAGCACTGGCCGACCTGGCGCTCAACCACCCGGCTACCTTTAAATCTATCGTAGACGCGGTAAAACGTTGAGCAACTGCCAAATGCAGTTTTTTATTTGAGGGACAAAACGAGGAACCGGCTGCAAGGCCAGTTCCTCGTTTTTTAGTTGACCCCCACCCGCTGTCAAACCATTCGTTAATCCGGCTTATTTTTCTGATAAATCCGGAAAATGCCGGAACTTCGGCGTGCTAAGTTTTCCAACATACCATACACTAACCATTCTGCTTACTAACGCTTATACCTATGAAAAAAGCACTACTTCTGCTTTTCCTGTTTTCATCCCTGATCGTTAACCTGACACAAGCGCAAACCTGCGTACGCGACTCAAACATCCTGGTTACAGGTGGATTATTGTCGCCGGCGCCCTGGTCGCCCGACTCGGCATTTTACAACCTGGCATTGGCCTGCATTGACGAGCCCTACAACCAGTCGGTCACCATCAATGTTCCTACGACAATTACGTTCATGAATATCACCGTACCCATCACGAACGTAAGCATCCCAACTATGGACGGTATCGGGAATTACCCGGTTGGATTGACCTATACCTGCGACCCGCCCAACTGTGTTTTCAATCCGTCTACCCTGGGCTGCATTTTGATGCACGGTACCCCGACAAGTGCCAATATTCCAGATACGTTTGATCTGCGAATTGAAGCAACGGTGCTCACACAATTCGGACCGGTACCTGTAGTTTTCCCCGGCAACGACCTCGCCCCCGACGACCACTACTACCTGATTCTGCGGTCTATGGGCGAGTGTACTTCATCTTCCACCGACCTGAACAGTCCGTTCAGTACCCTGCGCGCCGTACCGAACCCGGCGAGCGGCCTTACCCGTATCGAGGCACAATCCACGCAAAGTGGCATGTTCCGGTTTGAAGTGTTCAACCTTGTTGGCAAGCGGGTTTACACGCAATCTGTACAACTGTACGAAGGCGCCAACCAATTCAGCTTCGACGCCGGCAGCCTCGCCACCGGCACCTACATTTACAGCCTGGGGAATGCCGATGGCAAGTCCGTACGCCGACTGGTAAAAATCTGATCCACACGCTTTTAACGTCAAAATGTAAAATATAAAAGGAAGTTGAACCCGGCTGAATATCTGACGGATCTACCTTGTGACTTTTATATTTTACATTTTGACTTTTGAATTTCCTTCCTCCTTCCGGTCTTTTGAAAAGTTGTTGCTGCCTTTGGTTCTAATCGAAAACAACACGTCCACCCTGCCAGGCAACGTATTTTTTTCACATTTAAACCGGTTGTTATGCGCCAACATTTCCTCATTTTTTGCCTGATTATTTTTGTTCAAACATGTTTGTCGGCCCAAATCGGTTGTCCGGGCTGTGCATTAAATCTACCGGCCGGCCTACCGGTTGACACGTTGTATCTGCCGCCGCTTCCCGATGGGGAAAAAGGCACCCCTTACGACGAAGATATCTCCTTCCGCGTACCCAAAACCACGACGCCGGTACACGCGGTAGACTCCACGACGCCGCCGGGGCTAACGATCTCGAAAATTGAAATTGTAAGCATCGAAGGGATGCCGCCGGGCCTGTTTTGGGAGGCCAGTCAGGTGGAATTTGAAACGGCATTGGAAACAGACGGCTGCATCAAGGTTTGCGGCACGCCATTCACTTCCGATTCGTTTGTGATGACGGTCAATTTGAAAGCGACCGTATTCATATTTACCCAGGAAACCTCGTTTCCGATCCGGCTGTACGTCGCGCCAAAAGTGAGCACCAACGACGGATTTACCATGGAAAACGTTACCGGTTGTGGTAGCACGACCGTAACGTTTACGAACAACAATCCGTCAAACGGCAATTCAGGATTCACCTATGAATGGAACTTTGGCGACAGCACAAGCTATTCCGGGGAAAACCCGCCGCCGCACACCTACGACAAGCCGGGGCTGTATGAGGTCAATTATCATGCAACCATCGACACCGTCGGCTATATTTTGGTAAGCGCCACGGTATTGGGTGTGGACTGTGTAGACCAGTTGGGCGTCGGCGTACCCGACTTGTATTTGTTTATCAACAATCAAAGTGGTATGCAATTGTACAATTCCTCGCCGCATATCGACAATACCCCTCTGCCCTACACATTTCCGATCAATTTACCGCTTACCGAAACGGCAATTTACTCCCTCGAGGTTTGGGATGAAGACTCCGGCCTGAAAGGCGGCGATGATCCTTGCGGCTCGGTGGCTTTCAATTTTTTGAGCACCGATACGCTTTCCGGCTCCGGCGCTTTCCGGATCATTCTGAATATCCAGCATCCGGTGGATGAAATTTTCAGTACCGATACGGTTATCGTGTACCCCAAACCCGCTATACCAAAAATTACGGCCAACAAACTGGCTACTTGTGAAGGTTCGGATACCATCGTGCTGGAGTCTTCGTTTGGCGACGGCAACCAGTGGTTTGTAAACGGCCATCCGATTGCCGGCGAAACGGATTTTCTCTTTATGCCCGACAGCACGGGATATTACCAGGTGCAGGCACAAAATACCTACGGCTGCACATCCATCTCGGATAGCACCTTCGTGGAGTTTTATCCGCTGCCCGCTGTACCGACCTACGTCAACGACCGGAACAACCTGAAACTTTTAGACACCCTGGCCTTGCCGGCAAACTACAGCCTTCAATGGTACCTGTTTAACGCCCCGATTGCCGGAGCCACCGGCTTTACCCATTGTGCCCAGGTGAACGGGGAATACAGCCTGATTGTGACCGATCTGAATACCGGCTGCACCAATACGTATGCAACTACCGTAACGATCGACCCCAACTTCGACTGTACGATCGGCGCCAAGGATGTTGTTTTAGGCGAACTCAATATTTTCCCGAATCCGGCTTCCGGTCTGGTAACTGTTCAAATGGCGGCGCCACTTTCCGAAAACGGCACCCTGCGGGTTTGGGATGTAGCCGGCCGGCTTGTCCAAACCGTGCAAATGGGCGCCGGCGCCGATCAAATTCAGGTTAACGCCGGAAATTTGAATCCCGGCATGTATTTTCTCGAACTTAGTCTGGAAGGGCGGCGCTATGTGGGCAGTTTGGCCGTGCTGCGTTAACGCTGCTTTTTTCACAAAAAAAATGGCCGGCAGGAAATCATTCCTGCCGGCCATTTTTTTTGTTGTGATAGGAAATACGCTAATTAAACGACACCATTTTCGTCACAAAACCTTCTTTGAAACTTAGTTTCACGACGTATAATCCGGACTGCAAACCATCCCGTCGTAGCGTGTAATTCGTGTTGTTCACGGAATTCACATTGCGCACCAAACGGCCAATTTTGTCGATCACCTGGATAGCGAGAATTTCTTCCGAGCTACTCAGCCGAACTTCATCGGATGCCGGGTTTGGCGCAGCCAGCACATCGATGTTTTTTGCCAACGGCTCTTTCGAACTGAGGATTTGGTCAACACAGCTCTGCAAACCAAGTGCAAAACAAGCACGCGGAGCGTAAAAACGGATGATCGTATCGATGTAGGCAATAGCCGTTGATTTATCCGTATTGCATTGGAAACCGGAAGTAACACCCGGTATCGGCGGCAAGCCCGGAAAAGAAGTCCATTCCCATGGTGCATTGCTCAACGGCTCCATCGGGTTGACGGTATCGGGCGGCATCAAAAACGGATACAGACCCGCTTTATAATCCTGCAACCCGGCAGGGCTGTTGGCAAATGCCTCTATTTGGTTGACTTGCAGGTCGAGGTAATTATTGTCGGCAGCGAGCAGGGCATCCTGTTGGCCGGCGGCTTCCATTAATTCCTGAACCAGGTAAGCACCCTGCACTTCAACAACCTGCAAGGGCGGATCCTGACCGGGTACCGTCAACGTACCGGAGGTGTACGGTGCGTTTTCGTCGTTGGGCACCTGGAAGGAGAGCAACGCCGGTTGCGGGTTAACCATCGCATTGTCGATCCAGGAAGAGTCGCCCAGGGCGCCGCCGAGGTTGACCGCCAGGTTAAAATCGGAGGAATAACCGGGCCAGTTCGGATAGCACAGGGTATCGAGTTTGATCAGCGCGCAATTGTTCATCGGATCGGTAATAGGCGAAACCCCCACAGTGGTACCGACCAGGTTACCGTTTACCTGTTCGATGACCATCGGAATAATGGCATCGGGTGAACAGGGGTTGCCTGTTACCGTTCTTGGGTTCCAGACGAATTTTCCGTTCGTAGCCGTGGGAATTTTGGAATACTCATCCAGCATAGCCATGTTCAGCGAAATATACCCGCCGGTACCCTGACCGAACAACACGATCTTAGTCGGGTCAACACCAAAGGTATTACCACCAACATCTACATTTTGACGGAAAAAGCGGATGGCCGTGCTGGCATCCTGTACCCCGCGATAAGCGGCGTTGATCAGCATGAAGCGGCGAACTTCCGGAATAGTCGAAAGTGGCAGCCAGCCTAAACGATGGTCCACAGAGGCCGCAACATAACCCATCTGCGCAAGTCGGGTACAGATTTCCACGGCAGCTGAGTCATTCGTTTGGCCACCACAGGAACCGTTAAAACCGTTTTGTAGCGGGCTGGTCGGGTCCGGGTTTTTAAACGGCAGGAAATTGCCCGTGTGGAAGTACAACACCAGCGGGCGGTTGGTTTCCGTATCGCTGGCCGGCCGGTACACATCCATAACCAGTTGTTGGGGGATGGCTTCTCCGGCGACAGACTGGAAAAGAATCGTGGCATTTACGCCATACGGCACGTTTTTCTGTACCGTAATCTCACTTCTGTCAAATATTGGTTGGAGGTACCGTTGCGCAGTTATTTGATCCAGGAAAAAAGCGCCTGAGATCAGTAACAGTAAAAGAATACGTTTCTTCATGGTTGTTGCCTTTTTTTAAGTAAGAGGTATAAGAAATATTAGTTGGTTACAGCATTGCAACTCAGCGGCGTTCCAGGTTGTACAAGACGCTAATGTAGGCCATACGGCCTATACGTGGGCCACCGTAGGTTTGAAAATTCCGGTTATTAAATGCCGCTTTCAGCCGCGACTCACCGTTGGGCGAATCTTCAAACAGTGGTTTTATCCCAAAGAGGTTGGAAACGCCGATCTTGAACGTCGTGTTTATCCGGTCGAAGGTGACATTCCATTGCGCGTCTACCATGTCGTACGTTGGGATAAACCCCGTAAACTGTGGCGACCCTTCAAACTGAAAACCCTGTATCCATTTGTAAACGACGTTGAAGCCCGTTCTTTTCAACCCAAGGAAAGGCAGATCGCGTCCAGACACACCGATATTGAATTTATGCTCCGGTGTATTAAAAGCGGGGATAATCGGGTCGTCGACATCCAGTTTGTTCAGTTTGTTCCAGCTGTAATTGCCACTGAGTTGAAAATAATTACTGAAATAATAATTCATCCCGAGCGCAAACCCCTGGGTAGTTACTTCGTTGATCGAATTGGCCGCCACCCGGTACACCCGCACCCGGGTAATGTCCAAAATGCCGGAAGATACCGGCGCCACCACGCCGAGGTTGTAGCCGATAAAATCGTTATAAAAATTGTAGTAGTAGGCCGCATCCAGGTAGAGGCTGTTCCACAAGGTGGTGCGGTACCCGATTTCAAAGGTGCGCACTTTCTCCGGGCGGATAGGCGCTACGTCCACATCGTCGAACAAATTGTAATTGCCGGTATTTACGCCCGCAATAAAGGAATCGACGGATACCAGGTTATTGAACCCGTTCAAATTGCCCACCAGGGTGGCCGGCCCTACATTCAGGAACAAATACTGGTCGGTCAGGGTCGGGTTCCGGATGGCCGAACTGAATGATAAGCGCAGGAAATTTTTTTGATCCGGGGCATACACGGCACTCAAAGCCGGGGTGAACAGGTAGTCGAAGTTTTGGTTTTTATCCATGCGCAGGGTGCCGGAAAGTATAATCTGGTCGTTGGCAAACTTTTTTTCCAAACCCGTGTACAAGCCGAATTCATGGTTGGTGATCCGGTTATAAAACGTATCAACCAACACCCCGTTTTCAAATCTCCGGGACAAGGTGTCGGAAAAAATGGTGCCTTCCGAATTCGGCCGGTAATACCGGACATTCCCGCCGACGACCCAATGGCTCAACCATTTTGGGGTAAACCGGTACTCCCCATGGACATGATACAGTGCAGATTTATCAAAAAACCGGGTGCCGCCGGCCTCGCCTGACTTTGTCCGGGTTATTTGGTTAAACGCATTGACAAATTCCGGAGAACCCGGAAAATAGTGCCCGTCGAAAAAGACATTCGAGAAAGAGTCGGCATAGGTGCGCGCGTTGCGGTGCCAGTTTACGAGGTTGTCGTAGTTGTTGGCAAACCAGTTTTGCGCAGCCACCGAATCAAAACTGGACGTAAACATCATCGTAACCGGGTCGTACATCGTTTGCAGGTTGGGATAACCTGTTTCCCGCATTTTGCTGTCGTAATTGCCAATATTGATCCAGTATTGCGTATAATCACCAAGCCATTGACCGTTGGTTTTGGAAGCCGTTTGCAGGCGCAAAGCGGTAAAGTACGGGTCGTACGACTTGCCCGCATCCTCGTTAGTGGCATAGGCGCGCAGGAAAAATTTGTCTTTTTTCCGGAATTCAATCCGGTTTTGGAAAAACAGAATATCGCGCAGGCTGAAGCGGTTGTCGCCCTGGTAAACCGTCGTGCCGCTGCCAAAACTGGAAGACAGGATCAACTCCGGCGATTCAAACTCCTTCGCAGGATTTAACCTAAAATGAAAGGCCACATTGGCCTTGGTATTCCGGGTATCGTAATCCACCAAATCCACTTCCCGGTATCCGGTGCGGTGCAAAACCCCGAGCGCTATCCGGTCCGACCAGGGTGCTTCTTTGGAATAATCGAAACCGGCGCGGTATTCATCGCCGTAAATATTGACGGCATCAAAACCACCCGGATTGTCGGCACTGCTTACCGACCCAACCACCGGATCATAGTTGTCGGCCACCCAGTCGTTGGCGCGCAGATAGAAGAAATTGAGTTTGTAGGCCAGAAAATCATGTCCCGACTTGTTTTTAAACGCATCCGCCCAGCGGATCGCCCCTTCGAACAAACTCCGCTCGCCTGATTTCAGCGAAACGGCCAGACCTTTTTGAATAAAGGGATCTTTGGTTTTCATGCTGATCACCCCGTTGAAGGCATTGGGCCCGTAAAATGGGCCAGCGGCGCCGGAAATCAGTTCAACGCCGATCACATCCAGTTCGGAGGAGCCCAGAAAGTTGCCCAGCGAAAAATTCAGGCCGGGCGCCTGATTGTCCACGCCATCAATAATTTGCAAGGAACGGACCGGGCTGGTAGAGTTGAAACCACGGGTATTGATAATGGTAAAACCCAGGGAGGCCGTGGTTAAATCCACGCCTTTCAGGTTGCCCAGGCCATTGTAAAAGCTGATGGCTGCGGTTTCCTTGATCGCAATGGCATCGAGATTTTCAACAGAAAGGGGCGCAGTTTTTTGCTTTTCGCTGACGCGCTGGCCGCGGACTACCGTTTCTTCAATTATGATGGAATTCGGGGCCAGACGGACCATTACCCGCTCATCGGCACTCGTAATTTCCAATTCCTGTGTCGTGTACCCCGTGTACGAAACCCGGATGGTTACCGGAAGTGCGTCAACCGACAGTAAAAACGCGCCTTCGTAATTGGTGATCGTTCCCCCGCCGATATTCACCAGTGCCACGGCTGCCCCAATGAGTTCCTCCCCCGTGTCGGCATCCTGTACTTTACCGCGAATGTTGGTTTGTGCCTGACCACAAACGCTACTCAGGAGAATACATAAAACACTAATTCCTAGAATTTTGTAAAGTAGCTTCATACACATCAATTGATTCGTTTTCAGATAATACTTCGTGAAACAGCACAATTTCTAAAACTCTGTTTGCTTTGCAAAAAAAGAAAGAAAATTTGATTCCAATCCAAAAACTGGAAACCTGATCGAAGTTCGTGAAAATTAATAACGGCGCTGTTTTTTGCCCCCGAATAATCCGTAAAGTACTGGCAGAGTGCGTAGGTAGGGCCGGTAATCAAATTGAAACATGAGTCATCCCGAATTTTTTCATAAAAAAGACCTCGGAGGGGTCAAATATTTGTAGAAATACCGCGATTGCACGTTGCCCAACCTCGGAGAAGTCGAATATCCAGGCGCTAACCACTGCCTATGCGACCTCTCCGAGGTCGTCAATCTCCCTTAAATCGCTGATCTACAAATATTTGACTTCTCCGAGAGTCATTTCGAAAATTCGGGATGACTCGTTAAACTTCATGCCATCTTATACTTCCCCTTACTCTTCCGTATCCGCACAGCCACCACTTTGTACTCCGGGCAGAGCGCATCGGAGTCGTGCACGTCCGAGGTGATGTTGTTCATCATAATCTCCGGGAAGTGGAATGTTGTGCTCAAAATCCCGGGTTTGACCACATCGGTCAGCCGGGCTTTCACATCTACCTTCCCACGTGGCGATTCCAGGCATACCATATCACCGTCAGCAATCTGGTGCCTGGCCGCATCCTCCGGATGGATAAGGAGTACGTCTTCCGTAAGAATATCCACATTGCGGGTACGGCGGGTCATGGTGCCGGAGTTGTAGTGTTCCAGTTCGCGGTTGGTGGTCACGATGTAGGGATAGTCCTTGCTGTGGTCGAGCAATTCGGTGGTTTCCCGGAAATCGTCGTATTGGAACATCCCGAGCCCACGTTTGAACGTCTCGGTGTGCAAAATATCGGTATCCGTACCATCGGGTTTGACGGGCCATTGTTTGCCGTTTTCGCCGAGTTCTTCCCATTTGATACCGGCAAAGAAGGGCACGATCTTCGAAATTTCATCCAGCATGACCGCAGGGTCGTAGTCCGCTTGTTTATAACCCATGCGGTTCATGATATCGACGACAATCTGTCCGTCGGGCTTGGTGCCTTCGAGTGGGGGCACTACGGCGTTGACGCGCTGTACGCGACGTTCGCCATTGGTAAACGTGCCGCTTTTTTCCAAAAACGACGCGCCTGGCAGGATCACATCAGCGTATTCGCAGGTGACCGTCATAAACAGTTCCTGGACCACCAGCAGATCGAGTTTTTTCAGCGCAGCGATAATTTTTTGCGAGTTCGGGTCAGTTTGTACCACATCCTCGCCGATCAGCCAGAGCGCTTTGAGTTTATCATCCAGCGCGGCATCGTACATCTCCGGAATCTTGTAGCCGATGTGCAGCGGCAATTTCACGCCGTAAAACGCCTCGTATTGTTGATGGAATTTTTCGTTGTTCACCGCCATGTAACCGGCGCCCTGGTGCGGCTGGCAACCCATATCGGCAGCACCCTGCACGTTGTTCTGGCCCCGCAGCGGATTCACCCCTACGCCACGGCGGCCGATGTTGCCGGTCACCATCGCCAGGTCGGAGATCAGCATGACGGTAAGCGTTCCCTGCGAATGCTCGGTGACGCCCAAACCGTGGAACGACATGGCCGCTTCCGATCCGGCGTACAGCCGGGCTGCTTCCCGGATCTGGTTCCGGTTGACGCCGCTCACTTTTTCCAGGGCATCAATGTCTAAATTCAAAATTTGCTCACGGAAACCCTCGTACCCTTCGGTGCGGCTTTCGATGAATTTTTTGTCTTCCAAACCCTCGCTAATGATGTAGTAGAGCATCATTTGCAGCACAGCCACGTTGGTACCCGGGCGGAGTTGGATGTGGTGCGTGGCGTATCTGGCCAGCTCGGTGCGCCGCGGGTCGATCACAATCATCGGGATGCCTTTCATGGCGCGTTGTTTGATCTTGGCCCCGGTGACGGGGTGCGCATCGGTCGGGTTGGCGCCGATGACCATCATGCACTTGGTGTACTTCAGGTCGATAATCGAGTTGGTAGCTGCGCCGGTGCCGAAGGTGCGTTGCATACCCAGGGCGGTGGGCGAGTGACACACGCGCGCGCAGCTGTCGATGTTGTTGGTGCCGATGACGGCGCGCATGAATTTTTGCATAAGGTAGTTTTCCTCGTTTGTGCAACGTGCCGAGGAAATGCCGGCGATGGCATCAGGACCGTGTTCGGCTTTAATCGCGTTCAGTTTTTCGGCTACGTAGTCGTAGGCCTCGTCCCAGGTGGCAGGCTCCAATACACCGTTGCGGCGGATGAGCGGGGTGCGGATGCGGTCGGGGTGGTCGTAAAACGAAAAGGCAAACCGGCCTTTCAGGCAGGTGTGGCCCTGGTTGGCTTCGGCATCGTAGGGCGCCTGGATGGACTTGACCTTTCCGGCATCGACCGCCACATCCAGGTTGCAGCCCACGCCGCAGTAGGTGCACACGGTGCGTACTTTTTCATCAACTACGACAGATTTTGATTCGAAAATATCGGAAATCGCCGAGGTCGGGCAAGCCTGAGCGCAAGCGCCGCAGCTCACACAATCGGACTCGATAAAGCTGGAGTTGATGCCCTTCACGATATGGCTGTCGAAACCGCGGCCGGCCATGCTCAACACAAACTCGCCCTGCACCTCGTCGCAGGCGCGCACACAGCGGCCGCAGTTGATGCACTTCGACAGGTCGGAAGTCATGTACGGGTGGCTGAGGTCTTTTTGCCGGTCGAGGTGGTTTTTGCCTTCCGGGTAACGCACCTTTCGAATGCCCACATCGGCGGCCACGTCCTGGAGTTCGCAGTTGCCGTTGACCTCGCAGGTCAGGCAGTCGAGCGGGTGGTCGGTGAGCACCAGTTCGATGATATTTTTGCGCAATTTCTGCACGCGCGGCGAGTCCGGGAAAATATGATAGTCCGGCATCATCGGCGTATGGCAGGAAGCCACGGTCTTGGCCGGCCCGTCGGCCGAAAGCGCCACATCGACGCTGCACACCCGGCAGGCGCCGTAGGGGTCGAGGTTGGGTGCGTCGCAGAGCGTAGGCACAACTTTTCGGTTGCTGGTATGGCGGCGTAAAAAGGCGAGAATGGTTTCGCCGTCGCGGATGTCGTAGGGTTTGTTGTTTATGTAGGCAAATTTTCCTGAACCCATATCATTAAGTGATTGTGTGATTTTGTGATTGCGTGATTCATTGGGGGTGGTTGTTTTATCCTGTTGCCTGAATCCAGGCATTTATGATGCTGGTCAACTCAGGCTTAGATTTTTCAATTTCAGTTGTGTTTTTAAAAGTCATTATCGCCCGGTCATTTTCTTTCCAGGCAAGTAATCCGGAGTTGTCGTCGATCAGTTTTTCCCGGGGTTGCGCTTGTTTGGTTGCACCACGGTGAAAAATCAATTGCACTTGTTTTTTCGGGGGGTGGATGCGCATCGTTATGCGGTCTTCCTGGTTGAAACAATAGTTGGGTGCGTTCCATTTGATGTTTTCCGTAAGGCCGTCGCAGGCGCTTAAAATGATGGTGCGCAACTGCTCGATTTCATTTCGAAACGGATGATTGAGGTCATCCAGAAATTGGGTTACTGTGTTGTTTAGGGTTGTTGTTTGGGTTGGCATTTCAAGCTTTGTTTTTCGTTTTTTTTGGGTTTTTGGGAAACATTTTTCACATCGGATTAGCAGGATTAAGCGGCGAAAAATGCTCATGCACAATTTTCCAGGTACTGTCGGTTTTTGCAAAAACCAGTGTCCCTTGCAATTGCATCGTCACATGATTTTCTCCCATATCGCCTTCAAAATAGCCGTGAAAAGTTGCAATGGCCACCTCGCCAAATACATTCACCTTCACATCGCGCAGATCATATTGCAGGTTTGAAACGGCCGAAAAAACTTCCTGTTCCGACTTTTTATTTTGCTCGGCATTACCCCGTGGCAAGCCGTCTTTGAATTCTGTAAACTTTGGGCCGTACAAATGGAAAGCAGCAAGTTTTTCCAAATCCCTGGCCTGCGCACTTTTGTAAATATTATCGAGTATTTTGGTGATCGCGGCCTGGTCTTCAGTGAACAGGTTGTGTACGATATCTTTTGGCGTCGGGGCTGGTTGGCACTGCACAAAAAACAATGCCCATACGAAGAGCGATGAGAACAGTACGACATTTTTCATTTTCGTTTTTTTTAACAGGTTTTCAAAAGAAGACATCGGTTGCAATAATTACTTGATCGAGGTTTCCTACTCGTCCTACGACTTGAAGTCGTAGGACGAGTACCCCTCACCGAAAATACCCCTTCAACTCCCCTTCAAAATACATCAACGCATTTTTCACCGGCAGCGGCAACCCGCCACCCAGGGCGCACAACGAGCCCAACTCCAGCGTTTCCACCAGATCATCGAATAACGCCCGGTCAATTTTATAATCCTCCGCCTGCGCTTTGTGCAGCATTTCCTTCCCGCGCGTAGAGCCCAACCGGCAGGGAAAACACTTTCCGCAACTCTCGTGCGCGGTGAATTCGAACAGGTGTTCCAGGTATTTTACAATGGGAAAATCCTCCGGAAGACAAACCACCGAGGCATGCCCCAGCAGGAAACCGTTTTGATGGAACGACTCAAAATCCACCGTCAGGTCGGGAATTTTATCCACGGGCACCAGGCCGCCCAGCGGCCCGCCGATGTGCATGGCCTTCATGGGATGCCGGAAGCCGCCGCCCAGGTCCTCGATTGCGGTTTTCAACGGGGTGCCCATATCCACTTCGTACAGCCCGGGCTTGTTGAAATGGCCGTCCAGCGAAAGCAGTTTCGTGCCCGTGGATTTGCCGCGGCCAATAGCAGCGAATTTGGCGCCACCGTGCTGCAGCACCCAGGGCACGCAAGCCAGGGTTTCCACATTGTTCACCACTGTGGGTTGGTTGAACAGGCCCTGCTGCGTGGGGTACGGCGGCCGCACGCGCACTTCGGGGCGCTGCCCTTCGAGCGATTCGAGCAGGGCCGTTTCTTCGCCGCAGATGTAGGCGCCCTGGGCCTTGATCACTTTGAAATCGAAAGAAAACCCCGAGCCCAGGATGTTTTCACCGATGTATCCGGCTTCACGGGCGGCCGTGAGGGCATTTTCCATAATCCGGATCGATTCCGGGTATTCGCCGCGGATGTACAACACGCCCATACGGGCGCCCATCATGTAGCCGCCGAGCAGCATGCCCAGCAAGAGGCTGTGCGGACGCTGCTCCATGATGTAGCGGTCGGAGTAAGCGCCGGGGTCGCCCTCGTCGGCATTGCAGACCAGGAATTTGGTGTCGCCGGGGGTATTCCGGCAGGACTCCAGTTTGAACGCCATCGGGAAACCCGCACCGCCACGACCCCGCAGGCCGGAAATTTTCAGTTCTTCCAACAGCGCTTCAGGCGATTTTTTCAGGCCCTCCTTCAGCAATTGGTAATACAGCTCCAGACCCGGAAATTCAGCCGTCAGGACCGGCGTGCCGTGGTGAGCCACCCGGTAGTTGTCCATCCGCTCTTTTTTGCCGGATTTGATTTCTGCAATCTGGCCGATCGCATCACCGGAGTAATTGTTGCCGGCGTAGTGGAAGGCGTGGTTTTCGTGGCATCGGCCCAGGCAGCACATTTCGCCGATCTCGTTGGCGGGGAACTGCCCGGCCAGTTTTTCGCGAAGCGCATCCTGCGTGCCGGCGGTCATGCAGGCGGTGCCGTTGCAGACGTACACTTTTTTGCCCTGGTTTTCGGGTCGCAGGAAGTCGTAAAACGTGACGCTGCCGTACACATTCGCATCGCCGATCAGAAATTCTTCGGCCAGGCGCTTCATTTCTTCCGGCGCCACGGTGCCCTGTTGTTCGGCGGCGCGGCCGAGGGCTTCAAACAGATTATCGTCGAGGCCTTTGCGGCCGGAGAGGTATCCTATATTTTTTGACATTGGTCAGGCTGTGTTCAAAACGGCTTGCCCGAAAACCGGGCTTGTTCCGCACATTGTTTGATTATAAAATTCAATACACCCGTTGGTTTGGGCTTCTCCAGGCCAAATTTCCGATTAATTTTTCAGAAACGGCAAGGGAAAAGGGTGGTTTGCTGAAATCATCTGACGGGTATCTGAATTTTACCACGAAGCCCGGAGCGCCCGATAGTGTAGCCTACCGACAAATTCCGTATTCTGAAAACAGCTACAGCTGATTTCCCCGTACTTTCGCCAAACAAACCGGGCCCAAAGCCACCCAAAAATGCGATGGCCCGTAATCCGCAGTATCTTTTCGCCTTCAAAACCGTAATCCGACACCATGACATACTATTTCGCTTCCCGCCTGCGCGGGCTTTTCTGCTTGTTTTTCCTGTTGGGGATTTCCTTTTCGCTTTTTTCGGCACCGCCGGTTCGACCCCACCCCCATCCCCTCCCCCCAAAGGGAGGGGGGCTCGCCCTCATTTCTTGTCAAGATTTTAGAAACGTTAAGTCAGTATTTTCTTACTCTGGCTTATGTCCATCTTGCCTTTTTCAAAAACACAACTATTGTGGGAAACAAGCCCCCCTCCCTTTGGGGGGAGGGGATGGGGGGTGGGGTTAACGCAGTCTGCCCACGCCCCGAGCTCCTGCAAGTTGACCTGGTAACTGACTCCACGGCCCGGCTTACCTGGTCGGATGTCGGCGACAAGTATGAAGTTGAACTGGTGAGCGGCACTGCACCATTCACCGGCGTTCCCACCCACCTTGTCAATGCCGACCCGCCGTTTGATGTGTCGGGGCTCACGCCCGGTCTGAATTACCGCTTCCAGGTGCGCACCATCTGTGATGTCGACACCACAATCAGCGTTTGGTCGGCGCCGCGGTCGTTTATCACCGACCTGAACAACGCGCGCCCCTGCCCCCTGAATCTCGACCTGCGGGACACCTCCTGCAATTCGATCCAGGTGTTCGAAGCATACGTCGACGAGGCGCCCGGCAACATGCTGGGCACGAATGTGCTGTTGCACGGCGTGCGCCTCATGGTCGAACACGCCTGGCGCTCCGACCTCACGATCTGGTTGCGCAGCCCCGACGGCACCCGGATCCAACTGATCGGCGGGCTAAATGCCGGCGACCAAAATATTGGCGATCCGCAGGGGGCTGTTTGCGCCCAATTTGTCGAACTCACCGACAATGTTACCGTGGGCCAACCCCTGAGTACCGCGGCTGAAAAAGACAACATCACCGGCTATTACCTCCCTGTGGAAGCACTGGCCGGGCTACATACCGGACAAAATCCCGTAGGCATCTGGAAACTTGAAATTTGTGACAACAAAGCCGACCACAAGGGGAAACTTCGCTTGTTCGAGCTGGTTTTTGCACCGGTTGGATGCGACCTGGTAAACGGGCTTTCCGCCGGCAATGTCACGGAAACTACGGCAGATATTTCCTGGCAGGCGGATGCTTTGGGCACGAGTTTGCTGATCGAATACGGCCCGGCAGGGTTTATTCCCGGAACCGGAAGCGCCGCCGGAGCGGGCGGAATGCTTGTTTCCTTGCCGCAGCCGGCAAACGGCCCGGTTATGCTTTCCGGCCTGCAAACACTCCAGCAATACGACGTGTATATCCGCCGGCAATGTGCTCCCGGTATTTGGAGCGCCAATTCGTTTAAAGCCTCGTTTTTCACCAATTGCCCGGCCACGCTGCTCGAAACGGTAGATACCCTGGGCATTTGCCCAAGCGGCTGTGCCGATCCCTGCCCCTTGCCGGGCCTTTGGCAGAATGTGCCGGGCGATGATTACGAGTGGAAAGTGGCCACCGGCCCGGGGCTTACCTTTCCGGTGGCCGGGCCGCCTGCTGCTCCCGGCGGGAGTGGTAACTATCTGTTCTTCCGGAACAGTTGTTCGCCGACAGGCGCCTTCGGCAAAACAGCCATCTTGCGCACCTTGTGCATCGACGTGCTGGCGCCACCCACACAGGTTTGCCATTTTTCCTTCGATTTGTACATGAACACGCGCATCGGGCAAATGAGCAGCCTGGCGCTTCAAGCCTCCACCGACGGCGGTCAAAACTGGACGACGTTGAAATCCTGGAGCGGCAACCGCGGCAAGCTCTGGCTCCGGGAATACGTCAATCTGAGCGCGTACGACGGCCAGGTCACCTTGTTCCAGTTCGTAGCCACCGGCACCTTCGGCGCGTACGGCGACATCGCCATGGACAACCTGGCATTTTACGGTTCACAGGAAGCCAATACGCCCGACTATATTTTTTACCGCGATGCTGACCTGGACACATACGGCGATCCCAATATCCGGGTCATTTCCTGTTTCCCCATCGCGCCCCCGGGCTATGTGGAAATCGACAGCGATTGCGACGATAACGACCCGGCTGTTTACCCGGGCGCACCGGAAATCCTTTGCAACCAAAAAGATGAAAACTGCAACGGGATGGCCGACGACGACGCTATTCCTACGCCAACGGCGCCCGCTACGGTTGAAATTTGCAGCGGTTCATCGGCAACCCTGCTCGCTCCGGGCGCCCCGGCTGGTGATTATTTTTGGTACGAAAACCCAAGCGGCGGGAGCCCGGTCGCCACCGGAAATACCCTGATGGTTCCGGCACTTCAGACAAGCAAAACCTACTATCTGGCCGATTCCCTGACCGGGCCCGGCGCCGGTTGCAGCAGTATGCGGGTTCCGGCAATGGTGATCGTGCATCCCAAACCGGTGCTTACCCTGACCGCATCCCCATCCATTTGCGACGGCAAAACGTTTGACCTGGCCACGCTGGCGGTGATCGACACAGCCAATACGGGTGGAATTTTGACCTATCACAGTGCAACACCACCAACTGCGGGCAACCAGCTCCCGGGCACTGTGGTACAACCCGGATTTACCCAAACCTACTACATTCAAAGCAGCACGGCGTTTGGCTGCACCGGCTCTGCATCCGTCACGATCACAGTGTTGCCGAGTCCTGAAGTTCAGATTTTGCAGGGCGACTCTGTGAATGTTTGCCGGGGAAAATCGCTTCAGTTGCAGGCTGTTGAGTCAGGCGTTGGCACGCCACCCGTTACCTATGCCTGGAGCACCGGACTGAATTTTCCGAATATTCCGGTTCAAGCGGGAAACACGCCGAGTGTGACGAATACGTACACCGTGACGGTTTCTGACGCCAATGGATGCACCGGTACCGACCTGATCAAGGTGCATACGTTGAACAATGTGACGCAAACTGCCATCGTTTCGGTGCAAAATGTAAGTACCTGCGGCGGCAACGACGGCAGCATCACACTCAAGCCACTCAATGGCACACCGCCATACACGTTCTTCTGGCCTGGAGGTAATATTGGCGGCATCACGACTGAGGGCACGATTACCGGGTTGGCGCAAGGCAGTTACCGCGTGACCGTGACCGACGCAACCAATGCCGGTTGCTCGATGGTGATGCCCCAGATTGTTTTAAATGCTCCCGGACTGGATGTGGCCTTGGACACCATCATCCATCCGGCCTGCCCGGATGCTCTGACGGGATCCATCGTATTGGCGGTGAACGGGCAAAATCCGGTATTCAGCTGGAGCAACCAGCAAACCGGTTCGACGGCCTCTTTTTTGGGCGCCGGCACCTATAGTGTGACCATTACCGACGGCAATTGCAGCCAGGTTTTGTCGAACCTGGAGGTGAATTCGCCGCCGCCAATTGATATCGTGCAAAATGCGCTGGAAAATGTGCGCTGTTTCGGCGAAATGAATGGCGCGATTGATCAGGCAATATTCGGCGCCACCCCACCCTACAATTTTATTTGGTCCAATGATTCCACGTCGGAAGACCTGACCCAATTGGTTGCCGGTATGTACAATTGCACGATTACGGATGCAAACAATTGTGTATTCACGTCTCCAATCTATCAGATTACCCAGCCGCAAGTGCTAACGGTTCAGCCGGATTCTTTGTCGAACGTGCGTTGTTTTGGTGAAAAAAGCGGCTTTTTGCGCGCCAAAGCAACGGGCGGCGCCACGCCATACCAATATCTCTGGAACACGGGCGCAACCACAGCCAGTTTGGGCAATGTTGTGGCAGGTATTTACGCGGTGACCGTTACTGATGCCAACGGCTGTACTGCCGAATGGTTGGGGGTAGTCACGCAACCCAGTTCGCTTCAGATTGAATTTACCTTGAAAGAAAACCCAACCTGCATCGGAGCGACAGACGGCTTTGTCGAACTCATCCTGAGTGGTGGCCAACCGCCGTTCCAATTTAACTGGAACAACAATGGAACAACTTCACGGATCGAAAATCTGGGCATCGGCGCGTACAAAGCCAGCATCACCGATGCGGAAGGTTGCACGTTGATCACCTCAAATATCATTTTGACCGCTCCGCAAGTACTGTCCGTCAATCTGGACAGTCTGGTGCCTGTAGGTTGCCAGGGGGATGCAAGCGGCCTGATCCAGGTTAGTGTAAGTGGCGCTACCGGTCCGGTAACAGCCACCTGGAACGGCGTTCCGGATGGCCTGAGCCACAGTAATCTTGAGGCAGGACCGTACATCCTGCAGGCAACGGATTCGCTCGGCTGTTCGATACGCGACACGTTTTATGTCACTGAACCGGAATTGCCGCTGACCGTGCAACTGCTCACGGTAAAAAATGCGCTTTGTGCCGGAGAACCAACCGGCAGTGTGACCATTCGTGTCACCGGAGGCAGCGCACCTTACCAGTTTTTATGGAGCAATGGCGCTTCGTCTCAAAACCTGCCCGCCGTTCCAGCCGGTATGTACAGCCTCACGGTGACCGATATGAACGGGTGTACCGGGGTGTTTCCCGCTGTCACCGTAGCAGAGCCCCCTGCCCTGACGGCTTCCGCTACAATTGAAGACATCCCTTGTTTCGGCGCGCTTACGGGGTCCGTACAACTAACGGTAGGCGGGGGCATTCCGCCTTACCGGTATATTTGGAATACCGACGATACGACGAAAAACATTTTTAATCTGCCTGCGGCAAGTTACACCGTAACCGTGCTGGACGCCACCGGTTGCGCCCAGGTTTTGACCGACCTGGTGGTTGAAGATCAGGCGGTCAATTTTGTGCTGGAGCCCCTGAGCATTCAGCCGGTTTCCTGCAGCGGCGCCGCTGACGGGCAAATTGCCGTACAGGTTTCAAACGGCACCCCACCATATCAGTTTTCCTGGTCGGCGCCAATTGGTCTGCACCCGTCGGTACCGGTACCGCGCGATACGGCTGCCGGCCTGAATGGCGGCGACTATTGGGTTACGGTTACTGATGCTGCAGGCTGCACCGCCGTTTCACAGGCATTTAACATTGAAGAAGCGCCGCCTTTGCAGTTGAATATCAGCCAGATCGTGAATATCATTTGCAAAGGCGATTCCACCGGCGCTATATCTGCCAATGTTTCCGGCGGCGTACCGCCGTACAACTACCTTTGGAGCAATGGTGATGCACAACAAAACAGTCATCAGGTTCCGGCCAATACCTACATGCTCACGGTGACGGATGTACGCGGCTGCACCGTGGTGTCGGCGCCGGCAATTGTACACGAACCCGCTGCAATACTTAATATCAACCTGGCAAACCTGCTTCCGGACAAGTGCGGTCAAAACGAAGGCGCCATCAGTCTGAATGTGACAGGTGGCGTACCGCCAAACAACTACCTCTGGAGCAATGCTGCGACAACGGCCTCTATTTCCAACTTGCCGCCGGGCAATTACCAGTTAACTGTAACGGATAACCTGGGTTGCACGCTGGTTTCGCCGGAATATGAAATCGTACAACTCAGCCCGCCCATTTCGCTGGTGGCTGCCGAAGTTGTCCATGTTCTTTGCCGGGGCGACAGTTCGGGCGCTATTCTGCCCACCATTAGTGGCGGAACCCCCGGATATCAATTCGCCTGGAGTAATGGCGGCAGCAACCTGAACCTCCAGAGCGTCCCGGCGGGTAATTACATGCTCACCGTATCGGATGCCGCCGGGTGTTTTGTGTTTTTCCCCTTCATGATCAACCAACCGGCTACGGGATTGATGTCGAACTGGAGTACCGATTCGCTGGCCGGCGGTTGGATGATCACCCTGAGCCCGAATGGTGGAACAATGCCCTATGATATTCACTGGAGCAGCAATACCGGCGGTCAAACCGGCCCGGTGGTTACCAACCTGGAACCGGGCGCTTACAGCGCCACCCTTACCGATGCCAACGGGTGCATGCTGGTATTAAGCATCCCGGTCGGTACATTTACCGGGAGCAAGGCGCCGGATATCGTCAACCGGATGGTTTTGGCGCCAAACCCGGCAACGCATTGGTCGCGCTTACAACTTGATTTAAAACAACCGGAAAGTGTATTCATACGGGTATTTAAATCCAACGGAAGCCTTGTTTTGGCGATGGAACAACCGGAAAAATTATTGACACATCAGGTACAACTGGAAATGGGAAGTTGGCCTGCCGGAGTGTATTGGGTGGTGGTCCGGCTATCGAATGGTCAGTTGAAAACACTGCGGCTGTTGCATGTTGAAAGTCCGTGATACAGGTTTTTCAGGTTCTCTTTTGGTCTTTCTGTTGATTTGCGGAACTTCGCCGCAATCTTTGTCCCGGCCAGGCGGAAGTTTAGTGTACCGGTACTGAACTTCCGCCTGGCCGGGACAAATCAATTCCACTGCATGCTAGCCTTTTTTCGCAACAACCATTCGACTACGGCATTTATTCTTGCTGTGTACATCGCCCTGCTTCGGCTGCCTGCAATACTTGGCTGGGTGGCTCCACCTGAGGCGGCAACGGATGATGGCGGGTTGTTGTACATGGATTTGTTGGGGCATCTCCACGACAATCCGTTTTTTTCAGCCGTTTTGGCAACGGCTCTTGTTTACATCCAGGCTTTGGCCATCAACTGGCTGACCGATCATTACCGCATCCTGGACAACCGGAACTGGTACCCCGGCGCACTTTACGGATTTGCCGCATCCTGCATCCCGGATTTCCTTTTTTTAAGTCCGACACTGGTTGCCGTTACGTTTATTCCATTTGCGTTATGGAGCATATTCGGTGTTTACAAACAAACCCTCGTCCTCAGCGCTGCATTTAACAGCGCGTTTTGGATTACTGTGGCTACGTTGTTCTATCCGCCGGCGGTTTGGCTATTGCCGGTGGCCTACCTTGGTTTGTTGAATTTGCGGGCGTTGTCAATCCAGAAACAGTTGGTGTTTTTCACCGGCATTCTTGTCCCGGTATTTCTCACGTTCACCGCTTATTTCTGGAATGATCAGGCCATAGCGTTTTTACAAATTCAGTTTACCCGGTGGTTACACAGCCCGGCGTTTCAGTACTCCTGGGATTTTTACAATACGCTGAAGATATTGTTTTTAAGCGCTTTGTTGCTCGTAAGCATATTGGGCTTTAATGTGTATTATTTTCACAAATTGATCCAGGTGAAAAAATATATTTCCATCCTGTACTGGGTCATTTTGGTTTCTTTGGCAACTACATTGACCCACCCGGAAATACGGCTTGAACATGCCTTGCCGGCCATGCCTGCCGTTGGAATTTTCCTTTCCCTGTTGGGGCAATCCGTTCGGAATACTGCGTTGGCCGATTTACTGCATCTGGGGCTGTTGCTTATCCTGTTTTACATTCAATTTTGCCCCAACATTAGTTGATTCATTCGCCGGCCTGATCGTTTTTAACAGAAAGGCCGGTGCACTCACGTATTAATTCAAGTTTTATGAAATTTGGTGTAGTAGTTTTCCCCGGTTCCAATTGTGACGACGACATGGTGCATGTCCTGGGCGACGTAATGGGCCAGGATGTCGTCAAACTCTGGCATAAAAACACAGATATGCCGGAACTGGATTGCGTGGTGCTGCCCGGCGGCTTTTCGTACGGCGACTATGTGCGCGCCGGCGCTATTGCGCAGTTTTCACCGATCATGAAAGCCGTGAAAGCCTTTGCTGCTTCCGGTGGCTATGTGTTTGGTGTCTGCAACGGATTTCAAATTCTGTGCGAATCCCACCTGCTGCCCGGTATTTTACTGCACAACGACAGCCAACAGTTCAATTGCAGCAATGTGTGGTTGAAAACAGTGACCAACAACTCCCCCATCACATCCGGGCTTGACCTGGACAAACCGCTGAAGATTCCGATTGCACATGCTGAGGGCCGTTTTTTTGCGGATGCAAAAACGCTGGACGCGCTGGAAGCAAATGATCAGGTTTTGTTTCGGTATTGCACCGCAGATGGGGCAGTTACCGCCGCTGCCAATCCAAACGGCGCAGCGCGCAACATTGCCGGCATTTGCAATGAAAAACGCAATGTATTCGGCATGATGCCCCACCCGGAGCGTGCCGCAGAGCCGGTTTTGGGCAATACGGATGGGTTGGGACTTTTTGAGTCGCTGATTAGCACTTTAGTGATGAGTGATGAGTGATCACGCATCACTCTTTTTAGCCTCCGGCTCAAACAAGGCAAGAATAATATTCCCCATGTAAACACCCAGGGCGGATTCAACGAGTGTCAGGAACATGATCATATCCTGAAAATTGAGGATGTTGGGTGCCAGGGCTTTGAGCGAAATCAAAAGCATGACCGTTACGAAATGCCCGTGTACCAGCCAGCGCACCATGTTGTTGATCGGTTGGCTGTTTTTACCGTTGAGATTGGGTTCGGTTATACTCCGGCCGATATAGCGAAAAACGGCGCCGCCGTACATCGCGGTCACCGGAGCCAAAATACCCATCAGGGAAGTAAATTCTTCAAAGTCGAAACCGCGCAGGAGGTAGTACACACAGGAAATTCCAATCAAAATAAAATGGTAGATCAGTATTTGCCTGGCGATTCGGGCGCGAGGTGAAAGCGTGGTAGCGGCTGAAGTACTGCTTGCTTCAACTTTGGATTTTGTCGTTGTCGTGGCTTGAGTTGCTGCCATAGCCTGAGTTGTGCTCGTCATTGGCGAAGATAATCCAATAATTTTTTAAATAAATGCCTCTGGTAAATTTCCAGATTGTTCTTATAACGCGTTTCCATGTCTTTATAGTCGTTTTTCCGGGGAGGAAATATTATTCCACTGCCATATTTCCCCTGAAATTCCCAGGAAAGCTCCACGTCAGGGCCTTTTTGCAGGCCTTTTACATAGATCCGGTGGTATTCAAAATAGCCGTCGGGGCAGATTTCGTAGTTCAAATGGGTGACTTCCAGGACAAACTCATCCACAGTGGTATAGGAACTATCGACCCGGGCTTTCCACAGGATGGGTGTTCCTTTTGATTTGTAGGTGCTGGCCAGATAGCGGCGGGCGTTGGTACAAACAACTTTGAGCGATTTTCCCGGAATAATTGCCGTGTTGTCGCCAATATTGATGCCCTGCAAGGAAACCGGCATGCGCACATCTGCCACGGCGCCGGCGCGAATGCTCCTGCCGTCAACCGGCATATAACCGTTCCGGCTGTTGATGCGGGCAATAAAATGCGCCGGATCATGGCAGCGCACTACCACCTCTGCCTGTTCTTCGTGCACTTCAGCCAGGAATGCCCACTTGTGCAGGAGCCGTTCGTGAAAAAACTGGCCGTATTGCCGGCGGTTTTCCAACTGGAGGCGTTCCCAGGCACATTGCAAGGAGTCGCAAACGCGAACCCCCTTGTATGATGCCATCAAAAACAGGGTAGTTTTCTGTGGGGTGACAGCTACACTATCCGCGTAGATGATCTGATCCAATTGGTTTTGGCGGAGCCAATTTTGAAACTCCGGAACCTTAGCCCGGAAGAAGGCGAGGTCTTGTCGCAAATCGACCCCTTGCGCCACAAGGGTGTTCCGACCTGGAAAGGTCAGCAAGCAAGACAGTAAAAAACCCACAAACAGGCAGGATCGCATAGAAGGTAGTTTTGTGGCAAACCGGAGCAGCGAAACAATAGACGGCGGATGCACTGCCCTTATTTTCAAGGTTTTTCACTTTAACGTTTTGACAAAACTTGTGCGACAAAGGTGTTAACCTTCAGTACGTTTTGTCAAGCACGCGCCGACAGAGGAGCAGGATTTTTCGATGAGTGCCAAAAGGTGGCGGTACATTCACACAGTGAAACGCTGCGCTTACCCTGGGAAACCAGCCGTTCCGTAAAGCGATAAAAAGCTTAACAATTTGGGAATTTTTATTCCCGGATATTTGAATACGCAGGCGTATTTATCGGGTCCGGGCCGGTTGGATGCGCTTGCCGAATTCACCCAATTTTTACCACACATTTATTTTTTTTATGAAACTCAATCCGATTTTTTGCCCCCCCCCCCCCCGCAACTTCTACTCCATCTAAGTTAAACACCGGAAGTCGGAATCATCCCTACCATCGTGTAGTTTATTTACTGCTGTTTTTCTTTTTACATCTGTTTACCACAAAGAGTGCCATGGCCCAGTGCGATTGTCCAAATGTTGCGCTTGTATCCACAATGATTTTGGGTGATGTTGAGATACTTCCATACTGCGATGAAATCATTATCCAGGCAGATGTTCAAAATGTCAACAGCCTTGGTTGTACTGCTGATGTTTTGTTGCGAATTTCCTTTGGAACAACATCCGAAAGCCCAATTAATGAAACCCTTTTAGGTTTTAACTATTTGGGAAACCTGACTTTGGCAAATGAGGATTCGTGGTCAAACGGCAATTCCTTTTTCCGTCGGTTTTCGTTTCAATTGACCGATATTCCGGATCTGGAAACGGTAATAAGCTTACTCAGATTTTCCATCACACCCGATGTTTACTTAATAGATCCGAATTTTCAAGTATTTGTTGACGTTGTTCCGCTGAATCCGGAATGCGGCACTGATCCAGGATACAACGTGTTTACGAGTACCATTTTTATTGAGAATGAGCTGCTCGAACCACCAGTTAACGGCACAGTGAGCAGCCTTATCGCTGCTGGAAAATTATTTGCTAATTCTGCTACCGATTCCAACATTGAAAAGATAACGATCCACGGTGTATTGGATGTAAACGAAAACTATACATTTGACGGTACCGGGGCGCCCGGAACCAGTGCCAGACCACAGCTCTACCTCGGTCCAGGCTCCCAAATTCTTGTCCGTTCCGGCGTAACCCTCACGTTGCTTAACACCGATATTTATACATGCGACGAATTAGCCTCCGGCATTACGCTGGAACCTGGCGCCACTTTACTGGCAACTACTTCATTGTTCAATGACTGTCGTTTTGCTATTGATGCCAGGCCGGGGTCCAGTGTTTCATTAGTGGGCAACTCTTTTTCCGATAACTACATCGGTTTGAATCTCGATATGCGCAGTGCAACTACATCAACCCCTAAACGGGTAAATATACTCGCCATGACAGGTAACAGCTTTTCAACAGCCCAGCCAGCTATAAAGGCCCCCTATTCCGGCATGCCGGAAGCCGTGGAAGCAAGAGGCTATTGCGGTGTGCGGTTAATTGATTACCAGGATTTCAATGTCTTTGGGACGAATACTTTTGCCAGCCTGGCAAATGGAATCGTGTCAACAAATTCCACCGGAAACGTAGGAGGCATGAGTTTCGACGACATGAACTCCGTGGATGGCACACCAATTTATCCGCAAGAAGGCTATGGCATTTATTTGACCGGCAAAGGCAGCCATTGGTTCAATATTGGCAGTCCGTTTAGCACCATGACTTTCAACAACTGCAAAACCGGCATACGTGCCGGTAATTACGCCGGAAAGGTTGAAAACACCGCCATGACCGACGTAAATATCGGTATTGACTGGGGTTACAGCCACGCCCGCGACATCAGGATGCTCAACAACAACATCACCGCCAGGGACTTCGGAATCCGGTCCGGATTGAATGAACCCCTGCACCCCATCAGTGCGATAACAGACAACGAGATAAAAATAACCGGTGCGCTCGCCCCGGGCAATTTCCAGACCAGCGGCATCGTACTGAACGAAATTGGTTTTGGCTACACCCCGCCCGGCGGAACCGTACCTGCCGGGCTGGAAGGCTGGGATGTGGGTGGCAACATGGTGACCCTGGACCAGGGCGGCATCGGCATTGGTTACCGAAACGGCGTGTTAGGTACCCTGCACGAGAACACCGTGGTCAATCTGACGCAGCCCGCAGAATACACCGGTATCCTCGCAGAAGCCGCAATGTTCAGCGATTTGACGGCAAATACCGTCACACAATCAGGGACCGGCCTGGGCACCAGCACAGCCATTCATAGCAGCGCGGGCTTTGCCAACACCTACCAGTGTAATTGTGTGGACAGCACCGATATCGGTCTGCTCTTTCTCGACCTGGCCGAATTCACAGATGCCGTACGCGGCAACAGCATGAACACCCACTGCACCGGCTTGCAGATCAATGCCGGCGCGTACATCGGCGAGCAATACCACAGTGGAAACATCTGGGATTTGAGCGCGGTTGCCGGGAATTGTTTGGGAGGGAGGAATTTTAGTAATGTCCTGTTATCGCCATTTTTTGTTGATGGCACCTCCAATGATGCGCTGAACCCGGAAGTTTGGCCCGATGAAACTTGGTTCAAAGATGAGTCCGGGCCAACCTATGACGACTGTACTACCTGCACGTTCCCTGCATTTCTACCACCCCGGAACCAGGAAAGCGCTATACCAACCAAACTAGACGAGGCGCTGGCCACAGACAAACTTTATCCCGAGTTATTTGAAGATGAAATGAACTGGAAAGGCGCCTTCCGGCTGTATCGCAAGATGTTGCGCCAACCAGCCATTGAGTCGTATGCTACGGAATTTGCCGACTTTAAAGCGGACAATGACAGCCTGTCCACGGGCCGCCTGGCCTACATCGCCGAGGAACGCAGCAAGATTTTTTCGTTCAGCGCCGTGGAGGATTCCCTGCTTGAAAATTATCGCCTCGACTGGCATACTGAAATGGCAGATTTAATGACGCTCGACAGCCTGCGGCACCAGGGCGATACAACCATAAGCCACGCCCAATACGATACGGCAGTTGTCCACGGCAAGGCCGCGTACGAGCAGTATGTGCATTACCTGGATACACTGAAAGCAGCTGCCCGGGCAAAAATTCAGACACTGCTGACGACCAATGCTGCTATAAGCACAGCACTCACCCCTGCGGAAAATCACAAAACGGTAAATGCGATTGTCTTCAACTTGCTTCTGGTTGACACGCTTGCTACCGGCGACCTGGCTACACTGGAATCTATAGCCGGGCTATGTCCGCTCGAAGGCGGCGATGCCGTGTACGAAGCGCGGACTATCGTATCCTACCTGACAGGGGCCAACTTTGATGATGTGGAACTGTGTCAACCGGCTGAAGAAATTCGCAGACCGGAAGAGCCGGAAGTTATTGCAGGTGACCCGGCGAATATCATCATATTCCCTAATCCCAGCACCGGGCATGTTTATTGGCGGGGAACCGGCAACCAGAAGATACGGATACTGGTATTCAATGCTTACGGGCAACAATTGGCCGATATGTTCAGCACGAGTGGCTTTGCGGATATGAAACACCTGCCGGAAGGCTTGCACCTGGTGCAACTATTGTCGTCTGACAACCGCCTGCTGGCAACTCGCAAACTTCACCTGATCACACATTAATTGCTTTTCACCCAACCAACCCGTGCACTCCCGGACAGTGTACGGGTTGGTTACTTATTTTCATAACTATGAAATTGGGAACAATCATACTGCTGCTGTTAACAGTATTAATGTCAGATGTAGTAGCTCAAAAAGAGGATAATATTTGGACCCTGGGATATAATTACGAGCCAACTTCTCCGGAAGCGGAAGGGTTTAATTTAGTTTTTAATGACTCCCTTAAAATCGTGAATAGTCCAAGAAACATGACTTTTTTTGGCACAACGGCTTCAATATGTGATACAAGTGGAAGTCTGTTAGTTTACAGTAACGGCTGTTTTATTGAAAAACCAAACGGTATGGTCATTGAGAATAGTGAAGGATTAAATCCAGGTTTATTATATAATATCTGGTGTGCAAACAATAGAGGATATGCCCTTGAAAATGGTATGGTACTTCTGGCAGACCCTAGAGACGAAACCCTATTACATTTTTTTCATTTGCCGCTAGTTGACCCACTTTATGTCATTAATATCCTTCATACCACCGTAGATTTATCGACAAATAACGGTAATGGTACTACCCTTATAAAAAATGAAACAATTATTTCCGACACAATACACTATCATGGCATTCATGCTGTCCGCCATGCCAACGGACGCGACTGGTGGGTAGTGGCAGCAAAAAAATTTAGCAACCGATACTACTTCATCCTGCTCACGCCCGAGGGCATTGAAACCAAGTATCAGGAAATTGGAGCAGTGGATACAGGAGTAGTATATGGCGGCCAAATAGTCTTCTCTCCCGATGGTTCTAAACTGGCACGATTCGATTCGCAGGATGATTTGAAAGTGTTCGATTTTGACCGTTGTACCGGCTCATTGTCTAGCCCCATACATGTCAAGATGCAGAATATGGCCGACATAGAGCGATTTGCAGGCCTCGCATGGTCGGCCGATAGCAGATACATCTATGCTGCTGAAAATCGGAGACTTTTGCAATTTGATACCTATGATCCTGATTTGGGAACCAGTATGCAAGTAGTAGCAAATGCTGACCCGCCAATATGTCCACTTAGCGGCAGTATCGGTACGATGGAACTCGGGCCCGATGGCATGATCTATTGCCGACCATACAACGGACAAAAATGTTTGCACCGCATGAAACACCCTGAACGGCCCGGTGCAGCCTGCGCCTTCGAGCAAAATTATTTTCAATTAGAGTATCCGTTGGACGGCCTCCCCCACTTCCCAAACTTCCGCCTCGGCCCCATCGACAACTCCCCCTGCGACACCCTCGGCATCGATAACCACCCGCTGGCCAACTGGCGCTACGACCGCACCCCCGGCCTCGGCGTGGATTTCACCTCCGTATCCTGGTACGAACCCACAGACTGGTGGTGGGATTTCGGCGACCCGGCCTCCGGCTCCGCCAACACCAGCACTGAAAAACACCCCGCCCACACGTATCCCGCTGCCGGCCCCTACGAGGTGTGCCTCACCGTGAGTAACCAATACGGCAGCGATATGAAGTGCAAGACGGTGTGGGTGGAGCAAACAACAAGCCTCCCCCCGTCCCCCGATATAGAAGGCGGAGATATGACGCTTTGGCCGAATCCTACGACGGGGATGATTTACTGGAAAGGCATTCCGGAAAACCAGGCGGTAACGGTGCAGGTATTTGACGCACTGGGGCGCTTGCGACTGGATCAACAAGTTGCAGGGAACCAGGTCAATCTGGGAGCCCTGGAAAATGGCGTGTATTTCATCCTATTGTTGGATGGAAATGGCCGGCAATGGGCTTCTAAACCGGTGGTTTTAGCCAATCGGAATTGAAAGGACTCGTGCCGGTTCAACCATGAATAGTGCGAGACAAGTCAATGCCTTATCAATATCCGGTGGTTTTTCGGCATACTATCAGCCTTAAATGCCCACAGGCATCCGTCACACCGAAAACAAAGTGCACGCCCCCATCCCGAATGCCCAATTTTTTCCGCATCGCCGCCACCGAATCCGGAAAATTCCGGGTTGCCAGATTGGCCTGCCCATCCGGAAGGAACGCGCGGAGATCTTTACGGTCATATTTCAGTACGGCCACTACCGAAAACACCCGGCCCGGCACATTCGGGACAAGTGTTTCACTGGTGTACAAGTGCGTATTCGGGTGTAGTTTTTTCAAACCAAACCGCATAGCAAAACTTTTAAACGCTCCGGCTTTTAGCACTGACGCGTCGGGTTCATAGACAAATTGCTGCGGCACGGAAAAGACCGGCTCTGCCGCCTGCTCTTCGGCGCGGGTAAATTGAAAACCGGGCGCCTCACTTCCCAAACAAACCACCTCAATCGGAATTTCATCGATGAGCGGCGCATTTTTTTCCAGCAAATACAACACCTCCTTGCACTCGCCATCTACCGAAACCACCCACGTCCGGCTGACCGAACCGAGCTGCTGGATGGCCTGCGTCAGGTCGAGCATAGGCGCTGTCTTTAACAAAACACGGTCGCTTTTTTGGAGTAGCTCCGTTCGGAGTTCCAGAACATTAGGCGCACAATCTGCCAGTTGAAACACCTTGCCTTTCTGTTCGTGCCGCCGACCGGGGTCGAGGTAGATCAGATCAAAGTGTTGATCGGTCAGTTTCAAAAAAATTTCAGAATCCGCTGCAAATGGCGTTGATATTCCGGGCGCCCAATACGTCAAAGTTGTGCCGGGCGATTTCAACCAGTTGCGGTTGTTGTTCGACATAAACCACCTGGTTAAATTGCCGGGAAAAAAACCAGCTGTCCACGCCCATGCCGCCCGTAAGATCGGCCATGGCTTTTCCGGAAAACAACCCGGCTTTGAAGCGGGCCGTTTCTTCAGACGATGCCTGCTCCACCGAGCGCACCGGCGGCATGATCAGATCGAAGCGAAACCAGGAAGGGATTTTCTCCCGGACTTTCCGAAATGCCTCGATCTGTGCAACCGCCACCGGCACTTGCACACCGGGGTACCGGTTGGCCGAAAGTAAAAGCCGGTGCAGGTCGGCTTGCAGGTGATCTTGAATAAATTGCCGGTCGGCTGGTGTGAGCATGCTGTAAATGTCTAAAGTTTGGCTTTATCTTTGGCTAACCTCTTGTAAAAAGATCATTGTGGTTTAAAAATGAAAGCAATACTACACGTTTTTTTTTGCTACCCTGGCCTTACTCTTGCCTTTGATTGGATGGACGCAAAGTGCCGAAATTCAGGATCTTGAAACAAAATTACGCTCTGTTGCAGGCGTAGAACGCATCGAAACTTTTTGTCGCACTTTCCGAAGCATACCTCGCTACGGGCGATCACGACAAAGCGCTCAAGCATGCCGAAGACGGCACTGACCTGGCACAACGCATGCGACGCAATAACTACCTCGCCATCACACTTAACCAGGAGGGGAAAATCTTAGCCATTACCGGCAAACGCGGCTTGTTTGGCAAAGACCGGGCTGCAGCCAAATTCCGGGAAAGCAACCAGGTACTCAAAAAAATGAACCGCCCCAACAAGCAGTTGTTCCTCGACAATCTGGAATCCCTGCGGGCTTTGGCGGAAAAATACAACCGCAAGGATGAACTGGCCGAAATTGAAATGGAAATCGATCGCGCCAAAAACCTGATCGAAGCCCTGCCCAGCAATCCAAGCATCGCGCTGGAAAAACCACTCACCCGGCAGGAACTTCAGGAAGAATTGTCCGTCATTACCGACCAATTGCTGGATCAACAAAAATCGCAGGAAAGCTCCACCCTCCAGCGCCTGAACTATGAAAAAGAACGGCAACAACTCCAGGCCGAGTTGAAACAGCAGGAAGCGTTCATCGATCAAATGACTGAAAATCAGATGAAAGCTGCGCTTCTGCTCATGCAGCACCGGACCAAACTCGATTCGCTGGAATACCGAAGCAACCTGGACGCGCTCAACGTAACCAATGCCGAACTGGCCCTGCGCGAGTCGGAAAGCAAGCGGAATTTCTACCTGGCAGCCATGGTCGCTATGATCATGCTCGCGGGTGGCGCAGCATTCAGCTACTACCGGGCGCGCCAAAACGCGCATATTTTGCGTGAAAAAAACAAGATCATCCGCTCGGAACAAAAACGCTCGGAAGAACTCCTGCTCAATATTTTGCCCGCCCTCGTCGCTGAAGAATTAAAGAAAAACGGCAGTACCAGCGCCCGCTATTTTGACGATGTGGGGTGCTTTTCGCCGATTTCGTCGGCTTCAGTAAAATAGCGGGAAATCCTTTCTCCACAGGAATTAGTGAACGAACTGGACACTTGCTTCCGTGCCTTCGACGACATTATTGCCAAACACAAGCTGGAAAAGATCAAAACTATCGGCGATGCCTACATGGCAGCCGGGGGCTTGCTCAACGGCGGTGGCAGCCAACTGCGCGACATGGTAAATGCTGCCCAGGAAATGCAGGCCTGGCTGGCCGAATGGAATCAGGAACGCAGCAACCGGAACCTGCCGGTTTTTGAAGCCCGCATCGGTATCCATTCCGGACCGGTGGTTGCCGGCGTGGTGGGCTCCAAGAAATTCGCCTTCGATATCTGGGGCGATACCGTGAATATCGCCGCCCGGATCGAGTCGGCAGGCGAAGGCGGCAAAATCAATATCTCCGGCGAGGTGCACAACGTCATCAAACAATACTTCCCCTGCCAGTACCGCGGTAAAATACCCGCTAAAAACAAGGGCGAAATTGACATGTATTTTGTCGAAAACTAAGTATCCGGCACCAATATTCTGGACCGCTATACTTGCGGTAACGGCGGTTAAACTGTGCACCCACCTGTACGTAAACACCATTTACGGCTTCCATCGCGATGAACTGCTTTACCTGGCACTGGGTCAACACCCCGACTGGGGATACTGGTCCAACCCGCCGCTTGTAGGTTGGTTAGGCTGGGTTGCACAGGAGATATTTGGCGGTTCTCTTTTTGCCGTGCGGTTGTTGCCCACGCTGGGAGGTTGCGGAATTGTTGTGCTGACCGGCTTACTGGCCCGCGAACTGGGCGGCGGGCCGTTATGCGCAATTACTTGCGGCAATTAAGCTTGCTGTTTCCCCGGCTTTTACGGACCAGCATGCTGTTTCAACCCGTTGTCTTTGATATTTTGGGTTGGGCCTTACTTTGCTACCTGTTCCTGCGCTACCTCAACTCCAACCGGAATCATTACCTGCTTTTTTTTGGCATAGCCCTCGGCATTTTTTTTCTGAATAAATACCTGGTCCTGCTGTTTCATAGCGGCCCTGGCGCCCGCCCTGGCACTTACTCCTGCACGCAATCTCCTGACGCGCCGCATTACCTTTTTTGCCGCAGGCCTTGCTTTGCTGGTTATGGCGCCCAACCTGATCTGGCAAGTGGCCAACGGATTTCCGGTAATCAACCACATGCAGGCCTTACAAACAAACCAGTTGGTCAACGTGCAGCCTGCCGATTTTTTATCGGATCAGCTGGTCATGCACTTTACCGGCCTGCTCGTGTGGGTGCCCGGCGTTTGGTTCCTTTGGAAAAGCAGGAATTTGCACCATCGGATTTTTTTATATCTCGCAGCAGGGGTCATTTTGCTTTTGCTGTTGTTGAAAGGAAAACATTATTACAGCCTGGGCATTTACCCGGCACTCATGGCCGCCGGAGGTGTATTTTGGGAAAAAACTGTGACAAAAACGCCAACCCGGGTTGTGCTGCCGGTTGTCATGATCGGCTTGCTCCTGCCCATGGCGCCATTGGCTATACCTTTGTTTGCACCGCCCAAAATGGCTGAATATTGCCAGTGGGCCCGGGAGGCGCTGCATTTTGATGTCGTCACCCGCTGGGAAGACGGGCGGCACCACAGCCTGCCACAAGATTTTGCCGATATGCTGGGATGGCCGGAAATCGGGCAGGCAGCAGTCCGCGCTTACCGGCAAGTGCCAACCGGAACCCCCGTCCTGATTTATGGCGAAAACTATGGCCAGGCCGGCGCAGTGGATTATTTCGGTCGCCAGGCTGACCTGCCTCCGGCAGTGAGTTTTGCCGACTCCTACCGGCTTTGGATGCCATCGAACACCAATGCAGAAACCCTCATTTACATCAACGATGAACTCGGTGAGGATGTGCAGGCAATCTTCTCCGACATCCGGGAAATAGGCAGCGTTCGCGACAGTTTTGCCCGTGAATTTGGCACCACCGTTTACCTGTGCCGAAAGCCGCGCCGGAGTTTTGCCGGTTTTTGGGCCGAACGGGTGCAGGAAGTACGCGGGCAGTAATTGCGCCCGGTTTAACTTCTGTGTATTTTTTTCGTCTTAGTGCGCGTTGTTTTTTAGTAAAATTCCTTGCACCATTTTTCGAAAAATGTAATCACACTATGCACTGCACACTACGCCTGCTTTCTTTTTTGTTGCTCCTTGTTCCCCGAACCATATGCACCCAACCCAACTTTTATTTCCCGCCAACCACCGGAACGGCCTGGGAAACCACCGACCCAACCAGCCTCGGCTTTTGCCCCGAACGGATCGATAGCCTGTACCAGTTTCTTGATGACCATCATACCAAATCGTTTATCCTGCTTCAGGACGGCAAAATTGTGCTGGAGCGTTATTTTGGAACGTTCACGCAGGATTCGTTTTGGTATTGGGCATCCGCCGGCAAGTCCTTGACGGCTTTTTTGGTCGGGCAGGCCCAGGAGGCCGGCCTGCTTCATCTCGACGACCCAACCAGCGATTACCTGGGGGCCGGATGGACCAGTGCCACGCCAGCCCAGGAGGCTCAAATTACCATACGCCACCAGTTGAGCATGACCACCGGGCTGGATGACACCGGGCTCAACGACAACTGCCTGTTGCCCGGATGCCTCACTTACCTGGCTGACCCTGGTACCCGCTGGGCGTATTACAACGCGCCGTACCGGTTGCTGCACGACGTCCTGGAAGCGGCCAGCGGCCAATCGATCAACCAATTTACCAATACGCGGCTATTCAACGCAGTCGGCATGAAAGGGCTCTGGATTGACCACGTCATGTACGGCAAGGCCCGCGATATGGCCCGTTTCGGCTTGCTTACCCTGGCAAAAGGTATTTGGGATGGCGACACGTTGCTGCACGACCAGCAATATCAATTCGACATGGTGCATTCCTCCCAAAATCTGAACAAAAGTTATGGCTACCTGTGGTGGCTCAACGGCCAGGAAAATTTCATGCTGCCCGGGTTGCAAATTGTTTTTCCCGGAAAAGTCATTCCAAATGCCCCCGACGATATGTTTGCAGCACTTGGCAAAGACGACCAAAAAATTCACGTCGTCCCTTCCAAAGGCTGGGTTGTGGTACGCCAGGGAGAGGCTGGTTTTCCCGGCCCGGGTGGCGGCGCTGTGCCGATCGTTTTTGACAACGCCATGTGGGATTATCTCAACAAACTCACGTGTAGCCCAACCAAGGTAAACGCCCCCGACACAGCCGGGATATCCGTCCGGATTTGGCCCAACCCCACTGTTGACAGCTGGACGATTAGCGCGCCGGCGCAAATTGAGCAGGTTGAATTATGCACCCTGGATGGAAGACTGATAAATGTATTTCAGGGTCAACATTCGAACACGCTGCAAGTCAACACTACCGGGCTTTCGGCAGGCAGGTACCTGGTCCGGATATTTTCCGGAGGAAAAGCCGTTGTGCAAAATGCGGTTTTGCTTGGTCAGTATTGAACAGCGGAAGCCTTCGGTTGCAATTGCCGCCCCCGGTACTGGTACCAAACCACCCGTCGTTCCCCGCAGTTCGCCCTGAACGTAACGCACCAGGATGGCCAGGGTTGTCGTGGTGGGATTGATGGTTTCCGGTTCTTTTTGAAGGATGGCGCTGACGTAGTTGCTCAGCGTTTTGTAGCTCAACAGTTGGCCGGTTGTTTCTTCGATGAACCAGCTGAGCGCCTGGGCTTTGCCGTGTGGCAGGGAAGAGAGGGGTTCGCCAAAGGCTTTGGTGTGCACAGCATTGAGCAGGGTTTGGAAAATGGGGGAATTCCGTGGATTGCATGGATGTTTTGGTTTTAGGTAAACAGTGTTCCCGGCGGGGTTGCTGTTCGAGGGGATTAGTCGCCTTTCAAAAATATTTCCCAACCATTTCCAAGGTATTTCCAAAGAAAAAAGACGGCCGACCTGAAAATTTGTGGTGTTATCCGGCGCTGCAACCTGGTTTTTAAACATTCGCTTTTGCGGTTGCCAGGAATGTTTTTTCAAATACCCCCACCGGAGGTGGGGGGTTACATTAACCTCTAAATTTCAACCAATGAAACAGCTTACTTCCCCAATCCTCCTCCTGATCGCACTGTGCGTGGTATGCGCATTTTCACAAAACAGCTTCGCACAAGTCAGCGGTACCAAACCCGAACTGATCCTGTACAAACACAACAGCGGCCCGGGCGGTGCCGAACCGGTGGTGCAGGGCGATTTGCTGGGCGAAATCAAGTTCAACGCCCTTACGGAAACCAACAATGTGCCGACAGCCGTTTCCATGCGCGCCTACGCTACCGGCCCCGTCAGCCCAGGAGTGCTGCCGGCCAACCTGATCTTTCGCACCGGCGCAGCCGGCCCGTTCGATCGCATGGTGATCACCGACAACGGCCTGGTAGGTATCGGTACGCTCACACCGGCCTTCAACCTGCACACGGTAGGCAATACCCACACAACCGGCGATTTTTTTGGCCGCATCCACTTCGACGACAATGTGTTCACCAATGATGCGCCAAACACCTACATCGACGAGGCCTACTTCGAACGGAAAAACCGCTCGGTACTTACCGGCGGGCTGGCACTCCCGCCCAGCCTCAACGCGCAAGGCGGTCTGCTCTCGCTTGCACCCGGCGGCTCCAGCCTGGACCACCAGCTGTTTTTCGGCGACGACGGCATTTGGAACCGCCGTAAAGCCGGAAATGCTGCCGACTGGCTCGGCGCCGACTGGTCAAAACTGCTCACCAGCGAAGACATCAACGGCACGCCCAACCGCATCGCCAAATTCACAGCGCCCAGCGCGCTCGGCGACAGCCAGCTCTGGGACGACGGCACCAACGTCGGGATCGCCACGACCACCCCGACAGCCAAACTCGATGTGAACGGCAACACCCGCCTGGGTGGTGATGCCACGGTCAGCAGCGACCTGCAGGTGAACGGCAACGCCCCCTGAACGGCACCCCTGGCTACCGGCAGCAACGCATCCATCGGCGGCAATCTCGGTGTCAACGGCAACACTACCGTAGGGAACACCCTGGTAGTGGCCAACAATGCCAACGTGGGCGGCGACCTGGCCGTGAACGCATCGGCACACATTGGCGCAGACGCCCGCGTAGACGGCCGCATAATCGTCGGCAACCCGCCCACCACCCCGGGCAGCTACATGATGTACGTGAACGGCAGCCTGATCGCCACTGAAGTAAAAGTGGCCCTGCAGGCCAACTGGCCCGACTATGTGTTCGAACCGGATTACACCACACCCGACCTCGCCGAGTGGGCAGATTTTATCGCAAAAAACAAACACTTGCCCGGCGTGCCTTCCGCAGCCGAGGTTTCTAAAAACGGCGGTATCGAACTCGGCGAAATGAACCGCGTGCTCCTGCAAAAAGTAGAGGAATTGACCCTCCTGCTGATTGCGCAGCAAAAAGAGATCGACGCCTTGAAAGTCGCGCGCCAAACCCCTCAGCACTAACCAACTGTTCACCGCAAAAAATACTCAAGCCATGAAAAAATGGATCTTTCTGCTCGCGCTGTGCGCAGCCGGGCAAAACGCAGCGGTGTACGGTCAAACGCTCCGCGACAGCACCCAGCTTCAGGCCTGGAACCGGCTGGCAAAGCCGGGCAGTACGCTGCGCGGCCTGAAAGTGCGCGATGAGCTAAAAATCGCTGCCCGCGACTTTTTTACCGACTGCAAAGCCGCACTCGGCACAGTTGCCCGCGACGAATTCCGGCTCCTGCGCACCAACACCGACGATCTGGGCATGACCCACTACCGCTATCAACAATATTACCGGGGCTACCGCATTGAAGGCGCCTTGTACACCTTGCACGAACAACAAGGCCGCGTTGCAACGGCTAATGGCCGCATTTTGCCTGCCTTCAAGGCGGAAGAACCGCCGGCTGCCGTGGCGGAGGAAAAAGCGCTTCAATACGCCCTGGAACTGATTTCAACAAAAAACTACCTCTGGCTGGATAAAAAAGCCGAGGAAGCCCTGAAAGAGCGCACCCAAAACCGGGAAGCCAGCTTTTACCCAAAAGGCGAACTGGTTTGGTTGCAAACGGTGGCCGGCGAGGAATTCCGGCTGGCCTGGAAATTCGACATCAATACAGCCGACGGCCTGTCGGAATGCATCTACCTGGATGCCGCTACCTACGGGTTGCTGAAACGGTACCCGCTGGATATCCACTGCGACCCGGGCTCGGGAACCACCACCTGGCATGGCACGCAAACCATCAACACCAGCCAGTCGGGCAGCAATTTTATCCTGCTCGACGATTGCCAGGCGCCGAATATTCATGTGTTCAATGCCCAGGACTCCTCCTCGACGGCCTTTTCCACGGAATACACCGACGCCGACAACAACTGGACCACAATGGCACAGCAATCCGCCGTGCAAACTTTTTTCAGCCTGACCCAATCCTGGCAGTATTTTCTGAACCGGCACGGCCGCGACAGTTACGACAACGGCGGCGCCACTATCAACGGCTACAACCAGGCCGGTTTTATCGGCAACAATGGTGTGCGCAACTGGAGCAACGCCAGCTGGAGCCCCGGGTTGCAAATTTTTCGCTTCGGGGACAACGGCACCGACGGAACCGTCACCGACGACTGGAATACGATCGACATTGTGGGCCATGAATTTGCACACGCCGTCACTACCAATGAAGCCGATCTGGTGTACGCCGCCGAATCGGGCGCATTAAACGAATCGTTCAGCGACATTTTTGGTGAAATGGTGGAGTTGTTTACCACCGGTTCGCAGGATTGGCTGGTCGGCGCCAACCGCGGCTACATCCGCAACATGAGCAACCCGGGCGACAGAAATGACCCCGACACGTACCAGGGCACCAACTGGGTTTCCACCGCGGGCACCTGCGACGGCACCAACGACCAGTGTGGCGTGCACACCAACAGCGGCGTGCAGAATTTCTGGTTCTACCTGTTGTCCGACGGCGGCAGCGGCATCAACGATAACGGCGATTTTTACACCGTGCAGGGCATTGGCTCCACCAATGCCGCCAATATTGCCTACCGCAGCCTGAGCGTTTACCTGAACAGCGGCTCCGGCTACGCCGACGCAAAATGGGGCGCCATCCAGGCCGCCATCGACCTGTTCGGCGACTGTTCCAACGAGGTGCTCCAGTGCGCCCGCGCCTGGAACGCCGTGGGCGTGTACAGCGCCGACGGGCTGGGCTACGATATTGAGGTGGACTGCCCGGTGCAGGATTTGGTGCATGTGCTCGGCTTCCCTTATTTCCTCGACGCGTTCAACGACATCCGGTCCGATTGTGAAATTGCGCCGTCCAATGGCGCGCCGGTCGTGTACGAAGCCGGACATGCCGTATTGCTCAAACCGGGTTTTGCCAGCGGCGATAATTTTCACGCCTACATCGACCCCTGCCCGGGTTCGGTCATGGCGGCAATGGGTTCCGGAAATACCGGCGACCGCACGCAAAACGGCCAAACCAGCAAACAGTTGCCGGTAAATTCCGTAGGCCTGGAGGCCTTTCCAAACCCGTTCCGGTCGAAGCTGCGCATCCAGTTTGAAGTGCCGGCGCCCGGGCCGCTCAGCCTGCGTTTGATCAACGCTTACGGCCACACCGTGCACACCTGGTACGACAATGAAACATTACCGGAGGGCGAGCACTCGGTTTTGTATGCACATACCGGTTTGCCCAACGGCCTGTACACCCTGGAAATGCGTTCAGCGGGAAAATACTGGTCGCGGAAACTGGTTAAGGTGGGGGATTGAAATTTTGGCTTACTCGTCCTGCGGCTTGAAGCCGCAGGACGAGTTTCCTGCTTTTTGCCGCATATTTGCGGTTATGCCGCTGCTTTTCACCCGACATATTGCATTCAACGGCGATGCCGATTCAGGCAAGGCGCTCCGTTTCGGCACCTGGCAAATTACGGAAGACGAAACCTACTTTCGCCAGGACCTTCCGCTCACCCCCGATGAAGCGGCCGACCTCGACCGGTACAAGGGGATTCGCCGGCTGGAGTGGTTGGCCGGGCGCTGGTTGTTGCATCTGCTCACCGGCGCCAATGTGCGTTTGCCGCTCGGCAAAAACGCGTTTGCCAAACCCTTTTTTCTGCACCGGCCGGAACTGCACTGCTCGCTTAGCCATTCGCACGGCACGGTGGGCGCTATGCTGGCCAACCAGATTTGTGGTTGTGATTTACAGGTTCTGGTGAGTAAAATGCCCCGGCTGGCCGGCAAATTCCTGCACCGGGAGGAAGCCGCCTTTCTCCAGCAATTCAATCCCCACCAACAGTTTGACCTCATGCACGTGTTTTGGACGGCCAAGGAAAGTCTGTACAAAGCCTATGGCCTGAAGGAACTGGACTTCAGAGGACACCTGCGCCTTGATCCTTTTGAATGGAAAAGTTATTACGCCGAAACGACGGGGTGGATCAGCAAGGACGATTTTCGCCAGGCATTTCACCTGTATTTTGAAAAAACGGATCTCCCGGATAACTCCGGCGGTGCGTTTGTCTGGACGGTCTGCACGCCAAAATAATGCCGGTGCATGCCGGAAAAACTCAGTTTTCCATTTTCGTCCGCGCCTTAATCGTAGAAGGCGACACCCCCAGGTCCTTTGCTGCTTTCACATGGCGAAACTGGCATACCAACCCAATTTTGATGATGGCCAGGTGGTGGATAGCATGATCGTATACGAAAAGCAGTTCGCGCCCGACCGTGCTTTCGTAACAAGGCCGTTCATCGCTGCCAAACTCAGCCCGTACTGACACTGGCGCTTGCATATCAAATGTTGGAAGCGTGTGCGCAAACGCTTCAAACGCGGTAGTAGCGATATCCGGACGGCTTTCGAATATCGGATTCCGGTTGCGGGCAGCATAGTCTACCGTTCCTGCTTGAACACCATTTTCAAGGCATTGAAAAAACTCCAGAATGTGCCGAAAGTGTTGCCCCAGGGAATTGCCTTCAAATTCTGCCAATTGTTTTTGATAGTCTTCCGCAGTTAATTGTACGATGACCTGATTGATCTGTTGTATAATAGCCAGCAAGGCGATATCTGCTTTCATAGTTGAAATCTCCGTAAATAGACGAGCGCTGAATTCTGTTGAACGGTGTAAAAATAGATACGATTTTCAGGTTTTTCCGGTTTACAGGTTTTTGCCCGCCCGTTGTCCCTCGTGAGACACTCCGGCAGGCTCGATCGGGCATTCCGGCGATTCGGGCAAATCTGCGCGCGTCGTGGTACATTTACGCTGCCAGCCATTTTCCAGCCATGACAAACGTACTCCCGCCGCCCTTCGAACAACAAATGCAACAGCTGCTGGGCGCTGAATTTGCCGCCTTCCTTTCTGACCCTCCGGGAGCCTGCACCGGTTAGCATTCGGGAAAACCCGGCAAAAAAACCTGCCGGCAGTGATCCGTTATGCGCAGCAGCCAGCCCGGTCCCCTGGCATCCGCAAGGCTGGTATTTGCCGGAACGGCCGGTTTTCACACTTGATCCGCTGCTCCACGCCGGAGCGTACTACGTGCAGGAAGCCTCGTCCATGTTTTTGCAGGAAGCCTTGCGCCAGGTATTGGCGCCGGATGCGCCTTTAAAAGTGCTCGACCTGTGCGCGGCGCCGGGTGGCAAAAGCACACTTTTGCTGGCCGCCTTGCCCGGCAGCCTGGTGGTTTCCAACGAGGTCATCCGCTCGCGGGTGAGCGGGCTGCGCGAAAACCTGGAACGCTGGGGCGACCCGCGTAGCGCAGTTACCAGCGCAGAAGCGGAAGATTTCGCCCGACTGGTCGATTGGTTTGACGTGGTAGTAACCGATGCTCCCTGCAGCGGCGAAGGGTTGTTTCGGAAAGACCCGGATGCTGTGCGGAATGGTCGCCGGAGCAAGTGCTGCTTTGTGCTGCACGGCAAAAACGCATTCTCAGCGGGGCCGTAAGCGCCCTGAAACCCGGCGGGCTGCTGGTGTACTCCACCTGCACCTACAATGCGGCGGAGAATGAAGAAAATGCGGCCTGGCTTTGCCGGGAGTTTGAACTCGATCCGGTACGATTGACCCTTCCGGCCGAATGGGGCATTGCGGAAGGCCGATTTGGCTACCAGTTTTTCCCGCACCGCCTGCGCGGCGAAGGTTTTTCATCAATTGTTTCGAAAAAAGCGGGCGCCGCACAAAATCCGGGTGCATCGGCGCAGTTTCGCAGCTTGCAGGCCTTGCCGAAAAAACAAATTCCGGAGTTGGCGCCCTGGTTCCGGCCCGAAGCAACACCGGCATTTTTTCAAACACCGGCAGGGGAAATCCTGGCTTTCCCGGAAGCCTTTGAACCTGATTTGCGCGTTCTGGATAAGTTTTTGAAAAACAAATGGTTTGGCCTGTACGCCGGTACATTCAAAGGCCGGGATTTCATTCCGGGCCACGCCCTGGCACTCAGCAGCTGGTGCTCCCCTACCCTGCCCGGTGTTGAACTTTCGCGCGAGCAGGCTTTGCGTTTTTTGAAAAAAGAAATTTTTGACCTGCCGGCGGGCGCTCCGGGCAAAGGCTGGGTGCTGGCCCGGTACCGGGGGCTGAATTTAGGTTGGTTGAAAGTGGTGCCTGGCCGTTGGAACAATTATCTGCCTGCTGAGCGGCGGATTCGGATGGAGCTCTAACATGAGTCATGCCGAATTTTTAAAATGACTTCGGAGAAGTCAAATATTTGTAGATCAGAGATTTAAGGGCGCTCGACGACCTCGGAGATGTCGCATGTACAGGGGTTAACACCTGGATATTTGACCTCTCTACCGGCGTGCGTTGGTAGGTTATAAAGGGGGGAATGCAAATCAGAGGGGTATCTAAACGAAATATACCCATAACGCTTGTCATGTCGTACCCCGCCCTAGCGGGGGAAGACATCTGCAAAGGTTCCATGCTTCGAAAAGTGCCGAAGAACGCTTCGATCTCCGTTTTTTTTAGTTACAACTCGCAAAGTATACTTGTGTAGATGTCTCCGCTGCGCTCCGACATGACAAGCGCTATGGATGGATGATTAGGCAAGTTTACTCCATTGAACCGTATAAACACATATAACTAATCATTGCACGCCGGTAACGAGGTCGGGCAACGGGTAACCGGAGCATTTCTACAAATATTTGACCTCTCCGAGGTCTTTTTTATGGAAAAATTCAGACTCTATGTTTGCCGCATTGAGGTTCCTGGGGTTAATACGCAGATGAAAATTGCTTCGAGTGAAGAGTTAACTTTAGAGTGTCAAAATCATCGTTAACCTTTCAACTCGAAGCAAAAAATGAAAAGTGAAATTAGGCAACTTGATTTCAGCGGCCAAAAAATCTACATTGGAATTGATGTCCATCGAAAGAGTTGGCGTACAACTATTCACATAGGCGACTTCCAGCAAAAAACGATCAACCTGTCGCCTCCCAGCGCGGAATCTTTATCCGAGTACTTGAAGCGGCACTATCCTCAAGGGAAGTATTTATGTGCCTACGAAGCAGGTTATTGTGGATTTTGGGTACAAGAACAACTGATACAACAAGGCATTGAAACGATCGTGGTGCATCCGGCAGATATTCCTACTACTGATCATGAGCGTCAGCACAAAGATGATGTTCGGGATAGTCGTAAGATTGCACGGGCGCTGCGTAATGGCGAATTGAAAGGTATTTTTATTCCCACAATGCAGCAACAACAGGATCGGTCTTTAGTGCGCCGCCGTTACGCCATAGCAAGTGATCGGCGCCGGGCAATGACGCGCATTAAAATGTATTTGCATTTTTTAGGCCTCTTTCCACCGCAAGGAGTGCTGGCAGATTGGGCTTGGACAAAAACCTTTATCCAGTGGCTTCATAAGCAAGCACAACACGACCCGGTTTTGAATTCCATGCTGGATGAGTATGAGGCTGTGCGGCAAAGAGAACAGACCATCGTCAAGCAACTGCGTCGGTTATTTGCAAACGACTATTACGAACCGCAGATGAAACTCCTGCGTAGCGTTCCAGGAGTTGGATTTTTTACAGCCATCCAGTTATTGACTGAAATTGGCGATATGAGACGCTTCAGAACCCTGGATAAACTCTGTGCCTATCTGGGGCTTGTGCCTCAAACGCATAAGAGCGGTGACACCGATCAGGCTAATCGACGAACTACTCGGGGGAATAAGCGACTGCGTAGTGCCCTTATTGAGTGTTCGTGGAAAGCGATTCAACAAGACAGTGAACTAAGCCTTTGCTACTTGAAATTGCGAAAACGCTTCGATGGCCCGCATGCCATCATTAAAATTAGCAGAAAAATACTTAATCGAATCCGCCGGGTGTGGCTTACGGGGCAACCCTATACGCCAATCCAAAACACTTGAAAACCTACGTAGCAAGTTGTTCATTAAATGCCATAAATAAACTCCCGGGAGTAGACCGCTTAGTCATCCCTGCGGCATTTCACCATAGGTGAAAAAGTCCGCTTAATCTCAGACTCCGGCCTCCCGTTTTAACAAAGTTATCTGGAATCTTGCGGCCTCAGGCAATTGAGTGGCCGCTCATAGAAGAGTATTTGGGCATATTTATGAACACAAGTCAACCCCTCAAAAAAATGAAAGGGACGAACATTGCGCCCCTTTCAAGTAGAACTTTTGTGCCAAATACTCTCCAAATGCCTAAAAAATAACCTGTAAGAACAAAAAACGCTCTTCACGCTTGGATAGCAACATAGAGGGATGACTCATGTTTTAAAAACACACCAGGCGGCCCGTGGCGATTGTGTCGCCCACTTGCACCCGCCACACATAAACGCCGGCTTCAGGCATCGCATCCGCCGGCAAATCCAGCCAGTGCAGCCCTTCCGGCAAATTCCGATGATTTTGGAAAATCAGCCGGCCGTTCAGATCAAACAGTTCCAGGGTGGTGTTGGAAACACCGGGCACCTGCACGGCAAGGCGGGCGCCGCTGCCGGTTGGATTGGGCTGGGGGTTAAAAACAGCCGTTTGGGCGCGATCCATCGGATTTCCGAAGAGCAGTTGCAGGGTTTGTGTTTCATCTGCCCGGGTGTACGCTTCCGGCGGAGTTGGTTTGGCGCAAGCCGGGGTATTTCCGAGAGCCGCAGTGCTGCATTTGTGCGCCAGCGCAATTTCAATACAGTGGTGCCGGCGGGTAGTAGCCGGGCTTCGTCGTCGAACCAGCTGAGTGTGAGGATGCCGGGCTTGGGTTGGGCGAAGTTTGTTTCGTCAAAACCGGGTAACCCGGCGGCATGCACCGCCTCGAGCGTAATTTTTCCGGGTCAAATTCCAGTGCGAACTGGACGCCTTGCCAGTCCATTTCGGTGGGGAGATATAATTCGGTTTCAAGCAATTGGCCTGCCGAAAGCGGGGCATCGGGCATTGCAAGCGCGGTTTCAGCCCGATCGTCGGGCGGAGCGGCAAAACTGTGCGGCACGGCGTTGCAGTTGATGTCGCCAACCTTTACGCCGATAAATTCAATCGGCCCAGGCAGTGCAGCGCTGATGGGTACATGGCCCGGAATAACCTGTTGAAAGGGATTTTGTGGATTAGGAAAAACATAGTCTTTCGGCACAAAGCGCCAGGAAGAATTATTGGGTAATTCCTGGTAAACGCCGAGAATGAGTTTGCGCAGTTCGATGATGTCGAAGGTGGTTACCGAGCGGCTGTTGTTGGCATCGGCAGCCATGAGTTTATAGGGGCTGTTGAGTAGCTCCGTGCCCAGGATGTGTTTGTTGATCAGGATGAGGTCGAAGGTGGAAACGCCGTTGAGATGGTTATTGTCCAGCGAAGGTGCTAAGGTATAATCCGACGACAAAGGAAGGTTCAGGCCGGCAGGGCTCCAGCACCCGTCGACACCGGTTTGGTTCAGATAAGGCGGGAAAAGGGTAATTGGCGGCAACGCCGGATTACTCCCCTCAATATTCATGGCTACTTCATCCATTGGTTGGTCGTCGCAGTGGAATGTCACGCAGGCCAAGGGAACATTACCTGGTGATTGGCAGCTGCTCAGGTTATCTTGAACAATAACATAAGTCTCACAGTAGTCTGCATTCCCAGCTTTGTCAAGCGCCCAATGTTCAACCAGGTTCGTACCTAAACTATTGCAATCAAAAACCACGAATTTCTGTGGAGTACCATCTGGATTAAGTGGGAAGCCCGTGCCAGTGCCCGATACGCGAATGCCGGTTATCAAAAGGTTGGCCGGGGCAATATTATCGATCATGTTATACAGAAAATCCGTATCCCAGAGTACGACCATTGCGGTTGGCATGATATTGACACTCAATCCATTGACGCAAACCACATCCGGTTTTTTGCAATCTTCCAGCATAAAATCCCAGCCGCAGGTGCTGGTTTCGGCGCCTTGCGTTACCGTCCACTCGATGCGGTGTGTGGCGCCGAGCGGTAGTTCCGGCACTGTGTAATTGCCCGGATTTTGCTGGGTATTCCAGCGAACGGCGGCAACAGTGGTATCGCCGTTGGAAATGGTTTGCAGGGCAAAACCGTATTTCAGTTCGGGCAGTACCGGGCGTTCATCAAAACTGCGTGCAGTGCCGCCGCTAAGACTGTCAGCGTTGGCATTGCTGAAATACACCTTGTTCCAGCCGGGTAGTGCATCGCTGTCGACAATCGTTTCCTGGCTTCCGTTGGCGTCCAGGTCGAGGTACAGGCGATATTTTATGGAAATGGGGCCTGTTTTGCAAGCATCAAGAATGGTAAGCGACAAATCGGCAGCGCCTTCAGGCAGATCATGGATTTCATATACCGGGTCGAACCAATACGATTCGTTCCAGATTTGCGCATTATTATTTGTTTCGTCACACAGCATTTGCGGGACGTCGGGGCAATTCAGTAAAACAGGTGGACATTGGGCACTGGCTGAAAAGGCCAGAAAGTACAAGGCGAGGACTTGTAGAAGACTGTTCATGAGCAGGTGTCATTAAGGTTGGGTATTAAAACAAACGCTTGCAAGTTAAAATTTACCAGCTTGTTTTACAAGGAATTGCGTGCCAACTGCATCGTAGTTTTGTCAGCTTGCCGACGTGCCGGGATTCGGCATATACCCGGGAGGGTATTTATGACAGCCAGCCTTTTGGGTTAAAAAAAACGATCCCGTTGGAATGGACGAAAACGCCTGCCCCAACGGGATCGTTCTTTTTGACCCGACAAAGAATTTTGTGCATTTAGGTTTTCACCAAACCCATCACTTGTTGCACGGTATGCCCGATTTGAGCGGGCGATTGTACCACGGTTATTCCGTGTTCAGCCATAATGCGCATTTTGGCGGCAGCCGTATCGTCCGCACTGCCGACGATAGCGCCGGCATGGCCCATTTTACGGCCTTTGGGTGCAGTTTGTCCGGCGATAAAACCAATAACCGGTTTTTTATTGCCATTGGCGCTGATCCACTGGGCTGCTTCGGCTTCCAGGGAGCCTCCGATTTCGCCGATCATCACGATGCCTTCGGTCTCCGGGTCGTCCATAAACAGTTTGATCGCATCCAGCGTCGTGGTTCCAATGATCGGATCGCCACCTATGCCGATTGCCGTGGTAATTCCCAGGCCGGCTTTGGCCAGTTGATCGGCCGCTTCGTATGTGAGCGTACCGGATTTGGATACCAGGCCGATTGGACCGCGTTTAAACACGAAACCGGGCATGATCCCGACTTTGGCTTCATCCGGGGTGATGATGCCCGGGCAGTTTGGCCCGATCAGGCGGCAGTTTTTGGTGTCGATATATGCATTGGCACGCACCATATCCTGCACCGGAATGCCTTCGGTAATTGCCACAATTACCTTGATGCCGGACTGTGCTGCTTCGATGATGGCGTCGGCGGCAAACGCCGGGGGAACGAAGATAATAGAGGTATCGGCGCCGGTGGATTTAACAGCCTGTTCCACGGTATTGAACACCGGGCGTTCGAGGTGCGTTTGGCCGCCCTTTCCCGGGGTTACGCCACCAACCACATTCGTGCCGTAGCTGATCATTTGTTCGGCGTGAAAAGTGCCTTCTTTTCCTGTAAAGCCTTGGACAAGAATCCGGGAGTGCTTATTGACTAAAACTGACATGAAGAATGGATAGTTGAATGATCGTTCGAGATACTGGTTATTCTTTTTCTTTAATGATGTAAACGTCTTCGTTGGGGCGTTTCATGTAGTAGTGTTCACGGGCATATTTTTCCTTGGTAAGTTCAAAATCTTCCGCTTCTTGTTGTGCTTCCTGGATTTTTTCTTTGTAAAACTCCTTGTCGGACTCCAGGCGGGATTGAGCGCTATGCAGGCGCCATTGGGTCCAAAGACTGTGTTTATCCAGGAAAATGAGGATAAAAAAGAAGATCAGCAGGGTCAGATAATACCGGTTTTGGAGCGGTGCCGGGAGCCGTTGCCAAAGTGCTTGCCAGGGATTGGTTGGGAGTGCCATAAGCAGTGGTGGAATAATAACCCGGCAAAAGTACGGTCTTTTGGCAAAAGGCCGCAGTTCCACTCAGGCAGATTGCATACCGACGGCATCAATCACTGCGCAAAGGCGGTCAAAAATAGCATCAATAGTACCCATCCCTTCAATGGAATGGCTTTTATTTTGCCCGGCATAATAATCGTGCACGGGGCGGGTTTCACTTTTGTAAACATCGATCCGGTTGCGAATGATAGTTTCATCAAGGTCATCGGTGCGCCCCGAGGTCTCTCCCCGAAGGGTAATGCGCTTGATAATTTCCGCATCGGGTACGTGCAGCGCCAGCAAGGCATGAATTTCCGTTTTTTCTTCGGCCATAAGCAGGTCAAGGGCTTGTGCCTGAGGAATGGTACGTGGAAATCCGTCAAAAATAAATCCACGGGCTTCGGGGTGTGCTTCCACTTTGTTGCGCAGCATACCGATCGTCACTTCATCCGGAACCAGTTCGCCCTGTGCGATATACGCTTTTGCTTGTTGGCCAAGCGGGGTATTGTTTCCCATTTCATAGCGAAACAAATCGCCAGTACTAATGTGTACCAAATTGTATTTTTCAACCAAGCGTGCCGCCTGTGTACCCTTGCCGGATCCGGGAGGGCCAAAAAGGATCAAATTTATCATATTGAGAGGCCTGAAAATTGAGGCTGGCAAAAATAGGCATTAATCTTAAAAATCTGTGATCCTGTAGCGTGCACCGAAATTGTTTATCCATTGGTGCAAGCGCCATACATCTTCAGGCCTAAAAAGTTCGGTCCCGGGGTTTAGAGTTGCCGCAGTACCGCAGGCGACACCGATTTGTGCCATTTCACGGAGCGGTTTGCCTTCACCGAGCGCCCAGATCATGCCGGCCACCATGCTATCGCCGGCGCCGACCGTACTGCGTTTTTTAACCGTCGGAGCCGGAATATGTTCGAATCCATCCCGGGTAACCAACAAAGCCCCCTGCGCCCCCAGGGAAACCACCACCACTTCGCATTTGCCCTGGTGGATTATTCCCAGTGCGGCGTCATCCACCTGGTTAATTTCCAATTCAGGCACGCCGGCAAGAGCGCTTAGTTCAGCCAGGTTGGGTTTGAGCAAATACAGCCCTTCATCGGCAGCCGCCTGAAGTGCGGCCCCGGAGGTATCCAACACGAATTTTGCATTGATCGACTTGGAAAACGCCGCTACTTTTTCATAAAAAGTTACAGGCAAGCCCGGTGGCAGGCTGCCGCTGGCAATCAGGATGTCCGGGCGAAGCCGTCGGACCAGATCCAGACAGGCATTAGCCTGCTCTTCGTTCAGCGTCAGGCCGGGCATAGTAAACCGGTATTGCAATGCCGTACTTGTTTCGGTGACCGACATATTCTCCCGGGTTTCGCCGGGTATTTCAACCGTTTGAGTTTGCACACCGGCTGCCGCCAAAATATCGAGCAAACGGCGGCCATTGTTTCCCCCTGCCGGAAAAACGGCCGTGCTCATTCCGCCCAGTTTACGGATTCCTTTGGAAACATTAATTCCGCCGCCACCGGCATCAAATTGGATGGCAGAGCACCGCAGTTTTTGTTCGGGTACCAGGCGTTCGATCGTGGTGCTTTTGTCGAGGGCCGGGTTCAAGGTTAAGGTTACGATGTTCACGTTGCGTCGTACATTTGTTTTTCCTCGCAACAATGATACAGAATCTCAACGAAACAAGCCTTCAGCAAGCAACACAATGGCTGGCTGCGCGCGACCCGGCCCTGGAACGCGTATTCCGGCAATACGGTTACCCGCCGCTATGGGCCCGGGAGCCCGGATTTTCAACGCTTGTTCATATTATTCTGGAGCAACAAGTCTCCCTGGCCTCCGCAAATGCAGCGTTTCAACGGCTTCAACAACAACTGGGTACGGTTACGCCCGAGGCATTTTTGAACCTGGATGACGGCAGCTTACGAAACATTGGATTTAGCCGGCAAAAAACCAGCTATACCCGGGTACTGGCACAGGAAATACTGCATGGAGATCTTGATTTGTCCGCCCTTGCGGAACTTCCGGATGAACTTGTCGGGCAACGATTAAAAAAATTGAAAGGGATTGGTGACTGGACCGTTGATATTTATCTCTCCGAGTGTCTTCTGCGGCCGGATATCCTGCCGAAAGGGGATATCGCCATGCAGGAAGCCTTCCGGATATTGAAAGGGCTTCAAGAGCGCCCGGTACACGAAGCTTTTGTAAAACAAACCTTACATTGGCGACCCTGGCGCAGTGTCGGTTCCAGGATGTTGTGGCACTTTTACCTCTGTGAACGAAATCGGAAGCAGCCGGACAAATAAAGCCTTAATAACATTGAAACCATGCAAGACTATTTTTTTCAAAAACGCATCTGGATAACCGGCGCCTCCTCCGGAATCGGCGAAGCGCTGGCCTATGCCTGTGCCGAAGCGGGCGCTCAGCTCATTATTTCTGCACGAAATCAGGTCGAGCTGGATCGTGTGGCCACCGAAGCAAGATCTAAAGGTGCTCCAGGCGTGCTCATTCAAGTGCTCGATCTGGCTCAACATGATACAATTGCCGGCATTGTTTCCAATATTTTAAATCAGGTCGGCAAAGTGGATATACTCATCAATTGCGGTGGAATCTCTCAGCGAGGCCGGGCATTGGACACCCCTCTTGGAAGTGGATAAACGCCTGATGGATATCAACTTTTTCGGCACTATCGCACTGACCAAGGCATTGCTGCCCAGCATGATGACGCACCAACTTGGGCATATCGTGGTCGTCACCAGCTGACCGGAAAATTTGGCTCACCGCTCCGCTCAGCCTATGCAGCGTCCAAACATGCGCTGCATGGCTTTTTTGACAGTCTTCGGGCCGAACTGGGCGATACACCTATTCGGGTTACTATTACCTGCCCTGGTTTTGTGCGTACAAATATCAGTATCAACGCATTGACCGGGTCCGGCAAACCACAGGGTACCATGGACGACGCTACCGGCAAGGGCCTCACGCCATCCAACGCCGCCTATCAAATTTTACGCGCCATCCGAAAAGGAAAAGAAGAGGTTTGGTTTGGCGGAAAAGAAGTGTTGGGTGTTTATATCAAACGTTTTTTCCCGGCTTATTTTTCAAAATTGATCAAGCGCGCAAAAGTTACCTGATCAAATCAAACTTTTGTTGTGGCCAATAGGCGCCGGATACTGTATCGCCCACTTCCCTTACCTACCAACATTAGCAATCCCCCGATGATCGCCATATTTTTCATGAACAGGATACTTTGCAGCCGGATTTGGTCTGGGGGAAAGGCCCAAAAGTCATGTACAATAATGGTCACCGGAAACCAATACATCAGCAGCATGATCGCTCCGAGGGTAGACCGATAACCTAACAAAACCATGATGCCGCCCATCACCAGCAAAAAAATGGCACCGTACAACAACAAGTCCTGATTCCAGGTCAACCCATGTTGGGTCATGGTTTCTTTGGTTTTATTGAAAAAAAGTATGGAATCCACTGCTTCAAACAGAAAAATGGCAGAAAGGAAAATCCGGCCAATCAAGTCGGTAAAATCGCGCATAAGTTAAACACAGAGATGGAATCGGCGGAAGCCCAACCGGTCAGTTCTGATAGCGCGAAGGTAATCATTATCAAATTTAGAAATAAGCAGTGTTGTACACGCTGCATATTCGCCTGAAATAAGCTGTGTAATTATTTCTCCGACTATGCCGAGGCTTCATAGGAAACCCGCCTATGCCACTGCCTACGCCAAGGCTACGGCGGGCAAATAAAAAAAGCCCCCCTCCAGCATTTGGAGAGAGGCCATCCCAAAAACCGATTTTAAAGTATGTTAAAATCGATTCCTGTTATTCCTTCTTCGGCAAGGCTCGGTTTGCCGGTTTTGTTGCACTTTTCTTGGTTTGACGGTTAGCAGGCTTGTAATCCTGCTAACCGTCTCACCGTCTATTCAGTGCGAACCAGAGGTTCGCATTACTTCGACTGAATCATCTTACGCGTGGCGCTGTTGCTGGCAGTTTCCAACTGGTAGTACAGCACACCCGAGGTGTTCAGCACTGCGCGGTCGATTGTTACCGCGTTGTAGCCTTTGCTGTAGTCACCGCGCTGCGTGAAGATCATCCGGCCCGACTCATCAAAGATCGACAGCGTTGCTTCGGCTGCCTCCGGCAGGTAGAAGCCAATCTGCGTCTTGTTGATGAACGGGTTCGGCGTGTTCTGGTACAACTCGAAGCCCAGACCAGCGATTGTCGATCCGTTCGCGCCGTTGAAGCGGAAGGCAACACTCAGGCGCTCGGCGCCGGCGTTGTAGGCCTCGGCTTTCGTGATCCGGCTCGATACGCCCAGCATCTGGCTCAACTGGCCGTTGGCTTTGGCGCGGAACGTCAGCGCAAATTCTGCCTGGTTGGCGCCATCCCACGACGTGGTCAGCGCACCTTCTTTGGCAAACACGCCAAAGTTGTCCAACTGCATGCTTGCGCCCGGAGCGATGTTCACCAATTCCAGGTTGTTGTAGTTCATCGTGAACTGGTAGCCCTGTACTTTCTCGGCGGCTTTGAACGTCACCGTGAATTCCTCGCCGGCTTTCACCGCGCGGTCTTCAACGTCGAACAACAAAGTGCCGGCCGTACGGTCTTCCGTGCTCATCAGGCTGCTCGTTACGGCGTTGCCGTTCACGTCACCCGTCTTAACCGATACGAAGTCCTCGTCGTCCATGCTGGCTTGCATGTTCGCGATCTGCTTCGTTTCAGGGAAGATCGCAGCAAACGGATTGTTCTGGTTCGGGAACGTGTAGGTCTTGTCTACAAAGCGCCACGACGTGTTGTTCGGCAACTCCGTGTAGATACCAAGGATCAACTTACGCAACTCAACAATGTCGAACGTCGTGATCGAACGGCTGTTGTTAGCATCCGCTGCGATCATTTTGTACGGCGTGTTCAGCGGCTCAAGGCCAAGGATGTGCTTGTTGATCAGCACCAGGTCAAACGTCGATACGCCATTCAGCGGATCGTTGTCCTTCATCGGCGTGAGCGTAAAGTCACCGGCAAGCGGTACCGCATTCAGCATGAAGTCACCTGTCTGGTTCGTTACATCGAACAAGCTACCGCCCGGAAGCGCCGGGTGGCTGCCCGTCAGCGTCACTGTTGCATCTTCCAGGCCATTGGCGCCTTCTGTTTTCAGCGCACCGGCTACGTTGCCGAAGTTGGTGCCACAGATGCCCATGTTATCCTGAACGATCACGTAGGTCTCGCAGTAGTCGGCATTGCCGGCCAGATCGATCGACCACAATTCCACGAACTGCGTTCCCAGTTCGCTGCAATCAAACGTCACACTCTTCTGCGGCGTGCCGTCCGGGTTCAGCGGGAAGCCCGTGCCGGTACCCGACTTGCGGATCGCCGTAACGAGTTTGTTCGACGGCGTGCAGTTATCTTCAGTGTACTGCAGGAAGTCCGTATCCCACAGCGCGATCATCTGCGTCGGCATGATGTTCACGCTCAGGCCGTTGATGCATACCACCGTCGGCTTCTTGCAATCTTTCACTACGAAAGTGTATTCGCAAATCTCTTCGTTGCCGCAACCGTCCGTGATCACCCACTTGATCTTGTGTGTGCCGTACGGCAACTGCGGTACTACGTAGTTGTTCGGCTGTTGGATCGTGTTCCAGCGCACGCAGGCAGTCTTGTCGTTGCCGCTTACCGTGTTCTGGATCGTGAAGCCGTACTTCTGGTTCGACGGTACCGGACGCTCGTCGAAAGCGCTCGGCGTGCCGCCCGTGAAGTTCGGGTTCTGCGCGTTGCCAAACTGAACATTGTTGTAACCCGGCGGGTTGCTGCTCGATACTACGGTTTCCATCACGCCGTCGCCGTTCAAATCAAGGAACAGGATGTAGCGGATGTTCACATTCGAGCCCGAGCACAGGTCCGTAGCGGTGATGCACAGGTCCGTCGGTGCTTCGCACAGGTCGTGGCTCATCGTTTGGCTGTCATACCAGTACGATTCGTTCCAGAACTGCGGGTCGTTCGCCGTCAGGTCGCAAATTTCTACCGGGCTGGCAGGGCACTGCACAACCGGCTTCTGACCGTCGATGATCTTGATGATCTGCTTGTACTTGAAGCAGTTGTTGTTCGCAATGCTCGGTACCGTAACCTGCTGGTTGGTAGCATAGTTCGTGTACGTACCACCGTGGTAGAACACCGAGTAGTTCAGCGTCTGCGGGTCCGTCGGGTTCACCCGTACGTTCGTCGGCTGCCACGGCTGCGGCGTGCCCAGCGGGGAGATCGTCGGACCTACCAGGTTCGCCGGGTTGTTCGTCGTCGCGTTCGGGTTCGGGTTCGGTACCTGTACACAAGGCTGGTTCGGGCTGTAGGTGCACCAGTTGATCACTGTCCACGTACGCTCGATTTTGTAGCAGGCATCCGGTACAACCGTGAAGATCTCGTCTTCGAACGATACACCCAGCAATTCACAGTCTTCGCCGTTAAACTCAGGCTCACCGTAGTTGCCCGTGCCGTCGCATACCGTTACGATCACGTCGTTCGGGAACTTCAGCCAGTAGTCTTGCTCGTAGTTTACAAAAATACGCTGCGTGCACTGGCTCGATTGGCCATGGCAGTCAAAGGCGCGGAACGTACGCGTGATCGTACCTTTCGAGCACAGCGTGTCGAAGAAGTTGTAGTTCGCCGTGTGCGACAAACCGCACTGACCCTGGTAAACCTGGGCAGTATCCAGGCAGCAGTTGTCATACACTGCCGCTTTGCCGTATGCCCACAGGCTCGGGTCGAAGTTCTCGCAACTTACCGTTACGTTCGCCGGAGACTGGCACACCGGTTTGATCTTATCTTGTACGGATACCGTGATCATACACTCGTTCCGTACCGGTTCGCCGCTCGGGCCAATGACGATATTGCCGTTGGCATCAATTGATAAACCGTCAGGATCACCGTTTGCTCGGTACCTACCTCGCAGCAGTAGAATTTGATCGAGTCACCTTCAGTGATCGCACGCTCAAATTCGCTCGGGAACGTCGGGAACGGGCTGGCGCAATCCGGGAAGCCGCGGATCGGGTTCAGGCCCGTGATGCAGTCGCTGTACGGAGCCATACGGCGGATCGAGAAGCGAACGTCGCCGCAATTGTCATACGAACCGTCATCAAATGTGGTTGCCTTAACCCAGGTCACACCTGCAAAATTGCAGGCATCCAGTGCCGGCGGTACATCCAGGAAGCCCGCAGGACCGTAGCAGTCAAACGGATCGTCCACACCAATACCGACTACCGTGAATTCATCACAGGCAGCTACCGGCGGGGTGTAGTCGCGTACAATTACGCGGAATTCGCAAACAGTTGTATTGCCGCAGTCATCTTCAAGCGTATACATAACCTGGTGGCTACCGATCGGCAAGCAAGGCGTCGAGCCTACGTTGACCATCGTGTCCGGCTCCCACAGGTTGTTGCCCGGGAAGGAGCTCATCGAACCACCTACGTTGTACATATTCAGTACCTGGCCCGTTTGCGGGTCAATTACAGTAATCATAGCCGTTACCGACTTGATGCGCGAGCAGTTGTCCGAAGCAATAAAGTCCGGAAGGTCAACCGTAGCACAGCAAGTGAACGGATCGGTGCTGACCGTGATGTTGGCCGGGCAGTCGAACGTCGGGCCATCATGGTCGGCTACTTTGATAATCTGGTTGTGCTCGATGTCTTCACCGGAGCACCAGTCGATGATTGTCCATTTGCGGCGGATTTTGTACGTACCGTCACAAACGTCGATCACTACATCTTCAAAAGTCCAGCCAATGGAGCAGCCATCAGGCTCACCAAAGACATAAGGATAGCCTTGCAGGCCGATTCCTTCGAGGTAACCCGGCGTAATCTGAGCAGGGCTAAAGCCGCTGCAAGCCAGGGATGGCTGATCAACATCATCATAGTTCGGCGGCAGTTGAACGCCACTGATTGACGAGCGCAGGAAGCGAATCTGCTGGATGCAGGTAGCGGTGTTGCCGCTGGCATCCGTTGCTGTCCATTTGCGGTTGATGATCTTCGTCAGGCCGGAAGCGCAGTCTTGCGTAACTTCCGTATCCAGGTAGCACAGCGATGCTTCGGAGCAGGGCTCAAGCACCGGAGTGCCGGCGCCGGCAGGTACCGCGTAACATGCCTGGCCATTCGGGAATACAGTTACAAATTGTTGCAAACCATTCGGGAACGGTACTTCACCAAGCAATTGGAATTGCAGCGTAGCATTTACAGTTCCACCGTCACCACCTACGAAATCCTGTACACCAAGTGTCCAGGTACCGTTAGCGCCACCTGCAAGCAGGGAGCTCAACGAACCGATAGCCTGATATGTACCGGAAATCGTCGGGTTGGCAGCATTACAGGTATTTTCAAGATCAGCAGCCGTCAGGCTGGCATTATCGTCAAAAAGAACGTCCATGCCATCGTTGGCACAGCCAAAACCGGTAGCCGGTACACCCGGACGGTCAAACAAGAAAATAGTAGTACCATTCGGCGCCGTCAGTTTGGCATCGATATCGCCGACCCAAGTGTGAGAAGTATTGAATTGTACAGTAAGACCAACAATCGGCGCACCTGCGGGCAGGTTTACCGTAGTGCTGCTGGTGACGTTTTGACCATCAATGGTGCTGAGTGAAGGCAGCACAAAATCAGAATTTACGATAGCAGCAAGTTCGCCCGGTGTACCGTCAGCGTTACAGGGTACGTCTGCACCTTCGCAAACCAATACCGGAGGCAGTTTGTCTTCAACCTTGACATTACCCCAGCATTTGTTGCCGGTGTCAGGGTCGGTTACACGCACCTGGTATGTTTTACCAACGTCACCAGGGCCCAGCACTGCCGGTACCCACGGGCCGTTACCAAACGGAGCCGTTTTATCTAATTCAACAATATAATCGTCATAACAGCCATAAGGGCCGCCTTCCAATACCTGGTCGGCGCCGATCGTAGCCTGGCAATTCGGATCAAGTGAAATTTGAATAAGGTCGTTGCAAACCAACGAGCTGATCGGGTTGGCATATTCGTTCACCGTGATGTCGAAGCAGCAATCAGCGATGACTTCACCCGTGGCCGGGTTGCCAAGTTCGAAGCAGTTTTGCGTCGTACCGCGCGGGAATTCAGAACCGCTGGGCAGACCGGCTGTTTGCGAAACAACAGCCGGCAGCAATTGCAGCTGCGTACCATTAAGCACCTGGAGCAGGTGGATGAAACCGAAGCCAAAACTAGCATAGCTAGTCGGTACGGTAATACCCAGAGTCTGGCAAGTGATATAACTCGGACCGGTTTCACCACCGTAGTTACCGCCACATACAAACGGACCACCTCCAGTTTTACGCTGTTCCACAACAAAAGCCGTACCGGCAGGAATAACTACCGGAGTGGCGAAGTTGATCGTGGACAATTGTTGACCACCGGGAACAGCAACATTAGCAGACTGACCAAGCAGGGTCATTTGCGCAATGTTAAGCGTAGCAGCGCCAACTGCACCGGTGTAGGAGTAGATAAAAATCTGCGTCGTACCGGCAAAGAAACTACCAACTTGAATTGAGTTGACCGTAAAGGCACCCGGGAGTGCATTGTATGCACGCCATTGGCTGGTCGGAGTACCTGCAGCGCAGTCCAAAGCGTCCTGTAGGATCGTCGTGTTCAGGTTTTGCGTCAGTGAGAACGGACCTTCGATCGGAACCAGACAGTCGCCGGTAAAGAACGGCGTCGTGTACGGAACCGAGATCGAACATGCACCCGGAGCCAGATTGAACGTCATGTTAGACGGGCAATTGAACACGCAAGGTTCGGGCGGAAGCAATTGGTTGATGGTCAACGGAACGTCAATCACAGTAACCACGCCGGCAGGCCATCCGTCGCCGGAAGTCGTCATGGTCAGATTGAGCGGACCGGAGAAGCCGGCAGGAATGTCGATATCGACGGAGAAGTTATATCCTCCAGAATCGAATGCGCCGCAGCCCGAACCCGGGCCGCCTGGCGTATCCCAACGGACGATATTACCGGCAATCGTTTTATTGCCCTGGCCGCCGCCGCAGAAATTATAGGGCTCCGGGCCGGTGGCTGCACCGACAGTCAGCGCTCCCGGAAATGTGAACCGAATTTGGTCCACATATTCAAAGGAAGCATCGGTGGTAACCGTCACTGTAAAGTTGAACGTATTCACCTGACCGGCGGTATAATTTGGGGTAGATGTGGTCACAGAGGTTGTATAAGTAGCCAATGCAACCGTAGAACATCCCAATAGCATGAACAAGGCCAACAGGCTCCGATTCAACACCACTGGTATCAGGTTGAGTGTACCTTTTTTCATGAGATGTAATGTTATTGGATAAATAAAAAAGTTTAGAAATTGCGTAAAAACCAAATTGGAAAAAAGCACAGCGGTAATTCGGGATTGGTATTACCGAACGCACTCATTTACAGGATGTTTACCAAGCCGTTGTAAACAGCGGTAAGCTGTGCCTGAGGCAAGGTAGACTTGATTTCTTTGTGCGTGCGGCTCAGTTGTGTAAGCATGGAATATTCCAGGCCGATGCTGTACTTCGTAATATCAGCGGCAATATTCGAGTAGTACGCATACTTCAAAAGTTGAGCCGGGGAAGCCGTGCCATCAGCAATCATGGGCTGCAGCAGATTGATTTCAGAATTAATCTTGGTCAATGCTGTTGCATCATTCCATTTGTTGAATGCATAAGGCGTTACCCCCATTTTGCCAGCCAGGTCGTTAAAGGCAGGCGGTACAGTACCCACGGGCACCTGGCTTTCCTGGCCCCAGGAGCTCACGCTGGCCAGGAGCATGAACAGCATGGACAATGCCGCACCACCAAGCAAGCGCACAACCCGTGCTTTAGTTTGGTTTGCAATAAATTGATTCATAATAAATACGTTTGGTGAAATGTGAAAAAAAAATGAAGCATCCAGCGCAGGTCCATCGTGCGCTGAATGCTTCATCGTATGAATAAGAAATACGTTGATTGAGCTGTAGAGGTAACTTTCATGAGATCAGAAACATGAGCGCCATTCAAAAATGAATCAGACACCCAATACTTTTCAGATACTGTATTTAAGATTATGTTGGATCGGAGTCATTTTGCTCCGACTGAAATTCCGGAAACCTGATAATTTGGATTAAACTTATTAGCGGCAAAAAGCGCTCCAATTTTTCTAAAAGATGGACTTGGAGCAAAAAAAATATTTTGGAGTGCTTAAGCCACTTGCAAAAGTAAACAACTTTTGAAATATATGATTCCCCTCGCTTTTTTTTTCACTTTTTGAATAACTAAAATATGTTTTCACCACCGGCAAAAGCGATTCCAGCACTTCTCCGGCCGTCAGCAATCATACTTTTACAATTTCACTTCAACGCCACATTTGCACCTGAAGACAGGTTTTGCCGGAAATTCGCTGCCTGAGCATGTCTGTTTCCCACAATACCCATCCCCCCTCCCGCCGTCGACGTTTTTTCCCGAAAAACCTTGCAGCGTTATACCTTTGCCCGGCAGTACCATGCTACCCAAACATATTTAAACGAGTTAAAAAATTGATTTTCAATGAAAAAAAGAATTATTGCACTTGCCGTAATGACGGCCCTTCTGGGTACGCAGTGCCAGGAAAGTGCCCCGAAAAGCACCGATTTTAATACCCAGTTAAGTACCGAAGTCAGTAACCTGAATACCGCACGGCAAACGGTTGTCGACGCCAAAAATCAGCTGAACGATCTCCGCACAGAACTCAACAACGTCCCTGAAAGCGTCAAAGCCGATCCCAATTCCGGCTTCTCCGAATTATTGCGCAGGGTCGAGGTTTTCGAATCTAAAACCGGCGCTATGCTTATGATGTACGACCGGGTAATTCCGGAACTGACCGATATGAATACGAACGTTCAAAACGGCAGCCTCAATCCCAACCAGGCCAAAATGCACTTCGACTCCATCGCGCCGACATTTAACAATTATGCCAACGGCGCTGAAAGTACCAAAAAAATGATGGAAGAAATGCGGGAAGAAGCCAAGCGCCTGGCCGGCAATTGATCTACCCGGCTTTTTAGTATTTTCACCTTTGAATTCCAGTGCCGGCTGTACCGGTGTAATGTTGGTTTTGTTTTTTTAACGTACAAATTTTATTCGCCGGCTAACAAGCGGCGTTACATGACACCATCGCGCGAACATCGAATCCGGGAAGTAATCCGCCGCAGCCAGTCCGACCTGACTGTCGTGCTGGAAAATATCTTCGATCCGTTGAATATCAGCGCCGTATTGCGCTCGTGTGATGCCGTGGGTGTGCGCGAAATATTTGTCGTGTACACCGAAGACTACCTGAAAAAACGCGGCCTCAAACTGGGCAAAAAAACCTCCGGGGGCGCTTTCAAGTGGATCGACTTTTATGTGTTTAACGATTTGGAAGAATGTTTCAAACGGGTGCGCGAACGCTACCAACGCATTCTGGTTACCCGCCTGGGCGAAGAAAGCACGTCGCTTTACGATCTTGATCTTACGGTGCCGACTGCACTGCTTTTCGGCAATGAAGACGAGGGTGTTACCGCCGAAGCACTTGCTATGGCCGACGGAAATTTCCTGATCCCGCAAGTGGGTTTTACCGAAAGCCTCAATATCTCGGTTGCCTGCGCCGTTTCGTTGTACGAAGCCCGGCGACAACGCGCCGCCAAGGGTTTTTATGATGAACACCCCCGCCTCAGCCCGGATCAGCAAGCGCAATTGTACAACCGCTGGGAAAGTATGCTTGCCGGCAAATCCTGGCCGCGCCGCTATGCTATCCCGGTCAGTAAAGATTCGGCGCCACTGCTGCCGGTGTTTGTCGAGCGGGAGGAACATGTGCCGGGGCAAAAGAAAAAACGAATCCGGCCAAATCCGCAGACTAAATTTGAACTCTAGCGCGTATTCGATTTTTTCACCACGACGGCACGGAGGATGCGGAGATTTGTCGCCGTATTCTCCGTGCCGCCGTGGTGAAAAACAAGTCCAATAAAATGAACCTGTCTCTAGTAATTCCACTTAAAAACGAAGCCGAGAGCCTGACCGAACTCGAAGCCTGGATTCGCCGTGTTGCGGAGCAAGCGGGCTATACCTATGAAATTATTTTTGTTGACGATGGCAGTACCGACAATTCCTGGGCCGTCATCGAAAAACTGCAAGCCGGCAACCCGAATGTGCGCGCGATCAAATTCCGCCGGAACTACGGCAAATCCGCAGCCCTGCATATGGGTTTTCAGGCGGCCCGCGGCCAGGTGGTCATTACCATGGACGCCGACTTGCAGGACAGCCCCGATGAAATTCCGGAGCTGTACCGCCTGATCACTGAAGAAAACTTCGATCTGGTGAGCGGCTGGAAAAAGAAACGCCACGACCCCCTGGAAAAACGCCTGCCCAGCAAACTGTTCAACGCCGTAGCCAGCAGCATGAGCGGCATAAAACTCCACGATTTCAACTGCGGCCTCAAGGCCTACCGCCAGCCCGTGGTGAAAGCCGTGGAAGTGTACGGCGAAATGCACCGCTGGATTCCCGTACTGGCCAAATGGGCCGGTTTCACCAAAATCGGCGAAAAGGTGGTGGAGCACCGCGCCCGGCAATACGGCCACTCCAAATACGGTTGGGAGCGTTACATCAACGGGTTCCTGGACCTGCTGTCGGTTTATTTTGTCGGAAAATTCGGCAAACGGCCCATGCACTTTTTCGGCACGCTGGGGGTACTCAGTTTTCTGCTCGGCTTTGTTTTTCTGGCCTACCTCAGTTGGGCTAAAATCGTGTACAAAGAATACGGCATTGCCGACCGGCCGCTGTTTTATTTCGGTATTCTGGCCCTGATCGTGGGCACGCAGCTGTTTCTCACCGGATTTATCGCTGAAATTGTCAACCGGAATTCGAGCAGCCGGAATGAATACCTGATCGAAGAAGAACGCTGACCATGTCGTACAACCTGGTGCTCCGATCGACTGTATTGCTCTGCGCCGCTACCGGCGCTTACCTGCTTAAGTGGCCGGAATCCGTTTCGGAATCCTACCAGGTAGCAGCAAAATCCTTCAGTTTTCCTTTGCTGATTTGGGCCGTTACCTTGCTTACCTTTCTTTTCGACGGCGAGATCCTGCGGTACTGGCGCTCGGATACTTTTTTTAGTAAAACGGCCATAGTCTGCGGCGCCATGACCATCTCCAGCGGCTTGTTTTGGATGCAGGGTTGTTTTGATTGCCGCCTCCTGGATCAGCTGCATTGGGTAATCCCCGGTACCATCCTGATGCTGGGCGGGGTGGGCCTGATGGCCTATTTGTTTGACAAACGAATGGACCAGGCAAAAGGCCTGATCAGCGAAAAACCGGAATTTCTGAAAGTGGTGTTGTTTTGGTCTTTCCATTTGTTAGGGATGCTGCTGTTTATCGTGGTTATGCCGCGCCAGTATGACAACCTCCTCAATCCGGTTTGGTGCTACGCAACGCTGGTGCCGGTTAGCCTGGTTGCCGCGCTGGTCTATTCCACCTTCGCCCGGAATCTTTGGCTCCAACACATCCGGGAAGCCGAAGAGCAACAAAAGTACCAGCTGGTGATCGGCTTGCTTGCGTTTATCATATTGCTCACCGGCCTCGGGTATTTCAACCGGCACCCTTTGGAACCGGAGCGGCGAACAAAAACTGTACTCTTGCGCGAAAAATCCGGATCGGGTGAAAAACGTGCATTTTCATTCGAACTCAATGGCGCGAACCGGAACTTCCTGCCCAACCAGGCCGATTGGGAAGCCGCCCGGGCCGGTGATTCGCTCCGGCTCAGCATAAAATCGGGCGCTCTGGGCTTCGATTTTATTGAAAAATTCGAACCGATTCGGCAATGAAAATCGTCCTCCTCTCACCAGCCCATCCGCTACGCGGCGGCATTGCCGCTTCCTCCGAACGCCTGGCACAGGAACTGCAAACGCTTGGACACGAAGTGGTTATTTACAGTTTCAAACTCCAATACCCGGCATTTCTTTTTCCGGGAAAAACCCAATTTACCGACGATCCGCCACCGCCCGGTCTTATCATTAAAACCCGGCTCAACTCCGTAAATCCATTCAACTGGCTCGCCGTGGGCCGGCAAATTGCCCGCGAACAACCCGGCCAAATCATCGTGCGGTTCTGGCTGCCGTTCATGGGCCCCTGCCTGGGTACGGTTTTGCGCGTAGCGCGCTGGTTTTCAAGAAAAAAACCAAAAATCACGGCCCTGGTCGACAACATCATTCCCCATGAAAAACGCCCCGGCGACCGGTTGTTCGCCCGCTATTTCGTCGGCGCTTGCAACGATTTTGTGGTGATGTCGCGCTCGGTCGGCGAGGAAATTGCAGGGTTTTTACCGGCGGCAGAGGTTGGGGCCATCCGCTACGCCCCCCACCCCATCTACGACAACTACGGCGATCCGGTGGAAAAACGCACCGCCCGCCTTCAGCTCGGGCTGCCCGAACAGGTACCACTGGCGCTCTTTTTCGGCTTTATCCGGGCGTACAAAGGGCTGGATCTGTTGCTGGAAGCGCTGGCGCAAACACCTGAAATCCATGCCGTTGTCGCCGGCGAATGTTACGAAAACCGGGAAACCTACCAGGCCATCATCGACCGGCATGGGCTGGCAGAACGCGTGCACCTTTTCACCGATTTTATCCCCGCCGATCAGGTGCGTTTTTTCTTCTCCGCGGCCGATCTGGTGGTGCAACCTTACCGAACCGCCACCCAAAGCGGCATTTCCCAAATCGCTTATCATTTTGAAAAACCGATGGTGGTTACCGATGTCGGCGGCTTAGCGGAAATTGTCTCCCACGGCGTTTCCGGATACGTGGTACCACCCGTAGGGGCCACCCTCGCGGTCGCAGCAACAATTGCCGGCGCCATGCGCGATTTTTTTGAAAACAACCGGGGTGCAGAAATGACCGCCGGGGTGCGCAGGGAAAAGGCGCGATTTTCCTGGAAAAATCTGGCCGAAGCACTGTTGAATACCGGGCAGTCCTAATTTTTTAAAATTTTTCCGGTAAAACATCAGATGTATTATGCATTTGTTAGTCAAGCAGTTACCGGAAATCGCCATAATCTCCACCCTGTTAAGCAAACCTTAAATTTTCGCCGCCGGTTTGGATTCCTCGCTGCAATCCCGCTATCCTTGCACCTGCTAAACGCAACTGATTTTATGCCATTCCTTTCTCAAAACATGATGTGTTGTATGTGTTGCATGTGTGCTCCCCGCGCACGATGTGAGAGAGGATTGCCCTTCCATACGACATAAGTTTTAGCTTAAAAAACAAACTTTCGGAAGCCCTTTCACACATCCCGTGTGAAAGGGCTTTTTCTATTTCCACCCATTTTTTTTCACAAAAAATTCGAGTTCCAAGGCAAATGCACCGCAGCATAATTTTAACACCCGCCAACGCCACGCCGGCCAGAAAGGTGGCTTTGCCGCCAACAGGTTTGCCATTCCGGTTCATCAAACGGCCAAATGGCATAAACGTTAATCCGCTCAAAATAAACGGCAGCTGAATCAAGTACCCTGGAAACTCAACTACCAAGGCCGCCAAACTTGTAACACCGTTTTGGTTGATTCTGAAAAAAACAGTAGTCCATTTCCCTTTTCCACCCATCCTTTTTCACAAAAAAAATCCGAGTACCATGGCAAATGCACCGCAGCATCACTTTGATACCCTCCAACTCCACGCCGGCCAAGAGGTCGACCCGACCACCAACAGCCGCGCCGTCCCGATTTACCAAACCACCAGCTACGTGTTCAACGACTCGGAGCACGCGGCGAACCTCTTCGGTTTGCGTGAATTCGGCAACATTTACTCCCGCATCATGAACCCCACCACCGACGTGCTTGAAAAGCGCATTGCGGCCCTCGAAGGCGGGGTGGCGGCTCTGGCTGTCGCCAGCGGACAAGCCGCACAGTTTATCGCGCTGAGCAATATCCTGGAAGCCGGCGACAATTTTGTCAGCACCTCTTTCCTCTACGGCGGCACGTACAACCAGTTCAAAGTCCAGTTCAAACGGCTTGGCGTGGAAGTCCGTTTTGCCGACGGCGACGCCCCGGCTTCCTTTGAAAAACAGATCGACGCCCGCACCAAAGCGCTTTTCCTGGAAACCATCGGCAATCCCGGCTTCAACATCCCCGATTTTGAACGGATCGCCCGCATCGCCGAACGCTACCAGATACCGCTCATCGTGGACAACACCTTTGGCGCCGGAGGCTACCTCTTCCGCCCGCTGGAACATGGGGCCCACATTGTGGTCGCCAGTGCCACCAAGTGGATCGGCGGACACGGTACCAGTATTGGCGGCGTGATCATCGACGGCGGCAATTTCAACTGGGGCAATGGCAAATTCCCGCAGTTTACCGAGCCCAGCGAAGGGTATCATGGCCTGCGTTTCTGGGAAGTGTTCGGCAACGGGGGGCCTTTCGGCAATATCGCCTTCATCATCCGCGCCCGCGTCGAAGGCCTGCGCGACTACGGCCCTGCCCTCAGCCCCTTCAACTCCTTTTTGTTTCTCCAGGGTTTGGAAACGCTCTCGCTCCGGGTACAACGGCAGGTCGACAACGCGCTGACACTCGCCAAATGGCTCGAAAAACACCCGAATGTCGAGTTTGTCAACTACCCGGGCCTGACGTCCTCACCCTACCACGACATGGCGAACAAGTACCTGAAAAACGGCTACGGCGGGGTATTGTCGTTCAAAATCAAAGGCAGCAAGGAACAAGCCGACCAGTTGGTCAACAAACTGGAACTCATCAGCCACCTGGCCAATGTCGGCGATGCCAAAACGCTGATCATCCACCCGGCAAGCACTACGCACGAGCAACTTTCGCCGGATGAACAGCGCACTTCAGGTGTAGTGCCCGGGCTGCTCCGCATTTCCACCGGTATTGAGTTTATCGGCGACATCAAGGCCGATTTGCAACAAGCCTTCGATGCGGTTTTTGCAAAAAAACTGTTGGATGCGTGAGAACAGTGCACACTCGTCCTACGACTTGAAGTCGTAGGACGAGTAACCTTCCACCCAGCTCATTTTCAAAAACTTAGCACAGCATGTCCGCACATAAAATATACCGCCACCCCGGCCCCTTCCCACTGGAAAACGGCCAGCAGCTCCCGGCACTCGACATCACCTACCATACCTACGGCACCCGCGCGCCCGACGACAGCAATGTCATCTGGGTTTGCCACGCCCTCACGGCCAACAGCGACGCGCAGGACTGGTGGGCAGGGTTGGTCGGCCCCGGCAACCTGCTCGACCCGGCGCGTTATTTTATCGTTTGCGCCAACAATCTGGGCTCCTGCTACGGCACCACCGGCCCGCTCAGCACCAACCCGGAGCACGGTAAGCCGTACTTCCACCACTTTCCGGCGATTACGATCCGCGACATGGTGCAGGCACACGAAGCCCTGCGGCAACACCTGGGCATCCGGCAAATCCACTTGTTAATCGGCGGTTCGCAAGGCGGCCAACAGGCATTGGAGTGGGCCATCCTGAAATCCGAACTGTTCAAAAATCTGGCACTCATCGCCACCAATGCCCGGCACTCACCCTGGGGTGTGGCGTTCAACGAAAGCCAGCGTCTGGCCATTGCCAACGACCCGAGCTGGCCGGAGGAATCTGAAACAGCAGGGCTTCAGGGCATGAAGACTGCCCGAAGCATTGCCCTGCTGAGTTACCGCCACTACCACGCCTACGGCAACACCCAACAGCCCCGGGAACCCGGTTTGCTCGACAACTACCCCGCCGCGTCGTACCAGCGGTACCAGGGCGAAAAACTGGCGCGCCGATTCAACGCTTTTTCGTACTGGGTGCTTTCCAAGGCCATGGATACGCACGATATCGGCCGGGGGCGACCGGGGCTGGAAGCCGCGCTGGCAGGTATCCGGGCGCGTACGCTGGTCGTGTCGGTATCGAGCGATTTGTTGTTTCCGCCGGAGGAGCAGGCGTTTTTGGCGCGGCATATTTCCGGGGCGGCATGGCGCAGCATCCGGTCGGAGTATGGCCACGACGGCTTTTTGACCGAGACCAAATCCCTGAGCCGGGTGCTGGACGCATTTTTGAAAAATCAGCAGCCCGGCGTTCGGCCGGCAATTGCCGCAACCGGGGTGCCCGCCAATCCATCCGCATTATGAAAGCAAAAATTGGTCTTTTCGGTTTTGGTACGGTTGGGCAAGGATTTTATGACATCCTCTCCGGCATGAATGGCACAGCGCCCGGGCAGATTGTCCGTATTTGTGTACGCGACCGCTTCAAAACCCGACCGTTGCCGCCGGAAAATTTCATATTCGAGCCTTCAGAAATCCTGGACGACCCGGAGATCACGCATATCGTTGAGGTGATCGACCGGCCCTTGCCCTCCGGCAAAACCGCTGCACTTTTTTGAAACCTTGCGGGTGTACTGCCGCTGCCCGGATGCCGGTTTGCTCCGGCAATTCCCTTTTGAAAAAATATTCCGGCAGGAAATATGGGAAGGTGGCGTTCAGGCTGAAGCGGAATTAGCCGCGGACAATCTGGCTCCTGTAATCGAGGCCTTGCGAAAATGCGGCGGCTTCCTCGCGCGCATGCCCAACCCGCTGATTCCGGTTCAAATCCAATCCAGCGTTTCCCGCGTCAGCGTGCCGGTCTGATCGCCGGTATTCAGCGTCCCTGCCGGTTCGAACAGCAGCACCGACACTTCTTCTTCTGCCACCGGCCGGTGCTCCACCCCGCGGGGAACGATGAGGAATTCGCCCTCGCCAAGTTCCACCCTGCGGTCGCGAAATTCCATAGTAAACCGGCCGTTGAGCACCAAAAACAACTCATCTTCATCATCATGTTTGTGCCAGATGAAGGCGCCCTGGAATTTGGCGAGTTTGACGTGCTGGCCGTTCAATGCACCGACGATGCGGGGATTCCAATGGTCGGTGAAACGGGTGAGTTTTTCCGAAAGGTTGATTTTTTCCATGGAAGCGATTTTTAAAAAAGTAGTCCGGCCTGTGAATTTTTGGGCATACTTGCGAATAATAAGGCAAACAGGTTCTAACCAATTCCAAAAGTTGAAACATTTAAACGTACAGGAAGCGCAGTTTCTGAAATTGCTTGAACACAATAAGCGGTTAATTTTTAAAATCGCAAATGTGTATTGCCGGAAAGCAGAAGACCGGCAAGATTTGATCCAGGAAATTATACTTCAACTTTGGAGATCATATCCAACATTTGATACCACATATGCACAAACAACCTGGATTTACCGGATTGCCATAAATGTTTCTATTTCATTTTTAAGAAAAGAAAATACACGAAGAAAAAACCATGCAATCTATCGGCAAGAACTCGAATTATTAACCTGTGATGAAGGCGAACTAATCGGTCAGAAACTTGACCTATTATACCAACTAATTGAAAATCTAAACTCCTTTGAAAAAGCAATTATTATTCTCTATTTGGAGGGATTAAAGAACAAGGAAATTTCAGATGTCATTGGCATTTCAGAAAGCAATGTTTCCACTAAAATAAACAGAATAAAAAACAAACTGCGGTCATACTCAAACACATAAAATCAATAAAAAATGGACTTGCAAGAATTAACCGAGATTTGGAACAATTTTGATAAAAACATTGACAATAAAACTAAATTAAATAAAGATTTATTGAAAGAAGTAAGCATACAAAAAATTAAAGACAACCTGCATGAAATAAACTGGGAAAGCATAATTGAAATTGTATTCAATATTCCTTTTCTGTATTTCCTGTTGAGCTGCTTGCCAAATCAATTAACAAGTATAAAATTTGCACTTCCGGCATTTATCTTAATAACCTTTTCTATTTTCAGTTTGGTTTTCTGTGGATACAAACTATACTTGTTTTATAGCATTGACTCAAGACAATCCGTACTTCAGACACAAAAAACCATAGAAAGATTAAATTACCTTCAATCACTGGAAATAAATATATTGTATGTTATAATCCCAGCATTTTCATTCGCATTTCTGATTTTTATAGCCAAATGTTTTTTTAATTTTGATCTATATTCTTTAGGGACCTGGCTAATCAGCTATACTATTGGAAGTCTTATTATCGCTGTCATTATAGTATTTTTCCTGAAACAGTTTCCGGACAAAAAACTACAAAAATCAATGGCCTTTCTTCGGGAAATCAAAGAAATTGAATCCTGAACAAAACAGTTGTATATACTCGGGGTTGTGTCAAAAGTCGCTGCGGAAAATTTCCCGCCGTAGATTGTTCTTTTTCACCGCCAAGACGCCAAGACGCCAAGTGTAATCCTCCGCGCCTCGGCGTCTCGGTGAAAAATTTGTCGCATTTTTCGCGAGGAACCCTTTTGACACAACCCCGAGTACCCGCCGTTACGCACTCACTTCCGCCCACCCGTATCCAGCGCCGTCTCGATCCGGTTCAGGCAATCTTCAAAATGGCTGCGGCTGAGCGCATCGTTGTAGGTATTTGCAGCAGCTGCCAAATCGGTGCGCAGGCGCTTGAGCGTGTACAGGGCCAGCGATGGCACATCCGTATTTTTCAGGGTGGCAGCGCCCGATTTTTCAGCCGGCCGGTACAGGTCGATCAGGTCTTCCACAAAAACTTTTTGCAGGTTGCGGCGGTGTACGCTTACAGGTTGCTGCGCCGGCAGTTCGCTCCAGATACCCGTGTGCAGGTCGGCAAAAAGCCGGGCCACCGTGTAGGCTTGCGGATCGATCGTTTCATTCTCGATCATGCGTTGCAGGCGGCTGGCGCCAAACAGGCTGTTCAGCGTGCCCGACTGTAACCCGGCCACGGTGTTCACGCCGTTATCGGGGCGCAGCATGCGCAGGACTTTTGGATCGAAAAGCCACTCCGGCGTTTGGAACAAATGCCGGTTCAGGAAAGCAACTGCATCCTGCTGCATGGCAGCCGGGGCCACCTCGTACACCGTGCCGGACTGGTCGCCGGTTTTGGGGGTTTCGAATACCCCGCCCACCCATTTGGTGACATGACCGATGTAGCGCCGGTATTGCCCGACGACGTTGTTGTAGAGTTCGTTCGCCATATCGTAATCTTCGGCTTCCTCCCGGGTCCAGTCGATGGCGTTGGGCAGGATACGTTGCAGGTTTTTGATCCCGTACTCGGAGGCCAGCATAGAGTTGTCGCCCAGATCTTCGCTTTGAGCGCGGGGGTCGTAGGCGCTGCTTTCGGTAAGAAAATGCAGGCGTGGATTGCGTTCGGCTTTTTCTTTATACCAGCGGTTCAGGACTTTTTTATCCTCCTCCGCGTCTTTGGTGCCGTAAATCGGTTTGTACCCCCACTCGATGGCCCAGCGGTCGTAATCGCCCACGCGGGGCAGCAGGTCGGTGATGCCGTCTTCGGGTTGGGCAACATAGTTGAACCGGGCATAGTCCATGATGGAAGAGGTGTGTCCGTTGGCGTCCATAAATTTTTTGTCGCGCAGTTTTTCCACCGGCGTTGCGTTGCTGGCGCCAAAATTATGGCGCAGGCCCAGGGTGTGCCCGACTTCGTGTGCCGACACAAAGCGCACCAGCGTACCCATCAGTTCGTCGTCAAACTCATTTTTACGGGCCCGGGCATCCACGGCGCCTGTTTGGGTGGTATACCATGATTTGAGCAGCTTCATCACATTGTGATACCAGCCGATATGGCTTTCCAGAATTTCGCCGGTGCGCGGGTCATGCACATTCGGGCCGTAGGCATTCTGAATATCCGACGCAAAATAACGGATCACCGAAAAGCGGGCGTCTTCGAGGCTCATTGTGCTATCACCCTCAGGCCATTCCCGGGCCTGGATGGCGTTTTTCCAACCGGCTTGTTCAAAAGCGGGCTGCCAGTCCTGCACGCCTTTGATCAGGTACGGCCGCCATTTTTTCGGCGTAGCCGGGTCGATGTAAAACACGATGGGCTTGGCCGGTTCAATTTTTTCACCTTTTTGCTGGCGCAACAAGTCGGCGTTGTTTTTGGGCTCCAGGCGCCAGCGCACGGCAAATATTTCACCTTCGGCGCGTTGCTGGTCGTCTTCGTACACCGTGTAGCCGGTGGCAAAATAGCCCACCCGCGGATCGAAAAACCGTTTGCGAAACGGTTTGCGCGGCAGCAAAATGATGGAACTGTTCATTTCAAACGTAACCACGCCGGCATCGGAACCGCCGGGTAGGTTGACCGTCCGGGAAGGGCGGTCATCGCCACCGGAATTCAGTGAAGGCGGTTTGACTTTAAACGTTTTGATCGTCCGGATTTCGGTGTTGATCGGGTAGGTACGGATACTTTCGATGTAGCTCCGGTCTTTTTGCTGGTCGGCGAGGTTGTATCGTTGTTTGGCCAGCGGCGACATGGCAAACACCTGGTTTTCTTCCTTGAAAAAATCGGTTACCTCAATGACCACCGAGGTGTCTTTACGAACCGATTTTATGTCGAACGCCGCCGCAATCGGGTCAACGTTTGAATTTTGCACCGCCTTGTAAATAGGCTGCAACGAATCGGGACTGACATTCCGGTAGGCGACTGCGCGCAGGAAAACATTGTCCGACGGGCCCCGCTCGAAGCGGATGACCTGGCGGTTGGCCTGCTCGCCACCGTAGCCTGCGCCGGTTGGCGTTTTGGCCATCCGTGTGACGGTCATCATTTCGGCGCCGAAAATGGAATCGGGTATCTCCAGATAAAATTTATCCTCGATGCGGTGCACGCTGAACAGGCCGTGCGTGGAAACAGCCTCCTTCGTAATGACTTTATCGTAGGGCTTGGGGCCTTTCTTTTGTTCTTTTTTGGTGGTGCTGTCTTTCGCCGCTACGGTAGCCGGAGGCAGGGTATCTGTTGGCATTGGCGCCTTGGGTTCCTGGGCAGCAAGGAGTTGAGCGAAAATCAGCCCAAAGCATATGAGCCAAAGGCGAATGGTGTCGTTGTTTTTCATGTTGAAAAAATGATTTGGTGCGAACTGGATAAAATTGGATTGGTCAAGAGCCGGCAAACCGGTTCCGGTTTACAGGCGCAAAGTATTAAACTATCCCAAAATCCAATTTTTATGCGGCCGGCTCGTTTAGGCATTCGTTGATTTTCACCGCGGGATTGGCTTAATTGCGGCACGAACCGGTCAATTTCCGGGCATCCGTGGTTAAACAAAGTTCAAACTCCAGGAAGCAAAACCTATTTTTGCCGAAATTTTTACCCAAACGCATGAAGAAAATTCTCCTTTACTCCGCATTCCTGTTTGTTTTGCTGCAAAATCTGGCGGCACAGGACCAGCAATTCACCCAGTTTTACGCATCGCCCCTGATGCTCAATCCCGGCCTGACCGGCGCTTTTGAAGGGCGCTACCGGGTTGGCACCATTTACCGCGACCAATGGAAAAAGGTGCTCGACAACCCGATCCGCACGTTCGCCGTCGCCTCCGACCTGCGTTTTGACGCGCCGGGCAAACGGGTACATGACGATGCGATCGGCCTGGGCCTGATGTTTTTTACCGATAAGGTAAATGTGGTGGATTTCAGCACCACACAAATTGCCTTGTCGCTGGCGTATCACAAATCGTTGAGCGCCGACAACCGCCAATTCTTGTCGCTCGGAATTCAGGGCGGCCTGACCCAGCGGAACGTCAACTACGAATCGCTGGAATTTCAGGACGAATTTGACGGCCTGAGCGGGTATGTGCTGCCCACCGGGGAAGTGCTTCCGGAAAACAATTTTGCCTACCCGGATTTTAATGTCGGCCTCAACTATTCCGCGCGGTTCGGCCGCACCGGGGCATTTTTTGCCGGTTTGGCCATGCACCACATTATGGAGCCGAGGGTATCTTTTTACGGCGACGATTTGCCGGGTGAAAAACTGTACCGCAAGCTCTCCGCCCAGGTGTCGGCCAATATTCCCATCGGCACCAGCCGCACGTCTTTTTTACCCCGTGTTTTGTTTGCCCAGCAGGGTCCGCACATGCAAATCAACGCCGGCGCCAACTTCCGTACGGCCCTGGGCAAATACGGTTCCACAGCGTTTCACATTGGCGGCTGGCTGCGCCCGGTGCGTACGGAGTCGTCGTTTGGGCTGGATGCCGTGGTCGCGCTGGTGGGCATCGAGTTCAACAACGTATTGTTTGGCCTGAGCTACGATCTGAACCCCAACGCACTTTCGTTTGGGCAACGCCAGGGCGCTTTTGAAATTTCGATTGCTTATTTAGGGGAATACCAAAACGAGGAAATTCTTTGCCCGAAATTTTAATTTTTCCCAGGCATAAATGCCTGGGCGAAGAACCCGGGTTGCATGATTGCACTTAATTTCTTCGCCCAGGGCTTCCGTTTTACGAAATAGGACGGCAAACGCCCCGGCCAATTAAAAAACATTTCCTGATGTTCAGCAGGAATTCTTCGCCCAGGGCTTCAGCCCTGGGAATAAATTAAAGTTCAAAATGCGCCGAGCGCACCGCCTTTCCATAAAACAATTGCGCTTTTTCGTCGAACACTTCCGGTGTTTCGGTGGTAAAAAAACGGTATTGCCCGGTTTTCCGGCACATGGTTTCGATCTCCGGATGCCGCCGGAGGTAATCGGCCAGGCGATCAGCTACAATTTCTCCCTGGGAAACCAACTTGATGCTGGGGGGCACCATCTCCCGGATTTTATCCAAAAGTAAGGGATAGTGCGTGCAACCGAGCACGATGGTGTCTATTTTATCGGATTGGGCCAGCAAGGCGTCGATATATTTTTTTACAAAAAAGTCGGCGCCCGCGCTGGTGTGTTCGTTATTTTCGATCAGCGGTACCCACATGGGGCAAGCCTGCTGAAAGACGTGCACGTCGGGAAAAAACTTTTCAATTTCAACTACGTAGGACTGCGATTGTACCGTACCGGTGGTGGCCATTATGCCTACGTGCCCGGTGCTGGTCAGGTTTCCGATGATCTCGGTTGTCGGGCGAATAACGCCGAGTACGTTGTAGGAGGCCGGAAAGGCCTTCAGGTCGTGCTGCTGAATGGTGCGCAGCGCCTTGGCCGAAGCGGTATTGCAGGCTAAAATAACGAGGTGGCAGCCCTGATCGAATAAATGGCGCACACACTCCAGGGTGTATTTATAAATAGTGTCGAAGGAGCGAATGCCGTAGGGCGCCCGGGCATTGTCGCCGAAATAAATGTAGTCGTATTGCGGAAGCAGCGCGGCAATTTCTTTGAACACGGTGAGGCCGCCATAGCCGGAGTCGAAGATACCGACAGGGCCGGGGATGCTTTCGTATTTTAGCATTGCATTGTTTTCGTGGTTCGGAAAAAGCGAATTGTGGGCACAAAAATGGGGTTTCCGGCCAGGAAACCCCATTTTCATTGTATGTGCGAATATACGGTCGTAGTTATTGTCCGCCGCCGCTCGTTGATGCAGGTATTCCCAATTTTGCTTTTACAAGATTAGTCACATCAAGTGATTCATGTGCGTAGAGCAGCACCTGCGTGCTGGTGTCGAATACAAGGAGGTAACCATTTTCTTTTGCTACATCCTGCATGGCTGTATTTACTTTTTCCAGGATCGGCTTGTAGAGTTCTTCGCGCTTTTTAGAGAGTTTATCATACACCTCCTTTTCATATTCGCCAATTGCTGTTTCTTCTGCCTGAAGTTCGGCAGCTTTAGTCTGGTAATCTTTGGGCGCAATCGTGCCAAGCTCTTTTTTGCGATCCAGTTCAGTGGCCTTGTCCTGTAATTCTTTGACCATTTCCTGTCCGCGTTTTGTCAGCTGTGTTTGAAACGCTTTTAAGTCGCTGTCGGCTTGTTTTACTTCAGGCAATTCAGAAAGCAGGGCCACCGAATTGAGGTAACCGAACTTTTGCGCGAAGCTGCTGAAGGCAAGTGTAAGCACCAGGCCGAATGTCAGCACAAATGTTTTCTTCATAGATAAAAAATCAGTGTTGTGATAATTGTGTTTAAGGGCTGCAAAGGTACATGGGAAAACGCAAAAGGCAAAAGGATTATTGGTGGCCGAATGGTTGCATTAGGTTATGATTGACATTTACACCTCGCACAGGTTAACCGGGAGTTGGGTTGAAATCCGAAATTTGCCGCCTATGAAAAAAATCGCTGTCATGGTCATTTTGCGCTGCGGCAACCGCTACCTGCTGCTGCGCCGGGCTAAAGCGCCCAACGCCGGCCGCTACGCCCCGGTGGGTGGGAAACTGGAAGCCCACGAGCGCCCGGTGGATGCCGCTGTGCGCGAAACCCGGGAAGAAACCGGCATTTCCATTGTCAATCCGGTACTCTGCGGGATACTTTGCGAAACTGCGCCGGTTGATTACAACTGGTTGTGCTACATCTACCTGGCCGACATCCCGTATCAGGAGCCTCCGTTTTGCGATGAAGGTGTCCTGGAATGGATCGCGCACGAGCGGCTGGCTGAAGTACCCCTGCCGGCAACCGACCTGGTTATTTACGACTTCGTGCAGCGGGGTGAAAAGTTCGTTTTCGATGCCGTTTTTGACGCCGGATTGAACCTGCTGTCCATGACAGAGGAACTAAACGCGCCCGGGACTGACCAAAATCACCGGGCCGGCTGACGGCAATCATTACGGGAGCACCTTGCGGTTAGGCCGGATTTTGGAAATCTTGCGTTTTCATCTTGTCTAATCTTCCCGTCTTATGAAATTTATCTACCACCTGATTTCAGGCATTTGCCTGGTCCTTTTTTTCCCTTTTTGGGCGCATGCGCAGGAGTACCGTATGCTCGACGGGCGCTTTAACAACGCCGGAAATCCGGGCTGGGGCGCTGTGGATGCGCATTTGCAGCACCCGGGCACGGATGCCTTTGCCGATGGCTATGCCGCCCCTGCCGGCGCCGACCGGCCCAACCCCAGGCATATCAGCAACCTGATTTTCAGCCAGAGCGCCCTCGACGACGACCCCCGCGGCCTGAGCGCCTATGCCTGGGCCTGGGGGCAATTTATCGACCACGACATCACCCTGGTACCGGACCACCCCACCGAGGCCATGCCCATTGCCGTACCCCCGTATGACTATTTTTTCGACCCCAACGGCACCGGCGCCGTACAAATACACATGCTTCGTTCGTTGTACGACCCCTCCACAGGAACCGACCCGAACAACCCCAGGCGTTTTTTCAATAAAATATCGGCGTTCATCGACGGCTCGGCGGTGTACGGCTCCGATTTTAACCGCGCCAGCTGGCTGCGCATGTACAGCCGGGGCAAGCTGAAACTTTCCGACGGCAAATTACTGCCCTTCAACACGGTGACCGGTGAGTATGCCGCCCCGCTCGACCAGCAGGCGCCCGGCATGGCAATGCCGCTTCCTTTTGTGCAAAAATGGTTTGTCGCCGGCGATGAACGGGCCAACGAAAACCCCTTTCTCCTGGCCATACACACCCTTTTTGCCCGCGAACACAACCGGCTTTGCACCAAACTTTTAGCGGAAAACCCAAGTTGGGGCGACGGCGAACTATATGAAGAAGCCCGCCGGCGTGTAGGCGCACTCCTGCAAGCCATTACTTACGAAGAATGGCTGCCGACGCTGGGCGTGCACCTCGCGCCCTACAGCGGCTATAAACCCGACGTCAACCCCGGTATCGAAAATATTTTCTCCGCCGCCGCGTACCGTTACGGCCATTCAACCATCAACAGTGTGCTCATCCGGATGGATAATGCCGGCAACTACATGCCCCAGGGCAATGTGCTCCTGCGCGACGCTTTTTTCAACCCTTCAGCCACCACCGAAGTGGGCGGTATTGAGCCCTACCTGATGGGTATGTCTACTGTGGTTGCCCAGGATTTCGACTGCAAGGTGATCGACGATCTTCGAAACTTCCTTTTCGGCCCGCCCGGCGCCGGCGGCCTGGATCTGGTTGCCATCAACATCCAGCGCGGCCGCGACCGCGGCTTGGCTGATTACAATACCGTGCGCGCTGATTACGGCCTGCCCACTTTCGATAATTTTGCGGAAATCACAACCGACCCGCTGATGAATATGGCGTTGCAAAATCTATATCAGGATATCAATGCCATTGACCCCTGGGTGGGCATGCTTTCGGAAGACCACATGCCCGACGCATTGTTTGGCCCGACTGCCATGACCATCATTGCCCGGCAGTTTACCGCCCTGCGCGATGGCGACCGGTTTTACTATGAAAATGATCCGGCATTCAGCCCCGAAGAAATTGCCGAAATCAAAAACACCCGGCTCGCCGACATTATCCGCCGGAACACATCCATCAGCGATATGCGCGACCTGGTATTCATGGCCCAACCACTGGCGAGCCCGGTGCACGAACTTTTTGTTGAAAAACAGGCGATCAAACTCTATCCCAACCCGGTTTCCGGACAGTTTACCCTGGAACTGGAAAACCCGGAAGAAGTACAAACGCAAGTACAGGTCTTCGATCCGCTCGGGCGCCTGGTTTTTGCCGAAAAAACAAGTTTGCACGCCGGAATGAACCGGGTTCAAATACCACTTCCTCCGGGACTTGCACCCGGCCTTTATACGGTTGTTCTGCCAACGGCAGGCGCCACATTCAACACTTCATTCATTAAATCCTGATGGTGAAGTTGTTAGCATCTAAAACCCTTTGGGCGGCTTTCGGGCCGCCTTTTTTTTATCCATTTTTCTCTGGAATGCCCTTCGGTAATCGCCCTCATTTTGGTATGTTTGCTCAACATACTTCCCATCCCTTCCCGCCGGTGTTTTTTTTAGAAAAACAATGATGCAGCAAGTTGAAAGCCCTGTGGTCAAAATGCTTTTGCACCGGGTTTTCATTTCATTTTTAAATGCCTGCTACTGCGTATCTGTGGCAGGATGCACTGCCACACACACATCCTTAAGTCATAGCGATCCATGAAAACGTTGGAACAACCCGAAACGAAACCGTCAAAAGAAACGACAAAGCGCACCGTTTACACCCATGAGGAAGCACTTGCAGGGGCTACCGAATATTTTAACGGCGACACCCTGGCTGCCGGCGTGTGGCTGAACAAATATGCCCTGAAAGATTCCTACGGCGCGATTTACGAATGTTCGCCCGACCAAATGCACCAGCGCATTGCCGACGAACTGCTGCGGGTGGAGCAACGTTATAAAAACCCGCTGCCTGCGGCAGAAATCCTGGGGCTGCTGCGCCATTTCCGCTACCTCGTTCCGCAAGGCAGCCCGATGGCCGGCATCGGCAATCCCTTCCAGATCGTGTCGTTGTCCAACTGTTTCGTGATCGGCGTGGAGGGTAGCGCCGATTCGTACGGCGCCATTCTGAAGATGGACGAAGAGCAGGTGCAACTCATGAAACGCCGCGGCGGTGTGGGACACGATCTTTCGCACCTCCGCCCGGCCGGCACACCGGTCATGAACAGCGCACTCACCAGTACCGGCATTTTGCCCTTCATGGAGCGTTATTCCAACTCGACCCGCGAAGTGGCGCAGGACGGCCGCCGAGGCGCGCTGATGCTCACCCTGTCGGTGCGGCACCCCGATGCCCCGCAATTTGTGGATGCCAAAATGGACCGCACCAAAGTAACCGGCGCCAATATCTCCCTACGCATCGACGACGCATTTATGCAGGCCGCGCTGGCCGGCAAACCCTACGAACTGCGCTTCCCGGTCAACGGCAAAAACGTCGTTCTGCAAAAAACCATCGACGCCGCCGAGCTGTGGAAAAAAATTGTGCACAACGCCTGGAAAAGCGCCGAGCCCGGTGTGTTGTTCTGGGATACGGTGCTGCGGGAGTCGGTGCCGGATTGTTATGCGGATTTGGGATTTGGCACGGTGTCAACCAATCCGTGCCTGACCGGGGAAACCCTGGTTGCCGTGGCCGACGGGCGGGGAGAGGTCCCAATCAAACAGCTGGCAGAAGAGGGCCGCGATGTTCCAGTTTATTGTCTTGACGAAAATGGCCGTTTGGAAATCCAGTGGATGCGGAATCCGCGCATGACCGGAAAACAGCAAAAAATTTACAAACTGACCCTGGACGACGGCTCAACCATACGGGCTACCGCCAACCACAAATTCCGGTTAAAAAACGGCGAATACCGTGCACTGCAGGACCTGAAACCAGGAGACAGCCTGATGGTCCTGACAAAATTCCAAGGGCCGGTCGTCCATGAGCAGGGCCGTACGCAGACCGATTATTGGTGGTTTAATGAGGGCGCGATGCGTGCAAACAAGGCCGAACACCGGTTGATTGCATCGTTCTTTCAGCAATCGAAAATTAACCGGGGCGAAGTGGTCCACCACATCGATTTCAATAGCTTGAATAATTGCCCGGAAAACCTGCAAATCATGTCAGCCGTTGCACATAACGCGCTGCACCTGGCGGATATGCTCGGAGCGAATAATCCAATGTTTAAGATCAAAGCAGATCCGGAGAAATTGCAACGGTACAGCGCACGTATGTCTGCGGCTACTTCCGGGCTAAAAAACGGGAAAGCTTACCCTTGCTCCAATGAAAAGATTTTTGCGAAAGCCGTACAATTGTCGAAACAACTTGGCCGGCGTTTTTCCAAAAAAGAATGGCAGGAATTTGCCCGGAAAAATCACCTGCCCATGACCTTTTCTAAATACCGGAAAGATGCTTTCGGTTCGGTTAAGGAACTTTCCGAATTAGCCGCCCAACAATTGGGATTCTCACACGTCGAATTGGACCCACGGCTCGTTCGTACGCTTCAAACAGCAAAGGATCAAGGCTATGAAACCAGATTCCTGAATGGTAAAGTTTTCGTGAAAAAGATCTGTGAATACTGCAAAAAATCATTTTGGACGGAATATCACCGGCGTGAAATTGCCTATTGTTCTTTTCAGTGCCTCAATGCAAAACTCAATACCAGCCGGGCTATCCGGAACAAAAGAACTACAGCCGTCAACAATGCCTACCGGGAGAAAGCAACCGAAATTAAAAGCCGCCAGTTGGAGGTGTTCACGGGTTTGCGGTATAGCTTAAACCGGCCTCCAAAAATGAAGGAGTGGGAAGCAGCATGCAAAACCGCTGGCCTACCCTATCGGGTTGGCACTAAGCATGGTTTTGACACCTATGAGACGCTGAAAACGGAGGCAGGCTTTTTCAACCACCGGGTTGTTGCCATCGAATTTGACGGTTATGCAGATGTTTACAATGGTACGGTCGACCGGCATCACAACTTTTTCGCAGGTGGTTGGGTTTCCAAAACCGCAAATGGAAAAGAAAAAAGAATTTACCTCAACCAGAAAAATTGCGGCGAAATCCCACTTTGTCCATACGACAGCTGCCGATTGCTGGCCATCAACCTGCTCAGCTACGTAGAAAAACCCTACACCCCGGAGGCCAGTTTTAATGTTGAATTATTCAAAAAACACGGCCAACTCGCGCAACGGGTCATGGACGATATCATCGACCTGGAGCTCGAAAAAATTGAAAGCATCCTGCACAAACTGGACAACGACCCCGAACCCGAATCCGTCCGGAGCACCGAGCGCGAACTCTGGCTCAAAATCCAGAAAAAATGCCGGCAAGGGCGGCGCACCGGCATTGGCATCACTGCGGAAGGCGATATGCTGGCAGCGCTTGGCATCCGCTACGGCTCCCCGGAATCGCTGGATTTTTGTGAAAACCTGCACCGCACCCTGGCACTGGCGGTGTACCGCGGCTCGGTCGAGCTGGCCCGCGAGCGCGGGGCTTTCCCCATCTACGACGCTGCCCGCGAAGAAAAAAACCCGATGATCAATCGCCTGCGCGAAGCCGACCCGGAATTGTACGCCGACATGGTCAAATACGGGCGCCGGAATATCGCCCTGCTCACCATCGCCCCCACCGGCACCACGAGTTTGATGACCCAAACCACGTCGGGCCTCGAACCGGTGTTCCGCATTTCCTACAAGCGCCGCCGCAAGGTGAACCCCAACGATAAAAATGCCCGCATCACGTTCACCGATGAGGTGGGCGACAGTTGGGAAGACTACCACGTGTTTCACCTGCCGTTCAAGGAGTGGCTGAAAACCAACGGACATGACCCCGAACAGCTCCAAAATTTGCCGGAGGCGGAATTGCAAAACATAATGGAACAGTCACCCTGGTACGGCGCCACCGCAGAAGATGTCGACTGGGTGAACAAAGTACACCTGCAAGGTCGCGTGCAAAAATGGGTAGACCACAGCATCAGCGTAACCGTAAACGTACCGGAGGAAGCCACGGAAGAACTGATCGAAAAAATATACCGCACCGGCTGGGAAGCAGGCTGCAAAGGCATGACCGTGTACCGCGAGGGCTCGCGCAGCGGCGTGTTGGTGAGCGACAAAAAGGGGGAACCGAAAAAGACAGATTTCACCGAAACTGCAGCGCCCAAACGCCCCAAAGTGCTCGATGCCGTGGTCGTCAGTTTCCGGAACAACGACGAACGCTGGGTGGCGGTAGTCGGGCTGTACCAGGGCCGACCCTACGAAATTTTTACGGGCCGGGCCGAGGATTCGTTCTCTATTCTGACCCAGGTGTCGGAGGGAAAAGTCTTAAAAGTCAAGGAAAACGGCAAAAACCGCTACGATTTTCAATACATCGACAAAGGCGGCTACAAAGTGACCATCGAGGGGCTGTCCCGCACGTTCGACAAGGAGTACTGGAACTATGCCCGCCTCATTTCTGGCATCCTGCGCCACGGCATGCCACTGCCCTACGTGGTCGACGTGGTGGATCACCTGAACCTGGAAACGGCTTCGCTCAACAGCTGGAAAAACGGCGTGGTGCGGGCCCTGCGCAAGTTTATCCCCGACGGCACGGAGCCCTCCCACAACCTCTGCCCATCTTGCAAAACCAACAACCTGGTATACCAGGAGGGTTGTTTGCATTGCAAAAATTGCGGACACTCGGAGTGTAATTGACGACGACGAATTGCAGCATAAACCCCAAAATCCTTAAATTTGTACCATTCGATTTTGCCAAAAGAATCGGGTCACACACCGGTTAAATCTAAACCAATCGCAACCATGCCGAGCGCCACTGCAATACCATTGCCCAAAACGCTGGATGAACGGCTCCAGTTGGATGAGATACTGGAAGTCCCGGCCACCCTCGACGCATATTTCGCCTTTTTGCCTGGCTGCGAGTACCGGATCGATTATTCGGACGGCAAAATTATTTCTATGGGATATGCCTCGTTAACACATGAAGCCCTGGTAATGCGAATGGGTCATCTTTTCAATCTGATCTTTGGCATCGACAGCCCCTACCACATACTGGGTAGCAATGTCGCCACTTACATCCCAGACTTCCAGGCTGTGCACAACGCCGATGTGGTGGTATTGCGCGGCAAACCCCAATACCATGTGCATCAAACCGGGCACCGGAAAATTAAAACCCTGCTCAATCCTTGCGTGATCGTCGAAGTGCTTTCCCGTTCGACCATGCGCTACGACCTGGCTGTAAAACTGCCGCGCTACAAATCCCTGCCCTCCGTACAACATATCCTGCTGGTCAATCAGGATAAACCTGCCGTTTCGCTGTACTCCCGGACCAATAAACCCGGGCAGTGGCTCAACGCCGAAGTGCAGGACCTTGAAACCGGCTATGTGACTATCGACCGGAAGAAACTCAAACTGGCCGACATTTACCGGAACATCTCTATTGAAAAGTAAGGGCTTACATACTTGCGAATAAAGTTAAACACATAGGCACATAGAACACATAGGGCATAAATCTTTGAAGACTAAATCCCAATGTGTTCTATGTGCCTATGTGTTTAACTGGAAACTCAACCCTCACTTCTTTTCCAGGCAATATTGCCGGTAGGCAGTTCCTTTGACACCCCCCCAAAAAATCAGCGGGAATTTTTCTCAAACTCCAGGCTGGCCAGAATAAACGGCCCCATACCCTTGGCATCATTAGCCCGGATGGGTTCGCTGATGTAGTACTCGTAGGACCCATCGCGGTACGGATCGCCGCCCAGGCCCGCCACCGAGCAACACTGGTTGAGGTGTACCTCGCCGCCGTCGCCCACTTCGATAAATTGTTTCAGAATGCCCGAATAACTCTGCTCCGCCAACTGCCGGTATTTTTCAGGAAGATAGCCCTCGTTTACCCCTTTGATCATCGCGTAGGTAAACATGCAGGAGGCGGTAGCTTCGAGGTAATTGCCTTTCCGGTTGGGTTGATCGAGCACCTGCCACCAGGTTTTGGTTTTTGGGTCCTGCACCTTCAGCACAGCTTCGAGCGTGCGGTTGAGAATGGCAATGAGTTCGGCGCGTTGCGGGTGATCTTCCGGGAAAAAATCGAGCACATCCACGAGTGCCATACAATACCAACCCACTGCCCGGCCCCAGAAATGCGGCGAACAGCCGGTTTCCGGATTTGCCCAGCGCTGTACCCGGCTTTCATCCCAGGCATGGTAAAGCAGCCCGGTTTTTTCATCCCGGGTGTGTTTTTCCGCCAGGGTAAATTGCAGGGCAATGTGTTCAAACATTTCCGGTTTGTTGTTCCGCTTGGCGTATTCGGCGCAAAAAGGCTCGCCCATAAACAACCCGTCGAGCCACATTTGCCAGGGATAGCGGAGCTTGTGCCAGTAGCCGCCGTCGGTGGTTTGCGGCTGCCAATCCATCTGGCGTTTCAACGTGGCGATGGCTTTTTTATACTTCGGATCGCCCGTTTTTTCATACAACGTAAACAAGTGCGCACCCGGGGCGATGTTGTCGATGTTGAAATCTGCCAATTCATAATCACGGATAGTCCCGTCTGCACTTATCATGGTGTCGGTATACGATTTGGCATAGTCGAAATAGATTGATTTACCGCTTTGTGCCGCCGTTTTTACGATTGCATGCATCATCAGCCCATGCGTGTAACTCCAGCGCGGCTCGCGGCTAAAGTCGTTCATCCAGGCTTCCGGACAGCGCTTCATGACCGACAGCACCATGCGCTCCGACCAGGGATTGTCGGCCGGCACGGCGACGGTGACTTTCCGGGCCGGGGCAATTGCCTGCCCGCCGGGAGGCGTTCCGCTTGGGCAACTAAAACCGCCGGAGATAAGAGTGGCCAGGAGCGCAAAAAGCATTCCGGCGTTGATATGCACTGTAAAAAAGGATTTCATCGGCAACATCATTTTCAAAGAGATCATAAAAAGCCGGCGGTACCGGCCATTGCGTTTTTTTATTACGGGAAAGTTACTTGCACGGGGCGGCTCAATGTGCGGCACACCGTATTCAGGTAGTTCTGAAAATCAGCCTGCGTTTTAATGCCCCCGGGTTCCTGTTCCCAGGCAGCCAGAAAATAATAGCTGAGTTTGGACGCACCCGGGTTAAAAACAACCACATGACTGTGGGCATCTTCCGTGATTTCCATCAGGGCACTCCTCGGAAAAACAATGGCCATGCCCAACTGGTCTTCGGCCAGGCTTTGCGCCCCCCAGGTTGCCAGGTACGCCCAGTCCTGCGATCCGTCGTCGGAAAAAACCGGGGCATTTTCGGCTTTGACAATGCCCGTGCACAGGTTGGGCAACGGCTGCTTCAACGATACATCGCAGCGCGTCATCCGGCTCCCGGCCTGAATGGAAAGGTCGACCTGCACATCCGTAGCGTGATCGCCCACCTTCCAGCCGGAATAATTGGTGCGCACAATGCTCAGGATCGGGCCGTTGAGCGGAATGGCGCAATGGATCGAGTCGGTTGTTTCCACCCGCAAGGCTTTGTCGCCCAGCCAGGTTCCAAGCGCACCGATGCCCAGCGACTCGCCGACTTTCAGAATATCCATGCCCCAGGTCCCCGGTTGGTGGTAGGAGTCGAAGCCGTCCTGGCCGACGTTCTGGAGTACCATGTCGGTCGTTTTTTTTCCAAAAATATCTGTGGCGTTGCGCCAATCGAGGTAAAAGCGATAGCCCACCAGGTCCGACTCCCAGCCGGGGCCTTCGTACCGGATATACTCCGAATGGTCGGTATGCTCCGGTGGCACCCGCAAGGCTGTGACGTTTTGAAATTGGCCGCCCTGGTACTTGCGATCCTGCCAGCTGCCGCCAACTTTGTGCGACAGCTCTGCCTGGGTGCGTTTTTTGAACTCCGGCACCGCTTCGTCCGGGGCCAGGGGTTCCAGGTACACCTGTTTGGATGCGCCGGCATCCAGGTCGATCAGAAAGGCAATTTCATCGGCACTACCGTTGGCATCGGTATCGATAACCTGAAAAGGCAGGGATGCTCCGGCTACTACCTTTATTTTGGAAAAATTCAGTTCAGGTTTTTTTTTCAACAGATCCTGGACATTCAACCGCACAAGAATGTCCTGTTGCGGAAAATTTTCCGGGTTTTTAACAATCACTTCAACACGTTCCGAACTAGTCCTACCTCCCTGGCAGGAAACGAGCATTACCGGAAGTAAGACCAGAAACCAACTAAATTGCTGCATGAATTTTTTTAAAACTAGGAAACGTTTTGCTGGACGTCGGGTGAAACGGATCGGCAAATAGTAAACTGTGCAATAATCCCGCTCTGCACGTCAAAGTGCTGCGCATTTTTTACCGAATCCTATTCAATAAATAACACCCCGCCAATAAAATACGGGCAATGTATGCAAGCGGTAAAAAAACATCGTGTAGCGCGGGATTTACGCGGTAAATTATTTGCTTTTTCAAAAGCAGACTTTCCGTCTAAACTTGCTCCCCCCGCATGGCCGAAAAAAAATCAAAACGACCCAACATCCCAGGCGCCCGGCAAAAGTATCTTCTGAAGTGTGTACTTCCGCGCCTGTTTTTTTGAAAGTTGGCGGCTCCAGCCCACGCGCCGGTCTGTCTTTGCCCCGGGCCCAAAATTGTCGAATTCGGCATAAAACGCCGTTTTTTCGCGCTCCACCGTCCAGTTGTTCCAGCCTTCCGGAAGGATGTGTGCACCCAGGTCGCAGTACAGAAAAACGGTTTGCGCATAATCGCGCCATGGGCGCCCGAGGTACACGGCATCCACCCCGTCGGCCGCGGTGAGTCGGCAATGTCGAAATACAAAACCGAAAGCGCTGCCGGCCGGTGTACTGGCTGCGGTTATAAATGAGTTGCTCAAACTGTGTATCGTACAGCTGTCGAACAACGCCGTGGCTGCGCCAAAAACAAAGTCCGTTGTACCCTCGATATAGCAGTTTTTAAAATACTGCCGGGCGTTTTGTCCGGCGGCGTAAAGGGTGTCCTGGTGCCCCCGAATCCGGCAGTTCCGGACCAGACAATGATCCGCCTCCACCGACAAGGCAACAGCCTGCCCCACCGGCCCTGCGGTATTTTCAATAGTCAGGTTTTCAACCCGGCATTCGTCGCCTTGCACCAGGAGCGTCCAGGAGTGGAAGGTGCTGTTGCGCCCGCGGTCAATTTTGTCAAAAAAATCATCCCAGCTGATGATGGTCTTTTCCGGGCTTTCGCCCCGGAGCGTCAGGCGGGTATTCCAGGCATGGATTTTTACTTTTTCCCGGTAAATGCCGTTTTTCACCAAAATGGTAATGCGTACATCCGGAAAGGCTTTGGCGTCGTCTATGGCATCCTGAATGCGGGTATAACCACCACTGCCGTCCTGCGCAACGACCAGGAGGGTATCGTAGGGAACAGCCTGTACTTTTGGGCTAACAAACAGCACTAAAACCCAGAGCAAACCCGGGCAAGCATTGAAAAGCGTTTTCATACAATCCGTTTACGTTTTATTTTTTGGCGCATATTTCCGTTTGGCTGAACGGGGCCAAGTGAGGGGGTGACTAGAAGTCACCCCCTCACTACGTTCCATGCTCCGTCAATAAACAGCATGAGCCTATTAAAAACCCATTTCCCGAAGCCACTGCGCGCAGTGCATGGTCCAGGATTGTGTTGATCCGGGGTTGTTTTTCAAACCAATATTATGCGCACCGAAGGGAAACAGGTGCAATGATGCCGACACGCCACGATCCACCAGCGACTGCGCAAATTGCAGGCTGTTTACCGGCGGCACCGCAGCGTCATCCGCAGCATGCACCAAAAAAACCGGCGGCGTTTGGGCCGTTACCTGCTTTTCGAGGGAAAAAGCCTGCACCAGTTCCGGCGCCGGATTTTCCCCCAGCAGGTTTTGCCGGCTACCCTGATGTGTTTGCGGGCCCATCGTAATGACCGGCGAAATCAGGATCAGAAAATCGGGCCGGAAGGCCACCGTATCCAGGGCATCCCCGACAGCAGCATAGTCGACCAAATGCGTGCCCAGCGTAGCGGCGAGGTGGCCGCCAGCCGAAAAACCCATCGCGCCGATGCGGGATGTATCGACGCCCCACCCGGCAGCGCGGGCGCGAATAACCCGCATCGCCCGCTGCGCATCCTGGATCGGGGCTTCGTGGCTAACGATCACATTCGGCGCTTGCGGCAGCCGGTATTTTAGCCAAAAAACATTGACCCCCAAGGCGTTAAACCAGGCAACCACTTCCCCCGCCAGGGTGAGCGTCGCCTGCCGGGCATACCCGCCGCCCAAAAGCAGCAGCACCGCGGCGCCGGTATTTGTTTCGGGGGGCGCCGGCCAAACGGTCAGCTCGGGCCGGGCCACCTGCCAGATTCGGTCGCGGGCGATGCTATCGGTCACTACCATGCCGTTGTCGTTCGGCATTTGGCCCGGCGGCCAAATGGGCAGGGTGGTTTGGGTAGTTCCGGCATTTGCCAAAACTCCGAGCATCAGGCCGCAGAATATCGTTTTTAGTTGCACAACCATAATTCAATTTGAAATCCGGAACCAATCGTAATCCGCATAACCGCCGTCGTTTTGCCGAACGGCCCGTGTGCAAAACAGCCCGACTTTGGCGCCGATCCATTTGCCTTCACGCGCCTGAAAGGGCCCGCCGACCGATGTAAATTGCTTCCCGTCGAGGCTGTAGGAAAAACGGCACATGCCCCCTTCGGATACCTGTACGCGCAATTCCAGTTCGTTTTTATCGATGGGGATTCGGGTCAGCGCTTGCTCCCCTTTTCCTTTATCCGCATCCTCGCATTTCGCCAATGTCAGGTACAGGCGTCCGCCATCCTGCTCCAGGGCGATGTAGGCGTAGTCGAGCCCCATAACCAACAGGCCGGTTTTTTCGCCATCGGCGTGCGCCGAAAAATTCAGTTTGGTCGTTGCCGTAAATGCCGGAGCGGGCATTTTTTGCAGCAGCAGGTTGGGTTGGTTCCAGAAATTCCGGTGATGATCGGGCAGCACCACGGGGTACATTCGCAAATAGCCATAGGGGGTGCTGAAGGCCCATTCCGGCGCCGGATTGGCATGCCATTGCCATTGCAGGCCCAGACGGGTTTCGTTGAACTCGTCGGAGGTTTGCGGCGCGAAAGCAGGCCCCGGCCCGGGCTTTTTCCAGGTCATAACCGGCTCACCTTTGCCGTCGCCATCGGGGTCGTTTCCAATAACGATCCAGTCGTTTTTCCAGACGGCGGGTTGCAGGTGCACAATGCGGCCGTAGGGTTGGCGCTCCTGAAAATGCAGGAACCAGTCGGAGCCGTCGGGCATATCCACCCAGGCGCCCTGGTGGGGGCCATTGACCGCCGTTTTTCCCTGGTCGAGCACGATTTTTTCTTCGTAGGGTCCGTAAATATTTTTGGCGCGCAAGACCGTTTGCCAGCCCGTAGCCACGCCACCTGCCGGTGCAAAAATGTAGTAGTACCCGTGGCGCTTGTACATTTTCGGCCCTTCGATGGTGCCGTGGTCTTTTTGGCCGTCAAACACCAACACGCCTTGCGCATCGAGCAGTTTAGAACCGTCGGGCGCCATGGGGTGCAGCACCAGGATGCTTTTGATTCCGGCCCGGCTGCCTGCAAAAGCGTGCACGAGGTAGGCTTTCCCATCTTCATCCCAAAAGGGGCAGGCATCGATCCAGCCTTTGGCAGCATGCACCAGATGTGGCCCTTCCCACGGCCCGGCCGGGTCCTGGGTTTTGCACCTGTAAATGCCAAAGTCGGGATCGCCGTAAAAAATGTAAAACCAGCCGTTATGATACCGGATCGAAGGCGCCCAAACGCCGTTGCCGTGCTGTGGTTTGGAGAAATGATCCTCCGGCGGCTGATGCCGAAAAACGTAGTTGATAATTTTCCAGTTCACCAGGTCTTTCGAATGCAACACCGGCAAGGCAGGTGCACAGTTAAAACTGGATGAAACGAGGTAAAAATCATCGCCCACCCGCACCACATCCGGATCGGAATAGTCCGCAAAAATTACCGGGTTTTTATAGGTCCCGTCGCCCAGGTCTGGTTGCCAAACCTGGCTTTGGGCGTGCAGAAAACCGAGCAGGAAGAGAATTGTCAGGGAAGTGTTTTTCATAATTGAGCTGTTGGTTGATTGCCTTTCCGGGATGTTGTAGAGGCGGACGGGCGCCGCCCCTACGCCGTTTCCGAATTCGGCAGCACCGCCTCCATCGGTTGGTGCGTGTGCAGTTTTTCCAGGTAAAATGCCAGCCGCGCTGTCAAGCCGGGCACAAGGCTGAGGTCCTGGCCCCAAAACTCCGCATGCCGCAACACTTTTCCGGCCAACGCGGAGTATTGGGGATCGGCCTGTTGAAATTCGGCCCAGATTTTTTCAAAAAACGCCTGCACCAGCGCCTCGTCATTCAACGGAATTTTTACGCCATTCCAATCGCCTTTGTAAAAGCGGACCAGCGCTGCAAGGGCCAGCACCACCCGCTCGGGTAGTGTATTGTAGCGTTCCACATACCCCAACAGGGTCGGTACCAGCCGGGCCTTGAATTTAGAAACAGAATTAAGCGCAATCGAAATCAGTTGATGGTGCAAAAACGGGTTCCGGAACCGGTCCAGCACATCGGCGGCAAATTGCACCGAGGCGTCTTCCGGCAGGCCAAGCGTAGGCAAAATTTCTTCGGTGATCAGCTGGCGGATGTACTTCCCCAGCAACGGATGCTCCACGGCCTCCCGCACGGTTTCGATGCCGTAGAGGTAGCCCAGGGGCATCATGCAGGTGTGCGCGCCGTTGAGAATGCGCACCTTCCGGATACGAAACGGCTCCAGGTCGTCGGTGTACACCACCTGCAAACCCGCCTTGTCGAAGGGCAACGCCTGCCGGACCGATTCCGGCGCTTCAATTGCCCAGAGGTGGTACGGCTCGGCCTCGGTGACCATCGTATCCCGAAAGCCCAATTCCTGCCAGGTGGCCTCCAAACTATCATCGGGCACACCGGGAATAATGCGGTCGACGAGGGTATTGCAAAAAATATTGTGCTGCGAAATCCAGGTTTCAAAGTCAGCGCCCAGCTGCCAGTTGGCTGCGTTCTCCAGGATGCAATCGCGCAGCAATTCGCCATTGCGCACCAGCAATTCGCAGGGAATATGCACGCAGCCGGCCCCCGGGTCGCCTTTAAAATGGGTAAACCGCCGGTAAAGCCACAAGGTCAGCTTGGCCGGAAACTCCCGGGGCGGAGCATCATCCCGCCGGTCTTCCGGATGCACGCGCAACCCCGTTTCGGTAGTGTTGGAAATAACAAACTGCAACTCCGGATTTTCGGCAGTTTGCAAAAACGTATCCCACTCCCGGTACGGATGGATGATCCGGCTGATACTTTTTACCAGGTGGGTTTCCGAAACCAGCGCGCCGTTGCGCACGCCTTTGGTGCGCACATGGAACAGGCCGTCCTGATGCCGCCATTCGTCATAATCACCGCGTTCGGTGGGTTTCGCCACCACAATGCCGAGTTGGGCGCCGGTTTTATCGTTGAGCACATCGATCATCCAATCGGCAAAGCCGCGCAGGAAGTTGCCGCCGCCAAATTGCAGGATGCGCTCCGGGTAAGCGGCGGGAATATTGGCGTTTTGTCTGTTCAGTAGTTGCATGATTGTTCTGTTTTGTTTTCTGGAATAGAATTAATTCTTCATAACAGGTTATTCCTCCGTGTGTCAACCCCACCCCCATCCCTCATAGCCATCAACTTAAGGCGAATAGATTTGAAATTCAATTGATTACATGATTGCAGATTACATGATTACATGATTTAAGAAGTGGTTCACCACCCTGAATACAGGCTATTCGGTGGCTTTTATATTTTGAGAGCTTGTGCACGATACGGGTACTTCTTCAATCATGTATTCATGTAATCAATTAATCTTCAATCAAATATGTCAGCAGTACCCTTATGTTGATGGCTATGAGGGATGGGGGTGGGGTTGTATTCACAACGATACCCCCCGCTTCCAGGGAATAAAATCATCCTGTCCAAGGCGTTCGGCCTGCGGCACAATGTCGCCATTGGCGACCTGGATGAGCAGTTCGAGCAGGGCCCGCCCTTTACTTTCAATGGTGTCTTCACCGGAAATGATGGTGCCGGCGTCGATGTCGATGATGTCGGCCATGCGCTGCGCCAGGGCTGTATTGCTGGCCATTTTGACCACAGGCGCCACAGGGTTTCCGGTAGGCGTACCCAGACCGGTGGTAAACACGATCAGGTTGGCGCCCGAACCTGCGAGCCCCGTGGTGCTTTCCACGTCGTTGCCGGGAGTGCACAGCAGGTTTAGGCCGGGGCGGGTCACTTGTTCGGTGTAGTCCAGCACATCCGTCACCGGTGAGCTGCCGCCTTTTTTGGCGGCGCCGGCCGATTTCATGGCGTCGGTGATGAGGCCGTCTTTGATGTTTCCCGGCGAGGGATTCATATCGAAACCCGAGCCCACATCCACTGCCCGCTGGGCATAGCGACGCATGATCCCGGCAAACTTTTCTGCTTTTTCAGCCGATTCACAGCGGTTGATCAGTTCTTGTTCCACGCCGTTGAGTTCGGGAAATTCGGAAAGAATGGCCGAGCCGCCCAGGGCGACCAGCAGGTCGGAAGCATAGCCCAGGGCCGGGTTGGCGGATATTCCGGAAAAGCCGTCAGAACCACCGCATTCGAGACCCAGTACGAGTTTGCTCAGGGGCGCCGGCCGGCGTTCGTGTTTGTTGGCTTCGATGAGGCCGATGAAGGTTTGTTTGACCGCATCGGCGATAAAGTCGCGCTCGGATTTACTTTTTTGTTGTTCAAGGACAAACAGCGGTTTGTCAAAATTGGGGTCGAATTCCCGGAGCGCCGTTTCCAGCAACCGGAACTGGGCGTTTTGGCAACCCAGGCTAAGCACCGTAGCGCCCGCCACATTCGGGTGGGTGATGTATCCGGCAAGCAGGCGGCAGAGCGTTTCGGAATCCTGGCGGATACCGCCGCAGCCGCCCTCATGGGTCAGGAATTTTATCCCGTCGACATTGGGAAACAGGCGGTTGCGCTGGAGTTCGGCGGCGTCGCGGATGATGTCGGCTTCCCGGATTGCCCTCGCATCGGCCCCATTCCGGTACAGGTCGATCAGCTGGCTGGTGTTCACCGAAAAATGCCGGCCGGAGACGTAGCCCAGTTGTTCGAGCATGGCCTCGCGGATCACGTTGATGTTGCGGTTTTCACAAAAAACCAGCGGTAACACGAGCCAGTAGTTGCGGGTGCCGACTTTGCCGTCGTTGCGGTGAAAGCCCTTGAACGTGCGGTCTTTAAATTCGGAAACGTCGGGTTTTTCCCAATCGGTTTTCCGCTCGCCAACCGCATAATTTGATGCTGAATGGGAAACATTTTCCCGGCTGATACGCGCTCCGGCAGGTATCGGCTGCGTAGCTTTCCCAACCAGCACCCCGTACATGCGGATTTCATCGCCTTCGGCAAAATCCTGCCCGGCAAATTTGTGCTTGGCCGGAATGGGTTCCAAAATGGTAAAGGCACTGCCGTTCAAGGCCACGTTGCTGCCGGGAACCAGGTCCTGCAAGGCAACTATGACATTGTCTGACGGATGTACTTTTAAAACGCTGTTTTTCATAATTTTTCAAACAAAAAGAAGAACCGGAAGTACAGGATACCTCCATAACAAACAGGTCAATCCTGTCAAATCCTATCTATATCAAAAACCAAATTGCCGCGGCAACCACAAACTCAATTCCGGTATGTACGTCACGAGCATCAGCGCCACCAACATCGCCACAAACAGCGGCAACAGCGGCCGGATCACTTTCTGAATTGTCGTGCCGGCCACCCCTACCCCGACAAACAACACCGAACCCACCGGCGGTGTGCACAGGCCGATGCACAGGTTGAGCACCATGATAATACCAAAATGTGTGGGGTCCATGCCCAATGCAGTCACGACAGGCAGGAAAATGGGTGTGAAAATGAGCACAGCCGGCGTCATGTCCATAAACACCCCGACGAAGAGCAACAACAGGTTGATGATCAGCAGAATGACAAATTTGTTGTCGCTGATCGCCAGCATAAACTCCGTGATATTTTGCGGGATGTTTTCATAGGCCATGATCCACGACATACTCATCGACGTCCCGATCAGGAGCATCACAATGGCCGTGGTGCCCACCGAGCCGAGAAAAATTTCGGGCAGTTCTTTCCAGGAAACTTCCTTGTACAGCCAGGTCAGAATGAGGCAATACAGCACCGCCACCGCCGAAGCTTCTGTAGCCGTGAACAGGCCGGCAACAATACCGCCGATCACCACCACCAGGAGGAGCAGGCTGGGCAAAGCAGCCAGGAAGGTGCGGAATACCTCGCGCAACGGACTGCGTTGGCCTTTCGGAAAGTTCCGGTATTTCGACCAGATGGCTGCAGTTGTCATCAGCAGCAAGCCGGTCAGGATACCCGGCAGGTAGCCTGCGAGAAAAAGTGCGGCAATTGACACCCCACCGCTGGCCAGCGAATACACAATGAGGATATTGCTGGGCGGGATAACCAGGCCGGTGGTGGAGGAAGTCACATTCACCGCGGCAGCAAATTCTTTGGAATACCCCTCGTCCTCCATGGCCTTACCCAACATGCTGCCCAAGGCAGACACCGCTGCCACTGCCGAGCCTGCAATGGCGCCAAACAACATGGCCGCCACGATATTCACGTGTGCCAGGCCGCCGGGCAGGGCGCCCACCAGTGTTTTGGCGAAGGCCACTAATCGTCGGGCAATACCACCCCGGTTCATAATTTGTCCGGCCAGGATAAAAAACGGGATGGCCAGCAGCGAAAAACTGTCGAGGCCGGTAGCCATGCGTTGGGCCACCGTGGTGCAGGCCGGGAGCGCCGGGATACTCACCAGCATGGTAAAAATGCTGCTCAGACCAATACTCCAGGCAATGGGCACGCCGATGGCGATAAGAATGAGAAAGCTTAAAACTAGTATCAGGACTTCCATAGGTTCGTTTGTTTCAGGCTTTCTGTAATTGAATAAAATCGGCGGCCTTGTAATACATCACCAGCAGGCCGCTGAGCGGCAATACGGCATAAACACCGGCCATGGGTAGTTGCATGGCCGGTGAAAGCTGTTCCAGCGTATGGGTAATGTACATCAGCCGCAATCCGCCAACGACCAAAACTGCCAAGGCAAAACCCAGGATAAGCAGGTTGATAAAACTCAGGAGCCGACGCTGGCGCCTGGGTTCCAACTTTGGCAAAAGCAATTCAATCGCCAAATGCATGCGCTGGCCCGAAGCATAGGCTGCGCCGAGAATGCCGATCCAGATCAGCAGGAAGCGGGCCAGCTCCTCAGACCAGCTGGCCTGACCGCCCAGGGCATAGCGAGTGAAAACGCCCCAGAGCACATCGAGCGTCATCAGCGCCAGCAAAGCGGCGAGGAAATAGCCCAGGTATTTGTCGATTGTTGTTCTCATTGTGCAGTTTGTATTTCCTTGATCAACTGGTATTTCTGCGGCTGATCGCGGTATTCTTCCAATAGTTTTTTTGTTTTTTCGGCAAACGGCGCCTTGTCGGGGCGAATAATCTCCACGCCGGCTTTTTCTACTTCCTTCAGGGCTTCGGCTTCGGCTTCCTGCCAGAGTTTGCGCTGGTACACTGTTGCTTCGTCGGCCGCTTCCTGGAGCCATTGTTGCTCCTGCGGGCTCAGGCGTTTCCAGGCCACGGTGCCGATCACCAGGATATCGGGCACCGTAGTGTGCTCGTTGATGGAGTAATATTTACAAACTTCGTAGTGCCGGGAAGTATGAAAACTGGGCGGATTGTTTTCCGCTGCATCCACCACGCCCTGCTGGAGCGCAGTGTATAATTCACCCCAGGAGATCGGCGTAGGCGCACCCCCAAGGGCTTTGATCAGGTTGATCGCCGTCACACTTTCCTGCACGCGCACTTTCAGACCAACCAGGTCTTCGGGCGTCCGGATCGGTTTTTTCGCATAAAACGAACGCTGGCCAGCATCGAAATACGTGAGTCCGCGCAACCAGAATTTTTCACCTTGCAACAGCAGTTTTTTGCCGATAGGGCCATCGAGCACGCGGTAGGCGTGGTCGCGGTCGCGAAAAATGTAGGGCATGCTGAGCACCTGGATATTTGGCGCAAAGTTTTCCATCACCGCTGCCGACACCTTCGTGATCGCCAGGCTGCCGATTTGTAACAGTTCGAGGCACTGGCGCTCGGTACCCAATTGCCCGTTGGGATACACTTCGATCTGGAAGGTACCGCCCGATTTTTCCGCTACCCGGTCGGCCATGTACAGCATGCCCAGGTGCACCGGGTGGGTAATGTCGAGGCTGTGGGCCAGTTTGATCTTTTTGGGACCGGCGAGCTCGGTGCAACCGGCGCAGTAAATTAATGCTGCCAAGACTGCGAGGACTGCTATGCTGTTTTTATATGCCATGTTTTGCGTTTTTGTTTAGCCGGCTAGCGAGGTCAGGACTTTTCTAATTTCAAATTGCATCGCATACGGTTATTTGAAATTGGAACTTTGAAAAGTTGCTCAACCCCGCAATTCCCGAACAATGTCGAGCGCTTCCCGAACCCGGGTTTCCAGCGTTTCAAAATCCTGGCTTTTCAGCAAATCCGAAGAGATCAATTTGGAACCCATACCCACGCAGGTAACACCGGCATCAAACCAACTTTTCATGCTTTCGCGCGTAGGTGAAACGCCGCCGGTGGGCATGATGCTCGTCCAGGGTTGCGGCCCGCGGATGTCCTTGACGAAACCCGGGCCGTACACGCCGCCGGGGAACAATTTGACAATTTCGCAGCCCAGTTCTTCGGCGCGGCAAATCTCCGTAAGCGAGCCGCAGCCCGGCGACCAGAGCACTTTCCGGCGGTTGCACACCAGGGCAATGTCTTCGCGGAGGACCGGCGTAACGACGAAGTTCGCGCCCAGTTGCATGTACAGTCCGGCCGTGCCGGCATCGGTCACGGAGCCGACGCCCATGATCATTTCGGGCAGTTCGCGGGCACAAAATTTATTTAATTCGCTAAACACCTCGTGCGCGTATTCGCCGCGGTTGGTGAATTCCAGCAGGCGCGCCCCACCCCGGTAACAGGCCGTGAGCACCTTTTTTCCCAACTCTACATCAGCGTGGTAAAACAGGGGTACCATGCCGGTTTCGGCCATTTTTTGTGCTACTTGTATACGTGTAAATCGTGCCATTTTTTTTATGATTTCAAAATTTTCAGATTGTCAACCCCACCCCCATCCCCTCCCCCCGAGGGGAGGGGGGCTTGCCCTCTGAATAAATTAAGATTGAAATGAGAGCAAACGCCCCTCCCCCCGGGGGGAAGGTTGGGGGCATAGCCATCAACTTAAGAATTACAATTTTAATTATCAACAGATTACATGATTGCAGATTACATGATTACATGATTTAAGAAGTGGTTCACCAACCTGAATACAGGCTATTAGGTGGCTTTTATATTTTGAGGGCTTATGCACGATACGGGTACTTCTTCAATCATGTAATCATGTAATCAATTAATCTTCAATCAAATATGTCAGCAGTTCCCTTAAGTTGATGGCTATGGGGTATAGTGGTGGGGTCAACCTCACCGGCTAACCCGCCCGCTGGCGTCGCCGGTCATTAGTTTTTCCGCTTCCGCAACGGTCACCAGGTTCGCGTCGCCATAAATGGTGTGTTTCAGGCAGGAAGCGGCCACGGCAAAATTCAGCGCCTTTTGGTCGTCGCCCGGATAAGCGATGAGGCCGTAAATCAGCCCGCCCATGAAACTGTCGCCGCCGCCAACGCGGTCGACAATGTGGGTGATCTGGAAGGTCGGTGCTTCGTACAGTTTTTGGCCGTCGTACAGCACACCCGTCCAGGAATTGTGGGAAGCGCTGATACTGCCCCGCAGGGTGGTGATGGCCTTTTTGCAGCGCGGGAAACGCTTCATCAATTGCTGGCAAACGGAAATGTAGGCCGAAGCATCCATGGTATCGCCTTTGGTCACATCGACGCCTTCCGGGTGAATATCGAAGTGCTTTTCAGCGTCCTCTTCGTTGCCGAGAATGACATCGCAGCCGGCCACCAGTTCGGGCATCACCTCGGACGATTTCTTGCCGTATTTCCACAAATTCTTGCGGTAGTTCAAATCGGTCGACACCGTAACACCCAGGCGGTTTGCAGCCGCAATGGCTTCGCGGGTGGCATCGGCAGCGCCTTGCGAAATGGCGGGCGTGATGCCGGTCCAGTGAAACCACTGCGCGTCTTTCAGCACGCTGTCCCAGTCGATCATACCGGCTTCAATGGAGGCCATACCGCTGTGTGCGCGGTCGTACACCACCTTGCTGCCCCGGGCTACGGCGCCCATTTCCAGAAAATAAATGCCCAGGCGTTCGCCGCCGCGCAGCACATGGCTGGTGCCGACATTGCGCTTGCGCATTTCCATGAGCGCGCATTCGCCCAGGTCGTTGTTGGGCAGACGGGTGACAAACTCAACGGGCAGGCCGTAATTGGCCAGCGACACGGCAACATTGCTTTCACCGCCGCCGTAAATGACATCGAAGGAGTTGGCCTGGGAAAAACGCTGAAAACCCGGAGGCGCCAGGCGCAGCATGATCTCGCCGAAAGTGACTATTTTTTTCATCTTGTTTGTTTAATATTATTCGTAATTTTTTTAGTCTTTTTATGTTGTTGGCGCGGACGTTTCAAGATGTTGGCGCGGACGCCAACATCGGCGATAAGTTATTCTTTCAACACTAAGCGCACTAAAAACACTAAAATCACCCTATGAACTTAGTGAAAACTTAGTGGTGCTTAGTGATTTTAGTGGCAAAAACCACCTTATGAGACGACCTCGGCGATAAGGCTTGGTTTTGCATCAGCCGCAGTTGGCGTCTGCGCCAACTGCCAATTATCCCAAAGGGCAAACGCACCCTATTAAAATCCGAAATACGCCTTGGCATTCCGGTAACAAATATCCTGGACGATGCCGCCCAGCCATTTTTCATCATTGGGTAGTTCGCCGCGGTGCACGTCGTTGCCGAGCAGGTTGCACAACAGGCGGCGGAAATATTCGTGCCGCGGAAACGACAGAAAACTGCGGCTGTCCGTCAGCATCCCGATAAAACAGCTCAACAAGCCCATGTTCGACAGGGCGTTCAACTGCTTTTCCATCCCGTCTTTCTGATCGAGGAACCATTAGGCCGAGTCAAACTGCATTTTGCCGCGCGCACTGCCGTCGTTGAAGTTGCCGATCATGGTGGCCATCACTTCATTATCGCGCGGGTTGAGGTTGTACAGGATGGTTTTGGCAAGCTTGCCCCCGGAATCGAGCCGGTCGAGGAAGCGAGCCAGCGCGGTGGCCTGCTCGAAATCGCCGATGCTGTCGAAGCCGGTATCGGGACCCAATTGCTGGAGCATCCGGCGGCTGTTATTCCGCAGTGCACCCAGGTGAAACTGCTGTACCCAGCCCTGCTCGGCATACATCAGGCCGAGGTGGTAGAGCACCGCCGACATGAATTTGCGGGCTTCCGCACCTTCCAGTTTTTCGCCGACCAGGCGTTTTTTGAAAATAATATCCACCTCGCGGTTGGTAAAATCCTGCGCGTACACCTGCTCCAGGCCATGGTCGGACAGGAAGCAACCCTGTTCATTAAAATACCCGATCCGGTTTTGCAAGGCCTCCAACAGCTGGTCGAAACGTTGAATCTCAATACCGGTTACTTCGCCCAATTGGCTGATATACTGCGGGAACGTTTCTTTTTCGATCAAAATAGCCTTGTCGGGCCGGAAAGCCGGGAGCATTTTTATGTCGAGGCCGGCCTCGCGGGTTTGCTTGTGGTACCGGAGGTCGTCAACCGGGTCGTCGGTGGAGCAAACGAGTTCGACGTTCATTTTGCGGAGCAGGTTCTGCGTGCTGAATTCCTGTGTTTGCAGGGCCTCCGTGCAAGTCTGATAAATCGCATCGGCGGATTCCGGGTTGAGCAATTCCCTGACCCCGAAATAGCGTTGCAGTTCCAGGTGCGTCCAGTGGAACAGGGGGTTTCGCACCGTGAACGGCACGGTTTCCGCCCATTTTCTGAATTTTTCCAAATCACTGGCCGTACCGGTGATAAATTTTTCAGGGACCCCCATGGTACGCATGGCCCGCCATTTATAGTGGTCGCCGTTGAGCCAAACCGCCGTGAGGGTATCAAATTGTTTGTCGGCGGCAATCTCCTCCGGCGGCAGGTGATTGTGGTAGTCGATGATGGGCAGGTCCCGGGCATAGTTGTGGTACAAAATTTCGGCGGTGGGCGTTTCCAGCAGAAAATTTTCGTCCAGGAATGGTTTGATCGTATTGGTCGTAGTCGTCATGTTTTGTATCGGCTCATTTTTTCAAATAGGCGGCCAGCGGCAAATCCAGTTCGCGAATACCCTCCACCGCCAGCCCGGCGAAAGCCCGGGCGCCCGCCGGATTGAGGTGCGTATCATCCTGCTTGCCCTCTGGATATTTTGGATAAGTGCCCGGTTCCAACCAAAGATAAACGGATTTGGAGGCCTCGGGGCCAAGGGCCGCCACGAAGTCCTCCGTTTTCAGTTGCAAATCAATAAACGGCACGTCCATATCCTTCGCCACCATGCGGGTCACCAGCGGATACGGGCCGTGGGTATCGATGAGGGTGCCGTTTTCGTTAAACTTGCGGCGCACGATGGACGAAAGCAACACCGGGACAGCCCCTTTTTCGCGGCTTTCCCGGACGTATTTTTCCAGATTTCGCCGGTAGGCCGTGTACGGGTTGGTGTACCGTTTCGGGTCGTTTTCCTTTTGGTCGTTGTGTCCAAACTGGATAAACACAAAATCGCCCGGTTGGAGCGCCTCAAGTACCGCAGCCCAACGGCCTTCGTCGATGAAACTGCGCGTGCTGCGGCCGTTCACGGCGTGGTTTTTTATGGTGAGTGTTTTTTCAAAAAACTCGGGCAACAGCTGGCCCCAACCCCGCTCGGGATTCTCCTCCGGGGTGCCGGGTTTGTCGGCCATGGTGGAATCGCCGATCAGGAACAAGTTGCGCTGCGGCAGGGTCGTTTGCCGGTTGAAAGCAACCAGCAACAGAGTCGCCAGTAGTGGAAGTACAAACAGTTTTTTTTGCATGACTCGACAGATCAGAATTTACTGTTTTGCGGGATTATCCACCAGGTTGCCGTTGAGGTAATAATTTTCAAAATGCAAACCGGCTGCGTGTTTTATCGCATTTCCTTTTTCCACGCCGTCAAATTTGCAGTTGGCCAGGTGGACATTGCGCACGGGATTCGCGGCATCGTAGCCATCGATGTACACCCCGTACCGGCTTTTTTTCGATTTTACGTTTTCAACAAAAATGTTCCGGATCACCGGAATAAAGGTCTGGCTGGTATCCGAATAGATCGGGTACAGCATGTTCACCCGGACCACTGCTTCCCGGACCTCGCCGACTTTGATGTTTCGGAAAAACAGGTTCTCGATCGTGCCACCCCGCACTTTATTGGTTTTTACCCGGATGGCGCGGTCGAGATTCGGGCTGTCCATTTTACAGTTTTCAGCGAATATGTTCCGCGCACCACCCGACACTTCGCTGCCGATGACTACCCCACCGTGGCCGTCTTTCATTTCGCAATCCTGCACCACCACGTTTTCGATGGGCCGGCCGATGCGGCGTCCGTCCTGGTTGCGGCCCGATTTCAGGGCAATGCAGTCGTCGCCGGTATCGAAATAGCAGTTCTTGATCAGTACATTCCGGCAACATTCCGGGTCGCAGCCGTCGCTATTGGGCCCGTGGCTGATGACCTTGATATTTTGAATCGTAATGTTTTCGGACAACACCGGATGCACGACCCACATCGGGGAATTGCGAATGGTTGGGCCGTCGATGAGCACATTTTTGCAGCGATACGGCTGGATAAAATTGGGCCGGAGGTACGCGCCTTCGCCCAGTATGCGCTCCGAAACAGGCACTTCGCGGGTATTCCAGTCGAACAAACGGGGGCGGCCGGCTTCATCGGCCTGGCTGGGCATGCCGGGTTGCCAACCGTAGGTTTTGCTGCTTGCCCAGGGCCACCAGTTTTCCGAGCTGGCTTGCCCGTCGAGGGTGCCGGTGCCGGTGATGGCAATATTTTCCTGTTCAAAGGCGTAGATCAACGGCGAATAGTTCATGCATTCGGCGCCTTCCCAGCGAGTGAAAACCACCGGCAGGTAGTGCGCCGGCGTGGTGCTGAATTTTATCGTGGCACCTTCCGGCACATGCAGGTTGACATTGCTTTTCAGGTGGATGGGTCCGTTCACCAGGTAGGCGCCCGGCGGCATGGTCACTTTTCCACCACCACTGTCGTGACATTTAGCGATGGCAGCCCGGAAAGCGGGCAGGCAATCCATTGTCCCGTTTCCGACGGCGCCGAAGTCGGTCACCAGAAAACTGCGGTCCGGAAAAACAGGTGGTTTGATGGATGCCAGAATTTCATGCATGGTTTCCCAGGAAACGGGCTTTGTTTCTTGTGGCGCTGTGGTTTTACAATTAACACCGATAAAAAGAAGGAGTGACAGGTATAGGAACCGCATGCGTTGTTTTGTTTTTGCTTTGAAATATTAAGCGATTGGCTCATCTTCCCGTTGGGCTGATAGTGAGGGGGTGACTGGCAGTCACCCCCTCACTTGCCCTCCGTTCAGCCCAACGGGAAGATGAGCCGAACGATTTATGAATTACCACTCCTTTTCATACCCCGGTTTGTTATAAATCTCTGCCCAGTCGCGGTGGCCCTCCGTGAAACTGGCCAGGCACCAGGTGAACATGAAATCCACCGAAGGCGGGGCGATCGTATCGTGGTAAGTCGGGGTTACGTTGATGGCCGTTTCATCGAAAATATGGGCGTACACGTTCACTTTTTCCTGCGGCAGGGCGCAATTCTGGAGCACGTAGGGCACATCACCTTCGATATCCGTTTCGCAGCGGAAGTGGTAAATTTCTTCCTTGGCGTTGGCGCCGAGGCCATGCGGACCGTCGGGGCCGTGAAAATGCGGGGGGTAGCTCCCCACGCCGCCACGTTGGGCCATGTAGGTATCGCCGAAGAGCAGGCGGTTGGCCTGTACATTTTTATCCACCAGTTTGAACACGGTGCGTTTGGACATCGGGCGGCGGCTACCCAGGTCGGCGGCCAGTTCGGTGCCTTCGATATCGGTGTGGCGCACCAGTTGCACCGGGTATTTGGTATGACATTCCACGGCTTTGAATTCGCTGACGTCGCAGTTGCTGTCGGTGTGCAGCGTCACCCGGCTTTGCACGCCCACGTACAAAACATCCCCTTTTCCGAGGGTGTATTCGGCGCCGTCTGCCTGGAGTTTGGCGCTGCCCCGGTTGACATAATACACGGCCTCTTCGTTTTGCAATTGCCGTTCGGCCTGATGGCCTTTTTCGAGCAGGATACGCGCCAGGCGCAAAAAGCGGAAACTGGAGTTGCCGGCGGTAATGATCTCCTGCACGGTATTTTCCGCAGGTATCGCGTTGAAGGCTTCGACCGTGCGAATTTCGTGCGAAACCGGCACGATGACTTTCAGATCGTGCCGGCGTTGGGCGGGCGATTGGGGTTCAGCGGTTTTGATACGTCCTATTGTTTTTGGCTCTACCATGATGTGTTTTACATGATTATGAAAAAATCAGCGCGCCATCCAGCCGCCGTCCACCGTGAGGATGGTGCCGTTGACGTAGTCGCTGGCCGGGGAAGCTAAGAAAATTATCGCGCCTGCCATATCCTCCGGGCTTCCCCAGCGTTCGGCCGGGATGCGTTTGGAAATTTCGGCGGAGCGCACCGGGTCGTCCTGGAGTTTTTGGGTGTTGTCGGTGCGGAAATAGCCGGGAGCGATGGCATTTACCTGGATGTTATATTTTGCCCATTCGTTGGCAAGGGCTTTGGTAATACCGGCGATACCGTGTTTGCTGGCCGTGTAGGCCGGTACGGTGATGCCGCCGGAAAACGAGAGCAGGGAAGCCACCTGGATGATCTTGCCGCCGCCGTGTTCCACCATGTGGTTGGCGGCCAGTTGCGACAGGCGGAAGGCAGCCGTCAGGTTCACTTCAAGCACCTGATCCCAGGCATCCATCGGGTATTCCAGGGCCGGGAAACGGGCGATGGTACCGCCGTTGTTGACCAGAATATCCAGGCGGCCGGTTTGGGCGATGGCTTTTTCGACGAGTTGTCCGACCTGTTGGCGGTCGCTAAGATCGGCGGCAATACCCACCGCTTTTCCGCCGAATGCTTCGATGGATTGGATCGTTTCCGCAGCACCGCCTTCCGTGGAGCTGCTGCAAATTACAAAGGCGCCAGCCCGGGCCAGTGCGATGGCCATAGCCTGTCCGAGCCCCCTGCTGGCGCCGGTTACCAATGCTGTCTTATGTTCCAGGGAGAAAAGTTGCGTCATATTTTTTTGGTAAAAAATTCAGGACAGCCAAGGTAGGCGGCCGGGTGAGAAGCGTCCGCGCATTTTTTAACAATTAGGGCGCGTGTTTTAACATGGCGGCTTTTTTAAAGCCATTTGGGTTCGTGCAGCAACTTTGAAATCGCCGCGCTTGGCGATTTTTTTTACCACTAAGCGCACTAAGACCACTAAAATCACCCTAAGAACTTTATGATTTTAGTGGTCTTAGTGCGCTTAGTGGTAAAAAATTAAATCGTGTGGCCCCTCTCGTTGTGCTCCATGCCTCCGTGGTGAAAACCGGCAATCCTGCGTGTATTGCCCATTTTGTACATGCCCATTAGTCAGGATAAAGTAAAATTGGGTTTATTTTTATCTTGGCAATAATTTCGCGCCCTCGATTTCCAAGCAAATTTTTTATCAAATCTGAAACCGGGAAACGATTCCGGCACACCGGAAATCTGTTTCGGAACGATCGTCTAGCGCAGCATGCAAAACGGGTTTAGTGTATTAACGGGCATCCTCCTTTATTTAGGCACCGCGCTGACCGCTTGGTCTGCCGAGCCGTATTATCCCCAAATGATTAATCCGCTCACGCAGTCGTGGCGTTGGAAGCATTTTCCGGAGCTCGAAGGCAAGGGCGCCCGCGATATTATGGAGGGACCAGACCGGCGGGTTTGGGTAGCCTCCAACGAAGGCGTTTTTGAGTACAACGGCTACGAGTGGAAGCGGCACAACGCCGCAAACGGCCTGGATGCCGCACCGGTTGACCAGGTTTATGCGGCCACCAGCGACCAAATTTATGCTACCACACCCAAAGGGGTTTATCGCTATTCCGGCAAACATTGGTCAGTGCTATTCCCTGTCCCGGAGGGTGTGCAAATTACGTTTACCCAAATTCGCAAACTGGCCGACGGGAGCATTATGGTTAGTTCCAACCAGGGTGTCCTGCATTTTTCAAAAAAAGACCGCCCGGATTTTTATACCTCCACAGCGCGTATGGAAGCGCTAAAAACCCGTGTCCGGGAGGTAAACTGGGTACGCCTGCCGGAACAACTCCGGGTGGGCGATTCGGATTTTACCGAAATATCCGATGTACTCGAAGATCGCAACGGCGTGGTCTGGATGGCAATCACGATGCCGGGCGAAACCGGCAGGCTGCTGAAATTCCGCCTGCCGGCCGCAACAACGCCGGGCATCACCGATTATGAGCTGATCGGCTCCGATGAAAACACCAAACTCGGTGAAACCCAGCGCCTGCTGGAAACGCAAGACGGCAAAATCTGGGTGATCAACACCACCTACAAAACGGGCATCACCGTTTTTCAGGGCGCCAACCGCCAGTACATTAAACTCAGCGACCATTGCGGCGGCGATGAGTACGCTACCGACATCGTGCAAACGGCCGACGGCACTATCTGGATCAGCACGCTCGGAAAATTGTACACCTTCAAAAACAACAAGTGGAAATTTTATGCCGCTCCGGAATTTGCCATACCCGCAAACCGGCTTTTGCTGCAAAAAAGTACCGGCAATAAAATCTGGGTGGCCGGATTCAAATCGAAAGTATTTCTGCTCGACTTTTCCACCGATCACTGGGCATCGTATGCCGAACTGAATTTTCAGGGCGAAACGGCCACCGGCGAGCAGTGGTTTATCGATGTGCACGGCAAAATCATCCGCCGCAAGGGCAATACCTGGACGGCTTTCGACACCCGCGACGGCCTGATGGATGCGCCGATCCGGCTGATTATCACCTCGAAAGGGCAGATATGGGCCGCAGGCTCGCATGCGGGTGAAGCCGCTACCGCTGTGCTGCACACCGACCACTGGGAACGCCAGGTGCACGCAAAACTGTCCTGGGGTATCGACTACCGGGCGGTATTTGAAGCCGCCGACGGCACGCTATGGTTTGGCGGCGCCGTAGACCGGCAAGCCGACAAAGGCCAGCTCGGCGGGGTGCTTGAATTGGCCAATCCGACATCCGACAATCCGACTTGGAAACACCATGTTTACCACGAAAACGGCCTCCTGCAGTCCAACGTGTATGGCATCGGCCAGTCGAAAGACGGGCGCATCTGGATCGGCGGCGGCAGCCTGTATTTTTACGACGGCAAATCCTGGCAACAACCCGAAGACGAAAGTTTGCGGCAATACGTGAACGTGGTGTACAGCACGTCCAAATGGCTTATTGCCGGCTCGCGGTACTACGGCGTGTTCATTTTTGACGGAAAAAAATGGACCAATTACAATACCGATCACGGCCTGCCAAGCAATACCATCATTAGCGTTGATGTCATCCGGGACAAATACATTCTGGTTGCCACAGAAAACGGGATTTGTTGTTTCGACGGCACCAGCTGGGTCAGCAATATTTTCCCGCCCGATCTCAACATGGATTTTGAAGGCGGCATGCTCCTGCACGACAGCCACGGCGCTGTTTGGATCAATAAATCAAGCCGCAGCTGGAAACGGCGCGCGTTTACACACAGCAAAACGCAGGATGGCTTGTTCCGCAATTTTGCCGCCTACCGGTACATCCCCGACCAGAAACCGCCGGAAACCACCGTCAGTTTTTTCAATGCGGAAGTACCGCCGGACGGCAACGCCGTCATAAAATGGGCCGGGCGCGATTATTACGCCCAGTCGGATGCCCAGTGGCTTCAGTATTCCTGGCGGATCGACGGCGGCCCCTGGTCGGTGTTCAGCCACGAAAACCACAACACCTTCATGAGCCTGTCGAGCGGGCGCCACGTGCTGGAGGTCCGGGCGCGTGACATGGATTTCAACGTAGACCCCACGCCGGCCGTGATTAAATTTGAAGTACTGCCCCCGGTTTGGAAACAAGGCTGGTTTATTTTATTGATCCTGAGTTTTCTGACCATTCTGGGCATTTATGAATACCGCGTAATCTCCAAAAAACAAAAACTGGAAAAACTGAACCAGGCACTGCAAAGCACCAATAAAAAAATCAAGGACAAGAGCAAAAAGATCGAACAGCAAAACCAGGAAATCCTGGCCCAGCAGGAGAAAATCCTTTCGCAGGCTAAAGCGCTGGAATCGACCAACAAAGACCTCGAGGAGCGCAACCACGAGATTGCCTGGCAACGCGACCAACTGGAGGAAATGGTCGTTCAGGTGGAAGAGTTGTCCAAGGCCAAAGTGGGTTTTTTCACCAATATTTCGCACGAACTCCGGACGCCCCTCACCCTCATCCTTGGCCCGGTCGACCAGTTGCAGCAAACGGGCGACCGCCTCGATGGCAACGAACGCAAGCGGCTGTACGGCATTATCGAACGCAATGCCTCCCGGTTGTTGAAACTGATCAACCAATTGCTCGAAATTCGCCGGATCGAGCAAAGCGCGCTCGAGTTGAATTTGTATGAAATTCAACTGCCGGAATTTGTCTCCGGGATCACCCAACTGTTTGAAAATCTGGCTATTGAACGGGATATCTACCTTGGCTTCAGCCACCATGGCAAAATTAAACCCGCTGCACTTGATCCGGACAAGCTGGAAAAAATTGTGGTAAACCTGCTCTCCAACTCGTTCAAGCACACCCCGGATGGCGGCAGTATCACCGTGGATTTGCGCGTCGTCAACGCCGGCGAATATGAACTTCCGGCCGTTTACGACCGCTATTTTCAACTGACTGTCGAAGACACCGGTTCGGGCATAAGCCCGGAAGCGCTCCCGCATATTTTCGAGCGGTATTTTGCATCCGAAAAGGACAAAAACGACCCCCTGAGTTCCGGAATCGGCCTGGCCTATATCAAAGACCTGCTCGAAGTCATGCAGGGCGCCATCCGGGTGGAAAGCACGCCGGGCAAAGGCACCACGTTTTACGTTTTTTTCCCGGCCGTACAATTGCCGGCGCAAAAACTCAAAAAAGCCGATGCCGAGCCGCGCACCCTGGCCCTGGCGAAGGAAGAAGCCCATCTTCTGCTGAACTCGTATACCAGCCGGTTTGAACCGGCGAATGGAAACGGAAACGGCATTGCGCAAAAACAAAACCCGCGCATACTGATCGTCGAGGACAACCCCGACATGGTGCTTTTCCTCGAAAGTATTTTGCACGGCCAATACCGCATCCTCAAGGCTGAAAACGGCCGGGCCGGTCTGGCCATGGCGCACACCCATACCATCGACCTGATCATCAGCGACGTAATGATGCCCGAAATGGATGGCCTTGAATTTTGTGAAAAAATAAAATCGGACCTGCTCACCAGCCATATCCCGGTCATTTTGCTCACCGCCAAAAACCTGGATGAAAACCGGTTGTCGGGTTATCAAAAGGGCGCCAACGATTACATCACCAAGCCGTTCAACCCCGAGTTGTTAAAAATACGGGTGGAAAACCAACTGAACCACCGGCAACAACTGCGCGAATATTTCAACCGGGAATTCCTGCTCACGCCCAAAGAAATCCAGTTCTCCTCGCACGACGACGAGCTCCTGAACAAGGTCATCCGCATCATGGAAGACAACCTCGAAGAGCCGGAATTCAATGTGAACAAAATGTGCGAGCTGGTGCATCTGAGCCACATGCACTTCATCCGGAAAATCAAACAACTTACCGGAAAAAAACCGATCGACCTGCTCAAATCGTTCCGCCTCAAACGCGCCAAGGACCTGCTCCAGCAAAATAAACTGACGGTGTCGGAAATTGCCTACAAGGTAGGCTACGACCTGCCGAATTCTTTCAGCCGGGCGTTCAAAAAGGAGTTTGGGATCAGCCCGACGGAATTTGTGACGGACGCGGATGGGGTGCGGGATAATTGAAAATCACGCGTTAAATTATCCTTGGCGCAAAAGCCATTTTCACTTAGCTTTGCAATACAATTATTTTGCCGACTATGCTGGACAATACTATCATCATGGGAGTTAACGCACCAAAAGCCCACCAACGCGTCATTGGACAACTCATGACTGAGTTAGGCAACTTGTTTTACAAGCTTGGAAAAATCCCCTACGAACCGTTTACCGAAACAATGATCGATGAAGGCAAAACCAGCCCGACACCTGATATTTTGCTTTTCGACAACAAGACCGGACAAAACAAGGTCCTGATCGAAGTTTCTACCAGCGCCGGTGTGCGGAAAGACTTTGAGAAATTAGTCGAACTGATGCACGACTATGATGTTCAGGAAGGCTTTGTTTACAACTACACCCATAAAAGTTGGCGCAAATACCGGCTTGGTTCCGGTGAAATAACCGACAATCCATCTTTTTGCGAAACTATTGGTTATGATTTAAATACATTTTTGCGGTAATGCATCTCCACTATTAAAACCGTACCCGCCCCGCCGCTTGCCGCCCGATATGCTCGCCCAGCATCCGGTAGGCTTCAAATTGCACCTCATCGAAATACTGGTCGGCGGTCGACTGGTGCGGAAACGCGGGGTTGTTTTTGAAATAATTCAATACAAAAACGGGCGCAGGCTCGGTCAGTGGCGGCGGCGGATCTTCGGGCGCCAGATCGGAGATTTCCTGCAACAGGCTCACGGAAGATTTCAGGTAAACAATTTGCCCCTCCATTTCCGGCATGTCGTGCATGGCCGGGTAGCGGATCTTGCCTACCGCCACACTGGCCGGGCTCAGCAGCAGGCCTTCCTCCGATTGCTTGGGCAGCAGCGGCCCCAGGTCGATTTCCACATCCGCATTGTAAATCGCCTTGCTCAGGCGCACCGCCTGGTTGAACGAACCAAAGGAAAAACGGCCGTCTTCCTCAAAATCGGCGATCACGATCGTGCGACAGCGGCGCTGCACGAGGGGCAACAGGCCGAGGTTATCGCCCGTATGGCCGCCGTCGGACACATAGACCATACGGGAATTGGCGCTCAGGTTGCCGGTGTACTCCCGGATGAGGTTGAGCAGCCAAAAGGGATAGCGCCTGGTTACCTTGATCAGCCATTCATGGAAGCTGCGCCGTACGCGTACGCCTTTTGCCTCCAGCCGCGCCTCCTCGGATTCCTTGTTCAGGTACCAGGGATTTTCGATCCAATAGCCTGTGCGCAAATTGAACAGGGTCATGTAAAAATTGGAGGCGGCAAAACTGCGCAACCCCATGCCGCTGGCCACGGCTGCCGCCGAAATGGCCATGGCGGTGCTCAGTTTGGTGCCGCCGTGGCGGTATTTGTTGGTGCGGTAATAACCGGTGGTACGCGAGCCGATGAAATATTTGGAAAAAATGAAGTGGTCGCTTTTCAGGGTTTTCTTCGATAAGTCGTGCGAGCCCTGCAGGTTCAGCGCACCCACGATGAGGTGGTAGGGCGCCCGCATGTTGTCTTCCCCGAGATTGGCCAGGCGCAAATTCTCGTGGTTGCGCAAGGTGACATCGAACAGGTCTTTCGGTTGCACGCGGACCTTGTCTCCGGGTTGTGGCTCCGGTTTTTTGGGCCGTTGCACGCGTCCGTCGGTTCGCAGGTAGGCCTCCGACAGCCGGTCGCGGTAGAAATAGTGGAGGGAAATGTCGTTGGAATTGGCAGCAAAACCGAAGAACAGGATCAGCGCGCAACACACCGCAAACATCACCGCTGCCACCGGAAGCCGGTCGGCGGCGTTGGGCGCCCAGGCGCATTCCATTTCGAACAACAAATTGGAGACCCAGGCCAGGGCCAGACCCACAAATAAAAAGATGGAGAGGTTGAGCAGCGGCATTTGCACACTGCGCAGAATTTTGTTGATCCAGCTCCGCTGCCCGTCGCCGCCGAGACTCCGCATGGTGAAATAATAAACGACGACCACCGGGATGAAGGAAAACAGGAGCCGCACCACCAAACCGTGGTTGCCGAACAGCAAAATGATCACCAGAGGAAACAGCAAGGAGATGAGCAGCCCCAAAAAAGTGGCGCCCTGCATGCCGTTGTAAAACGAGCGGTAGAGCCGGCCACTCACCCGTTCTTTCGCATTGTTGACAAAAAACAGGGAGACTGGAAAGTGCACACCCAGCAGCATCCCTGCCGAATAGCAAAACGGCAATGACAACAACAGGAAATATTCCTGGCCATGCAGATAACCGGTTTTGTACAACACAATGGTCAGCACGTAGGCCAGTGCAGGCCCCAGCAAATACGCTGCCTCGGTAAAATGCCGGATAAACGGCCAGGAAACATGCCGGAGCAGGTCGTCGCCGCCCGGGCGGTCGTGCAGTTTGTCGGTTTCCGGGTCCTTATAACGGGCTTCATCTTCCTCCATTTGGGCGACCTGCACCGGAATACGCCGTGAACGCCGGATAAACAACCAGCCTAAAATAGCGCCAAACAGGGCAAATGCCAATGAAAATACCCAATGGGCAGTAGCCGCCTGTGTAATCAGGAAAAACTGCGGCACCAGGTGGCAGCGATACCAAATCTGCAATTTTCCCAACAGATCGGCATTTTGCCAGCTTTCAACGGAGCGGAAATAATCGGTGGGCACCGGCGCATCCGGATGGTACTGATTGTAAAAATCCTGCGGGGCGCGCAGGGTATCCAGAAAATTTCCATCCGACAGCAACGCAAATAACACGTGGTGGATCAGCATTACGCCGGCAAGCAGGAGCAAAAACAACAGGCCGTGGATCAGTATTCCGCCTACCAGGGCGCCCACTGCCCGGCTCACATCCCAGCCCAGCATCGACTTGCGCGGGGTCAGGTATTCGCCGTATTGGCGCAAGTGCAGGAGCTGATGTTTGGCGGTCAGGGTGGTTTTTTCCAAGGGCTTGTACTCGTAGCGGAATTTCAGGCTCAGGGGATTGTTGGTTTCGTCGAGGCCGACATTTTCGGCTTTGAAGCGCAGGTTGGGATTGGGTTTTGGACTGAATTTTTCGGTATTATACGGCTCGCGGCTCATCAGCGAGCTCAGGCAGGCGCCGATAAACCCGCCGCCGGAAACGGTGCTCAGGTAGTCGAATTTTTTCAGGATGCCCTTTTGCATGAACGCCTGCAACATCCCCAGCCCCAGCGTGGCCGAACGCACGCCGCCGCCCGAGATACACAGGCCGGCAAGGTTGTCGTGCGCCGGTGGTTCCAGGTCATTGTTTTTACGGCGTTCTTTCAGGTACTGCTCCATTTCGACCGCCAACATGTGATGGGAGCGTTCGACAAAATCGGGCGGGTTTTGCGGGTCGAATTTGGAAGTGGCTGTGTTGTCGGAAGGCGGCTGCTTTTTTGTCATTTGGTACTTATGCTTGATTAAACCTGCCGAAAAATACGCGGAGTTGGACAGGTATTCAGGATTTTGAAAGGTCAAACAGATAAATCCCGGTAAATCCTGTTCTTTCCGTCCAATATTCCCTCCCGAATTTTGGCTACTTTTGCCCCACCAAAACCACGCCCCTATGCGCATACTGTTTTTTTTACTCTTCCTGTTTCCAAATCCGGCTATGCCCCAATCGCCACTCTGGTCGGACAACCTGGAAGTCACGGCCTCGGCCCTGAAATTACGCGAAGCACCCCGGCTCGATGCCGCTGTGTTGTCGGTATTGCCGCAAGGCGCCGCAGTGGAAAACCTCAGCCGGCAGGACCAGCCCCCGGTTTGGGATGTGATCGACGGGAAAAGCGCATATTGGGTGCGGGTAGGGTACCAGGGCCAAACCGGCTACGCCTTCGGCGCCTACCTCAAGGCCGATTTTTATCTTTTTTATGAAAATACGATCGTGGCGGAATTGCCCAACGTAAAAAACTGGTATGCCCTGTACAAAACGCCTGAGGGCGACGAACTGCGCAAAACGACGGTTTTTACCAAACTGGATTCCGTCGAAATAACCGGCGGCCTCGAACCGATCCTGCACGCCGGCGCAACCGGCAGCACATTTGTCATCGGCACCGACCGGGAACTAAAAACCGGCATCGTCGGCGATTATTACCTGCGCCACGACCAATGGGGCGAGGAAATTGATTTTCACTATGAATTGAACCCTGGAGCAAACGTGTTGCTAACAAGTTTTCACGCCCCCCTCCGGCATTCCGACCACTTCGTCGCGGTCCTGGGCACCGGCAGTTATGAACTGTCAACCGGCTTGCTCGAAAAGCGCGATTTAAAAATTTGGGCCGCGCTGAAATCCGAATCCGGCAACAATTTTTTAACGAAACAAGACCTGAGCGCCTTTTTCAATCCCAGAGATGAATCCGCATTGCTCAAATGGTGGGGCGACCTCGACGGCGACGGCAAACCCGATGTGCTCATCGGGCGTTGCGCATTCGGCGAAGGCGGCTGCACCGATTACCTGTTCCTCAGTTCAAACGCACGCACCGGCGAGTTGCTCCGCCTGGCTGCCGCCTATTACTGGGGCATGGGCTGTTAACCTTTATTCACTTATCCACTCAATCAATCACTGACCATGAGCGCAATCCGCGACATTATCGCCCGCGAAATAATTGACTCCCGCGGCAACCCAACTATTGAAGTAGAAATCTGGACCGAAATGGGCTTTATGGGCCGCGCAGCGGTGCCTTCCGGCGCCAGCACCGGCGTGCATGAAGCCGTTGAACTCCGCGACAACGAGGAAGGCCGCTACCTCGGCAAAGGCGTCCGCCAGGCCATAAAAAATGTGGAGACCATGCTCCGCGAAGAAATCGTCGGTCTCGAAGTCGCCGAACAGATCAAGATCGACCGCCTGATGATCGGCCGCGACGGTACGCGCAACAAGAGCAAGATCGGCGCCAACGCCATCCTCGCGGTTTCGCTCGCGGTGGCCAAGGCAGCTGCCGAAGAGTTTGGCCAGCCGCTCTACCGCTACCTGGGCGGCGTGAACGCCCACGTGCTGCCCGTGCCGATGATGAATATTCTCAACGGCGGCGCGCATGCCGACAACGGCATCGACTTCCAGGAATTCATGGTCATGCCCATCGGCGCCGAAACCTTCAGCGAAGGCCTGCGCATGGGGGTAGAGATTTTTCACCACCTGAAAAAAGTGCTCAAAAACAAGGGCTACGCCACCAACGTCGGCGATGAAGGCGGCTTCGCACCCGGCATAAAAAACAACGAAGAAGCCATCCAGATGGTCATGACGGCCATCAAAGCCGCCGGCTACCGGCCGCTCGACGATGTCGTCATCGCGCTCGACGCAGCCTCCTCCGAGTTTTTTGACGCCAAAACCGGCGAGTACGTGTTCAAAAAATCGACCGGCGACCGCCTGAGCCGCAACGACATGGTGGCGTTCTGGAAAGACTGGTGCAACCGCTACCCCATCTACTCGATCGAAGACGGCTGCGCCGAAGACGACTGGGATGGCTGGAAAACCATGACCGAAACGCTGGGCCACCGCATCCAGCTGGTGGGCGACGACCTGTTCGTCACCAACACCGAGCGGCTCCAGCGGGGTATCGACGAGAAAATTGCCAACTCGATCCTGATCAAAGTCAACCAGATCGGCACCCTCACGGAGACCATCGAATCGGTTAACCTCGCCACCCGCCACGCCTACACCTCGGTAATCAGCCACCGCTCCGGCGAAACGGAAGACACCACCATCGCCGACCTTTCCGTGGCGCTCAACACCGGCCAGATCAAAACGGGCTCGGCATCGCGCTCCGACCGGGTGGCCAAGTACAACCAACTGCTCCGGATCGAGGAAGAACTGGGCGATGCGGCCACCTACCTGGGCCGGGCGACCTTCGGCTTGTAACCCCGGCTGGCAGACGGGGAAAACACAAAACCGGTCCGGTGGAATTTGACATAAATCATGAGTCATCTCGAATTTTTAAAATGACTTCGGAGAAGTCAAATATTTGTAGATCAGAGATTTAAGGGCGCTCAACGACCTCGGAGAGGTCGCATGTGCAGGGGTTAGCAACTGGATATTCGACCTCTCCGAGGTCGGGCAACGGGTAACCGGGGCATTTCTACAAATATTTGACCTCTCCGAGGTCTTTTTTATGGAAAAATTCGGGATGGCTCCTGTTTATTTCAAATCCCACCGGACAGGTTAACGTTTCACCCAAACATAAACCGGAATACCCGCCAGCAACAGCAAAAAGCCCCAGTACACGGACTCCATCCCCGACCCCGCAATTGCCCAGACGGAAAATGCAAAAGCCAGTGCCGCAACAATCAACCGCAGTACTTCCCGTCCGCGCAGGGATTTATTTTTCTGAAAAACCAACACCGCGTAGGCTGCTGCTGAAAAAACATAAGGCACCAGCACAGTCATCGTCGACAGCAGAATGATAAACTGAAACGCGGCAACAAACCCCCGGGAATAGTACATCGGCATCACCACTGAAACCAGTACGCTGGAAATCAACAACCCGGCCACCGGGGCGCCTGATTTCCCCTGCCGGGCAAAAATCGCGGGAAACAGCCGGTCGGCGGCAACCGCCATAGGCACCTGGCCCTGCATTAAAATCCACCCGTTGAGTGCGCCAAAAGAAGCCACAACCGCCGCGCCGGCTACCAGTTGGTGTGCCACAGGTCCCCATATCTGGGCTGCGGCATCGGCGAACGGCGCCGGGGAGCCGGCCAGCACTTCCGGCGGCACCAAGCCCATTACGGCTACCGTTCCGGCAATATTCACCACAATCGTGATCAGTGTACCGAGCAATGTTGCCCGGGGGATAGTTTGCTCCGGGTTGCGCACATTGCCGGCGGGCACGGTTGCCGATTCCATGCCCAGAAAAGCCCACAGGGTCAGGGTAGCCGTTGCGGTGACGGCCGAAAATGCAGTTTGCCCGCTGCGATTGAACGGCACGAAATGACTCCAGTCCATAAAAAAAATACCCACCACAGCCAGCAGCAGGATCGGTGCAACCTTCAGAATTGTCGTCACCACCTGCACCACGGCTGCTTCCTTCACTCCCCGCGCATTCACCCAGGTGAGGCCCCAAATCAGGGCCATTCCTGCTGCCACTGCGAGCAGCCGTTGGGTTTCCAGTATTGGAAAAAAAACGCTCAGGTAGCTGACCAGCGCCGTGGTGATGGCAGCATTGCCCGAGCAAATGGAAATCCAGTAGCCCCAGCCGACCAGGAAACCCGCAAAATCGCCCAGGCCTTGCCGGGAGTAGGCGTAAGGCCCACCGGTTTGCGGGAGTTCCCGGCTCAGGTAGCCAAACAACCGCGCCAGGCACAGGGCGCCCGCCGCTGAAAAAAGCCAGCCCAACATGCTGATACCGCCAAAGGCAGCCAGTGCGGCAGGCAATAAAAAAATACCGGAGCCAATCATATTGCCGACAACGAGGGCGGTACTTTCCCAGAGGCCGATCGTGCGGGTTTGCATAAGTTGAAAATTCTGTTGACGATGAAAAATCGATGCCTCAAGGTAAGGGACTAGCCCTATCTTCGGGGGGTAAATCAAAAACCTGTCAGGGCCGATTTTCAAAAACAAATACGCTGCAGTGTATTTGTTTTTGAAAATCCGGCCCAACAGGTTAGCAAATCATGGCACAAAAATTCAACATACACCCAGACATCGCCAAAGCCGAAACCCTGCCGGCCGCCTTTTACCGCGACCCGGCTGTTTTTGAAGCCCTTCGGGAAAAGGTGTTTCTGCGTTGCTGGCACTGGCTGGGCGACGTGGATCAAATACCATTGCCGGGTTCAGCGCAGCCCCTGGTTTTGCTCGATCAGTTTTTGAACGAGCCGTTGTTGCTGGTTCGCGATGCAGATGACCGGATTTCCTGCCTGTCCAATGTGTGCACCCACCGGGGAAATTTGCTGGTGCACCACCCCGGAAAATACCGGCAACTGATCTGCCAATACCACGGCCGACGCTTTGGACTGGACGGCGCCTTTGTTTCGATGCCGGAATTCCGGGAAGCCGAGGATTTTCCGCGCCCCTGCGACAACCTGCACCGGTTTCCGCTGGAGCTGTGGGGACCGTTTTTATTTGCCGGACTGGAGCCGGCATTTCCATTCGAACAAATTTCCAGTGAATTAAACGCACGCGTTGGTTTTTTGCCCCTGGAACAATTCCAACGCCGGCCCGATCTTTCCAAAGACTACCTGGTTCATGCGCACTGGGCCTTGTATTGCGACAATTACCTGGAAGGTTTTCACATTCCTTTTGTGCATCCTGACCTCAATGCAACACTGGACTATGGCGCCTACCGCACCGAGTTGTTCGAGCACATGAATCTGCAGGTTGGATTGGCCAAGGGCGCCGAGGATTGTTTTGACTTACCGGAAAACCACCCGGATGCCGGGCAACAAGTGGCAGCATACTATTTCTGGATATTCCCCAACCTGATGCTCAATTTTTATCCCTGGGGGCTGTCGGTCAATGTGGTACAGCCGCTCAGCCCGGAACGGACCAAAGTTCGTTTCATCACCTACGTGTACGACGAAAGCAAACTGCACACAGGCGCCGGCGCACTGCTGGACAAAGTAGAACGGGAAGATGAGTTTGTGGTGGAAGGCGTTCAAAAAGGCCTGCAATCGCGGTATTACCAGGCCGGGCGTTTTTCACCGCGCATGGAAAGTGGGGTGCATCATTTCCATGGTTTATTGGCCGCTTTTTTAACCTGACAGGTGGAATTTTTCCAAAAAACACCCCTGTCGTGATGGGGGTGTTTTTTGGAAAAATTCCACCTGTCAGGTTTGCATACCACGATGGAAACTGAACGCGAAAAGTTTTCATTTCAATCCCGTCGAATACCCGGCGGCGGCCCCCAGTCGCCGCGGCGTTCCGCTTCCGCTTTGGTGGCTTTTTTCCCGGTATTAAAATTTCGAAGGTTGTACGTAAACGACAGCATGACAAACTGTTGCAAGGCGTTCGATTGCAGGTCTTCGATGTACGTCTCGGTGATATTCCGGGTGATATTCCGGTTTTGCTTGAGCAGGTCATTGACGGCCAGCGTGATCTCGCCGCGCTGATTTTTGAAGATTTTTTTACCGATACCCAGGTTCCAAAGCCAGTAATTTTGGTTGAACCCGTCGGAAAGGCCGGAGTAGAGCGAATGCGTGAGATCGGTGCGCAGCACAAATCCCTCGAAGATGATCCAGTTGAATTTCAGGCGTGAATTCTGGCTCAGGTATTCCGTATTGCTACCCGTTTGGGCGGTATTGTTCACCTTATTCCAACTTGGCCGCGCCGAAACAGTGAAATCCACTTTTTCGCTGATATTGCTGGCAAAGGTGACGCCTACGGCAAACGTGTTGTTGTTGGCAAAATTCTTCACACTATTGATCAAACCGGGCGCACGCGAGTAGTTGTAGGCCAGATCCACATTGATATTGGTTTTCAGGCCCTTGATCGGTTTTCCGTAGGAAATAAAGGACCGCAGGTTCCAGTACCCGTCGAGGTTGACCGGACGCGTCAGTTGAGCACCGGGCTGGATGTCGTACTGCTGAAAAATCGGATCGTCGCTGCTGGCCAGGTAGGTGGCGTTGGCGATATAGTCGTTCGTAAATCCACCGCCGGCCATACCAAAAAAGGTCGATGACTTTTCCGGATTGGACGCCTGAAAGCGGAAAAACAGGTTTTGCTGGAACGATTGTTTCAGGTTGGGATTGCCTACGCGCAGCTGGAGCGGGTTGGAGTTATCGATGACATCCTGCAACTGATCCACCGAAGGCAGGTCGGTGCTGGTGCGGTAAAACAAGCGAACGTTGCGCGTGCGGTCGAGGTTGTAGCGCAGCATGGCAGAGGGGAGCACGTTAAAAAATGTCTGGCCGAATTCCCCGGGATTCGGGAAGGTTTTCGTGTTGTTGAGCTCGGCCCACTGGAGATTGGTACGCAGGTTGAAGTTAAAATCGCGGCCCTTGCTGTAGTTGTACCCGGCGCCGGTTTGGTGCGTGGTGTAGTCGTTGGAGAAAATATTGGTCAGCGGTTCGTTGAGCAGTGTGTAGCCACCATCCGGCGCAAAAAAATCGTAGGTCTGCTTGTCGGATTCTTCCTGCTGGTAGCTCAACCGGTAATTGAACAGGATTTGTGCATTTTCGCTTACCGGTTCGGTGTATTCGAGGTTGCCGGCAACGTTCCAACTGTTGACATCCAGCGTTGAAATTTGATCGAGGGTATCCTGCCGTGGGGCCGGGCCGGAAAAATAAGCGTTGGTAGAACCCAGACTGCTGTTTCCGTTTTTAGGCGCATAGCCCGAACTGAGATTCAACGATACCGTGCGGCCTTTTTTGGCGAAACGATGGCGGTACAGGATGGAATTGTCAAAATTAAGCCCGGTGAGGTCGGAAAAATAGGTGTTATCCGTTTGGCTGAGCAGGGCATTTTCAAAAACCGTTTCGCCCAAAATTGCCGACTCACCCTTGTTTTTTTGCAGGGAAAGGCGCGGGCGTAGCACCAGGGAGTTGAAACTATCCAGTTCAATCTCGATTCGGCCATTGAAGCGATGGTTCACATTATCGCTGGTAGTGCGGTTATTTTCGTTGTACACCTCGGCAAAATCACCGTTGTTCAAAAACTGGCGGTAGGTATTCGACAGCGCATCGGTGTTTCCGTCGTTAAAAAAGTAACTCGCGCTGACTTCGGTTTTTTTGCCCCACTGGTCGGAATAATTGAGGCCAAACGCCGTCGTGGTAGCAATGCCGCCTTGCGCGTTGACCAGAAAATCGCCGGCAGAACCACCGCCACCGCGGCCGCCACGGCCACCCCCACCCGACCGGAACCTGCCGCCGCGGCCACCGGAGCCCATAACGCTCAGGATATCATCGTAGGAAAAATTCCGGACGTTGATGTTGTTCGTCATGCCAATGAAGGAGATGCGCCGGTCGCCATCGAACAGGTTGATGTTGCCGCCGGCCTGGTATTTGTCTTCGTAGCCATAGCCGGCGTATACTTTGCCGAACTGGCCGTTGCGCATACCGCCCTTTGTCACGATGTTGATCGTTTTGGTTGTATTACCATCCTGAAACCCGGTGAATTGCGATTGTTCGCTTTGAGCATCAAAAATTTGAACTTTTTCAATGATCTCGGCAGGCAGGTTTTTCATGGCGGCAGTCGGGTCGTTGCCGAAAAATTCCTTGCCGTCGACCAGTACGCGGCCTACGTTTTCACCCTGCGCTTTCATCGTGCCGTTTTCCATGGTCACTGTCGGCAGTTTTTCAATCAGGTCTTCGGCACTGGCATCGCTCATGACCTTCACGGCATTGGCATTAAATTCCGTGGTATCGCCTTTTTGCTGGGCAATGGGTACCGTGCCTTTCACTTCCACGCCTTGCAGCACCACCGCATCGGCCTCCAGGCTGATGGTACCGAGCTGAACATTGGCATCCGTCAGGGTAATTTCTTTTTCCCAGGGGGTAAATCCGATGGCCGATATCCGGAGTTTGTAGCCGCCTTTGCCGATGCCTTTCAGTTCAAAGACGCCATTCGTCCGGCTGGCCGTATTTTGTACCGGATCACCCCAGGGCTGTTGGAGGTTTACGGTAGCGCCCGGGAGTTCGGTATTGGTATCGTCGACAATTTTCCCGGTAATCGAAAAAGTCTGCGCTCCGAGGGCCTGACTGAGTAGCAGGAGGGCGGCAAAGGCGTATTGTTTCATGTTTATTTTATGGATATGCCTGAATAAAATGCAGATTTAAAATTAAACCACCAGAACGCAAAGCCGCGAAAGTCAGGCATTGCGTTCTGGTGGTAAAAAGCGGGTTCATTTCCCCGCAAACACTTGTGTTTAATTGTTCGAATCAGAGTCCGAATCAGCTTTCTTGTTCTTTTTACTTTTCTTGGCCTTCTTGCCCGTTCCATCCTCGGCCGGAGCGGCTTTACCGGCATCCGGTTTGTTGTCGGGGTTCATCCGGCCGCCGCGGTTGTTGCGTTGTTCGGTGCGAATGCGATCCCACTGGGTGTATTGTTCGCCGGTCAGCACAGTTTGCAGTTCTTTATCGTGTTCGTCGCGGATAGCCGTCATGGTTTCGCGCATGGCCTCCCGGTCGCCGTCGGCAGCATCGCGGGCTTCCTTCATTTTGTTGGCATACTTCAGGTTGATTTCCTTCACCTTGCCGGCTTGTGCTTCGGAAAGCGACAGTTTTTCTGTCATCTGAGCAGTTTGCTGTTCGGCGCGCTGTTCGGCGTTCATCGCGCGGCCGCCGCCAGGCTGGGCTTGCAGGGTGAAACCGGCAAGCATGAGCATCGCCATTGCGAGCATTTTGATGGTGTTTGTCATGTCAGTATTGTGATTAAGTGAATGAGAAAATTTATGACTGTAATCAATCCGGTGCAAAAGTGGGCCGGCAGACCGGTGCCGGAAAAATTATTCAATGAACGCGGTGGATTTACCCATGAAATGCCCGGGAACACCCTTCTGGGCCGTAAAGTGCATTTGATTGATCAGCGCCGGGATTTTAAAGAGAAAAACGCGGCGTTGGTTGAGAATAATTGGGCAGGCTTCCCGGATTCGGCACTTTTGCAGCCATGTTTATACCACGCCGCGATACCTGGCTTCAAATTCTGTTTTGGGGCAGCCTTTGGGTTTTCATTCCAAGCATTTTGCTGGGCAACTGGGAGTTCACCGAACGCCTGATCGGCCGCAGCGTAATGGTACTGGCCGCCATTGCACTGGTCGTTTGGGCCAACATGGAACTGCTGCTCCCGAAACTGTATTTTTCAAAAAAACAAGGCGCTTATGTGGTCGTCGGGCTGGCGCTAATCGCCTTAGTGGTTTTGCTGCTCGACTGGGACGCCATGCCCTGGGCCGAGTATTTTAACCGCCCCACCGGGAGCGGCGGCCATGGTGACCGTGGAAAACCGCCGAGCACCTACCGCACCAGTATGCGCTACGTGGGTATGGCCATGCCTTATTTTACGGCGCTGATCGGCAGCGCTTTGTTCGAGGTGGGGCGATTTGCCACACAAAAGGAACAGGAGGCGTCGGAATTCAGGAGTGAAAAGCTGGAAGCCGAGCTCAAGTTTTTGAAATCGCAGATCAATCCGCATTTTTTATTCAATGCGCTGAACAACATTTACACCCTGACGGTAATCAAATCTGACCAGGCGCCTGAGAATTTGTTAAAACTCTCCGGCATGCTGCGGTACATGCTGTACGATTGCAAAGCCGAACGGGTCCCACTTGGAAAGGAAATCGAATACCTGCGCCATTTTATCGACCTCAACCTGTTGAAAGACAGCCGCGGCCTGAACGTTGATGTTCAACTCGACGAAAGCCGCCCGGCACTTTCCGTCGCGCCCATGTTGCTGATTCCATTCGTGGAAAATGCGTTTAAACACAGCAAAATTGAAGACCGCGATAAAGGCTGGATCACGATCAGCCTGAAAACCTCGGATGCCCAAATCCTGTTCGAAGTAAAAAACAGTATTCCCGAACAAGCGTTTACCAAAGATGAAATCGGCGGAATCGGCCTGGCCAATGTGCGCCGGCAACTGGAGCTGGTGTACCCCAATCACCACGAGTTGCTCCTGGAAGCCGGCCCGGAAATTTTCAGCGTGCGTTTAACCATTGATGTATCGTGAAACCAATCAAATGCCTGATAGTGGATGATGAGGAGCTCGCCCGTACGCTTCTGCAAACGTTTATCGGGCGACTGCCCAGCCTTGAGCTGGTGGCCAGCTGTGCCAATCCGCTGGAGGCCATGAACACGTTGCAGCAACATCCCGTGGACCTGGTTTTTCTCGACATCCAAATGCCCGAACTCACCGGCATCGAATTTTTGCGCACCCTGACCGTCAAACCGCTGGTTATTTTCACAACCGCCTACGCCGAATTTGCCCTGGAAGGTTATGCGCTGGATGTGACGGATTACCTGCTCAAACCATTTTCCTTCGAGCGTTTCGTACAGGCGGTCAACAAAGCCATCGCCCTGCACCAGGCCCGCAACAATGCCAATGGAGCCACCGCCGATACGGCTAACGCCGAAAAAGATCATATCCTGGTTAAAGCCGATCACAAGGTGCACCGGGTCAAACTGGACGATATCCAGTACATCCAAAGCATGCGCGAATACGTGGCGTTTCACACACCTGCAGGACGACTGCTTTCACTCAATTCCCTGAAAAACCTGGAAGACATTTTGCCCTCCGGACGCTTCATCCGAATCCACAAATCCTATATCGTGGCGATTGATAAAATTGACACCCTGGAAGGGAACCTGATTCATATCGGAAAAGAAAAACTACCGATCGGCGCGAATTACCGGGACGAGGTGGTTCGGCGGGTATTTTGAATAACTATAACCTGACAGGTTTGTAAGTTTGCCTATCCCGCTCATCAACGCCACATCCATGCAACGATCTGCACTAGTTTTCGCACTTTTTTTCAGCTTCGCACTGCACGCCCAAGACCGCATCACCGGCCGCACCTGGGCTACCCGCAGCGAGGTTATCGCCCAAAACGGCATGGCCTGCACCAGCCACCCGCTGGCCAGCCAGGCAGCCATCGACATCCTGAAAAAAGGCGGCACGGCCATCGATGCGGCGATTGCCGCCAATGCCTGCCTGGGCCTGATGGAGCCTACGGGTTGCGGGATCGGCGGCGATCTGTTCGCCATCGTTTGGGATGCCAAAACAAAAAAACTCTACGGCCTGAATGCCAGCGGCCGCAGTCCGAAAAACCTCAGTTTAGCCTATTTCCAGGAAAAAGGCCTGACCAGTATCCCCGCCTACGGCCCCCTGCCGGTTACGGTGCCCGGCGCCGTCGACGGCTGGTTCGAACTGCACAATCGTTTCGGCAAACTGCCCATGGCCGAGGTGCTCCAACCGGCCACCAATTACGCCGAAACCGGCTTCCCGGTCACGGAACTGATTGCCTACTACCTCCAACTGAGCGCCCGCCGGTTCAACGATTATCCCAACTTCAAAAGCACCTACATGCCGGGTGGCAAAGCCCCCGAGAAAGGCGACATTTTCCGCAATCCCGGTCTGGCCAAAACCTACCGCCTGCTGGCTGAAAAAGGCCGCGATGCGTATTACAAAGGCCCTATCGGGCAAACAATTGCGCAGTTTATCCAGGAACAAGGCGGTTTTTTGAGCACCGAAGACCTTGCTGCCCATCAAAGTGAATGGGTAGAGCCAGTCAGCGTCAACTACCGCGGCTACGACGTCTGGGAACTGCCGCCCAACGGCCAGGGAATCGCCGCCCTGCAAATGCTGAATATCCTCGAAGGATTTGAATTTAAACCCCAGGAACACGGTACGGCACGTTACATCCATTTGTTCTCCGAAACCAAACGGCTCGTTTACGAAGACCGCGCCCGATACTACGCCGATCCGGCATTCAGCAATGTGCCGGTAGAGCAATTACTGCGCAAGGATTACGCCGACAAGCGTCGCCAGTTGATCAATCCCGACCGGGCCGGCACCAAGGTATCTGCCGGCATTCCTCTACCCGACAACACCATTTACATGACCGTTGCCGACAAGGCCGGCAACATGATCAGCCTGATCCAAAGCAATTACCGCGGGATGGGCAGCGGCATGGTGCCGCCGGGGCTCGGATTTATGCTGCAGGACCGCGGCGAATTGTTCAGCCTCGATCCTGCCCACGCCAATGTTTTCGCCCCCGGGAAACGCCCGTTCCATACCATCATCCCGGCATTCGTAACGAAAGACGGCGAGCCTTTTCTTTGCTTCGGGGTGATGGGCGGCGACTTTCAACCCCTTGGGCATGTGCAAATTATCCAGAACATCATCGACTTCGGCATGAATGTGCAGGAAGCCGGCGACGCCCCACGCATCGACTATGCCGGTGGCAACAGCGACCCGACCGGCGCAGCGACCGGCGCAAACAGCGAGCGCGGCCGCATTCTGCTCGAAAGCGGGATCGACTACGACGTTGTCCGGCAACTCATGCAAATGGGCCATCAGGTAGGTTTCGGCATGGGTGGCTACGGCGGCTACCAGGCGATCCGTTGGGATCCGGCGCGGCGGGTATATTTTGGCGCCAGCGAAAGCCGGAAAGATGGTTGTGCTATCGGGTATTAACCCAAAACCTGTCAGGTCGAATTTGCATATTTTGCCCGCTAATCCAACCTGAGGGCCTCAACGATAACGCCATGCTAAAAACAATTCTCCTGCTCCTCGCTACCCTGATCGCCCTGCCCTTCCTGGCCGTTTGGTACGATCAACCCCTAAGCCCGGAACAATGGGCAACCGTCAAAAACCTGCTAACCGGAATGCTTGCTGTTGCCTTGCTCTGTTTTGTGGTAAGCGAAAGCACACGCAACTACAGCCAGGTTGACAAACTCTGGAGCCTGCTGCCGATCGGCTATGTCTGGTACGTGGCTGCTGAAGCCGGATTTGGTGCCCGTGTCACCTTGATGGCAGCCTTAGTCACTTTGTGGGGATTGCGGCTAACCTACAATTTCGCCAGGCGCGGCGGCTACCACTGGATTCCCTGGAAAGGTGAAGAAGACTACCGTTGGGGTATTTTGCGCGAAAACCCCTTGCTGCGCAACCGGCTATCCTGGGCCGCCTTCAACCTGTTTTTTATTTCACTGTACCAAAATACCCTGATCCTGCTGTTCACCTTACCCATCGTTGTGGCCTGGCAGGGACAAAGCCGGCCCTTAAACTGGCTGGATGCCACAGCGGCCCTGCTGATGCTTGGATTTATCGGCATGGAAACCATCGCGGATCAACAACAATGGAATTTTCAACAGGAAAAAAAACGGCTGCGCACATCCGGCGCCACGCTTACCGGCGAATATGCCGCAGGTTTTTGCAGCAGCGGTTTGTGGAGCCGGGTACGCCATCCCAACTACGCCGCCGAACAGGCAACCTGGCTCAGCTTCTACCTGTTCAGCGTGGCGGCTACCGGGCGCTGGCTCAACTGGTCGCTGGCGGGCGCCGTTTTGCTGATGTTGCTGTTTTTAGGCAGTTCAGATTTCAGCGAAAAAATTTCGGCAGGGAAATACCCGGCCTATGCGGAATATCAGCGGCGGGTGCCGCGTTTTTTGCCCGGGCTAATTTTTTAATGGCCGCAACTTGAGCTGTGTACGCGAACCGTTTTTGACAGTTTAGCCTTATTTTTGTAAAAATATCCAACCCATGCCGTCTACAGCCGAAGCGCAAGTCGAGAAAAAAACGCGGAAACGCAAGGTACCGTCCTATCTGATCAAGGAATGGGTGAATGGAATTCCCGTGTACTACAAAGGATACCGGGATGTGCTCAATAAAACTAAAGCCCCGGAAGAAATTATGGCAGACGGTATGTTTCAGGCCATTTTAAAAAATTGGCTTCACCTGTTGCTGGGTAACCAACTCGACCTCAAAAAATACTGGATTTTGACCGGCGAAGTTGGCTCCCACCTCGCGCACCGCCAAAACGCTTCGCACGATCTGGTGATCATTGAAAAAAGCAAATTGCCGCCTGCCAAGGTTTCCAACCGGTATGCCGACGTACCGGCCAAAGTCGTTATCGAAATCGACACCGCCGTGGAATACGGCGACAACTTCCCCGCCGAGCAATTCGTACAACAAAAAACCCAGCAAACCCTGGATTTCGGAACCGAAAAAGTGATCTGGATATTTACCACCACCCAAAAAGTAATGGTCGCCACCCCGAACGAAGACTGGATCATCACCGACTGGACCAGCACCCTTGAAATTCTCGATGGTGTGCAGTTCAACCTGGCTGAGTTTATTGAAAAAGAGGGGATTGTGCTGGAATAAAACCGCTCCGGTTAGCGCACCGCAAACGGCTCAGCTCCCAGCTCCACACCATTTACCAAAATACGCAACCGGTGCTCCCCGGGGTAATGCTTCCGGGTGGTAAAATCGGTAAAACGTTGTTGCCGGCGAATCGTATCCACCCCACCCGCTTCAAGGATTAGCTCCTTAATTTTAAACACTTTCCGGGAGGTCTTGCCTGTACCGGTCAAATAGTCGATCCCGTATTCCAGCCGGATTTGCCGGGCCTGCGCGCCGGTGTTTTTCACCATAAAAGAAAATTCAAAATTACCGCCAATGCCTACTTCGGGTGGCCATCGCAGGTTTTCAACAACGACGCCCTCCAGGCCCTGCTCAAAGCCAAATAAAGCCAGGGCATCCGGATGTCCTTTTTTCAGCAGGCCCCGCAGCGCATGCCGCACCACCCAATCGGTGTCGGCGTGCCGGCCCTTCCAGCGGCGGGCAAGTTCCAGCGCCAGTTCAGGGTGATCTTTGGAAATATCGTTCAGGTTGTTGGCTACCGAGCGGCGCACCGTTTCGGCAGGGTCGGCTTTCAGTTTTTCCAATACCGGCAAAACCGGCGCCGGGTCGCGTTTCAACGCAGGCACACCCATACCCCAGGGCAGGCGCGGCCGGAATCCCTCACTGGCCAGGCGCCGCACCATCGGGCTCGGATGCTCCGACCAGGCCAGCATTTGCGGGTACATCCGCCCGGGATAACGCAGCAAAAACGGCCGCACCGCAAACTCGGCGCTGCTCCAGCGGGTCAGCGTTTCCAGGGCTGGAATAGACAGCTCCGGGTGTTCCAGACCAAATACTTCCACGAAGTCGGGCAAAAAACAATACTCGAAGGCCATTTTTTCACCCTGTTCGCCAATCAGCATTTCCACCGTTTCAACCAGCGTTTGCACGGCATCGGGGTACTGCGGCGGCAAGGTTGCACCCAGGGATTCGGCAATGTGCCGCATGCGTTGCTTGAGTTCGCGCTGTTCCCAGTTTTTGTCGAAAACCCGGGTTAAAAAAACAGTCCGGTCAAAGGCCGGCAGCACCCTGCACAAGTTTTGGGCGAAGCCCGAAAGCAAGGACTCGGAAAAAAGATTTTTTAATGGCTCAGGCATTTTTCAATGAGGCAATGAAACAATGAGTGAATGAGTGAATGCGTGAATGGCAAGACCGTTAACTTTACCTGAAGCTGCAAATTTTTTTAAAAAAACTTTTCCCGCAGGCAACGTTTTAAAAACCGCTGTCCCTTAACAAATGCGCAGTATGGAAAACGCGGGCACGGAGTAGTAATCAAAACGGTAAAAACTATCCCAACCGGTATCATGCATGATCATTCAGACATTGAACTCGTAAAAGGCGTATTGCGCGGCAATCCGGCTAGCGAGGAGGCGCTCTACCGCCGGTTCAGTGCGCCGATGTTCCGGGTGTGCATGCGCTACGCCGCCAACCGTGCCGAAGCGGAGGACATGCTCCAGGAGGGATTCATGCGGGTTTTTACCGATCTGAAAGATTACCGGGAAACCGGCAGCCTGGAAGGGTGGATCCGGCGGGTCGTGGTTCGGGCAGCCCTGCGTTGGCTGCGCAACCGCCGGGCCTTCGAAATGGCAGATTTACCCGACGATTTGTTCCTCGCCGAACCAAGCAGTAACGGACACCACGACCACATGGACTTGTCCAACGAATCCATCCTGGTCGTGCAACTACTCCAGCAACTCCCCACAGGCTATCGCACCGTGCTAAACCTGTACGCAATTGAAGGCTACAACCATGAGGAAATCGCCGGACTGCTGAACATCAGCGTCGGCACCTCCCGAAGCCAACTCAGCAAAGCCCGAACCCTGCTCCGAAAAATGCTGGAACAAAAAAAGTGATGAGTGATGAGTGATGAGTGATGAGTGATGAATTTAAAAATAATGACCACTAATGACCCCAATGACCAAAATGACCTAACTACGATCATGGAAGATAAATTCAACGATAACGAACTCGACCGCTGGCTCCGCGAACAAGCAGAAGCCCCGGCGCCTGATGGCTGGGACACGCCCCCGGAAGCGGTTTGGACCGGGCTACGGACCGGGCTGGATGCGCGCAAAAAACGGCGCCGGTTTTTCCTGCTCCTGTGGTTTGGGCTGTTGGCAGGCTTGCTCGGCGGCATCGGATTTTGGCAATTCCAACCGGCACAACCACACCCGATAACCGAAACAGTCGCCCGGCAGCCAATGACCAAACAAAAAACAAACACCCTGTCGGACCCGGTTTTTTCAGAAAAACAGCGCGTGCAACGGCGGCTGATGTAAAAAATCCGGACACAACAAAAACAACCGGCATTTCCGGTACAAAAACAAAAGCAACCGACCATGCCCATGAAACCGAAATCCAGGTTCCGGAACCGGTAAACACAACAACTACCCCAACAACGCCGGTAAACACAACACCGCTTCCGGCTGCCGCCCAAGCTTCCGGAAGCGCCCCAAAAACGCCCGATCAGCTGCCTGCCGAAAACAGGCCACAGCAGCCCCGGGAACAACATGCCGAAACAACCGCAGAAGGGTCCGAAAATCAAAAAGTTGCCGGTCTGAAAATCCCGGCGCTGTTGACCAAACTGCCCCCGGCAACTTTGGCGCCGCTGCCACCACGGCAACGGACATTTCACCCCGAGCCCATTTTTTTGATCACACCGGTTGAAAAAACCGAAAAGCCGGGTAAAGCCGGATGGTACGCCAGCGTCGTTTCAGGGATGTTTTTCACCTCCCGCAACCTGCAAACGCAGGCCGGGCAAGCACTGAACGGTACGGAAAGTGGCGCCTGGACCTGGCAGCATGGCATACAGTTTGGCCGCAACCTGAACGCCCATTGGGCCTTCGAAACCGGCCTGCAACACAGCAGCATCCAACTGAAAGCCGAACGCCTGATCCACTTTCAATACCGGACCGACCGCGAAAAATTCAACCTTAACCGGTACCTCTACCAAAACTCCACCGACCAGGTGATTCAAACCTCTTTCGGCGAAGTAGACATGCGGATGGATATGGCCAGGGAGCCCAGCCGCCCCATCCTCGATCAGGCCAATGTGGAAATTATGTTGCGCACCAGCGAACAGGTCAATTTCCTGCGCGTCCCGCTGCTGCTGCGCTACCAAACCGGGACTGGCCCCTGGCAATGGAGCCTGGGCGCCGGGTTGGGCATCAACCTGAAAACGGGCTATGAGCTCAGCCTCACCGCCGCCCGCGCCAATCGCCCCGGTGTACGCGATATCAGCGCCCGGGTTCAACACCGCCCCGATGGCCTGGCCCCGGTGATGCTGGACGCCCAGTTTGGCGCCGGCCTGCAATACCGGCTTGCGCCCCGGTGGGCACTGCAACTTTCGCCGCAACTGCGCTACGGAATCAGTTCCATAAACCGCAACAACGCGCTGAAATCCTTCGCAATATCCGGCGGGCTCCAACTCGGATTGAACTATAACTTCAACTAAACCAACAGGTTTCACAATCGTAAATCGTAAATCGTAAATCGTAAATCGTAAATCGTAAATCGTAAATCAATTAAACACAAACACATGAAAAAACGCATCTCGTATCTGCTCGGCGGTTTTTTGGCCATCCTGTTGGTTGGCTGTGCAAAAGACGCCATCACGGATTTTCAGCAACTCGACGATGAGGCCCTCGCCACGGCTATCGCTGACGACCGCAACAAACAGGAAATCGACCCTTCGACCCTGCCTGCTGAGATCCTCAAATACCTCGAAGAAGCCTATTTCGAAACCTACATCGAAACCGCGTATTTCGCCGACGGCAAAGGGTATGAAGTTACGCTCGCCAGCGACGACCGCACCTTCTTCAACCTCAACCGCCGCGTACTGGCCCACCGCCTGAACGACCGCCTGGGCCCTTGCGGCCGCTTGCTGGGCGGCATGCCGATCCCTGTGGCTGACCTGCGCCCGGAAATTGTGAACTACATTTCCACGAATTATCCGGATGCACAAATTCTGCGCGCCAAGCAAAAAGGTGGCCGGGTCATCGTGCTGATCAGCGGCCACATTATCCTGGTGTTCTCGCCCGATGGGGTGCATGAAATTTCGGCACAACACTGGTTCGACTGCCGCCCCTGTGTACCTGCCGATGTGGTGGATTTGCCTGCCGATGTACAGGCATTGATCGATTTGCGGCTCCCGGATGCCGAGGTGAAGCGCATTTGCCGCCGCGGCGACCGGATTGTGATCGGCCTGATCGACGGCGACGGCCGCCATATCCTGGTGTTCGACAAAGACTGGAATTTCCTTTTCGCGATCCCTTGATCGATATTGCGGCATGAACTGCCGCAACACTATGAACACTGATTGTTTGCCGCCCGGGCGTCGGGGCACAGCCTTGTTTTTTTTGAAAAAAAATGCTGCGCCCCGGCGTCTGGGCGGTTTTCTTTTTTGCCTTGCACTCTTTTCCTGCACCCAAAAACCACCGGCCATTCAACCGGCCGTTTACCACTGGGAAACCCATCTCGCCCTCAGTCATTCCGAAACGGCGTACCTCGACAGCCTGCACTGCCGGTATTTGTATGTGAAATTTCTCGACATTGCCCGCGACGATGCCAAAACAATCCGGCCATACGCACTGCTGGAAGTATTGGACAGCACGGGACTGGCCGGGCGCACCGTCGTCCCCTGCGTTTTTATTGCAAACAATGTTTTTCAGGATATTCCGGAAAACCAGCTCGACTGGCTGGCGCAAAAAACCGCGCAAGCGCTACACAGTGTAGGTGGACAGTTTACCCCAAATCAGTTTCCCGAAATCCAGTTCGATTGCGACTGGACATCAACCACCCGCGCCGCATTTTTTTCTTTTTTAAAAAAAATGCGCAACCGGCTGCCGGAACACACACGGCTCAGCGCCACCATCCGGCTGCACCAGTACAAATTCCCCGATCAGACCGGGGTGCCGCCCGTCGACCGCGGCATGCTCATGCTGTACAATACCGGCGACATTGACGACCCGGAGGCGGAAAACTCCATTTTTCAACCGGCAGATGCGCATAAATACATCCACGGGGCAGCCGCAACCTATCCGTTGCCGCTCGACCTGGCACTGCCCATGTTTTCCTGGGCGCTGGTGTACCGCGACGGTTCCCTGTGGAAAATCATTCCCGAACCGGCGACGGAGACTTTTCGCGATACGGCCCGGTACGCTCCATTTCCCGCCGGGCAAGACAAGCGTTTCCTGGCCAAACAAGCCGGTTACCTCGGCGGGCAGTACCTGCGCCCGGGCGACTTTTTACGAGTGGAAAACATCGATACGACGGCATTGCGGCAAGCGGCCGTACTGGCGCGGGAAATTGATCTGGCCAACGACGCGCGGCTTGCATTCTTTCATTTGGACCATGCAATCGTTCACCGGTATCCTGCGTGGTTTTTAACGGAGTTGTGTGAAACAATCCGGCCGGAATAGATGCAGGGGCGTTGGCGCGTGTATTTTTACGAAATATTTGGGTGGATGTTCAACTTTGCCTGAGCGTGTTAACCCCACCCCATCCCTTCCCCCAAAGGGGAGGGGGGCTTGCTCTCAACACTATTTTTTATTGGAATGAGGGCAGACACCCCTCCCCGGGGGGGAGGGGATGGGGGTGGGGTTGACACGCGGAATCAACCTAAAAACATATTCCGCAATGTCTTTAACTAAACACCGGGGATTAAACCGCCCGCGCCTTTTGTGCACAACCTGTGCGATCGTGCTCTTCTGTTTTTTCATCCCGGCGCACCGGCCCATGCCGGCTGAAAAGCCTACGGGTGCCTGCGATCCGTTCGGCCGGACGTTCAGCGGGTACTCCTTTTTGGTGCCCGACATTATCAATAAAAATGCGGCCTACGCGCCGTTTTTTGTCAAATGGGACGATTATTACCAAAAAAACTATTTTGAAACGGACCTGCAACGGGACGACAACGTGCAGGAATGGATCGGCCGGTTTTGTGGCCTGCCCACCGCCGTGGATGTCGACTACGTGGTGTACCGCAGCAGCATCAACGAACTGATCAGCCTGCGCGAAGCCGCCCTTCAAAAAGGCGGCGAAAGCCTGCTGCCCTTCGGCCTTACCGGCAACACCTTCGCCGAAGTGCTGGCCCTCAACGGCTGCACCGAAGCCATCGACTACCTGATGTTTGCCAAACGCTGCGAGCCGCACGTGACGGCCTACGACGGCTGGGAGTTGCCGGAACGCGACGCCGATTTTATGCAGGCGCTCATTGATGAAGGGCAGGGCCGTTTTTTGCAAACCGAATCTCATTTTTTCCGCCAACGCTACGCCTACCAACTGGTGCGCCTGGCCCATTATGCCGGCAAGTGGCAGGAAACGGTGGATTTGTACAACTACCTGCTGCCCAAGTTTGACCGGAAACGCCCCAGTATTTTGTACTACTGGACACTCGGCCACCTGGCCGGCGCCCTGCAGAAACTCGGGAAATACCCTGAAGCGGCCTATCGCTACTCGGTCATTTTCCGCAATTGCCCGTCCAAACGCGTACAGGCATTCCGCAGTTTCAAAATCCGGACAAATGCAGAATGGGAGGCCGCCCTTCGCCTGTGCCAGACCGACGCCGAGCGTGCCACGCTTTACCTGATGCGGGCCGCCAGCTCCCGCACCTACACGGTGGAGGACTTTGAAATGATTTACCGGCTCGACCCCGGCAATCCACAACTCGACCTTATGCTGGTGAGCGACGTGCAACAGCTGGAGCGCGTGTTTTTGCGCACGCCGGTCACGGAGCTGAAATACGGTACCCAAAGCCGCGCCGCCCAACGCCAGGAAGCCGCCAAACACCTGCTGAGCCTTCAGCGGCTGGCCCGGCAGGTGGCCAAGGAAAAGAAAACGCCCAATCCCAAACTCTGGAGCGCCATGACCGGCTACCTGGAATTGCTGGCCGGCGATGAATATGCCGCTCAAAAATCGTTTGCGCTGGCACGAAAACAACTAAAAGACGGCGGCAGTTATGAAAAAGCCCTGCTCCACCAGATCGACATTTGGGACCTGCTGCTGGAAATTCTGAACCTCGACGGCTCTACCGCCACTGCCGACCAGGCTTCTTTTCGCATCCGTAGCTACGATTTGTTCAAGCGGGTGCCCAGTTTTGAACCGTTTTTGCAAGACTTCCTCTCGGCCCGGTACGCCGAAAGCAAGCATCCGGGCAAGGCAATCCTGGCCGCCTACGATCCGGCAGCCATCACCTACAACCCCCGCATGGATGTGCTGGAAGATTTGTTGCAGTTGGCGCGGTCGGACAACCCGATCCTGCTGGAGGAGGCCATGCAGATCGACACCAACCCGGCGCGGATCATCGCCCGGCTGCTGGAGATCAAAGGCGCCTATTTGTTCAGCATGGGGCAGCCGGAAGCAGCCTTATCGGTGCTGCGGCAAATACCTGCCGTGGAAGATGTGCGGATGCCGAAATACAGCCCGTTCCGCGAAATTTTTGACGAAAAAATACACCGCCCGATCACCGACTCCCTGCTACTCAACCGGCGCGAGATCATTGAAAAACTGCTCGACTACGAGTTCAGGGCCAAGGCATCGGTGGCGATGGGCAAGCCCGTGGGGGCCTGGTATTACTACCTGATTGGTTTGGGGTATTACAACATGTCGTACTTCGGATATGAATGGGAAGCCATGGATTATTTTCGAAGCGGGTATAACTGGATGCGCTTGCCGCAGGGCCCGATTTTCCCTTTGCGAAACTCCCCGAACGGCAACCGGGAGAACATCGACGTCAGCCGCGCGCTTACGTATTTTGAAAAAGCGTTGGCGGAAACGCAAAGCCCGGAGCTGGCGGCCCGGGCGGCATTTATGGCCGCGCGTTGCCAGCAGAAACAATGGTTTTGCAACCCGGAATGCACCTACAAACCCGGCAGCAAGCAGATCCCCATCCTCCCGGAATTATACCGGGGCTATTACGACCGGATGCGGCGGTATGCCAACACGGCATTTTACCAGCAAATTGTAAAAGAATGCAGCTGGTTGCGGGCATATCAGTAAAACAAAAAAGCCCTCCCCGGCACATTAGCCAAGGAGGACGGTATCAAAACACGCTTCAATTCAAATGGGAAATTTTCTTTACGTAAAGGTGCGGCGAAGATTTGAAAGCGCAAAGGCGCCCAACCAAAAACTACCGAAAACCGGCCGCTTTATGGCAAAAAACGCCTTTTTCTAAATACATTCGAAACGGAAGTGTTCCTGTTTTTTTCAATCAGAACATTTCCACACCGCCAAAGTGAAATGCGCCTTCGATGGCCGCATTTTCGTCGCTGTCGGAGCCATGCACGGCATTTTCACCGACACTGGAAGCGTAGAGTTTGCGGATCGTGCCGGCATCGGCTTTGGCCGGGTCGGTGGCGCCGATCAGTTTACGGAAATCTTCCACGGCATTGTCTTTTTCCAGGATAGCCGCCACGATAGGGCCGCTGCTCATAAACTCGCACAATTCGCCGTAGAACGGGCGTTCTTTGTGTACTTCGTAAAATTGACCGGCGCGTTCCATGCTCATTTGCGTGAGTTTCATGGCCACAATCCGAAAGCCGGCAGCATTGATCATTTGAAGGATATTCCCGATGTTGCCCGCGCGCACCGCGTCGGGTTTGATCATTGTGAAGGTTCTTTTACCTGACATGAATTAGTTGTGTTTAAACGTTTGAATTTGCCGATAGGCTAAAAATGGCCGCAAAAATAAAATGGATTGTGGTAATTGCGTAAAAAGGCCACATTAACTCAACGAGAATTCCGGATCGGGTTAAAATATTTGGCGGCGGTTCCTTAAAAGCACGTGTCGGCGTGGCTGCAAGTCGAATGTCGTCAACTTCAGGTATTTGGGTGGGTGTACACTTTTGACTTTTCAAATTAGACTTTTCAAATTTGACTTAAAAGGAACTTCCCGAACTGATATTGCTCTTGAAGAAGTCAAAAGTTCAATTTGAAAAGTCAAATTTGAAAAGTGTCCACCTCCTCTAATTTCTTAAATTGACAACATTAGACCGCGAGTCACACCGACACTAAACTAACGTACTGAAATTATCAGCGCAGGTAAATCATACTTTTGACCGCATGGTGCCCCGGCGTTTCCAGTTTGTAATAAAGCACACCACTGCTGCCCAGCAGGCTGTTGTCGATGGTCATGCTGTTGTACCCGTGTTCGAAATACCCTTTTTGGGTGTAACGGGTTTTTCCCAGGTTATCCAATACCGTCAACACAGCCTCCGCCGGCTCCGGCAGGTGAAACCCGATGCGCGTACTGTTTGTCCAGGGGTTGGGCCTGTTTTGGTACAATTCAAAGCCTACACCGCTGATCGTGGTCAGGCCCTCCTGGTCGAAACGCAGGCCAATATCCAGCAGTTCTTCCGGGGAGGATTCTGATACGCGGTAGGCTTCAGCCCGGGTAATCTGGCTTGACAAGCGCAACAAGTCTTTCATGGCGCCACCGGTTTTTGCCCGGAATGTTAGTGCGAAGTCGCCCGGAGGCTGATCGTCGGTTGGATTGCTCGTATTAAACGAAACCGTGAGCGCATGGTCTTCCTCAAAAACACCGAAGTTTCCGAGGTTCATGTTTTCGCCGGGCTCAATACTGAGCAATTCCAGGTTCGGAAAATACATGGTAAACTGGTAGCCTGCGACGGTTTCTGAAGGGGTGAAATGTACAGTGCATACCTCGTTTGGAATGAGTTCTTGCCGATTACCCGTCGGCGTTACATCGAACAGCAACTGCCCGGCGCTGCGTTCTTCCACTGCCATAAAACTGCTCGCAATGGCGTTCCCGTTCACATCCCCGGTTTTCACCGCCATGAAATTTTCGTTCAACTGATCACCCTGTAAATCCTGGATGGACTTCGTTTCCGGGAAAACATCCTGGAACGGGTTGTATGGGTTTGGAAACATGTAGGATTTATCGATAAAACGCCAGGAGGTATTTTCCGGCAATTCGGTGTATACGCCGAGGATCAGTTTGCGAAATTCCAGAATGTCGAACGTCGTGATCGAACGGCTGTTATTGGCATCGGCCGCAATCATCTTGTACGGCGAATTCAGTGGCTCCAGCCCCAGAATGTGCTTGTTGATCAAAACCAGGTCGAAGGTGCTGACACCGTTCAGCGGGTCGTTGTCCTTCAACGGCGTGATCATGGCATTGGAGCTCAAGGGCACCTGGTTGGGCGCTGAAAACTGCCCGGTCTGGTCCGAAACGGCGATCAGGTTAAATGGCGCCTGCCCGGCCGGGGCAAGCCCCTGCACCTGAACTTGTACGTCTTCGACACCCTCTCCGGCTTCCGTGTGGATATTGCCGGCCACCGAGGCATTCGTTGCGCCACAGATGCCGAAATTGTCCTGAATTTTAATGTAGGTCTGGCAAAAGTCGCTGTTCCCGGCAAGGTCCATTGCCCAAATTTCCACCAGAAAGAAGCTCACGTCATCGCAGGTAAATTGCAGGGTGGTTTGCGGCGTACCGTCGGGGTTGAACGGAAAACTATACCCGTTGCCTGAACTGAGTATGCCGTGGATCAACAAGTCGGAGGGCGTACAGTTATCGTAGGCATCCTGGACAAAATCCAGCGCGTTGATCGACACCATTCCTGTCGGCATAATGTTGATACTCAGCCCGTTCAGGCAGGTCACCGTGGGCGGCTTGCAGTCTTTGACAACGAAGGTGTACTCGCACACCTGCTCGTTGCCGCAGCCGTCGACCACAAACCACTTGATCTTGTGCGTGCCGTAGGGCAATTCAGGCAACACGTACTGATCAGGTTGCAGCGGGGTGTTCCAGCGCAGGCAAGCCACCACTTTCCCGCCCGACACTTCGGTTTGCAGGGCAAAACGGTATTTCTCGGAAGGCAATACGGGGCGCCCGTCAAATATCCGGGTACTGCCTCCGGCGTAGTTCAGGGAACCGGCATTGTCAAACTGGACTGTCCCCGGTGCCGGTGGATTCGTGCTGCTGACCACCGTTTCCATGGTGCCATTGTTGTCGAGGTCCAGGAAAAGCAGGTAGCGCACCGTGACGTTCGTGTCGGAGCAGGCATCCGATGCGGTTATGCAAAGGTCGGTCGGCGCTTCGCAAAGGTTGTGGCTGCCCGTGAGCGCATCGAACCAGAAGGGCTGGTTCCACAATTGCGCATCATTTTGGGTCAGGTCGCAAACCTGCACCGTGCTGTCCGGACACTCAATTTCGGGCTTCTGCCCGTCGATCACCTTGATGATTTGCTTGTATTTGTAACAATTTGCATTTGCCGACCAAAAATTGCTGAAATCCGTAGCCGTTTGATCGTCGGGTTTCACCTTCACCACCGTCGGCGCCCAGGGGAACGGCGTGCCGGGCGGCGACACCGTCGGCCCAACGAGGTTCGACGGATGGTGGACGGATGTGTTCGGATTGGGGTTGGGTACCTCAATGCAGGGTTCGTTGGGGTTGTAGGTACACCAGTTGATAATTGTCCAGGTGCGCTCAATTTTAAAACAGGCATCAGGCACTACGGTAAACACCACGTCTTCATACGAAACGCCGAGCAGTTCGCAGTCTTCACCGAAAAAGGCAGGTTCGCCCCAGTTGCCCGAACCGTTACAAGAAGTCGCAATCCAGTCGTGCGGAAACCGGATGTAATAATCCTGTTCGTAGGTGACGGTCACGCGTTGCGTGCAGCTGACTGACTGTCCCCCGCAATCGACTACCCGGAAGGTGCGGGTAATGGTGCCTTTGTTGCAAAGGGTGTCGAACAGTTGATAATTGACCGAGGTCAAAATGGTATCGATACAGCAGTTGTCCACGCCCGTGGCCGACCCATAGGCCCAAAGGCTGGGGTCAAAATTTTCGCAACTGACCGTCACGTTTGCCGGAGCGGAACAACTGGGTTTGAGTTTGTCTTCCACGTACACCTGTACCTGGCATTCGTTGGAGTTTTCTTCTTCAAAATCAAGGGATACCGGCCCCGGCGGCACAAACACATCGTAAACCCGCAGGACAACCAGGATGGTATCGTTGATGTCTTCGCAGCAAAATTTGACCTGATCGTAAAAAAGCGTATCCGGTTGGCAGGTATTCGCTTCGAGACGGCGCGCCTTGAAATATACCGTGCCGGCGCAATTGTCGTAAGAACCGTCGTCGAAGGTCGTTGCGTTCACAAAAATCATCCCGTCGATGCCCAGCGCCACCTGGGTTATCTCGTCGCAGGCAGGTACCGGCGGGGTGCCGTCTTCCACGGTCAGGTTGAACGAACAGGCGGCAGTGTTGCCACAGCCATCTTCTACAAAATACGTCACGAAATGTGTGCCAAGGGGCAAGCAAGGGGTAAACCCGAAGGCCACCAGCGTGTCGGGGTCCGAGGGCAAATTCCCCGGGAAGGTGGTAATCGTACCCGGCACATCAATGGTGTTGATTACATCGCCGGTGAATTGATCCCGCACTTCCACGCGGGCCGTAGCCGATTTGATGCGCGAACAATTATCCCGCACGATCACATCCGGCAGGTCAGTTGTGGCGCAACAGTTTAAGGGGTCGGTGCTCACCGTCAGGTCGTCCGGGCATAGGAGTTCCGGCCCGGTTTCATCGCGCACTTTGATTACCTGTACATAATATTTCGGGTTGGTGCTCGGCGGTGTCGGTGTGGTTGGCGAGCACCAGTCGTACACCGTCCAGGTCCGGATAATATCAAAACTGCCATCGCAAATCGGCAATACAGTATTGACGTATGCCACCGCCAACCGGCAGTAACCTGCGTCGGGATAAAGCGGAAAAACCTGACCATAAGCCGAAAGGTAAGGGGCGCCGGTCCCCTGCGGCGTAGTATCCAGCATCCCTTCGTCGCAGTAGAGTGTGACAGGTTCCGGAAACTGTACGTCGCTGATATTTTGGTGTAAAAAATTGATGTATTGCGTGCATGTTGCTTTATTACCGCTGGCATCCACCGCAGTCCAAACCCGGCGCACGTAGCCGATGTAGTCATCGTCGCAAGTCAGGTCATGCCAGGTATCGGAACGTGTCAGGGTGTATTGCCCGCAGTTTTCCTCCACAAGCGGGTAAGCATTGGAAATGCCCAGTACATTTTGGAGATAGTCCGGGGCTGTATTGGTTACGGCGCAGATCAGTTCGATGTCCGTACAAGTTAAATCAGGCGGCAGGTTGTCGGCAACCACGATGGAGCCGGTACAAAAAACACCGGTACAGATACTCCGCACCCGCACAAGCAAGGTTTGGCCCACATGCGAACAATCCACTTTATTGCCAATATTCACCCCGTTTACCAGCACCTCCACGACATACATGGAGTCCACCACGTCGCCTTCCAGGATCATGTCGGGTTCAATGCAAACGATCCCGTCTTCATCCAGCGCGATCATAACATTGTCGTTGCAAACTATGCCGTCCGGGTCGTAAAAAAACAAAACAGCCTGATCGAAAGCCGGTGCGCAGGGGCCCGGCGGATCACCACTGGTCAGGGTAAGCGTAACAAACCCTGCCATGCGGTCGGCAGCGCTGGGCACATAGGTGGTTGCTGTTGGAAAACCATTATTCGGTTGAAAAACACCGGTACCCGAACTGGTCCATGTAGCAGTAGCCGTACCGCTGCCATTCGGATCGAATGTGGCCCCCAGTTTGTTCATGTCCAGGTTTTCGTTCAGGCAAATCATCACATCTTTCCCTGCATACACCAACGGTAAGGTATTTACGGTCAAAAGCAGGGCATCGGAAGCAGCCGGGCAGGGCCCTGCCGGATCGGTGGTGGTAAAAACCAACTCGAAGGTTGTGCCATACTCCGAAGGCGCCGGGGTGTAGGTTGTCATTGCCGAAAACGGACTGGAAAATGTGCCCATACCGCCGTTCCAGGAGCCGCCTGTGGCGCCGCCGCCGAGTGCTGCCGTCAACCCGGCAACGCCGTTTTGGCAGATCACCTGATCACTGCCGGCAAAAACCGTCGGTCGCGGGAATACAGTGATGGTAAAACTGGTAGGTACACCGGGACAGTCCACCCCATCGTTCGAGTAAACCGGGGTCACTTCAATGGTCGCCACCTCGGTGACGGCCCCGGCATTTTGGGCAGTAAACGCAGCAATATCGCCTGAGCCTGAAGCCGCCAGGCCGATGGAAGTATTGGTATTGGTCCAGTTGAACACCGTACCGGCCACCGCGCCGCTAAAACTTATGGCGGTGGTGGTTTCCCCGCTGCACAATTCCTGGCTGGAAACCGGGTCGACAGTCGGCGCAGGATTTACTGTAATGGAAAACGACGTGGCCGAACCGGTGCAAGTCACGCCATTGTTGGTGAAAGCAGGCGTCACTTCAACCATTGCCACCTGCACAGTTGTGCCGGCATTTTGAGCAGTAAACGACGCAATATCCCCCATCCCGGAAGCCGCCAGGCCGATCGTGGTGTTGGTATTCGTCCAGCTGAATTCAGTGCCGGGGACAGTGCCGGTGAAAACAACCGGTGTGGTAGCCGCACCGGCGCAAACCGTCTGGTCTGAAACCGGATCAACATCAGGAACCGGGTTTACCGTAATGGTCACCGATTGGTTGCCCACGGGCTGTACACATCCGGCGGCGTCCTCCACACTAATTATGGAATACACTGTCGTTTCAGTCGGTGAAACCAGGGTTGTGGTCATATCCATCAAGCTGTTTCCATCCAAATCATCCGGTACCGGCACGGAAAAGTACGTGGTGTCGGAAGCGCCGGCCGCTTTTAGTGTTACGGTATACGGCGCCACGCCGTTCAGGCCGGATACCTTCAGGGCCGTAGAGCCGCCGGAGCAGAAGGTGGCCGGCGCGGCCGGAGCAAGCACCAGTGTAGCGTCGGCAGTGCAACAGCCAAAAATAATTTCATCTTCCAGGCAGCCGAATCCGGGCTTGCAGACCGTCAGCATGACAGCCTGCCCGGGCATTGCCGTGGTCATGGCACTGTAGATGGTCATACCCATGTTATCAATCACGGCAAGGCTGACTTCGATCTGGCCCATGGCATTTCCGGCAAATTCAACGGAAATGATGTGGTTGTTGCCAATATTGATCGGCGCGGCACAATTGGTGGCATTTCCCATCGGGGCAGGAGTTCCAATGTCGAAAAACAGCGCATCGAAGTTGCCGTTGGCCGTCATCAGGTTGATCATGCCCTGGCAGCTGGGTCCGAACATTTCACCCATCGGGCCATTTTCCAGGTTAAACACCAGATCCAGGCAGCGGTAACTGGGTTGTGCACCGCAGCAGTTGGTGCCCATGGATTGGGAGGTACAAAATTCCTGGCCGACGATATTCAGCATGGAACCCGGGTTGATGTTGTATTCGTAGCGCGAGGGATTACCTGCGGGATTGCACTGCCCGTACAACGTGGCCGGGCCGGTTTGAAATAAAATGAAGAACAGCCACAGGAGTACTCCCGGCGCTTTCATTTTTTTGATGAACATCAATCTGGTATTAAGCGGTATCGGCACACCGCCAAAAATCCGGGGTATGCGACCACAACGATCGAATCTGCTTTTTCTCATAACATGGTTGGTTTTATCTCAAAAGTTCAGGACACAAAAGTACCGGTGCGATAAAGCCACCAACGAGACAGTTTGCGGTATTGCAGGCTGTTCAAAAAATTGAAAAAGCGCGTATAAAAAAATACAAGAGCCTGATTTTCAGCAAATCAGGCCTTTGTGAAAAACGGAGCATGGCCCTGTCTCAGTTGAGTTTTTACACGCCCGAAACCAGGGTAATTGCAGGGTAAAAAGGCGTTATAGTGTCGGCCTGACTCGAAGTCTAATGGCGTCAACTTTATACTACTTTGTCACTTTAAGTTTAGATGCCTCCAGTTTGTCGACATGACAGTAATTTGGGGATAAAATTTCCTCCCGATTTCTCGCTTCGCTCGAAATCCCAACACGCACCGGGTAAGTTTCGAGCGGAGCGAGAAATCCGGTAAACAAGTTTTACAAAAATTACTTGTCATGTTGAGCGTAGCGAAACATCTGATTTTAAAGTGACAAAGTAGTATTAAGAAATCAGAGGAGGTGGACACTTTTCAAATTAGGCTTTTCAAATTGAACTTTTGACTTCTTCAAGAGCAATATCAGGTCGGGAAGTTCCTTTTAAGTCAAAAGTCTAAAGTCTAATTTGAAAAGTCAAAAGTGTACACCCACCCAAATACCTGAAGTTGACGACATTAGACTCGAAGTCAGGCCGACACTTGCTTCCCCAAAAATCACTTTTCCTGGAGTTGTTCCAGGGCGATGGCGAGGGTAAGGCTTTCTTCTTTCGGGTCCAGTTCGCGCAGCAGGGTCAGAGCCCGGGGGTTGGGTCCGTCGGCGCGTTTCGGGTTGCGCACGGTTGCCGCCGTAATGTCGCCCAGCACCAGTGGAGACTCCACTTCTTCCGGTTTGTTTTCAAGTCGGGCCAGCATATTGGAACCTTTGCCAGGCGCCAGCAACACACCGTCTACGTACAGGCCCAGCGGTTTGTCGTTGAGCCATATTTCGGTCTCTTTGCCTTTGCGGCGCAGCACAAATTCCCGGTCGCTCGTCCGGATAACGGTAACGCTGGTTTTACCCGACGTTTGTGTGACGTAGGCAACTACCGGTTCCTGGTAAATAGTCGTGATCTGGCCGGAGGAAACGTTGCTGAACCACCCCGGCTTTTTTTCGTTGATCCGGTTCAAGGACAACAAGCCGAGCATTTCATGATCCCAGGGGACGAGGTCGGTGGCCACCTTGTTCAATTGGCTACGCAGGCGTTCAAGCATGCGTTTGAATGCCTTGCTTTCCGGATTCCAGGCGATGTTGCCAAAAGTGCGGGCCAGTAAATAAACCACTCCGGATATAAAAAACGCAACCGTGAGGAGTATGGTGAGAAAACTGAATAGTATGCGCATGGTTGGGTATTGAGATATTGGGATATTGGGATATTGGGATATTGGGATATTGCCTGCAAATTAGTATTGTTTGAAGGATTCAGCAGCCTGCTTGTTCGGCAAATCCGGCATTTCTATCGAAGAACGCCGCATTTTTTCAAAACAGCACCCATCTTTACCTGCATATGCGCGCCTACCTGCCAGCCGAATCGATTGAGCTCGTTCACAGCGGGACTGATTTTTTCGATCGCCTGATCGGCTTGCTGGATATTGCCCGGCAGGAAATTCACGTTCAAATCTACATTTTCGATGCCGACGACACGGGCCGGAAGGTTGCCGATGCGCTCCAGCGGGCTGCCCGGCGCGGTGTCCAGGTTTGGTTAATGGTAGATGAATTTGGCTCCGACAAACTTCCACACAAATTTATTCAGGAACTGGAGCGCGCCGGCGTTCATTTTCGTTTTTTCAAACAAGCCGTTTCATTCTGGAAATGGCGCTTTGGCCGCACCTTGCACCACAAAGTCGTTGTAGTCGACAACAAACATGCCCTGGTTGGCGGCATCAATATTGCCGACAAGTACCACGGCACCGAAAAACAAGCAGCCTGGCTCGATTTTGCCGTGTATATCCGGGGAGCCGTTTGCGCGGAACTGGCGCTGTTGTGCACGGATATTTTTACCCAACAGTACTGGAAAACGCGCGACCGGAAAAAAGGCCGGTCGACCTTATTTCCGGAAGGCGATCCCGCCGGGCAGGTACGTTTTCGCCTGAACGACTGGATGCGCCGCAAAACGGAGGTGTACCAGAGTTATGCCCGGGGAATTTCGTCCGCCAGGCATACCCTGGTGTTCACGGCCAGCTACTTTCTGCCGGGCCGTAGCGTCCGGCGCCGGCTGAACGCTGCGGTGCGCCGCGGGGTCGACGTCCGGGTGCTGCTGACCGGCCCCTCCGATGTGAAATTATCACAACTGGCCGAACAGTTTCTGATCTACTGGATGCTGCGCAGGGGAATCCGGGTGTTCCGTTGGGAAGGTTCGGTAATGCATGGAAAAACGATGCAGGTCGATGGGCACTGGAGCACGCTGGGATCGTACAATATCAACCGATTGAGCCGCTTCCGCAGCCTGGAACTCAACGTCGATATTGCCGACCCGGACTTTAACCGGCGCTTTTACCTCCACCTCGACGAGCTGTTGCTCCAACGCTGCACCGAAATTACCCCGGACCACGACCCTGCCATTTCCAATTTCTGGACACGCTGGAAAGCCCGGCTGGCCTATCATCTGGCAGTGTACCTGATGCGGCTGCTGTTTCCGGAGAAAAGAAAATAAAGAAACTCTCGAATGTGGAGTGCGGATTTGCGAGTGCGGAATGGTTCACCCTTTCGAATGCTGAAGATTAGGTCGTCCGTTCAGATGAAAAAAAGAGCCCCGACTTTGATTCATTGTGAAGGTGAACTACTCCGCAATCCGCACGCGCAACTCCGTACTCGTTAAATCATTTCTGCCAGCATGCCTTCCTTCATGGAGTACACGGAGGTGAATATTTCCCGCATATTTCCCCGCCGGACCAGGCGCCGGATCAGGATAAAACCCACAACGATCATCGTCCGCCGTTCAGGGGCCAGGAGTGCCATTTGTTCGCGATCAGCCAGGGTGGTTTGCAGGATTTGATCGCAGAGTTTTTCAAATGCTGCAACGGAAACATGGCCGTACAGGGGGGGCTTTAAAGTTGGGTCGAGCAGCATGTGGTCGATGGTGTCGAAAGCGCCGGCAGCCCCGATCAGCGTTGGCGCCGGGTAGCGATCAAGTGTTTGCCATAGTTCGGCAAGAGCCTTGTCCAGGTGTCGCTCCACCGCGTTGATTTCTTTTGGCGTGATTGGGTCGCTATGCTGAAAACGCCGGAACAATACCGCCACGCCTACCGGAAAACTTTGTTGCCAAAGAATCTGATCATCAAGCGCCAGCACCATTTCCACGCTTCCGCCGCCGATGTCCATAACCAGCACCCGGTTGCCGGGAAAAGGCACGGCCTTTCGTACCCCTTTGAAGATGAGTTGTGCTTCGCGGAGGCCGTCTATTATCTCCACATGCAAACCTGTTTGAACAAAAGCCGCCTGCAAAAAAGCCTGTGCATTGCCGGCCGTGCGGAGCGCGGCCGTCCCGTAGGCGCGTACGGCGTTCGGCGGAATGTGGTTGGCATCCAGTTCAAGGCGAAATTGATCCAAAGCGGCCAGGCCCCGGCTGAATGCAGCATCGCCAATCCGGTCGATACCTTCTTCAGCCAGTTTTACAAAAATGCGTTTGCGCACCAGTTCAGACCAGCCTCCCTGCGCATCCGGCGTAGCAATAAGCAGGTGAAAGGTATTGGTGCCCAGGTCTATAACAGCGTATTTCTTCATACGGCGGTGCGCCGGGAATCAGAAAATGTAGATCGTTTGAAATGCGAGGTAATGCTCCAGCAAATTGTAGGCAAAATTTGTTCCCGACTTACCGGCAGTGTACAACCTGTTTAGTGCGCGGTGATACCGGACGTTGAAGCCGATATGCCGGTTTGCAAAAAACTCGCTCCGATAAGGAAACAGAAACTGTTCGCATTCAAATCGTCGAGCGCGGGAGTAATGCCGGCTATTGAGCCGTCGGAATCATCCTGGTAACCCAGCAAGCGGGCGTAAGATAATCCCACATTGAAATGTATGCGGTAAAAGTCCGGATCGTCGGGATCGCCGTTGGCCGGCCAGTCGTGGTAATGCCATTGCAGCGGGACTTCGATGTAATTCAGCGTTGTTTTAAAAAACGGCGGGGTTTTGGGCTCGTTCCGGCTGCCGCGTTGGGTAAACAGCAGCTCGACGCTGGCGTCTTGTTTTTGGTTTAACAGTACGATCCCGCGCAAACCGGCCTGCAACCCGACCTTGTTGTAACCTGCCGAGGCATCGCCGTCAATTTGCGCAGCAGTCAGGCCGGCCAACACGCCCGCCTTAAAACGTTGCTGGCGTTGGGCGTTTGAAAACGCAGGTAGCAGAAGCCCCGGCAGCAGAAAAAATACCAGCCGTTTGAGATATGCAGAGAATGACCCGGAAGGAGTTGATTGGATACGCATAGTGGTAAATTTTGGATACTTTTGTGCGCTGCCGGAACAGCCGGCACGCCGGAGCGAAGATAGAATGCTTATGCGCTACACTCAAACAACATTAAAAAAACTGGAAGATTTGTTTGGCGAACTGGACTATATGATCCGGTACGAAAAAGGCAGCTTTCAAAGCGGCTATTGTATCGTGGAACACCGGAACATTGTTGTCATCAACAAGTTTTTTGACACCGAGGCGCGCGTGAATTGCCTGCTCGATATTTTGTCTTCCCTGAACGTTGATCCAGCCAGATTGTCGGAAAAATCCCGGGAGCTATTCGCAAAATGGGAAAAAGAGCAGGTGCAACGAACCAAGGACAGCCATTCGGGCTGACCGGAAGGCCAACAAGCCCATTTCTTAATGTCCAATTTCCAATAACTTGAAACTTACGCTACTCGGTACCGGAACTTCGCAAGGTGTACCTGTGATCGGGTGTTCCTGTGCCGTTTGTCGCTCAACAGACCCCCTGGATAACCGGCTGCGCACCGCAGCCTTGCTCACCCACAACGGCACCAATATCCTCATCGATGCCGGCCCTGATTTGCGCCAGCAAATGTTGCGCGCCGAAATTCGGCATCTGGATGCTATTTTACTCACTCACGAACACAATGACCACGTAATCGGCCTGGATGATATCCGGCCGTTCAACTTTCAATCGGGCCACCCCATGTCGGTATACGCACAGGAGCGCGTGGCGAAAGATGTCCGGCACCGTTTTGCATACATTTTTGGTGATCCGATCCCCGGCCTTCCGCGTATTACCCTGAATACGATCGATCAAAATTCCGCATTGAAAATTAATGGCTTGGACGTTCAGCCGATCGGCATCTGGCATGGCCAGCTGCCGATTCTGGGCTTTCGTTTTGGCGCCATAACTTACCTGACCGATGTAAAAACGATTAGCCCGGAAGAGCTCGAAAAAGTGCGGGGATGCCGGTTTCTGGTGGTCAATGCGCTTCGCCAACGAAGCCACCAGACGCATCTGAACCTGGAAGAGGCACTCGATCTGATCCGGGAAATTGCTCCTGAAAAAGCATGGATTACGCACATCAGCCATGAAATGGGTTTGGCGGCGACTGTTTCAGCGGAACTGCCGGCAGGGGTTGAACTGGCTTATGATGGTTTGAAGATTGACGCGAGGTAGCAGCAACGCCAGGAATGAACGAGCCGCGAGTTAGTACACTTTCTCGCCTTTATCCAACCAGACACCCCAAGTGCGGTCGTAAGCATGCACCCGGTTGGTTTTTCCTGCTTGATCGAATACCGGAAATCCCTGGTTGACCCATTCGAAAATACCACCATACAGGTTGGAAACATTTTTATAGCCCGCAGCAATCAGCTTTTCCGCAACTTTCTCACTGCGATAGCCGACCGAGCAATAGACAACGATCCGGCTTTTCTTATCCAGTGCGGATAATTTTTTCAGGTCAAAATGGTCGTAACCAACGGAAACAGCGCCACGAATATGGCTCACGGCAAATTCGGAAGGTTCACGGGCATCCAGAAAAACGACGGTGGAACTGTCGCGCGCACTGGCCTGCACATCGATCTCCGGCACCGAATGCCGGAGTAAGGTTTTTAACATTAACCGGAAAGTGTTGCTTTTTACCTGGCTGTAGCCGCTCATTGCACATAAAAGCAATGAGACGGCTACCAAGATTCCTTTTCTTTTCATGATACACGCTGGTTTTCCGTGTGAAAACGCAAAAGCTCGGAATAAATGCTCAGGTATGATACCGTAGCGGATGGATTGGAACGTTTCGGCAACACAAAGGGGCCAAAACAAAAAATGAAGGGGGGATGAAACCGGAGTAAAACAAGGCGTGGCGGGGGCCCTGGTGATGAAAAAAATCCTACTGCCAGAAGGGGAGCAGTAGGAAAATCAAAACATACTATGAGAAAACTTGGACGAAGGTAATTTGTCCGCCGGATTGGCTAAACCCACTTTTACGGAACGGCGGCATTTTTCGAGAAAACGGTTGACGAGTGCGGAATGCGGATTACGGAGTGCGGATTGGTTCACCATTCGGGCTGGTGAACATGGTGGCTTTTTCTTAAATTTTCCAAAAGGCTGTTAAATTCCATTCTGCCGAATGGTGAACCACTCCGCACTCCGCACTCCGTATTCCGCAATCCGCAATCCGTAATCGTCAACTGCCCAGAAACAGCGCAGCGATCGACTTGTGCTCCACCGTATTCCGGATGGCACGGGAAAAGAGTTTGGCGGTGGAGAGCACCTTGATCTTGGGCGATTCACGCCGGAGAGGAATAGTATCACAAACGATCAGTTCGCTGAGTTGCGAATTTTCGATGGATTCGTATGCTTTACCGCTGAGTACCGGATGGGTACAAATGGCCCGTACAGACCGGGCGCCTTTTTCCAACAGGGCATCGGCAGCTTTGCAAAGTGTGCCGGCAGTATCGACCAGGTCATCGGTCAGAATTACATCGGCGCCATCCACATCACCGATAACGGTCATGGATGCCACCTCATTTGCCTTAGTCCGGTGTTTGTCACAGATGACCAGCTCGCGTTTAAAATGCTTGGCGTACACCCGGGCGCGCTTGACGCCGCCAACGTCGGGACTAGCGAAAATTACATTGGACATATCCTGTTGCTCCAGGTAGGGGATATAAATGGCCTCTGAGCGCAGGTGATCAACCGGGATGTCGAAAAAGCCCTGCACCTGGTCGGCGTGCAAATCCATCGTCATCACGCGATTAGCGCCTGCAGTGGTGAGCAGGTTGGCCATAAGTTTGGCACTGATCGGCACCCTGGGTTTGTCTTTTCGATCCTGGCGGGCATAGCCAAAATACGGAATTACGGCAGTGATATACCCTGCTGAGGCGCGGAGGGCTGTATCGATCAGCAGCAGCAGTTCCATCAAGTTGTCGTGCGGCTGGCAGGTGCTTTGAATAAAAAAGACAAAGGAGCCGCGCACGCTTTCGTTGATCACGGGCTGCATTTCGCCGTCGCTAAAACGGAAAATAGTTTTATCGCCGAGCGGCACGTCGTAATGGAAAGAAATATCGGCGGCCAGTTTTTCGGAAGCCGAGCAGGAAAACAATTTTACTTCGGGCATCATGTTGCCGGAATAGGGCGCGTTAGGTGGTTCGTGTTGGTGTGTGCGCAAGGATCGCAAAGTTTTAGCAAAGGTAAAAAATTTAGGTTACTGATTCGGGGTTGCTGGTTACTGGTTGGAGGGTTTCTGGTTTTTCACCATTCCGGAAATTGTAAAACCAGAAACCCTCCAACCAGTAACCAGTAACCCGAATCAAATTGATGCACATTGGCAAAAGGGTACAATTTTTAGCCTTGATTTTCCGGAAAGTAAATCGGAATTCTACCTTTGGCGTCCTTCCTCTTGTTGACCGAATGTGAATCTACCATTTTTCGTTTTAACCAAATCGTTACTGTCATTCAAATGTTGCGAAAATTTTTACCACGCCTCTGGCTACTTGCAGGCGCCCTTATTGGCCTTGCCGTATCCCTGCAATCTCAAAATACAACCGCTCAGCAGGAAACTGCCCTTCGTTTTTTACAAAGTAATCCGGCTGCCTTCAATTTGAGCCGCCAGGATGTGTCCGATGTGCGGATTACCGATGCGTACCAATCCAAACACAACGGCGTTACGCACGTTTGGGTGCAGCAACAACACGCCGGCATTCCGGTTTTCAATGCCTTGTTTGGCCTGCACGTCAAGCCTGACGGCTCCGTGTTGCACCTGGGTCACCGCTTTGTGCCAAACCTTGCACAACAAGTTAACACTACCCTGCCTTCTATGGGCGCCGGCCGGGCGCTTGAAATTGCCCTGCTCCAGTTGGGTTTCAGCGCCGACCAAATGCCGGCATTGAAACGAAAAGTGGACGAACGCCACTGGATTTTTGAAAAGGGAACGGTCTCCAAAGCGGAAATACCTGTCAAAATCTGTTACGACCTCAATGACCAGGGCCAACCCCGTCTGGCATGGAGCCTCTACCTCGATCAGTTGAACACCGCCGACCTCTGGACAATCAATGTCGATGCACAAACCGGTCAGTTGCTCAGCAAGTTCAACCACACCGTGTACTGCAAAGCCGGCCATGCACACCTCGTTGGCGAAAACTGTTCGGAAGACAATCCTGCACCTGCCGGCCCAAAAACTACCAAACACAAACCACAACCGGAAAACAGCGCGGACGAAACCTACAATGTTTTCGCCCTGCCGCTTGAAAGTCCGGCACACGGCGCCCGCAGCCTGGTCGTTAATCCGGCCGACCCTGCGGCTTCTCCATTTGGCTGGCTTGATGTGAACGGCGTGGACGGGGCCGATTTCACCTATACCCGCGGCAACAACGTTTGGGCTTTTGAAGACAGCGCAAACGACAACTCTCCCGCAGCCAGCGAATCGGCCAATGGCGGCCCGGATTTGCTGTTCGATTTCCCCTTTGACCCCGCCGTTGAACCTGTGGACAACCTGCTGGCAGCCATTACCAACCTGTTCTACATGAACAATATGATGCACGACATCACCTACCGGTTTGGGTTTGATGAGCAGGCCGGCAATTTTCAAACAAATAACTACGGCAACGGCGGCCAAGGGAACGACGCTGTACTGGCACAAGCCATTGACGGCAGCGGCACCGACAACGCAAACTTTTCAACGCCTTCCGACGGCGCACCCGGCCGTATGCAAATGTTTACCTGGAGCGGGGCGAGTGGAAATATCGTTACCGTCAACGGTCCCAGCCCGGTTGCCGGCACATACTTTGCCGTACCGGCCAATAACTGGGGCGGCGCCATTACGACCACTCCGGCAACCGGCGAAGGCGTGGTAACAGACGACGGCTCCGGTTCTTCCGATCGCAGCCAAAACTGCAGCCCCCCGGTCAATGATCTGCAAGGTAAAATTGCGATCGTCGACCGTGGCAACTGCGAATTCGGCCGAAAAGCCCTCTATGCGCAACAAGCCGGCGCCGTCGGCTGTATTATTTGTAATTATGAAGATTTTACCGTCAACATGGGACCCGGCACACAAGGTGCCCAAGTCACTATTCCGGTGGTGAGCATGACCAAGTCCAATTGCGACAAACTGCGCCAGTTTGCCGGAAACGGGCTCAGCATATCGCTGGTACAACCCTCCAACGGTAGCGGCCCAGCCCTGCTGGACGGCGATTTTGACAACGGCATTATTGCCCACGAATACGGCCACGGCATTTCCAACCGCCTGACCGGCGGCCCAAACGCCACCACCTGCCTCAGCAATGGCGAACAGATGGGTGAAGGCTGGAGCGACTTTTTCACACTGATCATGACCGTCAAACCCGGCGACGTTGCCGAATCCCGCCGCGGTGTCGGTACCTACGTCATGCGCCAACCCAATGACGGCCAGGGCATCCGGCGTTACCCCTACTCTACCGACATGAGCATCAACCCGCAAACCTATGCTGCTGCACAAGACTCCCAGCAGCACAACCGCGGTGAAATCTGGGCTCAGGTAACCTGGGACCTGTACTGGGCCATGGTGGAGAAGTACGGCTATGATCCCGACCTGAACAATACTTCCAGCGGCAACTTCCGGGCGATTCAACTGGTCATGGACGGCATGAAATTCCAGCCCTGCCGCCCTGGCTTCATCGATGGCCGGGACGGTATCATTACAGCCGACTTTGTGAACTATGACGGCGTGGACACCTGCCTCATCATGGATGTTTTTGCCCGCCGAGGTTTAGGTTTATTTGCCGACCAGGGCTCCTTCAACGACGCCGCCGACGGCACGGAAAACTTTGACCCGATCGTGACCTGCATCAAGGAGTTGAAAATTAAAAAAACCACGTCCACCCCGTTTATTCAAGCTGGCGATGAAGCGATGTTTACCATCACCATCACTAACCACAAAGATGAAACGGCTGCCAATGTGGTCGTCACCGATCCGCTGCCGAACGGTTTGTCCTTTGTTTCAGCCGACAACGGCGGCACCGACAATAACGGCGTGGTCACCTGGAACCTGGGTGATATGCCCACCGGCCAGGTGATTGAACTGCACTATACCGCCAAATCGGACCCTTCCATGCGCTCCCTGCTCCAATTCCGCGACGATATGGACTTTGACGACGGCACCAACTGGCTTTCTCTCGTAAACAACGACGAAGGTACCAATGTCTTCTACCTGCAAAGCGATTCCGTGAAGGTAGGCGATAAGGCCTGGCGCGCCGATGCCCCGATCACGGAAACCGATCAGGTATTGTTCCATTACAACCCGGCATTGCCCGTGACGGGCACCATGCCGGCACTCCGCTTCTGGCACAACTACAACACCGAAGCCAATGCAGATGCCGGATTCCTTGAAATTCAGCGGGGCGGCGACAACAACTGGTACCGTCTGGCACCGGAAAAGGTTTTTGGCCATGGCTATTCCTCTGTGCAATACGGCACCTTTGCCATCCCGTTCCTGAGCGGATTCTCGGGCAATTCCAACGGCTGGGTGCGGTCGTACTTTGATCTGAGCGATTTTAACGGCGACGACATTATCTTCCAGTTCCGCTTCGGTACCGATGATAATACCAATGTGCCCGGCGGCGGCTGGTTGATCGACCAGGTCGACCTGATCGATCTGTTCAACTATGACTCGGAAGCCTGCGTGACCTCCGACGCCGGCGATATCGCCTGCGCCCGGGCGCCGGAACGCGGCGTACTCGTGGATACCGATGTTACGATCAACACCGATGAGCCGGTTGCCAATGCCCTGGGGATGCGCGTACAGCCCAACCCGGCTACCGACTGGCTCAACCTCAGTTTCGGTGAAAACGCTGCGGGCATCGCCCAAATCCGGCTATTCGGCGCCGACGGCCGGGTGGTATTGCAGCAGCAAACCAATAACATCCTTGCCGGACAGGTACTGCCGGTCAATATCAAAAATCTGCCGGCCGGCGTGTATGTCGTTCAGGTGGAAAGCAGTATTGGAAACAGCGTAGCCAAAGTGGTGAAACGCTAACCTGTCAGGTCAAATTTGATAAAAAAAGGGGCTCGCCGTGGCGAGCCCCTTTTTTTATCAAATTTGACCTGACAGGTTTTTAAAAATATCAATTCAGCGAAAACGGCACCCGCAACGGCAGCGTACCCCAATAATTCTCCCGTTTCGGCACCTCAATACGCACCACCCCCTGGGCCGAATCAACGTGAATATTTTCAAAATCCAGCGCATCGGTATTCACCTGGAAAGCGCGCTGAAACGCTGCCGGCCTGTATTCGCGGTGCAGGTAACGGCGGCTGCCATAGGGTTCAAAGTTGTGTTCATCCGGCTGGTAGCGGATTTCAATGCTGTTTTCCGTAGTGAAAAAAAGCAAATCTTCGTGCGACAAACCCGGCACGACCAATTCGATAAAAAAGGCCTGTTCGGTTTCGTACACATTGGTGGCCGGCATGAGGTTCAACTGCATCTGAAAATTCTCCCGGGCTGCTTTCCAATTATTCCGGGTTATGAAATCATCAAAAAACAGCGGCTGTTCGGCCGGCAACTGGCGGTTATTTTGAGCTGGGAACATGACAAAAACATTTTTCTTTAAAAAAAAGGTTTCAGGCAATTCTATACCGCTCAAACAGCGCGCCATCTCCCATTGTTGCATGCCTGTACGCCACTTTGACAAATAAATAACACTTGGACTGTCAGAATGTCGGTGGCTGTACGAACCTGTCAGGTCAATTTTTTTTACGGGAAACAACAATGCGCGTTGCACCGTTTTTTCCGTAAAAAATTTGACCTGACAGGTTTTAAAATTTAAACACCATGCCCGCGGTAAGCCGCAAAATCCGGCTGACATTGCGCCCGCCCAGTATGTAACCGCTGCTCAGGTAAAAGCCGTTTTTCCCCGTTTCGGAATAATATGCCGTGCCGCCAATTTGCATGAACGAGACGCCAAAAGCCTGCGGCAGATCCGGGATGCCGGGTACAAAGTCATTCCCCCCGGCCGTATGCTGCCACTCCAGCCAGCCATCGAGGTAAAAGCGGGCACTAGGAAAACCCAGTTTGAACAAAACAGTCGAAAAATCAGCGGGTTGGGCTGGTTGATAATCCGGCCGGTCCTTTCGAATGGCGGCAACATCCTGGCCCCGCAACCGGTCGAAGCGCCAGTTGTACCCCCCGGTAAGGTTCAAAAACAAGCCAATCGGCGTTTCCCACTGCAGGATCAGGCGGGCCGGCAAAATGACGGCTTTTTGGCCCAACGCACCCGCCCCGACGGGCTCGTAATCAGCCAGGGGAAAACCCAGTCCGCTGGCCACCAATACGCCCAGGCGGCCTGCGCCGGCCAATTGGGTGTACACCGGGCGGTATTTCAGGAAAAGCCCCCCATCCTGTAAGCCGCTTTGGCTTGAGGTAAACACATAGGCCGCCGTGCCCACTACATCGATGCGCTCGCTCAGGCCGTATTCGGCAAATAAACCCAACAGGCTGCCTTTGTAGCCCACATCGAACGTTTGCCCGCCGGCACCGGCAATGCTGTTGGCCGAATTAAAGGAAATGGAAGGCGCCAAATCAAGCACGCCTTTGCCCTTCAGGTAACCGTCGAGGGGTCCCTGGGCGGCCATGCCAATGGGAAGCAAGGCGAAAAGCAGGACTGCTGTTGTTGATCTAAAACCAGGCATAATAAAATTTCAGGAAAATTTTCACCGCGGAATTTGGGCTGCTTTACTCGTCCTACGACTCCAAGTCGTAGGACGAGTATTCCACGATTTAAAAAAACTCACGCCCCAAACAGTTCCTGCTCAACGATCTGACACAAAATATGCCCGATCAAAATATGCGCTTCCTGGATGCGCGGCGTATCTGCCGAAGGCACGTTCAACAAGACCCGGCAAAGCCCGGCCAGTTTTCCGCCGCTGCTTCCGGTCAAGCCAACGACCGCCATGTCCAGTCCCGCTGCTTTTTCAGCAGCCCGCAGGATGCTGGCCGAGTTGCCGGAGGTACTGATCGCCACCAACACATCGCCGGGGCGGCCTGCCGCTTCCACCATACGCGCAAACACCTGCTCGTAGCCGTAATCGTTGGCCACCGCGGTCAGATAGGAGGAATTGACGTGCAAGGCTTCGGCAAACAGCGGCGCCCGGTCGGTGTAGAACCGGCCCGACAGTTCGGCGGCGATATGCTGGGCATCCGCTGCGCTGCCGCCATTGCCACAAAAAAGGACTTTCCCGCGCGCCCGGAAGGTTTGCGCCAGCAGTTCGGCGGTTTGCTCTATTTTTTCCAGCAACTGCACATCAGCTAAAAGCGCCTGTTTAACGGCAATGCTTTCGCGAATCGATTTTTCAATTATGGTGTTCATTTTTCTAAAATTCCAGATTAGCAGGGTTCAAAAAGTGCCTGTACGGTGCGCCACCAGTTTTGCCGGCGGGCCATATCCACCACCATGGCTTTCCGGTCGTCGAGCGGCAAAGTTCCGTGCTTTTTTTTCAACAGGCCGTACCGGCGCAGACAAACCCGTGTGATGGCGGCCAAAAAATATACGGTGCACACCGTTGTTTCCCGGCGGAATTGTGTGCCGGGCATTTGCCGGATTGTCCGGGAGAGCGCCTTCAGCCAAGCTGAAAAAACGGCTTCAAGTTGCTCCGGGGCATTTTTTTCCAAAAAAAATACCGCCAACGTAGGCGCCTGATTTTTTCGGTCGAACCATACATCAAAAATATCGTCGCAGAGCTGAACAAAGCCCCCCAATTCAAATACCAGCGCCTCGTTTGCGGCATCCGGCTCATCGTCGAGCAAACGCCGGAACAACAGGACAGAAAATCCGCCTTTTTGTTTTGTGATTGCCGTCAATGCGGCTTCAGAAGGCTGGGCGGAAGGCCGTTTCCGGCCTGCCAACTCCACTTGATACACCCGGTTCAGGTCGGTCCGGAAGGCCGGCAGTACGGCGGGCGGAATTTCTGCATATACCAACCGCAACAAATGCAGGGCCAGGCCGCCGTCGTCGAGCAAAGGCCCCAGTGCTTCGGGAAGTTCGGGCAATGCCAGTCGGGGGCTAAGGCCGTCTGCAGAATCGTCGAATGCACAAGCCAGGGCGGCCAGACGGGAAAAACGGCGCCTTTCCACCAGGCTGATCTTTTTCCCGCGCAGCCGGCAAAAAACAGCGCTTAAAAATGCCGTTCCATAAAAATAGTGCCGGCGGCGGTGCAGCGGCAGGTTCCGCAAAAGTTGATCGGCGGGTAATTTCAAGTCGTTGCGCGCCTGCGTTTTCCAATAAACAGCGGCTCGCGCAAAATGCCCTAGCAGCCGGATGGTGGCGGCAAACAGAAAAAACCAGTGGGCAAGATGGCGCATCAGGTAATGTTTTTCCCGAAGGGCAAATTCCGGATCAACGAAACGGCGGCAAAACTCAACAAGGCAACTGCGGCAGCCACCACTGGTATGCCAGCTGCCGGATGTATAAAACTGTGTCCAAACCCGAGCACGGTAAGCCCGTCCATCAGCAACACATGAACCAGGTAAATCCCGAAACTCGCCGCAGCAAACCGGTTCTCCAGACGGTGGAGCGGCCGCGCGTTCCAGCCGTGGCGGGCGACAAGCATCCAACCGACAGCACTCAGAGTGGATGTGGGCGTGAGGTAGTCAAAAAAGAAGGGCTGAAATGTCCCTTGCCGAATGCTCAACCCGTAGGTACCCAGCAGGCTGGCGGCGGTGGTCAGGACGATCAATACCCAGCCCCAGGCAACCAGCCGGCTGCAAGAATATTGCCAGGGGGCCATGCCGGGCCGGGTTTGGGATGCATCGGTGGCTGCTTTATTGCCCAGATAATATCCCAGCACAAAATGCCCCAGGTGGTTGGCAAACAACTCCATACTCAGGCCAAACCGCAGATCAAAGCAGTACAGCAGCGTTTTGTACACCCATGTGCCCAGGATGCACAGCGCGAAAAAGTAGTAAAAGTCGCGCTCCGGGGCCTGTTGCACCCAGGGCCGCAGCACCGGATACATGAGGTAGAGCCCCAAAATGAGGTAGATAAACCACAAATGATAGTGTACCGGGCCTTCCAGTATATGCGCCAGCGCCTGCCCCAGAGTGGCCGGATTGTGGTGTGCAAAAAAATTGTAAACCAGGTAAACCGCCATCCAAAAAAGCGCAGGAATCAATACCCGAACGAATCGTTTTTGCAGGAAAACGCCTGTTGGGTAGTTTTTTCCAAACAGCAAAAATCCGCTGAGCATCACAAACAGGTTGACCGAGGGCCGGCCCAGCGCATCCCAGGCGGCGCCCGCCCACCAATGCCCGGCGCCGGGCCCCGGAAAGTTTTGGGCAACCTGTGCCGACACATGAATAACAATCACGAGCAGGGTGGCTGCGTTGCGCAGGCGATCGGCCCAGGGTAGCATTGTGGTTGGTGTTGTTTGCATTTACAGCCTCGAATCAGCCGTTAAACAAATTTCAACGTCAGAAATATTGCTTTGCGTAATATTCCCGGTATGCGCCGGACAATACCCCTTGCAGCCAGTCGGCATTATCGAGATACCATTGGGCTGTTTGGCGGAAACCTTCTTCAAATTTGATGGAGGGTTCCCAACCGAGTTCATTGCGAATTTTAGAGGCATCGATGGCATAGCGGCGGTCGTGTCCCGGGCGATCGCGCACGAACGTAATGAGTTGGCGGGAAGTTCCGGCCGGGCGGCCCAGCAGGTCATCCATAATGTCGCAGAGTTTGTGCACCAGGTCGATGTTTTTCCATTCGTTGTTGCCGCCGATGTTGTACGTTTCGCCGGTTTTTCCCTGGTGGTAGATCAGGTCGATCGCTGCGGCGTGGTCTTTCACCCAGAGCCAGTCGCGGGTGTACTTCCCGTCGCCATACACCGGTAGCGGCCTGTTTTCCCGGATATTGTTGATCATCAGCGGGATGAGTTTTTCGGGAAACTGGTATGGGCCGTAGTTGTTGCTACAGTTTGAAATTACAACAGGCAGCCGGTAGGTATGAAAATATGCCCGTACGAAATGGTCGCTGGAGGCTTTGGAAGCCGAGTAGGGCGAGCGCGGATCGTAAGGCGTGTCCTCCGTAAAAAAACCTTCCTCGCCCAGCGAGCCGTACACTTCATCGGTAGACACGTGGTAAAAACGTTTGCCGGCGGGCTGGTCTTTCCAGGCTTCTTTGGCGACATTGAGCAGGTTGACCGTACCGAGTACATTGGTTTCGACAAATTCCAGCGGATTGGTGATGGAACGGTCGACATGGCTTTCGGCGGCCAGGTGAATTACGCCGTCGAAGTTGTATTTGCGGAACAACTCCTGCATGTAGGCCTGCTGGGTAATGTCGCCCCTTTCAAAACTGTAGTTGGGCGCTGCTTCAATGTCTGCCAGGTTTGCCAGGTTGCCGGCATAGGTGAGGGCGTCGAGGTTGACGATGCGGTAGCCCGGATATTTATGCACCAGCAACCGCACCAGGTGCGAGCCGATGAAGCCGGCGCCGCCGGTGATCAGGATGGTATGGGTGGTGGTCATTTTTTTTATTCCGTGATTTAATGGTCATTGGGGTGGTTGAACGACCTTTTTAAAATATTCGTACGTTAGTTTGAGGCCTTGTTCGCGGTTGTATTTTGGTTCCCAGCCGAGCAAGGACTGGGCTTTTGTGATGTCGGGCCGGCGTTGTTTGGGATCGTCGACGGGCAGGGGGCGGTACTCGATGTGTGCCTTGGGGTTTTGCACCAGGTCGAGTACTTCATGGGCAAATTGCATCACGGTAATTTCCTGGGGGTTGCCCATATTGACCGGCAGATGATAATCGCTGAGCAACAGCCGGTAAATGCCTTCGACCAGGTCGTCGACATAGCAAAAGGAACGGGTTTGCGAGCCGTCGCCGAACACCGTAAGGCCTTCGCCGCGAATAGCCTGGCTGAAGAAAGCGGGCAACACCCGGCCGTCGTTCACCCGCATGCGCGGACCATAAGTATTGAAAATGCGGATAATGCGGGTGTCCACCTGATGGTAAGTATGGTATGCCATGGTGATGGCTTCGAGAAAACGTTTAGCTTCGTCGTACACTCCGCGCGGACCGACCGGGTTTACATTACCCCAGTACTCTTCCGTTTGCGGGTGCACCAATGGATCGCCATACACCTCGGAAGTGGAAGCCACGAGAATACGGGCATTTTTTTCCTTGGCCAGGCCCAGGCAGTTGTGCGTACCGTGTGCACCCACTTTCAGCGTTTGAATGGGCATTTGCAGGTAGTCGATCGGGCTGGCCGGTGAGGCGAAATGCAGAATGTAATTCAGCTCGCCGGGGATGTGGATAAACTTGGTGACATCATGGTGGTAATACTCGAAATCTTTTTCTTTAAAAAGGTGCTCGATATTATCCAGGCTGCCAGTGAGCAGGTTATCCATACCGATGACCCGGTAGCCTTCGGCGAGAAAGCGGTCGCACAGGTGCGAGCCGATAAAGCCGGCGGCGCCGGTGATGAGGACGCGTTTTTTTGTCATACGTTAAGGTGGGCAGGTTTAAAAGCCGGACAAAGATAGGGCGGGTTATTGGGGGGAGGTAGAAAGCCGGCAGGATTCTGCGGCTGATTTTGGTGGGTAGCAGACAAAGCCGCAGAGACTGTTCATTAAAGTGTGTCTGTAACTTAACGCATTATGGCAAGAAAAAAAGAGACACTTGAGGACTTAATTCCCGTGCCGCACTACGAGATCCTGGTGAACACTATTCAAAGAGCCACTGCTGAGTGAAGGTAGTGTATTTAGTGGTTACTCCAATCGCTGTGGACAAGATGTTGGATGGCGCGTTTCTGGATGAAGAACGCGCCTCCGGGCGGAACAAGCGCAATGGCTACGTCGAACAGTATTATCTTCTGTGGGGCCGCTGTCGATCCGGACCCCTCGGGACCGTAATGGGGACTTTGAGCTTGGTGAAAAGGGTCAGCGGGTTATCCAGTGGTGTAGAGCAAATCGTTGTTGTACGCCCAAGGCAATTCAGTTGAGGATGTACGGCGGTTATTATCGAAGTTATTGGTATATCGGTTTCTGCGGGCAAGATTCGGCAATTACCGACAAAGTGCTTCCGAGAACAATCCTGGCGCAGCGTCCTTTGCGCTCGCTGCGCGATCATCTATTTGGATGCGGTGCATTTTAAAGTGCGCTACGAGTCAATATACGAGCCGGGCTTTCTACACGGTTACGGGTTGATGCGGGTCAGCGCGACCTGTTGGGCCTATATATCAATGAAAATGAGGCGCTAGCCGCTGGGGCCTGGTTTGGGAAAGTCGGGGCGTGGAAGATGTTTTGGTCTTCTGTACGGTGATTTGGCCGGCTTTAGCGAAGCCATTTCAGAGGTTTATCCCTTGGCTGTCCAAGTGTATCGTGCATAAAGTGCGTGTTCCACCCGCTTTGTGGACGACAAGGAATCAGTCGTTACGTCCGGCTTCCGTCGACTGGGGTTGGGAAGCGACTGGGAAGAATTATGGCCTTTATGGATTACCCCAAAGAACTACGCCGGGGATCTCGACCAACCCTGTTGGCTTACATCGTATCTTCGCAAACTCATTAAAGGCAAAGCGGCTGGGTCTCCGATACTGCGCTGATTAAGCAAATCTATCTTTGCCTGTGCACAACGAGTCCTGGAAAAGGGGCCATCCAAGAGAACTGATCAAGATCATGAGAACGGTTTCCAGGCACCGATAGAAAAATAAATGAGCGCGCTTCCCTACCCAAGCAATATTAACTTTTAACCTCAGACACACTTAATTGAACTATCCCAAGCCGCAGTCGAACAAAACAGACAAGTTGCATTTCAAAACAGTAATGCAGGCTATCCATGTAAAAAGTTGAGATACAGAAAATCGTTCCGACTTTTATTTAAAAAAACCACCCGGTTCGGGCCATCCTCCATTAATTGATGTAGAACCCATCTCAAAACTACCTGTCGGGCCAAAATGGTGTCTATAAGTCGAATACTGCGTTAGTTTTTTTCAACGTAGAACCCCGCTACGATTCAAAAAACTGCTTTGCCTTCGACTTCAATCCACTCATTTTGACTCCGACGCCAGTTTTGAGATGGGTTCTAAACAGAATATTATTTTTTTCTGTAATTAAACAAAAAGCATTTTGATTTATAAATTCAAAAATTTAAATTTGCCACCCATTAAACATCTACACGCTTAGTTCTGTCTTTTCTCCATCGGCACGAACTAAAATGCATTCCTTGATAACCAAACGTTTCTTCGACACAACTGACAAACCCACGTACAGAGACCAAATCGCCTACCTTGTCACATCGTGTAATCACGTGAAATTTCGGAGCTCCCTTGTCATCCCCGTCATGTCCTGACAGACAATACGCCTGTTGATGATGTCCGGGATTATATAATCGCCCGCTTAAAACGCGCTACCTGAAGCATTCAAGGCCACCCCCCACTACCTGCCTGCAAAGGCGGGGGTCATTGGTATATACCTGCCACAACCATAAACTATAAACCATATGATTGCAGACTCCTTGTTTTTTTTAAGCAAACTACTCGATGAAGAACTTAAGGGCACTGATACTGCCCCCAAGGTAGTCGTGGACAATGTAGCCAAACTGGACGACCCTGATTTTAAACACAAGGAGGAAGTCCTGATTTCCCTGATCAATATTGAGGAAGAAAAAACCCTGAAAAACACCCCTCACTATACCCGGAGCGTGCAACCACCGGACCCGGCGGACCCAAACGGGCAGCCCAGGGAGCACCTTGCAAAGCAAAACCCCACCATTTATGTCAATCTATACGTACTGATCAGTTGTGGCGCCGACTATGTAAATGCGCTTCCGAGGATCGATCAGGTTGTGCTTTTCCTGCAGGGAAAAAATGTATTTAAAAGTGATGAACACTATCCCAATGCAACCTTCCCTTCCAATGTTGAAAAAATAGTTTTTGAACTATTCTCGATGAACTTCGAGCAGATCAACCATTTATGGGGGATTCTGGGCGGGAAATACGTACCCTCCGTGCTGTATAAAATGCGCTTGTTGCCGATGCAGGCCGAGCGCAAGATCAGCGATGTTGAGCCCATCCGGGAATTCCGTACCGACAGTCACAAAAACAATTAACCAAATAAAGCAGGTATGCATTGGCGATTTGATCCCTTATTCTCCATAGCCGTTTGCCACAGCAAATACAAAGACCCGGACCAGGAAACCGGCGTACCGCCCAATGCACCGGACTTTGTGCTTGAGCCTACCCCGGGCACTGCTGAAAACATGCACCGGCTGGGCTGGGTGTTCAAACCTGAACCGGGCGGGTGCCGGATATTCGGTGAAAAACGATTTGACGCGGACGGCAGCAGTTCCCTGCGCGCACAACCGGCCGACGGCGAAGGCCTGACTTTCGCACTAAGGCTTACCAACCCGGCCCTGCTCAATGAAACCAAACCCTACGCAACCGAGCCTGAAGCCGATTCCGGGCCCGATCCGGTGCCGGCCGACGACCTTCCCCACTATTCCGGAAACGCCCGGATACTCTACCTGGATAACCGCACGCCGACAGCAGAATTGGGCGGAATTTTGCGCATCGCGGTTGGCCGCGGGCAACTGGGCTCCCGAGCCGGTGTGCCGTTCCTGTTTCGCCCAACCAATTCCGCTGCGCAAAACCTGGAACTCGTCCCGCTGGCACCGGGAGGCGTCAGCCAAACCGTACCTATCCCGCCCCAAACAAGAGCCCTGGAGCTGAATCTTTCCGAAAACGGATACCGGCTAACCCTGCTGACTGGCAACGACGGTCCCTCTGAAATTATCTATTTCACCAACGACCTGCTTCGGGCCGACACCCTGGGAATCGTACGCATTTTCAAACCTGCGGGTGGTTCCGGATGGGAGTCCGGACACCGGTATCAGGTGTTTTTCGAACAAGCATAAAACCATTTTTTATTCACCCTTTTTAAAAAAAAGATCATCGCCATGCTCAATCTAAGCACTCTCAAAACTCCCGGCGTATATATCGATGAAGTGGATGCATTCCCGCCATCGGTAGCAGGAGTTGAAACTGGTGTTCCGGTTTTTATCGGGCACACCCAAAAGGCAATTACCGCCAAGGAAGAACCATTGACACTGGTGCCAACAAAAATTAAATCACTCCTGGATTATATCAATTTGTTTGGCGGCTCACAGGCGGAAGACAGCGGTTTGTCTGTAACAATCAACCAGGTTGTTGACGATTCCGGCACTGTGCTAAGCAGTTCCATTGAAATGCCTGACCCAATTCCGGATAATGAGCGATCCAGGTTTATCATGCGTTATGCCATTGAATTATATTTTGCCAATGGTGGAGGTCCATGTTACATCATCAGTGTCGGAGACTATGATGGCAATGTACCGGGCATAACTGCGGGCCCGGCAACTCAAACCGCTTTTAAACGATTGGAAGCCGGATTAAAAAAACTGGAGGCAGAAGACGAGCCGACTTTAATTGTCATACCGGAGGCAGTTTACCTGAGCACCAGCGATTATGTCGCACTGAACGGCGCGGCCCTGGACCAGGCTGCTAAACTTCAAGACCGCTTTGTTATCCTGGATGTACAGCAAACCATGGATAATTCAAAAACCGTGCAGCAGGATATAGAAGCCTTTCGCACGGCGGGATCACCTGCAAACAACTTGAAATTTGGCGCTGCTTACTATCCATTTCTTAACACTACTATTGATTACAATTTCGCCGGTCAGGAAGCTAAAGTTGCCGTAACGTTGAATAGGAAAAAACAGGATGGAACAGACGCCTCCCCTGCCCAGGAAGTGACAAATCTTGCCGATACGGATAAAATAAAAAACATTCTCAGAAACGAGATCCAAGCCAAACTGGCGGAAATTCCCTTACCGCTCCCTCCCAGTGCTGCCATAGCCGGCGTATATGTCCAAACAGATGCATCGCGTGGTGTATGGAAAGCGCCTGCTAATGTTGGCGTTTCATACATCGTCGGGCCCAGCCGCAAAATAGACGACAATGACAATGCCATGATGAATGTAACGGATACAGGAAAATCCGTTAACCCGATCAGGCACCTCACCGGCCGCGGAAACCTTGTTTGGGGCGCCCGCACCCTGGATTCCAACAACACAGATTGGAAGTACATCAGCGTCCGTCGCTTTTTCAACTTTGTCGAGGAGTCTGTTAAAAAAGCGACCTACCGTTTTGTATTCGAGCCCAACGACGCAAACACCTGGGTAAAAGTTCGTGGCATGATTGAAAACTTCCTGACGCTTCAATGGCGTGCCGGCGCCTTACAGGGCTCCAAACCGGAACAAGCCTTTTATGTCCGCGTGGGCCTTGGGCAAACCATGACCGCTGACGATGTATTGAATGGCCGCATGATCGTCGAGATCGGCATGGCCGCTGTACGCCCGGCAGAATTCATTGTCCTGCGTTTCACCCAAATACAACCACAGGCATAAGCCTGAATGCAGGATTTCACCAATCAGGCATGTCTAATTCATTTATAACCAATTAAGCAATTCATTATCATGGCAGATTATCCAGTTCCCAAGTTTCACTTTCAGGTCGAATGGGCCGGCAACCGCCTCGGTTTTACCGAAGTCAGCGGTTTGGATGTGGAAACCGAAGTGATCGAATATCGCGAAGGAAACAGCAAAGAATACCACAAGGTCAAAATGCCGGGCATGCAAAAGTTCAGCAACATCACCTGCAAACGCGGTTCGTTCAAAGGAGACAACCAATTTTTCGAGTGGTGGAACACCGTCAAACTCAACACCATCGAACGCCGCGACCTGACCATCAGCCTCCTCAACGAAGAACATGAACCCGTCATCACCTGGCAGGTAAAAAACGCCTGGCCGGTCAAAGTTCAAAGCACCGATTTAAAGGCCGATGGCAACGAAGTGGCCGTCGAAACGCTCGAACTCGCGCACGAAGGGCTGACGATCAAATTTGAATAACACACTGAACCGGTTCGTGCCGGCGCATGACATTCGCCGGCATTCAACCTGTTCGGGCAAGCCAACCAACCCAGTATGGCAACCACGACCTATTACCCACCCGTTAGTTTTCACTTCCGGGTAGAATTTCAGGGCATATCCGGCCTGAAAGACCAGGATGCTTACTTCCAGGAAGTGACCGGCCTGACGCGCGAGCTGGAAACGGACACCCACAAAGCAGGCGGCGAAAACCGGTTTACGTTCAAACTGCCCACCCGTGGCCAGTACCCCAACCTGGTGCTCAAACGCGGCCTGTTTCTCGACTCGGGAATCCTCCGCTGGGTAAACGACGCTATTTACGACCTGGACATCAAGCCGGCCACCGTGCTGGTAACCTTGCTGAACGAAAAACACGAGCCGCTCCAAACCTACCAGTGCATCAACGCATACCCCCAGAAATGGTCCGTATCGGACTTCAATGCCGAAGAAAGCCGCATTCTGGTGGAAACCATGGAACTCGTGTATCAATACTTCACCATTATTCACTGACACACTATGCCAATTGAAATTTTAGAACTGGTGATCAAAGCACAAGTCGGCCCCTCCGAATCCAACGGACAAAACGACGCCAATCCGGGCCAAAACCAGCCCGACCGCAGCGCCCTCAAGCCCGTCGAAAAATCGGTGCGGGCAATCATGGATATCCTGAAACGCAAAAACGAACGCTAAACCATGATCGCACAAGTAGCCAATGCTGCAGGCGGCGCCCTCGGCGATTTGATAAACCTGGTACCCACACCCGGTAAGCTGACCATCATTCCCGTTTCTGAACTCGAGCCGGTCCCAATACCTTCAGGACCACCCTACATTGCGATGTTCAACCCCGAAAACTGGCAGGTACAACACAACCTGGAATACACCCCCAAAGGAAAAACCGGCGCTGATGGCGAAGAAAGCAGTTTTGACAAAATCAATGCCTCTACGCTCTCCTTTGATTTGCTGGTAGACGGCACCGGCGCTAGCGGTGAAAAGCGGGAAGTCCTCGCCGACATCCTGCACATGAAAACAGTGCTCCTGTTCAACGGCATCCTGCACAAACCCAATAATTTACTGGTGATCTGGGGGACGCAACTGTTCAAGGGGATACTTACGTCAATGACGGTGAAACACAGCCTGTTCCGGCCCGATGGAACGCCCTTGCGCGCCACCGTTACACTGAACTTTACCGAGCAAAAAACTGCCCAGGGAATTATTCTGGGCATGAACATCGCATCGGCCGACCTCACGCACAGGCGCCTGGTTAAATCCAACGACCGGCTCGACCTCATTTGTTCCAGCATCTACGGGGATTCCCGGCATTACCTCAACGTAGCCCGCGCCAACCAACTGACGACCTTCCGGAAATTGCCCGTGGGAACCGAATTGGTGTACCCGCCCATCGAAAAATAACTGAACCATGTTCGACCTGAACTTAAGTCAATTGTTACCGCCACTGCCGAAACGCACCGACCTGGTCTCTTTTGTGATCAAGGTAAACGGGAAACCGATCCCCGACACCATACCCGTCAGCAACATTGCCGTAACCCATTGTGCCAACCGTATTCCGTTTGCAACCATCACAATTTTTGACGGCGATGTAGCCACACAAACCTTTCCCGCAAGCGATACCGACCTGTTCTCGCCGGGCAACCCGATTGAAATCCAACTGGGCTATGACGGAGCCAACGAAACTGTTTTCAAAGGAATGATCATCCGGCACACTGTTAAAATTCCACAAAAAGCAACCGCACATATCGAAATCGAGTGCAAAGACATGGCCGTAAAACTGACCGCCGGCAGAAAAAACAGGTACTTTTTTAATCAAAAAGACAGTGAGATCATCGAAGAAATTTTGCGCGGAACCGTACAGGCAGACGTCTCCGCTTCTGATGTCCGGCATACAGAAATGGTGCAATATTATTCAACCGACTGGGATTTCCTCGTCACCCGGGCCGAAGCAAACGGCATGCTGGTTTTGACGGAGGGCGGAAAAGTTTTTGTCAAAAAACCCGACTTCGACCAGGAGCCCAAATTTCCACTCAACTACGGCACTGCCATTTATGAATTTGAAGCTGAAATGGACGCCCGCGACCAGTTTCCCACCGCAGAAGCATCCACCTGGGTGCCGGGCGATCAGTTGATCCGGAAAACCACACCGGGCGGCAGCGGCGGCCTCAGCACCCCCTCAGCACCGGCCGGGCCCAATGCCATATCGACCGGAGCCGGCGCGCTCGGACTAAGCTTGCCGGGAAACCCGCCCAATACCGATTATACCGGCGTATTGGGTTGGGACCAGTACCCACTGCAACACGCCGGCGCCTTTACACCCGAAGAAGCCGAAGCCTGGGCACAGGCACAACTGACGAAAAGCCGGCTTGCAAAAAGCAAAGGCCGCGTAAAATTCGACGGTACGGCATCGATCAAACCGGGCGAATGTATCAGCCTGCAGGGAGTCGGTTTGCGCCACAGCGGCAAAGTGTTCGTCACGGCAGTCACACACGAGGTCGGCGACGGCACCTGGTTTACCCATGTGCAATTCGGCTTGCCCCAACGCTGGTTTGCACAGGAATTCGACGATGTGACCGGCCAACCGGCCGGCGCTTTGCTGCCGGCGCTGCATGGCCTGCAAATTGGCATCGTCACCCGCCTTAAGGGCAATCCGGCCGATGCCGATTTCCGGATACAGGTGCGCCTGCCCCTTGTCGATGCGCAAGGAGACGGCGTGTGGAGCCGCCTGGCCACCCAGGATGCCGGCAATAGCCGGGGCGCGGTGTGGCGCCCGGAAATCAACGATGAAGTAGTCGTCGGTTTTCTGAACGACGACCCCCGCCAGGCCATCGTGCTGGGCAGCCTGCACAGTGCGCAACATGCCGCACCCATTGCCGCCGATGACGCCAACCATGAAAAAGGCTGGGTTACCCGAAGCGGCATGCGAATGGTTTTCAACGACGATCACAAAAGTTTCATCCTTGAAACCCCAAACGGCAAACGGGTGACGATCGATGAAAAAACCGATAAGATCCAATTGGAAGACAAGCACCGGAACAAAATCGTGCTGGACAAAAACGGCATCCTAATCGAGTCCGGCAAAGACCTCGTCCTGAAAGCAACCAAGGATGTCAAGGTAGACGGGATAAACATCGAACAAAAAGCAAAAGCATCGTTCAAGGCCGAAGCCCAGGGTCAGGCCGAGTTGAAATCTACCGCCGAAGTGGTGGTCAAAGGAACTTTTGTACGCATAAACTAAACGGAACCAAAGCATGCCATTTGCAGCCAGAGTCAGCGATATGCACATATGCCCATTATCCGACGGACCCAAACCGCACGTCGGCGGGCCCATCATGCCACCGGGCGTACCCACCGTGCTGATCGAAGGGTTACCGGCCGCCACCGTCGGGAGCATGTGCACCTGTGCCGGCCCACCCGATTCCATTGTATTGGGCTCGCAAACAGTGTTTATCGGTGGAAAACCCGCCGCGCGCATGGGCGACACCACCGCACATGGCGGCCAGATTACCCTTGGCAGCACCACCGTACTGATCGGTTAAGCCGCCCGGACCGGCATTTTTAAACGTTGAGCAATTGAACTAAATCCATGAATACGAAATCTTTTCTCGGTACAGGGTGGTCTTTCCCGGTTCGCTTCGACCAGACGAATTGCACCGTGCACATGTCGTCTGAAGTACGGGATATTGAAGAGAGTCTCACCATCCTGCTCAATACCCGGCCCGGCGAACGGGTCATGCGGCCCGACTACGGCTGCGCCCTTGACGACATGCTTTTTGAGCCCGTGGATGCGGGGATCATCACTTATGTGAAAGACCTGATCAGCAATGCCATTCTTTACTACGAACCCCGTGTAAACCTCCAAAATATTGAAATCATCACCGATCCGGACATGATCCTGGAAGGTCGCATACTGATCGAGCTCGACCTCGTGGTACGCAACACCAACAGCCGGTTCAACTATGTGTATGATTTCTACAAACGCGAAGCCAGCATTCAACCACAGCTATGAGCGATCTGAAAATTTGCCATCCACTGCACCACGAAGGCAGTACCCGCATCGGCAGGCTCGTCCAGGCGTTGCGGCCCGACGCTTTCAAACTCGATGAACGCAGCTTGCAGGAGCTGATCGTGTCGGCGCACCGTTACGCCCAAACGCTGAAATATTTTGATGAAACCAACACACAGCCCGAAGGCGCCTATTGGGAATGCTTCTGGGAGGTTGAAATTCTGACCTACCTGGCCGTGTTGTCTGCCAAAGACACCGATGAGATTCGGCGCCGGTACGAAGAAGCCGACCTGCGGTTTACCCGCGAGCTGAAGGCCAAACCCGCCCCGGGTGCGAAAAAGGATCAAAACGCGCCCAGCGCCTCTTACCGGCCACTGCTGGAACACCTGCGCCTGCTGGCCCTTTCGCTGGAAGAGGCGTATCAGAAACTTGTCCGCATTGAGCATCCCTTGCAAAGCCTGTTGCTCAACCGCATTCGACGCGACAATTGCTGCGATCCCGATGAACTGGAAGGCGCCCTGCAACGCCTGATCGGCTACCACAAAGGCGCCGATTCCGGGTTGCCGATAAGCGCTTATTCCGGTTTTTTGCATGAAAACAGGCGCTGGGGGCTCCGGGGCCGGGTCGATTACGATGCCATAGCCGCCAATCCCCAGTTTACCCAAAGTGATCTCCGCGAGCTTTTCATTATTTTTTACGACACCTGGCTCGTGTTAAAAAACGCCGCACAGACCGGCTTCGATACCGAACTGGCCCGGATGGAGTTGCCTGAAGATGTGGAATACCGTATTGTTCAACCGCATATTGTGTTGTTCCTCGTTTTCCTGCGCTTGTTCCGCTATGCGCAGGACAGCCTCAATGAACTCGGCGAACGGCACCTTGGCTATTACTACGAGGAAATACTCGGCCTGCGCCGCCGCGGGGAAATGCCCGACGAAGCCTATCTCCTTTTTGAACTGGCCAAAGACGTCAACCAGCATCAGATCAAAAAAGGCACCGAATTTCTGGCCGGGAAAGACAAAAACGGGCAACCGTTGCTGTTTGAAGCGATTGAAGACTGGGTGCTGCGCCCCGCTAAAGTGGCGGATATCAAAACCACCAGGATCGACCTGGAATGTGGCGGCATATACGGTAATCCGGATGTGAAAAAGAAGTATAATACTGGTACGGAGTTGCCCAATGAAAGCGCCAAATCCTGGCGGGGCTTGGGCGACAATATTCAACTGCCGAACGGGGAAGTAGGCTTTGCGATTGCCAGCCCGCAGTTGATCCTGCGGGAGGGGAAGCGGGTGGTAGATGTGGTGTTGACGGTGGAAGCCTTGCCCGGCGACAACTTTGCCGATGCCGAAAACTTTCTTGCTGCGCTTAGTTCGGAAGATGCCTGGATTTTACTGACGCCGGATACGTCTATTCTGCCGCCTAATGTTCCTCCAAGTCCATCACAACCAATTCCGGAACTGACAAAAGGTGCTTTTGATATAGCCGTATATAATGGAAATACAATTCACATACGGGCAATTTTGGAACGAGACGACCCGCCGGTGGTTCAATTAGGCGCCGCCTTAGCGCAGGCGGAGCCGGTCGAAACCACCTGGCCTGTATTAAAAGTATGGATAAACCCTGCCAGCAGGAATCCGGCCCAGATGTATAACCGGCTCCGTTCTTTGGTCATTTCCGAAATCCAAATCAAGGTGGATGTGACCGGGATACGGGAAAACCTGATCATACAAAGTGATCAAGGCGTATTTGACGGCACCCAAAAAGTATTTCCATTCGGGCCCGTGCCACAGGAAGGCAATCACTTTTACCTCGGAAGTACAGAGGTGTTCCAAAAAGCACTGAGTTCGCTGCATATTCACTTTTCCTGGCTGGATGTTCCCGATAGTTTTTCAAACTATTACAGCGCTTATGTGAGCGCAACATCGGCTGGAACTGATAGAGATACCATAAAAACACCGGACCCATATGTTCAAATTGGATTTATTGACCGGGCCAACATTCCAAGCCTGATTCAGGTAATTCGTAAAGAGCTGTTTTTCCGGAAAGGAGAAGCTATACTGAATTTCCAAATATTACACGGAGTCGTAAAAGAGACGACCAAGAAAGGACCAACACCCCTGCAAAATTATACCATATCCACTCCAGGCTCTATATCTATTGTCTATAAATTTATATATCCGGATGGCTCGGGTAAGTTCATGGTTTACTATACCTTTTTTAATAGCGGCGTTCCAGACAAACTTGAATTTACTTTTAAGAAAACAGGCGATTACGAACCCCTTATTGTTGATTTGTTCCGGAATATTGATAGCGGAAGATACCTGACCAATCAATTGGAAGTCGTTCTCTTCCCTAAACAAAAGCGATTTTCAATTTTTGACCGTATAGTAACCGGCAGAATCTCCAATATTTATGGCGAATTGATTGACATAACGGATGCCGGCATTAAAATAGCTGCCGATGGTATTAATCAGGACTTTATAGCCCCCGATTCTGCAAGAAATAATTATAAATTTTCGATAAATAAAATACCAACCGACCTGGAGTACAGTATTGATTCGGAAGACTATAAACCGCTTCCCAAACTGAATACAAACGGCTTCTCCATTATCGATGTCATTTTCTATCCGAACAACAAGTCGACAGGATCGAGCGAAACCCAGGAATACTTTTCGGGCGTGTTGAAAAAACCCGGGCCGGATGGCGCACCGATAGCCGGTATGGCTGTGCATGCCCAGCAGGTATCCGGCAGTGGCGTACGTACGCTGCTCACCACCCTAACCGATGACAACGGTTTATTCCTGCTTCCCCAGACTTCGGCGGTTGACCGGCTGTCTTTCGGAACTTCAGACGGTTGGGACAGGTCAGGAGACAACATTGACGACCTGACAAATAATAATTTTGAAATTGAAACAATACCGCCCCTGGTACAGAAAACAGCCCCGAAAGGCAATTTGCTAACCGTAAAAGGCAAGGTTCTCAATTTTGATGGCGCTGCAATGCCGGAGGTTGTAGTTTCAGTGGAAAACGACGCCACCACAGCTGCCATAACAGATACGACCGGTCAGTTTACCTTGCCCAATATCGCTCCGGCTGCGGTTCTTGTTTTTTCTAAAAATGGCCTCTCAAAAAAAATCCATGTTGACAACCATACATTCATTCAACTATACCTGCCTTCATTCAAACGGGAAACAAGCACCAACAATTCCGATGACCTGATCATTTTTGTAAAAGACCTGAACGACGCCGGCATTCCCAACGTAACCATTTGGGCCGGAAGCGACAAAAAAGGCGAAACAAATTCGGACGGCAAGTTTACCATAGCCAATTACTCCAGGGAAAAATCAATCAGGCTGGAACACCGGTATTTCAACTATTCACTTGGCACTGTCAGTACCAACTCAGATCAGATTACTATTACCGTAGTGCCTGATAGCGTATTGGAAGACGCCGGAGACCCCGATACGCTTAAAGGTACTGTCCTGAATCCCAGGTTTCAGGTAGTTCCTAATGCCAATGTGCGGGTGCAAAAGGATGCATTCATTTATGAAACTGTCACGGACAACCGAGGCGAGTTTGTAATATCGCTTCCCAAGGATGGGACGCTGAACAAAGCCGAGTGGTCTCTTACGGTGTCCAAAGTAATCAATAACCAGGCCTTCGTAACCCGTGTTGATGCTGTAAAAGAAAAGCAAGTCTTATGCACTGCTTTAGGCCGGATAGAAAAAACACGTCCGTTGGAAGGGGTTATCCGCGGAACAATAACCCAGATAGGTTCGCAGAACAACAAACCAGTCAAAGGCGCCTTGATCAAGGTGGCCGGATTAAATCTGTCGGCTGTTACAAATGAAATAGGCGGATTTACATTGGCTGGTCTGCCCCCGGAAGACAAGGCACTGACGCTTTCCATTATCCATCCGGGGTACCTGCCGGTTCCCGCCATTCCGATTGATGACAACTCCGAAATTGAAGTGACTTTATTGCCCGTCAGTATTAACCGGGTTTTCACGGGTGTCCTGAGCGATATTTATGACAACCCGCTGCAAGGTGTTGAACTTGGGATTCAAACCGGCGACGATACCATTTTCACCGGCAAATCCGGTACGTCCGGCGCATACGAACTTAGTATTCCCAACGGGCTTACTGCAGGCGCCTCGGCCATTTTTAAACATCCCGGCTTTCAACTTTTGGATGTCAGCCTCAATGCAAAACCAGATGTCGAAACCGAGGCCCTTTCACTTATGGACTTACGGCTGTTTTTCGACAATTTAAATTTTTTCCCACTGATAGAAAATGACACGGCAAGGGTTGATTTCCCTGTAAATATTGAAGGGTTAAATGTTGCCCGGGACCACCGTACACAGGAATTTGACAAATACAGCCCGACACTGAAAAGAGGATTTATACGGTTTACACTGCGCAATGGTGATTTTTTGCACAAAGAGTATCCTAAAGTACTGACAAAATATTCCATCAATGCTTCAAAATCCAATGCAAGCGCTTCAATAAATGGCATTCCGAATCCGCCGTATTCACCGGCAACCAATGGGATAAGCCTGGACTATTCATCTACGCAGGTCATAAGTGGCCTGCAAAACCTCAGCCTAAACGGAAACCCCATCGACCAATTCTTCCACCTCCTGCCCTTCAAAGGCCACAAAATGCTTCCGCTGGTCGCACCCGACAGCACACAGGAACCCGCAATCCAACTGATCTATGCCTACCTGCCCGACGATACCCAACCGGTCCGGAAAAACGATGTAATACAACCCTTCGCCACCGGCAACCTCTACATCGGCATCGCCGACCTGAGCCCCGGCGGTACCTTGTCGCTGCTCATCCGAACGGCCGACGGCACCGAGCCCGACCCGGAAATGACCACGCCCGACATCCATTGGTCGTACCTGGCCAAAGACAACACCTGGATGCCCTTTGAAACCGGCGAAATCCTCAAAGACAATACCCGCGGCCTCACCCGCAGCGGCATGATCCAGTTTGGAATACCGACAACCGCAGCAAAAGGCAGCACCATGCTCAACCCCGAATACTACTGGCTCCGGGCAGCAACCGTGGAAGACGGGAAACTGAACAAATCGCTCAAAGCCTTGCCCGATATCGAAGCCATCGACGCACAGGTCGTGCAAGCCCGTTTTAAAAACACCGGCAACGAACTCAGCCACCTCGAACAACCACTCCCCGCAAATACCATCGTCAAAATGGCCTTCAGTAACAGCGCCGTTAAAAAAGTAGAACAACCCCTGGAAACTTTTGGCGGACGCCTGCCGGAAAGTGCCGGACTCGAATTCTACTACCGCGTCAGCGAACGCCTGCGCCACAAAGACCGGGCAGTCACGGTTTGGGATTACGAGCACCTCACCCTCGAGCGCTTCCCCGATGTGGCCGCCGCAAAATGTATTCCGCATACGCGCTATGCACCGCCGGACAAAGCCACCGAACTGGCCCCGGGCTTCACCACACTTGCGCTCATCCCCGACCTGAAAAAACGCAAAGGCGAACCCTGGCCCGAACCCCGTTTCACCAAAGGCGACCTGGGTGATATCCGCGACTTCCTCGCTTCCCGCAGCCACCTCTTCGTGGCCCGGATCGACGAAAAGGGCGGCCCCGGAGAAACCTGTTATCTGCAGGTCGTCAACCCGCTGTATGAAAAAATTGATATCACCGTCCCGGTGGTTTTTTCAGGCAACGACGACGCATTTCACCAACAACTCCTGGAAAAAGAACTGACGCACTTCATCAGCCCCTGGCTCGACGACACCGCCAGCCCACCCGTTTTCGGGCGTACCCTCGAACGCAGCAAAATCCTGCAGTTCATCGAAGAGCGCGCCTATGTCGATTATGTTGAACTGCACGGAAACGATCTGTTCGAAATCGCCCGGGACACCGCCAAACAAGACTGCGGCGAATCGAAGGGAACTTCCCAAATAATTACCGGTGAAAAAATCTGCCCGCTAACCGCACGGTCCATTCTGGTGGCCGGAAAAATCACGGTGAAAATTTCGGAAGCCGGCATAAAAAAGCCGAAAACCACATCGGCAGATTCGGGCGCCGGCAATGACACCACTTCGGCCGCCGGAAAAAACCAGGAAGACAGCCCTGCCCTCATCGGAGCCGCAACTGAAAAAAAACAGATTGCAAAAGCATTGCAAAAGACGCCCGCGTTAAAAACGGAGCCACCGGCAAAACCTGCCGCCACCGGCAAAAAAACTACACCGGTAAAAACGGAACCAACCAAATCGAAGGCCAAAACCGCCCCGAAAAAACCGGCTGCAAAACCCAAGCCTGAAGCAAAAACGAAGGCAAAACCCGCTGCCAAACCCAAAAAATCCGGCAAAGCAAAAACCAATACGCCGCCTAAAAAGAAAACGTAAACAAACCTAAAAAAGCAACTATGACCCGCACTCCCGTCATACCGAAAGCACGTCCGGACCACCCCAGCCTGGATTTTGACGTGCTGCGCAGCGAAGGCGTCCGTCACCTGGAAAACCTGGCCACGGAACTCTGGACCGACTTCAACGCGCACGATCCCGGTATTACGCTGCTCGAACTGCTGTGCTATGCGATCACCGACCTCGGCTACCGCAGCCGTATGTTGCCCATCGGCGACCTGGTGGCCGGCAGCAAGGAAAAAGCCTTTTTTGAAGCCCTGGAAATTCTACCCTCGGCCCCTGTGACCGCCCGCGACTACCGCAAACTGCTGATCGACGTGAAGGGCGTAAAAAATGCATGGGTGGAAAAATACGGCCCAACGGACCAGGCAAAAGACCTTCAGGTTTTTGCTTCCGGTTCAGGAATCGTTTTCTTCGAAAAACTGGCCAATAATGTGGAAAACGAATGGGTGCTGAAGGATGACGCCGTTGAAAAAATGACCGGTTTTCTTGAAGACTTTTTCCCGGATGCCGGTGCCGGCGCTTTGCAGAACAAGCTAGAGCAGGTGCAGGGCTGGGTGACGAATGGGCTTGATTTCAAGAATATCTCAATCGAAAACCAGGATCTTGCCCGGGCGTTTACGCGCCGGTTTGGTTGCATTCGATTTCCGTTAAGCAAAGATTACCTTGACGAGAGCACCCAAATCGTTTACAACGGCCTGGTAAAAATCACCCTCGATCTCGACGACCACATCGACCCCGAAAACGAAAGCCAAACCCGGCCCGTCATCCAGCGGGCCATGCGCCGGTTACAGGCCAACCGCACCCTCTGCCAGGATTTTGTGGAGCCGCCCGTGCTCGTCGGCAAACTGCCCGTCGCCATCTGCCTCCACCTCGAAGTGGAACCCGGGAAAGACGCCGTGGAAGTAGCCGCCGAAGCCATCTGGCGCATTGAGCAGCACCTCCGACCCATACTCCGCTTTTACACCTTCCGGGAAATGCGCGCGCGCGGCCGTAGCGTCGAAGAAATTTACAACGGCCCGCTGCTCGACAACGGATTCCTGGACAATCTTGAAGTGGATGCAGCCCAACTGCTAACGGAATTTCACCATTCCGACCTGACCAACGCCGCCACGGTAAAGCCCGGGGTCGACACCGTCCATGAACTGAAAGTCAAAGTTTTTAATGATGCAAAATTTGATATTAAAACCACCTACACCATCTTCAAACCCGAAACCGGCAACGATTCAGACCCCACGCCCTACAACCGAACCCGCCCGCTGAAACCGGTAATCAACCTCTGCGAGTCCTGCATCCTCGTCACGCAAAACGGATTCCGCCGCGAACTTTCCGAAGCCGCCCTCCAGGAACCCCTCCGGCTAAAACGCCTGCTGGCCGGCTGTTACGACGAACCGGGCGGCCTGGAAACCCCCACCGGCATCGCACGCCCCGACCTCACGGAATACCGCAGCCTGCAATACGACCTGCCGGGAATTTATGGCGTCGGCGATTACGACGTATCCGATGAAACACCCGCCGATCAAAAAGGCCGCCGCAAACAACTCCAGGCATACCTGGCGTTTTTTGATCAGATTCTGGCTGCTTATCTGCTCCAACTTGGCCATATCCGCCAACTTTTGTCCGTAGAGCAGGACCCCCGGCTCCCCACTTACCTGACAGCCGACCTCCGGAATATCCCGGGCCTGATGGAGGTCATTGATCCGGATAAATCCTTTTCCGCCGAAAGCCCGGCTACCCGTGCCGACCGCCGCAACCGCCTGCTGAACCACCTGCTGGCTCGCTTTGGCGAAACCTTCAGTGATTTTGTCGTCGGCATCCTGCGCGCCGATACCGGCGTGGAGGACAATCCTTTTTCACCAGGATTTCAACGCATTTCTGGAAGCCAAAGCCAACTTCCTGCGCGAATTGCCCGGGCTTGGCGCCGAACGAAGCAAAGCGTACAACTACCGCGGTCCGGAAGTTTGGAACACCGCCAATGTCGCCGGCATTAAAAAACGCGTACACCGGTTGCTCGGTTTGAAAGGTTCGTGGCATTCCATGTCGCTTTTCACCAAACCACCTTACCGGCTCGAAATGGTCACGGTACGGGCCAAAAAAGGCGGTTTGCAACACCAGATTGTGTTCAAAGTACTTCCTGAAAACCTGCCCCCGGGCACGGCTCTGCCCTACTCCGGCATTCTGCTACGCAGCAAGCGGTTTGTATCACCCAAAAAAGCGCAGGACAAACGGGAAGCATTAAATACCCAAATCTGGAACAAAAACCATTATTCCGTAGACGAGCACCCCCGGGAAACCAGCCGCCAGGCCGTTCGTTTTGTCCTCGACGGCATTCCGGCGCTGTACGGCGAACCCCTGGGTGAAGCAGAGGCGAACGAGTTGCTCGAATTTATCCGCGACCTGGTTTCCTTTGAGCCACCCAGCGAAAAGGAAGGCTTTCACCTGCTCGAACATATTTTACTGCGTCCCAACGACCCCAACGACGACCTGCTCAATATTTCCCTGGGTTGCGACCCCCTCACCGGCCCGCGCGACCCCTATTCCGCCTGGCTTAGCGTGTTGCTGCCAAACTGGACGGCAAAATTTAGCAACAAACAATTCCAGGAATACTTCGAACAAACTTTCCGGCGGGAAATGCCCGCTGAATTGGCCGCCCGTTTTTGCTGGCTGGATAAAGTGCAAATGCGCCGGTTCGAAGAATTATTTCAGGCCTGGCTCGAAGCCAAAGCAGCCTGCACCCCCGATGAATGCCACGTGACCGCTGCGGCAAACGCGCTGATCGATTGGCTGAATAATACACCTTGTTCCTGTACCTGTGCGACCTGCTGTTCGTCAGACTCCGCTTGCGGCGATTGCAAAGAATGCTGAGCGCCCGGATTTAATCGATTCGATCAATTTTACACCTTAAGCTTATGCCGGATAACAATAGTTTAGCCGAATTACTGGCCCGCTTGCGCGAGCAACTGGAACTGCTCAAAAGGCCCGTCGGTGCGCCCGTGCATCCGAATATGGAAAACGCCCTGAACCTGATCGCCGACATGCTGGAACAGGTAGACGGGATTATCATCGAGGACCGCGAATACCTGGAACTTCAGGAAGCGATGAAGGCCCTCCAAGCCGCTATGGCCAACCTGGAAACCGCCCTCCAGGCAAATACCGACGCCGACGCCATCGATCGTGCCGCCATCGAAATCCTTAGAAACGATCTCGATGCCCTGATCCAACGCGTTGATGCTGAAAACTATACCACACCCGAAGCCGTTGACGAAAAAATACGCGCCGCGCTCGAATCGCTTAAACTGGAACTCGACGAGTTAACCCGCAAACTCAATGCGCTCGAAAGCAAACACAACGATGAAATCGCAGCGATCTGGACAAAAATCGAAGAAATCGAAGCGCGTATCCAGGTCAGCGGAATCAGCCGGGAAGAAGCCCAACAACTGATTGATGAAAATCTGGTCGCCATCAAGGCGGATATCCAGGCATTGAAAGATAAAAACACCGCGATTGACAGCGAAATTCAGAACCTGAAGGACAAGGACACTGCGATTGACGGTGAAATCCAAAACCTGAAAAACAAAGACATTGCGCTCGATGGCGAAATAGCAGCCCTGCAGCGCAACATCGGCACACTTCAGGAACAAAACGAAAGCGATAACGACCGCATCGTCGATTTACAGGGACGGGTGACGGTACTCGAAGGCAAAATCCGGGAAGGTTGCATAACCGAAGCCGAAGCGCAAACGCTGATCGACAATGCCCTGAAACCCATTATCCGGCGCATCACCGCCGTTGAAAACCAGAACAAAGACGATGAAAAAAACATAAAAAAACTCCAGCAAGACCTGACAGCGCTGGAAAGCCGCGTGGCTGCACTGGAAGAACTCCCCCACGGCAACGGCGGCGGCCTCACGCCGGCCGACGTCCGGCGAATCATCAACGAAGAACTCCCGGGCATCAAAGAGCACGTTGCCAACCTGCTGGCATTCCGGGAATCGACGGAAGAACGGCTTGCCGCCCTGGAAAACCTCCTCACGCAACCACCACAAGCCTGGATCGACGAGGCTGTCCGGCAGGCAGAAGAAAAACTGCAACCCAGAATTGACGAAAAAGCCTCCAACGAACGCGTCGACGCCCTGGAGACCGAGATCGCCTCCAAAGCCACAAATGAACGCGTCAACGGCATCGATCAGCGCGTTGAAACGCTCGAAGACGAGATCGCTACCAAAGCCACAAACGAACGCGTCGACGCCCTGGAGACCGAGATCGCCTCCAAAGCCACAAATGAACGCGTCGACGGCATTGATCAGCGCGTCGAAACGCTCGAAGACGAGATCGCTACCAAAGCCACAAACGAACGCGTCGACGGCATTGACCAGCGCGTTGAAACGCTCGAAGACGAGATCGCTACCAAAGCCACAAACGAACGCGTCGACGGCATCGATCAGCGCGTTGAAACGCTTGAAGACGAGATCACCACCAAAGCTTCCAACGAACGCGTCGACGGCATCGATCAGCGCGTCGAAACGCTTGAAGACGAGATCGCTACCAAAGCCACAAACGAACGCGTCGACGGCATCGATCAGCGCGTTGAAACGCTTGAAGACGAGATCGCTACCAAAGCCACAAACGAACGCGTCGACGGCATCGATCAGCGCGTTGAAACGCTCGAAGACGAGATCACCACCAAAGCTTCCAACGAACGCGTCGACGGCATTGATCAGCGCATAAACGGCATTGAAGATGTGCTCGGCAACAAGGCCGACAAAGAAGAAATTGAACGGATTGATCAGGAGATTGAAGATCTCCGCGAGGAATGGTTACAAGAAGATCAAAACAGTCCCGGTGTTCGCCTTGCCCGGCTTTGCCTCAATGGCTGGGGCATTGTTGGCGGCCTGGAAATCCATTCTAATGCCAAAGATTACATCAGCATTTCACCGGGTATCGGGGTTACTCCTTCCGGTGAGTTGGTCGTAGAACCGGGAAAAATTTCCGGTGAAACCGAAAAAAACAAGCAGGAAAAAGATGATCCGGACGAAAAGCCAACTACCTCAAAACAAAAAAAAGTGGTGTTTTCGCACTGCGAAATATTTGCAGGTACAGCCGGTTATGATTTTTTCACAAAACCGCCTGCGCCGGCAAGCGCCGCCGTGGCAGAACCTGCCGGATCAGGCGATGCGCCCGCCGACGATTCCCCGGTTGAACGGTATGAAATCTGGAAGCTGCTCGAACCCTCCGATGAACTGCCCGACTCCGCGCGGCCGCTCACACCCAAAAACGACGCGGAATTTGATCTGCCCTTTATCACCGACAAAATTATTCTCCTGCTTCCCGAGGGTACGGAGCGCCACTATCTTTTGATGAACCGGGAAGACCTGCTCGAAAAACTCGAACTGAAATACAAATGCCACCGAAAAAAACAGCCGAACACCGATTACCTGTATGAGGAAGACTACAGCCCCGAAGACAATTACCTGACCGACGATGAACTTTGGGCCTGCCTGCATCCGGCTGTTGGATTGCCCGAAATCCCGCTATTCCGCTTTGGCTTTTTTACCGAAGCCGAGTGCGACCCCGAAGATTTGGACCATACCGAATTCCCAAACCTGGAAACGATTCAACATTTCTACGACACCTGGCTCCCCATCATTGAAGATGCCTTCGTGCACATTGAGCGGGCGACCCAAACCCTGATCCGGCGCTACCAACCCACGTTGTTTCCATTATTGCGAAAAAAAATATTCAAAGAAAAACTGGCGCTGCTTTCTGACAAATGGACCAAATACACCGAGTTTAACAAACCGCCAACCACAAAGACAACCGACGCCGGGACCAAGTTTTTTGCCCAATATTTTTACGATTGGGCCCGCGACCTGATCGCCGCCTATCACGAATTGCGCGGCGAACTCATCGAACTCATGAACGACCTGCGCCCCTACACCCTCGATATGCTCGGCGAACAACACCGTCACCTGATCCTCGGCCCGGCACAACAACCGTTTCCCAGCGGCCTCGATGCCCCCTTGCGCGATACCTTCCGCCAACCACCGATCTACAACGGTAACGCTGCCCGGCTTGAAACCTGCCGACTGTATTACCGCCGGCTCTTCGCCATGCTGGAAGGTTTTTACCTGGATTACGCTCCGGCCAAAAAAGTACCCGGCTGGTATTGCGAAGAAAATGAAGAAGGCGACATCATTGAACACGAACCCGACTTTAGCCGTATCCGCATCACGCCGGGCAAGGGGTATTTTCATCCGGTCAGCCGGCAGGCCATCCCCTTTTATTACCCCCTGAACGACAACCCCGAATCGCTCCAGCACTACTGGAATTATCGCCGCGCCAAAACCCTGAGTACCGACCGCATCCTGTCGTACCACGCAACCGACCAGCCGCCCGAATTCCCCGGCTATACCACCCGGCGCGATGCAATCCGACCGCTGTACTACACCCTCGATCCGCATGATTTTTACCGGATTGAAGGGCATATCGGGAAAACCGAAGTCGCGTTGTATCCAAAAACGGGGGATGAAACCCCGGCTCTTTACCCCGTGGAAGCGGCGTTGAATTATTTAGTGCAAAAACACAACCTGGACTTCGCCGTAAAAAAGATCAATATTTCGCAAGAGCTTACCCAACCTTATGCATTGGAGCCAACTGGCGCCCGGGCCTTTGTACCCGAACTGCTCGGCGCCGAACACCTCGCCGGCGTGCCCAAAGGCGGAACATTTATTCTTGTCGTCACGGATACCGAAGCCGGCGAACTGGCAATTGCCGACTTCAGCCTGCCCTACCGCTGCTGCACGGTTAACGGGGATAAAGGCGAGAAAGGGGATAAAGGCGACCCGGGTCCGCAAGGCTTAAATGGCCCCCGGGGGCTTCCCGGACCGCAAGGGCCGCAAGGACCACCGGGCCCCCAAGGGCCTCCAGGGCCGCCCGGACTAACCCAACTATGATGAACAGCGATTTTCAGTGCCCAAGCCAGGTTTTCCGACCGGCTTGGGAATGATGAAACAGACAAATTCAAACCTATGCCTACCCACCGCATCCGACGTCAGATACTCGACCTTGAACTGCCCCGCACGGCAGGTGCGGTTGAATTGCAACGGCAGGCCGGTCGCGTTTTCCGCGAGCAGGTGCTGCCACGGCTGGAATCGGTATTTGGCAAATTGGCGCCTGCCGACCGATTTATCCGGATTGACCGGTTGGAAATCGACCTTGGCCGGATCGGTGAAGCACAGTGGGAACGGGAATTTGTCGAACGCTGCATCCGCGAAATTGACCGGCAAATTCGTGAAGCAACCGGCACACCAACAGCATCCGGGCCAACACAGGCTGCAGTTGTCCAAAGCCCCCGCGAGCATGCCCTGGCAATCTTTCGCTATTTTCTGGAAACCGGACGCCTGCCCTGGCATGCCGGCGCGCTGTCGTTGAAGATACTGGAAAGCCAGCTGGTTGAAATTGCCCGAACGGACCCAACGGCCGTGCAAGCGGCTGTTTTGCCCGGTTTAAAACAACGACCAGCAGCCCTGCGCCGCCTGGTTTGGCAGTTCAGCCCCGCGTTTTCCAATGCCGTGATCGAGGCTGCACTTGCCCTGCCCGGCAGTTGGATCGCGCAGGCCCTGCAAATCCGGCAAAACCAAACCGGCCAAACGGTAAAAGCCGAAGAACGCATCGCGTTTCTGCAACAATTGCTCGACAACGCTGCAATTCCGGCCCAACAGCCCCCCTTCCCGGAACTGGTTGCCCAACTTTTTTTTCAGACCCAACCAGCTGCAGACAACCCGCCGCCCCCGGCAGTAAAACCCGGGGTTCGGAAAAAAAACCCGCCCGCCGGAACCGAAATTCGCCCGGAAAAAACGGAAATCCTCCGCCTGGTTCCGGACACACCTGCAGACGAAGGTATTTTCATCGACCATGCCGGCCTGGTACTTTTGGGCGCTTACCTCCCTGGATTTTTCGCCGAACTGCAATTGACCATAGGCCCCGTGTTTCGGTCCGGAGAAGCCCGGTTGCGGGCCATCCACGTACTCCATTTTCTCGCCACCGGAACGGAACAACCCGAAGAACCCGCTTTGACCTTGTCGAAATTACTCTGCGGGCTCCCGTTGGACGAACCCGTGCCCCCCGGCATCGAACTGACTCCTTCGGAAAAAACAGAAGCCCAAAACCTGCTTGAAGCCGCCGTGCGGAATTGGCCGGCGCTCAAAAACACCAGTGCCGACGGCTTGCGCACCGGTTTTCTGCAACGGCAGGGGCTGTTAACTTTTCAGGAAAACCAAAACCGCTGGCTGCTTCAAATTGAACGCCTGGGCAGAGACATGCTCCTGGAGCGCTTGCCCTGGACCTATTCCTTGATAAAAATGCCCTGGCTAAACACCGCCATCCAGGTAGAATGGTAATAAAACATCACTAAACAAAAGCATACCGCATGACAACTCAAGTTCAACATTCCGCTTCACGAACCATACCAGGCCGCAGTCTCTGGTTCGGGCTGCTCCTGCTCCTCATCGGATACACCGGTTGCGTGAGCAGCTCAATGCTACGGGATCCGGCCGCCATCCAAAAAACGACCGCCCTGAAAGATAAAGCCCTGAACCTGATGGCCAAGGGTACAGAAGCGTACGCTACGCACAAAACGGCGGCGCAAAACCTGCTGGCAGAAGCCAACGCCTTGTATGCGCAACAAAAAAAGCGCGAGAACAACAACCTGTCGGTTCAACAGTGGAAACTACTGCTGGAAGACAATGCCGCTACCGGCACCTCCGGCATCCTGACCGGCTTTTTCACCGAATGGGAAAACGCCGAAGCGCCCCTGTCGACCTTTTTTGTCAATGAAAAAAAGAAAAAAGTAGCGGAGGCTTTTGACGAAATCCTGAAACTGGAGCAGGCCAAACCCGTGACAAAATAACCCGACACGCTATCCAAACACCATAATTCTGTCCAACCATGCAAAAAGAAGACATTGAAAACACCGTAGACGAAATTTTACACCGGTTGTCGCTGTCAGCCCGGGGCCGTTTTAAAAAACGCTACATGGACGCCAAAGACGAGCTCAAAAAATTTGAGGCAACTATGAAAAAAAACCTGCGGCGCTATACCCTGGCGCTGGCCGATGGCGAGCTGACTCAAACGCAATTCAAGCAACTTGTGGCCGACGACATCCGCCTGGCCGAAATGAAAGGCATCACCCAGGCCGGCATAACCGCCGTTGAACTGGAAAAATTTAAATCGGCTGCACTGAAAAAGATTTTAGTCATCACATTCGACACGATTTTGCCGGAAACAACGGAATAAGTATGTTTTTCACAAAACAACACCCGGAAAAAAGCAACGCATCGGGCCTGCAACGGCAAGCCGATGAGCAACCCTTTTTTCAGCCGAAGCTAAAAATGCCCGATCACAACAACGAAAAAGAGGAAGAAGCCGACCAGGTAGCCGACGGTGTAGTCCAAATGCAAGCAGAAGAAGAGCAGGGCGAAATGCCCGTTCAGAACAACACCCTGCAAGCACCTGTGGACGCCCTGGAAGCACCCGAAACGGAAGCGCCGGACGAAGAAGCTACCGGGCAAACCATACAGACCAAACCGAAAAACGGGGCGGGCGGGCAAGCGGGGCAGGGCCGGCTGTCGAGCCGCTTGTCGGAGGCCAAAGGCGGCGGGGTGGCTCTGCCCGCACAAACCCGGGACAGCATGGAACAGGCTATGGGCGCCGATTTTTCACAAGTGCGCGTCCACAACGACTCCAATGCGGCATCCATGAGCGAGGCGCTTCAAGCGCGGGCCTTCACACACGGCAGCGATATTTACTTCAACAAGGGCCAATACGCGCCGGAAACAGGCAAGGGCAAACACCTGCTGGCGCACGAACTAACCCACGTGGTGCAGCAAAACGGCCCGGACACCATCCACCGGTCGTTTTTCGGAAAAATCTGGAAAGGCATAAAAAAAGGCGCCAAAGCTGTCGGCCGCGGAGTTTCCTGGCTGGGCAAAAAAATTGGCGGCGGCGCCAAATGGCTGGGCGGTAAAATCTGGGGCGGCATGAAATGGCTTGGGCAAAAAGTTTGGAGCGGGATCAAGTGGCTGGGCGCCAAAGCCTGGGACATTATGAAATGGCTGGGCGCCTACCTCTACCGGGTGGGGCAAAGCGCTCTCGGGTATATCGTCGCCGTCATTAAAGAATTCCCCGTGCGCTTCTGGCGCCTGATCAAACACCTCGGCTCAGCGCTGATCCGGTTCCCGGTTTGGATTTGGGATGGAATCGTCAAGTTGTTCCGGGGTGATTGGAAGGGGTTGGGCGACTGGTTTGTGTCCGGCTTGTTGAGCGGCCTGGCCTGGCTTGGCCGTCTGGTTGGAAAAGTATTTGACATTGTCGGGTTGCCGGAATACCTCGATTTTATATTCACGCTTATAAAATTCAACACCCGCAAGCTTAACGGCATTGAGGAAGGTGAAGCCCGGAAAGTGTTCGGCAACAGTATCGACCTCTGGCGGGTGCGCCTCGACGAAAAGTCGCTTATCGCCTGGATCGGCAACAAACTTGGCGGGCATGGCGGCGGCCACATGGCGGTTACCACCTTCCACACCATCAATTTTACCCGCAAGATCAGCTGCGCGCCCTGCAACAGCGACATGGCCTGGCTTATCCACGAGCTCGTCCACGTGTCCCAAATGGAACACGTCGGCTCGCAATATATGGGTGAAGCCCTCCACGCCCAGCAAACCACAGGCTACAATTACGGCGGGGCAGCAATGCTCGTTGGTAAAAACCTGAAAGATTTTAACCGGGAACAACAGGGCGACATTATCCGCGACTATTACAATTTTGTCGTTTGCGCGCCGGGTACCCACCCGCATGAAGCCGAATACAACCGCATGGGAACTCAACTCCGAAATGGTGAACTTTGAATAAACAACGTCCAGACTATGAACAGACTGCTTTTTTTATCCATTTGCCTGTTGTCCGTTGCCGGATGCGACCGAACCCTGAATTTTAAATACATCGTAGTCAATAATACCGATTTCAGCATAGACGTAGCCGTGCAAGTCAGTACAACCGATACCGTTTTTACTATAAATCCGGCTGATTCCGCCCTCATCTATACCGACCAGCGTATCGGCAAAGAGGTGATGGACTATACCGGCACGGAAATGTATATTTTTTCAAAACTGGAAATGTATAAAACCGCCAACGACTCTATTAAAATCAATAAAGACATCTATAAACGACAATATTGGACTTTTGAAGCCGATGAAACAGAAGGCCGCTATCGTCTTGCTGTGACAAACGCTGATTTTATGTAAACGCAATCCGGTGATTGTAAAAAATGAGTTCAAGCATGTATTCCTGTCCAACAGTTACCCGGCAAACGGATCAGACGGCAAAGGCTACAAGCCTTCCATTCTTTCAGCCCAAACTGACCGTCAACACACCCGGCGATGCCCACGAGCAGGAGGCCGACCGTGTGGCCGACCAGGTTATGCGCATGCCCGATCCCGGCAAAGCGCCGGCAGGCAAACGGGATAGCGCAGCGCCTACCGTGCTACGGCCAGCTCTGTTGCACCGCAAATGCGCCGACTGCGGGCAGGAGGAAAAAGAAAAACTTCAGCGCAAAGCGGCTGCCGGCGCCGATGCAAGCGGAAAAACCGCACCGGCCATCGTATCCGGCGTGCTGAACAGCGGTGGCGGCCAACCCATGGACACCGGTACCCGGCAGTTTATGGAAAGCCGTTTCGGGCAGGATTTCGGGCAGGTGCGTATTCATACGGATAGCCGGGCAGCGGAGTCGGCGGCGGCCATTCAGGCAAAAGCCTATACGAGCGGGAAGGATATAGTTTTTGGCGCCGGGGCGTATCAGCCGGGGAATGACGCGGGGAAGCGCTTGCTGGCGCATGAGTTGGTGCATGTTGGGCAGCAGGGGGGGGAGGGCAATATGATTCAGAGATTTACGAATTATAAAAAGGCTAAGCGTCACAATGTCAGCCTTGCTCAACCAGATCAACTTGGATGGGGCGGGAAACTGGAAGCAGTTCAAAATGGTTCCTTCAAAGATTGGTCTAAACTCTGGAAAGAAAAAAAATACGATGAATTTGCCGATAAAGTGGCGATGTACCAAGTATCAATAGGATTAAAAGGTAAAGAAGTAGATGGTATATTGGGATTAAAAACCTGGGGAAAAATTGGAGGCTTAGGTGAAGCCATAGCAGGTATTGTAAAAGTAAATGGCGAGGCAGAAAACATCTGTACGCTGGCCTCTAAGTTTCGGATGAAGAGAGCACATAAAATGCTTGGATTAAAATTTGAACTTGCCGAAGGAAAAACCTGGAATACTTTCAACGCCATTTTACAATCCATACCAAGTAGAATGCTTGACATAGATGAAAAGTATCGAGGAACTGGCGCCGCAGGGGCATTGGTATATGCTGGACTTGGAACGTTTGTAGAGGAAAATGAGATATGGACTGGTAAATTAAAACCTGGAGCGGCTATTCAAGTATGGAATAATGAAAAAGATTTTGATCTATTACAGAAGGGTAGAAAGAAAGTTGGGCGGACGGAAAGACGAATCCGAGAAAGTGATTCGAGGTTTGATGGGACGTCGTTAATATTTGTCCGCTATGACACAAAAAACAACGATAGACTTAGGGTTCGACATTTTGGCGTTACAGAATGGAAAAGAAAATCCAGTTATAAAAAATGGGTAGCTGCTAACGTAATAGCATAATTTCAACAACCGAACAAAGTCAAACTTCTGTATTAAGTACGCATGCTGTCATTCGCATTAAGGCAGATCAAATTAAAAAATTACAGTAATTCCACCCATGTCGCCAAACCTCCACACCACCCTTACCTTCCTGGCCGAACTCACCCGTTTCCGGCTGGCGGAGTATTTCGGAAAAACCGGGACCGCCCCGCAAGTGCCGGCCATGCAGGACGACGATGCCCCGCTGACCCGCTTTATTCAGCAGCGACGCCTGACGGTGGATGCTTACGTGACCCTGGCGACAGCCCTGGCGCCGCATATCGTACCGGCTTTATTCGACGACCTGATGGCCGAATTCTTACCCCAGGGCGGCGATTTTCCGCCGATTGGCGGCGTCAAAGGCACCAACCAGCGAAACCTGCTGCCCACTGGCGAAACCGTACTGTTTCTGCTCGCCGGAAAAGACCTGGCACGGCGTCTCGAAGTGCAAACCCTCTTCGGATCCCAACATTTTTTTGCACAGGAAAAAATCCTCTCCCTGGAAGAACTCAAATCCGGGGAGCCGGCAAACAGCGGGCGCCTTATCCTCGACCCCGAATACGTCGAACTCTTTACCCTGGGCTATGTCACCCCGCCACGCCTGGGCCGGAACTTCCCCGCCCAACGTATCCAAACCGAGCTGGAATGGGACGACCTGATCCTGAATGCCCAAACCCTCAACCAATTGCGGGAAGTGGAGGTCTGGATTCAACACAACGACACGCTGTTGTACGATTGGAAAATGCACCGCAAAATCAAACCCGGCTTTCGCGCCCTGTTTTACGGCCCGCCCGGCACCGGCAAAACCATGGCTGCCGGCCTGCTCGGCAAATACACCGGCCACGATGTGTACCGGATCGACCTCTCCACCATTGTTTCAAAGTATATCGGGGAAACGGAGAAAAACCTGGCTTCGCTGTTCGATAAAGCGGAAAACAAACACTGGATTCTGTTCTTCGACGAAGCCGACGCCCTGTTTGGCAAACGCACCAATGTGCGCGATGCCCACGACCGCTTTGCCAACCAGGAAGTGTCGTACCTGCTGCAACGGGTCGAGGAATTTTCAGGCCTCAGCATTCTGGCCTCCAATTTTAAAAGCAACCTCGACGATGCCTTTACCCGCCGCTTTCAGACGATCGTGTATTTCCCCATGCCCAAACCCGCCGAGCGGCTCAGCCTCTGGCAAAAAAGCTTCCCCGCTGCCGTCCAACTCGACGCCGATATCGACCTGCAAAAAATAGCCAACCAGTACGAACTCAGCGGCTCGAACATCGTAAACATCGTGCACTATTGCTGCCTGCAAGCCCTGGCCGGCGATACCAACCGCATCACCGCCGAAAACCTGATGACCGGTATCAGCCGCGAGTTTTTAAAGGAAAACAAGGTCTACCGCGCCAATTAACTGAATTTGTTCACCAACCAAATGACGAAACACCATGCTTGCCACCTTAAATATTGTCATCAGCCTGATCTTCGTCCTCTTGCTGTTCAGCCTGCTCGCCTCCACAGTGATGGAAGTGATCGCTGCCATGCTTTCGCTGCGCGCCAAACACCTGCGCTATACCCTGGAAAATATGCTGGGAGAAAAAGTGGCCGACTTTGTCCGCCATCCCCTGTTCCGGCAGCTGTCGTATGCCACAAACCGACGCGCCCGGATTTCCCTGTATTCCCTGCCGGGCTATGTGAGCAAGGACACTTTCACCGCTATTTTGCAGGACATTATGTCGGCCAAAACAAGCAATCAGTTGGAAGAAAACATTGCCGGTTTAGACGAGGGCGACCTGAAACGTATGATGCAGTTTATGTTCCGGCAGGCAGACGGCGATCCGGTTGCATTTAAAAATCAACTTGAGCGCTGGTTCGACGAGGTGATGGACCGCGCCTCCGACTGGTACAAACGCAACCTCAAATGGTGGCTTTTTGGCGTAGGGGCTGGTTTTGGCCTTTCTGTTTAATGCCGATACCATCCGCATTTACCAAAATATCTCGTCCAACGCTACCGTCCAGGAATTTCTGGTCGACATGGCCTCCAACTATGCCGCAAAAACCGATACGGTAACCGGGCCGGACCTCGAAAACCTGACCGTAGAACAAGCCGTGGCGCGCATGGACTCCGCCCTGCAACAAATCGAACACATCCGCTCCCCGCTGGGCCTCGGCTGGAGCAGCGCCGAAACCGAAAAGGATATTCCCTGGTGGCTGATCAAGCTGGCGGGCCTGTTGCTCACCGGCATCGCCGTCACCTTCGGTGCGCCGTTCTGGTTTGACCTGCTGCGCAAACTTTTAAGCCTGCGCGGAGGGGGTAAGGCGGCCGAACCGGAACCCGCCGCCCAGCCCGCTCCGCCACCACCACCACCACCGCCTGCCGGTCAGCCAGCGGCCAAGCCGCCCGCACAGCCGGTAGTTTCGGCAAGCAGCACCACAGCCGCAGGCAGCACGCCAAAAGCGAAAACAAAAAAGAAAAAACCGGTAGTGGAACGGCCGAAAGCACCGGCACCGGAAAGCCCGCCCGAAAGACCCACCGGAAGCAACAAGCCGGTTGGTTGATTGCCGAAAATATAGCCTGCTTCCTGCCGCTACCGCGCCCAACCAGCGGAAAAGGAAGTCAACCGGTTCAAGTAAATTTCCAGACGTATGAAAATCCGATTTGCAGTTGATACCTATATCCGGAATATTCCGACAACCAAAGGCAACCAGCCACTGGGAGCCATTCACAGTGGTTCGGTGATCGAGGTGGAGTCTCTGCCGGCCAGAGGAGAGGCATTGGAAAACAACGATCGCTGGTACCGCGACAAAAACGGCTGGTATTACTGGTCGGGGCGCACGGAAATTGTGGAGGAAACACCACCAACGCCCGGCGAAACGCAGGGCGGCATCATGGTCAGTCCGGCCAAACCGCCCGCCGGCATCGAAGCATCGCAAACCGAAGGTCAAACCGGGATACCCGTCGTCAATCCGCCCTTGGCAAACGACGACGCCCAATGGCCCGAAGGCGAAATACCGGAAGGCGAAACACGGCTGGTGCCCAGCCTTGCGCAATTGCTGAGCCAGGAGCGGCAAGCACGGTCTGCCGCTGTGCCGCCGGCTGAAATCCTGGAATCCTTCAATGTGCAGGCAGAACCGGCGCCCGACGTAAAGCCGGCACGCAACAGGCAGGCGCCGAAGCCCCCTGTGCCGCCAGATACCGCCCCGCTTGCGCCCAAGGCCTCCGACCAGGCGCCGGCGCATCCGGTGCAGACCTGGCAAAACCCCGACCTCCGGAAACTGAATTGGGGTGTACAAAACTACCAGATCTCCCGCGACTGGTGGCAACAACGCGGCATCACCGGACGCAATGTAACCATAGCCATTCTGAGCACCGGAGCGCCGGCACAACACCCCGACCTGGTCAACCGGCAAGGCAACTTTGAATTCCCAAACGACGGTCAAACCATGGAGGACCGGCATGGCCTGGGCACCCAAGCCGCCGTAATTGCTGCCGGAAGCGGGAATGCGGTGTTTGGGGTGGCCCCGGAAGCGCGCCTGCTGATTGCCAAACTGGGCGAGCAGGACCATCTCATCACGCCGGATGCATTCTTATCGGGTTTGCAGTGGGCCATCGAAGCCGGCGCCGATATTATCGCCATGCTGCTGGATTATCCCGATCTGCGTGTGGAACACCTGGACCGCCTTCAGCGCCTGGTGCATGAAGCCATTCAGCGCAATATTCTGCTGGTGGCCCCTGTGGGCACCTCGGAGAACAAAAAACCGGAATCGCGTTATCCGGCACGGCTAACCGGCGTATTATCGGTCGGGGCGCACGATCAATACCGCCACCGTTGCCGTTTTTCTGCGCGTAGTTATGACCTGGACCTGTTGGCGCCGGGCGAAGGTTTACTCACTACGGGGCCGGGGCAGCGCCCGACCGGCAACCTTAAGTCAACCGGTATAGCGGCTGCCTTTACCGCCGGTTTTCTGGCTCTGATCCGGCAGTGGGAAGTGGAACACGGGGTATTATCAACGCCCGACGCCGTATTTGACCTGTTGAAAAACACAGCCGTTTCGCGCCGCAGTTTCGATAAGGGAGAAGATGTTGAATATGGGCGGGGCACCCTGAATCCATTGGAAATTTTAAACCAAATTGAGCGCTAACGCATTATGCCAGTTTTTCTTCAACAACTCATCCGCAACGAACAGGTTATTTCCGTCAGCGATCTTAATCTGGCGGCCAATCTGCCGCTTACGCTGGAAATACAAAGCCAACTCTGCGACCTCGGCTTGCTCGACCCGGTAATCGATGGTGATGAGGAAAGGCCCTTCGGCCCGGTCAACAAAGCCGATGGCCGGGTGGGTATCGAAACCCGGAATGCGATTTTTTTCTTTCACCGCCATGCCCGCATCCCCTATGTCGACAACCTGCTGAGCACTACATTTTTTGAAGCGCTCGATGGCGCCCGGCCCGCCGGTTTTTTACCGGTGCAGTTTGACAACCAACCAACCGATGATCCGCAAACCCGGCTTGCCCGGCGCGTACTCCGTTACATGGTCAAAAAAGGCTATTGGATTGCCCGGGCGCCCGATATGCTTAATATCGTGTATGTGGAAGGCATCGACCCGGAGGGCAAACCCAATCCGGACTTGTTCAATGAGTGGAACGACCGCAGGATGCTGATCCGGATTCTGCCTGGCGGCACGCCGGAAATGACGGCCAACGACCAGGCTACTACCGAACCGGGACACTTTTATACCATGGACCCGCTCAACCCCCTGGGCGCCGCCCGGATTGCTTTCGGACAGTACAAAGCCTGGACCGATGGTGTACACAAGACGTACCAGCCGGCGCTGGTCCAACGCGGCCCCTTGCGCGTGCACCGCGATATCGATAAAAACGGCCTCCGGAATGCAACCGACCCGATCCGGATTGGCAGTGGATATGCCATAAATCAACACTCCACCAATGCGGATTTCACACCGGCCTATGTCGACCGGTACAGTGCAGGGTGCCTGGTTGGCCGCCGCTACCGGTGGCATTTGTCGTTCATGCAACTGTTGCGGCAGGATATCCGCTACGTGATGAACAAGGGCTACATGTTTATGAGTACGATTATTGATGGGGACGATCTGGCGCGGGAGGAGCCGGTGTGAGCCTTTATTTCGGAATAGCATTTTTTTTAAAAAACAGGAAACATCGTTATTAACGCCACATTACATGCCAAATCCGGCAAAAACAAGTGAACCGCTGCGGGCAAAAACTGCCCATCACACCAAAGAAGAAAACAACCAGCCCTTCTTTGCACCGACACGGCATGCGCAGTCTGACGCAACGGCTCAACCCAGTTTTTTCCAACCCAAACTCACCATCAACGAACCCGGCGACCGGCACGAGCAGGAGGCCGACGCCATGGCCGAACGGGTTATGCGCATGGCTGCGGCGCCCGGTGGCGCAGGTGAGGCCCCGGAAAACGGCGGCGCTTTGCCCATAACAGGTATACAACGCAAATGCGCCAATTGCGAAGCCGAAGACAAACTTCAGCGGCAGGAGCAGGAGGAACAGGAGGCGCCTGTACAGCGTAAGGCATTTCAAATCAACGGCAACCAACCCATTGCCATACAGCGGAAATGTGCCGACTGTGCAACGGAAGAAGATGTACAGCGGCAGGAAATGGGCGATGCTGAACACCCCCTGATGCGCAAAGCGGAAGGCGGCGGCTACACGGCTTCCCCGCAGTTGCAATCCGAACTACACAGCAGCAAAGGTGGCGGCAGCCCCTTACCCGGGCAGACGCTCGCTTCCATGAACCAGGCCTTTGGCGCCGACTTCTCCAGCGTGCGCATTCACACAGACGACCGGGCTTCGGAGATGAGCCAGGGCATACAGGCCAAAGCGTTTACCCATGGTTCGGATATATATTTTAACCGGGGAGCGTACAGCCCGGAATCGTCGGAAGGCAAGCGCTTGCTGGGGCATGAATTGACGCATGTGGTGCAGCAGGGGCACGCCGGAAAAGAACAAAAAACTGTTCAGCAAAGCCCGATTCAAATGTTCGCCCCATATTGGGAACCAAAGCATTATAATGGGGACAAAAACCATAATTTACTTTTACCATTAATTGGAAAGGAATTAAAAATCTTTACCGAGGCTCCTGTTCCAAATGCCAATAAAATAAACCAAGGACATGGAAACAAAGGCTCAGCCGATATGTACCAGGCAAGCACTACAGTCGGCGTTTATTTTTTAAAACATAATCTGCCAAAGCAACTTAAAGCCCAGCCCGGAAAACGTGTTTTGAAAGACGGCGCGAAATTCCCACACGATAGCCAGGCGGCGCCAAAGGTGGACAAACTCCAAAATCTGTCGGAAATTCCATCCGCACCAGGAGATATCGTAGTGGGGGACCTGAAACCAAGTCATGGCACCATTGAAGCGCAGGAAGGCACAGGGCAACTGAATAATTATATTGGAGGATTCGAATCGGCAAAGGACGATGTGAACGACATGTCAGCCGTGGATAAATGGACCTTCAACTCCCCTCCGGCAAAATTATCCACGGCTGTCCCTCCCGGCATGACAGAGCCTAACAGCCCTGTAGCATCTGAGAAAATCGTCCTCAAAAACAGCGGTAAAATAATAACGCCGGTGATCGAAACCACCGGGAAAGTTTATGTAAACCAAGATCCCGGCAATCCCGGCATATGGAATTATACCTGGAAACCGGATAAAGAATTTACGGATCCATTGCCGGCATCCGTAACTGCATTGGGACTGGAAATAGAAAATAAAGTCAGAAAACCTGTCTTTATCTCACCGATGGATAGTAATACAGTAGCCCCAAAATTCAATAGTAAAAAGCCCGTACCGGAAAATACGATTCAGCGCGCAAAGAGAACTAAGGATAAGGATTTGCCAAAAAAGGATTGGTTTAACTATAACAAATGGCGCGATAGTGCCTTCAATGTTTACCAAGGACGGTATAAAAGCTTAAAAAAGACAGCAGAATTCCAAACTGCCGAGCAACAGGAACTTGCACTGCAAGATCAAAAAGCCCGTGTAAAATCGGGGTTCAAATCAGCGCTGACCGGGCCACAGGAAACATCGTTTGACAAAATCAATCAATTACAATTTTGGGTAAGTGAAAAGGCTCAAATCTTTGGCCGTTTCCGAGGGTACTTTGGTACGCTTTTCGTCAAAATTGCTAAAGTATATAACCGGGTTAAAAGCCGATTCCAAAACAGGCTTAATACGGTAAAGAGCAGTGGTGGCGGCGGAATTGCCGGAGCAGCCATCAAGGCGGCATTCCGACTTATTATAATGGCGGGTAAAATAATTATTACAGAGACTGTAAGCCGTCTTAAAGAATCGTTCACTACAGGAGTTTCAACAAAACTAAAGTCGCTGGTTCCAACTGGCTCAAAAGAAGCATTGGAAGGCATAGCCGATGATCTGAATAAACGTGTTGATGCAATCAAACAAAAAGCTGCCGAGGATGTCGATAAAATAGTAAAAAGCATATTGGGTCCCTATGAGGCAATTATTGAAAAAATAAAGGCGGCTGCAGATACATTAGGGAAAATTAAAAAAGTAATCAACCTGGTAAAATGGGGAGCCCGCGCCATCGCCTGTACGACATCACCGCCAATCCTGGGTTGCCTGGTTACTCCGGCAATCGAATATCTGGCAAGTAAAGTTGTCCAATCCTGTTGGTTTATGGAAAAAATGGCGCCTTATATCCAGGACATCCCCTATTTGGGCAAGCTATCGTTGGAACTAGCCAGAATTATCCGGGAAAAAATTCAGGCCTTTCTGCCCGAGTCAGTAAAAGATGTGTTCGCCCCGATGGATGAACAAGTTGATTTTGATACAAGTGATATAAAATGCCCTGAAGGAAGCGGAGGGCCCGAACTTACGCCGGAGCAACAAGCCATGTTGGATCTTCAGGAACGGCTCGGCGAAGAGAAATATCAGGCCTTAATTGAGATGATGAAAAAACTCGGTTTACCGAGCGACGCACCGATGCCCCTGGAAAAAATCGAAGAACTGGGTGACGCCCTGGAAGACAGCGAGCTCACAGCAGCCGATATCGAACAATTTACAGATCAAAATACCGCGTCGAATCCCGGAGCAACCAAAAAACTAATGACGATTAAAGATACATTTGACAAAATCAAGGAGAATGCAGGCCAATCAAAACAATCAACCGGCCAGCAACAGTCCGGTTCGAATACATCCGGTGATAAAACCGCCGGTTCCATCAAAGATGAATTGGTATTGAAACTTAAACAAGGTGAATTTGATGAGCGCTTTAAAACATTAATCAAGTCTAAACGTCTAAAAAAAGACCAATGGCATATTGATAATCTCCGTGACCTTAAACAGGGAGAAGTGATTTCGGGAAGGTTAGTTTTGGGATTAGGGGAATCTGAAAAATCAAAGTTGGTAGGATTAGCCTATTTTGAAGTTCAGTCACTAATTAAGCAAAGTAGCGGAAAAGATAAAATGACTATAAAATTCAATAGAGATTTAACCTTGTACGATGTTGATGGGACAGCCCACACTACAGCACAGGCAAATTCAACATTAGATATTTTTTTGGAGTTTAAAGTTGAGTAAATATTTGTTTTTGACTTAGGTTCCCGTTTGGCTGAGCGGGGCCAGCCGATGGGAATTTGAGCCTTGATTTCTAATGCAGTCCCCACAACCGGATATAGTGCAGCCAAAGCCCTTCAATTCCCCCGCCCAACAAAAATAAACCACACCACCAAGTCCACATTCCGCGGGAAATCCTGCATTTTTGGCACCCAATCCACAAATTCAAATCATCCCGCACCCATGCTCAATCTCCTTTCCATCGTTATCGGTATCGTTTTCATCCTGCTCCTGTTCAGCCTGTTGGCCACCACCATCATGGAAATGCTGGCGGGTTTGCTCACCCTCCGCGGTAAAAACCTGATCAACGCCATAAAATCCATGTTGGGAGAAGGCGAAACCAATGTTTTTACCAGCCACCCCTACTACAAGCAGCTCAGCGAAAAAGCCAACCTGTTCCGCTTTTTGCGCAAGGGTACGCTGCCGCCGTCGTACATCCGGCCCGGTACCTTCACGGGCATCCTGATGGATATTTTACAAGTCAACTCCTCGGGCGAGGCGCGCACCGCCATCTCCAATTTGCCGGAAGGCAAAATGAAGGACGTGCTCAGCTACCTCTACCGCGAATCGTACGACGACATCGCCGTGTTTCGCCAAAAAGTGGAAGAATGGTTCAACGAGGTGATGGAACGCGCCTCCGAATGGTATGTCAACAGCGTGCGCGTATGGCTTTTCTGGGTGGGCATGACCATCGCCGTGGCCTTCAATGTCGACGTGATCGATATCTACACCAACCTCTCCACCAATGCCGCCTTGCGCGAATACCTGGCCGACGCAGCCACGCAATTTGTGCAAACCCAACCGGCGCCCGCTGCTGTAGACAGCCTGGTGGCCAACCCCGATTTTTATGCCGCCCAAGGCCGGCTGGAAACACTGCTCAACGAAAATATTGCCGCCATCCGCTCGCCGCTCGGCCTGGGCTGGGAGTACGTGCAATGGCCTGCGCCGGAGGAAAAAACGCAATGGTGGCTCTATAAAGTTTTCGGCTGGCTCACCACCGCACTCGCCGTTTCCCTGGGCGCCAAATTCTGGTTTGACCTCCTGCGCCAACTGGTCAACTTCCGCCAAAGCGCATCCGGCACCGCCGCTACCGCCACCGCACCGGCAACCAACCCCGCGCCCATCCTGACCAAACCGGGTTCCGGGCTTTTCGAAAGCACCAAACGCAATGGCCCCGAACCGGAAGCAGCGGAAGACGAGGTAAAAGGATGATTTATTGTTCACCAACATAAAGAACCGAGCCAATGAAGTATTGCACCTTTGTTTTCCTCCTGCTCACCGCGCTCAGCGCCTGTGAGCCGGCCCCGGAACCCAGCTCTATGAATCCGGTAAACTGGAAAAAACGGAGTGTCACACTGAACCCCGCCGACAGCCTCCTGCACAACGGCTCCACTTACCTGGCTGTGTATTCCGAAATTTATGAACACTCGGAGCACCGCACCTATGGCCTCACCGTAACCGTGAGCCTGCGCAACATCAGCGCCACCGACTCGGTGTTCATCAAACGCGCCGATTATTACAACACCAACGGCGACCTGATCCGGACCTATTTCGACTACCCCATTTTTATAAAACCGATGGAAACCGTCGAAATCGTGATCAACGAAATTGATAAACACGGCGGCACCGGCGGGAATTTCATGTTCGACTGGGCAACCCGCAGCAATCAGCTCGAACCTTTTTTTGAAGCAGTGATGATCTCCACCACAGGCCAGCAGGGGATTTCGTTTACGACGCAGGGGATAAAGATTTAAGGGCTTTGCTCGTCCTGCGACTTCAAGTCGCAGGACGAGCAAAGCACCTCACGAAAAAACTATAATTTTCTATAAAAAAACTATGCGTTACACGATCCGAGCATTTGCTTTGCCCCTGTTGTTCAGCCTCTTTTTTTCCTGTAACCAAACCGGCAAACCAAAATCGTACAGCGACGATCCCTACACACCCAAACCCTATGTGGAACTCAAACACCCGGAGTGGAGCAAAAACGCGACGATCTATGAAGTGAACGTCCGCCAATACACCCCGGAAGGGACCTTCAAAGCCTTTGAAACCCACCTCCCCCGGCTTAAAGAAATGGGCATCGACATTATCTGGCTCATGCCTATTCACCCGATCGGTATCGAAAAACGCAAAGGCAGCCTGGGCAGCTACTACTCGGTGAAAGACTACTACGGTGTCAACCCGGAATTTGGTACCATGGACGATTTTAAGGCGCTCGTCGACAAAATTCACAGCATGGGCATGTACGTCATCATCGACTGGGTGGCCAACCACTCCGCCTGGGATAATCCCCTGGCCACCGAACATCCCGAGTGGTACACTAAAACCCGGGAAGGCAACTTCCAGCCCACACCCTGGTACGACTGGGAAGACATCATCGACTTCGACTTTGCCCAGCCCGGCCTGCGCAAATACATGACCGGGGCGCTCAAATTCTGGGTGCAGGAAGCCAATATCGACGGGTACCGCTGTGATGTGGCGGGATTCATCCCCGTCGATTTCTGGGAAAATGTCCGCGCCGAGCTCGACGCTATCAAACCGGTGTTTATGCTCGCCGAATGGGAATCGCGCGACCTCCACAAACGCGCCTTCGACATGACCTATGCCTGGAGTCTCTGGGATCACATGCGCAATGCCACCACAGAGCACAAAGGCATTGGCGGCCTCATAACCTACATGGCGCATGATGTCAGCTCCTTCCCGAATAGTGCTTACCGCATGACCTTCACCGACAACCACGACAAAAACTCCTGGGAAGGCAACCAGTATTCCAATTTCGGCGACGGCCTGCAGGCCGCCATGGCGCTTGCCGGCACCATCAACGGCATGCCCCTGGTGTACAGTGGCCAGGAGGCCGGGCTCAACCGCTCGCTAGCCTTTTTCGACAAAGACTCCATCCAGTGGAAACCCCATCCCTTCGCCGCGATGTACACCAAACTGTTCCACCTGAAACACAAAAATCAGGCGCTGTGGAACGGTGCCTGGGGTGGCGAGATGATCCGGATCTACAGCGACAAAATGGACCAGGTGGTCTCCTTCGCCCGCGAAAAAAACGGCGACCGGGTACTCACCGTTATTAATTTCAGCGCCCGGCCGGCAATGGTAAAACTGGATTCCAGGTACTACGCCGGCGCTTACACCGAATTGTTTTCCGAAAAAACCTTCAGCCTGGCCGGCGACGATGTGTTCAACCTCCAACCCTGGGAATACCTGATCCTGGTTTTGAAAAAATAAAGTATGCCACGTTCAACCCTACTCGCACTTTTTACCGCACTCCTCCTTACTTCCTGCGCTACACACCGGCTGGAAAAATACGGCGCGCATTACCGCCAACACCAGGACCGCGAAAGCTTGCAAAAAGTGGTGGACCTGCTGCCCATTGGCGCCGACACGGCAAGGGTAAAGCAACTACTCGGCGAACCGATCGATTTCGGTTTCGACTACCGCTACCTGGTCAATGCCACCGGGTCCAACGGCTGCCCGGTCGGTGCCGTGTTCCACATCGGTGAACTGGGGAAAATTGACCAGCAGTGGCTGGGTGAGATTTGTGAGTAACATAAACTATGTTTTGTCATTAAGTTGAAAATTGCACCCAGCGGAATCAAATCCGCGTTCATCAGCGTTTCGCCGAAGGCGAATCCGTGGCATCCACGTTCCGGCACTGTGCACCCGGAAATCCAATTGCGGTTCCCCGACGTAGAGGAGTTAGAACGCGGATGAGGCGGATTCGCCTGCGGCGAAAACACGGATTTTCGCGGATTTGATTCCGATTGGGGGCATTTAACGTTCAAATCAACTCTATGAAAATAACCATACGCGTAGAAAATCCTGAAGATCATGCCGCTGTTTTTCAAGTCGTTGAAGAAGCCTTCAAAACCATGGAATTCAGCGATCACGACGAACAATTCCTCGTGGAGCGCTTGCGCAAATCGCCGGCCTTTGTGCCCGAACTTTCCCTCGTTGCCGAATACGATCATGAAGTCATCGGCCATATTTTACTGACCCGGATAACGATAAAAAACGGGGACCAGGTTTTTGAATCGCTGGCGCTGGCCCCGGTTTCGGTAAAACCGGCCTTCCAGCGAAAAGGCGTCGGGGGGAAATTGATTCTGGAAGCCCACAAACGGGCAAAGGCGTTGGGTTTTCAGTCGATCATTTTACTCGGCCACGCCGATTATTACCCCCGGTTTGGCTACGAGCCCACGCGTAAATACGGGATAACACTTCCTTTTGAGGTGCCGGAGGAGCATTGCATGGTGCTTGCCTTAACTGAAAACGGCCTGGATGGCGTGCATGGGATGGTTGAATACCCGGAGGCATTTTTTCTATAAAATTCAGCGGCATGAAATACAACTCCTGGCGAATAGAATGCACCAACTTTTTATAATTTCAGAAATAGCACCCAACCGTTTGTTTATGAAAAAAACCATCCTGGTACTCGTTTCCTTCGTTTTTCTTGCAACTGCTCACGCGCAAAAGAACGACCGGAAGTTTTATGTTGGAGTTAGTTTGACGCCCCAGATCACCGCTCAAAAAGTAAACAACAATGCTGTTGCCGATTCGGACTTTGCTACCGGGCTTGCCCTGAACGGCGATTTTTACCTCAACCTGCATTCGAGGTTACAACTCAAATCCGGGCTTGGCATGCAGTTGATTCGGCTCAAACAAGTCGATTATTCGCCATTGTTCCCCTGCGATTTTACCCATGATCGGAGGAACCAACCTGTATAATTCCTATTTCGATATAGCCGTCACGGCGGTGTACCTCAGCATCCCAATAAACCTCAGGCTGAACCTGACCGGGGGCCGAAACCACCTTTTTTTCGGACCTTGGCCTCCAAAACGCATTCTATTGACATCCAGCGAAAAAGCGAACCTGTACGAATGCGGAGCGACCGATGGGTATGCATTGATGGACACCAAATTGTTTGCCCCGAAGGACTATGTTTTTTCCCTGAACGCCGGCATTGGATACCAGGCCAGCGCGTTTTCCGGCAAAACAATAGTGCTGGAACCGATGGTTGAATATGCGTTGACACCGTTTGTGGATACTGCTATCCTGAATAACGGTAAAATGCTTAATATTGGACTGATGCTTGGCGTCGTGTTTTAATTTTTCAAACAAGCAAAAACTTATCGGCAGGCGTGTCCGTTACTATCAGCACATCGCCAAAAACCGATCATCCTATACCGTCCAACCTAAATCCAAAATTGAACTATGTACAAAGTAAAATTCGGTGGTAAAAAAGGCAAAACCATCAAACTGGTCGAAAGCCCCGACATGGTCGCCATCCGCACCAAAGGCAACAAAGAAATAGGCAAAGCCGCACTCAACCGCGGCAGTCGCGAAATCATAGACGAAACCAAAGAGGTGGCGGCTTTCCCGGAAGCGGGCATCACCGTGCGCCGCGTCGAATCCAAGGACGGCGCCCTGGAATCTACCGGTGGCAGCACCCGCCAGCGCGACGCCGCCCGGGCTACGCTCAAACAGGATGAAAGCATCCGCTTTGCCGGCCGTGTGCTCCAGGATGCCGACAGCGGCGAGGTGATGCTGTACACCGAGAATTTCTTTGTCAAATTTCACGACAAAACGCCGGAAAAAGATTGTCTGGCCGTCATTGAAAAATACCAGCTCAAGGTCAAGAGCAAGCTGCCTTTTGCCGCCAACGCCTACTTCGTGGAAGCCTCGGAAGGTACAGGTCTGGAGGTGTTCAACATCGCCGAAAAACTGCTCGAAGAAAAACAGGTGGAATACTGCCACCCCGAAATTGTGCAGGAACGCCGCTTCAAGGGCGTGCATGCCCTGCAATGGCATCTGGCCCAAACCACAATCAACGGAAAAGCCGTAAATGAACACATCAACATCGAAAAAGCCTGGGGGTACAGCCGGGGCAAAGGCATGACTATCGCCGTGATCGACGACGGCATCGACCTCAGTCACCCTGAATTTGCCGGCCGTATCGTGCACCCGCTCGACGCCACCCAAAACAGCAAGGACCCCAGCCCACAAATGGACGACGACAACCACGGCACCGCCTGTGCCGGCGTGGCTTGTGCCGCCGGACTGCCCGGTGGCGCTTCCGGCACGGCGCCCGAAGCCCAGCTCATGCCCATCCGCCTGCGCAGCGGCCTGGGCAGCATGGCCGAAGCCAATGCCTTCGTTTGGGCCGCCGACCACGGCGCCGATGTAGTCTCCTGCTCCTGGGGCCCAACCGACGGCGAATGGTGGAACCCCATGGATTCGGTGCACAACCGCTTCACCGGCCTGCCCGACAGCACCCGCCTGGCCATGGAATATGTCCTGAAAAAAGGCCGCAACGGCAAGGGCGCCGTCATCCTGTTTGCCGCAGGCAATGGCAACGAAGACACCGCCAACGACGGCTATGCCAGCTATCCCGGCGTCATCGCCGTGGCAGCCTGCAACGACACCGGAAAACGCTGTGTGTACAGCGACTTCGGCAAGGCAATCTGGGTAAGTTTCCCCAGCGCCGATTACGGCTGGCGCGCATTTCAGCACCCGGCGCCGCTGAGCGAAGGCCTGCGCACCACCGACCGGCAGGGACCAGCCGGCTACACCGCCGACAATTACGTCAACAGCTTCGGCGGCACCTCGGCTGCCTGCCCGGGCATGGCCGGCGTGGTCGCGTTGATGCTCGCCGTCAACCCCGACCTGAGCCCGGCCGATGTCAAGGAAATCATCCGGAAATCCTGCGTCCAGATCGACAAAACGAACGGCGCCTACGATGCCAATGGACACAGCACCTTGTATGGCTATGGCCGGATCGATGCCGGGCTGGCCGTCGAAAACGCCAAAAAAGCAGCCCAACCGGCGGCGAGCAGTGCTGTTGTGGCCCTGGAAGGCACCGTACAGTTTCAATCGGGCGCGGCGGTGATCCTGAAACCGGGTGTACTGGTGGGCGCCGATTTCAAGCCGGTTAAACGAGTTCTCGGTTTCAGTCTCAATTTAAAACCGGCATCCGCCAAACTCAGCCTGTATTGCCAGGTGAACACCTCCACGGACGGCATTGTCGAAAGCCGCACAGGCGGCGCTTTTATCGGCACAACAAACAAACGGCGGCGCATCATCGGTTTTGCCCTGAGCCTGGAAGGCAGCGACGCCGGGAAATACGACATTGTGTACGCTGCCCGCCTGAAAGGGCGAAAAACCCTGGCCAAGGCCAAAAACGGCAAATGGTGCGGCACGGCGAAGAAAAGCGGGCGCACGGTGGAGGCGCTGGCTGTGGAATTAAAAGCCAAATAGGCGGGTTTAATGCGATTTTAATGTGCGCTTAACGGGGGCTTAAGAAAACCCGGATTTCGGGCATGGAATTTACCATGTGAGCTGAAATTCAGTGTTTTCTAAAATCTACACTCCGCACATGCGCATTTTTTTAACCATCCTGTTGGGTTTTTGCTTTTTGCAGAACCTGTCTGCCGAGAGGCCATTCCACACATCCGATCAATCCCCTACAGTAGAAATTGAATCCATCAACCATGTTTCCTGCCACGGCGAATCCGATGGCGCCATTTATCTGGCCGTTCAAGGGCAGGCACCGTTCACTTTTTTTTGGAGTAACGGGCAAAAAGAGCAGGACCTGACGGAGGTACCGGCCGGAACCTATGCCGTGACGGTTATCGACGCCAACAACGAAGAAACCGTTTTAACAGACCTGGTTGTCAACGAGCCCCCGGCTTTAACCGTCGCACTCACGTTTATCCAACACATCAGCTGCCTGCAACCTTTCGGCATGCTTACTGCGGCAGCTTCCGGCGGCACCCTACCCTACCAGTACGGCTGGAGCAATGGCGATACCGGCCCGACGGCAAGCCCGCTGGCAGCCGGCTCCTACACGCTGTTCCTGACCGATGCCAACGGCTGCACGGCCGGCCTGAGCGCCAATATCACTCAAAACCTGACCCCGCCGACCGCCAATGCCGGCGTGCCGATGACGGTGTTGTGTTCCAATGCCGCCATCCAACTCCAGGGCAGCGGATCCACCGGGCCCCAATACAGCCAGTTATGGACAGCCGAGGATGGCGGCATCATCAGTGCCGGCGCCAACACCCTTACTCCTACGGCAAACCATACCGGCACCTACGTGCTGACCATCACCAACACCATCAACGGCTGCACCGCCAGCGATGCCACCACCGTGAGCAGCCTGTACCAGGCGCCCGATGCATTGGTAAGCGGGGGCACCCTCACTTGCGCGGTGAACACCATCGCCCTTGCAGCCACGATCGACACGCTCAACACGACCTACGGCTGGCAGGGCCCCAACAGTTTTCAAAGCAACCTGCTGCAGCCGGCAGTTTCGGCCGGTGGAAATTATTTACTGACGGTCACCGACACCATCACCGGCTGTTTTACCATCGCTACGGCCACAGTGGCCCTGGACACCGTGCATCCGGCAACAACGGCCAGTGTCAGCGGCGCCATTTCCTGCGCATCGCCCAGTGCTTTCCTGCTCGGCTGGTCGAACCTTGGCAATGCGGTTTTTCAATGGACCGGGCCGGGCAATTTCAACGCCTCGGGCATGCAGGTTCAGGTTAGCACCCCCGGGCTGTACACCCTCACCACGACCAATCCGCAAAACGGTTGTTCGGTTTCAAAAACAATTGCCGTTACCGGCAGTACCACGCCACCGACGGTATCGGCTACCGTAAGCGGGCCAATCACCTGTACTTCGCCGCAGGTTACGTTGACCGGCAGTGTGCAGCCAAGCGGCATGCAGCTGCTGTGGTCGGGGCCAAACGGTTTTTATTCAAATAATTTGCTCGTCAGCGTTAGCACGCCGGGCGTTTACACCTTGCAGGCAACCAACACCCAAAACGGCTGTAATGCCACGGCAACGGTCACCGTTTTGCAAAACAAAGTACAACCCGATGTGTCGGTAATTGCGAACAACCTGAGTTGCGCCATGCCCAGCACCACCCTGTATGCGAACACCAGTACTTCGGGCCTGACGTTCAAGTGGACCGGCCCCAACGGGTACATGTCTACCGTTCAAAATCCGACAATAGCCACAGCGGGGGTGTATACGGTGGTGGCGACCAACCCGGCCAACGGCTGTACCAAATCGGTCAGTGTTTCGGTGAGTTTTAATTCCGCAACCCCGGTGGTTTTAACGGCAAACGCCACCATCACCTGTGCCAACCCCGTAGCGTATCCGAACGCCACGGCATTTACACCCGGCACCACGTTTAGCTGGACAGGTCCGGGCGGATTTACCGCTACCGGCAGAAGCCCGGCCGTGACCGTGCCCGGCACCTACACGGTAGTGGCCACGCACCCCTCGAGTGGTTGTACCGTAGCGATACCGGTACAAGTGTTCGACAATACCCAGCCGCCAATCGCCTACGCCGGAGAGCCCCAACTGCTGAATTGCGACAACACCCCGATCCTGCTGAGTGGTTTTGGCTCGTCCACCATTGGCAGCTACACCTACCTCTGGACTACTTACGACGGCAACATACTTACCGGCGCCCTCAACCTGTACCCCCGGGTGAATGCCGTAGGCACGTATACCCTCCAGGTGACAAACACCCAGACCGGCTGCACCGCCGTCGACAGTGTCGAAGTGACCCAGGCGCCTCCGGTTACGGCCACACTCGGCCCGGTCGTGCATGTGGCCTGCAACGGCACAGCAACCGGTTCGGCCACAGCCATAGCCGGCGGCGGAAGCGGCCAGTACGCCTTCGGCTGGTCGAACGGGCAAACCGGGGCCACGGCCACCGGGCTTAGCGCCGGACTGTACACCGTAACGGTCAACGACAGCCAGAACTGCACCAACACCGTCAGTGTGCTCATCAATCAGCCACCGGTTTTGGTAGCCAATACCAGTTCCACGCCGCAAACAATTTTCGGTGTAAACAACGGCACGGCTACAGTTTCATACTCCGGCGGCACGGCGCCGTATTCCGTCAAATGGAGCACGGGGCAAATCACCGCTGTAATTTCAGGTTTGGCTCCAGGAAATTACAGCGTAACCGTGACCGACAGCAAAGGCTGCACCGTAATCAAAACTGCCCAGGTAAACGCTGTCAATTGCGCCGTCACCGGCTCAATTTCCAATACGCCGGTCAGCTGTTTTGGCGCAGCCAATGGCACCGCCACCGTCAATTTGAACAACAGCCAAAACCCGGTCAGCTACGCCTGGTCGACCAATGCCCAAACCAAAACCATCTCCAACCTGGCGCCGGGCGCCTATACCGTCACCGTCACCGACGGCGCCAGTTGTACGCTGGTGCTGAGTACGGTAATCACCAGCCCTGGTGCGCTAGACCTGAATATTGCCTTTCAGGAAAACGTGCTTTGCCCGACATCCACAAACGGTGCTTTGACGATCGGTGTGGCGGGCGGCACGGCGCCCTACACCTACCTCTGGTCGAACAACAAAACCACCGCAGCGATCACCGGACTTGGTCCCGGGACCTACACCGTAACCGCGACGGACACCAAGGGCTGCACCAAAAGCAAAAGCGGGCAAATTGTGATCACCGATCAAAACCCACCCCAGTTGATCCTGAAAAACGCCACCGCCTCGCTGGGCACAAACGGCAGTGTGCAGGTAACGCCTGCCCTGTTTGACAACGGCAGCTTCGACGCTGAATGCTCCATCGCCTCCTGGACGATCAACCCGACCACCTTCAATTGCAGCCAACTTGGCGCGCGCACCGTAACCCTCACCGCAACCGATGTGAACGGCAACAGCAAATCCGGCACGGCTACCGTGACGGTCGTCGACAACATAGCGCCAACGCTGGTTTGCCCGGCCAACATCGCCGTGGGTTCTTGTGCCGCCACCGTCCAATTCGTCCAGCCGACGGTAACCGACAACTGCTCGATCAACCCCAATCAAATTCAACAGACTGCGGGCTTGCCCTCCGGGTCCGTATTCCCTGCCGGGAAAACTATCCAGATTTTCTCCTGCACGGATGCCAGCGGCAACACTGCCATTTGCAGTTTTGAAGTACAGGTGGCCGGACCGCCTGCGGGCTCCGTAACGCCGATCCCGGCTGCGTGCTCCGGAATTTGCGACGGTTCTGCGGTGTTTGCCCCTTCAGGAGCAACGCCCGACCTGGTGCGCTGGAGCAACGGACAAACCGGTTTTCTGGCCACCAACCTGTGCACAGGCAATTACGCGGTAAGCCTGACCGACAGTTATGGCTGCTCCACCGTTTTGCCTTTTGTCATTGAAAGTGCGAATCACGGTTCGTTTGAAATCGTGGCCGTAAAAAATCCGGCCAGCTGCGACAACACTTGCGACGGCAGCGGCAGCCTGACCGTTGGCGGCGGCACACCGCCCTTCCAGATTTTCTGGAGCAACGGCCAGTCGGGCAATGCCGCCCTGAACCTGTGCGCAGGCGCATATTCGGCTACCGTGACCGATGCCAATGGTTGCAGCCAGGTGCAGCCGGTACAAATCGAAGCCGTCGACAATATCCCCCCGACCCTGAGTTGCCCGGCCAACATCACGACATCGTACTGCGCGCCGGCGGTGGCATACAATCAGCCGGTGGTACTGGACAATTGCACGGTGGATATGCAGCAGCTCAGCCTGTTGGGCGGCCTGCCGAGCGGCGCGGCTTTTCCGCAGGGCGTGACCACCCAGTTTTTCCGGTATGAAGATGCGGGCGGCAATGCGGCGCAATGCAGTTTCACCGTCACGGTGCTGGACGATCCGGAGTTGAATATTTTGTCGGAGGATGTGAATTGCGCGGGTGGGTGCGATGGTACCGCCACGGTATTGGCTACGGGCGGTTACGCACCGTTTTCCTATAAATGGAGCAATGGGCAGCAAAGCAACAAAGCAACCGGCCTGTGCCCCGGCAACTACGCCGTCACAGTGGTCGATGCTGCGGGCTGCTCCCAAACCAGGCAGCTGACGATCAACCAGCCGCAAGCGCTTGCTCTGAATATTTTACAAGTGCTCAACGACGCAGGCAATGCCGGCATTGGCGCCATATCGGTTGTCATCAGCGGCGGCACCCCGCCCTACGCCTTCCACTGGACGCGCAACGGGCAGTTTTTCGCCGATGTGCAAAACCTTCAAAATCTGTTCGCCGGCAACTACCAGTTGAAAATCACCGACGCCCAGGGTTGCGTACTAAACAGCATCGTGCTCAACCTCGGCAATACCGTGGGCACACGGGAAAACGAATGGACGGTGGCCCTTCAGGTGCTGCCCAACCCCGCCAGCGATGTTGTCCGGGTGGTGTTGTCTGAAGCGCCGGGGCAGGATGTGGAGGTGCGGCTAATGAGTCCGGGCGGCATGGTCGCCGGGTACGAACGTTTATCTGATACCGATACCAACGCAAATTTCGACGTGCAGGCGCTGCCGGCGGGGCTTTGGTTGGTGCAGTTGCGGCGTGCGGATGGGTTGCAGACTGTTCGAAAACTATTGGTGACGCATTGATAAAAAGCATCCGAATCAGTTTTAATCGTGCCCCCCGCATTTGAACATGATTCCTGCGATTCAGAGGTTCAACCTGCCCATTAATCTGCATGCGGGATCATTGGGTTGCGTTTACGCAGGTTATATCCCGCAGACTTGTCTTGTCGCAGCGCAGCGGAGACACCTACACAAATAAAATTTGCGAGATGTACCTAAAAAAGCAGGACTTCCAGCGTTGCTCGGGTACATTTCGGAGCATAAAACTTTTGTAGATGTCTCCGCTGCGCTGCGACAAGAAAAGGGAAGATCGCGCATACATTCAATCCCTGATTCGTATGATTCCTGTTTTTTTAAAAAAAATCCACACAGGAATGGGAATCTGATGCCATCCGTGCTACGGAATCTCAGCCTCGCTCCGGCTTGATTGGCAAAATCTGGCCTTTCGTGTTGATCCAATATTCCGACAAATTTTCTCCAACAGAAAAATATACAAGTGCGCGGCCGTCGCGAAATTGAGATGCCAAAATGTATTTGCAGGGAAGCATTTGCTTGCCGCGTTTGTCTACCCAGCCCCATTTGCCGTTTTGCTGCACTTTGATCCAGCCGGTCTCTTCAACCCGCCAGCCCGTTTGTTCATATACCGGCGGGATCAGTACATCTTCTTCCGGGGCAAAAAGGCCGTGTTTCCCATTGAGGTTCAATACCCATTTGTTTGTCCCAATGGTGTCCAAGCTGACCTCGGAAATATGCTTCTTTGTGACCAGATCTATAATATCCCAGGTACCGCCTTCGTGTTCGGGGTGTTTGGCCAAAATGTAGTGTGGTGGGATTTGGACCAAAACCGAATAATTTGTTGGTAAGACCAGTTTGCCTGATTTATCAATCATACCCCACCTGGTTCCGATTCCCTTAACCGGCGCAACGCCGTAAAAAAAAGGTTGAACCTGGCTATACTCATCATTCGGTACCAGGCGGGAACCTTTTTTGTCGATAAAACCCCAACGTCCGTTTTGGTAAACCCCGGAAAAGCCTTCTGAAAACGGTTGGACAGCCGTGTATTCCGGGGCTATTTTCACCGTTCCGAAGGTGTCGGCAAAACCCCATTTCCCGTTTTTATAAATGGCGAAAAAGCCCTCCGAACAAGGGGCGACCGCGCTGTATTCGGCTGGCAAAACCAGCTGACCCCGCCGATTGATGGCGCCCCATTTCCCTTGCTGGTAAACCGGGGCGATGCCTTGTTCAAAGTCACGCGCGCCCTGGTAGCTTGCCGGCACGACGAAGGTATTCCGGGTATCGATAAAGCCGCGTTTGTATTGGTAAATCACCCGGGCGACTCCGTCTACAAACGGACCGATCTCGTTGTAATCGAAGGGGATAACCACGCGGTTGTTTTTATCGAGGCAGCCCCAAAAACCATCTTTTCGCACCCGGATCAGCTGGTCTTCCGGCGCACACAGGGTGTCGTATTCCAGTGGTACGATTAGTTTGCCGGATGCATCGAGGGCGCCCCAGCTTGTCCCTTTACGTACGGGCGCCACGCCGTTTTGCAGGGCTTGTATGGTATCGAGTAGCAGGGAGCTTAACCGGATACCCTCCTGATCAAACACATCCCAGTAGCCTTGCTGCCGGCTTTTGAGCAAGGTGCCGGAAAAATACTGCAAGCTATCCGTCATAGATTTTTCATCCAGAACAACATCAAGCAGTTTAGGGGTATTGCCTAGGTCCTTTACCATTGCAATATTCCCATTAAAAAATAGTCCATACGCTTCTTCCGATACCGGCACAGACAAGATTTTCAAGTTGCCTTTGTAAAAATAAATTTGCTTGCCTATTTGAGCGACAAAGTACCGGTTGCCAAATTGGGCTTCTATTCTATTGTAAACCAACGGAATAAACGTCGCTCCCCGGTTATCAATCACCCCTTGAAAGCTATCTTTCCGGACGACTGCCCGGTGGTTTTCAAATTTCTCAGCCCCATCGTAAATAAACGGGATCAAGGTTTTGCCGCTGGTATCAATATAACCCCAACAGTTCTCTTTTTTTACAGCAGCCAGGCCTTCGAAAAACGGGTCTGCATCTTCAAAATCAAAAGGAATAGCAATAGTGCCATCCATTTTGACAAATCCGTATTTGTCACCAACCTTTACTGCAACCCAATCACCTACTTTTTGATCATCGTATGGATACTCAAAAACAGTCTGCCAATAGCGTGAGGCTAAATCATCCGGCACATCCTTTAAAAAATCGCGCTGGAAAACGGTATCCTGGGAGTAGATATCCAAAACTGTCAGGAAGGTATCTGGCAAGATGTGGCTCAAATAATTCCCTTCCTGCTGTATATATCCACCGACAAATCCGGTGAAGGTTCGAAATACATCGCCATTTTTTTTCAGGAAAACCAAGTCCGCTCCCTTCTTGGCAAAAATGAGGCTGTCGTTAAATTGGCTGAAACGATCATATTCCGGTGGTACAATCCAGTTTCCACCGGTATCACATAAGCCCATAAACGAATCCCTTTTTACAGCAATCAACTCATCCTCGTTAAAACTAAAATCCACATCATTTCCGGGCGGTATAATAATATTCAGGTTGGTGTCCATGGCACCGACCAGGGTATCTTTCAAAATCAGTATTCCGTTTGTTCCAAGGTACATCCGGTATAGTTCGTTGCCTTTTTTGTCAATCAACATGGGAGATTCACTATCCTCCGCCAGGTAGTGCCCGTTGACAAAGGGCTCCAGCAAGGGATACCGTTTGGTTGTTTCCACACCGGCTTCATTCACAAAAACATATTCGTTTTCAATGCTGGTGATCGCCACGCCGTTTTGAAACGTGTTGGGCACTTCGTAGAGAAAATCGGTGAGGCGATACCCGTCTTTGGTAATTACGGCAAAGCGCCCGACAGAATCATTGTACGCCCAGGCCACATTTTCAGCACCAAAATTGAAAAAGGCAACAAGGCGGTTCGATTTAGCGAGTTCCTGGCGGGCGCGCTGTTCGGAATTTTGCGCTTTACGCTTTTCTCCCTCCACGGCTAAAAACAGGGCCTTCCGCAGCCGGCGGATTTCCTCCTTGTCGCTATCGCGGTAGCCCTCAGCCGATTCCAGTTGCTCGAAGGCTTCCTGGTATTTTTTGGCACCCAACGCTTTTTGGGCCCGTTCGATCGCACAGGCATAGCTGTGGCATGGGGCTTGAGCTGCGCCACGGTAAGCAAGCTGAACACAGGCGAAAACGAGGGCGAATTTTATCCAATTGAAATTTGAGTTATTCATCGGCACGGGATCAATTTTTGGTCGATTTCAGAAATCTTCACATTCAATTCAGCATCATCCCGGTACTTGTTTTTTTGCGCATCAAACTCGTTGAGCGTTGCCGCGTCCGGGCAGTTTTTCGTCAGCACCCGTTCAATTCCGCTTAATAAATTCTTGAACTCAATGCGCTCTTTTGCCCGCTGGGCAATGATCAGATCATTGAGTGCCTTTTCGGCGTTCAACTTCTCCCGAACGGCATCGTTTCGCAATTTCAACACATACAATACCGCAGTAGTAACTACCGCAAGCGCCAGCAAGGCCGCCACCAAAAAGCCCGCGAGTCGCCGTTGCCGGCGCTTGGCAAGCGTGCGCTCGCGTTCAGCAGCCTCCCGGGCGATGCGGGCTGCGCGCGACTTTTGAATTGGCGCCAACAGCGTGTCGTGGCTTACTTCGTAATTGAAACCACCGGTTGAGCCGGCTTCCCGGCGCAGCAGAAATGTGCTTTCCAACTGCCGCAACAATTCCTTCGAAACCGGCGGGCCAAAGCGCTGAACCAGCACATCGGCGTCGACGCTCAGCCGGCGCGCTTCCCCACTTTGGGCATCCTGAAAGATCAGCCCTTCCTCGATCAAGTGCTGGGCAGCCGGGCGCGCTGAAGGCGGTTCCAGTTTGCCGATCAGGCGCAGGTAATAGCCCTCGTAAATAGCATTGATCTTCGATTCGAAGTGTTGCGGTTCGATCCGGTTATTTGGTATGCGGCCGGCAATAATTTCACCTTCCAGGTATTCGCATAAGATCTGCAACTGAAAGGCTTCAATACCCGAGTGGCCGGCCGACCGGGTCTCGGAAAGTTTGTCCACCATCAGGTTAAGGGCAGCTTCGCTGTAGGTAAAGGGCAACGCGGCAAAATCACCTTTTGTGCTGATCGCCGGTTTTTCGATTGCCGCCCTGGCCTGCTCATCGGTCAGGCCTTTCAGTTCAAAACGCTTGTGCAGGATAGCCGGTAGTTTATCTTTCATGGAATCCAGCAGGCTCATCCGATCCGACCGGATAGCGAGCAGGAGTTTTACTTCCAGGGGCGTCGCCAGCAATCGCCGTTGTGCTTTGTCCAGGCCGGCAGCCGCGCGGCGTATGGCTTGGGGCGTATCGACATACAGCAGTTCGGCCAGCTCTGTTTTGAAGGCTTGTTGTTGAGCAGGCGGGTAGGTAAAAAATTCCTCGAACTGATCCAGAATAATCAAATACCGTTGGCCGGATGCCGTTTGTCGCCGGTTGAAGTGATACCACAAGCTGCGCTCAGGCGCCAGCTCGTCTAAAAATGCGGTTTCGGCAGTTTCCGTACTAATTTCCCGAAGGCGGCTCAGGAGGTTTTCCAAGGGTGTTGCGCTTTGCCCCTCCTGATAACTACCCAGCCGCACGAGGACGGGCTGCATGGGTAACTCCTCTTGTTCTATTGTTGAAAGGCCAGGGATGATTCCGGCATTGATCAGTGAACTTTTCCCGTAGCCGGACTTTCCAAAAAGTACGACCAGGCGCTCCAGTGCGATAAGGTCGCTCAAATCTGCAATATCGCGTTGGCGGCCAAAGAACAAGGCTTTGTCTGCTGCTTCGAACGGTTTGACCCCCGGGTAGCGTTTTTGTTTCATGGCGCTGAAAATTGGTCTTTGGTCAATTCGAGCAAGGCGTCGACGATCCGGTTATATTCCACCTGGTAGTCGCGGGAATCGAGTGTTTTCCGCGATTCGCGTGCTTGCAGGTCGTGAAAGCGTGCCTGCAGCAGGACGACGGCATTTTCAAGTTCCAGTTGTTGTTGGTTTTTGGCGATGTTGCGCAGGAAGTCAAATGCCCTGGGCAGGTTGTTGTTTGCTACCCAACGGGTGATCTGCACCCGTTCCGGACTGTTGTTTTCCACCAGATCGCGCAGGAGATCTTCGGCCGCGCAGCGTTCAAAAAATTCGTTGAAAAAGTCGATTTCTTTTTCAATAAACTCAATGCCGAATTGTTTCACCAAAAAAGTCGTTGTGTTTTCACTTTTTACACTCCGGTCTATGGCGAATTTGCGAATCGCTTTTTCGCCGCTAAGCAGTCGAAGCAGCAATTGAGAATACCATTTATCAAAATCAAAACCCAGAAACAGAAAATGTTTCGCCTGCTGCAACGTAACCGCCAGTTTGGCCGGCAAGCCAGGCGAACCCAGCAAAGCACTCAACAGTTGAAACAAATCATCATAATCCAGAATGAGTGAATTATCGCGCTCCACAAAACCGCACAGGTTATAAAACAAGGGTGTATTCGCCGTTGGTTCTTCCACTTCCTGAACGGCTTCTCCGCTATGATGGAAATAGGTGAAGCGGTGTTTGACCCCGTATTTGTAGGCCACATCGGACAGGAAATTATCCGGGTTTATGGATAACACCAGGGGGAATTTAATTTGTATAAGTCGTTTGAAAATCGCCTCGTCCACCGTTGAACCGGTATGGTTTTCTTCATAAAACAGCACGACTTCGCGCTGTGCATCTTCCTTAGCCACCTTATCGCGAAATAAATAAAAACCGTCGCGGTCGTAGTAGTGTGCGATATCTTCGGCATTGGTCTCATTCAAATGGTTGCGCAGCACATTGCGCAGGGAGTCCGCACCGATACGTGCGATCTCCGGTCCGATAAGCAACACACAGCGGCCTTGTCGAAGGTCCGTAAGGATGTTCCGGATTTTTTTTTGCCATTCAGGCGTTTGGTAGTTTGATGCTGCGATCATTTCATTAGGTAAGGGTTTCCGGTTTTTCGATTGCTGACAGCTGTAATTGACCTCTCCGGCGATTGCGGGGAGTATCAAACCGCTTATGCTGAAAAACTACGGAGGTTCACTAAAATTTGGGCGCTTAAGGTAGGCCTAAGCGAGGCATTTTGCCAAAAAAGCAGCGTATTGTGTTGTGAAAAGCGGGGATTGGTGCTAATCGACAGGCATTGGCTGATCCTGCTTCAAGAGTGTTTCCGATGGAGAAAATGCCGTTCGGTCAGATGTTTAAACCGCACGAAAAAAGGCGTTGCGCAGAACTGCGCAACGCCTTGATTTTCAACCGTGGAGGATACCGGATTCGAACCGGTGACCTCTTGCATGCCATGCAAGCGCTCTAGCCAGCTGAGCTAAACCCCCATTTGCGTAAAGCGGGGGCAAAGATACATTTTGGTGCAATATTTTATCCACCGTGTTTAATTTTTTCTTTTCCCCGTTGTCTGGGCGCTACTGTTCCCCAACGGATTCACTGCGACGCAGCAGTTTTGACCAATCGAAAGCCAAAATTCGACTTTTTTAACTCCGGGTAACCATAGCCTCCGGTAAATACCCAACTGCTGTTTTCATCAAAGCACTTTCCAGCAGGTATAAATCAACCAAAACCTACTCCATCAACATCTCCCGAAATGGCTTTCCGGCAAGTTTACTTTTCACCCAAAGCTCGGTTTCGGTAGTACCAAGCGGAATTTGAGGCGGATTCGACTCCCGGAATTTTTGAAGTGCCGTTTGAAATTCGGCAAAAAGCGCCGCACTTTTCACACGCCGCGCTTCCGAACCCGGGGTACTCTTCAAATAGGCATCTGCCAGTTGGACCAAATGGGTGAGCGCGATACGTTCAAAATCAGGGACAAAGTTGCTCGCCGGGCTCAGGTTGGTTTTGTATTTCCGGACAAAACTTTCGAGCGCATCGATCTCCTCCAGTTCAAAGTGCGAAATGTGCCGGAGAATATTGGTAAACAATTGTACATCGCGCCGTTGTTCCGACTTGCCGTATTGCTGCAGCACCGCACAGTGTTGCAATGCTTTTTTGTATTCGCCGGCAGCAAAAAATACCAGGATAATATTGACCCGTAGCGCAAACAACCGGGAGTTATTTATTTTAAACGCATATTTTTTTATGCCGCGCTCCACGGTGGGCACCAGCTTCTGGGCAATTTCCAACTGGTTGGTATTCAGGTAGTACAAAATCTGAATGAACCGCAGGTTTTGAAAAAGTTCAGCTTCCAGGTCGGAATTATCCGCCTTTATGTTTTCAAGTGTCCCGATGTAGCGCTTGTAGCCGGCAAAGTCTTTGATTGCAATGCAAAAAACAAGGTAGTTTGCCAGGTGAATACTGAACATTCGCGGGCGCTCCTGCTGATAGTGCCGGTATTCCGGCGCCTCCCAAAGTTCCATGATCCGGGCAAACCAGGGCTGGGCAGCCTGCTGCCCTCCCTGCAAATCGGCCAGTACGGCCCGCGCCTGCAGCTGTAAATTTTCCCTAAAAAACTGTCCGGCACTGCCGCTTCCACCAAGGCCGGATGTTGCAATAATTGCTCGACATCTTTTTTCAGATCAACCGACATAGATCCGATGCCGGTCCGGTACAAAATAAAGGCCTGATGCCACAGGGAAAAGAGCAGGACTTCCGCTTCAAACTGTCGGATCACCTGCTGCAAATCATCCAGATAGGCCCGCGTCTGCTCCGCATAACCGCGCGCGTTTTGCTGGCTTCGAAAATAAACCAGCGTTTGCAAAGCTTCAATCGCCAGGCCATGGTATTCAAATTTCCGGGCAGTATGCAAGGCTTCTTCGGCCATTTCACTTGCCCAATCCGACAAGCCGCGGTGCTCCAACACTTTTGCATTTACCAGTTGGTTTTTAATCAGGCTTTCACTACTCAGCTCTTCCTGCTTCAGCCGCAGTGCCTTGAGCAAGGCATGGGTCAGGTTGTACCGCACTACATGAAACTGGTTTTCCGGCACCTTGCGCCGCCGCAACCGGACGATCAAACCGGCTTCATCCAACATGCAACAGGCCTCCCCGTTTTCGTCGATCCCGATATTTTCGGCTATGAGGTCGAACAGCAGCAAGTATTGTGGCTTCGATTTTTCCTGGCGCCCAATCAGTGCCCTGAAATACCGTTTCTCGTTAGCATCCAGGGTTGCAATTAATTTGCAGACTTTTTCAGTGGTAATCATTTCCCTGTTTTTCAATCAGTTAGATTGGTTTATTGGCACCTGGGTTTTACAAATCGGGAACAGCGCGTTTGTCAATACATTTCAATCCTTTCAAATTTGTACAACAAATATGGGAGCCAGCATTTAATTCCCGATATTAAATTTCATGAATATGCAGGTAGCGCAAAATAACAACGTGTATTCATCAATTCGAGGCAAAATCACAGTTTTATCGGTTGCCGTGACCGATCTGGACGGTACCGACCAGTACAACCGCATCCTGGCACTGTTGCATACGAGCAACCCCGATACCGGCCTTTTGGTCTGGTGCAACAGTCAGTCGGCTATGCAAAATCTGGATCAATGGCTTCAAAAACAGGGCGTTAAAGCCCAGCGGCGATTTTTGAACGAACAGGTACCGGCAATTTTTAAATGTGTCTTACTCGCTCCGCAAGGACAATATGCGCTGACAAACTATACCCACTGGATCCGGGACCCCTTTCTCTGGAAACAGGAGCCTGACGGGGCGCTATCCTTGCTGGGCAGCGCTTTTGCAAAAAATGAAGACAGTTTATGGGCCATGTTGCACCTCCGGCACCTGCAACTGGAGCACAAAAAGCCGGTGCGTTGGCAAAAAGAAGTCATCCCGGCAGCCGGAGGCAATATCTTGTTTGATGAAGATTTTATTTTGGTTGGCGCCAGGCAGTTTCAGGCGCACGCAGCAAAAATTGGCCGGGAAACCTGTATTCAAAATTTGTTCAATGCGCTGAATGGCCCACAAGATCCACCGGCCTTCCGGCGGATCATTGAGATCGGGAAAAACGCCCCCCAGGAACCGGCCAAACTGGCGCATATAGACCTGTATTTGTCGATCACCGGCAGACGAGAGCAAAACCGGTATGTAGTTCTACTTGGCAAGTGCGTGCTCCTTGCAAACGCGTCGGCGCCATCCCCGGCGATGCTGGCTTTGACTGCGCAACTGAATACCTACCTGGACAACGTCGGGCATCAACTGGAAACTGCCGGATTCTGCGTAAAACGCAATCCGATGCCCATAGTGCCCGAGGCAGGGAGCGCACAACCCTACCTCTGCGCGTACAACAACTGTTTGCTTGAAGTCGGGGATTTTCATGCAACGGTTTGGTTGGCACAGTTGAGTTTTGGACAGGAAGCACAGCCGTTTTATGACCAATTGAAACACCTGGAGTTAGAAAATATCGCCTTATGGGAAAGCCTGGATTTTGAGGTGCGCTTGGTAGCGGCCAATTTTCACTCCATTCTGGACGATCAGGGTTCCCTGCATTGCATAACCAATGAAGTCCTTCGAAACTGACCCTCTTTTAACCCTGAAAAACCTAAACCCCAAAAAACCAAATGAAACTATTGAAGTATCTGGAAGCCATCGCAAAAGTGGCGCTGGCTTCTGGTTTAAACGTGCAAAAAACCAATGTCACGCCCCCGGAAAACCGGCCCCAAAAACCTTTTTTGTTCACATTTCCAAACTATTACCATGCAACACACCACCATCACGTTCTTGCCTACTCCGGTGCCCGATATCGCTTTTTTTTCCCGCGATGCAGCGGGTGAAGTGGATAAAACGTACGCCATTGCCGCTTATTCAGGAGGCTTGCTCGAATTTGAGCACAAGATTACGCTGGCAGCCGGCGGGCAAATTGCGCAAATCATGAGTAAAGACCCTGTAACCGGCTTGTTTTCGATTGCGCTGCCGGAAGATGCCTTTTCGATTGCCGATGAATTTTTAGGCATCAGCCTTTCAGAACTGAACACTGCACAGGGTGGCACGAGTTTTACAGCCCGGCTGTTTAAAAATGAAAGTACGCAAGACCCCGCCGCATCGGGCGCTGCAAGCCAGGTGCTCTTGCGCAACATAGCAAACAATGCCCCGCAAATTGCTTTTGCCGAAATCGTGGACGAGGCAGGCAGCGCCACCGGCAGCACCCTGAGTTTCATTGGCGCCACCGACGTCCGAACCGGCTTTACCGCCCCAAGGGTCATCATTCGCCCCGGCGAAACCGTCTACCTGAAAACCAATGCCAACAACGATTTAATCCTTCAATTTTAACCTCGGCTAATAAACCTCAACCAATGAAAGCCATAATAATCGACACGCAACCAGCCAGGCTGGAAGCGCTCTTGCTGCGCCTCAATGTGGATATCACAGTCTTCGGTTCGTACGCTGACGGAGACGCCGGAATTGCAGCCATCCAACAAGAACTTCCCGACCTGGCCTTCGTCAATATCGACCTGACGGGAATAGCCGCCCTGGATACGATTGAACGCACGGACCAATCCGTTATCGAATTAATCTTTATCTCGGAGTGGGCTACGTTTGCCTTCGAGGCATTTCAAGTTGGTGCAAGCGATTTTTTGCTAAAACCCCTGCAAGAGCGCGATGTCAGGCGCACCTTGGACCGGGTTGCCCAGAAAATACACAACAAATCCTTGATCCGGAATGCCTATCCGATTCTAAAAAACCTGCTGCCCCGCCTTCGGAACAACCGGGTGGCCATTCAAGAATCAGACACCATCAACTATATCCCGATCCGGCAAATAGTGCGCTGCGATTATGAAAAAAACGGTTGGCGGATTGTATTGAAAAATAACCGGTCTATCCTGGTGCCACTGGAAAACGATCAACTTGAAGCGCAACTGCACCAGTTTCCACTCCAACGTGTAAACGCTACCTGTGTGGTCAACCTGATCCATGTTGAACAATACAAATGCAGGGAAGACTGCCTGATCTTGCAAAACGGCGTCGACGTACCCGTTTCAACGGCCTTGCGCTCGCAGGTTTTGCAACATCTCAGTTACTGCTGATTTTACTAGAACCCATCTCAAAACTGGCGTCGGAGTCAAAATGAGTGGATTAAAGTCGAAGGCAAGGCAGTTTTTTGAATCGTAGCGGGGTTCTACGTTGAAAAAAAACTAACGCAGTATTCGACTTATAGACACCATTTTGGCCCGACAGGTAGTTTTGAGATGGGTTCTAATTTTAAAAAATCATTATATTTGAGAGGGAAACAAATGAAAATTGGTGTTGCGTTCGCCTCCAGTCACCTTGCATAAGCCCTTTTCCTATGCCAATACGTGCTCTCCTTGTTGCCATTGATAACTATGCGCCGAACAGCCCGGTGCCTCCGCTCCGCGGTTGCCTGAATGACATTGCCGGCATCCGCCGCCTACTGCTCAGCCAACTGGAAAGCGTTGGGATACCACCGGAAAAAGAGGCAGACTATATCTGCATCCTGCGCAATGCAGAGGCCACCCGCGCCGGCCTTATTTCAGCCTGGCGCAGGCATCTGGGCAAGGCCACGGAAGGCGACACCGTGCTCGTTTATTTTTCCGGGCATGGCTCCCGCAGCCGGACCGCGCCCGAATTCGAAAGCATAGAACCGGATGGGTTTGAGGAAGGCTGGGTTTTATACGACAGCCGTTTGCCCGGACAATTTGACCTGGCCGATAAGGAAATCGCACTGCTGTTGAAAGAAACCGACCGGCAGGGCATTCAACTTGTCGTCATCTCCGATGCCTGCCATTCCGGTTCGGTAACCCGAGATGCCGAGGAATTCCTGGGCTGGAATGTCCGGTATATTCCCGGCAGCAGGGAACCGCGCCCCTTAAGCAGCTACCTGGACAATACCTACCGCAACCTGTTGGACACCGGGCAACCACTGACGGTTCCATACACCCGCCACTTGGCCATTTCAGCCTGTAAAAACACAGAAAAAGCACTCGAAAGCACGGAAAAATTCGGTGTATTTACCCGGGCGCTGCTTACGGCGGTGGAACAAACCGGCGCCCATATTTCATACAGCGATCTGTACCACCGGATTTGCGCAACCATCCGCCGCCTGACGCGCCAGCAAAACCCTCAAATTGAAGCTTTCGGCGGATTTAATCCGCAAAGCGGTTTTTTGGGAAACAACCTGCCGCCCAAATACCAGCGCCGGTATCCACTTTTTTTTGATGCTGAAACACAGGATTGGCGGATAGCGCTCGGCCTTGGAAACGGTATACATGCCGACATGCAGCAGCCGGTTCAGGTGGCCGTTTTTTCTACCGAAACAGGCGGCGAAACACTGGGAACCGCGGAGTTGTACCAACTCAATGTTTCAAAAAGCGCTATTCGGCCCGGCAACCTGAACATCAGTAAATACGAAACCTACTGGGGCATACCGAAAGCATTGCCCTTGCAGCCTTTGGGCATTTATTGCCCGGCCCCCGAAACGAGAACCCGCGTTCAGGCAACATTGGATAAACAGGGAGAATCGTCGATCCTGCTGCTGGACCAGCCCGAAGGGTGCCCGATTACCCTGGAGCTGAACGAGCATACGTTCAGGCTGTACCGGACGACCGAAGGAACGCTGGTCAACACCGTCCCGGATACCGGTACCGATGCCGTGGAAGCCCTGGTCCGGGTGTTCGATCAAATCGCCCATTGGCACCGGGTGCTGGAACTGGAGAACCATTCGACAAAACTGCCTGAAAACCGCCTGTCGCTCAACCTGCATATTCAGGATGACTCGGGTCGGTACACAGCCCTCCCGGGCGGCCAGTGCACCTTTTCGCTCGACCAAAACCAGATCAACTTCAAACTGACCGGCACTAACGAAACCGGCCGGGACTTACATGCAGCACTGGTGTACCTGAGCCCAACGTATGGCATGCAGGTATTTTCCGCGAATGCAACCAAACCGATGCCGGACGGCACCCGCGAATTTCCGTTTATAGACACCTATTTTCACCTGCCGCCCGGCGCAGATGAAGAACTCGATGTTTTTAAACTGATCGTATCGACGGAGCCCATCGACGAAACCGCTTTTTCCAAAGATGCGCTGGAACCGGACGGCAACCGCGGCAGCACCGAATTGGAACAAACCCGCAGTATCGGCGGCAGCCTGGTAAAATCCGATTGGCTTACCAAATCTGTCCAGGTACGCTTGCTGCGCAACGCAGGAACCGGAACCGTCGGTGAAACGGCCATCAGCCTTGCCGGCGGACAGGTGCGCCTCCTGCCGCACCCCACGCTGCGCAGCAGCTACCGGGTAACCGCACCGGCAGCTACGCGCGGCCTCGATGCCGTTGTGCTGGACCACCCGTTTTTTCAGGGAAACGCCGCAGTCCAACTGGTTCCCCTGGACCAAACTGTGCGCAGTGCGGGCGCCAGCTACCTCGACCTGACAGAAATCCGGTCGGACGCCGGGCTCGCCAGCCATCCCTGGGAAATTGAGCTGCATCCGGAGGACGCAGACCAGCTGATCCTTCCTTTTTGGTTTGACGGGACAAACTTTCTGCCCCTGGGCGAAACCCGCGCACGGGAGGACGGCTCCCTGACCGTCTGTGTTCGCAACATACCGGCAGAAACACAAGCGGCCCGCACGCGCAGCCTGGGGAAAGCCCTTCGGCTGTACGTATTCAAGTTTGTAAAAGACTACGGCCTGCCGGTAAATATCCAGTATTTGCGGTGGGTCGAGTATCTGCCCGACGGCCGTTTTGAGCGCCGGGAAGCGCAGCTTGACCGGCAGGTGCGCGATGCGCAAAAGATCACCTTGCTCGTGCACGGTATTGTCGGCGATACCAAAACGATGGTGGAAGCCTTCCGGAATTTTGGCAAACAGCCGGGGCACCTGGTCCTCTGTTTTGATTATGAAAACCTGAAAACCCCGATCGAGGACACCGCCATGGCCCTGAAAACAATGCTGGAGGGGACGGCCGGTCTTGCGGGTAAAAAAATCGAGATCGTCGCGCATTCGATGGGAGGCCTGGTGGCCCGGTATTTTATCGAACGCCTGAACGGGCAGGCGCTTGTTGAACGGCTCACCATGACCGGCACACCGAATGCGGGCTCCAGTTTGGGGAGCATCCCCGACTACCTGAATTGGGTAAACGGCGCCCTGGGGATCGGCATGAAATATTTCAACTGGAGTCTTCCGGCATTGGCAGGGCTGATGGGTGCGTTGCAGTTTGCCAAAAACGAATTGTTTATCACCTTGAAACAGCTCAAACCCGGGTCTCCGTTCCTGAGCCATTTGGCTGCCGGTGCGGCGCCGCCCGTTCCATACCGGGTGGTGGCGGGCGATATCCGCCAGTTCCTGAAACGGGAAAACGACCCGGATTTTTCGGAAAAGATCCTGGCCCAGATCGGGCAATGGGCCTATGCTTCAGCGCCCAACGATGGTGCGGTGAGCGTGGAAAGTATTTTAGCCGTGAAGGCCGCCGACCAGACCGTGGTGCCGGGGCATCATTGGGGGTATTTTTCAGATTCTGCAAACTGGTCACACTGAAAAACGCATATGAAACTGAACCTGTTCTGGTTAATTTTCTGGCTATTTTTTTTGAGCCGTCCCACGTTTTCGCAGGAAGCGAACTATGTGGTAGCCGGCCTGGTTGGAACAGTTACGTTCAAAACCGGCACTGTGATAAAAGTCGGCGACAGGTTAAGAATGGCTGATTTTAATGCCATTGCCGACATGGCCATCACCGATATATTGTATTTGAAAAACACCAAAGACAACACCACCTACTGGTACCGGTTTAGCCCGCTGACCAATCAACAAAAACTGGAACCCTACACGGGCAGCTTCAAATTCAAAGAGCGCGATGGGCCAACCTCCGGGACATACAGTTTTGCTGCGCCGGGTAGCTGGCCTTCCTACCCGGCGCACAGCGAAGCAAAGCCTGCTCCACCTGGTACTCTGGTTAACAAATCTGTGTCAGACTACCAGGTTGTAAAAGTAAAAGGCGCGGTAAGCCGGGTAAAATCCGGCATCTTCAGCGAACTAAATCCCGGAATATGGATCAGCCGCTACGACACCCTGAATTTCCCTGCCGTTGATGACCGGTTGTGGTTGCTAAACACCAACCGGGAAAGTTTTGTCGTATTTAAAGACCAAAACGCGCGGAAGTTTAGACTTTCCAACGGGTTGCAGCCGGTTTCTGCCGGGCTACAACCGGCTACCTATTCGGTTACTCTAAAAGGCCGGAGCATACAAACATCCGAGTTGGCTCAGTTTTTTGACGATAACCCAAGCATTCTGTTGTTGAACGGGAAATTCTCCATTTATTTCAACCCGGCGGAATCGACACTCCACCCCGGCGATTATTTCTACATCGAATTTTATTCCGGAAGCATATTGACCAGCCGGATGCTCACTCTGGAGCCCAACGCCATTTCATTTTTTGAAGACCAGCTGTTTAACGTGCACGACCCGGCATTGGCAGACGGATCGGAAGCACGCCTGGTAAATTTATATTACTACTCCAAAAAATACAACCACGCCGTTTTTATCAATAGCCTCGACCTCGTACGGGTTGATGAAGCACGGCTGACGCAGGAAGCCCTGGTTTTGTTCAACGCCCACAAAAGCGATTCAGGCGCCTCGGAAACGGCAAAAACTACCATTGAAAACTTCATAGAAACCCTGTACGGCCACCCCGATCCGGTCCAATTTGACTACTGGTATCAAAACCTGCTGTTCATGGCTTCGCAAAAATGATTATGGCAGAAAAACATCCCCCCCTTGTACTTCTGACCTTCGCCAACGAACGCCAGGAAAACACCCGCTACCTCCGCGCCCTGCCCGAGGAAAGCAGGGCTATTCAGGCGGCCCTGCGGCCCGCCGAACGGCTGGGGCTTTGCCGGGTAAAGGTGCTGGCCAACCTCACACCCGCCGAACTGTTCGATACCTTGCAGGACGCCGACTACCGCGACCGCATCGCTGTGCTGCACTACGGTGGGCATGCCGACAGTTTTGAATTGCTGCTCGAAGCCGGCGACCGGGCAAATACCCGGGCACATGCATCCGGGCTGATCCCCTTGCTGGCCGGCCAAAAGGGGCTGCAACTGGTTTTTCTGAATGGCTGTTCCACCGAAAAAACCGCACGGCAGCTCAACAACGCCGGCATTCCCCTGGTCGTCGGCACCTTCGAGTCGATCCGCGACGAAGTGGCCCGCTTGCTGGCCGAACAGTTCTACACCGGCCTGGGCCAGGGCATGCCCCTGGAACGGGCCTGGCAGGAAGCGACAGCGCGCATCCGCACCGACACCGGCGACGACCTGCGCAGCATTGGACAACCGAAGGCCAGGCTTGACCGCTTCCCCTGGCAACTGTTTCAAAAAGCCGGCGCCGCCATCGACTTAAACTGGAACCTGCCCGACGCCGCCAGCAACCCCCTGGCCATGCTCCCCTTCGCTGCGGAAAAATACCCGCTCCCCGAACAGCCTTTCCGCTTTTTGGGCCGCTACCGGCAGGAAGACGCCGGGATTTATTTCGGCCGCGCACACTATATCCGGGATATGTACGACCGCCTGACCAACCCGCTTGGCGCGCCGGTCATTTGCCTCAGCGGCCAGTCGGGGGTCGGAAAATCGTCTTTTCTCGAAGCCGGCTTGTTGCCGCGCATTGAAGACCGGTACTTTTGCCTGTACCTGCGCCGCGACCCGGAAAAAGGACTTGCCGGCACCTTGCAGCAGGCACTGGCCAAGGCGCTCGACGGCACTGCTGTTCCGGATACCATCGCCGAATGCTGGCAGGCCCTGGAAAAACAATGCGGAAAAGCCCTGGTGGTAATTCTCGATCAGGCGGAAGAAGCCTTCACCCGGCCCCTGGCGGCGGGAAACGACGAACTGGAAGCCTTGGCCGTTGCCATGCGCAGCCTGTGGGTAAACGCCGGTGCGCGGCCGGCCGGCAAACTCCTGCTCAGTTTCCGCAAGGAATACGAGCCTGAGCTGGACGACTTGTTGCGGGCCAACCGCATTCCTGCCGAAAGCGTTTTTTTAAAAACACTGAGTCAACCCGAAATCATTGAAATTGTAACCGGACTCGAACGGTCCGGGCGCCTCCGGCAAAAATACGGGCTGACGGTCGAGGCCGGGCTGCCGGAACTGATTGCCGCCGATTTGCTCAGCGACAGCGACACGGCCGTGGCGCCGGTGCTGCAAATTGTCCTTACCAAACTTTGGCAACAAATACCCGAACGGGCAGACCGGGTGTTCAAAACGGAGGACTACCTGAAACTGAAGGAAGATGGCATTTTTTTAGGCGACTTTTTCCGCCAACAAATGGAACACATCAAACACTGGGAACAACAACTGCAAAACAACGCCGAAAGCAGCGGCCTGGCACTCGACCTCCTCCATGCGCACGTCACCGAAATGGGCTATTCCAACAGCTGCGCGCTGGAAGCGCTGCGCCAAACCTACCGCCACCGCGCCGATGTGCTGGAGCAACTCCTGGTCCTGTTCAAGGAACTGTACCTGCTCACCGACCTGGGCAAAGACCGCAACGCCCTGGCGCACGACACCCTGGCGCCCGTGATCCTGCAAGCGTTCAAAAACTCCAGCCACCGCGGGCAAAAAGCCCTGCGCATCCTGAGCAGTAAAGTACCCAATTACCGGCGCAACCCGGGGCAAACCTACCTCGACAATGAAGACCTGCGCCTCGTTGAACAAGGCGCCGACGGCATGCGCCTTTGGGTCGCCGAAGAAGCCGATCTGATCGAAAAAAGCCGCAAACGCCGCCAAAAACGCCGCAGGGAGACTTACCTGCTGCTGGGCGGCATGGCTGTGCTTCTGGTTGCTGCTGCCTGGCTGGGCTTTGGTTTCTACCAAAAAAGCCGGCTGGAAAAATGGATCGCCCAGGCACGCCTGGAAGCCGGTATCGACCCGACAACAGGCCTGCGCACCCTCCGCAAAGCCCTGGCCGACAGTCCCGATAACCCTGCCGTGCTGAATGCCTATTTTGACATTTTCAGCAACAACGAGTTCTACGATACCATCCTGCATTTTCCCCTGCCGGTAAAAGGCCTGGCCTTAGCGCCCGGTGGGGCGGGTATCGTTTATACCTGGACCGACAAGGCCGTGTACCGGTTTGACCGCCGTGCAGCCCGGCTGGACAGTTTCTTACTCGAAAACCTGGCCGCTGCCGCACTCTCACCAGACGGGCAATGGCTGGTAGCCGGCACCTGGAATGGCGACCTGCTTTGCCTCGAAGCTGCCCGGTTGCGGCAGGATCAACGCGCCCTGCTGGACGCGCCGGCAAGCCTGCTGGCCTTTATGCCCGATGGGAAAACGCTTTTTGCAGGCAGTACCAATGCAATAGTAACGATCGACTTGCAGGACATCCGGCGTGTGCATAACCGCCTCCCGTTGTCTAACGAGCTCACGGCCCTGCAATACCATCCGGGGCGCGAAACGCTGTTGTTGGGATACAAAGAGGGGACGATTGAAGAACGGGATCCTGCTTCCGGCGCCACTTTGCTATCCATAAGGCGCCACAAAGACCAGGTGCTTGCCTTTGCCGTGATGCCCGGCAACAAAGATTTTGTTTCCACCGGGCGCGATGCGGTGCTGCATTTTTGGGGCGGCCAGGATCAGTTGAACTTTTCCATCAAAGCCCACGACCGCCGTATCAATGCGCTCGTCTGGTCGCCCGACGGGCAGCGCCTCCTGACGGTCAGTACCGACCAACTGTTCAAAAGTTGGTCGGCAGGAGGCGATTGGATCAGTACCTACCGGGGCCACACCGGTTCGGTCAATGCCCTGGCTGTTTCAACCGATGGGCGCTCCCTGGTTTCCGGCAGCGACGACAAAAGCCTGCGGTTTTGGCGGGTGGAATCAAAAGTCAACCGCCACTTCGGCCCCCACCCGAACGGGGTGACCGGGGCCCTGTTCGGCACTGGTGGCCAAGCCGTGTTCACCGCCTCCGATACCGGCATCCGCGACGTCGGCGAATACATGAACGACCCGGGTTATGACTTGAGCCAAGCCGTGTTGGCGGATGCCTGCCTGTACCCGCGCGAAGCCTACATCTGGGAAACCAACTCCGGTAAAAAACAAAAAAACCTCGAAGGACACGCCTGCAGCATCAATGCGGTGGCCCAAACCTCCGACGGCAACCTGTTCGCCACAGCCTCCCACGACCAGACTATCATTCTCTGGGACCGCAACGGCCGGAAAATGCAGCAGCTCCGCGATGGGCACCGGCACCATGTGCTCGATGTCGCTTTTTCGCCTGACGGCAAACATCTGCTCTCCGGCGGGTTCGACAGCACGGCGGTACTCTGGGACGCTTCCGGCAAAAAACTGCGCGTATTGCGCCACCCGGCGGTGGTCAGTGCGGTGGCCTTCCACCCTGGTAACAAATTGTTCGCTACGGGCGCCTATGACGGGATTGTCCGCCTGTTTGACCTGAATGGCAAGCAGGTGGACAGCCTCTTCCGGCCCGGCCAAAACCGGATTATGGCGCTTTGCTTTGCGCCGGATGGCCGCTACCTGCTTACCGGGGAGTGGAACAACTTCGCCCACCTTTATCCCATCGGCAACAAGCAGAAACAGGTAGTGAAAATTGAGGCCTTCTCCAAAAACAAAACAGGCCTCGGGATCATACATGCCGTCGATTTTTCTTCAGATGGCAAAGAATTCGCCCTCGGCGCCGAAGGCGGCCTGGCACTGGTTTACCGCCTGGTGAAGGACCGGCCGGTACCAGTCTGTGAACTGCAACATTTCCCGCCTCGCACGATCCTCTCCGTCAGCTTCGCTGCCGATGGTCAATCGCTGCTGACCGGCAGCAACGACGGCTGGGCACGAATCTGGGCATTGAATCGCTAACATTTTAAACACAAAAAATCATGAAACGCCTTTTTCTATCCGCCACAGGACTGGTTGTTTTTTTCAGCCTGTTCAGCGCGTGTTCCAATCCGGCCCCGGCGCCTCCACCCGAACCGGACACGCCTGCACTGCCAATGACCGACAGGCAACTGCCCTCCCCCGTGGAACCGCCCGGCGCGCAGCCGCTCGAACCCACCGACCCCGTGGATAACGAAGCCGGCTCCGACAATCAAGCCCAACAAACCAGGCATCAGGACTTCCGGTTGACGCAACCCTACAGCCTGATTGGTTTCCGGGGCGCCGTCACCATCAACGGACGCAAGCCCATTCGTGGCCAGCCTTTAGGCCCGGCCGATATCATTTTGTGCCTGCGCAAAGCAGATTTATTGTTCCTGGCAGACTCCAACAAAGCGACCTATTGGTTGCATCCGGTTCCTTTTGCCGAAGATTCCACCCGGGATGCATTTTGTGACGGGGCATGCATCCTCAACCTGGAGCCTTCACCGGCAGCGGGTTCGCAAAAACGTCGGCTGCCGGAAAGGTTGTATAAGGTCGAAAATTTCCGCCTGGAACAATTCTCAAAACAACTTAAACAACTGCATTTTCAACAGCGCCCGCCAACAGGCAGGGCAGACGCGCTTCAGGCAGTTCCGGAACGTGGCGTATTGCCAAACCGGCCAACTCCGGTAGCGCCGGTTATTCCCAAAAAGCAATAATTGATTTTTAAACCTGAAAAGGCACTCGTCAGGCATACGGAGTGCCCAAAAACCAAATAACAGCATGGCAATGTTCCAATCCATCCACTTCGGCGTCAACCACGTCGACCCCGAACACTACCAAAACCTGCGCCCGCTGCGCGCAGCCGTCAACGATGCCCGAAACTGGGCTGACCTGGCAAAAAACATCCTGGGTTATCAAAAACAGGAAATATTCACCGATGAACAGGCAACTTCCCGGGCCCTGTTCGATCGGCTCGGGCAACTGGCGGTACAGCTGCAAGCCGGCGATGCGCTGCTGCTCACTTTCGCCGGCCACGGCGGCCAACTGGAAGATCTGTTTTCACCTAAAACCGGCGATGAAGACATGGACGAAACCTGGTGCCTGTACGACCGGCAGGTAGTCGATGACGAACTGCACCTGGCGTTCAGCAAGTTCCGCGAAGGTGTTCGTATCAGCGTTATTGCCGATTGCTGCCACAGCGGCACTGCGTTGAAAGTTGCCGCCGCAACCGTGACCGCCACTGAAGTCGCTTCGATCAACCTCCGGCATAATCAGGAAAATGCGATGGAACGTGCCGGCTACCTGCCGCGCCGCTTGTCGCAGCGGGATGCCGCGAATATTTTCAGTAAAAACAACGCGCTTTATTCCGGCATACTGCAAAAAATACGGTCGGAAAAAAGCGACGTCCGGGCTTCCGTCCAGTTGTTTGCCGCTTGCCAGGACGATCAGGTGACCTATGACGGCCCCTCGAACGGCATATTTACGGAAGCCTTTAAAACGCTGTTCTACAGCGGCGACTGGCAACAATTGACCAACCGAATGGCCTTGCTGGAACACTTGCGGCGCTTTTTCCGCTACCCCACGCCAAACCACCAGGCCTACGGGCCGGGACTGAATATTTTCGATCAGAAATTTCCACTGTTGGCCGATCTGGCTGCCGTGGCAAATCCCGCGCCCGCGCCCGCCATTGAACGGCAGGAACCGAATCCGCCGGTGGCTGTTCCAACACTGGCGCCGGACGCGAAGCCTGCCTTTTACAAGGTTAAAATCGAATCCCCTGCGGGTCGGGTCACTATCGAAACGATCCGGCCGTTATGCCCCGCGCCGCTTACCGATATCCGGCAATCGGATGATGGCAGTACCGTTTTTGTCTGGTTTCCCGCGGGTATGTTCCCCTCGGTGTGGGAGCCGGTTCATCATATTGCCAAACAGGCGGATGCTGCCGGATTGAATATTTATATCGAGCCCGTGAACGGGCCGGGCATAGCGATCGCCGAACCCGCACAAACCGGCGCACGGGATACCGCAGATGGTTTTACCTACCTCCCGTATTGGCCGCCAAACATCGGCACGCCCGAGCCGTTGCCGGGCTGGCACCTGGACGACACGCATTCCCAACTCAAAGCCGCCCGGGAGTTTGTCTGGGAAAAAATGCGCAACAACGAGCTTGCCGAAAATGTGCGCATCGGTCATCTCGATACCGGCTGGTACCCCTGGCATCCGGGGTTTGCCGGTAATCCGAACATCTTGCGCAACCTGACCCGGAGCTTTGTTGATTCCGAAAAAGGGACCAACCTGGCGGCCGTCGACCTGCAATACAAAAACCGGGAACAACAGGGGCACGGCTCCGGCACACTGGGCGTGCTGTCGTGCTGGCAACTGGACGCGCAGCATACCGGGAACGTCCAGTTGGATCACCTGGGCGCCGTCCCGTTCACGGAAGTTATCCCGATCCGGATTGCCGATAATGTGCTCATTTTTGATTCGGAAAATTTCTGCGAAGGCCTGGAACACGCGATAGCCAATGGCTGCGAAGTGGTGACCCTTTCGATGGGCGGAAAGCCCAGCCGTAAAATGGCCAAATTGATCAACAAGGCCTATGAAAAAGGCATCACACTGGTTTGTGCAGCCGGCAACAATATTACCCGGGGAATCGCGCAGGTTGGGCCGCGCACAGTGGTTTGGCCGGCCCGCTTTGAGCGCGTGCTGGCAGCATGCGGCGCCTGCCACAATCATGTGCCCTACGATTTTGAAGCACAGGAAAAATATGGCGCGGGAGGTGTCCGCACCAACAACCTGCGGTATATGCAGGGCAACTGGGGACCGGCCACCGCCATGCGCAAGGCACTGGCCGCTTATTCGCCCAATATTGCCTGGGTAGTCGACGACGAAAGCCCCTATTTGCTTCGCAAAACCGGGGGCGGAACCTCCGCCGCGACACCACAAATTGCGGCGGCGGCAGCCTTGTGGATCACCTTGCACAAAACCGAACTGAAACGCCGGGGCTATCACGGCACCTGGAAGCAGGTGGAAGCGGTCCGGGAAGCCCTTTTCCGCACAGCAGACAAAGGTTTTCCGGAAGCTGAAAAATACTACGGCAACGGCATTCTGCGGGCGATGGATGCGCTTCAGTACGGCATACCCGACATCACCGATGATATGCTGGCAGGAGAAGCGAAAAGTTCCCTGTTTGGCCTGGGCGAAACCCTGGGGCTTTTCCTGCACCGACGCCGCGCTGAAATGCCAGGTCCGGTGTTGCAACAGACCCTGGCGCTGGAGTTGCAACATTTGTTGATGGAAGATGCGGAACAGGCCGGACAGGCCGGGGATCTGCCACAGCCAAACCCCGACGTTTTGCCTGCGCTGGTACAGCGGGCAGGGTATTGTTCGGAATGGTTGCGGGAATGTATTTCGAATTAAAAGCGCAGGCGGGAAACAACCAAATTTTCACATAAATTTCAGATAACTAACCTGTTTACATATTATATTTGCACAAATTGGATTTTCCTCAAAATTTAAAATCAAAAAAATGAAAACGAATTTCTTTGCGTCAAAATCCCGCAATTCTATTTTGGGCTTATTGCTTATACTACTTGTTTTCTTGCTGTATAAGTATTGTTGCCCTTTTTCCGACCAAGGGCCTATCCAGGTTAAAGGCCCCATTAAAGCTCCACTTGGGGTCAGTTTTATCGACGTAAACGGTGCAAATACCAATGTTCAAAACGTAAAAGTCACGCTTATTGATCCGGGCAAAAAAGTAGTGTCTTCCAATGCCGTACCATTTCAAACGGTAGATGTTGAGGGTGGCGTAATGAGTATAGGTTTGGCCTCCGATGCTATATTTAGTGTTGATAGCCCGTACTTGTTTTATATTCGGGCCGAAGCAGACGGATATATGACAAACATACGCCCAGTGGTAATCACAGCCGATGTTCCAGAGTATCTGCCTATCTATATGAGTGCACTACGCAACTTACCTCCCAGCGGGTTAGCCTCCCTCGTTGGAAATATATCAACTATCCAAGGGGGAGTACTTCAAACCAACGAAACCTTAATATCACAATCACCTCAAAATACTATGCGACCCATGACTATCCGGATGGAAGAAGGGTTGCGCTTCTTGTGCAACGGGAAGCCTGTGACTACGCCCGGAGCGCTCAACTACCGGCTACTTTTTGGCATGCCGCGCGACTCCAACGCTAATCGGGTGTTTCCCGGAGGGTTCGAAGTTTTAGGTGCCGTAGACCAATCCGGGAAACAACTTGCCAACCCGCGTAACCCCGCTTTTTTTACCACTGGCGGCTGGTTTTCGTTGGAAATGAATATTGGCAAGGAAGGCATTAATGGATTCAGCAAACCTGTCCTGGTAGATATGCCAATTGCAGATTCAACCATCAACCCGGAAACCCAAGCGATGGTAAAAGTCGGCGATACCTTTCCGCTTTGGAGTTTGAATAATTCAACCGGTGTTTGGACGCAAGAGGACGAAACGGTGGTCACTGAAAATCCTGAAGGAGGTCTGAAAATCAGCTTCCCGATCACACACTTATCGACGTTTAATGCTGACTGGTTTACCGGAGCCTGCTCAACCGGCACACAACGTATTGACGTGAGTTATACTTTTGATGCAGCCAATAGCACAGGCTTTGGTGGCAACCGGTTTACCCGTCTGGTAAACACCGCCGATGGATCGGAAATACGCGCCAAAACAATCAACTTTGACAATACCGGTAATCTTGAAGTAATTCGTACACCCGCCGGGTTTACCACTCAACTGCTTGTACACCAAGGAGCAAACTCTTTTTTTCCAATACAAGGCACATCAGGCAGCCTTTCTTGTCCGGGCACCGGCTCGCTTGCTCTTGTAGGCAGCGCACCTGCAACTTGCATCTTACTGGAATTTGTTACCGGGGCAGCCAACGCGCCGGTAAACAACCAATGTTACAACTCGGTTTGGACTAAAAACAGCTGTGCCGACCCCATGTCCATGTTTTTATTCGAAGGCATTATCAATGGCGATGGTAACCTCATCATGCCCAATTACCCTGCCAACCGCTGCGTTCGCCTTTGGTTCTTAGATGACTCGCCGGGTAGCGACCAGATTTACCTTGAGTTCACGATAAACTTTGGTATCGCCACCATCCCGCCGGGTAGCCCAACTTCCGGCACAATAACTACGAACGCGGCCGGGGGGCCCTATTCCTTTACTTATTGGCGGGAGAATACGGCGGTAGGAGACTGCACGACGCGTATTCGTATAAATATTCCTGCTGGACTTGTCAGTGGAAACGCATGCCCTCCTTAAGTCGTTTTAGCAACTTGCAAGATTTAGGTAATTAAACTAAACATGAGTCATCCCGAATTTTTCCATAAAAAAGACCTCGGAGAGGTCAAATATTTGTAGAAATGCTCCGGTTACCCGTTGCCCGACCTCGGAGAGGTCGAATATCCAGGTGGCAACCCCTGTACATTCGACCTCGCCGAGGTCGTCGAGCGCCCTTAAATCTCTGATCTACAAATATTTGACTTCTCCGAAGTCATTTTAAAAATTCGGGATGACGCATGTTTAGTTTAATATACAGAGGCGCTTTTTCTTATTCTTTGTATCTACCTTAACGCAATTAGTTTCCAACTTAGGTTATTTTACTTCAATTTTCCGGATCACATTATTATTCGAATCAGATACATACAAAAAACCCAGAGATTCGTCCAGCGCTAGACCGGCAGGAGCATTGAATTGCGCATCCAGACCGGTTGAAACTCCATCACCAGAATAGCCTTGCTGTGAGCCTGCAAACAGAACAATCTGGCCATCCGGATAAACAGCGTAAATTTTATGGCTGCTTTGGTCGGCCACAAAAATCGCCCCCTTGCTGTCGACAGCCAAGGCTACTGGGTCAATTAGCAAATTATTGGCACTCACCGGTATGTTCGAAACGACACCACTCATACTGATTGATTTTAGTTTGGCATTACCATCAGCATCCGCAATTATCACAGGCCCTCTTGTAGCAAGCGCCCGGCTCACCCGAATGGTTTTTGCATTTTGAACCTCACCGTTTTTGGCTGCGATTGTTCGGACAATACAATTGCCTTCCACTTTCCGGACATTTCCCTGGTCGATAAAATATAATTCAGAGCCATCGCGAGCCAGCGCAGTGGGTACGGAAAGTTTGGCAGTATTAGCACCGCTCCCTATACAATCACCATCCTGCAAAAAACCGTCGTCAAAACACTTACCGGCAACCCGGCTCACGCTTCCAGAGGCACTAATATAGCGGAGCAGGGTATTATTTTGTTCCGCAACAAAAGCGCCGTCAGAAGAATCTGCCGCCACGTCAATCGGGTTAAAAAAAGGCGCTACCGACCCGTCGGGAAAAAAATCATTACTGCAGCCCCCATTAGTACCGAATCTGCCGGTCCGCCGAATAAAACTTCCAGTATTCTTATACTGTCGAACTACATGATTTCCATAATCGGCTACCCAAATATTACCATCTCTGTCGAGGTCAATCCCTTTTGGCGATTTAAGGCAGAGATCACCTGTGCATGTTGCTGGTGGTGGGTTACCCACTACTTTTGACACCAATCCAGCGGTGTAGTAATAGTAAAAGGGGTCTGTACTTTTAGCGGCGCCACAAAGTGGCGCTGTGCGAAGGGCAACGGATATTTGCCCGTTCCCTATTCCCTCCGGAACCCGAAACCGAATGGTTTGCGCACTGGGAACTGCTTCAATATTTTCAAGTGGAACCGGGGTTTCGCCAATCAGAATGGTGTGCAAATCGGGTCTGCCTTCGCAAAAATTTATGCCCTGGATTGTAACTGTTTCGCCTGCTGCAGCGCCCGAAGGCGAGAATCCGGTTATCTTCATACATGGCGGCTCGTCAACCTCTAGCGTCCAACAATTCAGAAACGTCAGGGCAAGGCTGAATACTAGCAGAAACAATACTTTGGTTTTCATTGATCTATACGTTTTCATGATGGAATGGTTTTTAAAAATTGTAAACAAGGCCCAGCTGCACACCCAGGCCGGAATCCGACGCCAGTGGTGCTAAGCCAATAAGTTTGCCCTGGTTGCTCATTTCATTGATACGTTTCTTTTCCACAATCTTGCAAACAATCCAACTGGTCAGTGCTGCACCCGCTACAGCAGCCGATACCGTTCCAATGCGCACATAGCGGTTGGCAGTATCATAGTCACGTTGCCGGTCCAGGTTTTTGAAATCCTTGTAGTCGTTGTACGGTTTGCGGGAAAGCCAGTAACTCCCGCCGCTGACAGCGGCCAAACCGATGGCGCCGTACAGGAAACAGGGACAGATCGTTTTTGCTTTCAAAAGGTTGATGTTGACATAGTTGTCCTCGTCTTCCCGGAGGCGGTGCGTTACCTGCATCTCCCGAAAACCGGGTTTATTGATCCGCATAGGCAAGTCGAAGCCGCCGCGCTGGTTGATCCGGAATTGCGTTTCACCGTTGGGGGCCGTTTGGGTTTCCCGGGCGCCGCGGTTCTGGTAACTGATGGACACGCCCTCAAGAGCCTTATCCCCTTTCCGGTCATATACCCGGACAATCACCTTGATGCCTTCATCAATTTTCTTCAGCAATTTAAAATCGAGCCGGTTAATGCCCTTGGCGATGATGATCGTTTCTTCGCCCGGCCGGTAGTCTTTTTTTTCCATACGCACCCGGACGATCTCGCCGAGGGTGAACGGATTGTCAAAATCGTAGTACCCGCTCTGATTGGTCGTACGGGTGGTGATCAACCGGCTGTCCCGGTCAAAAAACGACACCTCGGCTTCCGGCACAGGGTCCAGCGTTACCTCGTCGAGCACAAAACCACTGATCACCGTCCGGGTTTCCAACACAAAATCGGCAACAACCACTGCGGAACGGACTTGCACCGTTTTCGACTCTTCGGAATAATCCGGCCGTTTTGCTGTGACGGTGATGGTTTCATTGCTTCGGAACAAAGGCTCCGACTCGTATTTCCCGTTGATACTGGAAACGGCGACCCCGCGTTGATTGCCCGACTGGTCGAAAAAGGAAACCGTCACCCCGTCCAGGTAAGCGCCCTGATCCGACTTTACCACCCCTTTGATCTTCAACAGCGGATCGAGTTGAATCGTCCCAAAGCGCCCCCTGCTCAGGGTGTATTCGCGGGTGAACACATCATAACCTTCTGCGTGCACATCGACCCGGACGACCAGGCCGCGGCGAAACGCCCGGTTGTTTTGCACGTTAAACTCGCCCCGCGAATTGGTAAAGCAATCGTCGAGCAAAGCGCCTGCCGTGTTGAAAAACGAAACCTTCGCGCCGGGGATCGGCTGGTTTTGTTTGGTGTAGATCCTGCCGTTCAAATTTACCTGCTGCGCACCGGCAAACACTGTGAAAAGGCAGCAGACCGACAGCACAAGCAGTATCCGAATTTTTGGTAACTGTTTCATTTTTTGTGATTTATGGTGTAAAAGTCTATTCGTTCATGGATTGGGGCAGGAATAACTCATCCCGACCCAACCGGAGGCGGCGGCTGTCTTTTTTATCCCCCCGTTCAAAATATACCCTGACCGTGGCGCCCCGCAACGTCGCCGGTACTTTAAAAACCTGGTAGCCATTTCGCGCCACGGCATCAATCCGTTCGTTGGTATTTTCCACCACCAGGTACATCGTTACACTGGTCGGGATTTGCGTCCGGATATCAATGTATTGCGGGGGCGGGGGCTCCGCATTTGTTACGTCGTCGGGCGTCCTGTCAACCGGATTCGCCACTCCACCCGAAGGCCTGGTACTCCCGGCTGGCCGGTTGTCCGCCGGTGTTGCTCCGGCCGGCGGCTGCGGCACAGTTGCCACCAGCGGCCTCACGCGAATGCGCACACTCACCGTTGGCGGCTGCGCCAGGTTTCGACCGGCGGCGGTCACCCGGCAGCTGTGTTCGCCGGGAGCACCGGCCAGCCATTCGGCATGAATCACCCGGTATGCTCCGCCCGCAAGGGTATCCGGCAAGGCATGGCGCAGGCGAATGGCCCGGCAGTCGGTCAAAAGTGAATCCAGGTATGCGACCGTGTTGCCGGTATTGCGCAGGGTAAACTGAAAAGGCTGCACCGAGCCACTGTCGGCATCACTTAAAAAAAGAGCCGTTTCGCCGGCCACCAGTGTTGCCGGTTGCGGCTGCGCTGTTTTCCCGGCGGGAAAAATCTCCGGCCAGGCAAAAATCAGGAAGGCCAGCAGCACCGACGCGGCGGCCAATCCAAGTTGCAGCGCGTGCCTGTGCCACCAGCCAATCGCCTTCAATGGCTCCGGAATGCCTGCTGCCGGTGGAGGCGGGGGGAGTATCGCAGGCCCATATCCTTTCAGGCGGAGCAAAAACTCGCCGCCTTCGTGCCCGACATTTTGCAGGGGTTCGTAGCGGGGTGTTTGCCAGCTATTGTTGACAACCGCATCGTAAATCGCCTCAAAAATCCGGGACACGCGGACAACAGGCTCGCTGTTTTTATTCAAAAAATTGAGCAGGCTTTCGGCAAACTTGCTTTTGTCGGGCACCAACTCGCCGCGGCCGGAAGTCATCATCCAGCGCGAGGGCGTATTTTCCAGCAGATTTTCCCGGGGTAAAAACCGGGTGCGCCCGAAAAGTTTTCCCGAAAAACAGGAATCGGAAATAACCAGCGTATGCAAACTCCGGATGCTTTCCAAAAAACCGATGATCTCGATATTGGCAATAAAACTGCCCGTGTCGTCGGGGTGGCCGTCCACCGGCACCCAGTAGCCCTTGTCGAGTACCTGGTCGTAGGTGCCATGCCCGGAAAAAAGCACCAGCACCGAATCCTGTTCCGTGACCGTTTGCGCCAAATGGCGGAAGTACTGGTGGATATTGCGCCGGGTAGCCTGGGCGTCCAGTAAAAATTTCACGGTGGTGTCGTCAAACTGGTACCGGGTGGTGAGTGTCCGGACGATCGCCTGCACATCGTTCACCGCATTTTCCAGCACCGGGCAATAGCGGTATTCGTTGATGCCGATGGCAAAAACATAGTGCTTGCCGCCCGGCGGCCGGGTGGTTTCTGCCGCAGCATGGTTAGCGCCTATACTTTTGGTGTTGTCCTGCATGGTGATTTGTTTAAACTAGGCAATATGCCCGGAAATTTCCACGTCGTCGAGCCCCCACTCGGTCAGCAACGGGTGCGCAAACACCACCGCAGCGCCCGGGTCGAGCAGCGCCTTTCGCGCCCGCAGCCAGGCATCCACATTTTGGCCGTAAGCCACCCGGAGCCGGGCGGGGGTGATCTCCCCGATTTTCCCCCAGTGAAAGGTGTACGGAATTTGCAGGGCATCGAGTGCCGCCCAGACTTTCTGGCAAAACCGCTGATTCCGCTTCGATTCCACACCGTCCAGTTCCAGCACGCAGGTCACCGGGGCAAACGCCGTAAAACCCAGCGTAGCCGAAGAGCGCTTCACATAGCGGTGGGCAAACACCCCGTTGAACGGGCCTTCCGTGCGGTTGAGTTGGAGCAGCATTTCGGTCACCGGAAGCACGTCGGGCAAGGCAATGCCGATCGCGGCGCTAAGCACCTTGCCGTAGGTGGTGGTATTACTGAAGGTGTCGCCGGGTGGCGCCAGTTTCGCGGAAAACGGCTTGTACTGGCTCCCGATAAGTTGGTTGACCGTGAACGGCACCAGGGCGGGCAGCACATCGCCGAGTTTGCCGATAATGGCCGGCGCATCGTCACCGGGGCCGAAATCATCCCAAAATCCACGCGGCTCGTCGGGGTATGGCAATTTGTATTTTACGTTGACGTACACCCCGTCGTCGAGGTCGTAGGGGTTGAGCGTGACCTGGAAATGGAAAGGGCGCCCGGTCCCCTGCGGCAACCCCACCGCCCGGTCAAAATCAAGCGAACCCATCAACTGCTGCATGCGCGCATCGAAGGGCAGCCGCAGTCGGTGGCTTTCCAGCAGGTACAGGGGTTCCGTTTCGAGCAATACGCCGTGGATAAAGCCAAAACTGCCGAAACTTACCAGGGCGGCGTTGAACAGCGCGTCGTCGCGAATGAGTTCGGCGTTCAGGCGTTGGGCCAGCGCATCGGCAATCACCGGGTAGGAGGCCCGTTCCAGCCAAAATGTGGCGGTCGGGTCCGGTGATCAGGTGCAGGCCGACCACAAATTCCGGGATAGCGCCCACATCGAACGCCGCGCCATGCGTGCCGGTCGACAGTGCCCCGGCGATGGTTTGGCCGTTGCTGGCCCCGCTGGTGGGCAGGCATTGTTTTTTCTGTTCCAAAAACCGGTTCAGTTCCTGAATGGAAACGCCGCACTGGGCAAGCAGCAAATGATCCGGCGCACCGGTATACGCCGGCGCCACCGAGCCGGGCGTGATGTTGAAAATTAAATTGAGCGCCTTGGTATTCAGCATCCGCCCGGGCGTGGCCGCCACCCGGCTCAACGACCATCCGGCACCCAGGGCGCGCACGGTGGTGTTGTCGGCAATTGCCTGCCGGATAAAATTTTGTACGGCGCCCGTCATGGCATTGTAGGCAGCCAACCGGCTGTCGTACACGCCGTTGGCCATATCGTACAGGCCTTCAATTTTTTGGGTAAAATTGAGGTGCCGGTTGGTCCATTCCCGAAGGCTGGTTTTGGTCAGTTGTGGGGGCGTTGGCATGGTGTTGTGGTTTTGGTTTAACTACCGTTCAAAGTGAATCCGGGGCCGGGGTGCAGGGTTTCGCGCAGCGCCATTCCAGCTGCACCGGGCACCAAATGCCCAGCGTAGCCACCGTGATGAGCGCGTAGCCGAAATTGGTGCTGACGCGTACCTCGTCGAGGCCGTTGCTGTTGGCACAATTAGCCGGGCGCATGGGCTGGCTTTGAATCAGCCCCCAAAACAGGCTGTGCGCTGTTTTGGACTGATACTCGGTAGCCGGATCAAAATCGGGGGCCATTATCCGGTAATGGTAACAACTGCTGTACAGGAAAAGGAACAGGGAAAGCACCACAAAACGGTGCGCCGCAGGGAAGGCAATTTGTTTCATTTGGATCGAGGTTTACATGGCAAATGTTTCACTACATATTACCAACACAAATATGTAAAAAAAATTCCGGGCATTGAAAAATCAAGCCATTTTTTATTGGATTTCGGTGAAAAACCGGTTTTTTTTATTCGGCTGGCCAGGGAGATTTGTAAAGCATCCGACAGCCCTTTTCCCGGTGGCCGGCTATCTTGCCACAGGATTTGTATTTTTACCCGCCAATCAAAAAAAACCAACCGCCTGAAAAATGACCGAACACATCAACCAAAACCCGGAGCAAAAAGCCCGCGACCTGATCGACCAAATGCTGGCCGACGCCGGCTGGGCCGTTCAATCCAAAGGACACGAAAACCTCTCCGCTGCCCGGGGCGTCGCCATCCGCGAATACCAGACTGACGTCGGGCCCGCCGATTATGTGCTGTTCGTCGACCGTAAACCCGCCGGCATCATCGAGGCCAAACGCGAAGAAGAAGGCGAACGCCTGACCACCGTGGAAGACCAGGCCCGCGACTACGCCGAAGCCACCCTGAAATACAAGCTCAACCGCGAACCCCTGCCCTTCGTGTACGAAAGCACCGGCGCCCTCACCCGCTTCACCGACTACCGCGACCCCAAACCGCGCTCGCGCCCCCTCTTCCATTTTCACAAACCCGAAACCCTCGCCGAATGGCTGGCCAAAGCCCAAACCCTCCGCGCCCGGCTCCTCCAACTGCCCGAACTGCCCGAAACCGGCCTGCGCCCGGCCCAGATCAAAGCCATCCGCAACCTCGAAACCTCCTTCAAAGACAACCGCCCCAAAGCCCTCATTCAAATGGCCACCGGCGCCGGCAAAACCTTCACCGCCTGCACCTTTATCTACCGCCTGCTCAAACACGCCGACGCCAAACGCATCCTTTTTTTGGTGGACACCAAAAACCTCGGCGAACAAGCCGAACAGGAATTTCTCAAATTTCAACCCACCGACGACAACCGCAAATTCACCGAACTCTACAACGTCCAGCGCCTCAGCTCCGGCTATATCGCCTCCGACAGCCAGGTCTGCATCTCCACCATCCAGCGCCTGTATTCCATCCTCAAGGGCGAAGAACTCGACGAGTCGAACGAAGAAGAAAACCCCAACGAACAAAGCTGGCAGTGGCAGAAAAAAGAACCCATGCCGGTGGCCTACAACCCTAAAAACCCCATCGAGCAGTTTGACTTCATCATCATCGACGAGTGCCACCGCTCCATTTACAACCTCTGGAAACAGGTGCTCGACTACTACGACGCCTTCCTCATCGGCCTCACCGCCACGCCCGACAAACGCACCTTCGGCTTTTTCAATGAAAATGTGGTGAGCGAATACACCTACGAAGAATCGGTGCTCGACGGCGTAAACGTGCCCTACGACGTGTTTACCATCGAAACGGAGATTACCCAATCCGGCGCCGGCATCAAGGCCAAAGAATACGTGGACAAGCGCGAAAAACTCAGCCGCCGCAAACGCTGGGAACAACTCGACGAGGATTTCAACTACACCCCCAACCAGCTCGACAAAGACGTGGTGAACCCCAGCGTGATCCGCACCGTCATCCGCGCGTTCAAGGATGCCCTGAAGGTCATTTTCCCCGACCGCTTCGACGAAAACGGCGAGTTCGAAGTGCCCAAAACCCTCGTGTTTGCCAAAACCGACAGCCATGCCGAGGACATCATCGACATCATTCGCCAGGAATTTGCCGAAGGCAATGATTTCTGCAAAAAAATAACCCACGCCGCCGATGATCCCAAATCGGTGCTCAACCGCTTCCGCAACGCCTGGGCGCCCCGCATCGCCGTCACCGTCGATATGATCGCCACCGGCACCGACGTCAAACCCCTCGAAGTGCTGCTCTTCCTGCGCGACGTGCGCAGCGTCAACTACTACGAACAAATGAAAGGCCGCGGCACCCGCACCATCGCCTTCGACGACCTGAAACGCGTGACCCGCACCGCCCGCCACACCAAAACCCACTTCGTGATCGTGGACGCCGTGGGCGCCGTCAAGTCCAAAAAAACCGACAGCCGCCCCCTCGAACGCAAACCCGGCGTACCCTTCAAAGACCTGCTCGGCGCCGTCGGCATGGGCGTGCAGGACGAAGACCTGTTCACTTCGCTGGCCAACCGCCTGCTCCGCCTCGACAAACAGATCACCCCCGCCGAAAGGGAAAAAGTGGCCGAACTCACCGGCGGCAACGCGCTCCACCAACTCGCCAAAAAGCTGCTCGAGGCCTTCGACCCCGACGTGCTCGACAGCCACACCAGCGGCCTGCTCAGCCAGATACCGCCCGCCGAACGCACGCCTGACAAGGAACAAGCCTGCCGCCAACAAGCGCAGGACGAACTGGCCGTGCGCGCCGCCCAAGCCTTCACCGGCGACCTGCGCGACTACCTCGAAAAGGTGCGCAAGGTCCATGAACAAATCATCGACACCCACAACACCGACACCCTGCTGCGCGCCGAATGGGACAGCTTCAGCAACGACAAAGCCGCCGATCTGGTCCGCGACTTCCAGGCCTATATCGAAGCCAACAAAGACGAGATCGCCGCCCTCAGCATCTTCTACGACCAGCCCTACCGCCGCCGCGAACTGACCTTCAAAATGGTAAAGGAATTGCTCGAACGCCTCAAACTCGACAAACCCCAACTCGCTCCGCACTACCTGTGGGAAGCCTACACCCGGCTTGAAACTGTGCACGGCGACAACCCAAAAAACGAACTCGTCGCCCTGGTATCGCTCGTGCGCCGCGTGTGCAGCATCGACCAGTACCTCACGCCCTACACCAAAACCGTGGACAAAAACTTCCAGGACTGGGCCTTCCGCAAACAAGCCGGCGCCCTCAAATTCAGCGAAGACCAGATGCACTGGCTGCGCGAAATAAAAAAGCACGTCGCCAGCAGCTTTCACTTCGAACTGGACGACCTGGACAACACTCCCTTCGACGCCCTCGGCGGCCGCGGCAAAATGTGGCAACTCTTCGGGGAGGATATGAACACCATTATTGATGAACTAAATGAGGCTTTGGCAGCATGAGACAGGATTGGATTGAAGTCAGAATAGAGCAAGTTTTTGACACCTTGGAAAATGGCAAAGACATTAATCAAGGCTGGAGCCCACAAAGAAAAGCACCCATCTAACTCTGAAAATACTTGGGGTGTACTTAAAACTACAGCGATACAAAAAAATGAATTTTGGGAGCATGAGAATAAAGAATTGCCCAAGGACAACGATCCGCGAGAACACCTTGAGGTTAAGGCTGGTGATATCCTTATTACTTGTGCGGGTCCTAGAAACAGATGTGGAGTTGCTTGTACTGTTATTCGAACCAGAAAAAGGCTTCTCATTTCTGGAAAAATGTACAGGTTTAGAGTAAATCAAAAGTTGATGTTCACAAAATTCATGACTTTCTTTCTGCAAACACAGGAATCATGGAATGCAATTGACAAAATGAAAACAGGAGGAAGTGATAGTGGACTTAATCTTACTCATTCGCGTTTTAGGAAACTTGTAGTCAAACTCGCCCCCCTCCCCGAGCAACGCGCCATAGTCGCCAAAATAGAGCAGTTGTTCAGCGCCCTGGACCATGGCATCGCGAACCTGAAAGCGGCCAAAGCGAAGCTGGATATTTACCGGCAGGCGGTGTTGAAGAAGGCGTTTGAGGGGGGATTCTTTTTTGTTCCAACTAATGAATGGCAGAATGTTGAGTTAGGCAAAGTTGCCAAAGTAAAGGGAGGAAAAAGGTTGCCTAAAGGGCACACTTATTCTGATATGCCAACTGAATATCCGTATCTAAGGGTAACTGACTTTGAAAACATGTCTATTAACACTTCCGACTTAAAATTTCTTAAAAAAGAAACTCAAGAATCAATTAAGCGATATACAATTTCCAAGGATGACGTGTTTATTTCTATTGCGGGCAGTATTGGAAGGGTTGGTACAATTCCAAACTCATTAGACGGAGCGAACTTAACTGAAAATGCTGCCAAAATAACTGACATCCAAGGCCTGAATAACAAATACCTTGCTTGGTTTCTTAGTTCAAAAATTGCACAGGATCAAATTCAAGAGAATACAAAGGCTACCACTCAACCCAAACTGGCTTTATTTCGGATTGAGAAAATATTGGTAAACTATCCGTCACGAATAGAAGATCAAATCGGTATCGTTCAGGAAATAGAATCCCGCCTCTCCATCTGCGACAACATCCTTTCCAACATCGACGAGGGTTTGGAGAAAGCCGAGGCGCTGCGGCAGAGTATTTTGAAAAAGGCCTTTGAGGGCCGGCTGCTGAGTGCGGGGGAGTTGGCGGCTTGCCGGAAGGAAGCGGATTGGGCGCCGGCTGGGGAGTTGTTGGCGCGGATACGGGCGGCCCCGCCCCCATAGCCATCAACTTAAGCCATACAGAGTGGATGTACACTTTTGACTTTTCAAATTAGACTTTAGACTTTTGACTTAAAAGAAACTTCCTAAAGCATGAATCATCCTTTTAAGTCAAAAGTCTAAAGTCTAATTTGAAAAGTCAAAAGTGGTCACCCCCTCGGGTTCCTTAAGTTGATGGCTATGCCCCCATCCCCTCACCCAGCGGGGAGGGGGCTTGCTCAACACTAATTTTGATTGGAATGAGGGCAGACACCCCTCCCCGTTGGGGGAGGGGATGGGGGTGGGGTTGACACACGCGGGGAAGGGGGAGGGGCCGACACACACAGATAAAATCAAAAAAAAGAAACAACATGAAAATAGGCCGCTTGGAAAAACTCGATCCCCGCTTATTGTGGAATGGGGAAGCCAAGGATTTTACGCCCTGGCTGGCAAAGGAAGAAAACATTGCCCTGCTATCCGAAGTGGTGGGTTTAGACCTGGAGGTGATCAGCGAGGAAAAAAATGTCGGGCCGTTCCGGGCCGATATCCTTTGCAAAAACACGATTGACGATACTTACGTGCTGGTAGAAAACCAGCTGGAGCAAACGGACCACAAACATTTAGGTCAATTGATGACCTATGCGGCGGGACTTGAAGCGGTGAACATCATCTGGATTGCCCGAAAATTTACTGAGGAACACCGCGCTGCCCTGGACTGGCTCAACCGCGTGACCGATGAAAAACTGCGCTTTTTCGGCATTGAACTGGAAGTGTACCAGATTGGCGACTCCCTGCCGGCGCCTTTGTTCCAACTGGTTTCCAAACCGAACGACTGGGCGAAAGCAGTGCATTCCAGCCAGCGAAACTCCGAGAACCTTACGGAGGCGAAAGCCTTGAATCTGGAATATTGGACCGCCATGAAAGCCTACTTTGAAGAACATAATTCAACGATCCGGTGCCAGAAACCGCAACCGCAGCATTGGACCAATTTTTCATTGGGCCGGTCCAAACTGAAACTGGCCGCAGTAGCCAGCGTACGCGACGGTTTCATTCGGGCTGAGTTTAATTTGAAAGGGCCGATGGGCAAGGCGCGGTTTGAAACCCTGCGAAATAAATACGAGGAAGATTCGCTACGGGAGGTTGATCCGGAACTTGTTTGGGATAAACTGGAGGACAAACAAATGAGCTGGGTTTATCTCAAACAAGATGTCGATGTATCGGATCGGACGGATTGGACGAATCAATTCGAATGGCTCCGGGAAAAACTGGAACTAATGGATGCTTACTTCAGACCAAAAATTAAAACCATTCCATAAAACATGGCAAACGAATCCGCCTTAATCTCCAAAGTCTGGAACTTCGCCAACGTCCTGCGCGACGACGGTGTGGGCTACGGCGACTACCTGGAGCAGATCACCTACCTGTTGTTCCTGAAAATGGCCGACGAAATGGCGCGGCCGCCCTACAACAAGGACATCCGCTTCCCGAAAATCAAAGACACCGAGGGCGCCGAGGTGCCCGGCGGCGAAACCTGCGACTGGCAAACCCTAAGCCGCAAACGCGGCGCCGAGCTGGAGGCGTTTTACACGCAGCTGCTGCGCACGCTGGCGTTGGAGAAAGGTATGTTGGGGCAGATATTCACCAAGTCGCAAAACAAGATCCAGGACCCCGCCAAGTTGCTCAAGATCATCGACATGATCGGCCAGGAGCAGTGGACCATGGTGGGCGCCGACGTGAAAGGCGACATTTACGAGGGCCTGCTGGAGAAAAACGCCGCCGACACCAAAAGCGGCGCCGGGCAGTACTTCACCCCGCGGGCGCTCATCCAGGCCATGGTCGCCTGCGTGGCGCCTGAGCCCGGCAAAACCATCCACGACCCCGCCTGCGGCACGGGCGGTTTTTTCCTGGCCGCCTTCGACTACATCACCGCCCACCATGCCCTCGACCGCGACCAGAAGGCTTTTTTGAAAAACCAGACCTTCTCCGGCAACGAGATCGTGGCCGGCACGCGGCGGCTGTGCCTGATGAACATGTTTTTGCACAACATCGGCGAGATCGACGGCGAATCCTTCATCTCGCCCAACGACGCCCTCATCGCCGACGAAGGCATCCGCGTGGACTACGTGCTCGCCAATCCGCCTTTCGGCAAAAAAAGCAGCATGACCATCACCAACGAAGAAGGCGAACAGGAAAAACAAGACCTCAGCTACAACCGTCAGGACTTCTGGGCTACCACGAGCAACAAGCAGCTTCAACTTCCTGCAACACATCCCAGCCTGCTCAAAATCACCGGCGAAGCGGCGGTAGTGCTGCCCGACAACGTGCTCTTCGAGGGCGGCGCCGGCGAAACCGTGCGCAAGGAACTCATGCGCGCCACCGAATTGCACACCATCCTGCGCCTGCCCACGGGTATTTTTTACGCCCATGGCGTGAAGGCCAACGTCCTGTTTTTCGACAACAAACCGGCGGCCAAGGAACCCTGGACGAAGGAGGTCTGGATGTACGACTACCGCACCAACGTGCACCACACCCTGAAAAAGAAAACCATGGCCCTGGAGGATTTGCAGGATTTTATCCGCTGCTACAACCCGGCCAACCGGCACGTCCGGGAAGAAACGTACTCCGAAGCAAACCCGGAGGGGCGCTGGCGGAAGTTCAGGTACGAAGAGATCATTGCCCGCGACAAAACCAACCTCGACATTTTCTGGCTCAAAGACCAAAGCCTGGCCGATTTGGACAATCTGCCCGACCCGGATATCCTGGCTGCGGAGATCATTGAAAATATTGAGGCGGGTTTGGATAGTTTCCGGGCGATTATGGAGACGGTGCATGGTGGTGGGGAGGGATAATTTGGACGGCGGAGCCCGGGGTCAAGTACCCTTCCGCACCAAATATGCAATTAAAAAAAATATACCAGATTACCACAAAATGTTTTAAGCAGCGCCCTGCTTCCGCGATATTTGTTTTAAAAAGACAACCATGGAAAGCAAAGGCGAAGTACTTATTTATGAAAGCGCGGACCAGCAAACGCAGGTCGAGGTCAAATTGGAAGCCGATACGGTTTGGCTTACGCAAAAACAAATGGGGGAGTTGTTTCAAACCACTCCTCAAAACATTACCGTCACCTCAAAAATATTTATGAAGAGGGTGAATTAGAAGAGCCGGCAACTTGTAAAGAATATTTACAGGTTCAAACCGAGGGCAGCCGCCAGGTCACGCGCCAGGTAAAGTTTTACAACCTGGATGTCATTATTTCGGTAGGCTACCGGGTGAATTCCAAACGCGGCACCCAATTCCGCATCTGGGCTACCCAACGCCTGAAAGACTATCTCGTACAAGGCTACGCACTCAATGAAAAACGGTTGAAGCAACTCGCGCAAAACATGCGCGAGCTCGAGCAAACCGTTCAACTGATCCGCGAAACCGGGCAATCCGAGGCACTTCTGGCGCACGAAGCCAAAGGCCTGCTCGACATCATCACCCACTACACCCAGAGTTTTGTCCTGCTCAACCAGTTCGATAGCCAGGAGCTTTCTGTAAGCGCTGTAAATGAAAACATCACCTATGAGATCGAATATGCCGAGGCGGTATCCGCCATCACCGAATTGAAAATGCAGCTCATCGCCCAAAAAGAAGCCACCGAACTATTCGGCAATCAGAAAGACAACAGTTTCCAGGGCATTCTCGGCAACATCGTCCAGACATTCGATGGCGAATACCTGTACCGAAGCATCGAAGAGCAGGCCGCAAACCTCCTGTACCTGACCATCAAAAACCACCCGTTCAACGACGGCAACAAACGCATCGGCGCCTTTCTCTTCATCTGGTTTCTGGAGAAAAACAAACACCGTTTTAAAAAATCCGGTGAGTTGAAGATCAACGATAATGCACTGGTTGTCCTTGCGCTCCTGGTGGCACAGAGCAATCCGGCAGATAAGGAACTGATGATCCGCCTGGTTATCAACCTGATCAATAATCGCTGAGGCTATCCGGGGCAAAACCGGCAACACGACCGAAAACCGGCTTGCCCGCAAAACGTTCGCCCGGCATACCCGCCAAGCCCGCAGCAATCAAATTTAGCCCAGCGAAAATTTGAATTTCGCCCCGACAAGTCGCACCTTTCGTCCCTCGCCGGCCCTTCCGCCCGGCAAGTGCCGAACGAGCGTTCGCACAGCAACTGACAAAACCATCGCCAACACATGCTCAATTTTTCAACTACCGACCTCGTCGTTTTCGCCGGCTGGATCATCTTCATGATGGGCTTCGGCTTGTGGATTTCCCGCGGCAAACAGGATACCACGCAAGATTATTTTCTGGCTTCCAAATCGCTGCCCTGGTGGGCGGTGGGCGGCTCGCTGATCGCCTCCAATATTTCGGCAGAGCAGTTCATCGGCATGTCCGGCTCGGGTTATGTTGTAGGCCTGGCCATCGCCTCCTACGAACTCATGGCTGCCGCCACGCTCATCATTGTTGCCAAGTATTTCCTGCCCATTTTTTTGAAAAAGGGCATCTACACCATGCCGCAGTTTTTGGAAGAACGTTTTGATAGCCGCGTGCGCACAGGCCTGGCCATTTTCTGGGTACTGCTCTTCGTTTTTGTCAACATCACGTCGGTACTCTACCTCGGCGGTCTGGCCCTGCAAAGCATCATGGGCATTCCGCTGCTGGCAGGTGTTATCGGCCTGGCCATTTTTGCTTCCACCTTTTCTATTTTCGGTGGTCTGAAAGCGGTGGTCTGGACCGATGTCGTACAAGTGGCCGTGCTCATCTTGGGGGGTCTGATGGCCAGCGTGCTCGTGCTCAATGCCATGGGCGGCAGCGTAATGGGCGGGTTGGCCATGCTGGTCGAGCGGGCCCCCGAAAAATTCGACATGATCCTCGACAAGGCCCATACCGAGTACATCAATCTGCCCGGCATCAGCGTACTCATCGGCGGCATGTGGATCGCCAACCTGTACTACTGGGGCAACAACCAGTACATCATCCAGCGGGCGCTGGCTGCCAAATCGCTCAACGAAGCCCAGAACGGAACGGTGTTCGCCGCGTTCCTGAAAGTGCTGCTGCCCCTGATCGTGGTGATCCCCGGTATTGCCGCGTTCGTGCTGCAGGCCGACATCAGCAAACCCGATGAAGCCTACCCCTGGGTGCTGAGCAATTACGTCACCACCGGCTTTAAAGGACTGGCCTTTGCGGCGCTGATCGCTGCCGTGGGCTCCTCCCTCAGCTCAATGGTGAACAGCGCCTCCACGATTTTCACGCTGGATATCTACCGGCCGTTTTTAATGAAAAAAAGCCCCGGGCCGGACAACTCCATCCTGTCGGGTGGCCAGGAAAAACACCTGGTACTGGTCGGCCGGATTTCTGCAGCGGCTTCACTGCTGCTGGGCATCGTGGTGGCGCCGCTGCTGGGCAATCTCGACCAGGCGTTCCAGTACATCCAGGAGTACACCGGCTTTATCAGCCCGGGCGTCGTAGCCGTCTTTTTGCTGGGCCTGTTCTGGAAACGCACCTCCGCCAACGCCGCCCTGGCTGCTGTGGTGCTGGCGATTCCGCTTTCCGCCGGATTCAAATTTTTAGCGCCGCAAATCCCCTTCCTTGATCGCATGGGTATTTGTTTCCTCCTGATCGCTGCTGTAATGGTGGTAATTTCATTGATGGAAAACAAAGCCGACGACCGCAAAGCAATCGAAATCGAACCCGGTTTGTTTAAAACAAGTCAGACATTCAACCTGGCTGCCATTGCGATCTGCGGTATTCTGGCGGTGATCTATGCGGTGTTTTGGTAAAAATTGGTGGCAGCGGTTACCCTACTCGTCCTACGACTTGAAGTCGTAGGACGAGTACGCCACACACAAAAAAACAAACCAATCTCCATGCCCAGGCAATCCATAACCGTCCAGTCGCCCGGCCGGATCAACATCATCGGCGAACACACCGATTACAACGACGGCTTTGTGCTGCCGGCCGCCATCGACAAAAAAACCGTGGCCAGCTTGCACCGCAACGGGCATCCGTCGGCATGCCGCATCACTGCCGGCAACCTGAATGAAACCCTGAATTTTGGCCTGAATCAGGTAAAACCACTGGCCGGCGGCTGGCAAAATTATGTGCTCGGCGTCGTACATGAATTGCAAAAACTGGGCGCTCAAATGCAGGGCTTCGATGGCTCGTTTAAAGGCGATGTACCCATCGGGGGGGGCATGAGTTCCTCGGCTTCACTGGAGTGTGCGCTGGCCTTCGGCCTGAACGAATTGTTTGACCTGGGCTTGTCCAAAACCCAACTGATCAAAGCAGCCCAACTGGCCGAGCACAATTTTGTCGGGATCAAATGCGGGATCATGGACCAGTTTGCCAGCATGATGGGGCAAAAAAACCGGGTGATTCTGCTCGACTGCCGCTCGCTCGAGTACCGGTATTTCCCGCTCGAACTGGGCGACTACCAGCTCCTGCTTCTGAACACCAACGTCTCGCACAGCCTGGCCTCCTCCGAATACAACCGGCGGCGGGCCGAATGCGAGGAAGGCGTTGCTGTTATCCAAAAAAAATACCCGGAAGTTGCGTACCTGCGCGATGTTTCACTATCCATGCTGAGCGATTTTCAGAACAGCATGCCGGAAACCATCTACGCCCGGTGCCGCCACGTGGTGTCCGAAAACCAACGGGTGCTGGAAGCCACGCAGGCCCTGACGGCCGGGGATATCCGAAAACTGGGCAGTCTGCTCTACCAGTCGCATCACAGCCTGCAACACGACTACGCCGTCAGTTGCCCCGAACTGGATTTTTTGGTCGACCAAACTACCGGCCTCGACTTCGTTGCCGGCAGCCGGATGATGGGCGGCGGTTTTGGCGGCTGCACGATCAATATACTTGAAAAAAAATACTGCGGGCAATTCGTAGACAACGTAGCCCCAAAATACCGCCAGCGCTTCGGCTACGATCTGACACCGTATTTTGTATCGATTGAAGACGGTGCGGGGGTTGTTGCGCAACCGTAGGGGCGCCCCCTCCCGTTTAATAAAACAAACAGCACACCATGTCCACCCTCAACCTCACAAATGATCCCCACCGCCGGTACAACATCCTCACGGGGGAATGGGTGCTCGTATCGCCGCACCGCACCAAACGGCCCTGGCAGGGAAAAACCGAAGCCATTGCTTCGGCAGACCGCCCGGCGTACGACCCGGCCTGCTACCTGTGCCCTGGCAACATCCGCTCCGGCGGACATCAAAACCCGGCCTATACCGACACCTTTGTCTTCACCAACGATTTTGCCGCGCTGATGCCCGACTCCGGTGATGGCACCTATCAAAACGGCCTCCTGCAAGCCAACGGGGAACGCGGTATTTGCCGGGTCATTTGTTTTTCGCCCAACCATGCCCTCACCCTGCCGGACATGCCGGTGGAAGCTATCCGTAAAGTGGTGGATTTATGGGAAAACGAATACCGCGAACTGGGCAGCCTCGATTTTATCAATCATGTCCAGATCTTCGAGAACAAGGGCGCCATCATGGGCTGCAGCAACCCCCACCCGCACGGGCAGATCTGGGCACAAACCTCCATCCCGCAGGAAGCCGCCAAAAAAGGCGTGCAACAAGGAAAACATTGGGCGTCGACCGGCCGCAGCCTGTTGGGCGACTACCTGAGCCAGGAACTGACCGAGCAGGAGCGCCTGATCTGCTCCAACGACCATTTTGTCGCCCTGGTCCCCTTTTGGGCAGTCTGGCCCTACGAAGCGTTGATCGTGCCGCGCCGGCATTTTCAACATATCGGCCAGATGACCGAAGCCGAAAAAGATGCCTTTGCCGCTATTCTGAAAAACCTCACGCAACGCTTCGACCGGGTGTTCGACACCTCTTTTCCCTACTCCGCCGGGTTGCATCAGGCCCCCACCGACGGGCAGGAACACCCGGCCTGGCATTTTCACATGGCATTTTACCCGCCCTTGCTGCGCTCGGCCACGGTGAAAAAATTTATGGTCGGCTACGAAATGTTTGGTGAAGCGCAACGGGATATCACGCCGGAAATGGCGGCGGCAACCCTGCGCACAAGTTGACCATTTCACTACCAAAATCTACCTGCACCCCGTAGGGGCGGCCCTTGCGGTCGCCCGCCACTCCATGAGGCTGACTCATAAGTACTTCTAAGTATTCACCCGCCGTAGATTATTTCTTAAACACATAGGCTCATAGAACACAAAGAATATTTCTCTGTGTTCTATGAGCCTATGTGTTTAAAAATTGGGAAGCTATCTTTTGTACACTAACTTATGAGCCAACCTCTACGGCATCGTGGAAAACTGAACGGCCGGAGCCTCCCGACGCGGGATGTTATTTTTTTTAAAAAAACAACGATGTCGCGTGCCGCAGGCACCTGTTTTTCCCTAAAAAAGCCGACCTATGCAACCATGAAAATCCATGGAAAAAACAACATAGCCGGCGCCTTGTCGGCCGAAGGTTCGCAACAGATTGAAGCAATCAACCCGGCGAACGGGGCTGCTCTGGATGGCCGGTTTACCCTGGCTACCGAAGCCGAAATCAACCGGGCAGCCGAAACAGCACAAGAAGCCTTTTCCGGCTACCGCCGAAAAACTGCGCAACAACGGGCCGGTTTTTTGCGCGCAATCGGGGAAGAAATTCTCGCATTAGGCCCGGCCCTGATCGAGCGCGCCATGGCCGAAACAGGCCTGCCGCAAGCCCGGCTGGAGGGCGAGCGCGGCCGAACGGTGGGCCAGCTCAACAAATTTGCCGACACCCTGCTCGAAGGTTCCTGGGTGCAGGCCCGCATAGACCGGGCACAACCCGAGCGCACGCCCCTGCCCCGCCCGGATGTGCGCAGCATGTACATTCCCCTGGGACCGGTAGCTATCTTTGGCGCCAGCAACTTCCCGCTGGCATTTTCCGTGGCCGGTGGCGATACCGCCTCGGCCCTGGCCGCCGGCTGTCCGGTGATTGTCAAGGCACACCCATCGCATCCGGGAACCTCCGAACTGGTGGCCGGCGCTATCGCTGCCGCAGTAGAAAAAACGGACATGCCGCCCGGAGTTTTTTCCATGATCCACGGTGGCGTGCACGAAAGCCGCATGCTGGTGCAGCACCCCGCGTTGAAAGCAGTAGGATTTACCGGCTCCCTGAAAGCAGGCCGGGCACTGTTCGACCTGGCGGCTGCGCGCCCCGAGCCCATTCCCGTTTACGCCGAGATGGGTTCGGTAAACCCGGTATTTATCCTGCCGGATTTTTTAAAAACCCGGGGCGCCGAAGTGGCTCCTGGCCTTTGCGGCTCGGTTATGCTGGGTGTCGGGCAGTTTTGCACCAACCCCGGACTGGTCATCACCACCGACACGCCGGGTTTACCCGGTTTCCTGGATGCACTCGGCCGGCAAATCCAAACCAGCCCGGCGGGCACTATGCTCAATGCCGGGATTAACGCCGCCTACGAAAACGGCCTGGCAGCACTGGCAACGCGTCCGGGCGTGGCGGTACTGGCCGAAGGCCGGGAGGCTACCGGGCAAAACCAGGGCAAAGCCGCCTTGCTCCGGGTAGCTGCCACACATTTTTTACAGGACGAGCAACTCCAGGAGGAGGTTTTCGGTCCGTCGACACTGGTAGTTGCCGGGGAAAACGCTGAGCAACTGAGCCGGGTGATTGCCGCATTGCACGGCCAGCTCACGGCCACGATTTACGGCACGGAACAGGATTTCCGCGATTTCCCCGACATCATCGACCTGCTGGCGCAAAAAGCCGGGCGCCTACTTTTCGGCGGCTTCCCGACGGGCGTGGAAGTTTGCGACGCCATGGTGCACGGCGGCCCCTACCCTGCCACGACTGATAGCCGCAGCACTTCGGTGGGCACCGCGGCTATTTTCCGGTTTGTGCGGCCGGTGGCGTTTCAGAATTTTCCGGATCGTTTGCTGCCGGAAGCGTTGCAGGAGGAGAACCCGGCGGGGATTTTGCGGATGGTGGATGGGGTGTTTTTGCCGCCGGCTTAGACCGGTTTTCCTGTGCGGATACGCCGCATGTCTCATTGAGTTTTAAACGAAATGGGGGCCGCCGGTTTATTCAGCAAAACAGCAGGCTGGAAACAACCCGGTTACCAACGCTAATAAACGCATTCCGGGTAAAACCATTACCTGAACATATCTGCCATTCAGGGATTTCCCCCAAATTCACAAAAAAGACACACTACAGACACCCTGACTCGATGTGTTAACGTTACTTGCACAGAATTAAACGCAAGACCAATTTTTTTCATGCAACAACACCTCGACGTCGAAGCGCTGAACAAGCAAATTCAAGCCGAAAGCGCATTTATTGATAAATTAATGGAGGCCACTGCGCAGGTCATCGTCGGCCAGCACGCCATGATGGAGCGCCTGCTCGTGGGCTTACTCACCCGGGGGCATATTTTATTGGAAGGCATGCCCGGCCTGGCCAAAACGCTGGCCATCAAAACCCTCGCACAAGCCGTAGACGCCGGGTTCAGCCGCATCCAGTTTACCCCCGACTTGCTGCCTGCCGACGTGGTGGGCACCCAGATTTACAATCCGGCCAAGGCTGAATTTACGGTGCGCAAAGGCCCCATTTTTTCCAATTTTGTGTTGGCCGACGAGATCAACCGCGCCCCAGCCAAAGTGCAAAGCGCCCTGCTGGAAGCTATGCAGGAACGGCAGGTGACCATCGGGACCCAAACCTTCAAACTGGAAGAGCCCTTCCTGGTGCTGGCCACTCAAAACCCCATCGAACAGGAAGGCACCTACCCGCTCCCGGAAGCACAGGTCGACCGGTTTTTGCTGAAAGTAAAAATCGGATACCCGTCTCAGGAAGACGAGCGTCAAATCATCCGCCGCAACCTGAACAGCGAAAACCTCCAGGTAAAAAAAGTGATCCCGGTGGAAACGCTGCTCGAGGCCCGCAAGGCTGTGAAAAAGTGCACCTCAGCGAAAAGATCGAGCAGTACATCCTCGATATCATTTTCGCAACCCGCGAACCCGCGCGCTTCGGCCTGGAGCAAATTGCGCCGCTGATCAGCTACGGCGCCTCTCCCCGGGCCAGCATTGCCCTGGCGCAGGCCGCCCGCGCGCTGGCATTCATCAACCGCCGGGGCTATGTGACGCCCGATGACGTACGCGACATTTGTCCCGACGCCATGCGCCACCGCATCGGCCTGACCTATGAAGCCGAAGCGGAGAACATCAGCCAGGAGGATATTATTGAACGGATATTGCAAACTGTGGTGATACCGTAAGAATGCAAAGTCAAAATGTAAAATGTTAAAGTCAAAATGGAAAAGGGAGACTAACACGTAGGGTACCCTTCGCCGATTTACGAATCTAAAGCCCCTACCCCGAGACTTACCTTTTGACTTTTATATTTTACATTTTGCGTTTTGACTTAAAAAAATCATGACTTCCACCGAGCTACTAAAAAAAGTCCGCAAGATCGAGATCAAAACGCGGGGCCTGAGCAGTCACCTGTTCACGGGGGGCTATCACAGCGCCTTCAAGGGGCGGGGCATGTCGTTCAGCGATGTACGGCTGTACCACCCCGGCGACGATGTGCGGGCCATCGACTGGAACGTGACTGCCCGCGCCGGTGAGCCCTACATCAAAGTTTTTGAAGAAGAGCGGGAAAACACGGTCATGCTGCTGGTCGATGTGAGTGGTTCGGCGGTGTTTGGCAGCCACACACAGTTCAAGGAGGAATACCTGACCGAACTTTGCGCCGTGCTCGCTTTTTCGGCCATTGCCAACAACGACAAGGTGGGCGTATTGCTTTTTTCCGACCGCATCGAGTTGTTCATCCCGCCTAAAAAAGGCAAAACCCACATCCTGCGCATCATCCGCGAAATTCTGACCGCCAAACCCAGTGGCCGCGGCACCGATATGAAAGGCGCACTCCAGTTCATTCACAATGTGCTGAAAAAACGCAGCGTGTGTTTCATCCTCTCCGACTTCCTGGCTGCCGGCTACGAAGATACCCTGCGCATCCTGGCCCGCCGGCACGACTGTATCGGCATCCACTGCTGGGATCCGCTCGAACGCGACTTGCCCGACGTGGGCGTGTTGCGCGTAGCCGATGCCGAAACCGGCGAACAAAGCTGGGTGGATACCACCAGCACCCGCCTGCGGCGGCAGTACCGGTCTACCTTCGAACAGCACAAGGCCAATACGCAGAATATGTTCCGGCGCGCCGGCGCTGATTTCCTGAGTTTGTGCACCAACCAACCCTATGTAAACGCCCTGTTGCAGTTTTTTGCGCAGCGGTCAAAAATTGTGGCGCATGGTTAGTTTGTGGAAAACAGGACTACCGGCCCTGGCGCTGTTTTGCGGAATTTTGCTGCCGCAAACCTTGCCCGGACAGGCGCAGGCCAATGCCGTGCTCAACCCCGCGCGCATCGAACCGGGCGACACCTTTGCCCTGCGCGTGTTGGTGGCCGGTACTGCGGTGGCGCCAAAGCGGGTGAGTTTTGCCGCCTGGCAAAAACAATTTCCGGCTGACAATGTGCTTTCCCGCTCCAACTGGACGCGCTCCGGTACGCACTGGGTGCAGCAGTTCACCCTGATCAGCTTCGATACCACTTCGCTGCAACTGCCCCCGCTCACCGTTTTTCTGCACCTGGGCGACACCATCCAAACCAACCCGGTTGACCTTGCGATTACCACCATGTTCAAAAATGCGGACCTGAAGGATATGGCGGCCATCCGCGATATCCGGCGCGAACCGGTCCTGTGGTACGATCACTGGCCCTGGGCCCTGGGCGCGCTGGCTGGTGTGCTGGCACTAGCCTGGTTGCTCCGGCGGAAAAAACCGCGAAAAAAAGCCGTACCCATGCCGGTACCCCTTGCCGCACCGCCGCCGCCGGCAGATAAAATTGCCCTGGAAAAACTGGCGGCACTCGAACAGCAAAAACCCTGGCTGAAAGGCGATTTGCTGGCGTATTATGCCGAATTGAGCCTGATTATTCGCGAATACCTGGAAAACCGGTACAGCGTGCCGGCCCTGGAATCGACCACCCGCGAGATTGCTGCGCTTTTGAAAAAAACTGATTTTCCCGATACCCAAAAATCGCCGCTCAATTTTCTGCTTCAACAATCCGACCTTGTCAAATACGCCGAAATGGAACCCCCAAAATCCTACCATGAAGAAGCCCTGGAAAAGGCAAAAACACTGGTTTTGGCTACCGCTTAAACCGCAATTCTCAAATCGTAAATCGTAAATCGTAAATCAACTTGACCTTCGCCGAACCATACTGGCTGCTCCTGCTCCTGCTGCTCCCCTGGTTGATTTTTCGCTACCGGCGGGCAGCCACGCAACGGCACGTGACCCTGCAGGTGTCGCGGCAAACCGCCATGAAGGGCGTAAAAACCTGGGTGGTATATGCCCGGAGCTGGCTGCAGGCGCTGCGCTGGTTTGTCCTGGCCTTGTTGATCACCGCCATGGCCCGCCCGCAACTGCTGTGGTACGAAGATGAAACCGAGGCCGAAGCCATGGACATCCTGCTGGTGCTCGATATTTCGCCCAGCATGCTGACCAAAGATTTTGCACCCGACCGCCTGACTGTGGCCAAAGAAGTAGCCATCGACTTCATCAGCCGCCGGCCTTTTGACCGGATCGGCCTGGTGGCCTTCTCCGGCGGCGCCTTCACCCAATGCCCCCTGACCAATGACCGGCGCCTGCTCAAGGGTTTCGTCAATAACCTGCAAGTGGGTAAGCTGCAAGATGGCACGGCCATCGGCATGGGCATTGCCACGGCCGTGCATCATTTGAAAGACAGCCCCTCGCCGGGGCGGGTTGTTATCCTGATCACCGACGGCGAAAACAATACGGGTGAAATCGGGCCTGTCGAAGCCGCTGAGATGGCGCAAGCCCTGGGCGTCCGGGTGTATACGGTTGGCATTGGAAAAGATGGCGTGGTGCAGTCGCCCAGCCGCCGGAATTTTGATGGCAGTTACATTTTTGCAGCGCGCCAGATGGAATTCGATTCAACCATACTGGCCGACGTGGCCCGCCTGAGCAAGGGCCGTTTTTACCGGGCCTATTCCCCCAACGACCTGCAAACGATATACGCCCAAATCGACCAATTGGAAAAAGCAAAGATCACGATCAAAAAGGTCGAGCAAAAAACGGAATTGTTCTTTTGGTTGCTCGATGCCGCATTTTGCCTGCTGGTGCTGGAATTGTTCCTGCGCTGGGGGCCGCTGCGGGTCATAACTGTATGAGGTTAGAAAGAAGGTTACTGGTTTCTGGTTAGACGGTTTCTGGTTAATACCATCCCGGGAAGTTGAACAACCAGTAACCCTCTAACCAGAAACCAGTAACGATATAAAATATGCCAACATTCGAAAATCCGCTCCTGCTGTTCCTACTCTGGGTAGTGCTGCTTCAGGCCTTCCTGCTGTGGGTGTACTGGACCTGGCGGCGGCGCACTTTGCAGCGCCTTGGATCACCGGCGTTGGCCCAGCGCTTGTTGCAGGGCTTTTCGGCTCGGCGTTTTTGGATAAAAAATGTGTTGTTCGGGTTGGCCATGGTGTTGCTCGTACTGGCAATTGCCAACCCCCGAAAGTTGGTAAAATTACCGGCAAAAGAAGGGCAGGGCGCCGATATCGTGCTGGCCCTGGATATTTCCCAGAGTATGCTCGTCGAAGATGTGGAACCCAACCGCCTGGAACTGGCCAAACGTACGGCGCTAAAACTGGTGCAGGAATTGGAAGGCAACCGGATCGGGTTGATCTTTTTTGCCGGGGATGCCTACCCCCAAATGCCCCTTTCGACCGATTACGATGCCGTGAACAGTTTTTTACAAAATGCGAGTCCGGAATACATTGCCAACCAGGGCACGGCTGCCGCTTCGGCACTGGAACTGGCCGACCGCATGTTTGAATCCAACTCGACCGCCGGACGCGGACTCATCCTGATCACCGACGGCGAAAATCACGGTGAAAATGCCCTTGCCCGCGCACAGGATGCCCGGGTGGAAGGGCTAACGGTGTACACGCTTGGCGTGGGTACGGTGGAAGGCGGAACTATTCCGGTGGCTCCGCGTGGCGTCAAGCGCGATGTAAGCGGGCAGGTGGTCCACAGCCGCCTAGATGCGGCATTTTTGCGCCAACTGGCCGGCGCCGGTGGCGGAAAAATGTACCTGGCAGCCGACGGGACAGCCGCGGTCAAAACACTTGCCCGTGACCTGGACCGTTTGCAAAAAGCCACTGTTTCAGCGCGCGCCAAAACGGAGTATGTTTTTTATTTTCAATGGCTCTTGCTGCCTTGCCTGTTGTTTTTATTGGCCGAGCAGGTACTGTGGTGGCGGAAACAGAAAAATTGAGTTTTACAGCTATGATAGTTCTCATATTTCCTTTTGCCGGCCCCACCCCCTGCCCCTCCCCCCGGGGGGAGGGGCGCTTGCCCTCATTTCAATATTTGATTCCGAAACCGAAATCAATAAGTATTACGAAATCAGGCCCCCCTCCCCTCGGGGGGAGGGGATGGGGGTGGGGCCGACTCGCAGCAGTTTTAGTTCAACTACTCACCACCATTTCCCTCTCCGCCCAATCCGCCGCCCACAGCGAACTCCGCCAGGGCGACAAACTCTACGATCAGAAAAAATACCAGGATGCTGAAAAAGCCTACCAGGAAGCTTCGGGCGACCCCACTGCCGCTTATAACGCCGGTAATGCTGCCTACCAGCAGGGCAACCTGGATGCCGCCATCCGGCATTACCAGGCTGCAGCACTAAGCCGCAGTTCGACTCAAGTCCAATCTGATGCTTATTTCAACCTTGGAAACGTGTACCTCCAGCAAGGAAAATACCGCGAAGCGATCACCGCCTACCAGCGCAGCCTGCGCCTGAAACCCAACCGCGCCGACGGCAAAAAAAACCTGCAAATCGCCCGGAACAAACTGAATGAAAAACAAGATCCGCCACCGCCGCCACCTCCCCCACCACCGCCACCACCGCCGCGGAACTACTACGTAGACCGGGCGCAGGCGCCGCAAAAACGAGAAACACCCAGCGGCACCATGACCGCCGAAGCGGCCCGTCAAAAACTGAACACCATTATCGAAGTGGAAGAGGCAAAAAATGCCCGACGTTACCGGGCCCTGCCACCGAAAGCGCGGCCGGACCGGACGAAGAAAGATTGGTGAGGATTCCCCTTCACTCCGCCACCGTAACATTCTTCAGTTCTGTAAAAAAACGCATCGCCTCCCAGCCGCCCTCACGGCCTACGCCCGATTGTTTTACCCCGCCAAACGGCGTGCGCAGGTCGCGCAGCAGCCAGCAGTTGAATTTATTCGCTAACCAGTTCCCTGATTCTGGCCAACAAGTGATCGGTAATCCAAAATCCGGCTTTATGCCGGAGTTCTTCGACTAATGGAACAACGGCAGGGATAAGTCCTTTTTCCTTAGCCTTGATTAGGATGCCGATCAGGCCAATTGGATGAAGCCCCTTTTCTTCCGCTATTTTTGTTGCCTGACGTTCGTCCAGCAATATCCAATCTGCTTGCATTTCCACTGCCAACACGATAGCTTCTGATTCGCCCGCATCCAAATTATGCCGTAAGCCGGCGACAGCTTCGGATGCTTTTGGCTGCTCCACCCGTATCCAATCACTTGTACTAAAAGAGGAGAGATCAATTCCAAAATGTTCTAAGGCGCGTATTTCCAGCAATACAGCGGGGGGAATGATAACTTCACCAAAAATGTCCCGGAGTAAATCGAGTTTTTCGATTTGCAATAAATTTGAAACAGGAGAGGTGTCGGAAACGACAATCATGGTATTTGTCGGGCTGCCTGAATATCACGTTGCAAGTCTTCTTCGCCATAATGCAGCGGTATTTTTCGCTTGGCCAATTCTTTTTGAAACTGAATTTTATGCATGCCGGCTAACTCCGCGCATTTTCCGAGGGCAATGTTCTTTTCCTGAAACAGCCAAAGCGCAATCCCAAGGCGAATATCTTCTTTGGAAATTTTTCCCGGCACCAGGATATCATCAGCGATTTCGATTGTCATTCTTGCAGAATTTCAACAAAAATACGCAATTCCCCTTCACTCCGCCACCGTAACATTCTTCAGTTCTGTAAAAAAACGCATCGCCTCCCAGCCGCCCTCACGGCCTACGCCCGATTGTTTTACCCCGCCAAACGGCGTGCGCAGGTCGCGCAGCAGCCAGCAGTTGACCCACAGGATACCCGCCTGCAATTCCCGGGCAAACCGTTGCGTCCGCTTCAAATTGTTTGTCCACAAAGTAGCGCTCAGGCCATACGGCACGCCATTGGCCAAAGCCAGGGCTTCATCGTCGGAGTCGAAGGGCTGAATGGTTACCACCGGACCGAAGATTTCCTCCTGATTTGTCCGGCATTCCAGCGGCAAGCCCTCAACAACCGTGGGGGCAATGTAATAGCCACCGGCCAGCCGGCCGGAAAGTTGCACGGCATGCCCGCCACACAGCACCGAGCCGCCTTCCTGTTTCGCCAGTTCGATGTAGGACAGCACTTTTTCAAAATGCATTTTCGACACCACGGCGCCCAACCGGCTTTTCGGGTCGGCAGGGTCGCCCACGCGCATGGCGCGCACGTTTTCCACAAAATCCTTTTTGAACCGGGCATAGATCGAGCGCTCGACGTAAATCCGCGAACCGCAGAGGCAAATTTGTCCCTGGTTGTTGAACGACGATCCGAGGGTGGTTTCCAGCATCCGGTCATAGTCGCAGTCGGCGAAAATGAGGTTGGGGTTTTTGCCGCCCAGTTCGAGCGATAGCTTTTTGAACATGGGGGCCGCAATTCGGGCGATCTCGGCGCCGGCCCGGGTACTGCCGGTGAACGAAATTGCCTTCACATCCGGGTGCCGGACGATAGCCTCGCCCGCCCGCGGGCCCAGCCCGTGCACAATATTGAACACGCCGGGTGGCAGGCCGGCTTCGGTACAAATTTCACCCAGCAAAAAGGCCGTGTGCGGCGTAATCTCGGAAGGTTTGCCCACCACGCAATTGCCCGCAGCCAGTGCCGGCGCAATTTTCCAGGTAAACAAATACAAGGGCAGGTTCCAGGGAGAAATACCGCCCACCACACCCAGCGGCTGGCGCAGGGTATAACTGACGGCGCCCGGCATGGCGTGACTTTCAGAGGCGAAATGCAGCAGTGCCGTGGCGAAAAACTTGAAATTCAGGGCCGCGCGCGGGATGTCTACCAACCGGGCGGCCGCGATGGTTTTGCCCGAATCCAGGCTTTCCGCCTCAGCCAGCACATCCAGCCGGGCGAGAATGCCGTCGCTGATGTTGCGCAGGATGTCGTGGCGCTGTTCGAGCGGCATAGCTGACCAGGCCGGGAAAGCAGCCTGCGCGGCCTCCACGGCGAGGTTCACATCCGTTTGCCCCGAATCGGGAATTTTCCCGTACACCTCGCCGGTGGCCGGGTTTACATTGTCGATGTACTCGCCCGTGGCGGGCGGGTGGTTGAGGCCGTTGATATAATTGTGAATGGTCAACATAATCGTGTGGCTGTAAATGCGCTCCATTTCGAGAGTAGAATCTGGCAGGTTGCCAGACGGTCCCCAGGCGCCAAATCCAATCGTTTACCGAATTTTTCCTCAAAGAAAAATAGTTTTTCCGGGCTTTCGCCGATAAACGCTGCATTTACCGGGCAAAGCTTCCGAAATTGCCGGCCGGTTAACGAAAAGAGCCTTCGCTTATGATACTTTCCATTCAAAATGTAACCAAGCGGTATGACAAACATACCGCTGTAGACAATGTAACGTTTGACGTGCCCAAGGGCAGTGTATTCGGTTTGTTGGGCCCCAACGGCGCGGGAAAAACTTCCCTGATCCGGATGATCACCACCATCACCGGCCCCGATGAAGGGGAAATACGGCTGGATGGTGAAAAACTAAACGACCGCACCCCCGAACAAATCGGCTACATGCCCGAGGAGCGCGGTTTGTACAAAAAAATGAAGGTCGGCGAGCACCTGATGTACCTGGCACAACTCAAAGGACTATCGGAAAAAAATGCCCGCAAGGAGATCAACACCTGGTTTGAAAAATTTGAAATTACCGACTGGTGGAACAAAAAAGTGGAAGAGTTGTCGAAAGGGATGCAACAGAAAATCCAGTTTATCACCACGGTAGTGCACAAGCCCAAACTCCTGATCCTCGACGAACCGTTCAGCGGCCTCGACCCCATCAACACTACGTTGATCAAAGACGAAATACGGGCACTCAACGAAGCCGGCATCAGCATCATTTTCAGCACCCACCGCATGGAACAGGTGGAGGAAATGTGCGAACACATCGTGCTGATCAACCGGGGTAAAAATGTCCTTTTTGGTGAGGTGAACACGATCAAAAACGAATTCAAACAAAACCTCTACCGGATTGAAACACCGGATGCACTGCCGGCCGATTTTGGTGAGAAATTCCAGGTGATACCCGCATCCAACGGATATATCACCGTTCAACTGGAACATGAAAACCAAAGCGGCGACTTGTTGCGCTACCTCGTTCAGCAAAACATACACGTGACCCGTTTTCAGGAAATCCTGCCCACCTTCAACGAAATCTTCATCCGCCGCGTCGAAGAAACTCAAAACTAAAAGGTTTCTGGTTTCCGGTTAGAAGGTTTCTGGTTAATACCATTGCGGAATGGTGAACAACCAGAAACCTTCTAACCGGAAACCAGAAACCTCAAAATCTAATCTGAATCATGAGCAAATTAAAACTCATCATACAGCGCGAATACCTGACCCGGGTGCGCAAAAAATCGTTCATCATCGGCACCCTGCTCGCGCCGGTTGGCCTGCTGGTGTATTTTCTGGTGATCGTCGGGCTGACGAAGTACGAAAGCGGCGGCGAGATCAATGTTGTCGTGCAGGATGAAGCCGGCGTAGTAGGCATTATCCCCGACGAAAAAGGTGTGCGGTATATCCCCTCGGGCGGGCGCACGCTGGAGCAACTGAAAGAAGCCGTTGTCGAAGGTCAATATGATGGTGTGCTGCGCATTCCGCAGCTCGCCAGTCTCAAGCAAAATGACCTGACGATCTTTTATTATTCCGATAAAAAAATGGCGCCTGAAAAGCGCGAGTTCATTGAGCGGCGGGTTGCTAAAAAAGTACGCGAGTTCAAAATCGACTCCCTGCACCTCGACCGGGCCAGCCTGGAATACCTCGATACGGATGTGTCCATTGACCCGGAAAAAATTACCGAAAAAGGCGAAGATGAGAGCAAATACACCATTGGCGTCGGCCTGGTGATCGGCGGCATCATGGCCTTCATCATGTTTTTTATGGTGATGATGTACGGACAAATGGTCATGCGGTCGGTTATGGAGGAAAAGACCAACCGTATTGTGGAAGTGATGATGTCGAGCGTTCGACCCTTCCAGCTCATGCTGGGCAAAATTATCGGGGCCGGGGCGGTGGGCCTCACGCAGGTAGTGGCCTGGATCGTACTCAGCGGCGCGGTGATGTTTGTGGTACCCCTGCTGGTCGACGTTGACCCGCAAGCCATGCAACCGCCGGTAACCGCCGGCCAACCGCAGATCGATCCGGAAATGGCCCAGGGGGAAGCCTTCCGCGTATTTTCCGAACTGGGTAAGCAAAACTGGACGCTGCTGGTCGGCTCCTTCGTCATCTTTTTCCTGGGCGGCTATTTCATCTACTCCTCCATGTTCGCGGCAATCGGCTCGGCCATGGGCGACGACTACGGCGAGGGCCAGGCGCTGGTGCTTCCGGTGACCATTCCGATCATCCTGGCGTTTTACATCGTGGCTTTTGTAGGCATCCGAAACCCCGACAGCGGGCTCATGGTGTTCGCGTCGATGTTTCCGCTGTTTTCGCCCATTGTCATGCCCTTCCGAATGGCCTTCAGTCCGCCAATGTGGCAAATTATCTTGTCGCTGGTGCTGACCATCGGCGCCGCCTTTTTCTTCGTTTGGATGGCCGGCCGGATCTACCGGGTAGGCATTTTACTGTACGGGAAAAAAGTGTCGTTCAAGGAAATTGGGAAGTGGTTGTTTTATTAGAGGTTGTCTCATAAAGTGGTTTTTGCCACTAAAATCACTAAGCACCACTAAGTTTTCACTAAGTTCATAGGGTGATTTTAGTGTTTTTAGTGCGCTTAGTGTTGAAAGAATAACTTATGAGACAGCCTCCCAATCGGCCGCCGTGTCCACATCCCGCAATACAGGCAGCAAGGAAAATGATTTTCCTGCTGCCTGTATTTTTTTGACCGTAGCCGAGAACACCGAGTCCGTACTCCAGACAATCCCCTGGAATACCCAGGGCGAAAAAGCCCGCATACCCAGCAGGTAATACCCGCCGTCAAAACTGGGCCCAAGTACAAAATCAGTATGCTCCAGGGCCGCAAAAGCCTGTTCAAGCAAATTTCCACTGATCTCCGGGCAGTCGCTGCCAATGATCACCACCCGGGATGCACCGGCGTCGAAGGCTTGGTGAAAAGCCCCTTGCATACGTATCCCGAGATCGTCGCCCTGTTGAACGAATTTGGTAAATTCCGCTTCCGGCCAGGCATCGCCGGTTTCCGAAAAATCCGAATAAAACAACCAGCGGCCGACCTTAACCTCCAGCGCAGCCTGCCGTGTTTTTTCCAGTAAAAGATGATATATCCGCAGTGCTTCAGCATCGCCAACGGTGCGCGCCAGCCGCGTTTTCACCTGCCCCAAACGCGGGTTTTTGATAAAGATTAGCAATACAAATGACATAAATCGGATACACTCATTTGGTAAAGTATTCACCTTTGCGCCAGCATGACTCGCTTTTTTGTCCTGGGGTTGCTATTTCTCATCAGCACACCGGTTTTGATCAAAACCGGTGTGCTGGGCTGGTATATGTGGAATAAAGCCGAGATCATTGCCAGGGAATGCATCAACCGGAACAACCCGGAAAAACGGTGTAACGGCAAATGTTACCTGGCAAAGCAACTCAAAATAATTGACAACCCTGCCCAAAACGACGGACCGGTACTCCCGGTAAAACTTTGGGAAAAAGCCGAAACGGCCGCTTTCCTCCTCCCGGATGGCAGTGCGCCACTTATCCGGCTTGAACACACGCGGCAGCTGCATTGCGCAGTGTTTGGCATGGCGTTGCCGCGCGATCAAATGGTTTTCCGGCAAATTTTCAAACCGCCTGGATGAACCATTCATTTGTCTTACGGCCCGAAGCCCCAGGAAGAATTTGATTTTCTCTGTTTTAAGTTTAGGTCAACTGTCCCCGGCAAAGAAAATGCCGCGGCAAATGACCATTTTTCAAAAAAAACACATCATGAAAAAATACCTCTTTTTTTTGCTCCCCATTCTTGCAATCGCCGGCCTGGTTTCGCTGAACGCCTGCAACAAAGACGAAGACCCCGCGAATGAAGCCACGATTGAAATCAGTTCGCCCACGGAAGGGCAAATGGTAATGCCCGGCGCTACCCTGGCCATAAAGGCCACGCTGACCGGCAAGGAGTCGTTGCACGGCTGGAAACTGGAACTGCGTAAAAAAGCCGACGGCACCGTACTGTTCAGCGCCGATGCGCACGACCACGCCCTGGTGCTCTCCATCGATGAAACCTGGACCAACAACGTCACCGAGCACACCAACCTGGAACTGGAAATCTGGGCGCAGCTCGACCACGATGGCGCGCTTACTTCCAAGGTGGTGAATTTGCACGCGCACCCGATGTAAACGCGTGCGGAGTGCAAACCTGAACCATCCCGAATTTTTCAAAATAGAAAAATTCGGGATTTTTTATTACAAAAAAATATTTTAATATCCTACAAACCAGCACATTGTGTTCTTTTTGCCTTGATGCAAAAAGAACCAAAAAAATCAAGGCTGTATTCAAATCCAACGATTTTGCCCGAAATCTACGGCGGTGCAAAACCAAACTCGCCCCGATTCGTTCCTCATCGGGACTCAAACATGGTTTTGCTAAAAACCGCCTCCGATTGCGCAAAATCGGGATTTGAATAAGGCCGATTGCGTCGCATATTTATCATCGAGCTAAATCAAAACTGGCATCACCCAAAATTGGGGACGACTCATGTTTTTTCTGCAAAACAGCATTTTTTCCCGGCAGGGCGTTTAATTTAGACCTTCCAATTTAACACCCGAACCTATGAAGAAATCTTACCTGATTGCCGCCCTGTTCCTTACGACGGCCACCCTGTTTGCTCAACAACCAAAAAGCCTTGAACTCCCCTTTCTGAATTTGCACCCCGAAATAGACGGCGACCTGACCGACAGCTGCTGGCAACAACTGGCTCCGTTGGCGGAGTTTACCACCGCCTACCCGGTTTTTGGAACCAGCCCGCACTGCCAAACCGAATGCCGCATTTTTTATACGCAAACCGACCTCTACTTCGCCGCCCGCTGCTTCGACCCCGATGATGGCGGCATCCGCCGCGACGCCGGCATCCGCGACGGCAATGCTACCGGCGACTGGCTCAAGGTCAGCCTCGACACCTGGAACGACGATCAACTGGCCTTCAATTTTACCGTGACCGCCGCCGGTGTTCAGCTCGACGACAGGCAAGCAGGCGCCACCTGGGACGCCATCTGGAAAAGCGCCGTCCGGCAGTTTGCCGGGGGCTGGACGGTTGAAATGCGCATCCCATTCACGGCCCTGCGTTTTCCACCCAAAGCCGAACATACCTGGGGCGCACAAATCACCCGCTTTGACCGCAGTACCGGCGAGATGTCGACCTGGAGCCCTCAAAATCCGCTGGTGCAAGACCAGGTGCTGCAATTCGGCACGCTGACCGGAATCCGGGATATCCACCAACTCCGCCGGGCTTCGCTGGCACTGCATTCCGAGCAAACTGTTGATGCCCAAACCAGTCCGTTCGATTTTACGTATGCCTACCAGACGATCGGCATTGATGGCAAGGTCGGGCTGAATTCGAGCACTACGCTGGACGTCACCCTGCTTCCTCCACAGACCTTTTATAAAAACCTTTGGGCCTGTTGCAATACGCCAATTGAAAAAATCAGGCCGTTTCCATTACCCGAACCGCGCCAGTTTTTAGCCGAGGAAGGCAACTTGTTTAACAATTATTCCAATGTGAATTATTATCCGTCACTACATGCCACAAGTTTCCTTTGGCGCTGGCCCTTGGAAACAGGCCAGTTCTTTGTCCAAAGCATCGACGGGAAAGTGCTTCAGGCCTCAAAGCTCAGCACCCGCACCCGGGGCAACTGGCGTTTTGGCGTTTATAATGCCTTGATCGGACCTACAAAAGTTAAAATTAACGAACTCGGAACGCCTGAACTGAAGACGGAAACCCTGCAATCTGTTTCCGATTATCTGTTTGTCACTTCGCAGTATTTGCTGCCCAACAACAGTTACGTGCAGCTGTCGAATGCTGCGTTGTTTGCAGGCCAGGATGCAACCGATGTCCGGCCCGAACTTAAATTTCGCCTGCGCGACCGGTCGAACAGCCTGGAGGTAGCCGGGCGCACGGCGTTCCCTTACCGGCATTGGGGCGTTCAGAAAAGTCTGAATTACAACTGGAACCTTTCCATTGCCCGGATCAACCGACGCTGGGGCTGGAGCCTGAGTCACCAGGAGGATGACCGGCCCATCATTCAGGAAAACATCCCATATTCAGGCAATCGATTTGTCGTTTCAAGCGCCTATGTGCATTACCGGGATTTCACACCCCGAGGCCCCTTCCTGAATCTGCAAGGCAGCGCCGGGATGTTTGTGTACTCGCAAGATCACTCGATCGAGCAACGCAGCTACCGGATCAATGGCTACGTCCTCGCGCTCGACCGGCATTTCCGGTCCTATTCGTTCACCCTGAACGTTGTTCCCTATTGGCGGAAAATCCGTTATGCGCAAACCGGTGTGGAGATTTTTCAGAAAATTTCGCCGGAAATCGGCGGCGGGTTTGGTTTTCAAACCGACAACCGGAAACGGTTGCAACTCGGCGCCCAGGTGTACGGCAGCAGCGGCGTACAAGGTGAATTCCCAAAACTGGATATCACCTTGCAGCCCGGGTGGGTTCTTGGCCGGAAACTTCAATTGAATTTGCGTTTGCAAAACGAGATACATTTCCAAACCCTGAAAGTGCTGTCCACGCAGGGCGGGCGTTGGGTTTTTGAACAATCGGATCAGATGAATACGCGGGCCGAACTTGGGGTGCACTGGTACCCCGCCGACCGCCTGCAACTGGCGTTTAGTGCCGGTGTTAGTGAAATCAGCAAACTACGCCAACGGGCGGTTGAGTTGTTGGATGGCGGCACGCTGGTGCCGGCCAATGCAAACCTGGCGAAAGAACACCGGGACTGGTCGCCGGTGGTGCAGTTGGGTGGCAGCTATGTTTTTTCGTCGATCAGCCAGGTGCGGCTTACATTGGACTATGTCCAGCACGATCCGTTTTTACTCGTTCCGAGTCTGTCGTCCACCTTTGACCCGAGAACCAGGGCCAATTTGAGTTTTGTCTGGTTCATCGACGGTTCGAAATACCGGTAGCGCTATTGCTGCGGTACATGCGAATAAATTTGGGAATGGCTGATTTTCTGATCCCCCAATGAAAATTCGGCTTCCGGTTGGTCAAAGTCGGTATTGATCCATTGGTCGGTGTCGCGGATGCGCTCGAAAACGGTTACGAAGGTGCGCAGGCTGTCCACGTACACGAGGTAGCGCAGGCTGGAGATTTTTTTATAGCAGGGCAGTTTTTCCGTAAAATCGTATTCGTAGGTCGACTTGGACAGTACCTCCACCACTACCAGGGGGTTAGTTTCGGCGTCGAGGCCGGTTTTGTATTGAAACAGGGCAGGCGGCTCCGGGGTGACACAACAATCGGGGTTAAACACGGCCTTCCCCTTGCCGCAATCGGGCAGGTACACCGGGCGGTTGCTATCGTGAATGGCAAATTTTGGAACAGGGTAAATTCCCGAAAGCAAAACGATCAATCGGGTAACGATTTTACTGTGAAGGTTAGATTCGTAGCTGATTGCGATGATTTCATTTTGGAGAAAATCGGCCCGGTATTCGGCTTTTTCCAGCACCGCCCAGTACTCCGGGAAACCGGCTGGGAAGCGCACCAGCCCGGTGTTGATGGCGGCCAGATCCTGGCGGGTAATTGGAAATTTGGTTTCATCTGCCATGTCGTTCGAATTTTTATACAAGTTAAAACTTCTGCGCGTGCCGGCTCGCCGGTATTGTTGAAAACTTCTTCCCGTTGCCGGCCCCATTCTCCGACGAACAGTCGTACTTTTGCAAGGCATGAGTCAATTCGTCGTTTCTGCCCGCAAGTACCGTCCCACGCGTTTTGAAGACGTGGTGGGGCAGCAGCATGTCGCCCTAACATTGAAAAATGCACTGGCTACCGACCATGTCGCCCATGCGTTTTTGTTTTGCGGCCCCCGGGGTGTGGGCAAGACGACCTGCGCGCGTATTCTGGCTAAAATTCTCAACTGCGAAAACCGCACAAAAGACAACGAAGCCTGCAACGAATGCTCCTCCTGCAAGGCTTTTCAGGACGATGCCTCCTGGAATATTTTCGAGCTGGATGCCGCCTCCAACAACAGCGTGGACGATATCCGCACCCTCGTCGAGCAAGTACGCGTACCGCCCCAACGCGGCGCGTTCAAAGTGTACATCATCGACGAGGTACACATGCTTTCCCAGTCGGCTTTCAATGCTTTTTTGAAAACACTCGAAGAGCCGCCGCCCTACGCCATTTTCATCCTGGCCACAACGGAAAAACACAAGATCATCCCTACCATTTTGTCGCGCTGCCAAACCTTCGATTTTCGGCGGATCAGCGTGGCCGATATGGTACTGCACCTGAAATCCATTTGTGAAAAAGAGGGCATCAAGGCCGAGGAAGACGCGCTGCACATCATTGCCCAAAAAGCCGATGGCGCCCTGCGCGACTCGTTGTCGATCTTCGACCGGATCACCAGTTTTTCCAATAAAGAAATCCGATACGAGGATGTTATCGAAAACCTGAACATTCTCGACTACGACTACTACTTCCAGCTGACCGACGCCCTGATGGCTGAAGATGCCCCGGCTATCCTGAACCTGTTCGACCAGATCCTGAGCAAGGGCTTTGAGCCCGAGGTTTTTCTCCTTGGTCTGGCCGAGCACCTGCGCAACATCCTGGTGTGCAAAGATGAGGCAACCCTTGCCCTGCTCGAAGTGGGCGACAGCCTCACCGAGCGCTACCGGCGGCAGGCTGTATTGGCGCCGTCGGCTTTCCTGCTCACGGCGCTCAACCTGGCCAACGACTGCGATATCAACATGAAAATGGCGCGGCACAAGCGTCTGCACGTCGAAATGGCTTTGCTGAAAATGTGCTACATCAACCGCGCCGTTTCCGCAACCGCAGTCCCGGAAAAAAAAACGGCTGACCTGAGCAGTCCGGCGCAAAAGCCCGTACAAACGAGCCCTTCCGGGCAAGCAGGCAATGCCAAACCGGTATCTGCCGTGCCTGCCGGCTCCGCTGAAAAACCGGCCACAGTGCCGCCTCCCGCCCCTCCGGTCGTACACTCCAACGCCGCCGAGTTGACCGGCGAAGCCATGTCGAACCTGAAAACCGAACTGCGCCTGGGCCTCAAACGCGCCGATAAAATTTCGCTGCGCCTGGAGGATTTTGAAGAAGCCGTAGCCGTGGAAGACGCCCGGCACGCTGCCCTGGAAAGCCGCCTGAACCTGGAAAATGCGCAGGAGGAATGGACGGCCTACGCCGAGGCCAACTCCTCCCCCACCCTCCGCCAGGCCATGCTGGAAGCCAAGTTGCACCTGGAAGAAAAAACGCTGGTGGCTTTGCTCGGCCTGTCGATGCACCGCGGATTGATCCAGGAGGAGTTGGCCCAGTTGCTCGATACCCTGCGCAGCCGCCTGCATGAGCCCGGCCTGAAGGTCCGCCTGAAAATAGACGAAGCCAAAGCAGCAGAAATCCAGGCCAGCAGCCAGGCCAACAAGCCGCTCACCGTTAAGGAAAAGTTAGACAAAATGGTGGAAGTGAACCCCCTGGTTTCGGATTTGTTGGAACGGTTTGATTTGAAACTCGACGAATAACAAACTTCCATGCAGGCTCTCTGGCACCTCGAAAATATTGATGTGACGCATATCCTGTGTCCGAACAAACTCGGCAATCAGGAAAACATGGCGCAACACGTGCACCGCAGCTATGCCAAAGGCGAATCGTTCTTTGTGCCCGACGATTTTTCCGACCGCATCTTTTTTATCACCGAAGGCCGGGTGAAAATTTCCACCATGAATGAGGAAGGCAAGGAAATCACGAAAGCCATTCTTGGGAAAGGCGAAGTGTTCGGCGAGCTGGCCCTTGTCGGGGAAGAACGCCGCCGCGATGCTGCCTATGCCCTGGAAAACACCACGGTGTGCGTCGTCACGCTCGATGAGCTGCGCGGTCTGATGCGCGAACGCAGCGACCTCAACCTCTTTTTTATGCGCATTTTCGGCAGCCGCCAATTGGAAATGGAACGCCGCCTGGAGTCCCTGGTTTTTCGCGACAGCCGCAGCCGCATCGTTGAGTTTTTAGTACAACTGGTCAAAAACAACGGCGAGCGCGTAGGCTACGAATGGGTGGTGCGCAAACCGGTCACCCACCAGGAAATCGCCAACCTCACCGCCACCAGCCGGCAAACCGTAACGACCACACTCAACGACCTGCGCTACAAAAAACTGCTGACCTTCAATCGCTCGAGGCTGCTGGTGCGGGATTTGGAGGGGTTGACGGCTGAAATGCGGTCTTGAGCTTATTTTCGGGTATTCGGGGAGGAAAAAAAACTTGTCCGGCGTAGATTGTTTTTTTTCACCGCTGAGACGCAAAGACGCCAAGGATAATCCTCCGCGTCTTTGCGTCTCGCGGTGAAAAATTTGTCGCGCTTTTTACGAGGAATCCTTTTAACACAACCCCCAACAATACAAAATCCGGTTTTCCCAAAAACACTAAACCAACAGCCGTACTTTTGCCGCAAACGTCCACCAACAGCCGGTTCCATGTACCAATTGCTCAAACCCCTCCTCTTCCTGTTCCCCGCCGAAACAGCCCACCGCATCACCGTTTTTTTACTCGACCTGGCCGCAGCAATTCCACCGGTACGCCGGTTGTTGAAAAACTGGTTTTGCCTGAAAAACACGCAGTTGGAGTGCGAATTTCACGGCCTGCGTTTTCCAAACCCGGTTGGGCTCGCGGCAGGTTTCGACAAAAACGGCAGCCACATCCACGGGCTGGCCTGCCTGGGTTTTGGATTTATCGAAGTCGGCACCGTGACGCCCCAACCACAAGCCGGCAACCCGCGCCCGCGCCTGTTTCGCCTGCCTGCCGACCGGGCGCTGATCAACCGCATGGGCTTTAACAACGAGGGATTGGACGCCCTCGCCGCCCGGTTGAAACACTTGCGCCAACAAGGTGTTCCCGAAGGGGTGATCATCGGCGGAAATATTGGCAAAAACAAAGTCACTCCCAACGAACTGGCCACCGACGATTACATGAAATGCTTCCGGGCACTGTTTGCTTACGTCGACTATTTCGTAGTCAACGTCAGCTCGCCCAACACACCCGGCTTGCGCGAATTGCAGGAAAAAGAACCGCTCACCCAACTCCTGCAAACTTTGCAAACGGAGAACAAAAAACAGGCTGCGCCAAAACCCCTGCTGCTGAAAATTGCACCCGACCTGACCGATACCCAACTCGACGACATTGCCGACATTTTGAAAACAACCGGCCTCAACGGGGTGATTGCCACCAACACCACCATCGCCCGAACCGGGTTGAAAACACCGGTAGCCGCTGTGGAAACTATCGGCGCCGGCGGGCTAAGCGGGGCGCCGGTGCGCGAGCGGGCCACTGCGGTGATCCGGTATTTGCGCCAAAAACTCGGTCCGGATTTTTTGATCATTGGCGTGGGTGGGATCGACTCGGCGGAAGCTGCCCGGGAAAAACTGGACGCCGGCGCCGACCTGGTGCAATTGTATTCGGGGATGGTGTATGAAGGGCCGGGGTTGGTGCGCGCTATTCTGGAAAATTTGGTATAAATTCTTGCAGCTAACGTTGCTCAGGTATTTTGAAAAGAAGAATTGATTCCCAGTCAATTCGCCGGTATTTTTGGAAATTCTTTTCTCAAAAAATAACCTGCACATGAAATCTGCCTTTTTACCCTGCCTGCTATTTGTCCTCATTTCCGTTCACGCAATTTCCCAAAGCTGCACGTCCCCGGTCGGAGCCCTAAAAATTGATGCCGGCGGCGCCTTTGAACAAGCCGAAGATTTTTTGTGGACATCCGATGGGAATCTCGTCCTGGCCGGATATACTTCCGGCCTTGGCGCCGGTGAAGACGGCCTGCTCCTGAAAGTAAACCCTGCCGGCGACGTGCTCTGGGCCCACCTCATTTATGAATCCGGTTATGAGCGTTTTAAAAAAATAAAACAGTGTTCGGACGGTGGCTTTATCCTGGTTGGTTCAACGACCAGCCTGGTGCCGGGCAAAAGTGTTTTTTTGGTTAAAACGACCAGTGATGGCACCCTTTCCTGGGCGCGCACCTACGATTACCTTCCAACTTCGGAAGGGTATGACGTCATTGAAACCAGCGACGGCGGCTTCGCCTGTGTCGGCCGCCTAAACGGCGTCGACCGGATGGGTGTGCTGCGCACCGATGCGAATGGTGTGCCGTTGTGGGGCAAGGTGTTAAACGGCTCCAGCAATGATTACCTGTACACGCTTGCAGAAACTGTAGACGGCAATATTCTCGTCGCGGGCACCGGGATTTCCTATACCGTGGGCAAGCATGATTTCATCATGATCCTGTTTGACGGTTCCGGCAATGTCCTTTGGCAAAAGCTCATGGGCAGCCCGCAAAACGACGGATTATTCAATATGAAACGCACGCCGGATGGCGGGTTTATCGTGACCGGTGGCACCTGGGACCATTCCGGGGGTACGCACCTCGGCCTGCCTTTGCTCAAACTGGATGCCCAGGGAGAGATTCTTTGGTCAAAACAATACGGTATCGAAGGTCGAAATCACGCGGCATTTGACATTCAACTATCGCCTTCGGGTGGCTATTATCTGACTGCCAACGAAGATTACGGCGGCCTGAGTGATTTCATAATGGAAGTCGATGCACAAGGCAATTTGCTTTGGGCTTTTGAGTACGACAATCCAAATGAAGTTGAATTTTACGGGCTAAAAGCTTCGCCGGACGGGTGCCTCGAAGCCGTGGGCAAGTTTGGCAATGCGCCGGCATCCAACGATTTGTTTTTGTGGGATACCGGCCCATCGCCATGCCGGAAAGTACCCGACGTTTTTGTCGATACGCTTGTTTTACAAATAGAAAATACGTTCTATTCGGTAAGCGACTGGACAAGCTCAAAACCGTTTAACATCCTGTCCGGGCCACTCTCTTTGAAAAGTTCACCGGTTATTTGCCCATGTACATCAACCCTTCAACTCGATCTCGGCCCCGATATTATCCTCTGCCAGGACAGCACGGTCATCTTCGATGCCGGCCCCGGCTTTGCCACCTATCTCTGGCAAGACGGGAGCAACGCGCAAACCTTTGCAGCCTCAACCTTCGGCACTTTCTGGGTCGAAGTCACCGATACCTGCGGCACGGTGCAGCGCGACTCGGTGCTGATTTCACCCAGCCTCCTGGGCGATGTCAAACTGGCCGACACCACGCTTTGCGCCGGCGACACCTACACACTTACCGTGCCCGGCTTCGACAACTACACCTGGGCGCCCGCTGCCGGGCTGAGTTGTACCGATTGTCCTGCGGTAACCATTCAGCCTGCTCAAACGACTACCTATACCCTGCTGGCCACGACCACCGACGGCTGTGTGCAGGAGGATACCTTTACCGTGACGGTACTGCCCCTGCAAATCGTTTCCGACACCCTCGAATTTTGCCCCGGTGAAAGCGTTACAATCGGCGGACAAACGTATACCCAGCCAGGCATCGTCACCGACACCATTGCCGACCCCAACGGCTGCACGCTGGTATTCGTCTACGTGCTGCGTTATGCCACCACGCCCAATTCCAGCGTATCCATCGAATGTATTGAGGATATCAACATAGCTACGATTGCCGGCACCGGCGCCGTGCCGGTGGACTACGACCTGCCCACTGCGCTGAGCGACTGCCCCTGCCCGGGTGTAGCGCTTACGTTGACCGAAGGACTGCCCCCGGGTAGTTTATTCCCGGTGGCCAAAACCAAAGTCTGCTATGAAGCCCGCGACAGTTGCGGCACTGTGGATACCTGTTGTTTTACCGTCATTGTGCGGGAAGCCCTGCCCTGCGATGTCAAGGAGATTGGTTGCATGCGCTGGGAATTGCTGCGCATCACGCAAAATGCTACCAAGGAGCGCAGCTACCAGATTCGGGTGATAAACAAATGCGCCGAGCCGATGATTTACACGGCTTTTGAACTGCCCAACGGCACCAAAGCCGTCAAACCTGCTGACAACGCGGTGTACACCACGCCGGATGGTCGGGACTACCTGGTCCGCAATCCCAATTTTTCGCCGTTCTATTCCATTCGGTTTAAATCGCTTAGCGACAGTATTGCCAATGGCGAGGCCGATATTTTCGAATACACTTTGCCGCCGCAGTCCGAGCCGGATTACATCCACGTGACGGCCCGGCTGGCGCCACAGCAGTTTTTTGAAGCGTATTTGAATACGTTCAACTGCCCGGTGGAGCCGGAGTCCAAACCCGCCTTCAGGGAAAATTTCTTCGGCACAGCCCGTACGGTTATTGATGGAAATGGTCTGCGGGTTTTCCCAAATCCGACGAACGGAACGCTGTTTGCCGATTTGTCGGAGTTCCGGGAGCAGGCGGTACAACTCCGCATTTTTGACGCCACCGGACAGTTGGTTCAGGAACTACAACTAACGGCGGACTCGACGCCACAACCGGTTCAACTCGGGCCGGATTTGCCCGAAGGGCTGTATGTGCTGGATGTGCAGAACAGGACAGGGATTCGGCAAGCCGTGCGCTTTGTGTTGCTGCGTTGAGGTTTTTCAGCACGGAGGCTTGGAGAAGTCGGACTTATCCTACGGCTCATACGGTTTCACTTTATAAACCGGTAATAATCGAATCCAGATGTCTCCCCCGCCTTGCGGGGTCGACATGACACCTTGAAATGACAAGATTAGTTTCAATCAGATTTCGCTACGCTCGAAATTCTCCCTGCGCCCTGCCGCAATTTCGAGCGTAGCGAGAAATCCGGTAAGATTTAGTTTTAAAAATAAACGACTGTCATGTCGACCCCGCAAGGCGGGGGAGACATCTGAACTAACAACACATTATCGGGTATTTATTTGAAACCGTAAAAGCCGTAGGACGAGTGCTCGTTCGCGGGGCATTGTATCGTGCAGGCGGCAGATCCAACGCGTGGGCCTTGAATCTGCCAAAGAATCAACAGAACTGCGGATTTTTTCAAAGAAAATTGATTTGCGAAGCATTCCCCGGTACTTTTGAAAGTTCATATTTTCAAAAACCACCGCTGCATGAAATTCATCTTTTTACCCTGCCTTTTTTGTTTCCTGCTTGCCGCCACCGGATTTGCACAACCCTGCAGTTCCCCCGTCGGCACAAAAATTCTGGATACGGGCAACGCGCTGGAGCAGGCCCAGGATTTTTTATGGACCGCTGATGGGGAATTGTTACTCACGGGTTTTACCAGCAGTCCGGCCACCGGAGAAGATGCTTTTTTAATAAAAATGACGCCCGCAGGCGCAGTGACCTGGGCGTATACCTATGGTGGCAATGGCAATGAGCGTATTCAAAAAATCAAACAATGCGCAGATGGCGGGTTTATCCTGAGTGGCAGATCGAACAGTTTTGGTTCGAACTACAGCATGTTTCTGGTCAAAACAACCAGTGACGGCGCCGTTTCCTGGGCGCGGGTTTACGAGCATGCGCAGAGCGCGGAGGGCTACGATGTCATTGAAACCAGCGACGGCGGTTTTGCCTTTGTGGGTTTTGTGAATGGCATTGACAAAACCGGTGTGGTCCGTACGGATGCTTTGGGGCAGCCGGTTTGGGGGAAAGTATTCGACGGCAGCAGCAACGACTATTTGTTCGCCCTGGCAGAAACCGCCGACGGCGGGCTCATCACTGCGGGATCGGGTTTTTCATTTTCATCCGGGTTGCAGGACTTTTTGCTCATCCGGTTTGCAAGCAACGGCAATGTGTTATGGCAACGCCAACTGGGTACCTCTTCGGTGCACGATGGTTTGTACAATCTGAAACCTACTCCCGACGGTGGTTTTATCATCGCCGGCAATACCTGGGAACATTCCAATGGTCAGTATAATTCGGCAGCCCTGCTCAAACTGGACGAAAAAGCCGAGCTGGTCTGGGCTAAACAATACGGCGTTGAAGGCATTGCAAATTCTTGTTTCGATATTGAAGTAAACCCGGACGGCAGCTATTTGCTGGCAATCAATGAGCACCAGGACGGCCCGCGGGATTACCTTGCACAACTTGACGCCCAGGGCAATCTGGAATGGGCCCGCGGGTTTGAACACCCGTTCAAGGTCAAATTTTTTGGCGCACAACGCAGCGCGGACGGCTGCCTTGCCGCTGCCGGCAGAATTGAAGACGAAACCGGCTCCGACAATATTATTTTGTGGGATGCCGACAGCACTTCCTGTGCTTACACACCCGATATGTATACCGATGACCTGCCTTTGATCCTGAAAACTGCGGCCCTGAATGTCGTAAACTGGACGAATGCAAAAACGGTAAATCCCACCGTAAACACGCTTGATTTTCAGGTTAAAACGGCTTGCAATTGTGTCTCCCCCGTCTTGGACCTCGGGCCCGATATTATCCTTTGCCAGGATAGCACCCTGGTTTTTGACGCCGGAACCGGGTTTGTAAGTTACTTCTGGCAAGACGGCAGCACGGCCCAAACCTTTGCCACATCAAGCGCAGGTATTTATTGGGTGGAAGCCGTAGACACCTGCGGCGTCACGCAACGGGATACCGTCTTGCTCACCCTCAGCCTGCTGACCGATATCAAACTGGCCGACACCAGCCTTTGTGCCGGCGACAATTTCACGCTTTCCCTGCCCGGGTTTGATACCTACGCCTGGGCGCCCGCCGACGGGCTTAGCTGCACCGATTGTCCCACCGTAATCTTCCAGCCCGCCAGTACTACGACCTACACGCTACTTGCCACTACGGCCAGCGGTTGCATACTGGCTGACACCTTCACCATTGAGGTCTTCAACCCCGGCCCAACGCTCGACCTTGGTCCAACGGTTATCCTCTGCCAGGACAGCACGGTGGTTTTTGATGCCGGGCCGGGCTTTGCCGCATACCTTTGGCAGGATGGCAGCACCGGCCAAACATTTGCCGCTTCCGGATTCGACACGTACTGGGTGGAGGTCACCGATTCCTGCGGCATGATCCAGCGCGATTCTGTGCTGATCACCCCCAGTCTTTTGGCCGACATCAAACTGGCCGACACCTCGCTGTGCGCCGGCGAAAGTTATACACTCACCGTGCCCGGTTTCGACAACTACGTCTGGGCCCCTGCCGACGGACTGAGTTGCACCGACTGCCCCTCGGTGACGATCCAGTCTGTGACCACTACCACGTATACCCTGCTGGCCACTACGCTTGACGGTTGCATTCTGGCGGATACGTTTACCGTTGAAGTCCTGAATCCGGGACCAACCCTCGAACTGGGCCCCACGGTTATTCTTTGCCAGGACAGCACGGTGGTGTTTGATGCCGGACCGGGTTTTGTCACGTATCGCTGGCAGGATGGCAGCACAGGTCAAACTTTTGCCGCTGCCGCTGCCGGTATTTTCTGGGTTGAAGTCAGCGATTCGTGCGGGATCGTTCAGTACGACACGGTGTTGCTCACGCTGAGCCTGGTTGCCGACATCAAACTGGCTGATACTACCCTATGTGCCGGTGAAAGTTACACGCTCAGCGTGACCGGTTTTGACAGCTATGCCTGGGTTCCTTCCGACGGGTTGAGTTGCAGTGATTGCCCCACGGTTACGTTTCAACCTTTGGCAACCACCACCTATTCGCTGTTTGCCACGACGGTCAACGGCTGCGTGCTCGACGACTCGTTCACGCTGACGGTCATACCGCTCGAGATTAGTTCCGGACACGCTCGAATTTTGCCCGGGGGATAGCATTACCCTTGGCGGCCAAACGTACACCCAGCCTGTTGTCATTACCGACACCATCCCTGACCCGAACGGCGGCTGCCCGACGGTATTCGTGCATGTATTGCGTTATGCAAATGCGCCAAATACCGCCATTAGCATCGACTGCATTGAAGATATCAACATTGCGACCTTGGCCGGCACCGGGTCGGTTCCGGTGGACTACGATCTTCCAATTGCCACAAGCACCTGCCCCTGCCCCGGTGTGGCGCTCCGGCTTATCGAGGGTTTGCCTCCGGGCAGTCTTTTTCCGATATTGAAAACCCAGGTTTGTTACGAAGCGCGGGATAGCTGCGGCAATGTCGACACCTGTTGCTTCTCTATTATTGTGCGGGAAGCCCTGCCCTGCGATGTGAAGGAAATCGGTTGTTTGCGTTGGGAATTACTGCGCATTACGCAAAACGCTGCCAAAGAAAACACCTACCGCATCCGGGTGGTGAACAAATGTGCAGCGCCGCTGATCTACGCGGTGATCGAGCTGCCCGATGGCGATATCGCCGTCAAACCCGTTGACAACTCCGTGTATGTTGCCCCCAGTGGCCGGGATTACCAGGTGCGCAACCCCAATTTTAACCCGTTCTACTCCATCCGTTTCAAATCGTTGAGCGACAGCATTGCCAACGGGGAAGCCGATATTCTCGAATATACCCTCCCGACACAAATAAAACCGGACTATATCCAGGTAACCGCCCGGTTGGTACCGCAGCAATTTTTTGAAGCCTACCTGAACACCTTCAATTGTCCGGTTCAACAGGAATTCAAACCTGCGCCCGGCGGCAACGTTAGTGGAAATGCCCTGCGCGTATTCCCCAATCCGACAGCCGGCACGCTGTATGCCGATTTATCGGACTTCCGGGAGCAGGAGGTGCATATCCGGATTTTTGACGCCAGAGGCCTGCTGGTGCAACAACTGCAACAGACCGCCGACATGGCCCCGCAAATGATTCAACTCGTCCCGGATTTGCCCGAAGGGCTGTATGTGCTGGAGGCGCAAACCCGGACGGGCGACCGGCAGGCGGTGCGTTTTGTGCTGCAACGTTGAGTTTTTTTAGGCTATTGTCGGCGTGACTTTGAGTTTATTAAGAAATCTTGTGTCAAGAATTGGAGCGGCTCGTAGAGTATTTCCCGGTAGAGTTGCACAGAGTTAATTCGCGGAGTTCCGCAGAGTTTTCATCCCGATGAAGGAAAACTCTGCGTACTCTGCGTAAAAAACTTTGCGTCACTCTGCGGGAAATACTCTACGAGCCTACGGGATTCGCCGTTAAATATTTGCCTCCTAATTTCTTAAATTGACAACATTAGACTTTGAGTCTAATGTCGTCAACTTAAGGGATTTGGGTAGGTGTACACTTTTGACTTTTCAAATTAGACTTTTCAAATTAGACGTTTCAAATTTGACTTAAAAGGAACTTCCCGAACTGATATTGCTCTTAAAAAAGTCAAAAGTTCAATTTGAAAAGTCAAATTTGAAAAGTGTCCACCTCCTCTGATTTCTTAAATTGACGACATTAGACTTTGAGTCACGCCGACATTACGCAAAGCACAACCGGCCTGAGAAAACCCTGCCAAATACATGGTTTCGCCGAAGGCGAAAAAACTCTGTGTCCTCCATGCCTCGTGGTTAAAAAAAACTCATTCCGGTGGCAACACCAACTCCCACAAATCCCCATCCACACTCAACCAGGCGCGCCGGCCATCGGGGCTGATCGACGTAAAACCGCGGTGCGGCAAGGTATCATTGATTTCTTTTCCGAGGTTGACAGGGCGCGACCAGTGTGTCCAGTCGTCCTTTGTCCGGCGCGTAACAAAAATATCGCTGCTCCCCAGGCCCGGATAACCGGTACTGGTGTAATACAGCGTTCGACCGTCGGGGCTCAGAAACGGGCTTGCTTCTTCGCCGTCGGTATTAATATCGGCGCCGAGCGCAGCCGGGCGGCTCCAGGCGCCGGTGGCAGGGTCGCGCAGGCTGACAAAAATATCCAGATCGGGCGCTTGAGCGGCACTGCCTGCGGAGTAGGCGCCCTCCAGCACCAGGGTATTGCCATCGGCGCTGAGTTGGCCTTTCCCCATCACGGCAATACCTTCCACGGGCAAAGGCTCGGGTGTACTCCAGGGAGCAGCCGGGCCGGAGCGCCGGCTGAGGTAGAGGCGCCGGTTCCAAAGCAGGAGCAATTGGCGGCTGTCGGCAGTGATGGAAAGCGGCACTTGCTGGCCAAAGCCGGAGAGTTCAGGCACCAGCACCGGGGCCGACCAGCGTCCGTTCAAACTGTCGCGCCGTGTTGTGAACACATCAGCGCCGGCCCGGTTATCGCGCCGGCCCGTGGCGGCGAAAAAGATCTCCAGGCCGTTGGCCGAAACAACCGGGCTAAACTCATTGCCTTCCGGGCTGTTCAGGATATCCAGTTTTTGACGGGACATGTTTTTAGGCATACCCCGTAAAATGGGCAGTTTGCCGTCGATCCAGGGTTTTACCCGGCGTTGAAAGTCGAAATTGGATTGGCAGTGCGCGGGCAAGGTGTCGGGAAATGCCGGGCGGGCGCGTTCGAGCAGGTCGATGGCACTGCTGTAGTTTTCGCCGTTCAAAAAAAACTGCAAACATTCCTCCATAAGCCGGAACGCTGAGTACCGCGGTGCAAAACGCACAATGTACTCCAGCGCTTGCTCTTTTACCGCAAGCGTATCGAGTTGGCCGGGCTGGTTTTGCAATTGGCGACGCAGGAGATTGCGCCGTTGCAGGTCGCGCAGGTGTTGCCGTTGGTTTTCGTTCAACGCGGTGGTGTCGGCAGTTTCCGCCTTATCGGCGATATGGTTCAGCAGGACGATCTCGATGGCCGTCCAGCGGTTTTCAGCATGAAAACCCAGCAATTGCGCCAGGGAACCGGTGCAAAGCAGGGGTTGAATTTTGGCAAGCCAGCAATCGCGGCCGGCAAAGCTATTGGGGTGGTCCCGGGCAAAACGGTCAATTTCGCAGGGCGTGTATTTTTGGATAAATGCCGGCCAGAGCGCGTCGTGCATCCGGCGGGTTTGGTCATAGTTATCGGGCAGAACGTATTCCACATGCCGGCGCAAAATGGCGGTCATGGTGTCGTAGTCCGAAGTTTCCAAATGGGCATTTACGATATCGCGACGGGTATCGTCCACTTCGGGTTGCAATTCGGGCAGCGGATCCGGCAAGCCTTCGAGCAGGGAGTCAAGGGCGGGAAGTGTTCTGCGCACGCGGGTTCCGACAATTGCCCAGCGTTGCGTTTGCAGGCGCAGGTCGCGAATTGTTGTGGAGTCGAGTTGATAACGGCGGGTTTGGCGGCGCGCTTTTCGGGCCGGGAGTTGGGCAAACAAGCTATCGGCCTGCGCGAGCGATTGGTCGATTGCCAAAAGTCCCGGCAGGTCACGTGTTTCGGTCAGGTCGATTTTTCCAAGGAAAAAATGCGCGGCGGCGGCGTATTTCGGGTGCTGCAGAAAATATTCAAACCCGGACCTTGCTTTCTGAATTTCCTGTTGCTGGTAGGCTTTGTGCGCTTTTCGGAAGGAGGGCGAGCAGGCTGCAAAAAGGCCGACCAGCAGACCAGCAAGCAGGATCAGCCCCAGTGTGTTTTTGTTTTTCATAAAACAAAAATAATTATCGCCGGCTGATTATTCCCGTTCGGGCGGGTGCTTATACCGGTTCGGCAGCTTTGATTTGGCAGCAGCAGTAGGCGAGGTACATCTTTGTTTCACAATCAAACACAATGCTACTTCATATGAAACTTCTGATTTTTCCCGCAATGCTTCTGGCGCTGACCTTTATTGGCTGTTCCAAATCCGGTTCCGACGACGACTCTAACCCTGCAAATCCGCAGCTCAGCGGCACCAAGTGGGTGGTTACCTACTTCTGGGATAAGGACAAAGATGAGACGAATGACTTTTCCGGCTATTCCTTCGAATTTAAGGATTCCGGCGCCCTGGTTGCTTACCTGCCCGATGGTTCCACGAAAACCGGACAATGGTCGGTGAGCAGCAGCAGCAACAAGCTGATTTTAGTGATTGGCGGTACCTACGCACTCGATGAAATGGCCGACGATTGGGTCATCATGACGAAAACAAACACTGTGATGCAATTGAAAGACGACAACACGACCCATCTGGAAGAACTTCATTTCAAGAAGATCTGATCGGCCAACGAACCCTCCGTCCGGACGGGTGACCCATAATCGGGTGTTATACATGAGCGGCTGCCGGCGAAGTGCCTGGCAGCCGCAGTTTTTTTTATTGGAACGCGGATTAAGCGGATTCGCCTGCAGCGAAACGCGGATTTGCGCGGATTGAATTACGTTAAAAAAAATCTGTGAAAACCCAGGGTCGAAAGATTATCGGTTATTGAGGTTGTCTCGTAAGGTGGTTTTTGCCACTAAAATCACTAAGCACCACTAAGTTTTCACTAAGTTCATAGGGTGATTTTAGTGTTTTTAGTGCACTTAGTGTTGAAAGAATAACTTATGAGACAGCCTCAATAAAAACGGCGATTCACTTCAGCCGCTCCTCCAGGCTTTTTGCCTTTTCAAAAAAGAGGTGTTGCGGGTTGTTCAAAATATTGGCCATTACCCGGTCGAACAGCGGTTTCTTCGTCGGCATTTGGTTCAGCAAGGTCAGTGCCATGCCCCATTCGGCGCGTTGGGCGTAGGGTTGTTTGCCGGAGGCGGCAATGTCGCGGAAGTTCGCAACGGCGCTGTCGTACTGTTTGGTTTTGTACTGAGAAAGCGCCAGGAGTTCTTTCTGCTGGATTGCATCGGTGTCGGAGCCGGGTGATGGCTTCAGTTTGGACAGCGCGTCGGTGTATTTCCCATCCTGAAACTTGTCGAGCGCCTGGTTGTAGGCTGCCGAACCGGCCTGGCCACCTTTGCTGCCTTTGGGCGGCAGGAAATCGCGTTCGCGGAAAAAGTCGTCGGCCAGCGCGGCGTAGTCGGGCGCATCGGCGCCGGTCATTTCTTCAATGGGCGCCGGGTCGAGTGGCGTTGGGTCTTGTTGGGCGTAATCGGACGTTGGTTGATCACCCGGGGCAGGGTCGGCCTGGCGCGGCGGTGTTGGTTTGGACCGCCGCACCGTAGGCACCCTGGGTTTGATTTCCGGTTTGACACTGGTGATCGGGGCGTTGGTTTCCGGGCTTGCCGGGTCGTATTGTTCGAGTATCCAGTAGGTTCCGAAGGCGATGAGCAGGATGGCGGCTGCACGCATGATCCAGCGCATGGGGCGCACGACTCCGCGCCGTGGCTGGGTGGTTTGCTGGAAAATTTCCGTCTCCCGGTCCCATTGCTGCATTTTGCCGAGCAGCTCGCGTTCGACGAGCAGTTCCAGCCCCTGGCGCTCCAGGCGGTGTTGCTGTACCAGCGCAGCAAAGTCCGGATCGGCGGCCATCTGCGCTTCCAGCGCGCGGGCTTCCGCTTCCGGCAGTTTGCCTTGCAGGTAGCGTTCGATTCGTTCAAAATTTTGTTCAGCGGTGTTCACGGTTGACGGTACGGTTTACAAGTTTTTAAGCAGGCTGGCAAAAGCCGGGTTTGTTTCGAGCAGTTCCCGGAAGCGCATGCGGCACCGGTAGGCTTCTTTTTTGGCCACGTCGGCATTGCTGTACTGCATTCGTGCAGCAATTTCCTCCATGGAATGATCCAACTGGTAGAGTTGGAGGAGTTGGCGGCAGCGGTCGCCGATCTGGCCCAGCGCTTCCTGAAACAACTCGCGGTACTCCGTGCGAATGGTTTCGGCTTCGGGGCTTTCTACCTCAGCGTCGTAGTGTGCCGGCGCCAGATCGGTGTAGCGGCCCTGCTGGCGGCGGATGGTCACCCAGCGCCACTTGGCGATGGCCACAAAATAGGTGCTCAGCATACTCCGGCCTTCGAAGCGGCCCTCGCGTACATTCCGGTCGAGCAGCACCAGGGCTTCCTGGAAAATATCCTGGGCATCCTGGCGGCTGCCACCGTTTTCAAGTACGTGGCGGTGCACGGCCTCGCGCAGGCCCGGCAACAAATAAATGCGCTTTAACGCTTCCTCGCGCGCGCTGCCGCCATCTTGTATGCCGGCGATCAGCGCCTCATCGGTCCAGTTGGTATTTGCCATGTTAGTGCAGTTCGCAGGAGAAACGTAACCTGGGGAGTTGAGATTTTTTTTGAATTGGACAAATGTAGGGAAAAGCGGGTTAGGGGGTTGGGGGTTGGCGGGTTTCTGGTTACTCACCATTTCGTGTTGGCGAATTGTTTATGTGAGGGGGTGGAGTTAAACGAGGGGGTCGCTTCGAGCGACCCCCTCGCTTTTCGAACGCGCATCCGAAATCTCCTGGGTTCACCATTCTGGCGAAGAAATTGTCGTGGGAGAACGAGGGGTCCCTGAGCGACCCCCCGCTTTCGAACGCGCATCCGAAATCTACCTGGATGTTCACCATTTCGTGTTGGCGAATGAAATTGTTTACGTGAGGGGGCGAGTTAAGCGAGGGGGTCGCTTCGAGCGACCCCCTCGCTTTTCGAACGTTTTTCCAACTACGTTTACTTGTTGTTCCCCGTGTACGTTGTTGTTGGCGAGGACGCCACAACGGCGAAAAAATTATCATGCCCCTGCCATACTTGGCCCATGTACGTCACATTAACCCATTCTGTTTATTATTAACGCACAATAATCAGGGGTGTCCAGGATACCTGGCCATCTTTCATGGAAACCCGGCAAACATAATACCCGGGGGCCAATTGAGAGACGTCAATCTGCCCGGAATCCGGAATGCTTTGCCGCAAACAAACCCTTCCTTCGATGTTGAATAACTCCATGGTCGCTTCTGTGCCGTAGCCCGGTAACTCAACCGTGACAAAACCCTGTGCCGGATTGGGGTACAATTGAACAACCGGCTGCTTGCGCCACTCCAAATCATAAGGCTCCCAAACCGGCGTGGTAGCGCACCATAAGGTATCGATGCACCCATCGGGTGTGAACTTTACTAACCAGGGATGAATTCCCTCCATAGAATTGGCATATCCCCCGGCTATCATATTGCCGCTGCTCAATATGCCGACACCGCCCAAATAGCCTCCATAATTCTTGGGATCATCAACCGGTGGAATAACTTGCAGGGACCAAAGGCTATCCAAATCCGGAGAAACTTTATATACCCACCCGTAAACTGCTGTTGGTTCCGTATTCGGGTTTTTCGCATTTACCTGGCCTACTGTAATAAATGAGCCATCAGGAGTGGGTTCTATATCCCAAAGAAAGTTAGTGACATTTGCCCCAGGCCCAAATAGCCAAATATCCTTCACATTAAATGCTGTATCTGTTAATGCCCAAAAGGGCATAACTCGTGTAGGATTAATCTGCAAAGTTTTTTTTCCATAAAGTAGCCATGTTGTATCGTTTTGTGGATAAATAAAATGGACTGTTCCAACAGCCGAAATATCCGGCCGCCATTCGTTGTGTATGTCTCCATCATTACTATCGATTACTACAATCCACGGGCCTCTGCCTGTAAGGCTGTTATTATCATTCACATATCCGCCAGTATAGACCACTAAGGAGTCATTTATTTTATAATAGCTGGAAAATAAATCAACAACATCGTATTCGCCATAATACGAAAACCAAACTGAGTTGCCTTGTTTGTCCACCTTTCGAAGAAAGGCTTGTGCTAAATAATTTGGCCGCTGTACATATCCCCCCAGCAGGTATCCATCCGACAGTTCCACTATTGAATTATAGAATTCCACCAGATTTACAGTATCCTGGTATTCCTGAATAAATTCTACGGACAAATCTTGCCTGAGTTTGACAAAAAGACCGTTATGCCTGGTAAACGATGCCGCAGTCAGGGCATAACCTCCGTCGGAAGTGGTAATGATTTCCGCCCAGTTGATATCCATGGTATAATACCCGCCTAAGGAATCGCAAATAAGCTTGGAATCAACAGCCATGCCGCTGGAATCAAATCGCGCCAGGAAAAGGCATTGGAGGTTGGGGAAGGTATCCATACGTGCCATACCATAAGCTATGGCTGTATCCTGATGGACAATTAAATTGCGAAAATGGCTAATTGGGTAGGGGATGTCATAAATCCGGTTAAATCCCGATTGCGAAAAGGCAGTGAGGGCTACATGCATCAAGATCATCACGGCAGTTGGGTATCGCATAGCTGTAAAAATACAGCGGCAAAATTCGGGAAACGCAACCTGGTCTGATGGTTTTTTTGGGACTTTGGGAATCTCCAGAAAAACGCAGATTTCTGGGTGGTGGGTTGTTTCATCATTTCGTATAGGCAGGGGCGACCGCACTCACGGGCGCCCGCAAGGGTCGCCTATCCCGCGGTCGCCCAACCAACGTGCCCCCCCCAATTTTTCACATTCCCTTAACGCCAACCCCCAAAAAACCACCCAATCTGTTAGCATTTTCATAAAAAACGGCACCCTGTGGTTACGCTTTTCGGGCGGGCTGCACAAAGCATCAAACCAACAATTATCGCATTTAAAAAAAGCATTCTGCCGTTATGAAAAATCTGATTTTGTTTCTCCTTGCATTTGTATGTGTTTCCCAATTGAACGCGCAATTAAGCGGAATCGGCTTTCGCCCGACGCTTTCCTTATCGAGTTATAAACTTTCCAAAGACTACAATGATATCTACGATGCCAACCTGCGCCCCGGTGGCGGTGTGGCGGTGTTTGCCGAGTTTAACCTGGGCAACCGCCTGACCTTCCAACCGGAAATCGCCTTCATGCAGCGCGGCGGCAACATCAAAAGTGAAAGCAATGTTTTCTGGGATGGCCAGGATTTCGGCTACCCGCGCGATTACCGGGTGATCGAACTGCGCCAAAAAGAAACGCTGAACTACCTCGATATCCCCTTGATGTTTGAGAAAAACTTCGGCGGCGGCAATGTCGGTTTCTATGTGGCACTTGGCCCGGCCTTTTCGTTTGCCATTTCCAACGGCAAAGGCCTGGAAGAACTGACCGTGGAACACCTCAACTCGGAAGGCGAACCCGTCACCTTCACCGACCGTGCCGAGTACACCATCGAAATGGGCAACGGCCGCAACGACGACTACCGCCGCTACGATTTCAGCGTCAACCTCGGCACCGGCCTGATCTTCATCCTCGAACGCGGTGAGATCAGTTTCGACTTCCGCTACTCGCACGGCATGCGCAATGTGGACGTGGGCGGCCTGAAAAACCGCGGTATGCAGTTCGGCCTGTCCTACATGTACTACTTCAATCAGTAATTTTATTAATGATGAATGATGAATGATGAATTGGTTCACCATTCCGTAAAGTTGAAATTCATCACTCATCATTCATCATTCATCATTCATCACTCATCATTAAGATATGCATTGTCCTAACTGCGGCCAAACGGCGCAGCCTGGTCTGGCGCGCTGCGGCCACTGCAACTTCAAACTTCCGGAAACAGCCCATCCAACGGCAGCCCCGGAAGGTGGAAAGATCAACTGCTGGAATTGCACTCATCCCAACGATGCGCACGCCATCCGCTGCGAACAGTGTAACGCCAAACAAGATAAAAAACCGGTTGTGCGCCGGCCCGCCGAACAGGCATTGCGGGCGCTGACCTTCACTCCCAACACTTCGAGTCATGACGAATAAGAGTAGTTTCAATCCGATGTTTGTCTCCGCGCTGGATATCCTGACCGGAGCCCTGGGTGTGTTCATCATTCTGAACTTTTTGAACACCCGGCTCGCGGGGACAGTACCGCCGGCGCCAGAGCCTGAAATTGCGGCGAAGGAAGACAAGCCCGAACAGCCAATAGCCAAAACCCCGCAGCAACGCGAATATTATAACAACGGCCAACGCGGCACTGCCAAATACAAACCGGAACCACCACAGCCCAAACACGAGACGGCCCAGGTGGAGCCGAAACCGGAAGTGCCGGAAACCCGCCCGACGGAACAACACCCGGACAATCCCAGCCAGGAGCCGGTAGCCGTCGACCTGATGAAGCAAACCAAGGGAGATGTTACCCTGCTGCTGCAACAGGAAGGCCTGGCCAAACAAACGGTGGAGTTTATGCTCAAACAAGGCAACATGAGCTGGAAGCCGAGCCGCGCCAGCAAGTACCAGAACGACCAGTTCAAGTACGAAAAAAGCCTGAACTACTTCTACCAGGTGGCTATCATGCCGGGTGTGTATGAAGTATGGGTGCGCGTCAAGCGGCGCAGTTCCGGCAACCAGCCATTTGCCTTGTACGGAAAAATCATCCAGCCGGGCATGAAAACCACGACGCACAACTTCGGCACATTTGCTGCCGGCAGCACCGATTGGGTACCGGCCGGAACGTTCACCGTGCTCAGCAATTCAATTTCGTACAAGTCGGCATTGCCGGAAGTAACACCCGGCCAGGCGACCGACGAACTAAAAGCCGCGCCGGCAAAAACACCCGCACCGGAACCGAAAAAGTCGGGTAAATGGGGAAGCCCGTAATTGAGTTACTCTTTTTTTGAACCATTCCCCCCGGTCACCAAATTATTTTTCACCCACTCAACATTGTCCATCATGTTTTCTCAAAAAATAGTCATATCGCCATAAGCCTGGGTCTTACTGTGTTAGTAATGCTGGTTGTTAACCTGGGCTACCAATTTTCGCCGCTGGGCTCATCCATGGAAACCTTGTTTTTCGCCCTTGGCGGCAAAATGCCCTCCGGCCTGATTCAGGCGGCCATTTATTTCTCCACGTTTGTTTGCCTGTTTGGCATGAACAGCATGGGCAAGCGCATTAAAAAAGAGGAGTTCGCGTACACGGCCAAACTGCTGCCCGAAACCGAGCAATATGTGTTGTATCCGGAAGACGTCAACCAAATCAAATTGAATACCATAGAAGTGGAACGGCACCTTGGCGCTGGCATCCTGACCGATCTGATCAAACAGGCTGCCACCAAGTTCCGCTCCAGCCACTCCCCTGCCGAATCGATGGCCATGGTGGAGACAGTAAGCGAAATGCAACGAAAAACTGTTGAAAAGGAGTTCTGGCTGATGCAAACCTGCCAGACGCTAATCCCCGCTTTCGGGTTCCTGGGCACGGTGTTGGGGATGGCTGCCGCTATCCTGAATATGGGCAAAACCCAACCGACAGCAATGGCTACCCCCACCGGCTCAGCCGAAGGCGCCACCGCCGTACCGGCTGCAGCCATCACCGGCGCCGATATTTCGACGTTGATCGACAGCCTGGGCACCGCGTTTTTTACCACCATTCTGGCGATCGTGCTGGGCATTATCGTGAATGTAATGATGAAGCGCCTTGAATCGCGGGTGGAAGACCTGCACACCGGTATGAAGCGCTATGTAATTGAAAATTTGGTGAACCGCATACAGTTGTAATTCCATTGACACGGTGGAGTGAACAGGCGCGGGGCCGCAGTAATTGCGGCCCCGCTTTTTTGTTTTCAAAACACATAACTCACGCCTGCCAAAACCTGCCCTCCAATGGTCGTAAACTGATCAATACCGATGTAGTTGAAGGAAAAATCGGGTACGACGATTTGGTTGCCCCGGAGGTTCAGGATATTCCGGCCGGTGAGGCGGAGGCGGAGCGGGATTTTAGCCAGTCGGTATTCCAGTTCGGCATCCCAACTCCAAACGGTGTTTTTTAATCCGCTAAAACCCTGGTTTTGCCGGGCCAGGCTTGTTTTGGCAAACCACTTGCTGCGTTTGAATTGCAGGCCGGTGCGCCACGTTTTTTCTAAAAATAATTGTCCGGATTCTGATTGTTCAATTTCCAGCTGTCGGCGCACCAGGTTGGACCCGGCATGTATCGTGAGGCCGTTAAAAACAGGGAACGTGGCAAAAATACTCGCCGATTGGGTATTCGATTGTGTAGCCAGGAGCGCCGCGCCCACAGCGGCCAAACCATCCGAACGCTCCAGTTTGGCAGACAGGTTCAGTGCAGCTTTCCATGGTTTTATCCGGTATGTACCGTTGGCATCAAGTTTCCAGGTACTGACCGACGGCACCAGATAGGAATAATTGGCGAAATAATTTTTTTCTGAAAAAGTCTGGTATAGTACCGTATTGTGCTGGATAGAATAATTCACCTGCAACCGGTAATCAAAAACAGCCAGTGGATCCGTATTGGAATAGGACAGGTCAAAAGCCAGCTGTTTATACAAATAGTTACTGTCGACGTTTTCCACGGTTACCGTATTCGCATCCTGTACTTGTAGTACGCGAAACAGGTTGATCACATTTGGAGGGGTTACATTATAGTTGGCATTGAAATATAAATTATGAAATTTATTGAAATCCCAATATAAGCCGCCACTTCCCGTCAGGAAGGTATACAGCCGTTGGCCGGCTGTTTTTTCAAAGCACCGTTTGAACCGTTCCGCATTCAGTGAAAAACCATACCTGAAGCGGTAATGCCTGTTCCGGTGCAATCCCCATTTGGCGAGCAAATTAATATCAGATATCGCTGCGGAATTCTGCCAGGCAGCATCCGGCAACGGGCGGCTTGCCCAATCGAAGTGTTGTTGATGGTGCTGTATTCCGACTGTTAAACTGATTCGGTGGCGTTTAAGTGTGGTCTGGTAATCCAGGGAAACCTCCGCGCGGCGGGTATCATTCTCGCCAGTTTGAGCAAACGTTGTATCAGGAAGGCCAAAAACCGGAAAAACGGACTGCATGCCGAGGTATCTGTCGTTCAGGTTGAGGGCATACCTTGATGTAAGGAATAAGGCTTGCATACTGTCGACCTGCCATCCCAGAATTACTGCCGGGGTAAAATTGATTGACCGGAGTTTATCGCGAAAGGTATTTTCCAACACGGTTGAATCGAGTAAGCCGGTAAGCGCCTGTTCGGGGCGGCTGTTATTAAACGTGAAGGGTGTTTTAACGGTAATTTGAAAGGCATTTTTCCGGATTGTACTTTGCAGATCTATATTCAGGAAACTGCTCGGGTTTTCTTGTTTTTTTAAGCCGGTAAAAACATTATTTTCATTGGTATAAATTCCAAAAGATAGACGTTCCGCTTGCCGGTTAAAGTTGGCAAACGTAATAGCCGCTTTTGTTTTGAGTGCCTTACCGGAGTCTGTAATTAAACGGGCAAACGCAAGTTGGTCGTTATTTTGCCGGGTACCGATCATCGGTATGAACAGCGCCATCAATGTGTTGAATTTTTGACCTTTATCCTCTTTCAAATCATCAAAGTCGAGAAAGGCAAGCAGGTCTGCTCCGGCGACGATGGCCTGGCCGGTGTTATTGCTGCGCAGTAGCGTGGTGAATCCGGTTTTTGTTCCGGATTTGTATGCCGTGCCGCTGAGTTCATAATGTGCAACAAGGTCTGTATTTACACCTGCCTCGCCGTTGATCCTGTTTTTTGCCGCCTCGGTCAGTTCGACGTTTAGCGCTACTTTATCCTGGCCGGGTTGTTTTACCGGTTCTATCCCCTCTTTATAACGTTCTATAATTTGTACACCAGCCACATCTTCGGCTTTTATACTTTCGGTCATTTGCTGATGCAGTTGTCCAAAAATATCTTTCCCTTCGGTGAGCACTACCTGCACTCGATTTCCATGGTACTTGATGCCGCCGTCGTCGGCACTGATGCCGGGCAATTTATTGAGGATGTCTTTCAGGTTGTATTCGGTGGAATCGGTGAAGGCGTCGATGTTGTAAAATGTGGTGTCGCCGCGCAAGACAACACCCAGTTTTTCAGCACTGATTTGTACGATATTGAGTTGTTGGGGTTTAGGTTGCAGGACCGCGTTGATGGTTAGTTGCTTTTGGTTAATCAAATCAACTTTTTGTAACCAGGGCTCGCTGCCGAAGTAGGCAATTTTCAGCACGTATACACCCGGTTTTATATTTTGAAGCGACCAGGCGCCGGTTGTATCTGTTCGGGTGAATTGTACGAAGGTACTGGAGTCGTTCCGGAGTAATTGGACCAGGGCGCCGGCTGCTGCTTCGTTGACGTCATTTGTCACGATTCCGGCCAGGGAACATTGTCCAAAACATAGACGGGACAATGTAAAAGCCAATAGGAACAGTAAATACTGTTTCATACGTATTGGGCTTTTAAACAGGTTAAAAATTACAGGAATGGACCTCACCTAGTCTTTTCTGGTCAACCGTTGAAATTCCAGAACAGAAAGATATTTTTCGGCCTCCGGCATCTTAATTGTTTCACCGTCTGCACGTTCATCCAGGCGGACTGCGTGAATAAATGCGATGTGCAGGTCGACGCGTAAAATCATACCCGGCAGGTTGTGATAAGCCAAAGGGCCATCGGGAATTGGTAAATCCGGGGCATACCAGGCAACAATCGGGTTTTCACCATTTTCCAACGTCGCTTTATGGCATACAAAGCCCAGAATGGTATCCGTTTGTTGCGGGTCAATTTGCCAATCCTGGTTAAATTCGAGTACTTCTTTTGATACCAGTTCCGGCTTTTCTTTGCTTTGGCGGAATTTGAGGCTGGAATTAAAATCTTTATATTCAACAAAATGATCGGTTGAAAGATTGCCACCGGAGATGGAAGGGTCCTTTTTCCGGGTGCCTGTATTTTCAAAAGATGAGTAACCGTTGGAATATTTATAGGAATATACGCCAACAATATTATTAAACTTAATTTTTGCCTCAACCGGTAAATTGGGCACCATTTTCCCTAAGTCATATTGCATTTCATACTCAATATTCAAACAAACTTTTTGAGCAAAAAAAGGATTTAGCAGGCAGGCCAAAAAACTAAGCGATAATAAGACTTTCATAACTATTTTAATTTTCTGAGTTAATAGAAGTCATCATAATAAATTCCTGTCGACTTGTAAGAATACAGTCGACAGGAATAGAATACAGCTATACAATGAAATTATGGGCAGTCGGAAAATGTGTTGTTATAACTGACGGAGGAGCCATTTAAAATAGTGACTTCAACAGTAATGCAGGGTTTACCATCATCTACAAGCTGGACACCAAGCGCACCATCAGCTATGAGTACCCTGATTCGAACTTCCGGGCCTTCATTGCCTGTTTCGGTAATAGTTTTAGGTGCATTTTCATTGACAACAGGCTGGGCGGCAAAACCCATGAAGCCGAGGCATACAAAAGCGAGCAAGAAAAAAGAGCGTTTCATTTTTTGAAATTATATTGAATGATCCCCTTGGTAACCGGCAGGGTCGGGGTTGCCTGCCGTCGCAAACGTTTACACTGCTAAATTATAGTGATTTTTGGAGAACGCCGTTGATCAAATTCGATCAAAACCGATCAAAATAGATCAACATCAATCAGGCTGAAATTCCGCGTTTTTAATTGTCTGAAAATCACCGCAACCAAAGGCATCCAGAACAATTTTTTGCGTTTTAGGGCTTAATAAGCCACTTGGAATTTCTATTCCCAATTCAATTAAGCGCCTGCGGAAGGTTGCATAAGACATACCCAGTTCTTCCGCAAATTGAAAACGTGGTTTGAACTGTTTCATAGGTTGTTTTTTTGTTTTAAAAAATAGTTTTGAAAAGAGATCATCCGGATTTGAACTTATGTTTCCCGGAGTCAGCCGTACGACTATCTGATATTGAACGGGAAGCTAATCCCGGCCTCAAACTTTCTGGAATACCATTTAGCGCGGGATTCTTTTGACAGGTTCATTATTCCATAATAATACCGGAAATCTATCTGAAAAGGTTTTTTGCGCTTTTTGGATTTGTACTTCAGTAATTCAATACAAAGAACGGCACCCCAATTCATGGGTTTGGCACGTTGTATTTCAGACGATGCGGGGTCTTTATGGAATTTAAATGTTGCCTTGAAATTATAATCGAACCAGGCACCGGGTTTTATATAAAGTTTCGTTTTACGTTGCTTAGAATCCCTTTCAGGGAACAAATCGGTTTTATAGAATGCTATCAGACCTATATTATGTTTAATCAATCGTGCAGACACCGACTTTTCCGTGAAAAAGTTATGTATAGTATATCGGTGTCCATCCAACGTATAAATAAGGCCTGTTTCCAAACCAGGGATGCTAAAAATATCACTTGCAACAAAGGTCAGCGAGCCGCCAGTCAACAAGCCTGTGCGAATAAAGCTGTTATCAATATTGGAGCCCATTTTTGCATAGGCGCCGGAAAGTGCAGTACGGATACCAAATTTCGGCTGAGCGCATACCGTGGCACAATAGAGAAGCAAACAAATAGAGAGAGTGTCGCGCATATAGACTTTTTTTTTAAAAATGGAGGCCTAATCCAAGATTTAGATTTAAACTCCAAATCAGTCCTTGTGGAACCAGTGGTTCTAATTCTGAAGAGGCGCCGATCAGGTTGGTCAGAAATCTGAACTCCGGTCGGGCACACAAATACAGCCCATGCGGTAGCAACACTTTACCTTCTCCAAGCACTGCGACCTCTGCACGATAAATTCCCTTTTTTATGGGATAAAAGAAATCGTGAATTTTTTGGAACGTAGAAGATTTATAATAGTAGCCGATACAACAACCTGGCCTTGTGGTCCCATTTTCCCGTTGAACGATATAGTCTTTAAAAATAGCTTTATCATAAAAATCAATGCCTGTTCCGGCTCCAAGCGCAAATTCAAAACAATCATTTTGAAAGAGTTTCTTTTGATATCCGATAGAAAATGAATAAGACCACATTAAGATCTGGTATTTCAAACCGCCATAACCGGGGAGTGTATCCAGAGGAATAATACCTCTAAAATTGTATGCCACTGGCGATGCTTGACCTACCAAATTTCGCTTCATGCCAAAATATATTTTCGCACGTTTAGAAACTTTTCTTGCATATAAGATGCCATAGGAATAGCCTGGCACCGGCCTGCGTGGTTTTGCCGTTTCATAAAATTCCACTCCAAAACCAAAATGGCTATTTGCTATCGACCTATCAAAATAGGTTTTACTCAGGCCCGGAGCATAAAAAAACTGAATTTCATGTTTCTGCTGACGGGTTGGTTGAGCACGTACATGTGTGCACACAAGTAACAAAAGCGTATAAATGAATAGGTTTCGATACATTTTTGCGTATTGAAAAGAGCCTGAAGCAAAGAGAAATTCCATCCGGCTTGCACGGATGAAATTTCTCTTCAAATTATTTATCAATTGGCGACTTTAACCACCTGAATGTGGTGGCAGTCCGTATTATCACTACAATGAAACATATGACACTTGTTGTAATTTTTTACACTTGAAGGGGGGGAACATATCAAGGGGTCGGGAGTACACGGATTACCAGTTAGCCCCCAGAAATGGTACGGCTTGATTCCAGCTCCGTTTCCGACATCGCCAAAACCCAGTTTTGGCCCAATGATTTCCTGATCCGCGAAACATTCCGTAGGCGCAACCTGGCAGCTTTGATAGTCTACCAAGACATCGTATTCACCATTAGCAACCCATTGGCCATTCCATTTTCCATCCCAGGCCAAGTCCACCGGGTTGATCGGTTGGTTATTCGTACTTACAACATGCGCTTCATGGACCAGCCCGCCGCTAGCCCGGTCCCAAACACTCATCCAGGCTTCATAAATTGTATTGGGATAGATCACCACAGGCCCGTTTACAATTTCAAAAGAGGGGAAATAAAGTTGGGAAGATTGTGGATTGAGCGGAGAAAAGGCATTTGGAATAAATACGCCTACCATACCAAAGAACGGGCTGTCTGAAGTTCTGTTCAGGGTAACGGAATGCGAACATGCTCCGATAATAGCAACATCCGGCAATTCATATCCTTTTGGTCTGATTACTACCCGAATTTGATGATCAAACCCCCTCAACAGGTGGTCAATATCAGGTCTGAATACATGCGTGTTATTGGTTCCCGGTGCCGACACCATAATGGCATCAAATTTTTCTTCCACTACCCCTGGAGGGGTAGGCTGCCCATAATCCGACCTGATATAAAAAATCACATCAAGAAGGTCACTGTTAATCGGCGATGAAAAAGTGATTGTGGTTTCTGCAGCAAATGTGCAGACATCCTTGGGCTCCTGATTGAGCGTAACCTGCATCTGCGCCGAAAAGTCTGGCAAACTGGTAGTGTTCACCGTTTCTATTAATACACAACCTTCCGGTGAAGTCGCTCGCACCTGATATGTTGGCCCTAAGGCATAAATATTGGTTGAAAACTTAATTAACGGATAAGGAGCATTAGGGTTATCCAAATAAGTACCGACAGAGTTGGAATTGGTATTCGGGTCTACCAGGATACTCCATTGATAATTATTGCAACCCGTGCAATCCGTGGTGCCTTGCATTGGGATATCCTGAAGATTGCCCAGGCAAGCAATTATATCTTTATACTCAAAGATGTATTCAACACATACAAAATCTATATTTTTTTCTACTTCAAATACTTCGTGGCAAGCATTCCTAAGTGTAAGTTTTATCCGCCAATCATCTTCACAATCAAAAGTGTAATTGGGGTTTGCTGCTTCATACAGGCCAATAATATCCTTCAGGTCTGGAATATGAAATCCCAATTGTTCCGAGAGCGTGGTTGTTCCAACCAGATTACCGTTTGCGTCAACCCGGGAAAGTTCAATCCTGTGGTAATTGAAGCGCTCTTCATTTTCAATTTTAATATCCACTTCGTTTCCAATGCAATAAATATCGGACTCCGTTTCCAGCTCTGCATACGGCCCGGGGTTTTCAGCACAAAGCCCATCGATATATGCATACCCAAAGTGTCCGCCAGGGTCACAGCGAGCGCCGATAAACTCAATGCAAATATTTTGGCCCATATAGGCTTGTAAATTAAGATCCTCGCAGGACCACTCTTTGTATAAAATATGGGGGTCATTAGTTGCATGCGTAAAAAATGGGCTATTGATGTCCGCAGTATACCGGCCTAAAGTTTGAAGAACGACCCCGTTATTGTCCAGAATCCGCCATTCGAAGAATGGATTGGTGACATGGTTCGGGACCCCTTCGCCATCTTCAAAAACCAGGTAATAATAGAACTGGTTATTGACGTTGGTCGCATCAACGGTCAAACAATATCTCAAACTGGAAGCGGTACGATTGGCAACGGATACAGGGTAACCAACTCTGCCAAAGTACGTACCGATAGGCGCATTAATAGTCAGGCCAATTTTAGGATCCACCCAACCGGACGAAACAATTTGAAAGCCATCATCAGGACTTGAGGTCACCGGTGCATTCGGTACATTAATCACATAATTGCCATTTTGGTTATTACCGTATGTTCCACTCCAATGTGCCCCATCACCATCTTCAAAGCCGCTGTTATGGCATAGATCATTGCCGGGAGCACCCTGAGGAGCCCGCAACCGCACCGGATTACCCCGCCATAATGTTGTACAAACCCCGTTCGTTACCGCTACATTATAATTACCAACAGGCAATTGGTCAAATCCGCACCAATTGGGCTGATTGACCGGATGGCAGGGGTAAAAACTCTGGCCGCCATCTATGCTATATTGCAAATTGTCGCCATAGGCTTTTATTTCAATCCATCCGTCGGGGCAAATATTGCAGGTTGGATCCTGTTTATTCACAGCCCAGATGACTGGTCCGCATTCCGGATCCTCACAATCGGTTTTACAATCAAAGTCATCATCAATGCCGTTGTTACAAATTTCTGCCGCCCCCCCCGGTCCACCGGGTATTCTAACTTCCGCAAAAGAAACGGCCCCATGGTCGGCTAAATGAATCCGGACATATCTTGCTTTTTGGTAGTAGGTCTGCACTTCCTGTCCGGATGAAACCGGGGTTGCCACATAAATATGCGTAACATGATCGGCAGCGATGGCATCGTTTAAGGAATTGTCTCGAAAAGGAATATCAGAAAGCAGAATGTAAAAATTACGCAGTCCTTGCGGGTAAGCTGCGGCAGGGTAATCAATAGTAACACCCCGGATAAAACTGGAGTTGCCCAAATCGACATCCCACCAGGGCTCCACTTCATAGTTCGTCCGGGAAGTTGCTTCCGGGCTGAGCCCGGCTAAAGTGCTGCTGTTGCCATCTACAGCGATGGTGGAAAAGCCACCATCCACATAGTAGTGGCTGGACTGACTTGTCATTTTGCCCAGCGCCAGATTGGGCACTTCGTTAATTTGTAGTTGTGTTAATCCGCCACAAGGGTAGATGGTGATTTGGGCGTTGCCGATTTGGCTGCCCCAAATCAGAAATAATATCGGGAGGAGAAAATGTTTATTCGGTATCATGATTTAGATTTTTTAGTCTGTTATATATTTAGGTAACCGCTCATCTTGCGGCTTATCGTTTAACCACTAACTTTTCAATTCCAGCTAGTTTTGTATTGTTTTTTATAGTAGCGAAATAGATACCCACAGGCAGGTGTGCTATGGAAACATTGGTATTGGCATTGCTTAGTTTCAAGGTTTCTACCGTATGGCCCAAACCATCAATTATTTCCAGGGTAACGGGGAGATCATCAGCTTGCAGTGTGGGCAGAATTTGTATTTCAAGTGTCGACGAGGCTGGATTCGGGCGAAGGTTTATTACCCTTTCCGCAGTGGTGTTGCCCGGACCAAACGGGCAGCCTCCTATTGCGATCGGGTCGGATATCAACAGACTTCGACTATTGATGTCTGACGCAACTACCTTTACGCGGTAAATACCTTTATCCAGGTTTGCAAACTCGGAAACAAGTTGGTCCGTATGTTTTTTATGCAACGACATCCAACGCCCCTCGGATTTCAATACCTCCAGGGTATAGGAATTTCTTTCGCCGGAAAGACTTGATTCCAAGCTGGCCTTCAGATTAGAGCAACCGATTGGGTACACTGAAACTTGGGCAACCCCACCTAAGGGGTGCATCAGTAAAATGGCTAAAAAACAAAGTAGCCGGAGACTCAGATTTGTGTTCATAATACAGCGTTTTAACTTTGAAAAATGAAAGTGGAATTGCTTCATGATTGAAGTCTGGCAAAACTATGGGCTGCCGAAACGCTGCGCTCCTACGAATTTCAAGTGTTTTCCAATAGAAAAATGGTCCGTGCTCCCGTTTGGCGGAGCAGGTAAGTCTGTGCGGTGCTAACTGGCAGGCGTATTTTTACAACCGGCCGAAAGGGAACCTGTGCCGAAAAAATTGGCTTGCGGAAGCGATTCCTCAGAAAGACCGGCGCCATTGTGCAGATAAAATAACACCTGAAGCCATAAAAAAGTAATTTGCGTGGCACAGGAACGGTTTAACAATAAGAAGCACGTTTGATCAATTTTCACTTCGGGATTAAAAGAGATCAACTATAACCGGGATGCGCTTGGTTGTAAAAAAACCTTCTACACATTTTCAGCTTTTTCCAAAAACAAAAAAGGCGACACCCAAAACGGGTATCGCCTCTTAAAAGGTTTTAGGTACTTACAGGCCAGTTTAGGCGTCTTTCTTGTCTTCTTCTTCCGACGCTTCTGGAGCGGTTTCTTCCGCTGCCGGAGTGTCTGATACTTCTTCGATTACCTCCTCAACCACTTCGTCGGCTGCTGCGACCACTTCTTCAGTCACATCTTCAACTTGGGTTGTCACCTCTTCAACGACATCTTCAATGGTTTCTTCAACGACTTCCGCTGCCGGTGCTTCAGTAGCAACTGCGGCTACACTTTCAGCGCCTTCATCGGTCGTTTTTTTCGAGCCGCCGCGGCGTGTCCGTTTGGTCTTTTTCTCCTTGCCGGCGTTCGGGTTGTACACTTCGTTAAAGTCTACAAACTCAATCATGGCCGTTTCGGCGCCGTCGCCCCGGCGAAAGCCGAGTTTGATGACGCGAACATAACCACCCGGACGGTCACCGATTTTATCGGCTACCGTGCTGAAAAGTTCTTTAATGGCTTCCTTATTCTGAAGATAGCTGAAAACTACACGGCGGGAGTGGGTCGTGTTATTCTTGGCTTTAGTGATTAGCGGCTCGATGTAGCGCCGCAAGGCTTTGGCTTTTGCCAGGGTAGTGGTAATGCGTTTGTGTTCAATCAGCGCAATGGCCATGTTTGCTAGCATTGCGCGGCGGTGGGAGGCAGTCCGTCCCAGGTTGTTAATCTTGTCTCCGTGACGCATGATAAAAGGTACCTGATTTAGGTGGCAGCACCGGGGCTAGAAGAAAACGGCATCATTCTGCTCTACGGTTACTACACTTGTTAAAAATATGGATGAAAATAGATCAGGCGTGATAAGGTTATCACGCCTGATCCGGTGTAATATTACTCTTCGTCTAATTTGTACTTCGTCAGATCCATGCCAAAGGTCAGCCCTTTGTCTTGCAAAAGTTCTTCAATTTCGACAAGCGACTTCTTGCCGAAGTTGCGGAATTTGAGCAGTTCGTGGGTATCATACTTGACCAGTTCGGCCAGCGTGTTGATTTTGGCGGCTTTCAGGCAGTTGTAAGCACGCACGCTGAGATCGAGGTCTTCGAGCGATGTTTTCAACAGTTTGCGCATGTGGAGGATGTGTTCATCAACCACATTTTCTTCGCGGCTTGCCGGTGTATCGAACGTGATGTTGTCGTCGGTGATCAGCATCAGGTGCTGGATCAGGATACGGCTGGCTTCGCGGATGGCCTCTTCCGGGTGGATAGTCCCGTCGGTTTTTACGTCGATCGTCAGTTTTTCATAGTCCGTACGCTGCCCTACGCGGGTGTTTTCCACTTTGTAAGCTACGTTTTTGATCGGTGTGTAAATGGCATCGATTGGGATGACGCCAATGACAGCATCTTTTGGAGCACCGTCGTCTGCGGGTTGATAGCCGCGACCGCGGGAAATGGTCAGTTCAAGTTCCAGAGTTACCGAAGGCTCCATGCGGCAAATGAGCAAGTCCGGGTTCATTACTTTGAACACGTTGGTAAACTCCTCAATATCGCCGGCGCGAAACTCTTCGCGCCCACTGAAGGTGAGGTAAATTTTCTCCGGTTGCGCTTTATCGTCCTGTTCTGTCGGGCGCAAACGCACCTGTTTGATGTTCAGCACGATATCAACCACATCTTCCACGACGCCCTTAATGGTTGCAAATTCATGATCAACACCGCCAATACGTACGGCGCTGATCGCATAGCCATCGAGTGAGGAAAGCAACACCCTGCGCAGGGAGTTGCCGATCGTTTGGCCAAAACCGGGTTCAAGCGGTTTGAATTCAAACGTGCCTTCAAAGTCGGTAGCCTTTTGAAGCAGGATTTTGTCGGGTTTCTGGAAAGAGAGTATACTCATATTTGTATGCTGGAATGGTATGTGGAAAGGAATACTTCAGTTTGAGGGTTTTAACAGGTCAGGGCAAAACCGGCGGAAAAAAATCGATTAAATGCACCTGGTATAAACGCGAAAATGGTTGGCTTTCGAATCCGAAGGCCAACCGTTTTTCTGAGCGCTTTATTATTTGGAATACAATTCGACGATTAACTGTTCGTTGATGTTTTCCGGTATTTGGTCGCGCTGCGGGTAGGAAAGGAATGTTCCCTGCATTTTATCAGGGTTCCACTCCAGCCAGCCAAATTTTCGTACGTCGCTTGTTTTTGCACCAACATGAGTGGTAATCACCTCCAGGCCTTTGGATTTGCTGCGCACTGCAACAATATCGCCCGGTTTCAAGGTGTATGATGCAATATTTACGACATGCCCGTTTACGGTAATGTGTCGGTGGCACACCAATTGGCGGGCACCGTTGCGGGTAGGGGAAATCCCCAGGCGAAAAACCGTGTTGTCTAAACGTGCTTCAAGCAATTGAAGCAACACTTCACCGGTTACGCCATGCCGGCGGGTGGCATTATGGAAAGTACGGCGGAACTGACGCTCCAACACACCATAGGTGTATTTGGCTTTTTGCTTTTCAGCAAGCTGAAGCGCATAATCAGATTTTTGTTTTCTGCGCTTCGACAAGCCATGTTGGCCGGGCTGGTATTTCCGGCGTTCAAAATATTTATCGTACCCGTAAATCGGTTCGCCGAATGAACGGGCTTTCTTGGTGGTTGGTCCTGTATAACGAGCCATTTTATATAAATGTGGTCAAATTCGTACTAAATGTTTGCTATGCGAGCGTGGCAGCCTTTCTTGGAAAATTATACCCGGCGGCGTTTAGGCGGGCGACAGCCATTGTGCGGCAACGGCGTAACGTCGTTGATAACCGTAACTTTGATGCCGGTTTGGTCAATGGCGCGAATCGCAGCTTCCCGGCCCGAGCCCGGGCCTTTTACAAACACTTCCACCGAACGAATACCGGCATCGAAAGCCGTCTTGGCTGCATCGCCGGCCGACATTTGTGCGGCATAGGGGGTGTTCTTTTTAGAACCGCGAAAGCCCGCCTTTCCGGCAGAAGCCCAGGAAACTACCTCGCCCTGTTTGTTGGTTATCGAGATAATAATGTTATTGAAGGTAGATTGAATATAAGCTAGACCTTCAGGCGTGACCTTTACTTTGCGCTTGACCGCTTTTTTTGCAGCTGCTTTAGCCATTGTATTCTAGTGTAATAGTGAAGTTAAACTTTATTGAAGCAATACAGGTATACTACCCAAAAAAACTTCAGGTAGACACATGGGGCAATATTACTTCGTTGCCTTTTTCTTATTTGCAACCGTTTTACGCTTGCCCTTGCGGGTGCGCGCATTGGTCCGCGTACGCTGCCCACGCAATGGCAGGCCTTTACGGTGCCGCAAACCGCGATAACAACCAATATCCATCAACCGCTTGATATTCATCTGTACCTCGGAGCGCAATTGACCTTCCGTCTTGTACTCATCGGCAATAATCCGGGAGATAGCTTTGATGTTATCGTCTGTCCATTCCTCAACCTTGGTATTTTCATCGATCGAAGCCGACGCAAGAATCGCGGAAGCTGTGGACGGGCCGATCCCATAGATATAGGTCAGACTGATAACTCCTCTTTTGTTACGTGGCAAGTCTACGCCTGCAATACGAGCCATATTAAAATTTAAATTTTAAGTTTAGTGCATTGAGTTATTCAAAGACAGACTGACTGAACAACTTCCGCCCCGAAACTGGTTTATCCTTGACGTTGTTTGAACCGCGGATTTTTTTTGTTGATCACATACAATTTGCCTTTTCGGCGGACGATCTTACAATCCGTGGAGCGCTTTTTAATTGATGCTTTAACTTTCATGTCACTTAATATTATCGATGTACTCGAACACTTTCCATTAAAAACCAGGCAATTGAAGCATTTTATTTATACCTGTAGATGATGCGGCCTCGTGTCAGGTCATAGGGAGACATTTCCACAGAAACCTTGTCACCGGGCAGGATGCGGATGTAGTGCATGCGCATTTTGCCGGAAATTGTAGCAAGAATTACGTGACCATTTTCCAGTTGCACCTTAAAATTCGCATTGGAAAGCGCTTCCGTAACTTCACCATCTTGTTTAATCAGGTCTTCTTTTGCCATAAATTGAGCCCTTTAAAATTTCGGGCTGCAAAGTTCTAATTTTTCGGTGAAACTTCTTGCACCGCAGGGTTATTTTTTATTTCTTCTAAAACATATTGATGTGTAGAAAGTACATCGGCTTTACCTTTTCGTACTGCCACGGAGTGCTCATAATGCGCACTCGGTTTCCGGTCGCGGGTATGGATGGTCCAACCATCAGTATCCTGATAAACTTCCTTTACTCCCAGATTAACCATCGGTTCGATGGCAATAACAAGCCCGCTCTGCATCAAGTGCCCTTTCCCACGACGGCCGTAGTTTGGAACTTCAGGATCTTCGTGGAGTGCGCGGCCGACACCGTGGCCAACCAATTCGCGCACAATGCCGTAAGGATGTTGCCGCTCACAGTAGTTTTGAATAGCAAAGGAGATATCTCCGATCCGCTTGCCGGCAATAGCCTGCTCGATTCCTTTGTACAATGCTGCGTACGTTACACGCAACAGTTCCATAACAGGTTCTGATACGTTGGCAAAGGCAAAAGTGAATGCTGCATCGCCAAAATAGCCATTCAACTCCACGCCACAGTCGACCGAAACAATATCATCATCCTTGAATTCCCTGGTACTCGGTATACCGTGCACCACGATATCATTGTACGACACACACAAACTGGCCGGAAATCCATTGTATCCTTTAAACGCCGGGCGGCCTTTATGGTCGCGAATAAATTCTTCCGCCGCTTTATCAATAGCCTGGCCGGTAATTCCCGGCTTCAGGATGCTGGCTACATGTGCCAGCGTTTTTGAAACAATAAGATTGGCCTCCCGAATCAATTCGATTTCTTCGTCGGTCTTGTAAAAGACTTTTTTTCCATCGGATGAACTGCTGAAGAGACCTGCCATGTGTTTCGCTTTATTGAGGTTGCCCGATTTGGAGCCCTTGCGACGCTCTACCCTGGATACGACCTGATTTGATCAAGCCATCATACTTCTTAGTCAACAAGTAACTTTCGATGACCTGCAAGGTATCCAGTGCAACACCTACCATGATCAGCAGCGACGTACCCCCAAAGAATAGCGCAAATTGCTGGTTGACACCCATCGTAGCAACGATGGAGGGCAAGATACCGATAAGACCCAGGAATACAGAACCGGGCAAGGTAATCCGCGTCATGATATTGTCGATATAGGAAGCGGTGGCTTCACCGGGTTTCACACCAGGAATAAAGGCATTGCTTCGTTTCAGATATTCGGCATAGTTTGTCGGGTTGATCATCAGGGCCGTATATACGTAGGTAAAGATCACGATCAAGATGAAAAACACCAGATTGTAGCCGAAAGAATAAATATCGTTGAACATTTGGGCACCGGCATTTTGTTCGCCGCCATCTGCCGACAAGTATTGAAATACTGTCGCCGGCAAAAACATGAGTGCCTGTGCGAAGATGATCGGCATTACGCCGGCAGAGTTCACCTTCATGGGGAGGTAATCGCGTGCGCTGGACTGTGGTAATGCACCGCCGCTGCGACCGACCATCCGTTTGGCAAACTGAATTGGTATGCGCCGCACGCCCTGAATTACAAGCACCGTAGCGAGTACCACAACAAACAGACCCGCCATTTCAATAAAGAAGAGCAGCAACTGGCTGTCGCCAAACAATTTCTGAAATTCAAACACGAACGATTGCGGCAATCGGGCGATAATTCCAATCATAATGATCAGGGAAACACCGTTACCAACCCCTTTATCGGTAATACGCTCACCGAGCCACATACTGAAAATTGTACCGGCAGTGAGAATAATGATATTCGAGAACCAGAAAAGCCCTTCCGGAATATTCGGCGAAACCGCGCCAGGCGTACTGGAGATCAGTTGAAGGTATCCACCACCTTGCACCAGGGTAATTGCCACGGTAAGCAAACGCGTAATTTGGTTCAGCCGTTTCCGGCCACTTTCACCTTCGCGAGTTTGCAAGCGTTGGAAATACGGCACGGCAAAACCCAACAACTGAACAATGATCGATGCCGTAATGTAAGGCATCACGCCAAGGGCAAGTACCGCTGCATTGTCGAAGGCACCACCGGTGAAGGTATTGATAAGACCGAGGAGGTCGTTTGCTCCGCGGCTTTGGCTGGCTTTAGCCATGGCGGCCGGGATAACCCCCGGAAGCACCACGAAGGTGCCGACGCGAAAAATAAACAACATCAAAAGCGTAAACAGGATGCGCTCCCGCAGCTCCTTGATATTCCAGATATTTTTGATTATTCGAATCAGTTTCATTGCGTCGGCAAAATTTTAGACGATTTGAACACTTCCCCCCAGGCCCTCAATTGCCGCTTTTGCGGAAGCCGAAATAGCATGGATGGACAGATCAACTTTGGCAGTTAGTTTACCATTGCCCAGGACCTTGATCTTGTCGGTCGGTCGGGCAATACCGGCGTCGACCAACGCCTGTACATCAAAAGCCGATTTACCGGTTTTTTCAACGAGTTTTTCCAACATACCCAGGTTTAAGGGTACGTATTCAACACGATTGATATTTTTAAAACCGCGTTTAGGCAAACGCCGTTGCATAGGTGTCTGACCACCTTCAAAGTTGCGCTTCAGTTTCGAGCCGCTTCTGGACTTGTCGCCTTTGTGTCCACGCGTAGACGTGCCTCCCCGGCCAGAACCCTGGCCGCGACCGATACGCTTGCGTGATTTGACAGAACCCTCGGCTGGACGTAAATTATTGAGCTCCATTATTATTTTTTTTTTCAATGACGTTTGCAAATTAGCCTTTATTCACTTCTACCAGATGCGATACGACCCGGATCATACCCTGAATTTGCGGGGTATCATCGTGTTCAATTGTCTGGTGCATCTTGTTGAACCCAAGTGCTGTCAGTGTGGCTTTCTGACGCTTGGTTTTGTCGATCGGACTTTTCACCAGGGTGATTTTTACCTTGCTCATCAGTCTATTTATTTGTTGTTTGTTGTTTAACATATTGAATCCCGGTGTAGAAATCCCGTTTTCAATGATCAAACTTCAAACGCAGATTTATCCATTGAACAGTTTTTCCAAAGTAATACCGCGCTGGCGGGCCACTTCTGCCGGGCTGCGCAGGCTGCGCAGGGCCGCAATAGTGGCTTTGACAACGTTGTGCGGGTTGGAAGAGCCCTGGGTTTTGGCCAACACGTCCTGCACACCGGCCATTTCCAATACAGCCCGCATAGCGCCACCGGCAATTACACCGGTACCGTGTGCCGCCGGTTTGATCAGCACTTTGCCGGCCCCGTATTTGCCATGCGCTTCGTGCGGAATGGTGCCGTTGAGGATCGGAACCCGGATAAGGTTCTTTTCAGCATCTTTTACGGCTTTACCGATTGCTTCCGAAACCTCGCGGGCTTTCCCCAAACCATGCCCTATCGTTCCGTGCCCGTCGCCAATTACCACAACGGCGGCGAAACTAAATGTACGCCCCCCCTTTGTTACTTTGGCCACCCGGTTCAGCGAAACGAGCTTGTCTTTTAGTTCAGTTGTTTCGGCCGGTTTTACTTTATCTGCTTGTTGCTTAGCCATTTTCAATTGTATTGATTGACCGGGTACACATCCTGAGGAAGGCCCCGAACGTAATATTTTAGAATTTCAGTCCGCCTTCGCGTGCGCCTTCTGCCAGCGCTTTGACACGACCATGGTACAAATAGCCCCCACGATCAAAGACAACCGTTTCAATACCTGCGGCTTTTGCTTTTTCGGCGATGCGTTGCCCCACCAATTTTGCCATTTCGGTTTTTGTTCCGGTCGCTTTCGAATCCTCCCAGGAGTTGGCTGCTGCGAGCGTATGCCCTTTCAGATCATCAATTATCTGGCAGTAGATTGCCTTGTTTGAACGGTAAACGCTCAAACGCGGGCGTTCCGCAGAGCCGTTTACTTTTTTCCGTACACGCAGGTGAATGCGGTTCCGGCTCTGTTCTTTTGTGCGTTTCATTGTTTTATTTTATGCTTTTGTCTCGATTTCCGACCGAGATCGTGAGTTAAATTTGAATTTAAAAGGCTTTTGAGACGGGTATAGACTATCCGTAAGCATCGCCCAAACCAAGACGGTCAAATTATTTGCCGCCGGCAGTCTTACCTGCTTTACGACGAATTTGTTCGTCTTTGAAACGGATACCCTTGCCTTTGTATGGTTCTGGTTTCCGGAAGGAACGGATTTTGGCACAAACCTGGCCGATCAATTCCTTATCAATCCCTTCTAAACGGATAAACGGCGGCAAACCTTTTTCCATTCCGGTGGTGACGCTGATTTCAGACGGCACAGCGAACATCACGGGGTGAGAATAACCAATTGAAAATGTAACAAGGTTTCCTTGGTTTTCCACGCGAAAACCGACACCAACAACCTGCATCTCCCGGACAAAACCTTCGCTGACACCAACAACCATATTGTTGATAAGTGCGCGGTACAAGCCGTGCATGGCTTTGTGCCGTTTTTGTTCTGTAGGCCGTACAACCTGCAATACGCCGTCTTCGATCGACACTTTCATATCGGGGTCAATTTTACGGCTCAGCGTCCCTTTCGGGCCTTTTACCGTCACCGTATTATCGGGGCTGACGGTTACTTCAACTTTTGCTGGCAGGGAAATCGGCAACTTACCAATCCGTGACATATCTGTTTTAAATTTTGAATGCTTAGAAGTTTGGCTGCTGGGGTAATCAAAGGATTACATAATTTGGCAAGGCAAGCTTAGCAAATGTAGCAGAGCAATTCACCGCCGACGTTTTGTTCTTTTGCCTGTTTACCGGTCATAACACCTTTTGATGTCGAGACGATCATCGTTCCCAAGCCGTTGATAACCCGTGGGATGTCAGAAGATCCGGAAAAGCGGCGCAAGCCTGGTTTGCTCACACGGACCAGTTCGCGGATAACCGGCTGTTTGGTAATTTTATCATACTTCAAGGCGATCTTAATAACGCCCTGGATATGTTTGCTGCGATCGTCGTCGAAGGAATACTTCAAAATGTATCCCTGCTCATAAAGGATTTCGGTCATCCGTTTTTTCATTTTGGATGCCGGAATTTCTACGATACGATGGCCCGCCATTTGCGCATTGCGAATACGGGTCAAATAATCTGCTATCGGATCGGTGACGTGCATTATATTGAATGATTGAGTGATTGAGCAATGGTGCGGTTTGTCGGAGAAATTTACCAAGAGGCTTTTGTAATGCCCGGGATTTTACCCTCGAGGGCCATTTGGCGGAATTTCACGCGGCAGATACCGAATTTTCGCATATAGCCCTTCGGACGACCGGTCAGCAGGCAACGGTTGTGTTGCCGTACCGGGCTGGCATTACGTGGGAGTTTATCGAGCTCGTCGTAGTTGCCATCTTCTTTCAGCTTTTTGCGAATTTCAGCATATTTGGCAACCATTCGGGCGCGTTTGTGCTCGCGGGCGATGACAGATTTTTTAGCCATTGGTAAATTTTAACTGTTGTGTTTCAAGTATTTGAAACTTATTTTTTAAACGGCATACCCATTTCCTTCAGCAAAGCATAGGCTTCGGCATCCGTTTGGGCTGTGGTTACGATCGTGATGTCCATACCGGTGATCTTGTTGACTTTGTCAATGTCGATTTCCGGGAAGACGATTTGTTCCGTGATACCCATGCTGTAATTGCCGCGGCCGTCAAAGGACTTGTCATTCAGGCCGCGAAAGTCACGTACACGGGGCAGGGTAACGTGGATGAAGCGGTCGAGAAACTCGTACATACGCTCGCCCCGGAGTGTGACGCGGACACCGATCGGCATGCCTTCACGCAGTTTAAAGTTTGATACCGAGCGCTTTGCATTCACAGATACCGCTTTTTGGCCGGCGATAACTGAAATCTCAGAGATCGCAGTATCGACCAGTTTTTTATCGCCGGTGGCATCACCGACGCCCTGATTAATGCAAATTTTTTCCACACGGGGAACTTGCATCACGCTGGAGTAGTTGAACTGCTCCATCAGGCTGGGAACGATATCCTTTTTGTATTTTTCTTTAAGACGAGCTACGTATTTCATCACTATAGGAGATTACCTGTTTTTTTAGAATAGCGCACCCATGTACCGTCGTCTTCCTGGCGGCGACCTGCACGGGCGGCTTCGCCGGTTTTAGGATCGACCAGCGCCAGATTGGACAAGTGTACAGCGGCCGGCATTTCCACAATTCCGCCTTCAACATCCTGAGTGGCTTTCATATGTTTTTTAACAATATTGATTCCCTCCACCACAGCGCGCATTTTAGCCGGGATCACTTCCAGCACCTCTCCCTTTTTACCCTTGTCATCGCCGGCGATTACGATTACCGTATCGCCTTTGCGGATCAGGATTTTCGGGTTGCGGCGTTTAGATTTTTGCTTGGTAGCCATTTTATATGTTCTAATAATGCTGTAATCAATTAAAGCACCTCCGGTGCAAGCGAAACGATACGCATGTAATCCTTGTCGCGTAATTCACGGGCCACCGGACCGAAAATGCGGGTTCCGCGTGGTTCATCGGCAGCCGTGAGCAGTACGACCGCGTTGTCGTCAAAACGGATGTACGTTCCGTCCCGGCGGCGGGTCTCTTTTTTGGTCCGTACGATTACCGCTTTGGAAACCGTACCTTTTTTAATGCCACCCGGTGTTGCGTCTTTAACCGTTACGACAATTTTGTCGCCGATGTGCGCATAACGCTGACGCGTACCACCCAGCACCCGGATGCAGAGCACCTCTTTTGCGCCGGAATTATCAGCTACTTTTAAACGGGATTCTTGCTGAATCATGACTTAAGTATTCGGTTGACGGTGGGCAGTGAACGGTGGCCGAAGGTTAAAAACTGTTCGACGCTTCCCGCAACAGGCCTACCTGAATTATTATTTTGCGCGTTCGAGGATTTCAACCAGGCGCCAGCGTTTCATTTTGCTGAGCGGGCGGGTTTCCATAATCCGCACACGATCCCCGATATTACAGGTATTCTCCTCGTCGTGTGCGATGAATTTTTTGGAGCGCTTTACAAATTTCCCGTAGAGGGGGTGCTTCAGGCGTCGTTCAACCTGCACTGCGATGGTTTTGTCCATTTTGTTGGACACCACGATACCTGTTCTTTGCTTGCGAAGATTTCTTCCTTCCATTATTGATAAGGTGATAAAGTGCAAATTAACGTTGACGACGGCGGCGTGCCTGCAATTTAGTACGCATTGCAAGTTGTTCCGGCGACATTGCAGCCAGTTCCCGTTGGCGAAGTTCCGTCTGGAACCGGGCAATTTTGCGGCGCAAACCGCGCAGTTCCATTGGATTCGCCAAGCCACGCACTGCATGATCAAACTTCATTTGCTGGTATTCCGTCTCAAGACTGGAGATGTGTGCCAACAAATCAGCAACCTCCATACTACCCAGATCCAAAATTTCCTTTGCCATGTTAATTTTATTTGTGTTTTATCGGTAATCCGGAGTTTTTTAGCCCCTCTCTGAAAAAGAGCAGGCCGGTATAGTTGTTTGCTTTATCCTTCGTAATCGTACCGGGTAACTGCTTTGCAGATGATCGGCAATTTTTGAGCGGCTTTGCGCAGTGACTCATAAGCGAGTTCCGGGCTAACGCCTTCTATTTCAAACAAGATGCGGCCAGGCTGCACTTCACAAACATAGTGGTCCAGTGCACCTTTACCTTTACCCATACGCACCTCGGCAGGTTTGGTCGTGATCGGCTTGTCGGGGAAAATGCGAATCCAAACCTTGCCTTCACGTTTCATATTACGGGTGAGGGCGACACGGGCAGCCTCAATTTGGCGGCTGGTGATCCGGGAAAACTCCATCGATTTCAGGCCAAATGACCCGAAAGAAATCGTACTTCCTTTGTGAGCCAAACCACGATTGCGGCCTTTCTGCTGCTTCCGATATTTCTGACGTTTAGGCTGAAGCATTGTATGTGTTGTTTAAAATACTGTCAATCAATGTTTTATATTAAGCAAGCCTGTTTTTTTGTCAAAACGGCTGCAAAGTTACGGCGAGCGGCAAGATTTTCAAAGTCCTGAACTGCGCATCCCGTTAATTTCACACACCAGTTGTGTTTTTAGCGCCGACGTCCACCGCCACCGCCGCCACGGCGGTCACCACCGCGATCACCGCCACGTTCGCCGCGGTCCCGACGTTCACCACGATCACGGCCGCCTCCACGACGGTCGCCGCGGTCCCGACGATCACCACCACCACCACCGCCACGGCGGTCGCCACTCCGATCGCCTCCGCGATCCGTACTTTCGACCCCTGCAAACGGCGTGAGTTCACGCTTCTGAAGCACTTCACCTTTGAAAAGCCATACCTTGATCCCAATTTTACCGTAAACGGTCAGGGCTTCCACCAGGGCATAGTCGATATCGGCACGGAACGTATGCAGCGGCGTACGGCCTTCTTTATATTCTTCCGTACGCGCGATCTCGGCACCACCAAGACGACCGCTCACCCGCACTTTGATTCCTTCGGCGCCGGCGCGCATCGTGCCTTGGATAGCACCTTTGACTGCACGGCGGAAGTTGATGCGGGCTTCAATTTGCTTGGCAATTTGTTCGCCCACAATATTAGCATCCAGTTCAGGTTTGCGAATTTCGTGGATATTGATCTGCACATCTTTGCCCGTCAGAATCTTGATCTCTTCTTTAATGAGGTCAACTTCCTTACCACCCTTACCGATAATAATGCCCGGACGGCTGGTTTGGATGGTCACGGTAATGCGCTTGAGTGTCCGCTCGATAACAATCCGGCTAATGCCGTTTTGCATCGACTTGTTGCGGTCGCGCGGATCGGCGGCTGCTGTTTTTGGACGACGGGCACGGAGGTAGGTGCGGATTTTTTCATCTTCCACCACCTTGAGGCCGTAGTCTTTGTCGGCGAACCAGCTGGAGTCCCAGCCACGAATGATCCCCAGGCGATTACCTATTGGATTTGCTTTTTGACCCATATCAATGAATAAATTGAATGATTGAGTGATTGAGTGATTAGTGGGGTGGTCTATTCGTTGTCGCCGTCAAATTCGGCTTTGTTTTCTACGACCAACGTTACATGGTTCCGGCGTTTGCGTACCCGGTATGCGCGCCCTTGTGGGGCGGGCAGGAAGCGGTAAATAATGCCGCCCTGGTCCACAAAAATGGTTTTAACATACAATTCGTAATCATCGGCAGCCCCTTCCATTTCGGATTTTTGCTCCCAGTTATTCACCGCGGAGAGCAGGAGTTTTTCCAGCCAAACAGCGGCTTCTTTATTGGTAAATCGCAGAATGCCGAGGGCTTCCACCACACTTTTTCCACGAATGTTATCCGCTACAAGCCGCATTTTGCGGGGCGACATGGGACAATTGCGCAATTTTGCTACTGCTTCCATTTTTTTAAAAAAATATAAATGTGGTCAATGTGCTTAATGTGGTCAATGCAGCAGTTATTGGAAAACAACCTGCATCGGTCTCATTGACCACATTGATCTCATTTAAAATTAATTAGCGATTACCGGCATGGCCCCGGAAAATCCGGGTTGGCGCGAATTCGCCCAATTTGTGCCCTACCATATTTTCAGTTACCAGGATCGGAATGAAGGTTTTGCCATTGTGTACTGCGATGGTTTCACCTACCATATCCGGAATAATCATAGAAGCACGGCTCCACGTTTTGATTACCTGGCGTTTATTGCTTTGCTTGGCTTTGGCTACTTTTTCCGCCAGTTTGTGGTGGACGTAAGGGCCTTTTTTAAGCGAACGAGGCATATTGCTGTGTTGAGTTTAGAGTTTTGCGTTTTGTGCTGCCGGGCTATAAACGGAGCCAAGCAACCCAGAACATAAACTTTATTATTTTGGACGACGGCTGATAATCAGTGCATCAGAGCGTTTGTTTCTGCTGCGGGTTTTCTGGCCTTTGGATTTAATACCGTTGCGGCTGCGCGGGTGTCCACCCGAAGCGCGGCCCTCGCCGCCACCCATGGGGTGGTCTACCGGGTTCATAACTACGGCACGGGTGCGTGGGCGACGGCCTTTCCAACGGTTCCGGCCGGCTTTACCCATAATTTCGAGGTTGTGATCCGGGTTGCTAACGGTACCGATGGTAGCCTTGCAGGTAAGCAGGATGCGGCGAACCTCACCGGATGGCATCCGAAGCACGGCATAACGGTCTTCGCGCCCCATCATTGTGGCCGATGTTCCTGCGCTGCGCACCAGCACACCACCGGCGCCCGGGCGCATTTCAATATTGTGCACGAAAGTACCCAAAGGCACTTCAGACAGATACAGGCAGTTTCCGATTTCCGGGGCTGCGCCGCGGCCTGAGGTAATCTGCTGGCCTACCTCAAGGGTTTCGGGTGCCAGGATATACGTTTTTGTTCCGTCGGGATATTCAACGAGGGCGATATAGGCGCTGCGATAGGGGTCATATTGAATAGACTGGACCGTTGCAGGAACGCCTTCAACATTTCGCTTGAAGTCGATGATCCGATAACGGCGCTTATGACCACCGCCACGGTAGCGCATAGTGCGCCGGCCATCGCTGTTACGACCACCCGTGCTGCCCAAGCTTACCAGAAGCGATTTTTCCGGTTTGGCGCCTTTTGTCAGTTCCGATTTGGTCACAGCGATGTGGTAGCGTAAACCTGGGGTAATCGGATTGAATTTTTTTACTGCCATTACTCAAGTTTTGAGTTTATGCGTTTTGAGTTTCGATGGACCAAAGCCCAAAACTGATTTTATTCTTCGCCAAAAATATCGATACGTTCACCCGGGGTGAGGGTTACAAAGGCCTTCTTATACGAAGCCTTCACACCGCGCACGATCGTTGTTTTCGTATTGCGTGTCTTGGGTTTGCCCGGCAAAACCGCCGTATTCACGCTGTCGACGCTCACGTTATACATTGATTCGATAGCGTTTTTGATCTCAATCTTATTGACATCCTTCCGTACCACAAACACATAAGTATCGCGTTTGTCGGCGAGGCGGGTTGCCTTTTCAGTGATGAGCGGCTTGATCAAAATTTGCTTAGCCATAGTTTTTATTTTGACGTTTTGTGTTTTGGATCACGTTGAAACCCAAGACGCAAAACTTTTTTACACACAGACTTCTTTGATTTTCTCAATGGCACTTTCAGCCAGGATCAACTTGCCGGCACGCATGATCTGATACGTATTCAGGTCCTTTGCAGGTGCCACCTCAGCCTGGGCCAGGTTGCGGCATGAAAGGTGCAGGACATTGTTGTATTCGCCGGTAACGGTCAGCGGCTTCTGATCGGCCACCTGCAGCGCGAGCAGGAAATTGCGAAATTCCCGGGTTTTGGGCAGTTCGAACGTGAAGTCCTCCACTACGATAATATTACCGGCCTTAGCTTTGGCAGAAAGTGCGCTGCGACGAGCCAGTTGTTTCACCTTGGCGTTCACCTGGATTTCGTAGTTGCGCGGGCGCGGGCCGAATATGCGGCCACCGCCCCGGAACAACGGGCTCTTGATATCGCCCTTACGCGCGCCACCGGTACCTTTCTGGCGGTGCAACTTACGGGTAGAGCCTTTGATTTCGCTGCGCTCCTTGGACTTGTGCGTGCCCTGGCGTTGAGCGGCGAGGTAGCGTTTTACATCCAGCCAAACACTGTGTTCGTGTGGCTCAATGCCAAACACTTCATCGGGCAGGTTTACTTTGCGGCCCGTGGCTTCGCCTTTGATGTTATATACTTCGAGTTTCATGTTGCAAAAGTTGATACCGTGATATTGGATATTGAGATATTATTTCAATGGTGATCGGTTTAATATCAAATACCGAATACCGAATATCATTTTTCAATAATAACGTATGCGCCTTTGTGGCCCGGAACCGCGCCTTTGACAAGGATCAGGTTTTGCTCAGGGAACACTTTGAGCACTTTCAGGCGGCGCACTTTAACACGCTCGTTGCCCATCTGGCCGGCCATGCGCATGCCTTTCATCACCTTGGCGGCGAAGGAGGAGTTACCCAGCGAACCGGGTGCGCGCAAGCGGTTGTGCTGACCATGGGTTTGCTGCATAACACCGCCGAACCCGTGGCGCTTGACAACACCCTGAAAGCCTTTACCCTTGGAGGTGCCGACAACACTCACTTTGTCGCCTTCCTGAAAAACCTCTTCGACTTTAACAAGGTCGCCCAGGTTTTTCTCCAGGTTCATGCCACGGAATTCAAGCACCTTGTGCTTCGGCGCCGTGCCTGCTTTTTCAAAATGCCCGGCAAGCGCTTTAGGCGTTTTAGTAGCTTTGCGTTCGCCATAAGCGAGCTGAAGGGCGGCGTAGCCGTCTTTATCTTCGCTAAGTATTTGCGTCACAACGCAGGGGCCAGCTTCAATAATGGTGCATGCCACGTTTTTGCCGAAGGCATCGTACACGCTGGTCATCCCAATTTTTTTTCCAATCAGACCGTTCACTGTTGTTCGTTTTTATGTTTGAACGATTGGTGGTTTAGTTTTTATCACTCCGATTCAAGGTGGCTGCGTAAAAAAGCAGAAAAGCGACCTTCCGTTTGTCGGAACCGCTTTCGACCGCATCAGTTAACCCCGCCCAAGACGGAGACACTTTGACGCAAGCCGGAAAGAACCGCCTTGAATCTGAAAATTGCGAGTTAGGTGAGCTTAACCTGAATATCCACACCACTCGGGAGCTCCAACTTGGACAAGGCGTCCACCGTTTTCTGCGTAGGCGTGTAGATTTCGATCAAGCGCTTGTGGGTGCGCAACTGAAACTGCTCCCGAGATTTCTTGTTCACGTGCGGCGAGCGCAGCACCGTGAAGATTTCTTTCTCTGTTGGCAGCGGAATCGGTCCCGTCACAACGGCCCCACTCGCACGTACTGTCTTCACGATCTTCTCAGTGGACTTATCCACGAGGTTGTAGTCGTAAGACCGTAGTTTAATGCGAATTTTCTGATTCATTACCTTTCTAAAAAAGTGTCGTTAAGTCATGTGCTCTGGCGGGACCAAATTTGATTTGGGCATACCCCCTGTCCAAAGCGCCCGCAAAGATAAGCACAGGCAAATGGAATAACCAAGGGGTGTTTGAAAATTTTTGAGAAAAGTTGCGCGAGGCCCGAACCAACTCCATAAACTGCAATTGGGTATCAAAATCAGGCCATCCCCAACACCCGCAACACCGCTTCCCGGTTTCGACGCGAAACCGGTATCGTGGTGTTGTCCTTCAGGATCAGGGTCAAGCCTCCGGCCGTCACTATCTTTCGGATACTAGCAATCCGGACGATATAGGACTGGTGCGGCCGGATAAATGCACCTGTGGTAAGATCACTTTCAATTTCTTTTAAACTGCGCCCTATAAACACCGTTTCACCATCCAACAGGACGAGAGTGGCGTATTTATCGTTGGACTGAATATAGCAGATCTCTTCTTGTCGAATCAATACGGTGCCTTTGGTAGTCGGTAGCAACAACCCGTTTTCGCGGCCATCCACACCGACAGCTGCCGAAGCGCCTCCCAACTGTAGGATCAACTCATTGGTTACGGCGATAAGATCCGCCGGGTCGATCGGTTTGAGCAGGTAGTGCAGCGCCCGCACCTTAAAGGCTTCCACGGCGTATTCATCGTGTGCGGTAACAAATACGATCCTGAAACCCGGATTCGGAAAGGCCTTCAGCAGGTCAAATCCGCTGGCGCCATTAAGATTTATGTCCAGAAACACCAACCCGGGCTGGTGCAGTTGAATCGCCTCCAAACCTGCCGCCACGGAACCAACTTCAGCACGGACATCCAGCATCGGGCAATACCGGCCAATAAGCCGGCGCAAGACTGCCCGCGCATCGGGTTCGTCGTCAATTAGGATGGTGCTAATCGTGTTGGTTTTCATGCAATGTTCCACTTGGTGCGTTTAAACAGCCTGTGGCAGGCAAATGCGCACAATGGTGCCAAAATCATTTGCCGGTTCCAGGTACTGAACACTTATGGTTTTATCGACCGCCTGGCGGCTCAGTAATTCGAGCCTTCGTTGCGTGATGCTGCGCCCAAGCGAAGGCTTCTCCATTTCATTGGACCGGTTTTGAATACCCGGGCCGTTATCGCACACCGTCACATTCAGATAATCATCTTCCCGGTTAAACGAAATCTTAATCCGGCCATCTTTTTCCCTGCCTTTCATCCCGTGCAACACGGCGTTTTCCACAAAAGGCTGCACGATCAGCGGCGGCAGCTGGGTCCGGACCCGGTCCAGCCGCTCGTCCACCTCAATCGAGTAGTCGAACAGCTGCTTGAATCGCAGGCACTCCAGGGCCAGGTAATGGTCGAGCATCTGCACTTCTTCTTCGAGGCTGACCGAGCCGGAAACGGAAACCTGCAAATTGCTGCGCACCAGTTTGGCAAAACGCGCCAGGTAAAGCACGGCGGAGTCGGCGTCGTTTTCCAGGATAAAATGCTGGATGGAATTTAGACAATTAAAGATAAAATGCGGGTTCATCTGGGCTTGCAGGGCGGAGCGTTCGAGGCGCAGCATTTCTTCTTTCAACCGGCTTTCTGTACGGATCTGGTTGGTGCGGTAGCGGTAAGCGGCGAAGACGAGCAGGCCGATGGCCAGGGCAGCCACACTGCGTGCCCACCAGGTGGCCCACCAGGCCGGGCGGATGGTGAATTCCTGCGTAACGGCCTTGCCCCAGGCGCCATTTTCATCCCGGGCCTGCACGGCGAAACGGTAATTCCCCGGCAGCAGTTTGGAAAAATTGACCTGCCGGTCGGTGGTTTCCGTCCAGTTGGCCGCGTCATTACCACTGACAAGGCGATAGCGGTAGGCAATATTTCCGTTGCTGCGGTAATGCAACGCGGCCCACTCGATATAGATACCGGCGCTATCGTGCGGCAACCGGATCACACCGCCTGCCGGGTACCGGGCGCCATACACCTCAATCGTCTCCAGCAGCGGCACAGGCATCGGCGCTTCCGGAAGTTTACCAGCCATACGAAACAAGCCGCCGCCGGTAGCCAGCCAATACCAGCCCCCGGCCGCGGCTACCTGGCTGACCCGGTTGGAGGGCAGCCCGGTTTTGACGGTGAAGTTTTCGATATGCTGCCGGTCGGCTGAAATTCGGCTGGCCCCGCGCTCCGTACAGGCCCAAATGGCCCCGCCCGGCTCCGGAAACAAGCGGTCAACTTTATTAAAAATCAAGCCCTGGGCTTCGCCGATGACTTGCGGCGGCTTTCCGCTGCCGGGCTTCCAGAACGCCACCCCGTAGCCTCTGGGGCAAAAAACGAGGCTGCTGTCGGGCAGAAGTTGGATGTCGTAGGCGGGCTGCAAGAATGCCGGGTGTTTTTCTTTTGTGAGGAGCAATTGGCCATTGCGGTATTCCTGCATGCCGGTATTGGTACTCGTCCATACGCGACCGGTGGCGTCGAGGGCTACGGCATTGAAGCGCATGCGTTTATTCAGCGTAATTCCGGTTGTTTCGATACCCCGCCTGTTTTTCCAATCGATCAAGTTAAGCGCTGTGAAGCTTGATAACCATAAATAATCAGGGTTGTCTGTACGGGCTACTCGTGAGCTTGCTGTTGCAAATCCTTTTTTTGAATAATCCGGCCATACTATCTTATCCTTTCGCCATTTCCCTTTTTGGTAGAAAGCCATGTTCACTCCTGAACAAAGCAGCAATTGGTTTACGTCGTCGAAATACAAAGTGAAAATATGATTTACAGTGCCGGGGGTAATATCCCGGGCGGTTTGCCGCTGCAGATCGAGGTCAAACAAGCGGCCATTTTGGGTACCGAAATAAAGATGTCCGGCGCCATCGGAAACTACACCCTTGCCAATGTCTGCCCGCATGCCGGGTACGCCCTCTACAATGCCCGATGCTAACGAAGGCGTGTAAAACAGGCCGCGTTCCTGACTGCCGAACCAATAGCCGCCCTCGCGGTCTTTAAAAATGATGGAAATACTCAGCCCTTCCAGAAATGAACCGGCGATATTACCCCCGCGCAGATCCTCCAGGGAGGCGTAGCGCCGCACGCCGCCACCGCGCTGCTGCCCGAGAAGCAGGCTTCCGTCGTCATCTTCAAAATGCCAGACGATTTCTTTATCATATTGCCGCTGCCATTGTACCGCTAAATCCTTGAACAGGAGGAGGTATTTGCTACAACCCACCAAATATTGATTTTGGCTGAGTTTGCCGGCATATAACATTTGAACAACGGCATTGGGATCCCAAGGTAAGGGCTGGTACGTCCCAGTTTTATACAAATACCGCGGAGCATAGTTTTCAAATTTGAGGCCAGGTGGTGCCAGTACATTTATTACTACAAAGCCTCCTCCCTGCTCAAATATTTGCCAATTGTTGGCCTGGCGTTCCGGCTTCGGAACCATATTGAGTTTCCCGGATTTATCCACATGCAAAATCCCGAAAAAATTAGACGACAGCCAGACATCATCCCCGCAGCCGCCTACAATAAACCCGTTGACAAAATCAAACTGTGACCGGAGGCTATCTAAAACATGATTGTACTTCCAAGGGATAATCCGGCCATTCTCGTGGTAAAACACCCGGCCTTTAAAATCGGCCCACCACATGCGCCCGCAGGAGTCTTCCATCATGCAGCGGCTCATCACGGAGGTGAAATTTGCTTGCAGGGTATCGGGGAATTGTTCGAATTCGTAGCCGTTGAAACGGCAGACGCCGTGGTTGGTGCTGAACCACATGTAGCCCAGGTGGTCTTGTTGGATGGCGAAGGTTTCGTTGCTGGGCAGGCCCTGGTCGGTGGTGTAGTTGCGGAAAACCGGTTCGATGTGGAAGGGTTGCTGGGCGGGGAGCAGGGCGGAGAGCAGTAACAAAATGGTTTGAACGAGGGCAGATTTCATGCAGCGAGGGGATTTCTGACAAAAATACTACAAGCGGGTTAATTACCAAATTTCAGAAAAACACTGCCGGATTTTCCGGAATACCGGATATCCGATTTGATCAGAGCCGATGCACCGAAAGGAGTTTTTAAGTCGCGTTATTAGACGTGTCAAAATCAAAATCCAATGAAACTATTTTTATATTCCAGGCCGAGAAGATTTTTTACCTCAATACTTAAAAATGAAACTTATGAAAAGTTGTAAGCCCCCCTGTAAAAAGGCATGGCAAGTCGCGACAAGTCGGCAGGTATTTTATTTCCACCTCTTTTTTATGTTGCTCTTCCTAAGGTTCGCTTCTCCACTTCAGGCCAACCGGTTTTATGTATGGCAAGATGCCCCGGGAACGATGACGGCTCCTCTTGGGCAAATGCTTTCACCTCCTTGCAGCCAGCTATCGACGCCGCAGTTGCAGGCGATGAAATATGGGTGGCAGCTGGCGTGTATGTCCCCACAAAGGATTATTTGGGCAATCCTTCGCCGGCAGATGAAAAAAATAAAACATTTTATATCGATAAAAACATCCAATTATACGGCGGTTTTAACGGAACAGAAATAAACCTTGAAGACCGGGACTGGACGGTAAATGTCAGTATATTAAGTGGAGACTTGTACCAAGATGATCAAAACGCCGACGGGAACCATATTGCCGAATCCTACACCCAAATCGTGGGAAATAATTGTTACCGGATATGCTGGCTTAAGGATGTTGATCCAGACTGCATCGTTGATGGCTTTGTATTAACGGCAGGCAAATTGACTGGTACAGGCCATTATGCAGGCCTGCTAATTTCAAGTGCTACAAAATCTACCCATCCGACTATTCGGAATTGCAAGTTTTATGGCCATCAGGCGTACCGCGGTGCAGCCCTGAGTGTGATTGGGAACTATTCTTATGAGGCCAGGGCCACCATCGAGGACTGCTTATTTTCCGGCAATTACGGAAGCGACCGAGCCTCCGCCATATATAATTATGCACTTCAAGGGCCCTCTTATATGACTGTCCGGCGCTGTATATTTGAAAATAACCCGGGCAACCTGGGCACCATTTTCAATCATGGGGGGGGATATACCAATGGTAGTGACGTATCCGATTGTATTTTCCGAAATAACACGGCCACTGGTAGAGGCAGTGCTGTGTTTAATTTCTCCTCAAATGCCAGCCACACGTTTACCAACTGTACTTTTGTCAATAACAGTTCTCCCGGCGGTACTATTCGTATGGAATCAAATGTGCCAACACTATTGAAAAACTGTATTTTTTGGGGAAATACCGGACCAAATTTAAGCAACCGATTAAATTACTTCACGTTGTCGAACTGCCTGCTTTCAGATGCCGCCTGCCCCGGGACGGCTAATTGTGGCGCTGGCATGATCTACAACCAGGATCCGAAGTTCGTCGACGCACCGGGCAACCTGAATTTGTCCTCCTGCTCAATGGCTATCGACGCTGGTACCAATGACGGCGCTTCGGCGATCGACCTCAATGGCAACCCGCGACCGAATAACGGCCAGGCGGATATGGGCGCCTACGAATATCAGGGGCTCGTGGCCGCATGTAAAAACCAAACGGTGGAACTCGATGCCAATGGCGAGGCCAGCATAGATGTCAGCCTGCTGAATAACGCCAGCAACGGTTGTCCACCCCTGACTTTTTCAGTGAATGACCAGAGCAGCCTGAATTTTGGTTGCGCTGACGTGGGTACTACATCATACACCATGGTTGTTACCGATGTCCAGAATGTTACGGCCACGTGTACGGCCAATATTACCGTAAACGACGACCTGTTTCCCTGCATAAAAGTGATCAGTGGTACGATCATTTGGGAGCATGACGGCGCCAGTCCGGTAAAAGACGTTAGTGTGGCCCTGAGCGGTGACGAAAGTGGCAACACGATCACTTCGACCGACGGAACATACGAATTGGAAGTCACTCCCGGCTCGAATTGTACGGTCACTCCTTCTAAAAACCTCAACAAACTCAATGGCATCACGACGGCAGATGCAACGGCAATCCAGCAACACGTGACGCTAGTCAACCCCATCACCAACCCTTATAAATTGGTGGCGGCCGACGTAAACAGGAACAACTCCGTTTCAACCTTCGACGCAACTATCATCAATCAGGCCCTCTTGGGCAACCCTGCTGCATTGGCACAGTTCAAAACCTCGTGGCGCTTCGTACCGGTATCATACAGCATGTTGATTCCGCCATGGGGTTTTCCGGAAAAAATCAACTTCACCAGTGTAAACAGTAATGTGCCTGGCCAGGATTTCTTTGGCATTAAAACCGGCGATATTATTGACGCACACGCTAATCCGGCCAATTTAGTACCGCCATCTCCACTGGTACTCCGAGCCGGCGATGAAGTGCTCAAAGTCGGAAAAACACTGGCTGTGAACTTCTATGCCGACCAGTTTGTCGACTTGGCGGCCTGGCAGTTTGCCCTTCGCTTCGATCTGGATCGCCTGGAACTGATAGATATTGAACCGCTGGGTAGTTTACCGCTTACAGCGGATAATTTTGGTACGTTTAACCTCCAGGACGGTGAGATCCGAACGGTATGGTCGCAGGCCAAAGGAGTCAGACTTGAAAATGGCTCGCCGGTCTTTCAATTGCGTTTCAAGGTGTTGCAAAGCGCCGGCCACCTAAGTGAAGCCTTATGGCTGGACGCCAGTGCTTCGGCGCTGGCGGCTTACGCTTATACCAGCGAGCTGCTGGAGTCGGGTGTGGAACTCCAATTCTTACCGACCAGCGCTACAACCGGCCCAAGGGCAGCAGCATGGCATTTGTTACAAAACTGGCCCAACCCCTTTACGGATGCAACCACAATCGGGTTTGTACTGCCGGAAGGAGCAGGTGGTGAAGTACATCTGCGGATCTACGATGTCACGAACAGGGTTTGGTGGCAGCGTACTAAATTCTATCCGGCAGGCTATAATACCGAGCACATCCAGATGGACAAATTACCCTACTCCGGCGTATTGTATTATGAACTGATAACGCCTTTAGGGAGTCAGATTAAGCGTATGGTGCACGTAGCCCGGTAAGGAAGCCGCTGTGACATTAACGCTTGATTACCAGAATATTGAAATTGTGCAGATCAACTACGCAACTTTTCGGGAACAATGTCGGATCAACCATCAGCCGCACCAAACCGGCATTTCCTGCCATCCCGCCACGGTACCGTTCGAGCGCGCCTGATGTTCCTGCCCGCCATAAATGACCCAACCGAATTCTGGCGGATTGCCAGAGATTTTATGGAAAAAATCGAGGTTTTTAAAAAAATCCTGCTGGATAGTCCGGCCCGACTTGATTTCCACAGGATACAGTCGCGCGCCGTCTTCGATGAGCAGGTCAATTTCGTTGCCGGTGTTGTCGCGCCAGTAATAACACAGGGGGCGGATGCCGCGGTGGTGAAACTGTTTGAGAGTTTCGACGATAATGAAATTTTCGAATAAAGCACCTTTCAGGAAGTGCCGCTCCAATTGTTCCGGTGTGCGAATACCCAACAGGGAGCAGACCAAGCCGGTATCGTAAAAGTAGAGTTTTGGTGTTTTGAGCAGTCGTTTGTTGTAGTTCCGAAAATAGGGCGGCAGTCGGAAGGCGATAAAACTGGTTTCCAGAATAGACAACCAGCGTTTCACGGTATTGGCGTCCACGCCGGCTTCGATGGCGATGGCGCTTTGGTTGAATAGTTGCCCCGTCCGGGCGGCACATAACCGGATGAAGAGTTGAAATTTGCCGAGATCAGCCACTTGTATTATTTGGCGAACATCGCGTTCGAGGTAGTTTTCGATATAGGACGGGTAGAAGTCTGCAGGCTCGACCTGTTGGTCGTAAATACGCGGGTAACTCCCTTTGTACAGCAGGGTTTCATAGTCGGCAGTCAGGAGTTTTTCCGAACGCAGCTCTTCTATGGAAAATGGCAACAAGTAGACGTTTGCAGCCCGTCCGGCCAGGCTTTGGCTGATGCCTGCGCCTCAGCTGAAAATTTTGCGAGCCGGTCAACACGAATTCGCCATTCCGCCGGGTTTCGTCTACCCGCACCTGAATGTAGGAGAACAGGTCCGGGGCGTATTGCACTTCGTCGATAATTACCCCGTCCGAATAGCTGCGAATGAAACCGGCGGGATCGTTCTGGGCAAAGGTTCGTTGCTCCAGGTTTTCCAGGTTGACGTACTGGTAATCTGGGAAAAGCTGGCGGGCCAATACCGTTTTTCCCGATTGCCTCGGGCCGGTAATACTTACGACGGGCATTTTTTGGGCCAACTGCCGGATCTTATCGGAAAGTAAACGCGGAATCATAAAACAAAGGTAAAGCGTTTTTTTACAAATCCGACATGCAATTCCGGATTTGTAAAACCCTGCGCAAGTTGGAGATAAACTATCCCTCAGAAAAAAACGGCCAACCAAATTTCAGAAAATCCCCGCCGGATTTTCCGCTTCTCCCACCGGATTTCAGCATTCCCAGAAAAAGTAAAAGCGGACGGGCATTTTTACGCACACGCTTTTAATCCGGTTTTCTCCAAGTATAAAAAATCTTCTCATGAAAATCTGTTGCTTACCCAAGGGTATTGCCGGGGTGTTGCCGGTATGCCAGTCCCTGTTTTTCGTACTTTTTTTCTTTGGCCCCCGCACCTGCTCCTGGCCCAGTGCCCTGCCGGGGATGTTACTTTGACGACGCAGGCGCAGGTGGATGCTTTTGCCACCACTTATCCGGGATGTACGCATTTGACGGGTTCGCTGATTATTGGGCCTTCTGCAGATATTGTCAATTTGAATGGGTTGGCAGGCATTACGAGTATTCAAGGGTGGTTGGAAGTCAAACAAAACGATGTATTAACGGATGCAACAGGTTTAGAGAACCTTACATTCATCGGGGAAAATATCTTTATCAACTACAACCTTGTTCTGAATAGTCTTGACCTGTTCAATGTGGCCTCCAACAGTATGTTCAATATTCAAGTATTGGGCAATTCAAATCTGCAAACCTTACATGCTCCAAACTATGTGTCTTCGTTGACAAATGGCAGTATTGGATTAGATATTTCCAATAATCCAAATTTGTCAGTCTTGACAGGCTTGGGTGCTTTAACCACAATTACCCGAGACTTGAGACTTTCAAATATCAAGGCTATGAGTTTCCCAAACAACCTGGCCAATTTGACTTTTGTAGGGACTAATATTCTAATATCGAGTAACGAAAATATTACCACGCTCGATCTGTTCAATGTGGCCTCCAATAACATGGCCAACATTCAGGTAACGAACAATCCAAATCTCCAAACCTTACATGCTCCGAATTATGTGCCTTCATTGACAAATGGCAGTATCGGATTGGAAATTACCAATAACCCAAAATTGACGGACTTGACAGGTTTGGGGGCTTTAACTACTATTACCCGAGACTTGAGACTTTCTAATATCAAGGCTACGAGTTTCCCAAACAACCTGGCCAATTTGACTTTTGTGGGAACTAATATTCTAATCTCGAATAACGAAAATATTACAACGCTCGATCTGTTCAATGTGGCCTCCAACAACATGTTCAACATTCGGGTAGCGGGCAACCCCAATCTGCAAACCCTTCATGCACCCAACTTCGTCCCTTCTTTGGCAAATGGCAGTATCGGTTTAGATATTTCCAATAACCCGAACTTGAATACTTTAACAGGGCTGGGAAGTTTGGTTAGCGTACACCCAACGTTTCGGATTGAGAACACACAGGTGGCAAGTTTTCCAAACCTGGAAAATCTAAACGCAATTGGTGAATTCCTATTTTCCTATAACTCCGATGTGCTCAATCTTGACTGGCTATCAAATTTGAGTCTAATAGAATCCCAACTCACAATAACAAACAACCCGGTCTTAGGCTATTGCTCCATCCTTGCAGTTTGCAATTTCTTATCGGGCGCTGGAACCAGAACTATTGGGAACAACACCGGCTGCTGCCTGAACGAACCCGTCCTATCCAGCGATTGCGGCCTCGCAGAATTTGAGGGCCAAACCATCAGTTCCAGTTCCAGTTATTGTTTTGAAGACGCCGGCCCGATCATCGGCCTAAGCGCCTCAATGGTCGGCCTGACGTACCAGTTGAAAAGCAATGGCGGCGCCGATCTTGGCGCCCCGGTAGTAGGTACCGGCTCACCGATTTATTTTGGTAGTTATCCCAATGGTAATTACCAGGTAGTTGCCACTGCCGCACCTGGCTGCACCGCTTCAATTTCTGGTTCTGTCAACGGCACTCCCGGTGCCTGTACGATCAGCGTGCCGAGTTTCTGCGCCTGCGATGCCCCCAACGGCCGCGCCCCGGTAAGCATCAAAATCACGGCGCCGGAAGGGCAAACCTGGACGGTAAAAGCCGTCATCGGCCTGTACGATGCCGGCAGCCCGCCGAACACCCTGATCCCGCTGGCGGTGGGCACGCCAATGCAGTACCTGGGCGGAAATATGTTTGGCCTGGATGCCCTGCGCCGGACGGACAAGGGCTTCTGGGTGCAGCTGACGAATGGCAGCACAGATAAGGATGTGATGGTTGGGAATGCGGGGTGGTAGCTACAGGTACACCCCTTACCGAAATGGTGAACCACTTTAAACTTTAGACTTTTCAAATTAGACTTTAGACTTTAAAAAAAGCACCGACTAAGCAGGCTATTCTTAAAGTCTAAAGTCTAATTTGAAAAGTTTAAAGTCTAAAAGAGCTGCTGTGAAAAGCAAGATCACTTCAATTTGCGCTTCGTTGTTTCGACGCTTTTAGTAAAAATAGCCACAAGTTGGTTGCATTCACTTTGTACCAGATTTGCCATCTCTACAGAAAGCAGAGAGCGCCTGGTTAGTATTTTCAAATTGATTTGTGTTTCACGAAGTTCTTTCAGGATAATCTTATGCTTGTGAAGGAAATCCGGTGTCGATTCTGCGGATTGCCCTTCGCCATAATTTAGCGCGGGAGAAGTCCCCGACCGTAATAATTGCCCGCCCAAGTGATTGGCAGCTTTCGTAGCTGGCAGCGCCTCTGTGACATCAATAACCAAATTGGCGAAATCGATAAGGCGTTCTTCCAGGTTGTATTGTTTCATGTACCTCTTCTTTAGGCTTTCCAAATTCCAAATCTAACTTTTGCCCTTTACGGCTGAGCCAGAAGCGAATACATTTATTTTAATTCTATTTGACTATTAATCGAAGTCTGCTAACACCGCCCCCCCCCTACCGAAATGGTGAACCACTTTAGACTTTAGACTTTAGACTTTAGACTTTAGACTTTAGACTTTAGACTTTAGACTTTAGACTTTAGACTTTAGACTTTAGACTTTAGACTTTAGACTTTAGACTTTTCAAATTGAACTTTTGACTTAAAAATTGCCTGCTCAGTCGGTGCTTTTTTTAAAGTCTAAAGTCTAATTTGAAAAGTCTAAAGTCTAAAGTGGTTCACCATCGCGGGTACTGCTACATTCAATAATACCGCAGCCGAATCACCCCCGCCAGCTGCTTCGCAAAGCGGATCACCTGCCGCGTGTAGCCGTACTCGTTGTCGTACCAAACGTAGAGCACGGCGGTTTTGCCGTCTTTCGAAACGATGGTTGCCGGAGAATCGAAAATCGAGGCTACCGGGCTGCCCACCAGGTCGCTGGAAACCAGTTCGTTGGAAAAGGAGTACTGGATCTGCTCGACCAAATCGCCTTCCAGGGCTGCTTTGCGCATAATTTCGTTCAGATCGTCTTTCGTAGTGGCCTTTTGTATTTGCAAATTCATAACGGCCAGGGACACGTTGGGTGTCGGCACCCGGATCGCGTTGCCGGTAAACTTGCCTGACAATTCGGGCATCACCTTGGCAATGGCGCTTTCGGCCCCGGTTTCCGTGATCACGAGGTTGAGCGCCGCCGAGCGACCGCGCCGGTATTTTTTATGGTAATTATCGAGCAGGTTTTGGTCGTTGGTGTACGAGTGCACGGTTTCAATATGTCCCTTTTCAATGCCCAGCGCCTGATGCACCGCCGATAAAACCGGCACGATGGCATTGGTAGTACAGCTCGCCGCCGACCAGATATTTTCCTTGTCAAGATCAAAATTGTGGTTGTTCACGCCATACACCACATTGGGAATATCACCTTTGCCCGGCGCGGTCAGCAGCACCTGCGCGGCGCCTTTGGATTGCAGGTGGCGGCTTAACCCTTCGCGGTCGCGCCAAACGCCGGTATTGTCAATCACCAGGGCGTCTTCAATCCCGTAGGCGGTGTAGTCGATTTCCTCTGGGTTGCCGGCATTGATCATGTCGATCTTGTGGCCGTTCACCCAGATGCACCGCTTTTCGACATCGGCGATCACCGTTCCGGGAAAATGGCCGTGCACGGAATCAGAGCGGAGCAGATCGGCGCGTTTGACGATGTCGTCCGGACTTTTATCGCGGGTTACGATGGCCCGGAGGCGCAGTTGTTCGCCTTTGCCGGCCTGTGTGATCAGTTCGCGGGCGGCAATGCGCCCGATGCGGCCGAAGCCGTACAGCACTACATCCCTGGGCTTGAGGTTGATTTTGTCGGCGCCGATAAAACCACTCAGTTTTTTCCGGACAAAATCGGACGCGTCGGTATAACCACTTTTTTCATCCAGCCACTGCACGCCGATCCGGCCGATATCGAGCCGGGAAGGCGCCAGTTGGTTTTCATAAATGGCCTTGGCCAGGAGCAGGGTATCGTGCACGGAAAGCGGGTGGCGGACAACTTCGCGGGCATAATGGTGGAGGTTGAGGATTTCGGAGGCGCTGCGATCGACCAACTGATTGCGGAAAATCACGAGCTCAACGGAATGGTCGAACCACAACTTTCCGACAATGGCGATCAATTCGAGCGCGGCCTTTTCGTCTTCTATCCAGGTTTGCAGGTGTTTTTCGTAAACTTCCTTGGGCATAATAGAAAATATTTAATTGGTTAAGGCGCCTGCACTTGGCTCAGGCATCGGCAAAAATGATAAATCTAAAACCTTTTTGAGGTAAAAATTTGGAGGCCGGTTCTCGCCGGAGCCTGTTGCTTAACTTAACATGGTGAAATTAAATTAAAAAAAATGTTTCAACTTTTAAAAAACTATTTGTGTCAAAAAACACTGCCCAGTACCTTCGATACTGCAATCAGCCCGGTTTATGCCCGAAAAAAAATATCCCCGCAATACGCTGCACCATGCGCATGATGCTGTGTTCAAGGCATTTTTTAGCGATGTAAAAATTGCTCAAAAATACCTGTTGCATTACACAGCCAAAGCAGTGTATCAACATATCGACTTCACTTTTTTTCGAAAAATCGACACGGCTTTTACCAGCAGCCGCTTTGGAATTTCATTTAGCGACGTGTTGTACGAAACACGCCTGGTTAGCGGTGCCTCGGCCCGGATAATCTTTTTGTTTGAACATAAAAGTTTTCTGCCTTCGCAGTCAGTACATCTGCAACTGCTGGATTACTTGTTGCAAATTTGGGAGGATGATTTGAAAAATGAGCGCCCACTTTCCGTGATCATCCCAATTGTGGTTTACCACGGTAAGCAGCCCTGGAAGTACAAACCTTTTCCGGCATATTTTAAAGGTTTGCCGAATAATTGGCAGGCATTCGTTCCGGATTTTCACTATTGGTTGACCGATTTGAGTCAAATAACACCGCAGGAGATTGAAGAAAAAACAGAATCCGAATACTTAAAGAACCTGTTTCTCTCTTTAAAGTTGAGCCATGACAAAGGCTCGGTCCTGAAAAACTGGCCGAATATTCTTACTTTTGGAGAGTCCGAATACCGGAATGACCGGGAAGGTATTCTGCTTCAAACCCTGACACTTTATATTTTCAATTTGTTTGCTATGACAGATACTCAAGTTAAAACACTAAACGAACATCTACCCGAACCGGAACGGGATTGGATTGATGCCATTCCGGAAATTTTCGGAGAAAAGTGGAAAAAGAAAGGCCTTCGGGAAGGTAGAAAGGAAGGCAGAAAGGAAGGCAGAATTGAAGGCAAAATTGAAGGCAAAATTGAAGGTCGCCAGGAAACAGCCCTGGCCATCACCTGCAATATGCTTCGAAAATTTCCAGAATGGAGCGATAACGAAATCGCGGAAATTGTTGACGTCGACGTAACGTTTGTTCAAAACGCACGCCAAAAATTAACGGAAAAAGGCCTGTAAGCCTGCTGCGCAAATCCGAAAAAGTACAGGCAATTTCTGTTCTACAAAAACAACCCTGCCCCAAAACCCAGCGGTAACTCCAACAAAATCCAAATGATCAGCAGCACCACCCAACCCAGGAAAAACAGCACGGTGTACGGCAACATGGTGGATACCACGGTGCCGATACCCGCCTTGGGGTCGTAGCGTTGAATAAATGCCACGATGAGCGCGAAATACGACATCATGGGCGAGATGATATTCGACACGCTGTCGCCCACCCGGTAGGCCGCCTGGGTAAACTCCGGGGTGTAGCCCAACAGCATAAACATCGGGATAAACACCGGCGCCATAATGGCCCATTTGGCCGAGGCGCTGCCCATGACCAGGTTGATGCTGGCGGAAATAGCCACGAAAGTGATCATCAGGGGGATGGGCCCCAGCCCCGAAGCCTTGAGCGCCTCGGCCCCCTTCACGGCCGTGATCAGGCCGATGTTGGTCCAGTTGAAATACGCGACAAATTGCGCAGCGAAAAATACCAGCACAATGTACGAACCCAGCGTTTCCATCGTCTTGGCCATGCCGCGCATCACATCGGTGTCGTTTTTTACCGTTTTTGCCCCGATGCCGTAGGCAATACCCGTAATCGCCGCACTTAAAAACAGGAGCGCCACAATGCCCGACAGAAACGGCGAATGCAGGATTTCGCCCGTCTCCGGGTTGCGCAAATACCCGTCGGCCGGGATGAGGCCCGCCAGCAAAAACGCTGTGAACAACAGCGCCGCCACCAGGGCGTAGCGCAGGCCTTTTTTCTCAGCAGGGCTCATGGGTTTTACCTCCTCGGCTTTTTCGTCGCCGGTATATTTACCCAGGCGCGGCTCCACAATCCGCTCGGTCACCCAGGCGCCGAGGAACGTGATCAGGAAGGTGGACACAAACATGAAATAATAATTGCAGGCAGGGTTCACCAGGTAGTCCGGATCGATGATCTGCGCCGCTTCCTGCGACAGGCCGGCCAGCAGCGGATCGATGGTGCCCAGCAGCAAATTGGCGCTGTAGCCGCCCGAAACACCCGCAAAGGCCGCAGCCAGGCCCGCCAGCGGATGCCGCCCCGCCGCCAGAAAAATGATGGCCGACAAGGGCACCAACAGCACGTAACCCACTTCGCTGGCGGTGTTGGACATCACCCCGGCAAAAACGATCACCAGCGTGAGCAATTTGGCCGGCGACTTCAGCACCACCAGCCGCAACGCTGCGCCGATCAGGCCGGTACCTTCTGCAATGCCGATGCCCAGCAGCGACACCAACACGGTGCCCAAGGGGGCGAATCCGGTGAAGTTGGTAATCATCTTCGTGAGGATCATATGCAACCCTTCCACCGACATCAGGTTGACTACCGTGATGGTTTGCTTGGTACCCGGGTGGGTTACCGACAGGTCGAACCAGCTCAGAAAACCGCTGAGCAGCACGACGAAGGCGGCAAACATGGCAAATAGCGTTGCAGGATGCGGCAGCATATTGCCCAGCCGCTCGACGATGCTGAGAAAACGGTTTACCCAGCCGGAAGTATTGTTTTTCATGCCCGTAAGATAGGACCAGCAGTCACAATGCTACTTTTCCCGTTTCAAATTTTTATTTCAAATCTAAAATTTGTTGGTCTGTTCAAGTTTAACCAGCAGCCGGACTTCGTGGTTTTGCACCCTGATTTTCGACACCCCCCTCCCTGATTTTCATCATGTGTTTTCTTCTTTCAAAACCAGTTTGGCCGCCACGGGCTGTTTTTTCGGCTATTCGCACCGGCATACACTGGCGCCGGGCATTTATGATTCAAATCATAAATGCCCGGCACTGACCACCCCTAAACTTGCAGTGTTCAAACTAATTATTCAGCTAAAAATCAGTTGTATGAAAGCCTGTAATGTTGCCCTGTTCCTGCTTGTTTTTGCCCTGGCTGCCTGTGGTGGCGGCGATGCCACCACAAAAAGCGACAGCGCGCCCGCAGCTGCGCAAACACCCGAAGAAAAAATGCTGGCCGAGGGCAAGGGGGTCGGCGAGATCAAATTTGTCGAACTGAAAACGCCGCTTGAAGCCGACCGCGTCGAACGCGGCAAAGCCATTTACGACATGAAATGCGCGGCCTGCCACAAACTCGACGACAAACGCATTGTCGGGCCGGGCTGGAAGGATGTGACGAAAACCCGCAAGCCCGAGTGGATCATGAATATGATCACCAACGTGGAGGTCATGCTGGAAAAAGACGAAGAAGCCCAAAAACTGCTGCAACTCTGCCTGACCCGCATGCCCGACCAGAACGTATCCATCGGTGATGCGCGGGATGTGCTGGAATTTATGCGCCAAAACGACGGGGAAAAATAACCGGGAATTCGGATTTGCAATTTGCACCCGACACACCATCCATAAAAGCGCGCACTCCATGTTCACACAGCAAGTTGAAACACGCGTAAATCCAAAATCACAAATCGTAAATCAACGCACACCTTAAATCAATTTCAACATATGAAAAAGATACTCTTGTTTTCCGGCGCTTTGCTACTGGTAGTAGCGGCGCTTTACCAATGCAAAACCAAAGGCGCTGCCACTGCGTCGGCCACCGATGCTGCCGAAAAAGCCTACGTGGCGCCAGGCACATACGACGAATTTTACAACTTCGTTTCAGGCGGCTTCAACGGAAATATTTCCGTTTACGGCCTGCCCTCGGGACGCTTGCTGCGCATCATCCCGGCCTTTTCCGTTTTCCCGGAAAACGGCTACGGCTTCAGCGAAGAAACCAAAGCCATGCTCAACACTTCCTACGGCTGGATTCCCTGGGACGACCAGCACCACATCTCCATATCCGAAACGGATGGGGTGCAGGACGCCCGCTGGCTGTTTGGCAACGCCAACAATACTCCGCGTATCGCACGGGTTGACCTCACGACTTTCCGCACAGTGGAAATCCTGGAAATCCCCAACGCCGGCGGGAACCACTCCTCGCCGTTTATTACCGAAAACACCGAGTATGTCGTTGCCGGCACCCGGTTTTCCATCCCGATGGACGACAAGGACGTGCCCATCGATTCCTACAAGGAAAATTTCAAAGGCACGCTTTCCTTTGTCAGCGTCGACCCGCAAAGCGGCCGCATGAAACTGGCGTTCCAGGTGCTCATGCCGGGCATGGACTTCGACCTGGCCCGCGGCGGACGCGGACCGAGTAAAGACTGGATGTTTTTCTCCTGCTACAATTCCGAACAGGCCCATACCCTGCTGGAGGTGAATGCTTCGCAAAACGACAAGGACTTCATCGTTGCCATCAACTGGCGCAAAGCGGAAGAATACATGAAAGCCGGCAAAGGCCAGCGCAAAACATCCCGCTATGCGCACAACACGTATAGCGAAGAAACCCACTCCGCCACCACGACCTGGGAGACGGAGGTGCTGACGCTCGACCCGACCGAATTGAAAGATTTTGTGTACCTAATGCCCTGCCCGAAAAGTCCGCACGGCTGCGACGTAGACCCGACCGGCAAATACATTGCCGCCTCCGGCAAACTGGCTGCCGTGATCCCGGTATTTTCCTTTGACAAAATGCTCAAGGCCATTTCCGACCGCACCTTCGACGGCGAATACAACGGCATCCCGGTGCTGAAATACGACGCTGTGCTGCACGGTGAAGTTCAGAAACCCGGCCTCGGCCCGCTGCACACCGAATTTGACGACAAGGGCAATGCCTACACTTCCATGTTCGTGTCTTCCGAAATCGTAAAATGGAATGTGGAAAGCCTCGAAGTGCTCGACCGCGTGCCGACCTACTACTCCATCGGCCACCTCTGCGTACCGGGCGGCGACACCAAAAAACCCTGGGGAAAAATACGTGATCGCCTACAACAAGATCACCAAAGACCGCTTCCTGCCCACCGGACCCGAGCTGACCCAGTCGGCACAACTTTACGACATCAGCGGCGACAAGATGAAACTGATCCTCGACTTCCCGACTATCGGCGAGCCACACTACGCCAACGCCGTGCCTGCGGATTTGATCAAGGATAAATCGGTCAAAATTTACAAACTGGAGGAAAACAAACACCCCTACGTGGCCAAAGGGGAAAAAGAAGCCAAAGTGACCCGCCAGGGCAACCAGGTACACGTGTACATGACCGCTATCCGCTCCCACCTGACGCCCGATAACATCGAAGGCGTGAAAGTAGGCGACGAGGTGTATTTCCACGTGACCAACCTCGAACAAGACTGGGACATCCCGCACGGCTTCACGATCCGGGGTTCGAAAACCGCCGAAATTCTGGTCATGCCGGGTGAAACCCAAACCCTGTACTGGAAGGCTGAAAAAGCCGGTGTCATCCCGTTCTACTGCACCGACTTCTGTTCGGCCTTGCACCAGGAAATGCAAGGCTATATCCGGGTATCGCCCGCCGGCTCCAATGTGCCGCTGAAGTACGGCACGGGAGACGACATGGTTCAATAAAAAAAGTTACTGGTTAGCAGGTTACTGGTTAAAGGTTTTACACCATTTCGGATGGTGAACAGCCAGAAACCTGCTAACCAGTAACCTGCTAACCGCTAACCTGCTAACCATTTAAAAATAGAAATTATGAAACGCCTGTATCTGCTATTAACAACCCTCTTTGCTATCGCGCTGGCCTGCTCCTGCACCGACAGCGCTCCGGCCACCGATCAAACTGCCGATGCCGCAGCCGGTCCCGGCCAGTCTGCTGTTCAAGACGAAGAATCGCAGAAAAATGTGCTGCAGATTGCTATCGGTTCGCCCAACCATAAAACCCTGGTGGCCGCCGTTCAGGCTGCCGGGTTGGAAGATGCCCTGGCCAATGCCGGGCCGTTCACGGTTTTTGCACCGACCGACGAAGCCTTCGCCAAGTTGCCCAAGGAAACGCTGGACGACCTGATGAAGCCTGAAAACAAAAACGCGCTTTCCAATATCCTCGAATACCACGTGTATGTCGGCGTAATCAAAACCGAACTCATGCGCGACGGGCAAAAGCTCAACCAGGTCAACCTGAAAAATGTGGAAATCAGCAACAAGGACGGCAAAATCCTGCTGAACGGCGCCGTCAATATCGTGGCCTCCGTACCGGCATCTAACGGCGTCGTGCATGTGGTGGATAGCGTGTTGCTGCCGCCGGAATAGAGCGCTTTGGCTATTGGCTGTTGGTTGTTGGCTGTACACGAAAAGCGGAATTTTCCCGCCCCGGTATTAGCCAACAGCCAACTGCCAACCGCCAATAATCATTAAAAACAACTATCATGTTCAAGATCACCAACATATCCCGAATCCTGCTTGCCCTGGGCGCGCTTTCACTGCTCATCCTGCTATTTGTGCCCATCTGGTACATCTACCTGACGGCGCCGCAATATCCGGAAGGCCTGGAAATGCAAATCTGGCACAACACCCTGACCGGAGATGTCAAGATCATTAGTGCGCTCAACCACTACATCGGCATGCGGGCCATCAGCGTGGAAATGTTTCCGGAGTTTGAATATCTGGGAACGGTCATCATGGCGGTTTCCGGCGTTTGCCTGGTCCTGGCCCTGATCGGGCGCTGGTGGTCGGCCTTGCTTTTCTGGTTGGTTTTGGCGGTAGCCGACAGCCTGGCACTGTACGATTTTTGGCGCTGGGGCTACGATTACGGCCACAACCTCGACCCTACCGCGCCGATCATAATCCCCGGCATGGCCTACCAGCCTCCGGTTTTAGGCTATAAAAAACTGCTCAATTTCGAAGCCTGGTCGCTACCCGACACCGGCGGCTGGATTTTGATGGCCGTTACCGGCCTGGCATTGCTGGTGGTGGCCTACGAATGGTGGCGTCACCGCAAACAAGGCCGTCCGGTGAAGACGACGCCTGCCCGGAGCGCCGGCCTGGCGACGGTGGCGGTGTTGCTGCCCCTGTTTTTCGGACAATGCACTACCGGTCCGCAGGCAATCAATTACGGCGTAGACAACTGCGCGTTTTGCAAGATGACCTTGATGGACAAACACTTCGGCGCCGAGTTGATCACGAAAAAAGGCAAGGTGTACAAGTTTGACGACCTCAACTGTTTTACCCGCTTCCTGCAGGCCGGCACCGTGCCGGAAATGGAGGTGGCCGGCCGGTACACGACCGACTACGCCCATGCGGGTGTGTTGCTGGATGTGAACACCACTCTTTTTCTGCACAGCGAAAACCTGAAAACACCCATGGCGTCGGGGCTGGCCGCATTCAGCAACCCGGATGATCTGGAAGCCGTGAAAGCCCGCGTCGGAGGAACAACCATCAGTTGGGCTGAGGTGCACCGGGTCGTTGGTGCGAACAACAACGAGGCCACCAGATAATCCGTGCGTATTGTCGGCGTGACTTGGAGTCTAATGTCGTCAACTTAGCGTACACTCTTCAATGGAACGCGGATGACGCCGATCCCGCTTTCAGCGGGAACACGGATTTACACTGATTTTTTTAAAAAAATCTGCGGCAATCCGCGTTGTTTACATCCGCGTCATCCGCGTTCCAACTTGCTAAGTTGACGACATTAGACTTGGAGTCACGCCGACAATAACCTAACCGCCTCCAATTTTTCGCAAACCACGTTCTTTCCGGTATAGCTGTATTTTTTGAACCAATTCCGACCGGACCGGAGGTCCGCAAAACATGAAGAAATCTATCCTGTATACCAGCATGCTGTTGCTTTGTGCCGCTGCACTCCAGGCCCGCACCTGGACGGTAGCCCCCGGCACCCCGCTTTCCAGCGTGCGCGATGCTATCGCAAAAGCGAGACCCTACGACACCGTACTCGTGCAGGCTGGCACCTACCGGGAAGGCGGCATTACCGTGGATAAACCGCTCACGCTCCGGGGCATCAACCGGCCCCTGCTCGACGGCGAAAACCAGTACCAGCCCCTGAGCATCCGGTCGAGTTATGTCAGTGTGAGCGGCTTCCGGGTGGCCAATTGCGGCGCAACCTCGCTCGACGATATTGCCGGGATAAAAGTGTACAACGCCCGCTATGTCTATGTTTTCAATAATATTTTGGAAAACAACTACTTCGGCGTGTACCTCTCGGCTTCCAAACAGTGCTGGGTGACGGGTAACCGAATGACCTCCAACGCTACCGTCGAGCAAAACGCCGGCAACGGCGTGCATGCCTGGAAGTGCGACAGCGTGCACATTGCCGACAACCGGATCAGCGGCCACCGCGACGGGATTTATTTTGAGTTTGTGACCAACTCCACCGTGCAACGCAACAGCTGCACCAACAACATTCGCTACGGGTTGCATTTTATGTTTTCGCACAACGACGCCTACGAGCACAACACCTTCGCCCGAAACGGCGCCGGCGTGGCGGTCATGTACACCCGTAACGTGCGCATGGTGCACAACAACTTTGCCGACAACCGCGGGAGCGCCTCCTATGCCCTGCTGTTGAAAGACATCCAGGGGAGTTACCTGGCGGACAACAAGTTTACCGAAAATACGATCGGCATTTTTATGGAAGGTTGTACCCGGAGCACCTTCGAGCGCAATGATTTCCGGAAAAACGGCTGGGCGCTGAAACTGCAGGCCAGCTGCGAAAACAACATCTTCCGCCACAACAATTTTTTGGCCAACACCTTCGATGTTTCCACCAATAACAAACTGGTGCTCAATACTTTCGAACGCAACTACTGGGACAAATACGAAGGCTACGACCTGAACAAGGACCAGTTTGGCGACGTGCCCTACCACCCGGTCAGCCTTTTTGCCATGGTGTCGGACCAGATGCCTTATGCCATGATGTTCTGGCGGAGTTTTACGGTGTTTCTGCTCGACCGGGCGGAAAAAGTGATCCCCAGCCTTAGCCCCGATAAACTGCGTGACGATTCACCATTAATGAAGCCTTATGTTACAGGTACAACAAATCAATAAAACCTTCGGCAAACTCCGGGTGCTGAACAACATCAATATCGGGTTTGAACGCGGCCAGGCCGTGGCCATCATCGGCCCGAACGGCTCCGGCAAAACCACTTTGATCAAAAGCATCCTGGGTATGGTAATGCCCGAAAGCGGAACGATCCGGTTCCAGGGGCAACCCATCCAGACCGACGCACGCTACCGGCGTTTCATCGGCTACATGCCCCAGATCGGGCGTTACCCCGACAATATGCAGGTCGGCCAGTTGTTCGACATGATGCGCGACCTGCGCAAGGGCGAAACGGCCTTCGACGACGAACTGATCCAGGCGTACAAGTTGCCGGCCATTTACCAAAAAACCATGCGCACGCTTTCCGGCGGTACCCGCCAAAAAGTAAGCGCCGCACTGGCCTTCCTGTTCGACGCACCGGTGATGATCCTGGATGAACCCACCGCCGGCCTGGACCCACTGTCGGCCGAAATTTTAAAAGAAAAAATCGGGCGCGAAAAACAGCGCAACAAACTGTTTCTCATCACCTCCCACATCATGAGCGACCTGGAAGAGCTGGCCACCGATGTGCTTTACCTCGTTGAAGGGCAGCTGATCTTTTTCAAATCGCTCGATGCGCTCAAAGCCGAAACCGGCGAAGCACGCCTCGGGAAAGCCATCGCACAAATTATGGCTTCTGATTACGGAGTGCGGAGTGTGCATTAACCTATTGTCGGCGTGACTTCGAGTCATTACGGAGTGCGGAGTACGGATTACGGAATACCGAGTTCGAGGCCTCAATGACCTAATGACGATAATGACCTTCTAATGACTCCAATGACCCAAGAATAACCCAACCAATAACTAAAAAATTTAACCATGCAGATACATCCAGAATTAACAGTAGGCGAACTGGTGGCACAGGATTACCAGAGCGCCGCAATATTCAACCGCTACGGCATCGACTTTTGCTGCGGCGGGAAAAAGACCCTGGCGACGGCCTGCGCCGAAAAATCGGTTGCCTTTGAGGCCTTATCGCAGGATTTGGAGCAGGCCCTGGCAACCACCGGTTTACCCGCCGAAAATGCCGCGAACTGGTCGCCCGGTTTTCTGGCCGAATACATCGTGCAAACCCACCACCGGTATTTGCGCGACGCGCTGCCTTTTTTAATCCAATACAGCACAAAAATTGCCCAGGTGCACGGTGCGCGCCATCCGGAGTTGAAAATCGTGGAAAAACAAGTGCGGTTGCTGGCCGAAGATTTGATGGCGCACATGGCAAAAGAAGAGCAAATCCTGTTTCCGTACATTAAAATGCTCGATGCCGCGCGCCGTGAAAAAGCACCGGTAGCGCCCCCGCCTTTCCGCACAGTGCAAAACCCGATCCGGATGATGGAGCACGAACACGAAAGTGCCGGCGCTATTTTGGAAAACTTGCGCGAACTCACGCAGGCGTTTACCCCACCGCAGGATGCCTGCGCCAGCTACCAGGTTACGTTTGCCAAACTCAACGAACTGGACCAGGACCTTCGCCGGCATATCCACCTGGAAAACAACGTCCTGTTTCCGAAGGCAATGCTGCTTGAACAACAATTTCAAAATCAAAATTGAGGATTATGCGCACCCTGTTTTTTGTATTCGCCCTGTTTTTTCTGGCGCCAGCCACCAGCCGCGCCTGCGACCGCTGCGGGTGCTCGCTCAGCGGACATTACCTGAGCGCCTTGCCGCAATACCAGCGGCATGTGCTTGGCGTCCGTTGGTTTTACCGCAGTTTCGAAACGGAACACCACGGTGACGGCATTTCTTCCGACCGGTTTCACAGCGCCGAAATCTGGGGCCGATTTTATCCGGCCCGCCGCCTGCAGGTACTCGCCGTTTTGCCATACAACCATTTCACCAAAGAATTGAATGCCGAGCCGCTTGTGCGCCAGGGCATTGGCGATGCCGTGTTGCTGGCCAATTACAATTTTTTGGAAAAAACCTGGGGGGCAAACGCCGGTTGGCGGCACGCCTTGTACCTGGGGGGCGGGGTGAAATTGCCTACCGGCAAATTCGATCCTGAACTGATTGAACGGAACATCAACCCGAACCTGCAACCCGGCACCGGCGCGCTGGACTGGCTTGCTTCCGGAACCTACACCCTGCGTTTCAACAACTGGGGACTGAATACCAATGCGCTGTTCCGCCTGAGCGGGAAAAACAGCGCGCAATTCCAATTCGGCAACCGGCTCAACCTGAATGGCCGGCTGTTTTACCTGGCCCAAAACGCCCGAAGCAGTTGGTTGCCGTCGGTTGGCCTGGCCTACGAATGGGCCGCCGAAGACAGCCACGAAAATCGGCGGGTGGATGATACCGGTGGTTATGCCACCTTCGGCACCCTCGGCCTCGACTGGTACCCCGGCAACCTGGCCCTCAGTGTTCAATGGGATGTCCCCCTGGATCAGTTTCTCGGAGACGGCTACGTCGATGCCGGCCAACGATTCCAGGTCGGCCTGTCTTACTTATTTTAAAAACCTGCTGAAAAATGAAAATCTCCACCAGCATAGAACTACCACAATCTGCTACCTTGGCTGCACCGACAACCCGTTCGCCTATGCAAATGCTGAATATTGCCAAGTATGTCGTGTATGATATTTTGCGCAACAAGTTTGTCCTGGCTTACCTGCTGTTCCTGGTAGCGGTTTCCATGAGTTTTTTCAACCTGGAAAGCGACCCGACGAAGGGCATGATGAGTTTGCTGAACATTATTCTCATTGTGTTGCCCCTGGTGAGCATCGTATTTGCCACCATCCACCTGTACAATTCGTATGAGTTTATGGAACTCATGCTCGCACAACCGCTGCGGCGTTCCGACATTTTTCTGGGACAATACCTGGGCATGGCGGCTTCGCTGTGCATCGCTTTCGGCGTCGGGGTTGGGGTGCCGGTGTTGCTATACGACGGCTCGGTGCGCGGGCTGGTGTTGGTGGTCTGCGGCCTGCTGCTCACGCTGGCCTTTGTGTCGATGGCTTTTCTGGCTACGGTTTTGTCGCGCGACAAAGCCCGGGGCATAGGCGTCGCGCTCCTGCTCTGGTTTTTTTGCACGATCCTGTACGACGGTATCGTGTTGATGAGCATGTTTGCCTTCAGCGACTATCCCCTGGAAAAAGCGGTGATTGGCCTTGCTTTTTTAAATCCGGTCGATCTGGCCCGGATTGCCATGCTGCTTCAACTGGACGCCGCTGCACTGATGGGGTATACCGGCGCGTTGTTCCAGCATTTTTTCGGCTCGACCTTGGGCGCCGGACTGTCTTTTCTGGCGATGTCGCTTTGGATCGCGTTGCCGCTTTGGATTGCGGTGCGGATTTTTCGGAAGAAGGATATTTAAATATTTTATTGTCCCAGGCATAAATGCCTGGGCTGAGAAGGGGTGTTTGGGGTACGAGTTCCGTTCTACTGTGAGACGTTGGCCAGCCCGTTTTAAGTGGGAATCATTTTAGAAAAGATCGGGTTGGTACAGTTTTCAATCTACTCATTATTCTCAGACCGGCCATTCTCAGCCCGCCATTCTTAGCCCAGCCATTCTTAGCCCAGCCATTCATGGCTGGGCGCACCAGGCATAAATGCCTGGGCTGAGAAGGGGTGTTTGGGGTACGAGTTCCGTTCTACTGTGAGACGTTGGCCAGCCCGTTTTAAGTGGGAATCATTTTAGAAAAGATCGGGTTGGTACAGTTTTCAATCTACTCATTATTCTCAGACCGGCCATTCTCAGACCGGCCATTCTCAGCCCAGCCATTCTTAGCCCGGCCATTCATGGCTGGGCGCACAAAAAAAACAGATCAACCAACCACCAACAACCTTCCCCTGCGTTTTCCCGCTTTGGAACAACAAAATTGCCTCGCGCATTTGTGAAAAGTCAAATGTGTGCCCAACGTGCGGCGGCGTCAGCTGCATCGAGCGGAGATCTTCCAGCATCGGCGGCATGAGGTCGATGCGGTCGTACAGGTAGATCAGGTTGAAGCCAAATAGGCCCCGGTTGAGTTCGGGGAGTGCTTGCGGGTCAATCTTCGGACGGGTCAGAAAATGCCACAGCATGCGCAGGAGGTTCGGCCGGTTGCCCACGCTGGCATAGCGCGAGGCGCCCACGACAATGAGCCGGCCCATGGGCGCGAGCATTTTCCAGGGGATGCTGAAGTAGCGCCCGCCCACCGTGTCGATGACCAGATCAAGCTGCCGGTTGCCGAGCGCTTCGCGGAGTTCCTGTTCGAAGTTTTTGCTGCGCACCAGCACGCGATCGCAGCCGTTGGCTTTAGCTAGCTCGATTTTTCCGGCATTTCCGACAGTGCCTACGACAAAACAGCCTTTTGCCTTGCAAATTTTCAATCCCTGCAGCCCCACACCGCCGGCAATGCTGTGGATCAGTACTGTTTGGCCGTTTTGCAGGTCGCCCAGGTTAAACAAGCCGTAGTAAGCCGTCAGGGTTTGCACCAAAAACGCTGCGCCGGTGGCATAGTCCCAATCTGCCGGAATCGGCACGATATAATCCGAATGGATATTGATTCCGGTGGTATATCCGCCAAAACGCGTGACACCCATAACCCGGTCGCCGGTTTTAAATGTGGTAACGCCTGCGCCAAGCGCGGTAATCTCCCCGGCGTATTCCAGTCCGGGCGTAAACGTTTCTTTTGGCGCAGCCTTGTAAAAGCCCCAGATGGCGAATACATCGGCGAAGTTCAGGCCCACGGCTTTCACCGAAACCTGCACTTCACCGGGGCCGGGGGGCGCCAGGGTGTCGTCGATCAGTTGGAGGTTTTTCAGGCTGCCGGGCTGAACGGTGTAGCGTTTGATTTGCATGATTGGAAAAAATTAAGCTGTTGCAATCGCCTTCAGCACCGCCTTCAATAAGTCGTAAAACTTCTCCACGGCCGGAATATGCACCTTTTCGTCGGGCGAGTGGGCGCCGGTGATGGTCGGGCCGAAGGAGATCATGTCGAGGCCGGGGTATTTGCCACCCAGGATGCCGCATTCGAGGCCGGCGTGGATGGCTTTGATTTCCGGCTCTTTGCCGTATGCTGCTTTGCCCACCTTTCGGCAGATTTGGAGGAGTTTGGAATCCATATTCGGTTGCCAGCCGGGGTAGCCATCGGTTTGATCCACGTGCGCGCCGGCGAGGCCGAAGGCTGCCGACACGCTTCCGGCGATGTAGCGTTTGGCGCTTTCCACCGAACTGCGCTGGTTGGTGCCGATAGTGATGAGGCTCTCGTCGCTGACCACAGTTGCCAGGTTAGTGGAGGTTTCAACCAGTCCTTCGATATCGGCGCTCATTTGGATAACGCCATGCGGCAGGGCCAGCAAGGTTTGCAAGAGTTTGGTGGCGAGCGATTTGGCGTAAACAAACATGGGCATGGAGGCTGGTTCCAACTCAACCTTTACCCCGGCGTCGTTCTTTTTGAACTCGTTTTTAAAATTTTGTTCGCACTGTGCAATGATCGCGCGGGCCTGGTCCACGGCAAGTTCCGGCACGACCAGGGTCAGTTCGGCTTCCCGGGGAATCGCATTGCGTTTACTGCCGCCTTGAATGGCCGTGAAAAAGGGCGACAGCGGCTGAAGGGCCTCCAGGGTGCGCGCGAGCAATTTTATCGCATTGGCACGCCCCATGTGGATGTCGCCGCCGGAATGCCCGCCCTTCAGGCCGGAAATGCGCAGGGAAAAAGCCGAATATTTGCCGGCAGGCAGGGGTGCGTGTTTAACCCGGAAGCTACCGGTGGTGTCGATACCGCCTGCGCAGCCGATATAAAAAATGCCGTCTTCCTCCGAGTCGAGGTTGATGAGATACTTGCCTTTCAGCAGTTTGGATGAAATTTTATTGGCGCCAGTCAGGCCGGTTTCCTCATCAATAGTGATCAGAATTTCGAGCGGACCGTGTTCAGCGTCTTTGTCGCTCAGCAAAGCCAGGGCTGCCGCTACACCGATGCCGTTGTCGGCGCCGAGGGTGGTGCCTTTAGCCCCGATCCACTCGCCGTTGCGCACCAGGTGAATGGGGTCGTTGTCAAAATCGTGCTCGGTGCCGCGATTTTTCTCGCAAACCATATCGCTGTGGCCCTGGAGGACGACGATCGGCGCATTCTCATAGCCATTGGTGGCCGGCACCCGGGCAACCAGGTTTCCGACATTGTCTTTTTCGTACGGAATTCCGAGTTTTTGAAACAGCTGTTCAAAATGCGCCGTGATCCGCTCCTCTTTTTTAGACGGACGCGGGATCCGGCTGATTTCATAAAACCGCTCCCAAACCAGGGCCGGGGCAATACCTTGAATAGCGTTGCGCGAAGACATAAATAAATTGGTTTAAAAAAAACAAAAATGGATGGGCGGACCGGTACGGCGCCCGTTTCAGGCGCACTGCCGGTCCTGGCAAACTTACAATCATTTGCCGGTAAAACCGGGCTTAAACAAACGAAACAAAGCCAGTTTGTTTTCCCGCAAACTTGTCCCATCTTTGCCCCTGCCCGGCTTTCCCCGCGAACCAATCGTCAATTTTCAATGTTTGCTGCCGGGAAATTTCAATGTCCAATTTAACTTATGGCGCACGAATACATACTGCCTTCGCTGGGTGAAGGCGTTACCGGAAAAATTACCGAAATACTGGTTCAAGCAGGCGATACAGTCAATCAGGAGCAAATTGTCGTTATCGTCGGCACCGACAAGGTGGACGCCGAAATGCCCGTGGATGCTGCGGGCACCGTGGAGGAAATCCTGGTGAAGGTAGGCGACGATGTCACGGAAGGCACCCCCATTCTGCGGCTGAAAACCTCGGGGGAAGCTCCGGCTGCAGCGGCCTCCGAGGGGGGCGATACTGCGAAAAAAGAGGCACCCGCAAAAGTGGAAGAACCCGCACCAACTCCAGCCACCACTGCACCGGCGCCCGCTCCGGCAGTGGCATCGGCCGACGGGAAACCAAAAGGCGGCGTGCGCACCAGCCCGCTGGCGCGCAAACGCGCTAAAGAATTCGGCATCAATCTTTCTGATGTGCAACCCCAACAAGGCGCCAACCGCATTTCCTACAAAGATGTCGTCGACTACGTCAAACGAAAAATCGATACCGGCGGCGGCGCAGCGGCAGGTGGCGGCATAGCGCACAAAGCCCTCCCGAATTTTGAAAAGTTCGGCGCCGTAGACCGCCAGCCGCAAAGCCGCATCGGGGTAGTTACCGCCGACAACATGGTGTACGCGTTCAACGCCATTCCGCACGCCTGGATATCCGAAAAAGCCGACATCACCCGCCTGGAGCAATTGCGCCAGCAATACAAAGACCAGGTGAAAGCAGCCGGCGGCAGCCTGACCACCACAGCAATTTTAACCAAGGCCGTTACTTCCGTGCTGCGCCGTATGCCGCAGTTTAATGCCAGCTACGACCTGGAATCCCGTGAAGTGATCTACAAAAATTACTACAACATCGGCATCGCTGTGGATACACCCCGGGGCTTGCTGGTACCGGTTATCCGGAATGTGGATCAAAAAAGCCTGACGGAAATTTCGGTGGAGCTCAGCGCACTCAGCGGCCGCACCCGCGATGGGAAAAACAAACTGGAGGATCTCGAAGGCGGCACCTTCAGTATTTCCAATATCGGCGGTATCGGCGGTACAAATATGATCTCCATCGTCAACTGGCCGGAAGTCGCCATTTTGAGTATTACCGCCGCAACTTTTGAACCGGTATGGAATGGGAAAGAATTTGAGCCGCGCCTGATGATGCCCATGACCATCGGCTGGGATCACCGGGTGATCAACGGCGCCGATGCCGCGCGTTTCCTGCAACAACTCAAAGCAATTTTGGAAGAACCTTTTTTGGGCTGGCTGTAACGTCGACTGGTAGTCGGCGTAAATTCCCGGGTAATCGCGAGCACACTCGAATGTTGATGTGCACTTGGGTTACACTTGCTTTTTTCAAACATGCGTCATCCCGAATTTTATAATGACTTCGGAGAAGTCAAATATTTGTAGATCAAAGATTTAAGGGCGCCCGACGACCTCGGAGAGGTCGCATGTACAGGGGTTGCCACCTGGATATTCGACCTCTCTACCGGCGTGCAAAGGCAAGTTATATTTAGGATTCCCGCTTTCGAGCAGACAGGTTCCTCGCTGCACTCAGATCAGCGATTTAAGCCTCGACACCCTCAGAGGTCGCATACAGGGTGCCACCTGATTCGACCTCTCACCGGCGTGCAAAGGCGTTATATTTAGGATTCCCGTTTCGGCAGACAGGTTCCTGCTGCACTCGGAATGACAAGACCACCTTATAAGAATCCGGGGCGAAAGATTTGGAAAAAGGAACATTGCCTCGCCCCCAGTTTTGACCACAGCCTATCCCACTATGGTTGGGCTAAAAGAAAGGGGCGACGAAATGTTGCTTTACCGGGTTTTACCGCCCCTCCCTGTTTTATTTAATACGCATTGTCATTCCGAGCGCAGCGAGGAACCTGCACAAGCGTAAGGGAGAAATGCTAAAAGCCAAATGGTTACCACAAATATTACCAATCATTGCACGCCGGTACCGAGGTCGGGCAACGGGTAACCGGAGCATTTCTACAAATATTTGACCTCTCCGAGGTCTTTTTTATGGAAAAATTCGGGATGACTCATGTTATTACGCCGACTAACAGTCGGCGTTACTGGCGCAAAAACACCCCGCGAAAAACACGCCCTTCCACCAGTACCCGGATAAAATACAGGCCCGTTTCAAAACCCGAAACATCCAGTTCGAAGCTGCGGTTTTGGATCGGTTGAGTGCTAACCAGGCCGCCTTTCAAGTCCAGGATTTCAATATTCCCGAACAATTCAGCGCCACCGGCCGGTACCTCCACGCGGATGTTTTCGGAAGCCGGATTCGGCAGCACCAGTAACGTGCCGCCGGTACCTTCCAGCAAAACGGCACGGATCGGCGAATACTGCTCCTGCCCGTCAAAATCGGTTTGCCGCAGGCGGTAGTAGTAGTTGAAATTGGGTTTTGCATCGCTGTCAAAAAAAGTATAGCGCTGCGCAGTGTTGGTCGTTCCGGCGCCGGGTACCCAACCGATGGTGGCAAAAGCAGCGGCGTTTTCCACACTGCGCTCCACATAAAACCCGCGGTTATCTTTTTCAGTGGCCGTTTCCCAGTCGAGGCGCACCTTGTTTTGCTGCGCAGCAGCGTTGAACGAAATCAACTCGATGGGCAGCGGCAACGAAAACGAAAAGTTGTTGTCGGACACATCGTAAAAAATGTTGCCCACAGCCTGGATCATGATACGGGCCTGGCTGGTCACCGGCGCATTAAATGTGATAGTTTCGGAGCCGTCGTTTGGCGTGCTGCCCACCAGGGTGCTGAACGAGGCACCGCCATTGAGCGAAAGCAAAATAGCGACGTTGGCGCAGCTGACCGGTGCATTATTGGAACCGGCTACATTCCAGGTGATGGTTTGGGTGGAATTGCCCGGAAAACTTTCGCCGCCGTTCGGGCTGGTCACTTCAAACGGGCCAATGCTACCGGAGGTCGTGACATTCATATTTCGTTCTGTGGTACAACCACCGGCAGGGTTGTTATCGCGTACCGTCAAGCGCCAACTCAGGGTGCGGTTGACCGAGGGCAGTTCCTCCCAGTCGAAATCAAATCCGGAAAGCACATCCTCAAAGCGCGGGCAGTACCGGTAATTATTGCCATCTGGTGAAAACGACCGGAACATCGGGCCGGAACTATTGGTCGATTCGGGCGGCATGGGCTGCGTCGGGTTGGACCAGGCATTCATTTGCTCCCAACAATAACTCAGGGGGTTGCCATTGGGATCGGTGGCCGAGCCGGTCAGGAGAAACGGCGTGGAATGCGGGATGGAGCGGTTGACAAGGTTCGGCACATTCGGCGCAGCGTTGCCCGTGGGCACCAGGGTGGCGCAAGTACCGCCGGAGCCTGTGACAAAATTGCCGATCTGTTGCAGGCTGCGGGCATGGAAATAATCGTCGCTGCTAGACTGGACGTTTGGCGAACAAATTCCGGCGTAGCCCATGATGGTGGATGCGCTGCCGGGTTCCATAGCTGAGGGGCCAGACCGGTTGCAGTTGTTGTACTGCGTATGCTGGGCGCCAAACTGATGCCCCATTTCATGGGAAACATAGTCGATGTCGAATATATCGCCAACCGGGCTGGGCAGACCGGTAACACCCCGGGCTTTCCAGTTCACGTTGCAAGGGCTGTTCAGCGTGGCAATACCGCCACCGCCGGTGCTGAATACATGTCCGATATCGTAATTGTTCGTACCAATAATGGCATCGCAGGTGCTTTGGTTTTCACCCAGCATAATTCCGCCGTCGTCGTTGGTGTAGGGGTCGGTATCCGGGTCGGTAAAAATGACGGCGTCGTTATTCGGGATGATGATCATCCGAATTCCGGCATCGCGTTCGTATACGCCGTTTACCCGGTTCATGCTGGTGTTCATAGCTGCCAGGGCGGGGGCTTTGTTGGCTCCGAAGGCACCGTGAAAATTGGCGTATTCACCGGTGCAGGCCAGGGCGAGTTGGTATTCCCGCCGGTTGCCGCAGTCGCCGGCCCGGTCGCTGACCTGGTTGGGCGGGTCGATCACTATCGGGTCGTCGGTGTGGCAAATAAAAGCGTCGGAAAGGCGCCTGGGGTGATCTTTTTTGAAAAAACAAATGTACTCCATGAGCGTCCCGCGGGCATACGGGTCAATAAAAACGGCGCCTGTTCCCGTGTTTAAAAACATGGCGTGGAAGCCGTATGGTGAAATGTCGATTCGGGCGAGCATGCCCGGGTGGTCGGTACTTCTGCCGGCGTAGGCGCGTATTTGGGGAAATTTGGCCTGCAATTGCGGGTGCAACACTGTGGTTTTCCAGATTTCAAAATTTACCGTGGAGCCATCCGGCATGGGAAAGGCCAGGATGATCCCGTTCGCACCTTGTTGGAAGGCCTCTTCCGTTGGCGCAGACTGGAGTAGCAGGTCCATTTTTGCAAAATCCAGTTCAAGGGTCCGGTAGGCATCCGGGATGAGCAGGCGGTCGGCCGGGTCGGCCTGGATGTCGGCTTCCCGGACATCGGTCCAGCAATTGATTTGTGCGGGGAGGATTTGGCTGGTGGAGACGAGGAAGATCAGGGTAAGCAGGGAATACCGGAACAGCGAAGGCATGTTGAAAATATTGATTAAGACAAAGAAAAACCTCTGTGTCCTATGTGCCTATGTGTTTGATTTTTTAACACATAGGCACATAGGACACAGAGCATTTATTGATTTAGTCGGGAAGTGCACGATACAATTCATTGACAAATGTTTTTTGGCCTTCTTTAACAATATTAGTACAAGTGAAGTTAATCAAAATAGCTTTGGGGACTTGAAGCAGTCGAGCATATGTCATTGTCTGGGCATCAAAAATCGGGAGCATTTCTGTTACTGCTTTCAATTCAACTACAATACATTTTTCCACCAGAATATCAAACCTAAGGTCAGCATCTAACTGATGGCCTTTATATGAAATTGGGATAACTTGTTGTTTTTCTATGTGAAGATTGCGTTCTTTTAACTCCGAGTTCAGACAAGTTTCATAAACAGATTCCAATAATCCAGGACCTAATTGTCGATGGACTTCAATAGCTGCTCCTATTATCTCATAAGTTAGGGAATCGATATATGCTTTAGTTAGGTTTTTCATAGTTATAAATCCGAATGTTGGGATAAAATGCACTTTGCATGTAAAAAAACTCTGTGTCCTCTGTGCCTATGTGTTTGATTTTTTAACACATAGGCACAGAGAAAACAGCGTATTACACAGCCACCGGCGCCTTGATCAGCGGCCAGGGATCGTAATTCAGCAACTCAAAATCCTCAAAGCGGAAGTTAAAAATATCCATGACTGCAGGATTGATCCGCATTTCAGGCAAAGCCCTCGGCGTGCGGGAAAGTTGCAGTTCAACCTGCTCCAGGTGGTTGGAATAAATGTGCACATCGCCGAAACTGTGCACAAACGCACCCGGCTTCAGGTCGCAAACCTGTGCCAGCATCAGGGTCAGCAGCGCGTAGGATGCAATGTTGAACGGCACGCCCAAAAACACATCCGCGCTGCGCTGGTACAACTGGCAGGACAAGCGTCCGTCGGCCACATAAAACTGAAACAGGCAGTGGCAGGGCGCCAGGGCCATCGCCGGCAGATCGGCCACATTCCAGGCCGACACGATGATGCGCCGGCTGTCGGGGTTGGTTTTTAGTTGTTGCACCACCTCTGCGATTTGATCGACCACCCGCCCGTCGGGGCATTGCCAGGAGCGCCATTGCTTGCCGTACACGGGGCCCAGGTTGCCGTCAGGGTCGGCCCATTCGTCCCAGATGCGCACGCCGTTTTCCTTCAGGTAACCAATGTTCGTGTCGCCTTGCAAAAACCAGAGCAATTCGTGAATTACACTTTTCAGGTGGATTTTTTTGGTCGTCACCAACGGGAAACCTTCCTGCAAGTCAAAGCGCATCTGGTAGCCGAATACGCTGATGGTGCCGGTGCCGGTGCGGTCGCCTTTTTGGGCGCCGTGTTGGAGGATATGCCGGAGTAAGTCGTGGTATGCTTGCATGGTTTCCCTTCTTTGTCGCGAATATCCGAAGTTTGTTTGATTTGGCCGAATGTGCGGATTTTGGAACGCGGATTATGCGGATTCGCCTTCGGCGAAACGCAAATTGACGCGGATTCGCTCCAATTTGGGCCGGGTAGTTTCTGCAATTCAAAAAGCAAATTTTGCCATTTTCGGTTTTTATGCGGCGCAACGCGAAAAACAAATTCGTGCAAACCGGGGCCCCGAAACTTCGAAAACAACATTCGACATTTAAAACAAAAAATTTCACAAACCGCTAAACCTTCGCCGGTAAAACATTTACTTTTGCACGTTATTCCCAATCGTTCAATAACCAACAGGATCGAAGTATGCTCAAACGCCTGCACATTCGCAATTACGCGCTGATCGACCGGATGGAGATCGACTTTTCCGAACGGCTCACCATCATTACGGGAGAAACCGGCGCCGGCAAATCCATTCTGCTCGGGGCGTTGGGACTGGTTATGGGCGAGCGGGCCGATACCAAAATTTTTTACAACGACCAGGAGAAATGCGTGGTGGAAGCCTGGTTTGATGTGGCGAAATACGAGTTGCGCGATTTTTTTGCAGAAAACGAACTCGATTACGACGACGAGGTGGTCATTCGCCGCGAACTTTCCCCGGCAGGCAAGAGCCGCAGTTTTGTGAACGACACGCCGGCAAACAACCAGGTGTTGAAACGGCTGACCGAAGCGCTCATCGATTTGCACCAGCAGTTTGATGTGCTCGACATCCACAACGTCAATTTCCAACTCCGGATGATCGATGCCCTGGCCGACAACGGCCCCTTGCTTCAAAACTACCAGCGCGATTTCCGCCAGTACCAGGCCGATCGCCGGCAACTGACCGACCTCACCGAACGCAGCGCCAATGTGGCCAAGGAGATGGATTTTTTGCGCTTCCAGTACAACGAACTGGAACAGGCCACGCTCCAGGACGGCGAACAGGAAGACCTCGAAGCCGAACTCAACCGCCTGACCAATGCCGAGGATATCAAACGGGCCTATGGCATGGCCTACACTCTGCTCAACGACGGCGAACACGACCTGGTCAGCCAAATGCAGGAACTAAGCCGCTCGCTGGCGCAAACCCGGAATGTCTCCACGGATCTGAATACGCTGAGTGAACGCCTCGATACCCTGCTGATCGAACTTCAGGATATTGCCAAAGAATGCGCCCGCATCAGCGAGCATACCGAATATTCGCCCGAGCGCATCGAGGAAATCCAGGAGCGCCTGAACGTGCTGTACAAACTGGAGAAGAAACACAACGTCAGCACAGTGTCCGATCTGCTCGAAATCCAATCCGGCCTGGAAGAACAGCTGGCCGGATTCTCCGATTTAAGTGGTCAGATTAGCCGACTGGAACGGAAAATTGCGGAACAGGAACAAAAACTGCGCGGCCAGGCGCGCATGCTCAGCGAGCGGCGGAAAATTGTGCCCAAGCCCTTTGAAGAAAAAGTGCACACCATGCTGGCCCAACTTTCCATGCCGCACGCACGGCTGCAAGTGGACATCCAGGAAACCGAAAGCCTCACCGCTACCGGCTGCGACGATGTCCAGTTTTTGTTTGCATCCAATGTCGGCAGCCGGTTTTTACCCATAAAAGATGTAGCCTCGGGCGGTGAGCTTTCGCGGCTTACCCTGTGCACCAAAAGTCTGGTGGCCGACGCCATTCCCTTGCCCACGCTCATTTTTGATGAGATCGACACGGGCATCAGCGGCGATGTATCCCTGAAAATGGGGCTCATCCTGGAAGAACTCAGCCAGCGGCACCAGGTAGTCAGCATTACCCACACACCGCAAATTGCTGCCCGGGCCGACAAGCACTATTTCGCCTACAAACAAGTGGAAAACGGCCGTACGATCACCCACATCCGCGCGCTCGAAACCGACGACCGGGTGAAGGCCCTGGCCGTCATGCTCAGCGGCAACCCGCCCAGCGATGCGGCGTTGGCTACGGCGCGGGAGTTAATGATGAATGTTATGCCATAGGGTAGCCCCCAAGGCAAACGCATTAAAATCTCGAGCGACCTCGGAGAGGTCGAATATTTGTAGAAAAGGATCGAACAAGACGTGATTCACGACCTCGGAGAGGTCGAATTTGTGTTACGGTCAAATAATTCGACACTGATTCGACCTCTCCGAGGTCGTGAACCTGGCTCTAATAGACCGGATGCTACAAATATTTGACCTCTCCGAGGTCAGTTATATTTTAATGCGTCTGCCCTGGGGTAGCCCCCTAATGTCGTCAATTTAATTCTACTTTGTCACTTTAAGCAACCATCAAAATAAGCTGTTGAACATGGAAAAAGTTATGAACGAAATACCACTTAAAAAAAAGTGTAGGAGGTTATTGCGAGCGCTATGAGCATTTATTCACGGTATATCGACGGAATAATTCGCAAGTGTTTAATCATTATTTTAGTGGCCTTTTCCATGAATGTAAACACAACATCGAGCGCATGGACGAACGAACAGAAGGGAGTGATTACCAGCGGTTGCATCACTTTATAAGTGATTCGCCTTGGCCATATAAGCCTGTTTTAGAGGCTGTTGGACGTGATATGAGCGAATTGTTGCGTCAGCGAGGAGAACCTGTTGGTTTAATTATAGATGAAAGTGGGCACCGCAAGAGTGGCGACAAATCGGTTGGAGTAAGCCGGCAGTACCTTGGAAGCATCGGCAAAACAGACAACGGTCAGGTAGGGGTTTTTGCAGCTTGTCTCAAGGCGATGATGTAGCGATGGTTAATACCCGCTTGTACCTACCTAAGGAATGGACGGAAGATAAAAAGCGCTGTGACAAAGCAGGGATTCCGCTGCAAGACCAGGAGTTTAAAACCAAGCCCAAGTTGGCATTAGAGATGCTTAAAGAAGCCCAAGGTGTCATTGAATATGATTGGGTAGGAGGCGATGCGGTCTGTGGAGTCAACTGAATTACGACTGGTTATTGGTGCATTGGGTAGGACATTTGTCCTGGATATACGGGGCAATCAAGCGGTATATCTAAACACCCTAAGCCCTATATACCAGATGGGCCGGCTGGGCGCGGTGGCATAAAAACACCTACAAATCTGATGAACAGGATATTAAGGTCGGGGATTTGCTAAAAATTTTGTCTGATTCGCAGTGGAAAACTTACACCCATAGACAAGGGACCAAAGGCGGAAAAACCCGTCAAGTCGTTTGCTTGGATGTTTTCATTTGGAATAAACGTCGTGCGAAAAATGATGCCGTAGAAGAACTTCGGCTTATCATTAGTCGTGAAGTAGATGGGTCCGAAATAAAATTCAGTATCACCAACAACCTGGCCCGGGCAGGCCATCAATCACTTTCTGATTGCGATTTGCTTTTCAGACAAATGCAACGATACTGGGTAGAAAGGGCTATTCAGGATTGCAAAGACACTTTAGGTATGACGGATTATCAAGTAAGAACCTGGCGCGCCTGGCATCACCATATCACATTGACAATCATGGCCTTGCATTATATGCTGGAACAAAAAATATTACATGAAGAGCATATCCCTCTGCTCTCCTGTCCTGATATAAAGTTTTTTGGCTATGAATCTACCTCGTAAAGCTTCTTCAGAACAGCAAGTTTGGGAGTTGATTGTAAAACGACATGAACTACGGCAAAAGGACTTGGATCGATACCGTTTAAAGTGACAAAGTAGAATTAAGAAATTAGAGGGCAAATCTTTAACGGCGAATCCCGAAGGCTCGTAGAGTATTTCCCGCAGAGTAACGCAAAGTTTTTTACGCAGCGTTTTCCTTCACCGGGATGAAAACTCTGCGGGAAATACGCTACGAGCCGCTCCAATTCTTGAAACATGATTTCTTATGTTGACGCCATTAGGGCAGCCCCCCCCTCACTCAGGAAACAGCACATCGCCAACCTGTACGCGCCCTTCGCCCGTTCCCAGCCAGATCACATTTTGCCCAAACAGGATTTTACGGCCCTCCTTCCGATAGGTGGCCAGCGTTTTCAGCGGTTCTTCACTACGTGAGGCAGTATCCTGATCGGTGGTAGGAATGATGCAGCGGGCACAGGGTTTGACACCGCGGAAAGCCTGGTTGCCGATCCGGAAATCGCGCCACTGATCTTCTTCATGCGGTGTTCCACTTGTGACGACGAAGTTGGGCCGGAAACGGTTCATCGGAAGCGGTTGCGCCAGTCGCCCGTTTAGCCCGTCGAGCGAGGCCTGGCCGATGAGCAGGAAGGGGTAGCCGTCGGCAAAACTGACGGGCATATTTTCCGGCGCGTAGTGGCTGTCGGCCATGCGCTCTGTCGAACCGGACATGTACACCAGCCGTACAGCACGGCCCAGTTGTTCCGAAAACCACCGGTTGGTTTCCGATGCGTACACCCGGGCCAGGCAGCGGTCGTCCCAAATCTGAACCGGAATTTCCGGCATGGCCGCTACTTCCGGTTCGAGCGGAATTTGGAGTCGCAGCGCCGGATTTTTTTTCGAAAATATGGTTAAAAACGGTGCCTCGAGGGCAGTACCCAGGAGCGCCAGTTCGGCTATTTCGCGCTGGCTGATAAAGCGGCCGGTATCGTCGACCAGCATCCAGCGGCGGTCGTATTGCAAGCCGCGGGGCTGCACCACGGCTTCGTTCAGACTGATGCCGGCGAGCGATTTTATGGGGTAAGTGTGGATGGATGTGAGAGTGTGCAAAGCGTTCAAATTTTGCGTAATTTTGTAAAAAACTTATCAAATGGCCGCTACAACTGCCGGTTTCACTGAGAAAAAAAAGCAAACGAAAAAAGTTCCCGCTTATCTCATTAAGGAGGTGATCGACGGCATTCCCGTGTATTACAAAGGCTATCGCGACGTTTTGGCGAATAAGAAAAACCCCGAAGAAATTATGGCCGACGGCTTATTGCAATTTATTCTCAAGTCCTGGATCGCCAGGTTGTTTTTCACCGGATTGGATTCCTCGAAATACTGGATAGGAGTCGGCGAAGTTGGCAGCCACCTTTCGCATAAAAACAACATGGCGCACGACCTTGCGGTTTTTGAAAAAAGCATATTACCCGCAAAAAAAATCTCCAATAAATACGCCGACGTGCCCGCCAAACTTATCGTGGAAATCGACACCGAAATTGAATACGGCGATGATCTGCCTGTGGAAACCTACGTCCACCTGAAAACCCAGAAAACCCTTGATTTCGGGACGGAAAAAGTGATCTGGATTTTCACGGCGTCCCGAAAAGTGATGGTCGCCGAACGCGGGCAGGACTGGATTATCCGCGATTGGGATAAAACTGTGGAATTGCTCGACGGGGTCACCTTTAATGTGCCGGCATATTTGCAGGAGCAGGGAATTACCCTCGACGGCGACACTGCCGGATAGTTTGGACGCCAACATACGGCAACGTTTGCCTTACCATATTTTATGAAAACAGCCCTCGTTCTTGGCGCTACCGGTCTCGTCGGTAGCCAGATTCTTCAGCAACTGCTTGCCGATGCGCGTTATGAAACGGTGCTTGCGCTCACGCGCCGGCCGTTTGATGTAGAGCACCCTAAACTGAAGCAGGTTATCATCAACTTTGACAATCCCGACCCGGTCCAAATCCGGGGCGACGAGTTGTACTGTGCGCTCGGTACCACACTCCGCAAGGCCGGTTCCAAGGAGGCGCAATACCGGATTGACTGCACGTACCCCTTTGAAATTGGCCGGATCGCCCGGGAAAACGGGGTGGAGAAATACTTGCTCGTATCGTCGGTGGGCGCCGACGCCGGATCTTCCAATTTTTACCTGCGCATCAAAGGTGAACTGGAGGAAAAACTTAAGACACTGGAGTTTCCGGTGTTTGTTGCTGCCCGGCCCTCGCTTTTGCTTGGCAAACGTCCGGAATTCCGCATGGGCGAGAAAATCGGAATTGTGCTGGCCCAAACCTTCGCATTTTTGATCCCCAAAAAATACCGCGGAATTGAAGCCAGGCAAGTCGCCGGCGCACTGATTGCCCTGGCCAATCAAGACCTGGAAGGGGTGCATATTATTGAGTCGGATCAACTGCGACAATTTTGAAAAGTTGACATTCACGGCGCCGGTTCGATTAAGGATATTCAAACACAGCCATCATTACCCATTTCCCCTTTTCAACCGCTAATGGCCGGGCGACCCGGTATTGTCGCCAAAACAGTGTGCGGCGGGAATGCCCGTACCCAACTGTTGTCTTGTTATCCACTCACCTTCTAACGCACCTTTCGTATGAAAACCCGACTGTCATTTCTTGGCACTATTGTACTAATCGCACTACTCCATACCTGTTTGCATGCCCAATCCTGGGTATCGCGCCACAATCTGAGCAGTAGCCAATATCAAACCGAGTTCGAAAAATGGACCGGCCAGGGCTACCGCCCGGTGGTGGTAAACGGCTACAGCGACGCCGGCCAGGATCGCTACGCCGTTATTTTTGAAAAAACCGGCGGGCCGGCCTGGGCAGCAAAACACGGCCTCACAGCAAGCCAGTATCAGGCTGCTTTTGATGATCTGACAAAAAAAGGCTATCGCCCGATCCAGGTCAGCGGTTTCCCGTCGGGCAACCAGGCCCGCTACGCCTGCATTTTTATAAAAGAAAGTAAAGCCCCAGCATGGGCCGCCAAACACGGGATGACGGCAAGCCAATACCAGGCGGAGTTCAATAAATGGACCGGCCAGGGCTACCGGCTTGCCGATGTGAGCGCGTACACCGTTGGCGGGAAAGCCTACTTCTCCGGTATCTGGGAAAAATCCAGCGGACCGGCCTGGGCTGCCAAACACGGCCTTAGCAGTTCGGCTTATCAGACGGAATTTTCTAAAATGGCAAACCAGGGCTACCGGTTGTACAAAGTTTCCGGGTACGAGGAGGGTGGCTCGGCCCGTTTCGCGGCCATTTGGCACAAAACCGGGGGACCGGTGTGGGCGGGCCGGCATGGCCTCAATGGCTCGCAAGGGTATCAGGATGAGTTTGACCGGCTGTACTATCAGGGCTACCGCCCGGTTTGGATCAATGGATACACGGTAAAAAACAAGGATTACTTCTCCGGCGTGTGGACTTGCAGCGACCCTTTCAAATCGGCCGACATGGCTAAAGTGGACCAGCTGGTCAAAGCCTACATGGACGCCCAGGATGTGCCCGGCCTTTCGTTTGCCATTTCCCGGAACGGGAAACTGGTTCTGGCCAAAACCTACGGCTTTGCCGACAAGGAAGCCAAAGAAATGGTGGCGCCCCGGCACCGCTTCCGGGTGGCCAGTGTGTCCAAACCGATCACCTCCGCATCCATTATGCGCCTGATCCAGGATAAAAAACTGAGCCTAGGCGACATGGTGTTCGGTTCTGGCGCGCTGCTGGGCACAAGCTATGGTACAAAAGCGTATAGCGCCAACGTCAAAAAAATCAGTCTCCTGCACCTGATGACGCATACCTGCGGTGGCTGGGGCAACAGCAGCAACGACCCGATGTTTCAGGACAAATCCTGGAGCCTCAGCAAATTAATTGGCGAAACCCTCGATAATATGTCCTTGGCAAACGCCCCCGGGAGCAATTATGCCTATTCCAATTTCGGGTATTGTCTCTTGGGACGGATCATTGAAAAGAAAACAGGCAAAAGTTACGAGGATTGGGTTCAGCAAAACATCCTCAAGAAATGCGGGATCAGCCGGATGGAACTGGCGGGCAATACGCTGGCGCAGCGCAAAGCCAGTGAAGTGAAGTACTACGGTCCCGGGAATCCGTACAATTTGAATGTAACACGCATGGATGCACATGGCGGGTGGATTGCCACGCCGATTGACCTGGTGCGCTTCCTGGTCCGCGTCGACCGGTTCAATACCGTGCCGGATATCCTGAGCACGGCATCGATTGACGAAATGATCAAGCCAACCGCTCAAAATTCGGGTTATGCCAAAGGCTGGTCGATCAATAAGACCCCGAACTACTGGCACAACGGGGCGTTGCCGGGCACTATCGCCGAAATGGTGCGCACCAACGACGGTTACTGTTGGGCAATTTTGATCAATACGCGCCCATCAGGCGATCAGTTTGCCGGCAAACTGGATAAGTTGATGTGGGATATTCGCAATGCGATTTCGGATTGGCCGGAGCATGATTTGTTTTAGGGAAAACTGATGTGTAAATAAACAGCGCGCTGCTCCGAAACACGAAGCAGCGCGCTGTTTATTAAATACAGAGAAAAATTATCCTATTTTTTCCCTTTCCCGCCACCGTTTACCGGTGCTGCCGGGACTTCGGCTTTAATCGCCTCTTTCATCCCAACGCCGGATTCATTTTCCGGGTCGAGTTCAAGCAGCTTATCGATATTTTCAATGGCCTTTTCGTCTTCCTTCCGGGAGAAATAATAATAGGATAAATACCCGTAAGCGTCGATCAGGTCGCGTTTGTTTTTCTCTTTGTCTTCGGAGGCAATGGCTGCATATTTTTCATAAGCCTCTTTAGCCGCCCCGAATTGATCAATCAATTCAGGGTTGGCAATGACATCCGGATCCCGGTTTTTAGCCGATTTTGCCAGCCACAGCCAACCTACACTGGCATCCGGCAAATACCCGGTAAGTTTTTCAAACGCTTTTTCTGCTTTTACATAATGGAGCGTATCGCCTTCCGTGCAGAAATAGTGGCTGAGGCCCATGGAATAGTAGGAGTTGACCAAAGCCTGCTTGTCAGTCAGGGAATCGATGTACGACTGGAACGCGTTGGCAGCGTTGCAATAATCTTTTGCGCCGTAGTACAATTTGGCGATTTCCTCGTGGAGCGACCATTTGGAAGAGTCCAGTTCAATCACTTTCCGGAAATTGGCAATAGCAGCAGCGGTATCGCCGCCGGTGTTGATTTGCAGGCGGCCGAGGTATTCATAGTCGGAGGGCAACACTTTATCCGGGGTAACTTGTTTGAAAAAGTCTTCCAGGATTTTGAGGCCTTCCTTGTATTGTCCGTTGTCGTAGTTGCAGTAGGCTTGCAGACGGCGCAGGTAGTTTTTGGAGCCGTCTTTTTTCAGAATCTTGTCGACCAGAGCGCTACAAGCTTTGCAGTCTTTTGTGATGTAAAGCAGGTTGGCCAGCAACATTTCATCTTCGATGGTCACACCGGGACCACTATTGACCAGCGCCTTAGCGGCCTCCGTCGCTTTTTCCCATTTCCGGTCGAAGTAGAGGAATTCGGCTTTGGCACGCAGCGCCTCGGTGTAGTTGGGTTTCAGGGCGATAGCCCGGTCTACGTAATCGAGGAATTTATCATAAATTTTAGCTGCCCGATACACCTTTGCCAGCATGAACATGGCCAGTGAATTTTTGGGCTCCTGGTGCACGGCATATTCATAATGCTGGGCTGCGAGGCCGCCGTTGGGCATTTCCTTGTAGCAGTAAGCCAGCGTCATGAGCGTGCGGAAGTCTTTGGAAGAAACATCCATAGCTTCCTTGAGTTCTGCTTCAGCCCGTGTGAAGTTGCGCTTCTCGTCCGGCACATTGTACAGGAATGATTCGCCGATGAGGCGTCTTACATCGATATCTTTTTTACCAAACTTGCGCTTGGTCCGCTGAAAAACTTCATCGGCGTCGGCGTATTTGTTTTGTAAAAGGAGAATTCGGCCGGTAGCGATCATGGCGTATCCGCCTTCGGATTTGGCCTCAAAGGCTTTTTCAAAAGTGGCTTGTGCTTTTTCTTTATCGCCCTTCGCCAGGTATGCGCTGCCCAGGGTGAGCCAGGCCGGCTGGTCGGCAGAGTCGGCTTTCGTTAAAGCAGTATAAACTTCGATCGCTTTATCCCATTCCTTCAATTGCATGGCAGCCAACCCGTCGTCGTGGGTTTGGGCGATCAGGCCCGAACCTGCGCCGAGGATAGTAGCCACCAGCAGGGTGAAAGTTTTTTTCAGGAGATTTGTCATTGCTTGGAAGTGTTTTTTGTTAACAACTGTTGTGCAGAGAAAATTGGCTTTCGAACCAATAGTTTATTTTTTTTGACGGCAATCGCCATAAAAAGCAACAGGCGATTTCACAAATAGTCGGAATTGCGAATGGGTTTAATGATTAATTAACGCATTTGACTGCTAAAGGAGGCCTGATAAACCGTCAAAACGTTGTCATAAAGAGCGCAAAAATACGCCTTGTTTATCACTTACCCGGTGCAAATCCCTAAGGTTATGTTCGTTAAATTATATAAAAGGCACAAAATTATTTCCGCGTCACCTGAATAAGCCGCGTGGGTGCCTGGGCGGGGAGCAGCCCGTCTTTCAGCATCATGCGCTGCCCAGGGTCGGATGCCAAAAACGAGGCAAGTCCAAGCCCCAATCCTTTGCGCGCCTGCGCATTGATGACATAAATCGTACGCCGGAACGGGTATTGCCCGGTAGCAAGGTAAGCCTGGTAGGGGCCATAGCCTTCGGCGCCGGCTTCCCGGGCGATATCGGCGATCCGGATTTCACGGCGGAAGGCTTGTACACCCTTGTCGTCGGTATCGGAAATCCAGTTGGCGCCAATGATACCGATGGCGTTTTTGTTTCGGGCTACGTACTCAATTACCTCCTGGTTGGTTTTAAGCGCAGAGGCATTGGAAGGTAGCGGAGCCCCCCCGGCTATAGTGTCTTTGGCATAACGGACGGTGCCGGAAAGCGGATTGTCGAACACCAGCAGGATATCGCCAAGGGGAGATTTGGGATTAAAATCGCGCCATTTTGCCGTTTTTCCGTTCAGAATATTGCGCAGTTGGTCGATAGAAAAAACCGTGTCTTTGTTTTCCGGGTGGACAATAAACGCGACCGCGTCAAAAGCAATGGGCGTTGTGGTTGGCCGGAATCCACGGGGTTTGAAATATGTTTCAATTTCGGTATCGCTGGGTTGCCGGGCGGCAATGATCACCTGTACGGAATCCCGGAACAAAGCGGCAAACGCTTCACCTTCGGAATTGTATTGCGCATCAATAGATGCCCGGGAATAAATGGAATCGAAAACATCAATCGCACTGGTAATAACGGGCTTATAACATTCGTCTACCATGATCCGGATAGAGCCCGTGGTGGGCGTATCTACTACCTTGCCCGATTTGTCGCGCTCCTGGCAGGAAAACAGGGCGGCTAATAACAAAATGCGTACGAAAACTAAACTATTGCGGTACATATGGCTCAGGTTATGCTTGAAGGTGGTCGGCATACAGGCGGTAGCCACGGTAGATGCCGTAAATCAAAAGTAAGCCTGCAAAAACACTCCGAAAATCAGCGGGAATCCCGGGCAAAAACGATTTATCGATAAACAAATACGTACCCATCCCAAGATAAAAAAGCGTCATGGCTGTGCCAAAAATTACTATGGGAGTCCGGATGGAAGAGCGGCTACGGAGGCGTTCGTTGGTGGACATATCAACAAGCTGTGCTAATGAAACAAATGTGATTTTTTGGTACAGATGCAAATTTCGGGAAAAATGGCGGGTTTATCCGGGTAATTGCTTCAGTAAGCCTGTAAAATCTCTGAACAAAAGGAATTGTTGAGTAACTGAAAAAGAAGGGCTGTTTGAGTTTCCCCAAACAGCCCCAAAAAGTATTCTTACGCGCTTTTCTTAGAATTTATCCCAGAAAAGTTTCGTCTTCACATCGTCGCCGCCAACAGCTGTTGCTGCGGCGTTGTAGGCATCAGTGTTCAGGTTTTGCTCACTGACCGGATAGGTGTAGCGACGCGGGATGTCGGCATACGTGATCGACGGGTCCGGCGGTACGTTCAGGATCGGGTAGTCGAAGCGGCGCCACTCAACCCAACCTTCAAAACCGCGGTTGTACAGGGCGATCCACTTTTGCGTGCCGATTTTCTGTTTCCAGTCGCCGGTTGCGGTTGCATAAGCCACCGGGGTTGTTGCCAGGTAAGCATTGGCGTCGGCGATACTTCCGCCCCAGTATTCAACTGATGCGCGGATTGCGTTCTCATAGTGTTCGGCAGCGGTGCCGCCCACACTCATGCCGCGCTCAACCGCCTCGGCAAGCAGAAATTCCACCTCGGCATAGTCGATCAGCAGTGCTTCAAAGTCGGGCTCCGAAATTCTGTCGGCCGGCTTGGAGAACGTTGCATAGTTGTTGCTGCTCCCGTAGATGCCTCCCGAATACGCACCGTTTGCATCCATGGTGAAATAGAGCGGCACACGGGGATCATTCAAGGCATTCATGGCATCAACAATGGTGTTGGCTGCCACAAAGTCTTTCCGGCCACTCTGCACCAGATCTACCCAAATTGGGTTGGTATTCGGCGGAGCCGACAGGTAGTGGAAAACGGCATTTTCGCCATTCGAGGAAATAGCGCCCGGCGCGGCTTCTTCCACCATACGTTTGGCGGTACCGGCATCCACGTCGGCCAGCATCATGCCCAGGCGGAGTTTGAGTGAGTTGGCAAATGTTTTCCAGGCAGCCATATCGCCGGCAAACAGCAAATCCTGGCTGCCGAAGCCGCCGGCATTTTCATCAATATCCGCGATAGCCTGATCCAGGCGCGTTGCCAGACTGGTATAAATTGTCCGGGCATCGTCGTATTTCGGATACAAGTTCGGATAGCTAAGCGCTTCGGTGTAGGGTACGTCTCCAAACGTATTCACCAGAATAGACCAGGTATGCACGTTCATGATTTCAGCGCAGGCGTTCTGGTTTTTTTGCGTAGCCGCAGGTACCCCGGCGCCCTGCCCGGGAATCAACACCTGGCACTCCTGCAGATTTCGCAACACATCACGATACAGGATATGCCAAACGTTTTGCGGAATATTCCGGGTGGAAATGTCGTACTGTGGTTCGTCTACATACGTAGTGGAAGTCCAGTACTGGGACAAAAAGCGGAAAATGTTCCGGTTTACGTTGGGCTCAGTCATCAGATCCTGAACGGATTTTTGTGCAAAGGAGAACAGTGTACCCGGGGGGACATTGGACGGATTCTTTATATCCGTGTTCAAACTTTCAAAATCTTTCGTGCAGGAAAAGGTGAACCCTATCAGAAAGAGGAGAAATAATATCTTTTTCATGCTAAAATTGATTTAGAATTTAAGGTTAAGGTTAAATCCAATGGTTCTGGCAGTCGGATAAGCGCCACCTTGGTGGCCCTGGAAGTTGCCGGCGCCATATCCCTCTTCCGGATCGGAATGCGGGAGGTTTTTGTGAATGATCCACAAGTTGCGACCATAAACGCCCAGAGCAATTCCTTTGAAAATACGACCGTCACCCAAAATTCTGGACGGAATATCCCAGGTCAGGTTAACCTCTCGCAGTTTTACAAAACCGGCATCGTAAACAAAACCGGCAGCCGGATTCCGGCGATAGCCGTAGATACCGAAGTTGGTAGCATCATAACGAATGTCGTTTGGCGTTCCGTCGGCTTTTACCCCCGGCAGAATAAGTCCGCCACCATCGGCCAGCGAAGCGCGTACTTCATTACCAAGGTCATTCAAGCCGGCAGTTTCTTCGTACAGGCCGGTAGCCAGGCCGTAGTACAAGTCAAGCGAGAATACATCACCGCCTTTCTTGACATCAACCAGGAAGCCCAGGGTGATATTCTTAAACGTCAGGCTGTTGGTAATACCGCCAATCCAGTCCGGATTTACGTTGCCAATGATTTCATTGGACGTCGGGCTGTTCTGGTAGTAACCTGCGGCGTTCACCACTTTTTGGCCATTCAGGTAGGTGAAGTTTGTACCACGGATCGTGCCGTAGGGCTCACCCAACGCAGCGTTTACACTGAAACCGCCTTGTGCAGTACCCAGTTGGAGGTTGTCGATACCACCCAGGTCGAGTACTTTGTTGCGGTTGAGGCCCCAGTTTACACCGATGCGCCAGTTGAAGTCGCGCGTAACCACCGGACGGGCAAAGAATTGAACTTCCACACCCTTGTTTTCCACATCACCGGCATTGATGAATACCGAGTTGTAGCCTGTTGCGCGGGAAACTGTTGCCGGCAGGATTTGATCCTTTGTGTTTTGCTTGTAAACCGTTACGTCAACACCAAAGCGGTCGCGGGCAAAACGCAATTCCAGGCCGGCTTCGAGGCTGGTGGTGCGTTCCGGTTTCAGATTCGAATTGTTCTTCGTTGTCGCCAGCGATGCAATCGTAGCGTCGTCAAATGCCGTGCCGAGGTTGTATACATCGGCGATACTGAGTGGAGGAGCGGTGTTACCCACTTCGGCGTAGTTCACCCGGGCTTTGGCAAAGGAAATAAACCCGTTGTCGCTCATAAACTCGGAGAGGATAAGGCCCAGCGACGCAGAAGGATAGTAATAGGAGTTGTTCTCTTTCGGCAAGGAAGACGCCTGGTCGCGGCGCATGGTGAGGTCGAGCACTGCCCAGTTATTGTACACAAAACCAACCTTGGCGAAGTAACCATTCACCTGCAAACGGTTGTATGTTTCCGTCGGCGGGCTGAGGGTGTTCAAGGTGTTGGACAAGGCATAGAGCCGGGGAACAACAAGGCCACCATTGGTAGAAGCGCGGATGGAGGAAACATCCGTTTTCCGGATGTTCGTTCCGATCAATGCGTCAAACTTGATGGCATCCGTAAGATTCCGCTGCGGGATTGTAGCCATCAGGTCGTAGTTCAACTCCCGGTAGTTGCGGTTGTACCGCTGATATTGCGAGGGGTCGATACTACCCACAGCAAAACGCTCTTCCTGAATTTCGTCATACTGATCCAAAGAAACGCGGCCAAGAATATTCAACCAGGGAGCAAGATCGTAACTCAACCCGGCATAGCCGAAATAGCGGTTGCGGCTATCTGTTTGAAAGTTTTCAAAACGCGTCCAGTATACGTTATCCCAGTAAATCGGCACCAGGTCGGTTGGGTCGGCCCAGTTCCAGGTGACGTTCTGCCGCGTACGCTCATAAGCTTCACGCTGCTCCTGAATATCAACGTTCATTTGCCACCATTGGCGGAAACTGGTCATCTGGTTGCGGGATTCGTAGCCCGTACCATAGCGGCCTTTACCATCCGTTGCGGTGTAATTGACGGAGGAGAAGAATTTCAGCTTGTCGGTAACGTCAAAACCTGCACCAAAGTTGATAATGTTTTTGTCAACATTACTGTTGGGCAGGTAGCCTTTATCCGTATTTAGGGTGTACCCCAGTTTGAAATAACCCTTGTCGGAAGCACCGTCAATCATGACGCTGTTGCTTGTACCGATTGATGTTTCAAAAAACGTTTCCGGGCCATTAGCCGCAGCCACCCAGGGCCTGGCTTTCTGGTAGTTCGGCGAGGACGGATCAAAGGCATCCCATTGATAGACCATCAGGTTCGGGTCAAATTTCCCGCCCCAGGATGCATCTTCACTGGTTGGCACCACCAGATCACGAGGGCCTCGATGGTGAAGTCGGAAAACAGGCACTCCCAGGATGCATCTTCACTGGTTGGCACCACCAGATCGTCCTGACCATCGCCATTCACGTCGCGATACAAAAAGAAGCCACTTGGGTCTTCGTAGTATTCACCGTAACCGCCGCCGTATTTGGTTTGAAATTTCGGGAAGGTCGATTTGTCGATCGTGCCGAAGTTCATACCCAGATTGGCAGTGATGCCGAGGCCTTTTTTCTTCGAGCCTTGTTTGGTGGTGATCATCACCACACCGTTCGAAGCCCGTGAGCCGTAGAGCGCCGTTGCGGCCGCGCCTTTCAGTACGGTGACGGATTCGATGTCGTCGGGGTTGATGTCTGCAGCAGCGTTGCCGTAGTCATAACCGCCGCGCCCGGTGCGGGAGTTTGCGTCGTTGGTCAAATCATTGGAAAACGGAATACCGTCTACTACGAACAAGGCCTGGTTGTTACCTGTCAGCGACTTGGTACCGCGCAGAATAACGTTGGTAGAACCGCCAATACTGTTGTTCCGGGAAATTTGCAGGCCCGCAACTTTACCGGAAAGGGAGTTTACCACGTTCTGGTTCCGCACGTTGGCTACATCGTCACCCTGAACTTTCTGGGCGGAATAGGGCAGCTCGTTCTTGTAGCGGGAAACACCAAGTGCCGTCACGACGGTTTCCTGCAACTCAAGACCGCCGGCCAAAACAACATCCACCACATTGGAAGCGCCCAAGGTGATTTCTTGTGTAGCATAACCGGTGTAAGAAAAGACCAGAACATCGGAACCGGCAGGCACGGAAACTGAGTATTTTCCGCTGACATCGGTGCGCGCGCCACCGGTGGTTCCTTTGATGAGTACTGTTGCGCCGATCAGTGGTTCGCCATCATCGCCTTTTACGGTACCCATCACGGTACGCTGGGCAAGGGTAAAGCCCACGACAGCAAGCACCAACCATAAGGTTGTTAGTAATCGCTTCATACAAAAGTTAGATTTGGTTAAATAATTATGTTGACAGATTAAAAGCAAAAAACGGAAAGAAGGGGCGGGTGATTTTGCCGTGCAAATTATTGGCTAAAGTATTGAGAATGTTGGCCATAAGCCAAATTTAGCCGGGCTGCACCGTATGCAAAGATATTTAAATTTTAAAGAGAATAGCTTTTGAACAATTTTTTTAAAGTACCAATCCGGCATAAATCCTGCTTCGCAATGGCCGATCCAGCCATACCGGGGCGCAACGAATTAGCGAAATTCCGCTTCGGTTTTATTTAAAAAAAACGCCCTGTAGCCAAAGCCACAGGGCGAATCATACGCATCTTCTAGCCCGAAAAAACAGGCTGACTTTTATTCATCCCACCAAACGGGTTTCAAAATATCCGAAATTACCGGCGAAGGCGCATTGCGGTTGTACAGCCGCTCATTCGAACAGGTCGGCAAGCGACGCGGTATGCCCGGCACCAGGCCATTCGGGTTCGGCGAGAGCGCCGGAATATTGGTCCGGCGCCAGTCGGTATACACTTCAAACTGGGTGAACAGCGCCGCATACTTGTGGGTCATAATTTTCTCCAAGGTGATGGTAGCGTCTGTTTCACTGGCTTGCGCAGTGATATAGTCCGCCGGGGCATCGGCTCCGGTTACCTGCCGGATGTGCGCTTTGATGGCTTCATTGTGCGCATTGGCGGCGCGCATTTTCTGGTCGGCACGGAAAGCGGCTTCAGCCTCAATGAATTTTGCCTCAACATACGTCACCAGCGGCGCCGGCGCATCGGTGGAAGCGAAATACGATCCGATATCGGAGGTAGTTGTTAAGGTTGAGCCCAGCGGAGTACCGCTGATCCCACCCTGGTCGTCCAGCGCAGCATAAAAGCTAAGGCGGGGATCGTTAATTCCTTGCAGGAAATTCACAAAACCTTCAGCCATTTTGATGTAATCGCCACGTGTTTGCTGGAAGGCATACCACTGGTTCAGGGAGTTCCCATCGCCCGGGAAAATCGCATTGCAATCATCATCGGTGCCATCCAGTCCGGCGGCGACGGCTGCATCAATGGCCGCTAAAGCCCGCGTGGCGGAACCTGCCGCGTCGCGCTTGCTCAGGTGGTTTTCGTAACGCGCCTTCAGAATATTCGCTGTCACGACCCACCTGGAAGCATCGCCGTTGTAAATCAGGTCGTCCAGGCCGGGCAACAGCGCATTCGAGCCGGCATCCTTGCTCAAGTCGCTTATTGCATCGCTGAGCAGTGCCTGAATGTCAGAATAAACCATTTCCTGGGGGTCGTAGGAAGGATTGAAAAACGCCTCTCCCTGAATGCCCTTACCGGCTTCCCGATTAGGGATATCGCCCCAAAGATCCGAGGCGATGCCCAGGTTCATAGCCTTTAAAATTTTGGCTATACCCTGATAGTACGGATTGTTTGTTCCGGCCAGATCAATCAGAATATCACAATCTGTTATGGCCGAGTAGATCGACTCCCATTCATTGTTGTTGTCGCCTTCCAGAATGGAGTAATTTGCGATATCCTCATATTGAGCTTGTGTTCCGGCACATTGTTGAGTAAGCATAGCTGCGTGGCGCGCCAATTGACCGGTAAAATGAGAAAAGGTAGCGACTTGAATGACTGTAGTCAACAATGCCGGAGTCGCCACCAAAGGGTTGTTGGGCGAGTTTTCGTAGCCATCGACGAATTTGGAGCAGGATGCGCTACCCATCAACAACAGAAGGGTCATCAATCCTGCGCTAAGTATATTTTTCATAATGAATTTCATTTTTGAATTAGAAACTAAGGTTCAAACCAACGATGTACGACTTCGTGCTCGGCATATTAAAATAATCAAAACCGCCAATATTCGAGCCGGCACCATGTAGGGATGTTTCGGGGTCAACACCGGTGTAATCCGTGCTGAGCCACAAATTGCGACCGGTCACATACAGGTTAATTCCTTTCACGTACTTATTGTCAGGAATAGGAATCTGGTAACCCAGCGTCAGTTCCCGCAAACGCACCCAGGAGCCATCCTGGATGTGTTGTTCCACGGCAGCCGTACCGTCACCAAGGTAGTTGGAGAAGTACTGGTTGGCAGAAATCGCGATGTCGTTCGGCGTACCGTCCGAAATTTTTACGCCTGGGATCACATACGTGCGATCGCGGTCGCCCGATTTTTCCGAGGTGCCAAAGCGATTCAGACGAGCCTCGGTGCCGTTCCACAGCGAACCGCCCTGACGGATATCGAGCAGGGCATTCACCGTCACACCGTAAATTTCAAAAACATTGCGGATGCCAGCAATCCAGTCCGGGTATGGGTTGCCCACATTGCCGCGTGTGTCGGCGCGCTTCGGCAGGCCATTAGCCTGGATCATCAGCTGACCATCGGCGGTGCGATCCCAGCGGGTAGCATAAAATGCGCCGTAGGGCTGCCCGACAATGGCAAAGGAGCCGATAGAGGAAAATGCTGTTTCGATATTGATCTCATCGACGCCATCGGCCAGCTTTGTTACTTCATTGCGGTTGCGGGAGAAGTTCCCTTGAATGCTCCATTTGAAATTCTGTTTGGTAATCGGATTCACGCCGAGTTCAATTTCCCAGCCTTTGTTTTCCATTTCACCAATGTTCGTATAAATTTCTTCAAAACCGGAACTTCCGCCCAACGGCCGCAATACGAGCAGGTTGGAGCTCTTACTGATGTAGTAGTTCACATCCAGGTCAACCAGATTTCGGAAAAACTTCAGGTTTACACCAAACTCAGTAGTCGTATTTAATTCGGGCTCCAGGTCGGCATTACCCAGGCGGCTGCTCAGGCTGAAGCCGTTCTGACCTCCGTACGGGAACCCAAATCCATCGGTAAAGCCGTCGGTAATAAACGGCGCCAGAAAGTACGTTTTCGTACGGTAGGGCACCGGTTCGATACCCACCCGTGCATAGCTGACGCGCACTTTCCCGAAGGAAAGCACATCGCGGTTAGGGAGAATTTCCGAAAATGCCCAGGCCAGGTTGGCTGCTGGGTAGAAGTAACCATTTTTCCGCGCAGCTTCGCCAAAAGAAGACGCCCAGTCGTTTCGCGCAGTCAGGTTCAGGTAAACCTGATTGGCGTACGAAAGGCTCAGTTCACCAAAAATACCGGCAATACGCTTTTCCTCCAGGTCCTGACTGTTGTACAGGTCGGAGGCATTGCTCAGATGGTAAAAATTCGGAATTGCCAGGTTGCGGCCACGGGAGAACAAATCGTCGTCGCGGCGGGTATTCAGGTTCAAGCCGGTCATCAGGCTAACACCAAACGGACCACTCAGTACAGGCTTGAATGTCGCAAACATATCTGTGTTCACTTCAAGACGGCGCTTGGTGTTTTCCCAAATTTCGCCAACAGGCGCGGGTGGATCCTGTGCGCCAACGGCAAATACTTGCTTGCGATCGTCGGTGTAGGCATCGGCGCCTATTCGTGCTGTGAGGTCCAGCCAGGGAAAGGCAGCGTAAGAGGCGGTTATGTTTCCGGTAATCCGGTCTACATCGCCGGTCATCGGGTTGTTGTACGCCGACCACAGCGGGTTATCATACAGGCTGAAGTAGGTCCAGGACTGTCCGTCGCGGGTGTCGTAGCCATTCGGCCCCGGGCCACCTAAAATGTTGAAACTGGGCGGCATCCGGGTCAGGCCCAGCATCACACCGGAAAGGTTACTGCCGTTTTGGGCCTTGATATCTTTCGTATTTACATACGCAGCGGAAGCCAACAAGTTGAACTTGTTGAACGACGACGTTGCCGTCAGGCGGAAAGAGTTCCGGTTTAATTCCGTGTTTGGGACGATACCGGTTTGGTTGACATTGCCGTAAGACAAGCGGAATGACGTATTGTCGTTGCCCATCGAAACGGAAATGTTGTTGTTGTATGTCACGCCTGTTTCAAAATAGGTGTCCAGGTTGTCATAGGCCTGCGCCACTTCCGGGATACCGGCTGTGCCGATACGAGGGCCCCAACTCAGCGGCGTTTCGGGGGCATAATTCCCTTCAGGGTTGGTTAATGAACCGCCGCCGGTACCTTGGCCATAAAGCATTTGAATTCCGGGCAACTGATTGGTTTGGTCAAAAGCTACGCTGGAACTCACATTAACAGAAAGTCCCTTTCCGCCTTTTTTCGTTGTAATTAAAAGTACGCCGTTCCCTGCACGCGAACCGTAGAGCGCTGCCGCTGCCGGCCCTTTCAAGATGTTGATGCTCTCCACGTCAGCTGGGTTCAGGTCGAGGGCGCGGTTGCTGTTATTGACGCCATTGTTGTTTGGATTGAACGGATAATCAGCCGCTTCCGAGCCCAACGTCTGGTTGTCGTAAGGCACCCCGTCGATCACGACCAGCGGTTGGTTTTCCCCGGTGAACGTGGCGTTGCCGCGAATAAGGATTTTAGAGGACGCACCTGGTGTGCCACCCGAACCAATAACTTGCACGCCCGACGATTTGGCCGCCAAACCCTGGATGACGTTGACTTCACCCGAGCGGGTCACGTCGTCGCCCTTAACTTTGGTAACGCCGTAGCCCAGTGATTTTTCCTCCCGGGAAATGCCCAATGCGGTAACAACCGCTTCACGCAACACCGTGCCGGATTCCATCACGGCATCCACCACGTTCGACGCCCCCAGTGGAATTTCCAGGGTGGTAAACCCGGTGTAGGTAAAAACCAGGGTATTGGAACCGGCCGGCACCGCAATGCTGTATTTGCCGAAGGCATCGGTTACGTCGCCGACGTTTGTCCCTTTCACCCGGACGGAAGCGCCGATCAGCGCCTCGCCGTCATCGCCCCGCACGGTGCCAACCACCGTACGTTGTGCGTAGGTAAACCCCGCCATGGTGCATAGCAGGATTAAACTTGTTAGTAATCGCTTCATACCTAAAAAATTTAGTGAGTAAAGAATGAATAAGTTTCCGTTGAATGCCTGCACAGCTGCTGCTGCGCAAGTCCCATCGGAGCGATTACTACCCGGGCTATCGTATTGAATTTGGAGCTGGAAAAACACGGGTTCGTCACCCCTAATGGGATGACTTCCAGAAGTTCGAATTGGTAAAAGCGATTAAGGCAGTGGTTCGGTCGCTCCGGAATTGATATCAGGAGCAAGTAAAGACAGGCTCAATGGTGCCAGGCACCATTACCACTGCAAGCCTGTCAGACTTCAAAAGTTTGAATTGGTTGGAAAAAAAACTAGAGAAGGATTATTGAGAAAAGTAGTGGTCAAAGACCAGTTGATCCTGGCGGATCATTAAATCAAAGATAGTGCATTTGATTAATGCCCAATACAAAAAATTAACACACTGTAAAAAATGTACATTTGCCTGCATTATAAAACCCTAGTTTCTAGGCGTTTAGATTAACATTGGATGGCAGTTATCCTTGCAGCTGCCGCAAATACATCCGGATTGTGTTCGACAACCCATAGTACAAAGCATCTGAAATCAGGGCATGCCCGATGCTCACTTCCAGCAGGCCGGGGCAGTTCTCGCGGAAATACCGGAGGTTGTCGAGGTTCAGGTCGTGCCCTGCATTTAAACCGATGCCGATTTGTGCGGCGGTTTCAGCGGCTGCGGTGTAGGGCGCCATGGCTTTGGCCGGATCGCTGATGAAGTCGTGGGCAAAGGGGCCGGTGTACAATTCCACCCGGTCGGCTCCTGCTGCCTTGGCGCCTTCTACCATGCGGGGATCGGGATCGACAAAGAGCGAAACCCGGATGCGTTTCACGTGCAACGCCGCGATAACTTCCCGTAAAAAATCCGCATGGTTCAACGTATCCCAGCCATGGTCGCTGGTGAGCTGATCTGTTGCATCGGGTACCAGGGTACATTGGTCGGGCGTATTGGCCAGTACCAGTTCCAGGAATTCCGGAGTCGGGTTGCCTTCAATGTTAAACTCCGTGGTCACCACCTTTTTCAATGCCGGAATATCGTCGAACCGTACATGCCGCTGATCGGGCCTGGGGTGCACCGTAATGCCTTCGGCGCCAAATGCCTCGCAGTCTTCCGCCACCTGAACCAGGTTGGGGAGATTGCCCCCACGGGCATTGCGCAGGAGCGCCACCTTGTTGATGTTTACAGATAATCTGGTCATACGCTGTGATATTGGGATATTGGGATATTGGGATAAGCGGTTGGCTTCCGCTATTTTTGGCGCAAAAATACACGATCTATGGAAGAACGCGGCATGAGCCACGGTGAAGGGCAAGATACTCCGGATCCGGAAGTTGTTGTTTACCAACAACCCGAACCGCAGGTGCGCCTGGTATTGCTGGTGCTTTTGGGCGCATGCCTGCTTTTTGCCCTGCTCGGTGGCATTTTGTTCCAGCTGATCGTGATGGTGGCCGGTTGGGACCCGGCAGTGCTGACCGGCGCACTGGCAGCCGATGCCCCTCCAGCCGAGCGCTGGCAGACCCGGTTGTTGTTGGCGATCAGCCACATTTCCACATTTTTGCTTGCGGGTTGGGCCGTGTTGCGTTTTTTTTACCCGCCCGTTGACCGGGTATTCCGGTACCTGAAAGCGGCACAACTACCCGAAACCCGCCCGCTTTTGATTGGAATATTGCTGATGTTGGTTGCCATTCCGCTGGTGCTGTACACCTACAACCTGAATCAGGCCTTGCCCATACCCGAGGCGCTACGTGCCCTGGAGGAGCAGGCGAATGAATCGATAAAAGGGCTGCTTCAAATGGATAACCTGCTCGAATTACTGGCCAATCTGGCGCTCATCGCGCTGTTGCCGGCATTCGGCGAAGAGTTGGTATTTCGCGGCATTGTGCAACAGCAGCTCATGCGGCGCATGGGTCCCTGGGCCGCCATTCTGCTTGGGGCGGCCATTTTCAGTTTTATCCATTTTCAGTTTGAAGGCTTTTTGCCACGCATGCTGCTCGGTGTATTGCTCGGCTGGCTCTACTGGCGTTCACAGAATATTTGGGTACCGGTTGGGGCGCATTTTGTGAACAATGCCTTCCAGGTGCTCGCGCAATATTTGTACAGGCAGGATATTTCAACAATCGATCTGGAACAAGATATCGATGTACCCTGGACGGCGGCAGCTGTTTCAGTTGTGCTGCTCTACGGCATTGTCCGGTGGAGCGAACCCAATTGGGTGCACAAACCGGACCCGCAATAACTCAAAACTCAACACTCAAAACTATAATCATGGACGTTCTCGGTATCGGTTCCCGTGTTAAACACCCGGCTTTCGGCGACGGGGTGATCGTTCGGCTGCATGTAGCGGCCTATGAAGTTTGTTTTATTCAATTCGGCCTGAAAATGGTCGGCAAGGAGTATTCCGCCTGGGAAGTGGTGGAAGCCATTCCGGCGGAGGAAAATGTTTCCTTCTCCGAAGCCGAACAGGCGCTGGTGCGCATCCTGCGCAGTTGGGCGGGCGTTAGCCTGGAAAAAGTGCCGCTCGGCGACCGCTGGATGAAGGGTAAACTGATCATCGACTCCGGCGATGGCAGCGTCAAGCCTAAGGAAGTCCCCATCGAAGCGTTTTTTCACAAAATCGTGATGATGCGCGACCGCCTGCGCGTGCTCGAACAACAGATCAATGCCAGCACCAAACTCGACGACGAAGACAAAGTCAACCTACAGCAATACATCACCCGCTGCTACGGGAGCATGACGACGTTCAATATCCTGTTTAAAAACCGGGATGATTATTTTGTCGGGGAATCATCAAAGTAACGCGAACGGTTCGTTCGCGGGAAAAAGTAAACGGGCAGAAAGCCAGTACGTACTGATTGTGTCTGTTTCGTGCGCAAACCTGAAACCATGTAAATATGACCCAGATGAAAATTCTATTACCCGCCAACTTGCCGGAGGAAACCATCCTGCAGCGCCTCCGGCAATTTTTATTGTCAAACGGCTACTACGAGTTGGAATCTAAGGGGCCACTCCGGTTTACCAACTACCCCGAAGCCCGACTTGAGGAGACTCCGGCATCCATGCAACGCGAACTTTCCATAACGATTTCCGGCACAGAATTACAGTATTCCTACGACGCCGCTACCCATTATGGCCATAAAGAATGGGAAGCCTTGTACATGGATATCCTAATGCAGCAAATGCGACTGGCTATCGAAACTGGCAAAGTAGAAATACTCGATTTGGCCGGTCTGGAAAAAGAAGCTGAAGCGCGTTTGTACCATCCGACACCGGCTTGGATGAAATATCTGAAGTGGATACCGCTTCCGGTTATTATGATCTTGTCAACTGAATTGGAAATAACGGATTGGAGGCTGTGGCTGGCATTGGGAATCACCTCAGCTTTTGCGATGTTTTTTCGGTATTACTACCGAAGGCCGCTTGGGAACCAAAAAATATTCCCCGGCAGCAAAAGTGAGTAGTATCAAATACTCCAACGCAATCAACCCATAATTTTCCTGAAACCCGCCGCCCGCGTAATGACTGTACGACAGCATGGCCACGCCTGTCCAAACGACCGGGTAGCGCCATTTTGTAAGCAAACTCAGGCCGAAGGGAAGCGCGATGTACCAGGGATGCACCGTGGTGGCCAGGGCGAGATAGAGGGTTGCGGCAAGCAGGAGCGCCGTACTCGTCCTATGACTTGAAGTCGTAGGACGAGTAAAAAAAGCCAGCACCCAAACTCCCACAAACACAACAATGCCCAAAACCGGCCCCAACATCCGCCCGACATCTACCGACGGATCGGCAAACATTTTTCCAATGGCTTTCAACAGGTAATACCCGCTGGCGTTAAACGCAAATTGCCGGAAGTACAAATTCAGGCTGCCGGCCATATTTTCCAAAATTTCCAGGTTCAGCAGCGGGACAAACAACAAGGCTGAAAAGACCGAGAAAAACAACAGAAAACGCAGGCCTTTCCGAAAACCCAATTGCACCCAAACGATGGGTAAAAACAACAGCGGCACCAGCTTGCTGGCTACTGCCAAAGCCCAAAACGCCGCCGGCGGCGCCAACTGTCTTTTTTGTAAAAACAGGGTTCCGGCAAGCAAAAAACACAACATGGCCCCTTCAAAATGGGCGTTCCCGGTGATTTCCAGCAGGATCAGGGGGTTCAGGGCGTAGAGGACCACACCCCCAACCCCTCCCCCCAAGGGGAGGGGGGCTTGCCGACAAGCTGAATTAAAATTGGCAGGCAGGGTACTTATTTTCCCACTTTTTAATGAATGAAAACCTTGCCCATGCTCGGTATTAATATCATCCTGAGGGCGAGCCCCCCTCCCCCCGGGGGGAGGGGATGGGGGTGGGGTTAACACCCAAAGCACCCCCAACTCACAAAAAAACAAAAACAACTTCAACACAAACACCCCACCGGCCAGGCTTTCCGGAAACAACTTAGCCGCCACCCAAAACACCGCCTGACAAACCGGCGGATACACGGTGTAATACTCCGGGGAATTGAGTTTGGAAAACAACGCCGGCGTTATCCCCCGCAGTTCAATCTGATTTTCAATAAAATACACCGGCGGGTGCGCAAACGGGTGAATGCCCTGCGCCGCCAATCGGCCGTCCCAGAGGAAGCGGTAAAAATCATCGGAAAGGTTGGGAATGCTGAACAGCAGGACGATCCGGAGGGCGATGCCCACGCCGAGCCACCAGCGCCGGTCGTGTAGCGACCAATCCGGCCGGGTGATCAACCAGGCGTACAGGGCGAAAAACAGGCCATACGCGGAAATGAAGGCCGGAAAATTTGACCGCTCCACGAAGTAGCCCAGGTAAATTGTCAGGGCAATAAATGCACCGGTGAGCAGCAGTCGAATGGATAAACTGGAAAAAGCGGAAATGGCCGTGTGCATGGCTCAATCTTACGTCGAAAAACGCAAATTGAACGCCATTAAAACCCGTGAATGCTGAAAAATGCCGTCAATCCTGCCCTACCGGGCCCGCCGTTTGTTTTCAAAAGAAAACTTGTGATAAGCGCCGTTGACGGGCACTTCCACCAGAATTTTATTCAAAAACGGCGACTTCCCGCGCACTTTCACGATACCCTGCACGGCTTCACCGGGGTAAATCGTGTGGGTGCGGAGCAGGCCGTCTTCGGGCATGGCCGGCTCGGATTGCGGCGGTGGCGTGGCGGATGCTGCGCCGATCGCGTAAGCCATGTTGAAGGAAAAGTCGATCCAGCCCACTGGGTTGTAGTAATAATTGTTGGCCCAATAGGGTACGTCGCCCGAATTGTTGTTGCCCTTCGATTTGTTGTTGTCTTTGGTGGCTTCGTTGATGATCAGGATCAGCGCCACGGTGCCGACCACGATGGCCGTGCCGATCAGGATATCGCGGTTGCGTTTCCACTTTTTGTATTCGGTGGCTTCAAATACGCGCAGGGGCTGCATTTGGCCGAAGGCGTCGTAGCCGCTTACGCGGATGTCTTCAGGATAGAAGGTGTAGGCCGAGTCGCTGTCGTTGTAAATGTACACCTGGAGGCTGAGGTCGTTTTCGCCCTTGGCACTCAGGCCGGCGGTGAGGTCGGCGCCGTACTGCTGGGAACGCAGACCGGGCAAACCCCGGGTGTACACCGCTTCGGTTTGGCCGGGCTGGGTGGCGGCGGGTTTGTAGTAGTAGTGGGTGGCGCAGGCACCGAGCAGGAGTATGGCGAGGAGGCTGAGGCTGAGTTGTTTCATTACGGGCACAGGTTGGTTAACGGCTGGTTGGTTTGGGAAAAGCGGTTTCCGGTGGGCTGTTTTTGGTAAACAGCTGAGCTAGTTTACCGTTCAACAGCAGGCTCAAAATTAGGGCAAAAAGCATGGCAAAAAAACGTTAGCGGTCATGTTGGGTCATGATTTTTTCTACGAAAGTCCCCTGTCGGAGGAAGTATAAGCCATCCGGCAACTTGGTACCAAAATGAAAACCGGTTCGTCGGTTGCAGGGACGTTGACGGTTATGTTAGACGTCCGATATTGTTGTGCAGGTTGCAGGAGCGTTCTGAAGAAAGATGCCAAACAAGCAAAATGCCCCGTGTCAGACTCAACACGGGGCATTTTAATGCAACCCTCAACAAATCAACAATAAAAACCTATTGAAAGCGCAAGTGCTTGATCGAATAGTAACAAATCGTCGCAAAGCCAAAGGCCAGCATCGAGTGGAACAGCACGAAGGCGTAGTTGCCGGTTTTCAGGCCGATAATTACGGCAGCCAGAAAGATCAGCGCCATGAAACCTTCGCCGTAGGTTACCCAGGAAATCTTCCGGGCCATGTAGCCGGCGTTCAGCAAGGAGCTTTTTTTCCGCTCGGTGATGCCGTATTTCGGGGTCCGCACAAAGGCGGAAACCTTGCCGCGCAAGCCTTCCACCACAGCAATGGCGTTGTACAACGACAAGCCCATCGACATCGGCAGGAAGGACAGAAACAGCCCGAAAAAGCGCACTTTTTCCCAGAACGACGGCGCCTGGTTGCGGTGCAGGGCAGCGGTTATGTTTGCGGTGTAGGAAATTGCCGCTACGGCAAACAGACCCACTACCGAAAATGACAGGAAGTGCGTGGAAATACCCAACTCCTGGAAGGCAAACGACAACGGAATACTGCTCACCGCGGCGATAAACACCCACAGGAACACCCCGTAAGCCAGCAACTGGCTGATGGCATGCATTTTTTGGACGCGGTTGAGTTTGTCGGTCGACCAAACGAGTTTCAGCAATTTGCGGGCATTTTGCGCGCCGCCCTTGTTCCAGCGGAACTGCTGGCCTTTCAGCGCGTTCATGTCCACCGGCAATTCGGCCGGGCTGCCCAGTTTTTCCAGGTACTGGATTTTGTACCCCATGATCTGGGCACGGAAGCTCAAGTCGAGGTCCTCTGTAAGCGTGTCGCTCTGCCAGCCTCCGGCTTCGTCGATCACTTTTTTGCGCCAGACACCGGCGGTGCCGTTGAACTGGAGCAACAGGTTACCGTAAGACCGGCCGGCCTGTTCGACCGTGAAATGCACGTTGAGCTGGAGCGCCTGCAAGCGGGTCAGCATGGAGTAGTCGGCGTTGATGTGCTCCCAGCGCGTTTGCACGATGGCGATCTTCGGGTCTTCGAAATAGGCCATGGTGGTGCGCAGAAAATCGGGACGCGGCGTGAAGTCGGCGTCGAAAATAGCGATAAAATCGCCTTTGGCTTTTGGCATGGCCTCCTGCAACGCGCCGGCTTTGTAGCCCTGGCGGTTTACGCGGTGGATATGCTCGATATTAAAACCCTGGGCCTTGAGTTCGGCCACTTTGGCGGCAACGATGCCGACGGTGTCGTCGGTGGAATCGTCCAGCACATGTATTTCAAATTTGTCTTTTGGGTATTCCTGTGCAGCCACATAATCGATAATGCGTTCGGCTACGTACATCTCGTTGTACATCGGCAGTTGCACGGTCACAAAAGGAATATTCAAATCCGCAACTTCAAATTGCTTGTACTGGATATTCGGGTTGTCTTTGTGGTGTTTTTTGTACAAAAAAAGCAGGTGAACCTGGATGAGCGCATAAATCGTCACACCGCTCATGGCAACAAAGTAAAATAAGAGCATCAGGTAGCCGAAGTCGACAAAGGCCTGATACTGAAGTGCTTCGAAAAATGATTGAAGACCGAACATAGTTAAAATTGAGTTGCGAGTTAATTTTTTACTTGTCCGCCGAAGCCTTGGCGAAGGCGGACTGCCTGGAGTTTGTGAGTCAGGAATTCAGGGTTTGTATTTTTTTGCTTTAAAACGTAAAAGAAAAATGAGGCTGATAATCTTCCATCCGGCCAGAACCACACCTTTCACGGTGCCGGAGACTTTACTCTTCCCGCCGCCCCGTTTGCGGTAGCGGACCGGCACTTCAGCACACCGCAGCTGCTGCTGAGCGGCTTTTACCTGCATTTCCACCGTCCAGCCGTAGTTGGGGTCTCGCATGTTCAGGTCCAACAGGCACTGCCAGCGAATAGCCCGGAAGGGCCCCAGATCGGTGAACCGGTAGCCGTACAGCCAGCGAATCAGCAGGGGCGCCAGCCAGTTGCCGAAACGTTGGGGCGGGCTCATAGCGCCGGGTTCCATGTTGCCGAGCAAACGGGAGCCGATCACCAGGTCTTTTTCGTCGTTCAAAATCGGAGCCACCACATTTGGCAGCTCTTCCGGGTAGTCGGAGTAATCGCCGTCGAGAAAGACGACAATTTCCGGCTGTTCCTTTTCCGGCAGGCTTTGCAGGTACCGGATCCCTGCCAGGCAGGCTGTACCGTAACCGCGTTGTTGGGCGTCCACCACATGGGCGCCTGCCTCCCGGGCGACTTCCGCCGTCCGGTCCGTCGATCCGTTGTTGCAAACAATCACCTGACGCACCCACACTTTTGGGATGGCCGCCAGTACCAGGGGCAATGCCGCTTCTTCGTTGTATGCCGGGATCAACACATCAATCCGTTCCGGCCTTGTTTTTTCTGTCATGTTTCCAGCGTACGGCGTTGCTTGCATGGGGAACCGGCCTTAAGGCTTTGCAAAAATAAGACAGGAGTTAAGAAAACGTTAAAAACATTTAACAAATGCGGTGTTAAAGTTTTGTAAAAGACGAAATCAGGCATTTGAAGTCACTTAATTCATAAAATATAATTTTAGAACCGTTGAAATAATCGCACTGTTTGTCAAAAAATGGGACTGGTTTAACTTTTTTGCAGGGAAAAATTTGGGAAGCCCTGATACAAACAACAGAACCGAGACATTAGGCATAATCGGCATTTGAGTTGTTAATTTTTTAACACATACGGCTATTGTGCCATGGTGTTGCTCGCAGGTTAATCGCGCCGTTCCTAGCCACCCAAAATCGGAGCAACCTCCAACGACTGCGGTGCGAAAGGGGATCGTTTTGACGGTGATGTGCATCTGAAATTCGCCTTGAACCAAACTGCCCGCTTGCCTACTTTGAGCATTAAGGCGTATCTTCGCAACAGTTAAACACACGCATATGACCACCCAAACCGCACCGTCAAAACTGACTCGCCACCGTTTCTCCATCGAAGATTACCATCGGATGGCCCAAACCGGACTGCTTGCAGTTGAGCAACGCACCGAGCTGCTGGATGGTGAAATTTATGATATGAGCCCAGTAAACAGCCTTCATGCCGCAGCGGTCAAACGCCTTAACCGCCTGCTCAGCCGTCTCCTCGGCGACGCCGTGTTACTGAGTGTCCAAGACCCTATCGCCCTTTCCGGCTATTCCGAGCCGCAACCGGATATTGCAGTATTGCAATACCGCGCTGATTTTTACGCAGAAGCCCATCCGAAACCGGCTGACATATTATTGATCGTGGAAGTGGCCGATTCTTCAGTTTTTAAAGACCGGAATGTAAAAATCCCGATGTACGGCACTGCGGCCATTCCTGAGGTTTGGCTGGTCAATTTGGAAAATCGAACCGTGAAAGTTTTCCAAAAGCCGGTTTCCGGAGGGTATGAAACGAATCTCGTTTTTGCCAAAGGCGAAGTTTTTACTTCCTCGATTGGTTTGCAAATTGCCGTTGACCAGCTGCTCTAAGTTTGGTACATCTACAACTTCTTCGCCCTACCCTACTTTTACACGACAACATTTCCCGATGCAATTGCTCCGGCTTACGCTCTTCCTCGCACTGTTTACCGCCCTGTTCAGCTTCTGCCAAAAAGAACGCTTCACCAACAACATGGCCGACAAACTCGAATTCAGCACCGATACGCTACGCTTCGACACGGTGTTTACCCAACTCGGCTCGGCCACGCGCATTCTGAAAGTGTACAACCGGCACGACAAAAGCATCCGCATCAGCAAAATTTACCTGGAAAAGGGCGACCAGTCGCGCTTCAACCTCAACGTAGACGGCCTGCCTGGCGACAGCCACACCGATCTCGAAATTGCGCCCAACGACAGCCTGTACATTTTCGCAGAGGTGACTGTCAACCCCGACGCACCGCCCAGCGCCAGCCCGTTCGTGCTGGCCGAAAACCTGCATTTTGAAACCAACGGCAACCTGCAAACGGTCGTACTGGAAGCCTGGGGCCAAAACGCCGTTTACCTGCCCTCCCGCTTCGGCGCCGGCGATGCGGTGCTCTACACCTGCGATGGCGGCGAATGGCTGTGGGACGACCCGCGCCCCTACGTAATCTACGGCATCCTGGTCATCGACGCCTGTACGGTGCGCATACCCGCCGGCGCCCGCGTGTATGTGCACGGCGGTTTGGGACGCGAAGTTGTCGATTCGGCCATCGTGCGTTACAACGACGGCTTCCTGGCATTTCAGGGCAGTGGCCGGCTCATCGTGGAAGGCACCCTCGACAATCCGGTGATCTTCGAAGGCGACCGCCTGGAACCCGAGTTTGCCGATGAACCGGGTCAGTGGACGGGCATCTGGCTGCAATCCGGCACCAGCGGCCACGTGCTGAACCACTGCATTGTGCGCAACTCGATCATCGGCGTGCGGGCCGACTCGGCGGTTGACCTGACGCTGCGCAACACGCAGATTTACAACACCGCCAGCAGCGGGCTCATCGGTGTGCACGCCAAAATAACCGCCGAAAACTGCCTGTTCCACTCCAATACCGGCTATTCCATTCAACTGGAGTACGGCGGCGACTACGCTTTTTCCTATTGCACCGCTGCAAATTACGGGGTCGACGGAGAGGCCCTGCGCATGGGCAATGCCCTTTGCCTCGACGATTTTTGCGACACCTACGCCGCAAATCCACTCCGGGCCCGCTTTCAAAATTGCATTATCAGCGGCAGCCGTGCTGACCAGATCACGTTGTTCAACCGAACCGGTGTAGCCGCCGATATGGATTATGATTTTAAAAACTGCCTGGTCCGGGTAAAGGACCTGCTGAAAGACAATGCCTTCCCGGAGTTTTTCGATTTCTGCAACCCCTGCCTCAACCTGCAAAACCAGGATACGGTATTTCTGAATATCCCCGAGCGGAATTACCGGCTCGACACGCTGGCATCCAAAGCAAACCGCTATGCCGTGCCGCTGCAAGGCATTTCGCTCGACCTGGACGGAAAAATGCGCGACCCGGTGATGCCGGATGCGGGCTGCTTCGAGATTGAGTTTTAAAACCTGTGTTTTAAAACCTGACAGGTTAGCTGTTTTCCCTGCAACGGCTATCTTCGCCCAATTCAATAAAAAATTAAAATGAACATTCTCCTGCTCGGCGGCGGCGGCCGCGAACACAGTTTTGCCTGGAAATTTTCGAACGATCCAGGTTGTACCCGCTTGTTTATCGCGCCGGGTAATGCCGGCACAGCCGAATGCGGCGTAAACGTCGATCTTTCTCCCAACGATTTTCCGGCGATCAAAGATTTTTGTTTAAAAAACGACATCCGCATGCTCGTGGTCGGTCCGGAAGAACCGCTGGTGCTCGGCATTGTTGATTTTTTCAAAAACGACCCGGCGCTGAACGAGGTAGCCGTCATAGGCCCATCCGCTGCCGGCGCCCAACTGGAGGGTTCCAAGGCATTCGCCAAAAAATTCATGGAGCGCCATAGCATTCCCACTGCCCGGTACCGCGAAGTGCGCAACCTGGAAGATGGCCTTGCATTTTTGAAAACCTTGCAAGCGCCCTATGTGCTCAAGGCCGACGGGCTGGCTGCCGGGAAGGGGGTGTTGATTTTGGACAACCTGGATGAAGCCAGGGCGGCGCTCGAAACTATGCTGGCCGGCCAGTTCGGCGAAGCCAGCCGGCGGGTGGTCATTGAGGAATTCCTGAGCGGCATCGAGTATTCGGTGTTTGTGCTGACCGACGGGCGTCACTACAAAATTTTGCCGGAGGCAAAAGATTACAAACGGATCGGGGAGGGCGATACCGGCCTGAATACCGGCGGTATGGGCGCTGTTTCGCCGGTGCCTTTTGTGACGCCGGAACTTTGGGAAAAAACCGAAACGCGCATTATCAAACCCACCGTGGCAGGGTTGGCCGCTGAAAAAATTGACTACCTGGGTTTTATCTTTTTTGGCCTGATCAATGTTAACGGCGACCCCTTCGTCATCGAGTACAATTGCCGGATGGGCGACCCGGAAACGGAAGTGGTTTTCCCGCGGCTGAAAAATCAGCTGGTGGAGTTGTTCCGGCAAACGCTCGACGGCCGGTTGGCTGAAGTGGAAATTGAAACTGTCCCGGATGTAGCCGCAACGGTCATGCTCACGGCCGGAGGCTACCCCGAACAGTACCGGAAAGGCGACCGCATTGCGCTACCGCAATCACCTCCCGACTGCCTGTTTTTACACGCCGGCACTAAAATGAACGGCGACCAACTGGTGACCAACGGCGGCCGGGTGCTGGCCATTACTTCCTTCGGAAAAACGATCGATGAAGCCGTCGGGAAGTCCCTCGCTGCTGCCGAAACCGTTGAATTTGACGGAAAATACTTCCGGCGGGATATCGGCAAGGATATTTAGCGCACGCCACGGATTTTTTTTCACCCTTTTGCCGACAGCTGATCCAGGTAAACTTCCTTCTGGTATTCGTAAAACGACCGCCTGGACACCCACCCTGCACCGAGCTGTGCGACCATGCTGGCCAACAAGAAGTAAAAAATGGCGGAGTGCCGGTCGGTCATTTCAAGTACCAGGATGGCTGCTGTGAACGGTGTGCGGGTTACCCCGGTCAGAAATCCGATCATACAAACCAGGATCATCAGGTTGTGGTGCTCCGCAGGCAGCCCGCCCCAGTGCACCAGGAATGCCCCCAACGATGCGCCCGACGATAGCGAAGTAGCGAAAATCCCGCCCGGTGCGCCCACACTGAACGACAAGGCAGCAGCCAGCACCCGCACCGGAAAGGCATACCAGGGCGCCGAACCGGCCCCCTCAAACAACAGCTGATTGATCAGCGACTTGCCCGTACCCATGCCGATGGTGCCGGTAAAAAAAAGCAGCGTTGCAAAAAACAAACCCAGGACCAGCACCACTCCCAGCTGTTGCTTGCGCCCCCGAAACCGGCTGCGCCACTGCCCGAGCCAACGCAAAATCATAGTGAATTGCGCCCCCAGGTAGCCCGACACAAAGCCCAGCAGCAGTACCAGCCAGATCATGGAAAGCGGCAGGGTGGCCAATTTCGGATAGCCCAGGTAGAGGTAAGAGCCCAGGAAGGACTGTGCCGTCATGCCCGCGATGATCACGGCACTGAACACCGCCGTCCGGAAACGGGCAATATGGCTTTTCGACAGTTCTTCAAGTGCGTACACGATTCCCCCTAGCGGTGTGTTAAACGCAGCTGCAAGCCCGGAAGCGCCCCCGGTGATGAGCATGATCCGGTGCGACACCCTGGGCCAGCCGTCGGGTACCCAGCGGTACACCATGTCGAATACCGAGCCGGCAATTTGCAGTGTGGGCCCTTCGCGCCCGATGGCGCCGCCCCCCATGAGCAGGATCAGGCTGGCGCCGATCTTTACCAGCGCCACGCGCAGGTTGAGCAACCGTCGCACCAAAGCCTGCCGGCTCGTACCGGCCAGTTCGACTGCCGCGAGCAACTGCGGAATACCGCTTCCACGGGCATTGGGCGCTATCCGTGCCGTCATGTACCAGGCTAATGCAAAAAAAAGCGGTGTGGTAAAAAATACGATCCAGGGTGACAGGCCATGCAGTGCTTTACCGGTTTGCTCGAACAACACAAACAAATCTTCATACGCGACCGCTACCAGGCCTGTAAGCGCCGAGGCAACCCAAAGCGGAATGGCCTGAAACGGAATGCGCAAATCCGGGTTGTCGATGATTTTTTTTTGGACAAAACGGCCAATAAAGGTATTTCGCCAGCGCCGGAGCTGCCTTAAAATCCAAATTTCCCAGGGATACAAATGGTATTTTTTGTGCATGATCAGGCGTCTGTCACGAGCAGGCTCTTTCCGGTCATCATTTCCGGTTGTTTAATCCCCATCAGTTGAAGCAAAGTAGGCGCCACATCGGCCAGGCGGCCCGGGCGCAACCGGACGGTGTTTTTCAAATATTTGCTCACCAAAATGCAGGGCACGGGGTTTTTGGTATGTGCCGTGTTTGGCGTGCCGTCTTCATTGACCATGTAATCCGAATTGCCATGGTCGGCGATGATCAGGCAGGCATAGCCGTTTTCCTCCGCAAGCGGAATAATCCGGCTCATGCAATGGTCTACCGTTTCAGCGGCCTTCATCGCGGCTGAAAACACGCCGGTATGGCCCACCATGTCGGTATTGGCAAAATTGAGGCAAATAAAATCGGGCTTGTTGTCCCGGATATCCTGCATGATAGCGGCGCACACTTCCGGTGCGCTCATTTCGGGTTGCAGGTCGTAGGTGGCTACTTTCGGCGAGGGGATCATGATGCGGCGTTCCCCTTCAAACGGTGCTTCGCGCCCCCCGGAGAAGAAAAATGTCACGTGCGGATACTTTTCTGTTTCCGCAATGCGCACCTGGCTCAGGCCCGCATCCGACACCAGTTCGCCAAGGGTCAGTTCCACGTTATCTTTTTCAAAAAGCACGAAAATATCGCGGAACGACTCGTCGTAGTTGGTCATGGTCACGTAATGCAAAGGCAGGGTATGCATGTCCATGTCCGGCATATTTTGCTGGGTCAGCACGGTCGTCAGTTCGCGGAGCCGGTCGGTGCGGAAGTTGAAACAGATAACCACATCGCCGGTTTCGATGGTCGCCAGGGGTTGTCCGTTGGGGCGGCGGCGCACCATGGGTTTCAGAAATTCGTCGGTCACACCCGCCGCGTAGGATTGCCGGATGGCCGCAGGGAAATCTTCGACCGCTTCACCGGTACCGTGCACCAGCAGGTCGTATGCCAGTTTGATGCGTTCCCAGCGTTTGTCGCGATCCATGGCGTAGTAGCGCCCGATTACGGAAGCCAGTTCGATCGGTTGGTCTTTGATGTGCTCAAGCAGGTCTTCGACAAACCCCGCGCCACTTTTCGGGTCGCAGTCGCGGCCATCCGTGAACGCATGGATGTACACTTGTTTACAATTCATCTCCGCTGCCAGGTCGCACAGCGCCTTCAGGTGGTCGATGTGCGAATGCACGCCGCCGTCGGACACCAGGCCCATCAAATGTATTTTGGCCCGGGTGGCCGAGGCGTATTCGTAGGCAGAGGTCAGGGTGCGCAATTTGGCCAGTTCGCCCTCGCGGATCGCCTTGTTGATCCGGGCCAACTCCTGCCAGACGACGCGCCCCGCGCCGATGTTGAGGTGTCCCACTTCGGAATTGCCCATCTGGCCCTCCGGCAAGCCGACATCTTCGCTGTGCGTGATGAGCGTGGTATTGGGATAGTTGGCCATTAAGCTATCGACAAAAGGCGTGTTGGCTTGTTTAATCGCGTCGACCTCCGGCTTAGGGCCCAGGCCCCAGCCGTCGAGGATGATCAAAAAAGCGCGGGAATGTGCAAGCATAGGTCGGGTTGGTTTTGGACTGCGCCGGAAAGCGTTTTTGCTTAATCGGGTTACTGGCAAGGAGGGCAAAAATAGAAAACCCGTCCTGCATTCCTGCAAGACGGGCTTCAAATTACTGCTCTGTGTTATGCTTGAACTACTTTGCTTTCGGGCTTATTTTCCGACGGCCTTGGACTTAGCAGTAGCCGGTTTGGCCGATTTCGAAGCCGGCTTTTGATCGGCTTTCGGTTCTGCTTTTTTGGTAGCTTTGGTAGCTTTGGCCGGAGTGGTTGTTTTGGTAGCCTTGGCAGCCGGTTTGGTTGTTTTGGCTGCCGTGTTCTTGGAGGGCTTCTTAGCCGCAGTTTTTGCCGGTACATCCAGCGTTTCACCAATCAGGTATTGTTCTTCAACCACTTTGCCGTCTTTCCAGGCACGGCGGATCACCTCCTGGTATACCAGGGGCTGGCCTTGTTTGTTGACAAAGTCAAAAACAAATTGCGATTCCGTAACCGAATCACCCACTTTGCAAGCCGTGCATTCGATGCGGTTGGCATGGGCGATGTTTTGGAAAAACCAGTTCAGGATTTCAAGTTTTTGGGCTTTGGTCTGGGTCATATTGTCTGCACCGCTACGGGTCACACAGTTGTCAGCAGCAAATTTGTCGAATGCGCCGATGACGTCGCCGCTTACGATCTGGGCGTCAAGCGCCTCTACAAGATGTTGTAATTTCATAATTGTGAAAAGCAGGTTTAAGTTAACTATGCTAACGCCGCAAAGGTACAAAAAAGTGTGCAAACAAAATTATAATCTGTTTGAGAGTTTATATTTTATTAATTCAGGATTAATATTTGCCAATATTTCGCCTGAGTTGAAAAATTGCTGTAAAGCAAGTCCGGTTTTCTAATTACACGCCGTTTTGCAAAATTTAATTCTAAATAAAATCACCAAACCTGCCTATGATTTCAAAACCGGGCATTAAACCGTAAATTCAAAGCCCCAAAAGCAGAAGCCACCCTGCAAACCAGGATGGCTTCTGAAAACTCAAAACTGAGGGTAAATCTGACCTATTTATCCGCTTCTTCCGATTTCTTACCGGATGCCGCCTTGATCAGGAAAAACAACACAACCCCCACAAAAATGAAATTGATCACGGCATTGATGAAGTTTCCGATCAGCACATTGCCAATCGTCACACTCGAAAAGTCCGGGTTGCCGGTGATCATGCCCAAAATCGGTGAAATGATGTCGTTTACCATGGAATCGACAATCTTTTGAAAAGCGCCGCCGATGATAACCGCCACTGCGAGGGCCAACACATCGCCCCGCATAAGAAATGCCTTGAGTTCTTGTAACATATCGGTTTGTTTTGATGAAAAAATACAGGCTACTATCGTTTGCCCGGTGGCGAATGTAAGCCAATTCATTGACCTACAACCAGTAAGAACATCACTTATTTTTGAATGCCGGGGCTGATAGCGAGGGGGTGACTGGCAGTCACCCCCTCGCTATCAGCCCGATCATGCTGCATCATCTATCCAGAACAATGCACTGGCGATCTGGTCAGCCAGCACTTTTCCCGACCGGGTTAGCCGGTATGTCGCATCTTCCCCCTTTTCCACGGTGCCATTTTGCAAAAAACGCCGGATTTCTTGCCGGAAATACCCGGCGAAAGGGGCACCAAATGCCTCGACACGGCTTTCGGCACAACCCCACATGGTGCGCAGGCTGGTCATGACGTATTCGTTGTACTGCTGGGCCGGCGTGAGCACCTCGCGCTCGAAAGGCAGCACGCCCACCTCTATGGATTTCAGGTAGCGGGCATTATTGGCCACATTCCACTGCCGCGACCGGCCATCGAATGCATGCGCCGAAGGCCCCACGCCCAGGTAGTGCGCCCCCTGCCAATAGGCGCTGTTGTGGCGCGCATACCGCCCCGGAAGCGCAAAATTGGAAATTTCGTAGTGCTCGTACCCCTGCGCTGCGGTGGCATCCTGCAGGTGTTCGAATTGGCGGATTGCCTTTTCCTCATCGACCGGCTCCGAACGCCCCTGCCGCACAAAATGCGCCAGCGCGGTGCCGTCTTCCACCGTCAGGCAATAGCAGGACAAATGCGGAATACCCGCATCCAGGGCGATCCGCACATTTTCGGCCCAATGCTCGTCCGGGGTACTCGGCGCGCCATAGATCAGATCAATGGTCAGGTCCTGAAAACCGGCTGCCGCGGCATCCTGCAGGCAGGCACGGGCATGTTCGGCCGTATGGGCCCGGTTCATCCACTGCAGGTCGGCATCGTGAAACGACTGGATGCCGATGCTCAGGCGGTTGACCGGCGTGTGCCGGCGCAGGTCGCGCAGTTTTTCCAGCGTCAGATCGTCGGGATTGGCTTCCAGGGTGATTTCAGCCCCGGTGCTTACGGTGTGCAGGGCATATATTTTTTCAAAAATTTGCTCCAACTCCGGCAGGTCCAGCAACGAAGGGTGCCGCCGCCAAAATAAACCGATTGCAGCGCCGCGCCGCCGAGGTAATCCCGTTGCAATTCCAACTCGCGCAAAATAGCCCGCACCATAGCGGGTTTGGAGCGCAAGGTGGTCGAAAAATGAAAGTTGCAATAATGGCAGGCCTGCTTGCAAAACGGAATATGGAGGTAGAGCGCCGACATGGTTTGTTCCCGGAATTTTTTCGGTGACTTTTATGGCACTGGCTTGGCTGCCATGGCTTTGAACCCGGGTTCTATTTCCGAAAACATTTTTTCATCCAGCAGCACATTGCCGTACCAAATGCGTTCGTAACTGCGGGTAAGTCCCCGGAAAGTTTCAAACTCCGGATGCGCGCGCATTTCGCGCAGGTAGTCGCGGTTCGTTTTTTCCTTAGACCAGCGGATGGCGCCCGACTCGGAAAGTTGTTTGATAATTTGTAAAAAATAAATGCGCACCGCCTGGGAAAAATCACCCCGCGCCAGGGCTTCGCGCAGGAACTGGTCGAGGTCGGTTTCGTGCAGGTACGCTTCCAGGTTGTCTACCGTAATTTCAGCGCCATCGCGGGCGATCCGTTTGTTGCGCGGCTCCTGCATCATCCGGTAAACGCCGTAACCGATGGCAGCCACGGCAATCAAAATAGCCAGCAACTGGAAAAAACTCCCCCAAAACTGCGTATTGATGGAATCAAACGGGTTGGACCATCCCGGGGAGGCATCACTGCGTTTTTTCTTCTTTTCTTTTTTGGCCTCCGGCACATCGCTGCTATAATCGATCTCCTGTACTGCCCGTTCCCACTGGCTGCTCGAAACCGGGCGTTTTTCCACATGCACAGTGGCATCCTGTGCGCCTGACACGCCCGGCAAACTCAGCAAACACAGGATCAGTATTTTTTTCATAATCGTTTTTTCAAAAATCATTCTTTTGCCAACCCGCGGATTTGCCGCGTGGCGCCCACCCGGCCGATTCCCTCGTACAGGTGCATGGCATCCATGCGTTCCCGGCTCGAAAAATAGTGCAACATCCCCCCCAATAACAGCAGCAACCATACAAAATGCACAATGAGGCTGATGGCAAACGCCGTTGTGTACGCAAAAAACTGCTGCATGCTCGATTCATCCGGCGGCACCAGCCAACTGAAAAACTGCACAACAATGTTCCAAACACTCGAATCGAGAAATAAAAACAGCAAAAACGCGAAATTGATGATTAGCACGCCAAGCACAAAGCCCTGCCCCCACTGCATCAACTGCATGCTGCGCAAAAACGAACGCCAGCTAGCTTTTTCAAAATAAGCAACGGCAAGCCACAATGCAAAAAACGGCAACACCAACATGCCCGCCAACCAAAGCAGCGCGCCGGCTTCCACCACCTCCAAAAACCAAACCACGGCGAACGGCAACAGACCGGTCACCATCAGGTAGGCGCCGCCGAACGAACCGCTCCAGGAAGCCCGAACGTCGGCCGACATTTCCCGTTTCACCATGCGCAAGGCAATCCAAAACATACCCCAAAGCAACACCACCTGCCCCCAAAATATTACCGGCGCCCGGTTGCGCCCGATCACATTCCACCAACCCTGAAAGGCGCCGCCCGGATAATCCGGAAAAACAAAACTTACCGACTGCCCGGCAAACCCCGCCCCAACTGTCAGCCCGACAAACAATACCGATGCGGACAAAATACCCAGCCAGCCTACCCGGGCATGCCGGCGCAGCAGGGTGAACACATCGGAAAAAATTTCGCCGGCATTTTTAATCGCAACGAACGAAACCACCTGCTCGCGGGTGGGTGGCAGGTCTTTTTCCTTAAGCGCCTGCCGGAAGCCGGCGCGCGACTTGTGCCAGGGCAGCCAAACGAAATACCACAGTACAAAAGCCAGCGAACTTAAAATAAACAGCAGGCGCAAAGCCGCCGGTGTGCCGGTATACCGCGTGAGAAATCCTTCAAAAAGAGCAGCCAGCATGAACATCGGGATCAGCCCGATAAAAATTTTCAATCCGCGCCGCATCGACTGCTGAAAAGCCTGCCCCGGGTGTACGTGCCCGGAAACAGCAAGCCCGACCCGGCAACCAGTCCGGCCGCACCGGCAATGATGATTGCGCTGATCTCCAGCGTCCCATGGATCCAGATGGTCAGGAACGACTCCCAAAACAGGCCTTTTTCCACAAAAAAATACTGAAACGCGCCGAGCATAACACCGTTGTACAGCAACATAAACACCGTGCCGATGGAAGCCAGCACCCCAAAAATGGCGGTGCGCAAGGCGACAAACAGGTTGTTGGCGGCAATACCTACCGACATCCCCAGCGGCTGGCTTTCCTTGTACACTGCCATTGGGTCGCCGTTCTCGATGTTTTGCAGGGTCATTTCCACATAACTGTCGCCAAGGATCACCCGCGCAAAATCCGGATTGATGATGCTCGACACCACGCCGATCAAACAGGCCAGGGCAAACAAACTGAACGACAACAGCAAGGCCTGCCTCGATTCCCACATCAGCTGCGGCAACTCGTCGGTCCAAAACAGGCGAAAACGCCGGGCCGGAAATCGCTTCCCGCGGTATATGTTGTGAAAAATGCGCTGCGCCAGGCTGTTGAGGTACATCCGCACCGAGCGGTTGGGGTAAAACGTGCGGGCATACGACAGATCGTCGGTGATCTGAATGAACAAATCGTTCAGCTTCTCCGGGTCGCGGTGATTCTGGCGAAGCATTTCTTCAAAGTCCGCCCACTTTTCCCGGTTTTGTTCTATGAATTTTGTTTCGCGCATTTTGTTGGGATATTGGGATATTAATCGGTTTTAGGCGGTTCTTGTTTTAGTTTTTTGATGTAAATATTCAACTTGTGGTGAAGTGTTTGAAGTTTTTCAAGGAACACTTCAAACTCCACCGGTGAAATCAACTTGCGATCTCTTGCCTTAATTGCCCAGGTTTTTGATTCCAGCAAGGAGCCACGGCTGTAATAACCGAATTGTTTTGTTCTTTAAAAAAATAACGGCCATACCCTTCCGCAATATTTGCCGCAATGGAATCTGCCGCTCGCACAAATTGTTCTCCAACCGTTTTTTGTGCCAAACTATTCCAGCCGACAATCAAGTCCCAAACGATCCGTTCCAATCTCCACGGAAAGTTGATAAATCTCCAAATCGTCCAGTGGAACATGATTTTTCATAATACGCAGGTTAAAAGGTGAAACATCCCACAAAATCCGGAATTATCAAAAACGCACCACTACCCTCCAGGAAAAAATATCCCAATATCTCAATATCCAATATCTCAAAACACCGCCCGCACCTGCGCCCGCCCGACATGCACCACGCGGTTGTCTCCCGTCTTCCGGCCTTCGTAGTTCAAACTGAGCTGCACCGAACGCGACAACTGCCGGTCCAGGTTCAGGCTCCACAAAAAATTCCGGCCGTTCTGCAGGCCATCGAGCATGGCATAGGCCACCGCAGAATTGGCCTGTCCGTTGAATTGGACATTTACAAAATTGGCTTTGATCCGAATGGAGGTTACCGCCCGAAAACCGTCGCTGTTTGGTTTGGCCGTCGGGTTCCAGCTGAGCTCGGCGCTCCAGTCGCTTTGCCGGGCCGTTTCTGCCGAAGGCAGGGTGTTACGGCCGTCCTGCCGGCTAAATGCCCCTACCAACCGGAAGGTTCGGCTGGGCAACCAACTGAGTTTAGGCAAAACCTTCCAGTACCGGATGGTGTAATCCCGGGCATTAAATTGTTCGCTGTCGTTTTCCCGCCGGCCCAGGCTCAGGTCCAGTTCGGCACTCCAGCTCCGGCTAAAATTCAGGCGCCCGTGCAGCGTTTGGTCCAACAGCACCCGGCGCTCAAAACCGGTGGTCAGCGCCGTCCGGCTCCGGTTGTCGGTATGCGCCAGGGAGGCATCCCAGGCCGGATCGGCGCGGTTGAGGTAGAGCACGTGGCGCGATATCGACGATACCGCCACCAGGGCTGTGTCGGCCACTGCCAGGTCAAAGGGATTCCAGGCCGGCTCATCGCGGGCCGAAGCCAGCACGCGGCGGTTGATCTGCACGTTGCTTTGGGTGGACAAGCGCGCCAGCAAGCGTTGCCAGCGTTTTTTCGACGGGGCCCACACCAGGCGGGGATCGATGCGCAGGCTCTGGTTGAGCACCACATTATTGGTGCGCACGTAATTGGGCGTGGTTACCGCCACCCGCACGTAGCTGGCCTGGTCTTGAAAAATGGCGATTTCCATTTCATCCACCTGCAAAATACTGTCGCGGTTGCGGTCGACCCAGGCGTACTGGCCTTCGCCGGGATTTACCCGCACGTAGCTGAATTCCAGTTGCGGACTCTGCCCCGACCCCAACTCATAGCCGGTGGTCAGGTGGAGCGCGCTTTTCCAGGCCGAGAGCGTGTAATCCATCCGGCCCAGGTAAGTCTGCTGCGGCGGCAGGGTAGTCAGATCGCTGTCGATGACGCGCAATTGACGCCAGAAAAAATTCCATTGCAGCGATTGCCGGAGGCCGGCTTGCGGACGTACAGGCGCCCAACCGCCGTTGAGGTTCGCTTCGTCGACAGCAGTATTTTGTTTAAAAACACGGCCTGTGGGCACAAAATCGTTGCGATGCATCCAGCTGAAGCCCCAGTTCCAGGCGCCCTGATTTTCCGGTGTTTTCAGGTACAGGCGCCCCAGGTCGTACCAAAAACTGACTGCATTGAGCGTGTCGTTGCCGGCATTGCGGCGTTCGTTGCGTTCGCGTTCGCCGTATATGCCAATTTTAACCAGTGGCTTTTTGCCGGCGTTGAAAAATGTTTTTCCGACGTCAAATTTCGGGCGGGAAAATCGCGTATGCTCCAGGCTGCCTTCGGAGCGCAACAAATTGGCTTCCGCCAAAACATCAAATCCGGCGCGCTGCACCTTCAGTTGCGCCAGGTGCCGGGTGCCGTCGTAGCGGTTTTCCCGCAGAAACGCACCGAAATCGTATTGCACGCTACCCCACTCTTTCCGTTGCAGCGTCATGCCGCCGCGCAGCCAGTGTTCGGCGGCGGCGGTGTCGGCAAGCCCGATGTTCCAGTCGCGCGAAAATTCAGGTGGCCGGTAAGGGTTCAGGGCATTGAACTGGCGCCCGGCAAATTCGTACCGGGCGTTGGCTTGTAGTTCCCAGCCTTTTTCGGCAGCGCCCGGAAGCAGGTTTTGCCGCAGGCTTAAAAAACCGCCGAGGCCGAGGTTGTCGCCGTCATCGAGCGGAGAAAATCGGTTCAGATCGCGGTTGCTGAGCGCCAGTTCGGCTTGTATTTCACTGTTTTTTGACAATTGTAAGGCCGTGCCGGCCGTAAACAACTGGCGGGCCTCCGGCGCTACCAGGCGAACCACCGGCTCAAAATTGCCACGGGGCTGACAGCTGAGCGAATCCGGCGCCACCCAGCGAAAAACACGGCCGTTGGCAGCAGTTTGCAATTGCACGTAATTGCCCTGCCCCATCGGCACTTCCGTAAACCGGGCGGCAAAACGCGTGCTGTCGGGATTCGTGGAATAGACCAAAACAGCCGCCGGAATGCCACACACCACCGTATCCACCGATTTGTACAACACCCTGCCGGGATCAAGCAGGGCCTCAGCATCCAGGGTGTCGATGCCCGAGGCATAAGCATTTTGCAGGTTGTCGCCGGCCAGTGCCAGGCGTTGCCGGTCGTCCGGACTGATATCCTGCACGCCGCCGGCATTTTTGCTGTCTTGCTCGGCATAGGCGTTCAGGTAGAACCGGCTTCGGCGGCCTGTGTATTCCAGGTCGGCCACCATGGTGGAGCGCAGGTATGCCTGCACGGCGTATTCGAACTCCACGATGATGCGGCTGTCTTTGGAGATGAGGCGGCGTTGGGTAAAGGTGAGTTCACCCAGGTTGTAGTCGATCGTGTAATCGTCGTCGAGCCCCCGGTTGAGCAATTGCCCGTCGACAAACACTTTTTCGGTGCCGGCCAGTACAATTATAAACCGCTCCCCTTCCGTGCCCTGAAGGCGGTAGGGCCCCTGGTTGCCCTCCTGCCCGGCGATAATTTGGCGGGCAAATTTGCCGCGGGAAACGGAGAGCCCCGCCCGCCCGCCCCATCCCCGGGTAGAGCGGGCGGGTGTCAAAACTGCCATAGCGCCCTGCACACGTTTAAAATAATTGGAAAAATAGCCGGTGCCGCGCGGGCGGCTCAGATCGAAATCGCCGGCGATAATACCGAGGTTCTTGCGTTGCAATTGCACGAAAACGCGGTCGAACTCCTGCAGTTGGCGGGTGGTGCCATCAGGTTGGAGTGGGATGGAGTTGTCGGACAACGCTGCCGTCAGTTCGATATCATTGCCCAATTGCCCGTTGAGCTGGAGGTTGAGATTGGAGTTGAAAGCCAGATTTTGGTTGTTGCCAAAACTGAGCCCGCGCGTGTATGTTCCGTTTGAAACCAGGCCGGAGGATTCCCAAGGTTTGGTGCCGGGCGAATATGGCGTAAAATCAAATTCGATGGCTTCGTCGCCCATGGCTTTCCGGATCATAGCCGAATCGAGGCGGCTGACCGGCGCCGCGAGATCCACCGGCAACACGCGGTACCGGACCACCAGTCGGGCAGCAGCAGGCAAGGCAGCCCGAAGGCGCGCGGTGTCGATCCGGAGCCAATTATTTTCCAGGGAAAAAAAAGCAAGGTCCAACTCCCGGCCGGAACCGGAATCGGCGACAGAAATCAGGGGCGCAAGCACGGTCAGCGAATCCAGGCGCTGCAAGGGCAGGCTGGCGTCGATCGTTCGGGTGCGCAAATTTTGGAAAAATGAGCGGGACAAATGCGGTGCGGAATCTCCGGGTTTTGGCAGGGTATCGGGTTGCTGCGCTTGCGCTACCGGACCCGCATTTAGCGCAAAAAAACACGAGGCAACGAAAATCCGAAGCGCGGCGGTGCCGTGGCGGAAAAAAGCGCTCGCAGTTTCCAAATACGGGCTCCATAGCCACCTGCCGGCGAGCAAGCGCCCCGAAACCACCCGGACTATTTTTTTGAAGAAAAACAAGCGCAACATGCCTCGAAACGGACGCCGGACAGGCATCTCGCGTTGCCTGGAAGCCGGGATTTGCGGCAGGTAAATCGGATTATTGTTCAAAAATAGGTTTAATCTTCAGGGAATCGATCGGCGCAATGACGGCCGGAGGCACCGGCTTGAACGGGCGCAATTGTTTCAATGAATCCTGCACGTCGGACAATGCCTCGTGCAACAAAAGCGAATCCACGATCTGTTCGGCTTGCACGAGTAGCTCGGCGCGGCATTTTGCAGTTTCTTTTTCACGAAATGCTGCTACGCGTTGCGCGACTGTTTCCTGTACCAGCCGTTCTTTTTTGCGGGAGCAGGAAAACATGCATACCACAGCGAAAAGCAGCAGGCCGATGGAAGCAAATATTTTGACTGGAGCAGGCAAGAAAATCAGTTGAGTGTGAAATTAAAACCGTTTCAGAAAACAATTTTCCCGGTTCGGAAGCTTTTGGGGAAGCCAAGGTGGAGCGGCCCGTATCTTTGAGCCGGTTCGTTGCAAAAGTTTTTTATAAAACTTCAAAACAATACAATTGCAAGAACTGACGGCTCTAAGGTGCGTTTTACAATTTTTCAATTAAAAACATGTAAAGTTAGTGTAAATTCAACATAAACTTTATCTACCTTTGCGCCGCTTTCGGTAAAAACGAAAGTTACTACCAGCAAATTCTCGCTGTTTACAGCGTTTTTTTAAGATTGTTTTCATTTGGTTTTTTGGGGTTTATACAGGGCGCTTCCAGTAATGGCAAGTGCCCTGCTTCTTTTTGGGAGTGCGGAGTTTTGAGTGCGGAATGCGGAGTGGTTCATCTTACACTGGAAATGAAGTTTGTTACTTTTTCCAATTAACTACGTTAGAGTCACGTACTTACAACAGACCGGAATGGTGAACCACTCCGCAATCCGTATTCCGCACTCCGCACTAAAACAGGAATCCCCAGAATTTCTTCTTCCGCTTGGCTTTGTTTTTTGTCTTTTTCACCACAACCGGGTCGCTGGAATAACTTTCCACATTGAAGCGGTTGTAGGCAATCACCACGTAGGTGTACACCTCCCCGACGGCAGCTGAGGGGTCTTCAAAAATCCACTTTTCGGTATAAAACGGCGTGAATGCCAGCAAATTCCGCTCGTTTTGAAAGTCGCCGACACCCTGCCCGTCAAACCGGTAAATCGCAAAATAGTACGGGTTCTCCTCCTGGCTTCCAATGTCGCAGGCATGCCAGGCCAGTTTCACCGCGCTGCGGGAGCCGCCGACACGGCAGATCTGCGGCGTTGCCGGCGGCACATTCGACAGGGAAAGCATACCCGGTACCCGGCTTTGATTGGGATACAGCGTACGGATCATCGAGTCTTGCACACCCAGCGGATTGCGCAAAAGCGGTTTTACCGAAAAGTAAATACTGCCCTGGGCCTGGGCATTTGCCCGGGTTAGTGACACCTGGCGGTTGATCTCGTCCGGCTTGTTCCAGTTGGGGTCTACGGCATTGTTGTTGACCTTATAGGCAGCATGGCCGATGTACAGGTGTTTGCCGTAGGTGTGTTTGCTCCACCAGTCGAGCAATATTTCAAAATCGGCTGGTGGAAATCCTATACTCCAATACAATTGCGGGGCCACATAGTCGATCCAGCCGTTTTTCATCCACTTGACCACATCGGCGTAGAGATCATCGTAGCAGGTGATACCCGCACGGGTTTGTGAACCGTTGATGGGATCCTGGTCGGCATTTCGCCAAACACCGAAGGGGCTGATACCAAAGCGTACATAGGGTTTTATGCCTTTGATCATTTCCGATACGTCGCGGATCATGCGGTCCACATTGTCGCGACGCCAGTCTTCAATTTTGGAAAAACCCCGCGGGTCGGCTGCAAAGTCGTTGTAATCCTGCAACACCTGGTTGGGTTCTTTGTAGGGGTAGAAATAGTCGTCGAAGTGGATGCCATCCACATCGTAGCGCACGACAATATCGCGCACGACGCTGAGCAGGTGCTGTCGCACCAGGGCACTTGCCGGATTGAAATAATACCGGTTGCCGTAGCGGAAAAACCACTCGCCCTTCCGGTTGTCGGGCAGCGCACGAAGCGGATGGGTGGGCGCCAGGCTGGCCGTATCGAGGTCGAAGGTGGCCCGGTAAGGGTTCATCCAGGCGTGAAACTCCATCCGGCGGCTGTGTGCCGATTTGATCATGTACGCCAACGGATCGTAAAACGGCTCGGGTGCCAGCCCCTGCCTGCCGGTCAGGTATTTGCTCCAGGGCACGACGGCGGAGGGGTAAAAAGCGTCGCCGGCCGGGCGAATCTGCACGAATACGGCGTTCATGCCCATGGCTTTGAGCACGTCCAGGATGCTGTCGAACTCCATTTGCTGGCGCTCGGAGGAAAGCCCTGGCACGGAAGGCCAGTCAATGTTGACGACGGTTGCCAACCAGGCGCCACGCAGTTCAGCCACTGGCAAATTGCGTTGGGCGGTGAGTGTTGTCGTAAGAAAAAGGGCAAAAAGAAGGGCCGAAGTGCGGTGTATACGGAATAGTTGGAACATGGTCGTTTGTTTGGGGGTAAAAATAGAGAAGTTTTGAAAATGCCCTCCTTTTCTGTCTGCGATTCCGTGATGGTCCGGCGTATCCGTAATTTCGCGGCGTCCAATTTTCAAAACATTCATCCCACCATGAAATTCCCGCAACCCATACTTGTCCGCGACCTTGCCCAACGCTTTAACGCTCAACTCCTTGGCGACGCCACACTGGCCGCTACCGGCATCAACGAAATTCACAAAGTGGAGCCCGGAGACATCGCCTTTTCCGATGCGCCAAAATATTTTAAAAAAACCCTGGAAAGCGCGGCAACGGTCGTGCTGCTCAATGAACCGGCAGAATGCCCGCCCGGCAAGGCAATTTTAGTCGTCGAAAACCCCTTCGAGGTATACGACACCCTCATCCGCGACCATCGCCCCTTCGAGCCATCTACCGCGCCCATCAGTCACCGCGCCAACATCCACCCGACCGCCATTATCGAACCCGGCGTTGTTATCGCCGCCAATGTCTCCATCGGCGCGCATTCGTACATACAGGCAAATACGTACATTGGAGAATACACTTCTATCGGCGCACACGTTTGCATCGGGCCAAACAACAGCATTGGCAGCGACGCTTTTTACTACAAAAAACTACCCGACGGGAGTTTCCAAAAATGGCGCTCAGGCGGTCGGGTGATCATCGAAGACCATGTAGACATTGGCGCCGGTTGCACGATAAACAAGGGCGTAAGCGGCGACACCGTCGTCGGGGCTGGCAGCAAACTGGACTGCCAGATCCATATCGGCCACGGCGTAGTGATCGGTAAAAACTGCCTGATGGCCGCCCAGGTGGGTATTGGCGGTAAAACAATCATCGAAGACAATGTGGTGCTGTACGGCCAGGTGGGTGTCATTCAGTCCATACGGATCGGCGCGGGCGCCGTGGTGCTGGCCGGCGCCGGGGTGTCAAAAACACTGGAAGGCGGTAAAACCTATTTTGGCGGACCGGCAGAGGAAGTGCGGGAAAAATACCGGGAAATTGCAGCGTTGAAACAACTGCCGGAGTTGCTCCGTAAGTGGCCGAAATAACGTATAAAAAATGCAACCAGAACAAAACACCGAGCGCATCCGCGCCGAAGCCCATCGCCTGGGTTTCGAGTTTGTCGGCTTTGCCCGGGCCGAACGGCTCGACGCAGAAGCACGCCGCCTGGAAGCCTGGTTGCAGCAAGGCGCACATGGCAAAATGGCCTACATGGAAAATCATTTTGACCTGCGCATCGACCCGACCAAACTGGTGCCCGGCGCCAAAACGGTAATTTGCCTGACCTTCAACTACCACAACCCGGATAAACAGGAAGATGCCGAAGCCCCGAAAATCAGCCAGTATGCCTACGGCGAAGATTACCACTTCGTCGTGAAAGACCGGCTGAAAGCGCTGCTCGCCTACATGCAAGCGGAAATCGGCGAAATCAACGGCCGCTGTTTTGTCGACAGCGCGCCCGTGCTTGAGCGCGAATGGGCCCGCCGCGCCGGCATCGGCTGGAACGGCCGCCACACGCTGACCATTCATCCCCGGCGCGGCTCCTACTTTTTTTTGGCTGAAATCATCTGCGATCTGGAGCTCGTGCACGACGACCCCATCCGCGACCACTGCGGCACCTGCCGCCGCTGCATCGACGCCTGCCCCACGGAGGCCATCAGCCCGGAAGGCTACTTCCTCGACGCATCCAAATGCATTTCCTACCTGACCATCGAACTGCGCGACGAAATCCCGGCCGGATTTAAAAGCCAGATGGACAACTGGATGTTCGGCTGCGATGTCTGCCAGGATGTTTGCCCCTGGAACCGCTTTGCCAAACGCCATGAAGAACCGGATTTTGAGCCGCACCCCGACCTGCTCGGTATGGATCGACGTGCCTGGCTGGAACTCACCGAAGAAGTGTTTGGAAAAATTTTCAAAAAATCCGCAGTGAAACGCGTGAAATACGCCGGGTTGAAGCGGAATATTAATTTTCTGAAAAGGCCGGAAACACCTTGAAACCAGCCCGGGTTACCCCCTATGTCCCGGATTTGCAATTGCCCGGCTTTGCCCTGTTTTTAAAAATAAGGTTGCGTAAATTTGTAATACTTATTAACCTAAATTTACCTAGCATGCGAAATGTATACCGCCAATTGGCCGTCCTGGCCTCCGCTTTTTTTATTGCTTTTTCTGCACACGCCCAACCCCGCCAGCCTCAATTCCGCAATTACATTGAAGCGGCATTCCCCGGTTTTAACGGCCAAAATCACCTGCTGCTGTCGGGCATAAATTCAGTCGAAGGTCTTCTTGCTTTTGGTGTTCAAACAATCGAACCAACAGGTCAATCCAGTTATCATTTTTTGTTAGGCAAAGGCCAGCCACTTGGGTTGGAATTCATGCCATTACCCGACGGCTTTTTAATCGCCGGATCATTTTTCCAATGCGATTATGATTTGAATTGGACATTGTACCGCTACAATGCCACAGGGAATCTCCTTTGGTCAAAAGATCTGGGCTTTCAAACCGACCCGAGGGACACCTTCAAACTGCTGCCACTTCCGGACAACGGTTTTTGGCTTTTTCGCCAGGGCAATGCGCCAATCCGGTATTCCGCCGATGGCGAGCCGGGCCAGCCCTGGTTTGGCCCATTACCTTTATTCCGCGGGTACCGCAAGCTTGACAACGACTACCTGCTTGTTTATGGTGAAACCGGGCTGGGACTGTACAGTCCCGATTTGTTTACCCTGCAATTTGGGTTGGAAAACATCAACCTGTTGGCTGCCGAGCCCTTGCCAAATGGCCACTTCGCTGCACTTTCTGCCGACAGTTTGTACTTGCTGGATGGCAGTTTTCAAGTGCGCACTAAAACTGCAACAAACCTGCCATTAAACCGTACAACAGAATTTTGCTATGCCGGTGGCAGGTTGCATTTGTTAGTTGTCAATCCCCCCGGGCAATTGCTGCGCTTCGATACTACCGATCTGAGTCTGTTGGAAGTGATCGATGTACCCCCGGGCGCCCCGTTTCTACCGCGAGTTATCTTGCCTGCTACTGATGACCAACTCCTGCTCGCCGGATACGAAAACCCACTCCCCAACATTGGCGCTCAGGTCATCGAAGCCCGGATTTCTGACCCACTGGCAATGCCCGACTTTGATGCAACAACGGTTGACGCGGGTGTTACTTACCTTGAAATGCCCAAAATGCCGATTGGCCAGCAATACACCAATCCAATCAATTACTACACTATGCGCATAGACAGCGTGTCGGTTTGGGTGAAAAATGAGGGCGCTGAAATCCTGGATAAACTCACACTCAACAGTGTATTAAATTCTTTTCCCTGGGAATGTGGCACAGAGTCGTCTTTGTACAAAAAAAACTACCAGGGTTTGAATATTCTTCCTGGCGACAGCCTGCGGATTTACATTAATAAATTGTTCTGGGAAGCCCCCTGGTTCATGCCGTCCTCCGTCGAACTTTGTTTTTGGACCACCCTTCCCAACGACAGCCTGGATGCCAACCCGGCCAACAACAAGCGCTGCCGGACCTTGCAAGTGACCGTACCTACCGTTTCGCCGGAGCAGCCCGTCGAAGCACTTTTTATTAGTCCCAATCCTGCAAGCGATCGCGCAACAATTAAATGGGAAAACTCAGATTTCGCGGCAATGCATCTTCAGGTGTTCAATGCCGCCGGAGTCTTGGTAAAAACGGCAACCGTGCAGACCGGCGCCTGGGAATTTGAGCGCGGTGCACTGCCCGCCGGCTTATATCATATTTTGATACGAAATACTGAAAACGGCCAACTGTTTGCCGGGCGCCTGCTGTGGCGTTAATAGACTGTCTGGTTGTCTTCGACGTAAATGGTCTGCCGGGCTACCCAGAACAGCCCGGCAGCCATAGCAACAGCGCAAATGAGCAGGGGCAGTAAAAAACTGCCGGGCAGCACAAGCAGAATTTCGGTCAACACAAACCCGCCGGAAAACAGCCACCAGGCCACCGAAAGCGACTTGTCCTGGGGGATCCACATTCTTTCCAAAAAAATGGCAAACAGCAGCAGCGTCACCACGCCGATAAAAACCAGGTGGAAATAGGCGATCAGCAGGTTGCGGTGCACAAAGAGGAACTCGCCTGCGCTGGGGATTATCGCGCTCAGTTGCAACAGCAGTTTTACCCCGAAAGCCGCTACGGCCATGCTGGCAAAGCGGTATGCCCAACGCCGTTTCCACACGTTGCGCCAATTGTACGCACGGCCCCACCCGCCGGCCAGGCGCAAAGCCCCCATAATTTGCAAAATGCCTCCAATGGCCGCTATCACATACACAATCCACGGGGGTTCCGTCCACAACGCACTAAGTGCATAACCCAGCAGGGCGCCGGTGGCAACAAAGTGGACAGCCTGGGAATTGGCTTCGCCTTTCAAAGGCATTTTTTCCAACAATAAGGCCAGCAACGCCATGATCATCCAGCCGTTGTATTGAAAATGCAGGTAAAAATAAACCGATAACTGGTACCAGACCGAGCCCTCCCAACCCTGTGCCGCCACATAGGCCAGGGCAAACGGCCCAAGCGCCGAAAGAAATAAAAACACCACCGCCCAACGAAAGGCAACCAGGGCAGGCCCGCGCGCGCGGCAATCGGCCCACAGCCGAAAAATCAGCCAGGTTGCGAACAACAAGTGCAAGCTGCTCAGGGCAATGGAAATTATTTTGTAGCCCTGCAAGGGAAAACTGACCGCCATACCGGCCACAGCTACCTGCAGGATCAGCATGATCTGGTAGTACACCATGGAGATCACCCGCGGAAGAAAAGCCCGGATCAGGCAGGCCAGCAGGGCATTGAATGCCCAGCCCAAAAACATCACGTGTGAATGCCCGTGTGTGAGAAACCGGTAGGCAAACTCGATGGGCGGTTTTCCCCAGGCTTGCCAGCGCAAATACACCCCCATCATTGCCGCAACAAACAACCAGGCCAGCGCTGCGTGTGCAAACATGCGGGCAATCGTACTCCGCGAACCGGAAAACACCAGAAGATTTCGGCTCACTTCGGCAGACGGATTTGGTAGGTTTTGCCGGCTTTATTGACCAGTTTGCCGGAGATAAGCCAGGGATTGAGCACTTTGAGCATGCGGTAGGTTGTGCCGTGCTCGACGGCAAAATCGCCCCAGCTGGCCACCGGGCCGCTGACGGCTACTGTTTTAAAATCCTGCACCGGGTCGTACAGGTGGTCTTCCTTGATCTGGTACTCGTACAATTCCGGGTTGGTCATCACTTCCTTGATTGCAATGATGCGGAACGGGTAGCGCATGGTTTCGTCGGCGAGGTTCAAATCAAAAAACGTTTGGGCGCGCTGGCTGGCCATTTCCTGCCTGATCCGGCCCGGCCCGCCGTTGTACGCTGCTGCGGCAAGCGTCCAACTCCCGAGCCGTTCTTTTTGCTGGCGCATGTAGGCACAAGCGGCGCGGGTGGCTTTTTCCAGGTGGTAGCGCTCGTCTACGTCGTCGTTCACCTCCAGGTTGTATTCACTTGCCGCCGCTTTCATAAACTGCCAGATACCCCGCGCCCCGGCCGGCGACACAGCATTCGACAAGGCACTTTCGGCAACGGCCAGGTATTTCAGATCATCCGGCACACCTTCCGCTTTTAAAATAGGCTCGATGACCGGGAACATGGCATTTGCCCGTTTGATGGCCAAAATGGTTTGCGAATGGAAATACACGTTCCGGACCAGTTCGGCGTCGAGGCGTTGCCGCACGTCAAAATTATCCATGGGCAGTTTTTCGCCGCAAAAATCAAAATCCTTGTCGAGGTTGATCGAACGGATAATCTGCTCCGAGCCTTTTTCACTGCCTTTAAATGAGTAAAAAAATATGCCGGACAACAGCACGGCCAGGAACAGGTTGATGAAGAGGAGTAACCGGTTTGTGTTTGTTAATTCCATGAGCGGGAGCGATTGTTTCGACAAAAATAAAAAAAGCGCCGTGGATGAGGGCGCTTTTACAACGTTTAACCGGATGTGCTTATTCGGCCGGACGCGTTTTTTTGTAAACCGGCACCGTTGAGCAGGGCTCGCCGAACATGATGCTCCGGGCCACCGGCGCCAGGCGCCGGGTGATTTCGAGGTAGGCCGAAGCAGGCACCGGCTTATCGCTGCAGCCCTTGATCACGAGGCGCGCGTCGGTAAAATCGGCAGGATCGAGCGCGGCTAGTTTTTTCAAAAAAGCAAATTCGGCAAACTGCTCGGGGCGGCCCTGAAAAACATCGCGGGCATAGGCCGCAGCGTAGGAAGCCACCAACATGTAGGCCCACATGGGTATGATGGCGTCGGTGGAGCAAAACACAGCCAGGTTCTTGCCGGTGTACTGCGCCCAATCGTGTGCCTTAAGCGCCTCTCGAAAGTCTTTTTCCTTCAGGATCAGCTCCATGAACAGGTAGTCCTTCAGGTCAAAAGCCACGACTTCGCCTTCCGGATAGAATGTCTCCAGGTCGATTGTCGTCAGGCGGCTGTTTGCCACCCTGTTCACCAAGGGTTGCTCCATTTTTTTCTTTTTTTAATCGCTTGCCGATTCGGCGTCAGCTTCCGGCATGGGTCGTTCTTCGGATTCCGGGGCCTCGCCAATTGAGTTTTCCACTTCCTTGAAATCTTTGGGTTTAGGTAATTCGACCAGGTCTTTAATACCCAGGTAGTCCATAAATTTTTCGGAAGTAGCGTACAGGAGGGGCCGGCCGGGACCTTCACTGCGCCCGGCAATTACAACAAGTTCCTTTTCTAAAAGTTTCTGAAGGGTATAATCGCAGTTTACGCCCCGGATCGCCTCCAGGTCCGATTTGCTCACCGGCTGTTTGTAGGCTACGATGGCCAGGGTTTCCAGGGTCGCCTGCGACAGCCGCTTCTGGGTGGTCTGTTTCAGAAAAACGGCCACGGTGTTGTGGTAGGCGCCTTTGGTCAGAAACTGAAAACCGCCGGCAATCTCGACCAGTTCGAACGCGTAAGTATCCTGGGCATACTGTTCGCGCAGCTGTTCAATTGCCGCCAGGACTTCGGCTTCCGGCACCTCGGCTTCAAATACTTCGGTAAGTACGGCGCAAATTTCGGCCAACGTGGTCGCCTGTGGCGAAACGAAAATAAGTGCTTCTACGTGTTGTTTCAGAAAATCCATTGCGGGCGCAAAAGTAGGGAAAATCACGACGCAGCGGGCCCGGTTAATATTTGACCTGAATACGCTGATACAATTCATTCCGGACGCCGCGCACCTCCATAGTCACGATCGGGTCGTCGCCGTCCCACTCAATCCGGAGCAAGCCGAAGTTTTTCTTGACGATCATGTCGCCCACCCGCATTTTATTGGGTTCGCTGGTGCCGCTGCGAATATGGGTAAGGCCGCTGGAGGTAAAATCGTAGAGCGGGTACGGCAGGCCCTGGAGGTCCATTTTTGTGATCTCCGCCATATGCCGGTCGCCGGAGAGGATCAGCAGGTTTTTGGGTTTGAGGCGCACGATGGTTTGCAGCATGCGTTTGCGGGCATTGGGGAAATTGCCCCACTTTTCGTGGCCGTGTTCGTCGGCCAGAATCTGGATACTGGAACACAGGATGTGCAATTGGGCCGGGCTGTTGGTCAGTTCGCGCTCGAGCCATTCCCACTGGGCTTCGCCCAAAATATCGCCCTCGGTATTGGGGAAGTACCGGCGGGTGGGATTCGGGTCGGCGATCAGGGTGTCGCGAAAATACCGGGTATCCATCACGATCACCTTGATCTGGTGGTTGCCCTTGCCGAACAGGTAGGATTGGTACGCGCCCTCTTGCCGGCGAACGGGTTCGCGGTAGGGCACATCCAGGAAGTCGAGCAGGCAACGTTGGCTGCCTTTTTTGTTGGGCAGGCCCTTGCCGGCATCGTTGGCGCCGTAATCGTGATCGTCGTAGATGCCGACAACCTGGGTGTTTTTACGCAGCTGTTTGTAGCCCGGTGTTACTTTGAGGCTTTTGTAGTGTTTGGCCAGGGCGCGCAGGTTGGTCGTATCGGCGTAGATAATATCACCCAGCCATATCCACAAATTCGGGTTGTTAGCGGCCACGTCCAGCCACATCGTCTGTGGTTTATCCATTCGGTTGCAGGAGCCGAAGGTAATGACCTCCAGGTCCTGGCTCCGGTCAATGGGTCGTGGCATAAACGCCTCCAGATCAACATCCTTAGGCGTTTCATCATCCGAAGTATCTAAACTTTGGGCAGACAACGGCACATAAAAAACACAGCAAACGAGGAAGGCAGCCCAGGGTAGTTGCCGGGCAACAGACAAATTTTTCATGCGAAGCAGAATTCTGATAGTGGTGTAAAGCTGGGTCGGGATTAGAACGTCGGTTTTACAAAAATCGTACTAAACAAAATGCAAAGGCAGCTTCCCGGCGGTAATTTGCGTCATCTGTGGGAGTAGAGCATGTTGGGGATTTTCTGCCGGAGGCAAAAACAAGGGCTTTTTTTGACAGTTTTTGCGTTTTTTCAGGTGCCTGGCCCAGCTAAGTGCCTGAAAAAAGGCGAGAAATGGCGAAAAAAGAACTGTTTTGGGCCTGGTGAGAAAATCCCCAACATGCGCTTAGTTTGTTATTGCCGCAAAACACTTCCGGCCGGATTTTCGTTTTTTTATTCCCGGAAAGCAGGTTCTGCATTTGAACATGCATTTTTTTGAAATTTTTCCAAACACAGTCAATATGCCCAAACTAAAACACAAATTTCTATTTCTGGGCCTGGTTATGCTCCTCGGCGCCTGCAACTATACCATCCGTGTTAAAGACGGCCGCACTGCCTATGAGCGCAAGCAATATGCCGTGGCCATCCCCATGCTGGAAAAAGAGTTTGGCCGCGCCAAAGCCCGCACCGAAAAAGGACAACTGGCCTTCCAGATCGCCGATGCGCACCGCCAAAATGGCCGCGACGAAGCCTCGCTGAACTGGTTTTCCCTTGCTTACGAAAACAACTACGGCCCCGAAGCGCTGAAAGGAAAAGCGTACGCCCTGAAAAAACTGGAACGGTACGCCGAAGCCCGCGCCGTGTTCAAAGACCTCGGCATCGAGATCGGCAGCCCCTACGAGTACCGGAAGGAGATCGCCGCCTGTGATATTGCTATCGGTTGGCTGGAAATTGTTGATGACAGCGGCTATGAAGTAGAGCCCACCCTGTTCAACAGTGCGCAAAACGACTTTTCGCCGGTGTACTACACCGACGGGCGGCTGGTGTTCAGCAGTGACCGGCTTATGGGCAAAGGCGGCGACGCGTACAAATGGACCGGCAATAAGTTCATGGACCTGTTCATCGTAGACCCGGAAGATGCCAGCGCCCAGATTTTCGACGGTGGCCTGAACTCCGAAGGCAATGAAGGCACGATGTGCTTCAACCGCGATTACACCGAAATTTTCTTCGCCCGCGCCGTTGGCGCCTACAAAGGCGACGACCAGTACTGCAAAATTTACACCGCCAGCCGTGGCGGCGACAGCTGGGCTACGCCGCGCCCCCTGCCTTTTCAGCGCGACAAGATCAACTATTTTCATCCGGCCTTATCGCCCGACGGCACCACGCTCTACTTCTCCTGCAACGACCCGGATGGCTGGGGCGGCTACGACTTGTGGTCGGTAGAACGCGATGAGCAAAGCGAAAGCGGCTGGGGCGAGCCCCGCCTGCTCAGCCGCAACATCAATACACCCAAAAACGAGGTGTTTCCCACATTCTGCGACGATACGCTGTACTTTGCTTCCGACGGGCTGCCGGGAATGGGCGGGCTCGACATTTTCCGCACCTTCAAAACCGACCGCAACGCCTGGGCATCGCCTATCAACCTCAAACCGCCGGTCAACAGCGGCGCCGACGATTTCGGTTTTATCGCCACCGCAACGCCCACCCGCAACGGCAAACTCCAGCCCGGCGACCTGCTGCGCAAAGGTTTTTTCACCTCCAACCGACCCGCCGACGGCAGCAGCGGCGCCGACGATATTTACCGCTTCGAACAACGCGTACCCGTGCCCAAACCGCCCAAGGTGGACACCACGCCGGTCAAGCCCCTGGTGTACAAAATGATCCTGGAGGGCTATGTTTTGGAAAAAATATTCAGCGACCCCACCGACCCCAACAGCACGGTACTGGGCCGCCGCCCGCTCGACGGCGCCGCCGTGGAGATCAGCTTTTCCGGGAAAAAACAGCGCGTAACGGTAAAGGAAGACGGCTTTTTCCGGCTCGAACTGGCTGAAAACACCGACTACAACTTTGCCGCCTCCCGCGAAAACTACCTGTCCAACAGCGCACGTTTCAGCACCGTGGGCATCGCCCGGGACCCGAACAACCCGGAACAAACATTTGAACTGGAGATTGTGCTCGACAAGATTTTCCGCAACCGCGAGATCGTACTCGAAAATATCTACTACGACTACGACAAGTGGGATATCCGCCCCGACGCCGAGCCCACGCTAAACAGCCTGGCCGATGTACTGCGCCAAAACCCCGACATCCGCATCCAACTCGGCAGCCACACCGACTGCCGCGGCAAAGACAACTACAACGAAGACCTCTCGCAAAAACGCGCCCAAAGCGCCGTCAACTACCTGATCGGCAAAGGCATCGACGCCACCCGGCTGGCTGCCATCGGTTACGGCGAAACCCAGCCCGCCGTGAGCTGCGCCTGCAACCGCTGCACGGAATCGGAGCACCAGGCGAACCGGCGGACGACGTTTAAAATTGTGGAGTAGGTTTTAGGGGTGAGTACTCGTCCTACGACTTGGAGTCGTAAGACGAGTACAATCACAACCATTACACACACCTAAAATCAATGAATTATGCGCCAAAACCTACCGCTCCTGCTCTGCATCGCGCTTTGCCTTAGCAGCGCCTGCTCCCATTACTACTACGCCCCCAACAGCCTGCAAACCCCGTATTTACAACAAAAACACGACACCCGCGCCAGTATAGGCTTTATCGGCGGCAATGAATTCAGCGGTTGGGAAGCCAGCGCATGCTTCAGCCCGGTGAAATATGGCGCCGTGTTGTTCAATCATTTTCAGGTGCAACATGCCAAGCCTGACGACAACCCGGAGCGCAAATACGGCAATGGCCGCCTTACCGAGTTTGCCCTGGGGGCCTATAACCCGATTAAAAAGAACATGAGCCTGAGTTTGTTCGCCGGTTGGGGTGGCGGCCAGGTGTTTAACGCATACGGCAATGGCGGCGTTTCCAACCTGCGTTTTGAGCGGATATTTCTCCAACCGGGCATGATGATCCAGGGAAAAAGAGCCCGCTTCGGGGTGGCGACCCGCTTCAACCGGCTCAACTATGTGAGCGGTGAAGTGGACCTTGGCATCCCGCCAACGGAGCTCAATGCGATCCGGAGCATTGAAAATGTTTCCCCGATTTATTTCTCGGAACTCGGTTTTGTCGGCGGATTTGGCGCTGCGCCGGTCTGGGTAGATTTCAGGATAAACCTCAACAACAAAGAGTCCCTGCATTCATCCGGATTTGCCACTTCCACGGCCGGCATTTCAATCCAGTTTGAGCTGGATTATTTCTGGCGAAAAACGGAGGCCAACAGGCCAATGAATTCGTTCAACACAGAATAGCCCCTATGCTCCGCCCGGCGATCCATTGCCCGGAAAAAATAAATCCAACCCAACCAGGCAGCCAATCTGCGCCGTCTTTCGTCATAGTATTGTCAGCGTTTTAACGCAATATTAATGGCCTTAACACTTTGATTTTAACAAAAAAAAGTGATCCGATTCTTACTTTTACGGACGATTTCCTCATTTTTTCCCTTTTCATTTAAATTGCATAACCATGAAAAAACTGCACCTGGCCTGTCTGTTTCTCGGCACATTGATCCTCGCCGCTGCCTGTAAGCGCGATACTGATTTTAACTACTACTACTACGAACCCGCCGATTTCGCCCTGTTATCGCAATACCTGAATTTACCGGACCGCCCGGAAAACTACCAGTCCACCTTGCCGAAACACCTGCAATCGTTGGGCCTGGCTGCACGTCCTGTCGATTACGACAAAGCCACCCTTGGGCGTGTATTGTTTTACGACAAAAACCTCTCGAAAGACGGCACCATTTCCTGTGCCAGCTGCCACAAGCAGGAACTGGCTTTTTCCGACGATAAAAAAGTGAGCGCCGGCGTTTTCGGACTCACCGGCGACCGGAACTCCATTGCCCTGGGCTCGGTGCTGAGTTTTTCGGCGTACTACGGCACCGACCTGTTCGGGCCTTCCGGTGTTCCCTTCTTTTGGGACAACCGCGCCAATACCGCTGCCGAACAAAACCTGGCTTCCATGACCAACCCGAATGAAATGGGCATGAGTCACACTGATATTGTAAACGCCGTCCAAACCCAACCCTACTACGAGCCTTTATTCCGCATGGCATTTGGCAGCAACCAGGTTACACAGGCGCGGGTTTCGGAAGCTATTGCCGAATTTGTAAACGGAATCGGTTCGTATAAAAGCAAATTCGACAGCGAAGCAGAAAAAACGCTCGGCTACAACACCTACAGCAACCTCGAACGGAACAATTTCAGCGGCTTCAGTGCGGCAGAGAATCGCGGCAAACTGATCTATCTGGATAATTGCGCATCCTGCCACAGCCCGTTGCAAGGGCGCCCGGAAAAAATGAAAGCCAACAATGGCCTGGATGCCGCCACTGTAGATGCCGGCGTAGGCGGTGTTACCAACCAAGCCAACGACATGGCGCAGTTCAAAGTACCTACGCTGCGCAACATCGAACTTACGGGCCCCTACATGCACGACGGCCGGTTTGCCACACTCGAAGAGGTGGTGGAACACTACAGCACCGGCATCCAAAATCACCCCAACCTGAGCCCGGAACTCAAATATGGGTACCAGCCTAAAAAGCTGAATTTCAGCGCGCAGGACAAGTCCGACCTGGTAGCCTTTTTGAAAACACTGACCGACCAGGAGTTGCGTACCGACAAGCGCTACGCCAATCCGTTCAAATAATTAAGCGGATTTATCTTGTCATTACTCGTCCTGCGGCTTCAAGCCGCAGGACGAGTACAAGTTTTCAAACCATGCGCCTGCTTCCGTACATCGCCCTTGCAGCACTGCTGCTCCCTGCCTGCACCTCCAACCGTTTTTACACCCCCAACACCATGCAAATTCCCATGCTTTCCGAAAAAGGGCAGGCGACGGTTCAGGTGGGTATAGCCAAGAATAAACACAACAGCGGCTGGGAAGTCCAGGGCATTTACAGCCCACTGCCCCATCTTGGCCTGATGGTCAATCACTTCGACCTCCACTATTCCGGCGATACGTACTCCGACTTTTCCCAGTCGTTTTACGCCTTGGAATACGAAGGCCAAACCCGGCTGACTGAAGGCGCCGTGGGTGGTTATCTCCAAACCGGGCCACAAAAAGAATACCTCATCAGCCTGTTTGGCGGATTCGGTAAAGGCCGGACTGAAAACCGTTATTTGCCGCAGCCCGATCCGCCCGGCACCGAGACCTTCAATTCGAGCTGGAACTACCAGCGCTGGTTTATCCAACCCGCCCTGGGCATGAAATACCGCCGTTTTCAGGTGGGTACCGGCTTGCGTTTTGTTTGGGTGGACTACCTGAACGGCGACATCAACAGCCGGGTAGGCCAGGTGGAAACAGATCGCATTGCCCTGCTGGAACAAAATTCTCCCCTGGCACTTACCGAAATTGCCTGGACATTTGGCTGGCACTTCCGGCCGGTGGTCATCAGCCTGAACAGCACGGCCGTCGTACGCGGGAAAAACAGCATTCGCGATCTCAACCTGGCCAGCAATTTTGTCAGCCTCACCGTTGGACTGAATTTACACGAACTAAAAAAATAATGATGAATTATAAATGATGAATGATGAATTGTACACCTTACCAGTATGGTGAACCCATTCATCATTTATAATTCATCACTCATCATTATTAGTAAAGTGTTTGGCCAGTTTTTCCGCTACCACCTTACCGGCCACTTTTTCCACCTCGGCAGCCTGCGCTTCCCGGATACGGGTAACGGAGCCGAAGTGTTGCAGTAGTTTTTCTGCGGTTTTCGCCCCGATGCCGGGGATTTCGGTGAGTTCGGTTTTTAAAAAATTGCGGCTGCGCTGGTCCCGATGAAAGGTAATGGCGAAGCGGTGGGCTTCGTTGCGCGCCTGTTGGATCAGTTTGAGGCCTTCCGATTTTTTGTTGATGTGCAGGGGTACCGGATCTTCCGGGAAGAAGATTTCTTCCAGTTTTTTGGCTATGCCCACGACGGTGATTTTCCCGTCCAGGTTTAAGGCGCGCAGGCTTTTCATAGCCGCACTCAGCTGGCCTTTCCCGCCGTCGATAATGATCAGCTGCGGCAGGCCCTGGCCTTCGGCCAACAGGCGCTTGTAGCGGCGGAATACCACTTCCTCCATGGAGGCAAAATCGTTGGGGCCTTGCACTGTTTTTACGTTGTAGTGCCGGTAATCGCGCTTGGCAGGCTTGGCATTCCGAAACACCACACAGGATGACACCGGGTTGGACCCCTGAATATTGGAGTTGTCGAAACACTCAATATGCAGCGGTAATTCGTTCATGTGCAGGTCGGCCTGCAGGGTGCGCAGAATCCGTTCGCCGGGTGTTTGCCGGCCCGTCCGGCTGGCTGCGTCGCGCCGGCGTTGCAGGAGGTGGTACTGCACGTTTTTTTCCGACAGGTCGAGCAGTTTTTTCAGGTTGCCGATCCTTGGTACCGTCACGGTTTGCACACCCGGCACAGCCAGAGGCATCGGCACGATGATCTCCGGAGTGATGCTGTTGAACTTTTCGCGCAGTTTTTCGATGGCAAACACCAGCAGTGTTTCGGGGTCTTCGTCGAGGTTTTTAGTCAGGGTGAGGGTGTAGGTGTTGATCACAGCGCCGTTCACCACTTTCAGGTAGTTTACAAACGCTTCTTTTTCATCCGGGGCAATGGAAAACACATCGACATCGCGAATATTCGGATTGACAACCGTGCTTTTGCCCTGGTAATCGTCGAACAAGGCCATCCGCTCCTTGGCCAGCTGTGCCTGCTCGAATTGCAGGTTTTCACTAAACATTTCCATCTCCTCCTTCAGGTGCGTTTTTACCGCGGCAAAATTGCCCTTGAGGATATTTTTGATCTGCTCGATTTTTTTGTTGTAAGCTGTTTCCGATTCATAACCCACGCAGGGCGCCGCGCAGGTTTTGATGTGATACTCCAGGCAGGGCTTGAACTTCCCGTTTTCAATATTTTCAACCGAAAGGTTCAGCGCGCAATTGCGCAATTGGAACAGCTTGCGGATCAGGTCGGCGATCTGGTCTATCCGCACCTTGCCCGTGTACGGGCCGAAGTACGTGGAGCCGTCGCGGATTACCTTCCGGGTCACAAAAACCCGGGGAAACCGCTCTTTTTTGATGCAGATGTACGTAAGTGGCGATTTTTCATCCTTGAGCATCACATTGTACCGCGGCTGGTGCTGTTTGATCAGTGTGTTTTCGAGCAGCAGGGCGTCTGTTTCGGTATCGACAATGGTAAATGTTATGCGGTCGGCATGTTTGACCAGCGTTTTTGTTTTTGCCGTGGTATGTTTTTTATCGCCAAAATAGGAGCTGAGCCGGTTGCGCAGGTTTTTGGCTTTGCCGACGTACAACACAACGCCCGCTGAATCCAGGAACTTGTAAATGCCCGGTTCGGTGGGGATGGTTGGAGAAAAATCTTTGAACTGATCGTTGGTCATGGCAGCGCCAAATCTCTACAAACTATTGATTTTTTTCAAACACAAAAAAGTCCGACATGCTGATGTCGCGGTGCGGATTGGTGTCGCGCCGCTGCAACCGCCAGCCGGCGGGAACATCCCGGGTAAACCGGCGGGGCCGGAGATGCGGAAACTGGCCGCCGGTTTGGTCCGGCTCGTCGGGTGCAAAGATCACCACCCAGCGGGTGGCTGCACCGAACAGGTGTTCCAGATAGCGATGGTATAGGTCATCTTCCGTAAGATGAAACAGTACCTCGATGGAAAGCCCCAGTTCGGCCTTCAGTCCGGCAGGATCGAACCGGCAGGGATCGTAAACCAGGAAGCGTTTGTTTGGGTCGGCAGCGAACAAATCCCGGCACCGCTGGATGGCCGAGGGGGCTACATCGAGGCCCAGGTAGTCGGGATAGGTGGCCCGTTGCACTTGGCGGCCGTCGCCGCAGCCAAACTCCAGGATTGTTTGCACAGCGTTTTCCTGTACAAAACGGTTGAGCCAGTCCGCCTTGTAAGCCGCGAGGCGGCCCGACGACCCGGCTCCCGAGTGCCCGCCACGGGCATAACGCCGTTCCCAATACCGGATACTTCCGGGGTAACGCCAGGCCCGGATGCGTGCGCGCAGGCGCATGGAGATGGACCGAATAATTGAACCAAGCAACACCGTATATGTTTTAATGTCCGATTAGTGCAGGAAAATTAACGGAAAAACCGACCTATCAAACGATAAATGCCCGACTTTTGCCCCTGCACCAAAGATCCCGGCTCATTTAAAACCGGGATTTATTTTTTTGTATCTCAATTTCGTTTATGACAATGCAACAAGCGACACTTCCCCCGAATGTCCTTCAACAACTCCCCACCATCGTCAAAGCCTACCAGCTGCCTAACCCGACAAAAGCCACGATCCAAATCCTGAATTCCTTCCTGCCTTTTTTGGCCATTTGGGTGGCCATGTTTTTTCTGAAAGATATTTCATTGGGTCTGACACTGGCGCTGGCTGCCGTGAATGCCTTTTTCCTCGTCCGCATTTTTATTATTCAACACGACTGCGGGCACCAGTCGTTCACGGCCAACCGCAAAGCCAACGACACGATCGGGCTGATCTGCAGCCTGATCAGCTTTATGCCATACCGCTACTGGGCCAAGAGCCACAATTTTCACCACGGCCACAACGGCATCCTGTGGGAGCATCGTGACATCGGCGACATTCACCTGCTCACAGTAAACGAGTTTAAAGCCCTCGGGTTTTGGAAAAAATTGCACTACATGGTGTTTCGCAGCGCCCCGGTTTTGTTTGTGATCGGTCCGATCTGGTACATTTTGGTACACAGCCGGCTGCCGCAAATCAATATCAAAGGCTGGGAGCATGCCCGCCGGGCACTGATGCGCCACAACCTGCTTCTGCTTGGCCTTTATGCCGGGCTGATCTGGTGGCTGGGCTACGAGGCATTCGTGTATGTGCACCTGCCGATCCTGATCTTTTTCGGCATCATCGCCGTATGGTTTTTTTATGTGCAACACCAGCATGAAACCACTTACAAAGCCTGGAAAGACAAGTGGGAATACATTCGCGCAGCCATTCAGGGCAGTACGTACTACAAACTCCCGCGCCTGTTTCACTGGCTGACCGGCAACATCGGCTACCACCACATCCACCACCTCAACCCGCTGGTGCCCAATTATGAACTGGCGCGTTGCCACAAGGAAAATCCGGTGCTCGACCAGGTAGCCAACAAAATCACGTTTTGGCAAAGCCTGAAGTGCGTTTTCAATAAACTCTGGGATGAAGACCAGGAGCGCATGATCTCGTTCCGCGAATATTTCCGCCGGCATAAAAAAGCCTGAGTAAAAGGAACCGCGGTTTATCCTTATATTTCCCGTTGTTTACGCCGGATTTGTCCAGCAGGTTTAAACAACGGGATTTTTTATGCCCGCTATTGAAAACGACAAGACCAACCGCCTTATGGCCGACGCCACAACCATCCGCCTGTTTATCGTTGAAGATCACACCCTCAACTATGAAGGCATTCTGGCCTTGCTCAAGGGCTGCGACGACATCAAGGTGGATGGCCATGCCCGCAGCGGGGAAGACGCGCTCCAGATGCTTGCCGGTTCGGCGCCCGAAGTGGTGCTCATGGATATCAAATTGCCGGGGATCGACGGCCTTGAAACGACCAGCAAACTACTTGCCTTGCACCCGAACACCCAGGTATTAGTGCTGAGCGTCGACGATGATCTTCACATGGTGCGCGACGCCATTCGCCGGGGCGCCCGCGGCTACCTTACCAAAAACGTGGACCGGGAAGAACTCGTGGAGGCCATCCGGAAAGTCGCCTCCGGCAAACGCCACCTGGCCGATGAACTGATCGAGCAAATCCTCGACCAACCGGAGACCGCTACCTTCGGCAACGCGCCCAATGCATCATCCAAAACACATCCGTTTACCCGGCGCGAACTCGACGTGCTGGGGCTGATGGCCGAAGGCAAAACCAACAAACAAATTGCGGAAGCACTCTTCGTCAGCCTGCATACGGTGGAAACCCACATTAAAAACATGTACAGCAAATGCGACGCCTCGAATAAAGTGGAACTGATCCGGTTCGGGCAAAAGCTGGGCGTGGTCTGATTAGGGATCAGGAAGATTTGAAACGTGCACCCGCGCATTTTTTCAACAATAACTGCCCCACCGCCGGCACCGCATACAACTTCATCAACCCCGGCGGATAGTAAATCCAATACCGGCAACAGTAGCCCTGCTTTTTTCACTTTTCTGAATGATGTTGTATTAGGAATGTTAAGAAAAACAGACTGCCGCAACCGTAGCAAGCACAAACAGACCAATTCCCAACAGTATCAAGGCTATACGTTTTTGCTTTGCATATTCTGCCTCAAAGATTTCTTCCGCGCCGGCATTGAATTTTTTCTCCAAAATATACCCAACGGTCAGGCCCGCGCATATACCGATCAGTGGCCCATACGCAATATTACCCAAAGCTAAACCAAGCGGAATTCCTAGTGGTATTCCCATGGCTATTCCAAGGCTGATAAAGTGTCCCTTTTTATGTTTTACATCGCTTTTCATAATTATGCAGTTTTCGGATAAAAAATGAAGGCTCATGTTCCCGTTTGGCTGAGCGGGGGGGCTAGTGAGGGCAAACGCATCAAAATCGCCCCGGATGGGGCGGTATCTTGGTCGTAGGATTAGCCCACTGATGATTGTTTCCGGCCCAGCGGGTCGGTATTACACGATTTATATTTGCCCAATAGTGGCCCGCTGGGCCACGGGAAACAGGACCGCTGGGCCGTTTTTTTGTGGGTAATAGGCAATTATTGAACAATTTTGATGCGTTTGCCCTGGGGGGGGACTATTAGCCAAAATGAAAGTGGTTAAACTGTTCAGTTTCTATTTAGAGAGGTACAGTGTTACAAACAAAGTCCAAGGCTTTAAACCAGGGCAAAAAATTGAAAAACCGAATGTTCTTTGTTCAAATGATTGCGTTTAGGATGATAAGCAAAGTCAGCAATCCGATCAGGACAAGCAGGCTGAACAGTATGCGTCGCGCGCGCTTTTTCTCCTTGATCCGAATTAAGTCGATTTCTTTGGATACTTCATCAAGCCCGATATCTATTAGTTGCTCCAACTCCTTCAGCTCTGCAGCGTATGTAATTTTATTCACCACGAACGGCACAACAAAAGCCAATACCAGGAAGATATAGATAACCGGATCATGCAGCAAAAGAACCAGGCCATCTTCCTGATACTTGAGTAAATGGTAATACTGGAAGCCCGCCAATACCAGAAAAGGGTTCGTCATGGAACCAATCGGCAGAAATTCCCGGTAAAACCTATAGAGGAGCCGGTATTGCTCTTTTAGCGTACGGATAATATCCTGGGATGTGTCCAGATTTTGGATTGCCTTTTTAAGCCGGAAATTCTTCAGGATCAGCAGCCCCATCGCACCCGAAATAAGGATAGTTGTACCTGCTTTTAGCAAGGTTAATTCTCCGATGCAGAAAAGGCAAACATAACCCAGTACAACAATTGCCTTGTAAACGGAATCGAATACCAGCAATCTATACTTGGGCAGCATTATGCCCATGGCGTAGCGCTTTCGGAATGTTCGCAACGCCTCCCGGGAAATCCAGTCACGTTCATTATCGGATACCCGTTGTCTGTTCCAGATCTGTTCAAGTTCCATGTTGCTCCAGTTGTTTGATAACGTCGAGGTAATAGCCTTTCAACTTTTCCTTGATGCGCACCAGTTTCACACTTACGTTCTTTTCGCTGAGGCCCATCACTTCGGCAATATCCCGGTATGTTTCCTGTTCCAAGTATAGCAGGATCAGCGCCTTTTCCAGTGGTTTTAATTGGTCAATTGCCCGATAGAGCGCTTCGATATCGTATTCAGGTTGCCGGGCTCTCTCCGTCGCCAGGTTCAAGGCATTTGCCTCACTCAGACTAACAAGTCCCTTCTTTTTCGTTCTGGTTTTATCAATTGCCTGGTTCAGGCCTACCCTGTATATCCAGGTAGACACCCTGGACTGCTGTTGAAAGGAGTCTTTGCCTTTCCAAAGTTTGTACAGGATATCCTGGAAGAGGTCTTTTTGGTCTGCTTCGTTTCGAAAGAATGTTTTGCAGAGCTTCCAGATGAGGCCTTGGTGTTCGTGTACAAGTTTGTCGAAATCGCCTTCGTTCACTGTAAATAATAATTTAAACACTCCCTTAAACCGTTAGACGGGGGGAACTCCGGATCACTACAGTGCGCAGGCAGAAATTTTCAGGAGAAACAGAAATTGAACAACCGCCAGGCTGCCAAAAGGCGTTGATCTGCCGCTGCCAAGTTCCGGGAAACTGCCCGGAATCAATACCCGTATGTGAAAAGTAAAACTATGAGAAATGGCAAGGGCGCCTCCTCCAACCCTTCCTCACATCTTCTTCAACAACAACTGCCCCACCTCCGGCACCGCGTACAACTTCATCAACCCCGGCCGCTTCGACCGGGTGAGCTCCTGGGCCATCGCCAACCGCAGGTCGTTGGGCAGCAAATCGAGCAGAAGAAAACGCTGGAGGTTATTGAATTCCTGATCAGACAGCTCGGAAGGCCGCGCCAGCAGGTAATTATTCAGGCGTGTGACAATCACGGAAAGCATATCGAGCCGCTTGGTGTCGCCCTCGTGCACCAGCCGGTGGAGGCGGCCGGCGATCAGGTCGAAATCGGGCGTTTCCAGGATTTCCTCCGGCGTCGGCAGCAGGTCGAGTTTCAGGTTGACAAAGGCGAGAAAAGCCTGGGTGGTTTCAGCATCCAGCGCTGCGTCGCCGAGCAGGCGTACCAACCCGAGATGCTCGCGCAGGTCGTTGAGCATTTCCAGGCTGTTGAAAAACTGTACCAGCGAACGCGGGGTTGTCCGGCGGCCATTGACCAGCTCCGGGTAGGCCAGCACAAAATTGATGCCGCGCGCATCCACGCCCGTACGCTCCGCCCAGCGCGCCCAAGCTTGCACGTCAAACTCCATAGTCACATGCAGCATGCGGGTCAGCATGGCTTCGTCGAGAGTCGTCACGGAGTAGTCGCCGCCGTCGGGGTTGGCGGTACACACAATGAGCCATCGCTGGGGCAACGTCCAGGACACCAGTTCGTAGTTTTGCAGCAGTTGCATGATGCCGCGCAGGATGCGGTCGTCGGCGCGGTTCACATCGTCAAGCAAGAGAATACCCGGGCCGGTCTGGCGGGGCACCCATTCGGGCGCTACGAAACGCGTCACCTCGCCTTTTGCCGGGTCGCGGCTGATTTGGGGCATACCCAGCAGATCGCCCATTTCTTCAAACTGCGCCGGCGCGATATACACAAAAGCGCAGCCGCGTGCCTGCGCCAGGTCGCGTACCAGTTCTGTTTTCCCAATGCCGTGCAAGCCCCAGATGCATACCGGTGTAGGGCGTTCGGCGCCATGCGTCAGGCTGTCGAGCGCATGATCGAGCAGTTTGGTTACCGATTCGGCGCTTACCCGGGCGCCATAGGTGATGTACGAATAAGACGGATTGTTTTCGGCCATAGTTTGCTGAACACGAAGGTACGGGAATTGTTGCCGGTTGATTGTTGGCTATACCCTGTTAGCTACCGCAGGTTTTACGTTCAGGGTTGTTTTTGGCTGCAGGAACTCCTTTCCAGGGTTTATTCCCCCTCGTAGTCTAGTTTTCCCGGTAGAGTAGAGAGAAGCGGCTGTGCCGCTTCTCTCTACTCTACCATATTTTTTTGCGTCGATCTGCGGGAAAACACCCTGCAAGAGCCATCCTAAAATCTGCGGGAAACCCCACCAAACCCGCAACAAACCCCTGCTCCCCGGGCTTTTCGTCGAGTCCTTACCCAAAAACCATCGAAGAGCCTATTTTTGCCCAATCACAAACCAACACCGCCTAAGCATGCGCCAGTTTCTCACCCTCCTCCTCTGCACCACCCTGCTCCACGCCCCGCTTTTTTCCCAAAAAAAAGAAGATAAAACCAAAATGCCCGACAAACCCGCCTACCTGCAATCGTCGACCTATTCCGCCCTGAAATTCCGCAGCATCGGCCCGGCCGTCACCTCGGGCCGCATCAGCGATTTTGCAGTCAATCCCAACAACTTCGCCGAATACTACGTGGCCGTATCCTCCGGAGGCGTGTGGAAAACCGTGAACGCCGGCACGACCTGGACGCCCGTTTTCGATGGCGAAGGTTCCTACTCCATCGGCTGCGTGGCGCTCGATCCGAACAATGCCAACGTCGTCTGGGTCGGCTCCGGCGAAAACAACAACCAGCGCTCGGTCGCCTACGGCGACGGGGTGTACAAAAGCGAAGACGGCGGCAAAAGCTGGAAAAATATGGGCCTGAAAACATCCGAGCATATCGCCAATGTGCTCGTCGACCCCACCAATTCCAACACGGTGTACGTAGCCGCCTATGGCCCCGTTTGGAGCGACGGTGGCGAGCGCGGCGTGTACAAAAGCACCGACGGCGGCGCTACCTGGACCTGCGTGAAAGCCGTCAGCGAATATACCGGCTGCAACAACCTCGTGATGGACCCCCGCGATCCGCAGGTGCTCTACGCGGCCTTTCACCAGCGCCAGCGCAAGGTGTTCACCTACATCGGCGGCGGCCCGGAGTCGGCGCTGTTCAAAAGCACCGACGGCGGCGCCACCTGGAACAAACTCGGCGGCGGCCTGCCTTCCGGCGATATCGGCCGCATCGGCATCGATGTATCGCCCGTCAACCCCGATTACGTGTACGCCGTAGTGGAAGCACAGGATGGGAAAGGCGGCGTGTACCGCTCCACCGACCGCGGCGCCAGCTGGAGCAAAATGAGCGGCGCCTACACCAGCGGCAATTACTACCAGGAACTGATCTGCGACCCCAAAAATGCCGACCGCATCTTCATCACCGATACCTACTTCCAGGTCAGCGACGACGGCGGAAAAACCCTGCGCAACCTGGGCGAACTGAACAAGCACATCGACAACCATTGCATCTGGATCGACCCAACCAACACCAACCACCTGCGCGTAGGCTGCGACGGCGGCATCTACGAAACCTGGGATTTCGCCGCCACCTGGGAGTTCAAGCACAACATGCCGATCACGCAGTTTTACAAAGTTTCCACCGATAACGGATTTCCGTTTTACCATGTGCACGGCGGCACACAGGACAACCTCAGCCTCGGCGGGCCCAGCCGCACCATCAGCGAAAACGGTATCCCGAATTCCGACTGGTACATCACCAGCATCGGCGATGGCTTCGAAACGCAGGTAGACCCCACCAACCCCGACATCATTTACGCCCAAAGCCAGTATGGCGGCCTGGTGCGCTTCGACCGGAAAAGCGGCGAATACCTGCCCATCAAACCGCAGGAGGGTGAAAACGACCCGGCCCTGCGCTGGAACTGGGACGCCCCGCTATACATCTCCAACCACAGCCCGACCCGGCTCTATTTCGGCGCCAACATCGTGTTCCGCACCGACGATCGCGGCAACAGCTGGCGCGCCATCAGCCCCGACCTGTCCCGCGGCCTCGACCGCAACAAACTCGAAGTGATGGGCAAAGTGTGGAGCATGGACGCCGTGGCCAAAAACGGCTCCACCGACATTTACGGCCAAACGACCAGCATTGCCGAAAGCAGCCTCGACGAAAACCTGCTCTGGGTAGGCACCGACGACGGCCTGCTCTGGCGCACCCGCGACGGCGGGCAAACCTGGGACCAGTTCGACAACCTGCCCGGCGTGCCCGCGCAATCGTATGTGCACCAGGTAATCGCTTCGCAATTTGACAAAAACACCGCCTACGTCTGCTTCAACCACCACCGCTACGGCGACTTCAAACCCTACCTGCTCAAAACCACCGACGGCGGCAACTCCTGGACGGCCATCAGCAGCAACCTGCCCGAACGCGGCAGCGTGTACACCATCGCCGAAGATCATGTGGACCGCAACCTGTTGTTCTGCGGCACGGAGTTCGGCGTTTTCTTCAGCCCCGACGGCGGCCAAAACTGGGTGCAACTGAAAGCGGGCCTGCCCACCATTGCCGTGCGCGACATCGAAATTCAGCGCCGCGAAAACGACCTGGTGCTGGGCACCTTCGGGCGCAGTTTTTACATCCTCGACGACTACTCGCCGCTGCGCAATGTGCAAAAAGAAACATTCGACAAGGAGGTGGCGATTTACCCGGTCAAAGATGCCTGGATGTTCATCCCGAGCAAGCCGCTCGGCCTGCGCGACAAGGGGCATTTGGGCAGCAGCTATTACGCCGCGGAAAATCCGCCCGTCGGCGCCGTGTTTACCTACTGGTTGAAAGACGACATCAAAACCCTGCAAGACAAACGCCGCGAAGCGGAAAAAGCCGAAAGCCGAAAAAAAGGAAACCGCGTACTACCCCGATGCCGAGGCAATGCGGGCGGAAGACAGCCAACCTGACCCCTATTTGCTGTTTACGATCACTGATTCGGACGGGGAGGTCGTGCGCCACATCAAGGCGCCGGCAAAAAAAGGGCTGAAACGCCTCGTTTGGGATTTCCGCTACAACACTCCGGCGCCTGTTACAGGCCGCTTTACCCCGGCGCCCGATCAGCTGTTCGGCAGCAGCGAGGTAGGGCATTTGGCATTGGCCGGAACCTACAACGTTGCGTTGTTCAAATATGAAGACGGGGTGTTGAGTCCCCTGGCGGGGCCGGTATCGTTCCAGACCAAGTCGCTGAACAACGCCACCCTGCCCGCGCAAGACCAACGCGAGTACCTCGATTTTTGTAAAAAAATAAGCGCCCTGCGTAAGGCAGCCAGCGCGGCCAACCTGGTACGCAATGAACTCAACTCCCGGCTCGGCCATATTGAAACCGCGTTGCGGGATATGCCGGCGCCGCCAAAGGAATTGTTGAAAAAAACATACGATATTGGCCGGCAATTGCAGGTGGTCGGCAGAGCGTTCAGCGGCGATGCCAGCCTGGCCCGCCGGCAGTTTGAAACACCACCATCGCTCAACGGCCGGATCAACGAAATCGAAGACGGCATGTGGAACACCACAGCCGCACCAACGGAGACATTTCGCGAAAATTACCGGATCGCAACTAAACAGCTCGGGCAGTTGTTGACCCAAATGAAAGCCATTGCCGGAACAATAGAAACCGTTGAGCAGGAGTTGGAATTGAACGGCGCTCCGGCAACACCCGGCCGCTGGCCCAACTGGAAAGACTAAAATCTAGCAACATGAATAGTGACATGATCATCAACATCCAAAGTGTACATTTCAAGGCAAGTGAAGACCTGCAACAACACGTACAAGACAAAGTGCGCAAATTGTTTGACCACAACGACAAAATTATACGCGCCGACGTAAAACTGTTTGAAGAGGGAAATGGCGTCGCCACCCAATATTGTGAAATCCGGCTCGTTATTCCCGGCGATGATCACATCGCAAAAAAAGGCGCTGCCACCTACGAAAAAGCTGTGTTGGACACGGTGGATACCCTTCGCAAAGTGATGCGGCGCGCTAAAAAGTGAATAACATGAGTCATCCCGAATTTTTAAAATGACTTCGGAGAAGTCAAATATTTGTAGATCAGAGATTTAAGGGCGCTTGACGACCTCGGAGAGGTCGCATGTACAGGAGTTGCCACCTGGATATTCGACCTCTCCGAGGTCGGGCAACGGGTAACCGACATTTCTACAAATATTTGACCTCTCCGAGGTCTTTTTTATGGAAAAATTCGGGAGGACTCATGTTAAACGCGCCTTGGCCCATGAAAAAACTATCCTGTATCCTTTTCCTTTTCCTTTCCCTGACCCTTTTTGCCCAGCAACCCCTGCGTGTCGGTGTGGTGCTGAGTGGCGGCGGGGCTAAGGGCGTTGCCCACGTGGGCGCCTTGCGGGTGCTGGAGGAAGCCGGCGTTCGGATTGATTATATCGGCGGAACCAGCATGGGCGGGATAGTCGGTGGGCTGTACGCTGCGGGTTGGTCGGTGGATCAGTTGGACAGTATTTTGCGCAGCAACGACCTGGCTGCGGTATTGCAAGATGCGATGCTGCGCCGGTACCAGCCTTTTTTCGGCAAACAATACGGCGAAAAATATGCCTTCCGGCTTTCCTTCAAGGATTTCAAACTCGCCTTGCCTTCGGCACTCTCGGAGGGGCAGCAGGCCTTTGATTTCATGAGTGCACTCACGCACCATGTGTACCACATTACCGATTTCAGCCGGTTGCCCGTGCCTTTTTTTTGTGTTGGCACCGATGTCAGCACCGGCGAACAGGTACTGCTGGAACAGGGCTGCCTGGCGCAAGCCATGCGCGCGAGCGGGTCTTTTCCGGGCTTACTGGCGCCGGTGGACGTGGGCGGGCGTCTGATCACCGACGGCGGTGTGGTCAATGATTTTCCGGCCAAAGAAGTGCGCGAAAAGGGCATGGACATCGTAATCGGCATCAATGTGGAGTCGAAGCCCTATGAAAAGGAGGAGTTGCTGTCGATGGAAAAGATCATCGAGCAGATCGGCTCCTACCAGATGATCGCCCGCTCGCGCGAACAAATGCAATACTGCGACCTGTTGATCCTGCCCGACATTGAAGGCTACGGGGTCACCTCTTTTGAAGCCGTCGATACGCTGATGGTGCGGGGCGAGCAGGCCGCGCGGCAATATTGGGATCAGCTGACCGGGATTGCCCGGCGCCAGCAGGCACTGCCGCAGCCCGCGCGGATTGCCGTAGACCCGCTGGCAACAGCAGGAGCGCCCTTGCAAATCAGCAGCGTGCAGGTAGCGGAAACACCCGCGATGAAATACCGGACGCTGTTGCGCAAGTTTCCGGAGCCCCTGCCCGGGCCGATCACCTTCGAAAAATTTCGCGAAGGTATAGCCGCGCTGTATGCCACGGATAATTTCCGATACATTGACTACCATTTCGAGCCGGCGCCCGACAGCGGCCGCACCCTTTTTTTGCAACTGCATACCAAACCCGGTTATGAGAGCAGCCTGCGTATGGGCCTGCACTACGACCAGGTGTACAAAAGCAGCCTGTTGCTCAACGGCACCTTCCGCAACCTGCTGTTCAACAGTTCCATTCTTTCGGTGGATTGTATTGTGGGCGACAAACTGCGTTACAACCTGCATTACTACGTGGAAAACGGCAAACGGCCGGGTTGGGGTTTGAACTCGCGGCTCAACCTGGTGGACCTGCCCGTCGACCTGCCGGTACAGGTGGATATCGGGGGCAATATTTCGGTGCAAAACCTGCTGTTCAACCTGGTCGACTTTACCCAGGAGGCCTATGTGAACCTGGCTTCCAACAACCAGTTTGCACTGGGCCTGGCCGCCGAGGTCAAGTTTTTCAAAACGTCTACCGACCAGGCGGTCAACTACCTGACCGAGGAAAAATACATCGACGAAAAAGGCTGGTACGCTTCCGGCAAATTCTTTTTCCGATTCGACAGCCGCGACCGCATCTTTTTTACCCGCCGCGGTTTGCTGGCCGGGCTCACGGCGCGGGCAATCCAACCGATCCAGTCGTTGAAATACGAAGACCAGGCCGACAAACTGGGTTGGAATTTTGACCTCCGCCTGGAATGGAGCCGCCCCCTGGGCAAGCGGCTGGCTGCCCGCCTGACACTCGATGCCGGCAACACGCGCGGTGTGCCGGCGCCGCCGTTTCGCTACTTTCTGGGCAGTATCAACCGCAATTTGATCAATAATTTCCGGCCGTTTCCCGGACTTGCCTTTGCCAACGCTTCGGGGGACAATCTGCTGAAAACCGGGCTGGTTTTTCAGTTGCAGGTTTTAAAAAACCACTACCTCAGCGCCGGCGGGCATCTGGCCTCGCTCAGCGATTCGCAGGCGCCGTTTTCCCGAAGCGTGGATGTGTTGCGCAGCCTGAGCCTGTCTTACGGCATCGACACCTTTTTGGGGCCGGTGGAAGTGACGTACGGGTATTCGAACCGGGGCGGGGAGTTGTATTTTAATTTTGGGTATTGGTTTTGAGGGTAGATTTCATCGGTTCCTCTGGGTTAATTGTCGGCAAAGTTTAATTTTGCAAGCCACAACACAGGGGGGCCGCTAATTCGGGATAAATCATTTGAGCCCGGCAATTTGCGGTACCCGGTATTTCAATTCAGGGTAAATTAGCAGAAGCCCGTTCGAAACAAGTTCGAAAGGGATGTTAGTGTGTAGCCGTCTTCCCGGGTAAGGGAAGCAGCCAAATATTGTATAACCCACCTGGATAATCTGGAGCGTGTCAAAGCTTCCGGCAATCCAAAACACCTGCTAATCATGACGAGTAAAACTTTTCCTAATTGTCTAACCCGACAACAACTTGCGGATTTATATGGTATTGATCGCCGCACCTTTTACCGATGGTGCAGACAATCCAACCTGATCTTGCACCGGGGTGCTCTGCGACCAAAAGATTTGGATCAAATTTTTGACGCCTTCGGAACGCCGAGAGATTTGCGCAGTACTGTCAAGCGCTGAGCCGGGTGTCTGACCCACACAACAGGTACTTCCCAAAATGCCCAAAAATGTCCCAAAACACCCCGGTATCGGGGTAAGCGGGGGGTGAACTTTGTATTTCGAGCCGGTCATGCAACCGATCGGGCATAGAAAGATTTTATCACCTCTAAACTTTTGTAACACCATGAAAAATCTATTATTCATTTTTATTTCCTGTTTATGCTGTTCAATGGCATCTTTTGCTCAAGTTGAAACCCGGATCGTTTCGTCAAAGGTGATCCAGGAGTTGATGCCCGCAGAGCAGTCCGGTGCGTTTTCACCTGTTTACCTCGGCGATTTGAGCGTAGCGGAACGGAATGCCCTTGTGGAGGAAGACAAAGACGAAGTGGACTTTGCCCGGCCATACCGGTTTGCCGTAAGCATCCCGACCGGGCTGACAACTGCCAATGCGGGCAGTTGGGTGATCGATGGCAATTACCAGAACTGGGTTTTACAGGTCCAAACGCAATTTGCCCAAAGCCTTAGCGTGACATTCCAGGCGTTGCGACTTTCGGAAGGCGCTGAAATTTATCTGATTGACGAGCACCAACAAATCCTATACGGGCCCCTGACCAGCGAGATGTTTGAGGCCGGTGAGGATATCTCTACCGAAGTGCTCCCGGGTAAAGAACTGACCATCTTTTATCGGATTCCGCTGACTTCCCCTGCACCGGAACCGTTGACGTTAAAAAGCATAGGATATGGGTACCGGGAAGGAGGACCGGTTTTTTCCTATTACCGAAACGTTGAAGCGCGTGAATTAACCTGCCATGTCAACGTGTCGGGAGGCGCCGGCAATTGTTTCCGGGTGGAGCAGCGTGCAGTCGGCAGAACATTACTGAATCAATCTACTGCCTTGTGTACGGCAACGTTAATTAATAACACTAATAATGATCTTGACCCTTTACTACTGACAGCCGATCACTGTAATGCCGGCATTCAAAACTTTGCCAATGTATCAGTTCGATTTTTTGACTATACGGGCTCCAACAGCCTTATCACTTTTGTAGGCACTACGTTGCGCGCTGCCACAGGGTTGGTCTCAGATGAATCGCTACTGGAACTCAATACGGTACCGCAACCCAGACATGGCCTGTTTTATCTTGGTTGGGACAGATCGCCCGTACCGCCTGCCCGCTCCACCGTATTGCATCACCCGGCTGGAACCACCATGCGGATCAGTGGAGATATTGACCCTTCCATTGCCAATCCTAATCCCGAACCTTTTACTAATATCGGGACTATGCCCGTCGGGTCTATGTGGCGATTTAATACCGGCGACAATGTTCCGGGTGGCGATTACGGGGCACTTGAAGGAGGCTCCTCCGGCTCTGCCATGCTGAATCCGGCCCACCGGATTGTCGGTTCATGCACAGGCGGGCCAAGTCCTGTATGTGTTGAAGGTGCCTTTATGAATGCGAATATTTGGTTTGGGCGTTTTGATTTGTCGTGGGGAGCGGGATTCGCTGCCTGGTTGGACCCGGCCGGTGCTGCGCCACTGACCCAGAATGCGACATTTGCACTCCTGAGTGGCCCCACGCGCATTCCCTGTGTGGGCTTAATGCAGGATGTTCGGGCGCCCAACATCAATACTTCGGGTACTGCGGTGGGAAATTATACGTACAACTGGCGATCCAGTTCCAATATTACCATAACCGGAAGCGGAGCCGATGTCATGTTCCATGCGAATGGCAGCTGTGTCGGTTGTCCGGCCTGGATTGAGTGCGATATTCTTTTGCCCAATGAGTGCGGTGGCCAGCTGATTGCCCGCTCGGTTCGCCGAAATCTGACTTGGGGACTGCCCAGCGAAGCCGATCTGAAACACACCATTTTCCCATTTACAAACAACAACGGTCCAAACGTCGGTCCGTACAATCTCATCTGCGCATATGCGAACTATACCATCACAACTAGCCTGGCCAACGGGGCGCCGGTGCCGAGCAATGCCAGTCTTGTCTGGACCTACACCGGACCCATTTCCGGGTTTGGGAGTAACCAAGGCTTTGGTTTTACGACCAACGGGCCTGGTTTTGCCGTGATAACCTGTACGGTACTGGGCGGAACCGGTTGCATGGCCGGTTACTCCAAGTCCTTTGTTTTTGAAATCCGGTACCCTTGCTCCTCGTTTATGGCTGTTTCTGATGAACAAACCATCCTGCCCCATGCAAAAACCGATCGGTTGCTGGTATTTCCCAACCCGGCTTCCGACGTCACCCTGGTTTACTTGCCGGAAGAATTTATTTTGGAAAAAACCACGCTTCAGGTCATGGACCTGCATGGCAAACCTGTTTTGACAACCAATCCGGAATCGTACTATCACCCAATACAAACCAGCCATTTGCCAAATGGCCAATACTATCTTCTTGCAACAGACGGCACCAACCGGAAACATGGCCGCATACTTGTTTCCAAACAGTAATAGTTAATTTTAACCCGGCCCCGGCCAGGCATGTTTGACATGTGCCGACCGGGGCCGGATGTAAAAAAATGATTCGTGCCATGCTCACTATAAAATCCTGCTTAACCGCAATATTCCTGTGCAGTCTACTCTCCCAGATCAATGCACAGCTCAATGCCGAAATTGGTGTAATTGGCGGTATGATCCGTCCCAGTCTCCATAATTTTGAAGGAAGCGCCATCGCGCCTTACGATCCCATGCAACCGGCTCCAATGGGCGGGTTGGGGTTCAGTTTTCGCCTATTCAAACCCCTGTATTTCCGAACTGAATTTATTTATGAAGAACGGCGCTGGGAGCCGGCCAATGTAACGGTCGTTTTTCCGGAAGATGGCACACTTGGTTTAGCCAGTATAAGTCGACGCTATCCATTTTTAACCATGCCATTTTTACTTGAGTTGCGGTATGGGAAACGGGTCCAGCTGTTTGGCAACACCTGAGTTAATCCTGCCTATCGACTACCCGGAGTTATTACATCCAACCCGGAAGGTGGCGTGCCGGCTGGCTGGCTGGATTTCGACGACCCACAATCTAAATTTGATCTCTCATGGGTCTTTGGCGGCGGCTTTAATGTCGGACTGTTTCGGCAAATAAAAATTGGAGCACAGTTTCGATATTTCCGGAGTTGGACGACAACCGGCGTAAATGGTCCGACCGGATATTTCCTGAAATACAAAGGTTGGATATTTTCAACAGGTTGCTATTACAATTTAGGACAGGTGCGGTAAAATCAACTTGGGTGAACCGGCAAACTAGGTTTATGCAAATTGGGGGTAAAGTGCGTGTTCTTCCTGATTCGTATGACTCATCACAGTGCATACAGGCCATCCGGGTGGTAATAAATTTAATTTCCATTAAACCTCCCCCCAACCCTTGCCACCGGCTCCATATTGAGGCTACCTTTGCCGCTTCAACCTTTTTTACCATTCTAATTCCGATCACGCATGCGTTTAACAGTCAAATTTTTACTTTTTACCACCCTTAGTCTGCTCGCCTTCTCCTGCGTAAGCAAGAAGAAATTCGTTTCGATGCAGACCGACCTGCAAACCCAACTGGAAGCCGCCAATAAAGACCTGACCAATTGCGGCACCAACCTAAACCAACTCACCAATAAACTCCAGGCCTGCGAACAGGACCGGGAGCGGCTCAAAGCCGATATGCGCACAGCGCAAAACTCCATCCAATTGCGCGAAGAACAAATGAAGGACCTGCGCGACCAACTCGCCGACGCCAAAGCTCAGCGCGATAAACAACTCACCCAGGTGGGCGACCTCACCGCGCTGTCGCAATCGGCCAACGAAAATATCAAGGAAACGCTCTCCCAATTGGAGAAGAAAGACAAGTACATCCACCTGCTCCAGGCCGCCAAGTCGAAAGCAGATTCGATCAACCTCGCCCTGGCCGTCAACCTGAAAAGCGTGTTCAGCGAAGGCATCGAAGACAAAGACGTGGAAGTCAAGGTGGACAAAACGGTGGTGTTCGTCAACCTCTCGGACAAAATGCTGTACCAAAGCGGCAGCTCCAACCTCACGCCCCGCGCCATCGAAGTGCTGGGCAAAATCGCCCGTATCGTCGAGTCGCGGCCCGACCTGGAGGTCATGGTCGAAGGGTACACGGATAATGTGCCGATCAAAAACAATTGCATGGAAGACAACTGGGACCTCAGCGTCAAACGCGCCACCTCGGTGGTGCGCGCCCTGCAAAAGAACTACAACATCGACCCCAACCGCCTGATCGCCGCCGGCCGCGGGGAGTACAACACCCTGGCCAGCAACGATACCGCCGAAGGCCGCGCTACCAACCGCCGCACGCGGATCATCATCCTGCCCAAACTGGATCAGTTTTACGACCTGCTCAATCCGGCGAAAGCACCGAAGTAGAGCCTTGCCCAACTCGTCCTACGACTCGAAGTCGTAGGACGAGTTCCCCGGTATTTCCGGGCATACGCCAGCGAAGCCAAACTCACTGCGTCCCGTATTTCGTCAACCGCCTGACAATGTAATATTCCGGGTTGTTTATGTAGAAATACAGGGTTTCATCCACAATGCCGACATCTTGCACGTAGTGGTGGTCGACCCGGCGCGTATCGCCCGCATTACTGTATGCCGGCCACATACGATAGGTTTCGCGAAAATTTTTAGCGGTAAAAGTGCCGGCCGGGGTTTGAATTTGCACGTCCGGGGTTTCCATTTTTCCAAAAATAAACGCGAAAGTATCCACCGCAGGCGGATGATAAATGGCGGTGAAATACCGGCTGGTCAGGGTGTCCACCGTATTCTCGGAAGAAAACCGGATTGTTCCCTGCCAGTCGACGATGTAGTGCAGCGAGTCGCGCAGAAAAACAGGCCGGTGCCCCGGAAGCGGCCCTTCCGGAAGCGCTTCCATGAGTTTGAAATAGAGTTGGCCATTGATCAGGGTGTCTTTTTCCACAAAGTTGCTGTCCGTTCGGCCCAACGGGGTGTATACACCGTTGGTGTCGAGGTAGTATTGGTCGTAGACCCAGTAGTTGCCTACCGCCAGGTTGCTGTAGTTGGCGTTGGGTGCCGGTGATTCCGGTTGGTCGGTTCGGCAGGCAAAAAACAATGCCAGGGCGCCGAGCAGCGCCAAAGTCAGATTTTTCATCAGGATTGAATATTTTTTAATGAAAGAATTTGCCGGCAAAAACAATGGTGGGAATATGTTGCAAACGGTTGCCCGGACAGTGTTTTATTGTGCAAAAATTGGCAAACGGAGAATGTTTTAAAACATACCCCTCCGAAACCCGATAGCTTTGAAAAAAATATATACTGTTATGAAAAACCTTCTACTCTTCCTCTGCTTTGCTCTTTCCACCCACTTGTTTGCCCAAAACACCCAGTGGTTTCCAACTGGCTCCATCTGGCAGTATTCCTACTACAGCCTTGGCGGCTTCGGCACGGAAGTCATCGAGTACGCCGGCACCGAAACGGTCGGCGGCGAATCCTGCGCCAAAATGCAGGTGACTACGCTCCACAATACTTTCGGCGCCTATCATTACACGTACAAGGATGAATACTTCTTTTCCCGCAACGACTCGGTGTTTTACTGGGATCAAACCTACTTCCGGCTCTTGTACGATTTCACCCGCCAGCCGGGCGACACCATCTGGCTGACCAACAGCCCGAATACCTACGCCGTCGTGGAAGCCACCGGTGATACGACCTGGCAGGGCATTCCGTTGCAGTACCAGGACCTGGTGCTGGTGAACACCATCTTCGGCAGCGATACCTTCCAAACACCCACCCGGGTGTACGAACGCCTGGGCGGGAGCCACCTGATCCTTTGGGATATCGAGTCGCCCTTGACGGAAATTTATTACGTGCTGGATTGTTACGCCGACGACGAGTACCCGAACACCGATTGCGAGTCGCCGTTCGCCCCCGGTTACAAACCCTTCCCGCTCAACCTGGCTATCTGGAGCGAGGACGAGGGTAGTTTTTGCTGGTTCAACGGTTATCAGTATATGCTGAAAAGCGACACCTTTCTAACGGATTATGCATACACGAAAAAGGTGTTCTACAAACCCAATTACACCGGCACCGATCCATGCCCGGATGCTTCAGCGGAATTGCTGGACGCCCCTCCGGTGCTTATGGGCGCCATCAGCCAGGATCTGGCCGCCCAAAAAGTGTACTACACCGATTTCGCAGGGCCCGGTAATTGGTACTATTATCCAAACTTGGTGAATTATTTCTTCCAACCTGGTGAGACCACGCTACTTTATGATTTTGACCTGACGCCAGGCCAAATCCTCGACTGGAAGCCCGAACCGCGCAAGTATGCGTACAGCGATTCCATTCAACTCAACGACGGTAGCCTGCGCCGGCGCTTGTTTTTTCTCAATAGCCAAACCAACGCCTTTGATTCCACCTACTTTTGGCTGGAAGGCATCGGCGGCTCGCACGGGTTGTTTACTTCACTCATCGACCGGTCTTTGATTGACGTCTGGTCGGGTTTTCGTTGTTTCCGGGAACCAAACAATTTACTGTTGAACAATGTGCCGGAAATTTTTTGCGACAGCGTGCCCATCACTTCCTCCGTTCCGAACCTGCCGTCCCTGGAAACGCAAATCCGGCTCTACCCCAATCCCGCTTCCGCGCAGGTGCAAGTGGAATTGCCGGCCGGTGCCTTGCCGGCTCAGCTTACGGTGTTCGACCCTTTGGGGCGGCGACTGAAAACGGAGGCGCTGGTTTTGCCCACTGCCCCGGTTGATCTTTCGGGTGTGGACAGCCCCTGGCTGCTGTTGCAGATACGAAGCCGGGATGGACGTCTGGCGGAGAAATTATTGTTGCTCGACCGGTGAGCAGGGCTTGATGAAGCGGCGCTTTCGAGCAGGCGGGAGATTTTCACAGCGGGCATAAAACAGTTCTTTTTTTACCTCCGGCAGCCAGGGCTGCAATACTTGAGGCAAATTTGAAAGACCCGCCGAAGATTATTTTTAAAACCAGGAAGGCAAAGAGGGCAAAGAGCATCAAATTCCATGGCCTCCGTGCCTCGTATGTTTGCCAGGCTACGTGAGTACTCGTCCTACGACTTGAAGTCGTAGGACGAGTAGGCCCTCTCCGTGTTCTCCATCCCTCCGTGGTGACTATTTTTGGATTCACTTGCTCATACAGATCTTACGGTACAAGCGCATCCTCAACCTGGTCCTAAATCTCGGTAGGTGGCGCCGGCGCCGGTACCACGTTTTTCACCGGCGGCAAGGCTTGCAGGTAGGCAAACATCGCTTTGAGATCGGCATCGGTCATTTTGGTCAGGTTGAACCAGGGCATCGGCGGGAGCAGCATCCGGCCTCCGTCGAGGCCTTTGTACTTGCCTTCCGTCACCGCTTTTTTGAATTGTTCGAAGTTCCAGCTGCCGATACCCGTGGCATCGGGGGTCAGGTTGGCTGCGTAGGAAGTGCCCCAGGGCCCCACGAAAGCCGTGACCATGGGATGCATGAGTACCCAATCTCCCTTACGCACCGCTTCTTTGTCGGCAATAGGCGCCAGGGGTACGTCGGCCGGGTGACCCGACATCAGGCGGCTGCGGTCGAGGTCGGGGCCATGGTCGGTCATGACCTTGGGCGTGTGGCAATCGTTGCAGCCCATGGTAGTGATGAGGTATTCGCCGCGTTTGACGAGGTCGGCGGTGCTTTCAGGTTGGCTGACCGCCTGGGCCTGCGCCTCATTGGTCGTCCAGGTACAGTTGTGCAGGAAAATGGCGCCCCCGGCAAGCAGGAATCCCCAAAAAATCGTTTTCATAATAAGCCGTATTGTTAAATGAAATAATGGCGTTTGACCAGACCTCAATCGCGGAGGTTGCACCGTTTAATAATTCTTAAATTTGCAAAAATAACCGTTCCAAAACACGTACCACTAAAACCTGAATTCCGATGCGAGTACCCCTGATTTTTAGCCTGATACATTTGCTGTTTTCAGCACCCCCAGCCTCCGCCCAGCTTTATGCCGATTGCGACTCCGCCTTTTGGATCGGTACGCAGTACAAATTACATTTTACTGGCGCATATGGCATCGGAAACAACGCAGAAGAGGCAAAAAGGGTTGAATGTTTTTTCAACGGTGAAAATTACGGGCAGGCAGAAGAAAATTCAACCTGGCTGCGCTTTGCAATTGAAAAGGCCGGCACCCTGCGGTTTACCATTCAGCCGGATTCCCTGGGCGACGATTACGACTTCGTGTTGTACCGGTTGCCCGCCGACGGTCAATGTTCCAAAAAGAAAACTATTCGCTGCATGGCTTCCGGCGCCAATCCGGTTGATGATCCGAACAGTCCTTGCCTGGGCGCGACCGGCTTGCGCGACCGGGAATGGGGTAATTCAGCAGACGCCGGTTGCAGCGACTGGGGCGACAATGCCTGGCTCAAGCCGGTACCGGTAAAACCCGGTGAGCAGTACGTGCTGCTGATCAGCAACATATCCCATCCGATCAACGGATTTGTGATCCATTTCAAAGGCGATTTTACCTTTCAGGAGAACCCGGAGTGACCGGCGCTCCACCCGCACTAGTGTTCAGGAAAACCTGAAACGCCTGTTGGTTATCTCCGGTTTAACCGCTCCGCCCGGCGATCCGGAAACCTCCCGGACCAGGCCATGCACAAGCCTGCAAAACAGGCTAGCCAACCCAATTCCAATTGAAAAAAGGAAATGCCAATGCTCGCCAAAACAAAAACCATCCCGGCAAACCACAGTAAATTTCCTTGCCAGGACAACCGGGCAGCCGGCGCCGGCGCTTCCGCGCCGTAACCGATCAGCGGCAACAGTTTGCGGTAATCAACTGCCAGCACGAACAAATTGGACGCCAGAAAAAACGCCACCACCCAGGGGGTGCCGCGCCACTCCAGCGAAATTGTTACGACTAAAATATTGAGGACCACCGGCACCAGCATTACCGCGCCCAGTGTGCTGAAACGCAAGGTGAGCAACAGAAAACCCACCAGCACCTGCCCGGTCGCCACAAAACGGGCAAACAGCCCGAGGCCGAATTTTGCCAGTTCGTCTTCCAGCCACACCGGGCCGATGATTCCCGGGAACGCGTGACCGGCATACAGTTTAGCCATGCCCGAGGTAAAAAATACCAGGCCCAGGCACACGCAGGCGATATTTCGGAGTAGCATCAGTGTTTTCATCATTGAATGCAAGTTTGCAGATCAGCCGGATGCGCGCGCCAGCCGCCCAACCGTCAGGCCCTGCACCAGGATGGAAAACGCAACGACGAAATAGGTCAAAGTTACCCAAAGGTCCTTCCCCAACTCCGGCGTAAGCGACAGCGCCAGGGCAATTGAAATGCCCCCGCGCAACCCGCCCCAGGTCAGGATGAGGATGGTACGGCGCGTCATTTCGCCGCGCAGCCGAATGATTTGTGCCGGCACCCATACGGAAGTGAACCGCGCCAGCAGGACCATTACGATGGAAATAAGGCCAAGGATTACGTAATTGGTCGTCCAGTGCAGCACCACCAGTTCGAGGCCGATGAGTACAAATAAAATGGCGTTCAGGGTTTCATCGAGCAGTTCCCAAAACTTGTCCACGTATTCGGCCGTGAGGTCCGACATGGCGTAGCGTTTCCCGTGGTTGCCGATGAGAATACCCGCTACCACCATGGCCAGCGGCCCGGAAATATGCAGCCGGTCGGCCAATGCGTAGCCACCCATGACGACCGCCAGGGTGAGCAGTACTTCCACCTTGTAATTGTCGATGCTGCGCATAAGCACAAATCCGGCATACCCGGCGCCCAAACCAAGCAGTACCCCGCCACCGGCTTCGCGCAGGAACAGCAGGCCGACATCGGTCCATTGCATGGCTTCCGGGTGCAGGGCCACCTCCAGAATCGTCAGGAAGACCACCACTGCCACGCCGTCGTTGAACAGCGATTCACCGGCAATTTTCATTTCCAGCGATTTGTCGATGCGCGCTGCTTTTAAAATACCCAACACGGCAATCGGGTCGGTCGGAGAGATCAGCGAACCAAACAACAGGCAATATAAATACGGCATCGGCATGCCAAACCAGCCCAGGAGGTAATAGGCGCCCGTGCCCACGATGAACGTGCTTAGCACCACGCTGATGGTGGAAAACAGAATGACCGCCAGTTTTACCTTTTGTAATTCCTCCAACCGGATGTGGATGGCCCCGGCGAACAGCATAAAACCCAGCATCACTTCCATGAGTAATTTGGAAAAATCGATGCCGGTCATCAACTCGGTCAGATCAGCCAGCGCAGGCGGGTAAAGCCTGCCCAAAGCCACCAGGGCAATAGACGTCAGCAAGGCGATCAGCATCAGCCCGATGGCCGAGGGCAGTTTAATAAAGCGGTAGTTGATATAGGCAAAGGATGCCGAAAGGACGATCAGAATGGCAAACGTGTCGAATAGATTCATGCAAACTGTGTGTTGGTCGGGGTAAAGATAAGTGCCTGTTTTTATTTCAATACACTGGCTTCGGATGGCGCCGAAACATAGCCGGCTCCGGCGGCTTGGCAATGCAAAAACCGGAAAAATCACTCCCGGAAATGGTTAATCTACTGAAAATCAGAATTATAAAATAAAACACTTTTGTTTTATAAAAAAATAAAAATAAAAACATTTGTTTTTAAAAACAAATAGTTTAGTTTTGTATCGGCTTTTAAAACAAATGCCGGTTGTAAACAACAAAATAGCTATGGACCTTCTAATTTTTGAAAGCAAATACGGTACAAAAGTCGTCGCAGTGTCCAATCTGTATGAGACGCTGAAATTACCGACCGCACAATACGGAACGCAGGTACGCAAATGGCTGAAAGACCTGTATGAATTCCGCGAGGGCATCCGCCGCCCGCAACCCCTGCGCGATTTTGCCAAACGCCCCCGGCCCGGCGAGCCCGTCGAAGATTTTTTTATCACCCTCGAGCTGGCCAAACTCATTGCCTTGCGCACCAACAGCAAACAAAAACTGAAATACGCCCGGCTACTGGACCTTGCCTCCCAAAACGGCCAGATGGACCTGTTTCGGCACGGACCGGCAAACAACCCGGCTCCGCCACCGGCTACCCGCACCCGGGCACACCGGGCCGCTTGAATGTGTTGTTCTGAATTGTTTTGACAGGAACAGACCCGGTTTAATTTCATGGGCGGAACTGGTCATCCTACCTTACTTCCGCACCTACTGGCAGGAGTTTGCCCCTTGCGTCACATGGCTCCCATTTTTTATTTTACAACAACTAAAATCAAATTATACACCTGTCTAATGAAAAAATTGAACGTATACTTCAGTTTTCCGGGAACCTGCGAGGAAGCCCTGAATTTTTACAAAGGCTGTTTTGGCGGTGAGATTATTGCCCTGAGTCGCTTTGGCGACAGCCCGATGGAAACCGCCGACGCACACAAACAACGCGTCATGCACGCCGAGTTTAAGTCGGACGATATTTATTTCATGGCTTCGGATACCATGCCGGATGCCGGTGAAGCATCTGTAGCCGGAAACATCGTCCAACTCAGTATCAACCTCACGGATGGCGCAGAACAAGAGCACATTTTCAACAAGCTGGCTGAAGGTGGTACGGTGCTCATGCCGCTGCAGGAAACATTTTGGGGAGCCGTGTTTGGCATGCTTACCGATAAATATGGCGTCCGCTGGATGCTGAATCGCGAACTGGAGGGTTAGAGCATTGGAATAGATATGGACAGTTTGCCTGTCAAGCAGGACTGAATCGAGGCTGTTTCATAAGTACTGCTAAGTATTTATCCGCCGTAGATTATTACTTAAACACATAGGCTCATAGAACACAAAGAGTATTTCTCTGTGTCCTTTGAGCCTATGTGTTTTAACATGAGTTATCCCGAATTTTTCCATAAACAAGACTCGGAGAGGTCGACTATCCAGGTGCAACCCCTGCACATGCGACCTCTCTTAAATCTCTGATCTACAAATATTTGACTTCTCCGAAGTCATTTCGAAAATTCAGACTCATATTTAAAATTGGGAAGCTATCTTTTGCACACTAAACTTATAAGACGGCCACGATTCAGTTTTCCACGTGATATACCTGATTTTCATTTCAACGCCTCCACTGAAAATACCGGACGAACAGGGCCCGGTACACCAGGCTTTGCAGCCGGAAACGTATTTCTAACCACATTGCTAAAACAATAATCCCCCATGTGCGCAGATGCCCATTTATATTTACGCACATGAAAAAAGTTGTCATAGGTATAGACTACGGCACAGATAGCGTCCGGTCGGTTGTCGTGGATGCTGAAAACGGCGAGGAACTGGGCAGTGCCGTATACTTCTACCCCCGCTGGCAAGCCAGGCAGTTTTGCCGGCCGGTCGCCAAACAATTCCGCCAGCATCCACTCGACTATATCGAAGGGCTGGAGCAATCCGTAAAAACCGCACTGGCAGCTGCTCCACCGGGCACACCAAGCCGGGTGGCCGGCATTGCCGTGGACACCACCGGCTCAACTCCTGTGGCGGTGGACAAATCCGGCACCCCGCTTGCGCTGTTGCCCGGCTTTGAAAGCGAGCCCGATGCCATGTTTATTCATTGGAAAGATCACACCGCGATCGATGAAGCCGCAAAAATCAATGCCCCTTGCCAAGAATACGACGTGGATTATTTGCAATACGTGGGCGGCGTGTACTCATCGGAATGATTTTGGACAAAAATAAGAACATCAAAACTTAACATAAACAGCTAACAATGACCGTACTATCTACCCTCGACTGGATGTTTATCGCCGCTTATTTTACCCTAATCCTGGGCATTGCCTGGTGGGTGATCCGCCAAAAAAACGACACCTCCGACGAGTACTTCCTCGCTGGTCGAAATTTGGGCTGGTTTGTAGTCGGCGCCTCCATTTTTGCCTCGAATATCGGCTCCGAACACATCGTCGGGCTGGCCGGCTCGGGCGCTACCGACGGGGTTGCCATGGCGCACTACGAATTGCACGCCTGGTGCCTGCTGGTGTTGGGTTGGGTGCTAGCGCCTTTTTACATGCGCTCCCGGATATTCACCATGCCGGAATTTCTTGAAAAGCGCTTTTCACCGACCGCCCGATGGGTGCTTTCGGTGATCTCCCTGGTAGCGTACGTACTTACGAAAGTGGCAGTGGGTATTTTCGCCGGCGGTATTGTTTTTGGCGTCCTGATCCCGGAAATGAACCTGTTTGGCCTGAACAGTTTCTGGGTCGGCTCCATCCTGGTCATCGTGCTCACAGGGATTTACACCATCCTCGGTGGCTTGCGGGCCGTGGCATACACCGAGGCCATCCAAACGGTCATTCTTATTATCGGTTCATTACTGGTCACCTGGTATGGTCTGGAAGCGCTCGGCGGCTGGGGCGAATTGCGCCGAATTGCCGGATCGGAAATGTTCAACCTGTGGAAGCCGCTCGTTCCTGCCGGTATGGAAGGTACCTGGGCGCCCGTTAAAACCGACACCCAAATGGCCTGGTATTTCAATGGCAACTATCCCTGGCTGGGTATGTTGTTTTGCGCGCCCATTATCGGTTTGTGGTACTGGTGCACCGACCAGTACATCGTGCAGCGCATGCTCGGTGCATCCAGCCTGACGGAAGCGCGGCGCGGTACCATCGCCGCTGCATTTTTCAAACTGCTGCCCGTGTTTATTTTTATTATTCCGGGCCTGATCTGTTTTGCCCTGGCTGCCAGCGGCAAAATGACCAATATCAGCAATGCCCTGCTCGACAGTGAGGGGAACATGATCAATGCCAATGCCCAGCAGGCTTTTCCGCTACTGGTGGCATCCGTGCTGCCTGCCGGTATCCGGGGGATTGTGGTGGCCGGTTTGCTGGCAGCCCTGATGAGTTCGCTGGCCGGTGTGTTCAACGCCTCCTCCACCCTTTTCACCATGGACCTTTATTCCAAATTCCGACCGAATACTCCGGAAAAAAACCTGGTGCGCGTAGGCCGTATTGCCACGGCGGTAATGGTGGTAATCGGTTTGCTGTGGATACCGGTGATCCAGGGCAGCCGCGGGCTGTACGATTATCTGCAAAGTGTACAGGGTTACCTGGCGCCGCCGATATTCGTGGTATTCTTTTTTGGCGTATTCAACAAACGGCTGAACGCCAAGGGCTGCCTGGCCGCCCTCATCGTCGGCTTTTTGATGGGGCTTTTCCGCCTGGCGGTAGATACGCCGGTTATCTTGTCGGAAACGTTCAGCTACGCAGAAGGCTCCTTTTTCTGGATAATCAACAACATATTTTTTCAATACTACAGCCTGCTGATTTTCCTTGTTTCGGCAGCGGTCATGGTTGGTGTAAGTTATGCAACCGAAAAACCGTCGTACGAGCGTATCAGCGGGCTAACTTTCGGCACCGTAACGGCCGACCACAAAGCCGAGACCCGGTCCAGCTACACACAGAACGATGTACTGGCCTCCGTGCTGGTCATCTTGCTGATTCTTGCTGCGTATTTATACTTCAACGGTTAGTAAAATCTGAGCATCGCTGTGTTCAATTCTACCCGGCCTATTATCGGCGTGACTCGAAATCACGCCGATAATATATCCCACGTTTAAACCTTTGGCCGGTTTTCCCGTCATAACAACCAAAACAAACGGACTTGCAGGTTACGGCATCAAAAAATCCCGTTTCGGACGACCACATCCTCAAACTCCTGCGCTCGGACAAAACCTTCGAGCGGGGTTTTCGTCTGCTGATGAGCACCTACAAGGAGCGGCTGTACTGGCATATTCGCCGGATGGTGTTGGTACATGAAGATGCCGACGACGTGCTGCAAAACACCTTTATCAAAGTATACCGGGGTGTGTTGCAGTTCGAAGGCAAATCAAAACTGTACACCTGGTTGTACCGGATCGCGACGAACGAATCGATCACATTTTTGCAAAGCAATGCACGGCGCAACAGCAGCTCGATCGATAACAACGACGGGGTTTTGGCAAGCCGTCTGAAAGCAGATTCCTGGTTTGACGGCGATGCGCTCCAACAACAACTGCAGGACGCCATAGCCCAACTGCCGGAAAAACAACGGGTGGTATTTAATATGCGGTATTACGAGGAAATGCCTTACGAAGAAATGTCGACGATCCTGGATACTTCCGTGGGCGCTTTGAAAGCCTCCTTTCACCACGCTGCAAAAAAAATTGAACGTTTTTTCCGCGAAGCGGATCATTTATAACCAATTGAAAACCAAGAAAATTAAACAATCAGCAATGAAAAACAAGGACAGCTTGCACGACGAGTTGAACGACCAGGCGCCTTTTCTGAATACATTAAAAAAAGGACAGGACGGGTTCCGGGTACCAGCCAACTACTTTGACAATCTGGAAGCCGAAGTATTCCGCCAACTGGACGCCATCGGCGCCACCACGAAACCAAGCCCGGCAACCGCCCGGCCCAGCTTCTGGCAATTGATGCAGCAACTTTGGCAGCCCCGCATCGCGGTGGCCTTTGCCGGAATATGCACCCTGGCTCTTGCAGCCTGGTGGTATTTCACGCCTGCCCCGGCCGATGCACCCGTCGATCTGGCTGCAACCCAAATCAGTGTCGATGATGCAGAAGCCTACCTGATGAACAACCTCATGGAACTGGAACCCGAGCATATCGCCATGGTACTGCCCGAGGAGTCGTTGCCGGCAATCACCCTCGACCTACCGACAACAAAACAGGAAAAAACTGCCCCTGCCACCGAACTCGAACTCAACCCGGACGATCTTGAAAAACTACTTCAGGATATGACCGACGAAGAACTTAAGGACCTGATGTTGTAAACGCAACCGCAGGCCGGCAACCAAAATCAATCAGTGTTCACCAAATTCAATTACGCCATGAAGCGTCTACTTTTTATCTTTGGTTTAATCCTGTTGGGCAGCGTGCTCCGGGCGCAACCCGACTCCCGCGACGACCGGCTGAAAACATACCGAATTGCGATTTTCACCGAAGTGCTTGCCCTCACGCCTGAAGAAGCCGAAGGATTCTGGCCGGTTTATAACGACTACCTCGACAAGCGCGATCAGATGCAGGAGGAACTCAAGCCCAAAAAGCGCCTTGATCTGATGAACGACAACGAAGTGGAAGATCAGGTTAAACGCCATTTTGAAATGCGCCAACGCGATGTAGACCTGGAAAAAGACCTGTACCAAAAATTGCGCTCGGTAATTTCCCTCCGGAAAATTGTCAAAATTCCGGAGGCAGAACGCGAATTCCGGGAGCAGTTGCTGATCAAACTCCGGGAAGCACGCTTAAAACGACAGGCGCAACAGCGCAGGCCGGGCCGCAATTAATTCAACGTTGCAACGATTAAAACATGAGTTATCCCGAATTTTTCAAAACTGAAAAATTCGGGATTTTTTATTTGTGGGAATTCGCAAATCATTGATAATAAATATCCTATGTCCTTTTTTCTTGACAAAAAAGGACCAAAAAGTCAAGGCTGGATGCAAATCCAACGATTTTGCTTGAAATCTCAGCCCCGCCATTGGCGGGGAAAACCAAACTCGCTCCTCCTGCGTCGTCGCTCAAACATGGTTTTGCTAAAAGCCGCTTCCGATTTCGCAAAATCGGGATTTGCATAAGGCCGGCCTACACCTTTGTTTATCAATTCGTTAAATAAAACATGAGTCACCCCAAAAATTTGAGATGACCCATGTTTATTCGAAAAATCAACTGCGGAAACGAGCCGCTGGAATTATTGTTTGGCAAACGTGCTTTCCAAACGAGCCGACGCCGACTGAAGCGACAACCGGTACAATCCTGCCTGTAATTCCGAGACATCGAGCTGAAACGCAGCCGCATCGGGCACAACCACCGATCGAACCAAACGGCCGTCGGCCTGACGAATTTCCACCGTGGCCTGCCCCACCAGGGCGCCGCTGTTCAGTTGCGTGGTTACTGCGAGCCAGTTGCTGGTCGGATTGGGCGATAAGCTGAGTTTGCCGGCTTGCTGCACATTGCCGGTTCCGCTGGACTGGAAGGGCTGGGTACAATCCACCGTTCCGAGTTCCACAGCATCCTGACAATCCGGGTGCAGGTGATCTTGCACAACAAACTCCCACTCCGTAGTGCCGTCGCCGTCGAGCGGGCCGAGTATGATCGGCTGCGCCTGGTTGTACGGAAAATTGCCGTAGTTCATGCCATTGCCCACAATATCGAAGCCGCCGCTGCCGCCGTTTTGGTGATTAAAGGTCAGTACCGCAAAGAACTGCCCGCAGAGGCAGGGTGTAGTTTGCACGGCCAAATCCCAGATTTTACAAGCACCGCCGCTGCAATCCGGCACCGGAAACTCCAGCGTTTCGCAGCACAGCGGCACTGTGGCATTTGGCGTGACCAGGCAGACCTTTACCACATCGTTCGGGCCCGGGTTGGTCGGGAAATTCGGGATGTGGAAAGGCAGGTTGGTGTTTGCCAATGGAAAACTGCCCAGAAACTCGCCGTTGGCCCAAACACCGAAGAAAAGGCCTGCGGGCGTGTTGCTGCCGACGTTGAAATTCACCCAGGCCTGATAGGTCCCGTCGGGGTTACAATCGCCCGTTTCAACCACCAGATCATTGATCTGGCAGGGGTCGTTAGTCACACAATCCGGCACCGGAAACTCCAGCGTTTCGCAGCACAGCGGCGGCAGGTTGGGTGAGTTGCCGATCAGGCAGACTTTGATCACGTCGTTCACACCGCCGTTGGTCGGGAAATGTTCAATATGCAGCGGCAGTTCGTTCAGCGGGAAAGCGCCGATAAACTGGCCGTTGGCCCAAACGCCGAATTGACCGGTAGCGGAAACGCTAACTGCTTCAAAATCCAGCCAAACCTGGTAGGTACCATCGGCGTTGCAATCACCGGTTTGTACGGTCAACTGTTCAATGGAACAGCCCGGGTGGCTGCAATCCGGCGCTGCAAATTCAATGACCTTGCAGCAATCCGGGTTGTCGTTGATACAAATCCGCAGCACATCAACATCATTGCCGCTGGCCGGGAAATGTTCAAATACCAGCGGCAACTGGTTCAAGGGGAAGTACCCCAGATAGTTGCCGTTGCCGGCCCAGAGTTCGAAGAAATCATTCCCCGGGTTCACCGTTTTGAAGTTCACCTTGATCGTGTACGTGCCGTCGTTATGGCAATCGCCGGTTTGAACGGTGACATCATAGATCTTGCAAGGATCATTCGAAAGGCAATCCGGCACCGGGAATTCCTTCACGGCACAGCAGCTGACCGCTCCTGTGTTCGACAGGCAAATTTTGACCACATCGTTGGGACCGCCGTTGGAAGGGAAGTTCGGAATGTACAGCGGCAGTTGTGTCAGCGGGAAAAAGCCGAGCAGCTGGCCGTTGGCCCACACGCCAAAATGGGTGGACAAAGCCGGCGGATTGGCTACGTTAAAATTGATCCAAACCTCGTAGGTGCCGTCCGGGTTACAATCGCCCGTTTCCACCTTCAGATCGTTTATGTCGCAATATTTCAGCAGGCAATCCGGCACATGAAATTCTTTCACGGCACAGCAGGCGGGGTTGGTTGCCGGATCGTTCGCGTTCTGGATACAAACTTTTACCACATCAACCTGCCCGCCGCCCCAGGGGAAATCCGGGATCGTCAGCGGCAAATCGCTCAGCGGATAACTGCCAAAGAAAGTACCGTTGGCCCACACGCCGAAATGCGTGGCTGCGCCGGGGTTGTCTACCTTGAAATTCAGGAAAAGTTTGTACGTCTTGTCCGACGTGCATTCGCCGGGATCAACCACAAAATCATAAATAGAGCAGAGGTGCGGGTTCAGGCAATCCGGCACGGCAAACTCCACCGTTTTGCAACAAATAACCGTGAGCGGCGTCACCAGGCAAACTTTCACCACATCGTTTTGGCCGCCATTCCAATGGAAGTCCGGGATGTACAACGGAAAATCGGCCAGCGGGAACACGCCGTACAGATCACCGTTGGTGTACACGGCCGCCAGGGTGGTATTGGAGGGGGCGTTCACCTTCAGGTCGATCCAGACTTCGTAAGTTTCGTCAGTGGAGCAATCGCCGACTTTCACCTCAATCTCGGCAATGCCGCAAGGGTCACTGCAAGCAGGTGCTTTAAACTCCTTCGTCCGGCAACACGGTGGTGTGCTGGCAGTATTTACCAGGCAAACTTTCACGGCGTCGACGGCCTGTCCGCTACCGGGAAAATTCGAAATATGTACCGGCAGGTCGGCTACTGAAAATACGCCCAAAAACTGGCCGTTGCCGGCCCATAAACCGAATGGCGTGTTGGCTGCCGCTGTGGTTTGGAAATTGACCCATATTTCGTAAGTGCCGTCGTTATTGCAATCGCCGGTTTCTACTTTCAGGTTAAAAATACCGCAAGGGTCGCCCAGGCAATCGGGCGCCTTGAACTCCTTGACCTTGCAGCAGATGGTGTTATTGGTCAGCCCCACGCAGATTTTAACCGCGTCTACCGCATTACCATTCCAGGGAAAATCATTTATGGTTAGGGGAAGATCCGAAGTATTAAAGGTGCCGATCAGGTCGCCATTGTCGGCATACACGCGGAACGGCACGTTCAGGCTGAGCGACGATCCTGTCAGTTTAAAATTGATCAGCAGCTGGTAGGTGCTGTCGGACGTGCAGTCGCCGGTTTTCACCACAAGGTCGTCGATTCCGCAGGGCTGGCCGGCGCAATCGGGCGCGTTGAACTCCTTGGTTGTGCAGCAGGCATTGCTAAAGCAAATAATGATCTTGTCGGTGCTGGCGCCGCTGGCCGGGAAATTTTTGATGTAAACCGGCAAATCGGCAACAGAGAAAAAGCCTAAAAATTTACCGGCGCCGGCCCAAACGCCAAATTTCTGGGGGCTGACGGCCGGTGTTTGGAAATTGATCCAGACTTCGTAGGTGTTGTCGGTCAGGCAATCGCCGGTTTTTATTTCCAAATTAAAAATGCCACAATCGACCCCCACACAATCGGGGGCGTCAAACGAGATAATTTCACAGCAGATTTCATTGCCATCAGCGTCCAGCAGGCAAACTTTCAGGGCATCCACGGCATCGCCGTTCCAGGGAAAATTCAGCCCCAGCGGCAATTGCGAAACGCTGAAAGTGCCCAGCGAATCGCCGTTATCGGCCCACACCTGGAATTTGGCATCGGCCGGTGTGGTGGAGTTTACACTGAAATTCAGTTCCAGTTTATACGATTTGGGCGAGGTGCAGCCACCAACACCCACCTTCAGATCTTCGATGCCGCAAGGCGGCGCGAGGCAGTCGGGTACGTTAAATTCTTTTTCGCGGCAGCAGCTGTTGCTCACACAAACGCGGATGCCGTCTATCGAACCGCCGCCCCAGGGAAAATCCGTAAGGAAAACCGGCAGATCGGCTACGGCAAAGCGGCCCAGAAAGTCGCCGTTGGAAGCCCAGAGGCCAAACGAATCGACCGGGGAATTGGCCGGCAACTGAAAATTCACTTTAATTTCAAAGGTGGTATCGGAAGTACAGTTGCCGGTTTCTACGCTAAGGTTGCCGATGCGACAGGGATCAAAACAGGGCGGTGCGGCAAACTCCACCACCTTGCAGCAGTCAGGGTTGTCGTTGATGCAAATTTTGATTTTATCCACAGCGCCGCCACCCCATGGGAAGGGCAAACTAAGCGGCAGCTGGCTCAAGGGGAAATACCCCAGAAACTGGCCGTTTCCGGCCCACACTTCAAAAAAATCGTTGTTGGCGCCCGATACTTTAAAATCGAGCAGCAGTTTGTACACGCCGCCGGGCTGGCAGTCGCCGGTTTTCACGGTAACGTCGGAAATCACACAGGGATTGGTCTGGGAGCAATCGGGCGCCGTAAATTCTTTAACACGACAACAGTTGGGGTTGTCGTTGATACACACTTTCACCAGGCCGACCAGGCTGTTGCCTGCCGGGAAATTGTCGATTTTCAGGGGAAGGTCGCTTAGTTTGTACGAACCCAGGTACTGGTTGTTGCCCCACAGGTCGAACAGGTCGTTGGTGGCATTTTCCACCTTAAAATTGATCTTGACCACGTAGGTTCCGTCATCGTTGCAGGGACCGGTTTCCACCACGAGGTCGTAAATCTCGCAAGGGCCGCTCGTGCTGCAACTGACGGTGCCGATGCCGATATCAGCGGCACAGGTCGGCGTGCCCAGGTCTTGCACAAGAAAGCCGTACGACGTGGTGCCGTCGGCCGCGAAGGGGCCGATAACTACCGGCAGGTCGTCGTAGGAAAAGTTTCCGTACGATACGCCGTTGTTGCCGGCCACGGCAAAACCTTCGTTGCTGGTGTTTGCGTGGTTGAAATTGATTTTGACGTAAAACTCGTCATCCACGCAATCCACCACCTGGGCGGTAAGATCAGAAATGGAACAGGAAGTGTTTTGTGCTGCCAAAGGCATGGAAATAGCCAATAGCAGCATCGGCAAAATGTTAGGGATGCGCATAGCAGATTAAGATTGTTGGTGAGAAAATAACGCGGATTAAAAAAAGATTAGGAAAGGTCTATCCGGGCAAGATGCAGCGAAGCGGATGTTCGCTTCTCAAGGCAACTGTCATGGCGTCAAAAGTAGGGATTAAATTAAAAAAACAGGGGGTGAAAACGCAACTTTCCACGGCTGTTTACTTCCAGCGCCGGCGCCGGAAATTTCAAAATGTTCACCACCTCCAACAGGGTTTTCAAAAAGCGGTTTTTTGTGTTTATCCGGCTCATGTCGACATCGAGCGACAAAAAATATTGCCGCGTGCGCGGAAATTCTGCGGGGTCGAGGCGGTAGCGCAGGCAATCCGGACCGGTGCAGAATTTATCGGCCTGCCATTCGTAGCCGGTACCGGCAAACAGGTTGTCGGCGCCAAAACCCGCTGCCAGATTGAGCCAGCGGGGCAGCCAGCGTGGGCGTTCCGGCAAAAAGGCCGCCGGATTCACCGACAGCCAAACCGTCAGCGTGTTGTAATTTTTTAAAAAAAGACTGACCGGGCCGGTGCCGTACAAGGCGTCGGCGCGTTGTTGCAAGGTGGTCCACTGTGTGTTGCCGGCAGGTGTTTCGGGGTAAATGCGCACATCGGGGTAGCGGACTGGCCAGGCGCTCATTTTCAACAGGATACGCTGCTCCTGCCAGCCGAGTTGCTGGCTCAAAAAAAGACCCGAACCCAGGAGATTGGCGCCCACATCGGTCCAGGAAAAACCCCATTCGGTGGAGAATCCGTCCAGCAGTTCGATGGAAGTCTGGACCAGTTGACCGCCGGCGAAGCCGAGCCAGGCAGCGCGTTTGGGTTTCAGGCCCGTCCAGCGGGCAGCGCCGTATATCCAGCGGCTTTCGTGGTAGGCCATGAGGCTGTGTCCCATTTTGTCCATTTGATTCCACTGGCCGGCATCGTCGAAAGTATGGAACGGTCCGGACGGGTAATCCGCATACCAGGCATGGTACAAGCCGGTCATGGAGGCAGCATATGTCGCCGTGCCGGTGCCGAGAGCCGTCCAGAATCGGCCGGGGTGCAGGCTGTCGGCAGGTTGCAGGGAAAGGAGCGGGGGGCGTTGGGCAGTAGCGGGGTTTAAGTGCAGGAGCAGGAGGAAGAACGGGCTTACGGCTACTCGTCCTACGGCTTGAAGCCTGTCCATTACACACAAATCCGTTGAGTTTAATTTTTTTGGCCGTGTGTCAACCCCTCCTCCAGCGGGGCTCCCGAGTTGATTGAAGTTTTTGGAATTTGTTAGGCGTTGAATTGTGGCCTTAAATGTTACATTTTGCTCTGCTGTACCAACCCCACCCCCGGCCCCTCCCCAAGGGGGAGGGGAGACGCGACAAATTAGGTTTGTGGTTAAAAACCAACCACTTAGATACACGCTACGGCTCCCCTCCCCCCTTGGGGAGGGGCCGGGGGTGGGGTTGACACGCGGCTGAATAAAGGAACTTAAGCCAAAAAAATTCATTTTCGACAACTTGTGTGTAATGGACAGGCTTGAAGCCGTAGGACGAGTAAAAAACCGGCCCAAACACTGCTAGCCCAGCGCATACAACTTTGGTAAAAAAATGATCAGTCCCACCACTGCGGCCCCGAAAGCCGCTACCAGAACAGCGGCTGCAGCCACATCCTTGGCTTTGCCGGCCAGCGGGTGCTGCCCCGGCGAAACCAGGTCCGTCAGGTATTCCAGCGCGGTGTTGACGGCCTCCAGCGCCAATACCAGCGCCATGCAGCCCACAATGGCGATCCACTCCAGCCGGGAGAGCCCCAGCCAAAAACCGGCCAGCAGTACCCCGACAGATATGGCCAGGTGTATTCGGGCGTTCACCTGACTGCGCAGGAGGTCGGCAAGGCCCCGGAAGGCATACCGAAAACTATTGATGCGGCGCTGTACACTCATGGCTGGTTGAATCATACCGGCTTACCGGATCGGCGCCGGCAGGGCGGTTGTTGTTTTTCTGTTCCAATTCGTTAAAAAACAGGCAGATGGCGGCGCTGCAACCCAGGCAGACAAACATGAGGCGCGTGCGGCGAAAAAGCAACAGCCCCATGCCCGCCAGCAGGTACCCAAGGGCTATCCAACGCGCCTGGGATACCCATTCCTGCAAAGCCGGTTCTCCGGCCGCCCACATGGTAGCCACGGCAAACAGCAACAGCACAATCGTGGTCGCCTGGCGTGTACGTGGGTGAAACAGAACAGATTTCATGCAGCGCCAAATATACAGCCGTCCAAAAAGCAGGAAGATAAAATTCTGGGTGCATTGTGGCTTGTTATTTGCTAAAGTGCAGCTTACCTTTGCACGCCCTAATTGAAAAATGGAATTTTTGCGGCGAAAAGCCGGTTTTTTGACAAGTTGAAATTGAATCCGGAGAGGTGTCCGAGTGGTTTAAGGAGCGCGCCTGGAAAGTGCGTATACGCCAAAAGCGTATCGAGGGTTCGAATCCCTCCCTCTCCGCAGATTTTTTTTGGAGAAGTGCCAGAGTGGTTGAATGGGCTTGACTCGAAATCAAGTGTACCCTCGCGGGTACCGGGGGTTCGAATCCCTCCTTCTCCGCGGAATATCAAAGACTTATGCGTTAATTCGCATGAGTCTTTTTTTGTTTTGCATTTTACATTTGCATAAAAATTACGTAAAAACGTGATTTAAATTTCAATAAACTGCTTTGAAGAGATCGAAAAAACCGTCTTTCAAACTTCCCAAATTCTTCTTGAAGGTTATCTTGTAGCTGTAAATAATGCCTTTAACTAAATCAAGTTTTATGAAGACCCTAATAATAATAGCGTTCACATCATGCTGTTGTACCTTTTCACTATCTCAAGAACTTGAACTTGATAGCACCACCAACAAGTTGATGTACCGAGGAGTCATTAAGATAGATAGTGCTAGTGTCGGTGATTTGTTTGAACGGGGGAGACAATGGATTGCAACCGCGTATCGGTCAGCCAACAACGTTGTACAGTACGAAAATAAAGAGGAAGGGAAAATTATCGGCAAAGGTGTATGGGCAACTTGGGAAGGCCTGGGTTACCTTATGGAGCACACGATTATCTTAGAGTTTAAGAACGGAAGAGTACGTTACACTTTTACAGACTTTATTAAAAGGTACGTAGGCTCAACAGCATTGGCAGGAAGCCGGCAAGCTCTTGAGTCAATAAAACTCATGAAAAAAAATGAAAGGGGCTCCTTTGCAAAAGAAGCTGCCCGAACCGCTGAAAATCTTGTTCAGTCAATATTTTCAACGTCATCAAAAAAAGATGATGATTGGTAAGAATGCACACCACTTTACTTAGATAGTCTAATAATTCCGGACACGAAAAATAGTAGTTTCGTATCCGGAATTATTAGACCATCTCAAACTCTTGAGTCCTGTTTACTACCTACATAAACCAGAATGCCAAAATCGCTCAAGTTTGTCCCCTATGAAAATCATTCCGGGTTTGAACCCGATTTTCGGACACAAATACCAACCTTACCAAAACGACACATGGAAATTCTTGACAAGGCAATGTCAGGAGAAGCACCCAAAGATTTTATTCAAGTGTATGAATACGGACGAACCCCCCGGAAGAGCAACCCTCGAACCTGGACGAAGTACATTGCCAAACTGGCTAAAAAGTGGTACCCTAATGAAAGCATCACGGAACATTTAATTAACCGTTTGGGGTTTGCCTTGGGCATTAAGGTTGCTAATTCTCGTTTGATAGTGGATGAAGAACATGGTTGCTTGCGGTTTCTGAGTGAGTATTTTTTACGCACAACGGAACGACTAGAACATGGAGCAGAAATTTTTGCAGGGTATCTTTCTGATGATAAACTTGTGGAAGAACTCGAAAAAGACAGACGGGTAGTTCGGAATTTCTTTACCTTTCAGTTTACAGAAAAAGCAATAAAGCACCGATTTGGACATGGCGATGAGGGCAAAAAAATAATTGGCGACTTCGTTCGGATGCTTTGTTATGACGCTATCACGGGCAACAATGACCGACATACTTACAATTGGGGGATTGTTTGTGACTTCAATGGTAAACGAGCACCTTATTTCTCCCCCGTGTACGATTCAGCGCGTGGTTTATTCTGGAATGAACATGAAGACCGGTTACCACGTTTTAAAGAGAAGCAAAGAGATGGAATAACCAACCTTGAAAAATATATCCAAGCCTCCATGCCCCGAATTGGTTGGGAAGGAGTACAAGACCCTAACCATTTCAAACTTGCCGGCTTGATATATCAGAATTACCCGCAATGCCGTTACATATATGATGACATGATCTTACCCGAACGCGAAAAGGCTGTAAATGAACTACTTGAGAAAGAGTTTAAAAATTTGTTTTCCGCTACCCGTTACCAATTGATAAAAGAATGTCTTAATTTGCGTTATCAAACATTAAAGAACATCATTGACCAAATTTAAAAAGGAGGAACGCACATGAAATCTTTAGAATGGCTATCCCGCCATCTGCGTTCCGACGAAGCCAGTACACAAGGCACAAAAAAGTTGACAAAATCCGTTTCCCGGATTGTTTTTCGCCTCATGTACAAAAATGACGAAATCGGAACGCTGGAGTTTAGCAGTAACAAATGGGTTTTTGCTTATTCAGATTGGTTCAAAAACCAATCGAATATTAAGCCGTTTTCAAATTTCCCTGATGTGAACCGCGAATATGTTTCAGATGACTTGCCACCGTTTTTTGAAAGCCGGTTACCTGGCATTTCGCAACCGCAAGTTGAGGCATTCTTGGCACTTTTAGAGGCTAAAGAATCTATTAATGAAGCCGAAACCAAAGTCGCGTTATTGAAACAATTTGGCCGGCACACCATTACCAACCCATTTGAACTACAACCGGCCTTTTAGGCTTGTTCAGCTAAATATTGCAAACGGCTTTTGACATGAATAGTCAAAAGCCGTTTGTCTTTTAGGCGAAACCTTTTTATTCAAGATGTGGCGGATAAACTCGCATTCTCCTGCACGTCCTACCCTATACCCCGTTTCAAATTATATCAAAACACCTGTAGGGACGAAGAACGCCTTTGGGCAGCGCGGAGCGGTGGTTTTCCCACTAAAAACACGGCGTACCACAAAGTTTTCACTAAGCCCCATTTCCCTACCTTTACCCCCACAACGCCACGCACAGCATGATCCATCTCGGTGAAACCAACCAGCTAAAAATCGTCCGCCAGACCCACAACGGCATTCAACTCACCGACGAGGAAGCCAGCGCAGAAGTTTTGCTGCCCAATAAGGAACTGCCCAAAAACTGGAAGCCGGGCGACTCACTCCAGGTTTTTGTATTCAAAGATTCCGACGATTGCCTCCTGGCTACCCGGGAAACGCCGTTGATCAAACTCCATGAATTTGCCTGCCTGCAAGTCAAGGATGTCAATGAGCACGGCGCTTTCCTCGATTGGGGCCTGGACAAAGACCTGTTCGTGCCCTTCCGCGAGCAGCCCGGCCGGATGATCCCCGGTAACTGGTACATCGTGTACCTGTACCTCGACGAACAAACCAACCGCCTCGCCGCTACCGGGCGCTACCAGCGGTTTTTCCAGGAAAGCTTTATCCGCCTGGAAGCCGGGCAGGAGGTAGACCTCCTCATTGACAATCGCACCGAATTGGGTCACAACGTCATCATTAACAACCGCTACCAGGGACTGGTGTATGACAACGAAACCTTTGCACCAATACGCCGGGGCGACCGCTGCAAGGGCTACATCAAACAGGTACGCGAGGACGGAAAAATTGATGTGCGCCTCGAAAAACCCGGTTACGCAAAGGTGGAACCCAATGGCGAAAAAATACTGGCCGCACTCCAGGCCAACCAGGGCTTCCTCCCCCTCACCGACAAAAGCGCCCCGGACGAGATCTCCCGACTGCTCCAAATGAGCAAAAAAACCTTTAAAAAAGCCATTGGTCTGCTTTATAAACTGCGTCGGATCCGGTTGGAAGCGAATGGGATCTATTTGGTGGCTTGATGTGAAAGGCTGTGCGAAATAAATGTTTGGCCGAACAGCAATTACGGAATGTATCCGGTGGCACTTGTGCCCCCTTTCTGGAATAAGGAACCGGATGTGTAGCGTTGTTGGTAACTCAAGAGGGAGTATATTTGTAACCAAAACAAATAAATCATGCCTGTATTGGAAGAACGATTGAGCAATGCACAATTAGAACTGCTCAAATTATTTACCGGAGATATATCAGAAGCTGAACTCCATTTGTTGAAACGCATTTTGCTACGTTTTCGAGCAGAAGTTCTTATGGACAAAGCGGATCGTATCTGGGAAGAAAAAGGCTGGACAGATGAAGATATAAAACGCTTGCTGGAAACAAAAATGCGCATTTCCTACCGGCAGAAAGCGAAGTAAATGAAGGTTGTACTCGATACAAATGTGCTGCTGGTTTCGCTTTCCAGGAGGTCGGCAACCAACTGGATTTTCCAATTGCTGCTTGATGGTGAACTTACCCTGTGTGTGACCACCGACATTTTGTTTGAGTATGAAGAAATAATAGCCCGGCACATGGGCCAGGAATTTTCTGAAGAAGCGCTGGGTATACTTCTTGATTTAGAAAATCTGCTCAAGATTGAACGATATTTCTACTGGAACCTCCTTGAAAAGGATCCTGATGACAATAAATTCATTGATTGTGCTATTGCCGCCGCTGCCGATGTTTTAGTTTCTGAAGATCGTGTTTTCCAGCAAATGAAACAGGTCAAGTTCCCTCAAGTTACCTGTATGCGTATTGATGAGTTTGCAGCTGTTTTGGGTATTTAACATGGAATTAAAATTCATCCACGCCATGCTAATCCGCCTCCTGTCCTTCCTGCTATGCTCCGGCGCCCTTTCCATTTTCGCCCAAACCACGCGCCCGAACATCGTCTTCATCATGACCGACGACCACGCCCGTGCCGCCGTCAGCGCCTATGATACGACGCTGATCCATACACCAAACATTGACCGCATCGGCCGGGAAGGCATGATTTTCCGAAACGCCTGCGTGACCAACTCCATCTGCGGACCCAGCCGGGCAGTGCTGCTCACCGGCAAGTACAGCCACATCAACGGCTTTCGCGACAACCGCAGCCGCTTCGACGGCGCGCAGCAAACGTTTCCAAAAATCCTGCGCGCCAACGGGTACTACACCGCCATGATCGGGAAATGGCACCTCGCCACCGAACCCACCGGCTTCGACTACTGGAATGTGCTGATCGGTCAGGGCGAATACTACAACCCCGACCTGATCGAAATGGGCGACACCGTCCGCATCGAAGGCTATGCCACCGATGTGGTCACCGATATCGCGATCGAAACGCTCGAAAAACGCCGCCCGAGAAACCAGCCCTTCTGCCTGTTCGTGCACCAAAAAGCACCCCACCGCAACTGGATGCCCGACGCCAAACATTTCAGCCTGTTCGACGATCGCGAGCTGCCGCTCCCCCCTACCCTGTTTGACGACTACGCCGGCCGTTCCCGGGCCGCCAGCGAACAGGATATGCGGATCGACGACATGTGGCTGGGCCACGACATGAAACTCTTCCTCCGCGAGCCGGCCGAAGAAACCGGCACCGGCGGCAAAAAATCCTGGACACCCATGGGCATCGAAGCCAATCTCAAACGTATGACCGAAGCCCAACGCCAGGCCTGGGAAGCGTACTACAGGCCAATCACGGAGGCTTTTTACCGCGACAAACCCGAGGGCCGCGCCCTGTCCATCTGGAAATACCAGCGCTACCTCAAAGATTACCTGCGCTGCGTCGCCTCGGTGGACGACAATGTGGGGCGCCTGCTCGATTACCTGGAAAAAACCGGGCAACTGGACAACACCATCATCGTGTACACCTCCGACCAGGGCTTTTTCCTCGGCGAGCACGGCTGGTACGACAAGCGCTTCATGTACGAACCCTCGCTGACCATCCCGTTGGTCATGCGCTTTCCGCCCAAAATCCCGGCAGGTACCGTGAGCGATGCCCTGGCACTGAACCTCGACTTTGCCTCTACCTTCCTCGATGTGGCCGGCATAACGCCCCCGGCAGATATGCAGGGCCAATCGCTGGTGCCGCTGATGCGCACCGGCAAGGCCAAAGGCTGGCGCAAATCCATGTACTACCACTACTACGAATACCCCTACGGCTGGCACGATGTCAAAAAACACTACGGCCTGCGCACACAGCGCTACAAACTTATCCACTTCTACAACGACATCGACGCCTGGGAGCTTTACGATCTGAAGCGCGACCCCGGTGAAACCGAGAATCGGTACGGCCAGCGGAAATACCGGCGCCTGACGAAAAAACTGAAACGGGAATTGCTGCGGTTGCAAATGCAGTACCGGGATACGGAGGCCATGGCTAGGCCTTGAAAACGGGGGCTATTCCTTCGAAACAGGTGCTCCCATCTTTTCAAGTCCGTTTCCATGAGCGGGGGGCCAAGTGAGGCGGTGACTGATAGTCACCGCCTCACTACTACCACCAAAAAAAACGCTGCTTCTCACGCAGCGTTTCCGGCAATGCTGCATAGTTCCGGTAAGATGTGCGCACAACACCAACAGTTTTACCATTTTCACACCTTGCAAATCATGAAATTTTCCATAAAATTCCTGCTCCTGGCGGTCCTCGTCGGCGCACTCCTGGCCGGCTGCCGCAAAGACAGCACCGATCAAACCGACATTGTTATTCCGCCTGTTCCCACGGTTAAAATCCAAACCGGTGTCATGGGCCTGGTGGTCGACGAAACCGGAACGCCGCTCGAAGCAGCCACGGTCCGCCTGGGCGCCAGCCAAATCCAGACCGACGAAAACGGCTATTTTGAACTCGACGGGCTGGCCAATGAAATCCAGCCGTTTGTCCGGGTGGAAAAAACCGGGTATTTCCCCTCGCTGGTAAGTTTTTCCGCCAAAGCCGGTCAAACCGGCCGCGTAAAAGTCAGCCTGCGCACCAAAACACTGGCCGGCCAAATCACCGCCGGCGCCGGCGGCCAGGTGGACGTGCCGGGCGGCGGTTCCATTCAGTTTGCTGCCGACGGTTTTGTCGATGCAAACGGAAATGCGTATTCCGGCGCCGTGCTGGTGTACGCGACCTACCTCGACCCGTCCAAATCCGAAACCGTCAGCATGATCCCGGGCTCTTTTCTGGGCCAAACCACCGGTGGCGAAACACAGATTTTGCGCAGTTTCGGCATGATCCACGCCCTGCTCGAAAGTCCCGCAGGCGCAAAATTGCAACTCAGCAAACCGGCTCAGATGACCGTGCCGGTACCCGCCGACCGGCTGTCGAAGGCCCCGACCGAAATTCCGCTTTGGTACATCGACGAAGCCACCAGCATCTGGAAAGAGGAAGGCAAAGCGGTGCTCGACGGTTCGGTGTACAAAGGCCAGGTCAGCCACTTCAGCTGGTGGAACTGCGACGACGGCTTCCCGATCATCCGGCTCTCGGGCATCCTGCGTATCGGCAATGCCTACCCCTATGTACAAATTCGCATCACACGCCCCGACGGCACTACTGCGACTGCCGTTCCCAGCGCGAGCGGCTATTTTTCCGGCGGTGTGCCTGCCGGCGAAACGCTGTTGTTTGAAGTGCTGAACGAATGCGGCGAAGTGGTACACAGCCAAACCATCGGCCCGTTCACGGCTGATACTGACCTGGGCATTATTTCCGTAACCTGGACCTCCGACTGGATCGAAATTGAAGGCACGTTGCTCAACTGCGACCAGGAGCCGGTGACCAACGGCTATGTGCAGGCCTGGACAAACGGGCAGGCGCCCGGATACTTTCCGGTACACGTCAATCCCGACGGCACCTTCAGCGGTATTATTGCCAATTGCAGCGGTACGGATGTTTCTGTTATCGGGTACGACATTGATGCCCTGAAAACCAGCCAAACCATCACCCAACCGGTGGAGCCCCGCGTCCTGATCGGCGATGTGATCGCCTGCGATGTGCAATTAACTACCGGGGTTCTGATTGAATTTGGAAACGGCACGGAAAAATTCATCAACACTGCAACTGCTGTGGTTGAGTCAACTCCAACCACCCCGGATATCTACCGGATTACAACAATTGACGATCAGGGGAACGGAAACAAGGTGAACTATGAAATCACCTTGCTCGACTGGAACCAGAACCCCGCCAACCCGCTTTGGGGCGTAAGCACACAACACACGCTGTTTGGTCAGCCTTTTTACTACACGATCAATACGCAGGGAGGCACCGTCGAGGCTATTCAACAAGGGACGCAGCCGGGCGAACTGGTCATTTTCAAAATGACCAATGTTATTCTGACTGAAATCCCAGGCAACACAACTTACCCCAACAGCACCATTACGATCACGGCTATACTACAGTAAGTTAATTCCATGCACGACAACCAACTCCTGCAGATCATCGAAGGCTGCTGCAACGGCCGTCCGGCTTCGGAAAAAGCGCTGTTCAGCCGCTTTGCGCCGAAAGTGCTGGCCATTGCCCGCCGCTATGCGACCGACGAGCCGCAAGCCCTCGATTTTCTGCAGGAGTCCTTCGTGTTGATTTTTGAAAAAATAGCGGCATTCGACCCCTCAAAAGGGGCATTTGAGGGCTGGCTGTACCGGCTGAGCGTCAATACGATCTTGCAGATCATGCGCAAAAACCGGCGGCTGGAACCCTGGCTGGAATTACCGTCAGAACTACCCGAAACAGATTTCCGGGATACCGACCTGGAACTGCTGAAAGAAACCCAACTCCTGGAAGCCATCCGCCAACTACCCGAGGGCTACCGGCAAGTGCTCAACCTGTTTGTTTTTGAAAACTGGTCGCACCGCGAAATTGCCGACGCGCTCCAAATTACCGAAAGTGCTTCCCGCTCCCAACTGACCCGCGCCAAACAACTGCTAAAACAAAAACTCGAACCCTTACTCCGGCACTATGAACAAGGATTGGTTTGACAAGGCTCTGAAAAATAAACTCCCCGACTCGGCAACCGACTTCGACCTGGAAGCCGCATGGACGGCACTGGAATCGCGCCGGCGCAAAAAGCCCCGGCGCCGGGTATTGGCCTGGTGGCTGCTGGCGGGTTTTATCCTGCTGGCTGGCGGCGGTACGGCCTGGTGGTGGTCCGCTCAACCGGAATTGACCATTTCGGGCAACCGCATTTTTTCGAACGATCATCACGCTGCAGGCGATCAATATTCCGTGGGCGACCATCACGCCGCGGACGCCCAACATCCCGTGGGCGACCGCAAGGGTCGCCCCTACGCGGCATCGCGCGTTGGTGAAACCCAATCATCCACAGACAATTTTTCATCAATAAAAAACAACCTCACAACAACACAAAACCCCGCAAAACCGGTTACCGATAACCCACGATCTTCCGTAGAGGCGACCCTCGCGGTCGCCCAACACGGGGCATCAGGCGTTGGCGAAACCCAATCATCCGCAGGCAATATTTCATCAATAAAAAACGACCCCACAACAACACAAAACCCCTCAGTTCCGGCTGCAAATAACCCGCGATCTTCCGTAGAGGCGACCCGGGGGGCAGGCACCATTGAAAACGTGGAATGTCTGCCAACGATTTCGGGGGTAAACATCCAAAGCGGCCGGCCGGAATTTCCGTTCAAACCAGTTGCACAAATGCCGGCAGCCGAACGGCACAAGCGCCGGAAAGCATCGAAATGGTCGGTGGGCGCACAGGCTGTTTTTGGAACAAACCAGGTAAGCCGCTCCGGCGCGCCCGATTATGTGACCGCTCGAAATCAGGAAGAAAAAACGCTGGATATGTTTCAGGTCGGGCTGGATATTCGCCGGCAATTGAACCGGCATTTTTTTATCCAAACGGGTATTCAATTTGCCCAATGGACCGATGTGCGCCGCACCCTGCAAACCACGGAAAGTACCCGGCCCGACCCCAACCTTTTGCTGGAGCGCATTATTTACCCGGATGGCTCCATTGAAAATATTTTTGGCCCGGGCGAGGTCAGGGTGCTAAGCACCACCCGGGAGACACGATACAACCGCTACCGGCATATCGAGGCGCCAATACTGATGGGCCTGACCTTGCCTTTTGGGAAACGTTGGCAACTGGATGCGGCCGCCGGTGTGGCCATCGGGCTGGTGGCCCGGCCATCGGGCTCGACAACCATCGGCAGCGAAACATTTGCCCTGGACGCCCTGCCCTACCGTAATGCCGGCACACTGTCTGCCACCGGCAGCCTGGCCTGGTTGTACCGGCGGCGCGATTGGTCGGCAGGGCTTGCGCTAACAGGCCGCACCGGGCTGAACAGCAGCAGCCGGGATGCGGCATTATTTTCAGAAAAACGCCGGTCGGTGGGACTGGGGCTGGTGGTCCGGCGGGTGATGCGGTAAACGGGTTTAATAGCGCCTGCCCGGGTATTTAAATGCTTTATTGATACGGTAAGATCACGCTTTACCAGTGTATGCACCTATCCAAAATGATTGCCAAGCGTATTTTGAAGCCCAAGAAAAAACAATCCGATGGCGAAGTCTTACATTTGCCAAATGCGTATAAAAGTGTTGGTCATTTTACTGCTGGCCGCTCAAATAATCCTCACATTTAAGGGGAGGATAGTATTTGACAAATACCAAAACCCCCTGATCTTGTTTACCGTATCAGCCGGCATCGCCATTTTATTTTTCTTTCAACATATCCGAAAGCAGGAGGCTCAGGCCGTACCAGCACCAAGGCTACAATTCCTCCCGGGTGTTTTATGGTTCCTGGCCGGCATGCTGCCAATGGCCCTGGCCTACGAAGAATTGCGCAAATTGTTTGTTGAATTTCCCGATCCAGCCCGCTGGTCTGATGTGATCCCCCAACTCGAAACCTTGTATCAGCGCTTTGACCGTGGCGAATTCCCCTACACACCTGTCCCCTTGCCAACCCATTCGCCATACCCCGTATATATGCCCCTGCATTGGTTGCCGATCGGCCTGGGAGATTGGCTGGGTATCAGTTCGCGCTGGCTGGGTTATGGCATGTTAGGACTGGCAAGTGGCTTATACGGCCTTTGGGTTGGCCGGCAACGGGCGCCCTGGCTGACCCGGTTTATAGCCCTGTTTTTGCCCTCCCTGGGCCTGTGGGGTTTTATTATATGGGGTGGGTTGGAGTTGCCGGTGAGCCTCGAGACAATTATTGCCGCCTATTACCTGCTGCTGGCTGTTGGCCTGCTGGAGCGCAACCTAAGATTGGTCACGCTGGGGCTAATCTGCTGCCTGTTATCCCGGTACACGCTGATTTTCTGGCTGCCGCTCCTGGCTTATGTCATTTTCCGGCAACAAGCCTTACGGCAAAATATCTGGATATGGGGGACGGTAGCGCTGAGTATTCTTTTGCTGTACGTATTCCCATTTTTTCTGAAAGACTCAAGCATTTTTTCCAAAGGCATTACGCACCACAATAATAGTGCAGTGGGTGAATGGACTGGCTATGGCAACCCTCCGGTATCCTGGTCTATGGAAAGCGGTATCTACTTTGCCGTTTTTATGAAACCCCTGTTCAGTGGGGAGATGGAGCATCGGGTTTGGCTGGCCCGGGTTGTTCAGGCCAGCATCATGTTGGTGCTGCTCATCTTTGGTCTGTGGGCCTACCATCGTTGGAAACCGAAATTGCACCCCTATTCCTTATGCCTGGTCATGCTCTACGCTGTACTAACTTGTTTCTATTTTTTCAGTCCAATGACCTTCAAATACTACTACCTGGTCTTATTTGTGTTATCAGCCACCGTAACCGCAAAAGTGCTTTTAACCCCTGATAAACGGGCTTCAGGCTGAATACACCAGGCAATCATTAGGATTTTGCTAAAAACAAGGAGATTTTCTCACGGTCAGTCCAACACAGCCCTGCGGTGAATTACAAAAAACTGTCTTTGCCAAGTTGCTCCTGTTGTGTCAAGCCCGAGATAAAGCCTTTTTTCAACTAAAAACTATTAAGTATTATGACCAAGCAAAGCGGAACAAATTTCCCGCAGGAGAACTGCGGCTTTGTATGTGCTCTGCGGATCAAGGCTAAAATCACAACCCAATAGCGAATCAGCCTGTGCCAACGGGTTTGGCAGAAAACCATAATCGGATCGGTGCGCCGGTGCGGACACCCTTGCCCAGGCGGTCGAGCGTACGCGCAAAAAGGACCCATACGGGGTAAACGGACAGGGCCAGCATAGGTTTGGACAAGGCGCTTAGCCCGTACCCGATCTGGACAAAAGGCAGGCGTTTGCCTGCGCGGTCGCTCCAGTTGCCGAAGTAGCCCTTGCTGAGGCCCGCCGTCGTTTCTGCCAGTCCTTCCAACACGCCAATCAGCAGCACCAAAAAGCCAATACTTTTCAGGTAACCCGGCAGAACCGGGTAGAGCATTTCGCTGGCCATGTCGGCGAACAAACTGAGTAGCGAAAGTATTCAAATGTTACGGGCGATGTGTCGCACGATGAAGCAAGTTAGGACATCCCCGAAAAATGGACAGCGGATTGCCTGTTCACCGCCGTTTCAACAAAAACCGCCGCATATCGGCCACGGTCGATTCAAGCACCACTTCCCAACCGTGTTCGTATAGGAAATTCAGTCCGTCAACCGAACTGCGAAATTCGTAGCGGCGCGCCTTATCGTCGGTCAGGCATTCGCCGGGTTTGGTTTTGGGGTCGGCTTTCTGGCCGTAATCGATTTGAAAATGGTAGGTACCGTCGGTACGGCGCAAGGGGGTTGCTTCGAGGTAGGCGCTGGTATTGGTGGAAACCAGGGCCACGCCTTCGACGTAAAGTTGTTGGGCAAAACCGGAAACGCCGGCCATCAGGAAAAGAACGAGAACGATCAATTTTTTCATTGCTTAATGTTTTTGGGCAAAGAAAAAGGGCATTTGCCGGCTCCGGAAGGATGTTAACGGAGGTTTAACCACTTAACAGATTTTAACTAATGATGCTTTTTAATGATGAGTGATGAATGATGAATGATAAATGGGTTCACTATCCGGGGATGGTGAACCCATTTATCATTCATCATTCATCACTCATCATTTATTACTCATCCTTAAAAACGCGTCGCGCGTTGGCGGTAGTCACCCGGGCAATTTCTTCCACCGGTACATTTTTCACCTCGGCCAGTTTTTCAGCAATGAGTGGGATATACGCGCTTTCGTTGCGCTTGCCGCGGTGCGGTACGGGCGGCAGGTAAGGAGCATCGGTTTCCAGCACAAGGTGCTCCAGTGGAATGTTGCGCAGCACTTCAGCCAAACCCGATTTCGGGTAGGTCAGCACCCCGCCGATGCCCAGCCAAAAGCCCAGGTCGATCATGCGCCGGGCCTGTTCCTCCGTGCCGCTGAAGCAGTGAAAAATCCCGCGCAGGCGACCATCCTGACCCGCTTTGACCAGTTCGATGCATTCTTCATTGCTTTCGCGGGAGTGGATGATGATCGGCAAATCGAGTTCCCTGGCCCACTCGATCTGACGGGCAAAGGCAATTTTTTGAATATCCAGGGTGGTTTTGTCCCAGTACAAATCAATTCCGGTTTCGCCGACGCCGGCCCATTTGCGCTTGCCCAACCATTCCTCCACCAGGGCGAGTTCCTGTTCGTACGTATCGGGCTGCACATGGCTCGGATGCAGCCCCATCATGGGAAAACAGTTTTCCGAAAAGGCCGCCTCAAGCGCCAGCATCGGCTCGATGGATTCGGCGTCGATGTTCGGCAGGTAGAGCCGGGTAACGCCGGCATCGATGGCGCGGCGGACCATCTCGGGACGGTCATAGTCGAATTTGGCGGAGTACAGGTGCGCGTGGGTGTCTGCGAATTGATTCATGGGGCAAAGGTAAAAGTCCTGTTTTAAGTCAAAATGTAAAATGTAAAATGTAAAAGTCAAAAGGTAGATGGAACCGGCCGAAGGCCTGACCGTTGAACCTTTTCTATTTTGACTTTTACATTTTACATTTTGACTTTATAGCGAAAACGTATAGCTAAACCCGTTCACCGTCACCGTCGCGGTACCGTCGCCGTTGAACACCAGTGTGCCGTTGACGGTTTCGGAGCGGCCACGGCCATTGGTAGCCGTGATGACCACCGTTCCCGTGCCTCCGGTAATAAAGCGGTCCGACTTGCGGATTGTCAGGTCGGTGAGATTGACGGTTATTTCAACATCCAGGGTCGGGTCAATTTTGCGCAGGTTGCCTGAGAGCCCGCCGTCGAGCGTGTAGCTGCCGTTCACGGTGTAGGCGGTAGCTTGCGGATTGAGTCCGGCGAAAGTCAGCGTACCGGCGGCGGTGTTGTTCCCGCTCCAGCGCTGGGTATTGAAGGTCCCGTTTCCGGCTATGCCAACCTGGGCATCCTGGGGTACGCCGAGGTTGTTGCAGTTGATCAACCAGTTGAGGTCAAACAGGTAGTTGTAGGTGACGGGACCGGCTGTGCTGCTGCGTTGAAAACTGGTGTCGCCCGGGATACCGCAATCCCCGAGGTCGGCTTCGAGCATTTTTGCCATCTCTTCGGCAGGCATGGCGACGCCGGCGGAGCGGGAGGTTACAGCATTTTCCACGATTTCGGCGGCTTCGGAGTTGGTGAGCAGCTCGACGACCTCTTCGGCGTCTTTACGGCAGGCCAGCAGCAACGTTGTGGTTAACAGTGCAATGGGGAGGAGCATTTGATTTCGATTGAAGAAGTGCATAAGGTGCAGTTTTTTTGTTTACCCGCCGTAGCCTTGGCGAAGGCGGGTGATTCGTTAAGAAATTTGATTTCGGGACAAAATTGGGAGGTGGCCGACAGGGAAAAAAATGGACTCAACCAACGGAAATGGAATTTCAACTGCCGGTATTTTGCAAAACCATTCGTTGAAACATTCGGACCTGTGGTTGAAAAAAGCTGGCGCCGGGCAACGCCCGCCGGTACATTTGGAGCAACAAGAAGTTTTCACGCAATCAATCCTTGAAATCATGCTATTCCCGATAGATGCTCCCTGGTATGTTTACCTGGCCATGCCGTTTGTGATATTCGGTCGCTATTTTCTGCTTTGCAGCTGGCTGTTCGGCCTGTTTTATTTGTGGAAACAACGGCAGTGGCTGTTCCGGAAAATCCAACAGCGCTTCCCCAGGCGGGCCGACTACCGGCGCGAAGTGGGCTACTCGGCGCTGACGGCCCTGATCTTTGGCCTGGTCGTTGCGCTGTGTTTGGGCACACCCCTGCGCGCTTACACGACGGTGTACACCGACATTTCGGAATACGGTATTCCCTACCTGATTTTCAGCGTTGTGCTGATCCTGTTTTTGCACGACACCTATTTTTACTGGATGCACCGCCTGATGCACCATCCCGAAGTTGTACCGGCACGTACACCTGGTGCACCACAAATCGGTCAACCCGTCGCCCTGGGCAGCGTACGCCTTTCACCCCTTGGAAGCGGTAATTGAGGCCGGAATTTTGCCCCTGGTTTTGTTTACATTGCCGGTACACCCGGTCGCGATGATCAGTTTTATCACGATCATGCTGTGGTTCAACGTGTACGGCCACCTGGGCTATGAGCTTTTCCCGGCCCGGGTGTATGCGCATCCGCTGGGGCGCTGGCTCAACTCGGGTGTGTATCACAACCTGCACCACGAGCGGTTCAACGGAAATTACAGCCTGTATTTTACCTGCTGGGATCGCTGGATGGGTACCTTGCGCACCGACAGCGCCGACAAAGTGGCCGAAGTACAAAACCGCATCCGTCAACACAACGCCAAGCCATGCTCCACACCTTCCTCAGCGGCCGTGGCCGATTCGTCACCCACCTGACCGGTTGGGTGCTGCTGGCATTGCTGCTGTTCACCCTGGTCAGCGGCCTGCGCGATACCGGCGAGGTGTTGGGCCGCACGGCCCTGAACATGGTTTTTGTGGTGCTCATGTTTTACAGCAATGCGAAGATCCTGGTGAACCGTTTTTTTGAAACCGGGCGCTACCGGCTGTTCATTCCGCTGGTGTTGGTTTTCTGGTTGGGCATGGCAGCGCTCCGAACGGTGCTGGAGCAAACGGTTTTTGGCGGCAGTGTGCTCGACGGGCCGATGCCCCGCGCAACCCCGAAGCAATTGTTTTTGGCATTCAGCCTGTCGTTTTTCCTGCTGTTGTTGTTCAGCACGGTGTATCAATTACTGGAAAACCGGCTGACGCTGGAGTTGCGGCACCGGGAGTTGCAGGTGCAACACGTTGAGGCGCAGTTGAACTACCTGAAAGCCCAGATCAATCCGCATTTTTTGTTTAACACGCTGAATAATATTTACGCGGCGGCCACCCTGCAACACCCGAACACGGCAGCCATGGTGCTGCGGCTCAGCGACCTGCTCCGCTATGTCACCTACGACGGCCGGCATGCGCAAGTGCCGCTGGAAAAGGAAGTGGCGCAGGTGCAGGCCTATCTCGAATTGTTCAAACTGAAATCGGAACACGAGCCAGCCATTGCGTTCCGGAAGGAGGACCAGTATCCGGAGCGGCAGGTCGAACCGGTTTTACTGCTTCCGTTGGTGGAGAATGCACTGAAACACGGCGATCTGGAGACCAATCCGGGCGCCGGTTTTCTGAATATCCGGCTGGAAAATACGCGGCAGGCATTGGCTTTTTATGTGGAAAACAGTTTCGACCCGGAAAACCGGCAAAAAGACGGCGCCGGCGGTGTTGGTTTGGAAAATATTCGCCGCCGGTTGGAGTTGCATTATCCGGGCCGGCATCGTTTTGCGGTGCAGGCAAGCGGTACTGTTTTTAAGGTTACACTTGAAATTTTCTACCCTCAAACAGATTACCATATTGCATGAAAATCCGCTGTTTACTGGTCGACGATGAGCATTTTGCGCTGGCGCTGTTGGAGAAATATGTGCAGGCGGTGCCGGATTTGGAATTGGTCGGCATGTGCCGGAGCCCGATCCAGGCGGTAGAGTTATTGCAGCGGGAGCCGGTGCAGTTGTTGTTTTTGGACATTCAAATGCCTATGCTGAACGGGATCAACTTGTTGCGCACCGTTTCCAACAAACCCGTCACCATTTTCACCACGGCGTATGCGCAATATGCGCACGAAGCATACGATTTGGATGCGGTGGATTACCTGCTCAAGCCGTATTCCTTCGAGCGTTTCGAGCATGCCGTGGAAAAAGCCCGTGCTGTTTTGCCGGGCCGGCAGCCTGCCCCCGAGTTGGCCGGGTACCTGACCGTGAAGGCGGAACGGCGGTTGGTAAAAATTCCGTTGTCCGATATTTTGTACATCGAAGGCTGGAAAGAGTATGTAAAAATTTTCACGGCTACCGAAAAAATTATCACCCTGGAAAGTTTAAGCCAATTGGAGCGAACCCTGCCTGCCGCATTTTTTATCCGGGTGCATAAATCCTATATTGTGGCAAAACAGGCGGTCGGCCAGTTAGACGGCGATGCGCTGCTCATCGGTCCGACGCGCATTCCGGTAGCGCGGGCGCGCAAACGGATGGTTGTGGCGGCGCTATTTCCCGCAGATTAGCGCCTTCCTTCCGGCAATACATACCCTAACTTCAGTAAAATGCCTTTGAAACTGTCGCAGAATTAGCGGAGAGGGACAATTTATTTGCGCAAGGCCGGACACCCGACTACTTTTGGACTACCGATGAAACCGACCGGTTTCCGGAGAAATAGCAGCATAATGCGATTTCCCTGCATCTTTAAATAATCCATCCTTCTTTTTCCACCATCTTAAATTAACCGAGTTATGAGCAAACGCCTCACTATTTTTTATTTATTTCTGCTTACCGGTTTTTTCAACTTACATGCACAACAAGATACCCCGTGCCCTCCCACGGCGCCCAGCAGTGCTGTTTGTGATGTATCCTGTATTTCCTGTACCCTGGACGGCATTGAAGACAAGAACCAGATACCGTCTTTTGGAAACCAGAATATTACCAGCTGCGGCACCGGCAATCCGTTTAACCTGGAAAATCCGCGGTGGTATTCGTTTATCGCCAATTCACCGGCATTATATCTCGAAATTGCATTAATCGATTGTTCGACAGCCGACGGCCTGGAAATTGCGTTGGTGGAGGACTGTAAAAGCGATCTGGGCATGATAGACGCCCTGGCCTGTGCAAGTGGTGGAAACCCAATGATCTTTACAACAGACGGGCTGAAACCGGGCGTCCGTTATTTTCTGGTTATTGACGGCGTGAACGGCAATGTGTGCGATTACAGAATTTCCGACCCGTTCGGAACGACCATAGCGCCCGAACTCGGGCCGATCGGCACCATTTCCGGGCCGCTGCAGGTTTGTCCGAAGGCTGTGGTTACGTATACCATCCCGTCAGTGTTGAATGCGTTAACCTACACCTGGAGTGCTCCTCAGGGGTCCAAAATTAACGGCGGAACAAATTTTTACACCGTTTCGGCCGGGGCAGGTGATGCCACCTCCGTTGAAATAGAATTTGGAACACTGGGCGGCAATATTTGTGTGACCGTTTCCAATGTGTGCGACACGCCGTTGATCAGCTGCATCCAGGTGACGAACCAACCCATTCCCGTAACGGTATTGCCCGATTTGGAGTTGTGTTATGAAGAACTGCCGTTTTTCTGGGAAGAGCAACCGAACTTTTTAATAGCCGCGCCGGGAACGTACACGTTTACCTCCTCGGCATATACCTCCTATTTGGGCTGCGACAGCCTGGTTCGGCAAAAAATCGTGGCGAAGCCGCGCAAATTCAAAAACCTGCCGCCCACCTGGCTCTGCAACGACGATTGTTTGATGGTAGGCGATTTTGAATTTTGCGACGCCGGCTCCTACTCGGAAGCCCTTACGGCCGCCGATGGCTGCGATAGTTTAGTCAATTTTACCATTGTTAAATTATTCGCCCGCGCCGGCATTCAAAAACCGGATACCATCACATGCCGCGACCCGCAAACGGTACTGATGGCCGACAGCACCACCACTACCGGCAGCCTGGTGCGCTACGCCTGGGTAAATGCGCAGGGCGATACGCTCAGCACAAGCACTTCGGCAACCGTTAGCGGCGCAGGCCCTTATTTTTTTATTGTAAACAACTACGGCGGCGGGCTCGTATGTTCCGATACCGCCATGGTAACCGTACCCGTGAACCAGGTGGCGCCCGTGGCCAACGCCGGCCCCAACCGGGTACTCACCTGCGATGAACCGGTAATCCAACTGCAGGGGTCCGGCTCCAGCGGCCCACAGTACACTTACCTGTGGCTTGCGTTCAATGGTGGAAATATCGTGTCGGGGTCCAGCACCCTGACGCCCACTGTAAACGCCACCGGTACCTACCGGTTGCGGGTAACCAACGAGCACAACGGTTGTACAAAAACAGATAACATGCTGGTGACGGCAGATCAGGTACCTCCGACACTTTCCGCAACCGGCGGCACCTATGATTGTGTGCAAACAACAGTTACCCTTCAAACGACTACCGGGGCAGCCGGACCAACATATGCCTGGACCGGGCCGGACAATTTCACATCCACCCTGCCCAGCCCAACGGTGGGTGTGGCCGGAGAATACACCGTAGTGGTGACGGATAGTATTACAGGTTGTACCAATTCCGCTATCGCCATCGTCACAGCGAATATTGATCCACCCGGGGCAACGGCTGTTGGCGGCGCGCTGACCTGCGTGGAAGACACTGTGATCCTGAACGGCGCCTCACCCGCCGGCAATCCTGTATTTGCATGGACCGGGCCGAACAATTTTAGTTCCAGCCTGGCTAACCCGGCGGTAAGCCTGCCGGGCAATTATTTACTTACCGTTACCGGCACAAACAACTGCACCAGCACGGCAACGGCAACCGTGGCACTCGATACCATGCCGCCCGGAGCCGCGCTTTCGGTTTCTGCCAATCTGAATTGCAACAATGCCACCGTAAACCTTACCGCCAGCAGCACCGCGCCGGCTGGTCTGCTCAGCCACCTTTGGACGAGGCCGGATAATTCAACAACCTCCACGGGCACCAACCCGGTGCTGTCGACTGCCACAGCAGGCCTGTACAATGTAATGATTACCAATACAGCCAACGGTTGTGTCAGCACAGCCAGTGCCAATGTAGTGCAAAGCCCGGCCGTAACCGCGGCCGTAAGCAATGTCACAAACGTTGCCTGCTTCGGGCAGCAGAACGGCAGTGCCACAGCAGCCGGCGGCGGCGGTAATGGCACCTTTACTTATGCCTGGAATACTGGCGACAATACTGCAGCAGTCAGTGGGCTATCTGCCGGCACCTATACCGTTGTTGTCACCGATGGAGAACAATGTACGGCTACGGCTACCGTAACCATTTCCCAACCGCCAGTGTTGGCCGCAAATACGTCGGCAATGCCGCAAATGGCCAATGGTGCAGCGGACGGCTCGGCCAGTGCGAATCCGTCGGGTGGTACGCCGGGATATACGTACTTGTGGAGTACGAATGAAACGACAGCATCGATAAGCGGCTTGCTGCCCGGCTCGTATACGGTTACCGTAACGGATGCCAATGGCTGCACGGCAGTAGCAATTGCTTCGGTCAATGCCTACGATTGTACCATTGACGCAGCTGTGGATGCAACCGATGCGACTTGTTTTGAGGCCAACGATGGTATGGCAACGGTGGTTACGACCAACGGGCAGGCGCCCTTTACATACGCCTGGAGTACCGGTGAAACCACTGAAACGGTCACCGGCCTGCAACCGGGAATTTACACCGTGATCGTTACCGATGCAGCCAACTGCCCGGAGGCCATTGCATTCACAATATCAGAGCCCAGCATCCTGCGGGCGAATGCCACCGCAGTCAACATGTCGGGACCCGCAACCAACGATGGCATGGCCAGTTCAAATCCGACCGGGGGAACAGGCCCATACACTGTATTATGGAGCACCGGTGAAACCACCGAAACTATCATGAATCTGTCGGCCGGTACCTATACCATCACTGTGACGGATGCCAATGGCTGTACCGTGGTACGCATGGTTGAGGTATTGCCGGGTAACTGCGGCATTGTGGTGAATTTCATTACGGCGCCGGTGCAATGCAACGGCCAGGCCAATGGTTCCGCCACAGCAATTCTAAACGGCGGCACGGGTCCGTTCACCTACGCCTGGAGCACCGGCGGCGATGCCGAAACAGAATCCAATTTGGCCGCTGGTACGTATACCCTCACCATTACAGATGCGAATAACTGTGATTTGACCGAGGAAGTCACCATTCAGGAACCCCCGGTTCTTACCCTTGACCTCGATTCTGTGACCAACACATCATGTCCTGATTTACCGGAAGGCGAAGCGACGGTGACAGGTGGTGGCGGTGTAAGTCCGCTGAGTTATCAATGGAGTAACGGCCAAACCGGCCCCACTGCCACGGCGTTAATTGCCGGGACGTTCACCGTGACGGTAACGGATGGCAATAATTGTACAACCAGTCTTCAGGTTACGGTTGTCGCCGTGGACGTAGAGCCGCCCGTTATTGCGAGCGACTCCGCGACTGCACCACTGGGGATGGCCGGAAATATCACCTTGAGCGTTCAATCGCTTAGCCTGGATGTAAGTGACAACTGTTCCATCAGCGAAGTGACGTTCGTGCCTGCTTCTTTCAACTGTTCGCAATTGGGCCCGCACGATGTTGTGGTCCGCGCTATGGATGGCGCGGGTAATATCACCGTCGACACGATTGTGGTGACCGTGGTGGACAACCTTCCACCATCCCTCGTTTGTCCGGCCAGTGTAGTCCGTTGCTTTGGCGACAACGTGGTGCAGTATACGGCGCCGGTTGCTACCGACAACTGCCTTGGTAATGGCGGTATGTTTGCTTTAGTTACGGGTTTGCCCAGCGGTGCTGCCTTCCCGGTTGGAACAACGACTAATACGTACACCTACACCGATGCGGATGGCAATGTTGGCTCCTGTACCTTTGAAGTAACGGTATTGACACAACTTCAGTTAAGCCTGGATACCATATTGCCGGATAAGGGCGGACTGGAACTTGGCGGGGTTTACATTTCCGTAAGCGGCAGTCTTTCACCATACACCTTTGAGTGGTTGCGGAATGGCGTTCCATTCCCGATCACAACCGAAGATCTGGATAGTGTGGGCAGTGGTTCGTATACCGTCCGCATCATTGACGATATCGGTTGCACGATCGAAGGCGGGCCGTATCTCATTGATAGCCTGGTAAATACAAAAGCACCGGATTGGGCAAGCGGCCTGCTTATTTTCCCGAATCCAACCAGTGGACAACTGTTTGTAATTTTTCCGGAACAAATGAATGAAGATGTCCAACTAACAGTATTTGATATGACCGGTCGCCTGATTCAGCAACAAACGGCCAACGGGCCTCAACAAGTGGATTTTGATCTAAGCCGGGTTCCGCAAGGCATGTACACCGTATTAATCCGGGTAAACCAGCAAGTGTTGGCTAAAAAGATCATCATAAGCAGGTAATTTTTCTTGTTCAGCATTTAGATTACCGGATTAAGTGCGCCGCCTTTCCTGTCCAGCAGGGAAGGCGGTGTTTTATTTTCAGCCTTATGTACCTGGTTTATAAAATATGAAGGCGCTGCGCCGGAGCAAGCTCAAATTTTAAAAATCAATATAGACTCGGTCCTAAACTATTTTACTGTCAAAAAGTTAGTACCGGCAATATCGTGCAAGGCAGCAATATTCATCCGGCCGGTATAATGGTGTCGCGTAAAAGCGGGGAAGTGTTGCCGCCGGCTTTAGTATTTTCATAATTTCACGGTAAATTTTTCAGGTGCGAATGCACCATAAAAACTACACAAACCATGCTTTTCGCAATCGGGACAAAAGTCAGATTTCGGTACACCGGTGAAACCGGAACAATTACCGCATTACTCGACAACGGGATGCTCCAGGTCCGGCTCGACAGCGATCCAGATCTGGAGATACCCGCTTTTGAGGAGGACCTCCTTCGGAATACCGAAAAGGAGCCAACATTGGCAGGGGCAAAGTTTGTCCAAGGGAAACAAGAACCCAAACCGGAAGTACCACCGCGCCGGGAGATCAAAGCGCAGTATGTGATCCTGAAGCCCAAAGGGGTATTGGTTGCATTTGAGCCCATGCCCGGCAGGGATGGACAGGTTTCGCGGTACAAAGCCTGGCTCATCAATGACACCAAGTTTGAATTTTTATTTGAGTTTGAAGTTTTTATTGGCTCCGAAACGTTGATCCAAGCCGAAGGTAAATTAGCCGGAACGACAGTGCTGGAACTTGGCGATTTACTGTACGATGACCTGAGTGATCAACCGGAATTAGATATCCGCATACAGCGCATCACAACAGATGGCCCGGCGGAGCCGCTTGACCGATTGCTCAAGATCAGACCCAAGCAGTTTTTTAAAAACCTCCATACGGCTCCAATCTTAAATGTATTGGCCCATCAGTTTGTTCTGTTTTCTGCATTTGAGCCGGAAGAAAAGGGCGCCGGCGAAAATACGGATGCTGATTTGCGCGACTACACCCGCCAACATATCCGCCAACAGCAGTTGGCAGACGAGCAAAATGCTGTTCCTTACCGGGCATTTGATGTGGAAGAGTTTGCCCACTTTGAGCCTGAAATTGACTTGCACATTGAAAACTTAATGGATGGCCATTCAAAACTGGATAAAAGCATTATTCTACGGATTCAGTTGGATCATTTCCACCGTTTTTTGGAAAAAGCTATTCGTTTGGGTGTGCCCCGGGTGTTTATTGTGCATGGCGTGGGTGAGGGCAAATTACGTGAATCGATTGCGCAGGAGTTGCGCAGGCGCCCGGAGGTGGCAAAGTACAAGAATGAATTTCACGCCAAATATGGTTATGGCGCCACTGAGGTAATTTTTCATTAAAAATGACAAAAGGCTGCACCGTTTAGACGGTACAGCCTTTCGAAAAGAAGCATGGGGCCTCTTTTAATATTGCCAGAGGTCGTGCTCGAAATTGAAAATCTGATTTTTGATTCGATCAGATTCCCAGAGGGCATCTACGCCCCGAGCGTAGTCTTCGATCCTGCGGTCGTATACGTTCGACTCCTTAATTATAAAGCTGGCAAAGTAGCGCATCTCAAAGAGATCTTCCCACGAGATGGTGGCGTTGGTATTTCCGCCAAGTGTAAACACCCGGTGGCGGGCAAACAATTCGCGTGCCTGCGGGTAGTACACCCAGAACATAGCTTTTTCGTAGCGGAAGTTTCCTTCGCTGTCTTTTACGTCAATCAGCGGTGCGATACCAAGGATACGCACTTGCATAGTCGAAGTTTCTTTGTCGAAGAACCAGATTTCTTTCAAGCGAAAGCGCTTCACGTCGGCCCAGTTGATGTCGTTTCGTACGATTTGAACCTTTTCTTCGTAAGTCTCCGGGTCAAAAGTTACGATGGTGTCTGTTTTAGACAACATGGATAAGACGTCATCGGTGCTCAGGCGCTTGGTAAATTTGTCGTCGTCAACAGAATACACCGGCAAGTCACCGTTGGAAGCAGCATCGGAAAGAATGCGGAAAAACGGCTCTTCCGGGTAAGCAAACGGAAGGTTCATTTTTTCGCGTACGTCAACAATACGCCAAACGCGTTTTTCCCAGAAGATATCGCTTTCGCGGATGGGTTGATACGCCAACACACGGCGTTCCATCATCACTTCTTTTTTTACCACATCGTCGAGGGGCGCTTCACCGAAATCGTCCGGTTCGCTCACCTCGGTTTTCACTTCAATTTCTTCGGGATCTTGTGCGAGCAGAGCCGTTCCTGTGAAGAACAAGAGGCTAAGGCAAGTCCATTTGATAAAAGTATGCATGGTTCGCAGTGGATTGATTACGTGAATGTTTAGCAATTTCAAAAAGTTCAGCCGGCGGCTTTTTTACAGAACGCCGGCTGAACTGTAATAATTACCGGATTTTGAATACCAGGTCGCCAAGACGACGGGAAGCAATATCCCCGGGGCATTTTGCCCGAACGTCGAGGAAATAGTAAACGTCGCCGGGGGAAGCCCGTTGGATCAATTCCTGGACATCGCCGGAATAGCGTGCGCCGGAGTTGGGTTTTTCAACCACATCGGCACGTTTTTTCTGATAAGCTACCGTGTAACCGATAACGTCGCATTTTGCGTCGAAGTCAAAGTTTTCCAAAACAGCAGCAACACCGCCCTGGGCCTTAAATGTCCCGTTCGGAATGGAACTGTCAAACTTCTGAGCGCCCAACAGCGCGACCGGGTCCGGAATACGTTTGACCTTGTATTTGAAGGTCGTCGGAGGCAATCCACCGCCCGAAAGCGTAATGGTGGCCTCGCCCGGCGTAGTAGCCCGTACATTGTAGTGCGAGGAGCCGTCTTTTGACAATGTTACACCGGAAGCAGATACCCGCAGATCATTGGAAGAAACACCTGCTGCAGATACCGTTATCGGGTTGTCCACACCAATGTAAAAAACGTTCATTTTATCCAGCTGAACCGAACAGGAGCGCTGGCCTACTTCGTATTCGAATTCTTTCGTATAGTTTTTCACTTCTCCTGTTACCGGATTGGTAACATTGATTGAAACCTTGTATGACTTTGTGCCTGTTGAACTACTAGTGGTTTCATAGTGGCCTTTACCATCCTTAACAGGCAGATTAGAGCCATTCACACTAATTGAAATGTTACTGGCACTTTTTGAATAGGCACTAAGAAAAACATCGGCTTCATATTTTTCGCCAGCAATTATATAGCCTTTAGGAGCAGAAATAACCGGCTCAAATGCATCCATAATTACTTCATCACCCTTTACCTTCTTCAAACAGTAGTTGAGTACAGCCGCGGTAGAAGTTTTAGCGTCACTTTGAATTTTGCCTAAAATTGGAAAACATGCGGCCACTGGCATTTGACGAAAGCGGAAATCTGCCCAACTAGTTTTGTCGGACCCTTTTGGAACTTCCTCCAAAGCCAGGGGAAACGCAGCTGCAACTTCCGGATCGTTATCGGCTAATGCCATTAGCTTTTCCCGAGTTTCCTTTACTTTGGCTTCGATATCAAAGCCAAGGCCTTTTTTCCCATTTTCGCCTAAAACAAACATCCGTGTAGTAATATCCTTGTTTCGGATATCTTTAGGCATGTTTGGATCTTTTTTCGAAGGTCCGCCAGCTTTATCAAACAGTTGCTTGCGAATGTCCTCAATAAAATCAGAGAATTCATTCCCAATGGCAACCGCTTCTTCAGCGTTGCTCCGATACTTGGCATTTTCTTCAGTTTTATATGCTTCTGCCTGTTTTACGATGTTAGCGATCATCACATCGTTGCTGGTTTCAACGATTTTCCGGCTGCCTGTAAGACCCCGGTCCAGCGAGAAAAACGCGTTCATCACCTCGGCAGATACGTTTAGCGCGAGCAGTGCGGTCAACACCAGATACATCAGGTTGATCATTAGCTGTCGCGGCTCCTTAGGTATTGACATAAGGCTGTATCTTTTTTTTAAGTTTAAAAATTAGATGGAGACTCAAATCGTTTGCGCAATTACTGACGGCCAATGTTAGACATGGCAGCAAGCATATTGCCGTAAACGGTATTGAGCGAGCCGAGGTTTTTGTTCAGGGAAGCCAGTTGATCTTTGTAAGCCCGCACATCTTCGGCGGATTTAGCCATATCAGACATTGCTTCGTTCATTTTCGTGTAGAAGTTGCTCATCGACTTGATTTGCTCCTGCGTACCGGAGAAATCTACTTCTTGCAAGGCCTTCAGAGCGCCCATGCTTTTGGACATCGATTGCAGTTCAGTCAGCATACCACCCAATTGGCGCTCGACAACGTCGCCATGCAAGGGAGCAACTTCGGGCATGTTCGGGTTCGGACCTGCCGTCAGCGGTTGGATGCGGGAGTTGTAATCATCAAGCCCCGGGTAGAGTTTGTTCCAGTAAAAGTCGGGCTCTGGACCAATAAGACCCAGGAAAAGGAAGATACAAGCTTCAACGCTGAGACCGACGATGAGCATTTCGGAGGCAAACTCCCAGCTTTCCAGTTTGAAAAGGGCGCCCAAAAGTACGATAGCAGCACCGACACCGATGACAAGATTCTTAATGTACTTGAATGACTTGGTTTTGACGAAACTCATTGTTTTAAACTTTTTAGCAGTTTACAAAAAGGTTGAACTGTGTGTAGTGTTTTGCTTAGAGGGATATAAAAAAAAGCGACGCAAAGGTAACAATCGAAAAAAAACTTATCCGAAGAAAATTTTGCCTCCATACCGTTATTTACGCTGTCAGATTGTCTGCCACTAGCAAACAGCCCTGAAACAGGTCGTCGTTTTTCCAATATTTAGTTGTGGAGTACCAAAATCAATAAAGGGCAAAAACAAAGGGCAAAACGCAAGAATTAACGCAAAATTTTATTCGCAGTTAGATTTTCTTGCTTTTTTGCCCTTTGTATCAAATTCGCCCCTGTTAATTGTTTTAGAAGTCGTTAATTGAACGACCAAGGAAGGTCAATACGCAACGGAAGCCGACATAACACTTTGTTGTATCCTGATATTCCCAGGAACGCGTTCCTGTTTGCATAAAATATGCAATATCTTTCCAGGAGCCTCCGCGAATCACCTTACGCTTTGCCGTGGGAACATCCTCGTCTTTGGCATCGTAACGAATGTCCGGGTTGAGGTCGTGCATAAAGGTGTAAGCATTTTCATAATAGGCTGTTTCCGTCCATTCGGCTACGTTTCCTGCCATACAGTATAAGCCATAGTCGTTTGGATAATAGCCATCCGCTTTCACGGTGTACAAGCCACCATCTTCAGGATAATTGCCGCGGCCAGGCTTAAAGTTGGCCAAGAGGCAACCTTTAGCGTTGCGTGTATAGTAGGCACCCCAGGGGTATGGAGCTCCTTCGCGGCCACCACGTGCAGCATATTCCCATTCATGCTCTGTGGGCAGGCGGAAGTCTTCCGTATTGATTTGGTCGACGGAATACATATCCCAAAGTTTGGCTCGCCAGTAGCAGAAAGCCTTAGCCATTTTCCAGTTTACACCGACGACGGGGTAATCATCAAAGGCAGGATGCCAGAAATAATTCCGGGTCATGGGCTCATTGTAAGAGTAGGCATAATCGCGCACCCAGCAGAGTGTATCCGGATAAATTGCAATTTTCTCTTTGTGGATGTGGCTGGTACGGTTGCTGGTGCGATCATGAGCGGCCCGCTGCCAGTCGTACCATTGAAATTCAAAAATGAATTTGCTGACATCCAGTTCTTTCCGACCGGCAAAACGCTCGTTCCCCTGGTAGTACATATCTTCCAGTTCTTCGGCGTCTTCTTCCCAGTCAATGTCCATTTCCCAGTCGATCAAGGCCTTGTCAAAGTCTCCACCATCATCTTCCAGAAGATGTTGCAACGTTTCGTGCGCGATGGAGTCCTGGACCCATGTGACAAATTGCCGATATTCGTTGTTGGTAATTTCCGTCTCATCCATAAAAAAGCCCTGGATAGAGATGGATTTTGGACGCGAGACCAGTTGTTTGCTCAGGTCTTCATCACCAACACCAACGTGCAGGGTTCCCGATGGTACATAAACCATACCGTAGGGGTTGATGCCCTTCCATTTAGGGCGATTGAATACTCCAACTAGCTCGCCGGTTTCTTTCCGGCCACAAGAGGCGGCGAAGGCCGCCAAAAAGAGTAAAAGCAGAAGCGATTTCTGTAGTTTTTTCATGTTAACACCCGTGTTTTCCTACTTAATTGTTCGGTTTGGAAAAAGTGGTCGTAAAGATAGAGGATTAAATTCGATGCAAAAAAGAATCCCAATTAAAATTGGCTGACCATGATCGTTTGCCCACTGAAACAGCAGCATGCAAACGGTATTTTAACGAGACATTGTATAACAGACCATTTTTTTATTTGGATTCGGAGAAATAAACAGCGTTTCAGGAGCATGATAGTTTTCAAAAGGAAGGCAAAAGAGCTTTTGCGCCGGCAGGCATATGCAATGTTAAAAAAACCTGGGGTTGTAAATTACCGGCGGCAATTTGCCTGTACCAATTGGCTTGTTGAGCTCGTAGCGCAGAAGCAGTTCATGGCTGCCCCGGTTTGCTACTTCTAAGGCTGATAAGGGAATATCAAAAGAATAAGCCAATGTTGTTCGGTCGTTCAGGCGCAATCCACCCAAAATAACAAACGCATCTCGGGCAGAAGTGCTCATGCCCCTAAACGAAGCGCCGGCAAAAATATTCTCTCGCCATCGAATAATTGTAGAAATCTCAGTCTGTGTCTCAATTATGTCAGTTTTGAGCAAAACCGCAGGTTTGATAGCCAGGTTTCGCCCAAACTCAAATTGATAAGATAAAGACGCCAGATAATGTCGCACCGGCTCCAATCCGAAGCCTCCGGAATTACCGGCTTCCAGAACCGGCGCGAATATTGGCTGTGTAGCCATGCCTAGCGCCAAATCGTTCCATTGAAAATAAATTCCGGCTTCAAACACAGGCGTTCCCGTGGTTAGTTTTCCTTCCGGAAGCAAGGGATCATTATGTAAAAAAACGCCGGCTGGCTCATAACTGCCTTCCGGGGTACGTAGCTTTCCACCGTCAAGTGCGTACTGCATAAAACCGCCGCTTACACCGAACGACAACATACTGTTCCGGCCCAACTCGCGCTGAAAGGCATAGGTTAGCACAGCCTGTGTCGTCCGGTGTGCGCCGATGTTATCATTTTCGGCCTTGAACCCTACACCGCTACTGATCATGTACAAGGGTAAATGGATGTTGAGGTGCTGCGTTTCCGGCGCACCATTTAGGCTGGACCATTGCTGACGGTAGACACCTGTGGCAACCAGTGTGTTTTCCATTCCCGCATAAGCAGGATTATATGCGTAAGGGTTTAACAGGAACAAACTATACTGGGAGGCCTGTTGGGCATAAAGCAGCGGCGTACACAAGCATACCACAGCGAGTTGAAGGCACGTAAAAAGTTTTCGCATATGGAAAGATACGTTTTAGTTTTTTGCTCGAATCAGTTGATCAAACTCTTTTAAAGACTGGACTGGCCGCTGACACGTGTAATTCCGGCATATATATATATAGGCGTCCGTTTCACCGGGCTTCCCTGCCAGAAGCGGGTTTGCATCGGTTACTGTTTTACTGACAGCCAACAGGCGGTTGGGAATGAACTGCTGTTGAATCTTTCGGGCTTTTTCAAAGGCATTGTCACCAACGATTGCAATTTCCAGGTATGGATACGCTTCATTCAATAATGCCCCAGCCCAACGTTCGAATGACAAGGGATATCGTTCTACTGTCGATTTCATGGTCAGCAACATATCCACCGCAATTTCCCGCCACTCCTGCCGGTCGAGGGCAATTCCAAGACGTTGAAGCACATGAACCATGGTGCTGTTACCCGATGGCGTTGCATTGTCATACAAGTCTTTTTTCCGGATCACAACATCCGTTTGATCCGAAGCCGTGAAAAAGAACAGACCCGAATCCGGATCATGAAAGTAACTCAAAACCTGTTCAGTGTATTTTTCTGCTAAAGTTAAATACTCCGAATTGAATGTTATTTGCCAAATATCCAGCAAGGCCATAATCAGGAAGGCATAATCATCCAGCACCGCCTGGTATTGCGGCTGATCGTCTTTCCAGGTATGGTACAACCGTGCATCATCACCCAACGCCATGTTTTCCAATACAAAAGTCAGAGCGCGTTCCGCCGCCATGCGGTATTCCGCTTTACCCATTGCTGTGTACGCATTGGCAAGCGCCGAACACACCAAGGCATTCCAACCCAACAACACCTTGTCATCCAGGCCCGGAGGTGGCCGGTTTGAACGAGCCTGAAAAAGTTTTACCCGCGATGCCCGGAGTTTTTCTTTGAGCACATCGACAGCAAGTTCATTTTGGGCTGCAAATGTTTCATAGGTCGCCGGTCGCCATAAAATATTGGTTTGCTCCCAATTCCCCGTGTCGGTCACACCATAAAAAGCGCAAAACAGGGCAGCCTCCGCGGCCGGTAGTACCGATTCAATTTCAGCTTTTGTCCAAACATAATACTTCCCTTCCTCACCTTCCGAATCGGCATCCAAGGCCGCATAAAAACCGCCTTGCGGGTGCGTCATTTCCCGAAGCACAAAATCCAGTGTTTCTTCAATTGTTTCGCGGTAAAGCGCCGCCCGTGCAGCTTGTCCGGTCATGTGGGTTGCCGATTGCAGCAGTTTGTACGCATCCGCTAAAACTGAAATTAAAAGCGCATTATCGTACAACATTTTTTCAAAATGCGGCACCAGCCACTCCCGGTCGGTGGCATAACGGGCAAACCCGCCACCGAGCTGGTCGTACATCCCGCCCATGATCATCTTGTCGAGCGAAAGCAGGGCATGTTCCAATGCTTCGTAATTACCGCTGTACCAGTGAAAGTTCAGGAGGTACTGGATGGCCATGGTTGAAGGGAATTTCGGGGCGCCGCCAAAGCCGCCGTGCACCCGGTCGAACTGGTCGCGCATTTTTTGAAAAATCGTTTCAAGCATTGCGGGGGAAAATGCCACGTCGCCGGAAAGTTCAATTTCCGAATCCTGTTTTTTTAAAAAAACAGCATCATTGCGTCGGATGTATTCCAGTATCTTATCTGCCTGTTCAACGGCTGTTTCGCGTTTGGTCTCCCAAATGTTGGCCAAATGCTGCAGCACCTGTAACCAGGAAGGACGGTTGTAGGCCGGCCGGGGCGGGTAATAGGTCCCGGCAAAGAACGGTTTGCCGTCGGGGGTGAGAAAACAATTCAACGGCCAGCCGCCACCGCCCGTCAGGATTTGACAGGCTTCCATGTAAATCGCATCCACGTCCGGGCGTTCTTCCCGGTCAACTTTGATGTTGATGAATCGCTCATTCATGAAGGCCGCCACGTCCGGATTTTCAAAGGACTCCCGTTCCATCACATGGCACCAGTGGCAGGCAGAGTAGCCGATGCTGACCAGAATCGGCTTTTGCTCGGCGCGCGCCCGTTCAAATGCTTCGGGTTTCCAGGCATACCATTCCACCGGGTTGTTAGCATGCTGGCGTAAATATGGCGACGTTTCGTGCTGGAGCTGGTTCATTGTTACGGTGTGGCGATTGGGGGAGTTTGGAGCATTATTGCCATGGAGTTATAACATAAAACCAACGCAAAGGATCATACTACGCCGAAAACAGGCATGGGCAAATGCATCGCCGATGGCGCTCAGGCATGCCCCGGAAAATCATCCGGCAACTCCGGTATTTTATCCACAAACTTCTCGCGGCCACTGATAATTTTGACCAGCCGCCGAATCGCCGTGCGCCGGATAGCCCGTTCCAAATCTTTGTTGGGTTCTTTCAGGATGTACTGGAACTTCATGACAACTCCCATGCGGTTCACCTCGGCAACGCGCAGATAATAGCTGTTTTCTTTGATCAGATCCTGGTAGGGTTGAAGAGCATCGATGAGAATACGCTCCAGCTCTTCTACCGTTTCGAGGTATTTCAAGTCAATTTCAAAATCCAGGCTGGTGCGCTTGATCTCGCGCTTGGTGAAATTGACAATATCCGTTGTCAGGAAAACGCTGTTGGGAATGTAAATCACATCATCGTCATCGTTGATCAGATGGATATTTTGCAGCGTAATGTCAACGATCTTACCCCGGTGCTGCCCGATGCGAATATTGTCGCCAATACTCAACTCACCGGAAAAGGTCATAATCATCCCGTTGATCATATTGGAAACGTAGTCTTTGGTCAAAAGGACCAGACCGGCAAAAATGATCGACAGGGAGGTAAGCACCTCGCGAATCTGAATTTGAAAGAGCGAAAGTAAGCCAACGCCCAGGCCCAAAACGAGCACAATGGAGTAAATCTGACCTATGCCGACTACAAAGTTGTCATCGCCCCGGATGCGGTGCCTCCGGCGATAGAAGTTAACCACCAGTACCTGCACGAAGTCGAGCAAAAGCAAAAAAATCGCAATGCCGGAGACGACGTCGATGTAGTATTGCGCCAGTTTGTACCGCGCCTTTAAGCCTGCCAGCAATGAAATGGGTTCCAATTCGCCGAGATACAGCAAAACCAGCAAAACCAAAGCAATTGCTTTTACCAGCAGGATCAAATATTTCATAAAAACCGGTTTTGGGTGCAGGCCTGAACTAGGCATTGTCCAATACGGCATCCAGCCTGCTCATTGGCAACCCGAAGGCCTCAGCGACACCGTTGTAAACGACTTTTCCATGCACAACATTGAGCCCGAGTTTCAATTCCGGGTTTTCAATGCAGGCGCGTTTCCAACCTTTATTGGCCAACTGCATAGCATACGGAAGCGTGGCATTTGTGAGGGCAACCGTTGAAGTAAACGGAACGGCGCCCGGCATGTTGGCCACACTGTAGTGCACCACATCTTCAATAATATAGGTCGGGCTTTCATGGGTAGTTGGTTTTGTCGTTTCGAAGCACCCGCCCTGATCCACGGCAACATCCACCAAAACCGTACCCGGGCGCATCAGCGAAAGCATATCGCGGGTGATCAGGTTCGGTGCTTTGGCGCCGGGGATCAGTACGGCGCCAATAATCAGATCGTGGGTTTGAACCAGGCGGCGGATGTTGTATTCATTCGAAAACAGGGTGGTCACATTGGCCGGCATAATGTCATTCAACTGCCGCAAACGGGGCAAACTGATATCCAGAATCGTTACCTGTGCCCCCAATCCGGCAGCCATTTTAGCAGCTTGGGTGCCAACTATCCCACCGCCGAGAATCAATACTTTACCCGGCTCAACACCCGGAACACCGCCCAACAATACACCGCGGCCCTTCACCGGCTTCTCCAAAAATTTGGCGCCTTCCTGAACGGCCATTCTGCCCGCCACTTCCGACATCGGGATGAGCAGGGGCAACTGCCGGTCTTTTGTTTCCACGGTTTCGTAGGCAAGACATACCGCACCGCTATTCAGCATGGCATGCGTTAGTTTTTCGCTGGAGGCAAAGTGGAAATAGGTGAAAATCAATTGCTCCGACCGGCAGCGTTCGTATTCTTCTTTGATCGGCTCCTTTACCTTCATGATCATTTCGGCAATCGCCCAAACCTCTTCGGCTGTAGCCAATATTTTCGCACCTGCTTCGATGTAGTCTTCGTCTTCAAAGCCGCTCCCCACCCCTGCGTCGGTTTCTACAAAAACGGAATGCCCGGATTTGGTCAGTTCCATAGCCCCTGCGGGGGTGAGCGCTACACGGTTTTCATCCGATTTAATTTCTTTTGGTACACCAATAATCATAGGAAAGGTTTTATTTAGTTGAACGTTGGGCCATTCAGGCAAGAACGCGGCAAAGATAGAAAGGAATGTGAATTGCAAATTAGAGACTTGCACTCGGGCGCCATTCCAAAATCAGTGCACATCAGCCGCTGCCGCGCATCCGTACTACAGTTTGGGTACGGGCAAAAAAAAAGCGCGTGACGTTTCACGCGCTCCGAATTTTTTCAATTCTAAACAATACTTACACACGTATTAGGTATTTTCCAAAACTATGCCAGAAATGATAATTTTCCTTAATTTATGAAAAAATTTTTATTATAATTAGGAATAATCTGTCGCTCCAGGGCCAGTTGAAACATTTGCCGGACGGTCTCACGGCCCTTGGCTCCCAGGTCGGCCGTGTAATCCGTAACGTACAAATCAATGTGCGCCTGCATCACGGCATCCTGCATGGCCTGGGCATGTCGCCGCACGTAGGGCATAACTGACTCCGGATTTGCCCTTGCATAAGCAACACTGCGGCGTAAAACGCGGTTGACAGCCTGCTTCAAATCCAAGGGCAAATCTTTTCGCACGACAATACCGCCCAAAGGTATCGGCATGCCTGTTTTGGTTTCCCAAAATTCGCCCAGATCAAGTAGTTTTACCAAACCCCGATTCTGATAGGTAAAACGGTTTTCATGAATGATCAACCCGGCCACAACATCGCCCTGCTCTACAGCATCTTCAATGTCGGAAAACAGGTATTCCGGTTTGTTCCGGGCATCCGGGTAGGCCAGGCTAAGCAAAAAATTCGCAGTCGTCATTTTACCCGGAATAGCGATTGGGCCTTCCAGAAGGGCTGCATCAGCGATCGGCTGCCGGGCAATTAATAAGGGCCCGCAATTCGTGCCCAACGCACTCCCGGCATCCAGCAGATCAAATTTGTCGGTGAGGTAAGCAAAAGCGTGGTAGCTCAATTTGGTGACATCCGCTTGTCCGGCAAAGGCCCGGCGGTTAAGGGCTTCCACATCATCCAGCACTACCTCGAATGACAGCCCCTCGGTATCCACCTTACCGTGGATCATAGCATCAAAAATAAAGGTATCGTTTGGGCAGGGTGAGAAACAGAGATTTAACATTGATGGATGGTTGGATTGTTTATATGATATACATGCCTATTTTCGTTGAACAAACATACACGTAGTGCCTACAAGCGGCAAACTATGCTTTCCGGCAAAGGCCAAAAACGACCAAGTCCTATTTTCAAACTGTGGCAACCAAACATCAAGCAAATCCGCCAACCATCCTCTTTGAAGACAACCACCTGCTTGCAATAAACAAACCCGCAGGCTGGCTGGTTCAGGGAGACCGGACCGGAGACGAGACCCTGACCGATTGGGGAAAGGCATACCTGAAAGAAAAATATGCAAAGCCGGGTGCTGTTTTCCTGCATCCCGTACACCGGATCGACCGGCCGGTGAGCGGGGCAGTTTTGTTTGCCCGAACCGACAAGGCACTCAGCAGGTTGACCACCAGTTTTCGGGATCGGGATGTTGAAAAAACATACCTGGCCATTGTGCTCCGGGCCCCAAAGGTAAAAACCGACGTGTTGCGGCATTTTTTGATAAAAGACGAACAACGCAATCTCGTCCAAGCCTTTTTGGCACCATCGGGGCAAGCGAAAGAAGCATTGCTGAAGTACAGCCTGAAAGCGCCGGCAGGTGTAAACTTCCTGTTAGAAATCCATCCACTGACCGGACGGCCGCACCAGATCCGTGTCCAACTCGCCAATATCGGCTGCCCGATTCTGGGCGATTTAAAATACGGCGCTCCGGAACCATTGGCCGATGCGTCCATTGCCTTGCACAGCCTGCGGATCGAACTGATGCACCCGGTACGTAAGGAACCATTGGCTATCACTGCGCCACTTCCGAAAACAACCTGGTGGAAGCAGATCCGAGTGGAATATTAAAAACCGGCCATTTTTATAAAAAAATAAAGAGGCCGTCTCATAAGCTAGTGTACAAAAGATAGCTTCCCAATTTTTAAACACACAGGCTCACAGGACAGAGAGTATTTCTCTGTCCTGTGAGCCTGTGTGTTTAAGTAATAATCTACGGCGGGTGAATACTTTGAAGTACTTATGGGACTGCCTTTTCCAAAAACAAAAAAGCCTCTCCGATGACTGACACCGGGAGGCTCCGAAAACAATAAACAGCAGGATAATCTTTAGGCTATTGGGATATCAGGCGTTTGTAATGCATTGTTAGACGTTGCTAATCTTACGCACCACTTTATACAAGCGGGTTGTTTCATTTACCTCCTCCTCGAAAGGATCGTGGTCAAAATAGTTCGCCGATATGAGCTTGAAACGAACCACGCGCCCACGGTTGTTATAGATCTTTTGTACGTATTTTACCCAGACATTGCCGCTGCTGCGTACGGCATAAATTTCGTTATCCCGGATATCATTCAGATTTTCAATAGAGCGGCAGACTACGATATCCCCGTGTTTGATAACCGGCTCCATCGAATTACCTTCAATCTGGAACGCTACCAGACCTGTGCCGCCAACACCCGGGATTGAAAAGAAGGTATTGTCCTCTGCACTTTCGGCGCCCAGCGTGCTGCCGGCAAAGGCGCGAATAGTCGTAAACAAAATATTACCTTCTCCGGAAGCGTAAAATTTGTCGCCGCTAAGCGCTTCGCCCGGTGCATCAAACCCGAATGGATTGCCGACGCCATGCAACAACCAGGCCTCATTTATATCGAACGAACGGCAAAACGACTGTGCCTGCCCATAATCAATAACCCGCTTGCTTTTCGGGTTCAGGAAGGCGCGAATAATATGTCCGTAAGCCTTATTCCCTAAAACTTTCTCTGCTACATCGCCAACACCTTTTCCGCTACGGTCGTTTTTAACAATAGCGCCGCGCTCTTCCAGCAAGTTGAAGGCGTGAACAAAACGATCATTCAATAGGATGCGATCTTCTTTAATCATAAGGCCTGATATTTTTTGTGATGAGTTGGCTTTCAGGAAAACGCCCCAATTTGTGGCGGCTATCTTGTTGTTATTTGATGATGCAAACTTAAAACAAATGGTTTTTAAAAACAAAAAATGTCAAAGTTTTTTTTCAAACATTTGGGGGATCATTATTTATCTGCCGCCTTTCACCCTGCAAATCAAGTATTTGCAAAAAATGTTTTATTTTTATTTTCCAAACACAAATCGTCGGACAGCCGACGCCCCGGCGCCTTTCAGGCTTTTTTGTTTCGCTTTTTATTGTACATTTGTTGCAGGAAAAGTATAAAGTGGAGGGCCCGCACCGCGGGAAAACTTTTTTGTTTTATATGGGTATAGTTGTTTCGCTTCTCAACCACAAAGGCGGTGTTGGTAAAACAACCAGCGCCATTAATATCGGCGCCGGCCTTGTCGCCCTGGGTAAAAAAGTGCTGCTGATCGACCTCGATCCACAGGCTAACCTGACAATTTCACTCGGTATTCCCCGGCAAAAATTCTCGATCTACGAAGCCATGCGCGGCGAAGCGGAATTGTTGCCGTATACGCACAAACCCAATATGGATGTCGTTACCTCCTCACTCGACTTGTCGGGCGCCGAGATGGAACTGATCAATGAAGCAGGGCGCGAGTTTATTTTGCGCGAGCTGATCGGCCAGGTGGAGGAGGACTACGATTTTATTCTGATTGACTGCCCACCCTCCCTGGGATTACTGACGCTGAATGCCCTGACGAGCAGCCGGTTTGTCCTCATCCCGCTGCAAACCGAATTTCTGGCGGTTCAGGGGCTCGCCAAAATCAAACAGGTTATCGATAAAGTAAAATTCCGCCTCAACAAACAAGTAGACATGATCGGCGTTATTGCCACCATGTACGACAACCGCCGGGTGTTGAACCGCGATGTGGTGGAGATCATTCACAAATATTTCGGTGAAAAAGTGTTCAACACCTACGTCCGCGACAATATCGCCCTGGCCGAAGCGCCGGCACAGCGCAAAGATATTTTTGACTATAATCCCAAATCGCCCGGCGCGGAAGACTATCTCAATTTATCCCGCGAATTTTTGGCCCGTGTAGAGTCTCTCGCCACACCCGCTGCAAAACAAGAACAAGAAGTCCTGAACCGATGAGCAAAAAGAAATTCGCCGAAGGCCTGGACGAGTTGTTCAACGACCTGCAGGCCGAAACCCACACCTGGGGCCATGCCACAGATACGCCCGTGCGCGAGCGCAAAACGGGAAGCAAAAATTTTATGGACGACCTCGACGAGTTGTTCCATGATGCCCTGGTAGACAGCCCCGACAGCCTGCTGGAAACCGAGCAACCGGCAGCCGCGTCCACCCCGCCCACCAAAAGCAAATCGACCACCAGCTACCGCGCCCCAATGAGCGGCCTGGACACGCTCATCCGGCAAACCGTCGACGTGCAGGAACTCGACGCCGAAGAACAAAGCGGCAAAAAACGCCTCACGGTTGCCATCGACAGGGAGAAACTTCTTAAAATAAAAACGATTGCCCGGCTTGAAAATGCCTACCTCAAGGATCTGATGGTCCAACTCATAGACGAATACATCCGGGAATACACGACCGAAAAAGGGATCGACCTTTAAGGGATAAGTGATGCACGCGTACCACGATTTCCGACTGTTTTATAACCAAAACATTTATCCGGAGCTGCTAAACCTGGAACGCAGGCGCAGGCGCCTGGTGCGGCTCCTGAGCCTGTCGGTCTTCCTGCTGGCAGGTGTGCTGGTGCTCCAGTTGTACATTCAAATCCTGGTCGTAAACCTGCTCCTCCTGATCCCGGTCGGCCTCTGGATCGCTTACCTGGGCTTCCGCATTCAGGTGTATTATCAGGAATTCAAGCCGCGCGTCGTAGGTCTTATTCTGGACTTTATCGACAACGACATCAATTTTGGCGCATTTCACTACAACAGCAAAGGCGGCATCCCCAAAGAGAAATTTTTTGCCAGCAAACTGTTCACCCACGCCGATGAATACATTGCCGAAGACCTTATCACCGGGCAGGTGCGCGAATTACCCTTTGAACTTTGCGAACTCCGCGTCCGGGAATTTTCCAGCGTGCGTACCCGGCTCGACTACGTTTTTCAGGGCGTTTTTCTCTGGGGCGATTTCCGGCGGGTCGATATGCAGGGCGGCATCCTGCTGCTGCCCGACGCCTACCGAAAGTACCTCAGCCGCAGCGAACGGGCGTTCCACCTGATGGGCGGCCGGCGCGTGCGCGACCATCTCCTGCCCGAGTTTGAGGCATTTTTTGATACCTATGCCACCCCCAACGTGCGCCTGAGCGACGTGCTTTCAAAAGACCTTCAACACGCGATCCTGCGCTTTCGCCAGCGGTTCCAGGAAGCCAACCGCCAAAAAGAAATGTACCTGTCCATTATCGAAGACAAGATTTACATTGCCCTCACGCAAGACAAAGACCTGCTGGAGCCATCCCTGTTCCAAAACACGATCAGCTTCGAAATTATCCAGGAATTCTACCAGGATATCAACCTGTTGCTTGAAGTGTTGCGGGAAGTTGATGTAATGAATTAACGGAGTTAAACCTGACTACAGCTTTGCTGTTTCAAACTCGAACCATTTCATTAAAGTTTCATCACTTACCAAAACAAGACAACGCATGTTTAACCTGTTTAAAAAAGACCCGTTGAAAAACCTCCGCAAACAATACGCTCAAAAGCTGGAAGAAGCGCGCGATTTGCAACGGCAGGGAAATATTAAAGGCTTTGCCCAAAAATCAGCCGAAGCGGAAGCACTTATGCAACAAATCGAACAGCAGAGCAAAACTTCATAATTATGGACATTACGGAGGTCTTCTACCCTACCCACCGCAACGAATGGCGCAACTGGCTCGAAACACACCACCGCGCTAAAACCGAAGTCTGGCTCCGCCTTTGCAACAAAGCATCCGGCCTGCCCACGATCAACTACGACGAACTTGTGGAAGAATGCCTCTGCTTCGGCTGGATCGACGGTACCGTAAAAAAATACGATGTGCACAGCCGGGTCCAACGGATCAGCCCCCGCCGGCAAAAAACATTCCTTTCCGAACTCAACCGCCAACGCGTCTGGAAGCTCCAGCGCCTGGGCCTCATGACGCCTGCCGGCCTCGAACCCATTCAGGACCAGGTGGGCGCTCCGGATGACCCCTTTGAAATTCCCGGTTGGATTGAGGCGCAATTGCAGGCCGACCCGCAAATCTGGACCAATTTCCAGGCATTTCCCCACCTGTACAAACGCCTGAAAATCGGTTGGATCGCCGAAATCCGCGGCGACAGCCGCCGCGCTGAAGCGCAAAAGCGGTTGGATTATTTGTTAAAAATGACGGCACAGGGGAAAATGTACGGGACCGTGCCCGAAGTGTTATGAGTGCGGAATTTCGAGTGCGGAATACGGAGTGCGGAATGCGGAGTGGTTCACCTTCTTGAAAATGTTGCCTTCTCAGCCCACCGATTCATCGGTGGGAAAATCGTATTTTAGCCGTCCAATTTTAAAAACCTGATCTCCCAACCGATTAAATTGTTTTTACCTTGACAAAACTACTTCTCCCGGTCTGCCTGTTCGTGGCAACCATCGCCGGCGCACAGCAAAATGCGCTGCCCGTTTTTTGCGGCAACGAAGCCCTCAACTACATCGTCCAAAACCAGTACCCGGAACTCCACCAGGCATTCCAAAGCAGTTTTGACGAAAACCTGCACCGCCATCCGGTAACCGACCGCTCGCCGGTAACGATCCGCGTCGTCGTGCATGTCGTTTGGAAAAGCCCGGAGGAAAACCTGGCCGACAGCATTATCCTCAATCAAATCGACGTATTGAATGAAGATTACAACCGTGAAAACCCGGATACCGCCAATCTGCGCCCGGCGTTTCAGACAGTAGCCGGCAACCCGCAAGTACGTTTTGAACTGGTCGAAATTGTGCGGGTACAAACCAACACCAATTTTGAACTCGACCTGACCAACAATCAGATTTTAGCCAATTTGAAAAAAAGCAGCCAGGGCGGCAGCGACGCCTGGGACCCCACTGCCTACCTCAACATCTGGATTTGTAAAATTCAACCGATCACTTTCGGCGGCCTGACTATCGGGCAAATTCTCGGATTTGCCTTTCCGCCAAACAACCTCAACCACTGGCCGGCAAACAGCAGCGCACCCAGCCTCGACCAGGATGGCGTGGCACTCGACTTTCGCATCATCGGCCGCAACAACCCGAACACCGTACAAATTCCCGGCGGCACCGGCAATCTCACCGTGCGCGGCCGGACGGCCACCCACGAGGTCGGCCATTACCTGGGCCTGCGCCACATCTGGGGCGACGGCGGTATTCTGGGCCTGCCCAATGATTGCAACCAGAGCGATGGCATGGACGACACGCCTTTCGCCAGCGCCCAGTCGCCCTTCGACTGCGATAAAAACCGAAATTCCTGCTCCAAGGTGGAAACATTTTACGGCATGGACATGCCCGATTTGATCGAAAATTACATGGACTACTCCAGCGAAGCCTGCATGAATATGTTTACCCAAAACCAGGCCGCCATGATCCAAAGTGTGCTGGCAGGCCCGCGCAACGGCCTGTTGCAGGTAAGCGCCGACAACACACCCGAACTGGCCGACGCACAACCGCAACTGTTTCCCAATCCCACTCGTGGAGGTGCCTGGCTGCGCATCCCGGCCAACTGGAATCCACGCGCTATCGAATTGTTCAGCCTCGATGGCAGGCTGATGCAGCGCCTGCCTGCTCCGGCGGCGGGTGCCGAAACCCAATTGGCGATCAATACGCAAAATCTGCTGCCCGGCGGATACGCCGTGCGCGTGCAAACGGCCGGCCAGGTATGGGTGGAGCGCTTGGTGGTGTTGCGGTAATTGGTGGGTGAAAATACTCGTCCTGCGGCTTGGAACCGCAGGACGAGTTAACCAAAATCACTGAATGCGCACCGGAAAAGCAACCTCAAAATCCGTCTCTCCCGTTTGTGCCGGGTTGGCGGCATCCTTATCGGGTTCGTGTTTCAGTACAACCGTCATACTGCCGACCGAAGCGGTTCCAGTCTGCCAGACAACAACCCGGTCAAAAGGCTTCCCGTTTTCATCGGTATCGCTCGAAGACACGGTGATGTTCACGCCATCGGGCGTATAAACAAACAAGTGCTCGGCTTTTTCCGAATCAATTTCCAGGGTAATATCCCGATCTGGTGTGGTAGAGCGGTCGTACACTTCGATGGTACAATTGTAGGTCTTGTTGGCGGCCAGGATGATGTTGTCTATAGTTGGTGCATTGCCACCCGGGCCATCCAGGTCATTCCATTCAAACGATTGATCGAGGCTGCCATCGGCCGCAAAAATGCGGGCAACCACCGTGGTGATCACTTCCTGTTCGGTCGTTTCGTCTTTTTTACAGGCAGTAAATGCCAGGCTGAGCAGTAGCGCAAAAGCGCTGATTTTCAAGATGTTTGATTTCATGTTATTGAAATTTAGGTTGAAAAAAGTTAAAAATTCCACTTTGCCCGGAGCCCGATATTCAGGCCCGGTTCGTCGGTGTAATACCGGAAAAAGTTCAGGTATTCCCGGTAACGGACATTTCCCAGGTTTTGAATCGTCAGGCCAAATTCGAGGGTTTGGGCGTTGCCCGTACTCGTCCTACGACTTGAAGACGTAGGGCGAGTAACCGAAACAGCATAACCAGCCTCCAAACTCAGCACCGTAAAGGCCCCCGGTGCATCCTTCAACAAACCATTTTCCGGAATGCGGGATTGCCGCAGCGTGGTGGTCGCCAGCAGTTGCACATACGTCCCGGCGCCGGCTGCCGGCTGTTGTTTATTGTTGGCCGTCCAACGCAGCCCGTATTGGTAGCGATCGGCAGGCATGAGCGGCAGCCAGTCCCGATGCCGGATTGTTTCCCCCGAATCGCGTGCCAGGCGGTAGCCCCGCAGGATAGACGCGCGGCCCTCCAGGGCCAGTCCCCGGACCAGGGGAATAGTAGCCGACATGTCGATGCCTTGCAGTACGGCGTCGTCTTGTGCATAAAAATAGGCGGGAAATGCCCCCCGGGAGCTCAGCACAAAGGTGCGCTGCGGGTCGAGGTAAATAAAATTTTGTACCTGGTTCCGGTACAGGCTCAGGCTCAGGGCAATCGTTTCGCGCTGGTATTCGAGGGTAAAATTGCTATTCCAGGCACTTTCCGGTTCCAAATCGGGCCGGCCTTCCTCGTACGTGGCAGCGCCATGGTGGATACCCCGGGCGAAAAGTTCGTTGACATGCGGCGGGCGCCAGGCCAGGCCGCTGTTGAGCCGCGCGCTGAAATTTTTTGAAAAATGATAAATGATCCCGCCGGTACCCGACAGGTTGCCGAACCGGACCAGGGTGTCCACATTGTTGAGGCTGCCGGTGGTGGAAGCCTGTGTTTGCCGGTAGTCGTAGCGGACCCCGATTTCGTATTCCCAGGGATGCGGATACCGGCGCCAGCGTTCCAGAAGCCATACGGAACCGCCAAACGTTTCGTAATCCGGGATAAGTCCGCCTTTGCCCACATAATTCAGCTGTTGAATCCCCTGCAGGCCGATGCCGCCCTCCCAGTGCCGGATGGGGAAATGCTCGAGCGCCAGGTCGAGGCTGTTGGTCCAGAGTTTGAATGACAACTGGGCCTTGTCGGCCGCGCTGCTGCTTTGGCGCACCACATCGTACTCCCGCCGGTTGTTGAACTGGAACGCGTACTGGCCCGACACCTTCCATTTTTCCGAAAGTCGCAAGCTGGTTTTGTACCGCGCCAGGTAATGTTCCACCTGTTGCTGCGGCCGATCAATGCCGTAACGAAACGCGTCGTCGTTATTGAGCGGTGCGGGGCTTTCGATGGCCAGTTGGAGATCGGTAAGGTTGCCGATATGCGCTGCGCGCAAAACACCAATTTTTTGACTAAACATCGAAGCGCCGGCTTCGTGCATCCACCGGCCGCTTTGCCAGCCGGCGAGCGCTGAAAGGTTTTGCTCGGCAGCGCCGGTATTTTCCATCCAATAATCCGGCGCGCGGAGGTTTCCACTGCGTTTGACGGTACCCTGAAGCCGGAAGGCCAGGGTAGATTCAGGCAGGTGCCAGTCTACCGCACCGGAAGCCACGCCGGCCAGGCCATTGGAAAATGCGCCGAGGCTGACCCAGCCATCGAGCCCGCCGGTTTTGCGCAGCGGCGATGGTTCCAGTATCACCGCACCGGCCATGGCGCCCACGCCATACCGCACGCCTGCGGCGCCCTTCAGCACCGAAATTTTCTGCGCCGTAAACGGATCGATTTCAGGGGCATGCTCTGCACCCCATTGTTGACTCTGCAGAGCCACATTGTTGGCGACAATGGCTACCCGGTTGGAATGCAAGCCCTGGATGACCGGTTTTGCAATGGTAGCGCCGGTATTCAGGGTGGTTACCCCGGGTAGGCGTTTGAGCGTTTCTCCAAGGCCAACACCCTGGGCGGCCGCCAGTGCAGCGCCGTCTACCGTAGCCGTGGCTTGAATGGCCGAAGGAGCAACGGCTTTTTCCGTCACCAACACTTCGTTCAGCACATGGTGCGACAGATAAAATTCGAGTATCGTATTTTCTGTCAGGCGCACCACGCGGGTCTCGTGATCGCATTCCACATGGCTGACGGAAATGGTGTAGGTGGTTCCTTCGCAGAGATCAGGTATCGTAAAAGCGCCGTTTTCATCCGACACGGTTCCCCGGTTGGCGCCTTCGACGATAATGGTTGCATAGGCCAACGGCTCACGGGTTTCGGCTTCCATAATTTTGCCGCGCAAGGCGATATGACAATCTTGCGCCGGCAGGTAAAATGCCGAAAACACGAGCCAGAAAGCGCCAAGCAGGCGGGCTTTGCCAGCATTCATTTTGTTGGTATTTACTTAAAAAAAGTGGTGTGAGTCAACACTGCAAAGCCGGGCAGCATAGCCCAAGGGGTTGCCTGAGGCAATCAGCAGTGTGCAATCCGACGCAGCGCGGGCGGGCCCCGCAGGTAGATGACCGGTAACGTAGCACCGTGGAAAGGGGAAGTATTGCCGACAGGCGTGCGGTCAAAAAAAGGATGTGGATAATGGAATTGCTTCTCAGACGCAGACAGCTCGGGAATTGCAAAAAGAAAGGCACAGATCGAACAGGCATCCGGGTTGAAGCGTTCATCGTGCAGGTGTGTGGCGTGCTTGTCGTGGTCATCCGTACAAACCGGAACATGGTGGTGCGTATGTTCCAGCATCAGCAAATGCCCCGTTTTCAGCATCATTGATGCCAAAAGGAACAGGCCCAGCAACGCTGTGTTTAGCCGTATATATTTTTGCTGAACGATCAATTTTAGTCGTTTACGGATAGCAAAGTTAACAGAAATGCCCGGAATCTTGTTCAGGGCGCCTGGCCACCTGCTTGAAACGGGCCAAAAAAACCCGGGACAGCAGGGCCGCCCGGGTAGTAAAAATGGTATGTTTTTAAAATTTAAGCGCTTGGACTTTGGTCCGTGAGTTTCTCATTGGTAAAACCATACAGTTTTTCCTTATACCGCGTCAATTGGCGCCGGAGAGTTTCTGTAGAGGCATTAATCGCAGACTCAAACGTTTTGCCCGTTTTTTTGTCCATCAACCAACCGCCGGGCACATGCATGCGGATTTCGGCGATTTTATCCTGAAACTTTCCTCCGGTTTCCTGAAGTTTTAGGTGTACTTCCACATCTACAATCCGGTCAAACACCCTGCCTAAACGGCTCAACTTCTTCTCCACGTGGTTCACCAATTTGGTATCGGCGTGGAAATGCACGGATTTCACACTAATGTTCATACGCACTAAAATTTAATGGTGAGTAAATTGGTCATTACTTGGCAATTATTCGGATTATTTCGGGTTATCGTAATATCTTTTTTTGAAAAGTCAATTTTACAGATTATGTCGGGGTTGTGCAAGTTTAAACTTCAAATTTTATTAAACGCTCGGTAAGTGCCTTAGTCCGGCTTTTTTTTGCGGGAACCGGATAACCCGATAGCCCGAACCATAAACGTACGGATACCGTATATTGTGCAATTCCTGAGGGGGAAAATCTTGTCCGTAGCGGACATTTAACATGAATAAAACACACTTCCAACGTACATGATATCAAATGGCCAAACGATGACCCCGGTCAATATTTCTGCTGTTTTTAAACGGCAACAGGCACACCAGTTTATCCTGGCCCGGACGACTGCCCGGACACGCATTGCTAAATTGCGCCAACTGCATGCCGCCGTACTACGCCACCGGGCAGCCATGCAGACCGCCATGGCGGCCGATTTTAGAAAACCGGCGCACGAAGTGGATATCTCGGAAGTGATCACGGTGAACAGTGAAATCCGGCACACCATCCGGCACCTGCAATCGTGGATGAGCCCCCACCATGTAGGGGTACGCCTGCCCTTGCTGGGCTCATCGGCGAAGGTGGTCCAGGAGCCCAAAGGCGTTTGCCTGATCATGGGCCCCTGGAATTTTCCTTTTAATTTAAACCTGATCCCGCTCACCGCTGCCGTCGCAGCGGGCAACTGCGTTATCATAAAACCATCGGAATATGCCCCGCACAGTGCGGCGGTGCTTCGGACGATCGTCGCCGAATGCTTCCCTGAAGAGGAGGTCGCCGTCATTGAAGGCGACGTGGAGGTGGGCCGGCAATTGCTCGAATTGCCGTTCAATCATATTTTTTTTACCGGCAGCACTGCCGTTGGCAAAATTGTCATGGCGGCGGCAGCCCGGCATCTGGCATCCGTGACCCTGGAATTGGGTGGAAAGAGCCCCGTCATAGTGGATGAAACTGCCGACCTCGACCGGGCAGCGTCCAGAATTGCCTGGATCAAATGCCTGAACGGCGGGCAAACCTGTATTGCCCCCGACTATGTTCTGGTGCACGAATCGGTACATGATGCGCTGGTCGAGCGCCTGAAATTTTGGATCAAAAAATTTTATGGCAAAAGCCCGGAGCGGCGCAGCCAAACGCCCGACCTGAGCCGGGCCATTCACGACCGGCAATTTCAATTTGTTAAAAGTTTGCTGGATGACGCCCTGGAGCGCGGCGCCAAATTGGCTTTTGGTGGAACCAATGACCGGGAAACGCGCTTTATCGACCCGGCCGTAGTAACTGACATCCCGGATGACGCCGCGATCTGGCAGCATGAAATCTTTGGTTTACTGTTACCGATCCGGCGCTATCGGGAACTCGAACAAGCGATTGCCTACATAAATTCCGGCGACAAACCGCTGGCTTTTTACATATTCAGCCGGCGCGAACGCCACATCCGGACGGTTGTCCGGGAAACCCGTGGCGGCGGTGTTTGCATCAACGAATGCGCGTTGCAATTTTTCAACCCGGAGCTGCCTTTCGGCGGGCACAACGGCAGCGGGATCGGCAAGTACCACGGCAAAAGTGGTTTCCGGGAATTCAGTAATGCACGCAGCATTGCCCGCCAGCACAGTCCGTACCCAACCACCAACATTTTCCTGCCTCCGTATGGTTCGCGCTTGATGCATTTGGCCCTGAACTGGATAAGCCGTTGGCTTTAAAACCGGGGTTTTGCCACAAGGCAAAAAACAAAAGCCACTGCATTTGACACGCAGTGGCTTTTGTTTTTCGGTCAAAACCGGCTGAATATTTTAGAAGAACCGGCTTCTGTTGTCTTCCATTTCAACCTGAGTTTTCCAGGAATTCAGCAGGTTCATTCGGATGCTGGAAGTAGCAGAAGAAGTTACCTGGCGGCGGAAAAGGGTGAGGTCGGGAGGCAAATTGAGTTCCTGTTTTCCGGAAGTACGCTGTAGAATGTACACACCGGAGACGCCCGTAACCGGGGAACTCACAGCACCTTGCTCCAGGGCAAAGGCCGTACCAACCACAGCGGGTTCGGAGCCGCCATTGGGTACGTATGCCTGCAAAATGGAAACTGCCTTGGCAGTGTCAACCTGCGTTTCCCACTGGCTGGCCAGCGCGTTCAGGTCTTTGGCATTTTTCAGTTTCTCTTTGATAAGCGCCGCTTTTTTGCGGTTTTTAACGGCTTGTTCTGCAGCCGGATTGGCTTTGAGCGAAGCGACTGTCGCTGGGCCTTGGGGAATGATGGTTTTCAGCGCAGCAACAACATATTTGCTGTCAAAATATCCGCCGCTCGGATCGCGGAACGAGAACACCTCCTGCCCTACGGCATCCACTTTTGTGCTTTTGTCAAAAGCCCAACGAACAATTTCCCGGGCATCTTCACCGCTGCCCATCAAACCGAGGGTAAAATCGCTCGCTTTCAGCGCCGGGCTGGTTTGTACCGGGACGTTGAGTTTGCCCGCCTGATCTTGCAGGTCTGCCAGGGTTTTGGCCTGTTGTACCATGGCCAACGCTTTATCTTTTACAGTCTGCTGCGTTTCCGTGCTTGGTTCGATCCGTTGGCCCAGGTAGGCGACGCGCGCGCCGGTTTCGTTTTTGATAAACTTCTTACCCGTCACCTGGATCAGGTGCCAGCCAAACTGGGTAGCTGTTTTGTAATATTTGCCTTGTTCTGCTTCGTAAAAACAAACCGCATTAAATTCCGGAACCATAGCGCCTTCGCCAAAATATCCGAGATCGCCACCCTTTACGGCAGACCCCTGGTCTTGGCTGTTTTGGATGGCCAGTGTGTCGAACGAGACCGTTCCGGCATTGAGGAGCGCCATAAGGCTGTCGATGCGTTGTTCGTTTGCAGGAGTAGCTTCACGCAACAGGATATGCCGGGCTTTAACGGAATCGGGGATAACCTTGCGGTCCATGATTTTGGCAACCTGCCAGGCACCCTGGTCTTCGTACGGACCGACAATAGAGCCGATTGGCAGAGTCATCATCGAATCGGCAATTATCGCAGGCAAAGCGTCTTTTTTGCGGAATGCATTGTCGATATTGCCGTTGTTGGAAACAACATACGCCGAATCATTCGGTGCTTCACGCAACCCTGCCAGCATGCGTTCGACCGCTGTTTTGGTGGCAGCACTGTCGGCAGCAGTAGGCAACACATCGAATGTAGCGTAGCTGATCATCCGGGTTTCTTCCTCCTGGTCGTACAAGTGCGGATTTAATTCAAGGTATGCCTCGTAATCGGCATCGGTAACTTTGACTTCGCTGTCCGGAATTTTATCAAAAGGAATGCGAACGTAGTTAAAGTCGATGCGCTCGTTATTTTCGCGGAAGGTCATTTCAGCTTGCCAGGTTGGGGTATAAATGCCCTTGACAACCATGCTGGAAATTTTGTCCTGCAAACGGGCTTTCTTCACTTCTTTTTCCTGAACGCTCCAATAGGCCACGTTTACCGGATCCGTGAACTGGCCCTGGTCGATAGCAGCCTTGATGCTCGAAAGCGTAGCCCGGTTAGGTTGGCCGTCCTGGCCTTTAAAACGCTCGGCAATTACCGGGCTAAGGTTGTTTCCAAACTGAAGGTCAATCAGTTCTTCTTTGCTGACGCCCAGGCCCAGTTCTTCCGCCTCCTTCTCTACCAAGGCTTTCTCCACAAAATAGTTCCAAATCTGCTGGCGGATCTGGAAGGTATTTCCCTGTGTGTTAGTGTAGATCAGTTTTTCATAATTATCAAACTCATCGCGTTTGATCTCCTGCCCGCTCACTACTCCCATTGAATTTACATCACCTGCCGAATAGCGCTGCGCATTCGTAACGATGTCCATCAGGATAAAGCCCCCCAACGCAAGTGTCATGGTCACGATAAGAATCCAACCGTTTTTACGAATCGTTCCGATTAAAGCCATTGTGCTATAATTGTTTGAAAATCAAGTTTTTAAATGCCATTTAAAATCGCTTTGAAAAAAGCAACCGCAAAGGTAATCGTTTGGCTTTGAAAAAAGGAAAAATTTATGGGAATAGGAATTGCAGGGCAATACCGGTTTTTTTTTTTCAAAAATGCCGTGTGCGTTTAAAAAGTAACCTCCATTTCCGCAGGTTTGCCGGCACGCAGCACTTTGACCTTGGTTGTATTTCCTTTTTGAAACAGCGAAAGCGCCTTCATGTAGTCCTGCAGGTCGTGTACTTCGATATCGCCCATTTTCACAATCACATCGCCGCGCTGCATACCGGCTTTGGAGGCCGGGCGGTCGTCGATCACCCCGTCGACATGCACACCGTCGCCGTCGTAGGTGTAATCGGGCATAATGCCCAGGGTAACCTTAAACCGCGGGGTGTCTTCCTGCTTCGCTTTTGTTTCCTGAAAAGTCAGTTTTGGCTCTTTGTCCAGCGCTTCGATCAGCTGCACCGCATATTCCAGGATAGTGCGCTGACCGGCGAAATTAACTTTTTCCACATCGTCGCTCGGCTTGTGGTAATCGGCATGCTGGCCGGTGAAGAAAAACAAGACGGGGATATTTTTCAGGTAAAAAGACGTGTGGTCGCTGGGGCCGATCCCTGCGCTGTCTTGTTTGATTCCCAGGTCGGTTTTTAAACTGTTGATTAACGGCACAAAATTCGGGGCTGTACCCACACCGCCGACAACCAGCCGTTTTTCATCGTTCAGCCGGCCGATCATATCCATATTGAGCATGAAGCTCACTTTGGTCAGATCGATTGTCGGCGATTCGGTGAATTTTTTTGAACCCACCAGCCCCAATTCTTCACCGGAGAAGCAGAGAAACAGGAAGTTGTGCTGTTCCTTGACGCCATTGTGGGTAAAATAGCGGGCCAGTTCGAGCACCCCTGAGGTACCGGAGGCATTGTCGTCGGCGCCATTGTGGATTTTACCTGCCGGATTGGCATCCAGCGAATTGTGATCACTGCCAAGCCCCAGATGGTCATAATGCGCCCCTATCACGATGGTGTATGGCGCGCCGTTGTCGAGGTAGGCCGCCACATTGCGGCTTTTGATCGTTGGCGCATCGGGCGAAACATTGCCGTGCGGGTCGTTGGATTTTTTAAACGTGAAATCGTGAAAATAGCTCCCGTTAGTGCCCATGGGTTGCAGCCCGGCCTTTTTGAATTGTTTGGCCAGGTAGTTGGCGGCTTTGCGTTCACCTTTTGTGGCGGTGCCGCGCCCCTGGAGTTTGTCAGATGCCAGGTAGCTGACGTCTGATTTCAGGTTGGCCTCCGAAATTTTGGATTGCGCAACCGTATTTTCAGGAAAAAGAAAAAATGGGAGAAGCAGAAAAAAAAGTCCTGTTTGTTTCATAGTCGTTGGCTAGATTTTCGGCAAAAATAACAGCTGACGCCGGGTAGGCCGGCCATAATTGCGTCAAAATATTCTGCAGAAATACCAACTGAACCTGGCGGATTACTCAGGGGGCTGCGGTTGGGTCGAGCGGCATCGACAACCCTTCGGCCGGAAACCAGCAGAGGCGGTCAAGCATTTCCGGTGTTCCCCGGAATACGTTCAGGTCTACCGGCGGTGCGATGCCGGTCAGGCGCCCTTCGTCAGAATACTGCCAGAAATTCCAGGCTGTACCGTTTTTCAGCATAGGTTCCCGGTCGGAATGGCGGGCAATCCAAAGCGGATGGTTGTCGAATACACCAGCCAGGTATTTGTCGTAAAAATCCTGATTGGTGTAAAGAATAGGGCGCACGTTGAGGCTACGTTCAATGGTTTGCAACCATATCCGGGCTTCTTCCAGCATGATCTCGGCCGGCACGTTGTCGGTCGTTTCCAGGTCGAGCACCGGGGCAAGGTCGCCGGGTGCGAGTTTTACCTTTTGCATAAAATGCAACGCTTGTTCGAAACCGCAGCCATAAGGGCGGAAGTAGTGGTAGGCGCCGCGCCGGACACCTAGTTGTTGCAACTGTTCCCAATTACTGCAAAACAGGCTGTCCTCAAAATCGCTGCCTTCCGTGGCTTTCACAAAGGCGAATTGCAGGTCATTTTTCCGCACGACGGTCGGCCAGTCGATTTTTTCCTGGTAATGCGACACATCAATTCCCTGAAGAGTAGCCACCGGAGTGTCCAGCGAACCGATCATTTTTGTCCCTAGAAGCGGGCTCAGTAAAAATAGCACTAGGCTGAGCAGGCGCATTGCAACGATTGTTTTTTTCCTGTTAACTATAACGCAATCGGTGGGTGCCAAATGGCCCGGAAAACCATCTTTTTTCCGGAGGGTGCGGTATTTTCCCGCATAAAAGGCAAGCGAAAATAGTGCCTTAATTTGTAATGCCCCCCCGGGGGATACGGCCTTTGGTCCAAATGTGACAAAATTTCAAAGCGAATAATAGCATCGTTACAGTCCATGGCAAAAAATACCCCCGGAACCGGATTTGGCAAGCCGGCACAGGGGGCATCTGTTATCTTACATCGCAGGAGTTTAAACCTAACGATTCATCGAATCCAGAAACTCCTCATTGCTTGAGGTGTTCATCATCTGTTTTTTCATAAACTCCATCGCTTCTTCCGGCTTCATATCGGCCAGGTGCTTGCGCAGGATAAACATACGCTGAAGGGTATCCTTGTCGAGCAGCAGCTCTTCGCGGCGGGTGCTCGACTTGGTGAGGTCGATACTCGGGTAGAGTCGGCGGTTGGCCAGGTTGCGGTCGAGCTGGAGTTCCATGTTGCCGGTACCCTTGAATTCTTCGAAGATCACCTGGTCCATTTTGGAGCCCGTATCGATGAGGGCGGTGGCCAGGATGGTCAGCGAGCCGCCGTGTTCGATGGCCCGGGCTGCGCCGAAGAATTTTTTGGGTTTTTGCAGGGCTGTTGCCTCCACACCACCGGAAAGCACTTTACCGGATGCCGGCGCTACCGTGTTGTAGGCGCGGGCCATACGCGTGATGGAGTCGAGCAAAATGACGACGTGGTGTCCGCATTCGACCATACGTTTGGCTTTTTCCAGCACGATATTGGCCAGGCGGACGTGGTTGTCGGCTGCTTCGTCAAACGTAGAGGCCACTACTTCGGCTTTCACACTTCGACGCATATCGGTCACCTCCTCCGGGCGCTCGTCGATCAGCAGGATGATCACATAACACTCGGGGTGGTTTTTCGTGATGGCATTGGCAATATCTTTCAACAAAAAGGTCTTACCCGTTTTAGGCTGCGCCACGATCAGACCGCGCTGGCCTTTCCCGATGGGTGTGAACAAGTCGATAACCCGGTTGCCAAAGTCGCGGCCGATCGGGCTGATAAGCATGTTCAGTTTTTCAGTCGGGAACAAAGGCGTGAGGTAGTCAAAGGGTACGCGGTCGCGCACGTCTTTTGGGTCCATGCCGTTGATTTTGCTCACTTTCAGCAGGGCAAAATACTTTTCACCTTCTTTTGGAGGGCGGATGGCGCCACGCACCGTATCGCCGGTGCGGAGGCCGAACAGTTTGACCTGTGAAGGCGATACATAAATATCGTCGGGGCTGGTCATGTAGTTGTAGTCCGGAGAACGCAAAAACCCGTAGCCGTCGGGCATCATTTCGAGTGTGCCCTCGCCTTCGATCACGCCGTCGAGTTCGACGTCAAATTTTTCAATGCCCGGCATCACCTCTGAGTCATTGTCCGAAACCGGCCGGCGGTCGCCGTTGTTGTCGGGAATTTGCCGGGCCCGGCGCTGGGTGTTCATGTCATCCGAATCATCCTGCGTATTGTTTACAACAAGATCCTCGTCCTCCGGAACATTGAGTTTAGCGGCATCCGGGTCCACAAGATTGGGATTGCCGGGGCGTGCTTGCGGGTGTCGGCTGCGGCGGTCGCGATCATCGCGGTCGTCGCGGCGATTTTGCTGGTTGCGGTCGCGGTTATCGCGGCGGTCACGATCGTCACGGCGGTTAGGTTGGTTGCGGTCATCGCGACGAGCTTGTTGATTGCGGTCGCGGTCATCGCGGCGATTTTGCTGGTTGCGGTCGTCCTTGGCCCGGTTTTGCTGCCCGCGGTCGTCGTTTTGAGCAGGCTCGGCAGCCTGTTCGTTTTTGCCGGGAGCGGGTTTGGCGGCCGCTGGTGCCGGTTTGGCCGGTTTTCTCGGGCGACGGGTGTCCGGTTGGTTTTTGGCGGGAGGTTTGGATGCCGAGGGGTCTCGTACTACAATTTTCCGGCCTGGAGCAGGTTCTTCAACAACAGGAACTTTGTCGCCGCCCGATTTTTTTTCCAGGAGCGCCTGTTCGTCCAGTATCCGGTACACAATGTCTTGTTTGGTAAGTTTATGGTACCCTTTGATGCCAAGATTGCTGGCAATTTCTTTGAGTTCGGGTACCAGCATGTCATTCAGCTGCAAAATATCGTACATGGCAGGTATGGGAGCGAAATTAGATTTGAATTAAGAGTAGGTTGAAATCAGACATCGGCATGAGCATGCCAACGGTTTTAGGAAAGTATAGGTAGAACTATAGCGTTGAATAAGACTTGTAGACTAAGTTAAAGCAGGTATTCCGGCATTCTGCCAAAATTAAACTGTGGCGAAGAAACCGGTGGAACACAAAGTGGCAAATTGGTAAAACAGGGAATCAAGTCTTCAGAAAATCCGTGCGCTTCGCAGGCACATTACCAAGAAACAAACCAAAACAGAGGAGAAATGTTGTGCAACGGTGTGCTTATGGAAGAACGGCTGAGACCGCCTGTCAAGAAATGAACGGAGCAAAGATAAGCCTTTTTTGAAATTCCATCTATCTTGCGCCCAAGAAAAATTCTTTCCGTAAAATGCTCCAAGTAAAAGTTATTCGAGACGACAAAAAGCGCATTATCAATGGTTTGCGAAAAAGAAACTGGTCGGCGCAACAGCTGAAAGTGCTGGATCAAATTCTGGACACCGACGACAAACGCCGTGCCGCACAAAAAGATTTGGATGATTTAAAGTCCGAAACAAAGCAACTGTCCAACCAGATTGGCCAACTCATGGGCCAGGGTAAAAAAGCCGAAGCCGAAGCGCTGAAAACCCGGGTTGGCGCCGTAAAAGAACAGGCCAAAATATTGGAAGAACAGTTCAACATGGCCAAAAATGAATTGGACGAACTGCTGTACACCGTTCCCAACTGCCCCCACAAAAGTGTCCCCAAAGGCAAATCGGCTGAAGACAACAAAGTGTTCCGAAATTGGAACAAACCGTTTCCTGCGCTGCCATCCGATGCCGTCCCGCATTGGGACCTTGGCAAAAAATACCAACTTTTCGACTTTGAACTGGGCGTAAAACTTACCGGCGCCGGCTTTCCGGTGTACCGCGGGCAAGGCGCCAAACTCCAGCGCGCGCTGATCCAGTTTTTTCTCGATCAGGCAATTAAAGCAGGGTTTGAAGAAGTGATCCCGCCCCTGCTGGTCAATGCCGACACCGCCCGGGGCACCGGTCAACTCCCCGACAAGGAAGCCCAGATGTATACCTGCGAGCGCGACGAGCTGTACCTCATCCCGACCGCCGAGGTGCCGGTCACCAACATCCTGCGCAATGAGATCATCCCTGAAAAAAACCTGCCCATAAAAATGACGGCCTACACCCCCTGTTTCCGCCGGGAAGCAGGCGCCTGGGGCGCTGATGTGCGTGGCCTCAACCGGGTACACCAGTTTGACAAGGTGGAAATCGTGCAAATTGAACACCCCGACCGCTCCTACAAAACCTTGCAACAAATGCTCGGGCATATATCGCGCATCCTCAACAAACTCGAATTGCCCTACCGTATTTTATTGCTCTGCGGTGGCGACACCGGCTTTTCCGCTGCCAAAACCTTCGATTTTGAAGTGTGGGCCGCTGCCCAGCAACGCTGGCTCGAAGTCAGCTCGGTTTCCAATTTCGAGGCCTTCCAGAGCAACCGCATGCAACTCCGCTATCGCGATGCCGACGGGAAAATTCATCTTGCCCATACCCTGAACGGTTCTGCCCTGGCACTGGCCCGCATTGTGGCGGCGCTTCTGGAAAACAACCAGACTCCCGAAGGCATTCAAGTCCCGAAAGCACTTTGGAAATACACCGGATTTAAGATGATCAAACCCGACGGCAAAGGGTAATATGGTTGAAACTTTTTTTTCAACTTTTCGTTTTATAAACATTTTTGGCGAATGCCTATTTTTACAACTTCAAACCAATTACCTTAATTCAATTTCAACAATGGGCCTAATAATTATAAGCGTAATATTCACCGTAATCGGGATGATTCTGAGCGGAACGTTGCGCAGCAAATTCACGAAATACAGCCAAATGCCGCTGACCAACGGTATGAGCGGCGCCGAAATCGCAGCGACCATGCTGAAGCACTACGGCATCAGCCACGTACAGATCACCCAGGTGGAAGGTCAGCTCACCGACCACTACAACCCGGCAAACAAAACGGTCAATCTGAGTTACGACGTCTACCACGGCCGCAACGTGGCCGCCGCTGCTGTAGCCGCACACGAATGCGGGCACGCCGTCCAGCATGCCACCGCTTACAGCATGTTGCAACTCCGTTCGGCGCTGGTGCCCCTGGTCAATATTGCGGCATCTATTCAGCAATATATTTTCATGTTTGCCCTCGTCATGATGTCGATGATGAACAACCCGGTCGTCATGTTTGTGGTACTGGTGGTTTTCGGTATTACGGCTTTGTTCAGCCTGATCACGCTGCCCGTCGAATTTGACGCCAGCCGGCGCGCACTGGCCTGGCTCGATACCAGCGGAGTGACGCAGGGCGCACAATATGCCGGCGCAAAAGATGCCCTTTTTTGGGCAGCCATGACCTACGTGGCCGCAGCACTGGCAGCATTGTTGCAGTTTTTGTACCTGCTCATGCGGTTTATGGGCCGTGACTAATTTTATAAAAAAATATGCGGCAAGAGGCAAGGGGTTAAAGTCCTCTTGCCTCTTTTTTTTAAAAAAATCACCTGCCATGAAAACGCCCCCGGTCCACATATCGCCCAAGCCGCGTAAACGCCGTTTCGCCTGGCTGGTTATCGGCTCTCTTTTCCTGGCCTGGATTATTTCGATGCAAACCGGCTGCTTCGCCATGCGCACACCCGACCGCAAATGGCCGGCCAAACTGCGTGAAAAAGGCCAGACCCACCCGCCGACATTTCACGACATCCGGGCAGCCGGTTACCGAACGATTCACGCCGTGGAAACCAGCCCCGCCGACACTTTGCCCCTGGTGGCTTTTTTGCACGGTTCGCCCGGTTCGGCGGATGCATTTTTGTCATACCTGGCCGATACCACCCTGTCGGCAGCAGCAAGGTTGGCTTCTATCGACCGGCCGGGATTTGGCTACACCGAAGGATTTGGCCGGCCGGAACCCTCCCTCGAACGGCAAGCCTACGCCGTGCAGGTTGTTGCGGATAAAATAGCGCCCGGGCAAAAAGTAATTTTAGTCGGGCATTCGCTCGGGGGGCCGGTCATTGTCCGTTTTGCCATGGACTATCCGCAGCAGGTAGCCGGGCTGGTAATTGTAGCCGGCTCGATCGACCCGGATTTGGAAGAACATCCCTGGTGGCAGGCGGCTGTCGATGTGCCACCCCTGCGCTGGCTGATCCCGCGCAGTTTTTGGGCAAGCAACCGCGAGATCAGGCTATTGGAAAATGAGCTACGAAAAATACTGCCGAACTGGGCTGCCATCCGATGCCCGGTTACCGTAATCCATGCCGAAAACGACCGCCTGGTGCCGTTTGGCAATGTGGCGTTTGCCCGCCGGATGCTGGTCAATTGCAGCGATTACCGCGAAGTCACTCTGCCCAAAGGCGACCATTTTATTTTGTGGAGCCGGAAGGATGTGGTTCGGAAGGCAATTCTGGAAATGCTCGAACAATTAGGATACGGCACTTAGCCTGCCGTCGCCAGAGCGGCCTGTTTCTGCATGGGCAATGCCGCAAAACGGTAGTCTTTTCCGGCAAAATAGTCGAGTACGCGGGGCAGCAGCACACGGAGTTTGTCATTTGTTTTCACACTATCATGAAACACAATGATCGAGCCGGGCTGGGCATTTGCACACACATTTTCCAGACATTGGGCAGCCGTTTGCCGGAAATCAAAATCGCCACTCAACACATCCCACATCACAATCTGGTAGTGTTCCTGCAAAAAAGCGCGCTGCCGGGGCAGCAAACGCCCATACGGCGGGCGGAACAAGTTGCTCTTTACGACATGCGCGCAATGGCGCACATTGTGCAGGTATGTCTTGTTTTCGGTATTCCAGCCGTTCAGGTGGTTGTAGGTGTGGTTGCCCACGGAGTGGCCGGCGCCGAGAATGCGCTGGAATATGACTGGATGCCGCCGCACGTTTTCACCGACACAAAAAAAGGTGGCTTTTGCATTGTACGTTTGTAACATATCCAGCACCCAGGGCGTGACCTCCGGGATAGGGCCGTCGTCAAAGGTTAAAAAAAGAATTTTTTCACGGGTGGGAATGCGCCAGAGATACGCCGGCAATAATGCCTGCACCAACTTCGGTGTTTTTACCAGATACATATACAGGATAAGTCTTGTGCAAATAGTGTTCGGATTAGGCAGGAAAAAAGCGCTACTTTTGCCGCTCGCCGGCAAAGGTCGGACATAAACCTGGTAAACGGGCATAATATTGTTCCCGGATCACTTATTGTACTGATCGACTTTTCCATAACGGCAGCTCAAAAAAACTGCAAAAAACATGTCTGTACGCGTACGTTTTGCCCCTTCGCCCACCGGAGCGCTTCATATCGGTGGCGTTCGCACGGCCCTTTACAATTACCTGTTTGCCCGTAAAAACAAGGGTACTTTTATCCTTCGCATTGAAGATACCGACCAGAACCGCCTGGTGCCGGGCGCCGAAGACTACATTATCGAGGCGCTGAAATGGACCGGACTGATTCCCGACGAAGGGGTCGGGTTTGGCGGCGACAAGGGTCCCTACCGGCAAAGCGACCGGAAGGATTTGTACAAAAAATATGCGGAACAACTGGTCGAACACGGGCATGCTTATTATGCCTTCGACACTCCCGAAGCGCTGGATGCCCAACGGCAGGCGGAAGCCAATTTCACCTACAATCACCAAACCCGGGATAGCCTCATCAACAGTTTAACGTTGCCGCCCAACGCGGTACAAGCCAAATTGCTGGCCGGCGAGCCCCACGTAATCCGCCTGAAAGTCGAGCCCGGCCAAGAAATTCATATTCGGGACCTGATCCGCGGCGATGTTGTTTTTCAAAGCAGTGAACTGGACGACAAAGTGCTGCTTAAAGCCGACAGCATGCCAACTTACCACCTGGCCAATATCGTCGACGACCACCTCATGGGCATTACCCATGTGATCCGCGGGGAAGAATGGCTGCCGAGTACGGCACACCACGTATTGCTCTACCGGGGCTTTGGCTGGACGCAAACCATGCCCCAATTTGCGCATCTGCCGTTGATACTCAAGCCGGTCGGGAATGGCAAACTGAGCAAACGCGACGGCGCCAAATTCGGCATCCCGGTTTTCCCCATTGCCTGGCAAGGCGACACACCGGAAGACAGTTTTACCGGTTTCCGGGAAGCAGGTTTTTTGCCGCAGGCGGTAATCAATTTCATGGCATTAATGGGCTGGCATCCGGGATCCGACGACGAGATTTTCAGCCTGGACGAGCTTGTCCGGCAGTTTTCCATCGAGCATATCAGCAAAAGCGGCGCCCGGTTTGATTATGAAAAAGCCAAGTGGTTCAACCAACGCTACATCCAGGCAGCAACCGACGCCGAACTGGCCGGGCATATCCGCCCCCTGGCCGAGGCACGCGGCTATCGAACAGATGCCGCCTTTTTGACCTCGGTGGCCACCCTCATGAAAGAAAGGGTCACTTTTTTATCCGATTTTGTTGAACAGGGTTACTTCCTTTTCGAACCGGTTTCTGCTTACGACGATGCTATGGCCCAGAAAAAGTGGAACCCGGCGTTGCAGCCAGTCTTTGAGGCATTGATCGAAATGCTGGATCAGACCCCTGCTTTCGATGCGGCAAGCCTGGAAGCGGCTGTCAAACAATTCATGCAAGAGCGCGGCCTGAAGCCGGGCGACATTTTTTCGCTGTTGCGCCTCTCGCTGGCCGGAACCATGCAAGGCCCCGCCGTTTTCGACATGGCCGAACTGCTTGGAAAAGCAGACACCGTGTTGCGGTTGCGTACTGCACTGGAATATTTTAACCGTGTTGCCGGCACCACTGCGCCTTGAACCTTAATGTGGCCTGTTGTTTTGCTCCCTTTGGCATTAACAAAGCCTTTACCACTCGCGGCAACTTCCGATCCTGGTATTTTCTGTACTTTTGAAATGTTTTACCATGAATAAAAAAGACAAATCAAAATCCGGCAAGCCCAAACCATCCGTACATGATGACCTGAAACACATGGATATCCGGGTGAACGAGATGGGTGAAATCATCAAGGATTACAACGTGGACGACATTAATGCCTTTCTCGATAAAAACGTGAAAGACAAGAAGTTAAATAACGACCCCGAGGAAAACGAATAGCCGATTGCCGAAACCGGCGTGCCCAAAAAAATATGCCCTGCAACCGTGCTTAATTAATCCCGCTCAGGTTTTTCACCGGTGGAACCGGTTTTTTTTAATCCATAATCCATGAAGATCTGAATTTTATCCCTTGACACATTGCTGCAGCCTTCAAACTGCACGAATTCGAAACATGTAGGTATGAAAAACCGGTTACGCATGCACTGGCGGGTGGTGCTTGGTTTTTGTGGTTTATTTCTTTGGACGACCTTGCCCGGCTTATTTGCCCAGCAAGGATTTTTCAATTTTAGTTATCCCGGTCCAAATACGATCATCGTAAACCCCGCTAGTTGTTCCAACATCCTGGCAGGGAATATCGGCACTCCCACAGTTAGTTCCACCGTTGGCGCCAACATCATTACGTCAGCGTTTTCTCCTGACTCCTCCAATTTTTTACTGACAGACGGCTGGAATTACAGCGAAGTTGCCGAAGTGATCTGGTTTGTGGAAGACGACCAGGGGCACAGCTATTATTTTTCGTTTTTTGTTTCGTTTATCGATACCACCAAGCCGAAAATCATCACCGCCGGCACGCCGCCCGCCGCCCAGTATGCGTCGGTCAGCCTGGTGCCGCCGCCACCCAACCTGATGGCGACCGACAGCTGTAGTTCGTCCCTGATGGTTTCGTTTTCCCAAACGATGCCCCCGCCGCTTTGCAGCGCCGGAACGTTTACCCGTACCTGGCTGGCTACCGACGATTCCGGCAACACCGGGGTGTTCACCCAAACGATTACTATCCTGGAAGACACTACGCCTCCGGTGGTCAATTCGGCGCCACAAAACGGCTCGGCATCCTGTACGCAGGTATCCACGGCATTTCCGGCCTGGGTGGCTGCGCAAATGGCAAATTTCACTGCTACAGACCCCTCCGGTATTGCCTCCAAAACAAATAATGCGCCGGGCGCCATTACCGGCAACTGCCCTGCCCCGGTCACAGTAACCTTTACCGTAACCGACAGCTGCGGCTTCTCCACAACGCGCACGGCCACCTTTACCACCATCGACAACCAGGGACCCGATATTCTCCGGGCGCCGCAAGACAGCCTGGCCGCCTGCTCCCCGCCGGCCGGCAACCACCTGGCCGTGCTTTCCGATTGGATACACCGGCGGGCAGGACTCCTGGTCAAAGATTCCTGTTCGGCAGATAATGCTATCCAGTACAGCATGCAGATCAATGGCCTTGCCGTCGATTCGGCTCAAATTGTTGCGGCGTTTCAGGATTCGCTTACCCTCGGCTGCGGGCCGCAAACCCTTGGCGGACAAAATCATCCGAAAGTACGCGGGGTAATCGGTGTGGATTTCTTTACCCAGGATGCCTGCGGAAACACTACCTACGCCGGCCGGGCGCGTTTTGGGGCAATTGACTCCATTCCGCCTGTAATCACCGGCATGATGGTGAGCGAGGAATGCGGCGGCGGCAACGACAGCACGGCCCTGACCAACTGGATAAATGCACACGGCAATGCAAGCGTCACGGATGATTGTTCCGGGTTTGACTGGACGGATTTTTCATGGGTCAGCTCAACGGCGCAAAGCGGTTCGGGGCTGTTTGGCGTGGGGCCCTTCCCGGCTGTCCCGGCCAACAATTGCGGCTGGTTCATTGATGTGACCTTTCGGGCTACCGACGATTGCGGCAACACCGGCAGCGCCACCCTCCGGTTTCAACTGACGGATAATACGAGCCCCGTTTTTTCCATTTTGCCCAACGATACCCTGTTTTGCCCGAATACAACACCGGCAGCGCCTACTGCATTTGTCAGCGATAATTGCGACTCCAGCCTAACCTTCACATCCAGTTTCCAGCAAACCGTACAAATCTGCCAGGATGCCTACACGCTGCTGTACACCTGGATTGCCACGGATGATTGCGGGAACAGCGCCACCGCCAGCCAAAGCATCATCGTTCGCGACACCACAGCGCCGGTCGTCACGCTGGTGCCGGCCGACATCACCATGCGCTGCGATACGTTCAGCCTGCCGCCCGCACCGGTGCTGGGGCAGGATGTGCAGGCAACAGATATTTGCGGCGCAATTACCAACCTCACGTTTACCGACAACTCCGGCCAAAATCCGGACCCCGGCACCTGCGGGCATTACACCTACGACATAACCCGGGTGTTCACGGTGAGCGACGATTGCGGGAATACCGGTACCGGCCAACAGATCATTCACATCATCGACAATATCCCGCCGGTTATCAGCGGATTTTCGGATACCACCATTGTTTGCGAAGTGCAGCCGATCACGCCACCGCCAACCGCAACCGACGTTTGCAGCGGCATTGCCACGGGCCCGATCCTGGAAAGCGATGTGATCACCGGCGGCGATTGTTTTGACTCCTATGTTCGGACATTGAGTTGGTCCAGCACCGACATTTGCGGCAATACCGGGTATTTCAGCCAGGACATCCACGTGGTGGACACTGTGAAACCTACGCTGGCCGGCGTTCCGGGCGATGTGTTTGCCGAGTGCAACAACGTGCCGCCCTTACCCGATCCCGGCACGATCACGGGCGACGACAACTGCGACGAGGAGGTAGAGATTTTATTCCTGGAAACCGAATTACGCGACCCCAACATGGCCAATTGTGCCCACTGGACCAACTACTCCATCCGGCGCGAATGGACCGCGCTCGACAATTGCGGCAACAGCCGTACCTACACGCAAATGATCACCGTGCAGGATAATACCGGGCCGGTTGTCGTTGCGCTCGATACGGTAAAAACACCTACGGCGCCCGGCCTTTGCAGCGCCAATACCGTATTGCCCTCGCTTGTGTCGGTGTTCGATGACTGCACATCGCTGCCCGACACCATCACCCTGCGCGATACCGTGGTGCTAACACCGAGCGGCACGCCGGTCGACCTGGTACCGGTAGACACGGTGGTATTTTCCTGGGCTGCGCCCAACACGCCGCCAAACACCCCGGTGGTGGGCAATGCAACACTGGCCATTGCTTTGGACAACGCCGATTCGGAATTGCCCTCCGAAACCTTCCAGATCTATGGCGAAGACGGCTATTTGATCGGCCGGACGAAACAAACCAACGTGTCTTGCGGCAATAGCGGCGACACCATTTTCACGCTGCCGGCCAACTTGTTGAATGCCTGGCTGACCGACGGCCAACTGGACATTACCCTGGCGCCAAACGGCAGCGGGGCCAATGCCTGCAACGCCTTTTGTCAGGGTGGCCGGGCACGGGCGCGCTTGAGTTACCAAATTGCTGCGCCGCAGCTCCCAATAACGATCAGTTACAGCATCGACAACGGGCCGGCAATGCCCTACCCGCCCGCAGGGAGTTTCTCCCTGGATGCCGGCGACCACGTGGTGGTTTATGAAGTTGCCGATTGCGCGGGCAACAGCACCACAGCCACGACGATCATCCGTATTGAAGACCTGGAGCCACCTGCCGTAACACCGCCGGCGCCAATTACAGCTTATGTCGAAGCTGTTTCCTGTACTGCTGCGGTTGTACTGCCTTTTCCGGGTTTGCAGGAAAATTGCAGTTTCCCCACCGATATCAACAAATCGTCGGGGGTACAACCCGTACAATTCGAATCCGATCCGAACGCCGGTCTGGTGCCTAAAAACGCTATTTTAAATATACCCGGCATTTTGGCGAATGCCGTGACCGACGGCGTACTGACCATCCGCCACAAAGGCGACAACGGGAATACCGGCGAATTTTTCCGGGTGCTCGATGAACTGGGCATGTTCCTTTCCACCACGACGATTTCTGCATCGGGAGAGTGCAGTGTTGAGCACGAAACCGTCATTCCGGTGACGGCAGCGCAAATCAACAACTGGGCGGCGAACGGCGTTGCCAGTTTTCTGCTGGAAGCCAACCGCGACGTAGTGAATTACACCGACTTTATCAGCCCCTGCATGCCGTTGAACGCAGGTAATTTTGACGGTGTCAGCACGCTTGAAGCAGTATTGCAATACAATGTCGCCCAGGTGGATTTTGAAATTCGCAAGGGCGCACAAATCATTCAGGCCGGACAACTCACCGGCAACCAAACCAGCGTTTCGCTGCCACCGGGCAGCTACACCGGGTTTTACCGGGTTTTGGACAATAGTGGAAACGCCGGTACGGCTACATTTCCAATTACAATCCTCGACACTGTTCCGCCGGTGGCTGCATGCCAGCCGATCACCATTTTCACCAACCCCTCCGGTACGGTCAACTACACCCTGCAACCGCAGGAGATCAATGGCGGAAGTTTGGACAATTGTTCCGGGACAAACCTGATTTTGCAGGCTTCGCAAACGACGTTTACCTGCAATATGGCGACCCCGCCGAACAATATTTACACTGTTACGCTGACTGTAACCGACACCTCCGGCAACTCCTCGACCTGTACGGCCGCCGTGCAAGTGCAAACCGTTTCGCCAAATCCGACGGTTACGCCAGGCGTTTGTGAAGGTGGTTCGGTGCAATTGTTCGCCAATCCGCCGGCGCCGGTTCCACCAACCGGGTATACCTATATGTGGACGGGGCCGAATGGTTTCATTTCGATGAATCCCAACCCGATCATACCAAACACGACCAACGCCAATGAAGGCACGTACACCGTTAAAGTAACCGGCCCGACAGGTTGTATGTCGACCGGAAACGTTCTGCTGGACCTCACCAACCTGCCTAATCAACCGGCGTTTCAAAATGTGCCGTCGTTGATCTGTCAGGGGGCAACCCTCACGCTGACGGTACAGCAATTTGGCGGCACAGTCGTCACGTATTCCTGGTTTTCCGGCACACCGGCAAATCCGACTTTGCTGGGAACGACCGCTATCCCGATGTTTCAGGTACCCAACCTGGCGCCCGGGATGTATCAGTTTTATGTAAAAGTGGCCGCCGACGGCTGCACCTCCCTGCCTTCGGATGTCATTCCGGTAACGGTTCAGCAACGCCCGACAGCGACGGTAGACAACGCTGCTGTTTCGGTTTGCACCTGTGAAACGATCACCCTGGGCACACCGGTCCAAGGCCCTGGCATTACGTATGCATGGAGCGGTCCGGGCGGTTTTAGCAGTACGGCCCAATACCCGCTGGTTACCAGCTGTGCACAACAAAGCACGCATGCCGGCAATTACACCCTGGTAATTTCCGAAAATGGCTGCGCTTCCCTTCCGGCAACAGTACAGGTGACAGTTCGGCCCAAGCCTCCGAAACCGGTCATCACCGGGATCACCTCGGTGTGCCAGGGCGATACCATTCAACTGACTTGTACCAATATCCCCACCGCCAGCGCCTACTACTGGTTTGCCCAGTTTACACCGAAAGACACCACGCCGATCAATACCCTGCTGATCCCGAATGCTACGCTGGCCGACTCCGGGCTTTGGGTGTTGCAAGTGATGCAGAATAACTGTGTGTCCGATTTTTCCGATGGTAAACTCGTGCAGGTGCAGGCTTTTCCGAATTTGTCGGCAACCTCCAACTCGCCAATCTGCCAGGGCACAACCCTGAATTTGACCGCCAGTTCTACCGCATCGGGTGTCACCTATGAATGGAGCGGGCCGAATGGCTTTATGATGATCGGCGCCGAGGTAAGCACCAACATGCCGGCCAGCGGCAATTACCTGGTTACCGTGAGCACCGGGTTTGGTTGCACGAATGTGGCCACGGTGCCGGTGAATGTAATCGTGCCCCCGGAAGTCACCTCCGTGACCAACACGGCGCCCGATTGTGTCGACTGTGCCACCGACGCCATTTTGCAAGCAACTATTTTTACCCAAAACGGACCGCTCATGTACACCTGGAGCGGACCCAACAACTTTCAATCAACACTGCCGGAACCCGTCATTCCAAAAGTTTGTACCGGCGACAACGGCACGTACAACCTGGTCGTCAAAGACTCCAAAGGTTGTATTTCCAACCAGGGATCGACAACCATAAACGTAAAAGCACAGCCGGAAACACCACTAATGGGCGGCGACCAGTCGCTGTGTGTCGGCAGCCCGCTCAATATTTCCATTTTGAATGCCAATGCCTACGGCAGTAATGTCTTGTTTGAATGGCATACGCCAAACGGAATTATCCTGCAGGCACAATCGAAGCTGACCATTCCGATTACGGGTTTGCAAGATTCCGGCGATTATTTTTTAATTGTAAAAAATGGCGACTGCGCGTCGGCGGCTTCCGCCAAGGTGACGGTGAACGTTTACCCGATCCCGCCTGCTCCGGCAACCAGCTCGAACTCGCCGGTATGCGCGGGGGATACCTTGCGATTGTTTGCCGGTCCGATCCCGGGCGCAACATACAGTTGGACCGGCCCGTCGGGCTTTACCTCCAGCGTTCGCGACCCGTTTATTCCACAAGCCAACAAGGCCACGCACCAGGGCTGTTACAGCGTAATTGCCACCGTAAACGGCTGTGTTCCCCGCCGGTGAAGGAGTTTGTGTGAAATCCGCAACCGCCCCCCGGCGCCGACAATTTTGCCGGTGGCGCCCGCCTGCCTCGACCAGGCCGGACAAAGCCTGACCTTCAAAATCGCGCCGGCCACGGCAACCACCGGCGCGCAATACACCTGGTACAACCAAACGACCATGGCCCCGCTCGGGCCGCCGGGCTTCCCGCTGAATTTTACCCTCACCGACCTTTCCGGCCTGATGCCCGGCCAGAACTACTTCTACGTGCGGGCAACGCTCAACGGCTGTGCCTCCCTGGCTTCGGCGCCGGTAGCAGTAACGCTGGATACCATCCCGAATATCACGGCATTTGCCGGCCTGGATATGCCCGCCTGCGATGCTTTCCCCTACCGGCTTCAGGCCACGGCGCCCATGCCTGCCGGACTGGCCACCGGCGTGTGGTCGCAGCTCAGCGGACCACCGGTAACCATTGTCAACCCTGCGCAGGACAGCAGCCAGGTAGTCGGCAGTATTGCCGGTAATGCGTACAAATTCATGTGGTCGCTGTCAAACGGCTCCTGCAAAAACTTTAGCCGCGATACGGTGCAGGTTTCGGTAAACATGTTTGAAAATGCCGTCGTCTGCATAGACCGGATCGTGACCTGTTTTGCCGACAGCGTGGAGTTGTGCGCCCAACAGGGCCAAAATATCGCCGGGTTCTGGCGGCAGCCTTTGGGCCAGACGCTGTTTCAACCGCCTATAGTTTTTGAAAATGCAAACACGCCGATCACACAGGTGCGCAACCTGCCCAGCAATGCCAACACCTTCTTTTTCCACTGGATACTCAAAGTAGCCGGTTGCCCTGCCGACACGGCAACGGTGACGGTGCATACGATCGGCAATATTCCCTTTGCCGGGCAAGACCAAAACCTGTGCATCACCGACTCCTGCGCCTTGCTGACGGCAACCAGCCTGGAACCCTTCGAAACGGGCAAGTGGACCTATCTGGATGCCGGCGCCAATCCGGATATCGTGATCAACAGTCCGAACCTGCCGACAACGGTCGTCTGCGACCTGCAATACGGCGCCAACCGCTTTAAATGGGAAACGAACGGCGGGCTATGCGGCGATCTGTCGCGCGACACCGTGGTGGTGTTTTACGACCTGGAACCGACGGCCTTTGAAGACAGTATTGTGGTGGCTTTTGGCCAGCAAATACAATACAACGTCCTGCAAAACGACATCGTGCCGCCGCAATTCACCGTGCGGGTGCTGGAAGCGCCGAAACACGGCACCTGGTCGGAGCCGAGCAAGGGCACATTTTCCTACCTGCCCAACCTGACTTTTGCCGGAACGGACAAGCTGATCTATGAGCTCTGCAACCTCAACCCCGCCTGCCCCTGCAGTATGGCCACCTTGTTTTTCCAGGTGGAAGAGGCCGGGGAATGCCGCATTCCGACCATCATCACGCCCAACGGCGACGGCGCCAACGACATTTTTGTCATTCCGTTCTACTGCCTGAACAACGGCGAGGAAGTGCCGAAAAACGAAGTCACCATTTTCAACCAATGGGGCGACCAGGTTTTCCACGCCCAGCCCTACAACAACGATTGGGAAGGTACCTACAACGGGCAGGATTTGCCGGCAGGCACGTATTTCTACGTGGTGAAACTGCCCGCGGAGACGACGCCGCGCACAGGATTTTTAATCATTCAGCGCTAAACCGATTTTTTGTAAACCAGCAATTATCCCCTTGTCTATGGCTGTTTTTTTTACGAATGCATATCAACCCCACCCCCATCCCATCCCCCCGAGGGGAGGGGGGCTTGATTCCGCCCTGGCGTTTGTTTCTAAAAACGGAATCAAATATCGGAGTGAGGGCATATCCCCCTCCCCTCGGGGGGAGGGGTTAGGGGTGGGGTTGATAACCCTGCTCCTCCTCTGCCTGTTCACCCAAACTGCCCAGGCCCAGCAAGAGCCCATGTACACCCAGTTTATGTTCAACAAACTGGCGTACAACCCCGCCTCCGCCGGAAACTTTGTTTCGCCCGTGGTGACGGCAATCTACCGCAACCAGTGGATGGGCCTCGACGGCGCGCCGAATACGCAACTGATTTCCTACCACCAACCCCTGCTCAACGAGCGCCTGGGCATCGGCGCCAACCTGAACCGCTCGAGTATCGGCATTAGCCGGACCGTCACCCTCGACCTGATCTACGCCTACCGGATACCGATGCGGCTTGGCCACCTCTGCATCGGCCTTCAGCCCAGCGTGCGCAATTTCTGGCAAAACTGGAACGACAGCCGGCTGTACAGCCCCACCCCGGCCGGCACCGATGTGGCCATACCGAACGAACCGCGCAGCAAATGGATCGTCAATTTCGGGGCAGGCGTGTACTACACCAATCCCGACAAGGGTTGGTTTGCCGGGGTGGCGGTACCGCGTATTTTTCCGAACAACATCGATTTTTCGGAAAACGGCGGGGTGCTGTCGCGCGAGGTGTTTCACCTGAATGCCATGGGCGGGCTGACCTTCAATCTGAAGGAAGACGCCTTGCAATTGATCCCGCAAATGCTGCTGAAATACGCCCAAAACGCTCCGTTTGAAGCCGAGTTGAACACCATGTTCGCGATCCGGCAAAAATTTTACACCGGGCTCAGTTATCGCGCCGGGGGCGACACCAACGGCGCCGGGGAAAGCATCGGCGCGCTCGCCGGCATACAGGCCACCAACAACCTGTTCTTTTGCCTGTCGTACGACATTGGCCTCACCCGCCTGCGCAAATTCAACAACGGTTCGGTAGAGGCCGTGGTGCGCTGGTACATCAACCCGCCCGAAGGCAGCGGCGATATCGGGACCGGTATTCCCGGGCTTTCATATTAAGGCAATTTTTACTTGGAAAACAGCGTTTTGGCAACGTTCAAACACTAAACGAAGTATGATAAAAAAGTTTCTAATCCTCCTCCCCCCCCTCCTGATGTTTCTGCTTGGTCCGGCCGGACTGAGCGCCCAACAATCTTCCAAAAGCAAGTCTAAAGACCGCTACCGCGAAAAAGACATCATTCAGCCGCCCGTGATCCGCAATGCCGCTGCGATCAACGGTGCAGGCATGGATTTCAGCCCGATCTATTACGGCGAAGGGATTGTGTACCTGTCGAACAGCAGCACGCCCGGGCCGGCAGCCAAAAAGCATAGCGAACGCAAATCCTTCGATATGTTTTTTGCCTTGCTCGACGGCAATGAAGAGCCCCTGCCGCCCTCGGAGTTTTCAGCAGAGCTCAATTCCAATTTGAACGAAGGGCAGGCCACATTCAGCCGCGACAAGAAGTACATTTTTTTTACCCGCAACAACAGCTACAAAGGCGTGCAAAAGGCCGATGCCAGCGGAAAGGTGAATATGAAAATTTACCAGGCGCGCTATGCCCGATACGATTGGGACGAAATCAAAGAACTGCCGTTTAACGAAGACAGCTATTCCTGCATGCATCCCAGCCTGAGCGTTGACGGGACGAAATTGTATTTCACCTCCGACATGCCGGGCGGCTATGGCGGCTTCGATTTGTACGTCAGCGAGTACGACGGCGCCAACTGGAGTGCGCCGGTCAACCTCGGGCCGGAGATCAATACCGATAAAAATGAATTGTTCCCGTTCATCACGTTTGGCGGGAAAACACTGTTGTTCAGCTCCAGCGGGCACCACTCGCTGGGCGGGTTGGACATGTTCTACGTCAACCTCGACAACATCGCCGAAGGCGTTGTCAACCTGAACGAACCCTTCAACTCGCCCAGCGACGACCTGTCCATGATCCTGAACAAGGACGGCACCAAGGGATTTTTCACCAGCAACCGCGAAGGCGGGCACGGCCTGACGGACATTTACAGTTTCACCGTACCAAACGGCATTCAGGGCGTGGAGAAGGCGCCTACCCAGCGTGTGGAGATCGTGGTCACCGACGGGCGTTCCGGCACGCCGATCCCCGGCGCCGCCATCCGGATTTTGGAGCCGACCGACGATGGGTTTTTGTCTTCCAAAAATGATTTTTACGAAGTGGACATGGCGCCCACGCCGGAGTCGCCCAACTCGCTCAGTTTGCGCCTGGTGCGCAAAAATGCCGATGAACTGGGGAATCCGGATGATTACACCAACCAGGCCGGGGTTTCGTACGGGAATTTTGCCATGTTCCGGAGTTACCTGATTTTGGCCAGTTTCGACGGCTACCAAACGGCCGAGCGCTTGTACTCCGTCCAACCCGACAAGGGCGGCGCCATTACACTGGCCTTGTTCGAAGAAGCAATTTGCCACCGCATGACCGGCATCGTGAGTACCGATAAGTTCAACACCCGGATTGCCAATGCTACCCTGATTTTCACCCACCTCGAAAGCAACCAGCAACTGACCTACCACACCGATATCAACGGCGAGTACAACCTATGCCTGCCCCTGGAAGGCGAATACCTGCTCCAGGTGAAACGCGAAGGTTTCCGGAGCAACTCCATGAAAGTGGAGGCCAAACGCAGCAAATCGGTCAGCAATTCCATTCGCCTGGAGCCGGTTGAACTTAGTGCCGCCGTCGTAGGTACCGACGCCCAGAAAGAAGAAGCCATGCTTGCCCGCCCGCTGCAAGACGGCTACATAATCACGATGGATAAAATCCGTTTCGAGCCGGGCAAGTCCACGCTCAATCAAAGCGCGGTACGCCACCTCGACGCCATCGTGGAACTAATGCAACGCTACCCGGAAATGGAGATCGACCTCGCGGTGCATACCGATAGCCGTGGCGACGACAAATCCAACCAGGTCCTTTCCGACGAGCGCGCTAAAAATGCCAAAACGTACCTGGCTTACAAAGGCATCGAGGGCAAACGGATCAATGCCTTCGGAAAAGGCGAAAAGGAACTCCGCAACCGCTGCGCCGACGGGGTGCAATGCGCCGACGCCGAACATGAACTGAACAACCGCATCGAAGTAAAGGTGCGCAAGGTGGGTTCGGCGGTACGGACACCGTGAGTTTGTTTTACCGGTAAAAAAATCTAAAGCGGGCTATTGCACAAAAGCACTTTTGGAACACCCGCATCCACAAAAAACGGGGCTACTTTACAGCGGCCCCGTTCGTTTTTGTGTCCAATTTTGGTCTCCACAGACACTATTGGCTTTTTCGAAGGGATTTGTCAAACTGTATTTTTTAGCGGGTTAAAAGCCCGGGGTACTCACCAGGCCCAGACATCCTGCTCGCGGTTAAACAGTGCATCGTTGATCTTTCCGGCTTCGTACAGCGCATCCACCCCGGTAAGGTAATCTTCGATACGCCTGTCGTAAAGGTTGTTTTCCTTGTACACCGTGGAGGCGAAATAGCGCATTTCAAAAACATCCTCCCAGGTAGTCGTGGCGGCCAGGTTGTTCCCGTGCGTATAGGCTTTTTGGCGTGCCAGCACCGGCCGGGCACTGGAGTAATGCACCCAGAAAAGTGGTCGCTCGTACAGGAAATCGCCTTGCGCATTGGTCACATTGATCATCGGCGCAATACCGAGAATGCGAAAGCGGAGCGTACTGGTCTTCGCGTCGAAAAACCAGGCTTCCTTCAGGCGAAATCGCTTGACGGCGTTCCAGTCGGGCGCCTGTTGTACAATTCGAAGTTGCTCCATGCCGGTTTCCACATCAATCGTAATAATGGAATCGGTGCGAAAAAGTGCCGCTTGCAGTTCGGCAGAGCGCATCGGATGGGAGAACTTGTCGTCGGCCGGGTCGTACACCGTCAGGTTTCCGGAGAGCGCCGCTGCACCCAGAATTTGGGCCAGCGGCGCTTCCGGGAAGGCAAACGGCAGGTTCATTTTTTCCCGGATATCGATGATGCGCCACATTCGGGTTTCCCACAGGATATCGCTTTCACGAATGGGCTGGTAGGCCAGCAAGGGCCGGTCAGTCACGACATTCCGGTTCGTAAAATCATCGAGGGAAATCCCGTGGGGTTCTTCCGGCACAGGGTCGGAGGCTTCGGTGGGTTGGGCTCTGGCCAAATTGGCGAGCAGCAGCAGGGTGCCGGCACAGGCGCACAGGCGCCCGGCAGGCATGAAAAGCAGGAGATTCATGTCCGTTGTGTGTTTAGTAATTCCGTGTAAAAAAGATTACCGTACGGTGGGATAAACTATAAAATCGGGATGGGCGGGAAGTCCGGCCACTACATTCGGCCGGCGCAGCAAAAAGGATTTAAAAATTTCCGGAAAGTTCAAATTGGCGTAACAAACAGGAAGGAAACGGGCCGGGCAGCGGGTGTATTTTGAATGTTGAAAATTTAACACAAAGGCGGACATAAAACGTCCGTAAAATTAAATTTCACAAAATTGCACAGAATACAACCTCCATCAGAACCAATTCCAAAAATGCAACGTTTGTGGAATATTCGGCGTCAATAATTTTGCCCGGCGGCAAAAAGGGCGCGTTCATTGAAACTTTATTCGCATTCGTCGAAAAAAGCCTTGCCTCCAGGAAACGTTTATTGCGCAAAACGTTTCCAATGTTACCTTTGCGGCATGTTTACAGAACAGCAGGAAAAGTGGCTCAAACGGGTTGAAGACCTGTTTATGCGCTACGGCATAAAAAGCGTCACCATGGACGATGTAGCACGCGAACTGGGCATTTCCAAAAAAACCCTGTATCTGTTTGTCGACAACAAAGACGACCTGGTAAACAAGATGCTGGAGCGCCATATTTCGGAAGAAAAATCGCAATGCGCCCGGCACATCGTGGCTGCCGGAAATGCTATCGAGGAAATGTTTCTGGTGATGGAGGCGAATGCGCAGCAACTCCAGCAGATGAAAGCCAACATCGTGTACGACCTCCAAAAATACCACCGCGATGCCTGGGAAAAGATTCAGGCGTTTCAGCGCGGATTCCTGTACGATGTGGTACGTGCCAACCTGGAGCGTGGCATTCGCGATGGGCACTACCGCAACAATTTTGATGTGGACATCGTGGCAAAACTCCACATCACCCTGTCGTTCCAACTGTTCGACGAAGATATGTTTCCCCAACTTACCTATTCAAAAGAGTCGCTTTTCCGCGAATATCTGCTGCATTACCTGTACGGCATTGTTTCGGAAAAAGGACTGCAAATTCTGAAAGCAAAACTATCCTGATATGCACCGTCTATTCATCAAATCCCTAATCCTTTGCGGCACCCTGGCGCTTTGGCAACCCGGCCCGCTTGCGGGACAAACTGCCATGAAATTGTCCGATTGCATTCAATATGCCTTCGATAAAAACCCGCAAATGCAAATTGCCCAACTTCAAATTGCCGATGCCGATTGGCAAATCAAAGAGAACACCGCCATAGGCTTGCCGCAACTTTCCGCCGGCATCAGCTACCAGTATTTTATCCAGCGCCCCGGTGTGCCGGCCAGTGTGTTCCAGTTCGGGCCGCCCGACCCCGGGGCCGACACCTTGGGCGACGTAAAAATCGCCTTCAATGCCCGGCACAACCTGACGCCCACGCTTGCCGTCAACCAACTGCTCTTCAGCCAGAGCTACCTCACCGGACTGAAAGCCGCGCGTTTTTACCGCGAATACGTGCAACACCAGGTGTTGGTAACCAAAAAAACCATTCGCGACCAGGTAACCGATGCGTACCTGCCGGCGCTGCTGATCTCGGAAAACCTCGGCATTTTGGATAAAAATATCGCCAACCTCGAAAAACTGCTCCAGGAAACGGCCGCCACCCAGGAAGCCGGTTTTGCCGAGCAACTCGACGTCGACCGCCTCCAACTTTCCCTGTCGAGCCTGCGCACCGAGCACGACAACCTCAGCCGTCAGAAAGACATCGTCGTCAACGCCCTCAAAATGGCCATGGGCATGCCCGTACAGGAAAACATCGCCCTCACCGACGACCTGCAAAAGCTGCTCCCCAGCTATGCCGACGCCGATGTCACCGCCGAACTCAACTACATGAACCGCCCCGAATACGTCCAACTGCTCAAGGGCCGCGAACTGGGCATGCTGGAAGCCGACCTCTACCGCAAGCCCTGGATGCCCACGGTTGCCGGATTTATACAATACCAGCCCGGGTGGCAGGGCGCTTTTGCCGAAGACACCAAGTGGTTTTTTATTCCGTCTGCCGTTGCCGGTATATCGGTAAACATTCCCATCTGGGATGGCGGCTCCACACGGGCCAAGCGCGAACGCGCCATGATCAGGGTACAAACGATTGACGCCCAAAAGCAGCAATTGGAAAACGCCCTAAATCTTGAACTGGAAAATGCGCGCAAACAATTCCTCAACGCCACCGCGCGCGTCAAAAGCCAGCAGAGCAACCTTGAGCTCGCCCAACGCATTTACAATACCACCCAGACAAAATACCAGGCCGGTGTCGGCTCCAGTTTTGAATTGGTAACTGCCGAACAGCAGCTGTACAGCGCCCAACAGGCACTCATGCAGGCACAATACGATCTGCTGACCGCCAAGGTTGCCGTGAAAAAAGCACTGGGCGGGGAGTAAACCAATGATGAATATTCGATTCACCTACAGTGGTTTAGATCGAATCCGTCGCGAATAATTGGGCACTACCAAATAAAAAATAAAAAACTATCGTCGGAAATCGCCTGAATGCCGGCCACTCCAAAGAAGCCGAAAACCAGGCCGCTACCCAAGTTCATAATTTTCAAAAAAGCAAAACACATGAAACATACCACCCGTACTCCGTTTGCCCTGCTCGCGCTGGCCTTGCTACTCGCCGCCTGTGGCGGTCAGCCTCAGGACAAAGCCGCCCAACTCACTGCCCTGAAAGATCAAAAAGCCGATTTGGAGGCACAGATTGCCCAATTGGAAAAAGAACTCAGCACTGCTGAAGGCGCACCCCGGCGCATCCGCACCGTTGGGTTGACGGAAATGAAACCGGAAACATTTCGCCACTTCGTCGACCTGCAAGGCAGGGTCGAAGCGGAAGACAATGTACCGGTGACGGCCAAAATGCCGGGCGTGCTTACCCGCGTCCTGGTTAAAAACGGCAACTATGTCAAAAAAGGCCAACTACTGGCCCAACTGGACGATGATGTAATGCTCAAAGGCCTGTCGGAGCTTGAACTCCAGCTCAAAACCGCCGAAGACATTTACACCCGCCAAAAAGGGCTGTGGGACCAAAAGATCGGCACCGAAATCCAGTTTATTCAGGCCAAATCCAACAAAGAAGCGCTCGAACAACGGATTGCCACCACGAAAGAACAGTTGCAGCAAACCAAAATTTTCGCGCCCATCAGCGGCACAGTCGACATGGTGATGCTTAAGGCCGGACAGGCGATCGCGCCGGGTGTGCCGCTTTGCAACATCATTAACCTCGGCGACCTGAAAATTGCCGGCCAGGTACCCGAAGCCTATGCCGCCAAAGTGCGCCAGGGCTACCCGGTTCAGGTGTATTTCCCCGACCTCGACAAGTCGGTCAACTCAAAGGTGACTTACGTGAGCAAGTCCATCAACCCGGTAAACCGCACCTTCGCGGTGGAATGCAGCCTGCCGGCAAACCCGGAATACCGCGCCAATATGATCGCCGTGATGAAAATCATTGATTACCAAAACCCGCAGGCCCTGGTTGTTCCCGTCAATCTGATCCAAACCAGTGAGGCCGGCGAGTTTGTCCTGGTAGCCGATAAATCCGGCGCTGAAAATCAGGCCACGGTCCGGCGCGTCGATGTGGTCCAGGGCAACAACTACAACGGCATGGTGGAAATTACCAAAGGCCTGAAAGCAGGCGACTGGGTGGTTTCAACCGGTTTCCAGGATGTGAATCAAGGAGAGACGGTGGCGTTTTGACGAATCAACCCCACCCCCATCCCCTCCCCCCACGGGGAGGGGTGTCTGCTCTCATTTCAATTTTAATTTAGTTAGAGGGCAAGCCCCCCTCCCCGTGGGGGGAGGGGATGGGGGTGGGGTTGAAAAGCCCAAAAAGAACCCCAAAAAACCAAATCAAAAAATCACCCTTTTACGCACAAGCAATGAAAGAATTCAAACCAACCTCCTGGTCCATAGATAACCGGACGAGCATTTTTATCGTCACCGTGCTCATCACGCTCGCCGGCATCATGTCGTACAATTCCCTGCCGAAGGAACAATTCCCCGATGTGGTGGTACCCACCATTTTCGTGTCTACGGTGTACCCCGGGGCCTCGCCTACCGACATGGAACAATTGGTCACCAAACCCATTGAAAAAGAACTCAAGGGCATCGCCGGGGTCAAAAAAGTGACCTCCTCTTCCATCCAGGATTTTTCCAGCATCATTATCGAGTTCAACACCAACCTCGATGTGGTGCTTTGCAAAAACAAGGTCAAAGACGCCGTAGACAAAGCCAAAAGCGACCTGCCGAATGACCTGCTGGACGACCCCGAAGTCACCGAGTTCGACATCTCCGAAATCCCCATCATGAACGTCAATATTTCGGGCGATTTCAGTTTGGATAAACTCAAGGACTACGCTGAAAAGCTCAAAGACCGGATTGAGGAAATGCGCGAGATCACGCGCGTCGACATGGTGGGTACCCTCGAAAAAGAGGTGCAGATCAATGTGGACAAATACAAAATGGCGGCGGCACAGCTCAGTTTTCGGGATATCGAAAATGCGATTGCCTTCGAAAACATGACTATTTCGGCGGGCAACGTCGACATCGGCGGCATGACCCGGTCGATTTCCATTCGCGGCGATTTTACCAATATCGAGCAAATCAAAAATATTGTGATCAACTCCCAATCGGGCGCGCAATTATTCCTGAAAGACGTGGCCGAAGTAAAAATGGGTTATGAAGAGCAGGAAAGTTTCAGCCGCCTGAATGGCAAAAACGTGATCGCACTCAACGTCATCAAACGTTCGGGTGAAAACCTCATCAACGCCTCCGACAAGATCAAGGAAATCGTGGAGGAAATGAAAATCACCGATTTTCCGGCCAACCTCGATGTGGTGATCACCGGCGACCAAAGCCGCGCCACCCGCGTCACCCTGCACGACCTGATCAACACCATCGTCATCGGTTTTATCCTCGTGGCGCTCATCCTCATGTTTTTCATGGGGGGTACCAACGCCATTTTCGTGGCCTTGTCGGTGCCGCTGTCGATGTGTATTGCCTTCATGGTGTTGCCGGCATTTGGGTTTACCCTCAACATGATTGTGTTGTTCGCTTTTTTGCTCGGGTTGGGGATCGTGGTGGACGATGCCATTGTGGTCATCGAAAATACGCACCGGATTTACCACGAGGAAAAACTCGGCATTATTGCCACCGCAAAAAAAGCCGCCGCCGAGGTGTTCCTGCCCGTGTTGTCGGGTACCGTCACTACCCTGGCGCCTTTTTTCCCGCTGGTATTCTGGGGCGGTATTTTTGGGAAATTCATGCACTTTTTGCCGGTCACGATCATCATTACCCTGACCGCCTCCTTGCTGGTCGCCTACATCATCAACCCGGTTTTTGCCGTGTGGTTTATGCGCCGCGATGGTGACGAAACCGTCAAAACCGACCCGGTGAAAGCCCGCCGTCGCACCCTTATCGGCTATGTGCTGTACGGCCTGGCGCTGCTGTATTTCTACCTGAACAGCAACTTTTTCATGGGCAACCTGCTCGTTGCCATTGCCTTGTTCATCGTGTTGTACCGCTACGTGCTGGCCGGTGTGGTTGAGCGTTTTCAAACAAAATTTTGGCCCGCGTTCCAGCGGATGTACGCGCGTTTTCTGGAATTTGCCCTGCGCCGCCCCTGGACGATGCTCATCGGCATGTTTGTCCTGCTCATCGGCTCCTGCGGCATTACGGCCAGCCGGCAGGCCAACATCGTGCTGTTCCCCAGCGCCGACCCCAACTTTATTTACGTCTACCTCAACCTGCCGGTGGGTACCGACGTAAACGTCACCGACTCGCTCACCCGGGTCATGGAAGGCAAGGTCATGGAAGTGCTGGGCCCCGACAATCCCATCGTGGAGTCGGTCATCGCCAACGTGGCGCTGAACGCCTCGGAAGACCAGTTCGACCGCTCGGCTACCTCCAACAAGGGCAAGGTGGGTATCGCCTTCGTCGAGTACGGCAAACGCAACGGTGTGAGCACCAAAGCGTTGATGGACGAAATCCGCCAGGCCACCAAAGGCGTCATTCCGGGCGCCGAAATCACCGTCGACCAGGAGCAGGGCGGCCCGCCCACGCCCAAGCCGATCTCGGTGGAAATTCGCGGCGACGACTTTGACCAACTCCGCGATGTGTCCATTGCCGTGAAAAACTACCTCGACTCGCTGGCCATCCCCGGCGTAGAGGAGTTGCGCAGCGACCTGATCGTGTCCAAACCCGAGATCAACATCCAGATCGACCGGGATCGCGCCAACCGCGAGGGCATCAGTACCGCCCAGATCGGCAGCGAATTCCGGACGGCCATTCTCGGCAAGGAAGCCAGCAAATACCGCGACGGGGAAGACGAGGTGCCGATCAATATCCGCCTCCAAAAAGACCAGCGCGAGAATATCAATGCCGTGGAGAACCTCAACATCACCTTCCGCGACATGAACATGGGCGGCGTACTGCGCTCCGTACCGATGTCGGCGCTTGCCGATGTGAAATACCGCAACACCTTTGCCGGCATCCGCCGCAAGGACCAGGAGCGCATGGTTACCCTGGCGTCGAACATCACTGCCGAGTACCAGCCCAAGCAGACGCAGGTGGTCAACGCCGTGAAAGCCGCCCTGCTCGCCCTGCCGCAGTACGACGGCGTGACGGTCAGTTTTGCCGGTGAAGACGCCGAAATGATGGACGCCATGAGCTTCCTCGGGCGCTCGCTGGTCATTTCGCTGTTCATTATTCTGCTCATTTTGGTGACACAGTTCAACTCCTTTGGCAAAACCATGATCATCCTGACCGAGGTTGTGTTTTCCATCATCGGGGTGTTGCTTGGCATGGCCATTTTCAACATGGATTTCTCCGTGATCATGATGGGCGTAGGTATTGTGGCCTTGGCGGGCATTGTGGTGCGCAACGGGATATTGCTCGTTGAATTTACCGATGAGTTGCGCGAACGGGGCCAGAATGTGCACGACGCCATCGTGGAAGCCAGCCGTATTCGTATGACGCCGGTATTGCTCACAGCCACGGCTGCCATCCTCGGCCTGATCCCGCTGGCCGTCGGTTTCAACATCGACTTTGAGAGCCTGTTTGCCACCGGCGATCCGAAGATCTATTTCGGCGGCGACTCGGTGGCTTTCTGGGGCCCCTTGTCGTGGACCATCGTGTTCGGCCTTGGTTTTGCCACCTTCATCACACTGATCATTTTGCCGGTGATGTACCTGAAAGGCTGGCAGGTGAAGCAGTGGTGGGACAAGCACGCGTAACGCGAACCTCCGGTTCGCGACGTAAAAGCGGCGCGTACGAGCCCTTGTTGGTTTGTACGCGCCGTTTTTGTATTTTTCAAACAACGCACTTCCAGCATCAGCCAAAAAAATTAGATTTGCGCTACATAAACAGCAAATCCGACACCCGCGCTTGATTTCTCCAAACGAAATACTGGACCGACGCAACGAGATAAAGGATTGTATCGCAGCCGACGCTGTAGCTGATGCTGTGCGCCGGCTGATCGATTTTATGCGCGACTTCCATGCTAATATGGAAGATGAAGCGATTATGATCAGCATGGATTTTACTGAATTGGAGAAAGAAACGCAACGTGCAATCGTTGACCGGCAGGAAGCAAAGGTCAACAAGCGACAAATTGCCAACCGCATATTGTCTGCACTGAACACAGCCTGGTCAAAACTCGAATCCAAACTCGAACGCGCATGACGGAACAGGTTCAACATCGCGCCGAAGCCATTCGGCAGGTCATTCGCGAGCATCCGGAGCGCGGAGCGGCTTTGCTGGTCGATTTTGCCCGGAATTTTGCGATCAACACCGAACGCGAGGATGAAGTGATCCTGCTAAAAATCCAACTCGCCGAATCGGAAAGCACAGGTGAAAAACGGCGGATTATCAAACAACTGGAGGCCGCAGTCGATACGATAGCCCAAGAGTACAACCCTGCCGCACAACAGGCTTTTGCAGCCAAAGAAAATGCCCTCGCCCAGGCAGTGCGCCAACAAACCGCACCCGACGATCTGGTGTTGCGCGCCGAAAACATTGTAAAAAAGTATCCTTCCAGCGGTTTCACCCTTCAACTGGACAAACTGGAACTTCACCTGGGGCAAATCACCGGCCTGGTCGGTGAAAACGCCACCGGAAAAACCACCCTGCTGCGCATACTCGCAGGCGAACTCGCAGCCGATTCGGGAACGCTCCGGTACCCGCTGTTTGACCCGGATGCCCGGTGTTCATGGCCCCAACTGAAACAAAAAATTGCCTTTGTGCCACAAGACTTACCCCGCTGGCACGGTTCGCTGCGCGATAACCTGCATTATGAAGCAGCCCGGCATGGCTTGCGCGGTGAGGCCAATCGGAAAGCGGTAGACTACATTGTGCAGCGACTGGGCCTTGGTTTGCACCTGCAAAATGATTGGACGGAGTTGTCCGGAGGGTACAAACTGCGCTTTTCCCTGGCCAAGGCACTGGTTTGGCAAGCGCAGCTGTTGATCATCGACGAGCCGTTGGCATTTCTCGATGTGAAAACGCAGTTTATTGTGCTGAACGATTTGCGCAACCTGACAAAAAGCCTGCGCCGCCCAATGGCTGTCCTGATCAGTTCGCAACACCTGCACGAAACTGAAGCGGTAGCCGACCAAATGCTTTTCATGCGCGGCGGGCGGCTGGAAAACCTGGGGGCTACCAGCAGCCTGGGGGCCAACCGAAAGCAAAATGTCTTTGAACTCGGCTGCCCCTTGCGCTACGCCGACCTTCAAAAAGCATTGGAAAACTTTCCGCACCATCGCATCTGGAATAACGGCTTGAACTGGATCATAACCACGCCACTGTCGGTCACCGGCCACAGCCTGCTGAACCATTTGGACCAACAACAAATTAGTTTTGGCTACTTCCGCGATTTGAGCCATTCTGTTAAAACCAAGTTTTATGAAGACGATCTTTAAGTGGCTGGTTCCCGGATTTATGCGCCGGCTGGACCGGTTCTTATTGGAAAACTATCCGGTTGTCTGGCGTACTCGGGGGCATTATGTCCTGTTTTATTCCTTGTTGTTGATCCCGGTGCTGTTTGCACTCGGCTTTGCCTATACCGTTAGCGTGGCTAATCTGACGGTTGATCCGTACAACCACATAATTTTTTTCTACGACACCTACAACAAAGGTATGCTTATGTTTTTCAGCATAGGCTTGCTGTACTGGGCGTACACCCAATACCAGATCGGATTTTCGTCTACCCGCCTGAAGGACATTTTTTTGACCCTTGGAATATACAGCGTGGGCTTATTTACCATGCTCGCCATTACGACGCCCATGTTCCGCCTGGGGACTATTTTTCGGACGGCCTATTTTTTCATTGATGAAAAAGATTTAAACGCCTGGGCCGAACAGGATTTTTACCGGCATGGTTTTGTTTTTAATGATTCGGATAGTTTCAATATTCCACCGCATAAGCTGATCACGTATTTTCAAGACCGTGAAAAAGACCTGGCCACCATCCTCAACGTGGAATTGACCACATTGAAACGCCGGTATGATATTACCTACCTCGACAGCGTCGGCATAGCGATAGAAAAGGATATGAAACGGCGTTCTATAGGGATTAAAAACTCCTTTGAGGAGTTTTTGCACCATTACGGCGACCGCTCCTACATCCCCAGGCCGGGCATCCATTTCGGCTCTTTTATTCCAATGTGGGATTACTGGGCGTACCTGCCACAAATTGAAAAGAAAACGCAAAACAGTGGGCCCCGGAATCACCGGCATCTTCCCAACTTCCGATCCTACCGCTCCTTTCGCTATTTTGAACTGTTCCGGATCGAGCTGGAGGAAGATAAATACCGGATGAGCAGGCAGGACTGGCGCTTGCTCGCCTTGTATAACAACTATTATTTTTTACAAAAAAATCCGGTGTTCCCACGATCGGTTATAGAAAAATACGGGATTCCGGTTGGCCTGGATACCATCCGGTTGGACACGTTTGGGTTGGTAAAACCACAATGCCCCATTGCCCTTGAAAACGCCTACCACTCCGTTCACCATGCCCGGCAGTTCATCCGCGAAGGGATACAGTTCTGGCATTATAAAACGCTCCTGTATTACCTGCCGTTTATCACGTTGTTGCTCTTTGCAGCGCCTTTTCTTTCTTTTCGCATGGCGCTGGGCGCGCTGACGGTCGCTGCAATTGGCACGCTGATCAATATTAGCCTGGATTTTAACAGCGCTTTTCTGAAATACTGGTATTGCTGGCATACGCTGGTCTACCTGGCAATACCACTCACCGGTTTATTGCTTTTGACCTATTCGGCTTTGCTGCGCAAACACATGCCTTTTGTCCCCTTTGCCTTTCACCTGATCGTTCTGGGGCTTGTCATGATATTATTTCTGGCCTTGTATGGCGATAAAGGCATTTTTAACACCACCGCACTCACCATCAGCAAACCCGTCAACCTGGCTTTTTTCGGTATGCAGGTGATCGGTTTGGCCGGCGTATTGCTTCGAGCCTACCTGCAGGCCTTGCCGCGCCGGTAAAAGTCTGTTTAACAGCTTGCCCGTACTCCGGCGTCAAACCGCCGGTACTTCCACTGCCAGAAAGGTTCCCTTTCCCGGACTGGATTCGATGGATACTTTTCCTTTGAGCACGTCTTCGGCGCGGTAGCGGATATTGCTTAGCCCGATGCCGGTATTCAACCGCTGCGTCTTGGTTTGGAAGCCCACGCCGTTGTCTTCGATGGAGAGCAAAATGCGTTTGTCCCGGCGCAGGAGTTGGATGTGGGCCTCGGTGGCTTTGGCGTGTTGCAGGACGTTGTGCAACATCTCCTGGGCAATCCGGAAGAGATTAATTTTGGTCAGGTCGTCGAGGTGGTCGTTTTGAAAATTGCTGTAAAAATGCCACTGCACAGCCGGATGATTGCGGCGCATACGGCTCACAGTGCCTTCGATGGCTTGTGCCAGGCCGAGTTTTTCCAGCGATTTGGGCATGAGGTTGTAAGCCAGGCTGCGCATTTCCTCGTGGGCCTGATCAATATTCTGCACCAGGTCGCCGGTTTCGCGATAAAGTTCGTCCTGGTTTTTCAGGCGGGTACGCAGCGCGGCCAGTTTCATTTTGGTTGACGACAACAGCACTCCGATGCCGTCGTGGATTTCCTGGGCTACGCGTTTGCGTTCTGTTTCGACCCCCAGCACCAGCGCGTTGCGGCGTTCGGCGAGTACACGGTTGCTGGATTCGTAAAAATCCTTGATACGCAGGACGAACAAGACAGACACAATGAGCATTTCCCAAATCATACCGCCCAGCAGGAGCCAGGGCGTATTCATTTGAACAAAAAAGGGCGAGGGTGTGGGTGAAAACTGCAACAAACCCGGAAGGTTCGGGTGCGCGATGTCCAGCTGGTGCAAACAAGTCAGCACGAGTGCGACGCCATGCGGGGTGAAGGCCACAACAAACCAGATGTTTTCCGATTTGCGGGAAGTAATGTACCGGTGCAAAACCAACCAAACAATGGCCGCGCAGGTGGCAAGTTGGTTGATGATCAAAATTTTATAAAACGTCATGAATGCCACCGGCCGGTTTTGAAACAACAAACTCAGCCCCGACGTAGCCAGGGCCATCGCACAAAGCAGCACCAAACTCCAGTCGATGTACGGGTACCGCCGGTAGGTTTTGAGTTGATACCGGATAAAAACCAGCCCGCAAACCAGGCTCAAATTGGTGATGGTGGGCGATAAAATCCGGTAATCCCAATCGGGCCAGAGCCAGTACCACAGGCCCAGGTCACTGGCAATAAACAAGCCGCCCAACAACACATAAAAATAGAACAGCCACAGGTAGCGCTCCCGAATAATAGAAAACAGCAGGGTTAGGGTGAATAAATACACAAACAACAGCGCAAAAAACAGGATGCTGGCGCCGATCTCGATCTGCTTGAACTCCAGTTGCCATCGGTCGGCATTCCAGAGCGAAAATGTAAAATTAGCAGGGTAATAGAGGGCCCTGGCATAGAGGTACACCGTGGCCGCACTTTGGCGCGGCTCTTCCATTGAAAGATCAGATTAGGATAATTCAGGGACCGGGCCACCGGTGGAAACCGCGCGCCGGTAGTATCCGCGAGCAATTCGCCGGAAGGGCTGAGGCGGTACAGTGCCAGGGTATCGAGGTTGGGGTTGTTGCATTCCAGCAACAAAGGAACAGAATATTCCAGGTCGTTGCGCAGCCTGAAACGGAGCCATTGCCCTTTGGTGGTGATGCCGAAATAGACGCCCGATTCTTTTTCCAACGGGCGCCAGGCCGAATCCGGCAGGGCGGTAACGTCGGCAAGTTGCCAGGAGGTTCCGGGAGGTTGTACCACATATTCCATGAATTGTTCCGGGTAAGGCTCCCAAAAGGCGGAGTCGATAACCATGGTCGGTTGACTCCGAAGTGCCGTGTTCCAGCACAGGAAGCCCAGAAACGGCAATATCAGGAACCGAGAAACATTCATGTTTGCAAAGTTCCACCCCCCTGGGATAAAATACCCCACCGGCACCCATATTTCTGAAAAATCATGGTGATGCGGGAGCAACCTACCTGATTCCGGGGATACGCCCGGCTAAAAATACCGGATACCGGGGAGTTAAATCGGGGTGCCGGGGTGCTGTTGGGCAGCTGAATTCTCCCGACATTTGATGCATCAAATTTTAATCCCCCGGACAGTCCCGTCTTTCCCAACCCATTCTATCGTAAAGACGGTTTCCCACCTTAAGATACACATTTGCACACGAAAAGGGCCATGCCGGTGAAAAACCGGAATGGCCCATTCGTTTTTTAGTAGCCTGGCCGAAACGGACCCGGCATCAGCCGCGTTTCAGGATGGCCTTGACATCCTCGGTTTTGTCGTATTTTTTATCGGCAAACAGCATCCCGGAAGCGCTGCCTTTGTCAAAAACATATTCGAAACCTTTGTCTTCGGCAAACCGCTCGATGGCGGCGTACACTTTATCCTGGATCGGTTTGACCAGTTCTTCACGCTTTTTGAACAATTCGCCTTCCGGGCCGAATTTGAGGCGTTGTTGTTCCCGCACCTCTTTTTCCTTGTTCATGATTTCTTCTTCGCGCTGGCGCTTCATTTCTTCGCTAAGCATCACTTGCTCAGCCTGGTATTTGCTGTACAGGCCTTTGATATCGTCTTGTGCCTGTGCAATTTCCTGACGCCACTGGGTAGCAAGGCGGTCGAGTTGTTCCTGTGCCTTATTGTATTCCGGTACGCTTTCCAAAATTGCCGTAAGGTCTACGTATGCAACGCGCTGGGCAAGCGAAAGGCCGCTGAACAGCAGCGCGAAAAGGGCGGTTGAAATTAATTTTTTCATAATAAAATGGAATCTGATTTGAGAGTGGATGGTGTTTTAAAAAAGGGCAACTAAGCATGGGCAAAGTTAGTCGATTTCAAAAGTTCAGACGGTTTTCTGACGAAACGAACACGCCTGCAGTTGCACCGCCGGCTTAATTTTTTTCAGTTAATAAAATCTAACCGGTTGATAATGTTACCACTTAAATAAAGTACGGGTGCATTTTGTTTTTCACTTTAACCGCCGCTTAACGGAGCATTAAGCGTTTTTAACGCCAACCCGTACCTTTGGCGCCCGGAAAAGGCCCTGATTCAGCCCAACGCCTTAACAACATTTCACGCACCTGACCACCACTATGCACCAGATTGATCCCGACCATCTTTCGCTGGAATCGATAGCCGCAATTTTGCACGAAAACCACCCGCTCGAATTATCCGACGAAGCCCGCCGGCGCGTGCGGCATTGCCGTACCTACCTGGAAAACAAATTGGAGCACGCCAACGATTTGTACTACGGCATCAACACAGGCTTCGGCTCGCTGTGCAATATCCGCATTTCAGACGGCGATATCGAACAACTCCAGCACAATCTGCTCGTTTCCCACGCCGCCGGAACCGGCGATCCGGTACCGGAGGAAATCGTCCGGATCATGCTCTTGCTCAAAGCCCAAAGCCTGTGTTATGGCTTTTCCGGCGTGCGGGAAGTGGTCGTCGACCGCCTGCTCGATTTTTCAATGCCGGGATTTACCCGGTCGTGTACGAACTGGGCTCGCTCGGTGCTTCAGGCGACCTGGCGCCGCTCGCCCACCTCAGCCTGCCACTTGCCGGCATGAGTGAAGTGTGGTACGAAAACCGCCGCCAACGCGCCGATGTGGTATTGCAATTGCGTGGTTGGGAACCGCTGACGTTCAAGGCCAAAGAAGCGCTGGCCATGCTCAACGGCACACAGTTTTCCACCGCCTATGCCACCTGGTGCCTGCTCGAAAGCCGGCGCCTGACCGCCCAGGCCGACCTGAACGCTGCCATCGGCTTCGATGCCTTCAACTGCCGGCTCTCCCCGCTCAACGAACTGATCCATCAAATCCGCCCGCATGCAGGTCAGCTGGCCGTGGCTGCCAGCCTGCGCCGGTGGCTGGCCGGCAGCGCCATCGCCGAAGCGGAGAAAACCAGCGTGCAGGACCCCTATTCTTTCCGCTGCGTGCCCCAGGTGCACGGCGCCAGCCGCGATGCGATCACCCATATCGAGCAAATGGTGCTCACCGAACTGAACAGCGTCACCGACAACCCGAATGTGTTCCCGGATGCCGACCTGATCCTCTCCGGTGGCAATTTTCACGCGCAGCCGCTGGCCCTTCCGCTCGACTACCTGGCCCTGGCTCTGGCCGAGCTGGGCAACATTGCCGAACGGCGCATTTACCAGCTCATTGGCGGCCAGCGCGGCCTGCCCGATTTTCTGACGAAAAACCCCGGCCTGCACTCCGGTATGATGATCGCGCAGTACACGGCCGCAGCCATTGTCAGCCAAAACAAAACCCTATGCATGCCGGCCTCGGCCGACAGCATCGTGAGCTGCAACGGCCAGGAAGACCACGTGAGCATGGCCGCCAACGCCGCCACCAAAGCCCGGCGGGTGGTGCAAAATCTGGAGCGTTTGCTCGCCGTCGAATTTATGGTGGCAGTGCAGGCGCTGGAGTTCAGGCGGCCGCTGCGGTCTTCGCCGCAGATCGAAGCCATCGTTGAAAAATACCGGGGAGTGGTTCCAAGACTGGACGACGACCGGATGTTAAGCCCCGACATGGCGCAGACCGTGACGTTTTTGCGCGAAGTGGTCGGGCCGGATTTGCCGGGCAACCCGGACTAATCCCGCCGTTTTTTTTGCTTGCGCAAATCGACTACCACATCGGCGTCGAAGTTGGCAAACAGGGTCAGGTCCGCTTTGACGCGATTTGCCCAGCGTTCCAGCACGGTGTTCCGGTTGCCGGAGGCAAATTCCGCTTCCAGGCTTTGCTGCTCCTGGCGCAGCAATTCTTTTTGCTGAATGGTCATTTCCCGGAACTGCCCGGTGATGGCAGTCACATCGGTGCCCAGGTCGGCGAGACGCGATTTCAGTTTGCGGGCGTGTAGTTCTGCCAGGTCAAAATGCAACTGCGCGCGCCGGAGAAAAAAGTGCTGAAGGGCCGCATCACTGGTACCGAAAGTGCTGTCGGTAAAAAAAATGGTTTCGGTGCGCAGGATGGCCTCCTTGAAATAGTCGCCGCCGATCCGGCAACTGATCTCCGTATGCAGCGGCGGCAGTGCCTGCGGAATTGTGCCGGGCTCTTTTCCACGAAGGTCGCCCGGTAACAAGGGGCGTGCCGGATGCCAGTGAATCTGGGCTTCCAAGCCTTCCAGGCTATTAATTTGGTAGATATCGCCCTTGATCCGGTGGCAGTTCGACTTTGATTTGTTTCGGGTATGTTCCGTCAGTACCAACAAATTGCCGCCGATCCGGCGTACTTCCGTCGTAGCCAGATCCAGCACATCGGGATATTTGCAGTCGAGGCTGACCCCCAGGTCGCCAATTTTTACTTTGGCCAAATAACGCGCTTCGCGCAAATCCACTTGCTTGGCGTCTTCCACCACGCCGGCATAAAAGGTGGAATCCAGGCCGGTTTTGACATTGGCGGGTTTGAGCCGAACCGGCGGGTTGCAGGCCTGGAGCAGGCTGAATACAATACCGGTAAACAAAATCAATCGGAACATAAGCGTCGGGTTGTTTCAGGTGGCAAAAATATCCTTTTTACCTTCGCCTTGTTTGGGTTGTTTTGGGTCATTTGGATCATTTACTTGTTTACTTTTTGAATCTCCAGTCGATTAAACTCAGCAATTTCAAGAACTACCGGCAGCAAACAGTGTCCCTGTCTGCCCGGTTGAATTGTTTTGTGGGATTGAACGGCATGGGGAAAACCAACCTGCTGGATGCGGTGTACATGCTTTGCCTGACCCGCAGCCACCGGAATTTGCCCGACAAAAATCTGATTCGGCACGGCGAGGCGTTTTTCCGCCTCGAAGGGCAGTTTCAGCACGAAAAGGTAAAAAATAAGATTGCGATCAAATATGCCGCCGGACAGCGCAAAGTTGTCGAGGAAAACGGCAGTGCGTATGAGCGCCTTGCCGATTACATTGGCCGGTATCCCGTGGTGATGATCGCGCCGGATGACATCAGTCTGGTACAGGAAGGCAGCGAGGAGCGCCGCCGTTTTCTCGACACAACGCTGTCGCAAATTTATCCGGAGTACCTCCAAAATTTGCTGTTGTACAACAACTTGCTGAAACAGCGCAATGCCTTGCTCAAATTGTTTGCCGAACACCGCCGTTTCGACCCCACCCTGCTCGAAGCGCTCGACCGGCAGTTGCCCGGCCCGGCGCATGCCGTTGTCGAAAAACGCCGTGCCTTTGCAGCGCAATTCGTGCCGCTGTTTCAGGAGTTTTATTCAGCGATTGCCGGGTCGGAAGAGTTGGTATCCGTCGAACTGGAGTCCGGCATCGGCGACCGGGATTTTGCGACGGTGCTGCTTGAAAACCGTGACAAAGACCGCGCACTCGAACGCACTGCCGCCGGGCCGCACCGCGATGACCTGCGCCTGAGTCTCCATGGGCAACCCATCAAAAAATACGCATCGCAGGGCCAGCTAAAATCATTTCTGTTGGCGCTCCGTTTGGCGCAATACGCGCTGCTGCGCCGCGAAAAAGGCCTCGCCCCATTGCTCCTGCTCGACGATATTTTTGCCAAACTCGATGAACAGCGTGTGCAGCAACTCATGAACCTGCTCATCGAACGGGAATTCGGGCAGATCTTCATCACCGATACGCAGCGCAGCCGCATCGAATCGGTGGTAACGGCATTTCCGGGGAAGTACCGGATTTTTGAGGTGAAAAACGGGGAATTAGTGATGAGTGATGAGTGATGAGTGGGTTCACCTTTACGAAATGGTGAACCCACTCATCGCGAATCACTCATCACTCTAAAACCTCTCCCCGAATCCAGAGTGTTTCCGCCTTGCGTTGTTTGTCGAAAAACACCGTAATTTTTTTCCGGAAGGTCCCAATTTTATTGGCGTCGTACTCGATCTGCACGTCGCCGGATTTGCCCGCTTCGATGGGCGCCTCGGGCCAGTCGGCCGCGGTACAGCCACAGGTGGTGCGCACGGTTTGGAGGACAATGGGTTCGTCCAGCAAATTTTGAAAGGTAAAGACGAAACGGGTAGGTTTGCCGGCAGGAATTTCGCCAAAATCGTGGTCGGTTTCGGTAGTCCAGCGCACAACAGTTCCGGAATTAACCGGCGTGAACGAATTGCCGGCGCCGATCGGCCAGCTCAGGAATAAGAAAAGCCAGTGCATCAATTTTTTGCGCAGATTTGTAACCTTTTAAAAAATACAGTTTCAAACGGGGTGTCTGATGGGATGGCCCCAAAACAACGACAAAAATCCATGTTAATCTGGTAATAGCCTGTTAATCCCGCCTGCTTCCCCTGTAAAAAATTCAAAACAATCCTTTCCAACAAAACAGATCTTACGTATGCGTTATCTAATTCTTTTCATGCTGCTGGCCGGTTTTTTCATTTTTGGCAATAAGCTTTTCTGTGGGCACAACGGTTGGAATTTCGGCTTTGGCATCCGCGGCGAAGGCCCAGTAAATACGGAAAGCCGGACGATAAGCAATTTTCACGCAGTTTCGGCGCAAATTCCCGGCGTTGTGGAAGTACGCATTTCCGAAAACTATTCGGTGGAGGTGCAGGCCCAGGACAACCTGATGCCTATTTTGAAAACAGAGGTTAAAAATGGAAAACTGCGCATTTATTTTGATGAAAATGTATCGAATGCGGATGATCTGAAAATTCGGGTGAGCGCCCCGTTCTTTGATGCGTTTGAAATGGCCGGAAGTGGTCGTCTGGAGGCTTTCGACCCCATCCGGGGCGAGCGCCTCAATCTGGCAATTGCCGGTTCCGGCGAGATCATCCTGCCCGAAGCCGATGTGCAAAACCTGAATTGTGACATCGCCGGTTCCGGGGAAATCAAGGTCAGCGGCCGAGCTGCCGATTCCGATTTCGGTATTGCCGGCAGCGGCGACATTAATGCCAAAAACCTGGTGTCGGAACGCGCCAAAGCGAGTATTTCCGGTTCCGGTACGGTGACCTGTAATGCTTCCCAAACATTGAAAGCCGGTATTTCCGGCAGTGGCGATGTGTATTACTCGGGGACGGCCGCTGTGGACTCCGATATTTCCGGTTCGGGTTCGGTGAAACGGGTGAATTGAAACATTAAGCAAGCCCAATCACGACGCAACCAATTTTAACCGCAAAGACGCCAAGACGCGAAGAATTCCCCTTGCATCTTGGCGTCTTTGCGGTTAAAATCCGTACCACGGCGGGCAAAATTAAGGAAGGGCTGATGGCCGCTATTCCCGGCCAACTTCCAAAATCAAATTCGGATAGTCCGTAATGATCCCGTCCACCCCCAGGCGGATCAGGCGGCGCATTGCGGGCACATCATTGACCGTCCAGGGAACCAGCTGAATATTTTTTTCCCGGCATTTGCGCACCAGTTTTTTATTGACAAAAACATAGTACGGACTATACGCCGCCGGCACGAATCCCAAACGATCCAGGTTGGCGTCGAAGCCTTGCAGGTTTTCGATGAGCAGGGCTAGGCGGAGTTTAGGATTGCGCTGATGCAGAATTTGCAAGGGGCGCACATCGAACGACTGTACGATAACCTGCTCTTCCAAATTTAGCGCCTTGAGTTCATTGTCCAGGATTTCGACAAATTCCTCAATCGGCGGGGTGCGCACGCCATCCCACTCCGGACGACTTTTGATCTCGATATTCCAGTGGATATTTTTTTCCGGACGCGCTTGTTGCACAGCCTCCACCACCTCGCGAAAAGTGGGTTTGTACACCGGCACGGCTTTTTGCTGTGGGAAACGGGGGTTGCCGGCGCTGCCGCAGTCGAAGCCCCGGATTTCAGCAGCGGTCATTTCGTAGATCAGGAAACGTTCCGCATCTTTTTTGGAAATAGAGTCGCCGTTGGGTTGCCGGCAAATGGCCGGGTTAAACCAGGGTTCGTGGCTAACGATCAACTGCCCGTCTTTTGAAACGGCCAGATCGAGTTCCAGGGTTTGCACCTCCGGGTATTCCAGGGCGTGCAAAAACGCGGGCAGGGAATTTTCGGGCAACAGGCCCCGGCAGCCGCGGTGGCCTTGCCAGTCGAAGCCTGGGGGCGCTTGCACGGGCTTGCGCTCGGTGATTTTACAGGCAAAAAAAGAAATGACAGAAAACATGAGCCCGAAGGTCAGAAGAATGTGCTTTTGTGCAGTCATTTTTGTGCGGTGCGTTTACCTTTGGCGTGCAATTTAACTGATCAATTAGTCCGCTTGGGGTTAAGTTTTAGCTATGTTAAACCTTACCGCGTTGCAAATCCTGTTTTTCCATGATTGACGTAAAAAAATTTCTTTTTGACCTGCCCGCCAAAGCAAATCCCGATGTGCTGGAAGGTATGAGCACGCTGTTTCACTTCGATATTGCCGACGCCGGCCAGTTTACGGTGCAATTGGATAATGGGAAACTAAGCGTTTCGGAAGGGTTCTCAGGAGAGCCCACCTGCAAGGTAACCACCTCTGCCGAGTCGTTTTCCAAATTGCTTGCCGGCGACCTGAACCCGATGATGGCCATGATGACCGGCAAACTAAAGATCAGCAATCCCGGTGAAATGCTGAAATATGCCAAGGTGTTTGGGCTGATGTAGGCTAGCCCTACGTTTTAAATTCATCGATTTCCCGGCGGTCTTTTTTCGTAGGCCGGCCGGCGCCTTTTTCCCGCTTTTCAGCCGTTGATTTGGCGTTCAGGAACCAGGACTGGTATTTGTTCAACTCTTCCGCCGGCGTGATATTTTCATAGCAGGTGACGGCAATAGGCGCTCCGACGCGTTTTTCGAGGAGTTTCAGCGCCCGGAACTGAAAATTAAACCCGTCTTTTTTCACCACGACTTCTTCGTTTTCCGAAAGCAGGTACGATGGTTTTACGGCTATCCCGTTTATCCGAACTTTGCCGGTCTTACAGGCATCTGTAGCGATGGTCCGGCTTTTGAATATCCGGACGCTCCACAGCCATTTGTCGATGCGTACTTTTTCCATGTTGGGCGGTTTTTTGTACGCCGTCTGCCAGACGGCGTTACGTCTCCAGGGGGGGCATTACCATCGGCACCTTACTCAGCCCGTCGACCAGTGTTTTGGCGATAAAATAATCGCGGTACCAACGGTCGTCAACCGGGCAAATGTGCCAGGGGATGCTGCTTTTGTTGATGGCATCTTCGTAGCACTGCATGTATTTGTCCCAATGTTCGCGCTCTTTCCAGTCGCCGGGATTGTGTTTCCAGTGTTTATCGGGCTCGGCCATGCGCTCGAGCAGTTGTTTTTCCTGCTCGTCTTTTGAGATATGGAGGTAGAATTTGAAGATGTGGGTGTTGTTGTCGAACGCCAGCAATTCTTCGAAGGCATTGATCGCATTCATCCGTTGTTCAACCCGTTTTTCGTCGATCCAGCCGTGCACGCGCTGAATGAGGATGTCTTCGTAATGGCTGCGGTTAAAGATGGCGATCATACCTTTTTCCGGGGCAGCCTTGTGGACCCGCCACAGAAAATCGTGGGCAAACTCCTCCTCGGTCGGCTTTTTGAACGCAGTCAACGTCAGCCCGGTGATGCGGCAGGCATCGAACACTTTGTGCACGGCTCCGTCCTTACCGCTGCCGTCCATGCCTTGAAGCACTACCAGCACCGAATGTTTGGCTTCGGCGTGGAGCAGTTGCTGCAAATCACCCAGTTCCTTGACCAGTTTTTTGGTCTTTTTTTCGGTATCGTCCTCGTCCCAGCCTTTGGGCGCCGTAGTGGGAATATCTGCCAGTTTGATTTTAGTAACCATGGTTTTTATTTATTGGTCATTGTCGTTAGTTAGGGTCATTTTTAGTCATTATACAACGTTACGCATCGTTTAGTTTCCTCAAAATTCTTTTAATGACCGCTTCAACGCCCTAAATCAATCTACCCCATCCGTGCCCGTTTCACCATCCAGGTTTGCAGGATCGGGGCAAAACCCTTGTTGATGTCTGCTTCCACAAAGTCAATTTTGTATTGCAGGCAGCGAAGTTTGAGCTGTTCGGTAAACGCACGTACCTGTTGGGTGTAGAATTCCTTGACCTGGTTAGGTTGAAGCCGAAGTTCTTCTCCGGATTCCATGTCGACAAAAATATAAGGCCGGTTTTCAAACTCAAAGTCCAGCTCGGTGTGCTTGTCGGTCACATGGAACAGGATGACTTCGTGCTTGTTGTGTTTCAGGTGTTGGAGCGCGGCAAACAGCTGGTCCGCTTCTTCAGGGCGTTCCATGACGTCGGTAAAAATGATCACCAGAGAGCGCCGGTGAATGGCGTCGGCCACTTTGTGCAGGCTGCCAGCTAGATCGGTGGCATGGTTGAGCTCCGGATTTTCAATTTTTTCTGCTAAAAAACTGAGCAATTGCTGGTAGTGTTGCGTAGTGGATTTGCAATTGGTGCTGATCCGGATATCGTCGTCGAACAGGGTCAGTCCAAACGCGTCGCGCTGGCGCTTCAGGGCATACATCAGCGCGGAGGCAGACTGGGCCGCGAAGCAAAATTTGTTTTTATACTTGAACTTCTCCGGGTTTTTCGCATCCCAGGGGTAGTACATGGTCGAGGAGGCATCCACCACGATTTGGCAACGCAGGTTGGTTTCTTCTTCAAAACGTTTGACAAACAACTTGTCCGTCCGCGCCAGCACTTTCCAGTCGATATTCCGGGTGCTTTCCCCGGAATTGTACAAGCGGTGTTCGGCAAATTCAACGGAAAAACCGTGAAACGGACTGCGGTGCAAACCCACGATAAATCCTTCCACGACCTGGCGGGCCAGCAATTCGAGGTTGCTGCCCAGGGCGCGAATATCCTGACTCTCTAAAATTTTTGACATGATCAACGGTTGACTGTTGGTTATTGGCTGCTGGCAAATGTAGGGGAACTGGCCGAAAGGCTCCCAGAAAACAGGAACGGGATCAAAAAATTGTGTGACGTTCTACACAATGGCAAAACAGCCAACGGCTAACAGCCAACAGCCTCCTCGTGTACAAATTCCAGTACGGTGGAAGTTACCTGCGGCGCGGTCAGGCCATGGCCAAAACCTTCGGTGAGCAGCAGGCGCGCACCCGGCCAGGCAGCCAGCAGGGTTTCGCTTTCGCGAAACGCCGTCACCCGGTCGTGCCGGTCGTGGATCAGGAGCGCTTCCACGTCTGTCAACTTTTCGGCCATCCGGGCTATGTCGTAATGCGGAATACGGTTGCCGAACAGGCGCTCGATATGGTCGTCCATGGCCTGCATCAGCCGGTCGCTGGCGCCAATCAGGCGGCGTGCGTTTTCCATAATGTAGTGCAACGAGCTGAACGATGCCAGAATAACCGCCTGCCGGGGCCGCAAGGCCGGGCTGAGCGTACCCATGGCCCAGATCGCCGCCGCGCCACCCACCGAATGCCCGATTACCGTGTCGATGGGGCCAAAACGCTGAAAGACGGCGCGCAGCACATCGGCGTATTTCAACATGGTAAAATGCCGGCCCTCCGAGCGCCCATGCGCCGGAGCATCCACTGCTACCACCTGGAAGCCCGCCTGCACCAGCAAGGGGGCAACTTTACGCCAGCGCCCGGCGTGGCTCTCCCAGCCATGCGCCAGCAACACGATCGGCCCCAGAAAACCCCAGTGGTACACGGCTGTTTTTTTGCCGTTTATACGCACATACTGCAAATCGGCCGTAGCCAGATATTGCAATTCCTGGGGCTTTTTTCGTTTCCGAAGGGGAAGCCCGAAAAGGTAAAAACTGAGCCGGCCGGCGAATTTTGGGGCAATGACGGCCAGTGTATTCAGGAAAAAGCCCGTGATGCGGGCGGGGGAAAAGGAAGCCATGACAGGGTATGCTGAATTTTATGCTTGTTTAATGGACGATGAATGTTCGGAAGCCTGTTTCAGGTTTGCAACAGCCCGGTGAATGAAATCCTCCAGGTGTTGCTCATCCGCAGTTAGTTTGTAAAACAATACGGCGCCTTCGTACTCCATGATCAGGCGCAGCGCCTCTCGTTGCGCCGCATCGGCCGGCATGTATTCCGACAAAATCCGGCTCACCGCATCGGCCCAGTCCATCATGCCGGTTTTGAGCGCCTCGTTGAACAGCCCTTCGCGGCCGGTCTCCAGGGCGATATTGGCAAAAAAGCAGCCGCGCCGGTGCAGCGTAGCCAACTTCTTATGCCGGCGCAAGAGTTTTTCCAAACGCTGTTCCGGCGGAAGATCAAGTTCTGTGGCTACCGATAATACGTAATTCCGAAATTGCTCCTGGGCAAACTCCATCACCCGGCGCATCAGATCTTCCTTCGTCGGGTAATGATGGTAAAGCCCCGCTTTTTGCAAACCGGTCGCTGCGGCCAGTTTTTGCATGCTGGTGTTGTAGTACCCGTTGAGGTGAAACTCTTCCCAGCAACGCATTAAAAAATCCTCTTTTTCAATTTTTTGTACCGGCATAACGTAACGCCGTCTGGCAGACGGCCTGAAATTTTTGTAAAAAAATTGGCAAGCAAAACACTTACCTACCGAACGGTCGGTAAAAGTATGGGTTTTTCAAAATCTATCCAAAACGCAGGTTAAAAAAAGTGGCGCAACCTAAACCCGTAAAATCAGGACAACCGGTATCCAACGTAGGGGCGACCCTTGCGGTCGCCCCGAATTCGCGGTCGATAAACTATTAGACGATGGGGAATTCTTTTAGGTTTCAGCCTTCCTAAAGGGTAGATTCCGGAAGTTCTGGGTCTGTTTTTTTGTTTCGATGGCGTATCACAAGTAAAACTATTCCCCAGCGCGACAATTTTTACCGCCAAGGTGCGAAGACGCCAAGAATTAAACTTTGCGTCTTCGCACCTTGGCGGTGAAAAAGAACAATCTACGGCGAGCACTGATCGAAAAATACTTCTGAGACAGCCTCACCAGCAGCCGATCGGTGCGCCGTCGGGGATCGACGGCGGCGGCACCGGGATAAATTCTTTCGGGCTTTCGCGGAAAAGTCCAATCTGACGGATCAGGTATTGCCAGTGCGCGCGGTCGGCTTCCGTTGCAGCGGCATTGGCTGCGCTCCGGGCAAACATGGTTTCCAAAGCAGTCAGGTCGGAAAGCACCAGCGCCGACACCTGCTGGTTGATCGCCGGATCGGCAGCCAGCCCGATCATGCGCTGCACCGTCCGTTTTTCCACCATGCGGGCCAATTCCTGCTGGTAGGCAGTTTCCCTGTGGTTACCCAGCACCTGCGTGAGGGTTTGCCCGACGGTATACGGTACCGACATGATACGCCCGGGTTCGGTCGCTTGCAACTCCACCAAACGGGCCAGCCGTTCCGGATTCAGGATCAGGCGAAGCGTGTGCTCCACGCTGCTTTCGGCGGCAGCGAAGGGGTCGAATGTCAACCCTGTCTGGCTGGTGAAGGTTTCGCGGTCGCGGCCATAACCGTACGGCTGCGGCGGCAGCAGGCGCCGGATATGTGCAGGTATCTCCAGAAACCGGGTATCCAGCGTTTCCAGTACAGCCAGCAACGCATCTTGCTGCATGGAGTCCGGCACGGGGCGTACAATCCAGCTGTTATCTTTTTCTGTTTCAAAACCTTTGACAACATACCGGTACGCTACCCCACCGACCAATTTGACGGTAGCCTCCGCCTGGTACCGATGTGCCAGGTAAAGGGGCGCCAGCACCCGCTCGAGCTCGGCAATCGGAGCGCCGTTTGGAATATTTGCCAGGGAAAAACGGTCCAGGGCGCGTTTGCGCAGATCGATCAGGCGGCGCAATTCTGCTGTCGGCGCCGTGCCGTTGTCCCAAAGATGCGCCAGTGGTGCGGCGCCACCTTCGGGGCGGGCATCCTGGTCGGAAAGGAAATGCAGCCCCAGGCGTTGATTTTCAGCCAGAATAGCGTCAAGCGCCTTCGACTCATCGGTACCGGGCGGGAAATCCTGATAGCCGTAGAGGACCATACGTTTGTCCCAGGCGCCGATTTTGTTGTCGTAGGCGTTTGAAAAGTCGAGGCTGCCGTCGTCCCGGATTTCAATTTTCGGATGCGGATAGTCCATGACCGAAGCGCGATCGTTGACGCTGGCAGCAAAGTTGTGCGTAAAGCCTAGCGTATGCCCCACTTCATGCGCCGACAGTTGGCGGAGCCGCGCCAGGGCCATTTCCATCAGGCGCGGGTCGGGTGTAAAGCCGTCTTTTTCATACGCAGCGAGCAGCCCTTGGGCAATCAGGAAATCCTGCCGTACCCGGAGAGAACCCAGCGTTACCTTTCCTTTGAGAATCTCGCCGGTACGCGGGTCGGCCACCCAGCTGCCGTACGACCAGCCGCGCGTGGATCGGTGTACCCACTGGATGACGTTGTAGCGCACGTCCATCGGATCGGCGCCTTCCGGCAGTTCGCGTACCTGGAAAGCATTGCGGTAGCCGGCTGCTTCGAAGGCCTGGTTCCACCAGCCGGCGCCTTCGATCAGTGCCGATTTGATGGGCTCCGGAGCCCCGCGGTCCACGTAGTACACAATAGGCTCAACAGCCTCGCTGCTCGCTGCGGACGGGTCTTTTTTCTGCAAGCGATGGCGATAAATCAGGCGCTTGACCAGCGGTTGGTCTACCGGTGTGGCGTAATCGGAATATTGCAAGGGAATCAAGCCCGAGCGCGGATCAAACGCCCGCGGCTTGTAGTCCAGGGGCGGCAATTCCACAAAAGAATAATGCTGACGAATGGTCACTGCATCGGGCGTTGGCACTACGGAGCGTATCCAGGCGCCGGTGGCTTCGCCGGTAAAGGTGAGCGTGCTTTCAAACTCGGTATTTTTCGGAAAACTTTTGGTGAGCGGCAGGTAAAACGCCGAGCGGCTTTCGTCCAGCTTGAAGGTGCCTTGTTTTTGCTGTTTTAGCCGTCCGGCCACGTTGTGCGCATCGTGCAGCAAAAAGGCAGAAGCGTCTACCAGCACCTTTCCGCCGGATTCGGCTTCTACCTTAAATCCCCAAAGCACTGACTGCGCGAAGGCTTCTTCGACCGACTGGCGTTCGTCGGCATTGTTGCTGACTGCCCGGTAGCTGTAGTTCGACTGCACCAGCAGGATTTTTGTGCCGCTGCGCGTAAATTTCACCACCCGGCCCGGACCCAGTTGGCCGCGATCGAGGCCGATGTCGTTGGAGCCGATGCCCGCAGCCAGGGATTCAACGTACAAAAATTCGGTATCCAGTTTGTCGATCTCCAGCCAGATCTTGCCTGCTTTGTCGTCCAGGTAAAAGGTAAAAAAACCGGGAAACTTTTGCATCCGGCCGGTTTTGGATTCGATGTCGTTGGAGGATGTTACCTGCTTAACGGATTTGGTCGGCGTGCAGGCAAACAGGGCTGCCAAAAGCAAAAAGGAGAGGAAACGCATGGCTTTTTTTGAAGCCAAATGTAGTTTTTTAATTGGGGAACTTCGTGGTTGGGGGTATCACCCATGGTCCGCAAACCCGGGAGGGTGAACTACTTTTCCAATTGGATATTTCAACTTGAAGAAACTTCCCAATCGGGTAAATCCTTTTCATTTGAAATTGGAAAAGTAGTTCACCGCCGGAACTAAATCAGCTCGCCTGCCAAAGTTGCCGCCAGGTATTCCCGGTTCAGGCGCGCAATATTGCTCACGGAAATTTCTTTCGGGCACTCGGCTTCGCAGGCCGTCACGTTGGAGCATTTGCCGAATCCTTCGGCGTCCATTTGCGCCACCATAGCCAACACGCGGCGTTTACGCTCGACTTCACCTTGTGGCAAGAGCGCCAGGTGGCTCACTTTTGCCGACGTGAACAGCATGGCCGAGGCATTCGGACAGGCGGCAACGCAGGCTCCACAACCGATGCATGCCGCTGCGTCCATAGCCCGGGAAGCCTGATCTTTTTCGATCGGAATGGCGTTACCGTCCTGTGCCTGGCCGGTGTTCACACTGATGTAGCCGCCCGACTGGATGATGCGGTCGAAAGCAGAGCGGTCGACCACCAGGTCGCGGATAACCGGGAAAGCCTTGGCGCGGAAAGGTTCGATCACGATAGTATCGCCGTCTTTGTAGTGGCGCATATGCACCTGGCAGGTTGTAGTGCCTTGCATCGGGCCGTGCGCGCGCCCGTCGATCACCATGGAGCAGGAGCCACAGATGCCTTCGCGGCAGTCGTGCTCGAAGGCTACGGGCTCTTCGCGTTTTTCGATGAGCTGTTCGTTGAGCACGTCGAGCATTTCCAGGAAGGACATGTGTTCGTTCACATTGTCGAGTTTGTAGGTGACGAATTCACCGTTGTATTTGCCGCCCTGGCGCCAGATTTTGAGTGTGAGTTTCATATCGTGATGTACTTTATTTTACGGTGTGATTACTTTTAAAGCAGAGGAATTATCTACCAGTATGTATCCGTTGTACGGATTTTCCAGGCCGTCTGCAAACCAGGCCGTAAAGGCAATGGCCGGGTAGTTGCCTTTACGAGGTAAAAGAGTAAACGTATAGTTTTTCCAATCAACGTGATCAATTTTGGGTGTTTCCGCCAGTAATTCTTCCTTTTTATTTTTAATGTCAACGCCCCAAATTCGGAATAACACCGGGTGATTAAAAGGGGCATACTCGCCGGTAGTTCGCGAAATAGAAATCATTTTTTCCGGCATGGCAAGCGCTATTGTCAATTCGTATAAGTATCCTTTTTGCATCGGTTGTTCTAGATCCTGCCCGATACCTTCCCACGTTTTGTTGTCGCGCAACACCAGACCCAGATAAGTCTTCCCATCAAGTGCCGGAGTAGTCACCTCAAAAGAACCAGGTTGAATATCCGGCGGCGATTCGTCGCGGTGGCCGTAGTAGTACCAACCTTCAGGCATGGTACAACACTGTGGCGCATCCTCGAATGACGGGTTTTTTAAGGGGATGGCGTGTTGGCCCATACTCACCTGAGGTAATCCCAAAAAAAATGCAAAAGCCCAAAAACCAGGTTTCATTTATGAGCAATTGGGAATTAATTTCATTCAATGGTCCATCCTGAATTTCCAACCGTATACTGCGGGATCAGAATCTGATGACAACACGGCAAGGAAATCGGTTTTCTGCCTAATCATGCTTATAATCGAAAATACATTTATCTTTTGTATAGCCATATCCGCCACCAGATACCCAGTGCAATTCCAACGTCAGAGTATCAAACTGGGCCGAATCAAACTTTCCATTGGAGCCAATATAATTGTACTTCAAAATTCCCGATGTTGAATTTGATATAGAATCACCGTCTAATTCCCAAATCCAGCCACGTTTTGTATACAATTTGCCAGGTGTTATAGAATCTACAATAAAACTCTTACCACTATAATAAGTGGTATCGATATCGCCATATCGCCACGAAACACACATTCCATCGCCGGTATAATTTCCGGCTAATTTATCCCAGATCGTAGGCGTTTTGGCAGGTTCAGGGTCATCATTATTGTTCACCGAGCAAGCATACATGGAAAGCCCAAAAACAGTAACAAGCGCGTAATTCAGCAATTTTGGCATAGCAGGTTATATTTAATGGTTATAATTTCCATTAGAAGTCACCTAAGTACAACGCCCCTATTTATAGCTCCGCTGCGTCACCTTGATCTCCTCATAATCCAGCGCTTCCTTGTGCAACTCCGGCTTGGCATCGTCGCCGCGCCACTCCCAGGCTGCCACGTACATAAATTTCTTATCGTCGCGCAAGGCTTCCCCTTCCGGCGTTTGGTATTCCTCGCGGAAGTGGCCGCCGCAGCTTTCGTTGCGGTGCAGGGCGTCTTCACACATCAGTTCGCCCAACTCAAGGAAGTCGGCTACACGCCAGGCTTTTTCCAGTTCGGGATTAAACTCGTCGCGGCGGCCGGGTACGAACACGTCTTTCCAAAATTCATGGCGCAGCTCCCGGATTTCTTGTATCGCTTCTTTCAAACCTTCAGCATTGCGCGCCATGCCACATTTATCCCACATTATTTTGCCCAGGCGCCGGTGAAACGACTCCACACTTTGGCTGCCCTGCACTGCCGTGAGTTGATGAATACGGTTGAGTACTTCTTTTTCCACCTTATCAAACTCCGGCGTATTGGTTGAAATCGGGCCGGTGCGAATTTCGTTGCTCAAATAGGCGCCGATTGTGTACGGCAGCACAAAATAACCGTCAGCCAGGCCTTGCATGAGCGCCGAAGCGCCAAGGCGGTTGGCGCCGTGATCGCTGAAGTTGGCTTCGCCGGCTGCGTACAAGCCGGGGATGGTGGTCATCAGCTCATAGTCGACCCAAAGGCCACCCATAGTGTAGTGCACCGCCGGGTAAATGCGCATAGGCACTTCGTAGGGGTTGTCGCCCGTAATTTTTTCGTACATCTCGAACAGGTTGCCGTAGCGGGCCTCCACGGTGCTTTTGCCCAGCCGTTTGATGGCATCGGCGAAATCGAGATACACGGCCAGTCCGGTGGGGCCTACGCCTTTGCCGTTGTCACATTCCGTTTTGGCGGCGCGGCTGGCGATGTCGCGGGGTACCAGGTTACCGAATGCCGGGTAGCGGCGTTCGAGGTAATAATCTCGTGCATTTTCAGGAATATCATTGGGGTGTTTTTTGACATCCTCACTGTGCATGGGTACCCAGCAGCGCCCGTCGTTGCGCAGCGATTCCGACATGAGGGTCAGTTTCGACTGGTAATCGCCCGAAACGGGGATGCAGGTGGGGTGGATCTGGGTGTAGCAGGGGTTGCCGAAGTAGGCGCCGCGCCGGTGCGCACGCCAGGCAGCCGTGGTATTGCACAGCATGGCATTGGTGCTGAGGTAGAACACGTTGCCATAACCGCCGGTGCAGAGCACGACGGCATGTGCGCCGTGGCGTTCCAGTTGGCCGGTCAGCAGGTTGCGCGCGATGATGCCGCGACACTGGCCGTCGACCACTACCACATCGAGCATTTCGTGGCGATTGTACATTTTGACGGAGCCCAGGGCGATCTGCCGGCTAAGCGCCTGGTAAGCGCCGATAAGCAGCTGCTGGCCGGTTTGGCCGCGGGCATAAAACGTACGCGATACCTGCACGCCGCCGAACGAGCGGTTCTCCAGCAGGCCGCCGTACTCCCGCGCAAAGGGTACCCCCTGCGCCACGCACTGGTCGATGATCTCCGTGGAAACTTCCGCCAGGCGGTGTACGTTGGCTTCGCGGGCGCGGTAGTCGCCGCCTTTGATGGTGTCGTAAAAAAGGCGGTACACCGAGTCGCCGTCGTTGCGGTAGTTTTTGGCGGCATTGATCCCGCCCTGTGCCGCAATGGAGTGCGCCCGGCGCGGGCTGTCGTGAAACGTAAACACTTTCACATTGTAGCCCAACTCGCCCAAAGAAGCTGCTGCCGAAGCGCCGGCGAGCCCTGAACCAATGATAATCACATCAATCCGGCGTTTGTTATTGGGCGCCACGAGCGGCACATGCCCTTTGTAGTTTTCCCATTTTTCCGTCACCGGACCTTCCGGGATATTGGAATTGAGTTTATTTTTAGAAGCCATTACTGCCTGTTTTGCTTTAAACGGAAAGATTTCTGGTTAAGGGTTTAGGGTTCAAAGGTTTACAATATTTCGGGTGGCTGAAAACCTTCCAACCAGTAACCTCCCAACCCGTAATTTTTTCAACTTTTAAAATACATGACCACCGGAATTACGGCAAAGAGCAAGGGTACGATTACCGCATAGGCAGCGCCGATACCTTTGATCAGAGGGGTGTATTTGGAGTGGTTGAGGCCGATGGTTTGAAACAGCGACCAGAAGCCGTGCCACAGGTGAAAACCGACCACGGCCATAGAAATCACGTAGAACACCACAAAACCCAGGTTTTTGTAGGAATCGGCGACCAGTGCGTACAGGTCTTTGACCGGGTTTGTGTACCCCTCGTATTCCACATACACGAGGCTACCCCAATGCATCTGAAACCAAAACTGGTAGAGGTGCAGCAGGATGAATACAAAAATGATGATCCCGAGCCAGCCCATATTCCGGGAGGCCCGTTCGGTACTGCGCACGTGGTTTACGGCATAGCGATGGGCGCCCCGCGCCGTTTTATTGCTGCGCCAGATCAAAATCCCCTGAACGGCATGCAACAGAATGGAAGCATACAGCAGGTAGGAAATCGTTTTAATCAACGGGTTGTGGGTCATGAAATAGGCGTACACGTTGAACGCTTCGCCGCCGTCGTCTTGCAGCAACTGCAGGTTGCCCAACAGGTGTACCGCGAGAAAAAGCGTAAGGAAAAGCCCCGTCAGGGACATGACTACCTTCTGACCAATGGAGGACGTAATAAATTTGGAGAACCAACTCATTTTCGTAGTGATGAGTTATAAGCGATAGTGAAGTTTTCTTGCTATGCAAAGAAAGCAAAAAGCTGATGCAGCAACAAAAGTACTACACGGTAATGGCTACAGGCATATTTTGGTTTTAAAGAACCCGACAATTTAGAAGCGATCAAAATTGACTGCAACCCTGCCTACAAATATCCGGGACCAAAAGCCAGTGGCAACAAGGATGCGCCGGTATCGAACACATACACCGGTCCGGTTTCCCCTTGCAGGACAATCCGGATGGGCTGTTGATTCCGCTGTTCGGTTTCGCAAATGACCTGCCGGCAGCCCCCGCAAGGCGCCGCCGGGCTATCAATTACTTTGTGCGGGCTTTTTACAACGATGGCTATTGCCAAAACTGCGACACCCGGATAGCGGCTTGCGGCGGCGGCCAGGGCCGATTGCTCGGCACAAATGCAGAGCGGATAAGCTGCATTTTCGTAATTGCTGCCACCGAGCATTTCGCCATTGGCCATTTGGAGGGCCACACCAACTTTAAAGTTGGAATACGGCGAATACGAATGTGTCAGGGCGGCACGGGCATGCGCCAGTAGTTCGCGCTCCGGCGTCGGGAGTTCGGCGTCGGATTCGTAGTGTTTGAATGTACTCTGCAGGGTATGTTCCTTCATTATCAGGAGTTTAACGGGCCTTGAAGGTACAGGTTTTTGAAGAATAAAATTGCGTGCTTGGGCGTACTCGTCCTACGACTTGGAGTCGTAGGACGAGTACGCGCGTAACGCCTTACCGGCTGAACGCCCCGTTGGTAAAAATACCCAGTTTTTCCATGCCTACCCGGTTTGCCACAAAGTCGAATGTGCCGGAGATGGCGCGTTTTTTAAGGTCGATGCTGTTTAAAAAACAACTGCCTTCAAAACTGTCGTAGGTTTCCCAATCGTCCTCAGCAAGCATGACCAGCCCTATCGCAGCAAAGCGGTAGGGTGCATAGGTATCCGGGTCATAGGTTGTTTCTACGGGAAGCCGGGCAAAATCCTGCTTGCTCAGTCCGGCCAGCACCAGGTAAAACTTGTGTGACTGCCCGGCTGAGTCAATCCAGTTCAGATTCAAATGAATGGAAAGCAGCGCATCGTCCGGCACTTCATCGATCAGTTGCACGCCGTCGGTCCAGAAGGGCTCGTCGGCCATCAGCACCTCTTTTTGCACGATGTTGTCGTAGTAGCGCCACAGGAGCAGGTTTACAGACACCGGCTTTTTCATATTCATCGGTATGGCGTGCTGGCCGCGGGTGATGGCCAGGTCGAGCACCTCCATGCGGCAGTTGGCACAAGCAAGGTCGAAACTGTCGTTTGGCGCTTCGCGGACGAGGGTTACCTGGGCGTGGATGTTGGCGGCAAAAAGGAAAAGGAGTAGCAGTATTCGCATGGAATGGCAGGGCTGTGGATCGATTAGCGGTGGGCAAAAATAGGGTGTCAGGCGAATTCAAGGCATGGCGATCCAATTTTTCTGTTTGGTTATTGTCGCCATGACTCGAGTCACGCCGACAATATGCAGGGCAACGGTTCATTTCCAAATTTGGTAAGCAACACAACACCCGGCTTCCACCTGCTCTAAGTGAAGTGATTTAAACTTTGCTTCCCCATTAATCCGAAAATCATCTTTAGCGGAATAAAATCCGCGTTTATCAGCGTCTTCGCCGCAGGCGAATCCGCGGTATCGGCGTTCTATTTCTGTTCGCCAGGGAGGCGCCAATGTAGAGCAATTTGAACGCGGATACCGCAGATTCGCCTGCGGCGAAACGCGGATTTTCGCGGATTTGATTCCGATTAAGGCAGGTAAGGCAATTAAAGTTAAGATCACCTCAGTAAAAATCCCGGTGCAGCATCAAGCCACACCGGGATATATCTCAATATCTCAATATCTCAATTTTCAACCCCGCCGGTCGCGGCCACCACCGCCATCCCGACGGTCACGGCCACCCCGGTCGCGGTCGCGATCACCGCCACGCCGGTCGCCACCGCGACCTCCACGATCCCGATCGCCGCCACGGAACCCGCCGCCACCACCGCCGCGGTTGCCGCCGCCGCCGGAGCGCTCGACGTAACCTTCGGGTTTGGGCAACATAGATTTCACCGAAAGGCGCAGTTTGCCCGTTTTCGGATCGTTTTCCAGCAGTTGTACTTTTAATTCGTCGCCAACTTTGTACAAGTCGGAAACATTTTCCACACGCTCGTAGCTGATTTCCGACACGTGCAGGAGGCCGCTCTTGCCTTTGAATTTGACAAACGCGCCGTAATCTTCCACGCGCTCCACCACACCGTCGTAGATATCGCCGGGCGTCGGCACAAACACGATGTCCTGGATCATATCGTTGGCCGCATCCAGGGCCGTTTTATCCGGACCGAAGATGGCCACGATACCGCCTTTTTCATCTTCATCGATGCTGATGGTCGTACCCGTTTGGCGTTGCAATTCCTGGATGACTTTACCGCCCGGTCCAATGACTGCACCAATGTAGTCGCGGTCGATGCGGAACTCAACCATACGCGGGGCGTGGGGTTTGAGGTCTTCGCGCGGTGCGGCCAGTGTTTTGGCCATTTCGCCCAGAATATGCAAACGGCCTTCGCGGGCCTGCAAGAGGGCTTTTTCCAACATTTCATAGGGCATCCCGTCGATTTTGATATCCATCTGGGTGCCGCAGATACCGTTTGCCGTACCGGTCACTTTGAAGTCCATGTCGCCCAGCGCATCCTCGTCGCCAAGGATGTCGGACAGGATAGCCACGCGTTTGTTCTCATCGGCAATACAGCCCATGGCAATTCCTGCGATAGGCGCCTTGAGCGGCACACCGCCGTCCATCAGGGCCAAAGAGCCGGCGCAAACCGTTGCCATCGACGAGGAGCCGTTGGATTCGAGGATGTCCGAAACGATCCGTACCGTGTAGGCAAAATTTTCCGGCATCAATTTGCGGATGGATCGGCCGGCGAGATTGGCGTGCCCAACTTCCCGGCGACCGGGTCCGCGCATCGGTTTCACTTCACCCACCGAGTAGGGCGGGAAGTTGTAATGCAGGATAAAGCTGTCGTCGTACGACTTCAGGGCATTGTCGATCAGAGCCTGATCCTGCTTGGTGCCCAGCGTCAGCGAGGTAAGCGATTGGGTTTCACCGCGGTTAAAAATTGCGGAACCGTGGGCGGAAGGCAGGTAGTCTACTTCGCACCAAATTGGCCGCACCTCGTCGTTTTTCCGGCCGTCGAGGCGTTTGCCTTCGGAGAGGACAACATCCCGGATAACGTGTTTTTTCAGCTTGTCAAAATATTTCTCCGCCAGAGCGCTCCACTCCTCCATAAATTCTTCACCAAACTCCGTGGTCAGTGTTTCGATGAGGCGTTCCTTGAGCGCTTCCAGGGTATCCTTGCGCGTGGCTTTGTCGCTGGCGCTGCGCGCGAGGGCGTAGATATCGTCTTTGCAATGCTTCTCGACCAGCGTTTTCAGGTCTTCGTTTTCCAAAATTTCGGGCAACGGTCGCTTTACCAGGGCTTTTTCGCCGACCAGTTCAGCCAGGCGCTCCTGGGCATCAATTTGCACGCGGATCGCTTCGTGCGCAATTTTCAGCGCTTCGATGAGGTCGTGTTCCTGACATTCATTTGCTTCGCCCTCCACCATGGTAATGTCGTTTTTGGTGGCAGCAACGATGAAGTCCATATCGGCGCGTTCGACCTGCGAGCGGTCCGGATTTAGCACAAACTTACCGTCTACCCGGGCAATCCGCACTTCGGAAAAAAGGGCTTCCACGGGAATGTCGCTGGTGGCAATAGCGGCAGAACAAGCCAGGCCGGCCAATGCATCGGGCAGCACGTCTTTGTCGGCCGAAATCAGGTTGATGATCACCTGGGTTTCGTTCATGTAGCCGTCGGGGAACAATGGGCGCAGGGCCCGGTCGACGAGGCGGCTGACCAAAATCTCATAGTCGGAAAGGCGTGCTTCCCGCCGAAAGAAGTTGCCCGGAATACGGCCGGCCGACGCAAATTTTTCCTGGTAATCAACGGAGAGGGGGAAGAAAGGCTGCCCTTCCTTGGCTTTACGGGCACTGACAACCGTTGCGATCAGCATGGTGTTGCCCATACGCACGACGACGCTGCCGTCGGCCTGCGTGGCGAGTTTGCCCGTTTCCAGCACGATTTCCCGGCCATCAGGCAGGGAGAAACTGGTACGGAGCGGGATTTGTTTTCCCATAAAAATCAACATTTGTGCACCGGGAAACAGCGTGCGCCTTGGCGCATTTTGAATACAGCCTGTTCAGAAAAACGACGTATCAGATGCCGGAAGGTTGGAAACCGAAAATACACACAAAGATGCAGGGAGTTGTGGAGTTGCGAGTACGGAGTTGCGAGTGCGGAGTGATTCACCTTTCTGGTATGTGTACTTCATTGCTTTAGTGCAGATACCAAATTAAGGCTACGATTTTCATTCCTTAGAATGGTGAACTACTCCGTACTCGTAACTCCGCACTCCGTACTCGAATCGCCTGTGTCTTTGTGTGGGGGAAACAATTCCCCGTTTCAAAACCGGCCGGTCGGGTACCAGCGTTTGAACACTGGAGCTATTCCAGGTGCGGTTATTAAATTAAAGAACGTCTGAAATTAGTTGTTTGTGTTGTTAAAAAAACGCCGGGACAGGGCGGTAATGGGGCGTGCGCCTTTGAAAAACAACACCGTATATTTTACGTTTCGCGGAGCGAAACAGCATGCTCAGGTGGGAATTGATCTGATTTCAGGGGAACAAAAAAGCGGGGTTGAGCCCGGTAAAAATCCTGCTCAACCCCGCCCGGGATTACTTCCGCAAGCCGAGCTTCTCGATCAGTGCGCGGTATTTGAAAATGTCTTTCTTCGCATAGTAGCCTAACAGGGCTTTCCGCTGGGCAACTTTATGCAACAGCGAACGGCGGGTGGAGTGGTCCTTCGGATTTGCCCGAAGGTGGCCCGACAAACCGTCGATCTGGTAGGTCAACAGGGCAACCTGTACTTCTACGTTGCCGGTGTCTTTTTCGTCTTTGCCGTACTCTTTGGTGATTTCGGCGATCTTTTCTTTTGAATAGTAAACTGCCATTTCAAGGAAACAATGAGTGAGTGAGTGAATGCGCGACTACGGCCGAACTTCTGAGGGTCAAACGGCAGTTTTTGCCTATCCGTCCGGTTTTAGCCGGCGCAAAAGTACGTTGGAAGATTGAAGGTGCAAAGGGTTGACACTCAAAAGTTTTAAATGGGCGGGGGATTGGGCGGTGATTCCAAATAAAATTAGCCGGCAGTTTATTTATATTCGATCTCGCGCACGGTCAGACTGATCAATTCGTCGTCGTCGGCAGTAGTAGTAAGGGAGCTAACAACATTTCCCCGGGCATCATATACATATTCGGTTTTCGTGAAGCCATCGTATTCCACTTTGATTTTGCCGTTTTCAAAATATTCATTTTGAACGATCGAGTCATCCAGGAGATTTACCGAGGTCAGCAATTTCCCGTTTCCCAGATAAGTATACTTCTTGTCTGCGATCACTTCGCCCGCCGGGTCAAACGATTGTTCGCGCAGAATTTGACCGCGTTTGTCCCGGTAAATCAGGGATTCCAGTTTCAATTGCCCGGTTTCGGCATCTGCTTTTTGAGAAAAATACTGATAGCAGGAACAGTCGGTGCTGAACAAAACATCCGTGCGCTTCCGGCCTTGTTTTTTAGCCGAAGCGGGCAGCAAGGCCTCCATTTCCGGGTCAATCTTCAGTTCAAAATCATACCGGACCGTATCGCCCAGCTGCTTTGCACGGGCATGAAACTTTCCCATTCCGGCATCGGCCAGAATTTCATCCGGCAAGCCGTCGGGCCGGTAACTGACATTAAGCCCGCCTTTTTCCTCTCCTGTTGCCGGCGAAATGCTTTTGACTTCTTTAAAACGACCCGAGGCGTCATAAGAAAAGCGTTTTTCGCTGTTCATGAATGTAGCAGCCGGGCTATCGCCCAAATCAAGGGTTTCGGACAACATTCGGCCATCCGGATTGTGGACATTACTGACTTTCATGGTAAAATTACCCTGATGGTCATAGCTGATTGTGGTAATGTTTACCGGCGACTGAAATTCAATAAGTTGATAAACAGACAGGAAAAGTTCGACAGATTCACCACCGGTTGTGAGTACGGTATCAGGCTCTGCCCTGCCGTCAGAAGCGATCAATTCGTATGTCCGTTCCTTGATCTGGCGGACATCGTGGACCAATTCATGTTTTTCGTTGGCAGTGGCTAAAATGGTAAAAAAGTCGGATTGCCCGGTCAGGCTGCTACTTAATACAACCAGCAGGCTAAGGGTTAAAACAGGTTTCATGATAAGACAATTTTTATGGTTATAATTTTATTTACTCCAATCCCTTCGCCTCCTTCCACAACCCATCCATCTCCGCCAAACTCATGTCCTGCAAGGGCCGCCCGGCATTCGCTTCGATATATTCGAAACGCGATTTGAATTTGCGGTTCACCCGCTCCAGGGCCGTTTCCGGGTCCACACCGATAAAGCGGGCATAGTTGATCAGGGAAAAAAGCACGTCGCCAAATTCCTCCTCAATTTTCTCCTGCGGCGCCTGCGTCTGCACATTCTCCTGCAACTCGCCGATTTCCTCTTCCACCTTGGCCCACACCTGCTCGGTCGTTTCCCACTCAAAACCTACCTGTTTGGTTTTCTCCTGCATGCGATACGCTTTCACCATGGCCGGCAGGCTGCGGGGCACCCCGGCGAGCAGCGATTTTTTCCCTTCTTTGAGTTTGAGTTGTTCCCAGTTGCGTTTCACCTCCGCTTCGTCGGCCACCTGCACGTCGCCGTAGATATGCGGATGCCGGGCGATCAGTTTTTCACAAATGGCGTGCAGGGCATCTGCCACATCGAAGGCGCCTTTTTCCTCGCCGATCTTGGCGTAAAAAACCATGTGCAACATCAGGTCCCCGATTTCCTCCTTTACCCCCGGCAAGTCATCGTCGAGAATGGCATCGGCCAGTTCGTAGGTTTCCTCGATGGTGAGGTTGCGCAGCGATTCGAGGGTTTGCTTGCGGTCCCAGGGGCATTTTTCCCGCAGGTCGTCCATGATGTTCAGGAGGCGGCCGAAAGCCTCCAGTTTTTGCTGAAAATCGTTCATGCAGCAAAAATCCGGGAAGTTTTGGACTTGGGCGAAAAACCCTTCCAGAAGTTTCTAACCGAATCAAAAAAATGAAGTGCTTTAACTTATACTTAGCCCGTAACCCGAAAATTACCTTTAACGGAATCAAATCCGCGTTTATCCGCGTTTCGCCGCAGGCGAATCCGCCTCATCCGCGTTTTTTTCCGGTTCTCCGGGAGATCCAAAGGTGTGCTCTCAACGTAGAGCAATTGGCAACACGGATACCGCGGATTCGCCTGCGGCGAAGACGCGGATTTTCGCGGATTTGATTCCGCTTTGGACGGGTAAGGCGATTAAAGATCAAATCTCCTCAATCAAAAAACGCCACACCGGAAAACCGGTGTGGCGTACAATATGGGAAGATTGTCTACTGGTGCGGGGATTACCGAACCAGGGTAATGTCGCCTTTGTAAAGCAGGGTGCGGCCGTCGATCAGGTCGATTTCGGCGTAATACACAAACACTGCCGGAGTCATCAATTTGTTGTCGTGGTAGCCGTCCCAGCCGTGCCGTTTATCGTTTGGCTGGAAATTCTGATCGCGGAAGACCATGTTCCCCCAGCGGTCAAAAATCTGGAAGGAGCGCACACGAAGCACCTGGTCACCGTCGGCAAAAATCAGCACCACATCGTTTTCGCCGTTTTCATCCCAGGGGGAGAAGGCGTTGGGGATGTAGATGTGCGGCTCGTTGTCGACGCGGATAAGTACGCGGTCTTCGGCGCGGCAGCCATCTTTGCTCACGATTGTTACGGTGTACTCCGTAGGTTTAAACGGCTTGGCAATGGGTTTCAGCAGGCTGAAAATATCCGTGCCGGTGAAGGTCAGGCCGTCCAGCGGTGTCCAGATTACGGAGTCGATCAGGGCAAAGGAATAGCCGAAAGGCAATATGGCCTCCAGTTGCAGCGAATCACCCAGTTCGATGTCGAACTCCGGCGCAATGCTGATGGAAGGATCCGGCGCTTTCGGCACGATCACTTTTTTATGGAACTCACAGCCGTTGGCGTCCTGAATCCACAAATCGTACGTACCCGGTGTAATGTTTCCAAAATCGACGGCAGTATTATAAGACTGTCCATTGTCGATCGAATACAGATAAGGGCCGTAGCCGCCTGTTACTTCCTGGAAGGTAAACGCGCCGTCGTTGTCGTGGCAAGACGGTTTCTTCAGGTCGAACACAAAGTCTGTCGGAACATTAGTTTCCAGGAATACTTCCACGTTATCCGTCTGCGAGCAGCCGGTGTTATTATTGGTTACCAACAGCGTGTAAATACCCGCCTGGTTGACCTGTGGAGCAAGCGTATTGGCGCCCGAAACGATCTGGCCGCCGGCAGTGCTCCAGACGTAGCTAAACTGTTGTCCCGTAGAGGCAAATGCCTGCAGGTTGACTTTATCCACCGAACAGGTCAGTGTGAAGGGCGGTCCGGCCTCGGCATTGGGCAGCACGACATTCTGGCTCACCTGCACGCTATTCGAACTGGAACAACCGTTCGCATTGTTCAGCACAGTGAGGGTGTATTGCCCCGGAGCATTCACCTGCGCCTGGATGGCATTCGCATTGCCCACAATGTTGCCGTTCGGCGTCGACCAGGAGTACGAGAAATTAGGACCTGCCGACGAGCCGGTGGCATTGAGCGGCACCTGCAGCACGGCACAGGTGAGCTGAGCTGCCTGGGCAATCACAATTGTGGGCTCCTCCACATCCACATTCACCTGCACCTGATCAGTAGCCGTACAGCCATTGGCCGTGTTTTGAACAAACAAGGCATAGGCGCCCGGAGCCGATATGGTCGGGGTGAGGGAATTGGCGCCGGTCAGGATCAGGCCGTTCGGTGTTGTCCATTCATAGAAATACTGGCCGTTTTGACTGGAGGCTGTGCCGTTCAGGTTCAGCGTCGTCAGCGCGCAGGTCAGTGTTTGGCTGGTACCCGCTTCAGCGACGGGGTGCACGATATCCTGTTCGACCACAATATCCTGGCTTGTCGTACAACCATTATCGAGGTTGGTAATGGTAAACGTGTAGGTTCCGGGCTCGTTGACCACCGGATTCAACGGGTCGTTCAGGTTGGTAAAATTACCGTCTGAGGTAGTCCAGTTATACTGGATATTTCCGGTTGACGACCCGGTGGCGTTGATGTTGGTTTGTGTAAGCAGGCAAGTCAGCATTTCCGGGTCTGCAACGACAATGGCCGGGGCATTCTGATCCACCAGCACGTCCACCGCATCGGAAGCCGTACAGCCGTTTATTGTATTGGTAACAGTAAACAAGTACGTACCGACAGCGCCTACCGACGGGCTGAGCGTATTCGCACCGCTCAGAATGATGCCGTCCTGGGTCTGCCAATTGTAAATAAAATTGCCATTCGTGCTTACCTGGCCCTGCAGCGTGATCGCATCGAGAGTACACGTCAATGTTTGCGGGTTACCCGCTTCCACGGCAGGCGGCGTGATATTTTGATTGATCACGACACTCGAATAGGAAATGCAACTGTTGTTGACATTGGTGACCGCCAATTGATAAGTACCGGGTTGGTCAACGACCGGGTTGAGGGTGTTTCCGCCATTGACGATGTTGCCGTTGGTTGTTGTCCAGGCATAAGTAAATTCATTGCCCGTACTTGAATTTCCACCGTTCAGATTGAGCGTGGTCACCGCACAGGTGAGCACATTGGAGGTGCCGGCATCGGCAGTCGGAAATTCTGCCGATTGCGTGATTTGCACCTGGTCTGTCGCAGTGCAGCCGTTGGTGGTGTTGGTGACGGTCAGGAAATAAAAACCGGCGCCGTTCACTTCCGGATTCAAAATATTAGACGCCGTGAGGAAATTACCGGTATTGGTTTCCCAATTGTAGGTAAAGTTCGGTCCCTGGCTGACGTTCGGGTTCAAGGTATAACTGGTTTCGGTACAGGTCAACTGAAATCCCGGACCTGCCGCCGCCTGTGGGTTATCCTGGTCAATCGTCAGATTAACCGCATCGGTAGCCGTACAGCCATTCACAGTGTTCGTAATAACGAGAGTGTACAAGCCCGGTTGGTCAACGACCGGTGTGGCCGAATTGCCACCGGAAACAATGCCCAGGCCAGTCCAGCTGTAACTAAATTCCGGCCCTGTGGAACTGCCGCTGCCGCCAACCTGCAATTGCGGCTGGTAACAATTTAAAATATTATCGGCGCCGGCATCGGCAACCGGGTCAACAATATCCTGAACCACTGCCACTTGTTTTTGCGAGGTGCAGCCGTTGTCGCTGTTTGTAATCAGCAGCGTGTAGTTTCCGGGCTGGTCTACGGTCGGGTTCAGCGAATTACCGCCCGACACGATGCCGGGTCCCGTCCAGGCATAAGAGAAATTATTCCCTACACTGGACCCCGCTGCACTTACGGTGATCTGATCGTTTATGCAATTCAGAATACCCGGTGTAACAATTTGCACGACCGGATCGGCATCGTCCTCCAGGATTTGCACGGAGGACGCACTGGTACATCCGTTTTGGGTATTGGTAACGACCAGTTGGTACGTACCCGGTTCATCTACCGCCGGATTCAGAATGTTTGTCGGGGGCAGCAGGTTGCCGCCGTTTATTGCCGTCCACTGGTACGTGAAATTTGCCCCCTGGCTGGAACCGCCGCCGTTCAACGCCAGCGATGGGTTGATACAGTCCAGTGTCTGCGTTTGCCCGGCATTTGAAACAGGTGGCGTCACATCGGATGTCACCACAACCGATGCGCTTGAGGTACAGCTGTTGCTGGTATTGGTGACCACCAGGTTGTAGGTGCCGCTCAGGCCGATGGTCGGTTGCAAGGTAGTGGCGCCAAACAAAATCTGGCCGTTTTGGGTACCCCACTGATATTGGAAATTAGGCCCGGTACTGGTACCGGTGGCATTCAGCGTTTGTTGTGGCTGAAAACAGGTAATTAAAGCCGGAGGCGCTACGGTGACCGTCGGTGGTGTCAGGTTTTCGGTTACCGTTGCTGAGGTACTGTTTGTACAACCATTCTGGGTATTCGTCACCACCAGCGTGTAGGTACCCGATGTGGTGATCGTCGGGGTGAGCGTTGTGGCGCCGGCTGCAATAGTGCCGCCCGAAGTCGTCCACTGGTAGTTGTAATTAGCGCCCGAACTGGAGCCGACGCCATTCAATTGCACCGTCGGCGTTTGGCAGTTGATCTGACCCGGTGTGCCAACAACTGCGTTGGGTGCAACAATATTCTGGGCCACTTGTACCGATGCGGTTGAGGTGCATCCATTTTGGGTATTGGTAACAAGCAGGGTGTACAAGGCCGGTTGGTTTACATAAATACCGGGCGTACTGTTGCTGCCGATAATGTTTCCGCCTGCGGTAAAGGACCACTGGTAGGTCACATGCGGAAGCACGATCGTTGTGGAATCTCCAAGTGGCAACTGCGTAATGTCGCAATTCAACGTACCTGGAGATCCTGGGTTGACAACCGGCGGGATGGTGTTTTGAGTCACCTGCACCGAGGCCGAGGCCGTACAGTTGTTGGTCAGGTTGGTAACGAGCAGCGAATAGAACCCTGGCGTGCTTGCCACCGGAGAAAGCGTATTCGCGCCGCTTTGAATCGTTCCGCCACCCGATGTTAACCATAAAAAGCTGTACCCCGGCCCGTTGGAAGAAGCGGTGGCATCAATCGTCACCGTCGGGTTGGCGCAGGTAATTTGGTCATTCACCACAACAATTGCCGAGGGATCGGTGAAATCCAGGTCCACAAATACCGTGGCATCATCCGTACAGCCGTTTTGTGTATTGGTGACGATCAACGTGTAGTTGCCTTGTTCGGTGACAATCGCGTTGGCACTGGCCTGGCCGGATTGGATATTCCCGTTTATGGTACTCCACTGGTAAGAATAAGTACCTCCGGCCGGTGTGGCACTGCCGTTCAGGGTGACCTGTGAAACGGTACACGTCAGGGTTCCCGGCGGCGCGATGACAGCCGTGGGTGGGTTATTATTCAGCGAAACGGCCACATTATCCGTTTGTGTGCAACCTGTAGCCGTATTGGTAACAAGCAAAGTATAGGTGCCTGCCGTGGATACCACTGGTGTCAGCGTGTTGCCCCCGCTGATAATTGTACCGCCTGGACCTGCGCTCCAGACATAGTTGAAATCAGGGCCGGTTGAAGTGCCAGTACCGTCGAGGGTGGCATTGGTCACTGCACAGGTAATCATCTGCGCCGGACCCGCCTCTACCGTCGGCAGTGTTGTTTGCGCCTGAACAGCGACCGTATCAAAAGATTCGCAGCCGTTGGTGGCATTCGTTACTTTTAAAATATAATTTCCCGCCTGGTTAACAACCGGGTTGAGGCTTGTTCCGCCGCTGACAATATTTCCCGGACTGGCAGTCCACTGGTACGAGAAATTCGGACCGGCGGAGGAGCCGCTGCCATCCAGCGTCACCGAGGTCACGGCACAGGTCAAAACATTGTTCACCGTAGCAGCGGCAACCGGCGGCGTAAAGTCGCCGGGTACAATCGCCACCGTTGATGTCGTGCAACCCGATTGGTCTGTAACCGTGACCGTATAGGTACCCGCCTGCAAACCGGAGGGGTCTTGCACGCCGGAGGCATTGCTCCAGTTGTAGATATAATTCGGGAAGCCGCCCGTGACTTCAAGATTGATACTTCCGATGTTGGGATTTGCGCAATTGGTCCCCTGCACGCCTGCAACGGTCGGCGTAAGCGCGTTGGGGGCAATAATGCTGAACTGCTCCGTATCCGTACAGCCATAGCCATCCGTCACGGTGACAGTGTATGTGCCGGCAGGCAGGTTTGTGGGGTCCGGATTGTTCCCGATTTGAACCGGTCCCTGCCAGGCATAATTATAATTCACCTGGCCTCCGGTAACAGTGGTGTTTATCGATCCGTTTGTTGAACTGGCACACTGTATGTTCGTGGAAGTCCCGGTAAGGTCAAGGGTGGAGACCGTAACCTGCAGGACCCCCTGCCCGGTCCCCTGACATCCCGCTGAGTCGGTAACGCTTAATATCTGGTATAATCCCGGTTGGTTCACCGAAATAAAGTAGGGGTTGTCGGTAATATCATAAATCGGGGGTTGCGGGTTTCCGTTGAGTGTGTACTCCAGTATAAATGGACCGGTCCCGAAGAAATTGACTCTAAGCAGCGCCTCCTGGCCGGCTTCACATATTTGAGGTGCCGGCGGGAACAGTTGGGCAATCGGTTTGGGGCTCACGATTATGCGCGCTGTAGCCACTTTTGTTTTGCCGCAAGCATCTGTAACCGTGACCCGCACATTGGTGGAAGTACCAACAAAAAGCGTAGTTTCCGGATCAGTTGCGCCGTTTTGCCACATATAGGTGTACGGCTCCACGCCACCGGATGCAGTCACAGAAACGGTACCGAAACCCGAGCCGCAAATGGTCACCGTATCGGTCAACAATTCCAAAGGCTCATAATCCAAAATGGTAAGAATTTCTTCGGGATTCAGGCAGGAGCAGGGGTTGTTCAGCGTAACAATGATCGTTTCAAGACCTTCCAGAATGGCATCGTTCAAAATATTGACATTCAAGGTGTACTGCGACTGCCCGGCAGGAATTACGACAACCGGTGGAATCGGTGAATAGTCAAGACCCGCCGTTGCGGTACCGGTAACTGCAAATTGTACCGCCAACGGCAAACTGAAGTTATTGCCGATGCGCGTGAACACCAATTGAACTTTACCGCAGCCTTCCACCACATCGTCATCGTCCGGGTTGTCGTCGACAACCCAATCCACGGAAACATTACCGCCCGCAGAAAACGAACCGGCGTTCAGGAATACAGCCGAGTCCCAAACACCATCGCCCACATCGGCAATTTTCAATTTGATGTGGTAGGTCTGACAAGGCTGTACGTTGGCAATCGCCGTAAACTTCCGGGTAAAGCCATCGTACTGCAATTCGTTGACCGCCGGACCACTGGCCGGTGTCTGCCCGCAAAGGTTAGTACTGGACGCAGGCTGGTTGTTTACATAAAATCCGGAGTACGAAAGGTGGTTGACGTTGTTGATCGCCACCGGAATAGTCGTTGCAGGGATCAGGGCGATGTTTTGTTGCCCGCCCGGTATGCCGGGGCCGGAAATGAAAAACCCGAATACATCATTGTACTGGGTACCTACATATTCGCAGTATTCTTCCGAGGCAAACGCGAAGTTGAACGACAGTGGGGATTGCGTCGGCGTAAAATCAAATTCAATACTCGCCATATCAAACAGCGCGCCGCCGGTGAGCGTACCCAGATCGCCGTCGGGGGTTGATGTGCCGTAACCCGCACTGGCGCCGTCCTGATCGTTCGGGCCGGGCGCAACGCTGATGCCCCCTGTCGCCATTATAATCCCGGTATTAAAACCGATATTGGTCAGGCCGTTTGAAAACGTGCCGATCTGGTCGCCGTTTCCGGAGAACGTAACGTTCGTGACGTCAAAGCAATCACCGCCGATCAGCACATCCTGCACCAGCTGTTGGGCGCTGGCGCCGGCCTGCACTTCGAGCACCGCCATGGATTCTGCGTATGCACTCAAATCTTTTTTCAGGCAAGTATTACACACAATCGAGACATAATGCCGGGGCGGGTTTTCCGGATCCCAGGTGCAAGGGTAACTCAAGCGGAATTGCATGCTCGCCTGTGTTGCCTTAAAGGTTATCGTGCGTGACTCCTGGTCAAAGGCACTGGATTCAGCCACTGCAGTTACAGCCGCAACACTGGGCTGGCAAGCATCCAGCGACGGGTCTGTAGGCACCGTGAAGGCATATGTTTCACCCGGAATTAAATTTTCAATTTGCAAAACCTGCTGCGCAGTGTTTGCCGAAATCACATGCCGCTGCAAGTAACCATCGATAACAACCGGTTTGGATTGGTTGGTACCGGCGTCTTGCGCCTGCAGCGCCAAGGCAAACAGACAGGTGAACGGCAATAAGAAACAGAAGCGGGAAGTAGAAAGGCGCATACAAAATGGGTTTAGTGTGTAAGCCTGAATTTTGTTTGAGTATATTCAAAATGCCGGAGAAACGGATCGGCGGCCGAAAAACTTTAAAGCAGATACAACTAATCGCTGAGGCGCTGCATACAAAGTTATCACAAACGGATTAAACGGGCCGTTTTCAGGCACCGTACCGGTACAATTGGCTGCTCAACGAGGGGATGGTACAGATCAAACAAGCGCCAAAGCGGGATTATGATTCAGGATGGATTAAAAACAGCGTTGGAAAATGTTCCTTGATATTCGGTCTTTTGCGCTTGACCACAGAGAATTTGCGTGGCTTTTTGTCGTGCAATAATAGATAATTTTCCTTCGATCTTCCCAGGTTTTAACAAAAAACTATCCCCGGTCGGCAGCACTTGTCAATGGTCCAAACATCCGGGCTATTATCCATCCGATGCTGCCCCGGACGACCAATGCAGGGCTTTTTTGTCCCGAAAAGCCCGATCCGGTTTTTTGGTTTTTTGCAGATAAGCAGGTTTAACTGTTGGATGCCTGCCCCCTGTGGTGTAAGTTTGCAGCACCCATGAAACTGTTTTTATGACGAACCTGACAATCAATGGACTGTGATCCGTTATTATGCACGCGAAAAACGAAAGCTCGTGGAACTGCCCGAGCTGGAGCCGGGTTGTTGGGTAAATCTGACCCCACCCTTCGCTCCTGACGAACTGGAGGAGTTTGCCCGCCGGCTCGAATTCGATCCTGTTTTCCTGACCGACTCCCTTGACCTGGACGAACGCGCGCGTTATGAACGCGATGAGGACGTGCGCTTCATTCTCGTCAACACCCCGGTGCTCAACGAAATCTCCGAAGCGGAAAACGAAGCGGTTTTTATCACCGCACCGATCGGCATGATCCTGACCATCGAAAACATCATTACGGTTTCGGCCTTCGAAACGCCCGTTTTGGCAAATTTCCTGGAAGGCAAAGTGCGCAATTTTAATCCATCCGATGAAAAACGTTTCGTGCTCCAGATCATGGAACAAAACGTGTACTACTTTCTTTCCTGCCTGAAAAAACTCAATCTGCGCCGGAATCTCATTGAAAAAGAACTCATGCACTCCAGCCGGAATGCCGAACTCAAACAACTGCTTTCCATTGAAAAAAGTCTGGTCTACTTCGTCAACTCGCTGAACTCCAACGAACTGCTCAAAATGAAAGTCAAACGAACCGACTTTCTGCACATCAACGGCGATGAAGACCTGACCGATCTTTTTGAAGACATCATCATCGACAACTCACAGGCCCTTTCCATGTCGCACGTGTACACCAACATCCTCAACGGCACTATGGACGCCTACTCCAGCATTATCTCCAACAACCTGAACGTTTTCATCCACCGGCTTACGATTATCACGGTGGTCCTCATGGTGCCCACGCTTATTTCGTCGTTCTTTGGAATGAATATCCCCAATGGAATACCCGACAGCCCCATGGCATTTTATCTTACCATCCTGTTCACGGCGCTGCTCACCGGATTTCTTTATTGGGTCATGCAACGGCGCCGCATATTCTGAATCCACCGGATATTCGCGCAACAAAAAAATTCCAGACTATGACAAAATCCAATCGCCCGATAACTCCCGAAGACCTGGAAGCCGTTGCCCAGGAACTGGAAGCCCGGGAAAAAAAAGCGAAAATCAGAATCATCAAAGACTGGCTTCCGCGCTACACCGGCATGCCCCTTGAGCAGTTTGGCGAATATATCCTGCTGGTCAATTTCGGGAACTACGTGCGCATGTTTGCCGAAAAACACAACGTGGAAGTATACGGCCTGCACAAACCCATGCAAGCGGCAACCGCCGAAAATATCACCATCATCAATTTTGGTATAGGCAGCCCGAATGCCGGCCTGATCATAGACCTGCTCGAAGTGATCAGCCCGGCGGCCGTCCTTTTTCTGGGAAAATGCGGCGGCGTAAAAACCGGAAAAAACCAGGTGGGCGACCTGATACTGCCCATCGCAGCCATCCGCGGGGAAGGCACCAGCAGCGATTACCTGCCCCCGGAAGTACCCGCACTCCCGGCATTTGCCCTGCAAAAAGCAATTTCAACGACTATTCGCGAATACGAGCGCGACTACTGGACCGGCGTGGTGTACACCACGAACAAACGCGTTTGGGAACACCGCGACGATTTCAAACGACGACTCATCGACCTGCGCTGCCATGCCATTGATATGGAAACGGCAACGATCTTCGTCGCCGCCTTCAAAAACCGGATGCCCGCCGGCGCCCTGCTCCTGGTGAGCGACATGCCCATGACGCACGACGGTATTAAAACCGAAATATCCGACCAGAAAGTCACAGCCGACTTTGCGCAAATTCACCTCAACATTGGTGTGGATTCCCTGAAACAACTCATCAACAGGGGCACTACCGTGAAGCACCTCCGGTTTGAGGATTGAGTTTTGTCCTGAAGGTGTGTCTGAAACTACTTCCGGTCCCGGTCTACCACTCGGGCGTCGACGCCTTTTCGTTTGAGCTCGTCCACCATCCGGCGCGCCTCACTGAGGCTGTTGGTGCGCTTTATGATCACCACGGCGTATTTTCCACGGTTATATTTGCCCACTTCGGCATCGTGATAGCCCATTTTGATCAGGCGTTCCATCTCCCGGCGCGCACCGTCCAGGATGGTAAACGTACCGGCTACCACGCGGTAACGCCCGTCGGTACTGCTTGTGGCTTCCGATGTGGATGTACTGGCAGGAGGTGTCGTTTTGGGCGCCTGGGTTGCCGGCGCCGGAGTGGGTTTGGAAGCCGGTTGTGTGGTTTTCGGTGTAGCCGGTGTTGTTGTTTTAGGCTGCGGTGTTTCGTATTCAATACCGTCTTGAGTCACGGCAGGCTGATTAGGCGCCGGATCGGAGTAGGTATTGTCGTCACCGCTATAGGTACTGCCGGTTGTGTCGGATTCAACATAGCCAAAGTCGCGCAGGGTTTGCTGAAAGTCTGCGTTCTCCTGGGCAAACCGTTCGTCTTCCCGCTTTTTTTCGCAGGCTTTGTAAACCAAAACCACTACCAGGCCGGCAAGGACCGCTATCAGCACATAATTGAGCAATTTGTTCGTATTCATAGGGCGGAAATTGTCTGTTATGGTTAAACGCATATTTGGAAGTCTATTGTTTTCCTCCAATATGCGCACTAAACGTCAAATATAATCAGGAATTACGCTTTGTTCCACGTATTGTTCTTCCGGTCGGTATCGGGAATGTTCCGGTCACCCAGATGCACACTTTTAACGGTTTTGCCTTTTTGGCATTCAATGGAGGAAACAGTCTCCCCCGACTTCCAGACCGAAGCGTTGAAATGGATCGTTTCGGTGGAGCCGTCGTCATAGGTGACCTCGAGGTGGATCGGCACCGGCAGATGACCCTTTTTTTCGATGGCGATCACATCCCGGTCGCCTCCTTCCGGCCGGGCAACCGATTGAATGCCAAGATCCGGATGCCCCCATTCAAAAAACCAGGGCTTCCAGAACCAGTCCAGGTTTTGTCCGGACACGTCGTTCCAGGTGTTGAAAAAATCATAGGGGATGGGGTGCTTGCCTTTCCAGCGATCCATATACGCCACCATACAACGGTGAAACGTTTCGTACCCCAGCAAGTCGAGCAAAGTCAGGTAGGCATTTTGCGGGCGGCTGTACGAGGCAATACCATAGGCCCGCCCGCGCAACAAACTGGAGCGCACCATCAAGGGTACATCCGAATCGGTTCCAGCAGCAAACGAATAGCCGCGGCCGCCGCCGGTTGGCCGGCCGGTGAGCGAATCCGTTAGCAGCCCGTCGAAAAAATTGGCCCAGCCTTCATCCATCCAGGCATACTCCTGTTCGTTGATGCCCATCATAAACGGGAAGTAGGTATGCGCCACTTCATGCACCGTCAGGCCGGTCGGGTCGCGGTCGCCCACGCTGGCGTCGTTCACCATCATGGGGTACTCCATACCATCGTTGCCGTTGAACACCGTGATGCAGGGATACGGGAACGGGTATCCCGGCAACCAGGTGCTCATCAGGTGGATGCCGTCGGCGGCAATGCGGGCCACCCTGGGGTAGTCGGGCGATTTGGTGTCGTAGGCGGCACTGACGAAGGTGCGGCGGCCGGTAGATGCGTCTACCACCACCGACGTCGCATCCCAATTGTAATGATCGCTGGCTGCAAACGTAAAATCGGGCACATCAGTGGCTTTGTAATGAAACCGGTGCAGCTTTGCTTTTTAAACACACCGCCTGCTTTCAATTCGTTTTCGGTAAATATTTTGATCACCTCGGTGGACGTATGCGCCTGGTTGAACCGGTCGAGGTACGTTTTCTCCAATAAATCACCCGGATTTTGCCACTCACCGGTCGCCCAAACCATGTAGCCTTTGGGCATGGTGATGGTCACATCATAATCGGCAAAATCGTGGTAAAATTCCTGCTGGCCGCTGTACGGCGTGCCGGCCCAGCCGTTATAGTCGTCGTACACAGCCACCTGAGGATACCAGTACGGCACAAAGAATGTGCTTGGGTCGCAAACACATTCCCGCGTAGCGTTTTTGTCGGCCGGCAAGGTGTAGGACCACTGCACGGCAATTGTTGCGGAAGCGCCTGCTGCCAGGGCCTCGCCTTTGCCCAGGCGAATATCCAGAAAGGTACTGCGCCGCCGCTGTTGGTCTTTATCCACCGGGCGGCCGTTGTAGGTCAGCTGCTTTAAGATGACGCCTTCATCGACATCGGCAGGGTCCACATCCTCGTCGCGCTGGGCGCCTTTGCGGTAGCGGTCGTGCTGGAGTTTAATCCGGATCGCCGTCAGCGAATCCGGGCTGTTATTGTGGTAGGTAATCGTTGCCTCACCGCTCAGCAAGCGCTTTTTGGGTTCCAGGTTGACCCGGAGGATGTAGCTCGCGCGGTTTTGCCAGTAGCCGGGACCCGGGGCGCCGTCGTTGCTCCGGGTGCCTTTGTCATAGGCACGCTGGATGTTTCGGGGCACAAAAAGGCTTGCATCCTGGGCGATCAGTATTTGGGCTGCGCCCAAAAAAATGAGGGTAGTAAAAAGGCGGAACATAACGTATTTGTTTTGCGGGTAAAGGTAGCTAGGATTTCGGATTTGCAATTTCGTTTACACTACGCCCCCACCGGCAACACCGTTGAATTTTTCACCTCCGTCATCACAAAGTGACTCTGCACCCGCCCGATGTTTTCCAGCACGGCCAGTTTTTCTTTGATGAACCGCTGGTAATCGTCCATGTCGTGCACGGCCACTTTGAGCAGGTAATCGTACTCCCCGGTCACGTGGTGGCACTCCAACACCTCGGGCAACCCCACCACCGATTCCTCAAAACGCAGCAGGTAGTCGCGGTTGTGCTCCTTCAGCAGCACATCGCAAAAAACGAGCATGGCCAGGCCAATTTTCCGCCGGTCGAGCAGGGCGGTGTACCGGGCAATGTAGCCCTCGCGTTCCAGGCGTTTGATCCGTTCGAATACCGGCGTGGTGGTAAGCCGGGTGCGGGCGGCAATTTCTTTTGTTGTCAAAAAAGCATCCTCCTGGAGGAGTTGCAAAATGGCGCGGTCGGTGGCGTCCGGAGGCGTAGAATTTTTTTCCATTTCGGGTCGGTTTTTCAAACAAATAAGGATTCAAATTCTTAAAATAAGAAATTAATAAGATTCATTTTCCAATGTAATCTAAATCACTGGATCAATAATCCAATAATCAGAAATTTGGAGGAAAAAACGAAGATCATGAAACGTAAATTTCAACCCGAAACCCTGATGATGTCCCACGGATACCGGCCCGAGTGGTCGGAAGGCGCCGTCAAATGCCCGATTTTTCAAACTTCGACCTTTGCGTTTCGCACAGCCGAAGAAGGCAAGGCTTTTTTTGAAGTAGCCTACGGGCTGCGCGAACAAGGCGCCCGCGAAAAAACCGGCCTCATCTACAGCCGGATCAACAACCCCGACATGGAAATCCTGGAAGAACGCCTCAAACTCTGGGACGGCGCCGAGGCTGCTGCAGTGTTTGAAAGTGGCATGTCGGCCATTTCGACAGCCCTGTTTGAATTCCTGCAACCCGGCGACCTGCTCCTCTACAGCAACCCGCTTTACGGCGGCACCAGCCACTTCGTGCACCACGTGCTGACCAAGTTCGGCATTAATGTGCTCGGTTTCCGGCCCGGGGCCACACGCGCCGAACTGGTGCAACTCATCGAAGCCTCCGGCAAAAAAGACCGCCTCGGCATGATCTACATCGAAACCCCGGCCAACCCCACCAACGACCTGGTCGATATCGCCATGTGCCGCTCGGTAGCCGACCAGTTCAGCACTCCCGAACGCCGCGCGCTGGTCACCGTCGACAACACCTACATGGGGCCGCTCTGGCAGCATCCGCTCCGCCACGGCGCCGACCTGGTGCTCTACTCCGCCACCAAGTACATCGGCGGCCACTCCGACGTGATCGCCGGCGCCTGCCTGGGCTCCGCCGAACGCATCACCCGCGTGAAAACCCTGCGCACGTTTTTGGGCAACATGATCGCCCCGCACACCGGCTGGCTGCTGCTGCGCAGCCTTGAAACGCTGAAGCTACGTATGGAAAAACAGACCGAAAATGCGCAAATCGTCGCCCGGCGGCTGGCCCGGCACCCGAAAATTGCCAAGGTGTACTACCTCGGATTGCTCAGCCCCGAAGACGGCGAAGCCTATGCCATTTACCAGCGGCAATGCAGCGCTCCAGGCGCCATGGTTTCATTCGAATTAAAAGGCGGCGAGCGCGAAGCTTTTGCTTTTTTGAACCACCTCAAACTGGTCAAACTGGCGGTCAGCCTGGGTAGCACCGAATCGCTTGCCCAACACCCGGCCACCATGACCCACGCCGGAGTCGACCCGACCGAAAAAGCGGCCTTTGGTATCACCGATGCGCTGGTGCGGCTGTCGGTCGGGGTGGAGAATGCAGAGGACTTGTGGTGGGATCTGGAGCAGGCGCTGGACAAGGTGCCGGCATGGGTAGATACTACAGTGGAAATGGTTTAATTGAGATAGGGATTTGATTACATGATTGACGATTACATGATTACATGATTGCAGAAGGATACGTAGTGTGTCCACCTTTTCATTGAATGACACAACCTACTTTTACCAGGATGGTGAACTACTTCTTAAATCATGTAATCATGTAATCGTCAATCATGTAATCAAAAATAATACCGCTTAAACGCCTCAATCGCCTCGTACTCCGGCAAACCCAGCTGATCGTACAGGCGGGCTGTGCCGCTGTTGCGCGATTCGGCGCGTTGCCAGAACTCGCGCGAATCATGGCCGGGAAACAACGGGCGGTCTTTTTGCGACTGGTGCTTGAAAATTGCCCTGCGTTTGCGCAGCAACTCCTCCGGACTGAGCGGCACGGCCATGTCCACATTCTCAATTTCCCATTCCTGCCAGGCGCCGCGGTAGAGCCAGATGTAGCAGTCCTTCAGCCAGGGCGTGTTTTCCTGCTTCAGTTGCTCGACAGCCCGGAAAATAGCTTCCAGGCAAACCCGGTGCGTACCGTGCGGATCGGAAAGGTCGCCGGCGGCGTAAATCTGGTGTGGCTGGATGGCGTTGAGCAGGTCGACGGTAATGCGGATATCTTCCGCGCCCAGCGGCTTTTTTTTCACCTTGCCGGTTTCATAAAAAGGCAGATCGAGAAAATGCGCCCGGCTGTCGTCGATGCCCACATAGCGGCAGCCGGCTTTCGCCTCCGTACGGCGGATAAGCCCCTTGATGCGTTGCACTTCGGCGGCGTCTACCTCGCCGGGTTGTTTTTCCTGCACCTTGCGTTTGACGGCGTCGAACATCATGCTGGTCACCGTTTTTTCCAGGTCGAATGCCTTGTGAAAGTCGTTGACGAAATCGACAAAGCGGACCACGTCGTCATCAAAAACGGCAATGTTGCCGGACGTTTGGTAGGCGACATGCACCTCGTGGCCCTGATCGACCAGGCGGATAAACGTACCACCCATGGAAATCACATCGTCGTCGGGGTGCGGACTGAAAATGATGCAGCGTTTTTGGGGCGGGTTGGCACGTTCGGGGCGCGTGGAATCGTCGGCATCCGGTTTGCCGCCCGGCCAGCCGGTAATGGTGCGTTGCAGTTCGTTGAACACCCGGATATTGATGTTGTAGGCCGAGTCGAACTCGGTGATGATATCGCCCATCCCGTGGTCCATGTAATCGCGGTTGGTCAGTTTGAGGATGGGGGTTTCCAGTTTCATGGCCAGCCAGATCACCGCTTTTTTGATGAGCAGGTGGTTCCAGGGAATTTCACCGAGCAGCCAGGGCGTTTTCACGCGGGTAAGTTCGGCGGCGGAGGCCCGGTCGAGGACCACGGTGGCATCGGGGTGATCCTGCAAATACGTAGCGGGCACGTGATCGGAAACCGCTCCTTCCACTGCCTCCCGGATGATGGCTGCCTTGCCTTCACCCCAGGCCATGAGGATCACCTTGCGTGCGGCCAGGATAGTGCCGACGCCCATGGTAATGGCTTTGCGCGGCACATTTTCTTCGCCGAAAAAATCGCTGGCGGCGTCGGTGATCGTGATGTGGTCAAGCGTGATCAGGCGGGTGCGCGACTGCTGCCCGGAGCCGGGTTCGTTGAAGCCGATATGCCCGGTACGGCCTATCCCCAAAACTTGCAGGTCCAATCCGCCGCAGGCTTCAATTTTGGCTTCGTATGCCGCACAAAATTCGGCTACCTTTTCTTTTGGAACCGTCCCGTCCGGGATGTGTACGTTTTCCGGCAAAATATCCACCTGCTCGAACAGGTACTCCTGCATGAACCGGACGTAACTCTGCAACGCATTGGGCTGCATCGGGTAATATTCGTCGAGGTTGAACGTCACCACGTTTTGAAAACTCAGCCCTTCCTCCTGGTGCAGGCGAACCAACTCGCCGTATACGCTGGTGGGCGTGGAGCCGGTGGCCAGCCCCAGCACACATTGCTCATTTTTTTGGGCTTTTGCCCGGATCAGGCCGGCAATTTCCCGGGCGACAGTGATGGAAGCATCAATGGAGGTATCAAAAATCCGGGTCGGTATTTTTTCAAACCGGGTGTTTTCGGAAGTAAAAGCCAGGTGTATGTTCATGGTGCGACTGTTGCGTTTTGAATGCAAAATAACCATTCCGGGAATATAGCCACAAATTGAAGCGGCAACTTCACTATATAGTTAGGCGGTGACTGCGAGTCTAATGTCGTCAATTTAATACTACTTTGTCACTTTAAGTTTAGATGCCTCCAGTTTGTCGACATGACAGTAGTCTGGGGATAAAATTTCCTCGCGATTTCTCGCTTCGCTCGAAATTCCAACACGCACCGGGTAAGTTTCGAGCGGAGCGAGAAATCCGGTAAACAAGTTTTACAAAAATTACTTGTCATGTTGAGCGTAGCGAAACATCTGATTTTAAAGTGACAAAGTAGTATTAAGAAATCAGAGGAGGTGGACACTTTTCAAATTTGACTTTTCAAATTGAACTTTTGACTTCTTCAAGAGCAATATCAGGTCGGGAAGTTCCTTTTAAGTCAAAAGTCTAAAGTCTAATTTGAAAAGTCAAAAGTGTACACCCACCCAAATACCTGAAGTTGACGACATTAGACTGCGAGTCACCGCCTAACTTACCCCCGCAACCTACTGCCCAACGGGCCAGCGTTGCAGCAGCAGTTGTGCCGCTTTTTTTCCCGTTTGTTGCCCTGCAAGCACATCATCCCGATAAGCAATGCCACCGTACAAGCCCGACCAGGCCGCTTCTTCGGCGGCAAGCCGGATCGTTGGGTATTGCCGCACAGGCACGCCGAATGCAGCCTCGGTATTATCCGCCAGCGGAATGTTGTCGCCCAGGGTACGGCTCAAAATTTCAGCCGCTGCCGCAGATGTTGCGCTTTGCAAATCAGCGCCTGCCGGGCAGGCCGGTGCGGGGAGCACAGGGCGCCAGTTGGCATCAATCATCTGGTTAATTGCCGTCTGCGGCCGAATGCGTTTTACCCGGTACTTCTCTTCCCAGCAGGCGATGGTCGCGTCGGCCATGCTCAGCGCCAGCATGGTTTGCACCTTCAGGGCATTGATCATCGGCACGCGTTGCTGCTCACAAACCAAGCCGGCAATATTCATCCAGCGGCCTGCCGGCGGAATCCGGGAAACTCCCTGCCGGGTACCGGCCGCCTGATCGCAAGCCCAGAAGTAAGCCACGGCGTATTGCTCGGGCACCATGGTTTTACTGATATCATACGCCTCCTGGGCCAGTGCCCGGAAAGGGCTGGACGGATTGGGGTCGTACCCCGCCGGGGCCGGATTTGCGATCTGCTGGGCGGCATCCAGCAAAAAAGGCCGCAGGTATGCCCAATACGGTTCGACGGGCGGAGTGTTCGAAGCACTCCAGGTGCCTGCTGCATTTTCCGGCTGATAGGCCGGATAGCCGGCCAGGCGGGCATGGCCGTCGGCACGGGCATAATCGAGCACCAATTGGGAAATATCCGTTGCCGCTTTTTTAGAGTGGGAAATGAAGGCTTCGCGCAGGCCATTTTGCCGGAAAGCCTGTTCCAGCACAAGCTGTTGTTGCGTCAGCTGGTAACCGGAAGGCAACAGGTTTTTGCCGGTTTCGAGTATGGCATAAAGCGCCGCAAACGGATAAAAAACAGAATCGGCCGGCGTGAAACTGAGCATGATGGGCATACCGCGCAGCATGCCGTGCAGCGACGAAACTTTCGACTGGTACCGCGCCGTGGTTTCGTAGCCGGCCAGCATGGAATATGCAAAACAGCGGCTGGCTACCGGTGCGCTGGTGTTCGATTGAAGCATGGCTTGCGACAAGGCAAAGGTCGTCGGGCGCAATTGCTGTTCGGCCAGGGCGCGCAAGGTGCCGTATTGATCGATGGCGGCATCGACATCCACGCGCGATGGCATGTCTTTTTCACGGTAGCGGTCTTTGGATTTGCTTTTAGCGGATTGTTGGGCGGCGAGGTTGGAGGCCAGGAATAGAGCCAGGAGGATTACGATGGTTCTGTGCATGTGTGAAAGGCGTTTTTTGTTAACAAACGAATTTGTACAGGTTTGGATTATTGAACAGGAAAAACAATTGCGCTTCAGGCATTATTTTACAAAAAGTAAATCGCGGCGCCGGGAGTGCACGCCATGCAGCCGAAACCGCATACCGCATCAGCCCAATTCGTCCATTAAAACCACCCGTTCAGCCGTTAAAATGCGTTCCCGACCCCAGAATGGGCCTTTTCGCGACAACCGTTGCAACCTGCCGGCAACTCGGGCTGTCTATTGAAGTAACTGTTTGCAACCGCACCTGTGCCATGAGTCAAGGCTTTTGTCCGGTTGTCATCCACCTTCCAAATCTACTTTCCAGGTTGTTAATTTATTGAAACCCATGACCATTAAAAAGAACATGCTTTTCATTGCAAGCATCGTTACCCTGTCTTTTGCCGGCTTGCTGGTATGGATGGACAACGCGCTTGCGCAATACATCAAAACACGCCCCATACCGGTTCCGGAAACTGTTGTGCCGGAGATCAAACATTCCGGGAGCAACCCGGAGCAAACCTGCACCCTGCCCTTGCCCGAAGTGTGCATCAGCGCCCCGAAAAGCAAGGCCGCAGGCACCAATAGTATACCATAGCAGAGCAATAACACGGAGGTTTTCGGGCGCCCGACGTAAGTCAGGCGCTCGTTTTTTTTATCCGCGGAAGCCTTGGCGTAGGCGGGTTATCCGCCGAAATACAAACGCCTTGGTGCATGTTCCGGTTTGGGGCCAAGTGCGGGGGTGACTCGCAGTCGAATGTCGTCAACTTTAAGAAATCTTGTGTCAAGAATTTGAGCGGCTCGTAGAGCATTTCCCGCAGAGTTCCGCCGAGTTAATCCGCAGCGTACGCAGCGTTTTCCTTCACCGGGATGGGAACTCTGCGGAACTCCGCGAATTAACTCGGCGGAACTCTGCGGGAAATACGCTAAGGGCGGCGTTCCCTGCTTCGGGTCAAATTACCTAAAGATTCAGCGATCGATGTTCGACCTTTCCTGATTGTTGCCTGGTGCAATAGTTAAACATGGGTCATCCCGAATTTTTCCATAAAAAAGACCTCGGAGAGGTCAAATATTTGTAGAAATGCTCCGGTTACCCGTTGCCCGACCTCGGACCGCGGTTATTTATCCCCTTTGGGGTCCCCCGGAGAGGTCGAATATCCAGGTGCTAACCCCCGCATGCGACCTCTCTACCGGCGTGCAATGATTGTTGGATTTTTTAGTTTAGCATTTCTACCTTGCGCTTGTGCAGGTTCCTCGCTACGCACGGAATGACAAGGCGTATTAAATAAAACAGGGAGGGGCGTTAAAACCCGGTAAAGCAACATTTCGCCGCCCCTTTCTTTTAGCCCAACCATAGTGGGATAGGCTGAGGCCAAAACTGGGGGGCGAGGCAATGTTCCCTTTTTCCAAATCTTTCGCCCCCCGGATTCTTATAAGGTGGTCTTGTCATTCCGAGTACAGCGAGGAACCTGTCTGCTCGAAAGCGGGAATCCTAAATATAACTTGCCGTTGCACGCCGGTACCGAGGTCGCCGAACGCCCTTAAATCTCTGATCTACAAATATTTGACTTCTCCGAAGTCATCTTAAAAATTCGAGATGGCGCATGTTTAAGTTTAGATGTCTCCAGCTGGTCGACATGACAGTAATTTGGGGATAAAAATTCCTCCCGATTTCTCGCTTCGCTCGAAATTCCAACACGCACCGGGTAAGTTTCGAGCGGAGCGAGAAATCCGGTAAACAAGTTTTACAAAAATTACTTGTCATGTTGAGCGTAGCGAAACATCTGATTTTAAAGTGACAAAGTAGTATTAAGAAATCAGAGGAGATGGACACTTTTCAAATTAGACTTTCCAAATTGAACTTTTGACTTCTTCAAGAGCAATATCAGGTCGGGAAGTTCCTTTTAAGTCAAAAGTCTAATTTGAAAAGTCAAAAGTGTACACCCACCCAAATACCTGAAGTTGACGGCAGTCACCCCTTCACTACTACCAAATAGTTTACGAGCCCCCGAAATGCCCTGCCAGCTCCGCCACCATGCGCTCCGGCTCTTCCTCCTGCACAAAATGCCCTGCGTTTTCAAATCGAACTACCCGGGCATTCGGCAGCGCTTTTGTCCATTTTTCCAGTTCGTACGGCGGCACAAATTTGTCGCGCATACCCCAAAAGATCAGGCAGGGTTTTTCGGACAGGGTGCTCACCCGGCGCCATTGCTCCGCCCAAAAACCGTTGGCCTTGAGCAGCTCACCGGAAAATGCGAATGCAGCCTTCCGGGCAGCAGGGCCGGGCAGTGCCATTTTGTAGTGCCGGTGTACTTCCGGCGTCAGTTTCTTTTTATCGCCAAACGCGGCCGGCATGACCAGGTTGACCGGAAAGTTGAAGCGCAGATACAGCAGCCGCCCCAGCCAGCCCTGCATCCAGCGCGCCGGGCGGGCATAGTGCGGGTCGGTGTCCAGCGGCCACATCCAGCCGTTGAACAGGCTGAGTTTTTGCACCCGCTCCGGGTGGCGGATGGCGTAGTCAAAGGCAATGGACAGGCCGAAATCATTGCCCACGATATGCACATCGCGCAGGCCCAGTTTTTCAATAAAAAGCGCCATGCGCCGGGCATGTGCGACCACCGAATAATCGGCATCGGCAGGTTTGTCCGACAGGCCAAAACCCAACAAGTCGGGCGCAACGCAACGAAAGCGATCGCGCAGGCCCTGCACGATATCGCGCCAGCCGAACGACCACTCGGGGGTGCCGTGAGAAAACAGAATGACCGGACCGGCGCCTTCGTCGATGTAGTGGATTTTATGACCTTCAACGTCCAGGTAATTGGATTTGAAGGGGTAGAGACCGGTATTTATCCAGGAGGCTTCCATGTGTATTTTTGGTCAAAAATAAACCTGTCGCCGTGCCAATTTGGCCACAACGACAGGTTTATTTTTCGAACGCGCTGACTTGGTTAGCCTTCCGGGTCCACCGGCGGATTGCGGCGCTCGTACACGTAGGCAAACAGCATGCCCAGGCCGCCGAAGATGGCAATGAGTGCAAAAAAGACCCCGGTGCGCTCGCCGTCTTCCAGGCTGAAAATATTGCTGAAAAACAAAGCCAGCAACAGGCCCAAACCGGCGCCGATAAACATCAGGCTGTTTTTGAGGGTACGGGTAGGGTCGGTTTGGCGGCGGCGGCGAACAGGCTCCATGCCTTTTTCGATCATGGCCATATTCTCCTTGTTTTCCAGGTAACGGATGCCCCAAATCATAAGAAAAACACCCAGGCTGATTGTAATGGGGATAAACAGTGCAACAATTCCTTCGTGCATGATAACTTGTTTTTTTTGATGAAAAAGAGTGGTTTTTGTTTGTTCGTATCCACTCTGACAGCAAGGTGTTTGGAAAGGTTACAGGTTTATAAAATTTCCGGTAAAAACACCTCGGCCATCATGCAGCGCGCGCTGCCGCCCCCAAATGTTTCGATGGTGTCGATCGGGCTGTGCAGCAATTGGGTATGGCGTTCGAGGGTTTTCACCTGGGCAGGTTTGAGGGAACGGTATGCCTGGTCGGACATCACGAGGATGGTTTGCTCCTGGTTGTTGCGCACCTGGAGCATGTTGCCGGCGAAAGCGTTCATTTGCGTCAGGGGAATTTCCACGATTTCGTTGCCGGTTTCCCGAAATGTTTGCTTCAGCATGTTGCGTTCGGCGGGGATCGTCACCGTGTCCAGGCAAATCACAACAAATGTTTCGCCCATGGCCATCATCACGTTGGTGTGGTAAATGTCTTGCCCGTTGCCGTCGACGGCGCGGAAAACTACCTTCCGGTAGCCCAGCAGGGCGCAAAGTTCGTCGAGCAGACCCGCGTCGGTGCGCGGGCTGACACAGGCATAGGCCAGGCGGTTGAGGTGGTCGAATATAATGCTGCCGGTGCCTTCCAGGAAGCGGTTGATCTTTTCGTTGAACTCCAGGTTGATCCGTCGCTCGGCCTGAAAGCCGGCTTTGAGCACGGTATCGATCACCTGGCGGCGACGTTCGCGGCGGCGCGTCGGGGCATACATGGGGTAGGTTACCAAAAATCCTTCCTGGTGAAACGTCACCCAGTTGTTTGGAAAAACGGCATCGGGTTTGACCGGCCTGGGTGAATCTTTGGCAACGATGACGTCGACGCCCGCTGCGCGCAGTTTTTCAACAAAAGCGTCAAATTCCTGCATAGCTTTCGAGCGTATGCTGTCCGTCTCCTGGGCGCCTTCGCGGCGTTGAAAGGCATTGCTGGCGGCGGTTTCTTCATTAAAACCAAAATTGGCCGGCCGCACCATCAGTATATGCCGGGTAGTTTGTTTGCGCATAGCTTGTTTAATTTTCCTGCAAATGTAGAAAATCCCGAACTTGCCCCTAAACTCCGAAGTTCAACCAATTTACACCCGCGTGAAATACAAAGCCAAGGATTATTGTCCGAACTGTCACTTCCCCTTGCCCTACAAGGCAAAGTTTTGCGCGCGTTGCGGGCAAAAACAGGCCAGCGACATGATCTCCCTGGGCAATTTATTCAAACAGGTCTGGTTCCGGGTTTTGCACCTCGAAAGCCGGTCGCTGCGCTTTATGTTTCTGCTTTTTATCCCCGGTTATGTAACGGCGGAATTTTTCAGCGGCCGGCAAAAACGATACCCCCAACCCATCCGGTTTTTCTTTATCGTCGCTTTTTTATTTCTGTTCACGCTCAACCACCTGGGCATAAGCTCGGCCACCAGTTTTCAGGCCCAGCAAAGCGAAAAAGGGTTGACATTCAAGAGCAACCGGAATACCGGAGAAATAAAATATAATTTTTACGAGCTGGGCCGAAAACGCGCTGAATTTGAAACCATGCAACGTGAAATCGACTCCCTGCCGCCCGAATACCGCACGCCACTGGTGCGCAAAGCCATGGACAGCCTGCTGCAACGAACCTACGGCGACGCCGTCGAAAAATTTGGCAGCATCCTGGCGTTGGGCGCCGATTCCACCCAAACACGGCCCCAGGACTCGATGGACCTCAACCTTGGCTTCCGGAGTTTCCGGCTGGCGACCCTCGACGCTTTCAAACTCGATGCCGATGCCGTGATTGAAAAATACGGTGTCGAAAACTGGCTGGACAAAGTCGCGATCCGGCAAGGACTGAAAACGCTCAAAGACCCCGGCGCCCTGATGAAAGCCTTCCTCGGCAGCCTGGCCTGGACGCTGCTGGGGCTCGTCGCGCTGATGGCAGCTGTGCTCAAGTTGCTCTACCTCCGGCAAAAACGTTTTTACGTGGAGCATTTTATCCTGCTGCTCAACGAACACTCCAGTATGTTCCTGTTGCTGATGGTGGCGTTTTGGCTAAACGCCGTTTTCCCATTGGGCAACCTTTGGATCCCCTGATCTTGTGGCTGCTGGTGAGCCCCGTTCTCGCTTTACGAAACTACTACCGCCAGGGCTGGGGTATCACCCTGGGCAAGTCGCTGGTTTTTTTCATAGCCTACCTGCTGGGTTTTTTCCTGCTTTTTACCATTGGTATGATGACCGTTTTTTTTATTTTTTAGAAAAACAAAACCGCCAAATCGCGCCATATGCCAAGCTACGAAACAGTTATCGGGCTCGAAATCCATGTTCAACTGGCGACCCGCTCCAAAGCGTTTTGTGCCGACGACGCTTCCTTTGGCGGCGCCCCCAATACGCATACCAGCGCGATCAGCCTTGCCCATCCCGGTACTTTGCCCCGGCTCAATGAAAAAGCGGTCGAATACGCTCTGCGCCTTGGCCTCGCCCTGGGCTGCGACATCAACCTGAACAGCAGTTTTGACCGCAAAAACTACTTCTACGCCGACCTGCCCAAAGGTTACCAGATCACCCAGGATCAAAACCCGGTATGCCGGGGCGGGCAGCTTACGCTCAACCGCCCTGCGCCCAAAACCATGCGCATCCATCACATCCACCTCGAAGAGGATGCCGGGAAAAGCCTGCACGACCAGGACCCGCAGTTTTCATTTATCGACCTGAATCGCGCCGGGGTGCCCTTGCTCGAAATTGTGACCGAACCCGACCTGCGCAGCGCCGAAGAAGCGGCGGCCTGCATGGAAGCCATCCGCCACCTGGTGCGCTGGCTGGGCATCAGCGACGGCAACATGGAGGAAGGCTCGCTCCGCTGCGACGTGAATGTGTCGGTCCGGGAAACCGGCGATCCGGCCTACGGCACCCGCTGCGAGATCAAAAACATCAACTCCATGCGTTTTGCCCGGCGTGCCATCGAGTTTGAAACTGCCCGGCAAATTGAGATTTTGGAAAACGGCGGCCGCGTCGAGCAGGAAACGCGCGGTTTCGACCCCGCCGGCGGCTTTACATTTTCGCTGCGCGAAAAAGAGCAGGCCCACGACTACCGCTACTTTCCCGAGCCCGATCTGCCACCGGTACGCATCGCCCCTGAAATGCTGGAAGCGGTCCGCGCTGCCATGCCGCCGCTGCCGCAGGTATTGGAACAGGAATTTCAGACGGTGCATCAGTTACCCGCGCACGACACCGAACAACTGGTGCAGGACCGGCAAACGGCCCAGTACTTCCAGCACCTGGTTTCCGAAGGGAATCCGCCGGCCAAGTTGCTCGCCAACCTGGTCATCCACAAGTTGCTCCCCTGGGCGGCTGAAAACGGCCTGGCATTGGCCGACTGCCCGGTGCAGCCGGCGCAATGGCGGGAATTTGTGCGCCTGATCGACAGTGGAAAACTCAGCGCTACCGCCGCCAACCAGCAACTTTTCCCCGCCCTGCTCCAACAGCCCGGTGCGGCGCCGGGCCAACTGGCGGAGTCCCTCCAACTTTTACAATCCAGCGATTTGGATTGGCTTGAAAAACTGGCCGACGAGCTGCTCGCCCGCTACCCGGATAAAGCAGCGGAATACCGCAAAGGCAAAAAAGGGTTGCTCGGTTTTTTTATGGGAGAACTGATGCGGGCGAGCAAGGGGAAGGCCGACCCGAAAGCGGCTACGGCGGTGTTGGTGGCGCGGCTGGGCTGAGTTTTTCTGGGTATATTCATGTTTAAACATGAGTCATGCGAATCATGGGCTAAATTTATTCGGTTGACCTCCGCCAAAGCCCGTAGGGCTGGCATTTTAGTAGAAATTATTACCGCAGAAATAATAGCGTCGTAGGTGCGGCATTACAATGACACGCCTACGGCGTTTGGAAAGCTGCAAGGCAACCATTCTCTACAAAAATTTCAGCCCTACGGGCTTTATTCAAAGGTAATATTGCCAGTTTAGCTCGTGATTCGCATGAGTCATCTCGAATTTTTCCATAAAAAAGACCTCGGAGAGGTCAAATATTTGTAGAAATGCTCCGGTTACCCGTTGCCCGACCTCGGAGAGGTCGAATATCCAGGTGGCAACCCCTGCACATGCGACCTCTCCGAGGTCGTCGATCGCCCTTAAATCTTTGATCTACAAATATTTGACTTCTCCGAAGTCATTTTAAAAATTCGGGATGACGCATGTTTAAGCAATAATCTACGTCGGGTGAACCCTTAGAAGTACTTATGAGAAAGCCTCCACCTTTTGGGTGGCGCGAACCGAAGGCTCGCGCCACCCAACACGAACCGGAGGTTCGTGTTACCGGCCGTGGCAGTGCTTGTATTTTTTGCCGCTGCCGCAGGGGCAGGGTTCGTTCCGGCCCACCACTTTTTCCTTGATAACCGGTTGCGTGCGCTGCGGAGGGCCGTTGTGGCCTGCCGATTGGGCGGCGCGCTGGGCGGCCTGCTGCGTTTCGGTCATTTGCTGCTGCTGGTTGTTGGTGCTCAGGCGGTTGCGCTGGGCAGCATGCCGGGCCTGGCGTGCCGCTTCGGCCTGTTGCGCGCGTTGGATCGCACTTTCGTCGGGCAAATCCAGGGTACCTTTGAGCAGGAACGAGGTCACGTTGCTGTTGATATGGCCGATCAGGCTCTCAAACAGGTTGTAGGCCTCCATCTTGTAGATCACCAGCGGGTCTTTTTGCTCAAACGAAGCGCCCTGCACGGCTTCCTTCAGGTCGTCGACATTGCGGAGGTGCTCCTTCCAGGCTTCGTCGATAAGCGCGAGGTTGGCCACTTTTTCCACATCGTGCATGATGCTTTTTCCGCCGCTTTTGATGGCATTTTCCATGTCGGCGCTGATGTTCAGCCCCATTTTCCCGTCGGTGTACGGCACTACGATACGCTTGTAACGCTGCCCTTCCCGTTCGTATACATTTTTGATCAGCGGCAGCAAGCGGTCGCTCACGTGCTGGCGCTTGCGCGTGTAGGTGTCGAAAACCTGCTGCTGGAAGGTGGCCAGCACGGTGTCTTCCGGCGCCGATTTGAACCATTCCGCTTCCATCTCCGGATCGATCCCGATGAGGCGCAGCGCATCCATGCGGAAGGTTTCAAAATTACCCTGGGCACGGTGTACAGCCACCAGTTCGGAGGTGATGGACAGAAAAGCATTGTTGATATCCACGGAAAGGCGGTCGCCAAACAGGGCGTTGCGGCGTTTTTTGTAGATCGCCTCCCGCTGGATGTTCATCACGTCGTCGTATTCCAGCAGGCGTTTGCGGATGCCGTAGTTGTTTTCCTCCACTTTTTTCTGGGCGCGTTCGATGGACTTGGTGACCATCGAGTGCTGGATAACATCGCCTTCTTTGTGGCCCATTTTGTCCATCAGCCCGGCGATGCGGTCGCTCTGGAACAGGCGCATGAGGTTGTCTTCGAGCGACACGTAAAACTGCGAAGAACCGGGGTCGCCCTGACGGCCGGCGCGGCCGCGCAACTGGCGGTCCACCCGGCGGCTTTCGTGGCGCTCGGTACCGATGATGGCCAGGCCGCCGGCTTCTTTCACGCCCGGGCCGAGTTTGATATCGGTACCCCGGCCGGCCATGTTGGTGGCGATGGTCACATTGCCCGGCAAACCGGCTTCGGCGACGATCTGGGCTTCGCGCTGGTGCTGCTTGGCGTTGAGCACGTTGTGCGGGATGCCGCGGCGCTGCAACAGGCGGGAGAGTAATTCGGAAATTTCCACCGACGTGGTACCCACCAGTGTGGGCCGGCCTGCTTTGCGCAGTTCTTCGATTTCGTCGATCACGGCGTTATACTTCTCGCGCGCGGTTTTGTACACCAGGTCTTCGCGGTCGTCGCGAATGATGGCGCGGTTGGTCGGAATGACCACCACGTCGAGTTTGTAGATGTCCCACAATTCCTTGGCCTCCGTTTCGGCCGTACCGGTCATACCGGCGAGTTTGTGGTACATCCGGAAATAGTTTTGCAGCGTGACGGTGGCGTAGGTCTGCGTGATCTCGCCCACCTTCACGTTTTCCTTGGCTTCGATGGCCTGGTGCAAGCCGTCGGAATAGCGGCGGCCTTCCATGACACGGCCGGTTTGCTCGTCGACGATCTTTACGTCGTTTTCCGGCGTGACGATGTATTCGTTATCCTTTTCAAACAAAGCGTAGGCTTTCAGCAGTTGCTGCACGGCGTGCACGCGGCGGCTTTTCACCCCGTAGTCTTGCGACAGCAATTCCTTGGCTTCGGCTTTTTCGTTGATATCCAGCTCCTCGTCCTGGTCGATCTTGACCAGTTCGGTGCCGATATCGGGCATGATGAAAAAGTTGGGATCGTTATTGAAGCGGCTGAGGAAGTCGATGCCTTTTTCCGAAAGTTCGACGCTGCGGTTTTTCTCGTCGATCCAGAACAACAGCTCGCGATCCACTTCGGGCATGCGCTTGTTGTTTTCCTGCATGTAAAAGTCCTCCGTTTTTTGCAGCATCACCTTAACGCCTTCTTCGCTGAGGAACTTGATCAACGGGCGGTATTTGGGCAGCGCCCGGTGCGTACGCAGGAGCGCCATGCCGGCCTGGCCTTCCTCCATGCCGAGTTGGCCTTCGTTGTAGAGTTTTTTGGCGTCCGCCAAAAATTTGCCTGCGAGCTTGGTTTGTTCCTCGAACAGGCGTTTGACGTTGGGGTTGAGGTCGACGTATTCCTGGTCTTCGGCGCCCCGGGTAACCGGGCCGGAAATAATGAGCGGCGTACGGGCATCGTCGATCAACACGGAGTCCACCTCATCCACGATGGCGTAGTGGTGCTTGCGTTGCACGAGTTCTTCGGGGCTGATGACCATGTTGTCGCGCAGGTAATCGAAGCCGAATTCGGCATTGGTACCGAAGGTGATATCGCACTGATACGCCCGGATGCGCTCGGGCGAGTGGGGCCGGTATTTGTCGATGCAATCGACAGTGAGCAGCAGAAATTCGTAGATGGGCCCGACCCACTCCTGGTCACGCCGGGCGAGGTAGTCGTTCACGGTGATGATGTGCACGCCTTCGCCGGCCACCCCGTTTAGGTAGGCGGGCAGGGTGGCCACCAGGGTTTTACCTTCACCGGTTGCCATCTCGGCGATCTTGCCGTCGTGCAGCACCATCCCGCCGATGAGCTGCACGTCGTAGTGCAGCATGTTCCAGGTAATATCGCCGCCGGCAGCCTGCCAGTTGTTTTTCCAAATGGCTTTGTCGCCGTCGATGGTGACGTAGGATTTTTTCGGATCGGCAGCCAGCATGCGGTCGTGGTCGGTAGCGGCAACGGTGATCGTCTCATTTTCCATGAAACGGCGGCTGGTTTCCTTGACTACGGCAAAGGCTTCGGGCAGAATGTCGCGCAGCACTTCTTCGAGGGCTTTGTCGCGTTGTTTGCGCAGCTCGTCCACCTCTTTGAAGAGGTCTTCTTTTTCATGGAAATCTTCGGAGTCAATGGCCTGCCGGTTAATGGATTCGATTTCGGCGTCGATGTCTTTCAGGTATTCCGCGATGCGGGCGCGAAAGTCCAGGGTTTTGTTGCGCAGTTCGTCGGTCGACAGGTTTCGGTAAGCGGCAAAGTATTCATTGATCTCGTCCACTGAGCCCTGATACTGCCCCATGTCGCGGTCTTGCTTGGTGCCGAGTATTTTTTTAGTAAGCCTAACATATATTCTATTCAGGTTGGAAGGTGCAAAGATACGGTTTTGGCAAAGGGGGAATGGTAGAGGGCAACACATTTCATTCCAGCCGTGCAAAAGATTCGTTTTTTGCCAAAATGGCAGAGACTGGTGATTTTTAACCTGCAAAGCTGGCAGAAGCGCCAATTGGCTTTTACGCCCGAACTTGCCGCCGTTGTGCCCGCCAAAGTCCAAGTATAAACCAAATTTGCGCCAGCAAAAAAACACCGGGAATGAGGAGGTAGTAATCGTAGAGCGACTCGTAGTGCCGGTAATCCGTTTCAAAAACAGCCCTGGGATTGGCCAGCCGGCGGTTGAGCATAATTTCCAGATACACAAACAGCAGCACACAAAAAGCCAGGCTGACGCCCAAATGCAGGGGCTTGAGCCATTTGGGAGAAAGGAAAAGCGGCCGGTGATCCAGATACTGGTGGGTCAGCCCGACAAATCCGAGAAAGATCGCGCAGCCCAGCACCACCGCCCAGCAGGGTGCGGAAAGCGTGACCGTTTCCATTGGAATGCGTACGGTTTCGCGGAAGCCGGTGGCCGCAGCGATTATAAAAACGAACACAACCAACCAGAGGTACCAGTAACGGGAGAATGCAGACAGGGTAAACATGCGCGTAATTTAAACGGCCCCGAAGGTAATACCGTGCGTCTATTCGGCGGGCCGGGAACGATTGAATGTAATGTTAAAAATTCCGGGAACCAGCCTGCACCAGCCTCGCCATGCGCTCCCAAGCCGGAAGATTTTTGATGAAAAGTTTTGGTACTTCGACTAAGGGACAACGTTTGTTTTTTCCGGGACAATGACCACGATCATACTCCCGCCAGAGCAAAGTCACCGGGTAAAAATTTATCCAGGTTTTGAATCGCTCTAGATTTGACCTTCTTTTTTACCTCCTCCCCCCTATTAAGTCTGGAAACCATCACAAAACGCCCAGGATTGGGGCGCTAAAATCTATTCCAATGAAAGAAGCATTAATTGAAAAAATCAAAACAGACGGGTACTGCAGAATACCCCAGGTTTTCAGCAAAGCGGAAATAAAAAAGGCGCTTGACCTGACGAATTACTGGTACGAAAAAACCAAAAATTCGGCCACCAACCTTTCCGCACTCACCCGGGACGATCTTTACCTGTTCAACCCGCATTACAAGGACCACTACTTTTTGGAGCTGTTTTTTAAACCGGCCATCCTGCACGAAATTCTCATGCATTTCCTGAACGATCAGTGGTTTCGCGCCATCCCGCAGGATCAGCCCAATTATATTTTGCAAAATTATATGGGGCGGAGCAGCGACCGTGCGCTGGCGATGCACATCGACTCTTTCGTGCCCTATCACGGCAATTTCTTGTTCATGCTTCAGGCAGGCATCACCCTGGAGGAGCAAACAGAAGAAAACGGCTGCTTCGTGGTGGTGCCGGGCTCGCACCTGAGTGGAAATTATGTGGAGCAACAGGCCTATAAAGATGCCATCCCGGTGTTGTCGCAACCCGGCGATTTACTCATCTGGGACAGCCGCATCTGGCACGGCACCATGGAAAACAAAACGGAAAATACGCGCTGGTCGTTGATCGCAGCCTTTTCACGCTGGTGGGTCAAACAAATGTTCGATTACCCGATGGGACTTCCGCAGGATATCTATGAAAAACTGACCGACAACCAGAAGGCCATGCTCGGGTTTTGCTCCATCCCGTATGTTAACGAACAGGAGGGTGTGGACAAAAAACGGGGTTACGACAAATTGTTGCCGCATGTCGACGACTACAAACCCAGGCCAACTGCGGGAGTCCTGAATTTTTAGTGGAGCCCCACTCTTCTTTTCGTTTTACCTGCCTTTGCACGGAGTTGCGCTCCGGAGGATAGGTTTTGTTTAAAACAATTCAGATGTCTCCCTCCGGTCGACATGACAAATCGCTGAAAATAAAATGGTTAAACAGGTTTCTCGCTACGCTCGAAACTTCACCAAGCCCTGGGGAAATTTCGAGCGTAGCGAGGAATCTGTTGGAAAGTTTGCCAGGGTGTAAGATGTCATGTCGACCGGAGGGAGACATCTGAAAAAGTATTGCTAATCCGCAATCCGTAATCCCTACACCCCCATCTTCTCCCGTACCTGCGCCAAAATCTCGCCCTCCAGTTTGGCCGCTTCCGCCATCGCCGCGTCCGCTTCCGCGATCACTTTTTCGGCGTAAGCCTTGTCGTTCAAATCCTTCGCGTTCACCTTTACGTTGAGCGCGGCGCCCAGGACGGCCGAGCGGACGCAAAGCGCCCCTACCCCGGCATCGGTGATGGAGTTGGGATTGCCGGTTTGCACCATCTGGCGGATGAGCGGAAAACATTCCAGCCCAAGCCGCACCACCCGCAGCGGCACTTCCGTGGCAATCACCGTTGCTTGTTCGATGGCAGCCAGGCGGGCCGATTTTTCTTCGGGCGTGCCTTTCGGCAAGCCGAAGGCTGCCATTATGGCATTGAAGGCCTCGGTGTCTTCATCCACCGCGCGCAGCAGGGCATCTTTCAGCGCCTGGCCTTTTTCGGCGGCCTCGGAAAATTCCTCCCAGCGCTCGTCCCAGCCGCGTTTGTGGGAGCTGAGGTTGGCCACCATGGTTGCCAGCGACACGCCCAGCGCGCCCGCATAGGCGCTCACCGAGCCGCCGCCGGGAGCCACACTTTCGCTGGCAGCCTCATCGGCAAAGGCGCGGAGATCTTTGCGGATCAGTTTTTTGGCCTCGGCCGGGTCGTCTTTCCGGAGGTTGTATTCAATAATTTTCTGCTGCGGATCGAAGGGCGCCAGTTCGTCGAGTCCCATGGATTTGACGGCGATTTTGATCAGCTCGCTTTCGCTGACGCCTACGCTGCGTTGTTGTTTTTTCAAAAAATACTTGCCCGCGTCGAGCAGCACGTTGAGTGGCACCAGGCCCACCAGTTCCGAGCCGGTGACGCGCAAGCCGCGGCGGTCGGCGCTTTTGTGGCATTCCTCGAAGGCCCGGTGCAACGGCGTCGCCTGAATGTCGGTGATGTTCATGGAAATCTGGGCGATACCGTACTCCTCGATATACCAGCCGATTCCTTTCACGCCTTTGAGCGTGCCGGGCTCGCGTTTGGGCTCGCCGTCGACGCCGATGACCGGTTTGCCGGTGGTGCGGTCGGTGACTACGCGGCCGATTTCCCGCACGTCGAAAGCCACGGAGTTGGCCCTGCGGGTGGAGGTGGTGTTCAGGTTGATGTTGTAGGCGATGAGGAAGTCGCGGGCGCCGATGGCGGTAGCGCCGCTGCGGGCGTTGAATTTGGCGGGGCCGTAGTCGGGTTTCCACTCGGGTTTGCCGAGTTTGTCCGGTAGCGCCTCATATTCACCGGCGCGAATGGTGGCCAGGTTGCGGCGTTCGGGGCGGCTGGCGGCGGATTCGTAGAGGTAGACGGGCAGGTCGAGTTCACGGCCGGCGCGTTCGGCGAGGCGGCGGGCCCATTCGGCCGTTTCTTCCATGCTGATGTTGCTGATTGGGATGAGCGGGCACACATCGGTGGCGCCCATGCGCGGGTGCTCACCCTGGTGTTTGCGCATATCGATCAGTTCGCAGGCTTTTTGCATGGCCAGGAAGGCGGCTTCGACCACCGGTTCGGGCTCGCCGACGAAGGTGACGACCGTGCGGTTGGTGGCTTTGCCGGGATCAACGTCGAGCAGTTTGACGCCTTCCACACTTTCAATGACTTTGGTAATTTGGGCAATACTATTCAGGTCGCGCCCTTCGGAGAAATTGGGCACGCATTCGATCAGTTGTTTCATAGTTAAAAATGGGCAACGTCTACGTCTTCAAAATAACCAAAAGCCCAAAGGACCAGGATGATCAGGCCAACCACAATGCGGTAATAGCCAAACCATTTGAAGCCGTGTTTGGTTAGGTATTGAATAAAGGCCCGGATGGCAATCATGGCAACGATAAAGGCCACGATATTGCCCACCGTCAGCAATACCACTTCGTCGCGGGTAAAATGGCCGCCTTCGTGCCAAAAGTATTCCCAGAGGGTTTTACAGGTTGCGCCGAACATGGTAGGTACCGCCAGGAAAAACGAAAACTCCGCCGCAGTTTTTGGCGAGAGGTTCTGCGTCAGGCCGCCGATGATGGTCGCTGCCGACCGGCTGACGCCCGGCACCATGGCAATCACCTGAAACAAGCCGATTTTAAAGGCCCGCCGCGTCGTGATATGGCTGATATCCGAGTCAAGCTGGCTACGGCGCACAAATACATCATCGAGAAAGAGAAACAAAATACCACCGGCAATAAGGGCCAGGCCAACAACTTCAACATGCTCCAACAGCTCATCAACATAGGGCTTCAGGAAAAAACCGAAAAAGACGGCGGGCAGAAAGGCAATGAACAGTTTGTAGTAAAAGTCCAGGCTTTGAAGAAAGCGCTGCCAGTACAGCACCAACACAGATAAAATAGCCCCAAACTGAATAGCTACGGTAAAAACTTTGACAAAAGGATTGGCAGCGATACCCATGGTGGCCGAGCCGATAATCATATGCCCGGTAGACGAGACCGGCAGGAACTCCGTCAATCCCTCAATTATTGCCAGAATTATGGCATGGAAAAGACTCATTCAGCAGTTGAATTATCTGGTTGCGCAATTGCCTCCGTGTTTGATTTTTTAAAAATGCCATAAATAACCACCACAAAACCGGCTACCATCAGGAAGGGCGCCAGGGTAATGCGGCGAAAACTGTAAATGATATCCGGGTCCCAGGTATTTGCGTCGGGCATGGAGCCTCCGGCCATAGCCAGCAAACCGAGGCATACCAGTGCGAGCCCGACTCCAATCCAGATAAAATTCTGACGGCCAAAGATAAACTCTTCCCTTCCGGCGCTAAAAAGGCTGTCCTGTTTGTCTTTCCGCCGGGCCGGCGCCGGTGCCTGCTTGCGGGCAGCAGGTTTGTTTTGAAACTGTTTTTGTGTTCTTTTTGCCATAGTTGAATAATGGATGAACGGTTTAAAGGGCCATGGTGGGGCAATCCGGTATTTAATAAAGGTCATCTACGCGCATGCGCAGAAATTTTGTCACAACAAAATAGGTGCTCAATCCGGAAATCAACACGCCCAGGCCAATCAGGCCGGTGAAAATGGCCAGGATTCCGTTCAGGTCCTCCAGGTCCTCCAGTTCGGGTATCTGGTGTTGCGCCCAGTTGAGTATCCCGATGAGCAAGGCAATCGCAAGCAAGGCGCTCCACAAGCCGTTGAGCAGGCCCCGACGGATAAACGGCCGGCTAATGAATGACCAGGAGGCGCCCACCAGTTCCTGATTTTTTATCACAAACCGGTTGGTGTACAAAGCCAGTCGGATCGTATTGTGAATGAGCGTTACGGCCGCAAAGATGAGTAAAAAACCCAGCCCCAATGTTAAGTAACCAATATTTTCAATATTGCGTCCGATGTTGCTGGTATTGGCGGCTTCGACATACAATTCGGAAATCACGGTATCCTGCCGGAGGGTTTCCCGCCATTGGCGCAGGCTGTCTTCCCGAAAAAAGTCGGCCTGTACGTTGAAGCGCACCACATCGCGCATCAGGTTAGGGATGTCCTCCATCAGGCTTTCATCGCCAAGGTCTTCCCGCATGATGGCGGCAGCCTGTTCGCGGGTGATATAGGTAATTGATTCCGGTTTGATGAAGGGCTGCTGCCGCAGGTCCTGAATGATCCGGCCGATTTCCTCCTGTGGCGTATTGGGGCGTACTTCCAGCCAGATATCCACTTTTTCCTTGAACAGTACCACCAGTTTCCGGCCATGCAATGCCGTGAGGGCAAAAAAACCCACCATAAACAAGACCATCGCCACACTGGCGACAGCATAGAGGTACGTTGGTTTAGTTCGTGGCATAAAAAGGCTGATGCTTGGCTGTTTTCGGCATATGTGTTTGGCGCCGGATAAATTTGGCTGGCAAAGTTGCCGCTTTTCAGTTAAAAAAAGGTTGTTCCCCCGCCGGAAAAGTACCTGTTCGGGAAGGATATTTCCGCAAAACAGGAATTAGCCAATACCTTTGCCTGAAATCCTGCGTTCAATCGCTCCTTTGATTTTTTGTCTATGACCACCCCGGGTATTTTACTTTTTACTTGTCTGGCCGCACTTTGGCAGGGCCCTGCCGCACCCGCAGGCGATGGAAAAATTTATTTAAAAAACTCCTCCTTTGAAGATGCGCCACGCGCTTCGGCCTGCCCCGATGGCTGGGCGTCGTACACCCGCGGCAGTACGCCCGACATCATGCCCGGGGCCTGGGGAGTGCATGTGCCGGCGCAGGAAGGCAACACCTGTGTGGCGCTGGTAACCCGGGAAGACGGCACCCGGGAAGACATTTCCCAGCGCCTGCCGGAGACGCTGCAATCAGGCACATGCTACACCATCACCATCCACCTGGCGCACACCGCCCAATATGTCGGCTACAACCACCCTACCCGGCTGCGCATTTGGGGTAGCACCGGCAAGACGAAACAACAACTGCTCGCCACCTCCACCCTGATCGACCATTCGGGATGGAAAGCGTATAAATTCCAGTTTGTCCCCAACCACAATATGCAGTATATCACTTTCGAAGCGTATTTCGCACCCGGCGCCTTATTTCATTACCGGGGGAATCTGCTGCTGGACAACTGCTCGCCGATCGAACGCTGCGACCGGGCGTGATTTTAGGGCGGAGGGCAGAGGGCACAACTTTCGGAGAAGGTGAAAATTGGGTTTATTTTTTATTGCGTTGCAGATCGGTGTTTACGATAATGGCTGCGCAAATAAAAAACAGGGAGCCGATTTTGTCGGTTTCCACAAAATCGTTCATCAACATCAGCATTGCGATAAGCATAAAACTCAGCAAGGCGGCCACCAGCACCCGGCGGCGACCGGTATTGGGCGTGTTATGGTAAATTTGCTGGCCTTTAAATATGGTTACCAGGCAAAAAATTAAAAAAAATACCAGCCCGGGTACACCCTGCTCCACCGTAACCATCAGGTAATAATTATGTATCCCGGAGCGCTCAGGGTTGTCGCTCACATAAGTTTTAAAACTGCTAACGGTGTAATTCCGGTAATTAAAATAAAAATTGCCGGGCCCGAAGCCTGTGTACGGCCTGTCCCGGATCATGTAGGCCGCAGCTACCCAACGATATACCCGCTCCATGATGGAAATATCCTCCAGTTTGGTCGTTGCCTCCAGCAAATTGTCAAAACGGGTATGTGAAACCGCCCGTTCGTAATCGGGGGCGAATGCCAGCCAGTTGTCACGGCTGGTCACCGTCACTACCAATGCCGTAAACACCAGGGTGAACGCGAGCATGCTGATTTTAATGAGTTTGCGGCGGATCAGCCAGTAAATCCCCACAGCCGCCAGCAAGGCGACGTATGCGGCCCGTGTGTAGGCAAAGTTGATCCCGAACAGCAACACAACCACCCCGAACACCAGCAACCACCAGAGGCCGGAATAGCGCCGGTACCAATAGGTGCCATACCAGACAAAAGGCAGAAAGATCGCGAGCAGGCAGGCGTACATCACATGATTGCGGTAAAACGGCCCCATGACATAATTCACCTCCCGGAACGAAAAGCCATGCGGCGCATGGCGCGCCAAAACGGTCAGCACCGTAAACAGCAGGGGAATAAAAAACCACCACAGGAACTTTTTAAAATCGCGTGCCTCCTGCAATAAATGCGCCGCAAGCAGGTAAAAAACCAGGACGTACCAGCCTTTTGCCAACAGAAATTTGAACGACACCAAAAAGTCGGTAGACACAAGCACCGCAACGGTGGTCCAGACCAAATGCGCCAGCAGGGCCAGCGAAACCGGGTGGCGTAAAAAACGCGCATCCACCGTTCGCCAGTTCCGCAAAAACCAACCGGTCGAAACCAGAGTCAGCAGCCACATCAGCGGCTCGGAAGGCAGATCGGTGCCCAGCCCGCCCGGCAGCTCCATCTCAATAGACAGTGGAATACAGGCCAACATCAGGAAAAATATCTTCCTGAAATCGACCACCGCCAACCACAAAACCAAAGCCGCTACCGGGATGCCGGCAAGCCACCACATTTGCTGAAAAATGGCAGCACTTAGGCAACCCAACAGGAGCAGGAGCAAAGCGCCCACCAGCCAGCGCTGCGGGTGGTTGGCAGGAAGCGCCAGGAATATGTCAGGTCGGAAACGCATCAGTTTGTCAAACAATAGACGGTTACTCCATTTCAGGAAAGCCAGGCATCATGCTGTCCCCTTAATTTCATTCCAGCGAATGTCTTTATACGAATCGGCAACCAGAGCGGCAAACACCGCAAATAAAAAGGCGCCAACCAGCGATGCCAAAACGATAATGCTCCGTTTAGGCCGGCTTTTGACCAGCGGCACTTCGGCTGTTTCGACCACCAGCACCGCTGGAATATCCGTGTTGTAGGTTGCCAGAATTTGGTTGTAGCGCTCCAGGTCGTAGCTCAATTGTTTGCGCGACTGAAAGTGCAGGTCCTGCAACACCGCAATCTGCGGCGAGCCCTCATTGAACCGTTTGATGGTCATGTTGTCGCTTCCGGCTCCGGATGCAGTATTCATGAGTTGCTGGCGTTGCCGCTCATATGCTTTCAGGTTAGCCCGAATGTAGGCGATGGTATCCCGCGGAATCCGGGTGTCAGGTTCCAGGACCTCCAGTTTGGCTTTGTTCCGCGCAATTTCGGACTCGGCCTTGGTCAATTGTTCCGAAAGTTGCTCCCCCTGAGCTGTTGGCGCATAGATACCGTATTGCGCCTGCGTCCGGCGCAAACTGTCTCCCAGGAGTTCCAGTTCGGCTTTTTTTCGATTAATGTTGCCCTCGAAAGCCTTGAGCAGGGTCCCCTGGCTTTCCTTGATCAGCCGCTGGGCGATAGCATCAATTTTCCGGCGGGCAGCATTGGCCATTTCAGCTGCCAGCCGGGGGTCCGTATCCTCCATATTAAGCTCGATCGCATCGTTTTTATTTTTCTGCACATTGTACAATCCGCGAAAAACCTGACGCACCTTGAAGGGCCCCTGTTTACTTGCCGAGTCGATGCCATAATGGGCGTATAACTTGAACTGCTGCACCATGAAGTCTTCCAGCTCTTTGCTTACAGCAATCTCCGACAAGCGGTCCAGATCGCGATCGGAGCCGTAATAGTCCGTTACCTGGCCGGTATTGCCAAACATCAGTTCCGGGTTAGCCAAACGCGGGCTGGCGGGGTAAAAAATGGTAGTGGCCTGATAAAAATTATCGAGCAACAGAGACAATCCAATACTAATGGCCAGGGCCAAAATGCAAACGTTTCGGATTGTTTTGCGCCATCGGTAGATGGTTTGCAAGACCCCAAGAAGGTTGTCGCGGTTTTCCATATTTTTTGATCGAGTATGAATTGGGGCGCAAAAGTAGGAAATACAAGCCGCCCGGTGCGAACAACACACCGGGCGGTTTGCGGGTTCCGGTTTTTGGCGGAACGTATAAAGGCTGTGGAATGCTGCCCAAAAACTTGCCGGGGAATGAATCCCAATTAAGACAGTATGTGTTTCTGCCTATGCCGCCTGCCATTCCTCCAGCAAACGGGCTGCTTCCGTGGAGCCCATTTTTGCAGCTGCTTGCAGGTCAAACGCATATTCAGGCTTACCAATACGGTGCATTGCGATCGCGCGCTGCAACAGCCCGTCGGCCTCCGGCACCAATTCTATACCCGAGGGGTACGACAGCGTTTGGTCGAACGCTTCCAACGCCGCAGGTGCATCGTTCAGCGCCAGCAGCGCTTTACCCAATAAATATGCGGCACGGCGGCGGCGTGGAAAGTTGGGGTCGTCTTCCGGAAAGTTGCGTTTCAGGTACAACCGCAATTCGTAGGCCGCTTCTTTGTATTTTTTAGCGTGAAAAAGGCATTCGCCTTTTTTCAACCGGGCAAGCCAATGCAAGGGCTGCAACGCCAGGGATGACTTAACCGCTTTCTCAAAGTCCAGAAATGCGCCATCCCACTCGTTTTTCAACATTTTGATTTTGCCGCTTCCGTAATACGCATCGGGGTTGTTCGGGTTAAAGCGGATGCTCTTCGAGAAATCGCGCAGCGCATCGTTAAAATTTTTCAATTTATAATTCACATAGCCCCGGCGTTCGTAGGCCAGTGCATGGCGCTCGTATTTTTCAATAGCCCGGCTAAGGGCTTCGGTGGCTTCCAATTCTTTTCCGCCCTCTTCGATAAGCGTGCGCCCGCGCCGGTATTCCTGTACCGCGACTTTGTCAGAATCCGGCTCAATATTCTGGGTATCCAGCAGGCTGCCGTCGTCGATACACCAGGCCCAGATATTCCCGGCCACGGCAAATTGAGCGATCTCTTCCAAAAGCGCCGTTGTGCTGCGGTAAGCTTTTTCAGAATGCATGATCTTCTGTTGCGGCACCGTCAGGGAATAGTCTTCTTCCGAAAACACATCTTCCGCTTTAAACAGAATATCTGATTTGAAATACGTTTCCAAACGGTTTTGCCAGTGGCGCAGCACCATCTCAAACGTACGCGGGTTACCGAACTCAAGTCGACCCTTAAAAATCAATTTTAAAAATTGTGTTGTAGTATTCATCCTGCCTGCTGTTTGACTAAATACGTTTTCAATCAGGGTTGGCTTGGGTTCCCGGTTTTCGGGGTATTCAAGGCAAAAAGCCTGACGTTTTACGGCGCGTTTCAAGGCCGCAAAATAGCGTCGGGACAACCTTGCGTTGCTGCCATTTTATGTCCTTCGATTATTTAAGACCAACCAAATTCCAGGACAAAAAGCCAGACAACAAGTAACACGACAACCTAAGAAACGGCTTGCCGTGTAATAAAATTCCACAAAATCATTTTTCGAAGCCCTTTTCGGTAGGATTATCGGTCGAAGCACTTGGTTGACCGGACGAAAAGGCACGCTTTCCCAAAAGAGTAACAAATATCCGGCAAAATGGGGTTAAAAACAAATGTTTAAGGAAAGAAAATAAGCTAAATTTTTTGTTTATAATTGAATCGCATAAATTTTATTCTGTTGAACCGCACCACTTCGGGTAGTTTGCCAAACAAAATGGCGAAAGTGCTGTGCGCCCTTCGGCAAAGGTTGCGGTTAGGACACAAAGATATTTTTGCGCATTTTAGCGCCGTTTTTATTCCGCTCCATGGCCAGGCCGTTAAAAAGTCAAATTGTTTTAAATTTTAAGGTGTAGTGTAATTCTATTGTCAAATGCAGGAAAAAAGGTTATTCGACTATCTCTACGACCAACTGGAATCATTCCCACAGGAAAAAGCCTTTGGGCACAAAGTGGCCGGACAATGGCAGTATTTTTCGACCGCCGAAATGGTGCGCCGCGTCAACCGGGCAAGCCGTGGCCTGCTTGAACTGGGCCTGCAACCGGGTGATAAGGTAGCCACTGTGGTGTATCAAACCAGCCCGGACTGGGTGGTTCTGGAGTTTGCCATGGGGCAAATCGGGGTGCTCAATGTGCCGATGTACCCTACCATCAGCGCCCGGGAATATCAATACATTCTGCAGGAATCCGAAGCAAAATACTGCTTCGTCGGGGAGGGCGACTTGTACGAAAAAGTGTTCGCCGCCAAAGCCAATCTGCCCGGTTTGATCGAAATTTTCAGCTTTGGCCAACACCCGGGTGTGCGACACTGGAGTGTCTTGCTGGGGCCGGAACCAACCGGCGTATCGGCCGAACAACCGGCAGACACCCCGGAAGCACCCGCCAGCCTGTCGTACGAAATTTACCCCGAAGTCGAACGCATCAAAGCCACCATACGCCCCGACCAGGTAATGACGCTGGTGTATACCTCCGGCACCACCGGCAACCCCAAAGGCGTGATGCTCACGCATACCAATGCCGTTTTCAACATTGAAGCGCTCCGCAAATTCCTGCCCTTCGAACCCGGCGACCGCGTGCTCAGCTTCCTGCCGGTCAGCCATATTTTTGAACGGGTTGCCGTGTATGCCTTCACAGCCTTCGGCGGTAGCGTGACCTTTACCGGCACCGACAATCTCGGGGGCGAAAACGGCGATTTACGCGCTATTCGCCCGCATTATTTCACGACGGTACCGCGTTTGCTGGAAAAAGTTTATGAAAAAATCGTAGCGAAAGGCCTTGAACTGAGTGGGCCAAAACGCTGGCTCTTTTTCTGGGCACTAAACCTTACCGACAACTGGTATTTCGACTACAAACCATCCGGCCTGGCCGCGCTGAAATGGAAAATAGCAGACCGGCTCATTTTCAGCAAATGGCGCGCAGCCCTCGGCGGATGCGTCAAAACGATCATCACCGGCGCAAGTGCCTGCCCGGTTCGCGTGATGCGCACGTTCAATGCAGCCGGGATACAGGTGCGCGAAGGTTACGGCATGACGGAAGCAGCCCCGGCGCTGAGTTTCAACCGGCCCGAACCCGGAGGCGCCTCGCTCGGCACCGTCGGTCCGCTGCTCGATGGTGTGACGATACGCATTGAACCCAGTTCCGACTACCGGCCCGGCGAAGGTGAAATCCTTGCAAAAAGTCCCGGCGTGATGGTTGGGTATTTCAAACAACCGGAACAAACAGCCGAAGTTTTCCGGGATATCGACGGCGAACGCTGGTTCGCCACCGGTGATATCGGCACCTGGGTGGAAGCGAAAAATGGACAGAAATATCTCAAAATCACCGACCGAAAAAAGGAATTGTTGAAAACCAGCCATGGCAAATACGTGGCCCCCGCCCCTATCGAATCGGCACTCCGGGAACACTACCTGGTGGAACAGGCCATGGTGGTCGGCGATGATGTGAAATTTGTATCGGCATTGTTGGTGCCGGCTGAAGAAGGCCTGCGCGACTGGTGTCAACGGCACGATATTGCCTGGACCAACCTGGCAGACATGCTCCGGCAGCAGCCGGTTCAGCGCCGCTATGAGATGCTGCTCGAACGGCTCAACGAACAACTCAGCAAATACGAACAGGTCCGGAAATTTACGCTGCTGGCCGAACCCTGGGAGCCGGTCAAAGCCGACGGCTCCCAGGCCGAACTTACACCGACGATGAAATTGAAACGCCGGGTTATTCTGGATAAATTCCAGGCAGAAATTGAAGCCATGTACTCCTGACTTTGGTTTCCCTATTGCCTTGTCCGGAACAATTCAACCGAGTCTTCCACTACAATCGGCTGGCCGGCATCGCCAACGTAAAATGTATCCCGCTTGATGCGAAACTCGCGCTGCGCCGTATCCAGCACCGGCAAGCCGTTCAGGGGCAACTGCCTGATCTGGCGGTAGGTAGCCGTATCGATGTGGATTTCGGGCCAGTGGAAGACAGTGTTAACACCGGCTTTTTTTTCCAAAATAGAAAAGGTCGTATTCAGCAGGGTTGCGCCGCCAAAATCCAGCGTATCGGCCTGTAGTTCAATCAGGCGGGCCTGATTAAAAAAAGCATTCCGAAAGCTGACCTGGTGCAGGCTTGCCCGGGTGAAGTTGGTGTAATCAAAAGACGAGCCGCTGAAGTCGCAATTATGGAGGGTAGCTTTATGAAAATTGGCAAAATCAAAACTGGCCGGGCTTGCCGAACCGCCGGTAGCCAGCACCCGGGCACCGAGCAGTTGAGCGCCTTCCAGGTTTGCATTGCGCAAATCGGCGCCGGTCAGCGAAACCGATTCCAACACGGCGTTGGATAAATTTATGTTACGCAGATAGGCGCCATCCAGGTTCACATTTTGCAGGGTGGTATAGGAAAAATCGGCTAGCAGAAAAATCTGATCATAGGTGCTTTTGTTCAGTTTGCTCGCCAGGAGACTGAGCAAAACCTGTCCGCGCTCCGGACTGCTCATTTGTGCCGTAATGGAGTCGCCTTCCAGAAAATGGTAGGGTTTCAACGCCTTGGTCAGCGCCACAATCCGCCCAACCAGCTGCGGGCTGAGTGCCCGGTGTCCGGGATTCATGCGCAGTTCCTCGTCCACCTTGTTCAGCACATTGTCGAACAAAAAAACAAGCGAGCTGCGCCGTTCGGCCTCCTGCAGATACGTTTGTTGTTCGATCCGTTTGTTCTGAATATCCAGCTTTTCATTTTGCTTTTTCAGGTAATAGGTTTGCAAACCCGCCAACACAAGGGGCCCCAGGGCAATAAGTACCATGACCGTCCCTACCCGGGTTACCCGGCGCAGGGTGGCGTAAAGCACTTTTTTGATGGTCTCGCGCTCCAGGCGGCGTTCAGCCACTTCATCCACCAGTTGGGTCACACTGCCGTAAAGTGATTTGCCGGCAAACGTGCGGATCATCAACAAAACCAACCTGTTGCGGGTAGTTTTCCGAACAGCCAGTTGCGCTTCCAGCAAATCCAGGCGTTCACGCAGGCGCCGGTTCTCCTGTTCAAGTTCAGTTTGCTTATCCGAGTTTTCCATTTTACAGGTTTTCGCGTTCTGACAAATGTAACGCGAACCGCCGGTTCGCGCCAATACATGGACAAAGTTGGTTTTACAACGCAGTGAATCGCCGAATGCAGGTACTTTTGTTTCAAATTAAATCTCCCGGTGGTGCAAGCCTGCGGCTTGCCGCGAACCGGAGGTTCGCGATACATGGTACTTACCCACGGTTATTTTCTGCACGAAGACCCAAAAGAACAGGCGATCATGAAGCCCTATCCGCCATTGGGTTTGCTTTACCTCTCGGCCTGGCTGGACCGGCACGGCGTGGAAAATACGGTTTTTGATACGACGTTCTCCACGCGTGAATCGTTGCAGACTTACCTGTTGGAACACCGACCCGGCATTGTGGCGCTGTACACCAACCTGATGACCAAACGCAATGTCATCGCGATCATGGAGTTTATCCGAAACCAAAATAGCCTCCAAAACTGCCTGATCGTACTCGGCGGCCCAGATGTCACCCACAACACCGGCGAATACCTGGGTGCAGGCGCCGACCTGCTGGTTATCGGCGAAGGCGAACAAACGCTGTTGGAAATCGCTGAACATTTTCGAGTGCGGAGTGCGGAGTACGGAGCACGGAATCTAACCTCCCCCGAAAAAGTTGAACACTCCGCACTCCGCACTCCGCACTCCGCACTCGTCAATATTCCCGGCCTGGCCTACCGCTTGCCCGACGGCTCCGTGCACCGCACCGCACCCCGGGAAAAAATACGCGACCTGGATGCGTTGCCGCTTCCAAACAGACCAAAAATTGATCTGCAACAATATCTCGATGCCTGGAAAAAGGCGCATGGGCACAGCGCCGTGAGCCTGAGTACCCAGCGCGGCTGCCCGTACACCTGCCGCTGGTGCAGCACGGCAGTGTATGGCCAAAGTTACCGGCGGCGGTCCCCGAAAGCTGTCGTCGATGAAATTGCGTGGTTGCAGGCGCACTACGACTTCGACCTGATCTGGTTTGTCGATGATGTTTTCACCATCAGCCATAAGTGGTTACAGGCATTTCACGACGAGTTGCGGCTGCGCCAAATTCAGGTGCAGTTCGAGTGCATCACCCGGGCCGATCGCCTGAACGAGGAAGTGGTTCAAATTCTGAAAGCCAGTGGCTGTTTCCGGGTCTGGATCGGGGCGGAGAGCGGCTCGCAGCGCATCATCGATGCGATGGACCGCCGGGTAGATGTGCAGCAGGTGCGCAACATGATCCAGGCAGCGCGCCGCGCCGGTATTCAGGCCGGCACCTTCATCATGCTGGGGTATCCGGGCGAAACGGAAGCCGACATCCGGGAAACCGTCGAACACCTGAAAGTATCCAACCCCGATCTGTTCACCATTACGGTGGCTTACCCGATCAAAGGAACCGGCTTGTACGAAGAGGTGCAACCGTCGATGCACAGCGCCCTGCCGTGGGCCAACCGCACCGACCGCGATCTGGACTTCCGGCGCCATTACCCCCGCCGCTACTACGACTATGCTGTGCGCTGGACGGTCAATGCCGTGCACTGGCACAAGGCCAAATTGGCCGGGCGCGGTTTTTCATTGACGGGTTTAGTTTTTTTAGGAAAAATGATACTCGCGCGAGGCGGTATGGTTTGGTGGCGGTGGTCAAGACAGCCCGGGCCATAAACAACTGTGCTATTTCCACAGCACAACCGGCGCTTGCTGGTATTTGTACGTTGTGTCGGTAAGCCGAAGCAGTTCCCGGGAGTTCCAGTTTATACGGTGAATTGCAAATTGTGTCTGGTCGGTGTCGAATGTTTCCACAAACAGCCAGCGCCCGTCGGGGCTCCAGTCATGCCAGCCTTCGTCGAAGGTATTTTCCGTCAGTTTCCATTGGCGCGAACCATCGGGCGCCACCGCGTAGAGGCTGTACTTCCCGTTTTGGAACGATTGGTAGCTGATAAAATTTTCGCGCTGGTTCCAGCGGGGTGGCCCGGCGTGATAGCTGTGCCACGGGGCGGTGGTATCGGCGGCCGGGAAGTGCGTAAGTTGGCGCATGCCTGAGCCGTCGACATGCATGCTGTACAGTTCTTCGATGGCATTCCTGTCGCGGCGATTCTTTTTGTAGGCAAAAACTAGCTGTTGTCCATCCGGCGAAAATAGCGGGTCGCGGTGCAGGGCGGCCGTGTCGTTGGTTAGTTGCCGGAAAGCGCCGGTTTCGGTATTCACCAGAAACAACTGCATCCGAATCGCCTTGCCGATGCGGCCGGTAACAACCAGTTCGCGGCCATCGTTCCGGCTGCTCATCCAGGAGTCTTCCAGTTGCAATCCGGTGACTTTGCGTGGATTCCGGCCACCGGCGTCGGTTTCATATAAAAAGTAACAACGCCGGCAGGTATCGCGGTCGGAGATGAAGAACAGGCGGTTTTTCCAGGCGAAGTAGGTCCAGGCCACATCCGGGTGCCTGGTGATATTTTGTTTTCCTGTGCCATCGGAATTCATCGTGAAGACATCGTAATTGTCGTTGGCGCTGTCGACTAATACGTTGTAAGCAATTTTCAAGTTGTCCAATCGATTTTTTCGGGTGGTGGTACAAGCCAGCACACTCGTTAACATGAGGCAAAGCAGTAGCAACTTTTTCATAAATGGCGTTTTTTTTAAAAAAACAAATTGTTTATGCAAAAGTAATTGCACCACCTGCTTTCCGATTGGAAAAAATTTACCTTTCAGTTTGTTACCTATGCAATGGAGGGTTCAATCTACCGGCAAATAGTTCAGATATGCGCCTCGTTTCTCCAGGTAAAACGATGGCGAGAAGCCCGAAAAGGTCTTGAATTCGTTGATAAAATGCGCCTGATCATAGTAGCCGCAGGCATAGGTGAGTGCACTCCAGTCGGGTTGGCCAGGGCTGGACTCCATTTGCCGGACGGCCTGCTGGAATTTCAATATCCGGCTGTACACTTTTGGCGGCACGCCGATGTGCAAGTGAAACAGCGACACAAAATGTTTGTGGCTATAGCCGGTTTTTCCGACAATGGCTGCAATGCCGGCAGCGGTATCCATACTTTGCAGGCGGTTGAGCGCAAAGTCGATGACCGGGTTTGGCGCCGGCCCGTTTTGAATTTTTTTCAGAAAAAACTGCTCCAGCCAGGCAAATTTCCGGGCCGGTTCCGGGCGTTCCAGCAGGCCGTTGCGCAAGTGTTCGAAGGTGGGTCCCCACACCTGGTCCAGGGGAACAACCTGGTCGGCAATTGCCCCGGCCGGCATGCCAAGAATGGGTAAAATGCGGCCCGGTCGAAAGCGCACGACCAGCATGGATGCCCCCTGAGCAGCCTCGATCGTGATGTAGTGCCGGTGCACCCCGGATATCCAGCCGCCTTGCACGCGATGTGCTGCATCCGGGTCATCGTTTGGGTACCAAAAATTCGGTTGCTCGCGCAAGTCGATCACCAGTTCAATATGACCGTCGGGTAACATGCGCTCCCGCAAGTGATCCGAAATTAAATTTTCATACAGGAAAAAATGCTCGATGTAATGGTCGAGCGGTGGCGCAGGTATGTGCAACCAGGATTGCATAGAGTAAAATTACGGCCTTTACCGGTCGCGATCCAGCAGGTTGCCAATCATTTGACGCAGCGCAACTTTACGCGCTTCGGACACACCCACTTTTTCCAGTTGTGTGAAGGCCTCGGCTTGAAAGCGTTTTTTTTCGGCGGCGGCCAGTTCGGGTATTTTGTATTGATCAAAAATAGCGCGCACGGCGTCGACTTTTCCGGGAGTTTCCGGCCCGGTTTGCAGCCAGGTTTCCAACACATGCCGGTTTCCGGCCGGCATGGTTTCGAGCGCTTTCAGGACCAGGAAGGTTTTTTTGTTTTGCAAAATATCGCCGCCGACTTGCTTGCCAAATTTGGCGGGGTCGCCGTAGGTGTCGAGCAGGTCGTCCTGAATTTGGAATGAAATGCCTGCCAGCCGCCCGAAGTGGTACAGGTGTTCGGCATCGGCTGGATTTGCGCCGGCACAAATAGCGCCCATTTCCATGGCGCCGCCGAGCAATACTGCTGTTTTCAGTTCAATCATGCGGATGTACTCTGGCAGGGCGACATCATTTCTGGATTCAAAATTGATGTCGTATTGCTGGCCTTCGCACACTTCAGTAGCCACCCGGCTGAAAGTTTTCACCAATTCGGTCACGACAGCCGGATTCGAGAACGAGGTAAGGTACCGGTACGCCTGAATGAGCATGACATCGCCGCTGAGAATGCCGGTGGTTGTGTTCCATCGGGTATGCACGGTAGGCTGGCCGCGGCGCAAGGGGGCGGCGTCCATGATGTCATCGTGCATCAGGGTAAAATTGTGGAAAAGTTCAACAGCCCAGGCAGCGGGAAGCGCAGTGTCAATCGTATCGGAAAATAATTCCGCCGCCATCAGGAGCAGGGCCGGGCGCAAGCGCTTGCCACCGAGGTCGAGCATGTAGGTACAGGGCTCAAAAAGTTCGCGCGGCGCCTCCGGGAAAGGGTTGGCGGCAGCGTAGCCATCAATTTTGGTCAAAAGAGCCGGCAGGTCGTGCATGATTCAAATCGCCCGGTTCACATCAAATTGCTCCAAATAATCGGCCACCCGCCGGATAAAAGAACCGCCCAGCATACCATCCACCACCCGGTGATCGTACGACATGGACAGGAACATCATTTGCCGGACGGCGATCACATCGCCGTATTCGGTTTCCAGCACGGCCGGCTTTTTGCGGATCGCGCCGGTAGCCATGATGGCGACCTGGGGCTGATTGATGATGGGTGTGCCCATCACGTTGCCGAAGGTCCCCACGTTGGTCAGCGTGAAGGTACCGCCCTGGATTTCGTCGGGTTTGAGCTGGTTTTGGCGGGCGCGGTTAGCCAGGTCGTTTACCTGTTTGGTAAGCCCTACGAGGTTGAGGTGATCGGCATTGCGTACCACCGGCACGATGAGGTTACCGCTGGGCAGCGCGGCAGCCATCCCGATGTTGATGTCTTTTTTTACAATGATTTGCGTGCCCTCCACCGAAATGTTGATCATCGGAAAATCCCGGATGGCGCGCGCCACGGCCTCGATAAAAATCGGAGTGAAGGTGATATTCTCGCCGTATGTTTTTTTGAATTTGTCTTTGATCTTATTCCGCCAGTTGACGAGATTCGTCACATCGGCTTCCACGAACGACGTTACGTGCGGACTGGTGTGCTTGCTCATGACCATGTGGTCGGCGATGAGCCTGCGCATGCGGTCCATCTCCACAATTTCCACATTACCGGATGAGGAGGCAGTGGGGCTGGAAACCGGCTGAGCCATTGGAGGCGGCGTTTGCGGAGCAGTGGTTATTGCCGGTGCGGCGCTGCGGTTGGCGACATAAGCCAACATGTCCTTTTTCGTCACGCGGCCTTCCATACCACTACCGGCAATGGTATCCAGTTCGGCTTGTGAAACACCTTCCTGCTTGGCGATAGTGCGCACCAGAGGCGAATAAAACCGGCCGGTGGCGCCTGTTTTTGCCGGGGTCGCGGTTAATGCAACCGCTTCCTGTGTGCGCGGCATTGCTGCTACCGGCTCAGGCACTTGTTGCGCGCCGTTGCCGTTGGAAGCGGACTGGCTGACGGCAGGCGAGGCCTTTGGTTGGGCGTCGGCCGCTTCGGTTTCAATAATGGCGATGACGGTGTTGATCGGCACCACGTCGTTTTCTTTGAACAGGATTTCGGTCAGCACCCCCTCGGTCGGGGAAGGCACCTCACTGTCCACTTTGTCGGTTGCAATATCGAGCACCGGCTCATCCAGTTCAACCCGGTCGCCCGGCTTTTTCCGCCACGACAAAATCGTGGCTTCCATGATGCTTTCGCCCATTTTGGGCATCACAAGTTCTACGCGCGCCATAGTTCGAATGATGTGTGGCAGTATGCAGGACAAAGGCTGATCCGAACCGCCTGTTAATTTATTTTATTTGGTTAAAGCCCCGCAAAGGTACAGCAACAACCGGCATTGCACCACAGTTGCAGCCGCGTTTTGGAATTTTATTTTGTGAAAAAATGCACCTTTGTGGCCCCGCCGGGACACCCCTGCAACAACAAATCAACCATGCAACCCATTAAGAATATCATTTTTGATTTCGGCAATGTGCTTTTCGATCTGGAGCTGGGCGCCATCAGCCGGGAATTAAAGCAGTTAACCGGATCGCAATTTGAATCGATCAAAAACAAGCTGGACCAATCGGGTGTGTTCCAACTCTATGAAACCGGGGGCATTACAACGGAAGAATTTGTCGACACCTTATGCCGGGCTGCCCGTCCTGTGTTGGAACCGGAACGAGTGATCTATGCCTGGAATTCCATTTTTGTGGGGATGCCCCGCGAGCGGTTTGACCGGGTGCTGGAGTTGCGGCAACATTATCAGGTTTTTTTACTGAGCAATATCAATGACCTGCATGCGCGTTGGATCGACGATTACTTGTGGCGCGAGCACAACATGGAAGACTTCCAGGCCCGGTATTTTGACGCGGTGTATTATTCCCACCTGATTCGTCTGCGCAAACCGGACCGTGAAATTTATGAATATGTACTTGCCGATGCCGGGTTGGTGCCGGAGGAGTCTGTTTTTATCGACGACCTGGAGGAAAACATTGAAGCTGCCCGGCAATTGGGTATCCGTACAATCCATAAAACACCCGACCTGGATATCATGCAACTGATGGGCCGTTTTTTATCTGAAAAAACAACCTCAGCGCTCAGATAGATCAGGTTTTACAGGCAATCCCAATCGTATAAAACCCGGCTGAAATCCTGTGCGCGCAGATCTTTTTCCCGGATAAAAAAATGACCGACGCCCATGTCGCCCCACATCAGGTCCATGCCTTCGTCGGAATCAAGTTGGAACAAAAGCAACATCGGATCTTCCGGCCGGCGGGGATCGTCTTGCGTAAAATAGGCGTACCCACCCACCTTGTGGCCCTGGCTGTTCACGAGCTTGTTGAATTCATCCTGCACCTCCCACTCCTGCGCACCAAACTGGCGGAAAAAGCCGGCGCCAAACTGTTGCCAGAACTGATAATCCGTTGCAGGCACTACTTCTTCGGCCAAGGCAAATATTAACGGATGCGATACCTCCGGATGGTGGGGCAGCAGGTCGGCGCCCGAAGTATCGGGAAACACCGTTTGTAAGGCAGCGGCATCTGGTGTCGGATCAGGAAAAAAAAGCACCCGGAACGTATCGGGGTTTTCACCGTCGTCGAAATCCATGCCGTACAGGTCGTCGTCGTAAATGTAAAATTGCAGGATGCCGCGTTCCGGGAAGGGCTCCAGCCTCGGCATATCCGCAAAATTTAATTGTGCTAAAAAATACAACGGTCGCCCGTCGGGAGCAGTTGGATAAACTGTTCCGGCAGGTAGATATGGCATGCCGCCGACTTTACTTTCCCACCAGGTTGTTGGCCGGGCTGCTTCGGCTTTCACGCGGATAAAGGGTAGCCGGGTAGCCAGCAGTTGTTCGCGAAAAGGTTCGAGTTCCGTGGGAAGGTTGAGTTGCATAGTCGACGTAGTTGTTGAATGTAGAGGCGTCCCTACGGGCCCAGTTGTGCAAGGTAAAAATCTTCCTTTGCACGCATAGTTTCCTGCGCTGCGGGTGTTTTATCCGAATAACCTGCCAGGTGCAATACACCATGCGCGAGCACCCGGCAGAGTTCGTGCCGGAAAGGTACGCCGTGTAATTCAGCGTTCTCCGCGACGCGGTCGGAACTGATAAAAATATCGCCGTGCACAACGCCTTCGGTGTATTGAAACGTGATGATATCGGTGTAGTAATCGTGTTGGAGATGTGCAACATTCACCTGGCGCAGGTACTCATCCGAGCAAAAAATCACATTGAGTTCGCCTGTTTCCTGTTGCTCCTGCCGGGCTATCGACAACATCCAGGCGATAACATCGGCTGAATTGGGGAAAGCAAACGTCACATCTTCGAAAAAGAACAAAACGCCGGGTTCCGGGTTGTCATCGATGGGTAAACTTGGAAATTGCATAGTACGTGCAGCTGACCGTTTCCTTAAAAAACACTTGCCGCCGGGTGCAGAGCATCCGGCGGCAAGTACAGGGTATAAATTGGTTTATTCACCCAACTTAAAACGCATTTCAACCGTGCTGCCATTGCGGATAAACCGGCAGCTGTCGCTGAGGTTGCGCATAAGAAAAAGACCGCGGCCGCCGCATTTTTCCAGCAGGTCCGGGCAAGTGGGATCAGGTACGCAACCCGGATCAAAACCCGGGCCTTCATCAGACACCTGAATGGCCAGCGCGCCTTTTTGACGGCGCATGGAAATGGAAACATGCTTGGAACAATCGCCGCGATTACCATGCAGCATGGCATTCGTGACCGCTTCGGTCAGGCTGACTAAAATATTTCCGTGAAGATCAGGAGAAAGGTTATAGCGCTGTGCTAAATCTTGTACGAAAGGTTCAACTTGGGATACATTATCGGGGTTTGATTGAAGGGTTAGGTTTGTGTGTAAATCGCTCATTCGCAAGATGTAGAGTTAGATTCTGACTGCTCATTGTATGGTACGTAGGGCAAACAGGTTTTCGCTGGAGTAAATCGGTCTGGATGGAAATGGATACTGGGATTAGTAGCGAAAGATTACAAGGTACTTGCGAAGTTCATGGTTGGATTATGCTTAAAAAAGCACCGCAATTTAAGATTCTCTTAACACACGGCGCAAGGGGCTTGGTTAAATATTTTCCATTTTCCCCAAAAACAAACCGGTTTTTTACGAAAAACAGCCCCTTTGGTCACAAATATAACGAAAAAAAATGTAAAAAACGACGGAGCGGCTCACAACCTGCTCCGTCGTTTTTTCACCTTTTTAACTACTCGCGCATACCCGGAATGCTGGAAATGTTCAACTGTTCCGCAACACGCTTGAGGTCGGCTACAGGAATTCCGTACCCGTCCAGTTCAGCCATTATGCCTTTTTCATTGTATAGTTTCAGCGAACAAAATTTATCGGCCGTACGGCATTTCTCGTATGCCTTAAAATTGCCCCAGTTTGAAGTGCGTTCGTAACCATTGTCGTCTTCCCGGTCAATTTCCACGGTCGTCCACGCAGCCATGCCCATGGTGGCCATGCCGATCCCGCCGGCGTCGATCAGTTTGACGTTCAGGCGTTTTTCACCTTCCTGGTAGCGCGCTTCCGCCGAGGAAAACTTCATGCCCATGGCGCCTGCACTTTCGCCGGTATGTTTGGTGCGGGGCAGATCCAGCATTTTATCCGGCAGGAGTTCTTTCAACTTCCGGAAGTTGACCGGAGTAACGTTTTTGTTGGCGCCCTGGATATTTTCGATTTGTTGTTGGGCTTGTTTCATGGCATCCTGCATGGTAGCCGGCTCGGCAGCATCGGTGCCTGCCGAGGAATTTTCCGCATTGGGCACGGCACTTTCGCTCGCCTTGTCGGCACTATCCCCTGCGCAGCTGAGCAAGGCTTGCGTGATAACAATTAAAAAGAGCGGAAGCAAAAATCGGACTGGTTTCATTTAAAAAATAGTTTAGGAGATGAAAGAATTGGCGGGGACTGTTGCTACAAAGAAACGAAATAGCAGCCAATTCAAAACTCCGCATTACCCGGAAAGCGCGGGAATGCAATCACGTCCCGGATGTTATTCATCCCCGTGACAAACTGCACCAAACGCTCAAAACCCAGGCCGAATCCCGCATGCGGGCAACTGCCGAACTTGCGGGTATCGAGGTACCAGTACAACTCGGTTTCCGGGATGTCCATTTCCTGCATTTTTTTACGCAACACCTCGTAACGTTCTTCGCGTTGCGAACCGCCGACAATCTCGCCGATCCCCGGGAAAAGAATATCCATAGCCGATACCGTTGGCCCGGGAACGCCTTCTTTCGGGTCGTCGAGGCGCATGTAAAATGCTTTGATGGCCGCCGGGTAGTTGGTCAGGATTACCGGTTTTTTGAAATGTTTTTCCACCAGGTAGCGCTCGTGCTCGCTTTGCAGATCGGCGCCCCAACCTTCAATGGGGTACTGGAACTTGCCTTTTTTGTTGGGGTTGGAGTTTTTCAAAATGTCGATTGCCTCGGTATAGGTCAACCGCTCAAAATTATTTTCCACCACAAACCGCAGCTTTTCCGTCAGGCTCATCTCCGAACGCTCGTGCTGCGGCTTGGTTTTTTCTTCGTTGAGCAGGCGCTCTTCCAGAATGGCCAGGTCGTCTTTGCAGTGTTCGAGGGCAAAATTGGTCACATACTGGAGCATCGCCTCGGCCAGGTCCATGTTGTCGTGTAGGTCGGCGAAAGCGATCTCGGGCTCAATCATCCAAAATTCCGCGAGGTGGCGGGTGGTGTTTGAATTTTCAGCCCGAAATGTCGGCCCGAAAGTGTACACCTCGCCGAGTGCCAGAGCGCCCAGTTCAGCTTCCAGCTGGCCCGAGACGGTCAGGTTGGTGGCACGTTCAAAAAAGTCCTGCGAAAAATCCACGGCGCCGTTTTCATCCATCGGCACCTTGTTGAGCGGCAGCGTCGTCACACTGAACATTTCGCCGGCGCCCTCCGCATCGCTGCCGGTAATGATCGGCGTGTGCATGTAGTAAAACCCGCGCTCATGGAAAAATTTGTGAATGGCAAACGCCAGCGCATGCCGCACCCGAAACACCGCAGCAAAGGTGCTCGTGCGGAAACGCAAATGTGCATGCTCCCGCAAAAACTCCAGGGTTTGCCGTTTGGGCTGCAGTGGAAATTCCTCGGGATTGCAATCGCCGTAAATCGTCAGCTCAGCCGCTTTCACCTCCACACGCTGGCCTTTCCCCTGGCTCTCAATCAACTGGCCGCGGGCGCCTATGGCCGCGCCGTATTTCAGGCGATCGATCAGCGCCGGGTCGGTGTTTTCAAAATCTACGACCACCTGCAGGTTGGCAGCGCAGGAGCCGTCGTTCAGGGCAATAAACTGGTTGTTCCGGAAGGCTTTCACCCAGCCTTTCACCACAACCTCGGTGTCGATGGGCTCGGTGCGGAGGATTTCGGCGATTTTTGTTCGTTTCATTGTTTTAATTTGGTCGTCCTACTACTTTGAGTCTGTCCTGTACAAACAAATTCGTTAAGTTTAATTTTATGGCTTTCCGTGCGTCAACCCCTCCCCCATCCCCTCCCCCAACGGGGAGGGGGGCTTGCCCTCAAACTATTTTTTGATTTCGTTTACGGAATCGATAAGTAAAGCGAAATCAGGCCCCCCTCCCATTTGGGGGGGGGGGCTTGCCCTCAAACTATTTTTTGATTTCGTTTACGGAATCGATAAGTAAAGCGAAATCAGGCCCCCCTCCCATTTGGGGGAGGGGATGGGGGTGGGGTTGACACGCGGAGGCTTTATTTCTCTAAAATAAGAACTTGTGTGTAATGGACAGACTTGAAGTCGTCAGACAACTACTAATTTTTGATAATGATAGTCGTCCTGCGACTTGGAGTCGCAGGACGACTGAAAAAAGCGGCGCAAAAGTAATTCAAAAATGTGATTCGAAACGGGTGCGATTTAACCTTTACCGCCCGCGTAAATTCTGGCGCAGCCAAACTGCACCTAACAGGAGCACCAGCAAACCAATGGCCAGACCCACCCGCAACGAGCGGTCTTTTTCCTCAGAAAGTACCTTCGACAGGTACAGCGGGTTGGGGCCGCCTGCCGAGCCGGGCCCCAGGTGAATGGCCCAGTTTTTCGGGTCCGAATTGTTCAGGTCCGGCATAAGCAGGTCGAGCGTAAAACCGCCATCGGGCGGATCAATCAGGTAAGACACACTGTCCACCGCACTGCCATCGGCGGCGTAGAGCGCCAGGCGCTCGGCCTGTTTATTAAACCCGAAGCGAAAATCGCCGATGATCAGCGGCACATTGGGGTGTTTGCGTCGAAAGGCCGCCGTGTCCTGACATACGACCAGGTACCCCTTGGGCGGAATAGTCACGACCGGAAATATCCATTCGTGGCGTTGGTCGGCGAGGCGCCAGCCAACCATCGGCACGGGTTTGCTGGACGCGTTGTACAACTCGACCCAGTCGCCGGTTTTGTGGCCCGCGGGGTCAATTTCGTTGATCAACACCATGTCGGTCAGGGCATGCACGAAAGGCTCGAACCGCGCCCGCACCCGGAGCGTATCGCCGGCTTTGAGGTAGGTGAAAATGGTCCGGCCGTCGCGTTGAATGCCCTCCCAGCCGGCAAAACGGTACCCGTAGGCAGGCACTGCCACCAGCGTGACCGGCATGTTTTCAAAATAGGTACCGGTATACCCGGCAGCACCCACCGAAATGCATTGATTGACCAGTACCGTACCGCCTTCCCCCGCAGTTACCTGGAGGCCGGCCGTATTGCCGAGGTCAAAATGCCGGGTCAGACAGCTGCGCAAAAAATCGGGTCGTTTTTGGGCAAACTCGCGCAGCACCGACAGGTTGCGTTCCCAAACCAAGGAAGACATGCGCCAGCGTTGCAGGTGCCGGGGCATGTCCGGCCCCATCGTTTTTTCAAACCAGGCAATTTCGGCCAGCACCTTTTGTGGAGCAAAATTGGTGTTCAGCCGGTCGCAAAGCCGGTTGACAAAGTCCCGCTTGAAGTCTTTGTTGCGCAGCAGGTTGCGCAGCAAAAACGTACTCCACGGCGGGTTGGGCCAGCGGGGGCCATCGGGTTCGGTAAAAAAGGCAATGGCATCGTGTTGCCAGGCTTGCGGGTCATACAGGCCGAAGCCCCAGTCGGTGTCGAACATGATCCAACGCCAACGCCCGCCTTCCCGCTTTGGGCGCCAGTAGCGGATGTTGCCGCCGGCATCGGTATTGTCGCAATAAATCTGCGCAACCTGGTAGTCGATAAAATTGGATACATCCATCTGCCCCTGCACCCAGATGTAATTTTTCTGCTCAGCCAGATCGTGCGTTCGGATATAATCGAGCAGGCGGCGATAGTGGCGGCTGCTGCCGTGCCGGACGTTGATCTGGTGTTCCATCAGGTCGAGCGAGTCGCGGTCGACATCGGCATGATCTTCCAGGAACCGGGCATTGATTTTTTCCCGGATGTGGTAAATGCCCCAGTATTGCCCGTTGAGGTACACCAGTGCCGGCCGGAAAGCTTGTTTTTCCAAATCCCAGCCATCGGTGAGGCGGTTCATCAGTTCGTCGCGGAAATGGGCGCCGTCGAAATCGCTGCCGCCGTTGCGCAGCACGAGGTATTTGAATTTTTTAGGTTGATCGGCGCCGAACAAGCGGTGGCGGAAAAACTTTTTTCCGTAGTTGCTGCGCGCCACCAGCACCATACTTTTTTGCGGGTAAATACGGCTGTAACCGCCAAACAGGCGAAACCCGGAGCCGCTGTTGTGCACGCATTTTTTGTCGGACTCAAAAATTTCCACGTTGCAGGCAAACTCGCGGCGCGTCCAGAAATTGGCGCCGGGCTTGTTCATCGTGTTTTGTTTGGCATCCGGGCCATCCATCATGATGCCGCGTTCGGGGTGGAACAAGATGCCGGGATTGATGGCCACCGATATGACCGGCAGGTTGGTCGCCGGCTCGTTCAGGAAATACGTGCGGGTGAAGGCTTGCCCCGAAATTTTGCCCCGCCGCGCAATGGCGCGCAACACGGTGGTTTGCTCCAGGCGTATCGGGCGGGTGTAGCGCGCCGAGTGCAGGGTAGGATGGCTGCCGTCGGTGGTGTAATAAATGGCGGCATCGCCGGCGCTCAGCGCGATTTCCGGTTTTTGGTTGTAAAACCCGCCCGGCAGGGAGAAGCGCACTACCAGCGGCTGTTCCTCCGGCAGCGGTTTTTGCGCAGCAGAAAAACAGGAAATTGTCAGAAACAGGGCTAAAAAAATGTACGGTTTCGGCACGAGTGAACGGTCGATTTGATTCGAAAGGTATTGATTAACAACCGAATGCCGGTAATCAGCGCGGGGATTTTGGGTAAATCAAGAATGATGCCAGACCGAGTGCGGAGTGCGGAGTTGCGAGTGCGGAGTGGTTCACCGTTCCGGCCAGTGTACTTCATTACTTTGGCCAAAATTAGAAATAAGGCTACGATTTTTGTTCATCGGAATGGTGAACCACTCCGCACTCCGCACTCCGTATTCCGCACTCAATACCGCCTTGGATCAAATGCCTGAAGGGCCACACTGGTCCGTTTTCCGGAAGCCAGTTCGGCGACTACCTTGCCGGTGCCGGCGCCCAGGCTGATGCCGAGCATGGCATGGCCGGTGGCGATCAGCAGGTTTTGATTTTTTTGGGCATAGCCGATGTAGGGCATGCCGTCGGCCGAAACGGGCCGGAAACCGTACCACACTTTTTGGCGCGCCTGTGCTTTGAGTTGCTCCGGATCGGCCAGGGCCTGAAACGCCGGATCGCGGGCCAGCCCCGGCATGAAACGCGGCACGGCCTCCAGGATACCCTGCACGCGGGCGAGCAGGATGCGATCGTTGATCGGCCCGATCTCCATGGTGCTGCCGATGCGCAGGCGCTTGGGCCAGGGCGTTAGCGCGACTTTGGCTTCCGCCAAAATGCAGGGAAAATGTAGTTGTTGCGCCGGATTGTCGATGGTCATCGAGTAGCCCTTGCCGGGCATGAGCGGCAACTGCTCGCCCGCCATGCGCGCTACCTGCGGCGACCAGGAGCCGGCGGCGAGCACGACCTGTGCATCTTGAGTATCAATTTTCGCTGCATTGGGCTGGCGATAATGTACGGCGGTGATTTTGCCGTTTCGGCGTTCAAAACCGGTCACCTCAGCGTTGCGGATGATTTGCACGCCGCGTTTTTCGAGTAAGGCCGGAAGTTGTCGCATCAGGGCATTGGGGTCGAGGTGGGCGTCGTCTTTGTAGAGCACGCCGCCGCGCACGTCGGGGCGGGCATCGGGCTCGATGGTTTGCACCTGCTCGCGGCCGAGTATTTCCACCTGCAAGCCGAGTTGTTCGGCTTTTTTGGCCGTTTCCAGCTCGCTTTTTTCGTACTTCTCCGTTTGGTAGTACATCAGGCAGCCTTTTTCGGTGAGGCCGAACTGCAAGTCGCCGGAAGCGGCCCAATCCTGGAACAGTTTTTTTGACAACAGCAATAAATCGAGCAGGGGGCGGGCGCTGCGCTCCACGTGTTCCGGGGTGGCGGCGCGCAGGAATTTCAGGCCCCAGTCGAGCAGGGCCAAACTGGGCACAGGCCGCACGTAGAACGGGCTTTTTTTCTGAAACAACCAAAACAGGCCCTGGCTGACGATGCCGGGTGCAGCCAGCGGCACGAAGTGCGAGGGCGAGAGGTAGCCCATGTTGCCGAAGGAGCAGTTGTCGCTGAGGTCGCCTTTTTCGAGTACGGTGACCTGCCAGCCGTCTTCCTGAAGGTAAAGTGCGGTGCTGAGGCCAATGATGCCGCCGCCTATGATGAGTGCTTGCATTGGGAGAAATTTTGAGGTCAAACTTCGGAAATTCTTTGAAGTTTACTTTAAATTTGAGCAACGGGTACTTTTAGCCCGTTTTTTTTACTGTACAAATAATAAATCATATGAAAAACTTTCGTTTTGTGATTCGGTCCTGCTTTTTGCCAGTTTCATTATCCGCGCACAAGAACCCAACAACCGCGAGGCAAAAAGCAAAACCGTTGACCCGAAAAACTCCGACATCCTGGCTGAAAGCGGCCTGAAAAAATACACCTACATGCCGCCCAATACGACCTGGCATGATCTCGACGCATTTTACAAAGACGGCATAGAAAAATACCGCGACCGGCCGGAATTGCAATCGTTCAAAAGCTACGCTATTTCCTTTATGGTCCAACTGTACAACATGACCGGGGACCAAAGCGCAGAAGCGACCGAACGAATCGCCTATTATGCCGAAGAAATGGCTGCATTGAAAAGCTGCAACGCTGAGTCCCTGCACCGCATGCTTATCCGCTTGCAGGGGCATTGGGAACCGGCAAAAATTGCCCGGGTCGCGTCTACGGGTTATCAGCATGCGATGAATACGTTCAAACTGGTGGATAAAACCAGCCCGGCCTATGCGAACCGGCAGAAACAAAAAGCGCTGGTGCATTTTTGAGGTTGGTAGTGAGGAAAATATAAACCGGTAATAATCAGAAGCAATGTCTCCCCTTCGGTCGACTGGCACCTGAAATAAAATCAGATTTCACTTCGCTGTAAATTTCCCCTGCGCCTGCCCATTTAGGTTGAGAAACCGAGGCGGTTTAAAATAAACGACTGTCATGTCGACCGAAGGGCATCTGCTTCACATTATCGGGATTTTTCGAAACCGTTAAAGTCACCGCCTCACTTGCTCAAGTGCTCCAACTGCCCCTTCAGCCGCTGCACCGGGAAAAAGTTTTGCTCCAACGGAATGGCAAACGGCACCGGCGTATCGAGGCTGGCCGAGCGCAGCACCGGCGCGTCCAGGTGTTCGAACAGGTGCTCGGAAATCCAGGCCGCCAGTTCGCCGCCGATCCCTCCGAACAGCGTGTCTTCGTGCAGGATGAGCACCCGGTTGGTGCGCCGCACCGAATCGGCGATGGCCTCATAGTCGAGCGGCAGCAGCGAGCGCAAGTCGAGGATATCGGCGTCGAGGCCCATTTCGGCCGTGACCGTTTCTGCCCAGCGCACCCCCAGGCCGTAGGTCAGGATACTCACCTGGCTGCCCCGCCGCACCTGCCGGGCCTTGCCGATCTCAACTGTATAAAATCCGTCGGGCACCGGGCCGCTCTCGCTGCGGTACAGCGCTTTGTGTTCAAAAAACAACACCGGGTTTGGGTCTTCAAAAGCGGCCAGCAGCAGGCCCTTGGCATCGGCAGGGGTACTGGGATACACCACTTTCAGGCCCGGCACATGCGTAAACCAGGCCTCGTTCGACTGCGAGTGGAACGGCCCGGCGCCGGTACCGCCGCCCGTCGGCATGCGGATGACCACATCGGCATTTTGGCCCCAGCGCCAGTGGATTTTGGCCAGGTTGTTCACGATCTGGTTGAACCCGCAGGTAACAAAATCGGCAAACTGCATTTCCACCATGCTTTTCATGCCTTTCAGGCTCAGGCCCAGCGCGATGCCCACGATGGCGCTTTCGCAAAGCGGGGTGTTGCGCACGCGGTCTTTGCCGAAGGCATCCACGAAACCTTGCGTGATTTTGAATACGCCGCCGTAGTCCGCAATGTCCTGCCCCATGAGCACCAGCTCCGGGTGGCGTTGCATGGCTTCGCGCAGGCCGGCGGTAATGGCGTCGATGAAGCGTAACGCCGTCGGTTCGGCGGCCTGAAGATCATTTTCAGGCCGCCGAACCGACGGCGCGTACACATCGCGCAGTTCGGCTGCCGTATCCGGTTTCGGTTCGGGCATGCTGAACATGACCTCCACCGCGTCCAGAATTTCTTTTTTGTACTGCTTGCGCAAATCCTGCGCCTGCGATTCGGTCAGCAGCCCTTGCTCCAGCAGCCAGTTTTCGTAGTTGAGCAGCGGGTCTTTTTGCGCCCAGGCGTCCATGAGTTCCTGCGGTACGTACTTGGTGCCGCTGGCTTCTTCGTGGCCGCGCATGCGGAAAGTCATGCATTCGAGCAGGAAAGGCTCGGGGTTTTCGCGCAGTTCGCCGGCTATTTTTTGAATGGTGGAATAGACTTCCAAAATGTTGTTGCCGTCAATCTGGGCGCTGCGCATGCCGTAGCCCACGGCGCGGTCCACCAGGTTTTTGCAGGCGTATTGCTCGTTGGTGGTGGTGCTGAGGCCGTAGCCGTTGTTTTCGATGATAAAAATGACGGGCAGTTTCCACACGGCGGCCACGTTGAGCGCTTCGTGAAATTCGCCCTGGCTGGTGCCGCCCTCGCCGGTGAAGGCCAGCGACACGCGTTTTTCCCGGCGCAGTTTGTGCGCCAGCGCCACGCCGGCTGCCAGCGACAACTGCGGCCCCAGGTGGGAGATCATGCCCACGATGTGGTGCTCCATCGTGCCGAAGTGGAAGGAGCGCTCGCGGCCTTTGGAAAATCCATGCGGCTTGCCCTGCCACTGGCAAAACAGGCGGTCGAGCGGTACTTCCCGGGCCGTGAATACGCCCAGGTTGCGGTGCATGGTGAAGATCAGCTCGTCGGGGAGCAGGGCACAGGCGGCGCCGACGGAAATTGCCTCCTGCCCGATGCCGCTGAACCACTTGCTGATGCGCCCCTGCCGGAGCAGGTTGAGCATTTTTTCTTCGATGAGGCGGGGTTTGAGCAACTGGGCGTGCAACCGGAGCAGGGTATCTTTTGAATGGCCTTTTTTGGTGTATTTGATCGAGGTAGTGGTCGTAGACATGGATAAACGCGGTGTATGTGTTTGGGCGGGCAAAAGTCGACATTTTATACAAAACCTGTCAGGTCGAATTTTCACAAAAAATGCCTTGTCGCGGCAAGGCATTTTTTGTGAAAATTCGACCTGATCCCACTGGGATCAATCTTCTCAGCCCAAGCATTCATGCCTGGGAAATAAAAAAGCGCGATAAGTTTACCTCATCGCGCTCCGGGTGTGTTAAATGCTCTGCTCAGTTATGTCGTGCTAAAAGTTAGGTTTAATGGGGCCTGGTTTAAAATGAAGGTTGCCAAGGTGGCTCTCCGGGGTAGTTTTTCAAGGGCGGTTTTTTAAAAGGTCGTTTTCAAATTGGCCAGTTTAATGGTTCTTTTTCTTGGTGCCGGGTCTCCATGGTGAAAGTCGGCGGTTACGAACGACCGGATGTCGGAAGGGCTGCTTACATCGCTGCCGCAAATCGTGGTGATCCGGTAGAAGTAGCGGGTATTGGGCTCAAGTTGATTCACCGTCGTACGCGTGCCTTCCGTGATCGTTTTATGGTAGAACGGCGCAAAATCATCCGGTGCGTCAAACTGGCTGGCCACTTCCAACTGGTAAGCCACAGCTTCCGGCATAGCGTTCCAAAGCAAATCCACGGAAACATCGGAGGCGTTTTGGGCACCCATTTCAACCGGCGCCATGCACCCGCAGCGGTCGGTGGTTGCCGAATCTACCAGCGCGCCCTGTGCTTCGGGAAGCGCTTCTTTTTTACAGGCGGCTACGAGGAGCATAAGACTTGCGGCGGATACGAGGGTGCGGGCTTTCATTGTCGATTCGTTTTGTTGATTGATGAAACAAAAGTGCAGGGGATCGGGCCGGGGTTCAAGCGGGGTTTTGCCAACGGCGGGATACGGTTTGTGTACGGCGGATTTTTTATCCCAGGCATGAATGCCTGGGCTGAGAGGCTCCGCGTGTTCTCAGCCCAGGCATTCATGCCTGGGCAAAAAAAAGCGCGACAAGTTTACCTCGTCGCGCTTGGTGCAAGTTACGTATCCTCCTACTTTTCATTTGGTTTGCCGGTTGGGGCCGGCTTGGGTCTTAGGATGCAGCACCATTTCATTTGATATTCACGGGAACTGCGTGTCTGTGTTTTGTTCTGGGACAAAGGTGTGCGCAAGGGGCAGTGTTCGCAAGCCGGTTTTTGCCAGCGGCAGCTTGCAGTTTGCCAACGGCAAACTTGTCGGGTCAACTTTTTGGTAAAAAAAGGTCGACTGCGCAGCCGGCCTTTTTTACCAAAAAGTTGACCCGACAGGTTACTTTTGATCCCGTGAGCCAAACATGGAATGCCCGTTACCGCCCTTTGAACCTGCCCGGGATGCAGGTTTTATGCCTGTGCTTCCTGGCTGTATTTTTAAACCGTCCTACACTTTCCGCCCAACAGGAAGCCTACCCCTTCAACTTTACCTACCTGAGCAAAGACAATGGCCTGCCCCACAATTTCTGCCATACCGCCCTGCGCGACCAACGCGGGTTTTTATGGTTCGGCACACAGGATGGCCTGGCGCGCTACGATGGCGTGCGCTTTAAAATTTACCCTTACCTCGACGACAGCACCGGACTGAGCGCTCCCACGGTACTCGACCTGGACGAGGATGCCGACGGAAAGCTCTGGGTAGCTACCGTCGGGGGCGGCCTGAACCGCTTTGACCCTGTAACCGGCGATTTCACCTGGTATCAAAATGACCCCCGCGATTCCACCACCCTGCCCGGGAATGACCTGACCAACCTCCTGATCGATCCCGACGGCAGCATCTGGGTCGGTGGGCTCAGCAGCGGACTGAGCCGCCTCGACCCGGCAACCGGCCGTTTCCAAAACTATGCGCTGGCGCAAAATCTAACCACCGCGGAAGACCGCCTGAAACGCAATTCGGTGACCGACATCGCCGCCGACATCAACGATCCCGGCGTGCTGTGGCTGGCCGCCAACGACGGCATTTTCCGCTTCCGCAAAATAGACGGCCACCTCGAACATTTCCCCACCGAAACGCCCTGCAACGACGTGCTTGCCGATACCCCCGGTGTCGTGTGGGTGGCGACCGACGGCGGCGGCATTGCCCTGATGAACAAAAAATCCGGCCAGTGGCAATTTTTCCCGCCCCTGCCCGATGCCTGGGCCCGCCGAAACCTATCCACCAACCTCATCGCCGACATTTCCCGCAAATCGACACACGAATTCTGGGTCGCCTCGCTCGACCTCGGCTTCGGAATTTTTGACCTGAAAACAAAAGCCTACCGCTTTTTCAACGCACAATCTAAATTGCTCGCCGGCCAAACCAACCAGTCGGCAAACGGCCTTTACCGCGACCCCAACGGCCTGCTCTGGATTTTTAACCACAAAAAAACGGGATCAGCCTGCTGGGGCCGGCCAGCAATGTGTTCGACTACACGCCGCTCCCATCCGACGGCTGTCAAAGCCCGACAGTGAATGAACCCCAGGATTTTGCCTGGAACAGCAACTGGCAGGAGCTTTACGTGGTCACTACCGGCTGCCGGGGCTTGTACGTGTACGAGCCGGTACAGCGCGTGGAGCCGGTACAATTGTCGGGGCAGTCGCCCTACCGGTTAAAATATGCTGTGGGGCCCGAAAACGGCAGGATTGCCAACTTCAACCGCGTATTGATCGACCGGCGCGGCCGGGTATGGATCGGCGGTCAGCCCCGGGGAGCAGCGAGTTTGTTCGAATACCATCCGGGCCACCGTCGCCTGGGCGCGTTCTCCCATCCGGGCGCTGCGGCGCTGCACCGCTACACCATCAACGATCTGGCGGAAGACCATGCCGGCAACATCTGGGTGGCCACCACGCAGGGCGGCTTGTTCCGGATCAATTTTCAGAAAAATACTGTCGACCATTTCCTGCGCGGCGACGAATTCGACGGCGCGCGCACCCAAATAGTCGACCTGGTCTGTTTTTCGGCGGCAGCCGAGGTGCCGGCGGAAAACCCGGCAAATACCGGCACGGTTCCGCCCGAAGAGCAGGTTTGGTTTTCCACCCGGGAAGCCGGTGTTTTTTGTTTTTATCCGCTGCTGAACAAATTTATCCGCTACGGCCACCAGCCTGGCGCCAACACGGGCCTCGCCGAGGATTACGTCACCGCGATCGAGCATGGCGCCGGCAACAGCGTTTGGGTGGGTACTGCAAGCCGGGGTCTGCACCGGATTCCGCTGGGCGCCCCGGCAAACGCACTGCTGCCGCACTACACGGTAAAAAACGGGCTGGCCTTCAACAGCATCCACCGCCTGGCCCTGGCGCCCGACGGCCACCTGTGTGTAGCCACCGAAAAAGGGATTTCCGTTTTCCGGCCGGAAAATCAAACCTTCAAAACCTACGACGAGAGCGACGGCCTGGCCGATACCTACCTGCGCCGCAAGGGCTTCCGGTGGTGTACCAGCGGCGAAATATTTGTGGGCCAAACCAAGGGCTTTTATTCCTTTCACCCCAATGCCATTTACCACAATCATACCCCGCCGGTGCTGGCGTTTACGGGTTTTGACCTGTTTGGAAAACCATACCCGACCGAGAAAGACCTGAACGTGCAACCGGAAATCCGCCTGCAACACGATCAGAATTTTTTCACCATCCACTTTGCCGCGCTCAACTTCAGCCAGGCTAACCGCAACCAATACTTTTACCAACTTGGCAATATTGACCCGGGCTGGATCGCAGCGGGCAACAAAGCCGAAGTATCCTACACCCGGGTGCCGCCCGGCGAATATGCGTTCCGGGTGCGGGCGCGCAACAACAGCGGGGTGGCCTCTGCCGACGAACTGGTGCTGAACATCATCATCGAGCCGGCATTTTACCAGACCTGGTGGTTCAGGCTGCTGGTTGTGCTGGCGCTTATCGCCGCCATAATTGCTTACTTCCGCGCCCGCCTGGCCAACCTGCTCAAACAGGAAGCCGCCAAAAATGAACTGAACCGCCTGCGCGCCCTGAAAGCCGAACTGGAAAACAAAGCCCTGCGCTCGCAAATGAACCCCCACTTTATTTTCAATGCCCTCAACACCATCGAGGCGCTGATCATTGAGGAAAAACCCGATGCTGCCTCGGCTTTGCTGCAAAAATTTTCCAAACTGGTGCGCCTGGTGCTCGAGAACTCCCAACACCCGAAAATTGCCCTGAACCTCGAACTGGAAGCCCTCGAGCTGTACCTCCAGCTCGAAGCCATCCGGCTCGACGACCGCTTCACGTACCGCATCGACATCGATCCCGAATTGGAAAAGCAACCTTGCTACCTCCCCCCCATGATCCTGCAACCCTTCGCCGAAAATGCCATCTTGCACGGCCTTCGCCACCTGCGCGACCGCCAGGGCCTGCTCACGGTGCGCCTCCGCACGGAGCCTGCCGCCGACGGCAAAAAATACCTGCACTGCACCATTGAAGACAACGGCATTGGCCGCGCCCAGGCAGCCGAGATCAACGCCCGCACCCGCATCAGCGGCAAAAAACAATCGCTGGGCTCCCGCCTCACCACCCAGCGGGTCGAATTGCTGAATACACCCGGCAACCAGGACTATACCGTGGAAATTACCGACCTTTCCGGTACAAATACGACCGGCACGCTGGTAACCATCCGCCTCCCGCTGGTATATACCGACAGGGAAAACCGGAACGATCTTAATGATGCAATGCCAATCCATACATGAAAGCCATTCTTGTTGACGACGAAAAATCAGCACGCACCCTCCTGCGCCACAAACTCCTCCGCTACGACGACGGCATCCACATCCTGGCCGAATGCGGGTCGGTGGATGAAGCCCTCATCGCCCTGGAGGAACAACAGCCCGACGTGCTGTTTCTCGATGTGGAAATGCCCGGCGCCACCGGCTTCGAACTGCTGCAACAGCTGGGCGCCGAGGCGCCCTTTCAGGTGATCTTTACCACTGCCCACTCCGAGTACGCCATCGAGGCGATCCGGGGCGGCGCATTCGACTACCTGCTCAAACCGGTGCAGGAAACCGAGCTGGCGGCCGCACTGGACCGGCTTCGCCAAAAAATGCCGAAAAAACAGGCTCAAGCCGCGGTCGGGCAGGATGGCGTGGCAGCCCTGCTCAAATCGCTGCAAAGCCTGCAGGACAAAGAAAAGAAACTGGCCGTGCCCACCTCCGAAGGCGTGCTGTTCATCCCGCAAACCGACATCATCCGGGCCGAAGCCGCCGGCAGCTACGCCACCCTGTTTCTGATGAACAACCAAAAACTGGTGGCTTCGAAAAATCTCAGCGAACTGGAAAGCATGCTGGACAGCCCCGATTTTTTTAAAGTGCACAAATCGCACCTGGTCAACCTGCGTTTTGTGGCCAAGTACGTCCGCGGCGAAGGCGGCATTCTGGTGCTCACCGACGGCAGCGAAGTGGATGTGGCCCGCCGGAAAAAAGAGGAATTGCTGGCACGGTTGGCGGTGCGCTGATCGGGCAGGCGTCATCTGAAAGACGAAACCGGTATTCCAACGGCATTTGGCCTGTCCGGCAACAAAATCTCCCTACTTTCGGAGCCCATTTTAAGGACAGTACAAATCATCCGCTTATGAAACCGACGTTTGTTTTACTCCTGATTTTTTCTTTGTTTTTTTCCCATTCATTTGCGCAAACCCGCTGGTATGTGCGCGCCGGTGCTTCCCCGGTTGGCGCCGACGCTTCCAGTTGGGCCACCGCCACGCCTTTTTTGCAGGATGCACTCGACGCCGCGCAGTTTGGCGACACCGTTTGGGTCAGCCAGGGCCTGTACAAACCCGGCTCGGGCATCGACCGCTACGCCGCATTTGTGCTGCGCAACGGCATCCGGGTGTTCGGTGGCTTTGCCGGCACCGAAACCCAACTCAACCAGCGCGACTGGGCGGCCCACCCCACCGTGCTCAGCGGCGACATCGGCGCACCCAACGACTCCACCGACAACAGCTACAACCTGCTGTACCTCACCAAAACCGGCATGAGCACCCGCATCGACGGCATCGTTCTGGAGCGCGCCAATGCCAACAACCCCGACAACGTCAACGTATTCGCCCATGAGCGCGGCCACTCCGGCAGCGCCATTTACCTCGACGGACAGGGCGCCGGCAACTTCGCCTACCTCACCCTCGCCAACTGCACCATCCGGAACAACCGCGCCGACCATTTCGGCGCCGTGTACGCCAACGGCCGCGACAACGGCAAAACCGCCGTGCGCATCGAAAACTGCCGCGTTGAAAACAACCAGGCCTTTTTCAAAGGCGGCGCACTGGTCGTGGAAAACTACGCCCTGCAACCCGAAGCCTTCCACCTGGAGAACACCGTGTTTTCCCAAAACTTCGGCCGCATCGGCGGCGGCGCGCTCTATGCCGAGCACCACCAGGTTATCCAGATTCAGGGTTGCCATTTTGAAAAAAACAGTGTGTTTGCCGGCAGCGGCGGGGCGGTTAGCCTGTTCGGCACCAACCTGAGCCATACGGTCCGCTTCGACGGCTGTGTGTTTTCCGAAAATTTCACCACCGGCAACCTCGACGGTGGCGCCGTTGATTATTTCCCCTCCAATTCCGTCACCGGACTCCAGTTTTTCAACTGCTCTTTTTTAAAAAACTCGGCCAGTGAGGGCGGCTGCGTCAACATCCTGAACGGCGACTCCTACTGCCCGCTCCGCTTCGAGCAGTGCCGGTTTATTCAAAATACCGCCGGGCCGGGGAGCGTACTGGCCGCCACCCTGCTGGCGCCCCTGGGGGAGCTGCGTTTCCGGCAATGCCTTTTTTTTGAAAACAGCGAATCGGAGTTGTTCCTGGCCGGCAACAGCGCCGACACGGTGTTGCTCCAAAATTCCATCCTGCAAAAAACAGGCGGGAACGCGCCGTTTTTCGGCCGAAACCAACCCCTGCGTATTCAAAGCAGCCTGATCAACCGCCCCGATTGCAGCCATTTCGGCCCCGCCGCCCTATGCGACACCACGGCAATTTTCAACGGCAATCCGTTCTTTGCCGACCCGCTCAACGGCGACTTTCACCTCAATCCCTGCTCGCAGGCCATCAACGCGGGCGACAACGCCCTGGCCGCCGGGTTGGGCGCCGACCTCGACGGGCAGCCCCGCATCCGCGCCGGGCGTGTCGACCTGGGCCCCTACGAGCACGATCTGGGTTTTGTGCCCACCCAAATTATCCCGGCCTCCTGCCCCGATTCGCCCGACGGCGCCGTGGTTTTCGGCGGTTCCAACTGTGCACCGGTGTTCATCTCCTGGTCGATGGGCGGCGCCTTCGGCACCCGCACAGACAGCCTCGTGCCCGGCGCTTACGTGTTTTCATTCATCGACGCGGCCGGGCACGCGGCCATCGACACGGTGGTCATTCCCTCCTTGCCGCCACTCATGCTGCTGCCCAGTGTGGCTGCGCCAACCTGTGCCGGAGGAAGTAACGGCGTAGCTGGGGTGAGCATCAGCGGCGGCACAGGACCCGTGCAGATAGTCTGGGAAAACGGCAATAGCGGCAATTTTTTGTTCTCCGTACCCGCCGGCACCTATCCCGTCACGGTGACGGATGCGTTGGGCTGTGTGGCCACGACGTCGATCGAAGTGCCTGGAGCCCCGGAAATCGAGGTGTACTACACCGTCACCCCTGCTACCGGCCCCATGCAGGCCGACGGCGCTATTCAGATCGACAGCCTGCTGACCTGTATGGGCGTGTACAGCTGGACCGGGCCTGCGCAAACCGGCCTCTTGCCGGGAAATTATACAACCACGCTGACTGACCCCTGTGGTTGTTTTACGCTTTTCACGGCTGAAGTAGGATTTACCGTTGGTACAGCAACTGCCGGCAACGATACGCCTGCTTTTTGGCTGGCGCCAAATCCGGTGCAGGCCGGGCAGGAAATCCGCTTGCATTGGACGGGCGGCGATGTACCGGAATCGGTGTGGCTGGTGGATGCGTTGGGGCGGGTGGTGCAGCGGGTAGGCGTGCCTCCTGGTGCGGAGCAGGTTGGTTTTCCATCGCCGCCAGGTCCCGGGGCCTACCGGGTGGTTGTTTGGGCAGGTAAGCGCATTTTGGAGGTATTGGTTGTGGTGGTGGTTTGAGGCGTGTAGTATCGGCGTGACTTCGAGTCTAATGTCGTCAACTTAGCAAGTTTGAACGCGGATGACGCGGATGTAAACAACGCGGATTGCCGCAGATTTTTTACCCCTCCTCCTGTTTGGCGCTACGGCGCTGTTTGCCCAAAGTTCCCATACCATTCAGCAACAATTGAACTGGGACGCCGAACCCTACCGTTACACGCTTTCCAACGGCGAAACCGTGTCGCAGTGGCGTTTTGCCGGCGCCAGCTTCAGCGATGAGGCCCCCACGTTGCCAGTATTTTCCGAACGCTTCGCCTTGCAAGGCAAATCAACGTTGAATGCCGAACTGGTGGCGGTGCAGTACGAGCCGGTTGACCTGACGGGCAGTCCCGACCTGGGGGTATTGGAGCAGGATTTGAACTTGCGCGTCAGTGTGGAACAGGAGCGCAACCGCTTTTTCGGCCGGGTAAAATTCTGGCCGATCCGGAAGGCCGGCAGCGGGTACGAACGCGCCGTGAGTTTCACTATCCGGGTGCAAATTTCGGCGCAGCCGGTACCCGTCAAGCCGCGCGGGCCGTTCACCTACACCTCGGCGCTGACCGACGGCACGGTGTACAAATTCGGCGTCGGCAACAGCGGCGTGTACAAGCTGGATTTTAATTTTCTGAAAAACGAACTCGGCATAACAAACCTGGAAACAATTGACCCGCGCACCATTCGCCTGTACGGCAACGGCGGCGCCATGTTGCCCGAGCGCACCGACACGCCACGCCCCGACGACCTGATCGAAAACGCCATCGTAGTGGTCGGGGAAGCCGACGGCCGTTTTGACAACGGCGACTACATCCTGTTCTACGCCGTCGGGCCTGCGCCCTGGACGCACCGGCCCAGCGCAATTGACCCGGAACTGACCATTCAACAGCATTTGTACGACCGCTATGCCTATTATTTCATCAAAACCGGCGCCGGGCAGGGCCTGCGTGTTACGGAACAGGCCAGCGTGCCGGCATCGTTTGTGACCGAGGAATTTGACGATGTGCAGCGCATCGAAGATGAAAAAGTGAACCTGCTGGACTTTTTCAACTCTGCCCAGGGCTCCGGTAAACGCTGGTTTGGCGATTATTTTTTCCAAACGCGCGAACGCAGCTACAATTTCAACTTTCCCAACCTGGTCGCCGGCGCCGAGGCCCGGCTGCGCGCCGAGTTTGCCGGCCGCGCCGCCGTGACCACCACCCTGCAAATCCAGGCCGGCAGCGCCAGCTTTACCCGCAATATTAACGGGGTTCCGGTGAGCAACAACGAGGCCGACTTTGCCGCCAACGGCCTGATCAACGGCGCTTTCCAGCCCCCGGCCGGCAACGACATTCCGGTCACTGTACGGTACCTGCAAGCCTCCCAAAGCAGTGAAGGCTGGCTCGACTACCTCGAACTGAACGCCCGCCGCCGCCTGCAAATGAGTGGCCAGACCATGGAATTCCGCGACCTGAAAACACTCGGACAAGACGCCACGACCTTCCGCCTGAGCGGCCTGAGCGGCCCGGCGACCGTGTGGGATGTCACTAACCCGCAGGCGCCCAAAAAACAGGTCACCCAAAGCGCCGGCAATACCCTGGAATTTGGCGCAAGCACCCAGGGAATCCTGCGCAACTTTTTTGCTTTTTACGACAATGCCGCACTCCCAAAACCGGAAAAAACCGTCGGAAAAATTGACAACCAAAACCTGCACGGCCTCGAAAACCTCCACATGGCCATCGTGTACCACCCCGATTTCGAAGCCGCTGTGCAAACGCTCGCCGGGCACCGGCGCAGCTACAGCGGCCTCGATGTGGCCACGGTGCGCATCGATCAACTGTACAACGAATTTTCATCGGGCGCCAAAGACCCGACGGCGATCCGCGATTTTGCGCGGATGCTGCTCGAGCGCAACCCCGACAAGTTTGACTACCTGCTGCTGTTCGGCGACGGCTCCTTCGATCCGCGCAACAACACCAACAGCGAAGACAACCTCGACTTTATTCCCGTTTTCGAAACCTACCAGTCGTACAACCCCATTTATTCCTTTCCTTCCGATGATTTCTTCGGCTTGCTGAGCGACGGCGAAGGCGGCGCGCTCGACGGTGCGCTCGACATCGCCGTGGGGCGCCTGACACCGCGCACACCCGAAGAGGCGCAGGCCATCATCACAAAAATCATGGACTACGACAACAATCCGTCGACCCTGGGCGACTGGCACCTGCGCCTGCTCTATTTTGGCGACGACGAAGATTTCAACGTCCACATCAACCAGGCGGAAAAACTGGCCACAGCGGCAGAGGCCACGGAAAAATGGTTCAACACCGAAAAAATTTATTTTGACGCCTACCAGCAGGTAGCCACCTCCAGCGAAAAACGCATCCCCGACGCCAAGGCAGCCATCAACGCCAATATTTTCAAAGGCGGCCTGCTGGCGCAATACATTGGCCACGGCGGCCCGCGCGGCTGGGCGCAGGAGCGCGTGATCGATAACAACGACATTGCCGGCTGGGAGAACATCGACCGCTACACACTCATCATCACCGCCACCTGCTCTTTCGGGGGCTATGACGACTACACCACACTGACCGGCGGCGAGCAGGCGCTTTTGAAAGCCAAATCGGGCGCCGTGGGGCTGTTCACCACCGTTCGCGCCGTGTATATCGACGGCAACAACAAACTCACCGACGCCGTGCAGGAGGTCATTTTCCACCGCCAGCCCGACGGCCGCTACCGCACGCTGGGGGATATTTTGAAGGATTCGAAAAACACGCTGACCGGCGGCTCTGAAGACAACGCCCGCCGTTTCACCCTGCTCGGCGATCCGGCAATGTACCTGGCCTTGCCCGAGCACCGCGTGCGCACCACAAAAATCAACGGCAAAGATTTCAATCCGGCACAACCCGACACGCTAAAGGCGCTGATGCCGGTGGAACTGGAAGGCGAAGTGACCGACTCGCTCGGTAACTTCCTGCCGGCCTTCAACGGCCGCGTGTTTGTGACGCTGTTTGACAAAAAACAAACCCTGCAAACGCTGGGGCAAGACCCCGGCAGCCCGGTGCGCAGTTTCAATGTACAGCGCAATATTTTGTTCAAAGGAAGCGCCACCGTGACCAACGGCCGCTTCAAGGTCAACTTCGTCGTGCCGAAAGATATCAACTACGCCTACGGCAACGCCAAGATCAGCTACTACGCCGAAGACGGCACCCCGATCGATGCTGCCGGCGCCGATACGGAGATTATCGTAGGCGGCACGGCCAACCTGGTGCAAGACGACACGCCGCCGCTCATTGAGGTGTTCCTCAACACCGATGCCTTTGTTTTTGGCGGGATCACGGATAAAAGCCCGAAGATACTGGTCAAATGCTCCGACGACTACGGCATGAACGTCACCGGCACCAGCCTGGGCCACGACCTGACCGCCGTGCTCGACGACAACGTGCTGGAGACTATCGTGCTCAACGATTTTTACGAAAGCGAGCAGGACAACGCCCAAAAAGGCAAGGCGCTCTACCCGCTGCGCAACCTCGCGCCGGGCCGCCACAAACTGCGCGTCAAAGGCTGGGATATCGCCAACAACTCCGGCGAAGGCTACACGGAATTTGTGGTCGCGGAAGACGGCAAGGCAGCCCTGGCGCATGTGCTCAACTACCCCAACCCGTTCACGACCAACACCAACTTCCAGTTTGAGCACAACCTGGCCGGTCAGTTACTGGATGTGCATATCAGCATTTTTTCCGTATCCGGAAAACTGGTCAAAACCATTATTCACAGCACCGCCGCCGAGGGTTTCCGGGTGACGGACATTGCCTGGGACGGCAAGGACGATTACGGCGACAACCTCGCCCGCGGGGTGTACCTCTACCGGATAAAGGTGCGCGGCATCGATGTGGCCGGCAATGCGGCTTTGGCGGAGAGTGATTTTGAGAAATTGGTGATTTTGAAGTGAGTTTTTTTTGCGGGGAGGGATGCCGGGGTTTTACTCGTCCTACGACTTCAAGTCGTAGGACGAGTAGGCACGTGGCTTGGCAAACATACGAGGCACAGAGGGCACGGAGTTTGATGCTTCCGTGGTGAAAATATTGACATGAATTCCGGGTAAATCATAATGATACCGCCACCGTAATATCCCTTTGGGTAACATAGAAAAGTAGATTTTTATCCGGAAGGGCTTATTTTTGTTAAAACATTGCTGACTATGACGACCATCGAATTAAAAAACGACCTCTTGCGCATGATTTCGGAGACGGATGATCCGGCTAAGCTGGCGCTTTTGCTGGAGTGGTTTGGAATCATCCGGGAGGAAAAGGATTGGTGGCAGGAAATCTCCGAAAAAGAGCGCCAGCTCATTTTGGAGGGTCGGAAGCAGCTGGCCGATGGCAAAGGTGTCCCGCACGAACAGGTCCGGGCGAACGTGAAAAAATTATTACAAGATTTGCGCAGCGCCCAATAACACTAAAATGCCTGAAATTATTTGGTCGCCAAAGGCAGAAGCCGCCTATCTCGCCATTTTAGAAACAACGTACTATTTTTCCACTGCTGCTGCGCTTGAATTGGATGACAAACTGGAAAAACTCCTGGAGCGGTTGAAAAAGCATAGCTATTTGTGCCCTCCAACACCTTCCCTTCCCGGACTGCGACGTTGTGTTATTACCAAAAATGTTTCTTTGGTTTATGAGTTGAAGGGCGCCGATATTCACATTCTGCTGGTTATTGATAACCGCATGGAAAATTTGCTTTGATTATTTTCAGTCCTTCCCCGAGCGCAGTTTTTCTTCTAAAAATGCCAAATCGCTTTTTGACCCCGCCACATACGGATGCGTATCCGGTAAGGCTTTTCCCCAAATGGCTACGGCCTTGCGCAGAAAATTTACGGCTTGGTTTATATCACCTAAGTCGTGGTAGGTTATTGCAAGGTTGTTGTACGATTGCGCCAAATCAGGATGCTCCGGTAGCAACACTTTTTCACGAATAACCAAGGCTTTTTCATGGTACTCCAAACTTTTTTTATGCTCCTTTAAAGCCCGAAAGGTTTCTGCCAGGTTGTTGTACGATGTTGCTAAATCAGGATGTTCCGGCGGCAATACCTTTTCACAAATAGCCAGGGCTTTTTCATGGTACCTCAAACTTTTTTGATGTTCTCCCAGTTCTCCGTAGGTTAATGCCAGGTTGTTGTACGATTGTGCTAAATCAGGGTGCTCCGGCGGTAATACTTTTTCCCGAATAGCCAGGGCTTTTTCATTATACTCCAGACTTTTATTATAGTCTCCTAAAGCCCGGAAGGCTTCTGCCAGGTTGTTGTATAATTGTGCTAAATCAGGATGCTCTGGCGACAAGACTTTTTCCCCAATAGCTAAGGCTTTTTCATTGTACTCTAATTGTTTTTGATTTGCTCCCATATTTCCAAAGGTTATAGCCAAGTTGTTGTATGCCGCTGCTAAGCTCACATGATCTTCCGGCAAAACCTTTTCCCAAATAGCCACCATTTTCTTCCCGAAATCCAGCGCTTTAATGAATTCACCTAAATCCTCATAAAGCCAGCCTAGCCGAAGCGCAAGCCTTGCTACCAAACCATCCGCCCCCACAAAATCCCCACCTTCCTTCCAAAGTCCGGCAAACACCGCTTCCCCCAAAGGCGCAAAATGCGCGCGGTTGATGGTAGGTTCATTTGTCGCTTCATCCGGAATCAATAACTCAGTTACATTTTCTATAAGCACCGCACAATTTTCCGCATCCGGCAACAGCTGCGCTTTCGCCGTTTCCGCCACCACCGGGTGGCAGCGGAATTCCCCGGCCTCCTTCACCAGCCAGTGCAGGCGGGCCAGGCTGCGCAGCGTATTTTGGAAAGCCACCTTATCGGCTTTTTTGCCAAACAGTTCGCAAAGGAAATCCTCGGACATGAGCCCGGGCTCCAGCAGGGTATTGGAGGGCGGCAGGAGGCACATGCAGCGCATGATTTCCTGCTCCTGCTCGTCGAGTTCGAGCAGGAAGGTTTGTAGCAGGTGCTCGGAAAGCGATTGCATTTTGGGCGCATTGGGCAGGCCCAGGTGCAGGGCATCGAGCTGGAGCAAGCCGCGCGCTTCGAGCTCGTGCTGCAGTTCGAATGGCTGGATATTTTTCTCCCGGGCGTAGGCGGCCAGCAGTTCGATGGTCAGGGTGTGGTAGCCGTAGGCGCGGATGACGGTGTCGATGGCCGGGTCGGTGCTGCGGTCACCGTAGATGTTGCAAAACAATTGCGCGGCGCGCTGGGGCGGCAGCGTGTCCAGGTGATAGGCATCCATGTTGTGGATCTCGTCGCGGGAGGTCAGCAGGACGCGCCAGTTTTTGAGGCGGCTGAGTTCGGTGGTGAAGCGGGCCGCTGCTTCGGGGGCATTATCGATCACCAGCAACATGGGCCCCTCCTCGTCGGCCAGCCGGGCGATCACCTTGTCGAAGCGCTGCTTGGCGGTGTCGCGGTCGTCAAAAACGATGTTCAGTTTGCTGAGCAGGGTCCGGTCTTCGATGAAGGCGCGCAGGAAGTACTCGGCGTTGTCGGCTTCGCGGATGTTAGCGCCGCTAAAAACAGCACTGGCGCTCAGCCAAACCACTTGCCGGTAGGAACCGCCGAAGCGTTGGCAGTACAGTTGGGCAAAGGTCGTTTTGCCTAATCCGCCAATCCCGCAGATCACCACCGGACGGCTGCTGTGCCGCAGCTGGCGCCGCAAATCGCGGAGCTCGTCGGGCCGGGGAATGACCCCGCTGGTCAGTTCGGAAGGCGGCGTGGCGAGGTATTTGGGCGCCGGGTGCGGCGCCAGGTCGCGGGCTTTTTCCCGGACGCCCTCCCACCATTGCACCAGGGCAAGCAGGATGCCGGAGATGACCGTCAGGGGCTCGATTTCGTCGGGTAGCCAGGCCGGATGCGGAAATACCCTGGCCCAAACGAGGGCGAGGTACAGGGTGAGCAGCAGGAGCAGTATTTTCAGCAGGGTCCGTGGCATGCAATGGCGTTTACGCCCCAATTATACGGATTTGACCCGACCTGGCAACCACACGCGCCGCACAAGCGAAAAACCTACCGCCCCACCTCCTGCATATCGGAATAATAGATCAGTTCCCACTCCCCGTTGAACTGCTTCATAAAACGCCGCTCCAGGCCGTAATTGGCCGCGGCATACCGGATGCGCTCGATGATCAGCTCATCGCCGAGTAGCTCCCAGTTGCGGACAAACTCGCTGGTGCTGAAATCCACCGGGCGGTGCATGATCCAGTCTTTGGGTTCCCAGCTGGTGGCCTGTTTTACCTGGCGCGTGCTGTCTACTTTAACCGACGCGTCGCCCTGCAACGGCCAGGCGATGTGCGCCATTTGGTAGAGGCTGTCGCGGTGAAATTTTTGGTAAAACTCCATAAAATCCGAGGGCAGTTTCACCTCGGCAGCCTGGGTGGTTTGAGCCGCCTGATCGGGTACGTTGGAAGATGAGGGTGTCTGGTTGCGGCAGGCATTCAGGCCGGCCAGGACAAGCAATAGCAAAAGCGTACGCAGCATGCAATGTGGTTTGGCGATGAGTGGAAGTGTTGAATTGCTTGGTGGAGGTCGTAGATTGTTCTTTTTCACCGCCAAGACGCCGAGACGCGGAGACTATTTCTTGGCGTCTTAGCGTCTTGGCGGTGAAAATCTTTGACACTATCCCAGCGGTAAAAAGGCAAAAATAAACGACCGCTGTAAAACGCCGTTCGCGCCGGTATATTTGCGGGCTTTATAATTTCTTGCGTCCGATGAAAGGCCTCGCCACCATTGCCCTGCTCCTGCTCCAACGTGTTCATGACCTTTGCCTGGTACGGCCACCTGCGTTTTCAACACCTGTCTTTTTTTCAAAAAACCGGCCTCTTCGGCATCGTGCTGGCATCCTGGCTGATCGCTTTTCTGGAATATTGTTTCATGGTGCCGGCCAACCGCATGGGCTTTGCCGGCAACGGCGGGCCCTTCACGCTGGTACAACTCAAGGTCATCCAGGAGGTGATCACCCTGCTGGTTTTCACGCTGTTCACCCTTGTTTTTTTCAAAAACGAGCCCCTGAAGTGGAACCATTTCGTCGGCTTCGGCTTCCTGGTGCTGGCCGTTTATTTTATCCGGAAATAACGAACTTAGCCGCAAACCAACCCAAACATGCCACCATCCACCGACCTGAACATCACCATCATCTCCGCCGGCGCCGGCAGCGGAAAAACCTATACGCTCACCCAGCGCATGGTAGCGCTCATGCAATCGGGCGTCCGCGCGCGGGGGATCATGGCCACCACCTTCACCCAAAAGCCGCCGCCGAACTCCAGGAACGCGTGCGCGCCCGCCTGCTGGAATCCGGCATGACGGAGGCTGCCAACGACCTCGGCAATGCGCTCATCGGCACGGTGCACAGCATCGGCGTGCGACTGCTCCAGCGCTTCGCGTTCGAACTCGGCGTGTCGCCGCTGGTGGAGATCATTGCCGACGGCGACCAGCAGCGCATGTTCAACGAATCGCTCGCACAAGTCCTCCACGAAGACCGCATCGCAACCATCAACCAACTCGCCGACCGGCTCGGCCTTACCAAAAAAACCGACCGCGACCCCTACGACTGGCGCCGCGACATCCGCGACATCACCGACGTGGCCCGCGCCAACAACTTCGACCGGGCGGTTTTGGAAAAAAGCAAAAAACGGTCCTGGGAAACATTCGAGCAAATGCTCGGCCCCGCCGGCGCCGATTCCGCGCAAACCTGGCACAACCGCCTGTTGAGCCATATCGATCAAACCATCGCCGCCCTCGAAGCCAACGAAGCCGATGAAACAAAAACAACCCGCAACGCCATCGAAGACCTTCGCAACCTGCAAAACCAGCTCAAGTGGCGCGGTGAGCTGTACTGGCACGAATGGGTCAAGATCAGCAAGTTGTCGGTAGCGGTGAAAAGTCGCGACCTGTTTGAGGAACTCAAGGAATTTGCCCGCAGCCACGATCAGCACCCGCAGTTTCGCAGCGATATCCGCGAATTTATCGGGCACATCTTCGACTGCGCCATCGACGCCCTCACCGAGTACGAGCAATACAAGAAAAAACGCGGCCTGATCGACTACACCGACATGGAAACCTACGTGAGCCGCCTGCTCCGCATGGAACCCGTGCGCGCAGCCTTGCGCGGCGAACTGGACCTCCTGCTCGTCGATGAATTTCAGGATACTTCGCCCATTCAACTCGATATTTTCCTGCAACTCAGCCGCCTGGCCCGCCACTCCATCTGGGTCGGCGACCCTAAACAAAGCATCTACGGTTTCCGCGGCGCCGAACCGGCGCTGATGCAGGCCATCATCCAGGCTACCGGCGGTGTGCAGCCCGACAATGTACTGGGCAAATCGTGGCGCAGCCGCCCGGATATCGTGTACACCGTGAACGCCATTTTTACCCGGGCGTTCCCGGAATTGCCGGTGGAGCAGGTGGCTTTGGAGCCGGCGCACGCCGAGTACGGAGTTTCGAGTGCGGAGTCCGGAGTAGTTCTCCTTTCCGCGAAGTTGAACACTCCGCAATCCGCAATCCGCAATCCGCAATCAATCCTCCACTGGCACTTCCAAAACGAACTCGACCTCCGGAAAGTCCCCGGCAGCCCCTGGATGGAAAACTGCATTGCCGCACGTATCCGCGTGTTGCTCGACCGGCAGACGCCCGTTTGGAACAAAAAACGCGACACCAGCCGCCCGGCCCGGCCCGGCGACATCGCGGTGCTTTGCCGCACCAACTACGGCTGCGATGCCATGGCGGAGGCGCTGCACCGCGCCGGCCTGAAAGCCGCCATTGCGCGGGCGGGCCTGCTCGACACCCGGGAGGGCAAACTCGCACTCGCCTGCCTGAAATACCTGCTCAACCCCTCGGATGCGCTGAGCACGGCGGAAATACTTACCCTCACCGGCGCCCTTGGGCTGGAGGAACTCGTCGACAGCCGGATCGACTACCTGGTCACCTTGCAGGAGGGCTGGGACCCCGGCCGTTGGGCCACGGAGCACGAGTTTATCCGACGCCTCCTAGAACTCCGGCCGCGCACCGCCGACTTGAGTGCGTCCGAAATTCTCAACCTGGCCCTCGACGAGCTGGACCTCCGCCGCCTGGCCGCCCGCTTCGGCAATGTGGCCCAACGGCTCGACAACCTCGACCGCCTGCGCTACTACGCCCTCGAATACGAATCGGCCTGTCAGCGCCTGCACGCGGCGGCTTCTCTCGGCGGCTTTTTGCTCTGGCTCGACGATCTGGCGCGCAGCGGGCAGGACCTCCAGGGCAGCGGTGAAAGTCCCGACGCCGTGCAGGTGCTGACCTACCACAAAAGCAAGGGGCTGGAGTTCCCCATCGCCATCTGCCACAATCTGAACCAGGCATTGCGGGAAAAAGTATGGGGCGTCAACCTCGTCGCCGAACGGGACGAACCCGATCTCGACGACATTCTCGGCCACCGCTGGTTGCGCTTTTGGGTAAATCCGTACAGCGACCAGTGGCGCGGCACCCGGCTCCAGGAAACCCTGGAAGCCAGCGCCGTTTGGGCGGAAGCCTCCAAACAGGCCCGGGAGGAGGAAGCCCGCCTGCTCTACGTGGGCCTTACCCGCGCCCGTGACTACCTCGTTTTTCCAACCAATGTCAAAGGCACCCCCTGGCTCAACCGCGTGTTCAACGCCGGCAATGGCGACATAAACACCCTCGAACCCGATAGCGACGAGACGCCGTTTATTTGGAAAAACCAGGTGGTGTACTGCGAAAACGAGCCGCTGTTCATGCCCGTGGATTTCCCGGAAGATCAATCGGTGGAAACCACCGTACCCTTCCATCCGCCCCATGCCGGCAAACACCACCTGGACCGCCTACCCTACCGCATCGACCTGCTGAACGAATGGCCCCCCGGGTTCGACTACAGCCTGGACGAGCCCCAGACTTTTAGCAATTGGCTGGAGTTTCGGGGCGACTATTCCCCGGCCATCAACAAGGCCGTGCAGACCTTCCTGGCCACCGACGATCCGCAACTCGCCCCCGAAAAACGGTTGGCACTGGCCCGGCAGCAGTTGCACATTCGCGGCGTGGCAGAGGCCCTGGATGCTGAAATGTTAGTCCGGCATTCCACGGCGTTCCGGCAGTTTGCCGAAAAACGGTATTCGCCGCAGCGCTGGCTGCCCAAGTTCCGTTCGAGGGCCCGGTGGGCCGGCGCTGGCTGAAAGGTGGAAGCGGATTTGTTGCTGGAAAATGCCGGCACGGTTTACCTGCTCACCTTCGTGCATTTTGCCGAAGGCATGAAAAAATGGAAAGAACAGGCCCGCTACGGGGCGCAAATGAGCGGTTGGCTGAGCCGGCTGGCGCCACAAGCCTTTCCGGGAAAAACGGTCGAATATTGGCTGGTTTATGCCCTGGAAGGCAGTGTAATCCGAACCTCCGGTTCGGTCAAAAGTTAAAAATGCGCGTATTGGCCTGCGCGCATTTTGATTTTAACCTGGAAAAGTTTTCATCCACCTGGGTTGCTTGAATTGATAGCTTTGGAAGTCGTGTTTTCCTGTCCTGTGTTGCGTATTTCCTTTGCGTAGCGTATTTCCCGCCGTAGAGTATTTCCCGGTAGAGTTTCGCAGAGTTTTCCGCAGAGTACGCGGAGTTTCACCTTGCCGGATTTAAAACTCTGCGCAACTCTGCGCAACGAACTCTGCGAAACTCTGCGGGAAATACTCTACGGCGGGAAATGTTCTACGGCGGGAAATGCTCTATGCAGGTAAGTAACGCAAGGGAAACACGCCAATCAAACGCTAACCGGCGCTGCCCGCGGTTTCCAGTTCGTCATTTGCTCCGTGATAAAATCGAGCGCCTGGCCCCAGGCCTCCTCCAGCCGGTCGGTGTACAGGTCGCCCATTTCCTCCCGGATCGTTTCAAGCAGTACTTCCTTGACGACCGGGTAATACTCGGGCCGCACCCCGTAGCGCTCATGGCTTTTGCCCAGCGCTTTCAGGCCCATAACCAGAAACTCGGGACGGCTGAGCGAGTACACGATGCCACCCAACATGTGCGTGAGCAGGCGCCCCTGTGCCGTCATGTCGTTTTTGAACAGGGCCCGTACGCCCGGCGCCCGGGTGAATACTTTTTCGTAAAAGCGCTCGGCAAATTGTTCCTCATTTTTCAGGATCAGGTCGAGCGACGATTGCAGTTCAAGGTTCATGTCGGTTTTCAGGAAACCTTTTACCTCGTACAGCTCGGATTCAAAATCCTTGCCTGCCAATTGTTTGCGGATGACCTTGCCGATATCGACCGTCTCTTCCGGCAAACTTTTCAGAATTGATTTGGAAATGAGAATCGTGGCGTCGGCCTCCTTGGTGCAGCCCTGGATGCGGCTGGCCATATTGATCGGGTCGCCCAACACAGTAAATTGCCGGTGCTTGGGATGGCCGAGGTGACCGATGAAGGCCTTGCCGAAATTGATGCCGATGCCGACCCGGAATTTCGTGTCAAAATCCTTGAGTTCAAACGCGTTAAGCCGCTCGATGGCGTATTGCATGCCCAGGGCGGCGCGTACGGCATCGTGACAATTTTTTTCACGCGACCCACCGGACGTGCCGAAAATGCCGATGATCTCATCGCCGACATACTGGTAAATGATGCCGTTGTTCATCAGGATGGGGTCGCCGAGCACCGTGTAAAACCGGTTGATCATGTGCGCCAGGTCGAAAGGCAGGTTTTGCGAGGTGAGCCGGGTAAAATCGCGCATATCGCAAAAGAGCGTGGCAATGCTCCGCACCTCGGCTTCCCCCTCGGGAATAGTTTCCAGTTGCAGTTTGTTGACTTCGGCGCTGGCCCAGACCAGGCGCTGTATCGAGACATCGCCTTTGGGGTAACACTGGCAGGCCAGGCGGATGGAGGGGTCCCACTTGCGCAGGTGCGCGGTGTCGCGCTCCAGGGCGGTGCGCGGCGACAGGTTTTGGTGCCCTTCGATAATCCGGATCCGGCAGGTGGTGCAGCGGCCGTTACCGCCGCATTCGTGCAGGTGGGGGATTTTGTGTTGCAGGGAAATGTCGAGCAGGGAGGAATCCGGGTCATCGGATTCGACGAGCTGGTTGATGCCGGTGTAAAGAATATTTGCCATTTGACGTTGGTTTTGCGCTGAAACAGGAGGAGAACAAGTGCTCAGAATCGGTTGTCTTCGACAAACTTCGGCCCCGGGCAGGGCAAAACCATGTGCAAATGATTGGTTGGCAATGGGCGTTGCTTGAATCCGGTGTTTTTTGAGTGGGTCCGTATTTCCCTGCGTAGCGTATTTCCCTGCGTTATTTTCCTGCGTAGAGTATTTCCCGCAGAGTACGCGGAGTTTTCACCTTATCGGATTTAAACGCTGTGCAACTCTGCGCAACGAACTCCGCGTACTCTGCGGGAAATACTCTACGGCAGGAAGTGCTCTACGGCGGGCAATACGCTACGGCAGGCAATACGCTATGCAAGGAAAAAGAGGCGAAAATCATCAACCATAGTGGTTAAATACCCCTCAAAATCAGTACAACTGCTGGTTTTTTCAAGCAGATATGAGCACTTTTGCGGCGCAAAAAGCATACAAACAAACACGCATAGCGATGAAAAAAGCACTCCTACTTCTTGCCGCAATCGTGGGGATATCCACGCTCACATTTTCCCAGCGCGAAGAAACCCTGGCCAACAGTTCCGGTATCAAAGGCGGCTTTGGCGGCCCGTTTTTCATATTCAGCACGGCCGACGGCAACGCGGGTGGCGGCGCAGGTGGCGGCGGCGCTTTTATCATCAACGATTTTTTCATAGGCGGCTACGGCCAGGGCGAATCCTTTGGCCGCCGGCGATACAACAACCGCAACTACGACGTGACCCTGGGCTCCGGGGGCTTTTGGTTGGGTTATGCCTACCCGTCGCATAAAGTGCTTCATATTTACACTTCCCTCAAATTAGGTTGGGGCACGGCTGCATTGCGGCGCCCGGGCGGCGACAACTTCGAAGACGATATTACCGACGGGGTGTTTATGGTCGCGCCGGAGATCGGCGCCGAGGTGAACCTGCTGCACTGGTTCCGCCTGGCGTTTTCGGGCGGTTACCGGGTGGTGGGCGGCCTGCACGGCTTGCCCGGATTTTCCACGAATGATTTTAACAGCCCGACCCTGGCGATTACGTTGCGGTTTGGGGCGTTTGGGTATAAGTGAGGCTATCATTCAGGCGCTCAGTTTTCTGTTTTTATGAGTTTTCCCGACAGCCGTACATGATTTTTTGTGGATATTTCCCAAAAATAAATTCCGGGACGTAGCTTTTCAGTATTCAGGATGGTATTGCCCGGCAGAAGTTCGGCTCGCAGGACGACTCGTCCCAATTGGTCAGACAGCCGGATGGAACTTCTTTCGCTTGCAGCAGGTAAATTGACGGTTAGCAACTCCTGAAAGGGATTAGGAAATAGTTGAGCAGTTGTTGCCTTTTCCGGGATAGCATTTGTAGATACCGGCCCGTTTATTCCCAGTGAATCACAGCTGCTGCCGGACAGGTCGTAGAGGCGGTAGTTGGGGAAATGAGGTAGGGTTCGGGCCGAATACTTATTGAGGAAGAGGCTTTGGGCTTGAAAATCGACATTGGTGCTATTTATTTGTTTGAAGGAAGCTAAATAACGGCTTCGGTGGGTACTGTTAATGTACAACCGCCCATTTGGAGCTGCTTGCATAAGACCTAAAGAGGTGCCGATCATTTCTTCAGCATGGACGATTGTGTCCAGCGTGGGTTGTGACATAGTCAAATCTGCGGAGAGAACGGCTAATTGTTCGGTGACGAACAGGCGGTCTCCTTCCGGTGAAAAGGCAACACCACCACCTCCAAATACATATTGGGGCCGGTCAAATTCAACCGGATTGGACAATGCGCCGGTGCATCGGTCAAAATCAAATACAACGGTTCGACAGTTTTGCGTACGGGCAAACCTGCGACCATCCGGTGAAAAAGCCGAAGAGCCTGTACGTGGGCAGTTGCCATCAGGGCCTAGTTGTATGTACTCCTCCTGTATGCCATAAGGGCTTATTAAGAAGGTAAAATAATAATTCGTGTTTCGACCGGGAGCAATTATCCACCAATCACGCCCATTTCCATGCCGTACTGCCGAAAAAGGTTCTAATGAAAAAGAAAAGCTGTGGAAGCTTAAATTGTTCCAGGGCAGCAAAAGCCCATCGCCATGATTAGCCGACATATCAATTACGGAATAGAACAGCATATTACTGTATTGCCATTTCTGCTCGGGCGTGTATTTTACCGGCGTATAGAAAAGCATGTATTGGCTGTCGCGGCCCGGACGCGGAAGCGCAATCATACTATTGGGAGCCGGGTAGCCATAATCGGAACAAGTTAAGTCGGACACCGCTCCGCTGTTTAGTTCGTTGCTGAAAAAGGCCTCCATGGTGTCGCCCTGAGCAGTTAAAACAACACAGCCATTGCTGGCAAACAAGAGATTGCCTTCAGCATCGCTTAGGGCAGCTACTGTACTTTCGAAGTTGACATTCCAGGGAGTAGATGACGTTATAGCAGTATCCGGTAAAAAATGCACCATGCCATTGCCATAGGCGGAATTTCCTGGGTATTCATGAAAGCCAAAAGGCCAGTTGGCATCGTTGTGCTGGGCGCATAGCGTGCCCGAAGCCAGGCAGCTTATAAGTAAAAGCAGTTTAGTGGTTTTCATGGTTTTTGTGTTTATGTTGATCAGGTTTGAGTATTTGTCCGCGTAGTGCCAATTCTTGCAGGATGATGGTTTTGAAATCCATAAAATTGAGCCGCGCAGCCCGGTCTTTTCCAATTAAAGGAGGCAGCTGACTCGTCGATTCAGATGAAACAATTCCGGGAATTGTTTTTTGGGGAGATACCTGCGCTTCCCGCTCCAAAAACACTTCATAGGAGGTCTTATAAAAACCTGGAGATGACGGGCCTTGGAACTCCAGGGTATCGCATGGCGAGCCTTCCCATGCCCCGAGGCGGTAGTTCGGGAAATAACATACTGTTCGGCCGTTATACCGGGGTAGTTTCATGCCGTGGTTTTCCACATCGCACATCGGACCGGGCAGGTCTGGCCGATGGATGACGTGCATGTAGGATGTTGTGGAAGAAGTTGGCATGTAGAGTTTGCCATCGGGGCCAAGTTGGCAAAAGAAATACCGGGTTAGGAAAGGCGGGAAAGGATCGGAAAACTGATCATAGAACTGCACTGTATCCATCGTGCCGAAACTTAAATTTCCAATAGATAAGTCAAATTGTAAGATAAAATCTGGTCGCGCTATATATATGTATCTTGAATCTGAAGAAAAGGCTGCGCCACCGGAGTCAAAATAATTAGCAATAAAGGGTAGGGTTTTAAGATTGCTTAATTCACCATTACACCGGTTAAATGAAAAAAGATTCAATCCATTTGAAGCATCGCTGCGCAAATACCAGGTGCCATCGGGGGAAAACAGGCAGGAGGAAGCCCCGTCTTCTTCCGGGAATTGTAAACTGGTGGTTTGCTCCCAAGGCCCCTCTATACCTGCTGGCGAAAACAAAAAACGATACACAACTGGACTGTTTTGTTGTCCGACCAATAGCCACCAGTCCCGCCCATTGGCATGTTTTACCAGCGCCGGCATGGTCAGATCGCCTTCCAGTAAAATTTTATTTTTTTCAAGTACCCGGCCGACTCCGCCATTGGCATTCATATCTATGACAGAATAGTATAGCGGCGTAAAGAAAAGCCCATTATTAAGCAATAAAGCCAGGTGGATAAAGTAATATTGGTTTGCGGCGCCCGGCTTGGGAATAGACAAACCGCCAATTACATTTGGATAACCTTCAAATTCATTGGAAAGCCATACGGGACCCGGATTTATTGTATCGCCGTTTTCCATCAACTGGTGATCTTTATTGTAAATGCGAATGCCGTTTGAATAGTACAACAACCTGCCGAGCGAGTCCGAGCAGGCAGCGCCAAACAAACCAAAATCAAGCCCGATGTTTTTTTTATAGCGTAAAGGCGGGCGATGGCTGAAGTCCATAAACATACCGCCTATTTCGCCGGATGTATCGGCACCAACGGGGTTGTTGTAGCCCATAACCCAATGATAATCATGGTTCTGGGCGGTGGACCAACAGGGCAGGAGAAGGAAAATAAGGAAATGAAATTTCATGTGCATGGTGATTTTGAAAATGTGCCTTCCGGTTAAAAGGAAATTTGACACACCTGTTAAATAAAAACCTCTCACTCAAGCCCAAGGCCCGAGTACAGAAAGGGTCACCAAAATCTGGCTGAAAAACTGGTTGAGAACCGGGGATTAAAGGTTTTCTTGCGCGGGATTAAATTTGCCGGACAGAGGATTCCGGCCATAGTATAAATTGGATGGTTGTCAAATGTACAAATTCCCGCTTTATACCCCAAACTCAATTGTGTTAAACGTTCACCCCGGAGGGAGATACCACTGAAAACCAATACCTTGAAATAATGTTAATTTTGAAATACACGCCGGCGCCCGTGCCGAAAACAACCGACTGCTCATGCAAAAACGCCTGACATTTGCCTGCTTCCTGCTGCTTTGCGTTGCCAGCCAACTCAGCGCCCAACCCCTCACCGCCCTCACCTACAACATCCGCTACGCTACCGAGTCCGACGGCGCCGACGCCTGGTCGAAACGCCGCGACTTCCTGGCCGCCCAATTGCGTTTCCACAAACCCGATGTATTCGGCGTGCAGGAAGCCCTGAAACCCCAACTCGACTACCTGCTCGAACAATTGCCCGAATACAGCTACGTCGGCGCAGGCCGCGACGACGGCCGGGAAGGCGGCGAATACTCCGCGCTTTTTTACCGCACCGACCGCTTCCGGGCACTCGAGTCCGGCACCTTCTGGCTCTCGGAAACGCCCGACAAACCCTCCAAAGCCTGGGACGCCGCCCTGCCCCGCATTTGCACCTGGGCCCTGCTCGAAGACACGGCCTCCGGCCAAAAACTGCGGGTGTTCAACACCCACTTCGACCATATCGGACAAGTGGCCCGGCAAAATTCCGCCGCGCTGATTTTGAAAAAAACAACGGAGATGAACAGCGGCGGCGAGCCGGTCATTGTCATGGGCGATCTGAACAGTGAACCCGGCGCCGGTCCGGTTGCCCTGCTTTCCGAAAGCCTGCGCGACGCACACGACCACAGCCTGGAGCCGCCGTTCGGCCCCGAAGGCACCTTCAACGGCTTTAAATTCCACGAACCGGTCAGCCGCCGGATCGACTACATTTTTGTGTCGCCCACGCTCCGGGTGCTACAATACGCCGTGCTGAGCGATTCGCGCGATTGCCACTACCCTTCCGATCATTTGCCGGTGCTGGCGCGAATGGTTTTTGAGTGAACGGATGTTAATTTAAATAATGGAAACGGGGATTAAGTAAAATCATCCCTACCTTCGAACGTGTTTAATCCAAAATTGCAAATGATCGCAACGTCCGCTCTTTTGATGCACGTGCTTGATTTGCTGATAAAAAACTTCCCTATCCCGATTTTACGAAGTAGTGATCAGCCTTCAACAGGGCCGGTGTGTGGCTGTTGAAGGCTGCTTTCTGGTAATATTTAATACTTTCCAATCTCATGAAATATCCAATACTCTTGTGTTTGGCATTGAGTTGTATCGCCCCAATGCGCGCGCAAATCATAGATTCCTACACCACCAACCAGGCAACACTTTCCGATCCGCCCGGCGGCGCCACTTCGGTGTCCACAGGAGGGGCGGATATACTTGGCGCACGGCGGGATATCGCCGTTAGCTTGCATTCAGGAGCCGGGCCGGTCACTGCCGGCGTTGCAGGAGGCGCCCTGAGTTTTTCTGTTAGCGCAACTACCCCGGACTCCCGTGGCGAAGCGGTAATCACCTGGGATGGCGACGCAGCCCCCACGACACTCGCCCCTACCGGTTTGGGCGGCGTCAATCTTACGTCGGGCGGGAATAACGCCTTTCATTTGCGCGTAAATTCCGCGACTGCCGGTGTGGAAATAACACTGGAGGTGTACACGGATGGCGCAAATGCTTCACGAAGCACCACTATTTTGCCCGCCGTAGGCGCTGCTACCAGCTTTTTCTTCGCTTATTCGTCGTCGTTCGTACCGATTCTGGGCGCGGGAGCCGATTTCGCCAATGTAGGCGCAATCGTACTGACGGTGCGCGGCACCGAAAAGTCCTGCTCCATCGACCTGCTCGAAGCAGTGGTAGCCAATCCTGCCATCACGGCGACTCAAACCGACGCACTCAATCCGGACAACGCCACGCCAAACGCCGCCAATCCCAATGACGGTATCCGGTACACGGTCACGGTTTCCAACAATGGCACCGGGCCGGCAACCGGAACGCAACTTACCGTTTCGCCCGATGCGCTGACCGACCTCGTTGGCGGCTCCTTCAAAACCTCTCCGGTAGCAATGCCCGACAACTACGCCTGCACGGGCAATGTCGGCATTACCGTTCTCGCCGGCAATGGCGTCAAAAACAATGATTTTGACGACAGCCCGGGCACGCTGAGCATTACCGCCGCGGCAGGTGCGACCACGCAGGGTGGTCAATATGCCATTGGTACCGACGGCGGGTTCTCCTACCAGCCCAAGGCCGGTTTTACCGGCACGGACCAGTTTACGTACACCCTCCTGGACGGCAACGCCGTGCCGGGAAGTCCAACGTCCGACATCGGTACGGTCACCATCACCGTGAGCAATCTTATCTGGTTCGTCGACAACAGCGCACCAGCAGGGGGCGACGGCCGGCTCACGTCAGCATTTAATTCGCTGACTGAATTCAACAATTCTGCCGGCCCTTCGGAAGGCGCGCTGGTTTTCATCAAACACACCGGTACGAACTACGGCGGCGGCATTGTCCTGAAAAACAAGATGACCCTGCTCGGCTCCGGCCATACAGGCGGCGCCAACCTGGCGGATGTGCTGCCCTTTGCGCTGCCGCCATTTAGCAATCCCTTGCCGGCGATCAACGGCAGCCGTCCGGTCATTTACAACATCAGCGGCAACGGAATTGCGCTCGCTGCCGACAACACCATCCGGGGTGTAGAGGTGGGCCGGTGCAGTGCGGCAAAAATACTGGGCAACAACTTCGGTACGCTGACCATCGGCAACACAACCAACCCCGACGTAGCGCTGAACGGCAACCGGTGGGCGCTCAGCCTGACGAACGGGGCCTTCGCCGGCACCTCCAAATTTGCCAGCATCAATTGTCCCGATTCCAGCGGCATCTTGCTGAATACTGTTAGCGGCTCTCTTGCTTCTGCCAGTACAACCGTAAATGCTCATTTGGCAGGGGACATCACTATAGATATTCAAAACTCGAGTGCAGCGCTGGATTTTGGCGCCACCACAGCCAACAACTTCAGCGTCGGCACCGTCATCCGCATCACGAACAGTGGAACGGGTTCCGTCAGTTTTAGCAACCTTTCCTGCACACATGCCGGCAACGGCCCGGGCCTGGTTGCCAATGCCGGCGGTACGATCAACATCGGCGGCGCCGGCAGCACGATCACGGCCAGGCCGGCGTTGGACATTACCAACACTTCGTTCGGGGCGGGCGCCACCTTCGCGTCCATCACGGCAAATGGCAATACAAAAGGCGTAAACCTCGACAATGTGTCGGGTGCGCTGACCATCAATGGCGGCAGCATTACCAACTCAACCAGCATTGCTTTTGATGTCAATGCCGGGTCGGGCGCCGTCACGTATGCGGGCACCATCAACAACGCCGCCCGGGCAGTGGAAGTGACCGGGCGCACCGGCAGTACGGTTACCTTTTCAGGAAATATTACCAATACCGGCACGGGCATCAACGTGGCAAACAACACCGGCGGCACAATTACCTTCAGCGGCACTTCCAAAAATTTGAACACGGGCGCAAACGCTGCCGTGACGCTGGCAAACAACTCGGGCGCCACCATCAATTTCACCAACGGCGGGCTTGCCCTTACGACTACCAGTGGGACCGGTTTCAACGCCACGGGCGGCGGTACGGTGACGGTGCAGGGCACGGGCAACACCATCAGCAGCACAACCGGCACTGCGCTCAATGTTTCAAGTACGACTATCGGTGCAAGTAATTTGACTTTTCAAAGCATTTCCGCCAACGGCGGCGCCAATGGCATTGTTTTGAACAATACCGGCGCAAGTGGCGGGTTGACGGTAACGGGAGTTGGCACCACTGCCGGTTCAGGCGGTATCATTCAGAATAAAACAGGCAACGGCGCAACCTTTACCAGCGCAGCCAATATTAGCCTGAAAAATATGGACTTTACGAATTGTGCCTCCTCCGACGGTCCGGGCCCCTGTGGAAATTCTGTGGACGGAAATTCGGGTTGCAACGCGGCTATTTATTTGTCCGGCGTCACCAATGTGACTTTTGACAACCTCCGCACCCAAAACGGCCAAACCGGGATCAACGGCATCAACGTGACGAATTTTGATCTTTTAAACAGTTTCATCGATAACCACGGCGATGAAGTGAATGAAGACGGCGTCCGGTTTGTAAACCTGCTCGGCACAGCAAACATAAAAGGCAACACAATCGAGGACTCCCGCCAGAACAACATTTTTATTCTTAACACGGTTTCGACTGCCCTGACCATCAACGTAGGCGGCGCAGGAGCCGGCGAACCAAATACGATCCGGCGCGCAGGCAAAGGGATTGCCGCCCAGGGCGATGACGGTATCCGCCTGGAAGGCACGAACAATGCCAATATTACCGCCATCATCTCCAATAATATTTTTCATACCAGCAACGCCGACCACGTCCAGATCGGCGCAGAAAATAATTCGACCTGGAATGTAACCATCAGCAACAATACCATGAACACGGCAACCACCGTGCTGGGCGGCGGCATCAGCCTATCCTGTGCCGGCAACTGGGACGGCCTGATGAATTATGCGATTTCAGGGAACCAACTGACCGACTGCCAGGGCGCAGCCATCAATGTCAACGTGGGTACCACAACCTTGAACGGCGGCACGGGAACGTATACCGGCAACGTATCAAATAATGTAATTGCCGGAGACGGCCCCGGCATCCTGCTGACGGCCAATGGCGGCGGCACCCTGAATGCCGTACTGCAACAAAACCAGATCAACCGCTTCGATGCAGATTATGCTATCCGCGTGTTGGCCCGGGATGGCAGCCCTACGATCAATACAACCCTGACAGCAAACAGCATAAACACCAGTTCTACAACTTCGCCATTTAACGGCCTGCTCGTACAAGCCGGCGGCGCTTCCGGAGACGCGGGTACTGTTTGCGCTAAAATTACCAACAACAGTTTTGCCGGAAGCGGCGGAAATTTAGGCAGCAGCGACACTGACTTCCGGCTTCGCCAACGGTTCAATACCACGATCAACCTCCCGGGCTATGCGGGCCTGAATACAAACACCGCTGCGGTAGTTTCATTTGTCCAGGCGCAAGGCAACACCGGAACAGGTTCGGCAACGGTTGACACAAACGGCTTCACCGGAACAGGCGTCAACTGCAACTGATTTTGTCATGAAAACCACTCGTGTAGTAGTTAAAATCAAGGTTCAATGAAAACGGTCAAGAGAAATAAATTGCGGATTTCCGGAAATTCAATGGTTTTCAGCAAAACAACAATCAAAGAAAAAAAGTCGAATACCGTGCATAATTTCCATAGCCTCCGGCACAAGGGCATTGGGTTGCTGTTCGCTGCGCTTTGGTGTTTTTTCGGCGCCCCGCAACTCTCCGCCCAAACCTTCCCGCCCGCCGGCTTCACCCTGCCCGCCGGAAAAACCATCGTGATCACCTACGATGTACAGGTAAAAAACGATGCCTGCCCGCCCGGCAACGGCGCTCCTGCGCAGATTTGCAACCAGGCCGTGGTGAGCGGAAACAATTTTGCCAATGTGCCCACCGACGACCCCGACACCGGCGCAGCCAACGACCCGACCTGCACGCCCTTTGCCTCCCTGACGCTGGGCGGCCTTATTTTTAAGGATCAAAACTGCAACGGACTGTTCAACAACGGCACCGACCCGACCGCCTCCGGCGTGACCCTGAACCTCTACCTCGACGACGGCGACGGCACACTCGATGCAGGCGATGCCCTGCAAACGACGGCCATGTCCGGCGTCGGCGGCGTGTATGCCTTCACCGGTCTTTGCCCCGGCAACTACATCGTGGAAATTGCCCCTTCCAACTTCGGCGCCGGCCAACCGCTCGAGGGCTTCAGCCTCTCCGCACCCGGCAACCCCGACCCCGACAACGACGTGAAAAACGACGACAACAGCGATAATGTCGCAGGTTTTGGCATCGCCAGCCTCGCCATCACCCTCGACTACCAAACCGAAACCCTGGGCGACGAAGACGGCGACGGCGACAGCGATACCAACCTGACGCTCGACTTCGGCACACGCGGCGCCGGCGCCTTAGTGATCAACGAAGTAGATTCCGACACAGACGGCACGGACATGCTGGAATTTGTAGAGTTGTTCGATGGCGGCACGGGTAACGCCTGCCTGGACGGGTTTGTCCTCGTGTTTTTCAACGGCGCCGGCGATGTTTCGTACCGGGCCATTGATTTGGACGGGTACAGCACCAATGCGAACGGCTATTTTGTGGCAGGCAACCCCGGCGTGTCCGGCGTGGACGTCACGTTTCCAAACGGAACATTGCAAAACGGAGCAGACGCCGTGGCGCTGTACCTCGGCAACAGCACGGACTTTCCGAACGGCACGGCGGTTACCACCACCAATCTGGTTGATGCCATCGTGTACGACAACGATAATGCCGACGATGCCGGGCTACTGGTTTTGCTGAATGCCGGCCAGCCGCAAGCGAACGAAAACGCCAACGGCAACAGCGCCTGCCAATCGCTCCAACGCATTCCCAACGGCGGCGGCGGGCAACGCAATTCCAACACCTTCGTGCCGGCTCCTCCGACTCCGGATACCGAAAATATGCTGCCGCAAGTCAGCATTGCGGTTTCGCCGGCTTCGATAAATGAAGATGCGGCGGGCACGCTGGATTTTACCGTTTCCCGGTCGGGCAGCACGGATTGCAGTATGACTGTAAATTTCACCGTAGGCGGAACTGCGACGTTCAATTCGGATTACACCCAAACCGGGGCCGCTGCGTTTACGGCGTCCACAGGCAGCGTAACCATCCCGGTCGGCAGCAGCATGGCCACCGTTTCCATCGATCCGGTGGTGGACGCGACGGTTGAAAACGATGAAACTGTTGTACTTACCCTGCAAACCAATGCGGCGTACCAGATTGGTTCGCCCGATACGCAAACCGGGACCATAACCAACGACGACCAGGCAACGCTCACCCTGACCGCTTTTGATGCCGACAAAGCCGAAGGCACCGGCGCAGGATCAACCATCCTGAAATTCCGCGCGACGCTCAACAATGCCGTGCAGGGCGGTTTTCAGGCAAATTACCAGACTAATGACGGCAGCGCCACCCTCGCGAACAGCGACTATACCGACAACGACGGCTTTTTGACGTTTGCGGGTACCGCCGGGGAGTTTCACGACATCGACGTGGTCGTTACCCGGGACGCCAATGTGGAACCCGATGAAACAATTCAGACCGAAATCCTGGGCCTGTCGCTGGCCGGCGTCGATCCGCTGGATATTTCCATTGCCGGCTCGCCGCAAACGGGGCATATCCGAAACGACGACCAGGCGACGCTGACCCTAACCGCGTTTGATGCCGACAAGGCCGAAGGCACCGGCGCCGGCACAACCATCCTGAAATTCCGCGCGACCCTGGACGTTGCCGTGCAGGGCGGTTTTCAGGCAAATTATCAAACAAACAACGGCACCGCTACCCTCGCCGACGCCGACTATACCGACAACGACGGATTTCTGACGTTTGCGGGTACCGCCGGAGAATTTCACGACATCGACGTGATCGTAAGTCGGGACAGCAAAGTTGAACTCGACGAAACGGTTCAAACAGAACTGGTCAGTTTGTCGCTGCTCAGCGTGAACCCGCTGACGATTTCGATTGCCGGTTCGCCGCAAACAGGCCATATCCGCAACGACGATCAGTGCGTGATCAGTTTTGCCAACCAACCATTTTCCGGGACCGAAGGACAGACCGGCACCCAACTTTACACGCTTTATTTGACCTTCAGCAACGAGGTCGATATTCCCTTTAACCTGCGCATCCAGCATACCGACGGCACGGCCCTGTTTGCCGATAACGATTATTTGAACCCGGCGCTTGTTTTCCCGGTTGGTTCCACGGTAGGGCAAATTGATACGGATATTCCGGTTATTGTCGGCGACACGAAAATGGAGCCGGATGAGCAGTTCAATGTCCTTATCGACGAGAGCGATTTTTTTGGTAGAAACATCGTGTTTGCCGGAGGCATGGCCTCAATGTCGGCGCCGGTGACTATCCTGAACGACGATATCGATTTCGGCGACGCGCCCGATCCAACATATCCCACCTTGCTGGCATCCAACGGCGCCCGGCACAACGGCTCCAACCTTAAACTCGGCAACCTGAATGACGGCGACTCTAACGGCCAACCAACTGCCACGGCAAACGGCGACGACTCCGATGCCGACGGCGATGATGAGGACGGAGTGGCACTGCCCGCTACCCTGGTGACGAATACCATGGCCGATATCACCGTGAATGCCTCCGGCGCAGGCCGGCTCGACGCCTGGGTGGACTTCAACGCAAACGGCAGTTTTGCCGACCCCGGCGAACAAATATTTGCCAGCCAGATTGTAGCGGCGGGCAACAACCCGCTGAATTTTAACGTACCTCCCGGCGCCGTGCCCGGAAATACGTTTGCCCGTTTCCGGCTCAGTTCGGCAGGCGGCCTGTCGTTTACCGGCCTGGCACCCGACGGCGAGGTGGAAGATTATCAGGTCGGGATCGTGAACACCCAGTTTTCCATCAATGACCCCTCCGTGGTGGAAGGGAGTGGCGGTACGACCAACCTGAATTTCACCATCAGCCGCTCCAACAACGCCAGCGATTGCTCGGTTGATTACGCCATCACCGGCGGCACGGCCACCACTGCCGACGGCGATTACCAGGTGCTCGCTGCGGGAACGGCAGTTTTTACAGCCGGCGGCAGCACGATGTTCCCGGTTGCGGTTGTGGTCAACGGCGACCAAAAAGTGGAATTGAATGAAACGGTGGTCATAACCTTGACCAACCCCGTCAACGGCTCCATCCTCGACGACAGCGGCACGGGCACTATCGAAAACGACGACGCGGCAGTGCTTACCCTGACCAGCCCAAGCATTGCGGAAGGCGATGCGGGTACGGCAAATCTGGTATTCGACATCACCATGAACTACCCCGCCGATGCCAATGTGTCGTTCAATTTCGCTACGCAAAACGGCAGCGCCACCACCGGCGACAACGACTACCAGCCGGTCAGCAGCGCCCATACGCTGACGCCCGGCCAACTGCAAAAAACAGTGAGCGTGCCTGTCGTAGGCGACTGTAATATTGAACCCGACGAACAGTTTGCACTCATTTTGTCCAACCTGAACGCAAATGGCCGCTCGGTTACCTTCCAGGGCGGAGGCGCAACGCTCAACGGCACCGGCTCTATCTTGACCGACGATGCGCTTCCGCAAATCGTGTTCGAACCGGAATATTGCATGAAAGATGCCGGGCCGGTTATCGGTGTGGCCAATACCCAAACCGGCGTGAGTTATCAGTTGCAGGACGCCGGCGGCAACAATCTTGGCGCGCCGCTGCCGGGCAATGGCGGATCGATCTACTTCGGCTGCCACCCGAACGCCGACTACCGTGTGGTGGCCACCGGTCCCGATTGCGCCCAGACGGCTACCGCCACCGTAAACGGCACACAAGTAGCCTGTTCAATTGTTATCCCCGATTTTTGCAGCTGTAATTCGCCCGACGGCCGCAGCACGGCTACGTTGAAGGTGAACGCCCCTGCCAACCAGAACTGGACCGTGAAAGCGGTGATTGGCCTCTACGACGCAGCAAGTCCTGCGCCTCCGGCCGCGCCCACACCCCTGGCAATCGGTACAGCGCTGAATTATATCGGCGGAGAAATGTATACCCTGGAGGTACTGCGCCTGAACGACAAAGGCTACTGGGTGCAACTGACGAACGGGAAAACGGATCTGGATGTCCAGGTAGGCAATGCGAGCTGGTAAGTTCAGGCATACCCTTTTGCCTGCAGGCGAAACAATTCGGCATACTTGCCGCCTTTGGCCAGCAGTTCCTCGTGGCTGCCCAATTCGAGCAGGCGCCCGTTTTCCAAAAACAGGATGCGGTCGGCCATCCGCACCGTGCTGAACCGGTGGCTGATCAGCACGGCCGCTTTGCCGCGCATCAGCTCGGCAAAACGCAGGAACACTTCGTGCTCGGCGCGGGCATCGAGCGCAGCGGTCGGCTCGTCGAGGATGACCAGCTGTGCGTCGCGCATGTAGGCCCGGGCCAGCGCCACTTTTTGCCATTGGCCGCCTGAAAGGTCAACGCCGCCCGAAAAGCGCCGGCCCAGCATTTGCTTGTATTTTTTAGGCAGGGTTTCCACAACGGTATCCGCCAGGCTTTTTTGCGCAGCAGATTGAATACGCGCCGCGTCTTCCCATTCGGAAACATTGCCGACGGCGATGTTTTCACCGGCGGTGAACATAAAGCGCACGTAGTCCTGGAAAATAATGCCGATCTCCCGCCGCAAGTCCTCCGGGTCGAATTCGCGCAGGTCCACCCCGTCGAGCAGGATGCGCCCTTCGGTGGGTTCGTACAGGTTGGCGAGCAGTTTGACGACCGTGGTTTTCCCGGCGCCGTTTTCCCCGACGAGCGCCAGTTTTTCGCCGGGCGGCAGGGTAAAGCTCAGGTTGCGCAGCGCCCAGGTTTCACTTTCAGGATATTGAAAACCGACATTTTCGAACCGAAAGCCCTCCCGGATCGGGTGCGGAACTTTACGCTGGCCGGCGCGGGACTGGGAGAGCGGCTGGAGTTCCAAAAAGTCGAAGAGGTCTTGCAGGTAAAGCGCCATTTCCGTAATCCGGGAAAAACGGTTCACCATGCCCTGCAGCAAGCCTTGCAGCCGGCTGAACGCCCCGGCCAGAAACGTGAGCGTACCGAGGGTGATGGCGCCCAGCACGGTTTGCACGATGATAAACACGTAGGCCGCATAGTACGATGCCGTACCCAGAGCCGAAAAAAAACCGCCCCAGGCCGCCCGGCGGAGCGCCAGTTTTTGGTTGGCCTTGAAATATTTGTCGGAAATGATTTTGAAACGGTCGGCGATGAAACCCTCGAGGCCGAAAATTTTGATTTCCTTAGCCGTTTCGTTGCTGGCGCCCACAAAGCGCAGGTAATCGAGCTCGCGGCGCTCGGGTGTCCAGGAGCGGGTCAGGGAGTACGATTCGCGGTTGAAGCGGGTTTCTCCGACAAACGAGGGGATCACGGCAATCACCAGGATCACCATCAGCCAGGGGTTGAATGCGATGAGGCCGCCCGACAGGAAAATGACCGTGATGATGTCCTGCGCCTGCGACAGCACCATGCTCATGAGGGCCGTGCGCCCGGCGGTTTGGGTGCGGGCGCGTTCGAGTTTGTCGTAAAACGTAGCGTCTTCAAACTGGTACAGGTCGAGTGTGGCGGCATGGCGGATGATGCGCACCGAAGAGTCGTTGTTCACCAGGTCGCCAAGCAAACTGTCGGTGAGCGTGATGGCCCGGCCCAGCAGGCTGTTGGCAATGGCAAGCCCAAATTCGGCTCCTACCCAAATCCAAACCGGGTGTGCCGGCGAACTGACCGGCACTGCGCCGGCCGGCTGGTCGATCGCCGCCACAATCAGGTCAATGATTTCCTTGCCGACGTACAGCATGGCCAGCGGCACGCCCGATTGCACCAGGCGCAGCACGACGTTCCACAGGGTCAGTGCCGGCGACACCTGCCAGATCATGCGGAAAAAACGCGGGACATTTCGCAGGGAGGAAAATTGTTCTGAAACGGGGATTTTCTTTTTCGCTTGAGCCATGGTGTTGCCTTATCTTCGTTCGTCCGGTTTATTTTCAAATGTGCGGAAAAAAATATGTTCCCGAACAAAACCTGTTTACCATGAAAAAGTTTCTTCGCCGTGTTTCCCTGTGCCTCCATGAGCCTCTGTGGCATAAATAAGTTTCACAGAGGCTCACGGAGGCACAGAGACACACAGAGGATTAAAGTAAGAAATTTAGATTCCATTGTATTTACCCAAGATTTTATAAAAAAACAATTCATCCATGTTATCCAAAGCAGTACAAACCAAACTCAACGAACAAATCCAGAAAGAAGCCTTCGCCGCCAATGCCTACCTGGCAATGGCCACCTGGGCCGAAGGGGAGAGCCTGCCCAATATTTCGGAATACTTCTACAACAGCGCGCAGGAAGAGCGCGACCATATGATGCAGATTTTCCGTTATATCAATGCCAACGGCGGCAAGGCCAAACTGAAAGATGCCCTTGGCAAGGTGCAGGAGTCGTTTAAAAATGTACTTGAAGCCTTCAAACACGTGCTTGAACTGGAACACAATGTGAGCATGGCCATCAACGAACTGGCCAGCTGGTGCCAGAAAAACGGCGAGCATGCCACCTATTTTTTCCTCCAGCCTTTCGTGCTCGAACAACAGGAAGCCGAACGGAACCTTGGTGAGATCATTACCATTATCGAGCGGATGGGATATGAGCCGCGCAATTTGTTCTACCTGGACAAGCAGTTTAAAAAGATCAACCAGCAGGAGGGCACCGGAGAAGCGTAGTTTCAAAAAAAAACTGCCCATCCCGGCAAAACACCGCGGATCGCTGTACTTTTGCGGCCCTTTTTATATCAGACCCAAAAATTGCTGCCGACATGGAATTTCCAGCCGAACTCCGGCAACTGCTGCAGTACCCGCAAAATACAGCGATCTTTTCGCACCGCAACCCCGATGGCGATGCAATCGGCAGCTCCCTGGCCATGCAGCACTACCTGGAGCAGCACGGCCACACCGTGCATGTTTTTTTTCCTTCGGAATTCCCCTACGAGTTTGATTTTTTAGCCAAATCGGAGGATATCCTGATCTGGGACATTCACACCGAGGAATGTAAACAAGTGCTGGACAAGAAAAACCTGTTCATTTTTCTGGACTTCAATGCCATTAGCCGCATCGACAAACTCGGCGAATACATCCAAAACCTGCCCGGGAAACGCATCCTGATCGACCACCACCTGTACCCGGACCCCATCGCCGATTTCGAGTTTTCCGAACCCGAAGCCAGCAGCACCTGCGAACTGGTGTACCGCTTTATCACCGGCATGGGCGACCAGCAAAAAATCAACCCGACCGTTGGAAAATGCCTGTACACCGGCATTGTCACCGATACCGGCTCCTTTCGGCATGCCACCAACAGCCAGGTGTTTCGCATCGTGGCCGACCTGATCGACCGGGGGCTGGACGACACTGCCGTGCAAGACCGGATTTTCAACTCCCAAAAAGTAAAAAACCTGCGCCTGCTCGGGCACTGCCTGGCCAACCGCATGGAATACCTGCCCGAATACCGCACGGCATTTATCTGGCTCAGCCGCCGCGACTATGAGGAGTTTGAAATTCAGCGCGGCGATACGGAAGGCATCGTCAATTACCTGCTGTCTATCCGCGATGTCAAACTGGCTGCCTTTATTCATAACCAACCGACAATCGTCAAACTTAGCCTGCGCTCGAAGGGCGATTTGGACGTACAGGAAATTTGCCGCACCCATTTCAGCGGCGGCGGACACAAAAATGCCGCCGGCGCGCACTCCCATGCCAGTCTGAAAGCAACCATTCAGAAATTCAAAGACCTGCTGCCCCAGTACAAGGCAGCCTTGCTGAAATAGCCCAATGCCCCTGAAACGCCCTGCTCAACATTGTCGAATTAAAATTTTCCACAACTTAGAAGATCACCAGCTATGCGTAATTTATTGATTCTTGCCCTGGGTGCAACAGCCCTGTTTTTTACAGCCTGCAAATCCGACGGTATCAAAACCGAGCACGGTTACCGTTTTATTAACCACACCGACAAAGGTGGCGTGAAACCACAACCGGGCGAAGCCGTTCTGGTTCAGAGCTATGTCTACATTGGCGATTCCCTCATGTCGAGCTCGCAAAAACGCTTTGGCGGCCCGCAGGAATACACGCTTTATCCCAAAGACCAGTTGCCCGAGCGTGTGCCGGCGCTCTACGACGCCATGTTGCTGATGGGTGAAGGCGACAGCGCCACCATTTTTGAACCGATCGATTCTTTTCTCCAGCAGTTTATTCCCCCGGGCCTTAAGGACGCCAAGGAAGTGCGCCACGAACTGGTGTTGGTAGATGTCATCACGAAAGATGAAAAAGAAAAAGCCAAAGCAGAGGCTGAAGCCAAATTCCAGGCCGTGCAAAACAAAACCCAATCGCTGGTGCAGGAATACGCCGCCGGCAAACTGGCCGACAAACTGACGACCACAGAATCGGGCCTGAAATTGCTGATTGAAGAAAAAGGCACCGGCAGCCCCGTCAAAACCGGCGAGCAGGTGCGCGTGCATTATTATGGCTGCCTCACCACGGGCCAAATGTTTGACAACTCGTACCAGCGCGGCGAACCGTATCCGTTCCCGGCCGGCGTCGGGCAGATGATCCCGGGTTTTGACGAAGGCGTGATGCAACTGAATCACGGTGGCAGCGCACACTTATTTATACCCTCCAAACTCGGCTACGGCGAACAGGCTGCCGGCGGCGGCCAGATCCCGGCGAACTCCGAACTGATTTTTTACGTTGAAGTACTTTAAAATTGGTTAGAAGGTGTTTGGTTAGAACAGGAGTTGTCCCGAATTTTCAAAATGACTTCGGAGAAGTCAAATTTTTGTAGATCATGGATTTAAAAAAGTGCGACGACCTCGGAGAGGTCGGATAACGTTTAGCCGGTTCATTTCTACAAATATTTGACCTCTCCGAGGTCTGTTTTACCAAAAATTCGGACGCATGTTCCAACCCGAAACCTTCCAACCCAAAAAAAATAACCAGTTATGACAAGCGAACAACTCAAAGAGTTGAAGGACAAACTGGCGGTCTTAAGGAGGTATCTTTGACGTGGACAACCGGCTCCGCGAAATTGAAGACCTGACCAGCCAAACCCTCGACCCGAATTTTTGGAACGACCCCAAACGCGCCGAAGGCATCCAGCGCCAGATCGGTATCAGCCAGAATTGGGTGAACGATTACAACACCATCGCCCGTGAAGTGGACGACCTCGAAGGGCTCTTCGAATTTCAGAAAGAAGGCCTGAGCACGGAAGCAGAGGTAGATGCACAGTATGCGCGCACGGCCGAAATTCTGGCCGATGCAGAATTCCGGAGCACCCTGAACAAGAAGGAAGACGAAATGTCGGCTGTGCTGACCATCAATGCCGGCGCCGGCGGCACGGAAGCCTGCGACTGGTCAGCGATGCTGCTGCGCATGTACCGCATGTGGGCCGAGCGCGCCGGATTCAAAGTCGTCGAATTATTCGAGCAAGCCGGCGAAGAAGCCGGCATCAAATCGGCCAGCATCGAAGTGGTAGGGCCCTATGCCTACGGCTGGTTGAAAAGCGAGAACGGGGTGCACCGCCTGGTGCGCATCAGCCCCTTCAATGCGCAGGGCAAACGCCAGACCTCGTTTGCCGCCGTGTTTGTGTACCCCTTGGTGGAAGACGATTCCATTCAGATCGACATCCGGCCCGATGATATCGAGATGGATGTGTTCCGGGCTTCCGGGGCCGGTGGCCAGCACGTCAACCGGACGGAGTCGGCCGTGCGCCTGCGCCACCTGCCATCCGGCGTTGTGGTGGAATGCCAGGCCGAACGCAGCCAGCATCAAAACCGCGACCGGGCCATGCAGATGCTGCGCAGCCGCCTCTACGAGCTGGAACTGCGCAAACGCCAGGAGGAAAAAGATAAAATTGAAGCCGGGAAATCGAAGATCGAATGGGGCAGTCAAATTCGCTCCTACGTACTCGACGATCGCTGGGTGAAAGACCTGCGCACCGGCCACAAGGTGCACAATCCTGACGCCGTGCTCGACGGCGACCTCGACGGGTTTCTGAAGGCATTCCTGATGTGGCAGAGCAATCCGGTGCCGGTGGAGGAGTAGTTTTTTACTCGTCCTACGACTTGAAGTCGCAGGACGAGTAAAGCCTCCTCCGGGCATCATCTCATTTCCCTGCTATCGAAAGAAAATACAGTGTAAACCCTTTTCGGGGGTCACTTGGCCGCTTGGTTTCGTAAACAACCTGGATCGTGTTGGTGCCCGGCTTGAGCCATTCGGGTTGCAGGGTCAACACTGCTTCTTCGATACCGGGCCCCTGGTTTGGCGGCAGCCAAACGGCGTTTGCGCCATTGAACACCACCAGTGCTTCGCGGTTGGTATCCACCCAGCGGGTGCGCACTGTCAGCTCGATCTGGTTTTGCAAAAACAGGCTCTGCGGCAGGTTCATGTGGTATTCCTTGGATTCGATCTTATCGTCGTCGCGGCCCAGTTCTACCACCAGGTTCTGGCGTTCGGGTTTGGGTTTGGAGTGATCCCATCCAAACACCATGACACTCCCGTCGGAGGATGCCTGCTCGTAGTAGTGCATATTTTGGTACATCCACAACAGCGCGCGCTCGTCGGTAAAAATATTATCCAGGTAATAATCGGCCAGCAACCAGCCGCGGGGTGCTGCCTGCACCGTGCGCACCAGATCTTCCACCGAAGCGGCGCTGGGACCACCCGTGGGATTGGGCTGATGGAGTTTGTACTTTTTTTCACGCGTGTCGTAATATGTTTGCCGGAACCACAATACCGGCTCGTGTTCGAGGTAGTACGACACGGCGGTGGGCACGGTTGCCATCAGCAGGTCGCCGGGTTGGCGTTGCGCATCCACGAATTCGCAAGCCTCTTTCCAATTGGTGAACGACCAGTTGGCCACACGACTGTCAACAATATGCCCTTCCAGTTTGCGCGCCAGCGCCAGATCCTGGATGCCCGTCCAATGGGCGTTAAACAACAATAGCAAAAAGGGTAATGCAAGGAGCAACTGCTTCCCCAGCCGGGGCATCGCCGGCCAAATCCGCGTATGCAACCATTGCCAAAGGGCATAGAAAAAGACCCCGGCGGCAATAAAAAAGTAGGGATAAATAAAAATCATGTAGCGCCGCAGGGAAGGCTCCCGGAATACAAAACTCAGTAACAAAAAAGGCACGGCAACACTGCAAAGCAACCAAAGCCCTGCCCGGGGTCGCAACCAAAACGCTGCCGCAAAGCCTGCCAATGCGGGCAGGTACAACCAGTTGAGGTCGTAATGCACCACCCCGTGGTACATGTGGAAAGCATCCCATGGTTTGGCCTTGGTTAAGCCTGCCAGGCGATGCCAGTTCGGGATTGCCCAGTCGGCAATATTGGAGAGCAGAAAAGGTGCCAGGGCTTTTTTCAACGCATTGCCCAGCGGCGGTACAAATACCACCAGCAAAAACGGCATGGTCAGCGCGCACAGCCAGGCAAATTTGCGCCGGTCTGCCACCGGCCCAGCCGTCCAGAAACTCCCTGCCAGCCGTAGCATACTGTAGATGGCAAGGGTAAAAACCAGAAAAAACGTGAGTTGGTGCGACAGCAAGGCCAGCACGCCCACCACCGGAAACAGCAACACATGCCGGCGCGACAGCCCCAGGCGGGTCTAGCGATCTTGCCCGTTCGGGTCGGGTTGCAGTTCAAAAGTTTGCAGGAAAAGCAAACCCAGCAACGCATAAAAAACGGCCAGCGGAGCGTAGTTGCGGCACACCCGAGACCAAAAGATCAGGTACAGGGAAAAGGTTGCCCCCCCGGCGGCAAACAGGCCCACGTAGCGGTTGAACATGTGCGCGCCCAAACGATAAACAACGTAAATCAGCCCCAGCCCGAACAACACACTGGGAAACCGCGCCCAGAACACCGATGAATCGAACAGGGCAAAACCCGGCAGCAGTGTCAGCGTCAGCAATATGCCGTTGTTGTCGTCGGTGAGCAGCGGGTCGCCGTCTTCGAGAAAGTGTTTGGCACGCATTACGTGCACGTATTCATCCATCCAGAGGCTGAGTTCAGACAAATTCAGCGCACGGATCAGCAAGCCGGCAGCCAACAAGATCAGCAACAGGATAAGCGCCTGCCGGTTGCCCGGAAGCAGGGTATCCGATGGGGGTACGGGTGCGTGCAGCCCCTTGTCCGATGGTTTAACAGGAGAAACCGGCGCCTGGCTGGATGCAGGCTGGTTGGAAGAGCGAAATTTTTTCTTGCGCGCCATGAGCGTTTAGCGTTCGTCTTGATCTTCTCGGTTTTGGGAAAGAAAACAAAGGCGTTCGCACGACGGACGGAGCCGGTTGCCGTGCAAGTATCGGAATTTTTGGATTAAACCATCCTGAAAGTACAATTGAACGGAAAGAATTGCTGGAAGACAACCGCCTGCAATAATTTTCCCAATAGCCTCCCTACCTTTGCCGCGTGAGCAACACCGGCCACCTCCTCGAGCGCTACCGCGAACATCCAGCCGTAGTCCAACTTTCAAAGGCGATCCAACAGCCCCATGCCCGCGTACACCTTGCCGGGCTTATGGGTGCGCAGTTCGCGTTTGTGCTGGCAGCCGCTTCCGGGTCGGCGCCCACCGGCCTGTACATAGCCGAAAGCAAAGAAGAAGCAGCCTACCTGTTGAATGATCTGCAAGGCATTTTACCGACCGATACCGTACATTTTTTCCCGGACAGCTTCAAGCGGCCGGCCGTTTTTGACGTCCTGAACCCAACCCAAACCTTGCAGCGCAGCGAGGTAGTGAGCCGGCTGGGCGCCGCTTCCGCAGGCGGGGTCATAATCACCTACCCGGAGGCCCTTTTCGAAAAAGTTGTGTCGCCGGAGGTGCTTGCCCAAAGCAGGATCGAGGTTGCCCGGGAAGAAAAACTCGACGTCGATTTTGTCATCCAGGTACTGGTCGAATACGGGTTTGAACGCACCGATTTTGTGTACGAACCCGGCCAGTTCAGCATTCGCGGCGGCATTCTGGATTTATTTTCCTTCGGAAACGAGTTGCCCTACCGGATCGAACTGTTCGACGACGAGGTGGAAAGCATCCGCACCTTCGACCCCCTGACCCAGTTATCCAAACAGTCGATCAGCCGGATGCAGATCGTGCCCAACCTGAACACGCGTTTCCGGCAGGACCAAAAAGTGTCGCTTTTCCGGGTCTTGCCCGAAAATACCGTGATCTGGATCAGGGATTTCCAGTTTTTGCTCGATCGCCTGCAGTATTGCTTTGAAAAAGCAGAGCAGTATGCCGGGAAGATCACTGCCCTGGATGCCGCCGAATTGCGCGAACTTTTTCGCGACCGCGCCTTTGTTTACCCCGCAAATGTGGTAGACGACGTGCGCGAGCACGCGCTTGTTTTTCTGGAAAAACCGGGGCCGGCTATCGAGGCACTCCTCGACGTTCCGGTGGCGCCGTAAATCTTTCTGGAATTTTTTTTGAAAACCTGATGATGTTCCGCACGCGGCTTTCGTCTAATGCCCGTAAGCGCGAGCACGCTAACCGGCTTGAACAAATATCCAAATGGAGCAAAAGCCCCAAAAACCTTTTTATAAGCCTGCCTGATCCAAATGAAAGCAGCCTCAGGCATTCGCTTAAAATTGAAGCGTGTTTTGATTTAAAGGCTCGGGTGATGATGATCATCCGGGTCTTTGTTTTTTATTCCACCCGGTGCCAGTACTGCGTGCGGTAAAACGGTCCGAGGTAGCCGCGCATGACCAGGCAGTTTGCATTGCCGGGCTGGAGCCAGTACTTCAGTTTGTACCACTTGCCTTCCCTGGGGTACAACACGCGGCCGCCCTGCCAGTGCCCATCGGAATAGGCCATGTTTTCAATAATGACCATGTTCAGGACAGGCTTGTTTTTGCGTTCGCCGTCGCATTTGTCGCACAAATGATTGAGGTTTTCCCGCATGAGTTTGACGATTTTTCCGAACTGCTGCCCGTCTTTTTCAAAAATGCGGATATGGCTTTTGACTTCGCCGGTTTCGTCGTCGGTAGTACGCCAGGTGCCAATGGGCGAGGGTACCGCTGCAGGCGTTTGTTGCGCGTTGAGATGCTGGAGGGGCAATAAAATCAAACAGAACAGAAAGTGCTGAAGCATACGTGTAATGATTCGATTCAGGTTGGAACGGACAGCTGCGGCAGTTTGAATATCTATAACCGTAAAAAACGCGATTTTAGTACATCCGGCGTGCTGCCGGAGACTTTAAAATTTTTACATCCAGGGTGTTTCCATCGGGCTGTAGTGACGCGGAGTCTGCTTGCATAATGTAGTCAATAGTAACCATTTGGGTAGGTCGCACACTTTAGAATTTTCAAATTATGACCTAAAGGACTTCCCAACTGATATTGCGCTTGGAGAAATCAAAAGTTCAATTTGAAAAGTCAAAATTTGAAAAGTGCACCTACCTTTATTTCTTAAATTGCGACGCTATTCGTGTAGTCACCGCCTCACTGCGCTCCGACATGGCAAGTAGGGGATGGCCTGACATATTTTTCCCCTATTCGATATCATGTTCAATGGACTTGTGCTACAATCATTGTTTCAGATCTACCGGCGCTTTCAAATGCGTATCCAGAAAATGGAGCACCTGGCCGTAGCCTTTGATCTGGTTTTCTTTTTTTATAAAACCATGCCCCTCGTCGGGGAACACCACGTATTCCACCGGCACCTTGTTTTCCCGCATGGCGGCCACGATTTCATCGCTTTCCACCTGGAGTACGCGTGGGTCGTTGGCGCCTTGCAGCACCATCACCGGATTTTTGATGCGTTCGGCGTGGAACAGCGGGGAAATTTCGTGCAGGCGCACCGAATCAGCGCTATACGGGTCGCCCAACTCGGCATACAGCCCTTTTCGCCCGGCTTCCCAATAGGCCGGAATGGAGCGCAGGGTGCGAATCCAGTTGGTCACGCCGAACAGGTTGACGCCTACGTTGAACTCGTCGGGGGTAAACGCCATGGCCGCCATCGTCATGTAACCGCCGTAGGAGCCGCCGATAATGCCGATACGTTCGGCGTCGATATAGTCCAGGGTTTGCAGGTACTTCTTGCCGTAAATGCAGTCCTTGAGATCCTTGTCGCCGTGGTTCCGGTCGTCCAGTTTAAAAAAGGTTTTTCCGTAACCGCTGCTGCCCCGGTTATTGACGGCAAGTACCGCATAGCCATGGTTGACGAGGTACTGGATCAGTGCGCTGTACCCTACGCGCGACTGGCCGCCCGGGCCGCCGTGTACCCACACCAGCGCCGGCACTTTGGAATCGGCAGAGGCCGTCAGGGGTTTGTAGTAAATGGCCGGAATTTCGAGGCCGTCGAACGATTTGTACCGGACAACTGCTGCGGAAACGAGGTTGTCCGGATCGATTTCAGGGTTTAGCGAATTGGTCAGGCATTTGAGTTCGCGGCTTTCAAAATTGTAGGCGTACAGGTCGCTGGGCGCTTTGGAACTGCCTACGGTAAGGCGCATATTTTTTTCGCTGGGCGAAATATTTACCCCGGTTATATCTCCGTCGGGGATTTCGGGAAAAGCAACGTCCTTACCGGCAGCGTCGCGGACAATCACCTTGTTCTTGCCGTCTTCATTGATGCCGATCACCTGGTATTTGCCCTTTTCAGATTGATAACTGTACATGACATCCCAGTTGGTTTCGAAGGCTTTTTCGCGACTGTTGCCGGCAATGTCGTACCGCATCAGGTACTTGAATTCCTTGTCGGCGTCGGTGGTGTAGTACAGTGCCTTCCCGTCGGCACCAAACCCGGACGACTGGTACGCGCCTGGTTTGTCCGCCTCGGATATTTCGGTAAGATTTCCGGTTGTCAAGGCACATAGGAACAGCTGATTTTCGGTGCGCGTAATCACTTTGGCCAGGGTCAGGTAATCCCCGTCGCGCGATATGTCGCCCAGTGCGTAGCCGTCGTTGTTTTGGTACACCAGCGTGGATTTCCAGTCGCCCACGTCCATCCGGTACACGTCGAAATACTTCGGGTCGCGCACATTGGACTGGTAGAAAAAGGCTTTTTTGTCCGACGTCCATTCCATAAACCCGGCTTTTTCCTTTCCGCCGGGTGTGAGGTCCTGGCTGGAACCGTCGGGCTTGAGCAGGTAGAGATGGTCGTTTTCGTTGCCGCCTTTGTCGGCATAGTAGAGCACGTCGTTGGTTCCCGGCACGTAGTCGATCGCGAAATACGATTCTGCGGTCGACTGGGTGAGCGCTTTTGATTTGCCGTCGTCGGCCACGTTGACTTCGTAGAGGTTGAAAATGCCGGATTCGTCGCTGTGGTAAAGCAGGCGGGTTTCGTCTTCCGACCACATACCGGAGCCGATGCGTTTGGTTTGGTAAAACTGTTCGATGGCGTACTGTTCGATTTTTTTTGGCGGCGCGGGTTTGTTTTCGCCGCAGGCAACTAGTAAAAACAGGGCAAGGGCAGGTAAAAGCAATTGTTTCATGGTTGTGTTTTTAAGTGGAAAATGCGACAGGGTCCAGCAGTTAATTGACGTAATAATTGGCGGTAAACAGCGGGCTTTGGTAGCATGCGAAGATGCCAAATATTTCGTATTTTTGTTGAGTTCCCAATAGATTCATAGCCAGCCAGAGCCGGTACCGTATGACTGCATCCACAAAATTTCCGCGCACCAACGACGAACTCTTTGAACTTTCGAAAGGGGAAATCCTCCGTTTCCCGGCCACGTTCGACGAATTCTGGGAAGTCATGGAGGCTGCCGAATACCGGGTTGATTATTTTAACCAGGAAATTATCGCCTCCATGAGCTACGAATCAGAACCGCACAGTAACCTGACGACAGAATTGTTGCATCTGCTAAAAACAATTTTCCCAAAGTCAAACCCCGACTTCAAAGTGCACAACAGCAACCGCCCGATCTGCATTCCGGCCTGCGAACATGCCGTGTTCAACCCCGACGGCTCCGTGGTGGCGCAGCCGGCAAAATTGTTCGAATACCGCCCCGGCATGAACGCCGAACTGACGCCGGTGCTGCTGTTTGAAGTGTTGTCAAAAAATACGCGGGTATACGATTTTGGGGACAAATTGCCCTGCTACAAAAAGATCCCGGGCCTGCGCCATATCCTTTTTCTCGAAACGGAGCGGCCGGAAGTGCTCCTGTTCGAACGCCTGGAAGAAACGGATCAATGGCTGGAAACGCATTTCAATTCATTGGCCGACCAGTTTACCGTGGAGCAAACTGTAATTCGCTTGCGGGATATTTATGGCACCGGTTAATCTGTCGAGTTCGGGCGATATCGGGGCAAACAAATTTTTATGTCAAATTTTCTTTTCCAATTATAAAGGTGGGCGAGAATTATAAAACCGGGCGACCGCAAGGCCCCCCCCAGGGCAAACGCATTAAATTCTCGAGCGACCTCGGAGAGGTCGAATATTTGTAGAAAAGGATCGAACAAGACGTGATTCACGACCTCGGTACCGGCGTGCAATGATTGGTAATATTTGTGGTAAGCATTTGGCTTTTAGCATCCCTGCGCTGCACGCTCGGATGACGCTTAAATAAAACAGGGGGGGAAACCGGGTGGGGGCGAGGCAATGTTCCTCCCGGGGTGGTTGTCTTCCGCCCCCCGAGAGGTCGAATTTGTGTTACGGTCAAATAATTCGACACTGATTCGACCTCTCCGAGGTCAGTTATATTTTAATGCGTCTGCCCTAAGGGTCCCCCCTGCAACATTCCGGGCAAAGACAGGATTTTATCTCCCCTCCCCCCTCAGGGCATACGCATCAAAAATGTTCAATAATTGCCTGATACCCACAAAAAAACGGCCCGGCGGGCCGGCATCTCGGTAGCAATTGTGACCAGTCGTGTTTACCGTGGCCCAGCGGGCCACTATTGGGCATATAAAAATCGTGTAATACCGGCCCGCCGGGCCAGAAACTGCCAATCATTGGGCCAATACTACCGAGATGCCGCCCATCCGGGGCGATTTTGATGCGTTTGCCCTTCGCCCTCCGCCCTTTTGCCCTTTGCCCTCCACCCCCTACCTTTGCGCCTCAATCGTAAACCGCTCCACATCGTTCGTAGGATGCACGGAGCCCCCGCCTGTTGTATGGGCGGGTTAAACCATTTTTTCTAATGATCAATATTACCTTTCCCGACGGCAACGTTCGTCAGTATGCCGCCGGAACCACTGCGCTCGACGTAGCCAAATCCATCAGCGAGGGCCTGGCCCGCGTGGTGCTGGCCGCCACCGTCAACGGCGAAGTGCGCGACCTGACACGTCCGATCAACTCCGACGCGACGATCATGTTTCACAAATGGGAAGACAAAGAGGCCAAAAACACCTTCTGGCACTCGTCTGCCCACCTGCTCGCCGAAGCCCTGGAGGCCCTGTACCCGGGCATCAAATTCGGCATTGGACCGCCTATCGAAAACGGCTTTTACTACGATGTCGACACAGGCGACAAACCCATCACCGCTGCGGAAATCCCGGCGATCGAGAAAAAAATGCTCGAACTGGCCCGCAACAAGTCCGAGTACACCCGCCGCGAGGTGAGCAAGGCCGAGGCGATCAAGTATTTCACCGAAAAAGGCGACGAGTACAAACTCGAACTGATCGACGGACTCGAAGACGGACAGATCACGTTTTATGAGCAGGGCAATTTTGTCGACCTCTGCAAGGGTCCGCACCTGCCCAACACCGAGCCGATCAAAGCCGCCAAAATTCTCAACCTCGCCGGCGCCTACTGGCGGGGCGACGAGAAGCGCAAACAGCTGACGCGGGTGTACGGCATTACATTTCCCAAACAGAAGGACCTGGACGAATACATGGTGCTCCTGGAGGAGGCCAAAAAACGCGATCACCGCAAACTTGGTCAGGAACTTGAACTGTTTATGTTTTCCGAAAAAGTCGGTCAGGGCCTGCCCATCTGGCTGCCCAAAGGCGCCGCACTGCGCAGCCGCCTGGAAGATTTTCTGAAAGCCGAACAGATCAAACGCGGCTACACCCCGGTGATCACACCGCATATCGGCTCCAAACAATTGTACGTGACCTCGGGCCACTGGGACAAATACGGCGAAGACTCGTTCCAGCCCATCCACACGCCCGCAGAGAACGAACTTTTCCTGCTCAAACCAATGAACTGCCCGCACCACTGCGAAATTTACGGCCACCGCCCGCGCTCCTACCGCGAGCTGCCGATTCGCATTGCCGAATTTGGCACGGTATACCGCTACGAGCAGTCGGGCGAGCTGCACGGCCTTACCCGGGTGCGCGGTTTTACGCAAGACGACGCCCATATTTTCTGCACGGAAGACCAGCTCAAAGCAGAATTTCTCGATGTGCTCGATCTCACCCGCTACGTGCTGGCGAAAATGGGATTTGACCAATTTACAGCCCAGATCAGCCTGCGCGACCCGGAGAACAAGCAGAAGTACGTTGGTACCGACGAAAACTGGCAAAAAGCCGAACAGGCCATCATCGATGCCGCTGCCGAAGCCGGTTTAAAAACGGTCACCGAACTCGGTGAAGCAGCTTTTTACGGGCCCAAACTCGATTTCATGGTGAAGGATGCCCTGGGCCGTTCCTGGCAATTGGGCACCATCCAGGTGGACTACAACCTGCCGGAACGTTTCAACCTGACCTACATCGGCGCCGACAACTCGGAGCACCGGCCGGTGATGATCCACCGGGCGCCTTTCGGGTCCATGGAGCGCTTCACGGCGGTGTTGATCGAGCACTGCGCCGGCAAATTTCCGCTTTGGCTCACACCGGAACAGTTTGTGGTGTTGCCGGTGTCCGATAAATTTTCGGAGTATGCTTATGAGGTAAAAAAACAACTCGAAGCGGAAGGCCTGCGCGGTGAGGTCGATGATCGCAACGAAACGATCGGTCGCAAGATTCGCGACAACGAACTCAAACGCATTCCCTTCCTGCTCATCGTAGGCGAAAAGGAACAGGAGGCCGGTTCGGTTTCCGTGCGCAAGCAGGGCGAGGGCGATCAGGGTGCGGTTCCCATTGCGGAATTTGCGAAACTGGTGAACGCGCTGGTGTAACGCGATCTGGCAGATCGCGGGAAAACTTTAATGTCGGCGTGACTCGAAGTCACGCCGACATTTTTTCAAAATCATGAAACACCTGAACATCGAACTCAAGGCCCGCACCAACCGCCACGCTGAAATCCGCCGCTGGCTCCGGGAAAACAACGCCGACTTCCGTGGTCTGGACGAACAAACCGACACGTACTTCCAACTGCCGGAAGGGCGCGGACGGCTCAAACTGCGCCAGGGTACTATCGAAAACAATCTCATCCATTACCACCGCAGCGATGACCCGGCAGCCCGGGCATCCGAAGTATGCCTGGCACCGGTGACCGACCCGGAAGCGCTGTTAAACTGCCTGACCCTGGCGCTCGGCGTGCGGGTACAGGTAAAAAAGCGGCGTGAAATTTATTTCGTTGAAAACGTCAAAATTCACCTGGATGAACTGGACGGCTTGGGTCAGTTTGTAGAAATTGAGGCGATTGCCCCGGCGCCGGATTTCCCCAACGATACACTCCACGCCCAATGCACCTTTTTTATGGCGTTGTTTCAAATCCAACCGGAGGATATCCTGGCGGAATCGTACAGCGACATGCTTTCCCGGAAATGAATTCGATGTCCCCGGGGGACAAACGGATCAACGGGCTAATCACGATGCCGCCGATTTATGTGGACCGCGCTGTCCTGCCCGCTTTGTGTTTCCCACTTTCCCCGTATTTTTCGCTCCCGATTCCAGGGTTTCGGTAAACAGGCATATCCATGAAAATCCATTTCCACCTTTATTATTCCACCCAATACGGCGAAAATCTGTCGGTCAATATCGATGTGCGGCAAGGCGATACGGCAAAAACCACGACACATGCCCTCACCTACCTCAACGATACGCGCTGGCATGGCCTGATCGAACCCGACATACCCGCCGGTGCATCGGTGCGCTACTGGTACAGCTGGCACAACCAGGCCGGGCAGCACAAAACCGAGTGGGGACAACGGCTGCTCGAACTCCCCGGAGATGCGGACAGCCTGGTGGAATTGTTCGATTACTGGAACCCTGCCGACGCTGTCGAAAACGCCTTCGAAACACAGGCATTCCAGGTATTGCAGCCCCAAATGCCCCCGGCGGAAAAACCGGGAGCTGCCAAACCGTTTACACACAGTTTTAATGTCAAAGCCCCCTTGCTGAAACCCGATGAAGTGGTGTGCCTGCTGGGCCATGGTACCGGGCTGCGCAATTGGGACAGCAAGGCGCCGCTGTTGCTCAAGCCGAGCGCCTACGGTTGGTCGGTTCGGCTCGATATGTCGGCGGAAGATTTTCCGTTGGCGTACAAATACGGCGTTTGGAATACCCGCTCCAACAGCTTCGAAGGATTTGAAGACGGCGGCAACCGGGTGCTTTTTGCGCCCCGGCCCGCTGAAAAAAAAGGCGCTTCAACCCGGGTGGTTTTGCACGACGGTTTTGCCCGCTTTCCAAACCAACGCTGGCAAGGCGCCGGCGTAGCCATTCCGGTGTTTAGTTTGCGCAGCAAAAACAGTTTTGGCGTCGGCGAATTCACCGATTTGCCGGCGCTGGCCGATTGGGCCCAAACAGTCGGGCTCAAACTGATCCAACTGCTGCCGATCAACGACACCACGGCAACACACAGCTGGACGGATTCATATCCCTACGCTGCCATTTCGGCCTTTGCCCTGCATCCCATCTACCTGAATATGGCGGAAGTGGCCGGGAAAGCACAGGCTGCGCTGCTGAAACCCTATGCCAAAACCCAGCAGGCCCTGAATGCTGCCGATGCCGTCGAATACGAGGGCGTTCTGCAAAACAAATGGGCCATATTGAAAAAATTATATGCTGCGCAAAAAGCAGCCTTTTTGACCGACACTGCATTCATTCGCTATTTCACCGACAACCAGCACTGGCTGGTACCCTATGCGGCCTTTTGTTATTTACGGGACAAGCACGGTACCACCGATTTTAACCAGTGGCCCGAACACCGGGTTTATGAAGAAAAAGCCATTGAAAAACTGGTTTCGCCAAAGTCGGCCCATTACGACGATGTGGCTATCCACTACTACGTGCAGTGGCAGCTGCATCGGCAGTTGAAAGCCGCTGCCGACTACGTCCACGCCAAAGGGCTGGTGCTGAAAGGCGATATACCCATCGGAATTTACCGGTACAGCTGCGATGCCTGGGTGGCGCCCGAACTTTACAATATGGATATGCAGGCCGGCGCCCCTCCGGACGATTTTGCCGTGAACGGCCAAAACTGGGGCTTCCCCACGTACAACTGGGCACAAATGAAAGCCGATGATTTTGCCTGGTGGCGCCAGCGTTTCCAGCAAATGAGCCTGTATTTCGACGCATTCCGGATCGATCACATCCTGGGCTTTTTCCGCATCTGGAGCATCCCGCTGGATGCTGTGGAGGGTATTCTGGGCTATTTCGTGCCTGCAATTCCGGTGCTGGAGCGCGAATTTCACAAAGCCGGAGTCGGGTTTAATTATGACCGGCTGTGCAAACCCTTCGTCAACGACCAACTACTGGGCGATTACTTTGGTGCTGTGGCGGCGGCTGTGCGCGATCGTTTTTTTGACCGCACCCCGGATGCCGGCCATTGGTCGGGCGGGAGTCCCTACAGTTTCAAACCGGAATTTGACAACCAGCAAAAAGTGGAAGCCTGGTTTAGTTCAAATGTCGGCGACGCGAAAAAAATGCCAAAGCGGCAAAAAAGCAGGTATTCGGATTCGATGAAAACGCTGTGGCGGTCAAACAGGGATTGCTGCAACTGCTGTCCAACATCATCCTGATTGAAGTGACCCCGGATGGCGCACCGGAAAAGCAGTACGCCTTCCGGATCAGCATGGAAAAAACCAGTTCTTTTCAGTACTTGCCGGACGAGGTGAAGGAAACGATCAAAGCGCTGTATGTGGATTATTTCTACCGGCGCCAAGACGATTTTTGGCAGGCGGAAGCCATGGAAAAGTTACCCGCGCTGAAGCGCGCCACCAACATGCTCATTTGTGGCGAAGACCTGGGCATGGTGCCACACTGCGTGCCGGATGTGATGCGGGAACTCGGGATATTGAGCCTGGAAATCCAGCGCATGCCCAAACAAACCGGCGTTGCTTTTTTCCACCCCGCCGACGCGCCGTATTTATCGGTCGTCACGCCTTCTACCCACGACATGAGCACTCTTCGGGGATGGTGGGAAGAAGATCGCGCACTGATCCAGCGGTTTTTTAATGAAATGCTTGGCTACGAAGGCGCGGCGCCCTACTTCTGCGAGCCCTGGATTTGCCGCAAACTGCTCGAACAGCACCTGCACTCCCCGGCCATGTGGGCAATTTTTCAGTTGCAAGACCTGCTTGGCATGGATGGTGATTTGCGGCGTGAAGACCCGCACGCCGAACGCATCAACATTCCCGCCAACCCGAAACACTACTGGCGCTACCGCATGCACCTGGGTCTGGAAGATTTGCAAAAAGCAAAAGAGTATAACGACACCCTCCTGAAAATGGTAAAACAAAGCGGCCGGTAGTAGTCACAACGCACCGGATCGGCACTCCGCATTCCGAATTCCGCACTCGAATCACCGGATAGGTTTCCACTCCTCCACATAGGAGCGCCGCAGAAAAAGCAGGGAGAGCCCTTCGCGAATATAGATCAGGCTGACCCGGAGATAACCGTATTCGCGGAAACGGCGGGGCGAGTGATGCACTTTCAGGCGGTAGAAGTAAGCGATTTTGCCTTCCTTGTGCAGGCGGTAGAACAGGTTGCAGTCTTCCCCGGCGACAATTTTTTCATTGTAGCCCTGAATTTTTTCAAAAACACTGCGCCGTACAATCTGGCACTCCCCTTTGGCCAGATACACGCCTAGGGTAAACGACAGGCGGATAATCCCGTTCATCAGGATGTGGTACAGCTTGTCGGGCCAGCTGGCCTCCTCCGGATAAACCCAGATCGGGGCTGTGGCAGCAACAACCGCCGGGTTTTCAAACGTCTTCAAAATTTTTTCAAAAAAAACCGTCGTATCCGGGATCTGCACATCGGCGTCCATGTGAAAAAGGATGTCGCCACCGGCAGCAGCGGCGCCCAGGTTCCGGCCAATGGCAATATTTTGCTTGCCGGCAGCCTGCACCAGTTTGACATGCCCGCCCCATTCAGCCTGGTACCGGCGCACCAATTCGGCGGTACCATCGGTACTGTTGGCATCGGAAACAACAATTTCAAGTTTGTACGATTCAAGGTAGGGGCGGAACTGTTCGATGGTCGGGCCGATATATTTGCCCTCATTTTTTGTCGGGATGACAATGCTGATACGCGCCTTTTCCATGCTGGAAGATCGGTTTTGTGCGAACTTCCGGTAAAGGTAGGCGATTTGACCCGTTCACCCGAAAGAATAAATCTGCTGCCTTTCGTTTACCGCAAAAAGATCATACGCAGGCTTTCCACACCCTCCCGGCCGGTAAGCTGCAGCAGATACTGGCCCGCCGGGATGCCTTCCGGCCAGGGCAGGGCGTTTGTGCCGGCTTCCAGTTGTAGTTCGGATTGCCAGATCAGGCGGCCGCGCATATCCGAGATACGGGCCCACACCGGCCCGGCGGGTACGCGGCTGCAAAGCAACACCGGATGATCGCGAAACGGATTGGGCGCCAGGCTGATCCCGGACAGCCGGGCCGGAGCGCCTGTGGCGACCAGGCAAGGGGGACTGTTGAGCCTGGCGGCAATTACCGGGCTGAAGAACGCCGCGATTTTCTCGGCGCGCTCCGGGCGGTTGTGCGTGTAGTGGAAGGAACCGTTGTCGTTGTATCGCAGGCATTCGAACAGGGCGAGATTGGGATTAAAATTGTTACAGGCTAAAAAATCGGTTTGAAAAAGCGGCGGATCGGCAAGGTTGGCCAGGTGGCTGGCGATAGCTCCGTTTCCAAAAACAAAGGGGAGATTGTAGTGCCAGGGTGTAAACCCGAGATTGCAATAAGCCGAGATCGGGAAAAACGGTTTGCCGTAGTTGAAGGGCACAATGCCGTCGCAGGTTTGATGGTACAGGTAAAATGCCGGCGTGTCGGGGCCCTGCAGCCAATTGGCGGCCAGCGCTTCCGAGGGTACGCCCCCATAAAAACTGATCACCCCCTGCACATTGGCGTCGAAACCGTTGAGGTTCAGGGCGCCCTCCACCGGCCCGAGATCGGGGCGCGCCAGGGCGCCGGCGGGAAGCGCGTGGTTGAGCATCTGACATTCCACGGCGTAGCAATTGGCCAAATTGGCGCCGGGGGCCGGTGCATCGGGCAGGATGGCGCAAGCGGCGGGCTTTTCTTCCGGCTGGTCGAGTATCCCGGCCGCCAGTGCCAGAAAGGCGCCGGCACTCTCGCCGCCGACGAGCACTGCCTGGTTGCAGCTCGAATCGGCGTACACCCGCGCCTTGAGCCAGCGGATAGCGCCTTTTACGTCCTGCATGCCCCGGTAGATTGCGCGGATGATCTCCAGGGAATCGGCGGCGTACAGGCAGTTGCCACCGGCAAAAATGCCGGCGTTAATCGGGTTGGGTACGTAATCGTCTTTGTGCCAGCCTTTGCGATAATTTACTGTAGCAGCCACATATCCCCGCGCCGCCATTTCGGCGCAAAGCCAGGCCATGTCCTCCTTGCAGCCACCGAGCCAGGAGCCGCCATGCACCAGTACCACGAGGGGCCGGGTTGAGTCGGTATTCAACGGTTTGTACAGGTCGAGAGTCAGGGTATCGGTCAGGCCCAGGTAATTGGTCGCCGTGCCGTAGACCAGATTGGTTTCCACAGACCAGTCGAATTGTTTTTCGGTGTAGGGCACTTGTGCGAGGAGTGCCGGGCCGACCAGCAGCAGGAGTAACGTTTTCGTTGCCTTGAACATATCAAATCAGGGTGAATTCGAAGTTGTGTTTGCAAAAGTGCGCGTTGCGGCTGTTTTCCCGATCCCTGGTTTGATGTATTTTGAAAAATACCGGGATGCGGGGAAGAAATTTTTCCACATAAAAAAAATGCGTTTGCACAGCGCAGGCACCAGACTTTTCTGACTCGCTTTCAGGCGCTTAAGTATGGGCAGTATTGGCATTTTTTGCAGAAATTCAAAAATACCAAAAAAATACTAACAGGAGTTATCCACAATATCCACAACGCGTTGCTTTTTAGTTTATACCTGTAAATCAGTTTTTTATAAAAGTTATTAACATCGTGTGGAAAAATTACGGGCTCGCAAACCAAAAAACCGCTAATTTTGTCTGCACTTCTTCTTGGAAGTGTGGCTCCGCCTTTGAGTATGTTCATAAACCACTCCCTGAAGTTTTAGAATATACTCGTTTTGCAATCCATGTCCCTTCGCGATACCGGTAATTTGCACTGACAGTCAGCCTGACCGAATTGCATATTTCACGCCGGCCCCCTGCAGCAGGCAGGTACCCGGACAGGGAAGCGGATGTGTCGGCTGGACAATATTTTTTCATCATAAACAAACACACACATTTTATAATGGTAAAAGAAACTGCAACCGTCGAGCCTATCCTGGCGGAGAATCCCGATCGCTTTGTCTTGTTACCGATCAAATACCCTGAAATTTGGGAATGGTACAAAAAGGCCGAAGCGTCATTTTGGACGGCGGAGGAGATTGACCTGGTACAGGATCTTCAGGATTGGGACAACAAGCTCAATGACGATGAGCGCCATTTCATCAAACACGTCCTGGCATTTTTCGCCGCCAGCGACGGCATCGTAAATGAAAACCTGGTGCTCAACTTCATGCGGGAAATCCAGATTCCCGAAGCGCGTTGTTTTTACGGGTTTCAGGTTGCCATCGAAAATATCCACTCGGAGGTATACTCCCTGTTGATCGACACCTATATTAAAGACAATAAAGAAAAAGACTTCCTGTTCAAAGCGCTTCAGAACCTGCCCTGTGTGTCCAAGAAAGGCAACTGGGCACTGAAGTGGATTGAAAACGCCCCCTCGTTTGCACACCGGCTTATCGCCTTCGCAGCCGTGGAAGGCATTTTCTTTTCCGGCTCGTTTTGCTCCATTTTCTGGTTGAAAAAACGTGGCCTCATGCCCGGGCTTTCTTTTTCCAACGAACTGATCAGCCGCGATGAAGGCATGCACTGCGACTTTGCCTGCCTGCTTTATTCCATGCTCCGGCACAAACTTGATCCGAAGGAAGTGGAAGCGATCATTACCGAAGCAGTCGAGTTTGAAAAAGAATTTGTGACCGATGCCTTGCCGGTATCCCTGATCGGAATGAATGCCGAATTAATGACCCAGTACATCGAGTATGTGGCCGACCGGCTGCTGCTTTCGCTGGGCAACAAAAAAGTATACGGCACCGCGAACCCCTTCCAGTGGATGGACATGATCTCGATCCAGGGTAAAACCAACTTTTTTGAAAAACGGGTGGGCGACTACCAGAAAGCGGGCGTTATGACCAATCGCGAAGAACAGGCATTTACCACAGACGCCGATTTTTAGTGGTTAATTTTTTCACCCCCCTGTGGGGGGGGAACCCCCCCCCCCCCCCAACCGGAAACCAGAACCCCCCCACCGGTAACCCCAAACCTTCCAATTTTCTTTTAACCAAAAAATATTGACCATGGGTAAGTTCGTAATATCCCAGCGCGCCAACGGCGATTTCCAATTCAACCTGCAAGCCGACAACGGCCAGGTAATCCTCACCAGCCAGGGCTATGCCGGCAAACCGTCCTGCATGAACGGCGTCGAGTCCGTCCGTACCAATTCGCAGGATGACGCCCGTTTTGACCGCCAAACCGCAGCCAACGGAAAATTCTACTTCAACCTCAAAGCATCCAACGGCCAGGTGGTCGGTTCGAGCCAGATGTACGCCGACGAGAAAGGCCGCGACAACGGCATCGACTCGGTGAAGCGCAATGCTCCCGGAGCCTCCGTGGATGACCAAACCACCGCTTAACTAGCTCCTTTTTTTGTGTCGGCGCGTCCGGTGGGGCCGTTCGTGCCGGCACTATTTTACCCCCTTTCCAATTGATTTAAGACAAAACAAAACCGGCTATGCTCGCCCGAATTAACTCCATCCGATCCCTGCTGTTTTTTTGCGCAGTGCTGCTGATTGCTTCAGGGCTTCAGGCACAGAAGCCGGCATTTTCCGTTGAGCTGCAAGCCGGACCGGTTTTTTCCACGGTGACCCCGGACCCCGGCGACGCCTTCGACGCCAGGTTTCGCACCGGCTTTTTTGCCGGCGCCAACCTCCGCCTTGCTTTTTCCGAAAAATGGGCCGTGCCGGTAGCCGTGCAGTATTCCCAGCGCGGGTTTCACTACGAAACCGAAGGCGCTTTTTTTATTCAAAACGGCCAGCTCGCGCTGTACCGCGGCCGGGTTGATTACCGCTTGGGGTACCTCGACGTACAGCCGCAGCTTGAATTCCACCCCGTTGAAGCACTCGGCATTGCCGTCGGGCCATACCTGTCGTTCCGGCTGGCCGAGCAGGTTAAATTGGGTGATGTCGTTGACTGGACCAGCACCAAAGACGATGAACTGTTTGCGGCAACCGATTTCGGCCTGGCGGCCAAACTGACCGGCAATATCGGCCCTGCTTACCTGTTTGCAGCATTTCAACTTGGGTTGAGCAATATTTCCAACATAGAACTGACCGACGATAATGGTCAATCGCTGGGTGCACTGGATATGAAAAACCGGGCGGTGTTTGTGGGGGCCGGGTGGCGGTTTTAATTAAACTCCCCCCTCTAAACCAATTCCTTCCGGCAGGCTCAAGTCTGCAAAAAGCAACCGAAATCAAAACATACATACTCGAAAACTGAATAACAAGTAAAAACTCTTACACCATGCATGTAATCAAACGTTCCGGACGAAAAGAAAACGTGTCTTTTGCCTCCAGTCCCTCAGATGCCTCCCTTCGGTCGGCATGACAGCATGCAAAATAAAACCAGTCCATCAGATATCTCGCTACGCTCGATATTCCGACCGGGCTTGTGAAAATGTCGAGCATAGCGAGACATCTGATAAAAGAAAGTTTTTTGAAGGGATTTGTCATCCCGAACGAAGTGAGGGAACTGAAAAAATAATCCGAAGTACGTAGTTAATAATATAACACCACAAGCCATGAAAGACCACAACTATTATATCTACATCACAACTAACCCCAAAAAAACAGTGCTCTATGTAGGCGTGACAAACGATTTGAAAAGACGAATGAGTGAGCATCTGACAGATGCAAACGGCCCCAAAACCACTTTCGCGGGAAAGTATTTTTGTTACAACCTGATTTACTATGAATACTTCCCGGACATCGAATGGGCTATAGCGCGGGAAAAACAAATTAAAGGGTGGAACCGGGCAAAAAAGGAAACTCTGATAACTGAATTTAACCCCGAATGGCAATTTTTAAATGATAAAATATAGAACCATAATACCCACAATGTACCCTCAGCCCGCAAAAATGCCGAGCATAGCGAGGCATCTGATAAAAAAGTTATCAACCGAAACGCCTGTCATCCCGAGCGTAGCGAGGGACCTGAAAAATCTAAAATACTTTACCCAATAACCAGAAAATAGAAAATTGCATCCAATCAAGACCGAAGTGAGGGAACTGAAAAAATTCAAAACATACATACTCGAAAACTGAATAACAAGTAAAAACTCTTACACCATGCATGTAATCAAACGTTCCGGACGAAAAGAAAACGTGTCTTTTGACAAAATCACGGCACGCCTGCGCAAACTCTGTTACGGACTGGATACCGATTTTGTAAGCATCATCGAAGTATCCAAAAAAGTCATTGCAGGGCTTTACGACAAAGTTTCCACCATCGAACTCGATAACCTGGCTGCCGAAACCGCCGCCACCATGGCCACTATCCACCCGGATTATGCCAAACTGGCTGCCCGCATCGCGGTGAGCAACCTGCACAAGCAGACCGAAAAATCCTTTCACCGTGTGGTCAAGGCGCTGTACAAATACGTGGACCCCAAAACAGGCGAGCGCGCCGGCCTCATCAGCGAGGAAGTGTACGAAGTGGTTCAGAAATACAAAGACCAGCTCGACAGCGCCATCATTTATGACCGCGATTTCGACTTCGACTATTTCGGCTTCAAAACCCTCGAGCGCTCCTACCTCATGCGGATGGACGGCGCGGTGGTCGAACGCCCGCAACACCTGTTCATGCGTGTGGCTGTGGGTATCCACGGAGAAGACATCGAGGCGGCTATCGAAACCTACAACCTGATGAGTGAGCGCTGGTTTATTCACGCCACGCCCACGCTGTTCAACGCCGGCACACCCAAGCCGCAACTGTCTTCCTGCTTCCTGCTCAGCATGACGGAAGACTCCATCAAAGGTATTTTTGAAACCCTCCAGCGCTGCGCCCTGATCTCGCAAAGCGCCGGCGGCATCGGCCTGAGCATTCACAACATCCGGGCCACAGGCTCGTATATCAAAGGCACCGGCGGCACCTCCAACGGGATCATTCCGATGTTGCGCGTGTTCAACGATTCGGCGCGTTACGTCGACCAGGGTGGCGGCAAGCGCAAAGGCGCTTTCGCGGTGTACCTCGAACCCTGGCATGCCGATATTTTCGAGTTTCTCGATCTGAAGAAAAACCACGGCAAGGAGGAAATGCGCGCCCGCGACCTGTTTTATGCGCTTTGGATTTCTGACCTGTTCATGGAGCGGGTGAAAGCCGACGCGGAGTGGTCCCTGTTTTGTCCCAACGAGGCCCCCGGCTTGTACGACGTGTACGGCGGCGAATTTGAAGCCCTGTACCACAAGTATGAGCAGGAAGGTCGCGCCCGCAAAACGGTGAAGGCCCGCGACTTGTGGAACGCCGTTTTGGAAAGCCAAATCGAAACCGGCACCCCGTACATCCTGTACAAGGATGCCGCCAACAAAAAAAGCAACCAGCAAAATCTGGGCACCATCCGGTCGTCCAACCTCTGCACAGAAATCATCGAGTACACCGCCCCCGATGAGGTGGCAGTGTGCAACCTGGCCAGCATTGCCCTGCCCAAATTTGTAACGGACGGAGAATTTGACTTTGAGCGGCTCTATGAAATCACCCGAGTTGTTACCCGCAACCTGAACAAGGTTATTGATATTAACTATTACCCGATTCCTGAGGCTGAGCGCTCCAATATGCGCCACCGTCCGATTGGGCTGGGCGTGCAGGGCCTGGCTGATGCATTTATTCTGATGCGTATGGCTTTCGATTCGCCGGAAGCAAGCCGGTTGAACAAAGACATTTTTGAAACAATCTACTTCGCAGCCATGACCGAAAGCTGCGCTCTTGCCGAAAAACACGGCGCGTACGAAACCTTCCAGGGCTCACCGCTCAGCAAAGGCATGTTCCAGTTTGACCTCTGGGGCGTGAACCCTTCCAAACGCTGGGACTGGGAAAGCCTGCGCGCCCGGGTGCAAAAATCCGGCGTGCGCAACAGCCTGCTCGTGGCACCCATGCCCACGGCCAGCACCAGCCAGATACTCGGCAACAACGAGTGCTTCGAACCCTACACCGCCAACCTGTACACCCGCCGTACCCTCGCCGGCGAGCACATCGTGGTGAACAAATACCTGATGCACGACCTGGTGCGCCTCGGGCTCTGGGATGAAGAAATGCGCGAGGCCATCATGGCAGCCAACGGCTCTATCCAGGGTATTGAAGCCATACCGGCTGAAGTGCGCAACATGTACAAAACGGCCTATGAACTCAGCCAAAAGGTCATCCTGGATATGGCCGCCGACCGTGGCGCCTTTATTTGCCAAAGCCAGTCGCTCAACGTGTTCATGGAAGCGCCGACGTTTGCCAAACTGTCCTCCATGCATTTTTATGCCTGGCAAAAAGGCTTGAAAACGGGCATGTACTACCTGCGTTCCAAGGCGGCCACCGACCCGATCAAGTTTACACTCAGCGACAAACACCAGCAGAAATTTGTGGCCAACAAAGTGACCAACGAGGCGGTGGTTAAAGTGGAAAAAGAAGCGCCGAAAATGTCGGCCATCACACCCGACCAGGTAGAAGGCAAGATTTGCAGTTTGGACGACCCGACCTGCGAAGCCTGCTCGGCTTGATTTAATGATGAGTTATGAATGATGAATAATGAATTTTACACCTTTCCAGTACGGTGAACCCATTCATCATTCATCATTCATCATTCTTTAATCCCTCCACTATCCGGCATGCAGGCGACATCAGGCAGACTAGCCTGCCCAACGCCGGGTAATAGATCACCGGACACAAAAGCGCCGGAACGCCGGGAACGACCAGGGCACATATTTTTTGTACCCTTCACGCTTTTCCCACACTTTTCCAAACCGGTCCGGCCCGGGTACTGCGCGCTAAATGGTATCGGTAAATCATTAAAAAAAGCGCTCCTGAAGGAAGGAGCGCTTTTTTGTTTTACCGGCGTGTACCTGCAACTTTTCACGATCCATCGTAAATAGAAAGCGCCCCTGACTCCAGGAGCGCTTCTTTACTTAATGGAAAATTATCAATGGAAATTATCGAATTACATTGATCTCAACGCGGCTTTTTATTTCAAGCTGCCAACCGGCTTCACGAGCCTGTTTTAGAAACTCCTGCACGGATGCACGAGCCGCTTTCAATTCCTGAATGCGCTTTTGGGATGGCGCCGTATCGCCGTTGTAGCGTTCCAGAATAATGAGGGATTCCAGGCTGTGAAACTTGATTTTGTTATGAATCAGTTCCAGCAAGAGTTCTTCAGCGTCTTTGGCTGAAAATTTTCCTTTGATGAGTTGAAACTGGTGCCGCATTTCCGGCATTTCGTCTACCAACATATCCGTATCCTGGTTAACCGATCGGGAATGGCGGTATTGTTGCGGTAATTGCTTTTCTTGTATGGTCATGATGTGCCGTATTATTTGGTGAATGTATTGTTCCAAAAGTAAAATTGCGGCTCTTATTCCCAACGTGGTCTGGTAGTGAGGCGGTGACTGCCAGTCTAATGTCGTCAACTTAAGGTATTTGGGTGGGTGTACACTTTTGACTTTTCAAATTAGACTTTTCAAATTTGACTTTTCAAATTTGACTTAAAAGGAACTTCTCGAACTGATATTGCTCTTAAAAAAGTCAAAAGTTCAATTTGAAAAGTCAAATTTGAAAAGTGTCCACCTCCTCTGATTTCTTAAATTGACGACATTAGACTGCCAGTCACCGCCTCACTTGTCCCCTCCCACGGGAACATGGGCCAAAATTGCACTTACTGCCCTTGGCCGAGCGAAAACCCCTGTTTCCCGTCGAAGAAATAAAGGTTTTCCGTTTTAATCGTATCGATTTGGTGCGCTTCACATTGCTGCAACAGTTCGATAATCTCCTTTTTATCCATTTTACGCTCATCCACACTGCTGAAGCGGCAGCGCCAGTGGTCGGTGCAAAAAGTTTCATCAAATCCATCCGGCCACACTTTAATGCCCCGGTTGGTGATCATGGTGAGCTTCACATTTTGCTCTCCAGTTTCTTCAAGGCAGCAGCCAGTTCGGCGGCTTGCAGACCATTCCAGTGTACAAAAAGGTCTACGCCGGCCAACTCTTTGCGCGCGGGGGTTTTACGCTGGTATCCAGGCAGGCTAAAGGAGGTGCCTTCCCGATAGGTTACAGCCTGCAGGGTATTTGGTTGTTGGCCGAGGTTGGCAATTACGGCATCGGCAAACTCGCGGGTCCCCACATTAGCCGTACTCAGGCCTTCCTGATAGATATCAAAAGTGTGGATACCGTCTTCAATGGTCTTTAGCCAGGCATTTTGAATTTTTTCGGCTGTTGCGCACTGCCCCAGGTGATTGAGCAGCATAACCGCCGCCTGCAACAATCCGGAAGGATTGGCAATATTTTTCCCGGCAATATCGGGCGCCGAACCGTGGATCGCCTCAAACATGGCACACTGTTCCCCGATATTGGACGAGCCGGCCAAACCAACCGAACCGGCAATTTGCGCGGCAATATCCGACAACACATCCCCGTAGAGGTTGGGGAGTACAATTACATCAAATACCTCGGGCGTATCTGCCAGCATCGCCGAGCCGATATCGATGATCCGGTGCTCATTCTGAATTTCCGGATATTCTTGTGCGATCTCCCGGAAAACCTGGTGAAACAAACCATCCGTTTGTTTCATGATGTTGTCTTTGGTCAGGCAGGTCACTTTTTTGCGGCCATAGCGTTTGGCAAACTCAAACGCATAGCGGACGATTTTCTCGCAACCCGGCCGGCTGATCAGCTTCAGGCATTGTACGACTTCATCGGTTTGCTGGTGCTCGATACCCGCATAAAGATCCTCTTCATTTTCCCGGATAATGATGGTATCGATCTTAGGGTGCTTGGTTTTTACAAAAGGATAGTAACTGGTACAGGGCCGCACATTGGCGAAGAGCCCCAGCGACTTGCGCATAGTCACGTTCAGGCTTTTGTACCCCCCGCCTTGCGGTGTGGTGATGGGCGCTTTCAGGAAAACTTTGTTGCGCCGGATCACATCCCAGGCGCCCTTCGAGATACCCGAACTTTCTCCGCGCAGGTATACTTTTTCACCCACTTCGATTTCATCAAATTCCAGTTGCGCCCCGGCAGCCTGAAGAATTCGCAGCGTGGCATCCATAATTTCCGGCCCAATGCCGTCTCCTTTTGCAATTGTTATCCTTGTCATTTTGTATTTTTTTAATGTTGACGGCACAAAAGTCTAAACAAAATAAATAAGTTATAATTTATGTTTGCAATGATAATCATAAGGTTTTTTTATGGATTTTACATTGCACCAGCTACAAATTTTCCTCAAAATCACTCAGACACAGAGCATTACAAAGGCTGCGGAAGAGTTGTATTTAACACAACCGGCCGTTTCCATCCAGCTGAAAAATTTTCAACGCCAATTCGACATCCCGCTTACGGAGGTCATCGGCAGAAAATTGTATATCACGGATTTTGGAAAAGGGATTGCCGAGGCGGCTGAAAAAATTTTGAACGAAGTACACGGGATAAACCACCAGACCTTGGCTTTTAAGGGCCTGTTGGGTGGGCGGTTGAAAATATCAGTGGTTTCTACCGGAAAATACGTGATGCCCTATTTCCTGAGCGATTTCATGCGGATATACAAGGAAATCGAGCTGGTGATGGATGTGACCAACAAAACGAAGGTGATCGAAAGCCTTGAAAACAACGAGGTGGACTTTTCGCTGGTGTCGGTAAAACCCGAAAAACTGACCCTGCACACCGAACCGCTGATGCGCAATGTATTACACCTGGTAGCCAACACCGAATTGACGTTCCAAAAGCGGCCTTACGACTGGTCAATTTTCGGCAAATTACCCCTGATCTACCGCGAACCCGGCTCCGGCACCCGGTATGCGATGGAAAAATTTTTTGATGAAAAAGGCCTCCAGGTGCGAAAAAAGATGGAGCTCACCTCCAACGAAGCCGTCAAACAGGCGGTATTAGCCGGGCTGGGCTGTTCAATAATGCCCCTGATCGGTATCAAGAATGAGCTGAAAAACCAACAGTTGCAAATCATTCCTGTCCGGGGCTTCCCTATTGAGTCAACCTGGCAATTTGTTTGGTTGAAAGACAAGCAATTGACACCCCAAGCCAAAGCGTTTCTGGATTTTTTGCGTTTGCAAAAAGCGCAGATTATTCAGGATCGTTTCCATTGGCTGGCGGAATATTAGCAGCTTACCTTTCATGTGCTGACCCAACTTATGCATTCCGGAATGCCGCCCACATGTACCAACCAAGCACACCGAAAACCGAACCGATGACAATCACCAGTATCGCCGGCCCGAGCGACGAATTTCCGGACATAGCGCCCCGGATGATGCCCCAGGTAATTCCCGCAAATAAAAACATGATCAGGGTTTTGAGCCCCCGCAGCAGGCGGGTAGCCATGCGGTACTGTTTTTCCGCATTTTCGGGCGTGATGGTTACCGGGTAATTAAAAATATGCGGCCAGCGGTTGAGCACCGTCAGCAAGGTGTACAACAAGCCCCCCATCGCAGGCAGGAGCCAAATACCCGCTTTCGAACCGTAGCGGTCCGCCTCGCCCGCAGCATTGAAGTGCTGTGGGATGGAATCGGGCAAATCCCCGTAGTATGCAGCAGGCAGGAGCAAAAGCAACAGCAACCCGGTGGCCGCCAGCCCCTCCAGCAGGCGGTCGGCTTGGGTGGGTTCAATAGTGATTTTGGGTCGATGGTCACGTTTCATAATCCGATTTGTCTGTGTCGAACAATTGAATTCCAAAGAAAAAAAATCTTTTTCGCTATTCCGACGTTTTGCCATTAGCCGCATTGTATATTCAGTAAAAGGCAGCATTTTTGAGCAAAACCCGGCATCACATGCACAACATACTTCGACACCTTCTTTTTTGTGCCATTACCATTTCGCTTTTCCCAAATACGCCCCGGGCACAAACCACTTCGCAAACTTCCTTCGGAAAAAACCGCGTGCAATACCACCGCCAGTTCGACGAGTGGATGCACTACGAAACCGCCAACTTCGATACTTACTGGTACGGCGATGCGCGCAATATCGCTCAATCAGCACTCCAAATGGCCGAGCTGGATTTTGGCTATGTGCAACAACTTTTGGAGCACCAGATGTCCGGGAAAATTGAAATGCTGGTGTTTAGCGATGTGACCGACCTCAAACAGAGCAATATCGGAGAAGACAATCTTTTCCGGATTCAATCGGGCGAAACAAAAGTGATCGGGAACAAACTGTTCGTCTATTTTGACGGCGACCACCGCCACCTGCGCGCACAAATCCGCGAAGGCGCCGCCGGGGTACTCATCAATTCCATGCTTTTTGGCGCCAACCTCCAGGAAATCGTTCAAAATGCCGTACTGCTCAACCTCCCGGGCTGGTACACCGTGGGCCTTACGGCATATTGCGGAGAAGAATGGAACACCGAACTGGACAATACCCTGCGCGACCTGATCCTCTCGGGCCAATACGACAACTTCGACAAACTGGCCAAAGACCATCCCCGCCTTGCCGGCCACGTGTTTTGGTATTATATCGCCCTGCACTTCGGAAAAGGGACCATCAGTAACCTGCTCTACCTGACCCGGATCAACCGCAGCGTCGATGCAGGCTTTTTGTATGTACTGGGCGGCGGATACCGGCGAACCACCGACGCCCTGATGGAGTATTTCAACCAACGCTACCGCGATGAAGCCCAGGGCACCCGCAAACCTCCCGCAAAAGGCCAGCTAAAATTCAAGAACAAACGCGATCTGCCGTTGTCACAACTCAAACTCAGCCCCGACGGCAAACGCGTAGCCTGGGTAAGCAATGATATTGGAAAATGGAAGGTCTGGGTGCAAGACCTCAAATCCGACAAGCGAAAATGTATCCTGAAAGGCGGTGTGCGCAACGCACAACAGGCAACCGACTACAATTATCCCCTCCTGGCCTGGCACCCCGACAACCAGCGCCTGACGGTGTTGTACGAGCGCCGCGATGTCGGCATGCTCACCCTTATCGACCTCGAAACCGGGAAAAAAGAGGAATCCGTGCTTTCCCCGGAATACCAGCGGGTGTACAGCATCGACTACATCAACCCCATCGACCTGGTGTTCTCCGCCTGCGTAAAAGGCTACGCCGACCTTTTCATTTACCACACCGTCAACCGGAATACCGAGCGCCTCACGCAGGACTTCTGGGACGACCTGGATGCCACCGTGACCGTGCTCGACGGCCACCGGGGTATTTTGTTTGCCAGCAACCGCCTGAGCGATACCCTTTCCACGCAACAATTGGACACTATTCTGCCGATCCGGAACTTCGACATTTTTTTCTATGACCTGGAAACACGCAGCCCGGAACTGGTGCGAATTTCCAATACACCCCTCGCCGATGAACGCGCGCCCTACGGTATCGACAGCACACATTTCACCTTTATCAGCGATGAAAGCGGGGTGTTCAACCGGCAGGCAGGCCACCTGGAAACATATACCGCGTTTTACCAGGATATCATTTATCTGAATGATGGTGTGGAAATCAAAGCCATGAATACCACTCAAAAAGGCGAATGGCCCGACGAACGGGTGTTGTTCTTTTTTGCACCGACCGACACCGTCCTGCTCAATGTTGATACTGCGATGATCGACAGCATCCGGACCTATCCGGTGCTCAAAAAGCGACCCGTCAGCCAAAACCAAACCAATTACGACCGGAACATCGCTTTCCAGCACCTGTCGCCGCGCGCCGGCAAACTGGCGGAAATCGTTCGGCGCGAAGAAGAAACTCAGTTTTTCATACGGCCGATACACACCGAAACAACAACAGCAGCCTGGATTACCCGCTTCCGGGAATTAAGCCTCAAGGCTGCCGGCATGCCGGTACCGCCGCGTCCGGCCATAGACCCGGCCAACCTCCCCAAAGATGAAGCCGAGGAGCCGGAAATCAACAATGGCGCTACCTGGCGGGTTCGGCAGGATACCGTTCAAAAGATCGAGCCCGGATGGCTGTTTCAGGTGCCCGGGCATTTGCGTGTGCCGCCACCGGTGCCGGATGTCACTGCAAATCCGCAGGATCAGACGCCCAATATCCTGGCCGACAGCCTGCGCGAAGTACCTGCACGCGCACGGTTTGCCGAACGGACCGCACTGATGGAATTTGGCAAACAAAACAGTGTAATTCGCTTCCAGCCCTCCCGCATTGTGCCGTACCGCCTCCGCTTCCGCACCGACTTTATATCCACCACCATGGACAATAACCTGCTGTTCGAAGGGCTGGACAGCTATGCCGGGTCGCCCGATGGCTTCAGTACGCCGCCGCCCGGGGTGCTCCTGCGCGCCAATTTTAAAGACTTGCTCGAAGACTACGTGATCGAAGCCGGTTTCCGCTTGCCAACGACCTTTAACGGCGCCGAGTATTATCTTTGGATGGATAACAAAAAACGCCGTCTGGACAAACGGATTTCCCTGTACCGTAAAACAGTGGTCAACTCGATTGACAACCCCCAGCCCGGCAATTTCCCCATACCCCTCCAGATACGCACCAACACGCTGCTCGGGCAGTATGAAGTGCGCTACCCACTCGATCCTTTTTTCAGCCTGCGGGCCATGGGTACCATTCGACAAGATAAATCCATCACGCTGAGCACGAACCGGAACTCACTCGAAACTCCTGATTATGCCGAGCAGCGTTTGGCCCTGCGCCTGAGCGCGGTGTACGACAATACCGTGGATGTCGATTTGAATTTACGCACCGGCACACGCGCCAAGGTGTTTGTTGAAGCGGTCAAACGTTTTGAATTCAATACCCAACCCAACTGGAGCCTGAAGTTCAATTCCGGCTTTATGACCGTTGTCGGGTTGGATGCCCGCCACTACCAGCGCCTCGACCGCCGGTCGATTCTGGCGGTTCGGCTGGCTGCGGCCACCACTTTCGGGTCGGAACGCATTTTATATTTCCTGGGCGGTGTGGACAACTGGCTGTTCCCCTCATTCAACAACAACATTCCGGTGCCGCAGCAAGGTAACTTTGCCTATCAAACCCTGGCGGCAAACCTGCGCGGTTTTAAACAAAATATTCGCAACGGCAGCTCCTACGCGCTGATCAACAGCGAATTGCGCATTCCAGTGTTCAAGTACTTTTCCAATAAACCGGTTATGGGCAACTTCTGGCGCAATTTCCAGATCATCGGCTTCTTCGATGTCGGAACCGCCTGGCAGGGCCGCAGCCCCTATCGCGGCGACAACCCCCTGAACACGGTGTTTGTGTTCAATCCGCCGACGGTGACCGTAAAAGTGAACTACTTCCGCGACCCGCTCGTCGCGGGTTATGGTGTCGGCGTGCGGGCGCCAATCTTCGGCATGTATTTACGGCTTGATTACGGCTGGGGCATCGAAACCCGCGTGGTGCAGGACCCCGTGCTGCATATCGCCCTGGGGACGGATTTTTAGCGCAGGACGCAGGACGTAAAATATACCGGTAAAATTATTGAGGTTGTCCGATCTGGACTCTTTATTCAACGAGGCCGTGTCACAAGTTTATTTTCCACCACTAAGAGCACTAAAAACACTAAAATCATCTTATGAGCTTAGTGAAAACTTAGTGGCACTTAGTGTTTTTAGTGGCAAAACCATCTAATGGGATAGTCCTGTATGGCCTGACCTGACGTCGTAGCTTCTCCGTGCCCTCCGTGACTCCGTGGTGAATAATTTAAAAGCCACTTTCGGTTACAACCGGAACAGCCGCCTTCTTCGCTACTACCGCCTCGGCCAGCCAGAAAAACTGCTCCAGGAATCCCGCAAACTTTGCTTCAAAAGCAGGGTCGGTCAGGTGGCCATGCTCGTCGAAACGCTGGCTGACCTGCGGCACCGTCAACATCTGCGGGATAGCGTAGCCGGCGATGCCAAGCACCAGTTGTTGCATGCTGAGTGCTGCGCGAATGCCACCCAGCATACCGGTGGTAGCCGTGACGACACCGATAACCTTGCGGGCAAATTCCTTCTCTTTCAGGTAGTCTACCGCGTTTTTCAGCGCCGAGGTGTAGGTGCCGTTGTATTCCGGCGACACGAACAGGTGGGCATCAGACTGGCGGACGCGCTCCGCAAAATCCACCAGGCCTGCAGGCGGATTCGGGTGCCGGTGCAACACTTCCTCCATTACCGGAAAATTGTATTCGGCCAGGTCCAGCACTTCGGCCGTGTGCATACTGTTTTCGTTAATCCATTTTTCCAAAGCCAGGGCTACGCGGTGCGACTGGCGGTTCAAACGGGTACTGGCTGAAAGGATGGTAATGTGCATAAACGAGTAGGTGTCTTGGCTAGGAGCCAGTTTAAATGTTGCTCTTAAACCACCGCTTTTCTGAAAGGTTCACGACAGGTATCGCAAGATTATGTTTCTTTGCGGCCAGAAATGAAACAAAAACCCAGTTTGTTCCTCGATCGTGACGGCGTTATTAACCGCCGTCTTCCCGGCGATTATGTGCGCCATCCCGAAGATTTTCACCCTGTAAAAGGCGCTTTGCAGGCAATTGCCCTGCTGGCGCCGCATTTCGGACGCATCGTTGTGGTGACCAACCAGGCCGGCATCGGTAAGGGCCTGATGGACGAACGCGACCTCGATGCCGTACACCGTAAAATGCAGGCGCTGGTGCAAGCCGCCGGCGGGCGCCTCGACGGTATTTACTTTTGTCCGCACCACCCCGACGCCGGGTGTGCCTGCCGAAAACCGGCAACGGGCATGGCCTTGCAGGCCCGGAGTGATTTTCCGGAGATCGACTTTAAAAATGCCTGGATGGTGGGCGATTCGGCCAGCGACATGCAGCTGGGGCACAGCCTGGGTATGCGTACGGTCCTGATTGATGGAAAATTTGAAGATGCTGCCGCGTTGGCTTCGATGACGGTTGATTACCGGTTCGGCTCGCTGCTGGATTTTGCCACCCGTTTTTTTGAAAAAAACAAGCTCAACGCGCCTTGACGAAGCGCATCTTGTAGTCGGTTTCAATGTTTCCGAGCCGGATGTTTTCCAGTTTGCGGCGGATGAGGCGTTTTTTAAGCGGTTTCAGGTGCTCGGTAAACAGGACGCCCTGAATGTGGTCGTATTCGTGCTGGATCACCCGGGCGTTCACCCCGGTGAATGTTTCCTCGAATTGTTCAAAATTTTCGTCCTGGTAGCGCAGGCGAATGGTCGGCATGCGTTCCACATCGCCACTGATGCGCGGAATGCTCAGGCAGCCTTCCTCGTAGGTCCACAGTTCGCCGCTTTCCTCCACCATTTGCGCATTGATGAACACTTTTTTGATACCGGGCTCCTGATCTTCCCGGTCTTTTTTTTCGAGTTGGACGGTGTCGACCACAAACAGCCGGACCGCTTCGCCCACTTGCGGAGCGGCCAGCCCGACACCATCGGCGGCATACATGGTTTCCCACATATTGGCGATAAATTCGGCAAGCGCCGGATAATCCGGTGTTATCGGTTCCGCTACTTTTTTCAGTACCGGTTGCCCGTAGGCATAAATTGGCAGGATCATATTTTTACCAATAATTTTCTTCCATGAATTGTTCGAGGATCAGCGCTGCGGCAACTTTATCCACCAGCGCCTTGTCCCGGCGTTTTTGTTTTTTGACACCGCTTTCCAGAATAATGCGTTTGGCTTCGTTGGAGGTATGGCGTTCGTCTTGCCGGTAAACTGGTTTTTCCGGGAAAAGTTTACGCAGGCGATTTACAAAGGCATCCACTTCCCCGGCAATTTGGGCGGGATTCCCGTCCGGATACAGCGGCAGGCCAACCACAAAACTTTCCACGGCTTCCTCGGCACAGTATTTTTGTAAAAAAGCAAATACCTCGCCGGTAGGCACGGTCGTGAGTGCCGAAGCAATGATCCGGAGCGGATCGGTGACGGCAATTCCGGTGCGTTTCCGCCCGTAGTCTATAGCAAGTATTCGGCTCATTTCGGCGGCAAAGGTAAGGCAGCGGAGGGCAAAGAGCCAGGGCAAACGCATCAAAATCGCCCCGGATGGGGCGGCATCCCGGTAGTATTGGCCCACTGATTGGCAGTTTCCGGCCCGGCGGGCCGGTATTACACGATTTTTATATGCCCAATAGTGGCCCGCTGGGCCACGGTAAACACGACTGGTCACAATTGCTACCGAGATGCCGGCCCGCCGGGCCGTTTTTTTTGTGGGTATCAGGCAATTATTGAACATTTTTGATGCGTTTGCCCTGAGGGGGGAGGGCAAAGGGCTTAGGGCTTATAGTTTTGCTGCGAGGGCGAGCAGTTCCGAGCCGAGGCCGGCAAGGTATTCGTCATGCACCGCTTTTGAAATTTTTTTATGCTGATAGGCGCTTAGGGTAAATACCCGGCTTGCGGATAATACCACCAGGTCATTTTGCAACCGCAGATCACCCTTCAGGCCGGCCTGTTGCCGCAGGAGTTGAATGGCCTGTTCCAGGTCGCCTGTATTCAATAACGCCCGGCAGGTGTGTTCCAGGGCCGATTCCCGGGTGGTTATTATTTCTTTGGCACGATCGCGATAAACAAAAACCAGGATGAAAATAATCAGTATGATTTCAAATCCGGGCACCCAGACGGCTCGGTAAAGCAAGTTAAAATGGGATTCAGTTGTATTCCCTGATTGATAATTGCTAAAAAGCCAAGTGCCGTAAACCAGTACAATATAACTGTAAATCGCGTAGCGGAGCGCGGCTTCCCCTTTAGAGGGCAAGGGAGTATCTGATCTGAAATCCTTCCAGAGTAATAAGAGCCAAACAGGCAATACCACTACGGCAAAAGCCAACCAAAATGGCGTCATAGGGGCGGCAGTATCATCGAAAGTGCGGCTAATTAGAATTACAGCCAAGAAACTGAATGCTATTAAAAAATGGTGGTTTTTCATTTTTTCGGGCATTTCTGGTCTTCTAACCGGGGCAATAAGCAAATCCTTCTTAAAAAACCTGAAGCATCTGAATGCCTGAGTGTTTCACAATTGCCGTAGGTGCTCGTGCGCTGGCGGAAATACATCAGAATGGTGCAAGACAATTCATTGAAAACCGTTTCTTTAGCAGCATTCGTGTCGCGTAAACCGGTATTAAATCCAATGGGCAGCTTTGCCTGAGCATTGGTAGAAACATTGCATATCCGGCTAAACGAACACAGTACTTGACCGGAATATGATTTTTTTGCTCGGGCACCTATCCATTCGGCAACCTCGATCAGAAAATCTGTAATCACATTGCTCTCGGTGCTCACGCCCAGATATTCAATTTCAGTTTTAACCTGTTTTGAGTTTAAGTTCAACAGCACCAACAAACCGTTATTTGCCTGGTAATAGTGAATTTCCTGGTATTCAATAAATCCTATCTCCTTGAACATTTGGTGCAGCCTCTGTTTCAGGTCGTACAAGTAAATTATTCGATTGCCAACCGACTTTGGAAATACTTGGCCGTTCTCCAGGGTTACAGGCGGATTCGACGAACTTATCGGAAATTCTGTGGGAACACTTGGCAACGTATTGAGAAAGGCAGCGTCCACCCTGTTATAATATTCTGCCACTTCCGACCATGTTTTCTCGTTGAGGTCGTCGGCAGTTTTTTCCTGGATCCATGCCTGAAACCGTTTCAATTCGATAGCGAACTTTTCATTTATTTCGAAAGCCTGCCCCTCCGCTACTGGAAGGAACCATTCATCGCTCGGGAAAACGAAGTCCATCATTTTGATCCTGCTCGACACCTCTTGTGCGTCATGGTATCGTTGCTTAGACTTTTTCAGGAATGCTGCTAATTGCTGTGGTTCCATGGCAAATGCATTTTCTATAAAAAAACTAGAAAACTCACCCAATGATTTACTGTCCTCGGGGATTTGCGTTCTATCCGGATCGGGGATGCTCCATTCCGGAATGCCCAGTTCCTGAAAAATCAGCTGTGTTCGCAGGTTGATGGAGTCAATAAAATACTTGGCTGTAAGTGCGCTGTAAGCGGAGTCCGTTTTTTGAACGGCCCAACCCAACTCTCCCAGTGAAATGCATTTGTCGATGCGTTGGAGTAGCCGGGGGATTTCCTGGGCTTCTGATTTCACCGAAACTAACAGGAGCAGCATCAAGAGCAGCACGGATTTACGCATAACCGGACATTTTCATTTGAAGTTTCAAACAAATGTAAATTAAATGCTTCGATTTACGCAAACTGGCATTTTGACGGTACTGACCCGGAAACGGTCACTGAAAAATCAGTTAACTCCTGGCGGCTGTACCCGGCAACTTTGTCAAAACCCATCAATTGTGATGGCATGCGTAAACCCTGAACGGGATAAACCACATTCCAGCACCAACAGCCGAACTTTGACCAAAAACATGAAAACGTTTTATCTGCTACTCTGCCTGCCCTTGCTTACCGGCGCTGCTTTTGCGCAGGATGCCGCCAACGATCTCGATTTTTGGCTGGGCGACTGGAACCTCCGCTGGCAAGACACCGACAGCACCGAGGCGACCGGCATCAACCGCATCGTGCGCGAACTGGATGGCAAGGTGATCTGCGAAAATTTCGAAGCCCTAAACGGCGCATTCGCCGGCTTTGTCGGGCGCAGTTGGTCGGTGTACGACACCCGCACGAAAACCTGGAAGCAAACCTGGGTGGATAACCAGGGCGGCTACCTGGATTTTACCGGTGGAAAAGACGGCGACACGTTTGTTTTCAGCCGCAAGGCTTCCACGCCGGATGGTAAGGAACTGTTGCAAAAAATGGTTTTCCATTCCATTGAAACCGACCACTTTACCTGGGATTGGATGCGGAGTACCGATGGCGGTGAAAACTGGAAACTGCTCTGGCGTATTTTTTATTCCCGGCGTTAGCTGGACTTTAGCCAATTAGGCGCCGGTTTTCGGCAGTTTTTCCAAAACCCGGTACAATTCCTCCAGCGAGATTTCCAGGTTTACGGATTGCAGGGCGAGCCGGGCCGTCGGCTCCGTCAGGGTGTTGATCTGCCACAAATTATTCGCCGGGTCCTGTAAAAAATACTGCTTCACCCAAACAGTTTCAGGCTCCACCAGGATGTACTCCCGGAAGCCGGGAATGGCCGCGTACAGGTCAACTTTTTCCGACTTGTCAAAAGCGCGGGTTTCGGCGGAAAGCACCTCGACGATCAGCAGCGGGTTGGTCACAATATCGCGGCGCAACCCGCCGTCGGGGCTTTGGTAGTAGGCCGGCTGGCCGTCGGTGATGGTGAGATCGGGGTACACGAAGCGGTTTTCGGCTTCTATGCGGATTTTGGTATCGCTGTTTAATACCATGTGCGGAATATTCGCGGCGCGAATTGCAAGATTGGCAAGGGTATAAAATTCGCCCTTGATTACATTGTGGGGTAAGATTCCTCCTACCATTTCGGTAAAGGTTCCGTTATGAAATTCATGGCGTACCGCGCTGGCGTCCTCTTGTGTGAGGTATTCGGAAATCGTATAGGTTTTTTCTGTGCTTGATACGTCGACCATAGGTACAAATTTCTGAAAAAAAAAGAGGAACTTACAACTGCGCACGCCGCTTCCCAACAGCTAAATCGAAGGGCTGCGCATGACTCATGCCTGCGCCTTTTTCTCCCCTTCCACAAAATACATATCGATCTCGCCCTTGTGCTTGGCGGCAATCTTGCCACGGTGCGTACACCGGAACCGGTCGCGGATAAAGCCGTAAGTGGCGCCCGAGATATTGATCTTGCCCGGCTCGCTGTTTTCCTCCATGCGAGCGGCGGTGTTGACGGTATCGCCCCAAATGTCGTAGGCAAATTTGCGCAGGCCCACTACTCCGGCAACGACCGGGCCGGTGTGTATGCCGATGCGCAGCTCGAAAAAAGGCAGGCCTTTCGGCTCGTGTTCCTTCCGGATACGTTCGGCCAGGGCCACCATTTCGAAGGCGGCTTCCACCACCGTAGTCGGCCGGCCTTTTTCGGGGTCGGGCAGGCCGCCGGCGGCGATGTAGGCGTCGCCCACAGTTTTGATCTTTTCGATGCCAAACGTCTGCATGATCTCGTCAAACTGGCTGAAATACAGATCGATGACCTTAACCAACTCGGCCGGCTGCGTGTTTTCGGCCAGTTGGGTGAAGTTGCGGAAATCGCAGAACAGGATGGTGGCTTCCTCGTAGAGTTTGGCCGAGGCCTGGCCTTTTTCCTTGAGTTCTTCGGCAATTTCGGCGGGCAGGATGTTGAGCAGGAGCTCGTCGGTTTTTTTCTTTTCGCTGGCCAGCTCGCGGGTGCGTTCCTCGACCATACGCTCCAGGTTGTTGTACAACATGGCATTGTCGATCGAAATAGCCGCCTGGGAGGTAAGCATGGTGGCCATGGTCAGCCGGTTGTCGGTAAAAACATTGGTTGCCAGGTTGTTTTCCAGGTAGACGATCGCCGTGATCTTGCCCTGGTTTTTCACCGGCACACACAACAGCGAGCGTACCTGCTGGAGCGCCAGGTAGGTGTCGGCACTGAAGGCGTTGGGCTGCTGGGCATCGTCGAGCAGCACATTTTCGCCGGTGCGCCAGACGTATTGCACTACCGCCGCCGACAGTTTGTCGGAATCGGCTACAGGCTTCGATTGCAACACGAGCGGCTTGTGGCTACCCATGGTGTGTTCGGCTTCCACCAGGAGTTTGTTGTCGCGGTTCAGAATGAGGAAGCCGCGTTGGGCGCCTACGTTTTCCATTAAAATGGACAACAGGTTGCCCAGCAAATTTTCCAGGACGATCTCCCCGGAGATGGCCTGTGAGGCGCGCAACACCGTTTCGACATCGAGCAGGTCGCCCAACGAGCTCTTACCGGCTTCCAAAGCGGTGGTGGCAGCATCGGTTTCGAGGTAGGGGCGGTAGGCTTTGGTAAGCTGTTTCACCTTGGTAGCAGCGCCCCAGTGGGCATACACATCGGTGGCGGCAACAATCTTTTCGGCGGCTTCGCCGACGGCGCCGCCGCGGAACAGACTCTTGCCCCAAAGTTCGAGTCCCAGGCCCTGGAGTTGCAGGTTGTCGTCTTCACGGGCAAATTGCAGGGCCTGTTCGAAGGCCGAATTTTGCGTTTCGCCTTTTGAGGCAGATTCCCAGGCCGCCAGGGCCAGGTAATACCGCGCCCGGAAGTTGACGGCGCAGCCGGCCATCCACTTTTTTAGTTTGGACAAGTGCTTGCCGGCCCGGCGGGAACTCAGGAGGCGCTGCGCAAGCTGCATTTCCGGATACCGCGCCGCTTCAAGCAGTACGTTGTAAAAATGGTGTTCGATCTGGGCCATAGTGGTGGGCGCCACCTCGTCGACGATCACGGCTTCGGCAGCGTATGCCTCGGCTTTTTCCAGGTCGCCCAGCAGGTAATACAGCATCTGGTTGTACACGTAGTGCCAGGCCACGGCCATCAGCAGGCGGCGTTCGCGCAGCGACTGGATGTAGGATTCTTCCTCCAGCACAGCGTCGGCTTCCTTGTAATGCTCGTAGTAAATCCCCGTGAGGCCCGACACGTAGCGCCGGAGAATGAGGAGCAGGTTTTGGCTGTAAAATTCCTTGACCCGGTCGGTGTACAGGGAGTATTCCACCATTTCCTCATAAATTTTCCCAAGGCCTTCGCCCAAATACAGACGTTTGGCCGTGATCGTCTGCAAACTGTACGACGCAAAGGTGTAACTCCCCGAGTGGTCGAGCATTTTAAAAGCATCCCTGAGCAGCGGAATAGCTTCCGGGATGGGCTCAAACCAGTGTTGGGTGGAGAAGGCTTTCAAAAATTTCACCTTCGCGCGAATGATCGGATCGTCGAACTTTTCACTGACTTTCAACGACAGCTCGGCAAACTTCCGGCACTGTTCCACATTGCCCAGCGCGGCGCCCTCCACAAAGCCGAACAGGCCGTAGCCAAACGCCGACTCGGCGGAGTTGCCGTATTTGACCGACAGCTGAAGCATCCGGATGACCAGCAGCAGCATGGTGTTGCTGTTGTACACGTAGGCTGTGGCCGAAATGTTCATCAGGGTTTGAATGGCAAAAGCCTTTTCCTTGACCGATACGGTGGGCAGGTCGGCAAAGCCGGAAACGTCTTTCCCGCGCAGCATCAATTTGGCGGCGATTAATTGCGGCGCAACCTGCACCAGGGAGGGCTCGGCGATGAACGACACCCCGTATCTTTTGAGAATATCGGCGCCGAGCTGGAGGGTTTCCTTGTTGCGGCCTTGCTGGGCGTACTGGCGCAGGCGGATGTCGTACACCTGCGCGATGTATTCCGGCACATTGGTTTTTGCCAAAATCAGGGAATACAGCTGGTCGGAAGACTCGTATTCCCCGCAGATGTATTCGCATTCGGCCAGATCGAGGTAGGCTTTGGCCGTTTTGTGGTGTTGTTTTTCCCAGGCATCTTTTTCAAACAATTCGATCGCCGTGCGGAAAAAACTGAGCGCCACGGAAAAAGACGCTGCTTCCTTGGCTTTTTCGGCAGCCCGCAGGTTAAGCGCACAAATCAGTTTGCGCTCCTTGGCCTGTGTGGCCAACGGCAGGGCCGTATTGTAATGGTTGACGATACTGAAAATGCGTTCCTCCAGTTCCTTTTCATCCAGGGCGCTGTGCAGTTTTTGGGCGATCAGCTGGTGCATTTGCAGGCGCTCGGATTCGCTCAGGAGGTTGTAGGTAGCCTGCTGCACACGGTCGTGCGCAAACTGGTAGCCGACGTTGATAAACTCCTCGGGAGTCTCAAGTGTTTCGGCAGTTTTGTAGGATTCATCAAGCGGAACAATGAACCGTTGGGAAAGCGGTTCCCAGAGCCTGTAGGCAATTTTATGCGGTAAAATGCCTGATACCTCTTTCAGTGTGACGAGGTCAAAACGGTTGCCGATGCAGGCAGCCACCTTCAGCAGATCCTGCGATACTTCCGGCAAACGCTCCAGCCGTTGCATGAGCAATTCCACCACGTTTTCGGTGATGCCGGCTTGCAGGATCTTTTGCGTATTCCACTGCCAGTTGAACGAATGCTGGTCGAGCCAGATCAGCCCGTCTTCCACCAGGCGGTTGATAAATACCCGGATGAAAAAAGGGTTGGCGCCGGTTTGTTTGCTCACCACATCAGCCAGCTCGATGGTGGAGTCCGGGTTGCATTTCAGCGTGTCGGCCAACAAGGCGTTCACACTTTCGCGCTGCAGGGGCGAAATGGTCAGCAGGTGTAGCGGATGGCCCTGTTCTTTGAGTTCTACGATGGCCATCATGAGCGGGTGGACGGCCGAGACTTCGTTGTTGCGGTAGGCGCCGATGAAAAAAATGTGGCGGTTGTGGTCGTCTTGCGCCAATCGGCTCATGAACTGTATGGTCGACAGATCGGCCCACTGCAAGTCGTCGATAAAAATGGTGAGCGGGTGTTCGGCGGCTGCAAAACTGCCGACAAACCGGCACAGGAAATCGCGAAAGCGGTTTTGCGCTTCGGCGACCGGCAGATCGGACACCTCCGGCTGCGGCCCGATGAGCAGTTCCAGTTCGGGTACCACCTCGATCATCAGCTGGCCGTGGCCGTCGAGCTGTTCCAGCAGGCGTTTGGTGATGCGCCCGGCCACGTCTTCGGGCTCGGACAAAATTTGCTGGATCAGCTGCCGCATGGCGTCGATCAGGGCGCTATACGGGATATTTTTTTTGAGCTGGTCGTATTTGCCCCGGACAAAATAGCCGTTGCGGGCCACGATCGGTTTGTGCACTTCGTGTACCAGGGCTGTTTTCCCGATGCCGGAATAGCCCCCGACGAGCAGCATGGCGAAAGCGCCGCGGCTGACCTGGTCGAAGGTGTCGAGCAGGAGCTGTACTTCCCGGTCGCGGCCGTACAGTTTTTGCGGGAAGGAGAGTTTTTCCGTTACATCCTGCTGCGCGACGGCGAAGGGTTTGATCTGCCCTTTGGCAGCCAGTTGTTTTTGGCATTCGTCCAGGTCATGGAGCAGGCCTTTGGCGCCCTGGTAGCGTTCTTCGGCGTTTTTATTGAGCAGTTTCAGGATGATATCGTCGAGTACCAAGGGCAACCCCGGATTCCGCCGCGAGGGCGGGGTGGGTGATTTGGCGATGTGGGCATACACCAGTTCGACGATGTTGTCGGCGCTGAACACTGGCTTTCCGGTGAGCATTTCATAAAAAATGCAACCCAGGGAGTAGAGGTTGGAGCGCAGATCGACGCGCCGGTTCATGCGGCCGCTTTGCTCGGGCGCCATGTAGGCGATTTCCTTTTCAACGTCGTACAAATTGATAAATCCGGCGGCTTCATCGCTCAACAGGGAAGCCGTTTCGAGGTCGAGGATTTTCACTTCCTGGTTTTCGGGGTCGAACAGGATATTACCGGGATGGAGCCGGGTGTGGGTAATGCCGTTCTGGTGTAATTGGGAAACGGCGCTGGTCACAAATCGCGCTACCTTCAGAAAATCGGCCAGCGGCAACGGAAAATTGACGGCAAACTCCTGCAGGGTGCAGGCGCCGAAATCTTCCATGACCAAAACGGGCATTCCGTTGGATTCGAAGGTGGCCAGCGGTTTGGGCACCGAGTTGAGTTTGAATTGTTCAACCAGGTTGGCTTCCCGCTTGAGCCGTGCAAATTCCACGTGCGGGTTGCGGCGCGGCCGCAGGATTTTGAGCAAAACCGTTTGCCCGCGTTCCTCGTCGGTCGCCTTTACCAGCAGCCGTTCGGCCGATTGGTACAGCGCATGCAGGATCTGATATCCTGGTAGGCTGAGGGTTGGTTGCATGCCTTCAATATTGTATGCTTCGAGCGATTTTTTTCAAAGGCAGGAAGTTACGGATTCCTTTTTCAATTATCCCTTTTTCGGTTTCGATGAGGTCTTGCCGGAATTCGCGGTTGATCTGTTGCAGTTCAGGTGTTTGGAATCCGTAGTCGACGTTGTGCAGCAGGCTTACGTTGGTGGGCATGTAGAACATTTTCCATTCCAGCCGGTGCTTGTAGGTATCCTTGAAGGTACGCAATTTTTTGCGGTCAAAATCGGGAATACTGCGGCTGGCGGGCGGCGGGATGCGCATGCGCATGGGCATTCGGGCCATGTACATCATCGCAAAATCGTAGTGGTCGCCGGCATGCCCCACGGTAAGGTCCCAGATGATCATGGTGAGCAGTTTGCAGAGCAGCGATTCGTCACCGTATTGGCTTAATATTTCATGTTCCGTAGGGAAGTGGGTGAGTGGGTCGGCATGGAAGCTGCCGTATTCCGGTATGTCGATGTGTTTGTTGATAAACGGGGCGACGTATTTGGCCCAGGGCTTGAGGTATTCCCGGTCTTCGTCGGTCAGGTGGTCAAGCACTTTTTCCACAAAACGGTTGATGCAGTAGTAGTACTCCATCTGGAAAAAATAATACTCGCTTTTCGCTTCGGAATAGGGTTCCAGGCGGAAGTGGTAGGGCGGATAGGCTTTCAGCCGCGAGACTATACCCCGGTGTGCATCTTCGAACAAACCGGCGATTTGATCTGCGGTGCCCGTCACACCGGTGTATGGGTAAAGTTGGTGATTCTTGATCGGCGAACCTTTGGAGGTTTGGACGGTGAAGTCGAGTTCAAGGGAAAACTCCAAATGCGGTAAAAGCAGTTGCAGCACCAGGTTTTTCTTGGGCAGCATGGTTTTGGAAATGGCGTTCAGGGCGTCCATCGGGAAATGGAGCGTGGAGTGGATCGAAAACACGATCCGGTAGGCACAACCCATCAGGGCGTAGTATTTTGCCAAATCCCAGGCATTCCCGTCTTCGGGGTAGATCATGGCTTTGGTGGCTTCCTGCCCTTTTTCCGGTACCGATTCCACGTAAATACCCATCGGTTTGAAGCGCCGCATGTCCGTATCCTGCAGCTCAAACAGCGACACGGTGGTGGCCACGTACTGGCCATCCTGCGAGGGGATGTTCCGCATGAGGTTCAGGTCGGTGATGAAGTATTCCTTGTCCGGGTTGAGCCGGCTCATGTCAAAACCGGGTAAAAACTCCTGGATGTCGTTTTTGTCGGCCTGGTACATGAATTTGGAAAAACTGCGCACGCACATGCAATCGGCCAGTTCTGCATCGCTGACGGGCGACAGGCCGGGGTTTCGCCAGGCATACCACAGCGCCACGGGCGTGTAAAAAATGGCCTGCCGCATATACCGGAGTTGGATGTTCCAGAAAAACCGGCGGTATTCCTCTTTGGGCATATGCACTACCATAGGCCAAAGATCCATTGCCTGATTGGGTTGGGGCCAGGGGCCCAAGCGGTCGTAGAGGTAATCATTTGGATTGGTCAACATGATATTGTTGTCGTTGGTTATTGTTTCGTTGGCTTTGCGGGGCCCCACCCCCAACCCCTCCCCCCGAGGGGAGGGGGGCTTCCCCTCAGCATTTAATTAAACGTGGAATGAGGGCAAACTCCCCTCCCCTCGGGGGGTTGGGGGTGGGGTTAACCTAATTCAAGCCAAAAATTATTCATCCCTTCGCCCTGGGTGATCAGCACTTCCTGGGCATTCAGGAGTTCGAGCAAGGCCAGAAAGGTAACAATTGCGTGGATACGATTTTCCAATTGCATAAAAATTGCCTCAAAAGGCGCTTTTTCGCCGCGTTTCAGGGTGGTTTTCAGGTAAGCGCGCTGGTCCTGGATGGTGTAATTATAGTTGTACACCGTGTGGATGCGCCGGGCTTTCAGGCTCTCCTCGTAGCGGCCCAGCAGCCGTTCGAATACCCGGAGCAATTTGTACAGGGTCACGCTTTCCATTTCGGCGTCGGCCAGGGCGGTTTCAGCCAGTTTGCGCAGCTCGGCGGACGCATAACCCCGGGGACTCATCACGGCGCGGACTTCCTCCAGGCGGCGCAGGTCGTCGAGCACACTTTTGTAGCGCTTGTATTCCAGTAGCCGGTCAACCAGTTCGGCCCGCGGGTCGATCTCGTTGCCTTCGTCGTCCAGTTGCTTGCGGGGCAGCAGCAGTTTGGCCTTGATCCGCATCAGCGTAGCCGCCACTACGATAAATTCGGAGGCCAGGTCGATATTCATGGCTTCCATGTGGTGCATGTAGTCCAGGAAATCGTCGGTGATCTTGGCAATCGGAATATTGTAAATATCCAGCTCGTCCCGCTCAATGAAAAAAAGCAGCAGGTCGAACGGCCCTTCAAAGACCGGAAGTTTTATGGTAAAGGTGTCGGACAAGGCGAGTACGGAGTTTCGAGTACGGAGTTCGGAATGTTATCCTCGCAAATATATGGTTTGATTTATTTTTGCTTCAATCTGTTATTCACGAATAGGTGAACACTCGCAACTCCGCACTCGCAACTCCGCACTCGCAATGCCCACTCTCTACCTCCTCCCCTGCCCGATCGCCGAAAACGCCATGCACACCATTCCGCCCTATGTGCCGGATACCCTTCGGCGGCTGGAGGTGTTTATCGTGGAGCGGGCAAAAACAGCGCGGCATTTCGTGAAAGCCTGCGGTCCGGAGAAGCCCTTGCAGGAATTGATTTTTGCCGAAATCGGCAAACACAACGCGGGGGAGGCGCCCGCGGTCTTCCGGGACGCCATCCGGGCGGGCAAAGATGTGGGCTTGCTATCCGAAGCCGGTTGCCCGGGCGTAGCCGACCCCGGCGCCGAAATTGTGGCCCTGGCGCACCGCGAAGGCGTGCGGGTGGTCCCGATGGTCGGCCCCTCGTCGCTGCTGCTGGCGCTGATGGCTTCCGGCATGAACGGCCAAAGTTTTAGCTTTCACGGCTACCTGTCGCCCAAACGGCCCGAACTTGCGCGCGATTTGCGCCGCCTGGAAAACCTCGCGCGCCAGCACCAGCAAACGCAATTGTTTATCGAAACGCCCTACCGCAGCCAGATGGTGCTGGAGGTAGCGCTGGAAACGCTGAACCCCGATACCGGCTTTGCCGTGGCGCAAGACCTGACCGGCGCCGGGGAATTTATCCGCGCTTTGCCGGTGCGCGACTGGGAAAAAGGGAAAACGCCGGAACTGGAAAAAGCACCCGCCGTATTTTTGATCGGAAAATTCGAAAGTACGCTGTGAGCCTCCGTACCTCTGTGTTTCTCTGTGAAACAAAAAAGTGCCACAGAGAAACACAGAGGTACGGAGGCTCACAGAGTTTAACTAAAATACTAAACCATGACATACCAGGCAAACACACCATCCGAATACATCCAGGCCATACCCGAAGAGCGCCGCGACGCCTTCACCCGCCTGCGCGAAACCATCCAGGAAAATATCCCCGACGGATTTCAGGAAGGCATGAGCTACGGCATGATCGGCTACGTGGTGCCGCACAGCATCTACCCGCCGGGCTACCACTGCGACCCGAAGCTGCCCCTGCCTTTTGCCAGCATTGCTTCGCAAAAAAACTTCATCGCGTTGTACCACATGGGCCTCTACGCCAACGAGGAACTGTTCAAGTGGTTTGTAACCGAGTACCCCAAGCACAGCAAATACAAGCTGGACATGGGTAAAAGCTGCATTCGCTTTAAAAAACCGGACGCTATTCCTTTTGACCTGATCGCCGAACTGATGCAAAAAATGAGCGTGGATGAGTGGGTGGAAACTTATGAAACGCATTTGAAACAGTAACGCGAACCTCCGGTTCGCAGTTGAAATAGCCCAATGCGCCCGCAACAGGCGGTTCGGAACGGAAACTTACTTTATGAAAAAACATGCTCCAACACGGTTCTGGTGGTATTGGCAACTGACCGGTAGCCTGCTGACCGCCACCCTGCTTTGCTACGCCCTGATTTTCCTGTTCGGCGGCCTCACCGAGGACAGCACCCGCCTGGCCATCCGCTGGTCGGCGCGCTTCGCCGTCGTCTTTTTTTGTGTGGCCTTTGGCGCTTCGGCGTTGCAGTATTTTTTCCAAAACAGTTTCACGTTCTGGCTGCGGATGAACCGCAAATACCTGGGCATCGCGTTCGCCATTACGCATTTGTGCCACCTCGGTTTTTTGATATTGCTGCAACAGCGGTTTCACCCGGTATTTGATCTGGCAAAAACGAGTTCGCTGCTGGCGGGCGGCACGGCCTACTTTTTTGTGGTCGCCATGCTGTTGACCTCCTTCGACACCTTTTCTAAACGGCTCTCGCCCCGGCAGTGGAAGTGGTTGCACACCATCGGCGGCTGGTGGATCTGGGCCATTTTTTTTAACAGCAATTTGAAAAATGTGCTGAAGTACCCGGGCTATTTGCCGCTGTTTTTGCTGCTTGTGGGCGTGGCGGTGTTGCGGGTAATGCTAATTTTACGAAAGAAAAAAATTCTCCAGCTATGAACCTAAGGTATACCCCTGCAATCCTGTTTCTCCTCCTGACACAGACTCTTCCTGCGCAAAATCTGATCCCCTTTCTTGGCGCCAACGGCAAATATGGCTATGCAAATGAACAGGGCGAAATCATCGTCGAACCTGAATTTGAGGGCATGTTGGAGCCGTTAACCATCCTTGAGCCCGGTTGTAACGCAAAAAAAGAAAAAGGCGGTGCGTCCACTCTGATCCTGCGCAATGGCATGAAAATAACTCAAAGCGGCAGAGCTGCGCCCATGCTGAATTTCAACGATGATAAAGGCATGCCTGCCGACAGTCTCCACCATATTTTGCTTGTTAAAAGCAGGTACAAAATGGCCCTGGCCAACCTCGATACCCGCCTGTACCGAGAATATTTTCACTATGAAAACCTGCCACCGCCGCCGTCATGGTTTCCGGTGAAATCAAACTACATGCATGCCTACAAGTATAATTACGGCTTGTACCCGGTGTTCCGGGAAGCCGGCAAGATGAACTTCGTCGACACGGCTTTTAACGAAATCTTCTCGCGCGATTTTTTCTACGGTGCCATCCTGAGCAATAACTACCTCCTGCTGGCCGATGAAAATAAAAAAATGGGTATCGGCGACCGCCAGGGCCAAATACGTATCCCCCTGGAATGGGGCCGGCTCGAACCGGCTAAACACGAGGGCTACTTTTTGGTCAACGCATTCAGAGGGCTCAACTTTACAGACCCACACCGCGCCGGCATGATCGATATCGACGGCAAGGTCATAATCGATACCATTTATCAATACATCAAAACGGCTGGGGATAACGGGCTTATCGTGAAATCCAAAGAGCGGTTTGGCCTAATGGATTACTCCGGAAATTGGATTTTACCCCTGGCATTTCGGAATATATTCCATGCATTCGACGATTATTATCTCGCTTTTGGGCAGGATATGAAAGGAAACGTCTACAACCAAAATGGCGAAAAACAATTCGAAACGGATTACGAGGACATTTCCACCTTAAGCCATCGGAATCAGGACCAACCGTATTTCGCGGTCTTCAACGGTACCCGGTACGGCGTCGCCGATTCAAATTTTGAATTGCTTTTCCAGAACCGGTTTAGCAGTATTTCACTTCCGCGCTATGAATCTGCACCGCCGCCCGGGCAAACCCAGTTTATAGTTTCGGAAAGCCCTAAAGTGGATCATCTGGGTGTGTGCGACCTGTCCGGCAAAATGATCGTGCCGGGTGATTATACCGCAATCACGTTGCTGCCGGATTTCCCGGAGCCCTTGTATTTGGCACAAAAAGGCGAATTGTATGGTCTGTTCAACACCAATGGGAAGGCGGTGTTGCCCGTGCAATTTTCAGAAATCACAACTGAAAACAACCCAAAGGGAGACCCCGGGATCATCATTTGGGCCAGACCTTTTGGCGACTCGTTGTTTTTTGCCTTTGATCAAAAGGGCCAGGCATTGCCCCATCCTGCCGTTTTTAAGCGGACAAGCCGTAATCGGTCTGTCGTGGAGTTTGTGTATAATGACAAATTCGAACTTGTTGCGAATTGCTGGACGGCAGGCGGATACCTGAGTCTGAAGCCATAGAAGCCCGGGAAATGCTTCAATACCGCACCCCCGACGGTGGCTTTTTGGTGCGCCAAACCGGTGATAATTTTGCAGTGCTGGATGCCAATTTAAACGACATTATCCCCACCGGTTTTGTCGTGCCCAAGGCCCGTTTCGATGCAAAAAGGCTGGAGGCTACCGGTTTGTTGCCGGTGTATCAATTGCCGCAGGGAAATCCCGTTGATGCGCCACAGCAGCCAGAACCGGATAAACCCGACCAACCGCAAGTTGAAACCATGGAGGAATTGGAAATCCTGGAGCCGATGCCCGCCGCCAAAGCCCAATTGCCTGAAAAACAGTACCAGGCTTGCGGCATTATGAACGCAAAAGGCGAATGGGTGATTCCTCCACGCAAAGGCGTGCATTTGCGGCCCTTATCGTATCATTTGGTGTTTGAAGCCGATGCCCGGAATCGTTGGGCGACAGTTTTCAACATTTACCGGGTAAATCTTAAAGACCCTCAGGTAATCGAAGTGAGCAATATCAGCGATCCGTTTTTTGAACCGGGAAAGATAACCACGATGACTTTTGGTAAAATCGTTGAAGACCCGGCACCCCGGAAAATGTACCGCGCCTATTTTGATTTCACCGGGCAACAACTCACCGACTTCATTGTTGTGGAAGGCGAATCACAGCTGCAGAAGCGCAATCTGGTTACCCTGGAAGACAATGCCGGAGTCAGAACCGCAGCAATATTGGACCAAAATGGAAAAACCATTGCACGGCTTGGCGACCTGGAAGCCAAGCCGGTTTATCCGAATCCGAATGACCGGCAGCTGTCCTGCATCCTTGCACACAAACCCTGCAGCGACTTGTACGGACTGATCGACGCTGAAGGAAAAACGCTGTTGCCGTTTCAGTTTCGCCAATTGCAGGTGGTTAAAACGGGGGCGCTCCTCAGCTGTACCAATGCTGTCGGGAATACCGAGTTGCTCAACTGGAAAGGGGAGTCCGTTTTTTCTGCACCCGACAAGCGGAATTTTTCAAGTTATACCCAGGTGAAAGGCTACTATCTGGCTTATGATCGCGATCTGACAGTCGTGCTGACCCGCGATGGTACACTGGTGCGGGCATTGCCCTATAAACTCCAGCCGAAGACCTTTCACGAGGCACCGCCGAATTATGCCCTGTTTTTGGATGATAAGCGCCGGCAGGTATTTTGGGTGAATGTGCTGACGGGGAAGGAGTTTCGGTGAGACAAACAAATTAGCCCAGACATTTTTCTAAAAGTTCCAGGAACACTCCAACAAACCGGTGAGCATCTCCCGATAGCAGTAATCCCGTAACGCGAACCTCTGGTTCGCAGCGAACCAGAGGTTCGCGTTACTGAAACAACCCCACCTGCACCCCAAAATGCATCCGCAACGTAGAAATATACTTCGGCGCCCGGGTAAAAATCTCCGGGTTCTCGCTCAGCACAAAACTCGGCCGCGCCGTGAAGCGGAAAAAGCGGTGCGTGAACAAACTGAAGCCCACCCCGAAGGTGTAACTCTTCGTATTTTTTTTGAACAAAATTTCCCGCGGCACCGCGTCCAGCGGGCGCTCGCGCAATGCGGCGCCCTCGAAAACCACCCGGCCTTCCGGATTGTCGTTGAAAAAATCGAAACTCATGCCCGCCTGCACGTACACGCAGTTGCAGCGGTGAAAACGGAAGTCCAGCTTAACGGGCACCGTCCAGTAGGCCGGCCTAAAGGCATTCAGATTCGACACGTAGTACGGCACCACCTGACCGCCTTCCATGCGTTGGATCGTTTGGCCGGCATAGGTGTAGTATTCGTAGTCGCGGTAGATCTCCGTACCGATGCCCGCGCCGATGGAAAAGGGGCCGATGGGCACTTCCAGCTGCAAGCCGGGGATCAGGCGGGGTTTGAGCCCGTCGGTGAACTGGTTCACATCGAAAGCAACTTCAAATCCGGCGATGACTTTGCCGAAGGATTGCTGGGCTTGCGCAGTTTGGGCGAGCAGGCAGAGGGCGAGCAGGATGTTTTTCATAGCAACGCGAACGGTTCGTTCGCAAGAAATATAAACATGAATCGACCCGAATTTTTGTGTAAACCCGACCTCGGAGAGGCCTGATATTTGTAGAAACATTTCGGCATCATGCTACTCGACCTCGGAGAGGTCGCATCGGAGAGAGTTGTGTTTAATTATTCGACCTCTCCGAGGTCGCCGCGTTTCACTAAATAATTGATCTACAAATATTTGACTTCTCCGAAGTCAGGTTTAAGATTTGGGATGGTTCATATGTGAAAAAATAGACCGTCTGGTTGGCTTACGTTTTTTTAAGATAACAATGTTCCGGTGTTCGCTGCTTTCCGGGTGGACTGAAGTTTTTTACGCGAACGACCAGTTCGCATTACAACTGTTCGAGCACAAACGAGGTAAGTTTCGTGAACAAATGCCGCGTGGCGTTTTCCCCGTAAATGCCGTGGTTCCGGTTCGGGTAGTAGTACGTTTCAAACTGCTTGTTGGCCTGGATGAGCGCGTTCACCATTTCAACGGTTTGCTGCCAGTGCACATTGTCGTCGGCAATGCCGTGGCAGATCAGGTAGTTGCCGCCGCGCAGGCGGTCCACAAAGTTGATCGGTGAGTTTTCGGCGTAGCCGGCGGCATTGTCGGCAGTGGTGTGCATGAAGCGCTCGGTGTAGGCGGTGTCGTACCATTTCCAGTTGGTCACCGGGGCCACGGCCATTGCCATTTTGAACACCTCGTTGCCCTTGAGCACGCAGGAACTGCTCAGGTAGCCGCCGAAACTCCAGCCCCAGATGCCGATGCGGTTGGGGTCGACGTAGGGCAGGGCGCCGAATTGCCGGGCGGCGGCGATCTGGTCTTCGGTTTCCAGTTTGCCGAGCTGGAGTTGGGTGCATTTTTTAAAATCGCGGCCGCGGGCGCCGGTGCCCCGGTTGTCTACGCTGACCACGATGTAACCTTTTTGCGCCAGCAACTGGTGCCAGGCGCCGGTGTAGCCGTTGTACTGGTTTTGCACCGTTTGGGAGCCCGGGCCGCCGTAAACATCGAACAGCACCGGGTATTTTTTTGCCGGGTCAAGGTTGCGGGGTTTGAGCATCCAGGCGTTCAGGTCGGTGCTGTCGGCGGCTTTCACCGTGACAAATTCAACGGGCGCAAAGCCATATTCCTTCCGCATGTTTTCCACGCCCGCATTGCGCACGAGCGGACGCAGGGCGTCGCCGCTGCGGGTCCGCAAATCGGCGGCAGGCGGGGTGTTCACCGTGGAATGCTGGTGCACGTAAAAGTCGAACGTCGGCGAAAACCAGGCCTCGTGCGTGCCCGCGCCCGGTGTGAGCAGGCGGGCATCGCCACCGTACAGCGAGCCCTCCCACAGCTGGCGGTCCATGGGCGTTGGGGTGGCGGTTTGGTAGTAAAACTTGCCGCTACGGGCATCAAGGCCGTAAAATTCGGTCACATCAAAATTGCCCTGCGTCAGTTGGCGGATCGCAGCGGTGGAATCGCTGTGCCGCGGCAGGAGGTAGAGGTGTGTATGGCCGTCGCGCTCGCTTAGCCAGATAAACTCCCGGTTGTTGGGCAGGAACGTGAGGTTGTCGCAAATATCGAGGTCCACATAGGCCGTGTCCATTTCATCGAGCAACATACCCGTGGCCTGGGTCGCCGGGTCGTACAACACGAGCGAGAGGTTGTTCTGGTAGCGGTTGAGCACGTACACACAAAGAAAATTGTCGGGCGACCAGTAAATGCGCGGCAGGTAGAGGTCCTGGTTTTCCGTACCGGGCAACACCTGGGTGGTTTGGCCGGTAGCCAGGTCGTACGCGTGCACGCTGACTTTCGAGTTGGGGGCGCCGACTTTGGGAAACTTAAATTCAGTGTAGCGCGGATGGGCCATGCCGGTGTACCAGGTCATCTGGTATTCGGGCACATCACGCTCATCGAAGCGGATGAAGGCCAGTTTTTGACCGTCGGGACTCCAGGCCGTGGCCGTCATGCCCGCGCCGTCGGGCGGACTAAATTCCTCCTCGTACACCCAGTCGGGGATGCCGTTGATGATCTCGTTTTTTTTGCCGTCGGTGGTTACCTGGGTGATGTTGCCGGTTTTCAGATCTTTGAAAAACAGGTTGTTCCCGGCCACGAAGGCTACTTTTTCGCCATCGGCGGAAAAAACGGCGTATTGGACGGGCGCTTCGTCGTACAGTTGCGCGGCGGTGTTTGTGGTGAGGTCGTACACCCAGTATGCCGCCGTGACGGAGTGGCGGTACACCGGCTTGGTATTGGTGCGCAGGAGCAGTTTGGTTTGCGTGTTGTTGAACGCAAAGGCATCCCAGGCACTGGTCGTTTGCATGACCGACAAGGGCACCACCGTGCGTTCTTTCAGGCCGGTGGCCAGGTCAAATTCCGAAATGCCCTGCTCGTCCTCCTCCAGGTAATGGTGGCCATCCGGAGAAAAGTGGAGTACCCCGGCGGTTTGCGGGTAAAATTTGAAAAACGTAAAACAGTCGTCGAGGGTAATTTCCCGTTGGGCCGGCAGTGCGCTTACCCGGAACAGCGCAATCAGTAAAATAGCTGGGACGTATTTCATCGGACGTGCGATTTTTCATGTCCCGTAAAGATTGTTCGCCCGCTTCAGTATTTGACGAATTTTTTATGAAAAGTCGTTTTCTCATCCTGAAAAACACAGGAATACAGCCCTGCCGGCAGCTGCCGCACCGGAATCCGGTCGGCCGATCCGGCCAGATTTTTCTCCAAAATCAACTGGCCTGCGGCATTAAAAACCCGCAGGTGGATGAGACCGCTGGGGATACCGTCAATAAAAATTCTGACTTCATCCCGGGCCGGGTTGGGTGAAAACTGTGCCGTGAACGCGGAATCGACGGGCTTCAGGATAGCGTCACAGGGTTCGTTGCGCACATTCGCCTGCGGGAAACCGGCATCGGTATAACAGCGGAGGCGCACGGTGCCTTCGTCGGCAATCCGCTCCCAGGGATCGCTGCTGAACAGTCCGGCCTCGGGGCCAAACAAGTCGTACACGCCGGTCGGGCTTGGCAGTACCCCGTTGCCAACGGTGAAGTGCCGTACCTGCAGGCCGTTGAAATCCATGGTTTCGACAGACTGCACCCGGAGCACGAGGCCGCCTTCGTCAAAAACGACATCGCCTATCGCGTAGTTGTTGCGGAAAAAGAAAGCGGTTTTGTTGTGTTTCCGGAACGTATTCAAAAACGGAATCGGCTTGTTGAAACAGGAAATGCAACGCACTGCGGTCGGCCCGTGACGTGGAGCGGGCAAACGTCCGGCTGTCAATCACTTTGAATGTTCGGCCGTCCAGCAAGGTATCGCCGGTGTAACGCAGTTGTTCGAAACCGTCATACGACGATGCCGCGGTGGTGTAACCCGAAGTGTGTTGGTAAAACCATTCGGCGCCGGCAGGGGCAAATTCAACCTGGGTAAAGCAGGAAAGTGCAACAAGTTGCAGGGCAAGTACGGTGTAGATTTTTTTCATTGGAATTAAATTTTTTTCAAAAATATAATTTCCGAAGCGGGTTTTCAAAAACCCTCGCCTGCTTTGCTTAAAGCAGGCAAACATGTAGCGGCCGGCCCGCTTCCGGACATTTTTGCCAATTTCCGGGCAAATCCCAAGGCACTTTCATGCATTCACGCCAATTTTGTTTGAGAAATAATTCAACGGGATGTTTTGCTTAAAATCCGAAAGTTGCCCCTGCCCAAATCAAATCCGCGAAAATCCGCGTCTTCGCCGGAGGCGAATCCGTGGTAATCCGCGTCCAATTTTTCTACGCTAGGAACGTGCGGTTTTATTTCCGATCGAGCAGGATTAGAACGCGGATGAGGCGGATTCGCCTTCGGCGAAGACGCGGATCAATGCGGATTTGATTCCGGTCGGAGGCAGGTCAGTTGATTAACGTTTACATTCTTTCTAAAACACAACATCAAAAGACATGAAATTACTCGCCACACTTTTCACCGGCGCCCTGCTCGCCGGTGCCTGGCTGGTCCCCTGGCCCGGCAAAGGCCGCATCGGCACCGCCACTCCGCAATTGAATACTCCGAATTCGGGCAACCCCGTCGAGCTCGGCGCTGTGCACTGGCTGCGCGACCTCGATGCAGGCACTGCCGAGGCCGAGCGCACCGGAAAGCCGCTGTTGATCCTGTTTCAGGAAGTGCCGGGTTGCAGCAATTGTACGCGCTACGGTTCGGGCACGCTGTCGCATCCGCTGATCGTCGAAGCGATTGAGTCCCATTTTGTGCCCGTTTGCATTTACAACAACAAGGGCGGGAAAGACGCCGAAGCATTGAAAAAATTCAACGAACCGGCCTGGAACAACCCCGTGGTGCGCATCGTCGGCAAAGACCACAGCGCCATCACGCCGCGCATTTCCGATTTTCGCTCATCGGCTGTCCTGGTCAGCGGGATGCTCCAGGCCATGCAGGCCCGGGGTTTGGCAGCGCCTGCATACCTGGAATTGCTGGAAGAAGAACTGCTGGCGCGCGAGGCAACGCTGGAAACGGCTACTTTTTCAATGTACTGTTTTTGGAGCGGCGAAAAAACCTTTGGCGCCATTCCGGGAGTGATCGAAACGGCGCCCGGTTTTCAGGATGGCCGCGAAGTGGTGCGCGTGGTGTACAACCCCGCCCAAGTGACCAAAGCCGAACTGGAAAAACAAACCCAGCCCAAGGGCATCACCGCCTGTAGCAAAAATGAAGGTTTCCGTACCGACCGCGAACCGAAATACTACCTGGCGCAAACCCCCTGGAAATACGTACCCATGACCAGTTTGCAGGCTTGCCGGGCCAACAGTCTGGTGGGCAACGGCCAGTCGCCCGAGCCGGTGTTGTCGCCGCGGCAGCTGGAATTGTACCAGACCATCCGCGCCAATCCGAAGCGGAAGTGGAAAAATGCGATCGGGGCGGCGGATCTGGCGGAAGCCTGGGCGGCGGCAGATGGTGTGCAGTAGTTTGGGGTTACTCGTCCTACGACTTGAAGTCGTAGGACGAGTATGCTGCGGTGAGTAAAGGTCCACCCATTTCCAAATTTCCACCTACTTTAGCCCGGCCATGGCGCTCTGGTTATCCATATTATTTTGGGCAGGCATTGCCTACGCTACCCTGTGCGTACTCTTCTATTTCGGGCAGGATCTCTTCTTTTTCCGGCCGGAACGGCTGCCGCATTGGTTCACGTACCAGTATCCGTTTCCGTTTACGGAAGTTGATTTTGAGATGGAAGACGGCGGCACGGTGAATGCCCTGCACTTCCGGGTGCCCAACAGCAAAGGCGTGGTTTTTTACATCAAGGGGAATTCGCGCAGCATCAAAGGCTGGGGAAAATTTGCCAAGGACTTCGTCGGCAAGGGCTACGATTTTTTTATTCTCGACTTCCGCGGATTTGGCAAAAGCCGGGGCCGCCGCACCGAAAACATCCTGTATTCCGACCTGCAGCAGGTGTACAAATGGCTGGCCGCCGAATACGGCGAGGAGCGGATGGTGCTGTACGGCCGTTCCCTGGGCAGCGGCCTGGCGGCGCGCATCGCCTCCTGGAACAACCCGAACCTGCTGATCCTCGACTGTCCGTACTACTCTTTTTTGTACCAGATCCAACGCTATGCGTTTATTCTGCCGGTGCGTTGGCTGCTGCGCTACCACATCCGTACCGACCAGTTTATAAAAAAGTACAATGCCCGGTGTACATCCTGGCCGGGAAAAAGACCGCCTGATCCCGTACCGCCAAAGTGAAATGCTTCAGGCACTCGCACCGGGAAACATTCACCTTTTTGGCATCGAAGGCGCCGGCCACAACAACCTGCCCGCTTTTCCGGAGTACCATGATCTGCTGTACGATATGTTGCACGGGGATGTTTCTGTTGAGGTGCTGCGCGCGTAGGGTTTTCCTGTCTAAAACTAAACGAGCCTTACCCGGATTTACCCTGGTAAGGCTCGTTTTTGTTTTTCATTTTCCCACCGATGAATCGGTGGGCGGAGAAATCAGAATCGGTGGGCGGAGAAGATAATTTTCCCGGAATGGTGCACACTCCGCACTCCGTACTCCGAATTCCGTACTCGAACTACTCGCCCTCAAACGCTGCGAAGTCAAACAGCAGCGAAAAACGCAGCGTGTTGTCCAGCGGATTGCGCTGGTTGCTGGTCGGCACGAGATAGCTGAAGTTGAGGCCGAAGATGTTGTATTTCACCCCCAGGCCCAGGCTGAAGTATTTGCGGTTGCCTTTGGAGTAGTGCTCGAAAAAGTAGCCTGCACGCACGGCGAACTGGTCGTCGTACCAGTATTCAGCGCCGATGCCGGTCGTGATCTCTTTCATTTCTTCACTGAAACCGCCGGGGGCGTCGCCGAAGGATTTAAACACGCCGCGAATGGACGAATATTCCTTGTAGTCGGGAATCTGGTTGCCGTCTTCATCAATTTCCGGGCGCGGGGTGGGTACCAGCAGTTTATTGAAGTCGGAAGTGAAGGTCAGGGTGTTGTACTGGTCGAGGTTGAAGGTCCAGGCAAGACCCAGGCCCAGGTTGGTGGGGATGTAGTCGCGGTTGACGGAGTTGGTGTACGTGATTTTGGAGCCGAGGTTGGTGATGGCAGCGCCGACAACCAGTTCGCTACCGTTTTTGGTTACATTTTTCATCTCCTTTTTATAGGTCAGCGAGAGGTCGGCAGCGCCGGCTACGCCGGGTTTGATCTCGTTGCCTTCCACGACCTGGCCGGTAGCGAGGTTGGAGTAGATGAATTTGGCGCCGATGGCGGCGGAGAAGTTGTCCGACAGTTTCCGGGCATAAGCGCCGGTCACTTCAAATTCGTTGGGGCGTCCCTGGCCGAGCGAACCGCCGTTTTCATCCGTAAACTCGATATCGCCGAGCGAGAAGTAGCGCAGGCCCATTCCCACGGTCTGGAATTTATCCAGTTGCACGTAGCCGGCCAGGTAAGCGAGGTACACGTCCTGCAAGCCCAAATTGCGCATCCAGGGGGTGTAAGTGGCGGATATGGATACTTTTTTATCGGCAAAAGCCAGTTTCGACTGGTTGTAGTGCATGCCGTTGGGGTCGGTGGACGTGGCAATGCCCACATCGCCCATGGCGCCGCCGCGGGCATCCGGCACGATGCGCAAAAACGGTACGGCGGTGGTCACGGCATTGGCGCAGCGCTCCCCGGTCGGGATTTGTTGCCCGGTGATCGGGTTAAAACTAAAGCCCTGGCCATCAATACATTTCGGTACAACTTGCGCCTCCAGTGCTGTTCCAACAAGAACCAGCAACGCGATGAACAGCGACTGTATAAGGGACTTCTTCATGATTGCAAGCAAAAATTTAGTGGCAAAATGTTCTGTTTGTTCTACGATTCCTGCCGGTTGGCGGCAAAACGCCTGCAAAAATACACGCTCCCGGCGGTATTCCGGCTATTGAATTTGGTTGACGCAGATTTCGGGAGGGGGGTTGTCCGGGGGTGGGGATATTTTTGAGACGGTGGGAAAAGTTCGCTCCCGAAAGTTGCCTTTTATTTTTTTACCACGGCGGCATGGAGGGCACGGAGTTTTACTCGTCCTACGACTTTGAGTCGCAGGACGAGTGCGATACCTCCATGCCGCCGTGGTAAAAAACGATGCTTAGCGCACGAGTTGAATCCGGATCACCGCCTGTCCGCCCGGCGATACCACCCGGCAGATGTAGTTTCCGGCAGGCAGTTGCGCATCGAATTGCAGGTCGAGGTTGTGCGTGCCGGTACTCAGGTAGCCATTGAACAAGCTGCCCAGGCGGGCGCCTTGCAGGTTTTCCAGATACACTTGCACCGCGCCGGGCAGGTCCTGTTCCAGTGTCAGGCGGGCCGATTCAACGATCGGGTTCGGGTACACGAACAAGGCCTTGTTATCCGGCGCCAGGTCCTGTGTTCCGATAACGAGTCCGGGTAAAAAGCGCAACACGACGCCTTCAAAATACTCGCCGTTGTGGCCGAAGCCGCTGACCAGAATTTTATTGTCGGATTGCACCGTCACTCCGGAGGCATAATCGGCAAAGCCAAAAATATCGGCGGTTGCCAGGCCGCTGTTGCCAAAATCCGTATCGAGGCTGCCATCCGGGAAAAGCCGGTACAACGCAATGTCGGGGCCGTCGGAGCCGTCGTTGTAAATGCCGGTCAATACAATCTTCCCATCCGCCTGCACATCGAGGCTGGCATGCGGGTAAACAAGCGACAAGCCGGAGGACCAGAAGGTGCCGGCCGGCAATTCCACGCGGCCGTTTGTCCCGAAGGTATTATCCGGGCTCCCGTCGGGCATAAAGCGATAAGCCAGCAGCGCCAGCCGGTCACCGCCTTGGTCGATCAGATTGGCCGCTACCAAAAAGCGGCCGTCGGCATAAACATGCAAATCGAAAGCTACCTCGCTGACGTCGTTGGTTTCGACAGTTACAATACCGGAAGCGCCGAATGTGGGGTCAGGCGCCCCGTTGGGCAGCAGGCGGGTGATGAAAATGTCGTTGGTGAAATTGGGGCTCAAAAGTCCAGCTACCAGCACATTCGCATCCGGCAAAGGGCGAACAGAGAATACCTGGGCATTCGCCGGGCTGTAAATCCACAAGACGCCGTCGATACCCCAAACCGGGTCAAGCATGCCGTTGGCTGTCAGGCGGATCACCAGGGCGTGAAATTGACCGGTAACCTCGGATAAAAACCGCCCGCAAAGCAAAATTTTTCCATTGTTCTGCAAGGTGAGGTCATACACGCCTACGACACTTTGGTCGGGCAGGGCAATCCGCACCAAGCCGTTTTGGCCAAAGCCGGGGTCGGGCGTACCGTCGGGGTTTTGTCGCCAGATGGTCAGGGAATCCGTAGCGCCTACCAGACCGAATTGGATCAGCTGACCTGCCGCCACGATTTTTCCATCCGGTTGCACAGCCAGCGCCTGTACCTCTTGGCTGGACAAGGGTAATTCCGGCAAGCGTTGTTGGCCGTTTTGTCCAAAGTCCGCTGCCCGGGTGCCATTCGGTTGGTATTTTACTATAAAACCATCTTCATTGTCCCCTGCCGCAATATGCGTGGTGTAAATATTCCCATCGGCATCAAGCGCCAGGTCCGTTAAAAAGTTATCACCGCCGGCAACGTCCACAATATGCAGCCCTTGTCCGCCTGCACCGAATTGGGTGTCCGGACTGCCATCGGGATTAAACCTGGATACGGTTAAATCGGCGCCATGGCTGCTGTTCAGGAAACCGGTAGTTACCAGGCTGCCGTCGGCTTGCACTTTCAGGTCAAAAAAGGATTGTTGCAGGCCGGGGTAAAACCCGGTGCGCACGCCATTGGTCCCGAAGGTGTTGTCCGGCGTGCCGTCGGCATTGAATTGTGCCAGCAGGGACGTCCACGAGCTGTTGGCGGGCAGGTAATATCCTGCAGCCGCCAGTTTGCCATTTGGCAGCAGGGCCAGCCCGATAATGGCATCATTGGGGCCTGCATCCAGGGTGGTGGCGCCGTTGGTGCCGAAGGTACTGTCCGGTTGTCCATCGGGTTTGAAGCGCAGCAACAGCAGATCGCGGTTGCCTGCCGCCAGGGCGTACCCGCCGAGCACGACGCTGTTGTCGGGTAGCAATACTGAATTAAAACTGGCGATGTTGACATTTGCTACGGAGAAAATTGCCACCCCGGCAGTGCCGTAATTTGGATCCGGCATTCCATCTGCACTCAACCGCACCGCTACTGCCGCGTTGATAAATCCAGACACGCCGGTTACACGCTGGTAGCCGGTAGTAAGGATGTCGCCGGTAGTCTGGACATGGATTTGATTCAGGTAGTCGGTACCGGTGCTCAGCGGAATGACCGTAGCGCCGTTGTCGCCGAAGGTGTTGTCCAGCGAGCCGTTGGTCAACAGGCGGGCCACCAGACCATCCGGGGCGCCGCCGCTTTGGCTGAAACCCAGTCCGGCGAGCAGTATTTTACCATCGCCCAGTACGCGAATCGCTTCAAAACGCGGTGGCCGGTTGTTGACCAAAATACGGGCCAGGCCGCCATCGCCGAAGGTGGCGTCGGGTGTACCGTCTGACAGGAGGCGCAGGACGCAGCCTTCGGTAACATTCGGGCTGACGCCATAATTTGTCACAGCGCCGCACACCAGGAGCGCGCCGTCCGTTTGGAGCGCAATGTCGTATACCAGAAATGAATGGTTGAGCGGGCGGAAAAACACCCGGCCGTTTTGGCCGAAAGCAGGATCGGGGCTGCCGTCGGCCAGCAGACGCACCACCAGGCAGGCGGCGCCGTCGCCGGCAAAACTTTCTCCGGCAACCACAACCTTACCATCGGGCTGAAAGGCTATACCGTAACCGCGCCCGTCGGCCCGGCCGAGCGACTCAACGACCCGGCCGGCATCGCCAAAACCGGGGTCGGGCGTACCGGCTTGTTGGGCATTGGTTTGGAAGGTGAACAGGAAAAATAAAATCACGGAAAGGGCAGTCGCCCGGGAGCGTTGCTTTAAGCAGGTCATAATTCTTAATTTTAGGTGAACAGGTTATAATTTTTACCTAGCCAAAGTACTGGTTTTTTCACAAAATCTGTTCTGGGTCGCTTTAGCCCCGGCTGTTACGCCAACATTTGAAAACTGCTTTCCGGCGGGTATACCGCTATTTTTTGAGTAACTGTTTTACTTTTTCAAAATCGGGGTGAGTGATGTTGGCTGCTTCGAGTTTGGCGATGTCTTCTAAAAAAACCCTGTTGCAGTATTTAAAACTACCTTGACAAAAGCGCCCTTTCCATTTCAGATAGATTTTTTCTGCTTCAGGCCATTGGTTATTCAACAGATAACCGAGGGCAAGATAGGACACTACACTTTCCCGCAAGGGGTTAACCTCGAGGGCTTTTTGAGCATACTGGATTGCTTCTTCATAGTGGCCGGCGTGCATTGCGCGCCAGCTCCAGGGTTGCCCATTCATATGAATTGTCAAATGCAAACTCCTTTTCTTCGAGGGACTTCTTCGCATAATCATAGGCTTCTTGGAAACGCTCAGAACTCCAATACAGACTGGAAATCGCTCCGTACGAGTATCCGCCCCGGATCAAACAATTGGGTAGCAATTTTTGGATTTTCTCAACCTCTTTTTGGTGTATAGGATTGTTTTCCAAATCCAATATTTTCAACTTGGTTAACCGGCCCAGTTCTATTGGAAGGGTTGTCAAGTCGTTGCCTTTTAAATACAGGCGTTCCAGGTCTATTAATTCGCCAATTTCGGATGGCAGGGAGTTTATATTGTTTTGACTCAGGTATAAGAACCGGAGCTGTTTGAGTGTTCCAATTCGCGGAGGAATTTTTTCGATTTCATTTCCATTGAGCTCCAATATTTCAAGCGCGGGATAATTGAATATTTTTTCCGGAAATTCTTTCAGCTGATTAAAACTAAAACCCAGCGCAGCAATGCCGGGCTCTTTCTCCGGCTCGTCGGTGGAAACCAGGTATTTCTTACCAGTCGTGTCTATTAAAAAATAGTCTAAGGATGAAGTCCGGCGGATTTGTACGCGCTCTTCATAAGTAGTTGTATCAAATGTAATAATGGTGTCCACATCATAAGGTGAAACACGGGCAAAGCCTTCGTTGGTAAATTGTCCGGCCTCACCCCAATAACCCAGTTTTTCTATCGGGTTTCCATTTTTATCTATGAAATAGTAGTGGTAATCGTTGTAAGCCAGCGCAAACCGCCCGGCATAGAAATAAAAGGCCTCCACCAGTCTGTCGGCCCTGTCCAATGCCGCTTGCGTCTTTTCCTGCTCCGCCTGCACCTGCCTAAACGCCCGCTCTGCCTCCACCCGCAGCGCCTCAATCTTATCAAACACGGTCTCCACCTTTCGCTGCACCACGTCCTTCTTCGACGGGTCAAAGGCCTCCGCCGCGAAGTATTTTTTTATCGCTGTTTTGTATTCCCCCCGGCGCAGGGCGGCATCGCCTTGCTGGATGGCCTGGGTGTAGTTGTTTTGGGCGTGAGTTTCTATAGCCAGGAGGCAAAAAAGCAGAATGGAAATGGATGATTTCATGGCTGTTTATTTTGAAAACAGGTTGCGCACTTTTTCAAAATCGGGGTGAGTGATGCCGGCGGCTTCGAGGTCATCAACAACCGATATAAACACATCTTCACAGGAAAGAGAACTATCAGCAAATTGTTTACCCTTCCACTTTTGGAAAATTGCTTCAGCATCCGGCCACTGGTCATTTAGCAGATACCCAAATGCAAGGCTGGTTTCTACTCGCTCGGCTTGGGGATTCAGTTCCAATGTTTTTTGACTAGCTTGTATCGCTTCTAGAGGTTTGCCGACAAATAAAGCGCAATAACTTAATCTGAGCCAATCGTAGGAATCAGTACTATCCTTTATCAAAACCTTTTCTGAAATTCATAGGCCTTGGGAAATTTTTTTCGTTTAAGCACATTCCTTAAAAAGACTCTAATACCGGTAAATTCAACGAGGCAATTTGGCAATTTTCTGCCTGTCATTTATTTCTTCTTCGGGAATAAGGTTGTATAACAAATTTAATTTTGCAAATTATCCGATTTCAGCTGGCAACTTGGCAATTGATTTAACTCTAGCCCAGGCTTCGGCTACCAACTCCATTTCGGCCGGCAAAATTGCCAATTGATTATAACCCAAATACAGACCAGTCAAATTACTCAATTGCCCGATTTCGGCCGGCAAATTTGCCAATTGATTATCACCCAAATACAGATGAGTTAAATTATTCAAACGCCCGATTTCGGCCGGCAAAATTGTTAATTGGTTTGACGACAAATTCAAATTAATCAACTTGCTCAACTGCCCGATTTCGGCCGGCAAAATTGCCAATTGATTTGTATCAAATCCAGGTGAGTCAAATTGTTCAATTGCCAGATTTCAACCGGCAAACTTGCCACTGATTTCCACCAACCCAGGTAAATCAAATTACTTCAACTGCCTGATTTCGGCCGGCAAAATTGCCAATTGATTTAACCCAATCCCAAGTGAGTCAAATTGTTCAATTGCCAGATTTCCCCGGCAAAGTGCATTGGTTTTCACGCAAATTCAGGTGCAAATTTGTCAATTGCCAGATTTCGGGCCGGCAAAATTGCCAATTGATTTCCCCCCAATTCCAAGTGGGTCAAATTGCTCAATTGCCCGATTTCAGCCGGCAAATTTGTTAATTGATTTCCACCCAAATCCAAGTGAGGCAATGTTCAATTGCCAGATTTCAGCCGGCAAATTTGCAAATTGATTTCCACCCAATTGGCGATCAAATTACTTAAACGCCCGATTTCGGCCGGCAAATTGCCAATTGGACCGCAAATTCAGGTAGGTCAACTTGCGCAACTGCCCATTTCGGCTGGCAAACTTGTTAATTGGTTTGACCACAAACTCAATCTAATCAACCTGCTCAATTGCCCGATTTCGGCTGGCAAACTTGTCAATTGATTTTCGCTCAAATTCAGGTAAGTCAAATTGTTCAATTGCCAGATTTCGGCCGGCAAAATTGCCAATTGATTATTACTCAATTCCAGGTAGGTCAACTTGCCCAACTGGCCGATTTCAGCCGGCAAACTTGCCAATTGATTATTACCCAATTCCAGGCACCAAATTACTAAACGCCCGATTTCGGCCGGCAAAATTGCCAATTGATTATAACCCAACCAGGTGAGTCAAATTACTTAACTGCCCGATTTCGGCCGGCAAAATTGTCAATTGATTATTACCCAATTCCAGGTGAGTCAAATTGCTCAACTGCCCGATTTCGGCCGGCAAAATTGTCAATTGGTTGTTTCTCAGGTCCAGGGCAAATTTTTCAATGCGCCGGTCGGATACCCGCAATTGTCCAAGTCCAGGGAACAAATTTCCATTGCCGATTGTCGGACTGTTAGATTTGAAAACAAATCCAGGCAGGTCAAATTGCTTAAACGCCCAATTTCAATGGGCAGGCTTGCTAAATTGTTATTGTTTAACAAGAGAACCTTTAATTGCGCCTGTTGAAATACCGCCTCAGGAATTTGGGTTAATTGTTTATCGGATAAATCCAGCGCGGTGATTTCCGGCCCCAGTTCATTGATTTGGTAGGCAACCTTATACCTATTGCCCAAGGTGTCTAACAGATAATTTGCATTGTCGCCTCTCTTTTTAACTTTAGCATAGCCGCGACCGTCAAATTGCTCTGCCGTTTCCCATTGCCCAAGTTTGGTTACCGGATCGCCGTTTTTATCAATAAAGTAGTAGTTCGCATCTTTAAAAGCCAGCGCAAACTTTTCGTCATAGAAATAAAAGGCATCAATCAACTTGTTGGCTTTTCCCAAGGCCGCTGCCGTTTTTTCCTGCTCGGCCTTTACCTGATCCAACGCAACCAGTACCTGTTGCTTGGACTTTTCCGCCTCCACCCGCAGCGCCTCAATCTTATCAAACACCGTTTCCACCTTCCGCTGTACTAGGTCCTTTTTTGACGGATCAAAGGCTTCCGCCGCGAAGTATTTTTTTATCGCCGTTTTGTACTCCCCCCGGCGCAGGGCGGCATCGCCTTGCTGGATCGCCTGGGTGTAGTTGTTTTGGGCCTGGGCAGTTAGGGGGATTAAGGCGAGCAAAAGGATTTTAGTTAATTTCATTGGTCTGCTAATGCTTAAAATCAAATGGTGGCGGAGCCTGGATTGCGGCGACTTTGGAGCGGGATAGCACCCTAGTCCGGCATGAAAAAATCAAACATATTCTTTTTGCCAATTTCAACTTCAAAATCCTGTAAAATTTTCAGAAACTCTTCCTCGAATGTACGTTTCGAGTGATGCGCTTTTTGATTCAAAATATAGCGGCAAACAGCATCTACATGAGAGCGGCTATATGAAAAAGCACCGTAGCCTGCCTGCCATTCAAAAGCAAAGGGCGAAAAGCGTTTGGCCTTAATGAATTCGTTGCTCGACTTTTTTATTTCACGGACCAAGTCGGCGATCGATTCTGCTGGTTTAAGGCCGATAAATAAATGCTGATGATCTGGCATCCCACCGATAGCCAGCATTTTATGTCCGCGGTTTTCGACAATCCCGGTAATATACCGCTGAAGTTCATCTTCCCATTCCGGGTGAATTAGTGCCTGGCGGTTTTTAACGGCAAAAACAGTCTGGATGTAAATTTGAGAAAATACGTCGGCCATGTTTAGGGGAGATGTTTGATTTTAACGGTGTTGGTTATTCGACCTCTACGAGGTCGCAGCATTGGTGGTCGGATAATTTCTACAAATATTTGACCTCTCCGAGGTCGCAGGAGCCACGGACCTTGGAGAGTCAAATAATCGCCCGCTGCTGGTTTCGCCCGACACATAAATGCTGATGATCTGGCACCCCCGAAGCCAGCACTTATCCGCGTTTCGACAATCCCGGAATATACCGCAGTTCATCTTCCCATTCCGGGAATTAGTGCCGGCGGTTTTTACGGCAAAAACAGTTGGATGTAAATTGAGAAAATACGTCGGCCATGTTTAGGGAGATGTTTGATTTTAACGGTGTTGGTTATTCGACCTCTACGAGGTCGCAGCATTGGTGGTCGGATAATTTCTACAAATATTTGACCTCTCCGAGGTCGCAGCAGGGTAAAGCCACGGACCTTGAAGAGGTCAAATAATCGGCCACGCTGCTGGTTTCAGCCCGACACATAAATGCTGATGATCTGGCATCTCACCGATAGCCAGCATTTTGTGTCCGCGGTTTTCGACAATCCCGGTAATATACCGCTGAAGTTCATCTTCCCATTCCGGGTGAATTAGCGCCTGGCGGTTTTTGACGGCAAAAACAGTTTGGATATAAATTTGAGAAAATACGTCGGCCATGTTTAGGGGAGATGTTTGATTTTAACGGTGTTGGTTATTCGACCTCTCCGAGGTCGGTTGCAATGTGGGGCGGTTCCATTTCTACAAATATGCGACCTCTCCGAGGTCGGTTTGTATAGGGCTTGTTTTGGCTATAAATATGTGACCTCTCCGAGGTCAGTTGTTTTGGGAATTCGTCTTTTCTACAATTGTCCGATCAATAACGCGGTCATTGGTGGTGCAAAATCACAGACCTCGGAGAGGTCACATATTTGTAGAACGATTATCTCCGCGATGAACGCGACCTCGGAGAGGTCGAATATTCTTTGACACAGGCCATCATCTGCAATTCAAATTTTTGGCCCGCAACACCTGCAACCGCTCCCGCAGCTTTACACTGTCCGGGTGGCTGTCGGCAATTCCCTTCAGGTCAATCAGCAAATCCTGCGGACAACCACCGGCGCTGAGGATGGTATTGGCCCGGGCTTCCTTGTTGTTGAATTCCAGCCGGGATTTGGCGGCTTGTTCGGCGATGAATTTATCCAAGGCCTCCTGGGCATTCTTTCGATTTGCCTCCGCCTCCACACTTTTTTCCGTCGCAATATCGGCCTGACGCTGGGCCTCCGAATAACTCCAAAATGCAACGGCCGCCAACACCAGCGCCACTGCCGACACCCCGGCTGCCAACCGGGTGCGTTGGCGGGCGCGGCGCTCGCCGGCCTGGGCTTGCTGGCGCAACTGCCGCTCCTGCTCGGCCTGCCGCTGGGCTTCTTCGAGTTTGCGCTGGCGCTCGGTTTCGAGGCGCGCCGCTTCGAGGCGGGCTTCTTCTTCGCGGCGTTGGCCGCGGGCTTTGAGCACGGGCGGCACCAGGCGGTCGTGGGAAAGCTCGTAGGTGTAGCCGCCGCGGAGGAAGGGCTCGGAGCGCAGCAGACGGCTGTCGACCAACTGCTCGAGCAGTGTTTTGTCTGCACCAAACTCCTGGATGATAAAACTCTCGTGCAGGCTGAGGCGCATGGCTTCGCCTTCCGACACCAGGCCGTCTTCGATGAGGCGGCGGGCGGGCAACTGCTGGTCAGCAGGCAACACCTGTATTTTTTCTTCGTAGTACTGCTGGACCACCTGGTCGGGGTTGCCGGTGTGCTGCTGCTCGAGCCGGCGCAAGCTCTTGCCTTCGACCAGTTTGCGTTCGTAGTGCTCGCAGAGCATCTGGAGCAGGATGCCTTCCACGCGGCCTTCCTTGTCCTGCTCGTCGGCGAGGTAGCTCAGCAAGGCCGTGAGGGCTTCCGGACTGTATTCAAACGTTTCCGTGGCGAAATCACCCGCAGCGCGTGCCGGTTCCACGATGGCGTCGGCAGCGTCGGTTGGCGAAAGCGCCTTGAGCTCGAACGTATGGCGCAGCACCATGGGCAGGTGGTCTTTGAGCCGGTCGAGCAGGTGCATGCGGTCGGAGCGGATGGCAAACACCACGCGGGCATCCAGCGGGGCTTCGAGGCGCTCTTCGTCGGCATCGGTCAGCGTGGTGTCGGACTCGGCCATGCGGCGAAAACGCAGGGGAATGCCGGTATTGAGCAGTTCGGCGAGGTCGCTCAGAAAAGCGGCGATTTCCGCTTCCGGATAGCTGAACAACTCTTCAAACTGGTCGAACAGCAGGAGCGGGCGCTCCGGAGCTGCCGGGGCAGCCAGCTGGCGGCTTTTGGCGCAGGCCCAGAGCGAGTTGTCGTCGGGCAACAGGCGATCCAAGAAACTGCTTGTCGCTTTGCCACCGGTGAGCGCCATTTTAGTGGCTTCAAGCGGCGAGGTGGATTCAACTTCCGTCCAGGCGCCGAAGCGCACGATGATGGGGCTGTGGCTGCCCTCCTGCCGGCAACGGGGGATGATGCCGGCGTTGATGAGCGAACTTTTACCCAAGCCACTTTTGCCGTAGAGCACCACCAGTGGCTCGCGGCGGATGAGGCGGTAGAGTTCGTCGGTATCGCGCTGGCGGCCAAAAAAGACGCTGCTTTGCTCGGTGGTGAAGGGCGTGACACCGGGGTAGCGGTACTGGCGCGGCGGTGCGGATTGCTTTTTCGTTTCGTTTGCCATGGCGTTCAGAGGGTTTGGGCCTGGGCAATCAGCGCCAGCAGTTGCTCCACAATTTGGTTGTTTTCCACCGAGGCATCGCGCGAATCGATGGTGCCGCGCAGTTCGCGCTGGCGGAGCAGGTTGCGGCGGTTGCGCAGCACCACGAGCGCATTGGCCAGGGCGTAGCTGCGGGGTTTGCGCCGGTCGAGGAAAACTTTCAGGTGCAGCATCGCTTCGTCGGTTTTGGCTTCTGCCAACAGGTTTTCGAGTTGTTCGGCCGTGGGGTCAGGAATGGCAGCTTCGGCGGGGTCGGTGGCGGGCAGGGTTTTGAGCATACCGTCGGCGTCGCAGCGCTGGTAGAGTTCGGCAATAAACTCCTCGGCACTGGCGGGGAAAAACTCGATTTTGAACTCCTCGGTGTAAATTTTGTGCAGGCGGGGGTCTTCAAATTCTTTCAGGGCGAGCCGTTCGATCTCCTTGAGTTTGTCGGAGTGCAGCGAAAGCACGCGGAGCAGGAGTTGGAAGTACCATTTCTCGTAGGGCAGGCCCAGGAAAATGTAGCGCTCCATGCTTTCCAGTTCGTCTTTGAGTTCGGGGTTCATGCTGTTGCCGCGAAAGACGGATTCGAGGTAGTCGAAAAAATCGCCGTGGGTGAGCACGAGGCTTTCGGGTTCTTCGATGTTGCCCAGGAGGTTATACAGCAGCGGTTTGTTGCGGCTGGGTTTTTCAAACTGGTCGCCGGCTTTGCGGTTGCGGAAGTAAAAATCGGGCTGGTAGTCGAGCCCCAGCACGTCGAACGTACGCGCCAGGATGTTGTCGGGCGTGAGGGTAACCACCATCGAAAAAGGCAGGCGGGCGATGCGGCTGAACAACGTTTCGGCCTCGGGAAACGGCTGGCTGTAAAATTCCTTCATATTCGCCACCACGTGGCGGCGGAAACGCTGTTTGCGGAGCAGCAAAAAACCGTCGGGGTTGTACACCTGGATGTGCGGATGCTCGGGATTGGCGGCGTCGAGCCATTGGCCGAGCGCGGTGTCGATGTCGCCGCCGCCGGGAGCAGGCAGGGCGCCGCTGCCGAGGAAGAGCACGCAGCGCTGGGCGTCGAGGGTGTCGAGCACGTCGTCCCATTTTACCTGGGTGAGGGGTGCGGTGGTGGTTGGTGGCATGGTGGTGGTATGAAATTGTAATTTGATGATATATTAAAACATGATCCTGCAGTTTGGCAACTGCTTGCGAAGTTTTTCCTGATCAGCTGTTGAGACATTACTTTGCGAAAAATAAATTGAGAACAACTGTTCAAGTTGCTGCAATTCCCGGGCGGCCTGGTTAAGGTCCAAATCCGGGTTGCCGGATAAACTCAGGCCTACCAGGTTTTTCAATTTGCCAAATCCTTCGGGCAGGCGGTGTAACTTATTGTTCGAGAGGTCCAGATAATCTAGTTTCGGCAAATCGCTCAATAACGGCAAAATCCCGTCCATATCTAAATCGGGATTCTCACTTAAACCAAGACTTTCCAATTTTTTTAATTCCCTGATATTATCGGGCAGCCCACGCAGGCCGTTGTTGCCTAACCAAAGGGTGGTCAGGTTTTTCAAAAAACCAATTTCCGGAGGCAGACTATCTAATTTGTTGCCTCGTAAACTGAGTACTCTAAGGTTTGCCAGTTCTCCTAACAAGGGCAGGATTGCGGAAAAAACCATCTTGGGGTTATAACTCAAATCCAGGTCGGTTAACCTTTGCAGTTTTTCTATTCCCGGTGGAAGTTTGGAAAAACCCCTGAGATCCAAGTGCAGCGTTTGGATACCCTCCAATGCTTGAATACTTTGCGCTGCCGTTTCAACATCCAAACTGGGGCTTATTCCCAAATGCAGTTCGGTCAAACTTTTCAATCCTGAAAAGCTGTTCGGCAGTTTCTCAATGTAATTTGTACTCAAATCCAGTACGATCAGGTTTTCCAGGTAGCCGATTGACTCCGGAAGTTTACGAATCGCGTTGCCACTCAGAGCCAGATGTGTCAGATTTTTCAGGCTTTCAATTTCCAGCGGCAGAGTACTCAACCCGTTAAAAGATAATTTGAGCATCTTCAACCGACCTAACGTAGCAAATGTACTTGGCAAAACAGTCAATTCATTAAAATCCAAATTCAACGATTCAAGTTTCGTAAATGCCTGAATATCGTTGTGTAGTTGGTCCAGGTCGTTAAACGAAATGTCAAGATTGACCAGCCTGGTCAGATTCCAGAATTCAAGCGGCAACCCGGTTAACTTATTACCGCCCAGATCCAGATCCGTCAGGTTTTTCAGTTGCCCGATTTCGGGAGGCAAGCCAGTCAGTTTATTATTTCTAAGGTCTAGGCTTGCCAGGTTGGCTAAGCCGCCTATTTGCTGAGGCAGGGTTGTCAATTGGTTAGAGGTCAGGTCAAGCAGCCGAAGGTTTTTCAGTTGCCCGATTTCAGGGGGCAATATGGCTATCCGGTTGTTCCCGCCTATGGTTGACAGGTTGCTAGCAACGAGTACGACTAGTTCCTTTAATTTGCCAATTTCGGGGGGCAGGCTTGTCAGGTTATTGTTATCCAGCAACAATATCTGCAACTGGTGGTTTTGAAAAACTTTTTTGGGCAGTTGATCCAATTGTTTCCCCGTCAGGTCCAAGGCGGTAACTTCCGCATTCAAATCGTCTATATCAAAGGCCGCCGGATAGATTTTTCCCATAGTATCCAGGAGGAATGTTTTTCCCAGGTCGGTTACTTTGGCAAAGCCCCGGTAGCCAAACTGCTCGGCTTTTTCCCAACGCCGCAGTTTGGGCACCTCGTCGCCGTTTTTATCAATAAAATAAAACTGGCCGTTATTAAAGGCCAGTGCAAACCGGTCTTCATAAAAGTAAAAGGCATTGATCAGTTTATCCGCTTTAGCCAGAGCGGCTTGTACGTCATTTTTAGCTTTTTCGGTTTCCGCAAGGGCTTGCTGGGTGGCGGCCTGCGCTTTCAGTGCATCGTTTTTGGCCTGCTCGGCTTCAATCAGGGCCCTTTGGGTTTTTTCCTGTTCGGCTTTCACCTGAGCCAAAGCGCCTTCGGCCTGCTGTTTAGCCCGGGCTTCATTGTCACGCAGGGCTTCAATCGCATCAAACGCCTTGTTCACCTTCCCCTGCACCACCGCCTTCTTCGAGGGGTCAAAAGCCTCCGCAGCAAAATATTTGTTGATAGCCGTTTTGAACTGCCCGCGGCGCAGGGCGGCATCGCCTTGCTGGATGGCTTCGGTGTAGTTGTTTTGGGCTTGGGTGGCAAGGGTGAGCAGAGCAAAAAACAGGAGTGCGGGTGTTTTTTTCATTTGAGCGTTTGGTTAATAGCGGATAATGTAAGCACAGAGCCTCATGTGTATAGATTTTTCAGAAGTTGATTTCGCAGCGGGGCAAGCTTCGTTTGAAGGCATCCCGGTCGGCTTCGGGGATTTGCATGCCGGTCAGGTTGAGGCGATTCAGGTTGGGGAGTTGTTTCACAACTTGCAGGACTTGGCCGTGATCCAGGTTTTTGTTGTACCCCAGGTCAAGATCGGTCAGCGTTTTCAATGCTCCAAGTTCAGCCGGGAGGTCCTTCATGTCAATCCCGGACAAGTCCAAATTGCTGAGGCGTGGCAGTGTTCGGAGTATCGAAACTACAGCAGGCAGGTCAAGTTTATAATTATAATTCAATTCCAGTTGTGTCAGGTTTTTAAGATTGCTGAGTTCAGCGGGTAAGTAAACCAGATCGTTGCTTCCAAGGTCCAACTTTCGCAAACCGGTCAACGCTCCGATTTCCGGCGGCAGGCTGGTCAGGTTGTTCAGGATCAGGTTCAGGTCTTCCAGTTGATTCAAATCTTTGATCGCCCGGAGCGCATCGGCAATGTTCAGTTTTTTATTATTACCCAGATTGAGGTGGGTGAGTTTTTTAAGCGTAACAATTTCCGGCGGCAGGCTGTCCAGACCGTTAATATCAAGTGCCAGTTCGTTCAGGTTATCCAGTGCGCCGATAATTTCGATAGTCTTTGGCAAATCGAGCCCGGCATTGACACCAAGGCGTAACCAGGTCAGCCCGGTCAGCAATTTGACTTCCTCCGGCAATTCAGTCAAATTATTTCCCCAAAAATCAAGGACCTCCAAATTTTTCAAACTGCCGATTTCCGGCGGCAGGCTTTTCAGGCGGTTGGCGCCTGCCTTCAGGGTTTTCAACTGGCGCAACTTGTCGATTTCCGGCGGCAGGCTCTCCAATTGGTTGCTCCACAAATCCAGTTCCTCCAGATTTTCAAGCCCTTTAATATCCGGGGGGATAGTGGTTATTGTGTTGCCGCCCAGATCAAGCGTGACTAATTTGTTCAACCTGCAAACAGCCGGCGGCAATGTTTTAAAATTATTCCGGTGCAAATCGAGCTCCAATAAATTTTTCAGGTTGCCGGTTTCATCTGGCAGATGCTCCAGCGTGTTACTGCCCAAATAAAGGTATTCCAGGTTTTCCAGGGCGCCGATTTCCGGTGGCAGTGTGGTCAGGCTATTGAAGTACAAACTCAGATTGGTCAGTTTTCTCAGTTTACCGATGCTGGGTGGCACGTTTACAAGTTGGTTGCTACCCAGCTGTAAATATTCCAGCTTGTGCAGGTTGCCGAGTTCTGCCGGCAGGCTAATCAGGTTGTTTGACCACAGACCGAGTTCTGTCAATTCCGTCAGCTGCCCGATCTGGGTCGGAAGCATGGTCAAGGCATTGTCGGATGCGCTTAAGACGGTTAGATTTTTCAACCGCCCAATTTCATCCGGAAGTTGCGTGAGTTTGTTCTCGTTCAAGTCCAGGATGAGCAGGGCCTGCAAGTTCCCGATCTGTGGCGGTAACCGTTCCAACTTGTTGTTCGACAAGCGTAAAATCTTCAACTGCGCATGCTGAAAAACAACTGCCGGGATTTCGGTGAGCCGTTTTCCCGACAAGTCCAGTGCGGTAACTTCCGGCTCCAGGTCCTGAACATCGTAGGCAATACGGTGAGTGTTCCCCAGGGTATCCAGCAGGTAAATTTTGTCGCGGTCGGTTACTTTGGCGAAGCCCCTGTCATCAAACTGTTCCGCTTTTTCCCAACGGCGGAGTTTGGCCACTTCATCACCGTTTTTGTCAATGAAGTAAAAGCGGTTGTTTTTATAGGCCAAGGCAAACTTGTCTTCAAAGAAATAAAATGCGTTGATCAGTTTATCCGCTTTGGCCAGGGCAGCCTCGGCTTCATCCTTGGCTTTTTCGGCATCTTCCAGGGCGCGCCGGGTTTTTCCCTGTTCGGCTTTTACCTGGGCAAGGGCATCCTCGGCTTGTTTTTTGGCCTTGGCTTCGTTGTCACGCAGGGCTTCGATCGCATCAAACGCCTTGTTCACCTTCCCCTGCACCACCGCCTTCTTCGAGGGGTCAAAGGCCTCCGCCGCAAAATATTTGTTGATGGCGGTTTTGTATTGCCCGCGGCGCAGGGCGGCATCGCCTTGTTGGATGGCTTCGGTGTAGTTGTTTTGGGCCTGGGCGGTGAGGGTAAGCAGGGCAAAAAACAGGAGTGTAAATACGTTTTTCATTTGCAGGTTGTTTGTTAGCGGACCAGAGGAGCGTTGGATTAAAACCGAAATCAAGTGGTTTGCGAAAAACTGGAGACGAACAGGCTAATGTCTGCGTGACTTCGAGTCGAATGTAATCATGTATCAAGAATTGGAGCGGCTCGTGGCGTTCCCTGCTTCGGGTCAAATTACCTAAAGGTTCAGCGATCAATGTTTGACCTTTTTTGATTAGCGTAGTGCAATTATTAAAGTAACAAAGTAGTACTGCGTTAACGACATTAGACTCGAAGTCACCCCAACAATGCACACGGCAATAAAACCGGGCCAAAAGTATCAAAATTGAGCCATTTGAACCAATCCGGCGTGGATACCGACTTCGCTGTTTCCGCCCGAAAAACCCGGTCCATCCAGTCCGTAAACCCTAACTTTGAACCATGCTCAAGTCAAATATCAGCCTCCCGTCCGCCGCCGGCAAACCTGTCCTGCTGGACCTGCACTACCCCGAAAACCCGGCAAGCCCGCCACCGGTTGCCGTATTTTTTCACGGTTTTAAAGGCTTCAAAGACTGGGGCTGGTGGCGCCTGGGCGCGGAGGCCTTTGCCGCTGCCGGCATCGCTTTTTTGCGCTGCAATTTTTCGCACAATGGCGTAACACCGGTGCAGCCCGAAGACTTCGCCGATTTAGAGGCCTTCGGCCAAAACAACTACAGCCGGGAATTAGCTGATATCCGTGCTGTCATCGACTGGCTGCACCTGCCGGAAACACAGCGCCAGTATCCGACCGACCCGACACGTCTGACGCTCATCGGGCACAGTCGCGGCGGCGGTATCGCTATAATCGCTGCCCGGGAAGACGCCCGCATCCGGCGCCTCAATACCTGGGCTTCGGTTGACGGACTGGATTTTCTGTGGCACGGCCGCCCTGAATTGATTGAGTCCTGGCGCAAAAACGGCGTACTTTTCATACCCAATGCCCGCACCGGACAGCAAATGCCGCTGTATTTCCAGCTTTATGAAGATTTTGAAAAAAATGCCGCGCGTTTTGATTTGTTCGCCGCACTGCGCGAATTGACTATTCCCATGTTGATCCTGCACGGGAGCGCTGATACGTCGGTGCCGCCGGCAGCGGCCCGCAGGCTTCTGGCCTGGAATCCGGCGGCGGAATTGCGCCTGATCGAAGGCGCCGATCACGTATTTGGCGGACGGCATCCGTACCCGGAGGCGGATTTGCCGGCAACGGCGCGGGAATTGGTGGCGGCGAGTGTGGCGTTTTGTCTTGGGGAGCAGCAGTAAATTTTAAACACCACGGAGGCATGAATTGCATGGAGGAGCCTTACTCGTCCTACGGCTTGGAGCCGTAGGACGAGTGCGCGCACGGCCCGTCAAACAGAAGAGGGCACAGAGATTGAATCTCCGTGCCCTCCATGTCTCCGTGGTGGTAAAGAAATAAATTGTTATTTCTGAACGACCAGTTTCCGCGTATGCATCTGCTCGCCGTTGCGCACCTGCACGAAGTACACGCCGTTGTTCAGTGTTTGCAAGCTAAGTTCAAAGCGGTTTTCGCCTTTTACCATAAGCCGGTTTTGCTGCACGGCTGCTTTGCCTGCTGCATCAAAAATGGTCACCTGCACGTCGCTGTCGCCTTCAAGCGGTACATCCACCGTCAATTGGTCCGTAGCCGGATTGGGCCACATGGCAAACCCGTCTGCTTCCAGATCAACCGGTACTTCCAGGGTGGTTACCTGGCCGTCGGTGCTGCCGTCGGTACGCCATGCACTGCTGCTGAGGCTGACCTGCAGGGTATAGCACTGCGTGGTGCTGTACGCGCCGTTGTAGCCGTACACCCGCGGGTAATAGGTAGGCGAGGTGCTGGCGTTGTTGTAGATGATCAGTTCGGATGCAGTGCCGGCATTTTGTGAAATACCTACCTGGCTGCTGTTGCGATAGAGGCGCAGGTCGTAGTCGTAGGGCAGGTTGGTCAGGTCGATCCGGATGTTCCGGGCGCTGGAGGTGACCTTGAACTTGAAGTAGTCGTTGTCGTTCGATGTCCCGATCAACGCCTGAATGGCCTGGTTAACCGGAATGTCTTTAGCCTGGTTCCGACTGTTGTTTGATTCGTATGTGTCGCTGCAACCGCCGCCGCCGCCACTATCTGTGGTAAAGGAGGCTGCACCGGAGTAGGCGCCAGTGGTGCCGCTGCAATTCGCCTGCACCTGGTAGTTGTAGGTGGTGCCGGCGCTCAGGCCCGTGAGGTTGTACGAGGTGCCGCCGATGCCCGAAACCGTAGTCCAGGTGGAGGAAGTAGACACTTTGTACTGGAGGTTGTAGTTCGTTGCTCCGCTAACGGCGCCCCAACTAACCGTGGCGCCGGTTTGGGTGATGCTGCTGGCTGCCAGGCTACCCGGCGTACCGCAGCCACCGCCACCGCCCGGCGGCACGCAACCGAGCGAGGAAAGCAACGGCGCCCGGAAGCCACCTGTGCTGAAAAGTGCCTGCATCCGGGCTTTTTGTCCGGCGGTGAACATATTCATACAAGCGTCGTCGGTGTAGTCCATGTAGTTCATGAACATGTCGCCATTGGGGCCGTTGCTGCAGCTGACCGTCGGAAAGCTCGGGCAGCCGTAGTTTTCGTCGGCCTGATTGGGCGTATCGGATACCTGATCGGTGCCGGAGCAAGAGGAACCGTCATCGCCCCAGATATGGTAGCAGTTGAGCCAGTGGCCGACTTCGTGCGTAGCCGTACGGCCTTTATCGAAAGGTGGTTGAGCGCCGGTAGCGGTGGTGCCGAAGTACAGGTAGTCGCACACCACACCGTCGGTGCTGGCGCCGCCGCCCGGGAATTGCGCGTAGCCCAGCAGGCCGCTGCTCAGGTCGCACACCCAGAGGTTGAGGTACTGGTCGCGGGGCCAGGCATTGCTGCCGCCGGAGCTGTTAAACTTTACCGGGTTGCCGCTGGTGCCGAAGGAGGTCACCGTGGTTTGCCGGCGCACGATGCCCGTTGTCGGGTTGCCGCTGGGGTCGCGTTGGGCCAGGCAAAATTCCACCTCGCAGTCGGCGGCCACACCCTGGAAAGCCGAAGGGGTATTGCCGGCATCGGCGTTCAGGCGGCGGAAGTCGTCGTTGAGCACCTGGAGTTGGGCCAGGATGCGCGCGTCGCTGATATTTTCAGCTGTGGTGTTCCAGACGACGTGTACCACCACCGGGATGGTAACCACCGTCCGGTCGGTGGCGCCACCTTTGTTGATGAATTGTTTGGTGTGTTGTTCGATGGCATCGCGTGTTTGTTGAAGTTGTGGGTTTTCTTTCAGTTGTTGTTGCAACATCTCCTGAGCGGCGCAAGTGCGTTGTTGGGAAAAGAGGTTGCCCGACAGGAGCAGGCATACGGCGGGTACTAGTGCTAGTGATCGCAGCATGGAAAGAGTGATTTTGGTTAAAAAACAGTAAGTAAATTGGTTGAAAATTTCGATTACACGTGGAGCATTTCCGTCCATAGCCTGTTGCGCTTTCGGCTATACGATTGTTTTCAACGGTACCGGTTTGGTTGAAAAAGGCGTGCCCGGCAGAGGTGGCAGGGCTGGCGCGTGGTGGCAAATGTATTCGATAATTTTTATCGAATATTAAAAATTTTTTAATCCACTTCCGGGCGTTTACTAAAAAACTATTTTTTGAATAATTAAAGACTCCGTGGAAAATTCTGTTTCAGACAAACGGCTGTTTTCACTAAATTTTAAAATTATGTTTTGAAAAAAAATATTGCCGGACACGGGGCGGAATGCGCGCCAATGCCCGGAAGATCAACCTCCCGCCTGTCCGGCAGGTGCCCCCTTGTCACTATCGGCCTGTGTTTTCTGCCAAAAAAACACACGCTTACCCTGCAAACCTGTCAAACCGTCAGTTTTTCCCCGCATGGCACATTCATTGTTAAATGTGGGTTGAATACAAATTCCCAAATATTCTAACCATCCAACCAGTAACCAGTAACCCACAAACCAACGTTTAAAGATTATGGGAAAAATAATAGGAATAGACTTAGGAACTACAAACTCCTGCGTGGCCGCAATGGTCGGTAACGAACCCGTTGTGATTGCCAACGACGAAGGCGCCCGTACGACGCCATCCGTGATCGGCTTTCTGGACAATGGCGAGCGCAAAATCGGCGCGCCGGCCAAACGCCAGGCCATCACCAACCCGAAACGCACCGTTTCGTCCATCAAACGTTTTATGGGCATGCGCTACAGCGAATCCACCAGCGAGGTAGACCGGGTGCCGTATAAAGTTGTCAAAGGCGAAAACGACACCTGCCGCGTAGAGATTGACGGGCGTAATTATACGCCGCAGGAAATCTCCGCCATGGTGTTGCAAAAAATGAAGAAAGTAGCGGAAGACTACCTGGGCGAACCTGTCACCGAAGCGGTGATCACGGTACCGGCCTACTTCAACGACTCACAACGCCAGGCCACCAAAGAAGCTGGCGCCATCGCCGGCCTCGATGTGAAACGCATTGTGAACGAACCGACCGCAGCGGCCCTGGCCTACGGCCTTGACAAACGCGACAAGGATATGACCATCGCCGTGTACGACCTTGGCGGCGGTACCTTCGATATCTCCATCCTCGAACTGGGCGGTGGTGTGTTTGAGGTGAAATCCACGAATGGCGATACGCACCTCGGTGGCGACGACTTCGACCATGTTGTGATCGAATGGCTTGCCTCGGAGTTTAAAAAAGAAGAAAATGTAGACCTGCGCAAAGACCCCATGGCACTGCAACGCCTGAAGGAAGCCGCAGAAAAAGCAAAAATTGAACTGTCCAGCGGCCAGGAAACGGAAATCAACCTGCCATACATCACTGCCGTCGACGGCGTACCCAAGCACCTGGTGAAAAAACTCAGCCGGGCAGCTTTTGAAAAAATGGTCGACAGCCTGGTGCAGCGTACACTGGACCCCTGCCGCATGGCGCTCAAAGATGCCGGCCTCAATGCCAGCGACATCGACGAAGTGATCCTCGTAGGCGGTTCCACCCGTATCCCGCGCATCCAGGAGTCTGTCGAACAGTTTTTCGGTAAAAAACCGAACAAGACGGTGAACCCCGACGAAGTGGTGGCCGTAGGCGCTGCCATCCAGGGCGGTGTGCTGAGCGGTTCGGTTACCGATGTGCTCCTGCTTGACGTGACACCGCTGTCGCTGGGTATCGAAACCATGGGCGGCGTGTACGACGTGGTAATTGAAGCCAATACCACGGTGCCGACGAAAAAAACCAAAACCTACTCGACCGCTTCCGACAATCAGCCGCAGGTGGAAATCCACGTGCTGCAGGGCGAACGCCCGATGGCGCGCGACAACCGCTCGGTAGGCCGCTTTATTCTCGACGGCATTCCCCCGGCGCCGCGTGGCGTACCGCAGGTTGAAGTCACGTTCGACATCGATGCCAACGGTATCCTTTCGGTTACCGCGCTTGACAAAGGCACCGGCAAACAGCAAAACATCCGCATCGAAGCCAGTACCGGCCTCTCCAAAGAAGAGATTGCCCGTATGAAGGCGGAAGCGGAAGCCAATGCCGACGCCGACCGGCAGACCCGCGAACGCGTGGAAAAACTCAACCAGGCCGATTCGCTGATTTTCCAGACGGAAAAACAACTCAAGGAGTTTGGCGACAAGGTGCCGGCCAACCATAAAGAAACGATTGAGAAAGCCCTCGGCGACCTGCGTGAAGCACACAAAGCCGAAGATCTCAACCGCATCGACACAGCTACCCAGGCGCTCACCGAGGCCTGGAATGCTGCCAGCCAGGAAATTTACCAGGCTACGCAGTCGGCCAGCAACGACGGCGGCAACCCGACCGACGGCGCCTCTGCAGGCCCGGACGGTGGCGCCGGCGCCGGTGATGCGCAAGATGTAGAGTTTGAAGAAGTCAAACAGTAACCCGAACCTCCGGTTCGGACCTGGAAATAAACAGGAGCTATCCCGAATTTTTCAATCTGAAAAATTCGGGATTTTTTATACACGGAAAGATTATAAAATCCTGAAAATGAATGGATTTCGTACTTTTTGGCTTGACCCAAAAAGTACCAAAAAAGTCAAGGCTTTATTCAAATCCCGATTTCGCAAAATCGGGATTTGAATAAGGCCGGATAAAGATTTGTGGGTCAGGTAAGTAAAAAAAATCCCGAATTTTGAAGACACTCAAAATTCAGACTCTATGTTGAAAACAACCTGCTAAAAATCAGGGGTAGTGCACCCGCTTCCCAATAGCCAGTTTAATACCGAAATTATACATGCAACTGGCGCGTACCGCACTGCGGTTTTCAGCGGCGCTGCCATTCGCGGATAAAACAGCCCGGGCGCCGCCCACAACGTGCAGGCAATCGGTAATTGGAATCATTAGGCCAAAACCGCCCTGGGCAAAAAACTGGTTGCCGACCCGGGATTCGCCGTCGCGCGGGATATACCGGTCATTCACCCGCAAGTAACCGCCTCCGAGCATCAGGCTTGGCGTCAGGCCTTTGGCAATATTCGGGCGGAGGCGAAACTCGCCGCCGTAGAGGTATAATTTATCAAAATCCAGTTTGATCTTGCCGTCGTTCATGGCTTTAAAAATAAAGCCGCGGAAACCCAGGTAGGGGTTGAAGTCGACACCGGCATAGGCGCCGGCCATCCAGGTGTTCCGGTAGGGTAGTTCGTGGTGAAAATTCAGGCGGGCAATGGCGGGCTCAAGCAGGAGCCGCAGCCCATGAAAGCCCCCGGATTTTTTTCGGAAACAAAGCACCGGATCCAGGCCCGGCAACTGCGTTTGCTTGGGATAACTCCCGCAGATTTCAAGATATTCACAAAAGTTAAGCCCAAACCTACCGTCGAGTAAAAACTTGTTTTCCAGATTGGTTTGGTCGTCCAGCCAACCGTAATTGTTGGCAAAAGCGCTCCTGCAAACGGCATCGCCCCCCTGGCCACAAAGCCGGTTGGCAAGGCAAAACAGCAACAAAAAAACCACGGGAACGGCATGTTTCACAACCCGGTAGCCAGGCAGGCACGCATTAAGTCCTGCATTTTTAAAATTGCGACTATCGGAATACGTGTGTCGGGTAACAATCATTTATGCGAAGCGTGAAATAGCGATTTTGGATGGATGGATATGATTGTTTCACCTGAAGGGGCGGCGGATTATGAAATTTAATTTCAACCCAAAACTATGCCACAAAACAAGTAAGTAGAATGCTCGTCGGATGCAAAATGCCCAGTTTTAACACTTAGCAACAGGTTTTATACGCAAAACAAGGCGCCGGGTTACAATTTGGTGCCGCACCGATGGCAGAAAACGGCGCCGGTGTGGTGTTCCGGCTGCCGGCACTTGGGGCATTCCTTGAACACCACATCCTTCAGATTCATCACCCGGCCACTGATTTCGGCGGTCACAATACCCGTCGGAACGGCGATGACACCATAGCCCAGGATCATCACCAGGGTCGCCAAAAATTTTCCTGAAGTAGTAAGCGGCGTAATATCGCCGTATCCGACAGTTGTCAGAGTGACGATCGCCCAGTATATCCCGGCCGGAATATTGGAAAATGCCGGGTTGTGCGGCGCCTCCACCATGTACATGAGCGACCCGATGATTATCGCCATCAAGACCACAAAAGAAACGAAAACGTAGATTTTGGTCCGGCTGGCCTGTAAGGCACTCAACACAACGGCGCCTTCGCTGACGAAGTGCCCCATTTTGAATATCCGGAAAATACGCAGCAGCCGCAGGGCCCGCACGATAAGCAGGTGCTGGGTTCCCATAAAAAAAACGCTGATGTACGTCGGCAGGATGGCCAGCAAATCCACCATGCCGAAAAAAGAAGTCGCATAACGCACCGGATGCCGGGCACTGTACAAGCGCAAAATATACTCGACGGTAAAAATCAGGGTGAACAGCCACTCCAGGATAAAAAATATCCACCAGTTGGATTTGTGAAACTCCGAGATCGTTTCCAGAATAACAGCCACGACACTGGTGGCGATCAGGAAGATCAGGATAGTGTCAAATTTTTTGCCCTCCGGGGTGTCACTTCTAAAAATAACCCGGCGCAGGTACGACCGCTGCTTCAGGCTGATCAGCTTGTCCAGCTGGCGCTTCCCCCAACCCGCAACGCTAAAAAGTACTTTAGCCAAAAAAGTGGGGATGCTGAAAAAAAGGCGCAGCAAACTATCCAGGAACTGCCCCGTGAGGCCGGGCGCCTTTCTGCGTTTTTTCTCCATACTGTTGTTTTTCAAGTGCTTACAAGGTAAACGTACACTTATTTAATTTCCTTCTGACTGGCAGTATTCACAAACAACATATTACCGATAGACTCATAGCCTTCAAAAACGACCTTGCCGTTCCGGTCAACGGCCTCCGTCCGGAAACCAACCAGCGTCAGGTCGGCATCCCGGCTCTTTTGCACAATGATGGAATCCGTATTCGTATCCTGCGTGCGCACGATAAACTCAATATTATTCGGCGATATCGGCAATTGCCCGGCCTGGATGAGCAGAAACAACCGGTTGCGTTCCTCCTCAATGGTGTCTTCCGGATACATGGCGAAAATCTTGATTTGCGCATTGCGCCATTCCTTGTGCCCCATAATGATGTAGGCCAACAGAATCATCAGGGTGGCATTCTGGTAGTTGGAAGCAGTGATCCAGATGTGGATTTCCTGCTTCAAACCATAGCCGCGCTCCGAGGTACCCAACACGACAATGTCAAAATCCACCGATTTGATCAGCTTAAAATTGTCGAGAATATTGTCCAGCTCGGCAGGGTTGTTTTTTGAAAATTCAAAAATCAGCAGGTTGTTCTCCGTGCCGGCAATACCGGGGAGCTGGATCACCTGCGAAATGCCGGCTGTGTACGACGGCGTGATCATTGTGTCAATATAAATATTGCTGTGGCTGGACTCCGCCATCTGGATGAGGCGATCTTTGCATTCGCGGGCTCGCTGGTTCGTTTCGCGCGACAAATAGTCGTGAATCTGGTGGATGTAGGTCCCAAAACCATACTTGTGCGCAATCCAGCGCAACAAATGAAAAGCACCCAGGCGCTGAAACGAGTGTTCCGAAACGGCCACCGCCGAAGGGCGCCAGCTCCGGGTTTGCTCTTTTTCTGCTTTTTGCAAAAAAACCTGCAACTGCCGGCTGAACTGAAAAATCACGCCCTGAAAGATCAACGCTACGCTCCGTTTGTCCTTGTTCCATTGCGTAATGGCAAAATACAGCCCGAGCATGGCAACAATCGACAACAAGGCATAACTGCTTTCCATAAAAAACATCAGACCGAAACAGGCCAGTGCGCCAAACAGCGAGATCACCCAGTGCGACTTGAACCGCGGGCGGTACGAAGGATCGGCAGCAAAGTGGTTGAGAAAGGAGATCAAACACAGCGAGCCGTAAGTCACCATAAAAAACATGGAAATAACTTGCGCTACCATGTCCAGCGCACCCATCAAAATAAACGCCCCCGCGATGGCCACCGTCACCAACGTGGAATTGAACGGTTCGTCGCTGGCTCCTTTGCCCTCCGACAACCACTCATTCACTTTGGGCGTGGGAAAAATCTGGTCGCGCGCAATGGCCTGCAGCGTTCGCGGCGCCACCATGATAGAACCCAGCGCCGACGAGATGGTGGCCGCAGCCAACCCGATGGGGATCAACCACCAACCCTGCCAGGCAATATCGGCCATCACCAGTTTTGACGTGTCGGCAAGATCTGCGGGGCTGGCGGATAGGGCCAACTGGTACGCAATAAACACGTAAATGACCATCCCGGTGAGCGTGGCGGCCATGGTGCCCAGCGGGAGAGACCGGCCAGGGTCTTTGAGGTCGCCCGAAAGCCCGACCCCGGCTGTCATACCCGTAAAAGCGGGAAATATTATGGCAAACACGGTGAAAAACCCGATCGGGATAAGCGGGCTGGCCGGCGGCTCAGCCGGAGAGGTAGCCGCTGCCGGGCCAATTGTGGGGCCGTCGTAATCATCCTGGCGCGTGGTATCCGTCGGGAGTATTGTCGTGGTACTGGTGTCGGCCAATTCGGCGAATTGAGGCTCCTCCATTTTTATGGCGTCCGTCACGGTGGCCATCGGGTCAAAATCGGTAGTTCTGGCATAGTCGGTTTGTCCCAGGAAAAAAGCAGCCAGGGCAATCCCGAGTGTGGCCACAACCACGTACAGTGTTTTTACCCCCAGATCGGCGCCTTTGGTGAGCATGATGTAGGTAAGGCCAAGCAGGGCCGGAATTCCGATCGTTTGTTTTTGTTCGAGCAGCCAAATGAGCCAGGGCGGAAGCGTGTACGTTTGAATGACCCAGGCAAACAATGCGCTGAATGCCTCCGTGAAGGCAATAATGTAAAATGCCACGCTGATTGCTTGCGACAAGTACAACGCAATGCCGATCGTAGAGCCGATGACCAAGCCGAAGGAACGCGAAACGATGTAGTACTCCCCGCCGCCTTCCACTTTTTGGTTGGTGGCAATCTCGGCAATTGCCATAGCAGTCGGTATGGTCACCAAATGCCCGATGAGGATAATGGCCAGGGTACCCAAAAAGCCGACATTGCCCACTGCAAAGCCAAAACGCAAAAACATCACCGCCCCCAGAATGGTGGAAATAGCCGTGAAAAACACCGGCGCAGTGCCAAACTTTTTTACCTCCGGAAAACTCTGCATAAACACTTAAACTTGTAGCCGGGTAAAAAACCGGTTATTTATAAATCCAAGTTGTGACCTGTTACATTGCTGTTGGCGAGGACGCCAACAGCGGCTTTCGTTAAAAAGAAAACCCAGAATGCTATTGTTGGCGTCCTCGCCAACAATACAATTAGTCAGGACCATAGTGGTCACAATTTATGTTAATAAAAGGCGGCTTTAAGTTGCTTAAACCACTCCAAAGGTAACCGAGAATTGGAATTTTAAACATGGCTACATTTTCATGGCTCCCGCTAACCCCGGATACCTGGACGGCCTTCAGCACGCTGTTTGGCCCCAAAGGCGCCTGCGGCGGATGCTGGTGTATGCTTTGGCGATTGCCGCACCGGGAATACGAGGCGGGCAAAGGCGCCGCCAACCGCGATGCCATGCTTGCGCTGGTCGAAAACGGCACGCAACCGGGTATTATCGGTTTCCTGGACGGCGCCCCGGCAGCCTGGTGTTCGGTGGGGCCCCGCCCCGATTTCCCGGGCCTCGAACGCTCCCGCATCCTCAAACCCGTCGACGATCAGCCGGTTTGGAGCATCAGCTGCCTGTTTATTGAAAAACAATACCGCCGGCAAGGCATGAGCGGGAAAATGATCGCCGCAGCGGCCGAATTTGCGCGGGGCCACGGCGCCCGTATTCTGGAAGCCTACCCGGTGGAGCCCAAACAGGAAAATATGCCCGCGGTGTTTGCCTGGACGGGTATCGCGGCCGCTTTCCTGCAAGCGGGCTTTCAGGAAGTGGCCCGGCGTTCGGAAACACGGCCGGTGTTGCGGCTGGTGCTGTAGGAGCTATTTATACAAAATCACCTGCTCCTCCCGGTCGATATTCATCGTGGGCGTACCGTTGAAGTTTTCAACTTTTCCGGTAAAACACAGCTGCCGGTTTTCAAATGCCGCTTTCGGGTCTTCGCTGAAATTGGCCAGGTCGGCTTTCCGGCTAAACACCGAAAACAATTGGTTGGGGTATTGTTTGTCCAGATTGAGCCACAGGTTGCCCGACCGGCTGTAGCGGCTGCCAACCACCGTACCGCACACAGTAATTTGCTCGCCCGAACCCACATAGCGCCCGGCCACCACGGTGTTGAAATGGTTGCGCGGCAAATCGGGCTGCACCAAGGGCTCCACATCCCCCTGAGCCAGCTCGGGCAGCCAACCGGCTTTGTCGAGGCCGGCTTCCAGCGTTGCTTCGAGGCTGTCGGGCAGGCGGTTGAAAAAATCGAGGCCGGTAAGTTGTTCCACCGCGTCGACGGCTACGGCAAAGTTTTCCAACGGATAGGTCAGCCGCGCGTTGGGCATGATGAAGCCGATTGCGCGGTTGTTTTTCAGATCCAGCGCCACCTTGAAATACTGCTTCGGGATCGCCACCCGGTTGACGCTGCGCTCGATCACAGGCAGGTCGGGCTCCAGCACCGGGCCCGTCACCACGTACAGCTGCACGCCGGGGTGTGTCTCCACGTAACTGCGCAGTACTGCCTCCAGTTCGGACCAGCGCCCGCGGTTGAATTCGGCTACCTGCGGCGACATATTGGAGTAGAAATACGATTCGGACAATGCCGTGGCCGACCAGCGGAAGTCGGCGGAGGGCGCCAGGTGCCCGCGGTCGTAGCCAAAGCCGTCGTACTCCCAGGTTCCGTTGGCGTTCATGGTTTTCAGGAAATAATCTTCCTCCACCGCGGTGCCTGTGGGCACCAGCGGATCGGGGCGGAAGTCGTTGGTGCGGCCCACGGTACCTTCGGCTACTTCCGGCAGGATAATGTGCGCCACCCAGCGCGCCTGCTCGTGTGGCTCGGAGTATTCGAGCGCCATTGCGCTGTGCAGGATGTACTGTTCGGACGGCAGGCCGACGGCCTTCAGGTCGCGTTGGATCGTTTGGAGTTGAACCTGCTCCAGTTGTTCCAGCAAAGCAAGTTTTTGGCGTTCGACGGCAGCGATCTCGGCCTCGATTCGGGATTTCTCGGTGTCGAGGTTTTGGCTGTAGCCGGCGAGTGTCAAAAGAAGAAAGCAGAGTGTGATCGGTGTTTTCATAGTTGCAAAATTATTGTTTTTGTTACGTACCCGGACACGATTAAATTCGCACCCATGGACGTTTTTCCCTTTTACCAAATCGGCCATTTTATCAATCAACCCGACAACCCCACAGAGTTTGAACTTACCCGGTTCGGCGCCATGGCGGAGCCCGATATCGACGATCCGCACAAACACACGTTTTACGAGATCATCTGGGTGGAAGCGGGCAGGTCGGAGCAGGTGATCGACTATAAAACCTATGCCATCGAACCGGCCTGTTTGTTTTTTATTTCGCCCGGGCAGTTGCATCATTTTGAAAACTGGCAAAACCTGGAAGGCGGGTCTATCCTGTTCACCGAAAACTTTTTCCTGTTCGACCAGCAAAATAAAGACCAGCTGTTCGAACTCATTTTTCTGGACAATTTTTACATCAATCCGGTACTCCGCCTGAATACCGCTAATTTTTCGGACCTGCTTGCCGTCATCCGGCTGATCGACATGGAGGCTGGGAAGCCCGTTCGGGATGCGCGGATCATCCGGCACCTGTTGCACATTCTTTTGCTAAAAATTGAGCAGCTCGTCGAGGGCGCATTGCCGATGGGCATTGCAAAAACCCAGATCATTCAATTTAAAACGTTCAAAAACCTGCTCGACCAACATTTTGCTGAAAATCTGGGGGTGTCGGACTATGCGAAGGCCATGAACACGACGCAGCATCAACTCAACCGGATCACCAGGGCTGTTACGAATAATACCGCTACGGCGTTTATCCGAAACCGGACCATGCTGGAGGCTAAACGCTACCTGACCTTCACCGATTTCACAGTTTCTGAAATTGCAGCACAGCTGAATTTTCTCGACAGTTCGTATTTCGCCAGGATTTTCAAAAAGGAAACGGGCCTGTCGCCGCTGGAGTTCAAAAACCGGATGTCTGAAAAATACCGAAACCTGTAGGATATGTCATAACCCGGAAGGCGTGTGGGCCGGCATCTTTGTCCCATTATTTTTCTATTCAAAAATACGTGTTCCATGTATCAAAAAATCTGGTTTATCACAGGCATTTCGAGCGGATTAGGCAAGGCATTGGCCGAAGCCGCGTTGCAAAAAGGCGATTTTGTGATTGGCACATTCCGGCAGGAGAAGCAGGTATTGGCATTTAATCAGGTGCACAAAAACAATGGAATGGCTTACCAACTTGACGTGACAAACGAGACACAAGCCGCTGAAGTCGCTCGGCGTGTAACTGCCGATTTCGGCCGTCTGGATGTGCTGGTCAATAACGCCGGCGTAGGGTTTGGCGGGGCCATTGAAGAAGCCGGCATGGACGAGGTGCGGGCCGTTTTTGAAACCAATTTTTTCGGCGCGCTGAAAATTACCCAGGCATTTCTGCCCCTTTTTCGCCAACAGCGTCAGGGGCATATTGTGCAAATATCCTCACACGGCGGCCTGAAAGCCTTTGCCGGTTTTGGCATCTACAACGCCAGTAAATTTGCGCTCGAAGGAATTAGCGAAGCGCTGGCGCAGGAGCTGGCGCCGCTTGGGGTCAAACTGACGATCGTGGAACCCGGGCCCTTTCGCACCAAATTTGCCCACGACGGTTTTGTGCTGGCAAAAAAAATTATTCCGGACTACGCCGAAACTGCCGGTTTTTTCCGCACCAGAATCAAAGCCGTAGACGGCAAGCAGGAAGGCGACCCGGTCAAAGCGGCCGAAGCGATCTTTGCGCTGGCCGGTATGGAAAATCCTCCACTGCGGCTGCCGCTGGGTAAAACAGCCCTGGTTACCATTGGCATGAAACTGGAAAGTGTGCGCGCCGATCTGGAGCAAAGCCGGGCTATCGCGGAAGGGGCGGTTTACTAAGGCTTATACCCGGCGGAAAGTGGTTTGCGAAAAATCGGAGGCGATTCATCTATTGTCGGCGTGACTCAAAGTCACGCCGACAATACGCCCGGCATCATCACGTTCGCAAACCACCTTACTTCAAGTATAATTTCCCGCAGCACAAGCAATTTACATGTTCACAAGCATAGAAAAAACATGATCTACCTCACCCAACTGATTTTTGTTGAACCCGGAAAAGAGCAGCTGTTCCACCAGTTTGAGGATTTAGCCATACCGCTAATGGAATACTACCGGGGGCAGATTTTGTACCGGCTACGACCGGCTCCGGAGGCCTTCGTTTCCGGGGAAACGGACAAACCTTATGAAATTCACTTTATTTCCTTTGACTCGGAAAACGACCTGGAAAACTTTCTGAAAGATGACCGCCGCCTGGAATTTATGCACTTGAAAAATGAATCCGTGCGGTCGGTCCTTTTGGTCAAAGGTGAAAAAATGTAGCTGCAAGTGTGTGGCCAATCAGGATTTGGAAGGGCCGTGGCTGCGTTTTTGGCCACCCTGTTTGCGGCGATGACCACCGCCGCCGCCGCTCGATTTTCTGCCGCCAGATGATCTGCCGCCGCCGCCGCGGCCACCGCCAAAAGAACGCTGCTTACCCGGAGCATACGCGGGTGCTTCGCCCAAGGCTTCCGGTACCGGTAATTTTTCAACCGTGCTGCCGATCAGCTCCTCGATCCGTTGAAAGCGCCGTTGGTCGCTGGGGCCGATCAGCGTCAGCGCCGTACCCTCGCGGGCGGCGCGGGCGGTACGGCCCACGCGGTGCACATAATCTTCGGCATCCTGCGGCACATCGTAGTTCACGATCAGGTCGATGCCGTCGATATCGATACCCCGGCTCACCACGTCGGTAGCCACCAGGAATTCCACCTGGCTGTTGCGGAAAGCCAGCATTACTTTTTCGCGCTCGGCTTGCTCCAGGTCGCTGCTGATGTGGCCGACGTTGAGATTTTTGGATTTTAATTTTTGGTACAGTTTGCTCACCGTTTGTTTGGTTGAGCTGAACACCAGCACACGTTGGCCGGTGCGTTCTTTCAGGATGTCGAGCAACAGCGGCACCTTCTGTTCGTCGTGCACCACATAGGCGCCTTGCCGGACACCCTCGGCGGGTTTGGACAGGGAGATTTTCACCGTCACCGGATCGTGCAGCAGCGTACGGGCCAGTTTCATGACGCCCGGGGGCATGGTTGCCGAAAAGAGGAGACTTTGCCGCTTGGGGTTCAATTTGCCGATGATGCGCATCAGATCGGGTTGAAAGCCCATGTCGAGCATGCGGTCGGCCTCGTCGAGCACCAAAAAGTGCAGGCGGGAAAAGTCGACGTAATTCATGTTCATGTGCGCGATCAGGCGCCCCAACATGGCCACAATCAGGTCGACGCCCCGGCTGATGGCCGTGCGCTCGCGGCTGAACTCGCTGCCGCCGCTGCCGCCGTAAACGGCGATGCTGGAAATACCGGTAAAGTAGGAGTAAGCCTCCACCGCCTGGTCGATCTGCATGGCCAGTTCGCGCGTGGGCACGACTACCAGGGCTTTGGTGTATTCCCCTTCAGGCGTATCCATGATCTTATCCAGGATAGGCAGAATGAATGCGGCGGTTTTTCCGGTGCCGGTTTGGGCAATGCCGATCAGGTCTTTGCCGTCAAGTATTTGTGGGATTGCTTGTTCCTGAATGGGGGTGGCGGTTTTGAAATTCATCGAGTCGATGCCATCCAGCAGGTCGGGGTGAAAGCCAAATTCAGTAAAATCCAAGGGTGTAAAATTTATGGTCAGCGGCGGCGCCCAAATTGTTTTTTCAGGAAACCGGTTGTGTGTGTCTGCGGCAAAAGCAGGGGAAAACTTACTGCACAAGTTCAATTTTCACCGATTCAACATAGTAATCATGCCGCAGTTATGCAGCAAAGGTGGTGAAAATTCGCGCTATTTTTTTAACGATTTCGTACTGCCCCTCCAGATCATTTGAAAACCCGGTGCACCCAGTGCCAGCCGTTGGATGCCGATATTTCCAAAATGTACGCGCCGGCAGGGAAGGTCCCCGTGTTCAGCACGGCCTTGCCGGTTAGCGGCTGTTGCAGTACAACTTTTCCGGTCACATCTGTGACCTGCAAGCGGGCATCCTGCACCTGTCCGGGCAGTTCAACCGTCAGCAGGTCGTTGAAGCGGGTCGGGTACACCCGGCAGGCGGGCTGTGCGGGGGCGCCGGTTGCCGACATGCCGCCCACGGTGGCGTACAGCGTATCGGCGCAGCAATAGTTGGTGGCCACGAGCCGGACGGTGTACAGTTGGCCGAGGCTGGCGTACGTATGTTCCGGGAAACGCTCGGTGGAGGTTGCGCCGTCGCCAAAATCCCAGTGCCAGGCCGTGGCGTATTTGGTGGCGTTGTCAAATGTTACCGTGTTGCCGTTGGTCACTGCCTGAAAAGCCGAAACCGGGTTGAGCAGGCTGTCACCGCAGAGGCTTTCGATGCTGAGGAAAATACCGGAACTGTAATTTCCGTCGGCAATATCTGCAATGCCGATCCATATTTCGTAAGCTGAATCCGGGATAACATTTGCGTTGGCAGTAAGTACAGTTGTGGTACCATCGTATTCTACCCATTCGTGCATGGGGTCGGTAGAGGGCTGCTGGCCGCAAAGCCCTATCAGGGCGATATTCTGCACGCCGGAAATTCCCGGGCCGGAGATCAAAAAGCCAAATACATCATTGTATTGGGTGCCAACGTATTCGCAGTATTCTTCCGAAGCAAAAACGTACCTGAAACCCAGGGAGTCAATATGCGGTACAAGCGTGATGTGCAACACCGACCAGTCGAAACTTGCTCCACCAATTGATTGAACCAACTGACCGAACGCTGAGCTGTTGGCCGGGAATGGAATGATGGAGCCCCCGGTTGCGTTTTGCACAAGGTTAGGCCCTACTGCCACGGATACGTCTCCGGTCGCAAGGATAATTCCGGCATTCACGCCCAGGCCGCTTTGCGAACCTTCAAAAAAAGACTTTTGTTTGGGTTGGCCGATGTATTCTACTGCAAGGATTTCGACGCAATTACCATCGAAAAAGTCCATGACCAGTTCTTCCGCGCTATAGTTCTTGGTATCGACAAAAAGTTGGGCGGAAGCGGGAATGGAAAGGGCGAGAAAGGTGAGTGGCAGGAGCTGTTTCACAGGCAGTGTATTTTGTGGTTAGCAATTTAGTAACCCCTGCAAAATACAAATACTTCGGAAATGTGAGGGTACTCGGGGTTGTGTCACAAGGGTTCCTCGCGAAAAACGCGACAAATTTTTCACCGCAAAGACGCCAAGACGCGGAGGATTATACTTGGCGTCTTGGCGTCTCCGCGGTGAAAAAGAACAATCTACGGCGGGAAATTTTCCGCAGCGACTTTTGACACAACTCCGAGTAGATGAGGGTACGCCTTCACCCAACTTCCCATTTCCCCTTGCGCACCGCACGCACCAGCAAATACACCAGCAAACCCGCCGGGCCGGCCAGCATGGTCAGGATCAGGCCGGGCACAACGGCCAGGTGCGCAATTTTTTCCTGCCGGGCGTCGTGCACCTGCCAGATGCCGACCAACAGGCAAAACGACAAATAATTGAACCAGCCCGTGAGCACCATGGCCTGATTGCGGAACAGGTTTTTCAACCCTTCCAGCGACAACAAACTGCCGCCGGCCTCGCCGTTTGTCAAATAATGAAAGGTAAACCAGGCCGCTACCAGGGAAAGCAACAATGCCGAGGCAAAAGCCACCGGCTCGGTAAAACGCCAATTGGGTGCGGCAATCAACAGCAGCCAGGGAACAAAAATCAGGACGGAGGCATAGCCGTAAAATGCGTCGACGGTCATATTGTTTTGATGTTTTGTGTAGGGAGCGACCCTCGCGGTTGACCCTACGGCATACCGGATGGTTATTGTTTCATGGGTGTTGTGCCACGCAACTCGTTAACCCACAATTTTAAGGCTCATATCCAACGGTTGGGCAGAATGCGTAAGCGCGCCGGCCGACACGTAATTGACCCCCGTTTGTGCATATTTCCGCACGTTAAACAGGTTGATCCCCCCCGAGGCTTCCGTTTCAAAATGTTTGTCGACCGTAGCCACGGCTTCAGCCAGGATCGGAATTTCAAAGTTGTCGAACATCAGGCGGGTAATGCCGCCCACTTCCAGCGCCTGGTGCACTTCCACCAGGTTGCGGACTTCGAGGGTGATGTTCAGGTCGAGGTTTTTCTCCTTCAGGTAGGCCCGGGCGCGTTCGACGGCCGGTTTGATACCGCCGCTGGCGTCTACGTGGTTGTCTTTGATCATGATCCAGTCGTACAGACCCCAGCGGTAGTTTTCGCAGCCGCCGATTTTGACCGCCCATTTTTCCAAAAAACGAATCAGGGGCGTGGTTTTGCGGGTATCGAGCACTTTCACGGGCAGGTCGCCCACTTCGAAGGCAAAGCGGCTCGACAGGGTGGCGATACCGCTCATGCGTTGCATGGTGTTGAGCACCAGGCGCTCGGCCTGGAGCAGGGCGCGGGTATTGCCTTCTACCTCGAAAGCAATTTCGCCGTACAAAATATCGGTGCCGTCAGGTTTGTGTATCGTGATGTTGCTCTCCGGGTCAACGTGCCTGAAAATTTCAGCAGCCAGTTCCACACCAGCAATCACGCCGTAATCTTTCACTTTGAGCGCAGCTTTACTGCGGTTTCCGGCAGGAATCGTTGCCATGGAGCTGTGGTCGCCGTCGCGCACGTCTTCGTACAGGGCGGTTTTGATAAAATCCTGGATTTGCTGGTTGGTAATTTGTTCTGGACGCATGGTTTCGTTTTATTTCCACTTAATGTTACAGCCTCCGGAGGGGCGCTGGACCGGATCGGGCGCCTGCCCGGACAACACGGCGTCCAATGCTGCGCGCAAATCGTCGCCTGTCACGGGGCCGGGGTTGCGTTTGGGGCGGCTACTGTCGAGTTGGCCGCGGTAGGCCAGTTTCATGTCGCCGTCAAAAACATAAAAATCGGGGGTGCAGGCGGCATCGTAGGCCCGGGCAACCTCCTGGGTTTCGTCGTAAAGGTACGGAAAGGGATAGCCGACTGCGCGGGCGTGTGCACGCATCTGTTCGGGGCCGTCTTCCGGGTATGCCGTGGCGTCATTGCTGCTGATGCCGGCAAACGATACGCCCAGGGCCTGGTATTCGTTGGCCAGGCGCACAATTTCTTCATTTACATACAACACGTAAGGGCAGTGATTGCATAAAAACATGACTACCGTGGCCTTGGGAGACGCAATGTCGCGCAGGCGAACCATTTTGCCGCTGACCGTATCGGGCAGTTCAAAATCCGGGGCCTGCGTGCCCAGCGGTAGCATGGTTGATTCTGTGTAAGCCAAAATTCGATTATTTTTTTGTGCTGGTTGCCGGTTCGTTTTTGCAGGCTACGCCCAAAACATAATTTTGAACGACACCAATCGTCCGGGCGTTTTCGGCGCCCTGAAAACCGGAAATCATAGCATCGGTGACAGAGATTTCGTACTGCCGGAGCAGCGAATCGGCAATTGGCCGGTACGACCAATGCCATTTTTCTTCATTGTAGCCCGTCGGGCGCTGTTCGTTTTTCGGTATAGGGTTGGCAGTAGCCGTATTTGGCAGCGTGTTCTTGCATCCAGGCGTACATGCGTGCCTGGGCGCCGCCGGGGTTGAAGGCGGCATTGTTGAGGTCGTTCAGGTCGATATCGGTTCCCCAGTGATGGCGCGAGGTGCCCGGCATGGCCGAGTATTCCAGAATTTTAAGCGCCCGGTCTTTGGGCGCTTTGACCTGTGTTTGGAGGTTGGTCCACTTTTTTTCCCAGATGTTTTTCTGGTAATCAAAGTTGCGGGTGGCAGAAATGATGGTCAGCACAACGCCGTCTTTTCGGGCAGCGTCAGCCATTTTTTTAAACGCTGCGTAGGCTTCGCGTTGCAAAAACAACCCCTTGCGGTTGGCGTAGGGCGGTCCGATGGCTACAAAGCCGGGATGTTTGGCCGGATCAAATTTTCCGAGTAAAAAATGGCGTTGGGCGTCGGATTCAGGGTCGTCGGCCGGAACTCCCGAAGCCACGCCTTCTTCCAGTCGGATCATTTCGGAATCCTTGATTTTTTCAATCCGGTCGGGCGGCAGGGTATCTGCCGGCGAAGGAGCTGCACAAGCGTGCGCGCTGTATTTGGAAAACACGGCGCCGGTTTGCGCCTCCGGGCCGCAGCTTGCAAAAGCAAACGACAACAATAAAATACTGGTCACAGAAAGAACGATCCGCTTCATGATTCAGCCGCTTCGATCACTTTTTTGAGGGCATCCTTCGTTAAAACACCCGGTTGACGCCACAGTTCCTGCCCGTTTCGGTACAACATAAACGTAGGCACACCCATCACCTTCAGGCGTACTGCCAGGTCGGTATCCTCATCCACATCAATTTTGTGGATACGTACCCGGTCGCCAAAATCTTGTTGCAGGCTATCCAAAACGGGCTCCATGGCCCGGCAGGGGCCGCACCAGGAAGCATGAAAGTCGACCAGGACCAGGGTTTCTGAATCTATTAAAGCGTCAAACGAAGACTGCACGTCCACAAAAATTTTAACATTGAAATTAAGCCTGCGAGCATGGAAACCGTTGGAGGGCCGGTTTTCAAAACGAGCACAACCGCGCGTCGGAACACCGCAAATCCGTACAAAAAACAAGGCGGCGCAAGATACGGCAGATTAGCGTAAACAAGTGAACAGCTGCCGAACTCCCCGATTTTATCGAAAAACAAAAATCAACGTTTCCGAATCGGCCACCTTTGCATCAAACAACCTGAAACACATGAATTTGTTCCGATTTGTACTCGTTTTCACCACAGTTTTCTCCCTGAATACCGCCCTGGCACAAGATCAGGAAGCGGCGATCAAAACGGTGATCAACCAATTTTTTGAAGGCATGGAAACCGGCGACAGCACCCTGCTGCGCAGCAGCTGTACGGAAACCCCGCTGCTGCAAACCATTGCGCCCGACCAGACGGGCGGCCTCCAGGTGCGCACGGAGGACTTTGAGGCTTTCGTACGTTTTGTTTGTACGCCTTCGGCAAACAAAATTGACGAGCAGATCGAATTTGCCGCTATCCATTTTGAAACACGGCTGGCCAGCGTTTGGACGCCCTACCGCTTTTACCTCAACGGTCAACTCCGCCACTGCGGCACCAACTCCTTTCAGTTGGTCGATACCGGCGCCGGTTGGAAAATCCAGTACATTATCGATACGCGTCGCCGCGATTGCGATTGAGATTTTTTGCCCGGACTGGAAGTTTGAACCAGAAATACGATCTTTACAGACTATTTTTCAACTTTAGCCGGATTGTCTGACAATGCATTCCGGCCGTAAACGTTGAACGTCAAACACCAGCCAGCTATGACCAAGAAAAAAGCAGATAAAGCCACCTTCACCTACGGCGGCGTTAAGATCAATGTCACCAAAAGCGACACCGAAGCGGCCGTGCAATACACGGAAGCCCACGAGCGAAAAGGCGCCGAAAAACGTACCGCCGTTGCAGCGCCACCGCCCGACTTCAAGGGATTCGAACTGGTTTCCAGCAAACGCGATATCGGGAAAAAACTCGATGACCTGCGCGCACAGCCCGATGTTGCGGTCGGCACGCACGTCTGGCACGTGGAAGGCGAGGAAGACACGCCGCTTATTCCAACCGGCAATCTGTACATCGAATTTGAAGCCGGCGCCGACGAACTGACACAGCATGAATTGCTGGAATCCATGGGTCTCAGCATCAAAGAAATTGTAGGGCCCGGCGCCTACCGGGTAAGCGTGACCCCGCTGTCGCCCAACCCGATCAAATGCGCCATTCAGCTCCAGGAAAATGAACTGGTTGCCGTTGCCGAGCCGGAATTTGTCACGGCTCCGGCATCGCGCGATTTTGCCGTGCCGGCCGGCCGTTTCACCAATACCCAGTGGCACCACGAAAACAACGGGCAGGCCATTCCGGCTATCGACGTTCCCAATTCCCTGTACGCAGCATCGCATTTCAGGCGGGGCGCCGATGCCAAGGTGCGGGAAGCCTGGCGTTACCTCGGCAGCCTGGGCGACAGCAACCTGAAAATTGCCGTGATCGACACCGGCTTCGCTACCGACCATCCGCAATTGCGGGGCGATGGTTATAAAATCCGAAGTCCGTTCAATGCCGTCAATCGCAACACCGATGTTTCGCCGTATGTCAGCTACGGAAACGGCACGTTCGGGGTGGCCAGTCATGGCACTTCCTGTGCTGCAGTGGCTGCCGGCGCCTGGGATGCCCAGGGCATTATGGGCGCCGCTCCCAATGCCAAACTCATGTTGATCAAACTTGAAATTCTGAGCGACAGCGCCATCAAAAATGCTTTTGAGCACGCTATGCTCAACGGCGCCGATGTTATTTCGTGCAGCCTGGGCTATCCGCAGGCGATGCCGCTGTCAACATATGTTTCCAATTTTCTGCGCCGGGTGGCGCGTGAAGGGCGCGGCGGGCGCGGCATTCCCATGTTTTTTGCCGCCGGCAATGCCAATCCCGCCACCAATTACATGCCCAGGGCGGTGAGCGATTTTGCGGCGCACCCGGATGGTTTTTGCATCACGGCATCCAACAGCCTGGACCAGCGGTCGAGTTATTCGTTTTATGGCCCCAATGCCTTCCTTTGCGCGCCGACGAACGGCGATTCGGGCGTCGGGATCACCACGGCCACTTGTGATCTGGGCACCGACGGGCGTTCGGTAGTGCTGGGCTACACGAGCGGTTTTGGCGGCACATCCAGTTCGGCGCCGCTGGCCGCCGGTATTTGCGCCCTGATGCTTACCGCAAATCCAAACCTCATGGTTGCCGACATCCGGAACATTCTCCAGAAAAGCACCGACAAGATCGGCCCGGCCGGTACCTATGATTCCAGGGGGCACTCCGACTTTTACGGTTACGGACGCATTAATGCGCTTCGTGCCGTGCAGCTGGCGCGTACGTTGGGCAGCAGTGCGGGCAGCGGCACCAGCGGAGGCACTACCGGTGGCGGCGGTACGGTAGTGACAACGCCACCGGTGAGCACGCCGACGTCGGGTACCCGGCGCGGCCGGGTGACCTCCACGTTTTTGAACGTACGTTCAGGCCCTTCCACCGCCTATGCCAAAGTGGGCCGGTTGAACCAGGGCGATGTGGTAAACCTGCTGGAAAACGTATCCGGGTTCTGGCGGATCGCTACCGGCCAGTATGCCTACGCCGCCTACATCCAGGAACTGGCAGCCGCCGCGCCGCCACCGGTTGCGCTTACGCGCCGGGGCAAGGTCACGTCCAATTTTCTGAATGTACGCTCGGGGCCATCTACAGCATTTCCCAGGGTCGACCGCCTGAATCTGGGCGAAGTTGTCGAACTCCTGGAAACCAGCCGCGATGGCTGGCATCGCATCGGCGCCAATAAGTGGGTGCACGGCGGATATATCCAGGCCGTTTAGAGCATGTTGGTTTTTTTGCCTGAGGCAAAAAAACCAACATGCTCTAAGTCCGAAGCCGCTCTTGTTTTAGCCGGAAACGACCGTTTTTTCCCGCAGCACGGGTTCCGGCCGGATGTGCCGTTTCGGCCTGTCGAAATATTTCTTCAATAATTGAAGTACATACTCCTGTTCTGTTGAAGTCAGGGTGGCGTACAAGGGTAGCCGGAGCAATTGGTCGGCATATTTTTCAGCGTTCGGCAAAGGTGGTTGTTCCCCGTACTTTTGGGTGTAGTAGGGGCTTTGGTGCAAGCCTGCATAGTGGAAAGTTGCAGTCACGCCGCCTTTTTTCAGGTATTGCAACACCTGGTCACGCTCGTTTTTACTTTTTAAACAGATATAGAAAATATGCCCGTTATGTTTATTGTATTTGTGGAGCGTCGGCAATGTAAAATGGCCGTTTTCGGCGAGTGGTAACAGCGCGTCGTAATATTGTTGCCAGAGTTGCACCCTTTTTTGGGTGATGGCGGCAACATTTGCCAATTGCGGGTATAAATAGGCGCAGCAAAGTTCCGGCAGGTTAAATACCGAACCCGAGTCGATCCAGGTGTATTTATCTTCCAAACCAAGGAAAAAACGGTGCCGGTTGGTCCCGACATTTTTCAGAACGATTGCCCGGTCTGTAAATTTCGGGTTGTTGATCAGCAGCGCGCCACCCTGGCCGCAGGTCACGTTTTTTGTTTCATGAAAAGACAGCACGGCAAGGTCGCCAAAGGAGCCCAGCGGTTTGTTTTTGTAAAAAGCGTGTACTCCTTGCGCGGCATCCTCGATTAGCAAAAGCCCGCGTTCCCGAATCATCCGGACCAGCTTGTCCATATCCACACTGATGCCTGCGTAGTGCACCACCACCACCGCTTTGGTTTTTGGCGTGATCAGCTTTTCAAGGTGGCGTATGTCCATGTTCGGCGAATCGGGGAGTGAATCGCAGAAAATGACTTTGGCGCCAAAAAGTTCGAAAGCATTCGCAGAGGAAACGTAGGTGTACGCCGGAACGATCACCTCATCCCCGGGTTTGAGCTCGAGCAACAGGGCTGCCAGCTCCAGCGCCCGGGTACAGGCCCCTGTGAGGATAACCTCCCCGGCATGGTAGTTTTCTTTGAAATGCGCGCGCACCCTGGAAGCGTATGCGCCGGAAAACAACTTGGTGGCGTCGAAAGATGCCGTGAGGATTTTGTTAAATGCCGTAGTCGCATCGAACGGCACATTAAACGGGATTGTCAAATTTGGCACAGGCATGATAGTTTGTTTTGCGGAATAAACCGAAAGCTCAATAATTAGGATACTGTGTAAAGCAGCAGATTAACCCTGACCAAAGGCGGGTACAGGAAAGGCGAGCGTGTATTGGGTCGGCAACAGGCTATCCTGCAACGAAGAGTACCGGGAAATGCAAAAAAAAACCGTGGAACAACAGGAAAAACCCTCTATAGCGGAGGATTCTCGATAAGGTTGTTCCACGGCTTGTTTGCAAAACCGGCAGATGAAAAGTTGCGGATCAGCAAATACCTGATGCTAAAATTGAAGCGAATTTTATGCCAGTTGGAAAGATTACAAATTTGGCACACACAAAGATTGCAGCTAATGGCAATATTTTCAACATCTGACAGGGGTAGAAATACGAAAATGACTCCTACAAGGCATTTAATATATGCTGCTCGATCCGGTCAAGCGGGCTGGCGGTCTGATCTTTTGAAAAAGGCAACCCGGTGAGCTGTTCAAAAAGCTCGATGTAACGCTCGGAAATTTCCAGCACGAAAGCATCGGGCATAACCGGCATTTGTTGGCCTGTTTTTCCCTGAAAACCGTGCTCCATGAGCCATTCGCGCACGAATTCTTTGCTCAATTGGCGTTGTTTGTCGCCACGTGCCTGCCGTTCGGTATAGCCATCGGCGTAAAAATACCGCGAGCTGTCGGGGGTATGAATTTCATCCATCAGCATCACCCGGCCGTCTTTTTTCCCAAATTCATATTTGGTGTCCACCAAAATTAGCCCGCGCCGGGCGGCCATTTCCGTGCCCCGTTGGAACAGCGCGCGGGTATAGGCTTCCATTTGCGCGTAATCTTCGGCGCCAACCAGGCCTTCGGCCAAAATAGCCTCCCGGGAAATGTCTTCATCGTGGCCTTCTTCCGCCTTGGTACTGGGGGTAATGACGGGCTCCGGGAAAGGGTCGTTTTCCCGCATGCCCTCCGGAAGCGGCACGCCGCAAAGTTCGCGTTTGCCGGAGGCATAGGTACGCGCCGCATGCCCGGCCAGATAACCCCGGATGACCATTTCGACACGCAACGGTTCGCAGCGGTGCCCGATGGCCACATTGGGGTCGGGGTTGCTGATCAGCCAGTTGGGACAGATGTCGCGTGTGGCTTCCAAAAAATAGGCGGCCAGTTGATTGAGCACGGCGCCTTTGAAGGGAATAGCCCGGGGCAACACATGGTCGAAGGCCGAGATCCGGTCGCTGGCCACCATGACCAGGCGGTCGCCGAGGGTATAAACATCACGGACTTTGCCGCGGTAGAAGCCCGTTTGGCCGGGCAATTGGAAGTTCGTTTCAGAAACGGTTTGCATGCGACTTGACACGGTGCTTATTTTATTTCTTCGTAATCAATGTACTCCCCCTCATCGTCGTCGTCTTTGCGGTCGTTTTTCGGAGGCGGTTGTTTGTAGCGCAGGTTTGGCCCCTGCTGAACACCTCCCAGATAGGGGCGCAGTGCCTGTATGATCCAAAGGATGGCAAGTATGGTAAAAAGTGCCTTTAATAACATAGTGCTTAAATATCCGCATCCAGGATTTCCGGCTGTTCTTTTCTCGGTTTTTCAAACCGCTTCTTCAAAAACGGGTGACTGAAAACGGCAATCAGTATGATCCCGACCCCAAGATAAAAACCCGGCTTGAGGTCTTTATGTTCGTGAAACAGGAGCCCGGCCAGCAAAACGCCATAAACCGGTTCCAGGTTTATCGTCAGGTTAGTAGCAAAAGCGGTGATGTGCCGCATGGCCTGCAAGGTAAGGTAATACGGCAAAAGCGTGCAAACCCAGGCAAGCAGGAACATCCACAACCAGTCCCAGCCGGCAGGGGCAATGCGCAAATCCGGGTTGACACTCCACACAAGCGGCAGGGCCAGCGAACAAACGGCGAGTGCGCCGAATAATTCAAAAAAACTCATGGGCAGCGGTGGCGGGGCGCTCCTGTCGATCATTCGTTTGTTCAACGCGGTGAATACCGCAGCGAGCAAGGCAGCCATCAGTCCGGCTAAAAATCCGGCGCGCATGCTGAGGTCAATATTGCCGACTACCAGGGCCATGCCGGGCAGGATCAGAATGCCCAGCGCCAATTCGTACCATTTTACCCGCTGACGCATGAGCACGGGTTCCACCAGAGCGGCAAAAAAAGACGTTGTGGCCGTTGAAGCCACCGCTATCGAGGCGTTAGACAATTTAATAGCCCCGTAGAAACACAACCAATGCACGCCTACCATGGCGCCGATGCCGAGCATTTGCCAGATCACCCGCCGCGGCAGGCCGCGCAGCTGGGCTTTGGGCAAAAACCACCACAGCGCCGCGCAGCTTAACAATACGCGCCACCAAACCAGTGGCAGGGTAGGCAAGGTGATCAGCTTGCCCAGAATGGCCGTGAAGCCCCACAAAAAAACACAGAAATGTAAAGCCAGGTAAGCCCGTTGTTTGTCGCGCATTTCGGCGCAAATGTAGGGGGCTTTGAAACGACTGGGAGCAATAATTTTTTAGAGGAGGGTTCCTACTCGTCCTACGACTTGGAGTCGTAGGACGAGTAAACCCATAAATAAAAAGCCAGGAAGACATTTGCATCAATCCGGTTTCGAAGTTTTCAAAAAAATTGTACGTTCTTCCGGTGATCAATTTTAGAACGGGAAATCAGGCATGACCGTAGCAATCATTATCACCCTAATTATTTTACTCGGGGCAGTTGTTCTGTTTGCCTCCGAGCTGCTACCTGTCGATGTGACGGCCATGCTGATCATTGGCGGCCTGGTACTTTCGGGTATTTTAACCCCGCAGGAGGGGCTATCCGGGTTCAGCAACACCGCCGTCGCCACGGTGGCTGCCATGTTTGTGCTCAGCGCAGGTATCGAACGGAGCGGCGCACTCAACCCCATCACCTTTTTTTTGGAAAAATTATTTCGCCGCAACTACTGGCTCGGTATCATCTCCATGTTGGCATTTGTAGCATTTTTATCGGCCTTTATCAACAATACACCCATTGTCGCGCTGTTCATCCCGGTGGTACTGAGTTGCGCCCGGGCCATTAAAGCCAGCCCGGAAAAACTGCTCATCCCGCTTTCCTTTGCCTCCATTTTCGGCGGCACCTGTACCCTGATCGGTACGTCCACGAATATTTTGGTCAGCGACTATGCCGAAGCCAACGGCCTGGGTGCGTTCGCTATGTTTGAAATGACCAAACTGGGCCTTATTTTATTGGTAGCGGGTATTGTTTATCTGCTGGTAATCGGCTTGCGGCTACTGCCCGAGCGCCCCGGCGGCGGCGCGCATTATGAAGATAAATACCACCTCAGCGACTACATCACCAATGTGGTGCTGCTCAAAGGCGCCGCCTCCATCGGAAAAACCATCCGGACGGCGCCGCTGGTTTCCGATCTCGCCCTTGAGATTATCCAGATCAAACGGGGGAACAGGCGTTTTTTTTCGCCACCTGAAAATTTTACGCTGGAAGAAGGCGATACCCTGAAGGTAATGGGCAACCTCGACAAGATCCGTAAACTCAAACGGCGGAAAAGTGTGGCGGTGCGCCCCCTGCTCGACCGGGAACTCTCGGTCGATCCAAAAAGCGAACTGGTGCTGCACGAAGTGGTGGTGCTGCCAAATTCGGAGCTATCGGGCGTCAAACTGAACGATATCGATTTTGAAGCCCGGTTCGGCGCCTACTTCCTGGGCGGGGCAGGAAAGGCCTGATCACCAAACAGATCAGCCATTGGAAACTGGCTGCCGGTGATTGCCTGCTGCTTACCTCTCCGCGCGACAAGTCGGAGATCATGCACAAAAATTTTCCCGACCTGTTTGTCATAAACCACAGCGACCACTCCCGTTTCTCCGGCAAAGAAGCCCTGTTGGCTTCCGGAACGGTGATTGCGGTAATGCTGACAGCCACTCTGAATATCCTGCCAATTGTTACGGCTGCCCTGCTCGGCTGTTTGCTGCTGATCATGTTGCGCATCGTTTCACCTGAGGATGCTTACAAAAGCATTAGTTGGAAAGTGATCCTTCTGCTGGCCGGGTCGCTGAGTTTGGGCACAGCCCTGGAAAAAACCGGCGCCGCACAATTGCTGGCCGACCAAATTATTTTCATCGGCGGCGCATACGGCCCGGTGGTAATGCTCAGCGCATTGTACCTCATCGCCACTTTGCTGACCAGCGTCATGTCCAACAACGCAACCGTTGTGGTGCTGGCGCCCATTGTGATCTCCCTGGCCAACTCCATGCAGGCTTCACCCAAGCCATTTTTAATGGCCATTACCTTCGCTGCCTCGGCGAGTTTTATGACCCCCATCGGCTACCAAACCAACACAATGGTGTATGCTGCCGGGAATTACAGTTTCCGCGATTTTTTCCGGATCGGGGCGCCGCTGAATTTGCTGTTCTGGTTGCTGGCGAGTTTGTTGATCCCGGTTTTGTTTCCCCTGTAAGCCCGTCTCTGTCAGACAGCGTTACGGCCGCCAGCCCGCCACGCCCGAACCAGCAGAAGCCCGAAAAAACCGGCTACGCCAAACGCCCAACGCGCCGAAACGATCTCCCCTTTTTCCGAAAACTGCCAACCCAGCCAGCCCGCCGCCAGCATCAATAGGGCAAACAGGATTTGCTGCACGGCCAGGTACAACAGCCGCGCGCTATACCGCACATCGGGGTTGAGCATTTCGAGCCGGCCGCGCCGGGCCAGTTGCAGGGTTTTGTGCAATTCGTCGGGCAGGGCCAGGGCGGTGGTCAGGGTGTTTTGCAGGAGGTTGCGCACGAAAGTCAGCATGTCGCCACGCTGGCCGAGCACAAAGTCCTGGGCATAAGGGCGCACTACCTCAAGCGGGTTGAATTTCGGATCGAGGGTATTGCAAAGGCCAAGGAGCAACGTGAGCATGCGGTTGAGCAACACGTAATCCTTAGGCACCTGCACCGTACCGGAAATACCGCTGAATCCTACTTCCTGGATCAATCGAAAAAGGCTGTTATCGAACGGTTTGACTTCGATATCTTTAAAATTGAGCCCTTCGAACCGGACTTCATTTTGTAAAAAATTGCGCAGCGCGCCAATCATTTTTTCGGCCATTTGCTCCGCCTCGCGCCCGTCGGCGATGAAGCCCATGGAACGGCAGGCGTCGATCATGCCGCCGGTGTCGTTTTTGACGGCCGCTTCGATGAGCTGCGGGATGCCTTCGCGCATGGCATTGCTGAGGCGGCTGGTAGCGCCGAAATCGAGCAACACCAGGGTTCCGTCAGGCTCGATAAGGATGTTGCCGGGGTGCGGGTCGGCATGGTAAAAACCGTCTTTGAACAGCATGTGGCAGTAGGCGCGCACCAGGCGGGCGGCCAGGTCGCGGCGGTCGATCTGCCAGGCGTCAAGTTGAGCGAGGTTGCCGATCTTGGCGCCGGTGTGCCAGGTGGTGGTGAGCACCGGGTGGTGGAAAAAGGCCGCGTGTACTTTTGGAACGGCGAGTTTTTCTTCCTCCTTCAGGTTTTCGGCAATTTGTTGCATGGACTGTGCCTCGCGGCCAAAATCGAGTTCTTCCTCGATCATCTGCCGCAACTGGCTGTACATGTAATCCATCCCACGGATGTTGAAGAAAAAAGTGATCAGCCGTGTGAGCCGGCGGATAATCTCCAGGTCGAGCCGGGCGGTCGCTTCGATGTCGGCATGTTGCACTTTGACAGCCACTTCGGTGCCGTCAGGCAGCTGCGCGCGGTGCACCTGACCGATGGAGGCGGCGGCTACCGGAATTTCCTCGAAGCGGGCGAAGAGTTGTTCCGGGGATTTTCCCAACTCGCGTTCCAGGCGGTCGCGCACTTCGTTGAAGGGCCTGGGCGGAATGCGGTCCTGGAGTTCTTCGAGGGGTTTTTGAAACGCTTCGGGCAGGAAATTGCTGAGTATGGACAGCATTTGGCCGATCTTAATAAACAGGCCGTTGAGCTGGAGAATGGCTTTTTTGATGCGTTCGGCGTTGCGCAGGTGCAGGGCGAGAATGCGTTTCGTAGTACTGTTTTCCGAAAATTTTGCCGCGCAACAGGAGCCAGCCGTAGCTGAGCATGACGACGGTGGCCACCCAGTAGGCTTTGCGCACACGTTGGCTGCCGGAGTATGTTTTTTTTGTGGGCATGGGTGCGGAAAAGTTGCCTTCAGTCTACTGTAATAATCGAATTCCGTGTAATTTCAACCACATTGTGGTATTCAATTTCATCGAGAATTCGGGGCATATTTTTTTCAAAAAGCGAAATCAACGCATCAGTTGACAAATTGCCAACCGTCAGATAGATCAATTTATGTGGTTCCAATTTCTGCAGAAAGCGGTTGAAAAAATCGGAATCTTTTGAATTTATGATCCGGTTTTCCCGCAGGGAGAGGGCATTGATGAAGTCGTCAGAGGTCCTTTTTTTATCCGGCAAGTCCAGGGTATGGATAGCGTCAAACCCATTTGCCTGAAACCAGCGGGCTAACTTTTTTGGAAGTTGGGCATCAATAAGGAATTTCATGCAACCAGTTTGCCGATGTGTTTCACCTGGATCATTTTTTTAGCAAAAAGTAAACAGGCTTGAAGGTCTTCTTCTTCCAGGTCTTCATAGTCCTCTAAAATTTGCTGGTGGGTCATGTTGGAAGCTAAAAGGTCAAGTATATCCTCTACAGGATAACGAAGCCCGCGAACGACCGGCTTGCCATGGCAGATGTTCGGATCGATTGTGATACGGTTTAGCAGCGTGTCTTCCATTTGTATATAATTGTAAATGCCAACCTTAGGGGAATAAAGATAGGTATAAAACAGCGATCATTCGGCTTTGTTCCAATATGCAAGTCACTCGCTCCGCAACGACTTCACCGGATTCGCCAGCGCCGCCTTCAGCGCATGAAAACCCGTAGTCGCCAACGCAATCAAAATAATACCCGCCAGGGCCAGCACAAATAGCAGGAAGTTGATCTCCGTGTGAAAGGCAAAGGTGCCCAGCCATTTTTCCATAAAATACCAGCCTGCCAGAAATGCCGGTATGGCGGCAATGCTGACCAGCAACAGGTAGTTGCGCGTAAGCAAATACACCAGGTCGGTGTAGTTGGCGCCAAGCACTTTTCGGATGCCGATTTCCTTGGTGCGCTGCTCGGCGGTGAACGATGCCAGCCCCAGCAGGCCCAGGCAGGTGATGAAGATCATGAGTACCCCGAACAGGGTAAATATTTTGCCCCGCATTTGGTCGGCAGCATAGAGTTCCATAAAGGCGGAGTCGACAAAATCGTACTCAAAGGGGGTATTGGGGAACGACGCGTTCCAGCTGCTTTCGGCGAAGGCAATGGCCTTGGTCAGGTCTTGCGGGCTCTGCGGGTTGAGCCGCACGTGGACGTAGTCGTTGTTAAAATCTGGATAAAACAGCAGCGCCTCGATGGGCTCGTACAACGATTGCTGGTGAAAATCTTTCACCACCCCGACGATGTACCGCACCGCGGCCGTATCATCGGTGTCGAACTGTACTTTGCGCCCGATGGGATCGGCCCAACCCATGCGGCGCACCATGGCTTCGTTGACCAGCACCGCCTCCGTGGAGTCGGTACTGCGGGCTGCGTTCAGGGGGCGTCCGGCCACTATTTTCATGCCCATAGTCGACAGGTATTCGTAGTCGATGGCATACAGGTCCACCCCGTAGGTCTCCATTTTGCCGGAGGCGGATTCCATATTCATCACGTTTTTCGGCATACCCTGGCCGGGGGTGGAGCCGCTGCTTGCCACTGCCGTTACCAGCGGGTTTTGCAACAGTTTTTCTTTTAAAATGCCAAATTTTTCCCGTGCCTCGCGGCCTTCGAGCGTGAAGGTGAGCACATGCTCTTTGTCGAACCCCAGGTCTTTGGTGCGCAGGTACCGCATCTGATCAAAGATCACCCCTGCGCCGATGAGCATGAACAGCGTGATGGCAAACTGCAGCGTGACCAGTGTCTTGCGCAAGTTGGGGTTGCCGGAACCCCGCGTAAGCATGCCTTTCAACACTTTGATCGGTTGAAAACCCGAGAGAAAAAACGCCGGGTAACTGCCGCCGAGAATACCCGTGAGCACCATGATGCCGAACAAACCCGCCAGTACCGGCGCCGACCACAACAGCGAAACGTCCAGCTGCAAATCGAAGGCCCGGTTGAACAGTGGCAGCAGCAAAACGACCAGCAGTACGCTCAGCAGTACGGCAAATGCCGTGAACAACAGCGATTCCAGCAGGAACTGGGCCATCAACTGCCGCCGGCCCGAACCCAACACTTTGCGGATGCCAACTTCCAGGGAGCGCCGGATGCCACGCGCTGTGGCCAGGTTCATGTAGTTGATGCTGGCAATCAGCACCAGAAACAGGGCTACCAGCCCAAAAATGTACAGGAAACCAATCTCCCCCGTGGGCTCCGCTTCGCCTTCAAAATTGGAGCGCAGGTGAATGTCCTTGAGTGCGATGGTATGGTATTGCACCTTGATGTTGAACTGGTCAAAAATAACGGCCACGTACTTGTCTATCAGAGCCGGCAATTTGGCTTGGAACGCCTCCGCATCGGCGCCTTCGCGCAGCAGCACGTAGCTGTAATTGTTGAAACTTCCCCAGGCGCCCGGGTCGGGGTTCATAAAAAACGGGATGCTGTTGGCCGAGATGAGCGCATTGGCGATCAGGTGGGAATGCCGCGGCATGTCGCGGTACACCCCCGTCACTTTGTACTCCCGCCCGGAGGGTGTTTGAGAAATTCACCAATCGGGTTGGCGCCGCCGAAAATGCGATCGGCCAGGCTTTTGCACAGTGCGATGGAATTGGGCTCTTTCAAGGCCGTGGCGGCTTCACCCAGCAACAAATCGAAGCTGAATACATTGAACACCGTAGAATCCGTGACAAACACTTTTTCATCAAAAAAATACTGCTCGCCGCGCTGCAGGCGCGTGCGGCCGTTTGGAATGAAGCGAACGTACTCTTCCACTTCCGGGAATTCCGCCTTCAGCGTCGGGGCCAGGGGCACCTGGGTGGTCGACCAGTAAAAATGATCGTCGGGCTCGGTAATTTCCGCACTCACCCGTACGATGCGGTCCGCTTTTTCGTGGTGGGTATCGAAGCGGGTTTCTTCGGCGAGGTAGAGCAGGATGAACAGGGCTGAAGCGATGCCAACCGTGAGGCCAAGGATATTGAGTGCGGCATAGCCGGGCTGGCGTTTGAGGGTACGCCAGGCGATGGCGAGGTAATTCCTGATCATAAATTTTAGTTTGTAGTGGTTATTGATTGCGGATTACGGAATACGGATTACGGAGTGGTTCACCATTTTGGGATAAGGTAGTATTGCACTGCTTAAAATATCGCTGTTGTGCCGGTTTTCTGCCTTCAACAAAATGGTGAACCATTCCGCATTCCGTAATCCGCATTCCGCAATCGAAACTACGGCCGCTTAATCGCAGCTTTATCTTCTGCAGCCTTCAGGTTGGCCCGGAACATATCCGTGTTGGGGTCGCCATTGGCTTCGGCCACCGATACTGCTTTTTTGTAATTGGCAACGGCTTCGGCTTTTTTACCATTGGCCAACAGCGTTTCGGCATAGCTGTCGTACACATTGGCCGATTCGGGGAACAGCCGGGTGTTGCATTTGAAAATGGCCTCTGCGGTTTCCGGTTTTTTAAATTCCATCAGGTAGGCGTAGCCCATCCCGTTGATGCCCATTTCGTCGAGAAGTCCGGTTGCGCAGCAGTTTTTCAATTGTTCGAAAAGTGGCTCTTCGGAAACGCCGGGTTTAACCTTGCTGAGCTGTTCCATCAGATCGCCAATCAGGTTTTTGCGCGCCTGCGCCATGGCTGCGCGGTATTTTGCAGCGGCATCGGCAGCCAATTCGATGGCTTTGTTCAGCGCTTCTTCGGCTGTGGTTTTCACATCCGGTACAACACCCTTGCCTTCCCAGTTGGTTTGGGTTACCGGGTTGATGGCGCGGCCGGTGGGGATAAAAACAGCCAGGTCGGCATTCACCGGGAACATGCCGCCGGGGTTGGCGCCGCCGCCGGTGGTTTCGCCCACCAGGGTAGCCCGTTTGCGGGTTTGCATGTTATAGGAAAATTCTTCGGCGCCCGAAAAAGTGAAATTGCTGGTCAGAACAAAAAGCGGCACATCCGGCATTTTTTCTCCACCTACGGCATCCAGCGTCCAGAATTCCTCGGTACGGTCGCCTTCCCGCCAATACAGGCTGTTCAGGTGTGTTTTTTCTTCAAAAAAATAGCTGCACAGGTACTGCACCATGGCGGGGTCGCCGCCGCCGTTTTTACGCAGGTCGATGATGATCGCGTCGCTGCCTGCCAGCAGTCCCATGTAGCGGTCGGCCACCGGGGCGCCGCGCAGGCGACCGGCAAAGCCGCGCAGGTCGAGGTAGCCGATATTGCCATCGAGCCGTTTGGCTTCGCGGAAACCGGCCATGTCGGTCTGTTGCCGGGCGAGCCGGAGCAACTGGTTTTCCAGCATTTTTTCCGGCGGCCCCTCGGGATCGCCTTTCCCGTCCGGGGCCGGGCGTACGCGCATGTGTTTGTCGTGGTTGACGGATTGAACTTCAGTGGTGAGGGCGTCGGCGAAGGCTTTGACATCGTTGATTTTGTCGAAAGCGCCGGCTTTTAATTGCCGGCGCAAATGCGCGCCCGTTTTTTCAGCCACCTCCGGGAAAACGTAGTGGTCGTTCAGCAGTTGGCTGAGTTGTTCGATGGTGGACGATTTAAATTCAGCGTTGATTGCGTCCTGAGCGGCCAGTGACGTCAGCCAGCCCAGCGCCAGCAGCAGCAATAAAAAGTGGGGAAGTTGTTTTTTCATAAACTTATTTTTTAGTGCAAGTTAAAGTACGAAAGCCTACGTAGACCAGATACCGGCATTCGACAAAAGGTTGCAGGAGCGGAGTAAATGCCGGGTTGAGGCGAAATTTTTTTTGTGCAAATTTTTTATTTGGGAAAGGGCAACAAGAGGCGTTAACCCGAGCATTTTTTCCCAGGGCTGAATCCCTGGGCTGAGAAAAGGAAGATAAAGCGTTGATTTGGACAAGTGGCAATCCCAGTCCCTGCAACGACTTCTTTGCCCAGGGATTCAGCCCTGGGAACATTAATTTGAGCACGAAAAAATCCCGCTCCACACCGCAACTTCTTAGCCCAGGGATTCAGCCCTGGGAAAAAGAAAATGCATCATTAAGTTGAGCACGAAAAAAAAACGCTCCACACCGCAACTTCTTAGCCCAGGGATTCAGCCCTGGGAAAAAGAAAATGCATCATTAAGTTGAGCACGAAAAAAAACGCTCCACACCGCAACTTCTCAGCCCAGGGATTCAGCCCTGGGAAAAAGAAAATGCATCATTAAGTTGAGCACGAAAAAATCCCGCGCCACACCGCAACTTCTCAGCCCAGGGGTTCAGCCCTGGGAAAAAGAAAATGCATCATTAAGTTGAGCACGCAAAAAAAACGCTCCACACCGCAACTTCTCAGCCCAGGGATTCAGCCCTGGAAAAAGAAAATGCATCATTAATTTGAGCACGAAAAAAAACGCGCCACACCGCAACTTCTCAGCCCAGGGGTTCAGCCCTGGGAAAAGAAAATGCATCATTAATTTGAGCACGAAAAAAATCCCGCGCCACACCGCAACTTCTTAGCCCAGGGATTCAGCCCTGGGAATCAGGGGGCGGGCCGTCAGGGAGAATGCCATGCAAGCGTTCCAGCCATGCAAGTTCTTGTGCAAAATTTTCACCCAGATGGTGAATTTTCTGGCGCTCGATATAACGGCGTACCGTTGGGACTTTCGATTCGCTGACCGAAAAAGCAGAATATCCGTTTTGCCAGGCAAACTTCGTAGGTAGCAAGTCACTTTGATTTATACTATGGGAGGTTCCTCCTTTGATTGCACCGATGACCTCAGCTACAGAACGTTTCGGATTAAGTCGAAACAGCAAATGAATATGATCGGGAATGCCGTTCATGCAATCCACAAAACAACCAGTGGCTACAAGTTGATCAAAAAATAAGCGGTGTACCTCCGGTTCGATGGAAGGTAAAATCTGAGCCTCCCGGTACTTGATTGCAAAAACTGCATGAATCCAGAGACGGACATTGGAATGCGCCATGCGGTTGGGGAAAATTGGTGAACTACATGCTTTTGAAGCAAAAAAAGCACATTCAACTCTATATTTTGCTCAATGCGCTCAAGGCAAACAGATTTATTTTAATTTAATTTCAATTTCCCAGGGATGAATCCCTGGGCTGAGAAAAGGAAGATAAAGCGTTGATTTGGGCAAGTGGCAATCCCAGTCCCTGCAACGACTTCTCAGCCCAGGGATTCAGCCCTGGGAAAAAGAAAATGCATCATTAAGTTGAGCACGAAAAAAATCCCGCGCCACACCGCAACTTCTCAGCCCAGGGATTCAGCCCTGGGAAAAAGGAGCACGAAACCCCCCCCCCCCTGGGAAAAGAAAAGCATCATTAAGTTGAGCACGAAAACCACCCCCACCCAAAAGCCGAGCAAAACCCCCGCCAGCCCAGGGCCGGAAAAGAAAGCCAGTTGAGCACGAAAACCGCCGCCCGTCAGCCCTGGGAAAAGAAAATGCATCATTAAGTTGAGCACGAAAAAAATCCCGCGCCACACCGCAACTTCTCAGCCCAGGGGTTCAGCCCTGGGAAAAAGAAAATGCATCATTAAGTTGAGCACGAAAAAAATCCCGCGCCACACCGCAACTTCTCAGCCCAGGGATTCAGCCCTGGGAAAAAGAAAAATGCATCATTAAGTTGAGCACGAAAAAAATCCCGCGCCACACCGCAACTTCTCAGCCCAGGGATTCAGCCCTGGGAAAAAATATAAAATATGCACACTTCCTTTCGCCACATGAACCCCGTACTGCCTTCCACCGATGTAGCCCGCGACATCCGCTGGTACACCGAAAAAATGGGCTTTCAGGAATTTTTCAGCAATACCGACCACAAGCTCAACCGCATCGATTATGCCGGTCTGTCCCGGCAGGGACTCTGCCTGCACCTGCAATTCCAATGGCCGGATGACATGGCCCGGATGAATGGCTCGGCGATCCGGATCCAGGTGGAAAATATTGGGCCGTTGTTCCAGGAATTTGTTGAGCGGGGATCGGTAGCACCAGATGTTTTCCGGGAAAATACCCCCTGGGGCACCAATGAATTTGGCCTGTACGACCCGAACCGGAATGCTATCTTTTTTTATGAAGATGTTTCCAGTGCCGTTGCACAAAAACCGGCGCCGGTGCTGCACCCCGGAAAGTGGTTTGAGCGCCCCTTTGATTTTGAACACCTCAGCGTGTCGCCGCAAGGACTGCTCGAACGCCTGCGTGATACACCATTGCGCTTGTACGACCTGCGCCGAAGTTTTTCACCGGCTCAATTGGTCCATCAGCCCGCCGACCAATGGTCGGCACAGGAAAATATCGGACACCTGCTCGACCTTGAGCCACTCTGGTATGGCCGCATCCACGATATTACAAACGGTGAAAAAACCATGCGACCGGCAGACCTGACCAACCGTAAAACCCACGAGGCCGGACACAATGCCGTGCCGGTGGAAAAACTGCTCGCCGAATTTGCCGCCGAGCGGCACAAACTTGTCGAGCGCTGCACGACAAACAGCGCGGTGCTGGAAACTGCCGCTGCCCTGCATCCGCGCCTGCAAAAACCCATGCGCATGATCGACCTGATGTATTTTGTGGCGGAACACGATGACCACCACATTGCGGTCATCCGGCATTTGAGGTCGTTTGGACAGAATTAACAGGATTTTGCAGGGCAATAACACGGCATTTCTTTTAATCCTGTCAATTTTGCCGCGCAAAACATAGTCTATGATGAAAACTACATTGAAAAGCCTGCTCCTACTTGGATTGGCGGCAGGGTTCGCACTTCAACTTCAGGCGCAACAAGGCCCCTGGGATGGTCTCCAGCAACTTTCCGGCCTCTGGAAAAACCAGGGAAAAGCCAGCTTCGAAAAATGGGAAATGGCCGGGCCAACGGCAATGCTCGGCGAAGGGTACCGCCAAAAGGCCGACGGCGAAAAGCAGATTACCGAATATCTGCGCATTCTCCGCCAGCCCGACGGCAGCATCGTTTACCAGGCTACGGTGCCCAGCCAGAATGACAGCGCGACCATCGACTTCCCGATGACCTTTTTTACCACCAATTCCTGGACCTTTGAAAATCCGAAACACGATTTTCCGCAAAAGATCGAGTATTGGTTCCAGGACGACCAGATTCTGCGCGTTACCGTTAGCGGCGGCGACGGGAATCCCTTCGTCATTTGGTTCAACCGAGTTTCAGAAAAACAGGCGCAACTGCCCAAAACCCTGCACGGCTACGAGCTGTTCGTCAGCAGCCGGAACACCGGTACCGTCAAACGCTTCAACGCCTTCACCGGGGCTTACCTGGGCGAGTTCGGCAAAGAACAGATCGGCAATGAAACGCAGGATGTAGCCATCGGGCCCGATGGGATGTTGTACGTCAGCTCGCTACAGGCAGCGCATATCCTGAAATTTGATCCGGCAACCGGCACTTTTTTGGAAAATTTTACCAGCGGTTACGAACTGAAAAAACCGACCAAGATCAGTTTTGCCCCCGACGGCTATCTCTACGTCAGCCAATGGGGCGAAGATCAAAGCAGCGTGGTGCGGTTCAACGCCAAAACCGGCGTTTTTGATCGCGACTGCACGGGCCCCCAAGCCGGCCCGCTCGGCCATGCCTGGGATGCCGGCGGCAACCTCTACGTTGCCTGTTTTTTTTCCAAAGACGTGCGCAAATTCAGCCCGGACGGACGCTATCTCGGCGTCGTTATTCCGCCGGACCAGCTCAAGGGGCCTTCCAATTTGTGGTTCAACCCGGCAGGCGACCTGTTGGTGGCGGACTGGGATTCCGGCTCCATCAAAAAATTCCGGAACGAACCCGGAGGGCTGCTCTTTGACCGCGAATTTGCTTCCGGTTTTGCCCGCCTTGAAGGGGTGGCCATCGGTCCCGACGGTTTTTTGTATGCCTGCGACTGGTATCGCAATATCATTCAAAAACTGAATGCCAGCACCGGCAGTGCTATCGGTGTTTATCTCGACGGTGGCGATATGCAGCGGCCGAATGGCCTGGTTTTTTATAAGGCCGGCAGGTAGGGTACTTGTCCTGCGGCGTTGAGCCTGTCCATTACAAGCAAATCCGTTGAATTTTAGTGCGTCAACTTGTGTGTAATGGGCAGACTCAAAGCGTAGGGCGAGAAAGCGGCCCCTCAAAATTTGGAAGCAAATCAGGTATCTGAAAACCGGCAATTAACTGACAGAAGACCCTGCCGGCCAGCCCGATTCCGGGCTCACAAAACCCAACTTCCCTTCCGCATCTTCGGCCATGAGGATCATGCCTTCCGATTCTATTCCGCGCATTTTGCGGGGCGCGAGGTTGGCCAGCACGAGCACTTGTTTTCCAATAATCGCCTCCGGCGAAAAATGCTGTGCGATACCCGACACGATCGTACGTTTTTCAAAACCCAGATCAACGGTAAGGCAAAGCAGTTTGTCGGCTTTTTCCACCTTGGCGGCTTCCAGAATAGTGCCGGTACGGATATCAAGTTTGGCAAAATCGTCGTATTGAATCATCTCTTTCAAGGGCATTGCAGTTTTTTCAGGCGCCGGCGCCTGGGCATTGGCAATTGCCGGGCCGGCAGCCGCAGTTGCCTGTAATTTTTGGATTTGTGCTTCGATCAGCTCGTCCGGTATGCGGGTGAAAAGGTGTTCGGCGGTGTTGAGCGCGTGGTTGGGCCGGACGATGGGATTGCCCTCTGCCAGTTCGTTGTGGATATCGAGCAACGCCCGGTCTTCGGCCAGGGGCGCCAGGTTGAGCATGCTGCGCAGCCGGGCGGATGCAAAGGGCAAAAATGGCTGCATGGCGACCGAAAGCACAGCGGCATACTGGAGCCCCAGGTTGAGCACCACTTTGACCAGTTCCGGGTCGTCGTTCACCAGTTTCCAGGGTTCGTTAAACTGGAGCAGGGCGTTGCCGGCGCTGGAAATTTCCATGAGGATGCGCAGGGCTTCGCGAAAATTGAAGCGCTCGATTTCCCGACCCATTTCTTCCAGTTTCAGGTGCACCTGGTGCACTTCGGTATCGAACGTGGCCCATTTTTCGGCATCCCAGCCGCTTTTAAACTCGCGGTTGATGTCAAATGCCGGCACAACCCCGGTGTAATTTTTATGCACCAGCACCTGCACGCGGTGCAGGAAACCCGCCAGGTTGCCCACCAGTTCGGTATTCGTCGTTTCCTGGAAACCTTTCCAGGTAAACTCGCTGTCGCGCTGCTCCGGCATGTTTTTGATCATGTTGTAGCGCAGTTCATCCTCCCGGCCCGGCAGTTCTTCGAGGTATTCGTGCACCCAAACGGCCCAGTTCCGGGAAGTGGAAATTTTATCGCCTTCCAGATTCATAAACTGGTTGGCCGGCACATTTACCGGCAACACAAACTCGCCATGCGCCTTCAAAATTGCCGGAAAAATCAGGCAGTGGAACACGATGTTGTCTTTTCCGATAAAATGGACCAGCGCGGTGTCTTCCGATTTCCAGTAGGGCTCCCAATCGGTGTGGTTGTCGAGCGCCCATTGTTTGGTCGCCGAAATGTAACCGATGGGCGCGTCGAGCCAGACGTATAGTTTTTTGCCTTTGGCGCCGGGGAGTTCGGGCGGCACATCCACGCCCCAGTCGAGATCGCGGGTCATGGCACGGGGTTGGAGCCCCTGTTCGAGCCAGGAGTTGCATTGGCCGACGACGTGGTTTTTCCAGGCGGCCGGATCGTGCAGTTGAACACCGTCGGCCTTGCCCGTATTGATCCACTCGCGCAGCCAGTTTTCGTGTTCGTTCAGTTTGAGGTACCAGTGGGTGGTGGGTTTCAGCACGGGGGCGCTGCCACTGAGCGTAGAGCGCGGGTTGATGAGTTGGGTCGGGCTGAGCGTGGAGCCGCATTTTTCACACTGATCGCCGTAGGCGTCGGGGTTGGCGCACACCGGGCAGGTGCCGATGATGTAGCGGTCGGCGAGGAATTGTTGGGCTTCCTCATCGAAGTATTGCTCGCTTTCTTTTTCGTCAAATTGCCCGTTTTCAAGCAGTTTTCGGAAAAAATCCTGCGAGGTTTGGTGGTGCAACGGGGCGCTGGTGCGGTGGTATATGTCGAACGCGATGCCGATTTTTTCAAAGCTGTCGCGAATGAGGGCATGGTACTTGTCCACAATTTCACGCGGTGTCACCCCTTCTTTCCGGGCGCGAATGGTAATGGCCGCGCCGTGTTCGTCGGAGCCGCAAACGTACACCACGTCTTTTCCCATCAGGCGGAGGTAGCTCACGTAGATATCGGCTGGCAGGTAGGCGCCGGTGAGGTGGCCGATGTGCAGGGGGCCGTTGGCGTAAGGCAGGGCTGAGGTAACGAGGTAGCGTTTTTTCATTGTTTTATGGCGCGCACTTGTGTTTCGCAATTAAATTTTGGTGGCGAAACAGGCTTTCGCTTTGCGCGGGGCAAAAGTACAATGAAGGGGGGCGTCCGTCAAAATGCGAGGCCGATATATCGGGGTAAGACGCCGGGGATCTGGGCAAACCATTACTTGTCCTGGAACCGGTACTGTTCCAGTAATTGCCGTTGGCGCTCGTATTCGTCCTGCCGGCCATTAATCGGAACGCCAGTTCGGAAACTGCCGACTGCGCCGCCAATCACCATACCGGCGCCGCAGGCAAGCAGGCCGCTGAATAAGCCCACTGCAAGCGGCGAAACCTGGACGCAAAACGCGGAACCCGGGGTGCAGGAGGAACTGCCGGCAGTTGCAACTCCGAAAACAAAACCTGCTCCGAAGCCGATCAGGGCACCGTACAACAAGCCGCGCCTGACACTGCCTTTTTCCTTGAATCGCAGCCGGTCAATATCGGTAACCGGTATTTCCAGGGCGGGCTGTGTTTTGTCCTGAAGTACAGTAATTGAGCGCTCGTTCAGCTTGGAGAGATACCCGTCGAGCCGATTTCCGGCGCCGGGCAGGCGGATCAGGCCTGTTTTCAGTGGGCTGAGTTTAATGTCGAGGGTACTCGATGTATCGACGCCGTTTATAGAATAAAACCCCCGGAGCCATAACCTGTTGCTGCCATCGGATTCCCGCAGGCTGCCCTCCACGCCCTGAATGCCATAGAAATTCAGGCTTACGCAGGGTACCCAGTTTTGTCTGTTAACTTTAAAACCCATGGTGGTATTTCCTTCCGTTGAAATAGCCGGCCAGGGACAAGACTTCATCTTCGGCACTGGTATGAAGGGTATCTGGATTTCCTTGATGCAGCCTGGTCCAAGCGCGGCGATCAGAAGCAGGATGAGGATGCTGTTTTTCAATTGAATTGTAGTTGTAATAGTTCGTGAACAATTTTATAAAGCCCTGAAAATGAGTGTCAAAAAGAATTGTTGGCGCGGACGCCAACAAAGGCGTTCAGGCTTGATTCTTAACGAGATGCCGCAGTTGGCGTCCGCGCCAACTGCAAATATTCACGAACCATTGTAGTTGAATGCAGGACCAAATATCTGTGGCTCAGTATTCTCGCGCCAGCGCCAATTGTGTCGGTTTTGGAAACAGGAAGGGGCGTTTGTGTCCATTTTGGACACTAAACCGGCCTAAAACCGGATTCTGTTTCCATTTTGGACATTCCGCTGTAAAATCGGTGTCGGGATTTCCAAAACTGAGAAAAAAATTGCGGCAAGTTGTGGCTTTGGGCCTGTGCAGTTACCTTTATAAATGCAATAACCGGACCTGCCATGAATGAAAAACCACCTCAACCCGACCTCGCCGCTTACCTGATTTCCGAAATCCAAAAACAACTTCCTCCGCATGTGGAACTGGTTCGAAGTATCGAACCGGTGTTGGGCATCAGCCGAAGCGCACTGTACAAACGCCTGCGCCGGGCGTCGGCTTTTACTGCCGATGAACTGGTGGCATTGGCGCGGCATTTCCAAATTTCGCTCGATCATTTTGTACTGGATAAACCCGGCACGGTGACCGTGGATTTTCCGGCAATGGCCTAACCGGTGCCCTCCAGGTACCACAGCTTAAATTATTCTACGCCTCGGCAGAAATACCGCTCTTTTGCTACCTGAAATACCCCGAACTCACCGCCTTTAAACTGTACATCTGGAGCCGGACAACCTGGCTGCTTCCCGCGTTTCAAAACAAGAAATTCTGCCTGGAGGAATTTCCGGAAATAGAGGCGGTGCAACAGCGCGCCCAATCCGTACTGACCCGATACTGCCAACTTGAAAGTTGTGAATTCTGGTCGTTGAATATGCTGGAGAATACGCTCAACCAGATCGATTTTCTGGCCTATGAAGGCGGCTTTGCCGAGAAAGGCATGGCGCGCCTGCTCTGCGAACAGATCCAGGATTTGCTGCATTGGCAACAGGCGATGGCCGAACACGGGCGGAAAATGGACCAGCAGGGCCAAGCCGGAGCCGGGTTATTGCTGTATCACAATGAGATCGCACATACGAACAATACATTCCTGCTGCAGGCGCCCAACTTCCGGCAAGCTTTTTTCACCTTCGACAACCCCAATTTCGGCGGCTCCGGCTCTCCGCTTTTTTGCGATTATGCGGAAGATTGGTTCAGCCGCCTCCAGCGCTGCTCCATTCGCATGAGCCAGGAGGGGAGAAACAGCGTTTTCGTTTTTTTGAAAAACTACAAGCGCGGGTACGGCAAAAAATGGAAGAACTTCCCGTGGAATATGGCTCATCGCTCCAACGGTAAAGCGATGGGCCCCAAAATAGGTTTGGAAATCCGGTGTCTGTGTGGTTAAGGCTCCAGGCCGTAAGACGGCTGCGCCGCCTCCCGCACCGGCACGGGATCAATCCCCGGCACCGTCCGCTCAAACCACTTCAGCGGCGCCTGCGTTTTGTCGCCGGTTTGGGTGTCGCATTTAAAAAAAAGATAGAACAACTGGAGGCAGTGCTCCACCCTTGGCAAGAGGTTTTCCAGCGATTTGTGGCGATTTTCCCGGCCAAACGGTTCGTGCTTTTGCACCAGCCAGGCGTAGTAGGCATCATCGTGGGTTTCGATGATATCCAGCACCGTTTTATCCGCGTAATGTGTTTCCAGGAATTTCCGGGCCAGAATGCCGTGGTGCTTGTTCCAGTCGCGCGGGTGCGACCGGTCTTCCGCATATTTAAACGTATCGTGCACCAGGGTGATCAGCCGCAACTGGGCGCGCCAGGCGTCGGGCAAATGGTGCAGCAGATCGATATTGTCCAGCACTTCGCGCACATGGAAAATGACCTTCCCTTCCGGATGCCCGAACCGCGGTTCGCCCCAGCGCAAGCCGTGTTGAACTTCCGGTTGGCCCAACAACAACTTCTCCAAAGCCGTTTCCGGGCGCAGGAGCGTAAACATCGTTTGTGGGTCATCAAGCGGGAGTTTCATCCTAAGTGTTTGTCGGTCAGAAGCGGTTGTTTGTCGGGTAATCCGATTTTAGGAAAACACAAACCCTGCGGTTCAACGTTTACCTGTCGTACAAAAAACTAAAGCGGGAGGATGTTTTAAGCGAGGTTAACGAGACGTTAAAAAAATGCTCCTGTATACTCCTATTTAAGTTATTTAAAATCAATTAGTTGCACTTATTTTCAGTTTTCATTGGTACAGAATTTAGTGCAATAAATTTTTTCTCTTTCTTCGTTTTTTCTGCCAAATTTCTACGCTGCCGGGGCATCTCCTCCCCTTCTGGCGCCACTGCATTAAAGCCTTTCCCAGCGATTTTCTTCACCGTTTGATGGTTGTTGGCAACATATCGCCGCAGCAAATCGGGCAACCCTTAAGTATGTTTTTCCAACACCAGCCTTAACAAAAGTCGCAAGATTTATTTCGGGTTGAAACAAAATGTTTTTAAAAACGAATCGGTACGCTATATTTGCCACTGTCTTAAAAAACAGACCGATTACTCATGAAGTCGACCAAGGTTGTCCAGTTATGCATCCGGTTAAGGCTAATATTACTTGCTAAGAGTGGCAGCCACATCATTGAGACCCAAAAGGTTGACGAGGTCGATAGTGGGAAACCGCACAATGACTCTCAGGTAAACACTGACGACCAGACCCAATTGGTCCAACCGCTTTAACTCCGGGTAATCCACGAATGCTTGCGCACAGGCTAACTTGAGCATATATACTTGATTGGTACTCAAGTCGGCCGGATACTGTTGCAAAACGAAATTGTACAGCTGCTCCACTTCTTCTTCCGTGGGCTCACCGCGCAGTTCTAAATCTTGAGTTTTTCCCAAGTACTTCGCTCCTTCCCCCGTGATAAGCCACAACGGATTGACATTGGCATCATTTAGAAGCCGCTCCAGGTGCTCCAGGCGCAAGTTCCCTTTCCCTTCTCCTTTGAGGATATGCGAATAGTAAGATGCCTCTATGCCCATCAAATCTGCCATTTGGGCCTTACTTAGGCCCAAATCCCGCCGAATTTCTTCTAACCTGTCTGTTTTCATACCACAAAAAGGGTAATTTTTGAAATAATCTCAATTTATTTGAGATAAACTCAATTTTTACATATTTTTGCCCTGTCAATTCACAAATCAAAACGCAAAGAACGCAAAAAAGGAATGACCAAATCCGCTGATATCGTTCAACTGCGCATGGAACTTCGGGCGAAGTTCCGGCAAGAATATGGCTCAGTGACTGCTTTTTGCAGAGAGCGGGGCATCTCGCCGGAATGGCTTCGGTTGGTATTTGCGGGGAGGTATGAGGGATATGATTTGCTGGTCGAAGCCGCCGAATTTCTAAGCCGCTATAAGACAGAGAAACAGTCTCAACGGCTGCAAAAACAGCGCTATTTTGCCGAAAAGGTAGCCAATTTGCCGCTCTAATTCAAAACAATTTGAGTAAAAATTTAATACAACCAATTTACGCGACTTATGATCTCTCTCAGTCAACAGGAACTTCAGCAGCTGGAATCACAAATAAACGAGGTATTGATGAATGTGATCGGCAAGGCGGGAGGTATCCTTTCCGGCATGGCCGTCAGCCCGCATTGGATCAGCCACACCGATGCGATGCAAAAACTGGGCTGGCCGAAGATACTGCTGAAAAGAGGCGTGGAATTGGACCACTTGCATCCTATCGTAATTCCCGGCACCGGTGGTACGCAGTACGACCTGGAGGAACTGATGCGCTACAAGCATTTTCTGATGGACGAGCGGCGTGAAAGCCGGCTCCACCCGCATTACATATCCAATTTTCTGGCACAATCACAACCTGACACGCATGTATTACCTGACAATTCTCAAAAAGGACGCCCGGGAAATCGGCTACCTGGTCGCCGAAAGTCCGTTTCGCGATAGCAAAGAACAGGACGAGCATATTGACATCCGCTTAGACCAGACCACGGAAGAAGAAGCGGTGCTCGAAGCTACGAAATTTGTCGAAAGGCACCGCCTGACCTATTGGGAGGTACACCACGTCGTACAGGTAGCGGGCTGCCACATCACCAACGGTGATTGGGATTAATTTTTTTGTCCCGGCAGTTGCACATGCGGGGCATACATACGACCAACAGCAAAACGCTCATATCCGGTGGCCCCGAGGACTCGGGGCCGCCACTTTTCTCCTTTTGTTATGACGGCATCCAAGTCGAATCCCCGCCCCACTCCGAATGCTTGGGAGCAGGAACACCACAACCTGCAACGCATCCTGAATCTCGACATTAACCTGCGCCGGGAAGAACTCAAAGACGCCCTCCTGGACTACGAGGATGCGCACCCGGGCAACAACCTGGTGGGCAGTAAGGTGTACGAATTCCTGCGGCACTGCCAGACCATCGTTTGGAAACAATTGGCTGAACTGGCCGTGTCTAATCCGGCGGAATACGAGCTGTGGCGCGCCGGCCAGCGCGGCCACTGGCCCTTGCAGACCAACAACGTCGCCCACGGGATGCTGCTCCGGCTCTCGGAAGGCCGGCGAGCACAACTGAACGAAGTGGGCGCCGCCATCGAACGCACCAAATCCGGGATGCCGGTGATTTCCGATAACATTCGTCGCACGGTCCAAAACTGGCGCCGCAAGACGACGGCTGCCTGGGTCACGCAAAGCGGCGACACGCTGAAAGGTTTCCCGTTCTTCCTGTCCTGGACGCGCCTCAACCGTGCCGGAGAGCCTGATCCCAAAGGCCGTGGCAACGTGATCGGCCTGGTCAATATGACCTGGATTTTCGGCCCGGAATGGGCAGACGCCAGCGGCGAAAATGCGACCGATTCCGAGCCAAATGCGGTGGAACAACAGGAAAAAATTTCCACAATTCCCCCAATAATTAAAACCGTTGAAAAAAAGAAGAATGAAGAGGAGCGGCTTTCCGCTGAAGCGGAAGACGTTTTTTTCCAGTCGGCAAAGCCGACAGAACCGGGGATAAAAACCGCCCAACAGCAAGGAACGCCCTCCGGTGATTCCGGGCAAATTTTTGAGCAAAAAAATATTGCGGCTCCCCCGCCCGCTGCCGGCGGCGGCGCGCTGGCACGGGCGGCCGTGCTGTGGCAATTCCTGTTGGCACGGATTTACCTGCCACTTTTGGGGACTGGCCGGATCCGGCATAGTTGTGAAAATGCCTACTTGAAGGACCATTTCATGTCCTACACCGCCCAAAAATGCGTGGAATTGCTGGTCGAAAACCTGCATTCTGCCCGAAATGCGGGCGATGTCACCCTCGAAGAGGCCGAAATGCGGCTCCGCGATGCCATCGAAAGCCAGGCCAGGTACCTGGAAGACAACCCCGAAACCTGGGCATTGACACCCGAAAAGTTCCTGCGGCCAGATCGCCCACACGGTACCCTGCTGAGCGCCCTGCGATTGTTCGTGAAAGAACCGCACACCCCGCAAATTCCGCCCGAAAACCCGGAAAACGAATCCGCCCGCGAGCGCAAAAACCGGCTGTATGCCCACTTGCTCTCCCTCGGCGCCAACCGCACCCATCCCGGCACCTTCTCCCGTTGGTATTCCGAATACGGCCCGCAGCACCTGGAGGCCTGCATGACCTACATGGCCCAGCAAGCCGAACGCCGACGCCAGGCCGGAAAACCGCAAAAACGCGAATTCGACAGCAACCGGGGCGGCGCGTCGGCCTATTTCGCCAGCCTGATCGCCCGTTTCGATAGCCAGGGCGTACAACGGGAACTGGGTCTGGCCGAACGGCAAAAGATTAAAAATGCGCTCTGGGAAAAGGTCTTCGCCATGCAAGCCAAGCAGACTTCGCCCGAAATAGAACAGCTCCGGGCAGATATGTCGGCGATCTACCACCGCATGTGCGCAGAGCCGGATTTCCGCGACGCTACCCTGCGCGACACCAACACTTTTTTCCAAATGCGGATCGAAAACTACACCACGCCGACTTTCATCGTGCTGGCACACCACGTCCTTCAACAGCAACACAACTGATCATGCAGACTGCTACTGCCACCCGCCGCCCGCCCCGCAAACGCCGCAAAACCCGCTGGCACTACGGCCAGGAATCCGAATTCAAAATGTTGGTGTTCGCCGGCGACCGCTGGCTCGCGCCGCTGTACTCACACGACGTGCCCAACAAGGCCATCGCCCGAGGAACGCGGGCCGAATTCTCCCAGGCGCAAAAGATCGAGCGGCTCCAGCAGTTGTTCGCCAAAGGCGGCACCCGGGGAAATGCGTTCAGTCCGCTGGCCGTCACTTTTGCGGTGATTTTGCCCAACCTTGGGAAAATGACCGACGCGGTGTCGCGCTGGTCGCCGCATTCCGGTTGGCTGGCAGCGCAGCGAAAAGCACCCTCCCTTCTTCCGAAATGCGCGTGGCGACTATGGCTGGCCGGCAGCCCGAATTACACGTTCCGGGCCGATCCCCAATGCGGCGAGTTCCAGCAATTTGCGGCGGATTTTGCGGCGAGTAAGCCGGATTTAGTTGCCCGCTTTGCCGATCCGGAATCAGGCGAATTGCCGCATTCCTTCTTAGTCGCGGCTTTCCTGGGCGAAGTTGCCCGGCGATTGCAAGCCAAACAGAAATACGCCCGCGCCTATATCTATCACGGCGAATCCACACAACCCGTTTTACGCATTGATCTGGCTTCCGGCCGCTTATGTGGCATCGGCCAGGGCGGCGGCTGGGTCTCACCCGAATTTTTCTTTACGCATTAATCCGCCAAACCCATGCGAGATCAACGGCCCAACTCTTCCCGCGAATACCCGTCCAGAATGCGGCAAAATCCGGCCCAAATGCGGGAAGATGCCGGCATGTCGCAATATGTTTTTGGCAAAATCCCACCGCAGGCCCTGTCCTTGGAAGAAGCGGTCCTGGGCGCGCTGATGATTGACCGGGAAGCGATGAACATTGTCTCGGATTTGCTCACGCCCGAGGCATTTTACACACCCGCACACCAGGCCATCTACCAGGCGATAATGCGGCTACACGACCAGCAACACCCCGTGGACCTTCTCACCGTGACCGAGGAACTGCGCAAATGCGGCGAGTTGGAGCGCGCGGGGGGCAGTTATTACTTAGTGGAACTGACCAACCGCGTGGCATCTGCGGCCAACATCGAGTACCACAGCCGCATTATCCAGCAAAAACACATCCAACGGCAGATCATCGCCACCGGCGCTAAAATGGTGAAGGACGGCTACGAAGACACCATCGACTGTTTCGCTGCGCTCCAAAATGCGGAGCAGGGTTTATTCGCCATTACCCAAAATACGCTGTCTCGCTCCAGCACCAAGGTGGCGTCTCTCGCATTTTCAACGTTCAAACAGATTGAACAGAATGCCCTGAAAGCACGAACGGGTGATGGCATCACCGGAAAATCATCCGGCATTGCGGAAATAGATGCCCTGACCGGCGGCTGGCACGACTCCGACCTGGTCATCCTGGCCGCCCGGCCAGGAATGGGTAAAACCGGATTTGCGCTTTCGGTGGCGATAAATGCGGCGAAATGCGGTATTCCCGTCGCATTTTTCAGTTTGGAAATGGCCAATATGCAATTGGTCATGCGCATGATGGCTACGCTGGGCGAGGTTAACGGTCAAAAAATGCGGGACGGCAAACTCTCCGATGAGGATTTGATGGTCCTGGCCGGAGCCGCCGAACAGCTGCATAACCTGCCCATCTACCTGGACGATACACCCGGCATCAGCATCCCGGAAATGCGCGCCAAATGCAGGCGGCTCAAGCGGCAACACGATATTCAATTGGTCATCGTGGATTACCTGCAACTGATGACCCTCGCCCGGCGGCATGGAAAACAAAAACGCCAACCGCGAGCAGGAAGTGTCCGGCATCAGCCGGGCCTTGAAGGGCCTGGCTAAGGAACTGAACGTGCCGGTCATCGCATTGTCGCAGTTGAGCCGGGCTGTGGAAACCCGTGGTGGCGCAAAGCGCCCGCAACTCTCCGACCTGCGTGACAGCGGCGCGGTGGAACAGGATGCGGATATCGTATCGTTCATCTACCGGCCCGAATACTACGGCATCCTGGAGGATGAAGCCGGCGAATCGCTCAAAGGCATTGCCGAGATCATCTTCGCCAAAAACCGGCACGGCGATACCGATACGGTGAAAGTGAAATTTGAAAAGCAATTCACCCGCTTTTCAACGCTGGAAAACCACCCGCATTTTTTTGCCCCGGTAGTTGCAAATGCGGGGCATAGACAAAGTGGCACGCCCAATAATCCGGCAAGTTTGGGCGGCGACGCCGCATTTCCCGACAGCCCACCGCCCTACGGCGCGGTAAAACCCGCCAGCCGCAACGACAAGGACATTCCATTTTAAAACATCCCAAGCTATGACACTACTCCTGGAACAACACCCGGCGGGTCTGCACGTCGCCCGCGCACATGAAGTGCCGGATTATTCCGGCGCAACAGCGCTAAAACGCCGCATTATCCGGCACAAAGCGCCGCATTTCAATCCAACTGACCGCATTCCCCTGCATGTGCTGGATTGGATTGGTCGCGCACAACTCAAACCCGTAGTGCCCTGCGAATGGCTAAAGACCAAGGTTCTCCGACTCGCCTTATGCTGCAATCCCTACCCCACCGGCCCCTGCGACCGATGGCTGCTGTGCCGGCCTGATGGTGTGGCTTGCTTCACGGCGGCATCCCCGGAAATCGCCCGCCTGCATTTCTATTCTATCACCGGTGGCCTTCAGGCTGCCTAAAAATCCCTGCTATGAACAACCATAAAAAATCACCCCGCTACGCCGTGTCCTGGTGGCTTTGGAACGGCGAAACCTTTGAACGCCACGACCTTGAAGTGGAAGCTGTGGAGATCGCCAAATGCGGCAAGTACCGCTTTTTTCGAATCGCAAATGCGGTGAATAACCCAAAAACCGGACGCGAATGGCTTATTGCCGAGGGCGGCACGGGGTATGTGCTGGCCTACGGTCCGGATCCGCAGACCGTACTCAAAGTGGCGCGTGGGCGCTTTCAGTTTGAAAAGGAAGGGATTCGGGAGGCGGATGTGACTTGTTTTATTCAGGGGCATTTGAACTCCTTGCAACGACACGTAGGCCACTTACCGCATTTCCAACTTCCCGCGCCGCATAAAAACATCACTCCTATCCTTCAAGCGGGTGAAATGCTCCTTGCCCAACTCATCTGATTCTTATGACCTGCATCTCGAAAAATGCGGCGAAGTCGCCTGATTTTCTGCTTATCGACTTGTTTTGCGGCGCCGGCGGTACTTCCACCGGCGCGGAGAAAAGCGGCGTTTGCAAAGTTATTGCCGCGATCAACCACGATTCTCTGGCGATTAAAAGCCATGCAGCCAATCATCGGGGCGTATTACACCTGACCGAAGATATCCTCCAGGCTGACATCACTCCGATTCAAAATGCGGTCAATTATTGGAAAATGCGGTACCCCGACGCCGCATTGGTATTATGGGCCAGTTTGGAATGCACCAATTTTTCCAATGCGAAAGGGGGCTTGCCGCGCGATGCGGATTCCCGCGCACTCGCGGACGGCTTGTTCCGGTATATCGACGCATTACAGCCGGATTACCTACTCATCGAGAACGTGGAAGAGTTTATGGCCTGGGGGCCTTGTATCCCCAAGGTGGTTCAATGCAAGGATGGCGACTATTGCCCGCTTCACTTCGACCGGAAAAAAGGCAAAATGCGGCCCTACCTGGTTCCGGAAAGTCGCAAATCCGGAAAGGACTATGTGCGCTGGGTAAAGAAGGTACAGTCGCTCGGCTACTGCCACGACTGGCGTTTGCTAAATGCGGCGAATTTCGGTGGCGTGACCATCCGGGAGCGGTATTTCGGCGCATTTTGGCGACCTGGCGCCGCATTTTCGTGGCCGGAACCTACGCATGTAAAACGTCCGGCAGCCGGTAGCCTGTTCCAGGAAAAACTGAAACCCTGGAGGCCGGTAGCCGAGGTGCTGGATTTCCCGGATTTGGGCCGTAGCATTTTCGACCGCAAAAAGCCGCTGGTGGACCGCACTTTACGGCGCATTTTGTCGGGTTTGCGGAAATTCCATACAAAGCCGTCCGTGATGACCTGCAACTCACCCGGTTATTGTACCGGCGTCGATCGGCCGGTGGGCGCCGTCACCACCGCCGGTCACAAGGCGCTGATAACACCCATGCTGCAATCGTACTTTGGCAACGGGCAATGTTCGTCGGTCAAACAACCGGCTCCCACCTGCACGACGAAGGACCGCATGGCCTTAGTCAGTCCGATTTCCTGGATAGACCGGAATTTCATCAGCGGGCGCTCGCAGAGCATTACCGAGCCGGCAGGTAGCCTGCTCACGGTGTCGAAGATGAATCTGTGTTCCGCATTCCTGGTCAACCCGCAATTTCAAAGTGCCGGGAGCCCGGTAAGCGCCCCGGCTCCCACCATCATAGCCCGGCAAAAGTCCTATCCCCTCTCGCTGGCTACACCGGTACTGGATGGCCCACCGAAATGGCAGGAAAATCCCGGCGATTCCCCGGTAATGCGGGAATTAAAGTCGTTCATGCGGGCGCATGGCATTGCCGACATTTACATGCGCATGTTGAAAGTGATCGAATTGAAACGTATCCAGGGCTTTCCCGACCACTATGTTTTATACGGTCCGCAGCACGAGCAAAAGAAATTCATCGGAAACAGTGTCGAGACGGGTGTGGTGAAGGCCTGGTTTCAGGCGATGTCGGAAGCAAAACGGGCGGAGCTTCAAAAAGCAGTTGCATAGGTATTTGATGAGAACTTGGGTATAAAAAAGGCATGTACGATAAAAACGTAGCTAATAATCAAAAATAAACCACATATTTGCAACGAAATTTTAAACCACAAACCACTCCACCCATGAAAAACCTGTTTATCCTTCTGCCCCTGCTGTGCCTGATCCTATCGCTGAACGCGCAGCAACTGCAACCTGCCACCGTTAAAGCCGCCCACGACGGCGACAGTTACAAGTCTCTTTCGCAGAAAAACTTGATGGTGCTGTTATGGTGCACCTTTGCGGCGGAGATTGTCTATTTTACTCATTGTGAAACAGCCCTTTTAATTATTCCACAAGTGGCCCACATTATTTTTTGGTGCCGCACACAAAGTAAGCCTGATAGGCCGACGCATAGTTTGCTATTTTTTCACTGACGAGTAGACTAATAGGCTCGAAAATAGCTAGAAGGCATTTCAAAAATTAAGTACTCTTTTAATTTAGCAAAGTAGAACTATTTAGTCAAAAAACTTGATTAAAATTACACTATCTCCTTCGTGGCGGTTAAAACCGTTTTGAGATAATAAAAGTTCGTATTGTTCAGCGTTTGGAAATTCTAAAATTGGATAATCACCTAATTTGCCTTCTTTATAGGTATTTTTACAAATACCTATTTGCTGGTTTAATTTACCCTCTACATTAGGTTTATTGACTTCATATATATTTTTAATAAGGAAATCCATTTCTGACTTGGTGTAATTTCTGCTAAAAGGCAAATACTCACCGCTTCCAATTTTAGTAAACAACTTAAACACAACAGGGTTTTGGCTTCTCCCTCCAATAATGCCAAAGTCATATTCAGAAAAAAATTTCATAATTTCGTCTATACCTTTCTGTATCCAACTATTCTTTTGGTGTCCTTTAGTTATAGAAACAGCATCTATCCAAAGGATACTTTTACCTTCAAATTGTTCAGAAGGTATGGTCGCAAAAAAATACCCTTCATACGAATTACCATTTTGTAACAAACCAAGTAAGGTAGATGCCTCTAGTTGTTCAATAATCCTTTCAAGAGACCAACCTTTTATGCCCATACCATTCTCAAATATTTTCAAAATTATAGTGGCATAATTATAACGTTTCGATTTGGATATGTCTATTGTTTTATTAAAAAACCATTGGAAAGATTTGTAATAATAGGGTCTATAATCAGTTTCAGGACGATTATCTATCCTTTTTTGTTGTACTTCTCTATAAAATAGTTTTTCTTCATCGTTTTTTAGTATCTGCATACTTAATTTAGCGTATAATTTTTTAGCTGGATTATTGATGGCATCGTGTGTAACTAAAACAAATTGAGAAAAGCCGTTTAGTAAAGCGGTGTTAATTAAAAAATTGACTAATTTACAACCCCAACCATTTTTTTTATGGCTTTCAGCAACCCCAAGTTCACTTATATAAAATCCCTTTTCAAGAGATATTTTTGAAGGGAGTTTGTCTTTCTCCTCATAGTTGCTTACTGCTCTTCCCGCTACGAAACCAATGAGATTACTGGCGCTTTCTTCTACAAGCAAAAACAAAAAATCATTATTTTTTTTCAATAGTTTCCAAAGCTTCTTGTTCTGTAAAAAGCTCGCCATAAGGCTCAACCTGCCATGTTTTATATATAATTCACAATATTGTTTTTCGTATTGTTTTTATATTTTATTATTTTCATATTTTTACTTAAAAATTTTACAACTATTTATACTCGGTGGAAAGTGATTTGCGAAAAGTAAGTCTAATTAAACTTTGTAGGATGATTACGCCCTGGTAATCGGACGGAATTACCTCCCGGACTTCTTCGTTGCGATGCTGCTCCCGGATTTGATAAAAAACGGCGTCCGGTGTTTCAAATCCCATCAAAACGGCGCCTTTCTGTATATTTCGGACTAAACTTTACCACCTATTTCGGTGGAAACTTTACCACTCCTGAGCAAGCATGTCAAGGTTAAAAAGCCGGTGTTGCTTTGTCGCAAAAACGATAAGGCAACATGGCAAATACAACCAAGAACATGCAACAGATACGTCACATTTTGCAACTGCGGGCTCAGGGGGTTAGGATACGGGAGATTCGGAATGCGACGGGCGTAAGCTGGCCCACGATTCGTATCTACCTTCGAAAACAGTAAACTGGGGCGATTTTAGCGCTAATCAATTACAGATTCTGATTAAGTTTTCGGAGGTCGATGGTGTTTGGAAGATAAAAATTTAAAAATACTACCAAAACTAAATTGATTGACCACTAGTCCCTTTTTTGTCAGTGAGGCTACACTTGTTAACAGGCTGAGGGTAGTTTCTGCAGACCGGCTTGTTTGGTTCTTGTATTTTATTTATCCCTTCAATTTCTCAATAAGCAGTTCTATTGAGTTAATTGAAATCTTGTCTCCTCTTTTAATGTTAGCCAAGGTGAAATTTAGGCTTTTGGCTTCGTTTTCGCCAAACGCAATTAGGTAATGATGCCCTTTTTTATTTGCAAAAGCGAATTGTTTACCTAACCTGGTTACTTCCGGATATACTTCTACTGCGATGTCAGCGTTTCTTAATTTATCTGCAAAAGCATAAGAATCAGCAAGATAATTTTTATCAAGATTGGCAATTAAAACTTTTGCCGGTGTTTGGGTTGGTGAAATAATATCTAATTTTTCGAGCGCAGCAATTAAACGGTCAATACCAATTGAAGCACCAACGCCGGGCAAATTGTCATTAGAAAAACTTTTGGTTAAATTATCAAACCTGCCCCCTGATGCAACTGCACCAATTTGTGGAAGTTTATCAAGAGTAGTTTCATAAACGATTCCTGTATAGTATCCTAATCCTCTCGTTACTGAAAAATCAATAGTGTAATTACTACTGCTGATACCAACTTTTCTTAATATTTGGCACATGAATTCTAACTCCTCGATTCCTTCTTTCATAATGGTGCTATAATCTTTATACTTTTCAATAAATTTGAAAAAGTTGCCCTTGTAGTCTCTTTCACGTATTGAAATGAATGCCATTATTTCATTTGTGTCAATTTCAGATAACTCAACTTCCTTCATTAGTTCCGCGCGGACTTGCTCAGTACCTATTTTATTTATTTTATCAACAATATGTAAAACGTCATTGAGTTTGTGAGAAATATTGATTTTCTCACAAAGTCCATTCATTATTTTTCGATTGTTGAGAAAAATGGTAAAGTCTTCTATTTTTAATGCCTTCAAAGAGTAATAAATGACCTGTACAATTTCGGAATCCGCACTGATAGAGTATGTTCCAATGAAGTCGAAATCGCATTGGGTAAATTCTCTATACCTACCCGATTGAGGGCTTTCTCCCCTGAAAACATTTCCAACAGCATAACGCTTGAAAGGCAAACCTAAACTGTTTTTGTGCTGAAGAACAAATCTTGCCAGGGGCACTGTATGATCAAAACGCAATGTTACATCGCGTTTACTGTTATCCATAAAGCGATAAAGTTGCTTCTGAATTTCATCACTTCCTTTACCAACCAAAATTTCAGAATATTCCAAATGAGGGGTTTCGATTGGCGCAAAGCCAAATTTCCTGAATACATCTTTAATCTTAGCTACCATATCTTCTTTGATGATAGCCATTGATGGCAGGATGTCTCTGAAACCATTCAAAGTTTTTGGGGAAATGAGATCATCTACTTTGAGTCCTTGATCGTTTTTCACGTCGCCAATAATATTATTTGATAGCGACAAGTCAGATTCATATAAATCTAACTTATTAATTAGATAATCTGCGGCTTGGATTCCCGTAAAAATTCTTTCAAATGGTAGAACTTGCTTTTTTACTTCATCCTTGAAGGGCAAAAAGTAGAGAATTTCTGAAACACCGCTTACACCTAATACAGGAACAATATGAATGGGCAAGCGTGAACTTTCGCCTTGGGTAAGTTTCTCATTTATCTTCATTGCATGAGCTACTTCAATTAATGTTCCGCTACTTCCTCCGATAACCACTATTGCATCGCAAAGGCTTGCAAATAATGCACTTTCATCGCTCCAAAAACTTTGATTTTCATATATTGGAGGTACAAAAATCTGAATATCAAAATCCAAAGCAGGTAATGCCGATTTTTTACCTGTTAATGGTAAAATTCCGATAATGTGCATATCGAAACTTTTTGCAATCCTTGTCGCAAATTCGGGTATTCCCCCTTTTGAACCTCCTGTAAGTATTGCAATATTGAATTGTTTTAGTTTCCTCAGGCATTCTTCAATAATCATATTGACTTCTTCAGGTTTCTCCTTTGAACCACCTGAAAAAGCAATAATTTTGACAATTGCATGGCTTCGTTTAAACTCTTGTATTAGAATAGAAATATCTTTTACTTCTACTTCAATTATATTTCCTTTTTGCTTATTCATTTGTTCAAAAAGTTATAAAAAGCATAACAGTGACTATGAGTAGCAACTTTCTAAACCAGAATCGGAAAAACTTACATAATAGCTATGGCTGAAAGAGTTCATTGAATTCGTTGAAACGGATGATTTGAGTTTCCCCGAATTTTTCAAGCGTTAGTAAGTCTTTGTCTCCAGTAACAATATAATCTGCTTTGCAATCCTGGGCTAATGCAAGTAAATAATTATCTTTGTCATCTCTGCAAATATATACCTCTGATTCGATTTTGATTTTTATGCTGATAGACTTTAGATATTTCAAGAATTTTCTTACGTCGGAATCATCAAAATATTTTTCAAATCTTTTTCGTGGAGATACTTCTTTTATCTCTTCAATTAATAAATCGGTAATAATAATTTCAATTTTACCTTCGGCAATTCTTTCTTTGAGTTTCGAAATTGTTTTACCAATCAAGAAACTGAGCCAGATATTGGAATCAATGACAACTATTGATTTCGAAGTTTTCAAATTTTAAATTATTAGACTACTTGAAGATTGCCTGTTGAAATATATTTTTTAAAAAAGTAGTAGCAAATAATTATATTCAACAGCGCATAAAAAGGCTCTGCCAACCAAATAATCTGAATAGGTTGTTTCATTAAAACTGCAAGAACATAAGCAAAAGTAACATAGCAAATTGACACACCAAAATCTATATAAAGCAGCAAAGCCCGCTTTTTTAAAGCGTTTAAAGATGCAATTAAGATATGCGCAAACGGTTCAACAAATGGAATCGTAAGGCATAGGGGGATCATACATTTTATAACATCTGCTCCTATATCAACCCGGCTTTTATCAAGATACAAACCCATTAAAGGTTGAAGCAAAACAAAGATTAAAAAAGAGGTGATTGCAGCAGTAATAAAACATGCTAATGAAACTCTTTTAAACAATACATAAATATTATAATATTTTTTCTCTGCAATGCTTTTGCTTAACAGAGTTATTACTGTATTTCGGAAAGGAGAAATAGAGAATATCATTAGAGAGAACAAACTTTTTACAACTCCTGAAACGGCTGAATTATGTTGCCCGGTTATTGTTATAATTGCAAAAAAAAGATACCAAAATAAGATCGAGAAAGTATTTCTAAAAGCGTAGTTAAAATTGAGGAGGTTTTTAATTTCGGAAAGGTGGAGTTGAAACCTTGGAGTGTCTATTAATATTTTACTATATAGGTAATAAAGCACGATTGAGTATCCAATAACTCCTGTAAATTCAGACAGAACGGTGCTTATTGCAGTTCCTTTTATTCCTAAAGATTCCACAAAAACAAAATGATAATTACCTAAAAATGTTACTCCAACCTGCAAAAGAGTTATTAAGGGAATAATTCTTGTTTTACCGTTCGCGATTATCAAGGCAACCGCTATATAATTATAAAGGATAAAAGGTATTCCCCAGCACCTTATTTTTATATATGAAATTGTCAAGGACCGTATCTCGGGATCAGAAATAGTATAATCCATAGCTACCGGAAGGATTAACCTTACGATGGAAAAAAGCGCTAAGCTTAAAGGCAATATTAAAAATAGTGAATTAAACAATCCGTTTTTGACGCCCGCGTGATTTTTCAAAGCAAATTTTTCAGAAAAATTTGTCTGAATCATTGAGGTTACCCAACCGTCTGCGAACGTGTCAATAGTTAAGAAAAAGACAACGGCGGTTGAAATACTCTCTAACCCCATGCCGGGATAATTCCCCAGGAATGCGGCACTTATTACAAAGAAAAGAATCTCGGGTATTCTGCTTAGCATTAGGGGCAATGCTAATCTGAAAATAGATTTATAAGTTGTATAGTTACTCACTGTCAACTCCACCAAACAAGATATTTAAAAAATAAATATTTTACAATAAATCTTCAACAAGATCAATCAATTTTCCATTTCGAACTAACTCAATAATTTTGTCTAATTCGGTTCTTAGGTATGTATCACCATAAACAGGAGGCAAATTTTCCTCCCTTTTAAGAAATTCATAAACTCGGTTTGTACCTGTTCCTAAAGTTCTAATATTTTCGGGAAGGAAATTATAAGAAATTTGTAAACCTCTTAAAGCGCAAAGCATTTCAATAGCAATAACAATTTGTGTATTTCGAATAACTTTCGCAAGATGAATAGCACCTATGCTTCCCATTGAAACAAAATCTTCTTGATTGGCAGCCGTTGAAATTGACATAACAGAAGCAGGTGTTGATAAAACTCTGTTTTCGGCTACCCTTGCTGCTCCTGCATATTGTGTAATCATCAAACCAGTGTCGCCTTTGGTGGCATCGTTTGCCAAATCACCGGGTAAACCAAAATTCAGATGTTTGTCCAGTAATGAAAAAGTTCTTTTATCGGTAATTAAACTTAATCCGGTAATACTCAATTTTGCATAATCAATAGTTGTAGCTAATGGCTGTCCATGAAAATTTGCTCCACTATAAGCACATAATAGCTTTTCTTCTAAGTAAGCATCCGTTTCTAGTTTTTCTAAAGTTGAAACACCCGTTTGTTTATCTTTTATTGCACGCAATTTACTTTGAACATATTCTTTTTTTATTTCTTCTTCTTGAAATAAAGGGTTATCAGTTGCAGAATTGATTTCAATCTCAATCACTTCCCTTAATTTTGTTACAGCTTCAGTTGCTGCACCGTGGACAGGAGGAATAGCTCTGAAACTGTATCTGTCCTGCACACGAACTTTTATGCTTTCGTTATATTGTTTGGGAAATGGTTCAAGTTGCGCCTCAGCAGTGGTTCTTTTTGACCCGTTAATCAAGTTTCTAATTTGGTCAGCAATCTTACCTTGCCCATCGTGAGGTCTGTTATCATTTATAAGATTGGAAAAGGCATCCTTTTCACCTCTTATTGCTTCCAGTGACAGCGCAGAGGATATGGAAGCATTTTTTATTAATAGTTCGGCGTCTCTAACTGCAAATACTCCGAATGCGGCAATAAAGTTTGAACCATTTGTCAAGCCCATAGCTTCCTTTGCTCCGAGCTTTGTGGTTTTAATTCCTGCTTTTCCCAACGCCTCAAGAGCAGGCATTCTTTCTCCTTTGTAATAAGCCCAAGATTCGGGTAGTCCGATTAATGCGGCTGCCATCATTGCAAGCGGAACTAAGTCGCCACTTGCACCAACAGAACCTTCTTCTAAAATCTCAGGTGTAACTTCCTTATTCAGCATTTCCAACATCCGCTCGCAAGTTTCCCATCTCATTGCAGATAAATTTTTTGCAAATGAGTTCAAACGGATAACCATAATTGCACGGACAATTTTTTCGGATAGTGGCTCCCCTGTTCCGCAGTTGTGTGCTTTTATATAACGCTCTTGATAACCCTCAAACGATTCTGAGGTAATAGTTGTATCTTTTAAATCACCACAACCCACATTCGTCCCATAAACATCAATCTCAGGATATTTTTCGAGTTGATATTCTAATTTAGTTCTTCTTTTTTTTATAGCATCCTCAATACCTTCGGCAAATGCAACAGAATCTTTTCTTTCAGCAACATTGATTATATCTTCAATTGTCAAAGTTTTGCCATCGAGAAAAACGAAGTTTAAACTTGCTATAGCGAAATTTTATTTATGGTTTTTTATGAGTTCTTTTATTTTTTTTACTAGATCTACTCTCTTTACTTCAAATTGTATTCTTTTCATCCACTCAGTTTTATCCGAGAATTCGCTTGCGATATCTTCTCCCATTTTCAAATCTTTAATTGTGATAACTCCTTTTTCAATTCATCTTCGCCTAATAGAATTGCAATTGGACAATTCTTTTTGTCGGCATAAGCTAATTGTTTGTTTATTCCTCTCTGATATCCGTAATACACTTCTGCATCAATTTTTGCTTTGCGTAACTGGCTTGCAATTTTTTGATATTCAGGCATCAGATTATCATCAAAGACAACAACTAAAACAGGGCCAGAGATTTGTCTTGATGCTTGCTTAGTTAGCTGTAATAATTCAGCTAAACGGTCTACCCCAATGGATGCACCCGTAGCCGGAACTTTGATACCTAGCAATTTTTCAACAAGGTCGTCATACCGCCCACCGCCACAGATCGAGCCGACCTTTTTATCATTCCCTTTTTCGTCTTTGTAAGTTTGCTTCGATTCTACTTCAAAGACAGGACCTGTATAATAGGACATACCACGGACTAATGTTGGGTCAAATATTACTCTTTTTTCGTTGTAACCCATTGAGGAAAGAACATTATCAATTTTACGCAATTCCTCAACCCCTTGAGTGAAGATGCATTTGCAATCGTTAGGTTGTTTAATCGTTCTAATATATTTTTCCTGCTTTTAGTTTCCTTGAAATTTTTAAAAAAATCAGTGATGTTCTTAATCAAATCGGATGATAATTCCAAACCTTTGATCGCTGCACCTGATAAATCGGTTCTTCCCATACCCAATTCTTGCTGCATTCCGTCAAATCCAATTTTGTCTAACTTATCAACCACCCTTAAAATGTTTTTCTCTATTTCTTCATCAATCACCCCTATGTTTTTGAGAAACCCTTTCAACACTTTTCGGTTGTTTACTTTTATAATGTAACTACCTCTTTTCAGTCCAATTTTTTCCAATGCATCAGAGAGAACCATACAAACTTCGGCATCAGCAGAAACATCACTTGTGCCGACAGAATCAAAATCTAATTGCCAAAACTCTCTAAATCTTCCTGGGTCAATTTTTACTTCAAATCGGAAAACTGGCCCAAACTGATACCTGCGAAACAGTGGGGCCTTTTCGGTTTTCACCAACCCTTTCAGTTTATCCTGCCAAAGCTGTTCAGCATACAACCGTGCTAATGGTGCGGTAAGGTCATATCGCAGGGCGACAAAGTGATTTTCATAAATTACTTTGTCAAAATTGTTACTGTCTTTGAGTTCATTTCCTTTTTCATCGAAAACCGGCTCTTGTTCTGGATTGCGGAACGAGTAAACGCCTTCCGCAACCTGACCTTCGGTTGTAATCCCTTCGCCCGGCATATACTTACCTAATGAATCAGCATATTCCAAAATAGGTGTGTCCCAATGTTCAAAGCCATACGCTTTGTAAACTTTTCTTGCCCCGTCAACTATTGCCCACTTGAGTTGGTTTAAACTTGGGTCAATGTCTCGGAAGCCTTTGATTTTTCTTGGAATAATACCTCTTTTCTTATTTTCCATTTTCTTGAGTTTGTTAGATCAAAAAAAAGCATTACTCTATGAAAGAGTAATGCCCCTCAATTGTTGTCCCTCCGACCAGATTCGAACTGGTGACCTCCAGATCCACAATCTGGCATTCTAACCAACTGAACTACGGAGGGAGATCATATTCTATTTTTCCTTTAAGTTCCCAATTTGCTCATAAAACGAGAGCGCAAATTTAGAAAAAAAGATGCAGAAAAAAAAATTTTCGGATTTTTTTTACAAATCGGTTTTTGAAACAAAAGGAGCGTGAAACAGTGATGAGGCTTTGCTCCGGCAATTGTACCTGACTTTACACTGCAATGAAAAAAGTTGGAAAAGACTGGCCTTTAGCCGGAAAGCCACCCAATGTGGATTGAAAGAACTATTTGGTGAACCCTTTAGCCCTTGGTTAGAAATTTGAGTTATATGGCCTTAGCCACGTCTCAAGACCGTACTTTGGGGTGAGGGCCAAGCGCCCCGCCGCCAAAAAAAGTGCGTCAAACATTTCCGAACACTCCCTAGGTCTGTCATAAAACCTTCTTTTGATCCCACTTCCCTAAACAAAAAGCGAGATTCTCCCGCACAGCCGCCCTTCCCCCCGCCGCCAAATTTGGGCACACCCTCCAGACAAACGGCCCTCCGGTACCCGACCGATCTTCCATCGCCACCAAGAGATATTTTTCAGGCATTCATCTGTAGTTTTTGATTCCGGCAAGCCTCCGGGATGTTTTGCAGGACGTTGGCTTTACTGCCTCGGAAACCAAAGTCCACTGGAGTAAGCTCCCGACCCGCAAACCGACACAACCCCACATAATACCCCAACGCCCTTCTAAAACACCGGCTCTCCTCCATTTTCCTATTCTTCAACCGTGCCACATCCGCCACCCGCGCCTTAAACCGTCCCATCGCCACGCCGGGTGACAACCGCTCCTCCGTCTTGCCCCAACGGAAAACGATCACTGACCTCGATAAACCTTCCAAATCGCACTCCACCACGATCGAAGCTGGATTAGGGCCCAGCGTCGAAACAGTACCCACAACTGGGGCAGACGAGCGAACCAGGGTTTTTTTTTCAAGGCGACCGGTGGGCGCCGGCACTTCCGGTGGTGTCGCGGCCGGATCCGGCTCGATGGCAACCGGCGGCGTTATGGGCAATGTACCCGCTTGGGTATCCACCGGCGGTTTGAGAATCGTTCGCTGCGGTTTAGGCGGCACGGCGAGCGCCTGCGCGGCCAGCAGTTCCTGCCGCTGCTTTTCCGCCCCTTCCAGGGCAGCCTGGAACGCGGCGCGCTGGGCTTCGCTCAGTTGCAGGTCGTTGACCCGGCGTTTGAAGGTTTTGATGTGTTCGTCCAATTCGGCGAGTGTCATATCAAACAAATTGAATGGTTGTTTCTAATTCCCGGATCAACAGGTCGATCTGGGCTTTATCCCGGATGAAATTCCGGGCGGCCAGCAGGTCGTCTATCAAGGCCCGGATGAAGGTTTCGTCGATGATGAATTTGGTGTTTGGGGATTGGTTTTCAAGGCGTTTGTCTGCTCCGCCGCGCTCACTTCCCGTCAGGTCAAAAAAACTGGGCCTGGTGTTTGTCGGCTGTCCAAAGGCCGCTGTTCTCGAATAGCAGGCGAGCGGTTTTCAGCACCCGGAGCGATTGGCGTACTTCGTTCAGGTCGCGATGTTTCAAGGCGAGGTAGATCGCCATTTCGTTTACGCCCTGGTTGTTGGTCACGAATTGGAATACCTCCTGGCAGAGATCGGTTTGCACCTTGGCCAGCAGGTCTTTTTTGGCCGCATCGCGGATTTCGTCTTCCGGCAGCCAGTCGTAGATTTTCGCCCGGACGGTCCAGAGGGCATTGTTCAGCCCGTTGCCGATGGTTTTGAAAATCTCGATCAGCGGGCTTTCGCCGTCGGGGTGCTTTTCGTCGAACTTGAGCGCGCGGTACTGCCGCATCCCGTGGCAGATATGCCACAGAAACATGCCGGCCAGATAGATCAGGAACATGCCGCTTTTGCGCGATTCCTTGCGCGCCTCGTAGTCGCCCAGGGCGCGGGTGTTAGCCTCGCTCGCCTGGGTTTGTTGCCCGAGTAGCAGGCTGCTTTGCTGGGCGGCGATGTCGGCCAGGGCTTTTTCCTTTTCGGCCAGGTTGCTGGTTTTGGGCAAGAATTCCGCTTTGCGTTCGCGGCGCTTTTTCTCCAGTCCGGCCAACTGCGCGTTGATTTGCCGGGTTTCCACATGCGCCCAGTTTGCCCCTACCCCAGCGAGGCGTTTCTTGCGCGATTCCAGCCGCCGCTTTTCCTTGTTGACCTCGGCATCCACCTTTGTGCTCCAGGCGGCGCGTTCGCGGTCTTCGGCGGCTTTTTCGGCGCTTCGGGCTTTTTCGGCCAGGTTCAGCACCTTGTCGTGCGGAGCCGTATCCACGACCTTTTCTTCCGGTTTGACCGTCATCCGTTCCACGGCCTCGTGGTTGCCTTCGCGGTTGACGATAAAATCCACGGTGCAGATGCTGGCCGTCAGGCAGAGGCACAGGATGCCGATCGTGATGTCCACCCCGGCCACGCGCTGGTTTTCGAGACTTTGTTTTTCCGACTTGGGCAGGAAAGCCGCGGCGATCATCCTGGTGCTGAAATGCACCGACACGCCGTTGAGCCGTTGCACCACGAACGCGATGACCACGGCCACCCATAGCCCGATGCCGGGAAACTGCGGTTCCAGCATCTTTTTCATGCCGTACACGCTCCCCAGCACGACCACGAGGAAGCAAAGGGAGGAAATAAGGGGAGAAAGCAGCAGCCGGAAGCGGCTGTTGAACGCGGCCCAATCTTGTGGGTTCCGACCTGGTGTAATATCCATATTGCCTACTGTTTAATTGTTCGCTTATTCCTGGTAAGCCGGGGTTTCTTTCATAAAGAATCTGCCGATGTGCTCGTCCCCAAAATGGTACTGGTCCGTGGCGCCCTTCACCCGGTGGATGAAAACCGGATTTTCCAGATGGCGCCGGATAATGTCCAGTACCTCTCGTTCGGCTTTCGTAGCGGGTCGGATTTCGGCGTTAATCAGCAGCGTCGCCAGCTGGCGCAGCAGGTAGCCGGGGCCTTGCCGGGTGCGGCGCAGCGTTATCCGGCGGCGCTCGCACTCTTGGCGGATGTGCCCCTCGAAGGCAGTTTTGATGTCCTCCGGCACCTCCAGAAGCCCGGTCATTTCAGCAATCCCGATTTCGCTCCCCTGCCCTACCATGCCCAGCCGGCTGAGCCGGTAGGCTTTGGGCAGGAATTCCACCAGGAAACGTGTTCGCTTCGTGTGGGCTCCTGCTCGCTCCAGCGCCCGTATTTCAAATAGCCACTTTCCGGTGGTGCCGGTTCCGCGTATTTCCAGAAACCGGACTTCCGTCCCCTCGAACGTCCGGTCGGCAAAACGCCCATGTTGTTGTCCCATAGCCATGTTTGAGTGTTGTAATGCGCAAGTTTTTGAGCCTATATAATGTTGCAACAAAGTTACTTATTTAGTCGCCAAATATGCAACGAATACTGCAAATTTGTTTCTGTAAAATGAAAGATCGCAGGGGAGCCGCTTTCGGGAGTATGTTTTCAAAACTTCGAATGAAATGCGGAAAATACCCGGAATAAATCCGGCAAACAATTTACACCGATTCGATATATCGGTTTTTTACCGAAACCATGCCGAGACTTTACCGAAAATCTACCGGAACCTTTCCGAAAATTTACCGAAAATATTCCGAAAAAAATGGCTGATAACTCCCTGATAATGAACGGCGAAACAGAGACCTCGGCAGGAGCGGATCAACTGACAACGTGGCTTAAAGACCTGGACCGGCATCGCGACGCGCTGCTTACCGCTATCCGGGAGGGTAGGGTAAAAGTCACCACCACAGCGCGGTTTTCCCAACTTGCCGGACGCCTGCGCGAAAACGCCAGGGCGTATGCGGACGCGGCCTTCAAAGTGAGCGAGTTGACGACCCAAAAAGTTATCCTGACCAACACCATATATTATTTACTGAAATCCTGCGAACGCATCGCCGGCCACGCGGACAAGATCGGCGAACTGATGGCTGCATTGCCCCTGGGCGAAGCCCTCGACGCCAAAACGATCCTGAGCATTCTGCTGGACGGCAAAAAACGGGACACTCTGATCGATAACGGTAAACTGCTCGCCAGCGCGTTCGAGGGTAGTTGGCTGGGCCGAATCGAGGTAAACGATTTGGCGCCCATCCTGGCAGAAGCCGGCATTGACTTCACGGCCTACGTCAAGCTGGTGGAAGTGCTGAAAAAACACCTTCCGGAAGAACCTAAAACCCAACTTCCCAATGGCTAAACGCGGCGGCAAAAACTTCAAGATGACAGTCGGCGCGGCGTTGGATGAAGCGCAGGTAGAAATGCCCATGCTCGAACAAATCCTCAATGGCATCCCGATTGCCGGCGACGACATCCTGGCCGAACTGCTCGACGCTACCTCGGACCGCACCGTGGAGCCTACCGTGCTGGCCGTGGCCGAAATCGTGGCCGCGCCCGGCGCTGAAACACCCGAGGCCCTGCCCGAAGACCTCGGCGAGGAAACCGGCGCCCAGCCGGAGTTCATCGAGCGGGTAGAGGCTATTCGCCAAAAAGGCGCTCGCAGTTTGATGGAAGCCGAAGAAATCGCCAAACGCGAAATGCCCCAAAATACCCCCGAGGCCCCCGCCTTGACCAATGGTAATCCCCCCGTGGAGGCATCGTCAGCCGGCAGCCCGCCGGCTGACGCTCCTCCGCTCACAGAGTTGGACTCCGAACTGAATAGCATTGCCGCCCAGGAACTGGTGGACTGGTACGACATCCTCCAATCCGTGCTGGCAGTGTGGTCTTACGACTTTTTCAGTACGCCCAAGAAGGCAGTGCAGACCGTCGAAGAGTTGTACCCGAAAATTGCCGCCGGCAAAGCAAATCCCGGCGAAAAAGCGCTGTACGAAAAGGCGCAGGAGGCGGTGCTTGGTTTCACCAAGCGCAAGACGTCTTTTGCTGAACAAGTGGCCATGAGTGAGGGATTGAAACAACGCACCGTCCGGCTGTTGGACAAAATCCTCGAAGCGCGGCAGGTGCGTATCCCGCCGGAACTGCTGCTCAGCTTCCTGCTGCTCACGCCGTTGGTGGTGAACGGCGGTAAAATTCTGCTGGAAAAGATCGGCTTCAACAATGCAGATAGCATCCTGGATAAGTTCACCACATTCGTGAACACCCAGGAGGCAGGCTACTGGACCGACAAACAACCTTCTTCATAACCCCCAGGCCAAACCCCAAAAACCGGCCCCAAAAACCTTTTTTAACCCTTCGCCCATGCAGTCGATATATGATGGACTGGACAACTCGAAAGACCCCAAACAACGGGACTACTGCTCCATGTGTGTATTCGGCGACCTGGGCAAGGGCCAAGCACCTTTATCCGGCAGCAAGCCAAGTTCTATATCGAGCGTACCCGCGACAAAAAAGTGCCTCGCAAAGTATTGATCTGCGACCCTTCGCGGGCTACCGCCTTCGACGAGTTCCCGCAGATCACGCTGACCGAACTGAAATACGGCGTCATCAACCCGCAGACACGCAAGGCCCAGCGCTGGGATCGCGGCATCCGGGTGCTCCGTAATGTGAAATGGAAAGACCCGTCCTGGTTTCAGATTTTGAGCACCTGGTTCCGCAACGGCTTAGTCATCCTGGACGAGAGCCGCAACTACATCCCGCAAAAGAGCGAGATGCCCGAGGAACAGATCGAGTTTTTCACCATCCACCGCAACAACTGCATCGACGTGATGGTGGTTAGCCACGACTTTATGAGCATGAATTTACTGCTCCGCAAGGCTTTTCGCATTTATATCGTGTTCAGAACCGGCGACAAGCCCAACCACGAAGCCTGGTTCACGGTCCGAACCCTGCCCGAGGAGTTGTACGCCATCTGGACCACGTTGCAACGCTTGCGCAGTCCGGCGGCGAAGATGTCGCCCTTCGTGTTGTACGACCGGGAAACGGGGCGCACCAAACTTTACGCGGATCTCGACAAACTGGAAATTCTGGTGCCGGACCCGGAAAACCCGGCCCTACACCAAAGCATACCGTACCGGAAATTCAATGGAAAACAAACCTTGATTACTAAAAACAACTGACCATGACCACAGATACTTTGCCCGAAATAACCCCGCTCACCCCACCGGCAGAGCCGCCTTCTTTCATCAGCCAGCCCGTGGAGGACTGGACCGATGACGAAGTGATCTTCTTTTACGATCTCTACCTGGCGACCAAGGCTGTTAGTGAATTGTCGGCCCGCGAACTGCAAATCACTGTCCGTTACGGCGACATTGCCAAACAACGCCGCGAACAGGCCGAACAAACCGGCTTCGACGCGGAAGTGGAGGCCATCCGGCGCCAGGTGTCCATCCAGGTGGAGCGGTATGCCATTGCTGCGCTGCTGGAGGAGTACCACAGACGGTCTTTTACCGAAGTTGCCCGGGGAAATGAGTCGGAAGAGGTGCGCCTCATCGTGCGTTTCGGCAACCGCGAAATTGAAATGCGGGCCACCGACATGGCTGTTGCGTTCGGCGGCTTTGGCAATCCGAAAACACGGGATTTCACCAAGGCGCTGGAATCCGTGCTGGCGCTGGCCAAATCCGCCGCGACCCAGCACCGCATCCGCATCGAACGTTCGAAAGGCCGAAACTGGAGTTTTCACACCAAAGACCTCCGCTGGTCATCTGCCGTCATCAAAATGCGGCTGGAAGACGGCGAAACCCTGTAAACCTCAAAACCCTTTGCACATGGAAAACATACCGCGTTGGGCCGTCTGGCTGGCGCTCGCCCTGATCGCCGTGGCCGCCGCTTTTACCATTACGGCCAGCATCCGGCGGCTCAAAAACGAACGCGCTGCCCGGCAACTGCTCGATCAGGGCAAAGTGACCGTGGCGCTGTCGCCCGGTGAGATTCAGCAGATCGTTTCCGAGATTAAAAAATCCATACAACCATGACCCTCGAACTTACCCCGCAAACCCGCCGTATCGGCGCCATCGTTGCCTATTTGCTGCTGTTGGCCTTGCTTGTCACCTGGATTATCCAGCAAATCCGGGCAACGGCCGCATACACCCGCGCCATGAACGGCATCGCTGAAGCCGCCCGGAAGGCGAAAACGTGACGGTGCAGGTGGCTAACTTCAATTCCAACGCCCAACTACTGACCGATGGAAAACCTAAACCTGATGCCAAGTCCTAATGGGGTGGGCCGGATGCCCTGGAAACCTATCGGCATCCTGTTGCTCCTCGTTTTTTCGATATTGCTGGTGTTGTACCTGTTTTCCCTGCGGGCTAACCGGAAGTTGAAACGGCGTATTGCCGGTTTGAGTGACGAAAACGAAGCCTTACAGGAATCGATTGATGCTGGTAACACGGAATTGGATGCTTTGAAGCAGAGTAACCAAACTCCAACCGGTCCTGTACCAGTCCAGCCGCTGGCCGGTTTTCGGATGCCGATCCTGAATCCAGGCTTAAAATTCAATATCCAACCGGATTTCAGTCTGCCTTACCCGGCTTTCAACGCCTGGAATACCGGCGAAACGCTGCGCGTGCTGGCGGTGCTGGATCATGCCGGCACCTTTGGCGATTTCCGGCAGCTATCCAATGCTGAACCCTTCCCGGCTTGGGTATTTCAACTGTTCACCGTCGGCGGCGCCCTGTTGAAGGAGAGTCATCTGCCCATCACCGACGACGGACAACCGGATGGGAAACGTATCGTGGCCGAAATCCGAACTCTTCTGGAATCCGGCATCGAAGAACCCCCAAATACCTAAAACCCTAACCCCTGAACACCATGCCACAACCCTGCGAAGCCGCCTGTGTAGCCAATTGGCTCAACGAAAATCCCATCCGCCTGACCGTGGCTGCCGGCCGGGTGGCCAAAAGTGACCTGGCCAATGCGCTGCACATCACCACCGCGAGCCTGCGGCATAAAATCGCCATCCTCCGGGCTTCTGACCCTGCTTTCGACGACCTATACCAGGAAAAGTCAAACGGACGGAATTGCCGGTGGATTTGGCGGAGGTGATTATTGCGGCAGTTGTTTGATGGGAATCCGCATGTGCGCCTGGAGTTTGTGCCGGCCGCAGTAGTGTAGGAAATTCGGATAGTTTTGTTTTCATATTACGGGGCTGCTCCGCCGGAAGGGTGGGGCGGCTTTTTTTACTTGCATTTCCTTCAGAAGGTCGCTATTTTTGTAACTGGTTTTTTGGGGTTTATTAGCCGCTGGAATGCGTAAGTATTCTGGCGGCTTTCATATTATTATGCAGGTATCATCAGTTATTTGATCTGGATTTATTGTAACACGTTCCTTTAAAAAGCCTTATCCTTTATGATCACACAAAGTTTTCCTGGCTTAGAGACCCTGCTTACCCGTCGAAAAGGCGGTGTTTATAATATACGTGGCATCCTTTTCCAAATCCATTATACTTTATGGCGAATACTGCATGAGTTTAGTAAAGAGGGAAAGGAGGAACAGACCTTCCAACTGGAAGGCATAGAAGACTTAGACTATTATTTTGATTTTCAAAATGAACATATTCAGGTCAAGTGTCTGGATAACAATCTTGACGCTAATGGATTTGGAGAAGACATATTACCCAATCTGCTGGAAGTTTTTGAACAAAAACCTGATAGCCTGTTTTTAATCGTTACAAACGTGTATATCTCACAAGGACACCTCAAAAAATTACAGGTAGCTAACCAAGGCATTAAACCTTTATCTAATGATAGTCGTGTGTTTTGGTTTGATAAAATCAGAAAAATCAGACCCGGTTTGGACGAGGCCTCATGTCTAAGATTTCTGTCATGCATTTCCTTCTTCCAAAGTAAAGAAGAGGTATTGCTGAATGAATGCCGTCAAATGCTCATTGAGCAGCATGGTATCATAAATGGAACCGAGGGCCAGTACCTTAAGGCTTTATATTACTTCTTACTTGTTTCATCCCCCAATAAAAAAGAGATAAGAAAATTCGATGTGCTCCAAATTATTCAGGAAACCACGGATGCCATTTCCAAGGGAGTCGTGAATTTGGCCGTGAAAGAGAGCTGGATTGAGGAGGTGTCGTTCGAGACAATTAAAGATGATTTACTGAAATTCAGTTTTTTTGAAGGAAAGTCTGCCCGTCCTTGGCACATTGCTGCTAACCTGCCAGTTGAACGTCCTCATTGGCAACAAGAAATCATCGACTCAATTAAAGATTTTGATGTTACCGTGATAAAATCTGCCAGCGGCCAAGGAAAATCTACTTTGGCTTGGAAGGTTGCACAGCTAATGCTGGATCAGATTGGATATAATATTTTTGAGTTGCAGGAACTACGACGAGAAGGTATCCAAGATGTGTTTAGATTTCTCGAATCGAAGCTGCGATGCGGATATTTGCCACTAATTGTTATTGATGGCTTAAGCGCACAGGTGCGAGATTGGTCAGACTTGGCTGCCAGGGTTCAAAAACTGCGGGGAGTGAAATTCTTGGTGACCGCCCGTGAAGAAGATTGGTTTAGATATGGCGCCAATACAACGAATCTGATTTTGAAACCGATAAATATTTATTTATCAGAAGCGGAGGCACGACAAATATTCTATTTTTTTCAAAAAGAGAATCGTTTACACACCAATATGACTGCTTGGCAACCTGCTTGGGAAAAGGTAAAGCAGCAAAAATTATTGCTCGAATACGTTTTTCTACTTACACAAGGTCAGATGATTGCAGAACGTCTCAGCGAGCAAATTGCCCAATTTCGCGATGACCGAGACGAGGCTGCAAAAAAAGCCATTCTCCGTTTGGTTTCGGTTGCAGACGGCCTACAGATCAAACTATCCACCAGCAAACTGCTCAATTTGTACAAAATGAAGTTGGGTTTCAATCTGACCGGGGAACCATATTGGCCAGCCTAAAAAATGAGTACCAAGTTCTTTTAGATGACGGCCCCTTTGTAGAGGGGCTTCACCCAGTTCGTTCCAGTCACTTGTCTGACCTTTTACACGGGAACGAAGGATTGCCAGTTGCTGATACCTTGGTTCAGCTTCTTTCGGTCATCGAACCTGAAAACTTATTTGCCTTCACAGCACAAGCGCCTGCTTTACTTCTCCACGAACAAGAGCGACGGAATTTCCTGGCTCTTCTTGCTTCTCATTTTAGCCAAAGGCCATATCGAGAAATCGTAGAAGGCATCTACGGCATCTACGCGTACGAAGCACAGACGCATTGGCTACAAAATCGGCAAGTATATGATTTAGTTATAGATGCAGGGATAGAATTGTATGTATACACTAAGGTACCGTTTGCTGCTCCGGAATTGCAACTTGATTTCATTAACCAAGTGAATCCCAATTTTTCCAAATTAAAAAATGCCATTTCCGATGCTGATCTAAGCTTGGAAGGGTCGAATATTGGATTATTTTTACAAGCCCTTCATAAAAAGATAAACACACAAACCTTGCAAAATGACCTCACCGGTTTAATTCATCTTGAAAGATGGTTTGGAAGGCTTGGACTAAATTCTAAATTGACGTATCTGTTGACAATTGAGCATTTGGAAACAGCAATGAGAACCTTGGAAACTGAACAGTTGGGACAATTACTTTATGGCGTTTATTTGGCGGATAAAGTGGTTTATCAGCAGTTCTACGACCGATTTGGCAAACAACTTATCAACCATCTTCGGGAAAAGACAGATACTTTAACGGTTGAACCAATCGGCGATGTGATTGAAATCCGTTATATCGTTGACCAGCAACAAAATATCAACCGACAAAGCGTGTCGCGCGCGGAATCCATCACTTATTGTCTCCCACAGTTTAAACAATACAACATAGCGGGACTATATTTCCCAAACCCAGTTATTTTGCATTTAACAAGCAGTAATGACGATTCAGTAAAAAATGCTAAATGGGATGGATGGTTGAAACATGATAAATTTTCAGTTAGGGGTAATCAAGCATGGTCAAGTCAGGTGTTAAGCAATTACCAATTTTCAACTCATTATGAATGGCAGCAATACTGGTTTGTTTTTCGTGAAAAGGCCGTAGAATGGACCCGGCAAACTATTCGATGCCTTGAAAAAGTGCTTCAAAACAACCCGGCATTTCATAAGGAGGAAAAAATACTTCAAGAACTTCATACATCCCTCCGGGCCTTTAAAAAACAAGGGCGACGCATTCGATACGACGAGGATTTTTTTACAGAAGAAAAATTTCAAGTAGAGGTGAAGAAAGTACAAGATTGGCAATCTGTGTTTGAAAATGTTTTGAACCAAACATTCCCAAACGTCGGGGACGACAATCTTTGCAGGGTTTTCAAAGTCAATACCAGGGAATCTTCAACCAAGCTTGCTGATATGCAAAAGGCTTACGAGAAAATTGTTATCGCAACTGGAAACTACTTTAACACGGATAGCCTAATCCTAAACGAACAATCAACCTTCCAATACTTAGCCGATCTTGTCGAATATTTCGTGGATATATGGCGCCCCAAACGCTTAAAAATAGACAAACCTCGTAATGAAATTCGTATTTGGAAAGAGCAAAAATGGCGTACTGAATTAGCGTCTCTTTATCAGGTGCAAACTGCCTTTAAGGAGTATTTAGGTTATAATTTGTTACTGCCGGAAAATTTTGTTGAAGATGGTATTTTGAAAAGTTTAGTGCTGGGCATTCACAATTTTGAACTGCAAGACTTTGAATATCAAGTTGATCTAATTCTGCCTTGTCTGACCGAATTGAGAAACACCAGAGCAGATTTTATTCTTTTGGTGCCAATTTCAGGAAGTTCTACCGCTGGGAATATGGCTATCCGATTTAATAAAGAATTTATACAACAGGTAGAAGAAACATTATCGGGAGAACGCACGGAATTTACCATTTCCCCACTGCCGATATTCTTGACGAAAGAGATTCTGCAACCACTGAAAGGTATTTCCCTTCAAGAACTGAACCTGCAACATCAAATCAAAAATGAACTGGCTGTTTTGCATGAATCTCTGTGGCGGCATTCAGAAATAAGAAAACGGTTGTCGCAACAGGACGATGAAATTATTGCTTGGAGAAAGAGACTGTTGACCGAAATCGAGCAGAAAGCTAGAGCGACTCTTGAATCAATGCATGAGGATATATATCTTTTCCAAAAATATATACCCATAGTTGAGGCGGTATTTGCTGGCCACTTCGATTTTGGCTCCGAGGCTTGTAAGTATTTTGAAGAGGATTTACGAGCCTGATACTCTTACCCAAAACATCCCAAAACATCCTTAACCCATCCCTATAATCATTCACCATCCGAAACTGCCATCCAATACCTCGGCATATTTTTGAGCCTTAATTCTACACCCCGAAAAAAAGTCTTCACCTCAAAACCAAGGCTCCCCCAATGGATTTCGTACAAACCCTGCCCAACAACATCTCCAAGCAGATTCTCGCGGGCCTCGAGTACACCAAGAAAAAAATGCCGACCGACCTGGTGGCCACCACGGTGGGCGTGACCGGCCCGCAGGTAACGCCGCCCGGCTCGCCCATCGACGGCCAGGTAGCCAAAAGCGCCGGCGCGCCCGTCGAGAAGTACATTACGCTCACGATTGACACCAGCGAATTCGACGAGGATCAGGAATGCGTAGCCTACATTGGCGACTCCAGCGAGACCCACGAGACGTCCTGCGACACCTGCAACACGAGCGAAAACAAGGCCACCTTGTACATCGGTTCGCCGACCTGCAACAAATATCCGGTGTTCCTCAACCGCCTTTGCTCTACGCCGTACACCTTCGCCGCCTTCCAGATCAAGGCCCAGAAAGCCGCCGGCGCCGATTCGAATAGCGTGGTGGATTTGCCAGATCACGTCATGTTCTCGCGCAAAAACATCAACGGCGAGGGCGATTTCGGTCGCATCGACGTGAGTAACTTCGAGAACCTGGAGGCTTTCCCGCGCACCGATCTGAAGTACGCCGACATCTCGCTGAGTTCGCAGGCCAACCTGTTCGACCGCGATACGCAGTGGAAAATTCCGGGCCTGGTCGGCAAACGCAAGTACACACTGACCATTTACACGGGATTTCGCGGCGCGAACTAAACGGCCCGGCCGACCGGATTTTCAACCGGTCCGTTCCGCCTTTCTTTTTCACCCCAAAGCGCCCCTCAGCCCCGTGCAAACGCAGTATTCAACGGACGAACTGGTACACCTGATTACGACCAACAACCTGACGGGTGTTTATGCCCGGCTGGTTGCCGAAGGCCGGGTCAGTGCCGCGATGCTCCCGAACGTGGATGCGATCTCGTATGCCATCCAGGAGCAGTCCGGGCGACTGTCGCCCGAGGCATTCCTGGCCTGGCTGGAGCAGTTGCTGGACGTTCCCGTGGATCAAATGGGCCTGTACGCCGCCGAACTGACCGCCATCCGGCAAACGACGGGTAAAACCCCGGCCCGGCTGCTGACGGATCAAATCCGGCAAACGATGCCGCAAAATTCTGTCGCCTCATTTTTGGGCGACGGCAAACGTCGCCCCTACGTGGCCTGGATACTGATCGGATTGGCCGTCATCGGACTGCTGTGCGTGCTGCGCTACCTGGGGCGGATCCTGGAAAAGGCCGTCGCGTGAACAGAATCACGCTCGGCGCTCATCTCTCATCGTTCATCACTCATCACTCTAAAAAAGACCATGATGCGCATTTTGAAACAACGCTGGGTAATTGCCGTGCTCGCTGTAGGCGCGACCCTGCTTTTTATCACCTACGTGTACCCGAAAATCAAAAAGGCTACTGCCGGAAAAGTGCCGGGTACGAATACTGCTACGGACCCCAGTCCTGCCACTGGCGCCCCGGTGCTGCAAAGCCTGAAATCCCGGCTGGTCGGCCCGGTGTCGGCATCGTCGAACTAAATCCGTACCGGTAGGCTATGGCACTCACGGCGGCATCGGCACTTTGGAGCGCCGGATCGGGCGCGACGGGCTTTTTGTCCAAAAACGCCCGCTGGATCGCCCTGGCACTCGCCGCGTTGGCGCTGTGGTGGTGGTTCCGCCCGTATTTCCGGGTGTTGTTCGGCCTGGTGCCGGAGGACGCCAAAATGCAGACGGGCGGCGGTGACGTGACGGCTGACTTTTATGATCGCCGAAAAGACATCGCCGGACGCCTGCACGAAACCCTCACCGGTAACGCGCTGACTACCGAAGGCCGCTGCGAGGCGTTGTACGATGCCTTGCAGTGGAACGACAATCAACTCCGCCTGATCCACAACGCGTACAAAAACGCGCACGGGGAAACCCTGCACCACGCGGTGGGCGCCACGTACACGGACGATTGTTCCTACCTGGGCATGAGCGACGGACTGAACACCACCTTTTTGCAAAAACTGGACACCCTCGGCCTGACATGAACACCTCAAATGCCTCGTTCGCCGCGCTGCTGCGCATCCTGCTGGTGCTGTCTGTCCTGGGAGCGGCGGTGTTTCTGCTGCTGCGGGTACCCAAATTAGTGTTCAAAGACCCGGTCGCGGGCGGCCAGCCGAAATGCGCCAAAGACGACGCCTATTATTACAAGGACCCACATAACCATCCGTTTGACTGCTAAACCCGAGTACCCCAATGCCACAACCCAACGCCATACAACAGGTTTTTAACCCTGCCACCCAGCGGACCTTGCTCCGCATCGGCTTGTTTTTGGCCGTCGGGCTGGCAGTGACGTTGATCGTGGTGTTCGTGATCCGGCTGGTCAAAAAATCGGCGGCGAGCGGAAGTACAGACAAAGGCAAGGGCGGTAACAACGGCAATGGTAGCAGCTCTAACCCCGACGGCACACCCGTGGCGCCGCTGCCGCAAAACCTCAAACGCCTGGCCGACGATCTCAAACAGGCGACCGGCTGGACCTTTATCTGCAACGAATTGCGCTGCGATACCATCCTGGCGATAGCCGAACTGCCGGATGCACAACTGATCCAACTGGCTGCTTACTACAAATCCATGTACAGCGGTACGCTGCGCGCAACCTTCGACAGTTTCTATGTCAGTGGCTGCTGCTTTAAAGATGCCGGGGATGTGGTGGACGCCAAATTAAAAAGTATTCAACAGCGGGTCAAAAACCTGAATTTATAACATGAACGCGAAAGAGATTATAACCTGGACGCTGATCAATGTGGCCGCCACGGTGCTGGCCACGGTGATCCTGTATTATTTCTTTCGCTTCAATCAACCCAAAACCGCCCAAACGACATGAAAAAAGCAATCGGAACGCTTCCTGTCTGGCAGTTTACGCTACTGCTGGTAGCCGTGCTCGCCGTTTTTACGGTGGCCGTGAACGCTTACAATAAACGCCAAAAAACCGCCTGATGGGAGTCCTTGACGTGCTCGAAAAACTGTCCACCGATGGCATCCGGGTCGAAGTCGCTTTCGAGGAGCAGACGATCTTCCGGCTACTGTTGTACGGTTGCCTCGCGGCCGTGGTGGCCGGCGTCGTTACCGCATTGATTCGCAAAAAAATTACCGGATGAACCAGGAAGTGATTGATATGATCGCCAGCGGCAAGGTGCCGTACCGGTATGAAGCGGATTCGGCATCGGCGATGTATTTCGGGTTTGTGATTCTGCTCATTGTGTTTGCGTATGCGATAGCGGAAGGCCTTACCCGAAGATTCATTGGATAAAAAATTAAATGAAAATGGAAGATTTCGTCAACCCCGCCCCTCCCAGAGGGAGGGGGCTGATCCAAATAACTCTTTGATTACGAAGTAGGTATGCGCCAAAAAGTATGGGCATGCACAACCACTGAACAAAGAGTAATGTGAGGGCAAGCCCCCCTCCCATTTGGGGGAGGGGATGGGGGTGGGGTTGAGACGCGGAACACTAACTCTCTTAAAATCAACAACCAAAATGAGCAACGGATATTTCCAAAACCCCTGCCGGAAACGCATCTCTACCCGGCAAACCGACCTGGACGGCGGTGATTTCAGCCTGAACGTAGTCGCGGCGCCCGGCGAAGACCCGGGCACCTTCGATGTAACGGCCACCCTCAAACCCAAGGTGAATTTCGGCGACGTGGAAGGTTTCGTGACGGCCGGCGATGCCACACTTTTTGATGCCGTGAATTCTGAAACCCCTGCCGGCACTGCCGCCGGGCCGAACAATACTGGCGTTCCGGGGGCACTTGCCATCACTTTTGCCGGAGTAGAACAAACAGAAAATAACGTCAGCAGTACCTGGCTGTTGGTGCTGGCCAACGTTGAAATCACGGCGAAAGACGGCCAAACGTTCACCATTCCCTCGTTGAGCAAAACCTTCCCCAGTCCGCTGTAAAACCATGCCTTGCTGCTCCAATAAAAAACCGCGCGTTCGTTTGGTCCGGAAGGCCCTCTTTTCGGCCATTCCGACCTGGAATGACAACAACCGTTGTCCCGCCGGGGCGGAGCGGCTTTTGCAATGGCGGTTTTACAAAAACAAGACGTTGGTATTCGCGACACCTTTTGCGGCGCCAACGGCTTCCTTGGGTATCGGGTTGGGCAGCACGTATTTGCATCTGAACGCAACGAACAGTCAGATCACGGCTTACTTGATTTCACAGGGCATTGCCCTTTCGAATAGCGATACGATTTGCGTTGAAGTGCAAATCAAAAACTGCCAAAACGAATACGCCGGGAGCAACAAGATTTGCTTTGCGGCAGAAGTAGCAGAAAGTGATTGTACCTGCGAATTCGCTACCGCCTTCGATTCGGGTCAAACGGGTAACACGGCCACGCCGCCCATAGGTTACTCGGCCAATGGCGGGCAGTTGGTTTTTTCCAACGGCCTGATGAATCCGGAAGGGGAGGACTTTACGCAAATGCCGCTCGAAAGCAGCGATAACCTGGCCTGGGTAACGCTCGATGAAGGTTGCGATGCCGCCATAGAGATGGAAGAAGTGGCTGAACAAACCGGCACTGTTGAAGTTCCGGCAGCATTTACGGATCTGTCCGATTCGGACTACCTGGTGTTCCGAAACGGTGCGGCGCAACGAACCTTCACGATTTCGTCCGGCAACCTGACGCCAAGCGGCGCAGCGAGCGAAGTGGAAGACCGTTGGCATTTTGTCCGGCTCCAGGGCGGTGCCGAGGGCTGTAAACTTAGCCGACTGACGATCAGCGCCTCGGGAACGGGCACAACCTTTAACCTGCCTTCCGGCTATTCGGCCTCTAACCAGGCCAAGTGGCTGCTTTTTGTGAATGAACTACTGCAATACCCCACAACGAACTACACCGTGTCCGGCAGCCAGGTAACGTTGGCAGAGCCGGCCGCGACAGATCAAATCTGGATCGTTGCCATCGTGTAATAACCAGCCGTCCGACGGCTTAAAACCTTTAAAACCGCCATGAAAGGCCCTCTTTTTACCAAGATTTTCTTTCCCCTTTTCGCGCTCTGCCTGGCCGCCTTTCCCGCCTTTAGCCAGATCAATCCCACCACCCAAATCAAAGGCGTCAGCCCGCCGGCGGCGAACAACCTGCTGATGACGCGGGGCAGCGACGGTAAACTGGAGTACAAAACCCTGAGCTACCTGATCGGCCTGCTCCCGGACGAAGTAGTACAAAACACCACGGCGCCAAGCGGAGCGCCCACCGGAACGCAAGGCAATCTTTACCTGAACACGACCACTGCCCAACTGTATGTCTGGACCGGTTCCAGCTGGGTAGTCCATGACGGGGTGGACGAAGTCGTGCAAGGAAACGGCGTCCCTGGTCTATCGCCCGGGACTAACGAGGGCCTGTTGTACGTGGATACAGCCACGGGTACCCTTTACGCCTGGAACGGCACAGCCTGGATTTCCTACGCCCTGAACAGCTACGCCAACGCCCTGACCAAAACCGGCACGACCGTGCGCTTGGGCGGCGATCTGACGCAAAACACCACGGTCAACGGCAAGAGCGCCTATTCGCTCGCACTCGACAGCGTTACCTCGGTGACCCTTCGTGCCCGCACAAGCGACGGCAGCGGAAGCGGGGTGTTCGGGCTTTCCAAGTTCGAGAGCACCGGCGCTTTTGCCACGTACAGCCGGGTGAGCAACCCCGCTGAATCTTCGCAGTGGTCGCTCAAACCCGATGCGGCTTATATCCGCACTCAAAACACCGGCATCCGGGGCGAGATACTCACCACCGATTTTTCCGCCCAAATGGCCTACGTGGTGGGTGAAAACACCATGAACGGGGCTTTTTACGTGGACAGCACCGGCCACTACCTGCTGCAATTGCAGGATAAAACCGCCGCCGAAACCGAAATGCTGTACATAAACCCCAGCACCTTCGAACTCTCCAAAGGGCCGGCTCCGAGTAATGGCAGCACGATTTCCACCTACACGCCCAGCACCTCCGGAAGCGGCTCTCTGGCCGTGGTCGTGACGGCCACCGGCGCGGGGATCACTGCCGTTCGAGGCTCGGGCACGCTCACAGTGACTATTCCCTCCGGCGTGACCCTGCTTTCCGCGCGGGTAACGGGTGATGATGCCGAAAACGACGGATCGGGCAACCTGACCGTGACGTTCAACGGTGCAGGCCTGCAGGGCAATGAGGGTATTGGCTCGCTGCATATCCCGGCCACCCAAAAAATTGATCTGTCGGCCCAGGTGTTTGGAGCGCCCGCGCCGGGCAATCCGTATTCCGTGGACGACGACGATACCGTGCAAATGCAGGTGGTCGGAGTTGGCTCCAGCGGATCACCAAGTATCTCCCTGCGGGCCGTGGGCCTGACGGCCAATTATGACGATTACCAACTCGTATTCAACTTCTAAACCATGCGGCTGAAACTGCTTTTCATCCTACTGTTGTTTGCCGCCGCTGTCTCGGCGCAGACAGTGGACAGCCTGTGGCAAGGCTGGCTTTCGCCGTTTGTGCAAACCGGTGGAACAGCCCCGAATTTTACCTTTCAGGGGCTTTTTAACTCGAACACCGGTTTTGCGGGCAGCCAGATTTCCCAAGCGCAACATCCCCGGTTGATCGTGTTTTCCAGCAACCAGTGTTACGAACTGCCTATCGACACGATTACCGCAGCCGGCAGCATCATCGCAGGCCGGGCGGTTGATCCGTCGGGGCAACTATCCGCACTACCCAGCGGCATGGCGGCGATTTATCACCCGAGTTCCGTGCATCGGGTAGGGCCGTTTATTTCAGGGCTATCGGCATCGCTCCAGGGTTGTTTGCAAACCTTCACCAACCTAAAAATTGACTCGCTCGGAACCACCATTCAAACCGATGCGACTTTGTCCGGAAGCGGAACGGCGGAAACACCGCTCAAAATAGCCCAACAAGGCGCGACAACCAACCAGGTGCTCAAATGGAACGGCACGACCTGGCTGCCGGCCAACGATTCGGGCGGCAATGAAATCTACGAAGCCTTTACCTCGGTAATTGGAGATACAATCAGCCCGACTATTTCCCTACCGGCCACCGAGCGGGATTGGCGAATCAACCTGTACCGCACCGGTGTGCGTATGACCTACGGACTCGATTTTACCATTAGCGGCGACGATATCCTGTTGACCGTCGCCGGCCAGGACGAAGCATTTTTTCTCATCGTGAAATAACCCAGAAATAAACCCCAAAAGACGCTTTAAACCCAATCAGCCATGAAAAAGGCATTACTTCTCCTTCTTTTCGCTTTGCCCGCCGTTTTTGCAATGGCCCAAAGCACCAAAATCGACGCCACGGTGCTGCTTCGAGCCTCCGGCACCAACAGCCGTTTCTTGGTCACCGACGGCAGCGGCAACGTCACCTGGGTGCAGGGCAGCAGCCTGCTTACGGCCGGCACCGGAATCAGCATCAGCGGCAACACCATCACCAACAGCGCGCCCGACCAAACGGTGTCGCTCACCGGTGCGGGCGCTACTGCCGTGACGGGCACTTACCCCAGTTTTACCATCACTACCAACGCCCTGGCCACCATCCAGGACGAAGGCAGCGGACTTACCCAGCGCGCTACCCTCAATTTATCGGCGGCGCGGTAACGGCAGCCGACAATGCCGGCTCTTCGCGAACGGATATCTCGTTCGACGCAGAGGTGAACGGGATCGCCGCGCTTTCCGGCACCGGCTTAGTCGTGCAAACGGGGGCGGGTACTTTTACCAACCGCTCTATCGCCACTGCCGCTTCCGACGCGGGCCTGAGTTTTGGCCTGGGCAATGCCGACGGCGTAAGTGGTAACCCGACCCTGTCCATTTCCACCGGGCAATATGCCTGGAAACAATCGGTACGGGTGGCCACGACCGGAAACATCACGCTGAGCGGCAACCAAACCATCGACGGAGTGAGCACCACAACCGGCGACCGGGTGCTGGTCAAATCACAAACAACCGGCTCCGAAAACGGCGTGTACATCACCGGCACGGGCGCCTGGACGCGCTCCACCGACTTCGATGCCTCCACCGAAATGTCCAACGGCGGGGCTTTTTTCGTAGAAGAAGGCACGGCCAACAACGAAAGTATGTGGGTGCTGACCACCGACGGCTCGATCACCGTGGGCACCACGACCCTGACCTTCCAGCGAATTGGCCGCGCTAACCAGGCCACCGCCGGCAGCTACGGCAGCGCCACGCAAATCCCGGTGTTTACCCTGAACAGCGACGGAACTATTTCCAGCGTCACCAACACCACCTTGACCGAAAGCCAAACCCTTACGGCCGGCGACGGCAGTGGATCGGACCGTACCATCAACCTCACGGGCGGCAGCAGCGTAACCCTCGCTCAAGGCTCCGGCATCGCGTTAACCCGTTCGGGAAACACCATCACCGTTGCCGCCAGCGCTTCGGCGCCCACGGTCACGATCCAGCGATTCGAGGACGTGCCCGTTTCGAATACGACCACCACCACGGTATCCGGCTTTACGCCGCTGACCACGGACACGGAAGTGTTTTTGGACGGTGTGATGATGGACTGGGGCGCAGGCGAGGACATCACCGTATCCGGCCAGGTCATCACGTTTTCCCGCACGGTTTCCACCGGGCAGAAAATCCTGGTGAAAAAAATCACCGTCAACTAACCCCATTCCCAAAATGAAACTCGTCATCCCTTTTTTACTGCTTTCCCTTTTTGCCACCGCCCAAACCGGCAGCGATTACAAAATCGAAAAACGAGACAGCCTGGGTTATGTCCTGCTTCAAAACGGCAGAACCGTGCCCTTCGATACCGCCCAGGTGCAGACCAATCTGGCGCAAAAAACCGAGGAGGTCGGCGTCATCGAAACGGAAATTGGTCTGCTGGAGCGGTTAGTCATGCTGCGCCGCCAGTTGGCCGTGGCCCGCGAAGAAAAACGAACCCTGAACGATATTCTGGAAAAAGCCCGTCAATGTACCGAAGTAACCCCATCCAAAAATTAGCGCTGACGCTGCTGCTCCTCGGGGCAGGGGCTTTGGCCGTTTGGGGGCAATCGACGCGTGTCGATGCCGCCAGCCTGGTGCGTCCGGCTGGCAGCGCGGGCAACATTCAGTACAACAATACTTCGGGTATCGGCGGATCGCCAAACCTGCATTGGGACAACACCAGCGGCGCCTTGCTCGTCGGGCAACCGTCGTCCGGCACGGCTCGGCTGATTGTCAAAGGCAACAACACTAACAATACCACCTTCGCCTTTCAGGGTTTCGACAGCGGCGACACAGAGCGCAGCCGGATCACCAACGGCGGTTATTTTCAGGGAGCCGGGATCAGCCGCATCGGGTTCGATTATGGCGGGCTATTCAATCTCGACGCTCGCTTGCAGCAACCCGCCACGGTGGTTTCCACGATTACCAGCGGCGCCTCGGCTCTGGTCACGTTCAACGGTGGCTTTGCCCCGACGAGTGGCAATGGCATCATGAATCTGGTGGAAGTCACCGGTATGGTCAACCAAACGGGTGGCGCCAACGGCAAAGTGCGCATGATGTATCTCGCGGCTAATGTTGTGAACGCGCCCAATTTGTTCGCGCTGGAAACTGTCGGCGGGTATAGCCTGATCGGCGACGGGGCCGTTTTTCCGGAAGTTATGCCGCGATTGGCTGTCGTGGGCCTGGGCAACACCACTTCCACCAATGCCTTTGGTGCGTACAATACTACGGGCACACCCCTGTTTTTTGTCGGCGACGACGGCCAGGCCGGCATCGGCACTTCTGCGCCGGCCTACGCGCTGGATGTAACCGGCAACGATGCCATTCGCCTGCCGCGAGGTTCTACCGCACAACGACCCGCCAACAGCCAGGGTATTTTGCGCTACAACACCACCGACAATAAATTTGAAGGCAACGACGGCTCCGCCTGGGTGCAATTCGGCGCGGGCAGCTCCGGTGCGCCTACCGATGCGACTTTCCTGACGCTTACCGGCAACGCCACCCTGACCAACGAGCGCGTCTTGTCTGCCGGGGCCAATGTAAAAATGACCGACGGCGGGGCAAACAGTACCCTGACCATCGCCGCGTTGTCCGAAAAATTCGTGACGGGCGGAATTATTTCCCCGGCGCAACTGACCGGCAACCAAAACGACTGGTCGCCCACGGGCCTTTCCACGGCCAGCGTCATCCGGCTGTCCACCGACGCCACTTTCCGGATCATCACCGGTTTGGACGGCGGAGAACCGGGACGGCGCATCACCCTGATGAACGTGGGATCATACACCGTCATGCTCAAAGACGAATCAGCATCCAGCAGCGCGGGCAACCGCTTTGCCTTCGACGACCAGGACTGGTTTATCCTGCCGGGCCGTTCCGTGGAGTTGATCTACGACGCCACAGCCGCCGTCTGGCGCACCCTGACGGCATTCGACTATTTTCCCGATTATGTGTTGAGCGCACAATTCCGGCACGGGGTAGCCGGCTCGACCGGTTCAGGTACCAGCGGCGACTTTTTCGTAAAGGCAAACACCGGCGGCAGCGGCTCGGGTACCGGCGGCGGGCCCTGGGGACTAAGCGGTATTTCCACTTCTTCCTCGGCCACGGGCAAAGGTTCCCTCGGTGCGGCGGCCAACGCAATGGTGCGCTCCACCAATAATACCTATTTGCGCTACGCCGCCTCGATCAGCTTAGACAACCTCTCGGATGGGACCAATACTTACAACGTTCGCTGCGGCTGGATGGACGCCTCCAACCCCACGGGTGAGCCTTCCAACGGGGTGTACTTCCGCTACACCCACGGCACGAACTCGGGCAACTGGCAGTTCGTCGCCAGGGCAAGCGGAACGGAAACGGTGATCAATACCGGCACCGCTCCGCTCACGGGAACCTCGACTATGCAATCGCTGATCGTCGCTGTTTCACCCAATGGCAGTGCTTGCGAAGGGTATATCGACGGGGTGAGCGTGGGCGTCACGACGACCAACATACCGACTTCGGCGAACATGGGCTATTATTCCCAAATAGAAAAAACGGCGGGTACGACTGCCCGGACGCTATACCTGGCCGGCGCCAACGTACTGGTCGTGGCCAATAAACGACTCTGACAAACCATGAACCTCGAAAAAATAGCCTCCTACGTCGCAGCCGGTGTGTTCGGCTGGATTTTCATCTCGCTGCCGAAGGTGGTGCAAAAGAAGATGAGCTGGCTCACGCTGCTTTCCAGCATCGGCCTGGCCGGGGTCGTGGGCTTTATCGGCGGCAGCGTGTTGTCCTACGCCTTTCCGCACCTGCCCGCCGAAATCGTGTGCAGCATCACCTCGATCCTGGGCGCCACCTGCCAGCATTGGATGGACCGCTTCACACATTTTGCCGACCGCGCTGCCGATAGGGTGGAAGAGGCTGCCCTGGACATGATCGGCAAAGACGAAGCCCCAGAAGGGGAAAATGAACCTGAAAACTCGAAATGAATCATTCACCATAAAAATGACTCCCAAAATGAAATTCGTTCGCAACATCCTCAAAAGCTCCCTCACCCTGGCAGTATTAGCCACCGTCAGCCTCTGCGCCGTTTTTGCCGGCCCCGACTCGCTCGGCTCGGCATTCGACAGCCTCAATGTGGTCAGTTACACCGATCCTACGTCCTTTGTTACGCCCTCGGCCACCAGCAGCGTGGAGGTAGCCATCACCATTTTGCTCGGCCTGTTCGCCGGCGCCATTCCCGGTCTGAAACGTATTCCAAAGACCTTTATCCGCAGTGCGGCGGCGGCCCTGCTGGTGGCCGGCGGCGCGGCCACGTTCAAACTGGGCTTTTTGACCCAGGAGAGCTTCGAATACGTGATCCAGCAGTTTTTGCCCAATTTCGCTTACGCCGGACTGGTGTATAATGCCTTGAAATTCGGATTGCCGTTTGTCGGAAAGCTGTTGGGCAAGGACTGGAATTTTTTCCAGAGTATCAAACCCGCTCAGTAATACACCGCGATCTTAATAACCCTCAAAACCGCTCCATGCCGGCCAATCCGGTATGGAGCACCATTTATCCGGTGATGAAAAACGACGCCCTGAAAAACATCCTGCTGTGCGCTCTTTTGGCTGCCTGCGCTTTCCTCCTTCGGGGAGGATGCGACGGGGAAAAGTCCCTGGAGACAATCTATGTACCGCGTTACGATACTATCTCCCAGTGGAATATCCCCCAGACGCCGGTGCAATGGCAGGAACTGATCGCCGGTAATTCCGCGATCAAACAATTGCTTCAGGCGACGTTTCAAAAGGTGGTGTACCGGCGCGATACCATTCATGACCGGGTATTTGTCAGCGCCCCAACGCCGGTGGATACCCCCATCCTGGTTCTTCCACAAGCAAACGAATGGGCGGAGGATATCCGGCTCTTCGAAGGCGAAGTACAAGGCGATAGCGGGCATTGTGTGTTCCGCTACCTGGCCGGAGTCCAAAAAGATTCCCTGCAATTCATCGCCATCGAGGGCGCCTGTGAGCAAAAGCCCCAAGGTCTGGCGCTGGATTTCCCACCGGACTTGCCGCTTCGGTTACTGGCCGGAATATCCGCCGCGCCGGAGATACGATTGGGCGCAAAAGTGGGTTGGTCGCCACAAGCCAGGGGAGTTCGTTACGGGCTTCATTCTTCCTGGAAGGGTATTTACGGAGCGGCCAATTACGCACCCGGCGACAAATCCTGGCTGTTCGAAGCGGGGGTATTGTTGCCGCTTGGAAAACGAAAATGAAGAAAATACAAAATCATCCGCAAGCGAACTCAAAGTAACGCAAACATCCCCAATCCTGCCGCAATAACAGGCAGCGGATTGGCCCGAACTTGAACCCTAAAATACACTCCCAATGGCTTGTGCAAACGGTTATATCGAAGTCAACGGCGACTGCGTGTACGCCTTCGGAAACGAATCCGGCGTCGGCCCCGACGGAACGCCGCTGCCCCAAAACCAGGGCGGCGGATTCTGGGACTGGGTAAACAAAAACCTGCCCGACATCCTGATCGCCGCCGGCTCGGTGTGGCAATCGAGCCAGCAAAGCAATAACCAGCAACCCAATACCTCCCCTAATCCGCAACCGCCGGCGACGAAACAAAACCAAATACCGGTCTGGGTGTGGATTTTGCTGGCCGTGGCCCTGATCGTCATCCTGTTTCTGCTCTTGCGCGGACGAAGCACTCAAGTAGTGCAAGTGCCGGCGGGAGCAATGGTTTAAACCTTAAAAAACGAACAACATGTGTACTTGTAAAGACGAACAAAACAAACCCTGCTGGTGCTGGAAAAAGTGGGCGCTCCTTGGTCTTGGCCTCGCTGTCCTGGTTGGTGCGGCTTGGTGGTATTGGAAGAAGAAACGTTCGGCCGGCTGATAAACCCCAAAAATCCCCGACAATGGCCAAGTGTGGACATACGATATGCCCCGATGAAGATTGCGGCTGGACCTACCTGTTCAGCGGCGAGCGGCGCGACAATTGCCGCCGGGTGCAGCACTGCTTCGAGGACAGTTGCAGCAGCCTCAAGGCCCTCGGGCCTTCGGGGTTTTTGTTATATGATGCCTGCCTGGGCCATTGCCACCGCCAGGAAAACAACCCCAAATACCCTTCTGCCTACACCTCCACCAACGAATACCTGTGCAACAACTTCGATCCCGTCATGCTCGTCGATTACTTCGGCGCCAACGTGTGCGGGGTGCCGGGGGAGGAAACGAAAGTCGGGCAAGTGCAGCAGGCCACGGAGGCATCCAACGCGCAGACGCGCTGGGTGCTGTTTTTTATCGCCATTGTCATTCTCATCCTGCTCAGCGCATTGCTATGGAAGAACAAGGACAAGTAACCCAAGCCGAGGCAAGCGTAGATTGGCTGCCGTCGCTGTTTCAGGCTATCGGCAGTGTGTTCGATACGATCTCCACTGCCCTGGAGCCTACTGTCCTTTCAGCGCAAGCGTACTTCCAGCAACTGCTCAACGCGCAAGCAGAACTACAAGACCCGCTGGCCCAGGTCAATGAAAATCGCCGGCGCACCGACATGATTTTGATTTACGCGGGAGTGGGCATTATCGCGCTTTTGATTATCGCTATCATCTTAAAAAAGAAGGAATGAAAAGTATTTCCCATATCGTCATTGTCGCGGCAGTAGCGATCGGCTTGCTACTGTTGGTGCTCTTTCTTTTTCGACCGGCCAAAGCCGCTCCGGGCGCAGGTGGTGAAAATGGTAATGTACCTGGTGATGATCCGCCGCCCAGCCCATTGCCTTGCCAGAACATCCCCGGCAACCTGCCACACTTTCAAAATGCCATGACCCCGCCCGGTGCCAAGGCTTTCCTGGGCGTGCCCGATGCCGATTGGACGCCGGATTTTGAAGCCCGGCTGCGCGGTTTTTTCCTTGCCGTGGATGTGGAACCCTCCGATTTTACGATGAAATACTTTGGGGCCGGTTTAATCCGGCAGTACCTGGACAGTCCGGACGGGCAGTTGCCCGATTTGATTGTCCTGAAAGGCTCGAAGCGTTGCGGCACGGTGATCGCCACCAACGCGGATGATTTGCCCAAGCCCGCTTTCTGCATCAACCCCTTCCTGACCTTCGACGACGAGGATCGCTTTAGTTACATCGACGTAGACGGCAAAAGAACCCCGGAGTCCTTCGTGGATGATATTGCCTGGAACCGCGCTGCCATCGAGGGTTCGTTTGGCGGAGGCCGGTACGAACAACACTTCGTTTACAATGAACAAATCGCGGACCGGATCATCGGTTTTTTCAAGGCAACCGATTTGAAAATTACCGCCCGGAGCGTGCTGGCCACCTTGCGAAAATTCCCCGGCCAAAAGGACAAAAACCTGATCGTCGAGTACTTGAATAGCGGGTACGGTGGACTTTCTTTCAACTTGATCGAAAAAGGTTCCATGCGCTGCGATAGCGGGCAAGAGGTGGTAAATTATCTGTAAAAACAAGTTCAAACCTAAATAACGCCATGAAATCCATTCGGGACATCGTTATCATCGCCGCCGTCGCAATCGGCTTATTGGTACTGGTGGTATTTCTTTTCCGGCCAGGTAAAGCCGTGGCAAAAGATAAGAACAACGGTGATGCAACTGGTGATGATCCGCCTGTTGGCCCTTTACCTTGTCAGAACGTCCCCGACAACCTCCCGCCCTTTCAAAATGCCGTGACCCCGCCCGGCGCCAAGGCTTTCCTGGGCGTGCCCGATGCCGATTGGACGCCGGATTTTGAAGCCCGGTTGCGCGGTTTTTTCCTTGCCGTGGATGTGGAGCCTTCCGATTTTACTATGAAATACTTTGGCGCCAGTGTCATTTGGCAGTACCTGAACAGTCCGGATGGGCAGTTGCCCGACCTGGTCGTACTCAAAGGCTCGAAACGCTGCGGAACCATCATCGGGGTGCCTTCGCAGTATATTCCCAAACCGCCGTTTTGCCTGTCCTTCACCTCCGGCAATTGGTTGGAACCCACCTACAGTACAGACAAGGAAGTCGGAACCGCCGAGTGGGATGGTATCAGAAACGTATTCGGCATTCCTACCTCCGAGTGGACACCCGCCATGCAATCACGCGTGAAAGGGTTTTTCAAAGCCGTAAACATCCAGCCCTCGGAATGGAATGCCAAGGGTTTGAACCAATGGTATCAAAGACGGCCGGCCAAAGAATACCTCGTCAGTGCTTTGGGCGGCCTGCCGGATGCCCTGATTACCCAGGGTTGTATGCGCTGCGATGGTAAAAGCGATCAATTTGTAAACGACCTCTGAGTATGAAAACCATCGACTTCAATGAAATACTCAGGTTCGTTCAAACCGGCCAACCGGTGCTGTGCATCGACGTACGGGAGGCATATCGCCGGGCTTCGATGGATGCCGGGGGATGGAAAATACCGTACAACGAGATTGCGCGCCAAGCCGAACTGCTGCTGCCGTTCAGGGATTGCCTGACGGTGGTTTGTTGTTTGCGGCCTTCTGGAAGTCAACGCACGACGATTGCCGCCGGGGCCCTTCGGAAACTGGGGTTTACCGATGTGCGGGAATTGAAAAGTGGATTGTACCAGGGGTGGATTCAAAAGGTGGGACGTAAGGTGAAACTGCCGGCGGCGGCACAAAATTTGGAGATATGATTCCATTATTATTCTTTATGGATACACGTTGGATGAAAAAGAACCCGACACTCACAGTGTTGATTGCCGTGATCTTTATTTCTTTAAGCGTCGCCCTGACAGATAAGTGGAAAAATAGAAATGCATAATCCGGATCGAAAGATTGGAATGACTCAAGATTAAGCAATGTCCTCACATAGAATGCCCCGCCATCGGGTCCGCTCCTCTTTTAAACACAAATTCGCTGTGCAGGAGATAAGCGCCCGAAACGACCACGTTCTCTCCGGTTTTCAATCCCTCAATGATTTCGGTATAATCTTCGTTGGCAATGCCGGTGCGTACCATACGGCCTTCAAAGCCGCCGGTAGCGTTTTTGATCCAAACCGTGACGCCGCGACTTTCCTGAATGAGCGCATTGGTCGGCACAGCGAGCGCCCGGCGAGTCTTGCCCTTCAGTGTAATCCAGGCCTGCATACCGGGCTGGTATTCGTTGTTTGGATTCGAAATTTCCACGCGGACCAGCACGATTTTAGAGGAGGCTTCAAGGTTGGGATTGACAAAACTGACCTTGCCGTTGAGGATGCGATCGGGGTAATACGGCAAAGTGATCGAGGCATCGCGGGTTTGGGCAAGAAAGGGCAAATCGCTGACGTAGAGTTGCGCTTCGATCCAGAGCGTGCGCAAATCGGCGAGTTTCAGCACTGTCGATCCTTCTGCCACATAACTACCCTCGGCGGGTGGGGCCTCCAGCACGTAGCCGGCATAGCGGCTATAAATCGTCACCGTGTTTTTGGGTACGCCGGATTGTTCGAGTTCCTGCAACTGCGCTTCGGTCATGCCCCAAAGCAGCAGTTTGTTATGGGCAGCTTCCGCAAGGCGGCTAAAATCAATGTCAGTGCTGCCGTAGCGTTTTTTACTTTGAAGTGCCAGTAAGAAGTCGCGCTGGGCGGCAGTGAGGTCTTCGCTGTACAATTCAAAAATGGCCTGACCTGCCCGCACGTATTCGCCTGCGTTGCGCACGAAAAGGCGTTCGAGCCTGCCGGTAAGCCGTGCGGTCACGGTGTTGATGCCGTTTTGATTTTCGCTTAGCGTCGCGGAGAGCGAGATTTCTTCGCCCAGCGGTCGCAGTCGTACCGTGTCGGTCCGGATGTTAGCGAGCCGGATTTGCTCCTCACTGAGTTTTACCTCGTTTTCTTTTCTATCGGGATCAATTTCTACCCGTACCAAAGGCATTTTACAGATCGGGCAAGGGCCTGGTTTTTGTTCCACGACCTGTGGGTCCATAGAGCAGGTGTAATAGACGTTTTCTTCCACCGACGTCGAGGATGGTTTGCCGCAGGCGGCGAGCCACAATGTAGCCAGGAACAGTGGAGCATTTTTTGTTTTCAAAATATTCATTATCTGTTAGTTTGCTTTTACAAAACTCTCGCTGTCCATGAGCAGTTGCGCATTTTCAGCGATTTCATCGTCCGGCGAAAGTCCCGTCGTTACTTCCAGCATCCGGCCGGAGCGGTGGCCTGTACTGATTTTCCGCGACCGGAAGCCGCCGGCTGTTTTTACAAAAACGACCTTGCTTCGCCCGAGATCGAGTACCGCCGATCCTGGAATCCAGAGAACGGACTTGCTGCCTGCCTGCACAGTGGCGGTGAGCAAAGCGCCAGGTTTGAGCCGCCCGCCGGGATTGGACAGATACACCCGCGCCCGAAGGTTTTTGCTCCCGGCGCCATAGAGCGGTTCGATGTAGTTGATTTTCCCACGGATCGGTTCGTCAAATGATTCGATGCGTAATTCGACCGCCTGGCCGACTTTCAACGACTGCACATCGAACGGATAAAATTCGAGTATGGCCCACACGGTCTCCAGGCTTTGCAATCCAAAAAGCCGCTGACCGGGCTGAACGTACATGCCTTCCTTCAGGGAAAGTTCAGCGCTGCCGGCAGCAGAAGGTAACGGGGCAGGGCGTTGCCCGGTCTTGCTATCGTTCATGCCACTACCGGGCATGGTTCCGGCCGGGCCGGCGCCGGGGTTTTCGACGAGCAAACCGGCGTAGGGGCTGAATACCGGCAACGACAGGAGCGGTTTACGGCCGGTTTCCACTTCGCTGATTTGTTTTTCGGTCATACCAAGCAGGGAAAGGCGGCGGCGGGCATTTTCGAGTAGTGTCGCGTTGTCCGGATCATTTTCTTTCAAAAAAATCAGGTCCTGCTGCGCGGTAGCGATGTCGGGGCTGTAAATATCGAGCAGGCGCTGGCCTTTTTGCACGGGCTGAAAAGGATAGCGGACGTAGAGCCGCTCGATGCGGCCGCCGTAACGAGCCGACACAGCGTTGATTCGCCGGGCATCGTAGGTCAGGTAGCCGGGGGCTTCGATGTTCATCGACAAGGATTTGCGCTCCGGGCGGATGGTGGCGGTGGCGCTCAGCACGTATTCGTAGGTGGGCTTCAGGAGGATGTTATTGCTGTCTGACCCCGCAGCATGTTCGGTGTGGTCGTTCTCTTTTTTGACCAAGTCCATTTTGCAAATCGGGCAACTGCCGGGTTCGTTGCGCAAGATTTCGGGGTGCATCGGGCACGTATAAACTGCCTTCTCTTCGGCGGTGTCGGCCTGAGTAGTATGGTCACTTTCTTTTTTGACCAGGTCCATACCACAAATCGGACAACTACCCGGTGCGTCCCGCAGGATTTCCGGGTGCATCGGGCAGGTGTAAACAGGCTTTTCTTCGGCGGTATGGCCTTCGTGCCCGCTGCTTTTTTGCCGGCAGGCCAACGTCATAGAGGCCAGCACGAACAGCCAGCAGGCGATGTATTTAGCGTTGTTCCAATTCTTTTTCATAGTCGGTGCGGGCTTGCAGGAGTTGTTGAAGGAGGTCGAGTTGACTCAACCGGCTCATTTTTAGTTCGAGCCACGCATCGAGCGTCATAAAAAGTTCGTCGGTGTTTTGTTCCCAGGCAAGCAGGGTGCTTTGGAAACGTTTGCGCTGGTTGGGGATGATGTCGCGCTCGTAGCGGTCTATTTGTTCTTGCAGCGTCTGCATCATCACGAGGCGGTCGGCGAGGTTGCCGCGGATTTGGTTGACGAAGTCGGCTTTCTGCCACTCGAAAGCGGCCAGCCGGTGGTCAATTCCTTCGATGCGGGCTTTGACATCCTTGTTTGCCCAGGGCGCCAGCGGCACCGTGACCATGCCCATCAGCGAAAATTGCCAGGGCGCTCCGCCGAAAGCAAACATGTGGTCGAAACGCAGGCCGTATTCGGGTTTTAGTTTCGAGCGTTGCCACTCCTGTTCGAGCCGGGCGATTTGGAGATTGGTTTCAATGGCGCGAAAATCGCTGCGGGCGGCAATCAACGAAGTATCCGGTAACAAAGGAATCGGTGGCAATCGCCAGCCAGCAGTGTCAATCCCGAAACCGGTCGATGGGTCGCGCTGCATCAGGGCATTGAGCATGGCGCGTTGCTGGCGGATTTCGCCGGCATACATGGCCTGCATCCGGTCGAGGCCGGCCAGTTCGGTTTGGGCTTTATAGATGCTGCCGAGTTTTTCGCGGTTGTACTGGAATCGTTGTTCGGCGCTTTCGATGAGCAGGCGCAGTACCGTTTTGCTCTCTTCAAGCACGGCGATTTTCTTTTCCAACACCAGCCAGTTGAAATATGCAGCTTTTGCCTCGGCATATAGCATGTTCCGCATCACCCCGCGTTCGGCGAGTTCCATACCCGACATGGCGCCCATATAGCGTTGCTCGGCCCGTTGCATTTTGCGGTTGGGGAACATCTGCTCGCCGGTGATCATAAAAGCGCCCATGCCTTCGCTCCAACGCTCGGGATTATACGCCGTCATCCAAAAGCCGCCGCCGACCTGGGGCGCGGGCATGGTGATGGCGCCTTTCGCGTAAGTGTCGAGTTCGCGTATGCGCGCGTCGGCGCCTTTCAGGCGCGGGTGCACGGTCTCGATACGGGTCAGGATGCTGTCGAGGGAGAGCGGGGTTTGTCCACCGGATTCGGCGGTTGCAAAAAGCAGGACGATGATGATTTGGACTATGTTCTTCATCTCAATCATTTAGTTGTACGAGTTTCAGGGTTCCGGTTTTTTTCAATTCGTATTCTCTCACAATGGCAAACAGCACAGGCAGTACGATCAATACAAAAAGCGTGGAGGTAATCAGGCCGAATACAAAGGGGATGACAATGGGTTTCATCACATCGCTGCCGGTGCCGGTGGCGAGCAGCACGGGCATCAAGCCAATAATATCTACCAGGACAGTCATCAATTTGGGGCGCAAGCGAAGCACGGCGCCGTCGTAAATAGCGTCTTCAACATCCTGTTTCGTGAAGGATTTGTTTGCTTCTTTCAGTTTGCCTGATTTATCGTAAAGCGAGTTGTTCATATAAACAAGCATCAGGATGCCAGTCTCCACCGCCACGCCAAACAGCGCAATGAACCCGACGGCTACCGCGACCGAAAAGTTCACCTCGAAAAAATAAAGGGAGTACGCTCCGCCGACCAAGGCGACGGGAATACTGGTGAGCACGATCAATGTTTCGCGGAAAGAACTAAACGTGAAATACAGGATCATCATAATAATGACGAGCACAATCGGCATGATGATTTTCAAACGTTCGTTTGCGCGCACCTGGTTTTCGTACTGGCCGCTCCATTCCAGGAAATATCCCTTCGGGAGTTTTTGTACGGCGGCTTCAAGTTTCTTTTTCGCATCGGCCACGGTGCTCCCCAAATCGCGATCGCGCACATTGAACAACAGCGTTCCGCGCAGCAGGGCGTTTTCAGAATTGATCATCGGCGGGCCGTCGGAAACGCTTACATCAGCCACTGCCGAAAGTGGAATGGGGCCGTACTCCATTGTTTGCATTTGCAGTCGTTTCAGTTTTTCAATTTTATCCCTGAAATCCTGCGCAAAGCGGACGTTCACCGAAAAACGTTGCCGTCCTTCAATCGTGGTGGTCACATTCATGCCCCCCAGGGCGGTTTCAATAAACATATTCATGTCGTCCACCGTAAGCCCATATCGCCCTATTTCATCTTTTCTGATTTTAATGTCAACGTACATGCCCCCGGTAATCGGCTCGGCGTATAAGTCCTTCACGCCGTCCACGCCTTGCAGTTCTATCCTGAACTGCTGCGCCAGATTGTTGATAGTATCGAGATTTTGCCCGTAGATTTTTACACCTACATCCGTCCTTATTCCCGTGGAAAGCATGTTGATGCGGTTGATGATGGGCTGCGTCCAGCCGTTCACCACGCCGGGGATTTGCAGTTTGGCGTTGAGTTGGTCAATGATATCGTTTTTCGTCATCCCTGGACGCCACTCCGACTGCGGTTTGAGCAAAATGATGGTTTCGATCATGCTCACGGGTGCGTTGTCGGTGGCGGTGTTTGCCCTGCCCGCTTTGCCGAGCACATTTTCCACTTCGGGGAAATCTTTGATGATTTTGTCCTGCACCTGCATAATGCGTTTGATTTCGGAGTTGGAAACGCCGGGCAGCGTGACGGGCATAAACAACAGCGAACCTTCATCGAGCGGAGGCATAAACTCTGTTCCGAGGCTCAGTACCAGCGGAATACTGCCCAGCACAAGCGCCACACTCAACGCGATGGTTGTTTTTTTCCACCGCATGCACAACAGGATAGCAGGTGAATACATCCATCTAAAAAAGCGGGAAACGGGATGCTTGCTTTCGGCACGGACTTTTCCTTTCAAAAGCATTACCATCAGCACGGGTACGAGAAACACCACTACAAAAGCAGAGCCTATCATGGCAAAGGTCTTCGTCCAAACCAGCGGGGAAAAAAGTTTGTGCTCCTGTCCGGTGAGAAACAAAATCGGGCTGAATGAAACGAGCGTGATGAGGATGGAACTCACCACTGCGCCCCCAATCAGTTTGGATGATTTTTCAATTCGCGATTCTCTTTCTTCGTTGGTGAGCATGTTATTCTGTTTCATTTACAAGAGATTTCATTGCGTTTTCTACCATTACAATGCCCGCATCCACCAAATCGCCTACTGCCAGGGCGATGCCAGCCAGCGACATGATGTTGGATGTGATGCCGAACCAGCCCATCATGATGAAGGAAATAAGCACCGATATTGGGATAGTAATGACCACAATCAGGGTACTGCGCGCGTGCAGCAGGAAAATAAAAAGCACGATGCACACCACGATGATTTCCTCGATGACGGCTTCTTTCAGCGTAGCAATGGTTGCTTCAATCAAATCCGAGCGGTCGTAAGCCATTTTGAATTTAACGCCTGGCGGGAGGCCTTTCTCCACATCGTTTAGTTTTTCTTTCAGGCGGTCGATCACATCTTTTGCATTTTCGCCATACCGCATCACGATGATGCCACCCACCTTTTCGCCTTCGCCGTTTTCTTCCACGATGCCCAGTCGGAGCCCCCCGCCCATTTGCACCGTTGCCACGTCGCGTACTTTTATGGGAACAGCGTTGAGGGTTTTGAGCGCGATATTTTCAATTTCTTTGATTTCTTTTATGTAGCCTAATCCCCGAACGATATAACCGATATCCGACTGCTCGAACTTCCGCCCGCCCACATCATTATTGTTCGCCTTTATTTTTTCGGCAACCTCCATGATGGTTATGCCGTAATAATTGAGCTTCAGGGGATCCACTACCACCTGGTATTGCTTCTGGAATCCGCCATACGAGGCTACCTCGCTCACTCCCTTCACGGTTTGCAGCGCAAAACGGATGTACCAATCCTGCAAGGCCCGCAGCTCGCCCAAATCATATCCGGGCGCGTCGAGCGTGTACCAATAGACATGCCCCAAACCTGTTCCATCGGGACCGAGGGAGGGTGTAACGCCTTCGGGAAGCAGCCGTTGCGCAAAATTCAGGCGTTCCAGCACGCGCGTCCGCGCCCAATAAATATCCACCTCATCTTCAAAAACGACGAACACAAAACTCATCCCGAACATGCTGTTGGCGCGGATGTTTTTTACTTTTGGGATACCCTGCAAATTGCTGACCAGCGGATAGGTAACCTGGTCTTCCATGATCTGCGGGCTTCTTCCCATCCATTCGGTGAAAATGATGACCTGGTTTTCCGACAAATCGGGAATGGCATCCACGGGCGTGTTTTTCACCGCGTAAATGCCATAAGCGATGATAGCCGCCGCAATCAGTAAAACGACGATACGGTTTTTTAGCGACCAGGTAATGAGCGCATCAATCATAATTTTTTATTTTGAAAGAATTCCAAATGTTTGCCCAGCCGGATGATTATCATCGCCAGCAACCCCGCTCCGATGCTCACCGCCCAATCGGCTGCCGACATTGGCATTACTGAAAGTGCGGTCCGTATGGGTTCAATCAGGTATAGACCAATGAGGATAAAAATACAAGCAGCTATGGCATACCAAACGTAGGGATTGCGGACCACCTCGGTGCGCCAAAACGGCGCCTCAATCGAACCCATATTGAAGACGTGGAACAACTGACTGAAAATCAATGTGAAAAACAGAATATTGTTGCAACGTTGCACCAACCACTCATCGCCTGTATGAATGAAAAAGTGGCTGAAATATACGGCGCCAATGGTGCCTGCTGATAATATAATGGAATAGAAAATGATCCTTCGCCAACGCGCACGGTCAATAATCGGCTCGTTCGGATTACGGGGATTGTGCGACATGATTGCCGGGCTTCCCGGAGTAACGCCCAATGCCAGGGCGGGCAGCACGTCGGTAACAAGATTAATAAACAAAATTTGAAGTGGTTTCAATTGAAAATGCAGGAATAACAGCGAAACGGAGGCTATTACAAACAATTCGCTCAAATTGCATGACAACAGGAAAATGACAAATTTTCGAATGTTGTCAAAGATGACCCTCCCCTGCCGGATAGCTGTGACAATGCTGGCAAAACTATCGTCGCGCAGCACCATGTCGGCTACTTCCTGCGCTACTTGTGTGCCGCGTTGCCCCATTGCGATTCCAATGTCGGCCTTTTTTAGTGCAGGCGCATCATTCACGCCGTCGCCGGTCATGCCTACGACATCTTTACGTTCCTGGAAAACCTTTACCAGGTCGAGCTTTTGTTTAGGGCTGACGCGGGCGAAGATTTTGGTGGCAATCCAGCGCGATTTATCTGTTGTGTCGAGTTCTTCATAATCCGGCATATCTTTTCCCAACACCGCGTCTGTGTCATCGGCGTCCGTGATCCCCAATTGTCTGCCGATAGCTTTCGCGGTGGCAGGGTGGTCGCCAGTGACCATCACCACCGCTATACCGGCCTCCCGGCATTGGCGGATAGCGTCGGGAACCTCCTCTCGCGGCGGGTCGATAAGTCCGAAAAGTCCGGCGAAAACTAAGTTTTCGTCCAGTTGCTCCGATGCCTGGCCGCCGGGTTTAAAAGCGCCCGCAATTACTTTTAGCCCTTGTGATGCCATTTTTTCCGCTTCGGCGAGCCAGTTTGCCCGGATTTCCTGACTCATAGGACTGTAAGTATCGGCGGTGACTAAAAACTGGCAACTTTCGAGAATGGCTTCGGCGGCGCCTTTGGAAAAAACCATGTTGCCTTCCGGTGTCTGGTGCAGGGTCGCCATGATTTTGGTTTCGGAATTGAAAGGCATTTCCGAAATCTTGGGATATTGAAGGCGAAGGCCGGCAATATCTGCACCCTGCCGAAGCGCGAATTTGAGCAGCCCGGTTTCGAGCGGGTCGCCGATTTCGGTAAATTCTCCCTTTTGTGTAGCGATGTCGGCGTTGTTGCATAATACGGCGATTTGCAAGAGGCGCTCATATTGCGTTTTAGGTAAACGGCCGGCAGGAGGCCCTGTTTTATCGTCGCGCTTTGCCCAAATGCCGCCCGGTGAAGCCAGCGCTTCAACCTCCATTTTATTTTGCGTCAGTGTCCCGGTCTTGTCGGTACAAATGACCGTAGTACCGCCCAGGGTTTCCACAGCCGAAAGTTTGCGCACAATTACGTTGTGACGTGCAAGTTTGAGCATCCCCTGAGCCAATGCGAGGGTGGCAACGATGGGTAAGCCTTCCGGAACGGCCGCTACCGCCAGCGCAATAGCGGTTTCGAGCATTTCCACGATTGGTTTTCCGCCGATTACGCCGACAACAAAAATGACGATCACCAAGCCGACGGTAATTTTGATGAGGCGGTTACTAAGCCCGGCGAGCTTCTTTTCCAGCGGCGTAGCGGCTTGTTCGGAAGTGCCGACGAGGTGAGCGATTTTTCCCAATTCGGTGTTCATGCCCGTTCCCGCGACTACCGCCCAGCCATTGCCTTTGGTGACAAACGTTCCTTTAAAAAGCAGGTTCGACTGTTCTGCCAATGGTGTGTCGGCAGGCAACACGGCGGACGCTTTTTGTACCGGCACGCTCTCGCCGGTGAGTGAGGCTTCGTCCACTTGCATTTGGGCACTGTTGTAGAGGCGGGCGTCGGCCGGAGTCATGTCCCCGGCTTCGAGGTAAATCACGTCACCGGGGACAAGCATTTCGCTGTTGATTTCTGACAAGCTGCCATCGCGAAACACTTTGACGGAGATGGAAACCATTTTTTTCAGAGCGTCCATGCTGCGCTGCGCCTGAAATTCCATATAAAATCCGATAATGGCGTTGATGAAAATCACCACCAATATGGCTATCCCGTCCAGCCATTCCTGGAAGGCGAACGACAACCCCGCCGCAACAACCAACAACACTACGATTGGGCTTTTAAACTGTCTTAAAAAAATCACCCAGGTAGGTGTTTGTTCACTTTGGGAAATGGCGTTGGGGCCAACGGATTCCAATCGCGCGGCCGCTTCCGTCGTCGAAAGGCCATGAACAATATCGGCGCCCAGGCGGGAAAACAATTCGTCTTCCCGCAAGGCCCAGATGGGGATGCCTGACTCGCCCAACACGCTGTATTTATTATTCTTTATCATGGCGAATGATCGTTTGATAACATTCTGATATAGTGGTCGCGAGTATGCCTGCCACGTCTATGCGATTTGATGGGTGTTGAATCGTATTGCAACTGATGACTTCGGCTGCTCCGGCGGTAATCAAATCATAAAAAGCATTGCCCGCGAAAACCGGGTGTACGCCGATACAAACCGGCGGCGCCATTCCCGTGGCCCGAAGATGCTTCACCGTTTCTATCATGGTATGTGCCGTCGAAATGATGTCGTCCACCAATACCGGCGTGTGACTCGCATACGGCTCCACAACCGGTATCGACACGTCCACATCATGGCCGCCCCGGCGGACTTTTTCAAGCACCAGGAAAGGCGCGCCCGCTTTTTGGGCCACTTCCGATACCCACTGCTCGCTTTCGCTGTCGGGGCCGACGATCACAGGGCTGACAACATTTTGCCGAATCCAGTCGGATAGTAATGGCGCAGCATGGATAACTTTGCATGGTATGGTATAGAGTTCCGACATGGAACCGTGCCGGTGCAGGTGTGGGTCTATGGTGATAAGCCGGTCCACAAAAGAGGAGAGCAGAACGGCAAAATAATCGCTGGTGACCGCTTCGCCGGGATTGAACACTTTATCCTGGCGCATATAGGCTAAGTAAGGGGCCACCAGCGTAACCGATTGCGCGCCACTGTCTTTCAGCAATTTTGTTAAGTAATAAAGCGGCAAAATTTTATCGTCAGGCTGAAACAAAGTGGAAACAATGACTGCTTGCTGCCCCTCAACATCGCAATGCAGTCGAACATAGCTTTCCCCGTCCGGGAAGCGGCGAACCGTAAAATATCCCGGTTCGGCTTCCAATTGACGGACTATACCGTGCGCCAGCATCGAATTTCCGGGCAGTGCGAATATTTTCATGATTCAATTCAAATATTATTAGAAACCAATGGCGGCTTCAATCACAAAACCGCTGAATTTACCTTCGTTACGATAGTCGGTCGTCGGGAAATCTTTGAAATTCTGAACAACATACTCACCTTTCAGCAGCAGGTTTTGTGTCGGGAACCAACCGGCGGCAAAAGCCAGGCGGTCTATAGAAACCTCCAGTTGGTTTCCATCGGCATTCACCACGCCACGGGGTTCGCCGGTGGCGCCTATATAGCGGGCGCCCACATACATTTGTTCGCGCGGGAGAAAGCGATAAACGCCCTCAAGCGAATACTGCGTGAAATTGCGTTTTTCCCACACTTTGCGGTCTGTCGGTCCGCTCACGTCGGCATATACGCTGCCTTGGAGGATTTCATAAGAGCCGAACAATTCCAGGCCTTTCCATTTCATAAACGGGTTGACCATAATGGCCGTGATGCGGTTGGACATGCTTGGGTCGAAACGGCCGGAAATAGCTTGGGCTGCCGTGGTAGTAGCGGTGCCGTTAGGGGCCGCCGCCGAGGCAGCTTGCAGGGCGGGTTCCATGACCAGAAAATAATGCGAACCGGTGCGGTCGCCTGCATACAGCGTGTTTCGGGCAATGTTGTTATTATTGTAGATAGAAGCCGACAGGCGGAAACGAAGGTCGTTGAAGGATTTGTCGTAGGCCACTTTTGCAAAAACCGACGGATTTTTTTTCGTAGGCACCACACCCGAAGAGTTGTTCGCTTCGGCATAGTTTTCCACGTTACCGTTGATGAAACCGGAGCTCATACCGACCATACCCATCACGCCGTCAACCGGGAAGATATATACTTCGCCGCCAATTTCCGTGGTGAACGCATCCAGAATGTAGTTTTCTACAAACGGATTGAACATTGCGTTACCACCGTCGGTCCGGCGAAACTGCATGTCGCCAAAGTTCGGCTGAAAGTGCCCGATTTTTACGCGCAGGTAATCGGCAAACCACTTCGGATTGCCAAGCATCGGCAATTTGTCGATTTGGATATAACCGCCTTTTACCCAGAATTCGGAGTGCCGGCGCGCGGACATATAATTCTCAAGCGCAACCCGGATACCGTCGGCGACCTGGAAGTCGAGATTGAGGTTGGCCATAGCCAGGTTAAAACCGGAGAGCGTAGCCGACGTGGAATCTTCGGCTCTGATTACACCGTAAAGCAGATTCTTGTTAGTTGCATTGGTGCCTGAAACTGGAACATAAGTGGGGCTGTTTTCGTGTTTAAGCGATTGAAAATCCTGAGTAAACGAACCGCCGATCCGGATTTTGAAGCCGGTAAATTCGGGCTGTTCGACTTTTTTCGATGGCTCAAATACATTGATACCAGTTTGATCCCAAGGACGGTAATATTGGAGGCGGGGTTGTTGGGCAAGAGCCCAGGTAGCACTGAACAGCAGCGCGAGGATAGATACTATAAGTCCGTTTTTCATAATTAAAAGAGAAAATTTTAGAATTGAATTGAATGAATTTCATGTTGTTTGTCAGTGTATAAATTTCACTGCTCGTTGTCAATTATTTACCAGATAGGAGTATATAGCAATTCAGAGAGATACGGAAAAATTTCAATCTTCAACTTTTTCAAAGCTTCAGCGTGTATTTCTATTTCCCGGAGCAAAATTTTTATCTGTAATCCATCCCGGATATGTGTGTCCGATAAGACGTTCTCTATGGATGATTTCATATCTGGCAATATTTCATGTTCGTAAACTGAGAAAGTATTGCGCAACAAATCGAGCCTGTGCCAAGAATCCGGCTTGCAGTTATCCAGCCCTATATTCAATAAGGAATGAAAAAAAGTTGCTTCGAGTTGCCAATAATGCAGTTCTTCTTGCCAGTGGGCAAGCCGGTCAATTTGTGAAGATTGCCTCGATAAATCCGCTCGAGGTTCGATGGCGAAGAACGCCGCCTTCATTTTTCGATAGCGACGCGGGTGACGCCCTGAAGGAACGTAGCCGGAGAATTGCAATACCGCTTTCATGTTTCAAAATGTATCTTGTTGAAAGCTTTTGCCGCTTAGTTGTTACCTGCCGGCAGCCGCTTTTTCTGTTTAGGAAAATAATGCTTGAGTATTTTCACGACGTCAGTATTAAAAGTTTGGGTGCAGCGGAGCGGAGAAATTCTTTGGCATAGTCCAGCTCGCCGGCGGAATCGGCAAATATTGAAAGCAACAAGTCTCTTCGGTTGATTGACGTACCTAACGGCGCATAGAAATGCACCCCTGCGCCCGGCGCTCTTGGCGCTCCGGCGAGTTTAGCCAAACGGGCAAGCAGGCGATTGTCGATATTTTCGACCCGGCCGGCTCTGTCGCTCAACCAATCGTAGCGGAATTGCGCGCGCATAGGCTCTTTCAGTGCCCCCTGCGCCCGGCAAATCGCCACGAACTTTTCGAAAGCCTTTCCACTTTCCAACAATTGGGTGGCTGACCGCAATCCTTTGCCTGCTTTACAATGCCCCGACATTTCCAATAAGTACGCGGCCAGATTCAGCGCGCGCTGTTTCAAGTCTTCCGGGGCATAGCGGTCGTTTTGCAACACTGCAAGTACATCCAACGCCTCCAGGGCCGGACCAATCCCCACGCCGACCGGTTGTGTGCCGTCGGTGATGACCGTCTTTACGCGCAAGCCGATGGCTTGGCCGACTGTCCCAAAACGGGTCGCGAGATTTTGGGCATCTTCTGCCGTTCGCACCTTGGCGGTTGCGCCAACCGGAATATCTATGACTACGTGCGTGGAACCGGCGGCGGCTTTTTTCGACAGTACGGAAGCAATCATCTGGCCTTCACTATCGATATCGAGGGCTTTTTCCACGGAGATGATGACATCGTCCGCCGGGCTTAACTGCATGGCGCCACCCCAGGCAAAACATCCGCCTTCTTTTTCTACCACTTTGCGCATTTCACTAAGTGTCAAGTCAACCCGTGTAAGGGTTTCCATCGTGTCGGCCGTGCCTGCAGGGGAAGTGATGGCGCGGGACGATGTTTTGGGGATGGTCAGCCCGGCCGCCGCCACGATGCCGACCACGATGGGCGTGGTACGGTTGCCGGGCAAACCGCCGATACAGTGTTTGTCCAGAATAATAGGTTTATTCCAATACAGTTTTTCGCCTTTTTTAATCATTGCCCGGGTGAGGCCGACGATTTCCGCATCGGACAGGTTTTTATCGGAACAAGCTGTGATGAAAGCCGCGAGTTCGACGTTGGAATAACGCCCGTCGGCAATGTCGTCCACGATAGCTTCTAAGGCCGTATTTTCGAGCGCATGGCCGTACATTTTTGATCGAACAAACTTGAAGGACTCTATTGGTTTCAAATGCCCGACCTGGATCAGGCAGCCTTCCTGCACTTGCAAACGCCGCAAAGCCTCGTTGGAAAGTCCGGCTTCGCCGTGACCGACTAAATCGGATACCACATTCAGGGTGGCGATGATGCTCCGTTCGCCGTAATAGACGACAATACGGGTAAGCGCGGAAAATCCCTCGGATTTACACACCGGACAGTCGGATCGCATGTAAATAATATTTTCCCGATAGGTGTCGATTTTAACCGGCCGTACTATGAGGCTGCGATATGGCAAATGACGGCTTTGTTCCAAATCGTTCAGACGACGCCCTTGGTCGGCTATTTCATTTTCTATTGCAATGGCTGATTTGCTTTTCATAATAAAGAAGTTTTAATGCCCAACTTTACAAGTTAAACAAGATCATTTCTTCGTCTTCTCTGGCTATTTGGGTCGTGATATGCAAGTCCTGTTCGATTTTGGCCCGGAATGTTTCCTGCGCCTGGCTTTCCCCGTGTACGAGGATCACTTTTTGTACCGATTGTCCCATTTGGCCGAGCCATTGCAGCAGTTCGGATTGGTCGGCGTGGCCCGACAAACCGGAGATTTCCTCGACACTGGCTTTCACCGGTACGAATTGACCGTGGATTTTTAGTTCCGGCTCGCCGTTTTTTAAGCGTCGTCCCCGCGTGCCTTCGGCTTGGTAGCCAATAAGCAGGATAGCGTTTTTCGGGTCGGGCGCCAGGTATTTTAAATATTCGAGTACCCGTCCGCCCGTAAGCATCCCGCTGGCTGAAATGACGATTTTGGGTCCTTGCGTGGAGATGATTTTTTTGGTTTGGCGAAAATCCCGGTTGATGACCACGTCGTTGCATACGCTCATACACTCGTCGTGTTTGAGTTTATGCCAATGGGTGTGCCGGCAAAGGATTTGGGTCGCATCGGCAGCCATAGGGCTGTCAAGAAAAACGGGCAGGCTGGCAGGTATTCGTTGTTCGGTTTTGAGCGTATTGACGAGATGCATGATTTCCTGGGCACGTCCCACGGCGAAACTCGGAATGATGAGGCTGCCATGTCGATGAGTTACCCGGTTGATAACATCGGCTAATTCGTCCAGAGGGTCGTTGTCACCGTGCAATCGGTCGCCGTAGGTGGATTCCATGACGACGAGATCCGCTTCGGGAATAGAAGAGGGGGGGAGCAAGAAACGGGATTCGTAACGTCCAATATCGCCGGAAAAAACGATGGTTTTGCCGTTGCAACTCATCACAACGGAGGCCGCACCGAGGATATGCCCGTTTTTGCGGAAATGAAAGCTGATGTAGGGAGAAAGGCGGTATTCGACACTGTGTTCGACAGTTTGAAACAGGGGAATTGCCTTGTCCACATCTTCTTCATCGTAAAGCGGCAGAGCGGGTTTGTGTTTGGAGAAACCCATTCGGTTGGCCCGCTCGGCGTCTTCCACCTGGATTTTGGCGCTGTCGTAGAGGATGATTTCGGCCAAATCCGCCGTAGGAGGAGTCATGTAAATTTTGCCCCGGAACCCCCTTTTTACAAACAAAGGAATGTAACCGCAATGGTCGAGGTGGGCATGGGTTAGTATCAAAGCATCCACCTTGGCCGGATTGACGGGGATATCCTCCCAGTTTTTTTCGCGCAGGGTTTTTATGCCTTGAAACAAGCCGCAGTCCACCAGCAGGGTCAGTTCCGGGGTGCGTAGCAGGTGTTTGGAGCCGGTCACGGTTTGCGCCGCGCCCAATGATCGAAGCGTGATTTTATTTGCGTTGTTCATGTCATTTTTTTATTGGCGAAAAGCAATTGCCACACCAAATGTTTAGTCACAACGGCCCTTCGCCGGGTGATGCCCAATGCTGTTATGCATGTTGGCAGTATGATTTCTACTTTTTTCTCTTTGCAATGGTTTGATCAGAAAATTTTTCAAAATTCGGAATACTGCGGGGTGCAGGTTGTCGGCCATATAGGCCGGGTCGAACAAATCGCCCTGGGCGGAGCCTGTCCACACGAGCCGGTTCAGCCGGCGGTCGTACACATTCAACGTTATTGTGCTTTCGGCGTAGTCGAGCCGTTCCGTGACATAGGTAGTGCGGCTGTAAAAAAAGGGCGAATGATAGTAGTAGTTGTTGGGGTGAGGATAGTAATACGGATTGTACCTGCCGCCCGCCGGCGAACCATACACAGCGGAAGTCATGGTCAGTTGTTTAGAAATACTGCGTACGACTAATTGAAGCAGCACGTCTGGGGAGTCCGGTTCCGCCTGCAACCCGCGTTCCCCCATGCAATGGGTGAAATAATTCAACGTGTTGTTGCGGATGATTTGATTGTTGAAGGTAGTGTTGGCTGTGTCGCGATCGGGCAGCCAGGCGAAAGTCTTATACCGGGCGAAATCGGCTGTACGGTCATAGTCGCTGTACACCTTGTCGTATGCGCGGCATCCGGCCATCGCTGCCAGACCGACAAGCGTCAAAAAGCCGATAATTTTTATCTTTTTCATAATTGATAAGTTTATTCGTTAGCGCGTTTCATCAGTGTTTCATTTAGTTTTACTTGCACACGATCGTCGAAGCCTTGTTGGAGCAAACGGGGATTGAAATCACTGAGCAAAAAGGAAAAGTTGGCCGACAATTGACAAGCTACTGTTCCGGCAAAAAGATGCCGGAGCGTGGCGTGGAGCGTGACGGGGCGTTCTTTACCATTCAGATTGAGCAATCCTTCGATTTTGAAAGTTTGCAACGGATGATCCTGTGTGCTCACAACCGGCAAATCCAGTTTTCCCTGAAAAACCAGTTCCATCTCCGGACGGGCGCTGACCAATGCATTGAACGAGTCGCAGTTGCCGGTAAAGGTTTTCATCGCGACGCGAAACTCGACTTCCGCCGTTTCGTAGTTGAGTTTCATCTTCAATTCGTGGCTCTCGGCCACCAAAGCAGTGTCCATGTGTTTGCCCCAGACTTGAATGTGTCCGTCGCGTGCGCTGAAAATTTGCTGGGCCAAAGCTGTTTGACCGGCAAAGAGCAAGACGATTATTATCCGGAAGTTTTTCATGATGCTGTTTTTAAAATGACGAATTGCATCGGGTTCAGCGTCAGTTTTACATACCGGATATTCCTTTCCGGTTCATCATGGCCAAGGATGGGTATTGTTTCCAGCCCGCCGTAAAGACACTCCATAGCAGTTTTCTTTTCATTTAATTCAAAATCAATCAGGACACATTCCTCTTTCGTCCTGGTCATGGATGAATTGAAAACCACCAAAATCTCGTCCTTGAAGAGTATCCGGGAAAAAGCCAGTGTACATTCGTTGCATTCCGGCAAGTGGAAGCGCTGCCCGCCGCCCGAGATTTCGCGAATGAACATCCGTCCGAATTTCAGCACCGGGTTTGATTTCCTGATTTGGGCGATTGCGGCAATGGATTGATAAATCGGAGTGTTGGGATTGAGCAAATTGGTTTTTTTGTCTGCGGGGTTGAACAGACATTCCCGTATTGCCCAGTCGTCATCGCCGCTGCCGTCCAATCCTTGCTCCGTGCCGTAATAAATACATGGTGTGCCGATGGCGCAAATCAGGAAGCCCATAGCTGCTACGATTTGCTCCGGTGTGGCGCCATAACCAAAACGACATTTGGGATTTTGGCCGACTTGGTCGTGGTTGTCCACGAACGTTACCAGAAATTCGCCGTATTCCCCCCGGCCAAGGGCATTGCGCTGAAGGGCGGTGTACCGCTCGATGAGTCTTTCCGGCGAAGCGATTCCCTTTATCACTTCTGAAAGGACGCCATATAAGGGGAAATCCAGCACGGAGTTAAGCCCGTAATACACATTTTTGTCATTGACCGATATGGAAGTTTGGGGGCCGATATAACTTGTGCTGACTTCGTCCGGACCAATCAGTTCTCCGAACAGGAAGAAATTTTTTTTGCCCAATGAATAAGCATATTCCCGCACGGCGGAGCAAAAACGACTGATGTCAATTTCACTCATGTGTTTCGCGGCGTCCAATCGAAACCCGTCCACGTCCACTTCCCGGATCCAATAACAATGTATATCAACCAGTAAGTCGTGCACGTATTCTGCCTCTGGCGAGCCGTCGCTCCTAAAGGCTTTCAGGTTACAAAAATCACCATCCCGTGCTTCTGGATAAGTGTCAAAGTTGCGAATTTGCCCTTGACGATTGTATAATTCCGGATTGCGCAACTCAAGCGGCAATGGGCGATTTTTAAAACGCCAGCCGCCAAAGGGGAATCGTTCACCTTGAAAGTAAAAATAGTCGTTACCGTCTGCGTAAAACCAGTTGTCGCCCGAATGGTCTAGCACGATGTCAAGGAAAACCCGCATATCGCGTTCGTGCGCCGCGTCCACCAGGGTTTCCAAATCATCCTTCGTACCCCATCGTTTGTCCACTTCCAGGTAGTTCTGAATGGCGTAGCCGTGGTATGAATGGAGATTGTTTTCAAAAACCGGGCTTAACCAAAGCGCCGTACAGCCAAGATTTTTGATGTAATCGAGGTGCCGGGTGATGCCCCGAAGTGTGCCGCCGCAACTTTTTACCAATTGTTCTCTGGTTCCGAACCCCGGATGCCGGTCGGCAACTGCCAGGGGGGTGCGTTGGGCGTTGTCGTGAAACCGGTCCACCAGCAGGAAATAAATGAACTCCTCGCGCCATTCGCGATGACAGTTTTTCCAATACTGTTTGCCCGGTTTGGGGGACAAGTTGATATCTGTTATGGATTTCATGGCCGATAGTGTTAATGTTGTGGAAGGACGGATTCGAGTACATGATTTATCCTGAATGCCTTATGCCTGTCGTCATACACGACAAGCTCCTGATCCTTTTTGAAATATTTGTCAAGTTCGTTGTGTAGTTTGTGGTTTTGGGGGAAGGCGTTTTTGACATTTTCAATAGTCAGAGGCTGTACAGGCTGCTTTAAATCTGTGCTGAAAAAATAAAGTGTAACCCGCCTGACGCCTTTGCCTTTGGTGTCGGTCTCGTCCATCGAATAAATCACGAGGCTCTTGCTTTCGAGAAGCAGGAATTCGTTCGAATAATTTCTGAAGAATCGAAAAACCTTACCCTTATAATCCTGGTAGGCATAAATGCTGTCTTTGTGGAACCGGTATTTTTGACCTTCGTGCACCACTTCGAGATAGCGGCTGCCCCAAAAGTCTTTCAACCTGATCTTATGGGATTCCCCACGGGTAGCGGGCAAGGTTAATTTGCCGTTTTGATAATCTTCAGCAGTTAGGTAAAGTCCACTTTGTGCTTTAGAGGTGTTTGGTTGGGCGTGCAGGCTGAATGCGGTCAAAGAAATAGACGTCCAAACCAGTAGTATGCAGAAAAAAAGTCTGTTATTCATGATTGAAAAAGTTAGAATGAAACATTGCCCCGTCCAAACGAAACAGGAATGCGAGCAAGAAGCAAGCAGATGCGAATCGCCTGAGCCGAAAGGATCGATGTGCTGATATTCAGGAAAGCTCTTCCAGCGAATGGAAAGAAAGCCGGAAGCGTCTAATGCCTGTAAATCCCATTTTATAGGGAAGGGAGATGCCAAAGCCAGTTAGCCTATGGCAATAGGAGAGAAATCTATCTAATTCCGCAGAACGAGAAAAAGGAGAAATAGCGGAACGTTTGAGCAACTTCGCCAATAGGAAAGGATAGATTTTGGAGAAGTTTCGACAGAAAGGTCGGGAAATAAATAAAGGGCAATTGCGGGCACAATCGGAGTCGGAAGTTCCGGTAATGCGGGTTGCCCCAACCCCGAAGAGGCCGGTTTGTAGCCATCATCTGTTTTTGCAATAAACACTTTTTGATCGCAACACCCATGTGCCGACTTTTCCCCGCACGGACAAGGGTTCTTCCGCTGGCTGTACAAATCCACCGCCGTAAGTTCTCCGCAGCAGTAATGGTAGTGAACCGTCACTCCCGATACCGCGAGCAAATAATAAGCGGAAAACAATATGATGAATATGCGTTTCATCTATTTTGCAAAAATAACCGGCCTTAGGGTGGTCATAAGCTGATTTTAGTCATGGCGGACATGGAGAATTATCATTTATTGCAAATCTTTTTTCAACAACTGCGCATTCACCGCAACTACGATGGTACTCAGGCTCATCAACACCGCCCCCAGAGCCGGGCTAAGCACAAACTGCGGATACAACACCCCGGCAGCCAACGGAATGGCCACCACGTTGTAGCCCGTGGCCCAAAACAGGTTCTGCACCATTTTCCGGTAAGTGGCTTTGCCGAAGTTGACCAGCCCAAGCACATCGGAGGGCTTGCTGTCGGTCAGGATGATGTCGGCGGTTTCGGCGGCCACATCGGTGCCGGAGCCGACGGCGATGCCCACGTCGGCCTGGGCCAGGGCCGGCGCGTCGTTCACGCCGTCGCCGGTCATGGCCACGTATTCGCCTTTGGCTTGCAGGTCTTTCACGATTTCGACTTTCTGGTGGGGTAATACTTCGGCGAAATAGCCGTCCAGTCCCAACTTTTCGGCAACGGCCTTGCCGACGATGGTGTTGTCACCCGTGGCCATGAAAACCTTGATACCCTGACTTTTTAGTTGCCGCACCGCCTCGGCGGCATCGGGACGAATTTGATCGGAGAGAGCGAGAAAGCCTACCAATTTTTCATTTTCCAATACAAAAACAACCGTTTCGGCGGCATTGCTGGCAACCTCCGGGGGCACGGCTATATTTTTTTCTTTCAGGTAACCCGGACTGACCACGCTAATTTTTTTGCCGCCCACTTCGCCGGTGATGCCTTTACCCGTGATGGACGCAAAGTTGGATACCGGAGGTATCGTCAGCTCGGCGGCTTTGGCAGCAGCCACCACGCCCTGCGCGATGGGATGCTGGCTTTCCTGTTCCAACGCGGCTGCCGTGGCGAGCAGGGTATCGTTGTCATAACCCGCCACGAGTGGTTGGATGCGCGAAACGCCGAATTTTCCCTCGGTGAGCGTGCCGGTTTTATCGAACACCATAGCCGTGATGCGGCGGGCGTTTTCAAACGCGGTGCGGTTCCGGATGAGCAGCCCCCGGCGGGCGGTCATGGCCGTAGAGATGGCCACCACCAAGGGTATTGCCACGCCCAGCGCGTGCGGACAGGAGGTGACCATGACTGTCACCATGCGTTCCAGCGCAAAAGAAAAAGACTGCCCCTGAATAAGCCATATGGCCAGTGTTGCTAAGCCTGCGCCCAAGGCGATGAAGGTCAGCCAACGGGCAGCGCGGTCGGCCAGGTGCTGGGTTTGCGATTTGGCTGCCTGCGCTTCCTGCACGAGGGCGATGACTTTGTTGAGGTAACTGTCCTTGCCCGATTTGTCCACCCGGACTTTCAGGCTGCCCTCCCCATTGATCGCCCCGGCGATCACTTTGGCGCCTGCTGTTTTTTGCACGGGCACACTTTCGCCGGTGAGCATGCTTTCGTTCACGCTGCTGTCGCCCTCTGTCACGGAGCCATCCACCGGGATTTTTTCGCCGGGCTTCACCAGCACCAGGTCGCCGGGTTTCAGTTCATCCACCCGCATATCGTGCAGCATATTGCCGTGATACATGTGGGCTTCGGCGGGCAACATTTTGACGATCAGTTCCAGGGCTTTTGAGGCCCCGGCTACGGATTTCATTTCCAGCCAGTGCCCCAAAAGCATGATGACGATCAGCGTGGCGAGTTCCCAGTAGAAATCCATGCCTTCCACCAACCCAAACACCACTGCCGTACTATACAGATAAGCCACGGAGATGGCTACACCAATGAGTGTCATCATACCCGGCTGGCCACGGCGTACCTCGTCCAACAAACCGCGTAGAAACGGCAGGCCGCCGTAAAAAAAGATGACGCTGGCCAATACAAATGAGACCCAATCGTGTCCGGGGAAATCGAAATGGTATCCGACTGCGTGTTGGAACATGGGAGAAATGACCACCACCGGCAAGGTGAGCGCCAGAGAAATCCAAAACCGCCTCAAAAAGTCGGCAATCATCCCGGCATGGTCGTGGCCGTTATGACCGGCATGGTCGCCGTGTTTGGCGCCGGGCATAACGCTGCCGCCGGGCATGGTATGGGTGGCGTGATCCAAGTGACGCGGCGTTGGGGTGTGGGAAGGGTGGTGATGCTGATGGTTCTCCATATCGAAATTGTTTAATACAAAGGTCAAAGGGATCAAGATCAACAGCCTTACGGTATTTTGGAGAAATGTTACACAATTATGGATTCAGGTTTTTAATCTTTCAACATCACCTTTTGTGTTTCCAAAACTGCTCCGCCTATGCGTACCGTCAGGAAATAAACCCCTGCCGGCACTTCCGTCGTTTTGAGGATGAAAACCTGACTTCCAGTCGATTTTTCAGAAAAAGAAAAGCCCCGAACGGCTTTCCCTGTTGCATCCGTCAATTCAAAATTGATTTTGCCGGTTCGTTTTGATCGCATTTCAACGGTAAAAGAACCGCCCGCAACTGCCGGATTTGGAAATACCTGAAACGCGCTTGCCACGGCCGGCGCCTCCCCGGTAGCCGATACAAATTTCCCCGCTTCGATTTTCACGATTTGCGCGACCGACGGAATATCGTCCACCATGCCGAACAGCATATACCAGCCAGGCATAAGGCGCAGGCTGTCGTCGGGCAACAAAACCGATACCTGGTTGCCGGTTTGGGTAAAATCAAGGTCGAGGCAGCGGCCGTTGCCGGAGTTCATAAAGTGCGTCATCACGGCGTTCGACATCAGCATGACTTTCGTCAGCGCGTTGGTTTTACGGGCTTCAAATTCGATGGCCTCACCGCGTTGGAAAGTCGTTTTATTGAAATTCGAGAGTTCCGGGCGGATACCCCGGAACAAGTAGGGCGGCGAAAACGCTTCGATGATGCTTTGCGGCGGCTCGTTGCCCGGCGCGCCTTCCCCGCCCACAGCGATAACACGCCCGTCGGGCACGAGGATAGTGATGGCGTGATACTCCCGCTTCCAGTTCATGCTCGCCAATCTGCGCCACGAATTTGCGTCCGGGTCGTACTGGTCGGCAAGGCCCATGTAACCCCAATTGTTCACCGGAGTAGGGTCGGTCGTTTGCTCTTTATAGCCTCCCATGACAAGGATTTTCTGATCGGGTAACTGCACCACTTTTGCACGGGATCGGGTGGGCGCAAAGTTGCTGCCCAGCGTCCAGGCATCCTGCTCAGGATCGTAAATTTCGACGTTGACCCCCGGCTGCCCCGGCGTGAATGATGTGTACCCGATGGCTAGCTCCCGGCCGTTGGGTCGCAGCACGATCTCATGGTCGCAGTGGTCGCCGTTGGGCAAACGGTTGCCCTGCACGAAATCGGCGGCAAAATCCCATTGCAGCGTGGCCGGATCGAACAGTTGTGGCGGGCGGAAAGTCATCAGGATTTTGCCGGTATAAAGTGGCACGATGGCTGACACTTCGTTGCCAAAATGCACGGTGTCAGTCCATTGGGTGAAGCCGGTGCTTGGGTCGTACACTTCGGAGGTTTTGGTCCGTTTGGCATTGCTCTGACCGGTATTCTGGTCGCCGCCGCCCACAATAAGCAACCGTTCGTCGTACAAGGGCGCGAGGATCGGATACCAGCGGTAATCCAGCATATCGGGTTGATATGGCCACAGGTCAGTGAGCGGATCGAAGGTTTTGATCTTTTTGCAGGCAGGCCCAAAGCCGTCTTCTTCCAATGTGCCGCCCGCGAACAGCACCCGCCCGTCGGAGAGCAAGGCTGGGGCGACACAGCCTTGGGCCAGCGTACTTCCCTTGGCAAAAGCCGTGTCGTTTTTGGTCGGCACAAAAAAGAAAGGGTCTTTGGTATTGTGGCAATAGTAGATGCTGCCGTCGGGCATCAATACGCCGAGGTCGGTGCCGCCGAGCGGTTCCGGTGAGTTCATAACGATGTCCCACTTGCCTGGCTCGGTTTCCAGTTCGAGTTGCGCGTCGTGGATGATCGTGCCCAGAATGCCTGTCGTGGCGTTTTGGAAATAGGCGAAGCCAGGTTTGGCGACACCGAAAAACAGGTATGGGCCACCGCCGGGCAGGTTTTCAAATAAATATTTGCCGCCTGCATCGGAGCGGGCTTCCCAAAACCAGGAGGTATCCGCGTTGAACAACGTGATCCGGGCATTGGCGACGGGTGCGTCGAGGGCATCGGTGATTGTACCGGTGAGGGTTTGGGCGGAAAGGTAGCCGGAAACCAGCAAAAGAAAGGCGGTAAGCAGGATGAGTATGTGACGCATGGCAGTGGATTTAAAGTTGTGTCTAAGCAAGTTTCCCGAAAACAGCAAAAACGAAGTTCCAAACCTTGTGGAATCAGGTTTGGTAACCGGCCGGTTAATCTTTAATTTTCAGGGGCAACCGAATTTTCAATTTCTCCCATGCTACTGCAATAGCTCCCTCGTTGTTGCCGGCATCTTCCACGAAATATTGGAGCCGCTCTGTGTGATTATTGGTTTCGGGCGTAACCTGGATGCGTACTAAATCTTCCTTTTGGTCATAATCATTGGCTAAGTGCTGGTCCCATTTTTTATTGAGGATGACAGTCCAAAACTCCTTGCCGGGAATAGTAAAAAAAGCATATTTGCCCGCCGGGATTTGTACGCCATTTACTTCAAAGTTATGACTGATTTCCACGTTCGTGGCGTCGTGACCACCCGTCACCCATACCTCGCCGAAGGGCACGAGACCACCCCAGATAACGCGCTCGCGTACCTTGGGCGAATAATAGTTGATATTCACCGAGGCATTGCCGATCTTTCCTGCTACTGCGGACTTGACGCTTCGTTTGGTTGTATCGTTGGCCAATGCGTTGGGATTGTAACAGACTTCAGGTTCTTTGGTCATATTCGCATTGGAAACAGGCGTATCGCTGCAAGCGGCAATCAGATATGTAATGCCGAATAACAGATTGAAAAACAGGTATTTCATGTGAGTATGTAAGTTGGTTAAAATTATTCGAAATGGTAATTTTTACCCGGTTTATCCTTGTGTTCCGGTATATGGTTCTCTTATTGTTTTAAAAAGGTCCGTCCAGCGATTATCCACCCGTTTTCGCCCCTGATTTTCAAGAAGTATATTCCGGCAGCCAGATGCTGTACCTGAATACTTTGATCAGGCGAGATATCTTGCCGCAAGACCGAACCGCCGTTTTCCGAAAAAATTTCTACTTCTATTTTGCCCTTCGGCGGCGGCATATTGAATTGCACCGTCAAAAAATCCGCGACCGGGTTCGGCAAAATCTGGACGAAGTTATCCGTTGCTGCTTCCGAAGTAGCACTGTGGTGCTGAATATAAATAGGCGCCGCGTTTTGATGCCACAAAGCCTCGCTTACAGGAGCATAATAATTGACCCGGATGCTGTCTTCTCCATTGATGATTGGTTGGAGTATGATGCCGATGCTTTCGCCAGGCGATAAGCTGAGCGTATCGGTTGGTACAGCCGGTATTTGCGGGACACCGTTGCGAACGGCCACTGTCGCCGACAGTATTTCGGGGAAAATGACTTCCCGGCGCCCGGCGCCGAAATGGGTTAGCGTTAAGAAGACGGGCAATTGGTCGAGTGCTGTCAAGATCGCTACGTCGCCATTGTAATCGCCCAATGCATCGCCGTACCGACCGTTGATAACAAAATAATCCGGAGAAAATGGCGGCAGGTTGCCCTGTTGCGGCGGATTCAGGCGCCAGTCCTTATCAATTTCACCCAAGAGCCAATGATAATCCTTGAAATATTGGGGGCCGTTTGTGTAGGCTCTTTTCTCTCCACCAGCGGCCAGGACGGTGTATAGACCTGCCATACCCATTTGCCCGTGTACCGGGTTTTGTAAGCCGCAGTGATAAAAATAATCACCTGCGGCACTCGCCCGGAACGCAAAAACGGATGTATTGCCAGATTGAATGATCTGCGGGTTTGCCGGTTCACCGTTGTTGGAGGTGTCACTTCCGAATCCGTGCAAGTGAAAGCTGTGCGCCATACTGCCTGCATTGTACACACTGATTCTAACGCTGTCGCCTTCTGAGACCACAAGCCTCGGACCGGGATATGCTACAGGATTTCCGCCGGGTACTTGAAACCCCCAAACGGGCAAAGTTGCTCCGTCGGGCATTTTCACCGTGCCGTCTTCGGAAGCCATCAGTTGGAAGGTTTTGAGTGGTTGCGCCGGCAGGTTTGCCGGTAAGAAAAATACAATCCAAATGAACCAATTTTTCATCGATATTACTTTTTAATCGCTTTACGGCAGCTTGGCTACCCTTGTCGTGTACGAAAGGCCAACAAATTGAAGGGTAAAAAAGAGGAACCCCGGCGGTAATCCAGCGAGGTTCAGTATCGGAGAAGAATTACTGGCATACTCGCCATAATCCCGAAGTAATTTACCCGGAGTATCGTAAGCGCGAATATGCACCGGGGTATTCAGACCAGGTGGAATTAAAAATTGTACGTAGTCGCGGGCAGGGTTAGGAAAGAATCGCACCGATCTCATCCCGCTTTGCAGTTCATCGGTCGCTGTGACAGTCCCGCCATCGCCGACGTAGAGGTCGTCGATGTACAGATTGTTGCCGCCATCGGTCACGTTTACGAGGCGGATTTTGACGTAATGTTCCGTTCGGTAGGCATTGAGGTTAATTGTCGCTTTTTTCCACTGCGAAGCATCGGGGATAAACGGCGTAGTCTGGGTAGGGCCGGTGACGAGCGTACTTCCCGATTTAGTCAAAATCTGGGTATAGTTGAAACCGCAGTCTTTCGACAGTTGCACGATGAGTTCGTCGGAGTAGTTCGCATCGCTGCGGGCGTAGGCCCACCAAAACGTCATGCGCACCATAGAATCCGGGTGAGCGGTCGTGAGGTCGAGGAAAGGCAATTCGATCTCGTCACGGGTGCCGTAGTTTGTATTTATGAGGTTATTGATACGCATGGAGTAGGGAACGCTTCTGGCGGCGGCAGAGTCGAGTTCCCAGGCGATGCCGCCGTCGGGGTTGATGATGGAGATACCTTCGGGCGGGTACTGTCCGTCGTCAAAGTTACGAGCGAAAGGCAGCGGCGCACCGACGCCTGGTTCTGTGACTTCGATGTAATTGTTAAGCGTAAGCGTGTCGCTGCCGTTGGCGTTCCATGCAATGAGCGTCACAGGATAGACACCAACTGTGTCGTATTTTACCGTTGGATTTTGGAGCGTGGAATTGGCGGGTGTCCCTCCGGGGAACGACCACTGCCAGGCGGTGGCTGCATTGAGCGAGCGGTCCATGAAATAAACCTGGTTGCCGGTGCAGACGGTGGGCGTGAGTGTCACAAAATCTACTGCGACAGGGCAAATGGCAGGGGCTTGGTATGCCGAATCGCAGCCGGTAGAAGCGAGGTTGGCGGGCGACCAAATGAGGGTGCGCACCGTATCGAGCGTGGCTACGATGCGTTCTTTTTGCCCTTGCGTGAACTTGTTTTTGCAGTCGTCGGGCGAGTAGTCCATGTAGTTGCGCACCTGGTCCGGTAGGTTGGGGCTATCGTTGGCGCAGGAGTTTGCATTCAGGCTACAGGTATAGTTGGGGTTGGCGACAGGCGGTGTATCGCACACATAATCACCGTCGGCGCAGGTGTCCTGCCCGCAGCCGCCGTTGAAGGTGTGATACAGACCGAACCAGTGCCCGACTTCGTGTGTCATCGTACGCCCGCCGGAAGACGCCGCCGTACCTACGTTGCCGAACAGGTTGGCGCGCACCACGATTCCGTCCTCATCGGGCGGGGCGTAGGGGAATGAAGAATAGCCGCCGACTCCCCCTGTGATACTTTTCACAACATACACATTGAGGTAGCGCGTATTGTCCCAAAACGACAGTTGTTTGAGGGTAGCGCGGTCCACAGGTTTGTGAGCGGTGAGCGGCGTTTTGAGCCGCACGATGCCGTCGGTACAGCGGCCTTGCGGGTCTATTTTTGTCAAACAAAAACGCACACGGGTATCTACGCCGTCACCGTCGCCCGGGGTACCGGTCAGTTTACCATAATCTTCGTTGAGGATGCGAATTTGACTTTCTATCTGGGCTGTCGAGATATTTTCCGTGCCGCCGTTGTGTATGACATGTACAACGACAGGGATGATGCGAATGCTGTCGTCAGATGCATGGTTATCTGCCGCCTGCAATATTCGCTTTTGAAAACCCGTGCGGATACCGGCCTCGGCCGTTTCGAGGCGGTGTGCGGGGTACAAAGAATCGAAGAGGCAGGGCGTTTGCTGTGCAAAAACGAATTTAGTCGGGAAGCAAAAGCCGAGCGCGGCGGCGAGTAGCGGAAAAAAACGGCGGGTGTTTGTATATTTTATCATTCTTAAAATCAGGTCTAATTCGGACTTCGGTACAGTTCAACAGGCTTTCTTGGCAATCTTATGCATGATGTGGTGGCTGTCGCCAAACTTGCACAATGCGTCGCAATGCGTGCGCAGATCGGAAAACAGGATGTAACGGATTTCCACACTGTTATTTTTGACTGCCGGGCGTGAAAGCTGCAGCATGACATCCTTTTCCCGTTTATCGGGTATGACAATATAAAACACCTCGTCGCCGTCGGCAATCGAATAAGAAAGGTCGGTCAGACGCAGGATACCGCTGTATATCGAGGTGCTTTTTTCTACTTCAAAAGCAGCCACCACATTGCTTGTATTTTTCTCAAACCACAGCATATCGATCAGTTTTACCGTGTTTAACGTGTCGCGCTCGATAGTCAGTTCAGGGAAAGGTTTGGGACACAGAAATGAAAAACTTTGCCCGTCGTAGGCACGGGAACGATCATTACTGGCCGGGAATACGTCGTAGCCCAGGGCGTTGCCAATCTTAATCAGGTGATACTGCATTTCGGTGTGCAGATTGCCCTCCTCGTGGTCAGTGAGCACTTCGCGGCGGCGTTTTTCGAGCGTTTTTTCGAGTTTCTCGCGATCTGCGTCGTTCAGGTATTCGTCTGTCCCGGCAGCCATTTTTTGCGCCCCGATTTCAAACAACAGCCCGGCGAGGCAACCGAAGTCGGTAGAAAGGTCGGCCAGGTGTTTGCGGTTGGTTTCCAGCACGACTTCACGCATTTTTAGGTACTCCGACCAAGAGCCGAGTTTGCGCTTTTCGTGAAAAAGGGTGTTGAATCCGTTTAAAATGGCCGTATTGAACGGCGGCATTAACGTCGGGTGCAGGAAATACAAAATAGAAGCGACGGCCGGCCCCAGCCCTTTTATTTTCAGGTTATCGAGGCGGATGATTTCGTCGAGCAACGTTTTTTCAGATTTGGCGTTGAGGCAGTTTTCCAGAAATTGGCCAAAGGCCCGTTTGTTTACCGCGTTTTCGTAGATGTCCGGGATGCGCAATTTGGGTTTCCAGTAAAACGGGTGCGCCGCACCCTCGAATACTTGTTTTTGCTCTGCAATGCAGGAAAGCACGAATTCAAGCGAAGAACCTTTGAAATCGTTAGGAAACCTGCCCTCTCGTATGTCAGCAACTACCTGCAATACACCCCGACGGATGCTGCGAAAGGCCTTCAGCCGTTCGTCATTGCTGACGAACCAGGTGTTGTATACCGACTCCGGGTCGCGTTTATATTGCTCAATAAGGGTTTGGAAATGGTGCATGGATGAAATTATTGTTATTGTGATTTCATTATACCTACGCAGTTTATTTTGGCAAATGAAGATAAGGAACAATTTTTTTCCAATCCTTCGATTGCTCTTCCATGTTTCGATTTACCGAGCCCAAACCGCCGCAATGGGCCATCGGAAACAACACTCCGCTACCCGATAAATGAAAAGGCGGGTATTTTAACAAATTGTTCATCGGTTCGTAGGGTAAATATGGAAATATGAAGCGTATCGCCTTATAGGCACTGATTCCCAGGGTAATAATCAACTTGGGGCGAATAATTTCAATCAAAGGCCCCGTAAAGTTCAACGAACTATGCCGCAACCAGTCGTGCTTCAAATCCGCCGACATTCCGCCCGACTTGATGCCCAGCACACCATTGGTAAAAAAAAGTGGTTGTTCCATCGGGCTTGACGGCGGCCCTGGGTCAAACCCGATTGAGGTCAGCAATTTGCGCAAATTTTGATCGGTAAGATTATCGTCGGTATCCCGCCCTCCGTTCAGCCGGAAATAATTTTCATCCCCCCAGTCTTGCCCTATCACCAGCATCTCCGCGTCAAGATTGCCTTGCCAGAGCGACCAGGGGCCGAGTTGTGGGCAATCGAATTTACCCCCTTCTATTTGCGAGGGGTTTTGCAAGCCGGGTGGGAAAGTCGCTCGCTGCCGGAACTCTACCAATTGCAGGTATTTTTCTGCGCGGGTCATAGCATTGTTTCAATTTTTAAAAAGGCGATCAATCGAGCGATTCGTTATGCTAACAGATGCCTGTAAAGCGAACGAGCCTCTCTTTATTGGCAGCATTTCTTTTTGGGGATTAACCATTTGAGTAGGCGCAGGATATTATTCCACATGATTTATACAATTTTTGAAATGATGAATTACGAAGTTTTCCTTGCCGAGAGGATTTCCAAAGTGCCGAAAACCGTTTGAAACCGTTCGTGCCGCTGTACTTCTTTAAATCCAGCCACCGCCATCATGCCCGGCACCAATCCCTGGACATTGGCAGCAGTGGTCTCGAATCCGTCGAGCCATTGTACCAGGTAGAAAAGCAGGCGTTGCAGCCCGTTTGTAGGTCGCCCCCAATCAGCAATGACCAGACTACCACCGGGTCGCAATACCCGCAACATTTCACGAAACGCGACTTGTTTTTGGCTATCCGTCAAGTGATGGATGACGAGGCTTGACACCGCACGATCGAAATACTGGTCTTCAAACGGTAATGCTCCACCTTTATAGTATTTTAAACGGATACCGGTTTTTGTAGTCTTTTTTTTGGCAATATACAATACCTTTTTATCTACGTCAATCCCAGTCACGTCCAGTTCAGGAAAGGCTTTTTTCAACATTAATGATAGTGTGGCTGTCCCAATACCGAAATCAAGTACCTTCTCATAACCGTGAAGTTTGGCACGGTCAATCAAGGCCTGTTTGAACCGACGTTCGGGCATGAACCAGCCCACTACTACATCGTAAATCTTTGTGAGCCAGTGAAACCGAAGTGCAGGAATGAATTTAGTAGTACTCATATCCAACTGTTTTTTGAACAGGAGACGGAATGTCATTAACAAATATCCTGAAGAATAATGATTTAAACGTTGCCCGGCCCGAATCACCGATGTATTTCGGGCGGGCAACTTCATCAACTAAATAATTATTTTTCGCATAAAAACAGCCCCCCGGAGGATATGACGAAGAAGAATTGCCCCCCCGGGAAGGCTGTAAAACCCCGAAACCTGCTTAAATACGGGATATATTTAGGACTGTGATAGATTTCATAGTAATTATATTATAAGAGAGGCGGTGAAAGGTGGCACGAAATGACTTCCGCACCACCGGATATTAAAATAACTACCTGCTTTTGTAGTAAAGCGCCAGTGGGCGACTTGCGTTCACTCAATCCGGCTAAGCGTGTTTATGACAACGTCATTGATTACTTCTCCAAATCAATTTCGATTTCTTTGCCGTCCACTGTATTGCCGATGCGCAGGGTGTTGCCTTCCAGGTGATGAATGGTCCAGATATTTCCGGCCAGCGTGAGTTTCGAATTAGCCTCGTCGGCGCTCCATACACCGGAAGTGGGGTGTGTAAATGGTGCGATGTTGGTGGTGATTTCGAAGTTGTTGCCGGTTTGTAAGTGCAGGAACATAGTCGTGGTCGAAGGGGCTGCCACGCCATCAACTTTGATCGCCGTAGAATTCCACTCGGCGGTCAGTTTTTCGGTGAATGTTTCGTCTTTTTTGCAGGCAACCACCCCCAACAAGAGCAAGGCGGCGAAAAAGGGCATGAGATACTTCATTGTTGTGCAATTTTATGTTTAAAAATGAATGAATTTAAGTGTCACTGAATTTCATAATTGAGCATCATCCCGCCATCCTCGTGTTCGAGATTATGGCAGTGGAAGACGAACTTGCCTTTGTTGTCGGGGAATCGGACGATGATGCGCACTTTTTCACCGGGAAAAGCCAGCACGGTATCCTTCCAGCCTTTTTCCCAAGGCTGCACGATGCCACGTCCGCCGATACGTTCGAGCACCTGGAATTGTCCGGCGTGCAGGTGCATCGGGTGCGTCTCAGTGCCCATAGTGTTATCAAATTCCCAGATTTCGACCGTCCCGGCTTTCACGACTTCGTCCCGGCGATTGGCGTCGAAGGTTTTACCATCGAGTGGGTGCATAATCATGCCCGCCATCCCGCCATGTTCCATCATGTGTCCGATATTGAATGACCGGGTAGCCACTGCCTGTGAAGAGGCAAGTGCCTCCACGGGCATCAGGGAAGCGGGTAACTTGAAGTTGTCCGGTTCTTGACGGTTAACGGTGAATTTCAGGATTTTAAACGATTGCTTGCCCTGCGACGGCGTACCGGCGAAGACATTGCTCTGTAAATACAATTCCGTACCGGCAACCAGACCATTGAAATCGACCAACACATCGGCGCGCTCGCCGGATGCGAGCAGGATAGTCGAAATTTCCTGCGGGGCATCGAGTAGCCCTCCGTCCGTACCGATCAATTGGAATTTGGCTCCGGTCGAAAGTGCAAAATTATAGATACGGGCATTGGAGCCGTTGAGCAGTCGAAAACGATATGTTCGGGTAGCCACTCCCAAAACCGGCCCCGCCGTTCCATTCACCAATACCGACTCGCCAAACATTCCGATGCTGCGGTCGTCAGTGTTGGGATTGTAGGCCAACCCACCGTCGAGCCGCTTGTCTTGTACCACAAGTGGCACATCATATTCTCCGGTTGGCAGGCCCAATGCGTCCTCTTCCGGAGCAGAAACAAGGAAAAAACCGGCCAATCCCCGATAAGCTTGGCTGGCCGTTGCCATATCGGGATGAGGGTGATACCAGTATGTACCCGGACGGTTTTTTACTTGGAAGTTGTACTGGAAAGACCCCCCAGGAGTGGTAACATCGGTTGGATAGCCGTCTTGTGCAGCAGGCACTTCCAAACCATGCCAGTGAATATTGGTCGGCTCGGTGAGGTTATTGGAAAAGGCCAAGTTGAATTGTTCGCCTTGCCGAATGCGAATCGTCGGGCCAAGGATCGGCGCGCTGCCGTAACCGAGGGCACTGACCGTGATACCGCTGCCGAGTGCGGCCGTCCCGGTTTGGGTGGTGAGGGTAGCGTTGACGCCAGCCAAAATTGCGGGCACTGCGAGTGGATTGACGAAGCTGCTGCTCTCCACTACCTCGCGGGCCGTGGCTGCATTGCTCATGTCCATTTTCCGGCATTTTGTACAAGCGAGTACGGCCAACACTGCCAGCAGGCTCATTCCAGATAATCTAATCGGTAGTTTCATGTAAATAAAATTTGAGCGAAATGGAAATAGATTTATTCAGACAGACAGGCTCAATCCTTTATTTGTATATTCAGGAAAAAGCCCCGGCGGGAAACCGCCGGGGTGATTTTTTTCTGAATTATTTTTCTGGCGTATTTAATTCTTAGGCGCTTCGTCTTCCATCATTCCGCACGACTTCGCACTGCCCGGCGCTCCACTGCGGTCGTACTGGCAGCAGCCATGCAGGTCGTTGTAGGCCTCGTCGGGCGCTTTGTAACCCACGTTATCGTAGCCGGACCGGGCCACGGCTTTCTGAATAACGTCCACAGAAGTTTTGGCCGGGTCGAAGGACACAGTGAGCAGGTCTTTTTCTACGTCCCAATTGGCGGATGCGGCGCCGGCCTGGGTTGCAGCTTTTTCGATGGTACGTTTGCACATCCCGCAGTTGCCGAGCACCTGGAATGTTTCGGTCTGAGTGGTTGGCGTAACGGCGGTCGCTGCCTTTTTAGTCAGACCTGTCATTTGTTGCGCGCCGATGGCATTGAAGAAACATACGCTTAGCGCCAGAATTGAAAAAACGATTTTAGCTGAATACATTTGAAATTATTATTTTGAAAATGAATAAATTAAAGAAATGATAGGCTCATTATCAGCCAGTTTCGATTTACCGAGGATTAGTGATCCGAGTCCCCTTCTTCTTTTTTACTTTCTTCGTGATGATGCCCGCCATGCCCCTCTGAATCGGGTACTTCAACGGCTTTCAAATCCATTTTGCAAACAGGACAGGAGCCGGGCTGGTCGTAGAGTTTGCCTTTTTCACAGTCCATCGGGCATTGGTATTTTACATTTTTACTTTCGGCGGTAGCAGCGGGCAGCTTGGATGCCGGTGCATCGTGATTGCAGGCAACAAAAAAAAACCCTGCTAAAAAGACAAGGCTGAAAAGCAGTTTGAATTTCATAGTTGAATAAGTTTAATTTAAGTTTCTGATAATAAAATACTTAGAAATCATACATGGCAATTAGTCATGCTATTCGGTCCGCGCAGGCCTCGAAATTCGTAAATGAAAAGGGAAGAAAAGTTCAGACCGACAATAGTGGTAAACTCTTGGCCGTGGGCCAATCAAACAAAGGAGGTTATCTGTAACACATCGATGAACCGTGACCGAAAACCCGGCATCCGTGCCGTTCGGAATAAGTTGGAACGGTCAAAGTTCTTTTTATGAAATGACGTGATTACAGGAAATCCGTTGAGAAACGGGCATACCACTGGCTAACAGACTTTAAGCCCGGTTATCCGGCGGTAGCCAGATGTCCAAACTGACGTTGGACAGAAAAGGAGTGGTGTAGTAAAAACTCGTAAAAACAGGCTGCGAGGGCGGAAAACGGAGCGAAAAATCTCCAAAAAAAGCAGCGCCTGAATGTACGGTAGGGCAAGTGCAATGTCCGCCGCACTTTCCGTCGCATTGGCCGTTGCAATCATGGTCGCTGGCATGGCCAGTTTCATCTTTTTCGCAGCAGGAAGCCGGACTGTTGTTGTTTTCGCAACAAGATTTTTTTTCAGGCTGTTGCTTAGTTGCGGTCTGTTCTTGTGTCGCGTCTTTGCAGTCGGAATCCCCACAGGCATACGCCTGACTTAGAGCCAGGACGGCTATGAAAAATAAGGGAAGTGCCGAGTAAAAAAGACGTTTCATGCAACATGAATATTTCGACATGCAAAGGTAACGTTTCAACCGGACTCTTGTTGTAGAACAATTTTGTTTTTTACAGGATGAGTAAAGAGTTTTTATACGCTTAAAAATGTGGCCTATCCTATCTTTTTGCCCATTTTTGAATAACCGGTGAAGTGACAACGAACAGCGTGAACCCCGAGCAAATGGTGAGCAACCCCAAAATGGAAAAGCCTCGCAACAGCCAGTTGCCGATGTGGTCGCGGCTTTCGTAGTCCATGACGTGCAACATCCACAGCCAATCGAAAACACGCCATTTTTCATTGCGGAATTTTTCCACTGTGCCCAGCTCTGCGGCGACATACACAACGGTTTTGGACGAATGTTTGAAAGTAACCGCCCAGGCAGGCAACGCATTTCCCCGGTATTCATGGTCTAATGGCACGGATTCGAGGTAATCAGCTGATTGTAGGGTCGGAACGCCGTTGAACTGCCGGGCGGCCACTTCCACAGCTTCTTCTTTTGATAGAGATGGGCGTAGCGCGCCGGTTTTCGCATCCGCCAAATGCGCTTTGCGCGGGTGCCGGTGGCGGGTGTCCTTTTCAAAAAAAATTACCTGCCAACAAACTGCATCGAGCACCGGCACGAGCCGTAAACTGAGAATACTGTCCGGCTGTTCTCCCGCTGCCCGCAGGTTGGCTATAACCACCGAGGGTGATACCCAGATTGCCGTGTCGGGCGCCAACAGCGGCGCAGGCCGGCGCTGAAAGTCGCCATGTATCTCGTCCATATCCGACCAGCTGAAATACAGACCACCAGCCGTCCAGAGCAAAAATTGAATCCCGATGGTCACGCCCAGGTAGCGGTGCAGGCGGCGGAGGTAGTATTGTTTGGTGTGACGCATAGGCCGGCAGGTTTACCGTTTCACAAAAGTAGCCTGCCCAAGCGTAGTGCCAGTGCTTTCATACACCCGCAGCCAATAAACGCCTGCATCCAAATCTTTCACGGAAAGTTGATTTTGTGTCAGCGGTGAAACGAATAGCAAACGTCCTTCTCCCGACCAGATTTCCACTTTATGTACCGGTCTCAAATCCTCCGTAGCAAAGTGGACGGCATCTGTAACTGGATTGGGCCAAAGTCTAAGACGATTAACCCAAACAGGCTCTTTCGCGCTTAGCAAAATGGTATCCGGCACGAAATGTACGGCCATTGTGTACGTATCGTCTCCACTCAATGCATGATTGTGGTTGGCGGCCAAACCCGCAAGGTAGAGCGTAATGTTTCCCACATTGGTTGCCGGCGCTTTCCAATGAAAGGTCCATGAAAGACTGTCCGGTGGAACAGCGTCGGCGCCACAGGGCGTATGCGAGACGTACTTACGCGGGCCGTCGCTAAAAGTTCGAGTGCGTACCGCATCGTCAATTGTAAACGTGCCTACGGTCGTATTGCCCGCGTCTTTCAACGCTAGTCCCACGAACCCAAATTTATCGCGTCCGGTTTGTCGAAGTATGACGGTAGCATCGAACGTTTCCCCTGGGATGTACCGCAATGTAGTGTCGCTGAGTGCCAGGGTCAGGGTACCGGTGCCGGTATTGGCCGTGCCGCCGTGGCAGCCAGTACAACTGGTCTCGCCTGGAGCGCCGGTGTGTCCGCCCACTACGGGCGAATCACATGGGCCGGCGGCGGGTGGGGCAAAATTCGCTAACGCGAGGAGACCGCTTAAGAGAGATACTGGCAAGAGTGTGTATCGCGTCATGATTTTTTCTTCATTTTTTGCATAATGTGATGGCTGTCGCCGAATTTGGACAAAGTGCCGCACGCTCAATTTGACAACAACAGCACTCGCTCCGTGCGACTGCCTTTTTCGCCGGCAATTTGAACAAAATAATATCCTTCCGATTGTCCGGACAAGTCAACACGCACCGACGAGCGGCCGGCTACGGGTTCATTTACGACCAACTGACCCAGAGTGTTCAGGACGCGCAACCGGTAGTCAGTTACGGAATTGGCCGCCCTGAATCTGACCTCGAAAGCCCCGTCGGTCGGATTGGGCGATACCGAAAATGCCGGCCTATTGTCCGGTTCGTTGGTCGCCACCGTGAACGGCGTGTAGTCTAATTGATAGAGCCTGTTTTGCGTGGTGTTCACGTACCAGATTTTCCCGTCAGGCCCGATTTCAATGCCCATGATGCCGCCGGGACCGGTATCGAATCGGCCCAGTTCCACGCCTTCGTCGCCGCTGCGGTCGTAAAAGATGATTTCGCCGGTTCCGTAGTCCGACACCAGCAGATAATCGCCGATGACCGCGATCCCGCTCGGTTTGTCGAGGCTATCAATGTACACCGACCAGTCGGCGCCGGTCACGGCCTTATATTCATGCAAAGGCTCGGCGTATGGTGTCAGGTTACTGGTTGGCGTACCGGAATGGATATCCAGGCGAAGTACCCGTTTGTTACCGTTGTCTACGATGTAGAGCCAACCGCTTTCGCGGTCAAGTGCCAGGTGGTTGGAGATATTGTCGTCAATGCGATTCACCGCAATTTCGGTGTACCGACGGACAATGCCGTCGGAATGATCGTCGTTGCCGGGGCCGTGGTCGTCGCCAAAGTCATAACGCACAATATTTTTGTTATAGCCATCATACACCCAAAACACGTTATCTTCTTCCCATTCGATGCCCATGCTGAATGGGCTTTGATGCAGCATATCGAGGTGGCTGCCGTTGCCGCCGGAAGGTTCGGCGTATATGGACCAATCGCTACTCCAGAGTGCCGGCCCGGTGAAATGGGCGCCGCCGCCTTGGTGATTGGCGTCGAGCACGCCGGGAGAAGTGGCAAAATTGCCATTATAACTGAATGCGATGCCGGTGGGCAGCGACATGAAATGCCAGGAGTTTTGGTCTTTTTTCAGTCGGGCATCCTGAGTAGGTAATCCCGCATCAAAATACGTCACCGTGCTGCCGCCGCTACTTTCCGTTTTTTTGTTCACCACCCACAGGGTTGGCGCAGGTGTAGGCGCAAAGGCCAGATCGCGGGGTTTGTCCAAACCATCGGCAGAAGTGCCGACCGTTTTGATAACTACCGAGTCCGCCAGGTAACGGTCGATCAGGTTCGGAATCGGCGCTCGGAAATAAACGGCTTTTCCGAGTGTGTCGTTCCCCGGTTCGAGGTCGGCATTGCCGTTGATATTGGATAGCCATACCTTCAGTTGATAATTGCCCGTGTCGGCGGGCGCCCAAGGCGCAGAGAGGCTAAAATGAGCCGATGTAAACGGTTCGACGTTCAGGCCAGTCATCGTTTCAGTCAGGGGTGCATTTCCATCTATGGAATAACTGACATTGACGGATGTAATCGGCGAAGCGCCCATGTTGAACATCTGCCCGTGGATAGCGGTCGGTTTCAGATCGTTGAAGCCGTAAGTGCCGATTTTGAGGAGTGCCGCGTTGTAATCGAGCGGTAAGGCAACTTTAAAATAAAACGAACCGTTGTTTCCGTTGCTTTTGAAATGATGAACCGGGTAGTTGCCGATCAAAATGGTAAAGGATGCGCCGCCATCGCCGTAGTCGTCCACATAGTGAAGGGTATAGATCGAGTCGGTTTTTAAGCACCAGGGGCCGGCGTTCACCGTCGCGTTATCGCCGTACCCGAAGGCGGTCGTCGCGTCCTGCTGACCGCCGCCGTTGCAGCCAACCTGGTTGGCGTTTCCGCCGGATGCAATCGGCGCAACCCCGCATCCATTACCACCCGGCACGAGCGACCAGAAGGTTTCATAGCCGTAATTATCCGTTTCGACTAAGAGCCGAATTTCTATTTCGTCGGATTGGCATTGGGCCGACAGGGATTGTCCGCCGGTTATCAACAGATAGCACAGGCAAGTTAGACGTAGTATTTTTAACATAAGGGTAGTTTTAGAATGGTTAGATGCTAAACACTCAGCGCTTTGCAGATCAAAACGGCGACTTATACGCCGCGTTTGTCAGAAAGGTTTCGTCGGTCAGCGTTTTTAAAAATGCCACCAAATCCGCCTTTTCCTGTGCCGTGAGTTGCAAGCCTCCTGGTTGCAGATTGTATTGCATCAATTCGTCCACCGTAGCGGAAGACTTGACGCCGGTATTGTAGTGGTTGATCACTTCTTCCAGGGTGGTGAAACGCCCATCGTGCATGTACGGTGCGGTGAGTGCAATATTGCGCAGGCTCGGCACCTTGAACCGGGCTTTGTCCAACGGATTGCCCGACACTTTTTGGCGACCCTCGTCGGTTTGTTCCGCATCGGCATCGAGACCGTTGTTCATAAATTCGTCGTTGGTGAAGTTAAATCCCGCATGGCAATGAAAACATTCTGCCCCGCTCTCTGAGCCAAAGGGATCGAATTCAGTAAAAAACAGCTGGCGTCCGCGTTCCTCGCTATCGGTCAGGGTAGCCGTGCCGTTTTTCCATTTGTCATATTTTGAGTTGTTCGATACCATCGTGAGCATGAATTGTTCCAAGGCTAAGGCCATACGTTCAGAAGTAACCGCCGTATCGCCGAATGCCCGGATGAACTGATCGGTGTACCGTTTATCGGTGGAAAGTTTGGTCACAGCGTTGGGTAAGGTTTCATTCATTTCCAGCGGATCCTGTATCGGTTTCAATGCCTGGTCGCGCACGAGCGGAGCGCGTCCGTCCCAAAACAAGCCATTGAGGTGCCAAGCCAGGTTCATCACCGGCATGGCTTGGCGTTTTCCCGGCAGGCCTTCCACACCGATGCTGAATTGGCGCATGTCCGAAAAACCGTCTTTTTGCTGGTGGCAATCGGCGCAAGACTGCGAGCCGTCCTTGGAAAGCATTTTTTCGTAAAAAAGCATCCGGCCCAGCTGTACGCCGGCTACTGTCAGTTTGTTGTCGGCAGGCAAATCGGGGGTAGGAAAATAACCCACGTCAAGATTATAAGGCGTGGGATCGTATGTAGCGGGCGGTTCAACGGGGTCTTTCGAGTCGCAAGCAAAAAAAGTAATTGCAGGGAACAGGAGTAGAAGCAGTTTTTTCATGTTCGGTAAAATCAATGTTGACGAAATTTTGGATTGTTGACAAAGGCTTCATCGGTCAGGCTGCGCAGGAATGCCACCAAATCGGCTTTTTCGCCGGCACTTAAGCCCAAAGGCCGCACCAACGAACTTTTGTTCGGATGCGGCTGTCCGCCGGAATTATAATGCTCGACCACGGCTTCCAGGGTTTGCAAACTGCCGTCGTGCATATACGGCGCAGTAAACGCTACATTTCGTAACGTAGCTACTTTGAAGCGAGCGCGGTCGCCTTCCAGTTCGGTCAGGCGGAACCGGCCGGGGTCCGGGTAATCGGCGTAAAGGCCGTTGTTTTCAAAAGCGTAATTCGTGAAGTTAAACCCGGAGTGGCATTGCGAGCAGTTGGTTTTTTCGGAAAAAAACAAATCCATGCCGCGTTTTTCCGCCGCCGTCAACGCCGAAGTTTTTCCCTGAAAAAAATACTGGTCGTAACGGCTTTGTCCGCTCACGAAGGTTCTTTCGAAACAGGCAATGGAGCGGGTAATTACGAAAGCATCCGGTTCGCGGTCGTAGGCTTCGCGACTCATTCGGACGTAAGCCGTGTCGCGTTTCAATCGCTCGGCAATAAGCAGGATGTTAAAATCGAATTCGTTGTGCTCCTGGATCGGTACCAGGATTTGCATTTCCAAAGTCGGCACTCCACCCTCCCGAGTGAAATACGGATGGTAACCGATATTCGCCAAGGTAGGCGCGTTGCGCGTACCGGGTAACCCACCCACGCCGGGACTGAACGCTACCGTATCGCTAAACGCTTTCGCCAGGTGGTGGCACGAGGCACACGACAGGGTACTGTCGCGAGACAAAACGGGATCGTAAAATAATTTTTTGCCCAATGCCCAACGGGCCGGCGTCAATTCGTTCCCTGCCGGAAATTCCGGAAATGGAAATCCCGTCGGCACGGCCAGCAGCGGTTCCGGAGCAGCAATGACGGGTTCCGATGTCTCCTTGCGGCAAGCAAACAGCGAAACTACCAGGACAACAAATATTCCAAGTTCTCTCATACTCAAAGGCAGGCGCGACACCGGATACATCGCGTATCCGGCGCGCGCCAACTGCTTAAGAAAAAAACTTATTAACGGGGTGTAATCAATAACTTCTCCACTGCCACGGGGCGTTCTTGTTGCCACAAATGCACGAAGTACGTGCCGGCATTCAAATCGTCGATCAGCGGATACGATTGGCGATCGGCTGCAACCGGCTGGTTTATTACCACCCGTCCGATCAAATCTGTTAGCGTAACACGGTAGGAATAACCCGCCGGGAGCGTCATGGTTACTATGGCCTCACCAGGCGCAGCTGGGTTGGGCGATACTGCGAAAGCGCCTTCAAACGTAGGGTCTATCGTCATGGTTACCATTTCAGCGGTGAAAACTACATTTTTCATGTTGTTCATCAAGGTCACGGCTTTACCCGTGGAACCGTGTACGATCAATCCGGCCGACACGTTGATCGAATTCAAAACCTGGGCGTAATCCGCGATCAAGTGAATGGTTTTATCTCCGTTGGCGTGATTTTCTGCGATAGTGGCGAGCGTCACGGTCTTGTAATTCGCGTCACCCAAGGCGTGGATTTCATAGTCGTTGGCGAAGTTTGTGCCCGCTTTGCCCTCGATAGCCACGAACCGGTAGCCGGCCGACCAGCCCCATTGCATGGCTGGGTTTTGTGGCGCCAACGGATGATTAGCCGGATAGGCCGCCGGGTCCAGGTGGTTATGGGCTTGGTCAACGCCCACGGAAAAAGTGATGCTTTCCACGTTGACAATACCTGGGAACGAACCCAGTTCGTACATGCTGTCAACGGCGGGGCGAACGAGCAGGTACATATCCGTCATCGGCGTTACCTGGCCACCGTCGTGGGTGATCTTGATTTCGGAAATGTAATATTCCAACCGCGTGATCTTATAATCGTAGGACCCCGCCGAAACCGGTGTGTTCAACGCAAACGGCGCGGCGCCAAGGCGTGGGGAAAGGTGCAATTCGATGTTGTTTTGAGCCTGAACCGACAAAACCGACAGAAAGGACAGGACAGAGAGGAGCAGTTTTTTCATAAAACTTGGATGTTGTTTAATTTAAGTGATGAAAGCAGGTTAGTTTGTTTTTACAATTTTGAAGACCGCCGTACCGCGGGCAGTAAAAATTTGGATGGAATTCACACCCGAAGCCAGCCGGTCCGCGGCTATCCGCGTCGCGTTCCGTTCGGTCAGCAACAAGCGTCCATCCTGGCCGTACACCTCTATCCGGACCGGTTCCCAGCCGTTATCGGCGCTGATCTCCACCTTTTCCAAACCCGGCGCGAGCAAAGTGGGCGAAATGCGTAGGTGCTCCTGTGCGAGGTTTTCAATGGTGCCAGAGGCGGCAGAATTGACGATAAACTGTCCCATCATGCCGGTATCTTCATGGCTCAGGATGTGGCAGTGGTACATGTAAGGCATGTGGGGATCGCTGAAATCTTCAAACTTCAGGATAATCTTCACCGAACCGTTCATCGGCGGAACGACCACCACGTCTTTTCGTCCGCGCAGGTTGGCCGGCGGGGTGGCGCCATTCACAGCCAGCACATAAAAATGCATCCCATGAACGTGAAACGGGTGCGCCATCATGGTCTGGTTCGTGATGGTCCAGATTTCAGTTTTGCCTACCTGGGTACTGAAATTCACCGTTTCCATATCGAACTTCAGGCCGTTGATAAAGAAATTGGTCATGCTCATCATCGGTTGCGCCGACAGGCCGAACGAGCGGGTTGAAGCGCCTGCTTGTGGCCAGGCAATGTTCGTCGTCATTGACGCCGGAACGGTTGTGATAGCATTGGCCGTCGGTGCAACAATCTGGATGGTCAGCAAATCGAAATCCGTGTTGTCTTTCGGGCCGGTCATGCCGCCCATCATCATCGTTCCGCCGGGGTAGCCCTGTGGGAGTTGGGTTCCGTACTGACGCAATTTCAAGGTATTGCCCTGTAATCCGCTCAAATCCACGAGGATTTCGGCGCGTTCGCCGGAACCGAGGATAAGACGGGTCATTGACACAGGCTCATTGAGCAGACCCGCGTCGGAAGCGATCTGTTTAAAAGAGCGGTTATCGGCAAAGCCGAAATCGAAAAACCGGTGGCTCGATCCGTTCAGTAAACGCAGTCGCACGACTTGGGCGGGCAATTCGAGCGTACCGTTTATCGTGCCGTTGACCAGCACCTCGTTGTCCGCTTCGTCCATTTCCACGATTTGTTTCGCGTCATCGAAGGTTTTCCATTGAAAAACCAGCGGCACATCGTCCACGCCGTAGGTGCGCGGCAAGTTCAACGCAGCTTCTTCCGGGTCGCGGATGATGATAAAGCCCGACGCGCCTTTCACCACCTGGCTAAGCGTTTTTCCGTGCAAGTGCGGATGGTACCAATAGGTCGCCGCTTTATCCATTACGGTGAACGAAGGCGACCAAGTTTCTCCATCCATAACCGGATTGTGCGGGCTGCCGTCGTTTGCCGGCGCTACATGCAGACCGTGCCAATGCGTCGTGGTGGTATCGCCGAGTTGGTTGTGCAGGTTAAGCGTCACTTGCTGCCCCTGGTTCAGAATAATTGTGGGGCCGAGGAAATTGCCGTTGTAGCCGATGGTTTTGGTGGCCACGCCTGGGTAAAACTCCCGCGTTCCGTTTTGCAGGGTCAGGTTGATTACATCGCCGGCGAGGGTATCGGGAATCAAAATAGTCGTTTGTGCAAGGCTTTGTCCGGCATGGAACAAAAGGATTGCGATTGGTATTTTATTTAAAAAATTGAATTTCATTGTTTTAGAAAATCTCAAAGTTTAAAACTCAATCCGGCGTTCATTGAAAGTCCGGTTTGGCCTTTTTTCCCAAAAAGAGTAGGCGCCACGGACAACGCCCAACGCGGCGCAATACGGTACTCCATTCCCGCTCCGAGCAGCCACGAAATCGAGGCCTTCTCGCGGTCCGTAATGTTTAAAGTTGGCATCCGTCCGCTGGCAAAACACAGGTCGATACAAGCCTCGGTGAAGTGATCGACCTGTGCCGTTGCGCTACCGGGCAGACTCAACTGTAGGCCTCCCTGCACGAATCCCTGCCAACGGCCATATCCGAATGCGCGTTGTACCGCCAGCGGCAGCACCCAATCGGAGTTGCGGCGTGTGGTGCGCATTGCCAAGGTGAAGGGTTCGTCGTCAGGCATCTTGTTTGCCGTATCCACTTGGGCGATATGCACGGTCAGTTGATATTCGCCGGCGCCCGAGTATAAGCCGTACTGAAATTCGTATTCCTTCGGGCCGGGGTCGTTAGGATTCAGGCATATCCCGTCCATGAGCCGGAGGGTAGCGGTATGCGAGGATACCTGTGTGGTGTTGCGCCGAAACAGTCCTGTCGTCACCCGCCAGCGGGGTAAAAACCAGTATCCGATAGTCAAGCCCTGTTGCCAGCCGGTAGCGGCTCCTTGCTGGTGCTCGGCAAAGGCGATGTGTCCTCCGTGGTGAGGATCGATGGGTGATGCCGCTTGCCAAAGCCAGACCGGCGAGCCGACGATTCCGATTTCCCAATGCCGTTCGCGTATTGGTTTAACAGGAAAATGGAAAGGCTGAATTTTGGGTAAATCGTTTTTCAAGACCGGCGCTAACGGGGAGAGCAGGGGTTCCATTGGCGACAGCGCCTGGCTGGCTCAACGAACATCAGGTTTTGTGTCGTACCTGTGTTTCCGATGGATATTTTTCCGGTAAAATATCTGGTATCGGGGCATTTATCCGGAAGAGATATTTACCCCGGTTAAATATTTTGGAATGAACAGCAGGCTGATTTACGGCTTCAGGCTCAGTCATTTCTATATCCGTTGTTGCTTGGGATATGACTCCCAAAGTTGAAGTTCCTTTTGCCGGGCGTTCCGGCGCGCTTTGAAGCGCCATATTTTGTTTTACTGCCGGTTCCGGTTCAACCTTGCGGAGTTCGGGCACAGCTATGGTGTGCTCCCTGGCGAAACGATAAGCGAGGCCCACAAAGACCAATGCCGCACCGGCACCGAATAACCACCACCATAGTACCGGCCTGCGCCGGGGGTGCTTCGGAAGTTCCGCCTCGATACCGGCCCAAAGCCGGTCGGGGGCTTCGGGGGCATAGTTGTCCAGTTTGGAGTGCAAGTGTTGCTCCAAATCGTCACGTTCCGGATGTAATGGCTGGTTCATAATAATATCAATGTTTTATCTAAAAGCCGCTTCAGAAAAGCCTTGGCACGGCTGAGTTGGGACTTTGAGGTTCCAATCGTAATATTCAGTTCGCGGGCAATCTCTTCATGGCTGCGATCTTCCAACACGTACAGGTTCAGCACTGCGCGAAAACCCGGCGGCAGTTGTTGAAGCAATCCCACCAGGCGCCCCGGCTCGTCTCTTTCGCCGGCGTCCGTTTCTGCGTTTTCAAAAAGCAGGCGTTCCAGCGTTTCGTCGTCCAACCCGGTGGTCTTCAGGCGTTGCAGTTTGAGGTGTTGGATGGCGGTGCGCACCACGATTCGCCGCACCCAGCCTTCCAGACTGCCCTCGCCCCGGTACTTTTCGATGTGCCGAAATACCTGGATAAAGGCCTCCTGCAACCAGTCTTCCGCTTCCTGGGGCGATGCGGCAAGTCGCAGACAAACGCCGTACATCCGGTTTTTGTACCGTTTCCACAACGCGCGTTGGGCTTGAGGTTCGCCGGCACGGCAGGCCGCCGCCAATTCCAAATCGGCAGGATCGGGCAGCGGTTGGTCGTGTCGCTTATTCGCGTAGTCAGGCATAGAAGTTTAGTACCGTCGGGAGAAAGGTTGCATGAGCGTTAGAAAAATTTAGCCGGCAAAGCAGAATGCCTCGTGGCGGCAACCGAACGGCATAGCGTGTCGCTAAAACGGGGTAACGGACGTAAAAACACGACCGCTTCGGTCAACGCGATGCGTCAACCGTTTCGACAAGACACACTATTGGCTGTCCGGAATCAGGACAGGATGTTTGGCGGGAGCCAAATATCCAACGAAACGTTGGGAAGGGAAGGGGACTGATAGGGGAGGTACGCCCTCGAAAACGAGATGAAAACGGGCAGGAAAAGTTCGACTTCTGGAAATAATCCTACACTTGAAACCGCCATAGGGCAGGTGCAATGGCCGCCGCATTTACCGCCACAGCGACCTCCGCAACCTTTATCGTCGCCGTGGTGATCACAAACCGGTCTTTGCTTTTCATTGCTTGTAGGCTGGTTTTTGCCGCAGCAGGATGATTCGTTCCCGGTACCAGCGCAGCAGGATACTTCTCTTGCAACGCCCTTCGTCGCACGCTTGCCGGTACTGCAACCTTTACCACAACCGAAAGCGTCACCCGGCAGGAGGGTAAAGCTCACGGCCAAAAGGAATGGTAGAATGCCGAAGAAAAGAGGGTGCATACGGGCGATAAAAATTAAACGAGTGCAAAAATAGCCATTTTATATGGCGTAGGAAACGCTTTCCTGTTATAGTAGCGTACTACCAATCAATTTAAAGTTTCGCTGGCGAAGAGATTGACCCTAAAACAAGGTAAATAATATGGCCCGATGATTGAAGGGTAAGTTTTTAATATAAAAATCACCCCGGCCAGACAACCGCCGGGGCACTTTACTTGAATATCTTAACGAATGTGAATAACGATGGGTTAAATCACCTCCTTGCCGGCTGCCTGAAAAATGACCGGCGCAGCCAGGGAGTTTTGTACGAACGGTTTTACAGCTACGCTTTGTCGGTAGCTTTACCGTATTGTGCCCATGAAGATGAGGCGCGGGAAGTAATCAACGACGCTTTTCTGAAGGCTTTCACCAGCATCGAGCGTTATGATCCCACATTCGCATTCGCCACCTGGTTGCGTACTATCGTGGTACGGACCGCGATAAATCGGTACAAAAGCCGCCAGAATGAATTAATTATTTACGACCTTACCGAGGGCCTGGATGTTCCGGTGGAAGACGACTTTTTATCAAAAATGGCGGCAGAAGACTTGTTGCGGCTGGTACAAAAGTTACCGCCCGCATATCGCATGACGCTCAACCTGTTTGCTTTGGAAGGGTTTTCTCATGCTGAAATAGCGGAAATGCTGGGCGTTTCGGTCGGCGCTTCCAAGTCGAATCTTTCCAAAGCTAAAGCCAAATTGAAACAAATGTTGACGGACCATTTACCTAAAAAATATGGCTGAAAAGAATTTCTTTGATTTGCTGAAAGAAAAAATGGCGGCCTTGCGGCCATCCGCGCGGCACCGTGAAGCGGATTGGGCCGCTCTGACGGCACGACTGAATCAGGCTTTGCCCCGGCAACCACAAGATCGGCGGCGGTCATGGGTTCCGCTGCTTTTATTGCTTCTGGCTCTGCTGTTGAGCAATGTTTTGTGGTGGCGGGAAAGCCGGGAAAGCCGAATCGCTATGCGACGTGTCGAAGTGCAACTTGCCGGCCTCCAAACCTCGTTCGCTTCGTTTAAGCCCGCCACGCCGGTCGTTCGCTCCGATACGGTATGGAGAACAGTTTATATCCAGGCGCCAAGCCGGGATCGATTTACAGTACCCCTACTTGCGCAGCCTTATGAAATATTGGCAGATAACGGTATCCCCGTTGATCGAAAAAAGGACTTTGGTACCCAAAAATCTGTGAGCTTGCCCGCCAATACCAATTATCCCTTAACGCAAAAAAATGCGGGAATTGATACGGATCGAAATAACCCGGATGTCCCCGATGAAACTGCACGTCAACCCGGATTTTCAGACCTTGGACAAGACACTACCACAAAGACCGAAAGGATTATCCCTTTACAGATACTTGAACTGCCTGAATGGGCATTTTTGAAAACATCCGCTCAACGAGCGCCATTCTTCAATCCCGACGATATCCTCATTCCCGAACTGAAACCGCACAAACCTACCCGCCCGTTCGGACCTTTATTGCTGGATGCCTTGAGGCCAAAATACGTCAAGGTCGGGGCAACAGCGGGATGGTTACATCCTTCAAGCCCTGCTTTGATGCACCAGGCCGGGTACGAAGCCGGCGCCCAAGGCGCTATCGGTTTTTCGCGTCATTGGTCTTTAATCCTGGAATACACGTATGGACAATTGCACTATGAAGCCGACAAGCCAGATGGTATTTTAGGCTCACCCGAGTTCCCGGCACTACCCTCGCCGGAACACCGCTTTGAACACCTGGATTTACAACGACAATCGTTGCGGCAATTTGGATTCGGACTTCGTTATACGTTCTCCGAATGGCATAAAATACGTCCCTATATCGGGTTGAATTGGGGCAACCAAACCGTTTCACCCTTTACGGTGAAATATGAAATAAAACACGAACCGAGCAATACGTTTCAACCGAGCATTTTGGTCGTCGATGAAACGACGCGTCTGCGAAACGTCCTTCGACTTGGAGCCGGGCTGGAAGTCCCCCTTTCACGGCGGTTCGATCTCACCATTGAGGGCTTTTACATGCGTCAATGGAAAAAGAAAAGCAAAGACACTCTTGATCCGATGGGACTTCGACTGGGAGCGAACTGGGTATTTTAACACTGTCGGGTCGCAAACGCCGATATATCCGACTCTTCCGAATCTTTTTTTACTGCGCCTCCCGCCGGTCCGATTGTTGGACCGACGGGAGGCGCGGTTTTTCAGGCGTATGCCTAAATTTTAAATTTTTACGGAGCCGGGCAACCTTTGAAGGCCCTGCCTTGAATATGTAGTCAAACACGTTTCAATCTTTTACCCAAAAGTCTGAAAGCCACTCCTTATAATACTGCAACCGCTGAAGGCCCCTCCACTTTAGCATCCCATTTTCAATATCATTTACGCCACTGAAGCAGTCAACAAATTTGACTGCTATGAATTCTTTTTCAAGTACCAAAACAAACGTACAAATATGTCCAACAAAGATTCATGGAATTCTGCCGATTTAGTGAACGCCTATGTTAACGAACATGCACTTCAAAAACCGGAAGAAACTATATTGGGTATTGTAAAAGATAAATTGAACAATTGGCGGATGTTGGACCTGGGCATCGGATTGGGTCGAACAACTTTACATTTTGCTCCGCTTGTTAAGGAATATGTCGGTACTGACTATTCATTTGGCATGATAAAAACATACCAGAAATTGTTCCCTGAAACAAACCCGAACGTTCAGGTGAGATTGAGCGATGCGCGGATGATGCAGGAATTTGAATCGGGTTATTTCGATTTTATATTATTTAGCTTTAACGGGATAGATTACATTTCGCACGAAGACCGGATTGACGCCTTGAAGGAAGTAAAAAGGATAGGGAAAAAAGGCGGGCTTTTTGTTTTCTCAACGCACAACCTGCAATACGTTGACAATCTTTATACCATTAAACTCCATAACGGCTTGAGATATTCTGCCTACCAATGCTACCGGTATTTTAGGTTGATTTATGAAAACGGCTTTCCGGGGAAATACCGGGATAAAGACTTCGCCATTCTTAACGACGGAGCGCATCACTTTAAATTGAATACTTACTATATCAAGCCGGCCGCCCAAGTCGAGCAATTAGAACGCCTGGGCTTCAAAAATATCCGATTGTTTTCATTAAAAACCGGAGGCGAAGTGGAGAAAGCCAGACTAAATGGAGCCGGCAAGGATAGCTGGATTTATTATTTGTGCGAGATATAACCTATATCGACGATGAAACAACGGATTGAGGAGCTGGATGCATTACGCGGGTTTGCTGCCCTGGCGGTAGTACTTTTCCATTATACTCTGGAAACGGAACAAGCCATATCCTATTTTAAGGTCGGCTGCATGGGTGTAGATTTGTTTTTCATTATTAGCGGATTCGTCATTTTCATGACCATTCAAAAATCCAAAAACTGGAAGGCATTTTTAGTGAGCCGGTTCTCGCGGCTTTACCCAGCCTACTGGGCCTGCGTTTCCGTTACAACGCTGCTTTGCTTCTTCGCTATTAGAGCCGATTGGCTCGCATTGAAAAAAATCGATCCTACTGAAAATTTGCCGTTGGTTTACTTGACTAATTTGACGATGTTTCAATACTATTTTAAGGTTCCGGATGTCGATGGGTCTTACTGGACATTGATTGTTGAATTAATTTTCTACATCTTCATGCTTTTTATACTGGCTTTCAAAAAAATAGACAAGCTGGAAACCTACGGAACTATCTGTCTGCTTTTGATTTCCCTCTACTATTTCGACCAGGTTGCTGAACATTTGCTATTTCATAAACTTCTGATCGCCATACCATTGATCAGCTATTTTCCGCTTTTTTTTGGAGGAATAGTTTTATACAAGATGAAGTTTGAAAAAAAGTCCGCTCAGAGAATGATGGTTTTTATTTTGACGTTCATCATTCAATCCTTGATTTTTCAACACTGCTATCGAAACAGATTTTACCTTATACACACTGAATATATTTTAGCACTATCCAGCATTTATTCTATTTTTTTGCTATTTTTATATGGTAAATTGACGTTCATCGTTAACCCTTTTACTATTTGGCTAGGTAAAATCTCCTATAGCTTGTACCTGTTACACCAAGTAATCGGGGTTTTTATTATAATGCCCATTATGACGAAAATCTTCCATTGGAGTTTTTGGCCCTCAGTATTCATTGCTATTTGCTCGGTATGTCTTTTAGCGCATTTGGTGAATCGATATATCGAGCAACCGGCCATGCGGTATGTTAGGGAAAAAGCAAAACCTTTTATTCGTTAGAATTTAAGGTAATATCGTTGAGCAAGTCTTGATCTGAAAGGAATACGTTACCCGGAATGCTTCATCTGATATTTATCCCTGGATATCTTAAAGTGTATTAGCAGCATCTGTTCTCAAATATAATGCCTCGATTTCTATCAGATGCCTTTCAATATCGAACTTTCCGGCAATCTGCCCGCCAAGGTTATATGCTCGTTGAGATAAATCGGGAAAATTCGCGACCGCGTTCAAAAAATTGCCCTTTAACTCGCTGTAATTGCCGGGGTCGCCCAACAGAAAGGCGCTTTCGCCTCCGTGAATCTCTTTGAATACGGGAATATCGCTGGTCAAAACCGGCAGCCCCGTTAATAAGGCTTCGAGCACCACGTTGCCGAACGATTCGTAAGCGCTTAGAAATAAAAACAGGTCGTTGCTTTGGTAAAAGGATGCGATATCTTCCACCCAACCATGAAAAATAATCCGGTCGCGATAGGGGCTGCTTTGAGCCTGCGATTCCAATTGCTCGCGCAACATACCGTCGCCGGCAATATGCAGTTCGAGCCGGGGTAGTTGCGCTGCCACTTCTCCGAATAAGCGGAGCACCAATTCAACGTTTTTTCCAGGATGAAGGCGACCGATATAGGCGATACGCCGGAGCCCAGGTCGTAAAAACCGTTTCTCTAAGTAGGCGCCGGTTTCAAAGCCGTTGTAAATGACTTTGGGTTTTATGGGTAAAACGTCTCGATGAAATATACCGGCACTGTATTGCGAATTTGCGATAAACGTCACGTTGAACAGCGAACACACCAGCCAGGCAGTTTTCAGGTAAAGTTTTTCCGCAAATGTTTTCCAGTATTTCGTTCCGTGGATGTGGTAAACCGGATGTCGAACGCCGGCTAAAAGCGCGAGCAGGAGCGTGACGGGGCCGGTGCTCAACAGGTGAAAAATATGGTTTTTGTGTTTCCGGCAATAAAAGAAATAATCGCGGTAGCAGGCCCAGTTATGGTCTGTGCCCGATTGAAAATGAGCCTTACCGGAATCAGAAACCTTGTTTTCGGAATAACGGAGGCTGTACACGTAGATTTTGCGTTCCGCTGCGAACCGCTCGGCATAATACGTAACGTATGATTCTGCGCCTCCCGGTAAAGCCCTCCAAATGATATAATGCACAGGTATTTTAGATAAAGTTGATTCACTTTCCATGATGATAATATTCAATCTCAGATAATGTTATCGCGTTTTTGACAGTCTTATTACTTGGTAATCTTCGTTCTCCATTTAAACAATATCTGTGCCCAAAATCTAATTGGCGTATTTCGTGAAGCAACCGCTGTTCTACAAATTCGGTTTTTGATAACAAATCGAAAAATTTCTGAATAATTTTGCTATTTGTTTTTTTTAGAACCATATTTGCAACATCAAAAACACCGCCGGTGCAAGGCGCTAAAAACCATGAGCACACCAAGCCCCCCCCTCAAAGGAGAATTTCAGCCTTTCGCCTTGCCCGGTTTTTTTGTTTTTCATAAAAATCGCACAACATGCCCAAGCAATACGGTTTTACACTAATCGCACCGGTCGAGTTTGAAGCCTGGCTTGCCGCGCAAAGTGTGGCCCGAACGGTGTTTACCTTACAGTTGCATCACACCTACGCACCAAACTATGCCGGCTTTAACGGCAAAAACCATTTCGCCCTGCAAAAGGGAATGCAGAATTTTCATACCCTGATGAATGGTTGGCAGGACATCGGCCAGCATTTCAGCATTTTCCCCGACGGTATGATCGTCACCGGCAGGAACCTGGAATCTTCTCCGGCTTGCATTTTCGGATTCAATGCACATTCTATCTGCATCGAGAACATCGGCAACTTTGATATTGGCGGCGATGAAATGCGACCGGAACAGCGCGAGGCCATTTTACAGGCAACCGCGGCGCTGTGCCGGCGTTTCCGAATCCCGGTCAATTCCAATCAAGTCGTATATCACCACTGGTTCGACCTGAAAACCGGCCAACGCACCAACGGCGCCGGCATGACCAAATCCTGCCCGGGCTCGAATTTCTTTGGCGGCAACACCGTCGAAGCGGCGGAAACGAACTTTCTCCCGCATGTCCGGGCGATCCTTGACCATCAGCCCGATCAGCCACCGCTATCCGTCGCCTACTATGCAACTGTGACAACCAATAACCTCAACATCCGGGACAAACCGGGTGTGTCCGGTCGCCGGATAAATGTCACGTCCACCGGGGCCGTCCTGCGGGTGTACGAGGAAAAGAATAACTGGTGCAGAATCGCAGCGAACCGGCAGGAATGGGTTTCGGGAAAATACCTGAGAAAACAGGCTTAACGACAAATACTATTCATCCAAATCAAATCTACCGATATGGTCTTCTTCGAAATTTCAATCAACGATTTCCTGTGCGGGAAATTTAGCAATGGAACCTTTGCCGATGAACATGGCGAAGATGTCGGGTACAGCAAAATCCCAAATATCGAAAAGTTGAATGCTGAAATACTGGGGCAGATACAGCACCGGGATCCGAGCCGGCCAATATCCGCCTACCGGCCCGATACGCTTGATGTCGGTAAAGCAAAAATAGTTAATACCGGTGGCCAATGCGGGGAGGTGTATTTGTCGTCTGTGGCGATGGTTATTTAGTGTCTGTCCATTTAGTCTCCGTTTTAGGCCAACCCCCAAAATGGCAGCCTAAGCAGAGCGGTCGGTTTAGCCCTCATTTATGCTTTTGGTCGTTAGGGGAGCCAAAATTTAGTTAAAATCTGAAGTTTTTGGTAAATATCTTCTGTTATGGGCAGTCTACTCCGGTGTAAGTGCCAGAAAAAGCACCCAAAGTCAGGTTTCAGACTTGTTTGAGCAGTGCGGCAGTCATCACTCTGATATTATAAGTCAAGACGCTCCATAAAACTTTGCTCTTAAAATGTTCAAGTCCGTTCCAGTTGCATCTTGTCAAATTAAAACCGCGGACCAAATTGGAAATATTGGCCTCTATGCCGCTTCTCCATTTTTTCAATCGGGTTTCCATATTTTTACTACTGACGATATTTTTTAGGCTGCCCACGATCTTGTTAAACACAATATTGATGATACCTTTATTTTGTGCATATTCGGCGTTGGCTTTAGCCGCGAACCCGCCATCAGTAACACTGTCCCTGGGAATTTTGCCGTATGAATCAATCAATTTATCCAGAGTACCTTGATATAAAGTGCTGTCTGCCGGGTTGCCCTTGAGTATCTCACAGGTTAATATCAAGTTGCTTTTTCCTGTACCGATATTGACTTTGTGGCCGAATTTAATCTCCCTGCTGCCCTTGACGATGATATCGGTGTGCTGTTCATATATGGAGAATATTTTTTGGTCATTGGGTACCGCTTCGCCTTTTATTTCCTTGCGGAATGTTATGTCATATACCTGAAGCATGACCGGAATAAGACGCTCCATAGCCTCGATGATTGCCCCGCCTACGACACCTGCTTGAGGTTTTTTTTTACCGCATTGGATACGTTATTGATCGTTTTTACAAACAATATCAACTGCTTATTGAATAAATCAACCCTTTTTTCGCCGCTTTTTGTGTTGTTTATCTTGAAATAGGTTTTCTTGGCTCCCTTCTTGTAATCCTGGTATTTTAACTCAGAAACTTCTTGTGCCAAATGCGCCAGTAACCGGTGACTTTCTTTGATGCAATCCCAAACTAACGAGTTATTGGTCGGGTAATGAATGTCGGATTCAACCACAAAACTGTCCTGCCGAAACTGCTCAATGCTCTCCAGCCCTTCCGCAATCGCCAGTTTATTAATCGCCACCATCAGTTTGCCCAAATTCTCCTTGTTTATCTTCGAAATATACGTTTGGTACATCTGAAAACTATACAATCGGCGCGGATCTAATTTGATAAAAGCGGCACAACTCCTTGAGTCTGTCTGCGCCCACTCCAAACCCCGATAATCAAGCTCCTTAAATTCCTTGTAAAACGCAGCCCGAAATATTTGTTCAACACTCGGCATATCACCACGGCCAAAATTGCTCGACTTCTGGCCCCTCATAATATCATCCTTAACATAGTCTATTAACTCAGGGTGAGTTTCTAAAATCGTATCAACCAATCCAAGTTCAGGATTTTTTGCCCAAATCATGGACTCATATTTTGTCTGCAAGCGGGTAAACAACGGCATTTTCATGCCGCAAGTTTACAAATTACCCCCATAAACTACAATAATTTACTGAATGCCTTATCTTTATGACTAAATGGACAGACACTATTTATCGGTGCCGCTAACTCCGGGATTCGATATGAAAAAGAGCCAACCCAAACGTGTCGCTCCTAAATCCGGAACACCCGGCCTTTTCCGTAACCTGCTGTTTTTCGGGTTTTGCCTTTGTGTCACCTGGGTACTTGGGGAAGCCAATAAAAAATACGCCGGCCGGGAACGTCCTCATTTGCGCGACATCGACCTGCCGGATTATGCGTTCAAGGTACCCGGCGAACGGTATAATTTTCGCTCCGCGCAACTCACTCTGGAACAATTAGATTCCCTGCTCCGGAAAGGATTGATCCGGTGTGTCGTCCGCCTGAACGGCAACGGTAAAGATTCCGGCGGGGTGCCGGCGGAACAAGAAAAGGCGCTCTGCGAAGAACGGAAGGTTGATTTTAAATTGCTCAATGCACAGGAGAGGGACGCCGCCCCGACTATTCACCAGTTACTCCTGGAAGGTCGCTGCCTGATCCATTGCCTGCATGGGTACGACCGGACAGGGGCGATGGTGGGGTATCATTTGCGGCGGTTGGGATACTCACGGGAGGAGGTGATCCGGTTTAATGCGTGGGAAGGGTATTTGGAGCGGAAAGGAGCGGCGTATGGGAGGTATCTGGAGTTGATTGAATAAACTAAGGATTGCCAGCATTAAAGTGCCCGTCAAGGGTTTTGGTGCTATTGCAAGTGGAATTCGGAGGACGTGAATTTGGATTTTTAGCAAACATGAAAAAATATTGACCAATAAGCTTTGATGTAAATTCCGAAAATCCCGACATTTGACGGAAAATCCGTCAAATGCTTGCAAACAACCTGAAATATTTACGGAGGCAACGCAAGGAAACACAGGAGCATGTGGCGGATGCACTTGAAATAAACCGGACAACCTACGCAGATTACGAAAGAGGCAAAACGGAGCCCATCGCCAGCCTGCTGTTGAAAATCGCCAGATATTTTGATGTAAACCCCACTGATTTACTAACTATTGATTTAGGTGTACCGCTATTTCATCAGCGAAATTCAGAGCCCCCAAATATTTATGTCGATGGCTTACGGGTGGTTGCAGTTACAGTCAATGATAACCGGAAAGAAAACATAGAATTAGTTCCGGTAAACGCGGTCGCAGGTTATGCAATCGGCTTCAGCAACCCCGAATTTATTCAAGACCTACCCCGTTTCAACTTGCCAGGACTATCCGATGGGACTTATCGGGCATTTGAAATCCAAGGCAAATCCATGCCGCCCATCCACGAGGGCTTTATTGTGGTTGGGAGGTATGTAGATCGGTGGCAGGATTTGAAAAACGGAAAACGATACTTATTGGTATTGAAACAAGAGGGAGTGGTTTTCAAACGGGTCGTCAACGAGATCGGGCAAAACCGGAAATTGGTATTGTTTTCCGACAACCCGGAATTTTTACCGTTTACGGTAGGCGTTACCGATGTACTGGAAGCTTGGGAAATGGTTGCGTACCTCGGATTTCCCGATGATCCCATCAATACCAGTGAAGCGATTTTTGACAAATTGCAAGCCATCGATCAAAAGCTGAGCATTCTGACTTATAACAACCACTAAAGTGAGAAACTGTAAATGACCGCCGGATTAGACATCATTAATTTGCTTGATTTTACCCTTGGCGTCGTAGACGTTGAAGCGGATGCCGGCGGATTGTCTGCACTGAAGCGGCATTACGTCAACCAAGTCAAGGAGAATGATTTTGGCGTTGATGCGATTTATTTCTCAGGAGAATTTCCTTCAGTATATTTCAAAGCAGTGCCGGATTTTCGGGAGCCGGTGCTGAAAAAATTGCTCGCTATTCAGCGAAAAATATGGAATCAGGGCAAAGTACCGTTTTTGTATGCCGAAAGTCCGGTAGAGATTCGGATTTACAATTGCTACGAAACGCCTCGTAATCATACAAAAGATGCAGATCAACTCGAACTTTTCCAGACAACCAAGCAGGCAATCGACGATCTTAATACCTTAAAAGAGGTATTTCATAAAACATCCATCGAAACGGGTGGATTTTGGAAACAGGATGAGTATGCCAGGCAGGTCAAAAACGAAACCCGTGTTGATCGGGCTTTAATCGATAGCCTTAAGCAGACTCGCCAAATTCTTTACAAAAAGGGGCTACCCCTGGAGGTTATCCACGATTTACTACTCCGTTCCTTATTCCTCTTATATTTAGAAGACAGAGGGGCGACGGATGTTCGACTATATGAAGAAAAGAATGGTTACTTCGAAGTCCTCGATGACCTGAATATCACCTATCTGGTATTCGACAAACTCGAACGGTCGTTTAACGGCAATTTAAGCCCGGTTACCGAGACAGAACGGAATATCGTCAATCATGGCCATTTACAACAAATCAAAAGATGCTTTTGGCCGAACATGAACAGTCTATTTCCGGATTGGCGTATTTTTGATTTTAAGGTGATTCCTATTCAACTCATCAGTGAAATTTATGAGAACTTTTTGTCCGAAGAGATCGGCGAGGCACAGAAAAACGCCGCCGGTGCATTTTATACACCGCACCCCTTAGCAGAATTTGTGCTCAACGAGGTTTTACCACACGCTTCGGACGAAAATAGCAATTACAACGTCAAAGTTTTAGATCCCACATGCGGGTCGGGAATTTTTTTGGTTGGAGTATTAAGCCGCCTGATTGACCGATGGCAGATGGCGAATCCGGGAAAACAGATCACTTATGACATTGCCAAACAAATTGTACTCGATAATATTTTTGGAATTGAGATAAAGAAAGAAGCCATAAAAGTTGCCGCTTTCAGCCTATACCTTGCCATGATTGATAGGTTGGAGCCAAAAACACTTTGGCAAACGGTAACTTTCCCTTACCTCATTTATGACCCTAAATCTGGAGACCTGGATAGACAGGGGAATAACTTGTTCTGTATGAGTAGCCTTGAAAGCGGGTATTTCGAGACGATCGAATACGACCTGCTGGTGGGCAACCCTCCATTTGGTGGCCGCACGGTTGATAAAAAGGTACGAACATATTTGGAAAAGCGCGGCTTTGGAAATGAAACCGTCGAAGCCTTTTTGCATCGCGCTACCGAACTTTGTCCTACCGGCAAAATTGCCCTTATTTCTACCAGCAAAATCTTGTTTAATACGGGCAACAAACACCGGAACTTTCGGCGCTTTTTGTTTAATGATTGCTACGTCGAGAAGGTGTATAATTTTTCCATCCTACGCCGAGTGCCGCAAAGCAGGGGGAGAAATTTGTTTGCCTCTACTGTGCGCCCAATAAGTGTTTTTCTGTATTCGGCCCAAAGTCCTGCACAACCATCGGACAGATTGATATACTATGCACCGACTACCGCTATCAAAAACCGAATTATTGACGGCATTGCAATTGATCCGACGGATGTAAAATATTTACCCCGCCAGGAATGTAAAAAACCAGACACCAAGATTTGGAAGGCGGCGATGTGGGGGACAGAACGGGACTACACTTTGATAAATAACTATTTAGGGTATCCTAAACTGGAAGAATATTTAAATGCCAATGAATGGGAAAAAGGAGTAGGCTTTAGACTGCTATCACAACGATCTAAACCCAAAAAAGATGAAGAAATCAAAGAATTGCCATACTTAGATGCGAAAAGAATAGTTCGCTACTTCACATCAAAAGGAAGCACTCAGAAAATTGAAACCACCTTGTTTAAAAGACTTGGCAATAAAAAAGTCTTTAATAGCCCACATGTTCTAATAAAAGAAGGCCAAAAGGAAAGGCGTTTTTGTGCTGCTTTTTCAGACTATGATTGTTCTTTCCAAGATACAGTGTATGGAATTCAATCGAGTAATGAAGAGGATTTAAAAATATTAGTAGCCTTTCTTAATTCACAAATTGCGTTTTATCTATTATTTTTGACTACGGCTGACTGGGGAATTGAACGAGATCGTGTCAAACCGAATGAAATCCTTGAACTCCCTGATCTTTGTTTTTCTCTTCCTATAGATATAAAAGAAAAAATAATCACCCATGTAGATGATATCATTGCTAATCAAAAAAATGAGTTTTTTTACGTTGAATCGCAAATAGCTGCTCTGGAACGTGAAATCGAGGCTACCTTTTGGGAGGCACTAAACCTTTCCGAAACCGATAAAATCCTGATTGAGGATTTGCTAAAATACCAACTTGATGCCTTTCAGTCAGGACAAAAATCCAATGCATACAAACCATGTTCATTGGATGACAGCAAGGCCTACGCTCATTACTTATGCAAGACTATAAATGAGTTTTTGAAATACACACCTGAAATATCTGTTTCGGCTTCCGTGTTAGATATCCACAAAAGGACACCGCTGAATGTGATCATTCTACACTTAAATCAACGGCAAGAACCTGACGCTATCCAACAACTTCCGGGGACTGAAATCAATCAGATATTGACAGAATTAGAACAATATACCTATCGGGAGCATTCCGAGAGTATTTACTATCGGAAATTTTTGCGTTACTATAATGACGATATTATTTACCTCGTCAAGCCAAATGAGAAACGCTTCTGGACACGCTCAATGGGATTGAACGATGCAGATGAAATTATCCTCGAAATACTAACTGTTGAACATGAACAGGAGAGTTAATAATACCTTCGTACAAGGTGTGAAGTTTAATTTTGTCATGCTCTGCTTGGAAGCCTTGCAGCGCGGTTACGACAAAATGGTATCCGATAGAAAATATGATGTGAATTGGAAAGAAGACAAGATCACAGCACATCTCGTTGAAAAGATTAAGCAGACTGGATTTTTGCACTCTAATCAAATTTCAGTCAATCATCAGGTGCCAATTTATAATGTAGGTGTGACAGAAGGAGAAGATGATCCGCTGGGAGCACCAAGAGTAGATTTTAAGTTTACCCAATGGAAGCAAGAAGAAATGGATTTTTACGCCGAAGCCAAAAACCTGTCGCACGATGACTGGGAGAAAACAGACGGCTCAAAGGTCAGCGCTTCCAAATATAGAGGAAGGTATATTGATACCGGCATAGAAAATCTTGTTTCAGGAAGGTATCCTGAAGGCTGTTTGGTTGGCTACATTGTGCAGGGCAATGAAACCCAGGTAATTTCTGCTATCAATAGGCTAATTCAAACACGAAACCTTTTACCTCGGATTGGTCTGATTCAAAAAGACGAAGCAGTATCATTTGCCATTTGTTATTTCTCATCACATACCCTGGACAACCGACAATTCATTATCAGGCACCTCTTCATGCAATTTTAGAAGTGTAAAAGAATTTTCTGTATTTCCTTGCAAATTCACGTTTTTTAACGCCATATTTGCAACATGAAACCCAAATCACCCCCTCGCAAACCGCAAAAGCGCCCACCCACCGTCCCTTCCACCTACCGCGACCTAAAATCCCTCCGCCGCCAAACCGGCCTCTACGGCCCCTTCGATTTTAGGGACTACCTCCAAGCCCGGCTCCGCAGGCTAAAGCCGGAAACGGTAAAAGCCATCGCCAAATACCACCGCATGAAACGCCCGGTGGCCGATCCGGAAATGGTCGCCCTGTGGCTGGCCGAAACCATTTTTGAAAAAACCGCCTGGCCATGAACCCCATCCCCTTCCTCCCCGGCAAAAAAACGGTCATCTACCTGCCCAATGGAGAACAGCACCAGGGGCAGTTTGCCGTTGTGGATTTGGCCCACATCAAAGCCAGCCACGACGAGCAGACCTTTGCCGATACGCCGGGCTACCCTCACAATCCCGCCGGCAGCAACGTCAACGACCGCAACTACGCCGGCGATCCGGGCGCCCAGGCCCTGGTGGACGAATACGCCCGCAACCTGGAGCCGGGCCTGCTCGTCAGCACCGGCCGCACCCCGGAGGGCACACCTATTATAAATAAGGAGGGTTTCGTGGTCAGCGGGAACAATCGGACCATGTCCGCCAAACTGGCCCGGACGAAATACCCGGCCCGCTACCAGGCGTACCGGAATTTCCTGCAAGAAGAACTTTCGGCGTTCGGCATCGCGGAAAAGGATTTTGCCGACCGCACCGTATTTGCCGGCCGGGATGGACAGATAGAAACGCCGTTTCTGGTTCGAATCGACTACGACATACCGGCACTTACCACCGAGGAATTGGCCAAGTACAACCAGGTCAGCACCAAATCCGAGCGACCGGTGGACAAGACCGTCAAACTCTCGAACATCCTACGCGAAAACACGGCCTGCGGCAAACAAATCCCCAAACTGTTCGAGGACGACGACACCATGAGCGAGTTCTACGCGGACGCCAGCGCGCAGAAACAACTGCTCGACATGCTGCTCTCCTGCAACCTGCTCACCCGCCAGCAGGTGCCGGAATACTACACCGACGGGCACTTTACCGAGGCCGGAAAGTATTTCGTGGAGATGACCCTGGCCGCCATCGTGCTGCGCCCGCCCGCTTTGCAGGCCGCCGAAACCGATGGTGTGGCCAGCCTGCGCAAGGCCATCGTCAATGCCCTGCCGGTGCTCATGGACAATATCGCCCTGCCGACACCCGGCGCCCGGCTGATCGACGCGATCAACGCCGCCGTGGTGTTCCAGCAAAAAATGAAGGCATCCAAACTGTCCTTCGCGGATTTCATCGGCCAGCAAAACCTGCTGGACACCGGGCCATACTCCCGCGAAATGCTGGTGCTGAACCGCCTGATGAATACCGGCCAGCGGGCGTTCAAATCCGCCATCGCCCGGTACAACGAAACCGTGAAGGCCAACCAGGGCGAGTCCCTGTTCGGCGAGGATCACAAAGTAAGTCCGGCAGAAGCCTTCGAGCGGATCATTGTCGAAGCCCTGGATGCTGGGGCGCAAAAGGTGATCGGGCAGTACCTCAAACAGGTGGAAAGCCCAATCGCACCCGTTGAAACAGACCCCGACGAAAGCATCGAGGCTTATACCAACGGCGTTCAACAGGCTTTCCGGGAAAGCAAAAAACTGACCATCACCGGACTGCGCAAACTCGCCGCTGCTGCCGGCATAGACACCGGCAACGAAAAATACCTCTGGGAACTGACGGAACTCTGCTGGGTAAACTGGTACCGGGAACTGGTGGACGCCCACATTTTCGAGGATGACAAAACCGGCGCTTTTGAGGCCGTCGTTGATTTCTACCAGCGCGTTCAACCCACTTACACCGGTCTCGACAGCCACAAAAAGGTGTTCCAGCAATACAGCACCAGCGCGCCGATTGCCTGGCTGGCCGGCTGGTTCACCTACGACCGCGACACGAAAAGCGTGTTCGAGCCCTCTGCCGGCAATGGCCTGCTGACCATCTTCTACCCGGAGGAAATGACCGTCGTCAACGAAATCGACCCGGTGCGGTATGCCCACCTGAAAACCCAGCCTTTCCGGGCGATACATCGGATGGATGCGTCCGTACCATTTCCGGACCGGTTCCACCGTGCCTTCGATGCGGTGCTCACCAACCCGCCGTTTGGCCGCCTGGCCGAGGTCAACCGCGATTTCGGGTATCCGTTCAAGGCGCTCGATCACGTCATGGTCGCCCACGCGCTGGCGTGTATGCGCGATGCCGGCCGCGCCGCCATCATCATCGGCGGCCACACGGAAATCAACGCCGGCGGACAGATCGCCAGCCACCGGCAATTTTTCAACTGGCTGTACCGGCATTACCGGGTAGTGGCCCTGCTGAACATCGACGCCGCCAAACTCTACCACAAACAAGGCACCGATTTCCCGCTGCGCATGATCCTGGTCGCCGGACGAAAAGTGGAGCCTTTCGGCGCCGCGCCCACGATCAAAGAATACCCGCAGTTGACCCAGGTGACCGACTCCTTCGAAGCCTTGTTCGACCTGGTACGGGCCGCCCGGGAATCCGCCAACCTGCGCGAAGAAACCCTGACCCAAAAACTGGAACGGGAACTCCAAAAAGTAAAAATCGAAACCGTATGATATTCCAACACGCCAAAATTCACCGCGACGAGTCCCTCAAATGCCTGTGCGTCGCCTGCTACGAAGGGGAAATCCTCAACTACGAAGATCACGTCTTCGCCATTTCCTGCTGCATCGCCACCCTGATCCAGGACGCCCGCGACCGGGGCGTAGCCGTGGAGCCGCTCCTCCGGGAATACCTGGGCGCCGAGCCAGAACCCGGCCTTTCGCCCGCACAACTTTTCGACACCGCTATTGCCGGCAGCGACGCCTGGTCGCATGTGGCCGCCCGTCTGCGCGAGGCCTGGCAGGAGGTGACGCCGGCGGAAATGCGGGAGCATTACCGACGCAGTATGGCCGAGGGTATTTCAAACCTGCCCGAAACGGAAGGGCTGCCGTTCGGGGATGAGGAGTTTGATTGTATGACGTTGGAGGAGTGGGTGGAGCGGTTGAGTGAGGTGGTGGAGATGGGGTGAGGCTATTCTTGCTCTCCGCTTTCCAACCCTTTCATCATCTGATATTCTTCAATTTCCTTTTTTAATTCCGCTTGAAGTTCTGCTTCGGTCGGTAAGTCAAAACTGGTATTTTGAAGCAAAGATTTGCTGACTGTCTTCGAGCAAAGAGTATTTCACGACTGTTTGATCCTTTTTGGAGCAAAGGATAATCCCAATAGTTGGATTATCGTCGGCTTTGCGCCATTTATCCTCGTAGAAACGCACATACATGTCCATTTGGCCAATATCGGCGTGTTCGAGTTCACCCACTTTCAGGTCGATCAGCACAAAACATTTCAGGATGAAATTGTAAAAAACAAGGTCAATGTAGAAATGCTTTCCCGATTCAGTTGTGATGCGTTTCTGTCTGCCGACAAATGAAAAACCCTTTCCTAGCTCAAGCAGGAAATCGTGCAATTTATCCAGAATCGCACTTTCGAGTTCTTTTTCCAAGTAATCGGCTTTCTCTGAAAGTCCAAGGAATTCAAGTACCGTGGGGTCTTTCAAAATGTCTTCCGGGCGCATCAACTGGGCATTTTGATTCCCTTCTTCCCGGATGAAGGCCTTGTTTTGGCTTGCCAACAAGCGTTCGTAGTAAAAAGTATTGATTTGACGGTCGAGTTGGCGCGTGCTCCACTGATTTTCGACGGCTTCTTCGAGATAAAAAGTTCTTGCCTGCTCGTTCGCAACCTGCATCAGTAACCGGTAATGCGTCCAAGTCAATTCTCGCCGCACTGCGGCGAGAATTGGAAAAGTATGATAAAACTGTCGCATTCTCCAGAGGCTTGCCCGATTGAAACCCTTGCCAAACTCTTTGGCCAATTGCACGGCCAATTTGGGTATCAGTTGGTCGCCATAAGCAGCGCGCTCCTTGCCCTGTTGCTCTTCCTCCACTATGATACTACCGATATGCCAGTAGGTTTCAATCATGGCGAAATTGACAACAGTAACCACTTTCCGGCGCGACTGCTCGATCAGTTGCCGAATGTTTTGGTAGATATCGCTCGATGTTAAAGATTTACTCATAACAACCCGTTTTGGGGGTTTGACATCATTTGAATAAAAGTGCTGTGTTGGATACGATGGGCAAAGATAAATTATTTGTTTTAAAAATGCGATCTCGGTAGTTTTTCAGTAAAATTCAAGCAACAAAATAATTCCCCGCATTTTCTTGTAAATTCACTAATTCAGGAGTCATATTTGCAACATCAAAACCTAAAGTATCTATCCCCATGACCCCACCCGAAACCCCGGAATCCCAAGCCCTCGACCTTTCCCCCGGCCTCTCCGCCTACCGTCCCATCTCCCGCGCCAACTCGCTCGAAGTCTCCCTGCCCGGCAGCATGGCCTACCAAACCCGCCAGGCCCTCTTGCGCCTGCGGCAGGAAATCGGCAGTCCCGACCTGTACGTGGCTCAAAAACTGCACTACCCGCTCAAATCCAACGTATTCGAGTTCTTTTCCGCCGAGCAGGTGGACGCCATTGCCCTGGCCATCTGGAACATCGAGCGCGGCGACGGCATGATCATCGGCGACCAAACCGGCATCGGTAAGGGCCGCATCGCGGCGGCCATCATCCGCTATGGGGCCAAAAACGGACTGCCGACCATCTTCATCACCGAAAAAGCCACCCTCTTTTCCGACATCTACCGCGACCTGTAGCCGACATCGGCAGCGTGACCCGGTGCCGCCATCCTCAACAGCGACAGCAACGCCACCCTGCAAATCTCGCTGACAGCGAAACCATCGCCAAGGGGCCGACGAGTGGCGGCGCGACCGGAAGTTCCTGCCCAAAAGCATGGGCGAACTACGCGACCTGGTCGCCGACAAAGACGCCCTGCCGCCCGGCTACGACTTCGCTATGCTGACCTATTCGCAGTTGTCCTCCGACTGGGAAAGCCAAAAACAGTTGGGCAAAAAGACCAAGTCCGAACCTTCGGCTTCCAATTTCAAAACCGAATACATCGCCGCACTTTCGCACGGCGCCGTGGTGATCCTGGACGAAGCCCACAACGCCTCGGGCGGCGAAAGCACCACCGGGTATTTCATCCGCGAGCGGCTTTTGGCCAATGCTCAGGGTTGCTGCTACCTGTCGGCCACCTTCGCCAAACGACCGGACAACATGCCCGTGTACGCCAAAAAGACGGCCATCAGTCACGCCAACATCAAGGCGACCGAACTGGAAGAGGTGTTCGCCCGCGGCGGCGTGGCCTTGCAGGAGATCGTCGCCGGCGAGCTGGTCGCCTCGGGACAAATGTTGCGCCGTCAGCGCAGTTTCGAGGGCATCCGGGTGGAGTATAATTTCCTGCCCGACGATTACGAAGAGCACCGGGTCATTTACAACACCGTCATCGGCCTGGTGAACGATATCATTGAGTTTGAACAGGAGGTCATCGAGCCGTATTTGGAGACGATGAGCAAGGCCCTGTCCAGCGGCGGCGAAAAGGCCGAAAAGCGCAAGGGCACCGAAAAAGGTGGGGTGTCCAACTCGCCGTTTTTCAACAAAACCCACAATGTCATCCGCCAACTGTTGTTCAGCATCAAGGCACGGCAGGTGGCGCGGGAGGCCATCCGACTGCTGGGCGAAAACAAAAAGTCGTCATTGCCTTTGCCAATACGATGGCCTCCTTCATGGACGAGTTTGGCTACACCAACGGCGACGAGGTGGATAACCTGGACTTCGCGATGGTGCTCAACCGCTCGCTGGAAAACGCCCTGAAATACACCGTGGCCACCGAAACCAGCGAGATCAAACACTACACCCTATCGCCCGCCGACCTCGACCCGCTGAGCGCCTCGATGCTGGAAAATCTGCGCGACAAAATCAAAAGCGCCTCGGCCGGCATCAGCCTGTCGCCCATCGACACGCTCATCAATACCATTGAAAAGACCCGCAAGCCAAAGGACGTGGGCGGCGCCGGACACGACTTTTACCGGGTGCGCGAATGCACGGGCCGCTCGTTTCAGATCACCCATGCTAGCGGCAAATTCCGCGACCAGCGCCAGCGCGCCATGATCATCCACCAGCCGGAACTGGACATCAACACCGAGGTGCAAAAACGCGGGCGCATCAACCGCACCGGCCAGGTGAATTTGCCGGAATATCTGTACGTGTCCTCGTCTATTCCGGCGGAAAAGCGCATTTTGATGGTGCTGAAACGCAAGTTGAAAAGCCTCGATGCGAATACGACCGGCAGCCAGAAATCCAGCGATGCCCAACTGGAATCGCCCGATTTTTTCAACAAATACGGCGACCGGGTGGTGCAGGGTTTCCTGGGTGAAAACTACATGATCGCTGCCGCACTCCGGTTAGACAGCGGCGAAGACGACAACAACTCCTCTTATGCCCGCTCGGATCTCGCCGAAATGTTCAGTCGCCGCATCGCGCTGCTCACCGTGGAGGAACAGGAACGGGCTTACGCCGAGGTGCTGGCCCGCTACAACGAATACGTCGAAGACCTCAAGCAGCGCGGCGAATACGACCTGGAAGTGGAATACCTGCCCCTGGAAGCCGAAACCGAGGAGCAATTTCTGCTGGAAGAAGGCAGCGGGCGGCCCACGCCGTTTGGTCAGCCAGCGGTTTTGGAACAAGTGCAGACCCGCGTGTTGAAACGCCCGATGAAATGGAGCGAAGTGCAGGCAATCATGGAAAAAACGCTGCAAGGTGTTTCGCTGGAGGAATTTCAAAAACGCTTCCGAAAAGAATACGAGGCCGGGCGGCAGGAATTGCGCGCTTCCAAATCCGCCGAGCGCAACGGCAAACTGAGCAAAGTCGAAGATGAAATCCGCGAACTGGAAACCCTGCGCGCCTCCGGCAAGTCCAAAGACGTGGAAAAACTCGAAAAAGGGCTGGAGAAGGCAAATAAGGTGCTCACCGAATTGAAAGAAAAAATGGCCGCTGAGGAAAATAAACTCACGGCTGAAACCAACAACGGCCTGCGCATCATCGACTTTTTCAAAGTAGGCCGGCCTTCCAGTTTCGCATCGAGCAGGCCGGCAAGGCTCCTGGGAGTTGAATGGCGTGGTGACTGGTTTGTATTTTCTGAAACCCGTGGGCGATCCCACGCGCTTCAACCCGGCCAATGTGCGGATCACCGCCGCCATCTACGGCCCGGAGCGCAACTGGACGCCCGAGTCTAATAGCCCGGAAGTGTCCACGGCGATGGGCATGAGCACCCACAACCAGGAGGTGTTTTTGCAGGATTTGCTGTACAACTGGAACCGCCACGACAGCGCCGGCAACAAACGCGAGGAGCAGTTTATCGCCACGGGCAATATGCTGTTGTCGGCCAAAAACGTGTTTTTGCAGGGCGCCGGCGGCAAACTGATCAAGTACAGCACCTTCGATGGTGGTATCCGCTCGGGCATTCTGGTACAAAAGGAGGTAGATCACAAGGGCCGGGAGCAGAAATCGGAACCCAAAACCCGCCGCTCCGTGCGTGCGTTGGCCGAAGAACTGGCACAAACCCGCCCGGGCTACCAGCAGTACCGCTACGTCGAAGGAACGGCGCTGAACAATGCCATCGCGTTCGTGCGCACCCGCGAGGAAATGTACCGGGTGACCATGCCGAAAACCACGGCCTTCAAACCCTATTACGGCGACAAAGACCTGGTCAATTTGCTGTTCCAGGATACCTACGACCGCAACCGGGGCCTGCCCAAGGCCTTCGTCAGTTACCCGCCCAATTTGCTGGCCGGCTACGTCCACCGCGACGAACTGCAAGCCTTCCTGGACATCCTGGCCGACAAATATCAGATGACCTACTTAGCCGAAGCGCAACAATTCGCTGGCTTTTTGAACCTCGATCAGCCCATTCCCGACCGCGAGCCTTCCGAGATGGAACAAATGCTCGTAGTCCTCGAACAACTCAACCTCGAAACCGCCCCATAACCGCCATGACCTACCAACTCCAAAACCTGACTCCGCCGCAAATCGCCCGACTGGACGAGGTGCCCATCGCCCGGCAGGAGCAGATTATCGACCAGACCGGCGAACCGTTGCGTTTGGTGACTTCCTACTACTTGGTTAAAAACGCCTCGGCTAATTTCACCGTGCCGCATGAAACCGCCGAAAACCTCGACGCGGCCATTTACAGCCTATTGACCCGGAAAGGTTTTTTGAACGGGACCATGCAAGTGGCAAAACCGGAGCCGGTCAAACAAGAGCCGGCGCAAGCCAAAATGGATTTGCCCGAGCCGGCGCGAACGTTGGCTGCTAAACCTGCAACGCCTAAACCAACTGACCGGCCAAAGTTATTTTCCTTCAACAACTACCCCTGGCCAAAATTCATGCCCCTGCACCAGCAGCGGGTAGTCAGTGGATTCAACGAGGAGCGCGAGGCCATCGTAAGTGACGTGGAAAAGATGCTGGCCGCCATTCCGAAGTTCCGCTCGCAATCGAAAAAGCCATTGATAGAGCAAACCGTGTACGCCCACTATTTCTACGGCCAAAGCGATTGGTTTATCTTGGAATACGACGGCAGCGAAGACCAGTTTTTCGGCTATGTCATTCTCAACGGCGACAGTCAAATGTCCGAATCCGGATTTATTGGCCGGCAGGAGATCACCGAAAACGGCCGGGTGGAATTGGATTTTCATTGGAAACCGGTGACGCTGGGCGAGGCGCTGCACAATGCCGATCCTGACTACTTCGAGGCGCCCAAGAAGAAAGAGGTGTCGGAAACGACCACCGAGCAGTTGATCGGCGTCGGTTTTGACCAAAAAAGCCAGTACACCCTCGCTGCCTGGAACAAGGCGCTGCCGGTCATGGAATGGCTGGTGCGCAACACGCCTTTCGTAGTCCCGCACGACTTTGGACCGGGTAAAGGCAAGTATAAAACGACCCGCAATGTGTCGAATTCCTACCTCGCCGAATTGTATGACCGAAAAATTGAAGTGCCCGACCCCAAATTCAAAAAGGGCGATATGGCCCATTACAAAGACACGCCTGTGCAAATCCTGGACGAGGGCAATTTCGATATCGTGTCCGGCACTGGATTTACTTAGCCCAAGCCTACCAATGGGCCGATCCGGACAACGTAAGCGAAAAGAGCCTGACCCCCATAGAGCATACGGATTGGAACGGCTTTGTCGAAGGGCAATCCTACCGGCACAGCAACGGCAAAACATATCAGTTCGACGGCCCGATCGAACTGGGTGACGGGCAAAAATTAGCCACCTGGAAATTAGATGGTAAACGCGTCGGCGCGCCACTCCCGAACCTGCCGGGCTATTTCAAAACGGAAGCTGGTGTTATCGAAGCGCCACCGGTGGTGGATAACTCGAAGCGCCTGCGACTCGCCCAAGCCAAAGCCAAGGCGCAAGCCGCACGTATCCGAATCCTTAAACTCAAATCTCAAAAAGCAGCCTGACCATGTATAAAATAGCCCAACTGACCGACGCGCAAATTGCTAAATTCAACCCCGATCTGCGCCGGGAAATAGAAACCCTGAAAGCCGACAGCGACAATTTCGACCCGGAATTGTACGAGGTGTTTGCCGAAAACGACAAGGACTTGTACGAACTGGCCGAGGGTCAGTTACCCAGTGCATCCCACGCCGTCGAACCGACGGCGTTACAACGCGGCCCCAAACCCAGGGAAAAACGCGCCAAAAAGCAGGCCGATGCCTATTCTGAAACCGTCACCATTGATGGCACACAGTACCTGGTCGGCGCCGATGCGGATGGGAACGTGCAATACGGTCTGGATAAAAACGGCCACTTACTCCAAATCGGCGACGCCGTGGAAGCCACTATCAAAGGCAATACTATATTAGGTGTAATTGCCAACCTCAAAGCCCGCAAAGGCGGCGGCCACCTGGTGCGCTACACCGATGCTGCCGGCAATAAAAAGACCGCGATGTTGCAGCCTTCGGCCATTGCCAAAACGGCTACGACTCCGCCAAACACCGGCAAAGAAACCCCGGTAGCGCCCTACAAAATGCGGCTGCCCAAAAACCTGGTCAAAAAAGCCGAAGTCGCCCGCCGCACCGACTGCGACGACAACGAAGCCATCCTCGTGACGCCCACTGAAAAAGTGGAAATCGCCGCGCCCACCGTCGCCGATCCGGCCAAAGGTGACAAAATCCTGGCCCATCCCGACGGCACACCCATGACCGTCATCGAGGGCAAAGCCGTGGGTCAACACTTTGAAGTAGAAGGTAAAGCCGGAATCGAAACCCGGAAGGACGGCACCGTGACCTTCGACGTGGCCGGCGACGAAACACCCGAAGCCGCCGCGCAGCCCCAACCGGCAGACGACGAGACGAAATACCGCGCGGTCAAAGCGAAGAAGCCTACTTCCAAATGCGAATTCTCCCGCGAAAAGGCCAAGTCGCCGGCCCTGATGACCTTCCTGGAGGGTATGCGTCTGCGATGGCACGATGGCGAATCCAAGGACAAGATCATCGGCGTGTACTATCTGAAAAACGAGAACAAAGTCTTGCTGAAAGTGAAAGTGTACGACTGGATGGACTTGTTTGCCGACATCCGCTACTACACCGTCTGCCCCGCAAGCGGGCGCCTGACCAAAGCCGAAAAGCCGGGCAAAGGAGCATCCTCGGTGTTGTTGAGCAAGGTTGCTATGACCGAGTTTTACCGCCATCCTTTCGGGCAATCCTGCAAACGGGTAAGCAAGGCGCTCTACGTTGAGTGCTACCGCAACGGCGCCTGCTCCACGGAAAAACAAAAGCGGTTGTACCAGATTTTTGCCACCAAATGTATCCGGCAGGAAAAGGCGCACAGCCGGGAGTATCTGAAATGGGCGCATCAGCAGACGGCGCAGCGCTGGGAGGGGTACGAGGGAACTAAAACGTATGCGCAGGTTTTTAAGGAAACGCTGGCGATGATTCGCAGTGGGAAACGGTAAAGGGTTTTGAAAATGAAGCGGCGGGCGAGGATTTTAAATCGGCTGCCCGCCCGCTTTTTAATCCATCATTAAAGCGGGGTAGCGCAGTTGGTCAGCGTGTCAGACTCATGATCTGGAGGTCGGAGGTTCGAGTCCTTCCCCCACAACTATTTCCCAAAAACCGCCCTATGTCCCAGCTCACCCAAGTATTTTTCGATAAAATCCTTTCTGCCGAGGGTGGTTATCAAAACCAGTCCGCCGACAAGGGCAACTACAACCGCTGCGGCACCAATGCCGGCACCAAATACGGCATCACGCCCAACGCCTGGCAGGAGTATTCCGGCCAACAGTGCCCCGGCCCCGAAACCATGAAAAACCTCACCCAAGCGCAGGCTTGGGCTTTCATGGACTGGTGGGGCAATCGCTGGCGGATATGGGAAATCTACGACCAGGGTTTTGCCGAACTGGTGTTCAACGCCTTTTACGGCAATCCTTCTGCCGCTGCCAAAACCTTGCAACTTACCCTGGACCAGCGCGATTACGCGCTGGCGCCGGATGGCATCATGGGAAGCAAAACACTCGCTGCAGTCAACGTGGAAACCGCCAAAGACAAAACCGGGTTGTACAACGCTTACCGAAGCCTGGCTTTCTTACCTCCAATCCCTTGGCAACGTCCATTACACCGCCGGTTGGACAAACCGGATGGATACCTTTTTCCCACCCTTGCCGGCCTGTGAAGCACCCGCCACGCCTTCTGCCCAACCCAACTACCAGGTCGAACTCTGGCAGCGCCGTTTCTCCGGCATGTTCAAAAGCAGCGACGATGCAATCTGGGTTTGGACGGCCCTGGCCTTGCTTTTTGGTCTGATCGCTATCTTGTACTTCCGCTTAAAAACTATTGATTTATGACGCCCAAAACCAAATACGCCCTCCTGGCCACATCGCTTTTTCTCGGCTTATCTGGTCTGAGCTGGTGGCTGTACCGCCGTTATTTCCGCGACGGCATCGGCCCCACCGGGCAGTGGGATGATGAAGGCGGTACCACCGAACAACCGCATACCGTGGCTGGCTCGGAACTCAACTATGAGCAATCACCTATAATTATGAGCCATTTTGACATCAATGAGTTCGACTCGCCGGACCAGCCTGGCAGCGGCGTTTACATGAAAATTAAATTCCTCGAAATGCTCGATGCCGCCCGGGAACAGGCTGGTATTCCGTTCCGGGTTAATTCCGGTTACCGGACTCCAAAGCACAATGCCGCCGTGGGTGGCGTACCGATTCGCGCAGCGCGAGGCTGGGCGGCGGATATAGGGGCAAGGACGCTGGAGCAGAAGATCAGGATTGTACGGGCGGCACGGAGTGTGGGGTTTAACCGATTTGGGATTTATGATACGTTTGTTCACCTGGATTGTGATCCGGGGAAGCGAGGGGATGTGGCTTGGAATGGGAAGATGAACGCCGTCGAAAAAGGTGGGAGTTTTTCAATGTTTCCTTTCGATCCGTTTACTGTTTGATGCCCGGGTTCAAATATCCTGAGTGATCCGCAGGCTGGTTTTGCCTTCTGTAACTTCATGCTCCCGTTTGCTCAGCAACCGCAATAACCCCACCACCAAATACACCGGGGTCTGCAACAAAAACCACGATTTCCGCGCACTCTTCCCCGAGTCAAATCCGGTATGTTCCGCCACCTTCTCCCAGGAAAGGCCATCCGGTAAGCGGTACCGCTCGGTGGTGCCATCCTTAAAAACAGATACTCGCAAAGCATCCATCAGCGCGTCTGCTTGGGCCATCGTGCTGGCTTTTACTTCAATTTTAAACCTGAATGGCTTGGTGAGCGCGATGACCGGCGTTTTGCAGAGTACCATCAGTTTTATGGTGTCCTCAAAACTCATCCGGTCTTTTACCAGCAGGCGAGCGATGCTGGATTTGTTGGCGTAGTGCAAAGGGCCGGCCGCGTCTTCGTAGGAGACACCGGCGCGGGACATTTCGGCGCGGAGTTGGGTTTGGAGGGTGTGGATGAGCGGAGATAGGTCTTGCATACGTTTGTTTTCAGGTGTAAAAAAGCCGGAACGTGAAAGATACCTGCTTCGGGCAGTAAAATTATGCGGGTTTTGGCAACGAATGTGCAACATGGCTGTAAATT
>JADJWX010000001.1 GCA_016716135.1 Lewinellaceae bacterium | reverse complement strand
CAGTAAAATCAGATCAATCAAACATACTTAATGAAAAAGCACCTCCTTTGCTTAACTATCCTGGGCTTGTTGCACCCCCGGGATATAGGGGCGCAAGCAGGGTTCAGTACCCTGCCCCTGGCAAAAAAAGAGACCAGTGCAATCCTCACGGGGCAGCGCATCCTGTCAGGCCCCAAATATGAACGCGCACTGCGCATTTATAATGCCCTGGTGGAAGCCCGCGGCGACCGGCGTTACCCGCTGCCCACGTTGGTCATGCAAAATGCCGAAAATCAGGTTGCATGTATCGACTACAGTGCCCTGGAAATCATCCTGGAAGAAAAAGCCTTTGATGTGCGCCGCCTTTGGCCCGCAAGCCGATGCCGCCCTGGCCACACTGCTCGGTCATGAACTAAGCCACTACTACGAAAAACATGCCTGGCGCCGCAGCTTCGTGGCCAACTACTCCGACCTCAACATTGGTATTCGCCTGGACAGCCTGCATGACGACGTAACCAATGAAACACAGGCCGACTATTTCGGCGGCTTCCTGACCTATTCGGCTGGTTTTGGCTTGTTTGACAAAGGCGCCGCTCTGATCGACAGGTTGTACACCGCTTATGGCATTCCGGAGCAAATCAGTGGCTATCCCAGCCTTTCCGACCGGAAAACACTCTGCCTTCGTACCGCCAAAAAACTGCAACGCCTGGTCGAAGTTTTTGACATGGCCAATCTGCTCACAGCCGCAGGCAAGTACGGCGAAGCATGCCAGTTTTACAAGTACGTCCTGCAGGAATACCAGAGCCGCGAAATCTACAACAACGTTGGCGTTACCGCTATCCTGCACGCCCTGACGTTCTTTGACCACCGGCAGAAAAAATTTCACCTTCCCATCGAACTTGACCTGGAAACTGCAGGCACGCGTGGTGCCGCCGATTCGGCAACTGTTCACCGCAGACTGCTGCAGGAAGCCATCCGCCACTTCGATGCTGCCATCAGTATGGACCCCGACTACGCCCCGGCCTACCTCAATAAGGCCTGCGCCTACCTGCTCCTGGGCGACGCGCAACGCGCTGAATTTTATGCCGATGTGGAAGCCCGTCAGGCTGCCCTGCGCCGGGCTCAACCCAAGGTGCAAACAGATGTGGCTATTCTGCTCGGTATTCTGGCCGCCCACCGCGGCGACCCGGCCACTGCGCAAAGGTATTTTGAGGCCGCAGCCGCCGAGGAAAATGTGCTGGCACGGGTAAATCTGAACATCCTGCTCGATATACCCGAAGGCATGGCAAACGTTGTTTCATCCCGGGGAGCCGTGCTCCCGGAGCGCATCGGAAACCAAACTATGGCCGAAATTGCACAGGCGCCAACATTCGATGACAGCCGGTCGGTTTGTATCCAGAAAAATCTGAATTTCCTTCAAAACGCAACCGACGAGTCGGAAAACGGGCGGCTGTTTATCAGTTACCTGGAGGATAAATTTATCTATTCCCTGTTTTTACTTACCCCGCCAGGCTATACCGGAAAAACCTCGAAGGGTATCTACCGGGGCGCAAGTTATTCCGGCATCGAGGCGGCGTACGGCCCGCCAAATTCCCGAATCCAGACGCCGCAAGGACAGCTCCTGGTTTATAATGACATTATTTTTGTTCTGGGCCCGGATGATAATCTGGAACGGTGGGTCTTGTACCTGTTGGATCAGGGCTGATCGGTACAACAGGCCTGACCCGGGCCGAACATGTTTGGCAATGCCTTGTTTATGACAAAAAGTATGTTGTTCTGTGACGTACGTTACCGGAACGCTCCGGGTTTACCCCGAACTTTACAACCCTGTAATCACACTACCTAAATGATTTTTATGGAAAATTTAAATGCCATTGGACTGGACATTGCAAAGTCGGAACAGCTGGCGCAAAAACTAAATCTCCTGTTGGCCAATTACTCGGTTTTTTATCAGAATACCCGCGGCTACCACTGGAATATCAAAGGGGAAAAGTTTTTTGAACTGCACCTCAAATTTGAAGAATTATACAACGACCTGCTCATCAAGATCGATGAGGTTGCCGAACGTATCCTGACCCTTGGCCACGCGCCCGATCACCGGTATTCAAATTACAACCAACACTCCAGCATCAAAGAAAGTACCGAAGTGACGAACGGCTTGAAGGCCGTTGAAAATATCCTGCATGCCTTTAAAACCATCATTGCCCTGCAACGCGAACTGCTCGACCTCTCCGCCGACGCCGGCGATGAAGGCACCAATGCCCTCATGAGCGACTACATTCGCGAACAGGAAAAACAAGTGTGGATGTATTCTGCCTTTTTAGGGAAATAAGGCCGTCGTCATTTACAATTTACGAATGACGATTTACGCTTGTCAGGCTTTGTAAGAGCAGGATAATTTGCGCTTTGGAGATGCCATCAATCGTAATTCGTAAATCCAAAATCGTAAATCAAAACTTAAGCCTCATCAATCTCCCTCGGGCCTGCCCAGGATTTTCCCGGCATTGAATTTTTGCCGGATCGCCTCCTCTTCGCGCAGCTCTTCCTCGGTGGTGGGCGGCAGGTCGAGTTTCGACAGGTCGGGCTGCCCGGCGTCCACCCATGCGGTGTACCACACGCTGGCCACAGCTTGGATGGCAGCCCGCAAACGGCGCTCAACCATGCCCTGCATGGCTTCCTGGTACGCCGCAGCAAAATCGCGACAAGGCGCAATGATCACGCGCCCATTGCGCATGTCCGGACACATTTGCCGGTCTTCCGGAAAACTCAGGCGCAGCGCCCGTTCGATCCCCAGCACACTGTCGACCATCGAATGGCTGGTCAGCACGACATCCCAGAAATAATCGGCTGTTTGCGGGAGGTAGTTCGGCTTCCCGACGAAGTAGTCATACTCCTCGTCGGCAAACAACTCCGGAATACGGCTTTCCCAAAAGCCGTGGATACCTACCTGCCCTGTTTTTTGGCCGTTGTAATTGCTGGTGGTATGCAGCGGTACGTGCGCATCGCCGACGTAGTGCCCGATGTCGGCGCAATAGCGAAGGATGCGCTTGCTGTCGCGCTGGCGGAAAGCATTGGTCAGCCAACCCTGTATGCGTTGCAAGTGCCAGGGCAAAATGCCGTGTTTTGCAAGGTTTTCCTGAAAAAAAGCGGACAGTGCGCCGGGTATTTCCCGGTCGCCTGTTTTCAAAAAAGCCTGGAGCGAATCGACATTCAAACTGGCGTCGCCGCTACTGAATTTGGGCAAAATATGTTGTGAAAAAAATTGCTCCCAGGGCAAATCGGGTTGCTCCGTATGCGGGTTGCCGCCACCGTAAACCATCAATGTGTCGCCATTTTCCAAGACGGCAAAAATTTCGGTGTGCTGCTGCAAGGCCGGTAAAAAACGGCGGGGCAACTGGTCGAAGGGTGGGGTACCGTATTCATCGAGGTCGATGTAGTGGCGCGGGCCTTCCCAGGGCGTGGCGTAGCGCCGCATATCCGGGTCGGTGGCGTGGTCGGCAACCCAGTCGATATTTGGTTTGAAAAAAACCATCATTTCGGGCGGCAGGGTCAGGGCTGCCAGCCGGTTGATACGGCGGTGCGCAAAAAAGCCCCAGTCGGGCGCCGCGGAAGCAGTACAAGCCAACCTGTTCGTGGCCTGGTTGCGGGTTGTGGCCGGTTGCCGTTCCGGCCCGAAACTTCCCAAAAAAAGTAATGCCAGTGCGCCGGCCAGCAGGAGGGGGATTTTTTTCATAATCAGGTACTCCGTTGAATGTCGATTTTCGAACTGTTTTTCCGGGTGTACGGTAAAAGTACTGGCTTGCAGCCAATTTCAAACATATGGAAACCTCCGGATGCATTCCGTTTTTTTCCTGAATCCGGCGCATCGGGAAATTCCGGGCTGAAGAACCCGCAGCGCGCACTACCGGCAGTTTTTCGGCAGTAAGCAGGTTCGGGCCGGTGAACCTCCGCAGGTTTTTACTGTTTTTATAACTTTGCAGGCCAATCACTCAATCACTCAATCGTTTAATAAAATGTATCCGATAGCATTAGTAACACCCATGGCGCAGGATTTGACCGAATTTGGTTTTGATGCGCTCAATACGCCAGCTGCCGTAGATGCCGTGCTGGAAAATCAGGCGGGGACCACCCTGCTGGTTGTAAACAGTGTTTGCGGCTGTGCCGCCGCCAATGCGCGCCCCGGCGCCAAAATGTCGCTGCAATCCGAAAAACGCCCGGACCGCCTGGTTACGGTATTTGCCGGTGTAGACCGTGAAGCGACCGACCGGGCCCGCCAATATCTGGCGCCGTATCCACCCTCGTCGCCCAGTATTGCCTTGTTTAAAGACGGCAGCTGGTGCATTTTTGGAGCGTCGCCATATTGAAGGCCGCTCTGCCGATATGATTGCCGCCAATCTTCAATCGGCATACAATACCTACTGTCAATAGTTGGTTCGGTGTGGTTTGCCGTTTGAATTTTTGATGCGGCAAAAACTTTTTTAAGGATAAAACAAGCGCTGTCCCTACATTGGGGCGGCTCTTTTTTTATAAAATGCGCACAACCGTTTTTAAAAACAATTGGCTATCCCAGGTGTCCGGTCCCCTGCTGTTTCTGCTGGTGGTGCTGGCCCCGACGCCTGCCGGGCTCCCGGAGGCGGCGCAGTTCACGGCAGGCATTACGCTTTGGATGGCCGTGTGGTGGATCACGGAAGTGGTACATACGGCAGTGACGGCGTTGCTCCCACTGGTGCTGTTTCCCTTGTGTGGCGTGATGCCTTTACCGGAGGTATCCGTCGAGTTCGGCAACCAGATCATTTTTTTGTTTTTGGCAGGCCTGTTGTTCGGGCGTGCGATCGAGCACTGGAATTTGCATGTACGGATCGCCTTGCGGCTGGTGCTTTGGCTTGGCAGCAATCCTTCCCGGATCGTGTTGGGTTTTATGGTAGCCACTGGTTTTATTTCCATGTGGATTTCCAATACCGCCACTGCGGTTATGATGACGCCGGTGGCCATCGCAGTCAGCAGCGGCAATTGGATGAAGCAGGAATCGCCCAGCCAAAATTTCCGCAAAGCCCTGATGCTCGGCGTGGCGTATGCTTGTTCCATCGGCGGTGTAGCCACTGTGGTTGGCACTCCGACGAACGCCATTTTTCTGGGGTATCTGCAGCAGGAGTATCAGGAATCGATTAGTTTTTGGAAGTGGTTTGTTTTTGCCTTTCCGTTTGCCGTTATTCTTTTGCTGGCCTGTTGGTTTTTGCTGATCTGGCTTTACCCGCCGGAAAAAAATACCCACGGCGGGCAATACCGGGAAATGCTGCGCGCTGAACTGGATGCCCTGGGGCCCGTTTCGGTGCCTGAACGCCGGCTCATGTGGTTGTTCGGGGCGGTTGTTCTTGCCTGGCTGAGCGGTTCGTTGTTTTGGTACGATTGGCTGCCTGCCGGCAACGCAACCAGCCATGATACGATGGTGATCACCTGCGGCGCGTTGTTGTTGTTCCTGGTCCCGGCCGGCAATGCCTTCCGGGGCGAGCCGTTGCTCAATTGGGACAATGCTCTGCGCATCCAATGGGGAGTGCTGCTCTTTTTCGGCGGCGGCCTTGCGTTGGCCAAAGGTTTTGGCGTCAGCGGCCTGGCTCAATGGATGGGCAGTCAAATGGAGGCTCTGGACAGCCTACCTCCGGTGGTCGTATTGTTGTCGGTGCTTGCTGTGGTGACCTTGTTGAGTGAAATTGCGTCCAACATCGCCACCGCTTCCATGATGATGCCCGTGTTGGCTGTACTGGCCGGGGCGGTGGGCGCCGATCCTTTCGGCATGTTGCTCAGCGCAGCCCTGGCGGCCTCGTTTGGTTTCGGCCTTCCGGTGGCTACAGCACCCAATGCCATCGTGTTCAGCTCCGGCCATCTGAGCACGCGCGATATGGCCCGCGCGGGTTTTATACTTGACGTTATCGCTATTTTAGTGCTGCTGGCATTTTTGTATGCTTTTTTGCCAATTGTGTGGGGAATACAATTGTAAAAGCTGCGCACTGATCGATTTTTGCGGTGGTCAAATGTATAAATATTGCGAAATTGCCCAATGACCGGGTACTTTACCTGCGTTCAGGATAAACTGAATATCAATCAGATACCTTATCCGACAACTAAAAAATGGGTTGATAGTGAGGGGGTGACTCCAGTCACCCCCTCACTTGGCCCATCAAAAAAATTGACTATTTTACAAAAACCAACGCGCTGCATTTTCAGCGCAACCCGCCTGTGCATGGTCAGAAGTCTTTGTATAGTTTGGTGCTTATTTGTCCTGATTTCAGCGGCGCCCGCCCAGTCGGGCTTTAAAGCTGTCGACGGCCGCAAGCGCGTGGAAATCCCCTTCGAATATGTCAATGATTTTATCATTCTGACCATCAAATTCAATGGATTTATCCCGCTGAAATTTATTTTCGATACCGGCGCCGAACATACCATTTTAACCAAACGGGAGATCAGCGATCTCCTGCGGGTTCAATACGAACGCGAGTTCCGGGTGACCGGTTCCGATTTGCAAACCGAACTGGTAGCCTACCTGGCCCGAAATATCCGCTTTGATATACCGGACAAGTTGTACGCCCCGGCGGAAGATATCCTGGTGTTGCAAGACGACTATTTTCGGTTCGAAGAATATGCCGGCGTTAATGTGCACGGTATTTTATCGGCAATTTCTTTTTCCCGCTTTGTTATTAAAATTAACTACGACCGCCAGACGCTTACCTTGTACGACCGCGACTCCTACCAGCAGCGGGAAAGCGGCTTTGAGTCGTTACCGATCGAATTGTACCGCAATAAAATTTACCTGAATACCACGCTCCAGGTACTGCCCGATTCTGTTGCGCCGGTTAAATTACTGCTTGATACAGGCGCGGGGCTGCCGATGTTGTTGTTCAGCGACACCCATCCTTTGGTGCATCCGCCGCCCAAAGCCATTTCCAGCAATATCGGCATGGGCCTTGGGGGCTACATCGAAGGGTATACCGGCCGTATTTATCATGTCAGCCTGGGCAATTTTTCCGAAAAAGGCGTGATCACCTATTTTCAAACGCTCGATAGCACCCGGAACTACGAGTACCTCAATAGCCGCAACGGCTTGCTGGGCAATTCCCTGCTCAGCCATTTCCAGGTGATTCTGGATTACCAGAACGCGCTGATCTGGCTCAAACCGAGCCACCGGTATAACGAAAGTTTTGTGTACGACCGGAGCGGTCTCAGTATTATCGCCAGTGGCTCCAGGTTTAACCAGTATATCGTGCAAAATGTACTGCCCGGCTCCCCCGCCGCAGAGGCCGGTATTCGCCGCGATGATCAGATTGTCGGCATCCGGAACCTGCCTGCCGGGTTCTTCAGTTTGTCCAGTATTCAGCGGATTTTACAGAAGAAACCGGGCAAAAAAATTCGGATAGCCATCCGGCGCGACGGCGAAAAGATTCGGAAAACTATTGTTTTGCGCGACCTGATTTGATCGTTAATTCGAGGCGCGCATGCGCAAGAAGTTTTGCAGCCCCAACTGGTCGATCACGCCAACCAATTCACCCTGATCGGCAACGGCCAGTACGCTCTGGCCTTGTTGTTGAAGCAAGTGGTACACGTATTCCAGGCTTTGCTCCTGGTGGACAACCTTGACGTCCGGCCGCATATACTGGCTGATCTCGGCGGAGAGATCGCGCTTTTTCATTGCCGCAATTATTTGTGCTTCCGGTAGATAGCCCACCAGGCGATCGTCGAGATCGAATACCAGAAAGTGCCGCTCCAACCCCTGTTGGACCAAGGTAATGGGCGTTTGCATCCAGTCGTTGGCGGCCAGGCGGGTAAAGTTCGGGCGCAGCAGGTCACGGGCTTTGTAGCCCCGCAGCAGGGCATCAAGCCGGACCATGGAGTTTTCCGATCGCGCGGTGCTGAAAACAAAGAGCCCGATAAGCGCCAGCGTGATGGCGCCCTGCCAAAGCCCGAAAACAATAAAAAGCAGGGCGATCCCCTGCCCGAGCCAGGAAGCGATTTGCGTAGCCCGTACGCGACCAAGACGCATGGCCAGGAGCGCCCGGAAAATTCGCCCGCCATCCATCGGGAATGCCGGGATCAGGTTGAATACCACCAGGGCAATATTGGTCACAACCAATACCGGGAGGTAAAACAACAGCCCGGAAGACGGGATGCCGGATTCATCCAAAATATCGGTTGCTTCCTCCCCGCTGCTGTCGCCGAAGGTGAGGTTTTGCTCCAGTATCCAGCTGAAGAGCGTCCAGCGGTCGCCCTGGAAAAGGAGCTTCCCGAGGAAAAACAGCGCAATGGCCAAAACCACGTTCACCATTGGCCCGGCAATTGCAACCAGAAATTCCTGCACCGGCTTTTCCGGCATACGTTCCAGCCGGGCAATACCGCCGATGGGTGTCAGGATGATGTCCTGGGTTTGAACGCCGTAGCGCCGTGCCGTCAGGGCATGCCCGTATTCGTGCAGGAGTACACAGCCAAAAAGCGCCATAAAAAATCCCATCAGCCAGATGGTGCCTGCCATGTCCAGATTATTGGCGTATCCAATCCAGAGCGCGTATAAAAAAATAAGACCAAAGCTCCAGTGCAGGTGGACCGGAATACCAAACCAGGTGAATAATTTAAGCGAACCGCGCATAGTTTTGTCGTTATCGGCACTATGTTAAATGGGGTGTTCTAACTCAGCATGGCCTGGGGAACTCCGGAAGGATTTATTCTTACCGCAGGTTGTTTTTCTTGGCCAGGATGAGGTACTGGTAATCCAGGCTTTCATTATCGATTTTGAGCAGGTCAAAACCCCCGGATTTCAGTTCGTTTTCGACCTGGCTTTGCCCGACCTTGTAGTCGTCTTCCGGCCCCACGGGCAGGTTGTTTTTCTTGAAATCAATGATCAGCAACTCGGCGTCGGGTTTCATACCCTCGCGCAAGGTTTGCAAGTACTGGACCCGGTTTTCGATGTAGCCGTAGGTATTGACAATGATCACGGCATCGACCTCTTCGGGATTCAGCATGGGGTCGTTGGGTTTGGCCAGGCGGCTTTCGAAGCGGCTGCGGTATTGTTCGGGGAGGCGCACTTTGATGCTGTCCATAAACGTAATAAACCGCGGGTCAATATCCACCCCGATCACCCGTTCGGCCCTTGGCACCATCCGGAAGGCGAAGTAGCCGGTACCGGCGCCGATGTCGGCGACGGTTTTTCCGGTCAGGTCACCGAGCAGGGAAATTACCATGCCGGGTTTTTGCCAGATCACCCGGTCTTTACTTTCAAAACTGGCTACCAGGTTTTCAAAGTTTCCGGCGCCGGATTTCGGTATGGGAGGCTCGTTGCTGGCCGGCACAGGTGTTGGCGTCACCCGGGTCATAATTGGGGTGTCGGAAGTGTCGGTATTGTTGGCATTATTGCAAGCGCCAAAGCCTATGCCAGCCAATAAGGCCAAATAAAGTGTCAGGTCACGCATCATAGCTAACTGTTAAAACGTCTCAAAAGTAGGGAAGTTCGTTCAATCAAACTTTTCCCCTGCCGCCATTAGGATTGTTTTTAGATAAGCAGGTGAGAAAAGCCGTATTTCCGGCGCTATAGATCGCCGATTCTCTATTTACTGTCGCAAAAACGTCTGCCATTAGTTCTTTACCTTGTGTTTTTTTTGCCGAAAACCCTCCGAGCAGAACCCGCTAACCAGCAACCTTTAAAAATGTACGCGAAAAAATCCTACGGGCAGCATTTTCTGAAAAACGACAGCATTGCCGTTCGCATCGCCGACAGTTTGAATTTGGCCGCCGAAACCGGCCGTGTGCTGGAAGTAGGGCCCGGAACGGGCATGCTGACCCGGCAATTGCTCCGGCACCATGCCGAATATACCCTGTACGCCGTGGAGGCCGACGCCGACATGGTTGCCCACCTGCAACGGGAGCTGCCGGACCTGGGCGAACACCTCATCCGGAAGGATTTTCTGGACTTCGACCCGGCGCCGGTTTTTGGCGAAAACCCGTTCTGCCTGATCGGGAATTTTCCCTACAACATCAGTACCCAAATTGTTTTCAAAATGCTGGAATTGCGCCGCCAGATACCTGAGATGGTGGGGATGTTCCAAAAAGAAGTGGCCGATCGGATCGTTTCACCGCCAGGCAGCAAGGTCTACGGGATCACCAGCGTGCTGGTGCAGGCGTTTTACGAACCGCAATATTTGTTCACGGTAGAGCCCGGCTCGTTCAATCCACCGCCCAAGGTACGATCGGCGGTGATCCGCCTGACCCGGAAAGCCAAACTGGAGCTGGACTGCGACGAAAAGCGCTTTCGCCAGATCGTAAAAGCGGCGTTCAATAACCGGCGCAAAATGCTGCGCAACACCCTCAAACCATTCTTTCCGCCCGAAATCCTGATGAACGACCCCTATTTTGAACAACGGCCCGAACGCCTGGGCTGGGAGGCCTACGTCGAACTGGCCAATCGCACAACTGCCCTGTAAAAAGGCCGGCTGCGGGGCCAAACCTCACCGTTTTGGAATGCTCACGGCCTTGTGGAAGTTTTCAACATGCGCGGGATCACCGAGCACAAAAACCAGGTCGTTTTGCAGCAGTTTTTCTTCAGTGTCAAGGCTGGTGAGCAGTTTCCCATGCCTGGAAATGGCGATAATATTGACACCGAATTCGGCATCGATGTTCAACGTCTCCAGGCGTTTACCGACAATGCCGCCGCTGTCGGCGCCTATGCGGATGCAGGTAACTTTAAAGTCGGCCGGTTTGACGGGTTTAACTGTTTTGGAAACGGTTTTGTGCGACTGGAAGAGCTTGTAATTGTCGGCGCGGATCCGATCGATGAATTGCTCGATGTCTTCCGTCGGGATCAGGAAGTTGTGCAAAACCCGCGAAAAAATCTCCACGGAAGTTTCAAATTCTTCGGGGATCACTTCGTCGGCGCCCAGCGCAAACAGTTCGTTGATCTCCCGTACGTAGCGGGTGCGCACCAGCACGTAGACCGACTGGGAGATTGTCCGGATGTTACTAATGATGGTTTTGGTGGCGAAAGGATCGGAAATTGCGATAACCACCGCCCGTGCCCGGTTTACCTGCACCGTCTCCAGGATGTGCGGATGCGAGGCGTCGCCAAACAGGATGGGGGTATTCCGCTTTCGTTCTGATTGAACGATATGGGCGTTCATTTCGAGCACGATGTAGGGGATATTGCTGTAGCGGGCCGCTTTGGCCAGGTTGGAGCCGTTGATGCCGTAACCAATGATCACCAGGTGGTTTTGCAGATTGTCGGTTTCGACAATTTCACCGGTTATGTTTTTTGCAAATCTGTTGCTTAGCGCATCGCCAAGTTTGGATTTCAGGATGGAGTTGGTAATGTCTTCGGCGAAAATGATCACAAAGGGCGTCAATAACATGGAGACAATGGAGACGGCCAAAAAATACTGGTTGGTAGCTTCCGAAAGCAAGCCGTTCGCGATGCCCACTTTTGACAAAATAAAGGCAAACTCGCCCACCTGGAACAGCGCCAAACCAGTCAGGAAAACGGTGCGGGCCGGGTATTTGAGCACCGCAACAGCGAAGGATGCGATCATTGATTTTATAAAATAAACCCCCACTACCAGGAGCATTATGGTTGAAAAATGATCCAGGAAAAAACGCAGATCGAGCAACATGCCGACCGAGATGAAAAAGAAACTGGTAAACAACTCCCGGAACGGTAAAATGATGCTGGTCGCCTGGTGGCTGTATTCCGATTCGGAAATGATCAAGCCCGCAAGAAAAGCGCCCAACGCGAGCGAAAGCCCGGCTTCCGACGTCAAAAAAGCAACGGCAAAACACAGGGTTATGGTGGTGAGCAGGAACAATTCCTTACTTTTCGTTTTCGCGATCAAATGCATAAACCGGGGCACGATATACCGCGCACTGACGATCGTAATGACCACCACAACCAGTGTTTTAACCAAAAGCAGCAGGACGCTTTGCGTGATATCCGTCGTTTTGCCTGCCATAATTGGGGTGACCAACATCATGGGCACCACGATAATATCCTGAAAAATCAAAATGGCAAGCGCATTCCGGCCTTGTGGCGTGGAAATCTCGTTCCTGTCCTGAAACACTTTCAGCACAATCGCCGTACTTGAAAGTGAAAACAGGAAACCGACAAACACCGCCTCGTTTGCCGGATAACCCAGCAGATAATAAGCGCCGCCGGTCACCATAACCGTTATCCCCACTTGTAAAAAACCACCGACAAAAACGGTCTTTTTTATGGCGGAAAGTTGTTTTAACGACAACTCCATCCCGATCACAAACAACAAAAGAATTACCCCGATCTCGGGAAATAATTTCCACCTGTTCAACAGCATCAATTAAACTGAATCCGTAAGGGCCAATCACCATGCCCGTTACCAAAAAACCCAGGATGGAGGGCAGTTTCAGGCGTTGTAAAATAAAAACTATAACAACGGAAAAACTGAGCAGTATGAGGAGATCTTCGAGTAGCGGTAAATGCATGTGGAAATAAATGTCAAGGATTTATTTTGATAAATTTGGGCTAAAATAATCAGGCCGGCGCCTGTTCAAGTGTTTTTTTCCCTGCATTAGCTCTCCATGCCCGTTATGCAACAACCCTCCTACTTCGATTTGGTTTACGCGGTGACCCGCGAAGTGCCGCCAGGCCGCGTGACGACCTATGGCGCTATTGCTGATTTTCTGGCCCTGGGCGCCGCGCGCATGGTTGGCTGGGCGCTCAACAACAGCATTGCGGGCGATGGCGTGCCGGCGCACCGGGTTGTCAATCGAAAAGGCGAACTCAGCGGGCGGCATCATTTTCCCACACCAACAATGATGTGTGAACTTTTGGAAGCCGAGGGCGTTCAAGTTGAAAACGACCGGGTGACCAATTTTGACCGGCATTTCTGGCACCCGGCGGAAGGTTTGGGGGAGGATTGGGAACCGTTTTAATGATGAATTATGAACGATAAATGATGAATAGGTATACTATCCCATAAGGGTGAACTACTCATCACTCATCATTCATAATTCATCATTCATAATTAAAATTGTAACGATGCATTACCGCACTATAGCCATCGGAGTTTCGCTTGCAGCCTTACTGATCGTGCTGTTGGCCGGCGCCATGCCCGACAGCTGGTTTGCATCGGTGAGCCAGTTATTGGTCCTGGTATTGATCGTTGTAATGGCGCTGGGCATCCTCCTGTCCTCCGGGTATGACCAAGACCCGCCGCCCCGGAACAAGTGGTATCATTTCTAACATGTTAAAAGGCACGGCGGCATTCTGGCCTCTTTATTCCTCTGAATTCTTTTTTGTTCGTTTCCTGAAATACTTCGACGACACCACCAGGAGCCCAAACGACTCGCAGTCCTCTTTTGTCGTTTTGGCGTGGTGCGCGCCATGCGCCCGCAGGATAGCGCGGGAGTATTTGCCGTCCAGTTGCCGGAACCAGCTGAAGCGCTGGTGGATATATACATCGTGGATCAGAAAATAGGTAAGACCGTACAGGGAAATCCCAACCCCGATGAACAGCACCCAAAAATGGGTGGTGAGCCCGCCGATCATATAGCAAAGCATACTTGGAATAGCAAAAACCAGGAAAAAGCGGTCATTTTTTTCAAAAAAACCTTCTTTCTCGTGTTTGGGCTTGTGGTGGTCTTCATGCCAGTTCCACAGCCAGCCGTGCATCAAATATTTATGGGTAAACCAAGCCATAAATTCCATGCCGACATAAGCGGCCAGCGTAATGAGTGTGTACAGTAACCAGGTCATTTTTCTCGTATTGAATTGACGAATAAACACCGGTAATTCAATATGGTTTACAGAGCCGGATTCACTCACCCAACGGCAAAAACGACGTATCCGGCGCCTCCGGCATGCTTGGCGCTTTAGCATGCAGGGGTTTCCCATTGAGCACCGCTTCATAAAGTTGCAGGTAATCCTGTGCCATGCGTTGGGCAGAAAAACAATCGAGCGCATACTCCTGGCAGCGCTCGGGTTTAAACTGGTCCGTATTTTGAATCGCCTCCAGCAAGTCGGTGTGTTTGGTGGAGAGCAGGCCGACATCGGAAGTGCAGGTTGCTCCCGGATTGTGAGGCGCTTGTTTTTTCGTTTTGCCGTAGTCGCAGATCAACTCCGGCAAAGCCCCGTAGGGCGTACCGATAACCGGGCAACCGAAGTACAGGCTTTCGGGCACAGCCAGGCCGAAGGGTTCATGGGTGAGGATGGGGAAAAGTAACCCCCGGGAACCGTTGAGCATCATGTTGCGGCCGTCGCTGTTCAGCACGCCGTGAAAACGGGCGCTCGGACTGAGCGTGATGCGCAGCCCTTTGCGGAAATTGACCCGCGAGCCGCCGATAATATGCACCCGAACGCCGGCTTTGGAAGCCAGGTCGATGGCGCCCCGCACATTCTTGCCCCGCCAGGCTGCATCGCCCAGAAAATGAAAATAGTTGCGCGGGAAATCGAGCAGAACAGCGCCATAGTCCTGAAAATGCAGGCCCGGATAAACAAACACCTTCCCTCCGTGCCGCGCCGCATGGTTTGCCGACAGAAATACCGTGTTGCGGTCAAATGTTTCCGCCTCCAGGCTGTTCTCAAAATTGGTGATCAAATAGGGCTTTTCAACATCAAATTTTTCCACCGGCGGCCGGTAAAAAAAATGGACCAGGTCTACATCTTCCGGAATTTGCACCGAAAGCATTTTTTTTTCATCAAGAACAAACACGGGTCCAAAGTGACACACCGAATCTTTTTTTACTAAAAACATCGGCTCATGGCCTATACCGTGCAACTGGAGCCCCAGCCACCACATGACACGTTCGGCGTCGTCGTAACTTTTGGTCGGGATTCGGCTGTTGAGTACAAAAAGGATTTTCATGGTAAGCAGGCAATTGGATTAAGCGCCGATTTTATTTTGCCGGAGGCAAACAGCGTAAAACACACGCGCCAGGTTTTAACTCAAGGGCATAGCAGCAACGCTGCAAACATACGGAGTTTCCATTACGGATTGCGGATTACGGATTGTGGAGTGGTTCACCTTTCCGGATTGGTTTGGGGTGTCGCATTTACTAAAAAGCCAGGCCGTATGTTTGCACTTTTATTTCCGGAGTGGTGCAATAATCCGCAATCCGTGATCCGTACTCGAAATGCTTTACCGCGACGCACTCAATTACCTCTACGCCCAGTTGCCCATGTTTCAACGGGTAGGGCCGGCGGCGTACAAAAAAGACCTGGGCAACACCCTGGCGCTGTGTGCCTATCTGGACAACCCACACACAAAATTCAAAAGCGTCCACATCGCCGGCACCAACGGCAAGGGCTCTGTCAGTCACATGCTGGCCGCGGCCTGCCAGGCTGCCGGACTGAAAACGGGCCTCTACGTGAGCCCGCACTACAAGGATTTTCGCGAGCGTATTAAAATTGACGGGCAGTATATTTCCAGGAAACAGGTGGTGGACTTCGTGGAAAAACACCGCGCGAAAATCGAAGAAATTCAGCCCTCTTTTTTCGAGCTCTGCGTGGCTATGGCTTTCGATTATTTTGCCCGGGAGCAGGTCGATATCGCCATCGTGGAGGTCGGCCTGGGCGGGCGCCTCGACAGCACCAACATCATTACCCCACTGCTCAGTGTGATCACCAACATCAGCTACGATCATCAAAACATGCTCGGCGACACCCTGCCGCTGATTGCGGGAGAAAAAGCCGGCATTATCAAGCCGGGCGTTCCGGTGGTTATCGGCGAAACACACCCCGAGTCGGCTCCGGTTTTTTTGAAAAAAGCCGCCGAAACGGGTTCGGAAATTGTGTTTGCCGATCAACAGTTCGAACTGGTGGAAGCCAGTCCGCCCAACTGGAAAACCGCGCATTTTTCCGTGTTCAAACAAGGCCGACTTTTTTTGGAAAAACTGGATGTGGATGCTGCCGGTCCTTATTTGCAAAAAAATGTAACCACAGCCTTGCAGGCCTGGGAGTGGCTCGACTTGCCGGCGCGTACCGGCCCTCCCAAACTCGAAATTTTTCAAACCGGTCTGAAAAACCTTAAACGGCTCACCCGCTTCATAGGTCGCTGGCAACTGATTGGCCAAAAACCCACCGTGCTGTGCGACAGCGCCCACAATGAAGCCGGCCTGCGCACCACCCTTGAAGCCATAAAATCGGCGCCCTTCCGGCAGTTGCATTTTGTGACCGGTTTTGTCAACGACAAGTCGGTCGATCCGGTGTTGGCCTTGTTTCCGCCTTCGGCGCGCTATTATTTTGCCAAAGCCAACATTCCGCGCGGGCTCGAAGCAACCGCGCTGCGCGAAAAAGCGGCATCTTTGGGCCTGCCGGGCCGGGCGTACAGCTCGGTGAAAAATGCCCTTCGCGCCGCCAAACGTGCCGCCGCCCCGGAGGACCTGATCGTGGTGACCGGGAGCATATTTGTGGTGGCGGAGGTACTGCCTGTGCGGGAATGATGATACTCAAAACGCTATTTAAATTTTCGGAAGTTAGTAATGAAAAATTTTACCTCGCCGCGTCAACCCCACCCCCATCCCCTCCCCCCGGGGGGAGGGGGGCTTCATTCCGCTCTACTTTTTGCTCTCGATATTGGGATGGACAATTATCGTGAGGGCAGCCCCCCCTCCCCTCGGGGGCTCTCGATTACCCTAAAGTTGGTTGAAATGTTTGCAATAGGATTGAAATCGATAAGCAGATGTAGGCAAATTTGGCTCCGCCGTGTCAACCCCACCCCCAGCCCCTCCCCAAGGGGGCGGGGAGCCGTAGCGTCGACCGCATTTTATTACCCCAGTTCAACGGTGATCGTGTAATCTACGGTGTAAGTCGCGCCTCCCTCTCCCTTGGGGAGGGGCCGGGGGTGGGGTTACCAAGGGCGGAGCGAATTGTTCCATCAAAAACCATAATTCAAGTTTAATACATCACCAAAAAATCGTTCAACTTTTGGGTAATCGGGAGCCCCGCGGCGGGGAGGGGTCGGGGGTGGGGCCGACGCGCCGAAGCCGAGGGCTAAACGTAACCCTGTTACTCCTCCTTTTAACCATCGCCACCGCCACCGCCCAACAAACCGCCACCGTTTTCGGCCGCATCACCGACGCCGCCACCGAGCAGCCCATCGAGTTCGTCACGGTGTTTGTGAAAGATGCGAACACCGCCGTCAGTACGGATGAACAGGGCAACTACGCCATCCAGGTGCCGGCGGGCCAACGCATCATCCTGGGCTTCCGGCGGGTGGCGTACAAAGACAGCAACACCGATGTGCTGCCCCTGCAACCCGGCGCCCGCTTTGCCCTCGATATAGCCCTGGCGCCGGCAGAATCGAACCTGGAGGTTATCATTCGCGACCGCCGGCTCGACGATGCGGGGATGGTGCGCGAACGCAACATTGAAGACCTCAAACTACTGCCCAGCTCTACCGGCAACCTCGAAAGCGTGCTTCCGCACATCGCCCTGGGCACCAACACCGGCGCCGGCGGTGAACTCACGTCGCAGTACCAGGTGCGCGGCGGCAACTATGATGAAAACCTGGTGTACGTCAACGATTTTGAAATTTACCGACCGCAACTTATCCGCGCCGGCCAGCAGGAAGGCCTGACTTTCCCGAATATTGACCTGGTGCGCGATCTGTCGTTTTCCTCGGGTGGATTTCAGGCGAAATACGGCGACAAAATGTCGTCGGTGCTGGATGTGAAATACAAACGGCCCGATAGTTTGCGCGCCAGCGCGAGCGCCAGCCTGCTCGGCGCTTCGGCACATGTGGAGGGCAGTTGGAAAAACCGGAATGACCCGTACAAGGCCTTTCGCTACCTCGTCGGCGCGCGGTACAAAACCACCCGCACCCTGCTCGGCAGCCTCGACGTGAAAGGGGAGTACCTGCCCGATTTTTACGATATCCAGACCTACCTGACCTACGACCTGAGCCGCGACTGGCAGGTCGGCCTCATCGGCAATTACAACCGCTCGGTGTATCGCTTCGAGCCTGAAAGCCTGGTGCGCGCGTTCGGCCTGATCGACTTTGCCCTGCAACTGCGCACGGCCTTCGAGGGGCAGGAAGTCGACGATTTTACCCAGGCCATGGGCGGCGTTTCGCTGACCTACCTGCCCGACCGCGCGCGCAATCCGCTGTATCACAAGTTTCTGGCCTCTGCCTGGCGCAGCCAGGAAAATGAGCGTTTTGACATCCTGGGCTACTACATCCTCGGCGAGATCGAGGAGAACCTGGGCTCCGACGAATTCGGCGAGATCGTCAACATTCTCGGCACCGGCACCCAGCATACCTGGATCCGCAATTACCTGACTTTTGACGTGCGCAACGCCGAGTACCGCGGTGGCATCGAATTGCAAAACGACTTGCAGGACGCCGGCCTCACCCGCAGCCATTTTTTGCAATGGTCGGTCAAGTGGCAAAACGAAGCCGTGGTGGATGAGATCAACGAGTGGGAGCGCCTCGACTCGGCGCTGTACTCCCTGCCCTACGACACCAATTTTCTGCTGGTCCGCAAAGTGCTCAAAACGCAAAACGACCTGAACAGCAACCGCATCACCGCCTTTTTCCAGGATACCTGGACCTGGCGGCAAGACGGTGTGCGGGAGTTCCAGGTGACCGCCGGGGTGCGCGGGCAGTACTGGGACCTCAACCAGGGCTGGCTGGTGACGCCGCGGGTGCAAATGCTGTACAAACCGCTGAACATCCGCCAGGATGTGTCGTACCGGCTGGCGGGCGGGCTGTATTTTCAACCGCCGTTTTACCGGGAGTTGCGCGGCCTCAACGGCGTGGTGAACAAAAACGTGCAGGCGCAAAAATCGGCGCATGTGGTAGCGGGCTTCACCTACGATTTTCTTTGGGGAAAACGCCGCCCGGTGAAAATGCGCCTGATCACGGAGGCGTATTACAAACAAATGTGGGACCTGGTGTCGTACGACCTCGATAACGTGCGTATCCGCTATGCCGGCGCCAATGATTCCAGGGGGTATGCAACCGGCATTGATATCCGTCTGAACGGAGAATTTGTGCCCGGCGCGGAAAGTTGGGTCAACCTCTCGCTCCTGCGTACCCGGGAGGCTATCGACGGGGTGCAGCACCAAATCCGGGAACTCGGCGATACGGAAGGTCGTGATGTGAAGGACGTACCCCGGCCGACGGACCGTTTCCTTACGCTGTCCACGTTTTTTCAGGATTACCTGCGTCGCAACAAAAACATCCGCATGCACCTGAATTTTACGGTGGGTACGGGGTTGCCTTTTGGTGTGGTGGACAACAACGTGATCTACCGCAATCCATACCGCTTCACGCCCTACCACCGCGTGGATATCGGGTTCGGGTTTCAACTCTGGAAACAGGAGTGGCGCAACCGGCGGCCCAAACATTTCCTGCGCTTCACGCGCAACACCTGGGCCAGCCTCGAAGTGTTCAACCTGCTCAAAGTAGCCAACGAAGCCTCGAACACCTGGATCAAAGCGATCACGAACGTGCAGTATGCCATTCCGAATTATCTGACTGGGCGGCGGGTGAATTTTCGGGTGCGGATGGATTTTTGATCCAAACCTGTCAGGTGGAAATTTTAAAAAACGGGCTTGCCACGGCAAGCCCGTTTTTTAAAATTTCCACCTGACAGGTTAACCCCCATACCAGCGCCGCACCACCGCCTCCCCCAGCTTCCCCTGCGGGGTATAATCCCGTTCCGGGTAGCCTTCGTGGCCGCGGCCGTTGGGGAACCATTTCCAGAGGAATCCGCCGGCCCACCAGGGCTCGGCCTGCATGGTGGAGAGCAATGCTTCCAGGCAGTTGGCTTGTGCCTGCTCGTTGATGGGCCGGTTGCGCACGCCGTTTTCCAGTTCCCAGTTGCGCCAGCCGGCGCCGTCTACGCTGAGGTAGCCGAACTCGGTGAACAATATGGGGCGACCTTGCTGGCGGCTGAACTCCCGGAGCCGTTGGCAAACCGGTTTCCAGGCCGATTTCAGCGATGCCACCTCCGGCGTGTCCCCTTCAGCCAGGGGGAAATAGCCGCTCAGGCCGATAAAATCGAGTTCTTGCCAGAAGGGTACCTGCTCCCAGTCGTCCCAGTTGGCCGAATACACCAGCTTTCCGACATAGGCGCCGCGCACTTTTTTTATCAGGCTGCGCCAAAAATCCGGGCGTTGCGCCACCGATTTCCGGAATTCCGTGCCGATGCAAAACAAATCCACCTTGCATGAATCGGCCAGCGCTGCCATGCCCAGGATGTACTGCTCGTAATCCGTTTCCCAAAGCGCCCAGTCGGCGGCTGTTTCAAATTCCAGCGCGCCCGTCCAGGAGCGCGGAATGTACACTTGTGGCTTGAGCATCACCCGGATACCGGCTTCGTGCGCCAGGCGGATGGTTTCGCGCACCCCGTCGGGGCGTTCGCCCCACCAGTGGTTTTTGCCGGAGTAGCGCACGGCGGGAGTTCCGGGGCGGGTAAAGGCGTAAGGGACCACGGCGATCCAGTTGGCCCCGGTGATCGTTACGGCCGGCATGGGATTTTCTGAAAACGGTTCGGGTGGCGCCACGAGCGTAAGGCCGTTCATTTTGCCGGTGTTTGGCAGCGCAGCGGCCTGGATCGGCGGGTGGCCGGATTGTGCGCAGCGGCAGGCCTGGAAGGCGAGCAGGATGAGGATGAGGTGACGGGTGGTTTTCATCCTGCAAAAGTCTGAATATTTTAACGTGAGGTTTGGATAGATTTGATCATTAAATTAACGATTACCTGATTTAATCTGCTGTTAATCAGATGTCTCCCTTCGGTCGACAAGACAACATACTTTCTGCAAACTTCTTTATCAGGTTTTTCGCTACGCTCAAAACTTCCCGTAGCGGTGTGCAAGTTTTGAGCGTAGCGAAAAATCTGATAAATCACCTTAACTATCAGCGACTTGTCATGTCGACCGAAGGGAGACATCTGCTGAAACCTATCCAAAACTCACGTTATTTTAACCGGTGGCAATCCGGAGATTACACCTGACAGGTTCAGGGTTTCGCGCCCTCCAAAATCCGGATGTAATTTGCCCGTTCAAAGGCTTCCGGGTCGGCCACGTTTTCCTGGTTGAGCACGCCTTTGAAGGCATCGACCGATTTGAACTGCATTTCCCGCATCCAGTTTTTTACCTGCTGGTTCATCGTTTTGATGTACGAGATGCCGTGTTTGTACAGCGCCGAAGCCGTCATGGTCACGTCAGCGCCGGCAAGCAAGTATTTGATCACCTCGTTGGAGCCCTGCACGCCGGTGGTAGCCGCCAGCGAACAATTGACCCGGCCCGACAACACGGAAATCCACAGGAGCGGCAGGCGGATTTCGTTCGACTCGCTGTACTGGAGGTTGTGCAACACGCGCAGGCTGCTGATGTCGAAGTCGGGCTGGTAAAAGCGGTTGAACAACACCAGCCCATTGGCGCCGGCAAGCACCAGCTGGCGGGCCATGTGGCCCATGGCGCTGAAATACGGATTCAGTTTTACGGCAATCGGGATCGACACCGTGGCGCGCACCGTTTCCACGATATCCAGGTAGCGGGACTCTACCGTCTGGCCGTTCTGGTGCAGGTCGGCAGCGATGTAAAACACGTTGATCTCCAGCCCGTCGGCGCCGGCCTGCTCGATCTGGCGGGCGTAGTCGATCCAACCTTCGGGCGTAATGCCGTTCAGGCTGGCGATGATGGGGATGTCCACACGCTCCTTGGCTTGCCGGATGAGGTTGAAATATTCCTCCACCCCCACGCTGTATTCGTCGGCGTTGGGGAAATAGTCCAGGCCTTCGGCAAACACATTTGTGGTGGCCATTTGGATGTTGGCCAGACGCTCCTGCTCGCGGCGGATTTGTTCTTCAAACAGCGAAAAAAGCACCACGGCGCCGGCGCCGGCGTCTTCCATCTGTGCAATATTGCCGAGTTCTTCCGACAGCGGGCAGGCCGATACGACAATCGGCGAGTCGAGTTTGAGGCCCATGTATGTTGTGCTAAGATCGAGTGCCATTTTTTGTTGATTTAAGATGGATGAAAGGCCTGCGCTTCCCAGCCGGCCATATCTTCATAGGTTTTCCAGCGCAAATCGGCGATTTCCTGGGCAAGTTGCATCAGTTGGTCGGCCTCTTTAGGGTTTGTGCGGGCCAGGATGCTGTACCGCAGTTCATTGTACGCGTAATCTTTCAGTGCAATGGTCGGTCGTGGCGAATCCAGCACGAAGGGGTTGCGGCTGGCCCGGCGCAGCTCGGGATTGTACCGGATCAAAGGCCAGTAGCCGCTGGCTACGGCGCGGTCTTGCTGATCGAGGCCTTTGCGCATGTCGATCCCATGCGCGATGCAGTGGCTGTACGCCAGCACCAGCGAAGGGCCATTGTAGGCTTCCGCTTCGCGCAGGGCAAGCAGCGTTTGCTGCGGGTTGGCGCCCATGGCCACTTGTGCCACGTACACATTGCCGTAAGAAATGGCCTGCATGGCCAGGTCTTTTTTACCTACGCGTTTGCCGGCGGCGGCAAATTTTGCCGTGGCAGCTGTGGGCGTCGCTTTCGACATTTGCCCGCCGGTGTTCGAGTACACTTCCGTGTCGAGCACCAGCACATTGACGTTGCGGCCGCTCGCCAGCACGTGGTCGAGCCCGCCGGAGCCGATGTCGTAGGCCCAGCCGTCGCCGCCCACAAGCCACACACTGCGCCGCACCAGGTTGTTGACTACCGAGAGCAGGTTCTCTGCCACCGGGTTTTTCATTTTCAACAGCATTGTTTTCAGCACAGCCAGGCGCTCGCGTTGGGCACGGATTTCGGACTCCGTGTTTTGCGGGGCATCCAGGATTTTACCGACCCATTCGGCGCCGATCTCCTCGCGCACCTGGTGGAGCAAATCCCGCGCGAGGCCGGTTTGTTTGTCCACGCTGATGCGCATGCCCAACCCGAATTCGGCATTGTCTTCAAACAAGGAGTTCGACCAGGCGGGACCGCGGCCTTCGCTGTTGGTCGTCCAGGGCGTCGTGGGCAGGTTGCCGCCGTAAATGGAGGAGCAACCCGTGGCGTTGGCCACGATCAGGCGGTCGCCAAACAGGCGCGAGAGCAGGCTGAGATAAGGCGTTTCGCCGCAGCCGGCACAGGCGCCGGAAAACTCAAACAGGGGTTCCAGGAATTGCGTGCCGCGCACCGAACCAAAATCTACCTTGCCGCGCTCGTTCAGCGGCAATTGTTCGAAAAAGCCGATGTTGGTTTTTTGCTGTTCGAGCACGGTTTCCTTGGGTTCCAGGTGTATCGCTTTGGTGGTGCGGTCGGTCAGGCTGATGGCCGGGCACACTTCTTCGCAGAGGTGACAGCCGGTGCAGTCTTCGCCGTACACCTGCAGGGTGTAGCGTGTTTCGGGGAAACCGCGGGCGCTGATGGGCGCCGATTGGAATCCTTCGGGTGCGCCCTCGAGCTCCGCTTCGTGGTAAAACTTGGAACGGATCACACTGTGCGGACACACAAAACTGCAATTGCCGCACTGGATGCAAATGTCGGGCTCCCAAACCGGCACAAAATCGGCGATGTTCCGTTTTTCCCATTTTGTGGTGCCGCTGGGGTAGGTGCCGTCGGCGGGCAATTTGCTCACCGGCAGATCGTCGCCGTGCCCGCGCATCATAACCGCCGTAACTTCCTGCACAAACACCGGCGCCGATTCCGGTACCGTCGGCGGCAGGGGCCGCTTGCTCCCGGCTTTTTGGGCACCTCAACTTCCTCCAGGTGATCCAATGCGGCATCCACGGCGGCGAAGTTTTTCTTGATCACTGCCTGCCCGCGTTTCTGATACGTTTTTTCAATATACTTTTTGATCTGCGCAATGGCTTCGTCTTTCGGCAACACCCCGGAAAGGGCAAAAAAGCAGGTCTGCATGATGGTGTTGATGTACCCGCCCATGCCGACACTGCGGGCTACTTCCGAGGCATCGATGACGAAAAACTTGATTTCCCTGGCGATGATCTCCTCCTGTACCGGCCGCGGCAGTTGATCCCAGATTTCAGTTTTTCCGTATGGGCTGTTCAGCAAAAACGTGGCGCCCTTGCGCGCCAGTGGCAGCATTTCCACTTTTTCCAAAAAATTGAACTGGTGGCAAGCAAGAAAATCGGCCTTCCGGATCAGGTAAGGCGCACGGATGGGTTGCTGGCCAAAACGCAGGTGCGACACCGTGCGGGCGCCCGATTTTTTCGAATCGTACACAAAATAGCCCTGCGCGTACAGCGGGGTGTTTTCCCCGATGATCTTGATGCTGTTTTTGTTTGCGCCTACCGTCCCGTCGGCCCCGAGGCCGAAAAAGACGGCTTGGGTTGTGCCTTTTTCGTTGAGGCTGAAATCCGCGTTGTAGTCCAGGCTGGTGTGCGAAACGTCGTCGTGTATCCCGATGGTGAAATTGTTCTTCATCGGGTTTTTCCCCAACTCGTCAAAAACGGCTTTGACCATGCCCGGGGTAAATTCTTTGGACGACAGCCCGTACCGCCCGCCGATAAGCCGCGGCATGGTGAGTTTGTGTCCGCAGCAAAAAGCCTCGGCAAGGGTGGTGGCCACGTCGGTGTAAAGCGGCTCGCCGCTGGCGCCGGGTTCCTTCGTGCGGTCTAAAACACCGATGGCAATGGCACTTTTTGGCAGTGCTTCCAAAAACGCTTCTTTGGCCCAGGGCCGGTATAGCCGCACCTGGATGACGCCTACTTTTTCTCCGGCAACGGCCAGTGCTTTGGCTGTTTCGACGGCCGTTTCAACACCGGAGCCCATGATGACCAGTACGCGCTCGGCATCGGGTGCGCCGTGGTATTCGAAGATCCGGTATTGGCGGCCGGTGAGTTTGGCAAACTGGTTGAGGGCGTCTTGCACGATGGCCGGCGTTTTTTCATAAAACGGATTCACCGTTTCGCGGCCCTGAAAGTATACGTCGGGATTTTGGGCGGTACCGCGCACGACGGGATTGTCGGGGCTGAGGCCGCGTTGCCGGTGTGCGTACAGCAGCTTGTCGTCGAGCATTTGCCGCATCTGGTCTTCCGAAATCAGGCTGATCTTGCTCACCTCGTGCGAGGTCCGGAAGCCGTCGAAAAAATGGATGAAGGGGATGCGCGCCTTCAGGGTAGCAGCCTGGCAAACCAGGGCCATGTCGTGGGCTTCCTGCACGGAGGCAGAAGCCAGCAAGGCAAAACCCGTGGGCCGGGCAGCCATCACGTCGCTGTGGTCGCCGAAGATCGACAGGGCCTGCGCGGCCAGGGAGCGGGCGGCTACGTGGAGTACGGCACTGGTAAGCTCACCGGCGATTTTGTACAGGTTGGGCAACATGAGCATGAGCCCCTGCGAAGCGGTGAATGTAGTGGTCAGCGCACCGGTTTGCAAGGCGCCGTGAACCGCACCGGCTGCGCCCCCCTCGCTTTGCATTTCGATGATCTCCGGCACATTGCCCCAAATATTGGGCACTTGTTTTGCCGACCACTCATCGGCCAGTTCGGCCATCGGCGAGGAAGGGGTGATCGGGTAAATGGCGCACACTTCGTTGACCCGGTAGGCCACGTAGGCAGTGGCTTCGTTGCCGTCTATGGTGACTTGTTTTGCTTTTTTTGACATGGCTTCAAATTAATGGGTTTCTGGTTACTGGTTAGAAGGTTGCTGGTTCCTACCATTCCGGGACGTTGAACAACCAGAAACCCTCTAACCTGCTAACCAGTAACCATTTCAGAGATCATCTCAATCGCATGACAGGGGCATTGCTCAAAGCAAACGGCACAACCTGTGCAGCGATCGTAGTCGAAATGGTAGCGTTTCCCGGGGCCCAGTTTGATAATGGCATCTTCGGGGCAGGCGCCGTAGCAGCCGTCGCATTCAAAACAGTTGCCGCACGACAGGCAGCGCTGGGCTTCGTATTGTGCTTCGCGGGCGGTCAGGCCGGCCATAATCTCCGTAAAATCCTGCACGGCTATTTCCGGGATCAGATGCGGTTCAGCCTGTTGCGGAGCATCGGTTTGATACCACATGTGCAGGCGCTCGTAGCCGACGATGGGGTGTTTTGCCGCAGGCTCATAAACGGTGCTGCGCAAAAATGCGTCGATATAACGCGCCGCTTTTTTGCCGTGCCCGACGGCTACCGTCACGGTGCGTTCGCTGGGCACCATGTCGCCGCCGGCGAAAATGCCGGGGTGGCCGGTCATCATATCGGGGCCGACGACAACGGTACCGTCGTCTTTGAATTCAATGCCGGGCACCTGGCGCAGGAAGCCGGTATCGGTATCTTGCCCGAGGGCCATGATGAGCGCGTCGGCTTCGAGGGTTTCGAATTCGCCGGTAGGTACGGGCCGGCCGTTTTCGATGCGCATGACCTCCACGGTGAAGCTGGTTTGATCAATTTCTTTGATGGTGCGCAACCAGTGAATTTTGACTCCTTCGGCCAGGGCGGCGCCGGCTTCGAAGTCGTGCGCGGGCATGTGTTCGCGGTCGCGGCGGTAGATGATGAGCGCTTCGTCGGCGCCGAGGCGTTTGGCGGTACGGGCGGCGTCCATGGCGGTGTTACCGCCGCCGTAGATGGCTACGCGCCGGCCGAGCTTGGGCGCCCGGCCGAGTTCCACGTCGCGCAGGTAGCTCACGGCATCGAGCACTTGGCCGGCATCGCGGGCCGGGATGCCCGTTTTTTTACCAATGTGGGCGCCCACGGCGATAAACACGGCGTCGAACTTGCCGGCTTTTTTTTCGGCCAAAACGTCTTCCACCTTGTGGTTGAGTACGATGTTGACCCCCATTTTTTCAATGCGTTCCACCTCCTGGTGCAGGATGTTTCGCGGGAGCCGGTATGGCGGTATCCCGAAGTGCATCATGCCGCCGGCGAGCGGGCCGGCTTCGCGAATTTCAACCGTATGGCCGAGCCGGGTGAGGTGGTATGCTGCCGAAAGGCCGCTGGGGCCGGCGCCGATGACCAGTACGCGTTTGCCACCGGGCTTGGCTTCAAAACGGGGGCTCCATTTTTTTTCAAGGGCCAGATCGCCGAGAAAGCGTTCGATGGCATGGATGCTGACCGGGTTGTCGATGTGGGTGCGGTTGCAACCGTCTTCGCAAGGGTGGTAACACACCCGGCCGTGAATGGCGGGCATAGGGTTGTTCACCATGATTTCCTGCCAGGCTTCCTCGTAGCGGCCTGCCTGGGCATGCGCCAGCCAGGCCTGGATGTTTTCGCCGGCCGGGCAGGCGTGGTTGCAGGGGGGAAGCATGTCGAGGTAAATAGGGTGACGGGTGCGCATAGGGCCGGTGCCTTCTGCGTGCTGGCGCAAATCGGCAGGGGCGGTACTATCGAACAGTGTAGGCATGGCGCGGAATTTCACAGACCAGTAGAAAGTTCAAAGGTAGGTTTGTGCAAAACCGGGGAGGTTGAGTTGGCTCAGGGTGGGGGGTGATGGTGGTCAGTTTCGAAGTTCTTCACCACGGAGGCACGGGGGGACACGGAGATTTCTTCCCGAAAAGACGAGCCTCCGTGTTCTCCTTGCTGCTGTTGTGAAAATAAAATGCGCTTTATGGCTATATCACTTTAATGAATTATCTTGTTCTGGAATAGAATATTTACCATGATCTTCCAAACCACACGCCTCCAAGTCCGTCCGCTCCAACCCGACGACATCGCTCCTTTCCACGAAATGCAGGGCAACCTGAATGTGATGCGCTACACCACCAAACGCGCACACAGCCTGGCGGAAGACGGCGAAGAGCTTCAGCGCCTGATCAACCGGTACGCCGAACCCGGGAATGACTTTTGGGTTTGGGCTGTCGAGCGAAAAGATGACGGGGCCTTCGTCGGCACCTGCGCGCTCATCGTGAACGAAGACGGCGAGCACGAAATCGGCTTCCGGTTTTTGGAAAAATACTGGGGCCGGGGCTACGGCACCGAAGTGGTCAACGGCCTGGTCGACTATGCCCTGACCTTGCCGGAAGTGCAGGGTTTGGTGGCGTATGTGTACAGCGCAAATATTGGTTCGGTGAAGGTGCTGGACCGCTCGCGGCTGGAATTGGAGCGGGAGTTTTTTAACGAAAAAGAAAATTGCCTCGACCGGGTTTACCGCTTGCGCAAATAAATCTGCCAAATTCCCTATTTTTGCGGCGCAAAATTTGTCAACAAAACCGAACGATGTTTTGTTGATGCTGCAAATTCTTCGGGTTACCCCGTACTCGTCCTACGACTCAAAGTCGTAGGACGAGTTTGCACCACCCATTCATCGCTCATCATTCATAATTTATCATTCGAATAATGTCCACAGCAACCACCACCCGTCCCGAATACAAAGTAAAAGATATTGCCCTGGCCGACTGGGGCCGCAAAGAAATCCAACTCGCCGAAGCCGAAATGCCGGGTCTCATGTCGCTGCGCGAAGAATTTGGCGCCAGCAAACCCCTGAAGGGCGCCCGCATTGCGGGTTGCCTGCACATGACCATTCAGACGGCCGTACTCATCGAAACGCTGGTTGAACTGGGCGCTGAAGTGTCTTGGTCTAGCTGCAACATTTTTTCCACGCAAGACCACGCTGCCGCCGCTATCGCCGCTGCCGGCATCCCGGTATACGCCTGGAAAGGCATGAACAACGAAGAGTTTGACTGGTGCATCGAGCAAACGCTGTTTGCGTTCAAAGATGGCCAGCCGCTCAACATGATCCTCGACGACGGCGGCGACCTCACCAACATGGTGCTCGACCAATACCCCGAACTGGTGGCCGGCATCCGTGGCATTTCCGAAGAAACGACGACCGGCGTGCACCGCCTGTACGAGCGGATGACCAAAGGCAAATTGCCGCTGCCCTGCATCAACATCAACGACTCGGTGACCAAGTCCAAGTTTGATAATAAATACGGCTGCAAAGAAAGTTTGGTCGACGCCATCCGCCGTGCAACGGACATCATGATCGCCGGCAAAGTGGCCGTTGTGGCCGGCTACGGCGACGTGGGCAAGGGCTCTGCAGCCAGCCTGCGCGGCGCCGGCGCCCGGGTGATCGTTACGGAGATCGACCCGATCTGTGCCCTCCAGGCTGCCATGGACGGTTTTGAGGTGAAGCGGATGGAAAATGCCATCCCGCGCGCTAACATCGTGGTGACGGCAACCGGCAACCGCGACATCGTGCTGGAAAAACATTTCCGCCTGATGAACGACAAAACCATCGTGTGCAACATCGGCCACTTCGACAACGAGATCGATATGGCCTGGCTGAACAAAAACTGCGCAAAAACGAACATCAAGCCACAGGTGGATATCTACGATGTAGACGGCAATGACATCATCGTGCTGGCTGAAGGCCGCCTGGTGAACCTGGGTTGTGCCACGGGCCACCCGTCATTCGTTATGTCCAACTCCTTCACCAACCAGGTGCTTGCCCAAATCGAATTATGGCAAAACCATAAAAATTACGAAAACAAGGTGTACATGCTGCCCAAGCACCTTGACGAGAAAGTTGCCCGCTTGCACCTGGCCAAAATCGGTGTGGAACTGGAAGAACTACGCCCGGATCAAGCCGAGTACATCGGGGTTACAGTGGAAGGACCGTTCAAGCCGGAGTACTACCGGTACTAACCTGTCAGGTCAATTTTTAAACAAAAAGGGCTCGCAACATGCGAGCCCTTTTTGTTTAAAAATTGACCTGACAGGTTTTGTGACCTATTGTCGGCATGACTTCGAAGTCACGCCGACAAGGAGCGCGACAGTGGCCGGCGCATTTCGTTCCAAACCAGTACGCCAACGGTTGCCACTATGCCCACCCAAACAATTTCCAAGCCAAGGCACAGCAAGGGGATAATGTCCGGTGCAACCGATTCAGCTGAATGCTTCCCGGACGTAGAAACGTGGAACGCAAGGGTTTGCTTGCTGCTCAGGGCGTGCAGCGACGTTGCAACGAACAAGCCCATCAGGGGCAGTGCAGCGCGGAAAAAAGAACGGAGTTTAAGGCTGGCAGGCATAGCGCGGTGATTTTTATTGCAATAAAGATATACCATACTAATGCACTACGGCAAGCATTATTGCCCGGGCAAAACGGTTCCGGTTTGGCAGTGGCGGGTTTGGGTTTGTCAGTGGCGCGCATCATTGCAGGGCATCTGCCCGGCGCTTGCATTCTTCCGCCCGGGCGATATTGCCGACGGCCCGGTAGGCGATCGACAGGTTGTTCCAGGCGGTGCGGTTATTTGGATTGAGTGTTACCGCTTTTTCAAAGTTTGGAATGGCTTTTTCATTTTGCCCCATCATGCCGTAGGCAGTACCCAGGTCGAGGTAGGCTTCCGGGGCCTCAATGCCGTACGACAGGGCTTTTTCAATCAGTTCAACCGAACGCGGAAAGTTGTTGTTCTGGCGGCCTTCCATACGCCCCCAGGCCAGGTAACTGCGGCCGATATTGATTCGGGCCAGGTCGTAGTTGGGTGTTTGCTCCAGCGCTTTTCCATACTGGCGTATGGCTTCTTCGTATTGATTTCTGGTGATGGCAGCATTGCCCAGGTTCAGGAACGAAACCGGGTTGGGCCGGATGGCAACCGCAGCATTAGCATGTTCCTCGATCTGTTTGAGCCGGCTTTCGCGCTCCGCTTCCGGCATATTCGGGTCGGCGACCACACTGTTGTACAACTCGCTGCCCATGCCGTTGCGCAGGCGAATGCTGTTGGGCGCCTTGGCTACATCGGCGGTGAAAAGTACAAGATTGGTTTTCCAGTCCGCATTTCGACCAATGGTTTTTACAGCGAATAAAAGGGTAATCAAAGCCAGCAAGGCCAGCCCCGGCATGATTTTTTTTGCCGCAGGCAAATCCGGCGCAGCGGCTTCGGATTTCAGGTCAAGTCCGGTGCCCCGCCAGATCAGCCAGGCAGCCCCGGCGCAAAACCACAGCGAGGGCATGTACATCAGGCGTTCGCCAAACAAGGTGCCGATTACCAGCGGCAGTTGGCTGTACAACGCCACGGCGCATAAAAATGCGGCAATGCAAAAGGCCGGCGCTTGCCGGCGCAGCAGGCCGCGTACGGCCAATACGATCAGTGCGGTGTACCCGGCGAGGCCTGCCAGCGCCTGCCAGTTGCTCCAGCCCACCACCGTCAAATGCTGAAAGGAGTAATCGCTCAACAGCGGCTGCGGGAATACCAGCAACTGCAAATATTTCCAAAGGACCATAAAACCGGTGGCTGTTCGTTCGCCAAAACCCTGGGCCGCCACAATGGGGTTGTCCATTTCACTGATGACAAAATTGTCGGCGGTTTTGCTCAGCACCATTGCGCGCAGCACCAGAAATGCCAGCACCGGTACAGCGGCTAAAAATGCGTGCCCGAGACTTTCCCGGGCAGTTTTATTGAAAAAAAACCAACCGGCAAGTGGAAAAACCGGTAACAAGGTAACTGCGCTTTCTTTGGAAAGCAAGGCCAGAAAATAGGCGCCGAGTGTTCCCGCCAGCCAGGCGGCGGTTGGTTTGCGCAGCCATTTCGCCCAGCAAAACAGCGCGGCCAGGCTGAAAAACAGGTTAAGCAGTTCATCCCGGCTTTTAATGTTGGCCACTACTTCGGTATGCAGCGGGTGCGTGGCAAAAAGCAGGGCTGCGCCGGCCGCCCACAGCCAGTGGTAGCCTTGGAAAACCAGGCGCAGGGCGGCAAAGGCCAGCGCCACGGTGAGCGCATACCACAGCGCGTTCATGAAATGGCCGAGGCCCGGGCTGTCGGGTGCGAGGCTCCATTCGATGGCAAAGGTGATCAGCGACAAGGGGCGGTACAGCAAAGCCGAAGCGCCGGCGCCCTCGGTGCCGGCCCGGTAGTGGTGCGTGAGCAGGTCAGGGATGCCGGCAACGCCTTTCCGGACCAACTCATTTTTCCCGATAGCCAGCGGGTCGTCGAGCACGTAGCCATGCCCAAGTGTGTTGAAATACAGCAAAAATGCAAGCACGCCGAGCCCGGCAGCAATCCAGGCGACATGAACGCCGGGGCGGGGCGCCGATGGCGTGCTCTGGCCTGGTGTTGTTTGATGCTGTTTGGTCGGTTTTGCAGATCGAACCGGTTTTTTCCCTTTTTTTGACATAAACCTAAAATCGCGGAACAGATTGCCAAAAATAGGGCTTTGCCGCCGACTTCAATCCGGAGGGGCGTTTTTCGCAATAAATTCGGGGAGCACTAGCCTTTGGAACCCCGGATAAAAAATTTCTCCGTCCATATTCCGGCCGCGCATTGTACCCGGATGAAGTGCATGCCGCCCGGGAGGCCGGCCAGATCGAGTACCGTTCCGGCATTTGAATTTTGCGCACCAAAACGCCGGACTTCCCGGCCAAGCGCATCGTGCAGCGTGATCCAAAGCGGCTGGTACCGGTCGGAAGCCGGACGAATGGTAATCCGGTCGTATGCCGGATTCGGGTAGGCGGCAAATGCCTGCTGGTCGAGCACCGGCGTTTTCACCCCGGAAAAAAGCCAGTCGGGCGATATTTCTCCAACCGTATCGCCCTGGATGACTGCGCCGCGCAGGTATTCGGAAATTGTGTTGTCAATAATTCCAATGTGATAGGCGGTTCTGCCAAGCCCCAGCGTAAATTCCTCAAAATAACTTTGTCCGGTACATTCCAATGCGTCTAAAAACGGCTCCAATGCGGGGTCCGTGCCGCTTTGTTCCCATAAAACAGCGCAGTAGCCCTCATTTTCATTGTCCGGATATTGGAAAAATGGCGAGCCCAGGCGAAGAAGGCCATTTTCAAAATACCGGGTTTCCGAAAACACATTTTGCCCAAGAAAATAATGGTTTGCAATCGGGATTAACTGCCGGGGAAAGGTTGCAATATTGGCGTAATCGCTGCGGTTGAACGTCCACCAAACCGTGTCGATCCCAACCGTCAGGCCAGGATTACCCCCCTGCCGAAGCCTGTGCCACCGGTATTCGGCGAAATAGGCGTTTTTTTCCGGGTCGGCGAGTTTTTCCAAAATAGTGTACTGCTCGGTAAAGTTCGTTGAGCCGCTCAGGGAAAACACATAACCCGAGTATTCAAATACATCCCCCACCTGGAAATCAAAAAAATCGTCAAAACGGTACAACCGGTCGCCCAGCTGTTTTTTTTCCAGGCCACTAAGATGAATTGTGCCGGCGCCGTTCGGATCGGGGCAGCTGACCAGGCCGTGCCGGCGAGACAAGACCCAATGCACACCGTTATCAAATTGAATGGTCTTGAGCGAATCGGCCTCGCCCAATACCAGGTCTTCCGTCACCGATAGCACCGTGGCCATCATCTGACTTTCCGGCACCGCGAGCCAGCTCGACCCAGGGTCGTCCCAAGGCCGCAGGATAATGGTCGTATCAAACAGGATGCGTTCAGCTGCCAGGACCAAACTGCCGTCTGGTTTGCGGACCATAGTCTGGCCAAGAAACTGGCCTTGCCCGGGAAACGGAACGAACAGGGAATCGCCTGGAGCGAGCGGAAAAAGAACGCGTTCCAGCACACGGTTCAGATAAAAAACCGTGTCGCCCCCGGCCAGTTTTACGGAGTCGATCCGTAAACTGTGGGTAATGTGTTGGGCATTGCCGAGCCGGTAGTGTTGGGTTTCACCGGCGATCAACGGCATCCAGTTTTGTGCGCAAAGCGGCACGAACGGGAGCATTAACAGAAAGGTCAGGCAGACATATTTCATGGTAAAAAATTTAGACATACTCCTGGGGTAACCACATGTTGCTCACTCCACCAAAACCACCTTGGAAAACACCTTTCCGCCCTGTTCGATATGCACAACCATCGCCCCCGGAGCCTCGCCGCGAAAATCGAACCGGTGGCGGTACTCGCCCTGAAAATCATCGAGTTGTTCGGTGTAGAGCAGGGCGCCGTTTAGTTTGAACAGGCGTACCGTGAGCGCTCCCGGCTTCGCCGAAAATTCGAGGGTAAACAGTCCGGAAGTCGGATTCGGGAAAACGTTGAAAACGCGGGGTTGAAGCGTGGTTTCTTCGCGGAATTCGGGTGCTGCCGGCGTTTCCGGTGCGGGTTTCCGCATTTTCGGAACAGTGGGTGGCGGCATTCGGATATCTACCAGTTGGTTGCCCCGGAGCACCTGGATATTTAGCATTTCCTCTGTGCCATGTTTGGCGAAATTTTGCATCAGGTCGATCGAATTATCGATCAGCACCCCGTTTATGCTGACCAGGCGGTCGCCGACTTTTAAGCCGGAATGTTGCGCCGGACTGTTTCTGGTGAGCTGACCGATCAGGACGCCGGTACGTTGGGCACTGTCGGGCGTCCAATGCAGGGTTTGGCGTATACCCCATAACGGCACATCCCGGGCTTCAACCTCATTGAACCGGACCGGGCAGATCACCGGTTGAAGATCTACCAGCACCCTGTTGCCCCGGCGCAGGACCACCAGTGGCACCGCCTGAACGGGTAGATGATGCGCCGAGCGGCCGAGCAATTCGAACAATTCGCTCCAGGTGGTCACGGGGCGCTCATTTGCACCAACGATAATATCTCCAATCTCCAGGTTGGTATGTGCAGCATTGATTTGCCGGATGAGCACCCCGCCATTTTCACTGAGTTGGTAATTTTCCACTTCCAGGCCGTAGCATTCTGCCAGTTTGAGGGAATACAGCCGGGTATACGGGGTGCTCTCGCGAACAGGATGTTGTAGCTGCACATCTTCGTATGTCGTGCCCGTCCAGTACCGGAAGTGTATGGAGGCCGGTCGGTCCTTCTCGCCAAGTACTTGGCGCAGTTCTTTAAAGTTATGAACCGGTGTACCGTCGATTTCGGTCAGGATGTCGCCGGTTTTCATGCCGGCTTGGTCGGCCAGGCTGCCGGCTCTGACGATCAGCGCAACACCTCGGCCTTCCGCTTCGGCCTGGTAGCCTTCCAGCAGGCCAAATTCGGCCAGATGAATGGTGTTTTCGTATTTGCGGTGCGCATGGGAATCAGCAGGAGCGGTGCGGTTTACATGGGTTTGGGCCGTAGCGGTGTGGAATAAAAAACTGCAAACAAACAGGGCTAAGCAGGAGGGAGATAGTCGTTGGGTCATACGGTGGGTGGCTTAAATTGAAATGAAATTAAGTAAACAGATGCCGTTCCAGGCTGTTTGGTATGGGTTTTAACGATTTTTTAAGGGAAATGCGCTACGAGCCTGCCTGATCCGGTTGACACTTGATTTCTTCAACTGACGACAGCAGGCTGCTCGTCGCCCATGCCCCCGGCGGCCGGGTCCCGGACAAAGTTTTTCTGAAATACCGCCTGCCCGGGTTTTTCTCCCTTATTTTGCAGATCACCGTTTTTTTACCGGAAAAATTAGATGAACAGCAGCATCCGTCTTTTCCTTGCAATCGCATTCGCGCTTGCATTCACCCGATTGGGATTCGGCCAGTGCAACCCCAATTTCCCGCAGCCGTTGAGCGCCCGCCCGGCAAATTACAACATCGATGTCCGCTTTGATCACCACAGCAAAACCATCGATGCGGTGCAAACCATCCGGTTTATCAACCAGTCGCCGGCGCCTATCCCGGCTTTGCGGATGTACATGTACCTCAATGCGTTCAAAAACACCGAATCCACTTTTTTGAAGGGAACTTCCACCATTTTCGGACAAGGTTTTGCCCACCGGAAAGCCGATGAATGGGGCTGGATCGCCGTTGAAAAGATCAGCCGGATAAATGGCGCCGATTTGAGCGCAACCATGCGCTACATCCAGCCCGACGACAACAATACTGCCGATCAGTCGGTCCTGGAAGTACTGCTCGACAAACCCATCCAACCCGGCGATTCGGCGGTTTTTTTGTTGAACTGGCGGGCCAAACTGCCCAAAACCATCGCCCGGGCCGGATACAGCAAAGACTTTTTTTTCTTTTGCCACTGGTTTCCGCAGCTGGGTGTTTTTGAAAAAAATGCGGCCGGGGTTTGGGACTGGAACTGCCACCAGTTTTTCCGGGGCACCGAATTTTACGCCGATTTCGGGGTGTACGACGTACGGATCACGGCCGACAAAAAATTTGTCATGGGGGCTTCGGGCTGCCTCGTCCGGGAAACCGATAACGGCGACGGCACCGTCACCCGGCACTACCACGTGGAAGACGTGATCGATTTTGCCTGGACGGCCTACCCGCATTTCGAAGTGCAGGAAGCCCGCTGGCGCGGGGTGCAGCTGCGGCTGTTGATCCCGCCGGAACATGCCGACCTTGGGCCGCGCTACCTGTACGCTCTAAAATTTGCTTTTGAATACCTGGATAAGCATGTGGGTAAATATCCCTATCCGAGCCTTACCGTGGTAGACCCGCCTTTTCACGGCCTGCGTTCGGGGCTGATGGAATACCCGACGCTGATTACGGCAGGCACGTTTTACGGAATGCCGGAAAATTTTCGCAACATGGAGTCGCTCGTCGTGCATGAATTTGTGCACCAGTATTTTATGGGCATGGTGGCCTCCAATGAAAAAGAAGAAGCCTGGCTCGACGAAGGGTTTGTGACGTATTTTGAAGACCGCATCATTGATGCCTGTTATGGCCGGAAGCATGCCTTGGTGGATGCATTCGGTTATCAGTTCGATAACCGCGAGCTGACCCGTGTGGAGTACACCACCATGCGCAACCCACGCGAAGGCACGGTGGGCCGACCGGGCTGGCTGTTCTCCGAATCGAATCGGAAAGCGCTGATTTACAGCAAAACAGCCACCGCGTTGCACACGGTGGAGGCGTTGATCGGGGAGGCTGAAATGGACCGGATCATCCGGGTCTATTTTGAGCAGTGGAAATTTCGCCATCCGCGCGGCAGCGATTTTCTGGCGGTGTTAAAAACGGGATTGATGGCCGGACCCGATTCGGTGTTTGCCGACCAGGTGTACACCTTGTTTGAAAAAAGTATTTACGATGCGGTGGTGCTGGACTATGCGGTTACGCGCATCACCAACGAGTACCTTTCGCCGCCGCGCGGCATATTTGGTGAAAATGCCGATAATCTAACGTACCGCGATGGCAAAGGCCAAAAAACGCTTCTGTCGAAAGTGGAAGTACAGCGCAAAGGCGACTGGGTTTTTCCGGTGGAAGTGCTGGTTACGTTTGCCGACGGCAGCACGGAATTGCTGCGTTGGTCGGGCATCGAAGGCCGGCATACCTTCGAGTTTAGCGGGCGGGCAGAAGTGGTTTCGGCACAAATAGACCCGGGATATAAACTTGGCCTCGACCTTGATTTAAACAACAACAGCCTGACCCTGCAACCGGCAAAAGCGCCCCTGTGGCGCTACGCGGTAAAAGCGACGTTTTGGATTCAGAATTTGATGCAAATGATCAGTTTTTTAGTTTGACGCCATGCGAAACGCTTTTTTACAAGGACTTAAAACCGGATTGTTCCAATGGCGCGTTGCTGCCAACGTATACCTCATACAGCTGGGGCTGGCGCTTACTCTGGGCGTCCAGATTTACGAAGTGTTGGAGGCATCTATCGGCCATTCACTGGAGGTCCATAAACTAATGGATGGATATGACCATACTGTGCTGACCGATTTTCTGAAAGTACATGGCGCTTCCATCACCCCGCTCATCGGTCAACTCCGCTGGTTAATGCTGTTGTGGTTGCTTTTTTCGGTATTTATCAACGGCGGTCTGCTGTATTGTGCCGCCCAACCCGGGCAAGCCTCTGCACGGCAGTTTTGGCAGGGGGGAGCGGTTTACTTTTGGCCGTTTTTGAAAATCAGCTTGTTTTTCCTGGTGCTGGTTTTGTGCTGGGCAGGCCTGATCTGGCTGCCGGTCGCACTGGTTTTTCAGGCATCCCTGGAATATTTTTCGTCGGAAAAATACACGGTTTGGCTGGCTTTGCTGGCGCTGGCGGTTTGGTTGTGCGGTTTAGGCGTACTGTTGTTGTGGTCGGTGCTCAGTCGGATGCAACGAATGGAAAAAGGACGTCAATTGCCGGGATTGCCGGAGGCTGGCGGGTTTTCCGGCAAAAAAAGTGGCGTTATCTGGCTATGCTGGCAACCTTTACCGGTATGCAACTATTTTTAGCAGCCGTTTATTTTTGGACCCAATCGTTCACCGGCATGACCTCGCCGCTTTTGATCCTGTTCTTTTTTCTGATCCAGCAGGTTTTCGTTTTTTTCCGGATTCAGCTTCGGCAAATGTTGTATGCTGCTGTTAACCGGCTTACTTCCAATGAGAACACATAAAGTTTTAAAACTGGCAAAATGTGGTTTTTTCTCAAAAAAATAACACATTTTTTTGAGAAAACTTAAAACATTTTTTTTACAATTGCACACATTTCCTATTGTTAACAAACTAAAAAAAGCAAAATTATGGAAAGGAAAACCAACTGGTTGGCAATTGTAGTTGCCGTAGTCGGCACCATGCTGCTCGGCTTTCTTTGGTACGGTGTACTGTTTCAGGAACAGTGGATGGCCGGCAACGGCTTTACCATGGAAGGCGACAAAATGTTCAAAAACGGCGTGGAAGTACCCATGTCGTCCACCCCGATGATCGTCAATACCATCGCGATGGTCGTGTATGCGCTGGCCATGAACTGGTTTCTGGGGCGCATGGGCATCAACAGCTGGATGGACGGCGCCAAAGCCGGTGGCGTTTTTGGCCTGGTGTTTTTCGTTGGCATTGCCACCGGGAACCTGTTTGCCAACAATCCATTCAGCCTGACTTTGGTGGACGGGCTGTACTCCCTGGTACTTTTTACCTTGATCGGTGCGATTTTGGGCGGCTGGACGAAAAAGTAGCAACCCGGTTCGCATGAATCCTGAACAAGTAACAGAAACTTGGAGTCTGAATTTTTAACATGACTTCGGAGAAGTCAAATATTTGTAGATCAGAGATTTAAAGGCGCCCGACGACCTCGGTACCGGCGTGCAATGATTGGTAATATTTGTGGTAACCATTTGGCTTTTAGCATTTCTCCCTTGCGCTTGTACAGGTTCCTCGCTGCGCTCGGAATGACAATGCGTATTAAATAAAACAGGAGGGGCGGTAAAACCCGGTAAAGCAACATTTCGTCGCCCCTTTCTTTTAGCCCAACCATTGTGGGATAGGCTGAGGCCAAAACTGGGGGGCGCGGCAATGTTCCATTTTTCCAAATCTTTCGCCCCCCGGATTCTTATAAGGTGGTCTTGTCATTCCGAGTGCAGCGAGCAACCTGCCCGCTCGAAAAGGGGAATCCTAAATATAACTTGCCTTTGCACGCCGGTAGAGAGGTCGCATGTGCAGGAGTTAACACCTGGATATTCGACCGCTCTGAGGTCGTGCAACGTTTAACCGGTGCGATTCTACAAACATTTGACCTCTCCGAGGTCTTTTTTTGTAGAGATTTGGGATGCGTCTGCCCTGGAATGCAAGTGATCTTTTTTTTCAAGTAAAGATCAAACCCTGGCGTATTCCATCCGCTTCAGTTGCAAACCCTGGTGGTACGTGTCGAGCCCGCTGATCGCCACCGTTTCAGCCAGATTCAGGTCCACATTCCCGCGGGCATCCACGCAGGTATCGGGCAGATACAGTTCGAGCACTTTGCCAACGATCAGGATAGTGTTGTTGGCGGCTATGCAGTATTCCTCCACATATTCAAGACCCAGCCGGATGCGGGCTTCGGCGACATAAGGCGCGTTGGGCAGGCGCTTCGACCAGAACGGCGTCAGGCCGACCTGTTCAAACTCCGACACTTCATCGGGATAAGCTGCCGACGTCTGGTGGGCGGCTTCGATAATCCCGGTATGAATATGATTTAAGGTAAAAAAACCGCTCTCGCGAATATTCTGGTACGTGTGCCGGGTCGTTTTGAGCTCGCCGTCGACCGGGCGGGTCACAATTCCGATCAGGGGCGGGTCGGAACCGAGGTGTACGGCAGAAGAGAAAATGGCGAGGTTTGGCACCTTGCTTGCGCTGCTGGTTCCGACCAGGTTGGCGCTTTTGAAGCCCGAAATAGCGTTGATGAGGGTGAGGCGCGGGATGCGGGCCAGTTGTTCGATGTCGGAGAGGGTGAAGATCATGCGCGGTTGGTTGTTCCGGGAAAAAGAGTTGACGGTAAATCGTTGTTGTTTGATGCAAATACGGATTTGGGGATTGGCTTACCCCGGGCGTATGGTTTGAGCAACCACCATGCCTTCTTCGATGGCCCGTTTGGCATCCAGTTCGGCGGCCAGTTTGGCGCCCCCGATCAGGTGCACGCGGATGCCGGCGGCTTCGAGGGGTGCCTGGAGCGTGCGCAGGGGTTCCTGGCCCGCGCAAACAATCACATGGTCGACGTCGAGAATTTGCTGCTTGCCGTTGACAGACAGGTGTAGCCCGGCATCGTCGACACGGTGGTACTGCACGCTATTCCACATCTGCACACCCCGGTTTTTCAGCGTAAGCCGGTGTGCCCAGCCGGTGGTTTTGCCCAGGCCGGCGCCTACTTTGCCTTTGGAGCGCTGCAACAGCCAGACCTGGCGAGCCGGCGTTTCGGGCTGCGGGTCGGTCAGGCCGCCGCGGTGTTGGTAGTTCTGGTCGATGCCCCATTCCTGCTGGTAGGCGGCAATGCGCGCAGCATCGCTTGCCAAGACCTGGTGGTTTGCCGTAAGATACATGGCTACATCAAAGCCAATTCCGCCCGCCCCGATAATGGCAACTTTTTTGCCCACCGGCTTTTGATCGGACAGCACATCGGTGTACGAAAGGACTTTCGGATGGCCAATGCCTTCCAGTGCAGGTATCCGTGGAGCAACGCCGGTAGCCAGTACCACCTCCTGAAATCCTTTTTTCAATAGAAAATCGGCGCCGGCGCCGGTGTTCAGGTGCACGGCCACTCCGGTTTTTTTCAGCATGGTATCGAAATACCGGATCGTTTCGGCGTATTCTTCCTTGCCGGGTATGCGTTTGGCAAGGTTAAACTGCCCACCGATGGCGCCGGAGGCCTCAAAAAGGTGCACGGAAAAGCCGCGGGTTGCCAGTTCAACCGCTGCGGAAAGCCCGGCGGGCCCGGCGCCGACAACGGCAATTGCTCCCTTGCCCTCAGGAGCTTGGGGCAAGTTGCCCGTAGCAGCCCTGGGATTCACCAGGCAGGATGCTGTTTTTTGTTCAAAAACATGGTCGAGGCAGGCCTGGTTACAGGCAATGCAGGTATTGATCGCGTTGGCCTGGCCGGCCTTTGCTTTGCGCGGGAAGTCGGGATCGGCAAGCAAGGGGCGGGCCATGCTCACCATGTCGGCTTGCCCCGTGGCCAGAATTTCTTCGGCTTTTTCCGGGGTATTGATGCGGTTGGTCGTAATTAGCGGTATGCCGACGGCTGTTTTCAGGCGTTCGGTAACCCAGGTGTAAGCGCCGCGGGGCACCATCGTGGCGATGGTGGGAATGCGAGCCTCGTGCCAGCCGATGCCGGTGTTGATGATGGTGGCGCCGGCTGTTTCAATGGCTTTGGCGAAGGCGACCACTTCGTCCCAGGTGCTGCCGTCCTCGACGAGATCAAGCATGGAAATGCGAAAGATGACAATGAAATCCGGCCCGGTTTTTTCCCGCACGGCGCGCATAATCTCCAGGGGGAAACGGATGCGGTTTTCAAACGAGCCGCCCCAGGCATCCGTGCGTTTGTTGGTGCGTGGTACGGTAAACTGGTTGATCAGGTAGCCCTCGCTGCCCATGATCTCTACCCCGTCGTAGCCGGCTTCGCGGGCGAGTGCCGCGCTGCGCGCAAAATCGCGGATGGTGGCGCGAATGAGCCGCGGGCTCATTTCCCAGGGGCGGAACGGTGAAATGCGGGCGCGGATCGGGCTGGGCGCCACAAGCATGGGGTGCATGCCATAGCGGCCGGCGTGCAGGATTTGCAGGCAAATTTTTCCACCGGCATTGTGTACGGCCGTAGTTACGGGAGCGTGTTGTTTTGCTTCGGTGGTGGTTGTCAGTTTTGCGCCGAAAGGCGCCAGCCAGCCTTGCCGGTTGGGGGCAATGCCGCCAGTGACCATCAGGCCGGCGCCACCGCGTGCGCGGGCGGCAAAATAGTCGGCCAGCCGGTGTAAACTGCCTTTGTCTTCTTCCAGCCCGGTGTGCATGGAGCCCATCAGAATACGGTTGGGCAAGGTGGTGAAGCCCAGGTCGAGCGGTGCGAACAGGTGTGGAAACGGCGAATGCTGTGGCATGGAACGGCGGTGCGTTTTGGCGAAAATACCGCTTTGAGGCGAGCCACGGTTAGGCTTCGCAAAAGTTTATTAGGAATAAAAACGGAGGCGCTGGAATTTATCCATCGCGCCTCCATTCTTTATCCGTTTGAGCAAGGATTTGGGGCCGCGTTAAAACCCAAAATCCGTGCGGGCAAGAATCGTATTGGCCACACAGCGGCCCGACTGGAGCCCTTCTTCGCAGGCCCGGCGGAAGTGTACGCCGCCGATCACCCGGCTGAACATGGCGTCTTCACCGGCTTGGGTGAGGCTGGTAAAGCTACGTTCGGGCAACACAAATGGGCCGCCGTCGGGCGTGTAAAGCGGGCTGCCCAGGTGTGTGCGATCGGTAAAGGCGATATCGCCGAACAGGCTGATCAGCACCTGCGGGCAGGCGCCACCCATGACGGAGGAGCCCGAGGAGTAATCGGGATAGGGTGGGGTGTTCAGCAGCGGGACCCAGGTGGGGTCTATGTTCTCCCGGATGTAGGTTACCGGGCGAAGCAGGAAGTATTTGTATTTGGAAAACCAGCAAGCGGTAAATCCGTCGGCTGCGGCAAAACCAACCAGGCAATACGCTTTGGCGCATTCGGCCAGGTTGCGGTCTTCCTGTTGCAGCAGTTGGCGGGCTATGTTCATCCAGTGACCGGCGGGGCTGCTGGTGCGGCCTACGCCATTTTCCCAGTGGTAGGCAATGGCTTTGTTGGAGGGTGTGCGTTCGATATTGTACACTTCCAGTGCGTCCTTGTAAAAATCGCTAGTTGAGCTTTCCGAGTACGGATAGGGTGGGTTGGGTTCGCAGGCCTGGGCATTGTCGATAACAAAGGTGCGCAGGGTACCCCACAGCGGTTCCACGGGTACCTGGCCGAGGGTGGCGGGGTCCCAGTACCACTTGTGTGAATCGTCGCGGTTGGGGATAACCGGTACGATATTTCGGATCAGCTCGCGGCCGTCTTTGCGGATGCGCTCGTTGATTTGCAGGGCAATCCGGGCGCCCAGGTCTCTGGAGTCTTGCCGTACCACTTCCGAAATGCCGTTTTTCATCATTTCGTCTTCCTGCAGAGCGGCCAGTACATCCACCTGACTGCGTTGGGCATTATTGATGTTTTCGATGAGTTGGGGAAATACGGTTTTCATCGCGGTGCACATCACGATGCCCCAGTCGTATTCCCGGTTCAGGTCGATCTGTGCGGGGGTTGGGTAATCGTTGATCTGACCGGCCAGGCTTTTGCCGTCATCCAGGCCGAAGCAAACAGATTCCCATGCGGTGAGGCCCAGATACCCGAAGATGCGGGCGGCCTGGGGGCCGTAGAGGTAGTTTTCTTTGATCATGTCGCTGGCCATGACCATCCACTCGTGGGCGAGTCTGCCCTCGTATTTGGTGGCTTTGTGTGTGCGGGCACGCACAAAAATCGGGTCCGAATTTTTGTCACAACCAAAGGGGATTGCCAGAAGCGCAACAAAAAGCAGGGTAATAAACTTTTTCATCGTCCGTGTACAATTGCTGGTCAGTAAAAGCTAAGATTATAAAGTGTGCCCGATTGGATCAGACAACACACCGGTCGTTTAAAAAACGAATACAGTTCGAACATCTATAAAATCGGACGAACACAACCAGCACAGGAAGGAGGAAGGAGTGTGGGAAACCGCCAAGCCTAAATGGTTCTGTTCATGGGAAATTGTGTCTGTTTTCAGACAAAGGATTAAACGGCCACAAAATTAGTAAAAGATTCCATAATGTGTTGATTTGGTTGCAGTCTGCTGCACGGAATTTGGTACGGAAATTGCCATTGTCTGTTCCGAGCAATACTCCGCGTAATATGATTAATCCATCTGTTAAATCTCTGAATGTACTGATTGCCGACGGTCACCCGATTTTTGTTGAGGGATTGCGAAACATCCTGAACATTCCATCGGGAAAGTTCCATTTTTTGCTGAAGGGGGTTTTGCAAAACCCGGCTGCCATTGCAGAAACATTGAACAGGTCACAGGTTGATTTACTATTGATGGATATGAATCTTTCCGACAGCGAGGGTTTAAAATTATTGCCAGTTTTGAAAAAGGCGCATCCGCATTTGCGTATTTTATTGTTTACGCAAAGCGACGACACCCGCCTGATCAAAGCCGCCTTCCGTGCCGGAGGCGACGGGTTGTTGTTGCGGTCTACCACGCGCGACGAATTGCTGCGGGCAGTGGAGGAGGTGATGGCCGGCAAAACATTCCTGGGCAAAGGCGTGACCCTCAGTGAGGGCATGCAAGGGTTCGGTATGGATGCTGCGATGCCGGAAAGCCGCTTTGCGCGAAAGTTTGGGCTCACCCGCCGCGAAATTGAAATTATGGGCTATATCGGTCAGGTGCTGAGCAATAAGGATATTGCTAAAAAACTGTACATCAGCGACCAGACTGTGAGCGTACACCGCAAAAATATCATGCGAAAGCTGGGCGTAAACAATACTGCCAGCCTGATTAAGATCGCCTTTGAACACAATCTGGTGTAATCCGCACTTCCTTTCCAAAACGAAATCTTCCAACATTGAAAAAAATACCTGTACGCAGGTATCTTTTTTTTAATTTGAGGCACTGTTTTTGCTGCTTGATGGCCTGCGTCGTTACAGCGTTAATGTTTGTCCGGCGCCGTTGAATTTTGCGTTTATTTGCACCCGTATTTTTTGAAAAGTAAAGAAACCTGATTTAATCCATTTTGTTTTTCAACCATATCTATTCACTTAATTCACTTTATCTTAATCTCATGGCAAAAGCGAACTTTACATTTGCCGCTAATACCTGGAGCATCCTGCTGGCTTTGATTTTTGCCCTTTCGGCCAACACCACGGCAGCAGGCCAATGCACGCTTGTCTGCAACAACCTGGTGCAGGTATCCCTGGACGATGATTGCTACGTTGAACTGGAAGCCGATATGATCCTGGAGGGAGGCGGTTGCCCGAACGGCAACCTTGTTGTGGAAATCAAAGTAAACGGCGTGTGGGTGCCGGGTATCCTTACCAGCGCACACATTAACCAAACCCTGCAAACGCGGGTGCGCGACCTGAATACTGGCAACAGTTGCCAGGGCTATGTGCACGTGGAGGACAAACTGGCGCCTCAACTTATTTGCACCAATATTTTCCTGAGCTGTGCCATTACTTCCTACTCTCCGGACTACCTCTTTGATGAACTCGGTATCAATGAAGCGTACCCCGAAATCAATGAAAACTGCGGTAACTATACCACTTCCTACCTCGATACCTGGTTTGACCTGGGCTGCTCGGAAACGATTAATGGTCTCAGCAACATCAGCGCATACGTAAAACGCGTGTGGACGGCTATCGACCAAAGCGGAAACCAGTCGAACTGTACCCAGTACATTTATTTCGAACGCCGCAATATCGGCGATATCACCTTCCCGGCCGATGTAACGGTATCATGCACCAATCCGAACACAAGCCCGGCATTTACCGGTGCACCGTACATTACAGAATTTGGTATTGACTTCCCGTTGTATCCGCAAAATTCCTATTGCGAACTGAATGTGGTTTATGCCGACCAAATCTTGCCGATTTGCGACGGCTCCTATAAAATTTTGCGCACCTGGACCCTGTACGACTGGTGTTTGCCGACCACCCAACTGCCACCCAATCCTAACCCGACGTATTACATCCAATTGATCAAAGTGCAGGACGGCACCGGACCAACCATCGCTTGCCCGGATGATATGACTGTCGGAACCAATCCCTGGGATTGTGAGAGCGATTTTGATCTTCCCGATGTGATCATCGAAGACAACTGCTCGCGTATCAAGTCCATTAAAGCCGTTTATACCGTTAATGGCATAGGGCAAACCCTCAACGGCACTCTGACCACTTTCCCGGGCAACAACCTGTGGGCGCCGGATACGCTGGGTGTGTTGGGCTTCGCCCAGAACCTGCCGATCGGGGTCACGGCCATGACCTATATCGTGGAAGATGACTGCGGTAATTCCACTACTTGCGCCTTTAATATCACCGTGGAGGACAGCTCACCTCCGGGCGCCATTTGCGATGAGTTTACCCAGGTTTCCCTCGGTGTTAGCGGCATGGCCTTGGTCAATGCTTCGACCTTTGACGACGGTTCGTATGACAACTGTGCGACACAAGTGTATTTCAAAGCGCGCCGGATGGATGCCAATGGCTGCCAGCCGAGCAACCGGTTTTACGACCAGGTCAAGTTCTGTTGCGAAGATATCAACGATACGATCATGGTGGTTTTCCGGGTGTACGATGTGCCTGTTCCGGCAGGGGAGGTTTCCCTGGAATTTGAAGAATGGCATTCCAACGAATGTATGGTACAGGTTTTTGTCGACGACAAACTCAAACCAACCTGCGTGCCGCCACCGAACGTAACGGTTTCCTGTGAGAATTTCGATCCCAGCCTCTGGGCCTACGGCATGGCTACCGCCACCGACAATTGCTGCATCGATACCATTACGGCAACAGCCAACTACACGTTTTTTGACACCCTGTGCAACAAAGGCACGATTACCCGCACGTTCCGCTCCTTCGACTGCGGCGGGCTGAGCAGCCAATGCACGCAGCGTGTTTTTGTAAACTACGAGCAGGATTACTACATCAAATTCCCGGACGATGCCATCGTTACTTCCTGCAACGGCTCCGGCATGTATGGTGAGCCTTCGTTCTTCGGTGAAGATTGCGAGCTGCTCGGCGTTTCCCACGAAGATGTAATTTTTACGGTAGTGCCTGACGCTTGTTACAAAATTGAACGGACCTGGACGATTATCAACTGGTGCACCTACAACCCCAACCTGGGCTGTATCGAAGTACCCAACCCCAATCCGAACGCCACGGCCAACCACTCCTCCAACCTGCCCGGCCCCACCGTGTCGCCGGCAGGCACACCGGCTCCCTGGGCGCCGACGGTTGTCCGGGTGAATCCGACGGATCCTTCGCCGACCAACTTCTCCATTTTCTGGAGCGCCAATGCAAACTGCTACAAATACAAGCAGATCATCAAAGTCATTGACACACAGGCGCCTTTTGTGGAGGATTGCCCGACCAGCCCGGTGGAAATTTGCGACCTGACGGCTAACAATGCCCAACTCTGGAACGAATCCTACTGGTTTGACAACCAAACCAACAGCCACGATTTGTGCGAAGCGCCGACCGACCTGACGGTCACCGCAACCGACCTTTGCTCGGGCGCTAACGTGACGGTGCGCTACCTGCTGTTCCTCGATTTAGACAACACCGGCACCATGGAAACGGTCATCAGCAGCACCAACCTGCCGGGTTTCAATACCGTGTTTTACGACAATGCACAAAACCCGAACTTCCAGGGCGGCACGGCCCGTCAGTTTGACGAACGGCCGGTACCGCTCAATCAGAAGTATGGTTTTGCCTTGCAAACAACGGTCAGCGGCAACAAAAAAGTAGCCAGCGTACGTTGGAATACCCAACAGCAACCGACCAATTTCGTTGTCCCTGAACTGCCATACGGCACGCACAAGATCAAGTGGATCGTGTCGGACGGTTGCGGCAACGAAGGCACCTGCGAATACACTTTTGTGGTGAAAGATTGCAAAGCCCCGACGGTGGTTTGCACCAACGGCCTGAGTGTGAATATCATGCCGACCGGTATGATCCAACTGTGGGCAACGGATTTTCTGGAATACACCGAGGATAATTGCACGCCAAGCGACCTGCTCAAGATTGGCATTCGCAAATCGGGCACCGGCACGGGTTTCCCGACTAATCCCGACGGCTCGCCGCAAACCAACGTGAGCTTTACCTGTGATGAATTGGGTACCCAGTTTGTTGAACTCTGGTCGATCGACCTCGCGGGCAATGCCGATTTCTGCGAAACCTACGTGATTGTGCAGGATAATATGGGCGTTTGCGGCCCTGCCGGTTCCAATGCAACTGTGGCGGGTTCGCTGAAAACAGATGGCGATAATGGCCTGCTCGACGGGCACGTTGAACTGGCCGGCACACCGCCCAACGGCCTGCCGCCTTTCACCATGTTCAATATGTCGGATGCCACCGGTCTCTATGTGTTCACCAATGCCATACCGATGGCATCCAATTACACCCTGACACCGACGAAAGACAACGACCACCTGAACGGCGTTTCAACCTTCGACCTGGTGTTGATCAACAAGCACATCCTGGGCCTCGAACCGCTCGGCAATTCGTACAAAATGATCGCCGCCGATGCCAACAGCAGCCGTTCGATCACAACGTTTGACATTGTCGAATTGCGGAAACTGATCCTTGGCCTGTATTCGGAACTGCCAAGCAACACCAGCTGGCGCTTTGTGGATAAAGCCTATACTTTCCCTAACCCGGATAACCCGTTCCAGGAAGTATTCCCGGAAACAAAATCCGTGGTTGATGTACAAACAAACCAGTTTGCAAGCGATTTCGTAGCTGTAAAAATTGGCGACGTGAACGGCAACGCACAGGCCAACCTGATCTCCAGTGAAGATCGTTCGGCAGGTACGTTGTTTGTCGACATTGCCGAGCGCAGCGTAAAAGCCGGCGAGGTGTTTACGGTTGATTTTACTCCCGGTACTGATTTTGCCGGATATCAGTTTACACTCAACACCGGCGGCCTTGAACTGCTCGAACTGCTGCCCGGCGAAAACCAGACGGCCAACAACTTTGGTGTTTTTGCCAAGGATGGTGCGGTTACCGTATCGGTGGATGGCGCTTCTGGTTTTGCAGCGCGTTTCCGTGCCTCGAAAACCGGTATGCTGAGTCAATTGCTTGGCGTAAGCAGCCGCATTACCCGGGCTGAAGCATACAAAGCCGACGGCGAATCGTACGATGTTGCTTTCCGCTTCAACGGTGCAAACGGTTCGGTGGTGGCCGGTGCAGGTTTCGAACTTTTGCAAAACACGCCGAACCCGGTTCGTGAACAAACGATTATTTCCTTCAACCTGCCGGAAGCCACCACGGCTACCCTCACCATCAGCAATGCCGAAGGCCGCCTGGTAAAAGTGCTGAACGGCGCGTACGGTAAGGGACTAAATACCGTAACAATCAATCGCAGCGACCTGACTTCCGGCGTGCTTTTCTATCAACTGGAAACGCCCACGCACAGTGCAACGAAGAAGATGATTGTTGTGGACTAAGTTCCACCGCTTAATTTTAAACTACCTTTTGAAGCGCCATTCCTTTACTGGAGTGGCGCTTTTTTGTGTAGACCGGATTAGGCCAGGAGGCATAAGGGATTTGTGAAAATAGCCGTGAGGGTTGTACTATTGTCGGTGTGGTGCCAGGCGTAATGTTGTCAACTTTTACCTGCCGGAAAGCAGTTTGCGAAAAACCGCGAAGGTCAGGTCATCGGATGACTAATTCGGAATCAATATTTTTATTGAGGGCTATAGAGCCAGAGCAAACGCATCAAAATCGCCCCGGATGGGGCGGCATCTCGGTAGTATTGGCCCACTGATTGGCAGTTTCCGGTCCAGCGGGCCGGTATTACACGATTTTTATATGCCCAATAGTGGCCCGTTGGGCCACGGTAAACATGACAGGCCACAATTGCTACCAAGATGTCGGCCCGCTGGGCCGATTTTTGGTCTTAGGCTATTGTTGAACAATTTTAATGCGTCTGCCCTGGGCTATAGAGCCATCCGAGGACTAAAATCCCGAAAAATTTGCAAACCACTTTCCAATGGGTATAATTCTACCTGGGCACTTTAAAGACTCTGGTGTTAGATGGCGAATCGTGCTCAGTGTTTGGTCGTGAAGAAAATTTAAAATATAGCTTCATTTCTCCATTTTCTTATAATTGGCAAGGTTGGATCAGCATCCCCAACACCATTGAAAAAACAGATGGACAAAAAAAATCCCGGGTGATTCGCAATGGAAAAACCCGGGATTTTTATAAAAAACGTTCAATCTATTGCGGTAGCGGCGGCACGCCCGGTGCAGCCGGCAGGTAAGGGTTGAACTGATTTTCCAGTTCGGCCTTCAATTGGTTGTCCTGCATGAATTGCGCAATGCCGATCAGTGTCTGGGCTGCAGCGGCAGCAAAACGGAAATCCTGCTCATAGCCGCGCTGAAATTCCGGTGTTTGCGATTTGTGAAAGCGCATGATGGCCTCCTGCGTTTTCGCTATTGCCAAAATCTTTTCTTTTGCTTTTTCATTTGCGCCTGCGCGGGCATAGATATCGGCCATGTAGGCAGAAAACTGATCGTACGGGAAGTTGAAATCCGGGAAAACGGCAAAGTATTTATCCGCCAAAGCCTCGGCTTTATCCAGTTTGCCTTCCGTGACCAATTGACGGCCAATGCGGATCATCCCGACACGCATGGTTTGCAAACTCGGCATATACGAGCGGTTGACATACAAGCGTTCCTTGTCGAAATTACCCCATTGCCATTTGGTCATAATGTTGTCGTAGGCAATGTCCGTAGCGACGCGGCCACTTCCGATAATACCGTAACTACGGCCGTCGCCGGGCGAATAATACGGCACCAAACGCAGGCTCAGGCCTTCCAGTTGGGTGTAATCGGCCAGGCCAAGCAGTTTTTCTTCCCGGGTGGTAACGGCCCAGTAAATAGGGCGTTTGTCGAAGTTCGACGCCACGATATCCAGGATGGCAATGTCGTCTTTGATCAGGAAACTCCGGTCGCCCAGATTGAACCGGATGGTATCCACCACATTGCTGTCGGCTGCCGAAAGCAAACCGTTGGCAACCATGGCTTGTTTGTTGACCGGAATTACCACATTGTGGCTTGGCACATACGAATCAAAATCGCGCCCGCCCTGCGCTGGTACCGGGTGGTCTTCGCCGACAAATTTCAGCAATTGTTGCAGCGACATTTCCGGTTCAGAACCCGAGGGTGCGTAAAACGGCACCTGGACACGTTTGTACCCGCGCAGTTTCTCCTGCGGAATACTCATTTCAATGGCCGGCGAATCGTTCACCTTGCGGCGCAACTGATCGATATACCAGTCTACCGCAATCAGGGAAAGATTCACCACCCGTACATCCGTCCGGATACCCTCCACCTCCTGGCAGTACCAGAGCGGGTAAGTATCGTTGTCGCCGTAAGTAAAAATAATGGCGTTGGGCGCGCAGGAGTTGAGGAAGTTGCTTGCATAGTCGCGGCTGGCGTAGTGGTCGGCCCGGCTGTGATCGTCCCAGTTCTGCGTGACCATCAACAGGGGCGCCGACAAAGCCAGCAAACTGACCGCACCGGCAGCAGCCGCACCCGGCAGTTTTACCCGCTCGCTCAACAGGGTGAACAGCGCGGGGATACTCAGCCCGATCCACATGGCAAAGGTGAAAATAGAGCCGACGAGCACATAATCCCGTTCGCGGGGTTCATTGGGCGGCTGGTTGGAATACACCGTGATGCCGATACCGGTAATAATAAACAGGGCAAACAACGCGGCAAAATCGCGCGGCCGGCTTCGATAGTGAAAAAACAAACCGACCAAACCGAGCAGAAACGGGATAAGGTAATAATGGTTGCGCGCCTGATCCTTGGCCATAAACTCGGGCAATTCGTCCTGATTCCCGATCCGGCCTTCATCCAGGAAATCGATGCCGCTTACCCAGTTTCCGGAGCTGGGGTCCCAGGAATAAAAACCCTGTTCGCCGTTTTGCCGGCCGGCAAAATTCCACATGAAATAGCGCCAGTACATCCAACCCAGCTGGTATTTCATGAAAAACTCAATGTTGTCGCCAAAAGTTGGTGTACCGGTGGGTTTATCAATCCAGCGGCGGTACAGGTCCGGCCGCCCCTGCGAATAGTCGCCCATACGCGGAAACAGGGTTTTGCTGGACGAGGCGTATTCGTAATCAATTTTTTCGTCAACAATTTCATAGCGGTCGCCGACACGGCCCCAACGCTCTTCGGTTTTCAGGCCGATGGGTTTGGCGTCGAAGCTCGGGCCGCGCAACAGCGGGCGTTCGCCGTATTGCTCGCGGTTGAGGTAGGGTAGCAGGCGAGTGGCGTCGGAGGGGTCGTTCATGTTGATCGGCGGGTTCGCATTCGCCCGGATGACCACCATGCCAAAGGCCGTATACGCGATCACCACGACACCGACCGCAACAACCAGGCGTTGCAACAGACCGTTTCCGGTACGCTCGGCCCGGCGCAGGCCATACCAGAGCACACCGCTAAAAAGCAGGAAAACCAGGATAATGCCCGTGTGAAACGGCATACCCAGGCCATTGACCATAAAACGGTCAAACGTGGCCCAAAGCCGCGGAATCCCGGCGATAATAAAATACTGGAGCCCAACGATAAACGCCACACCCACGCCGGCAGCCAGCAGGGTGTTGAATACCGTCGGTTTTTTTGCTTTTTTAAAATAATAAAACATGGCCAGCGCCGGAAAGGTCAGCAGGCTCAGCAGGTGTACCCCGATCGAAAGGGCTACCGAATAAAACGCAAAAACCAGCCAGCGATCGGCATCGGCAGTATCCGGCAACTGGTACCACTTGAGTACCGCCCACAAGGTGAGGCAGGTGAAAAAGGCCGACATGGCGTATACCTCACCTTCAACGGCGGAAAACCAAACTGAGGACGCAAAGGCCGTGGTGAGCCCGGCAACCAACCCGGCGCCCAGGATTGCAATGGCCTGCCCTTGCGACATTTCACCTTCGCGGCCAACCAGCGCCAGACGGGCCAGAATGGTCGTGCTCCAGCAAATAAACATTGCTCCAAATGCCGTGCACAAGGCCGAGAGCAGGTTTACAGCATAGGCAATAGTGGCGGGGTCGTCCGACACCATTTGCCCAACCCAGGCAAACAGGCGGCCGACCAGGAGGAAAATAGGCGCCCCGGGCGGGTGCACCACCTGCAATTTATAGGCCCCGGCGATAAACTCGCCACAGTCCCACAAACTGCCGGTAGGTTCGGCAGCAGCGCCTAAAACAAGCGCAGCCACAGCAAAAACCAGCCACCCGGTTAGATTATTCAGCGTTTTGAAAGCAGTCATCGTAGAAAGATATGTTTCTGGTATAAACAATCCCGGGCTTCAGGGTGCTGCCCGGGAGGAGGGTGTAAAAGTATTGCTTTTTGGCTTTTTATGGAGAACTGTGGACGTATGCAGCAAAATATAATAAAGGAATCGGTTGCATACATGCCGGTTGGGATTTATGCAACACGGAGGCCCGAAGTTTTATCCTTCGGGCCTCCGTGTTGCTTTTAAAGATCGCAAGATCAAATCCCCAATTTGGTTTTGACCATCGGAGTGACATCAATCGTTTCGGCAGCAAACAGCATTGAGCCACTGCTGACATCAAAAATCATCAGGAGGCCGTTTTCTTTTGCCACGGCTTTTATCGCGTCATCGACCCGGGAAAGAATAGGGCCGAGCAATTCATTACGCCTGGATTCGAGCAGTGCTTGGGCCTCCTCCTCGTACTTTTGAATTTCCTGGCGCTGTTTTTCAAGCGCCAACTGGCGTTCCTGAAGTTGTACCTGGGTGAGCCCGCCTTCGTCGTATTCTTTTTTTAGAAGCAGGTAAGCTTCCTGAAAAGCCATGGTCATCAGGCTGTCTTTCTGGTTGAGGCTGTCGGCAAATACGCGCAGGATAGCCTCGGCCTTTGCCGTTTCGGGCAATTCGTCGAGCAGGTTGCCCAGGTTCATGTGACCGTATTTGGTTGAATCTGCTTGCCCGGACAGGCTAATGGCGCCGAAAAGCAGTGCAAACAGAAAAAGAGATGTCTTGCGAATCATTAGAACTTGTGTTTAGTTGAAGTATCTGTGCCGGCAGTTCCGGCAGGTATCTTCAAGCCTGCCATCGCTGCTGCATTTTCGTTTTATGTACGAAAAACGGCGGGAAAGGTAACAAATTGCGGCGGCAGGGATGCCCGCCGGCAGACAGGCGGTTGCTTTTTCGAAACGCAATCTGCCCGCCGGCGGTATTGATAAAAATGGATTAGGCCAGTCCGAATGCCTTCCGGATATCCGCGACGGCATCGAGTTTTTCCCAGGTAAATGTTTCTACTTCCCGTTTTTCGGATTTGCCGTTCAGGCCAATTGAAATTGTCTTTTTTTCCGGTTCGCGCCCGAAATGGCCGTAGGCTGCGGTTTCGGCAAAAATCGGGTTTTTCAATCCGTAGCGTTTTACAATAGCCGCCGGGCGGAGGTCGAAAATCTCCAGCAGTTTATTTGCAATTTCGCCGTCGGTCAGGCCTTTCACCGTGCAGGTTCCGAAGGTATTGACAAAAAGCCCGACCGGCTTGGAAACCCCGATCGCATAAGCAACCTGTACCAATGCCTGCTTGCACAAGCCGGCGGCAACCAGGTTTTTGGCGATATGCCGGGTGGCGTAGGCTGCCGAACGGTCCACTTTGGAAGCGTCTTTTCCGCTAAAGGCACCACCACCATGGGCGCCTTTGCCGCCGTAGGTGTCCACGATGATCTTGCGGCCGGTAAGGCCGGTGTCGCCGTGGGGCCCCCCGATCACAAATTTTCCGGTAGGGTTGATGTAGTATTGGATGCTGTTGTTAAAGAGCCGTTGCAGGCGCGGCGGCAGGTTTTTTTTGACACGGGGAATTACAATTTTCTGAATATCGGCAGCAATGCGTTCCTGGGTGGCCTCCTCATCGTGCTGCGTGCTCACCACGATGGTGTCGATGCGCTTGGGGACGTGTTTGTCGGTGTATTCGATGGTGACCTGGCTTTTGGCATCGGGGCGCAGGTACTTCATCTTTTTGCCTTCGCGGCGGATGTCGGCGAGCTCGCGCAGGATGCGGTGCGCCAGGTCGAGGCCAAGCGGCATGTAGTTGTCGGTTTCGTTGGTGGCGTAGCCGAACATCATACCCTGGTCGCCGGCGCCCTGATCCTGCTCGTTTTTACCGACATCAACGCCTTGGGCAATGTCTGCACTTTGTTCGTGAATGGCACTGATCACACCGCAGCTTTTGGCCTCAAACTGGTATTCAGCCCGGGTGTAACCGATGCGTTCGATGGTTTTGCGCGCAGTTTCCTGTACATCCACATAAGCATGCGAACGCACTTCACCGGCCACAACCACCAGGCCGGTAGTTACCAGGGTTTCACAGGCCACTTTGGCGTTGGGATCCTGCCGGAGAAACTCATCCAGAATTGCGTCGCTGATCTGATCGGCAATTTTATCGGGATGGCCTTCAGAAACAGACTCGGAAGTAAATAAATATGGCATGACGTAGTTGTGTGTTTTGTTTCCGCCAGTGCTTTTTTACACGCGGAACGTTTCAGGTATTGTGCTGGGCTTTTCAGCTCCCGGGTGGCCCTGTTATAGGCAATTTCTTTACTCCGGGCGCAAAAAAGCCGCGCAAAGGTAGCGCTTCCTTTACTAAAATTCATCTGAAGAATGAGGGGGGATAGACGGGGTTATTTCCGTTTAATTCGGGGGGCTGTTGGCCTGCTTCATTTTGAAACAAACTGGTATTACATGAGTCATCCCGAATTTTTCCATAAAAAAGACCTCGGAGAGGTCAAATATTTGTAGAAATGCTCCGGTTATCCGTTGCCCGACTTCGGAGAGGTCGAATATCCAGGTGGCAACCCCCGCACATGCGACCTCTCCGAGGTCGTCGCGCGCCCTTAAATCTCTGATCTACAAATATTTGACTTCTCCGAAGTCATTTTAAAAATTCGGGATGATTCATGTTTTTTTATAAAAAACCAAGCGCGAAACTTACAGCTCTTCCAAAATGCTGTCGATTTCCTGGAAAGACTTCAGGTCTTTGATCACGTAATACACCGCGCCGCTGGCAATGGTTTGCAGCGCAATGCCGTAGTGCTCCTGAGAGGAAAGCATGATCACCTTCAGTTCCGGACTTTTTTTATGGATGATTTGCAGTATTTCGAGGCCGTTTTTGGCGCCGGGTACGTTGGAGTCCAGGTAATAATCCAGGATAATGGCATCGGGGGCGGCATCAAGCTGTTCCAGGCATTCTTCGCCGGTGCCGAAGCTGGTTACCGCGTACGATCCCTGATCCTCAAGATGATCCGACAGCATGGTGCAGAACATCTTATCATCATCCACGACAAATATTTTCTTTTTTTGATCAGCCATAGTTCCAAGATTTAGTGCGAAGGTAGAAACTTCTTTTCAATGTTAAATACCGCCTCCATGGGCTGTTTTTAGTCTGCCGGTTCCAGGTAGGCTTCAAAGACCTGAACGGAATCGCGGATTTCAGCCAGCAACCTATCCACATTTTCCGGCAGCATATCCAAATCAATGGCTTCCACGGCTTGTGTTTCAATTGTCTGCGCCAACTCAGCCATTTCCTCCATGCCCAGCATGCGAAACTGCGGTTTAACGGTATGCACCACACGCCGTAACTCCTCGCGGTCGCCGGCCTTCAGGGCCGCTTCAATGCGGGGCACGCCGGCGCGCACCGATTCGAGGTACAGCTTCAGGTATTTTTGAATGCGGGCCGGGTTGTTCCCGGTGAGGTTTTTCAAAAAAGCCAGGCGGTCCGAATCGCCGGCATCAACCGGGATTTCAGTTTCCTCCGGCAGGACCGCCGCCGCGGAAACCTGCCCGGGCGCCACTGCAGTCAGCAGGGCCTGAAGCAGTTCGGATTCTTTGAAGGGCTTGGGGACGCAGGCGTTCATGCCGTTGTTCAGGCAGCGCCGGACTTCCTTTTTGGTAACCGAAGCCGTAAACGCGATCACCGGGATCTGCCCGGCCGGACCGTCGAAAGCCCGGATGGCCTGCGTGGCCTCCAGGCCGTCCATCACGGGCATGGTCACATCCATGAGCACCACGTCGAACCTGTGCGTCCGAAACGCTTCCACCGCCTCCCGGCCGTTTTCGGCGGTATGCACGCGTACTTCCGGGATGAGCATTTCGAGCGTTTCCACCGCCACGATCCGGTTGAAAGCATTGTCTTCAGCCAGTAAAATGCGCAAGCCGCGCAGCGCATCTCTTGCGTCGGGTAGCGGCTCCTCGGGCTTCGCATCGGATGCTTTTCCGATTTCCAACTCGATTTCAAACCAAAAAACGGAACCTTCACCAAGGCTGCTGCTCACTTGCAGGCTGCCGCCAAATTGTTCAACCAACTGTTTTGAAATGGTCAGCCCAAGGCCGGTGCCTCCGTATTTGCGGGTGGTATCGCCGGAGGCCTGGCGGAAACTTTCAAACACCACGTCGAGTTGCTGGGCCGTCATGCCGATTCCGGTATCGCGTACCTCAAAATAAATCCGGGCGCGGTTAGCCTGTTTTTTCATCAACCGGGCCTCCATGCTTACCTGGCCTTTTTCAGTAAACTTCACCGCATTGCCCGCCAGATTCAACAGCACCTGTTGCAGCCGCACGGGGTCGCCGGTAAGTACCGGTGGAATATTCGGGTCGAAAATAACCTCCAGGCTGAGGCCTTTTTCTTCGGCGCGGAATTGCAAGGTAGTGCGCACCTGCTCCAGTATGGCGTCGGCGCGAAGGCCGGTAAACTCCAGCTCCAGCCTGCCGGCCTGTATTTTGGAAATATCCAGAATGTCGTTGAGAATGACCAGTAGCGCTTCGGACGACTGCCGGATGCTGTGCAGGTACCGGAGTTGATCTTCGCGCGGATTTTTTTGCAGCAGCAAATTGGTCATGCCCATCACGGCGTTCATGGGCGTCCGGATCTCATGGCTCATGTTGGCCAGAAATTGCTGCTCGGCGCGCTCGCTTTGCTCGGCACGCAGGCGTTGTTTTTCGGCTTCTTTTTTTTCGGCTTCGGCTTTAGCCCGCAACTGCTCGGCTTCTTCTTTTTGCTGCATCAACTCAGCGGTGCGTGCAGCTACCTGCTTGGACAATTCCTCCTCGCGCCGGCGGAGCTGTTCCAGGGTTTTGTCGGTTTGAAAACGCAGGCGGCGGGTCAGCATGCCCACGATTTTTTGCATGACTCCGGGATAATCGCCGAGTACGTCAAAAAAAACATCGCGGTCGATCCGCGCCAGGCGACTTACCTCGTTGACGCTCACCGACATCGAGCGCGGCCCTTCGTCCAGCAGGGCCATTTCGCCGAAACAGGTGCCGGCCTTCATGTTTGCTACGATAAAATCGCCGTCGTGCACGCGGGCGGAGCCCTCCAAAATCAGGTATAGCGCCTGCCCGGGTTCATCTTTGTGAAAAACAACGGCATTGGGCTCGAATAACTCGATCCGGCACTGCGCAGCCAGGTGCAGCAGGATATCACCCGGAATGGAGTGGAAGATATCCATTTGGCTGAGTTTGTCGGCAAGCGCGGTGGGTTGGATGGAGGAGGACATGACGGAAGTGCTGAAATCAGGTTACAGGGCAAATGCGTAGCAATAATACCCCAAATTATTGTTTCCCCAACACCCGCGCCTCCTTCAGCAGCTTGTCCAGTGTTTTCCGATCGTAATATTTCCCCTGGTGGAACACCCCTTCGATCTGCCGGCTGTTGGCAATGTCGTCGAGCGGATTGGCTGTCAGCAACAGTAAATCCGCTGTTTTACCCACCGCAATGGTTCCTTTCTGCTCGTCAACACCCAGGTAGCGCGCCGGATTGACGGTGGCCGTTTCAAGCGCGGCAAAAGGCGGCAGCCCGGCCTCCACCATGGCTTGCAGCTCGTTGTGCACCGAAAATCCCGAGACCAGGAACCACTCCGGTGAATCGGAACCGCACAGCAGCGGCACCCCGGCAGTGTACAGGGCCCGGGTCAGGTGCTGGCGCAGACTGATGTAGCGTTTGCGAAGGGCTTCGGGCGGCGGATCGGTCCAGAAATACTCCCGTGCCTTGAAGCGGTCGGGTTTCAGGGAGGCGGGGATGTAGTCAAAATCGGGCAAGGCGCGAATGCTGTCTTCATGTTGACCATACCCGAATGAACTGTGCAAAAAATAGTGCGTGGGCGTTACCGAAATTCCCGCTTTTTTGATCCGTTGGACCAGGGCGGGAATTTTGCTTACGTCCAGCAGATCGACGGTCGGCCAGGCCTTTTTTTTGTCCCAAACACTGGTGCCGGAAACGCTGATGCGCTGCTTGACCGTGTCGGGCAGGAGTTGCTCGAGAAACTCATCGAGGTGTTCGATTTGCTGGCCGGCAGCCAGGGCGCGGTCCAGGCCTACATCGGGGCCGACATGGCCGGTGACTGGCAGGCCTTCGGCACGGGCCGTTTCAACGGCTGCATCGTACACGTCGGGCTGTACAAAAAACGTGATTTTCAGGGCGGCATATCCCTGCGCTTTAAACTCCCGAACCGCCGCGCGGGCTTTTTCCGGGGTATCGGCGATCACGCCGAAAAACGGCCCCCGAAAGGGCCATTTGCCCACCAGTTGGGGGCTTACCACCACGAGCTCCGGCCCCGGAATGCGCCCCTGGTCGAGTTGCTTTTTCAGTGCCAGGTATTGCGAATCGCCGCACATGATCCGCGCAGTGGTGACGCCGTTGGCCAGCATAATTTTTGTTTCCTGGGGCATAAATTTTGACGCAATACCTTGTTCGGTGAAAAAATGCACGTGCATGTCCATCAGGCCGGGCATCAGGTATTTTCCGGTACCGTCGATAATTTTGGCCTGCCTGGGGATTTTGATCTCGGCGGCTTCACCCATTTGCGTGATCACGCCGTTTTCAACCAGCACGGTTTGCAGGGAGCGCACATAGTCGCCATCCATGGGAATGACATTGACATTTTTGAAGGCTACTGTTTGGGCGTTCAGGCCGATGCAACAAAACCAGCACAGTACAAGCAGGGCGTTTTTCATAGTTTTCGTGTTTTACCGGAATATTTTGAGGTGTTTAACTGGTCTTTGACATGAAATTTCCAACCAGCACTAGAACGGATTTTTCCCGGTATCCATTTTACTCAAACCTATAACGCCCTGCTTCGGGTATTTTTTTAAATGGACAAAAACCGGGCAAAAACGGCGTCAATGGCTACTTTTATCTGGCGTTAAACTGCGTACCCGTTATGTCCAAAAATTTTTTTCTCGAAACAACCCGCCTGCGCATCCGGCCGCTCACAATGGCCGATTTTGATTTTTTTTATTCCATGCAAAGCGACCCCGAAATGATGCGTTTCATCCGCCCGCCCGAAACCGATCCGGCTGTGATAAAATCCCGTATCGAAACGATGGAAAACTATGCTGCGGAAAACCCCGGGCTGGGTACTTTTTTGGGAGTACACAAGCCCGACGGGTCGATTGCGGCCTTGTGTGTGCTGCGCCACCTGGAATATCAGCCCGGCAACGATCTGGAGGTAGGTTACCTGATCGCGCGGAACTATTGGGGGCAGGGGTTGGCTACCGAGCTGACGCAGGCACTGACGGAATACGGGTTTGGGCATTTTGGCGTCGACCTGCTCAAAGCCGTGGTTGACCCTGAAAACCTGGCTTCGCAAAAAGTGCTGTTGAAGTGCGGATTTGCACCGGCCGGAAAACGGATGATCTATGATTCGGAAAACCTGGAATTTGTTTGCAAACCCAGTCCGCCTCACTCACTTTTTACAAATTTCCACCGGTAATAGATCAAATCCCGGCTGTTCAAATCCCGGTGGATGGCGGAATTTTTTACCCCGGCAAACTCTTCAAATGCCGGCACCAGCCATTTCGGCACCAGCCGCCGGATACGTTCTTTTTTGACGGGTTCTTCGGTTTCGATGGCCAGCACCACATTCCGGGTGATGTCGGTTTCTTCCAGGAGCTTCAGGCCCGAGTGCTTGAGTTGTTCGTTGAGCAGTTGCAAACCCGGCTCGCCGCGCATATCGGTGATCAGAAAAATCCCGCCGGGCCGGAGTACGCGCCGGACCTCCCGCAGGAAGTTGGGCACCGAACCGTAAGCGTGGCTGGATTCGACGTTGATCACCACATCAAAACTGGCGTCGGGAAAGGGTAGGGCTTCGGCGTTGCCCTGCTGGTATTCCAGGTTGGCGCGTTTAAAGTTTTTCCGGGCGAATTGTACGGCATTTTTAGCCAGGTCCATCCCGACCATCCGGTTGGGTTGCAGGTATTTGGCGATGTAATGCGCGCCGCCGCCGCGTCCGCTGCCGACCTCAAGCACTTCCTTGCCCGCAACGGCAGCTCGTGAAGCCAGGTAATGGTACAGTTGCAGGGGGTAGCGCTGCAACTCGTCGGCAGTTTCCAGCTCGAGCGGCGCTTCTTCCGGCATGGGCGCGTAGCCGTAGTTCATGAATTGCCATTCGGACAAGGGCAGTACCCGGGCCAACAGTTCATAAATGGGTTTCCAGACCAAACGGCGGAAAAAGGCATATTCGGTCAGCTCTAAAAACAGTTTTGCAAGCATGTGTGGATATCAGGTGTTGGATGGTGGAAATTGCGCCGTTCAGGCATTGTCCGGCTCGGCGGGCGGTGTCGCTTTTTTTCGTTTAAACGGGTTTCGGCGTTTCGGTTTGGCTTTTTGAGGGGGCGCATCGGTTTCCGGGTCCGGGTTTTCTGCCCGGCGTTCTTTCCGGCGTTTGATCTGTCCGGTTACAAAGTCGATAACCATGGGTACAAAGGCCGACAGCAAGCCGCTCCACCACGACCCCAGCCCGGCCACTTTGCCGATGGCATTGATCACGGAACCCTGTACCGACTCCTGCGAACCGCCTTGAAAGAGTTGCCCCAACTGCTTGGGAATGTTCAGTTTGTCTTCCAGGATTTCTTTGAAGGCTTCCCGTGTACGCCGCGAGCTCAGGTTCAGCTCGCCCTGCACCAGGTCTATTTGCGCTTGCAGGCGCGCTTTCTCGGCCAGCAGCTCGTCCAGATTTTTAATTTTATTCAACATAATTCAACAGCTCATTTGAAAAAAGAACGGATCACGCTCGTCAGGATAATGTTGGTGAGCCAGCGCTCCTTCAGGATCAGTACAATCACCGCCAACAAGGCGTAAAAACCGGCAATGGCCACAAAAGCCAGCGCGTACGAATCCCATTGACGGCCAAGGTAAAATCCGGCGGCCAAACTCAGCATGACCAATGCCAGGATGGCAAACAAGGCCACCACGGCAGAGGCGATCAGCGTCGCGCTCACCTTAGCCACGCGCTCCGCCGTTTCGAGGCGAAAGTAATCCAGTTGTAGTTTCAGGTATTGTTTGGCGTACTCGGCGGTTTCGCCGGCCGACTCGAAGAGTTGTTCTGTATCTTTCATAAACGTGGTATTAGCGGTTGGTTTTTTCGGGAAATACCGTGTTAGTCCGTTGCCAGCCCGGCTTTGGCAAGTTTTTGTTGGAGGCTGGCCCTGGCCTTGGCCATGCCGGCCTCGAAAGCGGTTTCGGCCATATCGACTTGTTCCAAAACGTCATCGGCAAAATCATTGTCGTCATCTTCCGCTGCGGGTTCTTCCGGCTGGTCGGAAAACAACGCGCTGTCTTCAAGTACCTGGTTCAGGTTTTGGAGCAAAACATTGAGTTGCTCCTGGGCCTGTTCGCCGATTGTTTCCAGCCAATTTTCCCAGTTTTCGTTGAGATGTTCACGCAGCGCACGACCTTTTTCAGTATGCAGGTAATAACCCAGGGCAAGGCCCGAGGCGGCGCCGGCAAGGAAAAAAAGACTGCGGGGAATGGTGTCGTTCTTCATACCGTGAAATTACGGCAATCTGCCGAATTCCGAACAGCCTTCGGGGATTCTCTTAGTTGCCGGCCGGCCTTGTACCGGGCGTTCAGCGCTTGGAAGAGTGGTCATTTTTAACTAATTTTGAACACCATTTTTTAACCAAAATCAATACATCCAGATGAAACCGATTTATGCTTTACTGTGGCTTACGCTGGTGCTCCTGTTGGGCTGCCGGGGCTGTAATCCGCCGGAAATTACCGGTATAACGCCCGGTTCGGGTTTTGCCCGTCAAATTGTCAACGTGCAGGGAAGTTCGCTCACCTTTGCCTCCGTCGTGTGGGATGCCGGCCTGGGTTCGGAGCAATTGGCCGATCATGCCCTGCTTTCAGCCCGGTATTTCCAGATTCCGGCAAGTGCCGCTACCGGCAGCCATCCGGTGAAACTCCGCAATACCGGCGGGACGTCCACGTCGAGCTTCAATTTTACGGTAAACGCACTTTCCGGCACCTGGCCGGCACCCCGGATCGAAGAGGCGACGGTCAATTATTTCAATGAAAAAGGCGGCGGCCTGGCCGACTTGTTTCTGCTGCTTTCGGTGGCCAATGTCGACGCAAAAGCCGTGGTGACGGTAAACGGCGCCGACCAAACTTCGGTATTGTACAGCGCTATTGCCAGCGACTACTTCAATACCCGCACGGCATCCACCTTTAACTACCCGGTGTACCACTACGGCGGGCTGCTGGTGTTTTTGACAGATCAAACGCTGGGCAGCACACTCAACATCTCGGTCCGGAACACCGACGGCCTGACCAACAACACAACCTACACCCTGCCCGCGAGCGCCGCCACGCTGGATAGCGACAACGACGGCCTGCTCGATACCTGGGAAACCACCGGGTACCCGGCGCCCGGCGGCGCTACCATCGACCTGGCGGCCATGGGCTGCAATCCGAAGCGCAAAGACATCCTTGTTGAAGTGGACTGGACCGCCGCCGGGCAGCCGCTGAACACGATCTGGGGCGATATCGAAGCGGTTTTTGCCAATGCCCCGGTGCTCAACCCCGATGGCTCTGCGGGTGTCAGCATCCACATCGACCGGGGACAGGGCGGCGCCTTTGCCAACGGCGGCCAAACGTTGGCAGCCCATACCACGATGGATTTCGGACCTAATCCCGCTGCCGGTTATACCGACTTTTTTACCTACAAAAACAACAACTTCGACGCCGACAGGCTGAATATTTTCCATTACGGTATTTTCGGCCGGGCCCGGCCAAACGGCAGCTCGGGGCGCGGTGAAATTTGGGGAAATGACTTCATGGTCACGTTTGCCACTTTCAGCAACTGGAACAACCGCGCCGCGCAAGTGGGTACCTTCATCCACGAACTGGGGCACAACCTGGCCCTGCGGCACGGCGGCATCGACAACGGCGCCGTCGACGCAAACGAAACCTTCAAGCCCAACCAGGAATCCACGATGAACTACCGGTACCAGTTCCCGGGAATTTCCATCGACTGTGACCTCACGGCGGATGCCCCGGCAGTGCATTCCTACTCCCGGGGAATGCTGGGCAGCATCAATGAAAATGCCGTCAACGAAAATGCCGGTATCTGCAACAATACCGCTATCGACTTCAACAGCAACGGCACCTTGCAAAATCCCGTCACCGTCAATACCAACCCGAGTACAAACGACAGCGACAATACCGACATTCACATCAACTACAACGAATGGGGGAATATGCGGCTGAATTTCACTGCTACCGGTTCGCGCTGGAACAACAACTGATCTGAAAAACCATAAAAACACACCGATATGAAACCGATTCTTGCAATGTATATGCTTCTTCTGGCTGGCGCCTGCCTTTTGCCCGCCTGTCAGCAACAAAAACAACCGGGCGCCGACGTCGATCCGGCCTTCAAAAATGTGGCTGCCGTGGAACACGACAATTTTCTGCGGTACGACAGCATCCCGCCGGAAACTGCACCGGGCACGAAGCCGGCCGATGCCGAAGTGCCCGATGTGCGTATTGTGCGCCTGCCGCAGGGCTTTAGCGCCGGCGATTTCAAGGCCCGCGGCCGGGTTTCCGCCAGCGGCGAAAATCAGCTGGTTTTTACCTCCGAAAAACAGGAAACCGTCGCACTGCAACTGAACGCGTTGGAGCGTATGTCGCCCAACATGAAAAATCTGAAAGATCAAACCGGCAGCCTGACGTTGCGTTATCGCAGTTCTCCGGTTTCGGCCGACGAGCAACTGCAATTGACCCTGGACAACCGCCTGGCCCTCGCATACATTTGGCAAACGGCCGAAAAACCCCTGGCTTTGCAAGACGACAGCCGGCCGCTCCTGCGGCAGCAAGCCCTGAAGGAAATTCCGGGGGGGAATGCGCTGGTGGATGTACCGGTCCAATTGGTCACCGATTCGGGGCCGGTGCAAGTGCTGCCGGGCGAGCCCATTTCCTTTAAAAAAGGCGGTAAAAACTACCGGGTTTTTGTGCAAACAAGCATCTACCTGGCGCAGGCCGACCCGGGCGATGACGGCCCCAGCGGCTATGTGTTGCATGCGACGGTGGTACAGGAGTAGGTGGGCTGTTATTTGACAACGTTCTGTTTCCGGGATGCGGTCATCCGGGCATACACCATGTCGAGCGCCATTTCCAGTTGTTCTTCTTCGGAGAGCAGGGTATTGTCGATCACCACGGCGTCGTCGGCCTTGCGGAGCGGGCTGTCGGCCCGGGTGGAGTCGATCTCGTCTCGTTCGAGCAGGTTTTTCCGTATGGAATCCCAGTCGGCATCGATACCGCGGGCGGCCAGTTCCAGGTGGCGGCGGCTGGTGCGCACATCCACATCGGCGGTAAGGAATATTTTTACTTCGGCGTCGGGGAACACTACGGTGCCGATATCCCGGCCGTCGGCCACAATACTGCGCCGGAGCCCCATGGCTTTTTGCTGGGCTACCATCGCGCGCCGCACAGCTGAAATGGTGGATACCGGGCTGACCAGGGCGCTTACACGCATCTCCCGGATATCCCGTTCGACATCCTTGCCATTTAAAAAGGTGTGGTTTTTGCCCTGAAGCCGTTCAAAATGAATCTCAATATGCCGCAGGGCCTCGTCTACCGCGTCGGGGTTGTTATGGTCGATTCCATGGTCCAGAAAATACAAGGTCACCGCCCGGTACATGGCGCCGGTGTCCAGGTAGGCATAATGCAGGGCTTTGGCCAGTCCTTTTGCCAGGGTGCTTTTTCCGCAGGAAGAATGGCCGTCTATGGCAATGATGAGCTGCATGTTGGGATATTGAGATATTGAGATATTGGGATATTGCGGCAAAGTTGCGGAATTCTAATTTATTGGTGAAAAATGGCGAACGGGTTCTGGGCAGTTTTATTCGGCGTGTACGCTGCGGCTACCGCGGTGCAGCTGGTGGTGTGGTGGGCGTTGTTTGCCCGGCTGGCGTTCCGGAAGGTGGATTTCCCGCTGGATTGCGAAACGGACACCGCCCGATTGCCGCCGCTTTCCGTCTTGATTTGCGCGCGCAATGAAGCCGTTAACCTGGCGGCCAATCTGCCGGCTGTGTTGACGCAAAAATACCCGGAGTTTGAGGTGCTCGTTATCGACGACGATTCCACCGACGATACAGGGCTTGTTTTGCAGGCACTGCAAAAAAAATACCCGCACCTGCACGTGCTCCACACCGGCCCCAAAACCACGCCTGGGAAAAAACAGGCCCTCGCCAGGGGGATTGCCGTGGCGCGGCATGAGCATTTGGTCTTTGCGGATGCCGATTGTTGGCCTGCGAGCCCGCAATGGCTGCGCCGCATGGCCGACTGTTTTTTGAAAAAACAGGAGGTGGAAATCGTACTGGGTTATGGCCCCTGCCTGCCCGAACCCGGCTTGCTGAACAACTGGATCCGGTTTGAAACGGTGCATACCGCCACGCAATATTTTTCGTTTGCCCTGGCCGGCCAACCCTACATGGGCGTAGGCCGCAACCTGGCTTGGCGCCGGCACCTTTTCGGGCAGGTGGGTGGATTTTCGGCGCACGCTACCTTGTCTTCCGGCGACGACGATTTATTCGTAAACGCCGCCGCCAACAATAAAAACACGGCAATTTGCCTGGCGCCCGAAGCATTTGTGTTTTCCGAAGGCAAAAAAACCTGGCGCAACTGGTGGCGTCAAAAAATACGGCACCTCCGCGCCGGCATGCGGTACCGCCTGCACCACCGCTTGCTGCTCGGGCTACTGGCATTAACACATTTCCTGCATTATTTTTTACTAATCGTCCTCTTGCCGACCAATTTTGGCATAATTTCTGTTGCTTTTTATGCCGTTCGGATGGCCTCCGCCTTACCGATTCATCGGAAAATTCTTTGCCGGCTACGCGAAGCGCACCTTTTAATATGGTTTCCACTGCTCGACGCATTTCTGGCTATCTACTACGCGGTTTTAGTGCCGCGCGCTTTAATCTACTCGGATGATCTAATCTCATGGAAGTAATTACGGGCCCCGGTCAGACCCTCTGTCTGCGCCGGGGCCCGCCTTTTTATTTACGATTTTTGATTTACGAATTACGATTGGTTTACCTTTTGGGAGTTGGATAGATTATCGCTTACCCGATGTGATTGTGTAAATTGAAAACTTCACCTTTCGGGGTGGTGTACCAATCGTAATTCGTAGATCGTAATTCGTAAATCGCAAAACTATCGTACAAAATTCCGTTCGTACACGGCTTCATTGCCCCGGTCGTCGGTCACAACCAATCGAAGTTTGTGTTCGCCGGGCTGAATGTGTCCGTCGAAAACATGCGTGAGCCGCGCCCGTTTCCGGTCAAATTCGAAGAGTACCCATTTGCCATCCACCGTACCCCGGTAGCGCAGGCTTTCGGCGCGTGCGTCGGTGATGAAGTCGTCGTGGATGCGAAAAGCCATGGTTTTTTTGCGGCGCATATCCACGCTGAACACCACGGGCTTGATAGTCGGCGCTGTGGTGTCGACCATGATGCAATAGTCGTCAAAATCGCGGACCCGGGTAACCAACCAGTCGCCATCCCAGTTGCCGCCGCAATTGATGGGGCGGCTGCGTGTACGGTAGCGGGCGATAACGGATTTTTCGCGCAGGTTTTCGGGCAGGCCCTCCGGGCGCAGACGCAGGGTGCAGTATTTATGCAAGGGCGTCGTTTTCAGGTGTGCCTGATGCAGTGTCGAGTAAGTGCCAGGTTGGCGTGGAGTGCTGCTGTATTGAAAGTAGAGCGTTTCGTACAGGCCACCTTTCGGGATGGTCATTGAAAAACCTTCCATGTCGATGTGGTTTTCCACGTCGAAGGGCAGTTCGATACAGTCGGGGTGCTGCGGTTGGGGTTCGGGTTCGCCGCGGTAGGCCCAAAACACCACGGTGGATTGGTTGCCGTTGGCGTCGGCGGCTTTTACGGTAATTTTGGTTGGGATTTCTTTGTACAGCGGTACGGCGCCCAGGTTTTCGGTGCGGGTAAAATTGGAGTGCCGGTCGCCGGGCAGGGCAAAACAGCGCTGGTACATGGCGCCGTTGGTTTCATAGGCGGCGTAGTCGGTATGCGCATTGAGGTAGCGGGTTTCGTCGAAGTCAAATTCATCGGCTTTCCAGGCGTAGGCCACATCGTCGTTGGTCAGTAAACTCAGGGCAAACAGGCCGTTTTTGTTATGGGTGTTCCCGGTCGACTGGTCATAGGACCGCAGCCCGAAGCCAACCCGCCAGGCGGGCAGGCGCACCGTGTCGCCCGGCACCCCATAAGTGCCGTCGGGCCGTTGTTCGATGGGGAACGGCAGGCTGGACTGCACCTCCCGGTTCGGGTTTAGAAAATACACCCGCATATCGCGCAACAGCGGCGGCACGGCGTCGGGGATATTCAGCCCGAACAACAGCGGATTCAAGGGTTTTTGGTTGGCCGAGCGGCGGACTTCAAAATGCAGGTGCGGGCCGCCTGAACTTCCGGTATTGCCCATGCGCCCAATCTCCTGGCCTTTTTTTACCGGGTACAAACCATCTTTTGGAAACAGGTCCACCTCGAAGCGTTCGCGTTTGTACTGGGTTTCCTTTACATATTTTTCAATGGCCGGGGTAAACTTGTCGAGATGCCCGTACACGGTGGTGTAGCCGTTCGGGTGTTTGATGTAAAGCGCCTTGCCGTAGCCGCTCCCGCCCACTTTCACCCGGTCAATAAAACCGTCGGCGGCGGCAAAAATGGCTTGCCCGGCCTGGCCCGAAACATGGCTGATGTCGATGCCGGTATGAAAATGGTTGGCCCGCAGTTCGCCAAACGTACCGGATAGCCGGATGGCAGCGGTGCTCACGGGCATGCGGAAATAATCTTTGGGAAAAGGTTCATCGGGCACGATCACCGCCGCCTTGTCCGGATGGCCAAAGGAAAAGGCAGGCAGGAGTCCGATCAAACCCAGAAGCGTACGCAATGGCATGTTCCACATAGCAATCAAGTTTTTGAGCAGGTGAAGGGTTGTTCAAAAGAGCGGGAGTAAGCGCACAGGGCAGTTGTACCGGAGGCCAAACGATTTCAGGTGAACTACCGCAAATTAAGTACCAAACCCAAATCAGTGTTCGGTACGCAGGGTCAGTTGTCCGGCCTGGAGGTCCCAAAAACCGACCAGGGAACGCTCGTATGCATTTTTAACGAGGTAGTCCAAAAATAGTTCCCGCGGTATGCTGCGCGCGCCCAGGCTTTGCAGGTGTTGCGTTTGTTGTTGGCAGTCGACCATCCAAAAACCCGCCGCCTTCAAGGCCCGCACCAGGGTGATAAAACCCGCTTTGGAAGCATTGGCCTGGTGGGCAAACATGCTTTCCCCGAAAAATATCCGGCCCAGCGAAAGGCCGTACAGCCCGCCAACCAGTTTGCCGCCGCTCCATACTTCCACAGAATGCGCAATGCCCTGGCGGTGCAATTCGGTATACCCTTCGATAAAAGCCTCCGATATCCAGGAGCCATCCTGAGCGTTTCGCGGCGATTCGGCGCAAGTGCGTATGACGTCTTCAAAACAGGTATCCAGGCTGTATTCGAATTTGCCCTGGTTGAACACGGAGCGCATGCTTTTGTGCACTTTCAGCTCTTTGGGAAACAACACAAACCGGGGGTCGGGGGAATACCAGTAAAAATTCTCCTCAGCCTCAAACCAGGGGAAAATGCCGTTCCGGTACGCCAACACCAGCCTTTCGGGGCTCAGGTCGCCGCCTACAGCCAACAGGCCGCTGGGCTCGGCCATGGCGGGGTGTGGAAAAGATAACTCGTGTTCATTGAGCCAGTAAACGGGCATGGTTGGCTGTCGGCTGTTGGCGGGGAAATTTAGTCTTCGAGAACGGCAGAAAGGCCGCGGTCGAGCAGGGCTTCGCACAGGGGGACCAGCTCTTTTTTGGAGCCGGTTTTTACCGTGGCCTTGCCCTTGAAGTGAATGATAATGGATAGTTGCTCGGCCTGTTCGTGGGTGTGTTTCAGGATTTCCATAAAGCAATGGATGACCCAGTCGAACGAGTTGACATCGTCGTTAAACACAATTATATGGGCTGGAAGGTCTGAGCCAATGTCGTCTTCCACCAATATGTCTTCCTGTTCTTCCCAGAGTGGATTGGGCATTTTTTATTTGGGTTTAAGGTTTCTGGTTTAAGGTCTCTGGTCTCTGGTTTCTGGTTAGAAGGTTTCTGGTTATTTATCCTTCCGGGAAGGTTTGCAACCAGAAACCAGAAACCAGAGACCTCAATTATTCAAAGTTTTCAAAACGTTGCGCACAGCCTCGAAGTTCGGCAATTCTCCGGCATTTTCCAGTACTTCTGCATATCGGATCACGCCGTCTTTGTCGATGACAAAGGCTGAACGTTTGGAAACGCCTTTCATTTCATACACAAAGGTTTTGTAGAGCGCATCGTATTTTTTACTCACGGTTTTGTTGAAATCGGAGAGCATGGGGAAATTAAAACCCAGCTCGTGCTTCCACTTGTCCAGGGCATAAATGCTGTCTACGGAAATCGCCAGCAGTTGCGCGTCGAGTGCTTCATATTCCGCCAAACTGTCCCGCATCAGGCTGAGTTCTTTAGTGCAAACCCCGGTAAATGCAAGGGGGTAAAAAAGTAAGACCACGTTTTTGCCGCGAAAGTCGCTTAGCTTGATCTGGGATTTATCGCTGGCGCGCAGGGTAAAATCTGGGGCGGTATCACCGGGCTTGAGCATAGTGTGAAAGCAGTATGGTTATAAACATCCGCAAAAATAGAAAACTCTGTACGCTTATCAGCGCTGGAGTTGTTTGAGAAACCATTCCCGCTCGGTGAGCACCGGTGCGTTTTCAATTTGCCGGCGAATGGCTTCTTTTCCCGGGGTATTGCCGGGTTGAAGGCTGAGTATTTTGCGCAGCATACGCACGATGGCCAGGTAGTTTTCCTTGTGGTAACCCAACACTTTTTTGCGGCGCAGGTATATTTCAATGCTGTCCAACTGGTTTTCGAGCGCGCTGAATTCTTCTTTTTCAAAGTAAATTTTGCAGAGCAGGGTTTTGGCCACCAGGTTTTGCAACACATCGTCGTATTCCATGCGCAGGAGGTGCTGCATGGCATCGGTATAATTTCCGGTGTCGTAATAGTAGCGAGCCAGGTTGAAATTCAGGGCGCCTTCGCGGTGGTTGGCCGGAAGCAACGGGGCGTAATCGTGTAAAAACCGGAATGTCCAGTCGTATTCCTGCAGGTTCAGCGCCGCCAGTACAATATTGGTATACGTCCAGCGCGACAGCGAGCCGTTTTCCAGCAAGGCGCCGTGTTGAAGCCCCGACTGGTACAGGTCGAAGACATCGCGGAAGTATTGCCCTTCCGCCTGGTTGATCCGCCGGATGCAAAAGTTGATGGCGATCAGGTACAGGTCGTGCACCTCTGCCACCGGGAATGCCTCGGTATGGGCATGCAGGAGCTCTTTCAGGCGGCGGAAGTGCCGGTCGCTGCCGGCATCGCCTGCCAGGGCGTAATACCCGTGGTAAAAAGCGGCCACCGAGGGAATTTCCAGGTAAGGGTGCCCGTCGAGAAAAATTAACAGCTGGTTGAGCAGGCCCTTTTCGTAGGCGCGTTTGGATACCGCCTGGTGGCTGAGCAACAGGCAGCCCGTGCGCAGTTTCTCGGTGATAAACGCCACATCCTGCGCATCGGAAAGTTCCTGGAGGTTCAGGCTTTTGGCACGGCCCTGCTGCTGCGAAAGGTGAAAGGCTTCCAGCTGGAGCCGGTAGCCGGCCCGGTGGTATTCGGCACTCCGGTGCGGATCGGCATCGAGGCGCTTGCGGGCATAGCGCAGCATCCCTGCGCTTAGGTCGTCGAGCTGCAGCCTGCGCAGGGCTTCCACCGTCAGCACATGGCTGTCGTGCAGGGTCGTTTTCCAGGATTCCAGTGCCAAAAATTGTTCCACCGCTTCCAGTAAATAACTCGTCAGGTGGTACAGCCGGCGGGGTGTTTCGCCCAGGGCACGCGCCACGGTTGCCTGGTCCAGTTCCGCCACCGGCGCATCGTGCAGCCTGGCGCGCAGGTAGTCGTACAGCTGCGCCGCACCGGCGTGGGTTACCAGGTAGGGCGAGGCCATGTATTTGTCGAAGGCCTTCAGGGTGTTTGGCGGCAAACTGCGGAGAATTTGAAGTACGGGTGTGTTTTGCATGGGAGATGGGAATTTTGGATAGATTTCAACAGATGTCTCCCTCCGGTCGACATGACAACGTATCGTCTGGCAATTTTTTTTATCAGGTTTTTCGCTATGCTCAAAACTTCCCCAAGCACAGTTGAAGTTTCGAGCGTAGCGGGAAATCTGTTTAACTGTTTTGTTATCAGTGCATTGTCATGTCGACCGGAGGGAGACATCTGACTAAAAGTATGTTAAATCACGTAATCATAAATTTAATGATACAACCCATCCAAAACTCACCGTAGTTGAAACGCAGTTTCCGCCGAAGAGGCGCTTCTGCGGGCAAGCACGCGAAACACGCCCGGCACAATTATCGAAAGCTATACAAAACAAATTAAAATCTGAAAAATCGGATAATTATTTTTTGTAAAAAACTGATTATCAATTTTAAAATTCAAAACTATAAAAAAGCAAACCTGAAAATCATTAAAAACTGTCTTTGCTCAAACCAGGGCATTCCGGCACTTTTGTACCGTCAAGAATCTGACGAATCAATAAACCTGTATGATCATGAATGTATTTCCACAACACCTGCGTCCGGCCTTAATCCTTCTGCTCATTTTCCTGGGCGCACAACTGGCCGCGCAATCTTTTCGCCAGACCTACGCACCCGGCGCCAGTTCCTGTTCCGATTTTACCGAAACTGCCGATGGCGGGTTTTTAATGGTCGGCGGCATCGCTTCCGATAGTTCGCTGTTTTTGCAACGCACCGATCCGACGGGCAATATCCTCTGGACCGCCCACCAAAACCTCAACGGCGCCCGGGGTATTGCCGTTTGCGCAGCCCCCGACGGCGGTTTTGCCGTGCTCTGCGAAAATTATTTCGACGGCACGGCGCTGCGCAACCTGGTCTTGAAAATCGATGGCGCCGGAGTTATCCAGTGGCAAAAAATTCTCGAAAACCCAACCCTGCCCAACGGCTTCCGCGACATCGTGGTCACAACCGGAGGCGGCTACGCCCTGGTCGGAGACGCCCGCACCTTCGTGCCGGTGTCGGACTCCCATATCCAATTGCTCCGCCTCGATGCTGCCGGAATCATCCTCTGGACGCAAGCCCTGGGCGACACCAACACCGGCCGCGAACTGGCGCTCGGCCTCGCGGAAATGCCCAACGGCGACCTGGTGGTGGCCGGCGAACGCCGCGGCGGCGCCACGGTGATCGATGGTTCAGATTTTTTTCTGGCCCGCACCGATGCCCAGGGCGCCGTGCTCTGGCAGCAGGAATACAATAAGCCGGCCTACCAAAGTGCGCTCGATTTTAAAGTGGACGCAAACGGCAATCTGTTGCTGTTCGGCGAATCCAAACAAGCCAGCCCGGCTAAAGCGGCTGTGTTAAAAACCACGGCCGACGGCACGGAAATCTGGTTCCGCGAGCCCTTCGACATCCTCGACGATTTGCCGGCCGGCAATGCCCGATTTATCCGGAGTTTTATGCTTGATGGCGGGGGAAATGTCTACATTCCTTACCTGCAAATCAGCAGCGATCTGGTTTCCAATAATCAGCTAAACCTGTTTAAACTAAATGTTGACGGCGACTCGGCATGGACCCGCGTGTCGGGTCTTGCCGACTTACCCCTGGCGGGTTTGTTCACCACCGATAACCACTTTGCCCTGGTCGGGCGCACCGGGACAGATGTAAGTGTTGAAAACGCCGTGCTCATCAAAACAGACTGGAACGGCGGTTTTTTTACGGTTTTCAGCAGTGTGCACGGTTCGGTTTTTTGGGATAAAAATTTGAATTGCGCCACCGACAGCCTTGAACCGGCGCCACCGAATTTTATCGTTGTGGCGGCCGGGCAGTCGGGCGACACCTTGTACGCGTTTGTTTCCCCGGCGGGAGACTATTCCTTTATTCTGGATCCGGACACGTACACCGTCACAGCCCGGCCATTACCCGGACTTGAAAATCTTTGGGCGGCTTGCGATACGCCGGTCGTGGTGGTGCCTGCCACCGGCCAGGTGATCCAGGCGCCGCCAATCGGCATCCAAAGCACTGCGGACTGTCCCTACCTGGAAGTCGAAGTGGTGGCCGGGCCGATCCGGCGCTGTGTTAATTTCAACTACTACATCAACTACTGCAACAATGGCACCCAAACAGCCACCGATGCCAGCGTACAACTCGTGCTGGACCCGCTGTGCAGCTACGTGAACAGTACCCTGCCCCTGGCAAGCCAAAACGGCGACACCCTGACCTTCGATTTGGGCGATTTACCGCCCGGCGGCTGCGACTATTTTCAGGTGCAGGTGTTGCTGAGCTGTGCCGCTGTGAACGGGCAAACGATTTGTGCCGAAGCGCATATTTACCCCGACAGCAGCTGCCTGCCTCCCAGCCAGTTGTGGGATGGCTCGCATGTGGAAGTACAGGCCAGTTGCAATGGTACCGCCGAATTCACCATCACCAACACCGGCGCCGGCGACATGAACGGCACGGTTAATTACGTGATCATCGAAGACCAGATCATGTACATGCAAGGCGCCGTCCAACTCGATGCCGGCGCCGACAGCACCATCACGATCGCCAGCCCTACCGGCCAGTCCTACTACATCCGGTCGAATCAGCGGCCCGGCCACCCGGGGAACAGTATGCCTGCTGCGGCTGTGGACTTGTGCAACGGCCCGTCGAACGATCCCGGCCTTGCCCAGCAACTGGCCCTCAACACGGGCGACCCATTCGTGGATATCCATTGCGGGCAGGTGGTCAGCTCCTTCGACCCCAACGATAAGCGCGGTTTTCCGCTGGGCTGGCGCGACGAACATTTCCTGGAAATTGGCCAAGAGGTCGAGTACATGATCCGCTTTCAAAATACCGGCAACGACACCGCTTTCCTCGTGGTGATCCGCGATGTGTTGCCGCCCGAGCTTGACCCGGCGACGGTGCGCCCCGGTCCGGCCAGCCATCCCTACCGATTTCAACTGAGCGGCTCCGGCGCGCTGCGCTTTACGTTTGAAAACATCCTGCTGCCCGACAGCACGACCAATGAACCGGCATCGCACGGTTTTGTGACCTTTCGCGTGGCACAGCGCCCGGACCTGCCGTTGGGAACGATCCTCGAAAATACCGCCGCCATCGACTTCGACTTCAACGAACCGGTGATTACCAACACGTATTTCCATACCATCGGGTACCCCCTGCTCACGTTCACGCTGGATCCGCCCTCACCTGGCACCCTGGACTTGCGCATCGCTCCGAACCCGGCGAGCAGTTTTGCAGAATTTCAACTCACGGAAAACGATACCTACCAATTCAGCCTGCTCGACGCCACCGGCAAACTGCTGCACCGGCACCGGTTTTCCGGCAACCGCTACCGTTTTGAACGCGGCAGGCTCCCGGCGGGCTTGTATTTTTTCCGGATGGAAAATGCACAGGGGCGGGCTGCTGCCGGGAAATTGATCTTGAAATAATTCGACTGGCCCAGCCATGAATGGCTGGGCTGAGAACCTCGAATCGCCATGAATGGCTGGGCAGAGAATCTCGAATCGCCATGAATGGCTGGGCAGAGAATCTCGAATCGCCATGAATGGCTGGGCAGAGAATCTCGAATCGCCATGAATGGCTGGGCAGAGAATCTCGAATCGCCATGAATGGCCTGAGAACCTCGAATCGCCATGAATGGCTGGGCAGAGGATCTCGAATCGCCATGAATGGCTGGGCAGAGAACCCCAACCGTAAAAAATTGCATCAAAACTGAACTCAACCATTTTTAATCGATTCAAAACTTTGCCGATCCACAAATGCCAAATTCTTAGCCCAGCCATTCATGGCTGGGACAAAAAAGAATGCCTCATCAATCTGCGAAATTTTAAAAAGAAAAAATCATGCGTAATCTCCTGAATATACTCTTGCTCCTGGCCTTTGCGAACAGCTTGGCCGGCCAATGCTTGCAACTGCAAAACTGCCCGGCAGCGCCACAGGTATTTTGCGATTCCACGGCTAACGACTCCCTTTTCTGGAACCACCCACTCTTTGCCGCGCCAAACTACCTGACAATTAATTTGCCGGAGGGCCAAACCGACCTCTGTTTTTCAGCCGCTGATACCTGCGCGGGCGCAAACCTCGACATCCAATACCTCCTTTTCCTTGACCTCAACGGCGATGGCGATCGCGAAACGGTGGTCAACAGTGCCGACCTCCCGCCTGCGGGAACGGTGTTTTTCGGCAACGCCGGAAACCCCAATTACAGCGGCGGCACAGCAGCGGCATTCGACATCCGGCAGGTGCCGGGCGGTGAACGTTTTCGCTTTGCCCTTGAAACCAGCGGCGACCCCGCCAACCGCACCGCCTGTATCCGCTGGAATACGGCCGACGCCCCTTCGGACTACGAAACACCTCAACTACCCTACGGCAGCCACCTGGTGAAATGGGTGGTCTCGAACGGCCTGGGCGATGTGGATACCTGTACTTATGAAATTGAGGTGAAAGACTGCCTGCCGCCGCTGGTGGTTTGCCTCAACGGCCTTTCCGTCAATATTATGCCGACGGGAATGATCACCTTATGGGCGACTGATTTCCTGCAATATGCCGAGGATAATACTACGCCCGGAATTATGCTGGAAATGGCAATTCGGATTGACGGCAACGGTACCGGGTTTCCGTTGGACAGCCAGGGCAACCCGCAGCAAAGCGCAACCTTCAATTGCAATCATCTGGGCAGCCAACCCGTGGAACTCTGGGTGCGCGACCTGGCCGGCAACACCGATTCCTGCATGACCTGGGTAGTCATTGAAGACCCGGCCGGATTTTGCGGCGGCAACATCCAGGTGTACATCAACGCGCGGGTGTGCGCCCGGCAGTGGTGCACGGGGGCCGTCGTGTCGGATGTTACCCTGAGCAATCCGGCGCCATGGATTCCGGACTTCTGGCAATTGTACTCGGATGGATGCTACGTTGCCGAACGCGATACCACTATTTCAAACCTGGAGCTGACGGTCAGTAAAAATGACGACCCCTTGAACGGCATTGATATTCTCGACCTGGTTGCCGTTTCCAAACATATCCTGGGCCTGGAGCCCCTGGCAAACCCTTACGCCCTGGTTGCTGCCGATGTAAACAACAGCCGCAGTATTACCACTTTTGATATTGTGGAGTCGCGCAGACTGCTGACCGGGGTGTATGATGTGTTTCCAAGCAACAGCTCCTGGCGATTTTTAGACGCGGATTTTGTTTTCCCAAATCCAAATAATCCCTTCCAGGGAATTTTCCCGGAAATCAAGCAACTCGTTCCTGTGAACGACACCATCGCGGGTGACTTCGAATTTCAGGCGATCAAAATTGGCGATGTGAACTGTTCGGCCATCCCCAATTTTGCCCCGGCGCCCGACGATCGTGCAGTGGCATACCTGGACCTCGCGACCCGAACGCTTGCCGCCGGCGAAACGGTCGAAGTACCCATCCGCTTCGCGGAAACGGGCGCCTGGCTGGGCTTCCAGTTCGGGCTCCAGTTTGATCCGGAAATATTGGTGCTGGAGGCGGTGTTGCCCGGCAGTTTGCCCGGCTGGGATGCGCAAACCACTTTTCAGCCACATCCCGGTCTGCTCAATGTGCTGTGGTTCGACACCGACCCGCACTTGGTTTCTCAAGAAAAAACGCTGTGCACGCTGCGCCTGCGCGCGCTGGCTCCGGTGGACCTGAGCGCCGCCCTGCAACTGGCTGACGGGCGTTTGCGTGCCGAAGCATTCACCGGAACGGCGGAAGCGCGAAACCTGCAACTGCAATTCAGCCCAACGCCGCCAACAACAATCCGGATCGGCCAGCCGCTGCCCAACCCCACGACGGGAAGCGCCCGTCTGGCACTGGAATTGCCCGAACCCATGCCGGTGCAGCTCGACATGTGGGATGCCCGGGGGCGCCTGGTTTGGAGCCAAAACCTGCAAGGCGAAACCGGCTTTCAGACGCTGGATTTACCGGAATCGGCCTTCCCGGCCGGCGGGGTGTACCTGTGGCGGGTGATTGCCGGCACGGCGCTGCATAGCGGGCGTTTGGTGGTCCGGCCCTGAGTGCGGGTGGTGCACTACGGAGGGAGGGGGCTTTACTCGTCCTACGCCTTCGAAGGCTGTCCATTACGCACAAATCCGTCGAGTTTAAATTTTTTGGCCTTTTGTGCCTCAACCCCACCCCCAACTCCTATAGCCATCAACTTAAGCATTTAGAGGGGGTGTGCACTTTTCAAATTGAACTTTTCAAATTAGACTTTTGACTTAAAAAGGATGATTCAGGCTTTTGGAAGTTTCTTTTAAGTCAAAAGTCAAAAGTCTAATTTGAAAAGTCAAAAGTGTTCACCCACCCAAATACCTTAAGTTGACGACATTTGAGGGCAAGCCCCCCTCCCATTTGGGGGAGGGGTCAGGGCAGACGCATCAAAATCGCCCCGGATGGGGCGGCATCTCGGTGGTATTGGCCTAATGATTGGCAGTTTCCGGCCCGGCGGGCCGGTATTACACGATTTTTATTTGCCCAATAGTGGCCCGCTGGGCCACGGGAAACAGGACTGGTCACAATTGCTACCGAGATGCCGGCCCGCTGGGCCGTTTTTTTGTGGGTAATAGGCAATTATTGAACAATTTTAATGCGTTTGCCCTGGGGGCGGGGTTGACAAGCGGCTGAAAAAATGAACTTAAGCCACAACAATTCATTTTCGTCAACCTGTGTATAATCGACAGACTTCAAAGCGTAGGACGAGTACTCCCGTAGCCAGGCAAACCTTCGAGGCACGGAGGCCACGGCATTTTTTTTATTTCGAAACGGTATAGCTGTGTGTCCTCCACGTTTCCTTGGTGCAACAAATCAGCCTACGTGGTTCCCAAACCGAAGGCCTCCATTTTTCGCTGGATCTGTTCCAGCAGCCAGTCGCGGTGGTAAATTTCCGCAGTGGCAGGCATAGCCTTTTTCAGTTTGGGCAATTGTCCGGCTTCGGGTTTGTCAATTTTGGCCAGTTTGCGGGTGAAATCGACAAAGCGGCGGGCCTGCTGTTTCATCGGCTGGCTGAGCAGCTCCTGGCGCAGGAGGTAAATCCGGTAGGCTTCCAGGTGGGCAAGCAGGAGTTCGGTTTCGCCGGTTTCGTAATAAATGCGGGCGAGCAGGTTGCGGATAGTAACGGCCAGCAGCACATTGGGCGGATTGACCTGGTTGAGCAAAACCTGTGCCTGGCCGTATTCGCCGAGATGGTAGTGATATTGTCCGCGTACGATCCGGGTAACGTCATCGGCGTATACTTCCGGCAGATGTTTACGGTATTGGCGGATAAAATCGCTGACCCAGGTCGTTTGCCCGTTGCGGAGGCCGGTATTGACGAGGTTTATAAACCGCCAGGGGGAGAGTTCGCCGTTTTCAAACAACAGACCGCTAGCCAATAGTTTTTTGTTGATTTCGAGGTATTCCGTGGAAAATTCCAGATCGTTTTCCCGGTTGATCCGGCGGGTGCAGTAGTTCAGCAGTCCGGTGTACAGTTGTTTTTGCTCCGGCTCGCTGAAGCGGTTTTCATGCTGTTCCAGCAGGTTTTTCAAGTGAAAAAAATGGGCTGTGTTTTCCGGCTCCCGCACCAGCCGGATGCCGGCCAGGTAGATTTGGGCGGTAGGGTTGAGCGGCAGTTCGTTTTGCAGCAGGTAGTCCAGCACGCGGTCGCCCAGATTCCATTGGTACCGCACATTGAGCACATACTCGCTGGCGGCCATTGCCCAGCCGTAGCGCAGTTTTTCCACCAGGTAAAAATCGTCGAGTGCATCGGAGGCCTCCTGCAGGGTTTGGTAAAATTGATGTTGTTGCAGATCGGCATGATCGTATCGGATGGCCTTCAGCCGGAAGGTGCTGAGGAAGTACGCGGCATTGCGCAGCGGTTTTTTTTCCAAAGCCTGCACGGCTTTTTCCAACGCAAATTTGTAGTGCCGGGGCAGGGCATCAGGGTCGAACACCTGCAACAAAGCCATTGCTTCCTCCAGGTCGTCGGCCCGGAAGTGCTCGGTAGCGAGGAAAGCTTCGGCCAGTTGCTGTAGTTGGTTCATGAGGTAGGCCAGCCGTTTGGCATTCAGCAATTTTGCCGATTTAAAGGTTCGGAGCACGGTGGCTTTCTCCAGGACGGGGTTCCGGAAGTCGGGGGCATGTTTGGCCAGAAAGTCGAAAAACTGCAATAATTCAGCCGAATTGTTGAAATACGGCGAATCCAGAAAGTCCCGAAACCGGGTCAGTTGGCGGCCGGAAAAGTGGCGCAACACATCGAGGAGCTTGCTTTGTTGCATGCAGTATTGCCGCTAAAATGCTAACTTTCGGAACAAATTCAACCCAATGCTTATGAAAACAAGCCTTTATCTGCTGCTCTTTTTTCCACTTGGCCTCCAGGCTCAACTCCTGCGCCCCGGCGATGCCAACAACGACGGCCGCGTGGATCACCTCGACGTGCTGGCCATCGGCCTCAGTTTCGGCCAGGAAGGCCCGCCCCGAGAGCCGCCTTTTCAGGGTTTCGACTGGATGCTCAAACCCTTTGAGCCCTGGGCTGGAAGCCTGCCCGGCACGATGATCAACTACGGCTTTTCCGACTGCGACGGCGACGGCTTGGTAAGTCCCGAAGATGTGGAAGCCCTGCAAGCGAACTACGACAGTACCCACATGGACAGTCAGCCGCCGCCCATGCCCTGGAGCCCGCCGGATACGGCATTCCTGTCGGCCCTGCCCCGCCTGGTATTCACGTTTGAGCCTGATACCGCAACGGTGCAGGATACGCTGCGGCTTCATATTTCCTACGTGCACCCGCCCGGGCTGCCGGCCGATGAATCGCCGCTGGGAGTGGCGTTTACCCTTGAGTTTGATGAAATGCTGGTAAAAGACAGCCTGACGGTGGTGTTTTTCCCGGATACCGTAACCGATCTTTTGTTTGCCGCCGGCGCTACCGGGTTTGCCGATGCACGCGCCGTACCGCCGGGCATGGTGGAGTACGGGGCTGCCGGAAAAGGCCAGCCTGCCCTTGCGTATTCCCGCCCGTTGGGTGTGGTGCAGTTTATCATTGAGGATATTATCGTGCGGCCCGACACTTTTTGGACGGACTTCAAAATTGACGTTGTCAATCCGGTGATGATCGATGCCAAAGAGCAGGTTATCCCCTTCAATATTTTGGTGGATGAGGTGGTGCTCTTTCAGGAGTTGTCGGCTGTGCCGGCCGTGCCTGCGCCACTTGCCGTCAAACTTTACCCGTTGCCTGCGCAGGATGTGCTGCATATCGAATTGCCGGAAACGCCACTGACCGGCCTTCGGATTTTTGATGTTTTTGGAAAACTTGTCGCAGCGCGGGAATTGGCTGGCGACCGGCGGGTTGATTTGCCGGTCGGACAGTGGGCGCCGGGGGTATACTGGGTGCAAATTTTTGGAAAAAATGGCCGCTTGGCGACGCGCAAATTTTTGAAAATATGAGGCTCACAAAAAAACGACCCAGCGGGCCGGCATCTCGGTAGCAATTGTGACCAGTCATGTTTACCGTGGCCCAGCGGGCCACAATTGGGCATATAAAAATCGTGTAATACCGGCCCGCCGGGCCGGAAACTGCCAATCATTGGGCCAATACTACCGAGATGCCGCCCCATCCGGGGCGATTTTGAGGCGTTTGCCCTGCCCTCCCTGACTCGAAGTACTCAGGCTGTTCCGAAGAAAAAGGCCCAGAGGCCAAACAGGACCGTGCCGATCAGCAGGCCCAGCGCCAGCGGTCGGTCGTCGCTGGTTTTAAACATAAAGGCGCCGGCCAACAGGCCACCTCCCACCAGAAAAGGATAATAAATCAGGTATTGCAAGCCGCCGAAAACCGCCATGACAATCACAGTACGCAGCGCAACGGGCCAAATTTTTTGCATAGCTCCGAGTGTTGTTTTTGTTTGGCGGCAAGATAGCAGAAAGTCAGCCTTTTCCGTCGAAGCCCTGGAGAAATTGGTTGAAATGCCGGATGAAGTAATCCATTTTTTGGGCAGAGACGTCTACGGTCGTTTCAGCGGGCAGCACTACTTTGCCGGTGCGGCCCTGGCGTTCGTAGCGCTGGATGTAGCTCATGTTGACCAGGAAGCTGTGGTGCACGCGGCAGAACATGAAATCGGGGAGTTCCAGTTCGATTTCCTTGAGCGATTTGTAGAGGGCAAAGCGTTCGGTGAGGCCGTTTTGCATGACGAAGAGAACGGTACAGGAGCCTTCGGCCTGGCAGTAAATCAGGTCGGCGAATCGCACCACGACATTTCCCTTGCGCAAGTCGTTGATAATAATGCCGCGGTGGCGGCTGTTAGCCTGTGCTTCCAGTTGGCTGGTTTTTACGGTTGCGATGTGTACAGCCTGGATCAGTTCTACGGTTTTATAGGGTTTGACGAGGTAGGCCCAGGGTTGTACATCGTTGATTGCCTGGATGGCGTAGTGGGCGTATGCCGTGGTGAAAATGACGCCATAGGGCAGGTGCTCTGTTTGCCGTAAAAAGTCGAAACCCGTACCGTGCGGCGGCATTTCGATATCGAGAAAAACCACCTCTGGCCGGTATTGCTCCACAACCTGTACCGCCTGGTCGACGGTGTTGGCGGTTTGAATAACATTGACCATAGGGCAGAATTCGGCCAGCATACCACGCAGGGTTTGCACGGCAGTTAGTTCATCGTCTATGATAATTGCGTTAATCCGCTTCATCGGTAGGCTGGTATTTGGATGAACGTTTGAGTTTTTGCGTCTTTTTATCCAGCACAAGTTGTTGTTGTTGTGCTTCGCGGACTTTGTGGATATCAAAAGAAATAATGGCCTGCGTACCACGTGCAGGTGGTGTGTTGTCGGACAGATCTTTGGTGACAAACTCCAGGTCCAGGTCAAATAAGAGATTGAGTGTGGCGGCCTTGTTGTGCAGCATGCGGATGCCTTTGGACTTGCGCAGGAGGTCTTTTGTCCGGTTTGTATGGGCGTGAATACCGGGGCCGTTGTCGGTGATCAGGCAGAACACCCGGTCGTTTTCCAGTTTATATTCGATGGTAACGGTTGAGATTTCGTCGGTAGCACTGCCGTGGATGGTGGCGTTTTCGAGTATGGGTTGTAGAAATAGTGCCGGGAAGGGCAGGTTGGGCGGGATGACGTTTGTGCCGATGATTTTGTAGCGGAATTTATTGTCGCCGTAGCGCAATCGGGCGAGTTCCATGTAGTCGCGGTTGTATTCCAATTCCTGCTCGAAGCGGATAAAAGTATATTCGGAAAAGTCGAGTGTTTGGCGCAGCAGTTGTGTAAATGTTGCATTGTAAATACTGGCCTGCGTGGGTTGCGGCGGGTAGAAAAAGCGTTGGAGGGCATTGATACAATTGCCGATAAAATGCGGATTGATCTGGGCCTGCAAAGCCATCAGGCGGAACTGGGCGACGGCGAAGGCCATTTCGCGCAGTTGAATGCGGGTGAGGTAGATGCGGTAGAGCCCCATGCCGATCAGGCTCCAGATCAGGAGTGAAAACCAGAATGTGCTGTACCAGCGGGCGGGCATTACGAAAGTCCATTCGCCGGGTTTCCAGCTGCGGATGCCGCGTGGCGTCACGGCGGTCACATTGATTTTGTATTTCCCCGGGGGCATTTTGATGCCGAAGTCCAGGCCGCTTTTGTAGAGCCGTGTAGTGTCGGCTTTGCCCTGGAATCCGCTGCCGATCCAGTTGAGCAGGTTATCGGTGGTAAGCCATTGGAGTGGTGGCAATACTTCGGTGATGATGCAGTCGAAGAGCAGGTTTCCGCGGCTCCGGTAGTCTAGGCCGGCGAAGTCGATTTCTACCAGGGAAGCCGTGATTGGGAGGGTGGTTATTGAGTTGCTTGCGGGGTTTTCATCGAGGTAAACCTCCTTGATTGCATCATTTTCCTGGTGGTACCGCACAGCAGTTACAAAGGAGGCGAAGTGGCCGGTAGCCGGGGTACCTTTGAGCAGTATCCGGGAAAGTCCCGAGGCCGTTGCGGCCCACAAGGTGTCATTTTGGACATGCACACCACGGATGTCATCATTTATCAGGCCATCGTGGTGATCAAAGTGGATTTGGTGCCAGGTGTCGGGGGTGATGCCGAAAATGCCACGGTTTGTTGCCAGCCACAGGCGTCCGTTTTTTTCCTGAAACATGGAATGGATATTTTGGACGGGTGTGGGCAGAAAGGCGTTTGCTTCGCGGAGTTCGATGATTTTACCGTTTTTCACTTTGGCTAAAAAAAGGCCGGATTCGGGAGCGGCGATCCACAACGTGTTGTTTGCACCACCCTGCATGGCGATGATCCGGGTGCCGAGGGCTTTAAATTGTTTGCCCCAGTTTTTGGCGAACGAATCGGCGGCGCAATAAACGCCTTCGATGCCACCGGCCCAGATGTATCCTTCCGAATCTTTGGCCAGGGCGGTGATTCGTTGGTTGAATAAATGGTTTTTGAATACATTGGTGTGAGTGTTGAGGCTGGATAAGCGGGCGGAGGTACCGAACCAGATGGTGTTGCCGTCGCGCAGCGTCACTTTGGGGCTCCCTCCGATCACTGTCAATTTTTCTTTTTTTTGGTTTGCATGTTGCAAAAAGATGCCTTCATCGGTAATCAGCCAGCAGCTGTCTTTGCCTTGTGGCAAGATTTGCAGAATTCGGTTGTAACCATCGACGGCGCCATACTTTTCGAGGGTAAGTTTTGTGCCATTGAGTATGTTCAGGTTTCCGCCGTCATCACCGAACAAGGTGCGGCCCTGGGCATCCCGCATGACTGAGACGAGATTATTTGAAGGCAGCCCGTCTCGTTCCTGCCAGTTTATCGGTGCATCAAGCGGCAGCCCGTATATCCCATCGTCCAGGGTGCAAAACCAAAATGTACCCTGTGAGTCTTCAAACATGTACGTGGTCTTCTTGCCGGGCAGATAAATTTTGGGATTGGAAAGATCGCGGTTGGGGTTGTCGAAACAGATAGCGCCGTGTTGGGTGGAGCAGACCCAGAAGCGGCCTGAGCGGTCGATAGAAACCACTCCGCCAAAACCATTGAGCGAATCAATTCTTAGGATTTTAGAGTCACTTATTTCAAATAATATTATCCTATCTTCATATGAATATAATATTCTGTTGCCATTAGAATTTATTCCTTTAACTATATTAGATTTTGTGGTATCCTTTGAAAGTTTATATTCCAATTTAAATATACCATCAATATTTTTGAAAATACTATTAGTTGCATATGCATACTGGAAACCATCAATCTTATTCATGTGTGATACAGCATCAGAAAATCTGTAAATACTCAAACTGTCATTGCCCAATCGATAAATTATTAGACTAAAGCCCAGGAACCATATGCCATCATCATCATCTTCGTAATAATTGCAAAATCCTAAATTAATATTTATGTCTCCAAGTATTAAATCGTTTTTTGACGTGTAAAATTTATCAAATTTCCTATAACAAGGAGTTTTTCTAAAGCAAGATAACCAAAGTCTATCATTTCTGTCCTCCCATATATTTAAAACTTCAGGATCAAGCAATCCTTCTTTAATAGTAAAAATCCTGAATCTGTGACTATCATGCTTAACTAGACCTTTGTCAGTGCCTAACCATAAAAACCCATTTGAGTCTTGAAAAGCTCTGTAAATCAGGTTGCTAGGCAGACCTGATCTCACATTAAAATGAATGTAACTAGGGTTTTGCGCCCACAAAAAATGAGAAAAAAATAAGCATATTAGCACCGGCCATCCTTTGAGCAATTGTATGAGCATAAAATAGTACAATATCAAGGGTAAATTATAAGAGATAAGATATTGCTTCGCTTTTAGTGCAACCATGAATCAAAGGCTTTAAATCTATTGATTCACTCATTTTGCTGCCAAACCGCACTAAATGTCCATACCAATCAAATAGTATGAAGACATCGCACTATAAATCGTATCGACTATTCATCCAGCATTACAATTTTCAGAAATCAATTTTGTTGCATAAGAAAAGTTCATCTAATAGACTTTGATGTAAAAGAGGGATAGCGGTTCCAATAACTTTTTGTTCTTACTTCCAGTAACAATGTGTGTCTAAATAAACTAATGGAGGTTCTGGTACTTTTAGGGATTTGTTTTCTCGTTTACTACAAACGTAGATACTTTAAGATTCTTTGGGGGTAAGTTCTCGAAAAAAAATCATTGCCCTATGGAATTTCCCCAAAATAATCTAATCTTGTACTGCAAATCTAAAGCCAGATCAAACCCCAATGTACCTATTCGCAACCACCCAACTGATTCCTAGTGCTAAAATAATGCTAAATGATATCTAAGTTAAAAAAGACCCTACTTTTATTTTTAAATTTTTTTCGTTTTGAAAAATCTTATTCGCAGGATGGCGAAGATGTTGTCTTATTATCCTTTTTTGAAGGTCAAAAAAAATATAAAGGCTTTTTCGTCGATGTGGGGGCACATCATCCTGTGCGCTTTTCGAATACATGGCTGTTTTATAAAAAAGGTTGGCGTGGAATCAATATTGACCCTACACCTGGAAGCATGCGTTCTTTCCGATTTATGAGGCGAAAAGATACCAATTTGGAAATTGGTATTGGAATGGAGGAGATAGAGCTAGATTTTTATTGTTTTAACGAACCAGCTTTAAATACTTTTGATAAAAACTTGGCATTAGAAAGGAATAACAAAGGTCCTTATAGAATTCTTAAGACTCTAAAAGTTCATATTAAGTCATTAAAGACAATTCTAGATGAACACTTGCCATTAAATGCCAAAATCGATTTCATGACAATTGATGTAGAGGGGCTTGACTTATCAGTACTGCAATCCAATGATTGGCTCAAGTATAGGCCTACATATTTATTGGTAGAAGATATAGGATTTGAATACGAGAGTCGGGAAAACTCGGATATTTATTGTTTCTTAAAAAATAAAGGCTATACTATAGCGGCATCTTTAAAAAGAACAACTATTTATCGCCTCGTTCATTAGACTTTTCAGCCTATAGTATTATAACAATTAATATAACTTCAACTATGCGAACCTTACAGGTTATAGTATTTTGGATGTCCATTTATTTGTGCCCAAATTCAATTTTTTGCCAGAAGGATATTGAGTTTTGGTTTGTTGCGCCTGAAACTTCAAAAGGATCAATTAACTATGATAGACCAGTTGTATTTCGGTTTTGCACGTATGATCTCCCAGGAACAATAAAGATTTCGCAACCTGCAAATCCAGATTTTCCTAGCCAGACTATTTCAATGCCTCCCAATAGTGCTAGTAAATTTGAGTTGCCTCCTAATTTTGAATTTGTGGAAAACACCCCACCCAATCAAGTATTAAACAAGGGTTTTCTAATAGAGTCTAGTAGCCCTATAACCGTCTATTATGAAGTTATTGGTTCCCCTCCCAATAATCCCGAAATATTTTCCTTGAAAGGTCGAAATGCACTAGGTAAAAGATTTTTTATTCCCTTTCAAAACATTATAAACAACACCACATCGTTTGCCCCCCAGCCATATGCTGCGTTTGATATTGTGGCAATAGAAGATAACACAGAAATTACCATTATCCCTACAAAGGCAATTGTAGGAGGTGCTGCAAATACTCCCAAAGTTGTTTCTTTAAATAGGGGGCAAACATTTTCGGTACAAGCGTCAACTATTAACGCTGTTGATCGACCTGTAGGTAGTGAAGTGACTGCAGACAAACCAATTGCTATTACTATAAAAGATGACTTGATAGATGGAGGCTCTATTTATGGAAATTTTTGTCGAGACTTAGTTGGGACTCAAATAGTACCTATAGAAAAAACCGGTACTAAATACGTTGCTCAAAAAGGCTTCTTAAACGGTGATGAATTTGTTTTTGTATTAGGAATTGAACCTAACACACAAATCTATTTGATGGAGTGCAAAAAGGGACTCTAGGGCCGGCGGAAACCTTGAATTTAACAATATCTAGTGGTAGCCATTTTATAGAGTCAACAAGCCCAATCTATATATTTCAAATGACTGGAATCGGTTGTGAATTAGCAGGCGAGGTGCTTCCGGCACTTGATTGCTCAGGATCAAGTTCGGTTCGGTTCGTACGATCAACCGATGAGTTGTTTTATCTTTTCATTGTAACTGAGAAGGGAAAGGAGAGTGGCTTTTCTTTAAACGGAAATACTAATATAATTACATCTAGTGCATTTCAATTGGTTCCAGGATCAAATGGGCAATTTGTTGCTGCTGTGATACCAATTAGTACTAGTCAAATTGCCGGAGGTCAATCGGCAATAGTCGAAAATTCTTTCGGTACCTTTCAAATGGGGTTTTTAAATGGAGGAAACGTGACAGGTTGCCGGTTTGGCTATTTTTCAGACTTTGGAAATCAAATCCCCCTCCAAATCCCCCTAACCCTCTGCCCAAACACCCCAATCACCATCAACGGCACAGAGGTCACCCAGCCTACTACACTATACGATACCATCCCCGGTATCCAAGGCTGCGATACCCTGATTACCTATACCGTCTCACTGGCTCCATACGACCTGATTACCCGAATTGAAAATATACGCTGTGTAAACGGCCAAGTCGACCTGGAATATACCATCTGCAATCAAGGCAGTAATGGCTTACCCCCGGTCACTTCTGTTGCGTTTTACGATGCCGATCCGACTCAAGGTTCAGCGACCTATTTGGGAAGTATCAATATAAATTCTTCCGGGCCCGATAGCTGCCATACCGGGATATTGCAAGATGCCGGCACACCGCTTGGACTAACTAATGGCATGACTCTCTATGCCGTTGTTAACGACGACGGCTCCTTGACCACACCTTTTTCGCTGGATAGTTTTCCGGTAACCGACATTGAGGAATGTAACTATGCCAATAATTTCGATAGCATTGTGATCCAACTACCATCCAGCCCTACCCTTGACCTTGGTCCTGTCATTATTCTTTGCCAGGACAGTACCGTCGTTTTAGATGCCGGCCCTGGGTTTGTCAGCTACCTTTGGCAGGATGGAAGTTCGTCCCAAACCTTCGCCGCTTCAACGACGGGCACCTTCTGGGTAGAAGTTTCCGACTCCTGCGGCACGATTCAGCGCGACTCCGTGCTGCTGACACCAAGCTTGCTCACCGATGTCAAACTTGCCGACAGCACCTTGTGTGCCGGCGAATCCTATACGCTCGCCGTACCCGGATTCGACAACTACGCCTGGACGCCACCTGCCGGACTAAGCTGCACCGATTGCCCGGTGGTGACCATTCAGCCCACTGCCACCACCACCTATTCCCTGCACGCAGCGACTACCGACGGTTGTATCCTGAACGACACATTTACGGTGACCGTCCAGCCCCTGCAAATCATTTCCGACACCCTGGAGTTTTGTCCCGGAGAAACGATCACCATTGGCGGCCAAACCTATACACAACCGGCTACTGTTGTCGATACCATCCCCGACCCCAACGGCTGCCCGCTGGTGTTCGTTTATGTACTGCGCTACGCCACCACTCCCAACGCGGTGATCAGCATGGACTGTATTGAAGATATCAACATCGCCACGCTTGCCGGCACCGGGGCCGTACCGGTCGATTATGATCTGCCCATGGCCACCACCGACTGCCCATGCCCCGGCGTATCGCTCACACTCACGCAAGGTTTGCCGCCGGGCAGCCTGTTCCCGGTTGCCAAAACCAAAGTCTGTTACGAAGCCCGCGACAGTTGCGGCACGGTAGACAGTTGTTGCTTTACCGTCATTGTGCGGGAAGCGCTGCCTTGCGATGTGAAAGAAATCGGCTGCATGCGCTGGGAACTCTTGCGCATCACCCAAAACGCTGCCCAGGAACGAACATACCGCATCCGGGCAATCAATAAATGCGCCGAACCCATGATCTACACTGCCTTTGAACTACCCGCCGGTACTAAGGCCGTAAAACCAGCAGACAACACTGTTTTTACAACCCCCGACGGACGTGATTACCTGGTGCGCAATCCCAACTTTTCACCGTTTTACTCCATCCGGTTCAAATCGCTGAGCGACAGTATTGCCAACGGCGAATCCGATATTTTTGAATACACACTGCCACCACAATCAGAACCGGATTACATCCACGTAACCGCCCGCCTGGCGCCGCAACAGTTTTTTGAAGCCTACCTGAATACGTTTAACTGCCCGGTACAGCCGGAATCAAAGCCGGCGGCGCGCACAGGATTGGGGCTGCGGGTTTTCCCCAATCCTACTTCCGGTACGTTGTTTGCCGATCTGTCGGATTTTCGGGAGCAGGAAGTTTTTATCCGGATTTTTGAAGCCCGCGGCCAATTAACACAAGAATTTCGGCTAACCGCCGGCACCACACCGCAGGAAATTCAACTTACGCGGGATTTGCCCGCAGGGCTGTATATTTTGGCGGTGGAAGCGCCAAACGGCGAACGCCAGGTCGTGCGTTTTGCACTCCAGCGGTAGCGCGCGTTGTTTCGGTGTTTTGAAACAGTGCCTGATGTAAATTGATTCATACACCACGGAGGCAGGGAGCACACGGAACATTAAACTCCGTGTGCTTGTTTGCCGGGTCAGGCGAGCCTCCGCCAGATCCGGCTTTGAGCCATAAGACGAGTAAGGCCCCGTGTTGCCCTCTATACCTTTGTGGCGAATAAATTCCAAAAATCTTCGCTACGTTTGTTCAATCATGGAGAAACAACAAGGTCAACTCGTCCGCAGCCTAAGTTTAGGGGCCGCCACTATTCTCGTCGTCAGTTCGGTCATTGGTTCGGGGGTCTACAAAAAAGTAGGCCCGATGTCGGAGCAACTCATGTCGCCCGACCTGGTGCTGGTTGCCTGGGTATTGGCTGGCATCATCAGCCTTTGCGGCGCCCTGAGCAATGCCGAAATTGCAGGCATGCTGGCCGACTCGGGGGGCGAGTACGTGTATTTCCGGAAAATCTATGGCAAATTCATGGCCTTTATTTGGGGCTGGACCACCTTCGCCGTGATCAAAACCGGCGCCATTGCAGGCATTGCCTACGTGTTCACGCAATCGCTCAATGCGATGGTGCCGCTGCCCCACTTGCCGGAGTCCATCGAAAATATCGAGTTTCTGGTGTTCAAACCTTTCGAAAACGCCGGCGTGAAAGCCGTGTGCATGCTGCTCATTCTGGCGCTGACCCTGCTGAATGCCCGCGGCCTGCGGGGCGGGGCGGGGCTGAGTACCTGGATCACGCGTTTTGTGATCCTCAGCCTGGGCTTGATCGTCATTTCCGGCTTGTTTTTTGGCGGTGGCAGTTTCGAAAATTTCCGGACACCTTCGGTAAACTTCGTGCTCCGCGACTGGTCGGATTTCACCTTTATCAAAGCCCTTTTTGCCGCATTGCTGGCTGCTTTTTGGGCATATGAAGGCTGGAATACAGTGGGCTTTCTGGGCGGGGAGATCAAAAATCCGCACCGCAACCTGCCGCTCGCCCTGGGCGCCGGCCTGCTGATCATTATGGGCGCCTATGCCCTGGTGAACTTCACCTATCTCTACGTCATGCCCATTGACGAGATCATCCGTGTGCAGCAAGACCAAAACGAAATCGCGGCGATTGCTGTGATCCGTTACTTTGCCGGGCCCACGGGGGTGACGCTGATTTCGCTCATCATCCTCATCACCACCCTGGGTTGCACCAATGCAACCATCCTCATGCCGCCCCGCGTGTATTACGCCATGGCCCGCGACGGCTTGTTTTTCAAACGCGCGGCAGAAATCCACCCGAAATACCACACCCCCAACCCCGCACTCTGGATGCAGGGCGTTTGGGCTTGCCTGTTGGTGTTGTCCGGCACGTTTGATCAGTTGACCGACATGCTCATTTTCGCGGCCTTTTTCTTTTATGGTGCTACGGCATTCGGGGTATTCATCATGCGCATCCGGGAACCGGAGACGGAACGGCCCTACCGGGTGTGGGGGTATCCAATTGTGCCGGCATTGTTCGTCCTGTTTTGCGTAGCGCTGATCGTGATCACCTGCATCAACAGCCCGCGAGAGGCCGGGCTGGGTGTGGTACTGATGCTGACCGGGGTGCCGTTTTATTTTTGGTGGACGCGGGGAAGGTAACGTTCGTTTTAGAATTTCTAATAATCTCAAGTGTGGCCTGCCTAGAACCCATCTCAAAACTACCTGTCGGGCCAAAATGGTGTCTATAAGTCGCAGGCAAGGCAGTTTTTTGAATCATAGCGGTGTTCTACGTTGAAAAAAACTGCCTTGCCTGCGACTTATAGACACCATTTTGGCCCGACAGGTAGTTTTGAGATGGGTTCTAGAGAAATCAAACAAGATTGACATGATCAAGACCAACTACACCAACTCTTACCTGTTAAATCGCGGTATAGTCAGTATGTGATAGATTTGGTGATCTTGCCGTTCCTCTCTACTTTTAACAGCCACAACTTGAGTTAATAAATTTTATAAAATATGATAACGCCAAAATCAAAATTACTTTTTTGCGCAGCATTCTGCCTTGCCTTCCAGTTACTTGGACAGACAGAAGACCTCATTCCATCCGGCCCGTCAGACAAACCGGAAACTTCAAAGACGGCACCAGAATTTCCAGGCGGCAACAAGGCCATGCATAATTTGATCAATGAAAACCTCGAGTACCCGGAAAGTGCCCTGGAAAATCGAATCGGCGGAAAGGTAATCGTTCGATTTGTTGTAGACACTACGGGAAATGCTACAGATATTGAAGTGCTTCAAGGGGTCAGTGCAGATATTGATCAGGAAGCGGTCCGGCTCGTAGGGCTGCTCAACAATTGGACTCCGGGTACGGTCGATGGCAAAAAGACCAGGGTACGCATACAAATCCCGTTGACTTTTTCGCCCGATGATAAGTGGAAAAAACAAAACCGAAAAAGAAAAAAGAAAAAGACCTGATGGCTGGCTTTACAATATGCTGAAAACTCAGTTCCGTTTTTCTTAAACATCCAAAATAGAACAATGCACGCCCTATTTATTAGAACCCATCTCAAAACTGGCGTCGGAGTCAAAATGAGTGGATTGAAGTCGAAGGCAAGGCAGTTTTTTGAATCGTAGCGGTGTTCTACGTTGAAAAAAACTAACGCAGTATTCGACTTATAGACACCATTTTGGCCCGACAGGTAGTTTTGAGATGGGTTCTAATCTGTCTACCTGCTGGCCCAATGTGTTCGAACATTTTAGGCCAGCAGGAAGGCAGATTCTGGGCAGTAATACCGGTAATGGGTTTTATGGATAATGCAAAGCGTATACAACAGATATTTCAATACATCCATCCTGAAATAGATGGCCCGGGTTCAATCGAAAATGAGGTATTTGACGAAGTTTACAAATTCGTTGACCAAAATGCTGGAAAAAATTTAGCTGAACAGGTTTACCAATTAACGCTTGATGAAACAGACTTGAAGAAGTCTGGCGAATTATTAGGAATCCTGATTTGGACAACAGAAGATAATGGGGCCGAATTGACAAAAACCATGCGCAAATGGTTGTATGGCAACAATTCCAGAAAAATCGGACTGGCACTCCATTTAACCGACATTTACCTCGACCAATTAGAATCATTCGACAAGCGGCTAAATCAGATTGCAACAGAATACCCGGAATGGGAGGAACAATGTAAGTATTGGAAATCTTCTATTGCTCGTGAAAAACAGCGTTTGGTTGAAAATCAAACGCATACACTATTCCATTCAATAGTAGTAGCCATCAAAAAATGGTTCTGATTACTTCCCCTCCGCATACCGCTTAAAATTATCCAAAATCGCCTGCCAGCCCGCCCGCTGCATATCCACCGGGTGCTCGGTTTCAGCCTCAAAACTTTCCATAACGAAGGTGCCCGCATCGGTTTTGGAGAAGGTAACCTGCACCCGACGGCCGTCACTGATGGCGTATTCGATCCGCCGGGGCGCTTCCACCAGGCTGTATTTGCCTTCGAAGTCGAACCCCGCGCTGCCGTCGCGGGCTTCCATGCGGTAGTTAAACGCGCCGCCCGGGCGAAGATCGTTTTCGGCGCGAGGAGATTGCCAGTCATCGGAAGCGAAGTTCCAGTGTACGATGTGCTCCGGCTTCGTCCAGCAATCCCACACTTTTTCCAGGGGGGCTGCCACGGTTGTCTGCACGGTGATAATGGTTTTGGCCACATTGTCGGCGGCCTTGCGAAGTTGCTCGATATCGATTTTCCGCATTTGCATCATGGCCCCCATGGCACGTTGCGCCCGCCCGGGGTCGGGGTCGGAGAGCAACTTGGGCAGCGCATCCGGTACGATCTGCCACGACACGCCGTAGGGGTCCTTCAGCCAGCCGCACTGGCTTTCCGAGCCGCCGTTGGCGGTGAGTTTTTCCCAGAAATAGTCCACCTCCTGCTGATCCGCACAATGCACGACAAACGAAACGGCTTCATTGAAGCCAAAGCCGTGCATGTGGCTGCTGTCCATCGCTATGAACAGGTTGCCACCCAGGCTGAACTGCGCGTGTTTCACCGTGCCGATAGCCGGGTCGCCGTCGCCGGCTTCGTAGCGCGCCAGCAGTTTTGTCTCCGGATTTTTAAAAATAGAAGAATACAGCGCAATTGCAGGCTCCGCCTTGCCATGCTGCTCGCCGGTAAACATCAGCGCCGGGGAAATGCGCTGTCCGACCTCGCTGATCTTGCCCAGGGTCAGTTGCCACGACAGGCCGAATCGGTCTTGCAGCCAGCCGTATTTCTCACTCCAGGGGTACTTATCGAGCGGCATGAGCGCCGAGCCGCCGTCGGACAGTTTTTGCCAGGCGGCGTCCAGTTCTTCCTCGGTTTCAAAAACCGTGTAAAACGAAACGGAGGGGTTAAATTTGAAATGCGGCCCGCCATTCAACGCATTAAAACGCCGGCCGCCAAGTAAAAAATCGACTACCATAACCGCCTCGCCGTTGCGCGAAATATTGACAATGGCCGAGTTTGGGAAAACGGAAACATAAAAATTGGCCGCTTCCTCCGCCTGTTGGTCGAACCAGAGGAATGGCGTTATATCCTGGGCTTCGGCAAGTGCCTTGACGCTCGCCAGGGCTTTCGGAAAAGTTTGCTGAAAATACTCGGCAAAGCTGTCATCCATATCGAGTTCAACGCTGAGCTCGGTACCGGAATCCGTTGGGCGGAGGCGGTAGTTTTCCTGGGCGCCCGACCAGGCTTTGTCCAACTCCTCTACCCCGTTTTTGATCTCGCCCAGGTGCTCGAACGACATGAACTCGTTTGGGATAAGCCGGGCAATTCGGCTCGACATCCCGTCGCCACCCGGTCCAAGAAAGCGGATTGGGCTGCCTTCCTGCCAGTCGCTTTCGGCATAGGAGCCTTCGTGAAAAACCGCCGTCCACTGGCGGTAGCTGACGTCGTTCCAAAGTGTTTTCCACACGCGGGTTCCAGGGGCGGCAATGTCGATGGAGAAGGTTAGTTTGTTCATAGCAGGGATAAGTTACAGGGTGTGCGTGTAGCCGTTTTGTTTTAAAAAAGTAAGTAAAAGAATTGTACGGGCATTTCATGGGGCAAATATGTGAAATGTTTAAAACAAAACATAGTTTATTCAAAACATTTTGTTTGCAAAAAAACAAACTGTAATCAACCCTGTTTACCCGGCCGGAACAGCGTGCTTATTTCAGCATTTATTCGAAGTGGGCCTTCCAAAATTTCACTACACGCGCAGGAAAGCCCATAGCCGCCAATTCAAATCATCCAATACCCGAAAAAGACCAGCAACACGTTGCTCCAGAAATTGACACCGTCATTGCTCATCCAGGAATACCCGCTTTGCAACACGAAACCTGCGCCGCCGCTATCACGCAGTACACCGCTCTCCGAGTGGCGGTAGCGGGCCTGCAAACCGGCGCCCAGCAGACTGTCGAGCAGCATGCCGGAAAACCCGCCGGCAGACACCAGCAGCAAGGTTTTTGGGTCGCCGAAATTCCCGGTCAGCCCGCTCCCGATCAGCGCCATAGCCACCGCTCCCAACAGCCCGCCCGCCGTACCGGCCCAACTAACCCCGCCTGACAATCCGGCCGGCACGGGCTTCCAGCGCAAAATGTCCACGGTTTTTTGCCGGAAAAACTGCCCGGTTTCGGAAGACCAGGTATCGGCGGTGCTCCCGGCGATCGACAGCAGCATCAGGGCCTGCGCAGTTTCGGCACAGCCGCCCGATGCCAGCGTTGCCAGTACGGCGTATACGCCGCCGTTGCAGCATACCTGCCATGCATCGCGGGGCTTGCCCTGTTTGACGTCGGCGGCGAGCGTGTGGTTTTTATTCAGTTTGCCGAGCAAGATGCTACTGAAAAAAAAGAAAAACAGGGGAAGCAGCCAGGAAGGTCCGGCCCAAAAAAGCACCCAAAGCCCGACAAATGCGGCAGCCAGTGCGCCATTGGCAGTAAGCATGTTTTTTCGCACCGTGTATGCAACAAAAACAGTAGCAAAAACTACCGCTGCAAGAGCGATTTCGGGAGCAAAAACGGGCATGGAAACATCCATATCGGGCGCGCAAAAATGTGCTTTAAAATAAACACAAGAAAACAAAACCTACAGGAAAGTACAGCGTTTTAACCTCGTTTACATCTTTTCTAATGACCAACAGGCTAAAGTTTTTTATCCAGTTGCAGCAAGAAGCGCTGCGCCCCAAATTATTTTCCCTGATCAAAGAAGGCATACCCAAAAAACAACTCCGCCGCGATCTGGTCGCCGGCCTGGTTGTCGGCATTATTGCTCTGCCGCTTGCCATTGCTTTCGCGATTGCGAGTGGCGTAACGCCGGACAAAGGCCTCATAACCGCCGTCGTTGCCGGGTTTTCCATTTCCGTGTTGAGCGGCAGCCGCGTGCAAATCGGCGGCCCTACCGGGGCATTTATCCCGATCGTATACGGAATCGTGCAGCAATACGGCATTGACGGGCTCATCGTCGCCACGTTTATGGCCGGCCTGATGCTGACGCTCATGGGTTTTGCACGGCTGGGCAGTGTGATCAAATTTATCCCGCATTCCCTGATCGTCGGGTTTACAACCGGCATTGCGGTAATTATTTTTTCTGCTCAAATCAATGACCTGCTGGGCTTGTCTCTAGAAAAAGTACCCGCCGATTTTATAGACAAATGGAAGGTTTATGGCCAGGCCCTGCACCGGACGAACCTGTGGGCTGTCGGTATTGGCTTGGTTACACTGATTCTGGCCTTCGCAATGCCCAAAATAACATCGAAAATTCCGGGAGCACTGCTCGCCATCCTGCTGCTCACCGCCGTGGTGCAAATTTTCCAATTGCCGGTAGAGACGATTGAAACCCGTTTCGGGTCTATTTCAACTGCCTTACCCAGGCCGACAATGCCCGATGTCAGCTGGCCCATGTTGCGCGAATTGATCCGCCCGGCATTTGCCATCGCTATGCTGGGGGCCATCGAAAGCCTGCTGAGCGCGGTGGTTGCCGATTCGGTCATTGGCGGTAACCACCGCTCCAATACCGAGCTCGTGGCACAGGGCGCCGGCAATATGGCTTCCGCCCTGTTTGGCGGCATCCCGGCTACCGGCGCCATTGCCCGCACGGCAGCCAACATCAAAAACGGCGGCCGCACCCCGGTTGCCGGCATGGTACATGCCCTGGTGTTGCTGGCGGTCATGGTATTTGCCGGCAACTGGGCTAAACTGATCCCCCTGAGCGTACTGGCCGGCATCCTGGTTTATGTGGCGTACAACATGAGCGAGTGGCGCACTTTCAAAGCGATCCTGCGCGGGCAACGCCCCGATGTGGTGGTCATGCTCACTACGTTTTTCCTGACGGTTTTGTTCGACCTGACGGTGGCCATCGAGATCGGGATGATACTCGCCGCGTTTCTGTTTATCCGCCGTATGGCTGCCATCGGCGACGTACGGCCGGTGGAAGAACAGGTGACCGAGCGAAATGACATAAAAGATCCGGACAGCCTGGAGCGCTACCCGATCCCGCCCGGTGTGCAGGTGTTTGAGATCAACGGCCCCTTGTTTTTTGGCGTAGCCCATAAATTCAAGGAAACGATGCGGCGGGTCGGCAAGCCGCCCAAGGCCATTGTGTTGCGTATGCGTTTTGTACCGACGATTGACGAGACGGGTATCCACAATTTGCGGGAATTCATCAAAAACATGCAGGCCCGGCAGGTAAAAGTGCTGTTGTCGGGAGTCAGTTCCGAGCTTCAGGAAGAATTGCGCGAAGCGCGCATCCTGTTTTTAGTCGGCAAAAAAAATGTGTTTTCCAACGTTGGCGCAGCACTCCGGTATGCAGCCGCGATAACATCGGATAAAAAAGAGGGCAACCAGGTGTAAAGCCCGTTTGCCCTCTTTCAGAATGTCATAAAGTGTGGTCGATGCAAAATTGCTCGTGCTATTTTTCCACGGCCGCGCTTTTCTTCTTTTTGCCCTTGGCCATACCGTTCGAGCCATTTTTTTGCGCTGGTGTGATTCCCAACGCCACCGACAGCACATCGCTCATCCGGTCCACATAGTGAAACTTAATACCCTTGATATATTCGGCCTCTATTTCCTGAACGTGCTTCTCATTTTCCTTGCAAAGCAATACTTCACGTAGGCCGGCGCGCTTGGCGGCCAGGATTTTTTCCTTTATGCCACCTACCGGCAATACTTTGCCCCGAAGGGTAATCTCGCCGGTCATGGCCAGGAAGGACTTAACCGGTTTTTGGGTAAAGACCGACGTAATAGCCGTCAGCATGGTTACGCCTGCCGAGGGGCCGTCTTTTGGAATAGCGCCCTCCGGCACGTGAATGTGGATATCTGTTTTGTCAAAACGTTCCGGATCGATATCCAGCTCGGCGGCGTGCGCTTTGATGTAGCTGAGCGCCGTGCTGGCACTTTCTTTCATCACATCACCGAGGTTACCCGTGAGCTGGAGCCGGCCGGAACCTTTGTTCAGGCTGGACTCGATGAACAGTATCTCGCCGCCTACCGATGTCCAGGCCAGGCCAATGGCCACACCGGGCGCCTGCTGCGTGGTGTACACTTCGGAGTCAAATTTGGTCGGGCCGAGGATATCATGCAGGTGCTCAGGCTTGACCACTACTTCGTAGGGTTCTTCCATGGCCACTTTTTTGGCAATATTGCGCATGACCGAGCCGATCTCGCGGTTCAGGTTGCGCACGCCACTTTCAGCCGTATAATGTTTGATGATATCGGCCAGTGCCTTGGCGCTGATCTTTACCTGATTGGGCTTTAAGCCGTGTTCCTTGCGCTGTTCCGGGATCAGGTGGCGTTTCGCGATCTCCATCTTCTCCTCCCGGGAATAGCCGGCAATTTCAATCATCTCCATCCGGTCGAGCAAGGCAGGCTGAATGGTCGACAGGGAGTTGGCCGTGGCGATAAACAGCACTTTGGACAGGTCGTATTCCAGTTCAAGGTAATTGTCGTAAAAGGTCGTGTTTTGCTCCGGGTCGAGCACCTCCAGCAGTGCCGAGGACGGGTCGCCGCGAAAATCTTTGCCTACCTTGTCGATTTCGTCAAGGATAAAAACCGGGTTGCCGGTTTTGGCTTTTTTAAGCGACTGGATGATCCGGCCGGGCATGGCGCCGATGTACGTTTTTCGGTGGCCGCGAATCTCGGCTTCATCATGGAGGCCGCCGAGGCTCATGCGTACGTATTTGCGTTTGAGCGCTTTGCCGATACTTTGGCCCAGCGAGGTTTTGCCCACGCCGGGCGGGCCGACAAGGCAAAGGATCGGGGCTTTCATGTCGCCTTTGAGTTTGAGCACGGCCAGGTGTTCCAGGATGCGCTCCTTGACTTTCGTGAGCCCGTAGTGGTCCCGGTCGAGCACTTGCTTGACCCGCTTGAGGTCGAAGTTGTCTTTTGTAAACTCCAGCCAGGGCAAATCAAGCAGCGTTTCCAGGTACGTCAGTCCGATGGCATATTCTGCAATTTGCGGGTTTACCCGGCGCAGTTTGTTCACCTCGCGCTGGAAGGTTTCCAGCACGTTTTTCGGCCATTTTTCTTTGTAGCCCGTTCGACAAGCGCATTGATTTCGTCTTCCTGCGGGTTTTGCCCGAGTTCTTCCTGGATAGTTTTCAGCTGTTGGCTGAGGAAGTAGTCGCGTTGTTGTTTTTCAATATCGTTGCGCACCTTGGCCTCGATCTGGTCTTTCAGTTCGAGCAACTGCAACTCGGCATCCATGTGGGAAAGGATGCGGTTGGACTTTTCCTTCAGGTGGCTGATCTCGAGAATGGCCTGTTTTTCCTCGATTTTTATATTGAGGTTAGAGGCAATGAAATTGAGCAGGAAATTATCGTTGGTAATATTTTTCAGCATCACCACGGCTTCCGAGGGGATTTGCGGCGACAACTCAATGATGTGCTTGGCGGCATCCCGGATGCTGCTGATGAGTGCGCGAAATTCCAGCTTGTTCTTCGGCAACGTGTATTCGACGGTGCTGATCTGTCCCAGCATATACGGCTCCTCGCTCAGCATATCTTCCAGGTGGAAGCGCTTGCGGCCCTGCAAAATAGCCGTGGTGGAGCCGTCGGGCATTTTCAGCAATTTCAACACCCGGGCAATCGTACCGATCGAGTACAGATCGCGGGCCGACGGGCTCTCGATCTTTACATCTTTTTGCGATAAAACACCGATCAGGCGATTGTCTTCGTAGGCTTTCTGAACAGCCCGGATACTTTTGTCGCGCCCCACCGTGATGGGCGTGACAATCCCCGGAAACAATACTGTATTTTTTAACGGCAAAATAGGCAGGGTGTCCGGAAACACTTCCCCCTGCTTGGCTTCTTCATCTTCTTCCAGTGAAAAGAGCGGCACAAAATCCGGTTCGTCATCGGATTGGACTGGCATTAACCAATTTTCAAACATATTTTTCTCTATCGAAGGTTTCTGGTTTCTGGTTGGAAGGTTTCTGATTCGGGATCTATGTTAGCCAGAAACCTTCCAACCAGAAACCAGAAACCCTGTAATGGTGCAAACTTTGCTTTTTTTCCTGATATATCAACGGCCAAAAGAATCTTTGTGTCATACTGGCAGCAAATTTTTCAAATTGGCCGGGCAAGTAACTGGTCAAAATACTTGCCATTGCATTTTTGCGGTGTTTTTGGCAGATTTTTACAAAATTTTTCAGCCAAAACGGCAGACGACCATAGCTCCGGCTGTCTGTTTTCTGCCCGCAACCCGGCGCAGGCAACCCTGCGGAGCCCTGCGGAATCAATAGCAGGCCGGGTGCTCCGGCAACAACCATTTTTCTTAACTTTGGTTATACCCACTTAAAAAAATGATAGTGCCAAACTTTGAGTGATGGATTTGATCTAAGCCATTGTGCATGAATTGAATATTCATCATTTATCACTCATCATTCATCATTACCAAAAAATAACGCTATGCAAAAATTGGCCTTTTGGCTTTTAATCGGCATCAGCCTGATCGGCTGCCGTTCCACCCAAAAAGTTAGTTATACCCCCGATCAACTGTTGCCTGCGGAGAAAGCCCTGCTTTGGAAGATCAGCGCCAACGGGCTAAAAAAACCGTCTTACCTGCTGGGGACTATCCACCTCATTCCAAAGCAAAAATTTGCCCTTTCGGAAGCAACCTACGATGCGCTGGCTGAAAGCCGCCGCGTCACGTTTGAAATTGACATGAAGGAGATGACGAACCTGGTTTCACAATTCAGCCTGTTACCGAAGGCGTTTATGCGCAACGGCAAAACCCTGCGCGACTTGCTCCCGGAGGCGGATTACAGTTTTGTCAAACAAAAACTCGAATCGCAGGGCATGGCCATCAACATGCTCGAACGGATGAAGCCGCTGTTTCTCAGCACCATGTTCGGTTCGGAAGAGGGCAGTACCATGGGCAATGCCAACATGACCTCGGTGGAAATGGAGTTGTTCAAACAGGTCAAACGCCGCAAACTGGAAACTGCCGGCCTGGAAACGGCGGCCTATCAAATGGGCATTTTTGACAGTATCCCCTATGAAGTACAGGCAAAAATGCTGGTGGAAACGCTGCGCAATTCCGAAGGCACCGACACGGAGTTCGACCAAATGATCGAAATGTATCTTCAAAAAGACATTAACGGCATGGAGGCAATGATGGGCGAAGGCGAAAATGGCATGGACCAATATCAAAATGTATTGCTCGACAACCGCAACCGCAACTGGATTCCCACGATGAGCCGTATGATGCTCGAAAAACCGACGTTGTTTGCCGTCGGCGCGGGGCACCTTGGCGGCCCTGTCGGAGTCATTGCGCTCCTGCGAAAAGAAGGCTACCGGGTGGAAGCGGCGGAATAGTCGAGTGCGGAATTTCGAGTGCGGAGTGCGGAGTGGTTCATTATTTCGTTGAGTTGAAAACAGGGGCTTTTTCCAATATCTGTTTAAAGCAACCCAATTTTCATTTTTTCGAAAAGGTGAACCACTCCGCACTCCGCACTCGAAATTCCGTATTCGAAATTACTTCTTCATGGCCAGTGCATCAATCCGGATCATATCCTGCATAATCCGGAGTGTTTCGTACAGCTGAACGTCTTTTTTTCGCTCGTTCAGCCAGTTGTCGTTGCGGGCAATGCGCGAGGTGTCGCTTTGAATATGCGGCAAATCGGCAGCCAGGTTGCCAACCAGGAAGGCATCGATCGGCTGAAGCATCTTGTCAAACTGGCTGGCTTCGTCTTCCATTTTTTTATCCCATTTCTGAAAAGCCTCCTGTTGGAGCGGGAATTGAGTCATATCGCGCTGGCGTTTCAGGCGCTTGGCGTTTTCTTCAATTTTCCGGAATGTGGCATTTTCAACCACCCGGCCGGCGCTGTTGGCCTTGAGCTGATCCAGGTCGGCAATATGGTAGGCATCCTGTGTAAACGGAACTGCAGCAATGTTTGATGCCGTCAGCGGATAAGAGTTTTCGCGTTCGCCAAATTCAAGGTAGCTGTACGAATCGGGCAGCGTGATATCGGGCTTCACGCCATCCAGTTGCGTCGATTTACCCGTGACGCGGTAAAATTTCTGGATGGTCACTTTCATTTCGCCCAGCGGTTTGATCGATTCGTCGTTGGTGGCCATATCAAGATCCCAAAACCGCTGCACCGTTGCCTTGCCGTAAGTTTCCGGGTTGGTACCAACGATCACTGCACGGCCATAATCCTGCATGGCGGCAGCCATAATTTCGGATGCGGAAGCACTGCCGCCGTTCACCATGATGACCAGGGGGCCGGCATACTGGACTCGCGGGTCGGAGTCGGCATTGATGTCGGGGTGGCGATCGCGGCTTTTCACCTGTACAATGGGGCCTTGTTCGATAAACAGACCGGACATGCGCACTACATCGCGCAGCGAACCGCCGCCATTGTTACGCAGATCGAGAATGATTCCTTTTACCTGCTCGCGCTTGAGTTTTTCAATTTCCTTGGCCACGTCGTCGGCGCAGGAGGTTACGCCCTGCGGGGTGAAATCGGCGTAAAATTTCGGCAGGTAGATATAGCCCACTTTGTCGGGGGCATCTTCGGTGCTAAGGATCAGCGATTTGGCCAGGGCTTCTTCGGTGATCACGATATCGCGGACGATGCTGATCACCTTGACCGAAGCGTCGGTTTTTTGCACCGTCAATTTGACCACCGTGCCTTTGGAGCCCCGGATTTTGGCCACTACATCGTCAATTTCCCAACCCATCACATCGAGCGGTTCGTCGTTGCCCTGGGCAACTTTCATGATCACGTCCTTCGGTTCCAGTTCGCCCTGTTTCCAGGCCGGTCCGCCGGGCACGATTTCGGTAACGGTAGTTTTTTCGCCGTCGCTCTGCAGCCGGGCGCCGATACCTTCCAGTTTGCCCGACATTCTGAAGTCGAAATCTGCCTTGTCTTGCGGCGAAAAATACCCCGAGTGCGGGTCGTACACATTTATAATGGAATTGAGGTACACTTCCAGGCGGCGGTTGCGGTCGGCGCGTTGCAGGCGTTTGAACCAGCGGTCGTACACGTCCACCACTTTTTGCCGCATTTCTGCTTCGAGGGCCTCAAAGGATTTTTTCTCCCCTTCAAATTCGGGCTTTGCCTGCATGGTCATCTCGTCGTTGATCCGGGTGAGTACCTCGTACTTCATCCATTTTTCCCAACGGCTGCGTAATTCGGCATCTGTACCGGCCCATTTGAGTTTTTTTCCGTCGGATTCAAATACGTCGTCCTTGGAAAAGTCGATAGGTTTAGCCAAAACTTCGCGGTACCAGCCCTGGGTTTTATCCAGCGCCTGTTGCATCAGGTCGACGGAAAGGTTGAAAAACTCGAAGGTTCCGGCTTTGGCCTGGTCATCCAGTTGGGTGGAATAGCCGTGCAGTTTGTCCATGTCGGCCTGGGTAAAAAAACGTTTGCCGCCATCAATGTTTTCGAGGTAGAGGTCGTATACCTGTTGGGAGAACTCATCGTCGATTGCTCTGGGTTGATAGTGGTAGCGATCGAGTCCGAATAAAATGGCATGCACCAGTTTAGCTTCTTTTTGCGGGTTCGGGTCGGTTTGTTGAAAGGGGGTAAAACGGTTGAGAAAAAACACGATACCTGCTATTCCCAGGAAGGAGAAAAACAGCAATGACGGTTTCCATTTCATATCGGTAAAGATTTGGTCAGCGTCCGAATGGCCGGAAGGCCGTGAAGAATACATCATGAGTGGGAAAAATAGTTTTTGAACAAACAAAATTAAGAGCAGATAGTTGGGGGAGCAAACCCCACACCAATTTCAGGCATGAATACAACGCAAGAATGCCGGCTTTGTGACGGGCTGCCGGATTTTTTTCTACGAACAGGGAAATTTTCACCGGGTTCGCAGGTTTGCCCCAACAAAAACAAGACAAGCATGCGATTCCGGATTTATTTCGACCTTTGCTGCCCAACTATATTTTTTCAAAGCATATGACTAAAAATATCTCCCTTATTCTGAACGGCGTCCTGCTGCTGGCCATTGCCCACCTGTACTACCTGAATTTTTCGAAAAAAGATGCCTCCGCAGCCCGGGAAACAATCGCTCCGCCCGCATCGGCCACTTCCGGCGTGCGTATCGCCTATGTGAACGCCGACACGCTCGACGCCAAATACGAATGGCTCAAAGAACAAAAAACGGCGCTGGAAAAACGCGTGGCCAACGCCGAAAAATCCATGGGCAGTAAAAAAGAAGCCCTGATGAAGGACATGGCGGTTTTTCAGAAAAAATATGAAAGCGGAACAATACCGCCCGCCGAACTGGAAAAAGAATACAACACCCTGACCGAACGCCAACAAAAACTCGCCGAAGAAGAAGCCCGCCTGGGCAAGCAATTGGCTGAAGATCAACAAAAAGCCATGAATGAACTCATGGCCAATGTCGAAACCAAACTCAAAAGCCTGCAAAGCCAGATCGGCTACGACTACATTCTGTCCTATTCCAAAGGCGGCGGCCAGGTGCTGCTCGCCAATGACAGCCTGGATATCACCAACCAGGTACTGGAACTGTTGAATAAAAAAGAAGAATAACCTTTTTGGGTTGGAAAGTTTCTGGTTTCTGGTTAGCGGGTTTCTGGTTGTTCAACTTCTCGGGATGGCGAACAACCAGAAACCCGCTAACCAGAAACCAGAAACCCGTTAACCAGAAACCCTTTTTATCATGTCAATCATCCAGCGGGCTTCGGCAGCCGACATTCCCACTATCCGCGAACTGGCGCATTGTATCTGGTGGGCGCATTATCCGGAAATTATCACGCCGGAGCAGGTGGAGTATATGCTGGGACTGCTGTACAGCGAGGCTGCGCTCAACCGTCAACTACAACAGGATGGGCACCAGTTCTGGCTGGTATATGCCGACGAAGGAATTCCGGTGGGTTTCCTGTCGGTCGGCAACGTTTCGGAGGGCGCGTATTTTCTGCACAAATTTTACCTGGAGGCGGCCACGCAGGGCAAGGGCCTCGGCGCGGCAGTGTTTGATCAGCTGCAAATCGAATATCCGGATATGCACACCCTGCGGCTCAACGTGAACCGGCAAAATTTCAAAAGCATCAATTTCTATTTCAAACTGGGCTTTCGCATCGAAAAATGTGTGGACATACCCATCGGGCAGGGTTTCGTCATGGACGACTTTCAAATGCTGTGGCGCAAAAAATAAAAAAGCGGCACTCCTTTGCACCGCTTTTTTGGTATTGTCGCCTCGAGAAAGTCTACAAATTTGTTCGCGGTAAGTGTGTGTTGGTCTCGTCTACCGCTTTTGATATTACAAAGATGCAGTAGGTTCAAGCCGGCAGCACTAACAAAACAACAGGATATGTTACCCGGCCGGAAACACCCTGGATTTGACAATCAGGCGTGTAAGTAATTGTTTGTCAACAGAAAAAATTTCCGGCGCCCCCCTTTTTTCGTTACCTGAAAACCCGGGGTTACCGCTACATTTACGCAGCAGCAGTAATTGGTATTCATGAAAAATATTTCCCGGTATTCCTTTTTCCTCTGTGCCGTAGTCATTCTACTGGCTGCTTTTTTGTATTACCCAAAGTGGAAACAACCGTACACAGAGGCGACCATTAGCTGGGATGTATCGGGGTATTATCTCTACCTGCCTGCCGTATTTATTTACGGCGACCTGAAAGAGCTGGCCTTTGCCGATTCCATGCTGACCAAATACGGCTATGGCTCGGAAGTAGGCGCCATCCGGCACCCGGGCGGCAACCGGGTGATCAAATACTCCAGCGGCCAGGCACTCCAGTTCCTTCCCTGGTTTTTGCTCGGGCACCTCGGCGCCCGGGTGTTTGGCTACCCGCCCGATGGCTTCTCCCCGCCCTACCAGTTTGCCATCAGCATGGGAAGTTTGCTCATCGCGCTGCTTGGGCTCTGGTTGCTCCGCAATATTTTGCTGCGGTATTTCCCCGACCGGGTAGTTGCCGTGGTGCTGCTGCTGATCGCCCTGGGCACCAATTATTTTGAATATTCGGCATTTCACGGCGCCCTTACCCACAACGGGCTTTTCACCCTATACACCCTCTTGCTGTATTGCACGATCCGTTTTTATGAAAAACCGGGCTGGCTCTTTGCCGCGACCATCGGGCTGTTGGTGGGTTGGGCCGCCCTGACCCGGCCGACCGATATCGTATCGGCTTTGATTCCCCTGGCCTGGGGGCTGAACTCCCGCGCTGCTCTGCGGGAGCGCCTGCGCCTGTGGCGCCTGCATCTGCCCAAACTGGCGCTGGCGGTCGCCCTGGCCATTGCCGTTGGTTTTATCCAGCTGGCCTATTGGAAATATGTGAGCGGCGACTGGCTGGTGTACAGCTATCAGGATCAGGGGTTCAGTTGGTTGCGGCCGCACGTGCTGAACGGTCTGTTCAGCTACCGGGCTGGCTGGCTGGTGTACTCGCCGGTGATGGTTTTTGCCGTACTGGGTTTTTTACCGCTGGCAAAACAGCACCATGCGCTTGTTCGGCCCGTTCTGGTGTTTTGCCTGCTGTACGCCTACATCACTTTTGCCTGGGATATCTGGTGGTATGGCGGAAGTATCGGGCAGCGTGCACTTATTCAGAGCTATCCAATTTGGGCCTTCCCGCTGGCAGCCTTTGTGGAATGGCTGTTCCGGCAAAAACGCGTGTATGGGGTAGCCGGCGCCGGGTTGGCCATATTGTTTGTGGCCTATAACTTTTGGCTGACGCACCAGGCGCACCACGGCGGACTGTTCAAGGCCGGTGAAATGACCAAAGCCTATTTTTGGAAAATACTGGGTAAACTGGAGGTGGAAGATGATGCCGTGAAATTGCTCGACACCAAACGCGAATTTACCGGCACGCGTGCGCACGTCCGGCTCCTGTATACCAACGATTTTGAAAGCGACACCCTGCCCTGTCCGGTGGCAGCCATTGATGGCGCCAACTCGATGTTTATCAACGGCGAACGGCAATATTCCCCTGCCTTCGAGCTCAATCCTCCCGGTGGCGATGCCCAATGGCTGCGCGTCCGCGCCACCTTCCATGCCCCCCAAAAAGAGTGGGAATTCTGGCGCCTGCCCCAGCTGATCGTCCGCTATTCAAACGGCGAAACAGTTGTACAGGAAGACATGATCCGCCTCGGCCGCCTGCTGCCGCACGATGGCGCTACCCGCGTCATTTTTCTCGATTCCCGGCTGCCCCGAACGGCATACGAACGGATACAAGTGTTTTTCTGGAATGCCAACAGCGCTAAAACCCTCCTAATCGATAATTTAACGGTCGAGTCTTTTTCAGAAAAGTGAGTCGGGAAGTCCTGCTTTTGCCCCGGCATCTAAAAAAAAGCTGCACACATATTTATTTTTTCACTTCCCAATAATCAATTCACTGCCCTACTTGCTACTGCCATGAGATTTAGTATAAAACCCGGCTGGTTGATGGCGCTGATCGTGCTGATCTATACGTCGTCATTTGTTCTGTTTGAGCGTTGGCCGATCCAGATCTTTGGCGGCGACCCCTGGGGGTATTACGCGCACTTGCCGTCGATACTTCTATTCCAGGATGTAGGAAACTATCAAAAAACCATAGATGCCACGGCAAAATATGAGCCGAACATGGTGGACCCCAGAATTGACAAATACGGCGTGCGGGAAACACCTGCCGGGAAATTTTGCATCAAGTATCCCCTTGGTGTGGCGCTTTTGGAGACGCCCTTTTTTACCGCAGGTCATCTCTGGGCGATCTGCAGTGGCGGCAAATATGCTCCGGACGGGTTTAGCCGGCCTTACACGCTGCTGGTCGGGCTGGGGGGCATTTTTTATGCGGTGTTGGGCTTGTGGTTGCTTTGGTTTATGCTGATCCGGTATTTTCCGCGCACAACATCGGCGGCACTGATTCTGACGGTTGCACTGGGCACGAACCTGTTCTATTTCAGTGTTTACAACAATATCATGTCGCATGTTTTTCTATTCTTTCTCCATGCGGCTTTAATACTTGCCAGCATCCGTTTTTGGGAGCAACCGGGCCGGGGCCGTGCAATGCAGATAGGAGCAATTTTAGGTTTGATCGCCATCACGCGCCCCCAGGAACTTATTGTTGCGGCTATTCCCGTTTTATGGGGCGTAAACAATTGGACGGCGCTGCTTAAACGCTGGCAGTTTTTTATTCGAAACTGGCATTTGACAGGCCTGGTAGCCCTGGCCTTCGCCCTGACGCTATTACCACAACTATGCTATTGGAAGTTTGTGAGCGGAACCTGGATTTATTTTTCCTACCAGGGTGAAACATTTGATTTCAAACATCCACACATCTGGGACGGATTGACAAGTTTTACCAATGGCTGGCTGGTCTATACGCCGGTTATGTTGTTCGCCTTGCTGGGACTGGTCCGGCTACCCAAATCAGTACCGGATGCCGTATGGCCGACCCTGGTCTTCCTCCCGCTGCATTTGTACATCACCTACAGCTGGTGGTGTTGGTATTATATCAACGGCTTCGGATCGCGGCCCATGGTAGAAACCTATGCGCTGTTGGCCCTGGCCTTAGGTGCTTTTTGGCAATGGGGCAGTCGGCATTTTTGGAAAAAATGGGCAAACCGGATCGTTATTACCGGCTTTATTGCCCTCAATTTGTTTCAAAGCTGGCAGCTGCATGAGGGTATCCTCTGGCCGCAAGACGCCAACCGGGCCTACTATTTTGCCATTTTCGGGACCATACACCCCGACAGAAATGCATTGATTGCTTACGAATCCGGAGAAACACAACCACGCAGGAAATTAGCCCTTGTAAAGGAGCTGGCAGCGACTGGTTATGAAGACAGCACAAGCGTTTTTCGTACCGACCAACCTGTTTTTTCGGGCAAATGGGCCCACAAGCCCGAAGCAGAATTTTCCGGAGGCCTGGAAATTCGCGCCGACACCACCGAGGTTAAACCGGGCGATTGGTTACGCATTTCCATTCGTGGATTTGTGCCCGGAATACATAAAACATGGGATCGCGAAAACATGGCGCGAATTTGTATTGAAATTTCAGATTCAGCCGGAAAAATATTGAAATACAAGCCTTTAAGAATATCAAACAAGATTGGAAATGAGCAAAATTCGATTTGGGATACCGGAGATGCCGGCCGCTGGGGAGAAGCCGCTTTTTTTGTCAAAACACCAAGCCAATTCCCTTCTGATGGAACGATAAAGGTCTATATTTGGAATCCCCGTGCTCAACAATTGATTGTGGATGATCTGTCGGTGGCCTTGTGGCGCTAAGCATGTTCCGGGTATATTGGGCCGGAGTTAAATAGCAACCTGCAAAGTCGTTTGATCCCACTAAACCAATGATCCGGAAGTGTGTGTTGCCGTCTTCTTTTAACAACTTTTATCGCTGATTTTATAACCTTTACGAAGTACTTCTACCGCTAACCAACCATAAAAAATATGAAACGCACCAAAATTGCCGGAATAGGCTACTACGTCCCCGAACGCGTAGTCAAAAATGACGACCTGAGCAAGGTGATGGACACCAGCGACGAATGGGTCCAGGAACGCACCGGCATCCAGGAACGCCGTTATGGCCGCAAACACGAAGAAACCACCTCCACCATGGCTGCCGAAGCCACCCGGATTGCCTGCGAGCGGGCAGGTATTGCGCCGGAAGACATAGATTTTATCATTTTTGCCACACTCAGCCCCGACTACTATTTCCCCGGTTGCGGCGTGCTGGTGCAGCGCGAGTTGGGCATTACCCACAAAGAGGTGGGCGCGCTTGATGTGCGCAACCAGTGCAGCGGATTTTTATATGCGCTTTCGATCGGCGACCAGTTTATCCGTACCGGCACCTACAAAAACATCCTGGTGGTTGGGTCGGAAATGCACTCCATGGGGCTCGATTTCAGCACCCGCGGCCGCAATGTCACCGTGATATTCGGCGACGGGGCCGGAGCCGCTATTTTGCAGCCCACGGAGGAGCCCGGGCGCGGTATTTTAAGCACCAAATTGCACGCCGACGGCACCTATGCCGAAAAACTGGCTTTTATCAATCCGGGCTGCCACGGCGGCTACCACTTCAAAAAGCTGGGCGAAGAAGTTGATTTTGGGTACCCGTCCACCGATACCTACGGCGAAATTTTCCTGACGCCCCGCATGATGCAGGAAGGCCAGTATTACCCGAATATGGAGGGGCAGTTTGTGTTTAAAATGGCGGTGCAAAAATTCCCGGAAGTTATCCGGGAAGCGCTCGATGAAGCCGGCCTGCAAGCATCCGACATCGGCATGCTCATCCCGCACCAGGCCAATTTGCGCATCAGCCAGTTTGTCCAAAAACGTCTGGGCCTGCGCGACGATCAGGTTTGGAACAATATTCAACACTACGGCAACACCACGGCGGCCTCCGTGCCCATTGCCCTGTGCGAAGCCTGGGAAGCCGGGAAAATTAAAAACGGCGACCTCGTTTGCCTGGCAGCCTTCGGATCGGGGTTCACCTGGGCCAGCGCGCTGATCCGTTGGTAGGGGATTTTTTGGGGGGGGCATTAATAGGGTCATTAGTTGGGTCATTAGTTGTAAAATGTAACCTTCTACGAGGTTTATGATGACTCAAATGACCCTATTAATGACCCTATTAATGACCCTATTAATGACCCAACTAATGACCCAAATACCGCTCCCGCAAAATCTTCAGGTGGTGTTCGGTGTGTCCGGCAATGATGTAGGCCAGGGCAGCAACCGCCACTTCGGCATTCGAAGCAACGCCGCGGCGTTCCCACATGGTATCGGTAAAATTTTTAAACAGATGAATGCTGGCGTCGCGAACGGCTATGAATTCATCTACAATGGAGGCCGGGGTGCGGGTAGCGGCTTCTGAATTGGGCACATAATCATCCTGCTCAAAGCCTGCCAACGGCGTGGTATCGCCCCGCGCAATGCGCAGTGCCCGGTAGGCAAACACCCGTTCGCCGTCGATCATATGGAGTACGACTTCGGCCAGTGTCCATTTTTTAGGTGCGTAAGCGAGCTCCCATTTTTCCCAGACAATTTCTTTTAGAAAGTCAATCATGGCCGCCTTTTGTGCCGCCAGGTAACCGACAATGTCGTCGGTTTCCACGGCAGCAACATAATTGGCATAAAACGGGGCGTAGTCGCCGGGTTTGGGTTTGTGTTCGAGTAGCGTTGTCATGGCAATTGATTATTTCGACGTGATGCATGGCAAGTAGGGCTTTTCCCGCTTTTTTACAAATGATCACGATCAATGCGGGGTATGATCGCATCATTACCAGCCGTTTATTTCCCAAGTAAAACTATGCTGAACGGTGTGTCCAGTGTTGCTTTCCCATCTCGTACCTGTGCTTTTTTCCCGGAATAATAATCGCGCAAAACCGTACCGTCGGTAAAAACACCAGCCATATCGATCGTTTTGGCGCCTGCCGGCAAATCCAGCCCGGCCACCACAGCATCGACAAGTTGGCCGGACCTGTATTCCCGCTTAAAAATATAGGGTTGCTCCGAAAGCATGGTGTGCACCCCGGCGCCCACAGCCGGGTGCGCACGGCGGAAACGCCCGAGTTTTTGCCAGTGTGCGAGCACATCCTGCAGGGCATAACCGTTGCGCCGGGCATTGGTTGCCAGTTCGTCCCAGTTCATAAACGAGCGGAGCGTGGCATCGCCCTGGGTACCCGGGATCACCAGGGAGCGGCTGGTTTCGTCGCCGTAATACACTTGTACGCCGCCCGGGCAGAGCAGGAGTTTGGTGCCGGCCTCCAGGGGATGCATGCGATCCTTGTCGAAGGGGCCGCCGTCATCGTGCGAGCTTACATAATTGAGTATGCCATGCCCGTCGAGCGGCCCGTGGAGCAACCGGCTATATTTGGAAAAAATCGCTTCGTAAGGCTGTTGCGCATCACTTTTAAATTCAAAATTGATCAGGTCATTGAAGCCCTGACTGAAAAAATCCACCTTGCGATCACCGAAGTCAAACAGGCGCCCGCCGGAAGCCCCGTAGTTGTAGACCTCCCCGACCATGTAAAACTCCTGCCCGTCGGCCAGGGTACCCGGGTGCGCTTTTTTCCAGTCGGCAAAGGCAAGGTCGGCTTCTTTGCGCAGTTCAGCCCATACGGTTTCTTCCGTGTGTTTGGCGGTATCGCAACGGTAGCCGTCTAGCCCGAATTCCCGGATATAATCGGTGAGCCATTTGATGATATAAAAACGCGGCGCGCGCGGATAGCCCGTGCGCAGGAAAAAAGCGTCGAGTTCGGCCAGTTCCTGATCAAGGCGGCCTTCTTTTTTCCATTTTTCCAGTAAAAACGGCGGCAACTCTACCGGCGCGTTACCTTCCGTTTTCACATCGGGCAGGTTCTTGACCAAGGTGCAGGGAACGGTTGTTTCGTAGCCGGTGTAGGTGCACTGGGGGCTGGTGCGTACCCAGGCGTCGGGCCAAACCGGGTCTTGCCCGGTCACCGGCCCTGTGTGGTTGATAACCACGTCAAAAATGACCCGGATGCCGTGTTTGTGGGCTGTTTTCACCAGTTCGGCCAGCTCGCGTCCGGTGCCGAAGTTCGGATCGAGGCGGGTCCAGTCTTTGGCCCAATACCCGTGAAAACCGTAGCTGACCCCGGTCCCCTCATCGACTGCGCCATGGATTTGTTCGATCACCGGGGTAAACCAAATGGCATTGATACCCAGTTGGTTAAAATAGCCCGCTTTCAATTTTCGGGTAATGCCTTTTATATCGCCCCCCATGAATCCCCGCAATTTACCGGGCTGGGCTGTCCGGCCAAAATTCAGGTCATTGGCCGGGTTTCCGTTGTAAAACCGGTCTGTCAACATAAAATAAATGTTGGCGTTTCCCCATAAAAAAGGCGCTTTGGCGCCCTGGAAGGCATTTTTTTGGAAAACGGCGCAATTGGTTTGCGTTATCAACAACAGCACTACAAACGGATAAAAAATCTTCATTGGACATACAATTTTTGAACGAACGGTGAAAGTAACGGGATTCGGACAAACAAGCAGCAGACTGAAAGTTTGGCGTATCTGAATTGTGATAAAATGAAATTTACGAATTGGAATAATTTAAAATACATAACCCGCATCGAGTAGGATCGTCTGCTAATATTTGCCTATACCGCTATTTTTTAAGGTTTTTTGATGGACAAAATTACATTTGCACTATCCGGGACCGATTCATACAAGATAATCACGTTATCTGAATACCTAAACTCTCTACTGCTGCTCACATGAAGTCATTCTATTTCCTGTTAACCTCCATCTTTTGCGGGTTAGCATTTTCGGCGTTTTCCCAATGCCCACCCCCGGGTTTTCCACAACCCGGCAACTCCTGTCCAACCGCACCGATCCTTTGCGAAAACCTTGACGGCTATTGCACAACGATCAACAACAGCAATATCCAGCAAAACTTTCCCGGATGCAACAATAACGTCCTGAACAACGACGAGTGGTTCGGCTTTTTTGCCGGTTCCACCACGATAACCATTCAGGTTACCCCCTCCAACTGCAATCCCGGTTTTAACCAGGGCCTGCAGGGCGGGATTTATGCCGGCTGTGGCCCTCCCTGGACAATCATGGACGTGCAGTGCCCCTGCTCCACAGCGCCGTTTACGCTTACCTCCAGCAACTTTGTGATCGGAGAAGTGTACTGGATCGTACTCGATGGTTGCGCAGGCAATGTTTGCGACTTCTCGATCGATGTACTGGTCGGCTCCACGGTTGCCGTGCCGCCGGACGATCCCGGCCCGGTTTCCGGCCCGGATATTGCCTGCGCAGGGCAAAGTTCGAGTTATGAAATTGATCCGGTAAACGGCGCCACGATTTACAACTGGACCATCACCCCTGCCAGCGCCGGCACCCTGAACTCCAACGGTCCGAATACCACCGTAACCTGGAGTAACACGCCGGGAACGGCTGAAATTTGTGTAAGCCCGGCCAACCTGTGCGAGGTTAACTCGACAACTTCCTGTTACACTGTAGAGATTTTACCGATACCGACCGCCACCCTGTCGGGCTCCGGCTTTTTCTGTGCCGGCACGTCCGGATCGGTCGACCTGACCGTTACGTTTACCGGAACGGGACCCTGGGAATTTGTGCATACCGTCGGCGGGGTTGCCCAGCCGCCCATCGTGACCAGCGACAACCCCTACACCCTGACGGTCACGGAGCCCGGCACTGTTGCGCTGCAAAGTGTTTCTTCGGGCAACGGCGCCTGTACCGGCACAGTGTCGGGCTCGGTTGTCCTCCAGGAAATCGATCCGGACCCCTCGGCCACCGTTATCAATGCCATTTGCGGCAGCAGCAATGGCAGCGTTAACCTCAGTATGGGCGGCGGCACCGCGCCGTTTACATTTATTTGGTCAAATGGCGAAACCACGGAAGACCTGACCAACGTCCCCCCCGGCACCTACACGGTAACCGTGACAGACAGTAACGGTTGCGAAGCCACCACAAGCGCCACTGTCGGCGACGACCAGGTAAATCTATCCGTCACGGGCAACGTGGTGAACAATACAACCTGCATAGGCGGCAATGGCAGCATTACAACCAGCGTCAGTCCTTCCGGAACATACACCTACCTGTGGTCGAACGGCGAAACAACGCCCAACCTCAGCAACCTGGAACCTGGCACCTACATCCTCACCGTAACCCAGGGTGTCAACTGCACCGGTACGGCGTCGTTTACCGTGGACGATGATCCGAACGAGCCCATGGTTACCTTCACCACGATTCAATCCACCTGCGACCTGGACAACGGTAGCATCGACGTCTCCGTTTCCGGCGGCGTCCCGCCGTACACCTACCTTTGGGGCGATGGCACGACGACCCAGGACCTCACGAACATCCCGGCAGGCACCTACGACCTGACCGTCACCGGCGCCAACGGCTGCACCGGCACGGCCAACGCTACGGTGACCAATAACAATCCGCCCATCACTATCAATGGAACGGTTGTGGCCAACACCACCTGTTTGCCGCCTGGCAACGGCAGCATCACCCTGAATATTCAGCCCCCCGGTTCCTACACCTATTTGTGGGGTGGCGGTGAAACAACGCCTAACCTGAGCAACCTCCCACCCGGTACCTACGTGGTTACCGTCAGTGCGGGCGGTTCCTGTACGGCCGAAGCCAGTTTTACCATTGATGACAATCCGGACGAGCCGAACGTAACGTTTACGGTCGTGGAATCCACCTGCAACCTCAGCAACGGCAGTATAAACGTGTCGGTGTCGGGCGGCGTAGCCCCGTACACCTATTTGTGGGGCGACGGCACGACGACCCAGGACCTGACGAACATCCCCGCAGGCACCTATGACCTCACGGTTACCGGCGCCAACGGTTGTACCGGCACGGCCAACATCAACGTGCCGAACAACGACCCGCCTATTACCATCAACGCCACGGTGCAACCGAATACCTCCTGCCTGCCGCCCGGCAATGGCAGCATCACGCTAAGCGTGCAACCCGGCGGCTCGTACACCTACATCTGGTCGGGCGGACAAACCACGCCCAACCTCAGCAACATGCCTCCGGGCACCTACACGGTGACGGTCAGCGCAGGTGGCACCTGCACCGCAGAGGCGTCGTTCACAATCGATGACATGCCCAATCTGCCGACTATCAATTTCACGACTACTCCCTCCACCTGCGACCTCAGCAACGGCTCCATCGATGTGTCGGTGTCCGGCGGCGTGCCCCCGTACACGTACCTGTGGTCGAACAATGCCACCATGCAGGATCTGACCAACATCCCGGCCGGTAGTTATGGCCTGACCGTCACCGGCGCCAACGGGTGTACCACTTCGACCAGCATCGACCTGACGAACAACAATCCGCCGATCAATATCAGCGCCACGATCAATCCAAATACAGGCTGTACCATTACCAACGGCAGCATCGTGTTGAGCGTGACGCCGCCCGGCTCCTACACATATTTATGGTCGACCAACGCAACCACACCCAACATTTCCAATTTGGCCCCGGGCGTGTACACCGTCACGGTTTCCGGTGCGGGCTCATGCTCTAATGTTGCGTCATTTGTGGTGCCGGACATTCCCAGCCCGCCGGACCCCGTACTTACGCCCACCAACCCAATTTGTGAGCAAAACAATGGCAGCATTGATCTGACCGTTTTTGGCGGTGTGCCCCCGTTCACATACTTGTGGTCAAACAATGCTACTACCCAGGACTTGAACAACCTGCCTGCAGGCGGCTATTCGGTAACGGTAACCGGCGCCAACGGCTGTACCAACGAGGCATCGACATTTCTGGATAATGACTACATCCCGATTGCGCTGGCCGGCGAGGTCACCCCGCAAACCTCTTGTGTGACCAACAACGGCGCCATCCAGCTCGACCTGGATCCGCCAAACCTGAGTATCCTTTGGTCGAACAACAGCACACAACCCAACCTGACGAACCTCGCGCCCGGCACCTACACAGTTACCGTGAGCGCAGGCGGCGTGTGTACCGAAACGGCAACTTTTGTGGTTGACGATGCTGCCGAACCACCGGTGTTGTTCGTCAGCGTAACGCCCGCAACCTGCGGCTTCGCCAATGGTGAAATTGACCTGGAAGCATTCAACGGCGTAGAACCATACACCTACAACTGGTCGCACCTGCCTGGCAGCAACAATCCGCAAGACCCGACCAACATGCCTGCAGGCGGTTACGCCGTCACGGTTACCTCTGCCGTAGGCTGCACCTCCGTGCTGATTGCCGATGTGCCCGGCGAGCTGATCAATATTGAAATTTTCGGCGCAGCCGTAGACAACTACTCGTGCACGCAACCCAATGGTTTTATCGACATCGACATTGCGCCGCAAGGTTTTAATTACACTTACCAGTGGTCGACGTTTCAAACCTCGGAAGACATTTTCAACCTCCCGGCCGGTACCTACACGGTTACGGTCTCGCTGGGTGTGGGTTGCAGCGCAGTGGCTACCTACGATTTGATTGACAACATCGTTCCGATAAACGTATCCCTGTCGTCAAACCCTGCGATTTGCGGGCAAACAAACGGGTCCATCACCCTGAGTGCGAATGGCGGCTCTGCACCGTATACCTACCTGTGGTCGACCGGCGCCACCAGCCAAAACCTCAACAACCTGGCGCCCGGTACTTATACCGTCACGGTCAGCGACTTTTTCGACTGTACCTCCACGGCCTCCGCCACGGTGTCTAATACCAATATCGCGGTCAACATTACCGGCACCTCCACACCAAACACCTCCTGCTCGGCTGCCAACGGCGGGGTAAACATAACCGCCACTCCGGCAGCGCCGTACACGTACACCTGGTCGAACACTACCACGAATGAAGACCTGAGCAATGTGCCGGCCGGCACCTACACCGTGACGGTAAACGCCGGCGGCGGCTGTAGCTCTACCGCTTCATTCACGGTGCTCAACAATACCTCCGACCCGGTGATCAGCGCGGCTATTACTGCTTCTATTTGCGGACTGGATAACGGCGCGATCGATCTGACGGTGAGCGACGGCACTGCACCGTACACCTTCCTGTGGTCGAACAGCGCCACTACGGAGGACCTGAACAACATCCTGGCCGGCAACTACACCGTTACCGTCACCGACGCCAACGGCTGTACCGCCGACACCACGCTCAACGTGCCGAACAATGCCTCCACCTTCAGCCTGACCGGCACCACGGTTGCCCTGACCAGCTGCGTGGCGCCAAACGGCTCGATTAATCTCACGGTAACCCCTGCAGGCAGCTACACCTACCTGTGGTCGAACAGCGCCACCACGGAGGATATCAGCAATTTGCCCGCCGGAACCTACACGGTGTCGGTCACGGAATCGGGCGACTGCACAGCCTCGGCATCGTTTGTCGTCAGCAACAACCTGACCTTTCCAATGCTGAGCCAGTCGGTTACACCTGAACTTTGCGGCCTTATGGACGGCGCCATCGACCTCACGGTCAGCGGTGGCACGATGCCGTACAGCTTCCTTTGGTCGGGTACTCAAACGACGGAAGACCTGGCGAATATTTCCACCGGCAATTACACCGTCACCGTCACCGGCGCCAACGGTTGCACTGCCACAACAAGCGCAACGGTACCCGAAAACACGATCAATTTCTCCATAGCCGGTTTGCCGGCGGCAAACACTTCCTGCGTAACCAACAACGGCGGCATTGACATCACCCTGACGCCCGCAGCGCCGGGCGCCGGCCCCGGGTACAGCTTTACCTGGTCGACCACAGCTACTACGGAAGACCTGACCGGCCTGGCCCCGGGCGCCTACACGGTGACCGTCAGCGCCGGTGGCACCTGCACCAATGTGGCCAGCTACAGCGTCACCAATAGCGCCCTGCCGCCAACTATTTCGGAAAGCGTTGGCCTGGCCCTGTGCGGCCAAAGCAGCGGCAGCATCAACCTGACCCTCAGCGGCGGCAGCGGACCGTTCACCTTCCAGTGGTCCAATACGGCAACCACCGAAGACATCAGCGGTCTGCCGCCGGGCACCTACACTGTGACAGTGACCGGCGCCAACGGCTGTACGGCGGTTAAAACCTTCACTGTGCTGGAGGACGTAGTCACGCCGAATATTTCCGCCGTGCCTACGGCAAACAGTTCCTGCCTGGCGGCAAACGGCGCCATCACGCTCAGCCTGACCCCCGCTTCGCTGACCTACACCTACCTCTGGGCGGGCGGCCAAACCACACAAAATCTGACCGGCCTGGCGCCGGGCGATTACACCGTGACGGTCAATGGCGGCGGCTCCTGCACCAACACGGCAACTATTTCTGTCGGAAACAACATCCAGCCGCCGGTAATTACCGACACGGTTTCGGCAGCGCTTTGCGGGCAAAATAGCGGCAGCATCAACCTGGATGTCAGCGTGGGTAACCCGCCCTTCACCTACCTGTGGTCGAACAATGCCATGCTGGAAGACCTGGTTGGCGTGGCGTCCGGTACGTATTCCGTCACCGTTACCGGGGCCAACGGTTGTACATCCACAGCCAGCTACACCATCCCGGAAGACACCGTTATCCCGGATATTACCGGGTCGACGGTACCGAACAGTTCATGTGTGGTTGACAATGGTAATATCACCACTGCAGTGACCCCGACAACACTGACCTACACCTATGCCTGGGCCGGAGGCCAAAACACGGCCAACCTGAACGACCTGCCGCCGGGCACCTACACCGTGACGGTCAATGGCGGCGGCGCCTGCACCAACACGGCTACGTTCACCGTCGGCGATGTTTCGGGTGCGCCTACCGTCACCGGAACCACGGTCGATATTTTGTGTTTTGGCGCAAATACCGGCGCGATCGACCTGACCATTACCGGCGGTGCAGCGCCCTACACGATCAAATGGACGCCCGACATCCCTGGCAGCCCGGAAGACCCGACGGGCTTGCTGGCCGGTAACTACAGCGTCGAAGTGACGGATACAGCCGGTTGCGCCACGACGGTGGATTTTTCGATAAACCAACCGGCGGCAGCCGTGCAACTCGCCTGCGCCCAATCGAGCAATGTGACCATGCCCGGCGCCACCGACGGCGCTGCCAGTGTGACGATCACAGGCGGGATAGCCCCGTACACCATCACCTGGTCGCCCGGCAGCACGCAAGGCAATTTGCCAACGGGTCCCTTTGCCATTGATAACCTTGGCGTAGGCGATTACGATGTGACCGTGGTGGATGCTAACGGCTGCCCGGCCAGTTGTAATTTCAACATCAGCATTATCAATTGTGAAACCAAAGTAGGCATTATGCAAGGCAATACGCTCTCGCTGTGCGGCACGGGTTGCCTGACGGCAAATTACAACAGCATCGGCCAGTTCCTGGAGCCGGGCGATGTGTTGCAATTTATCCTGCACGAAGGCGCCGGCACGCAAATCGTGAACGAACTGGCGCGCAGCGACCAGCCGACGTTCTGCTTTGATCCTGCCACCATGAGCTACGGTACCACGTACTACATTTCGGCGGCAGCCGGTAATGACGACGGCACGGGCAATGTTCAACTCAGCCATTTTTGCACGGTAGTTGCCCCCGGCACGCCGATTGTTTTCCAGGAAAAACCGGTGGCCTCGGCGGCGCAACCCAATCCGTTGAATTGCGCGGTTTCGCAGGTCCCCATTGCCGGCGCTTCCGACCTGCCGGGCTCAACCTTCCAGTGGAGCACGGCGAATGGTCAGATCATCGGCAGTGCTGCCCAGGCAACCATCAATGCCGGTAGCGCCGGTTTGTACACCCTGATCGTGGGCGCCAATGGTTGTGCCGATACGACCGCCGTCACCGTTGACGACCTGACCAACGACCCGAAAGCGGAAATTGTCGCCAGTCCGAACTCGATCCTGGATTGTGCGATCAGCGAGATCATTTTGTCGGGCGATATCAAAGGCACCAGCGATGCCAACTCCGTTTGGCTGTACAACGGCGCCAGCTATGCCGTCGGTACCGTGCTGACGATTGATGCGGCGGGGATTTATGAATTTATCATTCTGGACACCCTGACGTTCTGCTCGGATACCGCGGTAATTGAAATTAATGAAAACCTGGGCTACCCGCCGCTGTCGATCACACCACCGGGTACGCTGAATTGTATTTCCAGTTCGGTAACGCTCTCCGGCGGTTCCTCCATTCCGGGCATCCAGTTCAACTGGGCTTCAGTTGTCGGGACCGACACGACCATCCTGGGCGCCGGCGCAACGATCGGCGTGACCACACCCGGTACGTATGTACTCATCGGCACCGATCCGGCAAGCCAATGCGTGAACAGCCTGGGCACCCAGGTCAACGCGGATTTCAACTACCCGGTGGCCAGTGCCGGCGCGCCGTTCAGCATCGATTGTTTCGGTGAAACGGCCAACCTCGACGGGTCGGGCTCTTCCGGGGCTGCCAACATGACGTTTGCCTGGACAACGCCGGACGGCTTCATTTCGGCAGGCGCCAACACTTCGGCGCCGGAGATCAACCAGCCCGGTACCTACAACCTGCTGGTAACCAACCCCGGCAACGGCTGTACGGATACCGACCAGGTAGTGATCGATCCGGATGATCCGGTGGCTATTTTGGATGTCGTGCAGCCGCCCTGCGAGGGCGACCGCGGCCGGATCATCATCGATACGGTGATCGGCGGACAGCCGCCGCTGAACTACTCGATCAACAACGGCCAAACGTTCACCACGCAAAGTTTCTTCACCAACCTGCCTCCGGGCGATTACACCATTTTGGTGCAAGACGCCAACGGCTGCGAAACGACTGCCAGCGCGACAATTCTGGAACCGGAGTTGTTTGAAGTGATGGTCGAGCCGCAGGTGACGATCAAACTCGGCGGCAGCTATCAGATTGAAACCACCGTGAGCGTACCGCTCAGCGACCTCAGCCTGATCCAGTGGACGCCCCCGGCGGGCCTCGATTGCGACACCTGCCTCAACCCGCTGGCATCGCCGCTGCAAACGACGCGCTACCGGATCACGGTCATCAGCAACAAAGGCTGTGAAGACGATGCCACGCTTTTGCTGATCGTAGACCGGCGCCCGAACGTGTACATCCCGAACGCCTTTTCACCCAACGGCGACGGCGAGAACGACCTGTTCAAAATTTACGCCGACCCGATCAGCGTCAAGCAGGTGAAAACCTTCCAGGTCTTTACCCGCTGGGGTGAACTCGTGTACGAATACTACAATTTTGACCCGAACAGTCCGGCCTACGGCTGGGACGGTACGCTGCGCGGCCAGGCACTGAACCCGGCGGTGTTTGCGTACTACGCCGTGATCGAGTTTATTGACGGGCAGGAGATTTTGTACGAAGGGGATGTGACGATTGTGCGGTAGGGAATTTTTAATTGTTGCGCTATTGAGCGGCTGACTCGAAGTCAGCCGCTCAATTTTTTGTGCGCCCGGCATGGGCGATAACTTGGCGGTGCAAGTCCGCTACACGCTTGACAGCGAGGAGTGTTAGCCCAAGGCAAGGGTGTCCACCGCGAGGTGGAATCTGAAGTCTGTACCGTTCAAAGGCGGAGGTATGCAGCGAGTGCCGGCGGGAACGGACAGAAGTCAGCGAGGCCATATACCAGTTTTTTTACGAGGGGGGCCGAACGTTAAAGAGTCGTCCGGATGGAACCGTTAGAGCCGTACGCGGGCAGCCAACACCGATTTTTGTGGCTCACGACCGGAGGATAGGCCGGAAGCCGAAGTATGGAGGGTGCCAGTACAAGGCTGTCGACCAACAGGAACGACGTCGATGCGCTATCCCAAGTGGTTGGGAATGGCGGTGTGCCTGGCGTGGACGGGATGAAGACCGAAGAGGTCACGTCGTACGTGATGGAACACTGGCGGGAGTTGCAAAAGGAGATACAGGAAGGTCGTTATCGTCCGCAAGCGGTAAGGCGTGTAGAAATACCGAAACCCAACGGCCAGGGTATCCGGTTAGACCGCACAAACATCGCCAAGATTGAATGTTGACAAAACGTTTAGCGAGTACAGTTATGGGTTTAGGAAAGGGAGGAGTGCACACGAGGCCATAGAGCAGGCACTAAAGTACCTGAACGAAGGGCGTCATTATGTGGTAGAAATAGATTTGGAAAAGTTCTTCGACCGGGTCACCGACAAATTGATGTTCGGCCGCCTCGAATCGGGGACAAGCGCTTTAAACTAATACGGCACTGCAAGCCGGGACGATGGGCACGGCTGTACCGAATGAGAAGGCACGCCGCAAGGCAATCCGAACATCGTCTTGGATCGTCTGGACAAGGAGTTGGAGAAGCGGGGGCACAAATTTGTGCGCTACGCCGACGACATCAGCATCTTTGTCAGCAGCAGGCGAGCCGGAGAGCGGGTTTGGAGGTTGCTTAAAGGTCAACCGGGGAAGAGCGGTGTCGTGCAAGCACAAATTCTCGGCTTTGGCTTTTACTACGGCTCTGGCGGAGTAATAGAAGCGCGAATCAGCCACAAGGCATTCAGCCGCCTGACAACAAAGTTGAAAGACCTGACGCGGCGTTCCCGGCCGATAAGCATGGCCGACAGGCTCAGCAAGATCACCCAGGCAACACGGGGATGGGTCAACTACTTTGGCAGCGCGATGCAAAAACCGGCTCTTGGGCTTGGATGAGTGGCTCCGCAGTCGACTACGAATGTGCATCTGGAAACAATGGAAAAGAGTGAAAACCCGCTACAAAGCACTCCGACAACTGAATATACCACACGCTCCCGAAAAGGCTACTGGCGAATAGCGCACAGTCCCATTCTGACCCTGACCATCACCATACCGCGACTAAAGAAGAGGGTTTACCTCTGATAGGTTTACCCCAAACGTAACACTTTAACGAACCGCCGTGATACGGAACCACGCCGCCTCCTACTCGATTTGAAAAAACGAGAAACGCGCCAATGTGTGCCATAATCGACCCGGAACTATTTGTTGCCATGAAAAATACAGCAACTAGTTGCATCCACGAACTGCAGCAGCCTATTTAACCCTTCAAAAGACAAGGCCACATAATGCCTGTTTTCCTTTGACTGAGGCGAGATAATTTGGTGGAACGAAATGTTTCCAAAGTCGAAGCACGTTTGAACTTTTGAAAATTTATAAAATAAGCACGATATCCCGATGGCAACAAAAACCCGGAAGCAGTGATAAGCACTCAACCTGCCTCGCCGTTTTTTTTCGAAAATTCAGCAAGAAAATACATAACCGTTCCATGAAAATCGTGCAACATCTACTCTTCGTTTGTCTTTTATGCCAACAGGTGCAAGCCCAGATCTGGCAACCGCTCGATATCCCGTCGGCGCCCCGATACGACGATGTCTTTTTCCTGAATCAGCAAAAGGGCTGGACCTGCAACAGCAATGGCCAAATTTACCAAACCAAGGACGGCGGACAAAACTGGACACTTCAATACGATCAGTTCGGTATCCACCTGCGCAGTATCGAATTTTTGAATGACAGTATTGGGTTTTGTGGCGGCCTGAGCGCCGGAGCAAAATTGTTTAGAACCACCGACGGCGGGCAAAATTGGGTTAATATCACAAACCAAATACCCGGCCTGCCGGGCGGAATATGCGGGCTCTCCTGTCCGGGCAACAACGTCGTTTACGGCTGCGGCCAGTGGAGCGGCCCCGGATATGTGATAAAATCCATCGACGGCGGCCTCACCTGGGAGGTCATTGATCAGTCGGCTTTGACCAGTAGGCTGATTGACGTTTTTTTTATTACACCCGACAGCGGCTGGGTTTCCGGCACAGCAGCATCCGTATCCGAAGGCGGCATTATCCTGTCAACATCCGATGGTGGCCAAAGCTGGCATGTTAGCGTCAAAACCGGCGTGTCTTCCGATTACGTATGGAAACTGCAAACGCCGGACAGCCTGCATTTTTTTGCTTCCATTGAGCGGTATTTCTCCGGTGGAAATACACAAATTCTTAAATCATCGGATGGCGGCGCCAGCTGGTCGCTCCGTGATGTACATCCCGAATCCATACGGTTGCAACTGGTCGGCTTTCTGGATTCCTTGTATGGTTTATGTGGAAATGCGGTCATGTTTGAAACGCGGGATGGCGGCGAAAGCTGGCATGACCTGCAAATAGCCCCGGGGGAAAGTTTCAACCGCTTTCATCGGCTTAGCAGTACTTCGGCTATCCTAAGCGGAGGCGATTATACCGGCTGAGCCAGACCAGTTCCAGCCAGCCGGGGCAGTTCGCTACCGCTACCGAAGAGCCTTGCCGTTTGCAGGTTTTTCCCAATCCCGGTTCGGGTTTAGTACATATTGCGGTAGATCTGGATTATCCGACCCTGTGCCGGCTGGAAGTTGGCCGTTTTGATGGAAGAGATATACCCCAGGTGCTTTGGACCGGCGAACACCCTGCCGGTGCATATCGCTTTTCCACCGACCTGCGACCCGGCGGCACCGGGACTTATGTCGTTTGGCTAAAAACTAACTTTGGCACTATCCACGAACTCGTGGTTATTAAACCGGGGAATTAACCGTACAAAGCTTTTCCCAAAAAAGTATCACCACCTTGCCGGGTTTGCGATGAAATGTGGTGATCGAGTTTGGCAATGGGCAGGAAAAATGGATGTGACGACACTATAAAATCAATCCGCCAACACAAATTTCAGCACCGACCGCGGCATATCCGATGGGCCAAATAACTGGAGAAAATACACACCCGGCCGGACAGGCAAACCAGCCAGATCAAGTTGCAGCAAGTCGGTTTGCGGGTTTACTGACCAGGATTGCACGAACTGGCCGGTGCTGGTAAAGAGTTTTACCCGGTCAACAGGGAATTGCTCAAAGGGCCACCGGACTGTGATGGGTTGGCCGATTTTAGCCGGGTTGGGCTGGAGTTGTATTTCAGGAGTAGCGATGTTGGTGACGCCGGAACTAAAGTCAAACCGGTAAACGGCCGTGCTATCGGAATAGTACACAAAAAACCGGTCTTCCATCCCCGCCTGCCGGTCGATACGGGCCTGAAGGGCCAGTGGAAAATCGTACAGCAGCGCCCCATTTTCATCGATGCAGGTGACATGATATTCGCCCTGACGGAAATTAGAAAAACAAAGCTCCAGCAGCCCGCTTTGCGAAAAGGTATTCCGGGTAAACTGCAAACCCCAAAAGTGCTGGTAGGGCGCCGGCATCGTGAATACCCGGAGCAGCGAAAACGTTGAATCATAAATTTGCAGGAGCGAATCCCCGTTTTTAGGCTGAACTACAAACAATTCTTCCTCGCCATTCAGGGCATGCCGGGTCACGTACTTGTTTTCAAACTCCTCTAAAACTGTCCAGGGCGCCAGTTGAAATACTTGTGTGCGTAGTGCACCATTAGGCGTGCGTTGTTGCACCATATAACGATCAGGCAAGGGCGGCTGCTGGTCTAGCCGTGCTGAAGTGCAAGGCAGGTTTTGCAACACAGTGCCATCTTCTTGCACAATCTGCAGTCGCCGCGGGTTCGGGTCGCTTGCCGACACGAAAACTTCCCCGGCAAATTCAAACAGGTCGTCCTGGTTGAAACTATGTTGCGAAACAAAATCCAGCTCCGGCGAAACGTTAACCGTTTTTACCCACTGGTGCGCGCCGTCGTAAAAATGGAAACCGGTGAACTTGTCGTCGTCCACCTCGTAGTCGTACACCAGGTAACGGTCGCTACCGTCTGCCAATGGAATCCGGTAAACGAAATCATCGGCGCCATATTCGTGTTCCAAAATGGCGCCCGGCAAATTGTAAACTGCCGGCCCGGAGAGCAGTTTGGGCGCCAGACCGGGCGGCATGCTGAAGGTCGCTTGGTTCAACCCGAAGATCAAGCCTGTGCTTTGCCCGTTGTCGTCGCGGAGCGCCCTGCCGTTCAGTGGCAAGTGGTCCACAAGTGCCCAGGAATAAACCACTTCCAGTTCCTGGTCGGTATCGATGTAGGCTTCCGATAAGAGATAATAGCCACAAACATCGCCTGGCGAGGGGTCGAATTGGATGGTTTTCCAGGCATTGTGGTTTTTGGTAAACAAGGCCAGACTACAATTGTCGGGCAACAGGTAGACCTCCCCCGACTGGTCGAGCATCCGGCGTTCCAGAGTCGAACTGTTGTAGGTGTGTTCCCATTGGATTTGTGCCCAAAGAAAGCCGGGCAAAAAGGCGAGTATGCAAGTAATTTTGGTTGTCATAAATCAGGTTTTAATTGTGATTACTTCTATTTACTGCATTCAAATTTATCAAAAAATCAGGTGGGTTTCCGGGCCTGTCGCTTATTTGTCTTTGCCGGACATTTTACTTAGGGCCGGGGTCAAACAATGAAAAAGATGCTTCTATTTTAGATCAAACTTTTAGTTTCGCTACATGAAAACCTGGAAAATAGTACTCGTCTCGCTCATTTTACCCCTAACCGGTCTCAGCCAAACCTGGCAACCGCTCGATATCCCGTCGGCGCCCCGATACGACGATGTCTTTTTCCTGAATCAGCAAAAGGGCTGGACCTGCAACAGCAATGGCCAAATTTACCAAACCAAGGACGGCGGACAAAACTGGACACTTCAATACGATCAGTTCGGTATCCACCTGCGCAGTATCGAATTTTTGAATGACAGTATCGGGTTTTGTGGCGGCCTGAACGCCGGAGCAAAATTGTTCAGAACCACCGACGGCGGGCAAAACTGGGTTAACATCACAAATCAGATACCCGGCCTGCCGGGCGGAATATGCGGACTCTCCTGTCCGGGCAACAACGTCGTTTACGGCTGCGGCCAGTGGAGCGGCCCCGGATATGTGATAAAATCCACCGACGGCGGTCTCACCTGGGAGGTCATTGATCAGTCGGCTTTGACCAGTAGGCTGATTGACGTTTTTTTTATTACACCCGACAGCGGCTGGGTTTCCGGCACAGCAGCATCCGTATCCGAAGGCGGCATTATCCTGTCAACATCCGATGGTGGCCAGCCAGGCATGTTAGCGTCAAAACCGGCGTGTCTTCCGATTACGTATGGAAACTGCAAACGCCGGACAGCCTGCATTTTTTTGCTTCCATTGAGCGGTATTTCTCCGGTGGAAATACACAAATTCTTAAATCATCGGATGGCGGCGCCAGCTGGTCGCTCCGTGATGTACATCCCGAATCTGGATTCCTTGTATGGTTTATGTGGAAATGCGGTCATGTTTGAAACGCGGGATGGCGGCGAAAGCTGGCATGACCTGCAAATAGCCCCGGGGGAAAGTTTCAACCGCTTTCATCGGCTTAGCAGTACTTCGGCTATCCTAAGCGGGAGGCGATTATACCGGCTGAGCCAGACCAGTTCCAGCCAGCCGGGACCGTTCGCTACCGCTACCGAAGAGCCTTGCCGATTGCAGGTTTTTCCCAATCCCGGTTCGGGTTTAGTACATATTGCGGTAGATCTGGATTACCCGACCCTGTGCCGGCTGGAAGTTGGCCGTTTTGATGGAAGAGATATACCCCAGGTGCTTTGGACCGGCGAACACCCTGCCGGTGAATATCGCTTTTCCACCGACCTGCGACCCGGCGGAACCGGGACTTATGTCGTTTGGCTAAAAACTAACTTTGGGACGCTGCACCAGATAGTTTCCATTGTTGCGGACTGATACGTACCTAAGAAACCTGCCAAAATATCCACCCGCCACAATTTTTCTTGCCAATTTGACACCAGCAACCTCGTTTATCCCGCCATTTTTTCCGAAAAAACCACCGCCCAGCCAACTGGAAATATATTTGATATACCCAAACCACAAACCAGTTCATTCACTTTTCCCTAAAGTTTAAAACCACAGTGTTCGTTTGCCCGGCAGGCCCTTATTTTGTTTGCCGCGCAAACGAACACTTACCAAACTCATGACGTACGATAATTTCACCATAAAAGCCCAGGAGGCCATCCTCCAGGCACAACAAATCGCCGCCGGCTACGAACAGCAGGCGGTGGATACGGCGCACCTGCTCAAGGGCATGCTCAAGGTAGACGATTCCGTCACCGATTTTTTGCTCAAAAAAGCCGGCGTCTCCATGGCGCGCTTTGAGGAAGACCTCGACAAACTGATCTGGGATACCCCCAAAGTAGCCGGTGCCGACAAGCAGTACCTCACCAACGAAGCCAACAAGGCGATCGCTGCCGCGAAAACCTTGCTCAAGGACTACGGCGACGAGTACATCTCGCTGGAACTCATGCTGCTCGGCCTTGCCAAAGGCAACGACAAAACCGCCCGCATGCTGCGCGAACAAGGCGGCACCTTCGAAGCCCTGAGCGCGGCCGTTACCGAATTGCGCAAAGGCCGCAAGGTGACCGACCAAACCACCGAGCACGTGTACAATGCCCTGCAGAAATACGCGATCAACCTCAACGAAATGGCCGAATCGGGCAAACTCGACCCCGTGATCGGCCGCGACGAGGAAATCCGCCGCGTGCTGCACATTCTCAGCCGCCGCAAAAAGAACAACCCCATCCTCATCGGCGACCCCGGCGTGGGTAAAACGGCCATCGTGGAAGGCATTGCCTGGCGGATTTACCGGCAGGACGTGCCCGAAAACCTGCAATCCAAAAAGATCTTTTCACTCGATATGGCCGCGCTCATCGCCGGCGCCAAATACAAGGGCGAATTTGAAGAGCGGCTCAAAGCCGTGATCAAGGAAGTGGTCGAATCCGACGAGCGGGTGATTTTGTTTATTGATGAAATTCACACCCTCATCGGGGCCGGCGGCGGCCAGGGCGCCATGGATGCCGCCAACATTCTGAAGCCGGCACTCGCGCGGGGCGAACTGCGCACCATCGGCGCCACCACGCTCGACGAGTACCAGAAATTTTTCGAAAGCGACAAAGCACTCGAACGCCGCTTCCAATCGGTGTACGTGGACGAGCCCGGCATGGAAGACACGATTTCCATCCTGCGTGGCTTGCGCGAACGCTACGAGAACTACCACAAAATTCAAATTCTCGACGAGGCGGTGATTGCCGCCGCCGAGCTCTCGCACCGCTACATCAGCGAGCGCAAACTGCCCGACAAGGCTATCGACCTCATGGACGAGGCTGCCGCCAAACTGCGCCTCGAACTCAACTCCGTGCCGGAGGAAGTGGACGAACTCGACCGCAAACTGCGCCAGCTGGAAATCGAGCGCGAAGCCATCAAACGCGAAAAGGACGAGCGCAAACTTTCGGCCATGAACAAGCAGATCGACGAGCTGCGCGAAAAACTGGATGCCCTGCGCGGCAAATGGCAGAGCGAAAAAGAGATTGTGGAGGCCATCCAGAATTGCAAACTCAAGATGGAAGAACTGGAACTCCAGTACCAGCGGGCCGAACGCGAAGGCAACTTTGAACAGGCCTCCAAACTGAAGTTCAACGACATACCGGCACAGGAAGCCATGCTGCGCGCTGCCGAGGAAAAACTCGCCGAACTGGCGCCCGAAAACCGCATGACCACGCAAACCGTGACGGCCAACGATATTGCCGAAGTGGTAGCCCGCTGGACGGGCATCCCGGTCTCGAAAATGATGCAGTCGGAGCGCGAACGCCTGCTGCATCTCGAAGCGGAACTGCACAAGCGCGTGATCGGGCAAGACGAAGCCGTGGAGGCGGTGTCCGATGCCATCCGCCGCAACCGCGCCGGGCTGAGTGATGTCGACAAACCCATCGGTTCCTTCATTTTTTGCGGTCCGACGGGCGTGGGTAAAACCGAGCTCGCCAAGGCCCTGGCCGAGGTGTTGTTCGACGACGAAAAAGCGATCACCCGCATCGACATGTCGGAATACCAGGAGCGACACTCGGTAAGCCGGCTGGTGGGGGCGCCCCCGGGCTACGTGGGCTACGACGAAGGCGGCCAGCTGACCGAAGCCGTACGCCGCCGGCCCTACACCATCGTGCTGCTCGACGAGATCGAAAAAGCACACCCGGACGTGTTCAACATCCTGCTCCAGGTGCTCGACGACGGGCAATTAACCGACAACAAAGGCCGCCATGCAAACTTCAAAAACACCATCATCATCATGACGTCCAACCTGGCCAGTGACCGCATTATGGAAGTTTTTGAGGATTACCAGGATATGCCCGAAAACCGCCGGCACGAGTTGCTCGACACGGCCAAAAACGAGGTGATGGGCGCTCTGAAGGAAAACCTGCGGCCCGAGTTTCTCAACCGTATCGACGAAGTGATCGTGTTTCACCCCTTGCAGAAAAATCAGATGGAGCTCATTCTCGATATTCTGCTCGGCGACATCCGCGAACTGCTCGACCGCCAGGAACTCCAGCTGGAGCTCACCGATGCGGCCGCCAAACAACTCGTCGACCAGGGCTTCGACCCGCAGTTCGGCGCGCGGCCGCTCAAGCGCACCCTGCAACGCGAACTGGTCAATGAAATGGCCAAACACGTGCTGGCCGGCGACTACGTCAAAGGCGACACCGTGCTGGTGGATGCCGACGGCGGAGGCCTGTTGTTCGGCCGCAAGTCGATGATGAACGGGAAGGAAGTGGTAACGAAGAAATTGGCCGAGGTGTAAGGCTGACGGTTCGTCGGCGGGAAAAAAATTAAAACCAGCCGCCCTGTGGAAGAATTGTTTCCGGGGTGGCTGGTTTTATTTCTCAAAGGTCAATGATTGCATTGTGACAAAACAGCCCTATTTTTATCATTCAGTTTTGGGAATGTATAGATTTATTGAACAGATAAGAGACAAAAATCGCAAATTATGACCACCAGTTTGGAAAGCCGCAAGTTGAAAATCATTGATGCGCTCGTTGAGCTCAACGACGAGCATTTGATTCGCCTGATCGAAGCATTGCTGCATGCTGAGCTGGATTTTTGGAACGAACTTTCGAAAGCGCAAAAAGAACGTATTGAACAGTCGATTCGGGAATTGGAAGCCGGTGAAGGCATCCCGCATGAATCAGTTATGCAGGAATTCCGGAAAAAATATAAGTCGTGAATTTGCCGGTAGTTTGGTCGCCTGCAGCGAAAGAGGAATATGCTGAATTGCTGGCATTTATTGAATCACATTTTGGTACCGATGCGGCATTGGCAATGCTGGACAAAACCGATGCGGTAGTGGAAATTATCACTGCATTTCCAATGGCCTATCCTGCCAGTTCCATGCGGCCGGATATCCGGAAAGCCGTAATTTCGGAACAGACATCATTGCTCTATCGCATTTCGGAAACTCAAGTCCAATTGCTCCATTTTTGGGATAACCGGCAAAATCCCGATCTACCCGAAAATCTTTGAATTTCGTTTTTCATTCCCCGCCTCCAGCGGCGCCAGCATGTTTTTTAAAATGTATTCCCGGGTGTATTTGGAGAGGTAGGCGTCGGAATCCAAGGATTGAGCGAGAAATTTATTTATTTTTAAAAAGCAAGATGAAGGCTTTTAGGCATTGGATTCTCAAGATGGCTGCTTCGAAGAAGGCATAGAGAACTTTTAAATTTGGAACACCACATGGATGAACTTTTTCAATTTGGAAACACCACAGGATAAAAATGCAAGGTTTCCTGCAGAGGCGGATTTAAAAACATAGGCGGCAGTGACAAAGTCCTGCACGACACTGACGCCAAATTCGACGGAAAGCTGGATATCCTTTGGAAGCATAGGGCTACGGATTGTTTTGCAAAGTAATTATTATCTTAGGAACGATCAATATACTACCCGTCATGCAAATCCATACCCTAACCCTCCACACCAACAAACTCCCCGAGGTCCTGGATTTCTACCAAAACACCCTCGGCCTGCCCCGAACCGGCGAAGCACAATGCCAGGTCGGCGCGTCTACCCTGATTTTTAAAGAAAATCCGGCCATCAACGGCATCTATCATTTCGCCTGCAACATCCCCTGCAACCAAATCCGGGAGGCCATGCACTGGCTGGAAACCCGGGGCATCGACCTGGTTGCCGACGAAAAAGGCAACACCCTGATCGACTTTTCCAGTTGGAATGCCGAAGCCACCTACTTTCTCGATCCGGCAGGAAATATCGTGGAGTTTATCGCCCGGCGCGACTTGCACAATGCGTCGGATACCGCCTTCGGCCCGGATGCCATGCTGTCGATTTCTGAAGTCGGGATCGTCACCCGGGATGTCCTGGCCTGGAATGCCCAAGCCGCCCGCAGCTATGCGGTTTTACCTTTTGAAAAAAGCCGTCCCGGGCCGAATTTCTCTGCATTGGGGACGGATGCCGGGCTCTTTATTGTAGTGCCGGAAGGCCGGACCTGGTACATGACCGATGCGCCCGCAGTGATCCTGCCCATGGCGGTGGCATTTGAAAACGACGCCGGGAAAAGGTTTGTTTACAGGTAGTCGGGAAAGCTGCTCGATTACCTGACGAAAAAAGGGCTGACGGAAACGGTCATCCACGTATTTGGCAAGAATAAAAATTAACCCGGCACAGTATCTTCGCACAGTTATGCCAACTGAATTAACACTCCGGTTCCGCCCCATTCGCCCGGAAGACAACGCCCGCGTGGCGCACATTATCCGCACCGTGATGACCGAATACGGCGCCGTGGGGGAAGGCTATTCCATCCAGGATGCCGAGGTCGATGCCATGTTTGAAGCCTATGACCATCCGCGCGCGTATTTTTTAGTATTGGAAACACCCGGCGGAGAAATTATCGGCTGCGGCGGCATTGCCCCGCTGCGCGGCGGCGATGCGGACACCTGCGAATTAAAAAAAATGTACTTTTTTCCGGAAGCCCGCGGCCAGGGTATGGGCCGCAAACTGGTGGCAATTTTAGAGGCAGAAGCCCGCGGCCGCGGCTTCCGCTACATGTACCTCGAAACGATTGCTGCCATGCAGGAGGCCAACCGACTGTACAAACGCCTGGAATTTGAACCGCTCCCCGGCCCCATGGGCAATACCGGGCATACCAGCTGCGGACTATTTTACGGGAAGCTGTTGTAACTTGGTTGGCAATTTACACCGCTGAATCCAATGCTTCGTTTTTTACTCTTCCTGACCCTGCTCTCCGCTTGCCAATCCAACACACCGGAAACACTTCCCGACGTTTCCCTGCTCGTGCTTGGCGTGGCGCAGGACGGCGGCTATCCGCACGTCAATTGCAGCAAAACCTGCTGCCAACTGTACTGGTCCGGACAGCGCCCCAAGCGCACCCCCACCTGCCTGGCACTCGTGGATCGCCGTAGCGGGAAATGCTGGATGTTTGAGGCTACACCCGATTACACCGACCAGTGGGAGCGCCTGCGCAAAGCGGCCGGCATGCCGGAAAAAAGCGCGCCCGACGGCATTTTCCTCACCCATGCCCACATCGGGCACTATACCGGCCTGATGTACCTCGGCCGTGAAGCCCAGGGCGCCAATGCTGTGCCGGTGTTTGCTTTGCCGCGCATGCAGTATTTCCTGGAAAACAACGGCCCCTGGAGCCAGCTGGTAGCCCTGAAAAACATTTCGATCCGGCCCTTGCAGGCCGACTCGGCGATCCAACTGGCGCCGGACATCCGGGTCACGCCCTTCACAGTGCCGCACCGCGACGAGTTTTCCGAAACTGCCGGCTACCGGATTACCGTGCAGGAGCAAACGGTACTGTTCATTCCCGATATTGATAAATGGGAAAAATGGAACCGCGACATTGTGCGGGAAATCCAATCGGCTGATGCCGCCTACCTCGACGCGACATTTTACAAAAACGGCGAACTCGCCCGCGATATGGCCGAAATTCCGCACCCGTTCATGGAGGAATCCATGCAGTTGTTCGGGCAATTGACGGACGCTGAAAAAGCCCGCGTGCACTTTATCCATTTCAACCACACCAACCCGATGCTCTGGGATTTTGAAGAAATTAAAAAAGTTGAGCAGGCTGGCTTCCGCATTGCCCGGGAAGGGCAGGTTTTTGTTTTTTAGGGACTACCATAGTTTTTTGACAAAACATTTCAGTGTATGCACACGCTGACCACACTTGAAGCCGTGGACCGGATTGCGGCAATGCCTGACCCGGCAGACCGGAATTTTCAAATTACCCAAAGTTATTACGAGCTCTCCCGGGTGCTCACAACCCGTCTGGGCGGGTGCGCCAACTGGTGTACGTTTGCCACCTGGGCATCCAGGCAGGCGGGCCAAACCATTCGCAACGAAGACCTCATCCGGGCGCTGGAAGGCAAACTGGCTGCCGCGCCCGGGCTCGCACAGATCATTTACGACATCGCAAAAGGCGCGCTCGCCAAGGGCGCTAAAATGGATAAAACAGCCATCATCCGGCTGGTTTGGACTACCGCAGACCCCAAGGCCGCCATGGACCGCGCCAGTGCCGCCGTTGCCCGCGGCAACCGGAAAGTGTACGCGGAAATTGCCCGGGAGTTTGCCCGGTTTTTAGCGGGCTGCGGAATAGACCAACACTACGACGAAACGCGAATCACCCGGTTTTGCGACAGCCTCAAAGCCGGCGACCCGCCCGACGGCCAGCGCTACCTGAAGCAGGCATTCCGGCGGTATTACCAGGCTTTTTTTGAACCGGATAAAAAGCAAAAAGCCGAGCTGATTTTACTGGCCAACATTGAAATCGGCTTCCACGAACAAACCCGCCTGCAACCCGAAATCGCCGAAGCGCTGGAAGCCTCGGTGGTTGAGCCGGCCCTGTTCAAAACAAACCTGCTCCGGGCGCTTTTCCCAAACAGGTATTGGATACTGGAAGTGGGCCGGTTGTTCAGCGCCATTTTCAAGATGCCCACGCCGCTGGATTTGGCCATTGAAAAATTTGCCCGGGAAGCCCGGCGAAATATCCGCTTGTTTCTCAGCGCGCACCTGATGGAACTCGGCCTGCCTGAAAATGTACACCTGCACCTCGGGGCAGACTTGCAGGCGCATTTCCCGGCTGATCTGCGTACGTTGGCCAATCCTGACCTGCTCGCTATGTTAAAAAAAGTTGACCCAACTACCGACAGCCTGCGCGATACCGGTGCAACAGACTGGGCCGACCTGCACGACCGCCTGCATTTTATAGCCGATATGTTTCGCTGTTACCAGGAATCGCCCGATTTGCTCTTGCCACCTTTTGAGCGGGAGCCCGCAGTTTAGCCGGACTTTAGGCGGTTGAAAAATTACGGTTGCTATCGGGAACTCTACATTTTTTTACCCCTGATTCGAATGAGTCATGCGAATCTTATAAATCCCGTTCATTTCCGTTTGACAGGTCACGCTTCGGATTAATACTACTTTGCCACGATAACCCAGATGGCTCGCTGCGCTCGCCATGACAGCCCGTTTAAGCGTAACTTTTTCAACAGATTTCTCGCTCCGCTCGAAATTCCCACGGTGCTTGGTGAAATTTCGAGCGGAGCGAGAAATCTGATAGGCCGTTTCCACAAAAAATGTTGTCATGGCGACCCCGCCCTGCGGGGGAGCCATCTGAATACAATATTCGGCACAAATAATTTTCGTGGCAACGTAGTATTAATCTGAAATTGGAAAAGGAAATCCCCCTAAACACCCCCAACCGGCCGTTTTATCCATTTTTTTCCGGAAAACGGCGGCTACACATGATTTTTCCGGTAGTAAACAAACAGCCAGGCCATGTACTACCGCGAATATCAGCCACACCCCAGCCTCCAGCCCTTCGTGGAAAACTATTGGGTTTTGCGCACAAATACCCGGCGGGAAGAAGTGGTGGTACCCGACGGGAACACCGGCCTGATGTTTTTGAGCAACGGCATCAAACGTCTCGACATCGAGAAACAAACCACCCTGCAAACAGGCAAGCAAGCCGTGGTAGTCGGGCAAAAAAGCCGGCCGGTGCTCTACCGTTTCGAGCCCGGCCCGGCTGTGGAAACCGTCGGCGTACGCTTTCGCCCGGCAGGCCTGAGCGCATTTACGCAACTACCCATGGTCCGGCTGCGCGACCAGGTAATCGCTGCCGCCGAAGTCTTCGAACAGGGCCTGCAACAAACAACCGGACAGCTGAGCCACACGCCGGCGGAAACACTCAACCGGTTTTTAACACAAAACCTGCAACCGCAACAGCGGCACCACCACACCGCCATGCAAATGGCCGAGCGCATTATCCAGTGCTGCGGACAATACCGGGCCGCCGACTGGATGCAACGCTTTCACCTGTCTGAGCGCCAGATCGAACGCCTGTTCCGGCAGTATATCGGGCTTACGCCCAAAACATTCGCCCGGATCGTGCGCTTCAACCACGCCATCGTTTGCCACCAGCGCCAAACCGGCCTGCGGCTCACCGACCTGGCCTACGTCAACGGCTATTTCGACCAGATGCACTTCGTCAAAGAAGTAAAAACCTTTACCCTGAAAACCCCCAAACAGTACTTCCGCTACAGCGCCGAAGCCTGGTCGCAACCACTTTGCGCTCTGCTCGACAGGCGGTTCGTACGCTAGTACGGGCACTTCAGCCCACCGCCGCCGCTCCTGATCGAGCGGTCGGATTTTTACTATGCTCCGGTATTGCGCCTGCTGATTTTTGTAACACTATTCCGGCTACATGCCTACGGGTAGTCGCTTTCCGGCCAGCCTTTCCCGCCAGTTGCGGGGAGGGCGTTTGGGTGCGAAACCGCCGGTTTTTAACCCATTGAAATTATGCAAGCAAAAGCACTGCTTCTCGTTCCGTACCTTATTGCCGCCGCCCTGCAACTTGCAGCACAAACCAGTTTTCACGGCCTCATTACCGATGCCAAGGGCGGCCCGCTCGAATTTGTGAACGTGACCCTGCATACTGTTTCCGACAGCAGCCTGGTCAAAGGCGGCCTGACAGATGCCGCCGGCAAGTACGAACTCGACCCCGTTCCGGCGGGGATGTATTTCGTGCGGGCGGCACTGTTGGGTTTTACTACCGGCACTTCCGAACCGGTACGCGCTTCCGGTGTATCGGTGGAAGTGGCTACTTTGGCTTTGCCGGAGCAGGTGGCTAGTTTGAATGAGGTCACGGTGGTCGCCGAAAAACCCTTTATCGAACGGCGGCTCGACCGCCTGATCGTCAACGTGGAAAACAGCATCGTGAGCGCGGGCGCTTCAGCGCTGGAAGTGTTGGAGCGTTCGCCCAACGTGCAGGTCGATCAGGAGGGCAACATCAGCCTGCGCGGCCGCCGCGGCGTGATCGTGATGCTCGACGACAAGCGCGTGCAACTGACCGGCGCCGAGCTGGCCAATCTGTTGCGCGGCATGCCGTCTTCCTCGATCGAGCTGATCGAAATCATCACCAATCCATCGGCCAAGTACGACGCGGAGGGCAGCGCCGGCATCATCAACCTGCGCACCAAAAAGAACAAAAACCTGGGCACCAACGGCAGCGTGTCGGGCTCGGCGGGGCACGGGAAATTCGGCAAAGCCACCGCCGGTTTTGATGTCAACCACCGCACCGAGCACTGGAATGTGTTTGCGGGCTATAATTTCAGTTACAACAAGTATTTCAACAACCTGGTGCTGTTTCGCAAGTTCAGTGAAAACGGCGTGGTGCAGCAGATCTACGACCAGGACAACTTTGTGGCCTTCCCCTTCCACACGCAAACGCCCCGCCTGGGTGTCGATTTTTTCCCTTCGGAAAAAACGACGATCGGGGTGCTGCTCACCGGGGTGCGCAACCAGTTCAAACCCGCCGCCGACAACGAATCGTACATCCTCGACCCCAATGAAAACGTCACCGGCCGGTTTACCACCACCAACCGCTCCGAAGACGACTGGTACAACGGCGCCGTAAACCTGAACCTCAAACACCGCTTCGGGCCTGATAAAGGCGAACTGAGCGCCGACCTCGACTATGCCCGCTATGGCAACGCCACCGATCAGCTGTTCCACACTTTCCGCTACGACAGCGAAAACACGCCCCTCGGCGTCGATTACCTGCGCGGCGACATCAGCGGCAAGCTCGACCTGTACGCCGCCAAGGCCGATTACTCCCGCCCGTTGGGTGCGTCCGGGAAAATCGAGGCCGGGGTAAAATCCAGCCTCGTGCGTACCGACAACGACCTGAAATATTTTATCCGCGAAAACGGCGAAGAACTGCTCGACGCCGGCCAGAGCAACCATTTTTTATACGACGAGAACATCAACGCCGCCTATGTAAACTGGAGTCGCGAGTGGGGCAAGTGGAACGTGCAGGCCGGGCTGCGCGGTGAGCAAACCGTGGCCGACGGCTTGCAACTGACCACCGACAGCGCGTTTCACCGCAATTATTTCCAACTGTTTCCCAGTGCGTTTGTCAATTACAAAGCTTCCGAAAAACACCTCTGGGGCATTTCCGTCAGCCGCCGCATCAACCGGCCCAACTACCAGCAGCTCAATCCCTTCCGCGCGTTCGTGGACCCTACCACCATCCGCGCCGGCAACCCGTTTTTGCGGCCGCAGCTGACCTATGCCTTCGAGCTGACGCACACCTTCAACCAGCGCCTGAACACCACATTGAGCTACAGCATCACCCGCGACAACATCACATACGCCCTGCTGCAAAACGACCAGGAGCGCTACACGGTGGTCACCAACGTGAACATCGACCGCTACAAGAACGTCAGCCTGTCGATGAACATGCCGTTTTCCCTGGCCAAATGGTGGACCCTGAACGCCGACTTGACCGTCTGGTGGCACCGCTTTAGCGGCGCGATTTCCGGCTTCGACCTCAACCAGTCGAGCCCAGCCGTGTACCTCAACGGCACCAACAACTTTCGCCTTTCCGGCGGTTGGTCGGTGGAACTCGGCGGCTTTTGGCACAACCGGCACGTGTATTCCATTTCCACCATCGACCCGATGTGGTCGGTGAATGCAGGCGTACAAAAAACGCTTTGGGAAGGGCGCGGCACGCTACGGCTTAATGTGCGCGACATTTTTTACCGCAGCTGGCCGCGGGGCGACACCCATTGGGGCAACATCGACGAAGTGTTCGAAAGCAAGCGGGAAACCCGGGTGGGTACCCTGGCCTTTTCCTACCGCTTTGGCAAAAAAACGGTGCAACAGGCCCGCCGCCGCCAATCGGGCGCCGAAGAAGAAAAGCGGCGGGCGTCTACCGGAGGGGGATAGGGCATAGCCACCACCGAAAGAACTTTAGACTTTAGACTTTTCAAATTAGACTTTTGACTTAAGCGCAGTCGTTTTTTTTCAAAAGTCAAAAGTCAAAAGTCAAAAGTCAAAAGTCAAAAGTCAAAAGTCAAAAGTTGTACACACCTGAAATCGTTCCCTTCTCAGCCCACCGGTTCACCGGTGGGAAAAGGGTATAAAAGCGCCGGTTCCCGCGTCGCCAAATACGCCTCCCGGCCTTCCTGCTCCAGCGTAAGCAAAGCATCCCAGCTACCGTTGGTTTCCACCCAGTGGCGCAGTTGGTCGGTGCCGTTGAGCAGGTCGATGGGCAGCAGGATTTCCTCGTATTCGAACGGCGGTTGCCGCCATTGGAAAGCAGGGCCAAGCGCGTGATACCATTCGCGGAGCAGCAGTTGTCCGGTTTGCCAGGGTTTGAAGGTCCGGCGGTCGTGGACATGCAGTTGAAAGCCGCCGCAAACTGCATCCCGGTGTTTATCAAAAGTGGGTTGAAAGTACAGCGGGCGGAGGCTGAAGCCCCTCAGTTGGTGTTTTTGAAAAAGCGTTTCCAAATGCTGCAGGAGTGCATGCGGCTGCAAATCAGGATGCCCGAACAGTTCGAAGGGGCGGGTAGTGCCCCGGCCTTCCGAGAGGTTGGTGCCTTCCAGGACGACCGTGGCCGGGAAGACCTGTGCGGTTTTGATGTGCGGCATATTGGGCGAGGGGAACACCCAGGGGAGTTGGGTTTCGTTGAAATACATCTCCCGCTTCCAGCCCTGCATGGGAATAACATCGAGCCTGCCCTGGATGCCCCCTTGTTGTACTGCCATGCGCGCCAGTTCCCCGATCGTCAGGCCGTGGCGCATGGGGAGCGGGTGCAACCCGATAAACGATTTGAACTGGAGGTCAAGCATATTACCTTCCACGTTGAGGCCGTTGAGCGGATTGGGGCGGTCGAGTACCAGCACTTCGATGTTTTGTTTTCCGCAGGCCTCAATCAACAGCATCATCGTGTACACGAACGTGTATGCCCGGCATCCGGCATCTTGCAGATCTATAATTACCTGGTCGATCCCAGCCAGCATGGCGGGCGTGGGGCTGCGGGTTTCGGAGTAGAGGCTGTAAACCGGTACCTGAAAAAACGGATGGATAAAATGGCCGGACTCGATCATGTTATCCTGCGCCTCTCCAAACAAGCCGTGTTGCGGCGAAAACACCGCTTTGAGCCGATTTCCAAACAAATTTTTCAGCAGGGAAAGGCCCTCGCGGCAGTGCCGGTCTACCGAGGCATTGTGGCACAGGTAGGCAAGATTCCCATTACATTTTTGTTGCAACGCAGGCTCGGCAAGCAAGCGGTCTAATCCGGTAAAAACAGGCATGGCAAAGTTGTTTGCCCAAAAAAAAGCGATTGAAAATTAAACGAAGCCTGTCTGCCCTGTTTTTATTTTTCCAGACAATCAAAACGATCAACCACACCATCACCTTGCCCACCCTGTTTCTGCACCAATTGCTGGCGCTGACACAGGTCAGCATGTTCACTTTTTTCTGCTCCTGCCGGTTGGTTGCTACGTTTACGCCTCTTCGCGTAACGGAGGACGAGGGAGCCATGGTTTTGGATATCTCCCAGCACGGAGAGTTCGTGTTTTTACAGGGGAAAAATTTTTCAAAATAAACCTGAAGTCGAACTCAGCACAGCTATTGTTGCGTCGTCTATTTTGCTGCTGACTTCCCGGTTGATTGCCGGATGGCGGGATAGAATTGCCGAATGTTTTTTTTAAAAAACAGGAGTCATTCCGAGCATGAAAAGACTTCGGAATGACTCCTCTTATGGTGAAAATCTGGAAGTGATTTTCGCAACAAGCATTTTGGTAACTCCCTGGTTTTTAGAAGAAAATACTACAGACAAACCGTCGTTTCACATTTACAGTGGTCGGGAATGATGTTGCTGCGGCGCTGGATAAGTGTGCCTTTGCCGGTGTACTCAACGGCATGCAATACCGGTTCGATTACTTCAAGTGTGCCGTAGTTTTCAACAGCACCAAGGTTCAGCAAGGCGCCTCCGGGAAGGCCGTAGCCCAATATGGTCAATTGTGCGCCGGACTCGATCCGGATTTTGGCACCGCTTTGCAATTCAAGCGATTGAATGCTGGCCAGTTGATTTTTGATCACTGGAAAGTGGTTGCCGCGTGTGGCTACATTGGGAATAACCACATTGTCAAAATCATTCGGTATGCGGTTGTTACTCCAGTTTTTGGCGCAAAACCAGTTGTTTTCCTGGCCGGGAAATCCCCCTCTCCACTCAACTTGGGCAATCAGACTCATGGTGCTGAACAAGGCGAACAAACAAACAAGACGCGTTTTCATAAGTGCAACTTTTAAGGTGAACAGTAGGGCGGGTGGGTACTAACCTGTTGTATAGTTCAAAGTTGCATCGGATCCGACCGGGAGTCAACCGGGTTTTTGCCATCGGAGGTAGCCGGTTTGTGAACGGTGGTAAAAGTGACGCTGTCGTATTAATTCTGGAGGCGCGGTTTTTCCGTACGGCCGAAGAAAAAATTGTACCCGCGGAAAATCTTGCCGAAAACGCGCTCCTGGGTGAGTAAAAAGGCGTCACCATTGTTCAAATCGGTAAAATACCGGTTGATGTATGTTTTACCGGTGGCGTAGTTTTCCTCCACCGCAACCGGCCAAAAGCGGACTTCTTTCGCAGTGCTGTCGGTGCGCAGGAGTTTTACAATGGCAAAGGGCACGAGGGCGCGCACCGAGTCGCGGAGCGGATTATTTGTTTCAAAGCCTTCGGCGCCCAGCTTTTCAAATTGGAGCAGGTAGGCTTCTGCGACGCCTTTGCGCTGGGGTGTGGGGCTTACCGGGGTAGTGCTGAACAATGGTTTGACCGCATAGGTGGCAATATCCACCTTGTCGAGTTGAAAGGATTCGCTTTTTTGCTGCGGGTATTCCACCGATATGGATTGAATGTCTTCGGGTTTTTCAGAGAAAACCGTGCGGTCGCGCCAGTCGTCTTCTTTGAGCAGAAAACGTGCGCGCAGCTGCCCGATGAACCCGGGAACATGGGCGACATAGGGTTGTTCGGCACCTTCCATGATCACATAGGTGCCGCGTTCGTCATTGGTCACTCCACCCACATAGTACCGTTTGAGGCGCTGATTGTTTTTGCCATAGATTTCCACGGTGATGCCTTCAGAAGCCAGGCTTTTGACCATGGAACTCTCGGAGGCTTTGGGTGGAATGTAGAGTACATTGATATTTTTAATCGTTTCGAGCAGGGTTTGTATGGCTGTTGGCCGGGCGACGTGTTTATCATTGTACAGCCAAAAGCCGTCTTTGCGTTCGAGGGTAGCCCGGTGGTTGCCGCGGTCGGCGATGAAGATGCGGGTAATTTCTTCCGTGTTTTTGACGGCAAAGTCCATATCCCAGGAGACATGGCTGCCGGATTGAGTGTTTTTTTGGCGCAACACATAAAAGGCGGCAGCGCCCAACAGTAGAAACAAGGCAACGAGGAGCCAGGTACGTTTCATGACTAAAAAGTATTTGTTTGGAAATAGTCGAAGCAGATTTTTTCACCGGCCAGTTAACAGGAAGGGTTGGTTGCATTTCCGGTGCATGCGGATTACGGGGACAAAAAAACGACATTTGGCCGGATTATTCAATTTGGCGTTTTGTCAATTATTGCTGCATTTGGTCTTTGCAGGCGGTGGTACCCAAAAAAAAGTCTGCTCCGCATTACGCGGAGCAGACACATCAAAACAAAACGAAAAACCAACTTTATTTTAGACCGGCCGAAACCGGATTATGTTACTCTTCGCCGCGGCTTTTTAGTTTCACCGCCAGTTCTTTCTCTTTACCGCTGCGGACCAAAGCCAGCTGAACGGTTTCACCTGCTTTAGAACGCCCGATCAGCTCCTGAAGTTCCGGGACCGTTGTCACATTTTTGCCATTTATTTTGGTAATGATATCGTTTGGTTGCACACCTGCCCTTGCTGCGGAGCCTTCCGGGTCAAGATCTTTCACCCAGATACCCTGCGAGTAGGGGATATCGAGATCCCGGGCCAGGTTGCTGTCCATGGTGGCGATATCCACGCCCAGATAGGCGCGCCGGAACTTGCCGTATTTGACCAGGTCATCGGCGATACGGGTAGCCAGATTGACCGGAATCGCAAATGAATAACCGGCGAAAACACCGGTGGGTGTGGCGATGGCCGAGTTGATGCCGATAAGGCGGCCATTTACATCGACCAGGGCGCCACCGGAGTTGCCGGGGTTGACGGCGGCATCCGTTTGAATAAACGACTCGATCGGGGCGCCTTTTCGGATAATATTGATATCACGGCTTTTTGCACTTATAATTCCGGCGGTAACGGTAGACGTCAGGTCGAAGGGGTTGCCTACGGCAAGTGCCCATTCACCAACTTTGACGTCGTCGGAATTGCCCACTTCGATTGCGGGCAGGTCTTTGGCATCAATTTTCAATACTGCCATGTCGGTGCTGGGGTCGGCGCCGATGAGGCGGGCGCGGAATTCGCGGTTATCGTGAAGGGTTACCTCAAATTCGTCGGCGAATTCGACGACGTGGTTGTTTGTAAGAATATAGCCGTCGGAGGAGTAAATCACACCGGAACCGGTGCCGGAGCGTGGCCGTGCATAGTCGTCCATATTAAAAAAGTCGTCGCCAAAGAAAAACCGAAACGGGTTGGATTCGCGTTGGCGTTGTACGGCATTTTGGCGGCTTTCCGTCGCTTTAATGTGTACGACAGACGGCATGGCACGTTCGGCAGCCCGGGTAAAATCGAAGTTTGGCGGTGGTGCGCCGTAGTTGTAGTTTACTTGTTTGGCAGGAGCCGGCACGTTAGCAGATGCGGGTTGGGGCTCCGGTTTTTCCAGCCAGTTCACCGCGCCGAAAGTTACGAGGCCACCCATGGCGCCGGCGAGCAATGTAGACCAGAATTTATTCATAATTGCTTTCGTTTAACGATTTAATGTTTGCCTACCTTTGTTCTGACAAGCGAATTTAAAACGAAGGGCAAGTTTTTTTGCTGTCGGTCTCCGGCACTTTAACGTCTCGTTAACGAGGGAAAGCCTCTTAGCCCGCCTTAGTGCTTCCTACTGTTTCTTTTCCGCCATATTCTGCCGTATTTTGCCCACCGCTGCTCGTAGCGCCTCCTACTTGTTCACCTTTGTCTGTACCAATTTTAGTACCAATGAAGCCTCCAGTCATCTCTATCGTCCAACGCGGGTACCAGGACAGGTACGGGTTTCAACGGTTATTCCTTCGATACTCCTGGTTGTACAAGACCAACTACATTGCTTTGTCCTGGAAATTGCTTCCCAAGGACTGGGACCAAAAGACACAAACTGTTAAACCGCGCGCCACTCTCGGCGGCGAAACGGCGGCCATCGTCAACGGCGATTTGTCCAAAACGCTCAACAAAGCCTACTCCATTATTGCAGACCTGATTGCGAATGAGCTGCCTCCCACATTTGACGCATTTAAACCAAAAATGGGGGCTGAAAAAAAATCAGCCTTTCTCTTTTTCGACGCAGCGGTAAAAATGTTGGACGAAGAATACGCCGGGAAGCAAATCAGCGCATCCACGTTGAAAGTTTACAAGGCATCGCTCAACAAGTTCAAAGAACTCAACGGCGACCTCCGGATGCAGGAGTTGACCCGGGATCAGGTCGTGGCCTTCAAGCGGAATATCGTCCAGGGCGGCAAGGAGAATATGGCGAACCAATACGTCAAATACCTGAAGATCATCTACAGCCGGGTGCTGAAGCACTACAAACTGGCAGATGTGCACAAACCCTTCGAGGACGTCAGCATCCGGATCGTGAAAATTTCGGAGAAGAAAAGTATGACGATGGGGGAGTACCTGACGTTCCGGAAGGCGCTCGCCGACTACGCACCAGAAAGCACTGAATACGAGACCATCCGCCGCTTTCTCATCATGTGCCGGGGCCTACGGTTCTCCGACACGACTCAAATCCAGAAAACCCAGCACTACTTCACCTTTGAAGATGGCGGTACCAAATTCCAATACCTGACTGTCAACGCTCAGAAGACCGGCACCAAAGGCATCGTCCCCATTTCGGCTTCGGATGAAGTGTTGCTGCAATGGCAACCCGACGGGCTGCTGTTTGAAAAATTACAGTACCCAGTCTACGTCAAACGCCTCAAGAAATTGAGCCTCGAACTAATCGGCCGGGAAATCACCACGCATTTCGGGCGCCACTTCACCGGCGATTTCATCCTGAACAGTACCGGCATGGGCCTCGACGACGTGAAAGCGATCATCGGCGTGAAAAGCGACCGGATTGCGGAGATTTATGCGCAGAAGGATATAAAGGAGGTGTTGAAGAAGTTTTATGCCGCCGTTGCTAATTTGGAGTCAAAATCTGATTAATTTTGCTACCAAATCCCGTGTAATGGTAATTGCACCGGCCCGTTCTATCAGAAAACATACGCATGGAAAAACTTACCGACTTAGTATCCGCCCTCCAAACCCAAATCCGCGCCGAAATGTCCCGCGCTGGAGTTTCCTACGAAGATGCGGCCGGCCCTTTGCACTACGCCAACAAATCCAGCATCGCTCGCCTGCTTGTGAAGGACAGGATGAGTTTCGAGGATACCATAAAACTGATGGTGCTCTGCAAGACGCCGGTCATCGCGCTCACCAAACCATTCCGGTTCAAAATTGAAATAAAGGCCAGCACGATGGCTCAGGCCGACGCACTGATGGATGCTTTGCGGGTATCGGTTTTTAAAGAAGGCACCACCGAGCGCTACCGCTTGCCGGACGGGCTTTCCTGGGAGCGGGTAGCCGAGCACTCCGGATTTGATTCGGGCAAGAGTGCCCGGAAATCCTGGTTTTTGTTGCAGACGCCGGTGTATTTGGTGGTGGGGTTATTGAGGTTGTTGAGGAAGGGGGAGCATGAGGTGACGGAAGGCAAAGCAAGTCTGCGGGTCATTCAAGATATTTAAATCTAGTCGTCAAATCGCAAACAGATCAATCAAAAATCCCGAGAAATCACAATCCTGTTATATTTGTAAGAAATATTTTCCACTACAACAACTTCACGAGACTTTATGATTACAGATTTTCCTGATGTAAAAAAAGAACTGAATAAATCAGTTTCGGCCTTCTTAAGACAGAAATTTAAGGAAAATGCAACTGTATTTTCCATAGGGCGAAAAAAGTCTTTGTATGAAGGCGATAAAATGGGAATATTACATGTTGATGGCCGACATTCAGTAAGTTATTTGCAGTCTGCCCAAAGTGAATTCTCTATTTCCAAAAAAGATATTCCAACTATGAAAGCGGAAGACTTGCTAAACAATGTCACTGCTTTAGCCGAAGACCTTGCGGGACAAGTTGAACATGGGCTACTTAAGAAGTTAAATGAAGCAATAGAAGAAGGTGGCAATATTATTCATCACACTTCAGAGCTTGGTCCTGAACTTATTCTCAATGGACTTGAAATGATTGTTGTAGACTTTGAAGATGATGATCGCGCAAAGCCGATAAAACCTTCAATTCTCGCTGGGCCTAATACAATTGAGAAACTCATAAATCAAATATCAAAATCTACTCCAGAAGAAAAAGAGGCGTTTCATCAAAAAGAACAGTTGATTCTTGATAAAAAACATGCTGAACATTTAGAGGATTTGGAGTCTCGTAAGATAGTAGACTAATATATGAAAAAAAGTACTTCTAAACGAACAATAAATAAAGACCCATTCCTTCAGCGAGCCATCGAATACTGGCTTGATTCAGCTAATGAGCTTGGCTACCAACCGTTATTTTGTGAGTGGCTAATATCCCAAGGGTATGTCTTGAAATATTCAATTAGAAACACGAATTTCGAGCAAGGTAAGGATGTACTCGCAATTGCTCAAACGGGCATTGCACATGCATATCAATTAAAGGGAGGAAACATAAGCTTGAATCGGTGGCGAAAGGAGGTTAAACCAGAAATTGAGGCGATGATGGATTGCGCTATACAACATCCGGATGTTGACAAAAACAAACCCCATATATCGTATCTTGTGACAAATGGAGAAATTGAAGATGCCCTTCGGGTCGAGATTGTAGCTTTAAACGATGGGAAATGGAGCAATTCCCCGTTACGTGTATGGACTCGCGGAGATTTACTTACCGGCTTCCAAGAAATGGCAGAAGGTATTCTGCCAAAAGACGCTCCGACCTACAGAGAACTCACTGACCTTATGTTTTCAGATGGCACAGGTCTTCCTGATATTCCAAAAATTAATCAATTCTTATCTCAGATTCTTAATATAAATGATTCATCACTAAAGAAAGAACAGCGGCGTAGAGATATCGCAGGTGCCGTATTGTATGCTACTATGATTGCTGGGCCGTACAGAAGAGTTGAGAATCACGGTTCAACAATTAGAATAATGGTCTTATTGCTGTCTTTGATCTTTTACTTAGTAGACAAATATAATCTTGATGAAAAATATTGGATTAAGTCATACGAGATTATCTGGAATGACATTCTTATCACCGCTCGACTTTTGGAGTCAGAAGTAAATACAAATGGATTTGATGCGGCCTTTACTTCACCCTTTGACACAGATTTGATTTCTTTTAGAAAACATAGTGTAACTTCAATAATATATGCACTTAAATTATCGCAGTTCATAGACAAAGATGATGCTTGGAAAACTATAATAGACCCGACTTTCGCCCAAAAGTATAAAGGAGCACTCCTTCTTTCCTGGGGAGAAGCGGCTTTTATTCCACTTATACTAATAATATGTATCTTTAAAAACTTTGAAAAAGGTCAAATATCTGCTTTAAATTCAGTCCGATCTATGATTTCTATGATATTAACCTACAATGGAAGAAATTCCAAACACCCATTAGGGCTATTTCCAACATATTTCGATATAGATTTTGCGGTGAAAATTAGATTTGGTATGATCGATCAAGCACTTGAAGATAACTATAAAAGGAGTTCTTATTTATTAAAGCCGCTCATTGAGTTGATAGTGAGGCTCGGTAAAAGAGACTTAATTGCAGAAAGCTGGAGAGAAATTTCATTTATGCATTTTGAAGAGTTCATCCCTGATAATTCAGTAGATTTTTATCTTTGGAGGGCACAAAAAGGTGAAAATCGGAGTACCCTTCCCAAAAAAGAAAAAAGCTGGAGTGAACTTATACAAGAAACCAACAGTTTTGATGGTCAAACACTTCCTCCAATGATTAAACGATTCCCTGCGTTCTTGCCATTTTTCCTCTCTGTTTTCCCTCATCGTGCAAACTCAGAGACTATCGGATTTCTTTATAAGGTATCAAATTAACAATCAGGCAGAATATTGACCTTATTATCACACACTAAACGGATCAAATCCCCACCCCGAAAAATCCCCACCCCTCGCCAGCGCATACCCTTTTCCATTCCAAGCCACATCCGCCCGCTTCCCCGGATCACAATCCAAATGAACAAACGTATCATAAATCCCAAACCGGTTAAACCCAACAGTCCTGGCTGCCCTAACGATCCTCATCTTCTGCTCCAGCGTCCGGGCCGCGATATCCGCTGCCCAACCCCGCGTATGCGCGGAATCAGGCACACCGCCCACGGCGGCATTGTGTGTGGGAGTCCGGTAGCCGGAATTAACCCGGAACGGAATGCCGGCCTGCTCCCGGGCGGCATCGAGCATTTCGAGGAATTTGATTTTCATGTAAACGCCACTGCCCGGCTGGTCCGGCGAGTCGAACTCCCGGATGTCAAAATGGCTCATGATTATTGGCGATTGCTCGTAGTTGAGTTCCGATCCAGCTACCGTATGCGGTTGCTCCGTGGTGCCACCTTCGTCGTCCCACTGCCCGGTGGGGCCGATGCCGTCCCGAAAAAACGGCGGTAGAGCCACCAGGTCAGGCCGGAGAGGCCCAGAAAAAGCGAGATGGCCAGGAGGGCGTATTTGGTTTTGTGCGTCATAAATCAATAGTTTTTAAGCGGAAGTATAGGATGGCGATCAGACCAAAAAGCAAAGCCAGGGCTGTCCACACCCAGATCGCATCGTCGGAACTTTTAAACATGCCGGAAAACCGGCGCTGCCAGAGTTCGACCTGGTAATTGGGCTGGGCAGATGGCGTGGCGGGTGTTCCGCCGCCTGGTAACGGCGGGAAATGGGTGTTCATCCGGTTTGTCCAACCGGAAGTATACTGGGCGTTGCCGAGGGATTGGAGATAAGAAAGCCAGGCCTCGCGGTAGGCGTTGTAAAGCCCGATTTTGTCTTTAGCGGTTTCGACGTTGACGGCAGCGAGCGTTTTGCTTCCCATGATGCCATCCGGCGCCAGGGCGTAATCGCGCTGGTTCAGGGTAAGTTGCAATGTTTTGGCAGCGGCGGAAGGATTGCCGTAAAAGGCGTTGAACACCAGTTCGGCAAAATCCTGGTCGTAGATTTCCCATATCCGCCAGCGGTTTCCCCACCAGTCTATGAAATCCCAGGCTTGTGTTTGGGTGAGGTATTTCATCGTCTCGGGGCCGGGACACTGCTGGCCGGAATACTCCTGCCAGGCGTTGGGCGTGATGCCGTATTTGGTGCCGGCATTGATGCCGCAACGGTTGAAATTACCGCTGTCGGCGGACTGGTTTTGGTAACCGCCCTCTGCAGCAAGGATTTTCTCGAAAAACGATTGGGTGAGCTGGGACATGGGGCGGTTTTTTGGGGAAAGTTGCGGGGGAAGGACTCGAACCTCCGACTTCCAGATCATGAGTCTGGCACGCTGACCAACTGCGCTACCCCGCTTTATGATGGATTAAAAAGCGGGCGGGCAGATGATTTAATATCACCGCCCGCCGCTTCATTTTCAAAACCTTTACCGTTTCCCATTCCGAATCATCGCCAGCGTTTCCTTAAAAACTTGCGCATACGTTTTAGTTCCCTCGTACCCCTCCCAGCGCTGGGCTGTCTGCTGGTGCGCCCATTTCAAATATTCCCGGCTGTGCGCCTTTTCCTGCCGGATACACTTCGTGGCAAAAATCTGGTACAGCCGTTTTTGCTTTTCCGTGGAGCAGGCGCCGTTGCGGTAGCACTCGACGTAGAGCGCCTTGCTTACCCGCTTGCAGGATTGCCCAAAGGGATGGCGGTAAAATTCCTTCATGGCAGTCTGACTCAGGAGCACCGATGCGGAGCCTTTGCCCGGTTTTTCAGCCTTGGTCAGGCGCCCGCTTTCGGGGCAGACGGTGTAGTAGCGGATGTCGGCAAAGAGGTCCATCCAATCGTACACTTTCACTTTGAGCAGGACTTTATTTTCGTTTTTCAGGTAGTACACGCCAATGATTTTGTCCTTCGATTCGCCGTCGTGCCAGCGCAGGCGCATGCCCTCCAGGAAGGTCATCAGGGCCGGTGACTTGGCTTTTTCGCGGGAGAACTCGCATTTGGAAGTGGGTTTCTTCGCCTTGACCGCGCGGTATTTCGTCTCGTCGTCTGCCGGTTGGGGCTGCGCGGCGGCTTCGGGCGTTTCCTCGCCGGCTACATCGAAAGTGACGGTGCCGTCCTTCCGGGTTTCGACGCCGGCTTTACCTTCCACCTCGAAGTGTTGGTCTACGGCTTTGCCTTCGATAACGGTCATGGGCGTGCCGTCGGGATGGGCCAGAATTTTATCGCCCTTGGCCGGATCGGCGACGGTGGGTGCCGCGATTTCCACTTTTTCGGTGGGCGTCACCAGGATGGCTTCGTTTTCGTCGCAGTCGGTGCGGCGGGCGACTTCGGCTTTTTTGACCAGGTTCTTGGGCAGCCGCATTTTGTAGGGCGCTACCGGGGTTTCTTTGCCGGTGGCTGGTGGAGCCGCAGATGTTTTGGCAATGGCCGAGGGCTGCAGCATCGCGGTCTTCTTATTGCCGGCGACATCGGTGTAGCGCACCAGGTGCCCGCCGCCTTTTCGGGCTTTAAGGCTGGCGATTACACCGCGTATTTTTTGGCCTTTGATGGTGGCTTCCACGGTATCGCCGATCTGGAGCAGCCGGCCGTTATTGTCCAAGCCGTATTGCACGTTTCCATCCGGTCCGGCGCCGACTAAGTACTGCGCGCCGTCGATGGTGACGGTTTCGGAATAAGCGTCGGCTTGTTTTTTGGCGCGTTTTCCCCTGGGTTTGGGGCCGCGTTGTAACGCCGTCGGTTCGACGGCGTGCGGTTCAACGGCGAGGTCGCCTTTGGCCAGTTCAAAAAGGTCTTTGTCGTTTTCGGCAAACACCTCGTACAGTTCCGGATCGAAATTGTCGCTGTCGGCTTTCAGGATCCGATTTCCCGGCGCAGATTGGGCACGAGTTTGGCGATTTGCGCATCGGTCAGTTGGGCTATTTTATACATGGTCAGGCTGCTTTTTGAGATTTTAGTTTGAGGATTCGGATGCGGGCGGCTTGCGCTTTGGCTTTGGCTTGTGCGAGCCGCAGGCGCTTCGAGTTATCCACCACCAGTGGCGCTGCGACGGCGCTGCTTTCCGTTGTGAAATACCCCGGCAGATTCGGGATCGGCGCGCCGATGCGTTTGCCGTCCAATTTCCAGGTGGCTAATTTTTGTCCCTCACCCAGTTCGATCAGGCCGTCGAATTGGTAGGCTTTACCGTTGCTATGCCGGTAGGATTGCCCTTCGACAAAGCCGTTCCAATCCGTATGCTCGATGGGCGTAAGACTCTTTTCACTCACGTTGTCCGGGTCGGCCCATTGGTAGGCTTTTGCCAGATAAACCCAGTGCTGGGCTGCGTTATCGAAATTGCCCTCGTCCAGGATTTGAAC